>NZ_JARHUC010000001.1 GCF_029223255.1 Albimonas marina
GGGCTGGAGTCCCTCGCCCGCATCAACGATGCTGACCATGTCAGGCTGCCCGCCGTGGCCGCCTGATCAGCCTCGGGCCTCGCCGAAGGCCGGCGCTCCTACACCACGTCTCGGGGCGCTACCCCAAAGGTCGCGGTTCAGTCGTCGAAGGGAAGGTCCGAGGACATGCCGCTCTCGGTCAACCTCGCCGCCGAGGCCGGCTACGACTACTACGTCGCCGACTACGTGGCCCTGACCGGCGAGGCCAACGACGCCTTCATGGAGAAGGCCAAGCGCTACGTGACCGAGGACGAGATCGCCGCGATCAACCGCTACACCTACGTCACCTACGCGGCCCTGCACGCGATGGCCGAGGCGATGAAGGGCTGCGGCCAGGACCTGACCCGCGCCTGCACCGTCGAGAACCTGCGCAAGCTGAACGGTTTCGACGTGGGCGGGATCATGGCCCCGATCAGCTTCGACAACGAGCGTCAGCTCTCGGGCACGGCGCTGGCGGTCTACCAGCTCGACGCCAAGAGCAAGACGTTCTCCCAGAAGACCGACTTCCTCGACTACTGAGCCCCGCGCTCACGAGCCCCGCGCGCGAGGGGGCCGGGATCCGTCCCGGCCCCCTCGCCCCTTCCCCCCGCCGGAGGTCTCCATGGCCCTGCCCCAAGCCTGGCGGGGGCGGCTGAGCCTGCCCGCCATCGCCGCGCCGATGTTCCTGATCTCGACCCCCGACCTGGTGGTCGAATGCTGCCGCGCCGGCGTGATCGGGGCGTTCCCGGCCCTGAACCAGCGCACCACCGCGGGGTTCGAGGCCTGGCTGGAGGAGATCGAGACGCGCCTCAAGGGCCGCCCCGCCGCCCCCCACGCGGTGAACCTCGTCGTCCACCGCTCCAACGCCCGGCTTTCCGCGGACCTCGAGGTCGCGGTCCGCCGCCGCGTGCCGCTGGTCGTCACCTCGCTGGGGATCGAGGCGGAGGTGGTCGCGGCGGTGCAGGAGGCGGGCGGGCTGGTCTTTCACGACGTCACCTCCCGCCGCTTCGCCGAGCGGGCGATCGCCGCCGGGGTCGACGGCCTGATCGCCGTGGCCCATGGCGCCGGCGGCCACGCGGGCGCGCTGAACCCCTTCGCCCTTCTGGCCGAGCTGCGCGGGATCTTCGACGGGCCCATCGCGCTGGGCGGCGCGATCTCGACCGGCGCGCAGGTCGCGGCCGCCTGCCTCGCCGGCGCCGACCTCGCCTACATCGGCACCCGCTTCATCCCCGCGCCCGAGAGCTCCGCCCTGCCCGGCCACCGCGACATGATCCTCGCGGGCCAGGCCGAGGACGTGGCGCTCAGCCCCGCCGTCAGCGGCGTCCCCGCCAACTTCCTGCGCGCCAGCCTCGCCGCCGCGGGCATCGACCCCGACGCGGGCGAGCCGCCGGCGGAGCGGAACTTCGGCACCACCGGGAACCTGAAGCCCTGGCGTGACATCTGGGCCGCCGGCCAGGGCGTCGGCGCCATCCGCGCCGCCGCCCCCGCCGCCGAGATCTGCGCCGAGCTCGCCCGCGACCACCGCCGCGCCCTCGCCGCCGCCGAGGCGCGGCTGGCCGACCTGCGGCCCGCCTGAGCCGGCGGCGCCCCCGTCGCCCCCCCCCGTCAGAACCGGTGCGCGTCGAGCGCGTCGTGATCGAAGGTGAAGCCCACGCCCGGCCGGTCGGGGATCGCGGTCATCCCGTCCGCGTCGATCTCCATCGTCTCGCGGAACAGCGCCCCGAACCACGGCATGTGCTCGACGTAGAGGCAGCCGGGCATGGCCAGATGCAGCGAATGCTCGGTGAAGATATGGGGCGAGAACGGCACCTCGAAGGCCGCCATCTGCCCGATCACGTTGCGGAATTCGGTGTAACCGCCCATCCGCTGCAGGTCCGGCATCAGGATGTCGGCGGCGCGGCGTTCCAGCATGTTCTGGATGCCGTGGCGCACGTATTCCGTCTCGCCCGAGGCCAGCGCGGTGTCGAGCGCGCGGGCGATCTCGGCGTGGCCGTGGTGGTTCCAGGTGGGGACGGGCTCCTCGAACCACACGAGGCCGAAGCGCTCCAGCTCCCGGCCCAGGCGGATCGCGTCGGGCACGCTCAGGCCCTGGTTGGCGTCGGCCATCAGGGCGACGTCGGGGCCGATGGCGTCGCGCACCGCCTCCACCCGCTCGACGTTCTTCGCCACGGGCAGGTTGCCCAACCGCACCTTCATCGCCTTGAAGCCCTGGGCGAGGAAGCCGCGCGCCTCCTCGGCCAGCGCCTCGGGCCCCGCCGACAGCCACAGGCCGCCGGAGGCGTAGAGCGGCACGCGCTCCCGCGCGCCGCCGAACAGGCGGTGCAGGGGCTGGGCGGTCGCCTTGCCGACGATGTCCCAGCAGGCGACGTCGATGGGCGTCATCGCGATGATCGCCACCCCCGCCTGGCCGAAGAAGTTCATCGCCCGGAACATCTCGGTCCAGATCGCCTCCACCTGGAACGGGTCGCGCCCGATCACCTGGGGCTTCAGCGCCGCGACCATGGCGTCGAGCACCAGCAGCCGCTCGCGCCCGAAGCAGAAGGCGTAGCCCTCGCCCTCCACCCCCTCGTCGGTCTTAAGCGTGACCAGCAGGCAGGAGACCGAGGCGATGCGGTGCATCGAGGTCAGCAGCGGCTCGGCCAGCGGCAGGTCCACCCTGGCGGTTTCGATCTCGGTGATGCGCATGTCCGTCCTCCCGGAGGGGCCCGCCGGAGGGGCGGGCGCGGGTTTCAGTCGACCGCCTCGACCCTGGGGCCGTAGGGGAAATAGGGCGGGTGCTCCCCGATCACGGTCATGTCGACCTCGACCAGGCTCGGCCCCTCGTGGGCCAGCGCCTTCGCCACCGTCTCGCCGAAGCGGGCGGGATCGGAGACGCGGTGGAACGGGATGCCGGCCAGCGCCGCGATCCCCTCCAGCGACGGCGCCGTGAAGCTCTCGTAGCGCCGCCCGGCGCCGGTGGCGTCCTGGATGTGGCGGATCACGCCGTAGCCCGCGTCGTTCATCACCAGGATGACCATGTCCGCGCGCTCCTGCACCGCGGTCCACAGCTCGCCCAGGTTCAGGAAGAAGCCCCCGTCCCCGGTCATGCACACCGTCTTGCGCCCGTCGGCGAGCGCCGCGCCCACCGCCAGGCTGAACCCCTGCCCGATCCCCGCCCCCACCGGGTAGATCGAGGTCGTCGGATCCAGCACCGGCATCAGCCGGTTGCCCCAGGTGGAGTGGTTGATGGTGATGTCGCGCGCGAAGATCGCATCCTCCGGCATCGCCGCGCGCAGCTGGTCGGCGAAGCCCGCGTAGGGCCCCAGCGTCGCCGCGAAGGCCCGCCGGGCGCGGGTCTTCAGCGTCTCGAACTCCGGGCCGAAGGCGGGGTCCGCGCGCCAGCCCTCGGCCTCCAGCGCGTCGGCCAGCGCGGCGAGCGTGGCGCCCGCGTCGCCCTCGACGAACAGCTCGTTGGAATAGGTCCGCCCGTCGGCGCGGGGGTCGACGTCGATCTGCACCCGCCGCTCGGGCAGCTTCAGCGCGAAGTCCGCCGTCTCGTGCCCCCGCAGGCGGGAGCCGGCGACGATCATCAGGTCGCAGGTGGCGTAGAAGTCCTCGATCATCGGGATGCCGGTCCCGTTCAGGCCGCCCAGCGTGCGGGGATGCGTCTCCTCCACCACGCCGCGGCCGTTCCAGCTGGTGACCATGGCGAAGCCCAGGTCCAGCAGCCGCCGCGCCGCCGGCCCCGCGCCCGCGGCCCCGTTGCCCAGCCACAGCATCGGCCGGCGGGCGGAGCGGGCGAGCTCCACCAGCAGGGACAGCGCCTCGGGCGTGGGGCCGTCGGGGATCGGCGGGATCAGGCTCAGCGCGTCCAGCGCCGCCGGCCGCGGCAGGGGCGCGCGCTGCACGTCGATGGGGATCTCGACGCTGACCGGGCCGCAGGGGGGCGTCATCGCCTCGCGCGCCGCGCGCACCAGCACGCCCAGCGCCTCGGCCGCCGAGGGCACGCGCCAGGCGTTCTTGCCCGCGCTCTTCAGCATCCCCAGCTGGTCGTCCACGTCATGGGTCGTGCCCATCCCGCGGCCGAGGTGCGCGGTGCGGGTCTGCCCGGTGATGTGCAGCAGCGGCGTCGAGGCGAAGCGCGCCTCCACCAGCCCGCCCACGGCGTTGGCCGCGCCGGGCCCGGTCGAGGAGAACATCACCCCGATCCCGCCCGAGGCCCGCGCCAGCCCGTCGGCCATGTGGATCGCGCCGGGCTCGCCCCGGGTGGGGATCATCCGGATCGCGTTGCGCTTCGAGATCGCGTCCATCATCGGGATGTTGTGGACCGAGATCACCCCGAAGGCGGTGCGCACGCCCAGCGCGTCGAGGAATTCGGCCACCAGGTCGGCGACGGTGTAGTCGGTCATGTCGGGTCTCCGCTCGGCGGGAAGATAGGATGGGGGCGCAGGTGCTGGGGGCCGACGTCCTCGGCCCGCGGACAGCCCAGCAGGGCGAGGTCGATCAGGATCTCCTTGCGGAACAGCTCCAGCATCCGCGCGACGCCGGGGCCGCCGTCCACGGCGGCGGCGTAAAGGAACGGGCGCCCGGCGAAGACCGCCCGCGCCCCCAGCGCCAGCGCCATCAGCGCATGGGCGCCCCGGCGCACGCCGCCGTCCATCATCACCACCAGCCGCTCCCCGACCGCCGCGACCACGCCGGGCAGCGCGTCCAGCGAGGCGGGCGCGTAGTCGAGCTGCCGCCCCCCGTGGTTCGAGACGATCACCCCGTCGAGCCCGAGCTCCGCCGCGCGGACCGCGTCCTCGGGCTCGAGCACGCCTTTCAGCACCAGCCGCCCCGGCCAGCGGGCGCGCAGCCGCTCGACGCAGCCCCAGTCCAGCCGGTCGCGGCCGGCGCGCAGGCCCTGCGGCGGATCCTCGGTCACCCGCACGCCGGTGCGGTCCTCGCCCAGGTTCACGAAGCGGGGGATGCCGTCCTTCAGCAGCGTGGCGGCGAAGGTCTCGACGCTCCAGCGCGGATGCAGCAGGCCGTCGAGCGCCAGCCGCGAGGTCAGGCGGAAGGGGGCGCGGAAGCCCAGCCGCTCGGTGTTCTCGCGGTTCGAGATCACCGGCACGTCGGCGGTGACGACGATCGTGCCGATCCCCGCCGCCCCCACCCGGTCGACGGTGCGCGCGATGCGGTCGTCGTCGCCGGGGAAATAGCCTTGGTACCAGGCGTTCGGGTTGATCCGCGCCAGCTCCTCCAGCGGGACGGAGGAGACGCCCGAAACGATGTGCGGATGGTTCGCCTGCGCGAAGGCCTCGGCCAGCAGCGCGTCGCAGCGGCGGCGGACCAGCGCGTTGAACCCCGTGGGCGCGAGGCCCACCGGCGCGGCGTAGCGGCGCCCGAACAGCTCCACCGAGGCGTCCCGCGCCGAGACGTCGCGCAGGATCCGCGGGCGGAAGGCGCGGCGGGCGAAGGCCTCGGCGTTGCGCCCGCGCGAGACGTCGTCCTCGGCCCCGCCCGAGACGAATTCCCACACCGCGGCGGGCAGCCGGCGGCGGGCCGCGGCCTCGTAGTCCGCGATGGCGACCCGTGGCGCCATTCGACCTCTCCTCCCCTTCCGCGGCGCTTTCCGACCGCTTGCAGGCGCCGACGCCGCGAGGCGCGCGGCGACGGCCGGGCGGCGCCCGACGCGGCGCCCCCGAGGTCGCACGAGACTTGCTTGTCGACAGGTTGTCGACACCTAATCTTCCGGGAACGATGATCGCGCGCCCCGCCCCGCAGGGTCGCGAAGTGGGAAACGGCCCGCCGGACGGCTCGCGCGCCCGGCCTCTCCCGCCGACATCGCCGCAGGCGCGTCGCAGCCCGCGGCCTCGCGCGCCGCGCCAGGCCGCCGACGCCCGCGCCCGCCGGCGCGATCACGAAACCCGTGAGGCGCGGCCCGTCTCGCGCAACCCCCGGGCGAGCCGGGGCGCTCAGCCCAGCACGGTGATGCCCGGCTCCTGCTCCTTCAGGATCCGGCAGATCTCCTGGCACAGCATCAGGTATTCCTGCTCGCGCGCGGTGCCCCGCCGCCACAGGGCGCCGATGGTCCGGTGCGGGGGCCCGCCGCGGAACGGCCGCGCCACCACCGCGTCCTGCGGCGCCACCTCCGAGCGGATGTAGAGCGCGGGCATCACCGAGATGCCCATGTTCATCGCCACCATCTGGCGCAGCGTGTCGAGGCTGGTCCCCTCGTAGTCGTGCGACAGCTCCGCGCCGTAGTCCTCGCACAGCCGCCGCACCTGGCCGTAGAGCAGGTGCTGCGCGTCGAGCGCGAGGACCTTCTCGTCCTTCAGGTCCACCGGATCCACGTGCCGCTCGGCGGCGAAGCGATGCTCGGCCGAGGCCACCACGAACAGCGGTTCGCGAAACAGGGACAGGGATTCGAAGTCCGGCCGGCGCACCGGCAGCGGGAAGAACAGCAGGTCCAGCCCCCCGTCCTCGAGGCTGCGCAGAAGCTGCGCGGGCATCCCCTCGCGGATGTAGAGCTTCAGGCGCGGATAGCCCCGGTGCAGGTGCGGCACCACCAGCGGCAGGAAATAGGAGCCCGAGGACTGCACCACCCCCACCCGGATGGTGCTGGTCAGCAGCGCCTCGTCGGTGCGCGCGATCACCCGGATCTCCTCGGCCTCGGCCAGCATCCTGCGGGCGCGTTCGGCGATGGCCTGGCCGGTGGGGGTCAGGGTGATGCGGGTGCGGGTGCGGTCCACCAGCACCGCGCCCAGCCGCGTCTCCAGATCGCGCAACTGGGCGGAGAGCGTGGGCTGGGTCACGTTGCAGTGTTCGGCCGCCCGGCCGAAGTGCAGGTGATCCTCCAGGGCGACGAGATAGGCGAGCTGGCGCAGGGTGGGCATGGCCGCAGGATAGAAAATCTCTATCATCAGCGCCATGAAAATCGATTGGATCAATCGCCTGCCGGTTCCTAGCTGACCTCGTATGACCAGCCGGCGAGGAACCGTGATGCGAGAATTCCGCAATATCCTGATCGTGTGCGACGAGCGCAGCGCGCATGAGAACGCCTTCGAGCGCGTGCGCAGCCTGGCCCGCGACCCGGAGGCGACCGTCACCCTGGTCGACGTCATCGACAGCGCCCCGGGCCAGCTCTCGCAGCTTCTGAGCGGCCGCGCCGACGCGCCGGGCGAGGAGGTCGAGGCGAGCCTCGTCGAGGCCCATCGCGAACGGCTCGAGATGCTGGCCGACGAGCTTCGCGGGCATCAGGTGCGGGTCGAATGCGAGGTGCTGATGGGCCGCCCCGTGGTCGAGGTCCTGCGCAAGGTCGCCCGGGACGACCACGACCTGGTCATCAAGGGCGCCCAGCGCAGCCGCGCCCGCCCCCTGCTGAGCGATCCCGACATCGCCCTCTCGCGCCGCTGCAGCTGCCCGGTGTGGATCCTCAACTCCCCCGCCGAATCCCGCGCCCGCCGGATCCTCGCCGCGGTCGATCCCGATCCGGCCGAGCCCGACCGGCACGAGCTGAACTGGCGGATCCTCGAGTTCGCCACCGCGCTCGCCAACGAGGACGACGCCTGGCTCGACGTGCTCAACGCCTGGCGCCTGCCCGAGGAATCCGCCCTGCGCCACGGCCGCGCCAAGGTCCCCGAGGAGGTGGTCGAGCGCCTAGTGGACGGGGAGCGTCGGCGCTCCAACTGGCGCCTCCAGCGCCTGACCTCGGATTTCGCGGGAAGCTGCCGGCAGATGCGGGTGCTGCACGTGGGCGGGCACGCCCCCGACGTGATCCTCGACCATGTCGAGACCGACGGCATCGACACGATCGTGATGGGCTCCATCGGCCGCGCCGGCCTGCCGGGGCTGCTGCTGGGCAACATGTCCGAGAAGATCCTCAAGCGGGTCGACTGCTCGGTCCTGACGGTCAAGCCGCGCGACTTCCCCGTGCAGCTTCCCGCCGGCGGCGCCGAGCTGCGCGCGCCCTGAACGCCATGCCCCCTCCGCCCCCGTCCTCCCCGCCCGCCTCCGCCCGGGCCTGGTCCCTGTCGCGCAACGGCTGGGCCGGCCTCGCGCCGGTCCTGCTCGCCGCCGCCCTGTTCCTGGCCTTCCTGCCCGCGCTGGGCCCCGTCTCGCGGGGCGAGGCGCTGGTCTGGGCGGCGTCCTGGGTCCCCGGCCTGGGGATCGAGCTCGCCTTCCGCCTCGACGGGCTGAGCCTGACCTTCGCGCTGCTGATCACCGGCATCGGGGCGCTGGTGCTGCTCTATTCCGACAGCTACCTCGCCGGGCATCCCCACTACGCGCGCTTCGCGCTGTTCCTCACCGCCTTCATGCTCTCGATGCTGGGGCTGGTGCTGGCCGACGACCTGATCGTCCTCTTCGTGTTCTGGGAGCTGACGACCCTGACCTCCTACCTCCTCATCGGCTTCGGCCATGAGGCGGAGCGGAGCCGGCGCAACGCCCTCCAGGCCCTGTTCGTGACGGGCGCCGGGGGCCTCGCGATGCTGGCGGGGCTGATCCTGCTGGGCGCGGCCGCGGGGACCACGCGCATCTCCGAGATCCTCGCCCAGGGCGACGCGATCCGGCAGAGCGCGCTCTACGTCCCGATCCTCGTGCTGGTGCTGGCCGGGGCGCTCACAAAGTCCGCGCAGATCCCGTTCCATTTCTGGCTGCCCAACGCCATGGCCGCGCCGACGCCGGTCTCGGCCTACCTGCACTCGGCGACCATGGTGAAGGCCGGCGTCTACCTGATGGCGCGGCTGCACCCGGCGCTGTCGGGCACGCCGGGCTGGATCTGGACGCTGACCCTGCTGGGCGCCGCCACGGCGGTGTTCGCGAGCCTCCAGTCCCTGCGCCAGACCGATCTGAAGCAGGCGCTCGCCTGGACCACGCTGATGGCGCTGGGCACGCTGACCCTGCTGCTGGGGCAGAGCTCGACCTACGCGCTGACCGCCTTCGGCGCCTTCCTGGTGGTGCATTCCCTCTACAAGGCCGCGCTGTTCCTGGTGGTGGGCAATCTCGACCACCAGGCGGGGACCCGTGACCTGACGCGCCTCGGCGGGCTCGGCCGGGCGTTGCCGATGACCGCGCTGGCCGCAGGGCTGGCGGGCCTGTCGATGGCCGGCCTGCCGCCCTTCCTGGGCTTCATCGGCAAGGAGCTGAAATACGCCGGCGGCCTCGCCTCGGCCCTGCCGGCGCTGACCACCGGCGCGCTGCTGCTGGCCAACGCGATGATGGTCGCGGTCGCCGCGGCGACGGCGCTGGGCCCGTTCTGGCGCCCGCCCGCCGCCGGCCCGGCGCCCCGGACGGCGACCGAGGCGCCGCCCGCCATGTGGATCGGCCCGGCCCTGCTGGGGCTCGGCGGCCTCGTCTTCGGGCTCGCGCCCGAACTGCTCGAGACGGGCCTGGTCGCGCCCGCGACCGCGTCGCTGACCGGCGACATCGGCGCGACGGCCACGCTGACCCTGTGGCACGGGATCAACCTGCCCCTGGGGCTGAGCCTCGCGACCTTCGCGCTGGGCCTCGCGATATACCTCGCCCTGCCCCGCGGCCGGGCGGGTCTGGCCGCGGCGCTCGATGGGCTGCCGAACCTCGACCGCGGCTGGGACCGGTTCCTGCACGGGCTGAAGCGGCTGGCCGAGATCCAGACCGACGCGATCCAGACCGGGCGGCTGCGCTTCTACCTCGCCGCCAGCTTCGCCACCGTCGTCGTGGCGCTGGGGAGCACGCTGCTCGCCCGCGGCCTGCCGCCGCTCGCCTTCGACCTCTCGGACGCCAATGGGGTGCTGGCGACGATCGCGCTGCTGCTGATCGGGGGCGCGGCGCTGGCGGCGGCCTCGCGCTCCCGCCTCGCAGCGATCGCGGGGCTGGGCGTCTCGGGCATCGCGCTGTCGCTGGTGTTCCTGCTGTTCGGCGCGCTGGACGTCGCCATCACCCAGCTGCTGGTCGAGACGCTGGTCGTCGTGCTGGTGGCGGTGGCGCTGCTGCGCCTGCCCAAGCTCAAGCCGCTGGCCTTCCGGCCGGGGGCGGCGGCGCTGTCGGCGGCGCTGGGGGGCCTCGTCACGGTCCTGCTGCTCGCGGTGCTGCACACGCCCATGGACCTGCGCCTGTCGGACTGGTTCGGGGCCGCGAGCTGGCCCGAGGCCCACGGCCGCAACATCGTCAACGTCATCCTGGTCGACTTCCGCGCCATCGACACCTTCGGCGAGATCGTCGTCGTCGTGATCGCCGCGATCTCGGCCTACGCGCTGCTAAAGAGCCCGCGCGGCAACTCCGGAGACACCCGATGAACTCCGTCATCCTCACCGCCGGCTCCCGCGTGCTCGCGGGGCTCTTGCTGATCTTCTCGGTCTACATGCTGTTGCGCGGGCACAACCTGCCGGGCGGCGGCTTCATCGGCGGGCTGATCGGCGCCACCGGCTTCATCCTGCACGCCATCGCCGCCGACGCGGCCTCGGCCCGGCGGGCGCTGCGCGCCTCGCCGCAGTCCATCGCGGCGGTCGGGCTGGGGATCGCGCTGGCGGCGGGCCTGCTGTCGGCCGTCGCCGGCGACCCCTTCCTGACCGGCCAGTGGCTCTACCTGGCGGGGCTGCCGCTGTCGTCGGTGCTGCTGTTCGACATCGGGGTCTACCTGGTGGTGTTCGGCGCCGTGCTGACCCTGGTCCTCGCGCTCGAGGAGGCGGTGTGATGGAGACGCTTCTCGCCCTCTGCGTCGGGCTGCTGGTGGCCTGCGCGGTCTACCTGATGCTGGCCGGGCGCCTGCTGCGCTACATCTTCGGGCTGGTGATCCTGTCGAACGCGGCCAACCTCGCGATCTTCCTCGCGGGCCGCCTGACCGTCGGCGCGCCCGCCCTGATCGCCGAGGGGGAGGACGCCCCCGCCGCCGGCATCGCCAACGCGCTGCCCCAGGCGCTGGTGCTGACCGCCATCGTGATCGGCTTCGGCCTCTTCGCCTTCACCCTGGTCCTGGCCTTCCGCGCCTTCTCCCAGCTCGGCACGCTGGATGGAGACGCGATGCGCGTGGCGGAGCCCGAGCGTCCGGCGAAGCCTGCCCGGGAGGCCCGCGCATGAGCTGGCTTCTCGTCCTTCCCGTCGCCCTGCCCTTCGCCGCCGCCATCGCCGCCTTCCTGCTGCGCGAGCGGACGGCGGGGCGCTGGGTCTCGATCCTGGGCTCCGCGGCGCTGCTGGTCGTCTCGGGCCTGCTGATGGTCGAGGTCCTCGCTCACGACGTCGTCGCGGCCCAGATGGGCGGCTGGCCGGCGCCCTTCGGGATCACGCTGGTCGCCGACCGGCTCTCGGCGGTGATGGTGCTGATCACCGCCGTCGTGGCGCTGGCCGTCTCGGTCTACGCGCTCGCCGACATCGAGGAACGGCTGGAGCGGCTGGGCTACCACGCCCTCTTCCAGGTGCTGATCGCGGGGGTGAACGGGGCCTTCGTGACCGGCGACCTCTTCAACCTCTACGTCTGGTTCGAGGTGATGCTGATCGCCTCCTTCGGCCTGCTGGTGCTGGGCGGCTCGCGCGAGCAGATCGACGGCGGCGTCAAGTACGTGGCCCTGAACCTGATCGCCACGATCCTTTTCCTGACCGGGATCGGGCTGCTCTACGGCACGACCGGCACGCTGAACATGGCGGACCTGTCGCGCGCGGTCGAGGACGTGCACCCCGGCCTGCTGACCGCCATCGCGATGCTGTTCCTGATCGCCTTCGGCATGAAGGCCGCGGTGTTCCCGCTGTTCTTCTGGCTGCCCGCCGCCTACCACACGCCGGCCTTCTCGGTCTCGGCGGTGTTCGCGGGGCTGCTGACCAAGGTGGGCGTCTACGCGCTGTTGCGCTGCTTCACGCTGATCTTCGACCATGACGTGGGCTACACGCACGAGATCCTGCTGTGGGTCGCGGGGCTGACCATGGTGACGGGCGTTCTGGGCGCGGCGGCGCAGACCGACATCCGCCGGATCCTGTCGTTCCACATCGTCAGCCAGATCGGCTACATGGTGCTCGGCCTCGCCCTCTACACCCCGCTCGCGCTGGTGGGGGCGGTCTTCTACCTGGTCCACCACATCGTCGTGAAGGCGAACCTGTTCCTGGTCGCGGGCGCCGTCCAGCGCCTGGCGGGGGGGACGGAACTGACGCGCATCGGCGGCCTCTACCGCTCCGCGCCCCTGCTGGCGGCGCTGTTCCTGGTGCCGGCCTTCTCGCTCGCCGGGTTCCCGCCGCTCTCGGGCTTCTGGGCGAAGTTCGTGCTGGTGCGCGCGGCGCTCGAGGACGGGGGCTGGGTCATCGCCGCCGCGGCGCTGCTGGTCGGGCTGATGACCATCTACTCGATGACCAAGATCTGGGCCGCCGCCTTCTGGGCGCCCCACCCCGACGGCCGCGAGCCCGCCCTCTCGACCCTGACCCCGTTGCAGCGCCGCGGCTTCCTGTTGCCCATCGCCGGCCTCGCCGCCCTGACGCTGGTCATCGGCCTCGCGCCCGAGCCCTTCGTGACCTTCGCCGAGGACGCGGCCGCGGGCCTGCTCGACCCCTCGGCCTACGTGGCGGCGGTGCTGGGAGAGGCCCCGGTCGCGCTCTCGGCCCTGGAGGGGACGCGATGAAGATCTTCGGCCTGAACCTGCTGCTCGCGGCCACCTGGGTCGCCTTCTCGGGCGCCGTCTCGCTGGGCAACCTGGCGATCGGCTTCGCGCTGGGCTACGGCGTGATCTGGGCGATCCAGCCGATGCTGGGCGAAAGCGCCTATGCGCGGCGCGGCTGGGCCTGGGTGAAGCTGGCGCTCTACTTCATCTGGGACCTGGTCACCTCCTCGATCGACGTGGCGGTGGACGTGCTGACCCCGCGCCACCGCTCCCGCCCCGCGATCCTCGAGCTGCCGCTCGACGTGAAGACCGACGCGGGGATCCTGCTGGTGACCAACCTGATCTCGCTGACGCCGGGGACGCTCAGCCTCGACGTCAGCCCGGACCGGCGCACCCTGCGCTTCCACGCCATGTTCGCCGACGACCCCGAGGCGCTGAAGGCCGGCCTGAAGCGCGGGATCGAGCGGCTGGTGATCGACGCGGTGGAGAGGTGAGAGAATGACGCTCCTCGAGATGTCCCTGATCGGCGCCTTCGCGCTGGTGGTCGCGGCGCTGGTGCTGGGCTTCGCGCGGCTGGTCCGCGGCCCCAGCCTGCCCGACCGGGTGGTGGCGCTGGACATGATGACCGTGGCGCTGGTCGCCTTCTGCGCGCTGGGCGCGATCTTCTTCGACGTCAGCGCCTTCCTCGACGTGGCGGTGGTGCTGGCGCTGGTCGGCTTCCTCGCCACCGTCGCCCTCTCGCGCTACGCCGAGCGGCGCAACTCCATGGGAGACGACCGATGAACGAGCTGGTCACGGCCCTGCTGGTGCTGGCGGGCGGCGGCTTCGCGCTGCTGGGCGGCCTGGGGATGCTGCGCCTGCCCGACGTGCTGATCCGCATGCACGCCTCGACCAAGATCGGCACGCTCGCCTCGGCGCTGACGCTGCTGGGGGCCGCGATGCATTTCGGAACGGCCGAGGTCTGGATCCGCGCCGTCGCGATCATCCTGTTCCTGTTCCTGACCGCCCCCATCGCCGCCCACATGGTGGGCCGCGCGGCCTACCTGACCCGCGTGCCCCTGTGGAACACCCGCGACGAGACCGCGGGCCCCGACGCCTCCCGCGCCCCGCCGCCGGACGGAGGGGAAGCCGACGCCGCGCCTCCGCCCCCCGCTCCTGCGGCGCGCGAGCCCGCGCTCAGCCCCCGAAGCCGCTGAAGCCGCGCCCCGTCGCGGCCGAGCGCGCGGCGCCGAAGCCCCCGGCCTTGGTCACCGTCGCGCGCGTCATCGGCGCCGCGATGGCCGAGATCCGTGGCCGGTTGAGGGACGAGGCGTAGCCCCGCGTCACGCCGCCCGGCGTGCCCGAGAACCCGGTCCGCGTCCCGGTCGAGGTGAACCAGCTTCCCGACTTCGCGTCGCGGTAAAGCGGCCGGCCGGCGGCCTGGGACTGCCCGCCGCTCAGCATGCTGCCCATCATGTAGCCCATCAGGAAGGGCATGAACGACGGGCCCGCGTGCTGGGGATCGGCCGCGCCCCCCGCCTGCTCGGGCGTGCCGCACAGGCCCTCGCCATGCTCCTCCTCGCACAGCGCCAGGCTCTCGTAGCGCGGCGCGGCGACGGCATGCTCGATCGCGGCCTCGGCGAAGGCCGCGTCGCAGTCCGCCTCGGAGAGCGACCCCGAGACGGCCGCCCCCCGGTAGCACTGCGCCTTGGTCTCGAAGAAGGTGAGGTCCTGCTCCTCCTCGCAGCCGGCGAGGGCGAGGACGAGCGCGGCGCCGGTGCAGCCCTTCAGGGCGGCCCTGGCGGATCGGGATCGCTTGCGGGTCGGGGTCATCGTTGGGTCCTGGTCATGTTCGCGATGTCGGGATGGCGCGGCCGGAATGGAAGACGGCGCAGGGCGTTTTCGGGCGCTGGCGCCTCGTCCGCCGGGCCGGGCGGGCTCAGCCCATGATGAAATGCGGCTTGAAGCGGCTCAGGTCCTGGGTGATGCGGCCGTCGTCCTCGCGCACGCCCAGCCCCACGCAGGTCTCGCCCACGATCCAGGCGCCCAGCACCGGGCGGGCGCCGTCGAAGACCGGCAGCGGCGCATAGGCCTGCACCACCACCGGGTGGCGGTCGTAGTCGCGGTTGACCGAGCGCTCGGTGGTCGCGCCCCGCTCCACGATCTCGATGCTCGCCCCCTCGCGCGAGAAGATCGGCTTCACGACATGGCCCCGCTCCAGCGCCTCGCGCGCCCGCTCGAAGGCCGGGTCCCCGCCCTGCATCTCGTCGGCGAAGAAGGCGGGCAGCAGGTTGGGGTGCCCCTCGAACAGCCGCCACAGCACCGGCAGGATCCCCTTGTTGGACAAGAGCGCCTTCCACGCCGGCTCGATGAACCGGCAATGCGCCCCCGCGATATGCCCGGCGAAGTCGTCCAGCAGCAGGTCCTCCCACGGGTAGAGCTTGAACAGCGTGCCGATCACCCGCGCCTCGTCGTCGGCGAACTGACCGGTCTCGGTCAGCCCGATGGCGTCCAGCGGCACGTAGTGCGGGACCAGCCCCGCCTCCTTCGCGATCCAGGCGAGGTACTCGACCGTCGCGAAATCCTCCTCGTGCCCGCGGACGGAGGCGAAATGCACCGGCTCGCCGGGCGGCAGGATCTCGGCGAAGCGCTCGACCAGCTTGTCATGCAGCAGGTTGAACTGGTCCGGCTCGGCGCAGGGCAATCCGCCCGAGTCCTGCATGTCCTCCAGCCACAGCCACTGGAAGGAGCCCGCCTCGTAGACCGAGGTCGGCGTGTCGGCGTTGTATTCCAGCAGCTTCGCCGGCCCCGTCCCGTCGTAGACGAGATCGAACCGCCCGTAGAGCGACGGCTCCCGCGCCCGCCAGCTCTCGGCGACCAGGTCGCGGTGGGCGTCGGGGATCCCCAGCCGCTCCATCAGCTCCTGCGAGCCCGCGACCTGCGCGACCGCCTCGAGGCACATCGCGTGCAGAGCGGTCGCCGGGTCCTCCAGGTCGTCCTCGATCTGGCGCAGGGTGAAGGCGTAGGCGCTGCTCTCGTCCCAATAGGCCTGGCCGTGCATGGTGTGGAACGTGAAGCCCAGGGCCTCGGCCTTCCGTCGCCAGTCGGCGCGGGGCGCGAGCTGGATGCGCTGCATCGTGCGTCCTCGCTGCGGAGGCCGGGCGCGGCCGCGCCTGTGGCCCTCCGAAAATTCCGTCTTTCCATGGCTCTATAGACGCCCCCCGCCCCTGCGGCCAGCGCCGTCGCGCGCCGTCCCCTCACGCTTTCGGCGCCGCCGGCGCGGGGCGGGCGGCGCGCTGGCCGGCCCAGACCGAGGCGAGCAGCACCACGGCGCCCAGCAGCTGCACCCCGTCGAGCGTCTCGCCCAGCATCGCCCAGCCGATCGCCACCGCCGTCAGCGGGCTGGTCAGCGCCAGCATCGAGACCGCCGCCGGCTCGATCCGCGCGAGGCCGCGGAACCACAGCGCATAGGTCAGCGCCGCCCCGATCAGGCTGAGGTAGACCAGCCCCCCGACCGCGCCCGCGTCCAGCGCCGGCAGCGGCGGCTCCAGCAGCCAGGCGGCGGGGACCAGCAGCAGCCCCCCCGCCGCCAGCTGCCAGGCCGCGAAGGTCAGCGGCGGGACCGGCGGCTGCCAGCGCCGGCTGAGCACCGTGCCCGCGGCCATCGCGGCCGCGCCCCCGATCCCCGCCGCCACCCCGACCGGGTCCAGCGCCGCCTCGGGCCCCAGCACCAGCAGCCCCACGCCCAGCGCGCCCGCCAGCGCCGCGCCCAGCGCCGCGGCGCGCACCGGGGTTCCCAGCCACAGCCGCGCCAGCACCACCACCGCCAGCGCCTGCACCGAGCCCAGCGTCGCCGCCACGCCCCCCGGCAGCCGCTCGGCCGCGACGAACAGGCAGCTCCAGAACAGGGCGAAGTTCAGCGCCCCCAGCGCCAGCGAGCGCCCCAGCCACAGGCGCGAGGGCCACTGGCGCACCACCGCCAGCAGCAGCAGCCCCGCCGGCGCCGCGCGCAGCGCCGCCAGCGTCATCGGGTGGCCGTGGGGCAGGAATTCGGAGACCACGAAATAGGTGCTGCCCCAGATCGCGGGCGCGCCGGCGGTCAGCAGAAGGTCGACGGAACGGGACATGGGGTCCTCCGGCCGCAAGAGAGATGGGAAGAGGCGGGCCGCGCTCAGGCGGCGCGCCGAAGGGCGTCGAGAAGCTGCGCGCGCAGCGCCCCGGGAGAGCCGTGGTCGAGCCGCACGCGCCCCTCGCGCAGGATCAGCGAGGGCACGGTGCGGATCCCGAGCCGGCGGGCGAGCGCCCGGTCCGCCTCCACCGCCGCCCGCACCCCCGGCGCCTCCATGAGGCGGGCGAAGCCGGGGCCGAGGCCCAGCGCCGCCGCCGTCTCGACCAGCACGGCCGGGTCGGCGACGTTCCGCGCCTCGCTCAGGTGGGCGCGCTGCAGGGCGTCGAACATCGCCCAGTGCGCGTCCCGCCCGCCCAGCCGCTCCGCCGCCTTGCAGGCGAGCGCTCCGGGCAGGCCGTGGGGATAGGGGAAGGGCGCGGCCCGCATCCGCGCCACGTCGATGCGCTCGGGCGCGTCGCTCGCCGCGCGGCAGGCCTGCCAGTGGCGCAGGATCTCGGCCTTGGCGCGGGCCGGGGAGCCGAAGACCTCCGCCATCCGCGCCTGGCTGTCCTGCAGCACGAAGGCGCGGTGGCGGACCTCGATCGGCAGCTCCGCCGCCAGCGCCCGCAGCCGGGGCGAGAGGTTGAAGCACCAGCCGCACACCACGTCGTGGAAGAACTCCAGCGTCAGCCGCGGGGCGCCGGCGCCGGGGCGCGCGGGGGAGGGAGCGCCGGCCATCACGCCGCCTCCCGCGCCTGCTCGGCCGCGGCGCCCAGCGCCAGGCGCCGCGCCAGCAGCGCCACGTGCCGGCCCTGGAAGCGCGCCCCGGCGAGGTCGGCCTCCCCCGGCGCGCGGGCGCCGTCGGGGCCCGCGATGGTCCCCGCCCCGTAGGGCGCGCCGCCCAGCACCCCCTCCATCCCCATCTGCCCGGCGAAGCTGTAGGGCAGCCCCGCGAGGATCATCCCGAAGTGCTGCAACGGGATCTGGGTCGACAGCAGCGTCGCCTCGTGCCCCCCGTGCTGGGAGCCGGTCGAGGCGAACACCGCCCCCACCCGTCCCACCAGCGCGTTGCGCGCCCACAGGCCGCCGGCCTGGTCGAGGAAGCTCTTCACCTGCGCGGCCATGGTCCCGAAGCGGGTCGGCCCGCCCAGGATGATCGCGTCGTAGCCGGGCAGGTCGGCCACCCGCGCCTCGGGCGTGGCGTCCTCGACATAGCCCGCGGCGCGGCGGATCTCCTCGGGGACCGTCTCGGGGATGCGGCGCAGGTCGACGCGCACGCCGGGGGCCGAGGCGGCCCCCTCCGCCTCCGCCTCGGCGAGGCGGCGGACGTGGCCGTAGCTGGAATAGTAGAGGACGAGGATGCGGGTCTCGGCGGCGGTCATGGCCGGGCCTCCTGGGCATGCGTTGCGATGCCCGCGACCCTGCCGCCCCGCGCGCCCGGGAAAGAGCGGGCGGCGCGCAATTCACTCTTCAACCGGGTTGAAGAGCCTCAGCCCCCCAGCACGCCGCGCAGGTGATCGAGCACCGCCAGCGCCCGCGCGTCCATCCCCAGGCGGGAGGCCGCGACGGCGTAGATCCGCCGCTCGGGCAGTTCGTGGTCGGGCAGGACCCGCACCAGCCGCCCGTCCGCCTCGAAAGGATCGGAGAGGAAGTCCGGCAGCGCCCCGATCCCCTCCCCCGCCGCCAGCAGGTCGCGCAGCACCAGGCTGCTCCCGACCGAGAGCCGCGGGCGAAGGGGTACCGAAACCTCGCCCCCCGGCCCCGTCAGCGCCCAGGTCGAGGGGGCGTCGGCCAGCAGGTAGCCCAGCGCCGGCAGCCCCTCCAGGTCGCTGGGCGTCCGCGGCGCGCCATGGGCCGCGAGGAAGCCGGGCGAGGCGAACAGGCGCTGGCGCACCCGCCCCAGCGGCGTCGCCACCAGGCCCGAGTCCGGCAGCGCCGCGCGGATGCGGATCGAGAGGTCGAAGCCCCCCTCCACCATGTCCACCACCCGGTCGTCGAGCGCGAGCGACAGCTCCAGCTCCGGGTGGCGTTTCATCAGCGCGGGCAGGGCCGGGCCGAGGACGGCGACGGTGAAGGCCTGGGGCGCGTTCACCCGCAGCCGGCCCGCGACCCGGCCGGCGCCGTCGCGCACCCGCGCCTCCAGCGCCTCGAAATCCGCCAGCAGCCGCAGGGCCTGCTCGTAGTAGAGCCGCCCATGCTCGGTCAGCGACATCGACCGCGTGGTGCGGTTCAGCAGCACGCAGCCCAGGCTCTGCTCCAGCAGCTTGAGGTCGCGGCTGACGAGGGCGGGAGAGACGCCCAGGTCCTCCGCCGCGCGGGCCAGCCCGCCGCGCTCCACCACCCGGCAGAACGCCTTCATCACCGACAGCCTGTCCAGACCGCCCCCTCCCCCCTCCGCCGGGGCCCCGCCCCGATCCGCCGAAGGCCGACCCGACCTGACTAAGCGGCGCCGGCGCGGTTTTCCAGCGCGCAGGGCCGGACGCGGGCGCGCGAAGGCCTTCCGCGAACGCGGACAGGCGGCGAGGCGACCCTCGCCCGCCGGGGTCCGAGGCCCCCTCAGGCCCCTTCGGCGCGCAGCTTGAAGCCGCGGGCGCGCAGGGCCTCGACCAGGTCCTGCACGTGGAAGCGGTCGCGCGCCTCGATCACCACGTCCAGCTCGGCCTGCTTCAGCGCCACGCTCTGGAACATGCGCTGGTGGATCACCTCGATCACGTTCGCCCCCGCCTCGCCGATCATCCGGGAGATCTCGGCGAGCTGCCCGGGCCGGTCGTCGATCTCGAAGGTCAGGCGGGCGATGCGGCCGTCGCGCACCAGGCCGCGCAGGATCAGGGTCGACAGGATCCGCGAGTCGATGTTGCCCCCGCAGACCACCAGCCCCACCTTGCGCCCCTTCAGCTCGCCCGCCAGCGCCTTGACCACCGCCATGCCGGCGCCCGCCGCGCCCTCGGCCACGATCTTCTCGGCCGACAGCAGGTCGAAGACCGCGGCCTCGATCTCCTCCTCGGTGGCGGATTCGATGCGGTCGACATGGTCGCGGATCAGCGCGAGGTTCGCCTCCGCCGGCGCCTTCACCGCGATGCCCTCGGCCAGGCTCGCGGCGGCGAAATGCGGCTCGAACCCCTCGATCCGGGCCTTCACCGCGTCGAACAGCCGGGCCTGCGCGCCGATCACCTGGATCGAGGGCTTGATCGCCTTGGCCGCCACCGCCATCCCCGCGATCAGCCCGCCGCCGCCGATGGGCGCCACGATCGCGTCGAGGTCGGGCACCTGCTCGAGCATCTCGCACGCCACCGTGCCCTGCCCGGCGGCGACGATCGGGTCGTCGAACGGGTGGATCAGCACCAGCCCCTCGTGCGCCACCAGCTCATGGGTGAAGGCCATCGCCTCCTCGAAGGTCTCGCCATGCAGCTCGACCCGGCCGCCGAAGTCCTGGGTGCGCTTGATCTTGTTGAAGGGCGTGCCGTGCGGCATCACAATGATCGAGCGCATGCCCAGCCGCGTCGCGTGATAGGCCACGCCCTGCGCATGGTTGCCCGCGCTGCACGCGATCACGCCGGTCGCCCGCTCCTCCTCCGTCAGGCTCAACAGCTTCGCGAGCGCCCCGCGGGCCTTGAAGGCGTTGGTGTGCTGGAGGTTCTCGAGCTTGAGGTAGAGGTCGAAGCCGAGCTGCAGCGACAGCCGCGTCGCATGGACCGTGGGCGTAGTCAGGGTCGCGTCGGCGATGGCGCGGCGCGCCCGGAGGATGTCGGCGTAGACGAGCGTCATCGGGGGCCTCCAGGGCAAGGGCGGCCCGACCCGGAGGCACGGGCCCCGGTCGGGCGTCAGGGCCTCGCGCAGGGCCCGGCGTCGCCGGGGCGCCGGACCAGCGAGGCCGCCGACTTCTAAGGGACGCGGGCGGGATTGAAAAACCCTCAATCCACCTGCGTCCCGCGGGAGAGAAGAGGCGAAGCGTCGCCCTGTCCGCCGCTCCCCTCGCCGCAGCCGGCCCCCGCCTGCCCGCCTACCCTCAGCCCGCCGGCGCCTCCGCCCGGCCCAGGTAGTCGAGCGCGCACATCAGGTGCAGCTTCAGGACGGCCATCGCCTCGTCCTCGGTCACGTGCTCGTCGTTCGTGCCCATGCTCAGCGGAGAGGGGCCGCAGATCACCGCCGGGATCCCCCGCCAGCGCCAGTAGCGGGTGTCGGTTCCGCCCAGGCTGCACACCGGCGGCGCCTCCCGGCCCAGCAGGGCGCGGGTGTTGTCGCGCAGGATCGTGGCCATCTCCCCGTAGGGATCGGTGCTCGAGGCCGGGTAGCTGTGCGCCTCGTTCACCTCCAGCCGGCAGCCGTGGCGCGCGGCGATCGCCTCCAGCCTCGGGCGGGCGCGGTCGCGCTCGGGCCCCACGGGGAAGCGCATGTCCAGGTGCGCCTCGCAGGCGCCGGGGATCTGGGTCGCCTTGAAGCCCCCCCGCAGGATGCCGACGTTCACCGTGATCCGCTTCGCCGTGTCCGCCGCGCCGTTCCCCAGCAGGCGGTTCGCCGCCTCGACGGTCGCCGGATCGTCGAGGATGCGCCGGAACTCCGCCGGCATCTCCGCCTCGCGCATGTGGAAGGCGTCGTAGATCTCGTCCACCGCCGCCATCGCCTGCCGGATCGGGTTGCCCGCCTGGTGCGGATAGCCGCCATGCCCCCCCGCCCCCTCGGCCGAGAGGGAGAAGCGCAGCGTCCCCTTCTCCATGAAGCGCACGTTGCCCAGGCCGCTCGGCTCGCCGTTCAGGCAGCAGTCGCCCAGCACCTTCCCGGCGTGCTCTTCGAAGAGGTAGGCGGTCCCGTAGCGCCCGCCCGACTGCTCGTCCGAGACGACGGTCAGCGTCAGCTCGCCCTGCAGCGCCTCGCGATGGGGATGCAGCAGGCAGTAGGTGAGGATCGAGGCCAGCGTCCCCGTCTTCATGTCCGAGGCGCCGCGCGCGGTGATCCGCCCGTTCGCGCGCTCGGCGGCCCACAGATGGTCCTCCACCGCGGGGAACACGTCCATGTGCCCGTTCAGGACCAGATGCCGCCCCGGCCCGCCCGCGCGCCACTTGCCCACGATGTTGGGCATGTCCTCGCGCGCGCTCAGGATCTCGTAGGGCACCCCGTGACGGTCGAGGATGCCGCGCACGAAGGCGCAGGCCTCGCGCATGTCGCCCGGCGGATTGACGCTGCGGATGCGCAGGAAGTCCTGGAGGAGCGCCAGGTGCGCCTCGCGCTCGGCCTCCATCCGCTCGATCAGCTCCGCCTTCAGGGCGGCCGTCCTGTCCTGCATGGGGGGGTCCGTCTCCGACGCCAGCCCGTCCGTTCCGACCGAATGACCTGGCGTCCGCCCCTCCGGCAGGGTGAGAGGCCCCGATCAATGACCCCCGGCCCGGACCATGGCAAGCGCGCCCGCGTCGCGCCTCAGCGCGGCGCGATCGCGGGGGCCGAGAGGAAGCGGGCGGTGAAATAGTCCCGGAAGGCGGTCATCGCCGGGGTGAACTCGGCCCCCCGCCGCCACACCAGCCCCACGTCCATCGGCGGCGCCGCGTCGGCGAGGTTCACCTGCTCCAGCCGCCGCCCCTCCAGCGACCAGGGGCGGTAGACCATGTCCGACAGGATCGTCACCCCCAGCCCGTTCGCCACCATCGAGCGCACCGCCTCGACCGAGGACGTGCGCAGCACGATCCGCGGCTGCCGCCCCGTGGGCGCCCAGTAGCGCATGGCGGTGTGGGCGGCCTCGTCCACCGTCAGCATCACGTAGGGATGCTCCGCCACGTCCGCGAGCCCGACCGATTCCCGCTCCAGCAACGGGTGGCGCGAGGGCGTCCACAGCCGGCGCTGCGAGCCGACCAGCGTCTGCGAGGCCAGCTCCGGGTTCGAGATGTTCGAGGTCAGCGCCACGGCGATGTCCACCCGCCCGTCGATCAGCCCCTCCTCGATCAGCTCGCGCGGCATCTCGTGGATGGTGACGTCCAGCCCCGGCTGGGCGCGGGCCAGCCGCTCCAGGTGCCCGGGCAGGAAGTAGCCGATCACCGTGTAGGTCGCCGCGATGGTCAGCCGGCCCGAGACCTCGGGCCCCTCGCGCACCTGCATCGCCTCCTCGACCTTGGTCAGGATCTCGTAGGCCGAGGACAGGAACCGCTGCCCCGTCCGCGTCAGCGCCATCCCCCTGGCCGAGCGCAGGAAAAGCGCGGCGCCGAGCGCGGTCTCCAGCTCCTTGATCGCCGCCGTCACCGCCGATTGCGACACCGACAGCTCCACCGCCGCGCGGCTGACCTGCCCCAGCTCGGCGGTGGCGACGAAGTACTTCAAGTGCCGCAGGTTGAAGGACATGTCCGCCCTTTGCGTTCGGAATATCGAATGCCAGGCCATCGGGAAATCCGATGACCGGCCGCCCCGACGCAGCGCCCCGGGAGCGATCCGCGAGCCCACGGGCGACCGCCCCCAGGCTCCATCGGATTTTCTGATAATGCAACTCCACAAAATTGTTCTGGCTCATGCCCTGGACCCGCTGCACGCTTCCCTTGTCCAGACAGGCGCGCCCCCCGCCGGCGCCGACCCGAGACCGAAGAGGAAGCCGCCGATGTACCGTACCGCCGTCGATCTCAACTGCGACATGGGCGAGGGCTTCGGCCACTGGAGCTATGGCGAGGCGCCCGACGACGAGCTGATGAAGATCATCTCCTCGGCCAACGTCGCCTGCGGCTACCACGCGGGCGATCCCTCGATCATGGACCGCATGGCGCGGATGTGCGCCGAGCATGGCGTGGGCCTGGGCGCCCACCCCGCCTACAACGACCTGCAGGGCTTCGGCCGCCGCGCCATCGACGCGAGCCCGGAGGAGCTGGTCAACGACATCCTCTACCAGGTCGGGGCCCTGCGCGAGTTCGGCCGCCGCCACGGCGTCCGCCTCCAGCACGTGAAGCCGCACGGCGCGCTCTACATGACCGCCGCGCGCGACGCCGAATTCTCCCGCCAGATCTGCGACGCGCTGGGCAAGTCGGCGCCCGACGTGTTCCTCTACTGCATGCAGGCCTCCGAGACCCGGCGCGTGGCGCAGGAATCCGGCCGCCCCGTGATCCGCGAGTTCTACGCCGACCGCGACTATGCCGACGACGGGCTGATCGTCTTCGCCCGCAAGATGCGCAAGCTCGACCCCGAGGAGATGGCGCAGAAGTGCCTGCGCGCCTGCCGCGAAGGCCTGGTCACCACCGTCACCGGCAAGGAGCTGAAGATCGAGTTCGAGTCGATCTGCTTCCACTCCGACACCCCCGGCGCGCTGCAGATCGGGCAGGCGGTGCGCGCCGCGCTCGTCGGCGCGGGCGTGACCATCGCCCCGCCCTCCGCCCTCTCGGCCGCCGCCTGACCCCTCCCGACGCAAGGACCCGCCCCATGGCCAAGGAAATCCGCTCGCCGCTGCCCGGCACCTTCTACCGCAAGCCCGCCCCCGACCAGCCGCCCTTCGTCGAGGACGGCGCCTCGGTCGCCGCCGGCGACGTCGTGGGCCTGGTGGAGGTGATGAAGTCCTTCCACGAGGTGAAGGCCGAGGCCGCCGGCGACAACATCCGCTTCAAGCTCGAGAACGAGGATGCGGTGACCGCCGGCGCCCTCCTCGCGGAGATGGACTGACCGTGGCGGATCCCGCCGGCAAGTCCCTCTTCGTCGCCAACCGCGGCGAGATCGCCGTGCGCGTCGGCCGCGCCGCGAAGGCGCTGGGGATGGAGTGGGTGCAGGCCCACTCCCAGGCCGACGCCGACATGCTCGCGGTGCGCGAGGCCGACCGCGCGGTCGAGATCGGCCCAGCGCAGGCGACCAAGTCCTACCTCGACGCCGACCGCGTGGTGGCGGCGGCGAAGGAGGCCGGCGCCCACGCCGTCCACCCCGGCTACGGGTTCCTGAGCGAGAACGCCGCCTTCGCCCGCAAGGTCGAAGAGGCCGGCATGATCTTCGTGGGCCCCTCGGCCGACACGATCGCGCGCATGGGCGACAAGGTCGCCGCCCGCGAGGCCGCCATCGCCGCCGGCGTCCCGGTGGCGCAGGGCTCCCAGGGCCGGGTCCCCGACGTGGACGCCGCCAAGACCATCGCCGCCGAGATCGGCTACCCCGTCATGGTCAAGGCCGCCGCCGGCGGCGGGGGCCGCGGCATCCGGGTGGCGGAGTCCGAGGCCGATCTCGCCCGCCTGTTCCCCCAGGCCGCCCAGGAGGCGCAGGCCGCCTTCGGCGACGGCGGCCTCTACATCGAGCAGTTCATCCGCGACGCCCGCCATGTCGAAGTGCAGATCATGGGCGACGGAACCGCGGCGGTGCACTTCTATGAGCGCGAATGCTCCCTCCAGCGCCGCCGCCAGAAGGTGTGGGAGGAGGCGCCCGCCGCCTGCCTGACCGACGCGCAGCGCGCCCATGTCTGCGAGGCCTCGGTGCGCCTGGCCGAAGCGGTCTCCTACCGCGGGGCCGGCACGCTGGAGTACCTCTTCGACCCTGCCCGCGGGACCTTCGCCTTCCTGGAGATGAACACCCGCATCCAGGTCGAGCACCCGGTGACCGAGATGATCACCGGCCACGACCTGGTGGCCGAGATGATCCGCGTGGCCTTCGGCGCCCCCCTCTCGGTCGCCCAGTCCGACATCGCCATGTCCGGCCACTCGATCGAGGTCCGCGTCAACGCCGAGGACCCGTTCAACAACTTCATGCCCTTCCCCGGCGTGGTCTCGGGCCTCTCGGTCCCCGAGGGCGTGCGCTTCGACACGATGCTCTACGAGGGCTACGCGATCCCGCCCTTCTACGACTCCCTGATCGGCAAGCTGATCGTGAAGGGCGAGGACCGGGCCGCGGCCATCGCCGCCCTCTCGGCCGCCATCGAGTCCATGACCATCGACGGCCTCAAGACCACCCTGCCGCTGCACGCGGCGCTGGCCGCCGACGTGGAGGTGCAGGCGGGCGAGGCCCATACCGGCTGGCTCGAGGACTGGCTCGCGAAACGCGGCTGAAGATCCACCCGTCGCCCCCGGCCGGGGGCGACGTCCCCCCACCGGCCGCGCGCAGCGGCGGACCCGACCGCCCCACGGCGCGGCAAGGAGGCGAGACCCGATGAAGACACGCTATTCCTTCGGAGGCGACGAGCACATTTTCGTCGAGGTGGACGAGGAGATGTCCCTCGACGCCTTCTTCAAGGCGATCTCGATCACCACCGCGCTGCGCGAGAAGAACCTCGCCGGCGTCACCGAGATCTGCCCCGCCAACGCCTCCTTCCAGGTGAAGTACGATCCCGACGTGATCGCGCCGGACGACATGCTGGCGGAGCTCAAGGCCCTGGAATCCCGGGCCGAGGACGCCGCCAAGACCATCACCACCCGGATCGTCGAAGTCCCCGTCTACTTCCAGGACCCCTGGACCCACGAGACCCTGATGCGCTTCCGCGAGCGGCACCAGGACCCCTCGGGCACCGACCTCGACTACGCCGCCCGCATCAACGGCTACGACAGCGCCGAGGCCTTCGTGGAGGCCTTCCACTCCCAGCCCTGGTTCGTCTCCATGGTCGGCTTCGTGGCGGGCCTGCCCTTCATGTATCAGCTCGTCGAGCGCGAGAAGCAGCTCCAGGTTCCCAAGTACCTGCGCCCCCGCACCGACACGCCCAAGCAGACGGTCGGCTACGGCGGCTGCTTCTCGTGCATCTATTCGGTGCGCGGCGCCGGCGGCTACCAGATGTTCGGCATCACCCCGATGCCGATCTTCGACCCGACCGAGACGATCAGCTACCTCAGCGACTTCATGGTCTTCTTCAACCCCGGCGACATCGTGAAGTTCAGGCCCATCGGGCGCGAGGAGCACGACCGGATCGAGGCCGACGTGAAGACCGGCGCCTGGCGCCCCCGCATCGCCGAGGTCTCCTTCGACCTCGCCGCCTGGACCGCAGACCCCGCCGGGACCAACGCCAAGCTGATGGAGGCGCTCGATGCCGTTTAAGGTTCTCAAGCCCGGCCTGCTGACCACGGTGCAGGACCTCGGCCGCCCCGGCTACTTCCACCTCGGCATCCCCCAGGGCGGCGCGATGGACCGCCTCTCCCTGCGGGCCGCCAACCTCCTCGTCGGAAACCCCGAGGACGCCGCGGCGCTGGAAGCCGTGTTCCTCGGTCCCGAGCTCGAATTCCAGTCCGACGGCCTCGTCGCCGTCACCGGCGCCGACCTGCCGATCCTGCTGGACGGCGAGGAGCAGCCCGGCTGGACCGCCTTCCCGGTCAAGGCCGGCCAGGTCCTGTCGTTCGGCTACCTCAAGTCCGGCGCCCGCATCATCATCGCGGTCTCCGGCGGCATCGCGACCGAGGCCGCGCTCGGCTCCCGCTCCACCTACGCCATCGGCGCGCTGGGCGGCGTGAACGGCCGCGCCGTCGCCGCCGGCGACGTGATCCCCACCGGCGAGCCCGGCGCGGGCAAGGCCGGCGCCTCGGTCCCTGCGGACCTGCGCCGCGGCCCCGGCTCCCCCGCCGAGCTGCGCGTCCTCCCCGGCCTCTTCTGGCACTGGATCACCCCCGCCGCCCAGAAGGCCTTCTTCGAGGACGAGTGGAAGGTGGCGCCCGAGGCCGACCGCATGGGCTACCGCTTCAAGGGCGGCCGCCCGATGGAGTTCGAGCCGCGCGAGCGGCCCTTCGGCGCCGGCTCCGACCCCTCCAACATCGTGGACGGCTGCTATCCCTACGGCTCCGTGCAGGTGCCCGGCGGGACCGAGCCGATCGTGCTCCACCGCGACGCGGTCTCCGGCGGCGGCTACTTCATGGTCGGCACGGTGATCTCGGCCGACATGGACCTGATCGGCCAGCTTCAGCCGCACATGCCGGTGAAGTTCGTCGAGGCGACGATGGACAGCGCCCTCGCCGCCCGGGCCGAGCGCAAGGCCGTCGTGGCCAGGATCCGCGAGGCCCTGGCCTGAGATGGCCGCCCGCGCGGAGATCCCCGACCCCGGCCCGTCGGGGCTCCGCGCGCCCGATCGCCCGGCGCGGCGCCTCCCGGCCGCCGGCCCGCAGGCCCCCGCGGTCAAGCGCCCGCGGGAGCCGCTGCGCGTGCTCGGCACCTCGGTCACCCAGATCGAGCCGATCCGCAGGCTGGCCGAAGCCGACCTCGGCCTGCCGCTGGACCTGATCACGCTCGACGGCGCCTCGGCCCAGCGCCGCGGGGCGCTGTTCCCCTCCAGCTTCGACGTCTACGACCAGTGGTTCCATGACCTGGACTTGATCTGGCCCGCCGGCTCGATCCAGCCGCTCGACCTGCGCCGCATCGCGGCCTGGGACGCGGTGGGCGACCTGCCCCGGACCGGGCGGCTGGGCCCCGCCGGCCGCTCGGCGCCCGGCGGCGACCCCTCGCGCCTGCTGTGGGTGCAGGCCGACGGCTCGCTGGGGGCCAAGCCCTCGGACCGGATCTCGATGGTCCCCACCGTCCACAACGCCGACGCCTTCGCGGTGACGGGGGTGGACCCCGCCACGGTCGACAGCTGGGGCGCCCTGCTCGACCCCGCCTGGGGCGGCAAGGTGCTGGTGCAGTCCGACGCCGCCATCGGCTGCTACGACATGCTGCTCGCCCTGCGCGCGCGGGGCCTGATGTCCCCCGCCGACCTCGGCGACCTCGCGCTGGAAGAAATCGACGCCCTCGTCGCCCGCCTGCGCGAAGTCCATGCCGCCGGCCATTTCCGCGCCGTGTGGACAGACGAATCCGAGGCCATCGACGCCCTGCGCGCCGCCCGGCGCGAGGGTCGGCCGATGATCGGCTCGCTGTGGTGGTCCGGCCTGATCGCGCTGCGCGCCGAGGGCGTGCCCGTCGCCATGGCCACCCCGAAGGAGGGCTATCGCGGCTGGTTCGGGGGCCTCGCCCTCTCGGCCCGCGCCAAGGGCTGGGCGCAGGACGCGGCCTACGACTACATCAACTGGTGGCTCGACGGCGCGCCCGGCGCGATCCTGGCGCGCAACGGCGCCTACATGGCCAATTCCGAGGCCGTCCGCGGCCGCCTCACCGCCGCCGAATGGGGCTTCTGGTATGGCGGCGAGCCCGCCCGCACCGAGATCCGCGACGCCTTCGGCCGCATCATCTTCGCCCCCGGCGAGCGTCGCGAGGGCGGCGCCTACGCCGACCGCATGTCCCGCATCGCCGTGTGGAACACGGTGATGACCGAGCACAACTACCTCGTCCGCCGCTGGGACGACGCGCTGGACGTGTGACCGTCACGGCGCATTGAAATGCGCCCTACGTCCCGCGCAGACCCGTAGGGCGCATTTCAATGCGCCGCCCCCGGGGCCCCACCGCGCACTCCGAGCCCTAGTTGCTCTCCCGGATCAGGTACCCCGGCAGCTCCGGCTGCGGAAACACCGACACCGCCATCAGCCGCCGCCGGGTCCGCTCCGCCGACAGGCGCATGTGCTCGGCCATCGCGTCCGCCCCGGCGGCCCAGGACCCGCGGGTCACGAACTCCAGCACGATCCGATGCTCCCCCATCGCCAGCGCGAAGGGGCGGGAGCCGACGAATTCCGCGAACACCCGGTTCACCACCAGCGCGATCTGGCTCTGGCGGATCATCCGCAGCAGGTGCGGGTTGGGGCTGGCCGCCAGCAGGCGCACGTGCAGGTCGCTCTCCAGCTCCTCGATCACCGGGGGCGGCAGGTCGTCGGGGTCGTCCTGCGCGGCGATCACCCGCTCGAGCATGTCCGCCAGCTCGCGGCCCGGCAGGCGCGGCGCGCTCTCGGTCAGGGCCAGCGGCTCCAGCGCCCCGCGGATCGCGAAGTAATGGGCCACGTCGCGGGCGGTCAGCGGCCCGATCATCCAGTGGCTGCGCGGGTTCTTCTGCACCAGCCCCCGGTCCTGCAGCCGCGACAGCAGCTCCCGGATTACGTTGCGCGAGACGTCGTAGTGGTCCGCCGCCGCCTGTTCGTGCACCCGGAACAGCCCGAAGGGCAGCGCGCGGGCGACCGAGCCCTCGAAGTCCCGCGCGATCCGCTCCGCCGCCCCCATCTGCGGCTCCGGCGCGCCTGCGTCGAGGCCCAGCATGTCCGGCGTCAGCTTCACCCGGTTGGGCTGGTCGGCGCCGGGCACCAGGAAGCCGCGGCCCGCGAAGCGCTCCAGCATCCCGCGCGCCGCCAGCTCCCCCATCGCGGTGCGCACCGGCGTGCGGGAGGAGCCGAACAGCTTCGCCACCGGCCCCTCGGTCAGCACCGTGCCCGGCGCCAGCCGGCCGCCCGCGATCGCCTGCTCCAGCGCCCGCTCGACGGCCGCATACAGCGGCGCCGGGCGCCCGGCGTCGGCCCCGCGGGAATCAAGCGCGTCTTCGAAGTCGTCGTCGCTCAAGCCTGGCCTCGTGTCGTTGTCGGAAACGCTAACCTCAAAATCGGCTTTCGTATACGAAAGTCGCTTTCATGGCGCTGCATATCTGGGCCTTCCTGCCCATTCCGCCGCCTTTCGCGCGGAATCCATCCGCCCTCCATCCTTAAGTTTTGACTTTTGTCACCAAAGTGCAATTCTGACCTCGCGAGTCGAACCACGGAGGACACGCCGGCATGCTGGAGCTTCAGGGGCTCTCCAAGCGCTACGGGACCGAGGTCGCCCTCGACGACGTCTCCCTCGTCGTCCAGGACGACGAGTACCTGACGCTTCTCGGCCCCTCGGGCTCGGGCAAGTCCACCCTGCTGCGGGTTATCGCGGGGCTCGAGACGCCGGACGCCGGCCGCGTGCTGCTCGACGGCGCCGACATCTCGACCCTGCCGACCCACCGCCGGGGCCTCGGGATCGTCCAGCAGAACTACGCGCTGTTCCCCCACATGACGGTCTTCGACAACGTCGCCTTCGGCCTGCGCTTCCGCGAGGCGAACCCGGTGACGGACGAGGCCGAGGTGAAGCGCCGCGCGCTCGCCACCCTCGACCTCGTGGGCCTGTCGGGGTTCGAGACCCGCCTCCCCGGCCAGCTCTCCGGCGGCCAGAAGCAGCGCGTCTCGCTGGCCCGCACCCTGGTGACCGAGCCCCGCATCTGCCTGCTGGACGAGCCGCTCGGCGCCCTCGACGCCAACCTGCGCGAGCGCATGACGGTCGAGCTTCGCCGCATCCGCGAGGCGCTGGGCGTCACCTTCCTGCACGTGACCGGCAACGAGGCCGAGGCGCTCGCCATGGGCGACCGGATGATCGTCCTCGACCAGGGCCGCGCCCTGACCGTCGCCGCCCCGGAGGAGATCTTCGCCCGCCCCGTCGACATGCGCGTCGCCCGCTTCCTCAACGCCTGGAACCTGATCCCCGGCCGCGCCACGCCCCAGGGCTTCGAGGCGACGGGCGAGACCCTCGCCCTCCCCGCCCCCGCGCCGGACGCGGCCACCTACGGCGTCCCCTACGACGCCGCCTGGATCTCCCGCGACCCCGCCCCCGCGCCCGGCGAGGGCGCGCTGGCGGCGCGCTACGTCGCCTCCGAGTTCCTCGGCTCGAAGGTGATCTACCTGCTGCGCCGGCCCGACGGGAAGGTGTTCGAGGTGGAGCGCCATCTCAGCCGCGAGGACCCCGAGACCTACGCCCAGGACGAGGCGCTGACGGTCCGCTGGCGCCTGTCGGACGTGCATCTCTTCGACGCCGCCGGCCGCCGCATCGCCCTTCCCGACCCCGCCGGAGCCCTCGCATGACGTCCTCCTCCCCCCACCGCGAGTCCTGGCTGGCGCGCAACCGCAGCCTCGCGCTCGCCACGCCGGGCGTCCTGTGGATGGTGCTGTTCCTTCTCGTGCCGCTCGGCATGATGATCTACGTCAGCTTCTGGACGCAGACGACCTTCGCGATCAACTCCACGCTGACGACCAAGAGCTGGACGACCTTCTTCGCCTCCGACACCTACGTCGGCGCGCTGCTCCGCACCCTGCGGCTCTGGCTCACGGTCCTCGCCCTGACCTTCGTCATCGGCTACCCGACCGCGCTGTTCATCGGCCGCTTCGTGCGCTCGAAATCCATCCAGACGATCCTGCTGGTCGCCTGCGTGATCCCGTTCTGGACCTCGTTCCTGATCCGCGTCCTGGCCTGGCGCCCGATGCTGGGGCGCGAGGGCGCGGTGAACATCGTCCTCGAGAACCTCGGGATCATCTCCCAGCCCATCGAGACGCTGCTGTTCACCGAGACCTCGGTCGTCATCGGCATGGTGCAGATCTACGTGGTGTTCATGGTCGGCCCGGTGGCCTTCATGCTGGCGCGCATCGACGACAGCCTGATCGAGGCCGCGCGCGACCTCGGCGCCTCCGCCTGGACCATCTTCTCGAAGATCATCTTCCCGCTCAGCCTGCCCGGCGTGGTGGTCGGCGCGATCTTCGTCTCGGTGATGGTGCTGGGGGAGTTCGCCACCGCCTCCGCCCTCTCGGGCCGCAAGGTGAACCTGCTGGGCAACATCATCGTCAGCCAGGTCGGCTCCCTGAAATGGGCCTTCGCCGCGGTGATCGGCGTGGTGCTGACCGTCTGCATCGGGGTGGTGGTCGCCGCCCTCCTGCGCCTCGTCAACCTGCGCAAGGAGCTCTGAGCCATGGGCGACCTTCCGATCCTGAAGCGCACGCTGGCGGTCTACACCGCGCTCTTCATCGTGTTCCTCTACGGCCCCTTCGTGGTGATGGGCATCCTCAGCTTCCAGGCGGGCCCCGAGGGCGGCCCCCAGTTCCCGATCATCGAGTGGTCGACCTACTGGTACCGCCACCTGTTCGGGCTGACGGAAGCCTCCCGCATCGCCCCCCTGCCGATCCGCGAGGCGCTGCTGCGCTCCCTGACCCTGGCCTTCGCGACCACCGTGGTCTCGACGGTCCTGGGCACCCTCACCGCGCAGGCGTTCCGCCGGAACTTCCGCGGCTCGGGCGTGATCTTCTACCTGGTGATCCTGGGGATGATGGTTCCCGGCCTGCTGCTGGGCCTGGGCCAGGCGCTGGTGGCGCAGAACCTCGGGATCGACCGCAGCTGGTGGGGCACCGCCTTCGTGCTGCACGTGGTCTACACCTACCCGTTCGCCTTCCTGGTTATGCTGGCGATCTTCAACCGCTTCGACCCCCGCGTCGAGGAGGCCGCCTGGGCGCTGGGCGTATCCCCCGCCGTCACCTTCCGCAAGGTGACCTTCCCGATGGTCTTCCCCGGCGTGCTCTCGGCCATGCTGTTCGGCTTCACGCTCAGCTACGACGAGTTCCCCCGCACCCTCTTCACCGCCGGCTCCGACGTCACGCTGCCGCTGGCGATCTACGGAACCTTCGCGGTCGAGATCCACCCGAACATCTTCGCCTTCGGGGTCCTGTCGACCCTGTTCTCCTTCACCATCCTGGCCATCTACGGCCTGCTGATGGCGGCCTCCGTCCGCCGCGCCCGCATCAAGGCATCCGGCATCCAGGAGGACGAGGCATGACCCGCCTTTCCGCGCACGCCGCCCTCGTCACCGGCGCCGGCGCCGGCATCGGCCGCGCCATCGCGATCCGCCTCGCCGCCGAGGGCGCCCGGGTCGCCGTCAACGATCTCTCCCCCGACCGCGCCGCCGAGACCGTCGCCCTGATCGCCAGCGCCGGAGGCGAAGCCCTCCCCGCCCCCGGCGACGTCTCGGATCCCGCCGCGGTCGACGCGATGTATTCCGCCGCGGAGTCCGCCTGGGGCCGCGTCACCCTCGCCGTGAACAACGCCGGCATCGTCCACCAGGCGAAGCTGGAGGACCTCGCCGTCGAGGACTTCGACCGGATGATCGCCGTGCACCTGCGCGGCTGCTTCCTCGGCTGCCGCCGCGCCATCAACCCGATGCTGGCGGCGGGCGAGGGCGTGATCGTCAACATCGCCTCCCAGCTCGGCCAGATCGGCGGCGTCGAGCTCGCCCATTACTCCGCCGCCAAGGCCGGCATCATCGGCCTGACCAAGAGCCTGGCCCGCGAGGTCTCCTCCCGCGGCGTCCGCGTCAACGCCGTCGCCCCCGGGCCCATAGCGACCGAACTGGTCATGGCCCTCTCCGACGACTGGCGCGCCGCCAAGACCGCCGAGCTTCCGCTGGGCCGCTTCGGCGAGCCCGAGGACGTGGCGGCCACCGTCGCCTTCCTCGCCTCCGAGGACGCGAAAATCTACGTGGGCCAGACGCTTGGCCCGAATTCCGGCGACGTGATGCTGTGAGGACCCCGAGATGAAAACCGTCCTGATCACCGGCGCCGGCATCGGCATCGGCCGCGCGACCGCCAAGACCTTCGCCGCCGCCGGCTGGCGCGTGATCGTCACCGACGTGCTGGAAGCCGAAGGCGCCGCGGTGGTCGCCGAGATCGAGGCCGCCGGCGGCGCCGCCGAATTCCACCCCCTCGACGTCACCTCCACCGAGGCCGCCGAGGCGCTGGTCGCGAAGGTCCACGCCGCCCACGGCGCCCTCGACGCCCTGATCTGCAACGCCGGCATCGCCCACAAGGTCCCGCTGGCGGAGCTGACCGACGCCAAGTGGGACCACACGATGGAGGTGGACCTGAAGGGCATGATCCGCCTCGTCCGCCCCGCCGTCCCCGCCATGCAGGCCAAGGGCTCGGGCGCCATCGTCTGCCTCAGCTCCATCATGGGCGTCGCCTACGGCTGGGACGAGCACGTCGCCTACTCCGCCGCCAAGTCGGGCGTCGTCGGCATGGTCCGCGCGCTGGCGGTGGAGCTCGCCCGCTCCGGCATCCGCGTGAACGGCGTCGCGCCCGGCTACATCCGCACGGCCCAGGCGCTGTCCGAGAAGCACTCGCTGGGGCCGGAAGGCCTCGAGAAAGCGGCGGAATTCATCCCGATGGGCCGGGTCGGAGAGCCCGAGGACATCGCCGACGTCATCCTTTTCCTCGTCTCGGACCAGGCCCGGTATCTCACCGGCCAGGTGCTGACCGTCGACGGGGGCCTGCTGGTGGGCCGCTACTGACGCGCCCCGCCAGCCCACAACGACCTCGTAAGATCGTCACAACAGGGAGACGACCATGAGACCCTTCCACCCCTCTCGCCGCGGGTTCATCGCGGGCGCCGGCGCGCTGGCCGGCTCCTCCGCCCTGATCCGCCCGAACCGCCTCTGGGCGCAGAGCCTCTCCAGCCAGGAGCTGCGCACCGTCGGCCTCTCGGTCACCGTGCAGGAGCGCATCCTCCAGGACTTCAAGGAGAAGTCCGGCGTGGGCGCGGTGTCGGGCAAGGCCGACATCTTCCCCAACACCCAGACCGAGCTGCTGTCGGGCTCCAAGGCCTACGACTGCTGGGAGACCATCGGCGAGCGTCTGCCGGCGATGACCATCACCAACACCATCGCCCCCATCGCCACCTCCGACCTCACGAACTGGGGCGACATCCGGCCCATCTTCACCCAGGTCGCGGACGGCATGGAGCCCAAGGCCCACATCGCCGGCCAGATCTGGGCGGATGACGCGAAAACCCAGCTGTGGATGGTCCCGACCGTCTTCAACTTCGACTCCATCGGCTACCGCCCCGATCTCGTGGAGGCCGAGGAGGCGAACACCTGGACCTGCCTCTTCGACGACAAGTTCAAGGGCAAGTCGGGCCTCAACGTCGACCCGCTGATCGCCTTCGGCCAGGCCATCCTCGCGATGAACTCGCTGGGCCTGCTCGACGTGCCGAACCCCGGCAACCCCTCCGTCTCCGAGATCGACGAGGCCGCGGCCTTCCTGATCTCCAAGAAGAAGGGCGGCCAGTTCCGCGCGCTGTGGGGCGACTTCGGCGAGCTGGTGAACCTGCTGGCCTCGGGCGAGATGGTGGTGGCCGACGCCTGGCAGCCCGCCGTCATGGCGGTGAAGGCGCAGGGCATCCAGTGCTCCTACGCCGTGCCCAAGGAAGGCTACCGCGGCTGGTCCATCGGCATCTCGATGGTAGACGGCACGCCCAACGCCGAGGCCGTGAAGGCCTACGCCGACTACTGGCTCTCGGGCCCGCCCGCGATCACCGTGTCGGAGCAGGGCTATTACTCCCCGACCACCAAGATCAAGGAGGTCATGGACCCGGCCAAGTACGCCTTCTGGTACGAGGGCAAGCCCTGGACCGGCGCGCCCGAGCGCGGGATCAACGAGGGCGACCTGCGCGACGGCGGCTCGCTGGATGAGCGCTCCTCCCACGTCGCCTACTGGCACCAGTGGCCCGACGAGTACGACCACCTGATGATGAAGTGGGACGAGTTCCTCTCGGCCTGATCCCTCCCGCCCCCGCCCGTCCGGCGGGCGGGGGCCCCCCTTCTTCCCGGAGCGCCCGATGACCCAGTTCGACCTCGAGCTCGTGAAGCTGCGCAAGGTCTATGGCGGCGAGACCGTCGCGGTCGAGGATTTCGACCTGCAGGTGTCGAAGGGCGAGTTCATCTCCTTCGTCGGCCCCTCGGGCTGCGGCAAGACCACCACGCTGCGCATGATCGCGGGGCTGGAGGAGATCACGTCGGGCGACCTGCTGATCCGCGGCCGGAACTTCACCCGCGTCCGGGCCGAGGACCGCCCCACCGCCACGATCTTCCAGAACTACGCGCTGTTCCCCCACATGAGCGTGCGCGAGAACATCGAGTTCGGCCTCAAGGTCCGCGGCCTGTCCTCTGCGGACGTGAAGCGCCGCACCGACGCGATCATCGACAAGCTCGAGCTCGGCCCCGTCGCCGGCACCCGGGAAGGCGCCCTCTCCGGCGGCCAGAAGCAGCGCGTGGCGCTGGCCCGCGGCCTCGCCGTCGAACCCGAGATCCTGCTGCTGGACGAGCCCCTCGGCGCCCTCGACGCCAACCTCCGCAAGTCCATCCAGGAGGAGCTCAAGATCCTCCAGCGCGAGGTCGGCATCACCTTCATCTTCGTCACCCACGCCCAGTCCGAGGCGCTCTCGATGGGCGACCGCGTGGTGGTGATGAACGCCGGCCGGGTCGAGCAGATCTCGGCCCCGTTCGAGCTCTACACCCGCCCCCGCTCCCCCTTCGTGGCCCGTTTCATCGGCCGCAACATCCTGATCCCCGGCGAGCTCGCCCAGACCGGCGCCGACCGCGCCGTGGTCTCCACCCGCTTCGGCCCCCTCGCCGGCGCCCCGGTCTACGCGAGCGCCTCCCCCGGCGCCCGGGCGACCGTCGTGGCGCCCTCCGAATACGTCGAGCTCCACGCCCCCGGCGCCCCCGTGCGCGACGCCGAGGCGACCGAGGGGCTCTCGGGCCGCATCACCGCCCTCGACCCCGTGGGCCACGTGATCTTCGCGACCGTGCAGCTCGACGACGCCCTCTCCGTCCGCCTCGAAACCCATCGCGAACGGTTCGAGGGCCGCGGCCTCGCCCCCGGCTCGCCCGTCGACCTGCGCTGGCGGCCCGGCCGCGCCTCGGTGGTGCTCGACGCCGCCTGATCCCCGCCGGGGCGGCCCGCCGCCCCGCGCCCGACCGGACGGCCGCCGGCCGCCCGCATCCGCAACCGACCAGCCAGGCGCGCCCCCTCCGGCGCGCCCGGGATCCCTGCGCGCCGCCGCGCGTGATGGTGGAGACCTGTCCGATGCCCGCCGCCAAGCGAACCGCCCCCGCCCGCCCCGGGCCCTCCCGCGCCGCCGCGGACGGCCGCGCGGCCGGCGTGGGCGCCGGCGGCGGCGAGGGCGACCGCCTCGACCGGATCGCGGACGCCACCGCCGCCGAGATCGGCCGCGCTCTGGCGACGGGAGAGACCTCGGCCCTCGCCCTGACCGAGCGTCTGCTGGCCCGCATCGCCGCCGGCGACCCCGCCGTCTTCATCCGCCTGACGCCCGAGCGCGCCCGCGCCGAGGCCGTCGCCGCCGACGCCCGCCTCGCCGCCGGGCGGCCGCTGTCCCCCCTCGACGGCGTGCCCATCGCCTGGAAGGACCTCGTCGACATGGCGGGCGAGCGGACCACCGCCGGCTCCGCGCTTCATGCCGACGCGATCCCCGCGGTGCGCGACGCCGACGTGGTCGCCAACGCCGCCCGCGCCGGGATGGTCAGCCTGGGCAAGCTGAACCTCGCCGAATTCGCCTACTCGGCGCTGGGCCAGAACCCGCATTTCGGCACGCCCGCCAACCCCGCCGCCCCCGTCGGCGGCCCCGCGCATGCGCCCGGCGGCTCCTCCTCCGCCTCGGGCGCGGCGGTGGCGGGCGGGCTCGCGCCCTGCGCGCTGGGCTCGGACACCGGCGGCTCGATCCGCATCCCGGCCAGCTTCTGCGGCGTCGTCGGCTACAAGTCCTCCGGCGGCCGCCTGCCCCTGCGCGGGGTCTTTCCCCTGTCCGAGACGCAGGACACCGTCGGCCCGCTCTGCCGCTCGGTCGAGGACGCGGCCCTGCTCGACGCCGTGCTGCGCGGCGCGCCGGCCCCCGCGCCCGCGCCCCTCGACATCGCCAACCTGTCGCTGCTGGTCCCCGAGGGCGCGCCCCTGACCGACCTCCAGCCCGAGGTCGCCGAGAGCTTCGAGCGCGCGCTCTCCGCCCTCGCCCGCGCCGGCGCCTGGATCCGCCGGGTCCGCGTGCCCGCGCTCGACCGCGTGGCAGAGGCGCTCGCCGCCCGCTCGATCATCGCGGCCGAGGCCTACGCCCTCCACCGCGAGGCGCTGGAGGGCCCCGAGCTCGCCCGCATCGACCCCCGCGTCGCCGCCCGCATCCTGGTCGGGCGCACGATGACGGCCGCCGACCTCGTCGCCCTGCACCGCCTGCGCCGCGAGGCGATGGCCGAGCTGTCCGCCGCGCTCGACGGCGCGCTGCTGGCGATGCCCACCACCCTCTCCACCGCCCCCTCCCTGGCCGCGATCGAGGACGACGAGGGCTTCCGCCGCGCCACCGGCCTCGCCAACCGCAACACCGGCATCGGCAGCTTCCTCGACCTGCCCGGCCTCGCGATCCCCTCGGGGCGCGACCGCGCCGGCCTGCCCACCTCCTTCCTCCTCTCCGCCCCGCGCGGCGAGGACCCGCGGCTCCTGCGCGCCGGACTGGGCGTCGAGCCGCTGATCCGCACCTCCTGACCCCGAAAGGAACCCCCATGATACGAGTAGGCGTCGACGTCGGCGGCACCTTCACCGACATCGTCCTCGAGCGCCGCGAGGCCGGCTCCGAGCCCGAGGTGACGGTCACCAAGGTCCCCTCCACCCCCCACGACCAGTCCGAGGGCGTGGTCGCCGGCGTCCTGCAGGTCTGCCGCCAGGCGGGCGTCGAGCCCGCCGCGATCGACCAGCTGTTCCACGGCACCACGGTCGCCACCAACATGGTCATCGAGCGCGACGGCGCCCATGTCGGCATGCTGACCACCAAGGGGTTCCGCGACATCCTCCACATGGCGCGGCATAAAAGGCCGCACAATTTCTCGCTCCAGTTCGACGTCCCCTGGCAGTCGAAGCCCCTGGTGAAGCGCCGCGACCGCCTGCCCATCGCCGAGCGGGTCATGCCCCCCACCGGCGAGATCGAGGTCCCCCTCGACGAAGACGAGGTCCGCGCCGCCGCCGAACTGCTGAAGAAGCGCGGAGTCGAGGCGGTGGCCATCGGCTTCCTGTTCTCCTTCCTCAACGACGCGCACGAGAAGCGCGCCCGCGAGATCGTCGAGGAGGTGATGCCGGAGGCCTACATCTGCGCCTCCTCCGACGTGGTGAACGTGATCCGCGAGTACGAGCGCTTCTCCTCCACCGCCATGAACGCCTACATCGGCCCGCGCACGGCGCTGTATCTCCGCCGGCTGGAAAGCCGCCTGAAGGAGAACGGCATCAACGCCATCGTGCGGATCATGCAGTCGAACGGCGGCATCTCGACCATCGAGAACTCGGCCGCCCGGCCCATCGGCCTGCTGCTGTCCGGCCCCGCCGGCGGCGTCATGGGCGGCCGCTGGACGGGCGAGCACTGCGACGCGGCCAACGTCATCACCATCGACATCGGCGGCACCTCGGCCGACATCTCGGTGATCCAGGACGGCGAGCTGCGCATCAAGAACCCGCGCGACACCACCGTGGCGGACCTGCCGGTGCTGGCCCCGATGATCGACATCGACGCCATCGGCGCCGGCGGCGGCTCCATCGCCTATGTCGACGCCGGCGGCGCCTTCCGCGTCGGCCCCCGCTCCGCCGGCGCGGCCCCCGGCCCCGCCTGCTACGGCCGCGGCGGCACGGAACCCACCGTGACCGACGCCCAGGTGGCGCTCGGCCGCCTCGATCCCAAGCGGTTCCTCGGCGGGGACCTGAGCATCGACAAGAGCCTCGCCGAAGAGGCCATCCGCACCCACATCGCCGAACCCTTGGGGCTCTCCGTCACCGACGCCGCCCTGGGCATCCTGAAGATCATCAACAACAACATGGCGCTCGCCATCAACGCCAACTCGGTCGCCAAGGGCATCGACCCCCGCGGCTTCTCCCTGATGGGCTTCGGCGGCGCCGGCCCGCTGCACGTCGTGGCGCTGGGCGAGATGATCCAGGCCAAGGACATGATCTCCCCCCTCCAGCCCGGCATCACGGCGGCCACCGGCCTGCTCGTGGGCGACCTGAAGTACGAATACACCCAGTCGGTGCTGGCCACCCTCGACGACGCGACCGACGAGACGCTGGCCTCGATCAACGCCATCGCCGACGCCCTGACCGCCGAGGCCACCGCCCAGCTCGACGCCGACGGCATCCCCGCCGACAAGCGCCGCTTCACCAAGGTCATGGAGTGCCGCTACGCCGGCCAGGGCTTCGAGCTTCGCGCCACCATGCCCGAGGGCGCCCTGACCCAGGACAACAAGCAGGCCGTGATCGACGCCTTCTTCGACGTCCACAAGGAAACCTACGGCCACGCCTTCCGCGACCAGATCACCGAGGGCGTGACGCTCCGCGTCATCGCCTCGGCCGAGGTCGACACCCTGCGCCTGAAGGAGCTGGAGAAGGGCGGCCGCGCCAACCCCGAGGACGCGATCCTCTACACCGCCGACACCGTCTTCGACGACGGCAAGGCCACCGCGACGCCGCGCTACGACCGCGAGAAACTGCTGGCCGACGACACGATCGAAGGCCCCGCGATCATCACCCAGCACAACTCCACGACCATCCTGCCGCCCGGCTACGTCGCCACCGTTCTCGGCTACGGCGACATCCGCATCGCGCGCACCTGAGGGAGAGACCCATGACCCAGGAACTCGATCCCATCACCCTGCAGGTCGTCGGCGGCGCCCTGCACTCCATCGCCGACCAGATGGGCAACGTGCTCTACCGCATGAGCTACTCGTCCATCATCCGCGAAAGCCAGGACCTCGGCGCCGGCCTGTTCGACGTGCACTACAACACGCTGTGCGAGTCCGACTCGACGCCCATGCACATCGGCTCGCTGCCCGGCTACCTGCGCGGCATCGCCCAGACCATCCCGCTCGAGGCGTGGAAGCCCGGCGACCTGGTGCTGCACAACCACCCCTACAAGGGCTGCTCGCACTCCCCCGACATCGCCGTCGTGATGCCGGTGTTCTTCGAGGGCGAGCTGGTCGGCTTCTCCGCCAACACCGCCCACCACGTCGACATCGGCGCCGCCACCCCCGGCCTGATCATCGACGTCGCCGACATGTGGTCCGAGGGCATGATCCTCGACGCCGAGAAGCTCTACGACGAGGGCGTGCGCAATGAGACCCTGTGGCGCCACATCCGCAACAACACCCGCGTCCCGGGCCTGGTGATGGGCGACCTCGAGGCCCAGATCGCCTCGGCCGAACTCGGCGTGCGGCGGTTCCAGGAGCTGATGGCCCGCTACGGCAAGGCCACGGTGATCCAGGCCACCCAGCAGCTGATGGACTACACCGAGCGCCGGATGCGCGCCGAAATCGCCAAGATCCCCGACGGCGAATACTTCGCCGAAGGTTTTCTCGATGACGATGGCCGGAACTACGGGGAACATCTCGCCATCAAGGTGAAGGTCATCATCGACGGGGACTCGGCCACGATCGACCTGACCGGCTCCGCCCCCCAGACGCCGACCGCCTTCAACGTGCCCTTCGACGGCTCGACCATGGTGGCGGCCTTCTTCGTGTTCCGGGCGATGCTGCTCGACACCTACACGACGCAGGACGACATCCCGGCGAACGAGGGCTCCTTCCGCCCGATCAGCGTCATCGCCCCCAAGGGCTGCATCTTCAACCCGAACATGCCCGCGGCGGCCGAGGCCCGCTTCTGCCAGATCCAGCGCATGGCCGACCTCGTCATCAAGGCCCTCGCCCCGGTGCTGCCCGACCGCTGCACCGCCGGCAACGCCGCGACGCTGGACTTCGCCGCCTACTCCGGCGTGCGCGAGAACGGCGAATACTGGGTGTTCCTCGAGGTGAACGAGGCCGCGATGGGCGGGCGTCCCTTCTCCGACGGTCCCGACACGGTCGAGGAGCTGATGCGCAACACGCGCAACAACCCGCTGGAAGACCTCGGGATGCACCTGCCCCTGATCTGCGACCGCTACGAGGTGCGCGACGACGTCGAGCCGGGCGCGGGCAAGTTCCGCGGCGGGCAGGGCGTGGTGAAGTCCCAGCGCTACCTCACCCCCGGCCAGACCACCCACGAGAACGACCGCCACCACGACGTCCCCTGGGGCATCTTCGGCGGCAAGCCCGGCGCCACCGGCAAGCTGGAGCTGCACAACGTCACGACCGGGGAGACCCGGTCCCTGCACGCCAAGCTCTCCGGCATGCCCACCCAGACCGGCGACGTGATCTCCTACTTCTCGCCCTCGGGCGGGGGCTACGGCGATCCGCTGGAGCGGGATCCCGCCAAGGTCCTCGACGACGTGCTCGACGGCTTCATCCGGCCCGAGAGCGCGCGGCGCGACTACGGCGTGGCGCTGGTCGAGGTGGACGACGGCTACGGCTGGGCGCTCGACCTGCCCGCGACCGAGGCCCTGCGCGCCGAGCTGCGCGCCTGATCCAACCCGGCGTCCCCCTCCTCCCGGAGGGAATCGCCCTCGCCGCAACGGCGCCGGACGCTACGTCCGGCGCCGTCTTCGTTCGCAATTCACGCTTCCTCCGCCCGATTTCCGGGCGCCCCCGGCCGGCCTGTTCGCGTGCTGCGCAACATGGGCGCAATGCAACCAACATTCGTTCGCTGCGCGACAAGACTGCCCAATGGGTGCGCCCTCATCCTGTGAACGCTTCCCGGACGCTCGACAATTGGGCGCCCAGGCAAGCGCGGACCGCCTCGGGAAAGGAACTGTCCACAGTGGGCCACGTCATCGGATCGGATATCGACCTCCGGAATGCTGCGGCGCCGCAATCGCCGCTGGCCGAGGTCGGCAACCTCTCCGACCGGGTCCGCGCCTACCTGCTGGCCCAGCTCACCGCCGGGGAGCTCGCCCCCGGCGAGCGCATCAACGAGGCCGAGCTCGCCCGGCGCCTGGGCATCTCCCGCAACCCGGTGCGCGAGGCGGTGGCGGGCCTGGTGCGCCAGGGCTTTCTGATCGCCCGCCCCCGCCGCGGCGCCTTCCTGCGGACCTTCACCGCCAAGTCCGCCGACGACATCTTCTCGTTCCGCGTGGCCGTCGAAAGCTTCGCCCTGCGCCAGGCCTTCGCGCGCGGCGAGCCCGGCTTCGGCCTGCGGATGCGCATGATCGCCCGCGATATGCTCGACGCCGCGCGCAGCCACGACGTCGCCCGGATGCACGAGCTCGACATCGCCTTCCACCGCACGATCTGCGTGTTCTCCGACAACCGCGCCGCGCTCGACGCGCACGAGGCGATGGACGCCTCGGTGCGCATGATGATCGCCACGGTGAACCTGCGCGAGGACCCGCTGGAGGTCTCGGCGCGCGAACACGTCGCCATCGCCGAGGCCATCGCCGCGCGCGAGACCGACCGCGCCGAGGGCTTGCTCGCCGCCCACATCCGCCGCAGCCGCACCAACGTCGTGCTCGGGCCCGCGTCCGAGGACGCGATCCCGGCCGCGGCCGGCCAGGCCGTTCCCGCATCCGACCCCGGGAGGACCCCATGAAACTGTCCGCCACGAAGCTCTACGTCGAGAGCTACGTGAAATGCCGCTGCTGCGGCATCCTTATCTACGACGCCGGCCGCGCCGATGCGGTCGAGCGCGACGGCGAGCTGTTCTGCTCGTCCTGGTGCGTCGACTGGCACGACGCCCGCAGCTCGGCGCCGCCGGCCGGCGGCGCGGAGCCGGCGCCGGCCGGCTGAGGCCGCGCCGCCCCCCGATCCGAGATCCCGAAGCAGGGACCTGCCCCCCCGGGGCGCCCGGCGGCCGCGGCCGCCGGCCGGAGACGTCATGGCGCAAGACGGCGCAGACCGTCGCGCTCCCCCTCGAAGCTCGAGACCTGCCCGCCGGAAACGCCCGGGCGCTGAAACCTACAGGAGAGGTGCATGAAACCCACGACCCTCAAGTCCATCCTCGCCGGCGCGTCCGCGCTCGGCATTCTCGCCGGCGGCCCCGCCGCGGCGCAGGAGGAGATCGTCGTCGGCATGGCCGTGGCCCAGACGGGCTGGATGGAGGCCTATGACGGCGAGGGCACCAAGATGGCCCAGCTCTACCTCGAGAAGCTCAACGCCGAGGGCGGCCTGCTCGGCAAGCCGATCAAGGTGCTGGTGGCCGACACCAAGACCGACCGCGTCGAGGGCGCCAAGATCGGCCAGTCGATGATCCAGGCCGGCGCCGACCTGCTGCTGGTCTCGGCCGACTACGACTACGGCGCGCCCGCCGCGCTGCAGGCGCAGAAGGCCAACGTCATCTCGTTCTTCCTCGGCGCGTCCGATCCCAAGGCCGGCGTGCTCGGCGTGGGCCCCTACAGCTTCACCTCCGCCAATGCCGCCCAGCTCGAGGGCGCGACGATGGCCGACTGGGGCTACACCGACATGAACTTCCGCAAGGGCTATTCCCTGGTGGACGAGTCGATCGAGTACAACAAGTCGATCTGCGCCGGCTACGACTGATCATGGGCCTGAAGGACGACGCCGAGATCGTCGGCACCGACACCTTCAAGGGCCTCGACCCGGTGATCTCGACCCAGATCACCCGCATGTCCGACGCGATCTCCTCGGGCGGCGTCGACCACATCATGCTGTGCTCGACCAACCCCGGCGCGGCCTCGGCCGTGCGCCAGATACGCGCCGCGGGCATCGACCTGCCGATCCTGTCGGGCACCGCCATGGACGGCACCTACTGGGTCGAGGCCGTGCCCGGCCTGAAGGACTTCTACCTGCCCTCGAACAACCTGACCCAGAACGACCCGCGCGACTCGGTCAACGAAGTCACCGCCGCCTACGCCGCCAAGTACGGCGCGCCGCCGGCCACCCAGTACGCCTACCTGATCTACGGCATGCTCGACATGTGGGTCGCCGCGGTGAAGGAGGCCGGGACCACCGACGCCAAGGCCGTCGTCGACGTCATGAACGGCTACGACAGCTTCGAGACCACGGTCGGCCTGCGCAAGCTGTCGCCCATGCTGCACATCCAGACCGAGATCCCGATGCTGGTCACCTCCTACGCGGACGGCAAGCAGACCTTCGTGAAGGAGTGGGACGTGGGCATGCCGATCCCCAAGGAGGTGCTCTACCGCCTGGCCAAGTGAGCCTGGCCGAGCGAGCCTTGGCCTGAGCGCCGCGATCTCGCCCCGGACCGGACCGGCGCCCTTCGCCCGGTCCGGGGCGCCCGCGGCGGGCGCGAGCCCTCCCTCTCCGCCCGCCGCGCCCTTTCCCGACACGTCCCGGAGCCGCGCCCCGGCCGCCCAGCGCCGTCGCGATCCGGCCCGACCCATCCGCCCCGGCGCGTCCCGTCCTCCCCGGGACCGCGCCGCCCCGGACCGCCGGCCCCGCGGGGCCCCCGCGGACCGCGCGCCCCGCAGGAGACGCCCATGCAGGCTCCCCCCGCCCGACACGCGCCCCCGATCGACCGGCCCGGCGCCTCCGACGACGCCGAGCTGGGCGTCGAGAACCTGACCGTCCGCTTCCAGGGCCTCGCCGCGATCTCGGACGTGTCGCTGAAGATGCAGCGCCACGAGATCTTCGGCCTGATCGGCCCCAACGGCGCGGGCAAGACCACGCTCGTCAACTGCCTGACCGGCTTCCAGAAGCCGACCGAGGGGCGGGTGATGATGGCGGGCCGCGACATCACCGGATGGGCCCCCACCGAATTCCGCCGTCACGGCATCGCCCGCACCTTCCAGGCCGGGCGCCTGTTCCCCGACATGACCGTGCTCGAGAACGCCGAGGTCGCGGGCGTCGGCCTCGGCCAGTCGCGCCGCGCCGCCCAGGCCGACGCGCGCGAGCTGCTGGAGTGGATCGGGCTCTCCGACAAGATCGAGACGCCGGCCTCCGCGCTCGCCTACACCGACCAGCGGCGCCTCGGCATCGCGCGGGCCATGATGCTCTCCCCCGCCTTCGTTCTGCTCGACGAACCCGCCGCCGGCATGTCCGACAGCGAGTGCGAGGAGCTGATGGAGATCGTCCACGCGATCCCCAAGACCTTCGTCTGCGGCGTGCTGCTGATCGAACACAACATGCGCGTGGTGATGGGCATCTGCGACCGCATCCACGTGCTCGACGGGGGCAAGACCCTCGCCGAGGACGTCCCCGACGCGATCCAGCGCCACGAAGAGGTGATGGCCGCCTACCTGGGAATGGAGGCCTGAGATGGCGCTGCTCGAGGTTTCCGACATCCACGTCCGCTACGGCGACATGGTCGCGCTCCGCGGCCTCGACCTGAGGGTCGAGGAAGGCGAGGTCGTGTGCATCATCGGCCCCAACGGCGCGGGCAAGTCCACCGCGCTCGCCGCGGTCGCCGGCGGCGTGCGCCCCTACCGGGGCGAGATCCGCTTCGCCGGCGAGCCGATCCTGGGCACGCCCCCCGACAAGATCGCCGCCATGGGCGTCTCGCTCGTGCCCGAGGGGCGGCACATCTTCAGCTCCCTCACGGTGGCCGAGAACCTGATCATCGGCGCCTACATGCGCGACGACAAGGCCGGCATCGCCCGCGACCGCGAGCGGATCCTGAGCCTGCTGCCGCGCCTGGCCGAGCGCATCGACTTCCCCGCCGGCCGCCTCTCGGGCGGGGAGCAGCAGATGCTCGCCGTCGCCCGCGCGGTGATGACCCGGCCCAAGCTGCTGCTGGTGGACGAGCCCTCCCTCGGCCTCGCCCCCAAGATCGTCGACCAGATCTACGAGATCCTGCTCGAGCTGCGGAAGACCGAGGGCCTGACCCTGGTGATCAACGAGCAGTCCTCGAACCGCGTCCTGAAGTTCGCCGACCGCATCAGCGTCCTGCGCCAGGGCGAGATCCGGCTGACCGGCTCGGCGGCCGAGCTCGCCGACGGCGCCGCCATCCGCCAGGCCTACTTCGGCTTCGAGGCCGCGGCCGAGACCCCTCAGGCGCAATCCCAGACCCAGTCCCAGATTTCGGGAGGCGCGGCATGATCGGCTTCATCCAGAACCTCATCGACGCCCTGTCTCTGGGCGGGCTCTACGCGCTGACCGCGCTAGGCATCGGGCTCCTGTTCGGCATCCTGCGGCTGATCAACCTCGCGCATGGCGACCTGATCTCGGTCGCGGCCTACGCGCTGATCATCCCCTCGGCGGACGTCACCGCGCGGATGTTCATCGGCGACTTCAACATCCTGTTCCTGCTGCCCTCGATCGCGCTGATCGTGATCCTGCTGGCGCTGGCCACCGACTTCGCGGCCTTCCGGCCGCTGCGCAAGGCCACCACGCCGACGCTGATGATCGCCTCCTTCGCGGTCAGCTACATCATCCAGAACGGCATCCTGATGATCTACGGCTCCCGCCCGAAGGCCATCAACCTGTGGGGCGCGGCGAACCAGCAGATCCAGGTCGGCGACCTGCGCGTCCCCCTCCTCCAGGTCATCACCGTCGTCGTCACCATCGCCCTGATGGTCGGCCTGTCGCTGTTCCTGACCCGCACCCGCTACGGCGTGCAGATGCGTGCGGCGGCCGAGGACTTCCGCATGGCGCAATACCTCGGCGTGAAGGGCAACTTCGTGATCGGCATCGCCTTCGCGATCTCGGGCATCCTCGCCGCCGCCGTGGGGCTTCTCTACGTCACGCAGTCCGGCTCGCTCAGCCACACCATGGGCGTGCCCCTCGCCCTCTTCGCCTTCGTGGCGGTGGTGGTGGGCGGCATGGGCTCGCTGCCCGGCGCGGTCGTGGGCGGCTTCGCCATCGGCTTCGTGGTCACCATGCTCCAGGCCTACCTGCCCCCCGAGCTGCGCGTGTTCCGCGACGCCTTCGCCTTCGCGATCGTCATCCTCGTCCTGCTGTTCCGCCCGCAGGGCCTGATCCCCGCCCGCAACGTCATCGAGCGCGTGTGAGGAAGGAGAGACCCATGGACCGCATCCTTCTCAACCTCCGCTCGATGCAGACGCCGGCGATCCTGATCGCGATCCTCGCGATCGTGGCCGGGCTCGCCTCGCTGACCGGCTCCGACGCCATGGCCACCACCATCGCCGAGATGATGATCCGCGTGGTCGTCGTCGTGGGCCTCTACGTGTTCATCGGCAACTCGGGCATCATCAGCTTCGGCCACATCTCCTTCATGTGCATCGGCGCCTACGCCGCCGCCTGGATGACGGCCGAGCCGACGTTCAAGCAGATCATGCTCTCGGGCCTGCCGATGTGGCTGCAGGGGGAGCAGTACCCGTTCCTCGTCGCCATCGCCGGCGCGGCGATCCTGCCCGCCATCGTGGGCCTGCTGCTGGGGGGCGCGATCACCCGGCTGGGGGGCATCGCCTGCTCGATCGCCACCTTCGCCTTCCTGATGATCACCAACTCGGTCTACGCCAACTGGGACAGCTGGACGGCGGGCGTCAGCTCGATCATCGGCATCCCCACCGTGGTCGGCCCCTGGGTCGCCTGGGCCTTCGCGGCGGTGGCGGTGGTGCTGGCCTGGCTCTACCAGGTCTCCCGCCACGGGCTGATGCTGCGCGCCACCCGCGACGACCCCGTCGCCGCCCAGGCCTCGGGCATCAACCTGGTGAAGGCGCGGCTGGGGGCCTTCGTCCTCTCCGCCGCGCTGGTGGGGCTGGGGGGCGGGCTCTACGCCCAGTTCCTCGGCATCCTCACCGTCGATCCGTTCTACCTCGGGCTCACCTTCATCACGCTGGCGATGCTGGTGGTCGGGGGCATGTCCTCGCTGACCGGGGCGGTCGTGGGCGTGATCGTCGTCACCCTGATCGTCGAGCTCCTGCGCATGTTCGAGCGCGGCGAGATGGGCGCCCTCACCCTGCCCCCGGGCAGCCAGGAGCTGGGGCTGGGCATCCTGATGGCGGTGATCCTGGTCCTGCGGCCCACCGGCCTCGCCGGCGGCAAGGAGCTTCGGCTCTTCGGCCGCCGCCGCCCCGCCGCCCCCGCGGCCCCCGACGCGGCCCAGGCCGCCCCCGCCGAATGAACCGGAGCGTCCCCATGCCCGACTATTCCGCCGGCGCCGCCTATGTCGACGGGCGCTACATGCCCGTGGCCGAGGCCTCGGTCCCGATCATCCACTGGGGCTACCGCCGCTCCGACGTCACCTACGACGTGGTGGGCGTGTGGGAGGGGAACTTCTTCCGCCTCGACGACCACCTTCGCCGCTTCCGCGCCTCCCGCGCCGAACTGCGCATGGAGCCGAAGGAGACGGACGAGGAGCTGCGCGCGATCCTCAACCGGGTCGTCGCCCTCTCGGGCCTGCGCTCGGCCTACGTGTCGATGGAGTGCCTGCGCTCCGTCCCCCAGCCCGGCAAGCCGCGCCACCCGGCCTACGTGCCCGCCTACACCATCGCCATGGCGATCCCATGGGTCTGGGTGGCGCCGCCCGAGATGATCGAGCGCGGCATGCACCTGATGATCTCCAGGACCCCCCGCATCCCCCCCGAATGCGTCGAGCCGCGGGCGAAGAACTTCCACTGGGGCGACCTGACCCGCGCCCAGTTCGAGGCGCTGGAGGTGGACGCCGACTTCGCCATCCTCCCCGACCTCGCCGGCAACGTCACCGAGGGGCCCGGCTTCAACGTCTTCTCGGTCACCGACGGCGTGGTCTCGACCCCGATCCGCGGCGGCCTCGACGGCATCACCCGCCTCTCGGTCATGGAGCTGTGCGAGGAGGCCGGCCTGAAGCTGGAGGTGCGCGAGATCCCCGCGCAGGAGCTTCGCGACGCGGACGAGATCTTCACCTGCACCACCGCCGGCGGCCTGATGCCCGCCAGCCGCATCGACGGCCGCATCCTCAACAACGACCGCCCCGGCCCGATCTCGCGCCGGCTGCTCGACCGCTTCTGGGAGAAGCGCGCCGAGGGCTGGCACGCCACGCCCGTCGATTACTCGGCCGCCGCCCCGGCCGAGACCACACCCGCCTGACCGCCCGAAGGAGTCCCCCCATGTCCTACCGTCTCGGAGTCGACATCGGCGGCACGTTCACGGATTTCGTCGTCTATGACGAGGAAACCGGCGAACTGCGCGCCTGGAAGAACCTCTCCACCCCCGCAGACCCGTCCGAGGGCGTGATGACCGGCCTGCGCAGCTTCGGCAGGCAGTCGGAAATCTCGGGCATCCGCCTCGGCACCACCGTCGCCACCAACGCCCTGCTCGAGGGCAAGGGCGCCCGCGTCGCCTATGTCACCACCGCCGGCTTCCGCGACGTGCCCTTCATCATGCGCGGCGACCGCAAGCACCACTACGACCTCGGCTGGATCAAGCCCAAGCCCTTCCTCAAGCGCCGCGACGCCTACGAGGTCTCGGAGCGCGTCGGCCCCTCCGGCGAGATCCTGAGCCCGCTGAACGAGGACGAGGTGCGCGAGGTCGCGAAGAAGATCGCCGCGGAGCCCGAGATCGGCGCCGTCGCGGTCATGACCATGCACTCCTACCTGACCCCGGATCACGAGCAGCGCATCAAGGAGATCTTCGCGGAAGAGGCCCCCGACCTCCCGGTCTCGATCTCCTACGAGGTGCTGCCCAAGTGGAAGGAGCACTTCCGCAGCTCCACCACCATCTGCGACGCCTTCATCAAGCCCGTCGTGAAGGACCGCATCGGCTCGATGAAGTCGCGCCTCGAGGCCGAGGGCGTCGACGCCCGCCTCGTCGTCATGCGCTCCAACGGCGGCGAGATGGAGGCCCGCAAGGTCGCCGACAGCCCGATCCAGATCGCCATGTCCGGCCCCACCGGCGGCGTCATCGCGGCCAAGCGGATCGCCCAATTGCTGGGCATGGACAACCTGGTGACCTTCGACATGGGCGGCACGTCCACCGATGTGTCCACTGTGGTCAACGGCAAGGAGCGGTTCACCACCGACTTCGAGATCGAGTGGGGCCGCCCCATCCAGGTCCCGATGATCGACATCCGCACCATCGGCGCGGGCGGCGGCTCGATCGCGCGCATCGACGCCGGCGGCATGCTCGTGGTCGGCCCCGAGTCCGCCGGCGCCACCCCCGGCCCCGCCTGCTACGGCCAGGGCGGAACCCTGCCCACGGTCACCGACGCCAACCTGGTGCTGGGCCGCATCTCGGCCTCCAACTTCCTGGGCGGCGAGATGGCGCTGGACGAACAGGCCGCCAAGACCGCCATGCAGCCCATCGCCGACGCGCTGGGCGTGACGATCGAGGACGCCGCCCTCTCGATCATCCGCATCGCCAACAACAACATGGTCGGCGCCCTGCACACGGTGCTGACCGAGCAGGGCCTCGACCCCCGCGACTTCACCCTGGTCGCCTTCGGGGGCGCGGGCCCGCTGCACATCTCCGACCTGATGGACGACGCCTCGATCCCCCGCGGCCTCGCCCCCAACTTCCCCGGCCAGTTCTCCGCCTTCGGCTTCACCATGGCCGACGCCCGGGTGGACCGCTACCGCACCGTGCAGCTCACCTCCCGCGCCTTCGACGCGGTGCGCGCGAAGGAGGCGCTCGCCACCCTGATCGCGGAATGCGAGGCCGAGCTCGCCGCCCAGGGGCACGAGGACGTCTCGATCTCCTGCGCCATCGACATGCGCTACCTCGGCCAGAACTACGAGCTGGAGCTGCCGATCCGCGCCCGCGACTTCACCGAGGCCGAGGTCGCCCAGATCTACGCCGAGTTCCATGAGCTGCACGAGGCCCGCTTCGGCTTCCGCCTCGAGGATCACATGGAGATCGTGAACTTCATGGTCACCGGGGTCGCCGCCACCGGCGAGATGACCCTGCCCCAGATCGAGGCGTCCTCCGAGGCGCCGGTCCCCGCCTCCTCCCGCCCGGTCTACTTCCGCTCGGGCTGGACCGACGCTTCCGTCTACCGCCGCGCCGACCTGAAGGCCGGCCAGGTCGTCGAAGGCCCCGCGCTGGTCGAGGAAAGCGCCTCCGTCACCGTCGTCGACCCGGGCAAGCGCCTGGAGGCCGACGCCTACGGCAACCTCATCGTCACCGCCAAGGAGTGATCCCCATGGACATGGTTTCCCTCAACATCGTGGGCGGCATCCTGGTCTCGATCTGCCGCGACATGGGGGTGACGCTGATGCGCACCTCCTACTCCACCATCTTCTCCGAGAGCCTCGACTTCACCTGCGGCCTGGCCCTGCCCACCGGCGAGCTGGTCGCCACCGGCGACTTCTGCCCCTCGATGATCGGCGGCATGCCGCTGCTGCTGCGCTCCTGCGTGCAGGAGATCGACATCGAGGATCTCGAGCCCGGCGACGTCATCGTCCACAACGACCCCTACCGCGGCGGCCTGCACACGCCCGAGCACACGTTCTTCAAGCCGGTCTTCGTCGACGGCGCCCTGATCGGCTTCTCGGTGGCCATCGGCCACGTGGCCGAGGTCGGCGGCATGGCCCCCGCCGGCTTCCCCGGCGAGGCGACCGAGATCTTCCACGAGGGCCTGCGCGTGCCGCCGGTGAAGATCAAGCGCGCCGGCAAGGACAACGAGGACGTCTGGCGCCTGATGCTCGCCAACGTCCGCACCCCTCGGTTCAACTACGGCGACTACCGCGCCATGATCGCCGCCGTCGACCTCGGCGAACGCCGCATGGCCGACCTCGCGAAGAAGCACGGCGTCGAGGGCTTCCGCGAGCATGTCGCGGCCCTGATGGACTATTCCGAGCGCCGGATGCGCGCCGAGATCGCCGAGATCCCGGACGGGACCTACACCTTCCACGACTGGATGGAAGACGACGGGATCGAGGACAAGCCCTACAAGATCAACGTCACCGTCCACGTGAAGGGCGACGGGCTGATCGTGGACTACTACGGCTCGGACCTGCAGGCGAAGGGCCCGATCAACGCCACGCTCGGCGTCGCCTGGGGCGCGGCCTACAACGCCGTCCTCCAGCTCACCGACGCCTCGATTCCCAAGAACTCGGGCTGCTTCCGCCCGATCAAGGTGATCGCGCCGCCCTCCACCGTGGTCAACGTGGACTATCCGGGCCCCTGCGTGGGCGGCAACACCGAGACTCACTGCCGCATCGCGAACACCGTGATGGGCGCCCTCGCCCCCGCCCTGAAGGAGCGGTCGGCCGCCACCGACGGCGCCTCGCACTCCAACTTCCTGTTCGGCGGAACCGACCCCGACACCGGCGAGTTCTTCTGCTGCTATGACCTCACGCCCGTGGGCTGGGGCGGGCGCGCCTTCGCCGACGGCAACGACGCCGTGGGCGGCATCAACGGCAACTGCCCCCACATCCCCGTGGAGGTGTTCGAGTACCGCTTCCCCTTCCATGTCGAGGAGTTCAAGCTGGTCGAGGGATCGGGCGGCGCGGGCAAGCACCGCGGCGGGCATTCGATCTCCAAGACCCTGACCGCGCAGGCGGACATGACCTATTCCTACATGTCCGACCGCCAGAAGAAGTCCCCCTGGGGCATCCACGGCGGCAAGGACGGCGGCCGGGCGGAGCTCTTGATGGTCACCCCCGCCTCGGCGGGCGAGTGGAAGACGGTCACCGAGCTCTACGGCAAGCCCTCGCCCTCCAAGTTCGCCAACGTGCCGATCGCGAAGGGCGACCGCATCCGCATCTCGTCCCCCGGCGGCGGCGGCTGGGGCGATCCGGGCGAGCGCGACCGCCAGGCGGTGATCGACGACATCCTCGACGGCTGGATCACCGAGGAGGAGGCGAAGGCGACCTACGGCATCGGCCTCGCCCCTGTCGCCGCCGAGCCTGCATGACTAGGGTGCCCCGGGTCCGGGTCCACCCTCCCGGCCCGATCTCCGCGCGGGCGCGGCCCGCGCGGATCCCAAGCTGAATGGACGATACCGATGGATATGCTGCCGAACTCCACCGCCGCGCGGGACCTCGCCTACCTGCTGCACCCCTACACCAACGCCCGCGCGCATGAGCGCGACGGACCCATCGTCATCGCCAAGGGCGAGGGCATCCACCTGTGGGACGACTCGGGGAACAAGTACATCGAGGCGATGTCCGGCCTGTGGTCCGTGGGCCTGGGCTTCTCCGAGGAGCGGCTGGTCGAGGCGGCCTACAAGCAGCTCAAGATCCTGCCCTACTCGCACACCTTCACCCACAAGGCGCATGAGCCCTCGGTCGAGCTCGCCGAGATGCTGGTGAAGATGACCCCCGACGGGCTCGACCGGGTGCACTTCACCAACTCCGGCTCCGAGGCGAACGACACCGTCGTGAAGATGGTCTGGTTCTACAACAACGCCATCGGGCGGCCGGAGAAGAAGAAGTTCATCTCCCGCCTCAACGGCTACCACGGCATCACCATCGCCTCGGGCTCGCTGACCGGCCTGCCGGCGAACCACCGCGGCTTCGACCTGCCCCTGCCGCAGATGAAGCACGTGACCACGCCCCACCACTACCGCTTCGCCGAAGAGGGCGAGACGGAGGAGGAGTTCTCCACCCGCCTCGCCGAGGAGCTGGAGGCCAAGATCCTCGAGGAAGGCCCCGAGACCGTCGCCGCCTTCATCGGCGAGCCGGTGATCGGCGCCGGCGGCGTGCTGGTCCCGCCCAAGGGCTACTGGCAGAAGGTCCAGGCCGTCTGCCGCAAGTACGACGTCCTCGTGGTGGCGGACGAGGTCATCAACGGCTTCGGGCGCACCGGCAAGATGTTCGCCTGCGAGACCTACGGCATCCAGCCCGACGTGCTGGTGCTGTCGAAGCAGATCACCTCGTCCTACCAGCCGCTGGCCGCGATCGTGTTCTCGGACAAGATCTACCAGGGCATCGCCGACGGGACGGAGCAGCTGGGCACCTTCGGCCACGGCTTCACCACCTCGGGCCACCCCGTCGCCACCGCCGTGGGCATCGAGAACATCAAGATCATCCAGGAGCGGGACCTCGTCTCCAACGCCGCGAAGGTCGGCGAGGTGATGCGCGGGGAGCTGGCGAAATTCGCCGATCACCCGATGGTCGGCGAGGTCCGCGGCGTCGGCCTGATCGCCGCCGTCGAGCTGGTGGACGACAAGGCCACCAAGGCGAAGTTCGACCCCTACGGCAAGGTCGGCATGGCGGTGTTCAAGGCCGGTCACGACCACGGCGTGATCCTGCGCGCCTCGGGCGACAACGTCTGCTTCTGCCCGCCGCTGATCACCACCGAGGAGCAGGCCGTCGACATCGTCGCCCGCTTCGGCAAGGCGCTCGAGGACGTGCGCAAGACCATCGGCAAGTAAGTCCCTCCGGGCGCCCCGCGCGGGCGCCCGACCGGCGCGCCCCGCGCGCCCGGAACGATCCCGGCGCGTCCTGCGTGCCGGACCAGACCCGCGGGGGGCCGCGCCCGGCCCCTCGCCCCCTCCGCCGGGTCGCGCCCGGCGCCCATGACCTCCCGCGGGCGGCGACGGCCGCCGCGGACGAGATGCCCCCGGACGGGCCGCCCTCCCCGGCCCGCCGCCCAGCCCGGACCTGACCCGACCGCGCGCCCCCTTCCGGCGCGTCCCCTTCCGCCTGCGCGCGGCAGGACGGTCCCCTCATGTCCGCAGACGCCCCCGCGCGGGGCCGGAGCGCCGGCCCTCCCCGTCCTTCCTCCCTGCGACCGGACCCCCCATGACCTACCAGGCCTGCATCGACATCGGCGGCACCTTCACCGACTGCCTGATCTCCGACGGCGGCGGCGAGATCTCGATCTTCAAGTCCCCCACCACGCCCGGCGAGTTCGAGAAGGGATTTCTTAACGTCTTGAAGGTCGCGGCTGAGGGATACGGCGAATCCTTCCCCGATTTCATCAACCGGGTTGATTTGATCGTCCACGGTTCGACCGTCTCCACCAACGCCCTGGTCGAGCGCAAGACGGTGAAGGTCGGCCTCCTCCTGACCCGGGGCCACGAGGACATCCTGGTCCTGCGCGAGGGTCCCCGGAAGGGCGCCTTCCAGTACCGCCTCGACTACCCCGAGCCCTACGTCCCCCGCCGCCTGACCCGCTCCGTCGCCGGCCGCATCGACGCCCGCGGCCGCGAGCTGGCCCCGGTGTCGCTGGACGACGCCCGCGAGGCCGCGAAGGCCTTCGCCGCGATGGGCGTCGAGGCCGTCGCCGTGGGCCTGCTGTGGTCGGTGGTGAACCCCGCCCACGAACTGGCCGTGAAGGCGGTTCTGGAAGCGGAACTCCCCGGCATCCCCATCACTTTGTCCCACGAAATCAACCCGATGCCGCGCGAATACAAGCGCACCATCGCCGCCGCCATCGACGCCTCGATCTCCCCCATCGTGCGCGCCTACATCGAGAAGCTGAACGCCGCGCTGCTGGAGCAGGGCTTCGAGGGCGACCTGCTGCTGGCCAACTGCGTCGGCGGCATGATGCCGGTGCCCGAGATGATGGCGAAGCCGATCTACTCGGTCATGTCCGGCCCCACCCTCGCCCCCATGGCCGCGCTGGCCCTGCGGGAGGAGGCCGACATCATCGTCGGCGACATGGGCGGCACCACATTCGACGTCTCGGCCCTGCGGGACCACAAGATCATCGTCACACCCGACGGCATGATCCACGACGACAGCCTCGGGATTCCCAAGGTGGACGTCCGCTCGGTCGGGGCCGGCGGCGGCTCCATCGCCTGGGTGGACGAGGGCGGGCTCCTGCGCGTCGGCCCCCACTCCGCCGGCGCCCGGCCGGGGCCCGCCTGCTACGACGCGGGCGGGACCGAGCCCACCGTGACCGACGCCAACGTGGTTCTGGGGATCGTCGATCCGGACTATTTCCTCGGCGGAAAGATGAAGCTTCGCAAGGACCTGGCGGAGCAGGCCGTCGCCAAGGTGGCCGACCGGCTGGGCGTGACGATCCCCGAGGCCGCCTACGCGATCTACACCACCTCGAACCACAACATGGTCGCCGCCATCGAGGAGATCACGGTGCGCGAGGGCATCAACCCCCGCGACTCCGTCTTCGTCTGCGGCGGCGGCGCCACCGCGATCCACATGGCCGAGATGGCCGACATCCTGGAGCTGAAACGCTACGTCGTCCCCCGCTTCATGGCCGGCCTCTCGGCCTTCGGCGGGCTGATCTCCGACATCCGGCGTGAGGATGCGGCCGTCTGCCTGACCTCCGACGCCGCCTTCGACGTGGACGCCGTCAACGCCACCCTCGCGAAGCTGATGGCGCAGGGCGCAGGCTTCCTCGAAGCCGCTGGAATCCCTCAGGAAGACCGCGTCTACGAGTTCGTCTTCATGGGCCGCTACGAGTTCCAGAGTTTTGAAATCGAGACCCCGTTCGAGGCGCCCGACGGGACCCTGACGGCGGAGGACCTCCCCACCCTCGTCGAAGCCTTCCACAGGATGCACGAGCGCATCTACTCGATCCGCTCCGACAACGACGTGGTCGAGTTCACCGCCTGGAAGCTGCGCGCCATCGGCCTGCGCCGGGGCCGCGACCAGTGGAAGGAGGCGACGCTGCCCGCGCAGGACGGCGCCCCCGCCCCCAAGGGGCGCCGCCCCGTCTACGACCACGCCGCCGGCGGACCCCGTTCGCTGCCGGTCTACGACCTCGCAACCCTCGGATCCGGCGCGGAAATCTCCGGCCCGGCCCTGGTCGAGGCCGCCACCTTCACCGCCTACCTCAAGTCCGGCCACGACGGCCGCGTGGACGCCCACGGCAACCTCGTCGTCGCCATCGCCTGACCCCGGAGGACCCCATGGACGCTTTCATCGAGACCCGCTCGACCTGCGGCGACGCCGACGCCGAGACCCGGCGCATCGACGCCTTCATGATGTCGGTGCTGAAAAGCCGGTTCGAGGCGATCGTGCGCGAGATGACCCTGGTGGTCATGCGCGCCTCCCGCTCGGCCGTGATCAAGAACGCCCGCGACTTCTCCTGCGCGATCCTGACCTACGAGCATGAGCTGGTCACGGTCGAGGACGCCCTTCCGATCCACGTGATGTCCATGGACCTCGCGACCCGGCCGCTGACCGAGCTCTTCGACGACATCGCGCAGGGCGACATCTACATCAACAACTGCCCCTACACCGGCGGCACCCACCACGCCGACCTGATCATGGCGATGCCGGTCTTCGTGGGCGGCAAGCCGCTGTTCTGGGTGGTGGCGCTGAGCCACCACGCCGACACCGGGGCGCCGGCGCCCTCGACCTACCTGCCCTTCGCCAAGACGATCTTCGAGGAGGGCATGCACTTCCCCGCGGTCCGCATGGCCCGGAACTACAAGGAAAAAGCCGACATCCTGCGCATCGGGGCGATGCGCAACCGGGTGCCGGACCTGTGGATGGGCGACGTCCGCGCCCAGATCGGCGCCTGCCGCACCGGCGAGCGGCGGATCATGGACCTGTGCGAGCGCTACGGGACCGAGACGGTCCTCGGCTTCATCCAGGACTGGTTCGACTACGGCGCGCGCTCGGCCAAGGCCGCGATCTCCAAGCTGCCGGCCGGGCGCTACGAATACGAGACCCGCCACGACCCCGTCCCCGGCGTCGCCGACGAGGGCATCCCCGTGCGCGTCGCCATCGAGGTCGACCCCATAGCCGGCGAGATCCTGGTCGACGTGACCAACAACGTCGACTGCGTCCCCGGCGGCCTGAACCTGTCGGAGAACACCTGCACCGGCTCCTGCCGCATCGGGGTGTTCAACAACCTCCCCGAAAGCGTGCCGCATAACGAGGGGGCCAAGTCCCGCGTCCGGGTGCGGATGCGCGAGGGCTCGGCCATCGGCAAGCCGAAATACCCGGTGGGGACCTCGGTCGCGACCACCAACGTCAACGACCGGCTGATGGTGGCGGGCGACGCGGTGTTCTCAGGCATGGGCGCGCCCTACGGGCGGGCCGAGAGCGCGGGGCACCTGCCGGCGGGGGTCGGGGTGATCTCGGGCGCGGACCCGTGGAAGAACGGCAAGGGCTACGTGAACCAGATCTTCGTGGGCTACGGGGGCGGCGGCGCCGTGCACGGCCACGACGGCTGGCTGACCTTCTGCGGCTCGGCCAACGCAGGCCTGATCCAGCTCGACAGCGTGGAGATGGACGAGAGCATGTATCCCATCGTCGTCGAACGCCGCGGGGTGATCCCCGGCTCCCAGGGCTGGGGAGAGTTCGAGGGGGCGCCGGCGATGGGCGGCGTGTTCTACCCGCTCGACCACGACATGACGATCATCTACGCGGCCGACGGCACCCACACGCCCCCCCAGGGCGTGCTGGGCGGCGGCGCCGGCGGGGCCAGCACCTCGATCCGCGTGAGCGGAGACGAGAAGGAGGTGCTGCCCGCCTTCTCCGAGGAGGTGATCGCCGCCGGCCAGAAGATCGAGTTCACCGCCTGCGGCGGCGGCGGCTACGGCGACCCGCTGGCCCGCGACCCGGCCCGGGTGGCGGCCACCGTCAACCGCGGCTGGCTGGATCCCGAGACGGCGCGCGAGGTCTACCGCGTGGCCCTCGTCGCGGGCGAGGCGCCGGACGTCTGGGTGGTGGACGCGCCCGAGACCGCGCGCCTGCGCGCCGCCTGACCGCCCTCCGGCCCCGGCGCCCAGCGGCTGGGCGCGGGGCCGGCCAGCGTCATCTTTTTGGGCGCTTTCGACCAAGAGCGGGGACGAATCCCGCGTATCGTAGGAGTCGTCGGGCGATGAAGCTTCCCCAAAGAGAGCGAAGCGCCCACACTTGGTCCGGACTAATCCGACGCTGATTCGAGTCGACTCCAAGGACCAGAGAGCAAGGGAACAGGCGGATCCGCCCGCCGCTTCCGACAGGGAACGCACATGAAATACAAGGTGCAGCACGACGGATCGGGGAAAGGCGGCGACGCGTGGCGTCGCGCCGTCTCCGAAACCTACTTCCCCCTCGACGTCGAAATCCGCAACAGCGCCGCGTTCCAGGGCACGCTCGAAGCCTGGTCGCTGGGCGACGTCGCCATCTCGCGCAACGCCTGCGACGGGCTGCTGTATCGCCGTCACCGCCGGCACTTCCTGCACGAGTCGGACTCGAGCCTGCTGATCACCATCCCCGAGATCGCCGAGGTCGGCTTCTCCCAGGGATCGCGCTCGACCCACTGCCGCCCCGGCGGCTTCCTGGTGGAGCGGGGCGACGCGCCCTACGAGTTCTGGCACGGCAAGACGAATTCGCTGTGGGTGCTGAAGGTGAAGGCCTCGTCCGTGCGCTCGCGCATCGGGCCGACGGACCGGATCGCGGCGCTGAACTTCGACGCGACCTCGGGCGTGGCCTCCTATTTCGTGGACATGGTGCGCACCACCGGCGCGCATGTGGACCACCTGAGCCCCACCGCGCGGGCGGCCGCGGGGATGCACCTGCTGGAGCTGCTGTGCCTGGCCATCCGCTCCGACGACCGGGTGCTGGATTCCAACGTCTCCTCGATCCGCGCCGCGCATCTGCACCGGGCCGAGCAGTACATCCGCGACAACCTCAAGGACCCCGAGCTGGGCCCCGCCCAGGTGGCGGAGGCCTGCGGGATCTCGCTGCGCTATCTCCAGCGGCTGTTCGCCGAGCGGGAGCAGTCGATCAACGGCTTCATCCGCGACAAGCGCCTGAACCGCTGCGCGGAGGAGCTGCGCGCCGGCGGCCGGGCGGCCTCGGTCGCCGAGATCGCCTACCGCTGGGGCTTCTCCGACCAGTCGCGGTTCTCGCGCCTCTACAAGTCGCGCTTCGGCTGCACGCCCACCGACACCCGCCGCGCCGCGGCGGCGGAGCGGGCGAGCGCGCTCGTCGCGCCGCAATGACCTGATCCCCGGACGGGCCCGCGTTCCGGGCCCGCCGCCTGACCTGCTTCCAGACCCGGAGCGAAACGCCCCGCCGGCCCGCGTGCCGGCGGCCGGTCCCGCGCGCCCTTCAGACAGGCGCAGGGGCCCCGACAAACCCTTGGAGGGACGATGAAAACCACCCGAGTCGCCGTCGACGTCGGCGGGACCTTCACCGACATCTGCATCATGGACGAGACCTCCGGCGCGATCCGCATCGAGAAGACGGCCTCGACCCCCGACGATCCGATGCAGGCGATCATGAACGGGATCGGCCAGGCCGGGGTCGACCTGGCCGAGGTCTCGATGTTCTCCCACGGGACCACGGTCGCGACCAACGCGCTGATCACCCGTCGCCTGCCCCGCGCGGCGATGGTGTGCACCGAGGGCTTCCGCGACGTGGTCGAGATCCGCCGCGCCAACAAGGAGGACCTCTGGGACACCTACAAGGACGTGGCGAAACCCTACATCGCGCGCCGCGACCGCCTGACGGTGCGCGAGTGCGTGTCGGCCGAGGGCGAGGTGCTGACGCCGCTGAACGAGGAGGACGCGCGGCGGGTGGCGCAGGTGCTCAAGAAGCGCGGCGTCTCCTCGATCGCCGTGTGCTTCATGAACTCCTACGTCAACGGCGCCAACGAGCAGAAGATGGCCGAGATCCTGAAGGCCGAGATGCCGGACGTCGCCGTCTCGATCTCCTCCCAGGTGATGCCGGAGATCTTCGAGCATGAGCGCTTCTCGACCACGATGGCCAACGCCGTGGTGGCGCCGGTGGTCGTCTCCTACGTCGAGCGGCTGGGCGAGAAGCTGTCGGCCGGCGGCTACGACCGCGACCTGCTGCTGCTGCACACCGGCGGGGGCGTGATGACGCCGAGCTCGGTGAAGGATTTCTCGGCGCGCCTGGCCGGATCCGGCATCGCGGCGGGGGCCATCGCGTCGCGCTACATCGCGGGGCTGTGCGGCTACCAGAACTCCATCGGCTTCGACATGGGCGGCACGTCCACCGACGTCTCGCTGGTCTACGAGGGGGAGCCGCGGATCACCAAGGACTGGTACGTCGAATACGGCTACCCGATCCGCTTCCCGTCCATCGAGGTGCTGACCATCGGCGCCGGCGGCGGCTCGATGGCCTGGAAGGACGAGGGCGGCTCGCTTCGCAACGGTCCGCAGTCCGCGGGCGCCGTGCCGGGCCCGGCCTGCTACGGCCAGGGCGGCGAGGTCGCCACCAACACCGACGCCAACGTGGTGCTGGGGCGGCTGGGCACGTCCCTTGCCGGCGGCAAGATCACGCTGGACGCGGCCAAGGCCGAAACGGCGGTGCGCGAGACGGTGGCCGAACCCTTCGGGATGGAGCTGCACGAGGCCGCCGAGGCCGTCGTGCAGGTCGCCAACGCCAACATGGCCAACGCCGTGCGCCTGCTCTCGATCGCCCGCGGCTACGATCCGCGCGACTTCGCGCTGGTGGCCTTCGGGGGCGCCGGGGCGCTTCACGGGGCGGCGGTGGCCAAGGAGCTTTCGATCCCCACCGTGATCGTGCCGCCGAACCCGGGCGTCACCTCGGCGCTGGGCTGCCTGCTGGTGGACGTGCAGCACGACTACTCGGACAACTTCATGGCCGACGCCGGCTCGACCAAGCCCGAGGACCTCGAGGCCGCCTTCGCCGCCATCGAGACCGAGGCCGCCGCGCGCCTGGCGCACGAGGGCGTCGAGCCCAAGGACATGCTGATCCAGCGCACGGTGGAGATGATGTACGCGGGCCAGTGGCGCTCGCTCTCGGTCAACGTGCCGGCGAAGGTCACCAGCCTGGGCGATCTGATCGACGCGTTCCACGCCGAGCATGAGCGCGAGTACAACTTCCGCCGCGACGACGCCCCGGTGGCGATCTTCCGCGTGGCGGTGAAGGCGACGGGCGTGGTGCCCAAGGCGGACCTGCCGTCCTCCGAGCCCAAACCCCACACGCCCGAGCCGACGGGGACCCGCCCCGCCTGGTTCGACGGCGAGAAATGCGACGCCGCGCTCTACTGGCGCGACGACCTGGGCGCGGGGGCGACCTTCCAGGGCCCCGCGGTGGTCGAGCAGTTCGACTCCACCATCGTGGTCCCGCCGGGCACGACCGCCGAGGTCGACCGCTACGCCAACATCCTGATCCGCATGAAGGGCTGACCCATGGACGATCTCAGCAAACAGAGCCTCGACCCGGTCACGTTCGAGGTCCTCAAGAACAGCTTCATCACCTCGGTCGACCAGATGGCCGAGCGGATGCTGCGGACGTGTTATTCGTTCGTCATCTACAACCGCGATTTTTCCAACGGGCTCCATGACGCGGAAGGAAACAGCGTCGCGCAGGGCAACCAGGACATCGCGGTCCACGTCGGAACCCTGCACTACACCTGCAAGGACGTGCTGCGGTACTTCGAGGGCGAGATGCTGCCCGGCGACGTCTACGCCATCAACGACCCCTATGCGGGGGGCACGCACTTCTCGGACGTCCGCCTCGTGCGGCCGATCTTCGACGACGACGCGCTGATCGGCTTCTCCCAGTCCAACGGCCACTGGTCGGACCTGGGCGGGACCGTGCCCGGCTCCTTCGACGTGATGTCGCGCCAGATGTTCGGCGAGGCGGTGCGCATCACCCCCGTGAGGCTCTTCCACGGCGGCCGCTTCTGCCGGGACGTGGCGGACCTGATCGCCAACAACACCCGCGACCCGGGTTCGATCATCGGCGACATCCACTCCCAGGCGCAGGCGACCCAGGTGGCCGAGCGCGACGTGCTGCGCCTGGTGCGCAAGTACGGCCGCGACCAGGTCACCCAGGGCATGGCCGAGGTGCAGGACTACGTCGAGCGGGCGATGCGCCAGCGCATCGCTGCCCTGCCCGACGGGACCTGGGAGACGGTGGACTACATCGACCGCGACCCCTCCCAGGGGGAGGGGATGATCCCGATCCGGATCAAGATGACCATCAAGGGGGACGAGATCCTCTTCGACTTCGAGGGCTCTCATCCCACCATCGCGTCGATGTACAACTCCGCCCCCGGCGCGACCTTCTCGGCGGTGGTGGCGGGGACCAAGACCTTCTTCCCCGACCTGCCGCTGAACTCCGGCTTCTACCGGGCGATTTCGGTGAAGGCGCCTCCGGGCTCGATCGTCGCCGCCGAGTGGCCCACGGCCGTCACCGGCTTCCTGATGCCGTTCGAGAAGATCATGAACGCGATCTTCGAGATGTGGTCCCAAATCATGCCCGAGCGCGCCATCGCCTGCGCCTTCAACCTGGAATACCTGCTGTGCGGCGGGCGCGACCTGCGCAAGCCCGAGAAGCCGATCTTCATGTTCTACGAGTGGCTTCCCGGCGGCTGGGGCGGGCGCAACGGCAAGGACGGCTCGGACGTCACCACCGCCTGTTTCGGCACCGGCCTGATGTCCCAGCCCAACGAGGGGAACGAGCGGGTGAACCCCACCCGCACCCTGCGCTTCGACATCCTCCAGGACTCGGCCGGGCCGGGGAAATGGCGCGGCGGCACGGGGGTGCAGAAGACGTCGGTCCTGCTGGAGAACGAGGCCTCGGTCATGTCCTACATCTGCGACCGCGAGCGGGCGGTGGTGTGGGGCGTGGAAGGGGGCCTGCCCTCGATGCCCCACGGCCTGACCCTGACGCCCAAGGCGACCGGCGAGGACGTGTGGCTGGGCTCGGTCTTCTCGAACTACGAGGTCGCGACGGGCGACGTCTTCGCCCGGCCCACCGCCGGCGGCGGCGGCTTCGGCGATCCGCTGGAGCGGGACCCCGAGAAGGTGCTGCTGGACGTGGTGGACGACTACGTCTCGATCCGCCGGGCGGCGCTGGACTACGGCGTGGTGATCCGGGAGATCGACGCGGACCTGTGCGAGTACGAGATCGACGCCGCGGCGACCGAGACGCTGCGCGCCGAGATCCGCTCGCAGCGCGTGGGCTGGGCCCGCAAGGACCCGGCGGAGGTCGCCGCCCTCTACCAGGCGGGCGAGATCGACGCGATGGACGCCCTGCGCCGCTACGCGGTGATCCTCGACTGGAACACGGGCGAGCTGCTGCCCAAGTCCACCGCCCAGTTCCGCGAGAGCTTCGAGAAGCGCACCGTGGCCCACTGGGCCGAGGCCGCCGCCTGAGGCGATGCGGGCGGCGCGGCGGTCCCGTCGCCGCGCCGCCCCCTCCGACCGGAGGCCGCCGCCCGTGCCGGGGCGGCGCCGCCGCGGGCGCCCCGGACCGGTTCCGGGGCGCCCGACCCCCCGTTCCCGGATCGAAGGACGCCGGATGCCCCCCGCTCCCGCCGCCGCCGCGCCCCGCTCATTGCTGATCCCCGCCACGATCCCCGCGGCGCTGGAGGCGCAGGCCGCCGGCGCGCGGCTTCTGGCCGGGGGCACCTGGCTGATGCGCGCGCCCCTGCGGGGCGAGGCCCTGTCGGGCGACTTCGCCGCGCTGCACGCGATCGAGGAATTGCAGCGTCTTGACCTCTCGCCCCAGGGCGCCGAGATCGGCGCGGCCGTCTCCCATGCGCGGCTGGCGCAGGCGCTGGACGGGCTGCCGGACCTCGCGCCGCTGGCGGTCGCGGCGGGCGCCTCGGCGAACCCCGGCGTGCGGCGGGCGGCGACGCTGGGCGGGAACCTCTGCGCCGTGGACTTCCCCGCCGCCGACCTCGCCTGCGCCCTGCTGGCGCTGGAGGCGGACGTGGACCTGGAGCGGCTGTCGGGCCCCGGCCGCCTGCCCCTCGCCCGGTTCCTGGAGACGCGGGCCGAGGCGCTGCCCGGGGCGCTGGTGGCGGGCGTGCGCATCCCGCGCCGGCCGGGGCGGCTGGGCGCGCATGTCCGCCTGCCCCTGAAGCGGGCGGGGGATTACCCCGTGGCGATCCTCTCCCTGACCGCGGACCTCGTCGACGGCCGGCTCGCCCGGCCCGTCGTCGCCGTCGGCTCGGTCGAGGCCGCGCCCCGCCGCTGGCCGGAGCTGGAGGCCGCGCTCGAAGGCGCCGCTCCGGACCCCGCCGCAGGCGCAACCGCCGCCGCCGGGCTGCTGGGCGGCTTCGCCCCCCGCGACGGGGTGGAGGCGCCCGGCTGGTACCGGGTCGAGGTGCTGCCCGCCCTCGTCCGCCGCGCGCTCGGCGCCCTGATCCAGGAGATCCGCCCATGATCCGCCTGCGCGTGAACGGCGAGACGCGGGAGCTCGACCGCGACCCGATGACCCCGCTGATCGACCTGCTGCGCCGCGACCTGGGCCTGACCGGCGCCAAGGCCGTCTGCCGGGAGGGGTTCTGCGGCGCCTGCACGGTGCATGTGGAAGGGGAGCCGCGGCTCGCCTGCCTCACGCCCGCGGGGCTCGTCGAGGGCGCCGAGATAACCACCATCGAGGGGCTGGGCCGCAACGCGCCCCCCTCGGTCGCGCCGGTGGAGGGGACGCACCCGGCCCTGCCCACCGCGCTGCAACGCGCGCTGCTGGAGGAGGACGCGGTCCAGTGCGGCATGTGCTTTCCCGGCATGGTGATGGCGCTGGCCCCGGTGCTGGAGGCCGAGCCCGGGATCGACCGCGAGGGCCTTCGCCGGGCGCTGACCGGCAACCTGTGCCGCTGCACCGGCTACGAGCGGATCCTCGACGCCGCCCTGCGCGCCCTGCGGCCCGAGACCGAAGCCGCGCCTGCGCCGGAGGCCGCCCGATGAGCGCCGACCTGCCCTCCCCCGTCATGGACCTGCCGCGCCGGGATGCGCGGGACAAGCTGACCGGCGCCGCGCGCTACACCGTCGACCGGATCGGGGCGGGGATGCTGCATGCGGCCGTGCTGCGGGCCGAGGGGCCGGCGGGGCGGATCGTGCGGCTGGACCTCGCGCCCGCGCTCGCCCTGCCCGGGGTGCGCGCGGTCGCGGGCGCGGCCGACGCGCCGGGGCTGCACGGGATCGGGGTGGCGGATCATCCGCTGTTCGCCCGCGACCACGTCCGCCACCCCGGCGAGGCGCTGGCCGCCGTCGCCGCCGACACGCCCGAGCAGGCGCGCGCCGCGCTGGCCGCCATCGTCGTCGAGATCGCCCCCGACCCCGCCGCCCTGACGCTGGACGAGGCGCTGGCGCCGGGCGCCCGGCTGGTCCACCCCGACTGGCGCGCCTACGCCTCGCTGGCCGAGGGCGGGAACCGTCGCGGCAACATAGCCTGGGAGGCGCGGGTGGAGCGGGGCGAGGTCGACGCCGCCTTCGCCCGCGCGGACGTGCGCGTGGTCGAGAGCGTCTTCGAGGTCGGCCGCCAGTCCCACGTGCCCTTCGAGCCGCGCGCCGCCATCGCGCGGTGGGAGGACGGGCGCGTGCATATCGAGTGCTCGACCCAGGCGCCCTGGACCGTGCGCCGGGTGACGGCGGCGGTGATGGGGATCGCGCCGAGCCGGGTGCGGGTGACGGTCCCGCCGGTGGGCGGGGGCTTCGGGCTGAAGTTCGACTGCACGATCGAGCCCATCGCCGCGGTGCTCGCCCGCAAGGCCGGCCGGCCGGTGGCGCTGGAGCTGGACCGCGCCGAGGAGGCCGCCACCTGCCTGTGCCGCGAGAACGCCCGCATCCGGGTGCGCAGCGCCATCGACCCCGCCGGCGCCATCGCCGCGCGGGAGGCGGAGGTGCTGATGGACTGCGGCGCCTACGGCGGGGAGCAGGTGTTCCTGACCTCGATGACCGCGCATACGCTGGGGGGGAACTACCGGCTGGGGGCGGTGCGGCTGGTCAGCCGGGCGGTCTACACCAACACGCCCCCCAACGGCGCCTTCCGGGCCTGCAACGGCGTCTACTGCACCTTCGCGCTGGAACGGCACACCGACGAGATCTGCGCCCGGCTCGGGCTCGACCCGCTCGAATTCCGGCGGGCGAACGTGCTGGGGGACGGGGACCTGGGGGCCACTGGGCAGGTGTTCCGCGGCGACGTGCTGGGCCCGATGCTGGAGCGGATGGAGGCGGCCTCGGCCCCCGCCCGCCGGCTGGAGGCGCGGGCGGGGCTCTTGCCGGACGGGCGGCTCTACGGCCGGGCCTCGACGGTGGGGACCTGGTTCGTCTTCGTCGGCCCCTCCTCGGCCACCGTGCACATGCATGACGACGGCTCGGCCACGCTGGTGACGGCGGGGGTGGAGATCGGCTCGGGCTCGATGGCGCAGGGGCTGCCGCAGATCGTGGCGGCGCAGCTCGGCATCGCGCCTGACCGGGTGGTGGTGCGCCAGGCCGACACGGACGCGAGCGGGCTCGACATGGGCGTGGGCGGCGGGCGGACCACCGTCTCGCTGGGGGCGGCGGGGATCGAGGCCTGCGCGGCGGTGCGCGCGCAGCTGCTGGAGGCGGCGGCCGAGATCCTGCAGACCCCGGCCGAGGGGCTGGTCCTGCGCGACGGGCGGGCCGAGATCGCGGCCTCCCCCGGCGCGGGCGTGCCGATCCCCGAGCTGGTGGCGCGCCGCCAGGCCTCGCACGGGCCGGTGGCGGGGCACGGCGCCTACACCGCCCCGGGGGAGCCCGCCCTGCCCGGCTGCGCGGCGGGCCATTTCCTCGAGGCGATCGACATCCCCGTCCACGCCGTCCACGAGGCCGAGGTCGCGGTGGATCCCGAGACCGGCCATGTCGAGGTGCTGGCCTACCGGGTGGTGCAGGACGTGGGCCTGGCGCTGAACCCGCGGGCGGTGCGCGGCCAGATCCAGGGCGGCGTCGCCCAGGGCCTGGGCTATGCGCTGCACGAGGAGGTGACGCTCGATCCCTGCGGGGCGATCCGCCAGACGGGGTTCGAGAGCTACCGCATCCCCGGCGCGCTGGACGTGCCGGCGGTGGAGGCGATCCTGCACGAGGGCGCGCCCTCGCTGGGGCCGCTGGGGATCAAGGGGGCGGGCGAGGTCCCGATCCTCAACGTCCCCGCCGCCGTCGCCTGCGCGGTGTCGAACGCCGCCGGGGTCGCGGCGAACGCCCTGCCGCTGACGCCGCCGCGGGTGCTGGCGCTGCTGAAGGGGCGGGAGGGGTAGGGCGCCGGCCGTCCGGCGCCGGGCGCGTCAGGGCAGCACCTCGAAATCGCTGCGGCGGTGGTCCTCGACCATGCGGCGCAGGGGCTCGGGGGCGAGGACCTCGACCGAGTCGCCCCACTGGTAGAGGTGCCAGGCCATCTCGGTCCAGCCGGCGGCGGAGAAGCGGACCACGAGGCCGCCGTCGGGCTGCTCCTCGACCTGCTGGTCGGGGTGGAAGACGAATTCGCGCGCGTGGGCGGCGGCGCGGGGGGCGAAGCGCCAGACGACCTCGCCGTATTCGCGCGCCGACTGGAACAGGCCGAAGGCGCGGGCGGCATGGGCGTCGATGTCGAAATCGGGGTCGCGGGCGAAGCTCTCCGCCAGCGCCTCGGCCTCGTGGATGCGGTCGAGGCGGAAGTGGCGCAGCTCCGGCCCCCGGTCGGGCTGGCGGGCGACGAGATAGCGGCGCGGCCCGACCAGCAGGCCGTGGGGCTCCACGATCCGCGGAACCGGCGGGGCGCCGCCGGGGGTGACGTAGAGGATGCGCAGCCGGAACGGGCCCTTCAGCGCATGGGTGACGGTCGCGGCCACCGCCGGGTCGATGCGGGTGCGCGGACCGGGGCGGGCGACGAAGCCGCGCGCCTCGAGCAGCGCCTCGGCGTCGCTTTCGGCGCGCCGCGCCTCCCGCGCCGGGGCGTTGGCGATCAGCCGGTCGCGCAGGCGACGCAGCGCGGCGGCGTCGGCGGCGGTGTCCCCGCGCTCGGCCGCGCGGATCGAGATGTCGAGCGCGGCCAGCCCCTCGTCGTCCAGGCCCTGGTAGCGCGCGGGCCCGAGGTCGCGCAGCTTCCAGGCGCGGCGGCGGTCGGGCAGGGCGCGCACCTCGACCTCGCCGAAGCAGTCCTCCAGCGCGCGGACCATGCGCTGGGCGGTGCGGTGGTCGACGTCGAAGGTCTCGGCGATCTCCTGCAGGGTGACGCCGCCGTGGCGGGCGGCCGACATCTCGGCCAGCTGCAGGAGCTGGCGGGCCTTGGCGAAGGACATCGGAGGGCCCCTGACTCTTCCATGACGGTTCCGGTCATGGTTGATGGCAGGCGCGGCGCGTCCGCGCGAGGGGGAATCGCCCCTCGCCCGCGATGCACGACAAGTTTCGCCACCCCAAATGGGCAGAGTGCCCCCTCGATCCCCAACCGCATGAGCCGATGACCGCCTTCCGCTTCCTCCACGCCTCGGACCTGCACCTCGGGCGCCGCTTCTCCACCTGGCCGGAGGAGATCCGCGGCCGCCTGGCCGAGGCGCGCCACGCGAGCCTGGCGCGGCTGGCGGCGGCGGCGCGGGCGCACGGGGCGCGGCACGTGCTGGTGGCGGGCGACGTGTTCGATTCCGAGACCCCCTCCGACCCCGTCTGGCGCCAGGCGCTGGCGGCGATGGGGGCGGAGGCGGACCTCGAGTGGCGCCTGCTGCCCGGCAACCACGACAGCCTGGCGGCCGAGGCGCTGTGGGACCGGGTGCGCGTCCGCCTGCCCGCGAACGTGCACGTGGCGATGGCGGCCGAGACGGTGGAGCTCGCCCCCGGCGTCGCCCTGCTGACCGCCCCCGCCACCCGCCGCCACCCCGGCCGCGACCTGACCGAGTGGTTCGACGCCGCCCCGGATCCGGGCGGGATCCGCATCGGGCTCGCCCACGGGGGCGTGGCGAACTTCGGCGAGGACGACCCCCGCGACGTGATCGCCCCGGACCGGGCGGAGCGGGCGGGCCTGGATTACCTCGCGCTCGGCGACTGGCACGGGCGGGTGCGCGTCGGTCCGCGCACCTGGTATCCCGGCGCGCCGGAGCGCGGCGGCTTCCGCCATGCCGGGCGGGGCGAGTGCTTGGCGGTGACGATCCCCGCCCGCGGCGCCCTGCCCGAGGTCGCGCCCGTGCCCGTCGGCGTCTTCGCCTGGGCGGAGGAGGAGCTGGCCCTGCTGCCCGGCGTCGACGCCGCCGAGGAGCTGGAGCGCCGCCTGCCCCCGCCGGGAGAGCGGCGCGAGACCCTGCTGCGGATCCGCGCCACGGGCCGCGCCGGCCTCGCCGAACGCGCGGCCCTGCAGGCGGCGGCCGAGCGCCACGCGCCCGAGTTCGGGTTCTTCGAGCTCGACGACGCCGCCCTGTCGCTGGAGGCCGCGCCCGGCGACCTGGACGAGATCGACCGCGCCGGGGCCCTGCGCGCCGCGGCCGAGGCGCTGGACGCCCAGACCCGGGACGAGGCCCTGTCGGCCGCCGAGCGCGAGGTGGCGCGCGCCGCGCTCGCCCGCCTCTTCGGCCTGCTGCGGGAGGAGGAGGCATGAGGATCCGCGCCATCCGCCTGACCGACGTGCGCCGCTTCGACCGCCCGGTGACGGTGGAGGGCATCGGCGACGGTCTGAACCTGCTCTCCGCGCCCAACGAAAGCGGCAAGTCCACGCTGTTCGACGCGCTGCACGCCGCGTTCTTCCTGCCCCACCGCTCCCAGGCGAAGGAGGCGCGGGGCCTGCGCGCCCGCGTCGGCGGCGCCCCGGAGGTGGTGGTGGAGGTCGAGACGGCCGAGGGCCGGTTCGAGATCGCCAAGCGCTGGCTGTCGCGCCCCATGGCCGAGCTGCGCGCCCTGCCCGCCGGCGGCGGCGCGGCGCAGCTGCTGTCCAAGGCCGACGAGGCGGAGGCGGCGATCGCCCGGCTGGTCGGCGGCGGCGCGGACGGCCGCGGCCCCGCGGGCCTTCTGTGGGTGCGCCAGGGGGAGCGCGGCTTGGGCGACGATGCGGGCCTGCGGCGGGACCTGCTGTCCTCGGTCACCGGCGAGGTCGAGGCGATGACCGGCGGCCGGCGCATGGATCGCGCCCGGGCGCGGGCGCAGGCCGAGCTCGACGCGCTGGCCACCGCCACCGGGCGCCCGCGCACCGGCGGCCCCTGGAAGGCCGCGCAGGACGAGGCGGAGGCGCTGGAGGCGGAGGTCGCGCGGCTGGAGGCGGAGGTCGGGCGCCTGCACGAGGATCTCGACCGTCGCCGCGCCCTGCGCCGGGAGCTCGCCGAGATCGTCGAGCCCGCCGCCGCCGCCGCCCGCGAGGCCGCGCTGCGCGACGCCGAGACCGCCCATGCCGCCGCCGAGCGCCATGCCGAACGCCTGCGCGCCGCGCTCGCCGCCGAGACGCTGGCGCGCCTGACGCTGGAGAGCGCGCGCGGCAAGCTCGCCGGACTGCGCGCCGCGGAGGCCGAGACGCAGGAGGCCGGGACCGCCGCCGCCGCCGCCGCGACCGCGCTGGCGAAGGCGCGGGAGGAGCGGGAGGCCGCCGCCCGCGCCCTGCGCGCCGCGCGCGAGGCCGCCGCCGCCGCCGCAACGGCCCGCGCCGAGGCCGACCGCCGCCTCGCCCGCGCCCACGACGCCGCCCGCGCCGAGGACCAGCGCCGCCGCCGCGCCGAGCTGGCCGAGACCCTCGCCCGCGCCGAGGCCCTGCGCGGGGAGCGCGAGGCGGCGGAGGCCGAGGCGCGCCTCGGCCCCGACGCCCGGGCCCTGCGCCGGCTGGAGGATCTCGCCCGCGACCTGCGCGACCGCCGGGCCGCCCGCGACCGGGGCGCGGCCTCGATCGTCCTGCGCCACGCGCCCGGCGCCGAGGGGGGCGCGACCCTCGACGGCGCGCCCCTGCCGGACGGGGAGCGGGTGGCGATCCCGCAGGGCGCGGTGCTGGAGCTGCGCGGCCTCGGCCGGCTGACCATCGACCCCGGCCGCGGCGCCGACGACGCCGGCGCGGTGGAGGCGGCGGAGCGGGCGCTGGCCGAGGCGCTGGCCGCGCTCTCGCTCGACACGCTCGACGCGGCTCGCGCGGCGCATGAGCGGCGCGAGGCCGCCGAGACGCGCCGCCGCGTCGCCGACGCGAAGCTCGCGGCCCTCGCCCCCGGCGGCCTGCCCGCCCTGCGCGAGGCGCTCGCAGCCCTCCCCGAGCCCGCCGCGGATGCGGATGGCGACGCCGGCGCCCCGCCCCTGCCCGAAGCGCAGGCCGCCGCCGAAGCCGCCCGCGCCGCGCAGGAGCAGGCCGCCGGCGCGCTGCAGGCCGTGGACGCCGACGACCGCGCCGCCGAGCAGGCCGAGACCCGCGCCGCCGCCGCCGCGGACGCCGCCGCCGGGCGCCTCGCCCGCGCCCGCTCGACGCTGGAGGCGCTGGAGGAGCGGGACGCCGGGGCCCTCGCCGCCCGCATCGCCGAGGAGGAGACGGCGCTCGCCGGGGCCGAGGCCGCCCGCGCGCGGCTGGAGGAGAGCGCCCCCGACCTGGCCGCAGCGGAGGCCGAGCTCGCCCGCGCCCGCGGCGTGGTCGCCAACGCCGCCCAGGCGCGCGAGCGGCTGGAGAAGACCGAGGTGGAGCTGAGCACGCGGATCGAGCATTTCGCCTCCGACGCGGTGGAGGAGGAGCTGGCCGACGCGCGCGCCCGTCTCGCCCGCGCGCGCGCCGCCCGCGACCGGCTGGCCTTCGAGGCGCAGGCGCTGACCCGGCTGCTGGAGGCGCTGGACGCCGCGCGCTCGGCCGCGCACGACCGCTGGTTCGCCCCGGTGATGGCAGAGCTGCGCCCCCTGCTGGCGCTGCTGTGGGAGGATGCGGAGCTGCGCTTCGACGAGGCGGAGGTGGCGCCCGCCGCCCTGATCCGCCGCGGCGCGGACGAGCCTTACGAGACCCTCTCGGGCGGCACGCAGGAGCAGATCGCGATCCTGGTGCGGCTCGCCTTCGCGCGGATGCTGGCCGCGGGCGGCCAGCCCGCGCCGGTGATCCTGGACGACGCGCTGGTTCACACGGACGACGACCGGATCGAGCGGATGTTCCGCGCCCTGCACCGCCAGGCGCGCGACATGCAGATCCTCGTGCTCAGCTGCCGCCAGCGCGCCTTCCGCGACCTCGGCGCCCGCGCCCTGGAGATCGCCCCCGCCCCCGACTGAGCGCCGCGCCCGCCCCCAGGCGCCCGCCCGCCCCACGCGCCGCGGGGAGCGCCTGTTCTTGGGTGAGTCAGGAGCCCGCCGGAGGCTCCCCCCTTCCAGACCGGGGCGCGCCCCGCGCCACGGGCCCAAGCCCGCCTGCAGGGCGCCTCCGTCCCCCGAACGCCGTCAGGCGTCCGGGTGCGCGTCGGTGATCAGCAGGATCTTGCCGTCGCGCGCGTCGCGGGCCGCGTGGGCGACGGCCTCGGCCGCGCGCTCCAGCGGGTAGCGGGCCGCGACCGGGGCGCCGATGTCGCCGCTCTTCAGGCGTTCGACCAGGTAGGCGTAGGTCTCGGCGACGCGCCCCTTGGGCTGGTCGCGGAACCACTTGGTCAGCCAGAAACCCTTCAGCGTCACGTCCCGGAAGACCAGGTGGGCGGGGTCCATGCGGCAGGGCTCGCCCGACAGCAGGCCGTAGTTGGCGATCACGCCCCCCGGCGCCATCAGCTTGCCCAGCGCCTCGGTCCCCCAGCCGCCGACCGCGTCGAAGGCGAGCTTGGCCTGCGCGGGCGCCGCGGGGGGCGGGCCTTCGCCGTCGTGGACCAGCACCGCGTCGGCGCCGAGCGCGTAGAGCCGCTCCTCCGGCCCCGGTCGGCGCACGATGTTGATGGTCTTCAGGCCCAGCGCCTTGGCCAGCCGGATCACGTTCACGCCCACGGCCGAGTTGGCGGCGTTCTGCGCCACCCAGTCGCCGGGCTCGAGCGCCACGATGTCCTTGAGCATCGCCAGCGCCGTGGCGGGGTTCGCCTTGAGCATCGCGGCCTGGTCGAGGTCGGCCCCCTCGGGGATCTTCACCACCGCCGCGCGCGGCAGGGTCATCCGCTCGACCCAGGCGGGGCCGGGCAGCGGGATGGCGAGGTCGCCGACGGCGAGGTCGTCGACCCCTTCCCCGATCTCCATCACGCGGGCCACGCCCTCGGCGCCGGGGATGAACGGGGGCTCGGGCTTCACGCCGTAGCGGCCTTCCAGCAGCAGCAGGTCGGCGGGGTTCACCGACATCGCCAGCATCTGCAGCTTCACCTCGCCGGGGCCGGGGGCGGGGGGCTCGGGCCGGTCCGCGAGGCCGACGGCGGCGAGGCCGTCTCCGGTGGCTTCGACGACGCGCATGATCTTTCCTCCGTCTGGAACCTTTGGCGCGCAAGGGAGCGGGGATCGCGCCGCGGGTCAATCCCGCGGCGCGTCCCGATCAAGGTCCGCGCGCCCCGGTCGTGGCGACAGGCCGGCAGCGTCAGGCCGAGGGCAGCGCCACCCGGTAGACGCGCGAGGCGGTGCCGTGGAACAGCGCGGCCTTCTCGTCGTCCGAGGCGCCGGCGGCCACCCGCTTGAGGGCGTTCCACAGGGTCGCGTAGGTGCAGGCGCCGCGGTCGACGGGGAAGTTGCTCTCCATCATGCAGCGATCCGCCCCGAAGGCCTCGATCACCGGCTCGATCCAGGGCGCCCAGGCCTTGGCCAGCACCTCGGAGGAGGCCGGGGGCTCGGACAGGAACCCCTCGAGGTTGCAGAAGGACATCGCCAGGCCGCCGAGCTTCACGGTCACGTTGGGACACTCCGCCAGCGCCTTGATCGAGGCGAGCCAGTGGGGGCGCCGCTCGTCCAGGGTGCCGGCCCAGCGGCCGATGTTCACCGGCGTGCCGACATGGTCGAGGATGATCGAGGTGTCGGGGAAGGCCCGCGCGAGGTCCACCACGTCGCCCAGCTGCGGCTCGAACACCCAGGCGTCGAAGCTCAGGCCGAGGCGCTGGAGGTGGGCGAAGCCCTTGCGGAAGGTGGAATCGAGGTAGAGCCCCGCCGGCGCGCGCCCGTGCATGGGGCCCGAGACGGCGCGGTCCTCGTCGTTGGCGCCCACGTTGCGGATGCCGCGGAAGCGGTCGGGGGCGCGGTGCATGTGCGCCTCGAGCACGGCGCCGGCGAGGTCGCCCAGCATCAGGTCGACCCGGCTGACGATACCCGCGCACATCCGCTTCGGCCCGAACTGGCCGCTGGCCGCCAGCGCGCCGATGCCGTTGGCGAACTCGGTCTCGCCCAGCGTGTCGAAGCCCTCCGGCGCGTCCGCCCGGTAGAAGGCGCGGCAGTCCACGAACACCGTCGCCCGCACGTCGTGGCCCGAGTTCATGTCGGCGAGCATCTCGTCGAACATGTAGTCGGGGACCATCTCCAGCACCTTGTTGAACCCGTGCACGGGCGGCTGCTCGTGCGAGGCGCGGCCGACCCACAGGTGGTGGTGGGGGTCGATGATGGGCAGGTCGGGCTCGAGGATCTCCTCGCGCGGGGCGTCGGTCATGGGCGTCTCCTGGTCCTGGGGCCGCTCCGCTCCGGGCGTGGATAAGGCGACCTTCCTGTTTCGGGACATGGAAGGCAGGCGCGGCGCGGGAGGGCAAGGTTTTTCTCGGCCGGCCGGTCAGAACGCGGGCCGGGCGCCCGGGGCGCGGAATCGCGACACGGGCCGTATCGTTTTCGGACGCAGGCCGCTTGACATGCGGTCCAGACATTACGAGCATGAACGCAATTCGGCCGCATCGAAATTCGATATGGCCGGGACGCCGCGGGCCTTCCGGTCCGGGCTCGCCGGCACGAACGGACGGACGGCTTCCGCTTCCCCCTTCTCGCCGCGCCGCCTCCTCGTCCTCGCGGTTCCGCGGGGGATGAACGCATGTTAAGGGCTCGGCGATACCGGGCCCCCAGCCCCCCAGCCCGCAGTCGAGGACGCGTATGAGCCAGCCGCACCGCTTTCCCACCATCGACGACCGCCTGTTCCTTCAGTCGGTCAGCCGTGCGCTGGACGTGATCGAGGCCTACGCCGCCTCGCCCCGTCCGATGTCGCTGGGCGAGATCGCGGAGGCCGCGGGCATCAACAAGTCCGCCGCGCAGCGCATCGGGCAGACGCTGCTGTCGCGGGGCTACCTGGAGCAGACGGACACCGGGCGGCTGAAGCTGGGGCGGCTGTTCCTGGACCGCAGCTTCGACTACCTGCGATCGAACGAGCTGATCGAGCGGGCGACGCCGATCCTGACCGACCTGCGCAAGGCGGCGGAGGAGCGGATCGACCTGTCGCTGTTCGACGCGGTGAACGACAATCTCTCGATCGTCTACGCCACGCGCCTGCAGTCGAAGCGCGAGACCTTCTACGCCACCCTGTCGGGCCGCCGGCAGCCGAGCTTCGCGACCTCCGGCGGGCGGGCCTGCCTGGCGCTGCTGTCGGACGAGGAGGTCGAGGACATCCTCGAGCGCTCGGTGATGGTGCGCTTGACGCCCAGGACCGAGGTCGACCGCGCCGCGGTGCGCGAGACGATCGAGGAGGCGCGGCGCGACGGCTACTGCCTGGCGGTCGAGCAGGCGCTGCTGGGCGAGATCGCCGTGGCCGCCGCGATCCGCGACCGCGAGGGGCGCCCGGTGGGGGCGATCCACATCGCCGGCTCGCTGTCCGAATGGACCGAGCCCGACTTCCGCCGCCGCTTCGCCCCCATGGCGATGGAGGCCGCGGGCGCGCTGAGCGGCTGAGCCGGGCGGCTTTCATTCGCTAGCGCAGCTCCTGCGGCGGAGGCCCCGGGGCAAGCTTGGGGCGCCAGCGTCGTCTCGGGCGGCCGGGGCTATTCCGCGGCGGCGGCGTCGGTTTCGGCGGGGCGGCGGGCGGCGGTCAGGCGGCATTCGAAGCGGGCGCCGGTCGCGGGGCGGGCGAGGGTCAGGTCGCCGCCGAAGCGGCGCAGGATCTCGCGGCTGATGGCCAGGCCCAGCCCCGCCCCGCCGCGGTCCTTTCGGTCCCACCCGCGGGAGAACTTCTGGAAGATCCGCTCGCGGTCCGCCTCGACCACGCCGGGGCCGTCGTCCTGGATGGCGATCACCACCTGGTCGCCGTCGCGCGCGGCCTCGACCCAGACCTGCGGGCGGGTCTTGTCGGAGTATTTCATCGCGTTCGACAGCAGGTTGATGAAGACCTGCGCCAGGCGGTCGGGCTCCCCCAGCACCCACAGCTCGGGTTCGTCGATGCGCAGCTGCACGTCGGCGCGCGCCTCCCGCGTGACGCCGCGCACGGTGTCGACGGCGCGGCGCAGCACCTCGGCGGCGTCGGTGGGGGCGACGTCGAGCTCCACCTGCCCCCGCTCCAGCACGCTGAGGTCGAGGATCTGGTCCAGCAGGCGGGTCAGGCGCAGGCTCTCGTCATGGATGATGCGCAGGAAGCGCTGCGCCTCGGGCCCCTCCATCGAGCCCGCCTCGAGCAGGATCTCGGAGAAGCTGCGCACGCTGGTCATCGGCGTGCGCAGCTCGTGGCTGACCTGGCTGAGGAAGTCGTCCTTCTGGGCGTCGAGCTCGCGCAGGCGGGCGTTGGCCTCGCGCAGCTGGGCGAGCGCGCGGGTCAGCTCGGTCGACTTGCGCTCGACCTCCTGGGAATACTCCATGATCCGCACCGTCTCGTCGGCGATGCGCATCAGCTCGGTCAGGGAGATCGTCTCGCCCCCCGCCGCCTTGGTGACCATGGCGTGCGCGGTGGCGGCGCCGACGGAGCCGGCGAGCTCCCTCTCCAGCCGCTGCACGAACTGGTCGGTGGCCGCCGGCAGGCCCTGGTCGCGGCCCTGCTCGGCGGCGGCGTCCATGAACAGGCGGCGGGCGGGCTCGGCCCCCAGGATGCGCTGGGCGAGGACGAACAGATCCTCGGAGGCGGCGGAGCGGCGCAGCACGCCGGCGGTGTCCTCGTCCCCGGTGCGGAACACGTCCACGAAGATCGCGGATTGCAGCCACTCCAGCGGGCTCGGGTCGCGCAGGAGGGAGACGACGGTCAGCAGGCCAACGTTGGCGAGCAGGCTCCAGAACGTCGCGTGGATCAGCGGATCCATGCCCTCGAGCCCGAAGAGCGCCTGGGGGCGCAGCAGGCTCAGGCCCCAGGGGCCGTCCGCCAGGATCGTCTCGGGCAGGCCGGCGGCGGGGAGCAGCAGGGTCCAGACCCAGACGGCAGCGCCGCCGCCCAGGCCGCAGAGCGCGCCCAGCCGGGTGGCCTGGCGGGTGTAGAGCCCCGCGATCAGCGGCGGCAGGAACTGCGCCGCGCCCAGGAAGGCGATCAGGCCGATGGAGGCGAGCGCCGCGTTGCCCTCGGAGGCCTGGTGCCACAGGAAGCCCAGCGCCAGCACCCCCACGATGGAGCCGCGCCGCCCCAGCAGCACGATGCGCCGCACGTCGCCCGAGAACGCCTCCGACTCCGCCCGCGCCCGCAGCGCCAGCGGCGTGACGATGTGGTTCGAGACCATGGTCGAGAGGGCGATGGAGCTGACGATCACCATCGAGGTGGCCGAGGAGAAGCCGCCCAGGAACACGAAGATCGCCAGCGCCGTCTTGCCCTCGGCCAGCGGCAGGGAGAGGACGAAGAGATCGGGATTCATCCCCTCGGGCAGCCAGCGCAGGCCGGCGGCGGCGATGGGCAGGACCGACAGGCACATCACCAGCAGGTAGAGCGGGAACAGCCAGGCGGCGGTGGCGAGCCCCCGCTCGTCGTCGTTCTCGACCACCGTCACCTGGAACTGGCGGGGCAGGCACAGGATCGCGGCGCCCGACAGCAGGGTGATGACCATCCAGCGGCTGTCGAAGGTGGTGTCGAGCTTCAGGAGCTCGGGCGTCATGTCGGCCATGGTCGCGCCGACCCCGCCGTAGAGGCCGAAGACCACGAAGGCCCCCACCGCCGTCAGGGCGGCGAGCTTGACCAGCGCCTCGACCGCGATGGCGGCGACGACGCCGAAGTGACGCTCGTTCACGTCCGGCGAGCGGGTGCCGAAGAGGACGGTGAACACCGCCATGCCCGCCGCCACCCAGAAGGCGGCGACGCCCCCCTCCTCCGCCTCGGGGCCGACGAAGAGGGCGAAGCTCTCGGTCACGGCCTTGAGCTGGAGGGCGATGTAGGGGGTGCAGGCGACGACCGCGAGCAGGGTGACGAGGACCGCGATCGACGGGCTCTTGCCGTAGCGCGAGGACAGCAGGTCGGCGATGGAGGTGATGCGCTGGGAGCGGCCGATGCGCACCATCTTGCGCAGCACCCACCACCAGCCGGCGAAGACCAGCGCGGGGCCGGTGTAGATCGCCACGAACTCGAGCCCCCCGCGCGCCGCCGAGCCGACGGCGCCGTAGAAGGTCCAGGACGTGCAGTAGACCGAGATCGACAGCGTGTAGACCAGCGGGGAGGTCAGCCAGTCGCCCCCCGGCCGGCGCATCCGCCGGTCCGCCCAGAAGGCCACGGCGAACAGGACGGCCACGTAGAGCAGGGCGACGCCCAGCAGCAGGTCGGTGGAGACGCCGCTCATCGCGCCGCGCTCACGGTTCGCGGTCGCGGCGCATCAGCCGGCGCGAGAGCATGCGGGTCGCGATCACCAGCCCCGTCCACAGCGCCAGCAGGAAGACCAGCGCGACGGGCGCGCCGAAGATGCGGCCGTCGTGGGCGAAGATCCGCACGAAGGGCGGCATCAGCGAGATGAAGGCGGCCAGCGGGATGATCGCGGCCAGCGCCTCGGCCCGGCGGCGGCGCAGGAAGCGGGGGCGCGGCCCGGGGGCGGGCTCCTCGCCGCCCGGCGGCAGGTCGGGCGCGGGGCTCACGCCCGGCCCCGGGGACGGCGCGGGAAGGGGCGAGGCCGGCGCTCAGCCGGAGATGAGGCGGTGCACATGGTCCACCACGTCGCGGTTCGAGAAGGGCTTGGTGATGAAGGCGTCGGCGCCGATGTCCTCGGCCGTGCGCCGGTCCTGCGCCTGGCCCTTGGCGGTCAGCATGATGACGGGAAGGCCGGTCAGCGCGGGATCGGCGCGCAGGCGTCGCAGCAGCTCGAACCCGTTCAGGCGGGGGAGCATCACGTCGAGGATCAGCAGGTCCGGCCGCTCGGCCTCGACCGACTGGAAGGCGCTTTCGCCATCCCCCGCCTCGGCGACGGCATAGCCCTCGCGGGCCAGGATGAAGCGCAGGGATTCGACGATGTGCGGCTCGTCCTCCGCGATCAGCACCCGCTTCGCGTTCATCCCTCGTCCTCCCAGGCGGCTCTCGGCGCGGAGCCCAGACGCGGGCTTCGTGCGGCCCGCCGTTCAGGTCAGATTAGGGCCAGTTGATAGGGGGGGGAAGCCCGTGAGTCGACCCATGGGTCAACCGCTCGCCCGCAGGGGGCGCGGGCGAGGCGGGAAAGGGACCGGGGAACGGCCCCGCGCAGGGGGGCCGTCAGGCGCGGGCGGGGATCAGAACTCGACCTCGAGCTCGACGATCTCGTCGGGCTCGGCCATGGCGCCGGCGGTCCATTCCTTCATCAGGTCCCATTCGAAGATCGTGTCGCAATAGGCCTGCAGCTTGGGATCCAGCTTGACGGCGTAGGTGCGGAAGCGGGTGCAGACCGGGGCCCACATGGCGTCGGCCATGGTGGGGCGGCCGAACAGGAACGGGCCGCCATAGGCGTCGAGGCACTCGGTCCAGATCTCCTTCACCCGCTCCACGTCGGGACGGGCGCCGGAGAAGATCTTGAAGCTCTTGTGCTCCGCCTTGAGGTTCATCGGCAGGGCCGAGCGCAGGTTGTAGAAGCCCGAGTGGATCTCCCCCGACACCGCGCGGCAGTGGGCGCGCTTGGCCTTGGGGTCGGGCAGCAGCCGCGCCTCGGGGTATTCCTCGTTGAGGTAGTTGGCGATGGCGAGCGTGTCCCAGACCGTGACCTCGCCGTCGACGAGGCGGGGCACCAGCACCGAGGGGCTGAGCAGCAGCAGCTCCTGGCGGTGGTCGGGATCGTCCATGTCGACCACGACCTCCTCGAAGTCGAGGCCCGCCATCTTGCACAGCAGCCAGCCCCGAAGCGACCAGGCGCCGTAGTTCTTGGACGAGATGGTCAGCGTCGCCTTCGCCATCGCGAAAACCCTCCGATCGTTGTCCCGCGCCCGTTGCGCACGGGTGCGCCGCCGCTTGCGGCGCCGTTACGGCTGCATCATACTCTTGAGAATGACGCAGTGCAGCAAAAATGTCTCGCACGTCGCGGGGCCTTGCGCTAGCGTTTCCTGAATACGGGGATGCGGTCCGGAGGCTCGTCCATGCTCTACCAAGCCTACCAGTTCAGCGACGACATGCTGGCGCCCCTGCGCCTGGCGGCGCGCTGGGGCCAGGTATGGAGCGGCGCCTGGACGAGGGGCGACGAGGTCCAGAAGCGCCTGGGCGCGACGCTGGAGATGCTGTCGCGCTTCCAGCTGACCCACGCCCGGCCCGAGTGGGGGATCTCCGAGGTCCAGGTCGGCAACCGCGTGGTTCCGGTGACCGAGGAGATCACGCTCGCCCTGCCCTTCGGCAACCTGCTGCGCTTCGCCAAGGACGTGGACGCGCCCCAGCCCAAGGTGCTGATCGTGGCGCCGCTGTCGGGCCATTTCGCCACCCTGCTGGCGGGCACCGTGAAGACGATGCTGCAGGACCACGACGTCTACATCACCGACTGGGCCAACGCCCGCGACGTGCCGATGCGCGAGGGGAAGTTCGGGGTCGAGGACTACATCGACTACCTGATCCGCTTCCTCGAGGAGATGGGCCCCGGCTCGCACGTGCTGGCGGTCTGCCAGCCCTGCGTGCAGACGCTGGCCGCCGTGGCGATCATGTCGGAACGCAGGAACAACTGCACGCCCCGCACCATGACCCTGATGGCCGGCCCCATCGACGTGCGCGAGAGCCCGACCTCGGTCAACGACCTCGCCAACGAGAAGACCCTGAGCTGGTTCAAGGAGCGGATGATCCAGACCGTGCCCTGGCGCCACAAGGGCGGGGGGCGGCGGGTCTATCCCGGCTTCGTGCAGCTGATGAGCTTCATGATGATGAACATGGAGCGGCACAAGGCGACGCACCAGCGGCTCTACGATCATCTCCAGGCCGGCGAGGAGGCCGAGGCCGAGAAGATCAAGACCTTCTACGACGAGTATTTCGCGGTCCTCGACCTGACCGAGGAATTCTACATCGAGACCATCGACCGGATCTTCCAGAAGGCGCAGCTCGCCACCGGCGAGTTCACCTACCGCGGCAAGCCGGTGGACCCCTCGAAGATCACCCGCACAGCGCTGCTGACGGTGGAGGGCGGGCGCGACGACATCTGCGCGCTGGGCCAGACCTCGGCCGCGCACGACCTGTGCTCATCCCTGCGGCCCCACCTGAAGCGCCACCACCTGCAGGCCAACGTGGGCCACTACGGCGTGTTCAACGGCAAGCGCTGGGACAACGAGATCTACCCGGTGGTGCGCAACATGATCCTCGCGATGGAGTGAGGCCGAGAGGCCCCTCCGGCGGCATGAATCAGGGCCCGGCGATCCCTCGCCGGGCCCTGTCGCGTTTCCGGGCGGGCTGCCCACAGGCCGACGTCGGCCTCAGGCCGCCTTGGACTGCGCCAGCGTCGGATAGTCCGTGTAGCCCTCGGCGCCGCCGCCATAGTAGGTCGCGCGGTCGCCCTCCTCGAGGGGGGCGTCGGCGGCCAGGCGCTCGGGCAGGTCGGGGTTGGCGATGTAGGGGCGGCCGAAGGCGATCACGTCCGCCGCGCCGCTCTCGACCGTCTTCATCGCCAGCTCGCGGTCATAGCCGTTGTTGGCCATGTAGGCCCCGTCGAAGAGCTTGCGCAGCTCGGCGATGGACTGGCCCTCGGCGAGCTCTCGCGGGCCGCCGGTCTGCCCCTCGACCAGGTGCAGGTAGGACATGCCGCGCCCCGCCAGGTGCGTGCCGATGGCGTGGGCGAAGGTGGTCATCGGGTCCGAGTCCGTCAGGTCGTTGGCGCCCGAGAACGGCGACAGGCGGATGCCGACGCGGCCGGCGGGGATCGCCCCGGTCACGGCGTCCACCACCTCGCCCAGCAGGCGGGCGCGGTTCTCGACCGAGCCGCCGTAGGCGTCGTCGCGCCGGTTGATGCCGTCCTTGAGGAACTGGTCGATCAGGTAGCCGTTGGCGGCGTGGATCTCGACCCCGTCGAAGCCGGCCTCCATCGCCCGCTCGGCGGCGCGGGCGTAGTCGTCGACGATGCCGGGGATCTCGTCCGTGCGCAGGGCGCGCGGGGTCGAGGTCGGCACGAAGCCCTTGTCCTTGAGGAAGGTCTGCATGTTGGCGCGCACGCCGGCCGAGGACAGCGGCGGCTCGCCGCCCGGCAGCAGGTCGGAATGGGCGATGCGCCCGACGTGCCAGAGCTGGATGACGATCTTGCTGCCCTTCTCGTGCACCGCCGAGGTGATGGCCTTCCAGCCCTCGACCTGCTGGGGCGTGTAGATGCCCGGCGTCATCGCGTAGCCCTTGGCGCGGGGCGAGATCTGGCTCGCCTCGGTGATCAGCAGGCCGCCGGAGGCGCGCTGGGCGTAGTACTCGACGGCGAGCGGCGAGGGCACGCCGGTCGCCTCGTCGGCCCGGTTGCGGGTCAGCGGCGCCAGCGCGATGCGGTTGGCGATCTCGATGTCGCCCAGGCGGGTCGGGGTGAAGAGCGGATGGGTCATGGGAGGCTCCGGGGATCAGGGGTCCGGTTTCTGGACCGTTCGTTCCATAATGAGGCGCGGGCCGGGGGAGGACCGGTCCGCGCCGGCGGGTCAGGCGCCGAGCAGGCGACGCGCCTCCTGGCGCAGGCCTTCGACGGTGTCGGGAGAGGCGCCCGATTTCAGCATTACGCCGGCGCCCAGCGCGATGGCGTAGGCGGCGCGGGCGCGGGGCGCCGCCTCGGCCGGACCCACCAGGGGCTCGGCCAGGGCGGCGAAATCCTCGACCAGGCGGTCGCGATGGGTCGAGACGATGCCGGCGACCTCCGGGTCGCGGGCGCCGAGCTCGGCCGCCGCGTCGCCGATGAAGCAGCCGGTGGGGGCCACCTCGCAGTCGAAATGGCCGTCGATGACGGCGCGGGCGCGCTCCGCCGGCGGGTCCTGCGGGCGGGCGAGGCCGCGCAGCTGCGCGCGGTGGGCGGCGCAGTAGCCCTCCAGCGCCGCCAGCATCGCGCCGCGCTTCGAGCCGAAGGCGTTGTAGAAGCTGGAGCGGCTGAGCCCGGCGGCGGAGATCAGGTCCTCGACGCTGGTCGCCTCGTAGCCCCTCTCGCGGAAGGTGCGGGTGAGGGCGGCGAGCACGCAGTCGGGATCGTAGGCGCGCGGACGCCCCGGGCCGCAGCGCCGCTCGGCGCAGGCGGTCGGCCAGCAGGCCGGAAGGGGGGAGAGGGGGGCGGCGTCCGTCATGGCAGGCGATATTGGAACGGCCGTTCCCGAATGCAAGCGGGCGCGGCTCACGGACGCGCGATGGGCGCGGGCGCCGGAGCGGAAACGAGCCCGGCGCTCGACCCGGGGCCTCGCCCCCGGGCGTCCGGCAGGCAGGCCCGCGCGACGGCCGCCCCGGGCGCGACCCGGCCAAGCCCGCCCGCAGGGCGCCTATGGGCCCGGGAGCCCGCCCCTCGGCGGGCGCTAGATCGCGAGCGCGATCGCCAGGGCCCCGGCGAGCCCCCCCAGCAGGCCCGCGACCACGCCCACCGCGATGGCGCGGCGCAGCTCCAGCCCCTGGTCCTGCACCTCGATCGGCTCGCCCTCGGCGAGCTTGGTCAGCAGCTTCTCGGCCATCTCCGGCATCCGGGGACCGAAGCGGGCCAGCACCTTGAAGGTCGCCTCGAGGTCCCGCTTCACCGCCTTGGGGCCGAGGTTGTCCTTCATCCACTCCTCGACCACGGGCTGGGCCGAGTTCCACATGTTGAGGTTGGGATCGAGCGTGCGGGCCACGCCCTCGACCACCACCATGGTGCGCTGGAGGAGGATCAGCTCGGTCCGCGTCTCCATCCCGAAGCGCTCGGTCACCTCGAACAGGTGGGCGAGCAGGCGGGCCATCGAGATGCGCGAGGCGTCCTGGCCGAAGATCGGCTCCCCGATCGAGCGCAGGGCCTGGGCGAAGGTCTCCAGGTCCTGGTCGGCGGGGACGTAGCCCGCCTCGAAATGCACCTCGGCGACGCGGTGGTAGTCCTTGCGCAGGAAGCCCAGCAGGATCTCGGCGTAGACGCGCCGCGTGTAGGGGTCGATCCGGCCCATGATGCCGAAGTCGAGCGCCACCAGCGTCCCGTCGCGGGCGATCTTGAGGTTCCCCTGGTGCATGTCGGCGTGGAAGAAGCCGTCGCGCAGGGCGTGGCGCAGGAAGCTGCGGATGATGAAGCGGCCCAGCTCCGGCAGGTCGTGGCCGCGCTCGGCCAGCAGGTCGACGTCGCCCAGCGGGTCGCCGTCGACCCATTCCAGCGTCATCACCCGCTTCTGCGACAGGCCCCACAGCACCGAGGGCACGCGGAAGCCCGCGTCCTGGATGGTGTTGGCCTGGAACTCGGAGGCGGCCGAGGCCTCGAGCCGCAGGTCCAGCTCGGTGGTGACCACGCCCTCGAAATGCTTGGTCACCGCGGTGGGGCGCAGGCGGCGGGCGGAGGGGGCCAGCACCTCGATGGTGCGGGCGATGAAATGGAAGGCCTCGACGTCCTTGCGGAAGGCGCGCTCGACCCCCGGGCGCAGGATCTTCACCGCCACGCGCCGGCCCGTCTCGCGCTCCACCGCCGGGTGGACCTGGGCGATGGAGGCGGCGGCGACGGGGGGGCCGAACTCGGAGAACGCGTCCTCGACCGGTCGGCCCAGCTCATGCTCGACCGTGGCGCGGGCCTCGGCGTCGGAGAAGGGGGCGAGCCGGTCCTGCAGCACCCGCAGCTCGCGCGCGAGCTTGGGGCCCGCGACGTCGGGGCGGGTCGAGAGGGTCTGGCCGAACTTCACGTAGGCCGGGCCCAGCGCGGTCAGCGCGCGGGGCACGGGCGGCAGGGCGGGGTCGCCCTTCAGGCCGAGCGGCGCGAGCGGCCAGCCCAGGATGCGCGCCGCCACCCGGATCGAGCGCGGCGCCTCGAGGGCGGCCAGCGCCTCCTCCATCGCGCCGGTGCGCTGGAAGGTGGCGCCGGTGCGCGCCAGCCGCCAGAGATTGGCGAAGACGCCCATGCTCAGATGCGCCAGCCGGAGTGGATCGCCGCCACGCCCATCGTGTAGTTGCGATAGCTGGCACGGGCGAACCCGGCCGCCTTCACCATGTCCAGGAAGGTCTCCTGGTCGGGGAACTTGCGGATCGACTCGACCAGGTACTGGTAGCTGTCGCGGTCGCCGGTCACCGCCTTGCCCATCGCCGGGATGACCGAGAAGGAATAGGCGTCGTAGGCCTTCTGCAGCATCGCGTCCGTCATCTGGGAGAACTCCAGGCACAGGAAGCGGCCGCCGGGCTTGAGCACGCGATAGGCCTCGTTCAGCGCCTCCTGCGGGCGGGTGACGTTGCGGATGCCGAAGGCGATGGTGAAGGCGTCGAAGCTGCGGTCGGGGAAGGGCAGCTTCATCGCGTCGCCCACCACCCAGTCGAGCTGCTCGGCGAAGCCCTGCGCGTCGGCGCGGCGGCACCCCTCCTCCAGCATGTCGGAGGTCAGGTCGCAGACCGTGGCGTGTCCGTCGCCCTTCAGGCGCTTGAGGAAGCGGAACGAGATGTCGCCGGTGCCCCCCGCGACGTCGAGCAGCTTCATGCCCGGGCGCGGCGCCATCCAGTCGATCAGCGCGTCCTTCCACAGCCGGTGGACGCCCCCCGACATCAGGTCGTTCATCAGGTCGTAGCGCGCGGCGACCGAGGAGAAGACCCCCCGCACCAGCTCCGCCTTCTGGCTCGCGGCCACCTTGCGGTAGCCGAAATCGGCGGTGTCCTCGACGGCCTCCCGGGCCGTCTCGGTCAGGGCCTGGGGCCCCTTGTCATTCTCGGTCGCGTCGGTCATGGCGTTTCCCTTAGCCGAAAGGAGCGCGCGCAGGAACATGCCCGAGCTGCCCGAAGTCGAGACGGTGCGTCGCGGGCTGGAGCCGGTGATGACCGGATCCCGCCTGGCGCGCGTCGAACAGCGCCGCCCCGACCTGCGCTGGCCCCTGCCCGAACGCTTCGTCGAGCGTCTGACCGGGACCACGGTGCTGCGCCTGCGGCGGCGCTCGAAATACCTCCTGGGGGACCTGTCGAGCGGCGAGACGCTGCTGATCCACCTCGGCATGACCGGGCGGATGCTGATCGGGCAGGAGGTCCAGGGGGAGTTCGTGCACGACCCCGGCCTGCATCCCCAGCACGACCACGTCGTCTTCCACCTGGAGCGCGCGGACGGCGCCGCCGCCCGCGTCACCTTCAACGACGTGCGCCGCTTCGGGGCGATGGACCTGATTCCGCCGGACGGGGAGGCGCGGCACTGGCTGCTGGCCTCGCTGGGGCCCGAGCCGCTGGGCAACCACTTCGACGCCGAGCTGCTGGCCGAGGCCTTCGCGGGCCGCAAGGCGCCGGTGAAGGCGCTGCTGCTGGACCAGCGAATCGTCTGCGGCCTGGGCAACATCTACGTGTGCGAGGCGCTGTGGCGGTCGGGAATCGCTCCCGCCCGCGCCGCCGGAAGGATCGGCCGGGCGCGCCTGGAAACGCTTGCGCAATCGGTGCGCGAGGTGCTGGTCGAGGCGCTCGACGCGGGCGGGTCCAGCCTGCGGGACTATCGGCAGGCCTCCGGCGAATTGGGCTATTTCCAGCACGCGTTCGCGGTTTACGGTCGCGAGGGAGAGGCCTGTCGGCGGGACGGGTGCGCCGGCGTCGTGGCGAGGATGGTGCAGTCGGGTCGCTCGACCTTCCATTGCCCCCGATGCCAGCGCTGAGCGAGGGATGACGTCGCGACGACCGGGGCCGAGTGCGCCTTGATCGGCCGGCGCCGCTCCGTTAACACCCGCCGGCCGGCTTCAAGGAGGGCGAAGCCGCCCCGCCAGAGGGACCGCAGCAACGGGAGGGGCCGATGGCCTACGCCAACCTGATCGCAGAGACCCGGGACCACGTCGGGCTCGTCAAGCTCAACCGCCCCGACGCGCTGAACGCGCTGAACCAGGAGCTGCTGAACGAGCTGGGCGAGGTGCTCGCCAAGTTCGACGCGGACGACAAGATCCGCTGCATCGTGCTGACCGGCTCGGCGAAGGCCTTCGCCGCCGGCGCCGACATCAAGGAGATGTCGGACAAGACCGCCACCGAGATGTTCAAGCTCGACTTCTTCGCGGACGGCTGCCGCGCGATGGAACGGACCCGCACGCCGATCATCGCCGCCGTGGCCGGCTACGCCCTGGGCGGCGGCTGCGAGCTGGCGATGCTGTGCGACTTCATCCTGGCCGCCGACACCGCCAAGTTCGGCCAGCCCGAGATCAATCTGGGCGTCATCCCCGGCATGGGCGGCACCCAGCGCCTGACCCGCTACGTGGGCAAGGCCAAGGCCATGGAGATGTGCCTGTCGGGCCGCTTCATGGGCGCCGAGGAGGCCGAGCGCGCCGGGCTCGTCAGCCGGGTGATCCCGGCCGACAAGCTGCTGGACGAGGCGATGGCGGTGGCCGCCAAGATCGCCGACAAGTCGCCCATCGCCTCGATGGCCGCCAAGGAGGCGGTGAACCGCGCCTACGAGACCACGCTCGCCGAAGGCGTGATGTTCGAGCGCCGGCTGTTCCACGGGCTGTTCGCCTCCGAGGACCAGAAGGAAGGCATGGCCGCCTTCATCGAGAAGCGCGAGCCGCAGTTCCGCGGCCGCTGAGCCGGTCGGCGCCCCGCCGGCCCTGGGCGCAAGCCCTCGGGCGCGAGGACGTCGAATCGCGCGACGGATTCGGACGCAGGGGAAGGGGTCGAGTCGCCCGCCGCCCCCGGGTTCGGAGAGACGACGCGCCGCGCCGGTTTCCGGCGTGGCGGAAAGTACAGACGGCGAAGGCGTTTGACCGGAAGGTTCCGCTCCGCCGTTGACCCCTCGCGGGCCGACGTGTATACGCCGCGCCTCACGTTAGAACGAGCAGAACTCGGGAATCACAGATGGCCAATTCGCCGTCCGCACGCAAGCGCATTCGCCAGATCGAGCGCCGCACCGCGGTCAACAAAGCCCGTCGCAGCCGCATCCGCACCTTCATCCGGAAGGTCGAGGAAGCGATCGCCAAGGGGGACGCCTCCGTCGCCGCCGAGGCGCTGAAGAGCGCCCAGCCGGAGATCATGCGGGGCGTCACCAAGGGCGTGCTGCACAAGAACACCGCCTCGCGCAAGGTTTCGCGCCTGGCGTCGCGCGTGAAGGCCCTCTCGGCCTGATCGCCCGGCCGGACCTGGATCCGGCCTTCCGACACGAGACGAGGTCGATGCTTCGCGCATCGCGCCGGTCGGCATGGCCGACCGGCGCGTCTTGTCGTGGCGTCACGGTTTCGCCACCGTCTTGTCATGTTCTCCATTTCGTCCTGTTGCCAGCCCGGCCGCGCTCGGCCTAAAGTCGAACCTGCGCTGTTCGAGGGACACAGGACGGCCTCCAAGTAAAACTAGAGTCGGAATCGCTCGGGGTGAGAATGCTCACCGCGAGGCGGTAACGGTTTTACTTTGCTGCGGCGCAACGAGTTCGGAGGGCATGGCGCAATGAGTCAACGACTTGCCAGAAAATCGGCCGCGCGACTTGCCGACGCCTTGCGGGATTTCGGGCCGGCCGCCTACCATACCCCCGATTCCACCGGGACCGTCTGAGGGAGACTAGCAGGTGACGCAGGATTCGGGCTCGATCGCGGGCATTCCCCAGCTGGCTCCGGCGCAAGCCTACGAGGCGCTGTCGGGCGGGGACGCCGCGCTGGTGGACGTGCGCACGCGCGCCGAGTGGGCCTGGGTCGGCCTGCCCGACCTGTCCCCGATCGGCGCGCAGCCGATCCTGGTGGAATGGCAGCGCTACCCCGACATGACCCGCAACCCCGCCTTCGTCGAGCAGGTGCTGGCCGCGCTGGGCGAGACCCCGCCCGCCAAGCTGCTGTTCCTGTGCCGCTCGGGCGGGCGCTCGCAGCAGGCGGCGCTCAGCGTCGCCGCGGCGCTGGCCGACAAGGGCGTCGACTGCGCGTGCTGCAACGTCGCCGAAGGCTTCGAAGGCGATCTCGGCCCCGACAACCATCGCGGCGGCGTCAACGGCTGGAAGGTCCGCGGCCTTCCCTGGGTCCAGAGCTGACCCGACCGGACGCCGCCCGCCCCGCCCCGACCGCCGCCCGATTCCCCAAGGGCGATGCCGCCCCCGCAGGAGCCCGAATGCCCGCCATGACTTCCCCGGATGGCCCGGCGCACGGCCGCCCCCCGTACCCGTCGTTCGAATCCCCCCGCGATTGTCCCCCGGCGCTGGTCGCCGCGTGGGATCGGGCGAAGGGACGCGTGCGCGACGAGATCGGCGAGGCGCTGCACGACAGCTGGATCGCCAACCTCGAGATCGAGGGCGCCGGCAAGGGCGTGGCCAAGCTGACCGCCCCCACGGTGTTCATCGCCGAGTGGGTGGACCGCTACTACGCCGAGAGCCTGCTGCGCGCCCTGCGCGCGGAGCTGCCGAACCTCCAGCGCGTCGACCTGCGCTGCGCGCCCCGCCGCGCCGCCGACAACGGCCGGGCCGACGGCGCCCGCGCCATGAACGGCCATGACGACGACGGCCTGGCGCCCGAGCCCGCGCGCCGCCGCGCCGACGGCCCCTCGGCCCCCGCGCCGGCCGCCCAGGCCGCGCGCCGCGCGGTCGAGAGCGCCGCCGCCCGCCGCGAGGAGGTCTCCGAGGCCGCCCCCGCGGCCCGCCCGGCCGAGACGCGCGCCGCCGCGACCACCGATCCGGGCGAGTCGCCCTCGATCCCGCTGGACCCGCGCTTCACCTTCGACCGCTTCGTGGTCGGCAAGCCCAACGAGCTCGCCCACGCCGCCGCCCGGCGCGTGGCCGAGGGCGGGGACGTCACCTTCAACCCGCTGTTCCTCTATTCCGCGTCCGGCCTGGGCAAGACCCACCTGATGCACGCCATGGCCTGGCGCCTGCAGCAGAGCCGCCCCGAGGCGAAGGTGGTCCTGCTGACCGCCGAGCAGTTCATGTACCGCTTCATCCAGGCGCTGCGCTCGAAGGACATGATCGGCTTCAAGCAGATCTTCCGCTCGGTCGACGTGCTGATGATCGACGACGTGCAGTTCATCGCCGGCAAGGACTCGACGCAGGAGGAATTCTTCCACACCTTCAACGCGCTGGTCGACCAGGGCAAGCAGGTGGTGATCTCCGGCGACCGCAACCCGGTCGACATGGAGCACCTGGAGGAGCGGATCCGCTCGCGCCTCCAGTGGGGGCTGGTCGTCGACCTGCACCCCACCGACTACGAGCTGCGCCTGGGCATCCTGCAGTCCAAGCTCGACCTGCTGCAGGCCTCCCACCCCGAGGTGGTGATCCAGCCGCGGGTGCTGGAGTTCCTGGCCCATCGCATCAGCTCGAACGTCCGCGTGCTGGAAGGCGCGCTGACCCGGCTGACCGCCTTCGCCAGCCTCGTCGGCCGCCCGGTCGACCTCGACATGGCGCAGGAGTGCCTGGCCGACATCCTGCGCGCCGCCGACCGCAAGGTCACGGTCGAGGAGATCCAGCGCAAGGTCGCGGCCCACTACAACGTGCGCCTGACCGACCTGCTGTCGCCCCGCCGCGCCCGCGTGGTGGCCCGGCCGCGGCAGGTGGCGATGTGGCTGTCGAAGACCCTGACCTCGAAGAGCCTGCCCGACATCGGCCGGCGCTTCGGCGGGCGCGACCACACCACGGTCATCCACGCCTGCAAGACCATCGAGAAGCTCAAGGAAACCGACAGCCAGATGGCCGAGGACCTGGAGCTGCTGCGGCGGATGCTGGAGGCCTGAGGCCTCCGCCCGCGGCCCCGGGCGGCCGCGACGACGACCCCTCTCCCCGATCTCCGTTCCCGCCGTCCGGCCGCAAGGCCGGGGGATCGCGCGCGCCGGCGCCGGGCCGCGCGGCCTGACCCTGCGGCGGGGACTCGTCATGCGGGTCGCGGCCCTCGCCCCGCCCCGCGGGGCCGGGGCGGCGTGCGGTCGCGGCGCCGTGGGCGCGGATGCGCCGGACGGCCGAAATTCGAAGGGCGTCGCGGCCGCAAGGCGCGCCGAACCGTTGCGCCCGGCGCGCGAGCCGCTAGTGTGATCGCCCGAACAACGCAGGTCCCCCGCCCGCGCGCCGCCGCGACCGCGCGCGCCGGGAAATGGGGCGACCGACCGACCGGACGAGGGACCACGGGGGACCATGAAGATCAGCGTCGAGCGGGCGGCCCTCCTGAAGGCCATGAGCCGCGCCCAGGGCGTCGTCGAGCGCCGCACCACCATCCCGATCCTGTCGAACGTGCTGCTGGAGGCCTCGGGCGACACGCTGTCGATCCGCGCGACCGACCTGGACGTCGAGGTGCTGGAGCAGATCCCGGCGCTGGTCGAGCAGGCCGGCGCCACCACCGCGCCCGCGCACATGCTGCACGACATCGTGCGCAAGCTGCCCGACGGCGCGCAGGCGAGCCTGATCGACGACCCGGCCTCGGGGCGTCTGGAGGTCCGCGCCGGCCGCTCGGACTTCAAGCTGGCGACGCTGCCGCGGGAGGATTTCCCGGTGATGGCGTCGGCCGACTACGCCTGCGATTTCGAGGCGCCGGCGAAGGTGCTGCGCCGGCTGTTCGACAAGGCGAAGTTCGCGATCTCGACCGAGGAGACGCGCTACTACCTCAACGGCGTCTACATGCACGTGGCCGACGGGGCCGAGGGCAAGGCGCTGCGCTGCGTGGCGACCGACGGCCACCGGCTGGCGCGGGTCGACGCGCCCCTGCCCGCGGGGGCCGAGTCGATGCCCGGCGTGATCGTGCCGCGCAAGACGGTGGGCGAGCTGAACCGGCTGCTGTCGGACGACGAGGCGGTGATCCAGGTGGGCGTCTCCGAGACCAAGGTGCGCTTCGCCTCGGGCGGGGTGGCGCTGACCTCGAAGGTCATCGACGGCTCCTTCCCCGACTACACCCGCGTGATCCCGCAGGGGAATCCCAAGCGGATGGAGGTGGACGCGGCCGAGTTCGCCTCGGCCGTCGACCGGGTGGCCACGGTCAGCTCCGAGCGCTCGCGCGCGGTGAAGCTGTCGCTGTCGGAGGATCGGCTGGTCCTGTCGGTGAACGCCCCGGATTCGGGCGCGGCGACCGAGGAGGTGGCGGTCGCCTACGGGGACGACGCGCTGGAGATCGGCTTCAACGCCCGCTACCTGCTGGAGATCGCAGGCCAGGTGGACCGCGAGAACGCGGTGTTCCTGTTCAACAATTCCGGCGACCCGACCCTGGTGCGGGAGGGCGACGACGAAAGCGCCGTCTACGTCGTCATGCCGATGCGGGTCTGAGGACCCGGCTTTCCCATAGCGATGCGCCTCTTGCGGGGCGGGGCGGATTCCCGGGCGCGGAGGCGCCCTGCGGGCGGGCTTGGGCCTGCCGCGGGCCGGCGCGCCCGGGCCGCCGCCGCTCGGCAGGGGGGGCCGGCGCATGAGCCATGTCGCGGCGCTCGCCCTGTCGCATTTCCGTTCCCACAAGCTGGCGCGGCTGGCGCCCGGCGGGCGCTCGGTCGCGCTCTACGGCCCCAACGGGGCGGGCAAGACCAACCTGCTGGAGGCGGTCTCGATGCTGTCCCCCGGCCGCGGCCTGCGGCGGGCGGAGGGCGAGGCGCTGGCCCGGCGCCCCGAGTCGCTGGGCTGGCGGGTGCAGGCGCGGATCGAGACGCCCGAGGGCCTGCACGAGGTGGAGACGGGGGCCGAGCAGCCCGGCGCCTCGCGCAGCGTGCGCATCGACGGCAAGCCCGCGCCGCAGACCCGGCTGGGCGCGCTGCTGCGCATGGCCTGGCTGACCCCCTCGATGGACCGGCTGTGGACCGAGGGCGCGGCGGAGCGGCGGCGCTTCCTCGACCGCACCGCGATGGGCTTCGATCCCGACCATGCCGAGGCCTCGGTCGCCTATGAGAAGGCGATGCGCGAGCGCAACCGCCTGCTGAAGGACGACGTGCGCGACGCCCGCTGGCTGGACGCGCTGGAGGCGCGGATGGCGGCCTCGGGCGCGGCGGTCGCGCGGGCGCGGGCGGTGGCGCTGATCCGGCTGCGCGAGGCGCAGGCAGGGGCCGAGACCGCCTTCCCCGCCGCCGAGCTGACGTTGGAGGGCGCGCCCGACGCCGACGCGGCCGCGGCGCTGGCCGAGGGCGCCTCGGCCGAAGAGGCGCAGGCCGGGGCGGAGGCGTCGCTGCGCGAGGCGCTGGCTTCGGGCCGCGGCGCGGATTACGCCGCCGGGCGCACCCTGACCGGGCCGCACCGGGCCGACCTGCGGGCGGTCTACGCGGCCAAGGGGATCGAGGCGCGGCTGTGCTCGACCGGGGAGCAGAAGGCGCTGCTGATCTCGCTGGTGCTCGCCACCGCCCGGGCGCTCGCCGCGCAGACCGGCACGCCGCCGCTGCTGCTGCTGGACGAGGTGGCGGCGCATCTCGACGAGGGCCGGCGCGCCGCGCTCTACGCCGAGATCCGGGCGCTGGGGGCGCAGGCCTGGATGACGGGGACCGAGGCGGAGCTGTTCGCGGCGCTGGGGGAGGAGGCGCTGCGGGTCGAGGTCTCGGAAGGCGAGGGCGGCACGATCCTCGCGCCTCTCGACTGAGGCGGGCGCGCCCCTACCGCCGGAAGGACGTCCGCCGGCGGAGGGCGTCCGCCGCCGTCCCGCCCAAGCCCGCCCGAAGGGCGCCTCCGCGCCCCGGGGCCCGGCCGCGCGTTGGACCCTCCGGCGACGCTCGCGCGGCGCTCTCGCGCGGCGTAGGATCCCGGCCGCAGCCTCGGGAGGGACCTCCGATGAAATTCCGCGACAAGCTGGCCGAACCCGGCCGCGCGCTCTCGATCCAGTTCGCCACCATCCCAAGCCCGGTGGTCACCCAGGCGATGGCCGCGGCGGGGGCCGACGGGGTGCTGATCGACATGGAGCACGGGGCCGTCGACTGGGCGACCTGCCACGCGATGATCGCGGCGACCCAGGGGTTCGACTGCTCGCCCGCCGTGCGGATCTCGAAGATCGACGAGGCGGAGTGCAAGCGCGCGCTCGACATGGGGGCCGAGGGGATCTGCTTTCCCTTCGTGAACACCGCCCGGGACGCCGCCCGCTGCGTCGCCTCCCTGCGCTATCCGCCCGAGGGGACGCGCGGCTGGGGGCCGTTCCTGGCCGCGTCGCGCTGGGACGCGCAGCTTTTCGACTACCAGCCCCGCTTCGGCGACCGCCCCTACGGGTATCTCACCCTCGAGACGGCCGAGGCGGCGCAGAACGCGGCGGAGATCTGCGCCGTGCCCGGCGTCGACATCGTGGTGATGGCGGCCTTCGACCTGAGCTCGGACCTCGGGGTCGCCGGCCGCTTCGACCACCCCGACTTCCTGGCCGCGGCGAAGAAGATCGAGGACGCGGCCCTCGCCGCCGGCATCCCGCTGGCGGGCGGCGCGCGGGACGAGGCGCAGATCCGCGCCATGAAGGCCCGCGGCTACCGCATCTTCGCGAATTTCGACGTGCTGATGCTGAAGGGCGCGACGGCGGCGCAGGCCGGCTGGGTCCGCCGGCCGGACGCCGCCCGCGAAGGCGAGGCATGAGGGCCCCCGCAATCATCCGGCCCAGCCGCCCGCTGCTGATCGCCGCCGGCCTCAAGCGACGCCCTCATGAGACCTTCACCCGAGCCATCGGCGACGCGTTCGAGGCCGGCGTGCAGCTCTGGGGATACAGCCCGCACGGCATCCCGCAAGTGGCGCCGGTCTCGGTCGTCTACTGGATGCCGGTCCAACGGCTCATGCGGGACGCCGGCCTGCGCGCCGGCCTGTGGTATCTGCCGACCTGGAGCGAGCGGCATCATCCGACCCTCGACATCGATCGCCTGCCGGAGTTCGACATCGAGGCCGAGATCGACAGGCTCGTCCGCTTCTGTCTGGAGCGAGCCTTGCCCATCGCCGAGGCCGCGGCGACTCCGCAGGCCATCCGGCGGCGCATCGCTCAGGATCCGCCATTCTGCGGCAGTCCGATCCCGGTGGTCGCAGCCCGCCTGCACATGGACGGACCGGAGGCGGCGCTCGAGGCGGCGAGGGGCTGGCGGCGCTGGCCCGGGTGGGGCAACCCGTTTCCCGCCTTCGAAATGCTCGAGCGCCACGTCGAGATGCTGGCCCGCCGCGCCAGGGCGCATTGACCCTCGCGCGGATCCCGCCGCCCGAAAACGCCGCCATATCTAGAGAACGCGCGCGTGCGCGCGCGTGGACTTCGCCCCATGCGGCGGATAAGGTGCGCCAGCCCACCGGAGAACAGGACGAGCATGAGCGACGAGGCCCAGCCGGGCGCCGACTACGGCGCGGATTCCATCAAGGTCCTCAAGGGGCTGGACGCGGTGCGAAAGCGCCCGGGCATGTACATCGGCGACACCGACGACGGCTCGGGCCTGCACCACATGATCTACGAGGTGGTGGACAACGCCATCGACGAGGCGCTGGCCGGCCATGCCGACCGGGTGACCGTCACGCTGCATGCCGACGAGTCGGTCTCCGTCTCGGACAACGGCCGCGGCATCCCCGTCGACATGCACAAGGAGGAGGGGGTCTCGGCCGCAGAGGTCATCATGACCCAGCTCCACGCCGGCGGGAAATTCGACCAGAACTCCTACAAGGTCTCGGGCGGCCTGCACGGGGTGGGCGTCTCGGTGGTGAACGCGCTGTCGGACTGGCTGGAGCTGCGCATCTGGCGCGCCGGCAAGGCCCACTACGCGAAGTTCGAGCATGGCGCGACGGTCGAGCCGCTGCGCGTCACCGGCGAGGCCGAGGGCAAGAAGGGCACCGAGGTGCGCTTTCTCGCCAGCCTCGACACCTTCTCCAACCGCCAGTTCGTGTGGAAGACGCTGGAGCATCGCCTGCGCGAGCTCGCCTTCCTCAACTCCGGCGTGCGCATCCTGCTGACCGACGAGCGCTCGGCCGAGCCGCAGCAGGAGGAACTGTACTACGAGGGCGGGATCGAGGCCTTCGTGCGCTACCTCGACCGCTCCCGCAACCCGCTGATGTCCGGGCCCATCGTGGTGAAGGGCGAGCGCGACGGCATCGAGGTCGAGGCCGCGATGTGGTGGAACGACGGGTACCACGAGACGGTGCTGCCCTTCACCAACAACATCCCCCAGCGCGACGGTGGCACCCACCTGGCCGGCTTCCGGGGGGCGCTGACGCGCACGATCAACAGCTACGTCGCCTCCTCGGGCATCGCCAAGAAGGAGAAGGTCTCGCTGACCGGCGACGACGCGCGCGAGGGGCTGACCTGCGTGCTCTCGGTGAAGGTGCCGGACCCCAAGTTCTCCTCCCAGACCAAGGACAAGCTGGTCTCGTCGGAGGTGCGCCCGGCGGTCGAGAACCTGATGAACGAGAAGCTCGCCGAGTGGTTCGAGGAGAACCCCAAGGAAGCGCAGAACGTGGTGGGCAAGATCGTCGAGGCCGCGCTGGCCCGCGAGGCCGCCCGCAAGGCGCGCGAGCTGACCCGGCGCAAGACCGCGATGGACGTGGCCTCCCTGCCCGGCAAGCTGGCGGACTGCCAGGAGAAAGACCCGGCGAAGTCCGAGCTCTTCATCGTCGAGGGCGACTCGGCCGGCGGCTCGGCCAAGCAGGGCCGCCACCGCGGCAACCAGGCGGTGCTGCCGCTGCGCGGCAAGATCCTCAACGTCGAGCGGGCGCGCTTCGACAAGATGCTGTCGTCCGACCAGGTGGGCACGCTGATCACCGCGCTGGGCACCGGCATCGGGCGCGACGAGTTCGACCTCGGCAAGCTGCGCTATCACAAGATCATCGTGATGACGGACGCCGACGTCGACGGCGCCCATATCCGCACCCTGCTGCTGACCTTCTTCTACCGGCAGATGCCCAGCCTGATCGAGGCGGGGTATCTCTATATCGCGCAGCCGCCGCTCTATAAGGTCTCGCGCGGGAAGTCGGAGGTCTACCTCAAGGACGAGCGGGATCTGGAGAACTTCCTGATCCGCGAAGGCTCGGCCGACGCCTCGCTGGAGCTGGCGAACGGGGAGGTGCGCACCGGCCCCGACCTGCTGGCCGTGATCGACGAGGCGCGCGCCGCCCGTACGCTGCTGAACGCCTTCCCCACCAACTACCCGCGCTTCATCCTCGAGCAGGCCGCCATCGCCGGCGCCTTCGAGGCAGGGACCTACGCCGCCGACCCGCAGGGGGTGGCGGACGCGGTGGCGGCGCGGCTCGATTCCGTCTCGCCCGACACCGAGCGGGGCTGGAAGGGCGAGCCGACCGGCGACGGCGGCCTGCGCCTGACCCGCACCCTGCGCGGCGTGACCGAGACGCGGATGCTGGACGCGGCCGTGTTCCGCGGCGGCGAGGCGCGCCGGCTCGCCTCGATCGCGCCGGGGCTGGCGGAGGTCTACTCCGGCGGGCTGGGCGCCGACGGGCTGGCGGCCACCACCAACCCCGTCACCCTGCGCCGCAAGGACCGCGGCTATCCCGCCCGCGGCCCGCAAGAGCTGCTGGACCTCGTGATGGCCGAGGGCGAGCGCGGGCTGAGCCTGCAGCGCTACAAGGGCCTGGGCGAGATGAACCCCGACCAGCTGTGGGAGACGACGCTCGATCCCGACGCGCGCACCCTGCTGCAGGTGCGCATCGACGACATGGAAGAGGCGAACGACATCTTCTCGCGCCTGATGGGCGACGTGGTGGAGCCGCGCCGCCAGTTCATCCAGGACAACGCGCTGAACGTCGAGAACCTGGACGTCTGAGGCGGAAGGGCGCCGCCGGGGCGACTCGGGCGGGACTCCCGCCGCCGTCCATGGCAAGCTGAACGGGCCCGGCGGAGCGTCGGGCCCGTTCGCTTTCGGGCGCGGCCGGCCGGGCGCGGCGGCTGCGCGGTCTGGTCGCGCCGCCCGGGCGTCCCGGCGGATCGGCCGGATGGCCCGCGTTCAGCTTGGGTGTGGCAGTGTCCCGCGTCGATCTTTCGGCGGGATGCGGCGCTTCCCCGGACCGACCGGAGGGCGCCGCGCCCGTCCCCCCCAGGCCATGCCCGCGGGCAGGCCGCCGCCAAAGGACCCCATGACGCCAGACGACGCCTACGCCGCCCTGCTCGATCACGCCCGCCGCGTCGCCGCGCTGGAACAGGCGGCCGGCCTGCTGGGCTGGGACCAGGAGACGATGATGCCGCCCCGCGCCGCCCCGCAGCGGGCGGAGCAGATGGGCGCGCTGGCCGCGGTGCTGCACCAGATGCGCACCGATCCGCGCCAGCGCGACTGGCTGGACGCGGCCGAGGGCCTGGCCGACCCCGCCCCCGACGTGCGCGCCGACCTGCGCGAGGCGCGCCGCGCGCTGGACCGGGCCGCCCGCCTGCCCGACGGGCTGGCCGAGGCGCTGGCCCGCGCCCGCTCCTCCAGCCACCAGACCTGGGCGGAGGCGCGGGGCGCGCGCGACTTCGCCGCCTTCGTCCCCGCGCTGACCGAGGTGCTCGCCCTGCGGCGGGAGGAGGCGCTGGCCCTGGCCGACCCGGGGCAGGACCCCTACGACGCGCTGCTGGAGGACTACGAGCCCGGCGCCCGCGCGGCGGAGCTGGAGCCGGTCTTCGCCCGCCTGCGCGAGGGGCTGACCGCGCTTCTGGACCGGATCCGCGGCGCCTCGGCCAGGATCCCGCGGATCTCGGGCGCCTTTCCCGAAACGGCGCAGATGGCGCTGGCCCATGAGCTGGCGGCCGACTGCGGCTACGATTTCGCGGCCGGGCGGCTGGACCGGGCGGTGCATCCGTTCTCGTCCGGCTCGGGGCAGGACGTGCGGATCACCACCCGCGTCGACCCCGCCGACCCGACCGAGTGCATCTTCGCCACGATGCACGAGACGGGACACGCGCTCTACGAGCAGGGGATCGACCCGGCGCTGGCCTGGCGGCCGTCGGGGACACATGCCTCGATGGGCGTGCACGAGAGTCAGTCGCGGTTCTGGGAGAACCACGTCGGCCGCTCGGCCGCCTTCGCGCCGTTCCTGCACGACCGCATGAAGATCGCCTTCGGCGCCCTGGGCCTGCGCAGCCCCGAGGCGCTGTTCGCCGCGGTGAACGCGGTCGGCCCCGGCTTCATCCGCACCGCCGCGGACGAGGCGCAGTACGACCTGCACATCCTGATGCGCTTCGACCTGGAGCGGGCGCTGCTGTCGGGCGACCTGCCCGTGGCGGACCTGGAGGTCGCCTGGGCGGACCGGTTCGAGGCCGACTTCGGCCGCCGCCCGCCCCATGCCGCGCTGGGCTGCCTGCAGGACGTGCACTGGTCGGAGGGGCTGATCGGCTACTTCCCGACCTACACGCTGGGCAACCTGAACGCCGCCGCGCTGGCGGCCGCCATGCGCCGCGACCTGGGCGACCTGGACGCGCGGCTGGGCCGCGGGGACCTGGCCGCGCCGCTCGCCTGGCTGCGGGAGAAGGTGCATCGCCACGGCCGCGTCCTGCCCGCGACCGAGCTGATGACCCAGGCCTGCGGCGGCCCGGTGGACGAGAAGCCGATGCTGGCGGCGCTGGAGGCGAAGTTCGGCGCGATCTACGGCTTCTAGGCCGGGCGGACGCGCCGCGCGGCCTCAGGCCGGGCGGCGCGAAAGCTGCACCAGCAGGATCCCCACGGTGACGATGGCCACGCCCACGAGGTCGCGGGGGCCCAGCGTCTCGCCCAGCAGGGCCGCGGCGACGGCGAGGCCCAGGCAGGGGTTGAGGAAGTGGAAGGCGGCGGCGTTGGTCGGCCCGATCCGGCGCACCAGCCGCAGCCAGACCACCGTCGCCACGATGCCTGCGAAGATCATCGAATAGCCCACGCCCAGCAGCATCGGCAGGGTCCAGCGCACGTCGTCCACGCTCTCGAAGGCCAGCGCCACCGGGGCGAGACCGGCGGAGCCGACCAGCATCTGCAGGCCCACGATCATCAGCACGTTCGGACCGGGCGAGACGCCGCGCACCAGCAGCGTGGCCACCGCCAGCGCCAGCGCGCCCAGCAGCGCGAAGCCGACGTAGAGCGGGTCCGCCCCGCCCTCGATCCGCGCGCCCATCACCACCGCGACGCCCGCGAAGCCGAGCGCGAGGCCCACCGCGCCCAGCTTGCGCGGCCGCTCGGACAGGAAGACCCAGGCGCCGGCGGCCACGAACAGCGGCAGGGTCGAGGCGATGATCGCCGCGAGCCCCCCGTCGATCCGGGTCATCGCCAGGAAGTTGAGCCCGAGATAGAGGCTGTTCTGGCAGAGCCCGAAGACCACCACGAGCCCCCACTGGCGCCGGGTCAGCTTCGCCGACTGGCCCATCGCCGCGGCCAGCGCGCAGGCCATCAGCCCGGCCACCGCGAAGCGCGCGCTGAGCGCGAGGAACGGGGGCGCGTCGGCCACCACGAACTTCGCCGCGGTGAAGGCCGAGGACCAGATGATCGCGAAGCCCACGCCCATCAGCATCGCCACCGGATCGAGCGCGGCGAGCCAGCCTTTCGGCTCGGCGGCGGCCGGGGCGGCGTCGATGGTCGGGTCGGGGGAGGCGCCGGGAGCGTCGTTCATACGGTCGCCGTATCACTTCCGCGCGCGCCCCGCCAGCGGCTCCACGTCTCTCGCCGGCCCAGGGCGAAGGCGCCGAGAGGGCGCTTCGCGGGCGCGGCGTCGCCGCGGGCGGCGAAGGGCGGAGAGGCCAAGGCGAGGCGTTTCGGCCCCGCGAGGCGCTTCGAAGGGCCCGTTTCGCCCGAAAAGATCGGTTTTGCTGAATGTTGCGGCGCAACACGAGTTCGCGCTTGCGAATCGCTTTCGGGGTCGTTTCCGCTGCGTCCGCGAAATCTGCCGCGTTGTTGTGATCACAGCTTTCCGACGTGTGATCACAGACGTTCGATTTTCGGCTTTGCTCGAAAGAGTCGATTGCGGCCGGCGCATCTGCGCGTCTACAAGGCGCCGAAGGCCGGATCGCCGGCGACGGGGCCCGCTCCGCACAGGAGCCCGCCCGATGCGCGCCGCCGCGACCCCGGCTCCCGAGGGAGAACCGCGGAAGGGTGCGAGCGACATGAACATCCACGAATACCAGGCCAAGCAGCTCCTCAAGGAGTATGGCGCGCCGGTGGCCGACGGCCGGGCCGTGACCCGGGCCGAGGAAGCCAAGACGGCTGCGGGCGGCCTGGACGGCCCCCTCTGGGTCGTGAAGGCCCAGATCCACGCGGGCGGCCGCGGCAAGGGCAAGTTCAAGGAGGCCTCGGCCGGCGAGAAGGGCGGCGTCCGCCTGGCGAAGTCCGTCGAGGAGGCCGCCGAGGAAGCGGCGAAGATGCTCGGCCGCACGCTGGTCACCCACCAGACCGGTCCGGCGGGCAAGCAGGTGAACCGCATCTACATCGAGGACGGCGCGGACATCGAGACCGAGCTGTATCTCGCGCTGCTGGTCGACCGCGACACCTCCCGCATCTCGTTCATCGCCTCGACCGAGGGCGGCATGGACATCGAGGAGGTCGCGGCCTCGACCCCTGAGAAGATCGTCACCTTCTCGGTCGATCCGGCCTCGGGCGTCTCGGGCTTCCACGGCCGCAAGGTCGCCTTCGCGCTGGGCCTGAAGGGCCAGGCGTTCAAGGAGTGCGTGGCGCTGGTCGCGAAGCTCTACAAGCTGTTCGTCGAGAAGGACGTCAGCCTGCTGGAGATCAACCCGCTGATCGTCATGACCGACGGGCACATCCGCTGCCTCGACTGCAAGATGAACTTCGATTCCAACTCGCTCTACCGCCAGCCCGACGTGTTCGCGCTGCGCGACGAGACCGAGGAGGACCCCAAGGAGCTCGAGGCGTCGAAGTACGACCTGAACTACATCGCGCTCGACGGCGAGATCGGCTGCATGGTCAACGGCGCCGGCCTCGCGATGGCGACGATGGACATCATCAAGCTCTACGGCTCCGAGCCCGCCAACTTCCTCGACGTGGGCGGCGGCGCGACCAAGGAGAAGGTGACCGAGGCCTTCAAGATCATCACCTCCGATCCGCAGGTGAAGGGCATCCTGGTCAACATCTTCGGCGGCATCATGCGCTGCGACGTCATCGCCGAGGGCGTGATCGCCGCGGTGAAGGAGGTCGGGCTGCAGGTTCCGCTCGTCGTCCGGCTCGAGGGCACCAACGTCGACCTCGGCAAGAAGATCATCGGCGAGAGCGGCCTGAACGTGATCGCGGCCGACAACCTGTCGGACGCGGCCGAGAAGATCGTCAAGGCGGTCAAGGGCTGAGGCCCGCGGGGCCGGACCAGGGATGAGGGCCATGCGCATCAGACGCCACGACCGCGAACCGATCCGCGAGGCGCCGCTGCTTGCGGCGGGCGCGCTGATCGTGGCCGGCGTGCTGCTGATGCGCTCGGATCCCGAGGCCCTGTCCATGCCCCGCCGGCGCGGCTCGCTGGCTTCCGCGAAACGGCGGTATCGGCGCGGCGACCGCGTCGGGGCCGTCGCGCAGGAGACGCGCGACCGCGTCGCCGACGTGCTTCCAAGCAATCTTGCGGCCGGGATCGGCCGCTCCGTTCTGTTCGCCGGGATCGGCATCGTGCTGGCGCGGGTCCTCGACCGGCTCGCCGACGATCGCTCGGCGTCGAAATTCTGAAGGGAGAGACGGAACATGGCCGTTCTCGTCGATGAAAACACCAAGGTGATCTGCCAGGGCATCACCGGCTCGCAGGGCACCTTCCACACCGAGCAGGCGATCGCCTACGGCACCAAGATGGTCGGCGGCGTCACGCCGGGCAAAGGCGGGATGGAGCATCTCGGCCTGCCCGTCTTCGACGGCGTCATCGAGGCCAAGGAGAAGACCGGCGCGAACGCGTCCGTGATCTACGTGCCGCCGCCCTTCGCCGCCGACTCGATCCTCGAGGCGATCGACGCCGAGATCGAGCTGATCGTGTGCATCACCGAGGGCATCCCGGTGCTGGACATGATGAAGGTGAAGCGCGCGCTGCAGGGCTCGTCCTCGATCCTGATCGGGCCGAACTGCCCGGGCGTGATCACCCCCGACGCCTGCAAGATCGGCATCATGCCGGGCCACATCCACAAGCGCGGCAAGGTGGGCGTCGTGTCCCGCTCGGGCACGCTGACCTACGAGGCCGTGCTGCAGACCACCGTCGCGGGCCTGGGCCAGTCGACCTGCATCGGCATCGGCGGCGATCCGATCAAGGGCACCGAGCACATCGACGCGCTGGAGTGGCTGCTGGGCGACGACGAGACCGAGTCGATCATCATGATCGGCGAGATCGGCGGCGCCGCCGAGGAAGAGGCCGCGCAGTTCATCGCCGACGAGGCGAAGAAGGGCCGCGCCAAGCCCATCGCCGGCTTCATCGCCGGCCGCACGGCCCCTCCGGGCCGCCGCATGGGCCACGCGGGCGCGATCATCTCGGGCGGCAAGGGCGGCGCCGAGGACAAGATCGAGGCCATGAAGTCCGCGGGCTTCGTGGTCGCCGACAGCCCCGCCGGCCTCGGCGAGGCGGTGCTGAAGGCGATGGGGCGCTGAGGCGATGCTCGAAGGAGCGCGCGATCGGTTCAGCTTGCGCGAGGGCGACGCGGACGTCGCCCTCCTCTTTCGCGTCGCGTCGGACTGGCGACGGCCCGACGCGCGCGACGGCGGCTGGAACCTGTATTGGCGCTCCGCCGACGGCTACGGCCAGATCCTGCCGCGCCCGACCCCGGACGAGGTGACGCGCTTCTACGACCTGGCGCAGTACTACACCCACGGCACCGACCAGGGCGTGCAGGCACGCCGCACGCTGGGGTGGCGCCTGCTCGAGTCGGCCGCCTCCCGGTTCGAGGGGGACAGCCGGCCTCCGCGCCGGTGGTGGAGCGACCTTCTGGGCGAGGGGCGGTTCCGCGTGGTCGAGATCGGCTGCGGCCATGGCCAGACCCTTGCCCTGCTCGCCGAAGAGGGTCACGACGTCTTCGGCGTCGAGCCGGACCCCGTCGCGCTGGCCGAGGCGCGCAAGCGCGGCATCGAGGTGTCGCAGGCGACGGCGGAGTCGCTGCCGCCCGAGCTTGCCCCCGAAATCTGGGACGTCGTCCTGATGTCGCATGTCCTGGAGCACTGCGTCGATCCGGCCTTGGCGCTCGAGAATGCGGCCGGCCTTCTGCGGCCCGGCGGACGCCTGGTCGTGGAAGTGCCCAACAACGACTGCGAAGGTTTTCGTCGATTCGGCGACGAATGGTACTGGCTGGACGTGCCCCGCCACTTGAACTTCTTCACGCGATCCAGTCTTGAAGGCCTGATCGAGACGGTAGGCCTGGAGGTCGAGGCGGTGGAGTTCCGCGGCTACTGGCGGCAGATCTGTCAGGAGTGGGCGGGCCAGCAGGCGAATATTCGCCGCGCCTACGGCCGCCCGCCGGGAACCCCGCTCGCCTCCCAGACGGCCTACTTCCTGAAAACCTTCCGGGCGCCTCCCGAAAACAAGTTCGACTCCTTGCGCATCGTCGCGCGAAAACAACCTACAGCCTGAAGCACAAACGCGTCCGCAACCCTGGGCGCACCGGTAGGAAGACTGCCATGACGGACCAGAGCCCCAACAAGGCGTTCCACTCCTCGTCGTTCCTGCAAGGCCACAACGCGGTCTTCGTGGAGCAGCTCTATGCGCGCTACGCCAAGGACCCGTCCTCGGTCGACGAGAGCTGGCGGAAGTATTTCGAGAGCCTGGGCGACGATCCCGCGGCCGTCGAGGCCGAGGCCGCCGGTCCGTCGTGGGAGCGCGCCGACTGGCCGCCGCAGGACTTCTCGGAGCTGACCGGCGCGCTGACCGGCGACTACGGCCCGCAGCTCGACCGCAATCCCAAGGACCTGGCCGCGAAGATCGCGGACAAGGCGAAGTCCGAGGGCAAGCCCGCCTCGGCCGCCGAGATCAAGCAGGCGGTGCTGGATTCGGTCCGCGCGATCATGCTGATCCGCAACTACCGCATCCGCGGCCACCTGGCCGCCGATCTCGACCCGCTGCGCCTGACGCCGCCGGTCCCGCACCCTGAGCTCGATCCGCGGACCTACGGCTTCGCCGAGGCCGACATGGACCGGCCGATCTTCCTCGACCAGGTGATGGGCCTCGAGACCGCCTCGATGCGCGAGATCGTGGCGCTGGCCTCGCGCACCTACTGCGGCACCTTCGCCCTGCAGTACATGCACATCTCCAACGCCGAGGAGGCCGGCTGGCTGAAGGAGCGGATCGAGGGCTACGGCAAGGAGATCCAGTTCACCAAGCAGGGCCGCCGCGCGATCCTGAACAAGCTGGTCGAGGCCGAGGGCTTCGAGAAGTTCCTCCATGTGAAGTACATGGGCACCAAGCGCTTCGGCCTGGACGGCGGCGAGGCGCTGATCCCGGCGATGGAGCAGATCATCAAGCGCGGCGGCGCGCTTGGGGTTAAGGAAATCGTCATCGGCATGCCGCACCGAGGGCGCCTCAACGTCCTGGCGGCCGTGATGGGCAAACCCTACCGCGCGATCTTCCACGAATTCCACGGCGGCTCGGTCACCCCGGACGAGGTCCAGGGCTCGGGCGACGTGAAGTATCACCTGGGCGCGAGCTCGGACCGGACCTTCGACGGCAACTCGGTCCACATGAGCCTCACGGCCAACCCCTCGCACCTCGAGGCGGTGAACCCGGTGGTGCTGGGCAAGGTGCGCGCCAAGCAGTACCAGCTCAACGACGAGGACCGCACCGCGGTTCTGCCGATCCTGCTGCATGGCGACGCGGCCTTCGCCGGCCAGGGCGTGGTGGCGGAGTGCTTCGGCCTGTCGGGCCTGAAGGGCCACCGCACCGGCGGCACCATCCACATCGTGGTGAACAACCAGATCGGCTTCACCACCGCGCCCCACAACTCGCGCTCCAGCCCGTATCCCACGGACATCGCGCTGATGGTCGAGGCGCCGATCTTCCACGTCAACGGGGACGACCCCGAGGCGGTGGTCCACGCCGCCAAGGTGGCGACGGAGTACCGTCAGAAGTTCCACAAGGACGTGGTCATCGACATGTTCTGCTACCGTCGCTTCGGTCACAACGAAGGCGACGAGCCGATGTTCACGCAGCCGCAGATGTACACCAACATCAAGCGGCACAAGACGACGCTGCAGCTCTACACTGATCGCCTGATCGCCGACGGCCTGCTGCCCGAGGGCGAGATCGAGGACGAGAAGGCGCGCTTCCAGGCCTTCCTGTCCGAGGAGTTCGAGACGGCGCGCGAGTACCGGCCCAACAAGGCCGACTGGCTCGACGGCAAGTGGTCGGGCATGGGCGCCGGAGAGGGCGAGTACCAGCGCGGCGCCACCGCCGTGCCGATCGAGCGCCTGCGCGAGGTCGGCGAGGCGATCACCACGATCCCCGACGACGTGACCCCGCACAAGACCGTGGCCCGCGTCTACGAGGGCCGTCGCGAGATGCTGGACAGCGGCAAGGGCATCGACTGGGCCTTCGCCGAGGCGCTGGCCTTCGGCACCCTGCTGACCGAGGGGCACCCGGTGCGCCTGGCGGGCCAGGATTCGACCCGCGGCACCTTCTCCCAGCGCCACTCCGGCGTGGTGGACCAGAAGACCGAGGACCGGTTCTTCCCGCTCAACAACATCAAGCCCGGCCAGGCGCAGTACGAGGTCGTGGACTCGATGCTGTCGGAGTACGCGGTGCTCGGCTACGAGTACGGCTATTCGCTGGCGGAGCCGAACACGCTGACCCTGTGGGAAGCCCAGTTCGGCGACTTCGCCAACGGCGCGCAGATCATGATCGACCAGTTCATCTCGTCGGGCGAGCGCAAGTGGCTGCGCATGTCCGGCCTGGTGATGCTGCTGCCCCACGGCTACGAGGGCCAGGGGCCGGAGCATTCCTCGGCGCGGCTGGAGCGGTATCTCCAGAACTCGGCCGAGGACAACTGGATCGTCGCCAACTGCTCGACCCCGGCGAACTACTTCCACATCCTGCGCCGCCAGATCCACCGCACCTTCCGCAAGCCGCTGGTCATCATGACCCCGAAGTCGCTGCTGCGGCACAAGAAGGCGGTCTCGGACCTGTCGATGTTCGAGAGCGGCTCCTCGTTCCACCGGGTGCTGTGGGACGACGCGGAGATGGGCGGCGGCTCGGAGCTGACGCTGAAGCCGGACGCGGAGATCCGCAAGGTCGTGATCTGCTCGGGCAAGGTCTACTACGACCTGCTCGAGAGGCGCGACGCGGAGGGGCGCGACGACGTCTACCTGCTCCGTCTGGAGCAGTTCTATCCGTTCCCCGCGATCTCGCTGACCAAGGAGCTGTCGCGCTTCAAGGACGCCGAGATCGTCTGGTGCCAGGAGGAGCCCAAGAACCAGGGCGCCTGGACCTTCGTGGAACCGAACATCGAATGGGTGCTGGGCCGCATCGGCGCCGCGCACGGCCGGCCGCGTTATGCGGGTCGTCCGGCCTCGGCGTCGCCGGCGACCGGCCTCGCCTCGAAGCACAAGCAGGAGCAGGAGACGCTGATCTCCGATGCGCTCGGCTGACGGGAGACTGGTAAGATGGCAGTGGAAGTGAGGGTCCCGACCCTCGGCGAGAGCGTCACCGAAGCGACCGTGGCGACCTGGTTCAAGAAGCCGGGCGACGCCGTCGCCGTGGACGAGATGCTGTGCGAGCTGGAGACCGACAAGGTGACCGTCGAGGTCCCGTCGCCCGCCGCCGGCGTGCTGGGCGAGATCGTCGCCGCCGAGGGCGAGACCGTGGGCGTCGACGCCCTGCTGGCCATGGTCGAGGAAGGCGAGGGCGCCGCCCCCGCCCCCAAGAAGGCCGAGCCCAAGGCGGAGCCGAAGGCCGAGGCCGAGGCCCCCGCGGACGCGGGCGGCGAGACGGTCGAGGTGAAGGTGCCGAGCCTGGGCGAGTCCGTCTCCGAGGCGACGGTGTCGACCTGGTTCAAGAAGGTCGGCGAGGCCGTGGCCGCCGACGAGATGCTGTGCGAGCTGGAGACCGACAAGGTCTCGGTCGAGGCGCCGAGCCCCGTGGCGGGCGTGCTGGCCGAGATCCTGGTCGCCGAGGGCGACACGGTCCAGACCGGCGGCGTGCTGGCGAAGATCACCGCCGGCGCCTCGGCAGGGGCCTCGGCGCCCGCGCCGAAGTCCGACGACGCGCCCGCGGCCGCCCCGGCCTCCGGCAGGAAGGACGTCGAGGATGCGCCGTCCGCCAAGAAGCTGATGGCCGAGAAGGGGCTGAGCCCCGACCAGGTCAAGGGCACCGGCCGCGACGGCCGGATCATGAAGGAGGACGTCCAGAAGGCGGCCTCCGGCGGCGCCTCGGCGCCCGCGCCCGCCCCGCAGTCGGCGCCCCGCGCGCCGGTCGCGGCCTCGGACGCGGACCGCGAGGAGCGGGTGCGCATGACGCGCCTGCGCCAGACCATCGCCCGCCGCCTGAAGGATGCGCAGAACACCGCCGCCATGCTGACCACCTACAACGAGGTGGACATGAAGGCGATCATGGAGCTGCGCGACGAGTACAAGGGCGTCTTCGAGAAGAAGCACGGCGTGAAGCTCGGCTTCATGTCCTTCTTCGTGAAGGCCTGCGTGCACGCCCTGAAGGAGGTGCCCGAGGTCAACGCCGAGATCGACGGGACCGACGTCGTCTACAAGAACTACTACCACATGGGCGTCGCCGTCGGCACGCCCAACGGTCTGGTGGTTCCGGTGGTGCGCGACGCGGACCAGATGGGCTTCGCGGACATCGAGAAGAAGATCGGCGAGCTGGGCGTGCGCGCCCGCGACGGCAAGCTCTCGATGGCCGAGATGCAGGGCGGCACGTTCACCATCTCGAACGGCGGCGTCTACGGCTCGCTGATGTCCTCGCCGATCCTGAACCCGCCGCAGTCGGGCATCCTGGGCATGCACAAGATCCAGGAGCGTCCGATGGTCGTGGGCGGCCAGATCGTCATCCGCCCGATGATGTACCTGGCGCTGAGCTACGACCACCGGATCGTCGACGGCAAGGGCGCCGTGACCTTCCTGGTGCGGGTCAAGGAGGCGCTGGAGGATCCCCGGCGCCTGCTGATGGACCTCTGAGGCCGACATGTCCCGGCCCGTCCGCCACGCGATCGCCGCCCTCCTGGGCGGCGTCACGATCGCCTTCGCGGCGGCGGGCTGGGCGCTTTGGCTCAAGTGGGGCGCGACCGGCTGGCCGCGCCTCGACGCCTTCGCGGCGGGGATCGAGGACGGGAACGAGCTGCTCGTCTGCCTCGTCCTCGTCCTGCTGGGCCTGGTTCCGTTGACCCTCGCGCGCAGCCTGCTGCCGCCCCCTGGACCGCAGGTCCAGAGGAGGGAGACCGCGCAGCCCCGCCGGACCTGGACGCGCCCGCTCGCCGAACTGCGGGTGCAGCTGGTCCTCGCCGTCATCCTGCTCGCGGCCGTGCTGCCCTATGCGTTCGGGGCGCCGGAGTTATCCTGGTTCCTCGCCCTGATCCATCGCACGCCGCACTGGATCCCGCTGGCGCTGTTCTCGCTGCTGTTCGCCCTGGCCGGCGCCCGCTGCATCCGCGACGCGCTCCGCGCCCCCGCCGCGCCCGCGGTCGGGGCCTGAGGCGGGGATCGGCCGATGCAGGACACCCTCTCCCGTCCCGACCCCGCGCCGCGCGAGGCGCCGCCCTGGACCACCAAGGACGAGGGCGTTCTGATCGTGGCCACGCTGGCGATCGTCATGGCGCTCGCGGTCCTGCTTCCAGGGACGGAGGCGGCCCGCCGCCTCTGGCCCGCGGCCCACGACTGGCTGAACGCCTCCCCCCATCGCGCCGGCGCCCTGGCGGCGTTCGCCCCGTTATTCGGGGCCGGCGCGAGCCTGCTGCTCCACCGCCTGCCGGATGCGCCACGGAAAGGCGACGCGCGCGGCGCAAAGCCGACCCTGAAGGACTTGCGGATCCTGGCGCTGCTGTTCGGCGGCTGCGCCCTGGTCTTCTGGCTGGTCTACTGGGGCCCGCCCAGGGCGCTCGGCGAGGGGGATGGGAGCTTGCCCGGCCTGCTGGCGCGCCTGGGGTCGATCCCGGTGGGCGTTGCGAGTCAGTCGCTGGGCGGCCTGATGATCGGCGCCTGCACTCTCGCGATGCTCCGCCACGACAGGGCGACGCGGGCGGCGGCGTACGACGCGGCCGCCGAATGGCATGGACCGAAGGGAACCTGAAGATGTCCGAAACCGTCCCCCTCGGCGGACCCGAGATCGTGGTGCTGGCGCTCGGCGGCCTGCTGCTGTTCGCGCAGTTCGTGCTGATGGCGATCCCGGCCAACCTGCAGCTGGGCCCCGACAAGACCATGGGCCCGCGCGACGAGCCGCTGGAGCTGCACGGCAAGGCCGGGCGGCTGCAGCGGGCGCTGTCGAACATGCATGAATCGCTGCTCTTCTACGGGGTGGCGGCGGTCAGCGTCACGCTGCTGGGCGCGGCCTCGCCGCTGACGGCGGCCTGCGCCTGGATCTGGCTGGCGGCGCGCGTGCTCTACGTGCCCGCCTACGCCTTCGGCTGGACCCCCGGCCGCTCTCTCATCTTCGCGGTGGGCAATGGCGCCGCGCTCATTATGATCCTCGTCGCGCTGCTCGGCTGAGAGCGCGCGGCCCGAACCCGCGGGCGAAGACCCGCAAGGAGGACCCATGTCCGAAACCGAATTCGACCTGGTCGTCATCGGCGGCGGCCCCGGCGGCTACTACTGCGCGATCCGCGCGGCCCAGCTGGGCCTGAAGACCGCCTGCGTCGAGGGACGCGGCACGCTGGGCGGCACCTGCCTGAACGTGGGCTGCATCCCCTCGAAGGCGCTGCTGCACAGCTCCGAGCTGGTGCATGAGACCCAGGGCAACTTCGCCAAGATGGGCATCACGGTCGGCGACGTCTCGGTCGATGTGGCCAAGATGCTCGACTACAAGCAGGGCGTGATCGACTCCAACACCCAGGGCATCGAGTTCCTGTTCAAGAAGAACAAGGTGACCTGGCTGAAGGGCTACGGGAAGATCACCGCCAAGGGCGAGGTCACCGTCTCGGGCGAGTCCGAGGGCGTCTACAAGGCCAAGAACATCGTCATCGCCACCGGCTCCGACGTCGCCGTGCCGCCCTTCGTGGAGCTGGACGAGGAGCGGATCGTGAGCTCCACCGGCGCGCTGGAGCTGAAGGAGGTTCCCAAGAAGCTGGTGGTGATCGGCGCGGGCGTGATCGGGCTCGAGCTCGGCTCCGTCTGGCATCGGCTGGGCGCCGAGGTCTCGGTCATCGAGTATCTCGACCAGATCACCCCCGGCATGGACGGCGAGATCTGCAAGACCTTCCAGCGCACGCTGAAGAAGCAGGGCATCGACTTCACCCTCGGCGCCGCGGTGCAGTCGGTCGAGAAGGGCGAGCGCCTGACCGTCACCTACAAGCTGCGCAAGAACGACCAAGAGAAGACGATGGAGTGCGACGTCGTCCTCGTCGCCACCGGCCGCAAGCCCTACACCGAGGGCCTGGGGCTCGACGACATGGGGATCGAGCTCGACAACCGCGGGCGCATCGTGGTGGACGAGCACTTCAAGACCCGGCTCGACGGCTGCTACGCCATCGGCGACGTGATCGCCGGCCCGATGCTCGCCCACAAGGCCGAGGACGAGGGCGGCGCGGTGGCCGAGATCATCGCCGGCCAGGCGGGGCATGTGAACTACGACGTGATCCCCTCGGTCATCTACACCTCCCCCGAGGTCGCCGCCGTCGGCAAGACCGAGGAGCAGCTGAAGGAAGAGGGCCGCGCCTACAAGGTCGGCAAGTTCCCCTTCATGGGCAACGGCCGCGCCAAGGCGAACCTGGTGGCCGACGGCTTCGTGAAGATCCTCGCGGACAAGGAGACCGACCGGATCCTGGGCTGCCACATCATGGGCCCGGCCGCCGGCGACCTGATCCACGAGGTCTGCGTGGCGATGGAGTTCGGCGCCGCGGCCGAGGATCTCGCCCGCACCTGCCACGCGCACCCCACCTTCTCCGAGGCGGTGCGCGAGGCGGCGCTGGCCTGCGGCGACGGCGCGATCCACGCCTGACGCCCGCCCCGTCCGAGGGTCCGGACGCCCCGCCGCAGGCCGCGGCGGGGCGTTCGTCTTTCCGGCCGGCGCCGGCCGCGCGATCCGGGTGGACAGCCGCCCCGCGGCGCCCGAGGCTCGCCCCGGCCGCGGCTCGACCGCCGCCCGGCGACGGAGGAGGAGCGCCCGATGACGGAAGCCTACGCCCTGCACGGAACGATCGACTTCACGGTCACCTCGATCTCGGACGCGCGGACCCTGGGCGAGATGCCGGTGCAGCCCGGCATCCTCAACCCGTTCGGCACCGTGCACGCCGGCGCGCTGATCTGGTTCGCCGACGTGATCGCCACCCGCCACGTCTTCGGCGACGGCGAGGTCGAGGCGGGCATGGCCTCCTTCCCCGTGGCGGTGACGCTGAACGCGCAGCTTCTGTCGAACCGCAACGACGGCGTGCTGATGGGCGAGGCGACCTGGGTGAAGAAGGGCCGGCGGGTGTCGACCGTGCGCACGCTGGTCTCGGGGCCCGACGGCAAGGTGCTGCTCGACCTCACCTCGACCCACGTCTCGGCGCGCTGAGCGGCCGCCGATCCCCGGCCGCCCGTCGCGCCCGGCCGCGCCGGCGCCCCGCTCCGGTCTCGGCCGGGGTGGGCGGGCGGGAGCCGAGGCCGGGGCGGGGCGTCGGCGCGGCCCTCCCCCTGCCTGAGACGAAGACATCGCGTCGCGCCGCGCGCATCCTCCTCCGCCCGCATCGACGCGCCCGGATTTCCCTGCCATTCTCGCGCCCCGAGGCCGCTCACGCGCCGCCGACCGGGAGACCCGCCATGCGCCTGCGCCACGAGACCGAGGCCGACCACGACGCCGTGCGCCGCGTGGTCGAGGCCGCCTTCGGACGCGAGGACGAGGCCCGCCTGGTCACCCGCCTGCACGAGGAGGGGGACGCCGCCATCGCCCTGGTGGCCGAGGTCGACGGGCGCATCGCGGGCCACGTGATGTTCTCGCCGATGCGCGCGCCGCAGGGGGCGCTGGGCCTCGCCCCGATCTCGGTGCGCCCGGACCTCCACGGAAACGGCATCGGCGGCGCCCTGATCCGCCGGGGGCTGGAGGAGGCGCGCACGCGCGGCGCCTCGGCCGTCTTCGTGCTGGGCGATCCGCCCTATTACACCCGCTTCGGCTTCTCCCCCGAGAAGGCGCGCGGATACGCCACGCCCTTCGCGGGGCCCTTCCTGATGGCGCTGGAATTGACGCCCGGCGCGCTGCGCGGCGAGGGTGAGCTCTCCTACGCCCGCGCCTTCGACGATCTCGCCGAATGACAGCCTTTCTCCTGCAGCGCGCCTTCACGCTCGCGCTGACGCTCCTCGCCGCCACGGTCGCGATCTTCCTGCTGCTGGAGGTCGTCCCCGGCGATCCGGCGCTGACCATGATGGGCATGAACGCCGACCCCGCCGCGGTGGAGGCGCTGCGCGAGCAGCTGGGCCTGAACGCCCCGGTGGTCGAGCGCTATTTCGCCTGGATGGGCGACATGCTGCGCGGCGATTTCGGCACCTCCTACACCTACAAGACCCCGGTGACCGAGCTGGTGCTCGAGCGGCTGGTGGTGACCCTGCCGCTGACGATCTACGCGCTGACCCTGTCGACGCTGATCGCCATTCCGGCGGGCATCGCGGCGGCGGCGCGGCGGAACTCGCCCGCCGACATCACCATCATGGGCATCACCCAGATCGGCATCGCGGTGCCGAACTTCTGGTTCGCGATGCTGCTGGTGATCCTGTTCGCCTCGATGCTGCAGATGTTCCAGGCGGGCGGCTTCCCGGGGTGGGACGCGGGCTTCTGGGCGGCGATGAAGTCGCTGACCCTGCCGGCCATCGCGCTGGCCCTGCCGCAGGCGGCGATCCTGACGCGGATCATGCGCTCGTCCCTGCTCGACGCGATGAACGAGGACTACGTGCGCACCGCGCGCGCCAAGGGGCTGACCCGCGCGCAGGCCCTGCGCCGGCACGCGCTGCGCAACGCGCTGATCCCGGTGCTGACCATCATCGGCATGCAGTTCAGCTTCCTGATCACCGGGGCGATCATCATCGAGAACGTGTTCTTCCTGCCCGGCCTCGGCCGGCTGGTGTTCCAGGGCGTCGCCCAGCGGGACCTGATCGTGGTGAAGTCGGTGATCGTGCTGATGGTCTTCGCGGTGGTCATCGTCACGCTGCTGGTGGACATGGCCTACGCCATCGTCGACCCCCGCCTGCGGGAGGGGCGGCGATGAGGGTCTCGGCCTCGCTGGTGGTGGGCGCGATCCTGTCGTCGCTGTTCATCGCCGCCGCCCTGATCAGCTACGTCTGGACCCCCTTCGACGTCGAGAAGATGGCCGTCGCCGCCCGGCTGAAGCCGCCGGGGGCCGAGTACTGGTTCGGGACCGACCATTTCGGGCGGGACATCTTCTCGATGGTGATGGTGGGCGCGCGCACCTCGATCGCGGTGGCGCTGGTGGCCGTGGGCATCGGCGCGGTCTTCGGGGTGCCGCTGGGGCTGCTCGCCGCCGCGCGGCGGGGCGCGTGGTACGACGAGCTGATCATGCGCTTCAACGACCTGGTCTTCGCCTTCCCCGCCCTGCTGCTGGCGATCCTGTTTACGGCGACGCTGGGGCCGGGGGCGGTGAACGCGATCCTGGCCATCGGCATCTTCAACGTGCCGGTCTTCGCGCGGCTCGCCCGCGGGGCCGCGCTCAGCCTGTGGACGCGGGAGTACATCCTGGCGGCGCGCACCTCGGGCAAGGGGCTGGCGCGGATCTCGGCCGAGCACATCCTGCCCAACATCCTCAACCTGCTGATCGTGCAGGCGACGATCCAGTTCTCGCTGGCCATCCTCGCCGAGGCGGGGCTGAGCTACCTGGGGCTGGGCGCGCAGCCGCCGCTGCCCTCCTGGGGGCGGATGCTGTCGGACGCGCAGACGATGATCTACGTCGCGCCGTGGTTCGCGATCTTCCCCGGCCTCGCCATCGTGCTGACGGTGCTGGGGCTGAACCTGATGGGCGACGGGCTGCGCGACTGGCTGGACCCCAAGCTGAGGCGCGCGCGATGAGCCTGCTGGAGATCGAGCGTCTGAACCTCGAGATCGGCGGCGTGCCGATCCTGAAGGACGTCTCCCTGCGCATCGAGCCGGGGGAGTGCCTGGGCCTGGTGGGGGAGAGCGGCTCGGGCAAGTCGATGACCGCGCTGTCGGTGATGCGGCTGCTGCCGGGGCAGGCCGCGACCTCGGGCGCGATCCGCCTGGACGGGGAGCTGATCTCGGCCTTCGGGGAGCGGGAGATGTGCCACATGCGCGGGGCGCGCATCGGCATGGTCTTCCAGGAGCCGATGACCGCGCTGAACCCGCTGAAGACCATCGGCGAGCAGGTGGCCGAGGTGATCCGCATCCATGGCGAGGCCCGCGATCCCCGCGCCGCCGCCGTCGAGGCGCTGGCCCGCGCCGGCCTGCCGGCGGAGCAGTTCCCGCTGGACCGCTACCCCCACGACCTGTCGGGCGGGCAGCGCCAGCGGGTGGTGATCGCCATGGCCGTCGCCCTGCGCCCGCGCCTGCTGATCGCCGACGAGCCGACCACCGCGCTCGACGTCACCACGCAGGCGGTGATCCTCGACCTGCTGAAGCGGCTGGCGAAGGAGGACGGGGCGGGGCTGATGATGATCACCCACGACCTCGCCGTGGTGGCCGACATGGCCGACCGCATCGCGATCATGAAGGACGGCGAGGTGGTCGAGGCCGGGGAGACCGCGCCCCTGTTCCGCGCCATGTCGCATCCCTACACCAAGGCGCTGTTCGCGGCCTCGACCCACCGCCCCGCCCGCCACGCGCGCCCGCCGGGGGCGGAGGTTCTCGGCGTGCGCGGGGTGGTGCGCGACTACCGCCTGCCCCGCAAGCGCATCTTCGAGGCGCGCCGCCTGTTCCGCGCCGTCGACGGCGTGGACCTGAGCATTCGCGCCGGCGAGAACGTCGGCCTGGTGGGGGAGAGCGGCTGCGGCAAGTCCACCCTGAGCCGCGCGATCCTGGGGCTCGAGGGCGTGCAGTCCGGCGAGATCGCGCTGGTCGGCCGCCCCTTCGGCCCCTCCGCCCCCTCCGAGGCGCGGCGCGACGTGCAGGTGGTGTTCCAGGACCCCTACGGCAGCTTCGATCCCCGCTGGAAGGTCGCCGACCTGGTGGCCGAGCCCTTCCACCTGGTCGACCCCAAGCCCCCGCGCGCCGAGCGTCGCCGCCGGGTCGAGGCGCTGCTGGAGCGCGTGGGCCTGAAGGCCGCCGACGCCGACAAGTATCCGCACGAGTTCTCGGGCGGCCAGCGCCAGCGCATCGCCATCGCCCGCGCGCTGATCACCGAGCCGAAGCTGGTGGTGCTGGACGAGGCGGTCTCGGCGCTCGACGTCTCGGTCCGCGCGCGGATCCTGGACCTGCTGGCGGAGCTGTCGGAGACGCTCGACGTCTCCTACCTGTTCATCAGCCACGACCTGCACGTGGTGCGCGCGATCACCGACCGGGTGATGGTGATGCGCAAGGGCAGGATCGTGGAGGCGGGCGAGACCGAAGCCGTCTTCTCCGACCCCCAGCACCCCTACACGCGCGAACTTCTGGCGGCGACGCCGGACCTCGAGGCCGCGCTGGCCCGACGGGAGGCCGCCGTCGGCTGAAGCGCTCGGCGCCCCGGGCGCCGCGCCCTCAGCCCGGCGTCAGGGTCACCCGGAAGTCCACCGCCGCCTCGACCGCCGCGTCGGTGTAGAGGAAGGGCACGTAGTCGCCCTTCGCCCACAGGGGGGCCAGGTCGCGGTAGTGGGGGGAGGCCGGGTCGCCGGACTGCCCCGGCGCGTTGATGCAGACCGAGGCGTCCCAGTCGCCCACGTCCACCACGAAGCGGACCGAGGCGCCGGCGATCACCCCGAAGTCGGTTCCGCGATAGGCCGCCATCATCACCGTCGTGTAGTCGCCCCCCATCGGCAGGGGGCCGATGTCGAGCGCGGCGTCGCGGGCGGACAGCGGATGCTCGAAATGCCCTTGGTGGAGGTCGCCCCAGCGCCAGGCGGCCTCGTCGGCGCCGAAGCGCTCGGCCACGTCGGCATGGGCCTGGGCCAGGGTCTCGGCCATCAGGGCGTCGCGGGCGACGACGGGGTCGGGGCCGAAGCGGGCGTCGGGGGATTCGAGCGCCTGCACGATGCCCTCGACGTCGCCGGGGGCGAAGAGCACGGCGGGGACCTGCGGCGCGAGCCGGGCGAAGAGCGCGGCCTTCAGCCGGCGCGTCCACCACCAGCCCATCAGCAGGGCCGCGGCGGAATCCGCCCGGTATGCGCCGTCCCAGTCCGCCAGCAGCGACCGCCCCGGCGTGCCCGCCGGCAGTCCCGCGACCAGCGCCAGGATGCGCCGGGTGGGCAGGGAGACGACGTCGGTCTGCAGCGCCTGGCTCGCGGCCACCGTGTGCGCCGGGTCGGCCGAGAGCACGGCGGCGATGCGGTCGGCGCGGGTGCTCTCCAGCCACTCGAAGCCGATCTGGGTCTCGGTCTGGTCGTAGCCCTCGGGCAGGTTGAACTCGTTGGCGGAGTGGACGAAGCCCCGCGCGGGGTTCACCGCGTGCGGCAGGGCTTCGAGGGGATGGAACCCCTCCCACTCGTTCGTGCCGTCGCCCTTCGCGGGCAGCAGGCCGGTCCAGTTCCGGCGCACGGGGACGATGCCGGCGGGCTGCCAGCAGATGTCGCCCTCCACGTCCGCCCAGACGTGGTTCAGCGAGGGGGCGCCGAAGCGCCTCAGCGCCTCGCGGAATTCGTCGACCGAGCGGGCGCGCATGGTCGAGAGCCCGCCGAAATAGGCGGCCGAGCCCGGCTCGAACCACACCGAGCGCAGGGCGAAGAGGCGGCCGCGGTCGCGCAGCAGGACGGGGCCGTGGCAGGTGAATTCGAGGGCGTGGGTCTGGGGCGCGTGGCCGGCGATCTCGAAGACCTCCTCCGCCCGCTCGACCTGCGCCCAGCCGTCGGGGCCGCGGTAGCGGCCGGCCTCGTCCAGGTCGTAGACGTAGACGTCCTCCTGGTCCGTGCCGAAGATGGTCAGGGCGAAGGCGCCCTGCCCGTTGTGGCCCATGCAGATGCCGGGCATCGAGGGCTCTCCCGCCCCGATCACGTCCAGCCCCGGCGCGGTGAGGTGGACGAGGTAGCGCAGCGACGGCAGGCCGTGGGCCCGGTGCGGATCGCCCGCCAGGATCGGCCGGCCGGTGGCGGTGCGCAGGCCCGAGACGGCCCAGTTGTTCGACCCGGTCCAGGCGGCGTCGGCCACCACCCCCTCCAGCTCGTCGACCTTGCGCCACTTGCCGGCCTGCTCCAGAGGGCAGGTCATGCGCTCGGCCGGGAAGGTGACGGGGGCGGTGGCGAGGCGGAAGAAATCCAGCGCCTCCAGCGGGACCTCCGCATGGGGGATCGGCGGCTCGCCGGCCTCGACCGGGGGTTCGAGGTTGCGGCGCAGGAGGTCGGTCTCCGCCCCGGCCTTCGCCAGCACCTGGGCGCGGATCACCTCCGAGAGCGCATTGCGCGTCAGGGCGTGGGAGCGGATGCGGACCAGGTCCTCCGGCGCGAAACGCTCGGGCGTCGTGCCGGTCATCGCGAATTCGGGGGGGAGGGGGGCGTCGCCCGCCTCGATCGCGTCGATCCAGGCGTTGATGCCGGCGGCGAAGCGGGTGCAGATCATCTCGGCGTCAGGGCCGTAGGCGGCCCATTCCGGGGCCATGTCGCCGCGGTAGAGGAAGGCGCGGGCGGCCTTGTCCTGCTCGAGGAAGCCGGGCCCGAAGGACGCCGCCAGCCGCCCCAGCCCGCGCTTGCGCCAGAGGTCGATCTGCCAGAGCCGGTCGCGGGCGGCGTTGGCGCCCTGCGCGAAGAACAGGTCCTCGAGGCTCCCGGCCTTGATGTGGGGCAGGCCCCAGCGGTCGACGCGGATCTCGGCGCGGGCCGAGAGGCCGGCGAGGGCGAGGGTCTGGATCATGCGGAGGGCCTTTCGCGTGGGACTCCGCCAGATTAGGCGGGCCCCCGCGGGCGCGCAATCGGCCCGGCCGGTCGGCCGGTCGGTTGGGGGCCGCGCGCGCCGCGCGTCAGCCCAGCCCGACGACGCGGCGGGCGAGCGCGGGCAGTTCGGCGAAATCGGCGAAGGACGCGGCGGGGTCCAGCGCCTCGGCCGGGCCGTGGCGGTAGCCGTCGAGGTGGAGCAGGAACGGCAGGCCCGCGGCGTGCGCGGTCTCGGCGTCGGTCTCGCTGTCGCCGACATAGGCCGCGGGGCCCTCGCCCAGCGGCGCGAGCGCGGCGGCGATCACGCGGGGGTCGGGCTTCAGCACCTCCTGCCCGTCGGGGCCGCGCACGCTGTCGCCGCCCACGATGTGCTCGACCGCGAAGCCCAGGCCCTCCAGCAGGCGGCGGGCCTTGGCGACGGGCTTCTGGGTGCAGACCGCGAGGCGCCAACCCTCGGCCGCGAGGCTCGCCAGCGCCTCGACGGCGCCGGGATAGGGGGTGGAGGCCTCGAGCGGGTCGTAGCTTTCGCGGAAGGCGGCGAGGAACGGCGTGACGTCGCCGCCGGGCACGCCGCCCGAGTGGGTCAGCAGCCGCTCGACCTGCACGCGCTGGCCGCGGCCGACGAAGCCCTTGTAGGTCTCGACCGTCACCGGCGGGCGGCCCAGCGAGGCCAGCAGCCGGTTGCCCGCCGCGCAGAGGCTGGGGGCGCTGTCGGCGAGCGTGCCGTCGAGGTCGCAGATCAGGCGCGGGGCGGTCATCGGGCGGGCCGGCGGTAGGGCGCGCGGGTCGGGATCATGGAGCCTCCGGGCGGGACGAAGGGGCGGCGGGGCCGCCACCCAAGCCCGCGCGGGGGCGCCCGGTCAATCGCGCCCGACGACGCGGCCGGCCGAGAAGGCCAGCAGGGCGATGGCGACCAGCATCATGCCGGCGGAGCCGAAGGGCAGGATCTCGGGGCCCACGGCCTCGTAGACCGCGCCGGCCACCGTCGCGCCCACGGCCATGCCGAGGTAGACGGCCGAGCTGTTGAGCGCCAGCGACAGCGGCGCCCGCTCGGGGTCGAGGGCGACCAGCAGGCTCTGCACCGGGACCATGATCATCATGCCGGCGCCGGCCCAGACGGTCATCAGCGCGATCATCGCCCAGCCCGGCCAGCCTGCGGCGAAGGGGAGCATGACCATCACGAAGAGGCTCGCGATCATCGAGGCGAGCGCGGCGCCGCGGGCGCCGAAGGCGCCGACCGCGCTGGCGGCGAGCGCGTTGCCCGCGATGCCGCCGACGCCGAACATGAACAGCATCGGCGGGATCATCGAGGCCTGGATGCCGCCGACCTCGGACAGCCACACCGCGATCAGGGCGTAGGTCGAGAACATGCCGACCACCGAGGCGCCGCAGGCCGCCACCGTCATCGCCAGCGGCCGGTTGCGCAGCACCGCCGTCAGCGTGGCGATGGAGGCGCGCGCGCCCTTGTTGGCCCGCGGCAGCAGCTGCCACACGATCACCGCGCAGATCACCGCGGCCAGCGCCAGCGCCCCCCAGGCCCAGCGCCAGCCCATCGTCTGCGCGAGGAAGGAGGCGAGCGGCACGCCCAGGACGGAGGAGGCGGTGACGCCGCCGAACACCAGCGCCAGCGCGCGGGCCCGGTCCTCGGGCGCGACCAGGGTGGCGGCGGCGGCGGTCAGGAACGGTCCGGTCATCGCGGCGCCCAGGCCCATCAGCAGGCGGGCGGCGACGAGCACGGGGTAGGAGGGCGCGGCGGCCGAGATCACGCAGCCCGCCGCGATGGCGGTCAGCCCGCCGGCGATGGCGGCGCGGCGGCGCAGGTGGCCGGCGACGGCCTGGGCGGCGGGGGCGGTCAGGGCGTAGACGACGGAGAAGACGGTCACCAGGCTCGCCACCGCGGCGGCGGAGACGCCCAGGCCCGCCTGGATCTCCTCGACCATGCCCACCGCGCCGAGGGAGGCGCAGCCCAGCACGAAATAGGCCCCGCCCAGCGCCAGCAGCGCGACGCGCGGGAATTCGGGCCGACGGGACGTGGCGGAAGGGATCGTCTCGGAGGACGCGTCGCAGAAAGACATTCGGGAGCACCTGACCGGGCGGCAAGACAGCCGCGGGTTGCAGTGCAACATGGCGCAGCAGGGGGCGAAAGGCAATAAGGCGGCCGTAGCTTTTCTGCGCCGCGGGTGGCCGCGGCGGCGGCGCGGACGTCGGTCCGTCCCCCCTGCGGGCGCGTCAGAGGAAGCTCTGCGGGTCCACGTCGATGCGCACCGTCACCTGCGGTTCGGGGCGCACGGCGGCGCGCCAGGCGCGCAGGGCGGGCTGCAGGGCCGGGCCGCGCGGGGCCTTCACCAGCAGGCGCACCCGGAACCGCCCCCGCACCCGGTAGATCGGCGAGGGGGCGGGGCCCAGCAGCTCGGCATGGGCGGGGGCGAGGCGGGCGTGCTCGCGCGCCAGCGCCTCGGCCGTGCGCCAGACGCGATCCTCGTGCGGGCCCGAGACGATGGCGGCGGCGTAGCGGCCGAAGGGGGGCGCGCCGGCCTCGCGCCGGGCGACGGCCTCGGTCTCGAGGAAGGTCTCCTCGTCGCCGGACAGCAGCGCCTCGATGGCGGGATGCTCGGGGGCGTAGGTCTGGAGCAGCGCCTCGCCGGGGCGGTCGGCGCGCCCGGCGCGCCCCGCGACCTGGCGCAGCAGCTGGAAGGTCCGCTCCCCCGCCCGCAGGTCGCCGCCGCGCAGGCCGAGGTCGGCGTCGATCACCCCCACCAGCGTCAGCAGCGGGAAGTTGTGGCCCTTGGCGACGAGCTGGGTGCCGATCACCAGGTCCGCCTCGCCGTTGGCGATGGCCTCGACGCGGGCCTTCACGGCGCCCGCGCTCTCGGCCATGTCGGAGCTGAGGATGGCGATGCGGGCGTCGGGGAACCGCTCCTGCGCCTCCTCGGCCAGTCGCTCCACGCCCGGGCCGATCAGGGCCAGCTTGTCCTCCCGCTTGCAGGTGGGGCAGGCGGAGGGGATCGGCGCCTCGTGCCCGCACTGGTGGCAGACCATGCGGCCGCGCCTGCGATGCTCGACCAGCCAAGCGTCGCAATGGGGGCACATCACCGGGTCGCCGCAGGCCCGGCACATGGTCAGGGGCGCATAGCCGCGGCGATTGAGGAAGAGGAGCGACTGCTCCCCCCGCTGCAGGCGTTCCGCCACCGCGGCCGCCAGCGGCTCCGAGATCCAGCGCCCCGTCTCCGGCGCGCAGTCGCGCAGGTCGAGCGCCTTGATCTCGGGCAGGACGGCGGGGCCGAAGCGTTCGGGCAGGTCCACCCGGTCATAGCGCCCGGCCCGCGCGTTCACCCAGGTCTCCAGCGAGGGGGTCGCCGAGGCCAGCACCACCGCCGCCCGCCCCAGCGAGCCGCGCAGCACCGCCATGTCGCGGGCGTGGTAAAGCGCGCCGTCCTCCTGCTTGTAGGCGCCGTCGTGCTCCTCATCCACGACGATCAGGCCGAGGTCGGCGAAGGGCAGGAACAGGGCCGAGCGGGCGCCGACGACCACCTGCGCCTCGCCCGAGGCCGCCGCGCGCCAGCAGCGCCGCCGCTCGATCTCGGGCGCCGCCGAGTGCCATTCGGCCGGGGGCGCGCCGAAACGCTCGCGGAAGCGGGCGAGGAAGGCCGAGGTCAGCGCGATCTCGGGCAGCAGCACCAGCGCCTGGCGGCCGCGCGAGAGGCACTCGGCCACCGCCTCGAGATAGACCTCGGTCTTGCCCGAGCCGGTGACGCCGTGCAGCAGCGTCGCCGAGAATCGCCCCGCCTCGCATGCCGCTGCCACCTTGCCGCGCAACGCCTCCGCCCCCTCGGCCTGAGCGTCGGAGAGGGGGCGGCGCGGGGCGGAGGGGTCGAGCGGCGCATAGGGCCGGTCCCGCGGCACCTCGACCGATTCGAGCGCGCCGGCGTTCTCCAGGCCCTTCAGCACGGCGGAGGAGACGCCGGCCTCGCGCGCGAGCTCCATGGGCAGCCACAGGCGGTCGGGTTCCGCCTCGACCAGCTCCAGGACCTTCTCGCGGGCGGGGGTGAGGCGGGCCGGCGGCTCGCCCCCCCGGCGCAGGGCGCGGCGGGCGCCCGGCGCCTCCCGCAGCCCCGGCGCGCGGGAGGCGAGGCGCGCCATCATCCCGAAGTCGGTCAGCGTGTAGTCGGCGGCCTTCTCGAGGAACGCCCGCATCTCCCCGGTCACCGGCGGCAGGTCCAGCCGGCGCAGCGCGGGGCGCAGCTTGCCGCGCGCGACCTCGCCCGAGCCCTCGCCCCAGCACAGCGCCACCATGGCGCGGGGGCCGATCTCGACCTCCAGCCAGTCGCCCGGCGCGCAGCCCCCCGGGGGCGCGAGATAGTCGAGCGTGCGGTCGACCGGGATCGGGACCAGCACCGCGACCGGCGTGCCCTCGGGCCAGCCGCCCTCGGGCGCGGGGCCGTCGGGGACGCCGTCGCCGAACAGGTCGCCGGTGCGCGGACCGCCTGAGTCCGTCATGCAACGCCCCCCCACGGGGGGCTGCGACGTTGCGCCCGGGCGCGTGGCCTCTCCCCCGCGTCTGGAGTATGGTCCGCCCAAGCCCGCCCCCCGGGCCCGGGCCGGGGGTGACAGGCGACGGGAACCCGGGACGGAATCAGGCGCGAACTCATGAAATTCTTCGTCGATACGGCCGAGGTGGACGCGATCCGCGAGCTCGCCGACAGCGGCCTCGTGGACGGGGTCACCACCAACCCCTCCCTGATCGCCAAGTCGGGCCGCGACATCCTCGAGGTCACGAAAGAGATCTGCGACATCGTCGAGGGCCCGGTCAGCGCCGAGGTGACGGCGCTGAAGGCCGACGAGATGATCGAGCAGGGCCGCAAGCTGGCCAAGATCGCCGAGAACATCGCGGTCAAGGTTCCCCTCACGTGGGACGGGCTGAAGGCCTGCAAGGTCCTGACGGACGAAGGCAAGATGGTCAACGTCACGCTGTGCTTCTCGGCCAACCAGGCGCTGCTGGCGGCCAAGGCGGGGGCGACCTTCATCTCCCCCTTCATCGGCCGGCTGGACGACATCAACCTCGACGGCATGGAGCTGATCGCCGAGATCCGGCAGATCTACGACAACTACGGCTACGAGACCGAGATCCTGGCCGCGTCGATCCGCACCGTGAACCACGTGAAGCAGGCCGCCCTGATCGGCGCCGACGTGGGCACGATGCCGCCGAACGTCCTGAAGCTGCTGGCCCAGCATCCGCTGACCGACAAGGGCCTCGACGGCTTCATGGCCGACTGGGCCAAGACCGGGCAGTCGATCTGATGTCGGGGGAGGAGGGCAAGGCCCACCGCCCCGCCGCGTCGGAGCCCGCCGCGGGCGCGCCGGACGTCGAGGCGCTGCGCGCCGCGGTGCTCGCCGCGCCCGAGGCCGTGCTCGACGACGAGGCGATGGTGCAGGCCCTCCTCCGCGCCCATGCCGATCAGACCGGCGCGGGGCGGCAGGTGGTGGACCTGCGCGGCGCGCTGGTCGACCGGCTGGAGAATCGCCTCGGCCGGCTGGAGGAGACGCACCGCTCGGTCGTCGCCGCGGCCTACGACAACCTCGCGGTGACCGAGTCGATCCACCGCGCCGCGCTGGCGGTGCTGGAGCCCGACGACCTCGAGGGCGTGCTGCACGTGCTGTCGCGGGTGATGCCGCCGATCCTGGGCGTGGACCTGGTGCGCGTGGGGATCGAGCGCGAGGGCGCCGGCGACCCGCCGCAGCCGCCGCTGACCGCGCTGGGGGTGGGCGGGGTCGCCCGCTACATGGGCGCGGACGAGGACGGGCCGTTCCGCCCGGTGGTGCTGCGCGCCACGGATCCGGACTGCGCCCGGCTCTACGGTCCCGAGGGGGTCGCCATGGGCTCCGAGGCGCTGGTGCGGCTGGAGTTCGCGGGCGACGCCGCGCCGGGCCTGCTGGCCTTCGGCGCCCGGGACGCCGAGCGCTTCGGCCCCGACCAGGCCGGCGACCTGCTGGAGTTTCTGGGCGCGGTGGTGGCGCGCGCCCTGCGGCCGTGGGCGAAGGGCTGAGCGCCCTCCCCCTCGACCCCGCCGCGGCCCTGCTGGTCCGCTGGCTGGACCAGGCCGGCGCCGTGCGCGGCGCCGCCCCCGCCACGATCGAGGCCTATCGCCATGACGTGGCGGGCTTCCTAGGCTTCCTGCGCGACCACCACGGCGGCCCGCTGACGCCCGCCTCGCTGGCCGCGACCGGCCAGGGCGAGCTGCGCGCCTGGATGGCGCGGGAGCGGGGGCGCGGCCTCTCCTCCCGATCGCTGCGCCGGGCGCTGTCGGCGGTGCGGGGCTTCTTCCGCTGGCTGGGCGACGCCGAGGGGATCGAGGCGCCCGCGGTGCTGGCCGCCCGCGGCCCCAGGGCGCCCGCCCGCCTGCCGCGCCCGGTCTCCGAGGACGGCGCGCGCGCGCTGATCGCGGACGCCGAGGCCGCCGACGCCCCCGACTGGATCGCCGCGCGCGACGCCGCGGTGCTGACGCTGCTCTACGGCTGCGGCCTGCGCATCTCCGAGGCGTTGTCCCTGCGCCGCGCCGACGCCCCCCTGCCCGAGGTCCTGCGCATCCGCGGCAAGGGCGGGAAGGAGCGCCTGGTCCCGGTCCTGCCCGCGGCCCGCGCCGCGGTGGACTGGTACCTGGAGACCGTCCCGTATCCCGAGACCGCCGGCGACGGCGCCCTGTTCCTGGGCGCCCGCGGCGGCCCCCTCTCCCCCCGGATCATCCAGCTGCGCATGGCCGACGCCCGCGCCCGGCTGGGCCTGCCCGCGACCGCCACCCCGCACGCGCTGCGCCACAGCTTCGCCACCCACCTCCTGAAGGCCGGCGGCGACCTACGCGCGATCCAAGAGCTCCTGGGCCACGCCTCGCTCAGCACCACGCAGGTCTACACCGGCCTGGACGAGGCCCGCCTGATGGAGATCTATGAGAAGGCCCACCCCCGCGCCTGACCCGCGCACCCGCCCTCGGCCCAACCAGGCGCCCCGGCGCCACATCCGCAGGTCCGCGCGAAGCGCCTGTTCTTCGGAGCCGTCTCTCGCTGATGCCGTGAAGAGCGAGTCGCCGGGAGGGGTCCAGGATCGCGAAGCGACCCCGCGCACTGCGCGGGGCTTGTCCTTGACCCCTCCCGGCGACTCGCTCAGGCATCTTCAGCGAGAGACGGATCCGAAGGACAGGCGCGGCCCCTGTTCTTTGGTGAGTCAGGAGCCCGCCGGAGGCTCCCGCCCTCCCCCATCCGGGCGCGCCCCCAGCCGCGGGCCCAAGCCCGCCCGCAGGGCGCCTCCTCTCCGTCTCGCCCGCGGAACGCGGGCGGGAGCCCAGCTCAGGCAACGTGGCCCTTGGCCCGCAGGTATCGCGCGAGGCTGTCTCGCCAGTCAGGCATCGGCGCGAAGGCCGCCGCCAGCTTGGACGTGTCCAGCACCGAGTAGCCCGGGCGCAGGGCGCGGGTGGGGAATTCGGCGGAGGTGCAGGGGGTCATCTCGGCCTTCACGCCCGCCTGGCGGACGATCTCGCAGGCGAACTCGAACCAGGTGGCCTCGCCGCCGCCGGCGACGTGCCACAGGCCCGGCTCGGCGCCCTCGCTCAGCATCCGCAGGATCACGGCGGCGATGTCGGCGGTGGCCGTGGGCGACATCCGCTGGTCGTCGACCACCTTCAGCGCCCCGCGCTCGCGGCCGAAGCGGATCATCGTCTCGACGAAGTTGCCGCCCTTCCCGCTCGCCCCCGCCACGCCGTAGAGGGAGGCGACGCGCAGGATCGTGGGCTGGCCCGCCAGCGTGGCCAGCGTCTCGCCGAAGGCCTTGGAGGCGCCGTAGACGTTCACCGGGGCGGTGGGCGCGTCCTCGGGCAGCGGCGTGCTCCGCGCACGGTCGCCGCCGAAGACGTAGTCGGTCGAGACGTGCAGGAACCGCGCGCCGCGGTCGGCGCAGACCTTCGCCATCTGCTGGGGCGCGTGGGCGTTGACCGCCATCGCCAGGGTCCCTGCGTCCTCGACCTCGTCGGTCTTGTGATAGGAGGTGCAGTTGACCAGCGCGTCGAACTCGACCCCGGCCAGCGTCTCGGCGATCCCCGCGGGGGCCGAGACGTCCAGCTTGTCGCGGCCGAAAGGGATCAGCTCGATCCCCCCCGGCGCGGCGGCGTGGGCCGCCTGAAGGTCATGGCCCAGCTGGCCGTTCGGGCCCAGCAGGAGGACCTTCATATCTCGATGATCCCGCCGTGGAGCTCGACCTCCTTGATGCGGCGGTGCCAGTCGGCGAGCGTCTTGTACCAGTCGAGCGTGATGGTCTGCGTGGTCTTGTCCAGCGCGCCCGATTCCAGCGCCGCGCAGATCTCGATCACGCCGTCCTTGGCGGTGCGCTGCGCCTTCCAGCCCAGGCTCTCGATCTTCTCGAAGCCGACGCGGTAGGAGCGGACGTCCGCGTCGCCGTACCACTCGATCGTCACGTCGCGCGGCACGTAGGAGGCGACCAGCTCGCCCAGCGGGCCCAGCTGGTAGTTGTTCTCCTCGGACCCGACGTTGAAGATCTGGCCGCCGACCGTCTCGGCCGGGGCGTCGAGCATGAAGATCTGCGCCGAGGCGGTGTCGCGCACATGCACCATCGGCCGCCACTGGGAGCCGTCGCGCATCAGCGGCAGCTTGCCGGTCTTCCACGCGCCGTAGGTCATGCCGTTGATCGCGAGGTCGAAGCGCATCCGCGGGGACAGGCCGTAGACGGTCGCCTGGCGCAGCACCACCGCGGTGAAGCCGTCGCCGTTCAGCGGCAGGATCGCCTGCTCGGCCATCTCGTTGGCCCGGGCGTAGGTGGTCAGCGGGTTGGTCGGCGTCTCCTCGGTCGCGATCACGCCCGGCTCCTGGAAGCCGTAGATCGAGCAGGAGGAGGGCAGCACGTAGCGCTTCACGCCGGCCTTCTTGGCCAGTTCGGCGGTGCGCACCCGGCTGTCGCGGTTGATCTGCATGGTGGCGTTCTGGAACAGCTCCCCCGAGGGGTCGTTCGAGATCGCCACCAGGTCGATCACGGCGTCGATGCCTTCGAGCAGATGCTCGGGCAGGACGCGGGTGTCCTCGATCACGATCTCGAGGCCCGGCTGCGGCGGCAGCAGCTCGCGCCCGAAGAAGAAGCGGTCCACGGCGCGGACGGTATGCCCGGCCTCGAGCAGCATCGGAACGAGCGTGGTGCCGATGTAGCCCCCCGCGCCGGTCACCAGAACATGCGTCATCGCTGCATCATCCCCAGAATTCGTTGCACGCGTCGCCGGCCGGCGCTCCCCACGGCGCCGCGGCGGGGTCCCCGTCAGAACGGGGCGTCGATTTCGGCCAGCGTGGGCTGGACCTTGTCCTTGTCCGACAGGATCGGACCGCCCGGCGGCAGCGGCCAGTCGATGCCCAGCGCCGGATCCGACCACAGCAGCCCCTTGTCGTGGGCGGGGGCGTAATAATTCGTGACCTTGTAGATCACCTCGACGTCCGGCGTCAGGGTGATGAAGCCGTGGGCGAAGCCGATCGGCACCAGGATCTGGTTCCAGGCCTCGGCCGAGATCTCGGCCGCCACGTGCTTGCCGTAGGTCGGCGAGCCCTTCCGGAGGTCCACCGCCACGTCGAGGATCGCGCCGCGCACCACGCGCACCAGCTTGTCCTGGCCGAAGGGCGGGGTCTGGAAGTGCAGGCCGCGCAGGGTGCCGACCTCGCCCGAGAGCGAGTGGTTGTCCTGCACGAAGTCGAGGTCGATCCCCGCCTCCGCCAGCGCCTGCTTGTTGTAGGTCTCCGAGAAGAAGCCGCGGTGGTCGCCGAACTTCCTGGGCCGGAGAATCCTGACGTCCGGTATCTCCAGCGCCTCGACGTCCATGCCGTTTCCCCTTCTCGCCTGCGACGGCGCCGCCCGGATGAACGAGCGCCGTGAACGGTCTAGCGGCGGGGGCGATGGGAATCCAGCGCCGCGCGGGGCGTGCGGCGACAGGACGTCGGGTCGGGCGGGGACGGGCGGCCGGCGCGCGCGCTCAGAACCGCGCGGCGATCATCTCGGCCGCGGCCCGGTCGTAGAGCGCGCGCCAGGCGTCCTCGGACTCGGCGTCGAACGCCTCGCCCAGGTGCAGGCGCAGGGTCTCGATCAGCGCCTCGCGCATCGGTTCGAAATAGGTGGGCTTCACGCCGTAGGCGGCATGGCCGCGGCCCAGTTCGGCGAGCTCCCGGCGCATCTCCTCGGGGTGGGCCAGGCGCTCCACCAGCAGGCCGAGGGCGGCCATGAACTGGGTGCCCTGCTCGCCGATGTCCTGGTCGCGGAACATCGGGCGCATCTCGGGCGAGAGCTCGAAGAGCCGGTGGTAGAAGTCCGACGGCGCCTCGGGCGCCTCCCGGCGCAGGGTGTGGAGCTGCTCGCGCAGCAGCGCGATGCGGTCGGCGTCGAAGGCCATGGCGCGGTTCCTTGCCTGTCGGCCGCGCCGGCCCGCAGGCCGGCGCGATCGGGGAGAGGGCGGCGCGCCCCCGGGGGCCGCGCGCCTGCGTCGGAGGCGACCCTCGCGCGCCCGCTCGCGCCGCGCCTTGACCCCGATCAAGCCGCGGCTCGGCGAATCGCGCTCAGGCGGTCTCGGCCGGCTCCTCCCAGCCCACGAAGCGCGCCACTTCCGAGGCCGGGCGGCGGCGGGAGACGACGGCGTTGGCGGGGAAGGTCTCGTCCGGCCAGCCCAGCGCCACGCAGGTCAGGATCACCTGGTCCTCTGGGATCTGGGCCACCTCGCGGACCACCGGGCTCTGCATGATGCCCTGGCCGTTGATCACGCAGCCCAGGCCCCGGCTCCACGCCGCCAGCACCAGGCCGAAGGTCACCGCGCCGAGGTCGAAATGGGCGATGGTGCCGCCGGGCTCGAGGTCGCGGTCGTAGCAGACCACGATCGAGACGGGCGCGTCGAACTGGCGGAAGCCGCGCAGCACCCAGTCCTGGCGCTTCTCCTTGTCGTGGCGCTCGATGTTCATCGCCTCGAACAGCTGGATGGCGATCTCGACCTGGCGGTCGCGGTGCACGCCCTCGTACTTGCCGTGGTCCTGGATCTCGCGGGTGACGGGGTGGCCGGCGAGCATCCGCTCGGTGTTGCCGCGGCGCACGCGCTCCAGCGGCTCGCCGGTCAGGACGTGCAGGTGCCAGGGCTGGGTGTTCATCGAGCTGGGCGCCCGGTTGGCGAGCGCGATCACCTCCTCGACCAGCTCCCGCGGGACCGGCTTGTCGAGGAAGCCGCGGATCGAGCGACGGCCGTTGATCACGTCGTCGAAGCTCATGGGGGCGTTGGAATCGAAGCTCATGGGTCCTCCCGAAAGGTCATCCGTCCGCGCCGGGCGGCGAGTGTTAATCGCGAGATTAAATCATGCCGGCCGACCGGTCGATACCTTCGCCGAATCGTCGTGCGCCTCCGTCGGCGCCATGCTGTCGGTCCCTGAACAGGAGGCTTCCCATGCAGGTCCGCGCCGCCCCGCTCGCGCCCGAGAGCCTGCTCCAGGGCCTGCGCCGCCCGGGCGATTTCCTCGACGGCTTCGCCGTGCGCCTGCCCGAGGCGCTGGCCGAGGCGCCGCTGGGCCGGCTGGCGCAGGCTGCGCTGGCGTCGCCGCCGGGCTGGGCGCGGGGGCTGACGGCGCTGCGCGACGCGGCGGTCCGACCCTTCGGCCTGCACGGGACGCAGGCGCTGGCCGCCCGCCTGCCCGCGTTCGACCCGGACCGCCCGCGCCCGGGCGCGGGCGTCGGCTTCTTCCCGATCCTCGCGGTCGTCCCCGGGGACGCGGCGCCGGGGCGCGAGACCGAGCTGCTGCTGGGCGCCGACGACCGTCACCTCGACTTCCGCCTGTCCGTCATCCGCCCGGCCGACGCCCCGCAGGAGTTGCGCCTCGCCACCCTCGTGCATCGCAACAACGCGCTGGGGCGGCTCTACCTGGCCGCGATCCTGCCGTTCCACGTGATGATCGTGCGCGACGCCCTCGCGCGGGTTCCGGCCCGCTACGCCACGCCCGCTTGACGCGCGTGCGAAGTCGCCGCAAATGGCGCCTCATGACCGACCTTTCGCGCATCCGCAACTTCTCCATCGTGGCTCACATCGACCACGGCAAATCCACCCTCGCCGACCGGCTGATCCAGATCACCGGCGGGCTGACGGACCGTGAGATGAAGGAGCAGGTCCTCGACTCGATGGAGCTCGAGCGCGAGCGCGGCATCACCATCAAGGCGCAGACCGTGCGCCTGAACTACACGGCCGCCGACGGGAACGACTACGTCCTGAACCTGATCGACACTCCCGGCCACGTCGACTTCGCCTACGAGGTCTCCCGCTCCATGCGCGCGGTCGAGGGGTCGCTGCTGGTGGTCGACGCCTCCCAGGGGGTCGAGGCGCAGACGCTGGCCAACGTCTACCAGGCCATCGACGCGAACCACGAGATCGTGCCCGTCCTCAACAAGATCGACCTCCCCGCCGCCGAGCCGGACCGGGTGAAGGAGCAGATCGAGGACGTGATCGGCATCGACGCCTCCGAGGCGGTGCTGATCTCGGCCAAGTCCGGCCTCGGCATCCCCGAGGTGCTGGAGGCGATCGTCAAACGCCTGCCCGCCCCCACCGGCGACCGCGACGCGCCGCTGAAGGCGATGCTGGTCGATTCGTGGTACGACGCCTACCTCGGCGTCGTGGTGCTGGTGCGCATCCGCGACGGCGTCCTGAAGAAGGGCGACAAGATCCGCATGATGTCCACCAAGGCCGACTACCAGGTCGACCGGGTGGGCGTGTTCTCGCCCGTCATGAAGGACTGGCCGGAGCTGGGGCCGGGGGAGCTGGGCTTCCTCACCGCCTCGATCAAGCAGGTGCGCGACACCCGCGTGGGCGACACCATCACCCATGAGAAGCGCCCCTGCGCGCAGATGCTGCCGGGCTTCAAGCCCTCGATCCCCGTGGTCTTCTGCGGCCTGTTCCCGGTGGACGCCGCCGACTTCGAGGACATGCGCGAGGCGATCGAGAAGCTGGCGCTGAACGACGCCTCCTTCTCCTACGAGATGGAGACCTCGGCCGCGCTCGGCTTCGGCTTCCGCTGCGGGTTCCTGGGCCTGCTGCACCTCGAGGTGATCCGCGACCGGCTGGAGCGCGAGTACGACATCGACCTGGTGACCACCGCCCCCTCGGTGGTCTACCGCCTGCAGATGCGCGACGGCACGGTGCGCGAGCTGCACAACCCCGCCGACATGCCCGACCTGACCCATGTCGAGGCGATCGAGGAGCCCTGGATCAAGGCCACGATCCTGGTCCCGGACGAGTACCTCGGCTCGGTCCTGAAGCTGTGCGAGGAGCGTCGCGGCCAGCAGCGCGACCTGACCTACGCCGGCTCCCGCGCGATGGTGGTCTACGACCTGCCGCTGAACGAGGTGGTCTTCGACTTCTACGACCGCCTGAAGTCGGTGACCAAGGGCTACGCCAGCTTCGACTATCAGATCGAGGGCTACCGGGCCGAGAACCTGGTGAAGATGCAGATCCTGGTGAACGACGAGCCGGTGGACGCCCTCTCGACCATGGTTCACCGCGACCGGGCGGAGATGCGGGGCCGCGCGATGTGCGAGAAGCTCAAGGAGCTGATCCCCCCGCACATGTTCAAGGTCCCGATCCAGGCGGCCATCGGCGGCCGCGTGATCGCCCGCGAGACGATCCGGGCGATGCGCAAGGACGTGACGGCCAAGTGCTACGGCGGCGACGTGACCCGCAAGCGGAAGCTGCTGGAGAAGCAGAAGGCCGGCAAGAAGAAGATGCGCCAGTTCGGGAAGGTTGACATCCCTCAGGAGGCGTTCATCAATGCGCTGAAGATGGATGGATGATTGACCCAGAGCTTTCATTTTACTTCGATCACCAGACGCTGCGTCGCCTTTCGCCCCCAATTGAGGCGAAAAAACTTGCAGCGGTATCACTTGCCCTGCGCCGAGTACTTTTAGAAAACCTCTTGTCTCTGGCGAATAAGTCGGCAAGAGAGCGAGTGTACTTTCGCTTTGCCCCAGATAGAATGATTGATGCCGGAAATGGCTGGACACTTCTCGGGGCAGAGGTCGATGCGAAAAATCACATCTATGGAGCCGACGACGGCGAACCACTTTCGCTCGGAAAATTCTTAGGCACTACGGTAATTTTCCGCGGAAAAACTCGCCTTACGACCCGCGATATAATTGATCTCCTGGCGAATAAATTCGGCGGAGTGCATTTCGATACTAAATTCATGCGAGAGAACTCCAAACTGTTATCTGACGAGAGCTTCCTGCGGGCCCTCCAGATCGGAGCTTGGATAATCTCGCAAACTACCGCTGCGGCGACTGCGAAAGTTGCGTCTGCATGCAATCCACTGCCTGACTATGCTTACTTTATTGCTCACTACAATGTCGAATCTGGCACACTTGAATTCGAACCCCAACACTGGATGCACTCCGACGGGATGAACTTCGACGGATCCGAGTTCATGGTGATCTGCGCACTTCACTGTTATCCAACCAAACGTCCGGAAAACGTTATTTTTTCAGTGGAAGATGATCACCAAAACGAAGCCCTGCGGGTAAGCCATGATCAAATCGGAAGCATAACTGCTCACCTTCAAATTGGCGGAAGCCGCCAAGAGCCTGTCGAACTATCTTGCACACCTAGACAGTCACCTATCAACACGGGAACCCTGATCGCTGTATCGCTTCGGATTGAGAACCGGGTCCTACGAGTCGGGATCGAGACGATCAACCACAGCAAGGAGGCGTTTCGCAAAGTTGAAGTCGACACAATTAATATCTCTCGCTTTGTTATCGGCGCCAATATCGCTGGAAAACAGGGGGCTTGGTTTAGCCTTTCCGAACTCTGCGAACTAATCTCTACAAACCCCGCGCTAAAAGACAGATTGTCTCGATACTTCCAGCTCAAATACCTTAACACTCGTCGAAACTAGCGAGGCTAGGCAGCAAGCGTAGGGCGCATTTCAATGCGCCATCCACCCCCGCCCCGCACACCACGGCGCATTGAAATGCGCCCTACACGATCTCTTAATCCTCGGCTCCGCACCCTCGGGGGATGCCGGACTATCGTCGCATGTTCGCGCCGGGCGCGACCTACTTCTTCACCGTGACCCTGCGCGACCGACGCTCGGATCTGCTGGTGCGCGAGGTCGACACGCTGCGCGCCGCTGTGCGGGACACGATGCGCGCGCAGCCGTTCCGCATCGACGCCTGGGTCGTGCTCCCCGATCACCTGCATGCCGTGTGGTCGTTGCCCGAGGGCGACGCCGACTTTCCGACGCGCTGGCGGCGAATCCGCTCGGCATTCTCGCGCGCCCTGCCGGACGAACCCGGCTCCGGCCCCCGCCGTCCGGGCGAGCGCGGCATCTGGCAGCGCCGCTACTGGGAGCACATGATCCGCGATCCGCGGGATCACGCGGCCCATGTCGGCTACTGCTGGTTCAATCCCGTCCGCCATGGCTACGTCGAGCGCCCGGAGGACTGGCCGTTCTCCTCCTACCTGCGCGACCGCGGGCGTTGGGCCGGCTTGCCCACCGAAACGCCCTTGGAGACCGGCGAACGTAGGGCGCATTTCAATGCGCCATCCCCACCTCGACCCGAGGCGCAGGAGGCGGGCCCGCGGACGGCGCATTGAAATGCGCCCTACGTTCCATCGCTCGGAATCCCCGCCCGTTCCATGCTCCCGCCCCGCATCCCCCTTGCGCGGCGCGCCGAAACCCGCTCACCTGAGCGTCACCCAACCGACATGGAGCGACCGATGACCCCCCGCACCTCCGCCGGCCTGCTCAGGTCCGCCGTGGCCGCGCTCGCACTGCTGGCGCCGGCCGCCGCCTCGGCCGATTACGCGCTCACCGTTCTGCACACCAACGATTTCCACGCCCGGTTCGAGCCGATCTCGAAATACGATTCCGGCTGCTCGGCGGCGGACAACGACGAGGGCAAGTGCTTCGGCGGCTCGGCCCGGCTCGCCACCGCCGTGGCGGCGGAGAAGGCGGCCTCGTCGAACCCGATCCTGCTCGACGGCGGCGACCAGTTCCAGGGCACGCTCTTCTACACCTACTACAAGGGCAAGGCCGCGGCCGAGATGATGAACGCCCTCGGCTACGACGCGATGACCGTGGGCAACCACGAATTCGACGACGGCCCCGAGGTGCTGCGCGGCTTCATGGACGCCGTCGACTTCCCCGTGCTGATGTCCAACGCCGACGTCTCGCAGGAGCCGCAACTCGCCGACGTGCTGAAGAAATCCACCGTGGTGGAGAAGAACGGCGAAAAGATCGGCCTGATCGGCCTGACCCCGCAGGACACGGCCGAGCTCGCCTCGCCCGGCAAGAACATCACCTTCGGCGATCCCGTCGAAGCCGTCCGCGCCGAAGTTGAAAAACTGACCGCCGAGGGCGTGAACAAGATCATCGTGCTCTCGCACTCGGGCTACGGCGTCGACAAGCGGGTGGCGGCCGAGGTCGCGGGCGTCGACATCATCGTCGGCGGCCACACCAACACGCTGCTGTCGAACGTCAACGAGAAGGCCGAGGGGCCCTATCCCACCTGGGTCGACGGTCCGGACGGGGGCCGCACCGCGGTGCTCTCGGCCTATGCCTACGGCAAGTACCTGGGCAAGCTCGAGGCCGTCTTCGACGACGAGGGCAAGCTGACCGACGCCACCGCCGGCGAGCCCCTGCTGATGGACGCCTCGGTCGCCGAGGACGCCCAGGTGAAGGGCCGCATCGAGGAGCTGGCCGAGCCCCTCCAGCAGATCCGCGAGAAGGTGGTCGCCTCCACCGACCAGCCCATCGGCGGCGACCGCGCGGTCTGCCGCGCCGAGGTCTGCGAGATGGGCGTGCTGGTCGCCGACGCGATGCTCGACCGGGTGAAGGACCAGGGCATCGACGTGGCCATCGCCAACGGCGGCGGGCTGCGCGCCTCGATCGACGCCGGCGAGGTGACCATGGGCGAGGTGCTGACGGTGCTGCCGTTCCAGAACACGCTCGCCACCTTCCAGCTGACCGGCGCCGGCATCGTCGAGGCGCTGGAGAACGGCGTCAGCCAGGTCGAGGAAGGCGCCGGGCGCTTCCCGCAGATCTCGGGGATGAAGTTCGTGTGGGATCCGGCGCAGCCGGCCGGCTCGCGCATCGTCTCGGTCGAGGTGGCGGGCGCGCCGCTCGATCCCGCCAAGACCTACGGGGTGGTGTCGAACAACTACATGCGCTCGGGCGGCGACGGCTACAAGGTGTTCGCCGAGAAGGGCGAGAACGCCTACGATTTCGGCCCGGACCTGGCCGACGTGGTGGCGGAGTACCTGGCGGCGAACGCCCCCTACGCGCCCCACGTGGACGACCGCATCTCGAAGAAGTGACGCCCGCGCGCGCCGCGCCGCGGCCCCGGTTGACCGGAGGCCGCGGGCGGGCGATGGGTGGATCGGGGCCGGCCTTCGGGCCGGCCCTTTCGCATTCGCCCTCCCGGGCCGCCCCGCGCGCGCGGCCCGGCACGGGCGTCGGTTCGGCAGGGGGAGGGCCGGGATGCAGGCGCGACGCGACGCGGAGCTCGGCGACCGGGCGGCCGGCCCGGCGGATCCCTATGCGCCCGACTGCGGCGCCTGCGCGGCGCTATGCTGCGTGGCGCTGGCCTTCGACCGCTCGCCGCTCTTCGCCTTCGACAAGCCGGCGGGGGAGCCCTGCCGCCACCTCTCGGGCCACGCCTGCCGGATCCACCCGCGGCTGGAGGCGGAGGGCTTCGGCGGCTGCGTGCGCTACGACTGCCTGGGCGCGGGCCAGCGGGTGGTGCAGCAGGTCTTCGCCGGGCGCAGCTGGCGCGAGGATCCCGCGCTGCTCGCCCCGATGATGGAGGCGTTCCGCGCCCTGCGCCGGGCGCGCGAGCTCTCCCAGCTTCTCGACGCCGCCGCCCGCCTGCCGCTGACGCCCGAGCAGGCCGCGCGCCGGGCCGCGCTCTCCCTCGCCCTCGACCCGCCCGAGGGCTGGACCCGCGCCGCCCTCGCCGCCTTCGAGCGCGGCCCCCTCCCCGCCGAGGTCTCCGCCTTCCTGCGCGCCCTTCGCGCCGCCGTCCCCCGCCCCGCCTGACCCGCGCGCGCAGGCCCGGGCGCGCCTTGCGCGACGCCCGCAGGCCCGCGCGAAGCGCCTGTTCTTTGGTGAGCTCCCGAAGCGTCCTTCCGGGCGCGCAAGCGCCCCCGCGCAGCGGCCAGCCGACGAGCCCCGCCTCGGAGGCCCCCCTCGCCCCAGAGCGCCATCCTGCCCGGGAAGGCGCGACAACGCCCTCCCCGCTTCCTATATCAAGCGCACGCCCGATCCCTCCGCCGCGGAGCCCACCTGAATGATCATCCGCCTCGCCCTCGTCGCCCTGTTCCTGTTCCTGGTCTTCCTGGTCTGGCGCAATCTCGGCGCGCGGGCCCGCTTCCGCGCCGACCAGCGCAAGGCTTGGGACGAGCCGCTGCGCGAGGGCACGGCGGTGATCCTGTCGGCCGCGCCCTCGGCCTGGTGGTGGCTGATGGCGCTGGCCGCCGTCGCCGCGCTGGTGGGCCGGTCCCTGTTCGAGCGGATGTCTGCGGGCGAGGGCGTGGGCCCGACCTTCTGGCACTGGCTCCTGTTCCTGGGGCTGGTCGGGGTGGCGGGCCGGCGGGCGGTGCAGCTGTCGGAGCGGGTGACCGTCACCTGGGACCGCATCGCCTCGCGCAACCTGCTGGGCCCGCGCTACGCGCTGGCGCTGAAGGACGTGACCGGGGTGACCGAGGACGACCGCACCGCCCTGATCGCCTTCCGCGGCGGCCGGGTGCTGGAGCTGTCGCCGTGGCTCGAGGGCCGCTTCTGGCTGGCGCGAGAGCTCAAGGCCCGGATCGGGCGCTGAGGCGCGGCCGCCCCAGGCCGGCCCGCTGCTTGCGCGGCCGCCCCAGGCCGCACCCCCTGCCTGCGCGGCCGCCTCAGGCCGCGCCCCTTGCTTGAGCAGCCGTCTCAGGCCGCGACGGGCTGCGGCCGGAAGCGGTTCGACCGCAGGATCAGGAACGAGATCAGCGCGATGTTCACCGCGTTCCAGGCGATCCCGTTGAGGAAGGACATCTTGTAGGAGCCGCTGAGGTCGTGGATCCAGCCGGCCATCCAGCCGCCCGCGGCCATGCCGAAGATCGTGGCCATGATCACCAGGCCGACGCGGGCGCCCGCCTCGCGCGCGGGCAGCATCTCGCGCACGATGATGGCGTAGGCGGGGATCACGCCCCCTTGGCTGAGCCCGAAGATTAGGCTGACGATGTAGAGCGGCACGAGCCCGTCGAACGGCAGGTAGAGCGCCAGAGAGATCATCTGCCCGATGGAGCCGATCAGCAGCGTCGGCGCCCCCCCGATCCGGTCCGCGATGACGCCGGAGGCGAGGCGCGAGACGATCCCCCCCGCCAGCATCAGCGACAGCATCCCGGCGCCCGCGGTGGGCCCGTAGCCGAGGTCTACGCACATCGCGACCACGTGGATCTGGGGCGTGGCCATCGCCAGGCAGCAGGCGATCCCCGCCACGCACAGCAGCGCCTGCAGCCCGCCCGGCGAGAACCCGGCCGAGCGGCGCGCGGCCTGCGCGGCGGCGGCGGCCTCGCCCTCGGCGTCGGCGGGCACGCGGCGGCGCAGCAGCAGGCTGAGCGGGCCGAGCAGGAGCAGCATGGCGGCGGCCATCACCCAGCTCGCCTCGCGCCAGCCGTGCAGCTCGACGATGGGGGCGAGGATCAGGGGCCACACGACCCCCGCCAGGTAGTTGCCCCCCGCGGTGACCGCGACCGCGAACCCGCGCCGGCGCCCGAACCACAGAGAGATGTCGGCGACCAGCGGCCCGAAGGTGGCCGCGCCGCCGATGCCCAGCAGGAACTGGAGCCCCGCCAGCATCGCGAAGCTGGGCGCCACGGCCGAGGCCGCGTAGGCCGCCGCCGCCAGGATCGCCGAGAGCCCCATGGCCGGCCCGATGCCGAAGCGGTCGACCGAGCGCCCCACCGCCAGGCTGCCCAGCGCGAAGCCGATCATGGTGGCGGAATAGGCGAGCGAGGCCTCGCCGCGCTCGACCCCGAACTCGGCCTCCATCGCGGGCAGCAGCACCACGAAGGACCACATCGCCGCCCCGCCCACCGCGGCGGCCAGCAGGCTGATCCCCAGCCGGATCCAGGAGGCGCGCCCGTCGAGCACGAAGCCGGAGGCGTCGGCGCCGGAAGCGCCGGAGGGCGCGGGCGAACGGGACATGGAGGGCTCCGGACCGGGCGCGCCGGGGCGGCGCGGAAGGCTGGCCGGGCGAGGCCCGGGCGGCGCCGCAGAAGGGCGTCCGCCCCAGCGTCATAGACCGCGCGGGGCGAAGCCGTCCAGCGATCCGAGCGCCCGGACACGGGAGAAGCCCGGCCCCCGGCGGGCGAGGACGCGAGCCGGCGCGGCGACGGTCGAGGCCTGGCCGTGCGCAACTGGCCCGGTCCGTTCCGCGTCAGGGTCGGACAACCCGGGACCGGCCCTTCGTCGACACGAGGGGCCGGACCCCGCCCGGGCCGGGAGCGGCGTCCGCCCACCCGGTCCGGGCCCCCGCCGCTTCGCATCTCCCCGACGGTCCGATCCCGCCGTCGCTCCCCCCGGCGCGGGCGAGCGGGCGGGCGCCGCCGGCGGGACGGCCTTCACCTCGCGGGCGTCCGGGCGTATGCCGGGGGGCGGGCCGTCGTCGCGGGCGGCCCGGACCCGCCCCCCTTGCGGACGCGACGACGCGGCCGCGCCCGGACTCCAGCCGGAAAGCCTCTTGTTCTCCTCCTCCCGTCTCGACCGCGCCGCCGGCATCCTGCTGACCCTCGATCTCGTCCTCGTCGCGCTGGGGCGCTGGGGGGCCGGGACTTGGGTGCAGCCGCTGGAATACGCCTGCGCCGCCGCCATCGCCGCGCTGCTGGCCGCGCGCGCCTCGCGTCAGCCGCGGGTGTTCGTGGCGATCGGGGCGGCGCTGTCGCTGATCGCGGTGCTGACCCAGCCGGGCGGGATGGATCTGGTGGCCGAGGGGCTGCTGCGCGCGGCCTTCATCGCCGCCTTCTTCGCGGCGCTGGCCACCCTGCGCCACGCGGCCGAGACCTCGCCCTCGATCACCGACTGCGGGCTGTTCCTCGCCTCCCGCCCGCCGGGGCAGCGCTATGCGGCGCTGACGCTGGGGGGCGCGCTGTTCGGGACGGTGCTGAACTACGGCTCCATCGCGCTGCTGGGCTCGCTCGCAATCGCCTCGGGCAAGTCGGAGCCGAACCCCGAGATCCGGGCGGTGCGGCAGAAGCGGATGCTGCTCGCCTCCTCCCGCGGGCTGATCGCGATGCTGCCTTGGTCGCCGCTGAGCTTCGCCATCGCCATCACCACGGCGCTGGTGCCGGGGGCGAGCTGGACGGGGGTGCTGCCCTACACGCTGGTCTCGGGCCTTGCGCTGGCGCTGATCGGCTGGGCGATGGACACGATCTTCAAGCCCCGGCTCTCGGCCCCCGCGCCGGCGCGGGCCGAGGCGGAGCCGGGCGGCTGGGGACGGGTGATGCCGCTGGTGATCCTGCTGGCGGTGATCGGCGGGGGCGCGGCGGCGCTGCACCTGACCACGGGCGTCACCATCGTGGGCGTGGTGATGGTCTGGGCGCCGCTGGTCTCGGCCGCCTGGGTGTTCCTGCAGGCCCCCCGGCGGCGATGGGCGCACCTGGGCGCGCGCGCCGGGGGCTATGCGGTGCGCGACCTGCCGGGCTACCGGGCCGAGATCGTGCTGCTGATGATGGCGGGCTTCATCGGGGCGGTGGGCGCGGGCCTGCTGGACCCGATCGTGCGCGGCGCGGGCCTGCACCTCGAGCAGGCGCCGACCTGGGCGCTGTTGCTGGCCGCCTTGTGGCTGATGCCGCTGGCGGGGCAGATCGGCATGAACCCGATCCTCGCGGCCTCGCTGCTGGCGCCGCTGCTGCCGGCGCCCGAGGTGATGGGCGTCAGCCCCGAGGCGGTGGTCTGCGCCTTCACCGCCGGCTGGGCGGTCTCGGGCGCGTCGTCGCCCTACACCGCCTCGACGCTGATGCTCGCGGCCTTCAGCGGCACGACGGCCCGCCGGGTGGGGCTGGTGTGGAACGGCGCCTACGCCCTGGTTTGCGGCGCAGCATTGTCGGCCTGGGTGCTGGTGGTGGCCTTCGTCCTCTGACCCCGCGACTCGGCCCCGATCCCGTTTCGGGGCGCCGTGGCGCCGAAACCGGGACCTTTCGGGCCGTATTGGGGCGGTTTTCCCGCTTCGGCGCAGTTTACCTTAAGTTCCGGGCGCCGGAGTTTCGCGGGGCGCATGGCTTCTGCGATGGCCTTTTCGGCCGCGGCGCCCCATCTGTTCCTCATGGAACATGTTGCGCTGCACAAGACCCCGGGGGACGTCCCTCCCCTGCAGGCGTTGCGGAGAGCCGGGCCCGAGGACGTGGACCGGATCTATGAGCATCTGCTGCGCCTGTCGGCCGGCGACCGGTCGCTGCGGTTCTGCGGCGCGGTGCGCGAGCCGACGCTGCGCCGGCAGGCCGAGAACGTGGCCGCAGGCTATCCGGCGGGCCTGATCGCCTGCTCGTTCGAGCCGGGCGAGCCGGTGCGCGGGATGATCGAGATCGCCCGCATCGGCGCCTGGGCCGAGGTCGCCCTGTCGGTCGAGACCGACTGGCGCGGCGCGGGCCTGGCCCCGGCGATGATGGTCGCCGCGGCGCGCTGGGCGCGCCTGCGCGGGGTCCATGTGCTCGAGGCGCTGACCCTGCCGGAGAACGGCGCCATGCGCGGCCTCGGCCGCAAGCTGGGCGCGCGCTCGGTGGTCGACGACGGCATGATCCGCCAGAAATTCGACGTGGACGTGCTGCTGCGCGACGAGCCGGCCCTGCCCGCGGTCGAGGTCGGGGCGCATCCGGTGGGGCCGGTGGCGCATCTCGCCTCGGTCACCAACCACCGCCCGGCCGACCTGCACCGCGCCGCCGCCTGAGGCGGCGCAGCGCCCGAGGCGCGGCGCTCAGGCTTCCGACTTCTCCTCGGTCCGCGCGATCGGCAGGCGCACCCGCGCGCGCAGGCCGCCGAGGTCCGAGTCCTCGAGGCTGAGCGTGCCGTCGTAGGCCTCGACGATGTCGGCGCAGATCGCGAGGCCCAGGCCCGTCCCCGGAACCGCCTCGTCCAGGCGCCCGCCCTCGCGCAGCGCCGTGGCGCGGTTCTCGGGCGCGATGCCGGGGCCGTCGTCCTCCACCAGGATCTCGACCACCCCCTTCTCCCGGCTGGCGGAGACGCGCACCGCGCCCTTGGCCCACTTGAAGGCGTTGTCGATCAGGTTGCCGGCGAGCTCCTCGAGGTCTTCGCCCTCGGCCTTCGCCCGCAGCCCGGGAGGCACGTCGAGGTCGAGGTCGATGCACTTGTCGGCGTGCACCCGCTCCATCACCCGGGCGAGCCCGCCCAGCAGGGGGCCGACCTCGGCCGAGGCGCCGGGGGCGTTGGCGCCGGCCAGCCGGGCGCGGGCGGTGTAGCGCACCATCAGCGCGTCGATCCGGTTCAGCGCGTCGCGGATCTCGGGCTGCGGGCGGTCCATGGCGTCGATCTCGTTGCGGATGATCGCGGCCGGGGTCTTCAGCGCGTGCGCGAGGTCCGCGGCCTGCCGGCGGGCGGCGCCGATGATCTTGGCGTTGCGCTCCAGCAGGTCGTTGAGGTCCTCGACCAGCGGCTCGATGTCGGAGGGGTAGCGCCCCTCGATCCGGTCGGTGATCCCCTCGCGGTAGTCGCCGAAGGCCGCGCGCAGGCCCACCAGCGGGCGCAGGGCCATGCCGGTCATCGCCGCGGCCGCCAGCGCCAGCGCGCCGCCCAGCCCGATCAGGGCCGAGAACAGCGAGCGGCGGAACTCCAGCTTGTCGAGGCTCAGGCGCACCACCGCCTCGGCCGCGTAGACGCGGAACACCGGCCCGCCGCCCTGCGGGGCGACGGCGCGCACCATCACCAGGATGCGGAAGCCTTCCGGGGCGCGGGCGAAGAAGCTCTGCTCCCCCAGCATCAGATCGGTATGCGGAAGCACCTCGCCCCCGAGAGAGGGCGAGCGGACGACCCGGCCGTCCGGCAGCTCGACCTGCCAGTAGTAGCCCGACCCCATCTGCAGGTAGCGCGGATTGGCAAGCCGCGTCTGGGCGGCGTCGCGCTCCAGCGCTCCGGTGAGGATCAGGGTTTCGAGCTGGTCGAGCTGGGCGGAGAGATTACGCTGGAAGGCGCGCTCCGCGATCCCGTCGAATGCGGTCAGCAGCAACCAGCCGCTGACGCTCAGAGCGAAGAGGATCCAGAGGGCGCCGCCCAGAACCGCGCGCGCGCGGAGCGACAGCGCCCCCAAGGATCAACTTCCGTCGAACTGGTACCCGCGGCCGCGGATCGTGACGATGATCTTCTGGCCCAGCTTCTTGCGAAGGCGACCGATGAAGACCTCGATGGTGTTCGAGTCGCGCTCGGTGTCGTAGCCGTAGACGTGCTCGGAGAGCTCGGTGCGCGAGACCACGCGATCCTTGTTCAGGATCAGGTAGCCCAGCACGTTCGTCTCCTGCGCCGTCAGCTGCACCTGCTGGCCGTCGACCGTCACGCGGCCCGAACGGGTGTCGAACTCCAGCCCGCCCTGCTTGAAGACCGGGTTGGGCTGGCCGGAGGAGCGGCGGATCAGGGCGCGCAGGCGCGCCAGCAGCTCATCCATCTGGAAAGGCTTGGTGAGGTAGTCGTCGGCGCCCGAGTCCAGGCCGGCGACCTTGTCGCGCCAGGAGTCGCGCGCGGTCAGCACCAGGACCGGAGCCTTGATGCCGCCCTCGCGCCAGTCGCGAAGCACGGCGTTCCCGTCCTTCTTCGGCAGACCCAGATCGAGGACGATCGCGTCATAGGGCTCGGTCGACCCGAGGAAGCTGCCCTCCTCGCCGTCGCGGGCGACGTCTACGACGCGCCCCTCGCTCTCCAGCGCTCGCTGAACCTGTCCGGCCAGCACCGCCTCATCTTCCACCAAGAGAACACGCATCTCCACCTCCGGTCTTCACGCTCCGGCGTACACGCACACGCACGCCGGAGATTATCATCAAGCTGAACGCGAATTGCCAACTGAATTTCGTGTTAGTCGCGACAGAGGTTTCGCCTACGTATCTCCAAGAAATTTAACCGAATATGAACGCCTGCACAATCAGATTTCTTCATTCATTTCTTGTTCAGACAACAATCGCCAGCGCCGCCGAGGATTGCATCACTTTCACGCCACAACCGTTCATCGTGCCGATTGACGCCGCCGTGCCGCATCCGGAAACGATCCGTGTTCAGCAACGATTAACACTTGCCAAACCCGTGGTATGTGGCACGATCTCATCAATTCGAGGTCCCCCAACCTCGAAGCGAGGTTCCGGGCGGTCGCATCACCCCCAGCTTATCTCGCGAATGCAGCACGTCTGCAGACGCTTGATCGGCACATCCCACACACACCCGCGGAAGTCCGGAACCTCACCCCCCCAAAACGGGCGACCGTCGCAGGCTCATGGAGAATTGCGGCGAGAATGCGACGAGATGCTGCGTCCGCGAAGGCATTCACCTTCGCGGCCCGCGGCGAATCACTCCGCCCGATTCTTCCGGTCCGAGGTCATCTCAGCAGACGAATCCGGCGCATCTTCGGCGCCGGCCTCCGGATCCTCCCGTCCCACGCCGCGGAAGACCGCGCGGAACGGGAGCGCCCAGATCAGCCCGAGGCCGGCGTAGATCGCCACCTCGAGCCAGATCGGCGGCCGCTCGAACAGGCCGGTCACGGTGACCGCAACCACCACGAACAGCGGCAGCCACACCAGCAGCAGGAACAGCGACCAGCGCCGACGAGCCTTGTAGCTGAGCGCCATGCCGGCCTCAGCGGTCCGCGAACGGGTCGGTGACGAGGATCGTGTCGTCCCGCTCGGGGCTGGTCGACAGCAGCGCGACCGGGCAGCCGATCAGCTCCTCGACCCGGCGCACGTATTTCACCGCGGCGGCGGGCAGATCGGCCCAGGAGCGGGCGCCGGCGGTGGAATCCGACCAGCCCTCCATCTCCTCGTAGATCGGCTCGCAGCGGCGCTGCTGCTCCGAGGCGATGGGCAGGTGGTCGATGACCTTCCCGTCCAGCCTGTAGCCCGTGCAGATCTTCAGCGTCGCGAACCCGTCGAGCACGTCGAGCTTGGTCAGCGCGATGCCCGAGACGCCCGAGGTGGTGCAGGTCTGGCGCACCAGGGCCGCGTCGAACCAGCCGCAGCGGCGCTTGCGCCCGGTGACGGTGCCGAACTCGCGGCCCCGCTCGCCCAGGCGCTGGCCGTCCTCGTCCTCCAGCTCGGTCGGGAACGGGCCCTCGCCCACGCGGGTGGTGTAGGCCTTTACGATGCCCAGCACGTAGTTCACCGCCGACGGGCCCATGCCCGAGCCGGTGGCCGCCATGCCGGCCAGCGTGTTCGAGCTGGTCACGTAGGGATAGGTGCCGAAGTCGATGTCCAGCAGCGCGCCCTGTGCGCCCTCGAACAGGATCCGGTCGCCCTTGGCGCGACGCTCCGCCAGGATCTTCCAGACCGGCTGCGCGTATGGGAGGATTTGAGCGGCGATCTCGTGCAGTTGCGCGGTCAGCGCGGCGCGGTCAATCTCGGGCAGGCCCAGGCCGCGGCGCAGGGCGTCGTGGTGGGTCAGCAGGCGGTCGAGACGCGCCTCGAGCGTCGCCTCGTCGGCGAGGTCGGCGACGCGGATGGCGCGACGGCCCACCTTGTCCTCGTAGGCCGGGCCGATGCCGCGGCCGGTGGTGCCGATCTTGGCGGTGGAGTTCTGCGCCTCGCGCGCGCGGTCCAGCTCGCCGTGGACGGGCAGGATCAGCGGCGCGTTCTCGGCGACCATCAAGTTCGACGGGTCCACCGTCACGCCCTGGCCGCGCAGCTTCTCGATCTCGGAGACGAGGGCCCAGGGGTCCAGGACCACGCCGTTGCCGATGACCGACAGCTTGCCCTCGCGCACGATGCCTGACGGCAGCAGCGACAGCTTGTAGGTCACCCCGTCGATCACCAGCGTGTGGCCGGCGTTATGGCCGCCCTGGAAACGGACGATCACGTCGGCTCGCTCGCTGAGCCAGTCGACGAGTTTTCCCTTCCCTTCGTCGCCCCACTGGGCGCCGACGACGACGACATTGGCCATGACGGCTGCTCCTGGTTCCGGGATCGCAAACGGGCGCGGTTCTAGCGCATCGCGACCGCGGTTCCCATCCCCGGTTTCGTCGCGGGCACGGGCATTGCGCGCGGCGCGTATCGGCTTCATCATGTGGTAGGAAAAAGCGGAGAGACCGCAACATGATGGAGGACGCGGTGAACGCTGGATCGCAGCTTCTCGCCTCGCTGCAGGCCTGGGCGGGCGGACCGCTGGACGAGTCGCACCTCGGGCTGGCCCTCGCGCTGGGGCTGGCGGCGGGCGCGGGGGGGCTGTGGCTCGCCTCCCTCCGGCCGCTGCGCCGGCGCGCCGAGCGGGCCGAGGGCGCGCTGGTCGAGGCGCGCGAGGACGCCGCCGCGCTGGACCGAGACCTGGCCGTCTCCGAGGCCCGCGCCGGCCGGCTCGACGCCGCCGAGGCCGAGATCCGCGCCCTGCGCGAGCGCCTGTCAGAGGCCGCCGAGGCGCGCGCCGAGCTGAAGTCGGCGCTGGAGACCGAGCGCCGCCAGCACGGCGCAAGGGTCGAGGAGCTGCGCCGGATGGAAGGCGAGGTTCAGCAGAAGTTCGCGGCGCTGGCCGCCGACGCGCTGGGCAAGAACGCCGAGAGCTTCCTCGGCCTGGTGTCGGAGCGCTTCGCCCAGCACAAGCAGACCGCCGACGAGGACCTGGAGCGGCGGCAGAAGGCGATCGAGGGCCTGCTGGCCCCGATCCGCGAGAACCTCGGCAAGTTCGAGACCGCGGTGGGCGAGATCGAGAAAGCCCGCCACGACGCCTACGGCGCCATCCGCACCCAGGTGCAGGCGCTGACCGAGGGCCAGGCCCGCCTGACCTCCGAGACCGGGCGCCTGGTGCAGGCCCTGCGCGCCCCCAAGACCCGCGGCCGCTGGGGGGAATACCAGCTGCGCCAGGTGTTCGAGATGGCCGGCATGATGGAGCATGTCGATTTTCTCACGGAACGCAGCTTCGACACCGAGGACGGCCGCCGCCGTCCCGACGCGCTGGTCCGCCTGCCCGGGGGCAAGTCGGTGGTGGTCGACGCCAAGACCCCGCTCGACGCCTACCTCACGGCGCTGGAGGCGACCGAGCCCGCCGCCCAGGCCGAGGCGCTGGCCAACCATGCCCGGCAGCTGAAGACCCATGTCCGCCAGCTCGGCGCCAAGGACTACTGGAACGCCCTGCCCGAGACGCCGGACTTCGTGGTGCTGTTCGTACCGGGCGAGGCCTTCTACTCGGCGGCCATGGAGCAGGACCCCGAGATCTTCGAGACGGCGCTGGCTGCGCGGGTGCTGGTCTGCTCCCCCACCACCCTGATCGCGCTGGTGAAATCCATCGCCTACGGCTGGCAGCAGGAGGTGCTGGCGAAGAACGCCCGCGAGGTCGCCGACCAGGCGCGCGAGCTCTACGACCGGCTCAACACGTTCGGAACGCACATGGACGGCGTGGGCAGAGGGCTCAGGCAGGCCGTCGAGCGCTACAACCGCGCCGTCGGCTCTCTGCAATCGCGGGTGCTTCCGGCCGCCCGGCGGTTCGAGGCGCTGGGGGTCACGCCCGAGGGCGCGGAGATGCCGGGTCCCCAGCCGGTGGAGCATGTCCCCGCCGGCGGGCGGGAGACGGAGGCGCCGGACCTGGCCGCGCAGGCCTGACCGGGCGCCCGGGGCCCGAACGCCGGCGCGAGAGGCCCCGGCTCGGGGCCGGGGCGCCCGCGGGGCGACGCCCCGCCCGGAGAGGCGGGCCGCGGCGAGGCCGGCGCAGGGGCGCTGCGCCGGCCCCGGAAGCTCAGAGGCCGAAGTCGGTCGCGCTCAGCGCGAAGGAGTCGCCCTCGATCCGCAGGGAGAAGCCGTCCGGCCCGAAGACCATGGCGTGATCGGCGTTCTCGACGATCGTGAGCTCCGAGAAGTCGGAGACGAAGTCGAGCCGGATCTTGTCCACGCCCTGGTCGAAGTCGGTGATCGTGTCGGTCCCCAGATCGGCCGAGCGGATGCGGAACAGGTCGGCGCCGGCGCCGCCGGTCAGGATGTCGTCGCCGCCCAGCCCCTCGATCCGGTTCGCGCCGGCGTCGCCGATGATGGTGTCGGCGAAGTCGGACCCGCGCACGTTCTCGATCGAGATCAGCGTGTCCGTGTCGCCGAACCCGTCGGTGGCCGTGCCCAGCGCCAGGTTCACCGTCACCCCCGCCGTGCCGCCGGAGCCGGCGTCGCGGTCATAGCGCACCTCGTCCTCGCCGCCGCGGCCGTCGAGCGTGTCGTCGCCCGCCAGGCCGCGATAGGTGTTGTCGGCGTCGTCGCCCAGGATCGTGTCGTCCCAGCGGGAGCCGCGAACCCCCTCGATGTTCGCGATCGTGTCGGTGTCGCCGTAGGTGTCGGTCGCCGTGCCCAGGGCCAGGTCGACCGAGACGCCCGCGCCGCCGGTCTCGGAGTGGTAGGCGACCTGGTCGAAGGCGCCCGCGCCGCCGTCGACCGAGTCGTCGCCGGCCCCGAGCTCGAACCAGTTGTCGTAGGCGTTGCCGACCATGACGTCGTCCTGGTCGGTGCCGCGGACCTCCTCGATCGAGATCAACGTGTCGGTGTCGCCGAAGGTGTCGGTGGCGACGCCCGTGGCGAGGTTGACGTTCACACCGCCGCCGCCGCCTTCCGCGCGGTAGTCGACCATGTCGTACTCGTCCCAGGAGTCGACGCCGCCGTCGATCTCGTCATCGCCGGCGCCGCCGACGAACATGTCGTCGTCGCCGTAGCCGCGCAGGCGGTTGTCGCCGGCGTCGCCGATGATCATGTCGTCGAAGTTGGTGCCGCGGACGTTCTCGATGTTGGCGAGCGTGTCGGTGTCGCCGAAGCCGTCGGTCGCGGTCCCGTCGGCGAGGTTCACGTAGACGCCCGAGGTCCCGCCGTAGACGACGTCGCGGTCGTAGCGCACCTCGTCCACGCCGCCGCGGCCGTCCATCGAGTCGTCGCCGCGCAGGCCGCGGAACACCTCGTTCGCGTCCGAGCCCTCGATCACGTCGTCCCACTCCGAGCCGCGGATGACGTTGATGTTCACCAGCGTGTCGGTGTCGCCGTAGGTGTCGGTCGCGGTGCCGGCGGCGAGGTCGACGACGATGCCGTTCCCGCCCGTCTCCCAGTGGTAGCCGACCTGGTTGAAGCCCGAGCCCTTGCCGTCGACGTAGTCGTCGCCCTTGTCGAGGATGAAGTAGTTCTCGGCGTCGTTCCCGATGATCCGGTCGTCCTTGCGGGTGCCGATCACCTCCTCGATGTTCGCGAGGGTGTCCTGGTTCCCGTAGGTGTCCTTGGCCTTGCCGGTGGTCAGGTTGACGTCGACGCCCTTCTTGCCGCCCTCGCGCATGTAGTCGACCCGGTCCTCGAGGCCGTCGCCGCCGTCGATCAGGTCCTTGCCCTTGTCGCCGGTCAGAACGTCCGCGCCGGCGCCGCCGAACAGCTTGTCGGCGTGCTTGGAGCCGAAGACGTCGTCGTCGCCGTCGGAGCCCTCGACCTTGATGGCCGTGGCGTTGAACAGCTTGTCGAGCAGCTTCCACTTGCCGTCGGCGGCCTTCTCGACCGCCTTCTCGAGCTTGGTCACCGGGATCTTCACACCGGAGAAGGTCGCGATGGTGCGGCCGTCGAAGGTGAACTCGAGGTCGGTGATCTTGCCGCCGACGAACTTGTCCTGCTTGGCGTTGTACTTGATCTTCGCGCCGGACAGCTCGAGCTCCAGCCCGTCGACCGTCTCGCTGCGCAGGAGCAGGGACTTCTTGGAGATGTCCTTCGTGCGCAGATCGCCCTGGACCAGGCCGTCATTGACCAGGTCCGCCAGGCTCACGCCCTCGAACAGCTTGATCACCGCCTGCTTCTTGCCCTTGCCCTTGCCCATGTGCCCGACCGTCCTTTTCTGCGCGGCGGCCGGGCGGATGAAAGCGGGCCCGACGCGCCGCAGTCATCCCCTTGGATACGGAAGGGGGCCCGAGGACCCCCCGCCGAAACTGCGCACCGTGTCCTAGCACGAGATGCCGAGACGGAAACCGGCTTCGTCGTTAACGCTGCGGAAATTTAGAGGGCGGAATACGAGCCGTGGCCCGAAGGCCACGGCCGGGGGCAAGTCCTCAGAATTTCAGGGCCTTGGCCTGGGTCACCTGCGGCAGGGCCATGATCTGGGCGACCATGTCGGGGGTCACCTGCTCGTCCACGCCCAGCAGCGCGATCGCCTCGCCGCCCTTGTCGGACCGGCCCAGCGCGAAGGTCGCGATGTTGATGCCCAGCTCGCCCAGCTTCGCGCCCAGCGCGCCGATGTAGCCCGGCTGGTCGTTGTTGGTGGTGTAGAGCATGAAGGGCTGCGGATCGGCCTCGAGGTCGATGCCCTTGATCTGGATGATCCGGGGCTTGTTGTCCGAGAACACGGTGCCCGCGACCGAACGGGTCTGCTTCTCGGTCGTCACCACCAGGCGCACGTAGGAGCCGTAGGCGCCCTGCGCGTCCTTGCGGGTCTCGGCGATCTTGATGCCGCGCTCGCGCGCCACCACCGGGGCCGAGACCATGTTCACGCCGCCCTCGCCGACCAGCGGCTTCATCAGGCAGGCGACCAGGGTCGCGGTCAGGGGCTTGAGGTTGAGCTGGCCGACGCGGCCCACGTACTCGATCTCGAGCGAGGTGATCGCGTTCTCGGTCACCTGGCCCGCGAAGCCGCCCAGGGCCTCGCACACGGCGATCCAGGGCTTGAGCAGCGGCGCCTCTTCGGCGGTCACCGACGGGGCGTTCAGCGCGTTCGAGATCGCGCCCTTCACCAGGTAGTCCGACATCTGCTCGGCGACCTGCAGGGCCACGTTCTCCTGCGCCTCGGAGGTCGAGGCGCCGAGATGCGGGGTGCACACGCAGTTGGGGGCCGAGAACAGCACGTTCTCCTTGGCCGGCTCCTCGCCGAAGACGTCGAAGGCGGCGCCGGCGAGGGCGCCGGACTTCAGCGCCTCGGCCACTGCGGCCTCGTCCACCAGGCCGCCGCGGGCGCAGTTCACAAGCCGCGCGCCGGGCTTCATCTTGGCGATGCGCTCGGCCGACAGGATGTTCGCGGTCTGCGGGGTCTTGGGCATGTGCAGGGTGACGAAGTCGGCCCGCGCCAGCAGCGCGTCGAGGTCGTCGTATTTCTCGACCCCCAGCTCCTGCGCGCGCTCATGGCTCAGGAACGGGTCGAAGGCGATGACCTTCATCTTCAGGCCGATGGCGCGCGAGGCGACGACCGAGCCGATGTTGCCGCAGCCGAGGATGCCCAGCGTCTTGCCGGTGATCTCGACGCCCATGAACTTCGACTTCTCCCACTTGCCGGCGCGGGTCGAGGCGTCGGCTTCGGGGATCTGGCGGGCGCAGGCGAACATCATCGCGATCGCATGCTCGGCGGTGGTGATCGAGTTGCCGAAGGGCGTGTTCATCACCACGATGCCCTTGGCCGAGGCCGCGGGAATGTCGACGTTGTCGACGCCGATGCCGGCGCGGCCGATGACCTTCAGGTTGTCGGCCTTGGCCAGCAGCTCGGCGGTCGCCTTGGTGGCCGAGCGGATCGCCAGACCGTCGTAATTGCCGATGATCTCGGCGAGCTTCGCGGGGTCCTTGCCCAGCGCGGGCTGGAAGTCGACCTCGACTCCGTTGTCGCGGAAGATCTGGACGGCGGCGTCCGAAAGGGCGTCGGAAATCAGAACCTTGGGCATGTGCTGGGTCCTCAGGTGGGAAGGGCGCGGTCGACGGCCAGCGCGGCGGCGGTCGTGCCTGCGTCCATGTCAGGTCCGGTCGTCCAGGCGGCCCCGAAGGGGATGCGGACGACCTGCGTGCGCGGGGAGCGAAGGCGGAGCGTGGTGCCCGCCTTCGAGTTCGCGAAGGAGACCATCTCGACGTCGTGCTTGTGCTGCAGCCAGTCCACGTCGCGGAAGCCGAAGCAGCCCGCCACGCCCTTGGTCTCGACCAGCCAGGCGGCGAAGAACTCGCCGTCGTCGGTCGTGCAGCGGGCGCTGCGCTCCAGTTCGGCGGCGAAGACGAGCTCGATCACCTCCCCCGCGCCGAAGGCGATCTCGATCTCGCCCGTCACGCAGGCGTCGACCGAGAGCCCCTCGGGCAGCTCGGGGTGGGCGGGACCGATCGGTCCCACCGCTCCGACCGGCGACGACAGGGTCACCGGCCCGAACGGCGCGTCGATGCGCGCTTCGGCCATCGGATGTCTCCTTTCAGGAGGTCAGGCCGCGGCCATCTCCGACTTCGCGGCGGCGAAGGCCCAGTCGAGCCAGGGGAGCAGCGCCTCGACGTCGGCCGTGTCGACCGTCGCGCCGCACCAGATCCGCAGGCCCGCGGGAGCGTCCCGGTAGCCGTTGATGTCGAGGGCGGCGCCCTCGCCCTCCAGCAGCGTGACCATCTTCTTGACGAAGGCCTTCTGCCCGGCGTCGTCCAGCGCGGCGACCTGCGGGTCCACCACCTTCAGGCAGACCGAGGTGTTGGAGCGGGCCTCGGGCGCCGCGACCAGGTTCTCGACCCAGGCGGTGGCGTCGACCCAGGCCTGCAGCGCGCCGAAGTTGGCGTTGGCGCGGGCCTGCACGGCCTCGGCCCCGCCGATCTCCTTGAACCACTCCAGCGCATCCAGCGCGTCGGCGACGCAGAGCATCGAGGGCGTGTTGATCGTCTCGCCCTTGAAGATGCCCTCGATCAGCTTGCCGCCCTTGGTCATGCGGAAGATCTTGGGCAGGGGGCGCGGGGGCGTGAAGCTCTCCAGCCGCTCGACGGCGCGGGGGCTGAGCACCAGCACGCCGTGCGCGCCCTCGCCGCCCATCACCTTCTGCCAGGAGAAGGTCAGGACGTCGATCTTGGCCCAGTCCAGCGGCTGCGCGAAGGCGGCCGAGGTGGCGTCGGAGAACACCAGCCCCTCGCGCTCCGCGGGGATCCAGTCGAGGTTCGGGAGCTTGGCGCCCGAGGTGGTGCCGTTCTGGGTGAACAGCACGTCGGCCGTGCCGGCGCGCACCTGCGCGAAGTCCGGCAGCTCGCCGTATTCGGCGGTGATCACGCGGCAGTCGTCGAGCTTGAGCTGCTTGGTGGCGTCGGTGGCCCAGCCGGCGCCGAACGACTCCCACGCCAGGATGTCGACGGGCTTGGCGCCCAGCATCGACCACATCGCCATCTCGAAGGCGCCGGTGTCGGAGGCGGGGACGATGCCCACCTTGAATCCCGCGGGCACGCCCAGCAGCTCGGCGGTCAGGTCGATCACCTGCTTGAGCTGCGCCTTGGGACCGGCGGCGCGGTGCGACCGGCCCAGCCACGCCTTGGCGGCGACGGCTTCCAGCGACCACCCGGGGCGCTTCGGACAGGGACCGGAGGAGAATTCGGGACGCGCAGGCAGCGCCTGCGGCTTCGCGGGGAACGTCATGGGACGCGCTCCAACGTCAGGGCGAGGTCGCTGAGCCCGCCGCCGCTCGCCCTTACCCGGCGACTTGCCCGCAGCCCCGATACGCCCGGGCCGCGATCCGGTCAAGCCGGAAAAATGGCCCGAACCGTCGCATTCGCGCGACGGGTGGCGGGCGACGTGAACGCGGCCTTCACGCAGCGCTCGCCATCCGGGCCGGGGAGGCGTTTGCTGGCGGGGCCTCGCCGGAACGGAGCCCGCCATGACCCGCCACGCCCCCCTTTCCCTGACCTGCGCCGCGCTGCTGCTGGCCGCCTGCGCCGGACCCGAGCCGCAGGCGGTCTCCAGCGAGCCGCCGGCCTGGGCGGACTTCCGCACCGATCCCGCGCCGGCAGAGTGGGACGACGTGCAGATCCTCTCGGTCGCCACGCGCGAGAGCATCGGCGGGCCCGAGGCGGTGGTCGAGGTCGCCTACCGCACCGCCTGCGAGGCGAGCACCTACGCCGTGTTCTGGTCGCCGGTCGCCACCCGCAGCCTGCCGCCGCAGACCTCCTTCACCCTGCGCCGCGACGGCAAGGGCGGCGACTGCCCCACGCCCGGCCGCGCCCAGGTCGCCTTCCCGATCGAGGAGCCCGCCGAGGACCTGGGCGCCTTCATCGGCCACGTGCACGGCGGCGGCGACGCGAAGAACGCCGCCAGCTTCCGCTGGCCGGCGGCGGAGTGAGCCTCGCGCCCGCGGGGCGCTGCGGATGAGGCGTCGCGGACGCGCGGCGTAGGCTCCAGGCCGCGATCCGCGCAATCGGATGCGTTCGCCTCTCGCCCGCGGGGCGGCGGCGCCCTACATCGGGGCGGGTGAAGATCTTCTGGTTCTCCCTCGGCGTCTTGTGCGTCGGGCTCGGCGTCGCCGGGCTGATCCTTCCCGGCCTGCCGGGAACGGTGTTCCTGCTCGTGGCCGCCTGGTGCTTCGCGCGATCCTCGGACCGCGCCCATCGCTGGCTGGTCGAGCATGACTGGCTGGGGCCGCCGATCGTCGACTGGCAGGCGCACGGCGTCGTGCGCCGGCGGGCCAAGTGGACCGCGTCGGTCGTCATGGCCGCGGCGCTGATCATCACGCTGTCGCTGGGGGTCGCCTGGTGGGCGGTGGGGATGCAGGCGACGGCGCTCGCCTGCGTGGCCCTGTTCCTGTGGACGAGGCCCGAGGCGCCGGCTGCGGCCTCCGCTTCCTCGCGGGAGACGGAGGGCGCCGCCTCGGCGCCGGCCGGCCGCTCGTCCCCGGCGGAAACGGTCCCGGCCCCCACCCTGGCCGAGGACCCGCCCGCCGGTCGATCCGGGGTCAGCCCCGGATCGCGGACTTGAAGGTGGTCGAGAACTTGAACTTCGGCGCGGTGTGCGCCTCGGCCATCTTCTTCTCGCCGGTCTGAGGATTGCGCACTTCGCGCGCCGGCTTCTCGACCGCTTCCAGCTTGCCGATGCCGGGCAGGGTCACCGACTTCCCGTCCTTGAGCGCGGACTCGGAGACGCCGTTCAGGGCGCCGAGCACCGCGGTCACAGCCGCCTTGGTCTCGCCGCTCGCCTCGGCCAGCGCGGTCACCAGTTCATCTTTCTTCACGAAACGCCCTCCGCTGTTGTCACTCGTGATCGTCGTTCGCGACGCCCCCACAACACCGTGCGGCGTGGGGATGTCAACCCGCCGCGCGACCCGCCGCGCGCCGGAACCGGGAGCTCAGGCCTCAGCCCGGCGCCTCGCCGCGACGCAGCATCGCCGCGAGTTCGTAAACAAGATCCAAAGCCTCCCGGGGGGTCATCTCGTCCGGCGCGGCCTGGGCGAGGCGCGCCTCGACGGCCGAGGGCGCGGCCTCCACCGGCTTCGGACGGGGCGGCGGCGCGGCCGAGAACAGGGGCAGGTCGTCGACCAGCGCGCGGGCCTTGCCGCCCCCCTGCCGGTCGCCTTCCTCGAGCGCGTCGAGCACCTCGCGCGCCCGCTCGATGACCGTCGGCGGCAGGCCTGCGAGGCGCGCGACCTGAACGCCGTAGGACCGGTCCGCGGCGCCCGGCCGGACCTCGTGCAGGAAGATCACGTCGCCCTGCCACTCGCGCACCGCCATGGTCGCGCAGCGCAGCCCCTTCAGCCGGTCCGCGAGCGCCGTAAGCTCATGATAATGCGTGGCGAACAGCGTCCGGCAGCGGTTCGCGTCATGCAGGTGTTCGAGCGTCGCCCAGGCGATCGAGAGGCCGTCGTAGGTGGCCGTCCCGCGCCCGATCTCGTCGAGGATCACCAGGGCGCCGGGACCGGCCTGGTTCAGGATCGCGGCGGTCTCCACCATCTCGACCATGAAGGTGGATCGGCCCCGCGCCAGGTCGTCCGCGGCGCCCACGCGGGAGAAGAGCTGATCGACCACGCCGATGCGCGCGCGGGCGGCCGGCACGTAGGCCCCGGCCTGCGCCAGCGCCGCGATCAGCGCGTTCTGGCGCAGGTAGGTCGACTTGCCCGCCATGTTGGGACCGGTCAGCAGCCAGACCGGCAGCGCGGGGGCGTCGCCCGTCGCGTCGGCGCTCAGGTCGCAGTCGTTCGGGACGAAGCTCTCGCCTTGTCGTCGCAGGGCCTGCTCGACCACCGGATGACGCCCGCCCTCGATGACGAAGGCGCGCCCGGGCTCCACCTGCGGGCGGGTCCAGTCGAGCTCCACCGCGATCTCGGCGAAGCCGGCGGCGAGGTCGAGCTCGGCCAGCGCCCGGGCGGCGGCGGCGAGCGCAGGCGCCTCGGCCAGCGCCTGCTCGCGCAACGCCTCGAAGATCCGCTTCTCCGCCTCCAGCGCGCGCGAGCCGGCGTTGAGGATCCGCGCCTCGAGGTCAGAGAGCTCGACCGTGGTGAAGCGCACCGCGCCGGCCATGGTCTGGCGGTGGATGAAATGCTCCGAATGGGGCGGCTTCAGCAGCTTGTCGGCATGGGCGGCGGAGACTTCGATGAAGTAGCCCAGCACGTTGTTGTGCTTGATCTTCAGGGCGTTGACGCCGGCCTGCTCGGCGTATTTCGCCTGCAGCGAGGCGATCACGCCGCGGCCCTTGTCGCGAAGCTCGCGCGCCTCGTCCAGCTCCTCGTCCGCGCCGGGCGCGATGGCGCCGCCGTCGCGGATCAGGAACGGGGGCTCGGCGACCAGCGCGTCCTCGAGCGCCATTTGCAGGTCCTCGTGCCCCTCCAGCCCCTGGCGGGCGAGCTGCAGGCGCTCGGGCAGATCCTCCTGCCCCAGCCGCTCGGCCAGGCGCGCGGCCTGGGCGAGCGCGTCGCGGATCGCGCCCAGGTCCCGCGGGCCGCCGCGGCCGAGCGCGAGGCGGGTCAGCGCGCGCTCCATCTCCGGCGCCTGGCGCAGGGCGTCGCGCAGGTCCTGCGCCAGCCGGCGATCCTCGACCAGCGCCTGCACGGCGTCGAGCCGGGCCGCGATCTCGGCCCGGTCGGTGGAGGGGGCCGACAGCCGCGTCTCCAGCAGGCGCGCGCCGGCGGCGGTGACGGTGCGGTCGACGGCGGCCAGCAGCGAGCCCTCGCGCCCCCCCGACATGGCGCGCGTCAGCTCCAGGTTCCGCCGGGTGGCCGCGTCGATGCGCATGGCGCCGCCGGCGGGCTCCTGCACCGGGGGTTTCACCAGGGGAAGCTGGCCGCGCTGGGTCAGCTCGACATAGGCGATGGCCGCGCCCATGGCCGAGAGCTGCGCGCGGGAGAAACCGCCGAACGCGTCCAGGGCCTTGACTCCGAACAGTCTTTCCAGCCGCTGGCGGGCGCCCTCGCTGTCCCAGGCGGCGCGAGAGACGGGGGTGGCGGCGGCGCCGGTCTCGGCCACCTGGGCCTCCAGCGCGCGGTCGTCGTCGGCGCTCTCGGGGATCAGAACCTCGGAGGGGGCGAGACGCGCCAGCATCGGGCCCAGCGCCGTGCGCGGGCAGGCGGCCACGTTGAAATCGCCGGTGGAGACGTCGAGCCAGGCGAGCGCCCCCTCCCCGCGGATCTCGGCATAGGCCGCGAGGTGGTTGTGGCGGCGCGCATCCAGCAGCGCCTCCTCGGTCAGCGTGCCGGGGGTGACGAGGCGCACCACGTCGCGCTTCACCACCGCCTTGTAGCCGCGCTTCTTCGCTTCGGCCGGGTCTTCCAGCTGCTCGCAGACGGCGACCCGGAAGCCCTTGCGGATCAGCTGGGCGAGGTAGCCTTCATGGCTGTGGGCGGGCACGCCGCACATCGAGATGTCTTCGCCCAGGTGCTTGCCGCGCTTGGTCAGGGCGATGTCGAGGGCGGCGGCGGCCTGCACGGCGTCCTCGAAGAACAGCTCGTAGAAGTCGCCCATGCGGTAGAACAGCAGGCTGTCGGGATGGCGGCCCTTTATCTCGAGATACTGGGCCATCATCGGCGTCACCGCGGCCCCCGCCGAGGGGTCCGCGGTGCGGTTCGGTGCGTCGGTCGCCTGCGCTCTGCTCGCCATGGGAACGGCGATAGCATGGGGGCCGCGGGGGGCGGAAGAGCCGCCGGAGGGGGGCGGCGCGAAGGCCGCGCCCCCGCCCGGCACGCCTCCCGCCCGCCCACCCCGGCGCGCCGGGCGGGGGCGCGGCGGCGAACGGCGGCGGGGCGGCGGCGGGCCGCGACGCTCGTCCCGGACAGATCCGACGCGCGGCCCGCCGCCCGCTCCCGGTCGGCGGCCGGGGGAGGGTGGGCGGGAGGCCGCCGACCGGGAGCGGGCGGCTCGGGCCGGGCGCCCGGCCGGATCCCCGGCGCCGGCGGCGCGGCCGGATCGGGAGGCCCGGTTTCAGGCCGCCGCCAACGCCCGACGATAACTGACCGCCTCGGCCACGTGCGGGCGGCGGACCTGCGCCGTCGCCTCCAGGTCCGCGATGGTTCGCGCGATGCGGATGGCGCGGGAATGGGCCCGGGCAGACAGCTGCAGCTTCTCCGCCGCGCGGCCCAGCAGCTCCTGCGCCTCGGCGTCCATCTCGGCCGCGGCCTCCAGCACCGAGCCCTCCGCCTGCGCGTTCAGGCGCACGGCCGCGCCCAGGCGCTCGTAGCGCTCGGCCTGGGTGCGGCGGGCGCGGGCGACGCGCTCGGCGACCGCGGCGCTCGGTTCGCCGTTCGGAAGGCGGTGCAGCTCGGCGGCGGGGGTGGCGGGCGTCTCCACCACCAGGTCGATGCGGTCGAGCAGCGGGCCCGAGAGCTTCGCCTGGTAGTCCGCGCCGCATTTCGGCGCGCGCGAGCAGGCCTTGCCCGGCAGCGCCAGGTTCCCGCAGCGGCAGGGGTTCATCGCCGCGACCAGCTGCACCCGGCAGGGATAGCGCACATGCGCCGCGGCGCGGCTGACGGTGATCGTGCCCGACTCCAGCGGCTGGCGGAGCTGGTCCAGCACCCGCCCCTCGAACTCCGCGATCTCGTCGAGGAACAGCACCCCGTTGTGGGCGAGGCTGATCTCCCCCGGCCCCGCCTTGCGCCCGCCGCCGGTCAGCGCGGCGGCGGAGGCGGAGTGGTGCGGGTCCACGAAGGGCCGCGCCCGGCCCAGGCCCGCGTCGGCGAAGGCATGGGCGACGGAGCGGACCATGCTGACCTCCAGCGCCTCCTGCGCCGACATCGGCGGCAGGATCCCGGGCAGGCACTTGGCGAGCATCGACTTGCCCACGCCGGGCGGGCCGATCAGCAGCAGGTTGTGCCCGCCGGCCGCCGCGATCTCGAGCGCGCGGCGCGCCTTCTCCTGGCCCTTCACCTCGCGCAGGTCGTCGAGGGTCGCCATGTCCTCGCGCGGGTCGGCGGCCTGCGGTCGCGGCAGGGCCTGGCGGCCGGTCATGTGGTTGACCAGCGCCACCAGGCTTTCGGGCGCCGCGATCGAGGCCGCGTCGACGATCGCCGCCTCGGGCCCGTCGGCATGGGGGCAGACCAGGGTCTTGCCCGAGGCCGCCGCCTGCACCGCCGCGGGCAGCACGCCGGGGACCGAGGCGATGCGGCCGTCGAGGCCGAGCTCGCCCATGGCCAGGGTCTCTGCGGCCTCCTCGGGGGGGATCATCTGCATCTCCGCCAGCAGGGCGACGGCGATGGGCAGGTCGAAATGCGCGCCTTCCTTGGGCATGTCGGCGGGGGCGAGGTTGATGACCACGCGCTTGCTGGGCATCGCCACGCCCATCGCGGTCAGGGCGGCGCGGACCCGTTCGCGCGATTCCGCCACCGCCTTGTCGGGCAGGCCGACGATCTGGAAGCTGGGCGTGCCGGCCGAGAGCTGGCACTGCACGTCGATCTCGCAGGCCTCGACGCCCTGGAAGGCCACGCTGTAGCACCTGGAAACCATGGTCCGCTCCGCCCCTTGGGAAAGGCGGCCATGGCAGCGCGCGCGTGGTTAAGGGCGCGTTAAGGGGACGGCGGAAAGATGAAGAGCGAGGCCGCGGGCGCGGCTCCGCCGCGCCGGGCGCCCCGCAGGGGCGCCCGATGGCCGGGGCGGGCCACCGGGTCTTCTCGCCGGGCCCCGTCGCTGGGGCGCCGACGGTCGGGGCCCGGGCGCCCGGAACCCGGAGGCGTCAGCGCGTCTGGGCGGCGCGCCGGGCCTCGACGGCCTCCCAGAACTTCGCGGCGATGTTGACGCCGTCGAAGCGCTCCAGCTCCTGCATGCCGGTGGGGGAGGTGACGTTGATCTCGGTCAGCTTGCCGCCGATCACGTCGATGCCCACGAAGAGCTGCCCCCGCTCGCGCAGGGTCGGGCCGATGCGGCGGGCGATCTCGAGGTCGGCGTCGTCGAGCGCGCATTTCTCCGCCCGGCCGCCGACGTGCATGTTCGAGCGGGTCTCGCCCTTCTGGGGCACGCGGTTGATCACGCCGACGGCCTCGCCCTCGATCAGGATCACGCGCTTGTCGCCCTTCTCGACCGCCGGCAGGAAGGCCTGGGCGATCAGCGGCTCGCGGTTGATGCCGCAGAACAGCTCGTGCAGCGAGGCGAGGTTGCGGTCCGACTGCGGCAGGCGGAACACCCCCGCGCCGCCGTTGCCGTAGAGCGGCTTGAGGATGATCTCGCCGTGCCGCTCCTTGAAGGCGCGCAGGTCGGAGAGGCTGCGGGCGATCATCGTGGCGGGCGAGAGGTCGGCGAAGTCGAGGACCAGCAGCTTCTCGGGGCAGTTGCGCACCCAGAACGGGTCGTTGATCACCAGCGCCGAGCCCTTCAGCCGCTCGAGCATGTGGGTGTTGGTGACGTAGGACATGTCGAAGGGCGGATCCTGGCGGAGCAGGACCACGTCGAGGGTGGAGAGGTCGACGGTGCGCGCCTCGCCCAGCTCGAAGTGATTCCCACGCTCGCGGCGCACCTTCAGGGGCCAGCCGGTGGCGGTCACCCGGCCCTCGTCCCAGGCGAGACGGTCGGGGGTGTAGAAGAAAAGCTCGTGGCCGCGGGCCTGCGCCTCCTCCGCCATGCGGAAGGTGGTGTCCGCGTCGATGTCGACGTTCTGGATCGGATCCATCTGGATCGCCACGGAAAGGCTCATGCCCAATGTCTCCCGGCCGGCGCGCGGAGGGTCGCGCGGGCGGGACAGTCGCCCCGGCTCCGGACCGCGTCAAGCGCCCCCGGCGATCGGACGGGGCGGCGCCCATCGCTTTCGCGCGAGCGGCGGCCGCGGGAAGATCCGGTGCAGAAAGTGCGGGCGCGGCCGGTCAGAAGAAGGCGTTCTCGACGATCTCCATGCGGCCGTGCCGGTCGAAGGCGGCGAGATCGAAGCGCATGTCCGCGCCCGCGGCGCCGGCGCGGTCGAGGAAATGCAGCGCCGCCATCTCCAGCCGGCGCACCTGCGCGGGGCGCACGGCTTCGCCGGCCTCCAGCAGCGTGCGGCGCGACTTCACCTCGACGAAGGCGTAGGTTCCGTCGCGCACCAGCACCAGGTCGAGCTCCCCGTTGCCGTGGACGCGGCCGGCGCGCCAGTTGCGCGCGGCGAGCCGCCAGCCCCCCGCGAGATAGCGCCTGAGCGTCCGCTCCTCCGCCGACCGGCCGATGTGGCCGGCGGTGCGGCCGCGCAGGCGACGGCGGTGGGAGGCGTCTTCGGCGGGCAGGGCGGGAATCGGGTTCATGGCGCGTCTCCGTCGGCTGGGCCCGGATTTAGCGCGTGCAGGGTTTCCGAAAGGTTAGCGCGACCGCTCCAGCGCCCGGGCGTAGACCTCCTTGCGGGGCAGGCCGGTGGCGGCCTGCACCTCGCGCACCGCGTCCTTCAGGCTGCCTGTCTCGAGCGCCGCGTCGATCAGGGCGTCGAGCGCCTCGGCGTCCGGGCGGGCGGAGGCGGTCGGCGGGCCGATCACCAGCACCACCTCGCCGCGGGGGTCGTCCTCCGCGGCCAGGGCGGCGGCAAGCTCGCTCAGCGGCGCGCGGCGCACCTCCTCGAAGCGCTTGGTCAGCTCCCGGCACAGGGCGGCCTCGCGGTCGGCGCCCAGGACCTCGGCCATGTCGGCCAGGGCGGCCGCCGCGCGGCGGGGGCTTTCGAGGAACACCAGCGTGGCCGCGATCGGCGCGAGCTCGGCCAGGAAGCTGCGGCGGGCGGAGCTGCGGGGCGGGGGGAAGCCCGCGAACAGGAACCGGTCCGTGGGCAGGCCCGCGAGGCTGAGGGCGGCGAGCACCGAGCTCGCCCCCGGCGCCGCCGTCACCGGCAGCCCCGCGCGCGCGGCGTCGCGCGCCAGCTTGTAGCCGGGATCCGCGATCAGCGGGGTGCCCGCGTCCGAGACCAGCGCCACGCTTTCGCCCGCTTCCAGCCGCGAAAGAATCGCAGGGCGCGCCGCGTCGCCGTTGCGGTCGTGGTAGGCCAGCAGCGGCCGCCCCCGCAGCGGCACGCCGTGGATCTCCATCAGCCGGCGCAGGCTGCGGGTGTCCTCGGCCGCCAGCGCGTCGGCGCGCGAGAGCACGTCGAGCGCGCGCAGGGTTATGTCGGCGGCGTTTCCGATGGGCGTGGCCACGAGGTGCAGACCGGGCGGAAGCGGCCCGCGCCCGGCGTCCGTCGCGCCCCCCTGCCGGCCGGTCGAAGCGCCGCCCGGAGCCTCGGCGACGGCCCCGGCGCCGGCGTCCGGGGTTTCGGACGCGACGTCCTCCCGTCGCCGAAGCTTCGCCTTTCTTGCGCCCGTGTTCGCGCTCATAGTTCCTCGCAGACGCTCGGGCCGCCGCCCGTGCGGCGCACCGACGAACGGACCATTGCAGGAGGTGAACATGGGCGAGGCGCTTCGCGAGCACAACGCAGGACGCGCAAAGGATGCGCGCGGGCGGACCCGGGTCGAGGCCCCCGCGCGACGGCCGGGCCGCGCCGGCGCGACGCTGGCGAGGGCCTTCGTGCTGACCGCCGCCGCGGCGCTGGCCGCCTGCAGCTCGAACTCCGACCGCGGCGCCTCGGCGCCCCGCGCGCCCTCGCAGACCGCCCAGGCGCCCTCCGGGCCGCAGCCGGGCGCGGGCGGGCAGGTCACCCTTTCGGGCCCCGCCCGCGTGGCGCTGCTGCTGCCCCTGACCGCGCCCGACGGAGGCGCCGCGGCGGCCGCGCGCGACATCGAGGCCGCCGCCCGCCTCGCCCTCGCCGAGGGCGCGGCCGAGGCGATCGCGCTCGACGTCCGCGACACCGCCGGCGACGCCGCCACCGCCGCCACGGCCGCGCGGGCCGCAGCCGCCGCGGGCGACGCGCTGGTGCTCGGCCCGCTCTACGGCGCCAACGCCGACGCGGTGGGCGAGGCCGTGGCCCCGGCCGGGCTGAACGTGCTGGCCTTCTCCAACACCCCCTCGGCGGGGGGCGGCAACGTCTGGGTCGCGGGGCTGCTCGCCTCCTCCGAGGCGGACCGGATCCTGTCGCACGCGGCGGACAAGGGCTGGACGGGCGTCGGCCTCTACTACCCCGAGTCGCCCCTGGGCCGCGTCGCCCGCTCCGCCGCCGAGGAGGCCGCCGGCCGCCATGGCGTCGCGCTGAGCCCGATCATGCCCTACCCGCGCAGCTTCGAAGGCATCCAGAGCACCTCGGAGGCCTACAAGGCCGCCTTCGACGGCTCCGGCGCCACCACCGTGCTGCTGGTCGACGAAGGCCAGGGCCTGCAGGCCGCGGCCTCGTTCATGCGCTATCACTCGATCGGCACCCGCGCCCCGCTGCTGGGCCTGGGCGGCATGGCCGACCGCGAGCTGCAGAAGGACAGCTCGCTGTCGAACGCGCTCTACGCCGGGCTCGACCCGCAGGCGATGGCGGACTTCTCCGCGCGCTTCCAGGCCGCCTACGGCCGGGCGCCGGGCCGCTTCGCCTGGCTGGGCTACGACGCCGTCGCCGCCGCCGCGCAGATGATGCGCGCCGGGCGCGCCTCGGGCGACGACCGGCCCTTCGGCGTCGAGGAGATCACCGATCCCGGCGGGTTCCGCGGCCTGGGCGGCCCGTGGAAGCTGACCCGGGACGGCGGCAACATGCGCGCTCTCGCCGTGTTGACGCCGACGGCGTCCGGCCCGCAGGTGGTGGGACCCGCGACGATGCCTTCCGCGCCCGGTTCCTGACGAGAGATCATGGCCCCAAGAAAACCCGCCCCTCAGCCCGCAGCCGTCCCCAGGGCGGCGGCCGCCCGCGGCGCCACGCGCGTCCGCATGGCGCCGCCTTCGCCGGAGGACGAGGGCGACGGGGCGGGGGGCCTTCTGGTCCGTCCCGCCGCCGAGATCCTGGATCCGGCGGCGGTTCTCGTCCGGCTGAGCGAGGTCGCCGCCGCGGCCCAGGCCGAGGGGCTCGGCCGCGACGGGATCCGCGCCGCCTGCGCGGAGCCGCTGCGCGAGGCGCTCGACGCCGGCCACGACGCGATCCGCGAGGCGCTGGAGGCCCATCCCTGGTCGGGCGCCTCGGCCTCCCGCTCGATCGCCTGGCTGACCGACGAGGTCGTGCGCCTGGCGCTGGAGGTCGGGCTGCGCTGGCTGCACCCCAACCCCAACCCCACCTCGGGCGAGCGGCTGGCGGTGATGGCGGTCGGCGGCTACGGCCGCTTCGAGATGGCGCCCTACTCGGACGTCGACCTCCTGTTCCTGACCCACTGGAAGCAGACGCCCTGGGTCGAGTCCCTCGTGGAATCCGTCCTCTACCTGCTGTGGGACCTGCGGATGAAGGTCGGCCACTCGACCCGCACCGCCGACGACTGCCTGCGCCTGGGCAAGTCCGACATCACCATCCGCACCGCCCTGCTGGAGCAGCGCTTCATCTCCGGCGACCGCCAGCTGGCCGACGACCTGCAGGACCGGCTGTGGGACGAACTCTTCTCCCGCACCGGGCCGGAGTTCGTGGAGGCGAAGCTGGACGAGCGCGCCACCCGCCACCAGCGGCACGGCGGCTCCCGCTACGTGGTCGAGCCGAACGTGAAGGAGGGCAAGGGCGGCCTGCGCGACCTGCAGACCCTTTGGTGGATCGCCAAGTACCTCTACCACGCCCGCTCGCCCTCGGACCTGGTGGAGAAGGGCGTGTTCTCCCCCGACGAGGTCGCGGTCTTCTCCGAGGCCGAGGCCTTCCTGTGGACGGTGCGCTGCCACCTCCACTACCTCTCGGGCCGCGCGAACGAGCAGCTGAGCTTCGACATGCAGGTCGAGGTGGCCCGCCGCCTGACCTTCGAGGACCGCCCCGGCCAGTCGGCGGTCGAACGCTTCATGCAGCGCTATTTCCAGCACGCCACCGCGGTGGGGGAGCTGACCCGCGTGTTCCTGGCCGCGCTGGAGGCGCGCCACGTCAAGAAGCGGCCCAGCCTGGGCGGCATCGTGCGCGCCTTCCGCGGGGCGGGGGGGCGCTTCTCGACCGGGCCGTTCGAGCTTCTGGACGGGCGCATCACCATGCCGGACGAGAGCGTGATCGTGGACGATCCGCTCAACATCCTGCGCATCTTCGACGAGGGGCTGCGGACCGGCGCGCTGATCCATCCCAACGCCATGCGGATGATCGCGGCCAACCTCGACCTGATCGACGACGAGATGCGCGCGAACCCGATCGCCAACCGCATCTTCCTGCACATGCTGGTGGACAGCGGCGACCCGGAGCGGGCGCTGCGCCGGATGAACGAGCTGGGCGTGCTGGGCGCCTTCATCCCCGCCTGGGGCCGCATCCACGCGATGATGCAGTTCAACATGTATCATCACTACACGGTCGACGAGCACACGATCCGCGCCGTCTCGATCCTCAACGGGATCGAGCGGGGCAAGCTGATCGAGGATCTGCCCGTCGCCTCGGGCATCCTGGAACAGGGGGTGGACCGCACCTCGCTCTACGTGGCCCTGCTGCTGCACGACATCGGCAAGGGGCAGGAGCGCGACCACTCCGAGGTCGGAGAGGAGATCGCGCGGGAGGTCTGCCCGAGGCTCGGCCTCGATGACGCGCAGACCGACACCGTCTGCTGGCTGATCCGCCATCACCTGCTGATGTCGGACGTGGCGCAGAAGCGCGACATCTCCGATCCCGTGACCGTGCGCGCCTTCGCGGACGAGGTTCGCACCCCCTCCCGCCTGAACCTGCTGCTGGTGCTGACGGCCTGCGATATCATGGCCGTCGGCCCGGGCGTGTGGAACAACTGGAAGGCGCAGCTGCTGCGCACCCTGCACCGCCGCACGCGCGAGGCGCTGACCGGGGGCGCGGGGGGCATCTCGGGCGTCGACCGCCTGCGCGAGGCGCAGGAGGCGCTGCGCGCGGCGCTGGTCGAGGACGGCTGGACCGAGGCCGAGATCGAGGCGGAGATCGACCGCCACTACGCCCCGTTCTTCCTGTCCACGACCACCGAGACCCAGCGCATCTTCGCGCGCCTGGCACGGGAGTGCGGCTCGGACGACTCCGCCATCGGCGCCGACTTCACCCAGGACGAGAGCCGCGACGCCACCCGCGTCTGCTTCCACCTGGCCGACCACCCGGGCCTGTTCTCGCGCCTCGCCGGGGCGCTGGCGCTGGCGGGCGCGGACGTGAAGGACGCGCGGATCACCACCACCTCGGACGGCTACGCGCATTCGGTGTTCTGGATCCAGGACGGCGACGGCTCGACCTACGAGACGGCGCGGCTGGATCGCCTGCGCACCATGGTCCGCCGCTCCCTGATGGGCGAGGTGGTGGCGCGCGAGGCGCTGAAGCCCAAGCGCAAGGTCAAGAAGCGCGAGAGCAAGTTCAAGGTCGCGACCCACGTGACCTTCGACAACCACTCGTCCGACATCTACACGGTGATCGAGGTCGACACCCGCGACCGCGTGGGGCTGCTCTACGACCTGACGCGGGCGCTGGCCTCGGCCAACATCTCGATCCACTCCGCGATCATCGCGACCTACGGCGAGCAGGCGGTGGACGTGTTCTACGTCAAGGACCTGTTCGGTCTGAAGATCACCTCGGCGAGCAAGATGAAGACCATCGAAACCCGTCTGCGCGCCGCCATCGAGGCCGCCGCGCCCGACGACGGCGAAGGCTGATCCATGACCGATCCGCGCGACGAGGACGCCGCCAAGGCGGCGTCCTCCGCCCCCGAGTCCGTCGCCGAGTCCGCTCCCGGCTCCGCCGCCTCGACCGCGCCCGGCGCCGAAGGCGCGGACCCGGCCGAAGGCCGGCCCGCGGCCCCGGCGGGCGCGAAGCGCCCCGCCTCCCGCCTGATGCGCAGCTTCGCGACCGTGGGCGGCTGGACGATGGCGAGCCGCATCCTGGGCCTGGTGCGCGACGTGATGATCGCCGCGGCGCTCGGCGCCGGCCCCGCGGCCGAGGCCTTCGTGGCCGCCTTCACCCTGCCCAACCTGTTCCGGCGCTTCTTCGCCGAGGGCGCCTTCAACACCGCCTTCATCCCCATGTTCGCCCGCCGCTACGAGAGCGAGGGCGCGCAGGCCGCGCGGGACTTCGCCGAGCAGGCGATGGCCGCCCTGACCACGGCGCTGCTGCTGGTCACGGCGCTCGCGCAGGTGACGATGCCGTTCCTGGTCTTCGCCCTCGCCTCCGGCTTCGCCGAGGACCAGCGCTTCGACCTGACGGTCGAATACGGGCGCATCACCTTCCCCTACATCCTGTTCATCTCGCTGGCGGCGCTGTTCTCGGGCGTGCTGAACTCGGTCGGCCGCTTCGCCGCCGCCGCCGCCGCGCCGACGCTGCTGAACGTGATCCTGATCGGCGCCATGTTCGGCGCCCAGGCCGGCTGGCTGGAGGGGCTGGAGGGCCCGAACGACCCGCCGGGCTACGCCGAGGGGCTCTGCGCCTCCTGGGGCGCGGCGCTGGCGGGGGTGGCGCAGCTGGCGCTCGTCTGGCGCGCCGCGGCGCGCGCCGGGATGCCCCTGCGCCTGCGCCTGCCCCGCCTGACCCCCGAGGTGAAGCGGCTGGCGATCATCGCCTTTCCCGCCGCCCTCGCCGGCGGGGTCATGCAGATCAACCTGGTGGTGGGCCGGCAGGTCGCCTCGTTCTTCGACGGGGCGGTGGCCTGGCTCTACTACGCCGACCGCCTCTACCAGCTTCCGCTGGGGGTGATCGGGGTGGCGATCGGCGTGGTGCTGCTGCCCGAGCTCTCGCGCCGCCTGTCCGCGGGCGACGAGACCGGCGCGCGCGAGGCGATGGGCCGCTCGACCGAATTCGCGCTCGCCCTGACCCTGCCCGCCACCGCCGCGCTGGTGGCGGTGCCGTGGCCGCTCGCCTCGGTCCTCTTCGGGCGCGGCGCGTTCGAGGCCGAGGACGTCGCGGCCACCGCGCTGGCGGTCGCGATCTACGGCGCGGGCCTGCCGGCCTTCGTGCTGCAGAAGATCGCCCAGCCGATGTTCTTCGCGCGCGAGGACACGCAGACGCCGTTCCGCTACGCCCTGGTCGGGCTGGGGGTGAACGCGGCCTTCGCCATCGGCCTCGCGCCGGTGATCGGCTTCGCATCGGCGGCGCTGGCGACCACGCTGGCGGCCTGGGCGAACTTCTTCCTGCTGTGGCGCGGCGCCCGCCTGCGCTTCGGCGAGGAGGCCCGCCCCGACGCCCGCCTGCGCAAGCGCGCGCCGCGGATCCTCGTCGCCTCGGTCCTGATGGGTCTCGCCTGCTGGGGCCTGGCCGAGGGGCTGGCCCCCTGGCTGGAGGCGCCGGGCCTGCGCTACCTCGCGCTCGCCGTGCTGGTGGTCGGTGGGATCGTGGTCTACGCGGCCGCGGCGATCGGGCTGAAGGGCGTGGTCGTGGGCGACCTGAAGGCCGCCATGCGCCGGGGCGGAAAACGCTGAGGCCGCGGGGGCCGGCGCCCGGCCTCGCCGGGCCCGGGACCGCCCCGGGCCGCGCGCCCTCAGGCCTTGGGCACCACGATCCAGGCCGCGACCCAGCCGGCGAGGAAGCCGCCCAGGTGGGTCTGCCAGGCGAGCATCCCGCCCATCGCCACCGCCAGGATCACGTTGATCAGCACCAGCGCCCCGATCGAGCCCAGGAAGGCCCGCATCGAGCCGCTGCCCGGCCGGCGGGTGATGAAAGCGAACTCGGCGTATTTCAGCACCCCGATCAGCCCGAACACCACGCCCGAGGCGCCCACCATCGGCGCGTCCGCATGGGACAAGAGCCCGTAGCCGAGCGAGCCGCCCACCGCCGTCGCCACGAAGAACGCAAGGTAAAGCGGCACGCCGAAGATCCTGAGCACCAGCAGGCTCAGCCCCAGGAAGGCGGCGGTGTTCATCGCCAGGTGCGCCATCCCCCCGTGCAGGAAGGCGTAGCTCAGGAAGCTCCACCACAGCCGGGGCGGCGTGGGCTGGCCCGCCAGCAGCCGGTCGAACCAGGGATCGAAGAACGAGAACAGGGCGTAGCCCTCGAAGCGCAGGTTCGGCGCCAGCAGCCCGAAATCGGAGAGCTGGAAGACCAGCTCGATCACGATGAAGACCGCGGCGAAGGCGAAGGCCACCTGCCGGTGGATCTGCAGGACCGGCGGCAACGGGGGAAACTGGAACATCTGACCTCTTCACTCGGGCGGCGCGGCGAACCTGCGCGACGCACGCGCCCGCCCGGGCGTCTTGACCCTTTCCCGTCGCCGGCCGCATAAGGCCCGCGCCGCCGCAGGAGGACAGCAGATATGAACCCGACGCAAGAGGCGCAGGGCGCCGAGACCGAAGGCCGCGTTCACCCGCGCCGCGTGTTCTCGGGCGTTCAGCCCACCGGCAACCTGCACCTGGGCAATTACCTCGGCGCCGTGAAGCGCTTCGTCGAGATGCAGGACGAGGCCGCCGAACTGGGCGGCGAGACGATCTACTGCATGGTCGACATGCACGCGCTGACCATCAACCCGGACCCCGCCGAGCTGAAGCGCGCGACCCGGGAGCTGGCCTGCGCCTTCATCGCCTGCGGCCTCGACCCCGAGAAATCCATCCTGTTCAACCAGTCCCAGGTGCCGGCCCATGCCGAGCTGGCCTGGATCTTCAACTGCGTGGCGCGCGTGGGCTGGATGAACCGGATGACCCAGTTCAAGGAGAAGGCGGGCAAGAACCGCGAGGCGGCCTCGGTCGGCCTCTACGCCTACCCTGTCCTGATGGCCGCCGACATCCTGGCCTACCGCGCGACCCACGTGCCGGTGGGCGAGGACCAGAAGCAGCACCTCGAGCTGACCCGCGACATCGCCACCAAGTTCAACCTCGACTACGGCCAGCCCGGTTTCTTCCCGCTGACCGAGCCGCTGATCGAGGGCGTGGCGACCCGCGTGATGTCGCTGCGCGACGGCTCCAAGAAGATGTCGAAGTCGGATGCGTCCGACATGAGCCGCATCAACCTGACCGACGACGCCGACGCCATCGCCCAGAAGATCCGCAAGGCCCGCACCGACCCCGAGCCCCTGCCCGAGACGCTCGAGGGCCTGGCCGAGCGGCCGGAGGCGAAGAACCTCGTGGGCATCATGGCGGCGCTGTCGAACCGCACCGCCGAGCAGGTGGTGGGCGAGTGGGCGGGCAAGCCGTTCTCGGAGTTCAAGCCCGCGCTCGCCGAACTGGCGGTCGAGAGCCTGGCCCCGATCGCCGGCCGGATGCGCGAGCTGAGCGCCGACCCCGCCCATATCGACCAGGTGCTGGCGAAGGGCGCCGAGAAGGCCGACGCCATCGCCGCCCCGATCATCGACGAGGTCTACGACGTCGTCGGCCTGCTGCGCTCGCGCCGTCGCTGAGCGGGGGCCGCCTCCGCATCCCGGGTCCGCCGCGCGCGGGCCCGGACGCCGCGCCATCCGGCCGGCCGGTGATTCTCCGCCGAACGGGGCGGCCTCGCCCCGCGGCGCGTATCGGTCACCGCGCAGGCGGGGCATGATGACGCGATACGCACGCCCGCGGCGTGAAATGCCGAGCCTCGGCCCGGAAACCTCCGTCCCCCGCCTTCACCTCGCCTTTCCAAACCGCTAGATCGTATCCATGGACATACAGCCGAAGCCGCTGAACCCCCTGGTCAAGGCCGCGCTCGAGTTCGGGCCGCTGGTCCTGTTCTTCGTGATCTACCAGCGCACGGACATCTTCACGGCCACCGCGGTGTTCATTCCCACCATTCTCGGCGCGCTGGGCGTGTCGTGGTGGCTCAGCCGCGACGTGCCGCGCATGGCGGTGGTGACGGCGGTGGTGGTCGTGGTCTTCGGCGGCCTGACGCTGTGGCTGAAGGACGCCACCTTCATCAAGATGAAGCCGACCATCATCAACGTGCTGTTCGCCGGCGCGCTGGGCTGGGGGGTGCTGCGCGGACGCAGCTACCTCAAGGACCTGATCGGCGGCGCGATGCCGTTGAGCGACGCGGGCTGGATGATCCTGACCAAGCGCTGGGCCCTGTTCTTCCTGTTCATGGCCGTGGTGAACGAGGTCGTCTGGCGCACCCAGACCGAGGAGTTCTGGGTCACCTTCAAGACCTTCGCCTCCCCCGCCATCACCTTCCTGTTCGTGATCTCCCAGTTCGGGCTGATCAAGAAGCACGGGACGGACGGCGGCGCCGGCGGAGACGCCTGAGGCCTCCGCCCGACGCGGCGGCCAGAGGCCCCTGCGGGCCGGCGAAGGCGGCCGGCCCCTGCGCTCCGGCTTAGCCGCGCGCTCTCAGAAGAACGGGATCGTGCCGTCGTCGACCGCGGTGATCTGGTTGTCGAGGATCTCGTCCACCACCACGCCCTTCAGCAGCACCCGGCCGGTCTCGGTCTCGAACAGCACGCCCTTGCGGGTCTGCTGGGCGAAGTCGCGGAAGTCGTCGGCGGTCTCGTAGTAGACGTCGCGGTCGAAGCCGATCTTGTCGCCGCGCCCGAAGTCGTGAATCACGGTCTTCCCAGTCCCCGCGACGTCGGACATGAAGAACTTGTCGTCGCCGGCGCCGCCCCACAGGTCGTTGCGCCCCAGCGACGAGATCAGCGAGTCGCCGCCGCCGCCGCCGCGCAGCTCGTCCCGGCCGCCCTGGCCGATCATCACGTCCTTGCCGCCCCCGCCGAACAGCATGTCGTCGCCGGAGCCGCCGATCAGCCAGTCGCGCCCGCCGGCGCCCTCGAGCGCGTCGTCGCCGCCGCCGCCCCACAGCTTGTCGTCGGCGGCCTTGCCCTGCATCTTCGCGCCGGGGTGCTGGTCGCCGCGCAGGTGATCGTCGCCGGCGCCGCCTTTGATCCGGTCGCGCCCGCCGCCGCCCGACAGCTCGTCGTCGCCCTTGCCGCCGAAGAAGCGGTCGTCGCCGCCCGAGCCGACCACCCGGTCGCCGCCGCCGCCCACGTCGAGCGTCACGTCCGCGAAGCCGTCGCCGCCCTTCTGCAGGATCACCACCTCCTGCCGGCCCGCGAACAGCGCGCGGGTCGAGGCGCCCAGCAGGTCGTCGACCGAGGGCGCGGTCTCGTTCTTGAAGGTCCAGGTGACGGCGTTTCCGGTCCCCTTCCAGCCCACCGAGAAGCTGTCGGGGGAGGAGGCGAAGGCGGCCGTGTACCACTCCGGCGGCAGGTCCCCCGCGAAGTCCTTGGGCGGGGGCGGGAAATCCTCGCCCAGGAAGCTGGTGGTGCGCCCGCCGCCGTTCCAGATCAGCGCGCCCGGCGCGATCCCGAGCGAGGGCGAGCCGGTGGGCTGGCCCGACACGTCGAGGATCGAGAGCCCCCCGGGCGAGAAATCGACCGGGCCGGCGGCCTTGAGGACGATGGCGACGCGCTGGACCATGGGGGGCTCCCTCGTTGCATGGCGGCCGGAGGGCCGCGCCCTTCAATGGCGACAGTCCTCACCGTCGGCCGTGATCGTTGCGTGACGCCGGGGGCGGGCGCAACGAGGCGCGGGACCGGGATTTCGCAGGATGGATTTAGACTTCGCCTGCCGGCGGCCGCGGGGCCGCCGCGCCGGGCGTCAGCCCTCGGTCGGGGCCCAGCCGGCCTCGCGCAGGGCGGGCAGGATCTTGCGCTCGAGGTCGTGGTTCTGGATCGGGCCGACGTGCTTGTAGACGATGCGCCCCTCGCCATCGACGACGAAGGTCTCGGGCACGCCGTAGACGCCCCACTCGATCCCCGCGCGGCCGGTGGTGTCGGCGCCGACATGGGCGAAGGGGTCGCCCAGCTCCCGCAGGAAGCCCAGCGCCGCGTCGCGGTCGTCCTTGTAGTTGATCGAGTCGATCTCGACGCCCATCGCCTGCAGCTTCATCAGCTCCGGATGCTCGACCCGGCAGGGGCCGCACCAGCTGGCCCAGATGTTCACCAGCTTCACGCCGGGCCGCTTCAGCAGCTCGGTCGTCAGCCGCGGCTCGCCGGGGCGGAGGCTCGCGAGGTCCGTCTTGGGGACCGTCTTCTCGATCAGGGCGGAGGGCAGCGCGTCCTGGTCGCGGCCCAGCATGGACCAGGACAGGCCCGCCAGCGCCAGGAAGGCGACCAGCGGGATCAGCGCCCAGAGGCGCGAGCGCTTCGGCGCGGGATCGGTCATGGCGCGCTCCTGCGGCGGGGGTGGCGGGCCTCCAGCCGCTCCAGCTCGCGGCGGGCGCGACGGGAGGCGCGGATCGAGGCCCCCACCAGAGCCGCCACGATGGCCAGCGTGCCGAGGTAGGAGCCCAGGATGTAGGGCGCGTACTCGCCGAGCGCGGGCATCAGGCGGCCTCCTCGGAGGGGGCGGGCCCTTCGCCGGCGGCGAGGCGGATCGCGCGGGCGCGGCGCAGGCGGATCTCGGTCCGCACGCGCAGCAGCAAGAGGGCGAGGAACATCAGGAAGAACCCGACGAGGCTGAGCACCAGCGGCCGCCAGAACACGTCGGCGACGTTGGTCTCCCGGTCCAGCGACAGCGAGGCGCCCTGGTGCAGGCCCTGCGCCCAGAAGATCACCGCGTAGCGCGACACGATCGCGAAGACCGAGCCCACCAGGCACAGCACCGCGGTCAGGTCGGCGGCGGCGTCGGGATCCTCGATCGCGGCCCACAGCGCGATGTAGCCGGCGTAGAAGAACAGCATGATCAGGAAGGCGGTCAGCCGCGGATCCCAGGCCCACCAGGTGCCCCACATCGGCTGGCCCCAGAGCGCGCCGGTGACGATGGCGGCGAGCGTCATGCCCGCGCCGATGGGCGCGGCCGCCTTGGCGGCGAGCGCCGAGACGTGGTGGCGGCGGATCAGCCAGATCAGGCTCATGATCCCCATGAAGGCGTAGACGTTGATCGCCAGCGTCGCCGCGGGGACGTGGATGTAGATGATCTTGACGGTCGAGCCCTGCTGGTAGTCGTCCGGGGTGAAGAAGAAGCCCCAGACCAGCCCGGAGATCAGCGCCGCGGCGGCGGCGACGGAGACCCAGGGCAGCAGAACCCCGCTCAGCCGCATGAAGCGGGCGGGGTTGGCGAAGTCCCAGATGGATTTCGGCCAGATCGACATGCGGTTTTCGTTATCCGTTCCGACGCCCGCGGGCAATGCGGCCTTGGCGCCCCGCCGCTCACGATGCCGCAAGATCGGCCAAGGGAGGAAGGCGCCGCGTCGACCCGCGCGCCCGGGCCCGGCCGCGCGCCCGCGGCGCAGGGCCGGCGCGGCGCCGTCGGCCCGGGGCCTCGGGGCGGGCGACGCGCGCGCCGGGCCGCGTGGAACCGGGCGCGTCAGAACTGGACGATGGCCATGTGCACGTCCTCGTCCCCCAGCACGGTGGTGCGGTGGCCCGAGCCGGCGGTGTCCTCCATCCGCCAGATCGCGCCGGCGCCGAACTCCCGGCTCTCGCCGTCGCCGGTCTCGACCCGCACGCGGCCCTTCAGCAGGTAGCCCATCTGCCGCCGCGGCGTGGGGTGGCGGGCGCCGGTCCAGCCGGCCGGCAGCACCAGGTGCAGCAGGGCCGAAACGGGCTCGGAGGCCGAGATCGGCATCGACGGCGCGGGGGGCGCGAAGTCGCCGGGCGTGAGGGCGATGGCGCGCTCCTCGAAGCGGGAGACGCCGTCGGCGTCCTCGGTCGTGCAGATCATGTCCATTCTGAAATCCCCCCGGGCGCGCGCATCCGATCCGGCGCGGGCTGACCCTACGGCCGCCGGCCGGCCCGCGCCAGCGCCCGGACGTCCGATCCCGAGTCGCGAAGACCGCTTCCCCGACCGGAACGGGTCGCGATCCGACCGGCTTGCGTCGCCCCTTCGCAGACGCAGGCCCGCCGGGACCGCTACAGGTGGGCGCGAATGCAGACCGGGCGCGAGGAGATCCCAGGCATGAAGACGCAGGCGCGGGCGGTTGTTGTCGGCGGCGGCGCGGTCGGGGTTTCGATCGCCTACCACCTGGCGAAGGCGGGCTGGGACACGATCCTGCTGGAGCGGGACGAGCTGACCTCGGGCTCCACCTGGCACGCGGCCGGCCTGCTGCCGCTGTTCAACATGAGCTACGCCACCTCGCACATCCACAAGTACTCGGTCGATTTCTACAAGGGGCTGGAGGCCGAGACGGGCCTGAACGCGGGCTTCGCCGTGGTCGGCAACCTGCGCATGGCCCAGACCGACGCGCGGATGGACGAATACCGCCTCTACGCCTCCACCGCCGAGACCGTGGGCGTCGAGGTCGAGTGGATGACGCCGAAGCAGATCGCCGACCGCTGGCCGCTGGTGCGCGCCGACGACCTGAAGGGCGCGATCCTTCATCCCGGCGACGGCTACATCAACCCCGCCGACGTGACCCAGGCCATGGCCAAGGGCGCCCGCCAGCACGGCGCCACGATCATCCGCAAGGTCCAGGTCGACGGGTTCGAGCGTCGCAACGGCGAGTGGATCGTCAAGGTCGCCCACATGACCGAGAAGGGCGGCAACCTCGTCCCCAACGGCGAGACCTCCGAGATCCGCTGCGAGCACGTGGTCACCGCCACCGGCAACCACGCCCAGCGCACCGCCGCGATGATCGGCTGCTACATCCCCGCGATGCCGGTCGAGCACCAGTACATCGTGACCGAGCCCGACCCCGCCCTGGTCGATTACCGCAAGACCGCGCCTGAGCATCCCGTCCTGCGCGACGCCGACGCCAAGTGGTACGTGCGCGAGGAGCGCGGCGGCTGGATCCTGGGCCCCTATGAGCGCAACGCGCCGGCCTGGGCCAAGTTCGGCGTGCCCGAGACCTTCCGCGCCGACCTCCTGAAGCTCGACCTCGAGCGGATCGAGGAAGAGTACATGTCCATGATCCACCGCATTCCGTCCTCGGAATCGGTGGGCCTGAAGGACGATTTCAACGGCCCGATCTGCTACACGCCCGACGGCAACCCGCTGGTCGGCCCCGCGCCCGGCGTGCCGAACTTCTGGTTCGCGGAAGGCTTCTCCTTCGGCATCACCGCCGCCGGCGGCACCGGCCACTACCTCGCGCAGCTGATGACCGAGGGCGAGGCCGAGATCGACATGTGGTCGCTCGACCCCCGCCGCTACGGCAAGTGGGTGAACCGCGAGTACGCGGCGACGAAGAACGAGGAGTGCTACGAGCACGTCTTCATCCTCCACCACCCCGACGAGGAGCGCGAGGCGGCCCGCCCCCTGCGCACCTCGCCCTGCTACGAGCGGATGAAGGCGGCCGGCGCCCAGTTCGGGCAGGTGAACGGGTTCGAGCGGCCCAACTACTTCGCCCCGCAGGGCTTCGACGATCACGGCGCGCGCAGCTTCCGGCGCGGCGGCTGGTGGGAATACGCCGAGGCCGAAGCCAAGATGGTGCGCGAGGGCGTCGGCCTCTACGACGCCTCGGCCTTCGCCAAGACCCGGATCAAGGGTCCGGGGGCGGCGGCCTTCCTCGACTGGCTGACCTGCAACAAGCTGCCCAAGGTCGGGCGCATCAACCTGACCTACGCGCTGACCGACGCCGGCACCGTGCGGACCGAGGCGACCATCGTGCGCCTGGCCGAGGACGACTTCTACGTGGTCACCGCCGGCGCCGCGCAGGCCTACGACTTCGACTTCTTCGAGAAGGAGGCCGCGGCGAAGCGCGACGAACTCGGCTGGATCGAGGTGCAGGACATCACCACCCAGTGGGGCGTCTTCGCCATCGCCGGGCCGAAGTCGCGCGAGGTGCTGCGCGCCCTGATCGTCGACGCCGACCCCGCCACGGCGCTGTCGAACAAGCGCTTCCCCTGGCTCTCGATGCGCCAGATCGACCTCGGCATGGTCCCCACCATGGCGATCCGCGTCGCCTACACCGGCGAGCTCGGCTATGAGCTGCACCACCCGATCGAGATGCAGAACCACCTGTTCGACGCGCTGGTGAAGGCCGGCGAGCCGCACGGGATGGGCTTCTTCGGCGCCCGCGCCCAGAATTGGATGCGGCAGGAGAAGAGCTACCGCGCCTTCGGCTCCGACCTCGGCCGGGACGCCTCGCCGCTGGAATCCGGTCTCGACCGCTTCGTCGACATGACCAAGGACTTCAAGGGCAAGGCGGCGATGGAGGCGCTCGGCATTCGCGCCAAATGCGTCACCGTGCTGATGGACGGGCCCGAGGGCGCGCTGGCCGCCGACCCCTGGGGGCGCGAGGCGCTCTACTCCGACGGCAAGGTCATCGGTCGCCTGACCTCGGGCGGCTGGTCGGTGGCCCTGCAGCGCCGCATCGGCCTCGCCTACGTGAAGCCGGAGCTGGCCGAGCCGGGCACGAAGCTCAAGGTCCTGATCATGGGCGACCAGTACGACGCCGAGGTGGTCGAGGACTCGCCCCACGATCCGACCAACGCCCGCCTGCGCGTCGACGGCTGAGCCGGCCCAGAGATTCGCGCGCCGCCTTTCGCCCCGGGGGCGCCCCGGGCTCGACCCGGGGCCTCCTGCCCCCGGTCGCGGCAGGGGCGGTTCGGGCGCGTCGGTCCCGCGACCGTTGCGCGAACGGCCGAGACCCCGGGGCGGGCCCGGGGCGCCGGCGCCGCGCCTAGGGTGTCTCGCCCAGCGCCGCCAGCCGCCCCTCCAGCTCCTCGATCCGGGACTGGAGGCGGCGGAGCGTGGGGGCCAGCTCCGCCTGGGTGAAGCGGGGCGTGATGTGCTGGTTGCAGTTCCAGTCGAAGGCCTCGACCTCGAGGATCATCAGCCGCTGGGCCTTCTCGCGCAGGGGGCCCGGCGCGAGCGCGGCGGCGAGCTCCGGCTCCGACTCCAGCGGCGTGGGGCGGGCGCGCGCCAGCAGCTTCAGGCGGCCCTGGCGGGCGTAGTCCATGAAGAACAGGGCCACGCGGTCCTCGCCCGCCAGGTTGCCCAGCGTGATCAGCTGCCGGTTGCCCTTCAGGTCCACGAAGGCCAGCCGCCGCGGATCCAGCGCCTGGATGAAGCCCGGCGGGCCGCCCCGGTGCTGCACGTAGGGCCAGCCCGAAGCCGAGACGCTGGCCATGTAGAAGCTCTCGCGCGAGGCGATGAAGGCGGCCTCGTCCTGGCCCAGCGCGTCCGGCCCCTCGCCCGGCGGCGGCGAGAAGGCCCGCCCGTTGACCTGCGCCTGCGCGGCGCGGACCGCCGGGGTGAACAGCAGGTCGTGGTATCGGTCGGTCATCGCGCCTCTCCTTCGGCCTCCGCCCTCCTTGCAGATGCCCCCGGAGCCGCCGAAGGGCAATGTGCGCCGCGGGCAGCGGGGCGTGGCCCACGATCCGCGACCGCCGCACCGTTTCCCGCCGCGCCGCCCTTCGTTCAGCGTCGCTGCAAGCCTCTGAACGCCGCCGGAGCGGTTCAGATCGCGCCGGATCGGTTGCGCCCCCCGAGTCGGAGGGAGATTCGGCGGACGGCCTTGCGCCCATGCCGAACCCGCAGGCCCGATGCTGGATGATGCCTCTTCGCAGGGCAGCGGCGCGAGAGCCGGAGGCGGACCTCGCCGCCGCAACGGCGCGTGGCCGGCAAGCCTTTGCAGCCGCGCCAAAAAAATGATCAGGGGCGCAGCCCCCCAAAGGCCGCGCCCCGTCTCGTTTCCGCCGATCCCCATAACCGGCGGAACCGCCGGATCCGTCTCCCCCCGCTTCCGGAAGCGAAGCGGAGACGGACCCGGCGCCGCTGCATGACCCGGGCCCCGCGCCATTCCAGACTGTCTTCCCCATGGAAAGACGCGAGGCCCCCGATCACGCTGCGAGTGCCACACACGCTCACTGCGTTCCGTTCACCCCTGATGAACGATTCGGCGTGACACGAGCGTGATATTATCCCGCCGCCACCCCCAGGGCCCGCGCGAACACCCCCCGGTCGACGTTGCCGCCGGTGGCCAGGACCAGCACCGCGTCGCCCTCGATCTCGTCCGCGCGGTAGAGCGCCCCGGCCAGCGCCGCGGCGCCGCCGGGCTCAACCACGATCTTCAGCCGCTCAAAGGCTTGCGCCATCGCGTTGAGACAGTCTTGATCGGAAACCGAAATGCCGGGCCCCGCCAGAGCCGACAGGATCGGCCAGGTGATCTCGCCCGGCGCAGGCGTCACGATCGCATCGCAGAGCGAGGCGCGACCTCCCGCCGCAGGCGTTCTTTCTCCGCTCCGCAGGGAGACCTGCCAGTCGTTCCAGTCCTCGGGCTCGGCCGGGCGCACGCGCAGGCCGGGCGCCTCGGCCGCCAGCGCCAGCGCCACGCCGCTCGAAAGCCCGCCGCCGCCGGTGCAGACCAGCACGTCGGCCTCGCGCACCCCGGCCTCGGCCGCCTGCGCGGCCAGCTCCAGCCCCGCGGTGCCCTGGCCCGCGATCACCATCGGCTCGTCATAGGGGCGGATCAGGGTCAGGCCCCGCTCTTCGGCGAGGCGGGCGCCGATCTCCTCCCGGCTTTCGGTATAGCGGTCGTAGGTGATCACCTCCGCCCCGTAGGCGGCGGTGTTGGCGAGCTTCAGCTTCGGCGCGTCCGCCGGCATCAGGATCACCGCGGGGATCCCGTGCAGCTTCGCGGCGTAGGCGACCCCCTGCGCATGGTTGCCGGAGGAATAGGCGAAGACCCCCTTCGCCCTCACCTCAGGCGCCAGCGCCGAGATCGCCGACCAGGCGCCGCGGAACTTGAAGCTGCCGGTGTGCTGCAGGCACTCGGCCTTCACCAGCACCCGGCGGCCGGCGAGTTCATTGAGGAACGGGCTTTCCAGCAGCGGCGTGCGGCGCACGACGGGGGCGAGCCGCTCGGCGGCGGCCCGGATGTCGGAGATGTCGACCAAGGGAGGCTCCTCAGGGAACAGGCCAGGGATATCAGGTCGGGCGTATCAGGTCGGGGGGATCAGCCGGCGCGGGCCAGCAGCGCGTCGATCGCCTCGACGCATTCGGGTTCGTCCAGCAGGGGGACGTGGGCGCGGTCGGGCACCGTGACCAGCGTGACGTTGGGCGAGACCGCGGCCATCCGCTCCGCCGTCTCGGCCGACAGGATGTCCGAGTTCGCGCCCCGCAGCACCAGCACCGGGCGCTGCGCCAGCGCCTGGAACAGGGGCCACAGGTCGGGCGCGGGCTCCCCCTTGGCGATGCGCTTCTCCAGCGCCGCGCCCTGGGCGGCCAGCGCCTCGCCCAGGCGCAGGTCGTACTTGAAGGCGACGCCGTCGGGCGTCTCCTCGGCCACCGCCTGGGCGATGCGCAGCCAGTCCTCGGCGGTCAGGGTCGGCGCGCCGGCGCGCCCGTCGGCCTGCATCGCCTGGGCCAGCTCCTCCAGCGAGCGCGCCTGGGGCGGCTTGCCCACGTAGGCCTTGATGCGGTCGAGCCCGGCCTGGTCGATCTCGGGCCCGATGTCGTTGAGGATCGCCGCCGCGATCCGCTCCGGCGCCGTGACGGCCGCCAGCATCGTGACCATCCCCCCGCGGGAGGTTCCCAGGAACGCCGCCCGCTCGATCTTCAGGTGGTCCAGCAAGGCGATCGCGTCGGCGGTCTCGGTCGGCAGGTCGTAGGTGTCGGGATCGGCGAAGTCCGAGACGCCCCGCCCCCGGGCGTCCAGCCGGATCACCCGGCGCGTCGGCGACAGGCGCGCGGCCACGGCGTCGAAATCGGCGTGGTTGCGGGTCAGCCCCGGCAGGCACAGCAGCGGCGGGCCCGCGTCGCGCGGCCCCTCGTCGATGAAGCCCAGGCGGGTGCCGTCGGGGGCGTCGAAGGAGTTGATCTTCACCATGAGGAGGCCTTCACCAGTTGGCGGCGAGTTCCGGGATCCCGGTCAGGTCGGAGGCCACCTTGTGGGGCTTCCAGGGCAGGCGGTCCATGGGGTCTCCGGCCCGGTTCACCCAGACGCAGCGGAAGCCGTAGCCCGCGGCGGCGGCGGCGTCCCAGCCGTTGGAGGAGACGAACAGCACCTCCCGCGGGGTGCGCCCGAAGGCGTGGCCGACCAGGTCGTAGACCTCGCGCGCGGGCTTGAAGACGCCCACGCTCTCGACCGAGAGCATCTCGTCCAGCAGATCGCGGATCCCGGCCGAGGCGGCCGCCCCCTCCAGCATGGCGGGCGAGCCGTTGGACAGGATCGCCGTCTCCCTCCCCGCCGCCTTCAGGGCGCGCAACATGTCGGGAACCTCCGGATAGGCCTCGAGCGCGAAGTAGAGGTCGAGCAGCGCCTGCCGCTCCCCCTCCGCCACGCCGCCCACCGCCTCGATGGCGAAGTCGAGCCCGTCCTGGGTGACCTGCCAGAAATCGGTGTGCACCCCGGCGGTGGCGCGCAGCCAGGAGTATTGCAGCTGCTTGAGGCGCCACAGCTCGGCGATGCGCGGCCACTTGGCGGCGAAATCCTCGTGTCCCGGCCGCTCGGCCAGCCGCCTCGCGGCGGCCGCGACGTCGAACAGGGTGCCGTAGGCGTCGAAGACGCAGGTGGCGATGGCCATCGGGTTCTCCCCCCTGGTGGTCCCCCGCGGTCCGGGGCCGGCGGAGCATCGCCCGCCCCCGCCCCCCCGCGCAAGGCGCGAAGCCGCGGCGCCTCCCGCAACCCAGCGCCACGCGCCCCCCGCTGCGACGCCCCCCCGCGCAACGCCCGCCCCACGCGCCCCGGCGCAACGCCCGCAGGCCCGCGCGAAGCGCCTGTTCTTCGGAGCCGTCCGTCGCTGATGCCGTAAAGAGCGACTCGCCCGCCGGGGTCAGGGATCGCGAAGCGACCCCGCGCCTGCGCGGGGCTTGTCCTTGACCCCGGCGGGCGAGTCGCTCAGGCATCTTCAGCGACGGACGGCTGCGAAGGACAGGCGCGGCCCTGTTCTTTGGTGAGCTCCCGAAGCGACCTTCCGGGCGCGCCCAAGCGCGCCCCCGCGCAGCGGCCAGCCGACGAGCCCCGCCTCGGAGGCCCCCCCTCCCCGTCAGCGCGGGATCCGCAGGACCACGCGCAGCCCCCCCAGCGTCTCGGAGCTTTCCAGCGTCAGCGCCCCGCCGTGCGCCCGCGCGATGTCGAGCGCGATGGCGAGGCCCAGCCCCACGCCGCCGCCCTCGTTCTGGTTGCGGCTCTCGTCGAGGCGCGAGAAGGGCCTCAGCGCCGTCTCCCGCTTGTCCTCGGGGATGCCGGGTCCGTCGTCCTCGACCGACCATTCCACGAACAGCCGCCCCAGCCGCATCCGCGCCTCGACGTGGTCGCCGTAGCGGGCCGCGTTCGACAGCAGGTTCCCCAGCGCGCGGGAGATCGCGCCCGCCCGCAGGGTCACCGGCTCGGGCGGGCGCGAGTCCTCGGCCAGGGACACGCGCACGTCGGCGCCGGCGCGGCGGGCGTCGGCGGCGGCGGCCTCCAGCAGTTCCAGCGGATCGGCCTCCGACGCGGTCTCCCCGGCGCCGCCGCGGGCGAAGTCGAGGAACTCGCCCAGCATCCGCTCCATCTCGTGGATGTCCTTGGCGAGGTCGTCGCGGTCGGGGCTGTCGTCGAGCATCTCGACCGCCAGCCGCATCCGGGTCAGGGGCGTGCGCAGGTCGTGGCTGACGCCGTAGAGCATGTTGGTGCGCTGCTCCATCGCCCGCTCGACCCGGCGGCGCATGTCGAGGAAGGCGGCGCCGGCGCGGCGCACCTCCTCGGCGCCGGCGGGGCGGAAGGGGACCACGCGGCCGCGTCCGAAGCCCTCGGCGGCGTTGGCGAGCTGGCGGATCGGCTTCACCTGGTTGCGCAGGAACAGGACCGCCACCACCGCCAGCAGGAAGGCGGTGGCCACCATCCAGACCAGCAGGATGTGGGGGTTCGAGGCGATGGTGCGCTTGCGCGGGATCAGGGCGCGGATCACGCCCTTTTCGGTCTGGATCTTCACCTCGACGTCGCGGTTGTAGCGCACCAGGTCGATGGCGATGGGGCGCGCGATCTCGGCGCGCAGACGCTCGGCCAGCGCGTTGCCGGAGACGTCGTAGAAGAGCTGCGCGTTCTTCTCGGAGACCGTCGCCCCGGGATCGAGCGCCAGCGTCATGCCCAGGGGGCGGGCGATGTTCTCCAGCCGGATCCGGGCGCCCTCGACGTCGGGCGCGCTCTCGACCGCGTTGACGGCGTAGATCAGCTCCAGCGCCACCGATCCCGCCATCTGCTGGGTGACGCCGGCGTAATGGTTCTGGATGAACAGGCCCGCCACCACCAGCTGCAGCAGCACGATGGGCGCCAGCAGGATCAGCAGCGCGCGGCCGAACAGGCTGCGCGGCAGGTATTTCTTGTAAGCCTTGGCCATGCGCGACAGGGTGCGCGCGACGAGGCCCGGACGCAATGGGCCCGGATGCGACGGGCGCCGCGGAGACGGCCCCGCAGGACACGGGCCCGGCCGCGCCTTTCCGCCCCCCGCCGCGCCCGATGGAGGAGTCCCCCCGATGAGCGCAGGCCCCACCACCGCCGACCCGTTCGACCGCCGCCCGGACGCCGAGCTCGGCCACGCCGGCCCGCTGGTCGCGCTCGAGCCCGGCCTGCGCCGGGTCACCTGCCCCAATCCCTCGCCCATGACCTTCACCGGCACCCGCACCTATATCGTCGGCCGGGGCGAGGTGGCGGTCGTCGACCCCGGTCCCGAGCATCCCGGCCATCTCGAGGCGACCCTCGCGGCGCTGGAGCCGGGGGAGCGCGTCTCGCACATCGTCCTCACTCACACGCACATCGACCATTCTCCCGGCGTTCCCGCGCTTAAGGCGCGCACCGGGGCGCAGACCTGGGCCTTCGGTCCCCATGGCGCGGGCATGTCCGAGCGGATGCAGGCGCTGGCCGCCTCGGGCGCGAAGCTGGGCGGGGGCGAGGGCGGGGACCGGAGCTTCCAGCCCGACCGCACGCTCGCGGACGGGGAGCGGCTGGAGGGCGCGGGCTGGGCGCTGACCGCGATCCACACGCCGGGGCACATCTCGAACCACCTCGCCTTCGAGGTGGAGGCCGAAGGGATGGCGCCGGGCCTCGTGCTGTCGGGCGATCACGTGATGGGCTGGGCGACCTCGATCGTCTCGCCCCCCGACGGGGACATGGCGGCCTACATGGCGAGCCTGCGCAAGCTGCAGGGCCGCGGCCACCGGGTGTTCCACGCCGGCCACGGCCACCCGATCGAGGACCCCGAGGCGATGATCGCCCACCTGATCGCCCACCGCGAAAGCCGGGTGCGGCAGGTGCTGGCGGCGCTGCCCTCGCCCGGCATGCCCGGCAAGGACCCGCTGGAGCTGGCGCGGGGGATCTACACCGACGTCGATCCCGCCCTGATCGGGGCGGCGGCGCGCAACGTCTTCTCGGTGCTGCTGGGGCTGGTCGAGGACGGGCGGGCGGAGCACGAGGGCGTGCTCTCGGACCAGGCGAAGTTCCGCCACCGGTAGGGGGCGGGGAACCGGGGACGGAGGCGCCCTGCGGGCGGGCTTGGGCCTGCGGCGGGCGGTGCGCCTGGAGGGGGGAGGGCGGGAGCCTCCGGCGGGCTCCTGACTCACCAAAGAACAAGCCCGCGCCTGTTCTCCGGAGCCGTCTCTCGCTGATGGATGCCTGAGCGACTCGGCCCGCGGGGTCAAGGACAAGCCGACTTCGCCGGTCGCTCCGCGATCCTTGACCCCGCGGGCCGAGTCGCTCTTTCCGGCATCCGCGAGAGACGGCTCCGGAGAACAGGCGCTTCGCGAGGGCCGTGGGCGTCGCGCCGAGGCGCCGGCGGCGACCGGAGCGCGGGACGGACCCCGCGTCGCGTTCCGTCGCGGGGCGCGGAGGCCTAGGTAGGGGGCAGGCCCCCGAAGACCGCAGGAGACGACCGAGATGAGCCAACCTCCGAAGCCCGTCGTGCTGGTGATCCTCGACGGCTGGGGCCTGCGGGCGGAGACCGAGGGCAACGCGGTCGCCCAGGCGAACACCCCCACCTTCGACGCCCTGATGACGGGGCTGCCCAACGCCACGCTGAAGGCCTGCGGCAATGCCGTGGGGCTGCCGGAGGGGCAGATGGGCAACTCCGAGGTCGGGCACACCAACATCGGCGCCGGCCGCGTCGTGTGGATGGACCTGCCCAAGATCGACCGGGCCATCGAGGACGGGTCCTTCGCGAAGAACGAGGTCCTGCAGGGCTTCATCAAAAAGGTGCAGGCCGCGGGCGGGACCGCGCATGTGGCGGGGCTTGTCTCGCCCGGCGGGGTGCACTCGCACCAGCGGCACATGGCGGAGGCGGCGAAGGTCCTCGCCGGGGCCGGGCTGAAGGTGAAGCTGCACGCCTATCTCGACGGGCGCGACACGCCGCCGAAGTCGGCGCCGGGCTACCTGCAGACGCTGGAGGACGACATCGAAGGCGTCGAGGGCGTCTCGATCGCCACCGTCGTCGGGCGCTTCTTCGCCATGGACCGGGACAACCGCTGGGACCGGGTCGCGGCGGCCTACGAGCTGATGGTGCTCGCCAAGGGCGACAAGGCCGACAGCGCGGTCGCCGCCGCCGAGGCGGGGCATGCGGCGGGGGAGACGGACGAGTTCGTCTCGCCCCACGTGATCGGCGACTACGCGGGGATGAAGGAGGGCGACGGCCTCCTCTTCATCAACTTCCGCGCCGACCGGGCGCGGGAGATCCTCTCGGCCCTCGCGGCGCCGGAGTTCGACGGGTTCGACCGGGGCGAGGCGCCGAAGTTCTCGGCCGTGGCGGGGATGGTCGAATATTCCTCCGAGCACGCAAAGTTCATGCCGGCGATGTTCCCGCCCGAGGAGATCGTGAACACGCTGGGCGAGTGGGTGGCCAAGAAGGGCAAGGCGCAGATGCGCCTCGCTGAGACCGAGAAATACCCTCACGTCACCTTCTTCCTCAACGGCGGCGAGGAGGTCGCGAACCCCGCCGAGGACCGCCACATGGCGCCCTCGCCCTACGTGAAGACCTACGACCAGCAGCCCGAGATGGCGGAGCCCGAGGTGACCCACCGGCTGGTGGAAGCCATCCGGCGCGGCAAGCACGACCTGATCGTGTGCAACTTCGCCAACCCGGACATGGTGGGCCACACCGGCGACCTGGGCGCCGCCATCGCGGCGGTCGAGGCGGTGGACGCGGGCCTGGGCAAGGCGATCAAGGCGCTGGAGACCGTGGGCGGGGCGATGATCGTCACCGCCGACCACGGCAACTGCGAGACGATGATCGACCCCGAGACCGGCGGCCCCCACACCGCCCACACGCTGAACCCGGTGCCGGTGATCCTGGTGGGCGGGCCCGAGGGCGCGCGCCTGCGCGAGGACGGGGTGCTGGGCGACCTCGCCCCCACCCTGCTGGAGCTGATGCGCCTCTCCCAGCCCGAGGAGATGACCGGCCGCTCCCTGATCGTGCGCGCGAACGCCTGATGCGGCGGGCGCGGGCCCTGCCGGCGCTGCTGATCGCGGCGCTCGCGGCGCCTCCGGCGGCGCCGGGGCCGGCGCGCGCGCAGACGACGTCGGCGCAGGCGCCCGCGGCGGGGGTGCTGCCCGGCGCCTCCTCGGCCGAGGCGCTGGCGACGGAGGCGCGCGAGGCGCTGCAGGCCGCCGACCTGGCGCTGGCGGGCGCCGAGGACGACGCCGCCCGCCGCGCCGCCGCCACCCGCGCCGGCGCGGCGGGCGAAGCGACCCTGGCCGCGATGCGCGAGGCGCTCCGCCAGTCCTGGCGGCTGATCGCGACGCTGGAGCTGCGCGCGCGGACGGCCCACGATTCGGGACAGGCGGCGGTGGCGCGGCTCGCGGCGCTGGCCCGCGCGCCGCTGGCGGCCCAGGCCGCGCAGCCGGCCGGACCGCTGGCCGCGGCCCGCGGCGCCTGGCTTGCAGCCGCGATGGGCCCCGCCCAGGCCCATGCCGCCGTCGAGGAGCGCGCCCGCCTGGCCGAGGCGCAGGCCGCCGACGTCCGACGGCGCGAGGCCTGGGCCCGCGCCCGGGGCGCGGCGCTGGATCTGCGCAACGCGCGCGAAGGCGTGCTCGCGCCCGGCGGCGTGGGGGCGCTGCGCGCCGGGCTGAGGGGCCTGCGCGCCGCGCTCGACGATTTCCAGGCGGTCGGGCCGGTGGCCGATCCGCTCGATCCCCCGCCCGCGCGGCCGGCCCTGCCGGGCGCCTGGCCCGCGCCGGCGCCGGGACGGATCGTCACGCCCTTCGGAACCCGCGACGCGCTGGGCCAGGCCTCGACCGGGGTCGAGCTGGCGGTTCCCGAATGGGCCTCGCCCCGCGCCCCCGCCCTCGCCTCGGTGCGCTACGCTGGCCCGATCGGCGGGCGGAAACAGGCGGTCGCGCTGGAAACCGCGCCGGGGCGGCTGGTGATTCTCGCCGGGCTCGAAAGCCTGGCGGTGCGGGAGGGCGAGATCGTTCCCGAGGGGGCGCCGCTCGGTCACTTGCGCGTCATCGACCCCGCGTCCGAGGAAATTCTCTCGGCCGCGCCCTTTCCCCCGGCGGCGTTTTCCGCTGCAATGCTCTATGTGGAGACGAGGGAGGCTGGTATCCCCGTGGACCCCGCCCTGTGGTTCGCGCTCCCAAAAGGAGAGTCAGAGACGCCATGAGAAAAATCGCCGTCGCCGCGCTGGGGGGAGCCGTCGCGGGCGCCCTGCTGACCGCGCCGCTCGTCGCGCCGCTCAGCGCGCAGGAGAACGACGCGCGCACCACCTACGAATACCTCGACCTGTTCGGCGACATATTCGAGCGCGTTCGGACCGCCTATGTCGAGAAGGTGGACGAGAAACAGCTGATCGAGAGCGCGATCAACGGGATGCTGACGTCCCTCGATCCGCACTCGAGCTACATGCCGCCCTCGGCCTTCGACGACATGAAGGTGCAGACGCGCGGCGAGTTCGGGGGCCTCGGGATCGAGGTCACCATGGAGAACGGGTTCGTGAAGGTCGTCTCCCCCATCGACGACACGCCCGCGGCCGAGGCCGGCCTGCAGGCGAACGACTTCATCACCCATATCGACGGCGAGTCGGTGCTGGGCCTGACCCTTGCGGATGCGGTGGACAAGATGCGCGGGCCGGTCGGCTCGGACATCCACATCACCATCGTGCGCGAGGGCGAGGAGGACCCGATCGAGGTCACCTTGACGCGCGCGAACATCAAGATCGCGGCGGCCAAGGGCCGGGCCGAGGGCGACGTGGGCGTGATCCGGCTGACCCAGTTCACCGAGCAGACCTACGACAACATGAAATCCGCGATCGAGAAGATCCAGGAGGATCTGGGCGGCGCGGACAATGTGAAGGGCTACGTGCTCGACCTGCGCAACAACCCCGGCGGCCTGCTGAACCAGGCGGTGGCGGTGTCCGACGCGTTCCTCGAGTCGGGCGAGATCGTCTCGACCCGCGGCCGCGATCCCAAGGACATGGACCGCTACAACGCCGAGCCGGGCGACCTGACGGGCGGCAAGCCCATCGTGGTGCTGATCAACGGCGGCTCGGCCTCGGCCTCCGAGATCGTGGCCGGCGCGCTGCAGGATCATCACCGGGCCATCGTCGTGGGCGCCAAGTCCTTCGGCAAGGGCTCGGTCCAGACGATCATGCCGCTGTCGGGCAAGGGCGCGATCCGGCTGACCACGGCGCGCTACTACACGCCGTCCGGCCGCTCGATCCAGGCGCTGGGCATCGAGCCCGACATCCTGATCGAACAGGCCAAGCTCGCGGTGGACGAGAACGAGGTTCCGCCCCGCATGCGCTCGGAAGCCGACCTGCGCGGCAGCCTGACCAACGCGCTGAGCGAGGACGAGCGCAAGCAGATCGAGGAGGAGCGCGCCCGCCACGAGGCGACCGCCAAGCTCCGCCAGGAGGATCTGCAGCTCGCCTATGCGCTCGACGTGCTGACGGGCCTGTCGGTCTACGGCATGGGCGCCATGCAGGCGACCCCGCCGGCCTCGAGCGAATGACGGGGGGCGGCGTGGCGAAGGAGGCGAGGAGAGAGCTCTCCGAGGCGGAGATCGCCGCGCTGCCGTACCGGCCCTGCGTGGGGCTGGTGATCCTGAACCGGGCCGGCGAGATCTTCGTCGGCCAGCGGCTGGATTTCCGCTCCGACGCCTGGCAGATGCCGCAGGGCGGCGTGGACGAGGGCGAGGCGCCGCTGGAGGCGGCGCTTCGCGAACTGTGGGAAGAGACCGGGATCACCCGCGACAAGGTCACCCTGCTGGCCGAGAGCCGGGAGTGGATCCCCTACGACCTGCCCGCGACGCTGGTGCCGAAGCTGTGGAAGGGCCGTTACCGCGGCCAGACCCAGAAGTGGTTCGCCTTCCGCTTCCACGGCACCGACGCCGACGTGAACATCGAGACCGAGCACCCCGAATTCTCGCGCTGGGCCTGGTCCCCGCACGACGAGGTGCTGGAGCGGATCGTGCCGTTCAAGCGCGCCACCTATCGCAAGGTGCTGGCCGAGTTCGACTCTCTGTTCGCCTGAGCGAGACGGACGCCGGGTCGGCTCAGGCCCCCCGCAGCGCCAGCCGCTTCGAGATCCGGTCGACCGGCGTGCCGTCCTTCAACGGCACGGCCCTGTGGACCTCGAAATCCACGAACCCCTGCCGCGCGTAGTAGGCGAGGCCGCCGGCGTTGTCGGCCCGGATCGTCGCGTCGATCTCGCGATATCCGCGCCGGGTCGCCTCGGCCCTGGTGTGCGGGAACAGGGCCGAGCCGACGCCCCCCTGCGCCGCGTCCAGCGCCACGAAGCTCGCGATGATGGCGAGCGCGGGGTCCCGGGCGTCGGGCTCGATCCACTGGAAGCCGATCACGCGGCCGGTCTCGTCCAGGGCCACGTGGGCGAAGGCGGGCTTGGTCGCCTTGCCGGCGAGGTAGGCGGGCGCCAGCTCCTCCTCGTAGGCGGTGGAGCCGCCGCGCAGGATGATCGGGTTCAGGACGGCGGCCATGGCCGGCCCGTCATCGGGGGTGGCGCGGCGGACGACGATCATCGGGCGGATCTCCGGCAGGGACGGGCGGGCGCGTCACCATGGCCGCGTGGCGACGAAGGCGGGGCGGGCCTGCATTGCGGCGAGCCAGGCCTTCAGGCGGCGGCGGCCGGCGAGCAGGGCGCCGCCCTCGGGCGCCTCGGCGAAGGCCGCCACGATGGGCGCGAGGTGCAGGTCGGCGAGCGTCGGCGTCTCGCCCCCGAAGTAGGGGCCCTCGCCCGTCAGCGCCTCGAGCGCGTCGAGCACCGGCCGCGACTGCGAGAGGCCGTCGCGGGCGATCGCGCGGTCGACCTCCTCGCCGTGGCGGGGGCGGAACACGCGCTGGGCGTAGAGCAGGCGCACCATCGGCCAGTAGGCGTAGGCGTCGGCGATGGCCTGCACCTGCCGCATCCGGGCGCGGGCCTGCGGCTCGGTGGGCTGCAGGGCGGGGCCGTCGAAGGCCTCGTCCACGTATTGCAGGATCGCGACCGTCTCGAACACCGAGAAGGCGCCGTGGACCAGCACCGGCACCTTGGCGAAGGGGTGGCGGCGGGCCGCGCGCTCGGGCTCCGCGAACGGGTCGACCTCGGCCCAGTCCCAGTCCACGCCCTTCTCGGACAGCGCCAGGCGCACGGCCCAGGAATAGATCGAGTGCTGGTAGCCATGCAGCGTCACGCGCGGGGGCGTCGTCATCGGGGGGTCTCCTGCGGCTCGGCGGGCCCGACCCTGCCGCCCGCGGACGGCCGACGCAACCGGCGCCGACGACGACGCGGCGTCCGCCGGCCCCTCGGCCGGCGGGCGGGCGAGGGGGTTCGACGCCCCCGAGGACGCCCCCCCCCCCCGCCTCCGGCGCATCGCCATGGCGCTGGGCGGCGGCGCGGGCCATGATGCGGGCCGAGCCGACCCCCGCGCCCCGGAGCCGATTTCGCGATGACCTTCGACCAGTCGATTTCCACCTGCTTTCGCAAGTACGTCACCTTCTCGGGCCGGGCGCCGCGCTCGGAGCTGTGGTGGTTCGCGCTGTTCGTCGTGGTGATCTCCTGGCTGCTGGGCTTCATCGAGGTGCGGCTGCTGCCCGGGATGGTGAACCTCGAGAGCGGGGTCGGGCCGCTGACCAGCGCCTGGAGCCTGGTCACCCTGCTGCCCGGCATATCGGTCGCCGTGCGCCGCCTGCATGACGGGAACCGCAGCGGCTGGTGGTGGTGGCTGTGGCTGATCCCGCTGATCGGCTCGATCGTGCTGCTGGTGTGGTTCGTGCTGAAGGGCACGTCGGGGGCGAACGACTACGGGCCGGATCCTCTGGCCCCGCCCAGCCCGCCCTCGGACCGGCCGTGGGAGATCCCCGCGGTGGGCAAGCCGCCGGCGTGACAGGCGGCGCCCGCTGGGCGATGCTCCCACCGAAGCAAAGGGGGGAGAGAGATGAGCGCGATCGAGTTCGTGAAGCCGGCCTTCGACGTCGGCATGGCCACCAACCGGCTGGAGGCGCACCAGGATTTCTGGGGCGAGGAGATCGGGCTCGCCTACGACCACCTCGCCAAGCTGGGCGGGGGCCTGCATCAGCACCGCTGGCGGCAGGGCGCCTCGATCATCAAGGTCAACCATTCCCGCGCGCCGCTGGAGGCCGCGGCGCCCGGCGGCTACGTCGGCCTGACGCTGGCCGCGGCGCGGGCGGCGACGCTGACCAGCCCCGATGGGCTGGCCGTCGCCCTCGTGCCCGACGCGCCGACGAGCCTGCGGCTGCACGTGGGGACCGCCGACCTCGACGCCTTCCGCGCCTTCTACGGGGAGCAGCTGGGCCTCGCGCCCGAGCCGGGCCCCGCCGCCGCCTTCCGCCTGGGCGAGAACGTGATCGAGGCGGCCGAGGGGCCCGCCCCCGCCCGCGGCGACCGCTTCGCCATCGGCCTGCGCTACATGACCGTGCAGATCGCGGACTGCGACGCCGTAACGGCGCTGACGGAGCGGCGCGGCGCCGAGGTGGCGCAGCCGCCCCGCACGCTGGGCACGGTGCGCTACAGCTTCCTGCGCGATCCCGACGGCAACTGGATCGAGCTGTCGGAGCGCGCCTCGCTGACCGGGCGGGCGCCGCGGCCGGATTGAAGCGGGCGGCGGATGGTCGACGGTGGATGGCGCATTGAAATGCGCCCTACCGGGCCCCGTAGGGCGCATTTCAATGCGCCTGCGCGCGCCCCGGCAATCCGCACGCTCCAACGAAAAAGGCCCCGCGCGAGCGCTCGCGCGGGGCCTTTTCGGTCCGGGTCGGCCGTCGGCTCAGAAGCCGAGGGTCGAGGCCAGGAACTTCATGTCGTTCAGGCGCAGGGCGGCGATGGTCTTGCCCTGGCCCGAGGCGATCTCGTGGGCCTTCTCGGCCTCGGCGATCTTGGCGGCGAACCACTCGGCCGAGACCTCGTCCTTCTTCACCGCCTCCTCGGCCAGCACCGCGGCGCCGGCCGGAGAGATCTCGGCGAAGCCGCCGGTGACCACGTAGGCGGTTTCCGAGCCGCCGTCCCGCACCGTCACCACGCCGGGGCGCAGGGGGGTGAGGAAGGGCGCATGCTCGGGCATCGCCGTGAGGTCGCCCTCGGCGCCCGGGATCTGGATCGCGTCGGCCTCGCCGGAGGCAAGCTTGCGCTCCGGCGAGACGAGATCGTAGGCAAGCTTGGCCATCGGGCGCTCCTAACTCAGGCCGCGGCGGCCAGCTTCTCGGCCTTCGCGACGACCTCGTCGATGCCGCCGACCATGTAGAAGGCGGCCTCCGGCAGGTGGTCGAACTCGCCCTCGCAGACCCGCTTGAACGAGGAGATCGTGTCCTCGAGCGGAACCTGCACGCCCGGCGAGCCGGTGAAGACCTCGGCCACGTCGAAGGGCTGGGACAGGAAGCGCTGGATCTTGCGCGCCCGCTGCACGGTCAGCTTGTCCTCTTCCGACAGCTCGTCCATGCCGAGGATCGCGATGATGTCCTGCAGGGCCTTGTAGCGCTGCAGCGTCTCCTGGACCATGCGGGCCACCTGGTAGTGCTCCTCGCCGACCACGGCGGGGTCGAGGATGCGCGAGGTGGAGTCGAGCGGATCCACGGCCGGGTAGATGCCCAGCTCGGAGATGGCGCGCGACAGAACGGTCGTGGCGTCGAGGTGGGCGAAGGACGTGGCCGGCGCGGGGTCGGTCAGGTCGTCCGCCGGCACGTAGATCGCCTGCACCGAGGTGATCGAGCCGTTCTTGGTCGAGGTGATGCGCTCCTGCAGGGCGCCCATGTCGGTGGCCAGCGTCGGCTGGTAGCCCACCGCCGAGGGGATGCGGCCCAGAAGCGCCGACACCTCGGAGCCCGCCTGCGTGAAGCGGAAGATGTTGTCCACGAAGAACAGCACGTCGGTGCCGGACTGGTCGCGGAACTGCTCGGCCAGGGTCAGGCCGGTCAGCGCGACGCGCGCGCGGGCGCCCGGCGGCTCGTTCATCTGGCCGTAGACCAGCGCCACCTTCGACTTCACCAGGTCGTCGATGTTGATGACGCCGGACTCGATGAACTCGTGATAGAGGTCGTTGCCCTCACGGGTGCGCTCGCCCACGCCGGCGAACACGGAGTAGCCCGAGTGCACCTTCGCGATGTTGTTGATCAGCTCCTGGATGAGCACGGTCTTTCCGACGCCCGCGCCGCCGAAGAGGCCGATCTTGCCGCCCTTCGAGTAGGGGGCCAGCAGGTCGATGACCTTGATGCCGGTGACCAGGATCTCCGACTCCGTCGACTGCTCGGCGAAGGAGGGGGCCTGCTGGTGGATGGCGCGGGTCTCGGAGGCGTCGACCGGGCCCTTCTCGTCGATCGGCTCGCCGATGACGTTCAGGATGCGGCCCAGCGTGCCGTCGCCGACGGGCACCGAGATCGGGCCGCCGGTGTCGGTCACGGCCTGGCCGCGGGTCAGACCCTCGGTCGAGTCCATGGCGATGGTGCGCACGGAGGACTCGCCCAGATGCTGGGCGACTTCCAGAACGAGGCGGACGCCGTTGTTCTCGGTCTCGAGCGCGTTGAGGATCGCAGGCAGATGGCCGTCGAAGGCGACGTCCACGACCGCGCCGATGACCTGGGTGATTTTTCCGGTGGGCATGGGGGTCTCCGTCCCTTAAAGCGCTTCCGCGCCCGAGATGATCTCGATGAGCTCCTTGGTGATCGCGGCCTGGCGGGAGCGGTTGTACTCCAGCGTCAGCTTGTCGATCAGGTCGCCGGCGTTTCGCGTCGCGTTGTCCATGGCGGACATGCGCGCGCCCTGCTCGGAGGCCGCGTTCTCAAGCAGACCGGTGAAGATCTGCGTGGCGATGGCGCGGGGCAGCAGGTCCGCGAGGATGGCGTCCTCTTCGGGCTCGTACTCATACGGGACCGGCGTGCCGTCCTCGACGGGATCGGGCTCTTCGGTCTCGAACTTCGCGGGGATCAGCTGCTGCGCCGTCGGGATCTGCGCGATCACCGACTGGAACTTGTTGAAGAACAGCGTGGCCACATCGAATTCGCCGGCCTCGAACATGGCCAGGACGTCGGTGGCGATCCCCTGAGCGGTGGCGTAGTCGACCCGTTTCAGGGCCGACAGGTCCACGTGCTTCACGAACAGGTCGGCGTAGTCGCGACGCAGCTGGTCGCGACCCTTGCGGCCGATGGTCAGGATCTTGACCGTCTTGCCCTCGGCCTGCAGCTCGCGGATCCGCAGCCGCGCCAGCCGCACGATGGTGCTGTTGAAGCCCCCGCACAGCCCGCGCTCGGCGGTCGCCACGATCAGCAGGTGGACCTGCTCCGATCCGGTGCCGGCCAGCAGCTTCGGCGCCGTGTCGGGGTTGGCCCCCGACGACAGCTTGCCGAGAACCGCGTTCAGCCGTTCCGCGTAGGGGCGGCCGGCCTCGGCCGCCTCCTGGGCGCGGCGGAGCTTGGCCGCCGCGACCATCTGCATGGCCTTGGTGATCTTCCGGGTCGATTTGACCGAGTTGATCCGGTTCTTTAGGTCCTTGAGGCTGGGCATATCAGATCCCTATCCCTGAGGCCGGGGCCTCAGGAGAAGCCCTTCGAGAAGTCCTCGATCGCCGACTTGATCTTCGCCGCCAGATCGCCGTCGACCTTGCGGTCGTTGGTCTCGATGTCGTCCAGCAGGTCCTTGCACGAGGACCGCAGGTGCGCCAGCAGACCGCGCTCGAACTTGGTGACCTGGTTGACCGGGATCTTGTCCAGGTAGCCCTGGGTGCCGGCGTAGATCACCACCACCTGCTCGGCGTTGGTCAGCGGCGAGTACTGCGGCTGCTTGAGCAGCTCGGTCAGACGCGCGCCGCGGTTCAGCAGCTTCTGGGTCGAGGCGTCGAGGTCCGAGCCGAACTGCGCGAAGGCCGCCATCTCGCGGTACTGCGCCAGCTCCAGCTTGATCGAGCCCGCGACCGACTTCATCGCCTTCGTCTGGGCGGCCGAGCCGACGCGCGACACCGACAGACCGGTGTTCACGGCGGGACGGATGCCCTGGAAGAAGAGCTCGGTCTCGAGGAAGATCTGGCCGTCGGTGATCGAGATCACGTTGGTCGGGATGTAGGCCGACACGTCGCCCGCCTGGGTCTCGATGACCGGCAGGGCGGTCATGGAGCCGGCGCCGTGATCCTCGTTCATCTTCGCAGCCCGCTCGAGCAGGCGGGAGTGGAGGTAGAACACGTCGCCCGGGTAGGCCTCGCGCCCCGGCGGACGGCGCAGCAGCAGCGACATCTGGCGGTAGGCGACGGCCTGCTTGGACAGGTCATCGTAGATGATCAGGGCGTGCATGCCGTTGTCGCGGAAGTACTCCGCGATGGCGCAGGCCGCGTAGGGGGCCAGGTACTGCATCGGCGCCGGGTCCGAGGCGGTGGCCGCCACGATCACCGAGTAGTCCATGGCGCCCGTCTCTTCCAGCTTCTTCACGAGCTGGGCGACGGTCGAGCGCTTCTGGCCGACGGCGCAGTAGATGCAGTAGAGCTTCTTGGACTCGTCGTCGCCGGCGGCCTCGTTGTAGCTCTTCTGGTTCAGGATCGCGTCGAGCGCCACGGCGGTCTTGCCGGTCTGGCGGTCGCCGATGATCAGCTCGCGCTGGCCGCGGCCGATCGGGATCAGGGCGTCGATCGCCTTCAGGCCGGTCGCCATCGGCTCATGCACCGACTTGCGGGGGATGATGCCGGGGGCCTTCACGTCGGCGCGGCGACGCTCGGACGAGTCCACGGCGCCCTTGCCGTCCAGCGGGTTGCCCAGCGCGTCCACGACGCGGCCCAGCAGGGCCTTGCCCGCGGGCACGTCGACGATCGAGCCGGTGCGCTTGACGGTGTCGCCTTCGCGGATGCCGCGGTCGTCGCCGAAGATCACGGCGCCCACCGAGTCGGCCTCGAGGTTCAGCGCCATGCCCATCAGGCCGCCGGGGAACTCGACGAGCTCGCCCATCTGCACGGAATCGAGGCCGTAGATGCGGGCGATGCCGTCGCCGACGGACAGCACCGTGCCGACCTCGGAGACTTCCGCTTCCTGACCGAAGTTCTTGATCTGCTCCTTGAGGATAGCAGAAATCTCGGCTGCCTGGATGCTCATCACCCGACCTCTCTCATGGCGTTCTGCAGGGCGGCGAGTTTCGAGCGGATCGAGGTGTCGATCAGCTTGGACCCGACCTTTACGACAAGACCGCCGATGAGGCTTTCATCGACCGTCTCGTCCAGATTCACGTCGCGGCCGAAGGCCGCCTTGAGCGCGTCGGCCAGGGCCGCGCGCTGTTCGTCGCTCAGGGGCGCCGCGACCTTCACGTCGGCGGTCAGCTCCCCACGCCGTTCGGCCATCCGCGCCACGTAGGCGTCGCAGACGTCGCCGAGCGCGAAGAGACGGCGCTTCTGCGCCATCAGCCCGATGATGTTCTTGGTGAGCGCCGAGACGCCGATGGCGTCGGCGACGGCGGCCATGGCGGCGGACAGCTCGTCACGCTTGTACAGCGGGCTGGTCACCGCGGTGCGCAGGTCCTCGCTGTCGTTCAGCGCCTGACGGACCGCCTTGAGATCCGACTCGACCTGGTCGAGGGCGCCCTGCTCCTCGGCGAGTTCCAGCAGTGCGGTCGCGTAGCGTCCCGCGATGCCGGTGGTGAGCGTTGCTGATACTGCCACGGGTCCCCTTCCGAATTCGGCTGGACATGCCAAAAGCCGGCGCGGGGCGACTTCCAAGCGGATGTCGTCCGCCCCCTCTCTCGAACCGAGGGCTAGCTAGCACAGGGGGTTGAGGCGCGCAATATCGTGACAGGCGACCCGATCAAGGGACGAAGTCATTGATATTTCGTGAACTCCCGCCACGCGATACGCGCCTGCGGCCCTGTGCAGCGTCGCCCTGCCGCGGGCGCCGACCCCGATGCGAAGCGGATTCGGCGCCCGCGTCGCGGAATCCCCCGCTCCGGGGGCCGGATTCCGCCCCCCGGAGCATCTGGACCCGCCCGCTCAGCCCGTCCGGCCGCGAATCTCCGGCGCGTCCTCCAGCCCGCGCGCGATCTCGCCCGCCAGCGCGAGGCCCCCGTAGACGAGGCCCGAATACATCTGCACCAGGGAGGCGCCCGCGGCGAGCTTCGCCCGCGCCTGCGCGACCGAGGCGACGCCCCCCACCCCCACCAGCGGCAGCGCGCCCCCGGTCAGGCGCGAGAGGGTCGCCAGCACCTCGGTCGAGCGTTCGAACAGGGGCTGGCCGGAGAGGCCGCCGGTCTCGCCCCTGTGCGGGCTCCTCAGCCCCTCGCGCGCGAGCGTGGTGTTGGTGGCCACGATCCCGTCGATGCCCTGCGCGAGGCAGACCTCGGCCACGTCCGACAGCTCCGCCTCGCTCAGGTCGGGGGCGATCTTGACCAGCAGCGGCGCGCCGGGGGCCTTCGCCTCCCGCGCCTCGAGGCTGCGGGCGAGGGCGGCGGCCAGCGCCTCGCGCCCCTGCAGGTCGCGCAGGCGCTCGGTGTTGGGGGAGGAGACGTTGACCACGAAGAAGTCGACGAGCCCCGCGAACCGGCCCAGCACGGCGACGTAGTCGGCGACCTTGTCCTCGCTGTCCTTGTTGGCGCCCAGGTTCAGGCCCAGCGGCGCGGGCAGCGGGGCCCTGGCGCGCGTCGCCTCCAGCCGCGCGGCCACCGCCTCCATCCCGTCGGTGTTGAAGCCGAAGCGGTTGATCACGCCCCGGTCCTCGGTCAGGCGGAACAGGCGCGGGCGCGGGTTGCCGGGCTGGGGCCGCGGCGCGACGCCCCCGATCTCGAGGAAGCCGGGGCCGGAGGCGAGCGTGGCGGCCACCGCCTCGGCGTTCTTGTCGAAGCCGGCGGCGACGCCGACGGGGTTGGGGAAGGTCAGGTTCCACACCCGCCGCGTCAGCGCGGGCGAGGCGACCGGCCCCCCCGGCGACAGCCCCAGCGCATGGCGCAGGTTCAGCGCCTGGAGCGCGCGGCGGTGGGCGTCCTCGGGGTCGAGGCTGCGCAGCAGGGCGAGGCCCGCGCGCTCGGCGGCGACGGCGAGCCTCATGCGTCCACGGGCCCCCAGGCGATGTCGGCGGGGAACAGATGCCGCCCGTCCGGACCCAGCGGCAGGGGCCGGATCCAGGCCACGTCACGCAACGTCAGGGGGCGGTAGAGGTGGGGGAACAGCGCCCCGCCGCGGCTTTCCTCCCAGTGAAGCGATTCTCCCAGGAGGGGCGATTCGGTGCACAGAAGCCACAAATCGCCGTCCCCGGCGAAGTGCTTGGCGGCGGTGCCCGGTGCCTGCGCCGCGGTGGACAGATGAATGAACCCGTCTCTCACGTCATGTTCAGAGCCATTGAAAACAAGGGCTTGCGCAAGTTCCGCGCATTCGGACGGGCGCAGGATCTTGAAGATCTCATTAACGATCACGCGTTCGTTCATCCTGTCATTGACATTGGGGCAGCGTTAAGGATTCCTAAACGGGTAGCCGGCGTCGGGTGGCGCCGGGAGTAGCGTACTAGGTGGCTCATGACTCGAGTGGCGTTAGAAGGGTGAAGTGACTGGGGGTGGCCAAGTCTGCCGCCTACGGCCACCCCTCCCCATTTCAGAGCGAAACGACCAGGACGTCCCCCGCGGGCGTCGACCCCGAAAACGGGCCGCGACATCAGTCGGGGCCCGTTTCGCGTTTCAGCCGGTCAGACCAGCCCTTCCGACTTCGCCCAGGCATGGGTGGCGTCGAGCGCCTGCTCCATCGGGGCGAACAGGGCGTCGATCTCCTCCTCGGTGATGATCATCGGCGGGCAGAAGCCCAGCGAGTCGCCCATGGCGCGCAGGATCACGCCGTGGCCCGCCAGCTCGCCCATCAGGCGCGCGCCCACGGCGCCGGGACGCTCGAACATCTTCTTGCCCGACGTGTCGGGCGACAGCTCCAGCGCGCCGATCAGGCCCACGCCGCGCGCCTCGCCCACCAGCGGGTGATCGGCGAAGGACTTCAGGCGCCCCACGAACTTCGGCGAGACCTTGCGCACGTGATCGACGATCCGGCGCTCCTTGTAGATCTTCAGCGCGGCGACGCCCGCCGCGCAGCCCACCGGGTGGCCGCCGTAGGTGAAGCCGTGGCCCAGCGTGCCGATCTTGCCGGTGTGCGCCTCGATCACCTCGGCCTGCTCGCGGCACAGCGCGACGGCCGACAGCGGCGCGTAGCCCCCGGTCAGCTGCTTGGCGAGCGACATCGAGGTCGGGTTCACGTTGTAGGTGTCGGCGCCGAACCACTCGCCGGTGCGGCCGAAGCCGTTGATGACCTCGTCCGAGATCATCAGCACGTCGTACTTGGTCAGGATCGGGCGGATCGCCTCGAAATAACCCTCGGGCGGGAGGATCACGCCGCCCGCGCCCATCACCGGCTCGGCGATGAAGGCGGCGACGGTCTCGGGGCCCTCGCGCTCGATCAGCTCCTCGAGCTCATGGGCGAGGCGGGCGGAGAACTCCTGCTCGGTTTCGCCCAGCTCGGCCTCGCGCCAGTGGTGGGGCGTGCCGGTGGTCAGGAACCGGTCGAGGGGCAGGTCCCAGTCGATGTGGTTGTAGGGCAGCCCGGTCATCGAGGCCGAGGCGATGGTCACCCCGTGGTAGCCCTTGCGGCGGGAGATGATCTTCTTCTTCTCCGGCCGGCCCAGCGCGTTGTTGTAGTACCAGGCGAGCTTCACCTGGGTGTCGTTCGCCTCCGAGCCCGACGACTGGAAGATCACCCGGGCCATGCCGGGGGCGAGCTCCTTGATCCGCTCGGCCAGCTCGATGGCGGGCTCGTGCGAGCGGCCGGCGAACAGGTGGTAGTAGGGCAGCTTGTGCACCTGCTCGGCCACCGCGTCGGCGAGCTCCTTGTCGCCGAAGCCCAGGCCCGCGCACCACAGGCCGGCCATGCCCTCGATGAACTGGCGGCCGTGCTCGTCGTAGACGTAGATCCCCTGGCCGCGCTCGATCACATGGGCGCCCACCTGACGGTGCTGGGTCGCGTTCGTGTAGGGGTGCAGCAACGCCTCGACGTCGCGCGTCTGCATGTTGGTCAGGGGCAGGTTCATCGGAGGCCTCGCAGGACAAGGGATGAAAAGCGCTACGCTCGGCCCGGCGTCCGCGTCAATGGCGGGTTTCGACCCGCGGCAAGGGGCTTCAGGGCGCCTGGGGAGGCGTTTCGCCCGCCGCCCGGGCGTCGCGGGCGCGAAGACCGGCCGGCAAGGCCTTGCCCGCGCAACGGCCGGAACGGGGCGCACGCCCCCATGGACGAGGCCCCGGGCCGCCGATAAGGTCGCCGAACTTTCCGCGTCCGCACCGTCCGCGCGGCGCGTCTTCCTCGGAGGTCCTCGTCCATGCCCGGCATTCTCGCGCTGGGGCTCGGCTATGTGTTCAGCCAGTTCTACCGGGCCTGCCTGGCCGTTCTCGCGCCTTACCTGACCGCCGACCTGGGGCTCGACGCCGCCGACCTGGGCCGCGCCTCGGGCGCCTGGTTCCTGGCCTTCGCGCTGATGCAGATCCCGGTGGGCGTGGGGCTCGACCGGCTGGGGCCGCGCCGGACCGCGGGGCTGCTGTTCGGAATCTGCGCGGCGGGGGGCTCGGCGATCTTCGCGCTGGCCCAGGGGCCCGTGATGATCACCGTCGCCATGACCCTGATCGGGGCCGGCTGCGCGCCCGCGCTGATGGCGCTGTTCTACATCTACGCGCGCGAGTTCGACATGGCGCGCTTCGCCTTCCTCACCTCCTGCACCGTGGGCATCGGCACGCTGGGCAACATCGCGGGCACCGAGCCCTTCGCCGTCCTGATCGAGGCGGTGGGCTGGCGCGCGGCGATGGGGGGCTTCGCCGCCGTCTCGGCGCTGTCGGCGGTCGCCTCGCTGGTGCTGGTGAAGGACCCGGTGCGGGTCGATCCCGCGGCGGGCGAGGGCCGCGACCGCGGCTTCCTCGAGTATTTCGAGCTGCTGCGGATGCCGGTGTTCTGGGCGCTGATCCCCATGGCGATCGTGAACTATGCGCCCGCGGCGGGCATCCGCGGCCTGTGGGCGGGCCCGTACCTCTCGGAGGTCTTCGCCCTGCCCCCGGTCGAGGTCGGCCGCGCCGTGCTGTGGATGGCCATCGCCATGTCGCTGGGCGCCTTCTGCTACGGCCCGCTGGACCGGATCTTCGGCACCCGCAAGTGGATCGTGGCGCCGGGCAACCTGGCCGCGGCGGGCCTGTGCCTGGCGCTGGGGCTGTGGGCGGACGGCTCGGCGCAGCTGGCCACCGTGCTGCTGGCCGCCATCGGCTTCATCTCCGCCACCTACACCATCGTCATGGCCCACGCCCGGGGCCTCGCGCCGCTGCGGCTGGTGGGGCGGACGGTGACGATGATGAATTTCTTCGTGATGGCGGGCGTCGGCCTCGCCCAGCCGATCACCGGCGAGGTGGTCGAGGCCGCCCGCGCCGCCGGCGCGCCCCCGGCCGACGCCTACGCGCAGGTCTTCATGCTCTACGCCGCCGCGATGGCCGTGGCGACCGCGGTCTACCTGTTCAGCCGAGACGCCAAGCCCTGAGGCGCCGGCCCTCCCCGGCGCCGCATGCAGGTCGCTTCAGACGACCGGCGCCGGGGGACCTGGACGACAAGAAAAAACGGGTCTGGGAGGACCTCCATGGATCTCGCCGCATTGATGGTGATCTACATCCTCAGCCAGTTCTACCGCACGTTCATGGCGGTGCTGGCGCCGGCGCTGACCGCCGACCTGGGCGTGACGGCGGCCGAGCTCTCGCACGCCGCGGGCTCGTGGTACCTGTTCTTCTCGCTGGCGCAGCTGCCCACGGGGGTGCTGCTGGACAAGTTCGGGCCGCGCCGCGTGGTGGGCACGTTCCTGTGCGGGCCGGCCTTCGTGGGGGCGCTGGTGTTCTCCCAGGCCACGACCGCGGGGGGGCTGACGGCAGGGGTGGCGATGATCGGCATCGGCTGCGCGCCGATCCTGATGAGCGGCATGTTCCTCTTCGCCCGCCGCTACCCGCCGGCGCGCTTCGCCACGCTCTCGGGCCTGATGATCGGGGTGGGGGGCTTGGGCAACATCCTGGGCGCCGCGCCCTTCGCGCTGGCGGTCGAGGCCTTCGGCTGGCGCGAGATGATGCTGTTCCTCGCCGGCACGGGCCTGGTGTGCGGCCTCGTCGCCTACACCGTGCTGCGCGACCCGCCGCCCCTGCCGGTCGAGCCCGGGGCGAAGGACGCGGGCTTCCGCGGGTTCCTGGAGCTGCTGCGCATGCCGCTGCTGCTGGCGATGCTGCCGCTGGCGCTGACCAACTACGCGGTGGCGGGGGGCATCCGGGGGCTGTGGGCGGGGCCGTACCTGTCGGACATCCACGGCTTCGACGCGGCGGCCATCGGCATGGCGACGCTGTGCATCGCGGTGGCGATGATGACCGGCAACTTCGTCTACGCCCCGCTCGACCGCGTGTTCGGCACGCGCAAGCCGCTGATCCTGAGCGCCAACATCGCCGGCTTCGTCTGCGTCGCCTGGCTGGCCTTCGGGACGCCGGGGGCCTGGACGGCGGTGGCGCTGATGACCGCCTGCGGCTTCTTCGGGGCCACCTACGCGGTGCTGATCGCACACTGGCGCAGCTTCGTGCCCCTGCGCCTGACCGGGCGAGGCGTGACGCTGATCAACGTCACCGGGATGCTGGGCACCGCGCTGGGGCAGTTCGCGACCGGCGCGATCTCGGACGCGCCGCTCTCGGTCGGGGACTTCGTCGAGGGCTATCACCGGGTGTTCCTGTGGTATGCCGCGACGCTGCTGATCGGCCTGACGGTCTATGCGCTGTTCGCCCGCGACGCCCGGCCGGACCAGGTCGCCGACTAGCTTCGCCCGTGAAAATGGCCGATCCCCCATCTTGCAGCGGGGATGCCGGATAACTACGCTTCGCGCTCGGGGAATGTCCTGCATCCGGGTGGAGCCGACATGCTGCACGCAAAGCGCATCCTGCTGGTGATCGGCGGCGGGATCGCCGCCTACAAGACGCCGGAGCTGGTGCGCCAGTTCCGCAAGCGCGGCGCCGCCGTCACCTGCGTGATGACCCGCGCGGCGGAGGAGTTCGTGGCGCCCCTGGCGCTCGGCTCCGTCTCCGGCGCCAAGGTCTACCGGGAGCTCTTCGACCTGACGGACGAGGCGGAGATGGGGCACATCCAGCTCTCCCGCTCCGCCGACCTGGTGGTGGTGGCCCCCGCGACCGCCGACCTGATGGCGAAGATGGCGAACGGGCACGCCGACGACCTCGCCTCGACCCTGCTGATGGCGACCGACAAGCGGGTGCTGATCGCGCCCGCCATGAACGTGCGGATGTGGGAGCATCCGGCGACGCAGCGGAATCTCAAGACCCTGGAGCGCGACGGCGTGCTGGTGGTGGGCCCGGACGAGGGCGACATGGCCTGCGGCGAGTACGGCCCCGGCCGCATGTCCGAGCCGCCGGCCATCGTCGACGCCGCCGCGGCCGCGCTGGGCGGCGGGCCGCTGGCCGGGCGGCGCATCCTGGTCACCTCCGGCCCGACGCACGAGCCCATCGACCCGGTGCGCTACATCGCCAACCGCTCCTCCGGCGCGCAGGGCACGGCGCTGGCGAACGCGCTGCGCGACCTGGGCGCCGCGGTGACCTTCGTCACCGGCCCCGCCGACGCCCCCCGCCCCAAGGGCGTGCAGATCGTCGAGGTCGAGAGCGCGCGCGAGATGCTCGCCGCCGTCGAGGCCGCGCTTCCCCCGCAGGGCGCCGCCGCCGACGCCGCCGTCTTCGCCGCCGCGGTGGCCGACTGGCGGGTGGCCTCGGCCTCGACCTCCAAGATCAAGAAGCAGGCCGGCGCGCCGGCCCCGGCGCTGGAGTTCGCCGAGAACCCCGACATCCTCAAGACCGTCTCCCGCTGGACCGAGGGGCGCCCCGGCCTCGTCGTCGGCTTCGCGGCCGAGACCGACGACGTGGTCGCCCACGCCTCCGCCAAGCGCCTGCGCAAGGGCTGCGACTGGATCGTGGCGAACGACGTCTCGCCCGCCACCGGCATCATGGGCGGAACGGAGAACGCGGTGATCCTGATCACCGGCGAGGGCGCCGAGCCCTGGCCGCGCCTGACCAAGACCGAGACGGCCCGGCGCCTCGCCCGCCGCATCGCCGACCACTTCGCCGGCCCCGACGGGGCGCAGGACCGGGGGGCCGCGTGATGGAGATCGAGATCGCGCTCGCCCGCCTGCCCCACCACGACCCCGCCCTGCCCCTGCCGGCCTACGAGACGACGGGCGCGGCCGGCATGGACCTGCGCGCCTGCCTGCCCGACCGAGGGGAGATCGTGCTCGCCCCCGGCGCCCGGGCGCTGGTGCCCACCGGCCTCTCGATCGCGCTGCCCGAAGGGTATGAGGCGCAGGTGCGCCCCCGCTCCGGCCTCGCGCTGAAGAAGGGGCTGACGGTCGCCAACGCGCCGGGCACCGTCGACAGCGACTATCGCGGCGAGGTCGGGGTGATCCTGGTGAACCTGGGCGCCGAGCCGGTCGGGATCGCCCACGGCGACCGCATCGCCCAGATGGTGATCGCCCCCGTGACCCGCGGCCTGTGGCGCGAGGTCGAGACGCTGGACGAAACCGCCCGAGGCGCCGGGGGCTTCGGCTCCACCGGCGTCGGCGAAAGGACCTCGCGCTGATGCTGAAGCTGACCCGCAAGACCCTGCTGGCCATCGAGGCGGTGGCCGACATCGCCTACAACGCCCGCCCCGACCCGGTGCAGGCCCGCGACGTGACCGAGCGCCAGGGCATCCCGCAGCGCTACCTCGAGCAGGTGATGCAGGCGCTGGTGCGCGCGGGCGTGCTGAAGGGCGTGCGCGGCCCCCGCGGCGGCTACACCCTGGCGCGCGAACGTCGCCGGATCACCGTGGGCGACGTGGTGCGCGTGGTCTCGACGCTGGACGCCGAGGACGGCGACGCCGGCCCCGCCAGCGACCTGGGCGTCGCCGTCGTCTCGCCGGTGTGGGAGGAGATGCAGCGCGACCTGCTGGAGCGGCTCGACCGCGTGACGATGGAGGACCTGTGCCGCGAGGCCCAGCGCCTGCGCGTGCCCCGCGCCGACGAGACCCGGCCCGACTTCACCATCTGAGTCAGGATTTTGCGTCGGGCGGCGCGCCGACTCGCCGCAGCCCTCCCGACTTCGTATATAGATGCCAACCGCGCCGCGGACCGGCCCCCCCGCCGGACCGACAGGCGCCGACCCCAGCGAGGGAGGACCCCGCATGACCGCCGACAGACACGCCGCCGCCGTCCCCGAGCCCAGCCACGAGCCGAACCCGGGGCGGTTCACCCCGCCGCGCGGCCGGATCTACGACGACGTCACGCAGACCATCGGCTCCACCCCGCTGGTGCGCCTGTCGCGGCTCGGCGTCGAGCGGGACCTGAAGGCCGAGATCCTCGCCAAGCTGGAATTCTTCAACCCGATCGGCTCGGTGAAGGACCGCATCGGCGTCGCGATGATCGACAGCCTGGAGCGGACCGGCAAGCTCAACCACGACACCACGGTGATCGAGCCGACCTCTGGCAACACCGGCATCGCGCTGGCCTTCGCCTGCGCGGCGCGGGGCTACAAGCTGATCCTGTGCATGCCCGAGAGCATGTCGATCGAGCGGCGCAAGATGCTGGCCCTGCTGGGCGCCAAGCTGGAGCTGACCGACCCCGCCCGCGGCATGCGCGGCGCCATCGAGCGGGCCGAGGAGCTGGCCGCCGAGATCGGCGACGCCGTGATCCCCCAGCAGTTCGAGAACACCGCCAACCCCGCGATCCACGAGGCGACGACCGCCGAGGAGATCTGGGCCGACACCGACGGCCAGCTCGACGTGTTCATCGCGGGCGTGGGTACCGGCGGCACCCTGACCGGCGTCGGCCGGGTGCTGAAGCACCGCGCGCCGCACGTGAAGATCGTGGCGGTGGAGCCCGAGGACAGCCCGATCCTGTCGGGCGGCGAGCCGGGCCCCCACAAGATCCAGGGCATCGGCGCGGGCTTCGTGCCCGGCAACCTCGACCGCGCCCTGATCGACGAGGTCCTGACCATCGGCAACGAGACCGCCTTCGAGACGGCCCGCAAGCTGGCCGCGGTCGAGGGCATCCCGGGCGGCATCTCCTCGGGCGCCGCGGTCGCGGCCGCGCTAGAGATCGCCGAGCGCGAGGACATGGCCGGCAAGCGCATCGTGGTGATCCTGCCCAGCTTCGCCGAGCGCTACCTGTCGACCCCGCTGTTCGAGGGGCTCTGAGACCCCGGGCCGGGACGTCCGCGCGGCGTCCCGGCCCGCGCCCCCTTGCTGCGCAGGCGCTCCGGCCGTTAGGTTGACATACTCGAGAGTATGCAGCGCCGGAGCCGCTCCATGTATCCCTTCTTCCGCGTGGCCCGCGAAATCCGCCGCGCCAACAGCCTGCCGCCGCTGGCGCCGGGCGAGACGCATGTGACGCGCACCCGCTGCTGGCCGCAGGACCTCGACCCGGCCTGGGAGCTGAACAACGGCCGCTCGCTGACGCTGTTCGACATGTCGCGCATGGCGGTGCTGCGCCGCTGCGGGATCTCCGCGCTGATGAAGCGGCACGGGCTGGGCATCGCGGTGGCCGGCTCGGCCGTCACCTACCGCAAGCGCGTGCGCCTGTGGGACCTCATCGAGCTGCACGCCACCGTGGTGGGGATCGACGAGCGCTTCATCTACGTCGACCACGTGCTTCACGCCAACGGGGTCCCCGCCCACGGGCTGGTGGCGCGCATGGCGCTGTTCGACGCCTCGGGCATCCAGCCGCCGCCGAAGCTGCTGGCCGACCGAACCGAGCCCGGCTGGCGCGCGCCCCTGCCCGAGCCCATCGCCGCCTGGGCCGCCGCCGAGAAGCTGCGCCCCTGGCCCCCGGTCGCCGCGGACCCCGCCCGGGCCGCCGCCTGACCGGGTCCCCTGACCGCGGTTGCTGACCGGGCGGTCAAGACGAGATTGGACAAGCCCCGCGACGGGCGTATGGTGCGCCGCCGAAGGGGCGGCCCCGGCGCCGTCCGAAAGCAAACATGACGGGAGAGACCATAGCCATGCCCAGAGACGCGCTGCCCAAGGAGATCGTGATCCTCTCCGGCGCCCGCACCGCCATCGGCACCTTCGGCGGCTCGCTGGCCGGCACGCCCCCGACCGAGACGGGCGCCCAGGTCGCCAAGACGGCGATGGAGCGCGCCGGCGTCGATCCCGCGCAGATCGGCCACGTCGCCTACGGCCACGTGATCAACACCGAGCCGAAGGACATGTACCTCAGCCGCGTCTCGGCGATCGGCGCGGGCATCCCCGACTCGACGCCCGCGATGAACGTGAACCGCCTGTGCGGCTCCGGCGCCCAGGCCATCGTCTCGGCCGCGCAGTCGATCCTGCTGGGCGACGCGGACTATGCGCTCGCCGGCGGCGCCGAGGCGATGTCGCGCGGGCCGTACATCCTGCCCGCCGCCCGCTTCGGCCAGAAGATGGGCGACATCAAGGGCATCGACATGATGGTCGGTGCCCTGAACGACCCGTTCGGCCACGGCCACATGGGCATCACCGCCGAGAACGTGGCGGCCGAGCACCAGATCTCCCGCGACGAGATGGACGCCTTCGCGCTCGAGTCGCAGAAGCGCGCCAAGGCCGCCATCGAGGCCGGCTACTTCGACGAGCAGATCGTGCCGATCGAGGTGAAGAAGGGCCGCGACATGGTCGCCTTCGCCACCGACGAGCATCCGCGCATGACCTCGGCCGAGGCGCTGGCCGGGCTGAAGCCGGTGTTCAAGAAGGACGGTTCGGTGACGGCCGGCAACGCCTCGGGGATCAACGACGGCGCGGCCGCGCTGGTGCTGGCCGACGGCGAGGCCGCGGCGCGCGCCGGCCTGAAGCCCCGCGCCCGCATCCTGGGCTACGCCCACGCTGGCGTGCGCCCCGAGGTGATGGGCATCGGCCCGGTCCCCGCCGTCCAGCAGCTGCTGGAGCGCACCGGCCTGACCGCCGCCGACTTCGACGTGATCGAGTCGAACGAGGCCTTCGCCGCCCAGGCCTGCGCGGTGAACAAGGGCCTCGGCCTCGACCCCGCCAAGGTGAACCCCAACGGCGGCGCCATCGCGCTGGGCCACCCCGTCGGCGCCACCGGCGCGATCATCACCGTGAAGTGCCTCTACGAGCTGGAGCGCATCGGCGGGAAGTACGGCCTGATCACCATGTGCATCGGCGGCGGCCAGGGCATCGCCATCGCCGTCGAGCGCCTCTGATCCGGCGGCGTCGGCCGCCCCGGCCCCCGGCCCGACATGCGGCCGACGCAACCGTGACCATTTGCGGGCGGCGGTGGAGTTTCCCCGCCGCCCGCTTACATTTCATGGCGTGGAATCGTGCGCCGTCGCATCGGCGCGACCAACCGAGGAGACCCGTGCCATGGCCACCGCCAGCACCGACGACAAGTACGCGGAGCTCTCGAAGCAGATCGATGCGCTGCGCGCCGACCTGTCGAAGATCACCGAGACCATGGGCGACGTCGCCCGCATGGAGGTCGAGGACGCCAAGGGCCGCGTGAACGGCGTGACGCGCGAGGCGAAGGCCCGCGGCCGCCGCGCCGCCCGCCGCGCCCGCATGGAGGCCGAGCAGGACATCGAAATCGCCCAGAACTACGTGCGCGAACGCCCGCTGACCGCGGTCGCCGGCGCCGCGGCCCTGGGCCTGGTCTTCGGCTTCCTGACCGCGCGCCGCTGAGCGCGCGCAGGCCGGATCGAGGCGCGGTCGATGACCGAACGGCGATGAGGGGGAGACGATGAGGCGAGCACCCGGACCGGGCACGCCCCGCGGCATGATCGGCCAGCTGGGCGACCAGCTGACCCTCGAGGTCGGGCGCGCGGCCAGCGTGGGCGCGGCCTCGGTCGTGGCCACGGCCACGCCGCCGCTGGCCTTCGCCTTCTTCGCGGCGGGCGCCTGCACCTGCCTGACCATCGCGGGGCTGATCTGGCTCGCCGCCCTCTACGGCTGGGTCCCGGCGCTCGCGATCGCCGGCGGGGTCTACGCCCTCGTCGCCATCGTGATCTTCGCCGCCAACGGCTGGCGCCTGTCCTCGCCCACCGTGCCCGCCGCCGCCGTCGCGCCCATCGTGGCCGCGGCCGAGGCGCAGGGCGTGGCCGAGGGGGCGGCGGGCGTGCCCCCCGGCGCCGCCGCAGGCCTCGGCCATCCGGGCGCGGGGATCGAGCCCGGCCTCGGCCCGATGTCGAAATACGAGCGCGACCTCGAGATCGCGATGATGGCGGCCTCGGCCTTCCGCGACGCGTCCGAGATCGGGCGCACCCTGCGCGGTCCCGGCCGCGGACGCCGCCGCCGCCGCGGCCTGTGACCGCGACGACCTGATCCGCGGCGCCCCCGCTGCGATGGGGGCGCCGCCGTCTGATTTCCCGCGCGCGACCGACCCGAGGCTCGGCGGCGGGGACGCCGTCGGCGCGCCTCCGGGGTTTCAGGAGGCTCGAACCGCTCCGCCCCGACCTCGCCCGACCTTCGCGCCGCTTGACTGCGCGCTCCGCCCGTCGGAAAGAGCCCCATGCCGTTGACCGTCCCCAACCTGCTCACCCTGCTGCGCCTTCTCGCGGCGCCGGCGGTGGCCCTCGTCTACGTGGTGGCGCCCCGCCCCGCGGCGGACGCCGTGGCGGTGACCCTGTTCATGGGTGCCTCGCTGACCGACTTCTTCGACGGCTGGCTCGCCCGCCGCTGGAACCAGCAGACCGAGTTCGGCCGCATGCTGGACCCGATCGCCGACAAGGCGATGGTGACCATCGCGCTGGCGGTGCTGATGATGCTGGCGGGGGTGGACCCCTGGCTGATCATCCCCGCCGCCGCGATTTTCCTGCGCGAGACCGCCGTCTCGGGCCTGCGGGAGCATCTGGCCGGCCGCGTGACGATCCCGGTGACCAGGCTCGCCAAGTGGAAGACCACGGTGCAGATGGTGGCCATCGGCGCCCTGTTCCTGGAGCCCTGGGGCGAGCCGATGCGCTACGCCGGCCTCGCCCTGATCTGGCTGGCCGCCGCGCTGACGGTGGTGACCGGCTGGGACTATTTCCGCCGCGGCCTCGCCAGCTCGGCGATGCGGGGAGAAAGCTGATGCGCGTTCTCTACTTCGCCTGGCTGCGCGAGCGGATCGGCGCCGGACGGGAGGAGGTCGAGACCTCCGCCCCCGACGTCGCCGCCCTGATCGCGGAGCTGAGCGCCCGGTCCGAGGGACATGCGCTGGCCTTCGCCGACCTCAAGGCCGTGCGCGTCGCCGTGGACCAGGAGGCGGCCGAGCTGGACGCGCCCCTGGGCGACGCGCGCGAGGTCGCCTTCTTCCCCCCGGTGACCGGGGGCTGAGATGGCCGACGCGCCCGCGCCCGTACTGCACGTCTCGGTCCAGGAGGCGGACTTCGACCTCGCCGCCGAATGCGCCCGCCTGACCGAGGGCCGCGCCGACGTGGGCGCGCTGGTGACCTTCACCGGCCTGGTGCGCGACCGCGGCGGCGACGTGCCGGTGTCGGCCATGGAGCTCGAGCACTATCCCGGCATGACCGAGAAGGCGCTGACCGAGATCGCCGAGCAGGCGCTGGCGCGGTGGCCCCTGCAGGGCGCTGTGGTGATCCACCGCTACGGGCCGCTGCTGCCCGCCGACCGGATCGTGCTGGTCGCCACCGCCTCCCCTCACCGGCAGGCGGCCTTCGAGGCGGCCGAGTTTCTGATGGACTGGCTGAAGACCAAGGCCCCCTTCTGGAAGAAGGAGACCACCCCCGACGGCGCCCGGTGGGTCGACGCCCGCGAGAGCGACGACGCCGCCGCCGCCCGCTGGGGGCGCGAGGGCTGAGGCCCGGGGCCGTTTCGGATCTTCCGGAATCGGGTGCGCCGTCCGGCGGCGTCGGCAGGCCGGCCTTCGGCCGGTTTTCGCCTTCGGCGGAGCGGACGGGAGCCGGCCTTCGGCCGGATCTCGCCTGCGGCGGGGTCAGGCGGTCCCGGGCGCCCCGGTCTCCGGCTCCCAGGGCGCGATCAGCTCGGGATCGTCGTCCTTGATGCCGTTCACCCGCGGCGCGACGGTGTGGTGGGCCCAGAAACCCTCGGGCGCGGGCTTCATCAGGGTCGCGGCGCCGCGGCCCGCCTCCCCCAGCCACAGGGCCATGTCTTCGGGCGCGATCACCACCGGCTCGCGGTGGTGCAGCTCCGCCAGGTCGGGCCCCGCGCCCGTGGTGACGATGGCGCAGGCGGCCAGGGTCTGGCCGTCCTCGGGGTTCTTCCAGGTCTGCCAGACGCCGGCGAAGGCGAAGAGCGAGCCCTCGGCCGGCCCCGCCGCCGGGCGGATCCAGTGCGGCTGCCGCCGCTCCCCGACCTTGGTCCATTCGTAGAAGCCGTCGGCCGGGATCAGGCAGCGCCGCTCCCGACAGGCCTCGCGGAAGGCGGGCTTCTCGGCGATCGTCTCGGAACGGGCGTTGATCAGCAGCGGCCCGCCCGAGGGCGTCTTGTACCAGCGCGGGATGAAGCCCCAGCGCAGCGGCGCCAGCAGGCGCGCGCCCTCATGGCTCAGCACCACGGGGATGTCGGTGGTGGGGCAGACGTTCCAGCGGGGGCCGAGGTTGCCCAGCCGCTCGGACAGGCGGGCCGAGGGCTCGGCCGCGAAGGTCTCGAGCACCGAGGTCTGGGGCGTGGTCAGGGCGAAGCGTCCGCACATCCCCCAGACCTAGCGCGCGCCCGCCCGCGGCGAAAGCCGGGCTGCGTCGACGGCGCGCCCTCCGCGGCCCCAGACGGCGCCCCCATGCGCCCCCGCCCGCCGCGCGCCGCGGGCGGACCCGCGGCAGGGGCGCGACGGTCGACGCGGCGCCCGCTCAGGCGGCGGCCAGGCGCTCCCGTCCATGGGGGGCGTCCCAGTCCAGCTCGGGGCCCAGCGGCACGATGCGGTGGGGGTTAATCGACTCGTGGCTGTAGTGGTAGTGGCGCTTGATGTGGGCGAAATCGGTGGTGCTGCGCGCCTCCGGCCGCTGGTAGAGCTCCCGCGCATAGGCCCACAGCGCCGGCATGTCGCACAGCCGGCGGATGTTGCACTTGAAGTGCCCGAAATAGACCGCGTCGAACCGCGCCAGCGTGGTGTAGAGCCGCCAGTCCGCCTCGGTCAGCCGGTCCCCCATCAGCCAGCGCGAGCGGCCGAGCCGCGCCTCCAGCCAGTCCATCGTCTCGAACAGCGGGCGCACCGCGGCCTCGTAGGCTTCCTGGGTTGTGGCGAAGCCGGCCTTGTAGACGCCGTTGTTCAGCGTGTCGTAGATCCGCGCGTTCACCGGCTCGATCGCCTCGCGCAGGTCCTCGGGCCACAGCCGCTCCGAGGGGCCGGCGACCGCGTCGAAGGCCTGGTCGAACATGCGGATGATCTCGGCGCTCTCGTTCGAGACGATCGTGCCGCGTTCCTTGTCCCACAGCACCGGGACGGTGACGCGGGTGGTCGCCCCGGGGTCGGCCTCGAGGTAGATCTCGCGCAGGAAGCGCTTGCCCATCAGCGTGTCGCCGGTGGCGCCGGGAAAGCTCTCGTCGAAGGTCCAGCCGTCGTCGAGCATGTCGGGATGCACGACCGAGACGCCGATATGCTCCGCCAGCCCCTTCGCCTCGCGCAGGATCAGGGTGCGATGCGCCCAGGGGCAGGCCAGCGAGACGTAGAGGTGGTAGCGCCCGCTCTCGGCCTTGAAGCCGCCCTCGCCCGAGGGGCCGGGCGCGCCGTCGGCGGTGACCCAGTTGCGGAAGCTCGACTCCGAGCGCTGGAAGGACCCGTCGCCGCCGGTCAGCTCCGCCGTCGTCCACTCGCCTTCGACCAGCCGTTTCATGCCGCGCCTCCCGTGATTGTTCGCCGATCATAACCTAGGGCGGCCAGGGAGGCGCGCCCAGCGCCGGATTGGAGACGGTCCGTGGCCTGAACGGCGACGGACGGGGGCGCGCGATCAGCCCGCGTCGCGGGCGAGCGCGGCGAGACGGCGGGCCGCGTCGTAGTCGGGGTCGCCGAAGGCCACGATGCGCGCGAGCTTCAGCGCCCGGCGCTGCGGCTCGGTCGCGGGGTCGACCAGCGTCTCGACCAGGGCCGCGCGCAGGCGGGCGCGGGCCCCGGTCTCGGTCAGGGCCGAGGTCACGAAGGGCGGCGCCGGCAACGGGTCGGACCAGCCCACGGGGGCGAGCTCGGCGGCGGCCGGATCGTGCTCCTGCGCCAGCGCCCAGGTCAGCGCGTCGACCGAGGCGCCGTCGACCCGCCCCTCGGCCAGCGCCGCGAGCGCGTCGCGCGGGCTGGCGCAGGCCTCCACCTCGCCCACCGCCGCGGCGCCCAGGGCGTCGACCAGCGCGGGCAGGCCGCACAGGCTGTCGGCCCCCACCGCGAACCGCGCCCCGGCGAGCTCAGAGATCCCCGCCGCGCCGCCGCGCGCCACCGCGCCCCGGCGCGCCAGGAACACCGCCGCGACCTTGCCGCCGCCGCAGCCCTCCGCCTCGTAGGAGGGCGCGCAGATCAGCCGGGTGGCCGCCGCGGCGCCGGCGACATGGGCGTGCGCATCGGCCTGGGAGAACAGCAGCTGCGGGTCGGCCCAGCTCTCCGCCCCCGGACGGGCGCGGTCGAGCTCGGCCGGCGGCGCGAACCCCGCCTGCGTCAGGCGTTGATGAAAGGCGAACCAGAAGCCGTCGGTCGCCTCGCGCAGTTCGGGCCAGTCGAAGAGCGGCAGCGCGACGGACCCGCTCATGCGCGCCCCGCTCGATGCCGTTGCGGCGACGGGACGTCGGATCGTCCCGCGTCGACGGATCCGGGCGCAGGGGGCCTGCGCCGCCCGGCTCCCGGATGCAGGGTGCATCGCGTCACGCTGGTCCCGCTCCGTGAGTTGGGCTTGCAAGGCCCCGTGGTGAATTCTCTTCAAGTTGGGGGAACGCTAGCGGAAGTCCAACTGGCTCGACAAGGTGCGACGCAGCGGACGTTCACTCAGGGTTCAGTTGCGGGGGCTGAAGCGCGCAAGGCGCGGCGCCCGCTACGTCAAATGGCTCTCGGGGCCGATCGAGGCCCCGGGCCGCTCCCGGACGCCCGCTCACCCCGGCAGCATGGCGCGCAGGGTCGCCAGCCGGTCGGCCTCCTCGATCGGCTTGTCCCAGCGGATGCGCTTGATCCGCGGGAAGCGCATCGCGATGCCCGAGCGGTGGCGGGCCGAGGCCTGGAGCGCGTCGAAGGCCACCTCCAGCACCAGCCCCGGCTTCACCGCGCGCACCGGGCCGAAGCGCTCGGTCATGTTGGCGCGCACCCAGCGGTCGAGCTCCACCAGCTCCTCGTCGGTGAAGCCGGAATAGGCCTTGCCGACGGGGGCGAGGCGGGGGCCGTCCTCGGTCTCCTCCCAGGCGCCGAAGGTGTAGTCGGAATAGAACGACGACCGTTTGCCGTGCCCGCGCTGGGCGTACATCAGCACGCAGTCCGCGGTCAGCGGATCGCGCTTCCACTTCCACCACGGGCCGATGGGCCGCCCGCCCAGGTAGGGCGCGTCGCGGCGCTTGAGCATCAGCCCCTCCTCGCCCTCCTCCCGCTGGGCGGCGCGGATCGCGGCCAGCTCCTGCCAGTCGGCGAAGGGCACCTCGGCGGAGACGTCCAGCCGGGCCGGCGCATGGGCGGCGCGCCAGGCCTCGAGCCGCGCGCGGCGCTCGTCGTAGGGCAGGGGGCGCAGGTCGGCCTCGCCGTCGTGCAGCAGGTCGTAGGCGCGGATATGGGCCGGCAGCTCGGCCAGCATCTTCGCGGTCACCCGCTTGCGGCCCAGCCGCGTCTGCAGGTCGGCGAAGGGGCGGACCTGGCCGTCGACCACCACCAGCAGCTCCCCGTCCACGCATCCGCGCCAGTCCATCGCGTCGAGCAGGTCGGGGAAGGCCGGGCCCAGGTCCTCGCCAGTGCGCGAATAGAGGCGCCGGCCGCTTTCGGTCGCGACGGCCTGCACGCGGATGCCGTCCCACTTGATCTCGGCGGCATGGTCGGCGGGGACCAGCGTCTCCAGCCGCGCGTCCTCGACGGGGTTGGCGAGCATCATCGGGCGGAAGGCGAGCGAGAGGTCGGCGTCGGGCTCCGGCCCGCCTTCCAGCCATCGGAACAGGTCGGCATAGGGCGGGGAGAGGACGAACCACAGCTCCTCGATCCGCTCCAGCGGCCGGCCGAAGCCCTCGGCCAGTGCCGTGCGGGCGAGGCGGGCCGAGACGCCCACCCGCATTCCCCCGGTGCAGAGCTTGATCAGCGCGAAGCGGGCCGAGGAATCGAGCCGGTCGAAGAGCGCCGCCAGGATCCCCGGACGGTCGCTGCGGGTCGCCGCCTGGAGCGTGCGCACCACCTCGTCGAGGCCCGGCGGCGGGCCCGGCGGCCCGAGCGGATCGGGCCAGATCAGGGCCGTGGTCTCGGCCAGGTCGCCGACGAAGTCGTAGGACAGGCGGAACAGCGCCGGGTCGACCCGCGCCTCGGCCACGCCCCGGATCACCGAGGCCGTCAGGTTCGGCAGCTCCAGCCCCCCCGCCAGCGCCGCCAGCGCCCAGCCGCGGTCGGGATCGGGGGTGGTGCGGAAATAGTCCTGCAGAAGCTGCAGCTTGGCGGTGCGGCGCGGGCTGAGGACCAGCGCCTCGAGAAGCTGGGCGAAGCGGCGCATCTACATCGCCTCCTCCTCGCCTCGCCCGACGAGGGCGAGGGGGCGGGCGTCGATGCCGCGCTGACCGCACCAGTGGCACAGCGCCTCCTCGGCCCCGTGGGTGACCCAGACGGTCTGGGCGCGGGTCTCGAGGATCGTGGCCGTCAGCTCGTCCCAGTCGGCGTGGTCGGAGATCACCAGCGGCAGCTCGACCCCCCGCTGCCGGGCGCGCTGGCGCACCCGCATCCAGCCTGACGCCGCGCAGATCACCGGGTCGGGGAGGCGGCGGGCCCAGCGGTCGTTCAGGGCGCCGGGCGGGGCGAGAACGATCTCGCCCGCCAGCGCCTTGCCCTGGGAGCCGACCTGCTCCAGCGGACCCAGCGGCACGCCCTCCCGCTCGTAGACCGTGCACAGGCCGACCAGCGCGCCGTGCAGGTAAATCGGGCGATCCCAGCCGGCGGCGCGAAGCTCGGCGATCAGCCGCTGGGCCTTGCCGAGCGCATAGGCGCCGATGGCGTGGCAGCGCTGCGGGTGGGCGGCGACCGAGGCGAGCAGGCGGGCGATCTCCTCCCCCACGGGCGGGTGGCGGAAGACGGGCAGGCCGAAGGTCGCCTCGGTGACGAAGAGGTCGCACTCCACCGGCTCGAACGGGGCGCAGGTGGGGTCGGGCGCGCGCTTGTAGTCGCCCGAGACGACGGCGCGGGCGCCCTTCGCCTCGATCACCACCTGGGCCGAGCCGAGGACATGGCCCGCGGGGACCAGTCGGATCGTGGCCTCGCCGAGCGTCAGCGGCTCGCCGGGGACGAGCGCCTGGGTGCGGGCGAAGGCGTCGCGCCCGTAGCGGGCGGCGGCGATGGCGAGCGTCTGCGGCGTCGCCAGCAGCGCGCGCGAGCCTGGGCGGCAGTGATCGCCATGGCCATGGGTGACGACCGCGCGCCCGACGGGGCGGTGGGGGTCGATGTAGACGCCGGCGGGGGGACAGTAGAGCCCCTCGGGGCGAAGCTCGAGCAGGTCGGTCGCGCTGGACATGCGGGGAAACTGGCGCGGGCGGGGGTGCTCGGCAAGTCGAGCGCGGCGGCTGGCGATGCGCGGGAATGGGAGGCGAGATCTTCGGCTCGTCGGCACATGGGCGCTGGGGCTGCCGGAGGGGTGGACGGGCCATCCATCCTGCATTTGAGATGATCGCGTCGGCGATGCAGGCGCGACGCCCTCCGCAATCTTCCGCCTGGCTCGCCGGCCGCGCTTGAGCCTGGTCTCCGGGCAGCGCTGTAGGCTTGGGTGTTCGCGCAGCGGCACATGTCGATCTCCGCCCTTTGCATCCTTCGTCCTACGACTTCGTCGCCTGGGAGGACGTCGGGCCGCAGTCGTTCGGGGCGAGGCGCCGTGTTTGCGGGCGACCGTCTCCGCAGGCGCGAACGCATCGCCGCCCTTCGGCCTGTCGCGCGCCTATTGCACGATGAACTCCGCATGCAGGGCCCCGGCCGCCTTCACCGTCTTCAGGATCTCCATCAGGTCGCGCGGCGTGACGCCGAGCGCGTTCAGACCCTCCACCAGCTGGGAGAGCGTGACCTCGTTGCCGACGACCGCCAGGGGCGTGCCGGGATCCTCCTGGATGGCGGCGTCGGTGCGCGGGACCACGATCGTCTCGGCGCCGCGGGGCGCGAAGGGGTTGGGCTGCGAGACGATCGGCGTCTCGCGGATGCGCAGGGTCAGGTTGCCCTGGCTGATCGCCACGCGGCTGACCCGGACGTCGTCGCCCAGAACGATCGTGCCCGAACGCTGGTCGACGACGACCCGGGCGCGGCGGGCCGGCGCGACCTCGAGATTCTCCAGCGCCGACATCAGCTGGGCGGGCGCCATGCCGGCGCGCGGCAGGTCGAGCTGCACGGTGCCGGCATCCATCATCCGGGCGATGGGGCGGCCCGCGGCCTCGTTGATGCGGGCCGAGATGCGGGCGGCGGTGGTGAAATCCGGCTCCCGCAGCGCCAGGCGCAGGGTGCGCAGGGCGTCGAAGGCGAAGGCGATCTCCCGCTCGACGCGGGCGCCGTTGGGGATCACGCCCGCGGTCGGGACGCCCTGGGTCACGGTCTCGGCGGCGCCCTGGGCGACCACGCCGCCGGCGAGGACCGAGCCCTGCGCGACGGCGTAGATCTCTCCGTCCGCGGCGTTCAGCGGGGTCATGATCAGGGTGCCGCCCTGCAGACTGTCGGCGTCGCCGATCGCCGAGACGGTGACGTCGATCTGGCTGCCCGCGCGGGCGAAGGGCGGCAGCACGCCGGTGACGAGCACGGCGGCCACGTTGTTGGGCCGGAACTGCTCGCCGGTGATGTTCACACCCAGGCGTTCCAGCAGGTTGGTCAGCGCGTCTTCGGTAAAGGGCGCGTTGCGCAGCCCGTCGCCGGTGCCGTTCAGGCCGACCACCAGGCCGTAGCCGACCAGGTCGTTGCCGCGCACGCCGTCGAACTCCACCAGGTCCTTCAGGCGCACGCGCAGCGCGTCGGGGGCAGCCTCCATCACGCCCAACGCCAGCGGGGCCGCTCCGCCGCCCGGGGCGCCGCCGCCGCCGGCGAAATCGTTCCCGGCCTTGGGGCCGCCGTCCGCCGAGGCGGGGTCGGGCGCGATCAGGGACAGCGTCAGGGCAAACAGCGCGAGCGCGGCTGCAAGCGCCCGCCAAAGCCGTCCCGATTTCCCTTCGTATCGCGTCGTCGCCTTCTGCGTCGTCGCTCGACCGATCATCGTCGCTATCCGTTCGCCCGATGCGGAAACGTCACCTCAGGAAGTCCGTCAGGCTCAGCTGCGAGAGGCGCGAGGTGACGAGGAAGACGCGCTGCAGCTGCTGCTCGATGGCCTGGAATTCGGCCGCCGCATCATAGGGATCGCGCGAGACGGCATGATTCCAGGCGAGGTCCAGCGTGTCCTTGCGCGCCGCGATGCGAACCGAGGCGTCCTCGAGCGCCTGCTCGGACAGGCCCAGCAGGGCGCGGGACTGCACCAGCGACTCCCGCGCCGACATGGTGACCGCGGCCGCCTCCTCGAACAGGGCGCCCTGCGCATCCGCAGGACCGGCATAGGCGGAATCCACGGTCACGGCCGCGATGGCCAGGCCGCGCAGCAGCTCGCGCACCTCAGGATCGTCGGCGCGGCGTGAGATGTCGACGGAATCGCCCGAGTCGATGCCGGCGCGCGGAGCGTCTTCGACCGCGCCGAGGAAGCGGGCGTCGAAGCCGCCGCCGACGTCGAAATAGGTCTCGACCTGGGCGATCGCGTCCGCGGCGTCGGCCGCGCCGGCGACCACCGCCGCGACGTCGGCGAAGATCAGGTCGGGATCGTCCAGGGCCGGCGTGTCGACCGCCGCCCCCGAGAACAGGGTGCGCCCCGCATAGGTGGTGTTCAGGTTCTGGACGGCGTTTCGGAAGGCGTCCTCGGCGCCCGCGGCATGGATGCGGGCGGAGTTCATGTCGCCCCGCGCCACCGCCGCCGCCAGTTCCGGCCCCAGGCCGTCGGCGAGGCCCTGGAGGCCCCCCATGACGGATTGCGTCAGGCTCAGGCGTCCCTGCGCCAGAACCACGGTTTCGGCCTCGCGCGCGGCGCGGGCCTGCGAGCCTTCGATCGCCAGCAGGCGGCGCGGATCGCCGCCGGACGCGGCGAACAGGTCTTCTTTCTTGCCCGTGCTCAGTTCCCGTCCCGCGCGCTCGAGCGACGCGCGCACCGCGCCTGCGTCGCGCTGAAGGCGCAGCGTGGCGGCCAGGTCGGGCAACGGTCCCGTGATCATGCCTCGTCTCCCCAGGTGAGCGCGGCCGCGGCGAGGCCGCGCATCCGTATCGATCTCAGATGTCCAGCAGGCGGCGCAGCAGGCCGTCGACGACCTGCAGCACCCTGGCGTTGGCGGCGTAGGCCTGCTCGACCAGCAGCAGGTCCGACATCTCCCGGTCGCCGTCGACGCCGGTCGAGGCGGCCTCGGCCTCGGCCTTCACGGCGTAGCGACCGTCTGCGAAGGCCGCCGCGGCCTCGGCGTCGGCGGCGGCCCGGGCGCGCAGGGAGGCCACGGAATCCACCAGATCCGAGAAGCTGCGGGCGCCGCTGACGCCGGAGGTGGCCGGCGTCGGCAGCGCCTCGCGCAGCGCGTCGAGATGGGCGCGGGGCAGGGTGTCGAGGCCCGCCGGCCCCTCCGCCGCGGCGTTGAGACCGTCGCGCATCCGCCAGGCGGCGCCCCCGCGATCGGGATCGACGGCCGCGTTGACCTCCAGCCGCGCGGCGAGACCGACGACGTCGAGCGGGTCGAAGGCGCCGCCCTCGTCGGTGAACAGGCCGGGATCGCCGGCAGCGAGCGTGGGGTCGACGGCCGGATCCTCGAACCGCAGGATCAGATCTTCGGCGATGGCGTCGAGCTGGGCCTGCGCCTCGGGCGCCTCGACGTCGCGGATCGCGAACTGGGCGCCCAGGGCGGCGCCGTCCAGCGGGCCGGCGCCGGTTCCCGCGGCGATCGGCTCTCCGTCCAGGATCAGGGCGTTGAGGCCGCCGGAGGCCAGGGTCATGTCCGCGGTGATCAGGCTCTTGGCGTCGAACTCCAGCAGAGCCGGCCGCCCCTCCAGCAACGCCGCGCCGCCGGGGGCGTAGATCGCCACCACGCCGTTGTCGCGACGGGCGGTGCGCACCGGGATCAGCTCCGCGAGGCGGTCGATCTCCTCGCCCCGCGCCCCATCCAGCGCGGCGGTCGAGTCGCCGCCGATGGTGGCGGTGGCGATGTCCTCGTTCAGCGCGTCGATGCGGGCGAGCGAGTCGTTGATCTGCTCGACCATGCGCGTGATCGCCGTCTCCGCGTCCATCCGGGTCGACTGCACGTCGGAGGAGGCGACGTTCAATGCCTGCGCCAGGTCCTTGGCCGTCGAGACCGCGCCCTGCTGGAGCGACGGCGCCTCCGGCGTCTCGGCCAGGCGGGCGATCGCATCTTCCAGCGCCACTGCGCGCGAGGAGAGCGAGCCGACCTGGTCGGCCGTTCCGATGGCCTCGCTCAGCACCGACTGCGCACGCGCGAGGGTCTGGTCGCGGCCGAGATCCGACTGCGCGGACCGGCGTTCGAACGTGGCCCGCGGGTCGGTCGCGCGGGTCACCTCGTGCATCTGCACCCCGCGCCCGTCGCCCGCCCGGGAGGCGGCCGAGACCTGCAGCGATCGCCGCGCATAGCCCGGCGTCAGCGCATTGGCCACGTTGTCGGAGATCACCTCCGCCCGCTTGGAGGAGGCGGTGAGGCCGCTGAGGGCGTTGGAAAGGGCGACTCCGATGCTCATCTTGGCGTCCGGTCAGGTCAGGGTGGGGGGAGCCCGGCCGTGCGCGCGGCGCGGCCGGGCCGGGCGTCATCGCTTGATGTTGGTGGTTTCCTGCAGCATCTCGTCCACGGTCTGGACGACCTTGGCGTTGGACGAATAGGCGCGCTGGGTCTCGATCAGGGTGGTCAGCTCGGCCGCGATGTCGGTCGTCGACCCCTCCAGCGCATAGCCGGTCAGGATGCCGGCCGGGCCGGAGCCCGAATCCCACAGGTAGAAGGCGCCGGACTGGGGGGTGACCGTGAAGGTCTGCCCGTCCTTCACCGCCAGCCCGTCCGGGTTCGGCACGTCGACCACCGGAATCTGGAACAGCTTGCGGCTGAGGCCGGTGTCGTAGATGCCCACCAGGAAGCCGTCGGCGTCGACCTCGATCGAGGTCAGGATCCCGGCGCGGTTGCCGTTCTTGGTGATCGAGGAGGGCGCGAACTCCGCCGACAGCTGGGTGAGGGACGAATTGGCGCCGTACGGCCCCAGCTGGATGTCCATCGGACCGCCGTCCACGCTGATCGACGCGAGGCCCGTGGCGGTGTCGTAGGTCGCGCCCGAGACCACGGTCACGTCCAGCAGCGCGCCGCCCAGGCCGCGGGTGTCGTCGAAGGTCAGCGTGAACTCCGCCACCGGGTTCGAGGCGGCGGCGGTAGCGCTGTCCTCCAGCGTCAGGGTCCACTCGTTCGAGGCGCCTGAGGCGGGCACGGTGGGGGTGAAGGTGGCGGTCAGGGTCTCCGACGCGCCGAAATTGTCGAAATACTCGATCGGCACCGACAGCGGGTCGCCGGAGGCGCCGGCGCGCGTGTCCTCCGCCGACAGGTTGATGCCGAACTCCATGAAGGTCGTGGCGTTGGCGACGAAGCGGGAGGCGGCGACCGACACCGGCTCCAGCCCCGTGGTCGAATCGCGCAGCTGGGTGATCGGCTCCTCGTTCTGGTCGAGGGGCCAGCCGAGCAGGGCGAAGCCGGAGGAGGAGATCAGCACCCCGTTCTGATCGGGTGTGAAGCTGTCGGTGGGCTTGAGGCGCAGCTCGGGCGAGGCGGCGTCGATCTCGTCGATCGGGGTCACCGGCAACATGCCGCGGCCGACCACGGCCATGTCGAGCGAATTCTCGGTCGAGACGATCGACCCCTCGGCCGAGATGGCGCGGGTGGTCGTCGAGGTGACGCCGCCCGCCGAGTACTTGCCGTTGCCCGACGCGACCACCAGCGACGAGAATTCGGTCTGCGCGCGCTTGTAGCCGTAGGTGCCCGCGTTCGCGATGTTGTCCGAGATGGCCGCGAGCCGGGAGGCGTTCACGTTCAGGCCTGCGACGGAGGCGTTGAGCGAGGAGGAGATCGTCATCGTCAGTCCTTCTGGGCGGACGTCCGGCGAGGCCGGCGCCACGTTCTGCGGTCAGGGTCCACAAGCGGACCGGGCCGGGGCCCGGCGATGGTCCGATCCCACCCGTGGCCGCCCGCCGAGGCGCGGAGGGCGCGGCCGTCTCCGCGGGATCGCCGGGGCCGAAAATGCGCAGGGAGAGTTTCCGGGAAGTGAATCCGGCGAGACCGGATCGCAGGCATTCTAGGGAACTCGCCGGGAGGCTTCGGTCGCGACGGCGGCGAACCGCCCGTCTCTCTCGGCGCGGCCGCGATGCGCTCGCCGACGCGGCAAAATCCCGAACCGACGCCCCGCCGCCGGGCGTGCAGGCGGCCGCGAAGACCGCTCCGGGCTGGGACCGGGAGCGGTTGGCGAGGGCGACGGCGGCGACGTCCCTGAAGCGAGGACGGCGCTGTTGGCAACGCGAGGCCGGATGCGGCCTCCCGACCTCAGGTCAGCGCGCCGAGGTGGGTCTCGATCGCGGTGCGCATGTCCGCGACCGAGAACGGCTTGGCGACGAAGTGGTCCACCGTTCCCTCCACCGCCTGGTCGCGATACGCGTCGGACGTGGCCAGGAACACCGGGATCGATTTGAACACCGGATGCTCCTTGATCTTGCGGGCCAGCTCCACGCCCGAAAGGCCGGGCATGTTGAGATCCGAGATCACCACGTCGAATTTCTTGGCCATCATCGCCTCCAGCGCCTGGTCGCCGGCGGCGGCGAGCGTCACGTCGACGACGCCGAGGCGCTTGAGACACTGGCGGGCGAGGCCGCGCATGGTCTGCTGGTCGTCCACGACCAGCACCTTCAGGGACTTGGCTGCGGGCATTCGGGCTCTCCTCAGCTTCCGAGGGCGGCGCGCCGGGACGGCGCGGTTCGGGCGAAATCGCAGATGCGGGCGGCGAGACGGTCAAGGTCGTGCTCTTCCTCGACCGCGCCGAGCTCGCGGGCGGCGCGGGGCATGCCGTAGACGACGCAGGTGCGTTCGGCCTGCCCCAGGGTGGCGGCGCCGGCGGCGCGCATGGCCCGCAGGCCGGCCGCGCCGTCGCGGCCCATTCCGGTCAGGATCACCCCGACCGCGGACGGGCCGGCCGCGCGGGCGACCGAACCGAACAACACGTCCACCGAGGGGCAATGGCCGGACACCGTCTCGGATCCGCCGAGGCGCGTGACTAGCCGGCCGGAGGAAGATTGAACCTCCATGTGGCGGGCCCCTGGGGCGATGCGCACCATGCCGGGTCGCAAGGCCTCGCCGTCCCGCGCTTCGTCGACGTCGCGGCCGTATTTCTCCCGCAATCGACGGGCGAAGCGGGCCGTGTATCCTTCGGGCATGTGCTGGGTGATCACGACCGGCGGCAGGTCCGGCGGAAGGCCGTCGAGCAGTTCGGCGATGGCGCCGACGCCGCCGGTCGACGAGCCGATGGCCACCAGGCCTCGCCGCCAGGCCCCGCCGGCCGTCGGCTCGGTCGTCGGCGGAGGCGCGGGGTCAGCCGCAGCGGCATGAATCGGGGGCGGTTCCCTCGCATCGATGCGGGTCCGGACCGGCGAGGCGTGCGGCCTGTCCTGCCCTCGCCGGGAATCGAGCGCGGGGGGGGAGGGAGGCGGCGGCCCGTCGGGGACGGCGGAGCGTGCGACGCCCGCCCGCCGAACCTGGGCGCGGGCGGCCATGCGCACCTTCTCGCGCAGTTCCCGCCCGAAGGCGCCCATCGGGTCGGGGCCATTGGGCTTGCGCACGACGTCCACGGCCCCGATCGACAGGGCCGCCAGCGTCGCGTCGGCGCCCGCGGCGGTCAAGGTGGAGACCATGACCACCGGGGTCGGACGCAAGGTCATGATTTTCTCTAGGAACTCCAGGCCGTTCATGCCCGGCATCTCGACGTCGAGGGTGACGACGTCGGGGTCCGTCTCCTTGATCAGGCGACGGCCCTCGGCGACGTTGCCGGCGAGGCCGACCGTCTCGACGTCGCCCTCCGCCTCGAGCGCGGACTTGATGATCCCGCGCATCAACCGGCTGTCGTCCACGACCACGGCGCGCACGCGTCCTCCCGGGGCGCGGGGGACGGCATCCTGACCCGACATCAGAACAGCTCCACGCCGCCGGCGGCGGGCGCTTTCTTCGCCTGCTGGGCCAGCTGGCTCTCGGACCGGCGCATGACGCGGGTTTCGGAGGCGGGCAGCCGCAGGACGGAGGCGCGGCCGGTCGACGGGAAGAAATAGACCCGCCGCGCCCGCTCCCCCCCGCAGTCGGAAGCGGCGAGGCGTATCCCTTCCATGCGCAGATAATCCTTCACGAACTGGGCGTTGCGGGCGCCCACCGTATCCTTCGAGCTCACGTCGATGACGTTCGCGCCGCCGAAGACCTTCGCCTCCATCCGGTCCTTGCGGCCGCCGCGCTTGAGGATGTCGTTGATCAGGACCTCCATCGCATGGACGCCGTAGCGGGACGACCGGGCGCCGTCGGTACGGTCCTCGCCCGGCAGCAGGAAGTGGTTGAGCCCCCCGATGCCCTTGTCGACGTCGCGGATGCAGGCCGCGACGCAGGATCCGAGAAGCGTGGTCACCGCCGTTTCCGCGAGATCGGTCACCGCGTGGTGCCCGGGCAGGACCGAAATCGCCTGCGCGCCGATCTTGGGGTCGAAATAGGGGGCGGCGGCGCGCCCGTTCAGCGAGCTCATCGACGCCTCCTGTAGATCGTGCGCCCTTCCGAGCGCAGCAGCGGATGCTCGCCCAGGAGCGACTCGGAATGGCCCAGGTAGAGGATGCCGTCGTCGGTCAGCGCCTCGGCGAAGCGGCGCACGAGGCCGGCCTTGGTCTCTGCGTCGAAGTAGATCAGCACGTTCCGGCAGAAGATCGCGTCGAAAGGGCCGCGAAACGGCCAGGGATGCAGCAGATTCAGCTTGCGGAAGGCGATCATCGCCCGGACCTGGCTGGAGAATTCCACCCGGTCTCCGCTTTTCGCGAGCGCGCCCGATCGCAGCTCGGCCGGGATGTCGGCCGCCCGCGCCTCCGGGTAGACGCCGGCCTTGCCGGTCGCCAGCACGTTGGTGTCGAGGTCGGTGGCCAGGATGCGGAAGTCGACGCTGGCCATGCTGCGCGCCGCGGCGCGGGCGGTCAGGGCGATCGAATAAGGCTCCTCCCCCGTCGAGCAGCCAGCCGACCAGACCCGCAGCCGCGTCTTGCCCGATTTCGCCAGCGGCTCCAGCACATGCTCGCGCAGGTGGGTGAAGTGATGTCCTTCCCGGAAGAAGGAGGTGAGGTTGGTAGTCACCGCGTTGGTGAACTGCACCAGCTCGCCCGCGCCCTCCGGCCGGTCGATCAGGTCCATGTACTGGCCGAAGGAGGTCAGGCCCGTGGCCCGCAGACGCCGGGACAGCCGCGTGTAGACCATCTGACGCTTGTGGTCCTTCAGGACGATGCCGGCGATCTCGAAGACCTTGGCGGTGATACGGTTGAACTCGGCGTCCGACATCACGAACTCGCCGCCGTAGGTCGCCGGATCCTCGCCGCGGCTTGCAGCGGACGGTGGGGCCGAGCGCGGCGGCGACGCCGCAGAGCCGGTTTGAAGCGCGCGGTTCATCGTCTCAGAACTCCGACCAATCCTGATCGTCCTCTGCGGCTGACGCGGGGGCCGGCGACGGACGGGTTGCGGGCTTGGGTTCAGGCTTGATCGCGGCCGGCTTCGACGCGGGGGGTTTGGGGGCAGGCGCTTTGGGAGCAGCCGCCGCGGGGGCGGCGGCAGGTTTCGGCGTGGCGGGCCGGACGGGCGCCGGGCGGGCGGCGCCGGGCGCCGGAGTCGACGGACGCGGCGCGGGCGCAGGCGCCTTTGGCGCGGGCTTGGCCGACGAGGCGGGCGCGGAGGCGGGACGTGCGGGCGCGGGACGTGCGGAGGCCGTGGCGGTCGGCCGAGCGGGCGTCGCGGGGCGGGACGTGGTCGGGCGCGGCGCGGTCGCGCCGCCGCCGCCGCCGACGGCGTGGGCCTGCGTCGCGACCGTCCGCGCCGTCTGCGTCTCTCTGGTCTGGAAGAACCCGACCCGCTCGATGAGCCAGCGCGCCTCGTTCTGGAGCCGTCGGGCGGCGGCCGCGCTCTCCTCGGCCATGGCGGAGTTGCGCTGGGTGGCGTCGTCCATGTGGCTGACCGCCTGGCTGGTCTCCTGCACGCCGGAGCTCTGCTCGCGCACCGCCGACGAGATGTCCTCGATCGTGGCGGCGGTGCGGGCGATGCCTTCGGCGATCTCCTCCAGCGCGCTGCCGGTGGACTGCACCAGGCGCACCCCTTCGCCGACATGGCTGGAGGACGCCTCGATCAGCGCCGAGATGTCCTTCGCCGCCTGGCTGGAGCGTTGGGCGAGGGTGCGGACCTCGGCGGCGACCACCGCGAAGCCCTTGCCGGCCTCGCCCGCGCGCGCGGCCTCGACCGCCGCGTTCAGGGCCAGAAGGTTGGTCTGGAAGGCGATCGAATCGATCACCGAGATGATGTCCGATATCTTGGCCGAGCTCTCCTCGATCCGGCTCATCGCGGAGACCGCGTTCGACATCACCCCGCGGCCCGCTTCCGCGCGCGTGGCGGCGTCGCGCGCCAGCGACTCGGCGGCGTCGGCATTGTCGGCCGTGGTCTTCACGTTGGCCGCCATTTCCTCCATCGTCGCGGCCGTCTCCTCGAGCGAGGAGGCCTGGCTCTCGGTGCGCGAGCTCAGGTCGGAGGCGCCCGTGGAGATGCTGTCCGCCGTCTCCCGCATCCCGTCGGCCGATCGCGCGATGTCGGCGATCGTCTCCGCGAGGCGGGCCACGGCCTGGTTCAGGTTCGCCGCCGCTTCGCCGAAGCGGCCGTCGTGGCCTTCGGTCATGCGATGCGACAGGCGGCCGGAGGTCAACGCTTCGACCATCCGCTCGAGCTCGGCGAAGAAGCCGCCCGACAGGGCGCCCATCTTGTTGATCGAGCGGGCGACGAGGCGCGCGAAGCGGTCGTCGGAATCCTCGTCCAGCTTCTTGGAGAAGTCGCCCTTGGCGACCGCCTCCAGCACCTCGTTCACCTGCCGCTCGACCACCAGCGCGCTCGACCGGTCGCGCCAGGTCACCGCCCGGCCGATCAAGGCGCCGGCGTCGTCGCGCATCTCCACGATCACGAGGCCGTAGAGACGGTCGTCGTACTGCAGGAGCGGCGCGCCCGCGCGGTCGGGTTTCAGGAACACCGAGGGATCGGCGTGGAGCATCCGCGCCTCCAGCCCCACGATCGAGGTCGCGCCCGCGGGAACGCCGGGCATCGCGCGGCGGATCCGGCCGAAGCCCTCTTCCATCGCCGCGTTGGCGAAGACGACGCGCAGGTCCGTGTCGAGGATCATCACCATCTCGGACGACGCGGTCAGCGCCGTCGCGATCCGGCGGGCGGCGACGGAGGCGCCGTGGATCTCGGAGAGCGAGCGCGCGAGATCGCCGAGCTCGTCGGTTCGTCCCGCGCCCGGAACATCGACCGCGCGTCCCGCCAGGAGTTCGCTCACCGACTCGGTCATCCGCCGCACCGGCGCGGCGAAGCTGCGCGCCACCAGCCAGCCCAGGCCGAGCGCCAGCAGGAGCGCCGGCAGCGAGGCGAGGGCCGAGGCCTGCATCTGCGACATGCGGGCGGCCGCGATGATGCGCGTCGGCTCCTCGGCCACGGCGACCCAGTCGAGACCCGCGATCTCGATCGGGTGGACGCTGATGGTGGCTTCCTCGCCGAACACGCCCGGGTGCTCGGTCGAGGCCTCGAGGGCGGCGGCCGGAAGATCGACGCGCGTTGCAAGAATGTCGTCCTGCGGGGTCTGCGGCAGGTCGGACCGCAGCAGGCCGTCGCCGCCGGCGATGAACAGGGCGGTGTCTTCGCTCAGGCTGACGGTCGAGAGGATAAAGGCGAACTCGTCCGACGGCAGCTGCAGCGCCATCACGCCCAGAACCCGCCCATCCGGCGCCACGGCCGGGGTCGCGACGAAGGCCGCCGGCGCGCCGCCGCTCGGCGCATAGCCGGCGAGGTCGACGATCGCCGTCTCGCCCGGCTTCAGGCCGCGGGCCTTCCGGAACACCTCCGCCAGGCCCGAGTCCTTGAAGCGTCCCGTCAGCAGGTTCTCCCCGAAATTGGCCTCCTTCGCGACCGAATAGATCACCTCGCCTTCGGTCGAGATCAGGAACAGGTCGTGGTAGCCGCGTTGCTCCTGAAAGCCGCGGTAGGTGCGATGGTGGCGCGAATGCGCGTCGGACCAGTCGGACCCGTCGCCGGCGTCGTCGAGCTCGGCCCGTCGGCCGGCGGGCAGGGGGGACTCCTCGCGGTAGAGACGCGTGACCGCCTTGCCGTCGGTCGCCCAAGGGCCGAGAAAATCCTCGAAATCGTCGGTTCCCAGTTCCGACCGGCGCAGGAAGCCGAGGTCGCGCTCGACCTGCTGGATGTAGGATTCGATGCGCTGAGCGGCGAGCTGGGCGGCGTCGGTCACGTCCCGCACCGACTCGTTGCGCAGCTCGCGGTCCGAGCGGGCCAGATCCACGGCACCCACGGCCAGACCGGTGAGCAGCGCGGCGCCTCCGGCCGCGAGGGTCAGCTTGATCCCGATCGAGAGGCCGCTTCGGGCCCGGGTCTTCTGGCTGGTGGTCATCCGGCTCTCCGTTCGCCGTGCTTGCGGCCGTAGATCGACTCGTCCCGACGTCGACCGGCGTCGACGCACGTCCTTCCTGCGCGCCGCCGATCGGCGCGCGAACCGTCGCCTTCCCTCCCCGCCCGGCGGGAGGGGGCCGCGTCAGGCAACCCCGCGGACCGCGCCGAACAGCGACTTGAGGTCCAGCAGCGCGACCATTCCGGACTCGGCGTTCACCAGGCCGTTGATCGCCGACTGGTCGAGGTCCGCCTCAGAGGGCGGCACCGGCCGGATGTCGTCGAAGGCGACGCTGATGATGTCGCTGACCGCGTCGACGAGGACGCCCACGGTCTGCTCGCCGATCCAGACGATGACCACGACATGGGTCTCGGTCGCCTCGGTCAGGGCGCCGCCGAAGCGGGCGCGCAGGTCATGCACCGGCACGATGGTGCCGCGCAGGTTCAGCACGCCGCGCATGTAGTGGGGCTGGTTGGGCAGGGCCGTCGTCGGGGTCCACTGCTTGATCTCGCGCACCAGCACGATGTCGACCCCGTAGGCGCGATCGCCCACCAGGAAGGTCACGTACTGCTTCAGCCGGCCCCCCGCCGCGGGGGCGCCGGCGGCGGAGGGAGCCGGAGCGCCCAGGCCGTTGATGGCGGGGGCGGCGTCGGTCTGGGTCTGCATCGCGTCGCTCAATGGAAGGTCTCCTGCATCGGGGCCCGCGCGAGCCCGCCCATGGACACGAGCGACGGGACGTCGAGGATCAGCGCCACCCGTCCGTCGCCCAGGATCGTGGCGCCGGAGACGCCCTCGACCCGCTGGAAGTTCGCCTCGAGGCTCTTGAGAACCACCTGCCGCTGGCCGATCAGCTCGTCGACGAGCAGGGCGACGAGACCCCGCGTCTCGGTGTCGACCACGATCGCCATCTCCTCGCGCTTCTCGCCGAGGCCGATGCCGAGCGTGTCGCGCAGGCTGATCAGGCGCAGGTACTCGCCGCGGCGGGCGAGGACCTGGGAGCGGTCGGGCAGCATCTCGACCCGCTCGCCCTCGATCCGAAGCGCCTCGACCACCGAGCTGAGCGGCAGGATGAAACGTTCGTCGCCCACGCAGACGGTCATCCCGTCCAGCACCGCCAGGGTCAGCGGCAGGGTGATCTGGAAGCGCGTGCCCTTGCCGGGGTCGGAGCGCATGTGGATGCGGCCGCCCAGCGCCTGGATCTTCTTCTTCACCACGTCCATCCCGACCCCGCGCCCGGAGACCGAGCTGATCTCCTTGGCGGTCGAGAAGCCGGGGTGGAAGATCAGCTGGTCGATCTCCTCGGGGGGGAGGTTGTCCTCGGGGCCGATCAGGCCGTTCTCGATGGCCTTCTCCATCACCCGCTCGCGGTTCACGCCGCGGCCGTCGTCCTCGACGATGATGATCACCCGCTCGCCACGGTGTTCGGCGGCGAGGCGGATCGTGCCGGTGCGGGGCTTGCCCAGCTGCTCGCGCTCGTCGGGGCCCTCGAGCCCGTGGTCCATCGAGTTGCGCAGCATGTGGGTGAGGGGTTCGGCGAGCTCCTCGATAACGGTGGTGTCGACCTCGGTATGCTCGCCGGCCAGCACCAGCCGCGCCTCCTTGTCGAGCTTCTCGGCCAGGTCGCGCACCACGCGCGGCATGCGGGAGAACACCGACTTCACCGGCTGGGCGCGGATCGCCATGACCGATTCCTGGAGCTCGCGGGTCTGACGGCTCATCGCCTCGACCGAGTGGCCGACCTCCAGCGCGGTGTGGGCGTCGGTCTCGCTCAGCTTCTGGGCCAGCACGGCCTGGGTGATCACGATCTCGCCGACGAGGTTCACCAGGCGGTCGATGCGGGTCAGCTCCACGCGCAGGGTCTTCGAGGGGCCGTGACGACCCCCCTCCTTGCCCTCGCCGCCGCCCGAGGGCGCCGACGGCGCCGCGGCCGCGGGGGCGGGCGCGTCGGGTTCGGGCGCGGCGGGGGCCGCGGCCGCCGGCGCCGCCTCGGGTCCCGCGCCGGCGGCGGGAGCGGTCGCGGGCGGGTTGTCGATCCAGGGATCCTCGAACGCCAGCTCGGCGATATGTTCGTAGACGAGGAAGAAGTCGCGCAGTTCGGCGGTGGGCCGGTCGGTTTCGAAGCGCAGGCGCCAGCCCAGCGGACAGCCCTCGGAGGTCAGCTCCTCCAGCGGGGGGAGATCGCCGAAGGGCTCGGCGGCGACCAGGTCGAACTCGCGCGCCGCGCGGATCATGCGCAGGGGATCGTGGCCGGCGTTGACGAAGTCGTCGTGCAGGCGGATGGAGACGGTGACCTCGCGCGGCTCGAGCTCGGCCGGCTCGGGTTCGACAGGGGCGGGGGCGGCCGCCGCCACGGGGGCGTCGTCCTCGGTCTCCTCGGCGGAGGAGCGGCCGGTCATCTCCTCGAGCTCCTGGCGCACGCGGGCCACGGCGCCCTCGTCGACCTGGGCGCCGTCGCGGGCCTGCTCGATCAGGACCTCCATGATGTCGCCGGCGCGCATCAGGAGGTTCACGACCTCCGAGTTCAGCGCCAGCCGGCCCGAGCGCAGGCCGTCCATCACCGTCTCGAAGACATGGGCGAAGCCGATCAGCGCGTCGAAGCCGAAGGCGGCGGCGCCGCCCTTGACCGAGTGCACGGCCCGGAAGGCCGCGTTCACCAGCTCGGGGTCGCGGTCCCCGTCCATCAGCCGGTCGAGCTGCTCCTGCAGATCGCCCAGCAGCTCGCCGCATTCGGTGAAGAACAGCGCGAGATAGTCTTCGGAATCGTCCATCTGGATCTCCCTGCGCCGGCCGTCAGGCCAGCCGAGCCACGAGGCCCAGGATCTGGTCGGGGTCGAAGGGCTTGGTCAGCCAGCCGGTGGCCTTCACCTCGCGGGCGCGGTCCTTGAGCTCCTGCGCCGTCTCGGTGGTCAGCAGCAGGATCGGCAGGCTGCGGCCCTCGGGTTCGCGCCGTGCGGCGGCGATGAACTCGAGGCCGTTCATCTTGGGCATGTTCAGATCGGTTATCACCAGATCGGGCCGATGCTCGCGCAGCTTGTCGAGCGCCTCGACCCCGTCCTTGGCGGTGAACACCTCGTGGCCGCCCCGCTCGAGACAGGCCTTGAGCATGTTCAGCAGCGCACGGGTGTCGTCCACGGCGAGAATGCGGCTCATGCGCGGATCTCCATCTTCATCAGGTCTCCGAAGAGCCCGAGGTCCGAAAACGCGTCCACGAAGGCCGGGGACGGGCTTGTCACGACGGCGGGGGCGCCGGCCTCCGCCCGGACGCGGGCGGCGGCGACGATGGCCAGGATGTACGGGGTCGAGGGGTTTTCGACCTCCGAGGCGTCCAGGGTCAGCGGCGCCCCGGCCGGCGCGGCGCGCAGCCAGGCCAGGAGCTCCTCGGTCTCGTCGTGACGGGCGCGACGGTGGAGGCGGATGGGATCGCCGTCGCCGGCGGGCGCGTCGGCGGGGGCCTCTTCGCCGTTCTCCGCGACCTCTTCCGGCGCGCCGTCGAGGTCCGGGTCCGCGTCGCCCCCCGGATCGTCGGCGGCGAGCGCGGCGGGGTCGGCGTCTTCCAGCGCCTCGTCCGCAGGCGCCTCCTCGGCGAGCTCGGGATCGGCGGCCTCGGCGGACGCCTCCAGCGCATCGGGCTCCGCCTCATCCTCCGCGTCGGGCGAGGCGACGAGGGGTTCGTCCATGGGATCCGTCTCCGACGCCCTGTCGGGCTCCGCCTCGGGGGGCGGGGGCGCCGCCTCCAGCTCCGGTCCGGCGTCCGTCTCCGGCGCGTCGCCGGGGGCGGCCTTGCCGCGGGACGTGCGTTTCGCCGTCATCTGTCGCTCCTTCCCACGAACGAGATCGAGGCCGCGCAGGCGGCCGGCGGTCGGGTCGACGATGCAGGGCGGACGGGCGCGGTCATGCCTTGCCCTCCGACATCGCCATCATCCTCTCGAGGCCCTCGATCAGGCCCGCGTCGGGCCCGTCGACCAGCTTCACCGCCTTGCCGCCGTCGATGGCGCCCAGGCGGCCCAGCGCCAGGGTCGCGGCCTCGGGGTCGCCCTCGACCAGGAGCTCCACCGCCTCGCGCGATTCGCGCGGGATCGGCAGCAGCATCCCGACCTCCAGCTCCTCCAGCTCCGCGAGGCGCAGCTTCTGGCGATGCAGGACCGCGCGCAGCCGCACCGGCGCGTCCGAGGCGGCGCGGGCCATGTGGCGGGACCAGATGTCGGAGCGCTGCCGGTTGTCGGCCTGCTTGCCGGGCGCGGCGGCGCGGTAGGAGTCGAGCACCGCCAGCGGCAGCACCAGGTCGAACTCGCCCGAGCGGGCGGCCTCGCCCATGTCGAGGCTGAGCCTCAGCACCAGCACGTCGGAATGTTCGGGCGCGATGCGCACCATGGTGACGTGCTGCTCGAAGTGATCGAGCTTCATGGCCGAGCGGATGCCGGGGCCCAGGTTGACCCGCAGCGCCGCCTCGAACGCCTCCAGCGCCAGGCGGATGAACTCCTCGCACAGGGCGCAGTCGATGGCGGTGACGGAGCGCGCGACGGGCATCGGCGCCGCCGCCGGATCGCCGCCCATGCGCAGGTCGACGATGTGGTAGATCAGGTCCATCCCCACGTTCATCAGCGCGGAGTTCTGCGAGCCCTTCACGTCGATCACCGCGATCATCGCGGGGACCGGGATCTCCTCCAGCACGCCGGAGAGCTTCCGCACCTCGCAGTCGATGACGATGGCCGAGGTCAGGGTCCGCATCAGGCCGCGCAGACGTTCGTCCAGCAGCTTGGCGAAATTCTCCCCGATCTCCTCGATTCCGCGGAAGGGCGCGCGGCCGACCCGGTTGCCGGCCACCTTTCGGCGGATCGCGCTTTCTGCGGCGGCGTCCATTCGCCCGAATCTCCGTGCTTCAGCTTCGGCCCGAAGGGACCGTCGGCGCGGAAAGTCGGCGGCAGAGGTTAGAAACGAGTGAACGCCGCCGGCGGGTCGGAGAGGCGGGCCCTTGCGCGGGTTCTGCGCGCGGCGCGCCCTTCCTGCGGATCGCGCGCGCGCGACCCGCGGGGCGCGGCGGCCTTCATCGGTTGGCAAGGTGGGCGAACGCGCGGTTCCCGCGGCGTTCGCAATCCGGAAACCTTGTTACTTTCGAGCAACCTAGTTCCGAAACCACAGCGCAAGGCGGCGGGCGTATCCCGGTCCTCGGGTGGATGAAACCGGATGCAAGGGAGCGAGGCCATGGCCGACGCTGCGATGATCGTGAAGCGCAAGAAGGTGGTGGGCGGCGACGGCCACCACGGCGGCGCGTGGAAGGTGGCCTACGCGGATTTCGTGACCGCGATGATGGCGTTCTTCCTGCTGATGTGGCTGCTGAACGCCACGACCGAGGAGCAACGCGCGGGCCTGGCGGAATATTTCGACCCCCGCGTGCCGATCGCCAAGATCTCGGGCGGCGGCACCGGCGCCTTCGGGGGTGATTCGATGTTCTCCGAGAGCACGATGTCCCAGAACGGCACGGGCGCCTCGGCCCAGAACCCGATGCAGAACGAGCAGTCGAAGGGCGACACCGGCACCCTGAGCCGCAAGGGCGACGAGGGCTCGGCCCAGGAGCTGACCGAGCTCGACAACCTGTTCCGCGGCATGACCGGCGAGAGCGAGGCCGCCGACGAGCTGCTGCAGCACATCAAGACCCGCGTCACCGACGAGGGGCTGGTGATCGAGCTGTTCGACGTGGACGGCAAGCCGCTGTTCCGCTCGGGCTCGGCCGAGCCGACGCCGCAGATGACGGCTCTGCTGGAGATGGTGGGCGGGGTGGCGCGCCTGGTGACCAACCGCATCGCGATCACCGGCCACACCGACGCCAGCCCCTTCGCCGCCGACGCTCCCTACGGCAACTGGGAGCTGTCGACCGACCGCGCCCAGGTCACCCGCCGGGCGCTGGGGGAAGCCGGGGTCGAGGTCGCGCGCATGGCCCGCGTCACCGGCAAGGCCGACACCGAGCCGGCGCCGAACGCCGCCCTCGACGATCCGCGCAACCGCCGGGTGCAGATCACCCTGCTGCGCAACGGCAGCTGAGGTCAGGCCCCGTCCGGCGGGCCGCGTCCCGCCGCCGCCACGGGCCCCGGATCGCTTCCGGGGCCCGTTTCGCGTTCGGGGACGGCCCCGCCCGGGTCGGGCGAGCGGGGCGAGAGCGGCCCCGCGGCCCGCGCCTCGCCCGGCGGAGAAGCGCCGGGACCGCGCGTCCCCTTGCGCGGGCCGGCCCGTCGGCTACCACTTGGCGCCGGGAGCGTCGCGCGGATCCCTCGCGCCGCCCCGGAACCGGCCAAGGGAGGACGCGCCATGTTCCACGCCACCCTCAAGTTCCCGCTCGGCGAGGACATCGAGGCGATCCGCGACGCCGCGCATCGCTGGGCGCAGGAGCGGGTGAAGCCGATCGCCGGGGAGATCGACGCCTCGAACGCCTTCCCCATGCACCTGTGGAAGGAAATGGGCGACCTCGGCCTGCTGGGCATCACCGTGCCGGAGGAGTTCGGGGGCCTGGGCATGGGCTACCTCGCCCATTGCATCGCGGTCGAGGAGGTGGCCCGCGCCTCCGCCTCGGTCAGCCTCAGCTACGGGGCGCACTCGAACCTCTGCGTCAACCAGATCAAGCTCAACGGATCGCAGGAGCAGAAGGAAAAATACCTGCCCAAGCTGGTCTCGGGCGAGCATGTCGGCGCGCTGGCGATGTCGGAGGCGACGGCGGGCTCGGACGTCGTGTCGATGAAGCTGCGGGCGGTGAAGAAGAACGACCGCTACGTGCTGAACGGGACGAAATACTGGATCACCAACGGCCCGGACGCCGACGTGCTGGTGGTCTACGCCAAGACCGACCCCGACGCCGGCGCCCGCGGGATGACGGCGTTCCTGATCGAGAAGGAGATGACCGGCTTCTCGACCTCCCCGCATTTCGACAAGCTCGGTATGCGCGGCTCCAACACCGGCGAGCTGATCTTCGAGGACGTCGAGGTCCCCTTCGAGAACGTGCTGCGCGAGGAGGGCAAGGGCGTCAACGTGCTGATGTCCGGGCTGGATTACGAGCGCGTGGTGCTGTCGGGCATCGGCACCGGGCTGATGCACGCGATGCTGGACGAGGTGGTCCCCTACCTCCACGAGCGCCAGCAGTTCGGCAGGCCGATCGGCGAGAACCAGCTGATGCAGGCGAAGCTGGCGGACATGTACACGGCGATGAACACCGCCCGCGCCTACCTCTACGCCGTCGCCGCGGCCTGCGACCGGGGCGAGGTCACCCGCCAGGATGCGGCCGCCTGCGTGCTCTACTGCTCCGAGGTCGCGATGCAGCAGGCGGTGCAGGCGGTGCAGGCCTTCGGCGGGGCCGGCTACCTCTCCGACAGCCCGGTGGCGCGGATCTTCCGGGACGCCAAGCTGATGGAGATCGGGGCCGGCACCTCCGAGATCCGGCGGATGCTGTGCGGGCGGGAGCTGCTGAAGGCCACCGCCTGAGGCGTCCGGGCGGGGCCTCGCCTCCGCCTGGCGGGGGCGCGGCGCACCGACGCTCCAGCAGGGGGAAGGTTGCGCGCGGGGGTCGAAGCCTGCGTGCGGCGACCTAACTCGACGGGTGGAAGGGGGCGCGCCGCGGCGCATGCGAACCGGCCGGACCGGCAGGCTCCCCGCGCTCCGCCGCGCCCTCGCGACACGCCGCGAGAGGAGCCGACATGCCCTTCGACGAGACCCGACCCGGAACGGCGAAACGCGCCGTCCTCCACCGCATGGTGATGCCCGACCACCTCTGCCCCTTCGGCCTGAAGTCCAAGGACCTGCTGGAGCGGAAGGGCTACGAGGTCGAGGACCACCACCTGACCACCCGCGCCGAGGTGGACGCCTTCATGGAGAAGCACGGCGTGAAGACCACGCCGCAGACCTTCATCGGCGGCGAGCGGATCGGCGGCTATTCCGACCTGCGCGCCCATTTCGGCGACCCGCTGCCGGACGAGGACGACACCACCTACCGGCCCGTGATCGCGATCTTCGCGGTCTCGGCGCTGATGGCGCTGGCGGTGGGCTGGGCGATGGGCGACCTCGCCGCCGACCCGATCCGCACGCTGGAGCGCTTCGTGGCCGTCGCCATGTGCTTCCTGGGCGTGCAGAAGCTGCAGGACGTCGAGTCCTTCTCGACCATGTTCCTCAACTACGACCTGCTGGCCCGGCGCTGGGTGCGCTACGGCTACATCTACCCCTGGGTCGAGACCGGGGCCGGCGTGCTGATGCTGGCCGGCGCGCTGACCTGGCTGTCGGCGCCTGCGGCGCTGGTGATCGGGACCATCGGCGCGGTCTCGGTGTTCAAGGCGGTCTACGTCGACCGGCGGGAGCTGAAATGCGCCTGCGTGGGCGGCGGCTCGAACGTGCCGCTGGGGTTCGTCTCGCTGACCGAGAACCTGATGATGATGGCGATGGCGATCTGGATGCCGCTGCGCATGTGGATGGGGCTCTGACCCCCGGCGCCGTTTCCATTGCGTAGACGATGACTCTGGGGCATGGTGGTCATGTATATTAACGGAAGGGCCGCCATGCCCCGCGCGACCGCGTACCCCGTCGCCATCCTCGTCGCCTGCCTGGCGATTCCTGCGCCCGCCCTGGCGCAGGACGAAGCGCCGTCCGTGGCCGAGATGCGCGCCCGGATCGAGGGCTGCCTCGCCCCCTCCCTCGTTCGCGAAACCGACGAAACGTGCATCGGCGCGGCGTCGACCGTCTGCATGAACCGTCCCGAGGGCCAGACCACCCGGGGGATGAGCGCCTGCCTCGGCGCCGAGACCGAGGCCTGGGACGCGATTCTCAACGCGATGTGGCCCCGGGTGAAAGCCGCGGCCGAGCAGGCCGACGCCATCGAATCGCCGCAGGAGATGGGCCTCCCCTCCCGCGCGCAGGCGCTTCTGGACGCCCAGCGCGCCTGGATCGCCTTTCGCGACGCCGAATGCCTGCACGCCTACGCCATGGGCGGAAGCGGCACGATCCGAACGCTTTACGGCGCGTCCTGCCAGCTCGAGCAGACGGCCGGGCGGGTGCTGGACTTCCGCCAGTGGCTGCGCGCCCCGCCCTGAGCCTTCGGGGCCGGCGGCGTCGCGGAGGCCGCCATCTTGCCGCCCCATCGGCGTCGATCCCTCGCCGCCGCTCCGCAAAAACCTGTTCCGCGTCCCCCTTGGCGCCTCGCCCGCGCCGCGTCACAAAGGAGCCCGCCATGACCCGAGCGCCGCTTCACCTCCTGTCGATCACCGTCGCCGCCCTGGCGGCGCTGACCACGTGGTCCGCTCCGGCGCCCGCCGCGGCGGACGAGCTGGATGACGCCCGCTTCCTGACCCAGTGCGTCGAGACGAACCTGAAGTCCGGCACCGCCCGGGCCGAATCGATTTGCCTGGGCCTGATCGCCCTGCCCTGCACCGACGCCGGCCCCTCGGGCGACGACGCGCTGGCGCAGGAGAAGCACGAGACCGCCTGCCTGAAGCGCGAGCACGCCGCCTGGCAGGTGGCGATGGACGAATGGTGGCCCGACCTGCTGGCCGCCGCCGTCACGCTCGACGCCCGCGACGACCGCCAGTCGGCCTCGGCCGACGCCCTGCGCCAGGCGCAGCGGTCGTGGGAATCCTTCGCCGAGGCCGAGTGCGGCTATGCCGCCGCCCTGTGGGGCCGGTCCACCTACCGCGACGTCTCGCGCGCCGACTGCGAGATGCGCACGCTCGCGCGCCGCGCCATCCAGCTGCGCGCCCAGACCGGATTGGATAGCTGAATGACGGTTCTCGCCTCCGCACTCTCCCCGGCCTCGGAAGAGGCGAAGGCGAACCGCGCCGCGCATGAAGCGGCGATCGACCTGGTGAAATCGGCCGCGCAGGCGGCCATCGCGGGCGGCGGCGACGTCGCCCGCAAGCGTCACGAAAGCCGCGGCAAGATGCTGCCGCGCGACCGCGTGTCGGGCCTGCTGGACCCCGGCGCCCCGTTCCTCGAGGTCGGGATGACGGCGGCGCACGAGATGTACGACGGCGCCTCGCCCTGCGCCGGCATCATCACCGGCGTCGGCCGGGTCGAGGGGCGCGAGGTCATGGTGGTGTGCAACGACGCCACCGTGAAGGGCGGCACCTACTACCCGATGACGGTCAAGAAGCACCTGCGCGCCCAGGAGATCGCCGAGCAGAACAACCTGCCCTGCGTCTACCTGGTCGACTCGGGCGGCGCGAACCTGCCCCAGCAGGACGAGGTGTTCCCCGACCGCGACCACTTCGGCCGCATCTTCTACAACCAGGCCAACATGAGCGCGAAGGGCATCCCCCAGATCGCCGCCGTGCTCGGCTCCTGCACCGCGGGCGGCGCCTACGTCCCCGCGATGTCGGACGAAACCATCATCGTGCGCGAGCAGGGGACGATCTTCCTCGCAGGCCCCCCGCTGGTGAAGGCCGCCACCGGCGAGGTCGTCACCGCCGAGGAGCTGGGCGGCGGCGACCTGCACACGCGCCTGTCGGGCGTGGCCGACCACCTGGCCGAGAGCGACGCCCACGCGCTGGCCCTCGCCCGGCGGATCGTGGCGAACCTCAACCGCCCCAAGCATCCGACCGTCGAGCTGCGCACGCCCGAGCCGCCCGCCTACGACCCCGAGGAGATCCTCGATGTCGTGCCCACCGACTGGAAGCGGCCCTGGGACGTGCGCGAGCTGATCGCGCGGGTGGTCGACGGCTCGCGCTTCGACGAGTTCAAGGCGCGCTTCGGAACCTCGCTGGTCACCGGCTTCGCGCATCTCGAGGGGATCCCGGTCGGCATCGTGGCCAACAACGGCATCCTGTTCTCGGACTCCGCCGCCAAGGGCGCGCATTTCGTCGAGCTCTGCTCCCAGCGCCGCATCCCGCTGGTGTTCCTGCAGAACATCACCGGCTTCATGGTCGGCCAGAAATACGAGGCCGAGGGCATCGCCCGCCACGGCGCCAAGCTGGTGACCGCGGTCTCGACCACGCAGGTCCCGAAGGTGACGATGATCGTGGGCGGCAGCTTCGGCGCCGGCAACTACGGCATGTGCGGGCGCGCCTACTCGCCCCGCTTCATGTGGAGCTGGCCGTCCTCGCGCATCTGCGTGATGGGCGGAGAGCAGGCCGCCGGCGTGCTCGCCACCGTCCGGCGCGAGGGGATCGAGCGCAAGGGCGGGACCTGGTCGGCCGAGGAGGAGGCGGAGTTCAAGCGCCCCACGCTCGAGCAGTTCGACCGCCAGAGCCACGCGCTCTACGCCTCCGCCCGCCTGTGGGACGACGGGATCGTCGACCCCCGCCAGACCCGCCGGACGCTGGCCCTGTCGCTGTCCGCGGCGCTGAACGCCCCGATCCCCGAGGCTCCGCGCCTCGGCGTCTTCCGCATGTGATCGCAGGGGAGGGCGCGATGCTCCGCACCCGCCTGACCGAGGCGTTCGGCCTCCGCCACCCGGTCGTCTCCGCCCCCATGGCGCTGGCCGCGGGCGGCCGGCTGGCCGCCGCCGTCTCCCGCGCAGGGGGCCTGGGCATGATCGGCGGCGGCTACGCCGACCCCGAATGGACCGCGCGCGAATACGCCGAGGCCGGGAACGAGGGCGTGGGCTGCGGCTTCATCACCTGGAGCCTCGCGCAGAACCCGCAGGCGCTGGAGATCGCCCTCGCCCGTGCGCCGCGGGCGCTGTTCCTCTCCTTCGGCGATCCCGCGCTCTTCGCCCCGCAGATCCACGCCGCCGGCGTGCCGCTGATCTGCCAGGTGCAGACGCTGGCGGACGCGAAGGCCGCGCTCGACGCGGGCGCGGCGATGCTGGTGGCCCAGGGCGCCGAGGCCGGCGGCCATGGCGAGCGGCGGGCCACGATGACCCTGGTTCCGGAGGTCGCCGACCTCCTCGCCGCCCGCGCGCCCGAGGTGCTGCTCTGCGCCGCCGGCGGGATCGCGGACGGCCGGGGCCTCGCCGCGGCGCTGTCGCTGGGCGCGGACGGCGCGGTGATCGGCACCCGCTTCTGGGCGTCCGAGGAAAGCCTCGCCGCCCCGGGCCTGAAGCAGGCCGCCCTCGCCGCCACCGGCGACGATACCCTGCGCACCAAGACGGTCGACGTGGTGCGCGGCAAGGACTGGCCCGCGCGCTTCGACATCCGGGTGATGAGGAACGCCTTCACCGACCGCTGGCACGACGACCTTGCGGGCCTGAAGGCCGTCGCCCCGGCGGAGGCCGAGACCTGGGGCCAGGCCGCCGCGGCCGGCGACGCGACCCGCGCCAACCCCATCGTCGGCGAGGCGACCGGCCTCCTCCACGACCTCCCCCCCGCCGCCGAGATCCTCGAGCGGCTGATCGCCGAGACCGAAGCCGTTCTCGCCCGCACGGCCGCGCTCAGGGCCTGAGGCGCCCGGTGAGCTGGCGGCGACCGCCGGGGTCCGCCGATCGCTCCGTGGGTCGCGTCGCCGTTCACGACCTCCCGGTCCGCGATGCGAATGGCTGATTGCACCCGTGAGACGGCGTCGGGCTGCGCACGCCGCCTCACGTCCCCGGCGCCGCCGGTTGCGCGCGGCGCGGTCCGGGCCGATGCTCCATCGCGGCGGCGCGTCCGCGCCGGTCCGATCCCACGGGAGACCCCCTGATGACCTCCGCCCCCCGGCCGCCGCATCCCGGCGCCCCCTTCCCCGACATCTCCGTGCCGAAGCTCGGCGGCGGGGAGCTGGCGCTCGGCAAGCCCGAACGCGCCGGCGACTGGCGACTGCTGGTCGTCTACCGCGGCAAGCATTGCCCGCTCTGCCACCGCTATCTCGCCGGCCTGCAGGAGCTGGCGGCGCGGGCGGAGGAGATCGGCGTCGCCCTCGCCGCCGTCTCCGGCGACCCCGAGCCCAAGGCCCGCGCCTTCGTCGACGAGACCGGGGTGACCTTCCCCGTGGGCTACGACCTGAGCCTCGAGCAGATGCAGGCGCTGGGGCTCTACGTCTCCGACCCCCGCTCCCCGCAGGAGACGGACCGGCCGTTCCCCGAGCCCGCCGTCTTCGTGGTCAACGGCGACGGGGCGGTGCAGATCCTCGACCTCTCCAACGCGCCCTTCGCGCGGCCCGACCTCGCGGCCCTGCTGAACGGCATCGCGTTCGTGCGGGAGAAGGACTACCCGATCCGCGGCCGTCGCCTGCCCTGAGGGGCGGGGCGGGCGCCCTCGTCCGGGCGGCGGCCTTGCACCGTGCCGCGCGCCCGGCGATACCTTTCGGCGGGCCGCGCCAGACGGCCCCCGGCGGGAGGCCGGAACCGGGAGGACGAGGCCATGTTCGCGAAGATCCTGATCGCCAACCGCGGAGAGATCGCCTGCCGGGTGATCCGCACCGCCCGGCGCATGGGCGTGCGCACCGTCGCCGTCTTCTCCGACGCCGACGCGAATGCGCTCCACGTCGCCGAGGCCGACGAGGCCGTGCGCATCGGGGCCGCGCCCGTGGGCGAAAGCTACCTGCGCGGCGACCGCATCCTGGCGGCCGCGAAGGCCACCGGCGCGCAGGCGATCCACCCCGGCTACGGGTTCCTCTCCGAAAACCCCGACTTCGCCGAGGCGGTGGAGGCCGCGGGACTGGTCTTCATCGGCCCGTCGGCCGCCTCGATCCGCGCCATGGGCCTGAAGGACGCGGCCAAGGCGTTGATGGAGAAGGCCGGCGTCCCCGTCGTTCCGGGCTACCACGGCGACAACCAGGACCCGGCCTTCCTCGCCGGCTGCGCGGAGGAGATCGGCTATCCCGTCCTGATCAAGGCGCGCGCAGGCGGCGGCGGCAAGGGCATGCGCCGGGTCGACCGAGCGCAGGACTTCGCCGAGGCCCTTCAGGGCGCCCAGCGCGAGGCCGCCTCGGCCTTCGGCGATCCCGCCTGCCTGATCGAGAAATACGTCACCTGCCCCCGTCATATCGAGGTGCAGGTCTTCGGCGACGCCCACGGGAACGCGGTGCACCTGTTCGAGCGGGACTGCTCCCTCCAGCGCCGCCACCAGAAGGTGATCGAGGAGGCGCCCGCCCCCGGCATGTCCGAGGAGACCCGGGCCGAGATCGGCGCGGCCGCCGTGCGCGCCGCCCGCGCCGTCGACTACCGCGGCGCCGGCACCATCGAGTTCATCGCCGACGCCTCCGACGGGCTGCGGGCCGACCGCATCTGGTTCATGGAAATGAACACGCGCCTCCAGGTCGAGCATCCGGTGACCGAGGCGATCACCGGGCTGGACCTGGTGGAATGGCAGCTGCGCGTCGCGGCCGGCGATCCCCTGCCGCTGCGCCAGGAGGACCTTAAGATCCAGGGCGCGGCGATGGAGGCGCGGCTCTACGCCGAGGACGCGCCCCGGGGCTTCCTTCCCCAGATCGGCCGCCTCGCGCGCCTGCGCCTGCCCGAGGACGTGGCGCGCATCGACTCGGGCGTGCGCGAGGGGGACGAGGTGACCCCGCATTACGATCCGATGATCGCCAAGGTGATCGCGAAGGGCGCCACGCGCGCCGAGGCGCTGACCCGGCTGCGCGCGGCGCTGGCGGCCTCGGAGATCGCGGGGCTGACCACCAACCTCGCCTTCCTGCGCGCCCTGCTGGCCCATGAGGGGTTCGCGGCGGGCGAGATGGACACCGGCCTGATCGACCGGGAGCTGGAGGCGCTGACCGCCCCCGCGCCGGTTCCGCCGGAGGCCGCGGCGCTGGCGGCCATCGCCTCGCTGGGTCTCGACGCGCCGGCGCCCGCATCGGCCGCCGCCTTCGCCGCCGGCGACGGCTGGCGCCTGTGGGAGCCGGAGCGCCGGACCGTGACGCTGGAGGGGCCCGAGGGCGAGACCCGCGTGGTCCTCTCGATCCTCGCCCCCGGCCGCTTCGCCTTCGCGACGGAGGCGGGCGACATGCCCCTGACCCTGACCGCCTTGGGCGAGGGGCTGCGCGTGCGGGTGGGCGAGGACGGCCCGGCCCGGCCGGCGGCGCTGGTGCGCCACGGCGGCAAGGCCACGGTGATCCTCGACGGCGAGGCCACGGCCTGGACCCTGCCCGACCCGATCGCCGCGGCGAACGAGGCCGGCGGTTCCGGCGACGCGGTGGCGGCGCCGATGCCGGGGCTGGTGAAGGTCGTCTCCGCCGCGCCCGGCGACCGGGTGACCGAGGGCCAGACCCTGATCGTCATGGAAGCCATGAAGATGGAGCACCGCCTGACCGCGCCTCGCGACGGGGAGGTGGCGGAGCTGCTCTGCGCCGAGGGGGCGCAGGTGGCGGAAGGGGCGATCCTGCTGCGGCTGGCGGACCCGGAGGCCGAGGCGGCCTGATCGGGTCCGCGGGCGGGGCCTCGCCGAGGCGGGGCTCGTCTCGGGGGGCGCTGCGCGCGGAAGGCCGCTCCCGACTCACCCGGGAACAAGGCCCGCGCCTGCTCCCCGGATCCGTCTCTCGCTGGTGATGCCTGAGCGACTCGGAGGGAGGGGTCAAGGACAAGCCCTCTTCGGGGGTCGCTGCGCGATCTTGGACCCCTCCCGCCGAGTCGCTCTTGACGGCATCAGCGAGAGACGGCTCCGGGGAACAGGCGCTTCGCGAGGGCCGGGAGGGCGCGCCGGGGCGCCGGGACGGGGCGGGCGCCTGCGCTGCCGCGCCGCTTCCCAAGGGCGGGCGGGGCGCGCCATGATCGGGCGCGAACGATCCCCGGAGGCGACCATGTACGATCCCGACTATCCCCGCGACCTGATCGGCTATGGCCCGACGCCGCCCGATCCGGAATGGCCGGGGGGCGCGAAGCTCGCGGTCAATTTCGTGATCAACTACGAGGAGGGCGGCGAGAACTGCCTGCTGCACGGCGACGGGCAGTCGGAGGCGTTCCTCTCCGAGGTGACGGCGGCGACCAACTGGCCCGGCCAGCGTCACTGGAACATGGAGACGATGTACGAATACGGCTCGCGCGCCGGGTTCTGGCGGCTGCATCGCCTGTTCACCGAGCGCAAGCTGCCGGTCACCGTCTACGGCGTCTCGATGGCGCTGGCGCGCAACCCGGGCGCGGTCGCGGCGATGCAGGCGGCGGGGTGGGAGATCGCCTCCCACGGGCTGCGCTGGATCGAGTACAAGGATTTCTCCCGGGCCGAGGAGAAGGCGCACCTGGACGAGGCGATCCGCCTGCACACCGAGGTCACCGGCGAGCGGCCCTATGGCTGGTACACCGGGCGCTGCTCGATGCACACGGTCGACCTGGTGGCCGAGGAGGGCGGCTTCGCCTACTGCGCCGACAGCTATGCCGACGACCTGCCCTACTGGCACAAGGCGGCCTCGGGCTGGCAGCTGATGGTGCCCTACACGCTCGACGCCAACGACGCGCGCTTCATCTCCTCGCAGGGCTGGGGCAGCCCCTCGGCCTTCCACGAGTATCTCTCGAACTCCGTCGAGATCCTGCTGGAGGAGGGCCGCGCCGGGGCGCCGAAGATGTTCACCGTGGGCATCCATTGCCGGCTGCTGGGCAAGCCCGGCCGGGCGGCGGCGCTGAAGCGGTTCCTCGACGAGGTGACGGCGAACCCCGAGATCTGGGTGGCGACCCGGCTGGAGATCGCGCGCCACTGGGAGGCGAAGTTCCCCAAGCCCGCGTGACGCGCCCTCAGAACCGCCCCGCCTCCAGCATCCGCAGCCGCGGGGCGTGGCGGGCGCGGTACATGAAACGCGCCCAGGCGGCGAAGAGCGGGGTGGCCAGCCCGGCGTCGATCTCCACCCGCTCGTTCAGCCGGGCGCCGCCGGGGATCGGCTCGACGGCCATCTCATGCTCCCACCGCCGCACGCCCATGCCGTGCTCGCGGGAGCGAAGGCGCCGCGCCCCGGCGTCGTGCTCGATCACCTCCATGCGGTAGGGGCGGGGCGGCAGGCGGCCGAACAGCGAGGTCTGCACCTCCACCACCTGGCCCGGCCGGACCTGCCCTTCGGGCAGGCCCTCGAAGGCGATCAGGCCGGCGACGGACTCGGCCAGCGCCTCGTAGTCCGTGACCATGGCCCAGAGCCGGTCGGGCGAGACCGGATAGTCATGTCGAAGCTCGACGACGCGCATCGGCCGGGTCCGCCTTCTCGAGGGTCGGGCGCGCGGGAGCGGACGCCGGGTCCGCTCCCGCAGCCGGTCCTTCAGCCCAGCGCCGCCTCGGCGGCCGCGCCCAGGCGGCACAGCTCCCACTCGCCGAAGGGCTTGCCGAACAGCATCAGGCCGCAGCCCGGCTCGGGCAGAGGCAGGGTCAGGGAGCTGAGGCCGAGCAGGTTGCCGATGCGGGTGTTGCGCAGGGCCATCAGGTTGATGCGCTTGTAGTATTCGTCGTCCGACAGCAGCCGCTTGACCGAGGGCGGCAGGATCGGGGCGGTCGGCATCGCCGCCGCGTCGAAGCCCGCGGCCCGCGCGCCCCAGGCCGCGCGCACCTGCATCATCTTCGCCTGCGCCCGCAGATAGGCGGCCGAGGAGACGTCGCGCCCCGGCTCGGTCCGCATGCGGATCTGGCGGAACATGCGCTCGCCCATCGCCTCGATGCGCTCGCCCCACTCGGCCCAGGCCTCGGCGACGATCAGGGGGGCGGCGACGGTCAGGATCTCGGCGAACTCGGGCGCGTCGGCCCAGGTGATCTCGGCGCCCGCGGCCTCGAGCTTGGCGATCCCGGCCTCGAAGGCGGCCACCGGCTCAGGGTCGGCGCCGTCGTACATGGTGGCGCGGTCGACCAGGATCCGCTTGCCCTTCAGCGAGGCGCGGCTGAGGTCCGGCGCGGGGATCCCGGCCATGATCGAGGTCAGCAGCGCCGCGTCCTCGACCGAGCGGCAGAGCGGGCCGACCGTGTCGAACCCCGCCGCCAGCGCCTTCGAGCCGTCCACCGGGATCAGCCCCAGGGTGGTCTTCAGCCCGGTAATGTTCTGCCAGGCCGAGGGGATGCGGACCGAGCCGCCGGTGTCCGAGCCGATGCCCGCCGCCGCCAGCCCCTGCGTGACCGAGGCCGCCGCGCCGGAGGAGGAGCCGCCGGGCGCCCAGTCGGGATCGTTGGGGTTGGGCGAGGTCGCCGTCACCGGGTTCACGCCCAGGCCGGAGAAGGCGATCTCGGTCATGTGGGTCTTGCCCAGGCACACCAGCCCCGCGGCCGTGCCGCGCGCCAGGCACAGCGCGTCGGCGGTCGCCGGCGGCTCGCCCTCCAGCAGGGCGGTGCCGGCGCGGGTGGGCTCTCCGACCGCGTCGTAGAGGTCCTTCCAGGAGATCGGCACGCCGTCGAGCAGGTGGCGGCGGCAGCCGGCTTTGGCGCGCTTCGAGGCGGCCTCGGCCTCGGCCCGGGCGCGGACGGGGGTGGTCAGCTGGTAGACGCGGTCGCGCATCGGGTGGGCGTCGATGGCGGCGAGGAAGGTCTCGGCCAGGTCCACCGGGTCGATCTCTCCCGCGCCGATGCCGCGGCCCAGGTCCGCCGCCGTCATGCTCCGCCAGGTCTCGCTCATGCCCATCCCTCCCGATCGTGTCGCGCGGCGCCGCGCGCATTGGTCCGTTCCGCGTCGTCGCGCGTACAGATCAGACGCGGGCGACCCGCGCGTTCCGGCCGCACGGTAGCCCCCGCCCCGCGACGCGGCAATGCATGGACAACGCCGCGCCCGAGGAGGAAACAGGAGCCCATGACACAGGATGCCGACGCGCTGATCGTAGGCGGCGGGCTGAACGGGCCGGCCGCGGCCCTGGCGCTCGCCCAGGCGGGGCTTCGCGTGGCGCTGATCGACGCCGCCGAGCCCGACGAGCGGATGCGCCCCGATTTCGACGGGCGCGCCTACAACCTCGGGCTCGCCTCGCGCCGCTTCCTGCAGGTGGCCGGCGTGTGGGAGGCGATCGCGCCCCATGTGCAGCCCGTCGCGCAGGTCGTGCTCGAGGACGCGCGGCCCGGCGACCGGGCCGCGGCGGCGCTGGCGCATTTCGACCATGACGAGATCGACGAGGGGCCCGCGGCCCAGATCGTCGAGGATCGCGTGCTGCGCCCGGCCCTGCTCCAGGCCGCGATGGCGCATCCGCTGATCGCCCTGCACGCGCCCGCGACCGTCCTCGCCACCCGTCGCGACGACGTCGGGGCCGAGGCGGAGCTGTCCACCGGCGAGGTCCTGCGCGCCCCGGTGCTGATCGCCTGCGACGGGCGCGACAGCCGCCTCGCCCGGGCAGCGGGGATCCTGCGCACGGGCTGGGGCTACGACCAGACCGGCCTCGTGAGCGCGGTCGAGCATGAGCGCGACCACGGCGGCGTCGCCCGGCAGCGCTTCCTGCCCGGCGGGCCTTTCGCGGTGCTGCCGCTGCCGGGGGGGCGGCGCTCCTCCCTCGTGTGGACCGAGCGCACGGCCGAGGCGCAGCGCATCCACGCCCTGCCCGACGCCGAGTATCGCGCCGAGGTCGAGGCGCGCATGGGCGGCGCGCTGGGCGCGGTGACGCTGGCGGGCAGGCGCTGGATGTATCCGCTGAAGCTGTCGGTGGCGCAGGCCTGGGTCGCGCCGCGCCTGGCGCTGGTCGGCGACGCCGCCCACGCGGTGCATCCGATCGCGGGGCAGGGCCTGAACCTGGGCCTTCGCGACGCCGCCGCGCTGGCCGAGGTGCTGGCCGAGGCGAAGCGGCGGGGCGAGGACATCGGCGTCCTGACGGTGCTGGAGCGCTACCAGCGCTGGCGGCGCTTCGACGGCGTCTCGCTGGCGCTGGGGATGGACGCGGTCAACCGCCTGTTCTCGAACGACGATCCGGGCCTGAGGCTGATCCGCGACGCGGGCGTCCGGCTGGCCACGGCCCTGCGACCGGCCCGGCGCGCCTTCATGCGCGAAGCGGCGGGCGTGTCGGGCGATCTTCCCCGGATGCTTCGGGGCGAAGCGATCTGATCTCGCCGCGGCCCTGCTCGGACCGCTCGGCCGCGCGGCGCAGGGCGGCGATCATGGCGCGCTTGTCGTCGGGGGAGCGGTTGGCCGCCGCCTCCTCGGACAGGCCGCGGGCGGGATCGAGGGGCGAGGCGTAGCAGCGCCCGTCGGCGCCCGTCCGGGCGGTCCCGTCCCGCCCCTCGCGCATCATCGTCACCACGCTTCGCGCCAGCGCGCCGACGTCGTCCCCGTCCGCCAGCCGCTTGGCCACCACCGCGCGCACGTTGGCGTGGCGACGGAAGATGGCCAGCGCGTCCGTGTCGTCGGAGCCGGTGAAGACCAGCGCCGGCGCGCGGGGACAGAGCTCCCGCGCCGCGGCGGCGAGTTCGAGCCCGCTGCCGTCCGGCAGGCCCAGGTCGATCACCAGCGCGTCTGGCGGCTGCGCCCGCATCAGGCCCAGCGCCGCGGCGATCGAGTGGGTGCACACCCCCTCGACGTGATGATCCGCGATCTCGAGGCGCACCAGCTCCGCGAGCGATCTGTCGTCCTCGACGATCAAGCACCGCATTCCGAATCTCCCGCCAGCCCCCGGCCCCGCTCCGGAGCGATCCGCATGGATCGTTTCCGTTCGAGACTCCTTACCCGCGAGCGGTTCCCGGTTGAAGATTCGTAAATCTAAAATTCTTCAGGTTGAGGCGCGGCGGCGGCCGGCGACGCCGCCGGGCCGCGCCGCCTCACATCACCTCGAGATAGCGGTCGAGCTCGGCGCGGGTCACCTCCCGCTCGACGATCTCGATCTCCCGCTCGGCGTTGCGGATCAGCAGGTCGACCAGCATCGGCCCCAGCGCCTCCTCGAGGAAGGCCGAGGCGCGGGCGGCGTCGATCGCCTCGTGGATGTCGGTGGGCAGGCGGCGGCGGTTGTCGGCGGCGTAGGCGTCGCCCTCGGTGGGGCGGGTCGGCTCGATCTCCTGCTCGATGCCCTTCAGCCCGGCGGCGAGCTGCACGGCCATCAGCAGGTAGGGGTTGCAGTCGGCCGCGGCCTCGCGGCTCTCGATGCGCACGATCGGGTCGTCCTGCGCGTCCTCCCCGTCGATCACGCGCAGCGCCACGGTGCGGTTGTCCACGCCCCAGGAGGCCGAGATCGGCGCGTAGGAATAGAGCTTCCGGCGGCGGTAGGCGTTGGGATGGGCCGAGCCCACGAGGCTCGATTCTCGCATCGCCGCCTGAAGCCCGCCCAGGAACCACCGCCCCTCGTCCGAAAGGCCGCCGTCCTTCGCGAAGGCGTTGCGCCCGTCGCGCCACAGCGAGTGATGCACGTGGAAGCCGTTGCCCGAGCGGTCATGGAAGGGCTTGGCCATGAAGCTCGCGATCAGGCCCATGGGGCGGACCATCTGCTTGATCATGCCGCGCAGCAGCAGGGTGTGGTCGGCGGCCTCCAGCGTGGGGGCGTGGCGCAGGTTCACCTCGACCTGGCCGGCGGAGAACTCGGGGTTCGACTGCTCCACCGGCACGCCCATGGCCGCGAGGTTGCGGCGCACGGGGCCCAGGATCGGCTCCAGCTCGGCGGCGCGGGCGAGGCCGTAGCACTCGGGCCGCTCCTCCCGCGGGCGGCCGGTGGCGGGGTCGAGGAGGTAGAACTCCAGCTCCCCCGCCGCCCGGGGCTCGAGCCCCATCGAGCGCGCCTTCTCGACCGCCTCCAGCAGGGGCTTGCGCGGGTCGAGCGGGATCGGCGAGCCGTCCTTCTCCTGCGCGCGGCCCAGGCACATCCACACGCCGTCCTCCCACGGGATCGGGCGCAGGGGGCCGCGGGGCAGGATGTTGAGGTCGGGATAGCCGCTGTCGGCCGCGGAATAGTCGTTGGGCACCAGCAGGCTGCCCACGTCCATCGCGAAGAAGGTGTTGTCGAGCGAGATGCCCCGCCGGCGGACCGAGCGCCAGTGCTCCGCCGTCACCCGCTTGCCGCGCAGGATGCCGTTCAGGTCGCCGACGCCGAGGACGACGGTATGGCAGCCCTCGGGCAGGACCTCGGTGGGCATCTCGTCGGTGGGCTCCGGTCCACCCGTCACCCCGTATCCCGCGCGCACCCCGTCCGCGTCCGCCATGCTGCACCCTGCGATCTGTTGCGATGTTTCGGCATACCGCGGGGATGACGGACGGGGCAAGCGGGCGCCGCGTTGCAGCGCGGCACGGTTCTCGGTCTCAGCCGGCGCCGCGCAGCGCCTCGATCTCCCGGCGGAGCGAGCCGATGGTGTCCATCGCCGCCTCCAGCTCCGCCTCTCGCTCGTGCAGGGCGCGGGTCAGCTCGGTCTCGACCTCCTCCAACCGCCCGTGCAGGGCGTCGCGCTCGGCGGCGGCTTCGGCGACGAGCGCGTCGCGGGCCTCCTCGGCGTCGGCGAGCTGGCGCATCAGCTCCTGCTGCCGGGCCTCGGCCGCGTCCGGGCGGCGGACGAGCCGGGCCCAGAGCGCATGCAGCGCCCAGCCCAGCGCCGCCGACAGGGCCATGGCGGCGCCCAGCGCCAGCGCCAGCTCGAGGCGCGTCATCCCTCCTCGCCCTCGTCCGGCGGATCGGCCAGCGCCGCGTCCTGGAAGGCGATGCGCCGGTTCAGGGCGCGCCCCTCCTCGGTGCCGTTGTCGGCGATCGGCCGGCTTTCGCCGTAGCCGCGCGCCACCATGCGCGAGAGCGAGACGCCGCGGGCGAACAGCCCCTCCAGCACCGCCTCGGCCCGGGCGCGGGACAGGGCCTGGTTGGTGGACTCGCGGCCCTGGCTGTCGGTGTGGCCGCCGATCTCGACCGTCAGCCCGTCGCAGCGCGCCAGCACCCCGGCCAGGCTGTCGAGCGTGGGCAGGCTCTCCTTCGCCACGCGGGCGGCGCCGGGATCGAACTGGATCGGGTGGGCGTCCACCTCTTCCTGCAACGCGGCGATGCACGACGAGGGCGGCAGCGGCAGCTTCGCGGCGAGCGCGGGCAGGTTCACCGTCACCTCCACCCGCGCGGGCACGCCGATGTCGGCGAACTTGGCGGCGGCCTCGGCGGCCTCCCGCGCGGCGAGGGGGCGGGTCGAGATGCCGTGGACCGTCGCCGCCTCCCCGTCGAAGGCCAGCGACCCGAGCTCCAGCGTGCGCATCACGTCCACGCCCGCCAGCGCGGCGCGCCGCCAGGCGGGGGGCGGGGCGGCCTCGGTCAGCTCCAGGCGATCCTCGACCGCCGCGGCGCCGAAGCGGGCGCGGGCGAAGGCGGCCACCGCGGCGCGCGAGGCCTCGTCCGGGGCCGCGCCCAGCAGCGTCACGCCTTCCGCGCCCAGCGCGACGGAGAACCAGCGCGGGGGCGCAGGCTCGCCCTCCTCGGTCTCCGAGGGGCCGGGGCGCCAGGCGGCGGGGGGCGGCGGCGAGAGATGCAGGACGAAGTCGTCGGGCAGCCGTTCGGCCAGGGCCCGGGCGGCGCGGCCGAAGAAATAGGGCGGGGTCTGCGGCGCGGCGACGAGGCGGGCGTCGGAGTCGATCAGCTCGAACCGGCCCGAGCCGAGCCGGCCCAGCGCCTCGATCCCCGCCGCCACCGCGGCGCCCCAGCGGTCGGAAGGGGCGCCGACGCCGATCCGGCAGACCAGGTCGCCGCGCCCCTCCGGGCCCGGCAGCGCGGCCACCGCGGCCAGCACCGCGGCCCGCTCGGCCACGTCGCGCAGGTCGCAGCCCAGCAGGGTCGGCCCGTCCGGGCCCAGCGCCAGCACGAAGCGGAAGGGGCTGAAGGCGGGCGGCGGGCGGGAGATGTCGAGCAGCAGGGTCGCGTCGGCGGGGGCCTCGGCACGCAGCGCGCGCTCGACCGCCTCGGGGCTTTCCTCGGCCGCGGCGCCGCCGGCCTCCGTCCGCGGCGCGCCCGACAGGGACAGGACGCCCGGCGCGATCTCGGCCCGCGCCGAGGCGAGCCGCGCCAGCGCCCGCACCGCGGCGCGGGCGAGCGCCAGGTCCGCGTCCGAGGGCGGCCGGGTGGAGGGGAGGGTGGCGTCCTGCAGCTCCGGCGCGTCGGGCAGCTCGGCCAGCGCCTCGCGCAGCGCGTCGAGCAGGTCGGGATGCACGGCGCCCGCCACGGTGATCCCGTCGCCGTCGCGCGCCAGCGTCAGCGGCACGTCCGGCGCCTCGGGCTCGGCGGGGGCGAGCTTGGCGGGATCGGGGGCGGACGGCGCGTCGCCGGGGGCGGCCTTGCCGGCCTCGACCGCCTGGGCCGGCGCCGCGGAGGGCACGTCGCCGGCCGCGGCCAGCAGCACCGGCGCGCCGGAGGCCGCCCGCGGACCGCGGCCCGGCAGGGGGCCCACGTCCGAGGCGCGCTCCGCCGGCTCGGCCAGGTCCTCGACCCGCGCGGTGGGGGCGGCGTGGGCGATGGCGGTCAGGGCGGCCTGGCGGGCGGCCTCCTCGGGGAAGCGGCCCTCGAGCCGCAGCACCAGGCCGTCGGCGCTGGCCCAGGCCCAGTCGGCGCCGGCGGCCGACAGCGCGGCGTTGGCGCGGGCGCCGGCCAGCGCCTGCGCCTGGCCCGCCGCCACCCAGGCGCCTGGCCCGATCAGCACCGCCAGCCCCGCGAGCCCCAGCCCGAACGCCGTCCAGGCGCCGCGGGCCGAGATCCCGCCGCTCGGGACCGCGCGGGGCGGGGACGGCGCCTCGGTCGGGGCGTCGTCCATCGCCGCGGGGGCGTCTTCGATCCGGTGCTCGTCGTCGTGGCTGTCGGCCATGCTCTCCGCCGTGTCCGTTCGCCCCCCCGGGTCGCGCGTCGTCCTACCTAGGGCCGCGGGCGCGCCCCGGGCAAGGGGCCGGAAAGCCGCCCGCGGCGCCCAAACCGCCCCGCACCGCGCCCGATTCCCCTGCGCCACGTTGTTTCCCGGCCCTCCATGCGCTAGGGCGGAGCGCCGATTCAGGCAGGGCGCGCAGCGAGGGACCCCACCTGTGAGATACGTCAGCACCCGCGGCCAGGCCCCGATCCTGGGCTTCGACGACGCCTTGCTGGCGGGCCTGGCCCGCGACGGCGGGCTCTACGTGCCCGAGACCATGCCCCAGATCCCGACCGAGGAGATCGCCGATCTCGCCGGCATCGGCTACGAGCGGACCGCCTTCACCGTCATGCGCCCCTTCGTGGGCGACGCGCTGAGCGACGGCGAGCTCTACGGCGCGATCGAGCGCGCCTACGCCTCCTTCGCCCACGCCGCCCGCGCGCCGCTGGTGCAGATCGGCGAGAACGACTGGATCCTGGAGCTGCACCACGGCCCCACGCTGGCGTTCAAGGACTTCGCCATGCAGCTCATCGGCCAGCTGTTCGAGCTGGTGCTGGGCAAGCGCGGCCAGCGGGTGACCATCGTGGGCGCGACCTCGGGCGACACCGGCTCGGCCGCGATCGAGGCGTTCCGCGGGCTCGACGCCGTCGACGTCTTCATCCTCTACCCCCACGGCCGGGTCTCCGAGATCCAGCGCCGGCAGATGACCACGCCGAGCGAGGCGAACGTCCACGCCATCGCGGTCGAGGGCGACTTCGACGACTGCCAGGCGATGGTCAAGGCGATGTTCAACGACCACGCCTTCCGCGACGAGATGAGCCTCGCGGCCGTCAACTCGATCAACTGGGCGCGGGTGCTGGCGCAGGTCGTCTACTACTTCACCTCGGCCGTGGCGCTCGGCGCGCCGCACCGTCCGGTCAGCTTCTCGGTCCCCACGGGCAACTTCGGCGACATCTTCGCCGGCCACGTGGCGAGGCGCATGGGCCTGCCGATCGACCGGCTGGTGATCGCCACCAACCGCAACGACATCCTCCACCGCACCGTCGCCACCGGCATGCACGTGAAGGAGGGGGTGACGCCCACCATCTCCCCCAGCATGGACATCCAGATCTCCTCGAATTTCGAGAGATTGCTGTTCGAACTGCTGGACCGCGACGGGCAGGCCGTGATCAACCTCATGGAATCGCTGCGCCAGCAGGGCGGCTTCGCGCTGCCCGACCAGGCGCTTTCGCGCCTTCGCGAGGAGTTCGACAGCGGCATGGCCACCGAAGACGAGACCCGCGCCACCATCGCCGCGATCCGCGAGGTGACGGGCCAGGTGATCGACCCGCACACCGCCGTGGGCGTGAAGGCCGCCGCCGACGTGCGCGGGAACGCCGCCACGCCGATGGTGGTGCTGGGCACCGCCCACGCCGCCAAGTTCCCCGACGCCGTCGGCCAGGCCTGCGGCGTGCGCCCGGTCCTGCCCGCGCGCCTCGCCCATATCGAACTGGCGCGGGAGCGGGTGACCGTCCTGCCCAACGACCTTGCCGCACTGCAGGCGCATCTGCGCCGGGAGGCCCGCCGATGAGCCGAGCCGGCTCGACCCTGAAGATCGACACGCTGCCCAACGGCCTGCGCATCGCCACCGAGCGGATGGAGGGCCTCGCCTCCGCCGCGCTGGGGGTGTGGATCGGGGTGGGCGGACGCCACGAATCCGCGCAGGAGACCGGCGTCGCCCATTTCCTCGAGCACATGGCCTTCAAGGGCACCGACACCCGCTCGGCCCTCGACATCGCGGTGGCGATCGAGGACGTGGGCGGCTACCTGAACGCCTACACCTCCCGCGAGGCGACCGCCTACTACGCCCGCGTGCTGGGCGAGGACGTGCCGCTTGGCCTCGATCTGCTGGCCGACATCCTCACCCGGCCCCGCTTCGCCGCCGAGGACATCGAGCTCGAGCGCGGCGTGATCCTGCAGGAGATCGGCCAGGCGCTCGACACGCCCGACGACATCATCTTCGACTGGCTGCAGGAGACCGCCTACCCCGGGCAGGCTTTCGGCCGTCCGATCCTGGGCGAGAGCCATCACGTGAAGGGCATCGGCGAGGCGAGCCTGCGCGGCTTCGTCGAGCGCTGCTATGCGCCCGAGCGGATGATCATCGCCGCCGCCGGCGACGTCGACCACGACGCCATCGTCCGCCAGGCGGAGCGGCTGTTCGGCCACCTCCAGCGCCGCGACCTCGCCCCGGCCGAGCCCGCCCGCTTCCTGGGCGGCGAGAAGCGCTTCGTGAAGGACCTCGAGCAGGCCCATTTCGCCCTGGGGCTCGAGGCGCCGGGCTGGAACGCCGACGACCTCTACTCCGGCCAGGTGCTGTCGGTGCTGCTGGGCGGGGGCATGTCCTCCCGCCTGTTCCAAGAGGCGCGGGAGAAGCGCGGCCTGTGCTACACCATCTTCGCCCAGGCCTCGGCCCACGAGGACACCGGGCTGATGACCATCTACGCCGGCACCGGCGCGGGCGAGATCAAGGGCCTGTCGGAGCTGGTGATGGACGAGCTCCACCGCGCCGCCTCCGAGACCACCGAGGAGGAGACGGCCCGCGCCCGCGCCCAGCTGAAGGCCGGGCTGCTGATGGGCCTCGAGAGCCCCTTCGGGCGGTGCGAGCGGCTGGCCCGCTCCCTGCTGATCTGGGACCGCGTCTGGCCGCAGGAGGAGACGGTCGCCCGGATCGAGGCCGTCGACGCCGCCGCCGCCCGCGACGCGGCCGCGCGGATGGCGGGTTCGGGCAAGCTGGCGCTGGCGCTCTACGGGCCCGTGGCGGACACGCCCGACCCCGACGCGCTGCTCGCCCGTCTCGCGGGGTGACGGGGCGGTGCTCCTGCGGCGGCGACCGGCGCTTCGGCTGATCACGCCGCGCCTCGTGCTGCGGCCGCCGTCGATGGACGACCAGATCCCCTGGGCGCGCCTGCGTCGGGAGAGCGAGCCGTTCCTGAAGGAATGGGAGCCGATCTGGGCGCGCGACCACCTGACCCGCAGCGCCTTCCGCAACCGCGTGGTCTGGGCGAAGCGGATGATCGAAGACGGGCGCGGGGCGCCGCTGTTCATCTTCGCCAACGGCGCCGACGATCTGCCCGCGGGCACGCTGGTCGGCGCCATCACGCTCGACAACATCCGCCGCGGCCCGGCCCAGGCGGGCACCGTGGGCTACTGGATCGGCGCCCCCTTCGCCCGTCGCGGCTACATGTCCGAGGCGCTGGCGGCCACCCGCGACCACGCCTTCGGCGCGCTCGACCTCAGCCGCATCGAGGCCGCCTGCCTGCCCGAGAACGCCCCCTCCCGCGCGCTGCTGGAGCGCTGCGGGTTCAAGTACGAGGGCGTGGCGCAGAGCTATCTGCAGATCAACGGCCGCTGGCGCAGCCACGTCCTCTACGCCGCCCTGCGCTCCGACCGCCGCGGCCGCACCGAGCCCGCCCGCGGCTGAGCCATCCGGCTGATTATATGGCTGAAATCCCGCCCGTAGCGCCGTGCCCCAGGCTTGACCCGGGATCTCGCGAAGTCGGCGCGCATCCTGTGATCACATGACGAATTGCGCGCGCCTACCTGCCCCCGACGATCCGTGAGTACGACGTGCCGGCCTGCCGGGCGCACAGTGATCACACAGCCGGGCGCCCCTGCGCCGACGGCGCCCCGCCTTCCCGGGCCTCGCAGGCATCGTCCACATGCTCGATCTCGAGCGTCGCGTGCTCGATCCCGTGCCGCTCGCTCAGCGCGGCGCGGGCGGCGCGGCGCAGGTCGGCGAGGGCGGCGGGGGTCTCGGCGAGGCTGACCAGGTGCGCCTCGAGCGACAGGCGCCGCTCGTCCAGGCGCCACAGGTGCAGGTGGTGGACGCTCGTCACCGCCTCCAGCCCCGCCAGCGTGTCGCGCGCCTCCTCCGCCGTCGGCGCCTCGGGGGCGGCGTTCATCAGGATGCGCACCGTCTCGCCCATCTCGACCAGCGCATGACGGATCACCCAGGCCGAGATCAGCAGCGTCAGCAGCGGATCGGCCAGCCGCCAGTCCCAGACGATGACGACGATCCCGCCCAGGATCACCGCGACCGAGGCGCCGGCGTCCGCGAGGTTGTGCAGGAAGGCCGCGCGCATGTTCAGGCTGTCCTTGGCCTGCGCATAGACCAGCGCCGCCGTGATCACGTCGATCACCAGCGCCACGCCCGCCACGATCACCACCGTCCAGCCCTCGATCGGCTGGGGGTCGAACAGGCGGGCGATCGCCTCCCACGCGAGGTAGAGGCCCACGATCACCAGCGTGGTGAAGTTGATCAGCGCGGCCACCACCTCGGCCCGGGCGTAGCCGAAGGTCATCCGGTCGTCGGCCGGTCGGCGCGCGATGCGCCGCGCCGCCCAGGCGATCAGCAGGGACATCGCGTCCGACAGGTTGTGCAGGGCGTCGGCGATCAGCATCAGGCTGCCCGACAGCACGCCGGCGACGATCTGCACGACCGTCAGCCCGATGTTCACCGCCGCCGCCCAGCCGATCCGGCCGTCGCCGCCGTGCAGATGGCCATGGGCATGCCCGTGGGCGTGACCCTGGCCGTGGGAATGCGGATGTCCGTGGGAATGAGCCATGGCGCGGAGACTAGCGCGCCGGCCCGCCCGCGTCGCGGCGGCGCGTCGTCCCGCCGGCCCGCCGGGCGTTCAGGCCGCCTGCGCCGGCCGCCCCGTCGCCATCGGCGCCACCCCGGCGCCCGGCAGCGGCGAGGGGATCGGCCCCAGCGCCAGCCCCTTCGGCGCCTTGTCGAGGATCGCCTGACGCGCGGCCGGCGAGACCTCCCACAGCCCCAGGCACAGCTTGCGCCGGCCCTTGCCCTGCTCGGCCAGGATCTCCGGCGGCCAGCCGGTGGCGCGGTAGATCCGGCGCATGGGCGCGTCGAAGACCGCCGCGAAATGGCTCAGCCCGAAGCGCAGCGCCACCTCGCAGCCCGCCAGCATCAGCGCGGTCGAGATGCGCGAGGCCGCCGCCGCGCCGCCCGTCAGCCGGGGCGAGACGCAGAAGCGCGTGCTCTCCCACACCAGCGGCGAGACGATCTCGCCCCCCGCCAGGTGCGAGAAGTGGTCGTTGAGCATGGTCGGCTCGGTGGTCGGCATCAGCCGGCCGGAGCCGCCATGGGTGCCGTCGGGCAGCTCGTAGATGCAGTAAAGCGCGCGGTCTCCATCGTATTGATCGCGCTCGCGGCCCGCGGAATCCACGCTCACCGCCCAATCGAGGCGGGAGCGGAACTGTCCCGCCCGGTCGCGGAACATGGTGTCGGACAGCAGGGGGGCGGACACGAGGTCCCTTCCGTAGATGAAACGGATCATGACGGCGCTCCTTGTCGGGGATGCCGCCAGTATTAAGAACAATTTGGATAATGAGCGGTTAAATGATTTGGGCAGCGCGCGCTGCTCAAGTATTCACTAGATCTTAACCGCCCCGCTCTTCACCGCCAGCGCCACGGCATGCACCGCGTTCAGCCCCCCCAGCTTGTGGCGGGCGCTGTCGAGATAGACCCGCAGCGTGCTTTCCGAGATCTTCAGCCGGTGCGCCACCTGCGCGCGGGAACGTCCGGCCGCCATCAGCGCCAGCGCGTCGCGCTCCCGCGGGGACAGCGGCGGCGGCGGCTGACGCTCGACCGCGCCGGTCATCTCCAGCGCCTGGCGGTGGACGTGGTGGGCGATGATCAGCCACTCCTGCGCGGCCTCGGCCAGCAGCAGGGTCCAGCGCCGCTCGGCGCATTGCTTGGAAACGCTGAACATCGCGAACTGGCCGTTGGGGCCGTGGATCGGGACGGTGTAGCCGTGGTTGCCGACGCGGAACTCATGCGCCTCCGACAACAGGCGGCGCACCGGGCGGCCGGACCAATCCAGGTCCTTCCAGTCGATCGGCGCGAAGCCGCCCAGCGAGGCCGTCACCACCGGGTCGAGGTCGCGATATCGCACCTCCTCGTAGCGCTGGTGCCAGGCCTCGGGATAGGTCATCGCGCCGAACTCGTCGCCGCCCCGCGGTCCCCCGAGGTTCAGCGCGTAGTAGATGCAGTTGTCGAGATCGTAGGCCCGCCGCACCGCCCGCAGCAGCGCCGCGAGATCGGGCTGCGAGGTCATCGCCATCGTCCGCTCGACGATTTCTTGAAGCCTGTCCGTCATGAATGGAACGCCGCCCTCGTCGGGCCGGCTTCCCATGGCGCGCGGCGTCGGCGCCACGTCGCGCGGGCAGGCGCGGCCGTCGCCCCTCCAGTGCGGACCCGGAAGCGCGGCCAACCCCGCCGCCTTCGTCTCCTGACGTCAGGGTAGCGCAGGCGGGGCTGGACACAACTCCAAATTGCAAGTCATCACGCAAAACCGCCCCGCGCCCGGGTCCGGGCGCAGGGGGGCGGCCGCCGCGCGACCGAAGTATTCAGGGCGCCGCGCAAGTAAAGCGCGCGGCGCCCCCGGCGGGCCTGCCCGCCCGCCGGAGGGTCAGGCCGGGCCGAAAATTTTTTCGTCGGCGGGGCCTGAGAGGGCTCCGAACAAGGGAATCGGGGCCTCCGAGCGGCGTTTCGGGGGCTGGAGACCGCTTTCCAGCGCCGAATCAGCCGCCCTCAGCTCGGTCGCCGCGACGAGAATCGCGTCGTCCAGCTGCTCGGCGAGCCGCATGTGGTAGTTCCGAATCGCGTACTGCCTCAGGTCCGCCAGCACATCGATGATCCAGTCCTCAGCCATCGTCGTTCCCTTGCCCAGATCCCCGCTCGGCGCCGCCCCGCCAGTCCCCCGACAGGCTCCGAGGAGGCGGCGAGACTAGAGTGCCCGGGCGGCGGGGGCTGCGGCAGTCGCCAATTCCCTCTCCACGGATCTGGCGAGGTGACAGGCGGCAAGGCGTTGGCCTGGCGAGTGATTCTCCTGCCCGTTCGCCGACGGCGTCCGGGGCCGGAGGGTGCGCCGACGGGACCGCTCGTGCAGGAGCGGCCCCGCTGCGCGGTCGCCGCGCAGACCGCCGTGCAGGGCGGCTTGCGCGGGGACCGACCGCCGCCAGGATCCGCCGTGCAGGGCGGAGACGGCGACGGCTGCGTCCGGAAGCCGAAACGTGCGGAACGGCCGCCGGACAGTCGCCCGATCCGCCGGGGACACGGCGGGGTTCGGGCGCGCCCCGGCCCCTGGAGAGGCCGGAGAGGGAAGATCGCAGGGCGACGGGTCCGGCGCGCGGCGCGCCGGCGGGGTCCCGCCGGAATCGACGATCCATTCACTCAATCAATTGACGTTTCATTGCCGGGCGGCGCCGAAGGGGAGGCTGCCGAGGCCCGGTGCGCCCGGTCCGGCGCAAGGGGAACGCCGGAGCCGGTGAGGGGGACAGGGCGGCGCGCGATCGCGTCGCCTGCGGTCGGATCCGTCGCGGGCAGGGGTCTCCGCGTCGGCCGGTCGGGATCAGTCGCGCCTGGGGATGACGCGGGTCGATCCAGGGGAAAGAGCGGGTCCGGGGGGTCCGTCGCCGCCAGGGCCCGAAGGGGGGGCGGGCCGGCGCGTTCGGTTCCCGCCCCGGCCCGCGGGCGCATGCCGTCGCGGACCGGGGGGACTGTCTTTCAGGGAGGGGTCCGGATCAGGCGCCGATGGCGAACTCCACGACCTGGGCCGCCTCGGCGATCTGCTCGTGCTCCTCGACCTTGCGGGCCATGTTGTCGCGAACCTCCTCGGTGCAGGGCCACAGGCCCGCGCAGATCGCCCGACGGTCCTCGCCGGACTTGCCCATCACGTCGGGCACGAAGTCCAGGCCCTTGTAGACGCGCAGCATCGGCTCGTCGAAGACGCCCACGTAGAACTCCAGGCCGAAGCGCAGGCCGATGTCGATGCCGGCGAGCAGCAGCGAGCTCGTCACCTTCATCGCTTCGCGGCGGGATTTCACGCTCGGCGAGATGCACAACCGCGTGATCTCCCAGATGGTGGGCGACTGGATCACGACGCCGTCGGTGAGGTGCGAGAAGTGCTCGCCGATCATCGTGCGGCCGGTGGTGGGCATCAGCCGGCCGGACCCGGCGTGGCTGCCATCCTCGCGCTCATAGATGATGTAGAGGGGCGCCAGCGTATCGTACTGGTCGCGCTCCCAACCGTTTTCGTCAACGGAGACGTCCCACTTCATACGATCCCTAAACTGGGTCGTGCGATCGCGGAACATCTCATCAACGAGAGACGGATACTTGTGCAGTTCGTGAGCGTAGACGAAGCGGATCATGGGGGGATCCTCCTTGGGAAAGACAGTGCCCATGATCTGGCATCGGCTACATGAATAGCCGATGAACCAATTTTGCGATTTCTATGAAAGCATCAAATATTGATGATGCCAGTTCTTACTGCAATTGCGACAGCATGGGGCATGTTCAGACCGCCAAGCTTGTTCCTGGCACTGTCTAAATAAACCCTCAGGGTGTTTTCAGATATCTTTAGGTTCTCCGCGATCTGATTACGGCTCATGCCGGACGAGATCATCGCCAGGGCGTCCCTTTCCCTTGGCGACAACGCGGCGAATTCCTGTTCGTTACGAACGTCAAAGATTTCAAGCACCTTCTGGTGCATGAAGTTCGCTACCAACAGCCAGTCGCTCGCGGTCTCGGCGATGTACCGTTCCCAGACGCGATCGGTGCACGTTTTGTTGATGGTCAGGACGGCGAACTGCCCGTTCGGTCCCCTCACGGGAACCGTGTACCCCTGGTTTCCAACGCCGGCATCCACCGCTTCGAGGATCAGCTTCCGGCGTTTCTTGGGGCTCCAGTCGAGCCGCTTCCAGTCAAGCGGCGTGAAGCTCTGCACAGCTCCGACGACCGTGGGGTCCGCTTCCTTGTAGTTCTCCTCCAGGTATCGCTGCGACCAGTCCGCCCGGTAGGTGATTTCAGCGAACTGGTAGTCCCCGAACGTGGCGCCTCCCCCGAAAGAGACGACCACATACACGACGTGATCGACGTCGTAGACGTCTCGGACAAGATCGGCGAAAAGCCGGATGTCCTCAACTTTCCGGAACTCCGGAAGGCCCTCGATGATGGATTTTATTCGGTCTGTCATCCGCGGAGTCGGCGATTTCGGGCTTCGGAGCGCCGGAGAGTGGCGTACGCCCGAGCATAGCTTCGCCATTCGCTCGACGCCATGGCATCTGAGCGCGACGGGCTGACTCGCGCGCCGTAGGGCGATTCGCCCCCGGCAGGGATGAAAGGCGGCCGGAACGCGTCGACAGGTTGCCGGAACCAACAACGCATATGCGGGGTCAGGAGCCCCCCGCAGGTCCGGCAGGAGACGCCACGCAGGACGCGTCCCGGCCGCAGATGGATGATCCGGTCGCGCGCGCCGGCCGGCGACGGTCCCGTCATGGGGTTGACGGTCGCCGCCAGGGCCCGATGGAGCGGAATACGGGGCTCTGGGGAAAGCCCTTCGTTCCTTCGCCGGCTGGGGAATCCCGGCGTCCATCCTGACGGGGTGGGGTGCCCCCGTCCGCCCCTTGCCGGTCGCGGTATGCAGTCCGGACCTGGCACGCAGTTCTTGTTAGGTTCGAACCCTTCTTCATGGTTGCGCCATGTCGCCCTTTCTAGGCGATCCGGGCGAAACCGAAATTCCCCCGAAATGGTGGGGGGTGGATTTGCAAGTGGTTGATTTCATTAAATGTGAACACAGTATGAACGTGAATCGCCCGCCGAATCGCGCTTCGGAGGGCCCTGAACGCCCCTCCGAGGACCCTGTCCAGCGACTCGCCCGCCGCACGAACACGCACGTGATTCGGCAACGATCCGCAGGATCAACGTCGCCTGACCCCTGAAACGGAAACGCCCGGCGGACCAGGTCCGCCGGGCGCGAAGGCTCGGGTCGGGGCGCGGGCGCGGGGCCCGCGGGCGGGCTCAGCCGCGCGAGGCCTCCAGCGCGTCCTCGAAGGTCCGCAGGCCGGTGGTCTTGGCGCTGACCAGCACGGACATGTTCCCCGGCTTGTGCTCGTTGCGCAGCATCTTCATGTGCGCCTCGGGGATCTCGTCCCAGGAGAAGACCTCGGACATGCAGGGGTCGAGACGACGCTCGAGCATCAGCTTGTTCGCCGCCGAGGCCTGCTTGAGGTTCGCGAAGTGCGAGCCCTGGACGCGCTTCTGGTGCATCCACAGGTAGCGGGCGTCCATGGTCAGGTTGTAGCCGGTGGTGCCGGCGCAGATCACGACCATGCCGCCGCGCTTCACCACGAAGACCGAAGCCGGGAAGGTGCTCTCGCCGGGGTGCTCGAACACCATGTCGACGTTGTTGCCCTTGCCGGTGATCTCCCAGATCGCCGCGCCGAACTTGCGGACCTCCTTGAACCAGGCCTTGTACTCGTCCGAGTTCACGGTCGGCATCTGGCCCCAGCAGTTGAAGTCCTTGCGGTTCAGAACGCCCTTGGCGCCCAGGTCCAGCACGAACTGCCGCTTGCTCTCATCCGAGATCACGCCGATGGCGTTGGCGCCGGCGGTGTTGATCAGCTGGATCGCGTAGGACCCCAGGCCGCCCGAGGCGCCCCAGACCAGCACGTTGTCGCCGGGCTTGAGGATGTGCGGACGGTGGCCGAACAGCATCCGGTAGGCGGTGGCGAGCGTCAGCGTGTAGCAGGCCGACTCCTCCCAGGTCAGGTGCTGGGGCCGCGCCATCAGCTGCTGCGACTGCACCCGGCAGAACTGGGCGAAGGAGCCGTCCGGCGTCTCGTAGCCCCAGATGCGCTGGGTGGGCGAGAACATCGGATCGCCGCCGTTGCACTCCTCGTCGTCGCCGTCGTCCTGGTTGCAATGCACCACGACCTGGTCGCCGACCTTCCAGCGCTTCACCTTGTCCCCGACCGCCCAGACGATGCCCGAGGCGTCCGAGCCGGCGACGTGGAAGTCCGCCTTGTGGACGTCGAAGGGCGAGATCGGGGTGCCCAGCGAGGCCCAGACGCCGTTGTAGTTGACGCCCGCGGCCATCACGAAGATCAGCACCTCGTTGGAGTCGAGCTTCGGCGTCTCGACCACCTCGCACTGCATGGCGGTGTTGGGGTTCCCGTGACGCTCGCGCCGGATCGCCCAGGCGTACATCTTCGCGGGCACGTGCCCGAGCGGCGGGATCTCCCCCACTTCGTAGAGGTCCTTAACGGGGGCCTCGTAATCGGTGATCGTCTCGGGGGCGTCGAGCGGGGCCATGTGCGGTCTCCTTGGCGCGTGGCGAGCGGGGCGCGAAAAACGGTCGCGCAAGATTGTTGCGGATTTTGGGCCGCGGCGATGCATGACATTGCTCGCGCGTCTGCGCAACCCCCGCAATGCGACGTTGGTGTGCAGTGCATCATTCTGCGCGTTTCGAGGGGGTTTGGCGACGGAATTCGGGGCGGACGGACGCGCGCGTCACCGGGGCGAAGCCTTTGAGGTCATTCTCCTTGCCAGCCGACAGATTCGTCCGCCCGGGCGCCCGGCGTGGCCTCGACGACGCGAAATGACGCGCCATAATGTTTCAGGCCTGCCACCCCTTGCGCAATTTCATGTCGCATGACATTTGCGCGGCAGCGCAGCAGAATGCCCGGAATCGCCCAGTCTCGGAGGCCCGACATGACCGCCAAGGATCGCCCCTGGATCTTCCGCACCTACGCGGGCCATTCCACCGCCGCGGCGTCCAACGCGCTCTACCGCTCGAACCTGGCGAAGGGGCAGACCGGCCTCTCGGTCGCCTTCGACCTGCCGACCCAGACCGGCTACGACAGCGACCATGCGCTGGCCCGCGGCGAGGTCGGCAAGGTCGGCGTTCCGGTCAGCCATATCGGCGACATGCGCGCCCTGTTCGACGCCATCCCGCTCGAGCAGATGAACACCTCGATGACGATCAACGCCACCGCCGCCTGGCTGCTGGCGCTCTACATCGCCGTGGCCGAGGAGCAGGGGGCCGACGTCTCCAAGCTCCAGGGCACGGTGCAGAACGACATCATCAAGGAATACCTCTCGCGCGGCACCTACGTGTTCCCGCCCGCGCCCAGCCTGCGGCTGATCGGCGACATCGCCGCCTACACCTACCGCGAGGTTCCCAAGTGGAACCCGATGAACGTGTGCAGCTACCACCTGCAGGAGGCCGGCGCGACGCCGGCGCAGGAGCTGGCCTATGCGCTCGCCACCGGCATCGCGGTGCTGGACACGGTGAAGGCGCAGGGCGCCGTTTCGGACGAGGATTTCCCCAAGGTCGTCGGCCGCATCAGCTTCTTCGTCAACGCCGGCATCAAGTTCGTCGCCGAGATCTGCAAGATGCGCGCGTTCACCGACCTGTGGGACGAGATCTGCGCCGAGCGCTACGGGGTGGAGGAGGAGAAGTTCCGCCGCTTCCGCTACGGCGTGCAGGTGAACTCGCTGGGCCTGACCGAGCAGCAGCCCGAGAACAACGTCTACCGCATCCTGCTCGAGATGCTGGCGGTCACGCTCTCCAAGAAGGCCCGCGCCCGCGCCGTGCAGCTGCCGGCCTGGAACGAGGCGCTCGGCCTACCCCGCCCCTGGGACCAGCAGTGGTCCCTGCGCATGCAGCAGATCCTGGCCTATGAGACCGACCTGCTGGAATACGACGACCTCTTCGACGGCAACCCCGCCGTGCAGCGCAAGGTCGACGAGCTGAAGGAGCTGGCCCGCGCCGAGCTCGCCAAGATCGACGACATGGGCGGCGCCGTGCAGGCCATCGACTACATGAAGGCGCAGCTGGTGGAGGCGAACTCCGCCCGCCTGCGCGCCATCGAGGCCGGCGAGACCGTCGTGGTCGGCGTCAACAAGTTCACCTCGACCGAGCCGTCCCCCCTCGTCTCCGCCGACGGCGGCATTCTGGTGGTGGACCACGGTGTCGAGGCCGCCCAGGTCGACGCCCTGAAGGCCTGGCGCGAGGGCCGCGACCAGGCCGCCGTCGATGCGGCGCTTGCGGACCTGAAGGCCGCCGCCTCCGAGGGCCGCAACATCATGCCCCCCTCGATCGCCGCCGCGAAGGCCGGCGTCACGACCGGCGAGTGGGGCGCCGCCATGCGCGAGGTCTTCGGCGAGTACCGCGCCCCCACCGGCGTCGCGAAGTCCGCCGCCGACAACGTACAGGGCCTCGAGACGGTGCGCGAGGCGGTCGAGGCGGTCTCCTCCCGCATGGGCCGCCGCCTGAAGTTCCTGGTGGGCAAGCCGGGCCTCGACGGCCACTCCAACGGCGCCGAGCAGATCGCCGTGCGCGCCCGCGACTGCGGGATGGAGGTGGTCTACGAGGGCATCCGCCTGACCCCCGCCCAGATCGTCAACGCGGCGCTCGAGGAATCCGCCCACGTCGTCGGCCTCTCGATCCTCTCCGGCTCGCACCTGCCGCTGGTGAAGGAGGTGGTCGACCGGATGAAGGCCTCCGGCCTCGACGACGTCCCCCTGGTGGTCGGCGGGATCATCCCCGAGAGCGACGCCACCGAGCTGCGCGCCTACGGCGTGGCCCGGGTCTACACGCCCAAGGACTTCGAGCTGAACAAGATCATGACCGACATCGTCGACCTGGTCGCCGCCGAAAGCGCCGAGGCGGCCTGAGGGCACAGGGGCCGCCCCGCGGGCGGCCCCCTCTCGCCTCAGATCTTCGCCCCCCAGCGGTCCGCGAAGATCATCTCGTCCAGGTCCCGCTGCCGCGCCCAGCCCTTCGCCGCCAGTTCCGGCCGGTCGTAGAGCTCCCGCACCTGGCCCAGGCACAGGTAGGCGACGGGGACCACCCGGTCGGGCAACTCGAAAATCTCGCGCAGGTCGGCCTCGTGGAAGATCGAGACCCAGCCGACGCCGATCCCCTCGGCCCGTGCGGCGAGCCACAGGTTCTGAACCGCGCAGACGGTGGAATAGAGGTCGGTGTCAAGCTGGTGCGTGCGCCCCAGCACCACCGGCCCCCCGCGCGAGCGGTCGCAGGTGACCAGAAGGTTCAGGGGCGCCTCGTCGATCCCCTGCAGCTTCAACGCGGAATAGAGGCGGCGGCGCTCGCCCTCGAACCGCGCCTCGGCCTCGGCGTTCGCCCGCTCGAAGGCGCGCCGGACCCTCGCCTTGGTTTCCGGGGCCTGCACCAGGATGAAGTTCCACGGCTGCGACAGCCCGACCGAGGGCGCGGCATGGGCCGCCTCCAGCACCCGGCGCAGGGCGGCGGGGTCGATCGGATCGGGCAGGAACTGGCCGCGGACGTCACGCCGCTCATGGATCGCGCGGTAGACGGCGTCGCGCTCGGACGCGTCGAACGGCCCGGCGGGACCGGGTTCGGTTGGCTGCATGACATATCCCCTGTCCGCGAAGCCGACGACCCCGCCGCCGTCCGCGCGTCGGGGACCTGTGTCGTCCGGCCGGTCTTCTGACTCGGCTTCGTCCCGGAACGGCGCCTTCCCAGCCCGAAGGCCAGTGGCATCTGCCGCCCGGTCCACCTCACAGCGTTGGGCACGTCACGGAGTCGCACCGTGTTCCCGATTATCCCGCCCGCGTGAACGGGCCGGCGCCGGACGTCTCAGAGCTACCGCCGCCGCCCGCGCCGCGCAACCGCCGCCGGACGCAGGGCGCGTCAGAGCCGCGCCAAAAGCTCCGCCTTCTTGGCCGCGAACTCGTCCTCGGACAGCGCGCCCGCGTCGCGCAGCTTCGCGAGGCGCCCGATGGTGTCGAGGATGTCGTCCACCGCGCCCTGCGAGGGCCCGGCCGACTGGCTCGGCGCAGGCTCGGGCCGGTAGGCGGGCGCCGGCTCGAAGCTCCGCGCCGGCGGCTCCCAGGCCGGCTGCGGCGCGGGCTGCGCCGAGCCGCTTCCCTCGGCCAGCGGGAAGGTCGACAGCGCGAACTGCCCGTACTGGCTGGAGACCGAGACGCCCATGAACGGATCGCCCGGCCCCGACTGCTGCTGGCTGAAGCCGCCGATATGATGGTCGCCGGTGTCGAGCAGCACCACCGGACGCCCGTCGCCGAAATCGAAGGCCAGCCGTCGCGCCTGCGGGAAATAGGCGTAGCGCGCCTGGTTCTGGCCGCCGCTCGAGGCGGGCTGGCCCAGCCAGTCCGGCCACCACCCCGCCGAGCCGCCGCCGAAGGCCTGCGGCTGCTCGAAGTAAGGGGTGAAGGCCATGCCGCCCGACAGCTCCCCGCACAGGTTCTGCACGGTGTTCTGCAGGCCATGGTTGAACATGTCACCGACCATGGTCATGCCGCCGGCCATCCACTGGCCCGAGCCGCCCAGCTCCGGCACGTTGAACTGCGCCATGGTCCCGCCGCCGTTGGCGACGGCGCGGGCCATGTGCTCGACGGCGGCTTCCGACAGTCCGTAGCGTCGCGAAAGGTCGCCGATGGCGGCGCGGCCGGCGGCGGTCAGGTTCGACATCGGAACCTCCTGAAGGGGGGACGCGGGGGGAATGCGTTCGCCTTCGTGCTCAAGGATGAGCGACCCGGAGTCAACCGCCCCTCGCGATCACGCGCCCGGCATGGGGGCGGCCGGGCGGGCGACGCCGGGGGCGCAGCCCCGGCGAGTCCCGTCCGGCCGCGGCCCTTACAGCTTGCGCACGGCGCCCTGCGCGGCCGAGGTGGTCAGCGCGGCATAGGCCTTCAGCGCCGTCGTGACCTTGCGCTTGCGCGGCTTCGCCGGGGTCCAGCCCGAGGCCTCCTTGGCTGCGCGCCGCTCGGCCAGCACCGCGTCCTCGACGGCGAGGCGGATCGAGCGCTCGGGGATGTCGATCTCGATCAGATCGCCCTCCTCGACCAGCCCGATGGTCCCGCCCTCGGCCGCCTCCGGGCTGACATGCCCGATCGAGAGCCCCGAGGAGCCGCCCGAAAACCGCCCGTCGGTGACCAGCGCGCAGGCTTTGCCCAGGCCCTTCGATTTCAGGTAGGAGGTCGGATACAGCATCTCCTGCATCCCCGGCCCGCCGCGCGGCCCCTCGTAGCGGATCAGCACCACGTCGCCGGGGTGCACCTTGTTGGTGAGGATCGCCGAGACCGCGTCGTCCTGGCTCTCGAAGATCCGCGCGGGGCCCGAGAACTTCAGGATGCTCTCGTCCACGCCCGCGGTCTTCACGATGCAGCCGTCCTCGGCGAGGTTGCCGTAGAGCACCGCGAGCCCGCCGTCCTTCGAGAAGGCGTGCTCCGCGTCGCGGATCACCCCGCCCTCGCGGTCGAGGTCCACGTCGTCCCAGCGCCGGTCCTGGCTGAAGGCGGTCTGCGTGGGCACGCCGCCGGGCGCCGCGCGATAGAAGTCGTGCACCGCCTCGGACCTGGTGCGCGCGACGTCCCAGCGCTCGAGCGCATCCTTCATGGTGGCGGAGTGAATGGTGGGCGAGGAGGCGTCGATCAGCCCCGCCTTCTCCAGCTCGCCCAGGATCGCCATGATGCCGCCGGCGCGGTGCACGTCCTCCATGTGGACGTCGTTCTTGGCGGGCGCGACCTTGCACAGCACCGGAACCCGGCGCGACAGCCGGTCGATGTCGGCCATGGTGAAGTCCACCTCGCCCTCATGCGCCGCGGCCAGCAGGTGCAGCACCGTGTTGGTCGAGCCGCCCATGGCGATGTCGAGCGTCATCGCGTTCTCGAACGCCGCGAAGGAGGCGATGGAGCGCGGCAGCACCGCCGCGTCGTCGCCCTCGTAGTAGCGCTTGGCGAGGTCCACGATCAGATGCCCCGCCTCGACGAACAGCCGCTTGCGGTCGGCATGGGTCGCGAGCGTCGAGCCGTTGCCCGGCAGCGACAGCCCCAGCGCCTCGGTCAGGCAGTTCATCGAGTTGGCGGTGAACATGCCCGAGCAGGAGCCGCAGGTCGGGCAGGCCGACCGCTCGATCACCTTCACGTCCTCCTCGGAGACGCTGTCGTCCGCCGCCGCCACCATCGCGTCGACGAGGTCCAGCGCCTGGGTCTTGCCGTTCAGCACGACCTTGCCGGCCTCCATCGGGCCGCCGGAGACGAAGACGACCGGGATGTTCAGGCGCAGCGCGGCCATCAGCATGCCGGGGGTGATCTTGTCGCAATTCGAGATGCAGACCATGGCGTCCGCGCAATGCGCGTTGACCATGTATTCCACGCTGTCGGCGATCAGCTCGCGCGAGGGCAGGGAATAGAGCATCCCGTCGTGGCCCATGGCGATGCCGTCGTCCACGGCGATGGTGTTGAACTCCTTGGCGACCCCGCCCGCGGCCTCGACCTCGCGCGCGACGAGCTGGCCCAGGTCCTTCAGGTGCACGTGGCCCGGCACGAACTGGGTGAAGGAGTTGACGATGGCGATGATCGGCTTGCCGAAATCGTCGTCCTTCATGCCGGTGGCGCGCCACAGGCCGCGGGCGCCGGCCATGTTGCGGCCGTGAGTGGTGGTGCGGGAGCGATAGGCGGGCATGGGCGGGTCCCTGGCGGCGTCGGCTGACTGAACTGCCGGCCGGTCCTAGCGCAGCCGCGCGCCCTTGTCCAAGCCCCGCGGAACTTTTGCGCCGCAGCATCGTCGCTTGCGCAACAATCTTGCGCAGGAAGGCGGGAGGGCGAGGCCTCGCCTCCCCGCAGGCCGCAATTCAATGCGTCGCGCGCGCCCCCGCCGCCGCGCGTTCCAGCGCCGGATAACGCAGGAACAGGGTCACGCCGCGGGCCACGAAGAAGACCATCAGCGCCGCCCACAGCCCGTGCGCGCCCAGCAGCGACGTCAGCACCCACCAGGCCGCCAGGTAGACCGCCAGCGACCAGGCCATGGCGTTGCGCATGTCGCGCGAGCGGGTGGCCCCGATGAAGATCCCGTCCAGCATGAAGGCCGGCAGCCCCACCACCGGCGCCAGCGCGCACCACGGCAGGAAGGCGCGGGCGGCGGCGCGGACCTCCTCGGAGGTGGTCATCAGGTCGATGATCGCCCCGCCCGCGAGCAGGAACACCGCCGCCAGCGCCGCCACGCAGCCCAGGCCCCAGGCCGAGCTCATGATCGAGGCGCGCCGAAGCTCCCCCGGCCTGCGCCCGCCGAAGGCCGCGCCCACCAGCGCCTCGGCCGCGAAGGCGAAGCCGTCGAGCGCGAAGGCCGAGATCTCCAGGAACTGCATCAGCACCTGGTTCGCCGCCAGCGGCACGTCGCCATGGTCGGCCGAGCGGAACATGAAGAAGGCGAAGCCGAACTGCAGCATCAGGGAGCGCAGCAGGATGTCCCCGTTCACCTGCGCCATGCGCTTCAGGCGGGCGGGGTCGAAGACCCGCGCGACATCCTTCCACTGGTCGCCGCCGAAGGCCTCGCGGCACAGCCACAGGCCCAGCGCGGCGCCGGTGACCTCGGCGATCAGCGTGGCGACGGCCACGCCCTCGACCCCCCAGCCGAGGCCGAGGACGAACCACAGGTCGAGCACCACGTTGACCGCGTTCATCGCGAGCTGGAGGGTCATCACCCCTCGCGTCCGCTCCATCGCGATCAGCCAGCCGTTCAGGGCGAAGACCCCGATGGCGAAGGGCGCGCCCCAGACCCGGATCGCGAGGTATTCGCGCGCCAGCGTCTCCACCTCGGCCGAGGCGGGCGACATCTGGAAGGCGAACCAGAACAGCGGGACCTGCAGGGCGATGAAGGCCAGCCCCGCCGCGCCCGCGATCATCAGCGCGCGCATCAGGATCGCGCCGGTCTCGGCCTCGTCGCCCGCCCCGCGGGCCTGGGCGACGAGCCCGGTGGTGCCCATCCGCAGGAAGCCGAAGATCCAGTAGACGAAGGCGAGGATGATCGCCCCCATGCCCACCGCCCCGATCGGCTGGGGCAGGCCCAGCTGGCCGACCACGCCCGTGTCCACCGCGCCCAGGATCGGCACGGTGGCGTTCGAGATCATGATCGGGATCGCGATGCGCAGGACCCGTCGGTGGGTCAGCGGCGGCGGCGCCTCCCCCGAATGCGCGGCGGAGGCGTCGGCCACTCAGTCCTCCGGCATCAGGAAATGGCCCACGGCGGAGATGAAGGGGCGCGAGCGCTCCTCCTGCCAGGCCTCGACCGAGACGGAGGCGTAGCGCCGCCCCGCCCGCCGGATCGTGGCGCGCGCATAGCTGTCGCGGGCGCCGCCGGCGCGCATGTAGTCCAGACTGAAGTCGATGGTCTTGGGCAGGGTCGGGTATTCGCCGCGGGCGATGGCCTCGGCCGGCTCGCCGCCGGCCTCCATCATCTCCCACACGCGGGTCCAGCCCAGGGTGACCTGGGCGGTGATCTCGAGGAAGGCGCCCGTGGCGCCGCCGTGCAGGGCGCCCAGGACCGGGTTGCCGATCAGCTTCTCCTGGTAGGTCAGCCTCGCGGTCAGCTCGTCGCCCAGCCGCTCGAAGCCGACGCCCAGCTCGTTGACGAAGGGGACCGCATGGCTCAGCCCCGCCAGCGCCGCGTCGCGGCGCGCCTCGACCACGTGGGCCGGCTCGCGCTTGGCCGCCATCACGCGCCCTCCTTCTTCGGCCCGCGCTTGGGGCGGGGCCGCTCGATGGTGAAGCTGCCCGTGGCGGTGGCGACGGGCTCCTTGCGGGCGCCGTCATGGGCCTCGACCCGCACGAAGGCCACGTGGCGGGTGGCGCGGTGGCACTCGGCCGTCGCGACCACGTCGCGCCCGGGCTCGGCGCCGCGCATGTAGTCGATCCGCAGGCTGATGGTCGCCGTCGCGATCGCCCCGGTGGGATGGGACATCACCGCGGCGCCCCCGCAGGCGTCGAGCAGCGCCGTGATCACGCCGCCATGCAGCACGCCGGTGGAGGGGTCTCCCACCCAGCGGGAATCATAGGGCAGCCGCAGGGTGGCTTTCGCGGGCTCGATCTCCTCGAGCGTGATGCCCAGTTCGGCGTTCCAGCGCACCTGGGACATGAAATGACGGCCGAGTTCGAGCTTTTGCTCCTCGGACATGCCGGAAACGTCTGGTCTTTCCGTCACTTGGACAGGCCCTCCCCCGGTGGGCGCCGCTGGGGTGCGGCGGTTGCGCGCGTCGCGGTGGCATCGCAACAAGGCGTAACGATCTATCCCGAGCCAATGCAGGGGTAAATGGCGCCGCTGCGGCGCCCCGACGCGGCGTCGCCTGGTCGCCTTGCAAACGATTGGCAGCCTTATTACGTCGGCGTCAACTCGAGCCCGTCAAGGCTTCAGCGTCCGCCCGTGCCGGGGCGGATCGCGTCGAGTGGAGAGAAGAAGTGACCGAAGAAACCTACACCACGATATCCGAGATGTGCGCCGAGTTCGGCGTCACGCCTCGCACCCTGCGCTTCTACGAGTACAAGGAGCTGCTTCAGCCCAAACGCGAGGGCCAGAAGCGCCTGTTCACGAAGCGCGACAAGGGCCGCCTGAAGCTGATCCTTCAGGGCAAGCGCTTCGGCTTCTCGCTCGACGAGATCCGTGAGCTGCTGGACCTGTACTACATCGGCGACCAGCGCGTGACCCAGGTCGCCCGCACCTACGAGCGCGCCGAGATCCGTCTCGCCGCGATGAAGGAGCAGCGGGCCGAGCTGGACCTGGCGATCTCCGATCTCGAGGCCGAGATGGAGAAGTCCCGCCACTACCTGGCCCAGCACGGCGCGCGCGAAGCCGCCGAGTAAAGCCGCTCAACGACGGGTACGAGTTCAGGCCCGGGGGCGTCGCCCCCGGGCCTTTTTCGTCTGCGCGCTCCCGACCGCGCCCGGGGACGGCGCCGCGAAGCCGCTTGCCTGCGCGGCGTCGAGGCATGACGATGCCCGGCACGCCTCGAAGCGGTTCGCTTCGGAGTCATCGACAAAGCCGGGAGACGTCTTGACCGAGAAGATCAAGGGCCCCGCCTCCTATTTCCCGTCGATCGAGGCGAAGTACGGCCGTCCCGTCGCCGAGTGGCAGGAGATGATCCGCGCCCGCTCGGGGATGAAGCACATGGAGCTCGTCGCCTGGCTCAAGCAGGAGCACGGGCTGGGCCACGGGCATGCCAACGCGCTGGTCGCCGCCACGCTCAAGCCCGCCGGAAAATAGACCTCCGCCCCCTTGCCCGGAACGCGCCGGGCCGGCCAGCCGGGCCTGCGCGCGGGCCGCGCCGGCGCGCGTGGGTCGCACCCCCTGACGCCACGACGCCCCTTTACGTGCACGTCAACTTCCCCCATATCTCTCGGCGACGGGCCCCACCCGGCCCTATATGGTTTTCGGACGCGAGAGCGCATCGCAGGCGCTCCGCACGCGCATTGGGAGGACGAACGAATGCCCACCTACACGCCGCCGCTTCGCGACATGGAATTCGTGCTGCATGAGACGCTGAAGGTGCAGGACCAGCCGGTCGAGGGCTATTCCGAGCTCGACCGCGACTTCACCGCCGCGATCCTCGAGGAAGCCGGAAAGATCGCGCGCGACGTGCTCGCGCCGCTGAACCTCTCCGGCGACCGGGAGGGCTGCACGCTCGAGAACGGCGTCGTACGCACGCCCGAGGGCTTCAAGGCGGCCTTCGACACGCTGCGCGAGGGGGGCTGGACCGGCCTCGACTGCGATCCGGAGTTCGGCGGCCAGGGCATGCCCTACGTGATCGCCACCGCGGTCGGCGAGATGCACTGCGCCGCCAACATGGCGCTGATGATGTATCCGGGCCTGACCCACGGCGCCTATTCGGCCATCCACGCCCACGGCTCGGACGAGCAGAAGGCGACCTACCTGCCCAAGATGGTGACCGGCGAGTGGACCGGCACCATGAACCTGACCGAGCCGCATTGCGGCACCGACCTCGGCCTGCTGCGCACCAAGGCCGAGCCGCAGGACGACGGGTCCTACAAGATCTCCGGCCAGAAGATCTTCATCTCGGCCGGCGAGCACGACATGGCCGACAACATCGTCCACCTGGTGCTGGCCAAGATCCCCGGGGGCCCCGAGGGCGTGAAGGGCATCTCCCTCTTCATCGTGCCCAAGTTCCTGGTCAACGAGGACGGCACGCTGGGCGCGCGCAACGGCGTCGCCTGCGGGAACCTCGAAGAGAAGATGGGCATCCACGGCAACGCCACCTGCGTGATGAACTACGACGAGGCCAAGGGCTTCCTCGTGGGCGAGGCGCACAAGGGCCTGCGCGCGATGTTCACGATGATGAACGAGGCGCGCATCGGCGTCGGCCTCCAGGGCCTCAGCCAGGCCGTCGTCGCCTACCAGAACGCCGTCGAATACGCCCAGGACCGCATCCAGGGCCGCGCCGTCACCGGCGCCGCGGCGCCCGAGAAGGCGGCCGACCCGATCATCGTGCACCCCGACGTGCGCCGGATGCTGATGGACCAGAAGGCCTTCGTCGAGGGCGGCCGGATGTTCGTCCTGTGGGCCGCCAACCTGATCGACCGGTCGCACCGCGCGGGCGACGCGGACGCCGAGGGGCTGGTGTCGCTGCTGACCCCGGTGGTGAAGGGCTTCCTTACCGACAAGGGCTACGCCTGCGCCACCCAGGCCCAGCAGGTCTACGGCGGGCATGGCTACATCGAGGAATGGGGCATGTCGCAGTTCGTGCGCGACGCCCGCATCGCCATGATCTACGAGGGCGCGAACGGCGTGCAGGCGCTGGACCTCGTGGGCCGCAAGCTCGCCGCCGGCGGCGGCAAGCCCGCCATGGCCTTCTTCGAGATGGTGAAGACCTTCTGCAAGGCCGAGGAAGGCAATGAGGAGCTGAAGAAGGACTTCCTCGATCCGCTGAAGGCGGCGTCGAAGGACCTTCAGGCGGCGGCGATGTACTTCATGCAGAACGGCATGAAGAACCCCAACGCGGCGCTGGCCGGCTCGACCGACTTCATGCACCTGTTCGGCCACGTCTGCCTCGGCTTCGCCTGGGCGCAGATGGCCAAGGCCGCGCATGACGCTCTGGCGGCCGGGACCTCGGACGAGGACTTCTACCGCAACAAGATCCGCACCGGCCGCTACTACATGAGCCGCCTGCTGCCGGAGACGAGCCTGAACCTCGCCCGCATCCAGTCCGGCCCCGAGCCGGTGATGGACCTCGCCGCCGAGGCCTTCTGATCTCCCGCCGGGGGGCGCTTGACGCCGAGCGCCCCCCGGCCAAGCATCCCCGCGCCCCGACCCGGGCCTGACGGCCGGTCGGCAACGAACCTGCGGGACGATTAGGGAGACCCGAATGACCGCCCCCATGCTGAAATCCGCCTGGATGACCGAAGAGCACGAGATGCTCGAGGACATGACCGAGCGTTTCGCCGCCGACCGGTGGACCCCCAACCTCGCCCGCTGGCGCGAGCAGGGGATGATCGACCGCGCGGCCTGGAACGAGGCCGGCGAGGCCGGCCTGCTGCTCGCCTCGATCCCCGAGGAATACGGCGGCGCCGGCGGCGACTTCGGGCATGAGGCGGTGATCCACATGGTCGCCGCGAAGCGCAATTTCGCGAGCTGGGGCATCGGCGTGCATTCCGCCATCGTCGCCCACTACATCCTCACCTACGGGTCCGAGGAGCAGAAGGCGAAGTGGCTGCCCAAGATGGCGACCGGCGAGATGGTGGCGGCCATCGGCATGACCGAACCGGGCACCGGCTCGGACCTCCAGCGCATCCGCACCCGCGCCGACAAGGACGGGAACGGCTACAAGATCAACGGCTCCAAGACCTTCATCACCAACGGCCAGCACGCCGACCTGATCCTGCTGGCCTGCAAGACCGACGTGACCCAGGGCGCCAAGGGCGTCTCGCTGATCGTGGTGGAGACGGAGGGCGCCGAGGGCTTCCGCCGCGGCCGCAACCTCGACAAGGCAGGGATGCACGCCGCCGACACCTCGGAGCTGTTCTTCGACGACGTGTCCGTGCCGCCCGAGAACCTGCTCGGCGGGCAGGAGGGCCGCGGCTTCTACCAGATGATGGAGCAGCTCCCGCAGGAGCGTCTGTCGATCGGCGCCACCGCCATCGGCGCCATCGAGGGCGCGGTGGAGCTCGCCGTCGCCTACGCCAAGGAGCGCGAGGCCTTCGGCCGCCCGATCATCAAGAACCAGGCGCTCGCCCACAAGCTGGCCGAGTGCAAGACGGACGCGGTCGTCGCCCGCGCCTTCTTCGACGCCTGCACCGTGGCGCACCTGAACGGCGCGCTCACGGTCGAGGCGGCGGCGATGCAGAAATACTGGCTGACCGACCTGCAGGGGAAGGTGATCGACGCCTGCCAGCAGGTCTTCGGCGGCTACGGCTACATGATGGAATATCCCATCGCCGAGATGTGGCAGGACGCCCGGGTGCAGCGGATCTACGGCGGCACCAACGAAATCATGAAGGAGCTGATCTCGCGGTCCCTCTAAGGTGACGCCCGAGCCGGGCTTCGCCCGGCTCCGCGCGTTCCGCGCGACCCCCGGATCAACCGGGGGCGCATGCCCCCCTCAGGAAGGAAATTTCGCAGATGCCCGCCTACAAGCTCACCTGCTTCGGCCAGTCCGGCAACGCCTACAAGCCCGCCCTCTACCTCGCCCTCTCGGGGACCGAGTGGGAACCGGTGTGGATCAACTTCTTCAAGGGCGAGCACAAGGACGCCGCCTACACGTCGAAGAACGACCAGGCGCAGGTGCCGATCCTCGAGCATGGCGACGTCACCATCGCCCAGTCCGCGGTGATCCTCGACTACCTCGTCGGGCAGATCGGCCAGTTCGGCTGGTCCTCCGAGGAGGAGCGTCGCGAGATCTGGAAGTGGGTGATGTGGGACAACTACTCCTTCACCTCGATGTTCGCCCCCTACCGGTTCTTCGCGAACTTCGTGCCGGAGGAGAAGCGCGATCCCGGCGCCATGGCCTTCATGGACATGCGCATGAAGAACGCGCTCAAGACCCTGGAATCGCACATGCAGGGGCGCGAGTGGGTGGCGCTCGACCGTCCCACGATCGCGGACCTGTCGATCGCCGGCTACTGCTACTACGGCGACGAGGTGCCCTTCGATTTCGCCGACTACCCGGCGATCGCCGCCTGGAAGGACCGGCTCGCGGCCCTTCCCGGCTTCGTTCCCCCATACGAGCTGATGCCCACCAAGGGCTGAGCTCCCGCGCCCGGCCCGCGCGGCCGGGCGCGCCTCATCCCCCCTGAAAGCGGCGCCGCCGCCTGAAAGGACCCGACGATGACCGAAGCCTACATCTACGACGCCGTGCGCACCCCCCGGGGCAAGGGCCGCAAGGACGGCTCGCTCCACGAGGTGACGTCCGTGCGCCTCTCGGCCGAGACGCTCAACGAGCTCAAGCGCCGCAACGATCTCGACACCTCGCTGGTCGAGGACGTGATCTGGGGCAACGTCACCCAGGTGATGGAGCAGGGCGCCTGCCTCGCCCGCTCCGCGGTCCTCTACGCGGGCTGGGACGAGCGGGTTCCGGGCCTCGCCATCAACCGCTTCTGCGCCTCGGGCATGGAGGCGGTGAACCTCGCCGCCAACCAGGTGAAGGGCGGCGCGGGCGACCTCTACGTCGCCGGCGGGGTCGAGATGATGTCCCGCGTGCCCATGGGCTCCGACGGCGCGGCCATCGCGGCCGACCCGACGCTGGCGATGAAGTCCTACTTCGTGCCCCAGGGCATCGGCGCGGATATCATCGCGACGAAGTACGGCTTCTCGCGCGACGACGTCGACGCCTACGCGGTCGAGTCCCAGAAGCGCGCCGCCCAGGCGATGGCCGAGGGGCGCTTCGACAAGTCGGTGATGACGGTCCGCGACCAGAACGGCCTGCCGATCCTCGAGAAGGACGAATACCCCCGCCCCGGCACCGACATGCAGTCGCTGGGCGCCCTGCGCGCGGCCTTCGAGGCGATGGGCACGATGATGCCCGGCTTCGACAACGTGGCGAAGCTGAAATACCCCGAGCTGGAGCGCATCGACCACGTCCACCACGCCGGCAACTCCTCGGGCATCGTGGACGGCGCGACGGCCGTGCTGATCGGCTCGAAAGAGGCGGGCGAGAAGCTGGGGCTGAAGCCGCGCGCCAAGATCCGCACGGCGGTGAAGGTCGGCTCGGACCCCACCATCATGCTCACCGGCCCGGTTCCGGCGACCGAGAAGGCGCTGAAGGCCTCGGGCATGTCGATCTCGGACATCGACCTCTTCGAGGTGAACGAGGCCTTCGCCTCGGTCGTGCTGCGCTTCATGCAGGCCTTCGACGTCGACCACTCGAAGGTCAACGTCAACGGCGGCGCCATCGCGCTGGGCCACCCGCTGGGCGCGACTGGCGCGATGATCATCGGCACCGCGCTGGACGAGCTGGAGCGGACCGGCAAGGGCACGGCGCTCGCCACCCTCTGCGTCGCCTCCGGCATGGGCGCCGCGACGATCATCGAGCGGGTCTGATGCCCAAACTCGACCTCTCCCGGGTGCCGGCGGTCACCGGTTCGGACTATCCCGAGCCGCATGCGACCGCGATGGGCGAGCGCTGGTTCCAGGCGCTGGGGGACGCGGCGGGGTTGACCCGCTTCGGCGTCTCCCGCGTCCGTCTGGCGCCGGGCGCGACCTCCTCGCTGCGCCACTGGCACCCGGACGAGGACGAGTTCGCCATCGTCCTGGAGGGCGAGCTGATCCTGGTCGACGACGCGGGCGAGCAGCCCCTGCGCCCCGGCGACTGCATCGGCTGGCCCGCCGGCGACGAGAACGGCCACCACATCCTGAACCGCAGCCAGGCCGACGGCGTCTTCATCGTCGTCGGCTCGCGCCCCGAGCGCGACTGCTTCTATTCCGACGTGGACCTTGTGTTCCGCAACGACGCGGCCGGCGGCCGCTACGAGACGCGCGACGGAACCCCTGTTCCCCCCCGCGAGGGAGACTGACCATGACCGAGATCTTCCACTACTCCGTCGACGCCGACGGCGTCGCCACCATCGCCTGGGACCTGCCGGGCCGCTCGATGAACGTGATGACGCTCGAGGGGCTCGAGCAGCTGGACGCCTGCATCGACAAGGCGCTGGGCGACGAGGCCGTGAAGGGCATCGTCCTGACCTCCGCCAAGGCCGACTTCGCCGGCGGCATGGACCTCAACATCCTCGCCGGGATGAAGGCGTCGGCGGGCGACGACCCCGCCAAGGGGCTGTTCGAGGGCGTGATGCAGATGCACGCCCTGCTCCGCAAGCTGGAGCGGGCGGGCATGGACCCCAAGACCAACAAGGGCGGCAAGCCCGTCGCCTGGGCCTGCCCGGGCACGGCCGCCGGCATCGGGCTGGAACTGGGCCTCGCCTGCCACCGCCGCTTCGTCGCCGACAATCCCAAGGCCAAGATCGGGCTGCCGGAGATCATGGTCGGCATCTTCCCCGGCGCCGGCGGGGCCACCCGCGTCAGCCGGATGCTGGGCGCCATGGCCTCGGCCCCCTTCCTGCTGGAAGGCAAGATGATGGCCCCCGCCAAGGTGAAGGCCGCAGGCCTGGTGGACGAGATCGTCCCCGCCGACGAACTGCAGGCCGCCGCCAAGGCCTGGGTCCTGTCCGCCAAGGACGCCGACATCGTGAAGCCGTGGGACGCCAAGGGCTGGAAGATGCCCGGCGGCGCGCCCTACTCGCCCCAGGGGTTCGAGACCTTCGTGGGCGCCTCGGCGATGATCAACGGTAAGACGCAGGGCGCCTACCCGGCCCCGAAGGCGCTGCTCGCCGCGATCTATGAGGGCGCGATGGTCGACTTCGACACCGCGCTGCGCATCGAGGCCCGCTGGTTCACCAACATCCTGATGAACCCGTCCTCCGGCGCCATGATCCGCTCCCTCTTCCTCAACAAGGAAGCGCTCGAGAAGGGCGCCGTGCGCCCCGCGGGCGTGCCCGACATGCGGGTGAAGAAGGTCGGCATCCTGGGCGGCGGCGGCTTCATGGGCGCGGGCATCGGCTACGTCTCGGCCATGGCGGGGATCGAGGTCGTGCTCCTCGACCGCGACGCGGAGGCTGCCGCCAAGGGCGTGGGCTTCATCACCGGCCTGCTGGACGAGTCCCTGAAGAAGAAGCGCATCACCGAGGACAAGAAGGCCGGCATCCTCGGCCTCGTCTCCGCCACCTCGGATTACGCCGACCTGAAGGGCTGCGACCTGGTGGTCGAGGCGGTGTTCGAGGATCCGGGCGTGAAGGCGACCGTGACGAAGGCCGCGCAGGAGGCCCTGGGCCCCGACGCGATCTTCGCCTCCAACACCTCGACCCTGCCGATCACCGACCTGGCCGAGAACTACAAGGACCCCGAGCGCTTCATCGGCATCCACTTCTTCTCGCCGGTCCACAAGATGATGCTGGTCGAGATCATCAAGGGGAAGAAGACCGGCGACGAGGCGGTGGCCAAGGCGCTCGACTTCGTGCGCCAGATCCGCAAGACGCCGATCGTGGTCAACGACGCCCGGTTCTTCTACGCCAACCGCTGCATCATCCCCTACATCAACGAGGGGACGCGGATGGTGACCGAGGGCATCAACCCCGCGCTGATCGAGAACGCCGCCAAGCAGCTCGGCATGCCGCTGGGCCCGCTGCAGCTGGTGGACGAGACGGCGCTCGACCTCGGCCAGAAGATCGCCAAGGCCACCAAGGCCGCGCTGGGCGACGCCTACCCCGAGAACCCGGCCGACCCCCTGATCGACTGGATGGTCGCCGAGGGCCGCCTTGGCCGGAAGGCGAACGCCGGCTTCTACGCCTACGACGACAAGGGCAAGCGGCAGGGGATCTGGGACGGCCTCGCCGCCAAGTACCCGCTGGCCGAGGAGCAGCCCGACGTGACCGAGGTGCAGCACCGCCTGGCCTTCGCGCAGGTGCTGGAGGCGGTCCGCGCGCTCGAGGACGGCGTGCTGATGGACATCCGCGAGGGCGACGTGGGCGCGATCCTGGGCTGGGGCTTCATGCCCTGGTCGGGCGGGCCGCTGTCGTGGCTGGACATCCTCGGCGCCGGCAAGGCGGTCGAGATCACCGACGCCCTGACCGAGAAGTTCGGCCCCCGCTTCACCACCCCCGCGCTGCTGCGCGAGATGGCGCAGAAGGGCGAGACCTTCTACGGCCGCTTCGACCCCGCCGCCAAGGCCGCGGCCTGAGCCCTCGGCTCTGCGCTCCCCCGTCCGGGGCGGGGCGCAGGGCCGGCCCCACGGGCGCCCCGGGCTCGACCCGGGGCCTCCCGCCCTTGGCCCGCGTTCCGCAGGCCGGGGCGCAGGGACCGCCTCTCCGCTCTCGATCCGGCGCCGCGATTGTTCCCTCGGGGGCCGTGGAATCGCCCTGATCGGCGCCTACTTCGGATCCTGCGCCGCCCCGCCGCTCGCCCCCCGGCCCACGCCGCGTTTGGCGGCGCGCCCGAAACGGTTTATCAGGACGACATGACCCGACGCCCGATCGCCCTCTTCGCCGCCCTCGCGCTTTCCGCCGCCGCCCTGTTCGCGTCCGACGCGCAGGCGCAGAGCGGGCGCGACCTGGCGCGAATCTCCACCTATCTCAACGCCCTGAAGACCGCCGAGGGGACGTTCGTGCAGATCTCTCCGAACGGCGAGACCTCGGACGGCAAGTTCTTCATCCAGCGCCCGGGCCGGATCCGGTTCGAATACACGCCCCCCAACCCGGCGCTGGTGATGTCCGACGGGACCTGGGTGGTGGTGTTCGACATGCGCGACTGCACCAAGCAGACCGCGCCCCTGTCCTCGACGCCCCTGAACCTGCTGCTGCAGGAGAACGTGGACCTCCGCGCCAACGGCGCGGTGACCGACGTGGACAACCGCCCCGGCCAGATGCGCGTCACCGCGCAGAACCCGGACGATCCGGGCTCGGGCTCCATCACCCTGATCTTCAACGACAACCCGTTGGAGCTGCGGCAGTGGATCATCACCGACGCCGAGGGCGCGCAGACCACCATCGCGCTGTCGGAAGTGCGCCGCGGGGTCGAGATCCCGGTGCACAAGTTCCTGCCCGCGCGGGTGGAGTGCGATCCCCGCTGACCTGAGCGGAGCGGCCCCGGGCCTGGCCCGGGACCGCTCGCCTCACGGCCTCATCCCAGCGTGACGAAGACCGGCGCGTGGTCCGAGGGCTGCTGCCAGCCGCGGGCCTCGCGCAGGATGCGCGCGCCGTGGACGGGCAGGTCGGGGGTGGTCCACACGTGGTCCAGCCGGCGGCCCTTGTCGGCGGCGTCCCAGTCCTTGGCGCGGTAGCTCCACCAGGAATAGAGCAGCCCCTCCGGGATCACCTGGCGCACGGCGTCGACCCAGCCGCCCGCGGCCTGCGCGGCGTTGAGCTTCTCGGTCTCCACCGGGGTGTGCGAGACGATCTTCAGAAGCTGCTTGTGGTTCCACACGTCGTCTTCGCGCGGCGCGATGTTGAGGTCGCCCACCAGCACCGCCGGGCCTGCGTGATCGCGGAAACAGGCCGCCATTTCATCCACGAAATCAAGCTTGTGCTGGAACTTGGGGTTCGTCTCAACGTCCGGTTCGTCGCCGCCTGCGGGGACGTAGAGGTTGTGGATCTGGGTCCCGTCCGGCAGCTTCGCCGTCACGTGGCGGGCGTCGCCCTTCAGGCAGAAATCCTGGTGCTCGACCGGCTCCAGCGGCAGGCGCGAGAGGATCGCGACGCCGTTGTAGCCCTTGTCCCCGCGCACGGCGAGATGCTCCCACCCCAGCTCGGCGAAGGTCTCCAGCGGGAACTTGGCGGCCGGGCACTTCGTCTCCTGCAGGCACAGGACGTCCGGGGCCTCCTCCTCCAGCAGGCGGCGCACGATGGGCGCGCGCAGGCGGACGGAGTTGATGTTCCAGGTGCAGATCGTGAAAGGCATGGGCGGCTCCGGCGCGCGGGAGAACGGAAGCGCAACATGCGCGTCTCGCCGCCGCGCTGCAACCCGAAGCCTGACCCTGAAAATGCGAGCGCCCGGCGGGAGGGGTTCCACCGGGCGCCACCTTGTTCCGAGACCTCCGCCGCGAGGGGTGACGGCGATCGCTGCGAAGCGATGCGGCCTCCAAGGTTACCGGTTAGGTGGGGAGCCTCGGGCCGTGTTCAAGACGCGCCTAGATCACCAGGCGGTAGCCTCCCGATTCCGTGACCAGCAGGCGCGCTTCGGAGGGGTTCGGTTCGATCTTCTGTCGAAGTCGATAGATGTGCGTCTCGAGCGTGTGAGTCGTCACGCCCGCGTTGTAGCCCCAGACCTCGTGCAGAAGCGTATCCCGCGCCACGACCGCGTCGTTCGCGCGGTACAGGAACTTCAGGATGTTGGTCTCTTTCTCGGTCAGGCGGATCTTCTTCTCGGCCTCGTCGATCAGCATCTTCATCGCGGGCTTGAACGTGTAGGGCCCGACGGCGAAGACCGCGTCCTCCGACTGTTCGTGCTGGCGCAGCTGGGCGCGGATGCGGGCCAGGAGCACGGGGAACTTGAAGGGCTTGGGGATGTAGTCGTTGGCGCCCGCGTCGAGGCCCAGGATCGTGTCCGCGTCGGTGGCGTGGCCGGTCAGCATGATGATCGGGCACTTCACGCCCTGCTTGCGCATCAGGCGGCAGACCTCGCGCCCGTCCATGTCGGGCAGGCCGACGTCGAGGATCACCAGGTCGTGCGGGTCGGCCTTGGCGCGCTCGATCCCGTCGGCGCCGGTGTCGGCCTCGAACACGTCGTAGTCCTCGGTCAGCACCAGCTGGTCGGCCAGCGCGTCGCGCAGGTCGGGATCGTCGTCCACCAGCAGAATCCGCTTCAGCGTCGGCATGGGCCTTGGTCCTCCAGAAGCGCCCGTCCGCTCCGGGCTCCTCGCGCAAATGCGAACCGGGCGGAGCGAGGGCGAGAGGGACGAAACGTTTCTCACGGACACGTCACCGCGTCCGGCCCTTTGTTTCAATTTTCCGTCGGGCGCCCTATCTCTCGGGCCACACGGGCCGCATGCGCGGGCCGCGCTGCGCCGGAGCCGTCGATGGGCCTGAAGCTGAGCCTCTGGGAGAACGCCGCCCGCATCCGGGCCGAGCTGCGCATCGGCGCGGCCGTGGTCCTGGTGCGCGGGCAGGCGGGCGTGCTGGCGGGGGCGGCCGAATCCCTCACCGCCGAACGGCTGGAGGATTTCCGCGGCGTGGGCCCCACCGACCTGGTGATCACCTCGCGCCGGGCGCAGACGCTGAAGGCGCGCGCCTACGACGGCGACGTCGCGCGCATCATCCTGACCCCGGATTTCGACCTGGGCCGGATCCGCGCCACCGCCGATCCCGCCAAGGACCTCGAGTCGCCCCTGAAGGGCCCCTACCAGACCCGGCGCGACGGCGACGCCGGCCTGCATCGCGCCGCGGTGCGGCTGGTGAAGCAGGCGCAGCTTCTGCCCGCCGCCCTCGTCGCCGCCCTGCCCTCGCGCGCCGCGGCCGAGGCGCTGGCGCGGGAGAACGGCCTCTCGATCCTCGATACCGACGCGCTGCTGGCGGCCGAGGCCGAGGCGATCGGGATGCGCCCCGTCTCCGCCGCGCGGGTGCCGCTGGAAGTCTCTCAGACCTCCCGCGTCCACGTGTTCCGGCCCGAGGACGGGTCGGAGGAGCATTATGCGATCGAGATCGGGGCGCCCAAACGCTCCGAGCCGGTGCTGGCGCGGCTGCATTCGGCCTGCTTCACCGGCGACGTGCTGGGGTCGCTGAAATGCGATTGCGGCCCGCAGCTTCGCGCGGCGCTGGCGGCGATGGCGGAGGAAGGAGCCGGCGTCCTGCTCTACCTCAACCAGGAGGGGCGCGGCATCGGGCTCGCCAACAAGATGCGGGCCTATTCGCTCCAGGATCAGGGCTTCGACACGGTCGAGGCCAACCACCGCCTGGGATTCGAGGACGACGAGCGCGACTTCCGCATCGGCGCCACGATCCTGCGCCGGCTGGGCTTCCGCTCCGTGCGGCTGCTGACCAACAACCCCCGCAAGATCGGCATGATGTCGAATTCCGGCCTGCAGGTGACCGAGCGGGTGCCGCTGAAGGTCGGGGAGAATCCCCTGAACGCGAACTACCTCGCCACCAAGGCCACCAAGAGCGGCCATCTGCTGTGAGCGACGGGGCGGCGGTCCGGCCGCGGCCCCCGCTGCCGCGACCCGGCGACCTGGTGGTCACACGGTGGGAGGCGCGGTTCCTCGGCCGGCGGTTCCCCTGCGCGGTGGGCTTCGGCGGCGTGGGGCGCAAGCGCGGCGAGGGCGACGGCATCACCCCGCTGGGCGTTCACCGGCTGGAATCGGTCCTGTGGCGGGCGGATCGTCGCGTGCGTCCCGCCGGGCCGCTGCCCGTGCAGCCCATCGGCCCCGCGCAGGGCTGGTCCGACGACCCGGCGGACCCGTTGTACAATCGCCGCGTCCCGTGGCCCCATTGCCACAGCGCCGAGCGGCTGCGGCGCGCGGATCGCCTTTACGACCTCGTCGCCATCACCGATTTCAACCGGCGGCCGCCGGTGGCGGGCGCCGGAAGCGCGATCTTCCTGCATGTCTGGAAGCGGCCGCGAAAGTGGACCGCAGGCTGCGTGGCCTTCCGGGCGCAGGATCTCGCCTGGATCCTCGCGCGCTGGACGCCCCGCAGCCGGCTGATCGTGCGCTGAGGAGGCGGCCTCAGCCGTAGTCCCGCTCGCCGAAGATGGCGGAGCCGACGCGCACATGGGTCGCGCCGAACTCGACCGCCGTCTCGAAATCCGAGCTCATCCCCATCGAGAGGCCCGCGAGCCCGTTGCGCTCGGCCAACTTGGCCAGCAGCGCGAAATGCATGGCCGGCGATTCCTCGACCGGCGGGATGCACATCAGCCCCTCGATCGAGAGGTCCATGGCCCGGCAGTCGGCGAGGAACGCATCGGTCTCGCCGGGGGCGATTCCCGCCTTCTGCGGCTCCTCGCCGGTGTTCACCTGCACGAACAGGCGCGGGCAATGGCCGGCGGCCTGGGCGGCGTCGGCGATCTTGCGGGCGAGCTTGGAGCGGTCGACGGACTGGATCACGTCGAACAGCTCGAAGGCCTTGTTGACCTTGTTGGTCTGCAGCGGGCCGATCAGGTGGAGCTCGAGACCTGGCAGGTCGCGGCGCGGGCCCCAGCGGGTCTCGGCCTCCTGCACGCGGTTCTCGCCGAAGATGCGCTGTCCGGCGTCGATCACGGCCTGCACGCGGTCCTCGGGCTGGACCTTCGAGACCGCCACCAGGGTGACCGATCCGGGGTCGCGGCCGGCCTTCGCCTCGGCCTCCGCGAGCTGGCGTTTCACGCTGTCCAGGCTCATGCCGTCCTCCGTCGTGGTCCGGGGAATGGGTAGGCCGCGGCGGCGCAAAAGAAAAGAGCGGGCCGAAGCCCGCTCTTTCCAGATTTCAGATGGCTGACGCCGTCGATCAGAAGGAGACCGACATGTAGGCGCCGGCGATCAGGTTGTCGTCGACGGGGCCGGCGTCGAACTCGGAGTACTCGACGGCCAGGGTGCCGGTCACGCCGGGGGCGATCGCGTAGGTCACCCAGCCAGCGAAGGTGTCGGAGTCCGAAGCGCCGCCAGCCTTGGTGTCGAACACGCCGGCCCAGCCGCCCGCGAACGTCCAGGGGCCGGTCTCGTAGGACACGCCCACGGCCACGTCGTAGCCGCCGGTGCCGAAGCCGCCGATGCCGGCGTTGTCCTCGTAGAAGGCCGCCAGGGTGAAGCCCGCGTAGCCGATGTAGCCGCCGGTGTTCCAGGTGTCCGGATCAGCGTTGGTCGGCGCCAGGGTGTCGGTGTCCGAGGTCTGGTAGCCGCCCGAGATGCCGAGCGACACGCCGGAGAACTCACCCATCCACTGAGCGCCGATCGACAGGACGTCGTCGATGCCCGAAGCGTTGTTGCGCTTGAACGCCGGGGTCGGGCCGTGGCCGGGCAGGCCATCGGTGTTGCCCTCGGGCTGGAAGGAGATCGCGGCGGTGAAGCCGGAGATCGCCGGGGTGATGTAGTAGATGCCCAGGTCGTCGCCGTTGGAGTCGGTCCCGTTGGCGGCGCCGGTGTAGTTGAAGCAGTCGTAGTAGCAGACCTTGGCGTAGGGCGCGTAGATGATGCCCAGCTCCATGTACTCGGCCGCGGTGTCGTCCGCACCGATGCGGAAGTCACCGAAGGAGCCCGAGACCGAAGTCCAGTACTCGTCGATCTGGTCGGCGTTGGTGAAGCCTTCCATCTCGACTTCGCCCTTGAAGGTCAGGCCGTTGTCGGAGGAGCCGGACCAACGGAAGTGGATTTCCGAGTCATGCTCGACGCCGAAGTCGCCGGCGGTGCCGGCCAGGTCGCCGTAGTACATGCCGGCGTTGACGTAGCCGCGGACGGTCGCCTTGGGCGCCTCGGCCGCCAGAAGCGGCGTGACGACGAGGCCGGCAGCCAGCACGGTCGTCGCGAAGAGCGTCTTCTTCATGGTGTCCCTCGCAGTTGAGCTCTCAGTGGAACAGGTCGTTGTCCGGCCCACCGGCGCGAACCCGATGAACCCTGCTCGCGTTTCACCCTAAGCCACCCATCCGGTCAATCGACTTGGCCGGGCCCCATGTCCCAACCGGTAGGGTTGTAGCAATTGGGCCACAAGGTCGGCGGCCCTCGGCGGACCAAGGGCTTGCGCCTCGGCCTTGAGGCGAAGCAGACCCCTGGAAGACTCCCCCCGCGCGCGTATCTGCATTCGCTTTGCATCGTCTCCCTCCAGCGTTTACAGATTGGCGCCGAGCAGGACGGCCCCGTCGGGCGCCGTTTCACACGATCAAGAACGCCGCCCCGGCGGCGGATGAATCAGGTCCAAGGCCGACAACGCATGAAATCCAGCGCCCGAATCCTTTCGGTGGTCGCCGCGGCCGCGCTTCTGGCCGCCTGCGAGAACGCGAAGCCCCCGGCCGAGCCCGTCGACCCCGTCGATTCCCAGAACTTCCGCACCAAGCCCGAGGGCTCGGTGATGGACATCTTCCGCTCCGATCCCAACAGCGACGCGCTGCAGGGCGGGGCGATCCCGGTGAACGCCTACCTGTGGCGCGCCTCGCTCGACACGCTCGAGTTCCTGCCGCTGACCTCGACCGACCCGTTCTCGGGCGTCATCGTCACCGACTGGTCCACCAACGCCGCCACTCCGCAGGAGCGGTTCAAGGTCACCGTCTACATCGACAGCCCGAAGCTGGAGGCCGGCTCGCTGCGCGTCGCGGTCTATCGCGAGCTGCAGGGCAAGGACGGCGTCTGGACGGCGGCCGAGGTCTCGGACGCCACGCCGCGCCGGATCGAGGACGCGATCCTGACCCGGGCGCGCCAGCTGCGCGTCGCGGCCCTGAACGAGGAGGCGAGCTGATCGCCTCCCCGCGCCCCGTCCGGCCGGCGGGGCGCATTGAAAACCCCGCCCCGGCGCCCTAGACGGATCGCGACCGTTTGCGCGCCGCGGCCCCGGGGCCGTCCGGCGCGCGAAGACTTCTTCGCCGGGGACGAGAATGACGCGTTACGATCACAGCGCGGCCGAAGCGAAATGGCGCAAGGCCTGGGCCGAGGCCGACCTGTTCCGCGCGAAGGTCGATCACAGCAAGCCCAAGTACTACGTGCTGGAGATGTTCCCCTACCCGTCGGGGAAGATCCACATGGGCCACGTGCGCAACTACGTCATGGGCGACGTGGTGGCGCGCTACAAGATGGCCAAGGGTTTCAACGTGCTGCATCCGATGGGCTGGGACGCCTTCGGCATGCCCGCCGAGAACGCGGCGATGGAGCGGGGCATCCACCCCGGCGAGTGGACCTACGCCAACATCGCCACGATGAAGGAGCAGCTGGCCCCCATGGGCCTGTCGCTCGACTGGACGCGGGAGTTCGCGACCTGCGATCCCGAGTACTACGCCCAGCAGCAGTCCCTGTTCCTCGACTTCCTCGAGGCGGGCCTGGTCTATCGCCGCAAGTCGGTGGTGAACTGGGATCCGGTCGACATGACCGTGCTCGCGAACGAGCAGGTCGAGAACGGCCGCGGCTGGCGCTCGGGCGCCGTGGTCGAGCGGCGCGAGCTCACCCAGTGGTTCTTCAAGATCACCGCCTTCTCGGACGACCTGCTGGCGGCCATCGACGGGCTCGACCAGTGGCCCGAGAAGGTGCGCACCATGCAGCGCAACTGGATCGGCCGCTCCGAAGGTCTCCAGTTCCGCTGGAAGACCAACGGCGCGCCTGAGGGCTTCGAGGCGCTGGAGGTCTACACCACGCGCCCCGACACGATCTTCGGCGCGGGCTTCTGCGCCATCGCCGCCGACCACCCCCTGGCGCGCAAGCTGGCCGAGTCCGACCCCGAGATCGCGGCCTTCTGCGACGAGTGCCGCCGCGGCGGCACCTCGGAGGAGGAGATCCAGAAGGCGCCGAAGCTCGGCCGCGACACCGGCATCACCGTCGACCACCCGTTCGACGGCCGCAAGCTGCCGGTCTGGATCGCGAACTTCATCCTGATGGACTACGGCACCGGCGCGATCTTCGGCTGCGCCGGCCATGACCAGCGCGACCACGACTTCGCGACCAAGTACGGCCTCGACATCATCCCCGTCGTCGCCCCCTCGGACGCCGATCCCGCGACCTTCTCGGTGGCGGACGAGCCCTACCTGGGCGCGGGCCGGATCATCAACTCCGACTTCCTCGACGGCCTGTCCATCGAGGACGCCAAGGCCGAGGTCGGCCGGCGGATGGAGGAGAAGGGCCAAGGCGAGCGCAAGGTGAACTACCGCCTGCGCGACTGGGGCGTCAGCCGCCAGCGCTACTGGGGCTGCCCGATCCCCGTGGTTCATTGCGATAAATGCGGCACCGTCCCGGAAAAGAAGGAGAATCTGCCGGTTCGCCTTCCCGACGACGTGGACATCTCGAAGCCCGGCAACCCGCTCGACCGGCACCCGACCTGGCGCGACGTCGCCTGCCCCGTGTGCGGCGGCCCGGCCAAGCGCGAGACGGACACGATGGACACGTTCGTCGACTCGTCGTGGTACTTCGCCCGCTTCACCGCGCCCCGCGCGACCACGCCGACGGACCTGGAAGCCGCCAGCTACTGGATGAACGTCGACCAGTACATCGGCGGCGTCGAGCACGCGATCCTGCACCTGCTCTATTCCCGCTTCTTCGCCCGCGCGATGGCCAAGACCGGCCACCTGCCCGAGAGCGCGATCGAGCCGTTCACCGCGCTCTTCACCCAGGGCATGGTCTGTCACGAGACCTACCAGGGCCCCGACGGCAAGTGGCTGAGCCCGGACGAGATCAAGGCCGGCGACGGCGGCATGGTCACGCTGGACGGCCAGCCGGTGACGGTCGGCCCCTCGATCAAGATGTCGAAGTCCAAGAAGAACGTGGTCGCTCCCGACGACGTCTTCGAGAAATACGGCGCCGACACCGCGCGCTGGTTCATCATGTCCGACAGCCCGCCGGAGCGGGACGTCGAATGGACCGCCGCCGGGGCCGAGGCCGCCTCCCGCTTCCTGCAGCGCGTCTGGCGCCTTCGCTCGGAGGCCGCCCTGGCGGCCCCCGGGACGGCCGAGCCGGCCGAATGGACCCCGGAGGCGCTGGCGATCCGCCAGGCCGCTCACCGGGCCGTACAGGGCGTCTCCGACGATATCGAGGGCTTCGCCTTCAACAAGTCGATCGCCCGCCTGTACGAGCTGGTCGGCGCGCTGGCCAAGGCCGGCGACGCGCCCGACATGCCCCTGGCCCTGCGCGAGGCCTACGGGATCCTCGCCCGCCTGATGTCGCCCTTCGTCCCCCACTTCGCTGAGGAGCTCTGGGCCTCGCTGGGCGAGACCGGCCTGCTGACCGGCGCGCCCTGGCCCGTGGCCGACCCCGCGCTGCTGGTGGACGACACCGTGCTGATGCCGGTGCAGGTCAACGGAAAGCGCCGGGCCGAGATCCGCGTCGCCAAGGACGCCAGCAAGGAGTCGATCGAGGCCATGGCGCTGGCCGAGGAGTCGGTGCGCAAGCACCTCGGCGAGAACGGCCCCCGCAAGGTCATCGTAGTGCCCGGGCGGATCGTGAATGTGGTCGCCTGATCGCCGCGCCCTCCTGCGCGCCGGCCTCGTCGGCGGCGCGGCCGTCGCGCTTTCCGCCTGCGGCTTCAAGCCGGCGCTGAAGGCGGGGTCCGAGCAGCGCGGCCTACGCGGCGCCGTGGCCCTGTCGGTTCCCGAGGGCCGGCTGGGCTTCGCCCTGCGCGAGGCGCTGGAAAGCCGCCTGGGCCGCCCCGGCCCGGCGCCGGACTACCTGCTGACCGCGGACCTGGTGATGACCGACTCCGGCCTCGCGATCACCCCCGACAGCTCGATCACCCGCTACGTGATCACCGGCACCTCCCGCTGGGCGCTGACCGGCCCCGCCGGCTTCCGCCCCATCGAGGGCGTGTCCGAGGGCATGACGGCCTATTCCGCCACCGCCTCGCTGTTCGCCACCCGCCAGGCGCGCCGCGACTCGGAAACCCGCGTGGCCAAGGAGCTGGGCGAGCGGATCTGGACCCGCATCGTCGCCGAGCTCGAGGCCCGCGAGGGCTGATCGGATGAAGGTCCCCGCCGCCCGCGTCCGCGCCTTCGCCGACCGGCCGGATCCCAAGGCGGCGGGCGTCCTGATCTTCGGCGACGACGCGCTGGAGGTCGACCAGCTGCGCCTGCGCCTCTCCCAGGCCTTCCTGAAGGCCGCAGGCGAGGGCGCCGAGATCACCCGCATGACCGCCGACGAGGCGCGGCGCGACCCCGCTTCGCTGACCGACTCGGTGCGCGCCGGCGGCCTGTTCGGCGGCCTGCCCGTGGTGCTGATCGACGGCGCCGCCGACGGCTCGGCCGAGGCGATGCGCATCGCCTGCGAAGGGCTGACCCCGGACACCGGCCGCCTGATCGTCACCGCCGGCCGCCTCAACGCCCGCTCGAAGCTGCGCAAGCTGTTCGAGGATGCGCCGAACCTCGCCTCGCTCGCCGTCTATCCCCGGGCGCTGGACGCGGAGGGCGTGGCGAGCCTGCTGTCGGACGCCGGCAATCCGCCCCTGTCGCCCCCCGCCCTGGACGCGCTGGTCGCCTTCGCCGCCATCGCCGAGGCGGCGGAGGTGCGCGGCGTGATCTCCACCCTCGCCCTCTACGCGATCAACACGCCCGCGCCGCTGGAGGCCTCGGAGGTGCTGGCCCTGCTTCCCGCGGCCGTGGAGGGCGACGCCGACGCCGTGGCCGACGCCACCGTGGCCCGGCGCCCGGCCGAGGCGCTGGCCGCCTACGCCCGGGTGGCCGGGAAGGGCGGAGGCCCGGGCGGCGTCGCCATGGCCCTGGGGCGGGCCTTCCGCCAGCTCCACGCCCTCGCCGCCGCCCCCGACGGCCCGGAAGCCGCCCTCGGCCGCATGCGCCCCCCGATCTTCGGCCCGCGCCGCGACGCGCTGGCCCGGGCCGTCCGGCAATGGAAGGGCATGGCGCTGGAGCGGGCGCTGGAGCACATCCTCGACACCGAGCTCTCCCTTCGCGCGACCAACGAGATCCCGGAACGCGCCCTGGTCGAACGCCTGGTCGTCCGCCTCAGCACCCTGCGCTGACCCCGAAAGCGCGAACGCCCCGGAGGGGGGCTCCGGGGCGTTCGTCTGCAGGTCGCTTCGCCGCCGTCAGCGGGTGATCGCCTGGCAGATCTTGTCGAGCTGATCGAGGTCGGCATAGGCGATCCGAAGCTCTCCGCCCTTCTCGCCCTTGTGCTCGATACGCACCTTCATGCCGAGGTTCGCGGACAGGTCCGCCTCCAGCGCCACGGTGTCCGCATCCTTGCGCGGCGCGGCGGGGGCTTTGCGCACCTCGCCCGCCGCCTTCGCGTTGCGCACCAGCGCCTCGGTCTCGCGCACCGACAGGCCGCGGCGGATCACCTGCTCGGCCAGCGCCGCGGGATCGTCGGCCACCACCAGCGCGCGCGCGTGCCCGGCGCTCAACCGCCCCTCCTCCAGGTGCTTGAGCACAGAGATCGGCAGGGTCAGCAGCCGCAGGGCGTTGGCGATATGGCTGCGGGACTTGCCCACCAGCGCGCCCAGCCGCTCCTGCGTATGGTTGAACTCCTCGATCAGGCGGGAATAGCCGCGCGCCTCCTCGACCGGGGTCAGGTCCGAGCGCTGGATGTTCTCGACGATCGCGAATTCGAGCACCGTGGCGTCGTCCAGCTCGCGCACCACCGCGGGCAGCTCATGAAGCTGGGCGCGCTGGGCGGCGCGCCAGCGACGCTCCCCGGCCACGATCTCGAACCCCTCGCCCGAGGGATGCGGGCGCAGGATCAGCGGCTGGATCACGCCATGCTCGCGGATCGAGGCGGCGAGCTCCTCGATCTCCTCCTCGCCGAAGCGGCGGCGGGGCTGGTCGGGGTTGGGCCGGATCAGGTCGATGGCGATGGCCTCGGCGGCCGCCTTGGCGCCGCCCTCGGCGGTCTCGGTCTCCTCCAGGTCGCCCATCAGCGCGGACAGGCCGCGCCCGAGACCTCTACCCTGCTGTCGCTTCATGGTTTTTCCTTTATCGTCAACGGCTTGCTTCAAGCCGCAGCCCGGGCGCCACGCTCCAGCAGCTCCCGTGCGAGGGCACGATAGGCGAGACTGCCGGTGGAATTCGAGTCATAGACCGTTGCCGGCATCGCGAAGCTCGGCGCCTCGCTCAGGCGGACGTTGCGCGGGATCACGGTGCGATAGACCACGTCGCCCAGGTTCGCGCGCACGTCCCGCGCCACCAGGTCCGAGAGGTTGTTGCGCCGGTCGTACATGGTCAGGATCACGCCCTCGATCGCGAGTCCGGGGTTCAGCCCGCGCCGGATCTCCTTGATCGTCGTCAGCAGCTGGCTCAGCCCCTCCATCGCGAAGAACTCACACTGAAGCGGCACGAGCACCGCGTCCGCCGCGGCCATCGCATTCACCGTCAGCAGGCTCAGCGAGGGCGGGCAGTCGATGACGATGTAGTCCCAGTCCTCCAGCAGCTTCGGATCCCGCAGCGACTTCTGCAGCCGCCGGGCGCGGCCGGGATCGGCCACCAGCTCGACGTCGGCCGAGGACAGGTCGCCCTGGGCAGGGATGATCCCCAGCCCCGCCTGCGCCGTCGACTGCACCAGAGAGCGGGGATCGGCCTGGGCCACCAGCAGATCGTAGGAATTCCGGGTCCGCCGCGACGCCTCGATCCCGAGCCCGGTCGAGGCGTTGCCCTGCGGGTCGAGATCGACGATCAGCACGCGCCGGCCCTGCTCGGCCAGCGCGGCGGCGAGGTTGATGGTGGTGGTGGTCTTGCCGACGCCGCCCTTCTGGTTGGCGACGGCGAGGATGCGGCGGCGAGCGCCGTCAGGTCCGGTGGAGGGGGCCACGCGAGAACTCCTGTATCTCCAGAATGACGGCGTCAGGGTCCGTCCTGGAGGGGTGAGCGCGGTGACGAATATGCCAAGCCGCAGCCGCCTCGGTCAATTCTTCAGCGGCGCCTGCGCCCTTGGGAAACAGGCAAATCGTGCCCGGACCGACCAGCGGCTCGGCGAAATCCAGCAGACGGGTCAGGGATGCGAGCGCACGGGCCGAGACGACGTCCCTCGGCCCCGGCTCCAGGGCTTCGATCCGCTTGGTCGCCACCTTGATCTTCAGCCCCATCTCCCCCGCGGCGGTGCTGAGAAAGGCGCATTTCCGCACGTCGCTCTCGACCAACGAGAGCTGCAGCCCGGGGTTCTTCTCCGCCGCCATCGCGCCGATGACCAGCCCCGGGAAGCCTCCGCCCGAGCCGAGATCGACCCAGGTTCGCGCATCCTGCGGCGCCAGCGCATAGAGCTGCGCCGAGTCGGCGATATGCCGGGTCCACACCTTCTCGACCGTGCCCCGGGCGACGAGATTGATCTTGGGGTTCCACTTGGCCAGCAAGGCCGCGAGAACCTCCAGCCGCTCCCGTGTTTCACGTGAAACACCGTAGGGCGCGAGCGCCGTCTCCGCGTCCTTCATGCCCCGGCCACCATGTCGCTTTGCCGATCCAACCGACGTGCATGGATCAGCAGAAGCGTCAGCGCCGCGGGGGTCATCCCCTCGATGCGACCGGCCTGGCCTAGCGTCGTGGGACGGATCCGCTCCAGCTTGGTACGAAGTTCGTTCGATAAGCCCGCAATCGCCCCGAAATCGAGCGTTTCGGGCAGCGTCTGCGCCTCCTCCCGCCGCAGCTCCGCGATGTCGCGCGCCTGCCGCTCCTCATAGCGGGCATAACGCGCATCGGTTTCGACCTGACGCGCGATGTCAGCCGGGATCTCGGCCAGCTCCGGCCAGATGCGCGCGAGGCCATGCAGGGTCTCGTCGCCATGCACCAGAAGCTCCAGCGCCGAGCGTCGCTGACCGTCCTGAGACACGACGATGCCATGCGCCCGCGCCTCCGTCGGGGTGAGGTCGAGGGACGTTCCCAGCGACCGCGCAGCTTCCAGCGCCTCGAGCTTCCGCTCGAACGCTTCGCGCCGCGCCTCGCCGACGCAACCGATGGACGCGCCTTTCGGAGTCAGCCGCTGATCGGCGTTGTCGGCACGCAGGGTGAGCCGATACTCCGCCCGCGACGTGAACATGCGGTAAGGCTCGGCTACGCCGCGAGTCACCAGGTCGTCGATCATCACGCCCAGGTAGCCCTCGGCGCGGTCGAACGTGACCAGATCCTCCCCCAACGCAGCCCGCGCGGCATTCAGACCCGCCACGAGGCCCTGAGCCCCCGCTTCCTCGTAACCCGTCGTCCCGTTGATCTGCCCGGCCAGGTACAGACCGTCGACGCCTTTCACAGCCAGCGTCGCCGCCAGCGCTCGTGGATCGACGTAGTCGTACTCGATCGCATAGCCGGGCTGGAGGATTTCGACCCGCTCCAGACCCGGAATCGAGCGCACATAGGCGTGCTGCACCTCCTCCGGCAACGAGGTCGAGATGCCGTTCGGGTAGATGGTGGGGTCGTTGATTCCCTCCGGCTCGAGGAAAACCTGGTGCGAGGTCTTCTCCGCGAAGCGTACCACCTTGTCCTCGATGGAGGGGCAATACCGCGGGCCCACGCCTTCGATATGCCCGCCGTACATCGCGGAGCGGGAGAGGTTGGCGCGGATGATCTCGTGCGTCCGCTCGGTCGTGCGGGTGATGTGGCACGGGACCTGGGGCGCCTCCGGCTTGCGGGAGAGGAAGGAGAACAGCTCGGGCGTCTCGTCGCCGGGCTGCTCCTCCAGCTGCGACCAGTCGATGGTGCGGCCGTCCAGCCTGGGCGGCGTGCCGGTCTTCAGTCGACCGAGGGGCAGGGCGAAGTCGTCGATCCGGGCCGCGAGCCGGACCGAGGCCTTGTCGCCCATCCGTCCGCCTTCGATCCGCCGATCCCCGATATGGATCACCCCGCGCAGGAAGGTGCCGGTGGTCAGAACAACCGCCGCGGCGGTCAACTCGCTTCCATCCGCCAGCCGCACCCCGCCGATCCGCTCCCCGGAGACGATCAGATCCACGACCTCGCCCGCGATCAGGTCGAGGCCCTCACGGCTTTCGAGCGCCTGGCGCACGGCCTGGCGATACAGGCGACGGTCGCACTGGGCGCGCGGACCCTGCACGGCGGGACCCTTGCGACGGTTCAGCAGCCGGAACTGGATGCCTGCGCGGTCGGCGGCGCGACCCATGACGCCATCGAGCGCGTCGATCTCCCGAACGAGATGACCCTTTCCCAACCCGCCGATCGCCGGGTTGCAGGACATCTCGCCGAGACGCGCGAGGTCGTGGGTGACGAGCGCCGTGCGCGCGCCGGCGCGGGCCGCGACATCGGCAGCTTCGGCGCCGGCGTGGCCGCCGCCGATCACGATGACGTCGTAGCGGTGTTTCACGTGAAACGCTCCCCAGCGATGGGCTGGCCCGGCGGAGTCACTTCCCCAGGCAGAATTCCGCGAAGATATCGTCTAGAATCCGCTCGGCATCAACCCGACCGACCAGAACCTCCAGCGCCCGCGTCGCCAGGCGAAGCTCCTCGGCGGCGAGATCGAGTGCGGATTCTCCCTTGAGAAGATGCATCTGCGCGGCCTCGAGATGACCAAGGCCCGTCTCCAGCGCATGCCGATGTCGCGCGCGGACCACGGCCGAGGCGCCCGCCGCGCGCGCCGCGAGGCGCGCGCCGACAGCTTCAGCCAGCGCATCGACGCCGGCGCCGGTGGCCGCGGAGATGGCCAGAGCTTCCTGCCCACCGGGTTCGGCCAGGTCGGATTTGCTGGCGACGAGAAGATCGTCCTCCTGCAGCAGGCCCGGAGGCGGCGGCTCTCCGCCCGGCGCCTGGAGATACACCCGCAGGTCGGCATCCTCGGCGCGGCGGCGGGCGCGGGCGACGCCCATGGCCTCGACCGGATCGGTCGCCTCGCGCAGACCGGCGGTGTCCAGCAGGGTGACCGGCAGGCCGGCGAGATCCATATGAACCTCGATCACGTCGCGGGTCGTGCCGGCGATCTCGGAGGTCAGCGCGGCGTCGCGACGGGCCAGCGCGTTGAGCAACGTGGACTTTCCGGCGTTCGGGGCGCCGATCAGGGCCACCTCGAAGCCGTCGCGGATGCGCTCGGCCGCGGCGGCGCCGGCAAGGGCCGTCGCGATCTCGTCCTGGACCGAGCGGGTCAGGGCGGCGACCTCGGGGGTCACGTCCTCAGGCACCTCTTCGTCGGCGAAATCCATCACGGCTTCGACCAGCGCGCGGGCCCGGATCAAGCGTGCGCGCCAGGCGGAGGCGGAGTCTCCCAAGGCTCCGCGCATGGCGCGCAGGGCCTGTCGACGTTGGGCTTCCGTCTCCGCGCCGACGAGATCGGCGAGCCCCTCCGCCTCCAGCAGGTCGATCCGGCCGGCTTCAAGCGCGCGACGCGTGAACTCGCCGGGCTCGGCCAGCCGAAGTCCGGGCAGCGACGACAGCGCCGCGAGCAGGGCGGAGACGACCGCCGGGCCCCCGTGACACTGGATCTCGAAGGAGGCTTCGCCGGTGAAGGACGCGCCGGCGGCGAAGCGGATCACCAGGGCGCTGTCGATCACCTCCCCCGCGACCGTCAGGTCGCGGAGCGTGGCGCGGCGAGGCTCGGGGAGGGGTCCGGCCAGCGCCGCGAGGGCGGCGTCGGCCTGTGGACCGGACACGCGGATCACCGCGATAGCGGAGCGCGCCCGGCCTGTGGCCGGGGCGAAGATCGTGTCTCGGGAGAGGGCGACAGGGGGCATGAGCCCCCGTCAGGCGTTCATCGAGTCGAAGAACTCGGAGTTCGACTTGGTCTGCTTCAGCTTGCCCAGCAGGAACTCGATCGCGTCGGCCGGCCCCATCGGGTTGAGGATGCGGCGCAGGACGAAGACCTTCGCCAGCTCCGACTTCTCGACCAGCAGATCTTCCTTGCGGGTACCGGACTTGAGGATGTCGATGGCCGGGTACACGCGCTTGTCGGAGACCTTGCGGTCGAGCACGATCTCCGAGTTGCCGGTGCCCTTGAACTCCTCGAAGATCACCTCGTCCATGCGGCTGCCGGTGTCGATCAGAGCGGTGGCGATGATGGTCAGGGAGCCGCCTTCCTCGATGTTGCGCGCGGCGCCGAAGAAGCGCTTGGGGCGCTGCAAGGCGTTCGCATCGACGCCGCCGGTCAGCACCTTGCCCGAGGAGGGGACCACGGTGTTGTAGGCGCGGCCCAGGCGGGTGATCGAGTCGAGCAGGATCACCACGTCGCGGCCATGTTCGGTCAGGCGCTTGGCCTTCTCGATCACCATTTCGGACACGGCCACATGGCGCGTCGCAGGCTCGTCGAAGGTCGAGGCGACGACCTCGCCCTGCACCGAGCGCTGCATGTCCGTGACCTCCTCCGGCCGCTCGTCGATGAGCAGCACGATCAGGTAGACCTCGGGGTGGTTCTTCTCGATCGAGTTGGCGATGTTCTGAAGGATCACGGTCTTGCCCGTGCGCGGCGGCGCCACGATCAGGCAGCGCTGGCCCTTGCCGATGGGGGCCACCAGGTCGATCACCCGGGCCGTCTTGTCCTTGATGGTGGGGTCGTCGAGCTCCAGCTTCAGGCGCTGGTCGGGGTAGAGCGGCGTCAGGTTGTCGAAGTGAACCTTATGGCGCGCATTCTCCGGATCGTCGAAGTTGAGCTTGTTGACCTTCACCAGGGCGAAGTAGCGCTCGCCTTCCTTGGGGGCGCGGATCAGCCCCTCGACCGTGTCGCCCGTGCGCAGGGCGAACTTCCGGATCTGGTTGGGCGAGACGTAGATGTCGTCGGGGCCGGGAAGGTAGTTGGCCTCCGGGCTGCGCAGAAATCCGAAGCCGTCCTGGAGCACCTCGAGAACGCCGTCGCCCGAGATCTCCACGTCGCGGTCCGCCAGCTCCTTGAGGATGGCGAACATCATGTCCTGGCGCCGGAGGGTCGAAGCCCCCTCCACCTCCAGGTCCTCCGCGAACGTGAGCAATGCGGTCGGCGACTTCGCCTTGAGCTCGGCGAGCTTCAGTTCTGAGATATCCATCTGGCGCCTGTGGTAGCCCGCTGATCGAACAAAGGAGTGGGTGCCGGCGGGATAGGGGGAAGGTGCGGGCGCGCTGAACGCGCGCCACGGTTGCAGCGTCATACGCGCAACCGACGTGAAATGTCAAACGACCTTCGCAGGAAAGGACGTTTTTGGCGCGGCCGCCGCTCGGGCGGCCGCGGACCGCTCGGCCTTCAGAAGGGCTCGACGATCGCCATGATGACGATGCCGACCATTAGCACGGCCGGAATCTCGTTCACCATTCGGAAGAAGCGGCCGGAGCGGCGGGAGGGGTTCTCGGCCATCTCTCGCCGCCAGCGCGCGCACAGCATGTGGTAGATCGTCATCAGCACCACAAGAGCCAGCTTCACATGAAGCCAGCCCGCGGTCGCCAGCGTGTCCATGCCCAGGGCGGTCAGGGTCAGCAACCCGAACAACCAGGAGGAGATCATGGCGGGATTCATGATCCCGCGGAGCAACTTGCGCTCCATCACCTCGAAGGTCGCGGCCTGTGGGGAACCCTGTGGAGCGCTCTCGGCGTGATACACGTAAAGTCTTGGCAGGTAGAGCAAAGCCGCCATCCACGCCATGACGGAAATAACGTGGAAAGCTTTCCACCAGGCATAGTTGACGATGATCCAGTCAAGCATCCGTCAACCCCTGATTGCATCCAGCAGCACGTGCACGTTCTCCGGGTCCGCGTCCGGCGTGATGCCGTGGCCCAGGTTGAACACGTGAGGTCCGCCGGAGAGGTCGTCGCGGATTCGCCGGGCGGCGTCACGCAGGGGCTGGCCGCCGGCGACCATCAGCAGCGGGTCCAGGTTCCCCTGCACGCAGACTTTGGGCTGGAGACGCTCCGCAGCCCAGCGGGCGGGCACATGCTGGTCGATCGCGACGCAATCCGCGCCGCAGGCGTCCGCGAAATCCTCGAGCCAGGCGCCCGCGCCGCGCGGAAACGCGATCACGGGTAGACCCGGGAACCGCGATTTCAACTCTGCCGTGATTCGACGGTTCGGTTCCAGGCACGCCCGCTCGAAATCGAGCGCGCTGAGCGATCCGGCCCAGGAGTCGAAGAGCTTCACGGCCTCGGCGCCGGCCTCGACCTGGCGGGCGAGGTACTCGATCGTCGCCTCGGTGATGCGGTCGAGCAGGGCGAAGAACGCCTCGGGCTGCTCCAGCATCATCCGACGGGCGGGTTCCTGGCTCGGCGTGCCGCGCCCGGCGACCATGTAGGTCGCCACGGTCCACGGGGCCCCGGCGAAGCCGATCAGCGCGACCTCGGGGGGGAGCGCTTCTGAAAGGATCTTCACCGTCTCATAGACGGGCCCGACCGTGTCATGGATCGCCTCGGCGGGGCGCAGGGCGGCGACGTCGGCGGCCGTCGTCACCGTTGACAGCCGCGGTCCCTCGCCCTGAACGAAGGTGAGATCCACGCCGAGGCCCTGCGGCACGAGCAGGATGTCGGCGAAGAGGATCGCCGCGTCGAAGCCGAAGCGCCGGATCGGCTGCAGCGTGACCTCGGCGGCGAGCTCGGGCGTGTAGCACAGGTCCAGGAACGAGCCCGCCTTCTCCCGCGTGGCGCGGTATTCGGGCAGGTAGCGGCCAGCCTGACGCATGAGCCAGACGGGCGGGACCCGAAGGGTCTCGCCGGCCAGCGCGCGGAGCAGCGGTTTCGCCTGTGAGCTCATGGAACCTCGAACCAGGAAGAAGGGTAGATAGGATGTGGTTGTCTGTTGGGCGGTGGATAACGGGGATCACCGCAAAGCGCGAGGGAATCCACAACTTAATCCACGGTCGTCCACAGGCGCGCGACGCGGCGAAAAACGGTTTCGGGCAATTCTTCACAAATCCGCCATATTTTAACGCAGCAAAATCAATCGGTTGAAAGCCTGTCTTCCAGCGATGAATCCGCTCCGTTCTCGGACGTTCTCGTCGCCGGGGAAAACGTCGAAGTTATCCACAGGCGCGGGGGAAAACCGCTTCCCGGAATTCCACAGGAGGATGGAACGCCCTGTTTCCCACGCTCTTCTGAGGCGTCGGCGCCACAACCCCCGATCCGAGCCGGTTATCCCCGTCATCCCCTCTTATCCCCAACCGACCCCCTCCGTAGAGTGCGGCCAACACCTGAACGGACGAACAACTGGGGAGGGGCGGTCCGCGGTGACGCAGCGGTCGGCTCGTCACGTTTTGCACCTTCTGTCGGATTCGACGGGAGAGACGGTGTCGGCCGCGGCCGGCGCCGTGATCAGCCAGTTCGAGGGCCTCGAACTGACCCGCCGCATCCACGTCTTCGCCCGCTCCCGCCGCGAGATCGACCAGGCGCTGGACTCGATCCAGGCCGAGCCGGGGCTGGTCGCCTACACCCTCCTCGACGAGAAGCTGGCCGAACACCTGCGCGCGGGGTGCGAGCGCATCGGCGTGCCGGCCGTGGCCCTGCTGGACCCGTTCTTCCGCGCCCTGACCGACTATATCGGGGCCGCGCGGGGCAAGAAGCGCCCCGGCCGCCAGCATGACGTCGACCTCAGCTATTTCGACCGCGTCTCGGCCATCGACTACGCCATGGCCCATGACGACGGCGCCACCAGCGACCGGCTGCAACGCGCCGACGTGATCCTGGTGGGGGTCTCGCGCACCTCGAAGACGCCCACCTGCCTCTATCTCGCGGTGCGCGGGGTGAAGGCGGCGAACGTGCCGCTGGTGCCCGGCGCCAAGCTGCCCAAGGGGCTCGAGGAGGCCATCGCCCGCGGCATCCCCGCCGTGGGCCTGATCGCCTCCCCCTCCCGTCTCGTGCAGGTGCGCGGCCAGCGGCTGGAGGCGATCGGCGCCGCCCCCGGCATGAACTCCGCCGCCTACGCCGACCCCGAGCGCGTGCGCGAGGAGGTCAGCCAGGCCCGCCTTCTCTTCGACCGGCTGGGCCTGCCGGTGATCGACGTCACGCGCCGCTCGATCGAGGAGACGGCCGCGTCGATCCTCGCCATCCTGCGCGCCCGGGAAGACTCCTCCGCATGACCGACCCCATCGTCCTCGCCTCCGCCAGTCCGGCGCGCGCCGAGATGCTGCGCGCCGCGGGCGTCGCCATCGAGGTCATGCCCGCCCGCGTCGACGAGGAGGAGATCAAGGCCGCCTTCCGCGCCGAGGGCGCGAGCGCGCGCGACCTCGCCGACGCGCTGGCCGAGATCAAGGCGAAGAAGATCTCTGCCCGCCTGCCCGGCGCGCTGGTGCTGGGCGCGGACCAGACCCTGGTGGCCGGGGATCTTTCGTTCGACAAACCCCGTGACCGGGCCGAGGCGCGCGAACAGCTGATGACGTTGCGGGGCCGCGTGCATCACCTGCACTCCGCCGCCGTCATCGCGCTGGACGGCGCGCCGATCTTCCGTCATGTCGGGACCGCACGCATGTCGATGCGTGCATTTTCCGAACGGTTCGTGGATGACTACCTGGATCGGCTGGGCGATACCGTCATGACCACGGTCGGCGGCTATCACCTTGAGGGACTGGGCGCCCAGCTCTTCGCCCGCGTCGACGGCGATCACTTCACGGTTCGGGGCCTGCCCTTGCTGGAGGTCCTGGGGTTCCTGCGCGCGAGGGGGCGGCTGATCGAATGAGTGCGAACCGACTGCCCCTCGCAGGCGTTCTGGGCTGGCCGATCGCGCATTCGCGCTCGCCGCGGCTGCACCGCCACTGGCTCGGCCGCTACGGGATCGAGGGCGACTACATCACCCTCGGCGTCGAGCCGCGCGACTTCGAGGCCGCGTTCAAGGCCCTGCCGCTGCTGGGATTCCGTGGCGTGAACGTCACCATCCCCCACAAGGAGGCGGTGCTTCGGCTGGCGACCAAGGTCTCGGACCGCGCCGCCCTGATCGGGGCCGCGAACACGATCACCTTCCGCGAGGACGGCTCGGTCTACGCCGACAACACCGACGGCTACGGGTTCCTCGAGAACCTGCGCGCCGGGGCGCCGGGCTGGCGCGCCTCCGAGGGGCCGGCGCTGGTGCTGGGCGCGGGCGGCGCCGCGCGGGCGGTGATCTCGGCCCTGCTCTCGGACGGGGCGCCGGAGATCCGGCTCGCCAACCGCACCCGCTCGCGCGCCGACTTCCTGGCCGACCAGTTCGGCGGCCGGGTGAAGGTGGTCGACTGGCTGCATATCGAGGACGCGCTGGACGGCGTGGCGACCGTGGTCAACACCACCTCGCTGGGCATGACCGGCCAGCCGCCGCTGCAGATCTCGCTGAAGCGCGCGCCCAAGACCGCGCTCGTGAACGACATCGTCTATTCCCCCCTGATGACCCCCCTGCTGGAAGAGGCGCAGAGCCGCCGGATGCGCTGGGTCGACGGGATCGGGATGCTGCTTCATCAAGGCCGCCCGGGCTTCGAGGCCTGGTTCGGCGTCGCGCCCGAGGTCGACGCGGACCTGCGCGCGGCCGTTCTGGCGGACTGAGATTATGAAACTGATCGCGCTCACCGGCTCCATTGGCATGGGCAAGAGCACCACGGCCAAGATGTTCGCCGACGAGGGCGTGCCGGTCTGGGACGCCGACGCCGCGGTCGCGCGCGTCTACGGCCCCGGCGGCGCCGCGGCGCCGATGATCGCCGAGCTGCTGCCCCACGTGATCGCCGGCGCCGGCGAGGAGATGCACGTCGACCGCGCCGCCCTGCGCGCCGCCGTCACCGCCGACCCCACGCTGATCCCCAAGCTCGAGAAGATCGCCCACCCGCTCGTCGGGGTGGACCGCGAGGAATTCCTCAAGCAGGCGCGGGCCGAGGGCCACGACCTCGCGCTCTGCGACATCCCCCTGCTGTTCGAGACCGGCGGCCAGAAGCGCTTCGACGCGGTCGTGGTGGTCACCGCCCCCGCCGAGGTGCAGCGGGCGCGGGTGCTGGAACGTCCCGGCATGACCGAGGCGACGTTCGAGACGATCCTCGCCAAGCAGACGCCGGATGCCGAGAAGCGCGCCCAGGCGGACTATATCGTGGACACCTCGCAAGGGCTGGACGCCGCCCGGGCCCAGGTGAAGGCGGCGCTGGCCAAGATCCGGGAGAGCTGAGCCATGCGCGAGCTGGTGATGGACACCGAGACCACCGGTTTCGAGCCGAAGGAAGGTCACCGCCTGGTCGAGCTGGGCGCGGTGGAGCTGTTCAACCACGTGCCCACCGGCCGCTTCTATCACCAGTACATCAACCCCGAGCGCGACGTGCCGATCGAGGCGTTCAACGTCCACGGCCTGTCGCAGGACTTCCTGTCGAAATACCCCACCTTCGACCGGGTGGTCGACGCGTTCCTGGAGTTCCTCGGCGACGCCAAGCTGGTGATCCACAACGCCGAATTCGACATGCGCTTCATCAACGCCGAGCTCGGCTGGCTGAAGCGCCCGCCCCTGCCGATGGATCGCGCCATCGACACGCTGGCCATCGCGCGCAAGCGCTATCCCGGCTCGCCCAACACGCTCGACGCGCTGTGCCGCCGCTTCGGGATCGACAACTCGGGCCGCGAGAAGCACGGGGCGCTGCTCGACTCCGAGCTTCTGGCCGAGGTCTATCTCGAGCTGATCGGCGGCCGGCAGCCGGATTTCGGGCTGGCGACGGCCTCGGGCGGCTCCGGCGCCAACGCGGCGGCGACCGGCGCGGGCTACACGCCCCCGCCGCGCCCGCGTCCCCTGCGCCCCCGGCTGACCGAGGCGGAGGCGAGCGCCCACGCCGCCTTCGTGGCCGAGATGGGCGACGCCGCCCTGTGGACGAAACTGTCCGGCGGCTGACCGGCGACCTGTCCCGTCACCCGGCCGCGGCGTGGGGGATCGCGACGCCTTCCTGCGCGCGGATCAACGCCTCGGTCGCGGCCTGGTCGGCGGGGCGGCCGAACAGCCAGCCCTGGCTCGCCGCGCACCCCTCCTGCCGCAGGAAGGCGAGCTGCGCCTCGGTCTCCACCCCCTCGGCCAGCACCGGGATGCCGAGCGCCTCGCCCAGGATCAGGGTCGAGCGGACGATGGCCGCGGCCTGGCGATCCTCCGGCAGGTTGTGCACGAAGCTGCGGTCGATCTTGATCTTGTCGAAGGGGAACGCCTTCAGCGTGGCGAGCGAGGCGTAGCCGGTCCCGTAATCGTCCATCGCGATGCGCACCCCCGCCCGCTTGAGCGAAGCGATCACCCGCCCGGCGCGGGCATGGTCGTCGATCAGGCTCGCCTCGGTGATCTCCAGCTCCAGCCGTCCGGCGTCGAGCCCGCTGGCGAGCAGCGCGTCGAGCACCGTCTCGGCGAAGTCGGGACGGGCGAGCTGGCGCGGCGCCACGTTGACCGCGATGTGGATCGAGGCCGGCCAACCCGCCGCCACCCGGCAGGCGCGCCGCAGCGCCCAGTCGCCGATCTCGGCGATCAAGCCGGTCGCCTCGGCCAGCGGCACGAACTCGTCCGGCGGAACCAGGCCGCGCACCGGGTGGCGCCAGCGCAGCAGCGCCTCGAATCCTACGATCCGGCGGGTGGCGTTGTCGTTCTGCGGCTGGAAGAACAGCTCCAGCTGCTCGGTCTCCAGCGCGCTGCGAAGCTCCATCGTCAGGGCCGCCCGGCCGCGGCTCGCCTCGTCCATGCGCGCGTCGTAGACGAGGATCCGCTCCTCCCCCGCGGTCTTGGCGCGGTGCATCGCAAGGTCGGCGCGGCCCAGCAGCGACTCGACGTCGGCGCCATGCTGGGGGGCGAGCGCCACGCCCAGGCTGGCCTCGACCGAGAGCTGGGCGCCGATCCAGTCGACCTCCCCCGTCATCGCCTGGTGCAACCGGCGGGCGAACGCCATCGCCTCGGGCTTCGCCGCGCCGACCTTGAGGGCCACGAACTCGTCCGCGCCGGCGCGCGCCAGGATCTCCCCGGGCTTCAGCCCGGCCGAGGCGCGCTCCGCCAGGATCCGCAGCAGGTGGTCGCCGGCGTCGAGCCCGTGCACGTCGTTGATCGGCTTGAAGCGGTCGAGATCGACGACCACCACCGCGATCCCGGCCTCCCGCGACGCGCCGGCGCGCAGCAGCCGGTCGAGCGAGCGGCGCAGGCTGGCGCGGTTGGGCAGGCCGGTCAGCGCGTCGTGCAGGGCCGCGTGGCTCATCCGCTCGCCATGTTCGCGGCGCCCGGCCTCGTCGATCATGTAGCTGCTCGCGCCGGTCAGCAGGATCGCGGCGGTGACCGCGAAGACCATCCCCGCGAGGATCGCGTCCGGGATCGTCGCCACCCCCTCGGGCGGCGCGTCGCCCAGCGGGATCACGGTCAGCGCGCCCATGGCGATGAAATGCGTGGCGCAGATCGCCAGCATGAAGACGACCCCGCCCCCGCACCAGCACAGTCGCGACATCGGCCGGGCGAAGCGGTTGGCCGCCGCCGCGCCCAGCAGCGGCCCCGCGAGGGCGGAGGCGATCACCAGGTCGCGGTCCCAGCTCAGCGTCGCGTCGATCCGCATCGAGGCCATGCCGAGGTAGTGCATCGCCACGATCCCCGCGCCCGTCAGCGCCCCGCCGAGCTCGGCCGCGACCGACCCGTGGGCGAGCCGCGCCAGGACCTGGCCCAGCAGCACGCCGCCCACGGCGACCGCCAGCGACAGCACGGTCAGCGTCGGATCGTAGCCGTGGGGGACGCCGGGATCGAAGCCCAGCATGGCGACGAAATGGGTGGTCCAGACCGTGGCCCCGCCGACGATCGCGGATTGCACCACGAACCACAGCGCGCGGGGTCCCCGCTCCCGCGGGACCATGCGGAACAGGCGCGCGGAAATCATCGAGCCGATCAGCGCCGTCAGCGCGGCGAGGCCCACCAGGCGCAGGTCATGGGCGTCCTGGACGCAGGAGAGGATGCGGATCACGCGCGTTCCGTAGGTCTGGTCTGATCTCGGACCCGGAAGCTGGCACGATTCGCTTTATGGAGCGTTGCGCGGCGATGAAAGGCCCTCGCGCACGCGCTCGCCCGGACCGAGGCCGGGCGCGGCGAAAAGGGCGGCGCGCCGCCCTCTTCACGATCGCTTCAGTCCGCGCTCAGGCGGTGCCGACGGGCTGGCCGCCCTGGGCGGCCTGACGGCGCGCGACTTCCTGGCGGTAGATGCTGACGAAGTCGACCATGTCCAGCATCAGCGGCGGGTAGCCGCCGTCGCGGGTCACGTCGGCCACGATGCGGCGCGCGAAGGGGAACAGCTGGCGCGGGCACTCGATCAGCAGCAGCGGGTGCAGATGCTCCTGCGGCACGTTCTTGATCAGGAACAGGCCGGCGTAGTCCAGCTCGGCGATGAACACCGTCTTCTCGCCCGCCTTCGAGGTGGCCGAGAGCTTCAGCGCGACCTCGTAGCGATCCTCGCCGCGCGGCTTGGCGTCGAGATTCACCGAGACCTGGATCTCGGGCTTGTCCTCGGGCAGGCCGCCGGCCTGGGCGGCGACGTTCTCGAACGACAGGTCCTTCACGTACTGGGACAGGATCTGGACCTGCGGCGGCGTCTGCGGCTGCTGCGGCGGGGTCTGGGCGTCGGCCATTGGCGCGGGCTCCGGGTGTTCCGTGGGTCGGACGGGCGAGAAATGATCAGGGCCGAAGCGCTAGCATGCAGGCGTCCGGGCCGCAACGTGGCCCGGTCGCGTCGCGGCCTCAGGGCTCGCGCGTCCAGCCGCTGCCGCCCGCGGGGGGCGGGCCGCGACGCTCGCCAGGGCGGTCGGAGGCGTCGTCCTCGGCCGGCTCGTACTCTCCGTCGATCACATCTCCGCGGGCGCCGGGATGGGGCCGCCCGCCCGCGCCGCCGCGCGGACCGAAGGGATCGGCCCCGCCGGGGCCGGCGCCGAAGCCGCCCGAGCGGCTGGTCATCACCACCCGTCCGCTGCGCACCCCTGCCGCGAGGCGGGCGGCCCCCCAGCGGATCAGCGCCTCGCGCACGGGGGGCATCAGCAGCAGCACGCCGCAGGCGTCGGTGAAGAAGCCCGGCGTCAGCAGCAGGATGCCCGCCACCAGGATCATCGCCCCATGCGCGATGGGGCCGGTGGGGTCGCCGCCCTCGGAAAGGCTTTGCTGCAGGCGCATCATCGCGCCCCGGCCCTGCTTGCGCAGCAGCCAGCTGCCCAGCAGCGCGGTGCCGATCACCGTGGCCAGCGTCGGCCACAGGCCGATGGCCCCGCCCACCTGGATGAACAGGGCGATCTCGATGATCGGCACCACCGCGAGCAGGATGAACAGGGGCATGTCGGCGGCTCTCCTCCGTCGAGATCTGGGTCGGGGTCCGGGCCGGATCTCCGGCGGCGTCGGTCATGCGCGGCCCCTGTCCAACGGGCCGACCAGGCGCCGGCGCCCGCCGCGCGCATTGCGCGGCAGGGTCGCAGGCGTCTGCCCGTTGGACAGGGGCCGTCGCTCACCTTACATAGGCAGGCGGAAGCGACCCCGCCACGCCTGCCGGCCTCCGGAACCGATCTCCGGGGGACGGCGCCTGCATGAAGATGCCCGAGATGGACGACATGACCCAGCTGATCATCCTCGCCGCCATCGCGATCTTCGTCCTGTGGCGGTTGAAGAGCGTGCTGGGAACGCGCACCGGCTACGAGCGCACGCCCGGCGAGCGCCCCGAGCCCGCGCCGGCCCCCGCCCGCCGCAAGAGCGGATTCGAGGTGATCGAGGGCACCGCCAACGCCGAGGCGGCCATCGACGCCGACATCGCCCGCGTCGCCGACGTCGACGGCGAGACCGGCGAGGCCCTTCGCCGCATGGCCCGCGCCGAGCCCGGCTTCCGCCCCTCGGAGTTCGTCGACGGCGCCAAGCGCGCCTACGAGATGATCCTGATGTCCTTCGAGACGGGCGACACCCGGTCCCTCCGCCCCCTGCTGTCGGAGGAGGTGTTCCAGAGCTTCGCCGCCGCCATCAAGCAGCGCGAGACCGAGGGGCTGACCGTCGAGGCCCGCTTCGTCGGCGTGAAGGAGGCGCGGATCTTCTCGGCCATGTTCTCCGAAGACGACGGCGAGGCCGACATCGAGGTCCGCTTCGTGGGCGAGCTGGTCTCGGTCGTGCGCAACGCCGAGCACCAGGTGGTCGAGGGCGACCCGAACGAGATCCGCCGCCAGGTGGACCTGTGGACCTTCACCCGCAAGATGGGGTCCAACGACCCGAACTGGATCCTCACCGCCACCGGCGGCTGAGGGTCTGCACGAGGGCCCCGGCATGGCCTCCCGCCGTCGCCGCGGCCCGCGCCTGAGCGAGGCCGACCGCGCCCTTTGGCGCGCGGCCATGCGCGACGCGACCCCGCTTGAGGGGCGCGACCCCGCCCCCGGCGACCTGCCGACGGAGACCGCGCCCGCCGCGCTCGACGCCGGCAACGCCCGCCCGTCCGCTCCCGATCCCTCCGAGGGCCGCGGCGCGCCTCCGCCCGGACCTGAGCTCGTCCCCTCCGCGCCACCGCCGGGCCGCACCACGCTGCGCCCGACCGGCCGGCCGCGTCCGCAGACCATGGCGACCTACCATCCCCCCGCGCTCGACACGTTCGACCCGGCCGCGGGGCTCGACCGGCGCACGGCTGAGCGGCTGCGCCGCGGCCGTCGTCCGCCCGAGGCGCGGCTGGACCTGCACGGGATGACCGCCGACCGCGCCCACGCGGCGCTGTCGAGCTTCATCCGCTCGACCCGCGCCCAGGGCCTGCGCTGCGTGCTGGTGGTGACGGGCAAGGGCGGCCGCAAGCCGGTCGAGGACGCCCCCTTCATGCCCGAGCGCACCGGCGTCCTGCGCCACGCCGTGCCCCTGTGGCTGGGCCAGGCCCCGCTCGCCCACCTGATCGTCGGCATCTACCCCGCCCACCGCAACCACGGCGGCGAAGGCGCGCTCTACGTCTACCTGCGCAAGATCAGGGGCTGACGGGTTGGGCGTTGCCTAAATCTGGGCTTCGGCACACGTTTTGGCGTTAGCTTGGGGTTGACGCCACAATGGCTAACGGGAATCCTGATTATTGACGTGGCGGAATCAAAACGCCGCCGAGACCCTGCAACGGTCCGGCGGCGTCCAGTTCCGCAGTTCGCGCTCAACCTTGCTTCAGCCGGGCGCGAGAACGGTCTGTGTGTATATCCGACGATGATTCTCGGGGACTCGTTTGTCAACCGGCTGGGCGTACGCAACGGAGTACGCAAATGCATACGCTTCGCGATGCAATCCTTGGTCGTCGCTTGATCCAAATGGATTATCCGCCAGGCTTGAGGCTCCTTGAGCCTCATGCACTGGGCTTCTCCGCCAACGGTGACCTACTTCTACGAGCCTATCAGGTCGACGGCGCCTCGGAGTCGGCAGAGTGCGTGGGCTGGAAGCTCATGCGTCTGGATCGAGCTCGGTCGATCGAGATGCTTGAGAACGAGTTCAGCGGCCCGCGGCCTCAGTACCGCAAAGGGGACCGCGCTATGCGCGGCGGCATCCTCGCTGAACTCTAAGCGACACTATCCAAGTTTGTCCGGAGGCGAGCGCCGCTCGCCTCCGTCCTTTTGGGTCACTCAACCCAGCGCACGTCCCGCAGGTCGTTCGCCTGGGTCGGCTGGTTCTGCCACAGGCCCTCGAGGCCCTTCTTGGCGACCACGGTCTTGCCGAGCTGGAACAGGAAGCCGTTGACCGCGTCCTCGGCGATCTTGGTCTCGACCGCCTTGGTGATCTCGATCCGCTTGTCGGGATCGGCCTCGGACGCCAGCTGCTTCATCAGCTCGCGGACCTCGGTCCCCTCGTAATTGAAGTAGTAGTTGTCGCGGGTGTAGATCTGCAGGTCGTCGGGCTCGGTGTGGGCCACGATCGTCAGGTCGTAGTCCTTGCCCTTGTAGACCTGGTCCAGCCACTGGGCCCACTCGACGGGGATGATCTCCAGCTTGATGCCGGCCTCGGCCAGCTGCGCGGCCACGATCTCGCCGCCGCGGCGGGCGTAGACCGGGGGCGGCAGCTTCAGCGTCGCCGAGAACCCGTCGGGGTAGCCCGCCTCCGCCAGCAGGGCCTTGGCCTTCTCGAGGTCATGCGGGTAGAGGCCCGACAGGTCCACGAAGGCCGGTCCGGAGGGCGGATAGTGGGTGTAGATCGGCTCGCCCGAGCCGAACATGGCCCCGTCGATGATCGCCTGCCGGTCCAGCGCGTGGGCGATCGCCTGGCGAACCTTCAGGTTGTTGAAGGGCTCCTTGCCGTTGTTGGTCGACAGGATCGTCTCGCCCTCGGTCGAGCCGCGGACCACGGTGAAGCGCGGGTCGGCCTCGATCTGGGGCAGCGTCTCGGGCGAGGGCCAGTTCGGGAACGCGTCCACGTCGCCCGCCATCAGCGCGGCCAGCGCCGCGGTCGGGTCGGAGATGAACTTGATCGTCGCCGAGTCCAGCGCCACCGGATCGCCCCAGTAGTCCGGGTTCTTCTCCAGCGTCACCGAGGAGCCCTTGGCCCACTCCTTGAACTTGAAGGGCCCGGTGCCGATCGGGTTGGTGGCGTTGTTCGCGGCCGAGGCCTCGTCCACGATCACCGCGTCGCCCCACCCCATCTTGTAGGGGAAGTTGCCGGTGGGGCGCTTGAGGGTGATCTTCACCGTGGCGGGATCGACCACCTCGATGCTCTCGATCGGCTCGAACAGGCCCTTCTGGGCGTTCTGGCTGTCGGGGCCCATGGCGCGCTCGTAGGAGAACTTCACGTCGTCGGCGGTGAAGTCCGCCCCGTCGTGGTACTTCGCGCCCTCGACCAGGTGGAAGGTGTAGACCAGCCCGTCCTCGGAGATGTCCCAGGACTTCGCCAGCGAGGGCTGGACCTGCCCGTCCCTGTCGATGCGGGTCAGGCCCTGCAGGACGTTCTGGTAGACGATCTCGTCGATGGCCGCGGCGGCGCCGGCGGTCGGATCGAGGTTCGGCGGCTCCAGCGCGACGCCGAGGTTCACGTGCGTCTGCGCGGCGAACGCGGGGCCGGCCATCAGGGCGGCCGTCGCGGCGCCGAGGAGGAAGCGTTTCATTCGTCTCTCCCGGTCGGAGGCTATGTCTGCGTCCGGCCCCGCTCTCGTTCTTCGCCGCGCGGCCCGGTGGGGCCAGGGCGCGGCGACGGCGGGGTCCCGACGCCTGCATATTCATCGGGTTGGTCCGCCACGTCCAGCGCCGTGGCGCGGCGGGCGGAGATGAAGGCGCCGGGCCTCGCCCCGCAGAAGCGCCCGGCGCCGTTGCCGCGCCGCGGGCGGCGGTGCTATGCCGCTGCGCCGGGCTGCCTCGGCCCGACCCTGGCCTGAAGGAGCGCCGCCATGACCATTCCCGCGACCGTCACCGGAGTCTCCGGCCGCATGGGCCGGATGCTGGTCGAGGCGGTGAAGGAGCATCCCGAGATCCACCTGACCGGCGCCACCGAGCGCCCGGGCCACGGCTGGATCGGCCATGACCTGGGCAAGTGCCTGGGCGGCGCCGAGCTGGGCGTGGTGGTCGAGGAGGATCCGCTGGAGGCCTTCGCCCGCTCCCGCGCCGTGTTCGACTTCACCTCGCCCGCGGCCTCGGTCGCCCATGCCGCGCTCGCAGCCCAGGCGCGCTGCGTGCACGTGATCGGCACCACCGGGTTCGAGGACGCGCACCTCGCGAAGCTCGAGGCGGCGGCCCGCCACTCGGTCCAGGTGCGGGCGGGCAACTTCTCGCTCGGGGTGAACCTGCTGTGCGTGATGACCGAGAAGGTCGCCAAGGCGCTCGGCCCCGGCTGGGACGTCGAGATCGTCGAGATGCACCACCGCCACAAGGTCGACGCCCCCTCGGGCACCGCGCTGATGCTGGGCGAGGCGGCGGCGAAGGGGCACGATTCCAACCTCGCCGAGGTGATGGACTCCGGCCGCCACGGCCAGACCGGGGCGCGCAAGGACGGGGCCATCGGTTTCGCGGCCCTGCGCGGCGGCGACGTGGTGGGCGAGCACGAGGTGATCTTCGCCAACGCCGGCGAGCGGCTGATCCTCAAGCACATCGCCACCGACCGGATGCTGTTCGCGCGCGGGGCGATGACCGCCGGCGTCTGGGGGCAGGAGAAGAAGCCCGGCCAGTACACGATGAACGACGTCCTCGGGCTGTGAGGCCGCCAGGCGCCGACCTGCGGTCGGCGCGCGCCCCTGCGGGGCGGACCGCTCGTTTGATCTCAGGCGCCTCGCGGTCGACCTCCCCGCGCGCCGCCCTTCGGGCGGCGTTCGTTCCTGCGGAACGGGCCTGCGCAATCTCGGGTTGAGCCGCCGGCCGGAAGCGGCGAAACAGGACGGGTGAACACGCCCGCGCACCTGATCTTCGCCGCCGCCGCCTTCGCGCGGCCCGCCGCGCCCGGGCCGGCGGGCGCGGCGACGCGGCGGCGCAACCTCGCGGCGCTGGCGGGCGGGCTCGCGCCCGATCTCGGGCTCTTCGTCCTGGTGGCCTGGGCGCGCTTCGTGCAGGGCCACGACCTGCCCCGGATCTTCGGGCAGGACTACGGCTCCCCCCTCTGGCAGGCGGTGTTCCGGATCGACAACTCGATCCCGCTCTGGGCCGCGCTGGGGGCGGCGGCGCTCTGGCTGGGGCGCCCGGCGCTGGCCGTCCTCGCCGGGGCGGCGCTGCTGCACCTCGCCTTCGACCTGCCGCTTCACCACTCCGACGCGCGCCCGCATTTCTGGCCGCTGGTCGAGTGGGTGTTCCGCTCCCCGATCAGCTACTGGAACCCCGCCCGCCACGGCGGAACCGTGGCGCTGGTCGAGGGGACGATGTGCCTGGCGCTGGCCGTGGTCCTGTGGCGGCGCTTCGAGGGCCGCTGGGCGCGCGCCGCGATCGCGGCGGCGCTGGCGGCCGAGGCCGCGCCGACCGTGATCTGGCCGTGGCTGCTGGGGCCCGGCTGACCGGCCTCAGTGCTTCACCGAGCCGGAGAACAGGTTCATCACCACCACGCCCGCGATGATCAGGCCGATGCCGATCAGCGCCGGCGCATCCAGCCGCTGGCCCATGAACACCCAGCCCACCAGCGTGATCATCACCGTGCCCACGCCCGACCAGATCGCGTAGGCGATGCCGGTGGGAATCGTCTTCAGGGTCAGCGACAGGAAGAAGAAGGCGACGGCGTAGCCGATCACCACCAGCACCGTCGGGCCCAGTTTCGTGAACCCGTCCGAGGCCTTGAGGAAAGTGGTGCCGAACACCTCGCCGGTGATCGCGATCAGAAGATAGATCCAGACCTGCATCGCGCCATCTCCTCATCCTGCGTCGGCCCGCCCTCTGACCACGGCGGTAGGGCGGGAGGCAAGACCGGGCGCGCCGGCTAGAGCCGTGCGCGCATCGCGTCGGCGAAGGCCCGCGCGACCCGGCGGATGCGGGCGAGATCGGCGGTGTCCTGGTGCATCACCAGCCAGTAGGCGCGGGTGATCCGCGTCAGCTCGGGCAGCACCGGGACCAGGCCCGGGCGCCGGCGGGCCATGAACTCGGGCAGCATCCCCAGCCCTGCGCCCGCCGCCACCATCTCGAGCTGCACCAGCAGCGAGGTCGAGGCGACCCGCGGCGTCGGCGCGCCCGGGATCTCGGTCAGGTAGTCGAGGCCCTTGTCGAAGATCAGGTCGGGCACGTAGCCCACCAGCCGCCAGCGCTTCAGCTCCTCGGCCGAGCGGGGGGGGCGGTCGCCCAGCAGGCTCGCCGCGCCGTAGAGCTGCAAGGGATAGTCCGCGATCTTGCGGATCCGCAGCCGGCCCGCGGCGGGGGGCGTGACGACGATGGCGAAGTCCGCCTCGCGCTGGCTGAGCGAGAAGGTCCGCGGCAGGGCGACGATCTGGATCTCGAGCCGCGGATAGGTCTCGACCAGGTCCGCCGCCGCCTGGGGGGCGAGATGGCTCGCCGCCCCTTCCGGCATGCCGATGCGCACGGCGCCCGAAAGCTCGTCCTGCCGCCCCCCCACCTCGGCGGCGGCGAGCATCGAGGCGCTCTCCATCGCTTCGGCCGTCGGCAGCAGGGCGCGCCCCGCCTCGGTCAGCGCGTAGCCGCGGGGGGAGCGGTCGAACAGTCGCGCCGACAGCGCCCGCTCAAGCGCCCCCACCCGGCGCGAGACGGTGGCGTGGTCCACCCCCAGCGCGCGGGCGGCCTCGGTCAGGCGCCCGGTGCGGGCCACCTGCAGGAAAAAGCGCATGTCATCCCAGTTCATTCCGGCATTGTGCAGGAATGCACATCCAAAGTGGAGATTCTCCCATTGCTTGCCGCGAAAATTCGTGGAGGGTGGCGCCCGACTATCGAGACGACCGGCCGCGCAGGCCGGGAACGCCAACCAGGCGCGGGAGGATACACGCATGGTCACCGAGCTCACCCACTGGATCGACGGCAAGCACGTCAAGGGAACCTCCGGCCGCTTCGCCGACGTCTACAACCCCGCCACCGGCGAGGTTCAGGCCAAGACGCCGCTGGCCACCGTCGAGGAGATCGACGCCGCGGTGCAGTCCGCCAAGGCCGCCCAGCCCGCCTGGGCCGCGGTCAATCCGCAGCGCCGCGCCCGCGTGCTGATGGCCTTCGTGCAGCTGCTGCACCGGGACATGGACAAGCTGGCCGAGGCCCTGTCGCGCGAGCATGGCAAGACCTTCCCCGACGCGAAGGGCGACGTGATCCGAGGCCTGGAAGTGGCCGAGTTCTGCATCGGCGCGCCGCACCTGCTGAAGGGCGAGTTCACCGACGGCGCGGGCCCGGGCATCGACATCTACTCGATGCGCCAGCCGGTGGGCGTCGCGGCGGGCATCACCCCGTTCAACTTCCCCGCCATGATCCCGATGTGGAAGTTCTGCCCGGCGATCGCGGCCGGCAACGCTTTCATCCTGAAGCCGTCCGAGCGCGACCCCTCCGTCCCCCTCATGCTCGCCGAGCTGATGAAGGAGGCGGGTCTGCCCGACGGCATCCTGCAGGTGATCAACGGCGACAAGGTCGCGGTGGACGCGATCCTCGACCATGAGGACATCGGCGCCGTGGGCTTCGTCGGCTCCACCGCCATCGCGCATTACGTCTATTCGCGCGGCACCGCCGCCGGAAAGCGCGTGCAGTGCTTCGGCGGCGCCAAGAACCACATGATCATCATGCCCGACGCGGACCTCGACCAGGCCGCCGACGCGCTGGTGGGCGCGGGCTACGGCGCGGCGGGCGAGCGCTGCATGGCGATCTCGGTCGCGGTGCCGGTGGGCGACAAGACCGCCGACCTGCTGATCGAGAAGCTGATCCCCAAGATCGAGGCGCTCAAGGTCGGCCCCTACACCGCCGGCGACGACGTGGACTACGGCCCGGTGGTGACCGCGGCGGCCCGCGACAAGATCCTCGGCCTGGTGGACCAGGGCGTGAAGGAAGGCGCGAACCTCGTCGTCGACGGCCGCGGCTTCAAGATGCAGGGCTATGAGAACGGCTTCTTCGTGGGTCCGTGCCTGTTCGACAACGTCACCAAGGACATGTCGATCTACAAGGAGGAGATCTTCGGCCCGGTCCTCTCGACCGTGCGCGCGAAGACCTACGAGGAGGCGCTGAGCCTCGCCATGGACCACGAGTACGGCAACGGCGTCGCGATGTTCACCCGCGACGGCGACGCGGCGCGGGACTTCGTGAACCGCATCAACGTGGGCATGGTCGGCGTGAACGTGCCGATCCCGGTGCCGCTCGCCTACCACACCTTCGGCGGCTGGAAGAAGTCGGTGTTCGGCGACCTGAACCAGCACGGCCCGGACGCGTTCCGCTTCTACACCCGCACCAAGACGGTCACCTCGCGCTGGCCGTCGGGCGTCAAGGAAGGCGCCGAGTTCGTCATTCCGACGATGGCCTGAGCGGCGCGCCCGCGACGCGATGGGGAAGGGCGGCTCAGCCGCCCTTCCGTCTCTGGTGGAACAGCCCGCCCACGAACCCGCCCACGCCCAGGCCCACGATGGTGGCCAGCGGCTCGGGCGGCGGGAAGCCCGCCAGGATCATGAGAAGGTTGGCCAGGAAGCCGCCCAGCGCGCCCACCAGCGCGAATTTCACCGGCGTCTCGAGCCGGCCGAGAAACGAGAACATGCCGCGCCCCCTGCGCCCGTTGCGATCCGGCGGACCCTAGCCGCCCCGCGACCCCGGCCGCAAGGAACCGCCCGGCGGGAGGAGGACCAATGGATTTCGCGCTCAGCGAGGAGAGCCAGGCGCTCTACGACATGGCCCTGTCCTTCGGGCAGGACCGCATCGCCCCCCATGCGGCCGAGTGGGAAGAGGCCGGCACGATCCCCCGCGACCTGCTGACCGAGGTCGGCGCGCTCGGCCTCGGCGCGATCTACTGCTCGGAGGAGCACGGCGGCTCCGAGCTCTCGCGCCTCGACGCCACGCTGATCTTCGAGGCGCTGGCCCAGGCCTGCCCCTCGGTCGCGGCCTTCATCTCGATCCACAACATGTGCGCGAAGATGATCGACACCTTCGCCTCCGACGAGATGCGCGCGGAGTGGATCCCCCAACTCGCCAGCTTCGAGAAGGTGGCGAGCTACTGCCTGACCGAGCCGGGCTCCGGCTCCGACGCCGCCTCGCTGAAGACCAAGGCCGAGAAGACCGACGAGGGCTACGCCCTGACCGGCAACAAGGCCTTCATCTCGGGCGGCGGCTTCTCGGACGTCTACCTGGTGATGTGCCGGACCGGGGACGCGGGGCCCAAGGGCATCTCCTGCCTGCTGGTCGAGGACGGCGCCGAGGGGCTGAGCTTCGGCGCGCAGGAGAAGAAGATGGGCTGGAAGGCCCAGCCGACCGCCCAGGTCCAGTTCGACGGCTGTCATGTCCCTGCGAAGAACCTGCTGGGCGAGGAGGGGCGCGGCTTCGTCTACGCCATGAACGGCCTCGACGGCGGGCGTCTGAACATCTCCGCCTCGGCGCTGGGCGGGGCCCAGGCCGCGCTGACCAAGGCCGCCGACTACATGGGCGAGCGCAAGGCCTTCGGCCAGACGCTCGACCAGTTCCAGGCCCTCCAGTTCCGCCTCGCCGACATGGAGATCGAGCTTCAGGCCGCGCGCACCTTCCTGCGCCAGGCCGCCTGGAAGCTCGACCAGGGCGCGCCCGACGCCACCAAGTTCTGCGCCATGGCCAAGCGCTTCGTGACCGACACCGCCTTCGAGGTCGCCAACCAGTCGCTGCAGCTGCACGGCGGCTACGGCTACCTGGCCGACTACGGGATCGAGAAGATCGTGCGCGACCTGCGCGTGCACCAGATCCTCGAGGGCACCAACGAGATCATGCGCCTGATCACGGCGCGCGCCCTGCTGGCCGAGCGCGGCTGACGCCGCACCGGGACGCAGGAGCGAAGGGAGACGACATGACCGATTTGATCGTGACCACCGAAGGCCGCGCCGGCCGCATCACCATGAACCGTCCCAAGGCGCTGAACGCGCTGAGCTGGGACATGTCGCTGGCGCTGGAGGCCGCTCTGAACGAGTGGAAGAACGACCCCGCCATCGACCTGGTGGTGATCGACGCCTGCGAGGGCCGCGCCTTCGGCGCCGGCGGCGACATCCGCAAGATGTGGGATCACGGCAGCCAGGGCGATTTCGCCTACTCGCGCGGCTTCTGGTCGGACGAGTACCGCATGAACGCCCTGCTGCGGAACTATCCCAAGCCGGTCGTGTCCTTCGTGGACGGCATCGTGATGGGCGGCGGCGTGGGCATCGCCTCGAACTGCTCGCATCGCTGCTTCTCCGAGAAGACGCTGCTGGCGATGCCCGAGACGGGGATCGGCCTGCTGCCCGACGTCGGCGGCACCTTCATCCTGTCGCGCGCCCCCGGCCGCACCGGCGAGTTCCTGGGCCTGACCGGCACCCGCATCGGGGTGGCGGACGCGATCTTCGCGGGCTTCGCCGACTTTTTCGTGCCCTCCGCCGACCACGCCGCCCTGAAGGCCGAGCTGTGCAAGACCGGCGACGTCCTGGTCATCGGCCAGTTCAAGAAGGACCCGATGTCGGCCGAGGCGCCCGAGGTCGCGCCCTTCCTCGCCTCGATCCAGTCCGGCGTGGACGAGATCTTCGACAACTCCACCCCCATGGCCATCGTCGAGGACCTCCAGGCCTCCTCCGAGGACTGGGCCCAGGCGGCGGCGAAGGCGATCCTGCGGGCCTGCCCGCTCTCGGTCGGCTCGACCCTGATCGCGGTGCGCAACGCCCGCGAGATGGACACGATCGAGGAGGCGCTGGCCGAGGAATACCGCTTCACCTACCGCTCCCAGGAGTTCGGGGAGCTGAACGAGGGCGTGCGCGCCCAGATCGTCGACAAGGACCGCAACCCCCAGTGGGCCTCGCCCCGGCTGGAGGACGTGTGGCCGGACCGGGCGATGTTCATGCTGTCGTCGCTCGGCGAGAACGAGTGGCCGCACGGAAAGAAGGCCTGATCGCATGATCCTCACGGGGCTCTACGATTCCCCCTTCGCCCGGCGGGTGGCGCTGGCGCTGCATGTCCACGGGGTCGCCTTCGACCGCGCCGCGCTGTCGGTCTTCGGCGACTTCGAGGCGGTGATGCGCGCCAACCCGCTGGGCCGGGCCCCGGTGCTGCAGCTCGACGACGGGCGGATCCTGTCCGACAGCCGCGCGATCATCGAGTGGATCGAGGATCCGGCCTCGGGCCTCGGCGGCCCGAAGCTGACGCCCGAGGGCGCCGCCGCCCGCTTCGCGATGCTGGAGGCCGAGGGCCTGGCCATCGGCCTCGCCGACAAGGCGGTGGCGCGGTCGGCCGAGAACCGCAGGCCCGCGCAGCTCCAGGACCGCGAGCAGATCCTGCGGCTGGAGAAGCAGATGAACTCCGGCCTCGACTGGCTGGAGCGCTGGGCGGACCGCCGCTCGACCTCGGGGGAGCCGGACCGCGCCGATCTCGCCGCCGTCTGCGCCTCCACCTACCTGATCGAGAAATGGCCGGGGGTGTTCGACGCCGACGCCCGCCCGGCGCTGGAGCATTACCGGGCCGGGTGGGAGGCGCGCGCGCCCTTCACCCAGGCCCCCTTCACGGCCGGCTGACCGGACCGCGACGCACGACACGGGAGGAGACGACATGAAGATCGGTTTCATCGGGCTGGGCAACATGGGCGCCCCCATGGCCGCCAACCTCGCCAAGGCGGGTCATGAGGTGACGGGCTTCGACGTGGCCGGCGCCACGGCCGAGGGCGTGGCGACCGCCGCCTCGGGGGCCGAGGCCGCCGCCGGCAAGGACGCCGTCATCACCATGCTGCCCAACGGCGACATCCTGCGCACCGTCGCGGCCGAGGTGATCCCGGCCATGCGCAAGGGGGCCGTCTTCATCGACTGCTCGACCGTCGACGTGGACAGCGCCCGCGCCGCCCACGACCTCGCCGCCGAGGCGGGCCTCCTGTCGGTCGACGCCCCGGTCTCCGGCGGCATCGGCGGCGCGGCCGCCGGCACGCTGACCTTCATGGCCGGCGGCTCCGAGGCCTCGTTCGAGGCGGCGAAGCCGCTCTTCGACATCATGGGCCAGAAGGCCGTGCACTGCGGCGAGGGCGGCGCCGGCCAGGCCGCGAAGATCTGCAACAACATGATCCTCGGCATCTCGATGATCGGCGTGTGCGAGGCGTTCAACCTCGCCGACAAGCTGGGCCTGTCGCGCCAGTCGGTGTTCGACGTGGTCTCGACCTCCTCGGGCTACTGCTGGTCGATGAACGCCTACTGCCCCGCCCCGGGCGTGGGTCCGCAGAGCCCGGCCGACAACGACTACAAGCCCGGCTTCGCGGCCGAGTTGATGCTCAAGGACCTCAAGCTCTCCCAGCAGGCCGCGGATTCGGTCGGCGCGCCCACCCCGATGGGCTCGCGCGCGATGGAGCTCTACGAGGCGTTCGTGGGCGAGGACGGCAAGGGCCTCGACTTCTCCGCCATGCTGCCGCGCCTGTCGAAGATGGCCCGCCGCTGAGGGCCAGAGGCGCCCCGGACCTGATCCGGGGCCTCCCGCGCCAGGCCGGCCGCAAAAGAAACGGCCGCCGGGGACGCCCCCCGGCGGCCGCTTTCATGTCCGCAGGCTCACGCCGGGTGGTTGGGGTCGATCCAGCGCACCGGCTCGGGGTTCTCGACCGGGTCGATGTCGAGGTTCACCACCACCGGCTCCTGGTCCGAGCGCACCAGCACGCACTCCAGGCTCTGGTCGTCGGCGGCGTTGATCTCCTGGTGCGGCACGTAGGGGGGGACGTAGATGAAGTCGCCCGCCTCGGCCTCGGCCACGTACTGCAGCTTGTCGCCCCAGCGCATCCGCGCCCGCCCGCGGACCACGTAGATCACCGACTCGAGGTGGCCGTGGTGATGCGCGCCGGTCTTGGCGTCGGGGTGGATCGAGACGGTGCCCGCCCAGATCTTCTGCGCCCCCGCCGTGGCGTGGGTGATCGCCGCGGCGCGGTTCATGCCGGGGGTCTGCGCGGTGTTCGCGTCCAGCTCCCCTGCCTTCACGATGCGGATGCCGTTCAGGCGCCAGTGATCGGTCTCGGCAGGCTCGGACATGGAGGTCTCCTTCGGCGTCCTGATGCGTCGGGGTCACCCTAGGCCGGTCCCGCGCCGGACCCAAGTGCGGACCTGAACGTCAGGCCGCGGCTTGACCCCCGCCGCCCGGCGCGCTTGAACGCAGGCGACCCTCGCGCCTCATTCCTTCCGCCGCGCCGGAGCCGCCCATGACCGCCCTGCCCTGCGACGCCGTCGCCGACCCGTTCGCCGCCGAGGCCGCGCTGCTCGCCCGGCTGGACGCGCTCGGCATCGGTTACGTCCGCCACGCCCACCCGCCCCTGCGCACCGTCGAGGAAAGCCGGGAGCTGCGCGGCGCGATGCCCGGCGCCCACTGCAAGAACCTGTTCCTGAAGGAGAAGAAGGGCGGCTTCTGGCTGGCGGTGTGCGAGGAGGACCGCGCCATCCGCATCCCAGACCTGGCCAAGACGCTGGGCGCCAAGCGCTTCAGCTTCGGCTCTCCCGACGACATGGGCCGCCTGCTGGGGGTGCGGCCGGGGGCGGTGACCTCGCTGGGCCTGATCAACGACGTGGGGCGGGAGCTGCGGCTCGCCCTCGACAGCCAGATGATGGCGGCCGAGGTGCTGAACGTGCATCCGCTGCACAACGAGGCGACGGTGGCCATCGCCACCGCCGACCTGCGCCGCTTCTTCGAGGCAACGGGCCACGCCCCCGTCGACGTCGATTTCGACGCGCTCGAGGCGCAGGCCCGCGCCGCGGCCGAGGGCTGAGGCCCCCGGCCGCGCGCCCTCAGCGCCCGGCCAGCGCCGCCAGCGCCGCGTTGGTCGACCGGCCCGCCGCCTGCGCCATCTCGGCGATCGAGGCGTCCTGCGTCGGCGCGAAGCCCGCGGCCTGCAGCCGCGCCGCCGCCTCCTGCGGGGCGAGGCCCAGCGCGGGCGCCACCGCCGACAGGGGCTGCGCGCTCATCATCTGCGCCACCGCGACCTGCGGCGGGCCGCCGCGCCCGGCCGGGCCGGCCCCGGTCAGCGAGGGCCAGGCGAAGGCCGCCGCGGCCACGAGGGACAGGGCCAGCGCCACCGCCATCGGGGTCTTGCGGAAGTACGCGCCGAACTGGCGCCAGTTGCGCCACAGGTGCAGCGCGAAGGGCGCGATCAGCACCAGGCTCAGTATCTCGTGCATCTCGTGGAAGGCCGGACGGGCGACGCCGAAGTACAAGGCCAGGCCCGAAACCAGCGACACGACGAAAAGACCCGTGATCAGAGGCGTGGCATAGCGGAAAGCGATCTGTTTCATCTGAAACCCTTTCTTGCGGCCCGGCGGCGGAGGCGCGACGCCCGCGTCCGGGCGAAACCTTAACGTCGCGATCCGCTCAAGCCGTCGCGATCAGCGCGCAATCCGGCCTTGCCCTCCGCGCATCGGGCCCCACCTTGCCGGTCGAGATCGCTGCTGCGCCGGGCCGTCGTTCGGTTGCGGCCTGGGCGCGCGGCCTCTACTTAGGGGTCGACATCCGGCGGGGCGTCCGCCGGAGCGACGGAGGGACCCGAGCGATGCTGGAACTGGGCCAGGGACAGGCCGCGGCCCCCGCGGGGGGCGACCTGATCAAGGACGTGACCGAAGCGACCTTCATGACCGACGTCGTCGAGGCGTCGCGTCAGGTCCCGGTCATCGTCGACTTCTGGGCCCCGTGGTGCGGGCCCTGCCGGCAGCTGACGCCGGCGCTGGAGGCCGCGGTGACCGCCGCCGGCGGCAAGGTTCGCCTGGTGAAGGTGAACGTGGACGAGAACCAGATGATCGCGGGCCAGCTGCGCGTGCAGTCGATCCCCACGGTCTACGCCTTCGTCGACGGCCAGCCCGTCGACGGCTTCATGGGCGCGGTGCCGCCCTCGGAGCTGAAGGCCTTCATCGACAAGCTGATCGGCATGGCGGGGGGCGAGACGCTCGCCGACGCCGTGGCCGCCGCCGAGGAGATGCTCGAGCAGGGCCAGGCGGAGGACGCCGTGCAGGTCTTCGCCGCCATTCTCGAGGAAGACCCTGAGAATCTGCCCGCCATCGGCGGGCTCGCCCGCGCCTTCGTGGCGCTGGGCCGCCTGGACGAGGCCGAGGCCGCGCTGACCCGCGTCCACCCGGCCAAGACCGAGGACGCCGCCATCGCCCACGCCCGCGCCCAGCTCGAGCTCGCGCGGATGTCCGAGGGCGGCGCCGGGGCCGGCGAGACCGCGGCGCTGCGCGCCCGGCTCGAGACCGATCCCAACGACCACGAAGCCCGGCTCGAGCTGGCGCAGGCGCTGATCGCCTCGCGCGAGCACGAAGCCGCCATCAACGAACTGCTGGAGCTGTTCCGCCGCGACCGCGAGTGGAACGAGGGCGCCGCCAAGGCGCAGCTCACCCAGCTGTTCGAAAGCCTGGGGCCGAAGGATCCGCTGGTCGGAAAGGGCCGGCGGCGTCTCGCCTCGATGATCTTCGCCTGAGGGGATATGGGCAGACGGTTCAGCCTTGCCGACCTTCCGGAGACGGTGCCGGTGTTCCCCCTTCCGGGGGCGCTGCTGCTTCCGCGCGGCCGGTTGCCGCTGAACATCTTCGAACCGCGGTACCTCGCCATGATGGACGAGGTGCTGCGCTCGGACCACCGGCTGATCGGCATGATCCAGCCGTTCGAGGCCGACGACGGCGAGGAGCCGCGCCTGCACGCCATCGGCTGCGCCGGCCGGGTCATCGCCTTCTCCGAGGCCGAGGACGGGCGCTACCTGATCACGCTGGCCGGCGTCTGCCGGTTCCGCAACCGCGGCGAGGTCGAGGGGTTCCACCCCTACCGCAAGGTCCGCGCCGACTGGACCGACTTCCGCCGCGACCTGGGCGGGGCCGAGAACGATCCCGGCTTCAACCGCGAGCGCTTCCTCAAGACCCTGGGCAAGTTCTTCTCGGTGGCGCAGCTCAGCTCCGACTGGGACACGCTGCGCGAGGCGGACGCGGAGATGCTGATCAACTCGCTCTCCATGCTCTGCCCCTTCGAGGTCGAGGAGAAGCAGGCCCTGCTGGAGGCGCCGACCCTCGCCACGCGGCGGGAGACGCTGGCCGCCCTCATGCAGTTCGCCATCGCCTCGGGCGGCGAGGACGGGACCACCCTGCAATGAGCCTGCCGCGGTGAGCGCCGACGAGGATCCGGACGGCGCCGGCCGCGCTCCCGCTCCGGGGGCCGACGTCACGCCCCTGCCCACGCCCGGCGCGGTTCCGGCCGCCGGCGGCTCGCAACGGCTGGCGGTGGATCGGCGGATGCTCGAGGCGCTGGTCTGCCCCGCCACCCAGTCCGCGCTGGACTACGACCGCGAGGCGCAGGAGCTGATCTCCCGCCAGGCGCGGCTCGCCTACCCGATCCGCGACGGCATCCCGATCCTGCTGGTCGAGGAGGCGCGGCGGCTGGACGACTGATCCCGCCGCCGGCCGGCCCTCAGATCCCCTGCACCAGGCTCCCCCGCTCGAAGCGGTAGGTCCAGGTTTCGGTCAGCGGCTCGCCGTTCAGGGCGAGGTAGAGGCGCAGCTCCGCGGTCTGCGTGGGGTCGTCCAGCTCCAGGTCGAAGAAGGCGCGCCAGACGTTGCCGCCGGGCACCGGCTCGACCATCGTCCGCGCGATCCGCCCGGCGGAGGTCGAGGCGACCACCTCGGGCATCACGCCGTAGGGGATCTTTCGCATCACCTCGGGCCGGTCGAACTCGACCGCCGCCTTCCACACCCCCTCGGGACGCGCATGGCCGGGCTGGCCGCCGCGCCCGAAGCGGGTGGCGACGGTCTGGGCGATGTTCTCGGCCGGGTAGGGCTCCCCGTCCAGCCAGTGCATCCGGTAGCGCAGGCGATAGGCGTTGCCCGCCCGCGCCGGCGCCTCGGGCACCCAGAACACGCCGATGTTGTCGTGGATCTCGTCGTTGGTCGGGATCTCCAGCAGCTGCACCGAGCCGCGCCCGAACGGCGTCAGCGGCTCGATCCACAGGCTGGGGCGGCGGTCGTAGAAGACGCCGTCGCGGTAGTGGTCGAAGCTGCGGTCGCGCTGCAGCAGGCCGAAGCCGCGGGGGTTCTCGTCCAGGAAGGCCGAGACCTGGGTGTAGGCGGGGTTGTTCAGCGGCCGCCACAGCCGCTCCCCCGAGGAGGTCCACAGCGCCAGCCCGTCGGAATCGTGCACCTCGGGGCGCCAGTCGAAGGGCCGCTCGCGCCCGTATTCGCCGTACCAGAACATCGAGGTCAGCGGCGTCAGGCCCAGCCGCTCGACGTCGCGGCGCAGGAACAGGTTCGCGTCCACCTCGATGATCACGCCGCGGCTGCGGTCGATCCCGCGCAGGGCCTTGAAGCGATAGGCGCCCGAGACCGAGGGCCCGTCGAGCCGCGCATGCACCACGCAGGGCGCGTCCGGCCCCTCGCCCTGCTCGATCCAGAACTCGGTGAAGTCCGGGAACTCCTCGGCCCGGTCGGGCAGGGCCGGGTCGATGGCCACGCCGCGCGCAGACAGCCCGTACTGGCCCGAGGCGCCGATGGCCCGCAGGTAGGAGGCGCCGAGGAACGCCAGCCAGTCCTGGCTGGGCCAGTCCTCGGCCCCGTGCCATTCCTGGAAGCGGAAGCCCGCGAAGCCGCTGTCGGCGGGCAGCTTCCGCGCGGGGTTGTCGGCGGGCATGTCGAACAGGCCCGGGTCGTAGACGAATTCCTGCGCCAGCCCGTCGGCGACCGTGTGCATGCGCACCGAGCTCTGGAAGTACTGGCCCAGGTGGAAGAAGGTCGCCGGGTAGCCCTCCTGGAAGGGGGCGCGGTCGGTGCGGAAGCGGATCTCGCCCCAGCGCTGGTAGTCGATGGCCGCCGTCACCTCGGGCATCGGCCGGTAGGGGGCGCGCCAGCCCTCGCCCGCCGCGCGTTCGGCGCGTCTGACCAGCTGCTCCCAGGAGAAGGGGACGCGCTCGCCCTGGGCGCGGGCCGGCGGGATGCCGGCGGCGGCGAGCGTTCCGAGGGCGGCGGCGGAGCCGAGGACGGTGCGACGGGTATGCGACATTCGGCGCCTCGCGGTCCGGGTGCTGGGGGCGGGCCGCGGTGAGACGCGGTCGCGCTCTTGTCCGCATATGGCGCCTGCCGGGCCTCGCGCCAGCGGGCCGTTGCCGCGCCGCCGCCGCGGAAACTGCGACGGAGCGTCGCCGCAGCGCCCCGGCGGGGTCCGCCGGTCAGCCCTACTCCTGCCCGCAGTCCCAGCTTGGGGCCGCGGCGCCCGGGCCCTGCGCGGCGCGCAAGCGGCGCCGTAACCGTCCGCCCGCCTGCCGGTCGCCGCGCCGGCGCGCCTCCCGCCCGCCCACCCCGGCGCGCCGGCGCGGCGACCGGCTTTTCGGCGGCGGGGGGCGCCGGAGGTGGGATCAGTCGTCGCCCAGGTCGATCTCGATCAGCTTGATCTCGCCCCGGCGCGCGAGGGTCTGGATGGCGTTGACCAGTTCGGCCTGCGCGGCCTCGCCCTCCTTCTGGCGGACGTCCGGCATGCCGTCGAGGTCCTCGCGCATGCGGTCGGACAGGCGCTTGGCGATGTTGCCCAGGATGAACTCGGCGGACGGATTCTCCTGCGCCTGCGCGAGCTTGAGGGCGGCCATCAGGATCGGCTCGTCCACCCCGCGGATCACCTTGGCGACGTCGCGCGGGTTCACGCGGCTGGCGACGTCGGCGAAGGTGAACATCACCCGCTGCACCTCCTGGGCGAGCTTGGGATCGTCCTGCTCCATCTGGCCCAGGAAGGTCTCCCGCGCTGAGGCGGAGACGTGGTTCATCAGGCTCGCGATCAGCTCCGCCGGCTTGGCGGCGCCCTGCGTGCGCTCGATCGCCGAGACGAAATCGTGCTCGATCGCGGATTTCAGGATCTCCAGCCCGGCGTTGTCGGGCGTGGGCACGCGGGCCATGCGCAGCACCACGTCATGGGCGAAGGCGGGCTCGAACCGTTCCAGCAGGCGGGCGGCCTGGTCGGCGCGCAGCTTCGCGAGCACCAGGCAGGCGACCTGCGGATGCTCGGCCGAGAGCCAGTTCGACAGCGCCGCGTCCGAGGCGTCGGCCAGGCGCAGCCAGATCGAGCGGGTGGCGCGGGCGTCGATCTCCTCCAGCACCCGGGCAAGCTGATCCTCGTCCAGGATCTGTCCGAGGAAGCGGCGCGCCTCGTCGATGCCGCCGCGCACCGACAGCTCGTCGCCCAGCGCGCCCAGGAACTCGGCCACCACCGCGTCCACCGTCTCGTGCGGGACGCCCTTGAGCTTGGCGACGGCGGTGGCGAAGCGGCGGATGTTGGTCTCGCCGAGCGAGCGCAGCACCTCGGTCGCCGCCTCCGGCCCCAGCGCGACGATGACGATGGCGGCCTTCTGCGCCGGGGTCAGCTGCTGGGTCGGGGCGCTGGGCTGCGCCTGCCCGGTGGGCTGGCCGGCGGCGGGCAGCTGGTTCTGCACGGGGACGAGGGCGTCGGCCGGCGGGCTCATGTCGCGTAGCCCCGCACCAGGGCGCCGGCCAGCAGCGACCAGCCGTCGGCGGCGACGAAGAAGGCGAGCTTGAAGGGCAGCGAGACCACCGCCGGCGGCACCATCATCATGCCCATCGACATCAGCACCGAGGCCACCACCAGGTCGATCAGCAGGAACGGCAGGTAGACGAGGAAGCCGATCTCGAAGGCGCGCTGCACCTCCGACAGCAGGAAGGCGGGGATCAGCAGGCGGGTTTCGGCCGTCGCGGCGACGGGCGCCTCGCCGGCTCCGGCTCCGGCCTCGGGCGCCGTCTCCTCCGGCAGCGGCGGTTCGACGGGCGGCGCGGCGGGCACGGCGGCGGCCAGCGCGTCGAGCGCGTCGGGGTCGACGCGGGCGGCCATGAACTCGCGGAACGGAGCGAGGACGCGGGGCGCCGCCTCCTCGATCCCGATCTCGTCGTCGAGCAGCGGGCGCACGCCTGCTGCCCAGGCGGCGTCGAAGACCGGGGCCATCACGAACCAGCTCAGGAACAGCGCCAGGCTGACGATCAGCATGTTGGGCGGCGACTGCTGAAGGCCGATGGCGGAGCGCAGGATCGACAGCACCGTGACCATGAACGGAAAGCAGGTGACGGTGACGGCGAGCGCGGGCGCCAGGCTCAGCAGCGTGACGATCACGAACAGCTGGATCGCGCGCAGGGTCAGGCTCTCCTGCCCGCCGAGGTCCAGCGTCAGCTCCTGCGCGACGGCGGCGGCCGGCGCCAGCAGCACGGCGAGGACCAGCGCGACGAGGCAGACGCCGGTCGTCGCGCGCCCTGCGCGGGGCGCATGCCCGTGCGCCGCGCCTCCGCGCGGGCGCGCGCCGGGGCGCCGGCCGGAGCCGTCTATCGCGAGCGCCGCGACCAAGGGGTCAGACGCCTTGGGACAGGTCGGCGACTTCGGTCAGGCGGACGGCCAGGCGGCCGCTGTCGTCGTCCATCTCCTGCAGTTCGCCGCGCGCGATCAGCCGGTCGCCGATCAGGATCTCGACCGGGTCGTCGATGCGGCTGTCGAGGGGCAGCACGGAATCGCGGCGCAGGTTCACCAGGTCGGAGACCAGCGGGCGGGCGCGGCCGACCGAGATCACCACCTCGATCGGCACGCCCAGCACGGCCGAGCCGCGCTTGCCCTTGCCGCTCTCGGGCGCCGGGGCGCGGACGGGAACCTGGGCGTCGTCATCGAGATCCTCAGCCATGGGCGGCTCTCCTTTCCGGGGGGGGCAGGTGGCGGTCGAGCGCGGCGCGGGCCGCGGCCAGCGCGGAGTCGAGGTCGATGCGGTCCTCGCCGTCCGCCCATTCGAGGCGGGCGGAGAGCTCGCCGAGCTCCGGGTCGCCCTCGACCTCGGCGGCGAGTCCGCCCTCGGCGAGCGCGGCCTGCACGGTCTTGACCTGGGCCGGTCCGACGCGCACCCGCAGGGGCGCGGGATCGGCGGTGGCGCGGCTGGCGCGCAGCGCCTCGCTCACCGCCGCGGCGACTTCCGCCGCCAGGCCCTGGCGGGCGAAGGCGGGGGCGACGCCCGCCAGCAACGCCTCGGCCAGGTCGCGCGCGGCGCGGTCGACGGCCTGCTCCCGCTCCACGCGGGCGTGGAGCGCGTCGGCGAGCTGTTCGGCGAGGTCCGAGAGGATCACGCGCAGCGCCGCCTGGCCCTGGGCCTCGGCATGGGCGACGCCTTCCTCGAACCCCGCCGCCCGTCCCTCTCCGCGGGCGCGGGCGAGCAGCGTCTCGATCGATTCGCCCGGCGGCTCGGGGGCGGGCGTCGGGGGCTCCGGCGCTTCGGCGGCTTTCGGAGCGGCCTTCGCCGGCGCCGGCTTGCGGCCGGAGCCCTTGCCGGCCGGCCCCGCGTCCGCCTTGCGCGCGGGGGGCGCGCTGACCAGCGTATTCTCGTCGTCCTCGAAGCTTTCCCAGGTGAGCATGGTCATGCCGCCGTCTCACGAACCGTTTCGCCCTGCTCGAGCCACAGGCCCAGCAGCGCCGCCGCATCGTCCTTCCGGTCGCCGGTGAGGTCGCGCAGGGCGCGCAGCCGGTCAGCGGCGATCTGGCCCGGATCGATCACCTCGCCGGCCAGCGCCAGCGCCGCCGCGGCCTGGGCGTCCGCCGAGGTCCCGTCGGGCAGGGCGTCGAGCTCCAGCGTCTGCGCGTCCTCGATCCGGCGGGTCATCATCGGGCGCAGCACGAACAGGCCCAGCAGCAGCGCCACCAGGCTCAGCGCGCCCAGCTGGATCAGCGTCATCGCGTTGGCGGCCAGGAAAGCCGCCGCGCCCGAGGCGGTGGCCGAGGTTCCCAGGTCCGCGGGGGCGGTGAATTCCAGCGTGCGCAGGGTGACCACGTCGCCGCGCGCGGGGTCGAAGCCGACCGCGGATTCGACCAGCTCCCGCAGCGCCTGAAGCTCGGCCTCGGGGCGGGGGGCCCACTCGACCTCGCCCGCGTCGTTGACGGTGCGCACGCCGTCGACCAGCACCGCGACCGAGATCTTGCGGACCTCGCCGGGGCGACGGATGCGCTCGCGCAGCACTTCCGAGACCTCGTAGTTCACCCGCTCGCGCGTTTCGTTGGAGTTGGAGGAGGCGCCGCCGGCCCCCTGCTGGCCGCCGTCGGGCAGGTTCGAGGCGACGGTGACGCCCCCCGCCTCGCCGCCCTGCGACTGCTCCGAGGTCTCCTGCGTGTCGGTGTGGATGGCGACGCGGCCCTGCGGGTCGAGCACGCGCTCGGTCACCGTCTCGGAGTTCATGTCGGCGTCGACCATCACTTCGACGACCGCGGCGCCGCGGCCCACGCGGGCCTCCAGCAGACGCTCGACGTTGGCCTTCAGGCGGGCGGCGCGATCCTCGACCGCCTGGGGGGAATCGGGCCCGCCGTCCTCGGTCAGGACGGCGCCGTTCTCGGCGTCGATCACCGTCACATGGGCGGCGGTCAGGCCGGGCACGGCGGAGGAGATCAGGTGCCGGATCGCCTTCGCCTGCGCCTCGCCCAGCGCGCCGGTCCCCACCGACACGGAGACCGAGGCCGAGGGCTTGGGCGCCTCCTCGAACGGTCGCCGCGGGGGGTTGGCGATATGCACGCGCGCCTGGCGCACCGAGGGCAGGGCGAGGATGGTGCGCGCCAGCTCCCCCTCCTTCGCGCGCCAGTAGGCGGCGTCGAACATCTGCGCGGTCGTGCCGAAGCCCGACAGCCCGTCCAGCAGCTCGTAGCCCTGCGCGCCCGCCTGGGGCAGCCCGTCGGCCGCCAGCGCCATGCGCAGGGCGTCGCGCTGGCCCTCGGGCGCCCAGATCGAATCGCCCCGCGCCTCGTAAGGCACGCCGCGCGCCTCGAGCGCCGCGATGACCTCCCCGGCCGCGGCGGGGTCGAGCCCGGCGTAGAGCAGGCTGAGCGACGGCTCGGCCGCCATCCGCGCCAGGCCCCAGACGGCCAGCATCGCCGCGGCGGCGGCGAGAAGCGCCACGGTCCGGCGCCGGGCGTCCAGCCCGTTCCACAGGGACGACAAGCGGTCCACGCTGATCCTCTCGGCAGGTGCCCGCGCCGGTTCACAGGCGAGGGGCGGACCGTTCTGGGCCGCCCGCCTCCAATGCCAATCCCGCACTTAAGATTCGGTTAGCCCCTGAGGGTTACCTCATGGCTCGCGCCGCTCCGGTCCCCCGGGGACGGCCGACCGCAGAACGTGCAACGACCCGGCGCCGCGCCGGCGCGCCCGGCCGCGCCGCCCGGCGCTGGAAACGGGATCGAACGATGGCCGAAGCCGCCGACGTCGACGTCGATGACGCCCCGCCCCGGAAGAAGGGCAAGAAGGGGCTGCTGATCGGGCTGCTCGCCATGCTGCTGCTGGGCGGGGGCGGCTTCTTCGCGACCTTCTCGGGCATGCTGAACCTGCCCTTCGGCGGCGGCGACGCGGCCGAGGAGGCGCATGAGGAGCCGCCCGAACATGCCGGCGACTCGGTCGCGGTCGCCTTCGTCGAGATCCCGCAGATGATGGTCACGCTCGGCCCCTCGGCGCGCAGCCGCCACCTGCGCCTATCCGCCACGCTCGAGATCGAGCCGGGCCGGGAGGAGGAGGTGGCCAAGCTGATGCCGCGGGTGAAGGACGTGATCAACTCGTACATGCAGGCGCTGGACGAGGCGGATGTCGAGCGTCCGGCCGCGATGACCCGGATGCGCGCGCACCTGCTGCGCCGGATCCGCATCGTCGCCGGCGAGGATGCCGTGCGCGACCTGCTGATCACCGAATTCGTGCTGCAATGACCGGGGCCGGGCGCAACCTCCCGCCGCCTCGCGCGGCGCGACGAACCGGAAGGAGAAGCGGATGGGCCTGATCGCGGACGGACTGCTGATCGCGGCCGCGCTGACCGCGGCGATCTACTGCCATGTCCTGGCCGGGCGGATCCGCAGCCTGCGCCGGCTCGACGGGGGCGTGGGCCAGGCGGTCGCCGCCATGGCCGCCCAGACCGAGGAGCTGCGCGTGGCCCTGCGCGCCGCCAAGGCCGCGGCCGGCGAATCGACCCGGACCCTGGCCGAACGCACCGCGCGCGCCGAGATGGCCGCCGGCCGGCTGGAGCTGCTGCTGGCCGCGATCCACGACAAGGACGGCGGCGCGATCCCCGCCAACGTCGCCGTGCGCCGGGAGGCGCGTCAGGCCGCCGCCTTCTCCCCCCGGCCGCGCCCCCAGGTCGTGGGCGGCGCGGCCGCGGCGCGGAACGCGGATCCCGACGAGGAGGCCGACGCGATCGCCGCGCGGGCCGAGGCCCCCGACGCAGAGGCGCACCTGGCGCCGGCCGAGCTCCCCGACGACGACGATCTCGACCCGGACCGCTCCGACGACGCCGGCGAACCCGAGGACGAGCCCCCTGCCTCGCCGCCCACGCGCCGCCTGTTCCGCATCGAGGTCGACCCGGCCGATCCCGACCCGGACGACGACAGCGAGCCGGCCGAGCGGATCGAGCGCACGGCCCCGTCCGCGCGCCCCGCGCGGGGCAGAGGCCTGGGCGACGCCGCCGACGGCGCCGCCAGCCTGCGCGCCGCGATCCAGGCCCTGGCGAGGGAGAGCGGCGAATGATCGACCTCGGCCCGATTCTCCGGCGGCTCGTTCCCGGCGCCGGCGGCGCCGCCGGACCGGCGAAGGGCGCCGCCGCGCTCGCCCGGCCCGCCGCCCGGCCTCCGCGCAGCGCATCCGCGTCTTCCGCGCCAGCCTCCCGCGGGCGCGTCGCCGGGCGGGCGCCGGGCGCGCTCCTGTTGCTGGCGATCTGCTTCGTCGGCTCCGCCGGTCTGCGCCTCGTCGACCCCGAAGGGGCCCTGGCGAAGGAGGCCGCGGTCACGCTCGCCGGCGCCGAGACGACGACCCGGGCGGCCGCGGAATGCTCCGACTCCGATCCCTCGGGCCTGCTGGCGGCGTTGAAGCAGCGCGAGGACCAGCTCGACGCCCGCGCGGCCGAGATCGCGGATCGCGAGCGCCTGCTCCAGGTCGCCGAGGCCAAGTACAAGGAGCAGCTCGAGGCCCTGCGCACCGCCGAGGAGCGTCTGGCCGCCACCCTCGCCGTCGCCGACGAGGCCGCCGAGCAGGACATCGAGCGCCTGACCGCCGTCTACGAGAACATGAACCCGAAGAACGCCGCCCGGATCTTCGAATCGATGGACGTGACCTTCGCCGCCGGGTTCCTGGCGCGGATGCGCAAGGACACCGCCGCGAAGATCATGGGGGGGATGAGCGCCGAGCGGGCCTACGCCATCTCCGCCGTCATCGCCGGCCGCAACGCCCGCGCCCCGCGCGAGTGACCCGTCGCGGCGGCCTCGAGCGGTCGGGGCGCGTCCGGCGGCTCGTTCCCGCGCGCGGCGCCGCGTATCGCGCGGTGTGGTCGCCGCGGTCCCGTGGAGGCGGCCCTCAATGGTCTGGCCTCAGAGAGATTTCTCGCTTCGCCGCAGTACGGGGAACGGTTCTCCAGAACGCCGTCGGCGCACGCCCGCCCGCCAGCGCGCCGCGCCTTGTGTTGCCTCGGATTGTCGGTTTTCGCCTCCGGCGCGTTTGGCCTCTCTCCCCCGGTTTCAGCGCTTTCTTAACCTCGCCGGCGCACCTTCCGCCCCGGGTCGGACGGGTCCCGAGCGGGGCTTTCGTCCGAAGCGTGAGGAACGGGGAAGCGGAATGTTCGGATTCGTCGGAATTGCAGTCACCTTCGCCATGGTCTTCGGCGGCTACGTAGCCGCTGGCGGCAAGATGGGGATCATCCTGCATTCCCTGCCGTTCGAAATGATGATGATCGGCGGCGCGGCCGTGGGCGCCTTCCTGCTGTCGAACGACCTGCACACGGTCAAGCACGCGCTGGCCGACGTCGGGAAGGTCTTCAAGGGCGCCAAGTGGAAGCCGCAGGACTACCGCGACCTGCTGTGCCTCTTGTTCGAGCTGATCCGCATCGGCCGCGCGAATCCCATGGACCTCGAGGGGCATGTCGAGAACCCGCAGGAATCGGCGGTGTTCTCCCGCTACCCCAAGATCCAGTCGGACGCCGGCGCGGTTGACCTGATCTGCGACACGCTGCGCGCCAGCTCGATGAACTACGACGATCCCCACCAGGTCGAGGAGGTGCTCGAGAAGCAGCTCGAGAACCGCAAGCACATCGCCCTGCACTCCTCGCATGCGCTGCAGAACATGGCCGACGGCCTGCCGGCGCTGGGCATCGTCGCGGCGGTGCTGGGCGTGATCAAGACGATGGCGGCCATCGACCAGCCGCCCTCGGTCCTGGGCGGCATGATCGGCGGCGCGCTGGTCGGCACCTTCCTGGGCGTGTTCCTCGCCTACGGCTTCGTCGGCCCCTTCGCCGCCCGGGTGAAGGGCGTGATCGAGGAGGACCACACCTTCTACCTCCTGATCCGGGAGGTTCTGGTGGCCGCCCTGCACAACCACTCTCCCGACATCTGCGTCGAGGTCGGCCGGCAGAACACGCCGCGCAGCCTGCGGCCCAGCTTCTCCGACCTCTCCGAAGCCCTGCGCGAGGCGAAGGCCGCATGATGCCAAGCAAGGACGAGATCGCGGGGACCGACGGCGGGCCGACGGCCCGCCCGATCCACGTCGCGACGCCAGGCCGCCTGCTGATCTGGCTCGTCGCGGCGCTGATCGCGCTGCCGACGCTCGCGTCCGCTCAGCAGCAGATCCGTCTGCGCGCCGGAGAACATGCCGAGTTCAGCCGCATCGCGCTCGACGTGCCCCAGCTGGCGGAATGGTCGGTGGAGCGCAACGGCCGCCTGGTCACGGTCCTCTTCCCCGACCGGGAGCTGCTGTTCGAGACCGAGCAGATCTTCCCCCAGCGCCGCGTCTCCCGCGTCACCAGCGCCCGGAGCGAGCGGGGCCGGGACGGCACCCGGCTGATCCTGTCGATGTCCTGCGCCTGCGTGGCGGAGGCCTATGAATTTCGTCCCGGCATGCTGGTCATGGACATCCGCGCCCAACCCGAGGAGACCGAGGCCGCTCAGGTGCAGCAGATCGACGCCGGCGCCCCCGACGGTCAGCCGAACCCGCAGCAGGGCGAAGACGGCGGTTCCTCCACGCCTGCATCCGGCGGCGGCGGGGGCGGCGCGCACGCCTCGTCGGCGATGGACGCGCTCGCCATCCACCGCCCGGAACCGCCGCCCGCCACCTCCGGCAGCGTGCTGACGCCTGCGTCGAACGGCCCGACCGGGCAACCGCAGGCCGTGGAGTCCGCGGCGACGCCGCCCGCCGCCGAATCCCCCACGCCGCAAGAGTCGGCGTCGTCCGAGGCCGTCGCCATCTCCGAAGCGCAGCGCCGGTTGCTCGAACAGCTCGCCCGCGCCGCCGACCAGGGCCTGGTGCAGTTCCGCGATCCCGGCGGCCCCGACGACCCGCGCGAGGCCCGCGACGACGGCCACGCGTCTGCTGACCCGGCCGCGCCCGATCCGCATGCCGCGCGCGATCCCCATGCGCCCGGCGCCGGCGCAGACGCGCCGCACGCGGCCGAGGATCAGGCGCAGACCGCCGCCACGCCTCCCGGGCCCGACCCCGAGGTGCAGCTCGACGCACGCACGGTCTGGGATCGCGACCGCAAGCCGATCCCGCGTCGCGCCCTGACCTGCCCGGACGACGCCTTGCTGGACCCCGAGCCGTGGCGCCGCTCCGCCGAATTCTACGACCGCATGGGCGAGCTGCGCATGACCCTGATGAAGGAGTTCGACCGCCCCGATCCCCGCGCGGCGCTGGATCTCGCCTGGCTCCAGGTCGGCTACGGGTTCGGCGCGGAGGCCCGCCAGACTCTCGCCGAGTTCGTGCCCGAGGTGCGGGAGGCCGCCCTGCTGCGCGATCTCGCCCACCTCATGGACGACGAGCCGCCCGCGGCCGACGGGCCGCTGGCCCAGGGGGCGGACTGCCCGGGCCGCGCCGGCATGTGGCGGCTCGCCGCCGGCATGACGCCCGACGCCGCCGCCCTTCAAGACCCGGCCTGGCGCGAGTCGGTGCTCGACGCCTTCGCGGAGCTGCCGGTCCGCCTGCGCCGTCGCGTCGGCCCGCCGCTCGTCGAGGAACTGACCTCGCTGGGCGAGCTCGACTTCGCGGACGCCGCGCGGCTGCGTCTCGACCGGGCCCCCGGCGATCACGGCGCCCCCTGGCGGCTGGCGCTGGGCCGCCTCGCGCTCGCGCGCGGGGAGGTCGAGCGTGGCGAGACGCTGCTGCGCGACGTCTCCCGCACCGAGGGACCGGAGGCGGCGGAGGCGATGCTGGCGCTGGCCGACAGTCTGCTCGGCCGCCGCGACACCCTCCCCCAGGACCTGGTCGAGGATATCGCGCTCAAGGCCTTCGAACATCAGGGGACCGAGCTCGGCCGTCGCCTGCTGGTGGCCGAGATCCTGGGGCGCGCCGGCCGCGACCAGCTGGGCGAGGCGCTGGAGGTGATCGAGACCGAGCTCTTCGCCGGCGGCGCCCGGGCGGACGATCTCGAGGCGGCGCTGCGCGCGATCCTCGAACGCGCCCGCGCCGCGGACGTGGGCGAATACGCCTATGCCGCGGCGATCATGCGCCACCGCGACCTGATCCGCGACCCGGAGGTCTTCGACCCCGCCCGCATCCGCGTGGCGCGGGAGATGACCGGCATCGGGCTCGCCAACGTCGGGATCGACCTCCTGGCGCCGGCGCTCCAGCGTGGAGGGGCCGAGGCGCGTCTCGCGGCCGCCGCCGCAGAGGTCGCGCTGGACCTGCCGCTGGATGCGCTCAAGCGCCTGGACGGGCTGGCGGGCGACGACGCCTCCCGCCTTCGCGCGCGGGCGCTCCTGGCGCTGGGCCGCGACGCGGAGGCCTTCGCCGAGGTCGCCGCGACGCTCCCGGAAGGTTCGATCGAGCGGGCCCGCTTGGCCTGGCGGGCCGCGATCTGGTCCGACGCCGCGCGCCTTCCGGGAGAGGACCCGCGCCGCCTGCTCGCCGCTTGGATGGCGGGGGAGCCGCCGGCCGATCCCGGCGACGTCATCGCGCGCGCGCTCGACGGCGCCGCGGGATCCGGTCAGGCCGCCGAGGCGACCCCCGACCCCGCGGTCGAGACCGCCGCCCGGGAAGCCCTGTTCCTGAGCCCGCCGGAGGTCGCGGAGCCCCCTTCGCTCGCCGCCGCCCGCCGCCTGATCGAGGCCTCCGAGGCCGCCCGCGCCCGCATAGAGGAGGCCCTGAACGGGGTCTGACCCCGCCCCCGACGCCAGCATCCCGCCGCGCGATCCGCGCGCCGCGCTCCGCCCGAGACGACCCCCGAGGAGAACCCCGGATGGACAACCCGATCTACCTGGCCCTCAGCCGCCAGTCCGGCCTGCTCAAGGAGATGCAGGTCGTCGCCAACAACATCGCCAACCTCTCCATCACCGGCTATCGGCGCGAGGGGGTGGTCTTCGCCGAGATGATCGAACCTCTTCCCGACGGCGCCCCCTCCCTCTCGATGACCGAGGCGCGGGTGCGTCGCACCGACTTCGCCCAGGGCGCGATGGAGCGGACGGGCGGCGCGCTCGACGTGGCGATCGAGGGCGACGGCTTCTTCATGGTGCAGACGCCGCAGGGCCCCACCCTGACCCGCGACGGCGCCTTCGCCCGCGACGCGGCCGGCGCGCTGGTCACCTACGACGGTTATCCGGTGCTCGACGCGGGCGGCGCCGCGCTGTTCGTGCCCGAGGGCGACGAGGTCGTGATCGCCACGGACGGCACGGTCTCGGTCGACGGGGCGGTTCAGGGCCGCCTCGCCGTCGTCACCGTGCCCGAGCCCGATCGGCTGATCCGCGAGGGCGGCGTGATGTTCCGCGCCGACCAGCCGCTGGAGCCCGCCGACGGCGTCGTCTTCCAGGGCTTCGTCGAGACTGGAAACGTCCAGCCCGTCGTCGAACTCGCCCGCATGATCGAGGTGCAGCGCGCCTACGAGCTGGGCCAGGCGATGCTGGAACGCGAGGACGAGCGTATCCGCGCCGCCGTCCGCCAGCTCGGCGGCCAGTCATGATCGCCGGGCCCGCCTCCGGCCTCGCCGCGCCGCCGTCCGCGCGCCCCGCCGCGGGCGCTGTTCCCCATCGCGGCCGTCCGCGTCGAAGGCGACCGACCTGGCGCGGCGCGCCCGCCCGTCCGCCGCCCGCCCCGGCGCCCCGGCCGAAGCCCCGCCCCATCCCCCAGTCCAGGAGACGCCTGCCATGCGCGCGTTGAAGATCGCCGCCACGGGCATGGAAGCCCAGCAGCTCCGGGTCGAGGTCATCTCCAACAACCTCGCCAACATGTCGACCACCGCCTACAACCCCCGCCGGGCGGAGTTCGCGGACCTGCACTACCAGCAGGCCCAGCGCGCGGGCACCGTCAACGCCTCCGACGGCACGGTGCTGCCGGCGGGCGTGCAGCTGGGCCTGGGCGTGCGCACCGCGGCCGTGTCGATGGACGTCGAGCAGGGCTCGCTGCGTCGGACCGAGGGGGAGCTCGACGTCGCGATCGAGGGGGCGGGCTATCTCGAGGTGATCCTGCCCAACGGAACCTCGGCCTACACCCGCGACGGGTCGCTGAAGCGCAACGGCGACGGGCTGATCGTCACCTCCGACGGCTTCCCCGTTGCGCCCGAGATCACCATTCCCGCCGACGCCCGCTCGGTCTCGATCAACGCCGAGGGCGAGGTCTACGCCTATTTCGACAACCAGGTCGGGGGCCAGCTGCTGGACCGGCTGAACCTCGTCTCCTTCATCAACCAGAAGGGGCTCGAGGCGATCGGCGGCAACCTCTACCTGGAGACCGAGGCCTCGGGGCCCGCCCAGGCGGGCGACGCGGGCGTGGACGGCCGCGGCATCTTCCGCGCCGGCTATCTCGAGGACAGCGCCGTCGACCCGGTGCGCGAGATCACCCGCCTGATCGAGGCGCAGCGCGGCTACGAGCTGAACGCGAAGGTGATCACCGCCGTCGACCAGATGATGGCCGCCACCGCGCAGGTGCGCTGACCGTGGTCCTGCTGCACCTCCTCTCCGTCCTCGCGCCGGGCGGGCGCTTGCTTCGCCTGCGCGCCGCTCTCTGCGTGGCGCTTCTCGCCGGTCTGGCCGCGCCCGCCGCGGCGCAGAGCGGGGCGAGCTGGGGGCCGCCCGGCTGGGCGCCTTCCGGCGCCGTCGCGGGCGGCGGCGGGCCGGCGGTGGTCGCCACGCGGCCCATCCCCAGCCGCACGATCCTGACCGAGGCCGACGTCGCGCTGCGCCCCAGCCCCTTCGGCGACGGCCTCGCGGACCCGGCCGAGGCCGTGGGGATGGAGACCCGCGTCGCGCTCTACGCCGGCCGCCCGATCCGGGCCGAGGACATCGGCCCCCCCGCCCTGGTCGAGCGCAACGCATTGGTTCTGATGCGCTATCAGCGCGGCGCCCTGCTGATCACCGCCGAGGGGCGGGCGATGGACCGCGGCGCCGTCGGCGAGCGCATCCGCGTCGTGAACCTCTCGTCCCGCCAGACCGTCGTCGGCCGCATCGCCGAGGACGGAACCGTGGAGGTCGGGCCATGACCCTGTTCCCATCCCGCCTGCCCGCCCTCGTCCTGGCGCTGGGCGCGCTGCTGCTGCTGACGGCCTGCTCCGACCGGCTGAAGAACGTCGGCAAGGAGCCGGAGTTCACCGCGCCCGGCGCCGCCGTGCGCCCGCCGCCGCCGGTCACCCCCCAGCGCCGCGCCATCGCGACCCCGCCGGAGCGCACGCCGCCGCCCAACTACGCGGTCGCCTCGCTGTGGCGTTCAGGCCCGGATTCGCTCTTCGGCGACCGACGCGCGCAATCGGTGGGCGACATCCTGACCGTGGTGATCGAGATCGACGATTCCGCCAACATCTCCAACCAGTCCGAGCGCAACCGATCCGCGTCCGAGGACGTGTCGGTCAGCGCGCTGGTGGGGCTGCCGTCGCTGGTCGACAACGCCTTCGGGGTGTCGACCGACCCGGCGGCGGGGATCGGCTCCTCCTCGTCGTCCTCGGGCGACGGCAAGGTCACGCGGAACGAGCAGATCACGCTGCGCATCGCCGTCACCGTGGTCGACCAGCTGCCCAACGGCCATCTCGTCGTCGCCGGCAACCAGGAGGTGCGCGTGAACTACGAGCTGCGCGACCTGCAGGTCGCCGGCATCGTGCGCCCCGAGGACATCTCCCGACGCAACGAGATCACCTACGACAAGATGGCCGAGGCCCGCATCGCCTACGGCGGCCGCGGCCAGATCTACGACGTGCAGCAGCCCCGCTACGGCCAGCAGGTGCTGGACGTGGTGATGCCGTTCTGAGCGCGGAGCCCTCCGATGAAGATGCTGATCCCCCTGATCCTCGCGCTGGTCGGCCTCGGCGGCGGTCTCTTCGCCGGCCAGATGATGCGCCCCCCGCCGCCGGAGGAGGAGGCCGCCGCCGCGGACCCTGCCGGGACCTCCGCGGAGAGCCATGGCGGGGCGGAGGCCGAGGCGCACGGAGGGGGCCATGGCGACGCCGTGGCGAAGGCCCACCCCGACGGGCCCCCGCCCCCCTACGACCCGGATCTGAAACGCGAATACGCCAAGCTCGAACGCCAGTTCATCGCCCCCATCGTCGAACATGAGGAGGTGACCTCCCTGCTGATCCTCACCCTCTCGGTCGAGGTCGACGCGGGCCAGACCTCCGTCGTCTACGAACGCGAGCCCAAGCTGCGCGACCGTTTCCTGCAGGTGCTGTTCCGCCACGCCCAGTCCGGCGCGTTCAACGGCGCCTTCACCGCGGCGCCGGTGATGGCCGACCTGCGCGGCGCCCTGCTCGAAGCGGCGCAGAGCGTGCTGGGCCCGGTCGCCCATGACGTCCTGGTCACCGACATCATCCGCCAGGATCTTTGAACGCGGTTCCGACGGCGCGGTCCGCGGGACCGGGATCGGCGGGCCGCCGATCGCAGCGCGCCCCGGCGTCGGTCCGACAGGTCCGTCCGTCGGCGGGCAGGCCTCTGCGCCGTCCCTGCCCGGCCGGGCGCCTTCGCCGCTGTGCGGCGAACGGCGACGAGGGGGTTCGACGCCCCCTCGGCGCCGACCCCCGCGCTCGAGAGCCCGTGCGGAAAGTCATCGACCGGCCGGCAAGTCCGTGCCACCAATGTCCCCCGAAGCGACAGGCGCCCGAGCGAGGCGCCGAAGCCCCGGGAGGATCCGATGACCGACGTGCTCAAGCGCGAGCTGAAGGACGGCCTGCTCGTCCTGACCATGAACCGCCCCGAGCGGAAGAACGCCCTGAACCCCGACCTCACCCTCGCCCTGCGCGACGCCACCGCCGCCGCCGCGATGGACCCGGAGGTCCGCGCCGTGCTGCTGACCGGGTCCGGCGGCGCCTTCTGCGTGGGCGGGGACGTGAAGGCGATGAACGAGGGCGCCGGCCGCGACGCTCCCCTGGGCGAGCGGATGAACGCGCTGCGCGACCGCATGAACGCCTCGCGCTACCTGCATGAGATGGAGAAGCCGACCATCGCCGCGATCGAGGGCGCCGCCGCCGGCGCGGGCCTGTCGCTGGCGCTGGCCTGCGACTTCCGCATCTGCGCCGACGACGCCAAGATCACCACCGCCTTCGCCAAGGTGGGCCTCTCGGGCGACTACGGCGGCACCTATTTCCTCACCCACCTGCTGGGCGCCGCCCGTGCGCGGGAGCTCTACCTGCTCTCGCCCGTGCTCTCGGGCGTCGAGGCCGCTGCCATGGGCCTGGTCACCCGCGCCGTCCCCGCGGCGTCGGTGATGGAGGAGGCGACCGCGCTCGCCGCCCGCCTCGCCGCCGGCCCGACCCTGACCTACGGGCGGGTGAAGCGGAACATCGCGGCGGCGGAGGCCGGCGGCTCCCTCTCGGAATGCTTCGACGAGGAGGCGCGCAATCACACGCTGTCGTCCCAGACGCACGATCACCGCGAAGCCGCGGCCGCTTTCGTCGAAAAGCGCGCGCCGGCCTTCACCGGGACCTGACGCGCCGGCGGTATTCTTGTCATCTGCAAGAAAATCGCTATACTACGTCACGTGAAAGGCGGTCGCCGCGGGCGGCCGCCGCCCCGATGCCGGAGGAGGGTCCGATGACCCTGCTGCAAGACGCCGTCTCGCCTGCGCCCGATCCCGGCGCGGTGCTCGCCAAGGCCGTGCTGCGCGCGGCGGCCCGGCTGGGCGTCACCCACGACCAGCTCGCGCGGGTGATCGGCGTCTCGCCCTCCACCGTCTCGCGCCTGAAGTCCGGCGCGGCGCGGCTGGAGCGGGACCAGAAGTCCTTCGAGCTCGCGGCCCTCTTCGTGCGCCTGTTCCGCTCCCTCGACGCCATCGCCGGCGGGGACGAGGCGGCCGCCCGCGCCTGGCTGCGGGCCGAGAACCTCGCGCTCGGCGCACCGCCGATCGAGCGCATCCTGACCGTCGCGGGGCTGGTGGATGTCGTCGACTACCTGGACGCCCGACGCGCTCCGATCTGAGGCGCGCCCGCTGAGGGCGACCGCCTGGCGGATGGTCGAGGCGCAGCACGTCGTCTCGACCCTGAAGCTGGTCGACACGCTGGCCGAGCAGGCGGCGCTGGAAGCCCTGCTGGAGGAGACCAAGCCCCCCGTCCCGCCCGAGTGCGAGGGGCTCGACTACCTGCTCGCCACCCCGTTCCGCTACAAGAGCTATCCCCACGGCTCCCGCTTCCGCCGGGCCGGCCGCACGCCGGGGGTGTTCTACGCCGCCGACCGCCCGGAGACGGCGATGGCCGAGATGGCCTTCTACCGCCTGCTGTTCTTCGTGGTGGAGAGCCCGGCCTCTCCCCTGCCCGACGCGCCCGCCGATTTCACCGCCTTCGCCGTCCCCGCCGCGACCGAGGCGAGCCTCGACCTGCGCACGGGCGCGCTCGCCGCCGACGCGGCGCTGTGGACCGACCCGGTCGACTACGCCGCCTGCCAGGCGCTGGCCGACGCCGCGCGCGAGGCGGGGGTGGAGGCGATCCGCTACGCCTCGGTCCGCGATCCGGCGGGGGGCGGCGCGCTCGCCCTACTGACCTGCCGCGCCTTCGCGAAGCCCGCGCCGACGCGGCGGGAAAGCTGGAAGATGCGCGTCATCCGGACCGGCGTGCAGGCCCTGCGCGAAAGCCCCTCGCTGCGCATCGACCTGCCCCTGTCGGCCTTCCTGGGCGACCCGAGGCTCGCCGCCGCGGTCTCGGCCGGCGGCGCCTAGATCCGGCCGCGCCTGGCCGAGCGCCGCCCGCTCAGGCGGGAAGCCGGTCCAGCCAGCGCCGCTCCTGCGCCTGGCGCGCCTCGAAGGCGGCGATCTCCGGGCCGTGGCCGAGGGTCAGGTCGATGACGTCGACCCCGCGCAGCAGGCAGTCGCGGCGGAAGCCGTCCACCTCGAACCGGTCTACCACGCCGTCGGGGCCGGCGATCTCGCCCCGGTGCAGGTCGATGGCGATCTCCGCCTCCGGGTCCGCGGCCAGCAGGGCCAGCAGCGCCTCGATCCGCTCCGCGGGCAGGCGCACGGGCAGGGCGCCGTTCTGGAAGCAGTTGTTGAAGAAGATGTCCCCGAAGCTGGGGGCCACGAAGGCGCGGAAGCCGTTGTCGATCAGCGTGGTGACCGCCGACTCGCGCGACGAGCCGCAGCCGAAGTTGCGCCCCGCCACCAGGATGCGGGCGCCCGCGCGGGCGGGGTCGTTCATCGGGAAGTCCGGCTTCGGCCGCCCCTGCGCGTCCAGCCGCAGGTCGTGAAAGCAGGCCTCCACCTGCTCGGCCCGCGGGCGGGCGAGGAAGCGGGCCGGGATGATCTGGTCGGTGTCGACGTTGGCCAGCGGCAGCGGCAGCGCCCGGGCGCGCAGGGTCGTGAAGGGCTCCATCCCCGGTCTCCTCAGCCCAGCATCCGGCGGACGTCGGCGAAGCGGCCCTCGACCGCCGCGGCCGCCGCCATGGCGGGGCTGACCAGGTGCGTGCGCACCCCCGGCCCCTGCCGCCCCTGGAAATTGCGGTTGGTGGTCGAGGCGACGCGTTCCCCCGGCCGGCCGACGTCGCCGTTCATGCCCACGCACATCGAGCAGCCCGGCTCGCGCCACTCGAAGCCCGCGTCGCGGAACACGACGTCCAGCCCCTCGGCCTCCGCCTGCGCCTTCACCAGGCCCGAGCCGGGCACCACCCAGGCCGGCCGCGCCGCCTTGCGGCCGCGGACCACGCGGGCGGCCTCGCGCAGGTCCTCGATGCGGCTGTTGGTGCAGGAGCCGATGAAGACGCGGTCCACCTCGATCCCCTCGATCGGGGCGCCGGGAGTCAGGCCCATGTAGTCGAGCGTGCGCGCCATCCCCTCGCGCGCCGCGGCGGTGGGGGCGGCGGCGGGGTCGGGCACGCGCCCGTCCACCGGGCTCGCGTCCTCGGGGCTGACGCCCCAGGTCACCATGGGGGGGAGGGAGGCGGCGTCGATCCGCGCCTCGCGGTCGAATACGGCGTCCGGGTCGGAGGCGAGGCCGCGCCAGTGCGCCTCGGCCAGGTCCCAGTCGTCGCCCTGCGGGGCGAAGGGGCGGCCGCGCAGATAGGCGAAGGTCGTCTCGTCCGGGGCGACCATGCCGGCGCGGGCGCCGGCCTCGATCGACATGTTGCACAGCGTCAGCCGGCCCTCGATCGAGAGCTCGCGCACCGCCTGGCCCGCGTACTCGATCACGTGGCCCGCGCCGCCGCCCGCCCCGATGGCCGCGATCATCGCCAGCGCCAGGTCCTTGGCGGTCACCCCGTCGGCCGCGCGGCCGTCGAAGGTCACGCGCATCGCCTTCGGGCGGCGCTGCCACAGGCACTGCGTCGCCATCACGTGCGCCACCTCCGACTGCCCCACGCCGAAGGCCAGCGCCCCCAGCGCGCCGTGGGTCGAGGTGTGGCTGTCCCCGCAGACCATGGTCAGCCCGGGCTGGGTCACGCCCTGCTCGGGCCCCACGACATGGGCGATCCCCTGCCGCGGGTCGCCCAGGTCGAACAGGGTGAAGCCGTGCCGATCGGCGTTGGCGGTCATCTGCGACAGCGCCCGCCGGCGCAGCGGCTCGACCAGGGCCGCGGCGGCGCCGCCGGCCGAGGCCACGAAATGGTCGGGCGTCCCGAAGGAGCGGTCGGGCCGCCGCAGCGGCAGCCCCTTCTCGTGCAGCTTGGCGAAGCAGCCGCCCGAGCCGTCGTGCATCAGGTGCCGGTCGATGTAGAGCAGCGTGTAGCCGTCGTCTCGCTCGACCACGGCGTGGCTGTCCCAGATCCGGTCCAGCAGGGTTCGCGGGGCGGTCATCGTCTTCCTCCCGAGGGGCGTCTGCGCGCCCGTTCTCATGGGAACCGGGGGGGCCGCGGCGGCCCGCCCGGGGGGCCTTATTCGGCCGCGGTGCGCTCGGCCCCGTCGGCGGGGTCGCGGAAGGCGGTGCGGCGCGCGTCCCACTCGGCCGCGTCGAAGCGCGCGAACAGCGCCCCGGGCGAGGAGCGGTTGGGCGGGAAGCGGTCCTCCGCCAGGTCCCGCAGCAGGCGGTCGCAGCTCTCGAAGATGCCGCGCAGCAGCAGGCCCGGCACGATCGAGACGGCGAAGCCCATCGCCTGCGCGTCCTTGATCGAGACGTCGGGGCTCTTGCCGCCGCGGACCATGTTCAGAAGGCAGGGGCCGTCGATGCGCCGCGGGATCTCGGCCACCTCCTCCATCGACTGGGGGGCCTCGACGAAGATCAGGTCGGCGCCGGCCTGCCGGGCGAGGTTGCCGCGCGCGATCGCCTCCTCGAACCCGGCCGGGCCGCGGGCGTCGGTGCGCGCGATGATGGTGAACTCCTCCGAGCGGCGGGCGGCGGCGGCGGCGCGGATCTTGGCGGCGAAATCCTCGCGGCTCGCCAGCTCCTTGTCGTCGAGGTGGCCGCATTTCTTGGGGAAGGCCTGGTCCTCGATATGGATCGCGGCGACGCCGGCGCGCTCGAACTCCTGCACGGTGCGCCAGACGTTCAGCTCGTTGCCGTAGCCGGTGTCCGCGTCCGAGATCAGCGGCAGGTCCGAGGCGTCGACGATCCGCCGGGCGTTGGCGACCATCTCGGTCATCGTGATCAGCCCGTAGTCCGGGTATCCCAGCGCCATCGAGGTGCCGGCCCCGGTCATGTAGACCGCCGGGAAGCCCGCCGCCGCCACCATGCGGCCGGTGATGCCGTCGATCGCCCCGGGGGCGACGATCATCTCGTCCTTCGCCAGCAGGGCGCGGAAATTCGCGGCGTGGGTCATGGGTTTCGCTCCTTCGGAGGGCGGACGGACCCCGCCGGGGTCATCGACCCCTCCAGCGTGTCCATCCCCAGGTCGTAGCGCAGGCGCATCCGGTCGGGCGGGGCCAGCATCTCGAGGTATTCGACCGCCCGCCCGTCGCGGGCGATCATCAGGCAGCGCAGGTCGATCAGCGCCGCCCCCACCGGCACCCCCAGCCGCGAGGCGGCCAGCGGATCGGCCAGCGCCGCGGAGACGAGCTGGCGGGTCGCCGTCACCTCCGCGCCCGCGCGCTTGAGGAGGGCGTGCAGGGGCTGCTCGCCCAGTTCGGTCTCGGTCCAGGTCCGCCCCAGCGCCTCGGGCACCCAGGAGGTCAGGATGCCGAACGGCGCCCCGTCCTGGGAGCGCAGGCGCACCGCGCGCTGCACCGGCGCCTCGGCCCCGCGCCACAGCCGCTCGCGGGCGAAGCCGCGGGCCTCGACGTAGTCGAACTCCAGCACCTTCGCGACGGTCTCGGCGCCCATGGCGATGATGTTGTCCACGATCGAGCCGCCCGAGGCGTTCAGCGGATAGCCCAGGCCCCGCACCCGGGTGCGCCGGCCGGCGCCGCGCTCGATCATCCCCTGTTCGTGGAGCGAGGACATCGCCCGCCGAACGGTGATCCGCGACACGCCGTAAAGCTCGGTCAGCCGCTCCTCGGTGGGCAGGGCGTCGCCCTCGGCGTAGCGGCCCGAGGCGATGGCGTCGGCCAGCACCAGGTAGAGCTGGTGGTGCAGCGGCGCCCCCAGGCCCCGGTCCAGCGCGAAGGCGCCGTCGTCCTCGCTCATGCGCCCGTCCCCGCGGGGGCGGCGCCCCGGCGCAGGCGCCGGTCGATCGCCAGCAGCCCCATGTTGGCCGCCACCGCGAAGACCGAGATCAGCACCGCCACGGCCAGGATCGTCTCGACGTCATGCAGGTCGATCGCCTTCATCAGCAGGAAGCCCAGCCCCCGCTGGGAGGCGAAGAGCTCCCCCAGCATCGAGCCGAGCAGGGTCAGCGAGAAGCCCAGCCGCAGGCCCGCGAAGACCTCCGGCAGGGCGGCGGGCAGCAGCACGTGGCGGGCCCGCTGGGCGGGGCTCAGCCGCAGGGCGCGGGCGGTGCGGATCTGCACCGCGGGGATGTTGCGCACCGCGTTCAGGGTGAACAGCGCCACGGGGATGATCCCGTGGAAGGCGCCGAAGGCCACCTTGGCCTGCATCCCCAGCCCGAACAGCAGCAGGATCACCGGGTAGAGCGTGACCTTGGGGATGGAATAGAGCGTGACCAGCACCGGCTCCGCCGCCTCCCCCGCCAGCCGGCTGCCGCCGAGCCCCAGCCCGATCAGCACGCCGCCCATCCAGGCGATCAGCAGCGCCTGGCCGAAGGCCATCGCGGTTTCGGCGAGATGCGGCAGGAAGCGGGCCTGGCCGACCATCTCGACCAGGTGCGCCAGCGTCGGCGCCGGCGCGGTGATCGCCACGTCGCCGGCCAACTCATGCGCCAGCTGCCACAGGACGAGGATCGCGACGGTCACCAGCGCGGGCCCTCGCAGGGCGACGAGCAGCGCGCGCCCGGGGCGCTCCCCCGCCGGCGCTGGGGGTTCGGCGACGGCGCTCACAGGCCCCTCCGTTTCAGCATCCGGCGCTCCCAGGCGAAGACGGTCATGTTGAAGGTCGTCACCAGCGCCAGCACGATCAGGATCAGCGCGTACATGCGCCGGTTGTTGAAGTTGTCGTAGGCGTAGGCGATCTCGTGCCCGATGCCCTCGGTCGACATGATGAACTCTCCGGCGATCACGCCGATGAAGGAATAGGCCACCGCCAGCTTCAGCCCCGACAGGATGTGCGGCGCGGCCGCGGGCAGGCGCACGCGCCAGATCTCCTCGACGAGCGACAGGCGGTGGACCCGCGCCGTGCGCGCCAGGACAGAGGGCACCCGGTCCAGCCCCGCCATGGTGGCGAGGATCATCGCCACCATCGCGAACAGCGTCGCCAGCACGATCAGCGGCGTGCGCCCCAGCCCGAAGATCACGATCAGCAGCGGATAGAAGGCGATGTGCGGGATCGAGTAGTAGGAGGCGAGGAACGGCGACACCGCCCGGCGCAGCGGCGGCACGCGGGTCAGCGCGAAGCCCGTGCAGAACCCGCCCACGATCGCCACGACCATGGCGATCGCCACCGCCTCGACGGTGACGCCGAAGTGGCGCCAGAACTCGGCGTCGCCCAGCGCCTCCACCGCGCCCGCGACCATGGCCGAGGGCGCGACCACCATCGTCGGCGGGATCGCGCCCGTCCGGCAGGCGAGCTCCAGCCCGCCGACCGCGCCCGCCAGCACCACCGTGCGCAGGATCGCGGCCGGGGTCATCGCGCGAACCCCGCCGGCGCCTGCGCGCCCTGGCCCAGCGCGCGCAGGGACTCGCCGCGCAGGAGCGTCCACAGGCGCGAGGTGACGGCGCCGAACTCCGCCCGCTCGGCGAGGCTCGAATCCCGCTCCCGGTCCCAGCCGGTCTCGACCACCTCGATGAAGCGGCCGGGGCGGGCGGACATCACGCCGATGCGGTCCGACAGCAGGTTCGCCTCGTCCAGCGCATGGGTGATCAGCATCACCGTCGCGCCGGTCTCGCGCCACAGGCGCAGCAGCTCGTCGCCCATCAGCAGGCGGGTCTGCTGGTCCAGCGCGCCGAAGGGCTCGTCCAGCAGGATCAGGCGGGGCTGCATCACCAGGGTGCGCGCGATGCACACGCGCTGGCGCATGCCGCCCGACAGCTGGCTGGGATAGGCGCGGCGGAAGTCGCGCAGGCCCATGAAGCCCAGCGCGAAATCCACCCGCCGCCGGACCTCTCCCGCCTCGACCCCCTCGCGGCGCAGGCCGAAGGCGACATTGTCCTCGACCGACAGCCAGGGGAAGGAGGCGTCCTCCTGGAACACCACGCCCACCCCGTCGGGCACCCGGCCCGCGATGCGCGCGCCCTCGAACTCCACCGTCCCCTCTGTGGGGGGCGAGAGGCCGGCGAGCACGTCCAGCAGCGTGGACTTCCCGCAGCCCGAGGGGCCCACGACCGAGAAGAACTCGCCCTGGCGCAGATCCAGGTCGATCGGGCCCAGCGCATGAACGTCCGGCCCGCCGGAGCGGCCGGCATAGACCCGCGTCACCCCGCGCAGCCGGGCGTGCGCCGCCGCCGTCGCCCCCGCCTGCGGCGGGGGCGGGGCGACGTCGGCCAGGGCCGTGACGCTCACTGGATCGCCTTTCCGTCGACGAAGCTCTCGTCGACGTAGCCGCTCCAGTCCAAGGGCAGCTCCACCAGGTCGACGGCGGCCATCATCTTGGCCATGCCGTCCATCGCCTCGTAGTCGAAGGCGCCCGGCTTCCACCAGTGATCGGTCATGCCGCGGATGTTGGATATGGCCGCGGCCACGATCTCCGGCTCCATCCCGTAGGCCTTGGCGATCAGCTGCGCCGCCTCCTCGGGGTGGTCGTAGATGAACTGCACGCCCTTGGCGCGGGCCGCGATGATGGCGCGGATGTCGTCGGGACGCTTGGCGAGCATGTCCTCGGTGACGATCCCCACGGTCGAGGCCGAGTAGGGCACCAGCGCGTTCATCCAGGGCAGCTTCTGGTAGGCCGTGCCCTCCGCCGCCTTCTTGGCGAAGATCGGCTCGGGGATGATCGCCACGTCGATCTCGTTCTGCTCCAGCGCCGTCAGCCCGGCCGAGAAGCCGCCGATGGCCACCATCTTCACGTCGTCCGGCGTCAGGCCGGCGTTGTCGACGATGCCCAGGAAGATCGCCTCGGACACCGACTTGGGCCGCGAGTAGACCAGCCGCTTGCCCTTCAGGTCCTCGACGTTCTCCAGCTTCTCGCCGTTGCGGGTGACCAGGTGGGCCGAGCTGCCCGAGGTTCCCATCATCACGATGCGGATCGGGAAGCCCTCCTTGATCGCCGAGACGGCGGCGGGCAGGGCGACTTCGGCGAAGGGCGTTTCGCCGGCCATCATGTTGCGCACCGAGGTGCCGCCGCCCTTCGAGGTGAGGATGCCGGTCACGTCGACGCCGGCCTCCTCGAAATACCCCTTCTCCATCGCGATGGCGTAGGGCGCGCCGTACATCAGCGACCCGTAGTGGGTGACCACGATGTCCTCGGCCTGCGCGGGGCCCGCGGCGGTCAGCCCGGCCCAGGCCAGCGCCAGGGCGCCGGCCAGCGTTCTCGTCAGAGTCATCGTCTCCTCCCTTGGAGCGTACGGTCGTGGCGTCGACCGAATCATTATGTTGTTATGACATTAGGTCATTGCCCCGCCGCGACGTCAAAGCCTTTGCCCCTGCCGCCGGTCGGCGGCGGGGAGGCGAGCGGCGGAGGCCGCCGACGGTCCCCGGTGGATCGGAAGAGCGCGCCGCAGGCCCGCTTCGGCGGCGGTCAGCCCGCGACCGCGTCCCAGTCCAGCCCATGCCGCGCGAGGTACTTGCGCAGCCGATCCGCATCGTTGGTCGAGCTGCGCCGCGCGCGGGAGGCCGCGAACAGCCGCCGGCCGGCCTCGCTCAGGCTGGGCGCGCCGCGGCAGGCGCGGATCACCTCGGCGAGCTGCACACGGTCGAACGGGTCGATCTCCGCCGCCGCCTCGCCCAGCACATCCGCCAGCAGGCGCAGGTCCGCATCCGGCGCGGCGCGGGCCCAGGTCGCGCGGAGGCGGGCGATCTCCTCCTCGACCAGCGCGCGGGTGACTCGGCCCCGCGGGGCCAGCGTCGACAGCCGCAGGACCGAGGCGCCGAAGTCCCGGAAGTTCCCCGGCCAGGGCGTGCCGGGATCGCGGGCGAAGCGCAGGAACGTGGCCCGCGCATCGGCGTTGAAGCCCACGCGCGCGCCCAGCGCCCGCTCGACCCGCGCAAGCTCGAAGGCGAGGTTCGGCTCGATGTCGTCGCGGCGGTCCCGCAGCGGCGGCAGGGTGAAGCGCCACAGGTCCAGCCGCGCGAGCAGGTCCGGTCGGAACCGGCCCTCGGCCACCAGCGAGGCGAGGTCGCGGTTCGCCCCCGCGATGACATGGAAGCGGCTGGTCGCGGGCTGGTCGGCGCCCAGCGGATAGAAGCTCCCCGTCTCGATCGCGTGCAGCAGCACCGCCTGCTCCCGCGGGCCCAGCTCGTCGATCTCGTCGAGGAAAAGCACCCCGCCGTTCGCCTCGCGCAGCAGGCCGTTGCGCTCGCCGGCCTGCGCGCCGCCCTGCCCGCGGCGCTGGCCGAACAGGGTCGAAAGCGCCGTCGCCTCCGACAGGGTCGCGCAGTTGATCTGCACGAACTTCCCCTTCACGCGCCGCCGCTCCCGCTTCAGCTCGTAGATCCGCCGGGCGAGCTCGGACTTGCCCGTCCCCGTCTCCCCCAGCAGCAGGATCGGCGCGTCGGAGCCGGTGGCGGCCAGCTCGATGCGGTCGATCAGCAGGTTGAAGGCGGGGTCGCGCGTCTCGATCCCGCCCTTGAGCTGGTCGGAATGCTCCCGCGCCAGCAGGTCGAACCGTTGCTGGAGTGCGTCGTAGCGGCTGAGGTCGAGGTCGATCACGGCCATCGAGCCCTCGGTCTCGGTCGCGCGCGGGGGCGAGGTCTGGATCAGGCGGGCGGGGACGTGCCGGCTCTCGGTCAGCAGGAACCAGCAGATCTGGGCGACATGGGTGCCGGTGGTGAGGTGGACGAAATAGCTCTCCCGATCCTCGTCGAAGCCGTAGCCGCGCGCGAAGTCGAACAGCTTCCCGTAGACCTCCTGGAAGTCCCAGGGATCGGCGAGGTCGAGACGCTGGAGCAGAACCTCGGTCTCGGGGGAGGCCGCCTCGATCTCGGCCTTCACCTGCACGGCGAGGCGGTTGTGGCGGTGGTCGTGCAGCAGTTCGATGCGGTCGACCTCGAACCCCTCCTGCGCGATCAGGCTCGGCGTCGGGCGCCAGCGCCGCTTCTTGCCGGCGTCGAGCTGCGTGCCGAGGAACCCGAGGACCACGTTGCGCATGACGCCTTATCCCATTCGATAAATCCCTATCTCTCCGGATCGTAATCGCGCGCCGTCGAATCGGCAACGCTGCGAAATCCGTCTAAAAATCAACAGCATGTTCGGATTCCCGATTTTCCTCGGTCGCCCCGCCGCCCCATGCGACACCTCTCCCCGTCAACAGAAGGACGAGAGAGAAATGGCGAACAGATCCGTGTTTGCCTCGACCAGAGGCCGGCTGTCCCCGAAGGCGGACGCCACGACCGCCCACGGGACGCCGGCCTATTCCTACGCCGCGCCCCACGCCCTGGCCCAGATGGCCGTGACCGGCAGCTTCGGGGGCGCCTACTACGCCAAGCCCGAGATGCAGCTCGACCGCGTGCTGTCGCTGGCTGGAGCCGTGGAGCCCGCGTTCCTGGCCCGCACGGCGATCCACGCGCGCCGGGTCGGGCGGATGAAGGACATGCCCGCGGTGCTGCTGGCGGTGCTGGCCTCCCGCGATCCGGCGCTGTTCCGCGCGGTCTTCGGGCGGGTGGTCGCCAACGGGCGGATGCTGCGCACGTTCGTGCAGATCCTCCGCTCGGGGCGCACCGGGCGGAAGTCGCTGGGCTCGGCCCCCAAGGCGATGGTGGCGGGGTGGCTGACCTCGGCCTCCGACCGCGCCCTGCTGGAGGCCGCGATCGGGACCTCGCCCTCGCTGAAGGACGTGATCCGCATGGTCCACCCCAAGCCCGACAGCCGGGAGCGGGAGGCGCTGTTCGCCTGGATCCTGGGCCGCCCGTGCGAGGCCGCGCGCCTGCCGCAGGCGGTGCGCGACTGGATCGCCTTCCAGGAGGCCGGGCCGCAGGCCTGGACCGGGCCGCTGCCGGAGGTGCCGTTCCAGATGCTGACCCAGGCGCCGCTGACGCAGGCGCAGTGGGCCGGGATCGCGCGGAACGGTTCCTGGCAGATGCTGCGCCAGGGGCTGAACATGCTGCTGCGCCACGGCGCCTTCGAGGATCCGGAGACGGTCGCGGCCGTCGCCGCCCGCCTCTCAGACCCCGAGCGGATCGAGGCGGCGGGGGCCCTGCCCTACCAACTGCTCGCCGCGATCGGCCATGTCGATCCGCGGATGCCGGGCGAGATCGTCGAGGCGCTGCACCTCGCGATGGATCACGCCGTCCGCCGGGCGCCTGCGCTGGAGGGCGCGGTCGTGGTCTGCCCCGACGTCTCGGCCTCGATGCTCGGGTCGGTGACGGGGGTGCGCAAGGGCGCGACCTCGGCGATGCGCCACGTGGACTTGGCGGGCCTGGTCGCGGCGGCGATCCTGCGGCGCAATCCGCGGGCCGAGGTTCTGCCCTTCGCCCGGGCGCTCCGCCCGATCCGGCTGGAGCCGCGGGACACGGTCGCCAGCAACGCGCGGCGGCTGGCGGAGATCGCGGGCGGCGGCACCGATTGCTCGGCCCCGCTGCGGGCGCTGAACGCCCGCGGGGCGCGGCCGGACCTGGTGGTGATGATCTCGGACAACCAGTCCTGGATCGACGCCGCCCACGCCGGGCGCGGCACGGCGACGATGACCGAATGGCTGGCGCTGCGCGCCCGCCATCCCTCGGCGAAGCTCGTCTGCATCGACATCGCCCCCTACGGGACGACGCAGGCGGCGGAGGTCGAGGGGGTGCTGAACGTCGGCGGCTTCTCCGACGCGGTGTTCGACCAGATCGGACGCTTCGCCCGGGGCGAGATGCACCCCGACCGCTGGATGGCCGAGATCGAGGCCATCGCGCTCTGAGACCAGCCCGGGCGGCGCGCCCGCCCGGGCGCATTCGGACGACACGGAGACGGCCTCGGCGAATGCCGCTGGAACTACAGTCATCACCTCGCGGGTTGCGGGTTCGAATCCCGCCGCGACGGCCCCCGGTCCCGACCGGGGCCTGCGCGTAGCTCAACGGTAGAGCAGCGGTTCCAGCACCCTCGTCGCCGAGGCCTTTTCGACCGCCGGGAGGAATGCCTGCGGGACTACATTGGACGCCGGTCCGCCGGCTGCCGGTTCGAGCCCGGCTACGCCCCGTTTCGGGGCGGGAGAGTCCCGCACCCTCTTGTCCTCCCGGCCTTCCGGCCGCTGATTTGAACGCAAAGGAATGGAAAGATGACCGTCTCGACGGCCGCCCCGATCGCCGGCCCCATCACCGGAGAGGACCTGAAGGCCTGGGGCCACCGCCCCGGCCCGCAGTTCCCGATGCTGCTTGCCAGGGCCGAGAGCCTGCAGGCCGAGGGGCTCGACGCCGAGGCCCTGCGCGCCGCGCTGGAGGCCGAGAAGCCCACGCCCCCCGTGAAGATCGAGCCCCGCGCCCCCGGCGCGCTCCCCTTCCACGAGCTGCTGGAGCCGTGCGACCCGGACGAGATGGACAACCTCGCCAAGGTCCGCGAGACGATGGTCGAGCTGATGCGCACCCCCACCCTCGAGGCCGGCGCGGTGATGCCCGACGCCTGCCCCGCGGGGCCGGTCGGCACGATCCCCGTGGGCGGCGTGGCCGCGGCGCGCAACGCGATCCATCCGGGCATGCACTCGGCCGACATCTGCTGCTCGCTGATGCTGACCGACCTCGGTCACGCGGACCCGGCGGCGGTGCTGGACGCAGCCCAGGCGATCACCCATTTCGGGCCCGGCGGACGGCCGCAGGGGCGGCGCTTCACCGTCTCGCTGAAGCTGCTGGACGCGTTCCGGGCGAACCCGTTCCTCGACCACCCCAAGGCGATCGAGACGGCGCAGGCGCACATGGGCACGCAGGGCGACGGGAACCACTTCCTGTTCGTCGGCCGCTCCCGCGCCACGGGGCGCACGGCGATGGTCACCCACCACGGCTCCCGCGGGCCGGGGGCGCTGCTCTACAAGCACGGGATGAGCGTGGCCGAGCGGTTCCGCAAGCGGCTCTCGCCCGGCACGGCGAAGCAGAACGCCTGGATCCCGGCGGACACGCCGGAGGGCGAGGCCTACTGGGAGGCGTTGCAGCTGATCCGCAAGTGGACCAAGGCCAACCACAACGCCCTCCACCAGGCGGTGGTCGAGGCGGTGCGGGCCGAGCCGGGGGAGCGGTACTGGAACGAGCACAACTTCGTCTTCCGGCGGAACGGGCTCTACCTGCACGGCAAGGGGGCGACGCCGGCCTGGGACGGCTACGCCGCCGACGCCACGGGGCGCACGCTGATCCCGCTGAACATGGCGGAGCCGGTGCTGGTGGTCCGCGGGCGCGACGACGGCCGGGGCCTGGGCTTCAGCCCGCACGGCGCCGGGCGCAACTTCTCGCGCTCCGAGCATCGTCGGCGGATGGCGGGGCGCACGGCCGAGGCGTTGCTGGCGGCCGAGACGCAGGGCCTCGACATCCGCTTCCACGCAGGCGGGGTCGACGTGTCGGAGCTGCCGTCGAGCTACAAGTCGGCCGCGACCGTGACCGCCCAGATCGAGCGCTTCGGCCTGGCGGAGATCGAGGACTTCATCGATCCCGTCGGCTGCCTGATGGCCGGCGACCTGCCCCCGTTCCGCGGCGGCCGCAAGACCCGGCGCTGAGCGCCGCCGCCGCCCTGCGAGGACGGCGGCGGATCGAGACGAAGGGACCCGCCCGGGATCGCCCGGGCGGGTCCGAAGGTCAGAAGCGGACGTTCACGCTCAGCCGGCCGGCTTGGCCGGCGTAGCCGTCGCCCGCCGCGCCCTCGTAGCTGACGCCCACGTCGGCGCGGTCCCCGACCTCCAGCGCGACCCCGAGGCCGAGGCGACCCACCGCCTGCGCCTGCGCCGCGCCGTTGGCGAAGCCGGCGATGCCGGTGGCGTCGCGGGCGAAGCGGACGTCGGCGTCGTAGGAGTCGAGGGTCGAGAAGCTGACCCCCGCCCGCGCCCAGGCCCGCAGGCCCAGCGGATCGCCGCCGCTCTCGCCCAGCTCCCGCCGCAGGCCCGCCTCCAGCGAGGGGGTCACGACGAAGGCCGTGGCGGCGGCGTCCGAGACGCGCAGCGCCTGCCGCCCCGCGCCGGTCTCGGTGAAGCCCTGCGAGGAGACGTGGATCAGGTCGAGGTCGAGCGAGGGCTTCAGCCACGCGCCCCCCTCCAGCGCCTGCGTCCAGGCCGCCCGCGCCCGCAGCCCGAGGCTGAGCGCCCCGTGCTCCGACCGCGCCTGGCCCGGCGCGAGCGGCCCGGCGAAGCGGCGGGAGTCGAACTCCGACCACCCCGCCGTGGCGGCGCCGCTCAGCGACAGCGCCCCCCTCTCCCGGGTCACCGCGGCGCCGAGGAAGCCGGTGGTCCCCTCGACCGAGCCGCCGCCGCCCTGGCGGGCGAGGTTCAGCGTCTCCCACCCGAGGGCGCCCGAGACCAGCCAGCCCGGCGCGACCTCCAGCGTCGTCGCGAAGCCCGCGGTCCAGGCGTCGCCCTCGTAGCCGGCCGCGGCCCCGCTGGCGTCCTGGTCCAGGTGGCGGCCCGAGCCCAGCAGGGTCAGGTAGCCGCCCAGGCCCCCGGTCTCCCAGTCGACGCTGCGCCCGCCGGTCTCTCCGCAGCCGAGCAGGGTGTCGAAGCGGTCGCGGGTCAGCTCGAAGGTCGCGGCCTCGCCCGCCATCGTGGCGCCCAGCGTGGCGCCCGACAGGGCCGAGCCCAGCGCCCCGCCCTGCGCCGCCAGCTCCAGCTTGCCGAACAGGCGGGCGAAGTCGCGGTCCCCGGTCAGGAACAGCCGCTCGAGGTAGCGGGCGGCCTCGGCCTCCTGCCCGCCGAGGCCCGAGGCGAGCTCGACCCCCGTCGCGCGGAGCGTCACGCCCCCGTTCTCGATGCGCTGCTCGAAGCGGAAGATCGCGCCGCCCAGCCGGTCGAAGGCGCCAAAGATGTCGCCTCCGACCTCCATCACCCGGTGCTCCGCGCCCCCGATCAGGGCCCGCGGCGCGAGGCTGAGCGCCCCGTCGAGCGTCGCGTCGCCCGCCACGCGGATCACGTCGCCCCGGCCCTTCAGGGGCTCGGCGTCGACCGCCAGCGTCCCGCTCGACCCCTGCTCGAAATCGCCGGCGATGACGAGATCGGCATGGTCCCCGGGATCCCCCGCGACCAGCAGGCCGCGGTTCAGCACGTCGGCGTCGTAGCGCTCGGCCCCCCGCAGCACGCCGCCGCGGCGGTTGACCAGGGTGATCGCCGGCGGCGGCGCCGGCCGGACCGCCAGAACCTCGGGCCCCGCGGCGAGGGACGCCGCCGCCCCGCCCGGCGTCCTGACGCCCCGCGGACCGAAGGCAGAGCCGTCGACCCCGCCCTCGACCCGTCCCTTCTTGAAGGAGACGTTTCCGTCGATGACGCCCGCGTTGCGGATCGAGAGATGCGAGTCGTAGGGGTCGTTTCGGGTGATGTAGCGGATCGCCTCGCCCGACAGCGCCGTGATCGTTGCGCCCTGGAAGACGGTGATCGCGTTCTCCGCCCCGCCCCCATGCATCAGCAGGCCGTAGGCCGAGGGGCCCGAGCCGCCCTGCACGTAGCCGTTGATGAAGGCGTCGATCCAGACGTCCTGCATCCCCCGGCCGTTGGCGGCGCCCAGGCTCTGCAGGAACACCGCGGTGCTGTTGCGGCCGTTGGCGATCACCGCCGCCTCGGGCTGCATGATGAAGTCGATCGCGCCGCCGCGGCCGACGTCGCCGTTGGTGTTCAGCCCGGCGAAGGGGCCCTGGGCGTCGCCGCCCAGGCCCCCGCCGCCGCCCAGCGACTGGGCGATGACGCCGTAGGCGCCGTCGCCGTAGGTGACCAGGGGCCGGTCCACGTTGACGCCGACATAGCCGGCGTCGCCCTCGCCGTTCATCTGCTCGATGGTGCTGGGGGCGTAGCCGACCGACCGGCTGTAGATCAGGGTCAGCCCGTCGGCGAGCGAGACGTCGCCGCCGATGCCGCCGCCGCCGGCGATGGACTGGGCCACGATGCCGTGGGCGCCCTCGCCATAGGTGGTCGCGCAGGTGTCGAGCGCAGTCAGCGAGCAGCCCTGCGGACCGCCGAGCGTGACGTCGACCGAGCCCGCGCCCGCCGTGCCGCGGTAGCCCTCGAGCCCGCCGAGCCGCACCTCCGAGACGCTCCCCGAGCCGGCCGAGGCGATGCCCCCGCCGCCCGAGATCGACTGGGCGACGATGCCGATGGCCCGGTCGCCGACGGTCACGAGCCGACCGTAGAAGCCGACGTTCACGTCGTCGGCCCGGTCGGCGCCCTCGCCGCCCCGGCCGCCCAGCTGCAGCGTCACGTTCTTCTGCGCGCCGCCGATCCGCGCCACGCCGCCGCCGCCCGCGATGGACTGCGCCGCCAGCGCGTGGGCGTCGTCGCCCCGGGTGACCACCCGGGCGAGGGAGCTGGTCTCGGCCCCGGTGGGACCTTCGCCGGCGTATTCCCGCAGGATCTGCGCCTTGCCCGCGCCGCGGTCGTCGTCGCCGGCGCTGGTCGCGCCCAGGGTCAGGACCGCGCCGTCGGCGGAGTGGCCGAAGCTCGCCGCCCCGCCGCCGCCGCCGATCGACTGCACCAGCACCCCGTAGGCGCCCGCGCCCTCGGTGTCGATCGAGCCGCCGCCCACGCCGCGCCCGGTGTGGGTCAGCGACGCCTTGCCGGCCCGGCCGCCGCCCTGGGTCTGGCCCAGGGTCAGCGACGCGCGCGGCCCGGCGCCTGCGCCGTCGCCGATGTCGGCGAGGCCGCCGCCGCCGGCGATGGACTGCACCACCAGCCCGTCGGCGTAGTCGCCCGAGGTGGCGATCCCGCCGCCGAAGGTCATCGCCACGTCGGCGTTCCAGCCGCCGGTGGCGCCGGTCGCGCCCAGCTGCACGGGCAGGACGCCGCCGCTCCAGCCGTCGCGGCCGTTAGGCGCCGAGGCCTGGCCGCCACCGCCCGAGATCGACTGCACCACCACGCCGCGCGCGGCGTCGCCCGCGGTCTGCACCCGCGTGGCCCCGGCCGGGTCCACGCCCATCTCGACCGCGACCGCGCCCCCGTAGGAGCTGCCGCCGCCCGAGGCGCCCAGCGTGACGCGCGACAGCCACGGGGCCGGCGTCAGCGCCAGCCCCCCGCCGCCGCCCACCGACTGCACCAGCGCCGCGGTCGACCCGGCGCCGCCGGTGACCAGGGTCGCCTCGCCGATGTCGAGGGTCAGGTCGCCCGGATCGGCGATCGCGTCGCCGTTGCGGTTCGCCTGGCCGGTGCCGTTGGAGCCGCCGAGACGCATCTCGACCACCCCCTCGCGGTTCGAGACCGCGAGCGGCTGCGAGGTTCCCAGCGCCCCGACGCCGCCGCCGCCCACCACGTTCTGCACCAGCAGGCCGATCGCGCCGTCGCCGCCGGTCTGGATCAGCGCGTCGTCGCCCATCGTGGCGCTCAGCGCCGCGGACCCGAAGGTCCCGCCGTAGTCGCCGCCGACCAGCAGGCCGGTCCGGCCGGAACCGGTGGTTGCGCGCACGGTCGTCGAGCCGACGGCCGCGATGCCGCCGCCGCCCTGGATCTCCTGGATCACCGCGCCGTTGGCGCCCCAGCCATTGGTGAAGAACGTGCTGCCCGAGAGCGTCACGTCCAGCCCCCCGGCCGCCGCGGTCTGGTCCACGCCCTGGACCTTCTGGCGGTCCGCCGCCCCGGCCGAGGTCGCGCCCGAGGCGCCGACCCGGATCGAGACCGAGGCCATGGAGTCCGAGGTCGGATCGTGGCTCAGCCCCGCGACCCCGCCGCCGCCGGAGATCGACTGCACGATCGCCGCCTCGGCATGGTCGCCCCAGGTGCGGATCCAGCCGCCCAGCTCGGTCACGACATGCAGGTTCTGCATCCCGATCTCGGGCGAGGACTGGCCGAGGTCGATGCGCATCTTGTAGGCGTTCGGGTCGGGCGTGTTGGCCGCCGGCTGCGGCGGGATCTTCTTGCCGTTCGCCTCGTCGAGCGTCCAGGACGCGCCGCCGGCGGAGCCGATCACGCCGCCCCCGCCGCCGATCGCCTGCACCACCACCGCGTCGGCGTCGGCGCCGTAGGTCTGGATGTCGCCGTCGGCCACGAAGCTCGCGGCCTCGGGGACCTCGTCGGGCGAGACGTTGGCGCCCAGGATCGAGATCTCGCGGGTGACCGTGGTGGACTCGCCCGCGCTCGCGCGCTCCAGCAGCTCGAAGCCGTTGGCGACGCCGCCGCCGGCCTGCACGCTCTGCGCCACGATCCCCCGCGCCCCCACGCCCAGCGTGGTGATGAAGGAGCCGTCGTCCAGGGAGACGTCGAACCGGTCGGCGCCGCCGCAGGGGATGTTCGGCAGGCAGCCGGAGGCCGAGCCCATCGTCACCACGCCGGAGGAGAGCGAGGTGGTCTGCGCCCGGTCGATCTCGGCCGGGGTCAGCACGACCACGCCGCCGCCGACGCCGACCGACTGCACGATCGCCGCATAGCCGGCGTCGCCGCGGGTGGTGACGTCGTCCACGAGATGCATCGTCGCGCCGCCCGCGTGCCCGGCCCCGTAGGTCTCGACGCCCGAGCCCAGCGTCAGCTCGAACAGCAGGTCCAGCGCGGCCTGCTCCGCGTTCTCGGGATCGTAGCGGCGCAGGGCCGAGCCGTAGGCGAGCGTCGACATCGTGGTGCCGCCGCCGCCCGCCACCGACTGCACGATCACGCCGGGGGAGGCGTAGCCGTTGGCGTTGATCTTGGTGCCGTGCTCGAGCCGCGCCGCGACCGGGCCCGCGTCGCCCTGGCCGCCGTCGGCGCCGTGACGCAGCAGGCGCGCGCCCTCGATGCCCGAGACGCCGCCGCCGCCGCCGACCGACTGCACGATCAGGCCCGGGCTGCGCACGCCGTTGGTGACGATGCGGAAGGCGCCCTGCGCCGCGGCCTCGCCGCCGTTCCCGCCGCGCCCGCCGTCGCCGCCGGCGATGAAGTCGAGATGCGCGCCCCGGAACAGGGCGTTGAAGTTGTCGACGAAGATCGTGCGGTCGTCGACGTCGAGATGCTTCAGCGACAGCTCGGCCGCGGTCAGCGGCGCCGTGCCGATGCCGCCCATGCCGCCGCCGCCGCCCACCGACTGCACCGTCAGGCCGAAGGCCGCGGCGCCGTTGGTGGTGATGCGCCCGCCCTCGCCGTTCGCCTCGGCGCGGGCGGCGTTCGCGCCCTCGCCGCCCTCGCCGGAGCCGCCGATGCCCAGGCGCACGGCCGCCGCAGGCAGCGCCTCGTCGCCGCGGTCGTAGAGCGAGGCGACGTCGAGCTCCTCGAACGCCGCGTCCTCGTTGGTCTGGGGCTCGCCGTCCTCCTCGGGGGCCTCGGTCTCGGCGTCGATCCCGAGGTTGCCGACCAGGCGGGAGGCGCTGCCGCCCATGCCGCCGCCGCCGCCGATGGACTGCAGCAACACGCCATGCGCGCGGTCGCCGTAGGTCAGCACCTCGGCGTCCTCGCCCAGGCGGAAGCCGACCTGGCCGCCCTTGCCGCCCGCGCCGCCGGTGCCGCCGATGCGCAGGGACAGGTCGAGGAAGCCGATGGAGTCGTGGGGCACCGCGCCCCCGCCCACGCCGCCGCCGCCGCCGATGGACTGCAGCACCACGCCGTCGGCGTAGTCGCCATGGGTGACCACCGCGCCGTCGAGCGTGGGCATCATGAAGCGCGTCGCGTCGCCGGACTCCACCTCGGTGGCCGCCACCGCGAAGTCGCCGCCTGCGCCGCCCTCGCCGCCGCGGCCGCCCACGTTGACGTTCAGCGCCCAGGGCCGCTCGATCTGCTCCTTGATCTCCTGCAGCTCGAGGCCGAAGTCGATCACGTTCTTCTCGCCGTCCTCCTCGGCGCCGCCGCCGCCGAAGTTTCCGCCCAGGCCGCCGCCGCCGCCGACGCTCTGCAGCAGCACGCCGTCGCCGTCGGCGCCGAAGGTCTCGATCACGCCGGCCAGGTTCGCCTCGGCGATGCGTCCGCCTTCGCCGCCGCCGCCGCCGGTCATGCCCACGCCCACCGTCAGGCGGGGCGCCTTGAGCTTGCCGTTCAGCTTCTGCAGCACCGCGTCCGTCAGCTTCGAGGTGAACGAGACCGACGCGGTCTGCGAGGCGCCGCCGCCGCCGCCCACGCCGTGCATCACCATCCCGCGCGCGCCCTCGCCATGGGTGCGCAGGTAGGTCTCGGCGCCCAGGTCGGCCGTCATGCGCCCGGCGTCGCTGGCGCCGTCGCCGCCGTAGCCGCCGATGTTGATCGCCATCTTCACGCCGACGCCTTCGCCGAACTTCTTGGTGCCCGCGCCCGCGACGCCGCCGTTGCCGCCGCCCTTGGCGATGCTCTGCGCCAGGATCGCGTTCGAGTTCGGACCCCAGGTCTCGATCGCCGTCGCGCCTTCCAGGCTCAGGTCGACGTCGCCGCCGGTGCCGCCGGCGCCGCCGTTGCCGCCCATCGAGATCGAGACGGAGGTGTTGACCTTCAGCGACTTGACGTTCGGCTCCTCCTCGCCCGGGATCGCCTCCTTCAGCCGGTCGATGAACAGCGAGGCCGCCGCCATCGAGGAGCCGTCGCCCCCGTCGCCGCCGCCGCCGCCGACGGACTGGGCCAGGATCCCGTGGCCGCCGTCGCCCCGCGTGGCGATGCTCACGTCCGTGAGGTCGAGCGAGACCGCCTTGCCCTCGCCGCCCTTGCCGCCCTTGCCGCCGACCGCCGCCGCGCCGGCGATGGCGACCTGCAGGTCGAAGGCCGGGATCGGCAGGTCGATCGCATAGGCCAGCGCGTCGGCCGAGCCGCCGAGGCCGCCGCCCCCGCCCACCGACTGCGCCACCAGGCCGTGGTTGTTCGACACCCCGTCCTTCAGCGCGTCGCCGCCCGTGGCGATGGAGACGTCGTCGAGGCTGATCTTCACCTCCCCGGCGTCGCCGCCTTCGCCGCCCTTGCCGCCGACCGCCACCGCGCTGCCGAAGCCCACGCTGACGTCGGTGGAGGTGGCCGCGCCGCCGGCGCCGCCCCCGCGCCCGATGGAATGCGCGACCAGGCCGCGGGCGTGGCTGCCCCAGGTGGTCACGTCCAGCGCCTCGGCCGTGATGTCGACCTCGCCGCCCTCGCCCCCGGTCGAGCCGCCGCCGGCGATGGCCACCGAGGTCAGCGCGAAGACCCCGAAGGAGAGCGAGCGCGCGTCGCCCCCGGTGCCGCCGCCGCCGCCGATCGACTGCACCAGCGCGCCATGGGCGTTGTCGCCCTGGGTGAAGATGCTGTTGCGCAGGCCCTCGTCGCCCGCCTCGACCTCGAGCGTCACCTTGCCGCCGTCGCCGGTCGTTCCGCCGTCGCCGCCCACTGCCACGTTGGGCACGCGGGAGGCGATGGCGAACACGTCGCCGCCGTTGCCGCCGCCGCCGCCGATGGAATGCGCCAGCAGGCCGAAGGAATACTTGCCCCGGGTCTGGATGTTGGTTCCGGAGTGGAGCGTCGCGGTCACCGCGCCGCCCGCGCCGCCGCCGCCGCCCTGGCCGCCGACGGTGGCGACGCCCGCCGCCCCGCCCACGTCGATCACGTCGCCGCCGCCGCCGCCGATGGACTGCAGCACCGCGCCCGCCGAGGCGTCGGCCCTGGTCAGGATGCGGCCGCCGTCGCTCTCGAGCACGACCTCCCCGCCCGGGGTGCCGTCGCCGCCGGCGCCGGCCACCACCACGCCCTCGTCCGTGTCCGCGGTGACCCCGGCGCCGTCGGTGGTCAGCGACCCGCCGCCGCCCGCGATCGACTGCATCAGCAGCCCGTGGGAGCCGTAGCCGTCGGTGCGCACGTCGAAGCGGCCCGCGGCGCTGACCTTGCCCGCGGTCCCGCTGTTGCCGCCCTTGGTCTCGCCGGCGCTGAACAGCGAATACTCCGAGTCGGCCGACCCGCCGCCCCCCGCCAGCGACTGCATCACGATGCCGATCGAACGGCCGTACTGGGTCGAGATCACCGGCGCGACGCCGTCCTCGCCCGTCGGCAGGACCAGGGTCACGTCGCCGGCATTGCCGCCGCGACCCGCCTCCGAGCCGTGGAAGTCGACCAGCCCGCCCGGCGTGCGCACGCCGCCGCCCGAGCCGCCCTTGGCGTGGATCATCACCCCCGCCGAGTTCGCCCCCTGGGTGACGATCGAGGCGCCCGAGCCCAGCACGACCTTCAGGTCGCCCGTGTCGCCGCCGCGCCCGCCGTTGGAGTTGGTGGAGTTGCCGAGCCCCCCCAGCGCCCCCTGGGCGTAGAGCGCCACGCCCATGATGTTGTTGCCGGCGACGTCGACCTGGGCCCCGTCGGCGAGCTTGATGCGCGAGGTCCCCAGGGCCCCGGTCTCCGGGTCTATGCCCGCGTCGCCGCCCTGGCCGCCGTCGGCCCGCGAGATCCCGTCCTTCGACGCGCCCCCGGCCGCGCCGTAGGTGGCGGCCAGGATGCCGGCGGACTGGTAGATGAAATAGGGGATCGCCTCGACCTGGCAGACCGCGCCTTCCAGGCAGGCGCGGTCGATCACCTCGTCCTCGGGCGTCGCGGCCGGGGCGGAGTCGCGGGTGCGCAGCTCGATGCGCCCGTCATGAGCAACGTCGACCCGGCCCGAGTCGCCGCCGTCGCCGCCGTCCACGCCGATCGACTTGGAGGTGATGCCGGCGTAGCCCGCCTGGCTCGCCGCGAAGATTCCGTAGGCGTGGCCGGTCCTGTCGACATAGGTGCGCAGCAGGATGTCGCCCACGCTGTCGACGGACACCGCGCCGGCGTCGCCGCCCGAGGAGGTGGGATCGGCGCCGTGGCCGCTGGCGCTCTGCGCATAGATGCCGGCCGCGAGATCGCTCAGCGGATCCGGGCCGACCTTGCAGTCGAGCGAGAGGACGTCGCACATCCGGATGCTTCCGGTGTTGGTCACCGTCACCTGGCCGGCGTCGCCGGCGCTGCCGCCCCGGGGCTCGCCGTCGGTGGTGTCGCGCTCGCCGCCCGAGCCGGAGGTGCTGGAGGCGAGGATCGCCACCGCCCCGACCCGCGGCGTCCCGAAGGCCTGCGCGGCCGAGGCCGGCTCGAAGTCGATCCTCCCGGCGTTGGTGACGTCGACCGTGCCCCCGTCGCCCCCGTCGCCCCCGTCGCCGCCGCCGAAGGTCTGGTCGCGCGCGTCGCGTCCCTCGCCGCCGACCGAGGCGGCGTAGAGGCCGAAGACCAGGCCGCCGCGGTCCCACAGGCCGGCGGCGGAATCGTCGCCGCCATGGGCCGCGAAGTTCAGGTCTCTCACCGAGATGCTCGACTGGTTGTCGAGGGTGATCTCGCCGCCCGCGCCGCTCGCGCCCGCGTCGTCCTTGTCGTCCGCCCCCTGTCCGCCGCGCAGCCGCACGGCCAGGCCTGCGAACTGCCCGCGGTCCGGGATCCAGCCCAGCGTGTTGTAGTTGGTCAGGGTGTAGGAGCCCGCTGGATCGGCGTCCTGGTCGTCGTCGCCGGTCGCGTTCGGACCGGTGAACAGGACCTGCGCGCCGGCGACGCCGGCGTCCGCGGGAATGGTGCAGGATTCGGGCCCCACCCGCCCCGGCGGGCAATCGGCCAGCTGCGCGGCGGCCCGCGTCGCGACGAGCGCCCCGCTCATCCCCAGCGCCGCGGCGCAGCAGGACCCGAGCAGCACGGCGCGCAGCCGCGGACGCGCGCCGACGGCGCGCGTGTCGATGATCTGAAAGGACATGACGGCTTCCCCAAGCACCCAATCCACCCGACGGACCCCGCCGAGCCGCCGCGTGCGCCATCTCCCACCAGACATCGGGACGCGGTTCACGTTACGTTTATCGAGGTGAATTGGTTTGGCAAGCATATGAAATGGAATGGCATACCAGAATCCACGCCGGCCCTTCCCGGCTTGGCCGGCGTCGGAGTCCGCGCTGCGCGAGAATGCGCGCCGCGGTCCGCCGAAGGTTCCTGCACGAAACCGAATCGCCGCCGCCGAGCTCGCTCCGGCGCTTCGCTCCGCCTTGGATTCGAGGGTTGCGCGCCGGCCTCGGCCCGGATCTCCGTATTGCGTCCGGCCTCTCCGATACGATGCGCGGCCTGATCTCCCGGGCGCTCCGACGCCGGCGTCCCAGCCCGGGCGACGCGATGCGGCGCCGCCCGGGCGACATTCAGACGGTGGGCACGGTCCCGCCGTCGATCACCACCTCGGTCCCGGTGATCGCGCCGGCGCGGGGGGAGGCGAGGAAGGCGATCAGGTTCGCGACCTCGCCGGGCGTCGCGGGGCGGCCCAGCGGGATGCCGCCGAGCGCCTCCATGACGATCCGCCGGCCGCCCTCGCGGTCCGTGCCCGCCTCGGCCGCCAGCCGGTCGGCGAGCGCGACCGAGGCCTCGGTGTCGATCCAGCCCGGCGCGACCCTGACCACCCGCACGCCGCGCGGCGCGGACTCCTTCGACAGGGCCTTGGAGTAGGTCGAGAGGGCGGCCTTGGCCGCCGCGTAGGCGGTGGTCGCCTCGGGCAAAGGCAGGCGCGCCTGGATCGAGGAGACGTGGATCACCACGCCCGAGCCCTGCGCCAGCATCCCCGGAACCAGCGCCCGGTCGAGCCGCACCGCCGGCAGCAGGTTCATCGCCAGCTCCTGCGCCCACTCCGCCTCCCCCAGCGCCGCGAAGCCGCCGGCGGGGGAGGCGCTGCCGCCCAGCACGTGCACCAGCGCGTCGACCCCGCCGAGGCGCTCGCGGACCGCTTCGGCGACGGTCGCGCAGCCCTCCGGCGTGGTCAGGTCGGCCGCGACGAACAGGTCCACGGGCAGGTCGTCGGGGCGGCTGCGGGCGGTGGTCAGCACCTGCACCCCCAGCTCGCGGAACAGCGCGACGGTCGCCGCTCCCGCCCCGCGGGTGCCGGAGGTGATCAGCGCGCGCTGGCCCGAGAGGTCGAGAAAGCCGCTCATGCCCCGATCTCCAGCCGGCGGATGCCGGCCGCGCCGGTCTCGAAGGCGAAGCGCAGCACGGCGGGGGCGCCGGGGAAGTCGCCGGTCACCCGGACGCGCACCCGCAGGCGGCCGCCCTCCTCGGCCGCGTCCAGCGGCGCGTTGCGGAAGCGATACCGGTCATGGGCGCCCTGCCACCAGGCGCGGATCGCCTCGCGCCCGACATGGATCGCGCCCTCGTCCCTCACCTCGCCGTCGGGCGAAAAGCTGCGGGCGAGCGCCTCGGCGTCGCGCGCCGCATCCGCGGCGAAGAAGGCGGAGACGGCCGCGGGAAGGGGCGGGGCGGGAAGGTCGAGGCTCATGACGGCGTCTCCTGTCCTTGCGGGCGCCGGCGAAGGGCCGCCGGCTTCCCCGGACAAGTTGGCCCCGCGCCGCCATCCTGATAAGCTGGACGATGCGCCATGCGGTGATGAAGGAATCGGGATTATGAAGGGCTTCGCCGAGCTCGACGCGGTGATCGCCGTCGCCCGTCGCGGCAGCTTCCGCGCCGCCGCCGTCGATCTCGACATGTCCACCACCGCGCTCAGCCACGCCGTCGCGCGGCTCGAGGGGCGGCTGGGCGTGCGCCTGTTCAACCGCACCACCCGCTCCGTCGCCCCGACCGAGGCGGGCCGCGCCCTCGTCGCCAGCGCCGCCCCGGCGCTGGAGGCGCTGCGCGAGGCGATGGAGGCGGCGCGCGAGCAGGCCTCCGCCCCCTCCGGCGTGCTGCGCATCAACAGCGCCCCCGGCGCGGCGCGGCAGATGCTCGACCCGCTGGTGCTGGAGTTCCTGCGCCGCCACCCGCAGATGCACGTGGACATCGTGACCGAGGGCCGGCTGGTCGACATCGTGGCCGAGGGCTTCGACCTGGGCGTCCGCGCCGCCGATTTCGTGCCGGCGGAGATGATCGCCACGCCTCTCGGCCGGCCCCTGCGTCACGCGGTGGTCGCCTCGCCGTCCTTCCTCGCCGGCCGCACGCCGCCGCGCATCCCCCAGGACCTGCTGGGCCATCCCTGCATCCGGGTGCGTCTGCCCAACGGCGCCCTCTACCGCTGGGCCTTCGAGAAGGCGGGCGAGAGCCTGGCGCTGGAGGTGCAGGGTCCGCTGACGGTGGACGAGGCCGGACTCGCCCGCCGCGCCGCCCTGGCCGGCGTGGGCTTCGGCTATGTCCACGAATTCGAGGCGGCCGAAGAGATCGCCGCCGGCCGCCTGGTCCGCGTGCTCGAGGACTGGACCCCGCCGCTGCCGGGCCTGCGCCTCTACCACCCCGGCCGCCGGAACCCCTCCGCCGGGCTGCGCGCCTTCCTGGCGCTGGCGCGGGAAATGGCGCGGGCGGCGGGCGCCTCCTAGGCGCGCGCAACGGCGGCCTGTTCCCCGCGTCGGTTCCGCAGTAAGCCACGGCGATGCGCCCGTCGTCGGCAAACCGCATCCTGGTCGCGCTTCTCGCGGCGCTTCTCGCCGTGACGAGCGTCGTCTCGGCGCGGCTGATGACGCCCGAGGCGCACGATCCGGCGCATGCGGCCTACCTGCAGCTCGAAGCCTACGTCCACGGCGATCTCTGCGGGATCGAAGCGCCGGCGACCTCCGCCGATCACCAGTGCCCCTTCTGCCATGGCTTGCCCAAGGCGCCCGAGGTCGCCTGGGCGGGCCGCATCCTGCCCATCGAGGCGTTCCGCACGCGTCCCGCCCTCGCGCATCTGCTGCGCGGCGCGCGCGACCGCGACCTGTCCCGTTCCCCCAGGGGCCCGCCCGTCCGCGCCTGACGGCCTTCGCGCCGAACGCCGCGACGTGTCGCCCGGGCGAAGGCCTCGCCCGGGATTGCTGGCCTCCGCCCTCCCGGCGGACCCTATCGGAACGAGATCATGAACACCCCCACCCCCAGGGCGGCGTCCGCCGCGCTGTACCGCGCCGTGTGGCGCTGGCACTTCATCGCGGGCCTGCTGGTCCTGCCCTTCGTCCTCGTCCTGGCGCTCACCGGCGCCGTCTACCTGTTCAAGGACGAGATCAACGACGCCGCCTATCGCCCGCTGCGCGTGGTCGAGGCGCAGGGCGAGCGGCTGGCGCCCTCCCGCCTGGTCGCCGCCGCGCTCGAGGCCCGACCGGGCGAGGTCACGGCCTACACGCCCCCCGCCTCCCCCGACCGCAGCGCCGAGGTCGACGTCCGCGGCGCCGACGGGCTGAAGACCACCGTCTACGTCGATCCCTACACCGCCGAGGTCCTCGGAACCCGGTGGGAGAGCGGCGCCGCCGGAAGCCCGGGGATGTTCGTCGTGCGCAAGCTGCACTCGCTCGAATACGTCGGCTGGCTCGGCAACCGGCTGATCGAGCTGGCGGCGGGCTGGATGGTGCTGCTGGTCGCCTCCGGCATCTACCTGTGGTGGCCCCGCGGCAATGCGGTGGGGACCCTGTCGATCCGGGCCGCCCGCGGGCGGCCGTGGTGGCGCGACCTGCACGCGGTGACCGGGATCTACACCTCGGTCTTCATCGTCTTCCTCGCGATGACCGGCCTGCCGTGGTCCGGCGTCTGGGACGGCAAGTTCTACGAGTACTCGTATGCGCTGGGGCTCGGGATGCCGGACGGCTACTGGTCGAAGACCCCGGTCTCCACCGTGCCGACGGCCGAGGCGGTGGACCGCGCGCCCTGGATCCTCGAGAAGCAGCCGCTTCCCGTCTCCGACCCCGCGGCGGGCGGCGCGCCCCAGGCGCTCGACGCCGTGGTCGCGCGGGTCGAGGCGCTGGGCATCGCGCCGGGCTACGCCGTGTCGATGCCGCAGGGGCCGGAGGGGGTGTTCACCGCCTCGGTCTATCCCGACGACATCACCTACGAGCGGATCATCCACCTCGACCAGTACACGGGCGAGGTGCTGTTCGACGCGGGCCTGGCCGACCTCGGCACGCTGGGCCGCTGGGCCGAGTGGGGGATCAGCGTCCACATGGGGCAGGAGTGGGGGCTGGCGAACCAGGTCGCGCTGCTGCTCGCCTGCCTCGCGATGGTCGCGCTGTGCGTCTCCGCCCCGGTGATGTGGTGGAAGCGGCGCCCGTCCGGCGCGCTCGGCGCGCCCGAGGCCCCGCGCGACTGGCGCATCGTGCGTGGCGTGCTGGTCATGGCCGCGCTCGCGGGCGTGTTCTTCCCGCTGGTCGGCCTCTCGATGCTGGTCCTGGCGGCGGTCGAGATCGCCCTGCACCTCGGCGGCGGCAGGCTACGTCCGGCCTGACGCGCCCGGCCCTCCCCCCTGAAACGGATCCGCTCGTACCGTCGGCTGAGCCGACGAGGCGGATCCATGCCGAGGAAGAAGCGCAAGCCCGAGGAGATCGTCGCGCAGCTGCGGCAGATCGACGTTGCGGCGGCGCAGGGCGTTCCGCTGGCCGAAGCGATCCGCGGGTTCGGCGACGGCGAGGTCACCTGCCACCGCGGGCGGACCGAATACGGCGGGTTGAAGCTCGACCAGGTGAAGCGGCTGAAGGAGCTGGAGCAGGAGAACCTCAGGCTGCGCCGGGCGGGCTCGGACCTGACGCTCGACGAACTCATTCTTCAGGAGGGCCTGCGGGGAAAGCGATCAGCCCCGCCCGCCGCCGCGAGACGGTCCGGGAGGTCGGCACGACGCTCGGCGTCTCCGAGCGCCGCGCCTGCCGGGTCCCGGGCCAGTCGCGATCGACCCAGCGCCGGGTTCTGCACACGGCCGAGGACGAGGAGCGGCTGACGGCGGCGATCGTCGCGCTGGCGACGCGCTGCGGGCGCTGCGGCTGCCGGCGGGTCGCCGCTCTGCCGCGTCAGGCAGGTTGGGCGGGGAACGCCAAGCGGGTCGAGCGGATCTGGCGGCGGGAGGGGCTGAAAGCGCCGAGGAAGCAGCCGAGGAAGGGCCGGCTCCGGCTGAACGACGGGTCCTGCATCCGCCTTCGGCCGGAGCGGGCGAACCACGTCCGGGCCTGCGACTTCGTGGGGCGCCGCACGCAGGACGGGCGGACGCGCCGCATGCGTCTCGCGTCGTCGACGCGTTCGCCCGCGAGGCGCTGGCGATCGTGGCGAAGCGCAGGCTGAACGCCTCGGACGTGCTCGAGGCGCTGGCCGAGCTCATGCTGGCGCGGGGGACGCCGTCGCACATCCGCTCTGACGACGGCCCGGAGTTCGCAGTCCCGGCCGTGCGCGAGCGGCTGGGGAAACCTGGGCGTCGACACCGCCTTCATCGAACTCGGGAGCCCGTGGGAGAACGGCTATGTCGAGCGCTTCAATTCGAAGCTCCGGGACGAGTTGCTCGAGGGGGAGATCTTCCATCCGCTGAAGGAGGCCGAGATCCTGATCGAGGCCTGGCGGCGGCGCTGCAACACCGTCCGGCCCCACTCCGCCCTGGGCCGGCTGCCGCCCGCTCCCGTGGTCAGCGTCACGTCGCCGACCGTCTGGCCCCGCTCGGGCCCGTCGATCGCGATGGCCGCCAGCGCCACCGTCCACGAACATTCCAGCTCGATCCGCTCTCGGGGGCTCGCCAGTCTATGTGGGCAGTTAGGGCGGCTGGGTGGACGGCACGGTGGTCGGTGACGACGGCACCGACCAGCTGACCGGGTCCTCGGGCAACGACCTCTTCGCCGGCGGGCTGGACGCGGACGTGCTGAGCGGCCGGGGCGCGACGACGAGATGCTCGGCGAAGGCGACGAGGACGTGCTGGCGGGCGGCGGCGGGGACGACGCGCTCCACGGCGGCGACGCCAACGACGTTCTGCGCGGCGGCGCCGGCGAGGATCTGCTGAACGGCGGGCGAGGCGTGGACCAGTTGTTCGGCGCCGGCGAACGGGACGTCTTCGTCTTCGAGCCCGTCGAGGGCTGCGACCGGGTGCACGAATTCTAGAAGGGCGTCGATCTGCTGGACTTCAGCGCCTACGGCTTCGCCGACGAGGACGAGCCTAGAGCGCTGGCCAGAGCAAAGAACGGCAATGCCGTCTTCACCCTGGACGACGGCGCGGTGGTGACCGTCGACGACATCTCGATCAACAAGCTGATGGCGGACGTCCTGTTGCAAGCGCCGGGCGGGCCGCTTGGAGAAGAAAGGATCGGGAGCGCCCCGGCCTCGCCGCCCTCCCGTCCCAGGCCTCACAACCCGCCTGCCCCGCAGCATCCAGCCGACGAATCCGCGGAACCGCGGCTCTGCGCGGCGCATGAGACCGCCGCCCCGGGTTTCCGCGCCCAGTTGCCGGCGGTCGACATGCGGACTTCAAGGTCTGTGAGGCGGCGCCGATCGGTCAGGCTGGAGCTCCTGCCTCTACCCACAGGGGCGCCCCCTTCCCCGGACGGCACTCCCGAGGGGTTCAGCCGAAGTCGAAATCCGCCTCCGAGAGACGGGCGGCGGCGGGGCCGAGGTCGAGCGACCAGTCGGCTGCGCCGTCGCCGTCGAGGTCGCCCTGCACCCGGCCGTGATGGGCGCGGACTTCTCCGGGGCGGCCGTGGAAAGCCTCTGACCCGATGAAGCGGCCGGCGCCCGGCAGGGCCGAGAGGTCGAGGTGGTCGAGGCCGGGGCGGAAGTCCTCGATCCGGTCGGCGGCGTCGCGCAGGCCGCTGTCGGCGGCGTCGCGCAGCACGAAGACGTCGGCGCCGGGGCCGCCCAGCAGGCGGTCCGCGCCGCGGCCCCCGACCAGGAGGTCGTCGCCCTCGCCTCCCAGAAGGGCGTCGTCGCGCCCGGCCCCGTGCAGGCGGTCGTCGCCGCCCCGGCCGCGCACCAGGTCGTTCCAGGCGGAGGCGACGACGCGGTCCGCCCCGGCCGTGCCGACAAGCACGATCCGCTCGCGCTGGCCGCCCCAGTCGGCGAAGCTCCAGCCGCGCATCTCGAACGGGTCGCCGGAGGCGAGGGCCACGCGCAGCATCTCGCGCGCGTGAGGGGCGTCGAGGCCGGTCAGGGAGAAGGCCGGGGCGAGGCCGCCCGGGCCGAACTGCCCGGCGTCGAGCCGCACCTCGGTCGTGCCGCCGCGCCCGGTTCCGGAGACGCGCAGGCCCTCGACCGAATGGAAGGCGACGGAGGAGAGGTCGCGCAGGGCGTCACGGGCGCCGAGCACCACGACCACGTCCTCGCCCGGGCCGCCGCGGGCGAGGGTGGGCGCGGAGACCGGGGGCGCTGCGGCCCGGGCCGAGGCCGCGTTCTGCGGCGCGGCGATCACCGGCGGGCGGACCAGCAGCAGCAGGTCGTCGCCCCCGCCCCCGTCCAGCACGTCGCCGTCGCCGGCATGGACCAGCACGTCGTCGCCCGGGCCGCCGTCCAGCCGGTCGAAGCCGGGCCCGCCGTCGAGACGGTCGTTCCCCTCGCCGCCCGAAAGCACGTCCTTGCCGCCGCCGCCGGTCAGGCTGTCGTTCCCCTCGCGCCCCTCGATCACGTCGTCGCCGTCGCCGCCGTCGAGCCGGTCGTCGCGGGCGCCGCCCAGCACCTGCTCGCTCCCCGCGCCTCCGTCGTAGCGGGTGAGGTCGACGATGGTCACGGTGACGGTGGAGACGGGGGTCAGCAGCAGGCCCTCGCGGGTGGCGGTCTGGCGGAACATGGCCATCAGCCCGTCGCCAAAGGGGATGGCGAAGCGGAAGCTGCCCGCGGCGGGGTCGGCGCCGCCGAAGATCGGGGCGCCGCTGGCCTCGCCCATTGCGTCGGTGACGGTCAGCTGCGTGTTCGGCCCCGCTTCGGCGATCACCGCCTTGCGCCCGTCACCGAGGTCTATGCCCGAGCGCTCGGGGACCAGGGTCGGCTTGCCCGTGGGGGCGCCCTTGGACGAGTAGGCGGTGGCGAACAGGCGGCCGGCATCGTCCAGCGTGCGCACCGTGAAGCCGCCGTCGGAGCGCGCCGTGATCGTGGGCGCGTCGTCGCCCAGGGTGATCTCGAGCCCCACCCGCGTCACGCCGGCGCCGAAGGGGTCGGAGGCGAAGATCTGCGCCCGGTAGAGGCCGCCGTCCTGCCACGAGACGACGAAGCGCCCGTTGCTCAGCGCGGTGACGTCGGCGTGGGCCTGGTCGCCGCGGGTCGAGCGGTTGACCTGGAACACCGACCCCGAGGCGAGGCCGGAATTGGTGAACAGCTGCCCCCGGATCGAGTTTCCGAAGAAATCGCCGGAGGCGAGGGTGCGCTCGGTCCAGACCAGGGCGCTCATCCGGTTGGAGAGCACGGCGAGGTCGGTCTGGGTCTCGGCCCCCGCCAGCAGGCCGGTGGCGCCCAGCACCGGGCCGGTGGGCAGCGCCGCGCCCACGAACTTGCGCCCAAGCGCGTTGGAGGGGCCGTTCGTGCCGGTGGCGATGTCGGTCCAGGAGTAGGCGAAGGTTCGGTCGGGCCCGGCCGAGAGGCCGAAGCCGTCGAAGCCGCGGGCGACGGTGGAATCCACCGTGAAGGGGCGCGAGACGGCGCCCCCGACGTCGATGCGCAGGCCGGAGAGATGCGAGGGACCGTTGGCCAGCAGGCCCAGCCCGGCGACGTAGGTGTTCGCCAGCACCCCGACCGCGAGGCTTCCGTCGGTGAGGGAGACGACGCCCAGCCGGGTCGCCTCGCCCGGGTTGATCCGGGTCTCGGATACGATGTGCCAGCCCATGCCGGAGCCCCCCGCGGCCGGCGACCCGCCTCGGGGCGACCGCGTCCGCCCGCCCACTGGAGGGTGGACGGGACGCAACGTCAATCAGGTGAAATTCGCTATGACGGCGAGACGAACACCTTCACGCCTCGCGGGAGGCGTGGAACCAGACCAATCGGGCGACTCATGCGCCGGCGCCCCGACTGCCCTGGCCTAGACCGCAGGCCCGGCGTCCGCGCGCGACGCTCAGCGGCCCAGTTCCGCCAGCCAGCGCTCATGGGCCGCCTCGCCGTCGTCGGGAGGGAAGCGGCTCGCCTGCCGCGCCTCGCGCGGGGACATGCCGAACCGTCGACGGAAGGCGCGGGAATAGTCGCTTTCGGAGGTGAAGTTCCAGGCGTGGGCGATGTCGTAGATGGGGCGGCCCGCCATCCGCGGGTTCAACAGGTCCGCGAGGCTGCGTTTCAGCCGTCGCGCCCGGATGTAAGAGGCGACGCCCCCACCGGCGCGAACACACGGTAGAGCCGCGCCCGCGATAGGCCCAGGGCCGTGATCAGTATCTCGGGGCCCCCGGGTCGGGATCGGCGAGCCGGTCCTCGATCAACCGGCGGGCTGCGAACAGCAGCGCTTGCTCCGCCGCGCTGGGTTCGACCTCGGCTCGTGGCTCGCCCGGGCCGGCGTTGAGCAGCGCCTCGGTCAAGCGAAGGGTGGCAGGGGCCAGCTGCTCTGCCTCGGCCGAGGGCAGGTCACCCATTCCGGCCGCCAGTGTGCGGAGATACGACGCGAAGATCTGGGCCGTCGGCGCGCCGCCGCGGATCATCCTCTGATGATGAGCTCCCGGATCGCGCAGGCCGCCCTCGACCAGGCTGCGCGGCACCACCAGCGACAGACTCGAGAGGGTTGAGTTGTCGGCCGCCATCGGCTCGAGCATGTCCACCACCCACAGATCTCCAGGTCGTGCGACGACATCCCGGCCGCCGACGCGGACGCGGGTCTCGCCTTCGAGGAACAGCTGGATCAGGAAATGATCGTAGGCGTCATGGGCGGTCTTCAGGGACGAGCGCGCGAGGCGCTGGCCTATGGCGGCGCAGCGCGTCGTTGCCGGCCTCGCCGTCCAGCAGGTCCTCGTCGTCCAGCAGGTCCTCGTCGTCTCCGCCACGCACGAGGTCTCCGCCCAAGCCGCCAGCCAGCACCTCGTCGCCGGGACCGCCGTGGATCGCGTCGCCGCCGTCGCGGCCGCGCAGCAGGTCGCCGCGCACGCTGCCGAAGAAGACGTACTCCCTCTCGTCGCCGATCAGGCCCAGTCCCACCCCGCCGTCGGTCGTCTGGAACTCGGCGAGCAGGCTGAACGCCGCCGCCGCGACCGAGGGCCCGGCAGCTGCGCCTCGACCGGGTCGGGCAGGCCGTTCTGGGTCATCATGTTGTTTAGGGTGTCGGTGACGCTGCCCTTGCGCTGGGGCCGTCGTCGCCGGCGATCGGGATGATCAGGGTGTTCGCGGCCTCGGGCATCGCGCGGACGTTGGCGATCAGCCTCCCGATCTCGTGGTCGGTCTGGGCGAGGAAGCCGGCGAAGACCTCCTGGTGTCTCTCGAACAGGTGCTGCGCGTCTGCGTCCAGCGCCTCCCAGGCCTCGATCTCGTCGGGCCGGGGCGTGAGGTCGGCGTTTTCCGGGACCAGGCCCATCGCCTTCTGGCGGGCCAGCGTCTCCTCACGAACCTTGTCCCAGCCCTGGTCGAACTGGCCGGCGAAGGTCTCGCTCCAGTCCTCGCGGACATGCAGCGGCGCATGCACGGTGCCCGGCGCGAAGCAGACGAAGAACGGCTTGTCCGGCGTGATCGAGTTCTGCCGGTCGATCCAGCCGATGGCCTCGTCACCAGGTCAACGTCGAGGTTGCAGCCCTCCGTGGGACCCGTCGCCGGCTCGACCGGCGTGGTGTTCCGGAACAGTTGCGGGAACCACTGGCTGGTCTCGTCGACCTGGAGGCCGAACCAGTATTCGAAGCCGAGGGCGGCAGGCCAGCGGTCGAACGGCTCCGTAGGCGAGGCCTCCCAGTCCGGCGTGTTGCGCCACGTGCCGAAGGCGGCGGTGGAGCAGGCGTGGTCCTCGTGGATCTCGGCGATGGTGGCCGAGGAGCGGGGCCAGATCGAGTTGTATCCCGAGTAGCCGGTGGAGAGCTCGGTGATGGTTCCGAAGCCGCTCTGGTCGTGTTGAGCCCGGTCAGCAGGGCCGCGCGGGCGGGCGAGCGGATGGCTGTGGTGTGGAAGCGGGTGCAGCGCAGCCCCTCGGCCGCCAGCGCGTCCATGGCCGGCGTGGGGACGGGGCCGCCGAAGGCCCCGGGCTGTCCGAAGCCGAGGTCGTCGATCAGCACCACCAGCACGTTGGGCGCGCTCTAGGGCGGCGGCACCGGCTGCGGATAGTCCTGGATCGAACCATCGAAGGTCTAGGCGATCATGCCCTTGAAGGGCGCCGGCGCCCGGTTGGCGCGCCTCGCCCGCGACGCTGTCTTCCAGGTCGTCGAGGCGGCGTTGCCGCCCAAGATCCTTGCCGGCGTGCTCGGCCTGATCAACGGCCTGCGTGGGCCGCCTATCGAAACAACTTCAGAATGGTCGGCGTCCCTATCAGGGCCGTCCGGCGCGGCCCCGGTCGCAGAGCACGCGTGACTGATGGCACCCGGCGCGATGCTCCCGGCGCCTGGAGACGTGGATAAGCAGCCCGTCCGGCGCGGATAAGCCTAAGCTCGGACCAGGACGTAACAGGAATCGCTTGGAAAGCCGTCTATCGCCACGGTAGCCTCGTGCGAGGCAGGCCGAGTGGGGAATGCCTTATAAGAGCCATTGACGACGAGCCGCACTGGCGGTCAGCGCGGACGTCGCCGGAGAGCGCGGCGATGCAGGATCGCGTGAAGCCGAGGAGCGTCCGCACCCGACTGCTCGATCTCTTGGGAGAGAGCCGCGGAGACGCCGCCAAGAGCAGCGACATCCTCTTCGAGCAGATCGAAGAATCTTCGCGTCCCAGCCTGAACTTCTACTTCATGCTCGGCATGGCCACCGCAATCGCCTCGTTCGGCCTGTTGGGCAACAGCGCGCCGGCAATCATTGGGGCGATGATCGTAGCGCCCCTGATGTCGCCCATCGTCGGCTTTTCTTTCGCGGCGATCATGGGCGCGAACCGGCTGGCGTTGAACTCATTGATCTCCATCGCGACCGGCATCCTGTTCGTGATCGGCATCGCATTCGTCTGCGCGCGGGCGATCGACCTGCAGGTGGTGGGCTCCGAGATCCTGGCGCGCACCGCACCCTCGACGCTCGACATGCTGGTCGCGCTCTGCTCCGGCGCAGCGGCTGGCTTCGCCCACGCGCGGGTCGGCATCGCCAACTCCATCGCGGGCGTCGCCATAGCGGTGGCGCTCGTGCCGCCGCTGTCAGTTGTCGGCATCGGGCTCGCGCTCGGCGACGGCGCGGTGTCGTCGGCGGCGATCGCTATGTCGGATGTCCATCACCAGGGGAACGGCAACGACATGGCGGCGGGCGCGTTCCTGCTCTTCGGCACCAACTTCATCGGGATCGTGGTGGCGGCGATGCTGGTGTTCGGCCTGCAGGGATACGGCCACTGGCGCAAGCCGGTGGCGGTGGCCGCCGCGCTGCTCTTCGCCTCGGTCTTCGTGGTGGAGCGGCTGGATCGGCGGCTGGAGATCATTTTCGTCGAGGACCTGGTCAAGCGGCTCTACGTCGAGGCGATCAAGCGCCACTCGGACATCGTGAGCGACGACAGCTACATCTGGCAAGTTCGGGGCGAGCGGGTGGAAGGGCGCCTCGAAATTTCGGTCGTCCTGCTCGGGCTCAGAAGCAATCTTCACAAGGCGAAGCAGTCGACAGAGACCTTTCGCACGCTTGTCTCCGAAGCGCTGGGTGAACAAGTCGCCCTCCGCCTGCAGATCATCCCCATCGACGTGGTCTACGAGAACGCCTTGCCGCCGGGATCGGGGCCGGTCGCGGCCCGGACCGACTGATCCTCGTTACGCTGACGGCGATGCCTGTATCAGAAGAACTGCTCTTAAAATTAGACAGTTACCGGAGGTCTCCGCGTCAGCCGATGCAGTTGTGTCCCGAAATCCGGAACGAGCGTCCGGAGCTCCGGGGGGGGCGGGGGCCGCTTCGCCGAAACCGCGACTGGCTGAATAGAGCGGTGCCCAAGTGGCCGGCATTTCCAACGCAATTGACACGGCATCTGGATGGCGACGCCAATGGCAAGTTGATGTGGATTTTGGAGCGGCGCTACCCATAGCGATGTGTTCGGGTCGCCCCCGCGGTGTGAATCTCCGATCGGCCTAACTCGACGCGCCCCCAGGGCGTCGGGAAGGGGGTCTGAAGCCCCCGGGGATGATTTTCTGGTGGTGAGACTGCGGGGCGAGCTGGCGGGGCTCACGGGCGCCCCCATGGGCCATCTGTCGATTGGAGACGCTGTCCTCTTAACCTTCTTGCCGTGCTATTCTGGGCAAGGAGGACCGGTTCGAGGGAAGCCGCACCGAATCGCTAACGAACCCGGCGAACGGCCGGACCGGGCCCTCAACCGCGAACGGACGGAGATCGTTGATTCTGCACGGTCGGGCCGAAGGTCGACAAAGGCTTCGCGTCGCGGCGCCGTGCCGACCTTGTGATCCGCAGACCGATGGCGCTCAGGATCGGACGAAGCGCAGCGTCGATCGGATCAGAACGCTGCGACCCGCTCGATCACCCAGAAGGCCGCGACGCCGCCGATGCCGTAGCCGGCGGCGCGGGACAGGCTCGCGGATCGGGCGCGCAGGATCGGGGCCGCTGTCGCGGCGGCCCAGGCGAGCGCCAGGACCGCGCCGACGAAGAGCAGCTGACCGAGCTCGACCCCGAGGTTGAAGGCGAAGAGCGCCAGCGGGATGTCGCCGGGGGGGAGGCCGATCTCGCCCAGCGCGCCGGCGAAGCCGAGGCCGTGCACCAGGCCGAAGCCGAAGGCGATCAGGGCGGGGGCGCGCTCGGCCAGCGGATCTCGGCGCTCGGGCGGGAGGGTCAGCTCCCAGGCGAGGAACACGATCGAGAGGGCGATCACCGCCTCGACCGGGGCCGATGGCAGCGACAGCCAGCCGAGCGTCGCCGCCGCCAGCGTCAGGCTGTGGGCCAGCGTGAAGGCGGTGATGGTCCAGAGCAGCCTGCGGCGACCGCGGACCAGCAGCACCAGGGCCAGCACGAACAGCAGGTGGTCGATCCCCTCAAGTATATGAGAGACGCCCAGCGAGACGTAGCTGGCGACGATCCCCGCCACGCCGGGGGCCGTGGGCACGACGAAGGCGGGGGCGTCGGGCGTCAGGCGGTGAGTGTGCGCCTCGGCCCCCGCGGGCTGCCAGCGGACCAGCGCGTCGGTGCGGGTCTGCGCCAGGCCGTCGACGCCGATCTCGCCGCCCGTCAGGCCTTCGGGGCAGAGCGCCAGCCAGGCCGAGGACCAGCCCCGACCGTCGAAGCCCGGCGCGGGCGCATCGCCCGAGCAGCCCTCGGGCAGGCGGGCGCGCAGCGGCATCGGGCGGCCGGCGACGTCCGGGATGCGCAGGCTGACCCGCCAGCGGCCGTCGCCGAGTTCCGACAGCTCCAGGTAGGCCGGGTCCAGCGCGTGGCCGGCGGCGGCGACGGGGAGCAGCGCCGAGAGCAGCAGGCCCAGCGACGCCAGCAGCCGGGCGGCCCTCATCGGTCGAGCACCTCGGCGGCGGCGGGCAGGTCCAGCGTGTAGCGCCCCAGCAGCGCCTCGGCGAAGGCGTCGCGGGCGCGGCGCGCCTCCTGCGCCCGCCAGTCGGCCAGCGCCCGCTCGCGCACCTCCTCCAGCGGACGCGGGGCGGCGGCGCCGCGGCCGTCGAGCCGCACCAGGTGCAGGCCGTAGGCGCTGCGCACGGGACCGGACCAGCGCCCGGGCGGGAGCTCGGCCAGCGCCTCGACGAAGCCTTCGCCGAAGACGCGTTCGACGACCGGCGCGGGCATCCGCTCGACCTCCGTGGGCAGCAGGCGGGCGCCGCCGAAGTCGGCGGGATCGGTCCCGGCCTCCAGCCGGGCGAGGACCTGCGCCGTCTCCGCCGGGCCCGCGTCGGGGGGCAGCGAGGCCTGGGCGAAGCCGATCCAGCCGGGGGATGCGTAGCGCTCGGGATGGGCCTCGACGAAGGCCGCCAGCGTCGCGTCGTCGGGTTCGGCCGAGGCCGCCGGCGCCTCGGCCAAGAAGCTCACCTTGTGGCGCAGGCGGTTGCGGATCATCTCGTCGCCGCGGTCGAGTCCGAGGGCCAGCGCCTCGCGCACCATCGCCTCCTCGACGGCCCAGTCGCGCATCAGGCCCTCGAGCTCGGCCTCGGTCGCAGGGCGCCCCCACGTCCGCTCGAACCGCTCGGCGAGGCGCGCCGCGTCGGCGGCCGTCAGGACCAGCCGGTCGGGGTCGGGCACTTCGGGAGCAGGATCGGCGAGCCAGGCGTTCAGCGCGAAGATCAGGCCGCCGACGGCGAAGAAATGCACCAGCGGCGAGCCGAGGATCCGTCGCGCCGTCATCCCCGCTCGCCGTCCCCGGAGGGGCCGCTCAAGACGGCGGCCCATACCAGATCGGCGAGGTGTAGGCCCGCTCGATCACCTTCATCGCGACCTCGGGGCCGAAGTCCGCGTCCGCGAACCAGGCCGCGTCGTAGGCGGTCCAGCGAGGCGTCGGGATCTCCAGCACGCGGGCGTAGTAGAAGGCCTTCAGGGCGGGGTCGAACTCCGGGTCGGTCCAGACCGTCACCAGCTCCGAGGCGCCGATGGAGTTGGTCCAGGTGGCGTTGGCTACGTCCACCGTGTCGCCCACCGGGGGCAGCTTGCCGTCGTCGCCGGGCGTGCGGTCGCCGGCCCAGACCACGTCGAAGACCTTCTCCTGCATCGCGCCGTCGGCGTCGACCCAGCCCTTCACGATCTGGATGCGGTCGAGATTGCCCGAGAACGGGTCCTTCAGCGCCGCCACGAGGAACGTGGGCGCGCCCGCCCCCTCGGGCGCGGGGAAGAGGTCGGCGCCCATGGGCACGCCCTTGGCGTAGCCGACGGTGGCGGGCGTACGGCCCAGCGCGTCCTCGGCCGCGAAGTCCCAGCCGCCGAAGAAGCGCACGAAGATCCGCGGCCCGGTGGTCCCGTAGACCTCCCGGCGCTTCATCGCGTCCCAGATCGAGGCGCGCGTGTTCTCCTGCGCCCAGACCGCGGTCAGGCCCGAGGCGCCGAGCTGCCAGTCCTTCACCGTGCGCCCGTCGAAGTCGAAGGCGTTGCCGGTCGACCGCTCCGGCCCCGGCTCCGAGGCGGGGAACTTGCCGAAGAAGTTGTTCTCCTCCGCCGAGGAGATGCCGGTGTGGTCGTCGGTGGAGCCGAGCAGGCCGAACTTGAACGGGTTCGTCCCCAGCTCCCCCTCCAGCTTCAGGCCGCGCTTCAGCGCCTCGCGGGCGTACTCGTACTGGATCATGCCCGGTTCCTTGGGCACGACGTTGAGGTTGCCCTTGTCCCAGATCTCGAAGTCCGCGAACTCGTCCTGGGGCGCGAGCGAGGGGTGCTGCTCCGAGGTGCCCTTGGACTGCGTCACCTCGTAGAGCGGCTCGAACCGGGCGCGCATGGCGGCCCATTCCGCGTCGATCGGCTTTCCGTACGGCGTCTCGGTGGCGAACATCAGGCCGTTCGACAGGTTGCCGTTGTGCGGAACCGCCAGCACGCGGGAGCCGGTCTGCTCCTCGAAGGCGGCCATCCAGTCCCACAGTTCGTTCGGCAGCTCGGTGTCGAAGGTGGTCAGGGGGCGGACGCGGTCGGCCACGGCCTTGCCGCCCCGGTAGATCACGTTGCGGTGCAGGTTGTTGCCGCCGCCGTAGTTCGAGCTCCACTCGTAGCCGATCATGGCCGAGAAGATGCCGGGCTGATCGTGGCTCTCGACGATCTCGGTCATCCTGCGCCACATGTCGAACTGGGTGTCGTTGTCGGTCATCTGCTTGGGCAGGGTTCCCTCGCCCTGCATGGTGATCATCTCCATCACCACCGCCGTGGCGGCGGCGCCGCCCTGGCGCATGCCGTCGTGCCAGCGCTTCAGCACCGGTTCCGCCAGCAGGGCCGGATCGCCCTCGTAGACGTTGGCGACCACCCCCAGCGCGTCGGAGTGGTCGGCGACCACCATCCAGTCGTAGGGGCGCGAGAGGCGCACGGGCTGGCCGGTCGAGGAGGTGATCTCCTCGCCCTTCGCATAGCGCAGCGCGTCGTCGGGACCCACGCGCGTGCCGCCGCCGAAGGCGTCGGCCGACCAGGAGGTGTGCAGGTGCTGCTCGCCCCACAGAGGCCGGGTGGGGAAGCTGCGCCCGGCGTACGGAGAGTAGCCGGGCTGGTCGAAGAACCGCTCGATCTTCGCCGGGTCGATGGTGCCCGCGTCGGTCGTCACCTGCGCCGCGAGCGGCCCTGCCGAGAGCGCGGCGACGGCGGCGGTCGCGAGGATCCTGAAGGTCATGTCCAGCCTCCTTCACGTCGGCTTCGTCACCCGATCGCGTTAAGAGCGAGCGACCACAAGCTGCAAGAGAGTGAAACGGATATCATGACCGGCGGGAGCCGACGATGAAATTTCCGTATCGTCACGATACGCCTCGACGCCTCCCGGAAGACCCGTTCGAGACGAGCGGAGACCGCCGCCCCGGGTCGGCCGACACCGGCCGCATTCGCCGCGACGACGAGCCGGCCTGCTATAGCTCACGCAGGCCTCCCACGGCCGAGCGATGTCGATTGCTCTCGCATCGTCTGCGCCTTCGCGGACCTGGAGTTCCGCTGAAGTGAAACGCGCAAGCCGAAGGCCTTCTCAACAGCTGCGAAGGGCGGCAGCGGGGCGATGCGAGTTCGCCTGAGGCTGGTCTCCCGTAGTCCGTTTCTATCCGAAACCGTCTGCGCGTGCAGGTGCATCAAGGGAGAGCACAGGGCTATATCTGGAACTCCACCACGTTGGGCCAAGGGGACATCTTGCGAGCCGGCCGCGACGCCGCGCCGAAGAACAGCGCCCCCATGATGCGATAGACCACGACCTCGAGACTCGGCCCCGCGTGCTCTTCGTAGGCGCCCCGCGGATGCGCGCCGTCCGCCTCGTCCTAGCCGATTGCGGGCGTGTGGGATGCGACCGCGTGCGCCCGGCTCATCCGCCGGATCAAGAGGACCGGAGCCAGCGCGAAGCCCGCGGCGGTGGCCTCGCTCAGGTCGCGGAAGATCCTCTAGAGGAGGGTAAGCCCCCAGCGCCGCCGACTCGCCCCAGCCCGAACGCAGGTCACTCATGGCCGATGCCTTGCTGCCCTGTCCCGAGTGCGGATCCACCTACACCTACGAGACGGACGCTCTGCTCTCGTGCCCCGAGTGCGGGCATGAGTGGTCCCCGGCTGCGGCGGCAGCCGCAGACGCCCAGGAGGTGCGCGACAGCCTCGGCAACGTCCTGGCGGACGGGGACACGGTCACCTTGATCAGGGATCTGAAGGTGAAGGGATCGTCGTCGGTGGTGAAGATCGGCACGAAGTTCCGCGGCATCCGTCTCGTGGATGGCGACCACGATGTCGACTGCAAGACCCCGGGCTTCGGCCCAATCGACCTGAAGTCGCAGTTCGTCAAGGAGGTCGCCGAATAGCGATTAGGCCGGATGCGGCGCTGGCGGGTCCGTGGATAAGGTGGTAGATTTTCGAAACGAAGCCACCTCCCTCAAGTGCGCGCGCTCGTGGTGCCTCAGAGCGTCTGGGAGGGGTGCTACGGCCCCACCTTCCAGTTTCCGGCCTTACTTACACCGGCGGCCATGCGCTTGCGACGCTCACGGGCGCTCTCAGGGGCCCCTTCCTTTGCGGGGCGATGCACTCGCTTGACGCGCGTCCAGTCCGAACATTCAGCGGCAAGATCGAAGGAAGGCCTTGCCGGGCCGCTCGCTCTGCCGCCTGTGCAATCCGTGGTTTGATTTCGTCGGCGCGCGAAAGGTAAAGGCTATGATCGGGTCCGTATACCGACCGCGGCCTGCACCGTCAGCCCAAGGCGGTGCCAAGAGAAGGACCGGGAGCGCCCCGCCACGGTGTTGCCGGTGCATGGCCGGGCTGATGTTTGTCCAGCGTATGGTCCGGGGACGCGAAGTCCTAGAAGATGGACGTGCTCCAGTGGATGCTCTGCCGCCGAAAAAGCCCGGCCCAGGTGACCGGTCTCCGTATGGAGAACCGGAGGTCCGCATGGCGAGCGCTTCGATGGCGGCTGCTGGCGCGTCGTCGCGAACAGCTGCGCACCGGGCGACATCCAGCGACGCCCACTGCCACGGCGAAGCAAGACTCTGACCCGCAAGGAAAAATAATATTCGGCTATATTGGCTTCAACGAGATCGACAGTTGGAGTCAGCCATGACGACCTCCGCCCCCAAGTCCGTCCAGGCGACCTTCGCCGCGATGCTCGAGGACAGCGGCAAAACCCAGAAGGCCATCGCGTTGGAGGTCGGCCTGGACCGCCGGAACGTCATCTCGATGATGAAGACCGGCGACATGAAAGTTCCGATCGATAGGGCCTCGGCGCTCGCCCGCGCCTGTGGGGCGGACCCGGCCGCTTTCACGCGCCTGGTCGTCCAGGAGTATATGCCTGAAGTTTGGGAGATGCTGTCGGTCGAGTTCGGTCAGGCGAACGCTTCTCATACGGATGACGATGAACACGTGGAGAACGCATGAAGCCGAAACCAATCGGCCACGACCGAACTCTCGCCCGCAAATCTCAAGCCTCGTGCATGCCGTTCGAAAGGCAGTTGCGCCATGACGCAGTGCAGCTCAGCCAGACCTCCGAAAGCAGCCCAAGCTAGCGGCCTCCGCCCAGACGAGACGCCCGCAGCCTGAGCGCGTTGCCGATCACCGAGACGGAGGACAGGCTCATCGCCGCCGCGGCCACCACGGGGGACAGCAGAAGGCCGAAGATTGGGTAGAGAACGCCCGCGGCCAAGGGGACGCCGGCCGCGTTGTAGATGAAGGCGAAGAACAGGTTCTGGCGGATGTTGCGCATGGTCGCCTCGGCCAGGCGGCGCGCGCGGACCACGCCGTTCAGGTCGCCTTTCACCAGCGTCACGCCCGCGCTTTCGACCGCGACATCGGCGCCCGTGCCCATGGCGATGCCGACGTCGGCGGCGGCCAGCGCGGGGGCGTCGTTGACGCCATCGCCGGCCATGGCGACGGACAGGCCCTCGCCATGCAGGCGCTCGACCAGAGCGTGCTTGTCCTCGGGAGAGACCTCGGCGTGGACCTCGTCGATGTCGAGCTCCTTCGCGACGGCGCGGGCCGTGGCCTCGGCGTCGCCGGTGGCCATGACGATGCGCAGGCCGGAGGCGTGCAGGGCGCGGATCGCGGCGGGCGTCGTCTCCTTGATCCGGTCGGCGACCGCGACGAGGCCGGCGGGGCGGCCGTCGGCGGCGACGAACATCGCGGTTCGGCCCTGCTCCTGCAGCGCGCGGGCGCGGGCGGCGAGCGGGCCGGGGTCGACGCCCAGGTCGCTCATCAGCGCGGCGTTGCCCAGCGCGACGGCGCGGCCTGCGACGGTCCCGGTCACGCCCTTGCCGGTCACCGCCTCGAAGTCCGTCGCGTCCAGGCGTTCGGCCCCGCGCGCCTCGGCGCCGGCGACGATCGCCTCGGCCAGCGGGTGTTCGGAGCCGCGCTCCAGCGCGGCGGCGAGGGACAGGAGCTCGGTTTCGGCCATGCCGTCGGCAGGTTCGGCGTCGGTCAGCGTCGGCTTGCCCTCGGTCAGGGTGCCGGTCTTGTCCACGATGAGCACGTCCACGCCGGCCAGCCGCTCCAGCGCCTCGGCGTCGCGGATCAGGACGCCGGCCTGGGCGCCGCGGCCGGTGGCGACCATGATCGACATCGGAGTCGCGAGGCCCAGCGCGCAGGGGCAGGCGATGATCAGGACCGAGACCGCGGCCACGAACGCGTAGGAGACCGCGGGGGACGGACCCAGCGCGACCCAGGCCGCGAAGGCGAGCAGCGCCACCCCGACCACCGCCGGCACGAAATACCCCGCCACCCGGTCGGCCGCCGCCTGGATCGGCGCGCGGGACCGCTGGGCCTTCGCCACCATCTCGACGATGCGGTTCAGCGTGGTGTCGGCGCCGACGTTCCCCGCGCGCATCAGGAACGTGCCGCTCTTGTTGAGGGTTCCGCCGGTGACGGGCTCGCCCTCGGTCTTCTCGACCGGCACCGGCTCGCCGGTGATCATGCTCTCGTCGACCGAGGAGCGGCCCTCGATCACCTCGCCGTCCACCGGCACGCTTTCGCCGGGGCGCACGCGCAAAACGTCCCCGCTGCGCAGGGCGTCGAGGGGCACGTCCTCCTCCGTCTCGCCGGTCACGCGGCGGGCGGTCTTGGGGGCGAGGTCCATCAGGGCGCGGATCGCGTCGCCGGTCCGCTCGCGCGCGGCCAGTTCCATCACCTGGCCGACGAGGACCAGGACCAGGATCACCGCGGCCGCTTCGAAGTAGACCGGGGCCATGCCCATGGAGTCGCGCATCGCCTCGGGGAACACGCCGGGGGCGAGCAGCGAGACGACCGAGAAGACATAGGCCGCCCCCGTCCCCAGCGAGATCAGGGTCCACATATTGGGGCTGCGGTTGACGATCGACGCCCAGCCCCGCTTGAAGAACGGCCGGCAGATCCAGACCACGGGCGTGGCCAGGGCGAACTGCACCCAGCCGAAGGCGCGATGGCCGATCCAGTCGGCGAAGGGCAGGCCCAGATGGGCGCCCATCTCGAGGATGAAGATCGCGGCCGCCAGGGGCGCCGTGATCGCGAGGCGGCGGCGGAAGTCGACGTATTCGGGGTTCGGCCCGGCTTCGGCCGAGGGGGTCATGGGCTCCAGCGCCATGCCGCATTTGGGGCAGTCGCCGGGATGGTCCTGCACGATCTCGGGGTGCATCGGGCAGGTGTATTGCGTGCCCGCCGGCATCGGCTCGGGCGCAGGGCGGTCGCCGAGGTATCGCTCCGGCTCGGCCTCGAACTTCGCCTGGCAGCCGGAGGAGCAGAAGTAGTGCCGCTCGCCCTCATGCTTCGTCATGTGGGCGGCGGTGGAGCGGTCTACGTCCATGCCGCAGACAGGGTCCCAGGCGGTCAGGTAGTCGCCGGGCGCGGCGACGAACTTGCCGCGACAGCCCTCGGAGCAGAAGTGGAAGACGTGGCCGTCATGCTCGGCGGTAGGCTTGCCGGCCTCCGGGTCGACGGTCATGCCGCAGACCGGGTCGCGGACGACCGGACCTGCCTGGCCGTGGTCATGGCCGTGGCGACCGTGGGAAGGGGCGGCTTTCGCCGGGGAATCAGGGGGGGCCATGGGGGCGCTCCGCGCTCGGGGGATCATCTCGGCCCCTGATGTAGGCGTTCCAGCGACTGGAAGGTCAAGGGGGCGCAAGACCCTCCCGACACGTCCCGGGCGCAGGGCGAGAGGACGCTTCAAGTCGAAGGGTGATGGTGATGCCCGCCCGGCTCGTCGGCCTGCGGCGCGCTCACCCAGTTTCCGACCCAGGCGCGCTCCAGCACGAAGACGACTAGGATCAGCCCGGCCGCGATGGCGACGATCCAGGGATCCTCGAGCAGCTTGGCGCGGCCGAAGGCGGCCAGCACGACGAGGTCCAGCCCGATCGCCGTACACAGGATCCAGCCTCGCGCTCCGACCCGGGCGCGCAGCCGTCGCAGGATGCCGACCTGCACGATCACGTCCATCGTCAGGTAGAGGAACACGCCCAGCGAGGCGATGCGGCCCAGGTCGAACAGGACCGTGGCCACCGCCGCCAGCACCGCCACATAGACCAGCAGGTGGCGCTGGATCGGCCCCGACATGCCGAAGTGGCTGTGGGGGATCATCTTCATCTCGGTCAGCATGGTCAGCATCCGCGACACCGCGAAGAGGCTCGCCAGCACGCCCGAGGCGGTGGCGACAAGCGCCAGCGCCACCGTCAGCCGGAACCCCCAGGGGCCCAGCGTCGGCTCGGCCGCGCGGGCCAGCGCATAGTCCCGCGCCTCCACGATCTGTTCGAAGGTCAGGCCGCGGGCGACCGCCCAGGCGACCAGCAGATAGGTCGCCGTGCAGACCACGATCGAGATCGCGATGACGCGCGCCACGTTGCGCTCGGGCGAGACCATCTCGCCGCCGCTGTTGGTGATGGTGGTGAAGCCCTTGAAGGCCATCACCGCCAGCGCCACGGCCGCAAGGAAGCCCGCGGCGGAGCCCTGCGGGGCCGAGGACGCCTCGGGCGCGCCGGCGGCCCACAGGGCGGCCGCGCCGAACACCGCGATGCCGCCGATCTTGATCGCGGCCATCACCAGCGAGGCGCGCCCCACCGACTTCGATCCCGAGCGGTTCACCAGGAAGGCGAAGCCGATCAGACCCACGCCGAGGACGGGGGCCAGCCAGTGGTCGGACCCCAGGTCGAAGGGTCTTAGCGCATAGGTCCCGAAGGTCCGGGCCACCAGGCTTTGCGCGATGATCATCGAGAGGGCCATCAGCATCGAGGCGCCGGCGGCGACGCCGCCCACGCCCCAGGCCTTCTGGAGAATCATCGCGATCCCGCCCGAGGACGGCCAGACCCGGGTCATGCAGGCGTAGGCGTAGGCGCTGAAGGAGGTGACCACCGCCCCGGCCAGAAAGGCCCACGGAAAGGCGGGGCCGGCCAGCTCGGCGATCTGGCCGGTCAGGGCGAAGATGCCCGCGCCGATCATCACCCCGGTTCCCATCGACGCGCCGCCCAGCAGCGTGATGCGTTTTTCGCGGACGTCATGATTCATGACGGGGCCTCCTGTCGTCGTATCTCTGGTCTGGTTCGCGTCGCGCGCCCGGCGCGACGCCGCTCCTGGGCGAAGGCCGGCGGAAGGGCGAGGCGGCGTCGGCGGTCCCGCGTCGCCTCCGCAGGAGGTTGCGATGCCCGCAAGTCATGGCGCTTCCATCAAACATGGCGCCCCCGACGCCGGCGACCACTCCACCGGCGACAACGCCGAGGCCGGCGCGATCCGGGCCGGGGCGAGATGGGCCAGCAGCTCCTGGTAGCGCACCCGCACGTCCTCGACCGCCTGGTAGTGGCGCAGCAGTTCGCGAAGCGGCGCGGAGAAATCCTTGTAGGCCGCCAGCACCGCCACCAGCGCGCCCAGGGTCAGCCGGCCCTCGATCACCAGCCAGCCGCCGATGGCGTAGAAGAAGAAGGGCGTCAGCGAGGCGAGGAAGTTGCTGACCGACTTCATGAAGAACTTCTCGCGTTGCAGGTTCCGCCGGATCGACTCGATGCGCCGGAAGCCGCCGCAGACGTCGGCCAGGCCCTCGCGCGGGGCGAGACCGAGGCGGGCCTCCGGCCGCAGCGACTGACCGGCGAGCTCGCCGCCCAGGGTCCGCATCTCGGCGACCCGGGCGCGGGCCAGCCGGTTCACCCGCCGCTGAAGGCGGGGGATCACCACCAGCTGGACGGGCAGCAGCGAGACGGCGGCCGCGCCCAGCACCGGGTCCTGCATGAACATGAAGGCGAGGATGGTCAGGAAGGTCCCGCCCTGGAACACCGGCAACACGATGGCCTCGGCCGCGAAACCGCCGATCGGCTCGACCTCCTGGGCGATCAGGGGGATGGTCTCGCCGCGCCTCGGGCCGCCCGCGCCGGCGCGCCAGCGGCGGTAGATCGTAAGGCGCAGGCGGCGCAGCACGCGCTCGCCCATCCGTCCCTTCGCCACGTTGATCGCGAATTTCAGCGCCCCGCTCGTCATCACCGCGAGGAGGTAGAGCGCGCAGAGCAGGAACAGGAACTCGAGTTGGTCGAAGCTCCATGGGCCCGCGGTCAGCGGGAAGCCCTCGGCGTCGATGGCCCGGTTCACGATCAGCTTGGGCAGCTCCAGCGCGGCGTAGAGCACCGGCAGCGCCGCGAGGCTGAGGCCCAGCAGCAGCGGCAGCTCCGCCCGGGTCCAGCGCAGCACGAAGGCGTAGACGCCCGGCTCGAATCCAGGGACAGGCGGCGGCGCGGCGCCGGCGGGACGTCCGCGGGCGCGCAGCGCCGAGACCAGCCGCCACAGCGCGAGCGCAGCCAGCGCGATCGGGGCCCAGACCAGCGTCAGGTGGAAGACCGGATGCACCCAGGCAGGCGCGTCCGCGGTGATCTCATGGCCGACCGCGTGGGCGATCGCATGCATCAGGTCATGGGGGATCTGAAAGAGGAAAGTCGCGTCCATCGGCGTTTGGCCCGGTCTGCGCGTCCGCCCCGGCCGGACGAATCCGGCGGGGAGACGCCCCCGGGTCTCGCCGAGGGCGTCCGTCTTCGGGACGACGGATCAGAAGAGGATCTTCGTCCCCACCACGAAATAGACCGCGTCCGTCGCCTCGCCGGAGGCCCGGCGCAGGTCCGCGCTGTCGCCGAAATACCGCTCGTAGTGCACCCCCGCATAGGGCGAGACCAGGCGGTCCACGACGTCGTAGCTCAGTCGCAGCCCGGCCTCGAGCTTCGGCCCGAAGGCGCCGGCGTCGATGGCCCGGTCGTCGACCAGCGGCACCGAGACCTCGACGCTCGGCGTCAGGATCAGTCGGTTGGTGATCAACGCCTCGTAGTCCACTTCGAACCGGGCGAAGGGCTTGTCCGAGACGAACAGGTCGGCGTCCACCTCGAACCACTGTCGGGCGAGGCCATGGACGCCGACGACGCCGTAGACCCGGTCCAGCCCCTCGGGGGTCGAGACCATGACGCCCCCCACGGCGTCGAAGAAGGGCGAAATCGGGACCTGGACGCGGGCCTGGTTCTCCAGCGTCTCGAAGGTCCCCGGGCCGGTCAGCAGCTCGGCCTCCGAGCGCCACACGAAGCGGAGCTCGTCGGTTCCCGCCACGGCGTCGAAGTCCCAGGCGAGGACGTCCTCGTCCTCGCCGAAGCGGTATTCCAGCTGCTCGACCTGGAGGCCCCAGATCGCCGGTTCGGCCAGCGCCGGCCCGGCCGCGGCGATAAGCGCGAGGGCGGGAAAGATGCGGGTCGCGTGCATGGTCTCAGCCCTCGTCATGCGCATGGGAGTGGCCGTCGGCAGCGGGTGGCTGGGCGCCGTGATCCGCGGCGGGCATGTTCATCGCCTGCGTCGGCGCGCCCTCGACGATCACCTTGCGGAACATGCCGCCGGCCATGTGGTAGGAGAGGTGGCAGTGGAAGGCCCACTGGCCCGGCGCGTCGACCTCGGTTTCGGTGTAGAGCGTCGTGCCCGGCGCCACGCTGACCGTGTGCTTGATCGGGTCGCGCGCGCCCGAACCGGTGTCGAGGATGGTCCACATGCCGTGCAGGTGCATGGGATGGGTCATCATCGTCTCGTTGACGAACTTGAAGCGCACCCGCTCGCCCATGCGCAGGCGGATCGGCTCGGCGTCCTCGTATTTCACGCCATTGATCGACCAGATGTAGCGTTCCATGTTGCCGGTCAGGCGCAGCTCGATCTCCCGCGTCGCCTCCCGGTCGGGATAGAGCGGGGCGCGGGCCTTCAGGTCGGCATAGGACAGGAACTTGCCGCCGTCCGCGGCCTCGGGCGTCAGCCCGCTGCCGGGCGCGTAGAAGGGGTCGCCGCCGGCCATGCCGGAGGGGTCCATGCCGGACATGGAGCCGTGGTTCATCCCCTCCATCCGCGAGCCGTCGGGCATCATGTGGCCGCCGCCCGCCATCCCGGCGTGTGCGTCGCCCGCCATGGTCGACCCGTCGCGCATGACGTGCCCGTCGCCGGCCATCGCCGCATTGGCGTCGCCGGGCATCGAGGAGCCGTCCGGCATCAAGTGGCTCGCGCCGCCCTGGCCCATGTCCCCATGGCCCATGGCGCCGTGATCCATGCCCTCCATCATACCCATGTCGGCCATGGTCAGGCGCGGGGCGGGACGCAGGTCGGGGATCTCGGCCGCCATGCCCTCGCGCGGAGCCAGCGTGCCGCGGGCCATGGCGGTGCGGCCCATGGATTCGCCCAGCACCGAGTAGGCGCGGTCCTCGGTCGGGCGCACGATCACGTCATAGGTCTCGGCCACGCCCAGGCGCAGCTCGTCCACCACCACCGGCAGCACGTCGTTGCCATCGGCGGCGACCACGGTCATCTTCAGCCCCGGGATGCGCACGTCGAAATAGGTCATCGCCGAGCTGTTGATGAGCCGCAGCCGCACCCGCTCGCCCGGCTTGAACAGGCCGTTCCAGTTCCCCTCGGCGTCCCGCCCGTTGATCATCGGCGCGAAGCCCTGCACGTCCTCGACGTCGGTGGGCATCATGCGCATGTCGCCCCAGGCCGCGCGGTCGGCCAGCGCCGCGCCCAGGCCCTTGTCGCCGGCGTCGGACAGCATGTCGAACAGGGTGCGCTGCTGGCGGTTGTAGTAGTCGGCCGAGAGCTTCAGGTTGCGGAACACCCGGTCCCCGGAGTGGGGATGCTTGTCGGTGAACTGCACCACGTAGTCGCGGTCATAGCGGTAGGGTTCGCGCGCCGTGGGCTCGATCACGATCGCCCCGTAGGCGCCGTCCGGCTCCTGGAAGCCGGAATGCGAATGGAACCAGTAGGTCCCGCTCTGCACGATAAGAAAGCGGTAGGTGAAGGTCTCGCCCGGCTTGATGCCGGGGAAGCTGATGCCGGGCACGCCGTCCTCCTCGAACGGCAGGATCAGCCCGTGCCAATGGATCGAGGTGTCCTCGGACAGGTTGTTGGTCACCCGGATCGTCACATCCTCGCCTTCCCTGAAGCGGAGGACGGTGGGGATCTGCGAGCCGTTGTAGCCGATGCCGGACTTGGTGAAGTCGGCGGTTTCGATGCGGACCGGATCGACGGTGATGTCGTAGGTCCCGGCAAGGGCGGCGAACGGGGCCAGGGCGGCCGTCGCCAGCGCGAGCGTGCGCGCCAGACCAGATGGCGTCATGGTCGGTTTCCTGATGTTGGGGGCGTGGGGACCGACGCGCCGCGGGGGCGCGTCGGTCCGTCGTCACGTCAGTGGTCGATCGCGACCGAGCCGACCATGCCGGACTGGTAGTGTCCCGGCACGTTGCAGGCGAACTCGATCGCCCCGTCGGCGTCCTTGGGGAAGGTCCACACGATCTCGCCGGACTTGCCCGGCTCCAGCAGCACGCTGTTGGGATCGTCGTGCATCCCGTGGCCCATCGAGGCCTGCATCGCCTTCGCGGCCGCCATGTCGACGTGATCTGGCGTCAGCACGCCGTGCTGCATCATCATCATCATCTCGTCCTGATGCGAGGCATGCATCTCGGCCGTGCCGATGTTGAACTCGTGCACGAACTCGCCCGCGTTCCTGATCCGGAAGCGGACGGTCTCGCCCGCCTTCACCTCGATCGTCTCGGGCTCGTAGTAGTTGTCGTGGAGGGTCACCTCGATCGTGCGCGAGGCGGCCGAGGCCTTGCCCGGCAGGCCGGTCGGCGAGGCGCCGTGGCCGTCGCCATGCGATCCGGAGGCGAAGGCGGCGACGGGAGTCGCCACGACGGCTGCCGCCGCAAGGCGCAGCAGGTTGGATTTCAGCATAGTGTCCTCGTTGAAGCTGAAGGTCGGTGGCGAAAGCCCAGGGAAGGGCGTTCGGCCGTTCAGCTTCGCGGAGGCGGCGTCTCGAGGTCGGGGTTTGCGAGCTCCGCCAGCTCGGTCGATGCGGACGGATGTCGGATCGGACAGGGCGCCGGTTCGAAGCGTTGACCGGTCTGACCAGGCGGCAACGCCGTCGCGCAATGGGCGATCGACATATCGCAAACGCCGCTCTCGGGGGTCATGTGATGACCCGCGTGAGCCATCCGCTCGGCCGTCGTCGCTCTGGCCGCAGCGTCATGCGCAGATGCGCCCGACAGGCCGCCCGCGCAGAGCGCGACGACGATCGACAGAACGAGGAAGAGGCGGGCGACGACGGACACGACGCGGGAGATAGAGGTTCCCCCTGGTGGAAGGTCAAGAGTATTTTAGCGGAGACCAGAAGACACCGGCGTGGCGACCTTTCGCAGCTCCGGCGCCACCGGAGGGGCGGGGCGTCGTCGCCTCCTCATGCGCCGGCCCGCAACTGTTTGTCGTCTATATTGTTTCGGTTATAATATTTTGAGACGCTTGGCCAAATCAAAGATGAGACGGTTTCAACTCTGGAGGATCGCGAGAACTTGAGCGACAAAACATAAAGGCGGGTGTTACAGCCGCGCCGACGGCCGCAACGGTCGCCAGATCCCGAATCGAAGATTGGGAGAAGACCCATGAGACCCCTCCAGACATCCGCCCTCGCGATCATCCTGACCACAGCCGGCGCGCTGGGCGCCGTCGCGCAGACCCAGGGCGGCGGGATGATGACCCCGCCCGCGCGGCAGGCCGGCGGAATGCAGCACGGACAGATGCAGGGCGGCGGCGGCATGCAGCCCAGGCGGATGATGGGCGGCGATGGCCCGATGGCCGACTGCCCCGCCATGGGGGGCGGCGACGGGTCGATGATGATGGGCATGATGGACGATGGCCAGGGCCCGCGGGGCGGCCGGATGGGTCCGCCGCCGATGATGATGCGCATGATGTTCGCAATCGCCGACGCGGACGGGAACGGATCCATCTCCCTCGCAGAGATGCAGGAGATCCACGCCCGGATGTTCCGCGCCGTCGACGCCGACCACGACGGCGGCGTCACCCCGCAGGAGATGCGCGCCTCCATGCATCCCGGCGGACCGACCGCAGGCGCCGAGGCGAAGCCGGCTGAGTAGAGCCGCTGGATCGGCGGGCACAGGCTGGACCCGCACGCCGATCCGGACCATCGAAAGGGGCCAGGCGGCCGCGTGGCACGACCCCGACGCCGGCGGCCGGCATGCGCGGCAAGGAGCTCCCAGCAAGGACCTGGACCGCGCGGTGATCAGAAGGGACGCAAGATGACGCTTCCATCGCGGCGAGACCTGCTCGCCCTCGGCGGCGCGGCCGGCGTGGCGCTAGCCTTCGGCCGCCCGCTCGCCGCGCAGAGCGCCTCGCCCGCGGCGCTGACCGCCCGCGAGGCGGAGGTCCAGCTCGCCCCGCCCGCCTACCCTGCGACGCGGATCTGGGGCTATGACGGCGCCCTGCCGGGCCCGGTCATCCGGGTCGCGCAGGGCGGGCGCGTGACGCGACGGCTGATCAACGACCTGCCGCAGCCGACCTCGGTCCACTGGCATGGGCTGCGGATCGACAACGCCATGGACGGCGTCGCCGGCCTGACCCAGGACCCCGTCGCCCCGGGCGGCACGTTCGACTACGACTTCGTCGCGCCGGACGCGGGAACCTACTGGTATCACGCGCACAACCGCTCGGCCGAGCAGGTGGCGCGCGGCCTCTACGGCGCCCTAGTCGTCGAGGAGGCCGAGGCCCCCGAGGCGGACCGCGACGAGGTCCTGGTCCTCGACGACTGGCTTCTGGATCCCCAGTCAGGCCAGATCGACGCCGACTTCCTTTCCCGCCACAGCCGCAGCCACGCCGGTCGGCTCGGCAACCTGATCGCGACCAATGGGCGCCACGACCATGCGATCGAGGTGCGCCGCCACCAGCGTCTGCGCCTGCGCCTGGTCAACGCCGCCAACGCCCGCATCTTCCAGCTGGCGCTGCTCGGGCTGGAGGGGCGGATCGTCGCCCTCGACGGCATGCCGCTCGAGGCTCCCGCCCCGGTCGCCGAGACCCTCCTGCTCGGCCCCGGCCAGCGCGCGGACCTCATCGTCGACGTCGTCGCCGAGCCGGGCGAGGACGCCCATCTGGTCCGCGTCGAGCGCGGCGAGGGCTTTTCGCAGTCGCGCTTCCCGGTCGTCGGCGTCGCCTCCCGCGCGCGCCGGGACGCGCCCGTCGCCCTGCCGCCGAACCCCGGGATGGCGCCGCCCCGCCTCGCCGAGGCCCGCCCTTTGCGCCTGGAGATGAGCGGCGGCGCGATGGGCCGCCTCGACGCCGCGATCCTCGACGGTCGCCGGCGGAGCTTCGGGCAGATGGTCGAGGCGAACCAGTTCTGGGCGTTCAATGGCACGGTCGGCATGACGCCGACGCCGCTGGCCGAGCTGGCGCGCGGCGAGCCGGTGCGTCTCTCGATCCGCAACGACACGGCCTTCCCGCACGCGATGCACCTGCACGGCATGCACTTCCGCGAGATCGCGGCCGACGGAACCCTCGGCCCCCTCCGCGACACCACCCTGCTCCAGCGAGGCGAGACGCGCGAGATCGCCTTCGCCGCCGACAATCCCGGCGACTGGCTGTTCCACTGCCACATGCTCTCTCACGCGGAGTCGGGAATGATGACCTGGCTGAAGGTGACCTAGAAGCAGAGAAGGCGGCCGCCTGTCCGGCGGCGGGGGCGATGGCGAGAACATCGACGGCGCGATGGCGCCGGCAACGTCAAGCCAAGCGAAGCCGCACCCCGATCGCCGGCTTCTCGATCATGTTCCAGGCGACAACGCGCCCGCTCCACCGAACTGAAGGACGACCATGACCGACGCCCTGCCGCCCTGTCCGGAATGCGGATCCACCTTCACCTACGAGATGGGCGCCCTGCTCTCGTGCCCCGAGTGCGGGCACGAGTGGTCGCCGGAGGCGGCCGCCGCAGCCGCAGACGCGCAGGAGGTGCGCGACAGCGTCGGCAACGTCCTGGCGGACGGGGACACGGTCACCGTGATCAAGGAAGGGGTCGTCGTCGGTGGTGAAGGTCGGCACGAAAGTCCGCGGCATCCGCCTCGTCGACGGCGACCATGACATCGACTGCAGGATTCCGGGCTTCGGCCAGATCGGCCTGAAGTCGCAGTTCGTCAAGAAGGTCGCCGAGTAGCGTTTGGTCTGGAAGCGGCGCCGGCGGGTCGGCGGGCAAGGCATTGGATCTTCGCGGCGCGGCCTTTCCCTCCGTCTGCGCGGCCATGGAGGCCTCCCAGAGCGACTGGAAGGGGGGCTAAAGCCCCGACTCTCGCTTTCGGGTTCTTTTTGGGCTGGCGGGCGTTGATGGGGTTCTGGGGGCGCTCTCAGTGGCTCATCGTTCACGAGGGAAGGCTATCGCGCTGGAGGTCGGCTTCGGCCAACGCAATGTCATCTCGATGATGAAGACCGGCGACATGAAGGTGCCGATAGACCGGGCCCCGGCGCTTGCGCGTGCCTGTGGAGCGGACCCGGTCGCGTTCACCCGCCTCGTCCTCGCCGAGTATATGCCCGAGGTGCTGGAAATGGTCGTTGCTGAGTTGGGAGTGCCGACAACGCACCCTCCGCTGAGCGATGAGGCGGAGACTGATAGGGCGCTTGAGCGCTAGCTACGCTGCTCGACGGCGTGATGGGCCAGCCATTGAAATGTTCGCGTCTCGTTCTTGCTTCGCCCAAGTCGGCTCTCGCCGACCTCGCGGGCGTTCCAACCCGCGCGCCAAGCCCAGATCAAAACGGCGATACCGGGAACATGGCCGGCGCTATGAGGCGGCCAAGCCGAACAGCGTCAAGCCCTGGCGCTCTGCGCGAACAGCTTGGAAAGGATGAAGGCTCTGAGCGACGCTCAACCTTCAGCCTGTCGGCGGTCGATGCATGCGCTTCCGGCAGGAGCGAGGCCCAAGGCCTCAACCGCGATTGACCCGAGAGGGTCAGGATGGCGGAGCTACAAGCGGGAGACTCGGATCGCCGCCCGCTGCACCCGTGGAAAGGGTGCCAGGCTCTCATGGTCATACGGTCGGCGGAACTTCCCCACCAGCCATCCCCCCCGCCAACTCCCGGGTCGATTCTGTCGATTAGTCTGCTCTTGCGGGAGCTACGGGAGCTGGCGGGGGGAACTTGAAGTCGTCGCGCTCGTAGGTCTCGCGCTCGGTGGTGACCTGGTCGACAACTTACGACGTGCGTTCGATGAGCGCCGCAAGTGCAACGCAATGTTGCACCTGGGGGACGCCAGTTACGGTTGCTTCCTGTCGCGCAATACCTCGTCGTGCTCCAGCGAACCCATCCCAGCTCCTACCTTGCTCGTGTCAGCATGCAGGGCGATCAGGGCCGCCTGCAGCAAGACCTGCGAGAGCAAGCGCCGCTAGCTCTGTTCCGTCGGGGTCCCTGCGCGGGCCCCCTGCCTGCCAGCGGGTCGCGACTTTGCCGAAGTCCGCCGAGAGCGTCGGTGGGCGAGGAAATGACTTCAACACCCGGTTGAAGTGCGAGGTGTGGTGCTACCGAGTCGGCTCAAGAGGCGCTGCGTCGTTCTTGTTCATTCAGTCTGGCCCCCGGCTAACGTCTAGCCATCCCACTGATACGAGTGAGTGTCGCGACCGCTTAGGGTGGAGCGCGCCTAAGTTATTGAAAAATAATGGATTAGGCTGGGTGGCTGGGGCGGCAGGATTCGAACCTGCGAATGGCGGTACCAAAAACCGCTGCCTTACCACTTGGCGACGCCCCAAAGCGCCGCGGAACCTAGCGGTGCGGAGGGGCTGCGGCAAGGCCCCGCGCGGCCTCGTCGCCGCCTGAGGCGCGACGGGCCACCTGCGACCAAGGAAACGCCTTGCGCCCCGCCCGGCGCCCTGCTAGTTCCCACGCCGCGGCGAGGACGCGAGTCCCCGCCGCTCGGTCCGGAGTGTAGCTCAGCCTGGTAGAGCACTGTCTTCGGGAGGCAGGGGCCGGTGGTTCGAATCCACTCACTCCGACCATGACCCCGGCGGGTTTCGCCGCACGTTCCCCACAGGTTCGCGCATCGAAACCCGCCAGGTCGACCTTCTCCACAGCATCCTCGTCCTGCCGCTCCGTTCGCGCGGCCTCGTGCGCGCGGATGTGGTCCGCGGCCGGTCTTCGTCGTGCGCCTCAGCCCGCGGCGGCGCGGGCGGCGTCCAGGACCTCGGCCACCAGGGGGTTGGGGAAGCGGCGCTGCAGGGTCACGGCGTAGAAGCCCTCGGAGATGCCCTCGAGGCGCGCCAGCTCGCACAGCACGCCCGCCGCCAGCTCATCTCGCACCACGATGGGAGGGATCACGGCCAGCCCCGCATGCTCGCGCGCCAGGAGGCGCAGCATCGCCATGTCGTCGGCCTCGGCCGCGATGCGCGGCGCGAGGCCCAGCCGGCCGATCAGCGCGTCGAACGAGGCGCGCAGCGCCGATTCCGGGGTCGGCAGGATCAGCGGCTCCTCCGCCAGGAGCTCCGCCAGCGGGCGCCCGGCGAGCTCCGGCGGGCCGACCAGGCTGACCGGCTGCTCCGACAACTCGTGCACCAGGTAGGGGCTGGCCGCGTCGCGGGCGGGCACCAGGTTGGTCAGCACCACGTCCAGCGCCAGCCCCTGCAGCGCGCGCAGCAGGTCGGGCTGCAGGCCCGAGCGCAGCACCACCTCGACGTCGCCGCGCCCGATGATGGGCGCGAGGAACGCCAGCTGGAAGTTGCGCGACAGGGTCGCCAGCGCCCCCACCCGCAGCGCCCGTCGCGCGGCGCCGACCTGGCGCAGGGTGGCGGTCAGATCCTCGGCCGTGCGGAAGATCGCCTCGGCATGGTCAAGGGCGATGCGCCCCGCCTCGGTCAACACGAGGCCCCGGCCCCGCCGCTCGAACAGGTCGTGGCCCAGCGACGCCTCCAGCGCCCGCAGCTGGGTCGACAGCGCCGACGGCGACAGGTTCAGCGTCCGCGCGGCCCCCGTCAGGGCGCCGTCGCGCGCCACCGCCCGGAACAGGCGCAGGTGATGCAGGTTCAGCGTCGCCATCGTTCGATCCAGTAGAACGTTAACCCATATTATATGTCATTTTATGAAAGACGGCCAGCGGCTATCCCTCGCCCACCACGTTCGAGGAGCCTGCCATGTCGTCGATCCTGACCCCGGGCCTGCTGGCCCCCGCCGTCCTCCTGCTCGCCGCCGCCGCCCTGGCGCTGGGCGCGGGCGGGCCGCCGCGACGCGCCGCGCGCCTGGCCGAGGGCGCGGCGGCGGCGGCGCTGGCGCTGGCCGTCGCCGAGCTCGCGCTGCTGCTGACCTCCGGCCCCGCCCGGCCGGCGCTGGGCGAGGGGCCCTTCGCCCCGGCGCTGGTCCGCGATCCGGTCTCGGCGACGATGACGCTTCTGGTGGCCTTCGTGGGCGCGGTGGTGATGCGCTACGCCCGCAGCTACCTGGACGGAGAGCCGGGGGCGGTCCGCTTTCACGCCGCGATGCTCGCCACGCTCGCCGCGGTGCTGGTCCTGGTGCAGGCGGGCTCCTTCGGGGTGCTGATCGCGGCCTTCGTCGCCGTCGGCCTGGGTCTGCGGCGGCTGCTGCTGCACTATCCCGGCCGGGCGGCCGCCCGGCGCTCGGCCGCCAAGTTCTCGCTGGTCTGGCATGCGGGCGACGGGGCGCTGATCCTCGCGGCCGCCGTCCTCGCCGCGGCCTACGGGACCGACGACCTCGGCGCCCTGGCCGAGGCGGCGGGCGCGGGCCTGTCCTGGCCGGGCCACGCGGCCGTCGCCCTGCTGGTCCTGGCGGCCGCCCTGAAGACCGCGGCCTTCCCCGTGCACGGCTGGCTGACCGAGGTGATGGAGGCGCCGACCCCCGTCTCCGCCCTCCTGCACGCCGGCATCGTCAACGCGGGCGGTGTGCTGCTGATCCGCACCGCCGACCTGGTGCAGGCGAGCCCCGGGGCCATGGCCGCCCTCGTCGCCGTCGGCGGGTTCACGGCTCTCTTCGGCGCGGTGGTGATGCTGACGCAGAGCGCGGTGAAGACGGCGCTCGCCTGGTCGACGGTCGCGCAGATGGGCTTCATGCTGCTGCAGTGCGGCCTGGGGCTGTGGGCGCTGGCGCTCCTGCACGTGGTCGCGCACTCGCTCTACAAGGCGCATGCGTTCCTGTCCTCGGGCGGGGCGGTGCAGGCGGTGGCGGGGCTGCGCCGGCCGGGGCCGGTCGCGGCGCCCGGCGTCGGCGCGGCGCTGAAGGCCTTCGCGCTGGCGCTGATCCTCTACGCCGGCATGGCGGCGGCCTTCGGGCTGCTCTTCGGGCCGAAGCCCGCGCAGGCGGTGGCGCTGGGCACGATGCTGATCTTCGGCGTCGCCTATCTGGTGGCCCAGGGCCTGGCCGACGCCGCGCCCGCGGCGCTGACCCGGCGCACCGCCCAGGCCTCGCTGGCCGCGGCGGCGGGCTACTTCGGCTTCCAGCTGCTCGCCGGCGCGCTCTGGGGCGGGGTCCTGCCCGCGGCTCCCGCGCCCGGCCCGCTGGAGTGGGCGCTGCTGACCGTCGCTGTGCTCTCCTTCGGCCTGGTCGCCTTCGCCCAGACGATGTTCCCGCTGTGGAGCCGCCACCCCGCCGCCGCCGGCGTCCGGGTCCACCTCGCCAACGGCCTCTACCTCAACGCGCTGCTCGACCGCCTGATCGGCGGGTTCCGGGCCGCGAAGTCCAGCTGATCGGAAAGGACGTCCCATGTTCATGAACGCCATCCGGATCGAGCCCGCGCGGGTCTCCGGCCTCCTTTCCGCGGCCGAGCGCGCGGCCCGCGCCATCCCGCCCGCCTTCCCGCTGGACGCCACCGTCGCGGTGAACCCCTTCCTCGGCCAGTCGGGCGAGGACCTGGCGACCGCCGCCGCGCGGCTCGTCCGGGTCGCCGGGGTCGCCGTCACGCGGCCGCGGGCCGAGTACGCCGCCGAGATCGCGGCCGGCCGCATCGCGCCCGAGGACCTGGACGCGGCGCTGGCCGCCTGCGCCTCACCGCTGAGGCCCCGCCACGCGGCCGCGCTGAAGGCCGCCGCCCGCGCCCCCTCGCCCGCGCCGCAGGCGCTGCCGACGGTCGCCGACCTCGCCGCGCAGGCGGACGGCGTGGACTGGCCCGCGGTGATCGAGAAGACCGTGGGCCTGTGGGCCGCGGGGCATTTCGACCGGGGCCAGGCCCTGTGGGCCCCCGCCCCCGGCCGGCCCGCCTTCGCCGCCTGGCGCTCGTGGGCCACGCGGGACCTGACGCCCGAGATCGCCGGCCTGCCCGGCTTCTGCCGGCACGTCGCCTCGGCCCCCGACACCGCCGAGCGGGCGATCCTGCGCGCGGCCGAGCGGCTGGGCCTGAGCGAGCCCGCGGCCGAGACCGCCTTCCACCGGCTGCTGATGGACCTCGGCGGCTGGGCCCAGCACGCGCGCTGGCTGCTGTGGCAGGCGGAGCTCGACGGCGGGACCGACGCGACGCTGGCCGACCTGCTGGCGATCCGGCTGGTGTGGGAGGAGGCGCTGCTCGACGCCCACCCCGCGCTCGCCGACCGCTGGCAGGAGGTGGTCGCCGCCCACGCCGCCCCCGTGATCCCCACGGCCGATCAGGTGACCGACGCGATCCTGCAGGACGCCGCCGAGCGGGCGGCGCAGCGCCGGCTCGCCGACGCGCTCGACGGTCCGGCCGCCCCGAAGGATCGGCCCGCGCTGCAGGCCGCCTTCTGCATCGACGTCCGCTCGGAGGTGTTCCGCCGGGCGCTCGAGGCGCAGGATCCGGGCGTCGAGACCCTGGGCTTCGCGGGCTTCTTCGGCCTGCCGCTGGTCCATGCGCCCCACGCCTCCGACGTGCCCGAGGCGCGGCTGCCCGTCCTGCTTAAGCCCGCCCTGCACTCGACCGCCCAGCTCGGGGAGGCGGAGGAGCAGGCGGCGCGCATCGGGGCCCGCGCCGCCCGCGCCTGGGGCCGGTTCCGGCAGGCCGCCGTCTCCTCCTTCGCCTTCGTCGAGGCGGCGGGCCCGCTCTACGGCGCGAAGCTCGCCGCGCAGGCGCTGGGCCTGAAGCGGAGCCGGCCGGCCCCCGCCCCCGCCCCACGCTTCTCCGAGAGCCTGTCGGCGGAGGCCAAGGCCGAGCTCGCCGCCAGGGTCCTGCGCGCGATGAGCCTGACCGAGGGCTTCGGCCGGCTGGTCCTGCTGCTGGGTCACGGCGCCACCGTCGCGAACAACCCGCATGAAAGCGCCTATCACTGCGGCGCCTGCGGCGGCCACGCCGGCGACGTCTCCGCTCGCCTGCTCGCGGGCCTGCTCAACGACCCCGAGACCCGCGCGGGCCTCGCCGGGCAGGGGATCGCGCTCGACGACGAGGTGATCTTCGTCGCGGGCCTCCACGACACCACCACGGACGAGATCACGCTCCACCCCGACGCCGTCCCCGCCGACCGGGCGGAGGAGTTGGCGCAGGCGCAGGCCTGGCTCCGGGCCGCCGGCGCCCTCGCGCGGGCCGAGCGGGCGGCGCGCCTGCCGGGCGCGACCGCGGCGACCGTCGCCGCGCGCGCCTGGGACTGGGCGCAGGTGCGCCCGGAATGGGGCCTCGCCGGCTGCTCGGCCTTCATCGCCGCCCCGCGCGCGGCGACCTCCGGCGTCGACCTCGGCGGCCGGGCCTTCCTGCACAGCTACGACTGGCGGGCGGACGAGGGCTTCGCGACGCTGGAGCTGATCCTGACCGCCCCGGTGGTGGTGGCGAGCTGGATCAGCCTGCAATACTACGGCTCGACCGTCGCGCCCGAGGCCTTCGGCAGCGGCAACAAGCTGATCCACAACGTCGTCGGCGGCATCGGCGTGGTCGAGGGCAACGGCGGCCGCCTGCGCGCGGGCCTGCCCCGGCAGGCGATCCACGACGGCGAGGCGCCGGCCCACGAGGCCCTGCGCCTCTCGGTCCTGATCGAGGCGCCGCGCGAGGCGATCTCGGCGGTCCTCTCCCGCCACCCCTCCGTGCAGGCGCTGTTCGACAACGGCTGGCTGCACCTTTTCGCGCTGGAGGAGGGCCGCGTCGCCGCCCGCCGCCTGCCCGACGGGAGCTGGTCCAACCCGCAGGCGCCCGCGCTCGCCGCCTGAGACCGCCGCGAGGCGCCGCGACCGCCCGACTCGCCGCGGGGCCGAAGACCGCTTCGGCCCCGCGATTCCAGTTTCCATGAACAACTGTCGCCTGGCGCGAGATTGAATTCGCATATGTGCGCTATTGGCGAGTATTGACCCGGGGGAATAACGATAATCCGGCGGAGTTTCGCTGGCGTCCGCATTCGAAAAATCGTATCCAATGATCAGAGCCGGAGGCGATTGGGGATTTCGCCCGGCTCGAGCATGACGCGGGCATTGGGGTGTTCATCGCATCATGCGTGTCGCCGCCGCGTGCGCTCAGTCTGGGGAGATGACGCACGCGGCGACGACACTCCAATCCCCCGCGCGGCCACCGCCCGCAGACGCCCCTTCAGCCGTCGACGACCCCACCGCTCCGCGAGCCTGCCAGCGCCTCCTCCACGGTGGCCGCCTGCCGGACCAGCGGCGCCTGCAGCCCGTGAGCGGCCAGCATGGCGCGGATCTCCTCGCTCGCGCCCGCGATCCACAGCGCGGTCCCGCGCTTGCGCGCCCCGTGCGCCAGGCCCTCGAGCATGTTGGCCCCCGTCGAATCCAGGAACGGCGCGGCCGAGAGGTCCAGGATCAGCGTCCGCCGCCCGTCCTGGATGCGGTCCAGCACCGACCCGATCGAGGCCGCCGCCCCGAAGAACAGCGCCCCGGTGATCCGGTAGACCACCACCTCGGGGTCGGAGGCCGCGCCTTCGTCGTAGCTCTCGCGCGGACGGGCGCCGTCGGCCTCGTCCTGCCCGACCAGCGGCGTGTGCAGGGCCACCGCCGTCGCCCGGCTCATCCGACGGATGAACAGGACCGAGCCCAGCGCGAAGCCCACCACGATGGCCTCGGTCAGGTCGCGGAAGACGGTCAGCAGGAAGGTCGCGCCCAGCACCGTCGCCTCCCCCCAGCCCGAGCGCAGCAGCGCCGCGATGGCCGGCCGCTCGACCATGTTCCAGGCCACCACCGCCAGCACCCCGGCCAGCGCCGCCAGCGGGATCCAGGCGGCCAGCGGCGCGGCGACCAGGATGAACAGCATCAGGAAGGCCGCGTGCAGCATCCCCGCCACCGGCCCGTGCGCGCCCGAGCGCACGTTGGTCGCCGTGCGCGCGATGGTGCCGGTCACGCAGAACCCGCCGAACAGGGAGGAGGCGACGTTGGCCGCCCCCTGCGCCACCAGCTCGCAGTTCGAGCGGTGCCGCCGCCCGGTCATCCCGTCGGCCACCACCGCCGACAGCAGTGACTCGATCGCCCCCAGCAGGGTGAAGGAGACCGCGGCCGGCAGCACGTCGACGACCTTGTCCCAGGACAGCGTGGGCAGATGCGGCGCCGGCAGGGTCGAGGGGATGCCGCCGAACTTGGTGCCGATGGTCGCGACCGGCAGGTCCAGCAGCGCCGTCGCCGCCGCGGCCAGGCACACCGCGATCAGCATCCCCGGCCAGCGCGGCCGCCAGCGCCTCAGCCCCAGGATCACGCCCACCGTCGCCAGCGCCAGCGCCGGCGCCGCGGGCGTCAGCGTGTCCCGCGCGGCCCACAGCGCCGGCGCCTTCTCCAGCAGCGCGCCGGGCTCGTTCGCCAGCGTCAGGCCGAACAGCTCCTTCACCTGGCTCGCGAAGATGATCACGGCGATGCCGGCGGTGAAGCCCACGGTGACGGGGAAGGGGATGAACTTGATGAAGGTTCCCAGCCGCAGCCAGCCCACCGCGGCCAGCATCAGGCCCGACAGGAACGTCGCCAGGATCAGCCCGTCCATGCCGTGCTCGGCCACCGTCGCGGCCACCAGCACGATGAACGCCCCCGCCGGCCCCCCGATCTGGAAGCGCGAGCCCCCCAGAAGCGAGACCATGAACCCGCCCGCGATGGCGGTGTAGAGCCCCTGCGCCGGGGTCGCGCCCGAGGCGATGGCGATGGCCATCGACAGGGGCAGGGCGACGATGGCCACCGTCAGCCCCGCCACGGCGTCGGCGCGCAGCTGCGCCAGGCCGTAGCCCTCGCGCAGCACGGTCAGGATCTTGGGGGTGTAGAGCTCGGCGAAGGTCGGAGCGGCGCTCCGGCCGGCTGCAAGGTCTGTCATCTGGGGCCGCGCCTTGGTCAAGGAAGCGGCGGGATCGTCGGCAGGTCGTCGGCGGTCGCCGTCGCGGGTCGGAAGGGTCAGGGGTCGGTCGGAGGGGCCTTCAGGCGGACGCCCCGTCCGCCCGAGCGGCTGGTCGCGCCTTCGCCGATCAGCTCGATCCCGGCCCGGTCCAGCGCGTCGACGACCTTCACGAGGCTGTCGACGACGCCGCGGACGTTGCCCTCGCTCGCCTCCATGCGCCGGATCGTGGGCACGGACAGGCCGGAGAGGTCGGCCAGGGTCTTCTGGTCGATGCCCAGCAGCGCCCGGGCGGCGCGCATCTGCGAAGCGGTGATCATGAGTCGCTCTTGAAGGACGATTGCTGAATTCAAGCAGACCGATTATCATATTTCAAGTATCACTGATGATATCCTGAAACCTACCGGACGAAGCCGCCCCGCGCAGGCCTCGGATCGCGCCGCCTGCGCGCCGCGCCCTACCGGGCGGACCGCCCGACCCAGAGAACGGAAAGCCGCCCATGACCGACGCCCTGCCGCCCTGCCCGGAATGCGGATCCGTCCTCGCCTACGAGATGGACGCCCTGCTGTGCTGCCCCGAATGCGGGCATGAGTGGTCGCCCGCCGCCGCCGCGGCCTCGGCATCCGCCGACACCGACGCCGCCCAGGTGCGCGACAGCGTCGGCAACGTGCTGGCCGACGGCGACACGGTGACGGTGATCAAGGACCTGAAGCTGAAGGGGTCGTCCACGGTGGTGAAGGTCGGGACCAAGGTCCGCGGCATCCGCCTGGTCGACGGCGACCACGACATCGACTGCCGGATCCCCGGCGTCGGCCAGATCGGCCTGAAGTCGCAGTTCGTGAAGAAGGTGGTCGAGTAGCGCCGGCGCCCGACGGCGGAGACGCGGCCGCTTTCGCTCCGCGCGCCCGCGGGGCCGCCGGGGCGCGGGCAGGGGGCCGCTCAGGCGAGCAGCAGCCCCGCCGCCCCCGCGCCGTCGTCGTCCAGGATCAGGCCGCGGCCCTCGCCGTCCAGGATCTCCGCCCCGCGGGGGTTCGAGAGCAGGACGGCGAAACGCTCGTCCGCCTCCGGTCGGTCGTCTCCCAGGATCTCGACCCGGATCTCCCGCGTCCGCTCGCCCGGGGCGAAGACCAGCGTGCCCGAGGCCTGGGCGAAGTCATCCGCCCCCGCCGTGCCCGGCGCGGTGCGCCAGTCGACCGAGACCGCCTCCTGCGCCGGCGCGCTCAGCGAGACCTCGAACACCGCCGCGCCCCCGCCGCCGTCCTCGGCGAAGTCGAAGCGCATCGGCTCCAGCCAGGCCATCTTCTCCTCCAGCACCGTGCGCCAGTCGTCGGCGAGGATGCCGCCCGTGTCGCCGGAGTTGGGGTTCCACGACCACCAGGTCCAGCCGATCCCCTCCTCTCCGGCGCCCAGCTCCGAGGTCCCGTCGCCGTCGAAGTCGCCCTGGAGATAGGCCGTCAGCGCCGCCAGCCAGGGCGCGTCCTTCGGGTCCTGCAGCCGGGTCCCGAACTCGCCCAGCATCACCGGGGCGATCTCCTCTTCGAAGATGAAGCCCCAGGCCTCGCGGAACACCTCCGGCAGACCGTCGGCGAAATCCTCGCCCTGGAACCAGGGCTGCGCGTGGATCGAGTTGGGGTAGTCGTGGGGCGAGTAGACCAGCTTGTTCTCGACCGCGAGGTCGATGGGCCGGTCGCGCACCCCCTGCAGCGCGCCCCCCCACCAGTAGGGATCGCCCCCGTAGGCGCCCACCCCCTCGACCAGGATCAGCCAGTTGGGATTGACCTCGCCGATGGCGTCGCCGGCGGCCTCGGCGGCGCGGGCCCAGTCCCGCGCGCCCCCGCCGCCCCAGGTCCCGCCGTGGGGTTCGTTGTGCAGGTCGGCGCCGATCACCGTCGGATCGTCGGCATAGCGCGCCGCCAGCATCCGCCAGTCCGCGATCCACCCCGCCTCGGTGAAGCCGCCCTCGCCGAACCACAGCCCGTTGCCCGAGGTCCCCGCCCCCGCGGTCGAGCGGTGGTGGTCCAGGATGATCCGCATCCCGATCTCGCCCGCGTAGTCCACGATGACGTCGAGGATCTCCACCGCGCTCAGCCCCGCCAGGTCCGGGTTCTTCGAAAAGTCGATCCCGTTGGGCGCGGCGCTGGTGTGCAGCATCTCGGAGGAGAAGGGCAGGCGGATGGTGTTGAACCCCTCCGCCTTCATCTGGTCCATCATCTCGGCGTAGCCCCGCGTCCACAGCCCGTGCGGGGCCATGGTGGGGCTCTCGAACCCGAACCAGTTCACGCCGGCGATGCGCACCGGGGTTCCGTCGGCATCGACGACCTGGTTCCCCGACGTGGAGAACCAGCCCGGCGACGCCCCCAGGCCGTCGCCTTCGACCGCCTCGGCGTCGCCGATGCCGATCCCCGGGAGGGGCGCGGGATCGTCGTCCACGATCGCGCCCTGCGCCCGGGAGACGCCCAGCGTCGCGCCTGCCGGCGCGTCGAGGGCGAGGGCGAGGGTCTCGACGGGCTCCGCCGCGTCGTCGTCCAGGGTCTCGACGCGCACCTGCGCGCGCGTCTCCCCCGGCGCGAAGCTCAGCGTTCCGGCGGCCGCGACGTAGTCGTCGCCGGCCTGCGCGGTCCCGTCCTCGGTCGCGTAGCGGACCGTCACGGTTTCGGCCGCGGCGGACGAGAGCGAGACGTCGAAGACGAGCGCCCCTCCCTCGACCGCCTCGGCCCCGACGACCGAAATCGCCGGCGACGCGGTAGGTGGGACCGCGCCGTTGAGGTCCAGGCCGGAGAGGTCGGAGCCCTCCCCCGACGCCTGGAAGCCGAAGCCGACGGCCGCCCCCGCGGCGACCTCGGCGTTGTAATCCATGTTCCCCAGGACGTAGCGGGACCCCTCGTGCGACAGGATCCGCGCGTTCCACAGGTTCGCGATCTCGAAGCCCGCGTCGAAGGAGACGGTCCAGCCGTCCAGCCCGGACGCCCCCGCCTCGACGGTCATCTCGGCGACGAAGCCCCCCGCCCAGGCGTCGCGCACCGCATAGGCGACCTCGCCCTCGGAGGGAGGCGGCGGAGGCGGCGGCGCCGCGTCGTCGTCCAGGATCTTCACCCGACCGACGCCGTCCGCCACGCGGGCCCCTGCGACGCCCGTCAGCTTCACGACGAAGGCCTCGTCGCCTTCCTCGATCTCGTCGCCGCGCACCTTCAGGCGCAGGGTCTTCACGGTCTCGCCCGCCTCGAAGGTCAGCGTGCCGGAGCGGGCGAGGTAGTCCTCCCCCGCGCGCGCCGAGCGGTCGCGGGTGGCCCAGTCGAGCGTGACCGGCGCGTCCGAGGCCTCGGACAGGCGCACTTTCAGCTTCGCGACGCTCCAGCCCGCGTCGCCTTCCTCGACCTTCGCGTTGCCGATCCGCAGCTCGGGCGGTTCGTCGACGGGCTCGGGTTCCGGCTCGGGCTCCGGTTCAGGCTCGGGCTCCGGTTCCGCGTCGTCGAGCACGGCCTGCCAGGCCTCGCGCGCCGAGGGATCGCGGGCCACGATGGCCCCCATCTCCAGCGCCGACAGCGGCACGCCGGTCAGGGTGTAGCTCTGCTGGTTGCCGACGATCGAGACGACGACGGCGCCGTCCACCTCCTCGACGGCGAACTCGTGGGCCTTGAACCAGCCGAAATCCAGCCGGTCCACGGCCGGATCGAAGTCGAGCGCCACGTGCTCGCCCCAGCGCCACTCCAGCGCGTAGGTCACGCCCGCGGCCCCCGGCGGCGGATCGCCCGGGCCCGCGGCCGTCGGCCAGTCGAGCGTGCCGGGAACCGGCATCCCCTGGTCGACCACCTGCGCCGCTGGCACGTCCCCCAGGCCGAGCTGCTGGTGCACGCGGTCCTCGCGCACCTGGGCGGAGTAGAACAGGAAATGGGAGGCCGAGAGCTGGTCGACCGTCACGTCCAGCAGGATCAGCGCCTGACCCGTGCCGGCGTTGGCGATCACCACGCCCTCGGCCCCGTCCGTCATGGAAATCTGTTCGCGCGAACCGTAGTGGCGGAAGTCCACCAGGTCGGTCGCCGGGTCGAAGGCGACCCGGTCGATGCGTCCCGGCTCGTGCGAGCGGGCGTGGACGACGCCCGGCTCCGCCTCGACCCCGTGCGCCCAGGCCAGCGCGCCGGCCAGGCACTGGCGCAGGTGGTCGTTGATCACGGGAAGGAAGCTGTCGACGGTCAGCTGGCCCAGCGATACGCCCCGGACCAGCGTGGTCTCGCCCGACCAGGGGTTCAGGAAGCCGACGCCCGCGGCGGTGTCGACGACGATGAAATTGTGGACGGAGACGTCGCCGAGATCGAGCTTGTCGCGCGCCGGATCGAAGCCGATCACGTCGCCCGCGCCCTGCCTGACCTCGAAGATCCGCCCGCCCGTCTCGTCCATCGCCCTGCCGTCCTCCTCCGGCGCGCGCCCTGCGCGGCGAGGCCGGGATCGGGCGTCCCGCCTCCCGCGATCCGCCCCTCCACGACCTTGCCGTCACGACATCGCCCCCTCTCGCGCGCCGATCCAGAGGGGCGGCGGCGGAGATCGGCGAAGCGGGCGGAATCCTCGGTCAAGCGGGCGCCCGCGCGGGCGCGGAGGGGCGGGGCCCCGCGCTTGTCCGGCCGCCGCGGCGCCTGTATTCGAGTCGGGCGACGCCCGGCTCCCTCCCGGCCACGGAGATCGTCCCCATCGTTTCCACGGCGCATCCCGCGGCGGACCCGACGCCCCTTCCCTTCCGCGATCCGCGCTCGGCCTCGCGGGTCACGGCGGCGGGCTGGGCGGTCTTCGCGATGTTCGACGCGACGGTGCGGCTGTTCGTGGTCCAGGACGTCGTCGCGGCCCTGCTGCTGACCTGCGCCGCCGTCCCGGTGGTCGCCGCGCTCGCCTACCTGCTGGCGGCCGTCTACCGCCGGCTCGACGTGTCCGAGGGACTGACGCTTCCGGCGCTGGGCTGGATCCTGCTGCTTTCCGCCGTCGCCGGATCGACCGCGACGGCGGTCAACGAACTGGTGCGCGGCCCCCTCGGCGCGCCCTCGCCCGAGGGCCTGCTCCAGCCGCCCTATCTCTCTGTCGCCTTCTACTATTTCGTCCTCTTCGTGTGCTGGGGCCTCGCCTGCTTCTGGACCACGGCCGAGCGCGCCCGCCGGGCCGAGCGTCGCCGCGCCGCCCGCGCCGAGGCCGAGGCGCGCGAGGCCGAGCTCCAGCGCCTGCGCCTCCAGCTCGACCCCCACTTCCTGCTCAACGCGCTCAACGGCGTGGCCGAGGAGATCCAGGAGGATCCCGCCGCCGCCCGCGCGATGATCCAGGACCTGTCGATCTTCCTGCGCCGCTCGCTGGCCGGGATCGAGCGCCTGGTGGTGCCGCTGGACGAGGAGATCGACGCGCTCGAGGCCTATCTCGCCGTCCAGCGCTCCCGCTTCGGGGCGCGGTTCGAGGCCTCGCTCGACGTCGACGCCGCCGCGCTCCGGCGCGAGGTCGCCTCCTTCCTCCTCCAGCCGCTGGTCGAGAACGCGGTCGAGCATGGCCGCCGGGCCGGGCGCCGCTCGGTCGACGTGCGCATCCGCGCGCGCGACGACGGGCTCGCGATCGAGATCCGCAACCCCGGCCGCCTCGCCGACGCCGCCCCGGCCGGCAGCCGCACCGGCATCGGTCTGGCCAACGTCCGCCGCCGCCTCGCGCTGCACTACCCCGGCCGCCACGCCCTGTCGCTGGCGCAGGAGGGCGAGCGCGTGCGCGTGATGCTGGAACTGGAGGGCGCGCCACGCTCCGGGTCGTGATCGTCGACGACGAGCCCCGGGCGATCCGGGCGCTCGCCCGCCTGCTGGCCGCCGCCCCCGACGTCGAGATCGTGGGCGCCGCCGACACACTGGCCGAGGGGCTGCGCGCGATCGAGACGCTGCGCCCCGACGTCGCCTTCCTCGACGTCGAGCTCGACGTCGGCGACGGGTTCGAACTCCTCGCCCGCCTCTCCCCCGCCCCGCGCGTGGTCTTCGTCACCTCCCACGCGGACCGGGCGGTGGACGCCTTCGCGGTGGAGGCGGCGGACTACATCCTCAAGCCCGTCGATCCCGACCGGCTGGAGCAGGCCCTGCGCCGCCTGCGCCCCGCCCCCCGTCCCGAGGCCGCGCCCATCGAGCTGGCCACCCCCGGCCGCACCGCCCTGGTCCCCCCCTCCGCCATCGCCGCGCTGACCGCTGAGGGGGACTTCACCCGCGTCCACCTGGCCGGCGAGCCCTCCCTCCTGATCCTGCGCACCCTGAGCCATTTCGAGGAGCGCCTCCCCGCGCCCCCCTTCGCGCGGCTGGGCCGCTCGACCATCGTCAATCTCGACCGGGTGCGCCGCCTCGCCTCCCGCGACCGCAACCTCACCCTCGCCACGCTCGACGGCCTGGTCGAGCCGCTGCCCCTCGGCCGCGCCGCCGCCGGGCGCCTGCGCGCCGCCCTCGCCGGGCGCGCCGGGTGACCTCCCCGCACTGGACGTCGGCCCCGCCCAGAGTATCTTCCCCGCTCGACGGGACCCGGGCGAGCGGGCCTCAGGCCGACAAGGGGGGCGAGATGCGGGCGAGCGACCATACCGGCATGGCGCGCAGATTGACGCCGGCGCTGTGGCGGCGCCTGAAGGCCGCCTGCAGCGGCGTCGTCGAGGTTCCGGCCGGAACCGTGCTGACCCGCGCCGGCGAGCCCCTCGACCGCAGCGCCCTGCTCCTCGACGGGCTGATGGCGCGCAACGCCACCGACGGCGTGCGCGAGGCGCAGATGGTCGCCCTCCAGGTTCCCGGCGATTTCGTCGACCTGCACGGCCTGCCGCTGGGCCGGCTCGACCACGACGTCGTCGCGGTCACGCCTGCGCGGCTGGCGCTGTTCCCGCACGAGGCGCTGTTGAGCATCGTCGAGCGCGGCGCCGCCGACGCCGGCGCCCTGTGGGCGCTGACCATGATCGACGCCTCGATCCACCGCCACTGGACCTTCCGCATCGGCCAGCTCCGCGCGCTCGCCGGGATGGCCAACTTCCTCTGCGAGATGCAGCTGCGCATGGAGCTGTGCGGGCGCAGCAAGGACGGCCGCTTCGCCCTGCCCCTGATCCAGAGCCAGCTCGCCGAGGCCTGCGGCCTCTCGGGCGTCCACGTGAACCGCACGTTGCGGGAGCTGCGCGAGGCCGGCATCTGCGTGGTGCGCGACGGCGAGGTGCAGATCCTCGACCAGGCCGAGGCGGTGCGCATCGGCCGGTTCGATCCGGGCTACCTGTATCTTCCCTGGGACGGAACGGACGGCGACGACTGAGCTGCCGCTCCGCCGCCGCCGCCGCCGCCGCGCGTCAGCCCAGTCGGTCCCAGAACCGCAGCTTCGCGCAGGCCTCGAGAAACCGGACCGCGTCGTCCTCGTCGTCCAGCGTCAGCACCCCGTCGTCGGGCTCCTGCGCCACCGCCTCGAACCACAGCTCGCGGGCGGCCGGCGTCAGGGCCACGAACTTGCCGTGGGCGCAGGCGTCGGCCAGGAAGGTGCGCGCGTCGTAGGATTTCAGGAGCGTGCGCGCCCCCGCCTCGCTGGCCAGCACCGCCACCGCGTCGTATCGGGCCGACGGGGCGCCGTCGATCTTCTCGTGGGCGGGGACCTTCTCCCCGTCCGCCAGGGTCGCGCCGCCCACGGTCATCGCCACGCGCTCGATCTTCGCCCCCGCCGCCTCGGCGGCCGCAGTCAGCGCGTCGAGCATCCCGCGCTCGATCCCGTCGGTCATCAGCACGCCCAGCTTGCGGCCCCGGAAGGTCCGCGGCGGGTTGGCCAGGATCGACAGCGCGGTCGAGCGCTTCGTCTCCACCACCGGCTTCGCGGGCTCGGCCGGGTCGGGCATCTCATCGAGGCCCAGCCCCTCGGCCACCGCCTGGGCGAGGTCCTCGTCGATCACCCGCAGGTGCGACAGCATCCGCTCCCGGATCCGCGGGATCTCGCATTTCGACAGCTCGAAGACGAGCGCGTCGGCGATGTGGTCCTGCTCGATCGGGGTCTGGCTGCGGTAGAACTGGCGCGCCTGGCTGTAGTGGTCGGCGAAGCTCTCGGCCCGGATCCGCCGCTTCGGCCCGCCGGTCCGCTCCTCGTGGGAGCGGAAGCCCCGCTCGGGGTCCTCGCGCGGGCCCTCGCCGTGGCTGTTGGGCTCGTAGTTGGCGCGCCCCACGGGGTTCTTCATCGCCATGTGCCCGTCCTGCTGGAGGTTGGCGAAGGGGCAGCGGGGCGCGTTGATCGGGATGTGGTTGAAGTTCGGCCCGCCCAGCCGCTTCAGCTGGGTGTCGAGATACGAGAAGTTGCGCCCCTGCAGCAGCGGGTCGTTGGAATGGTCGATCCCCGGCACCAGGTTGCCGGTCTGGAAGGCGACCTGCTCGGTCTCCAGGAAGAAGTTCTCGGGCATCCGGTCCAGCGTCATCACGCCGACGGTGCGCACGGGGACCTCCTCCTCCGGGATCAGCTTGGTGGCGTCGAGCACGTCGAAGGCGAAGCGGTCGGCGAAATCCTCGTCGAAGATCTGCATCCCCAGCTCCCACTGGGGGAAGTCGCCGGACTGGATCGCCTCCCACAGGTCGCGGCGGTGATAGTCGGGATCGGCCCCGTTGATCTTCACCGCCTCGTCCCACAGCACCGACTGCACGCCCAGCTTCGGCTTCCAGTGGAACTTGACGAAATGCGCCTGCCCCTCGGCGTTCACCAGCCGGAAGGTGTGCACGCCGAACCCCTCCATGAAGCGGAAGGAGCGGGGAATGGTCCGGTCCGACATGATCCACATGACCATGTGCATCGCTTCGGGCATCAGCGAGATGAAGTCCCAGAAGTTGTCGTGCGCCGTCTGCGCCTGGGGGAAGCCGCGGTCGGGCTCGGCCTTGGCGGCGTGAATCAGGTCGGGGAACTTCATCGCGTCCTGGATGAAGAACACCGGGATGTTGTTGCCCACCAGGTCCCAGTTGCCCTGCTGCGTGTAGAACTTCACCGCGAAGCCCCGCACGTCCCGCGCGAGATCCGGAGAGCCCTTGGCCCCCGCCACGGTCGAGAAGCGCACGAAGACCTCGGTCTTCTCGCCCGGCCGCTGGAAGAGGTCGGCCGAGGTGTACTCGGCCAGGCTCTCGGTCAGCTCGAACGTGCCGTGGGCGCCGTAGCCGCGGGCGTGGACCACCCGCTCGGGGATGCGCTCGTGGTCGAAGTGGAACAGCTTCTCCCGGAAGACCTGGTCCTCCAGCAGGTGCGGCCCGCGCGAGCCCGCCTTCAGGCTGTTCTGATCGTCCGAGATCGGCATCCCGACCTGGGTGGTCATCGCAGGGCGATCCCCGTCGGCGGTCTGGTGAGTCTCGCCGCCGGGGCCGCGGGTCTGCTCGGGGTCCTTCATGACCAATATCCTTGTCCGGAAAACCGGCGGCATCCTCGAGGATCGAGGCGTCCGGCGCTCCGGCATCGACCTAGCGAGCCCCCCGAATTGACAAGTCGCCCTTAACATTTGTTGGTCCCGGATACCGTCCTGCGGCGCCCGCCCACCCTGCGGGCCGGCGATCCAGAGCCGGCGGGCCGCCCTGCTCCGGGCGCTGCAACATCTTGAAATGGCCGGTGAAACCGGCCCGTCGCGCCCCTGTCCTGCCGGCGCGCGACCGGCTCGAAAATTCTTTCGCCTCAGGGTCCTGCGTCCGGCGGCCCCGCGTCGCCGCCGTTTGCAAGTCGGCTTCGCGCCGTATTCTGACCACGAGCGACCCCCGATTTCAGGCGGAGTTCCAACCGCGAGGCCCCCATGCGTCACGTCCTGCCCCTGCCGTCGATCCGCGTCGACCGATGCGCCTCGATCCTCGTCGAGCTGCGGGACGGCGCGTGGCTCGCCCCCGAGAGCTGGGCCACCCCCGAGGCGCTGCACGCCGCCCTGCGCCAGGTGGCGGCGCGCGACCTCTCGGCCGGGCGGCTGCTGGAGGGTCACGCCAACGCCCACCGCCTGATCCGCGCCCACGGCGCCCCCGCCCAGCTTTCCGAGGCGAAGGCCGCGATGCGCGAGGGCGCGCTCTACGGCGTCTGGGCCGCCGACGGCCCCGACCCCGTCTCCTGGAACGGCGAGACCCTGGACGGCGCCAAGCGCTTCGCTTCCGGCCTCGGCATGGCCGCCCGCGCCATCGTCGCCGCCCGCCGCCCCGACGGCGAGGGCGCCCAGCTGGTGATCGTCGACGCCTCCGACATGCGCCGCCACCGGCCCGAGGAGTGGGACGTCTCGGGCATGGCCGACAGCTGCTCCGGCGGCTTCGACTGCACCGGCCTTCCCGGAGAGCTCCTGGGCGCCCCCGGCGTCTACACCGCCGAGCCGCAGTTCATCGGCGGCACCTGGCGCATCGCCTCCGTCACCCTGGGCGGGGTGATCGGCCTGCTCGAGCGCGCCCGGACCGCCCTCGCCCGCCGCGGCCACCTCTCGGCCGACGCCCAGCTCCTGCGCCTCGCGCCGCTGGGCATCCGGGCGCTGGCCGCCGACGCCGCCGTCGCCCGCGCCGCCGAGGTCGCCGAGGGCCCCCTCGGGCGGGCCGAGCCGGAGCGCGCCGCCACCCTCTCGATCTCCTGCCGCCTGCTGATGGAGGAGCTCGGCCAGGACGCGATCGCCGCCGTCGAACGCTCCGTCGGGCTGGGCATGTTCGCCCTCGACGACCCCGTCGGGCGCATGGCCCGCGACCTCGCCTGCTACCTGCGCCAGGCGGCGCGGGACGCGATGACCCTGCGCGTGGGCCGCGACCTCTTCGTCGAGAGCCGCACGGTCGAGGACTGGTTCGATGCTTGACCGCCCCGACCTCTTCCCCGACCCGCTCGCCGAGCCCCCGGACGGCCCCGTGCCGCCGCCCCCGGTCGTCGCCTCGACCCTCGAGGGGCTGCTGCGCGGCCACCCGGCGCTGGTCCTCGCCCCGCACCCGGACGACGAGTCGCTCGCCTGCGGGGCGCTGCTCGCCGCCGCCTTCGCCGGCCCCGGCGCCCACGTGATCTGCCTCACCGACGGCGGCGCCTCCCACGTCGGCTCCCCCACCTGGCCGCGCGAGGCGCTCTCCGCCCTGCGCAGGCGGGAACTGGAATGCGCCCTCGAACGCCTCGGCGGCTCGGCGCAGGACCTCACCTGGCTGGGCCTGCCCGACGCGCGCACCGACGAGATCGCCAACCTCGGCCCCACGCTCGCCGCGGTGATCGAGGCGATCCGGCGCACCCGCGCCCGCAGCCTCTTCGCCCCGTGCGAGACCGACCCCCACTGCGACCACGAGGTCGCCGCCTCCGTCGCCCGGGCCGCCGCCCGCATGACCGGACTGCGCCTGTTCAGCTACCCGGTCTGGTCGCGCTGGCACGATCCCGCCTTCCGCGCCCGCCTCGGCCGCGTGCGCGAGCACCGCTTCGACCCCGGACCCTGGCGCGCGGCCAAGCGCGCCGCGATCCGCTGTCACCGCAGCCAGCTGGGGGAGGTCATTTCCGACGCGCCCCAGGCCTTCGAGATGGCGCCGGCCTTCGTCGAGATGTTCGAGACCGGCCCCGAGATCTTCTTCGAAAGGGAGCCCCGCTGATGCACGTTTCGCTTGCGCACCTCGAGGCGATCTACGCCGACGGAGACGACCCCTGGGGCTTCCGCTCCAGCCCCTACGAGCACGCGCGCCTCGGCGCCGTGGCCCGCGCCCTGCCGCGCGCCCGCTACGCCTCGGCGCTCGAAATCGGCTGCGGCAACGGGGAGCTGGCGCGCCGCATCGCGCCCCGCTGCGACGCCTACCTGGGCGTCGACGCGGTGGAGGCCGCGCTCGAGGCCGCCCGCCGCGCCGCCCCCTCGGCCCGGTTCGAGCGGCTGTTCGTCCCCGCGGAGCTGCCCGCCGGCCCCGGGGACGCCGAGCACGACCTGATCCTGCTCTCGGAAGTGCTCTATTTCCTCGACGCGCCCGAGATCGCCGATCTCGCCGCGCAGATCGATCGGCGCTGGCCGCAGGCGGACATCCTGTGCTGCACCTGGCTCGGCGCCAGCGGCAACGCGCTGGAGGGGGAGGCGGCGCTGGCGCTGTTCACCCATGCCTCGCGCCGCAGCTTCCGCCGCCTGCCTGTGGGGGACGGCGACGCCGACGGCTACCGGCTCGACCTGGCCGCCGGCGCCGTCCAGTGACGCCCCGCGCCCGCCGGCCCCTGCCGGCCGGCGTCGATCTCGCCTGCGATCCCGCCCGGCTCGACGCGGCGGAGACCGCGGTGATCGTGCCGGCCCGCGACGAGGCGGAGCTGATCGGGCGCTGCCTGGCGGCGCTCGCCCCCCAGCTTTCCGCCGCCGCGGTGATCGTGGCGGTGAACAACACAAGCGACGACACCGCCGCCCGCGCCCTCGCGCTCGCCCGGCGCGAGGGGCTGCCGCTGGCGGTGGCGGAGCGGCGCCTGCCCCGCGGCGGCGTCGGCGCGGCCCGCCGCTTCGGCTTCGCGCTCGCCGCGCGCCTGTGCCCGCAGGCCGAGGCGCTGCTGACCACCGACGCCGACGCCGCCGCCGCGCCGGACTGGATCGACCGGATGCGCGCCGCGCTCGCCGGGGCCGACGTGGCCGCGGGCCGCATCGAGACCTTCCCGGACGAGGCGCGCGGACTGCCCCCCGACTATCGCCGCCGGCAGCGGCGGGAGGAGCGATACCTCGGCCTCTCGCTCGCGTTCGAGGCGCTGATGGATCCGGCCGGGCGGGCCGGGGGCCTGAACCTCGCCGGCGGCGCCAACCTGGGCGTGCGGGCCGCGGCCTACCGGCAGGTCGGCGGCTTCCGCCGGCGCGAGTCGAACGAGGATCGCGATCTGGTGGACCGTCTGCGCGCCGCCGGCCTGCGGGTGGCGCGGCCGGCGGATGCGGTGGTGCGCGCCTCCCTGCGCCCGGTCGGGCGGGCGCCCGCGGGCATGGCCGCGAACGTCGCGGCGCGGCTGGCGGGGCGGGACGCGGCGGATTCGTCCCTGCATCCGCTCGACGTGATGCTGGCCCGCCACCTGCGCCCGGACCTGCACCTCGCCGCGCTGGCGGCGCGCCGGCGGCACGGGCCGCTCGACGATCTGCCGGCGCTGCGGGCCTGCGTCGCCCGCCTCGGCGCCTGCGCGACCCTCGACGAGCGCTTCGCCGTCGCCCGCTCGGTCCTCGACCGCCGCATGCGCGCAACGCGACGCGCCCCCGCCGCCCCCGACGACAGGGCGCGCGCCCTGTCGCCATGAGCGGGCGCGGGCCCGGATCCGGGCCCTTCTAGAAGGCGCGCCCCCGAAAGAACGGGCCTCGGCCCCGACGCGCGCGCCGGGGCCGTCGCCCTCAGAGCTTCAGCGCCAGCTTCGCCGACAGCACGTCGCGGCCCTGGGCCTCGCCCACCGGGTAGCAGGTCAGCTTGCCGGCATGGACGTTCAGCCCCGCCAGCAGGTGGGCGTCGTCCTCCAGCGCCTTGCGCCAGCCCTTGTCGGCCAGCGCCATCACGAAGGGCAGGGTGGCGTTGCCCAGCGCGATGGTCGAGGTGCGCGCCACCGCGCCCGGCATGTTGGCCACGCAGTAATGGACGATCCCGTCCACCGTGTAGACCGGGTCGTCATGGGTGGTGGGGCGCGAGGTCTCGAAGCAGCCGCCCTGGTCGATGGCCACGTCCACGATCGCCGCGCCCGGCTTCATCTCCGACAGCTGCGCGCGCGTCACCAGCTTGGGCGCGGCGGCGCCGGGCACCAGCACCGCGCCGATCACCAGGTCGGCCTCGGCCACCAGCTCCTCGGTCGCGGCGCGGCTGGCGTAGCGGGTCTCGAACGCGCCGCCGTAGACCTCGTCGAGGTATCGCAGCCGCGGGATCGAGCGGTCGAGCACCGAGACCCGCGCCCCCATCCCGTGGGCGATCCGCGCCGCGTTGGTCCCCACCACGCCGCCGCCGATCACCACCACCTCGGCCGCGCCCACGCCGGGCACGCCCGCCAGAAGCGTGCCGCGCCCGCCCTGCTCCTTCTGCAGGGCCCAGGCGCCGACCTGCGGGGCGAGGCGGCCGGCGACCTCCGACATCGGGGCCAGCAGCGGCAGGCCCCCGGAGGCGTCGGTCACCGTCTCGTAGGCGATGGCGGTGGCGCCGCTCGCCAGCAGTTCGTCGGTCTGCGGGCGGTCGGGGGCGAGGTGGAGGTAGGTGAACAGCACCTGCCCCTCGCGCAGGCGGGCGCGCTCCTCGGCCTGGGGCTCCTTCACCTTCACGACCATGTCGGCGCGGGCGAAAACCTCCTCGGCCGTGTCGACCACCTCGGCGCCGGCGGCGCGATAGGCGTCGTCGTCGAAGCCCGCGCCACGCCCGGCGCCGGCCTCGATCAGCACCTCGTGCCCATGCCCTGCAGCCTCCCGCACCGCCATCGGCGTGAGGCCGACCCGATGCTCCTGCGTCTTGATTTCCTTGGGACTTCCGATCCGCATCGTCTTCTTCTCCTGGCCAGGCGCCCCCGCGCCCGCGCTCCCTCCCCGCCCCGGCGCTCCACACCTCGCCCCTGGGCTGCCCCCACCCTACACCCCCGCCCCCCGCCTCCGCGACCCCGGCGCCAACGACTCTCTGGAAGCCTAACATAACATATGTTATTGAGTCGCCCGACGAGGCGCGGGACGGCGCCGGGCATGGGAGGAGACAGGCGATGGGTCTGATGACGCCGCAGCAGTATGTGGACAGTCTCAACGACGGACGGGTCGTGTTCTGGGACGGGGAGAAGATCGAGAACGTCACCACGCATCCGCGCTTCAAGGTGCCGATGGCGCTGGTGGCGGCGGATTACGAGTACGACGACAACCGCTTCGGCGACCTGCGCCGCTACACCACCGACGAGGGCGACGAGGCGCACCGGATCTTCCAGATCCCGCGCTCGGAGCAGGACCTGCACACGCGGGTCGAGATGATGAAGCGCACCTCGATCGGCACGCTCGTCTCCGGCGTGTTCATGGCGCTGCAGGCGATCAAGGACGACCTCGCCAAGGTGAAGCCGGAATACGCCGAGAACATCGAGCGCATCTACCGCCACTGCCGCGACAACGACCTGCGCGGCGCCGAGGTGATCACCGACCCCAAGGGCGACCGCACCCGCCGCGCCCATGAGCAGGACGACCCCGACCTCTACGTCCGCATCGTCGAGCGCCGGCCCGACGGCATCGTGGTCCGCGGCGCCAAGCTGCACATCACCGCGGCCGCGCTGGTGCACGAGCTGGTGGTGATGCCCACCAAGGGCATGCGCGAGGGCGAGGAGGACTACGCGGTCAGCTTCTCGATCCCGGTCAACACGCCCGGCGTGAAGATCATCAACCGCTCCTTCGCCCCCGCCGAGCTGAACCCGTTCGACTACCCGGCCTCGGCCCACCATTCGATGCCCGAAGGCTTCGTGATCTTCGACGACGTGTTCATCCCCAACGACCGCATCTTCCTGGCGGGCGAGGTGAAGCTCGCCTCCCGCCTCGCCCAGTCGCTGGGCCTGTGGGAGCGCGCGGGCGGCGTCGTCGAGGCGGTGCGCAACGGCGAGCTCTACGTGGGCCTCGCCCACCTGGTCGCCGAGATGCAGGGCAAGGAGAAGACCCCGGCCGTGCAGACCGCGCTGTCGGAGCTGATCTGCTACTACGAGATGATCCGCATGGCGCTCGACAGCGCCTGCCGTCACTACGAGAGCACCGAGACCGGGATGGTCTATCCCAACAACCTCGGGATCAACGCGGCCAAGTATTACCTCGCCTCGAATTTTCACGAGATGATGAAGCATCTGCACGACGTGGGCGGCGGGCTGGTGCTGACCCAGCCGCTGGAGGCGGACCTGCGCCATCCGGAGGCGGGCGAATACATCCGCAAGTACCTGCACACGCGCGACGACGTCGACGTCGAGAAGCGGATGCGGGTCAACAACCTGATCCGCGACCTGACGGCGGACGCCTACGGCGGCTGGTGGTTCGTCACCACGCTGCAGGCGGGCGGCGGCCTGGCGGCGCAGCGGTTCATGATGAACCGGCTCTTCGACATCGAGGGCGCGCGCGCCGCGGCGCTGGAAGCCGCGGGCGCCGACTGAGGCCCGGCCGGACGCCGGTTCCTGCGGCGGCCCGCGCGGCCGCCGCAGGGACCCGGCGGCCCGACCTGGCCCCTCGCTCGAACGCCTCGCCGCATGGCCCGCCCGCGGGCCTGCCGCATGCCCTGACTGACGTAGCGTCAGAAAGGGTCCCGACCGTCGTTCCTCCCCGGAGGCTCCTAGGATGCGCTTCCACCGATCCGATCCGTGCGCGCCCGCGGCGCGCCGCAAGCCCGTGACCACGCCGGCGACCGCGATCGCTCCCGCGGCCGTCATCGACGGCGCCGGCGGCGTTCAGTCTCGTCGGGTCTCGGTCGGCCGGGGATCAGTCGTCGATCTCGCCGCGGTCGCGGGCGGCGACGGGGGCCTGCGCCTCGTCGCGGGCCTTGTCGAGCGCCGCCTGCCCCACGCGGGCGAGCTCCCCGTCGCGCCGGCGGCTGAGGGCCTCGCGGGCGGTCTTCTCGTCGGCGGCCGCGGGGGCGGGGACGCGGGCGGGCGCCTCGGTCAGGAAATCCAGCACCCGGCTGCGGAAGCCGAGCTCGCGCCCGTCGGCCAGCGTGACCAGCTGGGCGAGGTTCGCGGACAGCAGGATCTGCGCCCGCAGGCGCGCGTCGGCGGGCGCGAAGCCCAGGCGCTCGAACGCGGCGGAGACGAAGTCGAGCACCACCTTCTCGGCGTCCAGCAGCGCCTTGGCGGCGCGGGGATCGGAGGCCGCCCAGACCCGCATGGCCCGGTCGAGATCGAACAGGCCCGAGACGATGGAGTCGGCGGCCAGCGTGCGGATCTGCTCGACGGGATCGTCGAAGTCGCGGGCCACCTGCTCGGCCAGCCGGCGCACCTGGTCGGACGAGTAGTGGTCGGCGAGCTGGCCGAGGTAATCGTCCATGTCGGTGAAGTGGTGGTAGAAGCTGCCGGTCGAGATCCCCAGCCGCTTCACCAGCTTGGCCAGGCGCATGCCGGCGATGCCCTCGCGCATCAGAAGGCTCTGCCCTTCGCGGAACCAGTCGTCCTTGGTCAGTCTTCGGGTTCGGGTGCGGGTCACGAGCGCTCCGGTCCAGGGGGGGCGATGAATCGGTCCGGGTCCACAATGACCGATCCGGCGGCCCGGCTCAATGCGTCCCGATCAATAAAGCGCCGAAGTTTTCACTTCGGAATTAATAACGCATCCGTGAGTTCAAGATGTGAACAGCGTGCGACAGCCGTAATAGGCGTCGCGACGCAGGAAGGACTTCGCCCATGACCGTGCTCGCGCCGCCTCAGGCCCCCGCAACTGCCGGGCTGAGCCCCATCGAGGAGATCGTCGCCGAGGCGCGCGCCGGGCGCCCCTTCATCCTGGTCGACGCCGAGGACCGGGAGAACGAGGGCGACGTGGTGATCCCCGCCGACGCCGCGGACCCGGCCGCGATCACCTTCATGGCGCTGCACGCGCGCGGGCTGATCTGCCTGGCGCTGGAGCGGGCGCGGGTCGAGGCGCTGGGCCTCGCGCCGCAGCCCCAGACCAACCGGGGCGGGCGGGAGACGGCCTTCACCGTGTCGATCGAGGCGCGCTCGGGCGTGACCACGGGGATCTCGGCGGCGGACCGGGCGCGCACGGTGGCGGCTGCCATCGCGCCGGGGGCGCGGCCCGGGGACCTCGCCTCGCCGGGGCACGTGTTCCCGCTGATCGCGCGGGACGGCGGCGTGCTGGTGCGCGCGGGGCATACCGAGGCGGCGGTGGACATCGCGCGCCTGGCCGGGCGGGCCCCGGCGGGGGTGATCTGCGAGATCATGAACGACGACGGCTCGATGGCGCGGCTGCCGCAGCTTCGGGTCTTCGCCGCGCGGCACGGGCTGAAGATCGGGGCGATCGCGGACCTGATCGCCTTCCGCCGGCGGACCGAGCGGCACCTGGAGCGGGTGCACCGGGGGCCCTTCGCCTCGCGCCACGGCGAGGATTTCACGCTGCACGTGTTCCGCCACCGGCTGGACGGGTCGGAGCATGTGGCGCTGACCCGCGGCCCGGTGGGGGAGGACCCCGAGCGGCCGGTGCTGGCGCGGATGCATCAGATCGACCTGGCCGCGGATCTGTTGAGCCATGCCGAGGCGCGCGAGGACTACGTGGGGCGCGCGATGCGGGCCATCGCGGCCCACGACGGGCCGGCGGCGCTGGTGTTCGTCCATGCCTCGAGCCCGACCTGGATCTCGGACCGGATCCGCGGGCTGGGGCGGGAGGCGGCGCGCAGCGAGGCGCTGCGCGACTACGGCGTGGGGGCGCAGATCCTGCGGGAGCTGGGGGCGCGGCGGCTGGAGCTGCTGACCTCGTCGGAGGTGAAGCCGGCGGCGCTGGAGGGCTACGGCCTGAGCATCGCGGCCCGCCGGCCGGTGGACTGAAACGCGGCCCCGCGCGGGGCCGCCAACAGGGCGCCCCCCTCGAGGGGCGGCCAAAACCGGGACGGGGAAGGCCCCGCCCGCCAATCGGGAGGAGAACGACATGCTGAGAACGACTTCGCCGGGCATACGGCTCGCCGTCGCGGGGGCGCTGGCGCTGGCGGCGCTGCCGGCCGCGGCCGCCGACACGCTGCGCGTCTCGATCGGGTTTCCGCCGGGGGGGCGGGGCGACCAGCTCTACCAGAGCTTCGTGCAGCACCTCGACGAATACTCCGGCGGGTCGCTGACGGGGAAGGTCTATCCGCTCAACCTGCTGAGCTTCAAGGAAAGCCTGCCGGGGCTGCGGGACGGGATCGCGGACGTGGCGCTGGTGCCGAGCCCCTATTTCCCCTCCGAGCTGCCGGTGACCAACTTCCTGCATGAGCTGGTGGGCCTGGGCGAGGTGCGGGCCGAGGACAAGGACGTCGGCGCGATGGCCCTGATCGGGGCGATCAACGAGTACATGCTGCTGGAGTGCGACGCCTGCGAGCAGGAGGCGATGGCCCACAACCAGGTGGCGCTGAACGCAGGCACCTCGTCGCGCTACAACCTGCTGTGCGCCAAGCCCGTCTACACGGCCGAGCAGCTCGAGGGCGTGCGGATCCGGGCGGGCGGGGCGTTCTATGCGCGCTGGGCCAAGGCCATGGGCGCCACCCCGGTGACGATGAGCGGCAACGAGGAGTTCGAGGCGCTGAGCCAGGGCGTCCTGGAGTGCACCACCAACGCCCCCTACGCGCTGATCGAGTTCGGGCTGGCCGAGGCCGCGCCCTACATCAACACCTCTTTCCCCGGCGGCGGGTCCTACTCCGACCTCGCCAACGTGAACCTGCAGGCGTGGCAGGGCCTGACCGACGACCAGCGGCGCGCGATGCTGCACGCGGCGGCGGACCTGTCGGCCGAACTCTACTGGAGCTTCCGCGAGGGCGACAAGGCCGGGGTCGAGAAGGCGCTGTCGCTGGGCGGCGAGATCCGCGCGGCCGAGCCGTCGCTGGAGGAGAAGTCGGAGGCCTACCTCCAGGAGGACCTGCAGGCCATCGTCGCCAACTACCGCGACAACCGCGGCGTCGCGAACGCGCCCGAGATCTTCGAGCGGCTGACCCAGCTCTTCGACCGCTGGGTGCCCCTGGTCCAGGACGTCGACGGCGCCGAGGCGATGGCCGAGGTGCTGTGGCGCGAGGTCCATTCCCGCGTCGATCCCGCCGACTACGGCATGTGAACCGGGCCGCGCCGCCCCCGCGCGACGGGGCGGCGCGCCCCTCCGAACGACCCAACGAAAGAACGAACGGGCGCCGCGAAGCGCCCGGCCCCCCCGGGAGGAGATGCCCATGACCCGCCTGTTCCTGTCCGCGGCCGCGCTCGGCGCGACGCTGGCCGTCGCCGCCCCGGCGGCGCTGATCCCCGCCGCGCCCGCGGGCGCGGAGACGCTGAAGGTCGCCGTGGGCTACCCGCCCGGCACCGCCGGCGACCGCACCTACCAGGCCTTCGCCGAGGACCTGGCCGCGCGCACCGACGGCAAGCTCGACGCCAAGGTCTACCCGATGAACCTGCTCAGCTTCGCCGAGGCGCTGTCGGGCGTGCGCGACGGCATCGGCGACCTGACCCTGATCGCGACCCCCTATTTCCTGTCGGAGCTGCCGCGCACCAACTTCGTGATGGAGCTGGTGGCGCTGGGCGAGCTGGAGGCGCCGGACCCGCTGACCGGCTCGAAGGCGCTGATCGGGGCGATGTCGGAATACATCCTGACCGAATGCGAGACCTGCCGGGAGGAGTTCGCGGCCCAGAACCAGATCTTCCTCGCCGCCTCCTCGGGCACGCGCAACACGCTGATCTGCACCAAGCCGGTCGAGACGCAGGCGGATCTCGCGGGCCTTCGGATCCGCGCGGGCGGGGCGTTCTGGTCGCGCTGGGTGTCGGGCATGGGCGCCTCGGCCGTCTCGATCCCCGGCAACGAGGTATTCGAGGCGCTGAACCAGGGCGTGGTCGACTGCACCTCGATGTCGGCGGCGGAGCTGAAGGGGTTCGGCCTGGCCGAGGTCGCGACGGACGTGACCACCACCGTTCCGGGGGGCGTGTTCATGGCCGCGGCCGCGTCCATGAACCTCGACGCCTGGCGGGGGCTGGACGACGCCGGCCGCGCGGCGGTGCTGCGCGGGGCGGCCGACATCTCGGCCGGGCTGTTCTCGCGCTACCACGACGAGGCGGAGACGAGCCTCGCCGCGGCGCGCGAGGCGGGGATCGCGGTGCATGACGCCACGCCCGCGCTGAGCGAGGCCTCCCGCGCCTACCTGCGCCAGGACCTCGACGCCATCGTCGCCAGCTACGCCGAGCGCTTCGGCTACGAGGACGGCGCCCAGGTGGTGGAGCGTCTGCGCGCCCTGATGGCCCGCTGGATCCCGCTGGTCGAGGGCGCGGACGACCGCGAGGCGCTGGCCGAGGTCTACTGGCGCGAACTGCATTCCCGGATCGACGCGACGAGCTACGGGCTCTGAGCGTCGACCCGGGATCGGCGCGCCGCGCTCGGGGGGCCTCCCTGCCCCGAACGCGGTCGCGGCGCGCCGTGAATTCCTGTCCCCCAAGCGAGCGGAGACCTGCGACATGACCCGAATCCTCGGCATCGGCGGCGCCACGCAGCCGGGATCGAGCACCGAGAAGGCCCTGCGCATCGCCCTGCAGGGCGCGGCGGACGCCGGCGGAGAGGTGCGCATGGCCGACGGCGCCTGGCTGGCGGCGCTGCCGCACTACGGCGCCGGCGGCCCCTGCCGGGAGGCCGAGGCGCTGGTCGCCGCGGTGCGCGAGGCCGACGGGCTGGTGATCGCGAGCCCGGCCTACCACGGCTCGGTCTCCGGGCTGGTGAAGAACGCGCTCGACCACCTGCAGGAGACCGCCTCGGATCCCCGCCCCTACATCGACGGGGTCGCGGTGGGGCTGATCGCCACCGCCTACGGCGGGCAGGCTGGGGCGACGACGATGGTGGCGCTGCGCTCGGTCGTGCACTCGCTGCGCGGCTGGCCGACGCCCTACGGGGCCTGCGTGCAGGGGCGGTCGGGCCTGTTCGACGCCGAGGGGCGATGCACCGACGCCGAGATCGAAGGCCAGCTCCGGCTGGTCGGCGCGCAGGTGGTGGAGTTCGCACGGCGCCGGGCGGACGCGGCCTGAGGGCGCCGGGCGCGGGCGAGGAGATCGCCGGCCCCCCGCGGATCGCGGCGGGCCGGCGCAACAGGAAGACGGGGCGCCCCGACGCGCCCCGCGCCGACAGGAGGAGACGACCCATGGCCCAGAGCATGGCCCAGGCCGCGGGCGAGGCCGCCCGGGACGAGGCGCCCCGGGACGAGGCGGCCTTCCGCGCGGAGGTCGCGCGGTTCATCGCCGACAACATCCCCCCCGAGATGGCCGCCCGCAACCGCGTGGCGGTGCATCCGGGGCGCGAGGACTACCTGGGCTGGGCCCGGATCCTCGCCCGCCGCGGCTGGTCCGCCCCCGGCTGGCCGAAGGAGCATGGCGGCGCCGGCTGGACCGCGCGGCAACTGCAGGTGCTGGAGGAGGAGAGCTTCCGGGCCGGCGCGCCCTCGCTCCACATCCAGACGGTCGACCTCGCGGGGCCGCTGATCGCCGCCTTCGGGACCGAGGCGCAGAAGGCGAAATACCTGCCCGCGATCCGCGAGGGGCGGGAGCTGTGGGCGCAGGGCTTCTCGGAGCCGGGGTCGGGCTCGGACCTCGCCTCGCTGTCCACGCGGGCGGTGCGGGACGGCGACCACTACGTGGTGACGGGGCAGAAGATCTGGACCTCGGACGCCTATTATTGCGACCGGATCTTCTGCCTGGTGCGGACCTCGACCGAGGGGCGGCCGCAGCAGGGGATCACGATGCTGCTGTTTCCGCTGGATCTTCCGGGCGTGACGGTGCGCCCGATCCCGCTGATCGACGGCGGACATTCGCTGTGCGAGGTGTTCTTCGACGGCGTGCGGGTGCCGGTCGAAGACCGGCTGGGCGAGGAGGGCGGCGGCTGGACCTGCGCCAAGCACCTGCTGGCCGGGGAGCGGGTGCGCACCGCCGAGGCGCCGCGCAACGCCCGCGAGATCGCCCGCCTGCGCGCGATTCTCGAGGGGCCGGGCCCGGACGGGCGGCCCCTGCTGGCCGATCCCCTGCGCCGGGCGCGGCTGGCGGAGCTGGAGATGGACCTCGCCGCCCTGCGGGTCGGGGTGGAGATGGAGCTCGACGGCCGCGGGGCGCCGGGGCTGCCCACGCCCTCGGTCCTGAAGCTGCAGGGGACGGAGCTGATGCAGGCCGCCCAGCGCTTCTCGCGCGAGGCGCTGGGGCCCTACGGGGCGATCTTCCACGACCTGGGCGATCCCGCGGCGCCGATGGCGGAGCCGGGGCCGGAGGCGGGACGCGGGGCGGCGGCCGAAAGCCTGTTCCGAAGGGCGGCCACGATCTACGGCGGCTCGTCGGAGGTGCAGAAGGGGATCATCGCGAAGGCGATCGAGGGGGCGGACGCGGGCGCGGCCCGGCCTCCGGCGGAGGGGGACCTGGGGCTGCTGAGGGACAGTCTCGACGGGGTGCTGGCCCGCCACGGCTCGCGGGAGGCGCGGCGCGTGCGGGCGGGGGTTCCGGCGCGCGAGGGGCTGTGGCCGACGCTGGCGGCGCAGGGCTGGCTGGGGGCCGGCCTGCCGGAGGCGGCGGGCGGCTTCGGCGGCGGCGCGCGCGAGAGCGCGGAGATCGCCGAGGCCGTGGGCCGGGCGCTGCTGGGCGAGCCGCTGGGCCCGGTCGTGGCGGCGGCGCGGGCGCTCGCGTTCCTCGACCCCGCGGGGCAGGCGGCGCGGCTGGAGGCGGTGGTGGCGGGGGAGCTGCTGCCGGTGCTGGTCCATGACGCGCCGGGAGGGGCGGCCTCGGTCTCCGCCCGGCGGACGGGGGACGGCTGGCGGCTGAGCGGGCGGGTCCGCGCGGCCCTGGGGGCGCCGGAGGCGGACCTGCTGGCGGTTCCCGCGCGGCTGGAGGACGGGGGCGAAGGCCTGTTCCTCGTCGCGCCCGAGGCGGCGCGACTGCACGCCTGCCGCACGCTCGACGACCGGGCGGCGGCGGAGGCGGTCTTCGAGGACGCCCCGGCGCTGGAGCGGGTGGAGGGGGCGGCGGGGGCGCTCGCCCTCGCGATCGATCACGCGCTGGTGGACGCCTGCGCCGACGCGCTGGGGGCGATGGACCGGGCCTTCTGGCTGGCGCGGGACCACGTGGCGCAGCGGCGGCAGTTCGGGCAGGCGCTGATCCGCTTCCAGGCGATCCAGCACCGGCTGGCGGAGATGCTGGTCGAGATCCAGCGCGCCCGCGCGATGCTGGAGCACGGGATCGAGGCCCTGGGCGGCGTCGACCCGGCGGCGCGGGCGCGGGCGATGTCGCGGATGAAGGCGCGCGTCGACCGCTCGGCCTTCTTCGTGGGGGCGCAGGCGATCCAGCTTCACGGCGGCATGGGCCTGACCGAGGACTGCGAGGTCGGGGGCTGCTTCAAGCGCATCTGCGTGCAGGGCGCGATGATGGGAACCGCCGACGACCACCTGGCGCGGCTGGTCCGGGAGCTGGACCCGGACCACGCGCCGCCGGGAGGGGCGGACGCCCCGACCATTCCGTCCCGTCGCGAGGAGACCGCGTCATGAGCCTGGTGCAGATGATCCGCCGCAACGCCCGCTGCCGCAGCGGCGCGTTGGGCCTGGTGCATGGGCCGCACGCCTACCTGTGGCCGCAGGTCGAGGACCGGGTTTCGGGCCTCGCCGGCGCGCTGCAGGGGATGGGGGTGGGCCGGGGGGACCGGGTCTCGATCCTCGCGGACAACTCGCACCGCTATGTCGAGCTGATCTACGCCTGCGCCTGGCTGGGGGCGGTGATCGTGCCGCTGAACCACCGCCTGGCGGAGCCTGAGCTGGCGGCGATCCTGGAGGACGCCGGCGCCTCGGTGCTGCTGGCCGACGACGCGTATCTGCCGGTCGCGCGGCGGCTGGCCGAGGGCGTCGCGGGCCTGCGCGAGGTGCTGCGCGCGGGCGACGGGCCGGGGCCGGCGGAGCTGGCCGACTACGAGGCGCGCCTCGCCGCCGCGCCGCGGATCCCGCCCGCGGACGTGGGCATGCAGGACCTGGCGGGGATCTTCTACACCGGCGGCACCTCGGGCACGCCCAAGGGGGTGATGCACACCCACGCCAACCTGTGGTTCATGGCCTTCAGCTACGCCACGATGATGGAGATGACCGAGGACACGGTCTCGCTGTGCTCGTCGCCGCTGTTCCACGTGGCGGCGACCTGCGCGCTGATCCCTGCCTTCGTGGTGGGGGGCTGCGTGGTGGTGCTGCCCCGCTTCGACGCCGGCGAGGCGCTGGCCGCGATCGAGGCGCACGGCGTGACGCTGGCGAACTTCGTGCCCTCGATGTTCCGGATGCTGCTCGACCACCCCTCGGTGGGCACGACCGACCTGCGCACGCTGCGGCAGCTGATCTACGGGGCCGCGCCGATGGCGCCGGCGCTGCTGGACGAGATCCTGGAGCGGTTCGAGGGGATCCGCATCCACCACGCCTACGGCATGACCGAGCTGACCGCCTGCATCACCATCCTGCCCTCGAAGTGGAACCGGCCGGAGCATCGGGAGGCGGGGCGCTGGCGCTCGGCCGGGCAGTCGGTGCTGTCGTGCGACGTCGCGATCCACGACCCCGACGGCCGGACCCTGCCGCCGGGCGAGCGGGGCGAGATCGTCGCCCGCGGCCCGCTGGTGATGGCCGGTTACTGGAACCGGCCCGAGCAGACGGCCGAGGCCTTGCGCGGCGGCTGGATGCACACCGGCGACGTGGGCTGGATGGACGAGGACGGCTTCGTCTACGTGATCGACCGGCTGAAGGACATGATCATCTCGGGCGGGGAGAACGTCTACGCCTCGGAGGTCGAGGCGGCGATGCTGTCGCTGCCGGGCGTGAACATGGCCGCCGCCATCGGCGTGCCCCATCCCAAGTGGGGCGAGGCGGTGCACGGGGTGGTGGTGCTCGACCGCGGCGCGCGCCTGACCGAGGCCGAGATCATCGCCCACTGCCGCACCCGCATCGCCGGCTACAAGATCCCCCGCAGCGTCGCGTTCCGCGAGACGATGCCGATGAGCGGGGTGAACAAGATCCTCAAGCGTGAGCTGCTGCGCGATTACCTGGCCGCGCGCGAGGACCAGGCGATGGAGGCCTGAGGCCGGGTCGCCTCGGATCGGGCGCGGCGAGACCCGCCGCGCCGGCTTCTCCTTGTCGGGCGAAACGACGCCCCGCGCCGGACCGGCGCGGGGCGTCGTCTTGCGTCCGCGCGCGGGCTTGGCGTCGGCGCGAATCGGCGGCGGCGCCGGTCCTTGTCCGGGGAAAGTCCGGGGGCCGAGGCGCGCGCGGGGACCGCGGAACCGACTGGGGACGCGTGAAAACGCTCCGAGCGGCCGCGGGGGCGGCGGTATCGCTTGACAGAAAGGTCCGGACGAAGGTTAACTTATTTCAAGTCGATAGCATCGCAGAACAATACGAGGCCGATCCCCGCCGATGACCTCCGCCGCTCAAGCCCATGCCGCCGCCGGCACGCCGCTGCTGGACGTGTCCGGCCTCGCCTACGACTACGGCGGGGTGCACGCGGTTCAGGACTGCGCCTTCTCCGCCCCCGCCGGGCGCATCGTCGCGCTGATCGGCGGCAACGGGGCGGGCAAGACCACCTCGGTGCAGTGCGTGGCGGGAACCCTGAAGCCCCGCGCCGGCAAGATCGTCTTCGACGGCGAGGACGTGACCGACCTGCCCGCCCACGAGACGGTGGAGCGGGGCCTGGCGCTGGTGCCCGAGGGGCGGCTGGTGTTCCAGCAGCTGACGGTGCACGAGAACCTGCTGATCGCCGGCCGCGTGCAGCGCGCCCGCGCCGACGTCTCGGCCAATCTCGACAAGGTCTACGCCCTGTTCCCGCGGCTGAAGGAACGGCGCGCCCAGCATGCCGGCTCGCTCTCGGGCGGGGAGCAGCAGATGCTGGCGATCGGGCGGGGGCTGATGACCAACCCGCGCCTGCTGATCCTGGACGAGCCCTCGCTGGGGCTGTCGCCGATCCTGGTCTCGACGATCTTCAAGCTGATCGGGGACCTGAACGCGCAGGGCATCACCATCCTGATCGTCGAGCAGAACCTCCACCAGACGCTGGCCATCGCCGACCACGCCTACGTCCTCGAGAAGGGGCGGGTGGCGCGCGAGGGCGGCGGCAAGGAGCTGCTGAACGATCCCGCCGTGAAGGCGGCCTATCTCGGCGTCGCCTGACGGCGCCCGCTCGACCCGGGCGACCCCTCGCGGGCCGGCCGGAGCAACCGATCCCCGGATCGACGCATCCGCCGCCGACAGGACGGCGGAGCGGACCCAGCAAGGAGGCGACCATGCATAGACGCACGCTGCTCAAGGCCGGCGCGGCCCTCGCCGCGACCACCGCCCTCGGCGCCCCGCTCGTGGCGCGGGCCCAGGCCAAGACCATCACCTTCGGCGGCTCGATCCCGATGACGGGCAAGGCGGCCGAGACCGGGCTGAACGTGCTGCGCGGCTACGAGGCGGCCGTGAAGTTCGTGAACGAGGAGATGGGCGGCGTCGAGATCGGCGGCGAGACCCACCAGGTCGAGCTGAGCCTGTTCGACGACGCCTCCGACCCCTCGCGCGCCGCGACGCTGATCCAGCGGCAGGTGGACGAGGGCGTGGGCTTCTTCCTGGGCTCCTTCGGGTCGGGCATCGTGCTGCCGACCTGCTCGATCACCGAGGCCGCGGGCCGGCTGATGGTGCAGGCGGGCGGCGGCTCGGACCAGATCTTCACCCAGGGGCGCAAGCGCGTCTTCGGGATCTTCCCGCGCGCCTCGCGCCAGTTCGTCTCCTCCGTGAACATGTTCAAGGAGATGGATCCGGCGGTCGAGACCGTGTCGATCATCTACACCAACGACCCGTTCTCCAAGTTCCAGGCCGACGGCGCCAAGAAGGAGATCGAGGCGCAGGGGATGAAGGTGCTCGACTTCATCGACCTGCCGGCCGAGGTCGCCGACGTCACCAACGTGCTGACCACGATCCGCGACTCGAACCCCGACGTGCTGGTGTGCACCACGCATGACCAGACCTCGATCCTGATCGCGCGCCAGATGGTGTCCACCGACACCAACGTGAAGATGCTCTACCAGACCCTCGGGCCGCAGACCGAGGCCTACGGCAAGGCGCTGGGCAAGTACGCGGTCGGCGCGGTGACGCAGGCCTACTGGGACGCCTCGGCCCCCTACAAGGGCGAGTGGTTCGGTTCGGCCCAGGGCTTCGCGGACTACTACGCGGCGAACTTCGACCGGCCGCTGGCCTATCACATGGCCTCGGGCGCCTCGTGCATCGTGACCTACCTCGAGGCGGCGAAGCAGGCGGGGACGCTGGAGCTGGACGCGGTGCGCGACGCGCTGGCCGCGATCGACTTCGAGTGCTTCTACGGCCGCATCAAGTTCACCCCCGAGGGCGACGGCGACCCGTCCCTGCTGGGGCCGATGCTGATGCAGCGCCAGGGCGAGCACGAGATGGCGATCATCTCGCCGAAGGGCGCCGCCACCGGCGAGCCGATCTACCCCGCCCCGGCCTGGTCCGAGCGCGGCTGATCCGAGCCGCGGGCGGCGGAGGGAGCCTCCCCCCGCCGCCCGTCTCGCGCCGCCTGACCCGACCCCTGCGCCGACCCCGGACCTGACCCCGGCCCGCCGCGGGCCCGAGACGAAAGAGACCCCGTGAGCCTCTTCCTGCAGACCACGATCAACGGCCTGGTGCTGGGCGGGATCTACTCGCTCGCCGCGATCGGCTTCTCGCTGATCTTCGGCGTGATCGGCATCGTGAACCTGACCCACGGCATCTTCGTCGTGGCCGGCGCCTACCTGGCGATGATCCTGTTCGACGCCGCCGGCGTCGACCCCCTGCTGGGGATCGTGCCCATCGGCGCGATCCTGTTCATGGTGGGCTACGCCTACCAGCGCACGGTGATCCACTGGGCGATCTCGCGCGCCTCGGTCGAGGCGTCGCTGGTGGTGACCTTCGGCATGGCGATGGTGTTCCGCAACCTGCTCCAGCTGTGGTTCGGGCCGGACGTGCAGACCATCACGCCGTCCTACAGCTTCGACAGCGTCTCGATCGGCGTGGTGCGGGTGGACATGGTGCGGCTGGCGGCGCTGGGCGCCTCGATGCTGATCCTGCTGAGCCTGACCCTGATGCTGGCGCGCACCCATTTCGGCCGCGCGATGCGCGCCGTCGCCCAGCAGCCGCTGGCCGCGGCCCTGTCGGGGCTGAACGTGAAGCGCATCCACGGGCTGACCTTCGGGGTCTCGGCCGCGCTCGCCGGCGCCTCGGGCGCGATCATCGGCATCGTGCAGCCGTTCTCGGCCTCCTCCGAGGTGGCCTGGACGCTGAACGCCTTCATCGTGGTGGTGCTGGGGGGCATCGGCTCGCCGGCCGGCGCGCTGGTCGGCGGCCTCGTGCTGGGTCTGATCAACGCCTACACCGCCACCTACGTCGGCCCCGCGCTGACCCAGGCGATGATGTTCCTGGTCCTGGTGATCATGCTGCTCGCCCGCCCGCAGGGCATTCTGGGCAACGCCTACGGAGAATCCCGATGAGCCGCCCCCTCGCCCTCCTCCTCGCGGTCGCGGCGGCGGTGGTCGTCGCCCTGCTGCCCCAGGCGCTGGGCCCGTTCCACATCCGCGTCCTGCAGTTCTTCTTCTTCGCCGCCGCCACGGCGGTGGCCTGGAACATCCTGGGCGGCTACGCCGGGTACTGGAGCTTCGGGCACACCGTCTCGATCGGCATGGGCGCCTTCGCGGCCGCGCATTTCGGGCTGATCTTCGGCCAGGCCGCGGGGCCCTGGGGGATGATCCTGCCGGTGCTGGCGGGCGCGCTCGTCTCGGGCCTGTTCGCGCTGGTGATCGCCTATCCGCTGCTGAGGCTACGGGGCACCTACTTCGCCATCGCCATGCTGGGCGTCAGCCAGGTGGTGGCGGAGCTCGCCAACAACCTCTCGGTCTTCCAGGGGGGCGTGGGGCTGTTCCTGCCCTCGCCCGTCCCCTCGGGCATGGCGCCGGAGCGGTTCTACTACTACGCCTTCGCCTTCCTGCTGGGGCTGTGCCTGGTGATCTCCTGGGCCGTCAAACGCTCCAAGTTCGGCTACGCGCTGCTGGCGATCCGCGAGGACGAGGACACCGCCCAGATGCTGGGCGTGGCGACCGAGCGCTACAAGATCGCGGCCTTCGTGCTGTCGGCGACGCTGGTGGGCGTGCTGGGGGCGGTCTACGGCTACTCGCTGGGGTATTTCACCACCTACTCGGTGTTCCGCCTCGACTTCTCGCTGAACATGATCGTGTTCTGCCTGATCGGCGGCATCGGCACCCTGTTCGGGCCGGTGATCGGGGCGGCGGTGCTGCTGTTCCTGACCAACGTGCTGCTGTCGGACTTCCTGGACATCCACCTGATGCTGACCGGCGCGCTGGTGGTGGCGGTGATCCTGCTGATGCCGGGCGGCATCCTGCGGGCCGGCGCCACGCTGCCCTGGAAGCGCCGCGCCAAGAAGGAGGCCCGCGCATGACAGAGATCATCCTCGAAGGCGTCGGCGTCACCAAGCGCTTCCGCGGGCTGACCGCCACCGACCACGTCGACTTCGCCATCCCCAAGGGCGCGATCTACGGGCTGATCGGGCCCAACGGCGCCGGCAAGTCGACGCTGTTCAACCTGATCACCGGCTATCACCCGCTGTCCGAGGGCAAGATCCTGTTCAAGGGCCGCGACCTCGCCGGGATGCCGATCTACAAGCGCAACCAGTTCGGCATGGCGCGGGCCTTCCAGATCTCGAAGCCCTTCCCGGCCCTGACGGTGCGCGAGAACGTGGGCGTGGGCGCCCTGTTCGGGCGGCCGGACCGGGGCGACACCTCCCGCGTGGCCGACCGGGCGATGGAGATCGCGGGGATCTCGGACCTCGCCTCCCGCCGCGCCGACGCGCTGACGGTGGGCGAGCTGCGCAAGCTGGAGATCGCGCGCGCGGTGGCCACGGGCCCCGACCTGCTGCTGGCCGACGAGCCCTGCGCCGGCCTGAACCCGTTCGAGACCGAGGAGATGGTGCAGTGCCTGCGCAACGTGCGCGAGGCCGGCGCCACCGTCTGGCTGGTCGAGCACGACATGAAGGCCGTGACCTCGATCTGCGACCGGATCCTGGTGATCGACGCCGGCAAGCGCCTGGCCGAGGGCACGCCGACCGAGGTCGTCAACGATCCCGCCGTGATCGCCGCCTACCTGGGCGTGCCGGCGGACGCCCCCGCCGGGGCCTGAGCGGCCCGGGGCGTGCAGCCCCTTCCCCCGGCCCGGGCGCGCGCCCGGGCCGACGTCGTCCCGGCGCGATGCTTTCCAGGCGCCTGCGTCCGCCTCGCGCGGCCTCGACTTTCAGGATTTCCATGAACCAGGCTTCCCGCTTTCCCCCCGTCGACGAGCGCCTGTTCCTGCAGTCGGTCAGCCGCGCCATCGACGTGATCGAGGCCTACGCCGCCTCGCCCCGGCCGATGTCGCTGACCGAGATCGCGCGCGCCGCGGGCATCAACAAGTCCGCCGCCCAGCGCATCGGCCAGACCCTGCTGGCGCGGGGCTACCTGGAGCAGGCGCCCAACGGCAGCCTGGCGCTGGGCCGGCGGCTGCTGGACCGGGGCTTCGACTACCTGCGCTCCAACGCGCTGATCGAGCGGGCGACGCCGGTGCTGATCGACCTGCGCAAGGAGGCGGACGAGCGGATCGACTTCTCGCTGTTCGACGCCGACCACGACAACCTGTCGATCATGTACGCGATCCGCCTGCAGTCGAAGCGGGAGACGTTCTACGCGACGCTCGCCGGGCGGCGGCAGCCGACCTTCGCGACCTCCGGCGGGCGGGCGTGCCTCGCGATGCTGGCCGAGGACGAGGTGGACGACATCCTCGCCCGCTCGACCCTGACGCCGCTGACGCCGCGCACGCTGACCGACCCGGACGCGATCCGCGAGGCGGTGGAGGAGGCGCGGCGCGACGGCCATTCGCTGGCCGTCGAGCAGGCGCTGCTGGGGGAGGTGGCGCTGGCCGCGGCGGTGCGGGGGCCCGACGGGCGGCCGGTGGGGGCGATCCACATCGCCGGCTCGCTGGCGGAGTGGGAGCCCGAGCGCTTCCGCGCCCGTTTCGCGCCGCTGGCGGTGGCCGCGGCGACGGCGCTTCACGGCTGACGTCTCGCGTCCCCGGGACTGGGGACCGGGGCGCGAGGGGGGCGGCGGGGAGGGGTCCCCGCCGCCCCCGCGCGTTTCAGGCGGGGGCGGGCCGGATCAGACCTTGCCCTCGGCCTCCAGCTTCGCCCAGGCCTCGGCCACGTCGGCGCCGGTGGCGAACCACACGTCGGGGAAGGTGCGGATGAAGGCGATCATTTCCCGCAGCAGGGCGATGCGCGACGGACGCCCGGTGACCTGCGGATGCATCACCAGGTCGAACAGGCCGCCCCAGCGGTAGATCTCGCGGAACTCCTCCTTCCACACCTCGAGGATGTGGGAGTTGGTGAACAGCGGCCGTGGCGAGGCGATCGAGAACAGCGCGAAGGGCGCGTCATCCAGCGACCAGTGCCAGGGCAGCTCGATCGGCCCCCTGGAGCCGTCGGGCAGGATGTGCCGGTAAGGGTTGATGTCGTCCATCAGCGAGGTGTCGTAGAGCAGCCCGTGCTTGGCCTGCGTCGCCAGCAGCCCGGCCGAGACCTCGCCGGCCGGCGAGCGGAAGCCCTTTGGCTTCACGCCCACGATCTCCAGCGAGGCGAGACCCTTCTCGAACTCCTCGGCCTCGGCGGCGGGATCGTCGGAGACCCACTTGTGGGAATAGGAGTGGTGGCCGACCTCGTGACCCTCCTTGAGGATCATCTCCACTTTGTCCGTATGATTCTCGACGGTCCAGCCGGGGACGAAGAAGGTGGCGGGGACCTCCTCCTCCGACAGCAGCTCCAGGATCTTGGGCACGCCGGTGGTGGCGCCGTAGCGGCCCTGCGAGAGCACGCCGGGGCGCTGGCGGTTGCGCTCGTCGCGGCCGGTCCACAGGGTTTCGGCGTCGAAGTCGAAAGTCAGCATGACGGCGCATTTCGCGCCTCCGGGCCAGGCGACGCTCTTGTCGTGCTTCATTCGTCGGATCCTCCGTCTTGGGCTCGTCCTGGGCGCGGCCGCGGGGGGCGCGCCAGGCGGCGCGAGTCTCAGGCTAAATCAATTCATTCGTATTGCATACCACCATGTCTGTCCCTAGCATTGTCCAGACAGAAACCTGCGAGGAGGCGTCATGAGCGTCCAGCACGCCCTGTCCGGCCTGGCCGCGCGGGCCGAGATCCGCGTCGACCGCTGGGGCATCCCCCATATCAAGGCCGAGAGCCTGGAGGACCTGTTCTTCGCCCAGGGCGTGAACGCCGCGCGCGACCGGCTCTGGCAGATCGACCTGGGGCGCAAGCGGGGGCTGGGGCGTCTGGCCGCGAGCTTCGGGTCCGGCTACCTGGAGCAGGACAAGGCCGCGCGGGCGTTCCTCTACCGCGGCTCGATGGAGGCCGAGTGGGCCGCCTACGGCGAGGACGCGCAGGCGATCTGCACCCGCTTCGCCGAGGGGATCAACGCCTGGATCGACGCGATCGAGGCCGGCGAGGCGCCGCTGCCGCCGGAGTTCGCGCTGACCGAAACGCGGCCCGAGACATGGGCGCCCGAGGACGTGGTGCGCATCCGCACTCACGCCCTGACCCGCAACGCCCTGTCCGAGATCCTGCGCGCCCAGGTGCTGGCCAAGGCCGATCCCGCCGCCGACCTGATGCGCAAGAACCTCGAGCCGCCGGTGGACGCCGGAGAGGCCGCGGCGCCGCTGGACGAGATCCCGCTGGAGGCTCTGGACCTCTTCCGCCTCGCCACCGCGCCGGTCACCTTCCCCGAGGCACGGATGGACTGCCCGCTGGAGCAGGCGGGCCGCTGGCGCAAGGTCGACGACCTGGCGGGCGTGATCGCGGACCAGGCCTGGACCGGCTCGAACAACTGGGCGATCGCGGCGCATCGGACCGAGACGGGCCGCCCGATCATGGCCGGCGATCCGCATCGCGCCCACGGGCTGCCCTCGCTGCGCTACCTGGTGCACCTGACGGCGCCGGGGCTGGACGTGATCGGGGCGGGCGAACCCTCGATGCCGGGCATCTCGATGGGCCACAACGGGCACGGGGCCTTCACCCAGACGATCTTCGGGACCGACCAGGAGGACGTCTACGTCTACGACCTGGACGGCGAGCGCTATCGCGGCCCCGACGGCTGGACCGGGATCGAGACGGCGGACGAGGTCTTCGAGATCCGGGGCCACGCCTCCCAGACCCATACGCTGAGCTGGACGGTCCACGGGCCGGTGCTGCTGCGCGACGCGGCCCGCGGGCGGCTGTTCGCCCTGCGCTCGGTCTGGTTCGAGCCGGGCGCCTGCGCCTATTTCGGCGGCCTGACCACCATGCGCGCCAAAAGCCCCGAGGCCTTCCGCGAGGGGCTGAAGCGCTTCGCCACGCCCTCGCTGAACCACCTGTGGGCGGACGTGGAGGGGAACCTCGCCTGGCAGCCCGCGGGCATGGCGCCGGTGCGGCGCAACTGGACCGGGCTGCTGCCGGCGAAGGGCGACGGGACGAACGAGTGGGACGGGTTCCACCCGCAGTCCGCTCTGCCCTTCGTGGCGAACCCGGAGAAGGGTTTCCTGCACAGCGCCAACGAGTGGAACCTGCCTGCGGACTTCGACCAGGACGAGACCCGCATCGGCTACGAGTGGCTGGAGAAGGGCCGCGCCCTGCGCATCGACGCGGTGCTGTCGGAGGGGGAGGGGCACTCGGTCGCCTCCTCCCAGGCGCTGCAGACGGACGTGATCTCGCTGCCCGGCCTGCGCTTGGCGGCGCTGGTCGCGGGGCTGCCCGCGGACGTGCCGGGGCGGGACCTGCTGGCGGGCTGGGACGGGTCGGAGCCGGTGGACTCGGCCCCGGCCCTGCTGTGCGAATGGTGGTTCACCAAGCGCCTGAAGCCCGCGCTCTTCGCCCTGACCGCGCCCAACGTGCCGCCCGCGCTGTTCGCCCCCGGCGACGTGGAGGGGATCGTCACCCGGCTGGAGAACCCCGACGCGGGCTTCGGCCCCGACCCCGAGGCCGCCCGCGACGCGCTGCTGGCGCGCACGCTGGCCGAGGCGCATGCCGACCTGGTCGCGGCCTACGGCGCGGACGAGGACGCCTGGGCCTGGGGCGACCTGCACCACGCGATGTTCCCCCATGCGCTGTCGCGGCTGGATCCCTTGCTCGACATCGGGCCGCTGGCCAAGCCCGGCTCGGGCACCACGGTGATGCACGCGGCCTACCGGGGGACGGATTTCCGGGTGACGAACGGCGCCTCGGTCCGCTTCGTGCTGGACGTGGGGAACTGGGACGCCTCGGTCTGCATCAACGCGCCGGGGCAGTCGGGGAACCCGGACTCGCCGCACTACCGCGACTTGTCCGAGCCGTGGTCGCGGGGCGAATACGTCCCGTTCCTCTATTCCGACGCGGCGGTGGAGGCGGCGGTGGCCACCCGCATCGTGCTGACCCCGGGGGGCGCGGCATGAAGATCGCGGTCTCCGTCCCCAACGCCACCCTTCCCGACGCCGCCGTGGCGGCGCGGCGGGACTACCTCGAGTCCATCGCCCGGCCGGGGACCGAGATCCTGATGCGCCGCAACCCCGAGGGGCCGGACAGCATCGAGTCCGAGCATGAGCGGGAGTGGGCGGCCGTGAACGTCGCGCGCGCCCTGCCGGTGCTGGCCGCGCAGGGGGCGGATGCGCTGATCCCCTGGTGCGCGAACGACCCCGGCGTGACCGCCTGCCGGGAGCTGTCGCCCCTGCCCGTGGTCGGCCCGATGATGGCCGCCTGCCACATGGCCGCGATGCTGGGGAACCGCTTCTCCTGGCTGATGCCGCTGGGCAACCCGGGCGCGGTGCGCGCGCAGATCGAGGGGCTGGGGCTGGGTTCGCGGCTCGCCTCGATCCGCTCCATCGGCGTGCCGGTGCTGGAGTTGCGCGACGACCTCGACCGCTCCCGCGCGCTGCTGGAGGAGGCGGCGGCGGCCGCGGCCGAGGAGGACGGGGCCGACGCCTGCGTGCTGGGCTGCATGGCGCTGTTCGGGGTGGCGCCGACGCTGAGCGCGCCGATCCCGATGCTGGACCCGGCCGCCTGCGCCCTGTCGCTGGCGCAGGACCTGGTGGAGATGCGGCTGTCGCACGCGCCCCGGGCCTATGCGCCGCGCAAGGGCGTGCTGCGATGACCTCTCCCGACCGGATCGGCGTCGAGATCGGCGGCACCTTCACCGACCTGGTGATGGCCGCCCCCGACGGGACGCTGACCACGGGCAAGACCCCCTCGACCCCGCCGGCCCCGCAGGAGGCGGTGCTGCGGGTGCTGGACGAGGCGGGGGCGGACCTGGCGGCGGCGGCGCGGCTGACCCATGGCTCCACCGTCGCCACCAACGCCCTGCTGACCCGGCGGGGGGCGAAGGCGGGGCTGCTGACCACGGCGGGGTTCCGGGACGTCGCCATCATGGGCCGGGCGGACCGGGACCACGACATCTTCGACATGCGCTTCCGCCACCCCGCGCCGCCGATCCGCCGCGCAATGATCGCCGAGGTGCCCGAGCGCATCTCCGCCGACGGCGAGATCCTCGTCCCGCTGGACCTCGAGGCCGGCTGGGAGGCGGCGCGCCGCCTGATCGAGGCGGGGGCCGAGGGGCTGGCGATCTGCTTCCTGCACGCCTGGCGCAACCCGGCGCACGAGCAGGCGCTGGCCGCCCTGATCCGGGAGCGGGCGCCGGCGATCGCGCTGTCGGTCTCCCACGAGGTCAGCCCGGAGTTCCGGGAGTACGAGCGCACCCTGACCACCACCGTGAACGCCTTCGTGGGCCCGGTGGTGGAGGGCTACGTGCGCCGCCTGGACGAGGGGCTGAAGGCCCGCGGCCGCAAGGGCGTTCTGCAGATCATGCAGTCGAACGGGGGCGCGATGCCCGCGGCGATGGCCGGCGCCAACGCGGTGCGGATGCTGCTGTCGGGCCCTGCCGCGGGGATGCGCGCCGCGATGTGGTTCGCCGAACGCAACGGGTTGCGCGACGTGATCACGCTGGACATGGGCGGCACATCGACCGACGTGGCGCTGGCCCCGGACCTGACGCCGGCGGTGACGCCGGAGATGAAGATCGACGGGCTGCCGGTGCGGGTCGCGGCGCTGGACATGGCGACCATCGGGGCGGGGGGCGGCTCGATCGTCTCGGTCGATCCGGGGGGCTTCCTCGCCGTCGGCCCGGACAGCGCGGGGGCCGATCCGGGACCCGCCTGCTACGGCCGCGGCGGGACGCGGCCCACGGTGACCGACGCGCAGGTGATCGCGGGCGTGCTGCGGCCGGCGCGGTTCTTCGGGGGCAGGATGGCGCTGCGCGACGACCTCGCGCGGCAGGCGCTGGCGGAGCTGGAGATGGGGCCGGCGGACGCCGCCGCCGACATGGCGCTGGGCATCGTGAACGGCGCGATGGCCGGCGCGGTGCGGCTGGTCTCGACCGCGCGGGGGATCGACCCGCAGGGCTTCGCGCTGGTGGCCTACGGCGGCGGCGGGCCGCTGCATGCGGCCTCGGTCGCGGAAGAGCTGGGGATGACGCGGGTGCTGGTGCCCTGGTCGCCCGGCCTCGCCTCGGCCTTCGGGCTGCTGATCGCGGACATCACGCTCGACGCGGCGCAGAGCGAGCTGGGGCCGCTGGGCGAGACGACGCTCGACGCCGACCGGGTGGCTGCGCTGGTCGCGCGGGCGCGGCGGATGGCGGAGGAGGGCGGGCTCGACCCCGACGCCTGCGAGGTCGAGCTGGGGGTGGACCTGCGCTATGCCGGGCAGGCCTTCGAGCTGACGGTGCGCACGCCGCCCGCCCCGATGGGCGCCGCCGCCCTGCGCGAGGCGTTCGAGGGCCTGCACCGTCGGCGCTACGGCTATGCGCGCGCGGACCTCTCGGTCGAGAGCACGGGCTGGCGCATCACCGTGCGCCGACCCTCCACCGGCGAGGTCCGCCCGCCGCTCCCCTCGGGCGAGGGGCCGGCGGCCGAGACGCGCACCGCGACCATCGCGGGCCGGCGGCTGGACACGACCTTCCTCGCGCGCGAGGCGCTGGCGCCGGGCGCGGAGATCGAGGGGCCGGCGGTGCTGGAGGAGCCTTCCTCCACCACCCTCGTCCCTCCCGGCTGGCGGGCGCGCTGCCTGCCGACCGGCGACCTGCTGCTGGAGCGGACGGCATGACCGAGACGCTTTCCCCCGCCCGCCTGATGATCCTCGCCCGCGGGCTGCAGGCCGCGGCCGACGAGATGGGGGCGAACCTCGTGCGCTCCGCCTTCTCGGCGGTGGTGCGGGAGGCGCGGGATTGCTCCTGCGCCCTGCTGGACGCGCAGGGGCAGGTGGTGGCGCAGGCGGAGATGATCCCGCTGCAGACCGCCGCCCTCAACCACTCCTTCGCCGCGGCGGCGGAGCAGCTGGACCTGTCGGACCCGCAGGAGGGGCAGGCGGTCATCCTCAACGACCCCTACTCCGGCGGCCAGCACCTGAACGACGTGATCGTCTTCACCCCGATCCTGCATCGGGGGGAGCTGCTGGGCTGGGCGGGCTCGACCGCCCATCACCTCGATATCGGCGGCGGCGCGCCGGGGGTGAACTCGGGCGCGCGCGACCTGATCGGCGAGGGGCTGGTGATCCCGCCCTTGCTGATCGACGTCGCCCGCGACTGGCACGGCGGCATGGTCGAGCGGCTGATCTTCGCCAACATCCGCACGCCCACCATCGGGCGCGGCGACATGGACGCCCAGTTCGCCGCCAACCACGTCGGCGCCCGCCGGGTGCGCGAAATGGCGGAGCGGTTCGGACCCGAGGCCGTGCGCGCCGCGATGCGCGAAACCCTCGACTATTCCGAGCGGCGGATGCGCGCCGGCATCGCGGCGCTGCCGGACGGGGAGTGGACGGGGCAGGCGTGGCTCGATTCCGACGGCTCCGCCCCCGGCTCCCCGCCCGTCTGCATCAGGGCGCGCGTGCGGATCGCGGGCGACGAGGCGGAGATCGACTTCGCCGGCTCGGCGCCCGAGGCGCGCTCGATGTTCAACTCGACCTTCGCCTCCTCGATGGCCGCGGCGGTGACCGCCCTGCGCTCGGCGCTGGGCGACCTCGAGATGCCGGCGAACGACGGCTGCAACCGCCCCGTCACGGTGCACCTGCCGGAGGGCTCGCTGCTGCATCCCAACCCCGGCCTTCCGGTACGCGCGCGGGCGACCGCCGCCTGCCGGGCGCTGGACGCGGTGCACGACGCGCTGGGCAAGGCCGTGCCCGAGCGGATCCCGGCGCAGGGGATGAACGCCACGACCGGCTTCTTCCTGGCGCGGCGGCGGCCGGGCGGGTTCGACCTGCATCTCGACATCGTGGGCGGCGGCTGGGGGGCGGCGAAGGGCTACGACGCGATCCACGCCACCGACCATGTCCTCTCGACCTGCCGCCTGACCCCGGTGGAGGCGATCGAGCAGGTCGCGCCCCACCTGCGTATGGAGGCGACCGGCCTGATCCCCGAGAGCTTCGGCGCCGGCCGCTTCATCGGCGGCATGGGCATCTATCGCCGCTACCGGATCCTGGCCGAGGACGTCTCGCTCTCGATCTACTCCGACCGCTTCGTGCTGCCGCCGCGGGGGCGGGAGGGGGGGCTCGACGGCAAGCTGGCCTCGCTGACCGTGACGCGGGACGGCGAGGCGCTGGCGCTGCCGGGCTATGGAACCTTCGAGCTCAGGCCCGGCGACCTGGTGGAGCTGCGGCTGCCGGGCGGCGGCGGCTGGGGGGACCCGAAGACCCGCGACCCCGCGGCGCTGGCCCGCGACCTGGAGGACGGGCTCGTCCTCGATCCCACGCCTTACCGACAGGACATCGCCTCATGACCCTGCTGCGACCCGAGCAGATCGACGCCGCCCCCCTCGTCGCCCTGATCCGGGAGTGGGTGGAGATCGAGACCCCGTCCGAGCGCCCGGACCTGATCGACGCGCTGCTGGACAAGGTGGAGGCCGCCTTCGAGGGCCTGCCGGTGGAGCGCACGCGCTTTCCCGCGACCGAGCGGGGCGGCCAGCTGCTGCTGCGCTACGCGCCCGAGGGCTGCGAGGGGCCGGCGATCACCACGATGGGCCACGTGGACACGGTCTGGGCGGTGGGCACGCTGGCCCGCCGGCCGATCGTGCAGGAGGGGGAGCGGCTGTTCGGGCCGGGGATCTTCGACATGAAGGCGGGCTCCTGCCTCGCGGCCGAGACGCTGCGCCGGATCGCGGCCGAGGGGATCGTGCCGCCCCGCCCGCTGCAGGTGCTGCTGACGGGGGACGAGGAGATCGGCTCCGACGCCTCGCGCGCATTGATCGAGCGGCTGGCGGCGGAGTCCGCGATGGTGCTGATCCCCGAGCCCTCCTTCGGGCCGGACATCGCGGTGGTGACCGCGCGCAAGGGCTGGGGGCGGTTCGTGCTGCGCGCCCACGGCCGCGCGGCGCACGCGGGGGGGAACCTGTTCGACGGCCGCTCGGCGATCCACGAGATCGCGCGGCAGATCATCGACATCGAGGGGCGGACGGACCGCGAGCGGGGGCTGACCTTCAACGTGGGCGTCGTCGCGGGCGGCACCCGGCCCAACGTGGTGCCGGCGGAGGCGGAGGCGCTGGTCGACATGCGCGCCGTGACCACGGCCGAGGCGGAGGCCGAGGCGGCGGGGATGCTGGCGCGCACGGCCTTCGGTCCGGACGTGCGGCTGGAGGTCTCGGGCGGCGTGAACCGCCCGCCCTACGAGCGCACGGCGGCGGTGGCGCGCCTGTTCGAGGCGACGCGGCGGCTGTCGGAATCTCTGGGAATGCCGCTGGCCGAGATCTCCCGCGGCGGGGTTTCGGACGGGAACCTCGCGGCGGCGATGGGGACGCCGGTGCTCGACGGGCTGGGCTGCGGCGGGGGCGGGGCCCATGCCGAGGACGAGCACATCGACCTGTCGACCGTCGCCCCGCGCGCGGCGCTGATGCGCGGCATGATGCTGTCGGAGGACTTCCTGGCCGAGGCGCTGGGCTGAGCGGCCGGCAGGCCGGCGCGACGCGCGAACGGGATCGCGGTCTCATCAGGTGAAAAGGGCGCCGCCACGTCGGGTCGGCGGCGCCGCGCCCCGTCGCGCGCGCCGATCGCGCGCGACGGGGAATCGCCTTTCAGGCAAGCGGAAAACCGGGGTCCGCCTGGGCGGAGGGAGGCGCGCGCCGGCGCAGCGGGGGTCGGCGAACCTGAACGGTTATTTATTGAGACGATTCTGGGTTCACGCTAGCGTCGGGGAACGATCGGCGCCGGTGGGGGGGTCGACGCGTTGATTGTGCTCAGGGACCGGTTTCGAAATGACCACCGATCGGATCGACGGGGCGCTCGCCCCGATCGCGCGGCCGCGCGTGCGCGCCACGCTCCTCCTCCTCGCCACCTCCTCCGCCCTGGCGCTGAGCGCGCCGGCGCTCGCCGACAGCGTGGTGTTCTACGAGGCCGGCTCGACCGCCGGCCAGGCGGCGGAGAACCAGACCTACACCAACGACGACGACATCGAGGCCACGCTCAACGGCGCGGTGACGCTGGTCGGCACGGGGGCCAAGGGGTCGAACACCGTCACCCAGAGCGGGTCGGGGCGCTACAAGGCGGGCGTCGGGGGCTATGGCGGCCAGATCAGCGTCACCAACCACGGCGACCTGACCGTCGACCGGGACGCGGACCCCAACGCCAACGCCCTGGGGCTGGAAGGAGGCGGCTGGCCGGGCCTGTTCGACCGCCAGGGCCTGCTGACGGGCATCAACGTCGCGGGCGTGGGCGGCGCGGGGGGCGATGCGAACGGCTCGGGCGGGTCCAGCGGGGACGGCGGGCTGGGCGGCCAGGGCGGGGTGGTGGAGATCGTCAACGACGGCGCCATCACCATCGAGCGGGCCTTCCCCTACGGCGGCATCGGGATCCTCGCCACCAGCGCGGGCGGCGACGGCGGCCATGAGAACGGCGGCGCGGGCGACGGCGGGCAGGACGACATGGGCGGCGGCGGGGGCGTCACCAACACGGTGACCGTCACCAACGCCGGCACGATCACCCTGAACGGCTCGGGCCCCAACACGATCAACGGCATCCGGGTCGAGAACTTCGCCGGCGCCGGGGGCGCCGAGGCCGGCGCCGGCGCGGTGACCGCCAAGACCACCGTCACCCATACCGGCGCGATCTCGGTCACCGGGACCAACACCGGCTCGAACGAGATGGTGAACGGCATCGCCGGCATCTCGGTCTTCAACCGCTCGGGCGCCGGGGCGCAGTCGGACGACAACTCCGACGCGGGCGGGCTGGGCGGCGCGCCGGGGGCGATCGAGGTGGACTCGACCGGGCGCATCGACGTCACGGCCACGGGGCTGCAGCCCTACTCGAACGACGCCAACCGCTCGGGCGGGATCGTGGCCTATTCGGCCGGCGGGCGGGGCGGGAACTCGCCCTCGCCGGACGGCTCCGACGGCTCGCCCGGGGGCGTGGGCGGCGGCTCGGACGCGCAGGTCTCGGTGAAGGCGCATGGCGAGGCGATCACGGTCGTGGGCGACCGGGCGGTGGGCATCGGCGCCTTCGCGCGCGGCGGCGACGGCGGCAACGGCCGCGCCCAGGCCGACGCCGGCGACGGCGGCTTCGGCGGCGACGCCCACGTGCAGACCTGGAACGGCCAGCAGATCACCACCGACGGGCTGAAGGCGGTTGGCATCCAGGCCAAGTCCGAGGGCGGCGTGGGCGGCGGCCAGGACGAGGACGGCGACGGGATCATCGATTCCTACAACCCCACCGCCGGCGACGGCGGCGACGGCGGCACGGTCACCATCCTCGCCGGCGACGACCCGGACGCGGACGGGATCGCCCATGACGACGGGCTGATCTCCACCCAGGGCAGCCAGGCGCACGGCCTGCACGGGCTGAGCTTCGGCGCCGCGGGCGGCGGCGCCACCGGCAGCTTCGTCATCGTGGGCTCGACCGTGGGCAACGGCGGCGGCGGCGGCGCGGGCGGCTCGGTCCTGATCATCAACGGCAGCCGGATCGCCACCGCGGGCTCCTTCGCGGTGGGCATCCTGGGCCAGTCGATCGGCGGCGGGGGCGGCGACGTCGATCCCGGCGACGTGGCCGAGGGCGACCTGATCGCGGTCGCCGGCAGCGGCGGCGAGGGCGGCTCGGCCAACACCGTCACGGTGCAGAGCAACGGCACCATCGACACCACCGGCGAGGCGGCGCTGGGCATCCTCGCGCAGTCGATCGGCGGCGGCGGCGGCAACGGCGGCTCGACCGAGGGCGTGGCCGCGGTGGGCGGCCAGGGCGGCGGCGGCGGCAACGGCGGCTTCGTCGAGGTGGACCTGTTCCAGGACTCCGACCTCAGCACCCAGGGCGACCATGCCTTCGGCGTGGTGGCGCAGTCGGTGGGCGGCGGCGGCGGCCACGGCGGCTCGGTCATCGACCTGTCGCTGGGCCTGCCGGCGGTGGGCATCGGCGGCGCGGGCGGCGACGGCGGCGACGGCGGCAACGTCGAGCTGACCACCGAGGCGCCCGACAGCGGCAACTACTCGGTCGAGCTGCACACCTACGGCGAGAACGCGCACGCGATCATCGCCCATTCGGTCGGCGGCGGCGGCGGCACCGGCGGCGACGCCACCGGCGCGGACATCGGCCTGGGCGACTTCCAGATGGCCGGCGGCAAGGCGGGCGGCGGCGACGGCGGAAACGTGACCGCCCAGCTCGACGGCGCGAAGATCTGGACCTCGGGCGGGCACGCCTCGGGCGTCATCGCGCAGTCGGTGGGCGGCGGCGGCGGCATCGGGGGCATGGCCTCGGGCCTCGACGCGGACCTCGGGCTGGCGCTGTCGGCGCAGGTCGGCGGCTCCGGCGGGCCGGGCGGCGACGGCGGGCGGGTCGACCTCACGCTCGACACCTCGCTGATCGTGACGGGCCTGCCGGCGGACGCGACCGACTGGAAGGTGTGGACGGTGAACGAGGCCGTCTCCGACGGGCATGGCATCTTCGCGCAGTCGGTGGGCGGCGGCGGGGGCGTCGGCGGCGGCTCGGCCGGCCGCTCGATCGCCATCGCGGTGCCCACGGACTCGGTCCCCGTGGGGATGGAGGCGGACTTCTCCGCCGGCGGCACCGGCGGCGACGGGGGGCGGGGCGGCGACGTGACCGTGACCCTCGACAAGGTCGGCGTCGAGACCCATGGGCTGAGCGCCAACGCGGTGATGGCGCAGTCGATCTCGGGCGGCGGCGGCTCGGGCGGCACGGGCTCGGCCGCGGGCTCGGTGATCGGGCTCGGCAAGGACACGATCACGGCCAACATGAACATGGCGCTGGGCGGCCTGGGCGGCAACGCGCAGCCGGCGGGGACGGTCTCGGTCGCGCTGCGCCAGGGCACGGCGCTGACCACGGCGGGCGATTTCTCGAACGGCGTGGTGGCGCAGTCGATCGGCGGCGGCGGCGGCAATGCGGCCAGCGGCACGGCCTCGTCGCGCAACTGGGACGCGGGGCCCGGCGTGTCGATGAACTTCGGCATCGGCGGCTTCGGCGGCCAGGGCGGCGACGGCGGGACCGTCTCGTTCGGCATGGACGGCAACGCCAACATCGCCACCTACGGCGAGGGCGCGCGGGCCGTTCTGGTGCAGTCGATCGGCGGCGGCGGCGGCACCTCGCAGGGGGTGACCGCGGGGCTGAGCGTGAGCGCGCTCAAGAGCACGGCGACCCTGAAGATGGGCCTTCAGGGCGGCGCGGGCGGCAAGGGCGGGGACCTGACCCTGCTCGACGTCACGGGGCGCTTCTTCACCTTCGGCGCCGACGCCGACGGGTTCCTGGCGCAGTCGATCGGCGGCGGCGGCGGCCTGGGCGGCTCGGTCGGGGGCGCCGGCGCCGACAACACCGGCATCATCCAGGAGATCAAGGACCTGAAGTCCGACCTGAACTCGCCGTTCGACCTGCGCGCCTCGCTGGGCGGGCGCGGGGGCTCGGGGCAGGACGGCGGCGACATCACCGGCCTGAACCTCTCGGGGCAGGTGACCACCCATGGCGACTTCGCCGAGGGCGTGGTGGTGCAGTCCATCGCCGGCGGCGGCGGCGCGGGGGGCGCGGGCAACGTGCAGACCTCGGTCTCCAAGCTGCGCCTGCTGATGTCGATGGGCGGTTACGGCGGCGTCGGCGGCGAGGGCGGCGACATCGACTACAATTTCAGCGGCGGCCAGCTGTGGACCCAGGGCTTCGCGGCCCACGGGCTGGTGCTGCAGTCGCTGGGCGGCGGCGGCGGCGTGGGTGGCAGCGGCGCGCGGCTCGCCTGCGGCAAGATCAACCTCGGCGGCGGGTTCCTCGCGCCCGAGATCCCCGGCGAGGACCAGACGCCCGAGCAGATGTGCGACGACGTTCCCAGCTTCCTGAGCGTGGACGGGCAGAACGGCGTCTCGGGCCACGGCGGCGACATCGTCTCGGCCTCGCCGGGCGACGAGACCCGGCGGCTGACCGTCGCCACGATGGGGCGGCACGCGCACGGCATCATCGTGCAGTCGCTGGGCGGCGGCGGCGGCATCGGGGGGATCGGCAGCTCGGCCGTGACCGAGGACGCCGACGACGTGGACGTGCAGCATGACGTCGACGTGTCGCTGGGCGGCTCCTCGGCGGCGGCGGGCCACGGGCTGGGCGCGACGCTGGAGGGGTCGCTTACGATCACCACCTCCGGCGCCGGCGCCGCGGGGGCGCTGGTTCAGTCGGTGGGTGGGGGCGGCGGCGTCGCCTCGGTCGACGGGATCACCGGCCTGACGATGGGCGGAACCGGCTTCGTCGACAATGACGACGACACCGCCGACGGCGGCGACGCGACCGTGAAGCTCTACAGCGGATCCAGCTTCGCGACCACGGCGCAGGGCGCGCATGGGCTGGCTGTGCAGTCCATCGGCGCGGGCGGCGGCTTCGTCACCGGCGCGCTGGCCCAGACCGGCGGCGACGGCGGGGCGCTGGGCGTCTACGTGGGCGCGACCGGCGGCTCGCGCGCGGTGGGCGGCGACGTCTCGGCGCAGCTGCTGGGGGATGCGGACGCCTACGCGCGCATCGTCACCCAGGGCCGCTTCGCCCGCGGCATCGTCGCCCAGTCGGTCGGCGGCGGCGGGGGGCAGTACACCTCGGTCTCCGACGACATCGGCGGGCCGGTGAAGGCGGTGGTCACCCGGCTGGGCGCGCGCAACGGCGGCGGCCATGGCGGCTCGGTCGAGGTGAACCTCTCGGGCGCGATCCAGACCGCGGGCCACGGCGCGGACGGGGTGCTCGCCCAGTCGATCGGCTCCGGCGGCGGCGGCATCGACCTCGCGCCCCGGGGCGACCAGTCGCGCGGGCTCGACATCGTCGTGGGCGCGCAGAACGGCACCGAGGGCGACGGCTCGCCGGTGACGCTGATCGGCGGGCAGGGCGGCATCGACGCGCCCAACGCCACGGTCGTCACCACCGGCGACTACGCCTACGGCCTGCTGCTGCAGTCGATCGGCGGCGGCGGCGGGCTGGTGGACGACGCCACCTCGGGCGCCTCGGGCTCCGTCTCGCTGGGGGCGACGGGCGGCGCGGGCGGGGTGGGCAACACCGTCTCGCTGGCGCCGATCCCCAACTCGACCGACGCGGACTTCAACCTGATCTCGACCGCGGGCGCCGACGCGCACGCGATTGTGGCCCAGTCCATCGGCGCGGGCGGGGGCGTCGCCCGGGTGCGGGGCGCGCAGGGGGGCGTCGACGCCTCGCTGGGCGGGGGGAACGTGACCAACGCCAACGCGGGCTCGGTCGACGTCTCGCTCGGCTACGCCCGGATCGTCACCGGCGGCGACCGCTCGATCGGCATCGTGGCCCAGTCGATCGGCGGCGGCGGCGGGATCCTGTCGGTCGGCGCGGGCCAGGGCCTGGGCTCGACCAACATCGGCGGCGCGAAGGGGAACGGCGGCTCGGTGAACGTGTTCACCGGCCTCAACGTCTCGGTCGAGACCTCGGGCGCCGGGGCGCACGGGATCGTGGCGCAGTCCATCGGCGGCGGCGGCGGCATCATCGGCGACTTCGGCGCCGGCGGGCTGGAGTTCGCGACCTACGACGGAACCGCCGCCATCGCCAACAACGGCGGCAACGGCCGCGCGGTGTCGCTGACGCTGGAGGGACCGGTGACCACCACGGGCGACCACGCGTACGGGGTGATCGCGCAGTCCGTCGGTTCGGGCGGCGGGCTGATCGGCGACGGGTCGCGCAGCGTGGCGGGCTCCTTCGCGGACGCCCGCACCGCGGTGCTGAGCGACAGCGGCGCGATCACGCTGATGCAGTTCGACGGGGCCACGATCCGCGCGACGGGCATGGATTCCATGGGCATCTTCGCCCACAGCATCGGCAGCCAGGACGCCAACGGGATCTACCTGACCCTGGAGGGCACGGTTCAGGGCGGCGACGGCGAGGGCGTGGGCATCTTCATGGCCGGCGGCGCCTACGGGATCGGCGCGATCGACGACAACCTGATCAACCTCAAGGCGGGGGCGCATGTCTCGGCCGTCTCCGGCGTCGCGATCGAATATCAGAGCGTCTTCGGCGGCGCCCAGGGCGTGGGGATCGAGAACAGCGGCGTGATCGAGGGCGACGTGCTGGGCTATGCGCTCGACGGCTCGCCCTACACGCCGGCCTTCTCGGGCTCGCTTCCGACCGGCACGCTGAGCGCGATCTCCGCGGCGGCGCCGCGGAACCGGCGCGCGGTGGTGCAGCTGGTGAACATGCCCAAGGGCACGCTGGTCGGGGCGCGGCGCTACCTCGCCGACGTCGAGAACCGGGGCACGCTGATCCCCGGCGACGACGGCAGCGCCGAGCGGGTGCGCATCGCGGGCGACTTCGTGCAGACCGACAGCGGCCGGATCGTCGCGGCGCTCGACTTCGAGAAGGGCGAGGGCGACCTGCTGCACGTGAACGGCTCGGCCCTGCTGGACGGCACGCTGGAGATCGACCCGATCACGCTCGCGCCCTCCCGCGCGATCACCCTGATCCAGGCCGACCGGGGCATGTCGGGGAACTTCGACACGGTGCTGGGCACCCTGTTCGAGCTCGGGACCGAGGTGCGCAACGGCGCGCTGAGCATCCAGGTGACGGGGGCGAACTTCGACCAGCCCGGCTTCGGCCTGAACGCCCAGCAGGGGCGGGTCGCGGGGTATCTCGAGGACCTGTTCATGGCCGACACGGGGACCCACGCGGCCTTCTTCGGGGCGCTCGAGCAGCTGGCCGGGCAGGGATCGGGGGCCTACGCCTCGGGGCTGACGGGGCTCGCGCCCGGGGCGACGCTGGCGGCGCCGGCGGCGAACTTCGCGCTGGCCCACGACCGGCTGGACGACCTGATGGGCTGCGGCGAGGCGCTGGACCCCGCCGCGCAGGGGACCTGCCTGCGCTGGCTGGGCGGGGTCACGCGCCTCGACCAGCAGACCGGCGACGACGGGACCTTCGGCTACGAGGGGAACGTGTGGCGGATCGGCGTGGCGGGCCAGGCGCCGGTGGCGGACGGCTGGTTCGCCGGCGGCGCGCTGGGCTACGAGGGCTCGTCCCTCGAATCCCAGACGGGGCTGAGCTCGACCCGCGGCGACACCGCCTTCGCGGGCCTGTCGCTGACCCACGCGATGGGGCCGTTCACGCTGACCGGGGCGCTGTCGGGAAGCTGGGGCCAGCATGACCTGCGCCGCAATCCCGACGGGCTGCTGACCACCGGCCGGGCGGACGCCGAGACCGACGTGTGGAGCGTCGCGGCCCGCCTGCGCGGGGCCTGGACGATGTCGTTCCACCAGGGCTGGCTGACCCCGGCGCTGGACCTCGACGTGATCCACTCGGGCGCCGGCGGCTACACCGAGAACGGGCCGGCCCTGACCGCGCTGCGGGTCTCCGGCGGGTCGGAGACGGCGCTGGTCGCGACGCCCTCGCTGGAGGTCGGGACCTGGACGCCGCTGACCGACGCGCTGACGCTGAAGGCCTGGGCGCGGGTGGGGGCGAGCCTGTCGACGCTCGATTCCTACTCGACCTCGGCGCGCTTCGCCGCGGCCGGGGCGGCGGGCGGCGGCTTCGACAACGCGGTGGGCGTGGCCGACGTGGTGGGTCGGATCTCGGCCGGCGTGACGCTGGTCGGCTCCGACCGCTTCGACGTGGACCTGGGCTATGCGGGCGGCTTCGCCGACGGCTACGCCAGCCACGGCGGCAGCCTGCGCGCCACGATCCGGTTCTGAGGACGCGCAGAGGGGGGCCGGCGGCGGGCGCCGGCGGTCGCGGCGGGGGCTCAGGCCTCCGCCTCGGCCTCGATCATCACCACCAGGTCGGGATGGATCAGGGCGGCGGCGCCGACCAGCGTGGTCGGGGGGCGGACGCCCGCGGCCTCGATCCACTCGGCGTAGAGGGCGAGCTCGTCCAGCAGGGCGCGCATGTCGGTGGTCAGCAGGCGGACCCGCACGAGGTCGCGCCGCGCCATGCCCGCGGCCGAGAGCACCGCGTCGACGTTGGCGAGCGCCGCCTCGAGCTGGCGGCCCATGTCGCCGGGACAGCCGACGCCGAGGCCGAGCGGGTCGTCGGGATCCTCCCACAGCTCGCCCTGGCCGGCGATGCGCAGGCGCCGCGCGGCGCCCTCGACCAGTTCGCCCTGGCTCCACGGCAGGGCGGCGACGCCGTCCTGGGGGGTGACTGGCGTTCGTTTCATGCGGCCGCGTCCTTTCGGCCCGGCCCCCGCGCCCGCGCATCTTCTAGCCGATCCGGGGCGCGATGTCTCCCGCCCCGGTCGCGCGGAATCGCTAGAAACCGAACAGATCCAGCGCGTCCTCCATCCCCTCGGCCTCGATGCCCCGGCCGCGGGCGCGGCCGCGCACGGCGTCGAGCGTGTGGACGTCGCGCAGGGTGATCGAGGCCAGCAGATGCTCGGTCCGCCGACGCTGGTAGACGTAGGTCCACAGCCACAGCGCGAAGACGGCCGACAGGAAATAGTCGATCACGATGGCCATCAGCACCAGGCCTTGGGCGCGCCAGGAATGGAAGCCGCCGAAGAGCCGCTCCGAGAGCTGGTCGCTCAGACCCTCGACGATGCCGCCGGCGTCGGGGTTCTCGAGCTCGGCCCCCACGGCGCCGATCATCGGGATCGCGGCGACGGCGGCGATCAGGATCCAGACCAGGATCCCGGGCCAGAGGTTCTTGCGGCTGACGGCCATGTAGGAATCGACCAGGTGCCAGACCGAGAAGCGGCACTCGGCCCGCGCGCCGCCCAGGCGACGGGCGGCGGTGGTCAGGCGGACCTCGGCGGCGCGGTAGTTCGCCAGCAGCATCGAGGCCGTCATGATCAGCAGGAGCGCGATGGCGATCAGCGCCAGCGGGCCGAGGCGCGCGACCGTGGCCGGCAGGTCGCCCAGCCCCACGGCCGCCCGCGCCCCGGGGACGGCGACCAGCGCGACGAGGCCCGCGAAGAAGCCCCAGGCCGGCAGCCAGTGCAGGAGCAGGGGCAGGGGGCCGCCCTCGAAGCGGAAGGGCTCGCTCCCCCAGCGCATGGCGCGGGTCATCCGCGCCTCCCGCAGCCAGCGCCAGACGGGCCACAGCAGGCCGGCCGAGGCGATCACCAGCGGGGTCCACAGCAGGCCTAGCCCGGTCACCGCCCAGCCCGACCCGTCCATGCCGAAGCGCACGCCCCGCCAGCGGGTGCGCGACAGGCGGTAGCGCCGCGCCCGGAAGGCGGCGAGCGGGGCCAGCGGCGCAAGCAGCAGCAGGGCGAGGCCCGCGGGCGCGGCCATCGCCGTCAGCAGCGGCAGCGCCGCGGCGGCGGGGTGGTCGAGGTCGAGCTGCGAACGCTCCAGCGCGCCCGAGACCAGCTCGACCGACATCAGGCCCAGGGCCGCGGCCGCCATCCAGGCCGCCGCGATCACCCCGCCCAGCAGGATCAGGGCGAGCATCAGCCCGCGGAACAGCTGCGCGCCGGTGCCGAGGTATTCCAGCCGCTCGCCGTCGGCCTCGACATGGCTCCACAGCACGCGGCGGGCCTCGGTCTTCATCCAGGGACGGTAGAGCCCGAGGCTGAGCACCGACAGCGCGCCGTGGACGATGGTGACCGCCGACCACAGGCCGCGGTCGTCCTGGAGCTCCGGCCAGGCGTCGCGGGCGAGGGCGTCGGGGGTCCGCTCGGACCGGGCGCGGGCCAGGCGGGCGCGGTGCATCCGCTCGACATGGCGGGCGGACTGGGGGGCGGCGCCGGGGGCGCGGGCGACGTAGGCCTCGCCGTCGGCTGCGGGCGCGGGCGTCGGCGCGGGCCGGGGGCGGCCGCGGCGGCCCAGCGGGCTGATCGGGCGCGGGGCGGGGGCCGCGGGCGGCTCGGGCGCGGTCTCGGGGTCGTTGGCGTTGGCGGGGGCGGGCTTCGGGGCCGGCTCGCGCGCCAGGCGCAGGGCGTCCTCGTCCTCGGCGATGGAGTAGAGATAGGAGTCGCGGTCCTGCACCACGTCGCCGAACAGGTCGACGATCGACTCCTTGTCCTGTCTCACGCGCTTGCGGGGCATACGCAGGGTTCCGCCCGAGGGATACGCAACGCCCCATCGTATCACGGGATGACGCAGGGATGAACTCGCGCGCGGCCCGGGGCCGGGCGGCCGGCTGCGGGCCGCGGCGGCGCGGATCCTGCCGCGGGATCAGGCGCTTGCGCGGCGACGGCCGGCGTGGGGACCGGGACGGCGGCGCGGGCCGGCCGATTCGGACGGGTCCGGAACGCGACGGGCCGGCCCCGCGAAGGGCCGGCCCGCGATGCGATCCGATGCGCCGCTCAGGCGGCTTCGGGGTGGACGTATCCCAGGCCGTTGAGCTTCTTGCGCAGCTCCAGCTTCGAGATCTTGCCGGTGGCGGTGTGGGGCAGCTCGTCCATGTAGATCACGTCGTCGGGCACCTGCCACTTGGCGAAGTGCTTGCCGACGAGCTCGAGGATCTCCTCCTTCGGCGGCTTCGCGCCGTTCACGCCGACGATGCACAGCACCGGCCGCTCGTCCCACTTGGGGTGAGGCACGCCGATGGCCGCAGCCTCGGCCACCTGCGGGTGGGCCACGGCGGCGTTCTCGAGGTCGATGGAGCTGATCCACTCGCCGCCCGACTTGATCACGTCCTTCGAGCGGTCGGTGATCCGCACGTAGGCGTTGGGGTCCATGGTGGCGACGTCGCCGGTGTCGAACCACTGGGTGTCGGGCTCGGCGGCGTCCTTCTCCATGCGGTGGTAGCGCCGCACCACGCCGGGGCCGCGGACCCAGAGCTTGCCCTGGTGCTTGCCGTCCCAGGGCAGCTCCTCGCCGTCGTCGTCGGTGATGCGCAGGTCGACGCCGTAGGGCGGGTGGCCGACGGTGGTCTGCACGTCCAGCTTCTCGGCCGCGCCCAGCGAGGCGACCTCGGGCTTGAAGGAGCAGACCGAGCCCAGCGGCGAGGTCTCGGTCATGCCCCAGGCGTGGATCACCTGGGCGCCGTAGTCGAGCTGGAAGGCCTCGATCACCGCGCGGGGGCACGACGAGCCGCCGATCACCACCCGGCTGAGGGTCGAGAACTTCAGCTTGTTCTGGCGCAGGTGCTGCAGCATCCCCAGCCAGATGGTGGGAACGGCGGCGGTCAGCGTGACGCCCTTCTCCAGCATCTCGTAGAGGCCTGGCGCCGTCATGTCGCGGCCGGGCATCACCATCGCCGCGCCGTTCAGCGCGCAGGTGTAGGCCAGGCCCCAGCCGTTGGCGTGGAACAGCGGCACCACCGGCATCACCACGTCGTTGGAGCTGAGAGGGATGCAGTCGGGGGTGGAGGCGTAGAGCGCGTGCAGCACGTTGGAGCGGTGCGAGTAGAGCACGCCCTTCGGATTGCCCGTGGTGCCGGAGGTATAGCACAGGCCGCAGGGGTCGTTCTCGTCGCCCGTCGCCCACTCGTAATCGCCGTCGGCCATGGCCAGCAGCTCGTCATAGGCGATGGCGTCGGGGAGCGTGGTCTGGGGCATGTTCGCCCGCTCGGTCAGGACCACCCATTTCTCGACGGTGCGCAGCTGGGGCACGAGCGGCTCGAGCACCTTCACCAGGTCGGGCTCGACCATCACCACGCGGTCGCCGGCGTGGTTGATGATGTAGTCGAGCTGCTCGGAGAAAAGGCGCGGGTTCAGCGTGTGCAGGATCGCGCCGCAGCCGGAGACGCCGTACCAGACCTCCATGTGCCGGGGCGTGTTCCAGGCCATGACGCCGATGGCGTCGCCCGAGCCGTAGCCCATGTGGTTCAGCGCCTGGGCCACCTTCTTGGCGGCGGCGTGGACGCCGGCCCAGGTGGTCTCGACGAAGGGCCCCTCGGCCGAGCGGCCGACGATGGGGCGGTTCCCGTGGTATTTGGCGGCGTGGTCGATCAGCGTCGAGACGCGCAGCGGCCAGTCCTGCATCGCTCCGAGCATGGCATCCTCCCTAGACGTCGAGTTCGCGAGACCGGGGCGGAGACTCCCATCCGACGCCGGGCCCGCGCGTTCTGCGAACTTGCCGGGAAGTTACCACCGGCAGGGGCGGCGGCAAGACGTCCGCGACGGAAGGTCGGGGGGAATCGGCGGGATTCGGGCGATTCCGGCGGGATTTTTCGACGCGCCCGCCCCGCGGCGGCGCCGCGTCGGCCGTCGCGCCCGCGGGATCGGGCCCGCCCGCGGCGCGGGGCGGGCGGGGCGCGTGGGGGACGCGGGCCCGGGGCGCGCGGGCGGCGCGGCGATCGGGGTTCAGGCGCCCGCCAGCCGTAGGCGCGCGGCTTGCCCTGCGCCGCGGGACCGACCGGACGCAGGGGCGCGCGGGTCGATGCGGCGCCTCCGCCGGCGGCTGGCCGCTTCGGCAGGCGGGCGGGCGGCGCGCCGGAGGCGACGTGCCGGCGGGGGTCGCTCAGGCGGCCTTGGCGGCGGCGGAGACGGCGCCGCAGATGTCGTCGACCACCGCCTCGACCAGCACGGCGTCCTCGCCCTCGGCCATCACGCGGATCAGCGGCTCGGTGCCTGACTTGCGGATCAGCACGCGGCCCGCGCCTTCGAGGCGGCGCTCCCCCTCGGCGATGGCGGCGTGGACGGCGGGGTCCTCGAGCGGGGCCTGGCCTGCGGCGAAGCGCACGTTCTTGAGGATCTGGGGCAGGGGCTTGAAGCGGGCGCAGGCCTCCGACGCGCGGGAGCCGTCCTCGACCAGCGCCGCGAGCACCTGCAGGCCTGCCAGCAAGCCGTCGCCGGTGGTGGCGTGGTCGGACATCACGATGTGCCCCGACTGCTCGCCGCCCAGGTTGCAGCCGCGGCGGCGCATCTCCTCGACCACGTAGCGGTCGCCGACCTGGGTGCGGATCAGCTTCACGCCCTGGGTCGCCAGCCGACGCTCGAGCCCGAGGTTGGACATCACCGTGGCCACCAGCGCGTCGCCCTTGAGGTGGCCGTCGCGCATCCAGCGCTCGGCGATCAGGCACATGATCTGGTCGCCGTCGACGACCTCGCCCCGCTCGTCCACGACGATGATGCGGTCGGCGTCGCCGTCGAGCGCGAGGCCGAGGTCCGCGCCGTGGGCCAGCACCGTCTCGCGGCAGGTCATCGGCGCGGTGGAGCCGACGCGGTCGTTGATGTTCTTGCCGTTGGGGCTGACGCCGACCGAGATCACCTCGGCCCCCAGCTCCCACAGCACCGTGGGCGCGGTGCGGTAGGCGGCGCCGTTGGCGCAGTCCACCACCACCTTGAGCCCGTCGAGGCGCAGGTCGCGGGGGAAGGTCGCCTTGGCGGCCTCGATGTAGCGGCCCAGGCCGTCGTCGATGCGCTTGGCGCGGCCCAGGCTCTCGGCGTCCTCGAGCATCGGCTCGGCCTCGACCATCGCCTCGATCTCGGCCTCCTGCTCGTCCGACAGCTTGAAGCCGTCGGGACCGAACAGCTTGATGCCGTTGTCCTCGAACGGGTTGTGGGAGGCGGAGATCATCACGCCCGCATCCGCGCGCAGGCTCTTGGTCAGCATCCCGACGCCCGGCGTGGGGATCGGCCCCAGCAGGAACACGTCGACGCCGACCGAGAGGAACCCCGCGGTCATCGCCTGTTCGAGCATGTAGCCCGACAGGCGCGTGTCCTTGCCGATGACGACGCGGTGGCGGTGGGGGCCGCGGCGAAAGCGGCGGCCGGCGGCCTGGCCCAGCTTCAGCGCCACCTCGGCGGTCATCGGGTAGACGTTGGCGCGCCCGCGCACGCCGTCGGTTCCGAAAAGCTTGCGCGTCATGCCCCGCTCCCACCTGTCTCTGCCCTCCCCGGCGATATACCCGTGCGGGGCGCGACGTCCATCTCCGGGCGTGATGCAGCGCAATAAAACTTTTCTGTGGTGTGAAATAAAGCGTGTAAGCGGACTACCGTGTGAATTATTGCATTACACAGCAGGCCCCCTTACCTTCCTGATCAACGAAACCTCCGTCACGGGGATTCCCTCATGGCCAAGACATTCAAGCCCGTGGTTCTGACCGCGAACGCGCTCGAAGGCGGCGAGGCCGTGTGGTGGACCGGCGCCGGCTGGTCCCCGCGCTTCGCAGAGGCCTGTCCGGCCCGTTCCGACGCGGAGGCGCGAATGTTCGAGACCCTCGCCGCGGCTCCGTTCTTCGAGAGCCAGGTGGTTGGGCCCTACCTGAGCGAGGTGGAGCTGACCGGCGAGGGGATCCGCCCCGGCTCCCGGCGCGAGGCGATCCGCGCGGACGCCGAACCGACCTTCGACTATCTCGTGGGCGCGGGGGCGCGCGAGCGGGCCGCCTGAGGCCCGACGCCCCCCTGACGTCCGACATGACGAGCCGGCCGCGGCGCCCCCGAGGGCGTGCGCGCGGCCCGCGACGTCCAGCGGAGACGCGGAATGTACCGTTACGACGAATTCGACGCGCAGATCGTGAACGAGCGCGTGGCCCAGTTCCGGGGCCAGGTGGCGCGCCGCCTGTCCGGCGCGCTGAAGGAGGACGAGTTCCGTCCCCTGCGCCTGATGAACGGCCTTTACCTGCAGCTTCACGCCTACATGCTGCGGGTCGCGATCCCCTACGGCACGCTGTCGGCCGACCAGATGCGCGCGCTGGCGATGATCGCCGAGCGCTATGACCGCGGCTACGGGCATTTCACCACCCGGCAGAACATCCAGTACAACTGGCCGAAGCTGGCCGACGTGCCCGACATCCTCCAGCACCTGGCGGACGTCGAGATGCACGCCATCCAGACCTCGGGCAACTGCATCCGCAACACCACCTCGGACCCGTTCGCCGGCGCCGCCGCGGACGAGATCGAGGATCCGCGCCCGACCTGCGAGCTCATTCGCCAGTGGTCGACCCTGCACCCGGAATTCACCTTCCTGGGCCGCAAGTTCAAGATCGCCGTCACGGGCGCCGAGACCGACCGCGCGGCCATCCGCGTGCACGACATCGGCATCCAGATCGTGAAGAACGCGGCGGGCGAGGTCGGCTACCGCATGTTCGTCGGCGGCGGCCAGGGCCGCACGCCCATGATCGCGCCGGTGATCCGCGACTTCCTCCCCCGCCGGGACCTCCTGCCCTGGCTGGAGGCGGCGCTGCGCGTCTACAACCTGCACGGCCGCCGGGACAACAAGTACAAGGCCCGCATCAAGATCCTGGTCCACGAGATGGGCGCCGAGGCCTATGCGAAAGAGGTCGAGGAAGAGTTCGCCCGCATGGACCGCGAGGTGATCGCCCCCGACCAGGAGGAGATCGACCGCATCGCCGCCTATTTCGCGGCGCCGGCTTGGGAGACGCTGCCCGAGGAGTCCAAGCGCCTCGAGGCCGCCAAGAAGCTCGACCCCGCCTTCGCGCGCTGGGCCGAGACCAACACCCACCCGCACAAGGCGGCGGGCTACGCCTCGGTCGTGATCTCGCTCAAGCCGATCGGCGGCGCCCCGGGCGACGCGACGGCCGAGCAGATGCGGGTGATGGCCGACGCCGCCGACCGCTTCTCGCTCGGCGAGCTGCGCATCACCCACGAACAGAACGTGGTGCTGGCGCATGTGAAGAAGGACGAGCTGCCGTCCCTCTACAACCTGCTGAAGACGCAGGGGCTGCACGCGGCGAACCTCGGGCTGGTGACCGACATCATCGCTTGCCCGGGCCTCGACTACTGCGCGCTGGCGACGGCGCGGTCGATCCCCGTGGCGCAGGCGATCTCGGAGCGCTTCGCCGACGAGGACCGCCAGCGCGAGATCGGGCCGCTGGCCATCAAGATCTCGGGCTGCATCAACGCCTGCGGCCACCACCACGTGGGCCATATCGGGATCCTGGGTCTCGATAAGGCGGGGGTGGAATCCTACCAGATCACGCTGGGCGGCGCGCCCGGCGAGGACGCGGCCATCGGGACGCGCACGGGTCCGGGCTTCGCCTTCGAGGAGGTGCCGGACGTGATCGAGAAGCTGGTGGATCGGTATCTCGAGATCCGCGAGCCGGGGGAGACGTTCCTCCAGACCTACCGCCGCGCCGGAATGCCGGCTTTCAAGGAGGCGATCTATGCCGCTGCGTGATGCGAACGGCCTGACGCCGGACCTGTGGGTCCGCCTTTCCGACGGCCAGGTGGCGCCCCGGGGCGCGAAAGTCATCGTCCCGCTCGAGCGTCTGCGCGAGGAGGGCTTCCCCGAGGCCGCCGGCGCGGTGGGCGTGCACGTGTCCAACGACACCGACGCCCGGACGCTGGGCAATTTCCTGCCGCGGCTGAGCCTGGTCTCGGTCGCCTTCCCCTCGTTCGCGGACGGCCGGGGCTTCTCGATCGCGCGGCGGCTCAGGGGCTTCGGCTTCCGGGGCGAGCTGCGCGCCTCGGGCCCGGTGATCGCCGACCAGTACCCGATGCTGCTGGCGGTGGGCTTCGACACGATCGAGATCCCCGAGGCGATGGCCGCCCGCCAGCCCGAGGAAGACTGGGCGGAGGCGCGGGATTCCGTCTCGCTGACCTACCAGTCGGGCCTGCGCCGCGGCGCCGTCTCGATCTTCGAGGCGCGCCGGGCGGCGCGGGGCGAGGCGCGCAAGCGCGAAGGCGGCGCGGCGGAGACGCCCGAGCAGATGGCCGCGCGGCTGAACGCCAAGTACCGCGGGGCCGAGGCGCAGGACGTGCTGTGGGCGGCCGCCCACAAGGAGTTCCCGGGCGGGCTCGCCCTGGTCAGCTCCTTCGGGGCGGAGTCGGCGGCGCTGCTGCACATGGTCAGCCAGGTCGACAAGTCCCTGCCGGTGCTGTTCCTCGAGACCGGCATGCTGTTTCCGGCGACGCTCGCCTACCAGCAGAACCTGGCCGAGCACCTGGGCCTGACCGGCGTGCGCCTGGTGCGTCCCGAGGTGGCCGAGGTGAAGGCCGAGGACCCCGAGGGCACGCTGCACGGCCCGGACGCCGACGCCTGCTGCGACCTGCGCAAGACCCGGCCGCTGGAGCGGGCGCTGGCCCCGTTCCAGGCCTGGGTGACCGGCCGCAAGCGGTTCCAGACCGCCGACCGCGCCAACCTGGAGCTGTTCGAGGTGGACGCCGCGGGCCGCATCAAGCTGAACCCGCTGGCCGACTGGGACGCCAAGCGCATCGGCGAGTACATGGACGCCCACGAGCTGCCGCGTCACCCGATGGTGGCCGAGGGCTTCCCCTCGCTGGGCTGCGCCCCCTGCACCACCAAGGTGCGCCCGGGCGAGGATCCGCGGGCCGGGCGCTGGCGCGGGTCGGACAAGACCGAGTGCGGGATCCACATCGTGGACGGCCGCATCGTGCGGGGCGCGCCGCAGGCCGCCTGAGGCCGGGTTTCGACCGGAAAAACGCGACGGGCGGCCTGGAGACCAGGCCGCCCGCTTGCGTTTCGCCTCGTGCGAGGAAGATGGGTGGTCCGCCTCTCTTCCAGACTCCCCAGCCGTCGAAGAGAGGCGGACCTGCGATCAGATCCGGGGCGCCCACCCCAAAAGAGGCCGCGCCGGCGATCGCCCGACGCCCGGCGGCGCGGTTTCCGCTGCCGGCCGGTGCGCCGCGTGACGAGAGCCCCCCTAGGCGCCCGTCGACGCAAGTTTCCCTTCGGGTCAAACTGAGGCGGAAATGGGGCACGGATTCGCGATTCACGTTTGCGCGCGAATGAAGCAGACCGGTTTTCATGCTGCGCGTGCGGGTTTCAGTTCCACGTCGCAGCCCAACCGCGCATCAGTTGACGAGCGCGAAGCCCTCGTCCAGCCAGCCCGCGACCCCGCCGATCATCCGCTTCACCGGCCGCCCCAGCCGCGCCAGGCGCACCGCCGCCTTGTCCGCGCCGTTGCAGTGGGGGCCCGCGCAATAGACGACGAACAGCGTGCCGTCCGGCCACTCGGCCATGCGCCGCTCGGTGATCTTGCCGTGGGGCAGGTTCAGCGCGCCGGGCACGTGGCCGCGGGCGAAGAGCTCGGGGCCGCGCACGTCGAGCAGCACGAAGTCCCGCGCGCCCGCGGCATGGGAGGCGTGGACGTCCCAGCAGTCGGTCTCGAAGGCCAGCATCGCCTCGAAATGCGCCAGCGCCCGGTCGGAGGGGGCGGCGGGAACGGCGGCGACCGCCGAGGGAGCGGGGGCGGCGGGGTGGCTCATGGCGGGCTCCTTGCGGCTGTCCGGGCCGCGGATCGCGGCGGGTCTCGAGGGGATATGCCCTGCGCGGGGCGCAGAGGGAACTGGCGGAACCGCCAGGGTTCGGGCAGAATCCGCCAATGCCCCTGGATCCCGACGACCTCGTCGCCGTCCTCGTCTACGACGGCCTGTGCACCTTCGAGTTCGGCGTTGCGGTCGAGGTCTTCGCGCTCGACCGGCCGGAGTTCGACTTCCCCTGGTACTCCTTCGCCGTCGCCTCGGCCGACGGGCCTCGGGTGCGCGCCACGGGCGGAATCACGGTGGAGGCGGACGGCGACCTCTCGGTCCTCGCCCGCGCGCGGACCATCGTCCTGCCCGGCTGGCGGGACCGGGAGGAGCGGCCGCCCGAGGCGCTGCTCGACGCGATCCGCGCCGCCCATGCCCGGGGGGCGCGGCTGGTCTCGATCTGCTCCGGCGTCTTCATCCTGGCGGCGGCGGGGCTGCTGGACGGGCGGCGCGCCACCACCCACTGGCGCCACCTGCCGGTGCTGCGCCGCCTGCATCCGCAGGTGATCGCGCAGGAGGACGTGCTCTACGTCGACGAGGGGGAGATCATCTCGTCCGCCGGCTCCTCGGCCGGGATCGACGCCTGCCTGCACCTGGTGCGGCGCGACCACGGGGGCGAGGTCGCCAACGCCGTCGCCCGGCGGCTGGTGGCGCCGCCGCACCGGCAGGGCGGGCAGGCGCAGTACGTGCCGGCCCCGGTGCCCGTGCGCCCCGGCCGCGGCGTGGCCCGCGCGATGGACTGGGCGCGGGAGAACCTGGGCCGCCCGATCTCGGTCGGCGACCTGGCGCGGGAGGCGGCGATGTCCGAACGCACCTTCCTGCGCCGCTTCCGCGACGGCGCGGGGCTGAGCCCGCGCGACTGGCTGGCGGGCGAGCGCGCGGCCCGCGCCCGCGACCTGCTGGAGGCGACGGACCTGAGCCTGGAGGAGATCGCCGCGCGCTGCGGCTACGCCTCGCCCGAGACGTTCCGCGCCGCCTTCCGCCGCGCCGTCGGCGCCCCGCCGGCGAGCTGGCGGGCGCGGTTCAGCCGCCGCGCGACGCCCGCCGCCGGCTCCGACTTGCCGCGGCGAAATTGACCGCCATTTCCTAAAAAATGTGTGGCGCCGCGGAATCGATTGCTCCACCATATTTCGTAGGGACGCCGCTCAGGCTCCCAATAACGACGCATCCTCTCAGCCCCTAGCGGGGGCCACCTCGCAGGGGCTCTAACAACGGAGGGGCCGGAGGCATGGACGCGCTCGAGCACGATCTTTCCACCGAAGACCTGCACCCGATCGACCTGGTCGAGACGCTTGCCGAGCGTCGCGACTGGGAATTCGACCGCGTCGGGCATGACCAGATCGCCATGGCCGTCGAGGGCGCCTGGCGGACCTATTCGGTCAGCCTCGCCTGGTCGGGCTACGACGACATGCTGCGGCTGGTGTCGACCTTCGACATGGACCCGCCGGCGGACCGCCTGCCCGAGCTCTACAAGCTGCTCGACAAGGCGAACGACCAGCTGTGGGGCGGCGCCTTCAGCCTGTGGCCGGAGCACAAGCTGATGGTCTACCGCTACGGCCTGGTGATGGCCGGCGGCGGCTGCGCCACCGGCGGGCAGGTCGACGCGATGATGCGCGCGGCCATCGAGAACTCGGAGCGGTTCTATCCCGCCTTCCAGCTGGTGTGCTGGGGCGGGGCCGAGGCCGGGGACGCACTGGAAATCGCGATCAGCGGAAACTACGGTCGCGCCTGACCGGACCCCGCCGACCGACCTTTCCGGCCGGGCGCCCCGGCCGGAGAGGGAGACCGACATGACCAAGCCGACCGCCGACCTGACCGCCCTCGCGCCCCGCGGGGTCACCCTGCTGGGCTGCGGCAAGATGGGGGGCGCGATGCTGGAGGGGTGGCTGGCCTCGGGCCTGCCGCCGGCCTCGGTCACGGTGATCGACCCCAACCCCTCGGACCGGCTGAAGGCGCTGGCGGGCGAGGGGCTGAAGCTGAACCCCGAAAGCCTGGGAGAGGCCGACGTCTGCATCCTGGCGGTGAAGCCGCAGATGATGGGCGAGGCCGCGCCGAAGGTGGCGGGCCTGGCCGCGGGGGGCGCGCTCTACGTCTCCATCGCCGCCGGCACGCCCATTTCCGCCTTCGAGAAACTGTTCGGCGAGGACGCGGCGATCGTGCGCGCCATGCCCAACACGCCGGCCGCCGTGGGGCGCGGGATCACCGCGCTGATCGGCAACGCCAAGGTCTCGGAGGCGCAGATGGCGGCGGCCGAGACGCTGCTGGCCGCGGTGGGCGAGACGGTGCGGCTGGAGGACGAATCGCAGATGGATGCGGTGACGGCCCTGTCGGGCTCGGGCCCCGCCTACGTCTTTCACCTGATCGAGGCGATGGAGGCCGCGGGCGTCGCCGCGGGCCTGCCGCAGGAGCTGGCGGCGCGCCTCGCGCGGGTGACCGTGCAGGGCGCGGGGGAGCTGGCGCGCCTCTCGCCCGAGAGCCCGGCGCAGCTTCGCGTCAACGTCACCTCGCCGGGGGGCACCACCGCCGCGGCGCTCTCGGTGCTGATGGCCGAGGGCGAGGGGCTGACCGAGCTCGCCACCCGCGCCGTCGCCGCCGCCGCCGCCCGCTCGCGCGAACTGGCGGGCTGAGGGGACGGGGCGAGTCGGCTGGGCGACTCGTTCGGGCGAGTCGCGGCCGGCTCACCGATTCCGCACCGCCGTCCACGCGCCGCATCGTTTCCCCTGCGGCGCCTGGGCGCATCCGTGGGCGAGACGGCCTCGCCCGCCGGCCCGCGGGGGCGGGGCGGGCGCGACGTCGGGTCGGCGTGACCTTGGGGAAGTTATTGATTAACCAGAGCGCGAGGGGCGCGTCAGGCGGCGTCGCGGGGGGCCTGCGGGGCGGGAAAATCGCGTCGCCGGGCCGGAGAACGCCCTGCGCGGGTCCCTTTGTGCAGTGCACAACAACCTTGACTTGTTTTGTGCGCTGCACCATATGGGGGTCATGCAAGGGGCGCGATGACAGCGCCCAGACGCGCAGGAAACCGCGAAGGAGCGACCCCGATGTTCGACAAGTTCTATGGCTTCGATGCCGAGAAGATGTCCGAGATGTTCAAGACCCCGGACTTCACCAAGTTCTTCGAGACGGCGCGCATGCCGATGATCGACCTGCAGGCCCTGTCGGCCGTTCAGCAGAAGAACATGGAAGCCCTGGTCGAGGCCAACAAGGCCGCCGCCGCCGGCTACCAGGAGATCTTCAAGCGCCAGGTCGCGCTGTTCGAGGAGACCATGGGCTCGCTGCAGCTCCAGGCCTCCGAGATGAAGATGGACCAGCTGTCGGCCGAGGGCGCCCAGCGCCAGGTCGAGCTGATGAAGGCCGGCTACGAGAAGGCCCTCGCCTCGCTCAACGAGCTGGCCGAGACCGCCCAGAAGGCCAACACCGACGCTTTCGAGATCCTCCGCGCCCGCATCGAGGCGTCGATCGAGGAGCTGAAGGCGATGTCGGCCACCAAGGCCTGATCGCCCGCGGGCCCCGCGCCCGCGAGACCATTCGCCGGACGGCGTCCGTCCCTCCCTGAGACGCCCTCCGCATCCTGGCCGCCCGCACCTCCCTGCGGGCGGCCTTTTTGCGTCCGGGGGGCGCCCGCTCGCGGCGGGCCGGAGGCTTGAGCCCCACGGCCCCGCCTGCCACAACGACGGGCGCAGAGCGGAGCCGCCGCCGGAGGAGCCCATGTCGAGCCAGCCAGACCCCCTCGCCCCCGAGATCGGATTCGACGACTTCCTAAAGGTCGACATCCGCGCCGGCCGCGTGGTGCGCGCCGAGCCCTTCCCCGAGGCGCTCAAGCCCGCGATCAAGCTGTGGGTCGACTTCGGCCCCGAGATCGGGGAGCGCAAGAGCTCGGCCCAGCTCACCGTGCACTACACGCCCGAGAGCCTGGTCGGGCGGATGGTGATGGGCGTGGTGAACTTCCCCGCGCGCCAGATCGGGCCGATGCGCTCCGAAGTTCTGGTGCTGGGCGCCTACGACGAGACCGGCGTGGTGCTGATCGCCCCCGACAAGGAGGTGCCGCTCGGCGCCCGGATGTGCTGAGCCCGGATATGCTGAGGCGGACCGCCTGAGGCGGCGCGCGGGCGGCCCAGCGCGCCCGCTGCGCGGTCGCGACAGGCCCGCCCTGCGCCCCCGTCGCGGCGCCTCCGACGGGCCTTTCGCCCCGCGCCCGGGGCGAGTCGCCGGCCGCCCGGCGGACGGGGTCTCGCGGAGCGGCGGATGTTTCCTTCAGGGCCTTCGGCCAGGCGCGCGGCGCCGCCCCGACGGGGACGGCCGGGCGGGGCGGATGCGTCCGCGCAGCGGGCGCGACGGGCCGCTCCGGCCCCTGCGGGGGGCGCCCGGCGGCGGGGCGCGGGCGCCGTCGCCGCCATTCGCATACAATTGCATACAGACGTTGCAATGCAGCGGGAAAGCGCGTAAGGAGTCTCCACCAAGCCGGATTGCCAGGCCCCGGCTGCGAGCGACCGTGCGCCCTGCGGGCCCCATGCCGCCCGCCGAGGGACACGTCTTCGCGCGCAGCCCGCGTCAAAGGAGACGAACGTGCCGATCATCGTCGGACAGGACACCGCGGGCGCCCGCCGCGAACTCGAGGTCGACGGCCAGACCATCGCCTACTACTCGATCCCCGCCGCCACCGAGGCGGGCCTCGGCGACTTCTCGAAGCTGCCCGCCGCGCTGAAGGTGGTGCTCGAGAACATGCTGCGGTTCGAGGACGGCAAGACCGTCTCGGTCGACGACATCAAGGCCTTCGCCGAGTGGGCGGAGAAGGGCGGCAAGAACCCGCGCGAGATCGCCTACCGTCCCGCCCGCGTGCTGATGCAGGACTTCACCGGCGTGCCCGCGGTCGTGGACCTCGCCGCGATGCGCGACGCCGTGGTCGCGCTGGGCGGCAAGGCCGACGCGATCAACCCGCTGAACCCGGTCGACCTGGTCATCGACCACTCGGTGATGGTCGACGAGTTCGGCAACGCCCGCGCCTTCCAGATGAACGTTGACCGCGAGTACGAGCGCAACGGCGAGCGCTACGAGTTCCTCAAGTGGGGCCAGGGCGCGTTCGACAACTTCCGCGTCGTGCCGCCGGGGACCGGCATCTGCCACCAGGTGAACCTCGAGTACCTCGCCCAGACCGTCTGGACCGACAAGGACCAGGCCGGCAAGGAAGTGGCCTACCCGGACACGCTGGTCGGCACCGACAGCCACACCACCATGGTCAACGGCCTCGCCGTGCTCGGCTGGGGCGTGGGCGGCATCGAGGCCGAGGCCGCGATGCTGGGCCAGCCCGTGTCGATGCTGATCCCCGAGGTCGTGGGCTTCAAGCTGACCGGCGCGATCAAGGAAGGCGTCACCGCCACCGACCTGGTGCTGACCGTCACCCAGATGCTGCGCAAGCACGGCGTGGTGAACAAGTTCGTCGAGTTCTACGGCTCGGGCCTCGAGCACCTGCCGCTCGCCGACCGCGCCACCATCGCCAACATGGCGCCCGAGTACGGCGCGACCTGCGGCTTCTTCCCGATCGACGACGAGACCCTGCGCTACCTGCAGGTCTCCGGCCGCGACGAGAGCCGCATCAAGCTGGTCGAGCAGTACGCCAAGGCCAACGGCTTCTGGCGCGACGAGAACTACGACCCGGTCTACACCTCGACCCTCGAGCTGGACCTGTCGACGGTCGAGCCCTCGCTCGCCGGTCCGAAGCGTCCCCAGGACCGGGTGCCGCTGAGCCAGGCCGCGCCGGAGTTCGACAAGGTCTCCAAGGAGTACCGCGCCTCCAAGGCCTCCGACGAGGAGAAGGAGCGCTGGGCGGCCGAGGGCGGCCAGCCCAAGCCCGACCACGTGCCCGGCCGTCCCGGCGGCGCCGACAACTGGGCCAAGGTCGAGGGCGAGGACTTCGAGATCCACGACGGCTCCGTCGTGATCGCCGCGATCACGTCGTGCACCAACACCTCGAACCCCTACGTGATGATCGGGGCCGGGCTGGTGGCGCAGAAGGCCAACGCCCTGGGCCTGACCCGCAAGCCGTGGGTGAAGACCTCGCTGGCGCCGGGCTCCCAGGTGGTGACCGAGTATCTCGAGGCCGCGGGCGTGCAGGACGACCTGGACGCGCTGGGCTTCAACCTGGTCGGCTACGGCTGCACCACCTGCATCGGCAACTCGGGCCCGCTGCCGGAGAAGATCTCCAAGGCGGTGAACGACGCCGACCTGGTGGTCGCCTCGGTGCTGTCGGGCAACCGCAACTTCGAGGGCCGCGTGAACCCCGACGTGCGGGCGAACTACCTGGCCTCGCCGCCGCTGGTCGTGGCCTACGCCATCGCCGGCGACATGAACATCGACATCACCAAGGACCCGATCGGGGTCTCCAAGGACGGCAAGGAGGTGTTCCTCAAGGACATCTGGCCGACCGCCAAGGAGATCGCCGACTTGGTGGAGAAGACCGTCACCCGCTCGGCCTTCCAGTCCAAGTATGCCGACGTCTTCAAGGGCGACGAGAAGTGGCAGGAGATCGAGACCGCGGAGGGCGAGACCTACACCTGGCCGGCCGCCTCGACCTACGTGCAGAACCCGCCCTACTTCAAGGGCATGGGGATGGAGCCCGGCAAGATCGAGGACATCGAGGGGGCCAAGATCCTCGCGGTGCTCGGCGACTCGGTGACCACCGACCACATCTCGCCCGCGGGCTCGTTCAAGTCGGACCACCCGGCGGGCAAGTACCTGCTCGACCACCAGGTTCCGGTGCGCGACTTCAACTCCTACGGCTCGCGCCGCGGGAACCATGAGGTCATGATGCGCGGCACCTTCGCCAACATCCGCATCCGCAACGAGATGGTTCCGGGCGTCGAGGGCGGCTACACCAAGGGCCCCGACGGCGAGACGACCTCGATCTACGACGCCGCGATGGCGTGGGAGGAGAAGGGCGTGCCGCTCGTGGTCATCGCGGGCAAGGAGTACGGCACCGGCTCGTCGCGCGACTGGGCGGCGAAGGGCACGGCCCTGCTGGGCGTGAAGGCGGTCATCGCCGAGAGCTTCGAGCGCATCCACCGCTCGAACCTGGTCGGCATGGGCGTGATCCCGTTCGAGTTCACCGGCGGCCAGACCCGCGAGAGCCTGGGCCTGACCGGCGAGGAGACGGTGTCGATCCCCGGCCTGACCTCGGTGAAGCCGCGCCAGACGGTGACGGCGAAGATCACCAAGGCGGACGGCACGACCGTGGACGTCGATCTGCTGTGCCGGATCGATACCGAGGTCGAGATCGAATACGTCGAGAACGGCGGCGTGCTGCACTACGTGCTGCGCAACCTGGCCCGCGCGGCCTGATCCGATCCGCCTGACGGCCTGAGAGGGGCCGCCTCCGCAAGGGGGCGGCCCTTCTCGCGTTCCGGGGGGGGGACGTGGGCGCCCCGGCGCCGCCGCTGCGCGGCGCCGGCCGCCCCGCCCTGCGTCCCCGTCGCCGTCGCGGGTTCGGGCGGGGCCGCCTCCGGCTTGGGGGCGGACGCGGGAGGGTCGGTTTCGCCGCCGCGTTAGGGCCTTCTTCACCTGCCGCGGCGAAGACGGGGCGAAACCGAACCGGACGTGACGATGCCCCGAGTCGCCCCCTCTTCCGATCCGCTTCGCGGACGGCCCGCCGCCGTCGCGCCCCTCGATCCCGGGGGCGAGCCGCCCGTCTCGCCGCGCGCCCGCGCCGCCGCCCGGGCGGGGCTGCTGGCGCTGGGGCTGATCGCGGGGCTGGGCGGGCCGACCGCCGCCCTTGTGGGCGCGGCCGATCCGCGGACGCCCGGCGCGCCGGTGCTCGCCGTCGCGCCGCCCTGGGTCGACGTCGACGCGCTCGTCCTGCGCGCGCAGGGGCGGGAGGTCTCCCCGATCCGCGCGCCGATGGCCGCGCTCGCGACGGGCGCCGGCCCCGACTTTCCTCAGAGGCTGCTGGCCGCGGGGGCGTGGTTCGTCCTCGACGGCCGCCGCCTCGCCCAGTTCTGCGGAGCCGCCGGATGACCCGATCCACAGCCGCGGCCGCCTCCGGCGGCGCCCCGTTCCCGATGCCCTTCCTCGGCGCCGAGGGGGGGCTCGCCGAAAGCCGTCGCCGCACCGCGCGGGCGCTGGGCTGGTTCAACTGGATGCACCCGCCGGTGATGGCGGCGATCATGCTCACGATCGGCGGCCCGGTCCTGTGGGTCGCGGGCCTGTCGGTCCTGCTCTGCCTGCTGACGGAGGGCGTCATGCGCGCCGATCCGCGCGCCGGCCGCGTGGCGGTCGCCGTGGCGCTGATCGGCCAGTGCGCGCTGTTCTCGGGCGGCTTCGCCGGTCACCCCTGGCAGGTCGACACCCACATGTACTTCTTCGCGGTCCTCGCCTTCGTGGGCGCGTTGACCGACCTGACCGCGCTGCTGGTCGCCGTCGCCGCCATCGCGGTCCATCACCTGACGCTGACCTTCGCCATGCCCGCGCTGCTCTATCCCGGCGGCGCCGACCTGGGCCGCACCCTGCTGCACGCCTGGATCGTGGTGCTGGAAGCCGCGCTGCTGGCGGTGATCGGGCAGGAGCAGATCCGCCTCGACGCCGCGGCCCGGCGCGACCAGGCCCTCGCCCGGCAGGAGGCCGACGCCGCCCGCGCCGCGCAGGAGGAGCGTCAGCGGGTCGAGGCCGACGCCGCCGCGCGGCGCGAGCGCACCGCCGCGATGATGGACCGCCTGTTCGGCGAAATGGTCGGCCAGGGCGTGAAGGGCGACTTCTCCGGCCGCATCTCCGAACGGATCGAGGAGCCGGTGCTGAGCCGCCTCGCCGACGGGCTGAACCGCCTCTACGAAGAGCTCGGCCAGGTCTTCGACGAGCTCGAGACCCGGCTCGACGCGCTGGCCCGCGGCGACCTGACCGCCGCGCGGGAGACGGCGCGCGTGGGCCGCTTCGGCCGCCTGCAGACGGGCCTGCGCCAGACCTCGGCGCAGCTGGCGGAGCTCGCCTCGGGCATCACCTCGGCGGTCGGCCGGGCGCGCGACGCCTCCGACGACATCGAGCGCAGCGCCGACGCGGTGGCCGGCCGGGCCGAGAGCCAGGCCGCCTCGCTGGAGGAGACCGCCGCCACGATGGAGGAGATCTCCTCGACCGTCGCCAGCTCCGCCGAGCGGCTGGGGGAGGCGGAGCAGCTCGCCTCCGAGATCACCCGCCGCACCGCCACGGGCGAGGGCGCGGCCCGCGAAGCCGTCGCCGCCGTGGGCCGGATCGAGGAGAGCTCCTCGCGGATCTCGGACATCATCTCGGTGATCGACGCGATCGCCTTCCAGACCAACCTGCTGGCCCTGAACGCCGCGGTCGAGGCCGCGCGGGCGGGGGAGGCCGGCAAGGGCTTCGCCGTCGTCGCGGCCGAGGTGCGCACCCTCGCCCAGCGCAGCTCCGACGCCGCCAAGGACATCGCCGGCCTGATCCAGGAAAGCGCCGAGCACGTCGGCGAGGGCGTGCGCCTGGTGCAGCGGACGGGCGAATCGCTGGGCCAGATCACCGGCGGGATCGACGACCTCGCCCGGGTGATCGGCGCCATCGCCACCGCGGGGCGGGAGCAGTCGCAGGGCGTCTCGGAGGTCAACGCCGCGGTCAGCCAGCTCGACGGCGCCACGCAGGAGAACGCCGCCGCCGCCGAGCGCGCCGCCTCCGCCGTGCGCCAGCTGCGCGGCGAGATCGCCGAGCTTTCCGACCTGGTCGGCCGCTTCGTGTTCGAGACCCGCGCCGATCGCCGCGCCGCCTGACCGGCGCCGGCGCTAGCCTGGGTCGGTCGTTCCGGCGAGGTGCGACCGTGCTCGAGCGTCCTAGGCGGGATCGCGCGGCGGAAGACCTGGCGAGGCGCGCGGCCTGTTGGCGACAGGCCGACCCGACGCGTGCCTCCGGGCGCATCGTCCTGACGCCCTCGAAGCGCGGCGGCGAGATCGGGAGCAGGCGCTGGCTCGCGCCGCTCGCCGACCGTAGGGGCGGCGGCGGTCCCGGCGCGGGCCGGCAGGTGCGTCGAGGACGCGAACAGGTTCGTTGCGGAACATAATTTTCTGGATCGCGCGCCGCGGTCGATGACAGGATGACGACACCGCCCCCTCCGGGCCCGTGCCGCGACGCACGCCGGAGCCCCGGCGCAAGTCATTGAAGGAGACGCCGACGCAGGAGACGCCATGACCCCACAGGTCGATCCCGACTTCCGCCGCCAGCTCGAGGGCTGGTCGCTCGCCACCGCCGAGATCTACTACCGCATGCCCGACGCGCGGTCCGTGCTGCAGAGCTACCTCTGGCAGGACTACGACCTCGCCCCGGACTTCCCGCGCCTGAGGAATTTCCTCGAGTTCTGGACGCGAGAACTGGACGGCCCCCTCCACTCCGTCCGCCTGTCACACGCCCGCCTGCTGGGCGCGCGCGAGGTGCGATACCGAAACCACGAAATCGTGCTGCACTGACGCCGCGCCGGCGGCTCCCCAAGGCGCCCGGCGGGATCCTTCGCGCCCGCCCGGCGCACCCGCGCCGCGGCCGGAGACGTCGCGGCGGCGCCTTCGGTCCCGAGGTCCGCGCAGAGAATCCGGCCGGCGACCGAGGCCGAAGACAAGCGCGGCGGCGCATCGACCGCGCGTCGGCCACGGCATCGTCGCGGAGGCATCGTCGAGGGAGCGTCCGGGCTTCGGGCGCTTCCATCAGCCTCGCGACGGCGATGCCCGGTGAAGGCGGGAGGCTCGACCGGCTTGGATGCGCCTGCACCGGGCGGGCGGCACGTCCCCCTCGAACGTCGACGTGACGAACGGCGCGGAGCCAATTCCGTCTCCGTCTCGAGCTTGAGGACCGGGCAGCGCCAGCGCGACGATCCGGCGAGACGCGCGCGACGGGGCCGCTCTGCGAGGTGGCGCAATTCGTCGACCGCGGGCCATCGTCCCGACGTCCTCGTTTTCGCCTTGTGGCGACGAAGCCGGCCGCTGTTCGGAGCGCGTGTTCTTCATATCGAGCGCCAGATCAGGGCAGGGCGCGCGCGTCGGATCCGCGACGCGTGAGGGTGCGGCGAAGCGCATGTCGGCGACGCTCCGACGCCCTCGACCCCGTCCTGCGGCGATGAAGCTGGCCGTTGTTCCAGGCGCGCCCGCCGCTTCGGGGCGGGCGACCGCGGGCGGGCTGCGCGGCGACTGAAGGCGGGGCGGCGCGTCGTTCGGGCCGCGCGGGCATGCGGGCCTCCGGCCGAGCGGCGGGACCGGGGCGGCGCCCGCTCCTCCTGCCGAACCGCCCCGCGGCGGTCGCGGGCCCTCTCGCAGGCTTGACTCGCCGCTCTCCACCGGCAGGGCTACGGTCACGTCCGTGTCCCACCGGAGGTTCCGCATGCGCGCCCGTCCCCCCCGTCCCGTCCGCCTCGTCGCCGCCCTCCGCGGAGGCGTGGGCCGGGTCCTGCGGGCGCCGCGCGCGCTCGCGGCGGCCTTCGGCGGGCTGGCGCTGGCCGGGCTGATCGCGGCGCCGGGCATGGCGCCGGCGCAGGACGCGGACGCCGCCGCGCCGCTGACGGTGGTGGAGCTGTTCACCTCGCAGGGCTGCTCCTCCTGCCCGCCGGCGGACGAGCTGCTGGCCGAGCTCGCCGCCCGGCCTGACGTGCTCGCCCTGTCGCTGCATGTCGACTACTGGGACTACCTGGGCTGGAAGGACGCCTTCGCGATGCCCGCCTTCACCAAGCGCCAGGTGGCCTATGGCGAGGCGGCGGGCGCGCGCTCGGTCTACACGCCGCAGATGATCGTGCAGGGCGACGCGCGCATGGTCGGCTCTCATCGCGACAAGGTGCTGGCGGCGGTGGCCGCGGCCGCCGGCCGCCCGCGCCCGGCCGAGATCCGCATCCGCGAGCTGGGCGAGGGGCTGGAGGTCCGCGTCCGGCCGCTGGTCGCCGACGCGCCGGCGGGGGTCCTGTGGTTCGTGACCTTCCACAACCCCGAGCCGATCATGATCCCCAAGGGCGAGAACGCGGGCCGCGAGGTCGCCTACCGCAACGTGGCGCGCAGCTGGATGAAGCTCGGCCGCTGGGACGGCTCGGGCGAGGCGGTCTACGCGGCCCCGGCCCCCTCGGGCGACGCGCCGGGGGCGGGCGTCGCGGTGATCCTCCAGCAGGGCTACGTCGGTCCAGTGCTGGCCGCCGCCCGCCTGGAGCGCTGAGCGCCGGCGCCCGGGCGCGACGCGCGACCGGGGCGCGACGCAGCCAAGCCCGCCCGCAGGGCGCCTGTAGACCGTTTGTTTTCAAGGGCGCGGCCGTCCGCTCAGGGCGCGCGAGGGCCGATCTTCGCGCCGAGCCCCGCAGGGCGCCGCCGCCTTCGCGGCCGGGTCCCGCCGTCGCGTCGGGTCGGACAGGCGCCTCGCCGAGGTGTTTCGCAGAACAGGAGGGCCGACGTGCGGCGTGCGCCGCGAGGGCGAAGGTCGGGGAAGGCGGAGGCAGGGCGCGTCGCGGACGGGGCGGATCGCCTTGCCCAGGGCGCGAGGCCCTCAGCCGGTCTCCCCGCGGGCGGCGCGGATGCGCTCGCCCCGCGGACGGGTCTTCCAGCGGCGGTGCAGCCAGAACCACTGCTCGGGCCAGCGCTCGACCCAGGCGCCGAGGCGCGCGTTGACCTCGGCCATCATCGTCTCGGCGTCGGAGCGGGGGATCTCCGGCTCGAACAGCACCGAGAAGCGGCCGTCGGGCAGGCGCAGGCCGCGGGCGGGGATCAGGGCGGCGTCGAAGCGCAGGGCGAGCTCGGCGGCGGCCAGCGCCGTCTCCGCCTCATGGCCCAGGAAGGGGATCAGGGGCGAGCCGGTCTGGCGCTGGTCGACCAGGATCAGCGCCACGCCCTTGCGCGCCACGTGGCGCAGCAGCGTCCGGGTCCCGTCCCGCCCCTTGTGCAGCACCGGCGTCCCGGCATGGGCGATCATCTTCTGCGACCAGGCGTCGAACAGCGGATTGTTGAAGGCCCGGTAGATCAGCGCGCAGTCGCGTCCGGCGCCGGGCGTCCCGTCCGGCCCCGCCTCCAGCTCCGCCGAGGCGCGCCGCACCGCGAGGCGGATCGATTCCCAGTTGCCGAAATGGGCGGTGACCAGCACCACGCCGCGGCCCGAGGCGAGGGCGGCGCGCAGGGGGGCGGCGTCCTCGATCGCCACGCGGTCGGGGTCGGCGGCGATGCGCTCGAGGTCGAGGTATTCCGCCGCCGCGCGGGCGAAGTGGCCGCAGACCTCGGCGGTCAGGCGGCGGGCCTCGGCGCGGTCGGCCCCGGGGCGCACCAGCGCGAGGTTCGCGGCGACCCGCTTCACCAGCCCCGGCCACAGCGGCCCGACGACCCGGCCCGCGGCCTGCGCCCAGCCCTCGCCCGGCAGAGCGAGCGACGTCGCCTGCAGCAGCCGCGCGCCCGCCATCTCGATCCGGTCGAGGATCCGGCGGGGCCAGGAGCGCGGACGGCCCGCCGCCCGGCTCATGACGCCTGCCCGGCGCGCACCCGCTCGCGCCACCACACGTAGAGGCCGGCGCCGACGACCACGACCGCGCCCACCACCGTCCAGCCGTCGGGGAACTGGCCGAAGACGACCAGGCCCCAGATCGCCGAGAACACCAGGCCCAGGTAGCTGATCGGCGCGATGGTCGAGGCCGAGGCGCGGCGCAGCGCCAGGATCATCAGCATGTGTCCGCACCCTCCGATCACGCCGAACAGGCCCATCACGATCCCGTCCTGCCACGAGGGCGTGGACCAGTGGAAGGGGACCACCAGGCTCGCCAGCAGGGCGCCGCCCATGGCGGTGTAGAAGAACGCGGTCCACGGGCTTTCGGACTGGCCCATCCAGCGGGTGGCGATGGCGTAGGAGGCGTAGCAGAAGGCCGAGGCCAGCGGCAGGATCATCGCCGGCGTGAACACGTCCGTGCCGGGGCGGATGATGATCATCGCGCCCACGAAGCCGATCGCGACCCCGGTCCAGCGGCGGGGGCCGACCTTCTCCTTCAGCAGGAAGAAGGCGAGGATGGTCATGAACAGGGGGGCGACCTCGAAGATCGCCACCGCCTCGGCGATCTGCATGGTCTGCAGGGCGGTGAAGAAGCACATGGTGGCGCCGAAGGGCATCACCGCGCGGATCACCTGCAGCCCCGGCTGGGAGGTGCGGATCACCCGGCCCATGCGCGGGGCCAGCAGCACCACCGTCCAGAAGGCCTGGCTGGCGTAGCGCGCCCAGACGACCATCACCGGGTCGTGACGCTCGACCAGCCACTTGGCCACCACGTCCATGGTGGAGAAGAAGACGAGCGCGCCGATGTAGAGGAGGATGCCGCGCAGCTCGGAGCCGGGCGCATCGGCTCCCGAGCCTGCGGAAGCGGTCATCTTGCGGGCGGCGTCCGGATCGGGAGCCGTCGGGGCAGGGGCGTCCGAGGGCGGGTCATCGCGCGGCGGCGCCCGCGCCGGGGCCGTCCGGCAGGCGCGGCACGGCCACGCCGATCATGCAGTCGCGATCGACCAGCGCGGCCAGCCGCTCCTCGGACCAGCCCTCGGTCCCGGCGGGGCGGGCGGGGAGCACCAGGTAGCGCATGTCGGCGGTGGAGTCGTGGACCCGCACCGCCACCTCGTCGGGCAGGTCGAGGCCGAACTCCGACAGCACCCGGCGCGGCTCGATCACCACGCGGGAGCGGTAGGCGCGCTGCTTGTACCAGTCCGGCGGCAGGCCCAGCAGGGTGCGCGGGTAGCACGAGCACAGCGTGCAGACGATGACGTTGTGGGTGGCCGCGTCGTTCTCGACCACCACCAGCTTCAGCGCGTCGATGTCGGCGCCGAGCTCGCGCGAGGCGGCGGAGCCGTCGGCGAGCAGGCGGGCCTTGTACTCCGGGTCCACCCAGGCGCGCGCCACCACCTTCGCGCCCATGGCGGGGGAGCGGGCGTCCATCTTGGCGATGGCCTCGGCGATCTGGGCCTCGGTGAAGATCCCCTTCTCGACCAGCAGCTCGCGCACCGCGATCTCCAGCGCCTGCGCCTCGGTGAGGGGGGCGTCCTGGTCGGCGCGGTAGGGGTGGCCGGAGGGGCTCATCCCCTCGTGGCTGTGGTGGGGGTGATCGTGGTCGTGGTGGTCATGGGGCATCGGTCGTCTCCGCGTCCGCGACCGGCTCCAGCCAGTGGGCGTAGATCTCGGCGTCGAGCGTGTCGTCGGGGCGCTCGGCGGCGTCGCCCCAGAGCTCGCGCATGGTGAAGCGCACCCGCAGCAGGGGCTTCTTCTCGGCGGGCAGGCCGTAGGCGAGCTGCTCGGGGTTGCCGAACTCGCCCAGGCGCCGCTCGATCACGCCGGTCTTGCCGCGCAGGTACCAGGGCGTGCGCAGGTGGAAGCCCTTGGGCCGCCAGTCCTTGACCCGGACCCGCTCAGGCATCGGACGTCTCCGGGGACGCCCCCAGCGAGGCCTCGCCGTAGGTGGTTCCGCGGGCCTTCACCTCGGCCAGCTTGGCCGCCAGCTCGGTCGGCGTGAAGGCGCCGGCCTCGACGAGGTTGCGGGTCACCGATTCGATCCAGCGCTCGTAGTAGGTCATGGTCTCGAAGGATTCGGGGCCCATGTCCTCCAGCACGCGGCGCAGGCCGTCGACGGTGAACATGCCGTTGGAGGTGGCGAGCACCATCAACGCGTCGACGCGCTTCTCCCAAAGGGCGAAGTCGTGCTGGGAGGGGTCGATCTCCCCCGCGGGCAGGCCGCCCATGTCGTGCCAGGATCTCTCGGTCATGGAGCGGAGGCTACGCCCGCCCGCGCGCGGCGCCAAGCCCATGCGAACGGCGCGGAGCGGGGAGGCGGGGACGGAGGCGCCCTGCGGGCGGGCTTGGGCATCCGGCGAAAGGGCGCGAGGAGGGCCGGAGGCGGGCGCGTCCGGCCGGCGGGGAGAGGCCCCGGGTCGAGCCCGGGGCGCCCTCTCGCCCGGGGCCGCCTCGCCCTGTGCGCCGCCTCGCGCCGGGGCCGCCTCGCGCTGCGGCCGCCCCGCCCTGTGCGCGGCTCGCGCCGGGGCCGCCTCGCGCTGCGGTCGCCTCGCCCTGTGCGCCGCCCCAGCGCCAGGGGTCAGCGGCGGAAGACGAGGGCGAGGTTGTTGGCGGGCATCTCGATCCGCGTCTCCAGCGTCATCCCGTGCAGGGCGGCCAGCGCCACCACGTCCGCCAGCGGGCGCACGCCCCAGGCGGGGTCGCGCTCCTGCAAGGTGCGGTGGAAGGCGAGGTTGGAGGGGGCGGTGCCCTCGGCCAGCAGGAACGGGCCGTAGAGGATCGCGCGCCCGCCCTCGCCAAGCGCCCTGGCGGCGCCGGCGAACAGGCCCTCGGCCACCCGCCACGGCGCGATATGGATCACGTTGGCGCAGAACACCGCCTGCAGCGGCCCGTGGGTGAGGGCGAGCGCGGCGGGCCAGTCCTCGGTCGCGTCGAGGCGGATGGGCTCGGCGAGGTTGGGCAGGCCCTCATGCTCGCGCCAGGCGCGGATCGAGCGGATGTGCAGGGGATCGGGGTCCGACGGGATCCAGGTCATCGCGGGCAGGGCCTCGGCCCCCGCGACCGCGTGCTGGCCGGGGCCGGAGCCAATCTCGAGCAGGGGGCCGCGCTCCCCGGCGAGGACGTCCTTCAGCATCCCGGCGATGGGGCCGGCGTTGCGCAGGGCGGCGGGGGCGACCAGGCGCTCGGCCGTCTCGTCCTCGTAGCGGGGGCGGGAAGCGGCGGGGTCCTGGGGATCGGGGTCGGTCATGGCAAGCCTCCGGTTCGGGGGGGAGGGAACGCCTCGCGCCCGGCCGGGTCAAGGGGGGCGACGGCGCTTCCCTTGCCAGCCGCGGCGGGGCGCCTATGCTCGCGGGCGTTCCCCCGGACCGGAGTTCCCATGCCCTCCATGCCCGCCTTCGAGCTGGTCAATCCCGACGGCGATCCCTCGGTGCTGCTGCTGTGCGACCACGCCTCCAACGCGGTGCCGGCGGAGGTGAACGGGGGCGACCTGGGCCTGCCGCCCGAGGACATGGCCCGCCACATCGCCTACGACGTGGGCGCGCGGGGGCTGACGCTGCGGCTGGCGGCGCGGCTGGGGGTTCCGGCGGTGCTGTCGACCTTCTCGCGGCTGGTGATCGACCCCAACCGGGGCGAGGACGACCCGACGCTGATCATGAAGCTCAACGACGGCTCGGTGATCCCGGCGAACCGGGGCGTGGACGCGGCCGAGACCGAGGCGCGGCTCGACGCCTGGCACCGGCCCTACCACCAGGCGATCCGGTCGCGGATCGACGCGGCCGAGGCGCAGGGCGTGCGCCCGGCGCTGATCTCGATGCACTCGTTCACGCCGCAGTTTCGCGGCCGCCCGCCCCGGCCCTGGCACGTGGGCGTGCTGTGGGACCGCGACGGGCGCCTGCCGATCCCGCTGATGGAGATCCTGCGCGAGGAGCCCGACCTGGTGATCGGCGACAACGAGCCCTACACCGGCGCGCTCTCGGGCGACTGCATGTGGACCCACGGCACCTGCCGCGGCCTGCCCAACGCCCTGATCGAGGTGCGCAACGACCTGATCGCGGATGCGCAGGGCGAGGCGATCTGGGCCGAGCGCCTGGCCCCGATCCTCGAGCAGGCGCTGGACCGGATGCGCGCGGGCGCCTAGATCGGGGGTCGAGGCCGCGCCGCCGCCCCTGACGCAGGGGCCCGCGCGCGGAGGATGGAGGATCCCATGGACGACGCCACCCGCACCGAGCTTGAGGCCGCCGCCTTCCGCCGCCTGCGCGATCACCTGCGCGAGCGGACGGACGTGCAGAACATCGACCTGATGAACCTGGCCGGCTTCTGCCGAAACTGCCTGAGCCGCTGGTACCAGGAGGCCGCCGCCGAGCGGGGGCTGGAGATGTCGAAGGACGAGGGCCGCGAGATCGTCTACGGCATGCCCTACGACGAGTGGCGCGCCCGGCACCAGACCGAGGCCGGCCCCGACAAGCAGGCCGCCTTCGAGAAGAACCGCCCCGACCACTGAACCCAGCCGCGCGCCCCGCCCGAGGGCGGCCGCCCGGCCCGCCGCGCAGGCGCCGCGTCGGCCGTCGCGCCCGTGCGACGGGTCCGCCCGCGGCGCGTGGCGGGCCGGGCGCCGGCTGGCGACCGTCGCCATCGGCGCGACGCCCGCCCTGCGCCGCGGGCGCGCGCGGGGCAGGGGCGGAAGGCCCGACGCGGCGCCTCCGGCGCGGGCGGCGAGCGGGCCCTCAGGCGGTCAGGCGGCGCCAGGCCCTGAAATAGAGCTGGTTGGGCAGGCGGTTCAGCAGCCTCAGGAACCAGGTGAAGCGGCGGGGGAAGGCGATCTCGAACCCCGGGCGGGCGAGCCCGTCGGCGATCCGCTGCGCGGCCTCCTGCGGCTGCATCAGGAACGGCATCTCGAAGGCGTTGACCGCGGTCGCCTCGGTCTCGACGAAGCCGGGGTTGATGACCGAGATCCGCACCCCGAGGTCCATGAGGTCCAGCGCCAGGCTCTCGGCCATCGCGATCAGCCCGGCCTTGGTGGCCGAGTAGGCCGCGGCCTGGGGCAGGCCGCCGTAGCCCGCGACCGAGGCGGTGATCGCCACGTGCCCCGAGCCGCGCGCGATCATCGCCTTCATCGCCGGATCCAGCGCGTTGACCACCCCGCCCAGGTTCACGTCGAAGGTCTTGCGGGCCTTGGCCGCGTCGAACTCCTGCGCGCGCATCGGCAGGTAGACGCCCGCGTTCAGCACCGCCAGCGCCAGCGGGCCCTCGGCCTCGATCTCCGCCACGATGCGGGCCATCGCCTCGGGGTCGGTCACGTCCCCCGGCGTCGGGATCACCCGGCCCGGCCCCGCGACGACCGCCAGCGCCTCGAGCTTCTCGGCCGAGCGGGCGGTGGCATGCACCGTCCAGCCGCGGGAGGCGAGCTCCAGCGTCAGCGCCCGCCCGATGCCGCCCGAGGCGCCGGTGATCCACGCGACCCCGTCCTGCGGCCGCATCACCTGGTCGAAGACGTTGCTCATCGCGCCCTCACGCCGAGGGCCACAGGGGCGCCAGCGCCGGGGCCGCGCTCAGCGCGCGGAACCGCGCCGTCTCGCCGCCCGCGTCGAAGGCGCTGCCCATCCACTCGCCCCGGTCGTCGTAGAACAGCGTCAGGTCGATGTCGCCCGACACCTGCCAGCGCCGCACGGGCAGGGGACCCGAGGGGCCGGGGATCTCCGCCGCCCCCGCCTGCGCGGCCGCCACCGACAGCGGCCGCCCGGTCTGGGTGCTGATCCAGGTGGAGCGCTGCAGGAAGGCCGGGGTCCAGTAGGTGGTGGTGGCGACGTCGTCGGGCAGCTCCCCGCTCCAGTCGCCGGAGGAGACGAGCCGCCCCCCCTCGCGCCGCACGCGGGCCACCTGCCGCTCGCCGTCGTCGTTGGTCTGGCCGTCGAGCGCGACCAGGCGGCCGCCCTCCCACCGCTCCTGGCTGTCGAGCTCGTAGCGGTAGGCGCCGATGCCCAGGACCTTGACCAGGATGCGCACCCGCACGGTCACGTCCAGCGCCTCGCCGGCGCGGGCGACGGTGGTGGTCTGCTCGCCGATCGAGGCGCCGTCGCGCAGCACCTCGAAGCGGCGCGAGGCGCTCTCGGCCGCGCGCAGCGGGCGGGCGAGGGCCAGCGCGGCGCCGGTCGCGAGGCCCCCGGCCAGCAGGGCGCGGCGGTCGATCGCGGCCTCGGCGGGCGCGGCGAGGGCGAGGGCGTCGGGCGCCGACAAGGCGCAGGCGGTCGGCGCGCGCCGGGGGGCGCACGGGAGGGGTCGGCGGGTCATGGTGACCTCCGTTCGGAAGGGCGCCGGGGCGGGCGGAGCGTCAGGACAGGTAGTTCAGCACCCGCGACAGGCGACCCGTGAAACGCATCTCGCCGGTCATCACCACCAGGCAGATGCAGGTTTCGTCCCCGACGATGCGGGGGCGGTGATCGTCGTGATCCGTGGCGATCGCCACGTCGCCGCGGCCCAGCGTGCGGCCGCGATCCTCCATCAGCCCGCACAGCACCAGCGTCGTCTCGACCCCGGTGTGGGTGTGGGCGAAGATCGGGGCGCCCGGGCGGGCCCGCAGCAGCGAGACCTCCTCGTGCTCGTCGCCGACGCCCTCGATGATGTGCTCGGCGAGGCCGGGAAGCAGGCGCTTCCAGGCGACGTCCTGCGGGGTCTCGACCCCGCTCTGGGACAGCACGGCGCGCAGGGGGGCGGGGAAGGGGTTGCCCGGGTCCGCAGGCGGGGGCACCGCGGCGGGCCTGGCGCCCTCCGCCCGCGGGCCTTCACGGTCGAGCCGGGCCAGCATCGCCTCGAGCGAGGGGGCGGCCGCGGCCTCGGCCGCGCCGGCGGGATCGGAGGCCAGCAGGGCGCCGCCCAGCCGCTCCAGCTCCGCCACGCGGCGGCGGCCCTCGGGGTTGAAGGTGAGCTGAGAGGCGACCAGCAGCGACAGGCCCGCCGGCAGGGAGCCGGCGGCGTATTCCGCCAGAAGCGCTTCGTCAGGCAGGCTTCGCATCATCGCATCGTCCGTCAGCGCGGCGCGTTCCAGGGGCGCGGCCGCGTCGCCAAATCCTCTAGTCCGCGCCGTCGCCCCGGGGGTCGGGACGCGCCGGCGCCGCAGCTTCCGCTCCGGTCCGAAGCGGTTTCCTGCCATGGCCTGACCTTCGCGTGAAGGCCCGGGCCTGCGACAGGAGCCCGCTCCGCGTCCGCCGCGGCCTGCATTCCGTCTTCCCCTGTGATACGTGCGCCTCCGCGGATCGGTTCACCGCGCCGCATCATTTCCCGCGCATCCCGCTTCATGGAAGCCGGACGCGCAGGGTGGAGGCGATCGCCCCGCGCCGGACGGCCGGCGCGGCGCAGGGACGGAGGACGGCGATGGCCGGCAAGTCGGTGTTCTTCTACGGGTCGCTGCGCGATCCGGAACTGGCCGCGGTGGTCCTGGGCCGCCCGTTCGGCGAGGTCCCGCTGCGCCCGGCCCGTCTGCCCGGCCACGCGGTGCGCCAGGTGGCGGGCGAGAACTTTCCCTGCGTGGTCCCGCTGGAGGGCGCCGAGGCCGAGGGCGCGCTCGCCTGCGGCCTGAGCGAGGCCGAGGTCGCGCGCGTCGCCTTCTTCGAGGACGACGAGGAATACGAGCTGCGCCCCCTGCCGGTGCGCGCCGACGACGGCGCGCTGCGCGAGGCGCTGGTCTGCTTCCCCAAGGGCCCCACCACCCCCGACGGCCCCTGGCGGTTCGAAGACTGGACCGGGGCCGAGCGCGACCTGCTGATCGAATGCGCCCGCGAGATCATGGCGCTTTACGAGGCCGGGGTGGACTGGTCGGACCTGACCCTGTGGCCCGGCCTGAAGGCCCGCGCCGCCGCCCGCGCCCGCGCCGGCCGCGCCCCCTCGGCCGCCTTCCCCGGCGTGGACTTCCGCCGCGAGGCGGTGCGGACCGAGCGGCTGGATCGCCCCTACGCCTCGTTCTTCGGGGTGGAGGAGCATTTCGTCTCCTTCCCCACCTCGGACGGCGGGCGGTCGCCGGTGGTGCGGCGGGCGGTCTGGGCCTCGGGCGACGCGGCGACGGTTCTGCCCTACGACGCGAAGGCCGACCGGGTGCTGCTGGCGACCCAGTGGCGCGCCGGCCCGCACGCCCGCGGCGACGCCCGCCCCTGGCCGTGGGAAGTGATCGCCGGCCGCCTCGACGCCGTCGAGGACCCCGAGGAGGCCGCGCGGCGCGAGGCACTGGAGGAGGCCGGGGTGACGCTCGGCCGGATCGAGAAGGCGGGCGGCTACTACACCTCCCCCGGCACGCTGGCGGAGTTCGTGACCTCCTTCGTCGGCGAGGCGGACCTGAGCGCGGCCGGCGGCGCCGGCGGGCTGGAGGAGGAGGCCGAGGACGTGATCTCTGCCGTGCTCGACTTCGACGCGGCGATGGCGGCGGTGGACGCGGGCGAGGTGAACTCGTCGCCCGCGGTGATCTCCCTGCTGTGGCTGGCCCGTCACCGGGCGCGGCTGAGGGCGGAATGGGGGTGAGGGGCGGGTCGCCCGTAAACCACGTCTCATCCTGTGAAATAATTCGTTCCCCGCGATCCCTCGTCAAATTCGGGGGGCGCGGCTTGCGCGCGCTCGCCCTCGCGTCTAAGTCCGAAGGCGCAGGGCCGGGCCGCCCCGGCGGCGCCCGCGGAGGAAGGAGCGCGAGATGACCATTCGCAAGGACCTGGCGGCCGCCGTCGGGAACACGCCGCTGATCCGGCTGAACCGCGCCTCGGAGGCCACCGGCTGCGAGATCCTGGGCAAGGCCGAGTTCCTCAACCCCGGCCAGTCGGTCAAGGACCGCGCCGCGCTGTTCATCATCCAGGACGCCGTGAAGCGCGGCCTGCTGGAGCCCGGCGGCACGATCGTCGAGGGCACCGCGGGCAACACCGGCATCGGGCTGGCGCTGGTCGGCGCCTCGATGGGCTTCCGCTCGGTCATCGTCATTCCCGAGACCCAGTCTCAGGAGAAGAAGGACATGATCCGCCTGGCCGGCGCCGAGCTGGTCGAGGTTCCCGCGGCCCCCTACCGCAACCCCAACAACTACGTGCGCTACTCCGGCCGCCTCGCCGAGGCGCTGGCCAAGACCGAACCGCACGGGGCGATCTGGGCCAACCAGTTCGACAACGTCGCCAACCGCCAGGCCCATATCGAGACCACCGGCCCCGAGATCTTCGAGCAGACCGGCGGAAAGGTGGACGGCTTCATCTGCGCCGTGGGCTCCGGCGGCACGCTGGCGGGCACCGCCCAGGCCCTGCGCGAGCGCAAGCGCGGCGTGAAGATCGGTCTGGCCGATCCCGACGGCGCGGCGCTCTACCACTACTACAAGCATGGCGAGCTGAAGGCCGAGGGCTCCTCGATCACCGAGGGCATCGGCCAGGGCCGGATCACCGCCAACCTGGAGGGGCTGTCGGTGGACATGCCCTACAACATCCCCGACGCCGAGGCGCTTCCGGTGATCTTCGACCTGCTGGAGCATGAGGGCCTGTGCCTGGGCGGCTCCTCGGGCATCAACGTCGCCGGCGCGATCCGCATGGCGAAGGAGATGGGGCCGGGCCACACGATCGTGACGATCCTGTGCGACTACGGCACCCGCTACGCGACCAAGATCTTCAACCCCGCGTTCCTGCGGGAGAAGGGGCTGCCGACCCCGGCCTTCCTGGAGCGGCCCGCCCCGGCCCTGCCCGAAGTCTTCGCCGAAGACGCCTGACCGTGCCGCGGGCCGGCGCGCCGACCCGCCCCGACCGCCTCCGCCGGCAAGGCGAGGGCGGTCCCGTGAAGGCGTCGCTCGCCGCCGTCGTGCTGACGGCGGCGGTTATCGTGACGGCCGCCGCGCTTCTCGCGCTGCGGCCCGACCCGGCGCAGGCGCAGAGCCCGGCCCCGGTCGAGCTCGCCCAGGATGCGGCCGAGGCGGCTGAGGAGCTGACCGAAAGCCCCGCCGGCCCGCATTTCACCCCGCACCACGCCTCCCGCGGGAGCGCCGCGACCACGCCGCAGGCGGTGGAGGCCGACCAGGCCGCCATCGACCAGCGCCTCGACGCCTGGGACCAGAGCGCCCAGCAGGCCGAGGCCGCGCTCGCCGCCGGGGAGGCGACCACGCCCCGGTTCGAGGCGATGCGCGCCGAGCTGGTGCAGCACCGCGCCGCCGCCGGCGCGCTGGCCGAGCGGCTGCGCGCCGCGGCCCAGCCGCTCGCCGCCCAGCTCAAGGCCCTGACCGGGGACGAGGCCGCGCAGGAGCCCCCCGCCGAGGCAGGCGGCGACGCCGCGACGCCCCCGGGCGACGCCCAGGCCGAGGCCCCGCCCGAGGGCGAGGCCGAGGCGGCGAAGGCCGCCGCGGAGGCCGAGGCGGCGGCCGAGGCCGATGCGGCCTCCCGCAGCCAGAACCTCGCCAGCATCCGGCGCGAGCTGCAGATGCGCGTCGACGCGCTCGAATCCCGGGCCAAGCGGGCCGACCTCGCCAACGCCCGCGCCGACGCGCTGGTGCGCGAGATCGACGAGCTGATCCGAAACCGCCAGGTCGAGGAGCTGCTGACCCTGGGCCCGAGCCCGCTGGTCCCCGCCGCCTGGCTGCCGGCGCTGGACGAGGCGCAGGCCACCGTGCGCGCCATCGCGGGCGAGACGCTGGCCAACGCCGCCGACCGCGCCCGCGCCGGCGGCGACAGCTTCGCGCCCAGCGCGCTAGCGCTGGCGGCGCTGGGCCTGGGGCTCCTGTGGGGCGTCTGGCGCGGCTTCGTGGTGGTGCGCCGGCGCATCGGCCTGGGCTCCACCCGCGGCCAGCGGGCGCTGGCCGCGGCGGTGGCGCTGCTGGCGCGGCTGGTGGCGCCGGTGCTGGCGATCGCGCTGATCCGCGGCGCGCTGGGCCAGCTCCAGATCCTGGGCGCCGACGGCGAGCTGGTGGCCGACCACATCGCCGCCGGGCTGGCGACGCTGGCTATCGGTCATGCCATCGCGGGGTGCTGGTTCTCGCCCAACACGCCGGCGCTGCGCCTCTCCTCGCTGGACGACGCCGCCGCGACGCGGGCGCTGTCGCGCTCGAACCTGCTGGCGGGCGCGCTGGGCCTGCACCAGGTGGTGGTGCTGGCGGGCGAGCAGCTGGACCTCTCGCCCGGGACGCTGGCGGTGGGCAACCTGCTGGTGCTGGCGCTGGGCGCGGCGGCGCTGTGGCGGCTGGCGGCCTCGCTGCATCCCGGCCCGGCGCCCGACGCGGCGCCGGACGGCGGCGCGCCCGATGCGGACGACGCCGACGACGCGCCGCCCCCCGACGACGACCCGCTGGCCGAGAGCCTGCAGTCCGCCGCCTCGGTCGGCCGCCGGCTGGAGACGCTGGGCGCCTTCGCCATGCGCACCGTGGCGCTGGTGGCCGTGGGGCTGGCGGCGGCGGGCTACTACGCCGCCTCGCAACGGCTGTTCTACCCCACGGTCGTCACGGTCGGCATCGTCGGCGCCGGGCTGATCCTGTTCTCGCTGGCCCGCGAGGGGGTGGAGGCGGCGCTGGAGCGGCGCACCGCCGACGCCGGCGGCCTGCGGCTGCTGACGGTGCTGGTCGGCTTCGTCATCGTGCTGGCGAGCCTTCCGGTCCTGGCCCTGACCTGGGGCGCGCGCACCTCCGACATCGTCGAGGTCTGGCGCCTGGCGAGCGAGGGCGTCGACATCGGCGGCGCCCGGCTGACGCCGATGGTGTTCTTCACCTTCGCCCTGGTCTTCGCCTTCGGCTACGCGCTGACAAGGCTGCTGCAGGGGATCCTGGCGAGCTCGGTCCTGCCCAACACGCGGCTGGACGCGGGCGCGCGCTCGGCGATCACCACCGGGCTGGGCTGGACCGGCATCACCGCCGCGGCGCTGGTGGGGATCGCGGCGGCGGGGATCGACCTGTCGAACATCGCCATCGTCTTCGGCGCGCTGTCGGTGGGCATCGGCTTCGGCCTGCAGGCGATCGCCTCGAACTTCATCTCGGGCATCATCCTGATGATCGAGCGGCCGGTGAAGGTGGGCGACTGGATCCTGGTCGGCGGCACCCATGGCGTGGTCAAGCGCGTGGCGGTGCGCGCCACCGAGATCGAGACCTTCGACAAGACCGCGCTGATCGTCCCGAACTCCGAGCTGATCTCGGGCCGGGTGGTGAACTACACCCACAACAACGCGGTGGGGCGGCTGATCCTGAAGGCGCCGGTGGCCTACGGGACCGACCTGAAGGGGGTGCAGAAGCTGCTGCTCGACATCGCGCGGCGGGACCGGCGGGTGCTGCGCTACCCCGCGCCGATGGTGCTGATGACCGGCTTCGGCCCCGCGGCGATCGAGCTGGAGCTGCGCGTGATCCTGCGCGACGTGAACCAGATCTTCGACGTGCAGACCGACCTGTTCTTCGAGATCGACCGCCGCTATCGCGAGGCCGGGATCGAGATCCCCTATTCCCAGAACATCGTCACCCTGCGCGAGCCCGAGCGCCTGGCCGCCGCCCTGCGCGCGGGCCTGGCGGGCGAGGGGCTGGCGATCGCCGAGGACGCCGGCGCGGCGACGCCCCCGCCCGCCGCCGCCCCCGCGCCGAGCTCCGCCCCGCGCCGCCGCGCCGCCGGCCCGCCGGCCGCGACCCGGGGTCCCGAGGGGCCCGGCGTCGCCGGCCTGGGCGAGGGCGGAGACGGAGGGGGTGGCGACGGCGACGGAGGCCGCTAGTCTGCCCGCCAGTCCCGCAGGAGAACCGGAGAGATGGGCATGAGCGCCGAGACGCCCGACCGCAGCCAGCTGCCGTTGTGGCAGGGGTATCCCTACATGTTCGAAGGTCCCGCCCGCGTGGTGGCGGTGGACGCCGAGGGGGGCGTGACGCTCGACCGGCCCCTGTTCTACCCCGCCGGCGGCGGCCAGCCCGGGGACACGGGCGTGCTCGAGGCCGCGGGCCGCGAGATCCGGGTGGCGGACGCGCGCAAGGGCGAGGGCGGCTGCGTGCTGGTCCTGGCGGAGGGCGAGACGCCGCCCGAGGTCGGGACCCAGGTGCTCCAGCGCCTCGACGAGGACCGCCGGCGCGCGCACATGCGCATGCACACCGCCCTGCACCTCCTTTCGGTGGTGATCCCGCTGCCGGTGACCGGCGGCCAGATCGGGGCGGAGAAGGGCCGGCTCGACTTCGACATGCCCGAGGCGCCGGAGGACAAGGACGCGCTCGAGGCGAAGCTGAACGCCCTGGTCGAGGCGAACCACCCGGTGAGCGACGAGTGGATCACCGACGCCGAGCTCGAGGCGAACCCGGGCCTGGTGAAGACCATGGCGGTGAAGCCCCCGATGGGCTCGGGCCAGGTGCGCCTGGTGCGGATCGGCACGCCCGAGGCGACGGTGGACCTGCAGCCCTGCGGCGGCACCCACGTCCGCTTCACCGGCGAGATCGGCCCCCTGCGCATCGGCAAGATCGAGAAGAAGGGCAAGCGCAACCGCCGCGTCTCCCTGACCTTCGCCTGAGGGCAGGGCGCCCGAGGACGGCGCGCCCGCACGGCCCTGTCGCGCGCTGCGCGCACGAGGCGGCCCGCCCGGGCGCCCGCGAACGGGCCGACCGGAGAGGCCGGAGCGGAGCCGGAAAGTCGGACGCCCGGCGCGGGCGGCGCCCGATCCGCCCCCACAGAGGCGTCCCGCGAGGGCTGCGTTCGGCCGTCGCCGCGACGACGCGCGGCCTCGCCCCGACCGAGCCTGCCGCGAGAAGCCGGGCGAGGGAGGCGGGCCGGTCCCGGCGGGAGACGTCGGGGCGCCTCGACCGTCGGGCGCCGCTCGGCCGGTGGGCGGCGCGCCCGGCGAGGGCGGTCCGACCGCCGCCATGATGCGACGGGCGCATAGCCGGCGGGGCGAAAGCTCTTCGCTCTCCCACGCGCCGGCGGCGGCGCAGAGCGGTGGAGATCGGGGAGCGACGTCTCGACCGGCGCGACGCAGCCAAGCCCGCCCGCAGGGCGCCTTGCCGCCCGCTCCTCTCGGCTTGCCGAGATTCTTCCCGATCTCCACGGCGAATGGGGTTGCACGGGAGGGGGCGGCGTCGTGCTCTCCGCCTCTCCGCCTCTCCGCCTCTCCGCCTCTCCGCCTCTCCGCCTCTCCGCCTCTCCGCCTCTCCGCCTCTCCGCCTCTCCGCCTCTCCGCCTCTCCGCCTCTCCGCCTCTCCGCCTCTCCGCCGGGCGCCCTCCTCCCCCTCGGCCCTCCACCCCTCACGCTCCCGCCAGCCCCGCGCGGCGGCGATTGACGCGCGCGCCCGGCGCGGCGATGCAGGGGCATGAGCTTCGAGGTCCTCGTCCGTCTCGGCCTGTTCCTGGGCATCTTCCTCGTCATGGCGGGGTGGGAGGCCTTCGCGGCCGCGCGCCCGGGGGCGCTGCCGAAAGCCCGGCGCTGGGTCACCAACTGGGCGGTGGCGATCCTCGACATGCTGGTGATCCGGCTGCTGTTCCCCGCGGCGGCGGTGGGGGCGGCGGTGGACGCCTCGGCGCAGGGCTGGGGGCTGTTCAACGGGCTTGGGGCGCCGGGGTGGCTGGCGGGGGCGGTCTGCCTCGTGGTCCTCGACCTCGCCATCTGGGGGCAGCACGTGGCCTTCCACCGCGTCCCCCTGCTGTGGCGCCTGCACAAGGTCCACCACGCCGACCGCGACGTCGACGTCACCACCGCGCTGCGCTTCCACCCGCTGGAGGCGACGCTGTCGATGCTGCTGAAGGTGGCGCTGGTCTACGCGCTGGGGGCGCCGGCCTGGTCGGTGCTGGTCTTCGAGGTCCTGCTGAACGGCTGCGCGATGTTCAACCACGCCAACGTCGCCCTGCCCGCGGCGTGGGAGCGGCGGCTGCGCCGGGTGCTGGTGACGCCGGAGATGCACCGCATCCACCACTCGGTGATCCGCGAGGAGCACGACACCAACTTCGGCTTCTCGGTCAGCTGGTGGGACCGGCTCTCGGGCCTCTATTCCGCCGAGCCGCGGGGCGGGGAGGCGGGGCTGACGCTGGGGCTTTCCGAGCATCAGGACGCCGCCCCCGCCCGGCTGGGATGGAGCCTCGCGCTGCCCTTCCGGCGCACGCCGTGACCCCGCCGCGCTGGGAGGCGATCGCGAGCGCCGCAGCCGGGGAGGGCCTGCGCGCGGCCCCCTTCGCCCTGGCCGGGGACGAGGGCGCGCCCGGCGCCCCGCGGGCCCGCTTCGGCGCGCTGCTGGCGGCGGACGCCGAGGCCTGGGCGCGGTTCCGCGCCGCGCCCGAGGCGCAGGACGGGGGCCCCGATCCGCTCGACCGCTGGTCGGCGCGGGTGGCGGGGGCGCTGGCCGCGCGCTTCGGCGCCCGCGCCGTGCTGCCCAGCGACGGGCCGCCCTACGCGCCCTTCCCGGCCTGGGCGCTGCGGGCGGAGCCGGTCTGGCCCTCCCGCCTCGGGCCGCTGCTGCATGCGTGCCGGGGGCTCTGGGTCTCCTGGCGGGCGGCGCTGCTGTTCGAGGCGGTGGAGGGCGCGCCCCCGCCGCCCGCGCGCGGGCCGAACCCCTGCGGGGCCTGCCCGGCCCCCTGCCTGCGCGCCTGCCCGGTCGACGCCTTCGCCGAGACGCCGCAGGGCCCCCGCTACGACGTGCCCGCCTGCGCCGCGCATCTCGAGACGCCGCAGGGCGCGCCCTGCCGGGAAGGGGGCTGCCTCGCCCGCCACGCCTGCCCGGTGGGGCGGGCGGCGGCCCATCCGCCGGAGCGGGCGGCCTTCCACATGGCCGCCTTCCTGCGCGCCCGACGGGCGGAGCGTGCGGCGGTGGAGAGCGGCGCAGGGCCGGGGGGCTGAACCGCACGGCGGAGGGCGCGAGGCCCCGCGGCGGCGGCGCCCGCGCCCGGATCGCGCCCGTGCCGGGACCTGATGCCGGGACCTGACGCCGGGATCTGCGTTCGGGTCGTGCCGCGGGAACCTGCCGCCGGGACCTGGGTTCAGGGCCTGCATTCAGAGACCGCGCGGCCGGGGCTGCGGCGCGGCGCCCGTCGGCTCGCATCGGCGGTGGACAGCGCCGGCGCCGGGCGCCAGAAACGCGCCCGCGCCGCGCCGCGCCGCGCCGCGGCGCGCTCTCGTCCCGCGCCGTCCGCTCCGCCGAGAAGGATGACCGATGCCCCGCCTGGTGCTGTTCCGCCACGCCAAGTCCGCCTGGGACGACCCCGACCTGCCGGACCTCGACCGGCCGCTGGCCCGTCGCGGGCGGCTGGCCGCGACGCTGATGGGCGGCTTCCTGGCCGAGGAGGGGCTGCGCCCCGATCTCGTGCTGCTGTCCCCCGCCCTGCGCACGCGCGAGACCTGGCGGCGCGCCTGCGCCGCGGCGGGGTTCGAGCCGCCGGCCCGCAGCCGCATCGTGCCCGACCTCTACATGGCCGACCCCGACACCGCGCTGGGCGTGCTGCAGGAGGAAGGGGGCGAGGCCGAGGTGGTGCTGATGCTGGGCCACGAGCCCGGAACCAGCGCCCTCCTGCGCCGCCTGCACGGCGGCCGCCCGCCCGAGGGGCTGGCCCGCGCCTTCGAGAAGTTCCCCACCGGCGCGGTGGCGGTGATCGACCTGCCCCGCCCCTGGGCCGAGACCTTCTGGGGCCAGGGTGTCTTCGCCCGCTTCGCCACGCCCAAGGACCTGGTCTGACGCGGGCCGCGTGTCCGGCCCCCCGCCGCCCCTGAACGAAAAAGGCGCGCGACAGGTGCCTGTCGCGCGCCCCGGCCATCCGTCGGCCCGCCCCCCGGCGGCCTTCGGCGGCGTCTCATGCGCCGGACGGATCCGGCGGTCGTCGTCCCGCGGTCACTCCGCCGCGTAGAGCGGCGCGGCGCGGCGGCGGTTCAGGAGCCGGAAGCGCTCCGGGCGAAAGGGGGCGGACTCCTCGGCGGCCTCCTCTCGGTCGCGGGTGAGGGACTCCGCGCGGGCGCAAAGCTTCTCGATCGCGCTCTCCAGCGCGGCGTGCTCCTCGGGCGTCAGCGCCGCGAGCAGGTAGGCCTCCCGGTCGCGCACCTGACGCTCGATCTCGCGCAGGGCGGCGGCGCCTTCCTCGGTCAGGCGCAGGATCTTGATGCGGCGGTCGGTGCGGTCCTCGGTCCGGCGGATCAGGTTGCGGTCCTCCAGCGCCGAGGCGGCGCGGGAGATGGCGACCTTGTCGAGGCCGGTCTGTTCGGCGATGGCGCGCGTCGGCTGCGCCTCGGCCTCGCCGGTCGCCGCGAGCACGCGCCACTCGTCCCGACTGAGCCCGTGGGCGTCGGCGTAGACCTGGCTGATGGCGGCGGAGGTCCGCGCGGCGAGCCGCGCGATCCGGAACGGCAGAAAGGCCTGGAGGAGCATGGGTCGCGTCCCTCTTGTTCGGTTCTCGTGAAGGACCATAGGCGCCCGCCGACGGTTTCGCCTTGACCTGGGTCAAACGTTTTTCCGTGGTCAGCTTATCGTTTCAGAGGAAATTGACGCCAATTTCGAGACAAAAGCCGGCCGCGTGAATGCAGGCTGCATCACGCGGCGACGCAGGGTCCGGCGGCGATACGCGGGTAGCGCGGAAAGATGCCGTGGGGGCGATTCGCGACGCGCGGCGTGGGGAACGGGGCGACTCGCCCTCCGGGGCTCTCCGCCCGCGTCCGGCGCGGGCGACGGCGCGGGGGGCAGGGGCCAAGAAGTCGGGGGCTCAGAAGTCGGAGACGATGCCCTTCTTCTCCCAGTCGCCGAAGCGGGTGGGCTCGGGGCCGTCGCGCCCGCCCAGCTCGGGCGGCAGGGGGGGGCGCTCGGCCTCGGCCTTGCGGCGGGCCTCGGCCTCGGCCAGGGCGCGTTCGGCGGCGGCGCGAAGACGCGCCTCTTTCTCGTCGGTCCCGTCCGCCATATATCTTTCCTCCGAGCCGCCCGCGGCCCCGGCGCCGCGTCCCCCCGGACATAGTCCGGCTGGACGCCGGCCGCAAACCCCGGGGGCGGCCCCCGACCTCATCGGAGCGCGGACGCGAAGCCATGAACTACGTCAAGACGGCGATGCTGCTGGCCTTCCTCACCGCCCTGTTCATGGGCGTGGGGTGGATGCTGGGCGGCGCCTCGGGGATGATGATCGCCCTGGTCGTGGCGATCGCCACCAACGTCTTCGCCTACTGGAACTCGGACAAGCTGGCCCTGCGCGCCCACCGCGCGCGGGAGGTGGACGCCGCCTCGGCGCCCGAGCTGCACGCGATGGTGGCGCGGCTGGCCAGGAACGCGGGCCTGCCGATGCCGAAGGTCTGCGTGATCGAGACCGACCAGCCCAACGCCTTCGCCACCGGCCGCAACCCCGAGAACGCGGCGGTGGCCGTGACCACCGGCCTGATGCGCAGCCTGAGCCGGGAGGAGCTGGCCGGCGTGATCGCCCATGAGCTCGCCCATATCCGCAACCGCGACACGCTGATCATGACCATCGCCGGCACGGTGGCGGGCGCGATCTCGATGCTGGCGCAGTTCGGCCTGTTCTTCGGCGGCGGCGCGCGGGACGACCGCAATCCGCTGGGGCTGATCGGGGTGATCGCCGCGGCGCTGTTCGCGCCCTTCGCGGCGATGCTGATCCAGATGACCATCTCGCGCACCCGCGAATACGCGGCCGACCGCGCCGGGGCGCAGATCTGCGGCGATCCGCTGGCGCTGGCCTCGGCCCTGCGCCGGATCGCCGGCGGCGGCCACGCCCGCCCGATGGAGAGCGCCGAGCGCGATCCCGCGACCGCGCACATGTTCATCGTCAACCCGCTGGCGGGCCGGGGCGCGGACAACCTGTTCTCGACCCACCCCGCGACCGAGAACCGGATCGCCGCGCTGGAGGCGCTGGCGCGCGAGATGGGCCGCCCCGCCGCCCATCGCGCCGCCCCCTCCGGCTGGGATCCCCTGCATATGGAGGAGGAGACGGTGGACGCCGGCGCCGAAGATCCCGCCCGCCGCGACGGCCCGGTCCGCGCCGCCCCCACGCGCATCCCGCGCTCGGGCGGCCGCTCCGGCCCCTGGCGTTGACCCGGTGAGCGCCCCGACCCGCCCCCGTCGTTCCGGCGACCGTCCCGCGCCCCGCCGCCCCGGCGGCAAGGGCGGCCCGCGTCCGAAATCCGCCGAGGCCGAGGCGCGCCCGCCCGCCGAGCGCGCCGCGCCCGACACGCGCTCGGCCGCCGAGCGGCCCCATGCCGAACGCGTCGAGGCGCTGCGCCTGCTGTCGGGCGTGCTGCGCGACCGCCGGGCGCTGCCCGACCTGGTGGCCGAGGCGCCGGAGCTGCCGCCCGCGATGCGCGCCCGCGCCCTGCACCGCGCCTCGGAGACGCTGCGCCGGCTGGGGCAGGCCGACGCGGTGCTGGCCCGCTTCCTGCGCCGGACCCCGCCCCCCGCCGCGCAGGACGCCCTGCGCCTCGCGACCGTCGAGCTTCTGCACCTGCACGAGGCCGCCCATGCGGTGGCCGACGGCGCGGTGGCGGCCGTCCGCTCCCGCAAGGGGGGCGAGCGGCTGACCGGCCTCGTCAACGCCGTCGCCCGCCGCGTGGTCGAGGAGGGCGCCCCCCTCTGGGCCGCCCGCGACCCCGAGCGCGACGGCATGCCCGGCTGGATGCGCGGGCGCCTGTCCTCGGCCTGGGGCGCCGCGGCCGTGCGCGGCATCGCCGCCGCCCACCTGCGCACCCCCACCGCCGACCTGACCCCGCGCGATCCCGCCGCCGCCGAGGCGCTGGCCGAGCGGCTGGGCGGCGACCTGCTGCCCACCGGCTCGATCCGCCTGCGCGGCCGGGCGCAGATCAGCGCCCTGCCGGGGTTCGAGGCCGGCGAGTGGTGGGTGCAGGACGCCGCCGCCGCGCTGCCGGCGCGGATGCTCGGCGACGTCGCGGGCCTGCGGGTGCTGGACCTGTGCGCCGCGCCCGGCGGCAAGACGATGCAGCTCGCCGCCGCCGGGGCCGTGGTCACCGCGCTCGACATCTCCGAGCCCCGCCTCGCGCGGCTGCGGGAGAACCTTTCCCGCATGGGCCTGACGGCCGAGACCATCGCCGCCGACGCGCTGGAGTGGACGCCCGACGCGCCCTTCGACGCGATCCTGCTGGATGCGCCCTGTTCGGCCACGGGCACCGGGCGCCGGCATCCAGACATGCCCCACCTGCGCGACGGCGACCTCGACGTCGGCGCGCTGAGCGCCCTGCAGGACCGGCTCCTGGACCGCGCCTGGGGCTGGCTCGCGCCCGGGGGGCGGATGGTCTTCGCCACCTGCTCGCTGCTGCCCGAGGAAGGGGAGCTTCGCGCCGCCGCCTTCCTGGCCCGCACCCCCTCCGCCCGCGTGCTGCCGGCGGACCCGCAGGCGCTGGGCGTGCCGGCCGAATGGGTCTCGGCCGAGGGGTTCCTGCGCACGCGACCGGATTTCTGGCCACAGTCCGGGGGTTTGGACGGGTTTTTCGCCGCAGGTTTCCTCAACGAGTCGTGACACGCCGTTCCGCGCGGGCCATGTTGCGCCGCGTCAGGGGCAGGGACCGCGCGGGCAGGGCTCGTCGCGGTCTTCGTGCTGTTCAAGCGTGAAGGGCGACGATAGACGACGTGAGCGGACTGCTGGATAGCCTCGGTTTCGGACCGCGCGCCCCGCGGGAGCTGGCCTTCAGGGCCGAGCCCCTGTGGATCGGCGACGCCGCCGCCGCCCGTCGTCTGATGGCGGGAACCTTCCGCTTCGCCGGCCAGGAGGTGCAGGCCAAGGCCCTGGGGCCCTGGCGCATCTCGCCGCCGTCCCGCGCCTTCGCCGACGCGCTGCACGGGTTCTCGTGGCTCGACGATCTCGCCGCGCTGGGCACGCGGGAGGCGCGGCGCATCGCGCAGTCCTGGGTGTTCGGCTGGATCGCCCAGCATGGCGAGGGCCAGGGCGGCGAGGCCGCCGGCTGGTCGCCCGAGGTCGCGGGCCAGCGCGCGATGCACTGGCTGGAGCGGGCGGAATTCGTGCTCGACGGCGCCTCGGACGATCTCACCCGCCGGTTCCTGAAATCGCTCGCGGTGCATGCGAAGCGCCTGCGCAAGGGCCTCGACCAGGCGCCCGAGGGGCTGGCGCGGCTGCGCGCCGCCACCGGGCTGCTGCACGCGGTGCTGGCGACCGACGCCTCCGACGCGGGGCGCGCCGCGGCCGCCCGCCGGCTGGGCGCCGCCGCGGGGCTGGCGGTGGACGCGGACGGGGGCCTCGCCTCCCGCAACCCCGAGCGGCTGTGCGAGGCGCTGATCCTGCTCGCGGTCTGCGCGCGCCGCCTGCGCGAGGCGGGGATCGAGCCGGAGCGCGCCCATTCCGACGCGGTGTTCCGCGCCCAGTCCGCCCTGCGGGCGCTGCGCATGCGCGACGGCGGCCTGCCGCGGTTCCATGGCGGCGGGCCGGGGGCGCCGGGGCGGCTCGATCACGCGCTGTCGCTCGCCCATCCGCGCAAGGCCCCGCCGCCGCGGGACCGCGCCATGGGCTTCGTGCGCCTCGCCGCGGGCCGGGTGACGGTGGCGATCGACGCCGCCGCCCCCCCGCCGGGGCGGCACGCCCACGCCTCGACGCTCGCCTTCGAGATGGCGGTCGGCGGGGGGCGGCTGGTGGTCAACTGCGGCCCGGCCGAGCAGGCCGAGGGCGACTGGGCCGCCGCCTGCCGCGCCACCGCCGCCCAGTCGGCGCTGTCGATCGAGGGGGTCTCCTCCTCGCGCATCTCCTCCTCCGCCCGCGGGCCGGGGCCGCATCCCTTCGTCGAGGGGCCGAAGTCGGTCGAGGCGGAGACGACGCAGGACCTCGACGGCGCCTGGTTCCTGGGCGTGCACGACGGCTATGCCGCGAGCCACGGCCTCTCCCACCGCCGGCGGCTGTTCCTGTCGCCCGACGGGCGCGACTTCCGCGGCGAGGACCTGCTGGAGCCGCCCGATCCCAAGGCGGCCGCGCGCCTCGCCAAGGTGCTGCGCAACCACGGCGCCGCGGGCCTGCCCTTCGCGCTGCATTTCCACCTGCACCCGGACGTGGAGGCGGAGCTGGACGGCGAGGTGGTGATCCTGACCCTGCCCGAGTCGCGCTGGCGCTTCGTGGTCACGGGGGCCGCCCCGGTGCTGCGCGACAGCGTGTTCTTCGAGGCCGGAGAGCCCGAGCCCCGCGCCGCCCGCCAGATCGCCGTCCCCGCCCGCGCCACCGGCGAGGCCGCCCGCGTCGCCTGGGGGTTCCAGCGCCTCTGACGCCCGCGGGCCGGGCCCGGGCCACGCCGGCCGGCGTCAGGCTTCGGGGCCGTCGTCCTCGCCCCGCATCTCCTCGATCACCGCCAGCATCGCCTCGACCGCCCGGGTGCGTCGGCGGCGGGGGTCGGAGATCACGGCGAAAGGGCGATGGGGCGGCGGGGCCCAGTCCACCCGCCGCATGACCAGGCCCTGGGCCTCGGGCGCCGGCCCCGCCGCGCGGCGCGAGAGCATCGCGACCGAGCCCCCCGCCGCCACCGCCGCCGCGACCGCCTCGTTCGAGGGCAGCGTCAGCGAGCGGGTCAGGTCCGCGATCCGCAGCCCCATCGTCGCCAGGTGCGCCTCGAACTCCGAGCGGGTGCCCGAGCCGTCCTCCCGCAGGATCCAGGTCCAGGCGCGGTAGTCGTCGGGACCCGGGCGGGGGAGGCGCAGGCCGGGGTGGCCCAGCGGCATCGCCAGCGCCAGCTCGTCGCGCGCCACCACCTGCCGGCGCAGGTCGGAGGCGGGCAGGGCGCCCTCGACGAAGCCCAGGTCGGCGGCGCCCTCGGCCACCGCGCGGGCGGCCTCGGCGGTGTTGCCCACCGTCAGCTCGATCTCCACGCCCGGGTGACGCTCATGCAGGGCGACGAGCCGCGGGGGCAGCCAGCGGCCGGCGACGGTCTGGCTGGCGCGCAGGCGCAGGCGGCCCCGGGCGAGGCGGGAGAAGTCCTCGAGCAAGAGCTCCGCCGCCTCGGCCTGGGCGAGCGTGGCGCGGGCGGCGTCGACGAAGGCGCGCCCCTCCTCGGTCAGCGCGATGCCGCGCCCGACCCGGTCGAAGAGGCGCACGCGGTGCCGGCTTTCCAGCGCGGCGACGGCGGCGGAGACGGCGGATTGCGTGAGGCTCAGCGCCTGCGCCGCCCGGGTCATGTGCCCGCGCTCGGCCACCGCGAGGAAGATGCGAAGCTGCTCGAGGGTCATGGCATATCATCGAGGAAATCGATCGGTTCGCCAAGTTCAATCGGTTGGACTGGGCGGAGGCGGCGCCCGACATTGGGGGCGACGCTCCCGACCGAGGCCATGTCATGTTCCGCGCCCCGACCCGCTCCGTCCCGTCCCGCCCCTCCCATTGCTGGCTCGGCCTGCTGCCGGGGCTGGGGCTGGCGGCGCTGCTGGCGGCGGCGGCGACGGCGGCGCAGGGCCTGAGCGGGATCGCGGCGCTGAGCCCGATGGCGCTGGCCATGGCCGCCGGGATCGCGATCCGCAACGGGATCGGGCTGCCCGAGGGCGCCTCCCCCGGCCTCGCCTTCGCGATGCGCCCGGTGCTGCGGGCGGGGATCGTGCTGCTGGGCTTCCGCCTGACGCTGGGCGACCTCGCCGCGCTGGGCGTCCCGGCCCTGGGGGCGGTGGCGGCGACGCTGGCGGCGACGTTCCTGTTCACCAAGGCCGCCGGGCGGGCGCTGGGGGTCGAGCCGCGGCTGGCGGAGCTGATCGCGGCGGGCACCTCGGTCTGCGGCGCCTCGGCGATCCTCGCGGTCAACGCCGTGACCCGCGCGCGGGACGAGGACGTGGCCTACGCCATCGCCTGCGTGACGGTGTTCGGCACCGCCGCGATGCTGCTGACGCCCCTGCTGGCGGGGCCGCTCGGTTTCGCGGGGGCCGAATTCGGCCTGTGGGTCGGGGCCACGGTGCACGAGGTCGCCCAGGCCGTCGGCGCCGCCTTCGCGGGGGGCGAGGCGGCGGGTCAAGCCGGCACGGTCGCCAAGCTCGCCCGCGTGATGATGCTGGCGCCGCTGGTGCTGGCGCTGGGGGCGCTCGCCGCCCGGCGGGGGGACCGCGCGGGCGGGGCGCGCGCGCCGATGCCCTGGTTCGTGCTGGGCTTCGTGGCGGCGGCGGGGGTGAACTCCGCGGTCGCGATACCGCCGGGCCTCTCGGCCGCCGTCGGGCAGGGGGCGGGCTTCCTGCTGACGCTGGCGCTTGCAGCGATGGGGCTCGAGACGCGGCTGGGCCGGCTGCGCGCCATGGGCCTGCGGCCGCTGGCGCTGGGGGCGGCGGCCTGGGTCTTCATCCTCGCGCTCGGCGGGGCGCTGGTCGCGCTGGTCGGGGCCTAGGCCCGCGCGACCTCGCGTTCGCTGGCCTTGGCGCGGGGACTTCGCTAAGACCGCGCCGCCTGACGCAGCGCCCAGCCGTCCTGCGCCGTCCCTGCCGCCCGCATCCGCCGGAGCCCCGCCATGACCGACGCCCGCCTTCCCGTCCGCCGCGCCCTGCTGTCCGTCTCGGACAAGTCCGGGCTGGTCGATCTCGCCAGCGCCCTGCACGCGGCGGGGACCGAGCTGGTCTCCACCGGCGGCACCGCGAAGGCGATCCGCGACGCGGGCCTGCCGGTGCGCGACGTGAGCGAGCTGACCGGCTTCCCCGAGATGATGGACGGCCGGGTGAAGACCCTGCATCCCAAGGTTCACGGCGGCCTTCTGGCCCTGCGCGACGACGCGGGCCACGTGGCCTCGATGGACGCGCACGGGATCCTGCCGATCGACCTGCTGGTGGTGAACCTCTACCCGTTCGAGGCGACCGTCGCCGCCGGCGCCGGGCCCGAGGACTGCATCGAGAACATCGACATCGGCGGCCCCGCGATGATCCGCGCCGCCGCCAAGAACCACGCCTTCGTGGCCGTGGTGACGGACCCCGAGGATTACGCCCCCGTGCTGGAGGCGATCGCCGAGGGCGGCACCACCCAGGCCCTGCGCACGCGCCTCGCCGCCACGGCCTATGCGCGCACCGGCGCCTACGACGCCGCCGTCTCGACCTGGATGGCCGCCCATGCCGGCGAGACCGCGCCGCGCCGCCGCGCCTTCGCGGGCACGCTGGCCCAGACGCTCCGCTACGGCGAGAACCCGCACCAGACGGCCGCCTTCTACACCACCGGCTCGAACCGCCCGGGCGTGGCGACGGCGAAGCAGCTCCAGGGCAAGGAGCTGAGCTGGAACAACATCAACGACACCGACGCGGCCTTCGAGTGCGTGGCCGAGTTCGACCCCGCCGACGGCCCCGCCTGCGTGATCGTCAAGCACGCGAACCCCTGCGGCGTGGCCCAGGGCGCGAGCCCGGTCGAGGCCTGGGCCCGGGCGCTGGCCTGCGACTCCACCTCCGCCTTCGGCGGCATCGTCGCCCTGAACATGGAGCTCGACGCCGAGACCGCGGCCGAGATCGCCAAGATCTTCACCGAGGTCGTCATCGCCCCCTCGGTCACCCCCGAGGCCGAGGCGATCTTCGCCGCCAAGAAGAACCTGCGCCTGCTGACCACCGGCGGCCTGCCCGACGTGGCCGAGCCGACGCTGAGCTTCCGGCAGGTGGCGGGCGGCTTCCTGGTGCAGGACCGCGACGCGGGCAAGCTGGACCCCTCGGCCCTGACGGTCGCCACCAGGCGCAAGCCCACGCCCTCGGAGATGGCGGACCTGCTGTTCGCCTGGAAGGTCGCCAAGCACGTGAAGTCGAACGCCATCGTCTACGCCCGCGACGGGGCGACGGTGGGCGTGGGCGCGGGGCAGATGAGCCGGGTGGACTCCGCCGGCATCGCCGCGCGCAAGGCCGAGGAGATGGCCCGCGTGATGGGCCTGCCCGAGAGCCCGGCCAAGGGCTCGGTCGTCGCCTCCGACGCGTTCTTCCCCTTCGCCGACGGCCTGCTGGCCGCGGCCTCGGCCGGGGCGACGGCGGTGATCCAGCCCGGCGGCTCGATGCGCGACGCCGAGGTGATCGCCGCGGCCGACGAGGCGGGCCTGGCGATGGTCTTCACCGGCATGCGCCACTTCCGCCACTGAGCGCGACGGCGGGGGCGTTCGCGCGCCCCCGGCCACAGGGCGCGCCCCGGGCCCGACCCGGGGCCTATCCCCTGCCGGGCGGACGCGGCGGCCCGGCCCGCAAGAGGCGCCGGGTCGAGCCCGGGGCGGCTGCGGGGCGGACGTTTGCGAAGACGGGGTCGAGCGGCGGCGCCTCCGGCCCCCTCTCCGCTCAGGCGCGCTCCACCGCCCAGTCCAGCGCATCCTCCAGCCGGTCGTTGCCCCAGAACAGCTCCCCGTCAGGGGTGGTGAAGCTGGGGGCACCGAAGACGCCGGCGGCCTGGGCGGCCTCGGTCGCGGCGCGCAGGGCGGCCTTGGTCTCGGGGTCCGCGGCGCGGGCGAGCGTCTCCTCGGCCGGCAGGCCGCAGGCCGCGAGCGCGGCCGAGACGACCTGCGGGTCCGAGATCGTCTCGCCGCGGGCGAATTCCGCCAGGAACACCTCCCGCGCGAAGCCCGGGCGCGCCTCGGGCGGCAGCGCGGTGGCGACGCGGGCGGCCAGCAGGCTGTTCTGCGGGAACGGCTCGGGGCGCACGACCGGGGGCAGGCCCAGCTTCGCGGCCTGGCGCTCCATGTCGCGCCACATGTTCGCGCCCTTCACCGGAAGCTGGTTGAAGGGCGAGGTGGTCCACCCCTGGGCCGCGAAGATCGGGCCCAGCAGGATCGGCGTCCACGCCAGCGCCACGCCGCGGGCCTCGGCCAGCGCCTCGGCCCGCTGCACGGCGAGATGGGTGTAGGTCGAGGCGAACTCGAACCAGAAGGTCAGGACAGGTCGGGTCATCGGCCGATGATGGCGCCTCGGCGCACCCTGCGCGAGGGCCATCTCCGGCTTGCCCACGCCACGCGACGCGTCGAACGGCGGAACCTGGGGAGATTCCGCCGCCGAAGTCAGGCACGCGAACACGCAAGGCCGAACGCCTGGAACGCGGGCTTAAGCGAGCCCCGAACGCATGCACATCGCCGGATGACGCAACGCTGGTTTCCGGCCTTCAACGCCAATGCGGGCACTTGATCCGATTCGGCGTGACGCTCACGTGACACGACGTCAGGGGGCTGGACCGTCTCTCAGGCCGCCTCCCGGACCGCCTGCGGGGCCGCGTCGTCGGCGGCGTTTGCCGGGCGTCCGCGGGCGCGTTAAGCAGGGCGCGCCATACCTCCCGGAGAGCCTTCATGACCGACGCCGCCGCCCCCGCCGCCCCCGACCTGCCGCCGCTGCGCCACGGGGGCAAGATCCTGGCCGACCAGCTGGCGATCCTGGGCGCGGACACCGTGTTCTGCGTGCCGGGCGAGAGCTTCCTGGGCCTGCTGGACGGCCTGCACGACCACGCCAACGCGATCCGCACCGTGTCCTGCCGGCACGAGGGCGGGGCGACCAACATGGCCGAGGCCCACGCCAAGCTGACCGGCAAGCCCGGCATCGCCGCCGTCACCCGCGGCCCCGGCGCCACCAACGGCTGCAACGGGCTGCACACCGGCTTCCAGGACTCGACCCCGATGATCCTGTTCGTCGGCCAGGTCAGCCGCGAGCACTTCGGCCGCGAGGCGTTCCAGGAGATCGACTACCGCCAGATGTTCGGCCCCATGGCCAAGTGGGTCGCCCAGATCGAGAGCGCGGACCGCATCCCCGAGTTCATCGGCCGCGCCTGGGCCGTCGCCATGTCCGGCCGCCCCGGCCCCGTGGTGCTGGCCCTGCCCGAGGAGACGCTGTCGGAGGAGGCGCGCGTCCATGACCTGAAGCCCTGGACCCCGCCCTCCGCCGCCCCCTCCGCCGCCGAGATCGCGAAGGCCGGCGAGATGCTCGCCGCCGCGAAGGCCCCGCTGATGGTCATCGGCGGCCCCGGCTGGAACCAGGCGACGGCGGACGCCGCGGCGGCTTTCGCCGAGAAGCAGGGCCTGCCGGTGGTCACCGCCTTCCGCCGCCAGGACTACATGGACAACGCCCATCCCAACTTCTGCGGCACGCTCGGCATCGGCGCGAACCCCGCCCTGCTGAAGTGGATCCGGGAGGAGTGCGACCTGGTCCTGAACCTCGGCTCGCGCCTGGGCGAGATCGCCTCCCAGGGCTACGAGCTGTTCTCGATCCCGGTCCTGAAGCAGAAACTGATCCAGGTTCACCCGGGGCCGGAGGAGCTTGGCGCCGTCTACAGCCCCGACCTGAGCTTCGCCTGCCGCTCCGCCGCCTTCCTCGAGGCCGCCGCCGCCCTTCCGGCGCGGGGCGCGCAGACCCCGGGCGTGGCGACGCTGCGCCAGGCGTTCGAGGCGTTCTCGGTCCCCCCCGCCAGCCCCTTCGACCTCGACATGGGGGCGGTGATGGCGGAGCTGAACCGGACCCTGCCCGAGGATGCGATCATCTCCAACGGCGCGGGCAACTACACGATCTGGCTGCACAAGTTCCGCAGCCTGCGCAAGCACGGCACCCAGCTCGCGCCCACCTCAGGCTCGATGGGCTACGGGGTGCCGGCGGCGGTGTCGGCGGCGATCACCCAGCCGGGCAAGACCGTGATCGCGATGGGCGGCGACGGCTGCTTCCTGATGACCGCGCAGGAGCTGGCGACGGCCAAGCAGTACGGCGCGAAGCTGATCTCGCTGGTCGTGAACAACGGCATGTTCGGCACCATCCGCATGCACCAGGAGCGTCGCCACCCCGGCCGCACCATCGCCACGGACCTGGTGAACCCGGACTTCGTGATGCTGGCCAAGGCCTACGGCGGCGAGGGCGAGCAGGTGACCCGCACCGAGCAGTTCGCCCCCGCGCTCGCCCGCGCCATGGCGAGCCCGGTCCCCTACCTGATCGAGCTGGTGGTGGACCCCGAGGCGCTGACCCCGGTGCAGACCCTCTCCCAGGCCCGCGCTCAGGGCGAGAAGGACCAGGCCGGGGCCTGAGGCCGGCGAGACGAAGGCCGGGGGCACGGACCTGAGGGCGCAGGCCGGCAGGCCGCGCGCCCGGCCCCGCATCCCCGGCGCGCCTCCCGCCCGCCCTCCCCGGCGCGCCGGGAATGCGGGGCCTCCTTCGGCGGGCCGCGGCGCAGTCCGTCCGCCGTGGAACAGGCGTTGGGAAGCGGGCGCGAGCCTCCTTCCCGGCGCGTCGGCGACGGGGCGCGCCGGTCGTTCGTCCGGGCCCGCGGGCCGGCGGCGTCCCTGCGGGGGCGCCGCGGCGGGGCCATGACGGCGGCCCCGGGGCGGCCTCGGGGCGGGGGCGGGGACGCATGCGCTCTTGCCTCGGCCCGCGTTTCGCCCCAATTCCATACGCATGCCCTCCGATGCCTCCCCCGTCTCCGGATCCCGGCCTGCCGCGCCGATCTCTCCCGACCTGGTGCGGGAGGCGGTCCTGCGCGGGCGGCGGGGCGCGAGCTCGGACTTCGATCTCAACCCCCACGTCCTGCGCCCCGACGCGCCGGCCGCGCCGCTGCGCCAGGCGGGCGTGCTCTGCGCGCTGGTCGATCGCGGCGACGGCGCGGGGCTGCGGGTGATCCTGACCCGGCGCGCCGACCACCTGCGCAAGCACGCGGGCCAGGTGGCCTTCCCCGGCGGCGGGCTGGAGGCGGGCGACGACTCGCTCCTCCACGCCGCCCTGCGGGAGGCGGACGAGGAGATCGGGCTCAACCCCGACCACGTCGACGTGGTGGGCGAGATCGACGGGCACGAGACCGTCACCGGCTTCGCCGTGACCCCCTTCGTGGGCTTCGTTCCCGCCAGCTTCGTCGCCCGCCCCGATCCCGGCGAGGTGGCGGAGGTGTTCGAGCCCCCGCTCGACTTTCTGATGAACCCCGCCAACCAGCTGCGCGAGAGCCGCCTGCACCAGGGCGAGCGCCGGTTCTTCTATGCAATGCCGTGGCAGGGGCGCTACATCTGGGGCGCCACGGCCCGCATGCTGGTGGGCCTGTCCGAGCGGATCGCGTCCCTGTCGATCGGCGACGAGACGAGACGGTGACGAGACTGGACGGTGACGGGGCGAGGAGATGACGGGTGACCGCAGCGGCGACTCGCGGGCCGACGGGCCGTCCGGCGTGACCGAGAACGGCGACGGAACCCTGCGCCCGGCGCGCCCGGACGCCGAGGCGGCGCCGCCCCCGCGGGTGGAGGGCGCCTGGCTCGACGACCGCGCGGCGCGCGAGGTGCTGGGCGCGCTCGCCGCCGGCGGCGCCAAGGCGCTGTTCGTGGGCGGCTGCGTGCGCGACGCGCTTATGGGCCGGCCGGTCGGCGACCTCGACATGGCGACCGACGCCCCCCCCGAGGAGGTGCGCCGCCTGCTGACCGAGGCCGGCATCCGCACCGTCCCCACCGGCATCGAGCATGGCACCGTGACCGCGGTGCTCGCGAACCGCGGCTACGAGATCACCTCCTTCCGGCGCGACGTCGAGACCCACGGCCGCCACGCGACGGTCGCCTTCGGCGCCGACCTGACCGAGGACGCGAGCCGGCGCGACTTCACCATGAACGCGCTCTACGCCGACGCCGAGGGGGTGGTGACCGACCCGCTGGGAACGGGGCTCCGGGACATCGGCCTGCGCCGGGTGCGCTTCATCGGCGACCCGGTGGCGCGGATCCGCGAGGACTACCTGCGCATCCTGCGCTTCTTCCGCTTCCACGCGCTCTACGGCGACGCCTGGCGCGGGATCGACGAGGACGGGCTCGCCGCCTGCGCCGCCGAGGCCGACGGCGTCGAGACCCTGGCGAAGGAGCGCATCGGCGCCGAGATGCGCAAGCTGCTGGGGGCCGAGGATCCGGGCCCGGCGCTGTGCGCGATGGCGGCCTGCGGGGTGCTGGGGCGGGTGCTGCCCGGCGCCGACGCCCAGGCGATCGCGCCGCTGGCCGCGATCGAGGCGCGCGCCGCCCCGCTGCCCGACTGGAAGCGCCGGCTGCTGGCGATGGGCGTGGACCCGCAGGAGGCGGTCGACCTCCTGCGCCTGTCGCGCGCCGACCTGCGCGCGCTGGAGGCGACGCGCCGCGCGATGGAAAGCGACGCGCCGGTCGCCCAGCTCGCCTATCGCCACGGGGCGGAGGCGGCCCGCGACGCGGCCCTGCTGCGCGCCGCCGCCACCGGCTGCCCCCCGCCGCGCACGCTGACCCGCGACGTCGCCCGCGGCGCCACGGCGACCTTCCCGGTCCAGGCGCAGGACCTGGTCGCCCGCGGCATGAAGCCGGGCCCGGCGCTGGGCAAGCGGCTGGCCGCGCTCGAGGATCAGTGGGTCCGCTCCGACTTCCGCGCCACCAAGGGCGAGATGCTCGACGCCTGACGCCGCCGGCCTGCGGGCGGCGCGCGTGGCGCCGACGGGGGCCGTCGAGGCCCCCGCCGCCGTCGCCCTCCGGGCGAGCCGACCGGCCCGCCCTGCGCCCCGCCGCCGCCGGGCGCGGCCCCGCCGACGACCTCCATTCCCCGGAACCGTCTTCCGCGGCGCCTGCCGCCGGCGATCTTCGGCCGCCGTCCCGCCCGCTCTCCACCGCCGCGCGCCGCCTCCGTCTTCTCCCCCCGGTCCTCGCGGATGCGCCTCGGCGCTCCGCCGTTTCCGCTGCCGGATCGGCCTCGGGTGATGGGCTCCATCACGAACCGTGGCTTGATCCCGGCGCGTGCGCAGGGGAGGTTGCGGGGAGAACCGGGTCAGCAAGGCTGACGCAACAGGCGGCGGGAGGCGCGGCGCATGGACGGGACCGCAACGGCGATCGGGATCGAGAACTTGGCGGCGCTGGCCGCGCTGGCCTTCGCGGCGAGCTTCACGCCGGGGCCCAACAACGCGCTGCTCTCGGCCTCGGGCGCGCGCTTCGGCCTGCGGGCGACGCTGCCCCACGCGCGCGGCGTGGCGCTGGGCTTTCCGCTGATGGTGTTCTGCGTGGCGCTGGGCCTCGGCCAGGCCTTCCAGCAAAGCGAGATCCTGCGCGAGGTCCTGCGCTGGGGCGGCGCCGCGCTGATGGCCTGGCTCGCCTGGAAGATCGCCTCCGCCCGCCCGGCGCCCGCCCAGGTCTCGGCCGAGCCGGACGGCCGTCGGCCGTGGAGCTTCCTGCAGGCGGCGGCCTTCCAGTGGGTGAACCCCAAGGCCTGGGTGATGGCCGTCGGGATCGCCGCCCCCTTCGTCGAGGGCGCCTCGCCCGTGCGGCACGCGCTGGTCGCGGCCGGGGTCTTCGCGCTGTCGGGGCTGCTCTCGACCCACGCCTGGGCGGCCTTTGGGGCGGTGATGGGCCGCTTCCTGGGCCAGGGCCTGCGGCTGCGCCTGTTCAACCTCGCGATGGCCGGGCTGATCCTGCTGGGCGTCGCGGCCCTCCTGGTCGAGGATCTGTCGGTCCCGGCCTGATGCCCCCGCGCCCCCCTCAGCCCGTCGCCCAGGGCGCGCCCGCGGCGGCGTCGAGCGTGGCGACTCGCGCGACCTCCGCCCGCCACCAGGGCCGTTCGGCCAGGCGCCGGCGGAAGGGCGTGTCGGTGGCCGGGGGGGCGTTGGCGATGTAGCGCACCGCCTCGTCGCGATCCGCCCCCGCCAGGCCCAGCAGCCAGGCCTCCCCGGCCTCGAAGCCGAAGGGGACGCCGGCGTGGTCCTCGAAGTTGGGGTCGAGCTCGGTCCACACGGCGCCCGCCAGCCCCATCGCCGCGGCCCAGTCCCGGACCCCGCCCGCGATCCGCCCCTCCCCCCGGCCCGAGCGCAGGCAGACCCAGCCGATGCGCGCCAGCGGCGCCCGCTCCCGCGCGGCGAGGTCCGCGCGCGCGGCGTCCACGTCGCTCCGGCGCGAGGCGATGGCGTGGCTGGGGCAGGGGGCGCCCTGGCCTGGGTCCACGCAGACCACCAGCCCCATGCGCCGCTTGGGCGACACGCGCGAGAACTCCAGCGGCATCGCCGGCCCCTCGCCCATGCGCCACGGCCCCTCGACCCAGGGCGCCAGGATCTCGAGATCCCAGATCAGCGAGCCGTAGCCGACGATGGCGATGCGTCCCTGCATCCCGTTGCTCCCGCGCATGAAAAGGGCCCCGCCGCGGCGCGACGGGGCCCGTTCCGGTCGGCCGGCCGGCGCCGGTCCTCAGTTGAGGTAATACCGGTTGGACGACTTGTAGTAGTAGTAGTTGTAGCCGCCGTAGCCGTAGCGGGCCATCTTCTTGAGGTTGATCTGCGTGAGGGCGAGGCCCGAGACGCTGACCTTGATCTGGCTGAACTGCGCCAGGCCCGCCCGCACCAGGTCCTTGTGGGTCGAGTTCCAGCGCACGCAGTAGATCACCGCGTCCACCATCGGCGCGATCACGCGGCTGTCGGGCACCGCCATCACCGGCGGCGTGTCGATCACCACGAAGTCGTAGCGCCGGCGCGCCTCGGCCAGGAACTCCTGGAACCGCTGGGAGTGGAAGACGTCGGCCGCGTTGACCTTGGTCTCCTCGCCCATGATGACGTCGAGGCCGGTCCGCTCGTCGTGGTAGACGACCTCGTCCCAAGTCTTGTCGCCCGACAGGATCGACATCATCCCCAGCTTCGGCGCGCCCGGGAAGTAGGTGCGGAAGGTCCGGCGACGCAGGTCGCACTCGATCAGCAGCACCTTCTTGCCCAGCCCTGCCGCGTTCTGCGCCAGCAGCAGCGAGCAGGTGGTCTTGCCCTCCTTCGGCAGGGTCGAGGTGAGCATGATCATCTCGGGCCGCCGGTCGATGTTGGCCAGCATCACGCCCGTGCGCAGGTTTCGGATCGCCTCGACCAGTCCCGAGGATGGCCGTTCGACCGCGTAGTCCAGCAGGCCGCGGCGCAGGCGCACCGGGGCGACGGGGATCTGGCCCATGACCGGCAGGCCGGTGGCCTTCTCCAGCTCGTCCGAGGAGCGGAAGCTCTTGTTGAGCTGCTCGATCAGCAGGACGTAGGCGATGCCGAAGACGCCGCCCAGGAAGCCGGCGACCAGCACGATCTGGGTCTTGTTGGGATAGCTCGGCAGCAGCGGCACCACGGCCTCGGACAGCACGCGGGCGTCGGCCTGCTGGGTGCCCTCCTGGACCGAGGTCTCGTTCAGGCGGCGCAGGAACTGCTCGTAGATGCGGCGGCTCGCCTCGGCCTCGCGCTGCAGCTGGCGCAGCTGCACCAGGTCCTGGGTCTGGCTCTCGAGCTGCGTCTCCAGCCCGGCGATCGAGGCGTTGATGCCCGCGAGCTGGCTGTCGGTGCGGTCCTCCTCGACGCCGGCCTGGTCGACCATGCGCCCGGCGAGCGACTGGAAGGTCTCCTCCAGGGCGACGCGGGTCTCGCCCGTCGCCTCTTCGATGTTCTGGGCCAGGCTGGTCAGGCGCGGCACGTCCACGGCGGCGGCGAAGCCGGCGTAGTCGCCCGCCTCCAGCAGCGCCCTGAGGTCGTTCTGGCGGCCCCCGCCGGAGACCTGCTGACGCTCGAGATCGGCGCGACGCTCGCGCAGCTCCTTGAGCTGGCGGTTCATCTGGGCCAGCGCCGCCTCGGAGATCAGCGCGGTCGAGGAGTTGTAGGCCTCCACCGCCGCCTCGGCGTCCTCCACCTCGACCTTGAGCTGGGCGACGCGGTCCGACAGCCACTCGGTCGCGGCCTGGGTGGCCTCGAACTTCGTCTCGAGCTGGTCGGTGATGTAGAGCTCCGCCATCTTGTTGGCGATCTTGGTGGACAGCACCGGGTTCTCGGTCGTCACCGACAGCGAGTAGACGTAGGTGTCGGACACCGAGTCCACCGCAAGCGAGCCCAGCAGCGTGTCGACGGCGACCTGGCGGACCCAGTAGTTCTCGCCCAGCTCGTCGCGGAGGGTGGGGCCGTCTTCGTCCTCGGTGACGGCGCCGCGGATGGTGGTCTTCAGCAGGTTGATGCCGCCGAACAGGATCTCGGCCACCAGGCTGGGATCCTCCTCCTCCTCGAGGAGCGGGTTGAAGTAGACCTCGTTCTCGAGCTGCATCGACTCCACCACGCGCTCGGCCAGCGAGCGCGACTGGAGGACCTGCTTCTGGGCGAGGATCGTGTAGTAGTCCTGGCCGAGGCCGGTGGTCACCGCCTCGACGTCGATGATGTTCGACTCCGCGCGGTCGAGCATGACGATCGAGGTGGCGGTGTAGCGGGGCGTCAGCGAGTAGGCGAGCGCGATGGCCAGGATCGCGAAGCCGAAGCCGAAGGCCGCGACGATCCACTTGCGCTGCCAGATCGTCGAGACCAGGCCCAGGAGGTCGACCTCGTCGTCCTTGGGCTGGCCCGGCGGTTCGTTCACGGCCTGGCGCAGCCTCTCGGGCAGCTCGCGCTTGTCGTCCTGTCGCTTCCCCGGAAAGTCGTCCACCACGTCCACCTTTCGCTTCGCCGCGGCGCTGGATCCCCCGACCCATCCGCGACGTCCGCATCACGCCCAACACATCCCAACGCGATTGATAGCAATCCCCAACGCCCGGTTGCACGCGAAAGTTTGACGCTGCGCTGCGGCGAAAGCGCGGCGCCCGGCCTGCGGGCGGCCGTCGCATTCAAAAAAATTGCGGTTAATTTAGAAGGGGAGCCAGATCCCGTTGACGCGGCCCCGGAATCGGCGGAACCTGTTGAACCATGAAAGCGATCCTGCACGCGGCGACTACGGGGGCGCCTGACATCCGCGCCCGAGGCCATTGCCTCGACTGCGCGATCCGTCAGCATGCCGTGTGTGCCGACTGTTCAGCGCCGGAACTGGAATTCCTCTCCAGCATCAAGACTTACCGGACCGCCAAGCCCGGCGAGCGCCTGCTGGAGATGGGCGAGCGCGCGCCCTTCATGGGCACCGTGGTCGAGGGCGTCGCCTCGATGTCGCGCATCCTCGCGGATGGCCGGCGCCAGGTGGTGGGGCTGCTGTTCCCCGGCGACCTGGTGGGGCGGCCGTTCAGCCCGGTCTCGCCCTTCGACTACGTCGCCGTCACCGACATGCGGGTCTGCACCTTCAACCGCCCCCAGTTCGAGGCCACCCTGCGCGACACCCCCGCGCTGGAGCAGCGCCTGCTGGAGATGACGCTGGACGAGCTCGACTCGGCCCGCGAGTGGATGGTGCTCCTGGGCCGCAAGTCGGCGCAGGAGAAACTGTGCTCCTTCATCGTCATGGCCGCCCAGCGCGCCCTGCGGCTGGAGCGCCGGCGCCCGATGGACGGCATCCTGATCGAGCTGCCGCTGACGCGCGAGGACATGGCCGACTTCCTGGGCCTGACCATCGAGACCGTCAGCCGCCAGATCGGCGCGCTGAAGAAGGCCGGCGTGATCGAGCTGATCGACGCCCGCCACCTGCTGATCCCGAGCTGGGAAGCGCTCGAGGACGCCGCCGGCGGAGAGCTCGCGGCCGTCTGAGCCGACCGCCCCGGCGCGCCCGGGGCGAGGTCGACTCGATCCCGTCCATCCCCTGTCTCGCCCCTCCCGCCCCCGCCGGAGGCCGTCCGCCCGCGCTCTGCGGCGGCGCGCCGCGCGGCTTGTGCGCCGCACCATGAACCCCGCGTCGCCCGCCGCGGCGGGCTCCGCCGCCGCGATCGGTGCGAATGGCGCAAGTTTTACAGTGCGTTGAACGCGCCCCGGTGTATCATCCCGGCACTGAAACAATTGCCGGTGGCGACGATTGCGCCCTGCAATCCATGCCGCCCTGAACGGCGTTGATATGGATCAAGGCGCAGGGAGGGGCCCTTCGCCGAAGAGACCATCCATGCGGAGCCCCGGATCGGGGCGCCGTCCGGAAGGCCGTCGCAAAGCACGGCGAAGGAGGGGACATTGGCCTCGACACTCAAACTTCTCGCGCTCGCCGTGATCGCCATCCTGGCGCTCGTCGCGGCGAGCTTCGCGCGCGACCTGGCCTACCAGGTGAACGCGCTGATCGTCCTCGTGGTCTCCGCGGGGATGTTCCTGTGGATCCTCCGCGGCGTGGGCGAGCCCAAGCCGGCCGCCGCCGAGACCGAATCCGAGTACATGGACGACGTGATCCGGGCCGGCGTGATCGCCACGGCCGGCTGGGGCATCGTCGGCTTCCTGGTGGGCGTGGTCATCGCCCTTCAGCTCGCCTTCCCGGCGCTGAACCTGGACCTGCCCTGGACCACCTTCGGCCGCCTGCGTCCCCTGCACACCTCCGGCGTGATCTTCGCCTTCGGCGGCAACGCGCTGATCTGCACCTCGTTCTACATCGTGCAGCGCACCTGCGCGACGCGGCTGTGGGGCGGCGGGCTGTCCTGGTTCGTGTTCTGGGGCTGGCAGACGGTCATCGTCCTGGCCGCCTCGGGCTACGTTCTGGGCGGCACCCAGGGCAAGGAATACGCCGAGCCGACCTGGTACGTGGACATCCTGATCACGGTCGTCTGGGTCGCCTACCTGGCGGTCTTCCTCGGCACGCTGATCAAGCGGAAAGAGCCGCACATCTACGTCGCCAACTGGTTCTTCCTGGCGTTCATCGTGACCATCGCGATGCTGCACGTCGTCAACAACCTGGCGATCCCGGTGTCGGTCTTCGGCTCGGTCTCCTACTCGGCCTTCTCGGGCGTGCAGGACGCGCTGACCCAGTGGTGGTACGGCCATAACGCCGTGGGCTTCTTCCTGACCGCCGGCTTCCTGGGCATGATGTACTACTTCATCCCCAAGCAGGCCGAACGTCCCGTCTACTCGTACAAGCTGTCGATCATCCACTTCTGGGCGCTGATCTTCCTGTACATCTGGGCGGGCCCCCACCACCTGCACTACACCGCGCTGCCCGACTGGGCGCAGACCCTGGGCATGGTGTTCTCGATCATGCTGTGGATGCCCTCCTGGGGCGGCATGATCAACGGCCTGATGACGCTCTCGGGCGCCTGGGACAAGCTGCGCACCGACCCGGTGCTGCGGATGCTGACGATCTCGGTGGGCTTCTACGGCATGTCGACCTTCGAGGGGCCGATGATGTCCATCAAGGCCGTCAACTCGCTGAGCCACTACACCGACTGGACCATCGGCCACGTCCACTCCGGCGCGCTGGGCTGGAACGGCATGATCACCTTCGGGGCGCTCTACTTCCTGGTTCCGCGCCTGTGGAACAAGAAGGAGCTCTACAGCCTGCCGGCGGTGAACTGGCACTTCTGGCTCGCGACCCTGGGCATCGTGCTCTACGCCGCGTCCATGTGGGTGTCGGGCATCACGCAGGGCCTGATGTGGCGCGAGTACGACGCGCTGGGTTTCCTGGTGAACAGCTTCGCCGACACGGTCGAGGTGCTGCACCCCTACTACATCATCCGCGCGCTGGGCGGCCTGATGTTCCTGACGGGCGCGATCATCATGTGCTGGAACCTGTGGATGACCGCGACGCGCGGCGAGCGGAAAGAGCCCGCTCCCGCCGCGGTCCCGGCCGAGTGAGGAGGGCGTCATGAGCGACGAACACAAGACCGACACCGCCCCCGACAACCCCAAGACCTCCGGCGCGCCGGAGGCCATCGCCCCGGAGCGCAAGCTGATCAACAAGCACGCGATCCTGGAGAAGAACGCGACGCTGCTGCTGGTCAGCTCGCTGATCGTGGTGGCCATCGGCGGCCTGGTGGAGATCGCGCCCCTGTTCTACCTGCAGAACACGATCGAGAAGGTGGAAGGGGTGCGCCCCTACACCCCGCTCGAGCTGAAGGGACGCGACATCTACATCCGGGAGGGGTGCTACGTGTGCCACTCCCAGATGATCCGCCCGATGCGCGACGAGGTGGAGCGCTACGGCCATTTCTCGCTGGCGGCGGAGTCGATGTACGACCACCCGTTCCAGTGGGGCTCCAAGCGCACCGGGCCGGACCTGGCGCGCGTGGGCGGCCGCTATTCGGACGCCTGGCATATCGACCACATGCACAACCCCCGCTCGGTGGTGCCTGAATCGATCATGCCCGCCTATCCGCACCTGGCCGAGACGCCGCTGGACTTCGAGCATGTGGGCGACCACCTCGAGGCGCAGATCATGGTCGGCGTCCCCTACACCGAGGAGAACGTGCAGTTCGCCAAGGCGGACGTGGTGGCCCAGGTGAACCCCGACAGCGACCGCTACGACGCGCTGCTCGAGGCCTATCCGGGCGCCAACATCCGCAACTTCGACGGCCGGGCCGAGATCACCGAGCTCGACGCCCTGATCGCCTATCTGCAGGTGCTGGGCACGATGGTCGACTTCTCGACCTACGAAGTCGAAACCAGCCGCTGAGCGAGGGGAGGCAGACATGGAAGACACCTACACCTTCCTTCGGCACTTCGCCGACAGCTGGTGGCTGCTGCTGATGATGAGCTTCTTCATCGGCTGCGTGCTGTTCGCGCTGCGCCCCGGCTCCCGGAAGCTGCATCGCGACATCTCGAAGATCCCGCTGCGCGACGACTACGACGCCGCGCCGGCCTCGGGCCCGGGCACGGGCTCCCATACGGATGGGGGGCGCTGACATGGCGGACCACGACAAGAAAGAGGTCGACGAGCTCTCGGGCGTCGCCACCACCGGACACGAGTGGGACGGCATCAAGGAACTCGACAACCCGATGCCGCGCTGGTGGCTCTACACGTTCTACGCGACGGTGGTGTGGGCGCTGCTCTACACCATCGCCTTCCCGGCCTGGCCGCTGATCTCCTCGGCGACCGGGGGCGTGCTGGGCTATTCCTCGCGCCAGAACGTGATGGCCGACATCTCCGAGGCGCGCGACGCGCAGTCGGTCTACGTGGACAAGATCGCGGCCATGGACGTCGAGGCGATCGCCCAGGATCCCGAGCTGCTGCAGTTCGCGACCGCCGGCGGCTCGGCCCTGTTCAAGACCTGGTGCGCGCAGTGCCACGGCTCGGGCGCGGCGGGGGGGGTGGGCTATCCCAACCTCAACGACGACGACTGGCTGTGGGGCGGCACGCGGGAGGCGATCGTGCAGACCGTCTCCCACGGGATCCGCTGGGAGGCCGACCCCGAGACCCGCTACTCCGAGATGCCCGCCTTCGGCCGCGACGGCCTGCTGGAGGACGAGCAGATCGCGCAGGTGGTGGAATACGTCTACGGCCTCAGCCACTCGGACGCCGACGCGGCCCTGGCCGAGGAAGGCGCGACCGTCTTCGCGGACAACTGCGCCTCCTGCCACGGCGACGACGGCCGGGGCATCCAGGACCTGGGCGCGCCCAACCTCGCCGACGCCATCTGGCTCTACGGCGGGGACCGGGCGGCGATCTCCGAGACGGTGCACAACGCCCGCTTCGGCGTGATGCCGAACTGGCTGGGCCGCCTGTCCGAGGCGGAGGTCAAGCAGGTCTCGATCTACGTCCACGGCCTGGGCGGCGGCGTGGCCGCGGAAGAGTGAACGCCGCGCCGGCGCCGCCCCGTCCCGGGGCGCGTCTTGCGCGGTTGACGTAAACGACGCGGAACGCCCGGCCGACCTCGGCCGGGCGTTCTTGCGTTCGCGTAGGGCAGGTGACGCGCCCGTCAATAGTCGGCGTGTAAAAAACGAAAAGTTGCAGATTTTATACTGGATACGGGCGCGCGGATTCGGGTTCGTTAGGCGGTAAAACTATTTTGCTCTGTCCCGCTTTGTGACATTAAGGAATCGGGGAAACGCGGCGACGACCCCAGCGTCGGGAGCGAGGGATCCCTTTGCGTATCTGATCTCGACCACGACCCCAGCGTGGCTCCCCGAGCGCGTATCGGCTCGGCCAGCGATTTCCATAGGGGCCCGGCGCGGACCACCGCGGCGGGCCCCTTCGTCTTTCGCGGCCCCCGCCTCCCCCTCGCCGACGGCGCCGAAGCCCTCCGGCGCCGGGCCCGGCGCATCACGTTCCGTCGATCCGTCGTGATCCCCGCGCGCCTCGCCCGACGCCTCCTTTGACGTGGGTCAAGGCGACTCGCCCCGCATTCGGGCATCAAACCCTTGCGGCGACTGGACGGCCGCTGCGTGAACCGTCCAGGCCATGTCCCCAGGCATGGCGACCGGGCGCGTATCGGCCCGGAAAATGGCCCGGCCCGGCTCCGCTTGCGGCGCCGGGCCGTCTTGTTCCAGACGGTTGCGCGGCTAAACTTCCGGCTGACCGCCCGCAAGCCATGCGGGAATCGACCCCGCCGCCGCGCCGGCCGCGGCGGCCCCGCCGCCCGAACGCATCACCGTTCCGTGATATTTCGGGCCGACGTCGCGTCCGCGGACAGGACGCCGCATCCGGCGTTGACCTGCGTCAAGGTTCGCCCGCCGCCGGGGGCGCATGAGGGCTCCGACGAAATCGTTTCGAGGCGAAAGATGAGCATCCAGGACTCCAACCAGGGCCAGTCTCTCTACGCCGCCCGCATCCCGATCTTCCCGCGGCGCGTGAAGGGCACGTTCCGGACGCTGAAGTGGTGGATCATGGGCGTGACCCTGGCGATCTACTACCTGACCCCCTGGATCCGCTGGGACCGCGGCCCCGCGATGCCCGACCAGGCGGTGCTGGTGGACCTCGCCAACCGCCGGTTCTTCTTCTTCTGGATCGAGATCTGGCCCCAGCAGTTCATCTACGTCGCGGGCCTGCTGATCATGGCGGGCCTGGGGCTGTTCCTGTTCACCTCGGCGCTCGGGCGCGTGTGGTGCGGCTACACCTGCCCGCAGACCGTGTGGACCGACCTCTTCATCACCGTCGAGCGCTGGATCGAGGGCGACCGCAACGCCCGCGTCCGCCTGCACCAGCAGAAGTGGGACGCCCGCAAGGCCCGGCTGCGCGCGACCAAGTGGCTGGTCTGGCTGCTGATCGCCGTCGCCACCGGCGGCGCCTGGGTGTTCTACTTCGCCGACGCCCCCACCCTGCTGGGCCAGATCTTCACCGGCGACGCGCCCTTCGTGGCCTACGCCTCGATCGGGGTGCTGACCGCCACCACCTTCGTCTTCGGCGGCTTCATGCGCGAGCAGGTGTGCATCTACATGTGCCCCTGGCCCCGCATCCAGGCCGCGATGATGGACGACAAGACCATCACCGTGGGCTACCGCCACTGGCGGGGCGAGCCGCGCGGCAAGCATCGCAAGAAGAACGCCGACGCGGGCCTGGGCGACTGCATCGACTGCAACGCCTGCGTGGCGGTCTGCCCGATGGGCATCGACATCCGCGACGGCCAGCAGCTGGCCTGCATCACCTGCGCGCTGTGCATCGACGCCTGCGACGACGTGATGGACAAGGTCGGCAAGCCCCGCGGCCTGATCGACTACGTCACCCTCCAGGACGAGGCGATCGAGACGCAGGGCGCCCAGCCCATCCCGCTGATCAAGCGCATCCTGCGCCCGCGCACGATCCTCTATTTCGTGATGTGGGCCGGCATCGGCATGGCCATCGTGGTCTCGCTCTTCATGCGCGACTCGATCGACCTCAACGTCGCGCGCGACCGCAACCCGACCTACGTGGTCCTGTCGAACGGCACGATCCGCAACGGCTACACCATCAAGGTCGCCAACCAGAACCAGGAGCCGCACACCTTCCGCCTTTCCTTCCGCTCCGACCTGCCGCTGGAGGCCGACATCCAGGGCCTCGACTGGCTGGAGTTCGAGGTGGAGGCCGACAAGCTGCGCACCATGCGCCTGTTCCTGACCACCCTCCCCTTCGCTCGCCCGACCGAGCGCGCCGAGGTCGAGATCTGGATCGAGGACCAGCAGACGCGCGAGCGCGCGGCGGTGGACAGCTTCTTCCTCGCCCCCAAGGTCGAGGACTGGGGCCCCTGATCCCGGCCGACCCTTTCCCGGCGCCCCCGACAGGGGCGCCGGTTCCGTGCTAAGACGACGATCGCAAGGACAGAGCGGAGCGATGAGCGTGACCTCTCCCGACCCCACCCCCGCGAAGGGCGGCCGCCCTCTCACCGGCCGCAAGGTGCTGCTGATCGCGGTGGCCTTCTTCGGCGTGATCATCGCGGTCAACGTCACCATGGCGACGCTGGCGGTCGGCGGCTTCCCCGGCCTCGTCTCCAAGAACGCCTATGCCGAGGCCCAGCTTTTCGACGCCGAGCTGAAGGCCGAGCGGGCGCTGGGCTGGCGCTTCGCCTCCGACTACGACGCCGGCCTGCTGGTGGTGCGCGTGGCCGAGAAGGCGGGCGGGCCGCTGGACGGGCTCGAGGTCTCGGCCATCGTCGGACGCCCCGCGACCCTGCAGCTCGACCAGGAGCTGAAGCTCGCGCCCGAGCCCGGCCTGCCGGGCGCCTACGGCGTGCCCGTCCCGCTCGGCGCCGGCATGTGGCGGGTGGAGATCACCGCCCTGCGCGGCGAGGACCGCTACCACATCACCGACGAGATCTACGTCTCGCCCGAACACGCCGCCCCCGGAGCCGTCGGGGCCGCGGAGGGGAAGACCGAGTGACCCTCGCCGAGCCCCTTCCGGGCGACGCCGCCTCCGGCGTCGCAGGCGCGGCCCCCGGCCAGCCGGAGTGGTCGACGCCCGGCGCCTGCTGCCCCACCGGGGCCGCGGCCACCTTCGCGCGCACCGGGGGGCTCGCGCGCTTCGTGACGGAGGCCGAGGACGGGCTGAAGCGGGTGGACCTGCTGGTCCCCGGCGTCCACTGCGCCGCCTGCATCCAGCGGATCGAGGAGGTGCTGCCGAAGACGCCGGGCGTCCGCTCCGCCCGCGTGAACCTCTCCCTGCGCCGGGTCTCCGCCACCTTCGACCCCGCGGCCGCCGAGCCCGAGGACGTGGTCGAGGCGCTGGCGCGCATCGGCTATCCCGCCCGCCCCTTCGACAGCCGCGCCATGCGCGACGCCGAGCGGGACGGCGAGGGGCGCGACCTGCTCGCGCGCCTCGCGGTCGCGGGCTTCGCGATGATGAACGTGATGCTGCTGTCGGTCTCGGTCTGGTCCGGGGCCACGGACGCGACGCGGGACCTGCTGCACTGGGTCTCGGCCCTGATCGCGCTGCCCGCCACCGCCTTCGCCGGCGTGCCCTTCTTCCGCTCGGCGCTGGGCGTGCTGCGCCATGGGCATGTGAACATGGACGTGCCGATCTCGCTGGCCCTGATCCTCGCCGGCGGCGTCAGCCTGGTCGAGGTCGCCGACGGCGGGGCGCACGCCTATTTCGACGCGGCCGTGTCGCTGTGCTTCTTCCTGCTGCTGGGCCGGGTGCTGGACCATGGCGCGCGCCGCCACGCCCGCCTCGCCGCCGCCGAACTGGGCGGCCTGCAGGCCCATTCCGCCACCGTGGTGAGCGAGGGCGGCGTGCGCCGCGTCGTCGCCGTCGAGGACCTGCGCCCCGGCGACCTGATCGAGGTCGCGGCCGGCGAGCGCGCCTCCGCCGACGGGCGTGTGATCGAGGGCGCCTCCGACCTCGACCGCTCGATGATCACGGGCGAGAGCCGGCCCGAGCCCGCCGCCGTCGGGGCCGAGGTGCACGCCGGCGTCCTGAACCTCTCCGCCCCCCTTCTGGTCGAGGCGACGGCGACGGGCGACGACACCGCGCTCGCCGGCATCGCCCGCATGATCCAGGCGGCCGAGGGCGCGCGGACCCGCTACGTCGACTGGGCGCTGCGGGCGGCCAAGATCTACGTGCCGGTGGTGCATCTCGCCGCGGCGCTGACCTTCGCGGCCTGGCTCTTCGCCGGCGCCGACCTGCGCGAGGCGGTGCTGATCGCCGCCGCCGTCCTGATCATCACCTGCCCCTGCGCGCTCGGCCTCGCCGCCCCCGCGGTCCACGCGGCCGCGGGCGGCCGCCTGTTCCGGGCCGGCGTCTTCCTCAAGGACGGCGCGGCGCTCGAGAGGCTGGCCGACGTGGACGTGGCCGTCTTCGACAAGACCGGCACGCTCACCACCGGCGAGCCGACGCTGGTCGAGGCGCCCGAGGCGCCCGAGGCCTGGTCCGCCGCCCGCGCCCTCGCCCAGGTCTCCCGCCACCCGTTCTCCAGGGCGCTCGCCGCCGCCGCCGAGGCGCGCGGCCTGTCCGCCGCGCCGGCCCGGTCGCTGAAGGAGGTTCCCGGCTGCGGCGTCGAGGGCGAGATCGGCGGCCGCCCCGCCCGCCTCGGCCGCGCCGACTGGTGCGGGGCCGAAGCCGCCGCCTCCGACGGCTCCGCCGTCTGGCTGCGGCTGGGCGAGGACGCCCCGGTCCGCTTCGGCTTCGAGGATCCGCTGCGCGCCGACGCCGCCGCCACGATCGCCGCCCTGAAGGCGCGCGGTCTCGAAATAAAACTGATCTCCGGCGACGCCGAGGCCGCCGTGGCCTCCGCCGCCTCCGCCGCCGGCATCGCCGACTGGCGCGCCGGCGCCACCCCCGCCGACAAGGTCGCCCTGCTCGAGGGGCTGGCCGCCGAGGGCCGCACCGTCCTGATGGTCGGCGACGGCATCAACGACGCGCCGGCGCTCGCTGCCGCCGCCGCCTCGATCTCCCCCGCCTCCGCCGCCGACGTCAGCCGGGCGGCGGCGGGGATGGCGCTGGCGGGCTCGCGCCTCGCGCCGGTCGTCGTGGCGCTCGACGTCGCCCGGGCGGCCAAGCGGCGGGTGTTCGAGAACTTCGCCTTCGCCGCCCTCTACAACGCCTGCGCGGTGCCGCTGGCGGCGTTGGGCTTCGTCACGCCGCTGATCGCGGCTCTGGCGATGTCGGGCTCCTCGATCGTGGTGACGCTCAACGCCCTGCGCATGCGCCGCGCCGGCCGCGCGGCCGAGGCCGTGGGCGCCGCGCCCGCCGCCGCGCCCGCCGCCGCCCCCGTTCCCGCCCCCGGCCTCGCGGCCGGATCCGCCCCCGGCCTCGCGGCCGGTTCCGTCCAGGGAGGCTCCGCATGACCATCCTGCTCGCCACCATCCCCGCCTCGCTGGTGCTGGGGGGGCTGGGCCTCGCGGCCTTTCTGTGGTCGCTGAAACGGGGCCAGTACCGGGACCTGGAGGGGGACGCCGCGCGCATCCTGTTCCAGGACGACGACCACCCCCGCACCGACCCGCCGGCCGACCGCAAGTCCTGACGCCGGAGCAGGACGCCGGGCGCGGCCCGGGTTCGCCCCGGCGTCTCCCCCTTCCGCTTTCCGGGCGCGCCGCCGGCGGCGGGCCCAAGCCCGCCCGCAGGGCGCCTACGGGCCCGGTTCCTCCCCGGCGGCGTTTTCGACGCCGGGGGCCTTCGGGGCGGAGGGCGGAAGATTGGGAGAGTTGACATCTGTCAACTCGCGCATGGCGAGAGGCCGGGTCCGCGCCGGGGCGCGCCTCAGACCACGGCCATGGAGCCCAGCATCAGGGCCACGGTCTTCTCCGTTCCGTCCTTCAGCGCCACCACCTCGGCGCGGGTGACGATCACCCGGCGGCCGGCGCGCTCGACGAAGCCGCGGGCGACCAGGGCCTCTCCGACGGCGGGGGCGAGGAGGTTGATCTTCATCTCGATGGTCACGATCCCCTGGCCCGGCTCGATCAGGCTGTAGGCCGCCATCCCCTGCGCGTTGTCGCCCATGGTGAAGGCGAGCCCCGCGTGGGCGTAGCCGTGGTGCTGGGTGACGTTGGCGGTGATCGGCGCGCGGACCGAGACCGCGCCGGGCGACATCTCGTCCAGCGAGATCTCGAGATGGCGCATCATCGCGTTGGAGGCGAAGACCTCCTCGATATGTCGCCGCCAGTCGGGGTTGCGCGGGGCCGGCCCGGTCATCGTCTCGTCTCCTGAAAATCGCCTTGCGCGGCCAGATGAGGGGAGACGGGGCGGGCGGGCAAGGGCCTGCGGACGGCTCTCAACCCCGCAGGCGGTCCAGGGGCGCCGCGACCACGCGCGCGCCCGCCAGCAGCGCCAGGCCCCGCGGCGCGACCCGGCGCAGCGCCTCGGAGCCGACGTCGAGGCCGCCGGTGTAGCGCCCGAAGGCCGGCAGGATCAGCCGCGGCGGGGACAGCACGAAGCAGCGCCGCGCGCCGCCCCGAAGCCGCGCCTTGGGGTGGTAGTGGCCGGAGATCTCGCCGGGTTCCGCTACGTCAAGATGAGCCTCGTGGCGGAAGACCAGCGGGCCCTCGCGCAGCTCGGCCAGGTGCTCCCCGCCCAGCGGCACGGGGCCGGGATCGTGGTTGCCCTCGATCCAGATCCAGCGCCGGCCGGCCATCATCGCGGCGAGGCGCGTCGCCTCCGCCTCGGGCAGGGCGGCGCTGGCGAGGTCGTCGAAGCTGTCGCCGAGGCAGACCATCGTGGCGGGCGCCAGCGCCGCGATCTCCTCGGCCAGGCGGTCGAGGGTGTCCTGCGTCTCGTAGGGGGGCAGCAGGGCGCCGCCGCGGCGGGCGATGCGCTCGGACTTGCCCAGGTGCAGGTCGGAGACGGTCAGAAGCCGCCGCGCGGGCCACCACAGCGCGCCCGAGGGGCGGGCCTCCAGCGTCTCCCCCGCCAGGGTCGCGCTCAGCGCGCCGGAGGGGGCGGCCGGGGCGGGGCCGGGCGGCGAGGAGGGGCGGGGAGGGGCGAGCGTCATGGCGGAGAAGTTAGCGGAATGTTCCGCGCGCCGGAAGGGCCCCGCGGCGCGGCGGAGGGTCGGGGCCGGGAGGCCGGGCCCGCCGTTCGGGCGGCGGGCCCGCGCCCCGCGCCCGGCCCTATCCCAGCGCCTTGCCCATGCGGATCACGGGGACGGAGACGCCGTCGGGGGTCTCGGCCTCGAACCGCTCGATCTCCTCCCAGCCGGCGGAGCGGTAGAGGGGGGCGCCGGCGAGGGTGGCGACCAGCTCGCCGCGCAGGAACCCCTCGGCCGCGGCGGCGGTCTCGGCGGCCTGGAGGATGGCGCGGCCGACCCCGCGGCGGGCGGCGGCGGGGTCGGTGTACATGGCGCGCACGCGGGCGGGCTCGGCCGCGGGGTCGAGCAGGCCGGAGTCGCGCCCCGCGGTGTGGTGGCCGCCGAACATCGTGCGCCGCCGGCTCCAGCCGCCGCAGCCCAGGGGGACGCCGTCTTCCTCGGCCACGAAATAGGTGCCGTCGGCGATCAGCTCGGGGTCCATGCCCATGATGGCGTGGCTGGCGGCGACCTGCTGGGGCGTCAGAAAGCCGGTCTGCAGCGCGTCGATGGCGCGGCGCATCAGCTCGGTCAGGGCGGGGCGGTCGGCCTCGGTGGCCAGCCGCAGGGCGATGGGCATCAGCCGATCTCCTCGAGCTTGCAGGTCATCGTCTCGCGGCCCGGGAGGGTCAGCATCGCGTCCATCCCCTTGGTCCACAGTTCGTAGTCGCCGTCGTAGGTGCTGGCGACGTAGCGCACGCCCGAGGCGGCGATCGCCTGCTCCAGCGCCACGGTCGCGTCCATCCACTGGATCACCGCCAGGCCGGGGTCGGTCACGGCCCAGGCGAAGCCGACGCCGACGTCCCAGCCCTCGCAGGCCACCGCCAGCGGGCCGCCGGAGATGCCGGCGTCGTCGTTCTGGCGGGCGTCGAAATAGCCCTGGCGCAGCTCGAGGATGCGGATCATCGACTCGTCCGCGGCGCAAGCGGCCCTGGCCTCGTCGTCGGGGCCGGCCTTCCAGCAGTCGTTGCGGCCCTTGATCCAGCCGCGCTGATAGGCGGCGAGCTGCTTCGCGCGGGCCGCGTCCATGTGCGGGCCGCTGCGGGCCAGCGCGTAGAGGCGCGCGATCTCGCGATCCAGCGCGGCGAGGCGGTCGTCGCTGCAGATCAGCGTCTCGATCTCGTGCTCGGCCTTGGCGCAGTCGAAGGACGGGTCGGCGGCGCGGGCGGACGCGGCGGCGACGAGCGCCAGCGCGCAGAGGAGGGCGAGCCGGAGGAGGGCGGGGCGCAGGACGGCGGGGCGGATGGCGCGCATCGGCGGATCTCCTCGGCGGGGCGTCCCGCGGATCGGCCGGCGGGGCCGCCGGCGGGGCGATCCGGCGAAGATGCCCGCGTCGCGGCGGCCGCGCCAGCCCTTCCGCGGAGGGGGGGCGGGGGGCCGAAGACGGGTCCGCGGCGCCTGTTTGCGGGGCGCGGGGGCCTCAGCGGCGTGGATCCCGCCGGAAACCCGTCCGCGCGCGCTTGCCGGGCGTCGTTCGCGCGCATAGTGTCCCGGCCCGCCCGAACCGGCTTGCGATGCGCGCGAGTCGGCTGTCGGGCTTCGCATGCTTTCCGCCGCCAAACCCAAAGCGGCGGGCACGACTCGATACAGGAGCGCGACATGTTCAAGGGGTCCATCACCGCCCTCGTGACGCCGTTCAAGAACGGCCAGGTGGATGAGGCCGCGCTCAAAAAACTGGTCGAGTGGCAGATCGCCGAGGGCTCGCACGGGCTGGTCCCCTGCGGCACCACCGGCGAGTCGCCCACGCTGACCCATGAGGAGCACCGCCGCGTGATCTCGATCGTGATCGAGACCGCCGCCGGCCGGGTTCCCGTGATCGCGGGCGCGGGGTCGAACAACACCGACGAGGCCGTCGACTTCTGCGAGCACGCCGAGAGCGTGGGCGCGGACGCGGTGCTCGTGGTCACGCCCTACTACAACAAGCCCTCGCAGCGGGGCCTGATCGCGCATTTCACCGCGCTGCACGACGCCTGCAAGCTGCCGATCGTGATCTACAACATCCCGCCGCGCTCGGTGGTGGACATGCTGCCCGAGACGATGGGGGAGCTGGCGAAGCTGCCGCGGATCGTGGGCGTGAAGGACGCGACCGGCGACCTGGCGCGGGTGTCCAAGCAGCGGCTGAGCTGCGGCAAGGACTTCATCCAGCTCTCGGGCGAGGACGGCACGGCGCTGGGCTTCAACGCCCAGGGCGGGGTCGGCTGCATCTCGGTCACCGCGAACGTGGCGCCGAAGCTGTGCGCCGAGTTCCAGGAGGCGACGCTGGCGGGCGACTACGCCAAGGCCCTGGAGATCCAGGACCGGCTGATGCCGCTGCACATCGCGCTGTTCCGCGAGCCGAACCCCTGCTGCCCCAAGTACGCGATGTCGCTGCTGGGGATCTGCGAGGAGGACGTGCGCCTGCCGATGGTCTCCCCCACCGAGGCGACGCGCGCCGAGGTGAAGGCGGCGATGGAGCATGCCGGGCTGATCTGAGCCTGCAACCGGGGCTCTGCGAGCCCTTCACGACAAGTCGGCCCCCTGCAAAAGGGGGCCGCACGCCCTAGGTAAGAGGTCATGGCCCCGAAGTCCGATCCCAACTCGAAGCTGATCGCGGAGAACCGCCGCGCGCGCTTCGACTATGCCATCGAGGAGGACCTCGAGGCGGGGATCGTGCTGCAGGGCTCGGAGGTGAAGGCGCTGCGCCACGCGCAGGCCAACATCGCCGAGAGCTACGCCTCGGTCGAGGACGGCGAGCTGTGGCTGATCAACTGCTACATCGCCCCCTACGGCCAGGCCGACAAGTTCGGCCATGAGGAGCGGCGCCGGCGCAAGCTGCTGGTCAGCAAGCGCGAATTGTCGAAGCTGTGGAACGAGACGCGCCGGGGCGGCATGACCATCGTGCCGCTGCGGATGTATTTCAACGACCGCGGCATCGCGAAGCTGAAGCTCGGCATCGCCAAGGGCAAGAAGACCGTCGACAAGCGCGAGACCCAGAAGCAGCGCGACTGGAACCGCGACAAGCAGCGGCTGCTGAAGCAGCACAGCTGAGGCCGGCGCGCGCCCTGCCCGCGCCCCGCCCCGGCCGACGCTCCCCACCCGCCCGCCCTCGCGCCGACCGGGCCGGGGCGCGGGCAGGACGCGGGTCAGCGCCAGGTCCAGTCCAGCTTCGCGCAGACCGCCCGGAACGAGCCGATGTCGACCAGGTGCATCTCGTAGAGGCTCATCGGGCCGAAGGTGGCCCAGCGCTCGGCGATCGCGGGGTTGGCGAAGGCGGACCAGTCGGAGCGCACGATGCGCTCGCTGGTCGCCTTGGGGTGGGTCTCGAACTGCCAGCCCTGGCGGAAGCCGTGCTCCAGCACCCACGTGAAGCGCAGCTCGAGGGTCTCGAACCCCTCGCGGATCGCCTCGATCTCGAGGGTCAGGTCGAGGCTGTCGAAGCTCTGGCGGATCCAGTTGCGCCCGCGCCGGTAGCCGTCGAGTTCCAGGATCAGGTCGGACATCGGGGGCCTCCGGCGCCGGGGAGCGGAATTTTCCTGAAACTCTCGCGCGGGCGTGGCATGAGGTCCAGCGGCGGCGCCGCCCTCGCGGGCGGTCCGCCCACCAGAGCGGCCAGGAGGATCCCATGAGCAAGCCCGACGAAACCCGCCTGATGCAGGCGCTGGAGGCGACCTGGCCGCCGGCCTCGGTGGACGAGACGAGCCTGCCGGGCTGGCGGCTGCGCGACGGCGCGGGCGGGGGCAAGCGGGTGTCGGCGGCGATCTCCACCGGCTCGGACGACGTCGAGGCCGTCGCGGCGGCGATGCGCGCGCGGGGCGAGACGCCGCTGGTGCAGGTCCCGGGCTCGGCCGCCGCGCTGGACGCGAAGCTGGAGGCGGCGGGCTGGGCGGTCGTGGACCCCACCGTGCTGATGATCGGCGAGGCGGCGGCGCTGGCGGAACTGGAGCTGGGCAAGCATGTGCGCGCGGTCCAGGTGGGCGTGCGGCTGGCGCTGCTGAACGAGATCTGGACCGCCGGCGGCATCGGGCCCGAGCGGCGCGCGGTAATGGCCCGCTGCAAGGGGCCGCACAGCCAGATCATGGTCCGCTCGGACGACCGGGTGACGGCGGTGGCCCATGTCGCGGCCGACGGCGACGTGGCGATGCTGCACGCGGTCGAGGTGCGCGCCGGCTCCCGCCGGCAGGGGGCGGGGCGCGGGGCGCTGGTGGGCGCGGCCCGCTTCGCGCTGGAGAACGACGCCCGCTGGCTGGCGCTGGCGGTGACCGAGGCGAACGCGCCCGCGCGCGCGCTCTACGAAGGCGCGGGCATGGAAACCGTCGCGCGCTACCACTACCGTCAGGCGAAATGACGGGGGCCGTCCCGGTCCCCCGAACGGGAGGATCGAGGATGGCGAAGAGCGCGAAGGACGCCGCCGGCAAGGCGGCGGGGAAGAAGGCGAAGGCCGCGGGCAAGGCCGGGGCGAAGAAGACGACGGCGAAGGCGGCGGGCGCGCCGCAGCCGACGGCGCTGAACCTGCCGCCGGTCGATCCGCTGCCCGAGGACGTGGCGAAGTACTTCGCCGTCTGCGAGGAGAAGCTGGGGATGGTCCCCAACGTGCTCGCGGCCTACGCCTTTTCGCCGGAGAAGCTGCGCGCCTTCTCGGGCATGTACAACGACCTGATGCTGGCGCCCTCGGGCCTGTCGAAGCTGGAGCGGGAGATGATCGCGGTCGCGGTCAGCGCCGTGAACCGCTGCTTCTACTGCCTGACCGCCCATGGCGCGGCGGTGCGGCAGCTGTCGGGCGATCCGAAGCTGGGGGAGGCGCTGGTGATGAACTGGCGCGCGGCGGACCTGCCGCCCCGCCAGGTCGCGATGCTGACCTTCGCCGAGAAGATGACGACCGAGAGCCACCGCATCGTCGAGGCGGACCGCGAGGCGCTGCGGGAGGCCGGGTTCTCCGACGCCGACATCTGGGACATCGCGGCGACCGCGGGGTTCTTCAACATGTCGAACCGCATGGCGAGCGCCGTGGATATGCGCCCGAACGAGGCCTACCACGCCATGGCGCGCTGAGCGCGGGCGGCGCGAGGCCCCGGGTCGAGCCCGGGGCGCGCGCGCGTCCCGGGCGCGCATGAAAAAGCCCCGGGCGCGCGCCCGGGGCTCTCGTCATCATGGAGGGAGCGTCAGCCGACGAAGGCGCGCTCGACCACGAACTGGGCGGGGCGGTTGTTGGCGCCCTCCTCGAGGCCGTAGCCCTCGAGCGCGGCCTTGGTGTCCTTGAGCATCGCCATCGAGCCGCAGATCATGCCGCGGTCGGTCTCGGGGCTGATCGGGGGGACTCCCAGCATCTCGAACAGCTTGCCCGAGGCCATCAGGTCGGTCTGGCGGCCCATCACGTCCGTCGTCTCGCGGGTGGTGGACGAGAACAGGCGCAGCTTCTTCGAGGCTTCCTCGCCCACCAGCTCGTCGCCCTTCGTGGCCTCGACCAGCTCCTGGCCGTAGGTCAGCTCGGCGGCGTCGCGGCAGGTGTGCAGGAGGATCACGTCCTCGAACTTCTCATAGGTCTCGGGGTCGCGGATGACCGAGGCGAAGGGCGCGATGCCGGTGCCGGTCGAGAACATCCACAGCCGCTTGCCCGGAACCAGCGCGTCGAGCACCAGCGTGCCGGTCGGCTTCTTGCGGAACCACACGGTGTCGCCGACCTGGATCTTCTGGAGCTGGGAGGTCAGGGGCCCGTCGGGGACCTTGATCGAGTAGAACTCCAGCTCCTCGTCCCAGCTGGGCGAGGCGATGGAATAGGCGCGCCACACGGGCTTTTCGCCCGGCAGGCCGATCATCACGAACTCGCCCGAGCGGAAGCGGAAGCTCGGGGGCCGCGACAGGCGGAACTTGAACAGGCGGTCGGTGTAATGCTTCACCGACAGCACCTTTTCCGCGAAGGCGGAGGCGGGGCACTCGAACTCCGCCGCGGTCTCGCCGCCCTGGATCTCCTGCTGCATCGCACGCATCCCGCTCTTCCTCCGGTCCGCCTCGTCCTATCAGCCGACGCCGCGCCTCGCCATCGGGCAGGCGGACGCGGGACAGCGCTCCACATGGCGCATCGCACCCTGGAAGGGAAGGGGTTCTACAATCACGATTGCCCGGGTGATTTATTTCACAGCTGAACGCGGGTCAATCGGCAGGAGGGCCGGCGGGCTCCGCCCGCGCGGCGCAGAGGCGGGTCAGCGTCGCCCGGAGGCGCGGTTCGAAGTCGGGGTCGGGGACGGCGAGCTGGCGCATCACCGCGCCCAGCACCGCGTCGACCAGCACGGCGGCGCCGGCCTCGGGCTCCGGGTCGCCGGCGGCGCGCAGGGCCAGGGCCGGGGCGCGGCGCCAGGCGGCGATCCAGCGCTCCAGCGTCGGGCGCAGGCGGGGGTCGCGGCCGGCGGCGAGCAGCGCCTCGCAGCAGGCGGCGTGAACCTCCGCGCGCTCCTCCATCTCGCGCGCGTACCAGGCGGCGACGGCGGCGCTCCAGGCGGCGAGGTCGAAGGCCTGCGACTGCAGGCGCAGGGCGAAGGCGTCGGCGCGCGCCGTCTCCCGCGCCACCGCGAAGTCGAGCGCGGCGCGCGCGAGGTCGTCGCGCCGCCGGTGGCGGTGGGTGACGGCGCCCAGCGAGACGCCGGCCTCGGCCGCCGCCGCGCGGTGGGTGAGGGCTTCGAGCCCGCGGCGCCCGATCACGCGCAGGGCGGCCTCCAGCACGGGGTCCTCCGGCAGGGTCATGCCGGCCCCGTCGGGCTTGACCGGAGGGGCGGTCGGGCATAGCCGTAGAACAAATGTTCTGTCACACGAGTCGCTCGTTCCATTCCCGGATCGCGCGCCGCGACGGGAGAGGCCCATGACGCCGCGCTATCGCCTCCATCACTTCCCTGAATCCGGCAACAGCTACAAGCTTGCGCTGATGCTGTCCCTGTGCGGCGAGCGGTTCGAGCCGGTGTGGACCGACTTCGCCGCCGGCGTCACCCGCACGCCGGAATGGCGCGCGGCGGTGAACGAGATGGGCGAGATCCCGGTGCTGGAGGAGGACGGTCGCAGGCTGACCCAGACCGCGCCGATCCTGCTGCGCCTGGCCGACCGCTTCGGCCAGTACGGCCCGGAGACGGAGGAGGAGCGGTTCGAGATCCTGCGCTGGCTGTTCTGGGACAATCACAAGCTGACGGGATACCTCGCCCCCTACCGCTACCTGCGCGCCTTCGTCGAGGCGCCGGACCCGGCCGACCTGCGCTTCCTGGGCAAGCGGCTGCGAGACGTGCTGGGGGTGCTGGAGGCGAGGCTGCAGGCGAGCCCGTTCCTCGCCCTGCCGCGGCCGACGATCGCCGACGTCTCGGCCTGCGGCTACCTGATCCACGCGGCCGAGGAGCATGGCTTCGACTGGCCCGCCAGCCATCCGGCGATCGCGGCCTGGCTGGACCGGATCCGGGCGCTGCCGGGCTGGGGCGCGCCATACGATCTGCTGCCGGGCAAGCGGATGTCGCTGCTGGACCCGGCGCGGCTGGCGGCATGAGCGCGCCCGCCGCGCGGGGCAGGGGGCTGGCTGCGGGGTCTCCTCGCGGGGCTCGCCTGGAGCGACGCCGCGCAGGCCGGTCCTGCCGATCACGCGCAACCGACCCCGGCCCGGCCCAATGACCGTCTGCGAAAATCCTTCCCCCTGAAAAAGCGACGACCGCGGACGGCATATCCGCGGTCGTTCGAACTTTCCCGTCGCCCGGATCGGGGCCCGGATCGGGCGGGGGGCGGCCGCCTCAGAACTCGGCGGCCAGCTCCTTGGGGGCCTCGCCCAGCGTGTCCTCCAGGCGGCGGCGCATCTTGCGCAGGGCCTGGGATTCCAGCTGGCGCACCCGCTCCTTCGACAGGCCGAGCTTGCCGCCCAGGCTCTCGAGCGTCTCGGGCTCGTCGTCGATCTTGCGGGCGACGATGATCATCTTCTCGCGGTCGGTCAGGGCCGTCATCGCGTCCGCGATCCAGGTGCGGGCGGCGGCGAGGTCGCGATCCCGGCCGACGGTCGCCTCGGGGTTCGGGGCGTCGTCCTCCAGCGTCTCCAGCCACTCGCGGCCCTCGTCGCCGGCCTGCTGGGCGTTGAGCGAGAAGTCGGAGCCGGCCAGCCGGCCCTCCATCATCTCGACGTCGCGCAGCGGCGCGCCCAGGTCCTCGGCGATGCGGCGGCGGATCTCGTCGCCGGTCATGTGGTCGCCGGTGGCCTCCGACTCCCGCTCGAGGCGGGCGCGGACGCGGCGCATGTTGAAGAACAGCGACTTCTGCGAGGAGGTGGAGCCGGTGCGCACCATCGACCAGTTTCGCATCACGTAGTCCTGGATCGAGGCCTTGATCCACCAAACCGCGTAGGTCGAGAAGCGGACGCCGCGGTCGGGGTCGAACTTCTCGGCCGCCTTCATCAGGCCCACGCCGGCTTCCTGGGTGAGGTCGGCCATCGGGGCGCCGTAGCGGCGATACTTGGAGGCCATCGAGACGGCCAGGCGCATGTAGGCGGTGACCAGGCGGTGAAGAGCCGCCTCGTCGCCGTCGTTGCGCCACCGGCGGGCGAGCTCGAGCTCGGTTTCGGCGTCGAGAAGTTCCGCGCTCATCGCGGTCTGGGTGAGTGCGCTCGAATTCTTCCCATCGAGAGCCATGTTCATCTCCTGTTGATCCGCCGGCAGTTCGACGCGGTCCGGCGTTTGACCCAATGAGTCGTCGCAGGTGTTTACGGCGGCCCTGTGGCGTTGGATCACCCGGTCTCGCCACACATGGGGAATCGCCCGCAAGGCGGCCCTCGGCGGAAGGGTCGCGCCGACGCCGGGCCCTGTCGAGCGGGAATTGCCCTGAGTTTTCCTGTATTTCACGCAGGCGGTCCTGGCGGGGCCCGCGAACGCGGTTTCCGCGCGCCCGAAGGCAGGGCATTCTCCGGCGCGTCTTGCGGAGAACGCCCATGGAATTGTCGATCATCGAGCGGACCTATTCGAGCTGGTCCCTGCGCGCCTGGCTGGCGGTGGAGCTGACCGGCGCGCCCTGCGCCGTGCGCTCGGCCCCCAAGGGCTCGGAGGCCTTCGCGAGGCTATGCGAGGACAACCGCCCGGCCCTGACCGTGCCGGCGATGCGCTTCGACGACGGGGCGCTGGTCTGGGAAAGTTCGGCGATAATCGAGGAACTTGCGCAGCGCTGGCCCGAGGCCGGGCTGTGGCCCGCCGACCCGGTGGCGCGCGGCGCCGCCCGCTCGCTCGCGAACGAGATGCACGCGGGCTTCGGGGCCCTGCGCGCCGCCTGCCCGATGAATCTCGCGCGGCGCTACGTCGGGTTCGAGCCCTCGGTCGAGGTGCTCGAGGACGTGGCGCGGATCGAGGATCTGTGGACCTGGGCCGCCGAGCGGTTCGGGGGCGAGGGGCCGTGGCTGTTCGGCGCCCGGCCCTGCGCGGCCGACGTGATGTTCGCCCCTGTGATCGCGCGCTTCGTGACCTATGGCCTCGGCGAATCCGAGGTCACCGCCCGCCTGCAGGAGGCGCTCTATGCCTGGGGGCCGTTCCGGCGCTGGCGGGCGATGGGCGTGGCCGAAAAAAGGCGGATCGATGAGTACGAATTCGATCTGCCCGAGGCCCGGCGATTCGGACCCGCCCCCCGACCCGCCCGCGCGATTCGTCCCGACGAGGGCCGGACCCCGGTCAACGAGGCCTGCCCCTACTCCGGCCGCCCGGTGGCGGCGGACTCGCTGGCCGAGATCGACGGGCGCGCCATCGGCTTCTGCAACCCGTTCTGCCGCGACAAGTCGGTGGCCGACGCCGAGGCCTGGCCGAAGCTGGCGCCCCTGCTGCCCTGAGGCGGGATCACCCCTCCGGGTAGATCACGTGGGTCAGGTAGAGCCCGTCGGGCGGCGCCACCGGCCCGCAGGCGGCGCGGTCGCGGGCCTCGAGCGCGGCCTCCACCCGGTCGGGCGTCCAGGCGCCCGCGCCCACCCGCTCCAGCGTGCCCACCAGGGAGCGCACCTGGTTGTGCAGGAAGCTGCGCGCGCGCAGGTGGAAGGCGACGCCCTCCTCGGTCCGCTCCACGTCCAGCACGTCCAGCGTCTTCACCGGCGATTTCGCCTGGCACAGGGTGGAGCGGAAGGTGGTGAAGTCGTGCCGCCCCACCAGCCGCGCCGCCGCCTCGCGCATCGCGTCGAGGTCGAGCGGCCCCGGAACCCGCCAAGCCTGGCCCTTCGACAGCGTCAGCGGCGCCCGGCGGATCGCGACGCGATAGGTGTAGCGCCGCTCGATCGCGTCGAAGCGGGCGTGGAAGTCGTCGGCGGCCCGCTCGGCGGCGACGATGGCGACGGGGGCGGGCTTGAGGTGCCAGTTCAGCGCCTCGGACAGGCGGAACGGCTCCCAGTCCTTGCTCATGTCGCAATGGCAGACCTGCCCGGTGGCGTGGACGCCCGCGTCGGTGCGCCCGGCCCCGCCGATGCCCGGCGCGTCGGCCTCGAGCCGGCGCAACGCCTCCTCGATCGCCTGCTGGACCGAGGGCTGGTCCGCCTGGCGCTGCCACCCCGCGAAGGGGGCGCCGTCGTATTCCACGGTGAGCTTGTAACGGGGCATGCCGCCTCATGCCCCGCGCCCCCGGTCGACGCAAGCGCCCGCCGGCCCCCCGCGCCCCCCGGCAGCGCCTGTTCTCCGGAGCCGTCTCTCGCTGATGCCGATCAGAGCGACTCGGCCCCCGGGGTCAAGGATCGCGCAGCGACCCCGCGAAGCGGGGCTTGTCCTTGACCCCGGGGGCCGAGTCGCTCAGGCATCAACAGCGAGAGACGGATCCGGAGAACAGGCGCGGGCGCTTTGTTCTTGGGTGAGTCAGGAGCGCCTGCGGACCCCCGCCCATCCGGGCGCCTGCGCGCAGCGCCCCCCGAGACGAGCCCCGCCTCGGCGAGGCCCCCCCTCCCTAGGCCGGCCGATCCGCCCTATATCGTGCTCCGAGCAAGGGGAGGGACCGGTTTCTTGGGCATCTTCGACATCGCCGACGATCTTTCGCGCTGGGTCGAGGACGCGCAGGAGGGGTTGAGCGGCCTGACCGAGCCGACGCTGCGGCTGGGCGTGACGGGCCTGTCGCGCGCCGGCAAGACCGTGTTCATCACCTCGCTGGTGGCGAACCTGCTCGACCGCGGGCGGATGCTGCATCTCGACGCGCAGGCCGAGGGGCGGATCCTCGCCGCCGCCCTGCGCCCCGGCCCGGACCGCGAGACCCCGCGCTTCGCCTACGAGGATCACCGCGCCGCCCTGCTGGGGCCCGAGCCGCGCTGGCCGAGCTCGACGCGCAACGTCTCGACCCTGCGGCTCAGCTTCCGCACCCGTCCCGGCGGGCTTCTGGGGGGGCTGACGGGGCCCGGCGCGCTGCATCTCGACATCACCGACTACCCGGGCGAGTGGCTGCTGGACCTGCCGCTGATGTCCCAGTCCTTCGCCGAGTGGTCCGCCCGCGCCATCGCCGAGGCGCAGGAGCCCGCCCGCGGGCCGCTCGCCGAGGACTGGCTGCGCCTCGCCCACGACCTCGAGGGCAAGCCGTTCGAGGAGGCCGACGCCCGCGCGCTCGCCGCCGCCTTCACCGCCTATCTCGGCGCCTGCCGGGAGGCGGGGCTCTCGGGCCTCGCGCCCGGGCGGTTCCTGATGCCGGGAGAGCTGGAGGGCTCGCCCGCGCTCGCCTTCGCGCCGCTGCCGCCGGGGCCGCGCAAGGGCCTGCGGGCGGAGCTCGACCGGCGGTTCGAGGCCTACAAGCGCGCCGTGGTGCGCCCGTTCTTCCGCGACCATTTCGCGAAGCTGGACCGGCAGGTGGTGCTGGTGGACCTGCTCAGCGCCCTCGACTCCGGTCCCGCGGCGGTCGAGGACCTGCGCCGCGCGCTTCCCAAGATCCTGGAGGCGTTCCGCCCGGGGGAGCGCTCGTGGCTCGCGCCGCTGCTGGGGCGGCGGATCGACCGGATCCTGTTCGCGGCCACCAAGGCCGACCACATCCACCACACCCAGCACGACCGCCTGACCGCGATCCTGCGCGCCCTGCTGCGGGAGGCGGAGGACCGCGCCTCGTTCAGGGGCGCCAAGACCCGCGCCATGGCCATCGCCGCGATCCGCGCCACCGCCGAGCAGGAGGTGATGCGCGACGGCCGGGCGCTGCCCTGCGTGCGCGGGCGGCTGGCGGAGACGGGGCGGGAGGCGGCGCTCTTCCCCGGCGACCTGCCCGAGAGCCCGTCGGCCGTGCTCGAGGCCGCGCGCCACGGGACCGAGGCCGGCCACGACCCCGAGCGGGGCTGGCTGGAGGGCGGCTTCCGCGCCATGACCTTCTCGCCCCCGAAGCTGAGCCTGAAGCCCGGCGACGGCCCGCCCCACGTGCGGCTGGACCGGGCCGCCCAGTTCCTGCTGGGAGACAAGCTGTGACCGACGAGACCAAGCCCCTCCCCCGCCGCGCGCCCGTGCTGATCGAGGACGACGACCCCGCGCTTGCCGCGCCTCCGCCCCCGCCCGAGGAGACGCCCCCCTGGGACGCCCCGGCCGAGGGGCAGGCGATGACGCGCGCCACCTCGATCGCCGCGGCGAAGGGGCGGACGGGGCCCTTCGCGATCTTCCTCGCCTCGGCTGGCGGGTTCCTGGGCGTCTTCGTCACGGTCGCCGCCTTCGACTGGGTGCGCGGGCTGATCGAGACGAACCCGGCCGTGGGCCTCGCCGCCGCGGTGCTGGGCGCGGTGGCGCTGGGCGCGCTGCTGGTGCTGCTGGGGCGCGAGACCTGGGCGCTGATCCGCCTGGGCCGCATCGACGCCGCGCGGACCGAGGCCGAGCGCGCCCTGCGCGAGGCCGACCGCGACCGGGCGGCGGGGGCGGTCGACCGGCTCGCCCGCCTCTACGCTCCGCGCAAGGACCTGGAGTGGGCCTCCCAGCGGGTGCGGGAGCGGCGCGCCGAGATGATCGACGCCGAGGGCCTGCTGACGCTCGCGGAGCGGGAGTGGCTGACGCCGCTGGACCAGGAGGCGCGGCGCGTGGCCGAGAAGACCGCCCGCCAGGTCGCCACCGCCACGGCGCTGGTGCCGATCCCCGCGGCGGACGTGCTGGCGGCGCTGTCGCTGAACCTGCGCATGATCCGCCGCATCGCCGAGATCTACGGCGGGCGCGGCGGGGCGCTGGGCGCCTGGCGGCTGTTCCGCGCCGTCGCCGCGCATCTGGTCGCCACCGGCGCGGTCGCGGCCGGCGACGACCTGCTGGGCCCGGTGCTGGGCGGCGGGATCCTCGCGAAGCTCTCGCGTCGCTTCGGCGAGGGGCTGGTGAACGGCGCCCTGACCGCGCGCGTCGGGGTCGCGGCGATCGAGGTCTGCCGCCCGCTGCCCTTCGCGGCCCTGCCCGCGCCCAAGGCCCGCAACCTGGTGGCCCGCGCGCTGGGCGACCTCGCCACGGGCGGGGGCGAGCGGCGGGGGCGGGACGCGGAGTGAGCGCGCCTCCGGGCCGGCCCTAGCGGTCGCGGCCCCTCTGGCCTTCCCGATCGTTTTAGGTCTACCTGCCGACTGGCAAGCGACAACGACACGGGAGGTGCGCCGATGAGCGCGGAGCAGGCGAAGCCGACGGATCGGCCGGGTCTCCAGACCATCACCGAGGGGGAGTTCGCCGGCTGGAAGATCCTGCCGCGCGACACGTTCGAGTGGAACCACTGCGGCCCGTTCTACTCCCGCCGCCTGCCCGACGGCACCATCGAGTGCGCCTTCAAGGTCGACAAGCGCCACCTCAACGGGCTGGGCGTGGTGCATGGCGGCGTGCTGATGACCTTCGCCGACCACGCCCTGTTCCATTTCGCGCAGGAGGATCTGCGCGACGCCGCCGGCGCGGTGACGGCGACCTTCAACTCCGAGTTCCTGGGCGCGGCGAACGAGGGCGACGTGGTCGAGGCCCGCGGCGAGGTCACCCGCGCCGGCGGCAGCCTGGTGTTTGTGCGCGGGATCCTGACCGCGAACGGCAAGCCCTGCATGGCCTTCTCGGCCGCGCTGAAGAAGATCAAGCGGCGCTGAGGGGAGCGCGGGCGCGAGGCGCCCCGGGCCTGGCCCGGGGCCTCTCGAGACCCGCCCCGAAGGCGCGGCGCCGGGCCCTGGCGGGCGGCGCCCTGCGCCTCAGCGCAGGTCCACCCAGACCAGCCGGTGATCCGAGGTGGCGGGCCGCCGTCCCCCGGCCACCCAGGCCGCGCGCGGATCGTCGGGGGCGGGCCAGAACACGCCGGCGCCCGTGACCTCGAGATCGCGGGTCGGCAGCACGAAATCCACCCGCAGGTTCCCCGGCCCCCGCTCGTCGCGCCAGTCGGCGGTGTCGAGCGCGGGGTCCCCCGCCTGGCCGTCGTTCGCGCCGCCCTGCGCGCGGGCGGCCGCGGCCGCGCCGGGGCTGGCGGGGCGCGGGTCCTGCAGGCGGGGGTGGGAGAGGAGGGCGCGGATGCCCTGCCGCCGTCCGTCGCCGTCCGCCGGGTCCGCGTTCAGGTCGCCCAGCACCACGGCCGAGGCCTCAGGCGGCAGCGCGCCGGCGCGGCCGGCGTCGTCGACCATCCAGCCCTCGCCCGAGAGATAGTCGGCCCAGAAGCGGATCTCGTCATGGTTCCGGCGGCCGTTGCGATCCTCGGGCCCGTCGAAGACCGGGGGCGTGGGGTGGCTGGCGAGCAGGTGCAGCCGCCGCCCGTCGGGCAGGGTGGCGGCCAGGTCCCAGTGCGACTTGGAGGACAGGCGCAGGCGCGCCGCCGTCCCGGGGTCGTAGTGATCGGCGGGCAGCAGGTTCCCCGGCATCGCGGCCCAGGGCAGCAGGCGGAAGCTGCGCGCGCCCTCGACGTCGAGCGGCAGGCGCGAGAGCACGGCCATGCCGTACTGGCCGGCGAAGCGGCCCCAGCCCCAGGCGTCGCCGGGGCCCGAGACCTCGCCGTCGCCGTCGAGGTCGAGCCCGCTGGGCACGCCGGTGTTGGAGGGGGCGGCGAAGCGGTAGGGATAGTCGAGACCCGGCGCGCCCTCCGGCCCCGCCTGCGCCAGCAGGTCGGCGAGCGCGGCGAGGGCGCGGCCCTCGGCGTCGTGGTCCAGCTCCTGCACCAGCAGCACGTCGGGGCGCACGGCGCGGATCACCCGGGCCACGTCGCGGGCCTGGTCGTGGACCTCGGCGACGGCCTTCCAGGCGAGGCCCGCCCCCGCCCGCGACAGCGAGACGTTCCAGGTCGCCACGCGGACCGAGCCCTCGGCGGGCGGGGGCGGCCAGTCCTGCGCGGGGGCCGGAGCGGCCAGCGCCGCCGCCGCGAGGGCCAGCGCGCCGGCGAGCGCCGGGCGCAGGCGGGCCGCGCGGCGTCTCATGGATTGCGCCTCACGGCCGACGTCCGCCCAGGTCCCCGTCCCGGCGCAGGCGCTGCGCGAGCTTCAGCAGCGCCACGCCCCGCAGGACCATCGTGCCGGGCGCGCCCGCCCAGATCGTCGCCGACCAGACCAGCGCCAGCGGCGAGATCTCGAGGTCCGGGGACAGCAGCGCCACGGCGAAGCCGCCCACCACCAGCATCGCGAACAGCGAGCCGGCGGCGGTGGCCAGCACCTGCGCGCCCATCAGCGTCAGCCGCCGGGCGCCGCGGCCGTCGTCCTCGATGTCGGAGGTGGGCAGGTTCACCAGCAGGTTCAGCCGCTCGCTCAGCCGCGGCCAGGGGCCGAACCAGATCGCCGCGCCGAAGGCGACCGCGCAGGTCAGCGCCACGCAGAAGGCGGTGGCGGCGGCGTATTCGACCGACGGGTCGGGCGCGGGTGCCGAGGCGCGGGTGAAGATGTCCGCCGCCATGCGCACCGGGCTGAAGGCGAAGTCCATCGCCGCGCCGAAGCGCGCGAAGGTGGCCCCCAGCGGCCCCGGCTGGCCCGCGAAGGCCACGCAGGCGGTGGTCGCGACCAAGGTCAGCGCTGCCAGCGCGAAGCGCAGGCGGTTGATCGGCGGGGCGAAGCGGAAGTCGATCAGGGCCGGGGTGCGGGCGCCGTACTCGACCAGCACGTAGAGGCCGGCGGCGGCGGCCAGCAGCAGGCCCGCGGTGCGCGATTGCTCGCCCCCCGGCCCGCCGGCGAGCGCCAGGGCGGGCAGGGCGGCGACCAGGGTCACCAGGATGGCGCGGAGGGCGGCGTCGCGCACCTGTCCCTGGGTCAGGCGGGGCCAGGAAAGCCCGCCCGCCTGCCCCAGGCGCGTCAGGCGCCGCCTCAGCCGGCGGCGGAGAGCCAGGGCTGGGTCGCGCGCGCGCGCGCCTCGAAGTCGTCGATGGCCGACGCCTTCTCCATGGTCAGGCCGATGTCGTCGAGACCCTCGAGCAGGCAGCGCTTGCGGAACGGGTCCACCTCGAAGGCGATCTCTCCGCCGTCGGGGCCGTGGATGGTCTGATTCTCGAGGTCGACGGTCAGCACCGCGTTGGACCCGCGCTCGGCGTCGTCCATCAGCTTGTCGACCTCTTCCTGCGGCAGAACGATCGGCAGGATGCCGTTCTTGAAGCAGTTGTTGAAGAAGATGTCGGCGAAGCTGGGCGCGATCACGCAGCGGATGCCGAAGTCGAGCAGGGCCCAGGGCGCATGTTCGCGCGAGGAGCCGCAGCCGAAGTTCTCGCCCGCGACCAGGATCTGGGCGTTGCGATAGGCCGGCTTGTTGAGCACGAAGTCCGGGTTCTCGTTCCCGTCGGCGTCGTAGCGCATCTCGTCGAAGAGACCCTTGCCGAGGCCGGTGCGCTTGATGGTCTTAAGGTACTGCTTGGGGATGATCATGTCGGTGTCGACATTGACGATCGGCAGCGGCGCGGCGACGCCCTCGAGTTTGGTGAACTTGTCCATCGGCTTCGGCTCCTCGTACGGATGCCTTCGGGTAGCGCAAGGGGGGGCGGGTGGCAAGCGCGCGGGGCGCTCAGGTCCGGTTCACGGCTCCAGCGAGCGCGGCAAGATAGGCGTCGATGACGCTCAGGCAGGCGTCGGATCGTTCCAGCACGAGCGTCAGCCTCGGTTGCGCGCCGTCGGGGCCGCGGACGTGCCACTGATGGCCGGTCGGCGTCTCCCGCACCGCGCCGCCCAAGGCTCCCGCCAGCAGCCGCAGGAACGCATGGGCGAGAGGCAGCGGGCCCGACGTTTCGGCCGGCCAGCCGACGAGATAGGTTTCGAACGTTCCGTCCGCGCAGGCGGCGCCCAGGGTGAAGGTCTGGCCGCCCGGCGCGCGCCACCGGTAGATCCGCGCCCGGCGGGGCGAGACGTCGACCCAAGCGCCGCGGTCGGCGAGCGCCTCTTCGAACTCGTCCAGCGCGTCGGCCAGGCCGGAATCGAACTCTGGCTCCCGGGCCGGCGTCTCGTCCGGAGCGCGGGCCGCCTCTCGCGCGACCGGATGCGGCGCGGCCTCAAGCAGCCGGTCCAGCCCGTCCCAGCCTTCCACCGGCCCAGGGGCGCGGTCCCGGGGGTCCGCGATCCCGACTTCGGCGACGGTCCAGTTCCCGCGGCCGAAATTGCACGGCGCGCAGGTCACCACGACGTTCTCGGGCGAACTGTCGCCGCCGCGGCTGTTGGGCAGGACGTGGTCGTACTGGAGCCACATGCACTGCAGCGCGGCATGCTGTTCCCTGTCGCGCGGGCCCCAGCGGGCGGCGTCGGGGTAGAGCGCGTGGAGGCGGGCGCGCACTTGGGGACGGATGACCGGCATGCCGCAGAAGCGGCAACGCAGCCCATCGCGCGCCTCGATCGCCTTCTTGATCGCGACGCCCGGCATCCGGGGGCGCGGGCGGTCGGCCTTCGCCACGAGCGGGGGCGCGTCTGCCGTCTGGCGGAAAGCGTGCAGGTCGGGATTCACCTTGCCGAAGATCGATCTCGTCCAGGCCGCGATAGGAGGCATGTCGGCGGCACGGATCAGGCGCTCGGCCTCGGCGGCGTCGCCGGCGAGATGGGCGTCTGCGGCACGGGACAGCAGCTCCGCCGCCTCGGCGATCTGGGGAATGGGCGGTGAAAAACAGGAGCGCAAAGGCGCGGCTTTGAAATCGATCATGAAGACGATCATGTCGCGCGGGCTGTGCGGAAGCAATGCGCCCGTGAAACGCGAACGCCCCCGCCCGGTCTCCCGGGCGGGGGCGTCGATTGCGTCGCGCCCAGGCGATCAGGCGAGCGAGCCGTCGATGCCCTTGCAGGCCTCGACCAGGCCCTTCACGGCCTCGATCGACTTGTCGAGCATCGCCTTCTCGGACTTGTCGAGCTCGATCTCCACGATCTTCTCGATGCCCTTGGCGCCGATCACCGTGGGCACGCCCACGTACATGTCGTCGAGCCCGTAGGCGCCGTCCACGTTCGCGGCGCAGGGCAGGACGCGCTTCTGGTCCTTGAGGTAGCTCTCGGCCATGGCGATGGCCGACGCGGCGGGCGCGTAGAAGGCGGAGCCGGTCTTCAGCAGGCCCACGATCTCGGCGCCGCCGTCGCGGGTGCGCTGCACGATGGCGTCCAGCTTCTCCTGCGTGGTCCAGCCCATCTTCACCAGGTCCGGCAGCGGGATGCCGGCGACGGTGGAGTAGCGGGTCAGCGGGACCATGGTGTCGCCGTGGCCGCCCAGCACGAAGGCGGTGACGTCCTTCACGGACACCCCGAACTCCTCGGCCAGGAAGTAGCGGAAGCGCGCGGAGTCGAGCACGCCGGCCATGCCGACGACCTTCTCCTTGGGCAGGCCCGAGAACTTCTGCAGCGCCCAGACCATCGCGTCGAGCGGGTTGGTGATGCAGATGACGAAGGCGTTCGGCGCGTTGGCGGCGATGCCCTCGCCCACGGCCTTCATGACCTTGAGGTTGATGCCCAGCAGGTCGTCGCGCGACATGCCCGGCTTGCGCGGCACGCCGGCGGTGACGATGCACACGTCGGCCCCGGCGATCGCCGAGTAGTCGTTGGCGCCCGTCATGGCGCTGTCGAAGCCGTCGACCGGCGAGCTCTCGGCGATGTCGAGCGCCTTGCCCTGCGGCGTGCCCTCGGCGATGTCGAAGAGGACGACGTCCCCCAGTTCCTTCAGCCCGACGAGGTGGGCGAGGGTGCCGCCGATCTGGCCGGCGCCGATCAGGGCGATCTTGGGTCTGGACATCTTGCGATCTCTCCCGCGAATGGTTCCATCCGGGGCTCGGGGCTACTCCGTTCCGCGTCCTGCCGCAAGCGCGAACGGGCGCGTTTGCGGGGCGGGCGGCCCCCGCGCCCCCGCGGCGCCCGGATTTCCCGCCCCGTTTCAGCGGTTTCAACCGGAAGGACCCCCATGATCCTCGATCCGTTCGATCCCCTTTTCCTGGCCGCCGCGGCGCCGGCGGTGCTGGTGGCGGGGATCTCGAAAGGCGGATTCGGGGGCGGGGCGGGCTTCGCCGCGACCCCGATCATGGCGCTGGCCCTGCCGCCGGAGGTGGCGGTGGGGGTGATGCTGCCGCTGCTGTGCGTGATGGACCTGACCGGGCTGCGCGCCTACTGGCGGCGCTGGAGCTGGCCCGACGCGCGCGCCCTGATGGCCGGCGCGGTGCCCGGGATCGCCCTTGGCGCGATCTTCGTGAGCCTGATTCCAACCGACGGGCTGCGCCTGATGATCGGCCTGATCGCGCTGGGCTTCGTGGCCTTCCAGCTCGCCCGCGCGCGGGGCTGGATGGCGGGCGGCGGCGGGCGGCCCTATTCCGGCGCGCGGGGCGGCTTCTGGGGGGCGGTCTGCGGCTTCACCAGCTTCGCGAGCCACGCCGGCGGGCCGCCGGCGGCGATCTACCTGCTGGGGCGGGGTCTGGAGAAGACGCATTACCAGGCCACCACGGTGATCCTGTTCTGGTGGGTGAACCTGGTGAAGCTGGGGCCCTACTGGGCGGTGGGCTTGTTCGACCAGGGCCAGCCGATGGCGGCGCTGGTCCTCGCGCCGCTGGCGGTGCTGGGCTTCCTCGCCGGGGTCTGGGCCCACACCCACGTGCCGGAGCGGTGGTATTTCCGCGTGCTCTACGTGCTGCTGACGCTGACCGGGACCAAGCTCGCGATCGACGGCGCGACGGGCCTGCTGGGCTGAGGCCCGCGGGGGGGGGCGGCGCCGCCCGCGCCACGGAGGAGGGGGACGGCGGGCGGCGCCTGGGGACCTGCCTTACGACGCGGGCAGGATCACGGCGTCGATGACGTGGATCACGCCGTTCGACGCCTCGATGTCGGCGGTCGACACGGTCGCGCCGTCCACCATCACCGCGTCGCCGTCGATGGTGATGGTCACGTCGTCGCCCGAGACCGTGGTCGCGGTCATGCCGTCGGACAGGTCCGTGGACATCACCTTCGCGGGGATCACGTGGTAGGTCAGCACCTCCTTCAGCGCCTCGGGATCGGCGAGGAGCTGGTCGAGCGCGCCCTCGGGCAGGGCCTCGAAGGCGGCGTCGGTGGGGGCGAAGACGGTGAACGGACCCTCGCCGGAGAGGGTCTCGACCAGGCCCGCCTCCTTCACGGCGGCGACGAGGGTGGTGAAGTTCCCGTTCTCCACGGCGATCTCGACGATGGTCTTCTTCGCGGCGTGGTTGTCCGCCCAGGCGGCGGTGGCGATCCCGCCGGCCAGCGCGGCGGCGGCCAGGGCGATGGAAGTGCGGGCGAGGGGGATGGTGCGAAGCATGGGGGGCTCCTCTCTCTTGCCAACGACGCCCTCATCGGCGTCTCGGAAAGTGGTTACGGAGCCCCAAGCCATTGGGATCACTGACTTAAAATTCGCGTGAGAGCCTTGCCTGCCGCCGGTAAAACGCTAGCGCGCGGGCACGGTGGGGCGGGCGTCGACGGCGTCAGCCCTCGCGCACGAAGACGCGATTGGGTTTGACCCGGCCGCCTTCCCAAACGCCCACCGCGATGGCCTCGCCCCCGCGGGAGGCCCAGCAGGGATCGCCCCAGGCGATGCCGTCCGGCGCGTGGGTGGCGGCGCCGAGACGGCCCTGGCGCAGGTCGGCGACGGCCTGTTCGCTCACCCGCACCTCGGGCAGGTCGGCGAGGCCGAGCTCGAGCGGCGCCAGCGGCGCGGTCTCGGGCGCCTCGCGCAGGCGATCGAGATCCTCGAAGGCGATCTTCGCGTCCTCGACCCGGAAGGGGCCGGCGAAGGTGCGGCGCAGGGCCGCGACGTGGCCGTGGCAGCCCAGCGCCTCGCCGAGATCGCGGGCGATGGAGCGGACGTAGCCGCCCTTGCCGCAGATCATCTCCAGCTCGGCATGGTCGGGATCGGGGCGGGCGACCAGCTCCAGCTTCGCCACGTGCAGGGGGCGGGCGGCGAGCTCCATCGTCTCGCCGTCGCGGGCGATGTCGTAGGCGCGCTCCCCGTCCACCTTCACGGCGGAGAACTGGGGCGGCACCTGCTGGATGTCGCCGCGGAACGGGACCAGGGCGGCGCGGATCTCGTCGTCGGTGGGGCGGGCGTCGGAGCTTTCGACCACCGGCCCCTCGCGGTCGTCGGTGGTGGTGCGCTGGCCGAGGCGGACGGTGAAGCGATAGCCCTTCAGCCCGTCGGTGACGAAGGGCACGGTCTTGGTCGCCTCGCCGAAGGCCACCGCCAGCACGCCGGTCGCCAGCGGGTCGAGCGTGCCGGCATGGCCCGCCTTCTTCGCCTGAAGCGCCCAGCGGGCCTTGGAGACCACCTCGGTCGAGCCGACGTTCAGCGGCTTGTCGATGATCAGCCAGCCGTGGACGTCGCGGCCGTTCTTGCGCCGGCCCATGGCTCAGCGGGCCTCCCCGCGGCCGTCGTCCTCGTCGCGGGCCCCGTCCTCGACGTCGTCGAGGTCCGCGTCGTCCTCCTCGTCCGCGTCGAGATCGCGCTTCACCCGGTCGTCGGCGAGCAGGCGGCGCGTCTCGTCCATGCGGTCGAAGCTGCGGTCGAGGCGGAAGCGCAGGTCGGGAGAGAACTTCAGCTTCACCTCGCGGGTCACCGCGCGGCGCAGCTCCTGCCGGTTGCGGTCGAGCAGGGCCACCACCTCGTCCGCGCCGGCGCCGCCCAGCGGCATCACGAAGATCTCCGCGTGGCGCAGGTCGGGGGACATGCGGGCCTCGGAGACGGTGATCGAGAAGCGCTCGAGGTCGGGGTCGTGCAGGTCGCCGCGCATCAGCACGTCGGAGACGGCCCGGCGCACGAGCTCGCCGACCTTCAACTGGCGCTGGGAGGGGCCGCGGCCTTCGCCGTGCCGGGAGCGATGCATGGCAATCTCCTGCGGAAAGAGGGCCGCGTCATAACGCCGAAGGGCGCCGCGCGCAACGGTCAGAGGGCGGCGGGGTCGGTTCCGTCCACGATGAACTCCGCCGGGCGGCTGTTCTCGAGCATCCGGCGGGCGTTGGGCAGGTCCACCTCGTCGAGCTTGCGGGCCAGCGCCTCGGGCGTGAAGTCGAGGTCCCGCCAGCGCCGGGTCAGGCGCGCGCGCAGGGTGTCGAGATCGCAGGCGAGCATCGCCGTGACGTCGAAGCGCGGCGCGAGCGCATCCCACGGGGCCTGGTTCAGCAGCAGCCAGTTCCCCTCGACCACCACCACCCGCGTCTGCGGGGCGATGATCCGGGCGCCCGCGCGCGAGATCTCGAGCGTGCGGTCGAACAGGGGGGCCGCGACCTCTCCGCCCGCGCGCAGGCGGTCGAGCAGGGCGGCGAGGCCGCCGACGTCGAAGGTCTCGGGCGCGCCCTTCATCGGCAGCAGGCCGCGCTCGCGCAGCACGCCGTCGTCGTAGTGGAAGCCGTCCATGGGGGCGACCTGGGCGGGAAGGGCGTGGCGCGTGGTCAGCAGGGTCGCCAGCGCCTCGGAGGCCGTGGACTTGCCCGCGCCCGGCGGGCCGACCAGCGCGACCAGCAGGCGCGCGCGCCCCTCGGCGCGGGCGGCGAGGGCGGCGGCGAAGCCGGCCAGCGTCAGGGTCTGGGATGTCGTGGTCATCGGCGCCTCCGTCGCGGGCCCCGCGCGCGGGGCGGGCGGGGCCGGCCCCGGTCTAGCAAGCCGGGGGCGCGGGGTCACGACGGATGGCGGGCCCGACGCTCAGGGATGCGCCATCACCTCGACGCACAGGACCGTGGGCAGGTGGCGGGCGGGCTCCTCCCAGGTCTCGCCCTCGTCGCGCGAGACGAAGATCGAGCCGCTGTTGGTGCCGAAATACACCCCGACCGGCTCGCTGCGGTCCACCGCCATCGCCTGGCGCAGCACGGTGAAGTAGCAGGCCGCCTGCGGCAGCCCCTCGCGCAGCGCCTGCCAGCCCTCGCCGCCATCGCGGGAGCGCCAGACCGCCGCCGCCGCCTCGGGCGGGAAGCGGCCGAGCGTGTCGCCGTTCAGGGGCAGGGTCCACAGGGTCAGCGGATCGCGCGGGTGCACCGCCACCGGGAAGCCGAAGGTCGAGGGCAGGCCGCCCGAAATCTCCCGCCAGCTGCGCCCGCCGTCGTGGGAGCGGAACACTCCGTGGTGGTTCTGCTGGTAGAGCAGGTCGCCCTCCGGCCCCGGGGCGCGGACCATGTTGTGCACGCAGTGGCCGACCTCGCGCGGGTCCTCGCCGGGGTGGTCGTGGCCGTGATCGTGGCCGGGGTCGTGCGCGGGGGCCGGGGCGTCGTTGGCCAGGCGGTTGCGTCGCTCCCACGTCCGGCCCGCGTCCTCGGTCGCGAAGACGCCGGCCGCGGAGATGCCGAGCCACAGCTTCGCGGGATCGCTTGGGTCCGTGACGATGGTGTGCAGGGTCAGGCCCGCGCCCCCCGGCTCCCACCCGTCGCGGGAGGGGTGGTCGGCCAGGCCCTGCACCCGCTCCCAGGTCTCGCCGTCGTCGCGGCTGACGTAGAGCATCGCGGGCTTGGCCCCGACGTAGAGCGTGCCGTCGGCCGCCCGCGCGATCGACCACAGCGCGTCGATCTCGCCGGTGAAGGGGGCGGGCGGGGACGGCTCGCGGCCCATGTAGGCCCGCATATCGGCGTTCTGCGCGAGGAACTCGTCCATCTGCCCGTTGGCGAGCAGGCTGAGGGTCCAGCTCTCGCCCCCGTCGGTCGAGCGCCAGACGCCCGCGCCCGTCCACTCGCCCCCGCCCACGGCCCACAGGCGGCCGGTGGCGGGGTCGCCCAGCATGTGGTTGATCGGCCAGCCGTCGCAGAACGGGCCGCGGATGCGCCAGCCGTCCCGCCCGGCGTCCGCGGTCATCAGGAACGCGCCCTTGGTGGCGCCGACCAGCACCGTGACCTCGCCCGACATCTCCTGCGCGCCTCCCATGGCGGATTCCGTTGCGTCGGGCGTGACGTTGGGCCGATCTTCGTGGCGGAATCGGGGCGCCGCCGACGCGCGGCCCCGAGAGAGGGGAGATCGAGATGATGACCGAGGCGACCGAGCTCGCCCCCGCCGTCGCGACCTACCGCGGCGACGTCACCTGCCCCGAGCGCTGGTCCACCTGGACCCCGCGGCGCGGCGACGTGCTGGTCTGCACGCCGCCGAAATGCGGGACCACCTGGACGCAGACCATGGTGGCGATGCTGCTGGCGGGGCGCGCCGACCTCGGCGAGCGGATCGGCGTGGTCAGCCCCTGGGTCGACTCGGTGCTGGGCGAGGCGGAGACGGTGCGCGCCAACCTCGCCGCGCAGGAGGGGCGGCGGGTGGTGAAGACCCACACCCCCGCCGACGGCTTCCCGGCGTGGGAGGGGGTGACGGTGATCGCGGTCTACCGCCACCCGCTGGACGTCTTCGTGTCGCTGCGCAGCCACGTGGCTAACCGGGCGACGGCGGGGGCCTTCCACCGCATGCGCAGGCCGCTGGACGAGGCGCTGGCGGGCTATCTCGAGGATCCGGCCGACCTCTGCGCCTACGACGAGGACACGCTGGCGACGGTCGCGCGCCACTACCGCGAGACGGCGCTGTCGGGGCGCCTGCCCGACCTGCGGGTGATGCACTACGCCGACATGGTCGCCGACCACCGCGGCGCGGTGCAGGCGCTGGCCGGGGCGATCGGGGTCGAGGCCTCGCCCGCGCTGATCGACGCGATCGTGCAGGCCACCGCCTTCGACACGATGCGCGCCGAGGCCCATCGCTACGTGCCCGAGCCCGGCACGGGCTTCTGGCACGACGACGCCGGATTCTTCGCCAAGGGGGGCGCCGGGCGCTGGCGCGAGGTCGTCCCCGAGACGGCGCTGCCCCGCTACGCCGAGCGTCTGGCCGAGCTGATCCCGGACCCGCAGGCGCGGCGCTGGCTGGAGGAGGGCGGGGCGGCGAAGGGCTGAACCGGCCGTGCCGGGAGGCCGCGGGGCCGGGTCGGCCGGCCTCGTCGAGCGGCGGTGGGCCGAGCCGGCCCTGCCGAGCGGCGGCGGCGCGGGTCGAGCCGGCCTTGCCGGCGGCGGCGCCCCCCTCATCGGGCCCCCTCGCGCGGCCTCCGGTTCGAAGGCGCGGCGCTGTCCTGGGCCCGGGAGGCGGCCGCGCCCGACGGTCGCCTGACCGGGGGCGAGGCGAGGGGCCTCCGGGGGCCCCGGCCCGGCCCAGGGGAGCCGCCGGCCCGGGGGCGTCAGGCGGCGCGGCGGGCGGGGGCGTCGACCGAGAAGGCGTCGACCAGGGCGTTGAGGGCCCGGGCCTCGTCGGCCAGCGCCGTGGCGCGCGCGGCGCCGTCCTCGGCCATTTGAGCGTTGCGCTGGGTGGCGTCGTCGAGCGCGCTGATCGTCGTCCCGATCTCGCCCACCGCCGTCGCCTGCTCCGCCCCCGCCGAGGAGATGCCGGCGATGTCGGAGACGATGGTGGAGATCGACTGCTCGATCTCGGCCAGCGCGGCGCCGGTCTCGCGCACCAGGCGGGCGCCCTGGTCGACGTGGCCCGCGCTCTCCCCGATCAGGGCCGAGATGTCGCGCGCGGCCGCGGCGCTGCGCTGGGCCAGCGTGCGCACCTCGGAGGCGACGACGGCGAAGCCCTTGCCGGCCTCGCCCGCGCGGGCGGCCTCGACGGCGGCGTTCAGCGCCAGGAGGTTGGTCTGGAAGGCGATCGAATCGATCACCGAGTTGATCGCCGAGATCCGGCCGGCGCTGTCCTCGATCCGGCTCATCGCCTCGACCGCGTCGCGCACCACCACGCCGCCGCGGTCGGCGCGCTGGGCGGCCTCGCGCACGCCGGCGTCGGCGTGGCGCGCGCTGTCGGCGGAGGTGCGGATGGTGGCCGAGATCTCCTCGACCGTCGCCGCCGTCTCCTCGAGCGAGGCGGCCTGCCGGGCGGTCCGCTCGCCGAGGTCGCGGGAGGCCGAGGAGAACCCGTCGGTCGCCGAGACGATCGCGGCGCTGGCCGACTGGATGCGGCGCACGAGGTCGGAGAGGCGCAGCAGCGTGTCGTCGAAGGCCTCGCGCAGGGCGGCGAATTCGCCGTCGACCTCCGCGCCCATGCGGGTCGCGAGATTGCCCGCGGCGAGCTGGTCGAGCGCCGCGCCGATGGCCTCGATCACCCGGCGGGTGCGGGCCTGGGCGGCGCGGGCGGCCTCGGCCTCCGCCTGCGTGCGGCGGGCGTCGCGCTCGGCGCTCTCGCGCAGCTCGGCCTCGCGCGCCTCGCCTTCCCGGCGCAGGCGTTCCTGCAGGCGCTCGAAGGCGCGGGCGATGTCGCCGATCTCGTCGGGGCAGTCGCGCCCGCGCATGTCGGCGTGCCGGCCGTCGGCGACGTCGGAGAGCGCCGAGGCGGTCTCGGCCAGGGGGCGGCTGACGGCGGCGGCGATGCGGCGGGTCATCACGGTCATCGCGGCGACGCCCAGCACGATCGCGATCCCGACCCCGGTCATGCGCGCGGTGGAGGCGAAGCCCGCCGCCTCGTCCGCCGCCGAAGCCTCGGCGCGGGCGGACGCCGCCAGCGTCTGGAAGGGCGGGGCCGCCGCGGCGAGGGTCTGGGCCATCTCGTCCTTCAGGCCGGAGAATCGGGTGCGCATCTCGGCGAAGCGGTGGAAGTCGGCCTGGTAGGCGGCGAGCAGGGCCAGGATCTCCTCCCGCGCGGCGGGGGAGGGGAACAGCGCTTCGGGGAAGGCCGCGAACTCCTCGATCCGCGCGTCGAGCCGCTCGACGTATTTGGCGCCGCCGCGCATCATGAAGTCCTTCTCGTGCCGGCGCATCATCAGCATCTTGGCGGCGAGCTCGGCCGAGCCGATCTCGTCCAGCCGGGTCTCGACGGCGTGGACCGAGGCGCGCAGGGCGCCTTCCAGGCCCTGGGTCTCGTCGTAGCCGAGCGCCCGCTCGACCTCGACCAGCCTGTCGAAGAGATCCCGGTGCCGGGCAACGGCCGCGGAGAGGGCGGCGAGCTCGGGCGCGGGTCCCGCTCCGGCGAGGCGGGCCAACGCCGCCTCGGCGCGGCCCATTTCGGCGCGGTACTCCGCCTCGATCGCGTCGGAGGGGGCGGCGGCGAAGCGCTGGGTCGCCTCGGCCGCGCCGAGAAACCCGATCCGCGCCGCGTCGGCGGCATGTTCGCGGGCCTGGGCCTGGGCCTGACGCTCCCGCGCGGCGCCTTCGAACAGGGACGCCGCGACGACGGTCACGGCGATCGCGGCCAGGATCGCCACGGCGGCGGGGGTCAGACGCAGAATGCGGGCCCGGATGGTCATGCGCGGCGCTCTCCCGAAATGGGGGGAAGGAATGCGCGGACCCTGCGTCGGACAGGGTTTACAGGGGGTGAAGACCGCAGGCTGGGGGGCGAACGCGAAACGGCCGGGGCTTTCGCCCCGGCCGCTGCGGTTTTCCGATCCGGCGCAGACCCTTAGAGGGTGCGCTCCACCTCCTGGGTGGTGAAGATCTCGATGACGTCGCCTTCGCGGATGTCCTCGTAGTTCTGGAAGGCCATGCCGCATTCCTGGCCGGAGCGAACCTCGTTCACCTCGTCCTTGAAGCGCTTCAGGGTCTTCAGCGTGCCCTCGTGGATCACCACGTCGTCGCGCAGCAGGCGGACGCCCGCCGACTTGCGCGCCACGCCCTCGGTGACCTCGCAACCCGCGACCTTGCCCACGCCGGTGACCTTGAAGACCTCCTTGATCTTCGCATAGCCGATGAAGGTCTCGCGGACCTCCGGCTTGAGAAGACCCTGGGCGGCCAGCTTCACGTCGTCCACGAGGTCGTAGATCACCGAGTAGTAGCGGATCTCCACGCCCTTCTGGTTGGCGGCTTCGCGGGCCGGCGCGTTGGCGCGGACGTTGAAGCCGATCACCGGCATGTTCGACGCCTCGGCCAGGCCCACGTCGGTCTCGGTGATCGCGCCGACGCCGGAGTGGACGACGCGGACGCGGACGTCCTCGTTGCCGATCTTCTCCAGCGCCTGGACGATCGCCTCGGCGGAGCCCTGCACGTCGGCCTTCACCAGCACCGGCAGCTCAGCGACGTTGGCGTCGGCCTTCACCTGGGCCAGCAGCTGATCGAGCGTGCCGCGGGCGCCGGCGGCGGCCTGCTTGTCGCGGGCCTGACGCTGGCGGTAGTCGGCGATCTCGCGGGCCTTGCCCTCGGACTCGACCACGTTCAGCACGTCGCCGGCCGCGGGGGTGCCCTGGAGACCCAGGACCTCGACGGGAACCGACGGGCCGGCCTCGTCCACGCGCTCGCCCTGGTCGTTGATCAGGGCGCGCACGCGGCCCCACTGCTCGCCGACCACGAAGATGTCGCCGCGCTTCAGGGTGCCGCGCTGGACCAGCACGGTGGCCACGGGGCCGCGGCCGGTGTCCAGCTTCGCCTCGATCACCGCGCCTTCGGCCTGCCGCTCGGGGTTGGCCTTCAGCTCGAGGATCTCGGCCTGCAGGGCGATCGCCTCGAGCAGGGTGTCGAGCCCCTTGCCGGTCTTGGCCGAGACCTCGACGTCCTGCACGTCGCCGGACATCTCCTCGACCACGATCTCATGCTGCAGCAGGTCGGTGCGCACCTTCTGGGGGTTCGCGTCCGGCTTGTCGCACTTGTTGATCGCCACGATGATCGGCACGTTCGCCGCCTTCGCGTGGTGGATCGCCTCGATCGTCTGGGGCATCACCGCGTCGTCGGCCGCGACGACCAGGATCACGATGTCCGTCACCTGCGCGCCGCGGGCGCGCATCGAGGTGAAGGCCGCGTGGCCCGGCGTGTCGAGGAAGGTCACCGGCGCGCCGGAGTCCGTCGTGATCTGGTAGGCGCCGATGTGCTGGGTGATGCCGCCGGCCTCGCCCTGCACCACGTTGGTCTTGCGCAGCGCGTCGAGCAGCGAGGTCTTGCCGTGGTCGACGTGGCCCATGATGGTCACGACCGGAGCGCGCGGCTGCAGATCGCCCTCGGCGTCCTCGACGGTGTCGATCGCCTGCTCCACGTCCGAATCGGAGACGCGCACGACGTTGTGGCCGAATTCCTCGACCACGAGGGTCGCGGTGTCCGCGTCGAGCGTGTCGTTGATGGTGACCATCATGCCCGACTTGAACAGCATCTTGACCACGTCGGCGGCCCGCTCGGCCATGCGGTTGGCGAGCTCCTGCACCGTGATGGCGTCGGGCACGTTGACGTCGCGGGTCACCTTCTCCCGCTCGACGCCGCGGCCGCCCATCTGGCGCTTCTGACGCTCCTGCTTGCGGCGCATGGCGGCGAGCGAGCGCTGGCGCCCGCCCTCGTCGCCCGAGGTCGCCGAAGAGATCGTCAGCTTGCCGGAGCGGCGACGCTCGTCGCCGCCGCGGCCGCGGCCGGGCTTCTTGTCGTCGGCAGGGGCCGCGCGACGCGGGGGGACGCCCCGCATCGGACGGTCCTTGCCCTCGCCCTCGGCGGGCGGGGCGGAGGCCGGATCGGGCGCGGCGATGCGGGCGGCTTCACGCTCCGCCTTGGCGCGCTCGCGCTCCTTCTTGTCGGCCTCGGCCTTCTTGCGGGCCTCCTCCTCGGCGGCGAGGCGCTCGGCCTCCTCACGCTCGCGGCGGATCTGCTCCTCGGCCTCCTTGCGCTCGCGCTCTTCCTTCTCTTTCAGAAGGCGCTGGCGCTCGGCCTCGCGTTCCTTGGCCTCGGCTTCTTCCTTGGCGCGACGGGCGCCTTCGTTCTGCTTGGCGGCCTCGAGCGCCTTCTTGCGGCGCTCGTATTCCTCGGGCGACAGGCTCTTGAGCACGTTGCCCTTGCCCTGGCGGCGCTGGGGCTTGGAATCCGCGCCTGCGCCGGCGGCCCGCTGGGCCGCGGCCGCGGCGGGCGCTTCCGCTCCGCCGGTCGGGCGCACGCCGGCGCCGGCGGGACGCGCGGCGACGCCGCGCGGGCCCGGAGCCACGGAGGGCCGGGGCGCCGACGCGCCGGAAGAGGCCGGCGAAGCGGGGGCGGGAGCGGCAGGTGCGCCCTCGCCCGGCTTCATCAGCTTCTTGCTGCGCTTGGTCTCCACCACGACCGACTTCGTCCGGCCGTGGCTGAAGCTCTGCCGGACACGCCCGGGGCCTTCGCCGCCGGGACGCGATCGGGTCTTCATGCCGCCGGATTTGTCGTTGCCGTCCATTCTGTCGTCCATCAACGTCCTGTTCGCCTTCGCGCCAGCCCCATCGCCGGTCCGGGACCCCCTGGGCCCCGCGCGTTTCGCGGACGGGTCCGGGACCCCTCCACGGCCATCAGGGCCCCGCCGGTCGGTGGAGCCCTCCTCGTCAGTCCGCGGCGCCGGATCGGTCCGGCCCCGCCTCGGGGTCTGGATCCCGGCGATCCTCCGCCGGGGAATCAGTCGTCCCGGCAAGATCTTCGCCGTCTCGGCGATCCGCACCCCCGCTCCCGGCTGGTCCCGGCTTCGGCCCGTCGCCGGGTCCGGCCCCGTCCTGGGGACCGGCGTCCAGCGCCGTGGGCCGGAAGCCCGCCAGCCGCGCCGCGTCCCGAAGGAAACGGTCGGCAGCTCCGCCGGCGTCAAGCGCGGCGTGTATCACATAGTCCCGCCCGAAGGCCAATCCCAGTTCTTCGCTGGAAAGGACATTCACGACTGGAGCGCCTCGGGTCATCGGGCGAAGCTTGCCCAGACCCTGTTCGGACCCGTCGCGCGCATGCAGAAGCGCGGCCGTGGGTCCTTGCTTGAGGCGAGCCTTTACCTTCTCGAACCCCGTCACCGCAAGCCCCGCCTTCCTGGCGAGGCCAAGCGAATCGACGGCGCGGCGCGCAAGCAACGATTCGAGGAGCGTCTCCAGCCCCTCGGGAACGCCCACCTGCGCGCGGGCCGCGCGCGAGAACGCGCGCTTCTTGATCGCCGTGCGCAGCGAGTCGGCGTCCGAGCTGAGCCAGATGCCGCGGCCGGGAAGCCGTTCGGCGAGATCGGGGACGATCTCGCCTTCGGGCCCCACGACGAAGCGGATCAACCCTTCGGTCGAGCCGCTCTCGCCCTTCACGATGCAGCGGCGCTCGGGACCGGTCTCCCGGTCCTTGCGCCTTCCGCCTCGGGTCATGATCGCGCCCTCCGTCCCGGAGCCGCGCCGATCAGGCCTGGGCCTCCTCCTCGGCCTCGCCGTCCTCTTCGGCGGCGGCGGCGATGTCCTCCTCGGAGACCCAGCCGAGGCCGAGTCGGGCGCGCATGACCATGGCCTGCGCTTCCTCGAGGCTGACGTCGAAGGGCTCCAGCACGCCGTCGTCCTTCTGGCGCTTGCCGTCGACGACCGTCCAGCCGCCCGCAAGCTCCCAGTCGGCGCAGGTGGCGAAGTCCTCGAGCGAGAGGACGCCGTCCTGCGCCAGCGCCAGGATCATCTGGGGCGTGAGGCCCTCGAATTCAACCAGGTCGTCCTGGACGCCCAGCTCGCGGGCCTTCTCCAGCGCCTGCTGGTTGAGCTCCTCGAGGCTTTCGCGGGCGCGGGCCTGCAGCTCCTCGGCGGTGTCCTCGTCGACGCCCTCGATCGAGAGCAGCTCGTCGAGCTCGACGTAGGCGACCTCCTCGAGGGTGGTGAAGCCCTCGGAGACGAGCAGCTGGGCCACGAACTCGTCGACGTTCATGGTCTCCATGAACAGGTTCGTGCGCTCGGCGAACTCGGCCTGCCGGCGGGCGGATTCCTCCTCCTCCGTCAGGATGTCGATGTCCCAGCCGGTGAGCTGCGAGGCGAGGCGCACGTTCTGGCCGCGGCGGCCGATGGCGAGCGAGAGCTGCTCGTCGGGCACCACCACCTCGATGCGGCGCGCGTCCTCGTCGAGCACGACCTTGGCGACCTCGGCGGGCTGCAGGGCGTTCACGATGAAGGTCGCCGGATCCTCGGACCACGGGATGATGTCGATCTTCTCGCCCGAGAGCTCGGAGACGACGGCCTGCACGCGGGAGCCGCGCATGCCGACGCAGGCGCCGACGGGGTCGATGGAGCTGTCGTGCGAGATCACGCCGATCTTGGCGCGCGAGCCGGGGTCGCGGGCGACCGCCTTCACCTCGATCACCCCGTCGTAGATCTCGGGCACTTCCATCTTGAAGAGCTCGGACATGAACTCGGGCGCGGTGCGCGAGAGGAAGATCTGCGGGCCGCGGGTCTCGGCGCGGACGTCGCGGATGAAGGCGCGGATGCGGTCGCCGTTGCGGTACATCTCGCGCGGGATCAGCTGGTCGCGACGGATCACGCCCTCGCCCCGGCCGAGGTCCACGATGACGTTGCCATATTCGACCCGCTTCACCACGCCGTTGATGATGGTGCCGACGCGGTCCTTGAACTCGTCGTACTGGCGCTCGCGCTCGGCCTCGCGGACCTTCTGCACGATCACCTGCTTGGCGGTCTGCGCGGCGATGCGGCCGAACTCCAGCGTCGGCAGCGGCTCGGCGATGAAGTCGCCGGGCTCGGCCTCGGGGTTCATGGCGCGGGCTTCGCTGAGCGCGATCTCGGTGAAGTGGTTCTCCACCTCCTCGACGACCTCGCGGGCGCGGGACATGCGCAGCTCGCCGGTCTTGCGGTCGATCTCGGCGCGGATGTCGTACTCGGCGCCGTAGCGCGAGCGGGCGGCCTTCGCGAGGCTGTCCTCCATCGCCTCGATCACCAGGACGGGATCGATCAGCTTCTCGCGGGCGACCGCGTCGGCGATCTGCAGCAGCTCAAGCCTGTTGGCGCTGACCATCGTCATCCTCCTCGTCGTCGCCGTCCGCGTCGTCGTCGGAGGCGTCCTCGATTTCGTCGTACAGACTTTCGTCCATGTCGGGCAGGGCGGTACCGGCGGCCTTGCGGGCCTTCAGCGATTCGGAGATCAGCGCGTCGCTCAGCACCAGCTTGGCGTCGGCGATCCAGTCGAACTTCAGGCCGATCACGCCCTCGGGGATGCGGATCAGGACCTCGTCGTCCTCGACCCCCTCCAGCTCGCCCTTGAAGCGCTTGCGGCCGTCGATCAGCTCGTTGGTTTCGAGCTTGCACTCCCAGCCCGCGAAGCGCTCGAAGTCCTTCAGGCGCGTCAGGGGGCGGTCGATGCCGGGCGACGAGACCTCGAGCGCGTAGGCGCCCTCCACGGGGTCTTCGACGTCGAGCGCGGCCGAGACGGCGCGCGAGAGGTCGGCGCAGTCGTCGACCTCCATGGTGCCGTCGGGCTTCTCGGCCATGATCTGCAGGGTCGCGCGCTTGGCGCCGCCCATGAAGCGCAGGCGCACCAGCTCGAAGCCCATGCCTTCCACGGTGGGACGCACGATCTGGGCGATGCGCTGGTCGAGGGGGGCTTTCGCCACCAGTCCGGTGATGTCGCGATCGGTCATGCGGTCGCTCCAGAAATGAAAAAGGCGGGCCTCAGCGGCCCGCCCTTTCGGTCCGGTCGTCGAAGGCTTCCGAGGAGGCCAGCGACGCCGCTATGTCGAGGGGCATATACACGCGAGGGGCGACCGGGGCAAGGGCCCCCGATCGCGCCCGCATCGAGGGCCGATCTCAGGCCGCGGCCCCCAGGGCGGGCAGCGGCTTCTCGCGCACCGGGATGTGCACGGCGGCGGAGAAGAGCGAGATCGCCACGCCGATCCACCACACCGCCTCGTAGTCGCCGAAGCGGTCGTGCAGGGCCCCGCCCAGCCACACGCCGAGGAACCCCCCGACCTGGTGGGAGAAGAACACGATCCCGTAGAGCGTGCCCATGTAGCGCATCCCGTGGATGAAGCCGACGAGGCCCGCGGTCAGCGGCACGGTGGCCAGCCACAGCGAGCCCATGGCGACCGAGAAGAACAGCACCGTGGCGGGCGTCATCGGGATCACGATGAAGGCGGCGCACACCGCGGCGCGGGCGAGGTAGATCACCGTCAGCAGCCAGCGCTTGGGGAACTTGCCCCCCAGCCGCCCGGCCAGCAGCGTGCCGCCGATATTGGCCGCCCCGATCAGCGCCAGCGCCCATCCCCCCAGCGCCGCGGTCGAGGAGATGCCGACCGAGGCGAGCAGGCCGGCGGGATCCACGGCCGCGCAGGCCTCGGTGATGAAGGCGGGGAAGTGGGCGGTGATGAAGCCCAGCTGGTAGCCGCAGGAGAAGAAGCCCAGGAAGATCAGGATGAAGGACGGGTCGGTCATCGCCCGCTTCACCGCCTGGCCGAGCGAGCCGCCGGCCGCCGGGGCGCCGGGAACCGCGGGGGCGGGCGCGCCGGTGGTCAGCGGCAGCAGCAGGGCGGCGCCGCCCAGGATCGCCACGCAGATCAGGAACACGTCCTCCCACGCCATCTCGGTCAGCAGCATCCCCAGGATCGGCGGCAGGATCAGCTGCCCCACCGAGGCCGCCGAGGTGACGATGCCCAGCGCGAGGGAGCGGTTGGCGTCCGACGCCTCGCGCCCCACCGCGCCCAGGATGACGCCGAGGCCGGAGCCCGCGATGCCGAAGCCGATCAGGATGTTGAGAAGCTGGTGCCCCTCGGGCGTCGTCGCCCAGGCCGAGCCCAGCAGGCCCACGGCGTAGATCGCCATGCCCAGCGCCAGCGTCCGCCGGGTCCCGAACTTCTCGGACATCGCGGCGAAGGCGGGCTGGGCGGCGCCCCAGGCGAGGTTCTGCAGCGCGATGGCGAGGCTGTATTCCGCCCGCGGCCAGCCGAAGGTGGACTCGATTGGGATCTGGAACAGGCCGAAGGCGGCGCGCACCCCGAAGCCGAGCGCGAGGATCACCGCGCCCGAGATCAGCATCGGGGTGAACAGCCGCTCGGCCGACCGCTCGGGCGACGGGGGGGAAGAGATCGCGGACATCCGTCGGCTCCTTCAGCGGGGGGCGGGCGAGGGCGCGGCGGCGTCCGGCGCCTCCGCCCGTCGCCAGACGCGCAGCGAGACGCCGCGGTCGGGGTTCAGGATCTGCACGTCGCCGGGGACCAGCCCGGCCTCGGCCAGCAGCGCCTCGGGCCCGCGGCCGGGGGCGAGGCCCGAGAACACGGGCCGGCCGCCGGGCAGCGGGCAGTCGGGGTTGGTCGCCAGGTGGAAGGCGTCGAAGCCGGGCTGGCCGGGGGCGGGGCGCAGGAACTGGTCGAAGGCCGCGCGCCCGCCGGGCACGCCGATGCGCCCGCCGTCCGGGGCCACCTCGGCCAGCATCGCGGCCGGGAGCACGTCGGCGGGGTTCCACCACCAGGCGTCCGCGCGCCGGACCAGGCCCTGGGCCCCGCGGCTCATCACCACCCGCAGGCGGTCGGCGCGGTTGGGCGTCGCCTCGTGGCTGGCGCGGGCGAGCACGGTGGCCACGCAGGCGTCGAGCGCGGCCTGGAACAGGGCCCAGTCGGCCTCGTCCCCCAGCCGCGGCGGGAACAGGCCGTCGGCGTCCGCGATCATCCCCTCGGGGGAGACGATGGCGTGGCCTTCGATGAACCAGCGGGGAAGGGTCATGGCGGCAAGGTCCGGCGGGGGGTCCGGGAAGGGAGGCGGACGGGGAGCGCCCCGTCCGGTCGCGGCCAACAGAGCCCTTCGCCGGGCGGAAGGCAAGGTTCCCTTTCGGAACGCGCGATGGTTTTTCGTGATGCCCCCCATCTTTCCGCCGCATGACAGATCCTGGAGGGCGCCCGCCGCCCGCTCGCAAGGGCCCGAGCCGCAGGCCGCCGAGGCCGGTCCGCGGAGGGGCCGCCGGTGATCCGTGGCGGACCTTGCGCCCGGTCCTGCGAGGGGCGGCCGAGCCGCCTCCCTCGCGCGTCGCGCGCCTCCGCCCGCCCCGGGCCGACGGCGCGCAGCCGCCGCGCGGCCGAGGGGGCTCGACGCCCCCGAGGACGCCCACCCGCCCCCTGCAAAGCGCGCCGGCGGTTGACATCGCCGCCGCCCGCGCCTTTTCACGGGGGCGGGTCCTCGCGGCCCTTCCGCCCGTCCCCGCCCCCGATCCCGGACCTCGCCTGCCGATGACCTCCTCCGCCGAGACGCCCCTCTCCCGCTACCGCGCCCTGGTCAAGGCGGGGACCCTGAAGGCGGACCCGGCCCAGGCCCAGGCGGCGGAGCAGCTGCAGCTCCTCCACGACCGGCTGAAGAACTACGACCCGCAGGCGGGCAAGAAGGTCGCCCGCGGCTGGTTCGGCTGGGGACGCGAGAAGAACCGGCAGGAGACGCTGGGCGGGCTCTACATCTACGGGGGCGTGGGGCGCGGCAAGTCCATGCTGATGGACCTGTTCTGCGACATCGCCCCGATCGCGCCGAAGCGCCGCGTCCACTTCCACGCCTTCATGCAGGAGGTCCACGCGGGCATCAAGAAGGCGCGCGAGCGGCACGAGACCGACCCGATCCAGCCCGTCGCCCAGGCCATCGCCGACTCGGCCACGCTGCTCTGCTTCGACGAGATGCAGATCACCGACATCGCCGACGCGATGATCGTGGGCCGCCTGTTCGAGGGGCTGTTCGCCCGCGGCGTGGTGATCGTCACCACCTCGAACCGCCACCCCGACGACCTCTACAAGGACGGGCTGAACCGCGCGATCTTCGTGCCTTTCATCGAGATGCTGAAGGAGAAGCTGGACGTCCACCACCTGGACGGCGCCGCCGACCACCGCCAGGACCGCACCCGGGGCGACGTGCGCTATCTCTCGCCGCTGGGCCCGGAGACGACGGCCGAGATGGACCGCCTGTGGGCCGAGCAGGGCGACGCGCCCGAACGCCCCCTGACGCTGGAGTTCCCCGGCCGGAAGGAGACCTTCCAGCGCGGCAAGCCCGGCGCCCTGCGCGCGAGCTTCGCGGACCTGTGCACCCGCCCGCTCGGCCCCGCCGACTACCTGGCGCTGGCCGAGGCGGTGAAGGTGGTGATGATCGAGGACGTGCCGCGCCTGTCGCGCGCCCGCAACAACGAGGCCAAGCGCTTCGTCACCCTGATCGACGCGCTCTACGAGGCGAAGACCAAGCTCTACGTCTCCGCCGCCGCAGAGCCTGAGACGCTCTACGAGGAAGGCCCCGGCGCCTTCGAATTCGAGCGCACCGCCTCGCGCATCGAGGAGATGCGCGGCGAGGACTGGCCGCCCGCCCCCGAGGCGGCGGGGCCGGACCCGCAGGACGCCCCCGGCGCCCTGCCGGACCGCGGATAAGGAGAGCCGGCGATGACCACGCGGCTGAAGGGACTGCTGACGGCCGCGCTGGAAAGCCTGTGGTTCGTGCCCCTGGCGATGCTGGCGATCAGCCAGGCGCTGGTGCTGCCGGCGCTTCTGATGGGGCTCGAGCCGTCGGCCGGGCTGACGCTGCTGGGCTTCGACGACTTCGCGAGGAAGGTGCAGGAGCTGGAAAGCGGCTACGACGCCGATGCGGCCCGCGACCTGCTGACGATGATCGCGGGCGGCATGGTCACGGTCATCTCGATCGTCTTCTCGCTCAGCTTCGTGGCCCTGACCCTGACCTCCCAGCAGATCGGGCCGCGGATCATCGACTTCTGGCTGCAGGCCAACGTCACCCAGGCGCTGCTGGGGCTGAGCCTGTCGGCCTTCTTCGCGGCGCTGTCGGGCCTGCTGGTGCTGACCCAGGGGGATCCGGGGGGCGCGTCCTCGCTGACCGCGGTGCTGATCGCCTCGGTGCTGGGCTCGCTGACGCTGGTGGCGGTGGTCCTGTTCGCGACCCGGATGTCCGAGGCGATCCGCGCCGACGCCACCGTGGCGCGGGTGGGGGACATGTTCGTCGCGGCGGTCGCGCAGGACAAGGCGCCGCGCGCCGACGCCGCCGAGCACCGCGAGGCCGTGGAGCTCGAGGCGCTGGCCCGGGCCGAGGGGCGGGCGATCCCCGCGGCGACGGCGGGATACCTCGCCTCGGTCGATCTCGACGGGCTGGCGGACTGGGCGCGGGGCCACGGCCTGCGCCTCGCGCTGCTGGCGCGGGAGAACGACCACCTGCTGCCGGGCGCGCCGCTGGCGCTGGCGCTGGGGATGCACCATGCCGACGGCGCCGGCGGGGTCGAGGACGCGCTGCGCGCACGCCTGGCGCTGACCCCGCGCCGGCGGCGCACCGGCGTCGCGGATTTCGAGGGCGACGCCCTGGCCGAGATCGCGATGCGCGCGCTGTCGCCCTCGCTCAACGACCCGTTCACCGCGATGGCCTGCCTCGACCGGATCCTGGAGGGGTGCCTGCGCCTCGCGGCGCTGGGCGCCCCCTCCCGCCTGCGGCGGGAGCCGGGCGGCGAGGCGATCGTGGCGGCGCCGGGCTGCGGCGCGGCCTGGCTGGCGCCGCGGCTGATCCACCCGGTCATCGAGGCCGGCCGCGACCACGCCCAGGTGCTGGAGACCGCGGCCCGCGGCCTGTGCGCCCTGCGCGAGGCCGCGACCGCGCCCGAGGACCGCGACGCGGCCGAGCGCCTGATCGCCCGCGTCGCCCGCGCGGCCGAGGGTCTGCGCGATCCCGACGACCGCGCGCTGGTCCAGGAAGCGCTCGCCTCCGGCGACGGCCGGCAGGAGGGCTGAGCGCCGGCGCGGGCACGAGAGGCCCCGCCCCGCCCCGCCCCGCGCCGTCGCGCCCGGTTCAGCCCTTGCGGATGATCTTCTCGGGGAACTCGATCCGCAGGCGCTCGGGGTCCGCGTAGGCCGGCGTCCAGGGCAGGTCCGTCGGCAGGCAGTTCGCCTCGCGGCCGACGTTCTCGCCCCAGGGCAGGGGGCCCGCGAAGCCGTCGATGTCCGACAGCAGGCGGACCTCGCCGACATAGATCTCGGTCCGGCCCAGCACCTCGGCGAGGATGTCGAAGTCGAGCAGCTGGAAGTCGCCCTTCTCCATGTAGGCGCCGCACAGGACCGTGCGGCCGTCGCGCTCCTCCAGCTTGGCGAGGATGCCGACCATGCCGGGCTCGGCGCCCGTGCGGTAGCCGACGCCCCGGAAGGCGAAGCTCTCGGCGTCCAGCGGCACACGGTCGACCGGGGTGCGGCTGGCCACGGCGCCGCCGCAGGCGGCGAGCAGGGCGGCGGGAAGCAGGGCGAGCGCGAGGCGGCGGGCCGCCGAGGGGCGGACGCGGAACGGGGAGATCATCGAATCGGGCGCTTTCAAAATGAACGGGAGATGAGGACCTTGGCGCCTCGCCCCGCGGTTTCCAAGCGCGCCCGGGCGCTTGCGGACGGCCCGTCGGGATTCCCTCGGGGGGCGGGACGGGCTAGGAAGGCCCTCGGACCGCGGCCCGCCGCCCGTCCCCGCCCGTAGCCGACCGCAGAGGCCCGCATGGACGCCGGCGTCGCCCGCATGGAGTTCTCCGAGGACCAGGCCGCCGCCCGCGCCACCGTGGCCGAGCGGCTGGAGGCGCTGGGCGTGGACCTCGACGCCGCCTCCTGCGAGCCGCTGGACGACGACGACGCCCGCGCGGCGGAGGTGCTGGCGGTGCTGGGCAAGGCGGGCTCGGGCAAGACCCGCCTGCTCGCCTCGCTGGTCAAGGAGCTGGAGGCGGCGGGGGTCGAGGCGGTCTCCTCCGAGTGGGAGAACCGCAAGAAGCGCGACAAGCGCACCTTCGCGGTGCTGTCGCCCACCAACAAGGCGGCCTCGGTGCTGCGCAACCTCGGCGTGCCGGCGACCACCATCCACCGCATCGTCTACACGCCCGTCTACGACCCAGAGTACGAGCGCATCGCCCAGTGGCTGGCGGGCGAGGCGGACCGGCCCGAATCCGAAACCATCTCCGAGGAGCAGCTCGCCCGCGCCGAGGCCGCCTACAAGTCCCACGGCTCGATTCCCGGGGCGCTGGCGGCGATGGGGCTGCGCGGCTCGGACTTCATCAAGGGCTGGACCCGGCGGGACGATCCGCTCGACATCGCGCTGGTCGACGAGGCCTCGATGATCGACGACCGGCAGATGGAGGACCTCAAGGCCCTGTTCCGGCTGATCGTCCTCTTCGGCGACCCGGCGCAGCTCGCCCCCGTCGGCCAGTCCGGCGCGATGGTCTTCGACAAGCTGCCCGAGGGGCGGATCTTCGAGCTGAGCCGCATCCACCGGCAGGCGGCCGACAACCCGATCCTCGACCTCGCCCACGCGCTCGCCGATCCGCAGATCGACTTCCCCGACTTCGAGACGATGGTCGAGCAGGCCGCCCGCAAGGACGAGCGCGTGGTGCTGGGGGAGCGGGCGGACGCCGAGCTGATGGCCCGCTCGCCGATGCTGGTCTGGCGCAACGCCACCCGCATCCGCCTGATCCACGCCTTCCGGCAGGTCCACGGCGCCCCGGAGACCGAGCTGCTGCCGGGCGAGCCGCTGATCTGCGACGGGGTCGAACTGCCGATGAAGCACCGCCGCAAGCGCATCGACCTCGAGGCGCGCGGGCTGGTGAAGGGCGCGCAGTGCATCTACCTCGGCCCGGGCCGCAAGCCGGGCTTCGCGCGCATCCACGTGCTGGGGGCGGAGGAGCCGAAGGTCAACGTGGCCGCGATCATCCAGATCGAGCTTCCCGACCAGGAGGAGCCGTTCATCCCCACCGCCGCCACCATGGGCGCGGCCTTCCTGCACGGGGCGGCGGCGACGATCCACAAGGCGCAGGGCAGCCAGTGGCAGACGGTGCAGGTCTACGCCCCCGACCTCTACGCCGCCTGGCGGGCGGGGCGGGCGGAGGCCGGGCTGCCGCTGTGGAAGCGCCTCGCCTACGTGGCGATCACCCGGGCGGAGGAGCGGCTGGTCTGGGTCACCCGCAACCGCATCGCGCGCCCGCGCTCGCCGCTGGGCATCGCGGACCTGTCCGACGATGCGGGGACCCTCACCCTCTCGGCGCCGCCGTCCGACGGCTGAGGGCGCGTCCCCGATGCGGCTCCCGAAACGCGGCCGGGGCCCGCGCAGGGCCCCGGGGCGTGGATCGGCGGGGCCGGCGCCTCAGGCGCGGCGGCGTCCGGCGGCGGCGCCCAGCGCGGCCAGCCCGCCGGCCAGCAGCAACGCCGGGGCGGGGAGCGGAACCTCGGGCGCCGGCAGGCCGTTGTCGTAGGTCACCGTCACCGCGAAGACGTCGGCGTAGCCCACCTGGCCGCTGGTCCAGTTCTGGTCCTCGCTCGAGGCGGCGTAGACCAGGCCGCGGCTCGTGTCGCCGATCGCGGCGTTGGCCGTCGTCTCCCACCCGCAGACGGGGCTCGCGCGATAGTCGAGCACCGCCATGTGGCCGGTGTCGTTGGCGCAGCCGCCGTACTGGGTCTCGACGAACCAGTGACGGTCGAGCCCGCTGTCGCCGGCCACCGAGAAGTAGTTGTGCGCGACCGAGGTCAGGTCGGTCCAGGAGCTCGACAGAACGTTGGCGGCGCTGAAGAAGCTCACGCGGGTCTCGCCCGTCGGGTCGAAGGCGATGTAGGCGAGCTCGACGCCGGCGGCGTTGTAGAAGGCGGTGCGGACCTCGGTCACGCTCGCCCAGTTCGTGGCGTCGTCGACCCAGGAATCCTTGTAGTCGTGGGTCGACTGGGTCAGCGAGGCGGCGCCCGCGACGCCCTCGTTGAAGCCGCCGGCGTTCGCCCAGCCCAGGTGCGCGTCGATCACCGAGGACGACCCGTCCACGACCTTCAGCACCACCCGGTCGACCATGTAGGCCTGCGCGCCCGTGGGCGCCGTCGAAAGAACCGCCCCGGCGAGCGCCGGGGCCACGATGAACCAACGCATCGCGAAATCCTCCCCACCATCAATGTCGCGCGCGGCCCCCGGCGAAGGCCGGACCCCATGCGGCGCGCGACGGTCAGGGTAGCACCGCGTCAGGCGTTCATGAACAATTATCTCTGAAACGGACTCAATGGGGGGATTTGGGCCCGGACGTCCACCGCTTCCGTCGCGCCGCGTCGGGTCAGTCGTCCGGCGGAACCTCGAACTCGTAAAGAACCGTGCGCTGCAGGAGGTTGAGGTTGTCGTCGGTGACCACCAGCAGCCGGGTGCGGCCCAGCGGATCGGTCCAGGCGGCGATCCCCTCGGCGTTGTCGGAGCCGGGGCCGGCGGGCATCTCCAGCATCACCTCGCCGTCCGCGAAGCCGTCGCCCTCGGGCCGGAAGCGGGCGATGGCGAAGGAGAAGCCGCCGAGCTTCGAGAATCGCCGCATCAGCAGCCACAGCCGCCCCCGGTCGTCGAAGTCCGCGCCGGTCGCCTCCATGTCCAGCAGCCGCGGGACGGTCGTCTCGGCGTAGGCGCCCGAGCCCGCGTCGCGCGGGTCGATCCAGGCGGCGGTGAAGTCGGCGCCGGCGGAGAAGGGCGTCTCCATCACCGCCAGCACCCGGCCGTCGGGGGCGACGGCCAGCGCCTCGGGGCCGGCGTTGGGGGTGGGGATCAGCCATTCGCGGGGCTCGGCGACGATCGCGCCCTCGGCCCCCGGCCCCTCCATCCGCTCCACGCGCTTGCGCCGCTCGAAGCCGACGTAGCGGGGGCCGTCGAGGTCGGGGGAGAGGATCGCGAGCCCCTCGGAGTCGCGCATCCGCAGGGGCGGGCGGACGTCGCCGGAAAGCATCGGGGCGAAGGTCGCCTCGCTCGCCTCCGACAGGCGGCCGCCGGCGCGGCGGATGCGGCCCTCGACCCAGACGCCCTGGTCGGTGAGGGCGACGAAGCGCTCCCCCCGGGGGTCGACCTCCAGCGCCGACAGGCCGCCGAAGTCGGCGCGGTCGCCGCGCAGCTCGATCGCCGACAGCAGGCGCAGGCGGGCGCCGGCGGGAAGGGCGGCGGGGAACGGCTGGGCCTGGAGGAGGAGGGGGGCGGGCGGCGCCGCCTCGCCCGCGGGCGCCGGCGGCGGGCCGCAGGCTGCCAGCGCCAGCGCCAGCGCCGGCGCGACGGCGCGCAGGAGGCGGGCGCGGGTCGGCCGGCCCGGCTCAGTCCGCATTCAGCACGCCCTGGCAGGCGGGGGGCAGGTCGGCCATGGTCATCACGTCCCGCTTGCGCACCACCGGCCCCTTGGGCGGCGGCGGGTTCAGCGCCTCGTCCGAGAACCACCAGTCCAGCGAGGCGTCGCAGCCGTCGCCCGGCGGCGGCGGGGCCTGGTTCTCGCAGCTCGCCGCGCCGGCGGGGCAGGCGAGGCGCACGTGGAAATGCGCGTCATGCCCCCACCAGGGCCGCACCTTGCGCAGCCAGTCCCGCGGCGCGGGGGCCGAGCGGCAGAGCTCGGCCTTGATCGCGGCGTTGACGAAGATGCGCGCCACCGCGGGATCCTCGGCCGCCGCCCGCAGCACCTGGAGGTGGGTGGGGGTCCAGTCCGCCGTCACCCCCCGCTTGTCGCGCGTGACCACCGAGACGGAGCCCGCGCCCTCGCGCGCCGAGTCGCTCATGCCCCCGGCAGGGGCCGGCTTGAGGAAGATGTCGAGGTCGAGCCCCACCTGGTGGGAGGAATGTCCGTCCACCATCGGCCCGCCCCGGGGCTGGCTGACGTCGCCCACCAGCACGCCCGGCCAGCCGGCGGCCTTCGCCGCGGCGCCCAGGCGCGTGAGGAAGCTGAACCCCTCGGGATGCGCCCAGTAGCGGTTGCGCGACAGGCGCACCGTCTCCCACCCCGGGCCGGAGACGGGCAGGGGCACGGCGCCGGCGAGGCAGCCCTCGGCATAGGAGCCGATCGGCGCGGGCGACTGGTCGGAGCCGCGGGATTCCGCGCCGAACAGGGTCTTGGCCAGCGGGACCGCCTGCGCCGGGGCCGCGGGCAGCATGACGGCGGCCAGCGCGGCCGCAAGGGCGGGGCGCGCGAGGCGGCGCAGGGAGGGGCGTCGGGGGGCGGTCATCTCTCACCTTCCGGGTCGACGGGGGCCAGCATCGCAAGGCCCAGGACGAACAGCACGACCACCGGCGCGACGCCGGCCTGCTGGCTCTCGAACAGGCCGGTGGCGAGCGCGACGGCGAGCGGCGCGAGGAACGCGGTCGCCTTGCCGGCCAGCGCGTAGAGGCCGAAGGCCGCGGTCATCCGACCCGCCTCCGCCTGGCGCACCAGCAGCGTGCGCGACGAGGCCTGGAGCGCGCCTCCCGCGCCGCCGACCCCTGCGCCGGCGATGTAGAACAGGATGTCCGGCAGGGAAGAGCCCGCCTCCACCGGCAGCACGAACAGCACCGCCTCGCGGCTGGCCGAGACGCCGAGCGTCGAGAAGACGATCAGCAGCAGCAGGCAGGCGATCACCACCGGCTTGGGCCCGCGGGCGTGGTCCGCGCGTCCGCCCAGCCATGCGCCCAGCGCGCCCACCACCGCGGCGAGGATGCCGAACACCCCGATCTGCACGATCGACCAGCCCAGCACGCCCGCCGCATAGACGCCGCCGAAGACGTAGAAGCCGTTCAGCGCGTCGCGATAGATCATCGAGGCGCCGAGGAACCACGACAGGCTCCGCCGCCCGGGCAGCGCCTTGAGGTCGGCCTTCAGCTCGGCCAGCCCGCGCTTCAGCGCGCCCGCCCGTCCGCCGCGGCGCGGCGCGTCGGGGACCCACAGGAACAGGGGCGCGACGAAGACCACGTACCACAGGGCGGTCAGCGGCCCCACGGCGCGGGTCCCCTCGCGCGTCTCGGGGTCGAGCCCGAAGGCCGGCGGAGTTCCCAGGAGGGTGACGCCCCGGTCGTTCTCGGCCAGCAGCAGCAGCATGACGGCGAGGCTGACGACGCCCCCCACGTAGCCCAGCGCCCAGCCGTTGCCCGACAGGCGCCCCACCTCCTCGCGCGGGGCGAGGTCGGGGAGCATGGCGTTGGTGAAGACGGTCGCATACTCGACCCCGATCAGCCCCAGCACGAAGAAGCCGAGCACCAGCACCGGGTCCGCCACGCCGGGCGCCGAGAACCACAGCAGCGCCGATCCGAGCGCGTAGCAGACCGAGAATCCCGCGATCCAGGGCTTCCGCGGCCCCGTCGCGTCGGCGATCGCGCCCAGGATCGGGGCGGTCAGGGCGATGGCCAGACCGCCCGCCGAGGCCGCCCAACCCCACATTTCCTGTCCGATCACGGGATCGGGAGCGACGGCGGACGTGAAAAAGGGCGCGAATATGAAAGTGATGATGAGAGTGTGATACGGTTGCGCGGCCCAATCGAACAGCATCCAGGCCCACCGGGCGCGGGCGGCGGTGGGGGCGGATTCGGCTTGAATCGCAGTCATTTGCTGGGGGGGCTCCGCCTGGGTGACGCGTGGTGCGAGAATGACCGCCAGGGGGGCTCGGAGCAAGCGGAGCTTTGCCAGGTATGCGCCAGACGCATGGCTGCCATGCGTTTCCGCTCCTAGCTTGAAGGAAATGCGACGGACTATGTACCGGCCAACTTTCCTTAACACCCCTCAGGAGGAACCGGCGCGATGTTCGACGCTGCCGACATGAGCTCTTACACCAACGATCAGGGCGCCCGCGCCCGGAAGCTGTTCTCCGCCGTCGTGCTCGCCGCGCTCGACGACGCCGTGATGGAGCAGCGCAAGTCCGGGACCGGCGTCGAGTCGATCGCCCGCTGGGCGCGCTCGAAGGACGGCCGCGAGGTCCTGTCCTGCGCCGGCATCGAGCCGAACGAGCGCTCGGTGAAGGGCCTGATGGCCTTCGTCGAGAAGGGCATCCGCACCTCGGTCGCCCTGCGCGGCGAGCGGGACGAGGACGAGGACGAGAAGGCCGCGGCCTGATCGCAAAGGGTTTTTCCCGACCGACGGCGTCTCCGGCCTGGACGGCCTGGACTGGCCCCACGCAAGCGGCCACACCCCCGGCGCCCCAGACAACGGTCGATGGAGCCCCTGGACATCAAAGGAGCGGCGATCCCCACGATCGCCGCTCCTTTCGCTTTGCGGGAGGCTCCGCGGCCGGTCCCGGCGCGCGGCGGAGGGCGCCGCCGCGGCCCTCCGGGCGGCCGGCAGGCGGCCTGCGGGGGAGCTCCCCGTCGAGGCCGAGGGCCGTCCTCGACGCGCAGCGCGCCGGTCCGAGCCGCGCCGAGTCGCCTCTGCGGCGGCGAATCCGGGCGGCGAATCGTTTTTCCGGGCGGGAGGGCGGCCTCAGCCCTTCGGCAGGCGGCGGTCGCAGATCGCGGCGGCGATGCCGGCCACGGCCTCGCGCGCCTCCTCGCGCCCCGCCCCGACCACGTCGAAGAGCGCGATCATCACCTCGGCCCCGGTGGCGGCGGAGAGCTCGCGCACCAGCGCGGCGCGCTCGGCGGGGGGGACGGCGCCGTCCTCGGCCAGCGCGCGCTCGTACATCGTCACCCGGCGCGCCCCGCGGCGGGCGCGGCCGCCGGGGGAGGCGAGCGAGTCGTCCAGCGTGCGGGCCAGCAGCTGGCGGAACTCCGCCTCCCGGTCGCAGGCGAGGTCGAAGAAGTAGAGGCTGATCGCCTCCAGCCGGGCGCGCAGGTCCGCGGCGCCGGCCACCACCGCCTCGTAGGGCGCGACGTCGATGTCGAGCCCGCACTCCACCACCAGCGCCGCGGGGTCGGAGAAGTAGCGGTAGGCGGTGGCCTTGGAGATCCCGGCCTCGGCCGCCGCGGCGGTCACCGTCACCTCCTCCCCCCGCGCGATCAGGCCGCGCGCCGCGGCCAGCAGGGCCTGGCGGGTGCGCGCCTTCTGGGCGGAGCGGGCGGGCGCGGCGCCGGTCTGGGAAGGGAGGGTCATCGGGCGGGCCTCTCGGGGTTCGAGAAAATGAGACGCTTGTCTCATGATGAGACTTGTGTCTTATTATCTCCCAAGAGCGGAATCGGCAAGCGGAGCTTCGGCAATGACCACGCCCCCCCGTCCCCGGACCTATGAGACCCTGGGCATCCTGATGAAATTCCACGCCTTCCCGGAGGATGTGCAGGGCAAGTACTGCCTGGTCGAGGCGGTGGTGCCGCCGGGCCTCGGCGCTCCGCCCAACCACCACGCCGGCGAGACCGAGGCCTTCCATGTGCTGGAGGGCGAGATCGAGTTCATGGTGAACGGCGAGACGATCCTGGCCCGCGCCGGCGATCACGTGCGCATCCCCGACGGCGCGCCGCACGCCTTCGCGGCGAAGGGCGAAACGCCGGCCCGGGTGCTGATCCTCAACGCCCCCGGCCTGATGCATGACCGCTTCTTCACCGAGGTCGGCCGCCCGGTTCCCGACGACACCGTCGCCCCGGCGCCGATGGACGGGCCGCCGGACGTGGCCAAGGTGATCGCCGTGGCGCAGGAGGTCGGCATGACGATCCTGGCGCCGGCCGACGCCTGAGCGTCGACCAGAACTGGGGGGATCAAGAGGGGCGCGCCGGCATCGGCGCGCCCCGTTTCGTGCGCGGAGCGGGGAGGGCGCGGCGGCTCAGGCCGCCAGCGCCTCGCGCGCCCGGCGGAAGCTGCGGGCGTCGAGGAAGCGGGGCGCCTCGCGCATGTACTGGGCGAAGCGCTCGCCGTAGGAGGCGTGCAGCCACCGCTCCTCGTTCAGCGCGAACAGCAGGTAGAGGCCGAACAGCGCCCCGGCGAGGAAGAACGTCCCCCAGGATCCCGCGAACAGCGCCAGCCCCACGGTGGCGAGCACCGAGCTGACGTATTGCGGGTTGCGCGAATAGGCGTAGATGCCGCCCGTCACCAGCCCGTCCTGGGCGCAGTAGGTGTTGTCGAGCCCCAGGAAGGCGTAGCCGCGCAGGGTCACGGCGAAGGCGCCCAGCATCAGCGGCGCGCCCAGGGCGATGCGGCTCCAGTGCTCCCAGCCCAGCGAGCCCCAGTCGAGCAGCGCGTAGAGCACCGTGCCGCCGCAGAAGGCGCGGAACAGGCCGAAGGCGACGGCGTGATGGCGGGAGCCCTTGGGCGAGGGCCAGAAGGCGAAGTCTCGGTCGACGAAGGCGCGCAGCAGGAGCGCGCCGAGCAGGACGGCCGCCGCGAGGGTGACGGCGAGGACCAGGTTTGCGGCCATGAGGGATCTCTCCGACAGGTTGCGTCGGGAGAAAAATGTCGGGTCGCCCGGACGCCCCGTAAAGGGGCGCGGCGGGACGACGTGCCGTAAGGTCTTCATTATGAAATGTTAATGACCGGGCCGTGAAAGCGTTGCGACGCCCGCCGCGGGAAGCGACCGGATCGCCGGCGCGAGCCATGCGCCCGGCGCATAGCGTGGTGAACGGATCGTTTCAGCCGCCGGCAGGGACGGGCGATTCGCGCCTCGGCCCCGCCCGGGGGGCCGAGCGGGGGCCCGGGGCGCGTGCACGATCCGTGCAGACGCCCGTGCATACGCGCGTTGCGTTCCGGGCGCGGGGGACGCGGCCCCCGAGCGGGTCGGCGTCAGCGCGGGCGGCGGCCCATGGCGAGCATGGTCATGCCGGGGATCATCGGGCGGACCGAGACGTCCTCGAACCCCGCCTCGGCGAGGGCCTCGGCGAGCCAGGCGTCGTCGAGCGAGCGGGCCTCGGGGGTGAAGGCGGTGTGCTGGAGCTGCCAGAGGGCGGCGAGCTTGGGGCCCGTGCGCTCGGCCTCCACCACGAAGTCGTGCAGCATGAAGGCGCCGCCGGGGGTCAGCGTGTCGTAGGCCCGCGCGATCAGGTCGCCGTGACGCTCTCCGGGCACGCCGGAGAAGAGGTAGCTCATCAGGATCGCGTCCTGGCCGACCGGCCACTCGGTCTCGAGCGCGTTGCCTTCGACGTAGCGGATGCGGCCCGACAGGCCCGCGTCCTCGACATAGGCGCGGCCCAGCTTCGCGACGTTGGGGAAGTCGACCACGGTGGCCTGGAGCGCGGGGAAGGCCTGGCAGAGCGTGATGGCGAAGGCGCCGGTGCCGCCGCCCACGTCCAGGAAGGACTTGGCGTCGGAGAGGTCCACCAGCTTGGCGAGGCCGCGCGCCGGGCCGAGCGAGCCCGCGTGCTGGGATTCGGAGTAGAGGCGCGCCTCCTCCGGGTCCTCGAACCACTGGGCGTAGGAGGCGGTCGCCTCGTCGGGGAGGGTGTTGTTCAGCGCCGGCTCGATCTGGTCGAGCAGGGAGTACATCTGCCGGTCCACCTGCAGGCGCAGGTAGTCGCCGAAGTCGTATTTCGCGCCCTGGACGAGGAAGGCCTCGGCGGCGGGGGCGTTGGCGAAGGTCCCGTCCTCGACCGAGACCAGCCCCAGGGAGGCGAGGGCGGTGAGCAAGGTGCGGGCGCGCTCGGCCGGCAGGCCCGAGGCCTCGCCGACCTGCTCGGCGGTCTGGGGGCCGGCGGCGAGATGGGTGAACACCCCGTAGTGAAGCGCGGCGAACAGGGCCTTCGATCCCATGAAGCCGAAGGCGATGTCCGAAATCTCCTCGGCCGTGGTGAGCAGCGCCATGCGTCGTCCTTCCGTGTCCGCCAGATCCGTTTGCGACGATGATAGCGGGAAACCGACACGGAAAAACACCCCGCGGCGCAGCATTCCTCGCCGCGGGCGCGAAAGCGGGCGGGCGGCGGGGGGATCAGGCGGGCGGGCGGGGGCGCAGCTCGGGCGGGACCAGGGGCAGGAGGTGGCGCAGCTTGTCGGGGTTGCGGGTGATGTAGACCGCGGCGATCCGGGGGCCCTGGAGCTCGATCGCGACGGTCTGGAGCATGCCGTCGCGGGCGAGCGAGAGCTGGCCCGGCAGGCCGTTCAGGCGCACTGGCCGGGACCAGGGGAAGGCCGGGCCGCCGGGCTTGCGGGCGATGCCGGCGAAGAAGCGGGCGATGCGCTCGGCCCCCAGGATCGGGTTGAGGGCCGCGCGCGCCCGGCCGCCGCCGTCGCTGCGCAGCACCGCCTGGTCGGCCAGCAGGCGGGTCAGGGCGGCGGCGTCGCCGGAGCCGGCGGCCTCGAAGAAGGCGGCGGCGATGCGCGCGCCCTCGTCCGGGTCGACGGCGAAGCGGGGGCGGGTCTCGCGCGCATGGGCCCGGCCGCGGGCGGCGAGCTGGCGGCAGGCGGCCTCCTCCCGCCCCAGGGCGGCGGCGACCTCGGCGAAGGGCAGGCCGAAGACGTCGTGCAGCAGGAAGGCCGCCCGCTCCAGCGGGGAGAGCCGCTCGAGCGCCAGCATCAGCGCGAAGGAGATCTCCTCGGCCGCCTCCGCCGCGGCGGCGGGGCCGGCGTCCTGGGCGACGGGTTCGGGGAGCCAGTCGCCCACGTAGCTCTCCCGCCGCCGCCGGGCCGCGCGCAGGCGGTCGAGGCACAGGCGCGTGACGGTGCGGGTCAGCCAGCCGGCGGGGTTCTCCACCGCCTCGCCCGCCGGCCCGTCGGGCCCGCCGGGGGCGCGCCGCCAGCGCAGCCAGGCGTCCTGCACCGCGTCCTCGGCCTCGGCGACCGAGCCGAGCATGCGGTAGGCGAGCGACACGAGGCGCGGCCGCTCGGCCAGGAAGATCGCCGCCGCGGGGTCCGCGACGGCGCCGGGCGGGCGCGGCGCCCCCTCCCCCGAGGATCCGTCCGCGGGCGGGGACGGGGGACGGGGGCGCCGGCTCATGCGGCCGCGTCCCGCGGGCGGCGGTCGGCCGGGCGGTTCGCCGCGATCTCGGCGGCGGAGGCGGGATGCGGGGTGCGATAGGCCACGTTGAGGCGGTTGTAGAGGTTCATCGCCCCCACCAAGAAGGTCAGTTCCGCGATCTCGGCGGGGGAGAACCAGCGGCGCAGCGCCTCCCACTCAGGGTCCGGGGCGGCGTCGGGGCCCAGGCGCGTGAGGCTCTCGGCCCAGGCGAGGGCGGCGCGCTCGGCCTCGTCGAAGAGGGGGGACTCGCGCCAGCCGGCCAGCATGTGCAGGCGCAGGTCGCTCTCGCCCATCCGGGTCGCGTCGAGGACATGCATGTGCAGGCACCAGGCGCAGCCGTTGAGCTGGCTGACGCGGATCTTGATCAGCTCGCCCAGGCGGGGGTCGAGGGCGCTGCGGTTCAGCGCCTCGCCCAGGGCGCGGGCGGCCTCCAGCGCCAGGGGGCTGTCGGCGTGCCAGCTCGATCTCGGGGTCATGACGGGCTCCTTTCCGGTTTCGTCGCGGTCATGACGTCCGGCGCGCGGGGATCGTGACATGGCGCGCGGATTTTTTCGCGCGGCGCCTTCGGCCGGCCGTGCGGCCGTGGTCCGTCCTCCGGCGCTTTCCGTCTGGCGGCGCCCGATCCGTTCGGCGGCGCCTTTGCGGCGCGCGGTTTCGGAGCTAAACGGGATGGACCCTGCCCGGACGCCCGGACTTCCTCGTGCGGCGCCCGGCCCTTCCCGCTCGCCCGCCGGAGATCCCATGGCCGAAGAGATCGTCGCCCCGCTTCCCGACCTGCCCGAGTGGGCCGCGAACAAGATCAACCTCGCCTCGCCGCGCCTGGGCGCCGAGGCGGTGGCCTGCTCCAACGACTTCTTCGCCGCGATGGGCCGGATGCTGCAGGACGCGCCGGCCGTGTTCCGCCCCGCCGATTTCGACGAGAACGGCAAGTGGATGGACGGCTGGGAAAGCCGGCGGCGACGCGACTCGGGCCACGACTGGTGCGTGGTGCGCCTGGGCGGCAAGGGCGCGATCCACGGGGTGGACATCGACACCTCGTTCTTCACCGGCAACTACCCCCGCGCCGCCTCGGTCTGGGCGACCTATTCCGAGCAGGCGCCGGGCGAGGACGCCGAGTGGGTCGAGATCGTCCCCTCGGTCACGCTGGGCCCGTCGCAGCACCATTTCGTCGAGACGAAGGACGCGGGCCTGTTCAACTGGGTGCGGCTGAACATCTATCCCGACGGCGGCGTGGCGCGCCTGCGGGTCTACGGCTCCCCCGCGCCGAGCTGGGAGGGGTCGGACCGCGAGGGGATCGTGGAGCTGTCGGCGCTGCGCAACGGCGGCCGCGTGCTGGGCTGGAACGACGCGCACTACGGCGACGTCTGGGCGATCCTGTCCGAGGGGCGGGGCCGCAACATGGGCGACGGCTGGGAGACGCGGCGGCGGCGCGAGCCGGGCTACGACTGGATCATCGTCCAGCTCGGCGCCGCGGGCGTGGTGGAGCGGATCGAGATCGACACCGCCCACTTCAAGGGCAACTACCCCGACCGCGCCTCCATCCAGGCCGCGGACGTCGGGTGGGGGACGGATTCGTCGGTCGTCACCCAGTCGATGTTCTGGCCGCGCCTGATGGCCGAGCAGAAGCTGGAGGCCGACAAGATCCACGTCTTCGGCAAGGAGCAGCTCGAGACGCTGGGCCCGATCACCCACGTGAAGCTCAACATCCACCCCGACGGCGGCATCTCCCGCCTGCGGATCTTCGGGCGGCGGTCTTGAGCGCGGGCGAGATCCTGTCGCTGGCGCCCGAGCCGCTGACGCCCGCGGCCTTCGCCCCCTTCGGCCAGGTGATCGAGGCGGACCCCGCCTCGGCCATGGGCATCAACGCGGGCTACACCACCCGCTTCCATGCGCTGGCCGAGGTGGCGGTGGAGGGGGGCGCGCCGATCCTGTCGATCTTCCGCGGCCGCCCGCGCCCGCTGGTCGTCGACATGCTGGAGCGGCACCCGTTCGGCACCCAGGCCTTCATGCCGCTGGGCGGGCGCCCCTGGCTCGCGGTCTGCGCCGAGGCGCCGGGCGCGCCGCTGCGGGCGTTCCTGGCGCGCGGCGACCAGGGGGCGCAGTACGCGGCGGGGGCCTGGCACTTCCCGCTGCTGACGCTGGCCGCGCAGGATTTCCTGGTGGTCGACCGCGCCTCGCCCGAAAGCAACGTCGAGGTCGCCGCGCTGGATGCGCCGGCGGTGGTGGCGCTCTCGGCCTGACCGGGGCGCCGTTCTTCGGGGGCGCCGTCCTTCGGGGGCGGTTTCCGGGGCGCGGGGGCGGTTTGCGGATGCGCCGCCCGCCCTGCGGATCGACGCGGTTCCGCCGGCTCAAGGGCGCCGTTCCGCCTTGGGGGGCGCCGATCTCCTCGTTCGAAGACGCGATCGTCCGAACGACGAAGGAGACCGAGATGACCCAGAGCCTGATTTCCCGCGCGATCCTCGCCGCCGCCTGCGCCGCGGTCGTCGGGGTCGGCGCCGCCTCGGCGGAGACCGTCTATCCCGCCGCGCACGATCCCTCGCGCGCCCAGCCGGTGGAGCATGCCCAGTCCGGCGCCCAGCGCATGGCCGAGGCGGGGACCGTCGACGCCCGCACCCTGATGCAGACCGACACCCGCGTGCAGACCGCGCCCAGCTACGGCCGCCTGCCGGCCGAGACGCGCGACCGCTTCAACAGCCCGCGCCCCGAGATCGCGGTGGATTCGAAGCCCGAGATCGAGGCGCTGCAGGACCCGTCGGCCGAGGCGCGCTATGCCAAGCAGCTCCAGCAGGCGCGCGACCGGGAGGCGATCAAGGAGCGGATGGGCGCCTCGGACCCCGCGGACGCGGCGGCGCTGGGCCAGGAGACGGGGCCGGCGAAGCGGGCCACGATGCTGCCGGGCAGGGTCTCGGGCTCGACCGTGCTCGACACGGGCGCGAGCGTGGACACCGGCGCGAGCGTGGACGCCCGCACCGGGGCGCTGATCGGCGCCCCGGGGCCGACGGTGGTCGAGGGCGTGGACGGCCGGCCGGTGCTGCGCTGAGCGGCCGCCTGACCCTCACGCAGACGCGAGGGCGGCGCGGGCGCTTCGCCCCGCCCTCGCCCCAATCCGCGGGCAGGATCCGCGGATGAGCGATCCTCGACGCCCCTCGACGTCCCCGCGCCCGCCGCGCCGCCGGTGGCGGGCGTTCGGCTGCGCGCTGGTCATCGCCCTCGCGGCAGGGCCGGCGATGGCGCAGCTCTACCAGCCGAACCTGCCCAGCGTCGCGCGCCAGCCGGGGGTGAAGCCGTGCTGCCAGGGCTATGACGCGCGGGGCGCCGCGCGGGCGTTGAGCGTGCAGCAGCAGCAGCTTCGGGCGAGCGAACCGGTTCCGCTGTCGGTCGCGCCGCCGGTCGAGGCGCTGACGCTCGACGGCGGCGACGACGACGACCCGATCCGCAGCGTCCCCGCGCCGGTCGAGACGCGGCCGGGCGTGGCGCTCGACGGCGCGGCCTCGGCCGGGCCGGGGACGGTCTACGACGACGCCTCGCGCGGGCTGTTCCGGCCGCGCAAGCCGCCGGCGCCGCTGAACTGAGGCGGGGTCCGAGAGGGCGCCGCGCGGCGCCCGTCCGCGACGGGATTCCCCGCGGCGCCTTGCCTCCACCCCCCCTTGCGCCCTAAATCCCGCCCGACCCGCGCGGGGTGGAGCCCACGGGACGGAGCTTTGGGAGCCGATGCAGACCTATCTCGACTTCGAAAAGTCGCTCGCCGAGATCGAAGGCAAGGCCGAGGAGCTGCGCGCTCTCGCCCGGCAGGACCCGGAGATGGACGTCGAGAAGGAGGCCCGGTCGCTGGACGAGCGGGCGCGCACCATGCTCGGCGACCTCTACAAGGGCCTGACGCCCTGGCGGAAATGCCAGGTGGCGCGGCACCCGCTGCGGCCCCATGCGCTCGACTACATCGGGGCGCTGTTCACGGAATACACGCCGCTCGCCGGCGACCGGGCCTTCGCCGAGGACCGGGCCGTGGTGGGCGGGCTCGCCCGTTTCCGCGACCGTCCGGTGGTGGTCTTCGGGCATGAGCGCGGGCACGACACGCAGTCGCGCCTCGACCGCAACTTCGGCATGGCGCGGCCCGAGGGCTACCGCAAGGGCGCCCGGCTGATGGAGCTGGCCGACCGCTTCGGCCTGCCGGTCATCACGCTGGTCGACACCGCCGGCGCCTATCCCGGCAAGGGCGCGGAGGAGCGCGGCCAGGCCGAGGCCATCGCGCGCTCGACCGAGATGTGCCTGACGATCAAGACGCCCCTGATCTCGGTCATCATCGGCGAGGGCGGCTCGGGCGGGGCGGTGGCCTTCGCCACGGCCGACCGCGTGGCGATGCTGGAGCACTCGGTCTACTCGGTGATCTCGCCCGAGGGCTGCGCCTCGATCCTGTGGAAGAACTCCGAGAAGATGCGCGAGGCCGCCGAGGCCCTGCGCCTGACCGCCCAGGACCTGCACAAGCTGGGCGTCTGCGACCGGATCATCCCCGAGCCCGTGGGCGGCGCCCAGCGCGACCGCGGCCTGACCCTGCAGCGGGTCGGCCAGGCGATCGGCGAGATGCTGGAGGAGCTCGACCGCCTGTCGCCCGACGACCGCCGCGCGGCGCGCCGGCGCAAGTTCCTCGAGATGGGCAAGCGCGGGCTGGCCTGAGGGCCGGCCCCCGACGCCGACGCCGACGCCGACGCCGCGGGACCGATGCGCGGGGGCTACGCCCGGGCGCGCGTCGCGGCGAGACGACAGGTCGCTGCTTTCGTCACGCGCGAGTCGTGTTAACCTTTCTATCCGAAAGGGTTGCTGCACCTGCGTGCAGCGCCCGATGACGGCGAGGAGGGAGCGATGCGGCGGTCGAGACCAGCCCGGATGCGGCGCGCGGCGCCCCGCGTCGCCACGATCCTGCCGGCCGCGGCGCTGGCCCTGCTCTCGCTCCCGATCCTTCCCGATTCCGCGCAGGCCGAGAAGATCGGCGCGCTCGACAGCTTCTTCGCGACCGGGGACCCTGAGGGCGCGCCCGCGCCGGCCCCGCTGGCGGTCTCCGGGGGCGCCTCGGTGATGGATCCGCAGGCGACGCCCGCGGCGGCCCGGCCCCGGGCGGAGCTGCTGCTGGAGGATGAGCGGGACGCGGGCGGGGCCTCGATCCTCTCGGAAGCGGCGCGCCGCTCGCTCGATGCCGCGCCGCCGGCCACGGCCGCCTCCCTGCGGGTCGAGGATCCGCTGGCCGAGCGGGCGATCGAGACGCAGGCGCAGGGCGTCGCGCCGGCCCCCATGTCCCGCCCGCGCCGGCTGCTGCAACGCACGCCCGCGGCGCCGGCGCCGAGCGCGCAGCCCGAGGAGAGCGTGATCGCGCGGATCTTCGCCGACGCCGAGGACCCGCTGCGCGACGCGCTGCACCGGCGCGACGATCCGATCCGCGCGGGCGGGCTGCTGCTGGCCTCGGGGGCGGCGGCGCTGGACCCCTCGATCAAGGCGCAGGTGATCGACGATGGCGCGCTGCCCGCCGCCGGCGCGGTCGAGATCGAGGCCGACGCGCTGGACCGCCGGGCGATGCTGATCGGGCTGGGCCTGCTGGCCGCCATCGTGACGATGGCGACCGTGATCTTCTCCTTCGCGCCGCGGGGCGGGACCACGCTGGGCCGCCGCTGAGGCGCGCCGCGCGCGGCGTCTCAGAGCCCCATGGCGCGGTAGCTGTCCGCCACCCGGTCGATGGCCACCAGGTAGGCCGCGGTGCGCAGGTCGGGCACGTCGGCGCGGCTGCGCCAGACCTCCCGCATCGCCTGGTAGCTCTCGCGCATGGTGTCGTCGAGGCCGGAGCGCACCAGCTCCAGCTCGGTCGCGCCGCGCAGGTAGTTCTGGCGGAACCCGGCCGACAGCCCCTCGCCCGGCGCGCCGCCCCCCAGCCGGTCGAGCTCGTCGACCAGCAGCTGGTGGCGCGCCTCCTCCCGCCGTCGCTCCATCCGGCCGAAGCGGATGTGGCTGAGGTTCTTGACCCACTCGAAATAGGAGACGGTGACGCCGCCGGCGTTGGCGTAGAGGTCGGGGATGATCACCACGCCGCGGTCGCGCAAATGCGCGTCGGCCGCGGCGGTGACGGGGCCGTTGGCGGCCTCGACGATCAGGGGCGCGCGGATGCGGTGGGCGTTGCCCGAGTGGATCGCGCCTTCCAGCGCGGCGGGGATGAGGATGTCGCAGGGCTCCTCGAGGGCGGACATGGCGTCGGCCCGGAACTCCCCCTGCTCGTAGCCGCGCACGCCGCCGTGCTGGTTGAGGTGGGCCTTCAGCGCCTCGATGTCGACGCCGTCGGGGTCGAGGATCGCGCCGTCGTGCTCGACCACGGCGACGATGCGGGCGCCGTCCTCCTCGGACATGAACTTGGCGGCGTGGTAGCCGACGTTGCCCAGGCCCTGGACGATGATGCGCTTGCCGTGCAGGTCGCCCACCAGCCCCGCGGCGGCGGCGTCGTCGGGATGGCGGAAGAACTCCCGCAGGCCGAACTGGAGGCCGCGGCCGGTGGCCTCGGTGCGCCCGGCGATGCCGCCCTGCGTCAGCGGCTTGCCGGTGACGCAGGCGCGGGCGTTGATGTCGGTGGTGGCCATGCGCCGGTACTGGTCGGCGATCCAGGCCATCTCCCGCTCCGAGGTGCCCATGTCGGGGGCGGGCACGTTCTGGGAGGGGTTGATGAGGTCGCGCTTGATCAGCTCGTAGGCGAAGCGGCGGGTGATGCGCTCCAGCTCCTCCTCGGTCCACTCGCGCGGGTCGATGCACAGGCCGCCCTTGGCGCCGCCGAAGGGGGCCTCCACCAGGGCGCACTTGTAGGTCATCAGGGCGGCCAGCGCCTCGACCTCGTCCTGGTCGACGGACATGGCGTAGCGGATGCCGCCCTTCACGGGCTCCATGTGCTCGGAATGGACGGCGCGGTAGCCGGTGAAGGTGCGGATGCCGCCCCGCAGGCGGACGCCGAAGCGCACGATGTAGGTGGCGTTGCAGACCCGGATCTTCTCCTCCAGCCCGGGCGAGAGGTTCATCAGCGACGCGGCGCGGTTGAACATCAGCTCGACGGACTGGCGGAAGGAGGGTTCCGCGTGGCCGATCGCCTGAGGCGCGTTCATGAGCGTTTCCCCTTTGCTCGACCCGCGCCCGCCCCTGCCGGACGACGACGCGGCCTGGTCGCGGAGGCCGTTGCCCGGCCTCTCGCCCGCCCTTGATCCGACCGGCGTGAGCGCTTGGCAAGCCTCGTCCCACGGCCCCCTCAGGAATGTGACCGTCCGGTAAAGAAATGCTTTCCGATGTGATCAGGCGCGCTTAGGGGCGCGGCGCCTGCGGCAGGATCGTCGCCCGGCATCGGTCCGTCGGGCGCGCGGCATTCTTGGGTGACGCTGCGTCGCGTTCATGCAAGGGTCAGGCATGGCCTTGTCGACCAGATATTTCGGGTCCCCCGAGCAGCAGGCGCTGGAGCGTCGGGCGGAGCTTCTCTGGCAGGTCGTCGCGGGGGATCCGCGGTTCGCGCACCACGGGCGCGCGGTGGCGGTGGTGGGGAACGGGGCGGAGGACGTCGACCTCCAGATCGCGATGGCGCGGCTGCAGGGCGTCTGCCCGGCGCCGCGCCTGACGCCGGAGGTGAAGCAGGCCCGCGCCGCCGCGATAGAGGCCGCGGGACTGGTCACCGACGTCTACGACCACTGGCGACGGGACGCGGGATCGATGGCCGACGTGGCGGAGGTTCTCGCGCGGCGTGCGCTGCCCGAAGGGCTGGTCGTGCGGGAGGCGACGGAGGAGATGAGCGCCGCGGACTTCGACCGGATCGACGCGCTGACCGCGTCCTGCGGGGTGCTGCTGCCGGCCTCGGCCTTTCTCGGCGGGGCGATGGGGCCGGCGGTCTGCCTCTTCGCCGCGACGGCGGAGGGGGAGGCGGTGGGGCTCGCCGCCTCGGTGTTGGAGCAGCGGGCGCGGGACGGCGATCCCGGCTTCGCGATGTGGGGGATGCTGTCCACGGCCGAGGCCTGGCGGGGTCGGGGGATCGCGAAGACGCTGGGCGCGCTGGTGCTGATGGCGATGGCCGAGCGGCACGGCGTCCGCCATTTCGGAACCGGCATCCGCTCGGACAACGTCGAGTCCGCGCGGCTGTGCGCGGGGCTGGGTTTCGCGCCCTCGGGGCTCCTGGACCTGATGGCGATCGACCCGGCGACGATGTCCGGCGGACGGATGACCAGGTAGCGGCGCGCCCGGATGCGCGAAGGCCCCGGGCGGGAACCCGGGGCCTTCTGCAGGTCGGTCGACACGGGCGGCGGATCAGCCGGCCAGCGCCTCCATCACCTCGTCCGACATTTCGAAGTTGGCGGTGACGTTCTGCACGTCGTCGTCGTCCTCGAGCGCGTTGATCAGCCTCATCACCTTCTCGGCGGCCTCGAGGTCGAGGTCGTTGGTGATGTTCGGCTTCCAGACGAGCTTGGCGGTCTCGGCCTCGCCCAGCGACTCCTCCAGCGCGGTCGAGACCTCGTTGAGGTCCTCGGCGGCGCACCAGATCACGTGGGTCTCCTCGTCGGATTCCACGTCCTCGGCGCCGGCCTCGATGGCGGCCTCCATGATCGCGTCGGCGTCGCCGGCGGAGGCGGGGTAGATCACCTGGCCCATGCGGTCGAACATGAACTGGACCGAGCCGGTCTCGCCCAGGTTGCCGCCGTGCTTGGAGAAGGTCGAGCGCACGTTGGAGGCGGTGCGGTTGCGGTTGTCGGTCAGCGCCTCGACCACCACCGCGACGCCGCCGGGGGCGTAGCCCTCGTAGCGGATCTCCTCATAGGTCTCGGCGTCGCCGCCGGAGGCCTTGTTGATCGCGCGGGTGATGACGTCCTTGGGCACCGACTGGGAGCGGGCCTCGCGCACCGCCAGCCGCAGCCGGGGGTTCTTGTCGGGGTCCGGGTCGCCCATCTTCGCCGCCACGGTGATTTCCTTGGCGAGCTTGGAGAAGAGCTTGGAGCGCGCCGCGTCCTGGCGCCCCTTGCGGTGCTGGATGTTGGCCCATTTGGAATGGCCGGCCATGACGAGCCTCTCGCGCGGTTTTCCGATGTCCCGATGGGCCGTCGTCTTAGGCGAAGGCGACGGCCGGGGCAAGGGACGGGAAGGCCCGGCGCCTCCGCCCGCCGCGCGCCGCGGGCGGGCGGCCGGGCCGGGGGCGAGGGTCGCCGCGGCGCCTGCGTCCCGCCGGGCGACGGCCGGGCCTGCGGGACGGCGCGGCGCTCAGACCAGGAACAGGGCCAGCAGGAAGGCGGGGGCGAGGAAGATCAGCGCCAGGCGCAGGCGATGCTCTGTCGCGGCGCGCACCCGCAGGTGCGGGTCGGCGGGCAGGGCCTCGTCCTCGCGCAGGGCCTTCTGCAGCTCCGAGGCGATGGCCATGCGGGCGGGCTTGCGCGCCGCCCGCATCCGCAGCTCCTCGGCGTAGACGGGATGGGCGCGCTCGATCCGGCGGACCATGGCGCGCACGGTCCAGCCCCAGGCGGTGAGGACCGCCAGCAGGGCGAGGCCGAGAAGGACGATCAGAGTCTGCATATCCGCCTCACAGCGGCCAGATCAGCGGGATCAGCAGGCAGGCGACCACGCCCACCAGCAGGTTCAGCCCCAGGCCGATCTTCACGAAGTCGGTGAACTTGTAGCCGCCCGGGCCGTAGACCAGCGTGTTGGTCTGGTAGCCGATGGGGGTGGCGAAGCTGGCGGAGGCCGCGATCATCACCGCCACCACGAAGGCGCGCGGGTCGACGCCCAGCGTGTGGGCGAGCGTGATCGCGATGGGGGTCATCACCACCGCGACGGCGTTGTTCGACACGAGCTCGGTCAGCGCCGAGCAGATCAGGAACAGCAGCCACAGCGCGACCCGCGGATCCACCTTCATCAGCACCGGCGCGATGGCGTCGACCACGAGCCGCACGGCGCCCGAGCTTTCCAGCGCGGCCCCGATGCCCAGCATGGCGAAGATCAGCGCCAGCAGGCGCCCCTCCACCGACTGGAACGCCTCGTCGGCGTCGATGCAGCGGGTGAAGAGGACCACGGCGACGCCGATGGTGGCGGCGGCCACGATGGGCACGACCTCGATGGCCGAGAGGATCACCACGGCCGCCAGCACCGAGATCACGATCCAGGCGCGGTCGCGGCGGTAGGGCCGCTCGGTGGGCGTCGCGATGTCGACCAGGCGCACGTCCTCGGCCAGGCGCTTGATGTCGTCGGGGTCGCCCTCGAGCAGCAGGGTGTCGCCGATCCGCACGAAGATGTCGTCGAGCTGGCGGCCGAGGTTCTGGGAGCGGCGGTGCACGGCCAGCGGGTAGACGCCGTAGCGGCGGCGCAGGCGCAGCTCGCCCAGGCGGCGGCCGACGAGGCGGCAGTCGGGGCCGATCAGCGCCTCGACCGTCACGGTCTTCTTCTCCGAGATCCGGTCGACCATGTGCAGGGCGCGCGTCTCGCGCAGGCCCAGCAGCTCGTTCACGCCGGTGCGCAGGACGACGCGGTCGCCCTCCTGCAGGACCACGCCGGCCATGTTGCGGCGGAGCGATTCGTCGCCGCGCAGGACGTCGATCACCCGCATGCCCTGGCGGCGGAACAGCTCGACCTTCAGCACTTCCTGCCCGATGACGGGGGAGCCGGGGGGGACCGCGACCTCGGTCATGAAGGACAGGCGCTTGCGCTCGCCCAGGAAGTCGGTGATCGCCTGGCGCTCGGGCAGCAGGCGGGGGGCGGCGACGCGCAGGTACAAAAGGCCCGCGGCGGCCACCGCGATGCCCAGGGGCGTGACCTCGAACATCGAGAAGGGCTCCATCCCCGCCTGCCGGGCGACGCCGTCGACCAGCAGGTTGGTGGAGGTGCCGATCAGGGTGCACAGGCCGCCGAGGATGGCGAGGTAGCTGAGCGGGATCAGCAGGCGCGAGCCGGTGGTGCCCACCTTCTGCGCCAGCCGGATGGCGATGGGGATCAGCACCACCACCACCGGCGTGTTGTTCATGAAGGCAGAGGCGGTCAGCGTGAACAGCGCGAAGGCGCCCAGCGTGAGGGCGGGGCGCCCCTCGGCCCAGGCGAGCGCGAGGCGGGTGAACGCGTCGAGCGCGCCGGTGCGCACCAGCGCGCCCGAGAGGATGAACATCGCCCCGATGGTGATCGGCGCCGCGTTGGAGAAGGCGCCGAGCATGACGTCCGGCTCCAGCACCCCGGTCGCCATCAGGACCGCGACGCCGCCGATGGCGACGACCTCGGGGGAGAACCGTTCGAGGCAGAACAGCGTGAACATGGCCACGAGCACCGCGAGGGTGATCAGGGCCGGTCCGTGGGCGAGCAGGACGTCGATCAACGCGTGAGGGCTCCGGGTGCGGTCTGGGTCAGGGGTCGGCGGGCGGCGGACATGAGGAGGGCGGCGGTTCGGTTCGGGCGGCGGGTCTCGGGTGGGCGTGGGCGGGCGCGGGGACGGTCGGTCGGGTCCGGGCCGGCGGCGCCGGGACCGGGCCGCCCGAGGGGGCGGGGCCGGAGGAAGGCGCGGGGCGGTCTGGCTCGGCTGGCGGTCGGGGCGGGCGCTCCGTCTTGTGCGGTCGGGCTCTGGGCTCGGGTCGGTCGGGCCCGGCTGGGTCGGGCCCGGATCGGGCGGGTCGGCGTTTCGTCGAGGCCGGCGCGCCCCTCGGTTCGAGGCGGTCGCCGGCGGGGTTGAGCCTTACGCCCCCCGGGGGCGGAGGGCGAAGGGCGCGCATCGCCGCGCCCATCCGCCAGAATGACGGGTTTCGCCAGGGCGTGCCAGCGTTTCCGGGGGCCGGCCCCGCGCCGAGAAGACGCGGCGGCGCCCCGCTTGGACCGGAAGCGCGCCGCGCGACGCGCCCGCCCGTGGCCGCCCGCCCGCCCGCGGCGCGGAACCGGCGGGGCGCCGCGGGGCGATGGCCGCCCGGGGCCCGCGTCGGCGCAGGCCGGGGCGGGACGCGGCAAAGGAGAGGCGCGCGCAGTGGCCGCGCGGCGCGAACGAGGGGCGCGCGGGGGCGGCGCGGCACGAACGCGGGGCGGCGCTCAGGCCAGCAGCAGGGCGCGGGCGGCGGCGGCGTGGATGCGGGCGGCGGCGAGCACGTCGGCGCTCGAAACGCTCTCGTCCAGCGCGCCCGAGGCGCCCAGCGCGCCGGGGCCCAGCGTCGCCGTCTCCAGCCCGAAGGCCGGGGCCAGCACGCAGGCGTCGGTGAAGTAGCGCGCCCCGCGCGGCGTGAGCGGGCGGCCCCGCTCGGCCTCGGCCGCGGCGAGGACCGCGGCGGCGAGCGGCGCGTGGGCCGGGCTCTCGACCCCCGGCTTGAAGTCCAGCCGCTCGACCGTGAAGCCGGGGCCGAGATGGGCGCGGATCGCGGTCTCCAGCGCGTCGGGGTCCGCGGCGGGGGGCAGGCGCAGGTCGAGCTCCGCCCGGCAGCGGTCGGCGGCGAGGTTGATCGCCGCGCCGCCCGCGATCCGCCCCACGCTCAGCGAGGCGCCGCCCAGCAGCGGGTGCGTCTCCGCCGGCAGCAGGCCCGGCAGGTCGGGCAGGGCCGCGAGCATCGCCGCGATCGCGTTCGCGCCGCCCGCGGCGTCGCCCGCCGCCCCGCCGGAGCCGTGGCCCGCCCGCCCGTGGGCGGTGACCGCCAGCCACAGCGCCGAGGTGGTGGCGACGACGAGGTCGAGCGAGGTCGGCTCGGCCACCAGCAGCGCGCCGAAGCCGTCGAGGGCGCGGATCTCGGCCAGCCGCCGCGCGCCGAGGCAGTTCGAGCTCTCGCCCCCCGTCACGGCCAGCATCACGTCGCCCCGCAGGCGGGGGCCGCCGCGGGCCGCGCCCGCGCGGTCGGCCTGCGCGAGATCGTGGAGGGCCGAGATCAGCGCCGCGAGCCCGCCCTTCATGTCCGCGGTCCCCCGCCCGTGGATCCGCGCGCCGTCGTCGTGGCCCGAGAAGGGATCCCGCGCCCAGGCGCCGTCGCCGGGCGGCAGCGTGTCCATGTGCGCCGAGAGGACCAGCCCGGGGCGCGAGCCGTCGCCGCGCAGCCGGACCAGCAGGTTGAAGCGGCCGGGGGCGAACTCCTCGATCTGCGGCGCGAAGCCCAGGGCCTGGAGCTCGGCCGCCAGCACGGCGCAGACGCGGGTCTCGTCGCCGGGGGGATCGGGGCTCTCGGCCCGCACGAGGGCGGAAAGCAGGCGCAGGGTCTGGTCGCGGTCGAGCAAGCGGTTCCCCGGGAAATGCGGCCGCCCGGCGGGGGATGCGGGGGCGGAGACGGGAACGCGGGCTGATGGGCCCGGAGAGGAATGCCTGCGGATGCTGCGCGCGCAGGGGCGCGGTCGGCAAGCGGGATCGCGCGGGGTCGCCTGCGGCGCCCGGTCCCGGCGCTGCACCGCCGGGGCCGGGACTGCGGGGCGGCGCCGGGGGATTTGCACCCCGGCGCCGCGCCCTCGCCGCTCCTCCGGCGGGGCGGGCCGCGCCGCGCCTCCCTCGGCCGGAAGACCGGCCGGCGCGGGGGGCGGCGCGGGGGATGTCTCGCGCGCGCGCCCCGGATGCGGCCCGCCGCCCGGCCGGCGGCGGCGGTTCAGTGCGCCATCAGCACCGGCACGTCGAGCTCGGCCAGGATCCGGCGGGTGACGCCGCCCACAATCTCCTCGGCGAGGCGCGAATGCTCGTAGGCGCCCATCACCAGCAGGCCCGAGCGGTGCTCGGCCAGCGCCGCGCGCAGGGCGGCGGCGACGCCGCCGGGGCCGCGCTCGGCCCGGCGCAGGTCGGTCTGGATGCCGTGGCGGGCGAGATGGGCCACCACGTCCGAGCCGTCGCGCCCGTGCGCGGCCGAGGGCTCGCCGACCGTGACCACCGAGACATGGGCGTGCGTCTCGAGGATCGCCATCGCGTCGGCCAAGGCCCGGGCCGCGGCCTTGCCGCCGTCCCAGGCGAGGATCGCGCGGTCGACCAGCCGGTCGGTCCGGTAGCCGGGCGGCACGATCAGCACCGGGCGGCCGGCGCGCAGGGCGACGACGTCGGGATGGGGCGTGAGGTGCGCGGCGTCGTCGTCGCCCGGGTCGCGCCCGGCGACCACGATGTCGAAGACGCGCGCCGCCTCGATCAGGCCGTCGTCGGGCTCCTCGCCGATCTCGAGGTAGTGGACCTTGCCGGGGCGCTCGCGCTCGAGCTCGCGGGTCAGTTCGTGGAAGGCGGCGGCGATGTGGGCGCGGCGCTCGCGCTCGGCCTCGCGCATCGGCTCGGCGGCGCCGGCGCTCGCCCAGACGCCGAGCGCCGCGGCGGTGCGGCTGACGCCGTGGGCCAGCAGGCCGGTCAGGTGGGCGTCGTGCTTGCGCGCCATCAGCGAGGCCACGTGCAGCGCGTCCTCGCCCCCCGGCTGGCCGGTCCAGCTGACCAGGATGTTCTTGATCGCCATGGGCGGCTCCCCTCGGTGGTCGGCGCGCGGGCGGGCCGCGGCGCCGCGGGACCGGACCGGGCGCGTCCCCCGGTGCGGGTCGCGGCGGAGGGTCGGCGAAACGGCCCGCCCCCGCCTTGATCCATGTCAGGAGGCGGGCGGGGCGCGCCGCCGCGGGTCCGCGTGGCCGGCGGCGGTTGACTCCCCGCCCCGCGGGCGTAAAAGGCGCGGGTCCTCGCGGAAGCCCGCGGGACCGCCGCTCGAGGTCCGTCCTGTCCGCAGGCCGGCCTGTCGGCCCTCCCCCCGGGGGGAGGCGCAGAGGAGGGCGCGCGATGCGAGACCTGTCAGAGGAGAGACGGCGATGACCAAGCGCACGTCCGCGAAATACAAGATCGACCGCCGCATGGGCGAGAACATCTGGGGGCGTCCGAAGTCCCCGGTGAACCGCCGCGAGTACGGCCCCGGCCAGCACGGCCAGCGCCGCAAGGGCAAGCTCTCGGACTTCGGCGTGCAGCTGCGCGCCAAGCAGAAGCTGAAGGGCTACTACGGCGACATCACCGAGAAGCAGTTCCGCCGCATCTACGCCGAGGCCGAGCGTCTGCGCGGCGACACCGGCGATCTTCTGATCGGCCTGCTGGAGCAGCGCCTGGACGCGGTGGTCTACCGCGCCAAGTTCGTGCCGACCATCTTCGCCGCCCGCCAGTTCGTGAACCACGGCCACGTGACCGTGAACGGGCGCCGCGTGAACATCCCCTCCTACCGCGTGAAGGAGGGCGACGTGATCGCGGTCAAGGAGAAGTCCCGCCAGCTCGAGATCGTGATGGTCGCCGCCGAGAGCTCGGAGCGCGACGTGCCCGATTACCTCGAGGTCGACCACTCCAAGATGACCGCCACCTTCGTGCGCGTCCCCTCGCTGGGCGACGTGCCGTACCCGGTGCAGATGGAGCCGAACCTGGTCGTCGAGTTCTACGCGAAGAACTGATCTTCGCCGGACCGGACCGGATCGTCCGAAGGGGTCGCGCATCGCGCGGCCCCTTTGCTTTGCGCAGGACGCGGAGAGGAGGCGCCCTGCGGGCGGGCTTGGAGCCGTGGCGGGCGGGCGTGCGGGATGGCCAGGGGAGGGTATCAGGCGGAGGGGGGAAGGCCGCTTCGGGAGCTCACCAAAGAACAGGGCCGCGCCTGTCCTTCGAAGCCGTCCGTCGCTGAAGATGCCTGAGCGACTCGCCCGCCGGGGTCAAGGACAAGCCCCGCCAAGAGGCGGGGTCGCTTCGCGATCCTGGACCCCGGCGGGCGAGTCGCTCTTTACGGCATCAGCGACGGACGGCTCCGAAGAACAGGCGCTTCGCGCGGGCCTGCGGACGTCGCGCAGGGGGCGCCTGGAGGGGGCGGGGGAGCGCCGGGAGGCGCGGTCAGGCGCCGCCGGAGGTGAAGAACAGGACGGGGGCGGCCAGGACCAGGGCGATCACGGCGAAGGCGAGGCTCGCGAACAGGCCGTCGCGCACGATCAGCGAGATCGCCAGCAGGGCCACCGCGCCGCCGAGGACGGAGGAGGTGAAGGGCACCAGCTCCAGCGCCGGCATGGCAAGGCCGCACAGCAGGCACAGCAGCAGGATCGCCCGGTCGGCGGGCGGGCTGACCAGGCGGGGCAGGCGGCGGCGGGTGTGCCGCTCGATCCAGCCGACGGGCTTGCGCAGCCAGGCAACCGCCTCGCCCAGCCGGTCGCCGTCCACCCGGCGGCGCGTCACGAAGCCCGGCAGCCAGATCCGGTCGCGCCCCAGCAGCCCCGCGAGGCTGACCAGCGCGATGATCAGGCCGCAGACCGAGGACAGCAGCGGGATCCCCGACAGCGGCGTCATCACCACCAGCGCGGGCACCAGCAGCAGGGTGACGTGGGACTGGCGGCCCACGGCCTCGACGATCTCGCCGGCGGAGGGGCGGTCGTGCGTCGCGGCCTCGTCGAGGCGGTCGAGGACGGTGGAGATCGGGCCGGACCCGGACGCGTCGGCGCCCGAGTGCGGGCCCGAATGCGGGGTCGGCTCCGGGGCGGCGTCGTGGGACATCGAAAACTCCGGGTCTGCAATGGGTCGTGTCACGATCTCGGGCGGCGGGCCGGGGTTTCAAGGGGACCGCGCGGGCGCGACGCGGCCGGGTTCGCAGGGCGCGGAGGGGCGCCGGAGGCCGGTCGGGAGCGGGGCGCCCGGGGCAGGGATGCCTCTGCGCGCGCGGATGGGGGCGGCTCAGGCGCGGCGCGGGAGGAGGCCGGGCGGTTCGCCCTGCGGCGCGCGGCGGACGAAGGGGCTGGGCGCGACCCGGGCGTGGTCTTGGACCCAGGCCCGCCAGGTCAGGACCGGGACCTCCGGCGGCGGGGCCTGCCGGGTCCGCTCGGCCACAGGGGGCGCGCCGGGGTTCATGCCCTGTATGCAAAACTGGACGCATCCCCCTGCCCAAGGTATCTTTTCGCGAAACGAGGGCCGCGCCAAATGACGGCCCCGTCGGAATGAGGCCAGGCAAGATGCAGCAGCCCGAGCGATTCTCGGACCTGCCGGAGTACGCGTTTCCGCGGCTCCGGGCCCTGTTGGAGGGGACGCCGGCGGGCGGTCCCCTGCTTCCCATGTCGCTGGGCGAGCCCCGCCACCCGCTGCCGCCCTTCTTGGGCGAGGAGCTGGCGCGCCACCACGACCTCTACGGCCGATACCCGCCGAACGAGGGCTATCCCGAGCTGCGCGAGGCGATCGCGGGCTGGCTGCGCAGCCGCTTCGGCATCGCCGAGGATCGCGCCGACCCCGAGCGCCATGTCTTCCCGCTGAACGGCACGCGCGAGGGGCTGTTCGCGGCCTGCCTCGCGCTGGTGCCCGAGAAGAAGAACGGCGAGCGGCCGGCGGTGCTGATCCCCAACCCGTTCTACCAGTGCTACGCCGTCGCAGCCCTGACCGCGGGGGCGGAGCCGATCTACGTCCCCGCCACGCCCGAGAGCGGCTTCCTGCCGGACTTCGAAAACCTGGACGAGGCGCTGCTGGCGCGCACGGCGGCGGTCTACCTGTGCTCGCCCGCCAACCCGCAGGGGGTGGTCGCGGACCTCGGGCGCTGGAAGCGGCTGATCGCGCTGGCCGAGAAGCACGACTTCTACGTCTTCGCCGACGAGTGCTATTCCGAGATCTGGCGCGAGACGCCGCCCCCCTCGGCCCTGCAGGCGGCGCAGGAGATGGGCGCGGACCCCGAGCGGGTGATGGTGTTCCACTCGCTCTCCAAGCGCTCGAACCTGCCGGGCATCCGCTCGGGCTTCTGCGCGGGCGGGCCGAAGGCGATCGCGGCGATGCGCAAGCTGCGGGCCTACACCGGCGCGCCGATCCCGGGGCCGATCCAGATGGCCTCGGCCGCGGTGTGGCGGGACGAGGCGCATGTCGACGCCTCGCGCGCCCTGTACCACGAGAAATACCGGCTGGCGGACCGCATCCTGGGGAACATGGAGGGCTACCGCCCGCCCGAGGCCGGGTTCTTCCTGTGGATCGACGTCTCCTCGAAGTGGGGGAACGGCGAGGCGGCGACGCTGCACCTGTGGAAGAAGACCGGGGTGCGGGTGCTGCCGGGCGCCTATCTCTCGCGCCCCTCGCCGGAATGGCTGGGGGGCGGCGATCCGGGCGACGCCTACATCCGGGCGGCGCTGGTGGAATCCGTGGACGACGTCGAGCGCGGGCTGACCCTGATCCGCGACACGCTGGGCTGAGGCAGGGCCGGCGCGCCGTCGACCGGCCGGGCGCGCGGCCCTGACGACAGGCCAAGACAACAGGAAAGACAGGCAGACCGATGGCGTTCTTCTCCCGTTCCGACCTCGACGACGACTTCGGCGGCCGCGACGCCTTCCTGCCGGAAAGCTGGTCCGAGGTGATCGGCCGCCGCTTCACCGAGTTCGCGGGCCTGGCGCTGGCGATCCTGGCGGTCGTGGCGGCGGGGATGCTGGCCAGCTACGACCCCAACGATCCCAGTTTCTTCAACGCCTCGGACGGGGCGCCGTCGAACTGGCTGGGCCTGCCGGGCGCCTATCTCGCCGATCCGCTGATGCGCACGCTGGGCCTCGCCGCCTGGTCGCTGGTGCTGCTGCCCGGCGTCTGGGGCTGGCGGCTGGTGACGCATGAGGGCGAGTGGCGGGCCTGGTCGCGCCTGCTGGTGGCGCCGGTGGCGATCCTGGCCGCGGCGGCCTGCCTGTCGGCCCATGTGCCGCCCGAGAGCTGGCCGCATCCCTACGGGCTGGGCGGGCTGATCGGCGACGGCGCCGACCGCACGCTGGTCGCCTACATGCCCTGGGGGCTGGAGCTGTCGCTGCCGATCCTCTCGGCCGGGCTGCTGGTCGCGACCGTGCTGCTGGGGGGCCTCGCGCTGGGCATGGACACGGCCGAGGCGGCCGAGATCCTGCGCTGGCTGGTCTCGGGCCTCGCCTGGGCCTCGCGCACCTCGCTGGGGCTGGTGGGGCTGGTGCTGGGCGGCGCCGCGCGGCGGGTCTCGCGCCCGCGCTCGGCCCGCGTGGCCCCGCCCGAGCCCTACGGCGCCGCGCGTCGGGAGCCGGCGCAGGCCTATGACGACGAAGACGACGACGAGGAGGAGGTCGAGGACGAGCCCCCCCTCACCGCGCGCCGCCGCCGCCCGCGCCTGGGCTCGGCGCTCGACGACGAGCCGGTGGAGCGGGGCGCCGGCCCGCGCGAGCCCAGCGTGCTGGACCGCATCCGCTCGGCCGCCAAGCGCATCGAGCCCGCCGCCATGTCGCGCCGCGAGCCGGAGCTGGACGAGGACGAGATCCTCTACGACGACGAGGACGCCTACGAGGCGCCGGTCGCGGCCCCCGCCCCGCGCGCGCCCGCGCCGATCCCGGTTCCCCAGCCGCGCGCGGAAGTCGCCGCGCCGCTGAAGAAGGTGCCGGTCAGCCGCCGGGCGGAGGCGGAGCAGCAGCCGAAGTTCGAGTTCGACGACCTCTCGGAGGACGCGGCCTGGTCCTGCCCGCCGCTCTCGCTGCTGCAGAACCCGCGCGAGATCGCGCGCCCCCAGCACTCGACCGAGGCGCTGGAGGAGAACGCCCGCATGCTCGAGGCGGTGCTGGACGACTACGGCATCCGCGGCGAGATCGTGAAGGTCTCCCCCGGCCCCGTGGTGACCATGTACGAGCTGGAGCCGGCGCCGGGCCTGAAGGCCTCGCGCGTGATCGGGCTCGCCGACGACATCGCGCGGTCGATGTCGGCGCTCGCCGCCCGCGTCTCGACCGTGCCCGGCCGCTCGATCATCGGCATCGAGCTGCCCAACGAGGTGCGCGAGAAGGTGCTGCTGCGCGAGCTGTTCGCCGCGAAGTCCTTCGGCGACGCCAAGGAGAAGCTGCTGATCGCGCTGGGCAAGGACATCGCCGGCGCGCCGATGGTGGCGAACCTCGCGCGGATGCCTCACCTGCTGATCGCGGGCACCACCGGCTCGGGCAAGTCGGTGGCGATCAACGTGATGATCCTGTCGCTCCTCTACCGGCTGTCGCCGAAGGAGTGCCGGATGATCATGATCGACCCCAAGATGCTGGAGCTCAGCGTCTACGACGGCATCCCGCACCTGCTGTCCCCGGTGGTGACGGACCCCAAGAAGGCGGTGGTGGCCCTGAAGTGGACGGTCGCCGAGATGGAGGACCGCTACCGCAAGATGTCGCGCATGGGCGTGCGCAACATCGAGGGCTACAACCAGCGCGTCCGCGACGCCCAGTCCCGCGGCGAGGCCTTCACCCGCTCGGTCCAGACCGGCTTCGACCCCGACACCGGCGAGCCGATCATCGAGACCCAGGAGTTCGAGCCCGAGGAGCTGCCCTTCATCGTCGTCGTGGTCGACGAGATGGCCGACCTGATGATGGTCGCGGGCAAGGAGATCGAGGCCTGCATCCAGCGCCTGGCCCAGATGGCCCGCGCCTCGGGCATCCACCTGATCATGGCCACGCAGCGCCCCTCGGTCGACGTCATCACCGGCACCATCAAGGCGAACTTCCCCACCCGCATCTCGTTCCAGGTGACGTCCAAGATCGACTCGCGGACCATCCTGGGCGAGCAGGGCGCCGAGCAGCTGCTGGGCATGGGCGACATGCTCTACATGGCCGGCGGCGGGCGGGTGACGCGCGTGCACGGGCCCTTCGTCTCGGACGAGGAGGTCGAGGAGGTGGTGATGCACCTCAAGGCCCAGGGCGAGCCCGACTACATCGGCGGCGTCACCGACGGCCCCGACGAGGAGGCCGCGGCCGACATCGACGCGGTGCTGGGCCTGGGCGCGGGCGACGACTCCGAGGCCGACCTCTACGACCGCGCGGTGGCGATCGTGGCGCGCGACCGCAAGTGCTCGACCTCCTACATCCAGCGCAAGCTCGCCATCGGCTACCAGCGCGCCGCGCGCCTGGTGGAGCAGATGGAGGAGCAGGGCGTGGTCACCCCGGCCAACAAGGTCGGCAAGCGGGAGATCCTGGTGGGCGAGGTCTGATCCCGGCGCCTGCGGCGCCGGGGCGGTCTGCAGGCGCCCTGCGGGCGGGCTTGGGCCCGAGGCTTTCGTCGCGCCCGGATCTGGGCAGGGCGGGAACCTCCGGCGCGCTCCTGACTCACCCAAGAACAAGACGCCCCGCGCCAGTTCTCCGGACCCGTCTCTCGCTGATGGATGCCTGAGCGACTCGCCCTACCCCGTCAAGGACAAGCCCGCGCAAGCGCGGGTCGCTTCGCGATCCTGGATGGGGGAGGACGAGTCGCTCTTTTCGGCATCCGCGAGAGACGGCTCCGGAGAACAGGCGCTCCCCGCGGCGCGTGGGGCGGGCGGCGCCTGGCGCAAGGCCGGCCGGCGGAGAGACGCGCGCGGCCGGCGCAGGCCTGGGGGCGCGCCGCGGGCGGGGCGGCGGCCACGGGCGCGAGGGGGGACGCGGCGCCTGCGTGCAGGGAGGCGGCGCGGGACGGAAAAAGGGCGCGACGGGGGGACCGTCGCGCCCTTCTCGTTGCAGGCGTCGCGCGTCGGGGCGGCGGCCTACTTGGTGATGATCTCCGGGCCCATGAAGTAGGTGGGCAGGAAGGTCGACATCGGCGGGATGTAGGTCACCATGATCAGGAAGATGAAGAGGATGCCCAGCCAGGGCAGCGCCGCCTTCACCACGTCCCACATCGGCATTCCCGCCACGCCCGAGGTCACGAACAGGTTCAGGCCCACGGGCGGCGTGATCATCCCGATCTCCATGTTCACCACCATGATGATGCCCAGGTGGATCGGATCGATCCCGAGGCTGATCGCGATCGGGAAAACCAGCGGCGCCACGATGATGATCAGGCCCGACGGCTCCATGAACTGGCCGCCGATCAGCAGTATCACGTTCACGATGATCAGGAACATGATCGGGCCGAAGCCCGCGTCGAGCATCGAGTTCGCGATCGCCTGGGGGATCTGCTCGTCCGTCAGAACGTGCTTGAGGATCAGGGCGTTGGCGATGATGAACAACAGCGTCACCGTCAGCTTGCCGCCCTCGAACAGCGCGTCGCGCGTGTCGGGGTGGACCCAGACCGTCAGCAGGCTCCAGGGCTTGCGCAGGAACGACACCGGGCGCCCCGCGCCCGCGTCCTTCAGCGGGCCCATGTCGCGGTAGACGAAGTTCGCGATCAGGAAGGCGTAGACGGCGGCGACCGCCGCGGCCTCGGTCGGGGTGAACACGCCGCCGTAGATGCCGCCCAGGATGATCACGATCAGGAACAGGCCCCAGCCGGCGTCCATGCCCGAGGCGATCACCTCGCCCCAGCCCTTCCAGTCGCCCTTCGGCAGGTTCTTCACCCGCGCGGCGACGTAGATGCCGATCATCAGCATCAGGCCCGCGATCAGGCCCGGGATCACGCCCGCGAGGAACATGCGCCCGACCGAGACGTCGGTGGCCGAGGCGTAGACCACCATCACGATGGAGGGCGGGATCAGGATGCCCAGCGTGCCGGCGTTGCAGATCACGCCGGCCGCGAAGCTCTTGGAATAGCCGACCTGCTGCATGCCCGCGATGACGATGCCGCCGATGGCGACCACCGTCGCCGGGGACGAGCCCGAGAGCGCCGCGAACAGCATGCAGGCGAAGACGCCGGCGATCGCGAGGCCGCCCCGGAACTGGCCCACGCAGGCGATGGAGAAGCGGATGATCCGGCTCGCCACCCCGCCCGTCGACATGAAGGTCGAGGCCAGCACGAAGAAGGGGATGGCGAGCAGCGTGTAGTGCCCGGCCATGGCGTTGTAGAGCGTCTGGGCGATGGACCCCAGCGAGCTGTCCGACAGCGCCAGCAGGAACAGGGTCGAGGAGACGCCCAGCGCCACCGCGATGGGGACGCCGATCAGCAGCAGGCCGATGACGACGGCGAAAAGGATCGCGACTTCCATGGTCTCAGCGCTCCTTCGGGCCGCGGTGCGCGGGGTCGTGGTGGTGCAGCGGGTCCCGGGCCCCGGGCTCGGGGATGGCGTGGTGGGAGCGGGCGTCCTCGACCGCCTCCTCCGCCTCGTGGGAGGCGATCAGCGAGGCGCGCTCGCCCGAGAGCAGCTCCCACAGGGCCTGGGCGAAGCGCAGCACCAGCAGCAGCATCGACAGGGGCAGGATCACGTAGGGGATCAGCCGGGGCATCTTCTCGTAGGCCTCGCCCTCGTTGAACCAGGCGGCGAAGGTCTCGTTGAGGAAGGCGGGCATGGGCACGTCGTTCATCTCGTACCAGCCCTGCCCGCGGGAGTTGGCGAAGCCCGTGGGGAACCAGCGCCCCGAGGTCGCGTTCATCTCGCCGTAGGGGGCCCAGAAGTCCCAGGCGCCCTTCAGCAGCAGCAGCGCGAAGGCCAGGCAGATGAGCGCGGCGACGATCGACAGCGCCCGGCGCACGCCGGGCGAGACGATGTTGAGCACCGCGTCCACGCCCAGGTGCGCGGTGACCTTCACGCAGTAGCTCGCGCCCAGCAGCACCAGCCAGGCGAACAGGAACGAGGTGACCTCGAGCGCCCACAGGATGTTGGAGTTGAAGACGTAGCGCGCGACCACGTTGGCGAACGTGATCAGCGTCATGGCGCCCAGGATGGCGGCGATCAGCGTCTCTTCGACGGCGTTGATCGCGCGCCCCGCGGGCGTGCGGGCCTTGTGATGCATCGGGGCCTCCCCCCCTGCCGACGGGGGCGTCGCGCCCCGGGCTGGAGCGCGCGAGCCGGCCGCCGGAACCGTTGCGCGCCGGGGGCCTCTCCTCCCAGAGGACCTCCGGCGCCGGTCCGCGCCCTCCCGGCGGCCAGGCCGGCGGGAGGGGCGCGTCGTCGTCGTGCGGGTCGGTTCGCCGCCCGCCCCGGCGGGCGGGGCGGGCGGCGTCCGGCCTCGATTACATGGACGCGTTGATCTGCTGGGCGGCCTCGATGTTCTCGGCCCCCACGTCGCCTTCGAACTCGGCCCACACGGGCTTCATCGCGTCGACCCAGGCCTGGCGCTGCTCGGGCGTCAGCTCGCGCACCACGCCGCCGGCGTCGATGATCGACTGCTTGGCTTCCTCGTTGACCTTGAAGGACTCGCCGTTGCGGGCGGCCGTCACCTCGTCGAGGATCGTGAGGAACTGGTCGCGCACGTCGGCGTCGAGCCCGTCGAGCCAGTCGACCGAGGTCACCACCAGGTAGTCGATGACGCCGTGGTTGGTCTCGGTGGTGCCGTCCTGCACCTCGAAGAACTTCTGGCCGTAGATGTTGGACCAGGTGTTCTCCTGCCCGTCGACGACGCCGGTCTGCAGGGCGCCGTAGACCTCGGAGAAGGCCATCGCCTGCGGGTTGGCCTCGAGCGCCGCGAACTGCGCCTTCAGCACCTCGGAGGGCTGCACGCGGAACTTCAGGCCCTTGGCGTCGGAGGGCAGCAGCAGCGGCTTGTTGGCCGAGATCTGCTTCATGCCGTTGTGCCAGTAGGACAGGCCCTGCAGGCCGCGGCGCTGCATGGAGTCCAGCAGGCCCTGGCCGGTCTCGGAGGCCTGGAAGGCGTCGACCGCGTCGATGTTCTTGAACATGAACGGCAGGTCGAAGATGCGGAACTTCTTGGTGAAGGTCTCGAACTTCGACAGCGACGGCGCGGCGAGCTGGACGTCGCCGTTCAGCATCGCCTCCAGCACCTGGTCGTCGTTGTAGAGCGAGGAGTTGCCGTAGACCTCCATGCAGGCCTTGCCGTTCATCTCCTCGTTCACCCGGTCGGCCAGCAGCGACGCGGCGATCCCCTTGGGATGCTTGTCGGTGTTGGTGACGTGGCTGAACTTGATGACGATCTCGCCGTCGTCGCAGGCGGCCTGCGCGGCGGCGGACGTCATCATCATGGCCGCCGCGACGGCGGCGGTGATCTTGAGAAAGCGCATGTCCTGTCCTCCCTTGGGTTCCTGAATGCGCAAAGGACCCTTCGCCGCCAACCGTAGGGGGCGGCTGGTGCGGCGTAAATGACGTTTGCGTGCGCAAGGCAAGCCCTGGAGCGCGCCGAAGCGGTCCTTTCCGCCCGATGGATGGCGAAATGGTCCGCGCTTTCGGCGCCGCAACCTGCCGGCGGTAAATTCGCTGCGGTGCAGCGTGGCCGGGAGGGGCGCCCGCCGCGACCGGGAGGCCGCGCGGCGGGGCTGATTCGACGGCGGCGGAGCGAGGCCGCCGCCGGGGGGAGGATCATGCGGACGTCGGTCGGGACGGACCTGTCCCGCCGGGGCGGGGGCCGAGGCCGCCGGTCAGGCCACCGCGCCCTCGCCGCCGCACTGGCGGCCGTGCCAGTCGCGCAGCGCCTCGGCCGTGACGCAGGAGAAGGGGCCCGGGTCGCCGGCCAGGATCTCGAACGGCGCCTGCGGCTCGCCGAGGTCGGAGACCACGAGGAAGGCGCCCGAGAAGTCCTCGTCGCGGGTGTAGAGGCCGGGGGCCGCCAGCACCGCCAGGCCCGCGCCGCCGGCCGAGGCGACGCCGCGGGCGCTGTCCTCGATCGCGACCGCGGTCTGGGGCGGCACGCCGAGGCGCTTGATCGCCAGCGCGTAGGGCGCGGGGTCGGGCTTCACCGCCTCGACGTCCTCGCGGGTGACGACGGCGGCGAACCACTCCAGCGCCTCGAAGCCGAAGGCGTTGAGGATCAGCGCCTCGAAGGTCTCGCGCGAGGAGGTGGTGCAGGCGGCGAGCTTGAGGCCCGACGAGCGCACGTCCTCGATCAGGCGGGCGACGCCGGGGCGCAGGGCGGCGCCCTCCTCCATCATCGACAGGAACAGCTCGGACTTGCGCTCGTGCACGCGCTCGAAGTCGCCGGCATGCTCCATGTTGGCCAGGTCGCGGGGGCGGTGGATCTCGGCGTAGTGGCGCATGCGGGCGAGGCCGCCCTCCACCGCCAGCAGCTCGTCGTATTTCTCGCGGTCCCAGGTCCAGTCGAGGCCCGCCTCGGCGAAGGCGGCGTTGAAGGCGGCGCGGTGCAGCTCCTCGGTTTCGGCGAGGGTGCCGTCTACGTCGAAAATCACGGCCGTGAGGGTCATGACGAAGCTCCATCGATGGGGTCGGACGCCGATGCGGGCGCTCCGGCCGCCTGCGTGGGGAAGGCGGGGAGCGAGGCGTCCGCGGGATGTGCGGATCGGTCCGGGTCGAGGGCGGGCGTCGGCAATGATGCCCGCGCTCGGCGACAGGTCGATGACGGCGGCGCGTTTGTTAAGGAATCCGAACGTCACGCCGCATTTCCGCCATGATACAGGCCCGGGCGGGCGACGTCGAGCCTTTCGCGGCTCGACACCGACGCCTGAGGATGCATATCCGACGTGAGGATGGATCGGTCGGGAGCGACGACTCCCGCCGCTCCGCCCCTCGTGACGCGCCGCGGCGAACGGCCGCGCAATATTGTTGCGCAATTGGGGGTCTGGACGTCTTGCCTGTTTCGCGCGTCTAGGCCAAACCGACGGTGGACAAAGCGGCGCCCGGAAGGTCTGTTCCCCTTCCGGGCGCCGTCGCGTCCGAAGGAGAACATGGAGGAGGGACGCATGAGGATCGGCGCCCCAGCTGAGATCTTCGAGGGCGAAAAGAGGGTCGCCCTGACGCCAGAGAGCGCGAAGCGCCTGCAGAAGCTGGGCTACGATTGCCTGGTGCAGAGCGGAGCGGGCGAAGCCGCGAGCTTCAAGGACGAGGCCTATGCCGAGGCCGGCGTGACGGTGGTCGACACCGCCGCCGACCTGTGGAGCCAGGCCGACGTCATCGTGAAGGTGCGCGCGCCGTCCACGGAAGAGGTCGAGGCGGCCCCCGAGGGCAAGACGCTGATCTCTTTCATCTGGCCCGCCCAGAACGAGGAGCTTCTGGCGGCGCTGAACGCCAAGAAGATGACCGTCCTGGCGATGGACATGGTCCCGCGCATCAGCCGCGCGCAGAAGATGGACGCGCTGTCGTCCATGGCCAACATCGGCGGCTATCGCGCGGTGGTCGAGGCGGCGAACAACTTCGGCCGCTTCTTCACCGGCCAGGTCACCGCCGCGGGCAAGGTGCCGCCGGCGAAGATCCTGGTCGTCGGGGCAGGCGTCGCGGGCCTGGCGGCCATCGGCGCGGCCCAGGCGATGGGCGCCGTCGTGCGCGCCTTCGACGTGCGCCCCGAGGTGGCCGAGCAGATCGAGTCGATGGGCGCGGAGTTCCTGTTCCTCGACTTCGAGGACACGCAGGACGGCTCGGGCACCGGCGGCTACGCGGCCCCCTCCTCGCCTGAGTTCCGCGAGAAGCAGCTGGAGCTGTTCCGCGCCCAGGCGCCCGAGGTCGACATCGTCATCACCACGGCGCTGATCCCCGGCCGGCCCGCGCCGAAGCTGTGGACCGAGGACATGGTCCTCGCGATGAAGAACGGCTCGGTGATCGTCGACCTCGCCGCCGAGCGCGGCGGCAACTGCGACCTGACCGTGCCCGACGACAAGATCGTCACCGAGAACGGCGTCACCATCATCGGCTACACCGACCTGCCGAGCCGGATGGCGACCCAGTCCTCGAACCTCTACGGCACCAACATCGCCCACATGATGGCCGACCTGACGCCCGAGAAGGACGGCAAGCCGGTCGTGAACATGGAGGACGACGTGATCCGCGGCTCGACCGTGTGTCACGAGGGCGAGATCACCTTCCCGCCGCCGCCCCCCAAGGTGAAGGCCATCGCGGCCGCCAAGCCGAAGGAGAAGGTGAAGGAGCCGACCCCCGAGGAGAAGAAGGCCGCCGAGATCGCCGCCTTCAAGAAGCAGACCAAGAGCCAGGTGACCCTGCTGGTCGTGGGCGCCGTGCTGCTGCTGGCCGTGGGCCTCGTCGCGCCGGCGAGCTTCATGCAGCACTTCATCGTCTTCGTGCTGTCGGTCTTCGTGGGCTTCCAGGTGATCTGGGGCGTGGCGCATTCGCTGCACACGCCGCTGATGGCGGTCACGAACGCGATCTCGTCGATCATCATCCTGGGCGCGCTGATGCAGATCGGCTCGAACTCGACGATCGTGATCGTGCTCGCCGCGCTGTCGGTCTTCATGGCCGGCATCAACATCTTCGGCGGCTTCCTCGTCACCCGGCGCATGCTCGCCATGTTCCAGAAATCGTAAGGAGGGCGAGGACATGGACTACGGATTCTCGACCGCGGCCTACGTGGTCGCGGCGGTTCTCTTCATCCTGTCGCTGGGCGGCCTCTCGAACCAGGAGAAGGCCAAGCGCGCGGTCTGGTACGGCATCGCCGGCATGGCGCTGGCCGTGGCCGCCACGCTGGTGGGCCCGGGCTCGGGCCTCTGGCTGTTGTCGGTCATCCTGATCGCGGCCGGCGGCATCATCGGCTTCTTCGTCGCCAAGCGCGTGCAGATGACCGAGATGCCCCAGCTGGTCGCGGCCATGCACAGCCTCGTCGGCCTCGCCGCGGTGTTCGTGGGCTACAACGCCCATGTCGAGCTCGGCCGGGTCATGGCCATGGACGACGCGGCGCGCGTGGGGCTCGAGGGTTTCGCGGCCCTGCTCGCCAAGAAGGACGCGGTGGAGATCGCGATCCTGCGCGTCGAGCTGTTCCTGGGCGTGTTCATCGGCGCGATCACCTTCACCGGCTCGGTCATCGCCTACGGCAAGCTCGCCGGCAAGGTCACGTCGGCGGCGAAGAAGCTGCCGGGCGGGCATGTGCTGAACGCCTCGGCCGCCGCGATCTCGGTGCTGTCGCTGATCTGGTACTTCAACTCCGGCGGGCTGCTGCCGCTGCTGCTGATGACCGTGATGGCGCTGTTCATCGGCTACCACCTGATCATGGGCATCGGCGGCGCCGACATGCCGGTGGTCGTGTCGATGCTCAACTCGTACTCGGGCTGGGCGGCGGCGGCGATCGGCTTCAGCCTCGGCAACGATCTGCTGATCGTGGTCGGCGCGCTGGTCGGCTCCTCGGGCGCGATCCTGTCGTACATCATGTGCAAGGCCATGAACCGGCACTTCGTCTCGGTGATCCTGGGCGGCTTCGGCGGCTCCTCGGGCCCGGCGATGGAGGTCGAGGGCGAGATGGTCGCCATCGACGCCGACGGCGTGGCCGCGGCGCTGGAGGAGGCCGACAGCATCATCGTCGTGCCCGGCTACGGCATGGCGGTGGCGCAGGCCCAGCAGGCGGTCTCGGAGCTGACGCGCAAGATGCGCGCGGCGGGCAAGGAGTTCCGCTTCGCCATCCACCCCGTCGCGGGGCGTCTGCCGGGGCACATGAACGTGCTGCTGGCCGAGGCCAAGGTCCCCTACGACATCGTCCTGGAGATGGACGAGATCAACGAGGACTTCCCCGAGACCGACGTGGTCATCATCATCGGGGCGAACGACATCGTGAACCCCGCCGCCCAGGACGACCCCAACTCCCCCATCGCCGGGATGCCGGTGCTGGAGGTGTGGAAGGCCAAGCAGGTGTTCGTGTCCAAGCGCGGGCAGGGCACCGGCTACTCGGGCATCGAGAACCCGCTGTTCTTCAAGGACAACACGCGGATGTTCTACGGCGACGCCAAGGCCTCGCTGGACGCGCTGCTGGCCAAGCTGGGCTGATCCGCGGTTCCCGCGGACGGACGAGACAGGGAAGCGCCGCGCAGAAATGCGCGGCGCTTTCGCGTTGGGGGGAGCGGGGACGGAGGCGCCCTGCGGGCGGGCTTGGGCGCGCCGCGGGCCGGAGCGAGAGGGGCCCGGCGGAGCGTCGTCGGCGAGGGGGAAGGCCGCTTCCTGACTCACCAAAGAACAGGGCCCGCGCCTGTCCTCCGCAGCCGTCCGTCGCTGAAGATGCCTGAGCGACTCGTCGGGAGGGGTCAAGGACAAGCCCCGCCCAAGGGCGGGGTCGCTTCGCGATCCTGGACCCCTCCCGACGAGTCGCTCTTCACGGCATCAGCGACGGACGGCTCCGGAGAACAGGCGCTGCGCGCGGGACGCAGGCGTCGCGACCGGGCGCCTGGAGGGGCGGCCGGATCGGTGCGGGGGCTGTTTGGAAGGGGTGGGTGGCTGGCCGGGGGGGGGCGGGCGCCGTCCGGCGGGGGGCGGCGCCGCGGAAGAGGGGGGGCGGCTCAGTGCAGGGGGCGGCTGAGGCGGATGGGGCCCTGGGCGGAGAGGGCGTCGACGGCCTTGCCGCTCTGGGTCACGGAAATCAGGCCGTCGCGCTGCAGGCGGCTCGCCACCATGCGCACGCGGTCCACCAGGGGGCGCCAGTCGTCGGGGGCCAGGCGGCGGGCGGCCTCGGAGGGGCAGAAGCCGGAAACGGCCTCCGGGCTGCGGGCGAGTTCGAGCAACGTCTCGGCGATTCGATCGTCGGTTGTATTCATTGTGATTCGTTCCTCCCGGGGGCCGGAACCATACCATCGCCGGCCGAGAGGCGCCCGCGTTCCGGCGCGCGCCGAGGGTCGATCCCCCGGGCGGCGGCGCCGGGACCGCCGCGCGCGGGGCGCGGTCGGAGCGTCGGCGGCGGGGCGGAGGGGACCTCGAAGAGGCGGGGGCGCAGGGCGCGCCGCCGCGGGCCGGCCAATTCCGGCCCGCCTTCATATGGACTTCCCGCCCCGCAGGGCTAGGGTCGGGCGCGAAGGAATTATCCGCCTCCGGGCGCGGACGCCCCCCGGTCCGCGCCGAAAACGGGGCGCGGACCAGCAAGGGATGATCGACATGGTGAAGTTCGGCGTCGCCCAGCCACTCGTCCGCAAGGAGGACCTGCGCCTGTTGACCGGCGGCGGGCGCTATGTCGACGACACCGCGCCAGAGAACGCGGCCTGGGTGCATTTCCTGCGCGCGCCGGTGGCGCACGCGCGGCTGACGAAGGTCGACGCCTCGGCCGCGCGCGAGGCCGAGGGCGTGCTGGCGGTGTTCACCGCCGCCGACCTCGAGGGCAAGCTGCGCAATTCCATGGACGCGGGCGTGGTGAAGAACCGCGACGGCTCGACCGGGGCGGCCCCGGTGCGTCCGATCCTGGCGGCCGACAAGGTCGCCTATGTCGGCGAGGCCATCGCCGCCGTGGTGGCCGAGACCCAGGCCCAGGCCCGCGACGCCGCCGAGCTGATCGAGCTGGACTTCGAGGAGCTGCCCGCCGCCTTCGACACGGCGCTCGCCCGCGAGCAGCCCGAGGTGCATCCCGACGTGGCGCCGGGCAACCTCGCCTTCGACTGGGCCTTCGGCGACGAGGACGCCACGAAGACGGCCTTCGCGGAGGCCGCCCATGTCGTCGAGCTGCCGCTGGTCAACAACCGCGTCATCGCCAACCCGATGGAGACCCGCGGCGCCTGGGCCGAGTGGGACGGGAGCAAGCTGCACGTCTCGACCAACGGCCAGGGCGTGTGGGGCCTGAAGCGGGAGATGTCGAAGAAGATCGGCCTCGCGCCCGAGCAGGTGCGCATCACCAACCCCGACGTCGGCGGCGGCTTCGGGATGAAGGCCTTCAACTACCCCGAGCATTTCGTGGTGGCGCTGGCCGCCAAGGAGCTGGGGCGCCCGGCGCGCTGGATGGCGGACCGTTCCGAGTCGATGATGACCGACGCGATGGGCCGCGATCACGTCACGATCGCCCGCGGCGCCTTCGACGCCGACCACAAGCTGACCGCGATCCACTTCAGCGTCACCGCGGGCCTGGGCGCCTACAACTCGCCCTTCGGGCAGTACATCCCCTCCGAGGTCGCCAAGAACGTGCTGCCGGGCGTCTACGACGTGCAGGTCGGCCTCTACGAGGTGAAGGGCGTCTACACCAACACCTGCCCGGTGGATTCCTACCGCGGCGCCGGCCGGCCGGAGGCGATCTACCAGATCGAGCGGCTGATGGACGCCGCCGCCCGCCAGTTCGGGATGTCGCCGGCGGAAGTCCGCCGCAAGAGCTTCATCCCCAAGGACAAGTTCCCCTACACGACGCTGGTCGGCCAGGTCTACGACGTGGGCGACTTCGACCGGGTGATGACCCGCTGCCTCGCCGAGGCCGACTGGGACGGGTTCGAGGCGCGCCGCGCCGAGAGCGCCAAGAAGGGCCTGCTGCGGGGCCGGGGGCTGGCCACCTACATCGAGTCGATCCTCGGCGCCCAGAACGAGACCGCCAAGATCGAGTTCGCCGAGGACGGGGGCTACAACCTCTATGTCGGCACCCAGTCCAACGGGCAGGGGCACGAGACGGTCTACGCCCAGATCCTGCATGAGCGCACCGGCCTGCCCTACGACCGGATCCGGGTGATCCAGGGCGACAGCGACCTGATCAAGACCGGTGGCGGCACCGGCGGCTCGCGCTCGGTCACCATGCAGGGCAACGCGATCAACGCCGCCTCCGACGAGATGATCGAGAAGTTCCGCCCCATGGCGGAGGAGGAGCTGGAGGTCTCGGGCGGGGACCTGGTGTTCGAGGACGGCGCCTTCCGCGTCGCCGGCACCGACCGCGAGGTCACGCTGGAGACGCTGGGGGCCAAGGCCCGCTCGCTGGGCGATCCGGCGATGCTGGTGCACGAGACCGAGAACACGGTGCCCGGCCGCTCCTTCCCCAACGGCTGCCATATCTGCGAGGTCGAGGTCGATCCCGACACCGGCAAGCTGGCGGTGGTGAAGTACACCGTCGTCGACGACTTCGGCCTGCTGATGAACCCGGTGCTGGCCATCGGCCAGGTGCACGGGGGCGTGGTGCAGGGCGTGGGCCAGGCGATCAACGAGCAGGTGGTGTACGATGAAAGCGGGCAGTTGCTGACCGCGACCTTCATGGACTACTCCCTGCCGCGCGCCTACGAGGTGCCGGACATGCCGTTCTTCCACGAGGGCACGCCCTCGACCGCGAACGCGATCGGCATGAAGGGCTGCGGCGAGGCCGGCACCGTCGGCGCGCTGGCCGCGGTGACCAACGCGGCGCTGGACGCGGTCTCGGCCGCGGGCGTGTCCCACGTGGACATGCCGCTGACCCCGCAGCGGGTCTGGTCCTGGCTGAACGCCGCGAAGGTCGCGGCCGAGTGAACGAAGCCGCCGCGCGACCGTCCGAAGGGCCGCGCGGCGACCGACCCGGGGGGACGGATGATCGGATTCCTCAAGCGCCTGATGGGCGGCGGCGGCGGCGACGGCGCTCCGCCGTCGGGCGAGGCGAAGAAGAAGGGCGGCCAGGGCTTCGACGCCCCGCTCGAGATCGACATGCCGACCTATGCGATCGGCGACATGCACGGGCGCGCCGACCTGCTGGAACGGCTTCTGGGCCGGATCAACCAGGACGCGAAGGACCGCGGCTACGAGGCGTGGCGCCTGGTGACCATGGGCGACTACGTCGACCGGGGCGAGCAGTCGGCCCAGGTTCTGGCGCGCCTGCGCGGGATCGTGACCCGCGGCGGCTGGGCGAACGGCCCGGCCGAGGTGGTGGCCCTGCGCGGCAACCATGAGGAGATGATGGTCGCCTTCGTCGACGCCCCGGCCGAGGCCGGCGCGCGCTGGCTGCGCAACGGCGGCCTGCAGACCCTGGCGAGCTACGAGATCGGCGGCGTCGCCCCCACCACCGAGGGCGAGGCCCTGGTCGAGGTCGCCGCCCGCTTCGCCGAGGCCGCGGCCGAGGACCTGGCGATGGTGCGCGAGCTGCCCGCCTGGGCGCGCTTCGGCAAGGTCCTCTTCGCCCATGCCGGCGCCGACCCCGAGGCGCCGCCCGAGCTTCAGTCCGACCGGACGATGACCTGGGGCGTCTCGCGCTTCTTCTCGATCCCGCGCAAGGACGGGCTGTGGGTGGTCTACGGCCACTACGTGGTGGACGAGGCCGGCCACGCCGGCGGGCGCATCGCGGTGGACACGGGCGCCTACTACTCCGGCGTGCTCTCGGCCGTGCGGCTGGAGACGGGCGTCGAGCCGGCCTTCCTGACGAGCTGAGGCGCGCCTGCGCCCGCGCCGTGGGGCGCAGGACGGGGGCGAGGCGGCTGGGCCTTCCCCTGCGTCGCCGTCGCGCGCCCGTCCCCTGCGCGCCCCGTTTGCACGGCGGGCGATTCCGTCCTAAACGACGGCAAGCAAGGGAGGCCCGCCATGGCTGCCGACACCACCCCCGCCGATCCCTCCGCCGCCCCCGCGCCGCGCCTGGTGCGCCCGCGCGACCTCAAGGACCGCGCCCAGCGGCACCCCGAGAAGCAGGGCCGCGCCGACGCGCCGATCCTGCGCAAGCCGGCCTGGATCCGGGTGAAGGCCCCCGGCGGCGAGGGTTACGAGCAGACCCGGCGGATCGTGAAGGAGCATCGCCTCGCCACCGTGTGCGAGGAGGCGGGCTGCCCCAACGTCGGGGAGTGCTGGTCGCAGGGCCACGCCACGATGATGATCATGGGCGAGATCTGCACCCGCGGCTGCACCTTCTGCAACGTCGCCACCGGCCGCCCCGAGGCGCTGGACGCGTTCGAGCCCGCCCGCGTCGCCGACGCCGTGGCGAAGCTGGGCCTGAGCCACGTGGTGATCACGTCCGTGGACCGCGACGACCTCGAGGACGGCGGCGCCGAGCACTTCGCCCGCACCATCCGCGCGCTTCGCCGCAAGGCGCCCGACACGACGATCGAGATCCTGACCCCCGATTTCCTGAAATGCGCCCCTTCGGCGCTGGAGATGGTGGTCGAGGCGCGCCCCGACGTCTTCAACCACAACCTCGAGACGGTTCCCGGCCTGTATCCGGAGGTCCGTCCCGGCGCGCGCTACTTCCACTCCCTGCGCCTGCTGCAGCGGGTGAAGGAGCTGGACCCGACCATCTTCACCAAGTCCGGCATCATGGTGGGGCTCGGCGAGGAACGGGCGGCGGTCCACCAGGTGATGGACGACATGCGATCGGCCGACGTGGATTTCCTGACCGTGGGCCAGTACCTGCAGCCCACCCCCAAGCACCACGCGGTGGCCGAGTTCGTCACGCCGGAGGCCTTCGCCGCCTACGAGCGGGCGGCCTGGGGCAAGGGCTTCCTGATGGTCTCGGCCACGCCCCTGACCCGGTCGAGCTACCACGCCGGCGACGATTTCGCCCGCCTGCGGGCGGCGCGGCTGAAGGCGATCGGGCGCTGAGGACGGCGACGGCGACGCGCGGTCGTTGCCGTTGTTAACCAACATGAAACCCTAGTTCATATTGACGTCAGGCCTCGCGCACGCTCTAGTCGCGTCCGTGACTCGCGTATCCCGTGTGGGATGGAGAAGATAGATGCGTAACCGCGTGTTCCCGGCGGCCTGGACCGATGGGCTGCCGGATGATGTGCTCGACGTCCTGACCGACCGGCAGGAGCGCAAGCTCGACCGCTGGGCCGAGCAGGGGAAGCACGACAAGCTCCTCAAGAAAATCGAGAAGATGCTCGACAAGCACGGGATCGACTTCGATCCCGACGATCTCGATTCCACCGAGTTCTTCAGCGCCCGGGGCGGGAAGAAGGGCGGCGGCACGACCGACGGCGGGACCACCGACGGCGGCACGACCGATGGGGGCACGACCACCGACGGCGCCTCGGCCAAGGGCAAGGGCGGCGGCAAGGGCAACGGCGGCGGCACGACCGATCCGACCGACCCCACGGACCCGACCGATCCCACCGATCCCACCGACCCGGGGACCGACCCCGGGACCGGCGACGGGCCCTACAACACCGCCGGCGCCGACGGGCTCTACGACGTCTACGTCTCGGGCAAAGGCGACCTGGGCGTGACCGGCGACTTCAACGTCGAGCTGATCTTCAACGGGACCTGGACCGTCGAGCAGCAGTCCGCGATGCTGCTGGCCGCGGAGATGATCTCGACCCTGGTTACCGGCGACATCGCCGACTACAGCGTCATCGACGACGTGCGCATCACCCTGTCGATCGGCTCGATCGACGGCTCCTACGGCACCATCGCCCGCGCGGCGTTGAGCGGCGTGCGCGCGAACGACCTGCCCTGGGCCGGCACGGTCCGGTTCGATTCGGCCGACATCGCGCGCCTGATGACCGACGGCACCGCCGACGACGTGGCCTTCCACGAGATGATGCACGTGCTGGGCTTCGGCCCGCAGTGGGACGACCTGGGCCTGCTGTCCACGGTGAACGGCGAGACGCGCTTCAACGGCGCCAACGCCACCCTCGCCTGGCAGGCGGAGTATCCGGGCCCCTCGGGCGTCGATCCCTACGCCGGCCAGGGCGTGCCGGTGGAGATGGACGGCGGCGCGGGCACGGCGGGCGTCCACTGGGACGAGATGCTGTTCCGCAAGGAGATCATGACCGGCTACGTGAACGCGGACAACTACATCTCCGCCACCACCGTCGCCGCGCTCGAGGACATGGGCTACGACACGATCTTCGACGCGGCCGACCCGCTGGCCCCGATCCCGCAGCTGGACGACCTGCTGGTCGCCTGAGCGGCGCCGGCGCCCGACGGCGCGAGAACGGCCGCCCGGGACGCCCGGGCGGCCGTTCTGCGTTAGCGGGGGCCGTCAGGCCAGCAGCAGGTCGGCGAGGTCGATGCGCCCGGCGGCGTCCTCCACCACCACCTCGGTCCCCGCGAAGGCGAGGACGGCGTCGCCGTCGTGGGCGGAGATCGTCACGTCCGCCCGCGCCAGCCCGCCGCCCAGCGCGACGGCGTCGCCCTTGCCCCAGTCGAGGATGCGGTCGTGGCCGTCGCGGGCATGGAACAGGAACGTGTCGGCCCCGCCGCCGCCGCGCAGCAGGTCGTCGCCCTTGCCGCCCTCGATCAGGTCGCGTCCGCCGCCGCCGGAGAGCCGGTCGGTCCCGCCCTCGCCGTCCAGGACGTTGCGCCCGGCGTTGCCCTCCAGCCGGTCGCGCCCGCCCTTGCCCGAGAGGTCGACGTCGCCGGTCCCGAGCGCGATCACCGCGGCCGCGCCCTTCTTCAGGTCGAGGTCGGCGCTGGTGGCGAGGATCTTGCGGTCGATCAGGTCGAGCTTCGCGTTCTCCCGCCCCACCTGCACCTCGGCGACGATCCGGCCCTTCGCCGCGGCGCCCGAGAGGGTGAGGTCGGCCCGGCCCTCGCCGACCTCCAGCGACCAGCCGCCGGCGGGGGCGGAGGCGGTCTTGCCCCGGCCCTCGGCGGCGACGCGCAGGCCCTTGATCCCCTCGCCCATCGAGAACAGGCCGTCGCCGTCCTTGTCCCGCCAGGCCGCGCCGGTCAGCACGGGGCCGGCGTCGGGGCGGGCGCCGAAGTTCTGGGTGACGATCCAGGGGCCGGTGGAGGCCGAGGCGTCGTCCTGCTTCACCACGCCGATCCCCACCTCGGCGAAGCCGGCATAGGCGAGGTTCACCCGGTGGCCGCGCCCGGCCTGCATCCCGTCGGCGTCGGGGCCCCAGTCGACCACGAAGGCCTCATGCGCGTGGCGGGCGGATTCGGCGTAGGAGAAGACGTTCTCGCCGACGCGGGAGCCGTAATAGCCCGCGTCGCGGATCCGCTCCCCCAGCGGCGCCTCGCCCAGCGAGGTCACCTGGTGGGACTGCACGTCGGCCCGGTCGAGCAGGGAGGAATGCCGGGCGGCGGCCTGGGCGAGCCGGCCGTTCCAGGCCAGCGGCTGGGCGGCGGAGAGGGCGGCCAGCTCCGTCTCCAGCGCGCGCAGGTCGGTGCCGAACCAGCGCAGCGCGACCGTGACGTCGGCGTCGTGCGCCGTGGTCGTGGCCCGGTTCTGGACGATGCGGTCGAACTCCCCGCCCGGGTCCAGGCGGAAACGGTTGATCAGCTCGACCATGTACTGGGCGAACGCGTTCGCGGATGCCACGATCCCAACCCCCTCGGCTTGCTCCGGGGGGGACCCTGCACCGGGGCGGCTTTACGCCCGGTTTCGCAAGGGTGAAGGGAAGGTTGAGGCGCCGGCTAGAGCAGGGCCGCGACGGCGAAGCCCGCGGCCATCAGCAGGCCCGCGTTGCGGTTGTCGCGGAACAGCCGCAGGCAGACCGCGCCGTCGGTGCGGTCGAAGCGGCGCAGCTGCCAGTGCAGGCGCAGCGCGAAGGCCCAGACGCCCAGGATCGCCGCGACCATCGTCGCCGCCCCCGACCAGGCCGTCGCCAGAACCGCGGCCGACAGCGCCAGCAGCACCGCGGCGACGAGGAAGCCGAACAGCCAGCGTCCGGTGGATTCGGCGAACAGGCGCGCGGTCGACTTCACCCCGATCAGCGCGTCGTCCTCCTGGTCGCAGCAGGCGTAGATCGTGTCGTAGAACAGCGTCCAGGCGATGCCGGCGAGGTAGAGCAGCACCGGCGGCCAGCCGAGCGAGCCGGTGTGCGCCGTCCACGCCAGCAGCGCGCCCCAGTTGAAGGCCAGGCCCAGAAACACCTGCGGCCACCAGGTCACGCGCTTCATGAACGGGTAGATGCACACCGGCGCCAGCGAGACGACGCCGAGGAGAATCGCCGCCGGGTGCAGCGTCAGCAGCAGGAAGAAGGCGATGAACGCCTGTATAACCATCCACGCCACGGCCTGCTTCACGGTGACGCGGCCCGAGGGCAGCGGACGCGAGCGGGTGCGCGCCACGCCGCCGTCGATGTCGCGGTCGGTGATGTCGTTCCAGGTGCACCCCGCGCCGCGCATCAGGAACGCGCCCACCGCGCAGACCCCAGCGATCCAAAGGTCTTCCGGACGCCCCCCGGCGGGATCGGCCGCGACCGCGAGCGCCAGGCTCCACCAGCAGGGGATCAGCAGCAGCCAGGTCCCCGCCGGCCGGTCGGCCCGGCTCAGGCGCAGGAAGGGGCGGCTCCACTCGGGCGCGAAGCGGTCGACCCAGTTGCGATCGGTGGAATCGGCAACTCGACCATCCGGCGCGGGCGGGTTATCCCAAGGCGGGGTTTCGGAGCGTGGCGCATTCATGCGGGGGCTTATGGCAGAAAAGGCGGCGAAGGTCAGGCTCTGCGTGACGGGCGAACTGTCGCCGGGCGCGGTGCTGGAACCCTCGCGGGAGCAGGCCCATTACCTGTTCAACGTGATGCGCCTGACCCCGGGCGATACGCTGCTCGTCTTCAACGGCCGCGACGGCGAATGGCGCGCCGAGGTGAGCGAGGCGAGCCGCAAGGGCGGCGCGCTGACCTGCGTCGAGCGGACCCGCCCGCAGACCCGCCCCCGCGACCTGTGGCTGCTGTTCGCCCCGGTGAAGAAGGCGCGCACCGACTTCATCGTCGAGAAGGCCTGCGAGCTGGGCTGCGCCGCCCTGCGCCCCGTCTTCACCCGCCGCACCAACGCCGAGCGCCTGCGCCCCGACCGCCTGCAGGCCCACATGGTCGAGGCGGCGGAGCAGTGCGGCTTCCTCTCGGTGCCCGAGCTGATGGAGGCCGAGCGGCTGGACCGCGTGCTCGACGCCTGGGACCCCGCCCGCCGGCTGCTGTTCTGCGACGAGCGGCGCGACGCGCCCCCGATCACGCAGGCGCTGGCCGCCCATGCGCCCGCGCCGGGTGCGGACGCCGGCCCCTGGGCGGTTCTGATCGGCCCCGAGGGGGGCTTCGACGAGGCGGAATCCGAGCGCCTGCGCGCCGCCCCTTACGTCACGCCCGTGTCGCTCGGACCGCGCATCCTGCGCGCGGATACCGCGGCGGCTTCGGCGCTGACGATATGGCAGGCTGCGCTGGGGGACTGGAACGGGACCGAGGGGGCGACGGCATGAGCGACGGGACGAGCGCATTTCCCGGCGGAGAGGGGGAAGGAGCCATGCAGGCGTTGGGCCGCTGGGCCGAGACCCTGATCGCCGCCACGCTGGCGGTGGCGCTGCTGAGCGTCGGCCTGCGGGCCGCGTTGCAGGGCGGATGGCTCGGCTGGGGCCTCGCGGCGCTGGGCCTGCCCGCCGCCGCCTGGGCCGTGGTCGCCTTCAGCCGAGCGCGGATGAAGGGCGACTCGGACGGTCCCGGCGTGGTCGAGGTCGCCGAGGGCCGCATCACCTATCTCGCGCCCGAGGGGCACGAGCAGCTCTGGGGCGGCGTGGTCCGCGTCGAGGAGCTGTGGACGGTCGAGGCGGTGCTGCTGAAGCGCAACGCCGGCCTCGCCTGGCGGCTGCGCCCGATGGACGGCCTGCCGGTGGTGATCGCCGTGCGCGCCCGCGGCGCGGACCAGATCCCCGAGGCGCTGTCGGTGCTGCCGGGCTTCTCGGTGATGCGCGCCTCGAAGGCCTTCGAGCACGACGGGCTGGGGGTGCGCCCGATCTGGCGACGCTCGGTCCACGCGCGCAGCCTCATTTGACGGTCCAGAACGGGGTTGCCCCGTCCCGCGGCCCCTTCTAAGTCTGCCCGTGGCCGCCACTTCGCGCGGCGAAGAAGACGCCGGGAGCGGGCATGTCGATACCTCAGAGCGGCGGCGGCCCGATCGAGCGGCGCGAACAGCTGGCCGAATACCTCGCCGCCGGCTGCAAGCCCGCGGACCAGTGGCGCATCGGGACCGAGCACGAGAAGTTCGGCTACCTGCGCGGCAGCCACAAGCCGCTGCCCTACGAGGCGCCGGCGGGCGGCTCCCCCGCCTCGGTCCGCGCCATGCTCGAAGGCCTGCGCGACCGCTTCGGCTGGGACCCGATCGAGGAATCGGGCCACCTGATCGGCCTGACCAAGGACGGCGCCAACGTCAGCCTGGAGCCGGGCGGGCAGCTCGAGCTTTCGGGCGCGCCGCTGGAGACGCTGCACCAGACCTGCGACGAGTCGAACCGGCACCTGGCCGAGGTGAAGGAGATCGCCGACGAGATCGGCGCCGGCTTCATCGGCCTGGGCGCGGCCCCGGAATGGCGCCACGAGGACATGCCGATGATGCCCAAGGGGCGCTATCGGCTGATGACCGGCTACATGCAGTCGATCGGCCCCTGGGGCACGCAGATGATGTACCGGACCTGCACCATCCAGGTGAACCTGGACTTCGGGTCCGAGGCCGACATGGTCAAGAAGCTGCGCGTGGGGCTGGCGCTGCAGCCGGTGGCCACCGCGCTCTTCGCCAACTCCCCCTTCTTCGAAGGCAAGATCAACGGCCAGAAGTCCTGGCGCTCGCGCATCTGGCAGGACCTCGATCCCGACCGCACCGGCATGCTGCCCTTCGTCTTCGAGGACGGCATGGGGTTCGAGCGCTGGGTGGACTACGCGCTCGACGTGCCGATGTACTTCGTCTACCGCGACGGCAAGTACATCGACGCCCTCGGCCAGAGCTTCCGGGACTTCATGGAGGGCCGGCTGCCCGCCCTGCCGGGCGAGACGCCGACCCTGTCGGACTGGGCCGACCACCTGACCACCGCCTTCCCCGAGGCGCGCATCAAGAAGTTCATCGAGATGCGCGGCGCCGACGGCGGCCCGTGGCGGCGGATCTGCGCCCTGCCGGCCTTCTGGGTGGGGCTGCTCTACGACGCCCCGGCGCTGGACGCCGCCTGGGACCTCGCTAAGGACTGGACGGCCGAGGAGCGCGAGGCCCTGCGCCGCGACGCCGCCAAGCGCGGGCTGGAGGCGGAGATCCGCGGCCGCTCGATGCAGGACCTGGCGCGGGAGGTGCTGTCGATCTCCGAGGCCGGTCTCAAGGCCCGCGCGCGCCCCGGCGCCGGCGGCCTGATCCCCGACGAGACCCACTTCCTCGACGCCCTGCGCGAGACGGTCGAGACGGGCATGACGCCCGCCGACGAGCTTCTGGCGCGCTACCACGGCGCATGGGGCGGCGATCTCTCGAAGGTCTACGGAGAATACAGCTACTGAGGCGGCCGCCCCCTGCGGCGCGGCCTCGCTCCTTCGGCGGCTCAGCCGTCGGCCGGACGCTCCCGCACGCCCGAGATCCAGCGCACGAGCAGCAGGCTCGCCGCGCCCATCCCGCCCAGGATCAGCGGCTGGGCGAGGCTGAGGGGGACGCCGAGGATCAGGCCGGAGACGAGGGCGAAGAGCACGCCCGCGACCAGCCCCGCCAGCGCGAAGGCGAGCGCGGTGCGCCGGCGGGCGAGCCACAGGCCCAGCACCGCCAGCAGGCCGAAGGTCAGCGAGAAGACCACGAAGGCCGACAGCGCGGCCAGCGCGGCGGTCGCGGCCGCCTGGTTCACCGCGGCGCGGTCGGGCAGGGCCATGCCGGCCACCAGCCAGGCGATGGCCGCCGACAGCGCGCCGATCGCCACCGGCGCGATCGCCAGCCCCGCCACGAGGCGCAACACCGGGCGGCGCGCATCCATCGGCCACCAGTCCAGACCCAGCTTCGCCATCGGCCCCTCCGCTGCTCGTTCCGAGGCGAGACTAGGCGTCGTTCGCGCCGGGTTCCAGCCCGCGCCGCTCGACGCGCAGCCGCAGGCGCTGGGCGAAGGCGACGCAGGCGACCGTCCAGGCCGCGCCCAGCAGGCTGGGCACGACCAGGATCATCGCCCAGTTGACCACCTCGCTCGCAGCGCCGGGGGCGCCGAGCCCGCCCGCCGCGCCGCCGCCCGCGTAGAGGCTGAGCCCCACGAAGACCACCAGCCACGCCGTCGGCCCGACCGCGAGGGCCGAGCGCAGGCCGGCGAGGCGGGCCAGAAGGCTCGCCGCCGCCAGCGTCGGACCCAGCACGACCCAGAGCGAGACCGCCGTCCCCATGGCGGAGAAGGCGAGGTGCACGTCCCAGCGCCCGATTCCGGTCAGCCCCATCAGCGGCGGGTTCGCGACGGCGTAGAGGGCGCCGGCCAGCATCCCCAGCGGCGCGAAGGGGAAGATTGCGGCGAAGAGCAGCCCCGGGATCACGCCCGGCGCGAAGGCGCGGGGCCGCGCCCGGCGGCGCGGGCCCGGGCGGGGGGCGGCGGGCGTCTCCTGCGGGTCCGACGCTGGGGCGAGGATCGCGGGGCCGGCCGCGGGCGCGGCCTCGACCCGGGCGGAGGGGCGGGCGGGCGCGGGGCCGCCCTGCGCCGCCGCGGCCTCGGCGCGGCCGGGCAGGAGCGAGGCGTCGCCCGCGGACGCCGGCTCGGGCGCGAGATCGGGCGCGCCGGGGCGCGGCGCGGCGTGGGGCGCGGGGGCGGTCAGGGCCGGGGGCCCGGGATGGGAGGGGTCATGGTCACGCCCTGTCGTCTCCTTCGCCGTCGGTCCGGCGTCGGCAGGTTAGGCCGGGCGGGCGCGCCTCGCCAGAGGGGGCGGGCGCGAGGAGCGCGCGAGGGCCGGGGCCCCCGCGCCGCCGGATCACAGCAGGACGTCGGAGGCGTCGAGGTCGGCCTTGTCCAGGCCCGCCAGCAGGATCGAGCCGCCCTTGAGGTCGATCAGCACGCCGGCGTCCACGTCCGAGGCGGACTTCATCAGCTGGGCGAAGGCGCCCGGCGCCCCGGTCTTGCGCAGGTCGAGCACGTCGCCGGCGCCGAAGTCCTTCACCACGTCGTCGCCGAAGGTCTTCACGAAGCGGAACTTGTCGCCGCCGCCGCCGCCCCACAGCGTGTCGTTCGCCGCGCCGCCGTCGAGCAGGTCGTTCGCGTCGCCGCCCCACAGCAGGTCGCGGCCGGCCTGGCCGTAGAGCTTGTCCTTGCCCTCTTCGCCCCAGAGCTGGTCGTTGCCGTCCCCGCCCTTCATCTTGTCGTTGCCCTGGCCGCCGCCGACCTTGTCCGCGCCGCCGCGCAGGTCGAACTTGTCATTGCCCTCGAAGTCGATCGGGTAGCCGTCCGAGGTCTTCTGTCCGGGCTTGGCGACGTCGTTGGCGTTGGTGCCCTGGTAGTCCCAGGAGAAGTTCTTCAGGAAGTACTTCTCGAAGGCGAAGACGTCCGTGCCCGAATCCTCGCCCTTGATGGCGCTGATCAGGGACTTCACCGAGAAGTCGCAGTTCGAGATCGTCACGGCCAGCTTGCCGTTCACCGCGGTCTTCCAGGTGTCGATCGTGCCGGCGCCCGAACCGTTGATGTTGATGCCCGTCCCGGAGAGGGTCGTGACGGTGTTGTCGTACTTGATGACGACGCCGGTCGAGCCGCGCTGGCTCGCGTCGCCTTCCGACAGGATGTTGCCGAGCTCCTCCATGAACTCGCCCAGCGAGATCTTGAAGCCGCTCTCGTAGCGAACCTTGACCCTGGCCATCCGTCTTCCCCACGCTCATGCCCATGCCGGAGAACGGATAGTTCAGCGATGTCCGGCCGTTGGGGAAGGCTTAGCAGGAAGATGAATGCGGCGGAAGAGCGCCATGAGGTGAATCGCGCCGGAGAAATGGCGCCGCTCCCCCGCGCGCGGCGGGGGAGGGAGAAGGGGGCGGCGGGCGGGCCTCAGCCCGCCTTGGCGCCCCCGACGGTCAGCCCGCCGATCAGCAGCGTCGGCTGGCCCACCCCCACCGGCACCCACTGGCCCGCCTTGCCGCACATGCCCATGCCCGGATCGAGCGCCATGTCCGAGCCGACGGCGCGGATCTTCTTCAGCGCCGTCGCGCCGTCGCCGATCAGGGTCGCGCCCTTCACCGGGTGCAGGACCTTTCCGTTCTTCACCCGGTAGGCCTCGGTGCAGGAGAAGACGAACTTGCCGTTGGTGATGTCCACCTGGCCGCCGCCGAAGGCGACCGCGTGGATGCCGTCCTCGACGCCCGCGACCACGTCCTCGGGGGAGGCCGTGCCGCCCAGCATGATGGTGTTGGTCATCCGCGGCATCGGCGGGTGGGCGTAGCTCTGCCGCCGGCCGTTGCCGGTGGGGTCGACGCCCATCAGCCGGGCGTTCTGGCGGTCCTGCATGTAGCCGACCAGGCGGCCGTCCTCGATCAGCACGTTGCGGGCCGAGGGCGTGCCCTCGTCGTCCACGGTGATCGAGCCGCGGCGGTCGGGGATGGTCCCGTCGTCCACCACGGTCACGCCGGGGGCCGCGATCATCTCGCCCATCAGCCCGGCGAAGGCGGAGGTCTTCTTCCTGTTGAAGTCGCCCTCCAGCCCGTGGCCCACCGCCTCGTGCAGCAGGATGCCGGGCCAGCCGGAGGACAGCGCCACGTCCATCACTCCGGCGGGGGCGTCCTCGGCCTCGAGGTTGACCAGCGCCTGGCGGATCGCCTCGTCGACCAGGCGTCTGCCGTGGCCGGGGTCCATCACCGCCTCGACCCCGAAGCGCCCGCCGCCGCCGGCGGAGCCGGATTCGCGCCGCCCGCCCGATTCGCAGATCACCGAGACGTTCATGCGCACCAGGGGACGCGCGTCGGTCACGCGGGTCCCCTCGGGGCGCAGGATCTCGATCTCCTGCATCGAGCAGGCGAGGCTGACGGTGACCTGGGCGACCTTGGGCTCCTTCGCGCGGGCGTAGGCGTCGAGCTCCGAGAGCAAGGTGACCCGGGACTGGAAGTCGGGGCCCTCGAGCGGGTCGTCGTCGGAATAGAGGCGGCGGTTGGTGGCCTGCGGGGGCGCGGCCGGGCCCGTGCCGCCGCCGTCGCGGGCGGCGAGGCGGGTGGTCTGCGCCGCGCGCTTCAGGGCGGCGGAGGACAGTTCGGTCGAATGGGCGTAGCCGGCGGCCTCGCCGCAGACGGCGCGCAGGCCGAATCCCTCGCCCGCGTCGTAACTGGCGGTGCGCAGGCGGCCGTCGTCGAAGGCCAGCGCCTCGGATCGGCGACGCTCGAGATAGAGCTCGCCGTCGTCGGCGCCTGCGACAGCCTCGCGCAGGATGGCGAGCGCCTCCGCTTCGTCGAGCGCGGTCTCGAACGGGCGGAACGGGTCGCTGGACCGGGTCATGGGGGCTCCTTCGCGGGGATATGCGGCCGGTTTCAGGGGAAACGGCGCAGGGCTGACATACACGTGGCGCAATGCGCCGCATTGCTCAACCGTCTCGCATATGATCGTTTCCGCGGCGAAATTCACTAGCCCGAGGCGATGGGTCTGGCGTATGCCGCCCTCGCCGTGCCAAGGAACCGGCGATCGCCGGAGCGGCCTTTCCCGGCCGCCGAAGAACAAGGGGGAAGATCGGACATGCGAGCTGGCAAGATGGCGTCGATCCTGTCCGGGCTGGCGGGCGGCCTGACCGCCGCGGTCGCCGCGCCCGCGGCTTTCGCGCAGGACTCCGCCACCATCATCGGCATTCCGCACGACGGCGGCACCGGCTTCCAGCATGCGGCGACGGAGCTGGCCTCCGACCTGCACTGGCTGGACGGCTTCCTGCTGGTCATCATCACGGTGATCGTGCTGTTCGTCACCGCGCTGATGGCCTACGTGGTGTTCCGCTTCAATGAGAAGGCCAACCCCAAGCCCGCGACCTTCACCCACAACTCGCTGGTCGAGGTGGTGTGGACCGTGGTGCCGATCGTGATCCTGGTGGCGATCGCCATCCCCTCGCTGCAGCTGCTGTCCAAGCAGGTGACGATCCCCGAGGCGGACCTGACGATCAAGGCGACCGGCAACCAGTGGTACTGGTCCTACGACTATCCGGATCCGAACGGCGAGGCCGACTTCGCCTTCGACGCGATGATGGTCGGCTACGGCTACAAGGACTACGAGACCGCGAAGGCCAACGTGGGCGACGAGCTCGAGGCCGCCGGCGTGACGCGCGAGAACTACCGCCTGCAGACCAACAACTGGGTGGTCGTGCCGGTGGGCAAGGTCGTGCGCATGCAGGTGACCGCCGCGGACGTGATCCACTCCTGGACCATCCCCGCCTTCGGCGTGAAGATGGACGGCATCCCCGGCCGTCTGAACGAGATCTGGTTCCAGGTCGACGAGCCCGGCATCTACTACGGCCAGTGCTCTGAGCTGTGCGGCAAGGACCACGCCTACATGCCGATCTCGGTCAAGGCCGTCTCCCCCGAGGAGTACGACGCCTGGCTGGCCGACGCCCAGGCCAAGTTCGCCGGCGTCGAGCGCAACGTCTCGGTCGCCTCGCTGACCGAGTGACCGGACCGGCGGGCGGAGCCGCGCGCTCCGCCCGCCCGCTTCGTCGCGGACCGGATCGCCGGATCGCGGCGCGGCCCGCCGGGCGGACGCCCGGGGGCCCGAGCCGGGGCCGGCGCCCCTCCGACGGCCGCGCCCCCCGCCGATTTGACCGACGCCACCGCCGCCGCAGCGCCGACCGCGCGGGGTGCGAGAGCCAGGAAGCCGACGCCGTTCCATGACCGACGCCTCGATCATCGACACGCCCCGCCGAGGGACCGATCCCGTCGCCGGCGCGCCGAAGGAGCCGTCGGTCCGCGACTACGTGCTGCTTCTGAAGCCGCGCGTGATGTCGCTGTCGATCTTCACCGCCCTGGCCGCCATGCTGTGCGCCCCCGTCCACGTGAACCCGGTGATCGGCTTCGCCGCGATCCTGTGCATCGCGGCCGGGGCCGGCGCCTCGGGCGCGCTGAACATGTGGTGGGACGCGGACATCGACGCCAAGATGCGCCGCACCGCCGGCCGCCCGATCCCCGACGGCCGCATGGCCCCGGGCGAGGCGCTGGCCTTCGGCCTGGCGCTGGCGGTGCTGTCGGTGATGATGCTGGCCGTGTTCGCCAACCCGCTCGCGGGCGGACTGCTGGCCTTCACCATCTTCTTCTACGTCGTCGTCTACTCGATGTGGCTGAAGCGCTCGACGCCGCAGAACATCGTCATCGGCGGGCTGGCCGGCGCGCTGCCGCCGCTGGTCGGCTGGGCCGCCGCGACCGGCTCGGTCGACGTGGCGCCGCTGCTGATGGTCGGCCTGATCTTCATGTGGACCCCGCCGCACTTCTGGGCCCTCGCCCTGTTCGCGGAGACGGACTACGAGAAGGCCGACGTGCCGATGCTGCCCAACGTGGCCGGCGACGCCGAGACCCGCCGGCAGATCCTGATCTACGCGCTGCTGCTCGCCCCCGTGGCGATCGCCCCGGCCTTCACGGTCGTGGGCGGGCCGCTCTACCTGGCGGTGGCGCTCTACTTCAACGCGCGCTTCGCGGCGGGGGCCTGGCGGCTCCGCCGGAGGGACGAGGCGCAGGCCAAGGCCGACAAGTTCGCGGCCGAGAAGCGGTTCTTCCGCCTCTCGCTGCACTTCCTGTTCTGGTCCTTCGCCGCGCTGCTGGGCGAGGCCGCGCTGCGGGCCGCCTTCGGCGACTACGCCGCCGCCATGCATCTGTTCTGAGCGAGGGGAAAAGAGGAAAGCCGATGATCCCCAAGGAAGAACATGAGCTCCACCGCCGCCGCCGCGGGCGCAACTTCGCGCTGGGCGGGGTGCTGCTGGCCTTCGTGCTGCTGGTCTTCGCGGTGACCATCGCGAAGCTCGCCGGCGGCCAGGTCGACGCGCTGCAGGGGTTCTGAGATGGGCCGCTGGTGGAAAGGGCTGGAGCCGCAGGCGCGCACCGCGCTTCGCTGCCTGGCGCTGCTGGGGGTGATGGCCTCGCTGACCGTCGCGGCCGTGCCCTTCTACTCCTGGTTCTGCCGGGTGACCGGCTACGGGGGCGAGACCAACGTCGCCGCCGCCAACGAGCACGGGGTGCTGGAGCAGACCATCAAGGTCCGCTTCGACGCCAACGTCGAGCGCGGCTTCGCCTGGGACTTCAAGCCCGAGACCCGCGAGATGGAGATCAAGATCGGGGAGACGGGGCTCGCCTTCTACAAGGCGACCAACACCTCCGACCGGCCGATCGCGGGCCAGGCCTCCTACAACGTCGCGCCGTTCTCGGCCGGCTACTACTTCACCAAGATCGACTGCTTCTGCTTCACCTACCAGGTGCTGCAGCCGGGCGAGACCAAGATGATGCCGGTCACGTTCTACGTGGACCCGGAGATCGTCGAGGATCGCGAGGCGAAGTACGTGCACACGATCACGCTGAGCTATACGTTCCACGAAACCGACGTCCAGGACGAGGACAGGACCACCGAGGCGACCGACGCCTCGGCCGTCCTTCCGAAGCCTGCGCAGGACGTCAACTGACGACGAGCAGGACGGCGCGCGCCGGGACCGACTTTCCGAGGGGAGACACGCGATGGCCCACGAGAAGAACCACGACTACCATATCCTGGCGCCGAGCCCCTGGCCGCTGCTGGGCGCCGTCTCGGCGTTCATCATGCTGTTCGGCGGCGTCCTGTGGATGCATGACGGCACCCCGGCGATCTTCGCGATCGGCTTCCTGGGCGTGCTCTACGTGATGTACGCCTGGTGGAAGGACGTCATCGTCGAGAGCCGCGCCGGCGACCACACCCCGGTCGTGCAGCTGGGCCTGCGCTACGGCGTGATCATGTTCATCATCTCCGAGGTGATGTTCTTCTCGGCGTGGTTCTGGACCTTCTTCAAGCACGCGCTCTACCCGGCCTACGAGATCGACGGCACCGAGACGATCCCGGGCGCCTGGCCGCCGGTGGGCATCGAGACCTTCGACCCCTGGCACCTGCCCCTGCTGAACACGCTGATCCTGCTGCTGTCGGGCTGCTTCGCCACCTGGGCGCACCACGCGATCGCCCATGACAACGACCGCAAGACCATGGGCCAGGCGCTGATCGGCGCGGTGGTCCTGGGCGTGCTGTTCACGATCTGCCAGGCCTACGAGTACAGCCACGCGACCTTCTCCTTCTCGGGGAACGTCTACGGCGGCACCTTCTTCATGGCGACCGGCTTCCACGGCCTGCACGTGATCATCGGCACCATCTTCCTGGCCGTGTGCATGCTGCGCGCCTTCGCCGGCCACTTCACCGCCGAGAAGCACATCGGCTACGAGGCGGCGGCCTGGTACTGGCACTTCGTCGACGTGGTCTGGCTGTTCCTGTTCGCGGCCGTCTACATCTGGGGCGCCTGAGCCCCGCGCCGCCTCGCCCCTCGCGACGCGCAACGCACTGCCAAGGGGCGGCCCGAAAGGCCGCCCCTTCCGCGTTTCCGGGGCCCCTCGCCCCCGGGCCGCCCTCCCCTGCACGCTGGTCCTGACCGGAGCTCCCATGTCCCGCACCCCCCGCGCCCGCCTGGTCTTCTCCCTCGTCGTCGGGATCGGCGGGGTCGCGATCCTCTGCGCCCTGGGGACCTGGCAGCTCCAGCGCCTGGCCTGGAAGGAGGGGCTGATCGCCGAGCTGGAGGCGCGTCTGGAGATGGCGCCCGTGGCCCTGCCGGAGGCGCCGGAGGAGGCGTCGGACGAATACCTGCGGGTCGCGGTCGAGGGATCCTACGCCCCCGGCGAGATCCACGTCCTGACCTCCCGCGCGCCCTACGGCCCCGGCTTCCGGGTGATCGCGCCCTTCGAGACCGAGGGCGGGCGGCGCATCCTGGTCGACCGCGGCTTCATCCCCGAGGCGGAGAAGACCGAGGCCCGCGACCTCCCCGGCCCGCTGGAGGTGACCGGCGCGCTGCTGTGGCCGCAGGAGGTCGACGGCTTCACCCCCGACCCGGACCGGGAGAAGAACCTGTGGTTCGCCCGTGACCTGCCCGCGATGGCGCAGGCGCTGGAGGCCGAGCCGATCCTGGTGGTGGCCGAGGGCAATCCCGGCGAGCGGCCCGTCGCCTGGCCGCTGAGCGTCAACATCGTCAACGACCACCTGGAATACGCGATCACCTGGTTCAGCCTCGCGGTGGTCTGGGCCGGCATGTCGATCGCCTTCGCCCGCCGCCGCCGGAGCTGAGCCGGACGCCGGGCGCGCGCGGCCCGAGCCCCGGTCCGAGCCCCGGCCCAAGCCCCGGGCCCGAGCCGGGGCCTCTCCCCCCAGCGTCGATTTGCTGACCGTTCGGCCGGTCGACAACTTCATCAGCCGGGCTTACGGCATGGTATGACTCGTCCGAATCAGGACGCCGCGCGCAGGCTGGCGGTTTCGAGCGACCGCGCCGCGCCGAACAGGATCGACCAAGGGGAGACCTCGATGCCCAAGGACCACCGCGCCCAGCCCACGGCCGCGCACCCGTTCCCGGAGGCGCCCAAGCCCGGCGAGACGCTGGAGGTCGCGCCCGGCGTGCTGTGGCTGCGCTTCAAGCTGCCCTTCGCGCTGAACCACGTGAACGTCTACCTGATCGAGGACGGCGCCGGCTGGGCGGCGGTCGACACCGGCATCGGCGACGACCTGACCCGCGAGGTCTGGGAGGCGCTGTTCGCCGGCCCCCTGAAGGGCCGTCCCCTGACCCGCCTGATCCTGACCCACCACCACCCCGACCACATGGGCTCGGCCGGGTGGCTGGCGGAGAAGTTCGACATCCCGGTCCACATGACCGACACCGAGTATTTCATGGGCCGCTACCTGAGCACCGGCCACGACGCGGTGCACGGCAAGAGCCACATGATCTTCTACCAGAACCACGGCATGACCGAGAGCGCCGCCGCCGCCGTCACCGGCCGCGGGCACATGTACCTCGAGATGATCACCGGCCTGCCGTCCTCCTTCCACGCGCTGGAGCCGCGGGAGCCGTTCGAGATCGGCGGCCGCACCTTCGCGGTCCACACCGGCGGCGGGCATTCCTGGAACCAGGCGATGCTCCATTGCGAGGACGAGAACTTCTTCATCGCCGCCGACCAGGTGCTGGGGCGGATCACGCCCAACATCTCGGTCCACTCGATCCAGCCCGAGGGCGACCCGCTGGGCCGCTACCTCGACAGCCTCGCCTCGCTGCGCGCCGCGATCCCCGACGGGACGCTGACCTTGCCGGGCCACGACCTGCCGATCACCCACCTGCACCAGCGCATCGGCGAGCTGATCGCCCACCACGACGAGCGCTGCGACATCGTCCTGAACGCCTGCCGGGAGCGGGAGCTGTCCTGCGCCGAGATCACCCCGATCCTGTTCACCCGCCAGATGGACGAGCACATGTTCTCCTTCGCCTTCTCGGAGACGCTGGCCCACGTGAACCGGCTGCTGCGCGAGGGGCGGCTGCTGGACGTCGGAGAGCGGGACCGGCCGCGCTTCCGCAGCGCCTGACGCCGGCGCCGGACGGGCGGTGTCGCGGCGTCGCCGTTGACCGGACGGCCGCGCCGTCTACCCTTCTCCGGTCTGGACGCGACGGACGCGGGAGCGGGACATGGCGCGCGGCGGCGGTTTCGCCATCATCGGACTGGGAACCTTCGGGAGCACCGTGGCGCTCGAGCTCGCCCGCGCGGGCGAGCACGTGCTGGGCATCGACCGGCATGAGCGCCACGTCGCCCGCCTGGCGGACGAGGTGGCCGAGGCGGTGATCGCCGACGCCCGGGACGAGGACGCGCTGCGCGAGGCGGGCGTCGGCTCCTACGGCACGGTGGTGATCGGCATCGGCGAGGATCTGGAGGCCAGCATCCTGGCCACCATGAACGCCCGCCTGCTGGGGGTGAAACGGGTCTGGGTGAAGGCCAAGACCAAGACCCACCACCGCATTCTGGTGAAGATCGGCGCCGACCGCGTGGTCCTGCCCGAGCAGGAGATCGGCCGCCACGCGGCCCAGGTGCTGCGCAATCCGCAGGTGCGCGACTACGTCAGCCTGGGCAACGGCTTCCACGTCGTCGAATACGTCGCGCCCGAGAAGATGGACGGCTGGCCGCTGGAGAAGCTGAAGCTCGCCGAGTACCCCGAGCTGCGGGCGCTGGGGCTGATGCGGGGGACCGAGTTCGTGCCCTGCACCTCGCCCGACACGGTGCTCAAGGCCGAGGACAAGATCCTGCTGCTGGGCCGGCGGGACGATTTCCGCCAGTTCGGCGACGTGCTCTGAGCCCGCCGGAGCGCCCCGATCCATGCCCGGCATCGCGCTTTTCCGCCGCCGCGTCGCGCTGACGCCGCCGGCGACGCTCGCGCTTCTCTACGGCGCGCTGGTGATCCTGGGCACGCTGCTGCTGAAGCTGCCCGTGGCGACGCCCGAGCCGATCGACTGGGGGGACGCGCTGTTCACCTCCGCCTCGGCGGTGACGGTGACGGGGCTGGCGGTGGTGGACACCGGCTCGGGCTTCACCGGCTTCGGGCAGGCGGTGATCGCGGTGCTGATCCAGCTGGGCGGCCTGGGGCTGATGACCTTCGCGGCGCTGGTGCTGACGATGCTGGGCAAGCCGATGGGGCTCAGCTCCCGCGCGTTCCTGCGCGAGGACCTCAACCAGACCTCGATCTCGGAGCTCTTTCGCCTCGTGCGCCTGATCCTGCGGGTGGTGGTGGTGGCCGAGCTGGCGGGGGCGGCGGTGCTGGCGCTGGTGTTCGTGCCGGCCGAGGGGGTGGCGAAGGGGCTGTGGACGGCGGTCTTCCACTCCGTCTCCGCCTTCAACAACGCGGGCTTCTCGCTCTATCCCGACAGCCTTGTGCGTTATGCGGGCCATCCGATCGTGAACCTGGTGGTGCCCGCGCTCTTCATCGTGGGGGGCGTCGGCTACCTGGTGGTGCACGAGGTGCTGGAGCGGCGGCCCTGGGGGAAGATGTCCCTGCATGCGCGGCTGACGCTCGCGGGCTCGGGCGCGCTGCTGGTCTGGGGGACCTTCGCCTTCGCGGTGCTGGAGTGGAACAACCCCGGCACGCTGGGCCCGCTTCCGCTGCACGCCAAGCTGCTGGCGAGCTGGTTCCAGTCGGCCACCACCCGGACGGCGGGGTTCAACACGGTCGACATCGGGGCGATGCACGATTCGACCTCGCTGATGTTCATGTCGCTGATGATCATCGGGGGCGGCTCCACCTCGACCGCGGGCGGCATCAAGGTCACCACCTTCATCGTCCTGATCCTCGCCACCGTCGCCTTCTTCCGCAGGCGGGAGACGCTGCACGCCTACGGCCGCTCGCTGGGGGTGGAGGAGGTGATGAAGGTGCTGGCGCTCGCCATGGTCAGCGTGCTGACGGTGATGGCCGCGACCTTCGTGCTGGCGGTCAGCCACGACGGGGATTTCGTGGACATGGCCTTCGAGGCGGTCTCGGCCTTCGGCACCGTGGGCCTGTCGCGCGGCGTGACGGGGGAGCTGACCGGCTTCGAGCGGTCGGTGATCGTCTTCCTGATGTTCGTGGGCCGGGTCGGCCCGCTGACGCTGGGCTTCTTCCTGGCCACGCGCGTCCCCCCGCGGGTGCGCTATCCCGCGGGGCGGGTCTTCCTGGGCTGACCTGGGACCGGTCCCCGAGGCCGGAGGCGTGCGCCCCCGACGACGGAGGCGCGCCCCGGGGCGAGCCCGGGGCGCCCGGCGTCAGATCCGCGCCTCGATCAGGAACGGGCCCTTGGTCTTCATCGCGTGGTCGAGGAGCTTGGTGAACTCCTCGATCGTCTCGGCGCGGCCGGCGTCGACGCCCATGCCCTTGGCCATCAGCACCCAGTCGAGGTCCGGGCGGTCGAGGTCCAGCATCCGCTTGGCGTTCTCGCCGAAGTCGTTGACGCCGACGTTGCGCATCTCGCCCTGCAGGATCGCGTAGGCGCGGTTGGCGTAGACGATGGTGACCACGTCCAGCTCCTCGCGCGCCTGGGTCCACAGGCCCTGCACCGTGTACATGCCCGAGCCGTCGGCCTGCATGGCCACGATCTTGCGGTCCGGGCAGGCGACGCCGGCGCCGACGGCGAGCGGGATTCCTTCGCCGATGGCGCCGCCGGTCAGGGGCAGGTGGTCGTGCGGGTGCAGGCCCGGCGACAGGGCGGCCAGCGGGCCGGCCGAGGTCACCGACTCCTCGACGATGATGGCGTTCTCGGGCAGGCGGCGGGCCACGGCGGCGGCGATGGTGGCCGGCGTCAGGGTCCCGGTCGGCTCGGCGATCTCGTTCTGCACGAAGGCGTTGGCCTTGAAGGGCGACTTCGCGGTCAGCCCGATGGCCTCGGCCAGCTGGCGCAGCGCGTCCTCGAGGTCATGCTCGTGCTCGGCGACCTGGATCACCTCCGCCTCGTCGGGCAGGGGGGAGGAGGGCTTGCCGGGATAGCCGAAGAACACCACCGGCTTCTTCGCGCCGATGCAGATCGCGACCTCGACATGGGCCAGCGCCTGGATCGCCATGTCGACGTTGTAGGGGGTCATCCGCGCCGCCACCCGGCCCGCGCCGCGCTGGGCGCGGTCGGACTGCGGGTGGAAGAGGTCGGCGCCGGTCGCCAGCGCGATGCGCCCCGCCCACTCCAGCGCGCCCTCGCGAAGCGCCCGGTGCTGCAGGAACAGCGCGCAGCGCTTGCCCGACTTCAGCGCCGCGGCGGCGGCGGCCACGGGGCCCTCGTCGATGGCCGGCGGCACCGGCATCGGCAGCTTCGACGGCGTGCGCGCCTCGACCTCGCCCCAGGCCGAATCCGCCGGCAGGATCAGCGTCACCGGCCCGCGGGTCGCCATCGCCTGGGTCCAGGCTTCCTCGGTCTTCGGCCCCACGTCCTCGGGCGAGGTGGCGCGGCCCACCCAGTGCGACATCGGCCAGGCCAGCCCGTCGATGTCCGAGGTCAGCGGCGCGTCGGCCTCGAGGTGCCACGAGGCATGGTCGCCCGGCACGTTGATCATCGGCGTGCGCGCGCGGCGGGCGTTGTGCATGTTGGCCAGCGCGTTCGCCAGGCCCGGGCCGGTGTGCAGCAGCGTCACCGCCGGCTTGTTCGCCATGCGCGCGTAGCCGTCGGCGGCGCCGGTCACCACGCCCTCGAACAGGCCCAGCACGCAGCGCAGCTGCGGCTTGCGGTCGAGGGCGGCGACGAAGTGCATCTCCGACGTGCCGGGGTTCGAGAAACACACGTCCACGTCGTTCGCCAGCAGCGTGTCGCAGAGAAGATCGGCGCCGTTCATCGGTCAGGGCTCCAGGTTGGGAGGCGCGGCGCCCGCGGCGTCGAGCATCGGAGAGGGGGGCGTCGCCGGCGGAGGCCTGCGGCGGAGGAGAATGGCCGCCGAAATTGGACCGGTCGGCGGGCGGATGTCGAGCCCCCTTGTCGACCGGCCGGCCGGATGCGGGCTGGCGCGGCGCCCGGCCGTCGCGCTAGGCTCGCCCCCGGAACGCCCCCCGGGTGCACGAGGCGGGCGCATCGGGAGAGCCGCCTTGAACCAAGCCATCCCCGTCTCGGCGCAGACGACCGCCGACTGGCCCGCGGGCCTGCACCGGGTGCTGAAGGAGGCGGGCGTCCGCCACGCCTCCTACGTCCCCGACGCCGGCCATGCCGAGCTGATCCGCCGCTTCCACGCCGACGACGACGTGCAGACCGTGATGCTCTCGACCGAGGAGGAGGGCGTGGCGCTGGCCTGCGGGGCGTGGCTGGGCGGGTTGCGCTCGGTGGTGCTGATGCAGAGCTCGGGGGTCGGCAACTGCATCAACATGCTGTCCCTGCCAGAGCAGGCGCGCATGCCGCTGCTGATGCTGGTGACGATGCGGGGCGAGTGGGGGGAGTTCAATCCCTGGCAGGTGCCGATGAGCCGCGCCACGCAGACGGTGCTGGAGGCGATGGGCGTCACGGTCCTGCGCGCCGAGACCGCCGGGGACGTCGTCGAGACCGTCGCCCAAGCCGCGCAGATGGCTTACGGCGGCGACCAGCGCATCGCGGTCCTGCTGGGCCAGCGCCTGCTGGGGGCGAAGAAATGGTGAGCGGGGTGGAGCGGCGGGCCGCCGTCACGGCCCTTCTCGCGGATCGGGACGGGGCGCTGGTGGTCAGCGGACTGGGGTCTCCGACCTGGGATCTTCACGCCGCCGGCGACGATCCGGGCAACTTCTACCTGTGGGGCGCGATGGGCGGCGCGGCCATCGTGGCGCTGGGCGTGGCGCAGGCGCAGCCCGGCCGACGGGTGCTGGCGATCACCGGCGACGGGGAGCAGTTGATGGCGCTCGGCTCGCTCGCCACCATCGGGGCGGCGGGGCCGGAGAACCTGGCGGTCGTGGTGCTCGACAACGAGCAGTATGGCGAGACGGGCGCCCAGCCCAGCCATACCGGCCGGGGCGTGGACCTCGCCGCCATGGCCGCCGCCGCGGGCTTCGCCGAGACGGGAACCGCGCGCACGCTGGAGGAGGTCGAGGCGCTGGCCGCCCGCCTGAAGGCGCCGGCCGGGGGGCCGCGGTTCTTCGTGGTGAAGATCTCGACCGCGATGCCGCCCCGCTCCCTCCCCTCGCGCGACGCGCCCTATCTCAAGACCCGGTTCCGGGCGAACCTGGGGTTGGCCCCGAACTGAGGCGCCGCGCGGCCCGGTCGCCTACAGCGTCCGGGCCAGGCGCAGGGCGTCGTAGATCGCGGCGTGGGTGTTGCGCGCGGCGACCGCGTCGCCGATGCGGAACAGCTGGAAGGCGCCCTCGGGGTGGGTGCGCACCGCCTGGGGGCGCCGCTCGATCAGCGCCGCGTAGTCCACCTCGCCGAGGTTCGAGGACAGCGGGCGCAGCGCGAAATAGAGCTCGTCCAGCGGCCGCGTGCCGTGGTTGACCACCACCTGGTCCACCCGCCGCTCCCGCGTCGCGGGGCCGTAGTCGCTGCCCAGCGTGGCGAGCAGGGCGTTGCCGTCGCGCCGGACGCCCGCGAGGCGCCAGGACGGGGTGAAGGTCACGTCCTTCTCCTGGAGTAGGCGCAGGGCGGGGGTCAGGGACATGGCCATGACCTCGGCGGCGATGGTGCGGTCGCGGGTCACCACCTCGACCCGCGCGCCGGCGGCGGCCAGCGCCTCGGCCGCCTGCAGGGCGGGATAGTCGCCGGCGTCGTCGAAGATCAGCGCCTCGCGCCCCGGCGCCGCGTCGCCCGAGAGGATGTCCCAGGCGGAGACGACCAGCTCCTCCCCCTCGTTCAGGTCGCCCAGGTGGGGCAGGCCGCCGGTGGCGACGATCACCACGTCGGGGTCGCCCTCGAGCGCCACCGCCTCGTCGGCGAGGCTGTTGAAGCGGAAGACGGCGCCGGCGCGCTCGGCCTCGGCCATGCGCCAGTCGACCAGGTTGAGCATCTCGCGCCGCCGCGGGGTGCGGGCGGTCAGGCGGACCTGGCCGCCGGGCAGGGGCGCGGCCTCGTGCACCGTCACCGCGTGGCCCCGGGCGGCGGCGACGCGCGCGGCCTCGAGCCCCGCGGGGCCGGCGCCGATGATGGTCACGCGCCGGGGCGCGGCGGCGGGCTCCAGCGCGTGGGGCTGCTCCAGCTCCCGCCCGGTGGAGGGGTTGTGCAGGCACAGCGCCATGCCCCCCTGGTAGATCCGGTCGAGGCAGTAGTTGGCGCCGACGCAGGGGCGGATCCGCTCCTCCTCCCCCCGCAGGATCTTGGCGACCAGGTGCGGGTCGGCCATGTGGGCGCGGGTCATGCCCACCACGTCCAGCTTGCCCGAGGCGATGGCGTGGCGGGCGGTGGCCACGTCCTGGATCTTGGCGGCGTGGAAGGTGGGGAAGTCGGTGGCCGCCCGGATCTCGCCCGCGAAGTCGAGATGCGGCGCGCTCGCCATCCCCTGCACCGGGATCACGTCGGTGAGCCCTGCGTCGGTGTCGATATGGCCGCGCACGACGTTGAGGAAGTCGACCAGGCCGCTCGCCTTCAGGCGGCGCGAGATCTCCAGCCCCTCGGCCTTGCCGAAGCCGCCCGCGGTCATCTCGTCGCCCGAATAGCGCACGCCGACCAGGAAGTCGGGGCCCACGCGCGTGCGGATCGCCTCCAGCACCGTCAGGGCGAAGCGCATGCGGTCGGTCAGGTCGGGGCCGCCCCAGGGCGGCTCCAGCGCGTTGGTCAGAGGCGACCAGAACTGGTCCATCAGGTGGCCGTAGGCCTCGAGCTCGATGCCGTCGAGGCCCGCGGCCTGCATCCGCTCCGCCGCGTCGGCGTAGTCGCGCACGATGCGCGCGACGTCCCAGTCCTCGGCGGTCTTGGGCACGGCGCGGTGGGCGGGCTCGCGCTCCGGTCCCGCCGAGACCGACGGCAGCCAGTCGCCCTTGTCCCAGCGGGTGCGGCGGCCGAGGTGGGTGAGCTGGATCATCACCGCGCAGCCGTGGTCGTGGCATTCGTCGGCCAGCTCGCGCATCCAGCCCACGACCTCGTCCTTCCAGGCGAGGATGTTGTTGAACACCGGCGGGCTGTCGCGCGAGACCGAGGCCGAGCCCGCGGTCATCGTCAGCCCCAGCCCCGCCCGCGCCCGTTCGACGTGATAGGCGCGGTATCGCGCCTTGGGCATCCCGTCCTCGGCATAGGCGGGTTCGTGGCTGGAGATCATCAGCCGGTTCTTCAGCGTCAGGTGCTTGAGCCGGTAGGGCTGGAGCAGCGGATCCTGGGTCATCTCGGCCTCTCGATCGGTCTTTCAGGGTCCGGCGCGCCCAGCGGCGAGACCGGCGGCGAAACCGGCGGCGCGCCCGGCGGCGGACGGCGCGTCAGACGTCCACCGTGACATGGCCGATGGGGTGGGAGCAGCAGGCGAGGATCCAGCCCTCCTCGACGTCCTCCTCGGTGATGCCGCCGTTGTGGACCATGTGCACCTCGCCGGCGGTCTTGCGGATCTTGCAGGTGCCGCAGACGCCGAAGGTGCAGCCCGAGGCGATGTTCAGCCCCGCCGCCCGCGCCGCCGCCAGGACCGTGTCGGTCTGGGCGCAGGCGTGGACGACGCCCGAGGCCGCGAACTCGATCTGCGCGGCCACCGCCTCGTCGGGGGTCACGTCGTCGGGAATGTCGCCGGTCTCGGGCAGGGGAGCTGTAAAACTTTCCTGGTGGTAGCGGGCCATGTCGAAGCCCAGCCCCGCCAGCGCCTCGCGCACGCCGGTCATGAAGGGCTCGGGGCCGCAGCAGTAGACCTCGCGCTCCAGGTAGTCGGGGGCGGCGAGGCCCAGGATCAGCTGGTTGAAGCGGCCCCTGTAGCCGGTCCAGGGGCGGTAGGGGTCCGCCTCCTCGACCACCCAGGCGAGCTCGATGCCGGTGATGCGGGAGGCGATGTGCTCCAGCCGCTCGCGGAAGATGATCTCCGAGGGGCGGCGCGCGCAGTTGATCAGCACCACGTCGGGGTCGCGCCCGCCGTCGTACATGTGGGTGATCATCGACATCATCGGCGTGACGCCCGAGCCCGCCGAGATGAAGAGGTGCTTCTTCGCCTGCGTCTCGAAGAACGAGAACCGGCCGGCGGGGCCGGCGGCGCGCAGCCGCATGCCGGGGTGCAGGTTCTCCAGCATCCAGCGGGTGCCGAGCGAGCCCTCCTGCGCCTTCACCGTCACCGTCAGGGAGGTGGGGCGCGAGGGGGAGGAGGAGATCGTGTAGGTCCGGTGCAGCGGCCCGCCCGCAACCGGCAGCTCCAGCGTCAGGAACTGGCCGGGGCGGAAGGCGAAGAGCGCGCCGGACGGGGCCTGGAAGGTGAAGGTGACCACGTCGCGCGCCTCGGGCAGGCGGGCGACGCATTCCAGCGGCTCTGCGTCGGTCCAGAAGGCGAGGGCGGGCTGAGCGCGAGCGTTCATCGCGCTCACTCCGCCGCGACGGCGCGGGGGCCGAGCGCGCGCTCCAGCGTCTGCGCGTACCAGTCGACGAACTGGATCACGCCCGATTCCTCGGCCGGGCTGTAGGGGCCGGGGGTGTAGGCGGGGGAGTTGATGCCGGCCGCGTTCATCTCGACGATCTCGCGGTCCTCATCGTTGGTGGCGATCCAGACCTCGGTCAGGCGGGGCAGGTCGTAGTCCACGCCCTCGACCGCGTCCTTGTCCACCAGCCACCAGGTGGTGACCTCCGTCTCGGTGGGCGAGATCGGGGTGACCCGGAAGGTCAGGGAGTGGTCGGGGAGGAAGTGGCTCCACAGAGTCGGATAGTGGAAGCACAGCAGCGAGCCCGCGTCGGGCAGCGCCACGCGCCCCAGCGGGCGGCGCACGCCGGGCTTGCCGTCCATCGTGTAGCTGACGGCGGAGGCGTTCAGCGGCATCCGCGCGAGGCGATACTGCCCGTCGTCCGAGATCCGGAAGCGGGCGGGGGCGCCGGCGGCCTCGCAGCGGTCGAAATGGGCCTGCAGGCGGGGCGAGATCGATCCGTCGGGGTTCACCCCCGCCACCTCCGGATCCAGCGGGAAGGAGCGGCACAGCGCCGGGTGCGAGCCCGAGCAGTGGTAGCACTCGCGGTTGTTCTCCCACACCAGCTTCCAGTTGCCCTTCTCGACGATGGTCGAGCTGTGGGCGACCTTGGCGCGGCCCAGGTCGTGGACGGCGAGGTAGGGCTCGGCCATCGCGGCGAAGGCCTCGAAGTCCGGCGGGGTCTCGGCGAGGCAGAGGAACACCAGCCCCGCGGCCTGGCGCGCGTGCACCGGGCGCAGCCCGTGCTTCGAGGCGTCGAACTCCGGCCCCATGTCGCGCGCCCACAGCAGGCGGCCGTCGAGCTCGTAGGTCCACTGGTGGTAGGGGCAGACCAGCTTGGCGACCTTGCCGGTCTGCGCCTTGCACAGGATCGAGCCGCGGTGGCGGCAGGAGTTGTGGAAGGCCCGGATCTCGCCGTCCGCGCCCTTCACCACGATCACGTCCCAGGGGCCGACCTTCAGGCGGTGGTAGGCGCCGGTCTTGTCGAGCAGGCAGGCGGGCAGGGCGAACAGCCATTCCCGCTCCCAGATCAGGGACAGGTCCTGGGCGAAGATATCGGGATCGGTGTAGAACGGACGCTCCAGCGCGTGGCCGGGCCGACGGCGGGCGAGCAGGTCGGAGAGGGCGGCGGTCATCGGGCTGGCTCCGGCTGGCGAGGTTATCTGATCTGATCGGTTGGGCTTGAAACCCGAAGCCTGCAACGGCAGAAATTTTCATCTCGGGCGAGATGAATTCACCTGTCCCGATTGCGGCGCCGCAAGGGAGGAACGCGACGTGGCCCGGCCCTACGACCTGCCCTCGATGACCTCGCTGGTGGTGTTCGAGGCCGCGGCGCGTCGCCTCAGCTTCAAGGAGGCGGCCGCCGAGCTGAACGTGACCCCCGCCGCCGTCAGCCACCAGATCCGGGCGCTGGAGGCGGAGCTGGGCCGCGCCGTCTTCCTGCGCCAGCACCGGGGCGTGGAGCTGACCGAGGCGGGCGCCTTCCTGTTCGTGGCCCTCCAGCGCGGCTTCGCGGGCATGTCGGACGCGGTGCAGGAGCTTCGCGGCCGCGGCGAGGCGGGGGAGGTGGTGGTGCAGGCGACCACCGCGGTCAGCGCCTTCTGGCTGACCCCCCAGATCACCGCCTTCTGGCGGAGCCGGCCGGAGATCGTGGTCTCCCAGAACGTCACCGACGCCGAGCCGCCGGGCGGGCGGCCCGACCTGAGCATCCGCTACGGCCCCCCGCGGGGCGAGGGCGAGGCGCGGGAGCTGTTCCGCGACCGGATCCTGGCGCTGGGCGCGCCGGACTACGCCGCGCGGCACGGGATCCGGGGGATCGACGACCTGCTGGACGCGCCGCTGATCCACCTCCAGTCCGAGGGGGCGGACTGGACCGGCTGGGCCGACTGGTTCGCGGCGCTGGGCCGGCCCGCGCCGCGGGGGCGGCGGGTGGCGGTGGACAACTACATGATCGCCCTGCAGCTCGCCCGCGACGGGGCGGGCGCCGTGCTGGGCTGGGACGGGCTGGTGGGCGATCTGCTGGCGCGCGGCGACCTCCAGGCCCTGACGCCCGAGGCGATCCCCTCCCCCCACGCCTTCGTGCTGACCGTCCACCCCCGCGCCTCGGCCGAGGCCCGCGTCTTCGCCGACTGGCTGGCGCCGCCGAAGGGGCGAGCGGAAGGGCGGGGGCGCGACTGAGGGGCGCCCCGGGCCCGACCCGGGGCCTCGCGCGGTCCGCCGGCGGCGGGAGGCCCGCGGTCGGGCCCGGGGAGGCCTGAACGGGACGGGCGTCGGGGCCGCTCGGGGCGGCGGCGCGCCGCGGGCGCATCGGTCGGCAGGCGCCGCAACGTCATCCCGCTCGCTCATTCGGCGTTCAGCCCCGCTCCGAACTTTCGCCATGTTTGCGGGGGCTTGATGGGGCGAGGCTCCGGCTTCCGCTGCGGCGCGCCGGCCATGCGCGCGGCATCGCCCGGCGGTCCGGCCCATGCGGCGGACGGACATTCCGGCCCTCGGGGCGGTCGTTCCGCGGCAAGGGTGGCGGAGCGGCGGCGGACGGGCTAGAGCTTCGCCCAAGAGCGTCCGAAACAGGATGCCGGAGCAGTAGAGCAGGTTCGATCGTGCGGTCGCAAAATGCGCAGACCGGCGCCGAGGTGGCATCCCTCGCGTCGAAGCGTCTCCAGGTGCGTGGCAGGTTCCTCACCGCGGTGGCGCTGCCGGTCGGGGGTCCCCCCGGCCTGGCCTATCTTTCGGCGCTGGACGACCTGCTGCGGCAGTCGCCCGGCTTCTTCTCGGACGCGCCGCTGGTGCTGGACCTGGCCCAGGCCGAGGGGCTGGACGCCGACGGGCCGTTCGTGGCGCTGCTGCGCGACCTGCGCGCCCGCGGCCTGAACCCCTTCGCCGTGCAGAACGCGACCGAGGCGCAGGGCGCCGCGGCCTCCCGCGCGGGGCTCGCGAACCTGCCGGCGGGGCGCGACGCGGCCCTGCCGCGCAAGCCCGCCCCCGTCGAGGCGTCGCCCGAGCCGGACCCCGAGCCCGTCGACCCCGGCCCCGGCACGGTGCTGGTGACCGAGCCCGTGCGCTCGGGCCAGCGGATCTACGCCGAGCGGGGGGACGTGATCGTGGTCGGCTCGGTCAGCTCGGGCGCCGAGATCATCGCCCATGGCAACGTCCACGTGTACGGCCGCCTGCGCGGCCGGGCGCTGGCGGGCGTGCACGGCGACGCCTCGGCCCGGATCTTCTGCCAGAGCCTCGAGGCCGAGCTGATCGCCATCGCCGGCCTCTACAAGACGCGGGAGGAGATCGGCGACGGCTACGTCCAGCAGCCGGTGCAGGCCTTCCTGGAAGACGACGCGCTTCGGATCGTGACGCTCAAGTGAGCCCGCCCGCCGAGCCCGGCGGCCAGTGACCCAAGCAGGAGAGAGAACCAGCGTGGCAAAGATCATCGTCGTGACCTCCGGCAAGGGCGGGGTCGGCAAGACGACCTCGACCGCCGCCATCGGCGCAGGACTCGCGATGCGCGGTCACAAGACCGTCGTCATCGACTTCGACGTGGGCCTGCGCAACCTCGACGTCATCATGGGATGCGAGCGTCGGGTCGTCTTCGACTTCATCAACGTCATCCAGGGCGAGGCCCGGCTGAAGCAGGCGCTGATCACCGACCGGCGGCTGGAGAACCTGTCGATCCTCGCCGCCTCCCAGACCCGGGACAAGGACGCGCTGACCCGCGACGGCGTCGAGACGGTGCTCAACGAGCTGTCGGAGGAGTTCGACTACATCCTCTGCGACAGCCCCGCGGGGATCGAGCGCGGCGCCTACCTGGCGATGTATTTCGCCGACGAGGCGATCGTGGTCACCAACCCCGAGGTCTCCTCGGTGCGCGACTCCGACCGGGTGATCGGCCTGCTGGCGAGCAAGACCCGCCGGGCCGAGCAGGGCGAGGGCGGGGTGAAGCCGCACCTGCTGCTGACCCGCTTCGACCAGGGCCGCGTCGAGCGCGGCGAGATGATGAAGATCGAGGACATCGAGGAGATCCTCTCGATCCCGCTGCTGGGCATCATCCCCGAGAGCCCGGCGGTGCTGAAGGCCTCCAACATCGGCACGCCGGTGACCTTCGACGAGAAGACCCCTGCGGCGAAGGCCTACACGGACGCCGTCTCGCGCCTGGTGGGCGAGCAGATCGAGATGAAGGTGCAGCCCGGCGAGCGCCGCGGCCTGTTCCAGCGTCTCCTGGGCCGGACGGCATGAGCATGTTCGGCTTCTTCAGACGCCCGCCCAAGGATACGACCGCCGAGACCGCGAAGGACCGGCTGTCGATCCTGCTGGCGCACGAGCGGGGCGGCCGCGCCAGCCCCGACGTGCTGCCGATGATCCAGCGCGAGATCATCGAGGTGATCCAGCGCCACATGAAGGTGGGCAAGGAGGCCGTCGACATCCGCATCGAGCGGGGCGACGACTTCTCGACGCTCGAGATCAACATCGACCTGCCCGGGACCGGCCCCGCCGCCCCGGCGGCGAAACCGGCCAAGGCGGCCTCGGGCGCGCGCTGATCGGCGCGGCCCGCCCGGGGCCGCGCCTCCGCCGCCTCTCCCGGCCGGGCGAGGCGCCCGCCGCGCGGCGGGCGCACGCGAAAGTTTACCGATACGACCCCCTCGGCTATCCTCGCGGGTGGACGCGGGGCGTCGACGACGGGCCGCGAGCGGTCCGGCGCCCTGCACGCAAACGACCGGGATCAACCCGGCGCGGCGTTTGGGAGGATGCCGGATGATGGACGCTGACCTCGAGTTCGAGGCCTGGCGCGCGACCCTGCGCGACTTCTGCGGCAACTTCGACGTCGACCCCGGACCGGACGCCGGGCGCCGGCGCGCCGGCTTCGGCAAGCTGCTCCTGGGCGGCATGGAGATGAGCCGCATCTTCACCAACTACCCCCTCGTCGCCCGCGACCGGGCCTGCATCCGGCGCGACGACGTCGACTGCCTCTACCTGGTGCGCCAGCTCGAGGGCTGGCTGGAGTTCGAGCACGACGGGCGCGTGTGCCGGCTGGCGCCGGGCGACTGCGCGCTGCTGGATTCGCGCCGGCCCATCGCGGTGCGCTACGATCCCGGCGGCTCGGAGATGACCACGCTGCATGTCCCGCGCGAGGCGCTGCTGCGCGAGGCGCCCGAGGCCGTCGCCATCGGCGAGGCGCGCCGCGCCGGCGACGTCCGCGGCCGCGCCCTGATCGCCGCCATGGGCTTCGTCGACCGCGAGCGGATGGAGGACGAGACCGAGCGCGGCTTCCTGCTGGAGCTCGCCCGCCTCGCCTTCCGCCGCGAGCCGGGGCCCCCCGCCCTCGACCGCATGGACCTGACGCGCGACCGGGCGACGGCGCTGGTCCTCGAGATCGAGCGCGGCGCGACGGATCCCGAGTTCTCGCTCTCCGCGCTCGCGGCGCAGGCGGGCCTGTCCGAGCGGCAGGTGCAGCGCGACCTGTCCAGCCGGGGCACCAGCTTCTCGCACGAGCTGATGTCGCGGCGCATGGACCGGGTGCGCGCGGCGCTGCGCGCGGGCGGGGCCGGGGGCGCCCGGCCGCGGGTGGCGGAAATCGCCTATGCGGCGGGGTTCAACGACCTCTCCCACTTCAACCGCGCCTTCCGGCGGATGCACGGCTGCACGCCGCTGGCCTTCGCGCGCGGCGAGGGCACGGTCCCGGCCTAGACCCGGCGCGGCCCCGTCCCGAACACCCCTGCGCCCGCGGTTCCCGCCGCGGGCGCTTGTCGTCGGAGTCCCATCCGGCTGGCGCGATCGGCCAAGACCCCCTGCGACATTGCGCGCAACCTTTTCGCGCAGGAACGATCGCCCAGCCGGCCCGCCAGGCTCGGCGGGAGCGCCTCCCCGGCGCGGCCCGCCCCGTCCTTCATGTTCCCGAGCGGCCTCCGCACGCCCGACGGCGTCCGCGGCGCCGCGGCGGCCCGGCCAGGCGCAAACAAGACGTCCGCGCCGACAGGGAGACGACCATGAAGCTGACGATCAACGGCGAGAGGCACGAGCTCGACGTGCCCGAAGACATGCCCCTGCTGTGGGCGATCCGGGAGACGCTGGGCCTGACGGGCACCAAGTTCGGCTGCGGCAAGGGCCTGTGCGGGGCCTGCACGGTGCACCTGGACGGCACGGCCGTGCGCGCCTGCCAGACGCCGGTCTCGGCCGCCGAGGGCGCCGAGGTCACCACGATCGAGGGGCTGGACCCCGAGGGCCGCCATCCCCTGCAGGTCGCGTGGGTGGAGCGCCAGGTTCCCCAGTGCGGCTACTGCCAGTCGGGCCAGATCATGCAGGCGGCGGCGCTGCTCGCCGCGAACCCGAAGCCCTCGCGCGAGGAGATCGTGAACCACATGGGCGGCAACCTGTGCCGCTGCATGACCTACGACCGCATCGTCGCGGCCATCGAGACCGCGGTCGGCTGAGGGGGATGCGCGCATGACCTACCATCGCAATCCCATCACCCGCCGGGGCTTCCTGGTGCGGACCGGCGCCGCGGGCGCCGCGCTGACCATGGGCTACGCCGTCGCCGGGACGGTCGGGGGCGCCGGCCGCGCCGCCGCCTCGACCGAGGGCGGGATGATCTCGCCCAGCCTGTTCTTCGACATCCACGCCGACGGGCGGGTGACCATCCACATCGCCAAGGCCGAGATGGGCCAGCACGTGGGCACCGCGCTCGCCCAGTCGGTGGCCGAGGAGCTGGACTGCGGCTGGGAGAACGTCGACCTCAGCTACGTCGGCTTCGATCCGCGCCACGGGCTGATCCTGACCGGCGGCTCCTGGTCGGTGAACTGGACCTTCGACGCGCTCAGCCGCGCCGGCGCCGCGGGGCGCATGGCGCTGATCGAGATGGCCGCCGAGACGCTGGGCGGCAAGCCGGAGGATTACTCCGCCAGGGACGGCGTGATCTCGGGCAACGGCAAGAGCATCACCTACGGGGAGCTCGCGGCCTCGGGCGGCTCGCCGCGCAGCTTCTCGAAGGAGGAGATGGCGGCGATCCAGCTCAAGCCCGCCTCGGAGCGTCGGATCGTGGGGACCGAGGTCGCCCAGCTCGACGTGCCGTCCAAGACCGACGGGACCGGCGTCTACGGCATCGACGTCAAGCTGCCGAACATGGTGGTGGCCACGCCCGCCCCGCCCCCGGTGCGCTACGGCGCCAAGGTGACGGGGGTGGACGAGACCGAGGCCGCCAAGGTCCCCGGCTACGTGAAGCACGTGGTGGTCGAGGATCCGCTGGGCGTGCAGACCGGCTGGGTGATGGCGGTGGCCGAGACCTACTGGGCCGCCAGCCGGGCCGCGAAGGCGCTGAATATCGACTACGACGCGGGCCCCAACGCCGCCGTCTCGCTCGCGGACGTCCATGCCGAGAGCCTGCGCCTGATCGAGACGGAGGAGGACACGCGCCTCTTCGTCGATGACGGCGACGTGGAGGCGGGGCTGGCCGAGGCGACCACGACCCTGACCGCCGACTACACCACCGGCGTCAACGTCCACGCGCCGCTGGAGCCGATGAACGCCACCGTCGAGATCAGGGACGGGGTCTACCACATCCACGCGGGCAACCAGTTCCAGACCCTGATGACGGGCCTGGTCGGGGCGCTGGGCGTGGCGCCCGAGAAGATCGTCTTCCGCCAGTGCCTGCTGGGCGGCGGCTTCGGGCGGCGGCTGGACGCGGACTACGTGGTGATGGCCTGCCACACGGCCCGCGCGCTGGATCGGCCGGTGAAGCTGATCTACTCGCGCGAGGTCGACACGCTGTGCGACTTCACCCGTCCCTCGGCCACGGTGCGGCTGACGGCGGGGCTGAAGGACGGGCAGGTCGTCGCCTGGAAGAACAGCTCCGCCTCGGCCTGGGCCTCGGCCCGCCAGGCCCCGGCCTTCCTGACGCCGGACCTGAGCGGCGACCCTGAGAAGAAGCTCGACGCCTTCGCGATCAACGGGGCGGACCACTGGTACACGATGCCCAACCAGCGGGCGCTGCTGTCGTTGAACACGGTGGCGCAGGCCGCGATGCCGCCGGGCCACCTGCGCTCGGTCGGGCCGGGCTGGCAGTTCTGGGCGGGGGAGAGCTTCCTCGACGAGATCGCGGCCGAGCTGGGCGAGGATCCGCTCGCCCTGCGCCTGCGCCTGCTGGACGGCGCCGGCAAGAACGCGGGCGAGGGCGTGACCGCGGGCGGCGCGAAGCGGCTGGCGCGGGTCCTCCAGCACGTGGCCGACGCCTCGGGCTACGCCGAGCCGCGCCCGGAGGGCACGGCCGTGGGCCTCGCCTGCGTCTCGGCGCAGGAGCGGGCCTCGGCCTCCTGGACCGCCTGCGCGGCGGAGGTCTCGGTCGATGCGTCGGACGGGACCGTCACGGTGAAGAGGCTGACGCTGGCCACCGACGTGGGCACCGCGGTGAACCCCGGGGGCGTGCGCGCGCAGCTGATCGGCGCGGCGCTGTGGGGCCTGTCCATCGCGCTGCACGAGGACGTGGGCTTCGAGAACGGGGCGATCCAGGCCGACAATTTCGACGGCCTGACGCCCCTGCGGATGTGGGACATGCCGCAGATCGAGGTCGCCGTGCTCGACTCGGGCGCCTATCCCACCGGCTGCGGCGAGCCGGGCGTGACCGCGGTCGCGCCCGCCATCGGCAACGCCGTGGCGCGGGCGACGGGGGCGCGCGTGCGCTCCCTGCCGATCACCGCCGAGAAAGTCATGGCCGCGTTGAAGGCCTGACCCCGGCTCCGCCGCCGCCACGGGTCGGGGGCGGCGGATCCGCAACGACATGTCGGACAACCGACCGGGAGGAAATCATGAAACGATATTCAGTCGCGGGCGCGCTGGCGGCGCTCGTTCTTGCAGGGACGGCGCAGGCGCAGGCGCCGACGCCCGAGGCGATCCGCGCCGCCACCGCCGGCGTGGACGGCGAGGCGATCGCCGCGAACGCCCATGGCGGCACGGAGAACTGGCTCAATTACGGGCTGGGCTACGAGGAGCAGCGCTTCTCGAAGCTGACCGGCGTCACCGACGCCAACGTCGGCGAGCTGGGCCTCGCCTGGTCGCATGACATGCAGTCCCGCCGGGGCGTCGAGGCGACGCCGATCGTGGTGGACGGGATCATGTACGTCACCGCCTCGTGGTCGGTGGTCCATGCGCTCGACGCCGTGACGGGCGAGGAGCTGTGGGTCTACGACCCGCAGGTCGATCCCGCCATCGGCTACAAGGGCTGCTGCGACGTGGTGAACCGCGGCGTGGCGATCTGGAAGGGCAAGGTCTTCGTGGGCGCCTACGACGGCGTGCTGCACGCGATCGACGCGGCCACCGGCGAGGGGCTGTGGAAGGTCGACACGGTCTGGAACCACGACTTCGCCTACACGATAACCGGCGCGCCCCGCGTGGTGAACGGCCGGGTGATCATCGGCAACGGCGGCGCCGAATACGGCGCGCGCGGCTACGTCACCGCCTACGACGCCGAGACGGGCGAGGAGGCCTGGCGCTGGTTCACCGTGCCCGGCGACCCCGAGAAGCCCTACGAGAACGCGGCCATGGAGAAGGCCGCCGAGACCTGGGACCCCTCGGCCGAGTACTGGAAGATGGGCGGCGGCGGCACCGTTTGGGACGCCATGGCCTTCGATCCGGAGCTGAACCTCCTCTACATCGGGGTCGGCAACGGCGCGCCCTGGAACCGCGACGTGCGCTCGCCCAAGGGCGGGGACAACCTGTTCCTGGCCTCGATCGTGGCGCTGGACGCGACCACGGGCGAGTATCGCTGGCACTACCAGAACACCCCCGGCGACACCTGGGACTACACCTCGACCCAGCACATCATGCTGGCGGACATCGCGTGGGAGGGGGCGACCCGCAAGGTCCTGATGCAGGCGCCCAAGAACGGGTTCTTCTTCGTCATCGACCGGGAGACGGGCGAATACCTCTCGGCCGAGCCCTTCGCCTACACCAGCTGGGCGAGCCACTACGACGAGAACGGCCGCCCGGTGGAGCTGGTGGGCGCGCGTCCTGGACCGGGGCAGGCGGTGGAGGTCACCCCCTCGGCCTACGGCGCCCACAACTGGCACCCGATGAGCTACAGCCCCGAGACCGGGCTGGTCTACATCCCCGCCCAGGGCGTGCCGCTGACGCTGATGCCGGACACCGAGCGCAAGTTCAACGAGGCCTCGCCCAACTCCTACGGCGCGGGCGGCGGCTGGAACCTGGGCTACTACCTCAACGCGGTGGCGCCCAACGGCCAGGCCCGCGGGATGCTGATCGCCTGGGACCCCGAGAAACAGCAGGAGGCCTGGCGGAAGGAGTATCTCTATCCGTGGAACGGCGGCACGCTGGCGACGGCGGGCAACCTGGTGTTCCAGGGCACCTCGGACGGGCGCTTCGTGGCCTATGATGCGAAGACGGGGGACGAGCTGTGGTCGACCACGCTGGGCGTGGGCGTGATCGCGGCCCCGATGACCTGGTCGAAGGACGGGGTGCAGTACGTCACCATCGCCGCCGGCTGGGGCGGCGCCTACGGCGTGCAGGGCCGGCATACCGACAAGATCGGACCGGGCACCGTGTTCACCTTCAAGCTGGGCGGCGACGCGCCGATGCCCGAGTTCGCGGTCCCCGAGCGCGAGCTGACCCTGCTGCGGGGCGTCGCCTACGACTCCGCCGACATGGCCGAGGGCCAGGGCCTCTACGTCGCGATGTGCGCGACCTGTCACGGCACGCCGGGCCTGGGCAAGAGCGGCAACGTCCCCAACCTGGGCTACGCCGACCCCGGCCTGATCGAGAACCTGCCCGATCTGGTGCTGGGCGGGGCGATGATCCAGGGCGGGATGCCGAACTTCGAGGACAAGCTGGACGAGGCGCAGATCACCAAGATCGCCGCCTTCATCCAAGGCATCGTCGAGGTGCTGCACCCCGAATAAGCCGGATCGCGAGGCGTCTCCTCCTCAGGCCTCGCACCTGCGCGTCCCGGTCTCCCGCCCGGGGCGCGCTTTTTCTTTCGGGGGGTGTCCTGCGGCTCGCGGGGCCTCGCGACGCATGGGCGACGTCAGGGCGCTCAGGCGAAGGCCATCCAGACGGCGACGGCCGCGAGGACCGCGCCGAAGCTCCGGTTGATCCGCCGCGCGCTCCGGTCCTCGCGGAACCGCCTGGCCAGCCGGTCGCCGGCCGCGGTCCAGGCCAGGAACGCCACCAGGTTGTTCAGGGTGAAGACCGTGGCGATGACCAGGACGAGGCGCCATGCGTCGGCGCCCTGCGCCTGCGCGGCGAACTGCGTGAACATCAACGCCATGATGACGTAGGCCTTCGGATTGAACAGCAGCAGCAGGACGCCGGCGCCGAAGCCGGCGGGCGCCGCCTCGGCCGCCGCGTCCTGTCCGCCGCTGCGGAACAGCGTCCAGGCCAGCCAAAGCACGTAGAGGCTCCCGACCAGCTTCAGCGCCTGGAACGCGCCGGGATGCGTCGTGAAGGCGGCCATCGCCCCGAAGCCGATCGCCGTCGCCACGATCCAGGTGGCGACGTGATAGCCGAGATTGGCCCGCAGGGTCGCGCGCATCCCGAAGCGGGCGCCGTTGGCCGCGAAGAACATGTTCCCCGGCCCCGGGCTGTAGGCCAGCGGGAACAGGAAGGCGAGCAGGGCGGCTATGGTCGTCGTCATCTCGGGGCCTCCGGCGATCTTTGAGCAAGGATGGGCGCCCGCCCGCGGCGGCGCAGCCCGGTTCCTGCGGTGGGGGCGGTCCGCGCGCCTCAGGCGGCGCGGCCGCCCTCGACGTCGTCGGTCGCGACGACCCTGCCGTAGCTCGCGCTGAGGGGCGCCATGATCGCCGCGTGGACCTGGTCGGAGGGCGCGGACACGCCGCCGTGCACGACCGATGCGGCGGCGCAGGCGTCGCCGACCACGGTGAGGGCGAAGCCCATGTCGACCGCCGCGCGGGCGGTGGCGTCCACGCACATCTGGCTCATCGCGCCGCACAGCATCACGTGCGCGACGCCCGCCGCGCGCAGCGCCGTCTCCAGCTCGGCGCCGACGAAGGCGTTGGGGCGGCGCTTCACGACGACCGCCTCGCCGGGGGCGGGGCGCACGCCCGCGTGGATCTCGCTGCCCGCGGAGCCGGGGCGGACGAAGGGCGCGTCCGCCGAGCCCGCGACGTGGCGGATGTGGAAGACGGGGTCGCGCCGGGCCCGCGCTCCGGCGAGAAGGCGCGGGGTCTGCTGGAACGCACCACGATGCCGGTGAGCGAGTTCTGCTGGGCCGTCGGCTACGCCGACGCCTCGGCCTTCAGCCGGCTCTTCCGCTCGGTCTGCGGGGTGAGCGCCGGCGAATACAGGCGCCGCTTCGCCATCCGGTGAGCCTGGCCGGGTCGGGCCGGCGGCGGGCGTCCCCGCCCCGGCGGACCGGGGCGGGGGGCGCCGCTCAGAAGCGGATGCGCGCGGTCAGGCCGCCCGCGTGGCTCGACAGGCCCCGGCCGAAGGCGCCGTCGTAGCGCACGTCGACCTCCACCGTCTCGCCGCCGTAGACCGTCAGGCCCGCGCCCAGGCGCCCGACCACGTCGGCCACGGCCACGTCGGCCTTGAAGCCGCCGATCGAGGGCATCGCCCGACCGAAGCGCGCCTGGGTCGAGAAGGAGTCGAGCGTCGACACGCTCGCCCCCGCCCGCACCCAGGTTCCCAGGCCGAAGCCCTCGCCCAGGTCGAAGCGGCCGCCGAACTCCACCGCCGGGGTGGCGATCGCCGCCGCCTCGTCGCTGTCCGAGACGACGAGCGAGGCCTTGCCCGCCCCCGTCTCGGAATAGCCGCCGGCCGCGGTCCAGATCAGGTCGAGGTCGACCATCGGGCTGAACCACCAGTTGGCCCGCTCCACCGTCCAGGCGGCGCGGCCGCGGGCGGCGAGGGTCAGCAGGTCGTGCTCGCCGCCGACGCGCGAACCCGGGGGCGTGGCCCCGGCGACGCGCGCCACGTCGAACCAGCCGTAGCTGGCCTGCGCCGCCGCGGTCAGCGAGAGCTGGCCGAAGTTCTGCGTGGCCGAGAGGGCGGCGTAGATCGTGTCGCCCTCGCTCGACGCGCCGAAGTCGCCGTCGAAGCTGGAGGAGTCCCAGCCCAGGGCGCCGCCCAGGCTCAGGTCCTCCGACAGCGCCGTGGAGCCCGCGAAGCCGACCCCCCACAGCGAGCCGTCCCAGCCCGCCGCGGCCCCGGTTCCGCCCTGGTCGAGCGTGCGCAGGGCGCCCAGCATCTGCAGGCAGCCCGTCTCGCCCGTCAGCGCCCCCGCGGCGCGGTCGCAGTCGAACAGCGGGGCGAAGCGGGCCTGGGCGAGCTCGAAGCTCGCCGCCGCCGCGGCCAGCGAGGCGCCGGGCGACAGCCGGGTGAGCGCGTCGGGGTAGCGGCCGGCGGAGTATTCGCCCTCCAGGTCGCCGAAAAAGGCCGCGTAGCCGGCGTCGCCGCTCTCGAACACCTCGCCCAGGTAGCGGGCGACGCGGGACTGGGCCGGGGTCAGGCCCAGCGAGGCGTCGTCGAAGTTCTGCCCCGTCGCGGTGATCCGCAGACCGCCGCGGGAGGTCATCCGCTGGTCGTAGACCACGAGGCCCGAGACCACCTCGTCGAACATCCCCGTCACCGTGCCGGAGACCCGCAGGATCTCGAGCTCGACGCCGCCGATCACCGACTGCGGCTCCAGCGTCAGGCGCCCGCCCAGCGTCGCGTCGCCGGCCACGTGCAGGACGTCGGAGTCGCCCTTGAGGAAGTGGACGGCGGCCACCGTCTCGCCCCGGCGGGCCTGGGTGAAGGAGCCGGAGACGAACAGGTCCTCGCGCGTCAGGCGGTCGCCGATCACCAGCAGGCCGCGGTTGATCACGTCGGCGTTGTAGACCGAGGCGCCGGTCAGCTCGCCCCGGTTGACGACCCGCACCGGCGCGGGCGCCGCCGCCGCAGCCGCCCGCGCCGCGGTCGCGGCGGAGGCGACGGACGCGGCCGTGCCCTGGCTCGGCACGCTGCCGATGGTCGCGCCGTCGGCGTATGTCGCGACGATGCTGCCGTCGATCCGTCCCAGGCTGGCGGTGGAGATGGTCAGGCCCGAGTAGTCGTCGTTGGTGTCGCCCTGGTAGCGCACCGCCACCCCGCCCAGCGCGGAGACCGAGCCGCCGTCGTTCACCACCAGCTGGTTGCCGGACTTGCGCCCGCCCGCGATGGTCACGCCCGCGCCCTGGCTGCCGACGCCGCCCGAGACCGCGGCGTTGACGATGACCGAGACGTCGCCGTTCTCGTCCGGCCCGCTGCTCTGCGCCAGCACGCCCATCGCGTCGTCGCCCGTGGCGGAGATCGCGGCGTCCACCGTGACGGTCACCGTGGAGGCCGAGCCCGCGCCCTCCCCCGCGGCCGAGGTCGAGCCGGCCCAGGCGCCCTTCAGGCTGCCGCCCAGGCCCCCGCCGCCGCCGATGGACTGCGCCACGATGCCGTGGGCGCCGCGGCCGGAGGTGGAGATCCGGCCGTGGCTGGTCACGCTGACCCGGGCGCCGGAGCCGTGGCCCGCCGGCCGGTCGACCACGTCGCCGGTATCGGGCGTCAGGTCGAGGTCCTCGAACCCCGGGTCGCCCAGCAGGCCGCCGCCGCCGCCGATGGACTGCGCCACGATCCCGTGGGAGCCGCCGCCCGCCGTGGTCAGGCTGCCGCTGGAGAAGTCGACGGTCACGGTCTGGCCGTCGCCGTAGCCGCCGCCGACCTCGATCGAGGAGACGTTCTGGTGCCCGCGGGCGATGACGATGCCGCCGCCGCCGCCGATGGACTGGGCCACGATGCCGTGGGCCCGCACGCCCTGGGTGGTCAGGACGGAGCCGAAGTCGACGTTCACCGCGCCGCCGTTCATCGAGGCGTTGCTGCCCTGGGCGCCGCCGGCGACGATGCCGTGGGCCATCTCGCCGTTCTGGGTCAGGCCGTTGCCGACGCTGGCGATGCCGCCGCCGCCGCCGATGGACTGGGCGATGACGCCGTAGGAGTCCGCCCCCCGGGTCGAGAGGTTGTGGTAGCCGTTCAGGGTCACGGCGCCGCCCGTCTCGGCGTTGCTGCTGGCGCCGTTGCCGTTGCCGCCCAGGTGGATCGTCCCGTGCGAGCGGCGCGAGCCGTCGCCGCCCTGGCCGCCGCCGCCGCCGATGGACTGCAGGACGACGGCGTGGGCGATCTCGCCCGCGGTGTCGATGCCGCCGCCGCCGTTGCCGTCCATGGTCAGCGTGACCGCGCCGCCGACGCCGCCGTCGCCGCCCTTGCCGCCGACCCGCAGGTCGACGTCGGCCGAGGCCTCGCTGCCCTCGGCCAGCGCCGAGCCGCCGACGCCGCCGGCGCCGCCGATGGACTGCAGCACCAGCCCGTCGGCGAGGTCGCCCGAGGTGACGATGGCGCCGCCCGAGCCGTGGGTGTGGGTGACCGAGCCGCCGTTGCCGGACGTGCCGCCGGTGCCGCCCAGCGTTACGGCGAAGGTATAGTCCGTATCCGCGTCGCCGCCGCCGAAGCCCTGGCCGTTCTCGTCCGTGCCGGCGTCGTCGCCCAGCGAGCCGCCCACGCCGCCGCCGCCGCCGATCGACTGGATCAGCGCCCCGTCGGCGTCGTCGCCGTAGGTGACGATGGAGCCCTTGGTGCTCGTGGTCAGCGCCTTGCCGCCGCTGCCGCTGGCCCCCGTCTGCCCGACCGAGACGTCGAGCGAGCCGGAGGAGCCGTCCTCGCCGCCGCTGGCCGCGACGCCGATGGTTCCGCCCTGGCTGGCCCCGCCGCCGCCGCCCACCGACTGCGCCAGCAGCCCGCGGGAGCCGGAGCCGTGGGTGACGATGCGCGAGCCTTGCGCCAGCGCGACGTCGACCGCGCCGCCCTGCTGCCCCTGGCCGCCCGACGCGCCCAGGCCGATCGTGCCGGTGAAGGAATAGCCGTCCCCGGTCTGCGAGACCGAGGCCGAGCCGATGCCGCCCGCGCCGCCGCCGCCGCCGATGGACTGGGCGAGGATCGCGGCCGCGTGGTCGCCATGCGTCTCGATCGAGCTGCTCCCGTCGAGATCGACGCTGACCGTGCCGCCGTAGCCGCCCGAGCCGCCGGCCGCGCCCAGCGCGGCGCTGACGGTTGCGGTGATCGAGGCCTCGTCCCCCGTCACGCCCGCGGTCGAGGAGGCGCTGCCGCCCATGCCGCCGCCGCCGCCGACCGACTGCGCGACCAGGCCCATGGCCCCGTCGCCCTGGGTGGCGATGGCGGTCCCGCTCAGCTGCGCCGTCGCGGTCCCGCCGTCGCCGCCGGAGCCGCCCTTGCCCCCGATCGCCGCCGCGGCCGAGAAGCCGACCGAGACGTCGGTGTCGGGGATCGAGACGCTGCGCGCGATGGCCTTGGAGACGGACGAGCCGCCGACGCCGCCGCCGCCGCCCACCGACTGCACCACGACGCCGTGGGCGTCGGTGCCCGACGCGGAGCCGGTCGCCACGGTCATGTCGGCGAGGTCGACCGCGGCCGCGCCGCCCTTGCCGCCGTTTCCGCCCGCGCCCCCGACGCCGACCGAGAGCGCGAAGCCCAGGCTCGCGTCGAAGGAGAAGGCCGAGCCGCCGGAGCCGCCGCCCCCGCCCACCGACTGCGACAGGAGGCCGATGGCGTGGCTGCCGGTGGTGGTCACCCAGCCGCCGATGAAATCGATGGTCGTGGCGCCGCCGTTGCCGCCCGACTGCGCGCCGCCCGCGATCTGCATCGAGTCGATCGAGGCGCCGCCGCCGTCCGCGTTTCCGCCCGCGCCGCCGCCGCCGCCGATCGACTGGGCGATCACGCCGTGGGCGTTGTCGCCCCCGGTGACCACCACCGGCAGGGGCGCGCCGGGGATGAAGGCGCCGCCGAGGCCGACGTTGTTCAAGGTCACCGCGCCGCCGCCGCCGCCCACGCCGCCGTTGCCGCCGACGCCCGAGGGCGGAACGCCGACCGACAGATCGAAGCTCGCGCCGCCGTCGCCGCCGCCGCCGCCCACCGACTGCGCCAGCACGCCGTAGGAGAATTCGCCCGCGGTGGTCAGCGTCCCGGTCTCGATCGACAGGTCGACCGTGTCGCCGGAGCCGCCGGAGCCGCCCTGGCCGCCCACCACGTTGACGCCGCCCACGGCCTCGGCCGTGCCGCCGCCGCCGCCGATGGACTGCGCCTGGATCGCGGCGGCCGAGTCGCCCTGCGTGGCGATGTCGGTCAGGAACACGCCCCAGACCTCGCCGCCGTTTCCGCCGCTGCCGCCGGCGCCGCCGACCACGTACAGGCCGCTCTCCTCGCCCGCCTCGCCGGCGTCGCCGCCGATGGACTGGAGCAGCATCCCGCGGGAGCCGTCCTGCTGGGTGGCGATGGTGGCCTGGAAGTTGCCCCCGACCCGGCCGCCCGCGCCGCCGTAGCCGGTGGAATCGCCCTCCTGGCCCAGGAGCTGGAAGCTGTCGCCGGTCTTGCCGCCGGCGGAGCCGATGCTCTGCAGCACCACGCCGCTCGAGTCCGTGCCGGTGGTGGCGATCGAGACGGGCCCGGTCACGTCGCCGCTCGAGCCGTCGTTCTCGAAGTAGATGCCGAGCTGCAGCAGGACCGCGCCGCCGGCCCCGCCGGTGCCGGCCAGCGCCGGGGTGAAGTCGACGAAGCCGCTCGAGGGCTGGAAGTCGCCGCCGGGCCCGCCGACCGAGCGCAGCACGAGCCCCGCGGAGCGGTCGCCGTCGGTCGAGATGCCGGCGCCGTCGTACATCTGCACCGTGACGTTGCCGCCGTAGCCGCCGTTCGCGCCCGAGGAATCCTCGCGCCCGATGCCGCCCACGCCGCCGACGCTGAGCACCGCGACGCCGGGCAGCCAGTCGCCGACGGTCGTCACCTGCGCGGCGTTGTTGAGGAGCAGCGTCGTGGTCCCGTTGACGCCCTGGTCGAGCGAGCTGCCGCCGCCGCCGGCGCCGCCCGCGCGGTCGGAGCTGCCCACCGCCTGCGGCCCGGCCCCGCCGTCGCCGCCGCGGGAATAGAGCACCACGCCGCCCGACTGCTGGAGCGCGCCCACGGTCGTGATGTCGTCCTCGGGCGTCGCCGTCGCCACGAAGGAATCGTCCGGCGCCGTCAGCGAATGCGAGGTGACGGTCACGTCGCCGGAGATGGTGGCGGTCAGCGGCAGGCCCTCCTCGCCGCGCCCGCCGTCGTCGGAGGCGTCGGACGAGCCCTGGATCGAGCCCGGCCCGCCCACCGAGGCGAGGTAGATGCCGCGCACCCCGAGCGTCAGGTCCGAGCCTTCCGCCGTGACCGTGACGTCGCCGGTGTGGGTCAGCGTGATCGCGCCGCCCTGGCCGCCGTTGCCGTTCCAGTTGCCGCCCGTTCCGCCGATGGATTCCGCCGCGATCCCCCAGACGAACTTCGAGGCGGAGTCCGCGGTCACCCTCACCGAGCCGGAGTTGTCGACGGTCAGCGTGCGCCCGTCGCCCGCGGTGCCGCCGTCCTGGTCGCCGGCGGTGTCGTCCTGGCTGCCGCCCGCGCCCGAGACCATGGCCGCGTAGATCGCCGCGCCCCCCCAGGGCAGGTCCATCCACAGCGTCACGTCGCCCGAGTTGGTCAGCGCGCCTTCGCCCGCGATGCCGCCGTCGCCGCCGTCGCCGCCGCCCACGCCGTCCTCGGCGTCGCCGCCCGCGCCGCCGTAGCCGCCCAGGTAGATCGCCGTCACCCGGCCCTCGTCGTCGCCCACGCCGGGCAGGGAGCCGTCGTCGCCGCCCGAGCCGCCGGAGCCCGCTGTGCCCTGCAGGGCGATGTCACCCTGGTTGTCGAGGGTGACGGTGCCGCCGTCCCCCCCGCGCGAGCCGTCGCCGCCGGAGTTGTCGTAGCCCCGGCCGCCGTTCAGCCGCAGGAACAGGATGTCGTTCTGGGTCCCGCCGACGGTGATGTCGGCCTTGTTGGTCAGCGTGTAGGTGCCGCCCGAGGCGCCGCGGTCGTCCTCGTCGGACGAGTCGGCGCCGGTGAAGTCCACATGGGCGCCGTCGACCGCCTCGCCCGCGTCGATGGTGCAGGAGACGTCGCCGGTCGAGCTGGGCGTCTGGCAGGATTTCAGGTTCGCCGCCTGCGCCCCGAGGCCCGCGCAGATCGCGAAGCCGGAGCAGGCCAGCAGCAGAGAGCCGCGCCCCGCGGCACGGAAATTCCAGGATGAAACGGACACAGGGGCCCCCCCTCGCGCATATGAGTCGGCCGTCCGGGCGCGCACCGCCCGCGGCCGTCATTTCAAATCGCTGCGTGCGGGCCCCACCTGCTCGAACGCGCGTCCCAATATGTTAGAGCGCGATTAACCTCTGTTGAAGCAAAGATTTCTTCCGGGGGCTCCGCATCATCTCCGCGGCGCCGGACCGTCGGAAACCGCGGTCTTCGCCGCCGCCGGGCGGCCCTGGCGGCGCGGGATGCGGAAGGCGAGCGCGGCCTTCACCAGCGGATGGGCGAACCGGTCGAGGTCGAGCGATTCGTGCATCGCGAGCCCCTCCTGACCGTCGATCCGGGTGCGGATCGCGGATCGCACGTAGAACGGCGCGTCGAGCAGCGTGCGCAGGGTGCGCGGCGGCGCGCCGGCGTCGGCCCGCGTCTCGCGCGCCACCCGCCAGAAGCCCTTGGGCAGGGGCGCTTGCGGCGGCGGCGCCTGCCGGCTCGCCCGGCCCTGGTCGTCGAAGCCGAGCGCGAGCGACAGCGCCCCGCCGTCGCGCCGCTCCACCTCGTAGAGGCAGGTCGAGCGGTCCGGCCCGTGCAGGCAGCTCCAGTGCCAGCGGCGGAAATCCGCCTCCAGCGGGCGAGAGCCGGCGTTGGCGTCGAAATAGCCCTCGCCCGACCAGTCGTAGCCCCGCCGGGGGAAGGCGACCCGGGCCTGCGCGCGGGGCGCATAGGGGCGCCACAGGTGGCGGCCTTCGGGGTCGAGGCGCACCTCCACCTCGCTCAGCGCCGCGGGGCGGATCGCGATCTCGCCCCGCACCCGGTCGAGATGGGGGAAGGCGCGCTCGTCGAGCCGGGCGGTCAGGGTCTCCCCGTCCCACTCCAGCGAACTGCGCCCGATGCGCAGGCGGCGGGCGCCGCGCTCGACCTCGCCCGCCCCGCGCTCGGTCATCGTCCAGCGGCCGCCGGGGCCCGAGAGCAGGACGTTCACGCAGCAATGGTCGAGCGGATCGCGCCGCCCCGCCCAGGCGTACCAGGGCGAGAACACCGAGCCGATGAAGAAGATCACCGAGACGGCGCGCCGCGCGTCCGCATCGATGGCGTCGAGATACCACCAGGCGTAGCCGCCGGGCGGAACCTCGGCGTCGAAGCGAGGTCCGAGATCGCCGCCTGGGCCGCCAGCCCGCCGGACAGGGTCGCCATCGGCGCCCCGGGCCCCGGATGCGTCCCGCCCCCCGCCAGGTAGAGCCCCGGCAGCCGGGTCCGCGCCGTGGGCCGGCGGAACGCCGCCGTCGCCCCGTGGGGCGAGTCCCCGTAGATCGCCCCGTCGCTCCCCGGAAAGCGCCGCGCGAAGCCCGACGGCGGGGTCAGCGCGGCGCGCTCCGGCATCGGCCAGAGGCTGAGGTTCCAGGTCTCCAGCCGGCGGCTCAGGGTGGCGAGGCATCGTTCGGGCTCCTGTGGGTCGGGCGCGGCGGCGGGGTCGGTCGGGGGGGCGTTGAGGATGATCTCGAACCGCTCCGGCCCCGGCGGCGGCTCGGCGGCGTCGCCGCGGTCCTGCGCGCAGATGTAGAGGGTCGGCGCCTCGGGCCGTCGGCCGCGGGCGATGGGCTCGAACTCGGCGGCGGAGGAGGGGCCGAAGAGGACGTTGTGATGGATCAGGGGGAACCCCTCCGCCCGCGCCGTGAAGGCCCAGACGTCGGCGGAGAGGGAGCGGCGCGCGGCCAGGCGGCGGGGCGGCCCGGGCAGCGGGCCCAGCAGGCCGCGGGCCAGCGCCTCCAGGTCGCCGTTGAAGACGACCACCTCGGCGGGCAGACGCTCGCCGCTCTCGAGCGTCACGGCGCTGACGCGGCCGCGGTGGGTCTCGATGCGGGCGGCGGGCTGCCCGCAGCGAAGCTCGGCGCCCGCGCGCTGGGCCAGGTCGGCCACGGCTGCGGCCAGCGCATGCATCCCCCCCTCCGCCCGCCAGACGCCCGAGGCCTCGGCATGCCAGACCAGCATCAGCATCGCGGGGGTCTGGAAGGGGGAGCCGCCCACATAGGTCGCGTAGCGGCCGAACAGCTGGCGCAGCCGGGGATCGGAGAAGGCGCCCTCGAGCGCCGAGGCGAGGCTGCGCCCCGGCGCCATGTCGCGCAAGAGCCGCAGCGCCGAGGGCGCGAGCGCGCCGGCCACCGACAGGGGCGTGGGGCGCTGGGCGCGCATGAAAGGGCGCTCGAGCGCCTCGAACAGGCGCCGGCAGCGGGCGGAGAAGGCGGCGAACTCGGCGGCCGCGCGGGGGCCGGCGAAGGCCTCCACCGCGGCCTCGGAGTCGGCCGGGTCGGCGTGGAGGTCGAGGCGGGCGCCGTCCTCCCACCCGTGCCGGGCGAGGATGCGGGCGGGCGTGAGGCGGATGCGGCGGTCGAGGTCGTCGCCGAGGTCGTGGAACAGCTCGTCGAAGACCCGGCGCAGGGTCAGCACGGTGGGGCCCGCGTCGACCGGGCCGCCGGGGCCGGGCAGGGCGCGCGCCTTGCCGCCGGGGGCCGCGGCGGCCTCGACGATCGTCACCCGCAGCCCGGCATGGGCCAGGCGCGCGGCCGCCGCGAGGCCGCCGAAGCCCGCGCCGATCACCACCGCCCTGCTGTCAGACGAAATTGGCATGATGTCTGGAATACTTGACAGTCTGCGACCGATTGTCCAGTTTGATTTACATATGGCGGCGTCCTCGTCCGCCGCATCTCCGCCGCCTGCGCGCCGCCTCCGGGGCCGCGCGCCGGGACGGACCAGCCCGGGAGAGCCCAGATGGACGCAGCCGCCAGGATCGAAGCCGCCCTGCGGGGCGTGATGCGGCGCCGGCGCGAGGGCGCGGCCCCGCCCCGGCTGGCCGACGCCCTCGACCACGCGGTGTTTCCCGGCGGCGCGCGGGTGCGCCCGCAGCTCTGCCTCGCGGTGGCGGCGGCCTGCGGGGACGACGCGCCGGCGCTCGCCGACGCGGCGGCGGCGGCGGTGGAGCTGATCCACTGCGCCAGCCTCGCCCACGACGACCTTCCCTGTTTCGACGGCGCCGACCTGCGCCGGGGGCGCGCCTCGGTCCACGCGGCCTTCGGCGAGCCGATCGCCCTGCTGGCCGGCGACGCCCTGATCGTCGCGGCCTTCGAGGCGCTGGCCGACGGCTGCGCCGCCTCCGCCCCCGCCGCCGACCGCTCCGGCCGGCTGGGGGGCATGGTGGCGACGCTGGCGCGCTTCTCCGGCGCGCCCTTCGGCATCTGCGCGGGCCAGGCCTGGGAGAGCGAGCCCTCGGTCGACGTCGCCGCCTATCACCAGGCCAAGACCGGGGCGCTGTTCGTGGCCGCGACCCGGCTGGGCGCGCTCTCGGCCGGGGCCGATCCCGATCGGTGGGAGGCGATGGGCGCGCGCATCGGCGCGGCCTACCAGGTCGCCGACGACCTGCGCGACGCGCTGCTGACCGAGGAGGAGCTGGGCAAGCCCGCCGGCCAGGACCAGGCGCTGGCCCGGCCCAGCGCGGTGGCGGAACTGGGCGTCGCCGGCGCGGCCCGGCGGCTGTCCGAGATCCTCGAGGAGGCGGTGGCCGCGATTCCCGACTGCCGCGGCGCGGGCGCGCTGCGCGAGATCGTGCGGATGCAGGCGCGGCGGCTGACGCCCTCGGGCCTCGCCGAGGCCGCCGCCTGACCGGCATGGCCGCCCTGACCGATCCCCCGGACGCGGCCGCCCCCCGCTCCCTTCTCGCGGCCTGGCGGCGGCGGCGCGACGCGCTGATCGCCTCGCCGCGCTTCCAGCGCTGGGCGGACCGCTTCCCCCTGACCCGGCCGCTGGCCCGGCGGGAGGCGCGGGCGCTGTTCGATCTGACCGCGGGCTTCGTCTATTCCCAGACGCTCGCCGCCTGCGTGGAGCTGGAGCTGTTCGAGCGTCTGCGTGACGGCCCGAAACCCCTCTCCGTCGTCGCCTCGCAGGCCGGCCTGCCGCCGGAGGCCATGGCGCGCCTGTGCCGCGCCGCCGCCGCCCTGCGCCTGCTGGAGCTGCGGGGCGAGGCGGTCTCGCTCGGTCCGCTGGGCGCCGCGGCGCTGGGCGCGCCGGGGGTGCGGGAGATGGTGCGCCACCACCGCCTGTTCTACGCCGACCTCGCCGATCCGCTGGCCCTGCTGCGCGGGGAGCGGGCGCCGGAGCTCGCGCGCTACTGGTCCTATGTCCGCGGCGGCGCGCCCTCGGCCGAGGAGGCGGCGCGCTATTCCCGCCTGATGGCCGCCTCCCAGGCGATGGTGGCCGAGGAGGTGCTGCGCGCCGGCGTGCTGCGCGGCGTGCGGCGGCTGATGGACGTGGGCGGGGGCGACGGAACCTTTCTCGAGACGGCGGCCCGGCGCCTGCCGCGGCTGCGCGGGACGCTGGTCGACCTGCCGCCCGTGGCCGCCCAGGCCGAGGCGCGCTTCGCCCGCGCCGGCCTCGGCGCCCGGCTGGAGGCGCGGGGCGGCGACATGCTGGCCGCGCCCCTGCCGCAGGGCGCCGACGCGGCGAGCCTGGTGCGCGTGCTCTACGACCACGACGCCCCGGCCGCGAGGGTGATTCTCGCCCGCGTCTTCGCGGCGCTGCCCCCGGGCGGGCGGGTGATCGTGGCCGAGCCGATGGCGGGCGGTCCGCGGCCCGACCGGGTCGGCGACGCCTACTTCGGCTTCTACACCCTCGCGATGACCTCCGGCGCCCCGCGGGAGCCCGCGGAACACGGTCGCCTGCTGGCCGAGGCGGGGTTCGACTCGGTGCGCCTGGCGCGCCGCGCGCGGTCCTTCGCGGCGACGGTGATGACGGCGCGCAAGCCCCGTTGAAGCGTCAATAATTTCTTACAGTTTTGGCCGGGTGCGACAATTTTGATTGACATATTTATGTGTCCACTTAGTCTGACACATGCCCTCAAGCAGGGCGACGAGCCCTCCGCCAGACGAGGGCGGAAAGGGTGATCCGATCATGGAGACGCGCGCAGCCGTCATGTCCCAGCCGGGACGCCTCAGCCTCGAAACGGTCGAGCTGAGCGCGCCGGGGCCGAGCGACGCCGTGATCGCGATCCGCTGGTCGGGCATCTCCTCGGGCACCGAAAAGCTGTTCTGGACCGGCGGCATGCCGGCCTTCCCGGGCATGGGCTACCCGCTGGTCCCCGGCTACGAGGCGGTGGGCGAAGTGGTCGAGGCCGGCGCCGACAGCGGCCGCCGGGTCGGCGAGGCGGTGTTCGTGCCGGGCGCGAGCTGCTTCGGCGAGCTGCGCGGCCTCTTCGGCGGCGCCGCCAGCACCCTGGTCACCGCCGGCTCCCGCCTGGTTCCGCTGGAGCAGGGCCCCCGCCCCGAGGCCGCGATCCTGGCGCTCGCCGCCACCGCACGCCACGCGATGGCGGGCCTGCGCTGCACGCCCCCCGACCTGATCGTCGGCCATGGCGTCGTCGGCCGGCTTCTGGCCCGCCTGACGCTCGCCGCCGGCGCCCCCGCCCCCACGGTGTGGGAGACGGCCCCGGCCCGGCGCGAGGGCGCGCAGGACTACCCGGTGCTCGACCCCCAGGACGATCCCCGCCGCGACTACCGCGCCGTCTACGACGCCAGCGGCGACGCCGACCTGCTCGACGCCCTGATCGGACGGGTGGCGAAGGGTGGCGAGGTGGTGCTGGCCGGCTTCTACCCGGGCCGCGTCTCCTTCGCCTTCGCGCCCGCCTTCATGAAGGAGGTCCGCCTGCGCGTCGCCGCCGAGTGGACCCCCGACGACATGCTCGCCGTCCGCCTGCTGACCGAAAGCGGGCGCCTGTCGCTCGACGGCCTGATCTCGCACCGCCGCCCGGCGGCGGACGCCCCGGCCGCCTACGCCGAGGCCTTCGGCGATCCGGCCTGCCTGAAGATGATCCTCGATTGGGAGGCGAACGCATGACCCGCACCTTTGAAATCCCCGACCTCAAGCGCGGCCCCCAGGGCTCGATCGCCGAGGCCGACCGGGCCCTGCGGGAGGAGGCGCACGCGCCGCTGGACGAGATCCCGGTGGGGGAGGCGACCTCCAAGACCCAGATCATCGCGATCTACGGCAAGGGCGGCATCGGCAAGTCCTTCACGCTCGCGAACCTCAGCCACATGATGGCCGAGCAGGGCAAGCGGGTGCTGCTGATCGGCTGCGATCCCAAGTCCGACACCACCTCGCTGCTGTTCGGCGGCAAGGCCTGCCCCACGATCATCGAGACCTCCACCCGCAAGCGCCTGGCGGGCGAGGAGGTCACCGTATCCGACGTCTGCTTCAAGCGCGGCGGCGTCTTCGCGATGGAGCTGGGCGGGCCCGAGGTCGGCCGCGGCTGCGGCGGGCGCGGCATCATCCACGGCTTCGAGACGCTGGAGAAGCTGGGCTTCCACGACTGGGATTTCGACTACGTGCTGCTCGACTTCCTGGGCGACGTGGTCTGCGGCGGCTTCGGCCTGCCGATCGCGCGGGACATGTGCCAGAAGGTGATCGTGGTCGGCTCGAACGACCTGCAGTCCCTCTACGTGGCGAACAACGTCTGCTCGGCGGTGGAATACTTCCGCAAGCTGGGCGGCAACGTCGGCGTGGCCGGCATGGTGGTCAACAAGGACGACGGATCGGGCGAGGCCGCGGCCTTCGCCGCCGCGGTCGGCATCCCGGTGCTGGCCTCGATCCCCGCCGACGACGACCTGCGCAAGAAGTCCGCCAACTACCAGATCGTCGGCACCTCGCAGAGCCGGTGGGGCGAGCTCTTCGGCCAGCTCGCCGAGCAGGTGGGCCTCGCGCCCCCGCAGAAGCCGGCGCCGCTGACCCAGGACGGGCTGCTGGGCCTGTTCGACTCCAAGGACACCGGCGGCGACTTCGTCCTCGTCCCCGCCACGCAGGAAGACATGCGCGGCAAGCTGGGCGTGGTGCGCGAGTCCCTCGAAGTGGTCTACGACGATGCTTGATCTCGACGCCCTCGCCGCCATCGAGCGCCGGCTGGACGGCCTGTCCGACGCCTGGACGCCCCCGGCCGCCCGCCGCCCCCGGCCCGAGGCCGCGCCCCGCGCGCCGGCCGAGGCCGCCCGCTGCCCCTACGCCGCGGCCGCGTCATGACCGGCCCGGGCCCCATCCGCTTCGACGCCGACGGCCGCGCGCATCTGCCGGCCGACGGCTCCGCCACGCCCGAGGCCGCGGTCGAGACGCCCCTGCATCTGGGGCAGGAGGGCGTCTCCTGCGCCTCGGGCGACCTGCGGGCCCAGGCCGCCGAGAACGGCGCCGCCGAGCTGCTGGAGCGCTACGCGGCCGACTATCCGACCGGCCCCCACGACAAGCCGCAGAGCATGTGCCCCGCCTTCGGGTCCCTGCGCGTCGGCCTGCGGATGCGGCGCACGGCGACGATCCTCTCGGGCTCGGCCTGCTGCGTCTACGGGCTGACCTTCGTCAGCCACTTCTACGGCGCCCGCCGCTCGGTCGGCTACGTGCCCTTCAATTCCGAGAGCCTGGTGACCGGCAAGCTCTTCGAGGACATCCGCGAGGCGGTCCACGAGCTGGCCGATCCCGACCGCTACGACGCGATCGTGGTGACCAACCTCTGCGTCCCCTCCGCCTCCGGCGTGCCGCTCCGGCTGCTGCCCGACCAGATCGACGGGGTGCGGATCGTGGGCATCGACGTGCCGGGCTTCGGCGTGCCGACCCATGCCGAGGCGAAGGACATCCTGGCCGGCGCGATGCTGGCCTACGCCCGGCGCGAGGTTCAGGCCGGCCCCGTCCAGGCCCCCGCCGGCGGGCGCGGCGACCGGCCGACGATCACCCTGCTGGGCGAGATGTTCCCCGCCGACCCGATGACCATCGGCGCGATGCTGGCCCCCATGGGCCTCGCCGCCGGGCCGGTCGTGCCCTGCCGGGAGTGGCGCGAGCTCTACGCCGCCCTCGACGGCGCGGCGGCGGCCGCCATCCACCCCTTCTACACCGCCTCGATCCGTGAGCTTCAGGCCGCCGGCCGCCCGGTGATCGGCTCCGCCCCCGTAGGCCGCGACGGGACCGCCGCCTGGCTGGCCGCGGTGGGCGAGGCGCTTGGGGTTCCGGCGGCGCAGATCTCCGCGGCGCAGAACGCCATGGACGGCGCCATCGCCGGGGCGCTCGCGGCCCATCGGATCGATGGGACCATCACGCTCTCGGGCTACGAGGGTTCCGAACTGCTCGTCGCCCGCCTGCTGATCGAGAGCGGCGCGAAGGTCCCCTACGTCGGGACCGCCTGCCCCCGCACGCCGTGGTCCGATGCGGACCGGGAGTGGCTGGAGGCCCATGGCGCCAAGGTCGTGTTCCGCGCCTCGCTGGAAGACGACTGCGCGGCGATGGAGGCGATCCGCCCGGATCTCGCCATCGGCACGACGCCGGTGGTGCAGAAGGCCAAGCAGCTGGGCGTGCCAGCGCTCTACTTCACCAACCTCATTTCCGCGCGCCCGCTGATGGGGCCGGCCGGCGCGGGGTCTCTGGCGCAGGTCGTCTCGGCGGCGATCTCGGGCCGGGATCGGATGGCGCGGATGCGCGGCTTCTTCGAGGGCGTCGGGACCGGCGATACGGCGGGCATCTGGGAGGGCGAGCCGAACCTCCAGCCCGAATTCCGCGCCCGCAACCTCAAGAAGCTCGAGCGCAAGGCCAAGGCGGCGAAGGCCGCGGAGATGATCTGATGCTCATCCAGGATCATGACAGGGCCGGAGGATACTGGGGCGCGGTCTATGCCTTCTGCGCCCTGAAGGGGCTGCAGGTGGTGATCGACGGCCCGGTGGGCTGCGAGAACCTGCCGGTGACCTCGGTGCTGCACTACACCGACGCGCTGCCCCCGCATGAACTTCCCATCGTGGTCACCGGCCTCGGGGAAGAGGAGCTGGGCCGCGACGGCACCGAAGGCGCCATGCGGCGCGCGTGGGAGACGCTGGACCCCGCCCTGCCGGCGGTGGTCGCCACCGGCTCGATCGCCGAGATGATCGGGGGCGGCGTCACCCCGCAGGGCACCTCGATCCAGCGCTTTCTTCCGCGCACCATCGACGAGGACCAGTGGCAGGCCGCCGACCGCGCCATGACCTGGGCCTTCCACGAATTCGGCACCACCAAGGGCCGCCTGCCCAAGGCCAAGCCCCGGGACGGCGCGCCGAAGGTCAACATCCTCGGGCCGATGTACGGCGTGTGGAACATGGCCTCCGACCTCGCCGAGATCCGGCGGCTGGTCGAGGGGATCGGCGCGCAGGTCAACATGGTGATGCCGCTGGGCGCCCATGTCGGCGAGCTCTCGCGCCTGGTCGACGCCGAGGTCAACGTCGTGATGTATCGCGAGTTCGGCCGCGGCCTGGCCGAGGCGCTGGAGCGCCCGTACCTCCAGGCGCCCATCGGGCTCGAGAGCACCACCCTCTTCCTGCGCAAGCTGGGCGAGCTGCTGGACCTCGACCCCGAGCCCTTCATCGCCCGCGAGAAGCACTCCACGCTGAAGCCCGTGTGGGACCTCTGGCGCTCGGTCACCCAGGATTTCTTCGCGACCGCGAGCTTCGCCATCGCCGCGAACGAGACCTACGCCCGCGGCGTGCGGCGGTATCTGGAGACCGACCTGGGCCTGCCGTGCGAGTTCGCGGTGGCGCGCCTCGCCGGCAAGAAGACGGACTCGGAGGCGATCCGCGGCATGATCCGCGCGCGGCGCCCGCTGGTCGTCTTCGGCTCGGTCAACGAGAAGATGTACCTGGCCGAGGCCGGGGCAGGACACGGGCCCAAGCCCGCCTTCATCGCCGCCAGCTTCCCCGGCGCCGCCATCCGGCGCGCCACCGGCACCCCCTACATGGGCTACGCCGGCGCGGTCTGGATCCTGCAGGAGACGTGCAACGCGCTGTTCGACGCGCTGTTCCACATCCTGCCGCTGGGCGCGGACATGGACGCGGCCGAGGCGACGCCCGCCACGCTGCGCCGCGACCTGCCCTGGTCGGCCGAGGCGCAGGCGCTGCTCGACGAGATGGTCGCGGCGCACCCGGTGCTGACCCGCATTTCCGCCGCGCGGACCCTGCGCGACGCGGCCGAGCGCGCCGCGCTCGCCCGCGGCGAGGGCCGCGTGGACCGCGACGACGTCGCGGATCTCGAACCCGGAGCGGGCGCCGCGCGCGCCCGGACCGGCGCCGCCGCGCAGCCGGCGGAGACGACACGCCAAGGGAGGGCGTCCGCATGACCGACTATACCAGCGATCTCAAGCCGATGCGGCGCGGGCATTCGCCGTCCGTCGAATACGGCGTCTACTTCAGCCTGATCTTCGCGATCAGCCTGCCCGGCGCGGCCCTGCGCAGCCTGGCGGCCGTCGCGCACGGCGACCTTTCCGGCCCCGGTCCCCTCCGTCGCGCGCAGGTGCGCGCGCGGGAGATCACGCCGGCCATCTTCGACGTCTGAGAGGACGTCGCTCCATTCCGGGCCGCTTCGGCGGAGCGGAATCGTCGATCGAGGGCGACCTTCGGTCGATGCTCGGCCGCGAGAGTCTCGCGGTAACAGTCGGTGCTTCCGGAGGATCGATATGACTGAAGACAAGGACGTGTCGTTCACGGGGCTGACGGATGATCAGGCCCAGGAACTTCACTCCGTCTACATGAGCGGCTTCATGCTGTTCACGGCGGTCGCAGTAATCGCGCACCTGCTGGTCCTCATCTGGCGTCCCTGGCTCTAGGAGAGAAGATCATGAGCAAGTTCTACAAGATCTGGCTGATCTTCGATCCGAGGCGCGTCTTCGTGGTGCAGGGGGTCTTTCTCTTCCTGCTCGCGGTGATGATCCATCTCGTGCTGCTTTCGACGGACCGGTACAACTGGTTCGAAGTCTCGGCCGAGAAGTACGGGGTCTCCCAACAGGAGTGACAGGTCCGGGACCGCGCGATGCGGTCCCGGACGAGACACCAATGCGGGCGGGGTCCGCCCCGCCTGCAGCTTAGGCTCCGCCGGCGCGCGTCGGCGGCATGACGCGAGGGACTGGACATGGCCTTGCTGAATTTCGAGAAGAAGTATCGCGTCAAGGGCGGCACGCTCGTCGGCGGCGATCTGTTCGACTTCTGGATCGGGCCGTTCTACGTCGGGTTCTTCGGCGTCACCACGGCGTTCTTCGCCGCCCTGGGCACGATCCTAATCTTCTGGGGGGCGGCCCTGCAGGGCACGTTCAATCCCTGGACGATCTCCATCGCCCCGCCCGACCTGTCGTACGGCCTGGGCCTCGCGCCGCTGGCCGAGGGCGGGCTGTGGCAGGTGATCACGATGTGCGCCACGGCCGCCTTCGTCAGCTGGGCCCTGCGCGAGGTCGAGATCTGCCGCAAGCTCGGCATCGGCTACCACGTGCCGATCGCCTTCAGCTTCGCGATCCTGGCCTACGTCACGCTGGTGATCTTCCGCCCGCTGCTGCTGGGCGCATGGGGACACGGGTTCCCCTACGGGATCTTCAGCCATTTGGACTGGGTGTCGAACGTCGGCTACCAGTACCTGCACTTCCACTACAATCCGGCGCACATGCTGGCGGTGACCTTCTTCTTCACCACCACCTTCGCGCTGTCCCTTCACGGCTCGCTGATCCTGTCGGCGGTCAACCCGCAGAAGGGCGAGGAGATCCGCACGCCGGATCATGAGGACACCTACTTCCGCGACTTCATCGGCTACTCGGTCGGCACGCTGGGCATCCACCGCCTGGGCCTGCTGCTGGCCCTGAACGCCGCCTTCTGGAGCGCGGTCTGCATCATCATCTCCGGCCCGCTGTGGACCCGCGGCTGGCCCGAGTGGTGGAACTGGTGGCTCGATCTGCCGATCTGGCCTGGCCAGGGAGGGGTTTGAGCGATGGCCGAGTATCAGAACGTCTTCACGCAGTTCCAGGTGCGAGGTCCCGCCGAGATGGGCCTCGCCGGCGGCGGCGCCGAACACGAGCGCAGCGAGGGAACCACCTTCTCGAACCTTTTGGGCTGGATCGGCAACGCCCAGCTCGGGCCCATCCACCTGGGCTGGTTCGGGGTGATCTCGCTCGCCACCGGGATCCTGTCGCTGAACATCATCGGCTTCAACATGCTGGCCCAGGTCGGCTGGTCGATCCCCGAGTTCTTCCGCCAGGGCTTCTGGCTGGCGCTCGAGCCGCCGGGGCCCGAGAACGGCCTGCGCATCCCCCCGATGCGCGACGGAGGCTGGTGGTTCCTGTCCTCGTTCTTCATCCTCGTCTCGGTGATGGCGTGGTGGGTGCGCTCCTACCTTCGGGCGGTGGCGCTGGGCATGGGCACGCACGTGGCCTGGGCCTTCGCGGCGGCGATCTGGCTGATGCTGGTGCTGAACCTGTTCCGCCCGATCCTGATGGGAACCTGGTCCGAGGCGGTGCCCTACGGGATCTTCCCGCACCTCGACTGGACCACGGCGTTCTCGCTTCGCTACGGGAACCTCTACTACAACCCCTTCCACTGCCTCTCGATCGTGTTCCTCTACGGCTCGGTGCTGCTGTTCGCGATGCACGGCGCCACGATCCTGGCCGTCACCCGCCTGGGCGGCGACCGGGAGCTGGAGCAGATCGTGGACCGCGGCACCGCCTCGGAGCGCGCGGCCCTGTTCTGGCGCTGGACCATGGGCTTCAACGCCACGATGGAGGGGATTCACCGCTGGGCCTGGTGGTTCGCCGTTCTGACGCCGATCACCGGCGGCATCGGCATCCTCCTGACCGGCACCGTCGTCGACAACTGGTATCTCTGGGCGGTGGAGCACCACTTCGCCCCGGCCTACGACGGCGCCTACGGCTATGAAGCCTACACGACCGGCGGGGAGTGAGAGCGATGTTCGGACCCTCAGGCAAGTTCCGCTGGTTCGACGAGTGGAACCGCAAGCGCCCCTTCGACCTGGTCAAGACGGCGCTCCCCGCGGGGATCCTCGGCGGCGCGGTGTTCGTCGCGGCGGCGATCGTCATCCTGGGCAACCCGCTGGAGAAGGAGGCGGTGCAGACCGGCCCCCGCGGCACGGGCATGGTCAAGATCGACGCGCCCGGCAAGCTGATGGCGCTGGAGGCGGTGAACATCCTGCCGCCTTCGGACGCGCCCTGGCCGGTCGAGGAAGGCGCGATGCTCGCCGGCGAGGCCTATGAGAACGTGCAGGTGCTGGGTCACCTCACGGTCGACAACTTCAACCGCGTGATGGCCGGCATCACCGAGTGGGTGGCCCCCGAGGAGGGCTGCGCCTACTGCCACGCCGAGGACGGCTTCGCCTCGGACGACGTCTACACCAAGACCGTCGCCCGGCGGATGATCGAGATGACCTGGGCGCTGAACCAGGACTGGGAGGTCCACACCGCCCCGACCGGCGTCACCTGCTACACCTGCCACCGCGGCAACAACGTGCCGCCCTACCTGTGGACCAAGCTGCCGCCGGTGAACGAGACGGTGGGCCCCACGGCCGCCTTCCAGAACCGCGGGATGTCGCTGACCAACTACACCTCGCTGCCGGCGAACGCGATCGAGGCCTATCTCCTCGACGGGGAGCTGGTGGCGGTCAACGACCAGGCGCCGCGGGTCGACAACGCAGGCCTGCCCGGCATGAAGGAGACCGAGCGGACCTACGCGCTGATGATGCATTTCACCCAGAGCCTGGGCGTGAACTGCACCTTCTGCCACAACACCCGCGCGGTGAACGACCCGACCCAGCTGACGCCCCAGTGGACCACCGCCACCATGGGCATCTCGATGGTCCAGGACGTGAACCAGAGCTGGGTCGCCCCGCTCGCAGAGCTGCTGCCCGAGCATCGCCTCGGCCCGCTCGGCGACGCGCCCAAGGTCTACTGCCTGACCTGCCACCAGGGCGCGACCAAGCCCCTGCTGGGGCAGAGCATGCTCGGCGACTGGCCCGAGCTGGTCTCGGCCGAGCCGGTCTACGACTGACGGCCCGACGACGACGGCGGGAGGGCGGCGCAGGCCGCCCTCCCCGTCCCCCTCATCCGCCCCGCGCCGCCCCGTCGGGACCCCGCTCCCGCGCGACGCATCGCAAGGGAGCGCGACCATGACCTCCACCCCCCCGCCGCATCGCCCGCACACCCCGCACCTGGACCGCGCGCCCTGGCCCGCGGACCTCTCGGCCCTGAGCGACGCCGAGCTGACGCGCCTGGCCGACGAACTGCGGGCGGAGACGATCTCCGCCGTGTCGGTCACCGGGGGGCATCTGGGGTCGGGATTGGGGGTGGTGGAGCTGTCGGTGGCGCTGCACGCGGTCTTCGACGCGCCGCGCGACAAGATCATCTGGGACGTCGGGCACCAGTGCTATCCGCACAAGATCCTGACCGGCCGGCGCGACCGCATCCGCACCCTGCGCCAGGGCGGCGGCCTGTCCGGCTTCACCAAGCGGGCCGAGAGCGACTACGACCCGTTCGGCGCCGCGCATAGCTCCACCTCGATCTCCGCGGGCCTCGGCTTCGCGGCCGCCCGCGACCTGGGGGCCCCGGGCGTGGGCGACGTGGTGGCGGTGATCGGCGACGGCGCGATGAGCGCCGGTATGGCGTGGGAGGCGATGAACAACGCCGGCGCGCTGGGCAAGCGCCTCTTCGTGATCCTCAACGACAACGAGATGTCGATCTCGCCGCCCGTCGGCGCGCTCTCCGAATACCTCTCCCGCATCTACGCCGCCGGTCCCCTGCACGACCTGAAGGCGATGGCCGAGGGCGCCGCCGCCCTGCTGCCGGGCCCGGCGCGCGAGGGCGCCCGGCGCGCCCGCGACCTGGTGCGCGGCGCGGCGCTGGGCGGGACGCTGTTCGAGGAGCTGGGCTTCTCCTACGTCGGGCCGATCGACGGGCATGACATGGGCCAGCTCCTGCGGGTGATGCGCACGGCGCGGGCGCGGGCCGACGGGCCGGTGCTGATCCACTGCCTGACCGTGAAGGGCAAGGGCTACGCCCCCGCCGAGTCGAGCGCGGACAAGTATCACGGCGTCACCAAATTCGACGTGGTCAGCGGCGAGCAGGCCAAGGGCAAGCCCGCCGCCCCCAGCTACACCGCCGTCTTCGGCGAGCAGCTGACCCGCGCCGCCGCCGCCGACCCCAAGGTGGTGGGCATCACCGCCGCGATGGCCGAGGGGAGCGGGATCTCCAAGCTCATGGCCCGGTTCCCCGAGCGCGCCTTCGACGTCGGCATCGCCGAGCAGCACGCGGTGACCTTCGCCGCCGGGCTGGCGGCGGCGGGGATGAAGCCGTTCTGCGCGATCTACTCGACCTTCCTGCAACGCGCCTACGACCAGGTGGTCCACGACGTGGCGCTGCAGAACCTGCCCGTGCGCTTCGCGCTCGACCGCGCGGGGCTGGTGGGGGCGGACGGGGCGACGCACGCGGGGTCCTTCGACCTCGCCTACCTGTGCACGCTGCCCAACTTCACGGTGATGGCCGCGGCCGACGAGGCGGAGCTGGCGCGCATGGTCGCCACGGCCGCGGTCCACGACTCCGGTCCCATCGCCTTCCGCTATCCGCGCGGGAACGGCACGGGCGTCGCGATCCCCGAGGTTCCCGAGCCGCTCGAGATCGGCCGCGGGCGCGTGCTGCGCGAGGGCTCGGCGGTGGCGCTGCTGTCGCTCGGCGGCCGGCTGGGCGAGTGCCTGGCCGCGGCGCAGGCGCTGGAGGCCCGCGGCCTGACCTGCACCGTCGCCGACGCGCGCTTCGCCAAGCCCCTGGACCGGGAGCTGATCCTGCGCCTTGCCCGCGACCACGCCGCCCTGATCACGGTCGAGGAAGGCGCCGCCGGCGGCTTCGGCGCCCATGTCCTGCACCTGCTGGCGGCCGAGGGCGCGCTGGACCGCGGCCTGTGCATCCGCACCCTGACGCTGCCCGACCGCTTCATCGACCAGGACTCGCCCGAGCGGATGTACGCCGAGGCGGGGCTTACCGCCGACGACATCGCCACCGGCGCCCTCGCCGCGCTGGGCGTGGACGCGGCGATGGAGGTGGCCACCGCCTGACGACATCGCCGCGCGAAAAACAGCGCCGCGTCCGGGAGGCCGGACGCGGCGCTGGTTCGTTCTGCGGGGGGGCCGCCCTGGCCTGGGCGGAAGCGGCGGAGAGAAGCGGAGCCGCCGCAACCGGGCCGCCCCGGGGCAGGCCCGGGGCGCGTCGCGCGGGGAGGGCGCGATCGCGCTCAGGCCGCGGCGCGGGCCAGCGCGCACTGGCTCCACAGTCCGTGGAGGGCGGAGGCGAGCCGGTCGATGTCGGCCTCGGTGTGCAGGGGCGAGGGCGTGAAGCGCAGCCGCTCCGTCCCCTTGGGCACGGTGGGGTAGTTGATCGGCTGCACGTAGATCCCGTGCTCGTCGAGCAGGATGTCCGAGAGCAGCTTGCACTTCACCGGGTCCTTCACCATCACCGGCACGATGTGGGAGGGGTTGGGCAGGTGCGGGATCCCCAGCCGGTCCAGCCGCGCGCGCAGCATAGCCACCGCTCGGCGCTGGGCCAGCCGCTCGGCGTCGCTTTCCTTCAGGTGGCGGATCGAGACGCAGGCGCCCGCCGCCACCGCCGGCGGCAGCGAGGTGGTGAAGATGAAGCCCGAGGCGAAGCTGCGCACGAAATCGCACACCGCCGCCGAGGCCGCGATGTAGCCGCCGACCACCCCGAACGCCTTGCCCAGCGTGCCCTCGATGATGGTGATGCGGTCCATCAGCCCCTCGCGCTCGGCCACGCCCCCGCCGCGGGGGCCGTAGAGGCCGACGGCATGCACCTCGTCGAGGTAGGTCATCGCGCCGTAGCGGTCGGCGAGGTCGCAGATCTCCTTGATCGGGGCGATGTCGCCGTCCATCGAATAGACGCTCTCGAAGGCGATCAGCTTGGGGCGGCCGGGCTCGACGGAGGCGAGCTGCCGCTCGAGGTCGGCGAGGTCGTTGTGCTTCCAGATCCGCTTCTCGGCGCGGGAATGGCGCACGCCCTCGATCATCGAGGCGTGGTTCAGCGCATCCGACAGGATCACGCAGCCCGGCAGGCGGGCGCCCAGCGTGGACAGCGTCGCCCAGTTCGAGACGTAGCCGGAGGTGAACAGCAGCGCCGCCTCCTTGCCGTGGAGGTCGGCGAGCTCGCGCTCCAGCTCCACGTGGTGGACGTTGGTGCCCGAGATGTTGCGGGTGCCGCCGGCGCCCGCGCCGCAGCTGTCGATCGCGGCCTTCATCGCCTCGGCCACCGCCGGGTTCTGGCCCATCCCGAGATAGTCGTTCGAGCACCAGACCGTGACATGGTCGCGCCCGCCCTCATGGCGGCGGGTGGCGCGGGGGAAGTCGCCCGCATGGCGTTCCAGGTTGGCGAACCAGCGGTAGTTGCCCTCGGCCCGCAAGGCGTCGAGCTGCGCTGAAAAGGCGGAGTCGAACCGGGTTTTCTGGTCCATGTCGGGTCCTTTCGGGGCTTCAAGGCGCGGGTTTGCGGGCGCCTCTGGCTTCGGTCCAGCGCCACAGGACGCCATCGGGAATGGGAACGACCATCAGCCAGTGCTCGACGAGCGCCAGCGCGGTGAGGGCGGCGACGAGCGCCGCGCCGACGGCGGCGACCGGGGCCTCGGCCGTGGCCGCCGTCCAGATCCAGCCGCCCGCCGCCAGCGTCAGCAGGGTGACCGAGACGGCGAAGAACGGGGTGGGGCGGCGGATGCGAAAATGGCTCGCCACATGCGACAGGCGTCGGGGCAGCATCTCGGCATGCACGTGCGGCACGCCGAGCCAGAGGTTCAGCTTCGCGGTCAGCCGCGCGCCGAAGAGGGTGGCGAAGGTCCAGAAGGCGACCGGGTTGGCCGCGCCCTCGAGATGCAGCCAGAGGGCGGCGAGGGCGGCGACGAGGCTCATCTCGGAATAGGCGATCACGCCCCAGGCGCGCACGAAGCGCTCCCACTCCGGCACGTCCTCGGGGCAGGGGCGCAGCACCGGGCCGGTGAGGACGCCGGTGAGGAAGGCGAGCTCGATCCAGCCCCAGATGGCGATGGCCGAGAGGAACGCGTGGTAGGCGCCGGCGGCGGAGCCGTCGTCGCGGCTGAGGAACACCCCCGCCGCGCCGAGCGCGAGCACCGGCAGCGAGAACAGCGCCGCCCGGGCGGGGGCTCCGCTGCGCCCCCGCTCGGCCCGGTTGACGACCAGCAGGATCAGGCCGGTGGAGAACCACCAGGTGAAGAGCGCGAAGCCCGCCGCCGCCCATCCGCTCGTCATCGCGCCGCCTCCCGTTCCGCCGCGCCGCTCACCACGCCGGCTCGAGCCGGCTGGAGACGGGCGGGGCGTTGCGCTTGACCGGGATCAGGTAGAGGCCGGCGAAGGTCGCGGCGGCGCGGGCGGAGTGCCAGCCCCGCGCGATCCGGCCGCCGATCCCGCCCCGCTTCCGCGCGGCGTCGAGATCCTCGAAGATCCCGCGCATCCGGGTCAGCCCCGCCTGCCAGCGCGGATTGTCGAGGTCGAGCTCCAGCGGGAACACCTGCCGCGAGATCTCCGACGTCAGGCGGAACACCTGGTCGTCGTACCAGTCGATGTCGACGCCCAGCGCCTCGTGGAAGGCGGGCCGGGCGTGGTCGCGCACATGCATGGTGGCGAAGACGGCCACCAGGAAGAACCGGATCCAGAGCTTGTTGACCCCCGAGGTCAGCTTGGGGTCGGTGCGCATCAGGAGCGCGAAGGCCTCGCCGTGGCGGAACTCGTCGTTGCACCACTGCTCGAACCACTTGAAGATCGGGTGGAAGCGCTTCTCGGGGTGCCGCTCGAGGTGGCGGAAGATGGTGATGTAGCGGGCGTAGCCGATCTTCTCGCTGAGATAGGTGGCGTAGTAGATGAACTTCGGGCGGAAGTAGGTGTACTTCTTCGACCGGGTCAGGAAGCCCAGGTTCACCGCCACGTTGGCCTCGCGCAGCGCGTCGTTGATGAAGCCCGCGTGGCGCGCCTCGTCCCGCGACATGTAGGAGAAGAGCTCGCAGATGTCGGGGTTCGACCCGCGCCGCTTCATCTCCTTGTACAGGACGCAGCCCGAGAACTCGGCGGTCAGCGAGGAGACGAGGAAGTCGATCAGCTCCTTGCGCAGCTCCGGCTCCATGCCCTCGAAGTCGACCGCGTCCCAGTCGGCGGTCTTCTTGAAGTGGCGCTTGTTCGGATCGGCCTTCATCTCGGCCAGCAGCGCGTCCCACTCCTCGCGCACCGGGGAGACGTCGATGCGGTCCATCTCGTCGAAATCGGTGGTGTAGAAGCGCGGGTTCAGGAGCGTGGTCTCGGTGGCCATCGCCTGGGTGTCGAAGCCCTCGGGGATCGGCGCGCCGCGGGCGTCGATGCCGGCCGCGACGGCCTCGGGGCTGTCGGGATGGAACTCGGGCCGGGCGTTCATAGCCGGATCTCCTCGGAAAAGCTGAACTCGCACAGTTCCATGAACTCCAGGTCGCCGGTGGCGCGGGTCCACAGGCGTTCGGCGAGGCTGGCGCGGGTGATGGTGGCCTGGCGGTCCTCGCGGATCACCTCGCCCCAGCGGGCCATGACCGGGGCGCCGTGGACGATGACCTCGTCGCCGGGATGCACGACCGAGCCGTCGTTGAAGCGGACATGGGCGTGGAGGCTTTCGAAGCGGTGCGAGACCTCGACCGTGCAGGGCACCGTCTCGCGTCGTTTGGACAGCAGTCTCATTGCAGGTCTCCCTTGGTCTGGGCGGAGCCGGGCGGAGGCAGGAGGGCGGCGAAGGCGGCCTCGTTGTCCTTGCCGAAGGCTTTGAGCTCGACCCGCCAGCCGGTCTGGGGGTCGATCAGGCGCAGGCTGCCGTCGGCGTGCAGCGTCAGCCGGGCGGGGGCGAGCGCGGGGGCGCCGTCGACGGTGCGCACCCGGTTCATGGCGCGCCCGACGCCGGCGATGAAGCCGGCCTGGCCGGCGCCGCGCTCCAGGATCAGGGCGCCGTCGCCGTCGAGCACGCGGGCCGCCCCGTCGGGCTGCGAGAGGATGACGATGTCGCGCGCGGCCACCACCGGGGACTCCGGCGGGGTGGCCGCGGGCGTGGCCCCGGTCAGCCGCGCGTAGGAGGCGATGACCAGGCTCAGCAGCACCATCAGGCCGATGGCGCGCAGCAGGCCCTTGGGGATCCGATCGCGGGCGTCGCTGTGCAGGGCGGGGGCGGCGTGCATGGCGGGCGCTCCTATTCCGCGGCCAGGGCGGCGGGGGCGCGGGCGCCGGCCGCCTCGAAGGCCTGCTCCTCCAGCCGGGCCTCGGCGGCCTCGGCGAGGAGGCGGGCCACGGTCTCGGGCTGGGGGATGCAGCGCAGCGTCGGCTGGGTGCGGCGCATGTGCCAGGGGCGCACGTGCGGCCAGCAGACGAAGTAGGAGATCCGGTCCGACCCGGTCAGGGCCAGCGACAGGTCGCCGGTCCCCAGGGGGCCGCGCTTCAGGTCCACCGCGCCGATCCAGCGATAGGGCAGGTTCAGCGTCACGGTCAGCGCGGCGCCGATGCGCATCGCCACCCGCCGGGTGGTGATCGTGTAGACGGTCGCCTTGGCCAGCACCCAGGCGATCCCCGCCAGGATCGCGCAGGCCGCGATCCCCAGCACCAGGAACAGGGCCGCGCCCTGCAGGCCGGTCACCGGGTCGCGGTCGAGGTCGATCGCGACCCGCCACACCGCCAGGGCGGCGAAATAGGCCATGACCCAGCGCAGGCCCATCGCCTCCAGCGCCAGGGCCCGCCAGTCGGGCGCGCCCTGCCACAGGATCCGTTCGCCCTCGGGCGGGACGCCCGGAAGGCCGCGGATCGGTTCGACGTGGTAGTCGTCATGGGTCATGTCGCGCGCCCCCTCAGATCTGCGGTTCGAGACGGGCGGGGTCGGCGTAGAGCTTGCCGCCGCACCAGTAGGCGGAGATCTTGTCCTCCTCGAGCAGGGTGATCTCGGCGTCGGTCTTCGTCTGCGGCACGCCGGGGATCTGCGCGGCGTAGAGGGCGTGGATCTTCACCCCCGCCTTGCGCACCCGCGCGAGCGGCATCGGCAGCAGGCGCCGGCCGTTTCCGCCCGAGAGCTCGATCTCCAGGTAGCGGGCCAGCTGCTCGGGCCGGTCGACCCAGACGTCGGAGACGTGGCCCACCTCGATCCCGTCGCCCGAGAGCACCGGCAGGCCGCGCGGGTCGCGCCCGGCGGCCACCGCGAAGCCCTCGCACATGCGCATCGGCACGATCTTGGGCAGGCCGTGGCCGTCGAGCTCGGGCACGTCGCGCCGCTCGGCCCAGGCGGCCGGGCCGACGCCGTCGGCCAGCGGATCGCCGGTCGGCTCGTAGGGGTAGCCCGAGAACTCGAACTCCCGCCCCATCGCGAACTCGCGCTTGTCGCCGTTGTCGCCGGGGACCGAGACCTCGCCGCGGCCGAAGGGCAGGCGGAAGGTCTTGGGCGAGGGCACCGGGAACGGGCCCTGGTTGGCGGCGGGGGCGCCGCTTTCGTCGACCAGCGGGTAGCCCTCGCGCATGTTCTCGCGCTGCAGGTACCAGATCAGGGCGGCGAAGAAGATCCAGAAGGCGTAGAGCGCCACGAGGGCGAGATCCACGGTTCCGATGATGGTCTCGGTCATGTCGAGGTCTCCTTGCGGCGCGGTTGGGAACGGAAGGGGGCGGAGGTCACGTCGGGAACTCCGCGAGGCCCATGCGGGTCGGGGGCCGGGCGCCGCGGCGCCGTCCGGCGAGCGGACCCAGGGCGATGAGGGTGACGAACAGCAGCACGATCTCGAGGTTGTAGACGGCGGCGTAGCCGGTGGCGGGCGTGGTCAGCGCCTCGCCCAGCGCGCCGGACAGGGCGGCCTCGCCGATCAGGTCGTGGATCACGCCGCCCAGCGCGATGCCGAGGCCCGCGGCGGTGGCCTGCGCGGCGCCCCAGGCGCCCAGCGCGAGGCCCGCGCCGCCCTCGGCGGCCATCGCCATCGCCTCGGTCAGGGTGGCGACCGAGAACAGGCCCAGGCCCAGGCCGATCAGGCCGGCGCCGGCGAAGAACAGCGCGTCGAGGCCCGCGGGCTCGGCGAAGATCACGCAGCAGAAGGCGAGGATGCCGACCGCGGCGCCCCGCGCCGCGACCCCGCAGGCCCCCAGCCGCCCGCCCAGCCAGCGCGAGGCGAGGCCGAAGCCCGCCAGCGCCCCCAGCGCCCAGAGCGCGGTCAGCGTGGTGGTGGCGGAGACGGAGAGGCCCAGCACCTCGCCGCCATAGGGTTCCAGCAGGATGTCCTGCATCGAGAAGGCGCAGGCGCCGAGCGCGGTGACCGCCAGCAGCCGCCCCGCCTGGCCGCCGGCGGCGAAATCCCGCCAGGCGTCGGCGAAGCGGGGGCGCGGCGCCTCGCGCTCGGCCCGGCCCATGGGGCGCAGGACCTCCTGCTTCCACAGGGCCACGACGTTCAGCGCCAGGGTGACGACCGCCGCCCCCTGCACCACCTGGATCAGCCGCAGGGCCGAGAAGTCGCGCAGCAGCCAGCCCAGCACCAGCGCCGAGACCGCCATGCCCGCCAGCAGCATCACGTAGAGGAGCGCCACCACCCGGGGCCGCGTCTCCTCGTCCGCCTGGTCGGCGGCGAGCGCGAGGCCCGCGGTCTGGGTCATGTGCAGGCCCACGCCGGTCATCGCGAAGGCCGCCGCGGCGCCCACATGGCCCGCCCAGTCCGGCCCCCAGGTCTTGTCGCCCGACAGGATCAGCAGCGCGAAGGGCATGATCGCGAGCCCGCCGAATTGCCACAGCGAGCCGAACCACAGGTAGGGAATGCGCTTCCACCCCAGCGCCGAGCGGAACGTGTCCGAGCGGAAGCCCAGCAGCGCCCGGAACGGCGCGATCAGCACCGGCAGCGCCGCCATGGCGGCGACCAGCGAGGCCGCGACGCCGAGCTCCACGATCATCACCCGGTTCAGCGCGCCCAGAAGGATCACCGTCGCCATGCCTACCGAGACCTGGAACAGCGACAGCCGCAGCAGCCGCTTCAGCGGCAGCCCGTCCGAGGCCGCGTCGGCGAAGGGCAGCAGGCTGAGGCCGAACTTGGTCAGCGGATGCGGCTCGGCCGCCGCCGCCTTGCGGGTCCGGGTCCGGGAGAGCAGGCGTCGGATCATCGCCGCAGCTCCATCGCCTGGGAGATGTAGAAGCCGGTCGAGATCCGCGGCCCGATGCGCAGGCTCCAGCCCGCCAGCTCCGGCCGGGCGGCGACGGCGCGGGCGAGCGCCCGGGCGCTCACCGGCACGATGGCCGGGGCGCGGTCGGCGCGCGGGAAGGCCTTGCCGGCGGCGTGCATGAGGCTCAGCAGCGGCGTGCGCGGGGCGACGGTGAAGACGATCGAGCGCGCGGTGCGCGGCGCGAGCGCGGCCAGCGCATCCACGATCTCCGCGCAGCGGTAGTGGATCAGGCTGTCCATGGCGACGACATGGTCGAAGCGCCCATGGGCGGGGTCGCGCATGTCGCCGGCGACGAAGGCGACGTCCTCGATCTCGGCCTCGGCCGCATGGCCCCGCGCGATCGAGAGCAGGTTGTCGGAGATGTCGACGCCCAGAACCTGCGCGCCCCGCAGCGCCGCCTCGAGCGAGAGCTGCCCGACCCCGCAGCCGGCGTCGAGCACCCGGCGCCCCGAGAGATCGGCCGGCAGCGCCGCCAGCAGGGCCGCGCGCATCCGCCCGCGGCCCGCGCGCACCGTGGCGCGGATCCGGCTGACCGGCGCGTCCGAGGTGAGCTTCGCCCAGGCCTCGAAGGCGGTGCGGTCGAAATAGGCGGCCAGGCGGTCGCGGGTCTCGGTCCAGGCGGCGTCCATCAGTCGAACCCCAGCAATTCGAAGATCTCGCGATCCTCCAGGGGCTTGGGCGCCAGGGGATCGGTTCCGGCCCAGAGCGACTCGGCGAGCCGGATGTACTCGGCCTGCACCAGCGCCACGTCCTCGCCCTCCATCTCGAAGAGCGTGCACTTCTTCAGGCGGGAGCGGCGGATGGCGTCGAGGTCGGGGAAATGCGCCAGCCGCTTGAAGCCGACGGTCGAGCAGTAGCGGTCGACCTCGTCGGTGTCCTTCGAGCGGTTGGCGATGCAGCCCGCGAGCCGCACGGGGTAGTTCTTCGACTTCGCCTCCACCGCCGCGAGGATGCGGTTCATGGCGTAGATCGAGTCGAAGTCGTTCGCGGTCACCACCACCGCCCGGTCGGCGTGCATCAGCGGCGCGGCGAAGCCCCCGCAGACGACATCGCCCAGCACGTCGAAGATCACCACGTCGGTGTCCTCGAGCAGGTGGTGCTGCTTCAGAAGCTTCACCGTCTGCCCCACCACGTAGCCGCCGCAGCCGGTGCCGGCGGGAGGGCCGCCGGCCTCGACGCACATCACGCCGTTCCAGCCGATGTGGACGAAATCCTCGGGGCGCAGCTCCTCGGCGTGGAAGTCGACCTCCTTGAGGGTGTCGATCACCGTGGGGACCAGGCTCTTGGTCAGGGTGAAGGTCGAGTCGTGCTTGGGATCGCAGCCGATCTGCAGCACCCGCCGGCCGAGCTTGGAGAAGGCGGCCGAGAGGTTCGACGAGGTCGTGGACTTGCCGATGCCGCCCTTGCCGTAGACGGCGAAGACCTTCGCGCCTTCGATCTTCAGGGCGGCGTCGGGATGCACCTGGACGGAGCCTTCCCCGTCCCCGTTTAAACTGCTGGGGCGCAGGCTCGGGGGGGTGCGGTCGAGCGGGCTCATCGCGGGCTCCTCATTCTGCGGCGACCCCGACGCCTTCGAGCCGGTCTTCCAGCTCCTCCGCGCCGTGGCGCAGGGCGTCGAGGGTTTCGGGGTCGGGGGACCAGTAGGCGCGTTCCTGCGCCTCCAGCAGTCGGCTCGACATGCGGGCGGCGGCGGTCGGGTTCAGCTCCGACAGGCGGCGGCGCATGGCTTCGTCCAGCACGAAGGTCTCGGTCAGGCGCTGGTAGACCCAGGGGGCGACCTGGCCGGTGGTGGCGGACCAGCCCAGCGTGTTGGTGACCTGCGCCTCGATCTGGCGCACGCCCTCGTGGCCGTGCTTGAGCAGGGGCTCGTACCAGCGGGGGTTCAGGGCGCGGGTCCGCGTCTCCAGCGCCACCTGCTCGCTGAGCGAGCGGACCTTGCCGGTCCCGGTGGTGGAGTCGCCGATGTAGACCGGGGTCTCCGCCCCGCGCGCCCGGCGCACCGCGCGCCCGACCCCGCCCAGCGTGTCGAAGTAGTGGTCGACGGTGGTGACGCCGAGCTCGACGCTCTCGAGGTTCTGGTAGGCCAACTCCACGTCCGCCAGCGCCGCCTGCATCACCGCGGGCTGGGCGGCGGCGCGCCCGTCGCGGCCATAGGCGAAGCCCTTGCGGGACTGGAAGGCGTCGGCGAGCTCGTCCTCGTCGTTCCAGCCGCCCGAGCCGACCATCAGGTTGACGTTGGCCCCGTAGGCGCCCTCGGCGTTCGAGAACACCCTCAGCGCCGCCGTCTCCAGATCGCAGCCCATCCGGGCGGCGTAGGCCAGCGCGTGGGCGCGCACGGCGTTCGCCTCTTCGGGTTCGTCGGCGGAGGCGGCGAGCCAGGCGGCCTCGGCCAGCATCCTTGTCTGGATCGGCAGCAGGTCGCGGAACACGCCCGAGAGGGTCATCAGCACGTCGATGCGCGGGCGGCCCAGCTCCTCGAGCGGGATCAGCCGGGCGCCGCAGTTGCGCCCGTAGCTGTCGACGCGGGGCGCCGCGCCCATCAGCGCCAGCGCCTGGCCGATGGGCCCGCCGTCGGACTTGATGTTGTCCGAGCCCCACAGCACCAGCGCGACCGAGCGCGGCGGCGTCCCGTGGTCTGCCACGTGGCGGGCGATCAGCCGGTCGGCCTGGCGGGCGCCCTCGCGCAGCGCGAAGGCGGTGGGCATGCGGAACGGGTCGAAGGCGTGCATGTTGCGCCCGGTCGGCAGCACCTGCGGGCTGCGCAGAAGGTCCCCGCCCGGCGCCGGCCGCACGAAGCGGCCGCCCAGCGCGCGCATCAGGGCGGGGGTCTCGTGATCCTCGCCCAGCAGACGCTCGACGGTGGCGAGGGTCTCGGGGTCGGAGGTCTCTTCGGCCGCCTCGGCCATCGCCGCCAGCATCCCGGCGCGGGCCTCGGGCGAGGGCGGGCGGCCGACGACGTGCAGGCCGTCGGGGATCAGCGCGCGCTCCATCTCCAGCAGGTCCCGCCAGAGGGCGGAGGCGTCGCGCTCGGGCTCGCTCCAGGCGGGGTCCTCGGCGCAGAGGTCGAGGGCGGCGGCCTGGGTCTGGAGGAGGCGGGCGAGCTCGGCGCGCTCGGCCGCGTCCTGCGCCCCCTCGCGCCAGCGCTCCAGCGTCGCCTTCAGCTCGGCCAGGCCCTTGTAGAGGCCCGCGCGCCCCAGCGGGGGCGTCAGGTGGGTGACCAGCGTCGCGGCCGAGCGGCGCTTGGCCAGCGTCCCTTCGGAGGGGTTGTTGGAGGCGTAGAGATAGACGTTGGGCAGGTCGCCGATCAGCCGGTCGGGCCAGCAGTCCGGGCCCAGGCCGCACTGCTTGCCGGGCATGAACTCCAGCGCGCCGTGCATCCCGAAATGCAGCGCCACGTCGGCCCCGAAATCCTCGCGGATCCAGCGGTAGAAGGCGGCGAAGGCGTGGGTCGGGGCGAAGCCCTTCTCGAACAGCAGCCGCATCGGGTCGCCTTCGTAGCCCAGCGCCGGCTGGATGCAGACCGCGACGTTGCCGAAGCGCGCGCCCAGAACGAACACGCCGGCGCCGTCGCTTTGCAGCCGGCCGGGGGCGGGGCCCCACTGCGCCTCGATCTCGCGCAGGTGCGGCTCGCGCGAGACCAGCTCGTCGGCCGAAAGACGCGCGAGGATCGAGGCGGGCTGGCCGTAGATCTCGCCGCCCGAGAGCACCGCCTCGCGCAGCGCCTCGACGCTGGCGGGCGGGTCCACCGTCCAGCCCTCGGCCTTCATCGACTGCAGGACGTTGTGCAGGCTCTCGAACACCGAGAGATGCGCCGCCGTGCCGACCGCGCCGGCGTTGGGCGGGAAGCCGTAGAGGACGATCGCCGCCTTGCGCTCAGCCGTGCGGGAGCGGCGCAGCGCGGCGAGGCGGGCGACGCGGTCGGCGAGGCGGTTCACCCGCTCGGGCGCGGCGCGCATCGCGTTCTCGCCGATGGCGTCCATGCCGCCGGCGGTCGTCTCCAGCCCGCGGCCCCCGAAGACCATCGGACCCGTGGCGCCGTCGAGCTCGGGCAGGGCCACGAGGATGGTGGACTCCACCGGCCCCAGGCCCGGCCCCGCGGCCCAGGCGTCCAGCGTCTGGAACTCCACGGCGTGGGCGGCGACATAGGGCACGTCGAGGGCGGCGAGCGCCTCCTCGGCCGCCGCCCCGTCGTTGTAGGCGGGCCCGCCCACCAGCGAGAAGCCCGTCAGCGACAGCAGCGCGTCGATCCGCGGACCCTTCTGGCCGCGGAAGAAGGCGTCGATGGCGGGGCGCCCGTCCAGCCCGCAGGCGAAGGCGGGGATCACCCTCAGGCCGCGGGCCTCCAGCGCCGCGATGACGGCGTCGTAGTGCGCGGTGTCGCCGGCGAGCACATAGGCCCGCATCAGGATCAGCCCGACCGTTCCCCGGGGCTTGTCAGGCGCGGGCAGGGCCGAGAGATCCTCGGTCACCCGGCCCTTGAGGCGGGGGTGGTAGAGGCCGGTCTCGGGGTAGGCGACGGGCTCGGGCGCCGGCAGGGCGGCGGCGGCCTCGGCCCGGGGGCCGCGGGCGTAGCGGGCGGCGACGAAGCCGATCATCGCGGCCACGTTCTCGTCCGAGCCCGCCAGCCAGTATTGCATGGACAGGAAATAGGCCCGCAGGTCCTGCGCCTTGCCGGGGATCCAGCGCAGCAGGCGGGGCAGGCGGCGCAGCATCTCCATCTGGCGCGCGCCGCTCTGGTTCTTGCCGGCCGAGGCGCCGCGCAGGCGCTTGAGCATCGCCGTCAGCCCGCTGGCGGGCTTCGCCATGTCGAGCTTGCCCATCCGGGTCAGCCGCACGACCTCCCCCGCCGACAGCAGGCAGATCATCGCGTCGCACTGGTCGCGCCGCGCCTCCAGCGACGGGAGGATCGCCTGCACGTGCTCGTCGATGAACAGCATGTTGGCGATGACGATGTCGGCCTGCGCGACGGCGGCCTTCGCGGCGGCCAGCGTCTCGGGCCGCTCGGCCCATTCGGCGGCGGCGTGCACGCTCAGCCGCAGGCCGGGCGCGGTGCGGCGCAGCCGGGCCGAGGCGCGCGCGGCGGGGCCGGCGACATGCCGGTCCATGGTGACGAGCGCGATGCGGATCGGCGGGGCGTCAGCGGGCATGATGGGCCTTCGCCTCGTAGAGCGTCTCGACGCCGATCGCGGCCAGCCCGCGCTCGGCCGCGTAGGCCTCGGTGTTGCGGCGCGCCTTGGCGCGGACGAAGAAGGGGACCTTGCGCAGCTCCCGCTCGGCGTCCGCGGTCCAGCCGACGCCTGCTGCCGGGCCGGCCGCGGCCGGCCCGGCGGGCGCGGACACGCGATCCGCGCCACGGTCCGCCGGGGATTGCGGACCGCCATGCGTCGCCAGGTGGGAGGGCCCGGCGGCGTCGTGGAACTCGAAATCATCCCGGAACATGGTCAGCAGGTGCTCTTCGAGCCCCATCACCAGCGGGTGGATCCAGGTGTCGAAAAGGACGTTGGCCCCCTCGAACCCCATCTGGGGGGAGAAGCGGGCCGGGTGGTCCTGCACGTGGAAGGGCGAGGAGATCACCGCGCAGGGGATGCCCAGGCGCTTGGCGACGTGGCGCTCCATCTGGCCGCCGAGGATCAGCTCGGGCCCCGCCGCCGCGATCGCGGCCTCGACCTCGAGATAGTCGTCGGAGACGGTCGGCTCGATCCCGTGGCGGCGGGCGCAGGCGCGGACCTCGCGGGCGGCCTCGCGGTTCCAGCAGCCCAGGCCCACGAGCTCGAAGCCCATCTCCTCGACCGCCACCCGGGCGGCGGAGACGGCGCGGTTCCCCTCGCCGAAGATGAAGACCCGCTTGCCGGTCAGGTAGGTGCTGTCGACCGAGGCCGCCCACCAGGGCTGGCGCAGCCCGTCCTCCGACCAGGCGGCCGGCACGCGGGCGAGCGCCGCGGCCTCGGCCAGGAACTCCCGCGTGGCGCCCGCGCCGTAGGGGGGCGTGGTGGTCATCGGCTGGTCGAGCTCGCGCGCGAGCCACCGGCAGGCGGTCTCGGCGATCTCGGGGTAGAGGGGGACGTTGAACCAGGCCTCCCCCAGCCGCGCGAGGTCCGAGGGGCGCGCGCCCAGCGGCGCCACGACGTTGACGGCGATGCCCATCGATTCCAGCAGGCGGGTGATCTCGACCACGTCGTCGCGGTGGCGAAAGCCCAGCGCGGTCGGGCCCAGCAGGTTGCAGCTCGGCCGCTCGCTGCGCGGACGGTGGACGGCGAGGCGGCGGACCAGCTGGTAGAAGGTCTCGGACGCGCCCCAGGTCTCCTTGCGCTGGTAGGAGGGAAGCTCCAGCGCCACGACCGGGATCGGCAGGCCCAGCGCCTCGGCGAGGCCGCCGGGGTCGTCCTGGATCAGCTCGGCGGTGCAGGAGGCGCCGACGATCATCGCCTCGGGGCGGAAGCGCTCGTAGGCCGCGAGGCAGGCGTCCTTGAAGAGGGTCGAGGTGTCGGCCCCGAGGTCCTGCGCCTGGAAGGTGGTGTAGGTCACCGGCGGGCGGGCGCCGCGCCGCTCGATCATGGTGAACAGCAGGTCCGCGTAGGTGTCGCCCTGGGGGGCGTGGAGGACGTAGTGCAGCCCCTCCATCCCCGTGGCGATGCGCATCGCGCCGACATGCGGCGGGCCCTCGTAGGTCCAGAGCGAGAGCTTCATGACGCCGCCTCCGGCGCCTTGGCCCCCAGGATCGCGCGGCGGCGCAGGGGGCGGGCGAAGAGCTCCGCCAGGTCGCCGGCCTGCTCGTAGAGGTGGATGGGCGAGAACACGAGCTCGATCGCCCACTTGGTCGCCAGCCCCTCCGCCTCCAGCGGATTAGCGAGGCCGAGGCCGCAGACCGTCAGGTCGGGGCGGACGGCGCGGGCGCGGTCGAGCTGGAGATCGACGTCTTGTCCTTCGGCGATGACGGGGCCGGCCGGCAGCAGGGCCAGCTCGGGCGCCATCAGAGACGTGTGGATGTAGGGCGCGGCGACCTCCAGCGGGACCATCCCGCATTCGCGGGCGAGGAACCGGGCCAGCGGGATCTCGAGCTGGCTGTCGGGGAACAGGAACAGGGAGCGGCCGCGCAGGGTCTCCGACACCCGGGCGACGGCGGCGCGGGCCCGGGCGCGGGGGGCGTCGGTGGCGGCGGCGAAGCGGGCGGCGGAGACGTCCAGCGCCTCTGCCGCGGCGGCGAGCCAGGCGGTCGTGCCCTCCTCGCCGAAGGGGAAGGGCGCGCGCAGGACCGTGGCGCCGCGCGCCTCCAGCGCGGCGGCGGTGGCGCCGAGGAAGGGTTGGGCGAGCAGCACCAGCGTGTTCGGGCCCACGCCCGGGGCCTCGGCCGCGCGACGGGCGGGCAGGCTGCGCACCGCGTCCACGCCCATCTCCGAGAACAGGCGCAGGGCCTGGTCCTCGACCACGTCGGGCAGGGCGCCGGCGATCAGGAGTTGCGTCTCGTCCGTCTCCGGCAGGGCCGGGACCATGGCGGCGAGGCAGGCGTCCTCGCCCTCGGTGAACGTCGTCTCGATGCCGGAGCCGGAGAAGTTCAGCACCTCGACATGCGGCGCGTGGGCCACGCTGAGGCGCTCGGCCGCCCGGCTCAGGTCCAGCTTGATGACCTCCGAGGGGCAGGAGCCGACCAGGAACAGGCGGCGGATGTCGGGGCGACGCGCCAGCAGGCGAGCGACCTCGCGGTCCAGCTCCTCGTTCGCGTCGGCGAGGCCGGCGAGGTCCTTCTCCTCCATGATCGCGGTGCCGAAGCGGGGCTCGGCGAAGATCATCACGCCGGCGGCGGACTGGAGGAGGTGGGCGCAGGTGCGGCTGCCGACCACCAGGAAGAACGCGTCCTGCATCCGGCGGTGCAGCCAGATGATCGAGGTCAGGCCGCAGAACACCTCCCGCTGCCCGCGCTCGCGCAGGATCGGGGCGTCGGAGCAGCCGGGGGCGGCCGGGGGCGTGAGGGGGCGGTTCATGCCAGGGCCCCCGGGCCGGAGGCCGCGCCCTGCAGGCGGGCGGCGCGCAACTTGAGCACGAACTGGGCGGCGTTCAGCGCATAGGCGGCGTAGGCCACCAGCGCCAGCGCGATCAGTCCCTGCGGGGCCAGCCAGCCGCCCAGCAGCGCCGAGACATAGGCCGCGTGCAGGGCGATCACGACGAAGCTGACCATGTCCTCCCAGAAGAAGGCGGGGGCCAGCAGCCAGCGGCCGAAAACCACCTTCTCCCAGATCGAGCCGGTGATCATGATCGCGGCGAGGGTCAGGGTCTTGAGGACGACCGAGACGGTCGCGGCCTCGTAGCCCTCGCCCGTCAGGGTCCAGCGCAGCACAAGGGAGAGGGAGACCAGGAACACCGCGAACTGGGCGATCGCCAGCACCCCCTGGACCTTCGTCCACACGGTCGCGTCGCGACGCGCCCGCTGCTCGGCCGTATAGAGCGGCCGGGGAGGCGTCATGTCGCGGGAGCGTTGGATCGAGGCGACCACCGGGATCTCCTTGCGAGGCGGTGCAGGTCGCCGAAGCGTAGGGGTCGGGCGCTCAGAGTGTCAATTTCAATTTACACATGACGGGCAAAATTGACGCTTGAAACCTTCGTGAATCCGCTTTCATTCGGGATTCATTGCGCTAATCGCGCGTTTTTACCCTGGATAAAGTTTCTGACGGCAAGGATGCGTTAAATGGTCGTCAATATTTGTTGACAGCGCTTGGCCGACTCGCCGAAGCTTTGGAAGATGCGTCACCCCCAAGCGCGGCAAGACGCGCGGCGAATCGCCGCTGATGTGGGTGGGCGCCAGGGAGGGTCCCATGGGCCGCAAACTGACGAAAGGCGCATCGGCGGACGACGGGTCCGACCCCGGCGCCGACGACGTCCGCTCAGAGGCGGGTCTGAAAAGATCGGTCGCGAAATTCGAGGCGGAGCTTGCGAAGGAACTGGAGTCGATCAACGCCGCGCGGGCCGCGCGCGCGCTGGCGGCGACGGCCATCGCCGAGCTCGCCCGGCGCTATGCGCCCCGCACGCCCGTCGGGCGCAGCGGCCGCGCGCGCGGCGGATACGCCGCCGACGCCCCCACCGTCGAGGAGCTGTGCATCGCCCTGATCCAGGACGACGATCGCCAGCGCCACCGGGTCCTGTCCCGCTTCCGCGCCTTCGGCATGAACGGGGGCGAGGTCTTCAACCGCCTGATCCCCGCCGCGGCTCGCCGTCTGGGCGAGTTATGGATGGAGGACGAGATCGGCTTCACCGACGTGGCGCTGGGCGTCGCGCGGCTGGAGGAGACCGCCCGCTCCAACGAACCGCCTGCCGAGAGCAAGCCCGCCGCCGCGGGCGAGCGCCCCGCCTCGGTCCTGCTGTGGGTGCCGAGCGAGGAGGAGCACACGCTGGGCGCCTTCATCGCTGCCAGCCGCTTCCGCAAGGAAGGCTACGTGGTCGACCTGATGATCGGCTCGACCGAGGACGAGCTGGTCTCGGCCGCGGAGGCGCGGCCTTTCGCGCTGGTCGGAATCTCCTGCGGATCGCGCCGGCTGCTGAGCCCGCTGGCCACCGCCGTCGAACGTCTTCGGGGGGTGGTCGCGCCCTCCGTCCCCATCATCCTGGGAGGACCCATCGTCGAGATCGAGCCGCAAGCCGCCGAGGCCATTGGCGCCGACGGTCTTGCATCGGACATTAAGTCAGCGCTGCGCCGACTTGAAAAGGCGGGCGCTGCGATGTCATATCGGTAGAGTCTTGCCGAAAGGCGAGATACCGCCCTTTCGGATGGAAGAAGAGTACGTGAGCCACACAGGATCGCCCTCGCGCGACCTCCGCACGCTTGCGGACCTCCCATCCGAGCTCGTCGCGATGGCGCTCTCCGCGGCTGGCGACGTGGTGCTCGTGCTCGACGACGAGCGGCGGGTCCTCAGCGCCCTTCTCGGAGCGGACACCCGGGCGGTGGAGCGGATCGAGCTGTCGCACTGGCGCGACCGCCCCCTCGAAGCGCTGCTGACGGAAGAGAGCCGCCCCAAGCTCGACAAGCTGTTGGCGGAGGCCGCCGCGGGCGGGCCGCGCCGGGCGCGCGAGCTCAACCACATCGACGGCTCGCTCGAGCTGCCGATGCGCTACATCGCCTTCCGCATCGACCAGCGCTTCCTGCTGGTGGGCCGCGACCTGCGTCCGATGGCCGAGCTGCAGCGCAAGCTGGTGCGCGCGCAGCTGGCGCTGGAGCAGGACTACGAGCGATTCCGCGAATACGAGACCCGCTACCGCGTCCTGCTGGAGACCTCGCGCGAGGCGCTGGTCCTGGTCGAGGCCGAGAGCGGGCGCGTGCGCGACCTCAACCCCGCGGCCGAGCGGCTGCTGGGCGTCTCCGGCGGCGGGCTGAACGGCGCGGCGCTGTCGAGCGAGTTCGAGGACCGCAGCCGCGACGCCTTCGCCGTCGCCGCCAACCGCGCCGTCGAGACCGGCGAGCCGCAGAGCGTGGCGGTGCGCAGCCGCCGCGGCTTCCGCGCGCTGACCGTCGACGCCCAGCTGTTCCGGGCGGGGGGCGAGGCGCTGCTGCTGTGCCGCCTGTTCCCCGAAGAGGCGCCGGGGGGCGTGTCCTCGGAATTCGGCACGGCGCTCGCCGACCTGTTCCACAAGGGCGGCGACGCCATCGTGCTGACCGACGCGACCGGGCGGATCGAGACGGCGAACGAGGCGTTCCTGAACCTCGTCGACGTGGCCGTCCCGCGCGAGCTGCGCGGCATGTCCTTCGCCGATTTCCTGGAGCGCCCGGCCGTCGACCTCTCGGTGATGACCGAGCAGGCGATGCGCACCGGGCGCCTGTCGGGCTTCGGCACCCGCCTGCGCACCCGCTTCGGCGCGGTGGTCTCGGTCGACATCTCCACCACCCACCTCTCGGGGCGGGAGCCGCTGGCCTTCGCCTTCGTGATCCGGGATCTCTCCCGCCACGTTGGCGCGCGGGAGCCGGGACCCTCGGTCGACGGGGAGGCGATGCAGAACGTCATCGACCTCGTCGGCTCGGCCCCCCTGAAGGAGCTGGTGGCCGCCACCGCCGACGTGGTCGAGCGCATGTGCATCGAGACCGCGGTGCAGCTGACCAACAACAACCGCGCCGCGGCGGCGGAGATGCTGGGCCTCTCGCGCCAGAGCCTCTACGTGAAGCTGCGCAAGTACAATCTCATCGGACGCAGCGACGACGCCTGAGCCGGGCGGCCGTCGCGGGGATCGCGCCGGGGCGAGGCCCTGGCGTGCGAAGGCGTGCGCGCGCGGCAGGCGAAAGCGGCGGGGCGAGAATCCGCTTTGAGGTGGGCGACTGTCATGTATAGTTGACAGTATGTCTGCAACTCAAACCTTACAGCCTCGTCGCCTCCCCCAGCCCTCCGCGATGCTGGAGCTGCTGAAGCCCGTCACCTGGTTCCCGCCGATGTGGGCCTACCTGTGCGGCGTCGTCTCCTCCGGCGTGCCCCTGGGCGAGCGCTGGCCGGAGCTGCTGCTGGGCGCGGCGCTGGCGGGGCCCGTGGTCTGCGGGATGAGCCAGGCGGCGAACGACTGGTGCGACCGGCACGTCGACGCGATCAACGAGCCGGGGCGCCCGATCCCCTCGGGCCGCGTGCCGCCCGCCTGGGCGCTGGCCCTCGCGGTCGCGATGAGCGGGCTGGCGCTGGCGCTGGGCTGGCTGCTGGGCCCCTGGGGCTTCGGCGGCGTGGCGCTGGCCGTGCTCGGCGCCTGGGCCTATTCGCTGGAGCCGATCCGACTGAAGCGCTCCGGCATCTGGGGGCCGGGGCTGGTGGGGCTCTGCTACGAGGGGCTGCCCTGGTTCACGGGCGCCGCGGTGATGGCCGCGGCGGCGCCGGACGGGCGAGTGGTGAGCGTCGCCCTGCTCTATGCGCTGGGCGCGCACGGGATCATGACCATCAACGATTTCAAGGCGATCGAGGGGGACCGGGCGCTCGGCATCCGCTCCCTTCCGGTGGTGCTGGGGCCGGAGCGGGCGGCGCGGGTGCTGTGCCTGACGATGGCCGCGCCGCAGGTCGTCGTGGCGGGCCTGCTGCTCGCCTGGGGCCTGACCTGGTCGGCCGCGGCGGTGGCGCTGGCGCTGGTCGTGCAGGCCTTCGCCATGCGCCGGATGCTGGGCGACCCGCGCGGCCGGGCGCCCTGGTTCAACGGCGCCGGCGTCGGGCCCTACGTGCTGGGCATGATGGCCGCCGCCCTGGGGCTGGGCCTGGGCTGAGGCCCGGGTCCGCGGAAACGGAGAGGCGCGATGACCCTCGGCTGGCTTGGAATCGTTCGGCTCGGCCTCGTGCAGATGGCCATCGGCTCGGTCGTGGTGCTGACCACCTCGACGCTGAACCGGGTGATGGCGGTGGAGCTCGCGCTGCCCGCCGCCCTGCCGGGGCTGCTGGTGGGGCTGCACTATGCCGTGCAGCTCTCCCGTCCCGAGTGGGGCCGGCGGTCCGACGCGGGCGGGCGGCGCACGCCGTGGATCCTGCGGGGCATGGCGGCGCTGGCCGCGGGCGGGACGCTGGCGGCGCTGGCGGTGGCGCTGATGGCCTGGTCGACCGGGCCCGGCGTGGTCCTCGCCGCGCTGGCCTTCGCCCTGATCGGGGCGGGCGCGGGCGCCGCGGGCACCTCGATGCTGGCGCTGCTCGCCTCGGCCGTCGCGCCGCAGCGCCGGGCGGCGGCGGCGACGATCACCTGGCTGATGATGATCGCCGGCATCGCCCTGACCGCCGGCGGCGTCGGCGCGATGCTGGAGCCCTATTCCCACGCCCGGCTGGTCACGGTGGTCGCGGTCGCGACCTCGGCGGCCTTCCTCCTCTCCGCCCTCGCGGTACGGGGGCTCGAGCGCGCGCCCGCGAGGCCCGATCCGGCCCAGGCGCGCCCCTCCCTCCCCCTGGTGCTGCGCCAGATCTGGGCCGAGCCGCCGGCCCGTCGCTTCACCATCTTCGTCTTCGTCTCGATGGTCGCCTACTTCATGCAGGAGCTGATCCTCGAGCCCTACGCCGGCCATGTCTTCGGCTTCTCCCCCGGGCGCTCCACCACGTTGGCGGGGATGCAGAACGGGGGCGTCTTCGCCGGCATGGTCACCGTCGGGATCGCGGTCAGCGGCTTCCGGCTGGGCTCGCTCAGGCTGTGGACGGTCGGGGGCTGCCTCGCCTCCGCCGCGGCGCTGATCGCGGTGGCGGCGATGGGCGCGCAGGGGCCCGGCGCGCCGCTGGCACCCGCGGTCGTGGCGCTGGGCTTCGCCAACGGGGTCTTCGCGGTCTCGGCCATCGGCTCGATGATGCAGCTCGTCGGCGAGGGGCGGCAGGGCCGCGACGGGGCGCGCATGGGCGTCTGGGGCGCGGCGCAGGCCGTGGCCGCGGGCGTCGGCGGCTTCGCCGGCGCGGCGCTGGTCGACCTCGCGCGCCTCGCGCTGCCGACGCCCTCGGCCTACGGCCTCGTCTTCCTCCTCGAAGCCGCCCTGTTCCTGGTCGCCGCGCGGCTCGCCATGGCGGCGGTCGCGCAGGCGCGCCCCGCGCCCGTTCCCGCCCCCCTCGTCCCCGGAGAGTGACCATGCCCCGCGACATGCCCGACGCCCCGCTCGACCGACCGGACTTCGACGTGGTGGTGATCGGCGGCGGCCCCGCCGGCGCCGTCGCGGCCGAGGACCTGGCCCGCGCCGGCCGCCGGGTGGCGCTGCTCGACCGCGGCGGGCGCATCAAGCCCTGCGGCGGCGCCGTGCCCCCGCGGCTCTTGCGCGACTTCGCGATCCCCGACGACCAGGTGGTGGCCCGCGTCTCCACCGCCCGGATGATCTCGCCCTCCGGCGCGCGGGTCGACATTCCCATCGAGAACGGCTTCGTCGGCATGGTCGACCGCGGTCCCTTCGACGAATTCCTGCGCACCCGCGCCGAGGCCGCCGGCGCCGTGCGCCTGCGCGGCGCCTTCCGGCGGCTGGAGCGGGACGAGACCGGCCTCAAGGTCCTGTGGCGCGACGCGAACGGGGAGCGCGAGACCTCCGCCCGCCTCGCCGTCGGCGCCGACGGCGCCCGCTCGGACGTGGCGCGCCAGGAGGTTCCGGGCGGCGACGCGATCCCCTACGTGATCGCCTATCACGAGGTGATCGCCGCCCCGGCGACGGAGGGCGCCTACGATCCCGGCCGCTGCGACGTGATCTACGACGGCCGCATCTCTCCCGACTTCTACGGCTGGGTGTTCCCCCATGGCGGGCAGGCGAGCGTGGGCATGGGAACCGGGGTGCGCGGCGTCGACCTGAAGGCCGCCACCGCCGCCCTGCGGGCCGAGGCCGGCCTCGCCGGCTGCGAGACGCTGCGGCGGGAGGGCGCGCCGATCCCCCTCAAACCCCTGCCGCGCTGGGACAACGGGCGCGACGTGGTGCTGGCCGGCGACGCGGCGGGCGTGGTCGCCCCCTCCTCGGGCGAGGGGATCTACTACGCCATGGTCGGCGGGCGCTGCGCGGCCCAGGCGGCGGAGGCGACGCTCGCCTCCGGCCGGGCGCGGGACCTGCGGCTGGCGCGCAAGCTCTTCATGCGCGAGCATCGCACCGTCTTCAGGGTGCTGCGCATGATGCAGGACACGTGGTATCGTTCCGACGAGCGGCGGGAGCGGTTCGTCTCCCTCTGCCGCGACGTCGACGTGCAGCGCCTGACCTTCGAGGCCTATATGAACAAGCGGCTCGTGCGCGCCCGGCCGGCGGCGCATCTGCGCATCATTGCCAAGAACATCGCCCACCTGGCGCGCCTGATCCCGGCCGCGTCATGAGCGGCCCGATCCCCGCCTGGCGCAACGGCTGCCTGACCCCGGTGGACAAGCTGGAGGTGCACCGGCTGGGGCTGCGGCACCCGGCCGTCTCGGTATTCGTGAACGCCGGCAGCCGCACGCTGCTGCAGCGGCGCGCGGCGGGCAAGTATCACACCCCCGGCCTGTGGGCGAACGCCTGCTGCACCCATCCCGCCTGGGACGAGCCGGCCGAGGCCTGCGCCCGCCGCCGCCTGGTAGAGGAGCTGGGGATCGAGGGCCTGCCGCTGGTTCCGCGAGGCCGCATCGAATACCGCGCCGAGCTCGACAACGGGCTGATCGAGCACGAGGTCGTCTCGCTCTTCGCCGCCGAGGCGGACCCCGAGACCCTGGCCCTCGCCCCGGACCCGCGCGAGGTGTGGGAGACCCGATGGATCGACCGCGCCGAACTGCGCGAGGAGATCGCGGCCGAGACTGCGCGCTTCACGCCCTGGCTCAGGATCTACCTGCGCGACGCGGCCGACCGGCTCATCCCGGCGGCGTGACCGCCTCGGGCGCCGCCGCCTGAAAGCGTTCCAGGTGCCTGCGGATCGCCTCGTCCAGGCGCTCCGGCGCCTCCTCGTGCATCAGGTGGCCGAGGTCGGGGATCAGCTCGAAGGCCGCGCCCATGCGGGCGGCGGCCTCTCGGCTGACCTCGGGCGGGACCATGACGTCGCGGCCCCCCGCCAGCAGCGCGACGGGGGCGCGGATCTCGGGCAGGCGGGCGATCAGCGGGTCGAGCTCCCAGCGCGCCATCATCGCCAGCGCCCCGGCGGCGTGGCCGGAATCGGACAGGAGCCGGCGATAGAGCGCCTCGCCGCGCGCATCCAGCCGACTGCCGGTGGAGCCCAGGAGCGTCCGCGCCAGCCCTGGCGCCGCGGCCATGCGGGAGAAGGCGAAGGGCACCAGCGGGGTCAGCGACACCGCCCGGGCGGCGGCCATGGCGAGGCCCGAGAGCGGCCCGTGGAACGCCCGCAGCGCCGCGTTCAGCCCGATCACCGGCCGAGGCCGGTCGAGCGCCATGCGCAGCGCCACGGCGGCCCCGGCGGAATGGCCGATCACCGCCGCGGGGTCGACGTCGAGCGTCGCCAGCAGGGTCTCGATATCCTCGGCCATCGCGGGCAGGGCGCAGCGGGCGGGCGAGACGACGTCGGTGAAGCCGTGGCCGGGCAGGTCGAGCATCCACACCGCATGGTCCCGGGCCAGCCGTGGCGCGAGGTCCCGCCAGCTGTGGGTCGAGGCGCCGGTCCCGTGCAGCAGCAGCAGGCCCGGCCCCTCGCCCAGCTGCTGGACATGCCAGCGGTGGCCGGGGGTGCGCACGAAGCGGCTCGCCTCGCGGTGGGGCCAGTCGGCGCCCTCGCGCTCCCAGCGCATCAGGGGCGAGCCCCGGCCTGCATGCGGGCGGAGACCGCGGCGCCGATCGCGCCGGCCTCGGCCCGGGGCAGGGCGAGATGCCCGGCGCCGAGCCGGGCCGCGAGCTCCGCGGACTGCGGGCCCGGGCGCAGGGCGGTGTCGACGACCAGCGCGGCAAGCCCCTCGGCCCGGATCTGGGCGGCGATGCGGGCCACGTCCTCGGCGGCGCGGGCGCGGTCGGCGGTCCCGTCCAGCGCCACGTTGGCGCGCGCGTCGGTCAGCAGCGCGAGGCAGGGCGTGGCGCCGCGCCTGCGCGCGGCCTCCGCCAGCTCCCGCGCCGCGACGAGGCCGGCGGCGAGCGGCGTGCCCCCGCCGCCCGGCAGCGCGGTCAGCGCCCGGCGGGCGCGGGCGAGCGCCCGGGTCGGCGGCAGCAGCACCTGCGCCTCGGTCCCGCGGAAGGCGACCAGGGCCACCACGTCGCGCGCGGCGTAGGCGCGGGCCAGCAGATGCTCGACGGCGCCCTTGGCCTCGGCCAGCCGGGCCATGGCGGCGGAGCCGGAGGCGTCGACGAGGAAGATCGCCAGCCGCTCCCCGCGGCCCTTGCGTATCGCCTCACGCAGGTCGGAGGGGCGCACGATCACCGCCGGCGCGCCGGTCCCGGCCTCGCGCCGGCGCAGGCCCTGCCAGGGGGCGGCGGCGCGCAGGGTGGCGACCAGGTCCAGCCGCACGCCGGCGCGGGCCCGCGCCGGGCGGACGCCGGCGCGGCGGCCGCGGGCGGCGCCCGCGCGCTCCCGTCCCGCGCCGTCGCCCTCGGCCCGTCGGGCGGGCGCGGCGGCGGCGAGTCGCTCCAGCGCCCCGGCCGGCAGGGCGGCGCGCACCGCCTCCACCACCGTGTCCTGGGGCGTCGAGGCGGGGGAGGGCTCCTGAGCTTCAGGTCTGTCCGCGGACGGGGTCTCGGACGACGGGGGGGCGTCGTCGGGCCTCTGGTCCGGGGGCGCGGCCTCCTCGGGCGAGGGCAGGCGGCGGGCGCGGGGGGCGAGGGTCAGCCGGGCGGCGAGGGCCACGGCCTCGGGCGTCACCTCGGTCGCGCCGTCGAGCGTGGCGGCGGCCCGCGCGGCGCGCAGCGCGAAGAGCGGCGCGCGGAGCGACGGCTCGCCCAGCGCGGCGGCGGCGCCGGTCAGCGCCTCGATCAAGTCCTCGGCCTCCGCGATCCCCGCCAGGCGACGCCGGGCGAGGGCGACGGCGGCGGGGTCCGGGCCGCGCGCCCGGGTGTCGGCGAGCGACAGGCCGTCGAGGTCGAGGCGCAGCCCCAGCCGTTCGACGAGCGCCTCGGGCGCGGCCTCACCCTCGCCCTGCGCGTCCCGCTCCCCCTCGTCCAGCGCCACCACCAGCAGGGGGCGGCCCGCGTCGAGCGCGGCGGCGATGGGGGCGGTCAGGGACGGGGTCAGCCGTTCGGCCATGGGCAGCACCAGGGTCAGCGGCGCATCCCCCTCCAGCAGCCCCGCGCGCCGCCGCGGGGCGCCGGCCTGCAGGGTGGCGGAGAGGTCGAGGCCGCCGGTCAGCCGCTCCGGCTCGCTCTGGGGCGGCAGGCGCAGCCAGCGCCGCTCGGGCGTCAGGCGGCGCAGCTCCTCCAGCCAGCGGTCGCGCGCCGGGCCCGCGCCCGCGCGGATCACGGCGCCGCCCAGGCCGGCGGGGTCGAGGGCGAGCAGGGCCGCGGCGGCGAGCGCATCCTCCCAGCCGCGGGCGGCGGGGCGGGGGGGATCGCCGCGCGGGGCGTCGCGGGGCGGCATCCCGGTCATGCGGGGACCGTCTCCTCGATCCCGCGGCGCACGCGGGCGGCGGCGCCGGTCTCGTCCAGCGGATCGCGGCGCAGGCGGTGGCCCAGCGTCTCGGGCGCCATCTCGCGCAGGTGGGCGCGGGTCACGGTCGCCTCCCCCTCGAAGGCGGCGAGCGCCCGGGCGGCGCGCATCAGCGCCAGCTCCCCGCGCAGCCCGTCGGCGCCCAGCGCCAGGCACAGGCGCGCCACGTCCTCGAGCACCGCGTCGGGCGTCTCCACCGTCTCCAGCCGCTCCCGCGCCGCGAGGATCCGGCGGCGCAGCTTGCCGTCGGCCCCGCGCCAGGCGGCGACGAAGCCGGCGCGGTCCCGGTCGTAGGCGTCGCGGCGGCGGATCACCTGCACCCGCTCCGACAGCTCGCGCGGGGAGGTCACCTCCACCGCCAGGCCGAAGCGGTCGAGGAGCTGCGGGCGCAGCTCCCCCTCCTCGGGATTGCCCGAGCCCACCAGCACGAAGCGCGCGGGGTGGCGGACGGAGAGGCCGTCGCGCTCCACCACGTTCTCGCCCGAGGCGGCGACGTCGAGCAGCAGGTCCACGAGATGATCCTCCAGCAGGTTCACCTCGTCGATATACAGGAATCCGCGGTGGGCGCGGGCCAGCAGGCCGGGTTCGAACACCTTCTCGCCGTGGCTCAGCGCCCGCTCGATGTCGAGCGCGCCGGTCACCCGGTCCTCGGTCGCGCCCAGCGGCAGGTCGATCACCGGGGTGGGGCGGGCCCGGGTCCTGCGCGGCGCGCTCCCGCAGGCGGGGCAGGGCGCCGCGCCGTCGCAGGTGTAGGCGCAGCCCTCGGGCGACTGGATCGGGGGCAGCAGGGCGGCGAGCGCGCGCACGGCGGTGGACTTGCCCGCCCCCCGGTCGCCCAGCGCCAGGACCCCGCCGATCGAGGGATCGACCGCGGCCAGCACCAGCGCGCGTTTCATCGCCGCCTGTCCGACGATGGCGGAAAACGGGAACGGCTGGGTCATGCGGCCTCTCCTTGATCGGGGACGGCGTCGGCGGTCGCGCCTGCGAGGCGTCCTGCCAGGGGATCGCGCCCCTGCCAGGTCCCGGAGCGGGAGACGACCGCGAAACGGGCGTAGAGCTCCTCGGCGAACCAGCCGTTGCGGCGGGCGGCGGCGATGGCCCCGGCATGGGGGCCGCCGCCGCGGGCGAAACGGTCCATCGCGGCCGCGTCGGGCCAGACCGAGAAGGTGACCTGCTGCAGCCAGGGCGTCTCGCCCAGGCCGATCTTGAACAGCACGTCGGGATTGGCGCCGATGGCGGCGCTGATCGCGGGCTCCCGCCCCCAGAAGCGCAGCAGCCCGCGCGGGCGCAGCGTGGCGCGGGTCAGCGCGGCGATGGGGCCGGGCGGGGCGGGGGGCGCCTGCGCCGGATCGAAGGGCGCGGCCCCCGACCAGCGGCCCCGGCGCGAGAGGGGGGCGAGGACCAGGCTGAAGCTCTCCTCCGCCCGCGCGCGCCAGGCGGCGAAGGGCGCGTCCCGCGCGGTGGCGGCGCGGGCGCGCTCGGCGTCCGGCCACTCGGCCAGGATCGCCCAGACGGACCAGTTGGGCCGAGGGGTGAACCCCTCGCCCACGCCCGAGCCCAGCAGCTTGCGGAAACCGATCCCCGGCGCGCGGGCCAGCGACGGCCGCGCGAGACCCATCTGCGCGAAGACCCAGGCCCGCGCGGCGGGCGAGCCGAATCGAAACAGGCTGAGGCTGGCGACGGCGATGGGACGGCTCCTTCTCGCGGACGGATCTGTCAGTCAATGTTTACAGACGCTTCCGTTCCCGCGCCGGTAAACCTGCCCATGGCCAGCATTGTCCGGCCTGACAGAGTGATTGTAAATCAAAATAGACACTGCTAGCGTCGGTGCATGTCGCAAGAGCCTGACATCGCCGAGATCCCGGCCGCGGACCCGCCCCCCGCCACCCAGCCCGACGAGTCCGCGCCCCGCGCGGTGATCGTAGGCGCCGGGTTCGGAGGGCTCGCGGCGGCGATCCGGCTGGCGGCGAAGGGCTACCGGGTCGAGGTGCTCGACAAGCTCGACGCGCCGGGCGGGCGGGCCACCTCGATGGAGGTGGACGGCCACCGCTTCGACCTCGGCCCCACCATCGTCACCGCGCCTTCCCTGCTGCACGAGCTGTGGGCGCGGGCGGGGGCGAAATTCGAGGACGACTGCGAACTGGTCGCGCTCGATCCCTTCTACAGCATCCGCTTCGCCGACGGCTCGGTCTACCAGGCCCGGGCCGGCGCCGAGGACGCGCAGGCCGAGATCGAACGCCTGTTCCCCGACGACCTCGCCGGCTGGAAGCGCTTCCTCAAGGACAGCCGCGAGCGGTGCGAGTTCGGCTTCGACAAGCTCGGACGCCGGCCGATGAACCGGGTGAGCGAACTGCTCGCCGCCCTGCCGCGCTTCGCCGAACTGCGGGCCGACCGCTCGGTCCATGACCTGGTTTCACGCCACGTGCGCGACCCGCGCCTGCGCATGGCGCTCAGCTTCCATCCGCTGTTCATCGGCGGGGACCCGTTCAACGTCACCTCGATGTACGCGCTGGTCACCCATCTCGAGCGGGCGCAGGGCGTCCACTACACGATGGGCGGCGCCGGCGCGCTGGCCAAGGCGATGGCGGGGCTCGCCGAGCGCCAGGGCGTCCGCTTCCGCCACGGGGTCGAGGCGGAGCGGATCACGCTGAAGGACGGCCGCGCGACGGGGGTGATCGCGACGTCGGGCGAGGGGTTCGAGGCGGATCTCGTCGTCTCCAACGCCGATCCCGGCCACACCTACGGCAAGCTGCTGCGCCGGCGCGCGAAAGCGCGCTGGAGCGAGGGGCGCTTGCGCCGCGCGCGCTGGTCCATGGGCCTGTTCCTGTGGCATTTCGGGACCCGCGACAGCCGCGACCTGTGGCCCGAGATCGGCCACCACACGATCCTCAGCGCCCGCCGCTACGAGCATCTGGTGCGCGACATCTTCATCCAGGGGACCATCGCGCGGGAGATGAGCCTCTACCTGCATCGCCCCTCGGTCACCGATCCGTCCTGCGCGCCCGAGGGCGGCGACACGTTCTACGCCCTGTCGCCGGTGCCCAACCTGACCTTCGAGCCCGGCGCCGACTGGACCGAGTTCGCCGAGGAATACCGGCAGGCCGTGCAGGACCGGCTGGAGGCCGTGGCGCTGCCGGGCCTGGCCGAGCGGGTGACCGCCAGCCACGTGATGACCCCGCTCGACTTCCGCGACCGCTACAACGCCCCCCACGGCTCGGGCTTTTCGCTGGAGCCGCGGCTGCTGCAGAGCGCCTTCTTCCGCCCCCACTGCGTGTCGGAGGAGGCGCGGGGCCTCTACCTCGTCGGCGCGGGAACCCATCCGGGCGCCGGCATCCCCGGCGTGCTGGCGGGGGCCGAGGCGCTCGACTCCTGCCTGCCCGAGGCCGCCGAATGGCGCGGCTGACCGGCCCGGGGCCGCGGCGCGGCCCGTCCCGCTTCTCGCCGGATCCGGCCGACATGGCCGCCTGCCGGGCCGCGATCCGCACCGGCTCCCGTTCCTTCCACGCCGCCTCGAAGCTGCTGCCGGGCGCGGTGCGCGACCCGGCGCTGGCCCTCTACGCCTTCTGCCGGCAGGCGGACGACGCGGTGGACCTCGCGACCGGCGGGGCCGAGGACCGCGCGGCCTCGGTGGCGCGGCTGCGCCGGGGGCTGGCGCGGGTCTACGCCGGCGCGCCGGCGGATCATCCGACCGAACGCTGCTTCGCCGAGGTGGTGCGCGCCTTCGACCTGCCCCGCGCGCTGCCCGAGGCGCTGGTCGAGGGCCTCGCCTGGGACGCCGAGGGCCGGCGCTGCGCCGACCTGTCGGAGCTGCGCGCCTACGGTGCGCGGGTGGCGGGCTCGGTCGGGGCGATGATGACGGTGCTGATGGGCGTGCGCGACGCCGACGTGCTGGCACGCGCCTGCGACCTGGGCGTCGCCATGCAGCTGACCAACATCGCCCGCGACGTGGCCGAGGACGCCGCCGCCGGCCGTCTCTACCTGCCGCTCGATCTCCTGCGCGCCGAGGGCGTCGATCCCGAGCGCTTCCTCGCCCGTCCCGCCCCCTCGCCCGGCGTTCTGGCCGTGCGCGCGGCGCTGCTGCGCGAGGCCGAACGCCTCTACCGCCGGGCCGAGCCGGGCATCGCCGGCCTTCCGGGCGCCTGTCGTCCGGGGATCTGGGCGGCGCGGCTGATCTACGCCGAGATCGGCGCCCGGGTGGAGGCCGGCGGCGCGACCGGGTTCCACGTCCGCGCCGTCACCTCCCAGGGCCGCAAGGCGGCGCTGGCGTTCCAGGCGCTGCTGCGCGCCGGCGGCGACGTCGCCGCGCCCTGCGCCGCGGGCCTGCGCTATCCGCCGCTTCCCGAAACCGCCTTCCTGGTCGCCGCCGCGGCGCGCCCGCCCCTGGCGCGCGCGGACCGGACCGGGCGGCTCATCTCGATTCTCTCCGACCTCGAGGCGCGCGACCGCGCGATCCGCGGGGCCATTGCCGCTGCGGCAACATGGCCGCCGCGCGCGGTGGACGCCGGGTCGGAGCGAAATAGTTGAAACGCGTAAGGCTCCGCCTGCGGCGGGGTCCGAGCGAAACGGGAGGAAGAAAGACATGAAGACGTTCTTCGCGGTCACGATCCTTGCCTCGGTCGCCGCCACGGCGCCGGCGCTCGCCGCGGGCGACGCGGCCAAGGGGGAGAAGATCTTCCTGAAATGCCGCGCCTGCCACGAGATCGTCTCGCCGGACGGCGACGTGATCCAGCGCGGCGGCAAGGTCGGGCCCAACCTCTTCGGCGTGATCGGCCGCCAGGCCGGCTCCTACGAGGATTTCAAGGGCTACAGCACGTCGATGAAGGAGGCGGGCGAGAAGGGCCTGGTCTGGGACGAGGCGCATTTCACCTCCTACGTCCAGGACGCGACCGGGTTCCTGCGCGAGTACCTCGGCGACGACAAGGCCCGGGGGAAGATGACCTTCAAGCTGACCAGCGGGATGGAGGACATCTACGCCTACCTGGTCAGCGTCGACCCCAACGGCGCCGAGTAAGCGCCCGCCGCCGCGCCCGCCGACGCCGCCCGGCGTCGACGGGCCCGCGCGACCTTTCCTGCGTCCGCGAGAGCGGCCTTCCGGCGACTGCCGGCCGCGGCCCCGCACGGACGCCCGATCCCACGCCTATGCCATCGACCGAACGCCGCGGCCCGTCCGCGGGGGGGGGCGATTTCCGCGAGGTCCGGCGCATCCCGAGGCCGATGGGGCCTCCAGGGATCTCCCGGACCGGCGTGCTGGTCATTGAAGGAGGAGATGGTACCGACGCCCCGGCTCGAACGGGGGACCCCCAGATCCACAATCTGGTGCTCTAACCAACTGAGCTACGTCGGCACGCGGGGCGCTCGATAGCGCCGGATCGGCCGGGATGCAAGGGTCGGAACGAATGGGGCGGACGTGCGCGCCCTTGCGTCGCGCGTCCTGCGGCAGTAGCAGCCCTCCCAACCAACCGACGAGGACCGGCCCATGGGCATCGATTCCGAAAGCGACGTCGCCGCGAGCCTGCAGATCGGGCCGACCAGCGAAGGCATGGTGCGCATCTATGTCGAGGGCGAGGGATTCTCGCTTCCGCTGGACTTCGAGCCGGAGGAAGCCGAGGAGATCGCCGAGGAGCTGATGGGCGCCGCGGAGCGCGCCCGCGCCGCCTCGAAGCGCGGCGGCGGCTCCGGAGGCGGGCGGCCCAAGGCGGGCGGTCCGGCCAAGGGCCCGGGCGGCCGCAAGCCGGGCCGCGGCCCGGGCGGCGGGCGCGCCGACGGCGCCGGCCGCGGCCCGCGCCGCTGATTCGCACGCCGGAGACCGCCGTCTCCGGGCGCGCTTCAGATCTCCGACAACGCCGGCAGGCCCGGATCCAGCGCCATGCGCAGCCGGACCGAAGCGACGCGCGCGGCCCGCAGGGTCAGCGCCTTGCGCCGGGCGGGGGCCAGCGTGCGCGGCTCGGCCGGGTGGCGCAGAATCTCGGCCCCGAAGGCGTCGGCGCGGATCAGGCCCTGGTCGGGCGGCAGGACCTCGTCCGGGAAGGCCTCGTCCACCGCGAAGAAGAACCGGTCGCACCAGTCGAGATAGCCCGGCCATTTCCGGTCGGAGCGGAAGTCGGGCAGGCCCGACTTGCACTCGACGATCCACATCTCCCCCTTCGGTCCCGCCGCGAACACGTCGGCGCGCAGCCCGCGCGCCGGCACGAATTCCGCGATCGGCGCGAAGCCGAGGTCGATCAGCAGCCGGCAGACGCCGCGGGCGAGCAGCACGCCCGGCTGCGGGTCCGCGGCGAGCGGGGCGGATAGGTCGGCGGGGGGCTGGGTCATGGACGCTCCTTGTTCGCGCAATGTTCCAGATCCGTCGCCGATCCGTCAACGCCGGGCGCGAGTCGCCCCGCGACTCGATTGCAATGTGAACGCCGCCTTTCCGTCATGTTAACCTTCGGGGCGTCGGTTGCGATTCGCGGACCGATCCCCCTTGCGTCACACTTGAGGAGCCGCCCCTCATGCTCACCCGCGTTCTCGCGTCGCTCGCCCTTGCGGCCGGCCTCGCGCTGTCTCCCCTCGCCGCCCAGGCCACGATCGTGTTCGACTTCTACTGGTCGGGCGAAGTCGGGGTGAACGGCGCGACGGCCAGCGACGACCAGTCCCTGCTCGGGACCGGCTACATGGAGATCGACGCCGCCGCCGGCGAGACCTTCGACCAGACCGACGTCGTCGACATGCTGATCAGCTTCTCGGGCCTGTCGATCTCGTCCTTCTCGATCACCGAGGCGGATACGCTGGTGTTCGAGGGGGTGATCGCCGGGTCGGGCGCCACCGCGTCGCTGTTCGACTTCCCCGCGCCCTCGATGATTTCGGGCACGAACTTCTTCGGCTGCGCCGCCTCGGGCTGCGGCTCGACCACCTTCCAGGTGCTGGTCTCGAACGCCATCGGCGACGACTACTTCGTGGACTACGCGTCCTCGACCGCCGCGGCGGCCTCGATGACGCTGACCGCCGCGCCGGTGCCGGTTCCCGCCACGCTGCCGCTGGCGGCGGCGGGCCTCGCCGCGCTGGCCTTCGTCGCCCGCCGCCGGGCCGCCTGACGCCTCCCTCCCCGACGGGCTACGACCGCGCCCGGTCGCCGAAAGGCGGCCGGGCGTCGTCGTTTCCGGCCCTCGCGCGCGGGTTTCGCAGCGCGTGGGGCGGCGAGGCTCGATTTACCAGTTGATAAATTTTCGGACCTGCCACAGGCTGATTCCCGACCGGCCAGCCCACGCCCCAGCCAGACCCTCGGGAGATCGCCAGCCATGACGTCCGCGCGCCGCGCCCCCGGAATCGCCCCCGCCCGCCTGCCGGCGGCCGAGCTGGCGGCCAACTTCTCCGACCTGCATCCCCGCCTGACGGATCACGAGGCGCTGGTCGCCGCGGACCGCTGCTATTTCTGCCACGACGCGCCCTGCACCATCGCCTGCCCGACCGAGATCGACATCCCGATGTTCATCCGCCAGATCCAGGGCGGCCATCCCAAGTCGGCGGCGAAGACCATCTTCGACCAGAACATCCTGGGCGGCATGTGCGCCCGCGTCTGCCCGACCGAGACGCTGTGCGAGGAAGCCTGCGTGCGCATGACGGCCGAGGGCGACCCGGTCGAGATCGGCCGCCTGCAGCGCTACGCCACCGACGCCCTGATGGCCGAGAACGGGCATCCCTTCACGCGCGCCCCCGAGACCGGCAAGCGCGTCGCGGTGGTCGGCGCCGGTCCCGCGGGCCTCTCCTGCGCGCACCGCCTGGCGATGCATGGCCACGCCGTCACCGTCTTCGAGGCGCGGCCCAAGCCCGGCGGGCTGAACGAATACGGCATCGCCGCCTACAAGGCCGTGGACGGCTTCGCCCAGGCCGAGGTCGACTGGCTGCTGCGCATCGGCGGCATCGAGATCGTCGAGGGCAGGCTGGGCGCGGGGCTGGAGCTCGACGCGCTCGCCGCCGATTTCGACGCGGTGTTCCTGGGCGTCGGCCTCGCCGCCGTGAACGCCCTGCGCGCCGAGGGCGAGGATCTGCCCGGCGTGCGCGACGCCGTCGACTGGATCGCCGCCCTGCGCCAGGCGCCCGCCTACGACCACGTCGCGGTGGGCCGCAACGTGGTGGTGATCGGCGGCGGCATGACCGCCACCGACGCCGCCATCCAGTCCGCCAAGCTGGGCGCCGAGCAGGTGACCCTCGTCTACCGCCGCGACCGCGCCGCCATGGCGGCCTCGGATTTCGAGGTCGAGCTCGCCGCCGCCGCCGGCGCCCGGGTGATTTGCAACGCCCGGCCCGTGCGCGTGACCGGCGAAGGCGAGGCCGAGGCCATCGAGTTCGAGTACACCGAGACCGGCCCCGACGGCCTGGCCGGCACGGGAGAGACCTTCACGCTCCCCGCCGACCAGGTGATGAAGGCCATCGGCCAGACCCTCGTCGCGCCTTCGGGCTTGGAGATCGAGGGCGGCAAGATCAAGGTGGACGCCGAGGGCCGCAGCTCCCGACCCGGCGTCTGGGCGGGGGGCGACTGCGCCTCGGGCGGGGAGGATCTGACCGTGACCGCCGTCGCCCAGGGCCGCGACGCGGCCGAGAGCATCCATCGGGCTTTGATGACGTGAGCGAGTTGTCCAAAGCCGAGCAGGGGGCGCTCGCCGCCATTCCCGGATTGACCGATCCGGAGCGTCTCAGGACGCTGATGACCAATGCCAAGTCGTATGGCTCGGCCGCGGTTGAACGGGCCGCCTTCTCACGCTTGTGCGAGATTCAGCCCAGCGCCGAGCCCGGCACGCTCGAGCACGATGTCTGGAGGTCGGTCTTCGCGCTCGAAGAGATGCTTCGGGAGGAACGCGGGAAAACGACCCTGCTCTCCCGCACCCGCCAGAAGATCGCGAAGGACGGCGAGGCGAAGACCTGCGCCGACCTGACGCTGAAGCCGCAGCCGAGCGCCGGCTTCGACATGCTCGTCGAGCGCGGACTCCCGGAGCTGCTCTTCGAGTCGGTGGTGCTGCGGAACGCCGATCGCTTTCCGTCCGAGGTGATCGAAGCGGCTCAAGAGCGACTTCGCGGCATTCAGGCGCCCCAGCAAGGTTGAGGAGCAAGACCATGGCCGATCTGCGCAACGACTTCGTGGGCATCAAGTCGCCGAACCCGTTCTGGCTGGCCTCGGCCCCCCCGACGGACAAGGAATACAACGTCCGCCGCGCCTTCGAGGCCGGCTGGGGCGGGGTGGTGTGGAAGACGCTGGGCCTCGACCCCCACGTGGTGAACGTGAACGGCCCCCGCTACGGCGTCGTCTACGGCGCCGACCGCCGGGTGCTGGGGATCAACAACATCGAGCTGATCACCGACCGCCCCCTGCAGGTGAACCTCGACGAGATCAAGGCGGTGAAGCGCGACTACCCCGACCGGGCCGTCGTCGTCTCCCTGATGGTCCCCTGCGAGGAATCCGCCTGGAAGGAGATCCTGCCGCTGGTCGAGGCGACCGGCGCCGACGGGATCGAGCTCAACTGCGGCTGCCCGCACGGCATGTCCGAACGCGGCATGGGCTCGGCCGTCGGCCAGGCCCCGGACCTGATCGAGCAGATCACCCGCTGGTGCAAGCAGACCACCCGCATGCCGGTGATCGTGAAGCTGACGCCCAACATCACCGACATCCGCTACCCCGCCCGCGCGGCGGTGAAGGGGGGCGCGGACGCGGTCAGCCTGATCAACACGGTCAGCTCGATCACCTCGGTGAACCTCGACACGTTCTCGCCCGAGCCCTCGATCGACGGCAAGGGCTCCCACGGGGGCTACTGCGGGCCGGCGGTGAAGCCCATCGCGCTGAACATGGTGGCCGAGATCGCCCGCGACCCCGAGTGCGCCGGCATCCCGATCTCGGCCATCGGCGGCGTGACCACCTGGCGCGACGCGGCCGAGTTCATCGCGCTGGGCGCGGGCAACGTGCAGGTCTGCACCGCGGCGATGACCTACGGCTTCCGGGTGGTGACCGAGATGGCCACCGGCCTCGAGCGCTGGATGTCCGAGGCCGGCCACCCCTCGACCTCCGCCTTCCAGGGCCGGGCGGTGCCGAACGTGACGGACTGGCAGTACCTGAACCTGAACTACGTGACCAAGGCGCGGATCGACCAGGACGCCTGCATCAAGTGCGGCCGCTGCTACGCCGCCTGCGAGGACACCTCCCACCAGGCGATCGCGATGAAGGAGGGCCGGGTCTTCGAGGTGAAGGACGACGAGTGCGTCGCCTGCAACCTGTGCGTCGACGTCTGCCCGGTGGAGAACTGCATCACCATGGAGCGCCTCGCGCCCGGGACGGTGGATCCCCGGACGGGCAAGGTGGTCGAGGACGGGTATGCGAACTGGACGACGCACCCGAACAATCCGGCGCGGGTGGCGGCGGAGTGAGGGACGCTTTCCCAACCATTGTAAACTCTTAGTGGACAACGCTGCGAAAGGTCGGCAATACATTTTCAACCTTTGAGATTGAGAACATCATGCCAATCCCTGATTTTGAGCCACATGGAGCCCTACCCATCTTTCGAGGGTCGGACGCGGTCAACCCGGCCTCAAGATCGCCGTATCAAGCTTCGATGTTCGAGATCGTGGAAAAGTTCTGCACATCAAAGGAGCGCGCCAAGCTTCTGCATGGCCTCAATGGCTATCGCAAACACCTGTTCGAAGGCGGTTTCGTTGCAGGGACCCAATGGCTTGACGGAAGCTTCATCGAAGACGTTGAGCGAACTCGCGGGCGTCCGCCTAGAGATATCGACGTAGTCACCTTGTTTGAGCGACCGACGCGCTACCAAGGCAACGACCATCAATGGAGCGCCGACTTTAGGCAGTTTATCCATCGCGACTTCTTTAGCTCAAGAAATATGAAGCCGCGCTTCAATTGCGATACATACGCGATTGACCTGACCCTCCCACCATCTCACGTCGTCAAGAACACAACATATTGGTTTGGGCTGTTCTCCGACATGAGAACTTCTCATTTCAAGAAGGGCATCGTCGAAATTGCGCTAGCAGATCAGCCGTCCGAGTTTAGAATGATCGAGGGCGAGATCAGGAGATGCTTCGATGTCTGATCTGTCAGAGCTCCAATATCTGCGCCGACAGAAAGGGGAGCTAGAGGGCTTGATTGCAGCTTCCAAAGACACTGGAGATGTTGTGTCAGAGCTCAGCCTATCTGAGCGGCTAGATGATGTTGTAGCCGAACTGACACGGCTTGAAGCGTCAGACGCGAACGTAGGCGAGATTGCGATCTTGTTCGATGGAGCCCCCGTTACTCGTGAGCGGGCAATCGATGCAAGATTTGCAGCTGAAGCACTAGGCAATTTTCAAGGGCTAGTCACGAGGCTGTTCGCGGCGGGAGGCGAAAAAGAACTCGCCACTCGAGGTGCCATTCGTGGCGCTAGCCTAGTGGACCTCAACATTGTTGGCGTTGCGACTGGCTCATTTGGGTTTATCTTAGAAGAGAAGAGCGCAAGGCAGTCGAGTGCTTTTAGAACGCCCGTGCGAGAGGCAATGCAGGAGGCGATTGAACTATTTGAAGAGTTTTCCCAAGAAAGTGAGGATGATTTCCTCATCGAAATCAACGATATCAATCCGCGTGTCTTTAGATCGGTCGCGAGATTTTTCTCGCACCTCCGAAAGAGCGATGCATTCGTGAAGGCCGAGCTGCCCGACAGACAGCTAATTATAGATCAGTACGGAATTGAGCGCGCATACAGGCGAATTTCCAGCTCTAGAGTTCAGATCGACAAGGCCGTCTGGATTGGATCCCTTGTTGGTCTCTCTCCAATCAAAAGAACCTTCGATTTTCGGCAGGACGGATCGAGGGAGATTCTCTCGGGTCGTTTTGGGCATCAAGTAAGTCAAGATTACCTAGAGAAGATCGAGTCCGATGACGGGGTTGTCTTGGGAAGTCGCTTTCGCGCGGATGTTGAAATCGGCACGATGCGAAAGCCGGATGGAACAATAAGTAAATCTTACACTGCGATAGGCCTTGAAGAACTCCGCGATTGAGTTTTTGGGTAGGCTTGTTGCAGGCGTCTATCACACGCCCACCCCTTGCCACCGCCCCGCCCCGCCCCCCATACCCCTCCGGCCCACCACCCGGAGCCCCCATGCCCGCCACCGCCCGTGACCGCAGCCTCGGCCACCTGGCCATGCTGCTTTTCGCCCTCGTCATCTCCGTCAGCTTCTCGCTGGGCGGGCGGGCCGCGTCCCTCATCGCGCCCGAGGCGCTGAACGCCGCGCGGTTCGCGCTGGGCTCGGGCGTGCTCGCGGGGGCGGCGATGCTGGGGCCGGGGCTGCGGCGGGCGCAGCTCGCGGCGCCCTGGCGCTATCCGCTGCTGGGGGGGCTGCTGGCGGTCTACTTCATCCTGATGTTCGTGGCGCTCCGGATCACCGATCCCGTCTCCACCGGCGCGGTCTTCACCCTGACCCCGATCCTCTCGGCGATCTTCGGATGGCTGCTCCTGCGCCAGGCCGCGCCGCCGCGCATGGCCGCGGCGCTGGCGCTGGGGGGGATGGGCGCCGTGTGGGTGATCTTCGACGCCGACCTCGAGCGCCTGCTCGCCTTCCGCGTCGAGCGGGGGGAGGCGATCTTCTTCGTCGGCGTCGCGGCCCACGCGCTCTACACCCCCCTGGTGCGCCGGCTGAACCGGGGGGAGCCGGCGCTCGCCTTCTCGTTCTGGACGATGCTGGCGGCCTGCGGGATCATCTGGGTCGTGGCGCTCTCGACCGGGGCGGTGGTCGCCACCGACTGGGGGGCGCTGCCGCCGATCGTGTGGGCGGCCATCGTCTACCTGGCGCTGGGGGCGACGGCGCTGACCTTCTTTCTGCTCCAGTTCGCCGCCATGCGCCTGCCCGCGGGCAAGGTGATGGCCTACGGCTACCTGGTCCCCTCGTTCATCGTGCTGTGGGAGGGGATCTTCGGCGGAACCTGGCCCCACCTGCCGATCCTGGCGGGCATCGCCGCGACCATCGTCGCGATGCTGCTGCTGCTGCGCGAGTGACGGCGGACGGGACGGGGGCGGCGCATCGACATGCGCCGCCCCCGCCCGCTCAGCCCGGCTGATCGAGCGTGTACTTCTCGCGCAGCTTCTGGAGCCCCTCCTGGACGCCGTACTGGGTCTGGAGGCGGGCGAGCTCGGCGTCGCGGCGGCGGAACTCGGCGATCAGGTCCTCGGCCACGTCGCCGTCGCCCATCCGGTGCAGGCCGCGGCGGGCGAGCTCGACCGCGCTCTCGAAGGTCTCGCGCACCACCTCGTGGGCGCCGGCCTCGCGCAGCTCGACCTCCGAGAAACGGTCGTAGGTGTCGGCGAGGATGAAGGCCTCGGGGAAGGCGGCGCGGATCTTCTCGACCGCCGCCTTGGCGCCGTCGCGGTCGTCGATGCACAGGAAGATCATGTCGGCCTGCGCCGCCCCCGCCATCTTCAGCACGTCCAGCCGCCGCGCGTCGCCGTAGTAGACCGTCGCCCCCATCGAGGCGCCCATGCGGATCAGCCGGGTGGAGTTGTCGATGACCGTCACGTCGTAGCCGCGCATCCGCATCACGCGCGCCACCACCTGGCCCACGCGCCCGAAGCCCGCGACGAGGATCGAGGTGTTCTCCGCCTCCTCCAGCGCGCGGCCGTCGGCCTCGCCGTCGTCCTCCCTGGGACGCTGGCGGTCGGCGAGCTTGATGGCGAAGGGGGTCAGGACCATCGAGAGGGTGACGATGGCCGAGAGGATCGAGCCCTCCTCCCGCCCGATCAGCAGGTTGGAGGTGGCGGCCGAGAACATCACGAAGGCGAACTCGCCGCCCTGGCCGAGGGTCGCGGCGATGCGCACGGCGTCGAATTGGTCCGAGCGCGCGATGCGGGCGAGGGTGTAGAGCGCCAGTCCCTTGATCGCGAAGAGGCCGAAGGCGCCGCCCAGCACCACCCACCAGGCGCCGGCCACCAGGCTCCAGTCCACGGACATGCCGAAGCCCATGAAGAACAGGCCCAGCAGCAGGCCGCGGAACGGCTCGATGTCGGTCTCGAGCTGGTGGCGGAACTCGGTGTCGGCCATCAGCACGCCGGCGATGAAGGCGCCCATGGCCATCGAGAGGCCGACCGCGTGCATCGCCAGCGCCGAGCCGATGACCACCAGCAGGGCGGCGGCGGTGAACACCTCGTCGGCCTTGGAGCGGGCGATGACGGTCAGCAGCGGGCCCATGCCGTAGCGCACCACCACGATCAGCGCGGCCACCGCGCCCAGCGCCAGCAGCGCGTTCTGCGGGTCGAGCGCGTCGCCGCGGGCGAAGGGCGCGAGGATCGCGATCATCGCCAGCAGGGGCACGATCGCCAGGTCCTGGAACAGCAGGATCGAGAAGGAGCGGTCGCCGTAAGGCCGGGTCAGGTCGCCCCGTTCGCGCAGCAGCTGCACGGCGAAGGCGGTGGAACTGAGCGCCAGCGCGCCGCCCAGCACCAGCGCGCCGCGCCAGCCGAAGCCCACCATGCGCAGCAGCGGGAACAGCAGCGCCCCGGTCAGCACCACCTGCGCCAGGCCCAGGCCGAAGATCTCGTACCGCATCCGCCACAGGCGGCCCAGCCGAAGCTCGAGCCCGATGACGAACAGCAGCAGCACAACGCCGAACTCGGCGAAGCCCACCACGGTCTGCACGTCGGAGACGAGCGCCAGCCCGTAGGGGCCGATCAGCGCCCCCGCGGCGAGGTAGCCGATGACCGAGCCCAGCCCGGCGCGCTTGAAGATCGGCACAGCCAGCACGGCGGCGCCCAGGAAAACGGTGGCGGTTTCGAGAAAGGCAGGATCCGCCTCGGTGGCCATGAACTTGAACTTTCCGTCTGAAGCGGGTCTGGTCTGCCCGAGCATAGCGGCTGAAGCGTGGCGTACAACGGCCCCGCCTGCGACGCAGGGGGCCGCCGCTTCGGGGCGGGCCTCCCGCGCCGGGAGGCGGGCGGCCCCGGGGCGGGCGCGGCGCGGGCCGCGGAAGGGGATCGGCATGTCGGGGAAATCGCCCAACGCCGCGGGCGGCTGGCGCGGCCGGGCCTCGGGGCCGGCGGGCGCGGTCGCGCTGGCGGTGCTGTGGGTCGCGGCCCTGCTGCTCTCGCAGGCCGGGCGGCTGGCGGATCCGACGGCGGAGCTCGACTTCGCCTCCCTGCATCTCGCCGCGCGCTTCGTGGCGCTGGGGCGGCCGGAGATGATCTACGCCTTCCCCGCCGCCGAGATGTACCTCGGCCCGCCCGAGGCCTGGGCCGCGCTGGCCGCGGCCGAGGGGCTCGATCCCGGACTGAGCATCTTTCCCTACGTCTATCCGCCGCTGTGGGCGAATCTGTGCGCGCCGCTGGCGACCGCGCTGGGGCTGCCGGGGTTCATGCTGCTGGGCGCGGTCGTGAACCTCGCGGCGCTGGCGGCGGGGGCGCTGCTGTCGATCTCGCTGTTCCGCCCGGCGGCCCCGCCGGCCGCGGTCGCGGCGGTCGCGCTGCTGGGCCTGACCCTGCTGGCGCCCCTGACGACCTCGCTGATGCACAACCAGCCGCAGATGCTCGTGGCGGGGCTGACGGTGCTGGCGATCGAGCGCGCGGCCCGCGGGCGGGGGCGCGGCGCGGCGCTGCTGGCGGGCGGGGCGCTGGCGCTGGCGGCCTCGATCAAGCTCGCGCCCGCGGCGGTGGGGCTCTGGTGGATCGCGCGGCGGCGCTGGGGCGCGCTCGGCGCCGCCGCCGGGGTCGGCGCGGCGCTGTTCGCGCTGAACCTCGCGCTGGGCGGGCTGGCGCAGACCCAGGCGTGGCTGGAGATGTTGGGCCAGATGTCGCGCAACGTCTTCGTCAGCACCGGCAACGGCGGGCTGGAGATCGTGCTGCACCTGCTGAGCGGTCCCGCCGCGCCGCCGGTGCAGCCGCGGCCGGGCTGGATCCAGGCGGCGACGCTGGGGGCGCTGGCGGCGATGCTGGCCATGACCGTCGCGCTGTGCCGCCCCGCCGGGCCTGCGGACGCCGACGCCTCCGCCCGCGTCGAGGGCGCCGGCGCGCTGGCGGTCCTGCTGGCCGCGACGATCTGCGGGCCGGTGATGTGGCAATCCTACCTGCTCGCGCCCCTCCTGTGCCTGCCCGCCCTGGCCTGGTCGCTGCGGAGGGCGCCGGGCGGACGGGCCGTGGCGGCGCTGACCGTCGCCGCGCTCGTCCTGCATGCCGAGGCGCTGCTGACGGCCCTTCCGGCGCTGGCCGGCCCGCTGGGCGTGATCGTCTGCGCCTTCCTCGCGGCGCTGGTCACGCTGGGGGCGCTGTGGGCGGGAATGCGCGCGGCGCGGGCCTCGGGCGCGGCAAAGCTTCCCGATCCGTCCGGACTCGCCTTGCGTCCTTCGCGCGCTCCGCTATAACCCGCGCGGTCCCAGCCGACCTGACCGTTTGACGCCGAAACCTGCGCACCTCCGCGCGGGATGCCGGCGAACGAGCCCGAGGAACGCCACATGCCCCGCCGCGACGACATCTCCTCGATCCTCATCATCGGCGCGGGGCCCATCGTGATCGGGCAGGCGTGCGAGTTCGACTACTCCGGCGCCCAGGCCTGCAAGGCCCTGCGGGAAGAGGGTTACCGGGTGATCCTGGTGAACTCGAACCCGGCCACGATCATGACGGACCCGGAGATGGCGGACGCCACCTACATCGAGCCGATCACGACCGAGGTCCTGACCCGCATCATCGCCGAGGAGCGCCCCGACGCGCTGCTGCCCACGATGGGCGGCCAGACCGCGCTGAACGCCGCGCTGGCGCTCGACGACGCAGGCGTGCTCGCCGAATACAACGTCGAGCTGATCGGCGCGAAGCGCGCCGCCATCGAGATGGCCGAGGACCGCAAGCTGTTCCGCGAGGCGATGGACCGCATCGGCCTCGAGAACCCGGCCGCCACCATCGCCTCCTCGATGGAGGAGTGCATGGAGGCGCTGCCGCAGATCGGCCTGCCCGCCATCATCCGCCCCGCCTTCACCCTGGGCGGCACCGGCGGCGGCGTCGCCTACAACCGCGAGGACTACGAGCGGATCTGCAAGTCCGGCCTCGACGCCTCCCCCGTCTCCCAGATCCTGATCGACGAGTCGCTGCTCGGCTGGAAGGAGTTCGAGATGGAGGTGGTCCGCGACAAGGCGGACAACTGCATCATCATCTGCTCGATCGAGAACGTGGACCCGATGGGCGTCCACACCGGCGACTCGATCACCGTGGCCCCGGCGCTGACCCTGACCGACAAGGAATACCAGCGGATGCGCAACGCCTCGCTGGCGGTCCTGCGCGAGATCGGGGTGGAGACCGGCGGCTCCAACGTCCAGTTCGCCCTGCAGCCCGAGACGGGCCGCATGGTGGTGATCGAGATGAACCCGCGCGTCTCGCGTTCCTCCGCCCTGGCCTCCAAGGCCACCGGCTTCCCGATCGCCAAGATCGCGGCGAAGCTGGCGGTGGGCTACACGCTGGACGAGCTCGACAACGACATCACCAAGGTGACACCCGCGAGCTTCGAGCCGACCATCGACTATGTCGTGACGAAGATCCCGCGCTTCGCCTTCGAGAAGTTCCCCGGCTCGACCCCCGACCTGACCACCGCGATGAAGTCGGTGGGCGAGGTCATGGCCATCGGCCGCAGCTTCGGCGAATCCGTGCAGAAGGCGCTCGCCTCGATGGAGACCGGCCTGACCGGCTTCGACGAGATCGAGATCCCCGGCGTCGACGACAAGACCGCCGAGCCGGACCGCAAGCGCGCCGTGATCGCCGCGCTGTCGAAGGCCACGCCGGACCGGATCCGCGTCATCGCCCAGGCGATGCGCGAGGGCCTGTCGCTGGACGACATCGCCGCCGCCACCGCCTACGACATGTGGTTCCTGGAGCGGATCGCCGAGATCATCGAGACCGAGGCGAAGCTGATCGCCGAGGGCCTGCCCCGCGATCCCGCCGGCCTGCGCGCGCTGAAGATGATGGGCTTCTCCGACGCCCGCCTCGGCAAGCTCGCCAACATGTCCGAGGACGCGGTGCGCCGCATCCGGCACGCCATGTCGATCCGGCCCGTGTTCAAGCGCATCGACACCTGCGCCGCCGAGTTCGAGGCGCAGACCCCCTACATGTATTCGACCTACGAAGCCGACGCGATGGGCTGGGTCGAGTGCGAATCCCGCCCCACCGACCGCAAGAAGGTCGTGATCCTGGGCGGCGGTCCGAACCGGATCGGGCAGGGGATCGAGTTCGACTACTGCTGCTGCCACGCCTGCTTCGCGCTGACCGACGCGGGCTACGAGACCATCATGGTCAACTGCAACCCGGAGACGGTCTCGACCGACTACGACACCTCCGACCGGCTCTACTTCGAGCCGCTGACCGAGGAGTCGGTGCTCGAGATCCTGTTCAAGGAGCAGGAGGCCGGCACGCTTCACGGCGTGATCGTGCAGTTCGGCGGCCAGACGCCGCTGAAGCTGGCCCGCGCGCTCGAGGCCAACGACATCCCGATCCTGGGCACCACGCCCGACGCGATCGACCTGGCCGAGGACCGCGAGCGCTTCCAGAAGCTGCTCAACAAGCTGGGCCTGAAGCAGCCCCGCAACGGCATCGCCACCACCGGCGAAAGCGCCCTGCGCATCGCCAACGAGGTCGGCTACCCGGTCGTCATCCGCCCCTCCTACGTGCTGGGGGGGCGCGCGATGGAGATCGTGCGCGACGACGAGGGCCTGAACCGCTACATCCGCGAGGCGGTGGTGGTCTCGGGCTCCTCGCCCGTCCTGATCGACAGCTACCTGTCGGGCGCGGTCGAGGTGGACGTCGACGCGCTGTGCGACGGCGAGACGGTGCATGTCGCCGGCGTGATGGAGCATATCGAGGAAGCGGGCGTCCATTCCGGCGACTCCGCCTGCTCGCTGCCGCCCTACACGCTGTCGCGCGAGATGATCGACGAGCTGAAGGCGCAGACCAGGGCGCTGGCGCTGGGGCTGAACGTGGTCGGCTTGATGAACGTCCAGTTCGCGATCAAGGACGGCGAGATCTACGTGCTCGAGGTCAACCCGCGCGCCTCGCGCACGGTGCCGTTCGTCGCCAAGGCCGTCGGCTCGCCCATCGCGGCCATCGCCGCGCGGGTCATGGCGGGCGAGAAGCTGCCGACCTTCGACCTGAAGTCCCCCGACATCCCGCGCTTCGCGGTGAAGGAGGCGGTGCTGCCCTTCGCCCGCTTCCCCGGCGTCGACACGCTGCTGGGGCCGGAGATGCGCTCGACCGGCGAGGTCATGGGCCTCGACGTCAGCTTCGACCGGGCCTTCCTGAAGTCCCAGATCGGCGCGGGCACCCTGCTGCCCGACGGCGGCCGGGTCTTCGTCTCGGTCCGCGACGCCGACAAGCAGGCGATCCTGGAGCCGGCGCAGACGCTCGCGGAGCTGGGCTTCCAGCTTCTCGCCACCGGCGGCACCGCGGCTTTCCTGCGGGAGAACGGGGTCGCGGTGGAGACGGTGAAGAAGGTCTACGAGGGCCGTCCCAACATCGTCGACGCGCTGAAGGACGGGCAGGTCGCGCTGGTGATCAACACCACCGAGGGCAGCCAGTCGGTCTCCGACAGCCGCGAGATCCGCTCGGTCTCGCTCTACGGCAAGATCCCCTACTACACCACGGCCGCCGGGGCCCGGGCCGCCGCCCGCGCCATCCGCAACCGTCGGTCCGGGGCGCTCGACGTCGCTCCGCTGCAGCGCTACGCTTCCTGACGCGGGGGCCCGGACACGGGCCCTCGCCGCAGACCCGGACGCCTCCGCGCCGCTGCGCGGGGGCGAGGCCCGATCCGTCCCTGACCGGAGAGACGCCTTGCGCGACGACCTGCCCAGCGAAACCGTGCCGAAGCTGCACATCGTCAAGCTGTGCGTGGGCGCCGACTCGGTCGAGGACCTGGAGACCTGGCAGCGCGCCCGCGCCGCCGAGGCGCTGGCCACGGGCCGCGATCCCCGCCCCGTCCACGTCACCCGCATGTGGCCCAAGCGGGAGGCGGAGATCACCTCCTCCGGCGGCAGCCTCTACTGGGTGATCAAGGGCGTGATCCTCGCCCGCCAGCGCATCGAGGAGATGCGCGAGGTCGAGGGCGGCGACGGCATCCGCCGCTGCGCCCTGGTGCTGGACCCCGAGATCGTGCGCACCCAGGCCGCCCCCCGCCGCCCCTTCCAGGGCTGGCGCTACCTGGCGCCCGAGGCGGCGCCGGGCGACCTCGAGGGGGGCGCGGCCTCCGCCGCCGCGGACCTGCCGCCCGAGCTCGCCCGCGCGCTCGCGGATCTCGGCGTGCGATGACCACCGCGGACCCGATCCTGACCGCCGTCCTGACCCCGCTGCGGGAGCTGCACCTGGCCGACCTGCTGGGCCGCATGGCGCGGGCCATCGACGCCGGCGCCGAGGTGACGCCCGAGCCCTGGCGGCGCGACGACGACGGGCGGGTGCGGCGCGACGGGGTGATGAACCTGCCCTCGCGCCACGATTTCGAGGCGGAGGAGAGCGGCCGAATCTCCCACCCCGTCGTGCGCACCGCGCTGCCGCGGGCGCTGGCCGCGACCCTGTCGCCGCTGGAGCTGATCGCGGCGCCGGGCCTGTCGCTGATGGTGACGCCGTTCCGCTGGGAATCCGCCATGCTGGCGATGGAGATCGAGGGCGGCGTCCCCGACCTCGCCCCCCTGCGCCGCTGGTTCCTGGAGTTCTCGCAGCCCGGCTCCGAACCGCCGGACGCCGAGGACCTGCTGGGCGTGGTCCACTCGATGTCGGACCCCGAGCCGCTGCCCGCCGGCATCGCCCTGCGCATCGACTTCGGCTCGGCCCCCGTCGACGCCGTGGCGGAGCTGGCCGAGGCCGCCGCCCAGGCCGGCGCCCGCCACGCGAGACTGGCGACGTTCGAGGCGCTCTGAGGGGGGGGGCGGCGCCCGTGCGGACGGCGCGCCGGGGCTCAGCCGTCCAGCGGGTTTCGCTTCTCGCCCAGGGCCACGTTGTCGATCAGGCGCAGGTCGCCCAGCGTGATCGCCGCGAAGATGCGGGCGGGGCGGTCGCCGGACGGGTCCTCGATCTCGGCCAGCGTCTCGGCGTCGCGCAGGTCGAGGTATTCGACCTCGGCGCCCGCGTCGGCCAGCGCGTCGGCGGCGGCGTCGAGCGCGGCGTCGGGGTCCGCGCCCGCGTCGATGGCCTGCGCGGCGCGGCGCAGCTCCCGCCACAGGCGCACGGCGGCGGCGCGGTCCTCGCCCTCCAGCTCGTCGACGCCGACGGCCCAGGCCACGCCGTCCTCGTCGCGCTCGGTGGGGGCCGAGCGGACCTCGGTCGGCAGGTCCAGGTCCTGGACCAGGCGGCGCAGGATCGCCAGGCGCTGCCAGTCCCGCTCCCCGATCAGGGCGACGTCGGCCTGGGCCTGGCTGAGCAGGCGGGTGGCCGCCAGCGCGAAGCCTTCGAACCGGTCCGAGCGATCCTCGCCGCAGAGCACGTCGGTCAGGCCGCGGAGCTGGATCTCTGTGACCGCGCCGCGGGGGAACAGGGTGTGGGCGGAGGGGAGATACACGGCGTCGGCGCCGGCCTCCTCCAGCCGCTCGGCCACCTCCAGCTCGTCGAGGCCCGGGTCGTCCTCCGCCGCCTTGGCGGCGGCGATGGAGTCCGTCCAGCGCGCGACGGCGGCCAGCACGCGGTCCGCCTCGCCGCGGGCGGCGCGGATCAGGGCCAGGTGCCCCTCGTGCAGGGCGCCGCCGACGGGGACGATGGCCACCGTTTCGCCGAAGGCGCGCCAGGAACGGATGCGGGATCGAAGCTGCGGAGTCGAACGGAGGATCGGCAGACCATGCATTCGGTAGGGAACCTCACGGAAGACGAACCGTTCCCCGGCGGAACCGGCGAACGGACAAGGGGCGCCGGCCACCCATATCGCGCGGCCGGAATGTGACGCTATTAGCGGGTGACGGCCGATGCAAGCGCAGGGACGCCAAGTCTTTCCGCCAGCAGGTCGAGGGTCTTGACCTGGGCGGCGGAGCGAGGCGCCGCCAGGGAAAGGCAGAGCTGCGCCTGGCTGCGCAGGATCACCCCGTCGGACAGCGGGCGCAGCCGGTTGGCGGTCAGCGTCGCGCCCGAGGAGGTGATGTCGGCGATCGCCTCCGCCGTGCCCTGGCGGACCACGCCCTCGGTCGCGCCCTGGCTGTCGACCAGCAGGCAGTCGGCGACGCCGTTGGCGCGCAGGAAGCGGCGCACCAGCAGGTGATACTTGGTGGCGATGCGCAGCGGCCGGCCGAGCTGCGCGCGCAGGCGCCCCGCCACGGCGTCGAGGTCGTCCATCGTCTCGACGTCGGCCCAGGCGTCGGGGACGGCGATCATCAGGTCGGCGTGGCCGAAGCCCATCGGGGTCAGCAGGCGCACCGCGGCGTCGGCGTCGGGGATGCGCTCGCGCACCATGTCCTCGCCGGTGACGCCCAGGTGGATACGGCCGGCGGCCAGCTCCCGCGGGATCTCGCCGGCGGACAGGAGGGCGAGGTCGACGCCGGCCACCCCCTCGATCCGCCCCGCATATTCGCGGTCGGAGTCCGAGCGCACCACGTGCAGGCCGCGGTCGGCGAACCAGGCGCGGGCGCTGTCCATCAGCCGGCCCTTGGAGGGCAGGCCGAGGATGATGCGGTCGGAGGTCGTGGACGAGGGGCTCATGCCGCGCCTCCCGAAGGTCCGGCGGCGGCGATCATCGCCTCGGGTCGCACGATGCCGCCGACGGCGGGCAGGGCGGCGTGGCCCAGCCGCTGGGTCAGCGCGTCGTAGCGCCCGCCGCCGCCCAGCGGCGGCAGCACGCGGGCGCCGGCCGTGGCGCCGGCGGGCGCCGCGAATTCGAAGGTGAAGCCGTCGTAGTACTCCAGCCCGCGCCCGAAGGAGGCGTCGAAGGGCAGGGCGGCGGCGTCCACGCCGCGGGTCTCGAGCGCCTCGAGCCGGCGGGCGAACCGGTCGAGCGCGGGCGACAGCGCCCCGCCCTCGTCCAGCAAGCGCAGCTGCTCCAGCGCCTGCGCCGAGGGGCCGGCGACGGCGAGCACCGCCTCCAGCCAGTCGATCTGCGCGCGGGGCAGGTGCAGGCGGGCGTCGGCCGCGAGCTCCCGCGCGCGGGCCAGCACGTCGTCGAAGCTGCGGGCGCCGTGCAGCGGGCCCAGCGCGCGGACATGGGCGCGCAGCGCGTCCTCTCCCTGCTCGACCGCCGCGATCAGGGCGGCGCGGGCGGGGGAGGGCTCGGGCCGCTCGCCGTAGGCCTCCAGCACGCGGCGGAAGCGGGCGGGGCGCCAGACGTGGCGGCGCAGGGCCTGCTTCCAGCGCTCGGGCGCCTGGAGGCCGGCGATGGCGGCGAAGATGATCGCGAGGTCGCCGGTGCGGGGCTGGGCCACCGCCGCCGCTTCGCCCAGCGCGTCGCGGATCAGGGCGAAGACCTCGGCGTCGGCCGAGACTGCGTCCGGGTCGCCCAGGATCTCGACCCCGGCCTGGAGGTATTCGGTGGGACGGGTCGAGCCCGGCTCCTGCCGCCGCCAGATCGGGCCGGCGTAGCGGTAGCGCGCCGGGTTCACCCCGCCCTGCAGGTGCAGGCGCAGCACCGGCACGGTGAAGTCCGGGCGCAGCATCAGCTCGCCGTCCACAGGGTCCTGGGTGACGAAGGCGCGGGCGCGGATGTCCTCGCCATAAAGCGTCAGCAGCTCGGCCGAGGGCTGGAGGGTGGCGGGCTCCACCGCCTGCGCCCCGGCCTCGGCGAACAGCGCGTCGATGCGCGAAAGCTCCGCGGCCAGCCGGTCGAGCGCGTCGCCGATGCGGCCGCCGGGGAGATAGGCGCGCGAGGCGGACATCAGCCGCGGCCCGTCCCCGAGCCGGCGCCGGCGCGGGCCAGGATCTCCTTCACCCCCTGCACCAGGAAGTCGCGCGGGACCTCCATCTGCGCGGGCTGGGCCTTCCAGTCCTCGTGCGTCTCGATGTCGGCGGCGAGGCGCGCGCCGAGCGCGAGGTCCTTGAGCTGGACCACGCCGCGGGCGCGCTCGTCCTCGCCCTCGATCACCGCCACGGGGGCGTTGCGGGCGTCGGCGTATTTCAGCTGCTTGCCCATGTTCCCGCCGCCGAGGAACACCTCGGCGCGCAGGCCCGCGGCGCGAAGCTCGCGGGCCATGGCCTGGTAGGCGGCCATCTGGGTCTTGTCCATCGCGGTCACCACGACGGGGCCGGCGGTCTCGCCCCCCATCCGGCCCTTGGCGCGCAGCGCGGCCAGAAGGCGGTCGACGCCGATCGAGACGCCGGTGGCGGGGACCGCCTGGCCGGTGAAGCGCTTCACCAGGTCGTCGTAGCGCCCGCCGCCGGCGACCGAGCCGAACTGGCGCGGGCGGCCCTTCTCGTCGAGGATCTCGAAGGTCAGCTCGGCCTCGTAGACCGGGCCCGTGTAGTAGCCCAGGCCCCGGACCACCGAGGGGTCGATGATCGCGCGGTCGGAACCCAGCCCCGCCGCGTCCAGCAGCTCGGCGATGGTCTCGAGCTCCTGCACGCCCTCGGCGCCGGCGGCCGAGGCGCCGACCAGCTCGCGCAGGCGCGCGCAGGTGGCGGCGCCGGTGTCGCGCTTCGCCGAGACGAAGCCCATCACGATCTCGGCCTGCTCGGCCGAGAGGCCCGCGCCCTTGGTGAAATCGCCCGAGGGATCCTTGCGCCCCTCGCCCAGCAGCGCCCGCACGCCGGCGTCGCCGAGGCGGTCCAGCTTGTCGATGGCGCGCAGGACGATGCCGCGCTCATGCGCGAACTTCTCGGGGTCCGAGGGATCGAGGACGCCCGCGGCCTCCATCACCCCGTTGAGCACTTTCCGGTTGTTCAGCCGGATCACGTAATCGCCGGCGGGAATGCCCGCGGCCTCCAGCGCCTGGGCCAGCATCCCGCAGATCTCGGCGTCGGCGGCCGGCGAGGCGGAGCCCACCGTGTCGGCGTCGCACTGGTAGAACTGGCGGAAGCGGCCCGGCCCCGGCTTCTCGTTGCGCCACACCGGGCCCACCGCATAGCGGCGGTAGGGGTTGGGCAGGTCGTTACGGTGCTGGGCGTAGACGCGCGCCAGCGGCGCGGTCAGGTCGTAGCGCAGCGCCAGCCAGCCCTCGTCCTCGTCGTTCCAGGCGAAGACGCCCTCGTTGGGGCGGTCCACGTCGGGAAGGAACTTGCCCAGCGCCTCGACCGTCTCGACGGCCGAGGACTCCAGCGGCTCGAACCCATGGGCATGGTAGACGTCGGTGATCGCGGCGAGCATCTCGCCGCGCTCGCGCACCTCGGCGCCGAACCAGTCGCGGAACCCGCGCGGAGTTTCGGCCTTCGGCCGGCGCGGTTTCTTGTCCTTGGCCATGGGAATCCCGTCGTCTTTCGGACCCGGTCTGCGGCCCCGGCGGCGGGGCGCAGGCGCCTCCTAGCCGAAGGGGGCCTTCGGGGCAAGGCGAGCGCGGGCGAGTCGGGCGGGCGCGGGCCCGCGTCCGCAGGGCCGGGGGCCGCGAAATCGCGAACGGGAGGGCTGGCCCCGCCTCTCCCGTTCGCGAAGCGAGGCGGTCGCTCGCGATCCCCGGCGCCCCGTTTGCGAACCGCGAATGGCGTTTCGCGAGGCGGATCAGCGGCTTGGCGCATCCGTTCGCCCGTCCGCGCATTTCCGGTTCCAACCCGCATGCGGACAGGGTCGGATGGCTGCGCGGCGGGAGACGATCCTTCCGCTCCGCCCCGTACCCCCGGGGCGGAAAGCGAGCGATCCGGGCGCGATGTCGAGCGCCCGGATCGCCCGCCGACCTCCGGAAGCGGCTCGGAGGCCCGGCGGACGTGAACCGTAGCGTGCCGCATGCGCCGCGTATGCAACGGGCGCGAGTCAGGAGGGCCGCCGTTCGGGAGACGGCTGCCGAGTGCGTGAGTGCGTGGAGGTCCTTAAGCGTACCCCAGAGCGTCGCATCGCGTAGCGGATGGATGCGACCCAAAGCCGGGCGACCCTGTCGCCCGGCTTTCATCTTTCGGGACGGTCCCCCCTCCTCCGCTGCGCGGGACGATGCGGACGCAAGACCTCAGCGGAGCCGATCCGGCGCGCCGCGCCCCTCGATCCCGAACCCCTGGTGCATCGCGTGCAGGATCCGGTGCGCGCCCTCGGGATCGCCGAGGAACGGCTGCTCTCCCAGCTCGCCCCGGCGCGTGTCGGCCGTCGCCTCGTAGACCACCGCGCCGTCCTTGATGGTGGCGAGCACGTCGATCTGGTCGAGCGTCTCCGGGTCCACCGCCGTGGGGTCGTCCGAGAGGATCACGAGATCCGCGATCTTGCCGACCTCGATCGAGCCCTTGCGGTCTTCCTCGTGGTGCTGCCACGCGGGCCAGATCGTCATCGCCTTGAGCGCGGTCATCACGTCGACGCGCTGGTCGGGGCCGAGGATGTCGCCCGACCGGGTGCGGCGGGTCACGGTCGCGTCCAGCACGCGCATGCTGTCGGGGAACGCGACCGGCGCATCGTGGTGCGTGCCGAACTTCATGCCCCGCTGCACCAGCCAGCCGGTGGGGGAGATGTCGTCGGCGTTGACCGGGCCGACCGTGTGGTCGCGGTGCCAGTCCCCCCAGTAGAACGTGTGCATCGGGAACAGCGAGGGGAACACGCCCAGCCGCTTGTAGCTGTCCACCTGGTCCTCGCGCAGGAACTGGCCGTGGATCAGCGTCGGGCGCGTGTCGGCGTCGGGGAATTTCTCCCGCGCGGCGCCGAGGGCCGAGATCAGCATGTCCGACGCGCCTTCGCCGTTGGCGTGCACGAGGATCTGGATGCCGTTCCCGATGCACCAGTCCACGGCGTCCTGCACCTGCTCCATGGTGATCGCGGCGTAGCCCGCGTATCCCGCCGGATAGTCGCCGACGGGGTCGAAGTAGGGGCGGTCGCGCAGGGCGGTGAAGCCCTGGGGCGAGCCGTCGATCGTCAGCTTGCAGCCGCCGACGCGGACGCGATCGGCATAGTCGCCGGAGACGTTGTCGCCGATGTAGTCCCGCGCCTCGAGCACGTCGGGGAAGGAGACGACGTCGATCGGCAGTTCGCCGGCCGCGCCGACGGAGCGGATCGCCTCGACGAGATCCGCCGAGGAGCGGCCGTCCTGCGCGGTGGTGTAGCCGAAGCTGGCCCACAGCTCCGCGCCCGCGCGCGTGAACGTCTTCAGCCCCTCCGGGCCGAGACCGGACAGGTTCTTCACCAGCAGGGGGAAGAAGGCGTATTCCTCGGCGACGCCGTTGGGCGCGCCGCCGGCGTCGCGCCGATAGACGCCGCCCGGCGGATCCTGGGTCGTCGCGTCGACGCCTGCGGCCTCGAGCGCCTTGGTGTTCGCCACGCCGATATGGCCCGACTGATGGACGATGATGACCGGGTAGTCGGTGGTGACCGCGTCCAGATCCTCGCGCGTCGGATGGCGAAGCTCGGCGAGCTGGGCGTTGTCGTAGCCGAAGCCGACGACGACCTTCACCTTCTCCACCACCTCGGCGTTGGCCGCGAGCCAGCTCCGCAGCGCATCCTGCAGGCTGGCGATGTCGGTCACCTCGCCGTCGGGCGGGGCGAGGAGATTGGCCGACAGCGCCTGCAGGCCGCCCATGGCCACGTGCCCGTGGCTGTCCACGAAGCCCGGCAGCATGGCGCGCCCGGCGAGGTCGACGCGCTCGGTCCCCTCGCCGGCATGGGCGGAGACGTCCGACAGCGCGCCCACGGCGAGGATGCGGCCGTCCTTGATCGCCACCGCCTCCGCCCGCGGCGCGGCGTCGTCGATCGTGAGGATCGGACCGCCGCTGTAGATGACGTCGGCGATCTCCTGGGCCGAGGCGGCCGCAGGCGCGAGCATCGCCAGAGACGCGAGGACCGAAAGCTTCATATAGGCCATGAGTTCCCACCCCTGTTCGCTTCGTCGCGGGCTTCGGGAGACCATGACTATCACGGAGCGCGAGTGACGGGTGGATGACTCGCGCCAGGGACGCGGCCGGGCGCCGGCGGCGCCGCGGAAAAGCGGGCCGGACGCGCGGCGGTCGAAACGCTGCGGCCGGGAGGCGGGCGGCCGCAAGCGGGGTCCAGCCCTGAGGCGGATCAACCTTTCCTGCGGATCGCAAGGGCGCCTGCTCGGGTGCAGGAAGCCCGGGCGGCGGCGCCTCGCCCGGGCCGGCCCCGCCCGACATGCGAACGGCCGGCGAGGGCCGGCCGCAAGCGGAGATCGCGGGGGCTTCCAGGGGCGCGGCTCAGCGCCCGCCGGGGGCCGAGGTCTGCATGGCGGGGTCCAGCCAGCGCGGGGCGTCGTCGTCCAGCCAGCCGGCGTCGCGCAGGGCGCGCATCCGGGTGCGGCTGACGGGCACGCGCTCGCCGTTGGTCAGGACCAGGGTGGCGCGGTCGCCCTCCCGCTCGACGGAGCGCACGGCGCGCCGCGCCACCCAGTGCGAGCGGTGGACCTTCAGCCCCTCCTCCGGCGCGGTCTCGGCGATGGCGTCGGACAGGCGCATCAGCAGCATCTCCTCGCCATGCTCGGTGGCGACGCCGACGTAGTGGTCGCTCATCGACAGGCGCAGCAGGGCGCCGCGCTTGCGGTGGGGCAGGCGGCGCAGGAGGGCCGGGGCGCCGCGACGCGGGGCGGGCGCGAAGGCGATCACGTCCTCGTCCGCAAGGCCCTCGACCGGCGCCGCGGCCGGCTCCGGCGCGGCCTCCACGGCGGGCGCAGGCGCGGCGGGGGCGGAGGGGCCGGGCGTCTCGGGGCCGGCGTAGGCGGCGGCCGGCAGGGCCTCGGCCGGAGCTTGCGCGGCGACGGGGGCGGCGGCCGGGACGGGGCGGGCCGCCCCCTCCCCGGTCACCGCGCCGAAGCCCAGCGGCTGGCCCAGCGCGAGGCGCGTCTTCACCACGATCACCGCCGCCAGCAGGGCGCACAGGGGGGCTGCGAGCGCCGCCTCCCCCGGCCCGAACGGCCGCTGCAGCATCGAGGCATGGGCCGGCGCCAGCAGCAGCGCCAGCGCGGGCGTGGCGAGGGCCACCCCGACCAGCAGCGTGACCAGCGGCCGCGGGCCCAGCCGCGCCTCGGCCAGGCACAGGGCGAAGGTGGTCGCCACCCAGGCGCCGGCCATCGCCGCCGACCAGAAGGCGACGCGGCCGGGGGCGCCCAGGATCTCTGCGGTGCCCGCCGGGCCGATCGCCGCGAACAGGCCCGCCGTCAGGAAGCACACCACCCACAGGCGGGGATTCGAAAGGCCCTGGCGCCACCGGCGCGTCGCGTCTTCGAACCAGCTCATCGTCCGCATCCTCGTCTTGGTCCCGGCGCAGTCCACGGGGGCGCCTCGGCGGCGGATCATGCTTAATCGAACGTTCATGTTCGATCCGTTTTCCGGCCCGTCGGGCGCCGCGGCCGGGCGCTGTGGCCTCGGCGCCGCGCCGGCTGCGTCGCGCGGGGGATTCCCTCCGGGGCGCGGCGGGTCTATGCCTCCGGACCATGACCGCCTTTCTCAACGTGGAACGCTCCGCCCTCGGCCGCCGCTGGGTCGGGCCGGGCGTCGAGATCGAACGCCTGGGCCTGGCCATCGCCCAGCGCCTGGACGCGCCCGAGATGGTGGGCCGCGTGCTGGCCGCGCGCGGCGTCGCGCCCGAGGGCGCGGCCGCCTACCTCGCCCCCACCCTGCGCGAGCTGATGCCCGACCCCTCGGTCCTGAAGGACATGGACCTCGCCGCCGACCGGCTGGCCCGCGCGGCGCAGGCCGGGGAGACCGTGGGCCTCTTCGGCGACTACGACGTGGACGGCGCGGCGTCGAGCGCGCTGCTCCTGCGCTGGCTGCGGGCCATGGGGATCGAGGCGAAGGTCCACATCCCCGACCGGATGACCGAGGGCTACGGGCCTAACGTCCCCGCGATGACGGCGCTGGCGAAGGACTGCAGCCTGATCCTGTGCCTCGACTGCGGGACCCTGGCGCACGAGCCGATCGCCGCCGCGGTCGCCGCGGGGGCCGAGGTGCTGGTGGTCGACCACCACCTGGGCGGCGAGACGCTGCCCCCCGCGCTGGCCGTGGTGAACCCCAACCGCCAGGACGAGAGCGGCGAGCACGGGGCGCTGTGCGCCGCCGGCGTCGCCTTCCTGCTGCTGGTCGCGACCAACCGCGCGCTGCGGGCGAAGGGCGTGGCGGGGCCGGACCTGATGGGCCTGCTGGACCTGGTGGCGCTGGCGACCGTCGCCGACGTGGCGCCCCTGACCGGGCTGAACCGGGCGCTGGTGCGCCAGGGCCTGCGGGTGATGGCGCGCCGCGACCGGCCCGGCCTCGCCGCGCTGGCGGACGTGGCGCGGCTGACCTCCTCGCCCACCGCCTATCACCTGGGCTACGTGCTCGGCCCCCGGATCAACGCCGCGGGGCGGGTCGGCGCCTCCTCGCTGGGGACGCGGCTGCTGGCCACCGACGACCTGCACGAGGCGCAGGCCCTGGCCGAGCGGCTGGAGCAGCTCAACCGCGAACGGCGCGAGGTCGAGGCCGGCGTGCTCGACGCCGCGCTGATGCAGGCCGAGGAACGCGGCGCCGAGGGGCCGCTGGTCTGGGCCGCGGGCGAGGGCTGGCACCCCGGCGTCGCCGGCATCGTCGCCTCCCGCCTGAAGGAGCGGTTCGAACGCCCCGCGGTGGTGATCGCGCTCGACGGGCCGCAGGGCTCCGGCTCCTGCCGCTCGGTGCCGGGCGTGGACATCGGGGCCGACGTGGCGGCGCTGGCGGCCGAGGGGCTGATCGTGAAGGGCGGCGGGCACAAGATGGCCGCGGGCCTGACGGTGCGCGCCGACAAGCTGGAGGCCGCGATGGCGCGCCTGGCCGAGCGTCTCGCCCGCCAGGGCGCCGGCAAGGGCGGCGCGCAGGACCTGCGCCTCGACGGCGCGCTGTCGCCCGGCGGCGCCACCCCGGACCTGGTCGAGATGCTGGAGGCCGCGGGCCCCTTCGGCGCCTCCTCCCCCGCGCCGCGCTTCGCGCTGGCGGGGGTGCGGGCGGGCTATGTGAAGCCGATGGGCGAGGGGCACCTGCGGATGCGGCTCGAGGGGGGCGGCGGCTCGGTCGACGCGGTGGCCTTCCGGGTGGCCGACACGCCCCTGCGCGCGGCCCTGGTCGAGAGCGCGGGCGCCGTGCTGCACGTGGCCGGACGGCTGGAGACCGACGACTGGGGCGGCCGCCGCCGCGCCCGCCTGCGGATCGAGGACGCGGCCCTGGCGCGCTGACTTCGCGTCGCCCGGAAGCCTCGCCCGGACCGGGGCCCGGGGCTTCCGCGCCCCCGCGGCCAAATCTCCCGCCTGCGGTCGCCGCCCCCTCTTGTCATCCCGATCCGCCCCCCTTAAAGACGCCCCCGGAGCGCCCTTCGTCTAGCGGTCTAGGACGCCGCCCTTTCACGGCGGAAACACGGGTTCGAGTCCCGTAGGGCGTACCACCTCCCTCCCAGCTCCATTGATCCGACGCGCGGCCGCGATCAGCGCGCGGCGGCGAGCCGTGCGTTCGCCTCCACCAGCTTGCGGCCGATGTCGCGGGTCATGCCGGTCTCGAGCGCGATGCGGAAGTCGGCGTCGCGGCGGGTCATGCGCTGCAGCGTGGCGCCGGGGATCAGGAACAGGCGGGAGGGGGCGATGAGCTCGACCGTCGCGGTGGCGGGGCCCGCGGTCAGCACCCGCATCTCCCCCACCAGCCCGCCGGGGCCCATGCGCACCAGCGCGCCGCCGGCGTTCACCAGCGCCTCGCCCGAGGAGATCCAGAAGAGCGTGCGCACCGGGGCGCCCTGCTCGGTCAGCCGCTCGCCCCGCTGCATCTCCAGCCAGGCGCCGGCGTTCAGCAGGCGGCGGGCGAGCCGCGGGGGCATGTCGGGGAAGGCGTCGTCCAGCAGGCGCCGCTCCTCCTCCGTGAATCGGATCGACCGGCTATCGATCGCCAGGCGCGCCATGCCGAACAGGCTGATGGCGATGAAGGAGACCTGGATCAGCGCGGCGGAGGGGTTGAAGTCCACCGTCAGGCCGACCAGCACCAGGCTGGCGGCGGCGATGTTCATGCCGGCGTAGAAATAGCTGCTGCCGCGGACCACGCCCGCCTGCAGCAGCGCATAGGCCAGCAGGTAGACGAACACGCCGCCGAAGCCCGCGCCGGACAGCACCTGGTCGTCGAGCATGAAATCCATCATGGCCAATCGCGGATCCTCCGTGCCGCCACCTCTGTCAGGGGCGAGGTGACCCGCGGATGAACGCGGACCTTGCGTCAACGGGCCGGCGCAGGTTCGGGCCTTGCGGACACGCCGCCGACGACTGCAAAGGCTTTCCGCGGATCGGCGCCGTCGGCTAGGATTCCGCAAAGGAAACGCCGGAGGACGCCGCCATGACCCAGACCAGCGACGAGCCCGCCGAGACCGGCGCCGGGGCCGGGCCGGAGGCCGCGGCGAAGCGCGACGGGCTGGCGGGGCTGCGCCGGGTCACGCTGTGGGCGCTGGGCGTGGCGGTGGTGCTGTTCGTCTATTTCGTCGCCGCCGACCGGACCACGCCGTTCTCGGGCGACGCGCGGGTGCAGGCCTTCGTGCTGCGCGTGGCGCCGGAGGTCACCGGCCACGTCGCCCGGGTGGGCGTGGTCGACAACCAGGTGGTCGAGGCCGGCGAGGAGCTGTTCGTGATCGACCCCGAGCCCTTCGAGATCGCCGTCCAGCAGGCCCAGGCCCGGCTGGAGCAGGCCGGCCAGTCGGTGGGCGCCAACACCGCCGCCGTCGACGCCGCGCAGGCCCAGCTCGAGCGCGCCCGCGCCAACGCCCAGAACGTCCGCGCCCAGACCGAGCGCGTGATGGAACTGGTGCGCAAGGGCGTCTACGCCAAGGCGCGGGAGGACCAGGCGATTTCGGCCATCGAGCAGGCGGAGGCCGCCGTCCAGGCCGCCGCCGCCGACCTGCGCCGCGCGCAGGAGCAGCTGGGGCCCGAGGGCGAGAGCAACCCCGCCGTCCAGGACGCGCTCGCGGCGCTGGAGACGGCGCGCTACAACCTCGAGCGGACCTCGATGACCGCGCCGGGGCGCGGGGTGGTGACGAACCTCTCGCTCGCCGTCGGCCAGACGGTGACCGCGGGCGCCGCGTCGATGACCTTCATCTCGGCCGAGGACATCTGGCTGCGCGCCGCGATGCGCGAGAACAGCCTGGGCGTGCTCGCGCAGGGGCAGGCGGCGGAGGTGGTGCTCGACGCCCTGCCGGGGCGGGTGTTCAAGGCGACCGTGCGCTCGGTCGGCTGGGGCGTGGCCGGCGAGGCTGAGGACCCGGCGACGGGCCTGCCCAAGTCCACCACCGCGCAGGGCTGGCTGACCGACCCGCAGCGCTTCCCGGTGATCCTGAGCTTCGAGATGGACCAGCTGCCCCGCGGGGCGCGCTTCGGCAGCCGGGCCGCGGTGATCGTCTACGCCGGCGACAACGCGATCATGGACGCGATCGCCTGGGCGCGGATCCGGCTGATCTCGTTCCTGACCTATGTCTCCTGAGGCCGCCGCCCCCGCCGATCCCCACGCCGCCGCGCGGCTGCGGGCGCGGGGGCTGCGGCTGGGCTTCGCGGTGACCGGCGCGCTGGCGGTCGAGGCGCTGCGCGGCGCGGACCTGCCGATCCTCGCGCCGATGATCGCCCTGCAGCTCCTGGCCCTGTCGCCGCAGCCGCCGGGGGCGAAGCTGCTGGCGATGCTGTTCGGGGCGGCGGCCGTCTCGTCGCTGGTGGCCTGGGTGATCGCATCCTTCACCGTCTCGATCCCCGGCGCCTATCCGCTGGGGATGGGGGTGCTCTACCTGTGGTGCTTCGCGCTGGCGATGCATCCGAAGACCGGGCCGCTGGGGGCGATGGCGCTGACCATGACCATCGTGGTGGGCGCGCTCTCGGCCGCCTCGACCGAGGCGGCGGCGGGGATCGCGCTGTCGCTGCTGATGTCGATCCTGGCGGGCGCCGCGACGGTCTACGTGGCCTTCGCCGTCTTTCCGGCCCCGCCGCCGCCGCCCGCCGCCGCCCCGGTCGAGCCGGCGGAGGGGGAGGAGACCCCCGCCCAGGCCGCGGCCGAGACGGCGGGCGACCCGGTGGTCGCGCCCGCCTTCCGCGCGGCGCTCGCCACGATGGTGATGCTGCCCCTGCACATGTGGCTGACGGCGGACGGGGGCGTGGCGGCGATGCCGGTGCTGTTCACCTGCTCCTCGATGCTGCGCCAGCCGGGGGTGGCGGCCTCGCTGCGCGATTCGCTGACCCGTCTGGCGGGGACCGCGGCAGGGGGCGTGGCGGCGATGGCGGCGAACGGGATCGCGCAGCTCCACCCGCAGGCGGCGCTGTCGGTGGCGGTGGTCGCGACGATCTCGATGTTCTTCGCCTGGCAGCTCTCGAAAGGGCCGCGGCACATGCAGGTGTGGATGCCGGGCTTCGTCACCTTCCTCGCGCTCTACGGCATGACGCTTTCGCCCACGCTGGGCGGCGACGACGTCGCGGCGGTCGAGCGGCTGTGGCAGACCGCGGTCGGCGCCGGCTACACGCTGTGCGCGGTCAGCCTGCTGGCGCCCGTCGCGCTGCGCGTCACGCGTCGCCGGGCGGCGGCGTCCCGGGCTTGAGGTCGGAGACGATCCGCCCGATCAGCACCGCGATGTAGAGCGCGCCGATCACCGCCTCGGTCGCCGCCAGGATCCGCGCGAGGGGGGAGACCGGCAGCACGTCGCCGTAGCCCAGCGTGGTGACGGTCACCAGGCTGAAATAGACCAGGTCCGAGCCCAGCGGCGCGTCGCCGGGAACCGAGATCGCGCCCGGGTCCAGCAGCAGGGCCGCGGCGTAGAGATGCGACCAGGTCAGCGCCAGCATGAAATAGCCGAAGATCGCCCCGGCCAGCGCGTCGCCGTCGGCCTTGCGCTCGCGCACCAGCGCCTCGACCGTCAGCCACACGGTCTGCGCGACCAGCCACAGCGAGGCCGCGAAGGCGAGCCCCCCGACCAGCGGCGCGCCGGTCAGCTTCGCGAGCAGGTGCAGCGCCAGCCACAGCAGCGGGGTGGCGAGCTTCAGCGGCCGCGCCACGCTGGCCGAGCGGGTGACCAGCCCCGTCGCCGCCACCGTGGCCGCGAGCAGGGCGGCCAGCGCCGCCTCGCCCAGCGCCCCGCCCTGCAGGACCGGCTGCAGCAGCAGCAGCGCCACCGCCAGCCCCAGCAGGAAGCGGTAGCGCCAGCGCTCGGCCGCGGGCGCGAGGCCGACCTTCACGCGCTCACTCCGCCGGCTGGGGCGTCGTCGGCTCGCCGGTGGCCGGGTCCAGGCCCTTCGCCTCGAAGGCGATCCAGGTGGTCACCATCTCGTAGAACAGGGCCAGGATGACCGGGCCGATGAACAGGCCCAGCAGCCCCATCGAGAGGGTGCCCCCGATCACGCCGATCATGATGACGACCATCGGCGTGGTCAGCCCGCGGGCCATCAGGATGGGCTTCAGCACGTTGTCGAGGAACAGCACCGGGATCATGTAGGCGGTGAAGATCGCCGCGTGCATCGTGGGGTTGATCGACCAGTCCAGGATGATCAGCGGAATGATCACCAGCGGCGGCATCTGGATCACGCAGGCCATCACCGCGGCCGCCGCCAGGAAGCCGCCCAGCGGCAGGCCGGCGACGATGATCCCCACGGCCGCGAGGCCGCCCTGCAGGATCGCCACGCCGATCACCCCGCGCGAGACGTTCTGGATGGTCTTCGAGGCCATCGCCGTCATCGCCCGCCCGCGGCCCGAGATGCGGCCCGCCACGCGCCCCGTCGCCTCGGCCAGCGGCGCGGCCCAGGCGAGGAACACCGCCGCGAAGATCACCGACAGCGCGAACTGCAGCACGCCCAGGATCAGCCCGGCGCCGGCGCCGGCCATCGTGGCCGCGATCTCGCGCAGCTTGGGCGCGTACTGGGCCGAGAGGGCCAGCAGGTCGACGCTCGCCTGCTGCCACAGCTCGTAGAGGCGGGCGCCGACCAGCGGCCAGTCGCGCACGGATTCGGGCGGGGTCGGCAGGTTCAGGGTGCCGTCGCTCAGGTGGGCCACCGCCTCCCCGACCGAGTCGATCAGCGAGTTCACGATCAGGATCGTCGGTCCGATGATGATCACCAGCCCCAGCAGCGCGAACAGGGTGGCGGTGCGCCCGCGCCGGCCGCCCATCTTGCCGTTCAGCCAGTCGAAGGCCGGGGCCAGCGCCACCGCCAGGATCACCGACCAGATCAGGATCGAGGCGAAGGGCGCGATCAGCGTGAAGCTGAGCGCCATGAACAGCGCGAGGATGCCGATGGTCACGAAGACGTCGACCGAGAGCGTGATCACCCGCTGGCGCGCGGGATCTTCGGGGTGGGTCATGACTCTGTCCCTTCTGGACGCCGTTCCGGGGAGCGGAATTTCCCGTCAGTTTCGCCGCAGTCGGGCGTTTAGGGAAGCCGCGCGTTCGCGCGGCGGGCGCCCGTCTCCGGAATGCAACTGTCGCGGGAGCGTCGCGCGCTTGCCGTAAGGGAAGTATTCATGCTCATATTCTCATGCGGAGCGCCGGGGGGACGGCGGCGCCCGGCGGGCGGCGCGGCTGACGGGGACGGCGCGATGACCATGGGCACGAGCGGAGCACGGCGCCTGCGGGGCGGTCTCGCCGGCGCGCTGGCCGCGGCGCTGCTGGCGCCGGGGGCGGCGCAGGCGGTGTGGATCGACGGGTTCGACGGCACGCCGGCGCAGGAATTCTCGCGCCTGATCGACGGGGATCCCCCCGGCGTCTCGGTCTGGTCCGACCCATCCGCGCTGGCGAACGAGCGGGAGGTGGAGAGCTACGCGCTCGGCGGCATCGCGATCAACAGCTGGACCGGCGGCGCGCTGGAGATGGCGACGCTGGCCACCACGGCGCTGCCGCCCACGCGCGCGGTGCAGAACATCGCCGCGCTGACCTACGACTACGGCGACTACGGCGCGCCGGGTCCCTCCGGCGGGCTGGACGTGGACCTGACCGACGCGGGCGCCGCGGACCGCTTCATCCTGTTCGGAACCCTGCTCTGGGGCGGGATCGTCGACCCGGTCGGACCCGCGGGCCTGCTGTTCACCGCCCAGGTCCACGGCGCGGGGAGCGCCTTCTCGGGCGGCTTCGTGCAGGCGTCGATCGGGCCGGTGCTCGACGCGTCGACCCCGCCGCAGGCGGTGCGTCTCGACCTGCCCTTCGCGGACCTCGCGGCGGGGACGGGCGGCGCGCCCGCGGACCTGGGCGCGGTGGGCTCGCTGAGGCTGGTGATGAACTTCTCGGCCTACGGCGGCCGGCTGGCGGTGACCGACCTGTGCACCGGGAACGCCGGGGGCTGCGTGTTCTCGACCCCCGAATACGCCGCCCTGCCGGAGCCCGTCCCCGCCCCCGCCGCGCTGTGGCTGATGGCGGGGGCGCTGGGGGCGCTGGGCGCCGCGCTGGGCCTCAGGCGAGGCCGAAGCGGGCGAACAGCTCCTTGAGGTTCTCCTCCGGCCGCGCGCCGATGTGGGAGATCACCTCCCCCGCGCAGACGCAGCCCATGGTCCCGCAGGTCAGCAGGTTGCGGTCGCGCGTCAGGCCATAGAGGAAGCCCGCCGCGAACAGGTCCCCCGCCCCGGTCGCGTCCACCCGCTTCATCGGCGCGGCCGGCGCATGGACCGTGCGCTCGCCCTTCAGCACGTAGGCGCCGGCCGGGCCCACGGTGCAGGCCACGATCTCGACCTCCTTGCGGGCCTCGTCCATCGCGTCTTCGAGCGTCGAGGTCTGGTAGAGGCTGACCAGCTCGTGCTCGTTGGCGAACAGCAGGTCCACCTCCTCGATCACCATCTTGCGGAAGGCGTCGCGGTGACGCTCGATGCAGAACGGGTCGGAGAGGGTGATCGAGACCTTGCCCCCCGCCGCCTTGGTCGCCGCGATGGCCTTGCGGAAGGCCTCCTGGCTCTCCATCCCGTCGAAGCGGTAGCCCTCGAGGTAGATCCACTTGGCGTCGGCCATCAGGGCTTCGTCGATGTCGTCGGGGCCGAGGTCGGCCGAGACGCCGAGGTAGGTGTTCATCGACCGCTCGCCGTCGGGCGAGACCAGCACCATGCAGCGCCCGGTCTCCTCGTCGAGCCGGTCGCGCGGGGTCATCGGCGTGTCGAAGGCGACGCCGAGCGAGCGGATGTCATGGGCGAAGATCGCGCCCAGCTGGTCGTCCTTGATCTTGCCCACGTAGGCGGCCTTCGCGCCCAGCATCCCCAGCCCCGCGATGGTGTTCGCCGCCGAGCCGCCCGAGATCTCCTGCGCCGGGCCCATCTTGGAATAGAGCTCGATGGCGCGGTCCGCGTCGATCAGGGTCATCACGCCCTTGCCCACGCCGTTCTCTTCCAGGAAGGCGTCGGTGACGCGGCCCAGCACGTCGACCATGGCGTTGCCGATGCCGACGACGTCGAAGCGTTTCTCGCTCATGCGGTCTCCTCGGGGGGCGTGGGTTTCGCGCGCGTCGCGCGGGGTTTCTTCGGCGCCTTCGCCACCGTCGCGGCGGCCTGCGGCGCGGGGGCGCCGGGCAGGGCGGCGTCGGGGATCTTCTCGTCCCAGGCGCACAGGTCCCGGATCAGGCAGGTCGGGCAGTTCGGCTTGCGCGCCGTGCAGACGTAGCGGCCGTGCAGGATCAGCCAGTGATGGGCGTGGCGCTGGTATTCGGCGGGGACGTTGTCCTCGATGGCGCGCTCCACCACCGTCACGTCCTTGCCCGGCGCGATGCCCGAGCGGTTGCCGACCCGGAAGATATGCGTGTCCACCGCCTGCGCCGGCTGGCCGAACCACATGTTCAGCACCACGTTGGCGGTCTTGCGCCCCACGCCCGGCAGGGATTCCAGCGCCGCGCGGGAGGAGGGGACCTCGCCCCCGAACTCCTCGATCAGGCGCCGGCTCAGCTTCATCACGTTCTTGGCCTTGTTGCGGAACAGGCCGATGGTCTTGATGTGCTCGATCAGGCCGTCCTCGCCCAGCGCCAGCATCTTCTGCGGCGTGTCGGCGATCTGGAACAGGGCGCGGGTGGCCTTGTTCACCCCCTTGTCGGTCGCCTGTGCGGACAGCGCCACGGCGACCAGCAGGGTGAAGGCGTTGACGTGCTCGAGCTCGCCCTTGGGTTCCGCGCATTCCTCGTGGAAGCGGCGGAAGATCTCCTTCATGGAGGCGTAGGGAAGCTGCGCGGCGGTCATGGCGCGCACCTTGCCCCGCACGGCCCCCGGGGGCAAGCGCGCCCCACCGCCGCGCCGGGCGGTTTCGGCGCGGTTTTGAAGGGCGTTTTCACATTCTCGCCGCGGTCCCCGTTGCAGCGGGGCAGGGCGGGAACATATTGTGAACATCATGACTCGCCTGACCCTCGACCAGAAGCTCGCGATCCTCTCGGACGCCGCGAAATACGACGCCTCCTGCGCCTCCAGCAGGGGGGCGAAGCGCGACAGCCGGGACGGGAAGGGGATCGGGTCGGTCACCGGCTCGGGGATCTGCCACGCCTATGCGCCGGACGGGCGGTGCATCAGCCTGCTCAAGATCCTGATGACCAACTTCTGCATGTACGACTGCGCCTATTGCGTGAACCGGGTCAGCTCCAACGTCGCCCGCGCCCGCTTCACGCCCGAGGAGGTCGTCTCGTTGACCCTCGAGTTCTACCGCCGCAACTACATCGAGGGGCTGTTCCTCTCGTCCGGCATCATCCGCAGCCCGGACGAGACCATGTCCGACATGGTCCGCATCGCTCGATCCCTGCGCGAAGAACATGGCTTCCGCGGCTACATCCACCTCAAGACCATCCCCGACGCCGACCCGGGGCTGGTCGAGCAGGCCGGCCTCTTCGCCGACCGCCTCTCGATCAACGTCGAGCTCCCCACCGACCCCTCGGTGAAGGCCTACGCGCCGGAGAAATCGCCCCAGCGGATCCGCCGCGCCATGGCCCATGTCCGCGCCACGAAGGAGGAGAAGTCCGAGAAGACCCACACCGGCCGCCGCGGCCCGAAATTCGCCCCCGCCGGCCAGTCCACCCAGATGATCGTGGGCGCGGACGCGGCGACCGACGCCACCATCCTGACGACCTCGACCCGGCTCTATTCCAGCTACGGGCTGAAGCGGGTGTACTACTCGGCCTTCTCGCCGATCCCCGACGCCTCCAAGGCCCTGCCGCTGATCCGCCCGCCGCTGATGCGGGAGCATCGCCTCTACCAGGCCGACTGGCTGATGCGCTTCTACGGCTTCGACGTGGACGAGATCGCCTCGGCCGCGCCCGGCGGCAACCTGGACCTCGAGGTCGACCCCAAGCTCGCCTGGGCGCTGGCCAACCGCCACCTGTTCCCGGTGGACGTGAACCGGGCGGAGCGCGAGACGCTGCTGCGGGTGCCCGGCCTGGGGACCAAGACGGTGGGGCGGATCCTCGCCACCCGCCGCCACCGCACGCTTCGCTGGGACGACCTCAAGCGCATGGGCGCGAACCTCAAGCACGCGCGCCCCTTCATCGCGCTGCTCGACTGGCGCCCCCGGGCGCTGTCGGACGCCGCCGACCTGCGCGCCCGCTTCGCGCCCCCGCCCGAGCAGCTTTCCCTGCTATGACCTCCGCCGGCCCCCGACACGTCGCGTTGCCCCGCATCGGCACGGCCGCCGCGTGGCGTGTTCAGGCCCGGGCCCTGCTGGCCGAGAACGTGCCGCCCGAAGCCGTGACCTGGAGCCGGGGCGAAGCCGAGGCGGACCTGTTCGCGGGCTCGCCCGCCGCCGCGTCTCCCGCCGCTGCGCCCTCGACGCCCGCCTCTCCCATGACCGTCCCCCGCTCCTTCGTGGCGCTGGCCGACTGGGTCGTCTGGCATGCGGACCCCGAGCGTTTCGCCCGCCTCTACGCCCTCCTTCACCGCCTGCGCACCGACAAGGGCCTGATGTCCGACCGCGGCGACCCCGCCGTCGCGCGCCTGGAAAAGATGGCCAAGGAGGTCCGCCGCGACCGCCACAAGATGACCGCCTTCGTCCGCTTCCGGGAGATCGGCGACCCCGCCGCCCCCCGCCGCCGCTTCGCCGCCTGGTTCGAACCCTCGCACTACACGCTGGAGCCCACCGCCCCCTTCTTCGCCAAACGCTTCGGCGACATGGACTGGTCGATCTTCACCCCCGACCTCGCCGCCCATTTCGAGGGGGGCCAGCTGCGCCTCGCCGACCCGCCCCCGCGCCCCGACCTGCCGCAGGACGCGGCCGAGGACCTGTGGCGCACCTACTTCCGCTCGATCTTCAACCCCGCCCGCCTGAAGCCCAAGGCGATGCAGGCCGAGATGCCGAAGAAATACTGGCGCAACCTGCCCGAGGCCGCCCTGATCCCCGAGATGATCGCCGGCGCCCAGGCCCGCGCCCGCGAGATGGCCGAGGCCGCCCCCACCCTCGCCCCCGCCCGCGCCGCCCGCATCCGCGAGCGGCTCGCGCTGCCGGAAGACCCCGTCCCCGGCCCCGACCGCCCCGCGACCCTTCCCGCCCTCGCGCAGGCGCTCGAGACCTGCCGCCGCTGCCCCCTGTGGGAGAGCGCCACCCAGCCCGTCCCCGGCGAGGGCCCGCCCGACGCCCCCCTGATGCTGGTCGGCGAGCAGCCCGGCGACCGCGAGGACCTCACCGGCCGCCCCTTCGTCGGTCCCGCCGGCCAGCTCTTCGACCGGGCGGCGCAGGCGGCGGGCCTCGACCGCTCGCGGGCGTACATCACCAACGCGGTCAAGCACTTCAAGTTCACGCCCCGCGGCAAGCGCCGCCTGCACCAGAACCCCGACCGCGCCGAGATCCACCCCTGCCGCTGGTGGCTGGACCTGGAGCGCGAGATCGTCTCGCCGAAGCTGATCGTCGCCATGGGCGGCACGGCGCTGGAGAGCCTGACCGGCGACCGCCGCGCCCTCCTCAAACGCCGCGGCGGGTTCGAGGAGACCGCCGACGGCGCGCCCCTGCTGGTCACCGTCCACCCCAGCTGGATCCTGCGCCTCCCCGACGCCATGCAGCGCGAGGACGAGACCGCCCGCTTCGCCGACGATCTTCGCCGGGCGGTCGCCCGCGTCGCCTGAACCCGCGCAGGATTCGGGTGGGTCGCGCCCGCCCCGCGGCGTAGATTGGGTCCCAGACGAGGAGAGACCCATGACCGCCGCGCTCCAGACCCCTCCCGAGACCGCCGCCGAGCGCTTCGAGCGCCCCGACTCCGCCGATCGCTTCACCTACGACCTGATGGCCGCCGCCATCGAGCTGATCGAGGACCAGGCCGCCGACCACCCCTCGCTCGAGGCGCTGGCCGCCCGCATGGGCCTCTCGCCCGCGCATTTCCAGAAGCTGTTCACCCGCTGGGTGGGCGTCAGCCCCAAGCGCTACCTGCAATGGCTGACGCTGGATCACGCGCGGGCGCTGCTGCGGGAGCGGCACACGGTGCTGGATGCGACCTACGCGACCGGTCTCAGCTCCCCGGGCCGCCTCCACGACCTCTTCGTGCGGTGGGAGGCGATGACGCCCGGCGAATACGCCCGCGGGGGCGAAGGCCTGACCCTGCGCTGGGGCTGGTTCGAGGGCCCCTTCGGCGAGGCGCTGGCCTTCGGCGGCGACCGCGGCCTGACCGGCCTCGCCTTCTCGGCCGAGGTCGGCCGCGAGGTCGCCTTCGCCGACATGGCCGCCCGCTGGCCCAACGCGACGCTGGTCGAGGACCCAGCCGCGCTCGCCTCCTGGATCGAGGCCGCCTTCCGCCGCCGCGGCGAGGCCCCTCTCCAGGTCATCGGCGCCCCCTTCCAGCTGAAGGTCTGGGAGGCGCTTCTGGCCGTCCCCCCCGGCCACGTGACCACCTACTCGGACCTCGCCCGCGCCATCGGCAACCCCGGGGCCGTCCGCGCGGTGGGCACCGCGGTCGGCAAGAACCCCGTCAGCTGGCTGATCCCCTGCCATCGGGCGCTCCGCAAGGGCGGGGCGCTGGGCGGCTATCACTGGGGCCTCGGCGTCAAGCGCGCCATGCTCGCCTGGGAGACCGCCGAGCTCGAGAAAGGCCGCGACGCCGCCTGACGCCCTCCGCCCGCCCCAGGCGCCCCCGGCCCCACGCGCCCCGGGAGCGCCTGTTCTCCGGAGCCGTCTCTCGCGGATGCCGTAAAGAGCGACTCGGCCCCCGGGGTCAAGGATCGCCGCAGGCGACCGGCGAAGCCGGCTCGTCCTTGACCCCGGGGGCCGAGTCGCTCAGGCATCCATCAGCGAGAGACGGCTCCGGAGAACAGGCGCGGGCGCTTTGTTCTTGGGTGAGTCAGGAGCCCGCCGGAGGCTCCCCCGGTCGCCGATCCTTCCCGGCGTTCCAACAAACGCGGACCCAGCCAAGCCCGCCCGCAGGGCGCCTGTAGACCGCCCCCTTGCGCTCCGCCCCGGATCAGAGCGGCGGCACGTCCCCTTCCGCGCGCCGCGCATGGAAGGCGGCGGCGAAGGCGTCCAGCTCGCCGGCCTCGACCGCGGCGCGCAGCCCCTGCATCAGCTCCTGGTAGTAGTGGAGGTTGTGCCAGGTCAGCAGCATCGAGGAGATGATCTCCCCCGCCCGCATCACGTGGTGCAGGTAGGCGCGCGAGTAGCGCGTGCAGCAGGGGCAGGCGCACTCCGGGTCCAGCGGCCGAGGGTCGTCGCGGTGGCGGGCGTTCTTCAGGTTCACCGCCCCGAAGCGGGTCAGCGCCTGCCCCGTGCGGCCGGAGCGCGAGGGCAGCACGCAGTCGAACATGTCCACGCCGCGTTGCACGGCGCCCACGATGTCGTCGGGCTTGCCGACGCCCATCAGGTAGCGGGGCTTGTCGTCGGGCAGCTGGCCGGGCGCGTAGTCGAGGCAGGCGAACATCGCCTCCTGCCCCTCGCCGACCGCGAGGCCGCCGATGGCGTAGCCGTCGAAACCGATGCCGGCCAGCGCCTCGGCGCTCTCGCCGCGCAGGTCCTCTTCCAGGCCGCCCTGCTGGATGCCGAAGAGGGCATGGCCCGGCCGGTCGCCGAAGGCGTCGCGCGAGCGCTGGGCCCAGCGCATCGACATGCGCATGGAGTCCTCGATGCGGGGGCGGTCGGCGGGCAGGGCGGGGCATTCGTCGAAGCACATCACGATGTCCGAGCCCAGCAGGCGCTGGATCTCCATCGAGCGCTCGGGCGTCAGCATGTGCTCCGACCCGTCGACATGGGAGCGGAAGCGCACGCCTTCCTCGGTCAGCTTGCGCAGCTCCGACAGGCTCATCACCTGGAACCCGCCCGAGTCGGTCAGGATCGGCCGCTCCCAGTCCATGAACCGGTGCAGGCCGCCCAGGTTGTGGATGCGCTCGGCGCCCGGGCGCAACATCAGGTGGTAGGTGTTGCCCAGCAGGATGTCCGCGCCCGTCTCGCGCACGGACGACGGCAGCATCGCCTTCACCGTGGCGGCGGTGCCGACGGGCATGAAGGCGGGGGTGCGGATCTCGCCCCGCGGGGTCGTCAGCGTGCCGCGGCGGGCGCGGCCGTCGCGGGCGTGGATGTCGAAGCGGATGCCGCTGGCCATGGGGTCCTCCGGGGCGTCGGAAGGGCGCCTCTTAGCGCCGGAGGGGGATTCTGGCCAGACGTGGGGGCCGCGGGCGACGTGCACGATCCGTGCAGACGCGCGTGCAGACGGCCGTTGCGTCCGGCCATCGCGCGCTCCTCGGCGCGGCCCCTCAGAAGATGAATTCGGCGCCCCCGTACTGGGCCACGAACAGCCCCTGCAGCTCCAGCGAGCCGGAGCCCCCCAGCGCGTCGAGGTCGATGATCGAGCCGCCGGCGACGTCGTGCGCCGCCGCCTGGACCTGGGCGACCTTGCCGGCGCCGGTGATCGACAGGCGGGTCAGGTCCACCACGTCGATCTCGTTCTCGAAGTCGGTGACCGTGTCGTCGCCGCTCTTCTTGCCGATCACGAACAGGTCCGACAGCGAGCCGCCGGTCATCTCGTCGTCGCCGCCGCCGCCCACGATGGTGTCCTTGCCGGCGCCGCCGCGCAGGATGTCGTCGCCGCCCTTGCCGCGCAGGGTGTCGAAGCCGTCGCCGCCCACGAAATCGTCCGCGCCCTCGCCGCCGACCAGGGTGTCGTTGCCCTCCTTGCCGGAGACGAGCCCGTCGACCACGCCGTCGGCCTGGCCGCGGTAGACGTCGTTGCCCGCGCCCAGGTCCAGGTCGCCCCAGATCGCGCCGCCGCGGTTGCGCACCGTGTCCGCCGACTCGCCGGTGAAGACGTCGCCGAAGATCGACCCGCCGTTGTTGCGCAGCAGGTCGAACCCGTCGCGCAGGTCGATGGTCCCCTCGATGGTCCCCGAATTCAGCAGCCGGTCGTCCGAGTCGTAGATCCGCACCAGGCCCACGATCAGCCCGGTGTTCATCACCAGCGTCGCGGCGCTGCCGCTCATCTGCACGCCGAAGCCGCTGCCGGCCGAGATGGAGCCATGGTTGCGCAGCTGCAGCAGCGAGGAGGAATCGCTCTGGTCGTAGAGGTCCACGCCGCCGGTGGCGTTGCCGACCGAGCTGGTGGCGATGGTCCCGTAGTTGTCGATCCGGGCGTTGGCCGAGTCGATCGCGACGCCGTCGTTGGTGTTCGAGGTGATCTGGCCGGTGTTCGTCAGCCGGAATCCCTGGCCGGTCTGGTGGGTCAGGCCGGTCGACTCGCCGTGGATATGGCCGGCGTTGACGACCGAGATGTAGGTTCCCAGCGAGCGGACGCCGCCGAAGCCCCCGGACAGCCGCCCGCCCTCCATCACCGCCAGCGAGCCGGTGTTCCAGGTTCCGAAGTTGACGGCGTACTGGTCGGCGAAGACCTCGCCCGCCACGAAGATCGAGGCGTAGATGCCCCCCGCCTCGATCGCGTTGTCGTTGGTCGAGGCGACGGTCGCCCCCTCGGACAGGAAAAACTCGTCGGACGCCGCCACCGTTTCGCGCACGCCGGCGCCGACGCTGTCGGTCGTTCTGATCACCGCCATGGGACCTCTCCCCTGGACCCTCCTCCGCCGCGCAGGGACGCGCCGACCGGGACCTCGCGCACCCGGCCTGCCGCCCTCCGGAGAGAACTTCCGCTGCGTAAGATCGCACGGCTCGGCGCGCGGCGCCACGCGCTTGCGCGCCCTCCTTTACCGACCGCAACCGATTTCCTATGTTGCGGCCCAAGCCTCATGGAGCCGCCGACAATGACCCTTCAAAGCGATCCGCCGGTCGAGGGCGAGCCGCTCGTCGGCCCTTCGACGACCGAGCATCCCCTCTATGATTCCATCGTCGAGGGGATCCGCACCGTCTACGACCCCGAGATTCCGGTGAACATCTACGACCTCGGGCTGGTCTACCGGATCGCCGTGGACGACGAGAACAACGTCGAGATCGACATGACCCTGACCGCGCCGGGCTGCCCGGTGGCGGGCGAGATGCCGGGCTGGGTCGCCGACGCGGTCGAGCCGATCGCCGGCGTGAAGACGGTGAACGTCCAGCTCGTCTGGGACCCGCCCTGGGGCATGGACATGCTCTCGGACGAGGCCAAGCTGGAGTTGGGCTTCATGTGACGATCGGGGGGGCCGCGGCCCCCCGCTTCGTGTCCGGGGGCCTGCGTGTCCGGGGGCCTGCGTGTCCGGGGGCCTGCGCCGCGTTCAGCCCAGCAGCCCCGCCCAGCCGGCGGCCTGGCCCAGCCCGGCCGCGCCCAGCACCACCAGCGGCGGGGAGATCCGCCACGGCCCCAGCGCCAGCCAGGCGGCGAGGGCGATGACGAAGCCCGCGGGCTCGGCCGCGCCGCGGGCGAAGACCGGGTCGTAGAGGGCGGCGAGCAGCAGCCCCACCACCGCCGCGTTCACCCCCGCCAGCGCCGCCCGGGCGCCGGGACGGGCGCGCAGGCCGGCCCAGAACGGCAGGACGCCGATCGCCAGCACCGCGCCCGGCAGGAAGATCGCGACCAGGCTGACCGCCGCGGCGCCCGCGCCGCCCGAGGCCTGGCCCAGGAAGGCGGCGAAGGCGAAGAGCGGCCCCGGCACGGCCTGCGCCGCGCCGTAGCCGGCCACGAAGGTCTCGGCGTCCAGCCAGCCGCGCCCGACCGTCTCCGCCTCCAGCAGCGGCAGCACGACGTGCCCGCCTCCGAAGACCAGCGCGCCGGCGCGGTAGAAGGCGTCGGCATGGGCGGCGAGCGGGCCCAGCCCCGCCGCCAGCGGCAGCAGCGCCAGCAGGAGCGCCGCGAGGACGAGGCAGGCGGCGCCGGCGGCGCGCGACAGGGGGGCGGGGAGGGCGCCCGCCTCCGGTTCCGCCGGGGGGGCGGCCCAGCCCCGGCCCGCCGCGAGACCGGCGAGCGCCCCCACCGCGATGGCGCCGAGCTGCCCCGCCACGCCCGGCGCCAGCAGCGCCAGCGCCGCGGCCGCCGCCGCCAGCGCCTGGCGCGCCCGGTCGGGGGCGAGCGTGCGCCCCATCCCCAGCGCGGCCTGGGCCACCACCGCCACGGCCGCGGCCTTCACGCCCGCCAGCCAGCCGGCGCCCGCCGCATCCAGCGCCCCGACGCCCGCCGCGAAGGCCGCCAGCGCCAGGGCCGAGGGCAGGGTGAAGGCCGCCCAGGCCGCCAGCGCCCCCGGCAGGCCCGCGCGCAGCATCCCCAGCGCGAGGCCCACCTGGCTCGACGCCGGGCCGGGCAGGAACTGGCACAGCGCCACGAGCTCGGCATAGGCGGCCTCGTCCACCCAGCCGCGGCGGCGCACCAGCGCCTCGCGGAAATAGCCCAGGTGGGCGACGGGGCCGCCGAAGCTGGTCAGGCCCAGGCGCAGGAACGCCGCGAAGACCTCGGCGGCGGAGCCGGCCGGGCGGGGGGCGGCGGGCGTCTCCGGGCGCGCCCCGGCCTCCGGCGCGGCGGGGGGCGGCCGGGTCCCGTCCGGGCGGGGCGGCGGCGTCGGATCGGCGCTCGGCATGGGGGCCCTTTCATCGGCGGCGTGCCGCGCATACATGCATCGGGCGGGCGGAGCGTCCAATGACGCTTCGATGACGGCCGCCGGCGCGTCGGCGCGTCGCCTTGCGGCGACGTCCCGCGACCGGTAGATTCCAAGCGTTGTTCGAGGAGACGTCCATGTTCGGCATTCCCGGCAAATCCCCCGTGACGCTGACCCCCGCGGCGGCGGCGCATGTGCGCAAGCTGATGTCCAAGGCCTCCGACGGCGCGGCGGGCCTGCGCATCGGCGTGCGCAAGGGCGGCTGCGCGGGCATGGAATACACCATGGACTTCGCCGCCGCGCCCGAGCCCAACGACGAGGTGGTCGAGCAGGACGGCGCCCGGGTGATGATCGCCCCGATGGCGCAGATGTTCCTGTTCGGGACCGAGATCGACTACCGGACCTCGCTGCTCGAATCGGGCTTCGTGTTCAACAACCCCAACGTGACCGAGAGCTGCGGCTGCGGCGAGTCGGTGAAATTCGGGAACGCCTGAACATGGCCGTCAATCCGGACCTCGCCGACTGGGCGAGCGACATGTTCGGCCAGCTCGGCGAGATTTCGGTCAAGGCGATGTTCGGCGGCGCCGGCATCTACTGCGACGGGGTGATGTTCGCGCTGATCGGGCGCGACGACGAGATCTATCTCAAGGCCGAGGGCGTGCTGGCCAGCGCGCTGCGGGCCGGCGGCTCGACCCCCTTCACCTACACGCGCGACGGCGCCGCCCGGACCATGGGCTACTGGCGCATCCCCGAGGACGGTCTCGACGATCCGGAGGAGGCCTGCATGTGGGCCTCCCGCTCGCTCGACATCGCGCGCGCGGCCCAGCGGGGCTGAGCCCGGGCCCGACGTCCGGGCGTCCCCGTCTCCGTTTCCCCCTCCTGCATCGCCGCCCGCGGCGCCGCGCGGCCTTTCTCATGGGCCCCGGCTGCGCTAGGTCCCTGAGCACTGGGATCCATCACGAACGGGAGAGGTCATGGGCCGCCGCAAGCTCGCCGCCGGGAACTGGAAGATGAACGGGCTCGCCGCCCAGCTCGCCGAGATCGACGCGCTCGTCGCCGCGTGCCCGACCCCGGGCTGCGACGTGCTGATCTGCCCGCCCGCCACGCTGCTGGCCCCGATGGCCCAGCGGGCCGCGGGCTCGGCCGTGGCCGTGGGCGGCCAGGACTGCCACGCGAAGGAGAGCGGCGCGCACACCGGCGACGTTTCGGCCGCGATGCTCAAGGACGCCGGCGCGGCCTACGTGATCCTCGGCCATTCCGAGCGGCGCGCCGACCATGGCGAGAGCGACGCGGACGTGCGCGCCAAGACCGAGGCCGCCTGGGCCGCGGACCTGGTCGCCATCGTCTGCGTGGGCGAGACCGAGGCCCAGCGCGACGCCGGCGAGGCGCTGTCGGTGGTGGGCGGCCAGCTCGCGGGCTCGCTGCCCGACGGCGCGACGGCGGCGAACACCGTGATCGCCTACGAGCCGGTCTGGGCCATCGGCACCGGCCGCACCCCGTCGAACGACGACATCGCCGAGATGCACTCCCACATGCGCGCCCGCCTGAAAGAGCGGTTCGGCGCCGAGGCCGACGGGATGCGCCTGCTCTACGGCGGCTCGGTGAAGCCGGGCAACGCGGCCGAGATCTTCGGGCTGGCCGACGTCGACGGCGGGCTGGTCGGGGGCGCGAGCCTGAAGGCCGCCGATTTCGCCGGGATCGTCGCCGCCGCGGGCTGAGGCGCCCGCGAACACGCGTTCCGGGCCAGGCGCCCGGGGCGCGGGACGATCAATCCTCCGAGGCGGAACGGAAACGGGCCGCGGGGTCCCATCCCCGCGGCCCGTTTCGATCTCAAGGCACCCCCAGCGTTCGCTGGCGTTCGGTTCAGCTGCCCAGCAGGGCGCTGGCCTGGCCCACCCAGTCGTCGCGGACCGAGCGGCCGCGGAAGGCGGTCAGGTTCTGATCGACCCACTCCAGGTTCGCCTCGGTCAGCGAGGCCATCTGGGCGAAGGTGTAGAGGCCCATGCCGTTCAGCTCGCGCTCGAGCTTCGGGCCGATCCCCTTGATCTGCTTGAGGTCGTCGGCCGCGGCCGGCGCGGTCGCGTAGAGCAGGGCGGGCGCGCCGTCGGCGGCCGCCTCGGTCATCTCCGTCGCCGTCTCGGCGGCGGTATCCACCGCCGTGGCGACGATCTCGGCCGTGGTCTCGGCCGCCGTGGCCGCGACCTCGGCCGCCGCCTTCGCGGGGGCCGTCGCGGCCTCGACCGCGTCCTCGACCGGCTGGGCCGCCTTGGGCTTGCGGGCCTTGGGGGCCGGCGCCGGGGTCGGCTCCGCCGTCGCGGGCTTGGGCACGAAGGCGAAGGGGTCGAAGCCGGTCGCCGCCGTGAAGCGATAGGGCACGCCGAAGAAGGGCGCGAAGGGCGAGAAGCTGAGAAGGTAGTCCTTCAGGCTCTCGTCCTCGCGCTTCAGGATCGAAACGCCGAGCTTGTAGTCCGCCATCATCGCGAAACCTCGGTCCCTTTGCTTTGCTGCATTGCGGGGTGATCCTACGGCAGCCGATTGTGCAATGCAACATCGGCGCGCCCGGATCGCGTATCGCGACGGTGCGGCGCAGCGTCTCGCCCCTCGGTTGCGGGCCAAGCGGCGGGGCGTGCACGCAAAAAGGCGGACGCCGCGGGCGCGGCGTCCGCCGGATCGGGGGCGGCGGCGCGCCTCAGGCGGCGCCGCGACGGCTCCGGCCGGTCCCGCCCGCCTGCGCCTCGGCGGCGGCGGGGGCGAATCCGTAGTGCTCGGCCAGGCGCGACAGCGCGATCTTGAGCACCACCTTGCCCGAGCGCGCGGCCCAGCCCATCCGCCGCTCCGTCGCCTCCAGCCCCTCGAGGAAGCAGCAGGCGCGCAGCACGGCGTCGTTGAGCCCGGGGCCGAGCGCGGCCAGCGCCTCGGCCACCTTGCGCCGGGCGGTCGCGGGCCCCTCCGAGGGCTCGCTTCCGCCGCCGCGGCCGGGCTCGCCCGGGGTGAGGAAGCGCCGCCAGTCCTGGGTGATGCGCGGGCCCATCTGGGCGCGTTCGAAATCCTCGCGCAGGCGCTCGCCCGCGGCGATCTCGGAAGGGGTGAGGAAGGCCTTGCCGTCCGGGCCCCGGCGCCGGGCCAGCCAGCCCAGCGGCGTCTCGCCGAGGTTCACCACCAGGTCGCGCGCGGTCCCGTCCTCGACCACCCGGCGGCTGCCGGGGAGCTGGTGCTGGCGGGCGAAGACCGAGGGCGCCTCGGCCAGGCCCGGCGGGGGGGAGGGCTGCTCGGCCCGGCGGCGGCGCTGGTCGCCGTCCTCGCCCAGGGTGCGCCGCAGCCAGGAGCGGCCGGCCGAGGTGATCTCGTAGCGCGCCATCGAGGAGCCGCTGTGCACGCAGCCGATCCAGTCGCGCGCGGCGAAGGCGCGGGCCATCTCCAGCGGCGTGCGGGCGAGCGTGACCAGCGCGTCCTCGGACTTGCGGAATACGCAGGCGACCTGCGCCCCGCGGGCCAGCGCCAGGAAGGCGCGCGGCTCGCACAGGCGGCGCAGGATGCGGCGGGCCTCCTTGTCGACGGCCTCCTCGTCGATGCGGGAGGCGGGCTCGGGGGCGTCTCGGCCGCTCCGGCCCCGGGCCAGCGCGGGCGCGGCGGCGGCGGCGAGCCCGTCGGCGGGGGGATGGTGGATCTGTGGCAACGCGGTCTCCTTGGCAAGCGGCGCGGGGACGCCGGGGGCGCGGGCGACGGATTCGATCTCGGACAGGAGATCGTCGAACAGGGGATCGTCGCGCCGCTGCTCGACGCGCCGGACGGCGCGAAGGATCGTGGAGGGGTGACGCCCCGAGGCCGCCGCGATGCGGCGCAGCGGCTCCCCGCAGGCGACATGGGCGAGGTAGACGGCCGCGTCCTCGGCCCGCAGGGCCGCGCCCCGGGCGGGCAACCGGGTCGCGGCGAGGTCGCGGCACCTGTGCAACGGATCTGCGGCGGGCATGGGGTGATTCCGTCAGGTGAACGATTTTACGTTAATTCACGCTATGGTTGATTCTTGAACAAGGCGTTAAGCGGCTGTGGACGGATCCGCTTCCGCCTTTGCCGGCAAGGGTTTGTCCCGCAGGCGGGGTGTGGATGGTCCGCGCGCAGGGGCGCGCTTTCGCGCAACGCCCCTCCGGACGGGGTGAAGATCGGCCTCGACGTTCACCCACGGAGGCGAAAATGAAGCACGCCGTTCTTCCCGACCCCGCCGGTTTCGAGCCCGTCCTCGCCACGCCCGCGGCGCAGGGCGCCGAGGCGCCCCGCCGGCCCCGCCTGCTGTGGCGCGCGGCCCGCGCCGGCGCCCGGCTTTATCGTCGGGAGACGCACCTGCGCGCCGCCGCGCCCGGGTTCGACGCCGGCCGCGGCCCGAAGGCGGTGATCGCGAAGCTGGAGGAGCTGGAGCAGGCCTGCGAGGCGCGCCGACGCGCCCATGCGCCCGAGTACTCGGTGCGCCGCCACGTGCTGCTGCTGTCGGCCCTGCTGGCCGAGCGGGCGGCGCCGGCCTGAGCCGCGCGACCCGGCGCGAGGCTGCGCCGGGCGTCAGGTTCGGGCCGGATCAGGTGAAGCTGTCGGGCTCCGAGGCCTTGCGGCGGGTCACGTAGTCCTCGAGCGACTCGCGCACGCCCTCGTCCATCGCGGGGGCCTCGTACTCGCCCAGCAGCTTCTTCACCCGCGCCTCGGCCAGGCGCTGGGTGTCGCGGGCGCCTTCCTCGGACCAGGTCTCGTAGGGCTTGTAGTCCAGCAGGTCCGAGCGCCAGAACGCGGTCTTGAAGTTGCGCTGGGTGTGCTGGCAGCCGAGGTAGTGCCCGCCGGGACCGACCTCGCGGATCGCGTCCATGGCCTGCGCCTCCTCGGAGATGTCGATGCCCTTCGCCACCTGGTGCAGCGCGCCCAGCTGGTCGTCGTCCATCACGAACTTCTCGTAGGAGCTCACCAGCCCCCCCTCCAGCCAGCCGGCGGCGTGGAGCATGAAGTTCACGCCCCCCAGCAGGGCGGCGTTGAGCGTGTTCGCCGTCTCGTAGGCCGCCTGCGCGTCGGGCAGCTTCGAGCCGCAGAGCCCCCCGCCCGAGCGGAACGGAACGCCGAGCCGCCGCGCCAGCTGCCCCGCGCCCCACAGGATCATCGAGGCCTCGGGCGTGCCGAAGGTCGGCGCGCCGGAGTTCATGTCGATCGAGGTCACGAAGGCCCCGAAGAGCTGCGGGGAGCCGGGGCGCACCAGCTGGGCGTAGGCGATGCCCGCCATCACCTCGGCCAGCACCTGGGTCAGCGTGCCCGCGACCGAGACCGGCGCCATCGCGCCGCCCACGATGAAGGGCGAGACGATGCAGGCCTGGTTGGCGGCCGCGTAGACCTCCAGCGCGCCCATCATGGTCGCGTCGAAGTTCAGGGGCGAGTTGATGTTGATCAGCGAGGTCATCGCCGTGCGGTCGTTCAGGCCGCCGTCGGCCGCGAACAGAAGCTCGCACATCGCCACCGAATCGCGGGCGCGGGAGGGTTCCGTCACCGAGCCCATGAAGGGCTTGTCCGACAGCGTCATGTGCGCCAGCAGCATGTCGAGATGGCGCTTGTTGACGGCGACGTCCGTCGGCTCGCACACGGTACCGCCGGAGTGCTGGAGCCACTTCGAGCTGTAGGTCAGCTTCACGAAGTTGCGGAAGTCCTCGATGGTCGCGTAGCGCCGCCCGCCCTCGCTGTCGCGCACGAAGGGGGGGCCGTAGACAGGGGCCAGCACCAGGTCGCGCCCGCCGATCATCACGCCCCGCTCGGGGTTGCGGGCGATCTGCTCGAAGGTGGCGGGGGCGGTGGCGCAGAGCTTGCGCGCAAGCCCGCGGGGGATGCGCACCCGGTCGCCCTGCACGTCGGCCCCGGCCTCGCGCCAGCGGGCCAGCGCCGCGGGGTTGTCGACGAAGCCGACGCCGATCTCCTCGAGCACGGTCTCGGCGTTGCGCTCGATGATCTCGATGGCCTCGGCGTTCAGCACCTCGAAGTCGGGAATCCCGCGGGAGATGCGCGGCGCCGTGATCACCCGGCGGGCGGTGCGCTCGGCCCGGCGGGCGGCGCCGCCGCCGCCGCGGGCGCGGCGCCCGGCGCGCGCGGCGCCGTCGGAGGAGGCCGCGACGGGCTCGGAGCCGTTGGAGAACACGTCGTCGCCGTCCGCCATGGCAGGACCTCCGCGATAGGCTGGGGCGCCCGGACCGGGCGCATCGTCTCGGGCGGAACCTAGCGGCCGCGTCCTTTCGATCGCGTCACGAATGCGAAGCGCATCCGCGCATCTGCGACATGCGCCTCCCGCGCCCGCCGCCCCTGCGCCCTCGCGCGCCCTTGCCACAATCCGCGCACGCGCGTATCGGGCGCCATGACGACCACGCGGCACGACCTCATCCTGATCGTGGACTTCGGCTCCCAGGTGACGCAGCTCATCGCGCGCCGCCTGCGGGAGAGCGGGGTCTACTGCGAGATCCACCCCTTCAACCAGCTCGACGGCGACAAGCTCGCCGCGCTGGCGCCCAAGGGCGTGATCCTTTCCGGGGGCCCCGCCTCCGTTCTCGACGCGGGCTCCCCGAGGGCCCCCGAGGCCCTCTGGTCCCTGGGCGTCCCCGTCCTGGGCATCTGCTACGGCCAGCAGACCATGGTCGAGCAGCTGGGCGGCAAGGTCGCCCCGCACGACGTGCGGGAGTTCGGCCGCGCCTACCTGAACGTCGGCGCCAAGCACCCGCTGTTCGACGGGCTGGCCGAGGTCGGCGCGTCCGAGCAGGTGTGGATGTCCCACGGCGACTCGGTGGCCGAGATCCCCGAGGGCTTCTCGATCATCGCCACCTCGCCCGGCGCCCCCTTCGCGGCCATCGCCGACGATGCGCGCCGCTTCTACGCGGTCCAGTTCCACCCCGAGGTGCACCACACCCCGAACGGCAAGCTGATCCTGCGCAACTTCACCCACAACGTCTGCGGGCTGACCGGCGACTGGACCATGGCCGCCTACCGCGACGAGGCGATCGCCAAGATCCGCGCCCAGGTGGGCGACAAGCACGTGATCTGCGGCCTGTCGGGCGGCGTGGACTCCTCCGTCGCCGCGGTCCTGATCCACGAGGCCATCGGCGACCAGCTGACCTGCGTCTTCGTCGACACCGGGATGATGCGCCTGAACGAGGCGCAGGAAGTCGTGACCCTGTTCCGCGACCACTACAACATCCCCCTGGTCCACGCGGACGAGAGCGAGCTGTTCCTGGGCGAGCTCGCGGGCGTCACCGACCCCGAGCGGAAGCGCAAGATCATCGGGCGCCTGTTCATCGACGTCTTCGACAAGCACGCGGCCGAGGCCGGGGGCGCGGACTTCCTCGCCCAGGGCACCCTCTACCCGGACGTGATCGAGTCGGTGAGCTTCTCCGGCGGCCCCTCGGTCACGATCAAGAGCCACCACAACGTCGGCGGCCTGCCCGAGCGTATGAAGATGCAGCTGGTCGAGCCGCTGCGCGAGCTCTTCAAGGACGAGGTCCGGGCGCTGGGCCGCGAGCTGGGCCTGCCCGAGAGCTTCATCGGCCGTCACCCGTTCCCGGGCCCGGGTCTCGCGATCCGCTGCCCGGGCGAGGTGACGCGCGAGAAGCTCGACACCCTGCGCAAGGCCGACGCGATCTACCTCGACCAGATCCGCAAGCACGGGCTCTACGACGAGATCTGGCAGGCCTTCGCCGTGCTGCTCCCCGTCCAGACCGTGGGCGTGATGGGCGACGGGCGCACCTACGAATCGGTGCTGGCGCTGCGCGCGGTGACCTCGGTCGACGGCATGACCGCCGACTACTACCCGTTCCCGCACGAGTTCCTGGGCGAGACCGCGACGCGGATCATCGGCGAGGTGAAGGGCGTGAACCGGGTGGTCTACGACGTCACCTCCAAGCCTCCGGGCACCATCGAGTGGGAGTGATCCCCTCGCCCCCGCGGGGCTGATCTCCGGCGCGACGGTCCCCTCCGTCGCGCCGGTTTCGTTTCAGCCCCCGGCCTCCAGCGCCGCCAGCTTCTCCATCAGGTAGGCGCGCACCGCGGGGTCGGCGGCGAGGCCGGCGGCCCGCTGGCAGGCCTCCGCCGCCTCCGCCCGCCGGCCGAGGCGCGCCAGAAGCTCCGCCCGCGCCGCCCAGGCGGGCTGGTAGGCCGCGAGGCGCGGGTCCTGCGCCGCGGCCTCAAGCAGGGCGAGCCCCTCCTGCGCGCCGCGCAGCTCCGCCACCGCCATCGCCCGGTTCGCGGCGACCACCGGGGAGCCGGTCATTGCCAGCAGCGCGTCGTAGAGCGCCACCGTCTCCGCGCGCGTGTCGCGCCCGTAGCGGCGGCGGTCGGCATGGGCGGACTGCAAGGCCGCCTCGAGCTGGTAGCGCCCGAGGACGCCCAGGCCCGCGGCCCGGCGCAGCACCGCCTCGGCCTCCGCGATCATCGCCCCGTTCCAGCGGGCCGGGTCCTGGGCGTCGAGCGGGGCGTAGCGGCCCTGCGGGTCGCGCCGCGCCTCCCGCCGGGCCAGCGTGTGCAGGATCAGCGCCAGCAGCCCCTGCGCCTCGGCCGAGGCGGGGGCGAGGCCCGCGACAAGGCGGGCGAGGAACAGCGCCTCCCCCGCCAGCTCCCGCCGCGCGGGATCGGCGCCCTGGGGATCGCTCCAGCCCTGGGCATAGGCCGCGTAGACGGCGTCGAGCACGGGCGCGAGGCGCGCAGGCAGCTCCTCGGCCCCCGGCTCGGCGAAGGGCACGCCCGCGTCGCGGATCTTGGCCTTGGCCCGCGACAGCCGCTTGGACATCGCCGCGGGGGAGACGAGGAACACGCCCCCGATCATCGCCGCGTCCAGCCCCAGCACCGTCTGAAGCATCAAGGGCGCGTGCAGCGCGGGGTCGAGCGCGGGATGCGCGCAGGCGAGCATCAGCGCGAGCCGCCGGTCGGGCAGGGCCTCGCCGTCGCCCGCGGCCTCCAGCCCCTCGAGCAGGGGGCGCAGGCGGGTTGCTGCCTCGGACCTCCGGGCCCGGGCGCGGGCCGCGTCGATCAGGCGGCGACGGGCGGCGGTCAGCAGCCAGGCCTCGGGGTTCTCCGGCACGCCGGTCCGGGGCCAGGCGGCGAGCGCCGAGGCGAAGGCGTCGGCCAGCGCGTCCTCCGCCCCCGCCAGGTCGCCGGAGCGGGCGGCGAGGAAGGCCACCAGCTTGCCGTATCCGCCCCGCGCCGCGGCCTCGGCCGCCGCGGCGGCGGCGGCGTCGGTCGGCCCGGGCGCGGGGCGGTCGCTCATCGGGGCCTCAGCCCATCGTCCACAGCGGGCGCACCTCGACCACGCCGTGGCGCGCGCCGGGGCAGCGGGCGGCCCAGTCCAGCGCCGCGTCCAGGTCCGCGGCCTCGACGATGTAGTAGCCGCCGAACTGCTCCTTGGTCTCGGCGTAGGGACCGTCGAGCACCCGGGTCTCGCCGTCGGCCACCCGCACGGTGGTGGCGGTGGCGGTCGGCTGCAGCCGCTCCGACCCGACCAGGGCGCCGGCGGCGGTCAGCGCCTCGGCGTAGGCGCGGTAGGCGGCCATGCCCTCGGCCTGCTGGGCGGGGGTCAGGCGGTCCCAGCCGCCCTCCTCGTGGTAGATCATCAGCATGTACTGCATGGGGGATTCTCCGTCCGCGCGCGCTCAGGCGGCCATGGGGAACAGCGGGCGCACCTCGATCGCGCCGTGGCTCGCGCCCGGGCACTTCGCGGCCCAGGCGATGGCGGCGTCGAGGTCGGGCGCCTCGATCAGGTAGTAGCCGCCGAACTGCTCCTTCATCTCGGCGTAGGGCCCGTCGAGGACCTGCGTCCCCGCCTCCCCCACCCGCACCGTGGCGGCCGTGGCGGTGGGCTGCAGGCGCTCGCCCGCGACCAGCGCGCCGGCGCCGCGCAGGGCCTCGGTATAGGCCATGTAGGCCGCGCGGGAGGCTGCCAGCGCCGCGGGCGGCTGGGCGGCGTAGGCGATCTCGTCGGAATGGATCATCAGAAGATACTGCATCGGGGTCGCTCCCTTGGATGGCGTCGATGCGTCCATGACGTCCGGCGGAGGGGCGGACGGACAGGGGCGCGAAAATTTCTTGGTCCCCGGCCGCGGCCGCTCCGCGCCGACTCTGGCGCCGCCGCGCGCCCCGCGCCACCATGCGCCGAGGCCGCCGCAGCGCGGCGCACCATCGGGAGGACGTCCATGGACCTGAACCTGCGCGGCAAGCGCGTGCTGATCACCGGCGCGTCGAAGGGCATCGGCGCCGCCGCCGCCGAGGTCTTCGCCGAGGAGGGCGCGCATCTCGCCCTCGCCGCGCGCAACGCCGAGGCGCTCGAGTCGCTCTGCGCTTCGCTTCGCGCCAAGCACGGGATCGAGGCGACCGCCCACCCCACGGACCTGCGCGACCGCGAGCAGCTCGCCGCGCTGGCCGAGTCGGCGGGGGACTGCGACATCCTGATCAACAACGCCGGCGACATCCCCGGCGGATCGCTCGACGCCATCGACGAGGAGACCTGGCGCCACGCGTGGGAGCTGAAGGTCTTCGGCTTCATCAACCTCACCCGGCTGATCTACGCGAAGATGCAGGCCCGCGGCGCCGGCGTGATCGTCAACGACATCGGCGCGGCGGGGGAGCGGTTCGACGCGGGCTACATCACCGGCTCGACCGGGAACGCGGCGCTGATGGCCTTCACCCGGGCGCTGGGGGGGCGCAGCCTCTACCACGGCGTGCGGGTGGTGGGGATCAACCCCGGCCCGGTGCAGACCGACCGGATCGTCGCGCTGATGAAGCGCCGGGCGCTCGACGCCTACGGCGACGAAAGCCGCTGGCGCGAGCAGATGGACGCCCTCCCCCAGGGCCGCGCCGCGCACCCGCGCGAGGTGGCCGACCTGATGGCGTTCCTGGCCTCCGACCGCTCGGGCTACACGTCCGGCGTGGTGGTCACGCTCGACGGCGGAATGTGCGCCCGGCCCTGAGCCCCCGGCGCCCGGCGGGAAGCCGTTATGCATGACGTGCGGGGAGGGAGCGGTTTTTTCCGCCCCGCCCCTCTTGCATCGCCCGCGCCAGCCGGCTATCTCGCCCGCCGACGGGTGATTAGCTCAGTTGGTAGAGCAGCTGACTCTTAATCAGCGGGTCGTAGGTTCGAGCCCTACATCACCCACCAAAAAACCTTAAGCGTAACAGCGCCTTAGGCGCTGCCGCCGAGGTCCAGCGGACAACCAAGCACCGAATAAGCACCGCTCTGGCGCGAAATCGAGCCGTTCGGCTTACAGGAGCGTGCCCTGTTCGGCGAATTCGGCCACCTCGTCGTCCTCGAAAGAGATGCCGGACAGTTCGCCCAGGTCCCTGATGACCCTGGCCAGATGGTGCGCGGTATTGAGCTCGCGCCACCCCGTGGCGTCGCCGCAGGTGTCGGTGAGGTCCTTGGCGTTCCGCCAAATCCGGTCGTCGGCGTAGGAGAAACCCCGACCTCCGAACTCCTCGCTATCGATGATCTGCCGGCACACCTTGCGCATGGTGGGGGTGAATTTCCCCGCGTCGCTTCCCCTAACGACCAGGGTGTGGGTCCTGCCCGTGTAACGCAGGTGGGGTCGCGGCCGTCCGCCCTTGCCGGTCTTGAAGACCATGCGCCCGCTATCAGCGCCGAAGTCGCCGTAGGCGAGCCGATTCGGCTGGATCCCAGTTTCACGGAGCACGGCCAGGAAGGTGGTCCACTCCAGCCTGGCGATCAGCGTCTTTTCGTTGGGACCGACCGGGAGCTTCGCGGGATAGGCCGAGGCCTGATAGACGATCTTGCTCCAGGGGCCCACTTCGTCGAGACGGTCGAAAATCTCCGCGATGCTCGGGGCCGCGTCCTCGCCCAGCGCCGTCTCGGTGAAGTCCACGAACAGGACGCACTCCTGAGGCTGGAGGCCGAGCGAGCGGACGCCTTCGAGCACTTCGTCGGGATCGGCGGCGTCTTCGAAGCCGAGATAGATGGCGGCCCTGACCTCGCCGGGACGCAGCAGCCGCCGCTTGACGGGGTTGTGGAGCTCGGGAAGGCGGAGCACCGGAACCAGCAGGGGATTCACGGCGGTCGCCACCCGGAAGAGCCTTTCGGTCCCATCGTCCCCGAGCGTCTCGGCCACGAACTGCGGGTCCAGGAACGCATCGTGACGAGGCCAGTTCTTGCCGAGCCGCTCGCCCATCATATGGGCGATCTCGTCCAGGGTCGGGGGCCGCCCCTTCTCCGGATCGGCCTCGGTCGCCGGAGGGATGACGAACCGGGGCTTGATGTGGACTCGATAGCGGGCCGCGGTGTGACCGCAGGCGGTGAATTCGCCGGGTTTAGCTCTCAGGGTCGGGTAGTAGGGGAGCATCGCGTTTTCCTTTCTGGACTTCGCCCACGAACAGTTTCTTCACGGTGTTCCTCCCAATTTTGTCGGAGAACAGGGTCCAATCGCCCCGCTCCTTTCTTATCCGCCCGAAAACGATTGCCGGATGGATTCCTAGTTCGTCGGCGAAGCGTTCTATGATTTTGGCCGACTTGGCGATGCGGGCGGCCGAACGGCGCCAGCGTTCTTCAGGAATGAGCAGATTGGAGGCGAAGCGGTTCGCTTCTTCTTCCTGCTCGTCGACGGAAACTTCCCTATCCGTTTGATCGAAAAACCCGGTGGCCAATCCCGTCGAGAAATGCAGCGTGACGTGCGCCATCTCATGGAGAAGCGTGAACCAGAAATTGTCCACCGTATCGGTTCTCAAGGTCAACCCGATCACCGGTCGGCCCTCGACGATGAAGGCGGCGCCGTCGATCCTCAGGCCAGGGATTTGAGGCTCGACGACGAGCACGACGCCCTTCTCCGCCAGCATCGCAGACGCGTTCAAAGGCCCCTTCGCCTCCCTGCTCAAGCGCACGAGGTCGGGCAGCCAAGTCAGCTCGAAGGGATCATGCGACTCGGCGATGCTCGAGAACTGTTCCCGAGCCCGCACAGAGACGCGGGCGCGCCAGGCGTGGAGCAGGATGTCTTCCGTATGGTCGACGACGTTCAGCCCTGTGCGGAGAAGGCCGGGGCTCCCGTAGTCGATCCGGTTCTCCGCCACATACCTCCGGAGCTCAGCTTCGCTGAAGTCTTCGCCGAACCAGCCGGCGTCGCGACCATGCTTGAGGATCTTCTTGATCTCGGCTTTGGAGACGCCGTCGATCACCTTGTCTAGGCCGCGGAATTCTCGTTTGTCCGGAAGATCGGCCCAGGGGCGAACACCGAGGAGGGCGGCGACGCGGTGGTAATTCTTCAGGCTGATCGCCCCATAGCGATCCGCTTCCCACCGCTGGACCTGCTGCTCCTTCACGCCGAGGCGCCACGCGAGTTCCTTCTGAGAGAACCCGTTGGCGATCCTCGCGACGATCAGCATCAGGCCCAAGTCATGGTTCACCAGCGCCTTCAAGGCAGTCGGCCGCTGGGTCTCCTTGGCCTCCTCGTAGGCCGTGATCATCTCGACCAGGCGCTCGCGTTCCGCCTTCATCATCCCGGCGACCTGAGAGACGACCTCGGGCGGCAGGCCGGCCACGACCGGAGCCAGCGCATGCTCCGATTGGAGCGCCTCCGACAGCCGGGCGACCCGCGCCCTGGCCTCGCGCGCATCTCTCTCGTTCAGGGTGATTCCAATCGTCGCCATACGCCACCTTACCCAACTTATCCGTTGTGGGCAATTACACAGCGGATAAGTTGGGTGCAAGGGCCGGCGGGCGGGCTCAGCTCGGAGACTTGGCCTTCCGCCGCTTGGGAATGTCCACGCCCTTCTTGCGCTGGACCGCGGCGACGGAGGCGACCGAGCGGGCGGTCGTCTTGGCGTCGGGGAACTCAGCGACCACCCTCTCCACGATGGCGGCATAATCCAGCGTCTCGTCCATCAGGAGCGCCTCAACCAACCGGCCGATGGTCCGCTTCGGTTCGGTCGGCTCGGCTTCGGAAGCGCCCTCGGCCGGTTCGTTGGCAGGCTCGGTCTTTTCGGCGACCTCGGACTCGTCAGCGTCAGGCGCCGAAGCGCCGAGCGCCCGGGAGTTCGCGGGGACCGCCTCGACGATGATCGCCCCCGAGCGCTCGGCCTGCTTCTTCTGCGCGAGGTCCAGCCGGCCGCAGAAGCCGAGGACGCCCCAGCCATCCGGGCCCTCGACCAGGACGGCGTGAGTGTAATCCCTGTCGGTCGTGCGCGTGTGTTGGGAGCCGTCGGGGGCGACGGCGAGATAGGTGGTCTTGGCCATGATCGAAGTCCCGTCAAAGGCCCCGGGGATCGGAGCCGATGAATGGATCGTGTCGTGCTCTGCGGGCTTCGCGAGCCCCCTTTGCGGGCTCCCGCAGCAACCATCTTCAAGTGAACGGCGCGCCTGATCGCACGCGTTCTCCAACCCTCGCACCAGCGTCGCAAAGGCCTGAAGCGCGTCGCCCGTGGGTGCGGGGGCGCTCGGGATCGAGTTTTCCATCTTGCTCATCCTTCCTCAGAATCACCTGTAGCCGCACCGAGTGGTGCGAGCGGTGCGGTTTTCTCAGATAACTGGACTGGACGGCAATCCTCATGTGGTGCAGTTCTCACAAAAAATGTTGGAGGCCACTATGGGGCGATCGCACAGGCTCAGCGTTTCGTTGGATGACGATCTCTACGAGGCCCTCGCGCTCGAAGCGGAGGAAGCCGGTCGTTCGCTGGCGGATGTCATTCGGGATCGCCTCAGAGCCTCGGTGTTAGGCGATGGCGCCGTGGGAGAGGTCCGCAACGTTGGCGAGTTGGCTGAGAGCCTGCTGGCCCAGGGTCTCACCAACGAAGCGGTCCTGACGGAGGTGAGGCGGCGCCTTCCAGACGCCAAGACGTCCCTAGCTTCGGTGGCCTGGTATCGGTCCAACATGAAGCGCAGGGGGCTGTCTGTGATCTCTCAGGTCGAGGCCAGGCGCAAAGCGGCCTCGGCGCTAAAATGAGAATGGCGCCCGCGATCCTTCAAGTTTGATCGCGGGCGCGTAGGAGCGGGACCAGACTAACGAGCAGGAAGAGGGGTCCCTCTCCTATCCCGAATACGCTGCTGGGAGCGATCAGCGCAGAGGGGCGGCCGCGGCCAGGCCGGCCCGCGTCTCCGCGATCTCGTCCTCGGCGATCTCGAGCGACATCTGATAGGCGCGGCTCGCGGTCGGATCGGTGGCCGCGAGGTAGTTCGCCTTGTGCATGTCGCAGCCGTGCTCCTGCATCAGTTCCTGGACCCGCTCCTGATACAGGTCGTCCGCGCGCTTGCGCAGGTCGCGGAGGCGATTGGTGGACTTCGCGACGGAGTCCTCCAAGGCCTCCAGGATCGCCAGGTGTTCCGCCGCGCTCATCGCACCCATCCTTCCGGCTTGAGCTGCTCCAGGCGCGCCGCGCGCCCCTCGATGTCCCGTCGAAGCTCGGAGCCCTTCCGCTCGTGCTCTTCGGCCTGCTCGACCAGCGCGTCGATGATCCGCCGCTCCTTGGTCGCCTGCCCGTGGGTCCACTTGTCCTGCATGACGGCTTGCCCTTTCATCGTTTCGCGACCGTGGGGATCACATTCTCAAGGCTCTTGCGAAGGGGGCGCTGACGGGCGCCGGTGGCCCGCGGAACCTGCATGTCCTTGCTGGCGCCGGGCGCGCTATGCCAAGCGGCCCAGCGCATCGCGGGGCCGATGGCGTTCGAGAGCCGACCGCCGTCGCTCTCGCCCGCCATCCGCGCGGAGCGCGAGAGGTCCAGCGACGCGAGGTGCAGCCTGTTGTGGGCATCCTCCAAGGCTTCGAGGGCCTCGTCGATCGCCGAGGATGCGTCGAGGAACTCGTCCACCTGCGCGTGCATCCTGACGAGCGCCTCCTGGCGGTTCTGCTCCTGCGCCTTCTCGGCCTCGTCCGCTCGCCGGCGCCGAAGGACGGCCAGCGCTTCGCCCAGGTCCGAATGCTCGCCGAGGAGGCGCCGGCGTTTCGCCCGCATCTCGGCGACCTGCTCGCTCTGGCCCTCGCCGTCGGCCACGCGCTCGGCGATCTCGCCATCCAGCCGGGCGACCTCGTCGTCAAGGACTTTGGCGCGGGCGGCCAGCGATTGTTCGGTCTCGGGCATGTCTGCTCTCGGCTGCTCGTTCTTCACATCGCGCCCGCATGCATGCGGGCGATACCTGACGAGCATGTCGTCGCCGAAATCGGCTCGTAAGCCAGCGCTTGCCGCCTCGGCGCCAAAAAACGGTGCCTGGTTCGGTGCTCAGTCGATGGGGGAAGGTCAAAGGGCCTTGTTTCGTTGGGCCACGGAGGCCTTGAGCTCTTGATCCAAAGTTCTCGGGTCGCGCCGCCCCGCCTGTTTCTTACCTCGAAACGAGGTCTTCCAGGAGTTGCAGGTCGACATTGGGGATGCTGGCGAAGAAGAGCGGGTCGGCGTTCAACTTGGACCTATACCATCGCACGCTGTGGGCGCTGGGGACCCTCAGGCCCTCGCGCTCGAACGCCAGCATGACTCCTCTCACCCAGCCCCGAGGAAAGGCTATGCTGCCGGTAATCGCGTAGGCGGCCAGAAGCAGCCCCACGATGCTTGAGGCCTGGCTGGCTAGAGGGTCCAGCGGAGCGTCCTGAAGAGCTTCGGCGATAAGGGCGTCCGCTTCCGCCTGCCGTTTGGTGGCAGTCGGCAGGCCGCCGCAAGAGGGGCCCGCGAAGGCGAGCCCTGAGGGAAGACCCCGCCAGGTCTCCAGCAAACCCGCCTTCTCGGCCCTGTCCCGAGCGTAGGAGGGAGTCACGCCCAACCGTTCCGCGGCCTCGCGTTTCGTGGCGCTGGTCGCCAGCACCTCTTCAAGCCGGCGTTTATCCTCTAGCGACGGTGTCATGCCTGCCTCATATTGCGTCGCGGCGGCCCGCGTAGACCGTCGAATGAAGCGCCCAGGATCGTCCAAGAACGCTCGAGCGCCCGAGTAGCGCCTTCCTCAGACTTCGAGCGCCTCGGGCCCCAGGGGCCACCCTATCGCCCCGGGCGACGCCTTTCGGGACGACGCGCTCAGGAACGCGGAATGGCCTTCGCCACGGGGAGCTTCTCGACGAAGGGGCGAAGATCTCGGCCGGCAAGCCCCGCCACGATCTCCCTGTCACCCTCCTCCGCCAAGGGTGTGACCACTCCCCGTTCGGCCTCATCCCTGAGCGATCCGACGCCGTTCCCCGGGGCGCATCTGACGCGAACCCCTGCCATCCTGTAACACCCGTCGGCGCCGACGAACTGGACATAGACGTCAGCCATGGTCCAGCTCCTCGCATTCGGCGTCTTCCGCCCCGCCTGCATCGATGCGGTTCCCATCAGGGTCGACGAGAACGACCTTATGGGTCCGCTCCGTCACGTGGGGCGTCGAATTGATGGAGACGACGTTGGTGACCGGCGAAGAAGGGGGCTCGAGAGCGGATCGCATTTCCCGCCGGGTCCCGTTCAGGTCCCGCAGGGGGATGGTGCTGACCTTGATCCTCTCGAAGCCGTCGTCGAGGACATAGTTGCCGTCGCCATCGCGCTTGTATTCCCACCCGCCGTCGAGATGCATCTCGATATGCTGGTCCACCTTGAAGCCAAGCCGGGTCGCCCGATCCTGCGAGGCGAAGGCGAGCGCCTGCTGGAGGCGCCGGCCGAACTCGGGGTCCCGCTCCCTGTGCCGATACAGGGCCACTCTGCTCATGCCCGCCCTGCGGCACGCGTCCGAAAGGTTCCCTCCAGTATCTAGGACCAGCGCCAGAAATTCGTCGGCGCGCTCAGGGACGGCCAGGATGGCGGGACTGTCGCCCGGAAGCGGGATGATCCGATCCGCCGCCCTGTTGTGACTATCGCCCATCCTTCTCGACCCTCCGCTCGGTGTCCAACTCTGTGCTCGCGAGGCCTGGCGGCGCATAACCCATTGCCCATGAAGGACTTCTGGGCGCGACGCCCTCTGATCCTTGATCCCTGGGCCTCCAGGTTCGGCGGGGACTGAGAGGGCGGACGCGGCGACCATGCGCGTGCGCGAAGCAGATTGCCGTCATGCGGGCGCCTAGTAAGCCAGCAATTAAGCCCCTGTAGCCCCTGCAACCCCTGCGCCCCCTGTAACGCCTCGCCGAAAAAAAAGGTCGATGGGACGCGAGGCAGGGGTGAAGACTAGGCGCGCACTGGCGGGAAATTCAGCGAGGGGCAATACGCCAAAGCGTCTCTAATGCACCAAGGGGAAAAGCTAGGCGACTTGCCTTTTATCTTTTTATTTCATTGCTTTAGTCAGAATAAGACACCTAGGCGCCTAAGACATCTAGCTCTAAGTCATATACGGACGCCGTGCACCGAAACCACGCTGTGCACCGAAATGCCTGAGGGGGCAACGCGCTTACGATCAATTTATATATAACTACTACTTCTAGGTGTCTTGGTGCATTATTCAACATAAGGTCATGAAATGAATAGAAAAATGCCAAGACCCCATGGCAAGACATGTAGCAAGACACGTCTGCCCTAGGTGTCTTGGCCCTTCCGCCTCAATTGAGGAGGTCGAATTCTTCCTTGGTTGCGATGCCCTGCATGTCCATCCAGGCGCGCGTTCTGTCGGCCGCCCCCGCCTCCTTCCATTTGTCGTGATCCTGGACGGACCAGAGCATAACCGCGGGCAGGCTGGGATTGGTTTGCCTGGTATGGCGTTCGCATCCGGCGGCCTGGAGCGCGAGCTTCAGGGCGGACTTGTGCGGACGGGTCGAAGCGGGAAGCGCCGCCCATGCATCCTCGAAGCGGAACAGGTCGTGCCGCAATGGGCCGGTCCTCGAGGCCATCCACTCTGCGACTGTGCTTTCCACCTCGTTCATCGAGGCTTCCCGCATCTCCGCCTTGGCGGTCGTCATCGGCGCGCGGCCCTTCGGGTTCAGTTTGGGCGCGTGCCTTTCGAGCCGATGCTTCCAGGCGGCGGGGCCGTCCTTGCTCTCGATGAAGGACCACAGCCTCTCGTAGTAGGAGGCCTCGCGAGGTTCGGCGGGCGAGAAGATCACCAGCCATCGCCTGTCCCCTTCCTCAAGCCGCATGGCGTTCTTGTGGTTGGTGAAGCACATCATGTTCAGGTGGTTGGGGATCGAGTAGAGCGGCGCCCCCTTGTCTTCGATGCGCAGGGTTTCGTTGGTGATGACGGGCTTCAGCTTGTTTGCCAGTTCAAGGCGGCCGTTCGTCATCAGCTCCTCGACGATGGCTAGGGACGCGCCCTCCTGCCACTTGGTCCACCTCTCACGGAGCTCGTCAGGGCTGGGTTCGGCTACGTTGGCCGCGCCGATGATCCGTTTCAGCAAGACGCCGAGCGCCGTCTTGCCCGTGCCCTGCTGCCCCTGGATGAGCGGGGCGAACATCACCTTCAACTCCGGACGGCAGCAGACGAAGTGCATGAAGTCCAGCACGTGGCCCCGTTCGACCGGATCGGGAAAGAGGTATTCCAGGTGCCCCTCCATGACGGAGACGTCGCCCTCCCTGGACGCCACGCCAGACGGTCGCCACAGGTTGTAGGTAGATTTCCCCAGAACCTCCTTGGCTGCGGGAACGTAGGCCATAGCCTCGAAACGCCTGACCGGCGTCTTCCCCTTATACACCCGCGACACCAGGTTGTGCTCTGGGTCCAGGCTGGCGTAGAGCGAGTTCCACTGGTCCGGCTTGAACTGTTTGAGATCCTCGCGACGGACGAAGCGCATAGCGTCCGCCACGAAGACCCATTCGGCCATGTGGTCCTTGGGCGATTTCGGCGCCTCGGCGCCTAGGTCGACCTCGAGGTCGTCGTCGAAGTCGTCCGCGGCGTCCCCCGTCATGCCGGGGATAGCGTCCTCGCGGCCGGCGTCGCGCAGCGCCTTGTGCAGCGTGCGATAGGTCACGCCGTCCGCCCTGGAGGCGTCCAGGCTGTCCCACCTGCGGCCGATGATCCAGGCGTCTTCCGCATACCTGGGGTCGCCGGTGGACCACTCCACGAACTCCGTCCTGCCTTCGCCGGCGGTGGCATGATGGCAGGCCTGCATGAGGGTGAACCAGGCCGCATGGTCCTGGAAGTTCCCAGGCTCCAACGCGCCGAGCATCTCCGCCAGCTCTTCGGCCGTATGGTGGCCAGGATCGACGGGGGCGCCGACGGACCGCTCGGGCCTGCGGGCGACGTCGAGGATGGCCTCCGGCGCCTCGGGCAGGCCCAGGAAGATGTCGTCGGGATCGGCCTCCCACACGCCTTCGACCCTCAGCCACTCATACGGCCTGCCCTGCTCCGGATGGATCGATCCGGGGGCCACGACCTGCCTGCCCCTGGTCTTGAACTCGACGCCCGGAAAGGCTTCCAGGCTGTCGATCAACAGGACCTCGACGGGCTTGGTCAGGTAGATATGGAGACCGCCGCCGCCGGTTCGAACGGCGGGCCAAAGCCGAGGATCGGCGCCGGTCCAGAGGATCAACTCGTCGAAGGCCGTCCCGCTGGGATCATTGCGAGGATCGTAGTCGATGACCAGGTGCTCGGAGCCCAGCCGAACCCCCACGTTGATCCCCGTCTTCGCCGCTTCGGCCATGACCTGGTCCGCGACATAGGAGCGTCGAACCCAGTCTTTGTCACGTGGACGCTTTCCGTCTTTTCTGTCCCGCCCCTGCTTGTCGCGGCTGGTTCGGTTCCAAGGGTGAAGCGGGATCAGGGGAAAGCCGGCGTCGGCCAGCGGGCGCATTTGCGACGTATCGACGGACATCATTTGCCCGCCCTCCGCCGCTGGAGCCAAGCCTCGCACTCGGCCTGGGCGTAGAAGATGGCGCCCTCGACGCGCTCGAACGCGGGGCCATACTCGAGGTCCTTCTTTCGAAGGCTGCGATACTGGGCCATCGTAGCGACGGTCAGGCCGCAGAATTCGGCGGCTTCCCGCGCGTCGAGCCAAGCGTGTTTCGCTGGTTTTTCTGCGCGAGCGGGCGCGTTATCATAGTCCATGTTCGACCCTGTAGGTTCTGGGCGCCTAGCTCCAAGGCGCAGGGGTTGGGCGGTCAGTTGTCCAAACTGTCATTCGGCGCGGTGGTGTTGCTGGACCACCGCGCCGACGTTCTTCAGAATGTCGAGTTCGACTCTTGCGGGTGACCAGCGAAGCGCAGCGGAGCGCAGCGGAGCGCAAGACGCTGGCTGCCTGAGGCCTGTTCGCTCACCTGCAGGAGTTTCGATCAGCTCTCCGCCCGACCGCTCTCGATGCGACGCGCCCACTCGAAGACCTCTGGGCCGAGGTGCTCAAGATCTAGAGGCCGGTTCGAGTTCAGGAGCCCCTTGGCGTCGGAGTAGTAGTCCCCCGAGCGCACGTAGAAGATGCCCCACACGCTGGCGAGGATATTGTCGACCAGCCAGTGATACTTGCCTAGGCCCGCATCTTCGGCGGCGTCTTCCAGACTCTGGCGAACCGCGAACCTCGCATCGCCTTCGTCTTTGAACGGCGGGTGGCGCGACAGGATTTCCGCCGACCTATTCATGAGGTAGACGCAGGCGTTCCAGTCGTCGATGGGCCAGTCGTTCAGCGACCCCGCGGGCGGTTTCTCCGAGGTCCTCATCGCTGGACCTCCCCACGCGCGAAGGCGTCGAGGTCGTCTCGGTGGTAGCGCACGAGGCGCCCGCCGACGAGTTTGTAGTTGGGGCCCTTCCCCTGGCTCCGCCACACCCTCATCGTCGCGGGGCGGAGCGTCAAGTAAGAGGCGGCGGCGTTGGTGTCCATCCAGGGGGATGTGAAGGTTTCGGCACCCTCAAGAGAGCCGTTTCCGACAGACATGCAAGTATCCCGCATAAGGGTTTCATACGATGTTCCCCTGCGTTCAGTGTCGTAAGCCGCCCACTCGCCGCCGAAGGCGAGATCGAGAGAGCGGTGTTTCATGTGATTGTCGTCAATGTTCGTCGAGGCATGCAGAGGTGTGTTGAGGTATACCGAAGCGTGCGAGGGGGAAGATACTAACGTTTGCAACCCCCTTCGCATATTTTCGCCCTCTAGGCGGACGTGACCGCCGCTCCCTTCAGGACCAGGTCCTCGAAGGCCTGGGCGTGAGGGCGGAGGCTCTCGACGAGCATCTGCGGATGCACATAGCCGCCCGTCGCCCCTGGCAGGCGTTGACCGAGTAGAAGGGCGGACTCGGCGTATCCGACGCCTGCGGCGATCATCATGGATCTGGCGACGTGGCGAAGCCTGTGAGGCGATGGGATGCCGCTGCGTTTGGGCTCCTCGATGTGGCCGCTGGCGCTGGACGGGCTTGGCCATATCCAAAGCGAAGCCAGCGGCTCATCTTCCCGCATTCTGTTTTCGAGCGCCTGCGATAGCCAGCGTCCAGTCGGAAACATGAGCGACCCGCCCGTCTTCATATGGGTAAAGGTCAGGATGCGGCGGTTAGGGTCGAAGTCGGCCCGACGCGCTTTCAGCAAGGAGGATCGCCTGGCCCCTGTCAGAAGGAACGCCCGCTGAAGATCGCGCATGACGGGCGAAAGAGCATCGGTGCTGGACCAGAACGCCGCCAGGTCCAATTCGTCCACCTGCCTTTTCGGCGTGGTCGGCAGGCGCAAGGCCTCGACCGGATTGCCCTGGATGCTCTCGTCCAGCCGCATCGCCGTATTGATGGATGCCCGAACCGTCCTCATCACTGAGGCGGCGGTGGTGCGGCCATGCTTGCGCTCGAGGGTTTCGAAGAGCTCTCGGCACTCGCTCCTCGAGATGTCGGCCACCGCCCGTTTCCTGAAGCGGGCGAGGTAGTGGTCGAGGTGGTAGCCATATCCCTTGACCGTAGCAGGAGAGAGGTCCCGCTCGGCGATATGGGCTTCAAGCGCCTTCTCCAGCGTGATGCCGGTCTCCTCAGGCTTGGCCGCAGGGTCCACCCCCGACTGGATGGTGGACATAATGGCCTTCGCTCTGCGCTTGGCCTCGGCCAGGCCGATCCTGTCGGTCCTGTCGATCTTGACCCTCACGGTGCGCACATGCCGCCCGTTCCGTCGCACGTCGCCCTGGCAGGCATAGGACTTGGTCGTCTTGTGGCAGATGACCATCAAGCCTTTGACTTCGGTGTCTCTCCAGATCCCGCTGCCTAGCGGCAAGGCCCGTATCTTGGCCTCGGTAAGTTTAGTCACGGCCATCCTGCCGCCTCCTCGAACAAACACAGCGCCGAGCACCGAACCGGCATAGTTCTGGACTGCCTTCGGTTGCTCTCGATGAGCGCTATATTGTCAAGAATAGAAGGGGGCGCGGACCACGATTTACCTGAATATGCCTCAGCATAACTGGATCGTGCGAACTCTTAATCAGCGGGTCGTAGGTTCGAGCCCTACATCACCCACCAAATTCCCCCCAGGGGAATGGCGCACGAGGCCTCCGAGCGATCGGGGGCCTCGCGTCGTTTCGGGGGGGCGTTCCAGGCGCCGGGGGCCTCAGAGGTCGTCGGCCAGCTCGCCGCCCGCGATGGTGCCGATCACGGCGCCGGCGCCGGTGGCCACGATCCGGCCGCTGCCGCCGCCGAAGAGCGAGCCGACCGCGGCGCCGGTGACGCCGCCCAGCACCTGGCCCTGGGTCTTCTTGTCGATCGGAACGTTCGAGCAGCCCGCAAGCGCGAGCGCCCCCAGCGCGGCCACCGCCGCGGCGCGGATCGGGGTCGGTCGGATCATGACTTCAGCTCCTCGAGATAGGCGTGGATCTCGGCCTGCGTCAGCAGACCGTCGTGCGAGGCGTCGGCGTCGAAGAAGCGGACCACCCGGTCCCCCACCGCCTCGCCCAGCGAGAGCGCGCCGTCGCCGTCGCGGTCGGCGGCGGCGAAGGCCGCGGCGGGGACCTCGCCGGCCTCGGCCAGGGTCAGCATCCGGTCGCCGTCGGCGTCCAGCTCCGCGAAGCGGCCCACGACCGCGGCCACGTACTCGTCGATGTCCAGCTGGCCGTCGCCGTTCGCGTCCATCGCCGCGAAGGCCGCCTCGACGTCGGGCTCCGCCGCCGCCGCGAGACCGGGCGCGGCCAGCAGGCCCAGCGCGGCGCCCAGGATCAACCACTTGCTACCCATATCGGACCCTCCTTCGGTTCCGCCGCCAGCATCGGAGCGTTGCCGGGCGAAAACAATCGAATTGCGCGGAGGGCGCGGGGCTCCACCGAGGCGTGCATCCGCCTGGGCGGCGAAATGTCCGGACCTTCGGCGCGCGCGGGCGGCCTAGACTGCGCGCGAAGGCTCGGGAGGGACGCGCGATGACGCTTGCAGGACGCACGGTCTGGATCACGGGGGCCGCCAGCGGCATCGGCGCGGCCTGCGCGCAGGCCCTGGCCGCGGCCGGCGCGCGCCTGGCGCTGAGCGACCGCGACGCGGGCGCGCTCGACGCCCGGGCCGCCGCGCTGCGCGCGGAGGGGGCCGAGGCGCTGGCCCTGCCGCTCGACGTGACCGACGCGCTGGCCTGCCGCGCCGCGGTCGAGGCGGCGGAGGGCGCGCTGGGCCCGGTCGAGGCGATGGTCGCGGCCGCCGGGATCAACCTCCGCCGCCGGACGCTCGCCGAGCTCGATCCGCTCGAGGCGGCGCGGGTGATGGACGTGAACGTCGACGGCGTCGTCAACGCCACGCTCGCGGTCCTGCCGGGGATGCGGGCGCGGGGCGGCGGGGCGCTGGCGCTGATCTGCTCCTGGGCGGGGCGGCACGTGCAGCCCTTCACGGGGGCGGCCTACAACGCCTCGAAGCAGGCGGTGGCGGGGTTCTGCCACACGGTGAACATGGAGGAGGGGGCGAACGGCGTGCGCGCCTGCGCGATCATGCCGGGCGAGGTCTCGACCCCGCTTCTCGCCGCCAAGGACGACGCGCCCACGCCGGGGATGCGGTCGCGGATGCTCCAGCCCGCGGACGTGGCGCGCGCGGTTCGCTTCGCGCTGGAGCAGCCGGCCCATGTCTGCGTGAACGAGATCCTGGTCTCGCCGACCTGGAACCGGCTGTTCGTGCCCCCCGGAACGCAGGCCGCCCGGGCCGAGGCGGACCGGGCGGCGGGGCTGGGTTAGCGAGGCGGCCGGGCGGACCCGGCGCGCGCTCAGAACCGGACGCCGAGGCCGAGGCCCACGATCAGCGGGTTCACGTCCACCGAGCCGCGGATCGGCGCGGGGGAGTTCTTGTTGATCGTCCAGTCGGTGTTCAGGAAGATGTATTTGACGTCCGCGTTCAGGTAGACGCCCTCGGCGATCTCGTAGTCGAGGCCCGCCTGCAGCGCGAAGCCGAAGGCGTTGTCGTAGTCGATCGAGGCGAACTGGCCCGGGTCGGCGTCGTAGAACATCGTGTAGTTCACGCCCGCGCCCACGTAGGGCTTCAGCCGGCCCAGCGACTCGGAGCCGGTCCAGTCCTCGAGCTGGGTGACGTGGTACTGCAGGGTCAGGGTCGGGGGCAGCAGCCAGACCGAGCCGATGTTCGCGCCCGCCAGCGCGCCGCGGCCCGAGACGTCGTGGTTGGTCGTCGCCAGGATCAGCTCGGCGGCGATGTTGGGCGTGAAGAAGTAGGAGATGTCGAGCTCGGGGACGTAGGCGTTCTCGACCTCGGCGTCGGCGCCGGGGATGCCCTGGGCGGAGAGGTCCTCGTTCGGGATCACGGCCAGGCCGCGGACGCGGATCAGCCAGTCGCCGTCGCCCGAGAGGTTCAGCAGGGGCTCGGCCGCGACGGGCGCGGCGAGGGCGAGGGCGGCGGCCGTGCCCAGGAGGGCGGCGGCGATCGTGTTCTTGCGGGCCATTTCGAAGCTCCGGGCGTCAAGGGTCGGCGCAGGACCGCGCCGTCTCCGCCCCCTTCGCGCGTCGCAGGTCCCAACACTTTGATCCGGATCAAGGTTTCCGGGGTAACGGCGGGTGGCGGCCATGCGCCCGGCGCAGGGCGGCGGGCCTGACGCAGCGCCCCGCCGCGCTTGCCCCCTCGCGCCCGGCGAGGCGGAGGTCTAGGCTGCCCCGAAACCACGAGATCGACGGAGGGACGACATGGGCGCGCTGGATGGAAAGACGGCCTGGGTGACGGGCGCGGGCGGGGGCATCGGCGAGGCCTCGGCCAAGGCGCTGGCGCAGTCGGGCGCGCGGGTGGTGCTGACCGGGCGCCGGCAGGCCGAGCTCGACCGCGTGGCGGCCGACATCGAGGCCGCGGGCGGGCTGGCCGAGGTCGCGCCGCTCGACGTTTCCGACGCCGCCGCCTGCGCGGCCGCCGCCCGCTCGATCGAGGCGGAGTTCGGGCCGGTGGACATCCTGGTCGCCAACGCCGGGTTGAACGTGCCGAAGCGCCATTCGTCCGAGATCACGGCCGAGGACTTCCGCATGGTCGTCGACGTGAACCTGACCGGCGTGATGAACTGCGCGATCCCGGTGATGGCGCAGATGCGCGAGGCCGGCGGCGGGCTGATCATCATGGTCAGCTCCTGGGCGGGGCGGCACGCCTCGAAGATCACCGGGCCGGCCTACAACGCCTCCAAGCACGGGGTGGTTGCGCTCAGCCACTCGATCAACATGGAGGAGGCGGCGAACGGCATCCGCTCCTGCGTGATCATGCCGGGCGAGGTGAACACCCCGATCATGGAGAAGCGCCCCGTGCCGCCGTCCGAGGCCGTCCGCGCCCGGATGCTGCAGTCCGAGGACCTGGGCCGCGCGGTGCAGTTCGTGGCCGAGAGCCCGGCGCACGTGTGCATCAACGAGATCCTGATCTCGCCGACCTGGAACCGCACCTTCCTGCCGCCCGAGCTGCTCGACGAAGCCAAGGCCTGAGGCCCGGCGCCGGCGCCGGGGCGTCGCCCGGGCGCGACTCGCATGGCCGTCATGCGCGCGCGCCCTCGGGCCACGCTTGACGCGGAGGGCGGGCTTCGGTTTGTAAGGGCGTCGTATGGTCGTGCGATGCGGCCGTCTCGACGCCCCCCGCCTCTTCCTCATCGGACATCTCATGGTTCCCCAAAGCGCCCGCCGGGGCCTCGCCTTCGCGCTGCTCGCGGTCACGATCTTCGCGGCCCAGGACGGCGTCTCGAAGCACCTGGCGGAGCAGTATCCGCCGGTCTTCGTGGTGATGATCCGCTACTGGGCCTTCGCCGCCTTCGTGGTGGTGCGCGCGCTGAACGCGCCGGGGGGGATCCGGCGCGCGGCGAGCTCGGCCAACATCTGGCTCCAGCTCGCGCGCGGCGGGCTGCTGGCGGCGCAGGTGGTGGTGGCGATCACCGCCTTCGCCAAGGTGGGGCTGGCGGCGACCATGTCGCTGTTCGCGGCCAACCCGCTGATCCTCGCCGCCCTCTCGGTCCCGGTGCTGGGCGAAGCGGTGGGCTGGCGGCGCTGGACCGCCATCGGCGTGGGATTCATCGGGGTGCTGATCATTGTGCGCCCGGGGCCGGGGCTGCTCGATTCCGACATCTGGCTGGCGGTGGTGGCCAGCATCGGGATCGCCGTCTACGGCGTGATGACCCGGCTCGCCAGCCGCAAGGACGCGGCCATGGTCAGCTTCTTCTACACCGGCGTCGGCGGGGTGATCGTGGCGACGGCGGCAGGCATCTGGCACTGGACCTGGCTCGAGCCCGTGGACTGGATCTGGATGGGGATCCTGTGCGTGACCGGGGCGGCCGGGCACTTCTTCTTCATCAAGGCGCTCGAGGCGGCGGACGCCGTCGTCACCCAGCCGGTGCAATACGTGCAGATCGTGCTGTCGACCTCGGTCGGAATCCTGATCTTCGGCGAGGCGCTGGAGTGGCCGATGGCGGTGGGGGCGACGATCGTGATCGCCGCCGGCCTGTTCACCGCCTGGCGCGACTGGGTGCGTTCGCGCAGCGCTTGACGCAGCCCGGCGCGGCCGGGGCCGCCGAGGCGCCGCCGCCCACGCCCGCCGCGCGCGGCTTGGGCGCGGGGGCCGCGGCCTCCGCCGGCGCCTCGCGCCCGCGCAGGTTCCAGGCGACGAACGGGGCCAGGGCGGCCATGGCGATGGCGGTGATCACCAGCGCGTGCTGAAGCCCCACCAGGTCCGCCAGCCCGCCGATGCCGATCGAGCCGATCGAGGCGCCGCCGATGCCCGAGATCAGCCACAGCGACATCACCCGCCCGCGCTTGCCCTCGGGCGTCGAGAGCTGGGCGAGGGTCTGGTTCGCGACGCCCACCATGGTCCCGCAGGCGCCGATCAGCGCCACGCAGGCGACCGCCGCGGGCCAGCTTCCCACCAGCCCCAGCAGGGCGGTGCCCAGCAGGCCCAGCGCGGTGGCGAAGCGGGCGCGGTTGCGCAGCGATTCGGCCGTCTGCCCGCCGCGCGCCATGTAGACGGCGGCCACCACCGCGCCCGCGCCGGCGGTGGCGGTCAGGATGCCGAAGCCCCCCGCGCCGCGGTCGTAGAGCCCGTCGGCCGCCACCGGCAGCAGCTCGAGGCTGCCGCGCGCGGCGACGGCGAAGAGGGCGTTCATCAGCACCGCCTCGCGCACCATCGGGTGGGCCATGGCGTAGCGCGCGCCCTCGGCCAGCTGGTCGAGCACGCCGCGCACGCCGTGGCGCGCGTCGGGGTCGGGCTCGGCCTGCGCGGGCGGGTAGGCGCCCAGCGAGGCGATGGCGAGCACCTGGGGCAGGAACAGGAAGGCCGCCACGCCCACCGCGCCCGCGGCGCCGTATTCGTGGATCAGCCAGCCGCCCAGCGCCGGGCCCATCATGCGGGTGATGTTGAAGTTGAGCGCCCCGATCGCCAGCGCCTGGCCCAGCACCTCCTGGGGCACCAGCCGGGGCAGCAGCGCCATGCGGAACGGATGGTAGGCCGAGGCCGCGAGCCCCATGCCCAGGGCCGAGGCCAGCAGCACCGGCGCCGACAGCGCGTCGGCCAGCGCCAGCGCGAACAGGATCGCGCCGAACAGGCACTGGGTCGCCTGCGCCGCGACGATGCCCTTGCGGGGGTCGATGCGGTCGGCCATCACGCCGAAGAACGGGCCGGAGAAGACGATGGGCGCGAAGGTCAGGAACGAGACCACGCCGGTCACCGCCGCGGATCCGGTCAACTCCCAGGCCAGCCACGCGATGGCCACGCGCAGCATCCAGCTTCCGTTCATTCCGAAGAAGTTGGCGGCGATGTAGCGGCGGTAGGCGGGGTGACGGAACGGCGCTGGGAGCATGACGCCTCTGAGATGGCGCCGCGACGACCGTTCGTCCAGAGATTTTTTTGAAACCTTAGTATGCTGCGCTGCGGCGTCTGCGTTGCATTGCGGTATGTGCGTTGCACAAGGCGGCCTTGCGGAAACGTCCGTTGTCCTGACCTTTCATCTCTATAACTTCCAATCTCGAAAGACGGCGGCCTCGGGCCGCTCTCTACCGAGAAGGAAAACACTCATGGCTCTGACCGCAGACGCCCCCGTCGCCGCCTCCTCCGCGGCGTCCGCCTCCACCCCGTCGCTGGCCGACGTCCTGCGCGGCTTCGTCAAGCTCGGCGCCTTCCGCCTGGCCCGCTGGCGCGAGTATCACCGCACCCTGGCCGAGCTGCAGGCGCTGGACGACCGCACCCTGGCCGACATGTCGCTGCACCGCTCGAGCCTGCGCGGCGTGGCCCGCGAGGCCGCCGGCTACAAGTGAGCCGGCCCCCGGCGTCGGCCGGGACCGGAACCGAAAAGGGGCGGCCGCGCGATGCGGCCGCCCCTTTCTCTTTGGATTGGTCCGGACGAATTCCGCGCATCCCCGCGAGGGGCGCGCGGCGCGGCGGGATCAGCCGCCGGTGACGCTCATGTGGCGGCCCATCTCGCCGTGGATCTCGCGGCGCGAATAGTCGAAGTCATGCCCCTTGGGCTTGCGCGCGATGGCGTTGCGGATCGCCTGGTGCAGGGGCGCGTCGTCGGGATGGGCGCGCAGCACCTCGCGCAGGTCGGCGTCGTCGTCCTGGCCCAGGCACATGTAGAGCTGCCCGGTGCAGGTCAGCCGCACCCGGTTGCAGCTCTCGCAGAAGTTGTGGGTCAGCGGCGTGATGAAGCCGATGCGCCCGCCCGTCTCCTCGGCGCGGACGTAGCGCGCGGGCCCGCCGGTCGACAGCGGGATGTCCGAGAGGGTGAATTCCTTCGCCAGCTCCGCCCGGACCTCGGTCAGGGGCATGTACTGGTCCAGCCGCTCCTCGCCGCCGATGTCGCCCATCGGCATCACCTCGATGAAGGTGATGTCCATGCCGCGCGCGTGCGCCCAGCGGGTCATCGAGCGGATCTCGCCGTCGTTCACGCCCTTCAGGGCCACGGCGTTGATCTTCACGTGCAGCCCCGCCTCCTGCGCCGCGTCGAGCCCGTCGAGCACCTGGGCGAAGCGGCCCCAGCGGGTGATCTCGCGGAACTTGCCCTCGTCGAGCGTGTCGAGGCTGACGTTCACCCGGCGCACGCCCGCGTCCACCAGGGGCCTGGCGAAGCGGCGCAGCTGGGTGGCGTTGGTGGTCAGCGTCAGCTCGTCGAGGCCCGAGCCGATGCGCCGGCCCATCGCCTCGAAGAACTTCATGATGTCCCGGCGCACCAGCGGCTCGCCCCCGGTGATGCGCAGCTTGCGCACGCCGAGATCGACGAAGGCGCCGCACAGACGTTCGAGCTCCTCCAGCGAGAGCAGGTCCTTCTTGGGCAGGAAGGTCATGTTCTCGGCCATGCAGTAGACGCAGCGGAGATCGCAGCGATCCGTCACCGAGACGCGCAGGTAGGAGATCGGCCGCGCGAACGGGTCGATCAGCGGGGCGTCGCTTCGGCCGGCCGCGGCGGCATGCGCGTCGGTCATGTGGTCTCCCTTCGCATCGCTGGGCGCGGTCCGCGGGGCGCGGCGCAGGGGCCGGGTCCGTGTGCGGGCGAATGTCGGTCGGCTGCAACGTAGGCCTCGCAGGGCGATCCCGCAATGCGCCCAAGGCGCCGACTCGCGCGGACGGGATCGGGCGCGCTGCGGGGCGAGGGCGAGGCGCCGGGCCGTCATGCGCTGCGCTCATTCCCGGTATTCTTTACCAAACGATCAAATCCACCTTCCCTAAGGTTGTGAATGACGCTCGCGTAAACTATCTCCGCGTCACGAACCGGGCCGGCACCCGCACGCTCCTGACGGCTCCCGCATTTGCGGCTGCGGGGGCGGGCGCGGGTCCGCTTCGTCCTTCCCGTGCGCCCTTGTCGGTATCACGGACGCGGCCGCGCCTGTCCCTCTCTCCGCGCGGCCCGAAGGCGTGCGTCGCGTCGCTTCTGCGGCGATCCCCAGGGCGTCGCGTGCGTCGCCGCAGGCCGTCCGTCTTCCCCAGGACGGACGGCCGTTCCGCCCCCGCGAGGGCGATTCGACCGCTGGGGAGAGACCGGTCGCCACGCCCCCCTCGGTCGGTTTGTTCAAACCTTATTCAGGGTGGAGCGCCTACGGACGCGGGGTCCGGAAGGTTGATACCCATGCAGACATTCGACCTTCGGCAGGTTATGCGTCGGGCCGTCGCATACCGCCATGCCGTCCCGGTCTGGCGCAGGCGCGAGAAGGTCGTCATAAGCGCCGCCTGACCCGGATCCAGCCTCGCGGCTCGGCGTTTCGGGTGCGATCGTGAGAACGGTTGCACGGACGAACCGAACGCGAGCGGGATCCGCAGAGATCGCCGCGCCTTCATCCCCAAGGAGGCGCGGCGTGGCCCAGCCGAACCGGTCCGCCCGGACGGCAGGGTCCGTCGCCCGTCTCCGTTCCCCAACGGAGTCAGGCGGCTCGGCGTCGGCCGGAATTTCACCGGACGGCGCCGGCCGACAGGTTCCGCGATGCGGGCCTTCGGCGACGCCTGCCGGCGATCTCCTTCTCTCGGAGGTCGTCGGGACCCGAACGCGCTTTCCCCAATGCGCGCGGACGGGTCGTCGCAGCTTCGGTCCTTCCCCAACTCGGCCGTTGCGCGACCAGGCGCTCGCCGCGGCGCACGCCCGGCCGGGCCGGGGAGATCCCGAACGCTCAGCGCCGCTCGTCGGCGGCCTTCGCGGCGGCGGCGCGCTCGTCGGCGGCCTCCGCCTCGGCCTCGGCGACGGGACCCGAGAGAACCTCCCACGCCTCCTCCGCCGTCTCCACGAAACGGAACAGCTCCAGGTCGGCGTCGGCGATGGTGCCCGAGGCCGCCAGCGCCTCGAAGTCGATGATCGAGCGCCAGAAGCTTTCGCCGAACAGCAGGATCGGGACCGGCGCCATGCGCTTGGTCTGGATCAGGGTCAGCGCCTCGAACAGCTCGTCCAGCGTGCCGAAGCCGCCCGGGAACACCGCGATCGCCTCCGCGCGCATCAGGAAGTGCATCTTGCGGATGGCGAAGTAGTGGAAGTTGAAGCTCAGCTCCGGGGTCACGTACTCGTTCGGCGCGCTCTCGTGCGGCAGCACGATCCCGAGCCCGATGGAGCGGCCGCCCGCCTCCTCCGCCCCGCGGTTGCCCGCCTCCATCACGCCCGGGCCGCCGCCGGTCACGATCACGTGCCGCCGGCCGCCCGCGGCCATCGAGGCCTCGGTGCAGCGCGCGGCGAAGCGGCGGGCCTCGTCGTAGTATTTCGACAGCTCCCCCAGCAGCGGCGTGCGGGCGGTCCCGGCGTTCTCCGGGCTGGGGATACGCGCGCCGCCGAAGAAGACCACGGTCGAGTCCACCCCCGCCTCGGTCATCAGCAGCTCGGCCTTCAGCAGCTCCAGCTGCAGGCGGACCGGGCGCAGGTCCTCGCGCTTGAGGAAGTCGAGGTCGCGGAACGACAGCCGGTAGGCGGGCGAGGCCGACTGCGGGGTCAGCGGCTGCCGCTCGGCCGAGGCGATGTCCTCCTGCGCGGAGCGGAAGATCGAGTGGCGGTCGTCCTTGGTCGGGGGCGTGGTCATCGGGGGAGGGGGTCTCCGGGGTCTGGGCGGCCCCGCGCGGGGCGGCGGGCCGGCGTCGTGAGGGGCGCGGAGCGATTGCGCCCCGCCGTCCCCGCCTCTATAGCCTGCGGCCGTGAAAGACGCGACGCCCGGCAGGAGACATCCATGACCGCCCCCGATCTCGCCTCCCTCGAGAAAGCCGTCGAAGCCGCGTGGGACGCGCGCGACGGCATCAGCTCCGCCACCAAGGGCGAGACGCGCGACGCCATCGAAAGCGCGCTGAACCTGCTCGACGGCGGGACCGCGCGCGTGGCCGAGAAGGGCGCGGACGGGACCTGGGTCGTGAACCAGTGGCTGAAGAAGGCGGTGCTGCTGTCGTTCCGGCTGACCGACATGGCCCCGATCTCGGGCGGCCCCGGCGGTTCGGGCTGGTGGGACAAGGTCCCCTCCAAGTTCGACGGCTGGGACGCGGCGGAGTGGAAGGCCGCGGGCTTCCGCGCGGTGCCCAACTGCGTCGTGCGCCGCTCGGCCTACATCGCGCCGGGCGTGGTGCTGATGCCCTCCTTCGTGAACCTCGGCGCCTATGTCGACGAGGGCACGATGGTCGACACCTGGGCGACCGTCGGCTCCTGCGCGCAGATCGGCAAGGGCGTGCACCTGTCGGGCGGCGTCGGCATCGGCGGCGTGCTGGAGCCGATGCAGGCGGCCCCCACGATCATCGAGGACAACTGCTTCATCGGCGCCCGCTCCGAGGTGGTCGAGGGCGTGATCGTGCGCGAGGGCTCGGTGCTGGGCATGGGCGTGTTCCTGGGCCAGTCCACCAAGATCGTGAACCGCGCCACCGGCGAGGTCACCATGGGCGAGGTGCCGCCGTACTCGGTGGTGGTGGCGGGCTCGATGCCCTCCAAGCCGATGGGCGACGGGTCGCCGGGGCCGAACCTCTACTGCGCGGTGATCGTGAAGCAGGTCGATGCGGGCACCCGCAAGAAGACCTCTATCAACGAGCTGCTCCGCGACTGATCGCCCGGCGACCGCGGCCGGAAGGGGGGCGCGCCCCCGCCGGCCGGTCGTGCGCGACGGCGCCGTAACGTCATGAACTGAAACTGAATTGACCCTGCGACGGAACCGGCGCAGGGTCGCTTCGTTCATATGCGTGAAGCTCGAGGTGTCCCGGTGTTCTCCCTCCGCATCCTGTCCGCCGGCCTGGCGCTGGCCCTGACGGCGGCCGTGCCTGCGTCCGCCCTTTCCGTCGGGCCTTCGACGCTCGATTTCGCCGGCTCGGCCTGCGACGCCCAGACGGTCTGCGCGCGGACCGTGTCCGGCGGGATCTACGACGGCGTCGGCGCCGTCTTCGCCGACCCGATCGTCGAGGCCGGCACGAACGACTTCTTCAACGCCGGCGCGGGCCTCCTGCTGGGCAGCGGCGGTCTGGGGATGAGCTGGACGGTGGTCTTCGACGCCGAGGTCGTCTGGACCGGCGGCACGTTGAGCTACGCGAGCAACAACGTCGGCTTCTCGGTGACCGGGCCGGGCGTGTCGGAGACGGCGCTGCTCTCCGGCCTGACGGAGGGGCCCTACAGCCTGGGCGCGGGGCTGACCTTCCTCGAGGGCGAGACCTACACCTTCACCTCGCCCAACGACAACGTCGGGTCGGTCGGACCCGGCGGCGTCGCCTTCGAGACGTTCGTCTTCGGACCGTCCGGCACGCCCGTTCCGCTGCCGGCGCCGGTCCTGATGCTGGGCGCGGGGCTGGCCGGCCTCGTCGCGCTCGGCCGCCGGCGCAGGGGCGCCTGAGCCCCGGCGGGGCTCGACTCGCCGCGCCCATCGACTATACGGCCGGTCCCAGCGCACCCGAGCGAGGACCGCCGCCATGACCAAGCCGACGAAGGAGGGGGCCGCCAAGGCCCCTCGCCCCCAGCAGGTCTACACCCTGCTGGTCGAGGTCGGCCGCGCCGAGGGCGACGGCCTGCCCGAGGACGCCACCGGCGCCGCCCTGATGTGCTACGCCTCGGGCGTCGACGAGCCCGAGGCGGTGCGCGAGACGGTCGCCGTCCTCAAGACCGCCGACCTCTCCCCCATCGAGGTCACCGGCTGGGGCACCATCGAGGAGCGCGAGGAGCGCGGCGAGGAGATCGACGAGACCGACCGCGAGCTGATGGCCCGCGCGCTCGCCGAGAACGCCGTGATCGTCGCCCAGGTCCAGCCCTTCTACGACTGAACGGGCCGGCGGCGGCGTCCGGCGCGCCGGCCTCGCGCGCCCCGCCCCCTTGCCCCGCGTCTTTTCCCGCAGGAGGATGCCGACATGAGCCGCACCGCATCCCTCGCCGTCCGGGCCGCCGCCGCGCGGGAGGCCTATCTCGCCTTCTTCTCCGCCATGCTCGAGGCCGCCGCCTCCTCCGACGTCGAGGGCGTCTCGGAGTTCGGCGTGGCCATGGACGGCTCCGACCTTCTCGACGACGTCTACCGCTTCGACCTGGTGCTGAAGGAGCCGGACGGGGAGCTGACCTCGCTCGACTTCGCCATGGAGGTCCCGCCCGGCCAGGACCCGCCCGCCTTCGTCGAGCGCATCGGCGAGGCGGTGCTTCACGTCTTCCGCCTGCGCTGGGACGACGTGGACCTGCACCACGACCTGAGCGAGCCGCCGCAGGACGCGCTGACCGCCTGGTTCCACCGCTGGTTCGACGCGGCCTCGGCCCCCGGCGCCGCCGCCGACCTGGCCGAGGAGACGGAGCTGCCGTTCCCCGCCGGGCGCCTGCATTCGGCCGAGCTGTCGCCGGGCCGGGTCACCGTCGACTTCGGCACCGCGCCCCCCGAGGCGCTGGTGGAGCTGGTGACGCTGCTCGAATCCGCCGGCGCCCGCGCCGTGCAGATCGACCTCTCGCGCGAGGACGGGGTCGAGGCGGACGCGGAGGAGGACGAGGATCCCGACGACCTCTCCCCCCGCTCCGGGACCCTGCTGCATTGAGCCTGCGCGACCGGTTCGGCCGCCCGCCCCCCGGCGAGGCGCCCCGACGCCCCGTGCCCGCCGCGGCCTATCGCTTCGTGGCGCTGGACGTCGAGACCGCCTGCGGCCCCGTCTCCTCGATCTGCCAGATCGGCCTCGCCTGCGTGCGCCATGACGGCGGGATCGAGAGCTGGTCGACCTTCGTGGACCCCGGCGCGGGGGTCGCCTTCACCAACACCTGGCTGCACGGCATCGGCCGCGCCCATGTCGCGGGCGCGCCGGCGTTCCCCGACGCGCTCGACCTGCTGGCGCCGCTGCTGGGCCGCCAGCCGCTGATCCAGCACTCCGGCTTCGACAGCCGCACCGTCGCCGCCGCCTGCGCCCTGGCGGGGCGGGAGGCGCCGGCGTGGCTCTGGCTCGACAGCGTGCGCATCGCCCGCGCCGCCTGGCCCGAGTTCAAGGGGAACGGCGGCCACGGCCTGGGCCACCTGAAGAAGGCGCTGGCCCTCGACTTCCTGCACCACGACGCCGAGGAGGACGCCCGCGCCGCCGCCCAGGTGGTGCTGAAAGCCGAAGAACGGCTGGGCCTGCCCTTCGACGCCATCGCGCCCCCGCCGAAGCCGCCGCGGGCGCCGCGGCGCGCCGCCCGGCCCGCCCGCGCGGACCGCGGGCCGGCCGTGCTCGACTGAGGCCGCGCGCCGGCCGCCCGCCCTTGCCAACTTCGTCCGCCTGCGCTCCCCTGCCGGACGACCGCCCCCAGGAGCCCCTGCGCATGTCCGATCCCGTCGATCCCGTCGCCCTGACCTCCGCCCTGGTCAAATGCCCCTCGGTGACGCCCGAGGAGGGCGGCGCCCTGGTGCTGCTGGAGGAGCTGCTCTCCGGGGCCGGCTTCCGCTGCACCCGGATCGACCGCAACGGCACCCCCAACCTCTACGCCCGCTTCGGCGAGCAGGGGCCGTGCCTGGGCTTCAACGGCCATACCGACGTGGTCCCCACCGGCGACCCCGCCCGCTGGACCCGGCCGCCCTTCTCGGGTGAGATCGCGGACGGCATGGTCTGGGGCCGGGGCGCCTGCGACATGAAATCGGGCGTCGCGGCCTTCGCCGCCGCGGCGGTGGACGCCGCGCGGCAGGGCGTGCGCGGCTCCCTCGCCCTGATGATCACCGGGGACGAGGAGGGCCCCTCCACCGACGGCACCACCGCGATCCTGGAGTGGATGGAGCGCGAAGGCGAAAAGGTCGACCATTGCCTCGTCGGCGAGCCCACCAGCCGCGAGAGCTTCGGCGACATGGTCAAGATCGGCCGGCGCGGGGCGATCACCGCCACGATCACCGCGACCGGCCGCCAGGGCCACAGCGCCTATCCCCACAAGGCGCTGAACCCGCTGCCCCCGCTCGCCGCGCTGGCCGCGAAGCTGGCCGCGCACGAGCTCGACCAGGGCTCGGAGCACTTCCAGCCCTCCACCCTGGCGCTCGTGGCGATCGAGACGGGCAACCCCGCCGCCAACGTGATCCCCGGCGAGGCCAAGGCGGTGGTCAACATCCGCTTCAACGACCTGCACACCGGCGCCTCGCTGAAGGCCTGGCTGGAGGCGGAGGCGGCCGAGGCCCAAGCCGCCTCGGGCGTGACCTTCCAGGTCGCCACGCGCCTGACGGGCGAAAGCTTCCTGACCCCGCCGGGCGTGCTTTCGGACCTGATCTCGAGCGCGATCCGGGCCGAGACCGGCGCCACGCCGGAGCTCTCGACCTCCGGCGGCACCTCGGACGCGCGCTTCGTGAAGGACCATTGCCCGGTGGCCGAGTTCGGGCTGACCGGGCTGACCATGCACCAGACCGACGAATGCGCCCCGGTCGCGGAGATCGAGAAGCTGAAGGCGGTCTACGCCCGCATCATCCGCGATTACTTCGCCTGATCGCCCCCCGGGCGGCCGGGCGCGCCGGCCGCCGTCCCGCGCCCGTCGCCGCCGGCGCCCCGCCCGCCGCGCCGCGCGGGCGGAGCGTTCCGGCGCGCGCGACGGCCGACGCGCGGCTTCCCTGCGGGGTCGGGCGGGCTGCATGGCGCCGTCGCGCGGCCCGTCCAGTCGGACGACTTCACGATTCGTTTCCTCAGAAACCGACGGGGCGGTGAACCCGAACGGCGCGGCATTCGTATCTTTGCAGGACATGACAGACGCGCCCGACATCCCCCCCGCCCTGCTGTGGCTCCGCCGCGACCTGCGGCTGGCCGACAACCCGGCGCTTCATGCCGCCCTCGAACGCGGCGGGCCGGTGATCCCGGTCTGGATCCTCGACCCCGTGGCCGAGGCGACCGGCTCGGCCCATCGCTGGCGGCTCGAGGGGTCGCTGCGCGCCCTCGCCGCCGATCTCGAGGCGCTGGGCGCGCGTCTGATCCTCCGCCGGGGCGAGGCGCTGACGGTTCTGAGGGAGTTGGTCGAAGCGACCGGCGCGAAGGCCGTCCTGTGGAACCGCCTCTACGACGCCGAGGCGCGGGAGCGGGACGCGGCCGTCAAGTCCGCCCTCAAGGACGACGGGCTCGCGGTCGAGAGCTTCAACGGCGCCCTCCTGCACGAGCCCTGGACGGTCGAGACCGGGCAGGGCGGGCCCTACAAGGTCTACACCCCCTACTGGCGCGCGGTGCACGAGCGGGTGGTGCACGAGCCGATCGGGGCCCCGTCCCGCTGGCCCTCGCCCGACCGCTGGCCGGACTCCGACGCCCTCTCCGACTGGGCGATGGCCGCCGACATGCGCAGCGGCGCCCCGGTGCTGGCCGCGCGGGTGGAGATCGGCGAGCGCGCCGCGCAGCAGCGCCTCGCCGCCTTCCTGGAGGAGGACCTGCGCGCCTACGCCGAGGAGCGCGACCGCCCGGACCGCGAAAGCACCTCGGGCCTCTCGCAGCACCTGGCGGTGGGCGAGATCTCGCCCCGCCAGATCTGGTCCGCCACCCAGCCGCGCCGGCAGGGCGCGGTGGCCAGGCCCGCCGAGAAGTTCCTGCAGGAACTGGTGTGGCGGGAGTTCGCCTACCACCTGATGTACCACACGCCCGAGCTGACGGCCGCCAACTGGCGGCCCGAATGGAACGACTTCCCCTGGCGAAAGGACTGCAAGGACGCCGAGGCCTGGCGGCGCGGGCGCACCGGGATCGAGGCGGTGGACGCCGCGATGCGCGAGCTGTTCGTCACCGGGCGGATGCACAACCGCTTCCGCATGATCGCGGCGAGCTACCTGACCAAGCACCTGCTGGTGGACTGGCGGGTGGGCGAGGCCTGGTTCCGCGACACGCTGGTGGACTGGGACCCGGCCTCGAACGCGCTGGGCTGGCAGTGGGTCGCGGGCTCCGGCCCCGACGCCGCGCCCTACTTCCGGGTGTTCAACCCCGAGACGCAGGCCGAGAAGTTCGACCCTGACGCCCGCTATCGCGACCGCTACCTGGCGGAGGGGCGCAAGACCCCGCACGAGGATGCGCTGGCCTTCTTCGAGGCCGCGCCGCGGTCGTGGGGCCTTTCGCCCGACGATCCCTATCCGAAGCCCATCGTCGGCCTGAAGGAAGGCCGACAGAAAGCTCTGGACGCCTATCAGGACTGGAAGAGCCGGCGCGACGCGGCCTGAGCGTCGCCCGGCTGCAAGGACGACCGGCCCCGGGCCGTCGAGAAGATGCAGACCGGCCCCGGGCCGGCGAGACCCCAACAGGCCGGTTCCGGCCGGCAAGACGGAGAAACGAATGAAGATCGCGGTCATCGGCGCCGGCATCTCGGGCCTGGGCGCGGCGCTCGCCCTTTCGGAGCGCCACGACGTCCACCTGTTCGAGAAGGATGCGCGCTTCGGCGGCCACGCCAACACGGTCGAGGTCCCGGGCGAGCGGTTCGGCCTGCCGGGCCCCATCGCCGTGGACACCGGCTTCATCGTCTACAACCGGCGCAACTATCCCAACCTGACGGCCCTGTTCGAGCATCTGGACGTGCCGACCAAGTGGTCGGACATGAGCTTCGGCTTCTCCCTGAAGGGGGGCGCCTACGAATACGCCTGCGACGACCTCGCCCGGCTGTTCGCCCAGCCGCTGAACTGCGCCAACCCCCGCCACATCCGCATGCTGCTGGAGATCCTGCGCTTCAACCGCTCGGCGGCCGAGGAGCTGGAGAGCGGCGACCTCGAGGGGCTGTCGCTGGGCGACTGGCTGACGCTGCGGGGCTATTCGGCCGCCTTCCGCGACCGCTTCGTGACCCCGATGGGCGGCGCGATCTGGTCGACCTCGACGGCGAAGATGCTGGAATTCCCCGCCTCCAGCTTCGTGGCCTTCTTCCGCAACCACGACCTGATGACCGGCCTCGACCCCGCGCAGCGCTGGCGCACGGTGGACGGCGGCTCGCGCGAGTACGTGCGCCGGCTGGTGCAGGCGCTGGGGCCGCGGGCGACGCTGGGCGTCGGGGCGCAGGCGGTGACGCGGGGCCCCGACGGAGTGCGCATCCGCTTCTCCGACGGCTCCGAGGGGCGGTTCGACCAGGCGATCCTCGCGACCCACGCCGACCTCTCCCTGCGCCTGATGCAGGACGCGGATGGGCGGGAGCGGGCGCTGCTGGGCGCGATCCGCTATTCGGACAACCGCGCCGTCCTGCACTCCGACCCGCGCCTGATGCCGCGGCGGCGCAAGGTGTGGTCGTCTTGGAACTTCCTCAGCCAGGGGGCGGAGGCGGACGCGCGGCGGCCGGCCGAGGTCTCCTACTGGATGAACCGGCTGCAGGGGCTGCCGGCGCAGGCGCCGCTGTTCGTCTCGCTGAACCCGGCGGTGGAGCCGGACCCCGAGACGGTGCATGGCGAGTTCTCCTACGCCCATCCGCTGTTCGACGGCCCCGCCTTCGAGGCGCAGTCGGAGATGGACGCGATCCAGGGGCGCGGCGGCATCTGGCACGCGGGGGCCTGGCTGGGCTGGGGCTTCCACGAGGACGGGCTGCGCAGCGGGTTGCGCGCCGCCGCGGCGCTGGGCGGGCGGCCGGAGTGGGCGCGCGAGGTCGGCGCCCCGATCCCCGGCCAGTTCGCCGCCACGGCAGCGGAATGAGCCGGGCGGCCCCCCTCCCGCCCGAGCAGGGCTGCGCCTACGCGGGGCACGTGATGCACATGCGCCTGCGCCCGAAGGCGCATCGCTTCCGCTATGCGCTGTGGACCCTGCTGCTGGACGTGGACCGGCTGGCCGAGACGAGCCGGGCGCTGCGCCTGTTCTCGGTCAACCGCTTCAACCTGCTGTCTCATAGTGATGCGGATCACGGGCCGCGCGACGGCTCTCCGCTGCGGCCCTGGGTCGAGGCGCGGCTGGCGGAGGCGGGCCGCCCCCGGCCGGCGCGGATCCGCCTGCTGGCGATGCCGCGGTTCCTGGGCTGGGTCTTCAACCCGCTGTCCGTCTATTACTGCGAGGACGCCGAGGGCCGGCTGGAGAGCGTGATCTACGAGGTGAAGAACACCTTCGGCGACCAGATCCCCTACGTGCTGTCGGCCGAGGGCGAGGGGCCGCGCCGCCACGACCAGGTGAAGGAGATGTTCGTCTCGCCCTTCATCGGCATGGACCAGGTCTACCGCTTCCACCTGGCCGAGCCGGGCGAGAGGCTGGCCGTGCGCATCAAGCAGGGCGACGCCGAGGGCGATCTGCTGATCGCCACCCAGAACGGCGAACGGCGCGCGCTGAGCGACGCGGCGCTGGCGCGGCTGGCGCTGCGGGCGCCGTTCCTGCCGATGCAGGTGATGGCCGCGATTCACTGGCAGGCCCTGCGTCTGTGGCTGAAAGGCGCTCCGTTCCGCCGATATCGGGGTCCGAAAGGCGATTCCGCGCCGAATCCGGCGACGGAAGCGCTGGCCGAACCGCGACTCGCCCGCTAGCGTTTTCCGTGAGGGGCAGGATGATCGGAGGGAGGCCGCCGCATGACCGAACTACTCAGCACCACCCGGGGGCAGCAGGGGCTGCCCCGCTGGTTCGCCTCGGTCTTCGACGTCGTGGAACGGATCGAGACCGGGAGCCTGACCTTCGTGCTGCCCGACGGCCGCAGCTTCAAGGCGCAGGGGACCCGGCCGGGGCCGGAGGGCGTGGTGCTGGTGCGCGACGCCACGGTCTTCTCGCGGCTGATCCGCGACGGGGAGATGGGCTTCGCCGAGGCCTACATGGACGGCGCCTGGGACAGCCCGGACCTTCAGGCGGTGCTGGACGTGGCGCTGATGAACAACGAGGTCATCGCGCGGCCCTTCGCGGGCGCGGGCCTGGTGCGGATGATCGCGCGCCTGCGCCACTGGATGAACCGCAACACCAAGTCCGGCTCGAAGCGCAACATCGCCGCCCACTACGACCTGGGGAACCCGTTCTACTCGCGCTGGCTGGACGAGAGCATGACCTACTCCTCGGCCCTGTTCTCGGGCACGCAGGAAAGCCTGGAGGCCGCCCAGCGCAACAAGTACGCCGCCATCTGCGACGCCATCGGCGCGCCCGAGGGCGGGCATGTGCTGGAGATCGGCTGCGGCTGGGGCGGCTTCGCGGAATACGCGGCCGGCACGCGGGGGCTGAACGTGACCGCGCTGACCATCTCCCAGGCGCAGCACGACTTCGCCAAGGAGCGGATCTTCAAGGCCGGGCTCGCGGACAAGGTGGACGTGGTGATCCGCGACTACCGCGACGAGCGGGGGACCTACGACGGCGTCGCCTCGATCGAGATGTTCGAGGCGGTGGGCGAGAAGTTCTGGCCGGTCTATTTCGGCGCCCTGCACGACCGGCTGAAGCCGGACGCGCGGGCCAGCCTGCAGATCATCACCATCCACGACCGTCTGTTCGACGGCTACCGCAAGGGCGTGGACTTCGTGCAGAAGTACATCTTCCCCGGCGGGATGCTGCCCAGCCCCTCGGCCCTGTCGGACCAGGTGCGCCGCGCGGGGCTGGAGGCCGTGGGCTCGATCGAGTTCGGGGACAGTTACTCCGAGACGCTGCGCCGCTGGCGCGACCGCTTCGAGGACGCCTGGCACGAGATCGCGCCGATGGGCTTCGACGACCGCTTCCGGCGGATGTGGAACTTCTACCTCGCCTCCTGCGCGGCCTGCTTCATGGCGGGCACCACGGACGTCACCCAGGTGACCCTGCGCCGGCCCGCCTGAGCGGGCGGCGGCTGCGGGCGGGGGAGGGCTCGGGCACGCCGTTCTCGGCCCGTCCCCGCGGCGTCAATGTCGCGTTCATCCTGATGAGAGGGGCCTGAACCTTGCGTGCGGTCCCCCTCGACGTCATGATCGTCCCCGTAGTGCGTAACCTGCAGCTCGGGAGACGGGCGCGTGAGCAGACTGGACGGGCCGGGTTCGGCCGGGGGCGGAGCGTTCTCCGCGCGCGATCGCTACGCGACCTCGCGCATCGTCACCTCGGTGTTGTTCGCAGCCGGGGCCTTCGGGCTGACGGCGCTGCATTTCCACATCCAGCCGAATCCGGATCTGAACGACCCGGGCGGGGTCTACATCGCCGCGGCCGCGTCGGGGGCGATCGCGGCGTGGAAGGGCATCGGCACGAACCTGGGGCGCGGCCTGTGGGTGACGCTGGTCGCCTCGCTGGCCTCGGCGGCGATCGCAGGCGTGCTGTTCAGCGTGCTGGCCGGCGTGCGGGCGGTGCTGAAGGCCTACGAGTTCACCCATTTTTCCACCGCCGAGGCGCTGGTGGCCCACCTGCTGACCAAGGCCGTGGAGACGGGGGAGGCGCTGATCGCCTCGCCCGCGCTGATCCCCGCCTTGATCGCCGCCGTGGTCGCGGGCCTGCTGGGAGAGCTGGCGCGGCGCGCCTGGGACCGCGTGGTGATCGCGCCGACCTGAGCGGACGCGCCCGGCGCGGGGAGGCGACGGCATGAGCTGGCCTCCCGCCCGGATCCTCGCGGCCTACGCGGCGCCGATGGCGCCGCTGGGGGCGCTGCACTTCCCCGTCTACGTCTACGTTCTGCCGGCCTATGCGGCGCTGGGCGCGGATCTCGGCGCGCTGGGCCTGTTCATGCTGGCCGCGCGGCTGCTGGACGGGATCTCGGACCCGGTGGTCGGGGTGATGTCCGACCGCACGCCCGCCGGGATCGCCCGGCGCTGGGGGCGGCGGCGGCCGTGGATGGCGCTGGCGGGGCCGCTGGTGCTGGTCTCGGCCGCCTTCCTGCTGCTGCCGCCGGACGAGCCCTCGGCGGCGCGGGCGGGGATCTGGCTGGCGGCGCTGACCCTCGCCTGGACGCTGGCGCTGACGCCGTATCTCGCCTGGGGGGCGGAGCTTTCGCCCGACTATGCCGGGCGCGTGCGCGTCGCCTCCTGGCGGGAGGCGGCGGGCGTGGCGGGGATGCTGGGCGCGGCCGTCGCCTACGCCGCCGCCGACGGGCCGGCCGAGGGGCTGCGCAATGTGATGATCCTGCTGGCGGTGCTGCTGCCGCCGGCCTTCGCCTGGGCGCTGTGGGTCACGCCCGAGGCGCCCGACCCCTCGATCCGCCGGCTGCCCTGGCGCGAGGCGCTGGGCCGGGCCGCGCGCAACGGGCCGTTCCTGCGGCTGCTGGCGGCGTGGCTGGCGAACGGGGCGGCGAACGCGCTGCCGGCCTCGTTGTTCCTGTTCTTCGTGGGCCATCGCCTGCAGGCGCCCGAGGCGGCGGGCGCGCTGCTGGCGGTGTATTTCCTGGCGGCGGTGGCGGGGATGCCGCTGTGGTCGCGCCTGTCGCGATCGCGCGCCAAGCACCGGGTCTGGAGCGGGGCGATGCTGTGGGCCTGCGCGGTCTTCGCCTGCGCCCTGCTGCTGGGGCCCGGCGACCTTTGGCTGTTCGCGGTCGTGTGCGTGCTGTCGGGGGTGGCGCTGGGCGCCGACCTGGCGCTGCCGCCCGCGATCCAGGCCGACGTGGTCGACGCCGACGCGGCCGATGGCGGGGAGAGCCGGGCCGGCGCCTATTTCGCGGTCTGGTCGGTGGCCACCAAGGCCGCCCAGGCGCTGGCCGGGGGCGCGGCCTTCCTGGCGCTGGACGCGGTGGGCTTCGACGCGGCGGCGGAGGCGAATTCGGACGCCGCGCTGACCACGCTCGCGCTGCTCTACGCCGGCGCGCCGGTGGCGCTGAAGCTGCTGGCGGTGGCGCTGGTGTGGAAGTTTCCGATCGACGCGGCGGCGCAGGCCGAGCTGCGCCGCCGCATCGAGCGCGCGGCGAGCGGGCGGCGCGAAGGCTGAGGCCCCAGCGCCCGGCCTTCGCGCGCCCGTCCCGCCGCCCCGCTCAGGCCGCGCGCCGGCGGCGGGCCACGAAGGCCAGCGCGCCGAGGCCGGCGGCCATCAGCGGCAGCGCGGCGGGGACCGGGGTCGCCACCACGTCGCCCTGGGCGAAGGAGCCGGTGAAGGTGGCCAGGTGCACCTCGGTGGTGGCCGTCAGGCTCTTGGCCACGATCGAGCCCTCCAGCGGGGAGCCGGTGAGGCTGACCGAGGCGTTGGGCGCGATCACCTGGCCCAGCAGCGTGGCGCCCACGTTGAGCTGGGTGATCTCGGCGAAGTTCCACACGATCTGGCTGGCGATCGAGTTCGACACGCCGTCGTCGCCCTTCGCGGTCAGGTTCAGGTCGAGCTTGCCCTTGCCCAGCACGTTGATCACCAGGGTCTGGTCCGGGTCGAGCGCCGCGAAGACGATCTCGCGCTGCCAGTCCTTGATGTCGGAGGCGTCGACGTTGAAGTAGGTGACCTTCTTGTCCCCGTCGGCGGCGAAATAGGGCTTCAGCCCGCTCTCGTGCGCGTACTTGGGATTGGTGACCGGCCCGCCGGCGCCCGAGGCGACGGCGAGGTCGCTCAGCTCCTCGCTGGTGGCGGTCAGCAGGTCGGGCAGGTTCACGGGCAGCTCCACCGACGGGGCGGAATAGGGCTGCTCGACCACCGTCCAGTTCTGGCCGCCGTTGTAGATGTTCCCGCGGCTCTCGACATAGACCTTGTCGGTGTTGCGCAGGTTGATCCCCTGGGCGTTGATCCGGCCGCCGACGTGCAGGTCGTAGGCGCCGTTGTTCCAGTTCCAGTTGCCGCCTGAGACGTTGCCGCCCACGTGCATCTCGCCGCCCTCGTAGGAGCCGCCGGTGACGTTGCCCCCGACCACCGCGCGGCCGGAGCGGCCGGCGCCGTCGGTGCCGTTCAGGTTCACGCCCGACGAGTTGCCGCCGACGTAGACGCCGCCGCCGTTGTTGACCTGCACGGTCTGGCCGTTGTTGGCGACGTTCCCGCCGACGATCAGCGCGTCGTAGCGCGAGGCCGGCGCGGAGCCGCCCTTGATGAACCAGTTCGACGAGCCGCCTTTGAGGTTGCCGCCGATGTAGCCGCGGCCTTCCACCTCCGAATTGGTGCTCATGTCATGGAAAACGATGACGTTGAACTCGCGGATGGCGTCCAATGCGTCCATCCCCGCTGCGTGGGCGGCGGTCGACCCCGCGACCGTACCCACGGCCGCGCAAAGAAGCGCGGCCGCCGCCCGAAGGCGGTTCCCCTGTACCGACATGTATGACCCCAGATGCGGCGCAAAGCTCCCCAGCCGCGCCTTGTTCAGACTCGATTCGTGTTCAACCCGTTTGGACGCCCCCGGATCCCCATCCGGAAGCGGTCCTGGCGGCCGACTCAATTAAGCCGCCCTTGATGTAGGTGAACTATACATGAATGGTCGTTGCATTGCAACCCACGTGGTCGAGGGACCGGCGGCGCGGGCCTGAGGCGGGGCGGCGGCCCGGCGCGCGGTCGCGGCGCTTGCCTTCGGACGCTGCGCTGGCTATCGCCCGGCCAACGGATATCCAGGCGAAGCGGCCCGCCTCCCGCGCCCCGGCGCGGATGCCGGCGCGCCGCGGTTCGGAGGACGGCATGGACGGACAGGACGACGCGACCGGGCTCGAGGGACTGCGCGCCCAGTGGTTCGCCCGCATCGCCGAGGCCGCGGACGAATCCGCGCTCGAGCAGGTGCGCGTCGGCGCGCTGGGCAAGAAGGGCGAGGTCAGCCTGAAGATGCGCGAGCTGGGCAAGATGACGCCCGAGCAGCGCCAGACCGCCGGCCCCGCGCTGAACGCCCTGAAGGACGAGCTGAACTCGGCCCTGCTGGCGCGGCGCGCCTCGCTGGCCGACGCGGCGCTGGCCGAGCGGCTGCGCGCCGAGTGGCTGGACGTGACGCTGTCGGCCCGCCCGCAGCGCCGCGGCACCATCCATCCCGTCAGCCAGGTGACCGAGGAGGTCGCCGCGATCTTCGCCGACATGGGCTTCGGCGTGGCCGAGGGCCCGCAGGTCGAGACCGCCTGGTACAACTTCGACGCGCTGAACATCCCCGGCCACCATCCGGCGCGCGCCGAGATGGACACGTTCTACATGGCGCGGGCGGACGGCGACGACCGCGACCCCCACGTGCTGCGCACCCACACCTCCCCCGTGCAGATCCGCACCATGCAGGCCGAGGGCCCGCCCCTGCGCATCATCGCGCCGGGGCGGGTCTATCGCTCGGACTACGACCAGACCCACACGCCGATGTTCCACCAGGTCGAGGGGCTGGCGATCGACCGCGACATCTCGATGGCGAACCTGAAGTGGGTGCTGGAGGAATTCTTCGCCGCCTTCTTCGAGGTCGACGGGGTGGAGACGCGCTTCCGCGCCTCCCACTTCCCGTTCACCGAGCCCTCGGCCGAGGTCGACATCCGCTGCTCCTGGGTCGACGGCCAGCTGAAGGTCGGCGAGGGCGACGGCTGGCTGGAGGTGCTGGGCTCGGGCATGGTGCACCCCAAGGTGCTGGAATACGGCGGGATCGACCCCTCGCAGTGGCAGGGCTTCGCCTTCGGCATGGGCATCGACCGGATCGCGATGCTGAAATACGGCATCCCCGACCTGCGCGCCTTCTTCGACAGCGACCTGCGCTGGCTGCGCCACTACGGCTTCGCCGCGCTGGACGTGCCGACGATGCGGGGCGGGCTGAGCGCCTGAGGCGCCCGACGCCGTCCCTGCGCCTGATCCCGGCGCGGCGAGCGATCGCCGCGCCGTTTGCTTGACCCGGCGGGTAATCGACCCGACTCGGGTCCAGGGCCAGCCTTCGGATCGCCGCCGAACGGGCGGCGTCGAGCCGGAGGCCCGCCGATGACCGCTCCCACCCCCTGCTACGCCATCGCCCACCTGCGCGAGATCGCCTTCGGGCCGGAGATCGCCGACTACCTGCGCGGCATCGACGCCACGCTCGCGCCCTTCGGCGGGCGCTTCCTGGTTCATGGCGCGGTCCCGCGGACGCTGGAGGGCGCCTGGCCCGGCGACGTGGTGGTGATCGTCTTCCCGGACAGGGAGGCCGCGCAGGCCTGGTACGACTCGCCCGCCTACCGGGCGATCCTGCCCTTGCGCCTGCGCAACGCGGCCGGCGACGTGATCCTGGTCGAGGGGGTGGAGGAGCCGCACAGCTCGGTCGAGCTTCTGGCCCGGATCGAGCGGCGCGTCGCGGCTGCGGCCGGAGGCTGAGACCGGGCCGGCCGCCGAGAGGACCGGACCCCAGGGGGACGGCCCCCGGCGGCCCGGCGCCGCCGTCTCACCACTTCTCGTCGCGGGCCTTCACGATGGTGCGGGGCTTGCGGGTCAGGAACCACAGGAACAGCGGCAGGCCCGCGCCCACGCCGATCACCCAGGTGACGGGCAGGCACAGCAGGCTGATCCAGTCGCGGCGCGCCAGCGCGTGGGCCAGGATCGCCAGCGACAGGGTGACCGCGGCGACGGCGAGGTCCCACAGCATGCCCTCGGCGGCGGCGTTGGCCGTCCAGCCCTCGACGAAACCGGCCAGCGAGGGGCCGCGCTCGTCGATCCACTGCTTGAAGTAGAGCCAGGGAAAGACCGCTCCGGCGCCGGCCAGGAGCAGCCACAGGATGCCGAGACGTCCCATCTCAGTCCTCCAGTCCGTTGATCGGGTCGGTCACCTCCCCCGGGGCGGCGACGGTCGGCGCGTCGCTGCGCAGGGCGTCGGCGGGCGGGACGGGGTCGCCCTTGCGGGCGCAGCCGGCGGCTGCCAGCAGGAGGGCGGCGGTCAGCAGGACCGTCGACAGCACCGGCCGGCTCCGGCCCGGCCCGTCGTCGCGGAGCGTCGTCCGCGGAACAGCAGATGGCATCCCATCACTCCCCAGCGATGTCCCCCCACCCGAGACGATTGTGTCCCGGACGGGGGCGGAGGTCACGGATTTTATACGATGTCACTCCGCGGCAAGCCGCTCGCGCCAGGCCTTGGCCTGGGCGCGGACGTTGGCCGGCGCGGTGCCGCCATAGGAGGTGCGCGAGGCGACCGAGGCCTCGACCGTCAGCACGTCGAAGACGCCGGCGGTGATCGCGGGGTTCACGGCCTGCATCTCCTCGAGCGTCAGGTCGGGGAGGTCGCGGTCGGTGTCCTCGGCGAGCTTCACCAGCGCGCCGACGACGTGGTGGGCGTCGCGGAAGGGCAGGCCCGCCTCGCGCACCAGCCAGTCGGCGAGGTCGGTGGCGGTGGAGAAGCCCGAGGCCGCGGCCGCGCGCAGGTTGGCGGCCTGGGGGAGCATGTCGCGCACCATCCCCTCCATCGCCGCGAGCGCCAGCATGAGGCTGTCGGCCGCGTCGAAGGCCTGCTCCTTGTCCTCCTGCATGTCCTTGGAATAGGCCATGGCGAGGCCTTTCATCACCGTCGACAGCCCCACGAAGGCCCCGGTGATCCGGCCGACCTTGGCGCGGACCAGCTCGGCGGCGTCCGGGTTGCGCTTCTGCGGCATGATCGAGGAGCCGGTGGAGAACCGGTCCGACAGGCGCACGAAGCGGAACTGGGCCGAGGACCAGATCACCAGCTCCTCGGCGAAGCGGCTGAGGTGCGTGCCGGTGATCGAGGCGGCGGCCAGGAACTCGAGCGCGAAGTCGCGGTCGGCCACGGTGTCGAGCGAGTTCGCCGTCGGCCGGTCGAAGCCCAGCGCCTTCGCCGTCATGTGCCGGTCGAGCGGAAAGCCGGTGCCGGCGAGCGCGGCGGCGCCCAGCGGGCATTCGTTCATCCGCCTGCGCGCGTCGGCGAAGCGGGAGCGGTCGCGGGCGAACATCTCCACGTAAGCCATCATGTGATGGCCCCAGGTGACGGGCTGCGCGGTCTGCAGGTGGGTGAAGCCGGGCATCGGCAGGTCGGCGCCGGCCTCGGCCTGGCCGACCAGCGCCTCGATCAGGGCGGTGAGGCCCGAGATCGCGGCATCGACCTGGTCGCGGACCCACATGCGGAAGTCGAGCGCCACCTGGTCGTTGCGCGAGCGGGCGGTGTGCAGGCGCCCGGCCGCCGGGCCGATCAACTCGCGCAGGCGGTTCTCCACGTTCATGTGGATGTCCTCGAGCGCGGTCGAGAACCGGAAGGTCCCGGCCTCGATCTCTGACAAGACCGTGAGAAGGCCCTGGTCGATCTGGTCCCGGTCGGCTTCCGTGATAATCCCTTGGGCTGCCAGCATGGCCGCATGGGCGCGCGACCCCGCGACGTCCTGGGCGGCCAGCCGCTGGTCGAAGCCGATGGAGGCGTTGATCGCCTCCATGATCGCGTCGGGGCCCGAGGCGAAGCGCCCGCCCCACATCGCGTTGGCGCCCGTCGCTGCGGCGGTGGGGGTCGGTTTGTCGTCGCTCATCCGGGGACCTCGTCCTCGCGTGTCACAGGTGGAGAGAGAACCATGCGCCTGGCCGGTCTCGTCGCGCTCGTCATAGGCGCCGCCGCGATCTTTGCAAACCCCGCGGCCGCGGGCGGCGGGCTGACGCCCGAGCAGCGGGCCGAGATCGAGGGGATGCGCACGGGCGCGATGACCAAGCTCGCCCTTCGCGAGGAGCCGGGCGACCCGATCGAGGCGGAGTTCGTGAACGGCAACGGCGCGACGGCTACGGTGGCCGACTTCGCGGGCAAGGTGACGGTGCTGAACCTGTGGGCCACCTGGTGCCCGCCCTGCCGCAAGGAGATGCCCTCGCTCAACCGCCTGCAGGCGGCGCTGGAGGGCTCCGGCGCGCAGGTGGTGACGGTGGCGGTGCAGTCCGGCGGGCGCGCGAAGGCCAAGGATTTCCTCAAGGAGAACATGCTCTACGACCTGCCCGGCTATGCGGACGAGCGCAACGCGCTGCCCCGCGAGGTGGGCATCCTGGGCCTGCCGACGACCCTGATCCTCGACCCGCAGGGCCGCGAGATCGGCCGCGTGCAGGGCGACGCCGAGTGGGACGCGCCCGAGGCCGAGGCGGTGCTGCGCCGCCTGGCGGAGATGACCGCGGCGGGAGGCTGAGGGCGGCGCCTCCGTCGTTCATCGTCCATTGGGTTCTCTTTCGCGGCCGAAGGCGCTGGTCTATGCTCCTCCCACGACGCGTCGGGGAACGCTTCGAGGGGGATGCCAGGCGGATGGGCTTTGAAATCAACTGCGTGACCGGCGCCGTCCGCGGGGCCTGCGCATGACCCCGGCGGGCGACGGGATCGACCCGAACGCCGCGCCGCGGGGCGAGGCGATGGAGATCGTCTCGCTGGAGGGGCTGAACTCGGTCGCCTTCGTCGAGGCGGCCTTCGCGCTCTACGATTCGGGGACCGTCTTCTCGATCACCCGCCCGGGCATCGACCTGGGCGCCTATCCGCAGCTGCGGGTGGCGCGGGAGGTTCCGGCGGCGCAGGTCTCGGGCTGGGGGCGCATCGCGCATGTCCCGCAGGTCTCGGACGCGCCGGCGCAGATCGTGTTCACCTCGGGGACCGAGGGGACGCCCAAGCCGATCGTGCTGAGCCATCGCAACCTCGCCGACGTGGTGGCGCGGCTGAACGCGGCGATGGGCGTGACGGACGAGATCCGCGAATACATCGGCGTGCCGGTCACCTATTCCTTCGGGCTGGGGCGGGCGCGGGCGGTCAGCGCGGCGGGCGGCGCGTTCTACCTGCCCGAGCGGTTCGACCCGTCGGAGATCCGGGCGATGCTGGAGGCGGGCGAGATCAACGCGATCTCCGCCGTGCCCAGCCTGTGGCGCATGGTGCTGGCCGCGCCCGAGGCCATCGGCGCCGCCGGCGAGGCGGTGCGCTGGATCGAGATCGGCAGCCAGCAGATGAGCGGCGAGGAGAAGGCCGCCATGCTGCGCCTGTTCCCCAACGCCCGGATCGTGCAGCACTACGGGCTGACCGAGGCGTCGCGAACCACCTTCCTCATCCTCAACGACGTGGCGCCCGAGGCGCTGGAGAGCGTCGGCGCCCCGACCGGCTCGGTCCAGGTCGCGATCGGCGCCGAGGGCGCGATCCGCATCCGCGGCGATCACGTCGCGACCGGCATCCTGGGCGAGGACGGGCGGGTGCGTCCGCTGGTGGACGCCGACGGCTGGCTGACCACCAAGGACCGGGGCGAGATCGGGCCCGACGGGCTGCTGCGCTACCTCGGCCGGCTCGACGACCAGATCAACGTCGCCGGGATCAAGCTGGCGGCCGAGAGCCTGGAGGCGGAGATCGGCGCCCTCGTCGGCCTTCCCGGCCGCTTCGCCGTGGCCGCGGTCCCCGACCCGGTGCGCGGCGACGCCGTGCTGCTGGCGCTGACCGAGGGGCTGGGCGCGAAGGCCGAGCTGGTCGAGGCCGCCGCCCGCGTGGCGCTGAGCGATCGGGGCCTCGCCCAAGGCGGTCTGTTGCGCGTGATGACGGTCGAGGCGCTGCCGCTCACCGACACCGGCAAGGTCCGCCGCAAGGCTCTGCGGGAGAGATACATCGAGCGCGGCGCCGCATCCGTCGGCGCCGCGCCGCAGGCGGCGGCCGCGGCGCCGTCCGCGGCGCTGGGCTCGGAAAGCGAGACGCGGGTCGCCGAGAGCTGGCGGCGCGTGGTCGGCCCGGCCGAGATCGGGCCCGAAAGCGGCTTCTACGACGTCGGCGGGGATTCGCTGAGCGCGGTGCAGATCGGCCTGACCATGGAGTCGGCCGGCTTCCCCCGCGCCGCGGTGCGCGCGACGCTGGAGGGGCGGCCGCTGCGCGAGGTGGCCCGGCTGGCCGACCGCGGCGCGGCGGAGGGCGTGGTGCCGCCCCGCGTCCAGGCGCTGCCGATGCGCACCATCGAAAGCTGGTCGATCAACGCGGTGCGCGGCGTGATGGTGCTGACCGTCCTCGTCTCCCACTGGGGGCCGGGCCTGTTCGCCCGCCTCGGGCTGGAGGAGCAGGCCGGGTCGCTGCTGGCGCTGATCTATCGCATGGGCACGCCCGGTTTCGCGGCGGTCTTCGGCCTGGGGCTGGGGTTCTTCATGCTGCCGGGCTACCGCGAGAACCGCACCGCGGTGCGCCGCCGGCTGCGCTCGGCGCTCTGGGTCGTGATGGCGGGGCTTCTGGTGCTGGCCGCGGCGCATCTCGGGCGGCTTGCGGCCGAGGGCAAGCCCATCGGGCAGCTCCAGGTATCGATCGCCTTCTACAACGTGCTGGCCTTCTACGTGCTGGCGCTGGCCACGGCAGGCCTGTGGCTGGAGGGGATGTCGCGGGTCCGGGCGCCGATCGCGACGGCGATCGGGATCTCGGCGGCGCTGTGGGTCGTCTCGCGCTTCGCCTTCGAGGCGGCGACCGGTCCCCACCTCGACAGCCTGCTGGACTGGCCGCGGATGATGCTGGCGGGGGGCGGCTACGCCTATCCGCGGGTAGCGAGCTCGGCCTTCCTGGGGCTGGCGCTGGGCATCTGGCTGTCTCGGCGCGAGGACATGGGCGCCACCGCCCGCCGGTTGACGCTGGGGGGGCTGGGCGGCGTTGCGTCGAGCGTGCTGGTGGGCTGGGACGTGTGGGGGCCGGAGGCCTTCCAGACCCGGGGCGCGCCCTTCTTCGACAGCTACCTCCAGGTCGTGTTCTGCGCCTCGGTCGCGGCCGGCCTGCTGGGCCTGTTCATGACCAGCGTGCAGGGCTGGCCGACGCTGTCGCGTCCGGTGCGGGGGGGCTTCCAGGCGCTGATGGTGATCGGCGGGCTGGCGCTGCCGATCTACGCCTTCCACGGCTCGGTGATCCCGGTGCGCGACATCCTGTGGACGCTGGGCGTCCCGGCGCCGCTGCCGATCGCGCTGGGGGCGTTCCTGCTGATCATGGGCTACGCCGGCTTCCGGCTGCACCGCATGTATTTCCGCTAGGGCGCGGCCGGCAGGGGATCGGGGCGCAGGGCGGGCGGCAGCGGTTCGCCCGCCGCGGCGGCGGCGATCAGCGTGGCGAGGCGGGCGGCCTCGGCGTCGAGGTCGAAGTCCGCCGCGACCGTCGCGATCCCCTCGGCCCCCATGCGGGCGCGCAGGGCGGGATCGGAGAGGAGGGCGTCGAGCGCCTCGGCCAGCGCCTCGGCGTCGCCCGGCGGCACGACGCGGCCGGAGCGTCCGTCGGCCACCAGCTCCGACACGCCGGCGACCTGGGTGGCGACCACCGGCAGGCCGGCGGCCATCGCCTCCATCAGCACCACGGGCACGCCCTCGGCGAAGCTGGGCAGGGTGAGGAGGTCGGCCTCGGCCAGCGCCGCGCGCACCTCGTCCTGGCGGCGGAAGCCCTCGAAGCGGATGGCGCCGGCGACGCCCAGCGCCTCGGCGCGGGCCTGCATGGGGGCGCGGGCCTCGCCGTCGCCGATCACCACCAGCTCGGCGTCGGGATGGCGGGCAACGAGGCGGGAGAGCGCCTCGACCAGCACCAGCCCGCCCTTCAGGAGCGACAGGCGCCCGACGTAGAGGATGCGCTTGCCGCCCACCCGCGCGGGCGGGCCGCCGGCGGGGGCGTAGCCCGCGGGGCGCACGCCGCAGTGGATGATGCGCAGCCGGTCCCAGGCGGAGACGGGCGCGAAGATCATGCATTGCGAGCGGCAGAAATGACTGATGCAGGCGACGAAGGCCGCATGCTCGATCTTCAGGCCCAGCGAGGCGCCGACGGGGTCGAACAGCTCGTCCGGGCCGTGGACGGTGAAGCTGTAGCCCGGCCCCCCCAGCGCCCGGCACAGCATCGCCACCGCGGCGGTGTTGGTCGAGAAATGCGCGTGCAGGTGGGCGACGGGCGTGCGCCGCAGGCGACGGCGCAGGGCCGCGGCCTCCATCAGGTAGGCGGCGTGGCGCACCAGCCCGCCCAGGCCGAAGCCCGAGGCCGAGAGCAGCCTGCGCCACAGGCCCAGGGCGCGCAGGAACCCGCGGGGGTGGGTCGCCGCCTCGGCCAGCGTCGCCAGCAGCAGGCGGGGGCCGCCGTCGTCCAGCAGGTAGTCGGTGCGCTGCGCTTCGGCGAGGTCGAGCGGGTCGACCAGCGTCCCCTCCCAATGGCGCACGGCGAAGCGGTCGACGGCGAAGCCCAGCCGCTCCAGCGCCTCGATCTCCCGCCCGATGAAGGTCGTCGAGACCATCGGGTAGGTGGCCATCAGGTAGCCGATCCTCATCCTCGGGCGGCCTCGTCCAGCAGGGCCAGAACGGCCTGCGTGGCGGAGAGGGGCTGGCGGTCGCTCTCCGTCGCGCCGGCGGCCAGGCGCTCGGCCACGTGGGTCAGCATCGGCAGGTACTGGTCGGCGCCCCAGGGATGACGGCTGCGCTCCGGGCCGCCGCGCATGGACTGGAGGCGGCGCAGCAGGGGCGAGCGGCGCAGGCGCGCCTTCAGCCCGCCGCCGCCGCCGATCCCGCCGGGCGCCATGGCGATGCGCGAGACGCTCTCGCCGCCCAGCGTCGGCGGGTCGAGGGTCAGGGAGCCCCGCTCGCACCCCAGGGTCGCTGCGTTGGAGAGCAGCGCGGTCATCGAGGCGGCGACCTGCGAGGTCGCGCCGCCTGCGTGGCGGATCTGGAGGAACGCCTCGACGTCGAGGCCCGTGGCCGGGTCGCGCCGCAGGTCGGCGTGGACGCCTTCGGCCGGGCCCAGCAGGCGCAGGGCGCAGGCGACGCCGTAGACCGCCCGGTCGAGCAGCACGCCCTGGCCGGGGCCGGGCGCGAACAGGCGCGGGGCCTGCGCGGGGTCGACCGGGTAGCCGAAGGAGAAGGCGAGGTGGCGGGGCCGCCCCAGCTCGCCCGAGACGGCGGAGGCCTCCAGCGCCTGCCAGGCGGGCAGGAACGGGGTCCACATCGCCTCCATGCAGAAGCGGCCGGCGGCGCGGGCGGCCTCGGCGACGCGGGCTGCGCCCTCGGCCGACAGGGCCAGCGGCTTCTCGACCAGCACGTCCTTGCCGGCGGCCAGCGCGGCCAGCGCGTCGGCCTCGTGGTCGGCGGTGGCCGAGACGACGTAGACCAGCCGGATGCGCTCGTCGGCCAGAAGCGCCTCGCGCGTCAGGGCGCGCGGCGCGCCGGGCAGGCGGGCGGCGAGGGCCTGCGCCCGCTCGGGGCTGGAGGCCGAGCCGACGGCCGATATCGCGAAGGCCGGCGACAGCCCCAGCGCCGCGCCCATGGTCGCGGCCATCGCGCCCGTGCCCAGGATGCCGACCGAAATCGGCGCCGGAGCGGAGAGGGTGGCGGCGGTCATCGGCGGTCTCCCTCGGGGCGGCGCGCGGCGGGGGTCACTTCAGCCGCGCCCAGGGCATGGGGTCCATCGGCGCGCAGCGGGTGGTCATGGCGTAGGCCCCGGTGGTCTCGCCGGCGTTCTGCAGGGCCAGCGTCGCCTCGGTCAGGTGCAGGGCGTAGTCGCCGGCGAGGCGGCAGGGCCGACCCTGGGCGACGGCGTCCAGCACCTCGAGCGGGCCGAGGGCGAAGTTCATCGGCGCGCCGCCCTTGGGCGAGACCATCGGGTGGCTGGGCCCGGCGAGGCGCAGGCGGCGCGGCAAGGGGTGCTCGACCAGCCGGCGGCGCACCCGGAAGCGGCGGCGGAAGCGCACCGGGGCGGCGTTGTCCCAGGCGGCGTCGAGCTCCAGCGAGCCGCCGTCGCAGATCACCCGCAGGCGGTGATCGTGGCGCGCCACGATCGAGCAGGTCAGCCGCGCGACCACCCCGCTCTCGAAGAACAGGATCCCGGTCGAGAAGTCGGGGGCCGCGGCCTCGCCGCCCGGCAGCTTGCCGGGGATCGTCTCGGCGGAGGCGGCGACGACGGTGCGGATCGGGCCGAAGGCGGCGATCAGCCAGGCGAGCCAGTAGCCGGCATGCTCCAGCGTGCAGCCCACGCGGAACTCGTCCTCGCGCGGCCAGGGCGCGCCGGAGACGCTGAGCCAGGCGTCGGTCGGCGCCTGGGGGATGAAGCCGTCGTCGAGCTCGGCGTAGACCAGCCGCGGGGTCCCGGCAACATCGTCGCGAAGGGCGGCGAACAGGGTCTGCGCGGCCGCGCCGAGCACCGAGCTGGGGGCCGAGGCGAGGACCAGCCGTTTCTCCTGCGCCAGCGAATGCAGGATCCGGGCCTGGGGCAGGGTCATGTCCAGCGGCTTCTCGGACCACACGTGCATGCCGGCCTCGAGACAGGCGCGGGTCACGGCGTGATGCTCGCCGGGATTGGTCAGGTTCAGGACCAGGTCGCCCGGCAGCAGCCGGCGCAGCAGGGCGGGAAGGTCCGCGGTCGCCTCCGTCTCGGCGGTGAAGCAGCCGGGCAGGGCGGCGCGCCAGTGATCGGCGAAGGCCTGCCGGCGCGCCGGATCGCGATCGCAGACGGCGACGAGGGTCACGTCGGGGTGCGCCTCGAACGACCCCATGTAGAGGTCGGCGACGAATCCCAGCCCGATGATGGCGATGCGGTGCAAGCCTGGCGTCTCCCCTCGCGGCGCCCCTTTCCCCGGGGCGTCGGCGGCGGAACATCGCCCGAAGGGCGCGGCGGGCGCCATGGACGATTGGTCGCGGCGGGCGCCGCGCGCGGCGGGCGGCTTGCCCGCAGGGGCCCGCAGGGCTAGGCAGGCGGAAGCTCCGCGACGCCGGTCAGGACCCCATGACGGAACCCAAAGCGGCGCCCGCGCTGGGCGTGATCATCCCCGCCAACGACGAGGAGGCCCATATCGGGCGCTGCCTCGAGGCCGTGCTGGCCCAGCGCGACGTGCCCGCGGGCGCGATCGAGGTGGTGGTGGCCGCCAACGGCTGCCGCGACGCGACGGTGGAGCGGGCGCGCGCGCTCGCCCCCCGTTTCGCCGAGCGGGGCTGGCGGCTGGAGGTGCTGGACATCCCCCAGGGCGGCAAGGCCGGCGCGCTGAACCTGGGCGACGCGGCCGCGAGCGCGCCGGCGCGCGCCTATCTCGACGCCGACGTGGTGATGGAGCCGGAGCTGCTGGCCGCGGTGCTCTCGGCGCTGGCGCGGCCCGGGCCGCTCTACGTCACCGGCGCGCTGAAGGTGGCGCGGGGGCGGAGCTGGGTCACCCGGCGCTACGCCGACCTGTGGACGCGGCTGCCCTTCATGCGCCCGGGCTCGGCCCCCGGCGCGGGCTTCTTCGCGGTGAACGCCGCGGGGCGCGCGCGCTGGGCGGAGTTCCCGCCGATCATCGCCGACGACACCTTCGTGCGCTGGCTCTTCGCGCCCGAGGAGCGGGTCGAGGTCGCAGCCGGCTACGCCTGGCCGCTGGTCGAGGGCTTCGGCGCGCTGGTGCGGGTGCGGCGGCGCCAGGACGCGGGCCTGCGCGAGCTGCGCGGCTTCCGTCCGGAGCTGGAGGCGAACGAGGGCAAGGCCGGCGTCTCGCCCGCCGACCACCTGCGCCTTCTGGCGTCCGCGCCGGTCAGCTACGCCGTCTACACCGCCGTCTCGCTCGCCGTGCGCCTGGGCGGGCGCGGCGGGACGGAGTGGACGCGCGGCGGGCGCTGAGACCTGGGCGCTTTCTTCGCACGCGAGAAGGAAAAGGGCCGGCCGGCGACGGCGGAGCCCGGCGTCGTGCGCGCGGGTCAGGCGCCGGCGCGGCTTACCGTTTGCCGCGCGGCTTCGGTTCGGCGAAGGGATCGGGGGTCGTGAACTGCCGAGAGCCGTTGCGCTGCGGCCGGCCGCCGAGGCCGGGGCGCGTCGGCCCCTCCTGGGAGGGGGCCGAGGCGGCGGTCTCGACCGCGGTAGGCGCGCCCTCCGCGCCTCGTCGCGGCCGCGAGGGGCGGGAGAGCGGCTCGGGCGCCGGGCGCCGCCTCGGGCCGGGCGGCTCGGCGGGGGCGCGGGCGTAGGCGGGGACCGGGGCGGGCGCGGGTTCGGGTTCGGCTTCGGGCGGGGTCTGGACCGGGCCGACCCTTTCGGGACGGCCGCGCCTGCGCCGCTGCGCGCCCGGCTCGGGCATCCCCTTCTTCCCCTTGGCGTCCTTCTCCGCGATCCACTCGGCATGACCGATCAGGGCCCCCGCGAGCAGCCAGGTCATCGACGTGAGGCCGGAGTTCAGCAGCAGGTCGAGCAGGTTGAGGCTGAGGGCGAGCGCGACGGCCGTTCCCTCAAGCGCCAGGTGCTCGCTGCGCCACCGGCGCATCAGCATCAGGGCGGGCAGGGTCAGCAGGCCGAAAGTCGCCAGGTATCCAGCCCAGCCGCGGCTGCCGAAGATGATGATCCACATGCCGTCGGTGATGGCGAGATCTCGGCCGGTTGCATCGTCATACACCCGGCCGCGGCCGAAGCTGCCCCAGCCGAAGACGGAGCGGTCGGCCGCCTTCTCCAGAAGTAGGTCCTCGTTCTTGAAGCGGAAGGAGAGCGACTCGGCGCGCGCGGCAGAGATGGTCTCGGCGAAGGACACCAGCCGTTCGGTGGGGACCAGGTCGATTCCTCGCGCCGCAGGGTAGATGAAGACCAGCAGCGAGACTGCGGCCGCCACCAGGATCTGCAGCCTCTTGGTCGCAAACATCGCGAAGGGCGCCGCCGCAGCGGCGAACAGGATCGCGCCGGTCGACTTGCTGAGCACGAAGATCGTCGTCAGCCAGGCCGCGCCCAGCCGCCAGACCATCTTGCGCGCCGCCGGCATCAGCCGCGGGATCATCATGGCGGCGACGACGATCACCGACATCGTGACCGCCAGGCGGAGCCCATGCTGGAAAAACACCTGCGGACGCCAGCCGCCGAAGCGGGCGTTTTGCCAGCTTTCGTGCGGATAGTAGCCGTAGATCCAAGTATGCAGCTGCGGGGACATCCGCAGCTCGAACAAAATCGGCAGGGTGTAGACGAGGCCGATGACCACCATGCACCACAGCAGGAGGCGCAACGCCTTGGGATCGCCCAGCAGGCGGCGGCCCAGCAGCAGCGGCAGCAGCAGCATCGCCTGGCTGAGCGTCAGGGACAGGCCGTCGTAGAGTTCCATGCCCTTGAGGCGCCGGAAACCCCAGTCGGCGCTGCCATAGGCAAGGGGGTCGCTGTTCAGGTAACCCGTCACGAGCGGGCTGAGGACCATGACGAACAGGAGCAACCGGAGCAGCCAGGACTGCGGCAGCCAGCCGGGCCGTTCGCTCTCTGCGCCCTCCACCTTGCCGCGGCCCTTGCGCACGAGGCCGAAGCCGAGAAGACACAGCGCGAGCGCGGCCATCGCCGGAACCGTGTCGCGGTCGAAGGCCGGCAGGAGGGGGAAGTCGACCTCCATGTTGCTGGGCAGCACCATGTGGGCGACGAGGATGGTCCAGATCACCGCCGCCGCGCGGGAGGTGCGCGTGAACAGCAGGTAGGCCACGACCGGCCAGCCGAGCAGAACGCCATATGCGATGAGGTTTGGCATCCGCCGTTTCTTCCCGTCGTCGCGGCTGCGCGGTCTCCGCGCTCCGCCCTCGATATCCCATGCCCGTGGTTCGATCCAGCGGCGGGCGCCCGCGCCTCCCTCAAGCGGAGGCGGAGCCCTTGGCCGCGGTCGGCGGGGCCGACAGGCGGTGACCAGACCACCACCTTCGCGCCTCAGAGAAACGCTCGGCGGAAGAATCGTGCGCGTCGCGGCACGCTTCCGCGGTCTTTGCCAGCTCCGCCTTGGAGGGCAGGCCGAGGGGGGCAGTCAGCCGGCGGCACTGCACGCTGGGGTGGAAGTGGCGGAGGTTGCCCTCGACGTCGAGGTCGATGCGGATGTAGCGCTCAGGAACGCCGCGGCGCATGACCATGCGCACCTGGCTCCAGATCCGCTCCACAGGGTCGCGCATCAGCAGGACCGGCTTCACCGTCACGCCGCGCCGCGCGAACCCGTCGCGGATCCGGCGCAGCGTCTCGGCGTCGAGCGAGGTGTAGGTGGGGCTCAGGTCCGCGGTGATGCGCACCTGGTGGCGGCGGAAGACCCGGTCGAGGAACCAGAAATAGGTGAAGGGGAAGGTGCGGAAGGTCCAGCGGAAGGCATGGCCCAGGTCCCGCACCTGCCACAGGGGGATGGTGTATTCGTCGAACTCCGGCCGGGTCCGCGTCTCCCAGATCCGGGGCTCCTTCATCACGCCCTTGTGGAATTCCGGGTAGCTTTGCAGGTACTTGGCCAGCCACGTGGTGCCGCCCTTCACCGCGCCCATGCCGAGCACGAAGATCTTCTCCGGGCGATCCGCGCGATCAGCCATGGCGGGGACCCCCGGCCATGGTCACGGCTTGTCCGACGTCGCGAACGGGTCGCGGTAGAGGCCCAGCTTCTGGCGCAGCAGGTGCCACAGCACCGGCGGCTGGTGCACCACGTAGCGATGCCAGCGCTGCCGCGGCTCCTTCACCAGGCGGTAGAGCCACTCGAACCCCCACTCGGTGATCCACGCGGGCGGACGCACGAAGGAGCCGGCCTCGTAGTCGATGGTCCCGCCCAGGGGCAGGAAGGTGTGGATGTTCGTGAAGCGGTGGCGGTTGGCGACGATGAACTTCTCCTGCCGGCCGCCGCCCAGGCCCACCAGCAGCACCGTGGCGCCCGAGTCCTCGACCGCCTTGATGATCCGCTCGCTCTCGGCCGGGTCGCGGTCGAAGTCGAACGAGGGCGCGTCGACGCCCACGATGATCTCGCGGCCCACCTTGGCGTTGATCTTGTCGCGCGCGATCTCCGCCACGCCGGGCTGTCCGCCGCAGATGAAGATGCGGACGTCGGGGTCGTCCTTGTGGTGCATGTAGTAGCGCGGAAAGAAGTCCGAGCCGGACACCCGCTCGCGCACCGGCGTGCCGAGGAACTTGGTCGCGAAATACAGGATCTGGCTGTCGCAGGTGATCACGTCGAACTCGTCGAGGATCGCGTGGAACTCGCGGTCCGACTGCAGCTTCATGATCATGTCGACATGCAGCGTCAGCAGCAGGCCGCGGTCGAACTCGCGCACCACCTCGTCCATGGTCACGTCGTGGACGTAGGCGTTCAGCAGCTTCACGACGCGGTGGCGGTCGCCCATCCGGCCCGCCGCAGGCGCGGCGGGGGCGGGAACGGCGGCGCCGGTGTCGGCGGTCGAGGTCAAGGGTCGCTCCTCTCGGGATCGGCTCTCGGCCGGAGGCGAGGTCACTCTGCGGCGGCCGCGGCGGCGGAGGCCGAGGTCGACGGGCCCCAGCGCCGCTCGACCAGCTCGCGGGTGTTGCGGATGTTGCCGCGGCTCGAGGCGCCGAAGACGATGGCCTCGAGGTTGGGCAGGTTGCAGACCCAGTCCAGCGCCTCCTCGGGCGGGATCGCGCCCGAGGCGTAGACGGACATGGCGATGGCGCGCAGCTTCCGCTCGCGCAGGGTCTTCTCGTAGAGGTCGAGGCCGCCGCAGGTGCGGAAGCCGATCTTGTTGATGTTCGAGCAGATGATCGGGTTCTCGATCCCCACCGACTCCAGCATGTCCAGCAGCATCGGCATGTTCATGGTGATGTAGGCGGGCTCGGCCCCGTAGCGCTCCACCACGTGGTCGTGGAAGATGCGGAAGGCCTGGGCCATGCCCATGCCCATCAGCAGGTCGGTCACCACGTTCTGCAGGAAGATCACCGGGGTCGGGAGGCCCGCGAACATCTTCATCTCGGCGTCGACGAGGATCTTCATAACCCCCTCGATGTCCTTGCGCGCCAGCGAGGCGCCGCCGCGCAGCGCCGTCTTCAGCACCCCGTCGTCGGGCATGAAGTGCATCGCCGCGCCCCACATGCCGTGGTCGGTGACGGCGTTCGCATACTTATGGGCGTAGGGCATGCAGGGGTAGAACTGGAACCCGTCCCACCGCGAAGGATCGGCGCGGACCCGGTCGCAGATCTCGGCCACCCGGTCGTGGGTGGTGCACATGAAGACGCGCAGCCCCTCGTCGTAGGCGGCCTCGAGCACCTTCATGATCGCGTCGAGGTCCGAGAAGCGCATCAGCTGGGCGCGGGCCTTCTCCTCCGACATGTGGTTGATGCCGAAGAACTGGTTGTCGCCGAACAGCAGCCGTTCCATCGCCTCAGCCCCCCATGCCCATGCGCGCCAGCCAGCCGCGCTTCGCCGCCGGCCGCGGGCGCGCGGCGGCGATCGCCGCCAGGTCGTCGCCGCCCGCCAGGATGCGGGCGATGGTCTCGTCGGTCACCGCGGCCGAGCGAAAGTCGTTCTCGACCTCGCGCAGCGCGCCGTCGCCGGCCAGCGAGGCGGTCACGAAATCGTCGATCTGGTTCGAGTATTCCTCGCCGCGGAGGTAGAACCAGCTCTGCCGGGTCAGGTCGGTGGTGTAGCGCACGTTCCAGCCCTCGTCGTAGTCGGGCAGGGCGGGGTGCTTCTCGCGCAGGAACAGGCGGCACTCCTGCCGGTCGGCGAAGAGCTTGCCGTTGGTGCCGGAGATGGTGACCGAGGTCGACATCTTGCGGTGCGACTCGTCCGACCAGTTGACCGAGAGCTGGGCGCTGACCCCGTCGGCGAAGCCGAGCGTGGCATAGACCTCGTCGTCGGTGTCGGCCGAGAAGATCGAGTTCAGCACGCAGCCCGTCACCGAGGTCGGCCGTCCGAACAGCCAGTTCAGCAGGTTCAGCGGGTGGGCGGCGTAGTCGTAGAGGCAGCCGCCGCCCTCCTCCTTCGTGGTCCGCCAGGTGGAGCGCTTGGGGCGCAGGACCACCGGCCCGTAGGCCTCGGCCAGCGCGTGCGTCGGGCGGCCGAGCGCGCCCGAGGCGAGGATGCGCTTCATCTCCTGGAAGGCGCCGACGTAGCGGTAGTGGTAGCCGACCTGGGTGACGAGGCTGGCGGCCTCGCCCGCCTCGGCCAGCGACAGCGAGTCGGCCGGGTCGAGGCAGAAGGGCTTCTCGCAGAAGACATGCAGGCCGCGGTCGAGCGCCTTGCGCACCATCGGCGCGTGCAGGCGGGAGGGGGTGGCGATGACCACCGCGTCCAGCCCGCCCTCGGCCAGCATCTTGTCGAAGTCCTTGTAGATCGTGTTCGAGACGTAGCGCCCCAGCGTGTCGACCAGGTAGCCGGTCGCGTCGCAGATCACCGTCTCGGTCCGCGGATGGGCGTTGACGAGCGCGAAGTGGGACAGGCCCATCTTGCCCAGGCCGACGACGCCGATGCGCAGGGACTCGGCGCTGGCGCTGGCGGGGGAATTCGACATTCAGATGTATCCGCGTTCAGTGGTCCGGGGGGCGCGGCGCACGCACGACGCCCCGTTGTATGATCGAGAGATGAACGAGGCGCAAAGCGCTATTTCCGCGCAACCTCCAGTCCATCGCCGGCTTTCTTGGATGCTCTGTATTCGATGATCGTTGCGGGCCGGCGCAGCAGTCGAGCGAAAACGTAGCGCAGCACGCCTTGCGCCTCCGCGAACTTCCCCAGGGTGAAGAAGATTGCCGTCTCCCACGCGTCGCGCCCCCAGCCGCCGCGGCGCGCGAGGCGCACCACCTGCAGCGGCCACGCCAGCCCCAGCGCCAAGAACGCCGGGTGAATGAGCGCAGCCATTGCAAGCACGAAGGTCGGCAACGCGATGCCCCAGACCACCGCCCGCATGAGGCCTGAGACGTTGTAGCGTTCCGGGGTTGCGCCGTGAATCGCCGCGCCTTCCGCCCACGCATAGCCAGCGCGGCGCATCCGGGTCCACCATTGGCCGAAATGATGCATGTCGGCGTCATGAAGAGCCATTTCGGCGTCGATGCGATGGATCTCCCACCCAACGGTGCGCATCCGGAGACAGAGTTCCGGTTCCTCGCCGGCGATCAGGCGGGGATCGAAGCCGCCGGCGGCCTCGAACGCGGAAAGCCTCATCATGGCGATGCCTCCACAGGCCTTCGCGAGGCCTACGGGCGTATCCCACTCTCGATTGCACATGCGATTGTAGATGGACGCCTCCGGGAAGCGCTCGCGCAAGCGGCCGCAGGCGACGGCGGCGACGGGACGGTCGATCATGAAAGCCCGCGCGGTCGCGATCCAGTCGGGGTCCATAATGCAGTCGCCGTCGATGAACTGGATGAACTCGGGCGCCGGCTCGCCGACGGCGTCGCACTCGGACAGCAAGCGGGCGACGCCGGCGTTGCGGGCGCGAGCCGCGGTGAACGGACGGCTCATGTCCAGCGTCTCGACGATCGCGCCGCGCATTGCAGCGGCCTCACGGCTGCCGTCGGTGGATCCGGAATCGACGTAGACGACGCGGGAAACCTGCCTGGCGAGCGAATCGAGGCACGCGAGCAGGCGTGCGCCCTCGTTGCGCCCGATGGCGACCGCGGCGACCCGCCCGGATGATGCGGTCTGGTCCATGCCCCCCCACAGGTTCGGCGCCCGGGCCCCATCCCGCGCGCCGGGCGCACCATAGCCGCGCGGGGGCCTTCGCGGAAGCGGGGGCGGCGCATGCAGGGGGCGGGCCAGACGTCGCGGGGGAGGGGCGCGATTCTTGTTAACTTTTTGGAAAGGTTGACGGGACTCCACTGGACGCCAAGTGCGGGCGCGACGGAGGAGGCGGCCATGCGAAGGCGGGCGGCGACGGAGGACGGCGAGGGGCAGATCCTGTCTATCGACCTGCTGCGCGCGCTGGCCGCCGTCGCGATCGTGGTCTTTCACTACAAGAACTTCTTCCGGGGCTACGGGATCGAGAGCCAGGCGACGCTCGCGGACCTGAAGGCCCTGCAGTGGTTCGAGGCGCTGGGCCTCCTGACGCGCCACGGCTCGCTGGCGGTGATGCTGTTCTGGATGATCTCGGGCTTCGTGCTGCTGCACGCCTACGGCGCCCGGGCGGGGCGGATCTCGGGGCGGGCCTATGCGGTGAACCGGGTCTCGCGGCTCTATCCGCTGCATCTCGCGACCCTGCTCGCCGTGGCGGCGATCCAGGCAGTTTCGATGCGGTTGACGGGGGGCTGGCAGATCTACCAGAACAACGACCTCGCCCATTTCGCGATGCAGCTGCTGTTCGCGTCGAACTGGTTCACCGAGGCGCAGTCCTTCAACGGGCCGATCTGGTCGGTCTCGGCCGAGATCGTGGCCTACGGGGCGTTCCTGGGGTTCCTGCGCATGGGCGCGCCCTCGCTGCCGCGCATCGGGGCCTTCGGGCTGGGGTTCGGCGTTCTGTTCGCCGCGACCGGGCTGATGCCGGCGTTGTGCGGGGTGTACTTTTTCGCGGGCTGCGCGGCGCATCGGGCGTGGCGGCTGGGCGCGGCCTGGAGCGTGGAGCGCTCCGCGGCTTTCGCCCTCGCGGGGGGGCTCGCCTGGGGCGCGGGCTGGGCGGCGCTGGAGGCGGCGGCGCCCGGCATGGCGGCGCGGATCCCGCTGACGCTGCTCGTGCTTCCAGCCTTCGGCCTGGGGCTTCTGGCGCTGGCTTTCGCCGAATCCCTCCTGCGCCGCCGCGCGCCGGGGGGCGCGGCGCTCCGCCTGCTGGCGGGGGCGAGCCGCGCGGGCGACCTGACCTACGCCAGCTACTTGCTGCATTCGCCCTTGCAGATGCTGTTCCTGCTCACGGCCGCGACGGGGGCGGTTCCGCTCGAGGCGGTGCTGTCGCCGGCCTTCGCGGCGGGATACCTCGTCGTCGTCTTCGGCCTGTCCTGGCTGGCGTTCCGCGGGTTCGAGCGGCCCGCCCAGGCTTGGCTGCGGGCGCGGCTGTCGTCGTCGGCGGCAAGGCCCCGGTCCTTCGCGCGGCCGGCGGCTTCGGGCTGATCCCCGGGCGGGGCGGGAGGGCCGCGTCGCAATGCAACGGGGTCGCGGCGCGTCGTCGTCTTCATTTTCCTGAAGGATCCGCGGTATGACGCTGCGGGGAGCGGCCCGGCGTGGGGCGACGAGGGATTGGACGACGAATGCTGGCTGTGTTCCGCAAGCTGATGTACCTGCTCGACGCGCGGGAGCGGCGACGCTTCCGCCTGCTGGTCGTGCTGGTGATCCTGATGGGCGTCGCGAACATGGCCGGCGTCGCGGCGATCTTCCCGCTGATCGGGGTGATGGCCGAGCCCGGCCTGATCGAGACCAACCCCTGGCTGGCCCGCGCGAACGCGCTGCTGGGCTTCGAGGAGCCGCGCAGCTTCATCCTGGTCATGGGCCTGGCGGTCTTCGTGATCTTCACCGGCGCGATCGCCATCCGCGCCTTCACCGCCTGGGCGCTATATCGGTTCGGCTCCTACCGCGAGTTCTCGATCACCACGCGGCTCCTGCGCAGCTACATGTCCCAGCCGCACGAGTGGTTCCTGGGCCGCCACAGCGCCGATCTGACAAAGGCGGTGCTGAACGAGGTGGGGCAGATGGTCAACGGCGTGCTCTACCCCTCGCTAGACCTGATGGCCAACACTTCGATCGTGACCGCGATGGTCGTGTTGATGATCTTGGTGAACCCGTTCGCGGCGCTGCTGATGGCTGCGGTAGTGGGCGGGGCCTACGTCCTGATCTTCTCCCGCGTGCGCAAGCGGGTCGCGCTGATGGGCGAGCGGCGCTTCGAGTCCCAGGGTCTGCGCTATCGCTTCACCCAGGACGCGATGATGGGCGCGAAGGAGCTCAAGGTGCTGGGGCTGGAGCAGGGCGCGCTCGACCGGTTCGATCGTCCGGCGATGATCTACGCCAAAGCCCAGGCCAGCAGTCGGATCCTGGCCGAGGTGCCGCGCCATTTGCTGGAGGGCGTGGCTTTCGGCGGCATGATCCTGGTGCTGCTGCTGCTGATGGTGTCCGAGAACGGGAATCTGTCGCAGATCCTGCCGGTGATCGGCATCTACGCGCTCGCCGGCGCGCGGATGCTGCCGGCGATGCAGCTGGTCTATCGGTCGATGTCGCAGATCCGCTTCAACGCCAGCGCGCTGAACTCGGTCTACGACGACATCAAGTCGGCCGAGACGCGCAGCCTGCCCTCGGGCCCCGCGCCCGAGCCGCTGCATCTGCGCGAGCGTCTGGCGCTGGAGGCGGTCGACTACAGCTATCCCAACGCCGAGCGCACGGCGCTGGAGGCGCTGACCATCGAGATCCCCGCCCACGCTACCGTCGGCATCGTCGGCGGCACCGGGGCGGGCAAGTCGACCGCGATGGACATCCTGCTGGGCCTGCTGCCGCCGCGGGGCGGCGCGCTGACGGTCGACGGCCGCAAGGTCGAGGGCGAGGACATGCTGCGGGCCTGGCGCCGCTCGATCGGCTATGTGCCGCAGCACATCTTCCTGATCGACGCCACGGTGCGCGAGAACATCGCCTTCGGTCTGAAGTCCGAGGACATCGACGACGCCGCCGTCGAGCGGGCCGCCCGCATGGCCGAGCTGCACGACTTCGTCGTGAACGAGCTGCCGCAGGGCTACGAGACCCGCGTGGGGGATCGCGGCGCGCGTCTCTCCGGCGGCCAGCGGCAGCGGGTGGGGATCGCGCGGGCGCTCTACCACGATCCCGACGTGCTGATCATGGACGAGGCGACCTCGGCGCTCGACAACATCACCGAGCGCGCGGTGATCGACGCGGTCGCGCGGCTGGGCGGCAGCAAGACCATCGTGATGGTCGCCCACCGGCTGTCGACGGTGCGCAACTGCGACCGGATCTTCCTGCTGGAGCGCGGGGCGGTCTCGGCCGCGGGGACCTACGACGAGCTGATCGAGCGCTCCGACACGTTCCGCGAGATGGCGCTGGGCACGTCCTGAACGGGCCGGGCGGTCTGCGCGACGTCGGCGTAAACGAGATCTAAACCATACCGCCCCCATGATGGCGGAGCGCGCGGCCGACCCCTCGTCCGGGGTCCGCCCGCGCGTCTTCCTGTTCCGAGCCATGTCTGCGCCCCTCCCGGCGCGACCGGGACGGCGCCGGGAGTCCGCCATGCAGAATCCTTTCGACGACCGCGTCCTCGCCCTGTCGGGGCCGGCCCGCGACTACCTTCCCGTCACGCCCAGCGACGCCGATCCCCTGCCGCAGGTGGCCGTGGGGCTCTACGTCGAGGTCGGCGGCCGGGTGAGCTTCGTCTCCGAGGCCGGCTTCACCCGCGACGTCGAGGCCGCCGACAACGGCTGGATCCTGTGCGGCATGCGCCAGGTGCTGGCCACCGGCACCACCGCCTCGGGCCTTCACGCCCTGATCGTCGTCTGAGGCCGCGCGCATGTTCCGCGGCCTGTTCGCGCGCCTGGGCGCGATGATGCGGCGCGGCCCCGGCGGGCCGCGGCTGACCAACGACGACGGCGTCGTCCTGGCCGAGGGCCGACAGGCCCCGGCTCCGCGGCTTTCGAACGCGGACGGATCGATCACGGCGGAGGCGCGAGACTGATGGCCACCCTTCCTGCCCTCACCTATTTCTGGCGCCCCGTCGGCGCCGCCGACGACGCCTGGACCGAGGCCCCCGGCGGATCCTTCCAGCCGGGCGCGGGCGTCGAGGTCGAGGTCGTCAGCCTCGGCCCCTCGCGGGCGCGCAGCATCGTCGCCGACACGACGCCCGCCGCCGGCGCGCTGGCCGCCCAGGACCTGCAGGCCGGGACCTCGGGCGTCATCGACGCGGGCGCGGTCTTCACGGGCGCCAACCTGGTCTTCGCGCTCCTGGATGCGCCGGGCTGGGCCTCGATCGACCCGGACACGGGCGCGATCGCCTGGAGCGCTCCGGCCGCCCCGGGCGCGGCCGGGACCTGGCGGGTCCGCGCCGGCAACTCCTCCGGCGCCGCCGAGATCGCCTTCGCGGTCGAGGTCGTCGCGACCCCGGCGTCGGTGGAGTGGTCGCCCGCGGGCGACATCTTCCCGGTGAAGGCCTACTACACGCCCGCGACGGGCGAGTTTTCGACCGACTACGACGCCGCGGCCTACGCGTATGCCGGGCCGAACGTGCTGCACGTCAGCGCCTCGGCCGGGGACGACGGGACCGGCGACGGCTCCTCCGGCGCGCCCTACGCGACCATCGGCAAGGCGATCCTCGAGGCCGGCGCGGCCGAGACCCGGATCGAGATCGCTGCCGGCCGCTATCCCGAGAACCTGGGCGTGATCTCCGGCAAGACCCTGACCCTGATCGGAACGGGCGAGGTGATCGTGGGGGCGTTCCTGGGCTCGGCCGACGTGACCTGGACCGACGGCTCGGGCGTGGCGGGGGCCGGGGCGTGGAAGGCGACGCCCGCCAGCGGCTCGGTCTCCAACATGATCGACCTGACGCTGACCCGGCTGGGGCGGCCCCAGGTCGCCCTGCGCCGGCAGGGCAACGCGATCTTCCAGGCGGCGCTGGATGCGGGCGTGCCGGCGATCTGGACGGGGTCGAGCCTCGCCTACATCGCCGCCTCCGATCGCCGCGACATCCGCGGGGAGGAGGACGCGACCATCGTCCTCGTCTCCTCGACCCCGCACACGGTGACGCTGGCCTCGAGCGCCATCTACGTCCGGGGCGTCATCTTCGCGGGCGTCACGCTCGGCGGCGATGCGGCGAGCGCGTTCGTCGCCGAGGACTGCGTGATCTGCTCGGGCGGTGGGGCGGACAACACCGACTTCGCCGGGGGCGCGACGATCTACGTCGGCTGCCTGATCGGCGGCGGCTTCACCGGCGACGCCTGCGACTACGGCGGCGGCGTGGGGGTCGAGATCGGCTGCGTGGTCGGGCTGTGCGGGTCGAACTCGGCCAACAACGCCTCGACCGGGCACGGCTCCGCGGTGCTGTCGATCAACTCCGTCTACGAGGGCGCCTCGCGCACGGTGAACGACATCGGCGCCGGCGTGCGGGTGATGGGCGGCTGCACGGTGGGCGGCTTCCAGATCGACGACGCCGCCAACATCATGGCGGGGCTGTCGGGCGCCACGCACGCGATGACGATGCACCTGGCGGGGATCACCCACCACCCGGACGCGGTCACCGACCTGTTCGTCGGCGACGGCGGCTCGGCGACGGTCTACGACGACTACGCCGGCTGGACCGTGACGACCGAGGGGACGGGCGCGGTCGCGGCCGGCACGCTTCCGTCCTGAGGCGCGGTCCGCGTCGCGAGGCGAGGGCCGGCGGTCAGCCGGCCCCGTCGAAGACGTAGAGGTAGCTCGCCGCCGGCGGCAGGCCGCAGGCCTGCCCGCCGGTGGTCTCGTCGACCACCAGCTTCGAGGCGTCGGCGGGCGGCGTCAGGCTCAGCGTCTCCAGCTTCACCTGCTCCTCGAGCGAGTTCTCGGCGTCGTAGGGGGCGGCCATGCGGTGCAGGGTCAGCGACTTCGCCGAGCGGATCGGCAGGTCGATCTCGACCGGCATGCAGCCCGAGTCTCCGGCCTCCGGCACGCCGGGGATCCGGCGCGACAGCACGAACACGCTCAGCCGGTCGCCCCGGCGGGTGGCGTAGACGCCCGCCAGGGGCGCGTCGGGCACGGCGTCGAAATGGCGGAGCTTGGGAAGGTCGGCGCTGGGAACCGAGAGCGTGTCGACCTGCAGCATGTCGCCCGTCGCCTCGGTGTTGAAGAGGCGCAGCAGCCGCCAGCCCGGATAGTCGTGCCCCCCCTCCGGCCAGTTGGCGTGCGAGGCCCAGAGCCCGCCTGTGTCGTAGTGGAAATAGGTCTGCATCCGGTAGCCGGCCGCGGCGCGCATCAGGAAGTTGTCGAGCGTGGCCGTGCCGGCGGCCTGGCTCTTCATCACCGATTCCTGGATGCGCCAGGCCTCGGGCGACAGACGCTTCTTGTTCACGCGCATCACGTAGCCGGGGCCGGCCTCGTAGGTGCCCAGCTCGATCTTGCGGCCCGTCTCCCGCTCCACCTCGTGAATCAGGTCGATCTGTCGCCTGGTATGGCGCAGGGAGGCCTGGGTGACCCAGTTCAGCACGCTCAAAAAGGTCTCGGGTGTCCTTGACGGCAGGTCCTGTCGGCCGTCGAGCCCCATGATGTATGCGCCGACCGTCATCAGGTCGGCCGACGGCGCACGCCGGGCGGCGTCGGGGCCGTAGGAGTTGATGTCCCACCCGCCGATCACGAACCTGACCTTGTCGTCCAGTCCCGCCGCCTGCCACCAGGGGCTGGCGCGCATCTCGTCGATCACGTGCTGGAAGAACAGGCCGTAGACCTCGCCCCGCTCGTAGACCTCTCCGGTCGCGGCGTCGGTCATCGTCTCGTAGACCCAGGGGCGGTAGATGCGGTTCCAGGTCTCGTTGCCCAGCTCGATGTAGATGCGGTCGAACGCGTCGGTCCAGGGCGCGGCGCGGCCCTGGTCGGCGCGCTTGCGCGCCCAGGGGCCGGCGTCGGCGGGGGCGGCGAGGTATTCGACCAGGCCGAGCCACTCGTCCTGCGACAGGTGCGGCTCGAAGGTCAGCCAGGGATCCACCCCCAGCCCGTCGACCAGCGCGAGCATCTGGGGCAGCGTGTTGGCGCCCTGGGTGCCCCCGCCCGCGCCGGCGGGGTTGGTGACCAGTTCGAGGTCGTAGGTCATCTCGCGCGTGGTCGACGTCGCCTGCAGGCGGATCGCCGACAGATGCGCGTCGCGCAGCCGAGCCTCGTCCTCGGGCAGCAGGGCCAGGTAAGGCGCGTCGGCGCGATAGACCCGCAGGTTGTCGATCGAGAACACGTTGGGCCCGTTGAACTCGATCAGCAGCCGGTTGTTCTTGTCGCCTGTGGGGACGGGGGGCGTGAACTCGACCGACAGTCGCCTCCAGTCCGGGGTCGTCTCGACGATCTGCGGACGGATCGCCCGGGTGTAGGGCCCGCCGCCGCCGAAGCGCACCACCGCGCGGCCGGGCGTCTCGCTGCGCGCCCAGAATTCGACGCGGTATGTCTCGCCTGGGCGAAGCACCTGGAACCAGTCGTTCCCGATCTCCCCTGCACCGCCGGCGTAGAACTCGCCAGGCTGCACGCCGTTGACGTCGAGTTCGAGATAGGACCTGCCCCCCGCCTCGACCGGAGAACCGGCCACGTGGGGCCGCAGGCGCCAGTCGACGCCGGGCCGGTCGCCGGGCCAGTCTCTCAGGCCGTTGGGGCGCAAGCGCTCCGAGTTCTGGGCGTTCCAGGTGCGGTGGGTCGAGAAGGTCTCGCGCCGCACGTCTGGGAAAGTCGCGCGGAGAATCACCAGATCGCCGGCGCGAATCGACGCCGCGTCTGCCCCGTCTTCGAGCACCAGCGCGTAGCCGTTCATCCGCTCGGGCGGCGTCTCGGAGCGGAACACGACATAGCCCGCTACCTGGCTCCCGTCCGCGGGTGGCGACCAGCTGAGCACTTGACGGGGGCCCGAGCGCACGATTTTCAATCCCGTGGGCGCGCCGGGCGCAGCGCCTTTTGCGTCACCCGCGGGCGCTTCGAGCTTGATCACCTCGTCGTCGGGCCGCTCCCAGCCCTGGCGCTTGCCGCCCCTGGGAGAGATTGCCGAGACCGCCGACGCCGGCGGGGACATCGCTCCCGATTTTCCGACGGCGCGCACGGTGAACCAAGTCTCCGCGTCCGGGCGGTACCAGGGTTCCCATGCAAGATCGACCGACCGGGCGCCGGCGGGCAGCGCCTCCCGTGGCCCCATGAAGTAGGGTTGCCAGCCGCTCGCGAGATGGCCGCCGGCGGCGACCCGGTCGAGGCGGATCCGCTGGAAGGCACCGTCGACGATGCGCAGCACCTCGACCTCGGCGCCGTTGAAGGCGCCCTCGCGCATCGTATCCCATCGCGAGATGTCGGCGGCGCGGGCGATCACCCGGTCGGGCGCGTCGGCGGTCGCCTCGAACTGGTAGCGGCGGATCGCGGGCTCGAAGCTGTCGCTGATGAAGCGGCTGCCGTTGGGAACGCCGCGGCCGTGCAGCACCACCGAGAAGGCGGGCAGGTCGGCGTTGACGACCGTGTCGTCGACGCGGAAGCGGGCCGTCTCGGCGGCGCCGGCGGGGGCGGCGGTCAGCAGGCCGGCGGCGCAGGCGCCCGCCAGCCCGCCGCGCAGGGCCCGGGACAGGCGCCGGAGGGGGCCCGGGCTCGAGGGCGCGCGTGCGGGCGTCGGGCCGCGGAACATCATGGATCGCCTCCGTTCTGGGTGCCGGGCGCTGGGCGCAGGGCCCCGCGCGTCGGACGACTGAAGCCGGTCCGCGCCGCTCATCGAGGCGTCGGCTCCGCAGCAACCTAGGGACGGGAGGCCCCATAAGCAACGGCGGCGCCCGGCGATCGGCGCGGCGACAGGACGCCAGGCTCCTCCGGCGGGAACCCCTTGACGCAGCGAGGCTTCGACGGCGATCAAGAGGCCGAACGGGGGCGCATGGGGACGCGCCGCCCCCGCATGGTCGGGGGACCCTGTGCTTTTCAGCGAACTTCACTTCTGGGTCTTCTTCGCGGTCGTCTTCACGCTTTACGTCGCCGCGCCGCACCGGGTGCAGAACCGGCTGCTGCTGGTGGCGAGCTACGTGTTCTACGGCGCGTGGGACTGGCGGTTCCTGGGGCTGATCCTGCTGTCGACCGCGATCGACTATCTCGTCGCCCTGCGGATGCAGGCGGAGCGGTCGGAGCCGGCGCGCCGCCTGCTGCTGATGGTCTCGCTGACGCTGAACCTCGGGATGCTGGGGATCTTCAAGTACCTCGGCTTCTTCGTCGAGAGCTTCACGATCCTGATGGCGGACCTCGGGCTGCCGGCCCATCCCGCCACGCTGAACATCATTCTGCCCGTCGGGATCTCGTTCTTCACCTTCCAGACGCTGAGCTACACGATCGACGTCTACCGCCGGAAGCTGGAGCCGACGCGCGATTTCCTGGACTTCGCGCTGTTCGTGGCCTTCTTCCCCCAGCTCGTCGCCGGCCCGATCGAGCGCGCCGCCCACCTGCTGCCCGAGATCGCCGCGCCGCGCCGCATCACCTGGGACAAGTTCTCCCGCGGGGCGGTTCTGTGCCTGATCGGGATGATCAAGAAGGTGGTGGTGGCCGACGGGGTGGCGGGCTCGGTCGATGCGATCTATGCGGCGCCCGATCCCTCGGGCGCGGACGTGCTGCTGGCGACCTGGCTCTTCGCGGTGCAGATCTACTGCGACTTCTCGGGCTACACCGACATCGCGCGGGGCGTGGCGAAGATGCTGGGCTTCGATCTGATGCTGAACTTCGCCCAGCCCTATTTCTCGACCAACCCGCAGGAGTTCTGGCGGCGCTGGCACATCAGCCTCTCCACCTGGCTGCGCGACTACCTCTACATCTCGCTGGGGGGGAACCGCGGCTCCCGCTTCAAGACCTATCGCAACCTGATGGCGACGATGCTGCTGGGGGGGCTGTGGCACGGGGCGGCGTGGAACTTCGTGCTGTGGGGGGGCTACCAGGGAGGGCTGCTGTCCGCCCACCGCGCGGTCGCGGGGCGAGGGAGCGAGCGCGCGCCCGGCGCGGGCCTCGGCGCGACGCTCAAGCGGATCGTGCTGGCGCTGCTGTTCTTCCAGGTGGTCTGCTACGGGTGGCTGCTGTTCCGCGCCGACTCTCTCGACCAGATCGTCGACTTCACCGCCCGCCTCGCCACGCTGGATCCCGCGGGGCTGCTCGCCACCGCGATGCCGCGGCCGCCGATGGGGGCGCTGGCGGGCATCCTCTTCGTCTTCGCCTGGGACGTGGCGACCGAGTGGACCGGGCGCGTGCGCTTCTACGAACCCTGGCCCGCCTGGCTGCGGGCGGGCTTGTGGGCCGGCATGATCTACCTGCTCGCCTTCGGCGGCGCGACGCCCTCGGGCGCCTTCATCTACTTCCAGTTCTGAGGAGGGCTGCGGAATGGTTCGGCGAGCCCTGAAGATGCTGGCGATGACGGCCGCGATGCTGGCGGTCATGGACCTGGGCGTGGCCGGCGCCCTCTCGGCGCTGGAGGCGTCGGGCAAGGGCGGCTCGATCCTGCGCTTCTTCGAATACGGCCGCAGCGTGCCGGGCAAGCTGCGCGCCTGGGTCGAGCATCCCGACGCGCCGGGGAATTTGTTCGACGTCGCCTGGCGCGCGTCGATGATCGCGCGCTCGGCCGAGAGCTTCGCGGCCGAGGATCCCTCGGCCCCCGTGGTGCGCGTCTATGGCATGTCCTTCGTGGGCAACGTGGTCTCCGCCGCGGCTCGCCAAGCGCCGGCGCTGCGGGTGGAAATGCACTCCGGTCCCGGGGCGCCGCCGAACTTCACCTTCGCCGCCTTCCTCGACGACCGCGCCAACCGCCGCGCCGGCGACGTGGCGGTGCTCGGCGTGCTGGCCTCGAGCCTTCACGGCATGGCCTCGTTCTCGAACCGCTTCTGGTCCTTCGAGCAGCCGGCCCCCTTCACCTACCCGATCTTCCTGCCCGATTCCGCCGACGGCCTGGTGCGGATCGAGCCGGTGGTGGAGACGCCGGAGGAGGAGCTCGCGATCCTCGCCGATCCTGCGGAGGGCGCGGCCTGGCGGGCGCAGGTCGCGGAGGTCGACCGCCTGTATTCGCGCGAGGCGTTCGTCGCGCCCGCGCTCGACGTCTCGCCGTTCTTCCGGCTGGTGCGCCGTTCCCTCGCGCAGGGCGCGATCGAGCGGCGCAAGATCGCGGCGGTGGAGGAGGGGGGCGAGTTCCCGGTGGCCGAGATCCTGCGCCGGATGATCGCCGAGTTCGCGCGCGTCGCTCGCGAGGATGGGCAGACCCCGGTGGTCGTTCTGATCCAGGACCAGCGCGGGCGGCGGGACCTCGTGGACATGGTCGCGCCGACCCTCGAGGAGACCGGCGTGGCGGTCGTCGCCTCGGTCGAGGTCGCGGACCCGCGCGATCCCACCGCCTTCGTCTCGGACGGGCATTTCCGCCGCCGGGTGGACGACCGGCTGGGGACGCTGTTCCTGGAGCGCCTGCCGCCGGGCTTCCTCGACGCTTCCCGCTGAGCGCGGGGCCCGGCGCCGCGGGCGACGCCTCGCCATGCCCGCGGCTCGCGGCGCGGCGTCAGTTCCGCGGGCTCGCCTCGATGTCCACCCGGATCTCGACCGTCTTGCCGACATGGGGGGCGGCGAAGCTGACGCCGTAGGCGGTGCGGTCGATCTCTCCGGTGACGGTGAAGCCCGCGACCAGCTCGCCCCCCGCCAGCGCCGAGGGGCCGTACTTGTTGAGCTGGGCGCGCAGCGTCTCGGTCCGGGTGACGCCGTTGATGGTCAGCTCGCCGGTGATGTCGGCCACGTCGGCCGAGACCAGGCGCACCCGGCTCGACACGAAGCTGATCACGGGGTGCGCCTCGGCGTCGAGGAAGTCGGGGCCGCGCAGGTAGCGGTCGCGCCCCTCCCAGTTCGTATCCACGCTCTCGGCCCGGATGCGGAAGGTCACGCTGGCGCGCTCCACCGCGTCGGGGTCGAGGTCGATGTCGGCGTCGAACTCGCGGAACCAGCCGTGGACCAGCGAATAGCCCAGGTGGTCGACCGCGAACTTCACCTGGCTGTGGGAGCGGTCCATCTGCCAGCGATAGGCGGCGGCGGGCCCGGCCCAGAGCAGGCCTGCGGCCAGCGCCGCGGTCACCGCCAGCGCGCGGCCCGGCGCGGCGCGGCGGAGGCGATCCGTAAGACGGCTCATGCGCGCATCCTCCCTCTTGGCGCGGCGGCGGGGCTCAGGTTCCGCAACCGCGGGCCCCGCGTCCAGCCCCCAAATCGCGGGGACCGGCGCGGGGCGCGCGGACGTGAAGGGGCGAGAGGGCGGGCTCAGCCCCGGCGGGGCCAGGTCATCCGCCGCAGGACCTCGTCGCGGTCGACGAAATGGTGCTTCAGGGCCGCGCCGGCATGGGCCACCAGCAGCGCGATCATCGCCCAGGCGCAGTAGAAGTGGATCGCGCCGAAGACCTTCTCCAGCGCCCGGTCGCCGGGCTGGAACGGGTCGGGCAGGGCGAACAGGCCGAAGACCATGTTCTTGATCCCGTAGCTGTCCTGCAGCGAGGAGGCCGAGGCCATCAGCCAGCCCGACAGCGGCATCGCGATCATCAGGGCGTAGAGCGCCCAGTGCGCGCCCTCGGCCGCCAGGGTCTGCCAGGCGGGAGCGCCGGGGACGGGCGGCGGCGCGGGATGCGTCGCGCGCCAGACCAGCCGCAGCAGCGCCAGCGCGAAGGCCACGAAGCCCCAGCTCTTGTGGATCTGGATCAGGTCGAACTGGGCGTACATGTCGGTGACCACCTGGGTCATCCAGAAGCCCAGCCCCAGCAGGAACAGGATCACGCCCGCGGTCAGCCAGTGCAGCAGGCGGGCCGGCCAGCCCCAGGCGCGGGGCGCGTTGCGAAGCGGCATGTCCTGGTCCTCGACGCCGGGGGGGAGGGGGGCGCGCCGCCCGCGCAGGCCGCGGGCGGCGTCGGTGGTGGAGGGACGGGCCCGCGCGGGGCCCGTCAGGCGCGCGCGCCGCGGATCACTTCGCGGGCGAGGCCTCGAGGTCGATGCGCACCGGCATGGTCGCGGCGACCGCCGGGGCGAAGTAGTCCACGCCGTAGGCGGTGCGGTCCAGCACGCCGGTGATGGTGAAGCCCACCACGGTCACGTCCGGATCCAGCGGCGAGGGGCCGGTCTTGTTGAGCGTGACGTCGAAGGTCTCCTCGTTGGTGACGCCCTTGATGGTGACGTCGCCGACGACCTTGGCCTCGGAGTCGGAGATCATCTGCACCGACTTCGAGACGAAGGTGATCTCGGGGTATTCCTCGACGTCGAGCATGTCGCCCGACTTGATGTGGTTGTCGCGCGCCTCCCAGCCGGTGTCGATCGAGCCGGCCTGCAGGGTGAAGCTGACGGTCGAGGCGGTCAGGTTCTCGGGGTCGTAGTCGATGTCGGCCGAGAACTCGTTGAAGCGGCCCTGGATGACCGAGAAGCCGACGTGGTCGACCGAGAAGGTCACCGCGGCGTGGGAGCGGTCCATCACGTAGGGCTCGGCGACGGCGGGCAGGGCGGCGGCGAGCGTGGCGGCCAGGCCGAGAGCCGGGGCGAAGGCCAGGGCGGTGCGGGGGAGGCGCATGGTCGTGTCTCCGGGGTTCGGTTGCGTTGCGGCATATCTCGCATCGCTCCGGTTCGGAGAGAAGACGCCCGTTTCCGCACCAATTGTTTCCGGAATTCGCTCTGAACTTTTCGTGGGGCCGGTTGCATCAGGCGACGAAAGCCATTTCGGGCCAATCCGTTGCCCCGTCGCGGCCGAACCGGATCGCCGAAAACGCGAAGGCCGCCGTGCGCACGGCGGCCTTCGGTCGGAGGTCGCGCGATTCCGCATCTGCGAAATCGACGGCTCAGCGCGTGGGGACGGGGACGTCGCCGCGATAGTCGTAGAAGCCGCGGCCGGTCTTGCGGCCCAGCCAGCCGGCCTCGACGTACTTCACCATCAGCGGGCAGGGGCGGTACTTGGTGTCCGCCAGCCCGTCGTGGAGCACGTTCATGATCGCGAGGCACACGTCCAGCCCGATGAAGTCCGCCAGCTGCAGCGGGCCCATCGGGTGGTTCGCGCCCAGGCGCATGGCCTTGTCGATGCTCTCGACCGTGCCGACGCCCTCGTAGAGCGTGTAGACCGCCTCGTTGATCATCGGCAGCAGGATGCGGTTGACGATGAAGGCGGGGAAGTCCTCGGCGGTGGCGGCGGTCTTGCCGAGGCTGGCGACCACCTGCTTCAGCGCCTCGAACGTGGCCTGGTCGGTGGCGATGCCGCGGATCAGCTCCACCAGCTCCATCACCGGCACGGGGTTCATGAAGTGGAAGCCCATGAACCGCTCGGGCCGGTCGGTCAGCGAGGCGAGGCGGGTGATCGAGATCGAGGAGGTGTTCGAGGTCAGGATCGTCTGCTCGCCCAGGTGCGGCGCGAGCGAGGCGAAGATCGCGTTCTTGACCTTCTCGTTCTCGGTCGCGGCCTCGATCACCAGGTCGGACTGGGCGACGGGGACCAGGTCGGTGGTCTTGGCGATGCGGCCCAGCGCATCGGCCTTCTCCGCCTCCGAGATCGCGCCGCGGCCGATCTGGCGGTCCATGTTCTTCTCGATCAGGGCCAGGGCCTTGTCGATGCGCGCCTCGTCGATGTCGTTGAGGAAGACGTCGTAGCCCGCCAGCGCGAACACGTGGGCGATGCCGTTGCCCATCTGCCCCGCCCCGATGACGCCGACCGATTTGATCGCCATGCTGCGCACGCCTTTTCTGCCCCGTGATTTCGCCGCCGCACCCTATGCGGCGGGCGGCGCAGCGGCAAGAGCGGGCCGGATCGCGAGGGCGAGAGGGGCCCGGGTTTCCGGGCCGCCGTGGCCTCAGTCCGCGAGGTCCCGCTGCGGCTCGGCGCGGCCCCACAGGCGCAGGCGCGCGTCGGTCAGGGCGCCGCGGATGCGCACGCCGCCGTCGTCCGGCCCGCCCTCGCCCGGATCGTCGGGGACGACCGAGACGGCGCCGAGGCCCCGCAGCGCCGCCCCGTCCAGCGTCACGCAGGGGCCGGGGGCGGCGGCGCCGGGGCGCGCGGCATAGGCCACCAGCACGGTGCGCGGCGCGCATTCGGCGTGCAGGGTCGAGGCGTCGACCAGCCCGCCCAGCAGCACCACCCGCCAGCCGTTGTCGAGCACCGCCTCCGCCCGGCGGGGCTGGCGGTCGATGCCGGGACGGCCGGCGGCCACGGCCTGCTCGACCGGATCGCCGTCGTTGGCGAGCCAGGTCGAGATCGGGTAGCCCGCGCCGCGGGCCCGGTCGACCGCGCGGCCCTGGGGGCCGAGCACGCCCATCGCCGAGGCGCGGGGCGCGATCAGCAGCTCGGGCCGCTCCCCGCCGGGAAGCCACAGGATCGCGGCGGCCAGCATCGCCCCCAGCCCCAGCAGCCGCAGGCGCGAGGCCCAGATCACCAGCCACAGCCCCCCCAGCGCCAGCAGCGGCAGCGCCAGCGGCGGCGGCGAGGAGACGGGGCGCACCGCGCCCGGCAGGCCCGCGAAGAACTGCGCGATGTCGAGGATCAGGCCCACGCCCCAGCCCATCGCGGTCAGCGGCCACTGGTGCAGCCCCAGCGGCGCCAGCGCCGCCGACAGCGCCCCCATCGGCGCCACCCAGAAGGCCATCACCGGGGCGGCCAGCAGGTTCGCCGGCAGGCCCCAGCCGGTCAGGCGGTTGAAATGCGCCGCCGCGAAGGGCGCGGTCGCGGCCCCCGCCACGAAGGAGGTCAGCAGCAGCCCCGCCGCCCACAGCAGCAGCCGGCGCCCGCGCCCGGTCTGGTGCGTCGGGCGCAGCCAGCGCCGGTCGCGCGCCAGCTCCCACGCGGCGACGAGGGCGGCGGTGGCGGCGAAGGACATCTGGAAGCCCGCGTCCATCAGGCTCTCGGGCCGCAGGGCCAGGATCGCCAGCGCCGCCGCCGCCAGCGCCCGCAGGCTGATCGCGGGACGGTCGAGCATGATCGCGATCAGCGCCGCGGCCGCCATCACGAAGGCCCGCTGCGTGGCGACCGAGGCGCCGGAGACCGCGAGGTATCCCGCCGCCGCCGCCAGCGCGATCGCGGCGGCGGTCTTCTTGGTGGGCAGGCGCACGGCCAGCCAGGGCGAGGCCGCCAGCAGCAGCCGCGCCGTCCAGAACACGATCGACGCCAGCAGGCCCATGTGCAGGCCCGAGATCGCCAGCAGGTGCGCCAGGTTCGAATCGCGCAGCGCCTGCATCTCCTCGCCGCGCACCTCCTCCCGGCTGCCGGTGAGGATGGCGGCGGCGAAGGCGCCCTCGCGTCCCGGCAGGGCGGCGAGGATGCCGTCGGTCAGCCGGCCGCGGAAGCGCTCGACCGCCAGGCTCAGCGAATGCAGGGACCAGGGCTCGGGCGCGGCGGCCTCGGCCACCTCGGGATGGGCGGCGACCAGGGGGCCGCGGGCGAAGCCGATGCCGCCCAGCTTCTCGAACCAGGCGTGGCGGCGGAAGTCGAAGCCGCCGGGCTCGACCGGGCCCTCGGGCGGGCCGAGCTGGGCGAAGACCTCGATCCGCTCGCCCAGGCTGACCTTGCGGGCGAAGGCGCCTTCGAGGAGCGTGACGCGCACCCGCTCGGGCGTCCGCTCGGGCGACAGGCCGTAGATCACCAGGTCGCGCAGCTCCACCCGCCGCCGGTCGGTGTGGGAGCGGGTGATCTCCGCCACCCGGCCCTGCACGGTGGCGTCGATCCGCTCGGCCAGCACGGGGGCCGTGACATGCTCGGCCCGCAGCGCGGCGGCGGCGAAGCCCGCCGCGACCAGCGAGGCGGCGACCAGCGCCGACACCGCCATCGGCGGAAGCGTGACCGAGGCCACGACCCGCCGCCCCATGGTCAGCGCCGCGAGCAGCGCCGCGGGCAGCGCCACGCAGGCCGCCACCGCCCAGGCGTCGGGCTCGCGCGTCAGGGAGAAATAGATCCAGATGCCCAGGCCCAGCAGCACCGGCGCCCACAGCGGCGCGCGCCTCCGCTCCCGCTCCGCCAGCGCACGCCAGGCGTCGGCCGCGCGGGGGGCGAACGACGCGCTCCATCGCTCATGCGCGACGGACGGGTTGTGCGGGACATCGGGCATTGCCATAACAGCGCCGCACTTTAGCCGAATTCGCACCGCGCGCCAGCGGGACTCCCGACGCCGGACCCGAAAATCTCCCGACTCGTGAAGGCTCATGACCTCTGACGCCACCGACCGCCCGACCGCCCGCCGCGTGGTGACGCGATTCGCGCCCTCGCCCACCGGCTTCCTGCACATCGGCGGCGCGCGCACCGCGCTGTTCAACTGGCTCTACGCCCGCGGCCGGGACGGCACGTTCCTGCTGCGCATCGAAGACACCGACCGCGAGCGCTCGACCCCCGAGGCCACCCAGGCGATCATCGACGGCCTGCGCTGGCTGGGCCTGGACTGGGACGGAGAGCCGATCAGCCAGTTCGAGCGCGCCGAGCGCCACCGCGAATGCGCGCTGAAGCTGCTCGAGGCCGGCGCCGCCTATCGCTGCTGGTCCTCGAAGGAGGAGATCGACGCCGCGCGCGAGCAGGCCAAGGCCGAGGGCCGGCCGCCGCTGTTCCAGTCGCCCTGGCGCGACCGGGACGACGGGGACCTTTCGCAGCCCCACGTGATCCGCCTGAAGTCCCCGCGCGAGGGCGAGGTCTCGGTCGACGACGCGGTGCAGGGCCGGGTGACCTGGAAGGCGTCCCAGATGGACGACCTGATCCTGCTGCGCTCGGACGGCACGCCCGTCTACATGCTGGCGGTGGTGGTCGACGACCACGACATGGGCGTCACCCACGTGATCCGCGGCGACGATCACCTGACCAACGCCGCCCGGCAGAGCCTGATCTACAAGGGCCTGGGCTGGGACGTGCCGGTCTTCGCCCATATCTCGCTGATCCACGGCCCCGACGGCGCGAAGCTGTCGAAGCGCCACGGCGCGCTGGGGATCGAGGCCTATCGCGACATGGGCTATCTGCCCGAGGCGCTGCGCAATTACCTCGCGCGGCTCGGCTGGGCGCATGGCGACGACGAGTTCTTCACCTCCGAGCAGGCGATCGCCTGGTTCGATCTGCCCCAGATCAACAAGGCCGCGGCGCGCATCGACTTCGCCAAGATGGAGCACATCAACGGCCTGCACATCCGCGCCGCCTCCGATTCCCGCTTGGCCCAGGCGGCGGACGAGCTTCTTGCGGCGCAGCATAAACCCCGCCCCAGCCCAGAAAAGGCGGCGGCGTTTCTTGAGGCCATGCCCGGCTTGAAGGAGCGGGCCAAGACGATCAACGAATTGATCGACCTCGCCTATTACATTTTCGCCGACCGGCCGCTCGAGTTCGATGAGAAGGCCGAGAAGCTCCTGTCCGACGACGCCCGGGCCATGCTGGCGCGATTGACTTCGCATCTGCGGAACAATACCTCTTGGTCCAGCGACGCCCTTCAGGACGTGGCAAGGAATTTCGCCGAGACAGAGGGCCTGAAGCTCGGAAAGGTGGCTCAGCCGTTGAGGGCCGCCCTCACCGGACGGGCGGTTTCCCCCAGCGTTTTCGATGTTATGGAGACGCTCGGGCGCGACGAATGCCTCGCGCGACTGGACGACGCCGCGACCGGGTTCTGAGCCCGGAGACGGTTTGACACCGGCGGGCCGCTCGGGTCCGCCGACAATACGGACGGGCGGAACCGTTCCGCACCGCCGATGGCCCAAGCGCCGCGCCGGATGCCGAGCGCGCGCCAGCGAAGGGAGAGCATCTTGCCCAAGGACACCGGAAAGACCGCCACGTTCACCATCGACGGCGCCACGCACGAGTTCCCCGTCTACTCGGGCACCCTGGGCCCCGACGTGGTGGACATCGGCAAGCTCTACGCCAAGGCCGACGTGTTCACCTTCGACCCGGGCTACACCTCTACCGGGTCCTGCGAATCGAAGATCACCTTCATCGACGGCGAGAAGGGCGAGCTGCTGTATCGCGGCTACCCGATCGAGCAGCTGGCCGAGAAGTCCCACTACCTCGAGGTCTGCTACCTGCTGCTCTACGGAGAGCTGCCGACCAAGGCGCAGATGGACGACTTCGAGACCCGCGTCACCAAGCACACCATGCTCCATGAGCAGATGCGCAACTTCTACTCCGGCTTCCGCCGGGATGCGCATCCGATGGCGGTGGTCTGCGGCGTGGTCGGGGCGATGTCGGCCTTCTACCACGACTCGACCGACATCAACGATCCCTGGCAGCGCGAAGTGGCGACCATCCGCCTGATCGCCAAGCTGCCCACCATCGTCGCCTGGGCGTTCAAGTACGCCGCCGGCCAGCCGTTCGTGTACCCGCGCAACGACCTGACCTACGCCGAGAACTTCCTGCACATGTGCTTCTCGGTCCCGGCCGAGACCTACGAGGTGAACCCGATCCTGGCCAAGGCCATGGACCGGATCTTCACCCTGCACGCGGATCACGAGCAGAACGCCTCGACCTCGACGGTGCGCCTGGCGGGCTCCTCGGGCGCCAACCCCTTCGCCTGCATCGCGGCCGGCGTCGCCTGCCTGTGGGGTCCCGCCCACGGCGGCGCGAACCAGGCCTGCCTGGAGATGCTGCGCGAGATCGGGACGGTCGACCAGATCCCGACCTACATCAAGAAGGCCAAGGACAAGGACGATCCGTTCCGCCTGATGGGCTTCGGTCACCGCGTCTACAAGAACTTCGACCCCCGCGCGAAGGTGATGAAGGAGAGCGCCGACGAGGTGCTGGGCCTTCTGGGGATCGAGAACAACGAGACGCTGGCCGTCGCCAAGGAGCTGGAGCGGATCGCGCTCGAGGACGAGTACTTCGTCGAGAAGAAGCTGTACCCGAACGTCGACTTCTACTCCGGCATCATTCTCGAGGCGATGGGCTTCCCCACCTCGATGTTCACCCCGATCTTTGCGCTGTCGCGGACCGTGGGCTGGATCTCGCAGTGGAAGGAGATGATGGAGGAGAGCGGCCGCATCGGCCGGCCCCGCCAGCTCTACACCGGCCCGACCCAGCGCGACTACGCCGACGTCGACGCCCGCTGAGGGCGCCGATCCCGGCCCGGACCGGGACGGACGAGACGAACGAGGCCTCCCTTCGGGGAGGCCTTTTTCGTTTCGCCGGCCGGAGGAGGCGCCGCGGCGGGCGGCGCGCCGGCGGGGAGCGCGCGCCCGCGGCGCGATGCGGGCGGGGGCGCGTGGGGGAACGGGGGAGGAAGGGCGGGCGCGGCGCCGAGGGGGGAGCGGGGAGGGCGCTTCCGGAGCTCACCCAAGAACAGGCCCGCGCCTGTCCTCCGCAGCCGTCCATCGCCGAAGATGCCTGAGCGACTCGCCCGCCGGGGTCAAGGACAAGCCCCCTTCGGGGGTCGCTTCGCGATCCTGGACCCCGGCGGACGAGTCGCTCTTCACGGCATCAGCGATGGACGGCTCCGGAGAACAGGCGCTCCCCGCGGGCGGCGGAGGGGCGCCTGGGGTGGGCCGGGGGAGAGGACGGGGGGCGGGCGGCATGAGAAAAGGGGCCTCCGTGCGGAGGCCCCTGGGGTCGGCGGCGGCGCTCGGGAGCGCTCAGCTCATCACGGCGTAGCCGATGGCGATCACGACCATCACGGCCACGGCCAGGCCGAGCGAGTTGCGCAGAACGCGCCAGACGCCGGTGGCCTCGGCGTTCGCGCCGCCCACCTCGGCGGGGTTCTGCGGGTCGTTCAGCTCGGGCTTCACCATCTCGGGGACGTCCTCGCTGCGGGTCTCCGCGACGGTGGGATCGTCGGTGCGGCTCATCTCGGCCTCCTGTCTTAGGTCTCGTCGCTGTCGCCGGGAGACCTAAGGTGATGGGCCGGGGCGGCAACTCACGCCTGCGTCAGAAACAATCCGTTCAGGGGGCGATCCGCGCAGCGGAAGGCGGGGGCGCCTTGCGGAGCGGCGGGCGGTCAGCGGCGGCGCGGGCCGCGGGCGGCGGCGGCGACGACCGAGCGGGCGGCGCGGGTGGAGGGGGGCTCTCCGTCCCGCCCCAGCAAGGCCAGCGCCCGGTCGGCGGCGGCGATCTGCGCCTCGCGGGCGGGGCCGGGGGCGAGAAGCGCCTCGAGGGCGTCGGCGACGTCGGCGGGGACCAGGAAGTGCTGGATGAACTCGGGGACCGCGCGCTCCTTCAGGAGCAGGTTCACCAGGTTGGCGGTGTCGATCTTCAGCAGGCGCCGGGCGATGGCGGCGGTCAGCGGGTTCAGGCGGTAGCCGATCACCTGGGGAACGGCCATCGCCGCCAGCTCCAGCGTCACGGTGCCGGAGGCGGCGAGCGCGGCGTCGGAGGCGGCCATGGCGGCGAACTTGCGGGCCTCGGCTTCGGCCGGGTCCATGCCGCGGGGATCGAGGACATGGGCCTCGAGCGGCCAGGCGGCGGAGAGCTCGCGGGCGAGCTCCGCCACGCCGGCGGCCGCGGGGAGGACCACGGCGAGGTCGGGGTGGCGGGCCTTCAGCAGGGCGAGGGTTTCGCCGAACGGGCCCGCCAGGCGCGAGACCTCGCCGCGGCGCGAGCCGGGCATGACGCAGACCAGCGGGCGGTCGGCGGCGCCGATGGAGGCGCGCAGCGCGGCCTGCGCCTCGGGCGAGGGGCGGGGCAGGCGGGAGGCGGGGTGGCCCACGAAATCGCAGGTCATGCCCTCGGCCGTCATGTAGGGTGGCTCGAACGGCAGCAGGGCGAGGACGTGGTCGATGAAGGTCGCCATCTTGCGGGCGCGGCCGGGGCGCCAGGCCCAGACGGAGGGGGCGACGTAGTGGACCGTGGTCAGCGCGGGGGTCGCGGCCTTGGCCCTGCGGGCCACGCGCAGGCCGAAGCCGGGGCTGTCGATGGTCAGCAGCACGTCGGGCTTCCAGGCCAGCAGGTCCTGCACGGTCTGGTCCATGCGGGCGAGGATGGCGCGCAGGCGGGGGAGCACCTCGAACAGGCCCATCACCGCGAGCTCGTCGGAGGGGAACAGGGAGGCGAGGCCCTCGGCTTCCATCAACTCGCCGCCGACGCCGCGGATTTCCAGGCCGCCCTCGCCCAGCTCCTCGCGCAGGGCGCGGATCAGGGGGGCGCCGAGGCGGTCGCCGGAGGCCTCGCCCGCCACCAGGTAGACGCGCAGGGGGCGGGAGGTCATGGGGCCGGCTCGGCGGGGCGGCCCCAGAGGAACAGGCCGGCGGCGTCGGCGGCGGCGATGGTCTCGTCGAGGCCCAGCACCAGCACCCCGCCGGCGGAGAGGGCGATGCCGGAGAGGCCGGCCTCGGCGGCGCGGGTCACGGTGTCGGGGCCGATGGCGGGCAGGTCCAGGCGCCAGTCCTGGCCGGGCTTGGGGGCCTTGAAGAGCACGCCCTTGCCTTCGCCGACCCGCAGGCGGGCGGGGACGCGGGCGACTTCGGAGAGCAGCGCATCGGTGCCGGCGATGGCCTCGACACCGAGGCAGACGCCCGAGGCGACCACGGCGGCCTGGCCGACGTCGACCGCGCCGAGCGCGGCGACCACGGAGGCGGCGCGGGCGGCGTCCTCGCGGTCGATCTCGGAGGGCTGGCGGGCGCCCAGCACGCCTTCGGGCGCCAGCAGGCCCTGGAGGAGTTCGTGGGCGCCGACCATCCGAAACCCTTCATCCTCGAAGATCGAGGCGAAGCCGCGCAGCATGCCGTCGTCGCCCTTGCGCAGCAGGGTCAAGGCCTTGGCGATCAGGGCGACGCCCTTGAGGTCGAGGCGCAGGGGATCGAGCTTCGGCCGGGTCATCGCCCCGGCGAAGCAGATCTGCGTGACGCCCTTGGCGCGCATCGCCTTGAACAGGCGGCCGGGCTTCTCGAAGGGGAGGTCGAGGACGTCCATGCCGTCGGCCCAGGGGGCCTGCGTGCCCTCGAACCGGACCACCAGCAGGGGCAGGCCGCGGCGGCGGCGGTCCTCGGCGATCAGGCGGGGCAGGGCGCCCGTGCCGGCCACGAGGGCCAGCGCGCCGACAGGAGCCGGCGCGCCCGCGGGCGCGGGACCGCCTGCGGGCTCGGCCATCCGCTCAGTCCCTCGGGGTGACGAAGTGGCGGGAGCTCTCGGCCAGCATGAAGCGGCAGACGTCGGCGGCGAGCGGGGTGGTCCAGCGCGTCGCGGCCTCCTGCGCGCGGGCGGCGACGCCGCCCTCGGCCGAGGCGTCGAAGATGAAGTCGACGCAGGCCCGCAGGTCCGTGATATGCGCCCGGTCCGCCTTGGCGCGGCGCAGGCCGACGAGGTTCAGGCCCGCCAGCCGCGCGCGGTCGCCGGTGACCGAGCCGTAGGGGATCACGTCGCGCTCGACGCCGGTCAGGCCGCCGACGATGGCGCCCCGGCCGATGCGGGAGTGCTGGTGCACGGCCGCGTTGCCGCCGATGATCGCGCGATCCTCGACGATCACGTGGCCGCCCAGCGGGGCGTTGTTGGCGATGATCACGCCGTTGCCGACGATGCAGTCGTGGCCGACATGGGTCGAGGCCATGAACAGGCAACCGTCGCCGATCTTGGTCAGGTAGCCGCCGCCCTCGGTGCCGAGGTTCATGGTCACGTGCTCGCGGATCATGTTCCGCGCGCCGATCTCGAGGCGGCTGTCCTCGCCGGCGTACTTCAGGTCCTGCGGCTGGGCGCCGAGGACGGCGAAGGGCCAGACGCGGGTGCCGGCGCCGATGGAGGTGCGACCCTCGACCACGACGTGGGAGCGCAGCTCAACCCCCGCGGCCAGCGAGACGCGGGGCCCCACGGTGCAGAACGGGCCGACGACGACGTCGGCGCCGATCTCGGCCCCGTCCTCGACGATCGCGGTGGGGTGGATGCGGGCCGAGGGGTCTACGGCCATGGTCAGCCCTGCCGGGATTTGTGGTCGGGCATCACGATCATGGCCGAGAAGTCGGCCTCGGCGCAGATCTTGTCGTCGACCCAGGCCTCGCCCCAGAACTTCCAGATCCGGCCGCGGCCGCGCAGGATCTTCACCCGCAGCTCCATGCGGTCGCCGGGGACCACGCGGTTGCGGAAGCGGCACTTGTCGAGCGTCATGAAGTAGACCAGCAGGTCCTGGCCTTCCATGCCGAGCGTGTCGACCACCAGAACGGCGGCGGTCTGGGCCATGGCCTCGACGATCAGGACGCCGGGCATGATCGGCTCGCCGGGGAAGTGGCCGGTGAACTGGGGCTCGTTCATCGTGACCATCTTGATCCCGACGCAGCTGTCGCCCTTCACCATCCGCTCGACCTTGTCGACCAGGAGGAAGGGGTAGCGATGCGGGATCATCCGCTGGATGCGGGAGATGTCGGCGGACCCGTATTCGGCCTGCGCGGGAGCGGACTCGGCGGTCTCGGTCGCCGGCGCGTCTGCGGAAGGGGTCTCGGTCATGTCGTGGCCCTGGCTGCGTCGTTCGGCGCTCCTGATTGCAGGACGTGTGCGTGAGGTCAAGTCGCGGGGGCCGACGGCGCGGTCTCGGACGCCGCCTGCGCGGGCGGCGCCCCGTTTCGGTTCAGGGGGCATTCATTAGTGGGGCGGAAATGCGGCGCGCGGGCCGGGGCAGGCCGCGTCAGCGCGGCATCAGCTCCCCGGGCGGGTCGAAGCGGACGTCGCCCATCTCGGCGTCGTAGCGCTCGATCGCCAGCGCGGTGACGTCGAGCGAGGGGTCGGCGGCGGCGAGCGCGCTGGCGTCCAGCAGGACCAGGGCGCCGGTCTCCCGGCGCAGGGCCTCGAGCACGCGGGGCAGGGCCGAGGCGAGGGCCTGGCGGGCCTCCTGCGTGAACTTCTGGAACAGGGCGCGACGCTCCTGCCCGGCGGCGCGCTCGGCCTTCACCTTGCGGTCGAACTCGCGGGCGCGGGCGTCGAACTGCTCGGGCGGAAGCGTGGGCTTCAGGCGGGTGAGCTCCTGCTCCTCGACCTGCAGCTCGGTCTTCACGCGCTCGAGCTCGGCGGTGACGCGCTCCAGCGTCTCGCGCTCGGTCTCCTGCAGGGCGCGGGCGGCGGCGGAGTTCTCGAGCACGGCCTGCCGGTTGACGATCAGGATCGGGCTGCGCGGAACCGCCGGGCGCGCCTGTCGCAGGGGCCCGGCGGCCGGCGGGGCGACCGGCGCAGGCGTCGTCTGGGAGGGAGAGGTCGGCGAGGGCGCCGTCTGGGCGGGCGCCCCGGGCGTGAAGCTGGGGGCGGGCGCGACGGGCGGCGCCGGGGCCTCGCCCTGCGCGGGGGCGGCGCCGTCTTCGGGCTGCTGCGCCCCGGCGGGGGCGCAGACCAGCATGAGCGCCGCGCCCGCCCGGGCGAGGGCGGCGGCCGCGCGCCGCGATGCCGGGCGCGCGGACACGATCAGAACCGCGTGCCGACCGTGAAGCGGAAGAACTCGCGGTTGTCGCTGTCCTCGTAGGCCAGCGGGTAGGCGAAGTTGAAGCGCAGCGGACCGAAGGCGCTGTCGACGTAGAGCGCCGCGCCCACCGCCGCGCGCAGCGACAGCGAGTCGTCGATGGTCACCGGCGGGCGGGAGCCGCGGTCCTTGTAGGTGGTCTGGTCCAGACCCCACAGGGTGCCGACGTCGGCGAAGACGCCGCCGTACATCCCGAACTCCTCCGGCAGGCCCAGCGGGAAGCTGAGGTCCGAGCGCACGACCGCGTAGTAGTTGCCGCCCAGCGCGTCGTCGCGGGTGTAGTTGAAGCGCTTGATCGGCTTCTGCGGCTTGCCCGTGGCCGGGTCGATGCGCACGAAGGAGGTGGTCGAGTCGTCCCGCGGGCCGATGCCGGCGGTGCCGAAGCCGCGGAAGCGGTCGCCGCCCAGGAAGAAGCGGTCGGTCACGCGGACGTCGCCGTTGGCCGAGAAGATCGCGCCGGCCTCGGCCTCGATCGAGGCGATGACCTCGTCGTCGAAGAAGCCGGTGTAGGCCTTCGCCCGGGCGACGGAGCGGCTGAACACGGTCGAGCCGCCCATCGCGGTCACGTCCTCGCTCAGCTCGACCACGTAGCCCGACGACGGCTCCACCGGGTCGTTGCGCTTGTCCAGCGTCCAGGTGGCGCCGACGCCCATGTAGAACTCGTCGCCCTCGTCCGCCTTGATCGCGGGGGAGGCGTAGCGCAGCACGTCGCGGATCTCGTCCTGCGACAGGCGGAGGCGGGTCTGCAGCCGCTGATCCTCGCCCACCGGGAACTCCAGGTAGGGCAGGAACTGGAGGCGCGTCTCCTTGTACGACGAATAGTCGGTGCGGTCGTCGCGCAGCCAGCCCACGTCGAAGCCGCCGGTCAGGTCGCGGTCGAGCAGGCGCGGCTCCTCGAACAGCAGGCGGGCCTGCTGGGTGTCGCCCGAGATCGACAGCGAGGCGGAGACGAACTGCCCGCGGCCCAGGAAGTTGCGCTCGGAGACGGTGAGGTCGCCGATCGGGCCGTCGGCCGAGGAGAAGCCCACGCCGAAGGAGATCGAGCCGGTCAGCCGCTCCTCGACCTCGGTCTTGATCACGGCGCGGTCGTCGGCGGAGCCGCGCTCGGCGCGCACGTTCACCGTCTCGAAGAAGCCCAGGTCGCGCAGGCGGGCGCGGGCCTGCTGGATCTCCTGCGCGTTGTAGGCGTCGCCCTCGGCCATGTTGAACTCGCGCCGGATGACGCGGTCGAGGGTGCGGGTGTTGCCCTCGATGTCGATGCGCTCGACGTAGACGCGCGGGCCCTCGGCCACCTCGAGCGTCACGCCGATCACCCGGTTCTCGACGTCCTTGTCCGCGCGCGGGCGCACGTCGACGAAGGCGTAGCCCTGCTGGCCGAGCTGGAAGATCAGGTTGTCGATCGCCTTGTCGACGTCGGAGATCGAGTAGGTCTCCCCCGGCTCCATCGGGAAGATCTCGGTGAAGCTCTCGGGGTCGACGCCGGGGATGCGGACGTCGAGGCCGAGGTCGCCGAAGGTGTACTGCTCGCCTTCAGACACGGTGAAGGTGATCAGGAAGTCCTCGCGGTCGGCCGCGAGCTCGGCGGTGGCCGAGAGCACCTCGAAGTCCGCGTAGCCGTGATCGAGGTAGTACCGGCGCAGCAGCTCCTTGTCGTACTCCATCCGGTCGGGATCGTAGGTGCCGGTGGAGAAGATCCACGCCAGCAGGCCGTTCTCGCGGGTCTGGATGGCGCCGCGCAGGCGGCTGTCGGAGAAGGCCTGGTTGCCCACGAAGTCGATCGAGCGGATGCCGGTGGGCTCGCCCTCGTCGATCTCGAACACCAGGTCCACGCGGTTGTTGTCGCGCTCGATGATCACCGGCTCGACGGTGGCGCCGTAGCGCCCGGCGCGGCGGTAGAGGTCGAGCAGGGTCTGCGCGTCGCGGTCGGCGGTGGCCTTGGAGAAGGCCGCGCGCGAGGCCGAGACGACCGAGCCCATCAGCACGTCGTCCTCGAGCTCGTCGTTGCCCTCGAAGGTGACGAGGTTGATGTAGGGCGCCTCGCGCACCTGCACGAGCAGGCCGTCGGCCAGCGGCGAGATGGTGACGTCCTGGAACAGGCCGGTGTCGAGCAGGCGGCGCAGGGATTCGTTGATCTGCGCGGCGGTGGCGGGCTCGCCCTCCTGCACGGTCATGTAGGCCTTGATGGTCGCGTCGTCGACGCGCTGCGCCCCCTCGACCAGGATCTGGTTCACGCGGGGCACCACGGCGGCGTCCTGGGCCGCGGCGGGGGCGGCCATGGACAGGAGGGCCGCGGTCGAGACCGTCGCGGTCAGCGCGCCGACCGGCAGCGCGGCCGCCAGCGTGGCGGCGATCGCCGGGGCCCGGAGCCTCCGTCCCGCGTCGCCAGGACGTCCAGACGTGGTCCGTCCGCCGCGCCGCGCCGTCGTGCTCCGCTGTGCCGCCATGTCGATGCTCTCCGCCTCGTTCCGGCCCGGCCGGTCCGTTGGGGTGGACGGGTCCGGGTCGCTCCCCTTTAGATCGGATTCGAGGGCGGGGTCAAAGGCGTCGCTGCGGCGCATCGTGCGGCCGCGACGTCGCCGCCGCCCGTCGTCGCGCGCAAGCCCCGGCGGGCGCCGCCTGTCGGAGACGGGCCCCGCGGTGCGGGCGGCCTTGCAGGGTTGCGCGCAGGCCCGGCGGTCAGAGGCCGCGCGCGTGCAGGAAATCGTCGATCGCCTGCCAGACGGGGGCGCCGACGGGACCGTCGGGATCCTCCATCAACGTCTCGTGACGACCTTGCCGGATCTCGGCCAGCGTCGCCTCGCCGCGCGAGCGGGCGGCATGGGCGCGGATCGGTTCGGGGTCGACCACCGCCTCGTCCGAGCCCAGCAGCAGCAGGCGCGGCACGCCGGCGGGGTCGGCGCGCGACAGGGCCGCGGTCTCGGCGAAGGCGGCGTCGACCCAGCCGAAGGTCGGCGAGGCGAGCGTGAGCTCGCGGTGCGCCTTCGCCTGGGCGACGAAGCGGTCCCAGTGACGCTCGTCGGTGGTCAGGACGTTGTTTCTGAAAGGTTCGTCGAGGACGTAGGTCGAGTCCGCGGGCCCGGGCCGGGCGGCGCGCCGGGCGAAGCCCAGCCGGGCCGCGAGCCGGGCGAGCGGGCGGGCGAAGAGCGCGGCGCCCCCGAGGCTGAGGCCCCACATCGGCGCCGAGAAGATCGCCGCCGCGGGCGCGTGCTCGCCCGTCAGCGCCCCGTCATGGATCGCGCGCAGGCCGATGCAGCCGCCCATCGAATGGCACAGCAGCACGCGCGGGCCGGGATGGGCCGCGACCTCGGGCCAGCCCAGCAGGGCGCGGACGTCGGCCTGGAACTCGGCGAAGCGCCCGACATGGCCCAGCCGGGGCACGGCGCGGTCCGACAGGCCCTGGCCGCGCCAGTCCAGCGAGGCGACGGCGAAGCCGCGGGCGCGCAGCCGCGCCACCACGCCCGCGTATTTCTCGAGATACTCGGTGCGCCCCGGGAACAGCAGGACGAGGCCGCGGTCCGCGCCGTCGTCGCCGGGCGCGCGCCACAGCGCGGCGCGCAGCCGGGGCGCGCCGCCGGGGCCGCGCGGCGCGCGCAGCCAGACGCAGGCGTCGGGCGCGGGAGGGCCCGCGGCGTCCGCGAACCAGGGCGCCGCGCCCTCGACCTGCGTGGTCCCCGCGCCGTCCTGCGCGCTGCGGCCCATGGCTCAGGCCAGCAGCGAGCTGAGCGCCATCGCCTTCGACATGTCGCCGTCCACCTTCAGGCGGCCGGACATGAAGGCCGAGGTCGGGCTCAGGTCGCCCGAGACCAGGCCGCGGAAGGTGTCCTCGTCGGCCGAGATCACGCAGTCGGCGTCGGAGTCGTCCTGGGTGACCTCGTCGCCCTCGACCCGCAGGGCGCCCACGCCCTCGATGTCGAACTTGACCGAGCCGTCGATGGACTGGCCGTTGAGGCGGCTCTTCAGCTCCTCGGCGGCGGCGGAGATGGTTTCGCTCATCTGGTTTCCCCCTTCGGGTGGTGGCTGAGGTCGTGTTTCGACCGCCGCGCGATCACATCGCGGCGAGGATGGCTCGTTTCGGAGCGTCTGCGCCCCGCCCGCGCTTCGCATTTCGCACGGAGAGCGCTAAAGTGTCATGCATGACGCGAAGGTCAAACCGTTCCCTTGCGGCCCCTCGCGCGATGGCCTCGGCCCTCGCGATGGGCGCCGTCGCGTCCGCAGGCCTGTGGGCGCTGACGGACGTCTCGCCCGCGCACGCGCAGACGATGCAGGACGTGCTGCCGGCGCCCGGCGCCCGGCCCGCGCCCGAACAGCGGCCCGAATCGCCCCCCGCCGACGCCTCGGCGTCCGAGGCGCCGGCGCCCGATCTCTCGACCGAAGCGGGGCGGGCCGCGCGGCTCGACCAGCTCTTCGCCGACCTGCCGCTGGTGGACGACGTGCAGGCCGAGAAGATGGAGGCCGAGATCCAGCGCCTGTGGGCGCGCTCGGGCTCCGACACCATGGACCTTATCCTGACCCGCGGGCGCATCGCGCTGGAGCGGGACGAGGTGGTGAAGGCCCTGCACCATTTCACCGCCGTCACCGATCACGATCCGGAGTTCGCCGAGGGCTGGAACATGCGGGCGACCGCGTTCTTCATCCATGGCGACCTGGGCATGGCGCTCTCGGACATCGAACGCGTCCTGGCGCTGGAGCCGCGGCACTACGGCGCCCTGTCCGGCCTGGGCGTGATCCTCGAGCAGATCGGCCGCGAAGCCGACGCGCTGGCCGCGTTCCGGGAGGCGCAGCGCGTCAATCCGCATCTCGAGAACGTCGAAGAAGCGATCGAACGCCTTGCCCACAGGGTCGACGGACGCGATATCTGAGGCGTCGGCCCCAGCCCCCCGCCGGCCCCGATCCGCCCTCCCGTCCGGGCGCCGCGTCATGCACGCGGCTTGACGCGCGGCCCCCGCCGCGTCGAACTGGCCCGGATTGATCGCGAAACCGTCGCCGGCCCCGGCTTCATGGGGGCCGACGCGCCCCCGGAGACCCGACGCGTGCTCGACGCCTCCGCCCCGACCCAACGCACCGCCCACCCGCGCGACGGGACGGTGACCGCGGTTCTCGGCCCCACCAACACCGGCAAGACCCACTACGCGATCGAGCGGATGCTGGCGCATCGCACGGGCGTGATGGGCCTGCCGCTGCGCCTGCTGGCGCGCGAGGTCTACGACAAGATCGTGGCCCTGCGCGGCCCCTCGGTCGTGGCGCTGGTGACGGGCGAGGAGAAGATCGCCCCGCCCCGCGCCCAGTACTGGGTGTGCACGGTCGAGGCGATGCCGACCGAGATCGGCGCCGATTTCCTCGCCGTGGACGAGATCCAGCTCTGCGCCGACCCGGAGCGGGGCCATGTCTTCACCGACCGCCTGCTGAACGCCCGCGGCCTGCACGAGACGCTGTTCCTGGGCTCCGATTCCATGCGCGGCGCCATCGGGGCGCTGATCCCGCGGGCGAAGTTCCTGCGGCGGGAGCGGTTCTCGAAGCTCTCCTACACGGGCGGCAAGAAGCTGAGCCGGATGCCCTCGCGCTCGGCCGTGGTCAGCTTCTCGGTCGACTCGGTCTATGCGATCGCCGAGCTGATGCGCCGCCAGAAGGGGGGCGTGGCGGTGGTGATGGGCGCGCTGTCTCCGCGCACCCGCAACGCGCAGGTCGAGCTCTACCAGAACGGCGACGTCGAGCACCTGGTGGCGACCGACGCCATCGGCATGGGGCTGAACCTCGACGTCAACAACGTCTACTTCTCCTCCACCCGCAAGTTCGACGGCCGCGGCTTCCGCGAGCTGCGCCCCCACGAACTCGCCCAGATCGCCGGCCGGGCGGGGCGCTACAAGTCCGACGGAGCCTTCGGCGTGACCGGCGAGGCCGAGGCGCTGGACGCCGAGATCATCGAGGCGATCGAGGAGCATCGCTTCGCCCCCGTGCGTCGGCTGATGTGGCGCAACGCGCGCCTCGCCTTCGGCTCGGTCGACGCGCTGATCGGCAGCCTCGAGATGGCCCCGAACGAGCCCGGCCTGATGAAGGCGCGGGAGGCCGACGACCTCCAGACCCTCAAGGCGCTGGCCGAGGACGAGGAGATCCGCGCCATGGCCCGCGGCGGCCCGCAGGTGCGCCGGCTGTGGGAGGTCTGCCAGATCCCCGATTTCCGCAAGGTGTCGGAACGGGAGCACGCGGCGCTGGTGTCGCGGATTTACCGGTTCCTCCTGTCCGAGCGCGGCGTTATACCCTCCGACTGGATGGCGGGCCGGATCCGCATGGTGGACCGGACCGACGGGGACATCGACGCGCTGTCGAAGCGGCTCGCGTTCATCCGCACCTGGACCTATGTGGCGCAGAGGCGCGACTGGGTCGAGGCGCCGGAGGAATGGCGCGCCGCCGCGCGGGACGTCGAGGACCGGTTGTCCGACGCGCTGCACGCGGCGCTGACAAAACGATTCGTCGACCGCCGCACGTCCGTGCTGATGCGGCGGTTGAAGCAAAAGGAGAGGCTGGTGGCCGAGGTGAACGAACAGGGCGAGGTGACGGCGGAGGGCCATGTGCTGGGCCGTCTCGACGGCTTCCGGTTCACGCCCGACCCCTCGGCGGAGGGGGATGAGCTGAAGACCCTGCGCGCAGCCTCCACCCAGGCGCTGCAGGCCGAGTTCTCGCGCCGGGCGGACCGCTTCTACAACGCGCCCGACACCGAGATGGACGTGACCGAGCAGGGCGGCCTGATGTGGGGCGACCTGGCGGTCGGGCGTCTGGCCAAGGGCGCCGACCACCTGAGCCCCTCGGTGGTGCCCTTCGTGGACGAGATGGCCGGCGACGACGCGCGCCAGAAGGTCGAGCGTCGGCTGACCCACTGGATCAACCGCCGCGTCGCCGCGCTGTTCGAGCCGCTGGTGAAGATGCGCGACGACGAGACCATGCAGGGGCTGGCGCGCGGCGTCGCCTTCCAGCTGGTCGAGTCGCTGGGCGTGATCCCGCGCCCGCAGATCGCCAAGGACGTGAAGGAGCTGGACCAGGACGGCCGCGCCCTGCTGCGCAAGCACGGCGTGCGCTTCGGCCAGCACACGATCTTCATGCCCGCCCTGCTGAAGCCCGCGCCCACCCGCCTGCGGCTGGTGCTGTGGGGCCTGTGGGACGAGCTGGACGACATCCCTTCGCCGCCGCCCCCGGGGCTGGTGACGATCCCCGCGCAGCCGGCGCCGGCGGGCTTCTGGCCGCGGGCGGGCTACCGCCTGGCGGGCGAGCGGGCGATTCGCATCGACATGCTGGAGCGGCTGGCGGACATGATCCGCAACCAGGATCAGCGCGGCGGCTTCGAGGCGACGGCGGACATGCTGTCGATCACCGGCTGCACGCTGGAGCAGTTCGCCGACCTGATGCAGGGCCTGGGCTACAAGGCCGAGAAGGGCGAGCGGCCCAAGCCCGCCGCCGTGCCCGAGGCCAAGCCGGCCGCCGCGCCCGCGCCCGCCGAGGAAGCGGCCGCCCCGACCGACGCGCCTGCCGCCGACGCCGCGCCCGCGGCCGAGCCCGGCGACGCGCCCGTGGCCGGCGCCGCCTCCGCCGACGCCGCGCCCGAGACCGCGGCGGAGGCGCCCGAGGCGAGCGCCGAGGTCGCCCCGGCCGGGCCCCCCGCCGAGGCGGCTCCGGCCGCCGAGGCGCCTGCGGACGAACCCGCCGCCGAAACCGCCGAGGCCGCGCCCGAGCCGGCCGCCGCGGAGGCGCCGGCCGCGTCCGAACCGGCCGCCGCGGACGCGCCGTCGGAGGGCGAGGCGGACGCCGCCGAGGCCCCGGCCGACGGCGAGGCGGAGCTGCAGACCTACTACGTCTTCACCTGGGCCCCGCGTCCGCGCGGCGGCGGGCGCGGCCCGCGCCGTCAGGGCGGCGGCGAGCGCCAGGGCGACGGCGGCGGCCCGCGCCAGGCGCGCGGCGACGGCGAGCACAAGGGCGGCGGCCGCGGCAAGGGCGGCGGCGGCGGACGCGGCCGCGACGGGGACGACAAGCCCCGCGGCAAGGGTCCGAAGGGCAAGGGCAAGGGCGGCCCGCGCGAGGAGCGTCCGCGCGAGTTCTCCTCGAGCCCGCCGCGCGACCGCCGTCGCAACGAGGTCGATCCCGACAACCCGTTCGCCGCGCTGATGGCGCTGAAGAACCGGGACGGATGACGGCCGCCGCGGCGGAGGTCTCCGATGCGGACGGGGGCGGCGCGCCGTCCCCGTCCGGCGCCGGCTCGGCCGGCCTGCGGCTCGACAAGTGGCTGTGGCATGCGCGCTTCGTGAAGTCGCGCAGCCTGGCGGCGAAGCTGGTCTCCGAATCCGGGGTGCGGGTGAACGGGACCCGCGCGTCCAAGCCCGCCGCCGCGGTGCGCCCCGGCGACGTGCTGACCTTCGTGCTGGGCCGTCACGTCCGCGTGATCCGCATCCTCGACCTGGGAACCCGCCGCGGCCCCGCGCCGGAGGCGCAGGCGCTCTACGACGATCTCGATCCGCCGGCGGCGCGGGCGGCCGAGCCCGATCCCGACGTCCCCGCCCCCGCGGCGGAGCGCGAGCGCGGCGCAGGGCGGCCCACCAAGGCCGAACGGCGGGCGCTGGACCGGCTGCGCGACGGCGAGGGCTGAGCGCCCCGCACAAGCTTCCCGCGGGTCCTGTCGGGGCGGGAGTTCGACACCCCCGAAACGTTCAATCCGGCATTTCACCGGGACGCCTTGCACCGTCGGGAATCGCGGTCTAACAGGGGCGCGGACCGGACCGGAGAGAGACCGCCGATGACCTACGTCGTGACCGACAACTGCATCCGCTGCAAGTACACGGACTGCGTGGAGGTCTGCCCCGTGGATTGCTTCTACGAGGGCGAGAACATGCTCGTCATCCATCCGGACGAGTGCATCGACTGCGGCGTGTGCGAGCCTGAATGCCCGGCCGAGGCCATCAAGCCGGACACCGAGCCGGACATGGAGACCTGGGTCGAGTTCAACCGGAAATTCTCCGAGGCCTGGCCCAACATCACCACCCGGCGGGATCCGCCGGAGGACGCCGAGAAGTTCGACGGCGAGGGCGGCAAGCTGGAGAAATATTTCTCCGAAGCCCCCGGCGAGGGCGACTGAGCCCCGGGCCCCCTAAGGGGGCCCGCCAAGGTCGGAACGCAAGGCGGGATTGCGCGATTCTCAGGCGCCCATGATGTGATCGTGGGCGGCGCCTCTGGGAATCGGGCCTTTCTCGTGCTATATTACGTTCACAAACGACACGGGATCGTCCGCGCGTGCGCAGCCGCCCAGGGCTGCGGGCACTCAAGGCTTCAGCGTGACATAGGCCCCAGGCGCCGTTCCTCAAGGAACGGAGCGCAGGGTCTTCGTCGCCGCGGGGGCCCTGCGCGACGCCCAAGAACAAGGATGGCCAAGGCTGATGACCAAGACCGGCGCGAAGAAATCGGAGTTCCGGCCGAACGACTATGTCGTCTATCCCGCGCATGGCGTCGGGCGAATCCTGCGCATCGAAGAGCAGGAAGTCGCCGGCATGAAGCTGGAGCTGTTCGTCATCACGTTCGAAAAGGACAAGATGACGCTCCGGGTTCCCACCGCGAAGGCGAATTCGGTCGGCATGCGCTCCCTGTCCTCGCCGGACATCGTCGAGCAGGCGCTGAAGACGCTGAAGGGCCGCGCGCGGGTGAAGCGCGCCATGTGGTCCCGCCGCGCGCAGGAGTATGAGCAGAAGATCAACTCGGGCGATCTGATCTCGATCGCCGAGGTGGTCCGCGACCTGCACCGCGCCGAGGACCAGCCCGAGCAGTCCTATTCCGAGCGTCAGCTCTACGAGGCCGCGCTCGAGCGTCTGACCCGCGAGCTGGCCGCCGTCGAGCGCATCGACGAGGACGCCGCCGCGATGCGCGTCGACCAGATGCTGGTCGCCCGCGCCGCCTGACCTTCCGGCCTCGCCCGGAACTGAAAACGCCCCGCCGGGAGACCGGCGGGGCGTTTCGCGTTGGCGGGACGGGCGGGAGCGCCGCTCGCGCTCAGCGATCGTGCATCCCCTTGCCGGCGAGGATCCGCGGCGCGGCCGCCTCCAGCCGGCGCAGGCGCGTGGCCGACGCCTTCGCCCGCCCGATCTGCAACGCCCAGCCGCGGCGGCGGCCGGGGGTCAGCGCCTCCCATGCCGCCGCGAGGTCGGGGTCGGCGGCGAGGCGCTCGGCCAGTTCCTCGGGCAGGTCGAAGTCGTCGGGGGGGAGGTCGACGCGACGGCCGGCGCGCTCGTCGTCGATAGCCTGGCGGATCAGGGCGGCGAGCGCGTCGGCCTTCGCCTCGATCTCCGCGAGGCTGCGCAGCTTGACCACGCGGACCGAGCGGCTGGCCTCTCCGGGCGCCTCCAGCAAGCCCTGCGGGTCGTCCAGCAGCACGCCCTTGAAGAAGGAGAGGGTGCAGGCCTCCTTCAGGCCCCAGAGCGTGGCGACGTTGCGGCCCTGGGCCGTGTAGACGGGGCCGCGCCACTTGAAGACCTCGTCCAGCGGCTCGGCCAGGAGCAGCTGGCGCAGGGCCCGAAGCTCCGCCCGCCAGGGGCCTTCGGCGGAGAAGAAAGCTTCGATTCTGGGGTCGTCGGTCATGGCGGTCTCCCGTCGCCGGCTCAGCCCTCCAGCGCCTTCCGCTTCACCTCTCGGCGCATGATCTTGCCGGTGGCGGTCATCGGCAGCTCGTCCACCACATGCACCGCGCGGGGGGCGACGTGGGGGCTGATGCGCTCGCGCACGCGCAGGGTGAGGTCGGCGAGGAGGTCGGGGCCCGCGGTCTCGCCGGGCTTGAGGACCACGTAGGCGGTGACGGCCTCGGTTCGCACGGGGTCGGGCAGGCCGATGACGGCGGCCATGGCGACCTGCGGGTGGCCCGAGAGGCAGTCCTCGATCTCCGAGGGGCCGATGCGGTAGCCCGAGGAGGTGATCACGTCGTCGGTGCGCGAGGCGAAGAAGAAGAAGCCGTCGGGCTCGCGGCGCCCCTCGTCGCCGGTGCGCAGCCAGCGGGTCCCGTCCGGGCCGGTCACGAACTTCTCCGCGGTCTTCTCGGGGCGGTTCCAGTAGCCGAGGAAGGTCACCGGGTTGGGGACCTTCACCGCGATCTCGCCGACCTCGCCGTCGGGGAGCACGTTGCCCTCGGCGTCGATCACCGCCACGTCGTAGCCCGGCGTCGCCTGGCCGGTGGAGCCGGGGCGCGGGGGGAAGACGGAGGAACAGTTGCCCAGCACCAGGTTGCACTCGGTCTGGCCGTAGAACTCGTTGATCGTCAGGCCGAGGTTCTCGCGGCCCCATTCGAGGAGGCTCTCGCCCAGCGCCTCGCCGCCGGAGCCGACGGAGCGCAGGGAGAAGTCCCAGCGCTCCCGCGGCCGGTCCACCTGGCGCATCAGCTTCAGGGCCGTGGGCGGGAAGAAGGCGTTGCGCACGTTGTGGCGGGCCAGCAGGTCGAAGGCCCGCTCGGGGTCGAACTTGGGCATGCGGTGGGCCAGCACCGGCACGCCGTGGAAGAGCGAGGGCAGCATCGCGTCGCACAGGCCCCCCATCCAGGCCCAGTCTGCGGGCGTCCAGAAGGCGTCGCCGGCCTGGGGGAGGAAGTCGTGATGCGTCTCGAACCCCGGCAGGTGGCCCAGCAGCACGCGCTGGGCGTGCAGCGCGCCCTTGGGCGGCCCGGTGGTGCCGGAGGTGTAGCTGAGGAACGCCGGATCCTCGGTGGTGGTCTCGGCATCCGCGAACTGGTCGCGGCCCTTGGCCAGCTCCTGCCAGAAGCCCCAGGCGCCATGGGCGGGGCGGTCCACCGTCCAGATCGTCTGCAGGTCCCCGAGATCGTCGCGAATGGCCAGGATCTTGGGCAGGTTGGCGGCGTCGGTGACGATGTGGCTCGCGCCCGAGTCGGCCAGGCGGAAGCGCAGGCCGTCCTCGCCGAACAGCGTGAACAGCGGCACCACCACCGCCCCGATCCGGTAGCAGGCGAGATGCGTGAGCAGCGCCTCCTGCGTCTGGGGCAGCAGCAGGCCGCAGCGGTCGCCGCGCTTCAGGCCGCGGGCGACGAAGGCGTTCGCCAGGCGCGCCGAGGCGCGCTCCAGCTCGGCATAGGTCCACTCCCGCCAGTCGCCGTCGTCGCGCAGGATGCGAAGGCCGACGCGGTCCGGCGCGGCCTTCGCCCATTTGCCGACGGTGGCGGCGTGGATGTTGAAGCGGGCCTCCGGCCGCACCGCCTCGTCCGGCCAGCGGAAGGCCGCGCGGATCGCCCGCCAGTCGGCCCCGCGCTCGACCAGGCCGACGCCCGGCGCCGGAAGGCCCGCCACCGTCCCGCCCCTCAGGCGGCCGGCGCGGTGGCCTTGAAGGCCTCCACGTCCGCCGCCATGGCCGAGAGCGCCGCGAGGCGGGGGAACTTGCCCTCCACCAGGTAGGGGTTGGTCGCCATGATGAAGTCATGGGCGATGACGAAGGTCACGTCGGCGGCGTTGGGCCGCTCGCCGCCCAGCCAGCCCTCGGCCGGGGCCTTCGACTCCAGCACCGCCAGGGCGGCGGTGATCTGGCCTTCCAGACGCTCGATCCACTCTCCCCAGTGCAGCTCCTTCGGGCGGCGGTTCTTGTCGTAGACGAGGCTCACGCCCTTCTCGACGGCCGAGTTCGCGTAGGCGACGCCCTGCAGGACCTCGCGCCGCGCGGGGCCGGTGGCGGGGACCAGGCGAAGGCCGTCGGGCGCGGTGTCGTCCAGCCAGTCGGTGATCGCCGAGGTCTCGATCAGCACCTCGCCGCCGTCGATCACCAGCGCGGGGACGCGGCCCAGCGGGTTGACCTTCTTCAGCTCCTCGAAGTCGGGGCCGTTCACCATCAGGGGGCGGCTCTCGTACGCGCGGCCCTGCAGCCGGCACCAGATCGCCACGCGGCGCGCGAAGGGCGAAAGCATCCGCCCGTAGAGAATCAGCGACATTCGAAGCCTCCCGTTTCGGTCGCGGGACCATTGCGCCGCACAACGACGACCGCAAGGGCGATGCGGCGGGGGCGGCCGGGGCGGACGCTGACGCGGCGGAGGGACTCGCGCGTCGCGGGGCGCCATGCTTCCCTGAAGGGAAACCGGGGGGAGGACCCCGGAAGGAGGATCCGATGAGCATCGCCCCGCGCACCCATCTGGCCACCCACGAGGTGTTCAACCAGCCCCTCCCCCGCGAGCGTCTGGACCTGTGGGGCGCCGACGCCCCCCTGCGGGCCGCGGTCGCCGAAGCCGCGCCGGAGGACGCCGCGGCCCTGGCGGCCTTCGCGGCCGAGATCGGCTCGCCCGAGGCGCTGGACGACGCCGAGCGCGCCCAGCGGGTGAAGCCGGAGCTCGCGATCTTCGACCGCGGCGGCCGGCGCCTGGACGAGGTGCGCTTCCATCCCGGCTATCACGCGATGATGACCCGCGGCGCCGAGGCCGGCTACGCCGCCCGCGCCTGGGACGGGCGGCCGGGGGGCCACGCCGCCCACGCCGCCATGGTCTACCTGCTGAGCCAGGTGGAGCCCGGCGTCTGCTGTCCCCTGACCATGACCTACGCGGCCGTGCCGGCGCTCGAGGCGGGCTCCCCCGCGCTCGCCGCGACCTGGGGGGCGAGGGCGAAGGTGGCGGCCTACGACGGGCGCTCGATGCCCGGGCTCGACAAGGCGGCCGTCACCATCGGCATGGCGATGACCGAGAAGCAGGGCGGCTCGGACGTGCGGGCGAACACCACCCGAGCCGTTCCTGAAGGGGAGGCGTTCCGGCTCTGGGGACACAAGTGGTTCTGCTCCGCCCCGATGTCCGACGCCTTCCTGACGCTCGCCTACCTGCCCGAGGACGCGGGCGGCGGCCTGACCTGCTTCCTGGTCCCGCGCTGGACCCCGGAGGGGGAGCGCAACCCGATCCAGCTCCAGCGCCTGAAGGACAAGCTGGGCAACCACGCCAACGCCTCCTCCGAGATCGAGTATCACGGCGCCTGGGCCCAGATCGTGGGCGAGCCCGGGCGCGGCGTGAACGCGATCATCGAGATGGTGCATCACACCCGGCTGGACGCGGCGACCGCCCCGGTGGGCTTCATGCGCCGGGCGCTGGACGAGGCCGCGTGGTGGGCGCGCGGGCGCACCGCCTTCCAGCGCCGCCTCGCCGACCAGCCGCTGATGGAGGCGGTGCTGGGCGACCTGGCGCTGGACTGGATCGGGTCTCTGGCGCTGGTGATGCGGGTGGCGCGGGCCTTCGACGGGACCTCGGCCCAGGACCGCGCCTTCGCCCGCATCGCGGTCGCCATCGCCAAGTACTGGACCAACAAGCGCTGCGTGGGCGTGGTCTACGAGGCGATGGAGGCGATGGGCGGCGTCGGCTACGTCGAGGAGGCGCCCTTGGCGATGCTCTATCGCGAGGCGCCGCTGAACTCGATCTGGGAGGGGTCGGGCAACGTCATCTGCCTCGACGTCCTGCGCACCCTGGGCCGGGCGCCGGAGGCGGCGCAGGCGCTGACCGCGGAGCTCTCGGCCCGCCGGGGGGAGGATGCGCGCTACGACGCGGCGCTGGCCGCCGCGGCCGCGGGGCTCGAGAAGCCGTCGGAGGGGCAGGCGCGGTGGCTGGTGGAGCGGCTGGCGCTGCTGCTCCAGGCCTCCGAGCTGATGCGCACGGGCGATCCGGCGGCGGAGCCGTTCCTGGCCACCCGCCTCGCCGGCGACTGGGGCCGCACGGCCGGAACCCTGCCCGAGGGGACGGACGCCGGAGCGCTCGCCGCGCGGATCTGACCGGGCGCCCCGGGGCGGGGCGAAGGCCGGGCGAGACGGCGGGGACGGCGGCGGCGATCCGGTCCGCCGCCGCTCCATGCATCCGAATATGTCTGATCTGACAGGGGCTTGCCGCGTTCCACTTGGCGCCGCCGCCTCCCGTGGCGCGAAACGAAAATGGCAGGGATTGCGGCGGCCCGCTTCGGCTCCGTCAGGGAAACCCGCGTGCCGACTGGTGGAATCGGTTTCGGCAGGCGCGCCCGCCGATCGTGGCAATTGCGGCGAAACGGTTATCATTTGTTGGACGGCGTGGACCGTCGCGCCGACCGCTCCAACCTCCCCTTCACGACACGACGACGACGGCCGCTCGCCGCCCTGGGATGGGGCGAAGACTGGGGCGCGATCCGTCGGCTTATACGGAGGAGAACCGACTATGATGCGGCTCGTCACGACCACCGCCCTGGCCCTCGCCCTGACCGCCCCCGGTTACGCCGTGCTGGCCCAGGAGACCAAGACCGACGCCAAGGCCGAGGCCGGCGCCAAGACCGGCGTGTACATCGCCAAGGCCGAGAAGGGCGACGTCTTCGGGACCGACTTCATCGGCAAGGACATCTACGTGAAGGAGGCCAAGTCGGCCGACGCCGGGATGGCCGCCGACGAGAAGGAGGAGGTCGCCGAGGCCAAGTCCGAGGGCGCCGAGGAAGTCGCCGACGCGAAGCAGGAGGCCTCGGAGGAGGTCGCCGACGCGAAGGACGAGAGCGCCGAGGAGATGGCCGAGGCCAAGAAGGAAGGCTCCGAGGAGGTCGCCGACGCCAAGCAGGAGGCGTCCGAGGAGGTCGCCGAGGCGAAGCAGGAGCGCGCCGAGGAGATGGCCGAGGCCAACGAGCCCGAGTGGGACTCGATCGGCGAGGTCTCGGACGTGATCATGACCCGCGACGGCGACGTGAAGGCCGTTCTGGTCGACGTGGGCGGCTTCCTGGGCCTGGGCGCCAAGACCGTGGCCATCACCATGGAAGAGCTGGCCTGGCAGACCGAGGAAGGCGACGACGAGCCGTTCCTGGTGCTGAAGACCGACCGCGCCGCCCTCGAGAACGCGCCTGAGTTCCAGCGCAACCCCGACGCCGACGAGGACATGCGCCGGACCGACGCCGCGACCACCGGCACGATGGCCGCCACGACCCCGCCGGCCGCCGAGCTGAAGGGCGAGGCCAAGGAGATGAAGGCCGAGGCGAAGGACGAGATGTCCGAGGCCCGCGCCGAGACCAAGGCCGCGATGAACGACGCCGCCCAGGGCGCCGAGGAGCTGAAGAACGACGCCGCCCAGGCCGCCGAGACCGCCGGCGACAAGATCGAGAACGCCGCCGAGGCGACCGGCGAGGCGATCGACGAGGCCGCCACCGAGACCGCGCAGGCCGTGGACGAGGCGACCGACGAGATGGCCGCCGAGGTCGACGAGGCCCAGACCGAGGTCAAGCAGGAGACCGCCGCCGCCCCCGCGGGCGACGCCGGCCGCCTGACCAAGATGGACGCCGCCGGCTACCAGCAGGTCGAGGCCGACGTTCTGACCGCCGAGTCCGTCGAGGGCGCCACGGTCTATGACATGGGCAACGACGACATCGGCGAGGTGGTCGACCTGGTGCTGAGCGCCGACGGCAAGGTCGAGGAGGCGATCATCGACGTGGGCGGCTTCCTGGGCCTGGGCGAGCATCGCGTGGCGGTGAGCATGGGCGACCTGAAGTTCATGCGCGCCGACGCCGACGCCGACGACGTGCGGGTCTACGTGGCCAGCACCAAGGAGGAGCTGGAGGCCATGCCCGAGGTCGACATCGACGGCTGACCCGCCGCATCGACCCGATCCCCGAACGGAAGGGGCCGCCGAAAGGCGGCCCCTTTCTTCTTGCGCGCGCCCGGCCTTCGGCGCCGGACCGCCTCTCTTCGCGCTCGCCCGTCTCGCCGCCGCCCCCGCTGCATGATGCAGACCAGCCTCAGGCGGCCGCTGCGCTACGATTCCCTTGGCGACCATGGAGCCGAACCAGCTGCGCGAGTGCCGCGGTCAGCATCGCGGCGAGGGCCAGCGACGCCAGCAAGTTCGCTCCCCGAACTGTGGCGCCGTCGCCGAAGAGAACGTCGGCGACGATGTTCGGTCTGATCAACACGAAGCCCGAGATCAACAATCCGGACGCAATCAAGATCGACCCTGCGCCTTGAAACTGGCGACGCTCGCCGATGGATCTCCAAGTCGTCATGGCTGACGCAGCGATGACCAGGACGAGCGGCCAGGCGACCAGATCGTATGCGTGCAGCGGCGTCACGCCCAACGCGATGGCGATCGTGGCGGCCCCCAACGCCTGCCCCGAGGCAGTGCGATCGGCTCCGCCCTGATCGGCCTGACGGATGCTCCAGGCGCAGATCGCGGCGAGCGCCATGGCCACGAACGGCAGCGACAGCAACTGCATCTGCGGGTTCTCGACGCCGAGGCGCGCGGCCAGATGAATCGCGCCGGTCATGTCTCGCGGGTTGTTCGTCGCATGCTCGCCATATCGCGATGCGCCATCCAGGAATCCCTCGATGGTCTCGATCGGGCCGGAGGCGATCAGGGCGGGGGCCGCGAGCGCGAAAGCGAGCGCTCCCGCCGCCATCAGGCAGCGGCGCCATTCAGGCAGGACGACTGCGACGGCAAGGAACGGCAGCGCGAAATTCGCCTTGAGCGTGAGGAGGACCAGCGCCGCGATCATCATCCAGCGCGCGCCGCTGACGAGCGCGAGGGCGAAGAGGCCCGCGCCCAAGGCCAACGGCATGGCGAACTGTCCCATGTACAGGCAACTGGACGCCGAGTGCGAGGTCGCGAAGCAGAACGCCGCCGCGGGCGCCAGCGCGCCGCCCCAGGCGCCTTTGACGCTCAACATCAGCTTCGCGCAGACCCACATTCCTGCCAGTCCGGCGATCATCGAGATCAAACCCCAGACGACCGGCGCCGTCCCATGGTCGAACTCAGCGAGGAATCGAGCGACCGGCCAGAAATGTGGACTATAGCTCCAGACGAATATGGTCGGCGTTCCCGGCATCTGGGCGATGCCGAAGGTGCTCAGAGCGTCATGATCGTAGGGGTTCAGGCCATCTCGCCACATCTGGCCGGCGAGCCAGATATACCGCGTGTCGATCGGCATCGCCTCGAAGGCGCGAGGCGCGAGGATCGCCTTGTTGAACATGGCCAGGGCGCCGAGCACCAGAGCCGATGCAAGGCAGATCTTGCTCGCCGCACTCCGCCCGTGGTCGCGGACGGCTTGCGGATGGTCCTGCGTCGCTCGCGCCCGGGGGCCTGCTGGAGTTGGACGACGAGCAGGCGTGGGCATGGCGACGACCTTCCGCTCCGTTCCTCGACCTTGGTCGATACAACGTGGACGATGCCGTCCCATAGACGCATGAAGGTATCGTGATGCATCGCTTCCAGCAAGCGGAAGCGGACCCTGAACCGCTCCGGGTCTGCCGGAGGCTCCCACTCCTGAGTAGGATGGAGCCCCATGAGCAAGACGACGAACAAGTTCTCCCCTGAGGTCCGCGATCGCGCGGTTCGCTTGGTGCTGGACAGCGAAGC
>NZ_JARHUC010000010.1 GCF_029223255.1 Albimonas marina
GTCGGTCAGGTCGGTGGCGTAGCCGGGGCGGGAGGGCAAGGCGTCGATCCGGGTTGGTGAAGGTCGACGCCCCATGAATCATACGGCCAAGGCCGAGGGAATCCCGCTTCTCAAACACGCTCTTAGTCAATATTCATTTCGAACCCGGCGAAGATGATGTCTACCTGATTTTGCTTGGCATTACAGCGGGAATGCGAAGCGTAGGGCCGGTGTTGCTGACTTAGCCTTGCAATAGCAAGCACGTTGCGGTGGACCTCCTTGATAGGCTCGGGCGCTCAAACGCGCGACTGCCCAGTCAGAACAACGTCAGGCATGCGCCGTGCCGGCGCGAACCTAGCTGGTTATCCGAGGGCGTTACCGCTTGATATACAGCTTGCGTTTGTCTCGCTGCGCAATAGCGGCAGTCACAAAAGCCGAGTCCAATGAGCCTGCTTCCGGTAATTGGCTGCACCCGGCGCGAAGGTCAGGCAAGGGCCGATTTCGTCGAAAGAGAGTGCCTCAAACCTGAGCAATGGCGACTCTTGTTGCGATGGCGTGGCGGCACTCGCGGGCGCAGGGTCAGCGAAGGCGCCGCAACTTGCTAGGCGGGCATCCTCCGAATGCTGGGCGATCACCTGAATCGGCCTTGCATCCGGCGGGAGCTGCCAAGAGCCGATGCTTGCTGCGCGCGGAGCGTCGGTGGGCTTCGGCTAGCGCGGCCCCCGCAGGCTGACCGGCAGTTCACGCTGACTCATGGCGATACTGCTGATCTGCCACAAGTGCGCCGCGCAGCCCTGCACCCGCGCGGGAGTGAGTGTTCGCCGGTGGTTGCTGGGTGGTTGCTTAAGGATGACGCCCCCTGAGCGCCGCCAGCGTAACCCCTTGGGGTTTATGGTGAGCCGTGCAGGATTCGAACCTGCGACCCGCTGATTAAAAGTCAGGCCAAAATTATTAATAATCAGTGACTTAGAGGACCAGCCCGAGCGGCCATTGTGGTCGCACGAGCGCCGTCAGTCGCCCGCGGCCAGCAAGTAATAGGCGACCGGATCGGTCTTGTCCGCAACGCGTTGACCGTCGCACACATAGTCCAGGACCAGGACGACAGTAATCCGCCCCGGCCTCAGCTGCGGCGGGACCATCTCGATCCGCATCGTCGTCACGTCGGTTCCGATCTGGCGCTGCACCTCGGGCGCTCCCGCCTTCCGGCCGGGCGTGGCGACGTTCCGCTCGTCCGTGAAAAGCGGCGTCCAGCGGGTGAGGAGGCAATCCGCGCCCAGCTTGGTCCGTCCCACCACCAGCATCAGAACGACGTTCTCGCCCGCCCGCACAGGTTCCTTGATGTAGCTGAGGCCCGGAGGCTGGCGGATGACCCGATCCTCCCCCGTGGCTGATCGCACCTCGTTGCGAAGCTCGCCGACCGTCTGCGCGAGCTTCAACTGGGCCTCCTCGATCCTGGCGAGCGCGACGTCCAACCGTTGAGGCGTTCGCCAGACCGCGACCGCCTGCGAAAGGAGCGGGGTGGTCAGCGCCACGACGCCCACGGTCGCGCCTAGGATCAGATGGTCCACCGCCCATTTCACCAGGCGCTCGCGCAACCACGCCCTGCGCATTTCGCGCTGGGGGCCCTGCCCGGCCTGCTCTCCTCGCTCGGCCGGCTCCACCACTAGACCGGCGCCAAGGGATCGAGCGCGGCCGTCAGGGCGTCCAGAGCCGCGATGTAGCCGGCGAGGCCCGCTGCCGGGAACGCGCCCTCGACGCTGCGGCGGGCGTCGCCCTCGATGACCGTGGACCAGCCCGGCAGGTCGCCGCCCTCGATCGCGAACCAGGCGTCCCGCGCCGCCTGCCCCGCCTGCTGCATGGCGCCGAAGGCGACCAGGACGCCGGGCGTCTCGCCGGCGTCGGGGAGCTCGGCCGTGGTGGAGAGGCGAAGCCAGTCCGTCAGGCGCGCCGTGATCGCCGCGGCGCTCGCCTCTGCGACCAGGGCCTCGGCCTGCGCGCCGCTGGCGTTGATGAAGGCATCGAACGAACGGGCGGCCGTGGGGGTCAGCGAGCCGGCCGCGGCGGCCGCGCGCGTCGCGGTCGTCTGGATCATGAGCGCGCACGCGATCGCATGGGCGCGAGCCGCCCAGGCAGGGAGGTTGCAGGTCGTCATTGGGGATCCTCGAAGCGGAGGGTTGCGGAGTTGTAGACGAGCCCGATCGCGGCCGGTCGACCGTTCGGATCCGGGGTCAGCGCATATGAGCCGCCGCGGCGAGCGATGACCTTCGCGCGGCGTTCGGGCGCCACCTTGATTACGTTCACGACGGCGCCGTCAGGGCCGACCTCAGCGAGGAAATGGTCGTCGCTCATGCGGGCCACTCCAGGACGATCAGCCCATCGCCGCCGGCAAGGCTGGCATACCCGCCCGAAGACCCGGAGCCGTAGCCGTCCCCTGCCACCGCAACGGTGAGGTTGCCGTCGCCGCCGCGGCAGACGGTGTAGGTCATGCCCAGCAGGGTGAGCGTGACCCCCGGCCCGGGGTTGATCCCGAAAGCCGTATCATCCGGCGGCGCCCCTCCCGCGCCTCCGCCTGAACCACCGTAGGGGTCGCCTAAACCGATCCCGCCGTTGAAGCCCACGCCCGCACTGGCGATGGACAAGCCTGGCGTCGTGCTCTGCACCGGCGCACCGCCTCCCGATCCGCCATTGCCGCCAACCCCCCCGGTCACCCCGCCGCCAGCGCCGCCGCCAATAGCGGTCAAGTTCGCCCCATTTCCGGTCCAGCTCGTATTACCGCCAGCATTGCCATTCGCCTCAGGGAACCCGGAAATTCCTGCGCCACCAGCACCGATAACCGCGGTGAAATCTCCTGCGGCCAGCGCCACGATCTCTTCGACCACGAGTTCACCCGCGCCGCCGCCACCGGCCCGCCCGTTGCTGCGCATCCCTCCGGAGCCCCCGCCGCCGATGGTGACGCGGCGATAGTTCCCGGGGACGATGACGCTTCCCGGGGTGCTCGAGGTAATCATGATGCCGCGCATCGGCGTGCCGCCAGCGTCCCAACTCTGGACCGCGAAGCCCTCGGCCGTCGCCTTCTCGAGCGCGCCGCCGAACCGCCGCTGCGCCGCGATCGCGACCAGGCTCGCTGATGCGGAGAGCGCGCCGGTCCTCACGGGATCACCGCATGGATCCCGGTCGCCGTGGTGTCGGTCGCCAGGACCTGCAGCACGGCGACCGCGAGGTAGCCATGGGCCGGGAGGTTCACCGTCCGCGTCGCACCGGCGGCCGAGACGAACACGACGTCGCCGGCGCCCTCCACGAAAAGCCCGATCGCGGGCGTCTCGAGGGCGACGGTGTCGCTGGGGGTGACGGGCGCCAGGTCGGAGCCGACGCCCCAGCGCGCGGGGGAATGGCCGTTGAAGGGGTTCGCCATGGTGGGCCTCAGAACCTGTGGGTGAAGGGGATCGCCTCGACGCGGTCGATGTAGAGTTCATCGTTCGAGGCGTATTCGGAGCCTGCGTCGATCGTGATGGAGACGAGGATCTCGGCCGAGGCGTCCACGATGAAGGGGATCACCTGCAGGTAGCGCCATTCGCCGGCGTCGGCCTCGGTGAGCTCGGTCTGCCCCAGCTCGTAGAGCTTGGTTTCCCCGGTCGGGTCGCCGTTCTCTTTCAGCAGGTCGATCTCATAGCGGCGCCCGGAATACAGATGGCCGTAGTCGGTCGGGTCGGCGACGCCCTCGTTGTCCGCCCAGATCTTCACGCGCGGGTGGCTGACCGTGCCGAGCTTCAGGAAGACCGCCGCGCGGATCGCAACCAGCGTCAGGGCGTATTCGGGGAAGTAGAGCTTCCGCTTGATGCGGTTCACGCCGAGCGTGACCCCGTCGCCCTTGACGTGGATCGAGGAGCCCTTGGTCAGGAAGGTCCCCGCCGCGGTCGACGTGGTCGGGTAGCCGCCCGCCAGGTTCTCCGGCGTCCAGCCCGCGGCGCTGGTGCCGTCGAATTCATAGAGCTTCTTCCCGCCCACGAAGTTGACGCCGAACCCGTCGCGCCCGGGCGCCGGCTGGAACACGTCCACCTGCCCGAGCGTGTCCGTGAAATAGGGCGTGGGGATCACGCGCTCGACGGCCGAGCCCTTGCCTGGCGTGAACGTCTTGTCCTTGTTCAGGTCCTTCTCGCGGAACCTGAGCTCGCCGTGAATGAAGATATGGCTGGTCTCGTCGCAGGCCCAGAAGACGACGTCTTCAAACTGCTCGACCTGGCCGCCCTGCAGCGCCGACGCGGCATAGTAGTTGATGACGGATCCCAGCTCGGCGCGGAACAGGATCTTGGCGTAGTTGCACGCGAGCTTGCGCGAACCGCTGATGGTGATGCCGCCGCCGTTCGTGGCCCAGAAGGCGATCGCATCGCGGGTCGGAACCGCGCCGGCGTAGCGGACGCCGCAGTTCTCGAAGTAGCAGACGAACAACGTGGTGTGCTGTCCGTTGGTGAACTCGCCGTTCCCATCGTGGAGAACGAACCCCGCGCCGCAGGCGTTGAACCTGGTGCCGATCGCCGAGACGCGGTCGGCATCGGCCTTGCTCGGGTCCCCGTTCTCCTCGTTCTGGGTGGTGGTGTGCAGGCCCCAGCCGGGCGTTCCGCCAACGGTGCCGCCCAGCATCCGGCCGACGGTGTCGGAGCGGACGCAGGCGAACGGGTTGCTGGTGTCCTCCGGCAGGTTCGACGCGCGGCTGTTCGTCCATGACCAGTTGTCGGCCTGGCCGTCGAACCGGAAATGGTCGGTGGTCGCGCCCGTCACCCACACGCGCTCGATGACCCAGCCGCCGCAGCTGGTGACGTTGCCCGCGCCGGATCCCCGAAGCCGGATGCCGTAGGGCGCCACGCTCTCGCAGCGGATCAGCACGTCGCGGATGGTGCCCCGCGCGCAGTCCATCGGGCGGAACCCGGCCGAGGCGCTCAGCGCCAGCAGCGCGGTCTTGGTCATCCCCGCGCCGACGATGTTGATGGCCTCGTGCCCGTCCGGCTGCCAGACGTCCCCGATCGCATAGGTGCCGCCGAGGAGCCGCATGGTCGCGCCCATGACGTGGCAATAGTCCTCGCACGCCCGGAGCGCGGCGATATCGTCCGTCACCGCGTCGCGCTTCGCCCCGAACTGCTCGGCTCGGGCGTTGGCTTCGTCCAGCTCCCAGATCTGCCCCGCGGCGTCGGTGAACCAGCCCAGGTGCGCGGGGGTCGTCGTCTCCTCGTCCGGCGCCACCCATCGCGCATAGGCGCCGTGCCCGCCGTCGTTCTCGACCGAATGCCCGTGAACCTCGATCCGCTGCAGCGGGGCCGGGATCACCAGGAGCGCGGCGGCGATCATCGTGGAGAAGACGTGCGAGCCGGTGGCCGTCACGGTGACGGTTCCATCCCAGACGGTCGGCCGGCCGGTCCCGTCGAACGCCAGCAGCCGGCCGGCCCGGGCCTTGATCTCCGGCAGGGCCTTGATGGCTTCCTCGTAGGAGGGGACGCGCAGCACGCGGCCGAGGTCGTCGGACCATCGCCCGATGCGGTCGCGCAGGTCCTGCAGGATCCTCACCTGGCGGTCCAGCTGCCGCTCGAGGCCGGTCTCGCGGGGGCCGCCGGCGGAGGCCCAGCCCTGCTCGATCAGGCCCTCCCGCGAAATCCGCAGCTCGCATCCCTCGTAGGCGTCCGCGACTTCCTGGGAGAGCTTGATCTCGCCTTCCGGGGCGGCCTCTCCGTCGATCGGCGAGGGCGTCACCTCGAAGTTGTAATCGAGGATCAGCGGCGTCGAGATTGCGGCGATCACCACCTCGACCAACAGGTCGTCGGCCGAGCCGTAGGGCCAGCGCACCGCGTAGGGGCCGCGGCCCATGATCGTGTAAGTCTCTGCGGACGTGAACGCCTCGACGGTCATTTTTGGTCTCCGAGAACGTTGGCGAGGTCAGGCCCACGCGACGGCGCGGTCTCGCCCTTGCGCCACCAGGGGGACGTTCCGTAGTCGCGGCGCGATCGCTTCTCCTGGTCGCGCCAGAGGCGTTGCGCCTGGGGGTCGAGCGCGTCCTGCAGCTGGTCCCAGACCAGGCGGTCGACGGCGAGGCGCCCATACCAGAGCGAAGACCCGGGCGTGTAGCGGCGCGCCAGGTTGACGACGTCCCGTCCGATCAGCGGATCCCGCCCCTCGCTGACGCGCGCGACGTTGGATGCGCCGATGCGGATCACGTCGCCGGCGACGCCGGCGACCGGGCCCAAGATCGTCTCGGCCAGGCCGCCGCCGACGCGGGAGCTCTCCGACTTCACGAAGTCCCCGAAGATCCCGAGGCCGCCGCCCTGGAACATGGCGGCCGCCCAGAACCCGACGTCGTCCATGGGCCGGGGGTCGTCGCCCTTGGCGATGGACTTGAGCTGCACCGACAGGGCGCCGGCGAGCGTGGTCATGGCGATCAGCGACGCGAAGTATTGCGCCCGCGCCGCGGTGTTCCCCCGGGCCATGCCGTTCCGGAAATGCCCGATCATCAGGGCGAGGGGATAACCCTTGTAGACCGCGACGGAGCGGACCAGCTCGCCGCCGATCGTGCCGGCCTTCGCCTGGTCGTTCAGCATGGCCGTCGCCTGGATGCTGCGCGTCGGGACCGCGAGCGTCATCTGCTCCTCGGCGATCGCGCTCAAGGCGGTGGCGGCGTTCTCGACGTCGGCCGGATCCATGCCCGCCGCCAGGGCGTTCTCGCGCCAGACGATGGGCGACAGGAGGTCCACGCCGGGGCGAGGCGAGAACAGGAGCGCGGGGTCTGCGATCTGGGACCAGGTCGCATCGTCCATCCCGCGGGCCCGAAGGTGCGCGCCGAGCTCGCCCATGTCGTCCAGCCCCCGGCCGGCGCGGACGTGACGCCCGAGGTCGGCGGCGAACTCCATGCGGAAGGCGGCACGGTGCAGGTCGGTCCATTGCGCGAGGCCGCTCGCGCGCATCACCAGGCCCGACAGGCGGGCGGCGATCTCGCTCGAATAGCTTTCGTGGTAGTAGCGCGACGCGCCTCCGGCCATCTCGCCCAGGCGCTCCGCGATCCAGCCGCCGGCGGCCGCCATCTCCCGGTATTCGGCCGAGCTCGCCAGCCGCATCGCCTGGCCCATGACGCCCGCCGGGTTAAGCCCGGTGGTCTTCGCCGCGAGCCGCACCGTCACCAGATCCGAGACGGAGGACAGGAGGGCGGAGCCCAGCTGCGCGGCGGGAAGGTAGGAGCGCACGGTCGACATGGCCCGCGCCAAGGTCTCGTTCGCCGGGACGCCGCCGGTGCCGTTCAGCACCGCCAGCATGGCCCGGGCGGTGGCGCCCGTCCCCTGCTTGATCCGGCCCGCCAGCGGGGCCTTGCCCTCGAGCATCGCCTTGCGCTCGGCCGCCTGCAGCAAGTGCTCGAGCCCCCCGGCCGGGTTAGGCCCGAGGCGGCGCATCAGGGCGATATCGCGGGCCATGGCCGACAGGTGGCCCAGCATGGCGTCGAGCGGATCCGATCGGCCGAAGGCGTCGTTGTAGGTGAGCCAGGCGTCGGCGTCGGCGAAGTGCAGGACGCGCGCGTCGCCGCGCCGGTTGTAGAGCGCCGCCCCGCGCATCCCGAAGCTGGGGAGCCGATCGTCCCAGCCGTCCGTCGCCAGGTTCGACCAGATATCCGCGAGGAAAGCGCCGCGATCCTGGGAGGCGACGGGCTGGCCGGTCGAGCGATCGAGGATCCGCGACCAGTCCAGAAGCGGCTCGATGTAGGCCGACCAGCTGGCGGCCCCGGCTTCGCGCAGCAGGACGGCGTCGTGGGTGTGGGGGACGCCCCAATCGGCGAGCTCGCCGATATCGCCCCCGAATGCGTTGAACAGGGATCGGGCGCGCTTCGCCGCCTGCGCCCAGGCGTCGGCCAGCTGCCGCGCCGCGGCATCGCCCGTCGCCTGACCGTGCGCCTCGCGCAGGACGTTGCGCAGCTGGGCCGGGTTGCGGATCCGGCCGAGCGCGTCGCGGCCGTGGCGGCGCAGGAGGTCGCCGACCATGCCGAACAGCTCCTGGCGGTAGGCGCTCGAAAGGGCGTTGACGCTGGCCGGCGCGTTCGGCCGGTTCGGGTTGTATTCCAGCGTCGCGAGGATCTCGGAGCCGAGCTCCTCGCTCGCCGTCCCCGCGACAAGCCGCTCATGATCGCGCATCACGCGGAGCTGATTGAGGACGACATGCCGGCGGCTCTGCAGCCGTTCGCGCAGGATCGTCTGGACGTCGGCCGCCGCCTGGGCGGAGGCGGCGCCGTCCGGCATGGAGCCCAGATATTTCGCCTTGAGCTCGTCGAACAGCTGCTGGGCCATGCCCCCGCGGGTCGGGTCGAGCCGAACGTCGGGATCCTCCATGGCGCTCTGAATGCAGTCGCGAAGATCAGGCATTGCGCGCGCCCCCGTAACCGCAGATCTCCACGACGCGGACGAACTCCAAATCGGCCTCGAGGTCGGCGAGGATCTCGGAAGCCGCCAGCGTGCCCTCGGGCCCGTGGGTGTCGATCGTGAAGTCGCCGCCGGTCGCCGCGCGGATCTCGTCCATGGCGGCGCGGATCTCGTCCATCTCGCCCGGCGCGCCGATTTCCTGACGCAGCTCGGCCTCGGCCTGAGCCGCGCCCTCGATCGCCGCCGGCGAACTCGCACCGTCGTTCCAGCGCGCATCGTCCACGCCGGCGACGTCGACCTGGGGACCCCCATCGGCGCCCGCGTCGGCGCCGTCCGGCGCATCGCCCGCCCGAGGCGGCTCCGCCTCGAGGCGGGCCGACAGGGTGTCGAGAACGTCGAGCGGCCCGCGGACGCCTGCGCCCGCCAGGAGGTCGTCGGCGGCGCCGACAGTGCGGGCCTCGAGCGCGAACCGCTGCAGGGTGTCGGCCATCGCCTCGCGAGAACGGGCCTGCCCGCCGCGGTAGAGGATCCCGACCAGGCGCGCCGTCGCGGGGCTGGGGCCGCCGCCGAACATATCGCCTTGCGCCAGGGCGTCCTCGATCGCCCCTCGGACGCTGACGCCCTGCTCGGCCGCCTCGCGCCGGGCCTGCTGCACCAGGCGGATCGCGTCCAGAAGATCCGCCGTCAGGTCGAACGCCTCGCCGATCTCGCCGGCCTCGACCGCGGCGCGCATCTGCGCCCACGCCGGCGCGGCGTCGGTCAGCGCCTCCACGATCGACCGCACGTCGCCTCCGCCCTGCTCGGCCTGGGCGGCGGTCAGGTCGGGCGCGTCGTAGGCCCGGGAGAACAGCGCCGAGCGGAGACGCTCCCGGCCCTGGGCAGACAGCCGCCGATCGGCGGTCAGCACCTGGCCGCGCTCCGCCGGCGGGAGACGGTCGACCAGGCCCTGCACGAAGCGAACGTTGCCGGCCCCGAAGGGCCCGCCCGCCTCGGGGTCGTAAAGGCCGAGGAGGTCCCGGTCGATCGCGGCCGCGTCGGTGCGCGCCTGCTCGGTCGCGCTCAACCGCTCGATGCTGTCGGAGTTGGCTTCGCGGACGAACCGCTCGAGCGTGGGGCCGTCGAGCTCCTCGCGCACGGCGACCAGGACGGGCCGCTTGACGCCCGCGGGGATCTCGAATTGCGAGCGGATCGTCTCGACATACGCCGCATACCGATCGGGGACGTGCTGGGCGGCGTGCAGGATCGACATGACGCGGCCGTTGCCGCTGTCGATGATCCGGTCCGGGCCGACGATCGGGGCGCCGTGGCCGGCGCTGGCGGCCGGCATCAGGAGGGCGGGATCGAGCTCGGCCGCGCGCCGGGTGACTTCCGCCGTGGGGGCGGGCCGGGAGCGGTCGCGGTTCTGCCGGCCGCCCGTCGCAAAGATCAGCTCGTCAAGGTCGACCACCTCGTAGGTCACGGCGACGCGGGTTCCCTGCGGCGTCGTCACCTGGTCGGGCGCGGTATAGCCCCGGCGGCTCGAGGCGCGCCAGGCGTCGCCGGGATCCTCGGCCAGGCCCATCTTGGTTTCGGACCAGCGGCGGAGGTCGGCGACGGTCCAGCCGGGGAGCTTGCGGCCGCCGTAAGAAATGTTGCGGTTCGCCTGGATCTGGTCGGCGTCCATCACGCGCGAGATCGGCGCGGAGGGATCGGCGGTCAGCGCGCGCACCGCCCCGCCTGGGCCGAGGAAATGGGCGAGGTAGAGGTTTTCGATGGACGGCGAGAGACCCGCGGCCTCGAGCGTGGCGGCGTTCTCGCGGGTGTAAGCGACCGTCATTTCCCACGACAGGTCGGGATCCTTCCGCAGCGCGAGAAGCTCCTTGCGCGTCCGCCCCGCCGCGATGTCAGGACGATTGCGGCCGATCACCTCGAGCCAGGTGCTTTCAATGAACTGGCCCAGTCCGGTCGCGGTGCTTTCGGAGTTCTTCGCGGCCGCCCGCCCACCGCTCTCCGCGCCCACGATCCGGCGGGCCGCCGTCGCGATCTGCGCATCCGCGACCGGGGGCGAGACGTTGATCGACCGCCCCTCCCGAACTGCGGCCTCCGCGGACGCGGCGCGCGCCTCATGGTCGGCCGGGTGCGCGTTCGCGGGCCGCTGCGCCCCGGCCGTCTCCGATCGCCCGACCAGGCGCGACGCGCCGCGCGAGACCGCGACGGGCGCCGTCCCCAGAACGCCGCCCGCCGCGGCCCCGAGCCCGATCTGCACGAGAGGGTCAGGGTCCGGCTGGTCGAGCTCCTGGGCGACGCGATACTGCTGCGGCAGGGCGATCGCCTCGCCCGCCGCACCCAGCGCGGCCTCCGTGACGAGGATCCGCAGGAGGCTCCCGCTTCCGCCGGCGGGAAGCATGGCGAGGCTCACCGGGTCCGTGGTCGCGCGGGCCATGCCGCCCAGCGTCTCGGCGGCCATGCCGGACCCCATGGCGAGCGTCGCCTGGGCGTCCTCGAGTTCGGCCATCCGCCGGCGGCGGCTCTCCTGGCGAAACGCGTCCTCGTTCAGGGGAAGCGAACCCCACATGCCCGGCTCGTTTCGCGCCGCGCGCGCAGCGGCGCTCAGCACCTTCGCCCGGATCGGATCCCAGCGGCCGTTCCGCTCCCACGCGATCTGCAGGCCGTCGCCGACATAGGGCGAGGCGTCGCCCAGTTGGTCGTTGATCTCCTCGAGGAGCGCCCGGTCCGTCATCTCCCCGTGAAAGAGCGTGTCCTGCAGAACCTGCGTCTGGTTCCACGCGGCGCCCGCCGTCTCCCACCAGCCGGCGGGGCGCTCGGGCGCGACGTTCACTGGCGCGGCCTTCGTGGGCTTGTCGGACAGAAAGAACGTCATGGCCGCACCGGGAGGCGGCCGCGCACGTCGGACAGGAGCTTATGCAGGTCCAGCTCGATCACGGCGCCGGAGCCCTGGGCGACCAGGTCGCGCCAACCGCCGTTCACGTCGCGCACCTGAACGCGCCACAGACCGCTTGCCGAGGCGGCGAAAGAGATTTCGTCCATGTCGTCGGCGGTCAGCGGGCCGGACAGGGCTGACGGCGCGCCGCCGGCGAGCGCGGAAAGCGCGTCGAAGACCGCCTTGCGCCGCGTGTCTCCGCCGCCCCACGGCCCGTCGAAGATCGTTTCGTTGAGGTCGTCGGCCGTGAGGTCGAGCGGCAGCAGCGTCTTGCGTCCGTTCACCTCCTGCACGCCGCCGGCGTCGGCGCGGGCGCTCGCCGCGCCTCGGCCGAGCGACAGCTGCACCGCCCGCCGCCAGGCCGCATCCGCTTCGTCGCTCTCGGGATCCATCCCGCGCGCGAGCTCGCCATAGATGGCGCGGGCGCCCGCGAGGATCTCGTCCTCATGCCCTGGGACCAGCGTAAGGGCGTCGCCGATCTCCTCGCCGTAGGCTTCGCGGCGCGCGGCGTCGCCCTTCTTCGGCAGCTCGACCGCGCCCGATGCGATGGCGGACGCCCCGCGGAACCCCATCATGGCGGTTGCCGGACGCGAGCCCGCCGCCAGCAGAAGCCCGAAATGCCCGAACGCCCGGTCCTTCGGGGCCACGGCCTCGAAGACCTTCACGGCCTCGTCGCCCCGGAAGGAGCTCGCGAGGATCTGGGCCAGCTGGGCGCGCTGCTCCGGGGACGCGCTGACGGCCGCCATGCCCTGCAGGCGCTCGAGCTCCTCGGCGCTGAACGGGGCGAAAGACGTGGTGTAGCCCGACGCCTGCAGGCTCGCGATCGCGGAACGCCGACCGGCCAGCGCGCGGGCCCAATTCGCCGGGGACGACAGGTCGGACGGGAGCTCGGGCGTCGGCAGCACGTTCGTCTGCCGCGCCTGGGCGATCGGGTCGCTTTGCCAGGCGGCTTCCGCCGCCGGGATCGCCGCCTCGAGCGCGGCCTGGGCGGCGGCGTCCTCAGGCCCGGCCGAGGGCCGCGACTTCATTCCGGTGAGGTAGGCCCGCATCTGCGCGGGCGTCATCTGAGGCACGCCGGCGGCGCGCAGCTGGATCACCCCGAGCGCGTCCTGGTAGCCCGGGCGCGTCTTCGCCACGGGATCCGCCAGGATCCGCGCTTCATCGACATGGGTGCGGCCGGTGCGCGCCACGTCGATCAGCGCGGCGAGATCGCGATCGGCCTCCGTCTCCGCCTCGGTCTGCGCGGTCTTGTTCGCCCGGGCCGAGGCGGCGACCTGCGCCTGCTCGGCCGCCACCGCCTGGGCGCGGTAGCTCGCCCGCATGTCCTCGGGCGCGTCGTCGTAGGCGCCGGCGTCGATATCGGCGATCAGCTGGGAGGGGCTGTCCGACAGGCCGCGGGTCAGGTCCGCCCGGAAACCCGCCTCCGCGTCCGTCTCGGCGGCCGCATAGGCGGCGGCCCGGAACTGCTCGCGTGTGTCGGCCGGGACGTCATTGAACTCGCCGGCGTCGATCAGCTCGACCAGGCGCGCCGGCTCGGTCGACTGCAGCCGACGCATGGCGCCGGTCGCGAGCTTGGCGCGGTAGCCGTTGACGATGCGCGCGGCGCGGTCCGCCGGAAGGTGGCCGAGCGCAACCGCGCTCATGACCTGGCCCGCATAGGCTCCGGCGGCTTCCTCCCGGTCGGCTGCGCTCATGTAGAGCGTGAGCGCGTCCGCGTCGGCGCGCGCCGCCAGGTCGCCCAGGGCGCGCTCGCGCCGCAGCTCCATCGCGCGACGCCCGAGCTCGAGCTTCGCCGGGTTCGTGACGGACGCCCAGGACGCCGCGAACCGATCGGAGTTGCGCTCGTCCAGCCCTTCCGAGACGCGCGCTCGGAGCTCCTCGGAGCGCGCCTCCCAGGCGGCGTCGATGTGGTCGGGGTCGGTCTCCTGCTCGAGCTCGAGGCGAAGATCCGCGATCCCGTTCGCGACCGCGACATGCGCGCGCGTCAGCTCGGAGGTGAGGCGGTCCTGCTCGAGCGCCTGCCCGCCGGCATACATGCGCTCGCCGAACTCCGCGACGGTCCGGCCGACGCCGTCGTCAACCGGGGGCGGCGGGGTCGCCGACGCGCCGCCACGGATCGGCGCGGTGGGAACCTGCAGCCGGCTCACGCGAACACCTTCCGATCGGCGAGGGACGGCCAGAGGTCGGGCGCCTTGGTCAGGAGCGAGCCGGCCGCGCCGATCCCGCCGTTGAGGAGGGCCGAGCCGCCAAGAGCGCGCGACTGACGCGCCGAGGCCGACAGGGTCGCGACGCGGGCGCCGCCGCGGCTGCGCACATCCTGGCTCGCGAAGCTCGTTTCCCTGGCGGCGCGGTCGCCCAGAAGCAGGGCCGAGGGGCTGTCCAGCGACACGCCTCGCGCGGCGAGGCCCGCGAACATGCGGCCGAGCTCCTGGCGCATCCGCGCGCGCATCCGCTCATCTTCGACGCCGGCAAGCATCCGCTCCTGGGCCGCCTGGCGCTCCTGCGCCTTGGCGTAGGCGCTGGCCTGCTGCGACTGCTGGACGCCCGCCAAGACCGTCCCGCCCGCGGAAATCAGGGATCCCGCCGTAAGTGCGACCTGGCCGAGGCTCAGACCGGCGGCGGCGGTCCCGGCGGCCGCGGCCGTCCCGGCGGCGGCGGCGCCCGCGGCGGCGGCGGTCCCGGCGGCGGCGGCCGTTCCCGCGGCTGCGGTCCCGCCGGCGGCGGCGAGCGCGGGCAGCGCGGCGGCGGCGGCCATGATGCACATTACTCCTGCGCCTCCACGGTCGGGGTGAGGGCCAGGATCGTGAGGGGGGCGGCGCCGATCGGCTCGATATCGGCGGTCACCTGCGGCGCAAATCCGGTCGAGACGTTCGGCCAGTCCACGCCCGACCAGCCCGTCACCAGCTCGCCGGGGACGTCGCCGCCGCGCCGCTCGATCCAGCTTCCGAGCGTGTCGGCCTTGCCCCACTCGCGCATCACGGAACGGATCTTGTAGCCGGCGGATCGCAGAAGCCGGACGCCGATGCGCGAAAGCTTGACCGGCCGCCCCATCCCGTCGCCCGTGCGCGTCGGGGCGTAGAAGTCGAGCGGCCGCAGGCGCTGGGTCTTGTCCTCGAGGCCGACGAAGGCGCGGTTTACGGCGAAGTCGAGCGCGACCTTCCCGGCCGCGACGACGAACGGTCCGAACTGGCCGTAGTCCGTCCAGACCAGGACCGTCTCGCCTTCGAGGTGGTCAAGCCCTGTCAGCTTGGTCGCCGGCTCCTCGAAAACGAACTCCTTCGCTGCGTAAAGGTGGTTCGCCTCCGCGATCTTCATTTCGCCGGTCAGCAGCCCCCAGAACGGCGAGAGGCGCTCGATATGCCGGCGCGTCTCCCCGCCGATCTCGCGGCGCACGACCAGGCGAACCTCGTCCTCCCCCCCGTCGGGCGCCGCCGTGACCGCGACCTCCTCGACCACGCCGCCGGCGACGGGAACCCTGCACCAGCCTAGGACGTCCTCGTCGGGATCGTAGATCATCGCGACCAGGTCGCCGGACTTGCGCACGATCCACGCAATGGGGAGCGGCGAGGACTGCCAGGCGATGACGTCGAAGCGGTCGGCGCCCAGATGGCGCGCCGGCATGGACAGGACGCGGGGCTTGGTGCCGTCGTCCTGGAGGGAATACCGCAACTCGACGGCGCGGGTCTGGTCGCGGGATATGTAGATCGGCCGGCCGGAGGGCGCGATCGGCTGGACATGGTGCGCGCCCACGGTGGCGACGACGCCGAACGCCGCCGTCTCGGCCGAGACCGTCTCGTCGCCGATCGAGCTCCGCGCGCCGTGAACCTCGCCCGTCGCGCCGATGCTCAGGCCCTTGTCGCTCGAGGCGACCCAGACGATGGCGTTGAGGCCCCGCTGCGCCGCGATGGAATAGGCGAACGCCTGGTCCGCGTTCACCCCTTCCGCGAAATCCAGAATGGTCCCGATCGCGGATCCCCAGACGGTCCGCTGCTCGGTCGGGGTCGCGGCGAAAAACGCCCGCTGGTCGTGCAGGCAGACCGCGGCCGGCCAGCCGTAGAGGTCAGACCAGGCGCCCGGCGCCCACTCCCACGTCCCGGCGCCCACCAGCTCGGACGGGATCCGGTCGACCACCTTCGCCGTCGCCGACGTGCCGGACGCAACGGCGGTGATCTCCACCAGGCCCGTGTTGGTCGAGCGGAATTGCCAGCTCGGGCCGCCCTTGGTGCTGAGGACGGTGCCCTTGTCGTGGGTCGGCGGGGAGACGTTCTTGTCGGCGGTCGCCGCCGCGTCGGCGCAGCGGTAGACGCGCCCGTCGTAACGCACCAGGTCGTCCACCGCGAAGTCGGTGTTGCCCGTCCAGAGGGGCACGTCGGACCAGTCGACCACACGCAGGGCGAAGACGGAACCGATCATGCCGGCGTCGAACACGTCGCCCCCGGTCGCGGTCAGGGTGACCGTGCCGGTTTCTCCATCGGCCTCGACGGTGACGCTCTCGTCGGTGTTCCACGGGCGCAACGGCCCGCCGGTGAAGGGCGCGAGGTCCAGCGTCCAGTCGTCCAGCGCGGTCCGGCTCAGACGCCGCGGGGCCTGGGCGCCGTCGACCATGAAAATCCGGTCCGCGGACTGGATCCATTTCAGGCCCTTCACCTGGGAGAAGGACCAGGGCGTCGCGACCTGGTAGGGCGAGCTCGGTCCCATGACCTGCTCGCCATAGCGCCAGAAGCGGAGCCACCCGGCCGTGAGCTCGAGCAAGACAGCGTCGTCGGTGTTGAACTCGAATTCGACCAGGCGCGCCGGCGCGTCGTCCTTGGTGCGCCCCTCATAGATCGTGCCGGGCGCGCGCGTGACGGCGCCCTCCGGGGTGACGATGAAGCCCCGGCAGGTCTCGGCGCCGGTCTGGACGCGGATGTAGTCGGTCCGGCCGGCCAGCGTCGGCGAAACCTCGCCGGATGCGAAGGAGCGTTGCGGGGGCGCGGACCTGGTCATCGCGTCACCAGGTCCGACCAGTCGCCTTCGTCCACGCCGCCGTCCCACCGCTCGGCCGAAGCCTGGCCGCGATCGGCGCGCATCGCGGCGACCAGGGCGGCCTCGGCCCGCTGCTCGAGCGACGTCGCCCGGTTGGCCGACGTGGCGTAGACGGGCGAGAGGCGGGCCGCGAGGAGGTAGGCGACCGCGTTGCGGAAGTCCGGCGGCAGACGGTTTTCGTTGTCTACCTGGACCGTGACGCGGAGTTTCAGGGGGCCGGGCTCGTCGGCGCACAGCAACAGCTCGGCGTCCCGGCGCCAGCGCGTGAGCTCGGGCCAGACGTTGCGGACCGCAAGGACGCTCGGCGGCAGGACGTAGGCGTGGGGGAGGTCTTCGTCGGCGACCTCCGGCGTCGTCTCCGGCAGGCTGAGAAGCTTGGACGCGAACGACCAGTCGGCCCGGCGCAGGTAGTCGTCGCGCGCGATGGGGAGCTGCTCGGCCGCCGCCCGCGCCTGGTCGCTGTCGTCGCCGAACGACGACAGAGGCGCCATTTCGGCATAGCGGAACGCCTGCTGGGCGATGCGGCTGGCGGCGATGGCTTGCGACACGGGCGCGCCTCGAGCTCGGGGAAGCGGTCAACCGGGGCGGCGCGCGGCCGCCCCGGCGGGGATCACTGGCTGTCGATCCACTCGACCGCGAACGGCATCGAGCCCGCGCTGACGGCCGCCGCCTCGGCGTGGGCGTAGAGGTCGATGATCCCGCCGGGATCCTCGGCCAGCCCCAGCACCTCCCACAGGCGCTTGCCGTGGTTCGCGTCGCCCCAGGCGAAGGGCGTCACCAGGTTCTCGGTGGCCTTGGTCTGGTCGGCGATCTGGTCGGTGGCGGTCAGCGAGCCGATCACCACCTGGGCGAACCCCCAGTTCTCGACGTCGAACACCGTGTCGGGGTGCATGATCGCGTGGGAGGGGACGCTGCAGAGCTTGTAGGTCGACCCGCTGCTGTCGGTGGCGGCGTTGGAGACGGTCCCTACGGCGCAGCGGCGAACGCCCTTGACCTGGAGGGCGTCGGGGACGGCGCCGAGGGTCAGCGGATCGCGGAACAGGTTGGACAGGGTTTTGACGACGGCCATGGGTCAGGCCCTTTCGGATGGTCTGGGGGAGAAGGGGCGGGCCGGGATCAGCGCCCGGCCCGGCCGGTCAGCTCTCCTGGCACTCCACGACGTGCACGCCCGCGTCCTGGATGCGGACGCAGTCCATGTAGGCGTCGACGTGGCAGTAAGGCGTGTTCCGGGCGTGGGTGTCGTTCCACATATCCGGCTTCACGTCCTGCCAGACGCCGAGCTCGACCATGTCCTTGATCCAGACGGGGCAGCTGCGGATCCCCGCCGCCAGGGTCGGCAGGCGGTTGATCTCCACGAACTGGAAGCCCATCAGGCGGGTGACCTTGCCGTTCACGATGTGCGGCTGCTCGAGCATGTTCAGGTTGCTCGAGGCGTTCTCCACGATCCCCAGCAGGTCGTCGTGCTGGTTGGTGGTGATCGCCATGGTGGGCGTCACGCGGTCCAGGTCGTTCTCGTCCAGCCCGAGCCGCTTGCGGGCGGCGCGCAGCTTGGCGATGGTCAGGCCGGCCCCGTCGTGAACGGTGGTCTGGGCGGCGGGGAGCGCCTTGGTCGCGGCACCCGGCGTCTTGCCCTCCGCGATCTTCCCGAGGATCCCGCCCTGGTAGAGCGTGCCGTCCGGGTTGATGCCGAGGATCGTGTCGTCGATGCCGCGCCCGATCGCCTGGGTGTGCGCCATCATCAGCTTGGACGACGGATCCTCGATCATCCGGAACTTGTCGACGCTGTCGAGATACTGGCCGGTCTCGATCGGATCGGGGAAGACGTGCCAGCGCCGGGTCCGGCCGGGGACGTTCTCGATGTTGGAACGCCGGCGGCCGGTGCCGCGCTGGTAGTTGATTTCGCCGATCAGGTCCGCGGCCGTGGCGCCCTCGCCCGAACAGGGCTGCTCGGCCACGAACGGGCGGAGCTTGGAACCGTTCTGCTGCAGGGCCAGCTCGAAGGTCGCGGCGAACGTGGTCTTGTGGTGGGCTTCCACCAGCTGGTCAAAGGACATGGGAAATCCCTACTGGCGACCGATAGCGTGGGGTTGCCGGTAGGGTTGCCCGGAACGCCGGACCCTCCTCGCCATGACGCAGGCGTCTCGCGGCGGTCTGCTCCCGCCGTCAGCCGGACCGCTGGGGGTGCGGTTGCCCGGACTGCCGCCCGCCGAAGCGAGCAACGTAGCGAATCTGCCGAATGGGCCGATTCCGTGTCAATAAGAAATCGTCAAGCCTAGCCCTACTGGAATCGCCCAGTCCTGATCGAGGCATACGCACAGAGACGCACAACCAAATAGTTGATCGCGCCAATCAGTAAAAATGACCCACACACCGACCCCCCGCCACTAACTAACCCATCTCCGTCGCCAAAGTTCGTATTAATTATCTCGAGCATCGACTAACAAGAATTACTCGCCTCAGACCTTGCTAAGCAACTCTCAGATTTCGATAACTTTATTGCGCACCCACTTCGGGCTTCGCCCAAGCGCTAGCAACAACTTCTCCACTAATTAAGGCTTTGGGACAAGTATGACTTATGAGCCCGCCCCTAAATGATTCCGCAGAAAACTCACTTCCATGTTCCTTAATCGCATTGTAAAGCCTTCCGCGTATTATTTGCACTTCATTTCGATCATCTGGAAATATACTTGAAACTATGTCCGCATGAGCCGGTCGAGAATATTGACCCTCACCCACGCGTTCCGCAGGCGTTTCGTAGACACAGAATGCCGAAAATCCCTGAGACCGATCTCGCACATGACGAACCAATACTTCCAGAATAGCCACAATGCCGCAAAACTTATCAGCCACCCCCCCATTCAGACCGCCATGTATTGCATCAGCAGTTCTACATATCTCTTCATCGCCCGCATGGCTGGCTCGAACGGATGATAATCCACCCTTGAGCACATTGCTCAAACCAGCCGATGTGAATGCGCGCCTCCGCTTGAGATCCAACATGTACCTAGAAGTAATAAATAGGATAAGCGGCTCATCGTCGACGATCTGTCCCGGGGACCCCGTTGGACTCGACGCCCACTCACACGCGCACGATGCGGGCAGCGTGGCCGGGGAAGGTCGGGGCTCGGAATTTGCCCAGGCGTCCAAGAGCGCCCTTAAAGCTTCTGCATCTTGCGTCACTGCTACACGTGCCTAAGCTTCGGAAAGCGACCCGCGAACTACTCGGGAAATCGCCTTCAGTCGCACTCGATCTAAAAGCGCGGCATCGCTGCTTTCGACTACCAGCTGACCATTGAGTATAGTATAAAAAACACGCCCCGACTCACAAAAATCAAAAGATGCCAATATAGTTCCATTATCACGGTAGCACTCCAGAAGAACACCCTCGGCATCAAGCAAATCTGCATCCGGCTCAGGCAAATCGCTTGGCCAAAATTCCATAAATGCCGCCGCATCGCGGGCATTTTCTAACAACTTTTTTCCACTCTCAGAGCCTTGAGAACGAAGATGCTCCTCAATTTCGCTAATCTGGCGCAGAGTACTCGCGGACCCGTCTTGCAACACGATCGACCAGTCTTCAGACGGAGCAAACTGCTGCAGGCTACTTGCGGACCGCCATCCCTCAAGCGAGCCAACCGACGACTGGCCACCCAACTGCACCTGTAGACGATGATACATCGTAAGCAGGCGTATAGTATCCTCGGTTAGTTCATCTCGGAGATGGTTAACCCGACTATCCCGCATGACGTCATCGTAGATGGCTGGCCGATCTTCAGCGACCGTCGTCTCACTTAGAACACGCATCACCGCTACTCCGCCCTGTAGTTTGCCAAGTCTAAATTGATTGACTCACGATATTTCTCCTTTAGCGCACGCCCAAACGCATATCCTGATGCAGAATGCAGTGAATTCAAATACTCAAGAATTTCTCTGAAATTAAGTTCATTTTCAGTACTTCTCAGCGAGGCCGATGTATAAATCTTCACAGTTAGGCGCGATTCACCATTCACATCTATAACTTGCACGTCAATATTTCTGTTGATCAGTGTGCGACGCCCGAAAATTGGAGCAAACCAACCCACGTGGGTGTGCCACAAGGCACCTGGCTGGATGGCCTCCGGAGGTATACCTACCGTATCTCTGCATAGTAGTTCGAGCGGATCACCACCTTCGGGTTGCCCGTCGAAGGTGAAGGCATCCCAATACTCAAGCGTAATGCGCTCCGGACCCACAATATCTTCCAATTTATCAAACGCAGCGGAAAAAATCTGCTCCACTCTATAGTAAAGCGACTCCCACCGCCCATACTGTCGCGTAAGATAGCCAAGGCGGGACGAGCGAAATCCCGCTTCCTCGACCACCTCTTCGGCGTCGAGACACTTAAATACGTGGCCTTCATTTCCAGCAACCTGGAGTCTAGCATCAGGAGATAGCATAAGATTCAGCGATTTATCGCTTGGCGGGGACACAGTCTCTACAGTGTCAAATCCAAATGCTTCCGGGTCTTCAAGAATATGTGCCGCTGCGCGTGAAACAACTTTGCGAGGAACAAGCTCATCATATTGAACAATAAGCCGAACCCGGTCTATCGCATGAGTTTCGTGTATCGGAATCCACATACTGCACACCTAGTGATTCGTCCTCCGCGGACGACATTGTCACGCAATTCAGCGCAGCGCATAGATAGATCGCGCGATAGATCGTCGCCAGCATGCGGCGCGTTGGCGTACGAACAGCTGCGTTCCTATGGCGTAGCTCGACCTGTTTGAGACCAGCGTACTGCCCCACTCTCCTGCTTTGCGCTAGTTCACAGACATGCGCTTGTTGAGCTGCAAAAACCTCGCATTGCCCTCGCCCTAGCTCTCTTCTCTAGATCACCGACCCGTCCGGCCCAACCGCTCCAACGCGCCCGTCTTCTCGCGCGACCCTCGACTCGAACCGAACTCGAAATCGAAGGCCGAGCCGATGTTGCGGGCGAACATGCCGCCGATGCCGCTGAGAAAGCCCATCAGCCCGGCGACCTCGGCCTTCGCCTCCGGCGGCGCCCAGATGATCGACGCGGCCCAGACGCCGGCGATGGCGACGATCCCCACGAACGCGGCGATCAGCATCACGTTCGCGCGCACGCCTTCGCCGCCAAGCGCGACGTCGCGGGCGCGGGCGTCGGCGCGGTCGGCGTTGGCGAGCTCGAGCTCGCGGACGTCCAGCTCGGCGAGGCGGACCTGCAGGTCGGCCAGCAGCTGCGGATTGGCCTCGAGGATCTCGGCGACGCGCCGCCCATCGGCAGGCGTGCGGATCTCCTGGCCGGTGACGGCCTCGACAACGGACACGGCGGCCTCGCCCACGGCCGCGCCGCTCGGGCCCATGATGTGACCGAGGAGCGACGGGGCGGCGGACGCGAGGACCGGGGCCAGAGCGGCGGCGATGAGAGGGAGCGGCATCGGGGAGCCTCCTATGCGGCCATAAAACGGTGAAGGGCCAGGGTCGCGCCGGCGGTGGCCGGGCCCCACAAGCCGTCGCTGCGGCCGGGAGAGGGCAGGCCGTGCCTGGCGTTGAGGGCGCGCAGGGCCGTCTGGAACTCGGCCAGGTCGTCGTCGGCCGTGACGGGGACCGCCCTGCCGGGCGCCGGGGCGATCGGCAGCGGCTGCGCGATCCCGCGGGCCATGAACGCGGCGCGGTCGATGACGCCGGTGTCGTCGTCCTGCGCGCCGTCGCGCTGCCCCATCACGCGGCGCGTCCAGCCTCGGCCGAACGTCCTCCACGTCGACAGGCCGTGCATCCACGCGAGGCGCGCCTCGCAGAGGCGGCCGATCAGCCCCTCGATATCGTTCACCCCGCGCACCGCCGCGAGCGTGATGGCGCCGACCTGGCCGTCCTGGGGAACGCCGAGCTCCGCCTGCAGGAACCGAGCCGCGCGCGCCGGGCCGCTGTTCACGGCGAAGTCGAACACGGCGTAGTCGAGCCCGGCGGGGAGCAGGTCGCCCGCCACGGCGGCCCAATACTGCGCCAGGTAGATCGCGCGCACCTCGTCGGCCTCGATCAGGCGGACGGAGCGAGGCGCCAGGCCGTTCGCGATGCGCCAGCCGTCATAGGTGCGCTGGGTCACGCCCTGGTTCGTGGCGCCCCCGGGATCGGCCGGGTGGTTCACGTAGCCGCCTTCGTGCGACAGGACGTTGCCGAGGGCGGTCGGGAATATCTCGCGCATACCGCGCTCCTTGCGAGAGGTGGACGGGGCGAAACCAGCGCCGCCCCGCCGATGCGTCGGGGGCGCCTCAGCTGCCCGAATAGAGCTTGATGAGCTGCAGGCGGCGGGGATTGAGCCGGCGGAGCGCGGCCTGGTCCCCCGCCTTCATGGCCTTGCCATACTCGCCCTCGGGCCCGACGAACCGATCATGCTCGGCCTTCGCCTCGGCCGGCGTCGCGCCGAGCCCGCCGGCGGTGTCGCTGCCGACGAAGCCGTCATCGCCCATCGCCTCGCCGATGGTCGCGAACAGCTTCATGATGCCGGCGTCCCCGACCTTCGGTTTCAGCAGCTGGCCGATGGCGAGGATCTGCTCGTTGTCGAGCTTCGCCTTTTCCCCGAGCGCCTGGGCGGCCCGCTGGGCGAGATTGACCTTCGCCGGATACTGGTCGCCCCACTCCTGCTCGAGCTGCTTGCGCATGGCGGTGGTCGCCTCGGCGAGCTCGTTCGCGACGCCCTGGAACTGCGCCGTCTGCATTTCCGCGAACAGGTTGACGGCTCCCTGCACCTGGCCGGGCGTCATGCCGCTCTCGTAGGCGACTTCGCGAAACCGCCCCTCGAGCCCCTCGTCCCACTCCATGCCCTCGGGGAGCTGCGGCCGCTGGATCTCGTAGCCCTCGGCGGCCTCGGGGATCCCGAACGTCTCGCGGTTCGCCTTCATCCACTCAGCGACCGGCTGGTCCTTGCCGGGACGATCCAGCAAGCTTTCGACCGGCCTCCCGATCTTGCCCTCCGCCAGGCGGTAGCTGCGCAGGGCCCGGACCAGGAGGTCCTCGCTCATGTCCTGGTTCAGGCCCTTGGATTTCAGCCAGGCGCGTTCCTCGCCGGTCAGCAGTCCGTCGCGCTCATGCCAGGGCTTGACGCTTCCGTCGCCTCCCGCGCCGCCCGAGCCGCCCTCGCCGCCAGCACCGCCGCCCGCCGCTCCGCCTTCGCTGCCCGAGCCGGCGCCGCCTTCGCCGCCCGCGCCTCCGCCCGCCGCGCCGCCCTGGCCGCCCTCGCCGCCCGCTCCTGCGCCGCCGTCGCCCCCATCGCCGCCGCCCTCGGGGCCGCGAAACAGCGGGTCAAGCCAGAGGGCCCGGGCCCAAATCGTCATCATGCGTTTCATGCGTGTTCTCCTGCAGCATCAGCTCGCGAAGCTCGAAGGGCGTGACGCCCATCAGGGCGACCAGCTCGAGGGCCAGGTCGCGACGTCCGGCGGCGTGCGCCAGCTCGTTGGGGTCGAGCACGACGGCGCCTGTCCGGCCGTCGCGCGCGGTGGTTTCGTGGACGCCGCCGAGCGCCAGGACGTCGGCCGCGAGGCGCGGATCCGCGACCGCGGCGCGCCCCCAGCGGCGAGCCCGGGCCGATACCGTGCGCCGGATGGTCCGGCGAGCTTCCGCGCCGGGATCGGGGACCAGGTCGGCGAACAGGATCGCCAGTCGATCGAAGATCACGCCGCGCCCTCCATGGCCCCCTGCGCGGCCGCCAGGTCCTTCGCGATGCCTCCGCCCGCCTGGGCGGCCGCGAGGAGCTCCTGGGCCTGCTGCTGCTCGGCCCGCGCCTTGCCCAGCGCGTCGGCCTCCTCGCGCGAGCGCAGCAGCTTCGCCGGCGCGCCGCGGGCCTCGGCGAGGACCTCGACAACGTCGTCTTCCGAGAGGCGGTCCAGCACGCGGGGCTTGATCTGCGCGAGGGGCGTCAGGTCGGCCAGGAGCCGGACGGTCGCCGCGCCCTCGGCCGACTTCGCCGCCATGGCCGCGGCCGACGTGTATTCGACCGTCAGGTCCGCGCCTTCGGCCTCGCGCGGGGGCGGCGGGATCTGGCCGGCCGCGAGGAGGAGCTGGAAGCGCCGGGCGACCTTCGGGGCCAGGAACTCCTCCTGGACGCGGCCCATGTGCGGCGCCATCAGCCGCAGCTTTTCCTCCTGCCGCTCGATGACCTCGGTTGCGGTCATGCCGGTGCGCCCGGCCAGCTGCATCAGCGACCAGTGGAAGGCGTCGCGCACCTCCTCGAGGGCGGCGGCGCGCTGCTCGATCGACAGGGGCACGCCCGAAACCGTGTCCAGCGTCTGCAGCATCTTCCGCCCGGCCGGGTCGACGCCGCCGTAGACCAGCGCGCCCGGCCGGATCCGACCGCGCAGGGGGATCACGTCGCGGTCCGGCGCGAGGAGCGTCGGGTCCGCGGCCCGCTGGGCGGCGCGCAGGTTCGCCTTGTCGGTCAGGTCGAGCCTGCGGGCGGATCCGAGCGCGATCCAGCCGGGCCCGCGGCCGTAGCTCTCGCCCGTCTCGACGTCCCAGCGCGGGAACAGCACCGGCATGTCCGCGAAGCCGGAATGCCGGACGACGGCCGCCGCCTCCTCGGAGACGTGGATCGACGCCCACCGCTTGCCGCGCGCACCGATCAGCCCTTTGCGGAACCCGTCGTTGATGTGGACATGCTGGAAGAACACGAACTTGTCGCGCGAGCCCTTCTCGGCGGCGTCGCGGATGCGCTCGGGCAGGTTGTCGAACCCATAGCGCCGCGCCGCAGCCGAGGCGCTGAGCTTGAAGCGCCGCACCCACTCGTCCACGCGCCCGTATCCGTCGATCGACACGACCAGCTCGGCGAGCGACAGGGTCACGTCGAGGATCCGGCGTTCGCCCGGGGGCTGCTCGTCCATCTGCCCGGCGTTGCCGAACGACGCCACGTCGCCGAACAGGCTCGCGGTCTGCGAATAGAACGGCGAGACGGAGGGGGAGAAGCTCGCCAGGATGATCGACGTGCAGACGTCGAGCCACTCAAGCATGGGCTGGAAGGTCTTAAGCTGAGGATCCGAGGTCCCGAGCTCGAACCAGCGGTTGGCCGGGTTGGTCAGGGTGCCGTAGAGCCCCGACGCGAAATTCGACTGCGCCACGATCGGGGCCGAACTGAACGGCTTTTCGTTCCGCGGGAGGCTCGGGTCCGCGGTGGTGAAGTTGCCCCGCTGCGGACGGATCAGGCGGGCGATCTCCTCCCAATCCTGCTCATGATGGGAGCGGCTACCTTTCAGGTCCGACCATGCGTCCATCGCCGCGACGGCGCGCGGGTCCTTGGTGTCGCCCATCATGTCACGCGGCCCCCAGCTGGCGGTTCGACGGCCGCGACGCGGGGATCCCCGAGGGCGAGGTCAGGATATTGGCCGCGGCGCCCGCCCGCATCTGCTGCATTCGCCGGGCGTAGGCGGCTTCTCGGTTCGCCTCGGGCGACGACGTGCTGGGCACGATCGGCGCGGCGATCGGTTTCGGCGCAGAGTTGAACAGACACATGGTCAGGCTCCGGGGCTGGGGCGGGTGGACAGGGCGTAGAGGTCGAAGTCGGCCCCGCCGGCGGCGAAGCCGACCAGGCGCAGCTCGTGACGGAAGCCGATGGCCCCCAGGAGCGTCCCGGCGGTGGGGTGGTCGGACCAGCTGCGCGCCTCGAGGCGGTGAAACCCCTGCAGGCGCGCCCATGGCGGAAGATCCACGCGCAGGGCGAAGGCCAGCGCACGCAGCTGGGGGCGCCAGCGGTCATGCCGGCGCGCCAGGAGCGCGGCGGAACCGACGCCGCTCGCGATGATCGCGGCGACGCCGAGGATGGCGAAGGGATCTGCGCCCCCCTCGGGCCGATGCGACCAGGCGACGAAGACATGCCCGCCCTCCCCCTGGCGGCGGAGGAACTCGCGCAGCAGGAAGTCGGGGCTCGCGTCTCCGTTCAGCGCGCAACCGGCCTCCCTGCGGTCCTGGGGGTCGAGCTCCTGGAGGACGCGGAGCGCCGGCCCGCACGTCAGGGGGGTCAGGCTCAAGTCGCGCCAGGGGCGCCCGGTCAGAGGCGCCCGCATCACAGAATCCCCCCGTCGCCTGCGCCGCCGTAGGGGTTCGCCAGGTCCCAACCGACCTGCAACCCGGGGCTCCCGCGGTCAGGAGCTCCCCGCCGCGCAGCCGAGCTGGCGCGAGGCGTGAACATGCCGCGCGCCTGCAGGCGGTGCTTGGACAACAGGAGGTAGCCGGCGGCATCCAGCACGTTCGCGACGGGCTTCGACTTGTCGGGGACCTTCCGCTTGTTCCCGCTGTCGTCCACCTTCTCGGTCCAGACGTATTGCGCCTCCATGCCGGCCCGGAAAAACAGCATCGACGGATCGGCCAGGAGCCCGGGCTGCCCTTCGTGCAGGTATTCGAGGGGGGCGCGGATCGCCTCGAGGCGCGGCTGGATGCGGTTGCCGCCGAGAACCTGGGGCCGCACCACCACGCCCGCGGCCTTGCCGAACTCCCGGTTCCACGTCGCGTTTTCCTCGGCCTGGGCGGCGCCCGCCTCGCCGGCCATGTCGCCCCAGGCCTCCTCGATCCGCATTCCGGGGAACCGCTCGTCCATCAGGTCGGCGAACCGCTCGCCGAACGTGTGGGCCAAGAGGTGCTCGGTCGGAAACATGAGCTCGGCGAGGAACCGCCAGCGCAGCGGCCCGAGGTTCTGGGCCACCACCGCGGCCGGCGTGAACCCCTGGTCGAGCCCCACGAGGAGCGGGAGCTCCGGATCCGCCTGGATCCGCTCGGGCGCGACGTGGATCGCGGGGTTGAACTCCCGCTGAAACACCGGCTCGCCCACGCGGATGAAGGTCGGCTTGTTGTCGACAAGCCGCTGGATCATGTCGCCCCGCCCGCGGAGCTTCATGGTCGCCACCTGGCGGCGGTAGTAGCCTTCGCCGAGGTTCGCGAGGTTCTCGGCCCCCGGCTCGCGGGCGCCGGGCTGGCGGTGGAAGGACAGGCGGATCCGCTTCTGCCCCTCGGCGAGCCCCTCGTTGATCTCGCGCTCGAGCCTGGCGAGCTTCGCCGTGTCGGTCCACGAATGCGCCCACTGGTCTTCGCTGGGCGCGTTCATGTCGCCGACGATCTGACCATAGCTCGAGTGCTCGGGCGGGTATCCGGCGAAGTGCGTGCGCGCCGGCGCGCGGTCGATGCGGCCGATCGCGAGCATCAAGACGTCTTCGGGGAGCGTGTCGAACTCGTTGAGCCACGCATCCGTGACCTGGACGCCGCGCATGGCCGCGGCCGGGTCGTCGCCGAAGGCCAGGAACGCCGCCGTCCATTCGATCGAGCCGTGTTCGTCCTCGAAATGCACGGTATGGGTCACGGGATCCCCGCGCCCCCCGGCCCAGGTCCCCAACGCCTTCGGCACGGCCTCGAGATAGGACGGGATCGTGGTCGACCAGAGCTCGCGATACGTGTGGCGGAAGACGCCCAGCGTGTAGCGCCGCACCCTGTCGATCGTGGAGCGCGGCATCATCACCGCCCGCCGGATCCGCGACTGAACGGTGGTCGTCGTCTTGCCCGACCCCACCGGCCCCATGATGATGTTCACGTCCGCATCATCGAAAAAGAACGCTTGCGCCACCGGGCCGGGGAACGTCACATGGCCCGCAGAGGGCATCGGCCCGGTCGCGCCCCCGGGGATCTCCCGAACCGCCTCCGCAGCCCCCATGCCCTCGAGCTCGGCGGCCTTCTCCGCCCCGATCCCCCCTTGCCCGGTCATCGCTTCCCCCCGACCCCGGGGCGATCCCCCAGGTTTCGCGCCATGTCGCGACCCGCGGGGTTGCCTGGATGGCTGCACGGGGTCGGACGGAGGGGCATGGACCCTGCGCGCGGCCGCGCCCCCCCGGGGGCGCCCGCGGGCGGGCGCGCCTCGCGCGCGCGAGGGGGGGCGGGGGGGCGCGCGATCGCCTGGGCGGCCGGGCGGGCACGACCAGGCGCGAGCGCGAGGCCGCAGGCGTCCGACGCCCGATGATTTTCAATCAGCGGGTTGGCTTCGGATTTGCCTTTGCAGATCAGAGACTTGGCGAAAGCGTCCGACGTCATGCGTCGCCCTCCGGATCTTCGCCATCCGCAAGCCCTTGATTTCGCAGGACATGAGCCGGGAGCGGCGGCGGCGCGAAGTCGGACGGTCCGACCGGCTCGGCGCGGCCCTCGACCAGCTGCGCGGCGTCGCCCGGCTGGCCCTGGGCGGCGCCCGGCAGGTTGATGACCGTGACCGGCGGGGCGGTGCTGGTGTCCGGCGTGACCTTCGCCAGTCCGTAGGGCAGGAGCGCCTCGTTCGCGGCGCGCTGCTCGCGCCAGAACGTGAGGGCGAGCTCGAGGCGCTGGCCCGTCGTCGCCCCGGTCTGCTTGCCGTCGGCCCCAACCGTGGGGCGCGCGCCCTCCTCGGCCCATGCCAGGAGCGCCTCGGCCCGCGCCATGGCGAGCTCGAGCGGATCCCGGCCGCGCTGGTCGAGCCCGGCCAGCTTCGCCAGCACCTGCTCGGGCTGCTGGAAGCCCTGGGCGGCGAGCCAGCGGCGGAGCTCCGGCCGCTTCGCCCGGTTCCGCGCGCCCGCCGGGCGGCCGGGCCCGCGCGGACCCTCGCCCTGGGCGGCGACGGGCGCACGGTCTCCCGCGTTCTGCGCCTGGTCGCCGGCGGCGGGGGCCAGGAGGGACAGCTGCTCGGCCGTCTCGCGCCCCTTCGCCACCCGCTCGGCGGCGGTCTTGGCCGTTGCCTGGGCACGGCCGGTCTTCTTCCCGCCGCTCATGCCGATTTTCCCGCTTTTTTAAATGGTTTCAGCGGGTTGCGAGCATTCTGAAACCGTGCAACCACCCGGTTGCGGCCCGGTTTCAGGCTGGTTTCAGCGGTTTTCCCTTTCTTATCAGATACATATATCTCTTCTGAAACCGTGAAACCGAAATTGCACGCGCGCGCGTAGGCGCGCACGCCTGCGCCTCGCGGGCGTGCGGGAGTCGATTTTCGGTTGCACGGTTTCAGATTGGCCGGAAACCCTTGGAACAGATGGGAAATCACCTGCAACCGGGCTGCAACCGGCCCGCAACCGCCCCCGAACCCGGTTTCAGCTGCGATCCCCGCCGAAGGCACAACCGAGGGGCGATCAATCGCCCTGCGCCGATGCGGGTCAAGGCATCCGACCATGGGTCCGGGTGCGGGCGCAAGCGGTTCTCGATGGGCGCGGGTGCGTCTCATGGGCCTTGAGATCCTAGCGGTCTGGGAACGTGGAAGTTTCGGGCGCGGAGGTCTCGCCCGGCATCGGGTCGGGGGTGAGGTCGTCCAGCTCGAGGAGCCGCTTGACCGGGATCGCGATGCACTTCGCCGGGAAGCCGTCGAAGCGGCGCATTCCCGGCGAGGTTGAGCCCGGCGCGCGCTTGAACGACTGCATCCACACGCCCGTCTGACCCGCGCCGGCGTGCCAATGCGTGTCCTGGAACAGCCGCGCGAGCTGGGGGTGACGGTTTGCGACCAGGAGGAGCGCATCCTTCCCGCGCCCCTCGATCTTCATTCCGACGCGCCCGAGGAACGCCTGCGCCTCTCTCTGGTCGGGCGCCACGTCGTCCCGGTGGCGCGGCAGGTCGGCGGCGCTCCACACCAGCGACGCCACCGAATGGCGGGTCCCTGCCCGCCAGGCGTCCAGCTGCTGGCCCAGGAGGTGGCTAGCGCACCGCTGCCAGTCCTCGGCCGCGTCGACCTGGTCGGCGATCGTGGTGGCCCCCAGCTTCTCGGCCCAGCCCTCGCATCGGCCGATCGCGGGGGCGCCCGTCTCGGTCAGCATGTCGGCCATGGCGAGGAGCGTGCCGAACTGGTCGGCCCCGCGGGCGCCGTGGCCTTGGGCCGCCAGCGCGTTGCGGTAGAGCTCGAGCGTCTGATGCCAGCGCCCCCACTCCGCCACGACGCGGCCGCGCAGGGCGCGCCCGATCTCCTGTAGGCGGCCGGGGCGGATCGCCGGCGGGGTGACGTCCTTGGGGAGCGGGTCGAGCTCGAGGAGAGCCATTCGGCTGATGTCCTGGTCGAGCATCGCCGCGCGCAGGATGCTCGAGAACAGGAAGCAGGACCGGGCCTTGAACTCGCTGCCCTTGTGGTCGGCGCCGCCGCGCAGGATCACGCCGCCGCTCGCCGCCTGGCGCGCGAGCTTGATGACGCCGGCGACGCGGGTTCGGTTGTCCACGTCGGGCTCGATCTCGTCCAGCGCGACGGGGAGCGTGGACGCCCCCAGCATCTGCCAGATCGACGCCGGCGAGGCGTCGGAGCTCTGCAGCAGCGCGCCCTCGCCGCCTACGACGTGGCGCACCACCTCCTGCAGCGTGCTCTTGCCGGATCCAGGCCCGCCGGTGATCCACGCCAGCGGGCGCCAGCGCAGCGCCCCGCCGAACATGGCGCAGCCGAGCCACCCGAGGAGGAGCTGGGCGTCGAGCTCGCCGCGCGACCAGCTCCACGTTGCGAGAAGGGCCTCGAGCTCCTCCGCCGCCTTCGCCGCGGCCGCCTCCGGGCCCGGGCCGTCGATCTTCAGGGGGCGGGGGATCCGGGGGCCCGAGGGGTAGACGAACCCCTCATGCTCGCCCGGCTGCAGCCAGTCGCCCCGGAACAGGATCGCATCGCCGCAATGCATGACCACGCCGCCGTCCGCGTCGATCCAGGCGCCGACGCCGCGGAGCCGCTCGAGCGGGTTCCACACGCCTTGTTCGGCGGCCGCCCGCTGCATCGCGCCGGCGGCGCTCTCCTGGTCCCAGCCGATGACCGAGTTGCCGTCCTTGGAGAGGCGCGGAAACCGCTCCTTCAACACGTCCGTTCGCCCGCCGAAGACGTGGCGGATGGTGTCGCGGTCGTGCTTCACCAGGTCCCGCACCTGGCCGAGCCAGTCGAGATACCAGGAGCGCGAGCCCTCCACCCCGAGGGCCTGGACGGGACACCCGGCGTAGATCTCGCCGCTGCGGCGCTCGCCGTCGGGCGGGCCCTGCCGCTTCGCCGGGCGCTTGCCGGTCTGCTTCTCGACGTGGTCGCGGGCCTTCTCTGAAAGCTCCTGCCCCTGGCCGTGAGCCGCCGGCGCGGCCGCCTCGGGCGCGCTCTCGAGCTCGCCCCTCAGCACCGTGAACGTCGGTCGCTGCGGCCCGTCAGGTTCCGCCATGGACGCCCCCTGCCCGCCTGCGACGGGCGGCGACGACCGCGGCGACCGGGACCCGATCGCTGAACGCCTCCGCCACCCACGACGACGGGACGCCGTAGCTCTGCGCCGCCGCGGTGAGCGAGCGGAAGGTGACCCCGCCTACCAGCTGCAACGGCACGCTCTCGGGGTCGCTGCGCCGCCCTCGCGGCGCAAGCCGGAAGCCGTCCGCGCCGTTCATCGCGGCGCATCCAGATCGCGAAGCGCGGCGACGATGGCGTCATGCCCGGCCTGCAGCTGCTCGAGCTGCTCGACCAGCCCGTCCCGCGCCTCGGCCGCCAGGTCGCGAGCCTCTTTCAGGATCTGGCGAGCGGCGCCGCGGTTGCCGGTGCTGGACCGCTCGAGCGCCTTCGCAGGCGCCCCGACCACGCGCCGGATCTTGGTTTCGGTTCTCATGCTGCGCCCTCCTTGCGCTCGGCCGCCCGCGCCATTCGGAGGGCGTCGTTGAGGTCCTTGCCGCCGTGGTGGTTCCGCCAGACGCCCACGCGCCGGCCCTCGCCCGCCAGGCGGACGGCCGCGCGCTCGATGACGGCGCGCTGCTTCTCTCCCGGGTCCTGGTCGGCGATGATCGTGACGTCGGTCAGCTGCGGGGGGAGCTCGACGGCTTCCATGTTCCCGAGGTTCAGGGCCGCGACGATGTAGACGTCCGGCGCGTCGCCCAGCAGGACGGCCGCGCTCAAGGCGTCCTCGATCCCCTCGGCTATGAACAGGCGGGCGCCCTCCCGGGCCTGGGCGATCGGCCGACCCTTGCCGCCTCGCGGCCCCCAGCCGCTCCATAGGCGGATGAAGCCGCCTCGGTGCTGGCCGCGGACCTTCTTGGGCTTGGGGACCGGGGCCTTGCCCCAGCCGCCGCGCCCGTTCGGGGCGAGCCAGGTGATGTGGGCGCCGATCAGCTCGGGCGGGGCGTCCGGACGCCAGGGCCCGTGGACCGCCGCCACCATGGCGGGCCACTCGCCCTCGAAGACTTCGCCGGTCTCCTCGTCCTCGTGGTAGTGGCGCAGCCTCGGCACGAACCGCAGGGCGTTGGGCGCCCGGCCAAGGTCGCCGATGCCGACGCAGCGCCCCGTCAGGTAGGCGGCGGCCGGCGTGTTCTCGATCGGCGCGGCGCCCATCCACAGGCCGCGCGCCCGGGCCCGTTTCTTCGCCGCGTCGGCCTCCGCCTGTGCCCGGGCCTCCTCGACCTGGCGCGCCGCTCTCTCGGCCGCGCGCCGGCGGAGCGCCCGCTGCTCGGGCGTCTCGTCCTCCGCGATTCCGAGGAAGGCCCGCGCCTCCTGCACGGCCGCCGCGCGGTCGCAGCCGAGCGCGAGCTGGATGAGGTCGAGCATGTCGCCGCCCTCCCCCGTCGCCTCGTCGCGCCAGCGTCCGACGTGCGGGCCGGCGAGGTTGACCCAGAAGCTGCCGACGCTGCGGTCCGCGCGGCCGGGATTGAGGGCGCGCCAGACCGGCCCGTCGCGACGCCCGTTCGGGGCGTAGCGCCGCGCGACCGTCTCGGGCTGCGCCTGCAGCTGCGCGACGATCGCCTGGAAGTCGGTGAGGCCGGCGCGGGTCATCGGCCCGCCCGCCGCGCGTCGGCGCCGACGTCGGCGAGCTCGACCGCCTTTCCCGCACGCCGCGCCCACATCAGGGCCAGCGCGTCCTCGAGCGCATACCAGGCGCGCCAGAAGTGCGGGCTCGCCGTCGTCTCCTCGTCGCCGATGCGGGCGACCTCGCCGAGCTCGAGGAGCTCGCGCGCCGCGCCGGCCAGGGCGAGGGTCGTCGGGTGCAGCGGCGTGAGCCGCGGCATCAGGTCGGCGACGTCGGCCATGGCGAGCCGCAGATGTGACGGGTGCGGGCGCCTGCAGACCATGGCGGCGGTCAGCACCGCCACCAGCGCCTTGTCGGCCGCGTTCATGGGGGGCACGCGATCCCCCTTCCCTGCCCCGCCCTCGATGGCGGTGAGCTCGAGCTGTCCGGTCATCGCAAGTCGGCCCTCTCCTGCCAATCGAATGCGCCCTGCCCCCACTCGGTCTCGATCCGGGCGACGGTGGCCTCGACGCGATGCGCGTGCGCCTCGGCGAGCGGGACGCCGTCCTCGAGGACGGCCAGGTCCGCGAGGAACCGCGCGGCGGCCGCCTCCCGCGTCGCAGGGTCGTCGTCCTGGGCGGCGGCGAGGAACGCGGCCAGCGCCTCCGCGACGTCGTCCCGGCCTGGCATCCAGCGAACGCGCCGCAGGCGAAGCTCGCCCATCTCCTCGCGCGTCAGCGGCCGCTGCTTGGCGGCCAGGGCCCGCGCCGCGGCCGCCAGCCCGAAGGCGACGACGGGGGAGCGGGCGGCGTCCATCAGGGTTGCGCCTCCCGAAAAAGGTGGCCGGATCCCGCTCGCCCCGAGGGGACAGGCGGCGGGCGGGATCCGGCCGAGGGCGGCCGAGCCGAGGAGCCACGGCCGCAGGGAGGAACGAGGTTGAGGAGGCGCCGGCTCACCGCCACCATCCCCGGATTGCAAAGGGGAGATTCGACAGATGGCGAAGCCGCCGAAGAAAACGATCCAGCAACAGGTCGCGGAGCTGGCCGATATCCAGTCCATTACGCGCGCTGCGATCGAGGAACTGGCCCATGCGATCCGCACGCAGCGCGAGCATATTGCGATCCTTGAAGCGGCAATGATCGCTTTCGTGCGCAGCGGCGCGACAGATGCCGATGGGCTGAGACGCGCATTCGGTGAGGCGGCGGATGCGGCGGATCCAACCTTCCGCCCCGGGATCGAGCTCGCCCTGGACGACCTTCTCATGCGGCTCGAGGCCGGACGGGAGGGCTGATCCACACTCCCGCAGCAGACGCGCGCGAAGATCCGAGGCGCGATCGGGCGGCTTGCGCAGAACCGCGAAGAACGCATCGGGGTAATCGGTCAGGCTGGGAAGCGGCTCCATTTCCATCCGACCGCGGAGGATCACGCCGCCGCTCGCGGCCTGCCGCGAAAGACTGACGATCTCGGAAGTGCTTTCATCCATCTCGATCACTCCGCGGCCAGGGTCGGGCGCTCGGTCGAATTCGTGCCCTTCGTGTTGTTGACCCAGACGCTGCAGGGGACGCTTCCCTCGGTCAGCGCCTCGATCCGTTGCGCCAACCGCAAACCCGGAAGCTCCCTTCCGGTTTCGAGCATCGAGACGAAGCTCTGGGAGACGCCGAGCTCGTGCGCGAGCGCGGCCTGCGTTTGGTTTTTCTCTGCTCGGTAGGTTGCGAGTGGGTGCATGGCGGCCTCATATTAGCCAAACCCATATTTCTGTCAATCTTAGCGAACCCGAAACATGAGCCTCGGCATATCGACGGCAACATTAGCCCCATTCATAAGCGGGCCCATGAAGCTTCGAGTGCGCGATATCAGACGGGCGGCCGGGATCACCCAGGAAGAGCTCGCCGCGGCCGCCGGGATTACGCAATCCATGGTTAGTCATATCGAGCGCGGCCGTGATCGGCCGGGCCTGGAAACGCTCGAACTCATGGCGAAGGCGCTCAATGTGAGCGTGAGCGACCTTTTCGAGCGCCCCGAAGACGCACGCCTCCCGTTTGAGATTCTCGACGTCGCGCGCACGCTGTCGGAAGAAGATCAAGCAGCACTGCTGCAGCTTGCAAAACGGCTTGCCGGGCAATAGCCCCCAACCTCAACTTCACCGCATACAAATAAACACGCCTCCGGCTTGATGCATCCAGCTGGCCCAATACGGCCGCCAGCTCTCGGGAGTATCTTGTCATTTCCGCCCCTAATTTTTTTGGACTGCCAACGCAGCCCAAAGGGGACCTTAGCATCTCATCGCCGGCCACAATATGAGCGTGGCTAGTTTTTTGGCTTGAAGAATGGATTAGCTGTGCTCATATTCTGAGGCAATCCGCAATAGGAGGGCCTCATGCCTGCACCCGTTCCACCGCCGCTGCCGCCGATCAGCGACGAAGTCCTCGACCAACTGGCCGACGTCGCCGACCAGGTGCTTGAACGGCGCGCGTCCGCCGAGGGCGTTGCGCTTCTGTGCCTCTGCGCGCCCGCCGCGCTGCGAGAGCTGCAGGCCCGCAGGGCGGAAGCCGCTCGGATCCGCACCGTCGCCGACAGGCTCGCAAGCCGGCGCGAGCGATCCCGCACGCCGCTCCCCGATCTGGCGCGGGCAAACGTCATCACGCTCGCACCTCCCCTGAGCCCTTCGACGAAGATGCTGGGGGAGGGCTGAGCCATGGCCGAGAGCATCGGCTTCGCGCTGTTCCTCTGCGGCCTGGGCGGGTTTCTCGCCGGCCTCGGGGTCGGCCTGGCGACGCGGAGGGCTCGCGAATGAGAACGCCGCCCGGCCCCTCCCTCTCGAACCCCGCGGTTCAGCCGCCCCGCGTCTTCGTCCGCTCGGCCGAGGTCGCCGACCTGCTGGGCTACGCCTCCGCCCAATCCTTCCGCGGCGCACGTCGGCGGCTCGAGGACGAGGAGGACTTCCCGCCGCCGGCGCGCATGGCCGGGCGGGAATACCTATGGCGGACAGGTGAGGTCCTCGCCTGGATGGACCGCCCGCCGGCGTCCGTCGCCGGGGTTCCGGATCTCTCGCCCGAGGATCTCGCGGTCGACCGCGCGATCCTGATGCGCAGGGCGGCGCAAGCATGAGCCGCCGCCCCACCTCCCGCCCGAAACCGCCGCGCCTCGGTCCGCTCGCGGAGCTGGAGGCGCGGCGCGAGCCGCCGCCCGCCGGGCTCCGCGACCGCCCCCGCGCCGACGGATCCTGGCGTCTGTGGTGGGAGCCCTCCTCGGCCGCGCGCCAGCTGGGGTTCGAGCCGGTCGAGCTCGATCCGAACCGGCTGACCTGGTCGCTGCGCCAGGCCGCCGGCCTGAACCGCAAGGTGCTGCAGGCGCGCGAGGGCGTAACGCTGACCGCCGGCGCGACGCGCACCGTCTCGGCCCTTGCCGCGCGCTACCGCCAGTCGCCGGCCTGGACGAAGCTGCGCCCCGCGACCCAGCGCGACTATGACGCCACCCTCCGGCGGATCGAGAAGAAGTGGGGGGACGCGCGTGCCGCGACCTTCACCAAGCCGATCGTCTACGAATGGTTCGAGACGCTGCACCGTGAGAGCGGCGAGAGCCTCGCCGTGCACGACGTGCGCGTCTTCTCGGTCCTGTTCTCCTACGGGGAGCGGATCGGCTGGGTGCAGCACAACCCCGCCACCCGCCTCAAGCTGACCACGCCGCCGCCGCGCGACCGCGTTCTGAGCTGGGAGGAGTTCGACGCCCTGCTGGCCGCGGCCGAGCGCAAGGGCTGGCCCGGGATGGCGCTGGCGATCGCTCTCGCCTGGTATCAGGGACAGCGTCAGGCCGACGTCCTGGCGGCCACGCTGGGCGAGTTCGGCGCGGACGACGTCTGGCGCTTCGCCCGCTCGAAGGCCCGGGCGGGATCTTCGCAGAAGTCGGCCGCGATCCCGCTGCATTCCGAGCTGCTCCCCCGCATCGCCGCGCGACGCGCCGAGCTCGAGGCCGCCGGCGCCGATCCCGACGCACCCATGATCGCGCGCGAGGATGGCGCCGCCTACCTCGACGACCACTTCCGCCACCGCTTCGCCGAGATCCGCAAAGCCGCGGCGAAGCGGATGCCCTCGCTGCGCGACGTCCAGTTCCGCGACCTCCGCCGCTCCTGGGCGTGGTGGTCGCGCGAGGGCGGCTCCACCGAACGCGACCGCGCGGACGGGCTGGGCAACCAGTCCGACAAGAACGCCCGCCTCGGCCAGACCTACAACCCCGCCTCCTTCGCCGGCGCGAAGCGGGCCGTTGAAGCCATGCGGCGCCCGGGTGGTCCGGCCGCCGACGAACCGGAGGACGACCGTTGAAGCTCTCGGACTTTCTCACCGGCCTGACCGGAGACGGCGGCCGCCAGGCCGATGCCGGCACGCGCCGCGCAGAGGCCCGCCTGGCGCGCCAGCGCGCGCTCTGGGACGACACCCCCCGCAAGACCAAGGGCAGCCGTCAGCGGCGCAGGAAGGCGGCGGACAAGGACGCCAAGATCCGGGCCGCGGCCGCGCGAAAGACCGCGCTCAAGGCGAAGCGCCACGCCCGGCGCGCGCCGGCCCTGAGCCGGGAGGATCTCGGATGACCACGCCTATTCCCCACGCCGCCCTCCTCGAGGCCTTCGAGGAGGTGCGCCGCCAGTTCGTCTATCGCCCAGACGGCTGGTTCGATCGCTGGCGCGTGATGCGCCCGCAGGGTTCGCCGCCGCAGCTGGTGGGGGACTGCGAGGATTTCAGCCTGACCGTCCTCGCCAAGGTCTACGGCGGGACCTGGCCGATGATCCGCGCCCTGATATTCAGCGGCAAGGCCACGCTCTGGCATGTCGAGACGCCGGACGGCGGGCACGCGGTCGGCGAGCTCGAGACGGATCTGGGCCGATTCCGCTTCGACAACGTCAGCCCTGTCGTCCGCTCAGCTGAGGGGTTCGTGAGCTCTCGCCCGCACTACGTCTGGCGATACCGGACCAGTCCGCTCCGCCTGCTGGTGAAGATGTTCCCGCTTGGGATCTTCGCCGCCGGCGTGATCTTCGCCGCCGCCCTGGCCGCGGCGATCAGCTTCGGAGGTCTCCCGACATGACGAACCGCCTTCTCCTCGAGCGGTGCCATTCCGAGCTTTGCAACCATCTCGGCCAGATCATTGCCACGCAGGACCGGATCGAAGCTGAGCATCGGATGATGGCGGCCGCGGGGGTCCTCGCCCTGCCGACCGAACTCGATCAGGGACGTAGCCTCGAGCGGCTTCGCTCCCTCCTCCGGGATCTCGAGCATGAGTTGGGCAGCCGGCCGCGAAAAACGGATCCCTGGGTCGGCCGCATGATCGACAGGCAAGAAGTACCCGCCGCCCCCACTGACTAGACCAGCGCATCAGCGAGAGCGCGGAGGCGTCCAACTTTACATTTGTCCCCAACTATCGGACGATCGCGTTTGCGGGATACGCTGGAGAATGCCCTCTCCGCCCTCCATTTGAGCGGGCGGAAAACTGCTGAACGGTTGCCCATCGGATGGCAGCCTATCGTTGGCAGTTCACAGGGACCAGGGCCCGCAACTCCCCCTAACTCTAGATATCATAACCATAAAATTGAAATATCTTGCGCTGCTCAGCCGTCAGAACACCAAGCTCTCTCTTTGAAGTCGGCTGCAACACAACCCCGTAGTCCGCCGCGACCTGGCCCGGCCTAATAGTTCTTGGCTCAAGCGCAATGCGGGGCCGAAGAGCTTTTGCGGGCTCAATGTCCCATTTTTTAGATCTAGCATCAGCCGCCTGGTAGAAGGCGCTTGCAACAATATCAGCCAACTGCAGGCCTGCGACTCGATCGTGCGAAACGTACTCCACGAGACCGAAGCGAAGCGTTTCATGACGAATTTGCCACTTTTGCAAATAGGTTGAATTTCCACTAGCCTGAGCCTTTAATATCTCCCAATATGCTTTCGTCTGCTGATAGGAGTGTCCCCCTCGCTTGCTAAATATTACCCTAATGTATGGCAAATTTCCACGATACTCACCAGAGTGCCATGCACAAAAATCCGTAACCCGCTCCATCAACAATCGAACGCAGTAGTTGTAGAAATACTGCTGCCCACCACGAATTGCAGCTCGCTCGTTACGGTGCCCCCTCATATTTTGCTTATTCGACGCAACAACGAACGAACGCAGCGGTTTCTCAGAGAGTATACTAGCCGCCCTCAAGCGCCTAGATGGCTGCAGTTTCCTGTAGTGCAGCGCTGGACCCTGTCGCGCCCGCACTGCATCGCGAATTTCACGAACCCACTCGACTACCTCGTGCTCATTCGCAGCACGCACGAGAACCGCGCCAATGCAGAGCCACTCGCTGGCGCCCTCCGGATCTACCGGACGAACCTGCTTGAGACCGTCGTCGCCAGCCTCATCGACATATAGAACGTATCCGTATTCAGAAGCAGCGTTGCCCATGATCCAGAAAAATCACGACGTCTGAACAGTGAGTCAATTTGATTCGCCACCTGCGCAAAACAACGAGCGAACCGATTGGTAGACAGGCGCACAGATTTGCTTGTCGACGAGCCGAGCAAGTAGCCAACTGGCAATGATGACACCCATCCGATCGAGAGAGCGCTTTGACCGAATTTCCAATGCAGACCCCGTCCAGCGCTCAAAGGCCATCGCACCAGACACCTGATCTTTGGAAGCAATGGACAACTCAAACCTGCCATCCATCAATTGACTGCCAACCCAACCAGGGCGAACTGAAAGCACGGGCAGAACTCGGGCGGGCGCTTTGCTCCTTGCCGGATATCGCCAGCGCCCCCTAGACTGATCTCGGTGCTGGACATGAGGCAAGGTCGCAGCGGCGCGCATGATCACTCGCTTACACCATGCAACCAAGAACTCGCGCCATTTTTGAGCGCCTGAATTCTCTTATTGACCAAGAATTCAGTCAAATAAATAGGTGCCCGAAGTGAGTGAGTATAAGAACCAACACCTAGAAAAGCCAATAAATATTTCAAAGAGCGAAGCTTTTTCAAAAACAACCACAATGGATTACAGTCTCAGCCTTGCCGATTTCAACGAAATCAAGCGAGGATCATCAGTGTTTTGCTCGCTTTCCAGGACCAGTCTGCTTATTGGCATTGGGTATTTCGTCCCACTAGTGCCGAAGTTTATAGAAGATGGCATCGCCGGAATCAGCATTGCGGAGCAGAAGGTTGTCGCGATAATTGCAGGTTTTATTGTATTTAATTTTCTTCTCTGCGTAATAATTCCCCGAGCAGGGTTCTTAATGCCCACTGAGAAAGCACGCATACTGAGGCACATTCAAAGCTTTTTCGACAGACACGAGCCAACCAAACAATCTCTAGAAGGCGGTGAGTAAAGTGGCGAGACAAGATCGACTGCCGAGCAACTACCGTCCGTACGACCGGCTCATTTTCTGCAGCAATGTGCTCGACGGCGGCGGCTATCTATTAGATGTTTCAGGCGAGAGCCCAATTCTCATTGGGCGAGGCCATCCCCCATTAGTGTGGATATCTACCCCATCAGGCGGCAAGCTGCGTGAAATAGTTTCAGCGTCAAAGTCACTTGAGAAATCAGTGTCTGTTGTAAGCATGTTTGGCGGCACGCAGGTTGTTTTCTCCGGAACGATCATCTTATCAGTGCGAGAGACTGGAGCGAATACAGCTGAAATCGATAAGGTCGACCTCCGACCATTTGGACTGAACGTGCATGGAAATTCCGAAGGTCTGAAAATTGGTGGAATCAACCTTGTTGGGAACCACTTCTCTAAGGTGAGCTCAATGTTCACGATCGGCTAGAATTTCTACAGTGACTTAGTGTTTTATGCTCTGGATACCCGCCTTGACCATCCGACTCGGACGCCGTCGGACGCTCGGACAACCATCCCGCTAAGTGATTGATTTTGGTGAGCCGTGCAGGATTCGAACCTGCGACCCGCTGATTAAAAGTCAGCTGCTCTACCAACTGAGCTAACGGCCCGACCGGGGGTCCTGATAGGGGGCCGGGCGGCGGGGGTCAAGCGTTCGCGACGCGTCCGCGACGTCGAGGCCGCGCAGCGAGCGCCGCCGCGCCGGGCCGCGGTCCGCGCGGGGCTTGGAGAGCGGGGCGGCGGACGCTAAGACAGCCATACAAAACAACAACCGCGCGGCGACCGGCCGCCGGACCATTCGGGGAGGAACGCGATGCCGGACTTCGACGGCAAGGTGGCGCTGGTCACCGGAGCAGGCTCGGGCATCGGGCGCGCCACGGCGGTGCAGCTCGCGCGCGAGGGGGCGCGGGTCGTCGTCTCGGACGTGGTCAGCCAGCTCGCCCAGGCCACCCATGACGAGATCCGCGACGCGGGCGGCGAGGCCGAGGTCGCCGTCGCCGACGTCGCCTCGGCCGACGATCACGCCCGCGCGGTCGAGGCCGCCGTCGCCCGCTGGGGGGCGCTGAACCTCGCGGTGAACAACGCCGGCGTCGCCGGCGTGCGCGCCCCGGTGCACGAGCAGACCGTCGAGGACTGGGAGCGGATCATCGCCATCAACCTCACCGGCGTGTTCCTGGGCATGCGCGCCCAGATCCCGCAGATGCTGAAGGCCGGCGGCGGGGCGATCGTGAACATCGCCTCGATCCTGGGCTCGGTGGGACGGGCGAACGCGGTGGGCTACGTCGCCGCGAAGCACGCGGTGGTGGGCATGACGCGGGCGGCGGCGATGGACTACGCCGAGCAGGGCATCCGCATCAACGCGGTCGGCCCCGGCTACATCCGCACGCCGCTGGTCGAGAACGCGGTCGCCGACCTCGACCCCATCGTGCAGCTGCACCCGGTCAAGCGGCTCGGCCGGCCGGAGGAGGTGGGCGAGCTGATCGCCTTCCTGCTCTCCGACCGGGCCAGCTTCATGACCGGCGGCTATCACGTGGTGGACGGCGGCTACACCGCCCAGTGAGGCGCCCGCGCGCCGGTTTCCCCGGCGCGCGGCCCCCTCAGGCGCTTCGCCAGAGCACGCCCAGGAACGCCCCCTTCACCCGCGGCAGGAGCGCCAGCGAGCCGACCAGCACCACCGCGGAGATCGCGGCGACCGAGACCCACATGTTCTCCCACTCCGCGCCCCAGTACATCAGCGGGATGGCGAGGTGGCCGGCGATCAGGATGGTGACGTAGGCCGGGCCGTCGTCGGCGCGCAGGCCGCGGAAGGACTGTCCGCAGGCGGGGCATTCCTCGCGCACCTTGAGGTAGGCGCGGAACAGGCCCCCCTGCCCGCAGCGCGGGCAGCGGCCGCGCCAGCCGCGCATCAGCGTCTGGCCCATCGGCGCCTCGGCGGGCACGCGCTCGACGGCGGAGTCGTGCGGGGATTGCGCGGGGTCGGCTTCGGGGCGGGCGGTCTCGTCGGGCATGGACGCATCCTCTCCTTCGTTTCGGGCGCATAGGTGACCGCCGCGCCGAGTCGGCGCAAGCCGGGCGCGACCCCGTGGCAGAGGCGTGGGACGCAGATCCGCCTCCCGCCGGGCGCAGGGCGCGGGGCCGGCCCGAGCGGCGCGCGGGGCTGGCGCGGCGGGGCGCGCGCGCGTATATGCGCGCCATGGCCAAGGATGCACCCTCCGCCGCCCTGCGCTTCCGCAAGATGCACGGGCTGGGCAACGATTTCGTGGTGATCGACGCGCGCGGGGGCGGCACCCGGGTGACGCCGGCGCTCGCCCGCGCGCTGGGCGACCGTCACCGCGGCGTGGGCTTCGACCAGCTGGCCGAGATCGTGGACCCGGCCGAGCTGGGCGACGCGCAGGCGGACGCGGGCCTGATCTTCTGGAATTCCGACGGCTCGACCGCCGGCGCCTGCGGCAACGCCACCCGCTGCGTCTCCTCGCTGCTGCTGGCCGAGACGGGGCGCGGCATGGCGCAGATCCGCACCCAGGCCGGGCGGCTCTCGGGCCGGCGGCGCGACGACGGGCTGATCGAGGTGAACATGGGCCCGCCGGCGCTGGACTGGGCCGAGATCCCGCTGGCCGAGGCGGTGGACACGCTCGCCCTGCCCCTGCCCGGCGCGCCGGCGGCGGTGTCGATGGGCAACCCCCATTGCGTCTTCGTGGTCGACGACGCCGAGGCGGTGGACCTCGCCCTCCGCGGCCCGCAGATCGAGACCCACCCCCTGTTCCCCCAGCGCACCAACGTCGAGTTCATCTCGCTGCTCGCCCCCGACCGCCTGCGGCTGCGGGTGTGGGAGCGGGGCGCGGGCGTCACGCTCGCCTGCGGCTCGGGCGCCTGCGCGGCGGTGGTCGCGGCCGCCCGGCGGGGCGTGACCGGGCGCCGGGCCGAGGTCGTGCTCGACGGCGGCGTGCTGGAGATCGACTGGCGCGACGAGGGCGTGGTGATGGCCGGCCCAGTCGCCTCGGTCTTCGAGGCCGAGCTTTCGCCTTCCTTCCTCGCGGCGCTGGAGGCGTGAGCCCATGGCCCAGGACCGACCCGCCCCCCCGGTCTTCGAGACCTTCGGCTGCCGCCTGAACGCCTACGAGACCGAGGCGATGAAGGCGCTCGCCGCCGAGCAGGGCCTGGGCGACGCGGTGGTGGTGAACACCTGCGCCGTGACCGCCGAGGCCGTGCGCCAGGCCCGCCAGCGCATCCGCAAGCTGCGGCGCGAGAACCCGGGCGCCCGCCTGATCGTCACCGGCTGCGCCGCCCAGACCGAGCCCGAAACCTTCGCCAGCATGCCGGAGGTCGACCTCGTGCTGGGCAACGCCGAGAAGATGCAGGCTCCCGCCTGGGCCCGCCTGAAGGCCGAGGAGAAGCTGGGCTCCAACGGCGGCCCCGACCTGATCGGCGACACCGAGAAGATCCGCGTCGACGATATCATGTCGGCGACCGAGACCGCCGGCCACCTGATCGACGGCTTCGGCACCCGCGCCCGCGCCTACGTGCAGGTGCAGAACGGCTGCGACCATCGCTGCACCTTCTGCATCATCCCCTACGGCCGCGGAAACTCCCGCTCCGTGCCCGCAGGCGTGGTGGTCGAGCAGATCCGCCGGCTGGTCGCGCAGGGCTACAACGAGGTGGTGCTGACCGGCGTCGACCTCACCTCCTGGGGCGCCGACCTGCCGGGCAAGCCGCCGCTGGGCGACCTGGTGCAGCGGATCCTGCGGCTGGTCCCGGACCTGCCGCGGCTGCGCATCTCCTCGATCGACTCGGTCGAGGCGGACCCGGCGCTGGTCGACGCGGTGGGCTCGGACGCGCGGCTGATGCCCCACCTGCACCTGTCGCTGCAGGCGGGCGACGACATGATCCTCAAGCGGATGAAGCGCCGCCACCTGCGCGACGACGCGATCCGCTTCTGCGAGGACATCCGCAAGGCCCGGCCCGACATCGTCTTCGGCGCCGACCTGATCGCCGGCTTCCCCACGGAGACGGAGGAGATGTTCCTCAACTCCCTGAAGCTGGTCGAGGAGTGCGGCCTGACCTGGCTGCACGTCTTCCCCTACAGCCCCCGCAAGGGCACGCCGGCCGCCCGCATGCCCCAGGTCGCCAAGTCCGTGGGCAAGGCGCGCGCCGCGCGCCTGCGCGCCGTGGGCGAGGCCGCGCGCGACGCCTGGCTCGACGGCCGCGTCGGCGCGACCGAGCGCCTGGTGATGGAGACCGAGACCCGCGGCCGCTCCGAAGGCTTCGCCGAGGTGATCCTCCCCCGCCCCGCCGCGCCCGGCGAGCTGCTCGAGGTCCGCGTCGCCGCCCGCGACGGCGAGCGCCTGATCGCCGCCTGAGGCGGACCTGCGCCCAGGGGGCGCAGGCGCAGGCCCGGAGGCGCCCTGCGGGCGGGCTTGGGCGCGCCGCAGACGCTGCCTTCGGCCTTCCCCCGCAGGCGCCGGTCGCCGCCGGAGACCGTCCGAGAGGACCTCGGACCCGCCGCCGCGCCTGACGCCCGGCGGCGATCTTTGCCTCCATCCGCTGCTGATAATCGGCCTCTCGCCTGCCTTCCCCGCCTCTCACAGCGCCCTCGCGAAACCCTCCGCGCAGGCCGCTCCGGACGCGCGCGACCGTCACCTGATCGCGCTCCACGGTTGAACCCGCCCGATTCCCGACGAAGTATCCCGGGAGTCCCCAGACAGGAGCAGTCGCCATGACCCCGCAGACCCAGGTTCCCTTTCCCATGCCGGACGTGCTGGTGCGCAACTGGAAGTGGCTGGTCGGGATCGGCCTTCTGCTGATCGTGATGGGCGTCTTCGCGATCCTCGCGCCGTTCCTGGCCTCAGTCGCGATCAACGCCTGGATCGGGGTGGCCTTCCTGCTCGCCGGCATCGCCCAGGTGGCGCAGAGCTTCGGCAAGGGCGGCTGGCGCGAGGCGATCGGCCACCTGCTGATCGGCGCCGTCTACATCATCGGCGCCCTGCTGGTGATCTTCGATCCGCTGGCCGGGCTGATGGCCTTCTCGCTGGTGATCGTGCTGATGCTCGCCATCTCCGGCGCGGTGCGCATCGTCGAGGGGCTGCGCATGCGCCCCGCCCAGGGCTGGGGCTGGATGACGGCCGCGGGCGTCGCCGCGGTGATCATGGCGCTGGTGATCTACGCCTCCTTCCCCGGCTCGGCCCTGTGGCTGCTGGGGCTGCTGGCGGGCATCGCCTTCGTCTCCGACGGCTCGGCGCTGCTGGCGCTCGGCCTCGCCGCGCGCAAGGCCGAGAAGGCCTGAGGCGGCCGCCCCTCACCCCGCCGCGCGGAACTCCACCCACAACGGAAAGTGGTCCGAGATCCGCGCGGCGAGCGAGCGGGAGGGCATCGGCGGGTCCGCGTAGACATGCGGCCGGAAGTCGAAGCCGCCGGCCGAGAGCAGCTCCATCGTCAGCCCGCGCGCGCCGTCGCCCGACTCGAACCAGGCCACCTGGTCGTAGAAGCTGGGTTTCTGGAAAATCGTGCGGGGGACGGCGTGCAGCGCCTCCGGCGCCCGCAGCCCGCGGGAGACGAAGGCCTCGTAGAGCGGGTCGCCCATCCGGTCGATGTTGAAGTCGCCCAGCACCAGCAGGTCCTGGTGCCAGCGGTTGGTGGTCTCGGCCCAGTCGGCCATCCAGCGGGCGAAGGCGTCGATCTCGCGCCGCCGCTCCTCCAGCGCCACGGGCCCGTCGTCGCCGTAGAAGACATGGCAGACCGCGAGGATGAAGGTCTGCGCCCCGGCCTGGAAGCTGACCGCGTAGGGCGCCCGCGCGAAGGCCCGCAGCGGGCTGTCCTCCAGCCCCTCGAGCGGGATCGTCAGCTCCCCGGCGAGGCCCGAGAGCCGGGCGCGCGCGTGGTCGAACAGGAACCCCATCCGCTCGTCGTTCCCCCGGTCTCCCCGGTTCACGTCGGTCGCGAGGAACCCCCACTCCGGCCCCAGCGTCTTCATCAGCGTGCGCAGCGCGCGCAGGTCGCCCTTGATCTCCTGCACCGCGATCACGTCGAACCGCGAGACGATCTCGGCGATCGCGTGCAGGCCGCGCCAGTTGCGCACGGGGCTGCCTCCCGTCTCCTCCCAGCCGTCCGACAGCGAGGCGAACTGGCAGATGTTCCAGGTGGCCAGCAGCAGGTTGCGGTCGATGTCGCGCTTGGGCGGGATCTGCGCGTCCAGCGCCGCGCGCAGGGCGGCCGCCTCGGCCTGGACCTGCGCGGGCGCGGTGCGGATGTCGGGCAGCGGCGCGGACATGGGGCCTCCGGACGAAGGGACGCGGGACGGGCGCGAGGCGCGGGACGCCACGTCATGCTAGCGCCTCCGGCGGGCCGCGTCGCCGGTTCCCTGCGCCCCGCAGCCCCGCCCCCTTGCCCCGCCCGGCCCGCGTCGGGCGCCGCGTGCGGAGCCACAGACGCCCGCCCCGGGCGCGACGCCTCGCCCGCCGCCGCGGGCGCGCGGGCGGCCCCGGGCGGGCGCGTCGCGCGGCGGCTCCGGCGGCTCGCCCCGACGCCGGGCCTTTTCTCGCCTGCCCCTACGCGCTATGCCGACCGGGTTCGGACCTCCGCCGCGCGGCAGCTCATCGGATCTTCCATGTCGTTCTTCAACAAGCTCAAGTCCCGCCTCTTCAAGTCCTCGGACCGGATCGGGCAGGGCCTCGACGAGCTGATGGCCGAGGGCGAGCCCGAGGAGATCCCCGCGCCCCCGGCCGAGACGCCGGCGCCGCGCCCCTCCGAGCGCCCCGCGCCGCCGCCGCCCGAGGCGCCCGCCCCTGCGCCCGAGACCCCCGCCGCGCCCCCGCCCGAGGCGCCGACCCGGCCCGCGCCCGAGACCCCGACCAGGACCCCCCCGCCCGCGCCGGAGGTCCCCGAGCCCCCGCGCGAGGTTCCCACCCCCGCCCCCGAGGCGCCCCCGGCCCCGCCGCGCGAGACCCCCGCGCCGCCCCCGGCCGAGATGCCGCCCGCGCCCCGCCCCGAAGCGCCCGCCGAGACCCCGCGCGAGGCCGCCCGCCCCGACGCGCCCCGGACCCCGGCGCCGCAGTCGCCTGCGCCCCACTCTCCCGCACCGCAGTCTCCCGCAGCGCAGTCGCCGGCGCCCCAAGCGCCCGCCGCCGAGCCCCGCCGCGGCTTCTTCGCCCGCCTGCGCGGCGGCGGCGAGGCGCCTGCGCCCGCCGCCCCCGCCGCGGCGCCGGCCGTGGCTCCCGCCCCCGCCGCCTCCCCCGCGCCGCTGATCGAGAAGCGCCGCGTGCTCGACGACGCGCTGCTGGAGAACCTCGAGGAGCTGCTGATCGCGGCCGACCTGGGCGTCGACGCCTCGCTGCGCATCTCCGCCAACCTCGCCGAGGGACGCTACGGCCGGAAGGTCGGCGCCTCCGAGATCAAGCGCCTGCTCGCGGCCGAGGTCGCGCGGGTGCTCGACCCCGTCGCGCGGCCCCTGCCCCTGACCGGGCAGAAGCCGCAGGTGGTGCTGGTGGTGGGCGTAAACGGCTCGGGCAAGACCACGACCATCGGCAAGCTCGCCTCCCAGCTCCGCGCCGCGGGCAAGAAGGTGGTGATCGCCGCCGGCGACACCTTCCGCGCCGCCGCGGTCGAGCAGCTCCAGGTCTGGGGCGAGCGCGCGGGGGTGCCGGTGCTGACCGCCCCCCAGGGCTCGGACCCCGCCAGCCTCGCCTTCGACGCGATGACCAAGGCCCAGGCCGAGGGCGCGGACCTGCTGATGATCGACACCGCGGGCCGCTTGCAGAACCGCGCCGACCTGATGGCCGAGCTCGAGAAGATCGTGCGCGTGATCCGCAAGAAGGACCCGACCGCCCCCCACAACACCCTGCTGGTGCTGGACGCGACGGTCGGCCAGAACGCGCTGAGCCAGGTGGAGCTGTTCCAGAAGGCCGCCGACGTCTCGGGCCTGGTGATGACCAAGCTCGACGGCACCGCCAAGGGCGGCGTGCTGGTGGCGCTGGCCGACCGCTTCGGCCTGCCGATCCACGCGATCGGCGTGGGCGAGAGCATCGAGGACCTCGCCCCCTTCGACCCCGACGAGTTCGCCCGCGCCCTCACCGGAGCCGACGCGTGAGCCAAGCCGCAGGCGCGGGCGCGCACTGGGGAAGGAACCGGGAAGCGGCGCACGCCGCGCCTCCGGGATCCCTCCCCGCGCCCGCCCTGCCCGCGCCCTGCCTGCCCGCCGCCTCCCCGGCGCCGGCCTCTAATTCTCAGGCCCGGATCGCGCCGACCTTCGGGCCGGGCGCCGCCCGCCCCAGGCGCCACGCCGGTCCGCCGCCGCGGGCGGAGGGCCTGCCGGAGGCGCGCGCGTCGCGCGGCGGCCTCCGCCCTCGGCGCGACGCGCGGAGGGGGGAGATCCTGGACCCCTCCGCCCTGCGCCCTCGCGAGGGAGCCGCCGCGCGCCGCGCGTGCATGGGGCTGGCCTCCCGCCCGCGGCGGCGCACCGGCGTCGCGCTCGGGGTCCCCGGGGCCGGCGTCGCGCACCGCGCGGGCCGCGCGCGTTTCGCGGGCGGGGCCTCCGGATGACCGAATGGATCCTCTCCGTCGAGGGCACGCCCTGGGCCGGGGACGTGGCGCTGGGGCTCGCGCTGCTCTCGGCCGTCGCCCACGCCTGCTTCGGGGCCCTGCAGAAATCCCGCTACGGCCCGTGGGAGAGCCGGGGCGCCATCGACCTCTTCGTCTTCATCCTCGCGCTCTTCGCCGCGCTCTTCGTCCTGCCCTGGCCGGAGCCCGAGATCTGGCCGATCCTGCTGGGCGTCTGGGTGATCCACACCGTCTACAAGTGCGTGCAGGCCATGGCCTACCAGCGCGGCGCCTACACGGTGGTCTACCCCGTCGCCCGCGGCACAGCGCCGATCTGCACCGTCATCTTCGCCTCGCTGGCGCTGGGGGAGCATTTCGAGCCCGGCCAGTGGGCCGGCGTCGCCCTCCTCTCCGGGGGGATCATGGCGCTGTCGGGCCTGAACCTGCGCGGCCGCTCCCTGCAGTCCGAGACGATGCTGGCGGCCATCGGCCTCGCCCTCGTCACCGGGGTGCTGATCGCGCTCTACACCACCTACGACGCCTGGGGCATCCGGCAGTCGGCGGACCCGCTGACCTTCCTCGCCTGGTTCTTCGTGGCCGACGGCTGGACCTTCCCGATCCTCGCCGCCCGCCGCCGCGCGCGCATGGCGCCCGAGGCGCGCCTGCCCCTGCCGCCGCTGCTCGTGCGCGGCTTCATCGGGGCGCTTATCGCCTTCGTCTCCTTCGGCGCGGTGATGCTCGCCACCCGGCTCGACAAGGTCGGCGAGGCGGTGGCGATGCGCGAGACCTCGGTGATCTTCGCCGCCCTCATCGGCTGGGCGGTGCTGCGCGAGCCGGTGGGCCCCGCCCGCGCCGGCCTGATGGCGCTGATCGCCGCCGGCGCCGCCCTCGTGCAGATCGCCGCCTGAGCCCACGCCGGCCGGCCGCCCCCGAACGGCATGCGGCCGGCGCCTGGGGCGCCGGCCGCATCCCCGCGCTCCGTCCGGTGGGATGGGTGCGAGCGAGAAACCGGACGGACGGACCGCGGGGGTCCGTGCGCGCGGCGATCAGCCCCTGGGCAGCATCACCGCGTCGATCACGTGGATCACGCCGTTCGACTGCTCGACGTCGGCGATGGTGACCGAGGCGACGTCGCCCCGCTCGTCCTCCAGCATGATCTTGCCGTCGTTGTTCCAGGCCTTCAGCGTGCAGCCGCCCACGGTGGGCACCGGGTGCACGCCGCCGTCGTCCGCGATCATCCCCTTGATCGCCGTCGACATCGCCTTGGCCGAGACCACGTGGCAGGCCAGAACCTTCTGCAGCGTCGCCTTGTTGGCGGGCTTCAGCAGCGTCTCGACCGTGCCCGCGGGCAGCGCCGCGAAGGCCGCGTCGGTGGGCGCGAAGACGGTGAACGGCCCCTCGCCCGAGAGCGTGTCGACCAGCCCCGCGGCCTTCACCGCGGCGACCAGCGTCTCATGGTCCTTCGAGTTGACGGCGTTCTCGACGATGGTCTTGGAGGCGTACATCGGCGCCCCCCCGACCATCGGGTTGTCCCCCGCCATGTCCGAGGCGGCGATCGCGGCCGCCCCCATCGAGGCGGCGGCGGCGAAGACGGCGAGGGCGGCGGCGCGGCGAATGTCGGTCATGGGAACCTCTCCTGCTGCGGGCCCCTGTTCCCGGGCCCGGTCATGGAGAGCTACGCGGCGGGACCGCGAAGGTTTCCCGCTCACGCACGCGTGATCCCCCCCTCACCCCCGCCTCAGGGCTGGACCGAGCCGGTCAGGAACTCCACCCCCGCCTTCTTGAGCTTGTCGGTCACGTCCTCGCGCCGGCGCCCGCCGGGGCGGGCGTTGGTGACGGCGAGGCGGATGTCGAAATGCGCCATCAGCCGCGCCAGCCGCGGCCCGTGACGCTCGAGGTCGAAGGTCTCGGGCGAGAACTGGTCGCGCACCGCCGCCGCCGCCTCCCGCAGGCGGCGGGGCACGTCGGCGATCACCGGGTCGACCTCGACCCCCGCCTCGGCCATCGCGCGCAGCTGCAGGTCGAGCGCGGCGGCGTCGTCCTCCATGTTGCCCGCCAGGTTGCGGGTCAGGGCGCCGACCGCGTCGATCTCGTCGCGCCCGTCGCTGCGCACCTGCCAGGCCTTGTCGTCGACGTAGAGGATCTGCCCCGTCTCCCGGTTCACCCCCAGCAGATCCGAGCCGGGGGCGTTGGGCTCGTTGCGCGTCGCGTGGGGGCCGCGGTCGGGGTCGGGCTCCTGCGCCCATTTCAGCACCGCGAACTCGGCGTCGACGGGATGGGTGGGGCCCGAGATCTCGACGCCGAAGGTCTGGAAGGCGCTCTCCACCTCCGACACGCGCGGAAGCTGCGTGCGCCGCTGGTGGCCGCGGACATAGGCCATGAACCCCTCGGCGGTGACCGCGCGGGGCGCGGCGCCGGCCTCGAGCCCGCGGTTGTGGGCGCCGACCATGTCCCGGTAGGCGCCCCATTGCGCCAGCAGGTCCCACTCCCCGCCCCCGTCGCGCGGCAGGGTGGCGTAGGCGAAGCGGCGCAGCTGCTCGGCGTCTGGGTGGTCGAGGGCGCGCAACAGCTCCGCCTTGCCCTCCACCTCCAGCGCCGGATCCGCCACCCGGTCCCGCGCCGTCGCCAGCACCGGCGCCTCGGCCGCCGCCATCTCGTCGCGCCGATGCCGGCCGTAGCCGTAGCGCCGGGTCGCCCCGTCGAGCTGCGCGGCGGGGTTGTCGTAGAGCCGCGCGTCGGCGGCGAGCATCGCCGCCGCCTCGTCCGCGCCCATCCCGTGCTCGGCCCAGCGGGCCAGCCGCTCCTCCGCCTCGCGGCGGATCTCGGCGTCGGGGGCCTCGGGGGCGTCGTCGCGCCCGCGGTCGACCAGCACCTCGCGCAGCGCGTCCATCTCGTCCTGCGAGAGGCGCGCGCCCAGCGGCTCGGCCAGCGCCTGCGCCAGCCGCCCGCGCGCCAGCAGGCGGCCGTCGAGCGTCTCGGCCAGCAGCATCCGGCGCATGTGCGGGCCGCCGACCAGCAGCAGCTCGTCCAGGCGCCGCGCGGCGGGGGCGCCCATGCGCGTCTCGATCATCTCGCGCACCCGGGCGACGGCGGCGTCGCCCGCCGCGCGCGTCTCGGGCCCCTGCCGGGCGGCCTCCGGCGGCGGAGGCCCCGCGGGCCTGTCATCGCTTGACCAATCGATGTCCGCCAGCGCCCGGTCGACGGGGGAGAGGGCGGCGCGCTCCGCCTCCCGCGCGGCGGTGTCGGCCAGCGCCTGCTCGATCAGCGGCGGCAGCGCCTCCTCGGCCGCGGCGGCGGCGCGGCGGGCGGCGGCGGCCTGCTGCGCCTCGGTCTCCGCCAGCGCGGCGCGGATGCCGGGGGGCAGCGCCTCGGTCTCGGCCAGCGCCTCGCGGATCGCGGGGGGGAGGTCGGCGTCCGCCGCGCCGGGAGGCCGCCCGCCGCCGCCCTGGCCCTCGGGCGTGCGGGGCGCGTCGGGATGCAGGGGCGCGTCGCGCACGTCCGCGTGGACGCCCACGCCCATCGCCCGCTCCATCCGCCGGGCCGCGCGGGGGCTGCGGATCATCACCTGCTCGCCGGTCCCGGTGCCCGCGGTGCCCAGCCCGCCGAGGTCCCCCACCACCACGTCGGGGTCCAGCCCATGGTGGCGCAGGAACGCCTCGAAGGCCGAGGCGCGGTCCCCCTTGGTGGTCAGGTGCACGTAATGCGAGGGATAGCCCCCCGGATCGGCGATCACCGCATCGACCTGCGCGCGCGTCATCGCCGCCCCGCGCGGCAGCAGCGGCTGGCCGAGGAACTCCACCCACAGCTCCCGGTGGGCGCCGCCCGGGCGCACGTCGACGACCGAGCCCAGCTCCGACAGCGGCAGGGTCCCGCGCATCACCTCGCCCTCGACGGAATGCAGGGGGTCGGCGGCGTCGCGCCCCTCCGCCGCCGCCCGCGCCCGCCCGTTGGCCGAGGTGCGATCCGCGTAGGCCTGCCCGTCCGCCTCGGTGCGCGCCATGTAGAAGCCGGCGCCGAAGTCCTGCTCCCGCGCGCCGCCGGCCTGCAGGTCGATCCCCTCCCGCCGGATGGTCTCTCCGTGGCCCGTGTGGGTGCCGTGCAGCAGGGTCTGCGCGGGGCCCTCGTCGAAGGCGGTGGGCATGGCCTGCCCGGTCTCGGCCATGAACCAGCGGGCGTAGGCGTCGAGGCTGTCGAAGTCCTGCGAGCGCGAGGCGCCGGTGCGGGGATCGTGGAACTCCACCCGGAAGCGGGCCTCGGCGGCGTCGGGGTCGTAGGAGAAGCGGGTCGAAGGCTCCATCTCCCCGCCCACGTGGATCTCCGAGACGCGCCGGCCGCCCCCCGCCGCCCGGCTCTCCCCCATCAGGACCGAGAAGTCGCCCCCCGCGCCCGAGGGCAGGCGGTGCGCGCCCAGCCGCCCGTCCGTGGGATCCACGCCGGGCTGGTGGTGCGCCTCCAGCTCCCAGCGCCCGGCGTCGGAGTCGAGCAGCTCCTTCCAGCGCTGCGAATGCCCCTCGGCCGCGGGGCCGGCGAGCCCTTCGCCTTGCGTGCCGACCGAGACGACCCGCTCCTCCCCCTGAACGACGATGTATTCGCCCGTCTCGGCGTTGCGGTAGATCGCGGCCTCCCGCGCGGGGTCGTCGCCGATGGAGTTGCGGTACATCAGCATGTGGTCGTCGCGGCTGGTCGGGTCCGAGGACTGCATGACCGTCGCCTCGGGCATCGGGTCGACGTCCGGCAGGGGCCGCGGCGGGCCGCCCATCGCCTCGGGCAGCGGCGGGGGCGTGGCGCGGCCCCGCGCGGGCCCCTCGCCGCCCGGCAGGCGCGGGGCGGCCGGCGCCTCGGTCTCCGGGCCCGGGCGCGGGACGGGGGCCTCGGCCTGCGGGCGGGGCGGCGCGGCGGCGTCGGGGTCCGGGCCGGGTATGCGGGTGGGGGCGACCTGCTCGGGCGTCAGGCCCAGCTCGAGGCCGACGCTGACCGCGTCCAGCGTCTCGGCGAGGTCCCTTGCCTCCGACGCGTTGGGCGCGCGCGCCGCCTCCGCCGGGGGCCGGTCGGCCGCCTCGGGCGCGCCGGGCGCGGGGCGCCGGGCGGGCGCCTCCTGCGGTCCCTCGGCGGGACGCGGCGCGGGGCCCGCGGCCTCCTCCGGCGGCCGGGCGCGGGCGCCCTCGGGGCCCGAGGGCGAAGGCACGCGGCGGGGGACGATCCGCCGGCCCTGCATCGAACGCGAAAGGCCGCTCGCATCCCCGAAGGCCTCGCCGTGCGCCTCCCCCCAGCTTTGCACCGCGTTCTGCGCGCCGGCCCGGATCACCGAGGTCACCGCGTCGTGGAACGAGCCGACGTCGCGCCCCCGCGAATGGTCGTAGGCCATGTCGAAGGCCGCCGAGCCGGAGCCCGAGACGCCCGAGCCCAGCCCCTTGATCATCGCCTGCGCGCCCAGCCCGAAGCGCTCGGGCCCCGCGCCCGGCCCGCCGGTCCCCGACAGCCGCGACCCCGCCGCCCGGCTGAACGGGCGCATCGCCCCCGCCGCCAGCCCGCCCGACAGGAAGCCGCGCAGCATCGAGTGGCCGAACTCCTCGCCCCAGCGCCCCTCCTCCCAGGCGCGGTCGTCGAGGAGCGCGTTCCCCCCCGAGCCCATCGCGCCCGATATCCCGCCGATCAGCATCTCGTCCGCCAGCCCCAGCGAGCCTGCGAAGCGCCCGCCCTGGGAGGTGACGAAGCGCTCCAGCGCCTTCTCGCCCACCGACAGGCGGCCCGACAGCGCCTTCACCGCCGTGCCGCCCCCGCGCATCCCCGCGCCCACCGCCGCGCCCACGCCCGCGGTCGCGGCCTGCACCACGGTCATCGCGAAGTCCTGGGCCATCTCCTCGTGCCCGTAGCGGTTGCCCTTGATCGCGGCGTTGACCCCCATCGCGGCCACGCCCGCGCCCATGGTCACCAGCACCGGCAGCCAGATCGAGGCCGCCGCCCCCCCGGTCAGCGCCGAGGTCACCACCGCCGCCGTCACCACGATCGCCGTCGAGATCACGTTGGCCACGCTGTCGACGGCCTGGTTGTAGCCCTCCGCCGCCCCCCGCGCCGCGATCATCTGCTGGGCGAGCGCGGTGGCGTCCGTCCCCGGCGGCGGCCGGAAGCCGCCCGTCTCGTCGAAATTGCCCAGCGTCAGCGTCTCGCCGTCCGGGCCGCGCACCCGCAGGCGGCCGTGGCTGTCGAAGTCCCCCTCCTCGACCCCCGCCGCATCCAGCAGGCCGGTGTAGGCCTCGCCCAGCCGTTCGTACTGCTCCCCCGCCACGCCCGGGCCGAAGAGCGAGCTGTCGGCGCTCTCCTGCTGCTGGCGGGCGGTCAGGGCCGCGACCTCCATGCGCTCCCGGTCGTTGCGGGGCACGCCGAGGGTCAGCACCTCCAGCTCGTTGGCGGCATCGCCCGAGGTCTCGGAGTCCCAGAAGTTCCCCTCGTCGAACAGCCCGATGCGCTCGTAGAGCGGCGGGCCCCCGGGGTGGGCGGCGTTGTAGGCTTCGGTCGCCGCGTCCACCTGCTCGCGCGACATCGAGCGGAACTGGGCCTTCAGCACCTCGTCCCGGGTGCCGGCGCCGTCCATGGCGTAGTTGAAGGCCGCGACCGCCACGGCGGGGTCGTGCAGCTCCCCCGTCGCCATGGCGCGCAGGTATTCGCCGCGGGCGGGGTCGTCGGTTCCGCGCGCGAGGCTCTCGCCCAGCTCGGCCCGGATCTCCTGCGGGTCGCGGTCCGGCGCGTCGGGGCCGTTCCGGTAGAGGTTCAGCAGCCGGAAGGTGTAGTCGCGCCGGGCGCGGGCCTCCTCGGCCTTGCGCCCGGCCGCGGCCACCGCCTCGGGGTCGAGCGGGTTGGCGAGGCCCGCGTTCAGCTCCGGATCGTCCAGCGCCTGGCGCACCCGCTCGTCCTTGGCGCCGCCGGCGCGGGTGTCCTCGACCAGCAGGGTCGCGGCGCGGACCTCCGGCGCGTCGGCGGGATATTCGGCGAGGTTGCGGATCAGCAGCCGCTGCTCGTCGCGCACCCGGTCCACGCGCCGCTCGTAATGGCCGCCGCCATGGGGGCCGCCGGTATCCTCGTAGTAGACGACGTCGCGCGTGGCGTAGGCGATCAGCGCCTCGCGCCCGGTCAGCGCATTGCCGTCGGCGTCGCGCTGGGTGGGGGCGGCGTTGCCGGCCGCGGTCAGGATCTCCTGCCAGGCGGCGTCGCGGCGGGCCTCGCGCTCCTGGGCCGTGTCGAACTCCCCCGCCCCTGCGAGCGCCGAGGCGCCGGCGCTCCCCTGCACCTGGCGCATCAGGTCGACCGCGGCATCCGCCCGCCGGTCGCCCCGTCGGCTCGACTGGTCGGCCATTCGGTCCTGCATCCGCAGCCCTTCGGCCGCGTTCACGTCGCCCTCGATCAGCAGATCGAAGACGGCGCGGTCCTCGTCGTTGAGATCCTCCGCCACCTCCGACAGCAGGCCCGAGGCCTCGGCGCTCTCGTTGAAGGCGGCCATCTGGGCGGGGGTGAGGGACTTCATCACCTCGTCCACCCGGTCGGAGTCGTTCCACAGCACCACCGCCGCATCCAGCTCGTGCCGCGCGGCGTCGAGCGGGCGGCCGTCGAGCCAGGCCATGGCGGCGCGGATGTTGGCGCGGATGGTGCGCCCGGTGTGCAGGCCGTTCCACATCTCCCGCCGGATGCGGGCGCGCAGGTCGCCGGAATACTGCTCCTCCACCGCCGCGCCGCGCCTGCGGGTCAGGCCCCGCAGCGGGCGCAGGATGGTCTCGCCGTCGGGGAACACCGGGGCGAAGGCGGTGCGCAGGTCGTTGTAGCGCTGGGCGACATTGGCGGCGACCGTGTCCCGGTCGCCGGAGATGCGCTCGCCCACCGGCGCGTCGCCGGTCTTGGCGTCCTCTCCCGTGGCGCAGGCGCGGTCGACGAAGACGGTGGGCGCCTCGACGGTGGCGGCGGGCTGGGCGGGGCCGGCGGGGCGGGTCTGCGCCCCTTCGCTCGCGCCGCCCTCGCCGCCGCCCGACTGCGAGGGTTCCTCGCTCCACGCCGCATGCAGCGTCAGCCATGCCGCGCGCATGTCGGCCTCGAGCGCGCGGAGCATCTCCTCGAAGACCCGCGAGGGCGTCTGCGGATAGTCGTCGAGCACCGCGGCCACCGGATCGGCCATGCGCCGCACCCCGGGGCGCGAGGCCTCGGCGGCCTCGTGCAGCCCGCTCGCCGTCTCCTGTCCCGTCGCGCGCATCGCGTCGGCCGCGCGCGAGGCGGCCTCGGCCAGCCCCGCCGCCGCCGCGGCCGTCTGCGCCCGCGCCCGGTCGAGCGCGCCGGTCGCCCCGCGGTCGAGCGCGCCGCGCTGTTCGTGCACCTTGCGCGCCGCGCCCTCGGCCGCCGCCTGGGCGCTGTCGCGCACGATGCGCGCGAAGACGTCCGGGGGCTGGCTGCGGTTGGCGAGGAAGCTCTCGCGCAGCATCCGCAGCGTGGCGGGCTGCGCCTCGGCCAGGCCCCGGCGCGATTCCAGCGCCGCCTGGCCAGAGGCCTGCAGCGCCTGCGCCTCGATCCGCGCCGCGGTCCGCGCGCTCTCCGCCAGCCCCTCGCGCTGGGCGGCATGCTGCTCGGCCAGCGCCGCGCGGGTCGCCGCGGCGGTCTCGCGCAGCGAGCGCTTCAGCCGGCGCTCGGCCTTGCCCAGCCCGTCGTAGGCCGCCGTCTCCTGCCGCTGCACGTCGGCGGGGCCGGTGACGCGGAAGCCGGTCAGCAGGTCGTCGAAGGGCTGCAGCGCGGCGATCACGTCCTGCTGGAGCTGCATCCCCGCGTTCATCAGCCGGGCCGCGTGGGCGTCGCGGTCGACGCCCATCTTCTCCGCCCGCTCGCTGGCCACCGGGGGCACGCGGGTCTGGAGGACCTCGTCCACCGCGCCGCGCATGGCCGCCCCGCGCAGGTTCCCCGGCCAGGGCGGCCCGGGCGCCCGGGCGAGGCCGCTCAGCGCGCCCTGCCCCGCGTCGCCCTCGGCCGAGATCTCGTCGCCGCGATCGGCGGCCCAGGTCTCCATCGCCGCGCCGTCGTCGCGCTGGTCGGCGGTGGCGCGGTCGACCTCCTCGGCGCGGTCCTTCAGCGTGTCGCGCACCGTCTGGGCGGCCCCGGCGATGCGCCTGCGTCCGTCGCGGGCGATGCGCGCGGCCAGCGCCAGCGCCGCCGCCTCCCCCGCCGCCACCTCCTGCAACGCGGCGTCGAGGCCGGCGTCGGTCTCCGCCAGCGCCCGGTCGAGCGCGGCCTGCCGCCGGTCGGCGAGCGTGGCGGCGAGCGCGCGGAACCGCGCCTGCTCGCTCGCCGCATCGGCGCGCAGCGCGGCGTGCAGCCGGGCGAGCTCCGCCGCCGCTTCCTCGTAGGCGCGCCGGTGGTCGTCGCCCGGCGGCTCGGTGCGCGCGCCTTCCTCCTCGGTCTCGTCCCTGGGCCGGGTCTTGGCCTCGACGTCCAGCCGCCGGGGCGCGTCGAAGCCGGGCACGTCGGCGTCGAGCTCCACCCGCGGCCGGGGCAGCGAGACGGCGTCGCGCCGGATCTCCACGCCCTGCTCGCCGCTCTCCTCCCCGCCCCCGCCGCGCCCTCGCCGCCCGCGCCGACGACCGCCGCGGGCCCGATCCTCCTGCGGCGCCTCCTCCTCCGGCGTCTCCTCCCCCGCGCCGACGACCTCTTCCCCGGCGGGGGCCTCCGCCTCGCCCTCCGGCTCCGTCTCTACGCCCGCGCCGCCCGGCGCGTCCTCGCGCGTCTCGTCCTCGCGAGCCCCCTCCTCCCCGGCGCCGGGCGCGTCCTCCGCCCGCCCCCTCATCGCCTCCGCCTGCGTGGGATCGGCGGGGGCGGCCTCGTCCCGCGCGCCGGCCGCGGCGTCACCCTCCCGCGGCGCCGGCACGGGGGGCGGGCGCGCCTCGGCCTCCCCGGGCCCTCCGCCCAGCCCCGCCGCCGCATCGGGGCGCGCGGCCTCTCCCCCCTCCCCCATCGCCGGCCCCCGCAGGATCCCGGCGGGGGGCGGCGGCGCGCGCTCCCGACCGCCGCGGTCGCGGGCGGAGCGGGCGAGCGCCTGGGGGGATTCGTCGCGCGGCGCGCCCGGGCCCTCGGGCTGGCGCAGGTAGGCCGGGCGCAGGAGGGGCGCGTCGAGCCCCGCCCGCGCCTCGCCCCCCAGCCGCGCGTCCAGCAGGCCCGCCAGCCGCGCCTCCGCCCCCGCCTCCAGCCGGCCCTCGAGCCGCCCCGGCAGGGCGCGCGCCTCCAGCCGCGCCTCCAGCGCCGCGCTCGCCTGCAGGCGGGGGGCGGCGCGGGGGCGGCCCTCCTCCCGCCCGCGGACCAGGAGGGGGGGGCGGCTCATCCCTCCCCCCGCGCCGGACGGGCGAGGCGGGGCGAGAGGCGCGCGGGCGCGGGCCGGCCCAGCTTGGCGTATTCCTCGGCGATCCCCGCCCACAGGTCCGCGGCCTCGATCCCCCGGCCCTGCGCCGCCGCGCGGGCGGCGGCGGCGAAGACGGCGTTGCGGATGTGCCCGCCTGCCAGGTCCGCCCCGATCGCCAGCGCGTCGATCTCGGCGGACGGAACCGCGCAGGCCTCGCCCAGGTGCGCCCGCCACAGGGCCGCGCGGGCCGGCGCCTCGGGCATCGGGAAATCCAGGATCGCGTCGAGGCGCCGGGTGAAGGCGGGATCGAAGCGCTCGCGGTTGTTGCTGGCCAGGATCGCCACGCCCTCGAAGCTCTCGATGCGTTGCAGCAGGTAGTTGGTCTGCGCGTTCGCATGGCGGTCATGGGCGTCGCCCACGTCGGTGCGCGCGGCGAAGAGCGCGTCGGCCTCGTCGAAGAACAGCACCGCGTCGGCCCGCGCCGCGGCCGAGAACAGCCCGTCGAGGTTCTTCTCCGTCTCCCCGATCCATTTCGAGGTCAGCGCCGCCAGATCCGCGCGGTAGAGCGGCAGCCCCAGCCGCGCCGCGAACCAACTCGCCGCCAGCGTCTTGCCCGTCCCGCTCTCGCCCGAGAACAGCGCCGCGAGCCCGGTGCGCGGGCGCGCCGCCGCCGCGGGGCCCAGCCCGAGGTGCAGCCGGTCGCGCACCCGCGCCCGGGCGACCAGCGCCGCCATCGCCTCGCGCAGCGCCGCGGGCAGCACCAGCGCCTCGTCCGCCGGCGCGCCGGGCACGAGGCGGGCGGCGGGGGCGAGCCCCTCTGCCCCGCGCGCGGCGGCCTGGCGCAGATCCTCCCAGCCGGGCGCCTCCGCCCCGCGAGCCAAGGCGCCCGCGCGGGCGAAGGCCGCGACCTCCGCGATCCGCGCCGGCCCCTGCCGGAAGCCCTGCGCCGCGCGCGCCGCGTCCTCGGGCGAGAGGCCGCCGGCCCGCCACAGCCGCGCCCGCGCCTCGGCGTCGGGGGCGGGCGGGGTCCAGTCGGCGGGGGCGGGCTCGGCCTCCACCAGCCCCTCGGCGCCCGCCAGCGCGAACCAGGGGCCGCGCCAGCCGGGGAGGTCGGGGGGCGACCAGCGATCCCCCGCCGCCAGCGCCGGCGCGAAGACCGGGGCGAGGCCCGAGGCCAGCAGCCAGGGGCCGAGGCCCGCAGGCGGCGCCCCCTCGGCCGGAACCTCCGCCAGCTCCAGCCCCGCGGCGGCGGCGGCGAGGGCGGCGAGGCGCAGCCCCTCGGCCCGCGCGCCGGCGCGGATCACCAGGCCGGGGCCGACCGCGTCGCCAGGCCCGGCGGGGGCCTCGGCCAGCGCCCGGCCGCGGGCCTGCGCGGCCTCCAGCACCGGGACGGGCATCGGCAGGGCCCCGGGACGCAGGCGGCGCACGCCCTCGGGCGCCAGCGCCCCGCCGCGCAGGGCCGAGACGACGGCGAGCGGGATCGCGAGGCTGCGCTCGGGCAGCGCCGCGGGCTCGGGGCCCGGCGTCAGCAGGCCGGCGGCGGCGGCGCGCCCGGCCGCCAGCCCATCCGGGCTCGCGCCCAGCGCGCGGAAACAGGCGGCGGCGAGGCCGATCAGCGGGCGCGAGCCGCCCAGCGGCGCCTGCGCCTCGGCCACCGCCCGGGCGGCCTCCGCGTCGGTCTCGGCGGCGAGGACGAGGGCCGCGGCCATCAGCTCGGCGTCCGTCAGCGCCAGCGCGTCGGCGAGGCGCACCAGCGCCCGGTCCCCCGGCTCGGGCTCCGCGCGCAGCGCCTCGACGGCCGACGGGAGCGCGAGGTCGGAGAAGGCCTGCGCCGGGCGATGCACCGCGGCGAGCGCGGCCAGCGCCAGCTCCGGCAGGGCGCCGCGCGGCAGGGCGCCGGCGCCGCCTGGGGGGAGGGAGGCCGCGACGTTCATCGGCAGCGCCCGCGGGGCCGGATGCGGGGCGCGGGGGTCACAGCGGCTCGTCCCGGAAATGGTAGCGCACGCTGCGCCCCAGCCAGGGAACCCAGCCCGGATCGGCGTCGAGCCCCCGCCGCCTCAGCGCCAGGTCCGCCGCCGCCGCGGGAAACCGCGCCTCGATCCGCCCGTCGCTCCACAGCAGCCAGCCGCCCCGCGCCGCGAGGTCGTGCAGCCCCCGCCCCGCCCGCCGGCGCAGCCAGCCGTCGAGCCCCTGCCGCCAGGCGCGGGCCGCCGCGGGATCCGCCGCCTCCACCGGCGGCCAGGGCGTCAGCGCGTCGAGCAGCGGATCGCCCCGGGGCTCCGCCGCGCCGCCCTGCCGCGGCGCGACAGGCCGCCTGCTCGCGGTCCCCGCCCCGCCCGCCACCGCCGAGGCGCCGCGGGCGTGCACCTGCGCGAGATGCAGCACGAAGGCCGGCCCGAAGCCGCGCCGGGCGAGGTCCGGCCGCTCCGCCAGCCACTCCGCGAAGCCGGCCTTGCGCAGGGGCGTCAGCGCCAGCAGCAGGCCGGCGGAGGGGCTGAACGCCTCCGCCTCGATCTCCTCCGCCGGCGTGGGGAGCGCCGCCGGCTCGGCCGGTCGCGACGCCGCCCGCCCCGCCTCCGCCTCCCGGGTCGTCGCCCCAGGCGCCGCGGCCTCCGCCCCGGGGCTCGCCCCGGGCGCCGAGCGCAGCGAGGCTTGCGCGACGACGCCGGATCCTTCGCCCTGCGCTCGCGCCCGCCCCTCGCCCCGCCCGGGAGGCGTCGCGACCCCCTCCGCCAGCGCCTCCAGCCGCCGCGGCGCCGCGGCGAGGCCGGGGGCGAGCGCCAGAAGCGCCGCCCGGCGCAGCCAGCGCGGGGGGGCGCCGTCCGCCTCCGCCGCCGTGCGCAGGGCCTGTCGAAGGCCCCGCTCCACCGCCTCGGGCGCCGCGCGCAGCAGGCGGGCGGTTTCGGCTTCGGCCTCCTTCAAGGCGTCTTCGACCGGAACGTGGGAGGCGTCGCCTGCGGTCCCCGCCGGGCCGCGCATCGCAAGCGGCGCGCCCGGCGCAGGCCCGGCGGCGGCGAGCAGCAGGCGGGTCAGCGCCACGGCCACGCCCGCCTCGGGCGCCGCGCGCAGCAGGCGGGCGAGCTCCAGCTCCGCCTCGTCCGAGACCGCGGCCTCGGCCAGCAGGGCCGCGGCGGCGCCGGGGGCCGGATCGCGGGCGAGCCGCGCGGCGCCCGGCACGGCGAGGCGCCAGAACCAGGCCGAGAGCGGCGCGCCGGCGGCCCGGCGCAGCAGCAGCAGGCGGCGCGCCTCGGCGGCGTCGCGGAACCACACCGCGCCCGCGGCCCCCGCATGGGGCGCGCCGCCATGCACCGCCCCCAGCGCCGCACGCCGCAGCGACTCCTCCGCGCGTCGGGCGAGCGCCGCGCGCGCCGGATCGCCCCCGGCCCCGCGCGCCGCGGCCAGGCCCAGGTCGAGACGGCGCAGCAGCAGCAGGCGCCCCCCCGGCTCGGGCGCCGTGCGCAGGGCGTCGGCGGCGAGCGCGGCCAGCCGCCCGGCCGCGCCCTGCGCCCCGCGCACCCGGCAGGTGGCGACCCGCGCATCGGCCATCAGCCGCGCCTCCCCGGAGGCGCGGGTCGGAACTTCGCGCGCAGGCCCCGCGCCGAGTCCCGCGCGCCGCCGAAGACCGGGCGCGCCGCCTCCCGTCCGGCCGGAGGCGGCCGCCCGCCTGCGCCCTGCGCGGCGCCGTCCCGGCGGCGGCTCACCTCGCCCCCTCCGCCATCAGCTCCACCCGTCCGCCGGCGGCGAGGGAGGCGGGCGCGCCGCGCGCCACGCGCACCACCTGCGCGCGGGCCGCGCCGTCGCTCAGGTCCATCACCGTCGCGCGCACGATCTCGATCCCGCCCGCGTCGCGCATCACCGCGGTCATGCCCGCGCGCACCCGGCTCACGTCCACCGACAGCAGCAGCGTCGCCCCCGGCCGCGCCGGGGCGGCGGAGACCAGCCGCGCGGGCACCAGCGCCCCCGCCGGCGCCAGCGACGCGGTCAGGGCGCAGATCCGCACCAGGTCGTCCATCGCCGCCCGCGCCGCCGCCTCGCCCGGGACCAGCCGGGCGTAGAGCCAGTCGACCACGTCCTGCAGCGCCCGGCGCAGCTCCAGCGGCAGGCGGCCCCAGTCCGGCAGGGTCGAGAGATCGGCCATCGGCGCGGGATCGTCGAAGGCGCTCAGCGCCTGCGCCCAGGCGAGGCGCACGGCCGGCGCGGCCTGCGCGAAGCCCGCGTGCAGGCAGGCGGCGGCGTCGCCCACGCGCTCGACCTCCTCGGCCACGCGCCGGGCCAGCGCCGCGCGGCGCAGCGCCGACTGTGCGAGGTCCGCGAGCGCCGCCCGCGCCAGCAGCGTGGCGCGCGCGGCCGCCAGATCGAGCTTCGCCGCCGCCGCCCGGTCGATCCCGGCCGCGGACGCCCGCCGCGCCTCCGCCGCCGAGCGCCGCGCGGCGAGCGAGCGCTTCACCGCCCACCCCCCCGGCGTCTCCTGCGCCGCCAGCCCCCCGGCCCGCGCCGCGGCCATCGGCAGGGCGGCGCGCGCCTGCACCAGCGCCAGCGCCTCGCGCGCGGCCTGCAGGCGGTCGAGCCGGGCGATCTCGGCCGCGCCCACCTTCCACCAGCCCGCCGGCGTCTCGGCCAGCAGGGCCACGTAGTCGCGGATCTCCTCGGGCGCCTCGCCGTCGTCGGGGGGGCAGACCAGGTCCCGCACCCGGGTCGCGGCCGGCGAGACGGCGGCCACGGGAACCTCCCGCACCAGCGGCGCGCGACGGGGGCGGCGGAAGACGAAGCCCTCGACGTGCCGGTCGATCACCGCGGCGCGGCGGGCGTTCACCGCCGCGACGCGAGCGGTTTCCTCGGCCAGCAGGGCGGCGGCGACGGCGGCGTCGTGGCGCGCCTCGGCGACCTCGACGTCGATCTCGCGCAGGCGCGCGTCGGCCCGCCCCACCATCGCGCGCACCGTCTTGCGCACCGCGCCCGCGTCGCCCAGGACCCGCCGGTAGATCGCGACCCGCCCCTCGATCAGCCGCAGCAGCGAGACGGTGGAGTCGATCGAGGCCGCGCCGGCCGCGAAATACGAGGCCTCGTGCCGCCCCGCCACCGCGTCCCGGTCGCGGAAGGCGGTCGGGCTTTCGAGCACCTCGGCCAGGCTCGGCGTCCCCTCGCCGTCGGCGGCGACCCAGCCCGGCGCCTCGAGGTCGCCCAGCGCCACGCCCTCGCGCGCGGCGCCGCCGCCGATCAGGGCGCCGACGACGCCCAGCGCCTCGATCTTCCCGGCCGAGGCGTATTCCTGCGCCTCCACCGCCGGGGCCGTCTCCAGCCGCTCGGCGACCGTGGCGGTGCGCTCCACCGTGCCCGGCATCGGCCGCTGGTCGAGCACGTCGTCGGTCCCGAAGTCGTAGGCGGCGAAGTTGGCCTCCAGCCCCGCGAGGCTGACCGTGCTCTCGCGCACGAACAGCTCCCGGTCCGCGAAGGAAAAGTCCCCGGCGAAGGTGAAGTCGCTCCGCGAGCCGAAGCCCGTCAGCCCCCCCGCCGACAGCGCCGAGAGGCTGGTCCCCGAGGCCAGCGCCATGCGCCCCGCGGTTGGGGTTCCCCCCGTCGCGCCCGCCGTCGCCCCGGCCGTGACGCCGATCACCGGATCGTCGGCCACCGGCAGCCGGCTGAGCGGATCGTCGGGGTCGCGCTCCGGGCTCGCCACGTAGGCGGCCTTGAGGAAGGCCGACAGGTTCTCCGAGGTGGCCCGCGCCCCCTCCTCCCGCGTGGCGAGGTCAGCCAGCGCCGGCGAGGTCACCAGCTTCGCCGCCGCGTCGCCCCCCAGCATGAAGCGCCGCAGGCGGTAGATGTCCGCCCTCGCCCGCACGAAGCCCAGGTCGACGCGGTCGTTGGTGCGGTCGATGCGCGACTTCATCAGGTCGAGGAAGGCGTCGAGCCCCTGCTCGCGCAGCACCGCGAACTCGTCGGCGAGGTAGCCCTGCGGCCAGCGGCCGATCAGCGCCTCGATCTCCTGCACGGTGCCCGCCTCGACGCCGAAGCCCTCCTCCCCGCTCACGGGGGGCAGGTCGGTCCACTCCCACGCCTCGTTCCCGTCCACCCATTCCTCGACCGCGCCGAAGGGCGTGGCGTCGCGCAGCCAGTAGGCGATCCGGCCGGAGGGGGAGATCGTACCCACGGGCCCCCACTCCACCGCCGTGCCCGCGGACTGGCGGAAGGCGAGGCCCCCGACCACCACGTGGTCGAGGTCGAAGTTCCGCGCCGCGCCCAGGACCGAGAACGGCGCCTCGATGCGCGTCCACACGCCCTGCGGCGGCAGCGCGCCGGCCCGGAAGCCGGGGGTCTGGGCGGTGAAGAACAGCCCCTCGGGATCGCCCCAGCCCCAGCCCAGCGCCCCCTCGTGATTGTAGGCGCGCAGCGCCACGCCCAGCGCCGCCTGGTCGCCCGCCGCCCCGACGCGGACCCAGGCGAACAGGCGGTCGCCGGCGGACAGACGCTCTGTGCGGGGCGCGTCGCGGTAGAGGTGCCCCTGCTCCTCGGGCCCCGCGGCCACCCGGCGGATGCGGACGCCGGCGAGCGGCCCGGCCGCGGTCGCCATCTCCTCGGGCGGCGAGGCGGCCTCGTCCCAGCCCGGGGTCTTGCCGGCGATGGCGGCCGCCAGCCGCTCCCGCCGGGCGCGCACGTATTCGCGCCGGGCGAGCCAGTGGGCGCGGTCCCGCTCGATCCGCCGGATCGCGGCGGCGAAGGCGGGATCCACCGCCTCGATCTCGAAGAGCCGCGGCTCGTAGACCGCGGCGGGGACGGGGGCGAGCAGCTCCACCGTCTCGGCCCGGTCGAGGCGCAGGGGGGCGAGCGGCGCGCTCTCGTCCACCGCGAGGCCCACCTCCTCCAGCGGCGCGGGGCGCAGCGAGATCCGGGCGGTCGCGGGGAACAGGCTGCGCCGCCGGGTGGCCACGTCGATCGCGTCGCGCGGCAGGCCGCCCACGGGGGGGAGGGTGCGGAAGGCGGCGGCGAAGGCTTCGGCCGTCAGCTCCGGCAGGTCGGCGAGGTGTTCGGCGAACTGGGCGACCTGCGCCTGCCACAGGGTCGCGCTCCCCTGCCCTTCGGCGACCTGGGTGCGCGGGATCGGCGCGCCGCCCATGCGGCGCACCGCGGCGCGGTCGACGAATTCCAGCGTCCAGTCGGGGGCGAAGCCGACCAGGGCGAGCGGCAGGCCCAGCCCCTCCCACGGGTGGGCGCCGCGCGGGCCCAGGCGCCGCTCCATCGCGAAGACGCGGTGGGCGAGCGCGTTGCGCTTCAGCGCCCCCGCGGGCACGGGGCCGTAGTCCGCCCCGCCGTCGCCCGCCAGCATCTCCGCCGGCCAGAAGGCCAGCGCCAGCCGGGCGCCGTCGATCAGCTGCAGGTCGTCGTAGGGATCGTCGCGCGGATCCGGGGGGCAGTCGCGCGCGGCGTCGGCGAGGATCGCGACCGTCGTCGGCTCCAGCACCAGCACCGCGGCGCGGGGCAGCGCCTCGGCCGCGGGCGCCGCCAGCGCCTCGGCCAGCGCCGGGCCCATGCGCCGCGGCAGCAGGGGGCGCAGGCCGGGGAAGGCGGGGTCGGGCGCGCCCGGCGCGGGCGGCGCCGGCGCGGGATCGCCCGCGGCGATGGCGTCCAGCAGGTCCGCCCGCGCCCAGATCGGCAGCGAGCCCAGCGCGATCCGCCGGTCGGCGGGCAGGCGCAGATCCTCGCCCGAGCGCGCGAGCCCCGAGCCCGCCGCCAGCCGCAGCCAGGCCTCGGGAGGCGCGGCCCCCAGCGCCGAGACCTCGGGCGCGGCCTCCAGCCCCTCGATCACCCCCGCGGCGACCGAGCGGCCCCGCAGGCGCTGCACGCCGGCGTTGACCGCCTGCTCGGCGCTCAGCGCCCGGTGGCCCAGCGCCCGGCCGGGGAAGGCGTTGATCCGCCGCCGCCAGGTGTCGGCCACGGGCGCCAGCGGCGGGTCGGCGGCCAGCACATGCTCGTCGCGCAGCGGCTCGTCCAGGGTTCGGGTCACGCGCATCGCTCGCCCTCCTCGGCGGATCGGGTCGTCACAGGGCCTCGTCGATGATCTTGCCCAGGCTGTCGGCGTTGCGGGTCTGCGCGGCCTTGGCGACGCCCGCCGCCGCCTGCGCCAGCGCCTCCCCCTCCAGCCGCAGCCCCAGCCGGTCGAGGTCGAGCGCGCGGCCCGCCTCCCCGATCCAGGCGGCGTCGGCCTCGGCGAGCGGCGCGTCCATCGCCCCCTCCAGCCGCGCGAGCCCCAGCCCGAGGTCCGCGAGATCGAAGTCCGCCGCCACGTCCAGCACGTCCGCCTCGGTCAGGACCGAGGGGCCGTCGTCCCCCTCCGCCGCCGCCAGGATGCGCGAGACGGCGATGCGCTCGACCCCGGTGCGCGCGGTCAGCGTGGCGCGGCGCAGCTCCATCGGGTCGGAGCCGGCGGGAACCAGCGCGCGCGGATCGCTCGACGACAGCTCCCGGCGACGCAGGAAGTCAGTCGCGTCCCCCGGCATCACGCCCGTCGAGCCGGCCCGGAGCGCCGCCAGCGCGTCGATCCGGCTCGCGAGGCTGGCGCCGCCGCTCGCCGCGCGCAGGCTGGTGGGGATGTCGACGATGGGCGGCGTCTCCACCGTGCCGCCGCCGCCGTCCCCGCCCCCGCTCTCCGGCGCCGCGGCCTCGAGCAGGATCACCGCCTCGGCGGTCAGCGGCGCGCTCGCGATCATCGCGGGGGCCGAGAGGAACGCCGCGATCCGGGCGCGGGCGGCGGAGGTCGAGACCTCGGCCACCGCCTCCAGCCGCTCCAGCAGCCCCAGCGCCTCGGCCCGCTCGCGGACCGCGGCGTCGGCGCGGGCGTCGTCGCCGGCGACGGGCACGGCGACGCCGGTCAGCGCCGCTTCCCGCGGGACCGCGCGGCGGCGGACGTACCACAGCGTCGGCGCGGCGCCCCCGGCCGTCGGCAGGGCGCCCAGCGCCTCCTCCCAGGCGGCGATCCAGGCGTCGAGCTCGGCGCGTTCCGCCGCCGTCAGCCCATCGGGCGCGGGGCCCTCCGGCGCCCGCCGCCGCGCGCGCTTGCCCAGCAGGGCCGAGAGCCCGTCGGCCGGATTGCGCGTCCCGGCGAGCTCCGCCCCCGGCGCGGCCTTCACCGACAGCCCCGCCAGCGCCGCCTCGAACCGCGCGAGGCGCGCGCGGGAGACGGGGGCGATCACCGTCACCCCCACCCCGTCCAGCGCCCCCTCGGTCGCGAGGTCGAGGGGCGGCAGGGCGAGGCTCTCCTCGGCGATGGCGGCCAGCTCGTCCTCCGGCGCGAAGGCGAGCGTCACGTCGACCTCGGCGGGGAACCACAGCTGCCGGAACCCGTCCGCCATCGCCACCACGCCCGAGGCCGGCATCGGCCCCGCCGGCGGCAGCGCCGCGAAGGACTGGGAGGCGGCGAAGGCCCCGCCGCGCCCCGCCTCCGCCCGCGCGGTCATCACGTCCGCCAGGTGGTCGCGATGCTGGACGAGGAACGCTTCGGCCAGCGCGCGGGGCCGGGCGCCGAGGCTGACCTGGAGGGGGGTGTCGGCGCCCGTCTCCCGGCGCACCATCGCCATGTCGATCCAGCGCAGCGAGCCGCGATCCAGCGCCACCATGGCGAGCGGCAGGATGTCCTGCGGCATCCCCGCCGGCTCGCCCAGGAAGATCTCCCGCGCCGCCATCCGGCGGGCGTCGGCGAGGCCCGCGCTCTCCCCCAGCCGCCAGGGAACCAGCGTGATCGCGGTCGCCTCGATCACGTCGCCGTCCTCGACCCGGCGCCGCCCGCCGATCGAGGTCGGGTAGGCCGCGATCTCGTTCGCCGTCCACTCCACCGGCCGCAGGCCGAGGATGAACAGGCCCGAGCGGCGGCCCAGCGGCTGGCGCGGCTCCAGGTTCAGGCCGAGGACGGCGTTCAGCCGGCGCGTCTCGCCCAGGTCCAGCAGCGCGATCTCGCGCCGCGTCTCGATCATCACCAGCTCGCCTGCGGGGGTGATCCCGTGGCCCGGCTCGATCGCCAGCCCCGCCCCGCGCGCGTCCGAGGCGGCCGAGACCTCCAGCCCCTCCGTCACCCCGGTCCCCGAGGCGCGGGCGAGGTCGGCCTGGCGCTGGCGGACGTAGTCCTGGTCGCGGGTCAGGTCGGCCCCGGTCAGGAACCGCCCGTCGAACCAGCGCGGGCGCGCGCGCAGCCCGTCGAGCACCAGCGCCCCCTCGCCCAGCGCATCCTCGATCCGCCCGCGCTCCACCAGGTCGGGGTCGTCGGGGCGGGCCAGCCGCGCGATCTCGCGCGCCTCGGCGGCCTCGATCAGGGTGCGGGCTCCGGCCTTCGTCAGGTCCGCCATGGCGCGTCCTCCTTCACGGCTCGATCAGGGCCGACGTGTCGAGCGCCGCCCCCTGCCACCGCCCCGGCAGGGCGATGAAGGGGCGGAGCGAATTGTCCACCTGCGTGCGCAGGGTCAGGTCGAGCTGCGGGCGCGCGCCCGGCTCGGGCCCCACCGTCACCGGGATCGCGACCCGCGCGAGCAGCGCGGCGGTCGGATCCTCGCCCCCCACGTGCTCGCGCAGGGGCGGGGGGACGCCGGGCGGCGACCAGGCGGCGAGCACGGCCTCCAGCCGCTCCTCCGCCGTGGCGTCGGGCGCGGGCCAGAAGTTCCGCGGCGCGGGGATCGGGTCCGGCCCGCCCTCCGCCCGCGGCACGAGGGTCAGGCGCGGGGTCTCGGCCAGCCGCGCGGGCGTGGTCGCGTCGCGCCCCTCGAAGGGCCCCGAGGCGAAGCTGGGGGTCAGCCCGGCGGCGCAGCTGCGCGCCGAGATGAACACGTCCACCACCACGCACGGGTCCAGCGGCGCCCGCGGGGGGGCGTGCAGGATCGAGCGCAGAACCGCCGTCTCCTGCCCCTCGAACCAGCGCGCGAGGCGGATGCACCAGGGCGCCGCCAGCTCCATCAGCCGCCCCGCGCGGTCGAGCGCGAGGCCCGGCTCCACCCGCAATTCCAGCTCTCCGTCGCCCGCCTCCGGCGCGCGGACCCGCAGGCCCGCCAGCGTGCCGTAGCCGTGCAGGGCGCGCAGCGCGGCGGCGAGGCGGCCGCGGTGATAGGTCTGCTCGTCGCGGAAATCGGCCGCGTCCAGCAGCACGCCGGTCTCGTAGTTCACCCGCTCGGCGGCGGGGGCGCCCTCCAGCGGGTCGGAGGGGACCAGGGGATCGTCCAGGCTCATCGCATCCTCCGCGTCAGGGCCGCGTCACAGGCGGCGCAGCAGGCCGGCGTCGGTCAGCCGCAGGTCGGTTCGGGTCAGGTCGGTCGAGACGTCGTCCACCAGCAGCGCGCGCAGCCGCGCGTCGATCAGGGGCGCGGGGTCGTCGGCCACCTGCACCACCAGCTCGACCGGCCTGCTCGCGTTCCCGGCGCCGTCGACCACCACCAGCCGGAACCGCCAGCGGCCGATCGCCAGCTTGTTCTCGACCAGCAGGTCGGGCGCCTTCTGCGCCAGGGTCTTGCCGGGGACGAGCTCGACCATCGGGCTCAGGCCTCGACCAGGGTGAAGCGGTACTCGGCCACGCCCGAGCCGCCCTCCGGCTGGTCGGTCGACCGGGCGCCCGAGAGGATGAAGTTCGATCCGAACCCCACCACCGGCTCGATCCGCACCCCCTCGACGTCGCGGATGTCGAGCACCGCGGTCGGGGCCGCGTCGTCCTGCACGATCACCTCGAGGAAGGCGGGGGCGGAGGCGTTGCCCGCCTCGTCCACCACCACCAGCCGGAAGCGGTGGCGCCCGATGGGCAGGGCCGAGGCGCCGGTGGATTCCACCAGCACGTCCGTCTCCTTCTGCACGATCGGCTCGTTGGGCTTGAACACGGGCATGGGGGGGTCTCCTTCAGTCCCAGAGGAAGATGCTGCGGGCGACGTCGCGCCCGCCGAAGGCGGTGGAGCGGGCGGACGAGAGCAGGAACTCCCGCCCCGCGCCCACGAAGGCGGGGCCGTCGAGCACGGCGACGGGCGGCCGCGGCGCCGGCCCCTCGGCCCGGGCGTCGAGCCGCCCGAAGCCCCAGACCTGGTCCCCATCCGCGAGATGCGTGCGCCGGTCGAGCCGCGCGGGCCTCGGCCCCTGCGGCGCGGCGAGATAGGTGTCGATCCCCACCAGCGAGGCGACGGCGACCCGCAGCGGGCGGTCGGCGCGCATCACCTCGATCTCGACATGGGCGGGGGCGGCGGCGCGGGCGACCTCCTCCAGCCGCTCGAGGTCGCGGGTCGAGGCGCTCTCGCGCACCAGCACCAGCGCGCGATGGGCGAGCCGGTCGAGGAACGCCTCCACCTGCCGCCGCCCGCGCGGGGTGGTGGCGGTCAGCGCGTTCAGCAGGCGGCGGGCGCGCCGCTCCCCGAGGATCAGCGTGTCCCCGACGATGGAGTTGCCCGAGGGCTCGCCCCCCAGCGTCAGGGGATTGTCGCGGTCGCTCAGGTCGGCGCCGAGGATCGTCGCGAAGGTGCGGCGCAGGCGGAAGCCCTCGACCATCACGATCTCGCCCCCCGTCACCGCGCCCCCGAACAGGAACGCGGCCTCCCCCCCGTTACGCGGATCGGCGAGGCCGAGGGTCAGCACCCGGTACGCCGCCTCCCCGTCGCGGGCGAGCGCCAGGGACCCGGGGGCGGGCGCCTCGTCCAGCCGGTCGACGGGCGCGCCGGTCACCGTGACGCCGCCGGTCGCGAGCTCCAGCGCCGCCAGCACGCCGCCGGCGGTCCCGTGCAGGCGGGCGGTCCAGGGGGCGGCCTTCAGACGCTCCCGCAGGCGGGCGGGCGCCTCGCCCGGGATCTCGGGGATGCCCACCCAGCTCGCGAGCCAGGGCAGCGCGTCGTCGGGGGTCGCGCCCGGATCGGTCAGCAGCCAGGCGGCGGCGATCCGGTCCTCGATCTCGGTGAAGCGGGATTCGAAGAGGGCGAGCAGACGCTCCATGAAATCGGGGGGCGTGGCGGGGCCGGGGGCGGCGGCCTCGGCGCCCGACAGCGTCTCGTGGAACATCGCGGGGAGGTAGCGGTCGCGGTAGCTGAACCGCCCGCCATGGACGCGCAGGGAGGCGAGGCGCGGGGACGCGCGGCCGTCGCCCAGAAGCTCGACGTGCAGGTGCAGGAACCGCCCCGCCAGCCGCCGCACCACCCGCCCCGCGTGCTGGAGCAGCAGCGTATGGGGCGCCCCGTCCTCCAGCGCGCCAGGGTGGTAGTCCGGCTCGGAGGCGCGCGCGGTCGGGGCGGCCCGCGGCGCGTCGGCGGGAACCTCCCCGGCGCCGGCCCGCCCCACCAGATGCGGCGCCCAGACCGGCGCGCCCGCCGCGCCCGGCAGGGGCGGCGGCGTGGGGTCGTCGGAGGCGAGCGCCCACAGGATCGCGCCGGTCCCGTCGGGAACCTCCGCCTCGAAGGCCGCGCGGTGCCACACGAAGCCCGCCTCGCCCCCGTCCAGCGCGCCGGGCCGGATGCTTCCGCGCCGCGCGAAGCTCGCGAAGGAGAGCGGGCGCAGGGCGCGCAGCGCCTCCGGCCCGTCCCCGCCCGGCGGCCCCGCCAGGTAGCGCGGCGTCGCGTCGAGCGCGTTGCAGAAGGCGGTGCGGAACGGCCGCAGCACCCGGTGCACCGCCCCCAGCGGCCGGGCGAGACCCGGCGAGGCCGCGGCGGCGTCGATCTCGTAGACCAGGGCCTGCGGCGCGACCGCCTCCCCCTCGGAGACCATCGCCGCCACCGCCCCCTCCCCGATCCAGGCGATCGAGAACGGGCGGCGCACCCCCTCCAGCGCGAAGCGCAGGACCAGGCGGCCCTCGACCAGCTCCCACAGCTCCGCGGGCCGGCCCCCGTCGCGCCAGGCGATCAGCGCCAGCCGCCCGCCGGCGGAGCCCGCGATCAGCGCGGCCTCCCGGCCCGGCGGCAGCACCGCTTCGGGCAGCGGGACCAGGCGGGGCGGATCGGGATTGGGCTCGACCGGCTGGAAGACCTCGTCCGAGGGCTCGGGCCGCGCGCCAGAGGTGCGCAGCGGCCGCCCCAGCAGCCGCGCCACCTGCCCCCGGCCGCGGTCCAGCGCCCAGACCCCGCCGCCCGCGGCCGGCGCCAGCTTGCGTGCGGCGAAGTCGGGGTGGGCCACGCGGGCGGGCGCCCAGCGCTCGCGCCGGTCGACCAGGGTCACCGCGCCGTTGCGCGCGACATAAAGGACGTCGTCGGTGCCGAAGGCGAGGTCCTGGGGCTGCTCGGCGCCCGGCGGGATCTCGGGCGGCAGGGGGATGGGGGCGGCGCCGGGGCGGAAGCCGCCGGCATGCAACGCCGAGCCGTCCCACCAGGCCCAGGAGCCGGCGGGATCGCAGACCGGCGCCGGCCGCGCGGCCTGGCTGCGCGCCCAGGGCCCGTTCTCGTCCAGCGCCGGCGCCGCCTGCCGGCGCGCCAGCCGCAGGCCCGCGCAGGCGGAGGCGCCCGGCGCGTCCCAGGCCACGTCGCGCGGCGCGTCCTCGCCCTCGCGCACAAAGCCCAGGGCGCGGCGGTCCATCAGGGGCCAGGCGCGCAGGCCGTTCACGTCCATGGGGCGGGCCCTCCCATCAGCACAGCTCCGGCACGACGGGCACGGCGATCGAGTCGTCGCCCGAGGAGGCCGCCGGCGGCAGCGTGGTCGAGGCCGCGTCCCCCTCCGCCACCGCCAGCATCGCCAGTTCGGGCAGCTGCCAGCGCTCCAGCCGCAGGCGCGCGCGTCCGGTCGCGTCCTCGGGAACCGGCCGCCAGGCGCCGCCGGCGGCGGGGTCCTTCACGAAGAGCCGCGCGGGCGCCACGGCGCGCACGCCCGCCACCCGGCCCACGGCCACCTCGATCTCCCGGTCGTCGAGCGCGCGGCCCAGCGGCCAGCCGCGCCCGTCCGGCCCGCCCGGCGCCAGCGCCCACAGATGCGCGCGGATGGCGGTCGAGACGGCGTCGAGCACCGCCTCGCGGTTCTCGCCGTCCGCAAGCTCCACCGCGGCCGAGACGCCGATGGGCACGTAGTCCGCCCCCACCACGAACAGCTGCGTCGCCAGCGGCCGGCGCGCGTCCAGCCAGTCGTGCACCGCCTCCAGCGTCGGGCGGTCGGCGCGGGGCGCGGGCGCCTCGAGCCCCGCCCGCGCCGGGATCGCCATCACCGAGACCGCGCCGGGCGCCGAGACGAAGCGGTCGTTGGGATCGAAGCGCTCCAGCACCTCCACCCGCCCGATGCCCGCGCCGGGGGTGGCGAGCGCCAGCTCGCGGTAGTCCGACGCCGTCACCGCCCGGTCCGAATGGCGCAGCACGGCGGGCAGCCGCCGCTCCGCCTCCGCCAGGCTCTCGGCCTCGGCCCCGCCCAGCGTGGGCAGCGGCTGGACCGCCTTCACCCGCGGGGCGCCGGCGGGACGCGTCACGGCCGAGATCGCGCCCGCCGGCAGGTTGCCCGCCGCGCCGCCGCCCGAGCGCATGAAGGCCGCCTGCACCTGCCGCCCGGCGGCGGGGGCGAGGCCGCGGGTCCCGCCGCCGAAGCGGATCGTCCCGGCCTCGGCGTCCAGCGCATAGACCCGGGCGCCGGCGGGGGCCGAGCCCACGTCGGGGACCTGCCGCCAGGGGCGCATCCCCTCCTCCTCCTCCACCTCGATGCGCAGGGTGGCCGGCTCGACCGAGGTCGCGCCCAGCGACAGCTCCAGGTCCGAGGCGCCGGTCCCCTGCCCCAGGGTGCGTCGACCATGGGCGCGCAGCTGCTCGATCTCCACCGCGTTGATCCCCGCCCAGGCGAGCGGCAGGGAGGTCAGGCGCAGGGCGGGGTCGGGCGTCATCTTCAGCCAGCACACCAGCCGCGCGGCCGCGTCCTCGTCGTCGAGACGCGGCGGGCGGTCGCCCACCCCCGCCTGGTGATCGGAGAGAACGTCGTTCGTCGGCGCCCCGATGTCGTCGGCGCCCGGCAGCAGCAGCCGGATCACCCCGGTCCTGCGCAGCGCCGAGGTCCCGTCCGACAGCACCTCCAGCGGCAGCCGCCCACCGTCGGGCGTGGTGATCTCCCACCGATGGGGGATGCGGCGGCCCGGCCCCACCTCCTCCAGCGGACCCGGCGGCGTCGGCACGGGCGCGAGCCCGACCGAGATCGCGCGGCGCGGCGCCTCCGCCCCGCCCCCCAGCTCATGGCGCACGGCGTCGAGATGCGTGGGCGCGGGCGAGGCCGCCAGCAGCGCGATCCACAGCGCCCCGTCGGTCGTCTCTCCCGCCACGTCCCGCGCGCCCGCCCCCTCCTGGAACACCGGCGTCGAGACGTAGCCCGAGGGTCGGGTGGCGAGGCCGTAGAGCTCCTGGAGGTCCGGCAGCACCTCGTCGAGCGCGGCCTGCTCGTCCGCGTCGGGGCGGCGCTTGAGCACGCACATCGCCGAGACCGCGTGGACCAGCGTCTCGGCCCGCGCGGCGAAGGGCACGGGCTTCTCGGCGATCGGACCGGCGGGCACCAGCGCCGGCGCCGTGGCCGCGCGGTCCTCCAGCGACAGCGCCAGCAGGCCGGAGGCCGGCGCCGCCGGGCGCAGCCCCGCCCCCAGCAGGCGCAGGAAGGCCAGGCGCTGGCGCTCGGGGATCAGGTTGGCGCGGTAGAGGATCGTGTCCGCGAGCCACGCGAACAGGTCGATCATCACCCGGCCGGGATCGCCCTCCCGCGCGTGGGTCCACTCGGGCGTGTGGGCGGGGATCCGGCGCAGCAGGTCGGCGACGAGATCGTCGAAGCCGCGGTCGTCGAGGGCGGGGGGACGGATCGGCATCAGGCTCCTCCGACGGGCGCGCGCGCCGTCAGCCGCACGGGCGTTCCCGTGGGCCGCAGGCGATAGCTGAGGGTGATCAGAAGCTCCCGCTCGTCCGCGCCGGGATCGACGGCGACGTCGTCCAGCAGGATCCGCGGCTCGTGCCGGCGCAGGGCCTCGATGACGGCGGCCTGCGCGCGGGCCCGGGTCTCGAGCGTGTTGGGCTGGTCGATCAGCGCCTCCAGCCCCGCGCCGAAGGCCGGGCGCATCAGCCGCTCGCCCGGCGTGACGCGCAGGATCATCTCGATCGACTGGCGCACGGAGGCGTCGAGGTCCGGCCAGCCCAGCGCCCCGGTCTCGTCCGGGACGGGCATCAGCGGCCAGCCGATCGAGGGGCGCGGACCCACGGGCCGCGAGAGGGTGGGACGCGGGCCGCTCATCCGTCGCTCCTCGGCTTGGGGAACGGCAGGCAGATGCGGATCCACAGCAGCCACTGGAAGATGATGTTGAACAGGCTCAGGAAGATGTTGAGCACGATGAAGGCGCAGATCGTGATGATCGGGATCGAGAAGCAGCACAGCCACCCGATCTCCATGCTGCCGCCGCCCGACTTCTCCCCGTCCTTGAGCTTCTTCATGTCCGACTGCAGCAGGTTCGCCAGCGCCGGCGGCATGGCGAAGGCGACGCCGGGCTTAACCTGGCGCGCCTGCGCGATGTCGGGCAGCGAGACGCGGGTGGGCGGCGCGTCGGAGTCCCACCACGGCCGGATCCGGAACGGCTCGGAGACCGGGCTCCAGATCAGCCTGGGCGGGCAATGGTCGTGCCCGCTCAGCCGGCAGAAGGCGCGCACGCGGTACTGCGCGTCGTCGTCGTCGAACTTGGGCCGCTCGGGCGCGATCTCGGCGAAGCGGGCGGTCAGGCAGGCGCGGGCGAGGGCGAGGAGCTCGTCCTCCATCTCCTGGCTCACCTCGGGCCAGCGATACGGCATGGTCAGGCCCGAGGCGTTGGGCTCGGCCCCCACCAGGATCCCCGCCGCCTGCGCGCACCAGTCGGCGGCGCCCATCGAGGCGAGGACGTGCCCGAAGCGGTCGATGCGCACCGGCAGCCGCAGCTCGTCGAGCTTGGCGCGAAGGCGGGCGGCGTCCTCGCCCGGGCCGAAGGCGCCCAGCTCGCTCCCCAGCTGCCGCAGCAGCACCGCGAGGCGGTAGAGCTTGCGGTCGTCGCCCGTCGCCGCCGACAGCTCCAGCGGTGCCCATTCGGGGTCGAGCGCCTGGCCCGCGCGGGGCAGCGACCGCGCGGAGCGCTTCTTGAGATAGACCGAGAAATGGTTGGTCAGTCCCCGGTCCTCGGCGGCCGGCAGGTCCTCCAGCGGCGGGGGCGCGGCGGTGGTCTCGGCGCTGGTCACCGGGACCAGGCCGTAGAGGATGGTGCGCCGGCGGGCGGCGCAGACCTCGGGCGGGGCGACGAAGAGGGGGGCCACGTCCTCGGACAGGCGCCGGGCGGTCCCGCGGCGTTCGGCCAGCAGGCGCTCCAGCGCGCGGGCGGCGCGGGGCGCGCCCTCGGGCTGCACCGCGGCCTCGGAGGCGGGATCGGGGTCGAGCTCGGCGGCGGCCCCCACCGCCAGCCAGCCGCGGCCCATGCCGTTCTCGCGCATCCAGGCGCGGGGACCGTCGCGGCTCTCGCGGCGGATCACCAGCCCGAGCCCCACCAGCTTCGCGGGGTCCACGCGCGGAAAGCCCGGCTCGCGACACACGGCCTCCAGCAGCACCAGGTGGAAGCGGCGGTGCAGCGGCTGCGACAGCTCCATCAACCCGTCCCGGCGGCCCCGACGCGTGGCGCGGCGGGCCTCGATCCGCGCGCGCCAGTCGTCGGCCATGAGGTCGGCCATCAGCGCGGGCAGGAAGTCGGCCTCCGCCACGTCCACGATCAGGTTGGCCTCCCCCCCGCCCAGCGGGCGCAGGACGGTGGCGTGGGGCGGCGCGGGGGGGCGCTCGGCCTCCCGCGCGCGCCGCGCGGCCCGGCCCGAGGCGCGGGCGACGCGCCTGGCCTCGCGCGCCTGGCGGCGCGCGGCGGGGGCCTCGGCCCGGATCACCAGATGTTCCCCGCGCCGGGGGTGTAGCTGGACGAGACCACCGAGGTCGTCATCAGCGTCTGGCAGTTCACTAGCCCCGAGAAGTTCACGTAAGGACAATCGACGCTCATCATCGAGGTCGAGATCGACACCGCCGAGGCGTCGATGGTCACCTGCGCCCCCGTCTCGACGCTGACGCCGGAGGGGCGCAGCGTCACCGTCGCCCCGCCCGCGCGGATCACCGCCTTGCCGCCGCCCTCGTCGGTGATCGTGGCCTTGGCGCCGCCGGGCGTCTCGATCTCCACCCGCTCGGCGCCCGCGCGGTCCTCCATTATCGCCACGCGGGTGCCGGCCTTGCCGGTGAAGGACCAGCGGTCGACCGAGCCCGAGACCTCGTCGGGGGGCAGGTCGGCGCCGTTCCACAGGCTGCCGACCACGATGGGCGCGCGCAGGTCGCCGCCGGCGAAGACCACCAGCACCTCGTCGCCCACGTCGGGGATCAGGAAGGCGCCGCGGTCGTTCCCGGCGAAGGGCACGGCGACGCGCGCCCAGCTCTCGGCCCCGCCGTCGGGGTCGGCGCCCAGCAGGCGCACCTGCACCCGCGCCAGCCCCTCGGGGTCGTCGACCGAGACCACCTGCGCGAGCCGCGGCTGCGCGGCGCGGGCCTGGGCGAGCGATATGGCCTGCTGGAAGCTCATGCCCCGGCCCCCAGGTACGCGCATTCGGCGATGAACTCGGTCACGTATCCGTCCTCCCGGTCGAAGCGGTGGATGGCCGAGGTCACGCAATAGGCGTTCTCGAACATCGGGTTGACGCCCACGAGCGCGAGGCGGGAGCCGACGCGGATCGCCGGGTCCCCCTGCGCGATCCCGTCGGCGATCACGAAGCCCCGCGCGCTAGCCCCCTGGGCGGCGCGGGCGGCGGCGTCGGCCTCGGCCTGGCTGACGGCGCCGAGGTCGCCCAGGTGCCCCTCCCAGGCCTCGAACTCGGCGCGCAGGATGTCGGCGGCCTCGCGCCCCTGCCCCGGGCCCAGCTCAGGGTCGGCGGACTCGGCGCGCACCGCCTCGCCGGTCAGCGGATCGAAGCCCGCGGCGGTGGTCAGCGCCGTCTGGCGGGCGAGGTCGGCGGTGATCCGCGCCTGCAGCAGGTCGCGCGGATAGACCAGCTCCACCTCCGTGCGCCGGTCGCGGGCGCGGGGCCCGGCCTGCAGCGCCTCGGCCACCGCCTGCGCGTCCGCGTCGACCGAGGCGAGGACCCGGCGCAGGAACGACAGGTCGCTCTCGTCCACCTGCGCCCAGGTGGCGAGCGGGACGTCGAGCCCGTCGCGGATCTCCGGCGTCAGGCCATGATCCTCGGCGATCACGCGCACCACGTCGGCGGGGGAGGCGTCCTCGAACAGCCGCCGACGGCGCACGCGGCGCGCGGCGAAGAGCGCGTCCTCGGCCAGCACCGTCATGCGCGGCGGGCCGTGGCGCGGGGCCTCGGCCTCCAGCGCCGTGATCCGCCCGGCGAAGACCTGCTGGGGCGAGCGGACGTCGCCGCAATAGATCTCGATCGGGGCGCCCAGCTTGAGCGGGTTCTCCGATCCCGCCGCCGCGAAGCCCGCGCGCCCGTCCGGGGCCGAGCTCCAGTCCAGCAGCGTCAGCTCCAGGCTCGACAGGCCCCCCGCCTGCTCGCGCGCCATCATCGACAGGATCGCGCGGTCGAGCACCGGCATCTCAAGCCCGCGGATGCGGACGGTGGGGCGGGCGTTGAGCAGGACCTCGTCGCGGGGCATGGCTCAGTCCGCCTCCAGCCTGGCGCGGCGGTGATCCTCGCGCCGGAGCATCTCGCGCAGCGCGTGGCGCGACAGGGGCCGGGGCGCCGGGGCGGAGGAGGCGCGCGGCGCGCCCTCGCCCTCGCCGCGCATCTGGGCGGCGGCCTCCACCTGCACCTCGTCGATGATCACCGGCATCGCCTATCCTTTCGTCGTCGAGAAGGTGACCGAGCGGCGGACCCCCGCCGTCAGCCCCGCCGAGCCGCCGGCGACCGCGCGCCCCGTCACGTCGAAACTGGTCCCCCCGGAGGGCGCCGGCGGCAGCAGCCGCGAGGGGTCGAGCGCCGCGGCGACCGGGGTGCGCGAGCCGCCCAGGCCCGAGAACGCCCCCGCCGAGGCCGAGGTCCCCGCCGAGGCCGACGCCCCGAACCCGGCCCCGACCGAGGACGCGGCCCCGAAGCCCCCGCCCACGGCCCCGCCGGCCGAAAACCCACCGCCGATCCCGCCGGAGAGCCCGCCGCCGACGCCGCCGGATAGTCCGCCGCCGATTCCACCGCTCACCCCGCCGCCGATGCCGCCCCCGAGTCCTCCGCCGATCCCCGCGCCGGCCCCGCCGCCGAAGCCGCCGGAGACGCCGCCCGAGGCGCGGGCGCCGGCGCCGAAGCTGACGCCCGCGGTGGCAGAGGCGCCGAATCCGCCGCCCGCGCCTGCGCCGAACCCCGCCCCGGCGGAGGCGCCGAAGCCCGCCCCGCCGCCGATGCCCGCGCCGGCCGAGGCGCCGAAGCCCGCCGAGACGCCCGCCCCGACCGAGGCCGAGGCCGAGGCCTGGAAGCCCGCCGCCGCGCGCAGGGTCACGCCCCCGCCCACGCCCAGCGCGCCGCCCGTGGGCATGCGCATGTTCTCCAGCCCGTTGTCCGCGGCCACCTTGCGCCCCGCGCCGGGGTCGCCCGCGTCGGTCGCCACCTGCGCCGCGCCGAAGCCGCCCTCGGGCGCCGCGCGCACCGCCGCGCGCTCGGGCGCGCCGGGGGCGACCTGGTCGCCGATCTCCGCCTCGCCGACCTGCTGCATCACCACCTGCAGGGCCGCGCGCAGGGGCACGCCCTCGGCCGACCAGAACTCCAGCGTCTCGTTGAGGCTCTCGATCACGCCGTTGAACAGGAACCGCCCCCAGGTGAAGGAGACGCGGGGCGGCTGGGTCGGCGCGTCGACGGCGACCAGCGCCATGGTCTTGATCGGGCCGGTGCGGTCGCGCACGTCGGCGCCGGTCTCGGTCGAGTCGAAGACCAGCTCCATCTCCAGCTTCGCGGTGGTCGAGCGGGTGTGCTGCGCCGCGTTGCCGTCGCCCCCCTCGCCCCCGTCCTGGAGCTTGTTGGTCAGGCTCACCTTCAGCGTGGCGGGGTTGAAATCCACCGCCTGCTCGGCGCCGCCGTCGAGGTTGCGGAACTTGCCCACGGCGAGGTCGGTCATGACGCGACCTCCATCTCGAGGCCCTCGTGGGCGAGGTGCAGCTCCTCGACCGCGAGCTCCCCGGACTGGGCGTTCAGGTCGCCGGCGCGGAACTTCACCGGCATTGCGCGCCGCAGCACCCAGCCGAAGACCGGCTCGGCCCCGCGCAGCATCGTGACGGTGACGTCCCCCCGCATCCCCCAGGCCCCGTTGGCCGCGGCGGCGTCGCCGCTCGCGCCCGGCGCGGGCGGGGCGCCGGCGAAGGCCGCGAACCACTGCCAAAGGTGCCGGCTCTCGACCACGCCGCGCTTGAGCACCACGGTCGAGAAGGTCACCGGCCCCGCCCTCTGCACCGGCCCGTAGTTGCGCCCCCCGGCCGGGATCGCGCGCGCCTCCATCGAGGCCTCCAGCCCGGTGACGTCGGTGAAGCCCCCCAGCAGCGGCTTGTCGATCCGCGCGAAGGCCGGCAGGTCGAAGCTGACGTGGAAGGCGAAAGCGTGGAGGGGGACCGAGCGGTCCTCTCCGGAGGGGGCGATCACCGGCATCAGCCCTGCGCCTCCCGCGCGCGTCCGAGGGCGAGGGTCACCCGCACCTGCTGGATCGGCTGGGCGGCGCGGAAGCTGACCTCCGCGATCACCCGGCCGGCGTCGAGATCGGCCTGGCTCATCGTGTCCCGCCCGCAGCGCACGGTGTAGGCCTCGCCCGGCGCGCCGGCGAAGGCGCCGGCCTCGCGCAGACGCTCCATCAGGCCGGTCAGGGCGGCGCGGGTCTCGGCCCACAGCGCCTCGCCGGAGGGCTCGAACAGGTGCGCCTGCCCCAGCTCGCGCGCCGCGCGCTCGATCACGCCGATCAGGCGCGAGACGCCCCCCGCCCGCCCCTCGCGCGCCACGGCCGCGGTGGCGTCGGAGACGAGCCTGAAGCCGGAGGTGCCGCGGGCCACCAGCGTCAGCCGGTCCCCCGCCCAGTCGGCGCCCCCCGCGGCCCCCGGCGCCAGCCCGCGGGCCAGTTCGCCGGAGCCGAGCTCGGGCGAGAGCCGGGTCGCCCCCGTCACCCCCCTGCCCGCCGCCGAGCGATGCGCGCCCAGCGCCAGGGCCGAGCGGGCGATCAGCCCGGCCGCGATCCCCTCGGCCCCCTCCAGCCCCTCGGGCGCGGAGGCGGCGCCGGGCGTCGCGATCCACGGATAGGCGAGCTGAAGCCGGCGGGAGCCGAGCCAACTCTCGCTCAGCGCCGAGGTCCCGTCGCCGATGGGCTCCACCGCCGCCAGCGTCTCCAGCGGGGCCAGCGCCTCGCCGGCGCCGGGGGCGGGGCGCGGCAGGCTGGCGATGAGGATCGCGTCGCGGCGGTGATGGGCGCCGCCCGGCGCCTCGGCCAGCGCCAGCGCGTGGCGCAGGGCGCGGGCCCAGAGCGCGAACCCCTCGGCGTCGAGCCGCGGCGCCGACAGCGGCAGCGGCGCGGGCGTGGCCGCCTCGTCCGTCGCCAGCGGGCCGCAGGGGCGGAAGGCCTCGGGCGGGGGCGGCGGCGAGGGCAGCACGGCGGCGGGCGCCGGCGGGCCGGCGCAGAGCTCCGGCAGGTCCGGCAGCAGCAGCATCGCCGCCTCGTCGATCCCCAGCAGGTGCGCCGCGCCCCGCCAGGTGGCCGGGTCCTGGGCGGAGACGGGGCGCCCCACGCCCCCGAGACCCGGCAGCAGGGGGACGAAATCCGCCGCCGCCTCCTGCGCGAAGGGAAGGGAGAGGCGCAGCGCCCGCGTCGCGCGGTGGGAGGCCGCGTCCTCTCCCGGCACGACGACCGGGAGGGGGTCGCCGGTGCGCACGATCCAGGCCCGCCGCCCGCCCTGCGCGAAGAAGCTGCGCACGGCGAGGCCGGTGGGGCTGGGAACGGGACGTTCGTCCCCGGGCGAGGGCGTGCGCCCCCGCCAGTCGAAGAGGGCGTCGAACTCGTCCCAGCTCTCCACCGCCACGGGGCAGTCGAGCAGCGCCTCGACCGCCTCGGGGCTGCGGGCGAAGGGCCCCGCGCCGGCCCAGCCGGCCGCCTCCAGCGCCGCCAGCAGCGCCTCGGGCACGGGGCCCGGGCGCCGCGCCAGCAGGCCCGCGACCATCGCCACGTCGGCGCGCGCGCTCAGCCCCTGCGCGGGCGGAGGCGTGTGGGAGAAGAAGACGCCCGGGCGCGGCATGGGATCAGACGTCCGCCCACTCGAAGCCCTCGGCGGCGATGACCAGCTCCTCCATCGCCACGTCCGAGCCGCCCTTGGCCGCGAAGGTCGGGCCGGTCCACTTCATCGGGCGGGCGTTGATCAGCTTCCAGCGCAGCACCGGCTCCTGCATCTCGTCCATCATGGTGATCAGGACGGGACGCGCGGTGTTGGGGCTGGTGCGGGTCGCCTTCACCCAGTCCCAGAAGTTGGTCAGCCCCATCACGCCCCGCTTGAGCGTGACGTCCGAGACCTTGTGGAGCCCCGGCAGCTTCCTGACCCGGTTCTCCTTGTCGTTGCCCTGCCGGTACTCGATCAGGGTGATCTCGGTGCCCAGCCCCGAGACGTCGGTGAACCCGCCCAGCGCCGAGCTCTCGTCCGGCCCGTCGCCGATGTTCACCAGGAAGTTGGTCGCCGCCCAGGGCGTCTCGCGAACAGCCATCGTTCAGCTCCTTTGCCCCTGTTGCTCAGGCGTCCGCGCCGGCCGTCTTCTGGCCGATGCGGAAGATCACGAACTCGGCGGGCTTCAGGGCGGCCACGCCGACCAGGCAGACGAGCCGCCCGTTATCGATGTCGTTCTGGGTCATGGTGTCCCGGCCGCAGCGCACGAAGAACGCCTCCGCAGGCGTCGCGCCCAGGAGCGCGCCCGAGACCCATTCGTTGTAGAGGAAGTCGGTCACCGTCTGGCGGACGTTGTCCCACAGACGCTCGCCGTTGGGCTCGAACACCGCCCATTGCGTGCCGCGGTCGATCGAGGCCTCGAGGTAGAGGAAATACCGGCGCACCGGCACGTACTTCCACTCGGGGTCCGACGACGTCGTGCGCGCCCCCCACACCCGGATGCCGCGGTTGGGCAGCGCGCGGATGCAGTTGATCCCCAGCGGGTTCAGCACCTCCTGCTCGCCGAAGCGGACGTGGCGTTGCAGGCCGATGGCGCCGGTGACGGTCTCGTTCGCGGGGGCCTTCCACACGCCCCGCTCGATGTCGGTGCGCGCGTAGATCCCGCAGACGGCGCCCGCGGGGGGCACGTCGATCTGGCGCGGCGCCAGGGGGTCGGTCGCCGCCGCTGGGTTCGCCATGGTGACCCAGGGGTAGTAGAGGGCGGCATGAGAGCTGTCGATCGCGCTCTTGGTGGCGCGCACCTGCGCGATGGACTGGTTCGCCGCCGTCTCCAGCACCGCGATGCGGTAGGAGCGCCGGGCCTCGGCCGCCGCGATCAGGGCCTGGTTGATGGCGGCGCCGTTGCCCAGCTCCGCCCCCCCCGGCGCCGCGATGATCGAGATGTCCTCGAGCGCGAGCAGCGTCGTCAGCGCCTCGGCATAGGCGGTCGAGGACGGCGCCCCCGACCCGTCGGAGCCGTTGAGCAGCCCCACCGTGCGCCCCGCCCCGCTGGCCTGGCACAGCGCCACGCGCAGTCCCACCGCGGTCACCGCGGGGTCCAGGTCCAGCCGCACCGGGTTGGTCAGCGCATCCTCGGCGTTGGGCGGCGTCGCGCCCATCGCGGCGCCCACGTAGCGGGGATGGCGGTTGTGGAAGCCGAGGTCGGCGGCCTCCCACACCACGCCGGTCGGGTCCGCGACAGTGACCGCGAGGCTCACCAGCCGCAGCGCGCCCCCGTCGGCGAGGTTGTCGAAGGCGTTGGTGTTGGCGGCCGAGGTCTGCATCGGCGAGGTGCCGATCACGTAGTACTCGTCCGCGATGCGCACCATCGTGCCCGCGGGCTTGCGCAGGGCGATGGCCTTGGTCGAGTCCGTCTCGACCTGGGCGAAGGTCACGCGGAAGTTGACCGTGCTCCCCTCGATCCGGGCGCCGGCCGGGGCCCGCGCGGTCAGCGACACGCCCGAGTCCGCGGCCCCGATCGGCCCCGAGGTCGGGGCCGCCGCCGCCGCCCCCGCGACCCGCCCGACATAGAGCCGCGCGCCGCCGTTGGCGAAAAACGCCTGCACCGCGAGCGCGAGGTAGTTGGGCGTCGGGTTCCCCCCGATGCGCAACGGGTCCGGGCCGCCGTAGTAGCGCTCGAAATCCGAGACCGAGGTCAGCAGCGGCGGCGTCACGGGCGTGGCGCCGGCGCTGATCGGACCGCGGGCGCAGGGCCCGACGAAGGCGGCGGTCGAGGTGCCGACCCCCGCGATGGACTTGGCGCGGAAGCTGGTCTCTTCCACGTAGACGGCAGGAGCGAGATATTCCGGCATCGGGCGCCTCCAGGCGGTGAGCGGGTCGGGCGGGGCGGGTGGCCCTCGGCGTCGTCCTCGGGGTTGCGGGTCTCAGCGGGTCTCGGTTTCAGGATCGGCTTTGGGGTCGGGCGTCATGCGGGCGTCCAGGTCAGCGTGGCGGCGGCCGGTCGGCCCGGGCGCAGGTCCACGGTCCCGGTCGCGGCGGTCTCGACGCCGGGGTCGGCGATCAGAAGGGCGGCGAGGATCGCGTCGGGATCGGGGAAGCCCGTGCGGCGGGCGGCGTAGGCGGCTCGGGCGGCGGCGATCTCGGCCGCCGCGTGCAGGCGCACGGCGGAGACGTCGATCACGGCGTCGAGCTCGATCTCGAGGTCCGCCAGCACCGTGGCGCCCGGCCCGGGCGAGGCGATGGGCAGGCCCGGCAGGCGCACCAGCGCCTCGCCCGCAGGCCCGGTGATCCCCAACGCCTCGGGATGCGGCCCGCCGGCGCGGGCGCGCACCACCGCCCCCTCCACCGCGCGGCCGTCGGCATGGCGCACCCGCACCTGGACCGAGGCCTCGAGCCCCTGCGCCGCGGCGGTCTGGCCCGGGGCGAGGCGGATCTCGGCCGCCGCCATCAGGCTCCCGGCGGCCTCCGGGTCCGGGTCCCGCGGCAGGGCGATGCGGGCGCGGCGGGGGGCGAGGGCCGGGTCGACGGGGCGCAGGTCGAGGGTCAGGATCTCCTCCCCCGGCGCCGGCGCGCCGGGGACGACGTCGAAGGCCGCGGCGTGGCCCTCCAGCCCCGGGGCGCGCAGCAGCAGCAGCGTGCCGTCGCGCTTGCGCGCCCAGCCCAGCGCCCGGGGATCCACCCCCTCGGCCCGCGCCTCGACCGGCGAGGTCACGGGCGCGCCCACCGCATCGACGAAACGCAGGGCGGCCAGCAGGCGACGGTCGAGGAGCTCGAAAGCGATCATCCGGAGCCCTCCGTGAGGGGGTCGGCGTCGGCGAAGCCGAAGCGCGTGGCGACCACCGGCGGGCCCGTCTCGATCCGGCCGTAGCTCAGGCGGATCACCCGGGCGCGGAAGGTGGCGGAGAGGCGGTATCTCAGCTGCAAGGCCGACCAGATGCGGAACAGATCGTCGGAGGCGAGGCTCTCGGGCACGATCTGCAGCGTCTCGTCCCGCTCCCACGCATCCCCGCTCAGCAGGGAGCGGTCGAGCAGCGAATAGCGGCTCAGCTCCAGCATCGCCCAGGCGAGCACGCCATGCTCCTCGGCCGCCGAGGAGGCCCAGGGGACCACCAGGTATCCCAGCTCCACGGCGATCGAGACGCGGTCGGCCTTCTCCCGCGCCGCCGGCCGGGCGACGGGCTGTTCGGAGCGCGTGACGCTGTAGCAGCAGATCGTCAGCCCCGCGTTCGGAGGCTGGGCCGAGGTCAGCCGCGCCGTCCCCACCTGGGAGATGTCGAGCCCCGCCGGCACCGGCCCCAGCACGCCCTGCTCGGCCATCAGGTCCCGGCGCGCGCGCAGAAGCTGCACGACGCTCTCGCCCGCCTGGTGGATCGCGGCGAGGCCGGCCATCAGCGATCCTCCCGCGCGGGGTGGAGCGCGCCGTAGCGCCGCTCGTAGTCGGCGATGGCGGCGGAGAGCACGTCGCGGAAGAGGGGCATGTTGGCGGGCGCGGTCACCAGCCGGGCGCCGGCGGCCTCCTGCACGCTCGAACCGCCCAGCGCCTGCAGGAAATCGAGCGTGAACTCGGCCAGCGTGAAGTCGACCGAGAGCGCGTTGACGTAGGCGCGCGCCGCCGCCTCCTTGCGCTCGTTGCGTCCATGCTCGGTGCTCGCAGCCATGCCCTGCTCCGTCTCCGGGGTCGGAGGGAGGCATGGCAAGGCCCGTGCCAGAGGCGCAGAGCGCTGAAATCGTGGGAGAAGTTTTTTCAGGACCGGCGGAGCGTTACACCCCGCCGTTACAGGTGCGTCTCGCGGGCGTCACAGGCGTATCGCGGGGGGCGTGACGCCCCCCGGTCCGCGCGCCGCTCAGCCCAGCGCCGCCGCCTCGGCCGCCAGCGCCTCGATCCCCGCCCAGTCGCCCGCGGCCATCGCCTTCGCCGGCGCGACCCAGGAGCCGCCCACGCAGACCACGTTGGGCAGGCCCAGGTAGTCGCGCGCATTGCCCAGCCCGATCCCCCCCGTGGGGCAGAAGGAGACGCCGGCGAGCGGGCTTGCCCAGGCCTTCAGCACCGGCGCGCCGCCGTTGGCCTCGGCTGGGAAGAACTTCAGATGGGTCAGCCCCCGCTCCATCCCCGACATCGCCTCCGAGGGGGTGGCGACGCCCGGCAGCATCGGCAGGCCTGCGTCCTCGGCCGCGTCCAGCACCCGGTGCGACAGGCCCGGCGAGACGCCGAACCGCGCCCCCGCCGCGACGGCGGCGTAGACGTCGTCGGGGGTCATCAGCGTGCCGGCGCCGACCACCGCGTCGGGGGCGGCGTCGACCATGGCGCGGATCGCGTCCAGCGCGCAGGGGGTGCGCAGGGTCACCTCCAGCGCCTTCAGCCCCCCGGCCGAGAGGGCCCTGGCGAGCGGCGCGGCATGGGCCAGCTCCTCGACGATCAGCACGGGGACCACGGGGGCGAGGCGGCAGACGTCTTCGATCTTCATCGCGTTTCCTTCCGGTCCACGAGGCGGACGGCGGCGGGTCTCCCCGCCCGGGGGTCGGGCGCGCGCCCCGGGCCTGACCCGGGGCCGCCTGCGGACCGGCGCGCCCGGCGCTCGGCTGCAGGCCGCGAGAGGCCCCGGATCGGGTCCGGGGCGCCCATGGGGCTTCGGGCGGTCAGACCACCACCGCGGCGCCGGTCTCGGCCGCGCCGACCGAGGCGCGGAAGGCGGCGAACAGCTCCCGCCCGATGCCCTCGTGGTTGGCCGACAGGTCCGGCTGGGCGGGGGGCCGGGCGTTGAACTCCTCGGCCGGGACCAGCACCTCGAGCGTGCCGGCGGCGGCGTCGAGGCGGATGACGTCGCCGTCCCGGATGCGCGCGATCGGCCCGCCGTCGGCGGCCTCGGGGCTGAGGTGGATGGCGGCGGGCACCTTGCCCGAGGCCCCCGACATGCGCCCGTCGGTGACCAGCGCCACCTTGTGCCCGCGGTCGAGCGTGACGCCCAGCGGCGGCGTCAGCGAGTGCAGCTCGGGCATGCCGTTGGCCTTGGGGCCCTGGAAGCGGACCACCACGATCATGTCGCGGTCGAACTCGCCGGCCTTGAAGGCGGCCTTCACCGCCTCCTGGTCGTGGAAGACGCGGGCCGGGGCCTCGATCACGTGGTTCTCGGGCTTCACGGCCGAGATCTTGATGACGGACGAGCCGAGGTTGCCGCCCAGCAGCCGCAGCCCGCCGGTCTTCTGGAACGGGTCGGAGGCGGGGCGCAGGATGTCGCGGTTCAGGCTCTCCCCCGCCCCGTCCTCCCAGGCCACGCGCTCGCCGTTCAGCTTGGGCTCGGCGGTGTAGCGGCTCAGGCCCGGGCCCGCGACGGTTTTCACGTCCTCATGCAGGAGGCCGGCCGAGAGCAGCTCCCCGATCATGCAGCCCAGGCCGCCCGCGGCGTGGAAGTGGTTCACGTCCGCCAGCCCGTTGGGATAGACGCGCGCCATCAGCGGCGTGACGGCGCTGATCTCGGCCATGTCCGACCAGTCGATCAGCACGCCGGCCGCGCGGGCCATGGCGACGAGGTGCAGCACCAGGTTGGTCGAGCCGCCGGTGGCGTTCAGCCCCACCATGCCGTTCACGAAGGCCTTCTCGTCCAGGACCTCGGAGACGGGGGTGAATTCGTTGCCCTTGGCGGTGATCGCCAGCGCCCGGCGGGCGGCCTCGGAAGTCAGCGCGTCGCGAAGGGGCGTGTTGGGGTTCACGAAGCTCGCGCCCGGCAGGTGCAGGCCCATGAACTCCATCAGCATCTGGTTGGTGTTGGCGGTGCCGTAGAAGGTGCAGGTGCCGGGGCCGTGGTAGGAGGCCATCTCGGCCTTGAGCAGCTCGTCCCGCCCGATCTCGCCGGCGGCGAACTGCTGGCGGATGCGGGACTTCTCGTCGTTGGGCAGGCCCGAGGGCATGGGGCCGGCGGGGGCGAAGATCGCCGGCAGGTGGCCGAAGGTGGCCGCCGCGATCACCAGCCCCGGCACGATCTTGTCGCACACGCCCAGGAACATCGCCGCGTCGTAGCAGTTGTGGCTGAGCGACACGCCGGCCGCCAGCGCGATCACGTCGCGCGAGAACAGGGAAAGCTCCATCCCCGGCTGGCCCTGGGTGACCCCGTCGCACATCGCCGGCACCCCGCCGGCGACCTGAGCCGTGCCGCCCGCCTCGCGCGCCGCGGCCTTGATCAGGTCGGGGAACCGCTCGAACGGCTGATGGGCCGAGAGCATGTCGTTGTAGGCCGTCACGATCCCGATGTTGCCGCCCCGCTCCTCGGCGATGGGAAGCTTGTCGGGGCCCATCGCGGCGGTGACGTGGGCCATGTTCCCGCAGCTCAGATGCGCGCGGGCGGGCCCCGCCTCGACCGCCCGCTGGACGCGGGCGAGGTAGGCCCCCCGCGCGGAGGCGGAGCGCGCGCGGATCCGGTCGGTGACGGCCTCGATGGTCGGGTTCATGACGTCCTCCTGCCGGCCGGACCCTCCGAGGGGGGGAGGGTCCCGGCCTGTCGGGTGAGCTAGTCGGCGTAGTGCACCGTCGCCCCCTCGAGCACGGCGCACACCGGCGCGCGCATCGGGTCGGCGATCTGGATGGCGCGCTCCAGCGCGCGCATCTTGTCGTGGCCCTGGATCAGGATGTGGCGCTCGGCGGCGCGCAGCACCCGGGCCGAAAGGGTGATCCGCGGCTCCTCCGCGCCTGGGGCGCGGATCGCGACGGCGGGGGGCGCGTCGGCCGACAGCGCCTCCTCCAGCCCCAGCGCGTCGGGGAACATCGAGGCGGTGTGCATGTCGTCGCCCATGCCCAGCACTGCGACGTCGAGCGGCAGCGCCACCTGCTCGAGCGTCAGGTTCACCGCGTGCAGCGCCTGCGCCGGCTCCGGCCCGCCGCCGTAGAGGGGCACGAACTCCGCCGCCGCCGCCGCGCCGTGAAACAGCGTCTCCGCCAGCAGCTTCTGGTTCGAGCGGGCCGAGGCCGGCGGCACCCAGCGCTCGTCGGTCAGGGTCACGGCGATCAGGCCCCAGGGCGCGTCGCTCTCGCCCAGCAGCTTCAGCATCAGGCCGGGGGTGGTCCCGCCGGGCACCGCGAGGCTGGCGCTGTTGCGTTTCGCGACGGCCGCCGTCAGCCGGCCTGCGACCAGGTCGGCGAGGCCGCCGGCCTGGTCGTCGCGGCTGTCGTATTCGATGATCTCGGGCGTCAGGCTCATGTGGCGATTTCCCTCCAGCGGCGCCCGTCGCGATGCAGCAGCATCAGCGCGTCTTCCGGGCCCGAGGAGCCGGGGTCGTAGGAGACGGGGCGGTCCCCTCTCTCTTCCCACCCGGCGATGATCGGGTCCACCCATCGCCAGGCGGCCTCGACCTCGTCGCCGCGCATGAACAGGGTCTGGTCGCCCCGGATCACGTCCATCACCAGCCGCTCGTAGGCGTCGGGCATGCGCAGCTTGGTCGAGGACATGGCGTCGGCGAAGGTCATGTCCAGCACCGCGGGCGCGAGGCGCATGCCCCCCGGGCCGGGATCCTTGATGGTCATGCCCAGCGTGATCCCCTCGTCGGGCTGAAGGCGGATCGCCAGCACGTTCTGGGTCCAGCGCCCGGAGGCGGAGGGGAAGATCGAATGCGGCGCCTCCTTGAAGGCGACCGCGATCTCGGAGACGCGGGTGCGCAGGCGCTTGCCGGTGCGCAGGTAGAAGGGCACGCCGGACCAGCGCCAGTTGGCGACCTCGGCCTTGAGCGCGATGTAGCTCTCGGTGCGGCTCTCGGGGCTCTCGGCGTCGTGGCGATAGCCGGCGGTGCCGTTCGCCGCCGCATATTGTCCGCGCACCACGTCGTCGGGGGACTCGAGCGGGGCCAGGGCGCGGAGAACCTTGAGCTTTTCGTCGCGCACCGCGTCGGGTTCGAAGACCGACGGCGGCTCCATCGCGATCAGGCACAGGAGCTGGAGCATGTGGTTCTGCACCATGTCGCGCATCGCGCCGACGCCGTCGTAGTAGGGGCCGCGCCCCTCGACCCCCACGCTCTCGGCCACGGTGATCTGCACGTGGTCGATGTGGCGGGCGTTCCACAGCGGCTCGAACAGCGCATTGGCGAAGCGCAGCGCCATCAGGTTCTGGACCGTCTCCTTCCCCAGGTAGTGGTCGATCCTGTAGACCTGATGCTCGTCGAAATAGGCCGCCAGCGTGCGGTTGAGAGCGCGGGCCGAGGCGAGGTCGTGGCCCAGCGGCTTCTCGATCACGATGCGCGCCTGCTCGCCCGAGAGGCCGGCGTCGTGGATCCGCTCCGACATCGGGCCGAAGAAGCGGGGCGCGACAGAAAGATAGAAGGCCCGCGGGCGCGCCGGATCGGACGGCAGGGCGGCGGCGAGGTCCGACCAGCCCTCGTCCGAGGTCGCGTCGACCTGGGCGTAGTCCACGCAGTTGAGGAACCGCCCCACGGTCTCGGGGTCGAGATCCGCGGGGCCCACGAACTCCTTCAACGCGGCCTCGGCCATGTTGCGGAAGGCGTCGCGGTCGAGGTCCGAGCGCGCGGCGCCGACCACCCGCGCGCCGTCGGGCATCTGCCCGTCGTGCAGGCGGTGGTAGAGCGCCGGGATCAGCTTGCGCCGCGCGAGGTCCCCGGTGGCGCCGAAGACCACCAGGTCGAAGGGATCGACGGGAACGACGCGGGCGACCATCAGCGATCCTCCGAAGGGGCGGGGGCGGGCAGCTCGGCCCGGCGCGGCAGGTCCGAGCCGCGGCGTCCGCAGGTGATCGCGGCGGCCTGCACGGCGAAGTCGAGCAGGCCGGAAACCTGCGTGGCGTCAAGGGCTTCGACGGCCTCTCGGGTGGCGGCGCCGCGCTCGGCCAGGCCCGCGATCAGGGCGGCCTGGAAGGTATCGCCGGCGCCCACGGTGTCGACCACCTGCACCGGGCGGCCCGGGATCTCGACCCGGCCCGCGGCCCCCCAGGCGACCGCGCCCTGCGCGCCGCGGGTGACCACCACCAGCGCCGGGCCGGCGGCCAGCCACTCCTGCGCCACCTCGTCGGGGCGGCGGCCGGGGTGGAGCATCCCCAGATCCTCGTCCGAGACCTTCACCACGTCGGTGCAGGGCAGGAAGCGGCCGATCCGCTCGCGCCACAGGTCCACGTCGGGCTGGATCGAGAGGCGCACGTTGGGGTCCAGGGTCAGCAGCCGCCGGCCTTTTTCGCGACCGAAGAACGCGAGCAGCGCCGCGCCCACCGGCTCGACCGCCAGCGAATAGCTGCCCGCATGCAGGCCCCAGACCTCGGCGCCCAGGCTCGGCAGATCGGCCGCGGTGATCGAGCGGTCGGCCGCCCCCTCCCCGTAGAAGGCATAGCGGGGGGAGCCGTCGGCGCCGACGTCCACCAGGCTGAGCGTGCTGAGCCGTTGCGTGCGCACGAGAAATTCGGTCGCCACCCCCTCGGCCGTCAGGGCGCCCAGCAGCCGCTCGCCCAGGCGGTCGGTCGAGAGGCCGGTGAACAGGCCCGCCCGCTGCTCCAGCCGGGCCAGCCCCACGGCCACGTTGAGCGGCGAGCCGCCGACGCGCGCATCGAAGGAGAGCCCCTCCCCTTCGACCGCGAACAGGTCCCACAGGGCCTCCCCGCAGACGAGAAACATCGCTCGCAGCCTCCCTTGTCAGCGCGCCGAAGAAGCCTCGCCGCGGGCCGGGGCGCGCGCAAGCCTTGGCTCCGCGCGGCCGGACCGGCGGCGCCGCGGCGCAGGCGCGCCGGCGGACCTCCCGGCAGGCGGAGAGCGCCACAGGGGGGCTCGATTCGTCAACGATTAAATCATATCGGTTGATTTAATCCCGCCCGACCGGCAGGATTTCCGCGACGCGGAGAACGGAAGGATCGGCGGGCGATGCGCGGCGGCGATGCGGCGGGGCTGAGGGCCTACAACGAGCGGCGGGTGATCGACGCGGTGCTGCGCGCGGGCGCCGCCTCGAAGGCCGAGGTCGCGCGCGCCACGGGGCTGAGCGCGCAGGCCGCCAAGTCGATCGTGGACCGGCTGCTGGAGCAGGGCCTGCTCGAGAAGGGCGCGGCGCCGGGCGCGGGCGCGCGGGGGCGCGGCCAGCCGGCGACGCCGGTGACGGTGGCGGGCACGGGGGCGTTCTCGCTGGGGGTGAAGATCGGGCGACGCTCGGTCGAGGCGCTGCTGATCGACCTGCGGGGCGAGGTGGTGGACGCCCGCGCCCAGCGGCTGGAGGCGCCCCTGCCCGGCCCGGTGATCGCGGCGGCGACCGGCCAGGCGCGGGCGCTGCTGGAGGCGATGCCGCCGGAGCATCGCAAGCGGCTGGCGGGGGTGGGGCTGGCCCTGCCCGGCGAGATGGACGCCTGGGCGGACGAGCTGGGCGCGCCGCCCGCCGCGCTCGCCCGCTGGCGGGAGGTGGACCCGCAGCTCGAGCTCGAGGTCGCCACGGGCGAGCCGGTGCTGGCCTGCAACGACGCCGCCGCCGCCTGCGTGGCGGAGCTGTTGATGGGCGAGGCGCTGGACGTGGCGAGCGCCCTCTACATCCACATCGGCGCCTTCGTGGGCGGCGGCGTGGTGCTGAACGGGCGGCTGTTCCCCGGCGCCCAGCGCAACGCCGGCGCGCTGGGCTCGATGCCGCTGGCGGGGCGGGGGCGGCGGCAGCTGATCCACGCGGCCTCGGGCGTGGGGCTCGCGCGGGCGCTGCGCGCGGCGGGGATCGAGGTGACGGCGGCCATGGCGGGAAACGCCGGCGCGGCGGCGGACGCGGTGTTCGAGGCCTGGGCGGCGGAGGCCGCGCCGGCGCTGGCGCGGGCCGTCGTCTCGGCGCTGGCGGTGATCGACTTCGAGGCGGTGGTGCTCGACGGCGTGCTGCCCCCCCTCTGGCGGCGGCGGTTGCTGGACGAGACCCGGGAGGCGATGATGCGCTTCGACCGCACGGGGCTGAGCCCGGTCTCGATCCGCGCGGGCGTGCTGGGGGGCGAGGCGCGGGTGCTGGGGGCGGCGATGCTGCCGCTCCAGGCCCGGTTCGCGCCGGAGCCGGAGCTGCTGGTGCGCCGCACGATGGCCCGGCGGGAGGCGAACGCCGCCGAAGCGGGAGGGAGCCGCGAATGACCGAGGTCGAGATCGAGCGCCGCTCGCGGATCGTCTGCCCGGACTGCGGACACGCGAAGGTCGAGGAGATGCCGACCGACGCCTGCTGGTTCTTCTACGACTGCGCGGGCTGCGGGGCCGTGCTGCGGCCCAAGGCGGGGGATTGCTGCGTGTTCTGCTCCTACGGCTCGGTCCCCTGCCCGCCGGTGCAGCTGCAGCGGCTGGGGCTGGGCGACGGCTGCTGCGGCTGAGGCGAGGGCCTGGGCGACGGCAAACAAGACCGGGGCGCGGGTGCGGCTTCGGGGACCGGCGCGCAGGACCGGCCCCGCGTGGCACGCTGCGCGACGAGACCAGGGGGATGAGGGACGGATGCGGCGGATCGAGCTGGTGATCTTCGATTGCGACGGGGTGCTGATCGACTCGGAGGCGATCAGCGCGCGGATGCTGGTGGCCGAGATGAAGACCCGCGGCATCGACATCGACCTCGCCTACGTCGCCCGGCATTTCCTGGGGCGCAGCTACCCGGTGGTGCTGAAGGTGATCCGCGAGGATTTCGGCGTCGACCTGCCCGAGAGCTTCGAGGCCGACTACCGCCGCCGCCTGCTGGCCGCCTTCGAGACGGAGCTGACGGTGATGCCCGGCGTGACCGCGGCGCTGGACCGGCTGGCGACGCCGTATCGCCTGGCGACCTCGTCGAGCCCGGCGCGGGTGGCGCGCAGCCTGGAGATCGCGGGGCTGGCGGAGCGGTTCGCCGGGCGGATCTCGACCGCCTCGGAGGTGGCGCGGGGCAAGCCTGCGCCGGACCTGTTCCTGCTGGCCGCGCGGAAGGCGGGCGTCGCGCCGGAGCGCTGCCTGGTGATCGAGGACAGCGAGAACGGCGTGCGCGCGGCGCTGGCGGCGGGGATGGAGGCGTGGCGTTTCACCGGGGGCGCGCATTTCCGCGACATCGCCCTGCCCGACCCCGGAGACCTGCGCCCGCATCGCGAGTTCGACGACTTCGCCCGCTTCTTCGAGACGCGGCCGGAGCTGGCGCGCGCCGCCTCCTGCACGGAGGGCGCGTCGTGAGCGGGCCGCGGCGGGAGGAAGACGCGGCGACGCCGCTGGACCAGGCGGCGCGGGCGGCCTGGCTCTACTACGTCGGCGGCGCCACGCAGGACCAGATCGCGGCGGAGATGGGCATCTCCCGCCAGCGGGCGCAGCGTCTGGTGGCCAAGGCCGTGGCCGAGGGGCTGATCCACGTGCGGCTGGAGCATCGGGTCAGCCGGTGCATGGAGCTGGAGCGCGCGCTGGCGAAGCGCTTCGGGCTGAAGCGGGCGCGGGTCGCGCCCAGCCTCGGGCGGGGCGCGGACCCGGTGAAGGCCATCGCGCCGGTGGCGGCCGAGGAGCTGGAGCGCATCTTCTCGGCCCCCGATCCGCTGGTGGTGGCGCTGGGCACCGGGCGCACCCTGCGCGCGATGGTCGAGGAGATGCGCGCCATCGACTGCCCCCAGCACCGCATCGCCTCGCTGAACGGCAACATGGCGCCCGACGGCACGGCGAGCGCCTTCGACGTGATCATGCGGCTCGCCGACAAGGTGCGCGCGCGCCACTATCCCATGCCCCTGCCCCTCGTCGCCGCGACGCCCGAGGAGCGGGACCTGTTCATCTCGCTGCCCCCTGTGGTGCGGGCGCGGGCGCTGGCCGAGAACGCCGACGTGGCCTTCGTGGGCGTGGGCGAGATGGGGGGCGAGCCGCCGCTTCTGAAGGACGGGTTCCTGACCCTCGAGGAGATCGAGGAGCTGCGCCGCCTGGGCGCGGTCGGCGAGATCACCGGCTGGTCCTACGATGATTCGGGAACCTACCTGGAGACCGGGGCCAACGCCCGCATCGCGGGCGTGCGGCTGGAGCGGGTCGAGGAAAAGTTGATCGTCGCAATCGCTGCGGGCGCGAAGAAGCGCCCCGCCATCAAGGCGGCGCTGAAAGGCGGGCTGGTCAACGGCTTGATCACCGACGAGCTGACGGCCGAGGCGATGCTGGCCTGATCCGGGGCGTCTGACCTCCGAAAACATGCTGCACTGCAAAAGGCCCAAGGCCTTGACAGCGCATGGGCCGACATGAGCAATTGCTCGCAACCTAAGCAAGTTCTCATCCAGGGAGGAACTCATGAGCTTGCGGACCAGCGCCCTCTGGGGCGCCTGCGCGGCCGTGGCGCTCGCCACCGCGGCGTCTGCCGAGACGACGATCACCGTGGCCACCGTGAACAACGGCGACATGATCCGGATGCAGGGACTGACGGACGACTTCACGTCCAAGCACCCCGACATCAAGGTCGAGTGGGTGACGCTGGAGGAGAACGTCCTGCGTCAGCGGGTGACCACGGACGTGGCCACCAAGGGCGGCCAGTACGACGTGATGACCATCGGCACCTACGAGGTTCCGATCTGGGGCAAGCAGGGGTGGCTGGTGCCGCTGGACGACCTGCCGGCCTCCTACGACGTGGACGACCTGCTGCCCGCGATCCGGGGCGGCCTGACGGTGGACGGCAAGCTCTACGCCGCGCCGTTCTACGGCGAGTCCTCGATGGTCATGTACCGCAAGGACCTGGTCGAGGCCGCGGGGATGGAGATGCCCGAGGCCCCCACCTGGGACCAGGTGAAGGAGATCGCCGCCGCCACCACCGACAAGGCCAACGAGGTCTACGGCATCTGCCTGCGCGGCAAGGCCGGCTGGGGCGAGAACATGGCCTTCCTGACCGCCATGTCCAACAGCTTCGGCGCGAAGTGGTTCGACATGGACTGGAAGCCCCAGTTCGACAGCCCCGAGTGGAAGGAGACGCTGACCTTTTACCTCGACCTGATGACCAACTACGGGCCTCCGGGCGCGAGCTCGAACGGGTTCAACGAGAACCTGGCCCTGTTCCAGACCGGCAAGTGCGCGATGTGGATCGACGCCACGGTGGCGGCCTCCTTCGTGACCAACCCCAAGGACTCGGAGGTCGCGGACAAGGTCGGCTTCGCGCTGGCGCCGGACAACGGCCTGGGCAAGCGCGGCAACTGGCTGTGGGCCTGGAACCTCGCCGTCCCCGCGGGGACCGAGAAGGAGGAGGCCGCCAAGGCCTTCATCGAGTGGGCGACCTCGAAGGAGTACACCGCGCTGGTGGCCGAGAAGGAAGGCTGGGCGAACGTTCCTCCGGGCACGCGCACCTCGCTCTACGAGAACCCCAAGTACCTCGAGGCGGCGCCCTTCGCGCAGATGACGCTGGAGTCGATCAACGCGGCCGACCCGCAGCAGCCCACGGTGGACGAGGTTCCCTACGTCGGCGTGCAGTTCGTGGCGATCCCCGAGTTCCAGGGCATCGGCACGGCGGTGGGCCAGCAGCTGTCGGCGGCGCTCGCGGGCCAGATCTCGGCGGAGCAGGCGCTGGCGAACGCCCAGACCCTGACCGAGCGCGAGATGAAGCGGGCCGGGTACTGACCCCACATCGGTCCCCCCGCTTTGGGGACCGGCGTCCGCTTCCTCGGCGCCGGTCCCGCACGCCCCCCGGGAGGGGCCGGCCGATCCCCGGCCGGCCGGCCCCGACCGCCCCCTCCCCCCTCGTCCCGCCCGGCGCGCGCGCCGCGCCCGGCCGGACGGAGGGAGAGATCCCTCGGACGGCGACCTGACCGCGCCCCAGCGTCCCCCGGCGAGAGCCGCGCGCGACGCCGGCGCCCAACCGGAGAAACCGGGCCATGGCGACCCAGCATTCCCGCGCGGCGGCGCGGATGATGATCTCGCCCGCGGTGATCCTGCTCCTGGGCTGGATGCTGATCCCGCTGGGGCTGACGCTCTACTTCTCGTTCCTGCGCTACAACCTGCTGATGCCCGGCGCGAACCCGTTCGTGGGGTTCGAGAACTACGCGTATTTCTTCACCGACCCCGCCTTCTGGCCGGCGGTGATCAACACGCTGCTGCTGGTCGGGGGCGTGCTGGTCATCACCATCGTGGGCGGCGTGGCTCTGGCGCTGCTGCTGGATCAGCCGATCTGGGGGCGCGGGATCGTGCGCATCCTGGTGATCGCGCCGTTCTTCGTGATGCCCACCGTCTCGGCGCTGGTGTGGAAGAACATGTTCTTCCACCCGGTGAACGGGCTGTTCGGACAGCTCGCCAAGGGGCTGGGGCTGGAGCCGTTCGACTTCCTCGCCCAGGCGCCGCTCGCCTCGATCATCCTGATCGTGAGCTGGCAGTGGCTGCCCTTCGCGACCCTGATCCTGCTGACCGCCCTGCAGAGCCTGGACAGCGAGCAGCTTGAGGCGGCGGAAATGGACGGGGCCGGCGCGTTCTCGCGCTTCCGCCACATCGCCCTGCCGCATCTCGCGCGCGCGATCACGGTGGTGATCCTGATCCAGACGATCTTCCTGCTGTCGGTCTTCGCCGAGATCCTGGTGACCACCAACGGCGGTCCGGGCAACGCGTCGACCAACCTCACCTACCTGATCTACGCGCAGTCGCTGCTGCAGTTCGACGTCGGGCTCGGCTCGGCCGGGGGCGTCTTCGCCATCCTCCTCGCCAACATCGTCGCATTCTTCCTGATGCGGATGATCGGCAAGAACCTGGACCTCTGATCATGGCCCGCGCCGTCACCACCAACCGCAAGGTCGTCTCGACCGTCTTCGGATGGGCGATCGCGATCCTGATCTTCTTCCCGATCCTGTGGACCATCCTGACCAGCTTCAAGACGGAGGCGGAGGCGATCGCCTCGCCGCCCTCGTTCCTGGCCTTCGACTGGACGCTGGAGAACTACGCGACCGTGCAGGAGCGGTCGGACTACTTCCTGCACTTCATGAACTCGGTGATCCTGTCGCTGGGCTCGACCGTGCTGGGGCTGCTGATCGCGATCCCCGCGGCCTGGTCGATGGCCTTCGTGCCCGCGAAGCGGACGAAGGACGTGCTGATGTGGATGCTCAGCACCAAGATGCTGCCCCCCGTGGGCGTGCTGGTGCCGATCTACCTGATCTTCCGCGACGTGGGGCTGCTGGACACCCGCCTGGGGCTGGTCGTCGTGCTGACGCTGATCAACCTGCCGATCATCATCTGGATGCTGTTCACCTATTTCCGCGAGATCCCGGGCGACATCCTCGAGGCCGCGCGGATGGACGGCGCCACGCTGAAGGACGAGATCATCCACGTGCTGACGCCGATGGCGCTGCCGGGCATCGCCTCGACCTTCCTGCTCAACGTGATCCTGGCGTGGAACGAGGCGTTCTGGACGCTGAACCTGACGGCGGCCAAGGCCGCGCCGCTGACGGCCTTCATCGCCTCCTACTCCAGCCCCGAGGGGCTGTTCTACGCCAAGCTCTCGGCCGCCTCGACCATGGCCATCGCGCCGATCCTGATCCTGGGCTGGTTCTCCCAGAAGCAGCTGGTGCGCGGGCTGACCTTCGGCGCGGTCAAGTAACAAGGGATGTGAGGGAACCCCCATGGGACGCATCGTTCTGAAGGACGTGAAGAAAAGTTTCGAGAACGTCCACGTCATCCCCCCTCTGAACCTTGAGATCGAGGATGGGGAGTTCGTGGTCTTCGTGGGCCCCTCCGGCTGCGGGAAGTCCACGCTGCTGCGGCTGATCGCGGGGCTGGAGGACGTCTCGGGCGGGGTGATCGAGATCGACGGCGAGGACGCGACCGCCTTCCCGCCCGCCAAGCGGCGCCTGGCGATGGTGTTCCAGAGCTACGCGCTCTACCCCCACATGACCGTGCGCAAGAACATCGCCTTCCCGCTGAAGATGGCGGGCATGGACAAGGCCGAGCAGGAGCGGCGGATCGAGAACGCGGCCAAGGTGCTGAACCTGACCGACTACCTCGACCGGCGGCCCGGGCAGCTGTCGGGCGGCCAGCGCCAGCGCGTCGCCATCGGGCGGGCCATCGTGCGCGAGCCGGCGGCCTTCCTCTTCGACGAGCCGCTCTCGAACCTCGACGCGGCGCTGCGGGTGGGGATGCGGCTGGAGATCTCGGAGCTGCACGAGCGGCTGGGCACCACGATGATCTACGTGACCCACGACCAGGTCGAGGCGATGACCATGGCCGACAAGATCGTGGTGCTTCAGGCCGGCAAGATCGAGCAGGTGGGCTCGCCCCTGGAGCTCTACCACACGCCGCGCAACCGCTTCGTGGCGGGCTTCATCGGCAGCCCGAAGATGAACATCCTCGAGGGCCCGGAGGCGGAGCGCCGCGGCGCCCATGCCATCGGCATCCGGCCCGAGCACATCGCGCCCTCGGCGACAGAGGGGACCTGGAAGGGCGTGGTGGGTGTGTCGGAGCATCTGGGCTCGGACACGTTCTTCCACGTGCACATGGAGGGCCGCTCGGAGCCGCTGACGGTGCGCGCGGGCGGCGAGGTGAGCCTGCACCACGGCGACGCGATCTTCCTGACCCCGGACGAGGAGCGGATGCACCGCTTCGACCGCGACGGCCTGCGCATCGCATGAGCGGGGCGGAGCGCAAGGGGCTGGGCCGGCTGACCGGCCGGCGGGCGGTGATCACGGGCGCGGCCCGCGGCATCGGCCTCGCCTTCGCCGAGGCGTATCTCGCCGAGGGCGCGCAGGTGGTGCTGGCCGACATCGACCTGCCCCGCGCGCGGGACGAGGCCGCGCGGATCGGCGCCCATGCCGTGCACCTGGACGTGACCCGGCAGGAGAGCATCGAGGCGGCGATGGACGAGGCGGTCTCGGCCCTCGGCGGGATCGACATTCTGGTCAACAACGCGGCCCTCTTCACCGCCGCGCCGATCGTGGAGATCGAGCGGGCGGACTACGAGCGCGTCTTCGCGGTCAACGTGGCCGGCGTGCTGTTCTGCCTGCAGGCCGCTGCCCGGCGGATGATCGCGCAGGGGACGGGGGGCAAGATCGTCAACATGGCCTCCCAGGCGGGGCGTCGGGGGGAGGCGCTGGTGGGGGTCTACTGCGCCTCGAAGGCCGCGGTGATCTCGCTGACGCAGTCGGCGGGGCTCGACCTGATCCGCCACGGCATCAACGTGAACGCCATCGCGCCCGGCGTGGTGGACGGCGAGCACTGGGACGGGGTCGACGCCTTCTTCGCGAAATACGAGGGCAAGGCCCCCGGCCAGAAGAAGCGGGAGGTCGGCCTGGCCGTCCCCTTCGGGCGCATGGGCACGGCCGCGGACCTGACCGGCATGGCCGTGTTCCTGGCCTCGGCCGAGGCCGACTACGTCGTCGCGCAGACCTACAACGTCGACGGCGGCAACTGGATGAGCTGAGGGCGGCCGGGCGCCCCGGGACCGACGGGCGCCGCCGCCTTCCTTTCGTGATCGACCAAGCAGGAGGTCGCCCCCGTGTCGACGCGCCTATCGAACGCTTCCCTGGGCTCCCTGCCCGCCGGGGTCTCGGCCCCGGGCTACGACCGCTCGGCCCTGCGGCCGGGGATCCTGCACGTGGGGATGGGGAATTTCCATCGCGCCCACCAGGCGGTCTATGCCGACGACCTGCTGCGCGCGGGCGGCGACCCGGCCTGGGGGATCCTGGGCGCGGGCGTGATGCCCGCCGACGAGGCGATGCGCGAGGGGCTGGCGGGGCAGGATCACCTCTACTCGGTCACCGAGATGGGCGAGGGCGGCGACGATGTGCGCGTGGTCGGCGCGATGGCGGGCTTCCTGCCGGTGGCCGAGGGCCACGGGCCGATGATCGCGGCGATGGCGGACCCGGCGGTGCGGATCGTGTCGCTGACGGTGACCGAGGGGGGGTATTTCGTCTCCGCCCGGACGGGCGGGTTCAACCCCGAGCATCCCGCGATCCGCGCCGACGTCGCCTCGCCGGAGCGGCCGACGACGGTGTTCGGGGCCATCGTGGCGGGGCTGCGGGCGCGCCGCGCGGCGGGGGAGCGGCCCTTCACCGTGATGTGCTGCGACAACCTCCCCCACAACGGCGCCGTCACGCGCGCCGCGGTGCTGGGCGTGGCGCGGGGCCAGGACCCGGACCTCGCCGCCTGGATCGAGGGGGAGGTGGCGTTCCCCAACGGGATGGTGGACCGCATCACCCCGGCCACGACCGAGGCGCGGCGCGCGCACCTGGGCGCGACCTACGGGCTGGACGACGCGCGCCCCGTCTTCTGCGAGCCGTTCCGCCAGTGGGTGCTGGAGGATCGCTTCCCCGCCGGGCGCCCCGCGCTCGAGGAGGTCGGGGTGCAGTTCGTGGACGACGTGACGCCCTACGAGCACATGAAGATCCGCATGCTCAACGGCGGGCACGCGATGATCGCCTATCCCTCCGGCCTGCTGGGGCTGGAGTTCGCCCATGACGCGATGGCCGACGCGCAGGTCGCGACCTTCTTCGAGAAAGTGGAGCGTACGGAGGTGTTCGGCGTGGTCGAGGCGGTGCCCGGCGCCACGCAGGACCAGTATCTTGCCAGCCTGAAGGAGCGCTTCGGCAACCCGCGGATCGAGGACACGATCCGGCGGCTCTGCCTCGACGGCTCCAACCGGCAGCCGAAGTTCATCGTGCCCTCGATCGAGGACAATCTCGCCGCCGGCCGCCCCGTGCCGGGGCTGGCGCTGGAGAGCGCGCTGTGGGCCCGCTATTGCCTGGGCGTCGACGAGGCGGGGGCGGAGATCGCGCCGAACGATCCCGACTGGGACCGGCTGCGCGCGCAGGCGGCGCGGGCGAAGGAGGATCCGCTCGCCTGGCTGGAGCTGCGCGACGTCTACGGGGCGGTGGCCGACCATCCCGGCTTCCGCGAGACCTTCGCGACCTGGTTGCGCGCGCTGCATGCGCGCGGAGTCCGCGCGGTTCTGGCCGACTATCTCGGCTGAGCCGCCGGCCGGCGGTCCGGCATCTCCTCCCCGTCTTGATCGCCGAGCCTCGCCCCGCCGGAGACCCCTCCGGCGGGGCTTTTTGCGCGCGCAGAGCTGCACTTGCGCGCGCGGCCCGACCGTCTTGCGGCGGCGGGGGCGAAGTTTATATTCCCTAACTCGAATATAACGCCGGGCGCTTGAGCGATGTCAAGGCCGGGCGCGCCCGGGCGGCGCAGGATGCGCCGGTCCGGGACGGAGGGGAGAAGGATCATGCGGATTCGCTTGAGGACGACGGGGCTGCGGCTCGCGCCCGCGATCTGGGCCGCGGCGGCGCTGGCCGCGGGCGCCCTGCCCGCCGCGGCGCAGGGGCTGGAGGTGAGCGCGCGCGAGATCTCGGACCGCCGCCCGGTCTTCGGCCAGGTGGAGAGCGTGAAGCGCGCCGTCGCCCGCGCCCGCCTGACCGGAGAGCTGGTGGAGCTGACGGTGACCGAGGGCGACGCGGTGACCGCGGGCCAGGTGATCGCGCGGGTGCAGGACGACAAGCTGGCCCTGCAGATCGCGGCGCTGGACGCCGGCATCCGGGCGCTGGAGGCGCAGCAGGCGCAGGCGAGGATCGACCTCGACCGGGCGCGCGAGCTGCGCGACCGCGGCGCCGTGCCGGCCGCGACGCTCGACCAGGCCCAGACCGCGATGAACGTGGTGGAGGAGACCCGCGCCGCCCGCGAGGCGGAGCGCGCGGCGCTGGTGCAGCGGCGCGACGAGGGCGCGGTGCTGGCGCCCGAGGGCGGCCGGGTGCTGTCGGTCCCCGTGGTGCAGGGCATGACCGTCAACCCCGGCGAGACCATCGCCGAGATCGCCGCCGAGCGCTTCGTCCTGCGCGCCCGCCTGCCGGAGCGCCACGCGCGCTTCCTGGGCGAGGGCGACACGGTGCGCATCGCCGCCCGCGGGCCGCTGTCGGGCGGGGAGGCGGGCGAGGGGGTGATTGCAAAGGTCTATCCGGAGCTGGAGGCGGGCCAGGTGGTCGTCGACATCTCGGCCCCCGACCTCGGCGACTTCTTCGTGGGCGAGCGCGTCCGGCTGGAGGTCGCGACCGGGGTGCGCGAGGCGATCGTGGTCCCGACCGACTACCTGCGGCTTCGCCACGGGGTGGCCTTCGCGCGGCTCGAGACCGGCTCGGGCGCGGTCGAGGTCGTGGTGCAGCCCGGCGGCGCCGTCGACGGCGGCGTCGAGGTGCTGGCCGGCCTGAAGCCCGGCGACCGGCTGGTCGCGTGGGAGGGGGCGAAATGAGCGCCTCGGAGGATCGCGAACCCGGCCAGGAACCGGGACTGGGCATCGCGGGCGGCATCTCCCGCGCCTTCATCAACTCCCCCCTCGCGCCGCTGCTGCTGATCGCGGCGCTGGCGCTGGGGTCGGTGGCGCTGATGCTGCTGCCGCGGGAGGAGGAGCCGCAGATCTCGGTGCCCATGGTCGACGTCTTCGTCGAGGCGAACGGGCTGGCCGCGGACGATGCGGTGGAATTGGTCGCGAAACCCCTGGAGCTGCTGCTGCAGCGCCTGCCGGGGGTGGAGCACGTCTATTCCCAGACGCTCGACGACCGGGTGATGGCGACGGCGCGCTTCGACGTGGGCGTGCCCGAGGACGACGCGGTGCTGCGGGTGCATACCGAGATCCGCGCCAACTACGACAAGCTGCCCGTGGGCATCCCCGAGCCGCTGATCGTCGGCCGGGGCATCAACGACGTGGCGATCCTGGTGCTGACGCTCTCGCCCCGGGCGGACCTGCCCGCGGAGGCGGCGGCGCGGTGGGATCGCGCCTCGCTGGGCGAGGTCGCGAGCCAGCTGCTGGCGGAGCTCGCGAAGACGCCGGAGGTGGGGCGGACCTACCTCGTCGGGGACAGCCGCTCCGAGATCCGGATCGAGCCGGACCCGGCGGCGCTGGCGCTTTACGGCGTGACGCTGGAGCAGCTGGTGGGGAAGGTCGCGAGCGCCAACCGCTCGGCCCTGCTGGGCAAGGTGCGGCAGGAGGGCGAGAGCCTGGACATCCTCGCCGGCAAGTCTCTGGTGGGCGTGCCGGACGTGGGGCTGCTGGTGGTGACCACGCGCGACGGGCGGCCGGTCTACGTGAAGGACGTGGCGCGGGTGATCTCGGCGCCCGCGGATGCGGACAAGCGGGCGTGGACGATGGGGCCGGACGCCCTGCCCCGGCCCGCCGTCTCCGTCGCGCTGGCGAAGCGCGAGGGGGCGAATGCGGTCGACGTGGCCGCGGGGATTCTCGCAAGGTTGGAGGTGGCGCGGGGGGAGCTGGTTCCCGACGCGCTGGATGTGGAGATCACCCGGAACTACGGGGAGACGGCGAAGCACAAGTCGGACGAGCTGTTCAGCCATCTGACCGGCGCGAGCCTCTCGATCTTCGCGATGATCGTGGTGTTCATCGGCTGGCGCGAGGGGGTGGTGACGCTGGTGATCATCCCGGCGACCATCCTGCTGACCTTCGCGGCCAGCTACCTGATGGGCTACACGATCAACCGGGTGTCGCTGTTCGCGCTGATCTTCTCGATCGGCATCCTGGTGGACGACGCCATCGTGGTGGTCGAGAACATCGCCCGCCACTGGCGCCTGGACCCCGAAGGCGACCGCACCCGGGTCGCGCTGCGCGGCGTGGCCGAGGTGGGCAACCCCACCATCATCGCCACGCTGACCATCGTGACGGCGCTGCTGCCGATGCTGTTCGTCTCAGGCATGATGGGGCCGTACATGAGCCCGATCCCGGTCAACGCCTCGGCCGCGATGATCCTGAGCTTCTTCGTGGCGGTGATCTTCGCGCCGTGGATCATGCTGCGGCTGCAGCGGGTGGCGCCTCAGCGGGGCGGCCATGACCCCGAGAAGCCGGGGCGGATGGCGCGGATCTACCGGGCCGTGGCCTCGCCGATCCTCGCCTCGCGCGGGCGGGCGCTGGGGTTCCTGTTGATCGTCTTCGCGGCGACGGTGGCCTCGGCCTCGCTGTTCGCGACGCAGGACGTGACGGTGAAGCTGCTGCCCTTCGACGACAAGTCGGAGCTGCAGGTGGTCGTCGACCTGCCCGAAGGATCGACGCTGGAGGATACCGAGCGGGCGCTGTTCGCGCTGGCCCGCACCGCCGGGGAGCTGCCGGAGGTCGCCTCGATCCAGGCCTATGGCGGCACGGCGGCACCGTTCAACTTCAACGGGCTGGTGCGGCACTACTACGTCCGGTCCAACCCGGAGATGGGGGACCTGCAGCTGAACCTCCTCCCCGTGGAGGCGCGGGAGCGGCAGAGCCACGAGATCGCGCTGGACCTGCGCGAGCGGTTGGGAGACGTCGCCCTGCCCGAGGGGACCGCGGTGCGGGTGGTCGAGGCGCCTCCCGGCCCGCCGGTGCTGGCGACGCTGCTGGCGGAGGTCTACGGGCCGGACGCGGAGACGCGCCGCGCGGTGGCGGCGAAGCTGGAGGGGATCTTCCGCGGCATCGACTTCATCGTGGACGTGGACGACAGCTTCGGCACGCCGCCGAGCCGCCTCAGGCTCGAGATCGACCAGGCGAACCTAGACTACCACGGCGTCGAGCAGTCGGCGGTGCATGACACGCTGGCGCTGCTGTTCCGGGGCACGACGGTGGGCTACTCGCAGCGCGGGGGCGGCGTGCGGCCGATCCCCATCACCGTGCGGCTGGACGAGAGCCAGCGGCAGGTGACCGAGGCGCTGCTGGCCGTGCCCGTCCCCGCCCGCGGCCCCGCCGGGGTCGGCGAGGGCAACGTGGAGCTGGGCGAGGTGGTGACGGCCGAGGTCGTCCCCGGCTCCTGGCCCGTGTTCCGCAAGAACGGCCATGCGATCGAGATGGTGACGGCGGAGCTGGCCGGGCGCTTCGAGGCGCCGATCTACGGCATGATCGCCGTGCGCGACGCCATCGACGCGGAAGACTGGGGGGATCTGCCGAAGCCCGTCATCAGCCTCTACGGCCAGCCGGAGGACGAGCGCGAGCCGATCCTGCTGTGGGACGGCGAGTGGGAGGTGACCTACGTCACCTTCCGCGACATGGGCGCGGCCTTCGGCGCGGCGCTGCTGGGGATCTACCTGCTGATCGTGGGCCAGTTCCGCAGCTTCACCCTGCCGCTGGCGATCATGGCGCCGATCCCGCTGACCTTGATCGGCATCGCCTTGGGGCACTGGGCCTTGGGGGCGCCGTTCACGGCGACCTCGATGATCGGGTTCATCTCGCTCGCCGGCATCATCGTGCGCAACTCGATCCTGCTGGTGGACTTCATCCGGCGGGAGCGGGCGCACGGCATGCCCCTGCACGACGCCCTGCTGGCCGCGGGCGCGGTGCGTTTCCTGCCGATCTTCCTGACCGCGATCACCGCCATGTCGGGGGCGGCCTTCATCCTGGTGGACCCGATCTTCCAGGGTCTGGGGATCTCGCTCCTGTTCGGGCTGGCGAGCTCGACGGCCCTGACGCTGCTGGTCATCCCGGCCATATACTGGGTGATGCGCGGCGGCAGGGAGGGCGCGAGATGACGGACGAGGCGACCGGGGCAGGCCAGCGGGCGGGCGGGGCGGCGGCGGAGATCCCGCCGCGCGTCCCCGGCTCCTGCCCCAAGCCGGCCTGCGACGACCCGGAGGCGCCCTCGCGGGTGGCGGCGCTGATGGCCTCGCCCGCCTATCGGCTGGCGGACGAGGACCTGGGGTTCCTGCAATCGGACGTCGCGCGCGGGGTGCGGCTGGAGCTGGAGTACTACAAGGCCGAGGCGGCGCTGCGCGCGCATGGCATCGGTCACGCCATCGTGGTCTTCGGAAGCTCCCGCATCCCCGAGCCGGCGGCGGCCGAGCGGGCGCTGGCGGCGGCCCGCGCCGCCGCGGCCGAGGCGCCCGCGGACGCGGAGGCCGCCCGCTTGCTGCGGCGGGCGGAGCGGATGGCGGATTCGTCGAAATGGTACCGGGTGGCGCGGGAGTTCTCGGCGCTGCTGGCCGACGCGCCCTACCGCCCCCATGGCGAGCGCATCGCCATCGTCACCGGCGGCGGGCCGGGGCTGATGGAGGCCGCGAACCGGGGCGGCTGCGAGGCGGGCGCCGTCTCGGTCGGGCTCAACATCGACCTGCCGCATGAGCAGTTCCCGAACCCCTATCTCTCCGACGGGCTGGCGCTGCGCTTCCGCTACTTCGCGCTTCGCAAGATGCACTTCATGCAGCGGGCCCGCGCGCTGGTGGCCTTCCCCGGCGGCTTCGGCACCTTCGACGAGCTGTTCGAGACGCTGACCCTGCTGCAGACCCGCAAGGCCGATCCCCTGCCCGTGGTGCTGGTGGGGCGGGCGTTCTGGTCGCGCGCGGTCGACTTCGACTTTCTCGTGGACGAGGGCGTGATCGCGCCCGAGGACCTCGAGCTGTTCGTCTACGCCGAGACCGCGGGCGAGATCCGCGACCATATCGCCGGCTGGTACGCCGCGCGGCGCAAGCCGCTGCTGGACTGAAACGGGCCGCCCGGCGCGGGCGGCGACAGGCCCGGGCGGCGCGCGCCCCGAGGCCCAGACCTGGGAGGGTCCGATGCGCATCTCCTTTCACGGCGCCGCGGGCGAAGTCACCGGCTCGTGCCACCTGGTCGAGGCGGCGGGCCGGCGGATCCTGATCGACTGCGGGCTGTTCCAGGGCTCGCGCGAGCTCGACGAGGACAACGCCGACGACTTCGGCTTCGATCCGGCGCGGGTCGACGCGCTGCTGCTGACCCACGCGCATCTCGACCACTGCGGGCGCATCCCGCTGCTGGTGGCGCGGGGTTTCGCGGGGGAGATCGTCTCGACCCCGCCGACGCGGGACCTGGCGCGGCTGGTGATGCTCGACAGCGCCCACCTGCAGGAGGAGGAGGCCGCGCGGCGCGCGCGCCACCCTCGGGGCAAGGGCAAGGCGCGGCCGCCGCTCTACGACTCGCTCGACGTGATGGACGCGATCGACCGCTTCGGGCGCACCGCCCAGTATGGGCACGGCTTCGTGCTGTTTCCCGGCGTGCGGGTCACCTTCTTCGACGCGGGGCACATCCTGGGCTCGGCCTCGATCCTGCTGGAGATCGAGGAGGGGGGCGAGCGGCGCTCGGTCCTGTTCTCGGGCGACATCGGGCGGCCGGACAGCCCGCTGATCGGGCCGGCCTGCCCGCCCGCGGACGTCGACGTGGTGGTGATGGAGACGACCTATGGCGACCGCGACCACCGCTCGCGCGCGGACTCGGTGGCCGAGTTCGAGGAGGCGGTGGGCCAGGCGGCCGCGCGGGGCGGCAACATCGTGATCCCGACCTTCGCGCTGGAGCGGGCGCAGGAGCTGCTCTACCACCTGCTCGACGGCATGGGCTCGGGCCGGATCCCGCGGGAGATGGAGATCTTCCTCGACAGCCCCATGGCGATCTCGGCCACGCGGATCTTCGCGCGCCACCCCGGCTTCTTCCGCGAGGAGATCCGGGGGATGATCGCCAGGCACGCCGACCCGTTCGCGCCGCCGAACCTGCATTTCGTGCACGAGGCGGCGGAGTCGATGCAGCTCAACCGGGTGCGGGGCGGCGCGATCCTGATGGCGGGCTCGGGCATGTGCACCGGCGGGCGGGTGCGCCACCACCTGCGCTACAACCTGCCCCACGCGGACTGCTCGGTGATCTTCGTGGGCTTCGCCGCGCACGGCACTCCGGCGCGGCGGGTGATCGACGGCGCCAGGACCCTGCGCCTGTTCGGCGAAGACGTCCCGGTGCGCGCGACGATCCACACGATCAACGGCTTCTCCGCCCATGCCGGCGCCTCGGAGCTGGAGGACTGGCACGCGCGGGCAGCGGGGCCGAGGACGCGCACCTTCCTGGTGCATGGCGAGGACGAGGCGCGGGCGCATTTCGCCGGCCGCCTGCGCCGCAACGGGCCGGAGGGGCGCCGGGTGGAGACGCCGGGGATGGGGGAGACGTTCGAGCTGTAGGCGGGCCTCACCCCTCCGCGTGCAGCGACAGCTCCACGATTTCCGCGGTCAGGGCGGCCTGCCTCGCGTGAGCGGCGTCGCGCTCGAGGTCCTGGGCGATGCGGCGGACGTTGGTCTGGGCGCGGGACATGGCGTCGGCGCGGGCCTCGGATTCGGCGGCGAAGGCGAGGAGGGCGGCCTCGGCGAGCTCGGCGAAGAGGTATTCCTCGACGAGGGTCTGGAGGAGGGTCTCGGGGGGGAGCGTCAGCAACGGCGCGGGGCCCGCGTGCGGGGGGAAGCGGGCGTAGTCGAAGGGGATCAGGGGGCGCAGCGTGAGGGCCTCGGCGTCGGGTTCGGCGAAGAGGAGGGTCACGCGGGAGACGTCGCCGCGGGCCAGCCGCTCGATCAAAGCGTCGGCGAGGCGGGAGGCGAGGGCCGGGGCGTCGCCGGCGTGGGCCGGGGCCTCGGCGCGGAAGCGCAGGGGGGCGTCGGCCTCTTCCAGCGCCTCGGCGGTGCGGCGGCCGAGGACGAAGATCTCCGTGGGGGACTGGGCGAGGGCGGCGTGGGCGAGACGCTCGCCGTAAGCGCCGGCGAAGCCCTGGCCGGCGCCCATCACGATCAGCAGCGAGGCGCCCTGCCCGGCCTGCTGCGCCGTGGGCGGCGGGGCGAGGGCGAGGGCCCGGGCCATGGCGCCGGCGACGGCGGCCTCATGGGCGCGGACTGCCTCCAGCCGCCGCTCGGCCTCGCGGCGCTGGCCGAGGGCTACGGCGCGCAGGGCGGAGACGATGGTCTCGATCTGGGCGACGTTGGCGAGACGCGCCTTGAGGTCGGCGGCGCGGGTCATGCGGGCTCCGCCGGCAGGTCGGCGATGCAGTCGCGGGCGAGCGCGAGGAGGGTTTCGCGGCGGGCGTCGTCGAGGTCGTCGAGCCAGTCCTCGGTCACGTCGGGGGCGGCGGCGAGGGCGCGGGCGAGGCGTGGCTTCAGGGCCGGGATGGCGACGAGGGGGACGGGGTCGAGCAGGCCCTCGGCCAGCGCCGCCAGCAGCGCGGTCTGGGTCAGCTGCGAGAGGGGGGAGAAGCGGGCCTGGGAGAGGACGGCGCCGATGCGCTCGCCCCGCGCGATGCGGGCCTTCATGCCGGCGTCGGCGAAGCCGCCGAAGCGGGCGAACATGCGCAGCTCCAGGTATTGCGCGTAGTCGAGGCGGACCCGGCCGGAGACCGACTTCAGGGCCTTGCGCTGCGCCTTGCCGCCCACCCGGCTGACCGAGAGGCCGATGTCCACCGCCGGGCGCTGGTTGGCGGCGAAGAGGGGCGCCGACAGCACGATCTGCCCGTCGGCGATCGAGATCAGGTTGGTGGGGATGTAGCCGGCGAGGTCGCCGGCCTCGATCTCGGCGATGGGCAGCGCCGTCAGGGAACCGCCGCCCTTCGCCGGCGACAGGCGGGCCGAGCGCTCCAGCAGGCGGGCGTGGAGGTAGAAGATGTCGCCGGGGAACGCCTCGCGCCCCGGCGGCTGGCGGGCCAGCAGGGCGAGCTCGCGGTGGACGGCGGCGTGCTTGGTCAGGTCGTCGTAGACGATCAGCGCGTCGCCGCCGGCGTCGCGAAAGTGCTCGGCCATGGCGGTGGCGGCGAAGGGGGCGAGCCAGCGCAGCGCGGGGGGGGCGGTGGCCGGCGCCACGACGACGATGCTGCGCGCGAGGGCGCCGCCCTCGCGCAGGGCGTCGATCACGCGCTCGACCGCCGAGGTGCGCTCCCCGATCGCCACGTAGACCGAGATCACGTCGGACTGGTTGAGGATGGCGTCGACGGCGAGCGAGGTCTTGCCGGTGGCGCGCTCCCCGACGATCAGTTCGCGCTGGCCGCGGCCGACGGCGAAGAGGGCGTCGACGACGAGGACGCCGGTCTCCAGCGGGCGGGAGACGAAGTCGCGCTCGATGATCGCGGGGGCGGGGCGCTCGGCCTCCAGCGACTGCGTGGCGGGGACGGGGCCGAGGTCGTCGAGGGGTCGGCCGAGGGGGTCGACGATGCGGCCCAGAAGCGCCTCGCCCACGGGGACGCGCAGGATCTCGCCGGAGCGGCGCACGGGGTCGCCGGCCTGCAGCGCGTCGGAGGGGTCGAGGAAGGCGGCGCGCAGGGCGTCTTCCTCCAGCGTCAGGACGAGGGCGCGGACCTCGCCGGGGAACAGCAGGATCTCGCCCATGCCGGCGCCGGGGAGGCCGGAGACGACCGCGAGGCCGTCGGCCAGCGAGAGGATGCGGCCGAGTTCTTCCGCCTCGGGGCCCAGGGGGGTGGCGTCGAGGCGGGCGGTCCAGTCCGGGTTCGGGGCGGCGTCAGACATGGGGGCCCTCCCCGGCGCCGGGCGCGGTCAGGGCGCGGGAGAGGCGGGTGAGGTCGTGGGAGAGGGAGTTGCGCAGGACGCCCGTGTCGGCGCGCAGGTCGAGGCCGGCGAGCAGGTCGGGGTCGATGTCGATGGGCAGCGTCTCGGGGTGCGGGAGGTGCGGGGCGAGGGCGCCTCGGGTCTCGGCGAGTTCCGCCTCGGTCAGGGGGCGGGGGGCGGCGAGGCGGAGGTTCCCGGCGTTCAGCAGCGCGTCGCGCTCGGTCGGGGGCATCTCGGCCAGGGCATCGGCGAGGCGCTGGGGGTAGCCGGCCAGCGCCCGGTCGGCGGGCTGGGCTTCGAGGGCGCGGCGGGCGGCGGCCAGCGCCAGGCGCGCGGTCTCGGCGGCGCGGGCGGCCTCGGTCTCGGCGGCGTGGCGGGCGGTCTCGGCGCGGGCGGCCTCGCGGATGCGCTCGGCCTCGGCCTGGGCCTGGGCGAGGAGGTCGGCGCGGGCCTTCTCGGCGTCGGCGTGGGCGGCGTCGAGGGCGGCGGCGCGGGCGGCGCGGGTGGTCTCGGCCTCGGCCTTCGCGGCGTCGGCGGCGGCTTTCGCGGCGGCCTGCTCGGCTTCGGCGTCCTTGAGGACCGAGGCGGCCTCGGCCTGGCGTTTCGCGATGATCGCGGCGACGGGACGGAACAGGAAATGGCGCAGGATCGCCAGCAGGATCAGGACGTTGACGACCTGGAAGGCGAAGCTGGTCCAGTCGAAGTCCATGGCGCTCAGCCGACGAACGGGTTGGCAAACAGCAGCAGCAGCGCGATGACCAGGCAGTAGATCGCCATGGTCTCGATCATCGCGAGGCCCACGAAGAGGGTGCGCGAGATGGTGCCGGCCGCCTCGGGCTGGCGGGCGATGGCGTCCATGGCGGCGGCGACCGCGCGGCCCTCGCCCAGCGCGGGGCCGATGGCGCCGAAGGACACGGCCAGCGCCGCGCCGAGGATGGAGATGATTTCGGGGGTCATGGGCGGTCTCCTTTCGGGCCCCCCTCGCCGTTCACGGCCGAGGCGATGAAGACGCAGGCGAGGGTGGCGAAGATGTAGGCCTGCACGGCGCCGGTCAGAAGATCGAGCGCCATCAGGGGGATGGGGACGAGCAGCCCGGCGAGCGAGAGCAGGATGCCGATCACGAACACCCCGCTCATCACGTTGCCGAAGAGGCGGACCATCAGGGAGAAGGCGCGGGTCAGCTGCTCGATCAGGTTGAGGGGGGCGAGGATCCAGGCGGGCTCCGTGAAGCTCTTGAGGTAGCCGAGCGGGCCCTGGGCGCGGACGCCGTGAAAGGTCGTGGCGACGAAGACGAGGGCGGCGAGGGCGGCGGTGGTCTCGAGGTGGGCGGTGGGCGGCTCGACGCCCGGGATCAGCGAGGACCAGTTGGCGGCCAAGATGAAGACCAGCAGCATCCCGATCAGGGCGCGGTAGCGGGCGGGGTCGCGGCCGACCGTGTCGCGGATCTGGGCGTCGAGGGTCGCGACCAGGAACTCCAGCGCCGCCTGGAGGCGGGAGGGGGCGTGGGTGGAGAGGCGGCGGGTGGCGAGCCAGCTGAGGACGCCCAGCGCCGCCATCAGTCCCCAGGTGGTCGCGACCTGGGCGGTGACGGCGAGCGGGCCGAGGTGGAAGATCGGGGGCGAGAGGAGCGGGCTTTCCATCACGGGCTTTCCATCCCGCGGGCCTTTCTGAGCGCGCGGCGTCGGCCGAGGATCAGGCCGAGACAGCCCGCGACCAGCGGCAGGGGCCCGGCCCAGGCGCATAGGCCCAGCAGCGCGGCGACGGCGGCGAAGCGCAGGAGCTGCAGGCCGACGGCGGAGAGGCTGCCTTCGAGGAACAGCTCCGTCACCCGCTTCAGGGACCGCACATGCGCCTCACCCGCCCACCAGCAGGCGATCAGCGCGAGGGCGGCGGCGGGGATGTCCCAGGGCGTGACGGAGAAGCCGGTCATCGGCGCCTCCGGTGCGGAGCGGGCGTGGCGGTGGAAGCGGGCGCAGGAGCGAAGGCGGGCCCTGCGGGCGCCAGAGCGGCGGGACACGCGCGCGCCGGGGCGGCGGCCGGGCGAGCTGCGAAGCTGGCCCGGATCGCAGGGCGGCGGGCGGGGGCGAGGCGGCGTGCGGGGCGGGTCATTGCTGGTGCATCCAGTTGAGCGCGAACCACAGGCCGAGGCCGGCGCCGAGCATGGTCAGCGCCGCGGCCAGCGTGATGCCCGAACCCATCAGCCCGTCGAGCCAGGCGCCCAGCGCCGCGCCCCCCACCGCCGGACCGGCGATCATCCAGCCGAGCACGCCGATCTGGCCGAAGCGGCGGCCGAGCGAGGGCTCGGGGTCCTCGCGGCCCGCCGCCTCGCGCCGGCCGGCGCGCTGGGCGGCGTCGGCGACGGGGTCGCAGGGGTCGGGCGCGGTCGGGCGCGGGACGGCGGCGCCGGGGGGCGTGGTCGCGGGGGCGCGGGAGGGCGCGGCGGCGGGGGGCGGGGTTCCGGAGCCGGGCGGAGGGGCGTCGGGGGCGGTCATTCGAACACCTGCGCCAGCGCCCGCTCGTCGTAGCCGCCCTGCCCCATGCGGCGCATGATCTCGCGCACCGCCTGGGCATGGCGGCGGACGTGCTGGGCGCGGGCGGCGCGGGAGGCCTCGGCGGCGTCGGCGCGGGCGGCGGCGACCTGAGCCTCGAGCGTGGCGAGGTCGTCGCCCAGGATCGCCTCGCGGCAGGCGACGCGGACGCGGGACCCGGCCTCGACGCTCAGCACCCCGCCGCGCAGGGCGGCGTAGCGCCAGGGGCCGGCGGCGGGGCGCCAGCGCAGGACGCAGGCTTCCATGGCGGTGAGGTAGTCGGCGTGGCCGGGCTGGATGCCGAAGCCGCCCGAGGCGTCCTCGGCCCGGACCGAGGCGACGTCGGGGGCGTCGACGGCGACCTCGAGCGGCGTGGCGACGGTGAGGTGCAGGGTTTTCACGAGGCGGCCTCCGCCGAGGGGGCGCGGCCTGGCGACGGGGCGGCGGGCGCCCTGCCCGGCGGAGGGGCCGCGCAGGAGGTCATGACGCGGCCTCCGGCGCGGGCGGTTCGGCGGCGGCGCGGGCGGCGGTCTCCTTCGCCTCGGCCTCGGCGAGGTCGCCGATCATGTAGAGGCTGCTCTCCTGCCAGTCGTCGCAGTGGCCATCGAGGATGGCGCGGCAGCCGGCGATGGTGTCGGCGACGGGGACCGAGCGGCCCTCCATGCCGGTGTAGTCGGCGGCCACGAAGAAAGGTTGCGTGAGGAACCGTTGCAGGCGGCGGGCGCGGGCGACGAGGCGACGCTCCTCGGCGCCCAGCTCCTCGACGCCCAGCAGGGCGATGACGTCGCGCAGTTCGTTGAAGCGCTCGATCAGCTCGCGCACGCGGGCGGCGGTGCGGGCGTGCTCCTCGCCCACGAAGAGCGGGTCGAGCAGGACCGAGGTGGTCTGGATCGGGTCGATAGCGGGGTAGATGCCCTCGGCCGCCAGCTGGCGGGAGAGGACGACCATCGAGTCCACATGGGCGGCGATGGCGGTCACGGCGGGGTCGGTGAAGTCGTCGGCGGGGACGTATACGGCCTCGATCGCCGTGACGGCCGCGGCGCCGGCCGACGCGATGCGCTCCTGCAATGCCGCGACCTCGGTGTCGAGGGTGGGCTGGTAGCCGACGCGCGACGGCATCCGGCCGAGCAGGCCCGAGACCTCGGCGCCCGCCTGCACGAAGCGGAAGACGTTGTCCATCAGCAGCAGGACGTTGCGGTGGTCGTGGTCGCGGAAGCGCTCGGCGATGGTGAGGGCGGCCAGCGGCGCGCGCCAGCGGGCGCCCGGCGGCTCGTTCATCTGGCCGTAGAGGAGGACGGTGGAGGGGAGGACGCCCGAGGCCTTCATTTCACTAAGCATCTCGTGGCCCTCGCGGGAGCGCTCGCCCACGCCCGCGAAGACCGAGATGCCGTCGTAGCCGGCGACCATGGCGTGGATCAGCTCCATCACCAGCACGGTCTTGCCGACGCCCGCGCCGCCGAACATCGCGGCCTTGCCGCCCTGGGCGATGGGGGCGAGGAGGTCGAGGACCTTGATGCCGGTGGAGAAGACCTGGCCGGCGCCCGCGTCATGCGCCAGCGGCGGGGCGGGGCGGTGGATCGAGGCGCGGGGCGTGTCGATGGGCAGCGGCGGGCCGTCGTCGCCGGTCTCGCCCAGCACGTTCAGCAGGCGCCCGAGCGTGGCCTGGCCGACGGGCACCGTCAGGGGCCCGCCATGGAAGCGCACCGGCGCCCCGCGGGCGAGGCCCTGGGTCGCCCCCAGCGCGATGGCGCGCAGGGAGGCGGGGGAGAGGTGGGCGTGGACTTCTCCGACCACCGGGCCGGAGGGGGCCTCGAGGGTCAGCCCCTCGTGCACCGGCGGCAGGGGACCCTCGACCGCCACGTCGACGACCAGGCCCCGCACGGCCGAGACCCGGCCGCGGGGGGACGCGGCGGCGGCGGACGGGGGGGCGGAGGGGTCGGCGATCGCCTGGGTCATGGGCCTGTCCCGGGATGCGGGGCGCGCGGGCGCCTCGGGACGAATAAAGACCCTCGGGCGGGGGGCCGCAACCGGAAGGGGGCGCGACATTACCGACTTTCGCTGTGGAATGCGGGCGGCGCGGGCCGGGGGAGAGTGAGGGCCTCCGAGGCGGGGCTCGTCGGCTGGCCGCTGCGCGGGGGGCGCTTGCGCGCCCGGAAGGTCGCTTCGGGAGCTCACCAGAGAACAGAGGCCGCGCCTGTTCTCCGGATCCGTCCGTCGTTGAAGATGCCTGAGCGACTCGGGGGGAGGGGTCAAGGACAAGCCCCGCTTGCGCGGGGTCGCTTCGCGATCCCTGACCCCGCCCCCCGAGTCGCTCTTGAAGGCATCAGCGACGGACGGCTCCGGAGAACAGGCGCTCGGGGCCCTGAGGCAGGCGCAGCGCCATGGGCGTGGGGCGGGCGTCGGGGAGGATGGGGGAAGGGGCGGACGGGGGCCAGGGTGGGCGGACGATCCTGCGGTCGCTCCCACGGTCGCTCAAACGGGAGGGGGCGAGGACGGGGGCGTCAGACGGGGGCGAGGGGCGTCCCCGCGGCGAAGGAGACGACGATGAGCCTGCCGAGCGTGGAGACGACGGCCCGCCGCGAACCGGAGGCGATGAACGGGGTGAAGACGCCGGAACTGCTCGACGTCGCGGCGCGGATCGGGGCGCAGCCGGAGCTCGCCCGGGTCACCTGGCGCGCCGGCGGCGACTGGATGGGGGGCGCCCACATGCTGGGGCGCATCGAGGGCTTCGCGGCCGCCGGCGGCGCGCGCATGCACCCGCAGGCCTTCCGCCCCGAGAGCGACCATCCCGCGGCCCTGTGCGGCGAGGGCGCGGGGCCGACCCCGATGGAGTGGGTGCTGCACGGGCTCGCGGGCTGCCTGACCGCGGGCATCGCCAACATCGCCGCGGCGCGGGGGGTGCGGCTCGACGAGATCTCCGTCGCGGTGGAAGGCGACATGGACCTGCGCGGGGGCTTCGGCGTCTCGGACGAGGTGCGCAACGGCTTCGAGGGGATCCGGGTGACCTTCCGGGTGCGCGGCGACGCGTCGCCCGAGACGCTGGCGGGGATCGTGGAGCGCAGCCGCGCGCGCTCGGCCGTGTTCGACGCGCTGACCAACCGCACGCCCGTCGCGATCCGGGTGGACGCGGGCTGACGGCGGGCGCCGCCGAGCGGGCCAGGGGGGCGGGTCTCGGCGGAGGCTAAGCGCGGAGGGGCGGCCTCCGGGTCGGTCGCCGTGGCGTCGGGACGGCGCAGGGGCGGGAGGCGTCGGACGAGGTCGGCCCGGAGAAAGCCGGTCAGGGGCCGGCGGGCGGCAGGCGGGCGGAGGTTGAAACCGCGGCGGGGGGCCCGTCGGCGGGCGGAGGCGGTTCGTCCCGCATTGCGGCGCCTCGCTTCATGTCGTGGACCGAAAAACGTGTATCCTTTCCGCGGCGGCGCCCCTCGGGGCGCGACCGCGGAGGGGAAGGATGACGTCTGCGCTGGAGATCCGCATGCTGGGTCCCTTCGCCGTCCTGCGCGACGGCGAGGCGCAGGCGCTGCCGCCCTCGCGCAAGACCCGGGCGCTGATCGCGTGGCTGGCGCTGGCGCCCCGGCCGGTGCGGCGGGAGCGGCTGTGCGAGGTGTTCTTCGACATCCCCGACGACCCGCGCGCGGCGCTGCGCTGGAGCCTCGCCAAGATCCGCCCGCTGGTCGACGCCCCCGACCGCCGCCGCCTGATCGCCGACCGCGAGACGGTGCGCCTGGACGTCGAGGGGGTGCGCGTGGACGCGGCGGAGCTGGAGTCGGCCGACCTGGACGCCGCGCCGCTGGAGGCGCTGGAGGCGATGGCGGCGCGCGCGGCGGGCGGGTTTCTGGAGGACGTGGCGCTGGACCGCTGCCCCGACTACGAGGCCTGGCGCACCGCCCGGATCTTCGAGCTGGAGACGCGCCGCCTGCGCCTGCTGACGGCGCTGGCGGGGCGGCTGGCGGACGATCCGCTGCGCGCCCTGCCCCACCTGGAGGCGCTGGCGACGCTCGCGCCCGAGGACGAGGCGGTCGCCGCCCGCCTGCAGGCGGCGCGCGGCCAGGCCCGCGCCGGGGCGATCGACCTGGGCGGAGGGCCGGCGGCGGCGCCCGAGCCGACGCCTGCGTCGGCGATGGAAACGCCTGCGGGCGCGCCCGTTGCGCTGGAGCGAACGGCGGAGGCGACGGCGGGGCCCAGTCCGCCCGGGGAAACCCCAGCGCTTCTCGAGCGGCTGGCGGAGGCGTCGGCGCTCGAGCGGCTGGCGGAGGCGCCGGCGGTCGAGGGCCTGCGGGAGGCGCCGCCGGGCTGGCGGGAGACCTTGCCCGCCCGCTGGCCGGCCGCGGGGGTCCTGCCGGCGGAAGGCCCTGCGGAGGCGCCGGCGGCGCCCCGGCGGCGGCGGCTGTCGGTGCTGGAGGCCGAGATCCTCGCGCCCTGGGACGAGGACGACGACGACCTGCCGGTGGAGACTGCGCTGGACGCGGCCTCGGCGCTCGTCGCGGCGGCGCGCGCGGCGGTCGAGGCGCATGGCGGCGAGGTGCTGGCGGCGGGCGACGCGGGCCTGACGGCGGCCTTCGGCGCGGCCGCGCCCTCGGAGACCCACGCGCTGCAGGCCTGCTTCGCCGCGCTCGCCCTGCGCGAGGCGGTGCGCGGCGCGGGCGAGGCGGCGGTGCGGGTGCTGGTGGACGCGGGCGAGGCGATCGTGGGCGCCGACGGCACGGTCGCCGGCCCGCCCCTGCGCCGGGCCCGGAAGCTGGCGCCGATCCTGCCGGAGGGCGTGGTGGGGCTGACGGCGCGGGCCGCGGACGCGGTCGGGCCCTGCGCCCGGCGCGAGGAGATCGCGGGCGCGGCCCCCGCGCTGGCGGAGCGGCGGGTGACGGCGCTGGTGGCGGTGGAGCCCAACCCCTCCCGCTGGCGGCTGCGCGCAGGGCGGCGGGCCACGGAGTTCGTGGGGCGGGCGCCGGAGCTCGCCCAGCTCGCCCAGCACCTGGAGGACGCGCGGCGGGGGCGCGGGCGGGCGGTGCTGATCCTCGCCGATCCGGGCGCGGGCAAGTCCCGCCTGGCGCGGGAGTTCCTGGACGCCTCGGGCGTGGTCGCGACCGAGTGCGGGGCGATGGACTACGACCGCGGCGCGCCGCTGAGCCTGGTGCGCAAGCTGATGCAGGCGCTGCTGGGGCTGGCGGGGGCGGAGACGCCGGGGGTCGCGGCGCAGGCGCTGGAGGCGGCGCTGGCGGAGCTGGACGCCGCGCGTCTCGCCCCCGCGCTCCGCTTCGCGCTGGACCTGCCGGCGGCGGATGCGGAGTGGGAGGCCGCCGGCCCGCGGGAGCGGCTGCGCCGGCTGGGCGACGCGCTGCGCGATTTCATCGCCCTGCGCGCCGCCCGCGCGCCTGTGACCCTGCTGCTCGAGGATCTGCACTGGGCGGATGCGGAGAGCCTCGCCGCGCTCGACCGGCTGGCGGACGCGGCGGCGCGGATCCCGCTGCTGATGCTGGCGACCGCGCGGCCCGAGCATCGGCCCGAGTGGCTGTCGCGCTCGGCCGGGCGGCTGCTGCGGCTGGACGTGCTGGAGGTGGAGGAGGCGCAGGCGATGGTCGAGGCGATCGTGGGGACCGACCCCTCGACCGCCGTCCTGCGCCGGCTGCTGGTGGAGCGGACCGACGGCCTGCCCCTGTTCCTGGAGGAGGCGGTGCACGCGCTGGTCGACGCGGGCCGGCTGGAGGGGCGGCCCGGCGCCTGGCGCGCCCCCCGCCCGATCCTGGAGATCGAGGCGCCCGACGCCGTGCAGCCCCTGATCGCCGCGCGCATCGACCGGCTGCGGGGGCCGGAGCGGCGGGTGCTGCAGGTGGCCTCGGTGCTGGGGCGGGAGGCGGCGGAGGCGACGATCGCCCGGCTCGCCGGCCTGCCGGCCGAGGCGCTGGCCGGCGCGCTGGCGGCGCTGGAGGGGGCGGAGCTGCTGCTGGAGCGCTTCGGCGCCGCCGAGCCGACGCGCGCCTTCCGCCACGCGCTGATCCGGGACGCGGCCTATGAATCGCTGATGGCCGACGAGCGCCGGGCCCTGCATGCCGAGGCCTTCGAGGCCCTGCGCGACGCGGGGGAGACCTCGGGCGGGGGGGCGGACGCGGGCGTGGAGCGGCTGGCGGGGCACGCCTTCCGCGCAGGCATGGCCGAGACGGCGGCGCGCCTGTCGCTGCGCGCCGCCGACCGGGCCGCGGACCGCGGCGCCTACGCCGCCGCCGCGGCGGCGCTGGACCGGGCGGCGCAGGCGCTGGCGGCCCTGCCCCCCTCGCCCGAGCGGGAGGCGCGGCGCATCGACGTGCTGAACCGGATGCAGATCGCCTACGTGGGCCTGGGCGCCTATGACGCCGCGCTCTCGGGCGTGGCCGAGGCGCAGGCGCTGGCGCTGGAGGCGGGCGACGCCGAGCGCTGGGGGGACGCGGCCCTGAAGCTCGCCTACACGCTGGGCACCTTCGGGCGGGTCGAGGAGGCGATCGCGGCCGCCGACGCGCTGAAGGCGGGCGCGCTCGCGCGCGGGATGGAGCGGCACGCGCTGGAGGCGGACGGGGCGGCGGGGCTCGCGCACCTGATGGCGGGCGACGCGCGCGCGGCTCTGGGGCGGCTGGAGCGCGCCTCGGCCGAGATCGCGGCGCGCTGGCCGGGCGAGCGCTTCGGGCTGCTGATCACGCGGGAGGTGTGGCACCTGGGCTCGCTGGCGATGGCCGAGGCGATGTGCGGGCGGCTGGCGCCGGCGCGCCGCCACGCCGACCGGGCGCTGGCCGCGGCGCGCGCGGGCGGGCGGCGCCAGGACCTGCACGCGGCGGTGCAGTTCGCGCTGCACGCAGAGGTCGCGGCCGGCCCCTCGGACGCGGCACTGGCGGAGGCGGAGGCGCTGGCCGAGGAGAGCCTCGACGCCGCGATGCTGCCCGCGGGGCCCTGGCTGCTGCTGACGCTGGGCGACGCCTGGCTGGCGCGCGACGACCCGGCCCGGGCGCTGGAGGCCCTGCGCCGGGCGGGTCCCGCGGCGCGGGCCGCCGACATGCCGGTGATCGCGGGCGCGGCCGAGGCGCTGGCCGATGCCGCCGGCGCGATGGCGAGCGAGGCGGGGGCGACGCGCGCGGCGCTGGCGCGGCTCGACGCGCCCCTGCCCGCCTGGATCGAGACCCGGCTCCTGCGCGCGCTGGCGGCCGGGGCGCCCGACGGGCCGGCGGCGGAGCGGCTGCGCCGGGCGGCGGAGGTCGCGCGCGCGGCGGGCCTGCGCCCGGATCTGGCGCGGGCGCTGGCGGACCTTTCGCGCCGCGCGCCGGAGGGGGAGCGGGCGGCGATCGCGGCGGAGGCGGCGGCGGTTCGGGCGGGATTGTTCGCGCACGAATGAAAAACCAACGGTCGCTCAAACGGTCGGTCCCACGTGCGCGGGAGATGGAGGGATTGCGTCGGACGGCGGCGCACCTGTCCCGGAGCCAATCCTATGAACGCCTCGACCCGAAGGAGCCTCTACGACCGCTGCGGCGGCTTCGCCGCGATCAGCCGCATCGTGCTCGACTTCTATGACCGGATGCTGGACCACGACGACCTCGCGCGGTTCTTCGAGAGCGTCGACCTCGACCGGGTGATCGAGCACCAGACGAAGCTCTTCGCGCATCTGACCGGCGGGCCCGCCGACTATTCGCTGGAGCGGCTGGCGCTGGCCCATGCGCGGCTGGGGATCGGCGACGACGATTTCGACGAGATGCGCGTGCTGCTGGAGGACGCGCTGATCGTCAACGGGATCGAGGCCGAGGACCGCGCCCAGATCCTGGCGGCGGTGGACGCGCAGCGCCCCGTGGTGGTGACCCGGAGGGCCGCGTGATGGCCCGATCCACGGATGGGGACGGGGGGGCGGGGGCCGGGCCCCTGCCCTTCCCGCGCGCGGCGCCGGGCGATCCGGCGGCGGCGGCCGCGAGAGCGGCAGCCGCCGCATCGCCCGCCGATCCGTTCGACGCCTTGTCGGCCGGCGTGGCGCTGGCGCGGGGGCCGGAGCTGCGGCTGACCCGCCTGAACGCGGCCTTCGAGGCGGCCCTGCCCGAGGCCGCGACGGGACGGACGCTGGCCGAGGCTGCGCCCGAGCTCGACGCGCCCGCGTTCCTCGCCCGCCATGCCGAGCGGGGACGCGCGGAGGCGGAGTTCTCGGCCCGCTCCGGCCGCCGGCAGAAGGTCTGGGCGCTGACCGCGCGGCCCTTCGGCGATGAGACGCTGCTGGAGCTGCGCGACGTCAGCCGCGTGGCCGAGATGCGCGCGATGATCGACAGCTTCTCGGAGATGGCCGACCGCCGCGCGCGGGAATTGGCGCGGGAGAAGGAGCGGGTGGAGAAGCTGCTCCTGAACCTGATGCCCCGCTCGATCTACGAGGAGTTCAAGACCTTCGGCGTGGTCTCGCCCCAGCGCTACGAGCCGGTCTCGGTGCTGATGCTGGATTTCGCGGGCTTCACCGAGATGGCGGTGGCGCGCGATCCGCAGGTGACGGTGAGCGAGCTGAACGACATCTTCTCGACCTTCGACCGGATCGGGGAGCAGTTCGGCTGCGAGCGGATCAAGACCATCGGCGACGCCTACGTGGCGGTGGCGGGGCTGCCGCATGCGGACCCCGACCACGCCCAGGCGGCGGCGCGCTGCGCGCTGCGCTTCATCCGCTGGCTGGAGAAGCGCAACGCCTCGCATCCGCACCAGTGGCGCTGCCGGATCGGCATCGCCTCGGGGCCGGTGGTGGGCTGCGTGGTGGGGGTGCACAAGTACGTCTACGACGTGTTCGGGCCGCCGGTGAACCTGGCCGCGCGGCTGCAGGCGCAGGCCGAGCCGATGACGGTGGCCGCCACCGCCGAGTTCGCCGCGGGCCTGGGCGACGCCTTCCAGTGGTCCGCCGGCGAGGTGCGCGACCTGCGCGGCTTCGGCGAGGTCGACATCCGCCGGGTGGAGGCGCGCAGGGGCTGAGGGGGCGGACCCGAGACGGGACCTGAAAGGGGGGGCCTGAGACGCGGTCTAGAGGCGGGGGGCGGCGCCCTCCGCCGTCCCGAAGAGACGCGATCGCGACGACCGGACGGCGCCTCCGCGCCCGGCGGGGCGGGCCGCGGTCGGGGCGCGGCGCCGGATGCGGCGCGCGCGCCGGAGGTCGGGGCGGGGGCCGTCCCCCCGCCCCGCGGCCCGCGCTCCGGTCCCGCCCCAGCGGACCGGAGCGCGGGCGTCATGCCGCGGCGGGTCGCTACTTGCGGCTCCGCGGGGACGCTGGGCGGCGTCGACGGCGTCCGGCCTCCGTGGCGGGCCGCGTCGACGGCGCCCGGGTCCGGAGCGGGCGGTTTCGACGGCGTCCGGCCAGCGGGGCCGTCGGCTTGGATGGCCTCGGGCCTGCGGGGCGGGCCGCCTGGATGGCTTCCGGTTCCGAGGGCGGGCGGCGTTGACCGGCCGGTCGGTCGGACCTACTCCTGCGGGCGACCCGTTCCCCAGCCCGGAGGTTTCCCGATGACCCGCGCGATCGTGCTGCGCCGCCCCGGCGGCCCCGAGGCCCTGGCGATGGAGGATCACGATCCCGGCCGCCCCGGGCCGGGAGAGCTGCGCGCCCGGATCACCGCGGCGGGCGTGAACTTCCACGACGTCTACGTGCGCTCGGGCCTCTACTCGACCCTGCCGCTGCCCGGCGTGCCGGGGATCGAGGCGGCGGGCGTGGTCGAGGCGGTCGGCGAGGGGGTCGAGGGCATCTCCGTCGGCCAGCGCATCGCCTGGGTGACGCGCGGCTACGGCGGCTACGCCGAGGCGGCGGTGATCCCCGCGGGCCTGGCGCTGAAGCTGCCCGACGGGGTGAGCGACGTGCAGGCGGCCTCGCTGACGCTGAAGGGGCTGACGGCGCGGATGCTGGTGAAGGACGTATGGACGCTGGAGGCGGGGCAGACCGCGCTGGTCCATGCCGGCGCGGGCGGCGTGGGGCAGATCCTGGTCGCCTGGTCCAAGGCCCTGGGGGCGGAGGTGATCGCGACCGTGGGCTCGCCCGCCAAGGCCGAGGTGGCGCGCGCCTGCGGGGCCGATCACGTGGTGCTCTACCGCGAGGAGGATTTCGTGGCGCGGGTGGCCGAGATCACCGGCGGGCGGGGCGTGGACGTGGCCTACGACTCGGTGGGCAAGGACACGTTCGAGGGCTCGCTCGACTGCCTGGCGCGGCTGGGGCGGCTGGTGAACTTCGGCCAGAGCTCGGGACCGGTGGCGCCGCTGGAGGTGTCGCGTCTGTTCAAGGGCTCGAACTCGCTGGCGCGCCCGTCGGTCTTCGCCTACCTGGCCGATCCCTGGCGGGCGGAGGCGATGGCCGCGGACCTCTTCGCGGCGATCGAGGCGGGGGTGGCGAAGACCCGGGTGGAGCGCGAGCTGCCGCTGGCCGAGGCCGCCGAGGCGCACCGCCTGCTGGAAAGCCGGACCCTGGCGGGCGCGGTGGTGCTGCGGCCCTGAGCGGGGCGCGCGGCGGATTTTTCCTCGACGCCGCAGGGGCCTGAGGCGCGGGCGGCCCGTCGCCTGCGCCTTCGTCCCCCGGGACGCGGGCGCCCCGGCGCGTCCGCTGCGCGGCCGCGACCGCCCCGCCCGGCGTCCCCGTCCCGGCTCGCGCGGCGGCCGGAGGAGGGGTGCGGCGGCGGCCCTTCGCGCGACGCGGCCGAGCCCGCCCGCAGGGCGCCTCCTCTCCGCCGACCGCGCGGCCCGGCTGCGCCGGAGGCCGGCGAGCGCCGGCGGGACGCGCCGCAGGCGCCCCGGAGACGTCGCGGAGACCTCGCGGGGACGGGCGGGCTTGACGGGAGGGGCGGGAGCGTCTAGAGGCCCGCCATCCAAATCCGCATGCGGGGTTCGGGCCGGCCGGGGAGACATCCCGTCCGGTCCTCCGGTTGGACCCTCCGGTCCTCACCCCCGCAGAGGCGCAAACCGGAAAGGAACGTGCGAACCATGGCCCTGCCTGAGTTCTCCCTTCGTCAGCTGCTCGAGTGCGGCGTTCACTTCGGCCACCAGACCCACCGCTGGAACCCGAAGATGGGCGCCTACATCTATGGCGAGCGCAACGGCATCCACATCATGGACCTGACGCAGACCGTCCCGCTGCTGGACGCCGCTCTGCTGGCCATCCGCGACACCGTCGCCAAGGGCGGCCGCGTCCTGTTCGTGGGCACCAAGCGCCAGGCGGCCCAGCCGCTGGCCGAGGCCGCCGAGCGCTGCGCGCAGTACTACATGAACCACCGTTGGCTCGGCGGCACGCTGACCAACTGGAAGACCGTCTCGAACTCGATCGAGCGCCTGCGCAAGCTGGACGAGATCTTCGAGGCCGGCGCCGAGGGCTTCACCAAGCGCGAGCGTCTGTCGCTGGAGCGTGAGCGCAACAAGCTCAACGCCTCGCTGGGCGGCATCCGCGAGATGGGCGGCGTTCCCGACCTGATCTTCGTGATCGACACCAACAAGGAAGACCTGGCCGTCGCCGAGGCGAACAAGCTGGGCATCCCGGTGGTCGCGATCCTCGACACCAACTCGGACCCGACCGGCATCGCCTACCCGATCCCGGGCAACGACGACGCCTCGCGCGCCATCTCGCTCTACTGCGACCTGGCCTCGCGTGCGGCGCTGGACGGCATGGCCGCGGCCATGGGCGAGAGCGGCTTCGACATCGGCGAGATGGAGGACCTTCCCGAGGAGGAGTTCGCCGCCGAGGAAGGCGCCGCCGAGGCCCCGGCCGAGGAAGCCGCCCAGGGCTGAGGCCCGGGCGCGCAGTCCAGACCCTCGCGTCCCGCCCCTTCGGCGGCGGGACGCGCCCCCCCCGCGACGGCGGGGGCGTGCGAATGACGGAACCATGACGCCCGCGCCGCTTGACGAGCGGGGCGCGGGCGTGGACCCAAGCCCCCGGAACCCCCGGGGCCGCCGCGCGGGATTCGCGCGAGGCCCCTCCGGCCCCCTCCGGGCGGCGCACGACGGACCAGGAGAGAGACGATGGCGATCACCGCTGCGATGGTGAAGGAGCTCCGCGACACGACGGGCGCGGGCATGATGGACGCGAAGAAGGCCCTCGTCGAGAACGACGGGAACATGGAGGCCGCGGTCGACTGGCTGCGCACCAAGGGCCTGGCCAAGGCCGCGAAGAAGTCGGGCCGCACCGCCGCCGAGGGCCTGGTGGCCGTCGCCGCCGGCGAGGGCGTGGGCGTCGCCGTCGAGGTGAACGCCGAGACCGACTTCGTGGCGCGCAACGCCGAGTTCCAGGAGATGGTCTCCAAGATCGCGCAGGCCGCCCTGGGCGCCTCCGATCTCGAGGGCCTGCTGAACGCCGACCTGGGCGGCAAGACCGTCGCCGCGACCGTGACCGACAAGATCGCCACCATCGGCGAGAACATGTCGGTGCGCCGCATGGCGCGCCTGGAGGGCGACGTGGTCGCCTCCTACGTCCACAACGCCGCCGCGCCCTCGATGGGCAAGATCGGCGTGCTGGTCGCGCTGACCGGCTCGGACAAGGCCGCGATGGAGGCGATCGGCAAGCAGGTGGCGATGCACGTCGCCGCGACCAACCCGGCCTCGCTGTCCGAGGCCGACCTGGATCCCGCGCTGGTCGAGCGCGAGAAGGCCGTGCTGACCGAGCAGGCCCGCGAGTCCGGCAAGCCCGACGCGGTCATCGAGAAGATGATCGTCGGCCGCCTGAACAAGTACTTCCAGGAGGTCTGCCTGCTGAAGCAGTCCTTCGTGATCAACCCCGACCTGACCGTCGAGAAGGCGGTCGCCGAGGCCGGCGCCGACATCAAGGTCGTGGGCTTCGCCCGCGTCGAGGTCGGCGAGGGCATCGAGAAGGAAGAAGAAGACTTCGCCGCCGAGGTCGCCAAGGCCGCTTCGGGCGCCTGATCGCCTTCCTCCCGCTTCGGGACCTGAGATCGAACCGCCCCGCGCTCGCGCGGGGCGGTTTCCGTTCGGGGCGAGGGGATCGGAAAGGGATCGGAGAGGGGGCGCCCTGCGGGCGGGCTTGGGCCCCTGTCGGAGGGCGCGCCTGGGGGGCGTGCGCCGGAGCCTCCGGCGGGCTCCTGACTCACCCAAGAACAGGGCCCGCGCCTGTCCTCCGGAGCCGTCTCTCGCTGATGGATGCCTGAGCGACTCGGCCCGCGGGGTCAAGGACAAGCCCTCCTTCGGAGGGTCGCTACGCGATCCTTGACCCCGCGGGCCGAGTCGCTCTTTACGGCATCCGCGAGAGACGGCTCCGGAGAACAGGCGCTTTGCGAGGGCCGCAGGGCGCGCGCCGGGGCGCGAGGTCTGTGGGCGGGGCGATGCGGGGCCGGGGCCGCCGAGGGGGGCATCGTCCGGAGCTTCGGTCTTCGTTGACAGCGGCGGGGTTCGGGACCTCTTGTGGTCGCCCCTGCCGCAACGGAAATCCCGCGCCATGACCGCCGTTCAGCCCGCCGTCCTCTTCGGTCCCGTCGCCGTCCGCATCCTGCTGGGCGAGGTGGCGGCGCGGTTCCGGAACGAGACCGGGGAGGCGGTGGAGCTGCGGCTGGATCTCAATCCCGCGGTGGCGGAGCGGATCCGCGGGGGCGAGGCCTACGACCTAGGGATCACCAACCCCGAGCACGCGGCCCCGCTGTTCGCCGACGGGCTCGCCGCGCCCGAAAGCCACCGGCCGCTGGGCGCGGCGCCGCTGGCGGTGGCGCGGAGGTCGGGGACGGGCGGCGAAGTCGCGCGGGAGGCCGCGGCGCTCGCGGACCTGCTTCGGGGCGCGGCCTCGGTCGGCTACACGGCGCCGGGGACCAGCGGGAAGACCTTCCTCGCGGCGCTGGCGCGGCTGGGGATGGAGGGCGCCTCCGATCCCCGCTTCCGGCCGATGGGCGGGGGAGAGCCCGCGGCCGCGACGGCGGCCGGCGAGACCGAGCTCGCCGTCGCGCCGCTGACCACCGTGCTCTCCTATCCCGGGCTGGAGCTGGCGGGCGTGTTCCCCGAGGCGGTGGTCCCCGCGATCCGCATGTCGATGTTCCTCGCGCCCGGCGCGGCCGACGCGCGGCCCGCGGCGGCGCGGCTGCAGGATTTCCTGGCCGATCCTGCGCTCGACCCCTGGCTGGAGGCGCGCGGCCTGCATCGCTTCGCCCTCGACTGAGCCGCCGGGCCTCGCGACGCGGCCCGGCGCCCGGCCTTCGCGGCATCGCGAGGCCCGATCCATCACCGATCATTCACGTGACATCGGGTCTGCGCGCGCTACTGTCGCCCGCATGATCAGGATCGCACTCCCCCTCCTCGCCGCCTGCGCGGCTCTCGCCCTCTCCGCCTGCGCCCAGCCGGAGCCGCTCAAGGCCCAGTCGGGCGGCGGGGCCCCGCAGGTGAACCGCCACGCCAACGGCTCCTACACCGTTCGCTACGACAACGGCTGCATCGTCACCTACAATGAGAGCGGCCGCCGCTCCGGCTCCCAGGCCTGCCGGCCGGGCCAGGTGGAGCGGGCGGACGCCGCCGTGCAGGACGACGCGACCACCCGCGGCGGCGGCGGGCTGACGGTACAGCGGCTCGACAACGGCTCGGCCACCGTGCGCTTCAACGACGGCTGCGTGGTGACCTACAACAAGGACGGCCGCCGCTCCGGCTCGCGCGGCTGCGTGCCCAAGCAGGTGGCCCGCGCCGACAAGGCGATGCAGAAGCGCGGCTGACGCCCCGCAGGCGCCCCCGAGGCCGGGGGCGCCCCTTCCCTCTCCCCTGCCCGACAGGCGCCTCCGCCCGCCGGCCTGCGCCAGGCGCGCCGCCTGCCAGGGGCGCGAAGCGCCTGTTTCCCGGAGCCGTCCGTCGCTGATGCCGATCGGAGCCGCGCGGGGAGCGGGGTCAAGGATCGCGGAACGCGACCGGCGAAGCCGGCTCGTCCTTGACCCCGCGCCCCGCGGGGCTCAGGCATCTGAAGCGACGGACGGCTGCGGGAAGCGGGCGCGGCCCTGTTTCCGGGTGAGCTCCCGAAGCGACCTTCCGGCGCCCCCGCGGGGGCGCCCGCGCGCAGCGCGCACGCCGAGAGAGCCCCGCCTCGCGAGGCCCCCCCTCGCGCCCCGCGCGCCGTCCTCGGGGCGCCGACGGGACGGGCGCCGCCCGCGGCATCCGCCGCCGCGGCGGGCGCCGGCGCCGCGGGGGCGTCGCGCCGCACTTGCGACGCTTGCGCCCCGGGCCCCCTTCCGACACATTGCGCGCGCCCGCCGACAGGAGACTCCCGCGCATGACCGAGGCCGCTCAACCGCCCGCCCCGCTTCTCTATCCGCGCGTGCTGCTCAAGATATCCGGCGAGGCCCTGATGGGGGACACGAGCTTCGGGCTCCACCCCCCCACCGTCGCCCGCATCGCCGCCGAGGTGAAGCGCGTCCACGACATCGGCGTCGAGCTGTGCCTGGTGATCGGCGGCGGCAACATCTTCCGCGGGCTGCAGGGCTCGGCGCAGGGGATGGAGCGGGCCTCGGCCGACTACATGGGCATGCTCGCGACCGTGATGAACGCGCTGGGCATGCAGTCCGCGCTCGAGGAGCTCGGCGTGCAGACCCGGGTGGTCTCGGCTATCCCGATGGACCAGATCTGCGAGCCCTACATCCGTAGGCGGGCCATCCGGCACCTGGAAAAGGGCCGCGTGGTGATCTTCGCCGCCGGCACCGGCAACCCGTATTTCACCACCGACACCGCCGCGACCCTTCGCGCGATGGAGATGAACTGCGGCGCGATCATGAAAGGCACCCAGGTCGACGGCGTCTACACCGCCGACCCCAAGACGAACCCGGACGCCAAGCGCTACGACCGGGTGAGCTACGACGAGGTGCTGATCAAGAATCTCAAGGTGATGGACGCCTCCGCCATCGCGCTGGCCCGCGACAACAACCTGCCGCTGATCGTCTTCTCGCTGCACCAGTCGGGCGGATTCGCGGAGGTCTTGAGCGGTCGCGGAAAATTCACCATTGTCGAGCAGTCATGACGCGGGGACGCTCAACCCCGCGCGCCGAGGAGACCCTCTATGAGCGATGAGATCGAGATCGACACCGACGACATCGAGCGTCGGATGGACGGCGCCCTCGCCTCTCTGCGCCAGGAATTCGCCTCGCTGCGCACCGGGCGCGCGACGGCCTCGATGCTGGATCCGGTGATGGTCGACGCCTACGGCGTGGACACGCCGCTGAACCAGGTCGGCACGATCAACGTGCCCGAGCCGCGGATGATCACGCTGGCGATCTGGGACAAGCAGATGGTCGGCAAGGTCGAGAAGGCGATCCGCTCGTCGGGCCTGGGCCTGAACCCGGTGGTCGACGGCACCCTGATCCGCCTGCCGATCCCCGAGCTGAACGAGGAGCGGCGGCGCGAGCTGGCGAAGGTCGCCGGCCAGTACGCCGAATCCGCCAAGGTCGCCGTGCGCAACGTGCGCCGCGACGGCATGGACACCGTGAAGAAGGCGCAGAAGGACGGGCTGAGCGAGGACGACGCCAAGTTCTACTCGGACGAGATCCAGGCGCTGACCGACGCGGCGATCAAGAAGATCGACGCGGCGCTGGAGCACAAGCAGGAAGAGATCATGCAGGTCTGAGCGGACGCGCGTCCGCGCGGCGCCCGGCGCCGTCCGACGGCCGCGAACGCGCCTCCGAACCGCCCAGACGCAGGGCGAGTCACGAGGGGATCACGGCTGGATCGGCAATGAACACGGGCGCGGACGGATCCGCGTCTTCGGGAGCAGCGAATGTTCAACTCCTCGCCCCTGACCGCGGCCCAGTCCGCGGAGGAGGTCAAGACCCCCGGACTCGCCGGCGCGGCCCAGGCGGCCGGCGACGGCGGGGCGCGGCCGCGGCACGTGGCGATCATCATGGACGGCAACGGCCGCTGGGCGAAGGCCCGCGGCCTGCCGCGCCTGGCGGGCCACCGCCGGGGCGCGGAGACCGTGCGCCGCATCGTCGAGGCCGCCCCGGACCTGGGGGTGGAGTGGCTGACCCTCTACGCCTTCTCGACCGAGAACTGGAAGCGCTCGGCCGAGGAAGTGACCGGGCTGATGGAGCTGTTCGCCATCTACATCCGCCGCGAGGGGCGCGAGCTGAAGCGCCGCGGCGCCCGCGTGCGCTTCATCGGGGAGCGGGGGCGCCTGGCGCCGGACCTCGCCGCCGCGATGGCGCGGCTGGAGGCGGACACCGCCCAGAACGACAAGCTCAACCTGACCATCGCCATCAACTACGGCGGCCGGGACGAGATCGCGGCCGCCGCGCGCCGGCTGGCCGAGGACGTGGCCGCGGGCCGGCTGGACCCCGCCTGCGTGGACGCGGCGGCGCTGGAGGCGCGGCTGAACACCTGCGGCTTCCCGGACCCGGACCTGGTGATCCGCACCTCGGGCGAGATGCGCACCTCGAACTTCCTGCCCTGGCAGACCGCCTATTCCGAATTCGCCTTCGTCGACGACTTCTGGCCCGACTTCACGGTCGAGCGCTTCGGCGAGGCGCTGGCCTCGTTCGGCGCGCGCCAGCGTCGCTTCGGGGCGGTCGGCTGACCGCGATGGCCCCCGGCGCCCCCAAGGCGCGGAGCTTCGCCGACCTTCGCGCCCGCACCCTGGCCGGGGTGGCGATGGCCGCGCTGGCCGCGCTGGCGCTGGGCGTCGGCGGCTGGGTCGCGGCCCTGTTCGCCGCCGCCTGCGCGGGCGGCATGGGCTGGGAGCTGCGGCGCATGGTGGCCGGCCGCTTCGACGGCGCCGGCTGGGCGATCGCCGCCGCGGGCGTCGCCGCCAGCCTCGCCACCCAGGGCGCCTTCTTCCGCTCCGGCCTCGCCGTCGCCGCGGCCTGCCTGCTGGCCGCGATCCTGCTGACCCGGGGCGACGGCCGCTGGGCGCGGCTGGTCACGCTGATCGGCGGCGGCTACGTGGCGGTGGCCTGCGCGGGCCTGGTCGGCCTGCGCGACGATCCCCTCTACGGCTGGGAGGCGGTGCTGTGGGTGGTGCTGGTGGTGGTGGCGACCGACGTGGGCGCCTATTTCGCCGGCCGCATCATCGGGGGGCCGAAGCTGTGGCCCCGCGTCAGCCCCTCGAAGACCTGGGCGGGGCTGGGCGGCGGCATGGCCTGCGCGACCGTCACCGGGGCGATCTTCTCCTCGGCCACCACGGGGACGCTGGTGCATGAGGTCGCCATCGTCTCGGGCGTGATGGCCGTGGTCAGCCAGGGCGGCGACCTCGCCGAGAGCGCGATCAAGCGCAAGGCCGGGGTCAAGGACAGCTCCAACCTGATCCCCGGCCACGGGGGCCTGCTCGACCGCATGGACGGGCTGATGGCCGCGGCGCTGGTCGCGGCGATCATCACCTTCCTGCGCGGAAAATCGGTGTTCATATGGTGAGCGAGGGCGACGTCGCGCCGGCCGAGGCGCCGCCCCCGGGGCGGCGGATCTCGGTGCTGGGGGCCACCGGCTCCATCGGCCGCTCGACCCTCGACATCCTGCGCCACGCGGGGCCCGAGGCCGCGCAGGTCGTGGCGCTGACCGGGCATTCCAACATCGCGGCCCTTGCGGAGGCGGCGCGGGAGTTCCGCGCCGAGATCGCGGTGACCGCCGATCCCTCGCGCTACGAGGATCTGAAGGAGGCGCTGGCCGGCACGGGCATCGAGGCCGCGGCGGGCGAGCGCGCGGTGATCGAGGCGGCGGGCCGTCCCGCCGACTGGACCATGGCCGCCATCGTCGGCTCGGCCGGCCTCGCCCCCACGCTCGCCGCCCTGCGGCAGGGCACGACGCTGGCGCTGGCGAACAAGGAATGCCTGGTCTCGGCCGGCCCCCTCTTCATCGAGGAGGCGGCGGCGGCGGGCGCCCTGCTGCTGCCGGTGGACAGCGAGCACAACGCGATCTTCCAGGTGCTGGACCGGCCCAACCGCGCGGCGGTGGAGAAGATCCTGCTCACCGCCTCGGGCGGGCCGTTCCGCGACTGGCCGCTGGAGCGCATCGCCAAGGCCACGCCCGAGGAGGCGGTGGCCCATCCCAACTGGGACATGGGGGCGAAGATCTCGATCGACAGCGCCTCGATGTTCAACAAGGGGCTGGAGATGATCGAGGCGATGCACCTGTTCGGCCTGACGCCGGCGCAGGTGCAGGTGCTGGTGCATCCGCAGTCGATCATGCATTCGGCCGTGGCCTACGTGGACGGGGCGGTGCTGGCCCAGATGGGGGCGCCCGACATGCGCCACGCCATCGGCCACGCCTTCCACCACCCCGCCCGCGCCCCCCTGCCCGTCGAGCGTCTGGACCTGGCCGCCATCGGCGCGCTGGAGTTCCGCGCCCCCGACGAGGTGCGCTTCCCCGCCCTGCGCCTGGCGCGCGAGGCGATGGAGGCGGGCGGCCTCGCCGGCTGCGCGCTGAACGCCGCCAAGGAGGCGGCGCTGGAGGCGTTCATGGACCGCCGGCTGCCCTTCATGGGCATGGCCGAGGTGGTCGAGGAGGTGCTGGGCGCGCTGGCGCCCTTCGGCCCCGCCTCGACGCTGGACGACGTCTTCGCCATGGACGTGCGCGCCCGGGCCGCGGCGGGGGAGCGCATCGCAGCGCGATTCCGCGCCGCCGGGCTGGGAAAAGGGGCGGCGTTCGCCTAGATTTACGGCGGTTCATCCGCGTGCGGGGGTCGCGCGCGCCTGTTCGGAGGTCCCATGGACGCGTTCTCCCTGCTGTCGAGCGTCGGCGGCGTCGGCTTCGCCATCGCCTCGTTCCTCGTGGTGCTGGGCGTCGTGGTCTTCATCCACGAATACGGCCACTACATCGTGGCCCGCTGGTGCGGGATCCACGCCGAGGTGTTCTCGATCGGCTTCGGCAAGGAGCTTTTCCACTGGGTCGACAAGCGCGGCACCCGCTGGCGGCTCGCGGTGCTGCCGCTGGGCGGCTACGTGAAGTTCCTGGGCGACGGGGACGCCGCCTCGGCCCGCGCGGACCTGCACGAGCTGGAGAACATGAGCGAGGCGCAGCGCGCCCGCTCCTTCCCCGGGGCGGCGCTGTGGAAGCGCGCGCTGGCGGTGGCCGCGGGCCCGGGGTTCAACTTCATCCTCTCGATCGTGATCTACGCGGGGCTCGCGATGAGCCTCGGGATCGGCTCCGACCGGCCGGTGATCGGCGCGGTGGACGAGAGCGCGACGGCGATCGAGGCGGGGCTCGACCCGCTGCAGGTCGGCGACGAGGTGATCTCGGTCGAGGGGACGCCGGTCGAGCGTTTCGCCGACATCTCGCGCGCCTTCGCCGCCGCCTCGGACGCCGAGCCCGGGCGCGAGCGGTTCGAGGTGGTGGTGCGGCGCGACGGGCAGGAGCTGGCGCTCGAGACGCCGGCCGCGATCCCGCCGGTGGTGGGGGCGGTGACGCCCGACAGCCCGGCCGAGGCCGCGGGCTTCAAGCCCGGCGACCGGATCCTGACGATCAACGGCCAGAAGGTCGGCGCCTTCGCCGACCTGCAGCGGATCGTGATCGCCTCGGGCGGCGCCGACCCGGTGGAGATGGTGCTCGACGACGGCACGGGCCCGCGCGAGACGCTGCTGACCGCCAAGATGCAGCCTTATCCCACCGCCGACGGGGGGATCGAGATGCGCCCGCTGATCGGGGTGACCGCGATCCCGCGGCTCGCGCCCGAGGTGGTGACGCCGGGCCCGCTGGAGGCGGTCGAGCTGGGGGCGGTGCGCACCTGGCAGATCATCGCCTCGTCCTTCGCCTACGTGGGGGCGATCATCGACGGCCAGGCCGACAGCTCGGGCCTGGGCGGGCCGATCAAGATCGCCTCGCTCTCGGGCCAGGCGGCGGGGGCGGGGATCGTGGCGTTCCTGGGCATGATCGCGATGATCTCGGCCTCGATCGGCATGATCAACCTGTTCCCGATCCCGGTGCTGGACGGCGGCCACCTGCTGTTCTACGCGATCGAGGCGCTGCGCGGCCGCCCGCTGGGCGAGAAGGCCGCCGAATACGCCACCGGCTTCGGCCTCGCCGTGGTGGTCGGCCTGATGGTGTTCGTGACCTACAACGACCTGATGGGCCTCTGAGCCCGGCCCCGGAGGCGCCCTCCGCGCGCCTCCGGAGCCCCCCTCTCCGCCGATCCCCCGTCCCATCCCCCCGCGCGCCCCCGGCCCGCAGCCCGGCGCCCGCGCCGGAGGCCCGCGCGAAGCGCCTGTTCCCCGGAGCCGTCCGTCGCTGATGCCGTAAAGAGCGACTCGCGGGGAGGGGTCCAGGATCGCGCAGCGACCCCGCGCAAGCGGGGCTTGTCCTTGACCCCTCCCCGCGAGTCGCTCAGGCATCTTCAGCGACGGACGGCTGCGGGGGACAGGCGCGGCCCTGTTCCCTGGTGAGTTCAGAAGCGGCCTGCGCGTCTCCCGGCGCCCCGCCGGCCCCGGGCCCAAGCCCGCCCGCAGGGCGCCTCCGTCCCTCGCTCCCCGCGCCCCTGCCCCGCGCCGACCCGTCGCGCGCCCCGACGCCGGGGCGCCGATTGACCTTCGCGCCCGGGCGGCGGAGAGTCCGCCCTCTCAGGACCCGGACCGGAGACAGGATGCTCCCCGCCCCTCTCATGGCCGCCGCCGGCGGCGCGCGCGCGCTCCCCTCGGCCGTCCCTGCGGCCCCCGCCGCCGGGGCCCGTCGATGAAGGACGAGCGCGCCGAGCCGGGCGCGGCCGCCCCCGCCGACGCCGCCGCGCGCCCCGCGCCGCGCGGCCCGGCGGTGATCTGCCTGGGCGGCGCGCACTGGGACATGGTGGGGCGGCCCTCGGGCCCGCTCGCGCCCGGGGGCGACCTGCCGGGGCGGATGATCCGCCGGCCCGGGGGGGTGGCGCTGAACCTCGCGCTCTCCTTCGCCTCGCTCGGCCGGCCGACGGTGCTCGCCGCGCCCGTGGGGCGCGATCCGGAGGGGGCGGCGCTGGCGGCCCGGCTCTCGGCCCGCGGCGTCAGCCTGCGCCGGATGGGGCCGGAGGCGCCGACGGGCCTCTATCTCGCCATCGAGGACGGGGCCGGGGGCCTCGCCGCGGCGGTCGCCGACCTGCCCGGCTGCGAGGCCGCCCTGCCCGAGCATCTGCGCGAGGTGCTGACCCCCACCGCCGCCAACGCCGCCGCCTGGGTGATCGAGGCGAACCTGCCCGCCGAGACGCTGGCCGCGATCGTGGCGGCCCATGCCGCCCTGCCGCCCGGCGCGCGCCCCTGGCTGGTGGCGAACCCCGCATCGCCCGCGCGGGCGGAGCGGCTGGCGGGCCTGCTGGGGGCGCTGGACCTGCTGATCTGCAACCGGGCCGAGGCCGAGACCCTGGCCGGGCGGCGGTTCGAGGACGCGGCCCAGGCCGCCGCCGCGCTGCGGGCGCTGGGGCTGGCCGAGGTCGCGGTCACCGACGGCCCCGCCCCGGCCGCGGCCGCCGACGCCCAGGGCGTCGCCGCGCGCATCCCGATCCCCGCCCCCGCGGCGCCGAGCCTGCTGATGATCACCGGGGCCGGCGACGCGCTGTTCGCGGCCTACCTGCACGCCCGCCTGAAGGGCGAAGGCGCGACCGAGGCGCTGGAGCATGGCCTGCGCGCCGCCCGCGCCCGCATGGAGACCGCCGAATGACCCCGCCGCTCGTCTGGTCCCCCGAGGCCGCCGCCGCCCGCGACGCGGGCCGCCCGCTGGTGGCGCTCGAGAGCACGATCATCACCCATGGCCTGCCGCATCCGCGCAACCTCGAGGTCGCCCGCGCCATCGAGGACGCGGTGCGCGACGCCGGCGCGGTTCCCGCCACCATGGCGGTGATGCAGGGCGCGATCCGGGTGGGGCTGGGCGCGGACGACCTGGAGCGGCTGGCCGTCGCGAAGGGCGTCGCCAAGCTCTCGCGCGCGGATCTCGCCGCGGCGCTGGCGACGGGGCGGCCGGGGGCGACCACGGTCGCCGCGACGATGATCTGCGCCCGGCTCGCGGGGATCGAGGTCTTCGCCACGGGCGGCATCGGCGGCGTGCACCGCGGCGCGGAGGCGAGTTGGGACGTCTCGGCCGACCTGCAGGAGCTGGCGCGCACCCCGGTGACGGTGGTCGCGGCCGGGGCCAAGGCGATCCTGGATCTGCCGAGGACGCTGGAGGTGCTGGAGACGCTGGGCGTGCCGGTGATCGGCTGGCGGACCGGCGATTTCCCCGCCTTCTGGTCGCGCGCCTCGGGCCTGCCGGCGCCGCTGACGATGGAGACGCCCGAGGCGGTCGCGCGCGCCCACCGACTGCGCGGGGCGCTGGGGATCGAGGGGGGCCAGCTCCTGGCGAACCCGATCCCGCCCGAGGCCGAGATCCCCGCCGAGACGCTCGCCCCCCTGATCGAGCAGGCCATCGCCGAGGCCGAGGCGCAGGGCGTCGCCGCCAAGGCCGTGACCCCGTTCCTGCTGGGCCGGATCCTGGAGCTGACCGGCGGCGCGAGCCTGGAGGCGAACGTGGCGCTGGTCCTGAACAACGCCCGCCTCGCGGCGCAGGTGGCGACGGCGCTGGCGGCGCTGCCGAAGGGCTGAGGCCCGCGCCCGCGGCAGGGGCTGGGCCTCCGCCGCGCTCCGCCCCCCGGTGTCCGCCGCCGTCCCCCGCCGCGTGGCGCAGGCTTCGCCCGCGCGGCGCCGCCCCCTCGCCCTGCCCGCCCCCGCTTGACCGGGCCGCGCGGGCGGGCGATCAGCGGGGCATGGCCCGCCCCGATCTCAGCCCCGACCCGCGCCCGATCCTGATCGCCGGCCCGACCGCCTCGGGCAAGTCGGGGCTGGCGCTGCGGCTGGCGGAGCGGGCGCCCTCGGTGGTGATCAACGCCGACGCGCTGCAGGTCTACGACGGCTGGCGGGTGCTGACCGCGCGGCCCTCGGCGGAGGAGGAGGCGCAGGCGCCCCATCGCCTCTACGGCCACGTGCCGGTGCAGGAGACCCACTCCGCCGGGCGCTGGCTGCGGGAGGTGGCGGCCGAGCTCGAGGCGGCGCGGGCGGCCGGGCTGCGGCCGATCGTGGTGGGGGGCACGGGGCTCTATTTCACCGCGCTCACCCAGGGGCTCGCCGAGATCCCCGAGACCCCGCCGGAGGTCCGCGCGGCGGCGGAGGCGCGGCTGGCGGAGCTGGGGGCGGAGGGGTTCGCGGCGGAGCTGGCCCGGCTCGACCCCGCCACCCATGCCCGCATCGACCTGCGCAATCCCCGCCGGGTGATGCGCGCGTGGGAGGCGTTCCACGTCGCCGGCCGGCCGCTGTCGGAGATGCAGGACGCGACGCCGCCGCCGTTGCTGCCCCTCGCCCACGCCCGGCCGCTGCGGCTGATGCCGGAGCGCGAGCGGCTCTATGCCCGGATCGAGGCGCGGTTCGACCAGATGCTGGCGGAGGGCGCGCTGGAGGAGGCGCGCGCGGCGCTCGACTGGCCGTCGCCCTCGCCGGCGGCGATGAAGGCGATCGGGGCGGCGGAGCTGACGGCGCATCTGCGGGGCGAGATCTCGCTGGCCGAGGCGCGCGAGGCCGCGGTGCAGGCCACCCGCCGCTACGCCAAGCGCCAGCTCACCTGGATGCGCAACCGGCTGGGGGACTGGCCGGCCGCGGAGGACCCTGACGAGGGGCTGCGGCTGCTGGGCTGAGGCGCGGGGCGCGCGCGGGGGGCCTGCGAGGCGCCCCTTTCGAAGTCCCCTGCCCGGCCGACGTCGCGTCGGGGCGGCTTCGTGCCGCGCTGATCCTTCGGGCGCCGTCGTATTCTGTTTCGCGGCGCGACGCCGGCCCTGCGGCCCGTCGCGTCTCATCCCATCCGGGCGTGCCGCGGCGTCGTCGTGAGGCCCTTGACCTCGACCTTGGTCGAGGACCTAGCCCTTGGACCTCGCCGCATGACCTGCCGGAGCCCGCGATGACCGCGCCCGATCCCGTGATCCCCTCGCCCGACCTGTCCGCCGCCGCCGCCGCCGAGGGCTCGGCGCGGTGGGGGGAGCTGCTGACGCGGGCGCATCTGCCGGCGCTGGCGATGGTCAGCCTCGCGGTGTGGCTGCATGCGGCGAACTCGATGGTCACGGCCACGCTGATCGACGCGATGCTCGACGAGATCGGGGGCGAGCGCTGGGTGGCGTGGTCGACGGCGCTCTACCTCGTGGGGTCGATCTCGGCCTCCTCGGTCGCGGGGCTGGCGGCGCGGCGCAAGGGGCTCCGGCCGGTGATGACGGCGGCGGCCGCGCTGTTCGGCCTGGGCTGCGCGGTGCAGGCGATGGCGCCGACGATGCCGGTGGTGCTGGCCGCGCGGCTGGCGCAGGGCGTGGGCGGCGGCGGGCTGGTGGCGCTGGGGTTCGTGGCGGCGGGGCAGCTGTTCCCGCGGCGGCTGTCGGCGCGGGTGGTGGCGGTGATCTCGACGCTGTGGGGCGTCTCGGCGCTGATCGGGCCGCTGTTCGGGGGCGCCTTCGTCGCGGCGGGAAGCTGGCGGGCGGCGGTCTGGTGCTTCGGGCTGCAGGCGGCGGCGCTGGCGCTGCTGCTGGCCTTCGGGCTGAAGGGCGCGGGCGGCGCGAGGCCGGAGGCGGCGCCGGGCGCGGCCTCGCGCCCGCCGCTGGCGCGCCTGGGGCTGATCTCGGCGGGGGTGTTCCTGATCGCGGCGGGCGGCGTCGAGGTGGCGCCGGTGAAGACCAGCCTGTTCCTGCTGGCGGGGCTGGGGTGCCTGGTCTGGGCCTTCCGGCGCGACGCCGCGCGGGGCGAGGACCGGATGTTTCCGCCGGGCGCCTTCCGGCTGTCGGACCGCACCGGCGCCTCGCTTCTGATGATGTTCGCGCTGTGCTTCGCGACGGTGCCCTATCTCGCCTACGGGCCGGTTCTGCTGATCCGCCTGCACGGGGTGGCGCCGATCGAGGCGGGGCTGGCGCTGGCGAGCCTGTCGGTGACCTGGAGCCTGGCGGCGGTCGTCGTCTCCTCCTGGCCCGAGCGGCGGGATCCGCTGGCGGTGACGGTGGGGGTCTGCCTTGTGGCGGCCACCCCGCTCGCGCAGGCGCTGGTGTTCCCGGAGGGGCCGGTCTGGGCGATCGTGGCGGTGGGCATCGTCGAGGGGGCGGGCTTCGGCATGTCCTGGACCTTCGTGCTGCGCCGCGCCCAGGCGCTGTCGGCGGAGGAGGACCGGGCCCGCGTCGCCTCGGGCCTGCCGACCTCGGAGCAGCTGGGCTATGCGGCGGGGGCGGCCTTCGCCGGCGTCGCCGCCAACGCCGCCGGCTTCGCCGAGGCGGGCGACCCGGAGGCGCTGGCCACCTCCGCGCGCTGGATCTTCCTCGCCACCCTGCCCGCCGCCGCGCTGAGCCTGGTGGCGCTGAGGGCCTTCGTGCGGAAGTGAGGCGGCGGGCCCGGCCCCCTCGCGCGCCGTGGGCCGAGGGGCAGGACCCCCACGAGGCCGCGCCCCGCGCCGGGGGGCGGGGGCCGGGCCGACACATGCGGCTTGCCGCAGACGTCATTCCGTCGCACGCTGTTTGGGCATGGACGAGGAGGGCGACCCGGATGAAACACGCTTGGCTGGTCGCGCCCGTCGCGATCGCGGCGTCGCTGTGGGGCGCCGCGGCGCAGGCGACGATCGTCACCACCCTGATCACCGAATCCGACTGGGGCCCCGGCGCCGTCGCCACCAGCTTCGACGACTCCGGCTTCGGGACGCCGAGCGCGGCCCAGGACCTGTCCGACGGGCTGGCGGCGCCGGGCTATCTCGTCTCGCAATATGACGCGGGCTACGTCGTGGGCGTGCACCGGCTGCCGGACGAGAGCCTGGGCCTGGGCGGCCGGCGGGTCGTGGATTTCGAGTTCACGATCGACTTCAGGTTCCTCGACGGTCTCTACGCGTCTCTCGAGGAGGCGGCCCTGCAGGAGGTCGGCTTCTACCTCGAACAGGACGGCCACGGCTGGGGCTACACCGGCAATCTCGCCGGGATCTCGGGCGTCTACAACGACGGGTCGTGGCATCGCTTCCAAGCCGGCGGCCTGACCGCGGCCAGCTTCACGCGGTTCTACGGCATCGGGGCCGACCCGTTCGCGACGCTGAGCCTCGAGGCCGGGGCGGCCCCGCTGAGCTTCGGCTTCTACACCTACACCGACGGCTCCTGGGTGGGGGCGACGGCGATCTACGACAACCTCCAGATCCGGGCGCGCACCGAGGCCGTGCCGCTGCCGGGGGCGGCGGGGTTGCTGGCGCTGGGCTGCGCGGCGCTGGCGGGCGCGGGGCGAGCCGCCGCGGTTCGCCGGTCGATCCGACGCCGGGGCCGCACGATCCTCGCCGCCGCCGGGCCCCGCCCCCGCGCCTGAGGTGGACGGCTGAGGTGGACGCCTGAGTTCGACGCGCGCGTGACGCGACCTCCGCCCCATGCGCAGGGGCTGGGCCGCGGCGCGGGCCGGCCGCCGGCCAGGGGCGCGAGGGCCGACGCGCCGCTCCCGCTCCCGGCCCCCGGCGCAGACGTCGCCGCTGGAGCGCCCGGCCCGCCGTCGTCGCCGCGCCCGCGGGCTCGGCGCGCCGCCCGTCGGGGGCGCCTGCACCCCGCGACGTTGCGGGAGAAGCACGGAAAGTTGCGCGCAGACCGGGCGGCGCGCAATTTTCTCCGCCGAGGCCGGGTTTCGGGGTTGACCGGCGCCCCGGCGCCCGGTAGTCACCCGGCTGCGGAAAGACGGAAGGCTGGGGACCCGACATGGCTCTCATCGTACTTAGGGACGGGCGCGACTGACGGCGGACGAGGTTCTCGTTCCCCAAGCGCCCGCATGCCCCCTTCGACCGGGGGTTTTTTTGTGCCCGGCGCGATGATCAGCCCCGACCGAAAGACCCCCTTCCGCCCGACCAGACCATACGCCAGAGGAAAGAACCGATGCCCCGTGAGATGACCGGCGCCCAGATCGTCGTCCAGGCCCTGAAGGATCAGGGCGTGGACACCGTGTTCGGCTACCCCGGCGGCGCGGTGCTTCCGATCTACGACGAGATCTTCAAGCAGAACGACATCAAGCACATCCTGGTCCGGCACGAGCAGGGCGCGACCCACGCGGCCGAGGGCTACGCCCGCTCGACCGGCAAGCCGGGCGTCGTTCTGGTCACCTCGGGCCCCGGCGCGACCAACGCGGTCACCGGGCTGACCGACGCGCTGATGGACTCGATCCCGATGATCGTCCTGACCGGCCAGGTCCCGACCTTCCTGATCGGCTCCGACGGGTTCCAGGAGGCCGACACCGTCGGCATCACCCGCCCCTGCACCAAGCACAACTGGCTGGTGAAGGAGACGGACCACCTGGCCGACGTGATCCACCAGGCCTTCCATGTCGCCATGGCCGGCCGCCCCGGCCCGGTGCTGATCGACATCCCCAAGGACGTCCAGTTCGCCACCGGCACCTACAACGACCCCTCCGAGGCCGAGGAGCTGCCCTACAACCCCCGGCGCGAGCCCGACGACGACGCGGTCATGGCCATGGTCGAGATGATCGAGACCGCCGAGCGGCCGATCCTCTACACCGGCGGCGGCGTGATCAACTCGGGGCGCGAGGCCTCGCGCCTGCTGCGCGAGCTGGCCGAGGAGACGGGCTTCCCGATCACCTCGACCCTGATGGGCCTGGGCGCCTATCCCGCCTCCGGCAAGCTGTGGCTGGGGATGCTGGGCATGCACGGCATGTACGAGGCGAACATGGCCATGCATGGCTGCGACGCGATGTTCTGCATCGGCGCGCGCTTCGACGACCGCATCACCGGGCGGCTGGACGCGTTCTCGCCGAACTCGAAGAAGGCGCATATCGACATCGACCCCAGCTCGATCAACAAGAACGTCCATGTCGACGTTCCGATCCTGGGCGACGTGGGGACCACGCTGGCCCGCGTGCTGGAGAAGTGGCGCGCCCGCGGCTCCCAGACCCGCCGCGACCGGCTGGCCGGCTGGTGGACCCAGATCGAGGCCTGGAAGGCCATCAAGTGCCTGACCTACAAGAACTCGAAGTCCGTGATCAAACCGCAGTACGCGCTCGAGCGGCTGGAGGCGCTGACCAAGGGCCGCGACCGCTACATCACCACCGAGGTCGGGCAGCACCAGATGTGGGCCGCCCAGTTCCTGGGCTTCGACGAGCCCAACCGCTGGATGACCTCGGGCGGGCTGGGGACGATGGGCTACGGCGTGCCGGCCTCGATCGGCGTGCAGATCGCCCATCCCGAGAGCCTGGTGATCAACGTCGCCGGCGAGGCCAGCTTCATGATGACCATGCAGGAGCTCTCCTGCGCGGTTCAGTACATGGCGCCGGTGAAGCAGTTCATCCTCAACAACGAGCGTCTGGGCATGGTGCGCCAGTGGCAGCAGCTGCTGCATGGGGAGCGGTATTCGCACTCCTACTCCGAGGCGCTGCCTGACTTCGTGAAGATGGCCGAGGCCTTCGGGTGCAAGGGCATCCGCTGCACGGATCCCGCGGACCTGGACGACGCGATCATGGAGATGCTGGACTACGACGGTCCGGTGATCTTCGACTGCCTGGTCGAGAAGCACGAGAACTGCTTCCCCATGATCCCGTCCGGCAAGGCGCATAACGAGATGCTGCTGGGCGAGGCCTCGACCGAGGGCGCGATCGACGTCTCGGGCTCGGTGCTCGTCTGAGGGCCGGCGCGGCCGGGGGGAGGAACGGCATGACCGACATCGCGATCCTCGGCCCGGGCCCGGTGGGCGAGGCGCTCGGCGGGCGCTTCGCCGCGGCGGGCCATCGGGTGATCTACGGCTCCCGCGATCCGGGGGCCGAGGCGGTGCGCGCGGTCGTCGCGCGCACCGGCGACGGGGCCCGCGCGGCGGCGCCCATCGCGGCGGCCCAGGCCTGCGAGGTGGCGGTGATCGCCCTGCCCTGGGGCGCGGTCGAGACCGCGCTGCCCCCGCTGGCCGAGGCGCTGGCGGGCAAGACGGTGATCGACGCCACCAACCCCCTGCGCGCGACCCCCGCGGGGCCGGAGCTCTCGATGGGCTTCGACGTCTCGGGCGGGGAGCGGGTGCAGGCCCTGCTGCCCGGCGCGCGGGTGGTGAAGGCCTTCAACACCACCGGCTGGGGCGGCATGGTCGACCCGGTCTTCGAGGGCCGACGCTCGGTCATGTTCCACTGCGGCGACGACGCCGCGGCCTGCGAGACCGCCCGCGGGCTGATCGAGGACGTGGGCTTCGAGGCGGTGCACGCCGGCCCGCTGTCGGCGGCGCGCCTGACCGAGGCGCACGCCATGTTGTGGATTCACCTGGCTTATCGCGGCGGCCAGGGCCGCGACTGGGCCTTCGGACTTCTGCGCCGCGGCTGACGGCCCGGCGCCCGCAAAGACGGACTTCGCATGAACGCGCTCAACATCCCCCAGGGCTCGACGGCCCATTCCGCCTACTCGCTTCGCCCCAGCCTCGCCGAGGGCGAGGAGCGCCGGACGCTGGCGGTGCTGGTGCGCAACGAGGCGGGCGTGCTGGCGCGCGTGATCGGCCTGTTCTCGGGGCGCGGCTACAACATCGAGAGCCTGACGGTCTCGGAGACGGACCACGCCTCGCGGCGCTCGCGGATCACGGTGGTGACGACGGGCGAGCCCGCGATCATCGAGCAGATCAAGGCGCAGCTGAGCCGGATGGTGGTGGTCATCGACGTCCACGACCTGACGATGGAGGGCCCCTCGGTCGAGCGGGAGCTGGCGCTGGTGAAGGTGGCCTGCACCGGCGAGGCCCGCGTCGAGGCCCTGCGCCTGAGCCAGGTGTTCCGCGCCTCGGTGGTGGACACGACCCTGAAGAGCTTCGTCTTCGAGCTGACCGGCGCCCCCGACAAGATCGACGCCTTCGTCGAGCTGATGGCCCCCCTGGGCCTGGTCGACGTCTCCCGCACCGGCGTCGCCGCCATCAAGCGCGGCCCCGATCCGATGTGACCCTCGCCGCCCATCGCTGAGAACGTCCCGAAGGGGCGCGGCCGGTCCGCGCCCCTTTCGCGTCGCGCCCGCCACCCGCCGCAGGCGCCGCGTCGCCCCGCGCGCCGGCCGCCCCGCCCCGCCCGCGGCGCATTCCGTCCGTCGCGCCCATGGCCCCCTCCCCCCGGCCGGCCGCCCTCCGTCCTGCCCCGCCCGCCGCCGACGCCCCCGCCGGGCCTCCCGTGTCGAGCGCCTGTTCCCCGGAGCCGTCTCTCGCTGATGCCGTAAAGAGCGACTCGGCGGGAGGGGTCAGGGATCGCGAAGCGACCCCGCGCAAGCGGGGCTTGTCCTTGACCCCTCCCGACGAGTCGCTCAGGCATCAACCGCGAGAGACGGATCCGGGGAGCAGGCGCGGGGCCTGTTCCCGGGTGAGTCTTGAAGCGGCCTCCCCCCGAGCCTGTCCGGCACGCCGCTCTCCCCAGGCCGCCTTCCCACCCGCGCCCCCGCCTGCCCCGCGCCGCGGGCGCGCCCGGGCCACGGGCGCGCGGCCCGACGCGGCGCCTCCCTGCCCGCCGCGATCCGGTCCCCCGACATCAAACCGGACATGAAAACGGCGCGCTCCTGCCGCGGAGCGCGCCGTTTCCGCCTCCCGCCCCGCGCGGCCGCCCTCGCGGTCGCGCGGGGCATCCCCTCGGGAGGCCCCCTCGGTCCCTCAGACCGTCAGGTGCCTGCGGACCTCCGGGTCGTCCAGGCTCTCGGCGGGGCCGGAGTGGACGATCTCGCCGCGGTCCATGATGTAGATGCGGTCGGCGAGCTCCCGGCAGAAGTCGAGGTACTGCTCGATCAGCAGGATGGTCAGGCCGTGCTCGTCGCGCAGGAACTGGATGGCGCGGCCGATGTCCTTGATGATCGAGGGCTGGATGCCCTCGGTGGGCTCGTCGAAGGCGATCAGCTTGGGGCGCATCACCAGCGCCCGGCCGATGGCGAGCTGCTGCTGCTGGCCGCCGGAGAGGTCGCCGCCGCGGCGGTTGAGCATGGTCTTCAGGATCGGGAACAGCTCGAACACGTAGTCGGGGATGGTGCGGTCCTTCGACGGAAGACCGGCGTAGCCGGTCTGGAGGTTCTCCTTCACCGTCAGCAGGGGGAAGATCTCGCGGCCCTGCGGCACCAGCCCGATGCCGGCGCGGGCGCGGTCGTGGGAGGAGCGGCGGCCCAGCGCGACGCCGTCGAAGGCGATGGAGCCGCCCGAGAGCGGGTGGTGCCCCACGATGGAGCGGATCAGCGAGGTCTTGCCGACCCCGTTGCGCCCGAGCAGGCAGGTGATCTTGCCCTGCTCGACGGTCAGGTTCACGCCGCGCAGGGCCTGGGCGGCGCCGTAGTGGAGGGTGGCGTTCTCGACGGTCAGCATGCTCAGCGCCCCAGATAGACTTCGATGACCTGCGGATCGGCCGAGACGTGGTCGAGCGAGCCCTCGGACAGGACGTGGCCCTCGTGCAGGCAGGTCACCTTCACGCCGAGCTCGCGCACGAAGCCCATGTCGTGCTCGACCACCACCACCGAGTGATCGACCGCGATCTCGCGCAGGAGGCGGGCGGTCTCCTCGGTCTCGGCGTCGGTCATGCCGGCGACGGGTTCGTCGACGAGCAGGAGCTTGGGGTCCTGTGCCAGCAGCATCCCGATCTCGAGCCACTGCTTCTGGCCGTGCGAGAGGTAGGCCGCGAGCTCGTTGCGCCGGGCGCCGAGGCGGATCTTGGCGAGGATCTCGTCGATGCGCTGCTCGTCCGTGCGGTTCTTTCGGTAGAAGAGCGCGGGGATCCCGCGCCGCTCGCCCTTCAGGGACAGGAGCAGGTTGTCGGCGACCGTCTGGGTCTCGAACACGGTGGGTTTCTGGAACTTCCGGCCGATCCCCATCTGGGCGATGGTGGGCTCGTCATGCTTGGTCAGGTCGACGTCGCCCATGAAGTAGACGTCGCCCTTGTCGGGCCGGGTCTTGCCGGTGATGATGTCCATCATCGTGGTCTTGCCCGCGCCGTTGGGGCCGATGATGGCGCGCATCTCGCCCTTCATCAGCACGAAGCTCAGCTCGTTGATCGCCTTGAACCCGTCGAAGGAGCGCGAGACGCCGTCGAGGTAGAGGAGCGTGTCCTTGCGGGCCGAGGGGACGGGGGCGTGCTTCGGCGCGGCCCGGCGCGGCTCGGCCGGGGTCTTGAGGGGAAGCTTCACGGGGATCTCGGTCATCGCGCTCACTCCCCCGCGCCGGGACGCAGGGCGCCCGCGGGGGCGTCGGCGACGGGCGCGTCGGTCTCTTCGTCCTTGCCGCGGGGCGTGCGGGCGCGGCGGCCGAAGGCCTTGCGGATCAGGCCGGCGACGCCCTCGGGCAGGAGCAGGGTGGTCAGGATGAACAGGCCGCCCAGCGCGAACAGCCAGTATTCGGGCAGGACGCCGGTGAACCAGGACTTGGCCGCGTTCACAAGCACCGCGCCGCCGATGGGCCCGACCAGGGTGCCGCGGCCGCCGACGGCGGTCCACACCACCATCTCGATCGAGTTGGCGGGGGCGAACTCGCCGGGGTTGATGATGCCGACCTGGGGCACGTAGAGGGCGCCGGCGATGCCGGCCATCACGGCCGAGACCACCCAGGCGAACAGCTTGATGTTCTCGGGCCGGTAGCCGAGGAAGCGCGTCCGGCTCTCGGCGTCGCGCACGGCGCGCAGGATCTTGCCGTACTTGGACCCCGTGATCGCGGCGGCGATCAGCAGGTTGAGCGCCAGGAAGAAGGCGGTGAGGAAGAACAGGGCCGAGCGGGTCTCGGCCGCCTGCAGGTCGAAGCCGAGCACGTCCTTGAAGTCGGTCAGGCCGTTGTTGCCGCCGAAGCCCATGTCGTTGCGGAAGAAGGCCAGCAGCAGGGCGTAGGTCATCGCCTGGGTGATGATCGAGAGATAGACACCCGTGACGCGGCTGCGGAAGGCGAACCAGCCGAAGATGAAGGCGAGCAGGCCGGGGACGGCCATCACCATCAGGCAGGCGAACCAGAACTGGTCGAAGCCGTACCAGAACCAGGGCAGCTCGTTCCAGTTCAGGAACACCATGAAGTCGGGCAGGATCGGGTCGCCGTAGACGCCGCGCGTGCCGATCTCGCGCATCAGGTGCATGCCCATGGCGTAGCCGCCCAGCGCGAAGAAGGCGCCGTGGCCCAGCGAGAGGATCCCGCAGTAGCCCCACACCAGGTCGAGCGCGAGGGCGGCCATGCCGTAGCACAGGTACTTGCCGTAGAGGGGCACCATGTGGTCGGCCACGTGGAAGGTCGAGCCCGGCTCGACCGCCATGTTCAGCACCGGGATCAGCACCCCGATCCCGAGGATGACCAGCATGGCGACGAGCACCACGGGGGACTTCAGACCCCCGGCGAGAAATCGTCCGAAAATCATGATTCGACCGCGCGTCCCTTCAGCGCGAACAGGCCGCGGGGCCGGCGCTGGATGAAGAGGATGATGAAGACGAGGATCAGGATCTTGCCCAGAACCGCGCCCGCGTAAGGCTCGAGGAACTTGTTGGCGACGCCCAGCGTCAGGCCCCCCACCAGCGTGCCCCACAGGTTGCCCACGCCGCCGAAAACCACGACCATGAAGCTGTCGATGATGTAGCCGCGCCCGAGGTTGGGGGAGACGTTGTCGATCTGGCTGAGCGCGACGCCCGCGATCCCCGCGATGCCCGAGCCCAGCGCGAAGGTCAGCGCGTCGACCCAGGGGGTGCGGATGCCCATGGCCGAGGCCATGCGCCGGTTCTGGGTGACGGCGCGCATCTGCAGGCCCAGCGAGGAGCGGTTGATCGCCAGCAGCAGGATCACGAAGACCGCCAGCGCGAAGCACACGATCCACAGGCGCGACCAGGTGATCGAGAGCTCGCCCAGCTCGAACGCGCCCGACATCCAGGAGGGGTTGCCGACCTCGCGGTTGTTGGGGCCGAAGATGGTGCGCACCGCCTGCTGGAGGATCAGCGAGACGCCCCAGGTGGCCAGCAGGGTCTCGAGCGGGCGGCCGTAGAGGAAGCGGATGATCCCGCGCTCCATCGCCAGCCCCACCAGGCCCGCCACCAGGAAGGCGAGCGGCAGGGCGATCAGCAGCGACCAGTCGAACAGCCAGGGGAAGGAGTTCCGGATCGTCTCCTGCACCACGAAGGTGGTGTAGGCGCCCAGCATCACCATCTCGCCATGGGCCATGTTGATGACGCCCATCACGCCGAAGGTGATGGCGAGCCCGATGGCGGCGAGGAACAGGACCGAGCCCAGCGAGATCCCGTACCAGATGTTCTGCCCGGCCTGCCACATGGCAAGCTTGGTCTCGATCGCCTCGATGCCGGCGTCGGCGGCGTCGGCCATCTCGCCTTCCGCCTGGTTGCGGTAGCCCAGCAGCACGCCCAGCGCCGCCTGGTCGCCGCGCTCGGAGATCACCTCGATCGCGTCGCGGATGGTCTGGGGCTCGTCGGAGGAGGCGAGCTGGATCGCCGCGATCGCCTGGCCGAGCCGGCGCTTCACGTCCGGGTCCTGCTCGGCCTCGAAGGCGGACTGGACGGGGGCGAGCTGCTCGGGGTCGGCGGCGGCGAAGATGGTGTCGGCGGCCGACATGCGCACCACCGGGTCGGCGGCGCGCAGGGTGAGGGCCGAGATCGTCTCGTCGATCATCGAGCGGATCGAGTTCTTGATGCGGATCCGGTCGAGCTTGGCGCCCTTGTCGGCGACCTTCTCGCCGCTGACCGGATCGAGCAGGCCCGAGGGCGCCTCGATCACGACCTTGCCGTCGGGGGCGACCTTCAGGTCGGACGAGCCCAGCGCGCGGAGGGCGGGCACGGCGGCGGGATCGCCCAGCGCGCCGAGCTCCTGGATCACGGCCTCGACCTGGGGGAATTTCTTGGCCTGGGAGAATTTCTGCACGACCGCCGAGACCTGCGCCGCATCGGCGAGGGTGCGTTCGGCGGCCAGCGCGCCGAGCGCGAAGACGACGGCGAGGGCGAGAAAGCGGAGGAGCTTCATTTAGGCGGCCCTGGATCATTCAGGCCCCGGGGCGCGCGCGGCGCGCGGAACGCGCAGGGCCGGCGGCGGCGGGGGCGGGCGGAGGGCGGACCGCTCGGGTCCGCCCTCCCTCTGCTCGACGGTTCGGGCGAAGGGCTTACGAGCCCTTGCCGCCGCACTTGCCGGTGGCGACGTTGAAGTTCCCGCAGGACATCGGGGCGCGCCAGTCGGAGATCAGGTCCTTGGAGTCGGGCAGGAAGTCCGACCACGCATCGCCGGGAACCAGGCCCGGGGTCTCCCACACGACCGAGAACTGGCCGTCGTCCTCGATCTCGCCGATCAGGACCGGCTTGGTGATGTGGTGGTTGGGCATCATCGCCGAGTAGCCGCCCGTCAGGTTCGGGACGGTCACGCCGATCAGGCTGTCGATCACCGCGTCGGGGTCGGTGGTGCCGGCGGCCTCGACGGCCTTCACCCACATGTTGAAGCCGATGTAGTGGGCCTCCATCGGGTCGTTGGTCACGCGGTCGGCGCCGGCGAAGGCCTTCCAGGACTCGATGAACTCGGCGTTGACGTCCGCCTCGACCGACTGGAAGTAGTTCCACGCGGCCAGGTGGCCGACGAGCGGCGCGGTGTCGAGGCCGGCGAGCTCCTCCTCGCCGACCGAGAAGGCGACGACGGGGATGTCGGTGGCGGAAACGCCCTGGTTGCCGAGCTCTTTATAGAACGGGACGTTGGCGTCGCCGTTGATGGTCGAGACCACCGCGGTCTTCTTGCCGGCCGAGCCGAAGGCCTTGATGTCGGACACGATCGTCTGCCAGTCGGAGTGACCGAACGGCGTGTAGTTGATCATGATGTCTTCTTCGGCCACGCCCTTCGCCTTGAGGTAGGCCTCGAGGATCTTGTTCGTGGTGCGCGGGTAGACGTAGTCGGTGCCGGCCAGGACCCAGCGCTCGACGCCTTCCTCGTTCATCAGGTAGTCGACGGCGGGGATCGCCTGCTGGTTCGGGGCGGCGCCGGTGTAGAACACGTTGCGCTGCGACTCCTCGCCCTCGTACTGGACGGGGTAGAAGAGGATCGAGTTCAGCTCCTCGAACACCGGCAGCACGGACTTGCGCGACACCGAGGTCCAGCAGCCGAACACCGCCGAGACGCCGTTGCCCGAGATCAGCTCGCGCGCCTTCTCGGCGAACAGCGGCCAGTCGGAGGCGGGGTCGACGACGACGGCCTCGAGCTGCTTGCCCAGCACGCCGCCCTTCTTGTTCTGCTCCTCGATGAGCATGAGCATGACGTCTTTGAGCGTCGTCTCCGAGATCGCCATCGTGCCGGACAGCGAGTGCAGGATGCCGACCTTGATGGTCTCCTGCGCCTGGGCCGACAGGGCCAGGGTCATGGTGGTCAGGGCCGTGGCCGCGGCGAGCGCGGTCTTGCGGGCGGAAATCATTGGCATCTCCCTCTTGGTGTGTCCCGGATCGGGTTGCGTAGGCGCCGAGGCCCTACCTGCAAGCGCCGGGCCAAGTGGCGCGGGGCCCCGCCGCTTGGTGGCGATTTCGCGGCGGGAAAGGGGCCGGGGGCGCGGCGCGGACCGGGCGGAGCGGCTGCGACGCATGAGAGGACGAACACGACGCATTAGCTCAGGTTGCCGAAACGTTGTGCAGTGTTCAGATTAACGGCAGGTTCGGCGCGCAAGAGCTGGGCGCCGCAGGGGCCGACAGCCTCTTAAGCAGGCGACGCTGCGGCAGGAGCGCAGCGTCGCGCCCCCTGCGCGGGCTTGCGTCGGGCGTGCTGCGGCGCAACACTCGCCGCGGACCGAAGGGGAGGCCATCCTTGGCCAAGACGCTCAAGATCGCCGTGGTGGAGCGCGACCGGGATCGCGCGCTGATGATCGTCGACGGGCTGCGCGACGCGGGCGACCACGAGGTGATCGTGATCGGCGACGACACCGGCCTGTCGCGCCGCCTGTCGGAGATCAATCCCGACGTGGTGCTGATCGACCTCGAGAACCCGTCGCGCGACGTGCTCGAGGAGCTGGCGCTGGCCTCGGGCCCGATGGAGCGGCCGGTGGCGATGTTCGTCGACCGCTCGGACGGGGCGCTGACCCAGGCGGCGATCGAGGCGGGCGTCAGCGCCTATATCGTCGACGGGCTTCAGAAGCAGCGGATCAAGCCGATCATCGACGCCGCCGTGGCGCGCTTCCAGATGTTCGCGCGCGTGCGCTCGGAGCTCGCCGCGACCAAGGCGGCGCTGGCCGAGCGCAAGACCATCGACCGCGCCAAGGGCATCCTGATGAAGGCGCGCGGCATCTCGGAGGACGAGGCCTACGCGCTGATCCGGCGCGCGGCGATGGACCAGGGGCGCAAGGTGGCCGAGGTGGCGCAGGCGCTGATCACGGCGGCGGAGCTTCTGAAATGAACCGCGAGGCGATCGAGGTCGGGTTCATCCCGCTGGTCGACTGCGCGCCCCTGGTGGTGGCGCGCGAGATCGGCTTCGCCGAGGAGGAGGGGCTGGCGCTGGAGCTGCGCAAGGCGCCCTCCTGGTCCGCCCTGCGCGACCGGCTGGCGCTGGGGGCGCTGGACGCGGCGCACATGTTGGCCCCGGTGCCGGTGGCGATGAGCCTCGGCCTCGGCGGCATTCCCGCCCCGCTGGACGCGCTGGCGATGATGTCGATGAACGGCGACGTGATCGGCGTCTCGATGCCGCTGGCCGAGCGGATGGCGGCGCTGGGGGAGCGGCCGGGCTTCATGGACGCGGCCGCCGTGGGCCGGCGCCTGATCGAGGCGGCGGAGGGGCGGCTGCGGCTGGGGGTGCCCTTCCCGTTCTCGATGCATGCCGAGCTTCTGTACTACTGGCTGGACGCGCTGGGGCTGAAGGCGCCGCAGGGGCTGGACGTGCGCACCGTGCCCCCGCCCCAGATGGCCGAGGCGATGGCCGCGGGCGAGATCGACGCCTTCTGCGTGGGCGAGCCCTGGGGCTCGGTCGCCGTCGAGACCGGGGTGGCGGAGCTGATCCTGCCCGGCTGCGCGATCTGGCGCTTCGCGCCCGAGAAGGTGCTCGCCGTGCGCCGCGGCTGGGCGGAGGAGCAGCCGGCCAAGGCCGAGCAGCTGATGCGCGCGGTCTGGCGCGCGGGGCGCTGGCTGGCCGATCCCGCGCACCGGCTGGCGGCGAGCGAGCTGCTGGCCCGGCCGGACTACGTCAACGTCCCCTCGGAGATCATCGAGCGCTCGCTGGCCGGGCGGCTGGTGGTGGCGCCGACGGGGGAGGAGCGGCGCGCGCCCCGCTTCGTCGAGTTCTTCGACGCCGCCGCCACCTTCCCCTGGCGCAGCCAGGCGGTGTGGATGGCGACCCGGATGGCCGAGCGCAACGGGCTCGACCGGGCCGAGGCCGCGAAGGCCGCGCGGGCCTGCTTCCGCACCGACCTCTACCGGCGCAACCTCGGCCCCGCGGGGGCCGACCTGCCGGGCGCCTCGGAGAAGCTGGAGGGCGCGCTGGACCAGCCCACCGCCGTCGCCTCGGCGGCGGGGCGGATGATCCTGGGGCCGGACCTGTTCTTCGACGGCCGGGTCTTCGACCCCTCCGAGGCCGCCTGAACGCCGGCGGCCGCTGCACGCCAGCTGAGGCCCGATCTGCACAAGAATCAGGCGTCCGCGGATGGGCGCCCGCGACCTTGGCGCCGGAGCGGGTTTTTGCACTTGCGTCCTGGCGCGGATTCGGGCTAGGAAAATTTCAGCGCAGGGCAATGGAGTCCGGCGCGCCACTCACCCAAAGCACGGGTAACGCGGGCAAGGCTGCTCGATCGTCTCGGACCTCTCATCGGTCCGGGGTCTCGATCGCGCGGCCTTTTTTTCGTTTTTCCCCCTGCCGACCGGCGACGGCGCGCAGGGACGACCGGAGACAGAGCATGACCCACGTCAAAGGCGCGGCCGCCCTCCTCGGCGCCGCCTCCCTGATCGCCCTCGCCGCGCCGGCCTTCGCCGAGGTCCACGTGGTGGAGAAGGACGAGCTGAAGTTCGGCTTCATCAAGCTGACCGACATGGCGCCTCTGGCCATCGCCTACGAGAAGGGCTTCTTCGAGGACGAGGGCCTGTTCGTGACGCTCGAGCCGCAGGCCAACTGGAAGGTGCTGCTGGACCGCGTGATCGACGGGCAGCTGGACGGCGCCCACATGCTGGCGGGCCAGCCGCTGGCCGCCACCATCGGCTACGGCACCGAGGCGCACATCATCACGCCCTTCTCGATGGACCTGAACGGCAACGGCATCACCGTGTCGAACGAGGTCTGGGCGGAGATGAAGAAGCACATCCCCATGGGCGCCGACGGCAAGCCGGTGCATCCGATCCCGGCCTCGGCGCTGAAGCCGGTGATCGACAAGTACCGGGCCGAGGGCAAGCCCTTCAACATGGGCATGGTCTTCCCCGTCTCGACCCACAACTACGAGCTGCGCTACTGGCTGGCGGCCGGCGGCGTGAAGCCCGGCTACTACTCCCCCGAGAACGTGACCGGGCAGATCGACGCCGAGGCGCTGCTGTCGGTGACGCCCCCGCCGCAGATGCCCGCGACGCTCGAGGCCGGGACGATCTACGGCTACTGCGTGGGCGAGCCGTGGAACCAGGCGGCGGTCTTCAAGGGCATCGGCGTGCCGGTGATCACCGACTACGAGATCTGGAAGAACAACCCCGAGAAGGTGTTCGGCATCACTGCGGCCTTCGCCGAGGAGAACCCGCAGACCGCCATCGCCGTGACCAAGGCCCTGATCCGCGCGGCCATGTGGCTGGACGAGAACGACAACGCCAACCGCGCCGAGGCGGTGGAGATCCTCTCCCGCCCCGAATACGTGGGCGCCGACGCCGAGGTCATCGCCAACTCGATGACCGGGACCTTCGAGTACGAGAAGGGCGACAAGCGCGAGGTGCCCGACTTCAACGTCTTCTTCCGCCACCACGCGACCTATCCCTACTACTCGGACGCGGTCTGGTACCTGACCCAGATGCGCCGCTGGGGCCAGATCGCCGAGGCGAAGCCGGACGCCTGGTACGACGAGACGGCGAAGGACGTCTATCGCCCCGACATCTACCTGGCGGCGGCGAAGTCGCTGATCGACGACGGGCTGGCGAGCGAGGCGGACTTCGACTTCGCCACCGACGGCTACAAGGCCCCGCAGTCGGAGTTCATCGACGGCGTCACCTACGACGGCCGCGCGCCCAACGCCTATCTCGAGCAGTTCCCCATCGGCCTGAAGGGCGACCAGAAGGTCGTGGGCTCGGGCGTCGAGGGCTGAGGCCCGACGCTCGCGCCGCCCCCGGCGGATCCCGCCCCGGATCCGCCGAGGGGCCCCCTTCCCCGCCCCTCCCCCCGAAGTCGCGGCGCGCCCCGCGCCCCATCCTTGAAAGGCCCTTCAAGATGACCGCGATCCCCGACCAGTTTCCCGACGCAGCGCGCGCCGCGCGCAAGGCCCGCCTGTTCACCCGCATCAACAAGGCGGCGGGGTGGCTCGACATTCTCGGCCTGTCGTTCCTGACGCCGCTGCTCAAGATCGCCGCCGGCGACGATCCCCGCGCCCAGGGGCGGGAGCTGTGGCGCCTGCTGGGGGTGCCGGTGCTGGCGATCTGCGCGTTCCTCGCGCTGTGGGCCTGGCTCGCGCCGCAGGTCGAGACCTCGCTGGGCGCGGTGCCGGGGCCGGCGCAGGTCTGGGCCGAGGCGGTGGAACTGGACGCCGACGCCGCGCGCAAGGCCGCCGACGAGGCCGCCTTCTACGAGCGGCAGGAGGCGCGCAACGCCAAGCTGGAGGCCGCGGGCAAGACCGAGGCGATCAAGTGGCGCGAATACACCGGCGCGCCCAGCTACTACGACCAGATCTGGACCTCGATCCAGACGGTGTTCTTCGGCTTCCTGATCGGGGCGCTGATCGCGGTGCCGCTGGGGATCGCCATGGGCCTCTCGCCCTACGCTGCGGCCGGGCTGAACCCGCTGATCCAGGTGTTCAAGCCGGTCTCGCCGCTGGCCTGGCTGCCGATCGTGACGATGATCGTCTCGGCGGTCTACGTGACCAACGACGGCATGTTCTCGAAGTCGTTCCTGAACTCGGCGATCACGGTGACGCTGTGCTCGCTGTGGCCGACGCTGATCAACACCTCGCTGGGCGTCGCCTCGGTCGACAAGGACCTGGTGAACGTGGGGCGGGTGCTGAAGCTGACCACCTGGACGCGGATCACCAAGCTGATCCTGCCCTCGGCGCTGCCGCTGATCTTCACCGGGCTGCGGCTGTCGCTGGGCGTGGGCTGGATGGTGCTGATCGCGGCCGAGATGCTGGCGCAGAACCCGGGCCTGGGAAAGTTCGTCTGGGACGAGTTCCAGAACGGGTCCTCCAGCTCGCTCGCCAAGATCATGGTGGCGGTGTTCACCATCGGGATCATCGGCTTCCTGCTGGACCGGCTGATGTTCGCGATCCAGTCGATGTTCACCTTCTCGACCAACCGCTGAGGAGGCGACGATGACCCCCATTCTGGAATTCAAGGGCGTCTCCAAGGGCTTCGGCGAAGGGCTGGGCCGCGAGGAGATCCTGCGCAACATCACGCTGACGGTCCGCGACGGGGAGTTCCTGGCGATCCTGGGCTTCTCGGGGACCGGCAAGTCGACGCTGATCAACCTGATGGCCGGGCTGATCGCGCCCGACCGCGGCGAGGTCCTGTTCCGCGGCAAGCCCGTGCAGGGGCCGGGGCCGGAGCGGGGGCTGGTGTTCCAGTCCTACTCGCTGATGCCGTGGCTGACGGTGAAGGGCAACGTGATGCTGGCGGTCGACGCCGTGCATCGCCGCCTGCCCAAGGCCGAGCGGCAGGCGCTGGCGGCGACCTACATCGGGATGGTCGGCCTGGCCCACGCCGCCGACCGGCGTCCGGCGGAGCTGTCGGGCGGCATGCGCCAGCGCGTCTCGGTCGCCCGGGCGCTCGCCATGCGCCCCGAGGTGCTGTTGATGGACGAGCCGCTGTCGGCGCTGGACGCGCTGACGCGGGCCAACCTCGCCGACGAGATCGAGCGCATCTCCCAGGTCGAGAAGAAGACGGTGGTGCTGATCACCAACGACGTGGACGAGGCGATCCTGCTGGCCGACCGGATCGTGTGCCTGAACCCCGACGGGACCCTGGGCGCGCAGTACGAGGTCGCCCTGCCCCGCCCGCGGGAGCGGGCCGCGATGAACCATGACGCGGCCTTCAAGGCCCTGCGCGGGCGGATCACCCAGCACCTGATGGACGTGGGCATCGACGCGAAGTCGGCCGAGACCCGCCGCCTGCCCGACGTGATCCCGCTGCACGCCCTGCCCACGGCCTACGCGAAGGCGGCGGAGGCGACCTCGGACGAGCGCTACCTGCAGTACTCGCAGCTCCACAAGATCTACCCCACGCCGAAGGGGCCGCTGACGGTGGTCGAGGATTTCGACCTGACCCTGAAGAAGGGCGAGTTCGTGAGCCTCATCGGCCACTCGGGCTGCGGCAAGTCCACGGTGCTGACGATGACCGCGGGGCTCAACGACATCTCGCAGGGGGCCATCGTGCTCGACGGCCGCCATGTCGAGGGGGCGGACCCCGAGCGCGCGGTGGTGTTCCAGAGCCCGAGCCTGTTCCCCTGGCTGACCGCCAAGCAGAACGTCGCCGTGGGCGTGGACCGGGTTTATCCCAAGGCCACCCAGGCGGAGCGGCAGGAGGTGGTGGAGCACTACCTCGAGCGGGTGGGCCTGGCCGACGCGATGGACAAGCCCGCCTCGGAGATGTCGAACGGCATGCGCCAGCGGGTGGGCATCGCGCGGGCCTTCGCGCTGAGCCCGAAGCTGCTGCTGCTCGACGAGCCCTTCGGGATGCTCGACAGCCTGACCCGCTGGGAGCTTCAGGAAGTGCTGATGGAGGTGTGGTCGCGCACCCGCGTCACCGCCGTCTGCGTCACCCATGACGTGGACGAGGCGATCCTGCTGGCCGACCGCGTGGTGATGATGACCAACGGTCCCCACGCCACCATCGGCAAGATCATGGACGTGAACCTGCCCCGCCCCCGCACCCGCAAGGCGCTGCTGGAGCACCCCGACTACTACGCCTATCGCGAGGAGGTCCTGGGCTTCCTCGAGGACTACGAGCATGGCCGCACGCCGGCCGCCCCCACCTCGAAGACCGCGAAGAAGGAGGCCGCGTGATGGATGGCGCGATGGAGCACGCCCCCGACGCGCTCGCCGTGGGCGAGCGCGCGAAGCCCCGGCTGGTGGTGATCGGGGCCGGCATGGCCTCGGGCCGGGCGCTGGAGGAGCTGTTCGCCCTCTCGCCCGGCGGCTGGGAGGTGACGCTGTTCGGCGCGGAGCCGCGGGGCAACTACAACCGCCTGATGCTCTCGCCCGTGCTGGCCGGCGAGAAGACCTGGGAGGAGATCGTCACCCATGACGACGCCTGGTACGCCGACAACCGCGTGACCTGCCGCTTCGGCGAGGCGGTGACCGGCATCGACCGGGCGCGCAAGGTGGTGATCTCGGCCCGGGGCGAGACGCCCTACGACAAGCTGATCGTGGCCACCGGCTCGCAGCCCTTCATCATCCCGGTGCCGGGCAAGGACCTGCCCGGGGTGCTGACCTTCCGCGACCTCGACGACGTGACCGCCATGCGCGCGGCCGCGGCGACGCCCGGCGCGAAGGCGGTGGTGATCGGCGGCGGCCTGCTGGGGCTCGAGGCCGCGGCGGGGCTGCAGGTGCAGGGGATGGAGGTGACGGTGCTGCACCTGATGCCCCACCTGATGGAGCGTCAGCTCGACCCCGCCGCCGCCTACCTCCTCCAGAAGGAGCTGGAGGGGCGCGGGATCAGGGTGATGTGCAAGGCCGACACGGCGGAGATCCTCGGGTCCGACCGCGTCGAGGGCGTGCGCCTGAAGGACGGGACCGAGATCGCGGCCGACATCGTGGTGATGGCCGTGGGCATCCGTCCGGAGACGGCGCTGGCCAAGGCCGCGGGCCTCGCGGTCGGGCGGGGCGTGCACGTGGACGACCAGATGGTGACGTCCGATCCCGACATCCTCGCGGTCGGGGAGTGCGTGGAGCATGACGGGGCGGTCTACGGGCTGGTCGCGCCGCTCTACGAGATGGGCAAGGTGCTGGCCCGCACGCTGGCGGGGGAGGCCGCGGCCTACAAGGGCTCGGTCATGTCCACGAAGCTGAAGGTGACGGGGGTCGACCTGTTCTCCGCCGGGGATTTCGCCGAGGGCGAGGACCGCGACGAGATCGTGTTCCGCGACCCCTCCCGCGGGGTCTACAAGCGCCTGGTGCTGCGCGAGAACCGCATCATCGGCGCGGTGATGTACGGCGAGACCGGCGACGGGAACTGGTATTTCGGCCTGCTCAAGGACCGCGCCGACGTCTCGGAGATGCGCGACACGCTCGTCTTCGGCGCCGCCTTCCAGGGAGGGTCCCGGCTGGACCCTATGGCGGCCGTTGCAGCCTTGCCGGATGATGCGGAGATCTGCGGCTGCAACGGCGTGTGCAAGGGAACCATCGTCTCCGCGATCCGCGAGAAGGGGCTGACCGGCCTCGACGCGGTGAAGGCGCATACCAAGGCGTCGTCCTCCTGCGGCACCTGCTCGGGCCTCGTCGAGCAGATCCTGCAGGCGACGCTGGGGGGCGCCTACCAGGCGCAGACGGTCAAGCCGATGTGCCCCTGCACCGAGCTGACCCACATGGACGTCCGCCGCTTGATCAAGAGCCAGCAGCTGAAGTCGATCCCCGCGGTGATGCAGGAGCTGGGGTGGAAGACGTCCTGCGGCTGCGCCTCCTGCCGGCCGGCGCTGAACTACTACCTGCTCTGCGACTGGCCGGGGGAGTACGAGGACGACTACCAGTCCCGCTTCATCAACGAGCGGGTGCATTCCAACATCCAGAAGGACGGCACCTTCAGCGTCGTCCCGCGGATGTGGGGCGGCATCACCAACCCCGCCGAGCTGCGCGCCATCGCGGACGCGGCGGAGAAGTACAACGTCCCCACGGTGAAGGTCACCGGCGGCCAGCGCATCGACCTGCTGGGCGTGAAGAAGGACGATCTGCCGAAGATCTGGAAGGACCTGAACGCGGCCGGGCTGGTCTCGGGCCAGGCCTATGCGAAGGGGCTGCGGACCGTGAAGACCTGCGTGGGGACCGACCATTGCCGGTTCGGCACGCAGGACTCGGTGGGGCTGGGCATCGAGCTGGAGAAGAAGCTCTGGGGCTCGTGGACGCCGCACAAGGTGAAGATGGCGGTCACCGGCTGCCCGCGGAACTGCGCCGAGGCGACCTGCAAGGACCTGGGCGTGGTCTGCGTGGACTCGGGCTTCGAGGTCCATATCGGGGGCGCGGCGGGGCTGCACGTGAAGGCGACGGAGCTGCTGTGCAAGCTGACCTCCGAGGCCGACGTGGTCGAGCACTGCGCGGCGGCCATCCAGCTTTACCGCGAGGAGGCCCAGTACCTGCACCGGATGTACAAGTGGATCGACGCCGTCGGCCTCGACCACGTGAAGGCGCGGGTGGTCGAGGACGCCGAGAGCCGCAAGGCGTTGGCCGCGCGCTTCTACCACGCCCAGACCTTCATGCAGCAGGACCCGTGGAGCGAGCGCGCGAGCGAGGGCAAGGACGCCCACGAGTTCGCCCCCCTCGCCGAGATCGCCTGAGGAGGCCCGGACCATGACGGTTTCAACGACCGAATGGGTGGACGTCGGCGCGCTGGAGGACATTCCCGTCCGCGGCGCGCGCAAGCTCAAGACCCCGATCGGCTGCGTGGGGGTGTTCCGCACCGCCGCGAACGAGGTCTTCGCGCTGGTCGACCGCTGCCCCCACAAGGGCGGCCCGCTGTCGGAGGGGATCGTGCACGGCCGCGCCGTGACCTGCCCGCTGCACAACTGGGTGATCGCGCTCGACACCGGGCTCGCCCAGGGCGCGGACGAGGGGGCGGTGCCCACGGTGCCGGTGAAGCTGGCCGCCGGGCGGGTGCTGGTGGACCGCGGCGCGGTCGCGCTGGCGCAGGCCGCGGAATGAGGCGCGCGCGGCCGGCGTGCAGGCCCGGCCGCGCCTGAGCCCTGCCGCGCGGGGAGGGGCCTTCTCCCCGCGCGGCCCCGGCGCCCGGCCCGCGGCTTGCCGCGCGGGCCGGGCGCCGGATGCGCGGCGCGCGAGGGGCCTTTCCGGCCGGCTTGCGCCCCGCCCTCCCTCCCCGGGGCCGCGGCCCCCCGATCCGAGGTCCGAAGGATGACCGAGATGGCGAGCGATCTGTCCGACGGCGCGGTGCGCACCGCCTGCCCCTATTGCGGGGTCGGCTGCGGGGTGCTGGCCACGCCCGACGGCCGCGGCGGCGCAGCGATCGCGGGCGATCCGGCGCATCCGGCGAACTTCGGGCGGCTGTGCTCGAAGGGCTCGGCGCTCGGCGAGACGCTGTCGCTCGACGACCGGCTGCTGACGCCGCGCATCGGCGGGCGGGAGGCGGGCTGGGACGAGGCGCTGGAGCTGACGGCGACGAAGTTCCGCGAGGCGGTGGCCGAGCACGGGCCGGATTCGGTCGCGCTCTACGTCTCGGGCCAGCTGCTGACCGAGGACTACTACGTCGCCAACAAGCTGATGAAGGGCTTCATCGGCTCGGCCAACATCGACACCAACTCGCGCCTGTGCATGGCCTCGGCGGTGGCGGCCTACCGGCGGGCCTTCGGGACCGACACGGTGCCCACCTGCTACGAGGACCTCGAGCAGGCCGACCTGGTGGTGCTGGTCGGCTCGAACCTCGCGTGGTGCCACCCGGTGATCCACCAGCGGCTGGCGGCGGCGAAGGCGGCGCGGCCGGGGATGCGGGTGGCGACGCTCGATCCAAGGCGCACGGCGACCTCGGACCTCGCGGACCTGCACCTGGCGCTGAAGCCGGGCTCGGACGCGGCGCTGTTCAACGCGCTGCTGGCGCGGATCGAGGCGGAGGGCGCGATCGACTGCGAATACGCCGCCGCCCATACAGAGGGCCTGCCCGCCGCCCTGCGCGCGGCCCGCGACTGGACGCCCGAGCGCACGGCCGAGGCGACGGGCCTGCCGCTGGCCGAGGTGGAGGCGTTCCTGCGCCTGTGGGTGCGGCGCGAGAAGGTGGTGACGCTCTGGTCCCAGGGCGTGAACCAGTCGAGCTCGGGCGCCGACAAGGGCAACGCGATCATCAACTGCCACCTCGCCACGGGCCGGATCGGGCGGCCGGGGATGGGGCCGTTCTCGATGACCGGCCAGCCCAACGCGATGGGCGGGCGGGAGGTGGGGGGGCTCGCGAACATGCTGGCCGCCCACCTCGACCTCGAGGAGCCGGCGCACCGGGCGGCGGTGCAGGGCTTCTGGGCCTCGCCCGCGATGGCCGAGCGGCCGGGGCTGAAGGCGGTGGACCTGTTCCGCGCCTGCGCCGAGGGGCGGATCAAGGCGCTGTGGATCATGTCGACCAACCCCGTCGTCTCGATGCCCGACGCCGACGCGGTGCGCGCGGCGATCCGGGCGGTTCCGTTCGTCGCGGTCTCGGAGGTCATCGCCTCGACCGACACGGGGCGGGAGGCGGACGTGCTGTTCCCCGCCGCGGCCTGGGGGGAGAAGACGGGCACCGTCACCAACTCCGAGCGGCGGATCACCCGGCAGCGGGCCTTCCTGCCGGCGCCGGGGCTGGCGCGGCCGGACTGGAAGATCGTCTGCGACGTGGCGGCCCGGATGGGCTTCGCCGAGGCCTTCGCCTTCGAGAGCGCCGCCGAGGTGTTCCGCGAACACGCCGCCCTGTCGGCGCTGGCCGGAGAGCTGGGGCGGGACTTCGACATCTCGGCCCGCGCCGGGATCACGGACGACGCCTATGACGCGATGGCCCCGTTCCAGTGGCCCGCGACGGCGCAGGGCGGCAAGGCGCGGTTCTTCGCGGACGGGCGGTTCTACACGCCTTCGGGGCGGGCGCGCTTCGTCGCCGTCACGCCGCGGGCCCCGGCCTCGCGCCTGTCGGAGGCGTTCCCGCTGCGCTTCAACACCGGGCGGGTGCGCGACCACTGGCACACGCTGACGCGCACCGGCAAGTCGGCGCGGCTGAGCCAGCACATCGCCGAGCCCTACCTCGAGATCCACCCCGCCGACGCGCGGCGCGCGGGCGTGGGGCCGGCGGACCTCGCCCGCGTCTCGAGCCCGCAGGGGGAGGCGCTGCTGCGGGTGCTGGTGACGCGCCGGACGCCCGAGGGCGCGGTCTTCGCGCCGATGCACTGGACGGAGGAGCTGTCCTCGGCGGGCCGCGTGGACGCGGTGGTGCGCGCGGAGGTGGACCCGGTCTCGGGCCAGCCGGAGCTGAAGGGCGCAGCGGTGCGGGTGGAGAAGTTCGCCGCCGCCTGGCACGCCTTCGCGATCTCGGCCGCGCGGCCCGACTGCTCGGGCGCCGACTACTGGGCGCTGGCCCGAGCGGAGGGCGGCTGGCGGGCGGAACTGGCGGGGACGCAGGCCCCCGCCGACTGGGCGGCGTTCGCGCGCAGGCTCTTCGGCCTCGCCCCCGGCGCGGGCGAGGTCGCGGCGGTCGAGGATGCGGCCCGCGGGGTCGTGCGCCTCGCGCTCTTCGTCGAGGGGCGGCTCGCGGGCGCGCTCTTCGCGGCGCGGGAGCCGGTGGAGGTCGCGCGGGGGCATGTCGCGGCGATGCTGGCCGAGGCGGAGGCGCCCCCGGACCTGCTGGCGGGACGCCCCGGCGCGGACCGGCCGGATCCGGGCGCGATCCTGTGCGCGTGCTTCTCGGTCGGGGTGAACACGATCGCGGCGGCCATCGCCGAGCAGGGGCTGGCCGACGTCGCCGCCATCGGCGCGGCGCTGGGGGCGGGGACCAACTGCGGCTCCTGCCGACCGGAGATCCAGGCGCTTCTTGACAAGACGATGGGCGACCGCACCTTGGCGGCATGACCTTCTCGCAGCTCGTCCGCACCCTTGGCCGCGGCCCCGGCCGTTCCCGCAACCTCGAACGGGGGGAGGCGGCGGAGGCGATGCGCCAGATGCTCGCCGGAACCCCGGCGCCGGAGGCGGTCGGGGCGCTGCTGATGCTGATGCGCTATCGCGGCGAGAACGCCGAGGAGATCGCGGGCTTCTGCGACGGCGCGACCGAGGGGCTGGAGGGCTGGCGCGCGCTGCGCCCGGCCATCGACTGGCCCAGCTACGCCGCGGGCAAGAGCCGGGGGCTGCCGCTGTTCCTGCTGGCGGCGAAGCTGGTCGCGGGCGCGGGCCTGCCGGTGTTCCTGCACGGCTGGAACTCGGCCGCGCACATGCGCGAGGCCGCGGACCTGCGCGGGATGCTGGGCCCGCTGGGGATCCCCGTGGTCGAGACGCCCGAGGCCGCGGGCGCGGCGCTGGAGGCGGGCGGCATCTGCTACGCCCCGCTGGAGGCGATGTCGCCCGAGCTCTACCGCCTGCTGCGGCTGCGCGACGTGCTGGGCCTGCGCTCGGCGGTGAACACGACCCTGCGGGTGATGAACCCGTCTGGGGCCGCGTGCTCGGTCCAGGGGGTGTTCCACCCGCCCTACCGGCCGCTGCAGGTGGCGGCCTCGATCCTGCGCGAGCAGCCCCGCCAGATGGCGCTGAAGGGCGGCGGCGGGGAGTTCGAGCGCAACCCGGCGAAGTCGGTGACGCTGGAGGGCGTGGTCGGGGGCGAGCGGATCGAGATCGAGGCCGCGCCGATCATCGACGAGACCCGCCGGCTGGCCGACGAGGCGCCCGATCCCGCGAAGCTGCCGGCGCTGTGGACGGGCGAGGCGGAGGACGCGTTCTCCGAGGCGGTGGTTGTCGCGACCGCCGCCGCGGCGCTGCTCGCCGCCGGCGCCTGCACCGACCTGCCCGCTGCCGAGGCCGAAGCCGCGCGCCTGTGGTCCGAGCGCGGCGCCCTGCGGGCCGCCTGAGCGCGGGGCCGCCGTTTCCCACACGACGCTGGACGCAAGGCGCGCCCCGGGCTCGACCCGGGGCCTCCTGCCCGACCTGCGCGCGACGCCGGGCAAGGGAGCGGCGCGTCGGCGGTCGCGCCGCTGGCGGACGTCGAGCCCGCGCCGCGATACGGCGGAGGCGCCTGGGGCGGGCGCGTCCTGGGGCGGATGTCATGCCGAAGAGTTCGGGGGAGCTATTGGGGCGGGGCGGAGATCGCCCCAATTATTTTCTAATTATTTCAGTGAAATAAGGTGAAAATCAGGGACCGCCGTCGATCGCCCGCCCATTTCGGGCGGGCGCGCGACTCGGGGGACGTTCGCGACGGCGAGACTACAGGGCCAGGCGACACATGGGATGACCGCTCCTTCCTTCTCGCGGAGGGAGCGGCGCGTCGGCCGTCGCGTCCGGGGCCGACCTTCAGTCGGCGCCGCGGCCCTGCCGACGCGCCGGGCGCTCGCCGCCCCGCCTTACTCGGCCGCCTGCGCGAGGCTCTCGTGGTGGCGGGCGAGCGCGGCGTCGGGGTCGGCGAGGAGCTTCTTCACCCCGCGCGCGGCCTGGCGGATGCGCTGCTCGTTCTCGACGAGGCCCAGGCGCACGAAGCCCTCGCCGTATTCGCCGAAGCCGATGCCGGGGGCGACGGCGACCGCCGCCTCGCGCAGCAGGATCTTGGAGAAGGCCATGGAGCCGAGCGCGCGGAAGGGCTCGGGCACGGGCGCCCAGGCGAACATGGTGGCGGGGGGGGAGGGGATCTCCCACCCCGCGCGGGTCATCGCGTCGACCAGCACGTCGCGGCGGCGCTTGTAGAGGGCGCGGATCTCGCCCACGCACTCCTGCGGGCCGTTCAGCGCGGCGGCGGCGGCCACCTGCACCGGCGTGAAGGCGCCGTAGTCGAGGTAGGACTTGATGCGCGCCAGCGCCCCGATCAGCCGCGGGTTGCCGACCGCGAAGCCCATGCGCCAGCCGGGCATCGAGTAGGTCTTGGAGAGCGACGTGAACTCCACCGCGATGTCCTTCGCCCCGGGGATCTGGAGGATCGAGGGGGGCGGCGTCTCGTCGAAATAGATCTCGGCGTAGGCGAGGTCCGACAGCAGCCAGATGTCGTGGCGCTTCGCGAGCCGCACCAGCTCGGCGTAGAAGTCGAGGTCGCAGACCTGCGCGGTGGGGTTCGAGGGGAAGTTCACCACCAGCGCGGTCGGCGCGGGGACGGTGTGGATGCAGGCGTTCTCGACGTCGCGCAGGTACTGCTCGGGGTCGAAGCGCCCGCCCGCCACGGGGATGTGGCGCAGCGCGCCGCCGGCGATGATGAAGCCGTAGGGATGGATCGGGTAGGAGGGCGAGGGCGTCAGCACCACGTCGCCCGGCGCGGTGATCGCCATGGCGAGGTTGGCGAGCCCTTCCTTCGAGCCCAGCGTCGCCACCACCTCGGTCTCGGGGTCCAGCGTCACGCCGAAGCGGCGCTGGTAGTAGCCCGCCTGCGCCCGTCGCAGGCCCGGGATGCCCTTGGAGGCCGAGTAGCGGTGGGTGCGCGGGCGCTGCACCGTCTCGATCAGCTTCTCGACGATATGGGCGGGGGTGTCGCCGTCGGGATTGCCCATCCCGAAGTCGATGATGTCCATGCCCTCGGCGCGGCAGGCTGCCTTCAGGCGGTTGACCTCGGCGAAGACGTAGGGCGGCAGGCGCTTGATGCGGTGGAATTCGTCCGAGGGTCTGGGCATGGGCCGTATCCGGGGGTCTGGCGGGTGCTCTGGGGTTTCCGACCGGCGTTCTTGGCGCGCCGGGAGGGGCGTTATAGGCGCGAACGACGGCGGAATGAAGGGCGTATCGGAGCGCGGAACGGGCGGGATCGGCCCGCGACGCGGCAGGGTCGGAGCGGCCGGCGAGGGCCGCCGCGCCCTGCGCTGCGGACGGATCGAAGGCCGAGATCCGCGCATCGCCTGGCGGGCGCTCGGGAGGGTCGCCCGGCGGGCGCGGGTCCGGCTCAGCGCCCGTCCACGGTTTCGAGGAAGTGGGCGAGGCTGCGGTCGGGGCGCTGGGGAAAGACCTCGGTCAGGGTCCGCATCGCCTCGATCCGGTCGAAGCGGAAATTGCGGTAGGCCTCGCGCGTCTCGCACCAGGCGAGCAGGGTCCAGCGGCCGGTCCAGGCGATCAGGCCCAGCGGCCAGACGATGCGCGAGGACGCCTCCCCGGCGGCGTCTCGATAATCGAGGTGGAGCTTCAGGCGCGCCTCGCAGGCCTCGCGGATCGCCTGGTGGCGCAGGCGCATGGCGTCGTCGGAGGGGATCACGGGCGCGCGGTAGGGCAGCGCGTCGGCCTCGGCCAGCAGACGGTCGTCTAGGATGGCGCGGATCTTGGCCTCGGCGGAGCGGGCGGCGGCGGCGAGGGCGGGGTCGGTGACCGCCTGCACCAGCCGCCCGCCGACCAGCAGGGCCAGCACCTCGTGGCGGTCGAACATCAGGGGCGGCAGGTCGAAGTCGGGCGAGAGGCGGTAGCCCACGCCCGCCTCGCCCGAGATCGGCACGCCCTGGGCCTGCAGGTCGGCGACGTCGCGGTAGACGGTGCGCAGGCTGACCTCGAGGGCCTCGGCGAGCTGGCGGCCGGTGACCGCGAAGCGGCGTCCGCGCAGCAGGGTGACGAGCTCGAACAGGCGGTCGGCGCGGCGCATGGGGTCGTCAGGCGCGCGGGGGGCGGGCGGCGGGGGCGGAGGTCATCGGGCGCGGGCTCCCTTCGGGACGGGGCGGTCTGGGGAACGACGGGACGTCCCGCGGGGGCTGCTGTCAACCTCCTGTCAGCGCAGCGGGGGGCGAGCGCCCTGCCTGGCCCGGATCGCGGCCGGCGCCGCCGCGCGGGACGCGGGCGCCCCGACGCGTCCGCTGCGCGGCCGCGACCGGCCCGCCCTGCGTCCCCGTTGGGGCGGGGCCTTCGCCGGGGCCGGCGCGGAGACGGGGACGGCGAGGCACGGGCCCGGCGAGGCGGACGGGGGCGCTCGCCTACGGCGGCAGGACGGTCGCGGCGACGGGATCGCGGCGGCGGGAGAGGCCGGGGCCGTGGGTGCGGGGGCGAGGCCCGTCTCACCGGGGCCGGACGGTCACTCCCTCGGCGCCGAGACGCGGTCTGCCTCCGGATGCAGGGCGGAGCGTTCGCGTCCCGGCACGGACCAGCCGGCGGCGGCGTGGTCGTAGCCATCGAGCTCCGTCGTCTCGGGGCGCTGCTGGTAGTAGGAGCGGATCTCGGAGATCCGGCCGTCGCGAAAGCGAAAGAACTCGGCGCCGCGGGTGACGATGCGGGGCGCTTCGGGGGCGGCGCCGGGCGGGCGCCACCACATCGACCACTCGATGACAGTCTGCGGGCCCTGGGAGATCGCGCTCTCCACCACCCAGCGGGCGTCGAGCATCCGCGTCGCCTTGCGCCAGTAGCGGGCGAGATGAGCGGCGCCGCGGACGGGGGCGGAGCCGGTGTTGGGGGCGAGGAAATAGTGCACGACCTCCGGGTGGAGCGTGGCGTGCAGCCCGTCGAGGTCGCCGGCCGTGCAGGCCTCGTAGTAGCGGCGCACGGTCTCGGTCTGGGGGTCGCGGGCGGGATGCGGCGGCGCGTCGGCCTGCGGGGCGTGGGGCATGGACTCCTCCCGGGGGGCGGTTTCGCGCAGCCTGCCCCGGGCGGGCGGGCGACGGAAGGGTCTTGGTCAGCCCGCCGTGGAGTGGAGCAGCCAGGGACGGCGGGCGGACCTGTGAGCGCCCCAATGCTAGCGAAGCGATCCGCCGCGAGGCGGGCTCGGCCATGACGCGCCCGCCGGAAGCCGGCGCCGCCAAGTTTCTCAGCGGAAAAGGCCACCGGCCTCCGCGCCGCGGGAGGCCCGGGCGCCGCGACGGCCCCCCGCCCGCCACGCGCGCCGCGTCCGCCCCGCCGCGGCGAGCCGGAGGCCCGCCCCGGGCGCAGGGCGTCGCGCCGCGGCTCCCGCGCGGGGGGCCGGGCGGATCAGTCGGGGGTGGAGCGGCGGATCAGGGTGCCCGCGCCGTGGGAGGTGAACAGCTCCAGCAGGCAGGCGTGGGGCGCGCGGCCGTCGAGGATCACCACCGCGTCCACGCCGCCCTCGATCGCGTCCAGCGCCGTGCGGCACTTGGGGATCATCCCGCCCGAGATCACGCCCGAGGCGATCAGCGATTCGGCCTGCTCTTCGGTGATGTCGGTCATCACCTCGCCGTCGGCGCCCTTCACCCCCGCCACGTCGGTCAGCAGCAGCAGGCGGTCCGCCTTCAGGGCGCCGGCGATGGCGCCAGCGGCGGTGTCGCCGTTCACGTTGAAGGTCTCGCCCGCGCGGCCCACGCCCACGGGCGCGATCACGGGGATGTAGTCCGAGGCGATGAAGGTCTCGAGCAGGCCGGGGTTCACCTCGACCGGGGTGCCCACGAAGCCGAGGTCGAGCACCTTCTCGATGTTCGACTCGGGGTCGCGGGTCTTCTTCATCGTCTTTTCGCAGATCATCAGGTCGGCGTCCTTGCCCGACAGGCCCACGGCCTTGCCGCCCTGGCGGTTCAGGGCGGTGACGATCGCCTTGTTGATGCGGCCGGCCAGCACCATCTCGACCACCTCGACGGTGGCCTCGTCGGTGACGCGCAGGCCGTCGACGAAATTGGACTGGATGGCGAGGCGCTTGAGCAGCTGCTCGATCTGCGGGCCGCCGCCGTGCACGATGATCGGGTGCACGTTGCACTGCTTCATCAGCACGATGTCGCGCGCGAACCGCTCCAGCGCGGGGGCGTCGCCCATGGCGTGGCCGCCGAACTTGATGACCACGCGCGCCCCGTCGTATCGCTGCAGATAGGGCAGCGCGTCCGAGAGGGTGCGGGCGGTGGCGATCCAGTCGCGTTTCATCAGCAGGACTCCCAAGCCGCGCCCGAACCGAAACCGGCCTGCGCGAGACAGGCCTGCCGGGCGACCGGCAAGGTTCCTAAACGCAAGCGGCGGGCGGGGGAAGAGGGCTGCGCCCCGCAGGGCGCAGGAAACCGCAAGGGCGAGGCGCGGGGAACCCGCTCCGCGCAGACGCTGCGCGCGCGCCCGGATCGGTCCCGCCCCCTCGCCTCCCGGCCGACGCGCCGCTCAGGGCCGGCGCGCGACCATGATCACCGGGTCGAGGCGGTCGGCCTCGAGATTGGCGAGGTAGTTGCGGAACTTCGCGGGCGCGTCCTCGCCCGTCAGCAGGTGCAGGCCCAGCGGCGGCGGCCCGTCGCCCGGCGCGCGGGCGAAGGCCTTGCGGAAGAACTCCGTGGCGAAGTCCTTCAGGGAGACGCGGTGCACGATCCCGAACCCCGCCCCCTCCAGCAGGGCCGCGGTCTCGTCGGGGGTGCGCAGGAACGAGGTCGCCGGGGTCTGCGCCCAGGGCAGCGGGTAGAGCGTGCCCTCCCCGTGCGCGGGGCCGGCCATCACGTCGAAGAGCGCGAACTCCGCCCCGCCGCGCAGGACGCGCGCGATCTCGGCGTAGAAGGCGGCGCGGTCGGGGATGTTCATCGCCACGTGGAAGGTGACGGCGGCGTCGAAGCTCGCGTCCGGCCAGGGCAGGTCGAGGACCGAGGCCTGGTGGAAGTCGCAGCTTTCCTCCAGCCCCATGCGCGCGGTCAGGGCGCGGGCGACGTCCACGTAATCCTGGGTCAGGTCCACGCCGCTGACCCGCACGCCCTGCTCCAGCGCCAGCGCGCGCGCCGTGCCGCCGATTCCGCAGCCGGCGTCCAGGACCCGCATACCCGGCGCGATGTCCATCAATTCCAGCACCTTGAGCGTGGCGGCGCGTCCTGCCGTGTGAAATTCGTCCACCGCCGCAAGGGCTTCGGGTTCCGGGGCGGAGGGGTCCCCGCCGGCGGCGGCCAGGCCTTCGAGAATCCGCTTCTCCAGCAAGGGGTTGGCATAGTGTCTGGCGATCTCGCCTTCCTGCGCGCGGCTCATCGTGCGCCTCCCTTCGCTCCAGCGTCATGCACGCACAGGATACCCGGTCGCCCCCATACGCACGATGACTTCGCGCCGATCGGCCCCTATGTTCATCGGCGTTGGGGGGACCCTCTGGACAGGCGCCCCAGGCGCCAGGAGAGAGAGTCTTGAGACGTTTGATGGAGAGAGAACTGCAGGTCGACGACGCACCGATGCTCGTGTCTTCGGACAACATGCGCGGCGTGGCCGTTCAGGGCGCCGATGGGCGCAGCCTGGGCCATGTCGACCATGTGATGATCGACAAGCGCGCCGGACGGCTGGCCTATGTGGTCCTGGCCTACGGAAGCGCGCTGGGCATTGGAGAGCGGCTCTATCCGCTTCCCTACGAGGCGCTGGCCTACGATCGCTCGATCGACGGCTACCGCGCCGTGGTGACCCGCGACGACGTCGAGGGCGCGCCGCATTCGCTGGCCGACGAAGGCCGCTGGTCCGATCCGAACTGGCGCTCGAAGATCGACGCGCATTTCGCGATCCCGCGGCAAGGGCAACGCGCCCACGCCTGATCGGCGCGGCGGGTCCGCCCAGGTCCCGCGGGCGCCGCCCCGACGATCCCTGAATCCGATCCCGGCGGCGCCTGCGTCGTCCGCGGCCGGCGCCGCCGGTCGGCGGCCTGGACCTGTCCCGGAGCCGCGCGTCTTCCGAACCTCCGACCCCGCTGCGGAACGGGAGCGGAGACGGCGCGGCCGCTCGCTGCCCTCCGTCGGCGCGGCCGCGCCGCTTGCGCCCCGGCGCGCCCCTCAGGGGCTGCGCCGGGGCTTCGCATGTCCGGGGATGGGGAGGGGGCCTAGAGCCCCGCCCCTCAGCTCTCCAGCAGGCCCGCCACGGCGGCGCGCACCCGCTCCAGCCCCAAGTGCTTCTGGGAGGAGGTGGTGAGGATCTCCGGGTAGGCCGCGGGGTGACGGGCGAGGTCGGCCTTCAGCTTCTCGGCCACCTTGTCGAGCGCGCCGGCGCCGGGCTTGTCCGCCTTGGTCAGCACCGCCTGGAAGGGCACGGCCGAGCGGTCCAGCAGGTCCATGATCTCGTGATCGACGGTCTTGGCGCCGTGGCGCCCGTCGATCAGCAGGAACACCCGGCGCAGGGTCGGGCGGCCGGCGAGGTAGCCCCGCAGCGTCGCCTGCCACTGCTCGACCAGCTTCACCGGCGCCTCGGCGTAGCCGTAGCCCGGAAGGTCCACCAGCCGCAGCCGGTCGCCCAGGGCGAAGAAGTTCAGCGCCTGCGTGCGCCCGGGCGTGTTGGAGGCGCGCGCCATGCTCTTGCGCCCGGTGAGCGCGTTGATGAGCGAGGACTTGCCCACGTTCGAGCGGCCGGCGAAGCAGACCTCGATCCGGTCGGCGGGCGGCAGGTGATGCAGCTCGGGCGCCGACAGCAGGAAGTCGACGGGGCCCGCGAACAGGCGCCGGCCGGCCTCGGCGAGCTCGGGATCGGGCTCGGGGTCGATGACGAAGGGCACGCCGCTCATGACGTCGCCTCCTCGACGGAAGCCGGGTCGCCCAGCGCGACCTCCCCGCCCTCGATCACCTGGGCGAAGACGCCGAAGTTCTCGGCCTGGCCCAGCGAGGTCAGGAGCGTGAGCATGTCGAGGTCGCGCTCGCCCGTCTCCGGATCCGCATGGGTGGCGGAGCAGCGGCCGATGGGCTCGGTCACCTTCAGGGTGCAGCCGCCGAGGCGGATCGTGCGGCCGATCCAGCGCGTCTCCTCCCAGGGCGCGAGATCCTCGAGCCAGAGGTTGCCGCGGAAGCGTCGGCGGTCCATCGGCCGGCCGGCGGCCTCGGCCACCGCGGCGAGCGAGGCGTCGGAGAGGATCGAGAGCCACTGCTCCGGCTGGTCGGTCATGCCGCGGCCGGGGGCGTGGGCGAGACGCGCGGGGCGCGGGGCGCCGGCGGGGATCAGCGCGTCGGCCCAGGCCACGAAGGCGGCCTCGCCCTCGGACGTCGCGGGATCGACGGTCAGGGGCGCGAGGTCGGGGTGGCGGAAGGTGATCGGGCCGCCGGGGGCGCCCTCGGCCGTCACCGCCATCAGCGAGGGGAAGGTGGCGCCGCGCAGGAAGGTGGTGCAGCGGGTCCACTGGGGGTCGTCGAAATCGAAGCGCGATTTCTCGTGGGCGAGGGCCCAGACGCGGTCGCCGGGCATGGTCCGGCCGGCCTCGAGCGCGACGCGCGTCAGCGCCTCGCTGCCCAGGGCCTTCACCGGGTGGCGATGGATCGCGCTGATCCGGGGCATGCGGCTTGGTCTCCCGTAGATGAGGGCGGCCGGGGCGGGCGACCGGGGCGCGCAGCGCCGCGGAGTCCCGACCGGCCGCCGGGGCATGAACCCCGAACATGACGCGGCGCGGCGCCCGCGTCATCCCTTTCGGACCGGCGCCGCCTGCGATGAAAACGGCCGCGCGTCGGGGGACGCGCGGCCGCGGTCGTGTCTCGCCTGCGAAGCGAGGGGCGGAGGGCCGTCAGCCCTCGGCCTTCTTCTTTCGCTTGAAGCTTTTCTTCACGTTGCCCAGCACGTCCACGTCGACGCCCTGGCTGCGCATGATGATGTACTGCTGGGTGAAGGTGATCGTGTTGTTGGCCACCCAGTAGATCACCAGGCCCGAGGCGAAGCTGCCCAGCATGAACATGAACACCCAGGGCATCCAGGCGAAGATCATCGCCTGGGTCTTGTCCGCGGGCATCGGGTTCAGCTTCTGCTGGAGCCACATGGTGATGCCCAGCAGGATCGGGAACACGCCGATCGAGACGATGCCCAGCATCGAGCTGTGGTCCGGCGCGGCCCAGGGCAGCGCCCCGAAGAGGTTCATCCACGAGGTCGGATCCGGCGCCGAGAGGTCCTGGATCCACAGCATGAACGGCGCGTGCCGCATCTCGAGCGTGACGAACAGCACCTTGTAGAGCGAGAAGAAGATCGGGATCTGCAGGATGATCGGCAGGCAGCCCGCGGCGGGATTGGCTTTCTCCCGCTTGTAGAGGGCCATCATCTCCTGCTGCATCTTCACGCGGTCGTCGCCCACGCGCTCCTTGATCTTCTCCATCTCCGGCTGGAGCTTCTTCATCTTCGACATGCTGACGTACGACTTGTAGGCCAGCGGGAAGAGCACGAGCTTCACCACGAAGGTCATGGCGATGATCGACCAGCCCATGTTGCCGATCAGCCCCTCGAAGAACAGCAGCATCTGGGCGAAGGGCTTGGTCAGGAAGAAGAACCAGCCCCAGTCGATGGCGTCGACGAAGCGCGGGATGCCCGCGTCCTCGTAGGCCTCGATGGTCTTGAGCTCCTTCGCGCCGGCGAACAGCTTGGTCTCGATCGAGGCGGTGGCGCCGGGGGCGACGGCCTGCACGGGCAGGCGCATCTCGGTGCGGTACTCGGACCCGTCGGGACGGGCGACGTACTTGAAGACCGCGTCGAAGGGCTGGCCCGTCTCGGCGATCAGGGTGGTCATCCAGTACTTGTCGGTGAAGCCCAGCCAGCCGGCCTCGGTCACCGGGATCACCTCCTGGCGCACGCCGGGGCCGCCGGAGCCCTCGAGATCCTGCAGGTCGTCGTAGTCGAGCTCGTTGAGCACGCCGTCGAACTTGCCCAGCGCGCCCTCGTGCAGGATGTAGAAGTTCACCGTCTCGGGCTCGCCCCGGCGCACCACGTAGGCGTAGGGCGCGAGGGAGACCTCGGCGTCGGAGGTGTTCTGGACGCTCTGCGCGACGGTGAACATGTAGTTGTCGTCGAGCGAGAGGGTGCGGCGGAAGATCTGCCCCTGCCCGTTGTCCCAGGCCAGCGTGATCGGGGAGGTCGGGGTCAGGGTCTCGCCCTTCTCCAGCGTCCACTCGGTGTTGGGGCCGGGGGTGGGGACCGGGGTCTCGGCCGTGGGCAGCCAGCCGTAGACGGCCAGGAACGGATGCGGCGTGCCCAGCGGGGCCAGCAGCGTGACGGTCGGCGAGCTGTCGTCGATCGTCTCGTGATAGTCGTCGAGCTTGAGCTCGTCGATGCGCCCGCCGCGCAGCGAGATCGACCCGGTCACCCGGTCGCTGTCGATCTTCACGCGCGGGGCGTCGGCGGCGGCGGCGGACGCCTCCGTCGCGCCGCCGGTCGCGGTTCCGCCGGCGGGCGTCTGCGCCGGGGCGCCGCTTTCGGTCGAGGAGACCTGAGCGGGCGCGTCTTGGGGCTGCTCGACCGGCGTCGGTGGGAACAGCACGAACCAGACCGCGACCACCACGAAGCTCAGCACCGCGGCGATGAGCATGTTCTTCTGTTCGTTCATCCAGGGCTCCCGGACGCGCAATTCGGAGTCGGCCGCCTTGAACCTGCCGCGACGGGGAAGGTCAAGGCGTTTCGGGGACGCGGCACGGCGCCATGCCGCCGACCTCGCCGACCGAGCGGGTCGACGCGGACCGGTGGGTCCCGACCCGCGATGGGCGCGGGACGGGGGGTCAATGGCGCCCCGGGGCCGCCGACGCAAGCCCTCGCGCGTCGTCGGGGGCGGGGCGGAGGCGCCGGGCCGGCGGGGTTCCGCGCGCGCCGGAGCCATGCGGAGGCCCGGTATCACCCGGACCTGCCGCGTCCGCGCCGGTCCGCGGGAGCCGCGCCTGCGGCATCGGCGCGGGCCGCGGCGCAGCGTCGGTTCGCCCCGCCCCCGCGACGGGGGCGCGCCTTGACGCAGGAGACGCCCGCCGCGAGAATCCCTGCGACTGAGCCGCGCCCTGGGGGGGAGCGGCCGGAAGGAGCGTACGCGATGGTTCCTCGCCGCCCGCGCGGACCGTCTTGTCCCGGCCCCCGGGCCGCGGACCCGATGCGGACCCCGACGCCCGGCCTCGCGCCGGCCCCGGGACCGGAGGTCGTCGCCGTCCGGCGCCCTGAGCCCTGCGCCCGGCCCCCCGTCGTCCTGGCCCGCCTCGTCTCGGCCCGCCGCGCCCCGATCCCGGTCTCGCCGCGATGAGCGCCGATCTCGTCGCCGCCCCGCCCCCGCTCTACGAGCTGCGCCGCTTCCGCGATGCCGAGCAGCTCGCCGAGGTCGCCGCCGACCGCATCGCCGAGATCCTGAAGGCCGCCGTCGCGAAGCGCGGCCGCGCGGTCGCCGCCGTCTCGGGCGGGGCGACGCCGCAGCGGACCTACGCGCGGCTGGCGCGGGCCGATCTCGACTGGTCGCGGGTGGCGCTGACGCTGGTCGAGGACCGCTGGGCGCCGCCGTCGGACCCGACCTCGACGCGCAACATCCTCGACCTGTGCCTGTTCATGGACAGCCGGGCGCGGGGGGCGCGGTTCTCGCCCCTCTACACCGGCCATCCCACGCCCGAGGCCGGCCTGCCCGAGGCCGAGGCCCGCCTGCGCCGGCTGGGGCGGCCCTTCGACCTGGTGGTGCTGGGCTTCGGCCCTGACGGCCATGTCGCGGCGCTGCATCCGGGGGCCGAGGGGCTGGCCGGGGCGCTCGATCCCGACGGCGCCGCCCTGCTGGCGGCGATCCGCGCGCCGGGCCGGGGCGGGCCGCGCGTCACCCTGACGCTTTCGGCGATCCTGCAGGCGCGGCGCATCCTGCTATTGTTCTCGGGACCGGCCAAGTCGCGCGCCTTCGCCCGCGCGCTCGAGCCCGGGCCGGTCGACGAAATGCCGATCCGCGCCATCCTCCGCCAGCGGCGCACGCCGGTCGAGGTTCTGTGCGCGCCAACCGATGGAGCCGACGTGACCACTCCGATCGACGCGGCCTGGAAGGCCGTAGAGACCGCCCGCGACCGCCTGGCCGGGCGTCGCATCGCGGACCTGTTCGCCGCCGACCCGACGCGGTTCGAGACGCTGTCGGCCCGGCTCGACGACATGCTGCTGGATCTTTCCAAGACCGGGCTCGACAAGGGCGCGCTGGGGGCGCTGGCGGGCCTCGCCCGGGCGGCGGGGGTCGAGCAGCTGCGCGACGCGATGTTCGCGGGCGAGCCGATCAACGCGACCGAAGGCCGGGCGGTGCTGCACACGGCGCTGCGCGCCGCCCCCGGAGAGCGCTTCGCCGCCGAGGGCCAGGACGTGATGCCCGAGGTGCTGGAGGTGCGCGAGCGCTGCCTCGCCTTCGCCGAGGCGGTGCGGACGGGCGAGTACGCCTCGGTCTCCGGCAAGCCCTTCACCGACGTGGTGAACATCGGCATCGGCGGCTCGGACCTCGGGCCGGTGATGGCGGTGGCGGCGCTCGCGCCCGTGCATGACGGGCCGCGGTGCCATTTCGTCTCGAACGTGGACGGGGCGCATGTGCACGACGTGCTGGCGGAGCTGGATCCGCAGACGACGCTGGTGCTGATCGCCTCGAAGACCTTCACCACCATCGAGACGATGACCAACGCCCATACCGCCCGGGCCTGGATGGAGCAGGCGATCGGCGACCGCGCGGCGGCGCATTTCGCCGCGCTCTCCACCGCGCTGGACGAGGTGGGCAGGTTCGGGATCGACGAGAGCCGGACCTTCGGCTTCTGGGACTGGGTCGGCGGGCGCTATTCGCTGTGGTCGGCCATCGGGCTGAGCCTGATGATCGCCATCGGGCGCGAGGACTTCGAGGCGTTCCTCGCCGGCGGCCGGGCGATGGACGCGCATTTCCGCGAGGCCCCGCTGGAGGAGAACCTGCCGGTGCTGCTGGCGCTGGCGGGCGTGTGGCACCGCGATGCGCTGGGCCTGCCGAGCCGGGCCGTGATCCCCTACGACCAGCGCCTGCTGCGGCTGCCGGCCTACCTCCAGCAGCTCGACATGGAATCGAACGGCAAGACCGCGCGCCTGCGCGACGGCCTGGCGGGCGAGACCGGGCCCGTGGTCTGGGGCGAGCCCGGGACCAACGGCCAGCACGCCTTCTTCCAGCTCCTCCACCAGGGCACCACGGTGATCCCGGTGGAGTTCCTTGTGGCCGCGCAGGGCTGGGAGCCGGAGCTCGCCCATCACCACACCCTGCTGCTGGCGAACTGCCTCGCGCAGTCCGAGGCGCTGATGGCCGGGCGGTCGGAGGCCGAGGCCTACGAGATGATGATCGCCGATGGCAAGCCGGAGGCGGAGGCCCGCCGCCTCGCCCCCCACCGCGCCTTCGCGGGGGACCGCCCCTCGACCACCCTGCTCTACCGGCGGCTCGACCCGTTCACCCTGGGCCGGATCGTGGCGCTTTACGAACACCGGGTGTTCGTGGAGGGGGCGATCTGGGGGGTGAACAGCTTCGACCAGTGGGGGGTGGAGCTGGGCAAGACCCTGGCCAAGGCGCTGGAGCCGATGGTGACGGGCGAGGCCTCGGCCGAGAACAAGGACGGCTCCACCGCCGGCCTGATCGCCGCCATCCACGCCCTGCGCGAGGGCTGAGAGGGGGGCCGAGCGCCCCCCGATTTCCCCGGCGGCCCCGCGCCCCCGCTCAGGCGGCGGCGGCGAGAAGGCGTTCGAGGTCGGCGGTCTCGAGCGTCGCGGGATTCGCCTTCATCGAAGAGGAGGCGAAGGCGGCCTCGGCGGCGGCGCGATGCTCGTCGGGCGAAAGGCCCATGGCGGCGAGGCCGGGCAGGCCCTGCGCGCGGCTCCACTCGGCCAGCGCGTCGAAGGCCGCCTCCGGGGCCACGTCGAGGGCCTGCGCCACGCAGGCGCGCACGGCGGCGATGCGGCGGGCGGGCTCGCCCGTCGCGCGCTCGGCGTTGAGCGCGAGGCCGAAGGGCAGCAGGCGGCCGCAGATCGCGCCGTGGGGCGCCCCCGTCAGCCCGCCCAGCACGCCGGCGAGGCCGTGGACCACGCCCAGCCCCGCGTTGGCGAGCGCGAGGCCTCCGCAGAGCGCCACCCAGGCCATCTCGTCCCGCGCGCCGGGATCCTCGCCCTGCGAGAGGCGGATGAGGGCCGCGAGGCCGCGGGGAATCGCGGGCGCGCACAGCGCGTCGGTGAAGGGCGTGGCGCGCGAGCAGATCCACGGCTCGACCACCTGCGTGATCGCGTCGAGGCCGGAGGCGAGCGTCGTCTCCCACGGGCAGCCGTCGGCCAGCGCCGGGTCGACCAGCGCCAGCCGCGGCAGCATCCGCGCGTCGCGCAGCGAGACCTTGCGGCGATGCTCGGGCACGTCGATGACCGCGTTGCGCGTGGCCTCGGCCCCCGCGCCGGCGGTGGTCGGCAGGGCCACGAAGGGCAAGGGCGCGGCCGGCAGGGGGCGGCCCTCGCCCACCACCTCGAGATAGCGCAGCGGCGGGCCGTCGGCGGTGGCGAGCGCGGCGGCGGCCTTGCCGAGGTCGATGGCGGCGCCCCCGCCCAGCGCCACGACGACCTCCGCCCCGCGCGCGGCCTCGGCGGCCTCGGTCGCGGCCTGGAGGGTGGGCTCGCCGGCGGAGGCGATCTCCTCGACCGTGCAGCCCTGCGCCTCCAGCGCCGCGCGCAGCCAGGCGGCGCGCTCGGGCGAGCGGCCGCGCACGAGCAGCACCCGGCGGCCGAAGGCGGCGATGCGGGGCGCGGCCTCGGCGGCGGCGCGCCCGCGGCCGAAGACGATCTCGGCGGGGCCGGCGAAGCCGAAGGGCGGCAGGGACATGGCGGGATCTCCGAAGACGGGCGCGGGCCGGGCGGGGCCCGCGCGAAACGCGGCGCGGCGCGACCGGGGGGCCGCGCCGCGCGAAGGATCGCATCCGGCCGGGTCCGGGGGAAAGCCCCCCGGGCCGCGGCCGGCGGCGGTCAGTTGTTCCAGGACTTGATCAGCTCGTCATAGGCGATCGTCTTGGGCTCCTCGTCCTCGTTCTCCAGCTTCGCCTTGGGCGAGCCTTCCATCGAGAGCCACTCCTGGGGGTCCTTCTCCTCGTTGAGCTTGGGACCGATGTCGCCCTGGACGCCGGCGCGCTCGAGCCGGGCCATGACCTTCTCCTGCGCCTCGCAGAGGGAATCGAGCGCCTCCTGCGCCGACTTGGCCCCCGACATGGCGTCGCCGATGTTCTGCCACCACAGCTGCGCCAGCTTGGGGTAGTCGGGCACGTTGGTGCCGGTCGGCGACCAGGCCACGCGCGCCGGCGAGCGGTAGAACTCGACGAGACCGCCCAGCTTGTCCGCCCGCTCGGAGAAGTGGTCCGAGTTGATGGTGGACTCGCGGATGAAGGTCAGGCCCACGTCGGACTTCTTCACGTCCACGGTCTTGGAGGTGACGAACTGGGCGTAGAGCCAGGCCGCCTTGGCGCGGTCGACGGGGGTGGACTTCATCAGCGTCCAGGAACCCACGTCCTGGTAGCCGATCTTGGTCCCCTCCTCCCAGTAGACGCCGTGCGGCGAGGGGGCCATGCGCCACTTGGGCGTGCCGTCCTCGTTCATCACCGGCAGGTCGGGCTTGACCGCGTCGGCGGTGAAGGCGGTGTACCAGAACATCTGCTGGGCGATGGCGCCCTGCCCCGGGATCGGGCCGGCCTCGGAGAAGGTCATGCCGGCGGCGGCGGGGGGCGAGTACTTCTGGAGCCACTCGATGGCCTTGGTCACGGCGTAGACCGCGGCGGGGCCGTTGGTGGCGCCGCCGCGCGCGACGCACGAGCCGACGGGGCGGGAGTTCTCGTCCACCCGGATGCCCCATTCGTCGACCGGCAGGCCGTTGGGCTCGCCCTTCGAGCCGACGCCGGCCATGGACAGCCACGCGTCGGTGTAGCGCCAGCCGAGCGACGGGTCCTTCTTGCCGTAGTCCATGTTGCCGTAGACTTCGCCGGTCACGCCCAAGTGGCTGAGGTCGCGGCCGGTGAAGAACTCGGCGATGTCCTCGTAGGCGGACCAGTTCACGGGTACGCCGAGGTCATAGCCGTACTTGGCCTTGAAGTCGGCCTTGTTCTTCTCGTCGTTGAACCAGTCGTAGCGGAACCAGTAGAGGTTCGCGAACTGCTGGTCGGGAAGCTGGTAGAGCTTGCCGTCCGGCGCGGTGGTGAACTGGGTGCCGATGAAGTCCTCGAGGTCGAGGGTCGGCGAGGTGACGTCCGCGCCCTCGCCCGCCATCCAGTCGGTGAGGTTGCGCACCTGCTGGTAGCGCCAGTGGGTGCCGATGAGGTCGGAGTCGTTGACGTAGCCGTCGTAGATGTTCTCGCCCGACTGCATCTGCGTCTGCAGCTTCTCGACCACGTCGCCCTCGCCGATCAGGTCGTGGGTGACCGTGATCCCGGTGATCTTCGAGAAGGCGGGGGCGAGGACCTTGGATTCGTACTCGTGGGTGGTGATCGTCTCGGACACCACCTTGATCTCCATGCCCGCGAAGGGCTTGGCGGCGTCGACGAACCACTGCATCTCGGCTTCCTGGTCGGCGCGCGAGAGCGTGGACATGTCCCCGATCTCGGCGTCGAGGAAGGCGCGCGCGGCGTCCATGTCCGCGAAGGCGGGTCCTGCGGCCGCAAGCGCGAGCGCGAGCGCCGTGGACGTTCTCAGCATCAAGCTCATGTTGTCCTCCCTGGTGAGCTTCTGGTCTTTTGGGGGGCGCGGGCCCCGTGGGGCCCGGCGCGAAGGTCGCGCGGGGTCGGACCGGCGGTCAGACCCAGCGGAAGACGGCGGCGGCCCAGACGAGGCTGAGCGCGAGGCCCCACCACTGCGTGGCGTCGGCGAGGCCGAGCCAGGCGAGGTTGATGAAGGCCGAGCCGAGCAGCGTGATGAACAGCCGGTCGCCGCGGGTGGTCTCGATCCGGAGCACGCCCATGCGGGGCGTCTCGGGGTAGCGGATCGCGAGGATCGTGAAGACGATCAGCAGCGCCGCGATGACCGCGAAGAAGGCCGCCGTGGGCCAGGTCCATGCCATCCAGGCCATTGCAGACCCTCCCTCAGACGCGGCCCAGGGCGAAGCCCTTGGCGATGTAGTTGCGCACGAACCAGATCACGAGCGCGCCGGGCACGATGGTCAGCATCCCCGCCGCGGCCAGCACGCCCCAGTCCATGCCTGAGGCCGAGACGGTGCGGGTCATCGTGGCCGCGATCGGCTTCGCGTCGACCGAGGTCAGCGTGCGCGAGAGCAGCAGCTCCACCCACGAGAACATGAAGCAGAAGAAGGCGGCGACGCCGATTCCGCTCGCGATCAGGGGCATGAAGATGCGCACGAAGAATCGCCCGAAGGAGTAGCCGTCGATATAGGCGGTCTCGTCGATCTCGCGGGGCACGCCGCGCATGAAGCCCTCGAGGATCCAGACCGCCAGCGGCACGTTGAACAGGCAGTGCGCCAGCGCCACGGCGATGTGCGTGTCGAAGAGGCCGACGGACGAGTAGAGCTGGAAGAACGGCAGGGCGAAGACCGCGGGCGGCGCCATGCGGTTGGTCAGCAGCCAGAAGAACAGGTGCTTGTCGCCCATGAAGCTGTAGCGGGAGAAGGCGTAGGCCGCAGGCAGCGCCACCGCCACCGAGATCACCGTGTTCATCACCACGTAGATCAACGAGTTGACGTAGCCCATGTACCAGGAGGGATCGGTGAGGATCACCTCGTAGTTCCGCAGCGTCGGCGCCTGCGGCCAGAGCGACAGGGTGTTGAGGATCTCGGTGTTCGTCTTCAGGCTCATGTTGAAGAGCCAGTAGATCGGCAGCAGCAGGAACAGGAGATAGAGGATCATCACGATTGCGGAACGGTTCATTTCGGGCCCTCCGCTTTGTCGAGATTGGTCATCACCGTGTAGAACACCCAGGAGATCAGCAGGATTACCAGGAAGTACATGATCGAGAACGCCGCCGCGGGGCCGAGGTCGAACTGGCCGAGCGCCATCTTCACCAGGTCGATGGACAGGAACGTGGTGGCGTTGCCCGGGCCGCCGCCGGTGACGACGAAGGGCTCGGTGTAGATCATGAAGCTGTCCATGAAGCGCAGCAGGATCGCGATCATCAGCACGCCGCGCATCTTCGGCAGCTCGATGTAGCGGAACACCTTCCAGCGGCTCGCCTGGTCGATGCGCGCCGCCTGGTAGTAGGCGTCGGGGATCGAGCGCAGGCCGGCGTAGGCCAGCAGCGCCACCAGCGAGGTCCAGTGCCACACGTCCATGACGATGACCGTGGCCCAGGCCGAGACGATGTCCTGGGTGTAGTTGTAGTCGACCCCGAGGCTGTCCATCGTCGCCCCCAGCAGACCGATGTCGACGCGCCCGAAGATCTGCCAGATGGTGCCGACCACGTTCCACGGGATCAGCAGCGGCAGGGACATCAGCACGAGGCAGACCGAGGACCACACGCCCTTCTTGGGCATGTTCAGCGCCACGATCACGCCCAGCGGCACCTCGATCGCGAGCACCACGGCCGAGAACACGGCCTGCCGCTGGAGGGCCGCCCACATGCGGTCGCTGTCCAGCAGCTCGGAGAACCACTCCAGCCCGGCCCAGAAGAACTCGTTGTTTCCGAACGTGTCCTGGACCGAGTAGTTGACCACCGTCATCAGCGGGATGACGGCCGAGAAGGCGACCAGCGCCAGGACCGGCAGGACCAGGAACCAGGCGCGGTGGTTGACGGGCTTCTCCATCAGGCGGCCTCCCCCTCGGCGCGCTCGCCCTCGAGCAGCCAGTCGTCGCGGTAGACGTTCACGTGGTCGGGGTCGAAGACGACCCGGGTCATGTCGGCGCCGACGGGCTGGCTCTCGGGGATCACGACGTTGAGCTCCTGCCCCTCGAAGCGGGCACGCACGATGCGGTGGCGGCCCACGTCCTCGACCCGGTCGATGCTCACCGGCAGGCCCTCGTCGGCCGAGAGGCGCACGAACTCGGGCCGCACGCCGATGGCGACGCGGCCGTCGGGGCTCCCGTAGCCGCGGGCGAGCGGGATCTCGACGCCCGAGACATGGGCCCGCGCCCCCTCGACCCGGGCGGGCAGCACGTTCATGCCCGGCGAGCCGATGAAGTAGCCCACGAAGGTGTGGGCGGGGCGTTCGAACAGCACCTGCGGCGTGCCGATCTGCACCACCTGGCCCGCGTGCATCACCACCACCTTGTCGGCGAAGGTCAGCGCCTCGGTCTGGTCGTGGGTGACGTAGATCATCGTGTGGCCGAAGTCGTGGTGGAGCGACTTGAGCTGCGTGCGCAGGCGCCACTTCATGTGCGGGTCGATGACGGTCAGGGGCTCGTCGAACAGCAGCGCGTTCACGTCCTCGCGCACCATGCCGCGGCCCAGCGAGATCTTCTGCTTGGCGTCCGCGGTCAGCCCCTGCGCCTTGCGGTCGAGCTCGGCCTCCATCCCGATCATCTCGGCGACGGCGGCGACGCGTTGGGCGACGTAGGCCTTGTCCATGCCGCGGTTCTTCAGCGGGAAGGCTAGGTTCTCGCGCACCGTCATCGTGTCATAGACCACGGGGAACTGGAACACCTGGGCGATGTTGCGCTCGGCCGTCGGCGCGCGGGTCACGTCCTTGCCGTCGAACAGGATCCGCCCGCGCGAGGGCGTCAGAAGGCCGGAGATGATGTTGAGCAGCGTCGACTTCCCGCAGCCCGACGGGCCGAGGAGCGCGTAGGCCTCCCCGTCCGCCCAGTCGAGGTTCAGCGGGCGCAGGGCGTAGTCCTCGTCCCGCTGCGGATCGGGCATGTAGGCGTGGGCGAGATCGTCGAGGGTGATGCGGGCCATGGTCCTCTCCCTCAGGCGGCGGCGGCGTAGGCGGCGGGGGCGACCAGCGCGCCGTCCTCGGCGAAGACGTAGACGTGGGCGGGATCGAGCCAGACCGTCAGCGGCGCCCCGATCTCGAGCGGACGGACCCCGTGGATCAGGCCCACCCAGCGCTCGCCATGGTGGTCGAGATGCACGAAGGTCTCCGATCCGGTGATCTCGGCGACGGCGAGGTGGGTGGTGAAGCTCATCGCGTCGGCCACGTGGCGGTCGAGCTCGAGGTGGTTGGGCCGGAACCCCGCCAGGTAACGCCCGTCGGCGAGGCGCGAGAGCGGGCCCGCGGCGGGGACCGACTGGCCGTCGCCGAAGGCGAGCGCGCCGCCGGACTTGGTGACGGCGAGGAAGTTCATCGGCGGGTCGGAGAAGACCCGCGCCGTGGTCGCGTCCTGCGGGCGGCGGTAGACCTCGGGCGTGGGGCCGAACTGGGTGACGCGCCCCTCCCACAGAGTCGCGGTGGAGCCGCCGAGCAGCAGCGCCTCCTCCGGCTCGGTGGTGGCGTAGACGAAGATCGCGCCCGAGGCTTCGAAGATGCGCGGGATCTCGATCCTCAGCTCCTCGCGCAGCTTGTAGTCGAGGTTGGCGAGCGGCTCGTCGAGCAGCACCAGCCCTGCGTCCTTGACCAGCGCGCGGGCCAGCGCGCAGCGCTGCTGCTGGCCGCCGGAAAGCTCGAGCGGCCGGCGGTCGAGCATGGGGGTGAGCTTCATCATCTCCGCCACCTCGCCCACGCGCCTGCGGATCTCGTCCTTCGGGCGTCCCTGCAGGCGCAGGGGGGAGGCGATGTTCTCGAACACCGTCATCGCGGGGTAGTTGATGAACTGCTGGTAGACCATGGCGACGCCGCGGTCCTGGACCCGGCGGCCGGTGACGTCCGCGCCCTCCCACAGCACGCGGCCCGCGTCGGGCGCGTCGAGCCCGGCCATCAGCCGCATCAGCGTGGTCTTGCCCGCCAGCGTCGGCCCCAGCAGCACGTTCATCGTGCCCCGCGCCAGCGTCAGGTCGGTGGGGTGGATGTGAACCCGCCCGCCCACGGATTTCGAAACGCCCTCGAGCGTCAACGTCATGCGGCCGTACCTCCCGTCCCGGCGCGGGGCCGGGGTTCGCGGCGCCGTGGGCGCGCGCGTCGTCGTTTCGCGGGACGAGCGCCGACGCACGCGCTCGGTCGAGCGGCGCGGGCCGGGTTCGCCCCCTGGTTGGCATGACGAAAGCATCTCGCGGCGAACGGAGTCAAAGCTTCTCTTCGGATTTTTTCGGTTTCGGGCGTCCGCGCGCGTGTTGCAGCGCGTCAATTTTCATTTTGCGCGCGTTCGCGCCATGCCGCTTGCATTGACCGGCCAGATGGTCAAATTCGAAACTCCCCGAAGGCGCCCCGCGCGCCGAGACCAGGGAGGCGGCGCTGTCCCTTCGACACCACGAGATCCTGGAGATCGCCCGGCAGGAGGGGCGGGTCCTGGTCGACGACCTGTCGGCCCGGCTGGGCGTCAGCGCGCAGACCATCCGCCGCGACCTGGGCGAGCTGGCCGAGGAGGGGCGGCTGGAGCGGGTGCACGGCGGCGCGGTCCTGCCCTCGGGCGTGCGCAACATCGGCTACGACGAGCGGCGGGCGATGAACGGCGAGGCGAAGGCCGCGATCGCCGCCCGCTGCGCCTGCGCGATCCCCGAGGATTCGTCGTTGTTCCTGAGCATCGGCACCAGCGCCGAGGCGGTGGCCCGCGCCCTGCTGGGGCATCGCAACCTGCTGGTGGTGACCAACAACATCAACGTCGCCAACATCCTGTCGGAGAACCCGACCTGCGACGTGGTGGTGACCGGGGGGGCGCTGCGCCGCTCGGACGGCGGCCTTGTCGGGGAGATGACCCTGCAGGTGATCGAGCGCTTCAAGGTCGACGTGGCGGTGGTCGGCTGCTCGGCGCTGGACGAGGACGGGGACATCCTGGACTACGACGCGCAGGAGGTGGGGGCGAGCCGGCGGATCATCGCGCTGGCGCGGCGCACCTTCCTGGTCGCCGACCACGCCAAGCTCCAGCGCAGCGCGCCGGTGCGCATCGCCTCGCTGCGCGACGTCTCGGGCGTGTTCACCGACCGCCCCTTCCCGCCCCGGCTGACGCAGCTGTGCCGCGACTGGTCGACGGAGCTGGACGTGGCCTTCCCCCACGGCGCGCCGCCGGAGGCGGAGGCGCTGGACGAGCGCGGGATGTGAGGTCGCGCGGCCCGGCCGGTTGACCCGCGCGGCCGGCGCGTTTAATCGGACCCCAGGAACCGCAGCCAGCCCGTCGCCAGACCGACGGTTCCGCGCCACGTGGCGCCTGCCTGAATTCCTGACCTCCCGAGGTGTCATGACCGCACGCCTGACCGCCGGCGCCCGCGCCGATCTGTCGGAGCCCGCCGACGCCCTGCGCCGGCTGATCGAGGATTCCGTCGAGATGGAGCTGGGGCCGGAGCCGACCGAGGACGGCCGGCTGCGCCTGACGGGCGAGGGCTGGTCGGTCGAGGCCGCGGCCGGGCCGCAGGGCCTGTCGCTCCGGCTCGACGCCGTCGACGGCACGCTGATGCGCGGCGTGAAGGAGATGGCGATCCACCTGCTGGCGCGGGTCTCGCCCGAGGCGTCGGAGGCGCTGCGCTGGTCCGACGGCGCCGTGCCGGGCGCCCTGCCCGCGGACCTGCGGCTGTGGACCTGGCTGCGCCGCACGCCGGTCGCGCCGGGGCTCGACCGGCTGACCTTCGCGACCGAGGACGCCGCGCGCTATGCGGGCGAGGCGATGCACGTGCGCCTCCTGGCGCCGCCCTGCGACGGGCGCGCGGCCGAGTGGCCGCGCCAGAAGCCCAACGGCGGCTTCGCCTGGCCGGAGGGGGAGGCCGCGCTGGCCGCCCGCGTCTACACCGTGCGCCGCGCCCGACCGGAGCTGGGCGAGGTGGACGTGGACGTGGTCGACCACGGCCCCGACCTGCTGGCGGGCTGGGTCGCGCGGGCGCGCCCCGGCTGGCGGCTGGGGGCGCTGGGCCCCTCGGGCGGGCCGCCGCCCGACGACGGCCTCCTGATCGCGGGCGCCGACCTGTGCGCCCTGCCCGCGCTCGCCCGCCTGCTCGAGGCCGCGCCGAGGCGCCGCGGGATCGTCGTCGCCGCCGGCCCGGCGGAGGCGGCGGCCTATCTCGCCCCGCCCCCCGGCGTCGCGCTGCGCCTGATGCCCCCCGAGACCCCGGCCGAGGCGCTGGCGGAGGCCTATCTCGCCGCCGCGGCCGAGCTGAGCGGCGATCTCGCCCAGGCCCGCTGGTGGTTCGCGGCCGAGGCCGCGGGCGCGCGCCGCGCCCGCGCCGGCCTCGACGGCCGCGGCGTCGACCGTCGCCGGCGCGACTGCGTCGCCTACTGGCGCGCCTGACCCGTTCCGCCAGGTCCCGCGCGCCCTCCCCTTCCGGGAGGCGACGCGGCGCCCAGCCCCGTGCGCGCCGGACTGCGCGCCCATTTCCGATCAAAACCGTCGGTCTTCGGCCCCGCAGCGCCGGAGGCCGGCGTTGCAGAGGGACCCGAAGCCATGCCCGTTCGCCTCCATCCGCCCGCCCGCCTTTCCCTGCGCCGCGCGCTGCGCGCCGGCGCGGCGCCCCTGGCGCTCGTCGTCGCCGCGGCCTCTCCGGCGCCCCAGGGCCTGCGGGCGCAGACGGACGAGCCGGTGCGGCTGAGCCCGATCGTGGTGGAGAGCGAATCCGACTCCACCCTCCGGCAGGACGGCTACGTCGCCCAGGCGGGGCGGCAGGCGACGAAGGTGGACACGCCGATCCGGCTGATCCCGCAGGCCGTCTCGGTCGTCACCCAGGATCAGATCGAGGACCAGGCCCCGCGCACGCTGCTCGAGGCGCTGTCCTACACGGCGGGCGCGGGGGTGACGACCTTCGGCTACGACAGCCGCTACGACGCCTATTACATCCGCGGCTTCGCCGCCTACTACACCGGCATGTTCCGCGACGGGCTGCGGCTCTACAACGGCCCCTCCGCCTGGTTCCGCAACGAGCCCTACACGCTGGAGGGGGCGGCGGTGCTGAAAGGCCCGTCCTCCTCGCTCTACGGCGTCTCGGGGCCGGGCGGCCTGGTCAACATGGTCTCCAAGCGCCCCAAGGACGAGCCGTTCCGCGAGATCGAGGTGCTGGCAGGCACCGACGACCGCTACCAGGGCGCCGTCGACCTCTCCGGCCCCGTGCCGGGCTCCGGGACGCTGAGCTACCGGCTCACCGCCCTCGCGCGGACCGCGGACACGAGCTTCCCCGCCTTTCCCGACGACCGGCTGACCCTCGCCCCGGCCCTGACCTGGGAGATCACGCCCGACACCACGCTGACCCTGCTGGGCGAGTATACCGAGGCGACCGTGGGGGGCACGGCGTCCTACTACAATTCCTCCTACGGCGTCGCCTCGCGCATCCCCAGCGCCGACCCCGCCTGGAACGACTTCGACCAGACGCAGTGGCGTCTGGGCTGGGAGCTGGAGCATGAGCTGACCGACCAGGTCGTCCTGCGCCAGAAGGCCCGCTACGCGGACGTGGACGCGGACCTCCAGTATTCGGGCCTCTACGACTCAGGCGCGGGCGCGCTCGCGCGATACTGGGGGCGTTACGCCGAGACGATGTCCCAGTTCACCGTCGACACCCAGGCGCAGGTCGAGATCGCCACGGGCCCGGTCGACCACACGCTGCTGGCGGGGATCGACTACACCTGGGCGGAGTACGACGCAGCCTCGCTGGTCGACTACGCCTCGCTCGCCTCGATCCGGGCCTCGGCCCTGCCCTATGCGGGCGGGCAGGAGCAGAACCAGGTCGGCCTCTACCTGCACGACCAGGCGACGTGGCGCGACCTGACGGTGTTCCTCTCGGGCCGCTGGGACCATGTCGAGACCACCTCGATCGCCGCGACGCGCGCCGAGACCGACGCCACGGACGAGGCGCTCTCGGGCCGCATCGGGGTCAGCTACGACCTCGGGAACGGGCTTGCGCCCTACGCCAACCTCGCCACCTCCTTCTCCCCCAACATCGGGCTGGTCTACGAGCCGGTGACGGCGGCCGCGGGCGCGCCGGCGAGGCCGACCACGGCGCTGCAGAAGGAGGTCGGGATCAAGTACGCGATCCCGGGCACCAACAGCCTGCTGTCGACCGCCCTGTTCGACATCGCGCAGGAGGACGGGGTGGTCTTCGACGCCTCGACCGGCGTCAACCGGCAGGTGCAGCGCGACCTCCGCTCCCAGGGGGTGGAATTCGAGGCGGTGTCGAGCTTCGACAACGGCCTCAGCCTGATCGCCTCGTGGACGCATCTGCGCATGAAGATCGAGAAGGGCGCCGCGGGGACCGCGGGCAACGAGCTTTCGGCGACGCCCAACGACGTGGCGAACCTGTGGGTGCACTACGCCCCGCCCTCGGGCGCGCTGAAGGGCTTCGGCTTCGGGGCGGGCCTGCGCTACGTCGGCGAGAGCTGGGGCGACGACGCCAACAGCTTCCGCAACGACGACCGCGTCTACGTCGACCTGGCGGTCAGCTACGACCTTGGGCGGCTGGGGATCGAGGGGGCGCAGGCGCAGCTGAACGTGCGCAACCTGTTCGACGCGACCGACCAGACCTGCTCGGCCGGCTACTGCTACTGGGACGAAGGCCTGAGCGCGACCCTCGCCCTGCGCCACCGCTTCTGATGCGCGGCGCGCAGGCGGAGGGAGGGGGCGGCGCGCCGTCCTCTCCCTGGGGCGTGACGCTGGCGATCGGCGGCCTCTACGTCGGGCAGAGCGTGATCGGCGGGCTGACCTGGAGCGGCCTGCCCGCGGTGCTCAGGTCCCAGGGCCTGCCGCTGGAGCATGTGGGGCTGCTGTCGCTGCTGGTCCTGCCCTGGGCGCTGAAGTTCCTGTGGGCGCCGGCGGTGGAGCGGGTCCGCCTGCCGCCGGGACGGCCCGCGCGCTCGGGCGCCGTGGTGCTGGCGGTGGGGGCGGCGGCGGTCGCGGGCCTCGTCGCCGCGGGCTGGGTGGGGCCCGCGCCGCTGTGGGCCACGCTCGCCTGCCTGATGTGGGTGGCGCTGGCGACCTCGACGGTGGACATCGCCGTGGACGGCTACGCCGTGCAGACCCTGCGCGCGACCGAGCTGGGCTGGGGCAACGCCGCCCAGGTCGGCGGCGGCTACCTGGGCCATGCGCTGGGGGCGGGCGCGTTCCTGGCGGCGGTGGGTTGGATCGGCTGGGGACCGGCCGTGGGGCTCGCCGCCCTGGCCGTCAGCCTGCTGGCCGTCCCCTTCCTGCTGCGCGCCCGCCGGGGCGAGCCGGCGGGCGAGCCCGGCCCCCGCCCCTCGCTGCGCGCCGCTCTGGCGCGGGCGGAGGTGCGCCGGGGCCTCGCGCTCGCCGCGATCCAGGTGACGGCGCAGAAGACCGCGATGGGCCTGCTGGGCCCGTTCTTCATCGACCAGGGCTGGTCGCTGGCGCAGGTGGGCCTGCTGAACGGCGCCGGCGCGCTGGGGCTGGGGGTGGCGGGCGCGGGCCTGGGCGGCGCGCTGGTGCGCCGCTTCGGCATCCGCCGGGTGCTGATCGGCGCGGCGCTGGTGCAGGCGGGGGTGCTGGGGCTGATGGGCCTGCACGCGGCCTCCGGCCTGCTGCCCGTCGCGGCGCTGGCCGCGCTGGCGCTGGCGGGCGGGTCGCTGGTGATGGCGACGGGGTTCGTCGCGCTATACGCCCAGTTCATGGCCTGGTCCGCCCCCCGCCAGGCCGGCGTCGACTTCACCCTGTTCCAGAGCGCCGACGCCGCCGTCTCGATGCTGACGGGCCTCGCCGCCGGGGCGCTCGCCGGCGCGCTGGGCTGGGCCGGCTTCTTCTGGATCGCCGCCGCCCTGGCCCTGGCCGCGATCCCCGCGCTGCTCCGCGCGACCCGGGCGCAGGGATGAGGACGGCGCGCGGAGGCAGGCCCGCCGCCCGCCTCAGCACCGCCCCTGCAGGAGCCCGTTTCGGAGCGCTCCTCCCCCGGTCGATCCGCAGGCGCGGGCGCGCCGGCCCACCGGACCGCACGCCCGTCCGGATCGCGCCGCGCCCCCCCGGCGGCCGCCCGTTTCGCCTCGCCACCGTCCGGTCGTCGAAAAAACGCCGCCCGCCCGCCCGCAGCTCGCCCGGCCAGCGGCGACCGCCCCTCGATTTCACATTACGTTTCAGATCCTTAACCCGGCCTCTCCCGCCTCGGCGCCAGATATCGAATGAGCCTTGTAACTCGGTCGCCCGGACTGCTACACCCCTCCGCGGAGTGGTGGCCGAGTGGTCGAAGGCGCTCCCCTGCTAAGGGAGTAGACGGGGAACCGTCTCGAGGGTTCGAATCCCTTCCACTCCGCCACTCGCCCCGCGCGAACGGCGCTCAGAGATCCGGCTTCGGCCGGATTTTTTCGTTGGGGGCGAGGGTTATAGGGTTTCGGCCATTCACCGGCCTGGTTGCGGAAAAGCCCGAAAACGGTCTCTCGGGGCCGATATTCTCCGAACCTGTTGACTGCGCCGTTTTGGTGAAGAGCCTTCCAAGCCATTGAGATGCATCAGACTTCCCAAAGACGAAGCTGTTGACTTCGATCCGGGTGGCACCTGTGCGATCGGGCCTGAGATCCAACGTTCTCCGAGATGCCGACGGCTTTAAGCACAGTCCCCGCTATCGCCCGCGGCAGCGGTGCCCAGTGATGTCGGACGAGGACCGCCAGGCAGCGCCTCAGGACCAGCACGCTGCCTCGGCCTCAGTCGTTTCCAGTCGACGTCGATCGCTGCAATCGCAACTGGCGAGCGCAGTGATGGCAATCGGCAAGGCTGACGCTCACGGCCGATTTCGTTGAAAAAGGCGGCTTGCAGACCCTCGCCGGCGTTGATTCACTGATCCCGCGGCAGTGGAGGGCGGATCGATGATGGGCGAGCGGCAGGTCTTGCAAGCGAGCCTCTTCTACGAGTTCCGGCTGGAGGACCAGATCCCGGCCGACCATCTGATCCGGGCCATCGACCGTTTCGTCGACCTCTCCGATCTCCGTCGGCAGCTCGCGCCGTTCTACAGCTCCACGGGCCGCCCCTCGATCGACCCCGAGTTGATGATCCGGATGCTGCTGGTCGGCTATTGCTTCGGCATCCGCTCGGAGCGGCGGCTCTGCGAGGAGGTTCGACTGAACCTCGCCTTCCGCTGGTTCTGTCGTCTCGACCTGACCGACGCCGTCCCGGACCACTCGACCTTCTCGAAGAACCGGCACGGCCGCTTCCGCGACAGCGACCTGTTCCGCCGCCTGTTCGAGACCGTGCTGGCGCGCTGCATCGCCGAGGGTCTCGTCGGCGGCGAGGTGTTCGGCGTCGACGCCTCGCTGATCAAGGCCGACGCCAACCGCGAGGACGGGATCGAACCGAGCCGCTGGGCTCCCGATGACCATGCGGGCCGCGCCACATCGGAATACCTCGCGACGCTCGACGACGCGGCCTTCGGGGCGGCGACGGACGTTCCGCCCAAATACGTGTCGCCCGTCGACCCCGCGGCGCGCTGGTCCGCCGCCGACCGGGGCAAGGCGCATTTCCTCTATGCCGCCAACGACCTCGTCGACCTGGACAACGCCGTGATCGTGGACGTGGAGGCGACCGCGCCGATCCGGCAGGCCGAGAACCGGGCCGCGCGCGACATGATCGAGCGCACGATGGACCGCTTCGACCTCTACCCTGAGCGACTCGTCGCCGACACCGGCTACGGTTCGGCCGAGACGCTTGCCTGGCTGGTCCACGAGCACGGGATCGAGCCGCATATCCCGGTCGTCGACAAGTCGCGCAGGCGAGACGGCATCTTCAGTCGCGAGGACTTCGCCTACGACCTGCGCGAGGACGCCTATCGCTGTCCCGCCGGGAACTGGTTGCGCCAGTATCGCCGGCCCTTCAGCGCCCCGCGCAGCGGCGTCGATGAGGATGGGATGATGCGTTACCGGGCCCGCAAGGCGGACTGCGACGCCTGCGCCCTGAAGCCTCGATGCGCGCCGAAGGTGCCGGTCCGGAAGATCCTGCGCTCCATCCATGAAGGCGCGCGGGACCTGGCACGCCACATCGCCGAAACGGATGCCTACGCGGCGTCGATGCGTCAGCGGAAGAAGGTCGAGATGCTGTTCACGCATCTCAAGCGGATCCTGAAGCTAGATCGGCTGCGCCTGAGAGGACCGAACGGCGCCCGGGATGAATTCCACCTCGCCGCCACCGCCCAGAACCTCCGCAAGCTGGCCAAACTGGTCCCCGCGCCTGGGTGAGGACCAACTCGCCATCGTAGTGAGCTCCGCCGCGCCTCAGGTCCGAGGAGACTTTTTCAACGAAATCGGCCCAAACCAGCCGTTCATTCTGAAAGCGACCGCCGCAATGCAGCTTCCCCGAAGCGGAAGCTCCATGCTATTCGATAGTGACTGAATGGGTCGGAGTTCAATTGATGATAAAGCTTCCAGTGAAAGCTCTCCCGGCTAACGATTCTGGCCGCTTGCTAGTTCGCCTAAACAAAAGGTACCGGGCCGGCATTCCCCGCTACGGCATTGCGCAATTGACGAACGCTGAGAACTCCAAATCCGTAAAAGTCCTCGTTCTTGGGCATGACGATGAAACCGCCATCTTCATGCCGTACGACATTAGAGAAGCCCTCGGTGCCGACAAAGGTAGGGATCTCGAGTTCGCAGTCCAAAAGGTTGGATCGCTTGGCAAGATCGGATGGCTCCTTAATACCGCTGATCCGGCAGTTCACGTACCGGCATGGCTCGCGCTCACATCTGTGTTCTTGGGTGCCGTAGGGGTCGCTATTGCCCTTTGTCAATGACAGCCCTGATCTGCCTTTCACTGACGGTCAGTATGCTACGCTCGCAGCCCGCATCGCCGCCGTTCGCTGCACATGCTCGGACTCGGCGGAGGCCGATTTCTGGACCGCGGAACAGACCTACCGTGCTTGGATGCTGCGGCTGCAACCGCCGTAACCGACATCAGTTGCCGACCCAACGATGGCGTTAACCAACCTTCTGCGACCCTTGCTAGCGGTTGGAGTAATTCTTTCGCCTGACTAAGATGACCCAAAAAAACGGTTTGGATAGTAAACGGCCTTGCGGGGATGGGGACGGATTGAAACGATGAACTCTACCAGGCAACTCGATATAAACCTTGAAGCGCTGATCACTCATGCGGCGACACCCACAGGGATAGTTGAAGCCTTGAGTAAACCAAGCGGCAGTCGGTTCTATCGCTGCGCGTTCCAAGTAAATCCGTACGATTATGGACGGCGTCACGCAAAGGACGCAGGGTTTCTGTCAGAGAGCGACTACAACGACGCGATGGCGAAGGCTTGCCGCGATAACGGCATCCAGATCGTCGCAATCACAGATCACTGAACCGCTCCGGGTCTGCCGGAGGCCGATGTTCGTTAGCTACGCGGCCACATCGCGCGTTTCCAGCGCAGCGTGGAATGCGGCTTCGGCTTCTGCGGGCGGCACATTGCCTATGGGCTCGA
>NZ_JARHUC010000011.1 GCF_029223255.1 Albimonas marina
CGAGCCCATAGGCAATGTGCCGCCCGCAGAAGCCGAAGCCGCATTCCACGCTGCGCTGGAAACGCGCGATGTGGCCGCGTAGCTAACGAACATCGGCCTCCGGCAGACCCGGAGCGGTTCACCCTCCTCTTGCGTCCGCAGCCTGATGCCGGTCGTGCGGGCGCTTCAACGAGGCGCGCGGCTCGTGGGTCAGGAGGAAGAGGGTGAGGCGCGCGCTGGAACTCTCACGGGCGCCCGCCCGCCGCCCGCGCATGAAAAAGGGGCCGCGGCTCGCGCCGCGGCCCCCTGCACTGTCCCTCGCGATCTTCGCCGCGTGGTTCCGGGGAGGCGAACCTCCCCGGAGGCGGATCACATCATGCCGCCCATGCCGCCCATGTCGGGCATCGCCGGGCCGGCGCCCTTGGGCTCGGGCTTGTCGGCGACCATCGCCTCGGTGGTGATCAGCAGGGCCGCCACCGACGCCGCATCCTCGAGCGCGGTGCGCACGACCTTCGCGGGGTCGATCACGCCGAACTTGAACATGTCGCCGTACTCTTCGGTCTGGGCGTTGAAGCCGAAGTTCCGGTCCTCGGACTCCAGCACCTTGCCCGCCACCACGGCGCCGTCGAGGCCCGCGTTGGTCGCGATCTGACGGATCGGAGCCTGCAGCGCCTTCTTGACGATGGTGATGCCGGCGTTCTGGTCGCCGTTGGCGCCCGTCAGGCCCTCGAGAGCCTTCGAGGCCCACAGCAGCGAGACGCCGCCGCCGGGAACCACGCCCTCCTGGACCGCGGCGCGGGTCGCGTTGAGCGCGTCGTCGACGCGGTCCTTGCGCTCCTTCACCTCGATCTCGGTGGCGCCGCCGACGCGGATCACCGCGACGCCGCCCGCGAGCTTCGCCAGACGCTCCTGGAGCTTCTCACGGTCGTAGTCGGAGGTGGTCTCTTCGGTCTGGGTGCGGATCTGGGCGACGCGCGCCTCGATCTCGGACTTCTCGCCCGCGCCGTCGACGACGGTGGTGTCGTCCTTGGTGATGCGGATCTTCTTCGCCCGGCCCAGCATGTCCATGCCGACGTTCTCGAGCTTCATGCCGAGATCCTCGGAGATCACCTGGCCGCCGGTCAGGATCGCGATGTCCTGCAGCATGGCCTTGCGGCGGTCGCCGAAGCCGGGGGCCTTGACGGCGGCGATCTTCAGGCCGCCGCGCAGCTTGTTCACGACCAGGGTCGCCAGGGCCTCGCCCTCGACGTCCTCGGCGATGATCAGCAGCGGCTTGCCCGACTGGATCACGGTCTCGAGCAGCGGCACCATCGGCTGCAGCGACGACAGCTTCTTCTCGTGCAGGAGGATGTAGCAGTCCTCGAGCTCGGCGATCATCTTGTCGGCGTTGGTGATGAAGTACGGCGACAGGTAGCCGCGGTCGAACTGCATGCCCTCGACGACCTCGGTCTCGGTCTCGAGGCCCTTGTTCTCCTCGACCGTGATGACGCCCTCGTTGCCGACCTTCTGCATCGCGTCGGCGATCTGGCGACCGATCTCGGTCTCGCCGTTGGCGGAGATCGAGCCGACCTGGGCGACTTCGGCGGTGTCGTTCACGGGACGCGAGGCGGCCTTGATCGACTCGACGGCCTTGGCGACCGCGGCGTCGATGCCGCGCTTCAGGTCCATCGGGTTCATGCCGGCGGCGACCGACTTCAGGCCCTCGCGGACGATGGCCTGGGCGAGAACGGTCGCGGTGGTGGTGCCGTCGCCGGCCTCATCGTTGGTGCGCGAAGCGACTTCGCGGACCATCTGCGCGCCCATGTTCTCGAACTTGTCCTCGAGCTCGATCTCCTTGGCGACGGTGACGCCGTCCTTGGTGATGCGCGGAGCGCCGAACGACTTGTCGATCACGACGTTGCGGCCCTTCGGGCCGAGGGTCACCTTCACCGCGTCGGCGAGGATGTTGACGCCGCGCAGCATGCGGTCGCGGGCGTCGGTGGAGAAGCGTACGTCTTTGGCGGCCATCGAATGGTCTCCTTCAGAACTTCAGGGGATCAGGCGCGAGCGGGGATCGCTCAAGCGGCCTTCGCGGCGGCGTCGTCGCCGAGGATGCCGAGGATGTCGGACTCCTTCATGATGAGGAGCTCCTTGCCATCCAGCTTGACCTCGGTGCCCGACCACTTGCCGAACAGGACGCGATCGCCGGCCTTGACGGCCATGGGGATCAGCTCGCCCGAGTCCTTGCGGGCGCCCTCGCCCACGGCGACGATCTCGCCTTCCTGCGGCTTCTCCTTGGCGGAGTCGGGGATGATCAGACCGCCGGCGGTCTTCTCTTCGCTTTCGATGCGGCGCACCAGCACCCGATCGTGCAGCGGGGTGAAGTTCATGACGTGGCTCCCTTGCAATGCGGCTTCCACGATGCTCCGAACGAGGGCCTGGACCCGTCTCACCGAGACCGGGCCCGGCTGTTAGCACTCGGAGCAGGGGAGTGCTAACGACGGCGGAGTTAGGAGATCGGCGCCATGCTGTCAAGATTCGCGAAACGCATCTTCGCGGCCCTTTCGAGCGGGGACGTCGACGACCCCTTCCGGACGGCCCGGGACGTGGCGAGCGGGGGCCTCCGGCGCAAGGCGCGGGCGGCCGGGCGTCTCGCCGCAGGGGCCTCGGCGCTGCTGTGGGCTGGGGCGGCCGCGGCCGACTGCGGCGGCGGGCGCGACCTGCTGGCGGCGCTGGCGCAGGAGGACCCCGCCGCCCATGCCGAGATCATGGCCGCCGCGGCGGCGGAGCCCGACCCCGACGGCGTGTTCTGGCGGGTGACGCGGCCCGGCGCGGCCGAGAGCTGGCTGATGGGCAGCTTCCACATCCCCCATCCCCTGATCGACCCGGCGCCGCCGAAGGCCATGGCCGCGCTCGACCGCGCGCGGGTGATGCTGATGGAGATGTCGCCCGAGGAGCTGGCCCGCTTCGGGCCGATGGCGGCCGCCGATCCGACGCTGGTGGCCAACGTCGATCACCCGCCGCTCGACCAGGCGATGTCGGCGGAGGATTTCGCCGCGGTGGCCGAGGCGATGCAGGCGCTGGGCGCCCCGCCCGAGCGCACCGCCTTCATGCGCCCCTGGATCGTGTCTCTGACGCTGGCCACGCCGCCCTGCGCGATGGCCGCGCTCGCCGCCGGCGCAGAGCCCATGGACACCCGCATCGCCGCGCGCGCCGCCGCGCGCGGGCTGGAGGTGAAGGGGATGGAGACCTGGGAGGACCTGCTGCCGATGCTGCAGGCCGACGAGTGGAGCGAGCAGGCGCTGCGCAGCCTCGCCAACGCCGCGCGCGACGCCGCCGAGGGCCGGGACATGCAGACCACCTCCGCCCGGCTCTATGCGCAGGAGCGGGTCTGGCCGCTGTGGACCTGGTCGGAATGGCGGGCGCGCCAGGACGGCCTGGAGGAGGCGATGGCAGAGGCGCGCGTGGAGCTGTTCGAGAAGCGCAACCTGCGCTTCGTCGAGGCGGCCGCGCCGGAGCTGGAGCGCGGCGGCGCCTTCGTGCTGGTCGGCGCCCTGCACCTGGGCGGAGAGGGCGGGATGATCGAGCTGCTGCGCGCCCGCGGGTTCACGGTCGAGCGGGCGGCCCTGCGCTGAGGGGCGGCGGGGGCCCGGCGGCCCCCGCCCGCGCTCAGGAGACGGCGCCGATCATCGTGCACAGGGTGCAGATCGCCAGCAGCGGCAGGATCAGCCCCGGCCACCAGCTGGGCGCCCCGCCCACACGCGCAAGCGAGACGTCGGCGGCGAAGACCGCGATGAAGGCGGGCGCCTCGATCCACAGCATCGCCCGCCCGCCGATCCCCAGCGCCAGGAAGCCCAGCAGCGCGGGCGCCACGCCCACGCCCAGGGTCCACCAGGTCGCGCCCTCGCCCAGGCCCGCGGCGGCGAAGCCCCAGCGGCAGCCGCCGTGGAAGGCCAGCAGGATCGCGCCCCAGACGCCCATCAGGTAACGGGCGCGGTCGGCGCCTCCGATCTCCGAGGTCAGGGCGAGCAGCAGCAGGACCACGAAGGGCGCAACCGCGACGAGACCCACCGCCAGGGCGGGAATCGGCGCCTGCAGCGGTCGGAAGGACAGCTCGGAACTCGGCATCGGACGCTCTTCTTCAGTGTATATGACGCTGCGACAGGTCAAAGCAGATCAGGCCCGCGCCGGGGTTGCAAGCCGGCGACTTGCGGCGCCCCCCCCTCGGCCCCCGCGCCGCCCGGCGGCTGGACCCCGCGGCGCCTTGCCGGTTGCCTCGGCGGCCCATGCGGGGCAGGGGACGGGGCGACCTCGCCGCGGCCGCGCGCGGCAGGACCGTCCCTCTGCCGGAGCCCCGCCATGACCCCGATCATCCGCTCGCTGTCCGAGCTCGACGGCCGCTACGACGTCCTGTTCTGCGACCTGTGGGGCTGTCTGCACGACGGCAAGCGGGTGTATCCCGCCGCGGTCGAGGCGCTGCGCCGGTTCCGCGCCGGCGGGGGCACGGTGATCCTGATGACCAACGCCCCCCGCCCCGCCTTCTCGGTCGAGCGGCACCTGGAGCGGCTGGGCTGCCCCCTGGACGTCCGCGACGGGGTGGTCAGCTCCGGCGACGCGGCGCTCGCCTCGGTCAACGCGGGCGACTGGGGCCGGCGGGTCTTCCACATCGGCGCCGACAAGGACGAGGCCTTCTTCGAGGTCGCGAAGGTCGAGCGCGTGGCGCTGGAGGAGGCCGAGTCGGTGCTGGTCACCGGCCTCGTCGACGACCTGACCGAGACGCCCGACGACTACGCCCAGGTGCTGGCCGCCGCGCACGCGCGCGGGCTGCGGATGCTGTCGGCCAACCCCGACGTGCATGTCGACGTGGGCGAGCGTCGGATCTGGTGCGCAGGCGGCATCGCCCAGGCCTACGAGGCGCTGGGCGGAGCGACCGCGGCCTACGGCAAGCCCCACGCGCCGATCTACGCGATGGGGCGGGCGATGGTCGATTCGCTCCGCGGCGCCCCGGTTCCGGACGCCCGCATCCTCTGCGTGGGCGATGGCATTCATACTGATGTCGCGGGGGGCGCCGCCCAGGGTCTCGACACGCTGTTCGTCACCGGCGGGCTCGCCGCCCCGCAAATGGGTGCGGACGTTGAGAATCCCGACCCGTCGCAGCTTGAAATTTACGTTGCGGAGCACGCGCTTCGCCCCACTGCCGCCATCGGGCGCCTGCGCTGAATGTGGCGAACGCGTTCATAAACATGGCTTTATGCAATCTCCGCTTCTCTGCTGCGACGCAAAATGCTATGGATTTTAGGGAACGGCGGAATTCCGTCCGCCAGAACAGTTCGGAGATCGACATGAAGATCGCCAAGACCGCAATGACGACCCTCGCCGCCGCCGCTCTCGCGACGACCTTCGGTCTCGCTCCGGCGTTCGCCGACCAGTCCGGCGCCGCCGCGCCCGCCGCCCCTGCGGTGAAGACCGGCGGCACCACGGCCGAAGTCGGCCAGGCCCCCGTGCTCGGCCTGCCCCCGGTGGTCGTCGGCGTCGCGGTCGTCGCCTCGGCTTTCGGCCTCGCCGTCGCGGCCAGCAACAGCGGCGGCGACAACACCCCGTCGACGCCCTCGACCCGCTGATCGGGGCGCCCGCGGGCGCGTCCCCTCGGGGCACGCCTGGCTGACGGGCCAGGAGAAGGTCGGGTCGGGGCCGCAGGGTCCCGGCGCGACGTAAACGGTTTGTTCACTTCCGTCCGTTATACGGCGGGAGTGGGCGGTGTCGGAGGAGCTGGGGGACGACTTCCATCAGGAGCGTTCCATGAGAACCTTGCTCGTCGCCCTCTGCATCCACGGATTGGCCCTAGGTCCAGCCCTCGCGGACACCGCCGCGCCGTCTTCGTCCCAGCCTCAGCCCAAGGGCGTGTCGCAGCAGCTGTCCGCGGCGCCGGTCATCGGCCTTCCGGTGATCGCCATCGGCATCGGCATCGTCGGCGCGGTGGCCGTCGCCGTGGCCGTGTCGTCGAGCAGCGACGACAAGAACTCGACGACCAGCACCAACTGATCCGCGTCGCGGCTTCGGCATTCGGGGTCCGTCTCCGTCGGCGCCGACGGACGACCGCAGGTCTCTTGCGGTCGCATCGGGCGAGAATCGGGGCGTCGCCAGCCAGGTCCGCTCGCGGACACGGCCCTCGGCGCCCGACGGACCGGTCGCCGGCGGCGCGCGAAAGGGCGATGTCCCCGCCTTTCGTCGTCGACGGCCGGTCCGGCCGATGCCGCGGCGTCGCGGAGCGATCCGACGGCGGCCTGAGCGGACGCTGCCTGAGCAGACTCGGTCGGTCATCGCCGGCCGGATGAAGCGGCGCTGCGGATGAACCGCCGCCGCGGATCACGGCGCCCAAGTGGAGGGATCCGCTCGAGCGCAACCTCGGCGCCGAACGCTGCAAGGCGGATGGCGGCGGCGGGGATCGGTGAAGGAATTCAGTCGGTTACGCCGTTCCGGCGTGATGTCAGGCCGCCCTGCAACAGGTCGCGGCCCCGACTGCGTTGCGCCCTTACACGGGTGTTGCCTGCCGACATCGAGTCATGTAACCCTTCGGCAAGTGGATGTCTTGGAGGGTGCAATGAAACTTATCGCTACCACTGTCGCCGCGCTGGGCCTGATGGCCGCGCCGCTCGCCGCTCAGGAAGCCGCGGCCCCGAAGGTGCGGACCGCCGGCGTCGCGCAGCAGGCCGAGCTGGGCGCCTCGCCGCTGCTGGGCGTGCCGCCGCTGGTGATCGGCCTCGTCGGCGCCGTGGTCGTCGTCGGCGCCGCCGTCGCGATCTCGAACAGCAACGACAACAACTCGACCCCCTCGACCAAGTGAGCTTCGCCTTCCTCCGTGGGGGAAGGGAGACGAAGACAGGTCGAGACTTCGGTCGCACGAACCGCGCGACGCCGGAAGCGGCGTTGCGCTTTGCGTTTCAGCCCCTGCCTGCCATGGCATTCGACAGGGCGGATGGAAGGCGGAGAGCCCGAGGCGCGCGGCGCCGCGCGCCGGTCAGGCCGGCGAGCGCCTGATCGCGACCACGACCAGGCGCCTGTCCTCGAAGACGACGCGACGCCCGCCCGCGGCGGACCGCGTCGGTTCCGGGCGCCTGGCCGCCTGGAGTCTCAGGGAGCGAAGGGGGTGAGGACCGAGATCTCGAGCGAGCCGCGCTCGGGCCCGAACCACTGCACCGACTTCCACACGAAGCCCGTCTCCTCGTCCGCCCAGTAGCGGTTGACGATGGTCAGGTACGGGCTGCGGCAGGTCTCCTCGACCTCGATCACGTCGAAGGTCACCTCGGCGATGACCAGCTCCGTCGGCCCGATCGCCCGCGGCGCGCACAGGAAGGTGCGCGCGAAGGGCCGCCCGACGCCGTCGAGGAAGCGCATCACCCGCGTCACCTGGCCCGGCCACTCGCGCACCGGGCGCTGCGTGACCAGGAAGTCCTCGTCGGGATCCGAGCGATAGCCCGTCCGCTGGTCGCCCAGCCCATGCCCCGAGAGCAGCGCCGCGCCGTCGAAGGTCAGGCTCTGCCGGGTCGGGTTGAAGTAGGTGACCTTGCCGTCCGGCTTCGCCGCGTAGGCCAGGAAATAGGCCATGGGCGAGCCGTTCGAGCTCGCGCCGATCAGGGCGCCGTTGATCTGGTTGATCTCGGCGCGGGTCAGCTGCCTGGGCGGCTCGGGCGTCTCGCCCAGGCCCACCGTCCCCGCGAGCGACGACAGCGCCGTCTCGCCCAGGCGGCGCATCAGCTCGGTGGTGCTGCCCTGCGCGCCGCAGCCCGCCAGCAGCGCCAGGCCCGCCAGCATCGCCCCGGCCCGCCGCAGCCGGCGACCCGTCGCCGACCGCGCGGCGCCTGTTTCCGCCCGTCCGCTCATCGCCAGAAATGCCCCCAGTCGGCGCGCAGGTCGCCGCGATCGACCTCCTGCACGATCGGATAGAGCCGGTTGGCGACGCTCAGCCGCGCGCCGCCGTCGCGGGTCAGCGGCCGGATGTTCATGTCGAGGCGCGAGCGCGTCTCGTAGGGCAGGCCCCAGGCGAAGGGGATGGTCAGGCGGATGCCCTTGTCGAAGCTGCCCTCGCCGTACTCGTCGAAGGGCACGTCGGTCAGGGTGAAGAAGCCGCCGATCTCCCAGCCGTTGGCGAAGCGCCGGGTCAGGGTGAAGGTGCCGCCCCAGTCGCCGGCCAGGTAGCGGCCCGCGTCGATCTGGACCTCCATCCCGTGCCAGCCGGTGTCCCAGTAGACCGAGGCGTGGCCGGTGACCACGTCGTAGTCCTGGAAGCCGAACAGCATGTCGAAGTCGCGCTGGGCCACGTAGTTGACCTCGAGCCCCAGGCCCCAGTCCTGCGTCGAGGGCTTCCACAGCACCTCGCCCGAGACGCCGCCGAACATCCGCTCGAGATAGCCCAGCGAGACGCGGCCGTAGGTCTCGGGCGTCACCTTGAACAGGTAGTCGCCGGTCAGCCGGTCGATGCCGGGATCGCCCTGCTTGAGGTACTTGGCGAAGTCCGAGCGCACCCGGGGCAGGACCGAGTCCGAGGTGCGGGTGATGTCGTCGAAGCCGTTGAGCAGCGATTTCGACACCGCCGCGTTCAGCCCCAGGCCGCGGGCCACCTTCAGCTCGCCGCCCGCGACCAGCTGCAGGTCGGCGCGCAGCGGGCTGTCGGGGTCGAACAGGTTCAGCGGCAGGGCCGGGCTGAGGAACCAGCTGAAGGTCGGATAGGCGTCCGGATCGAACTCGGGCAGGAACGAGCCGCCGGACGGCTCCGCGCTGAGCAGCTCGGCGTCGACCCAGGAGGTGCGCTCGGCGTCCGGCTCCTCGACCGCGGCCTCCAGGCGCGCGCGGCGCAGCAGGATGGTCGTGGTGGGCAGGTCGCTCTCGAGCAGGGTGATCTCGAAGTCCTCGACCGAGGGGGGCAGCACGTTGGCCATCGCCCGCGCGGTGCGCCCGATGGCCTGGGGCGCCGCGTTGTAGGTGGGGTTCGCGATTTCGACCCGGGCGCGCGTCCCCTCGATATCCGCCGAGACCAGGGTCACCCGGTCCGCGTCCAGCGTCTGGCTCAGCGCGTCGGTCAGCGCCGCGGCGTTGGCCGGATCGTTCGCCCAGGAGGTGTCGTAGGAGCCGACGAGAACCCGCTTGCCCTCGACATAGCGCCGGCCGGTCTCGCGCAGCAGCACCGAGCACAGCGGCGCGCCGGAGGAATCGAGGAAGGTCACCCCGTCGATCACGCCCAGCTCTGCGTCCACGTCCAGCGCGTCGTCGACCGGGCACTCGGCGCCGGGACGCAGGCGGGTGGGGGCCTTGGCCCAGCGCGCGCCCTCGGTCGAGCCCGAGAGCAGCGTCGCCTCCAGCCCCGCGTCGGAGCCGAGCGCCGGGCCCGGTCCGATGCGCTCGACCACCACCGCGCCCAGCTCGGGCGAGGCGGCGTTGTCGATCGGCGGGCGCACGGTCATCGGCGTGGGGCCGGGGTCCAGGTCGCGGGGACCGTTGAGCCGGGTCGGGTTCAGCCCGATCGAGGCGCGGACGCCGAACTCGGAGCCGTACATCGCGTAGGCGCCCAGCGAGAACCAGTCGTTCACCCGGTACTCGGCCCCGAAGTTGAAGGGGATCTTGGGGTCGAAGGAGCTGTTCTGCTGCTCGCGCAGGTAGGCGTCGGTCGAATACTCGGCCTTCAGCGCCAGCCCGTCGAGGAACGAGGGCCGCCACTCGACGCCGGCGAAGCCGCCCATGTCGGGGCCGCGGAAGAACTCGCCGACGTTGACCTTGCCGGTGCCGTTCGAGCCGCCGCGCGTCTTGAAGCGGTTCGAGAAGTAGCCCAGCGGGTTCTCGAAGTTGCCGGTGCCCGAGAGGCGCCCCCAGCCGAGGCCGCCGGTCACCTGGAGGCCGGGCGCGACCTCCTTGGTGGCGACGAAATACTCGGAGGAGTAGATGCCGGTGCCCAGGAAGTCGCGCAGGCCCAACGCGACGGCGGGGAAATAGCGGGATTCGTCCGAGAGCAGGATCTTGATGTCGAAGCTGCGGTCGAAGAGATCGTCTGCGGGGAAGAAATCCTCGATGATCGAGTAGCGGAACGCGGCCTCGACGCGCGGAAGCACCTGGAAGGACAGGGTGTTGCGCATGAAGCCGCCGAAGTAGCTCGACGTGAAGCCCAGCTCGGCGTCGGGCTGGACGCGCGCGGTGGGCATGTCGATCAGCCCGGTCATGCCGTAGAGGTTGCGGCTCTCGTACCGGGGGGGCGGAGGTTCCTGAGACAGCGCGGCCCCCGCAGGCGCCATGGCCGCGGCGAGCGCCACGCAGAACGAGATGCGTCTGCGGCCAGGAGCCGAAGGTGAAGTCATTCCGTCGCCCGTTCCAGAGGCAGGTTCGTTCTTGTCTAAAGTCTTGATCGCACGGGGCCGGGCCGCTGTCGACCGTCGCGCGGGGGCGCAGGCGCGGCGCGGCGGCGCGCTGTTGTGCGCGCGCTACGCAGGCGGCGGCGGCGCAGGCCCGGTCGCGCAGGACTTTCCGGCGCGGTCTGAACCGCCGTTCAGCGCAGGAGGTTCAGCGCCCGCGACGCCAGGCCGCGCCAGGCCTCCCGCGCGCGGCCGCGGGGGGTCTTCACGTAGTCCCGCTCGGCGTGCAGCCACTCCAGCACCTTCTCGGGCGGGGCGGGCAGGCGGGTGACCGGATCGACGTAGCGCGGGTAGAGGATCAGCGCGCAGGCGGCGAGCGCGTCGATCGACAGCGTCCGCCCGCGGGAGAAGGCGGGATCGAAGGGCGTCTCGGTCAGGCCCCAGCCGGCGTAGAAGGGCCGCCCGAAGGTGGTGACGGGCAGGTCGCGCAGCAACGCCTCGAACCCCATCAGGGAGGTCATGCACTCCACCCGGTCGGCCCATTCCAGGCAGGCCTCCGCGGCGCTGTCGGCGGCGACCGCGTCGGCGCATTCGGCCAGCGTCGCCGCGTCGACCGCGCCCGGGCGCATTCCGGTCAGCACGTCGGGGTGGGGCTTGTAGAGGATGAAGGCGTCGGGGTGACGCGCGCGCACCCGGCGCAGCAGGTCGGCGTTCTTCTGCACCTCGGGCGAGCCGAAGCGCAGGGACTGGTCGCCCTCCACCTGCCCCGGCACCAGGATACGCCGGCGCGGCGTCTCGGGCAGGGGGGCGGAGCGGCCGAGGTTGTACTTGGTGATCCCCAGCTCCACCAGCCGCCGCCGCAGCGCGCCGCCGCGGGCGAGGAGCGCGTCGGTCAGCTCCGCCTCCCGGGTCAGCGCCTCGAAGTCGGTGGGGCGGGTGGCGTCGAAATAGAGGCCCATCCGGTCGACGGCCAGCGAGCAGGGCGGCGCGTGGCGCAGGCCCAGCCCGACCGAGCGCACGAATCCGTCCTCGAGCCGGACGACCTCCAGCCCCGCCGCCTCGGCCTCCGCCGCGTCGCGCATCCCCCAGACGGCGAGGCGGGCGCGGGTGGCGGCGGCGACCTGCACGGCGTTCTTCATGCCCCCGACATGGGCGGGCGGCCCCTCGGGCCCGGTCAGGAACGGGTCGGCGTTGCGGCGTTTCCAGCGGGAGAAGCCCAGCGTCACCGTCCGCCGCTCGTTGCGCTGCGCCTCGGCGCGCAGCAGGGCGAGCGCGTCCAGCGCCTCGCCCGCCGGCGCCGAGAGCCCGCGCCAGGGATCGACGAAGCGCGCGCGGGCGAGCCAGGGCGTGGGGTCGGCCGGCCCCGCCAGCGTCAGGCCGAGCCGCCCGCCCACGGCCGCGCGATGGGCGAGCGCGCCGTGGGACGCGACGACCCGGTCGAGCCGGGAGGGGCGGACCTCCGCCACCCGGCGCACCACCGGCAGACCGCGGCGGCGGGCGGCGACCTCGCCCTCCCCTCCATGGGCGAGGACCACGGTCTCGGCCCCCGGCGCCTCGGCCTCTGCGAGATCCAGCAGCGCCTCGGCCCGCGCGGCGTCGGCGTCGCGCAGGTCGATCAGCGTCTCGGGCGTGGCGGCGGCGGCGACCGTCGCGGGCCACCAGGTGAGGTCGGCGGCGATGCGCGCGGCGAGCTCGGCGGTGGCGGAGGGGGAGCGGGGCGGCGCCTCGCCCAGTCCCAGCGCCACCGGGGGATGGCCGTGGATCGCGGCGGGCAGCAGCCAAGGCAGGGCGGCGCCGGCGGTCGGCGCGTCCTCCCAATGCACCAGGCGCGGGGTCCCGCGGCCGCCGGTCAGCGTGCGCAGCGCCCGGCGCAGGCGCGCCCGGCCAGCGTTGGCGCGGCGGGCGTCGGGGGGATCGTCATGCCCCGCGGGATCGCCCCGGCGGCGGGCGCCGGGGGCGGAGACGCCGGAAGGGGCGGTCCTGTCCATGGCGGAGCGGACGTCGGCCCTCAGGCCCCGGCCCCGAAGGGCAGCTTGCGGGCCCGGACCTTGGCCAGCGCCTCGGCGCAGATGTCGACGGCGCGGTCGATCTGGGCGTCGGTATGCTCCGAGGTCAGGAAGAAGCGCAGGCGGGCCTGCTTCTCGGGCACCGCGGGGAAGGTGATGGGCAGGGCGTTGAGCCCGGCCTTGAAGCATTCGTCCGACAGCATCGCGGCGCGCGCGCTGTCGCCCACGATCACCGGCATCACGGCGGCGCCCTTGGCCTCGCCGGTGTTCAGCCCGGCGGCCTTGGCGCGCTCCAGCAGCCGGCGGCCGTTGGCCTGCAGGCGATGCACGCGGTCCGGCTCGGCCTGGAGGACTTCCAGCGAGGCCAGCGCGGCGGCCGCCAGCGGCGCGGCGAGGCCCACCGAGAACACGAAGCCCGCGGCGTTGGCCTTCAGGAACTCGATCAGCGCGGCCGAGCCGCAGATGTAGCCGCCGCAGGAGGAGAAGGTCTTCGACAGCGTGCCCATCCAGATCTCGACCGAGGTCGGATCCACGCCCTGCATCTCGGCGATGCCGCGGCCGGTCTCGCCCAGCACGCCCACCGCGTGGGCCTCGTCGACCATCAGCCAGGCGTCGTGGCGGTGCTTCAGCTCGACCAGCCGGGGCAGGTCGGGCCAGTCGCCGTCCATGGAGTAGAGCCCCTCGACCACGATCAGCGCCCGCTCGTAGCGGCCGCGGTTGCGCGAGAGGAAATCGTCCAGCCAGTCGAGGTCGTTATGCGGGAAGGTCACCCGGGCCGCGCCGGACAGGCGTGCGCCCTCGGTGATCGAGTTGTGGATCCAGGTGTCGGTCAGGATCACGTCCTTCGGGCCCATCAGGGCGCCGATGGTGGTCATGTTGGTGGCGTGGCCCGAGACCATCGTCAGGCAGTCCTCGGCCCCGTAGAAGGCCGCGAGCCCCTTCTCGAGCTTCGCGTGCAGGTCCCGCTCCCCCGCCACCACGCGCGACGCGGAGACCGAGACGCCGTAGCGGTCGATCGCGTCCTTCGCGGCGGCGTGGACCTTCGGGTGCCCGTTCAGGCCGAGGTAGTTGTAGGAGCTGAAGTTCAGCACCTCCCGCCCCTCGATCACGCAGGTGGGGCCGGCGTAGCCCTCCTGCTCGCGGAAGTAGGGGACGCCGATGTCGAGCATCTCGGCGGCCGACTTCTGCAGGCGGATCTGCTTGTGGCCGGGCAGGGCGCCGAAGTCGAAGGCCTTGGGCTGCGGCTTCGGACCCGGGCGCGGGGCCGGGCGGTCGGACGGGGTGCGGCGGGAGCGCGTCTGGCGCAGCTCCTCCAGCAAGGCGGAGCGGCGCGCGGCGCCGAAACGGCCTTCGCGTTCAGAGCCGGACATGGGGCTCGTTCCTTCTTACGGTGCGGCGCGGGGCCGTCGTCGTTTCGTGCGAGGCCCTCGGGGCCGCCGCCCGTCGAGCTGCGGCCCCAGGGGCCGCAGGCGTTCCGTGTGCGGTCCAGGAGACCGCCGGGCGCTCAGTGAATCGCGCCGGCGGGGCCGCCCGCGCGGCGCTTGAGCTCCGCGAGGGCTTCCTGGTCGATCTCGTCGCCGGCCCCGACATGGCGTTCCACCAGCCCGTCGAGCACGGCGTCGCCGGTCTCGGCCCCCTCGGGGCTCGCGCCGGCCTCGGCCGGGTCGAGCCGCTTGAGCACGCGGGCGGCGATGTCCATCAAGGTGGCTCCGCCGGCGAGGCTCATCAAGGGGATGTCGATCCCGAGCTTTTCTTCCGCCGCCATGCGCAGGTCGACGGCCATCAGGCTGTCGAAGCCGAGCTCCGTCAGCGGCTGGCGGGGGTCGATCTCCTCGGCCGGCAGGCGGAGGATGCGCGAGGTCTCGCCGGCCAGCAGCTCGGAGATCTTCTTCAGCGCCTCCGCCTCCGACAGCCCCGCCACCAGGGCGGCGAGGTCGAGGGCGGCGTCCCCCGCGGCGGAGGCGTCGGGCATCTCCATCCGCGCGAAGAGGGGCGTGCGGGTGATCGCCAGCTCCCGCGAGGCCGAGGCCCAGTCGATCTGCGCGTAGTTCACCGCCGAGGCGTCCTGCGGATCGGCGGCGGCGAGCGCCATCTCCAGCCCCTGGAACGCCTCGCGCGCGGTGATCGCCGAAGAGCCGAGGCGGTCCGAGAGGATCGCGCCGGTCTTGGCGTCGCGGGTCAGATACCCCGCATCCGAGATCGCGCCCCAGGCGACCGCGAGGCCCGGCAGGCCCGCGCGGCGACGCTCGGCCATCAGCGCCTCGAGGTAGCAGTTGGCGGCGACGTAGGCCGTCTGGCCGGGGTTGCCGACCAGGGTGGTCGCCGAGGAGTAGACGACGAACAGGTCCAGCTTCAGGTCGCGCGTCAGGCGATCCAGCGTCTCGGCGCCCGCGATCTTGGGGCGCAGGACGGTGCGGATCCGCTCGCCGTCGAGATTGGCGAAGAGCGCGTCGTCGAGCGTCATGGCGGTGTGCAGCACGCCGCGCAGGCGGGCGGGGCCGGCCTCGATCTCGTCGATCAGCTCCTTCTGGGCCGTCTCGTCGGCGGCGTCGCAGGCGCGGGTGATCACCTTGGCGCCCATCGCCTCCATCCGGCGGATGGCGGTTTTCGCCGCTTCCGTGACCCGGCCGGAGCGGGAGGTGAGCCAGATGTGGCGCGCCCCGCGCTCGACCAGCCAGGCGGCCGTCTCGGCGCCGAAGCCGCCGAGGCCGCCGACCACCAGGTAGGCGCCCTTGGCCCCGATCTTCGGAGCGCGGGTCTTGGGCGCCTCCACCTTCGGCGGGGCCTTCACCAGGATCTTCCCGATGTGGCCGGACTTCTGCATCAGGCGGAAGGCGTCGACCACCTCGGCCGAGTCGAAGACGATGTGGGGCAGGGGGATCAGGTCGCCCTGCTCGAAGCCCACGCCCAGCTGCTCGAACACCGAGACGGCGAGCTCGGGGCGGTAGACCAGCAGCTGGTCCGCGTCGACGCCGAAGTAGGTCAGGTTCCGCCGGAACGGCCGCAGGCCGATCTGGGAGTTGGCGTAGTAGTCGCGCTTGCCCAGCTCCACGAAGCGCCCGAAGGGCTTCAGGCACTCGATCGAGCGCTCCATCGCCTCCCCGAACAGGGAGTTCAGGACCACGTCGACGCCGCGGCCTTCGGTGACGCGCATCACGTCGTCGGCGAAGACGAGCGAGCGGCTGTCGAAGACATGCGCGGCGCCCAGCTGGCGCAGCAGCTCGCGCTTGGCCGGCGAGCCTGCGGTGGCGATGACCTGCGCGCCGCGGGCGGCGGCGATCTGCAGGGCCGCGAGGCCCACGCCGCCGGCGCCGCCGTGGATCAGCACCGTCTCGCCGCGCGAGAGATTCGCAAGCTCCACCAGCCCGTACCAGGCGGTCAGGAAGGTGGTGGGGATGGTCGCCGCCGCCGTCAGGTCCACGCCCTCGGGCAGCGGCGCGACGGCGTTCTCATGCACGCAGACATGGGTCGCGAAGCAGGACGGCGCGAAGGCGATCACGCGGTCGCCCTCCCGGAAGCGGGCGCAGCCGGGGCCGGTGCGCACCACGACGCCGGAGCATTCCATGCCCAGCGTGGGGCCGGCGAAACCGTCCTCCAGCGCCTCCTCGGGCAGCAGGCCCTGGGCCCACATGATGTCGCGGAAGTTCAGACCGGCGGCGACGACCTCGATCTCGACCTCGCATTCGGCCGGGGCGCCGCGATCCTCGACCCGCCACTCCAGGCTGTCGATGGAGCCCTGCTGGCCCAGCGCCAGGCGACGCACGCCCATCGCGGGGTTGGAGAGCTGCGCCGCGCGGGCGCGGTCGGCGAGATCGGAGACGCGCTCCGCCCGCACGCCGGCGCGGCCGGCGAGGTCGTGGACCGTCTCGCGGTCCTCGGCGGGGCTCAGGATCTCGGCGGCGAGGCGCGCGGGCAGGTCGGCGGCCGCGATCTCGGGCGCGAAGTCGGCCAGGCGCACGTCGATGTCCGGGAACTCGTTCGCCAGCACGCGGGCGAGGCCCCAGGCGGCGGCTTCGGATGGGCAAAGCGGGCGCAGGGGGCCGGCGGCGACGCCGCCGCGGGTGACCACCCACAGCCGCGCCACGCGGCCGGGCAGGGCCAGCGCGGTCTTGGCCGACAGCATCCGGGCGTGGGCCGCGGCCAGCGCCGGGCCGCTCTCGGCCAGGTGCGCGGCCAGCACGATCTCCACCCCCTCGGAGGCGTCGAGCGCGGCGGCGAGGCCGGCCTCGGCGACCGGCGAGGCCTTGCGCCCCGCGGCCGTCAGGCGGGCGGCGAGCGTCTCGGCGAAGGCCTTCTCGGCGGCGGCGTGGACCACCAGGATCGGGGCGTCGGTCGCCTCCGCCTCGGGCCGCATCCGGGCGGGAGCGGTGGCGAGGATCAGGGCGGCCTGCGCCTCGGCGCTCGCCAGCGGGCGGGCGGAGACGTCGAGGAAGCCGGCCTGGGCCAGGGTCTCGGTCCACTCGGCGGCCTCGCGCAGGCGCCCGACCGGCAGGGTCGGATCCAGCGTGTCGGACCACCAGGCGGCCTCGTCGCCCTCGGTCAGGTCGGCGATCAGGCTGGGCGCCTCCTCGACGGCGACGAGGGCGGCGCCCTCGGCCATCAGGCACTTCAGGTCCGCCAGCGCCGGCGCGCCGAGGCGGCACAGCGCGTCGCCCGCCAGCACCAGGTCGAAGCTGCGGCCCTGCGGGATCTCGTCCATCGCCAGGTAGGCGATCTTCGCCCGCTCCGGGTCGCCCACCTTCAGGGAGCGGACGTGGCGCGGATCGGGGTCGGTCACCACGCAGGAGGAGACGACGGAGGCCGCCTGCAGGCGGTCCAGCAGCGCGGCCGGGGCGGCGCCGGCGACCAGCACGTCCAGGCGCCGGTCGGCGCGGGCGTTGGCCAGCGTGATCTCGGTCGCCTGGGCGATGGCGGACCAGCGCGCCTCGCCCGAGGGGCCGGAGGCCGCCATGCGAAGCTGCGCGGCCGTCACCGGCCCGTCGGCGCCCTCGTGCGGGCCGGCGGCCAGCAGCCTGGGCAGCGCGTCGGGCAGGGCCATCAGGCGCGCGATCTCGACGATGCGGCGCGGGGCCTCGGCGAACAGCGCCTCGGTCAGGGCCGAGAGCGGCGGGTAGGGCGGGTTGGGATCGAGCAGCGCGCGCCCGTCCTCGGCCCGGCCCACGGCCTCGTCCTCCTCCAGCGCGATCAGCAGGCGCTCGAACAGGGGGCGGGCGGTCTCGGCCAGGCGGCCCTCGGCGATCAGCGCCTCGGCGTCGAGCACGGTGGACTCGGTCGCCAGCGTCGCCAGCGCGTCGCGCGCGATGCGCCGCGCGGTGGTGTCGAGCAGGAGCGAGCCGGCGGACAGCTCCGGCGCCTCGTCGACCGCGAGGTCGCGCAAGAGGCCCGGGGCCAGCGCGCCGAGGTCGGTCTTGGCGCCCTCCGGCGGGGCGATGCGCGCGAGCGCGTTGCGGTAGGTCAGCTCCGAGGCGGGCTTGGCCTTGGCGATCCGCACGCCCTTGAAGCGCGCGCCCGTCAGGGTCGCGATCGGGCCGCCGGTGGCGTCCACCAGCCGGAACGTCGCCTCCAGCGAGCGGTCGGAGGCCTTGTCGATCTCCACCCAGGCGCCGACCGGCGCCGCGTGGGGCGCGTGCAGGATCAGCGAGCCGATGCGCACCGGCAGGTAGGACATGGTGCCGTCCGCGGCCTCGGCCCGCTCGGCGATCAGGGCGAAGAGGCCGTGGAAGGCCGCGTCCAGCAGCGCCGGGTGCAGCGCGTGGCGCGTGCAGTCGAGCGCGGGATGCGCGGCGTCGAGCGTCACGAACGCCGACCGGGCGTCGACCAGGCGCGCGGAGACGGCGCGGCGGAACACCTCGCCGTAGCCCAGCCCGAAGCGGCGGGTCAGCTCGTAGAGGCGCTCGGCGCCGATGGTGCGCTCGGCGTCCGGCGCGGGCGGGGTCTTGGCGGCCGGGATCGGGCCGGCGGGGCGGCGCAGGCGGCCGCGGGCGTGCAGGCCGAAGTCCTCGCCCGACAGGCGCCGGCGGCTCTCGACGTCGACCACGTGCCGGTCGCCCTGGATGCGGGTGCGCAGCTCGTAGCCGGTCCCCTCCTCCATCGCGAGCGGGCGCAGGATGTCGAGGTCGGCGAGCTCGATCGGGCCGCCGTCGTGACCGTCGCCGGCCATCGCCTCGATCCCGGCGGCGAGCGCCATGTCGACGTAGCCGGCGGCAGGGAACACCACCGCGTCCTCGACCCGGTGGTCCGACAGCCAGGCGGGGGAGGCGGGGTCGACCGTGGCGCGCCAGTCGCGCGCGCCCTCGCGCAGCGCCGGGCCCAGCAGCGGATCGCCGCCCAGGTCCTCGAGCTGGCGCACCGCCTCCTGGGAGGGGGGCACGAAATAGGTCTGCAGGCGCCAGGGATAGAGCGGCAGGTCCTGCTCGGGCCGGGCGTCGCGGCCGAAGAAGCGGTTCTCCACCACCTGCGCGCCCTGCGCCACGGCCAGGGCGACGACGCGGCGCATGTCGGCGCGCTCGTCCTTCTCCTCCAGCGTGGGCAGCACCGCGGCGGGTTTCGAGCGTTCGGCGGCCGTGTCGCGGACGTAGGTCGACAGCACCGGGCGGGGCCCGATCTCGACGAAGGTCACGCAGTCGGCCTCCAGCAGCGCCTCGAGGCCCTGGCGGAACAGCACCGGCTGGCGGATGTTGGTCCACCAGTAATGCGGGCCCAGCGCCTCGCCGTCGCAGGCGGCGCCGAAGGTGGCCGAGATGAAGTCGCAGCGCGTCTCGGACGGGCGCAGCCAGTCGAGGTCGGCCAGCAGGTCGTCCTTCAGCGCCTCGGCGATGGGGGAGTGGAACGGATAGTCCAGCCCCAGCGCCTTGCAGGCGATCTTCTTGCGGCGCGCGAACTTCGAGAAGGCGGCGATCTGGTCGGCGGGGCCGGAGATCGTGACCGAGCGGGGCGAGTTGTCGGCCGCCACCGCGATCTCGTCGAAGCCGCCTTCCTCGAGCGCGGCGCGCGCGGCCTCCTCGCCGGCGAGGACCGCCGCCATGGTGCCGCGGTCGCGGATCTTCTCCTGGTTGCGGGAGCGCACGTGGATCAGGCGTACCGCGTCGGGCAGATCGAAGGCGCCGGCGGCCCAGGCCGCGGCGACCTCGCCGACCGAGTGGCCGACCACGGCGTCGGGCTTCAGGCCCTTCTCGGCCAGGCTCTCGACCGTCGCGACCTGGGTGGCGAAGATCAGGGGCTGGGCGAGGGAGGTGTAGGGCAGACGCTCCTCGAGGTCCTCGGCATGCATCGCCTCGACCAGCGAGACGTCGGCGAGCTTCTCGAAGATGGTCGAGACCGCGTCGAAGGTGGCGCGGAAGATCGGGTCGTTGGCGTAGGCGGCGCGGCCCATGCCGACGTGCTGCGCGCCGTTGCCCGAGAAGACGAAGGCCGTGCGGCCCTCCTTCGACTGGGCGCGGCCTGTGGCCAGCAGCGGGGACTTGTCGCCGGCGATGTAGGCGTCGAGCGCGGCGAGCTGCTCCTTGCGGTCGTCCGACAGGGCGATCAGGCGGTGGGGCAGACGCTCGCGCTGGTAGGCGGCGGCGTTGGCGATGCGCGAGGATTCCGCGGCCGAAGCGCCGTCGAGCCGGTCGCGATAGGCGCGGGCCAGCGCGGCGAGGGACTCTTCGGAACGGGCCGACAGGATCAGCGGCGCCGGCTCGATCTTGCCGGGCTCGGGGCGCTTCTCCTCGGCCTTGGGCTGGCGCAGCACCACGTGGGCGTTGGCGCCGCCGAAGCCGAAGCTGTTGACGCCGGCGTAGAGGGGGGCGCCCTGCGCCTCCAGCGGCGTCGCCTCGGCCGCGACCGACAGGTTCCAGTCGTCGAACTTGATGTCGGGGTTCGGCTCGTTGAAGTGCAGCGAGGCCGGGAGCATCCCGTGCTCCAGCGCCAGCTGCGCCTTCAGCAGGCCGACGAGGCCGGAGCCGGCCTCGAGATGGCCGACGTTGGTCTTGGCGGAGCCGATCAGCAGCGGCTCGGTCCGGCGCTGGCCCAGCGCCTGGCCCAGCGCCCAGGTCTCGATCGGGTCGCCCGCGCGGGTGCCGGTGCCGTGCGCCTCGATGAAGGCGAGCTTGGCCGGGTTCACCCCGAAGCGCTGGTAGACGTCGTCGAGCAGCGCGCGCTGCTGGTCGCCCGAGGGCAGCGAGACGCCGGTGGTGCGGCCGTCGGAGTTGATGCCCGCGCCCGAGATCACGCCCAGCACGCGGTCGTTGTTGGCGATCGCGGATTCCAGCGTGCGCAGCACGAAGACCACCGCCCCTTCGGAGCGGACGTAGCCGTCGCCGTTGGCGTCGAACGCCTGGCAGAGGCCGACCTTCGACAGCATCGTCGCGGCCGAGAAGCCCACGAACGGGAACGGCGACAGCAGCATGTTCACCGCGCCGACGATGGCGGTGTCGACCAGCCCCGCCTGCATGGCGACGAACGCCTCGTGCAGGGCGTAGAGGCCCGACGAGCAGGCGGTGTCGACCGTGTAGCTCGGCCCGTTGAGGTCGAGGATGTAGCTGATCCGGTTGGAGATCAGCGACAGCGTGTTCCCGGTCATGAACTGGGAATCGATGCCCGCCGGGTCGTAGTAGAACCGGTTCGCATAGTCGGAGGAGGACGCGCCGACGAAGACGCCGGTGGTGGCCTTGGGCAGGTCGGTCGCGCGCAGGCCGGATTTCTCCAGCGCCTCCCAGGTCACCTGGAGGATCAGGCGCTGCTGGGGGTCCATCTGCTCGGCCTCGCGGGGCGAGATGCCGAAGAAGCCCGCGTCGAAGTCGAAGGGCGCGTCGAGCTGGCCGGCCGCGAACGTATAGCTCCGCCCGGGGCCGCCCGCCGGAGTCTTCCAGCGATCGGTGGCCCAGCGGGAGGGGTCGACCTGCCCGACCGAACAGCGTCCGTCCTTCAGCAGCGACCAGAATCCGTCCGCGTCGGAAGCGCCGGGGAGGCGGCAGCCGTACCCGACGATGGCGATCTCGCCCGGCTTGGTGGATTTAAGCACAGCCTGCCCTCTGCGACCTCAGCAGCGCGCCGGGGTCTTGCGCCCGACGTTCTCGATCTTCGGTCCCCTTCCCCCCGCGTCGTTGCGCGCCGGGACCGTGCCTCGCCTTCGCCCTAGCGGAATTCTGGTTCCGCGGCAACTTGGCCCTGCGGCCGCACCTCTCTTAACAGGGCGTCGGTCGACGGCGTCGATTAACAACCGGTTAAGCATAACTTTCCGACCGTGTCGAAACAACGCTTTGCAACGGAATGTTGCAGGCGCCGAGTTAGCGCGGCGGCGCGATATGACGAAGAACCCACCCGGCCAGGTAGAGCGAGCCGCAGATCAACACCCGCGGCGGAACCCCGGACTCGGCCCCTTCGGAGTCGGTCTGGGCGTCGGGCCGGGCGCCGGCGCGGCGGAGGGCCGCGTCGAACCCGTCGGCGGGCGTGGCGTCGAGGCCCGCGGCGCGTCCGGCCTCGGCCAGGACCTCGGCGCTCAGGCTCGCGCCCGCATCTGGGATCGCCAGCGTCTCGACCGAGGCGGCCAGCCCGCGGAAATGCGCCAGGAACCCCGTGGGATCCTTGGTTTCCAGCATTCCCACCACCAGCCGCAGGGGGGCGGGGCGACGCTCGTTCAGCGCGGCCATGTGCGCGGCCAGGACCTCGCCCGCCGCGACGTTGTGGCCGCCGTCGAGCCAGACCTCCGACTCGGGCGGCAACCCGGGCAGCAGGGCGGCGTCGAGGCGCTGCAGACGCGCGGGCCACTGCACCTGCGCCAGCGCCGCCGCGCAGCCCGCGTCCGAGACGCCCAGCCGGCGCAGGGCGGCCAGCGCCGCGCCCGCATTTTCCACCTGGTGGGCGCCGGGCAGCGCCGGCAGGTCGAGGTCGAGCAGGCCGTTCCCGTCCTGGAACACCAGCCGCCCGCGCTCGGACCAGGCCTGCCAGTCGCGGTTCGCCACGATCAGCTCGCAGCCCAGCGCCTCGGCCCGCGCCTCGATCACGGCCAGCGCGTCGTCGGGCTGCGGGCCCACCACGCAGGGCACGCCGGGCTTCAGGATGCCGGCCTTCTCGCCCGCGATCTCGGCGATGGTCTCGCCCAGGTACTGCTGGTGGTCGATCGAGATCGGCGTGATCACGGTCAGCGCCGGGCGGTCCACCACGTTGGTCGCGTCGAGGCGGCCGCCCAGGCCGGTCTCGAGCAGGGTGTAGTCCGCCGGCCTCCGCGCGAAGGCCAGCATCGCTGCGCAGGTGGTGATCTCGAAGAAGGTGATCGAGGTCCCGCCGTTCACCCGCTCGCACTCGTCCAGCAGGGCGGCGAAGTCGGGCTCGGAGATCAGCTCCCCCTTCAGGCGGATCCGCTCGTGGAAGCGGGCGAGGTGGGGGGAGGTGTAGACGTTGGTGGTCTTGCCCTCCGCCTCCAGCCCCGCGCGGATCATCGCCAGCGTCGAGCCCTTGCCGTTGGTGCCCGCGATATGGACCACGCCGGGCATCGAGCGCTCGGGGTGGCCGAGCTCAGCCAGCAGGCGGTGCATGCGGTCGAGCGTCAGGTCGATGATCTTGGGGTGGAGCGTCATCAGGCGCTCCAGGATCACGTCGGAGGGGGCGGAGCCGGCCTGGCCGCGGATCGAATCCGCGGTCACGCCGCCGACGCCGGCGGGCAGGACGGGGCCGTCGGTTTCGGCAGCTCTGGGGCTCAAGCCTCGGGGGACCCTGACTTCGCGGCTTCGACGACCTCGGCGGCTTCCTGGGCGGCGGCCGAGGGGGCGGGCAGGTCGCCATGGACCCGCGGGCTCTCGTTCATCAGCAGGCGCAGAAGACGCGCGAGCTCGTCGCGCATCTCGCGGCGGTGGATCACCCGGTCGAGCATGCCGTGGTCCAGCAGGTATTCCGCCCGCTGGAAGCCCTCGGGCAGCGTCTCGCGGATGGTCTGCTCGATCACGCGGGGACCGGCGAAGCAGATCAGGGCGTTGGGCTCGGCGATCTGGATGTCGCCCAGCATCGCGTAGGAGGCGGTGACGCCGCCGGTGGTGGGGTTGGTCAGCACCACCACGTAGGGCAGGCCGGCCTCCTTCACCATCTGCACCGCGACGGTGGTGCGCGGCATCTGCATCAGGGACAGGATCCCCTCCTGCATGCGCGCGCCGCCGGCGGCGGAGAAGACCACGAAGGGCGCGCGGCGCTGCACGGCGCGCTCGGCCCCCGCGATCATCGCGTTGCCCACGGCCATGCCCATCGAGCCGCCCATGAACGAGAAGTCCTGCGCCAGCGCCACCACCGGCAGGCGGCCCAGCTCGCCCTCGGCCAGCAGCACGGCCTCATGCTCGCCGGTCTTGCGGCGGGCGTCGCGCATGCGGTCGGGATAGCGCTTCTCGTCCCGGAACTGCAGCGGGTCGGCCACCGGCTCGGGGATCGCGATCTCGTGGTACATGCCGCCGTCGAACAGCGCCGTGAAGCGGTCGCGCGGCGAGATGTGCATGTGATGCTGGCACGAGGGGCAGACGTTGAGCGCCTCGGCCAGCTCGCGGTGGAACAGCATCGTCCCGCACTCGTCGCACTTGCGCCAGAGGTTGTCCGGCATCTCGCGCTTCGAGGTGAAGAGCGTGTTGAGCGAGTTGATCCGCGGGCGGACGTAGTCGTTGATCCAGTTCATGGCCCGATCCCGTTGTTCCGCCCCGAGCGGGGGCGCGCCTCCAGCGCCGGCCGGTCTGGCGGCGAGGTAAAGGCGCGGGGCCCGATTTGCAAGCGGCTCGGGGCGCGGGAGGGGCGATCCGTTTCGCGACCGAACGACCCGTCGGCCGGGGCAGGGACGCGGGCGGGGGGCCAAGCCGGCGGGCCGGCGGGCCGGCGCATCGGGGCGGCGGGCGGAAGACGGCGCCGGATGTCGCATTCCCCGGCGCCCCGGGTTGAAGGCCGCGCCGCGCCGCCCCATGCTGCGGCGCGATTGCAGCGAGGCGGAGGGCCGGCGGATGCCGATGGGCGCGGGCGAGATCTGGACCTGGAGCGAAGGGTCCTGGCATCAGGGCGACGTGCGGGTGGCGGGCGCCGCCGATCACGGTCTGTGGCAGGGCGCGTCGGTCTTCGACGGCGCGCGGGGATTCGAGGGCGTGGCCCCCGACCTCGACCTGCACTGCGCCCGGGTGAACGCCTCCGCGCGCGCCATGGGGCTCGAGGCGACGGTCCCCACGGGCGAGATGATCGAGCTGGCGACCGAGGGGCTGGGCAAGTTCGCCTCCGACGGGCCCGTCTACATCCGGCCGATGTACTGGTCGCGCTCCGGCGACGCCTCGCTGATCTCCGCCGATCCCGAGAGCACGGTCTTCGCCCTATGCCTCGAGGCGCTGCCGATGACCGATCCGGCGACGCTGCCCAACGGCGGCCTCGCGCTGACCACAACGCAGTTCCGCCGGCCGATCCAGGCGGTGGCGGTGATGGACGCGAAGGCCGGCTGCCTCTACCCCAACAACGCCCGCATGGTGCGCGAGGCGAAGTCGAAGGGCTTCGACAACGCGCTGGTGCAGGACCTGAACGGCAACGTGGCCGAGCTCGCCACCTCCAACGTCTTCCTGGTGAAGGACGGCGTGGTCGCGACCCCGATCCCCAACGGCACCTTCCTCAACGGGATCACCCGCCAGCGGGTGATCAAGCTGCTGCGCGGCGCGGGGATGGAGGTGGTCGAGACCACCCTGACCCTCGACGACTTCCGCGCGGCGGACGAGGTCTTCTCGACCGGCAACGCCAACAAGGTGGTGCCGTGCTGGAAGTTCGAGGATGTCGAATACGGCCCGGGCCCCGTCGCGAAGCGCGCGCGCGAGCTCTACTGGGAGTTCGCCCACGCCTGAGCGCGGTCCCGGCCGCTCCAAGAAAGGCCCCGCTCCAAGAAAGGCCCCGGGGTTCGCCCCCGGGGCCTTGCTCGTTCTTGGGAGCTGGCGGAGGGTCAGACCCGGCGCAGGAAGCGGCGCAGGCGGGCGGCGTTCAGGCTGCCGGCGACCAGGTGGGCCAGCGTCTCGCGCGAGGTGACGGCGTCCCAGGCGGCGCGGCGGCGATCCTGCTCGCGCCAGCGTTCCGCCAGCGCGGGGTCGGCCAGCGCCGCCAGCGTCTGCTCGGCCCAGGCGCCGTGGCGGGCCTCCCACCTGGCGGGGGCGGGCGTCTCCCACACCCGGGCCATCAGGGTCGCGAAGCTCTTGAACGCCTTGCGCGGCAGGCCGGGGGCGAGGCGCGCGGCGGCGGCCTCGGGGTCGGCCGGGCCGCCGGGGGCGGCGGGATCGGCGCGGGTCAGCAGCCGCCAGTCGAGCGCGTCGCGCAGCCGGACCGAGCGGCGGTGGTGGCGCCGGTCGGCGACCTGGGAATGCTGGACCAGGTGGATCAGCCGATCCTCGGCCGTGGGGACCCGCAGCCCCGGCAGGGCCGAGGGCAGCGCCCGCGCGCCGAGGTCGCGCAGCGGCCCGCCGTGCGACCAGCCGGTGCGCGCGTGCAGCTCCACCGTCGCCACGCCCCGGCCCGGCGGGGGGTAGAGCGCGGGGAAGTGGTAGTCGGTCGCGACATAGGCCTCGACGTCGCCGGTGTAGCCGGCGTCGAGCAGCGCCTGCACCGCGCGGGGCAGGTCGGCCTCGTCGGTCAGCAGGTCGATGTCGGTCATCTCGCGCCAGGGCGCCGGCGCCCCGCCCGCGGCGACCACCGTGGCCGCGCCCTTCAGCGCCGTCGCCTCGACCCCCGCGGCCGAGAGCAGGGCGGCGAGGTCGCGAAGCTGGGCGGCCATGCGCTCGGCCACCGCCTCGCGCGGGGCCATGGCGGGGCGCAGCAGCAGCTGGGCGACCGGCGGCGGCAGGCGGCGCGAGAGCGCGTCGCACACCGCCCAGGCGACGCCGTTGTCCGAGGCGAAGGCGACCAGGTCCAGCGCGCGCGCCTTGGGCGCCGGCGGCGTCGCGCCCGTCTCCCAGGCGCGCAGCAGGGCCAGCGTCTCGGCCACCACCAGGGGGCCGGGCGCCCTGGCGGGCGGGGCGGGATCGGGCGCGGTCATCGGGCCGGGGCCTGTCGCAGGGGCCCGCCGCGGCCGGCCGCTCGCGGCGCCGGGCCGCGGGGCCGGGGCGCGCCGGGCGCGGGCGCGTCCCCACGACGGTGCGCGGACGCTCCCGCCTGACGGGGCGCGGGCGCCTCCGCCCCGGCGGGGCGGGCCCGATGCGGTCGGGGACGGGTCACGGTCGTCGTCGTCTCCTGGCTGTGGTCCCTCCTGTCGCCCATCGCGCCGGGCGCGTCCAGCGCCGCGGAGCCGCGGCCCGGGGGGACGTCGCGTCGTCCCGCTATGGTGGCGCCGGGGTGAAGGCCGCGTTACACCTCCCGGACCATGCCGACCGGGAGACCGCATGACCCTCGCCCTCATCCACCACGAATCGAGCCTCGCGCATGTCGAGCCCGCCGGCCATCCCGAGCGGGTGGACCGCATCCGCGCCGTGCAGGCCGCGCTGGAGGACGAGCGCTTCGCCCACCTGCGGCGGATCGAGGCGGTCCCGGCGACCGAGGCGCTGCTGCGCCTCGCCCATCCCCAGGGCCACATCGATCGGATCCGCGACGCGATCCCGGCGGAGGGCGGGGCGATGCTGGATTCGGACACCTACCTCTCCCCCGGCTCGCTCGACGCCGCGCTGCATGCCGCGGGCGGGGCGGCGCAGGCCGTCGACCTGGTGCTGGACGGCGAGGCGCGCGGCGCCTTCGTCGCGACCCGCCCGCCGGGACACCACGCCGAGCCGGACAAGCCCATGGGCTTCTGCCTGTTCTCCAACGCCGCCATCGCCGCGCTGCACGCGCTGGAGAACCGGGGCCTGAGCCGGGTGGCGGTCGTGGACTTCGACGTTCACCACGGCAACGGCACCCAGGCGGTGCTGTGGAACGAGGGGCGGGCGACCTTCTGCTCCTCCCACCAGTGGCCGCTCTATCCCGGCACGGGGGCCGAGTCGGAGACCGGCGCCCATGGCAACGTCCACAACGCGGGCCTGCGCCCCGGCTCGGGCGGCGCCCTGTTCCGCGCGGCGTGGGAGAACCGGCTGCTGCCCGCGGTCGCGGCCGCGGCGCCCGAGCTGATCATCGTCTCGGCCGGGTTCGACGCCCACCTGCGCGACCCGCTGGCCGAGCTGAACCTGGTCGAGGCCGACTTCGCCTGGATCACCCACCGGATCTGCGACCTGGCCGAGACCTGCGCGGATGGGCGCGTGGTCTCGGTGCTGGAAGGGGGATACGACCTCGTCGGACTCGCGGTCTCGGCCGCGGCCCATGTCCAGGCGCTGATGGAGCGGAGCTTATGAGCGAACCCAAACCCGTCGAGGACCTGTCCTTCGAAGACGCCATGCGCGAGCTGGAGCAGGTGGTGGACCGGCTGGAGAGCGGGGACGCCCCGCTCGACGCCTCGATCGCGCTCTACGAGCGGGGGGCGAAGCTGAAGGCCCATTGCGAGGCGATGCTGAAGGCCGCCGAGCTGAAGGTCGCCCAGATCGCCGAGGGGCCGGACGGATCCGTCTCGGCCAAGCCCGTCTCCATCGACTGAGGGAGCCCGCGGGCATGACCACCGAGGCCGAGGCCGGCTGGGCCGCGGAGTTCGCCGAGCGCCTGGCCACCGACGTCGCCATCGCCGAGGGCGCGCTGGAGGCGCTGCTGCCGCCGGCGAACCTGCTGGGGGAGCGGCCGGGCCTCGCCCCCGCGATGCGCTACGCCTGCCTGGGCGGGGGCAAGCGGCTGCGCGCCTACCTGACGCTGGAGACGGCGGAGCTGTTCGGCGCCCCCGCCGAGGGGGCCGAGCGCGCGGCGGCGGCGGTCGAGTGCCTGCACGCCTATTCGCTGGTCCACGACGACATGCCCTGCATGGACGACGACGACCTGCGCCGCGGCCGGCCCACGGTCCACAAGCGCTGGGACGAGGCGACGGCGGTGCTGGTGGGCGACGCCCTGCAGACGCTCGCCTTCGAGATCCTGGCCGACCCCCGCACCCATTCCGACCCGGCCGTGCGCGCCGAGCTGTGCCTGGGCCTCGCGCGCGCCTCGGGCGCGGCGGGGATGGTGGGGGGGCAGGCGCTCGACATCGCCGCCGAGAGCGCGCCCTCGCCCCTGAAGCTCGCCGAGATCGAGCGGCTGCAGGCGCTCAAGACCGGCGCGCTGATCGTCTTCGCGGCCGAGGCGGGGGCGATCCTGGGCCGGGCCGACCCCTCCGCCCGCGCCGCGGTGCGCGGCTATGCCGAGGCGCTGGGCCGGGCCTTCCAGATCGCCGACGACGTGCTGGACGTCTCCGGCGACGCCGAGGCCGCGGGCAAGGCCCTGCGCAAGGACGAGGCCGCTGGCAAGGCCACCTTCGTCTCGCTGCTGGGGCTGGAGGGGGCGCGCGCCCGCGCCGCCGAACTGGCCGCCGAGGCCGAGGCGAAGCTCGCCCCCTTCGGCCCCCGCGCCCGCCCGCTGGCGCTCGCCGCCCGCTTCACGGTGGCGCGCGAGAGCTGAGAGGCGGGCGGCCCCGCCGCCATCCGCCTCCTCCTCCGCCGGACGCGCCGGGGCCGGAGGGCCCAGCGCCCCGGGGTCGCGGCCCTTCCCGCATTGCCCCGTCGGCTCGCTTCCCCTAAGTGTCCCCGATCGCCGACCCCGCGCCGAGCCAGGGACAAGCATGACCGACGAGACGCCCCCGACCGATCGCCCGCGCACCCCGCTGCTGGACCGGGTGGCCAGTCCTGCGGACCTGCGCGGCCTCTCGGATGGAGACCTCGCCCGCCTCGCCGACGAGCTGCGCGCCGAGACCATCTCGGCCGTGTCCGAGACCGGCGGCCACCTGGGCGCGGGCCTGGGCGTGGTCGAGCTGACCGTGGGCATCCACGCCGTCTTCGACACGCCCCGCGACAAGCTGATCTGGGACGTCGGCCACCAGGCCTATCCCCACAAGATCCTCACCGGCCGGCGCGACCGCATCCGCACCCTGCGCCAGGGCGGCGGGCTCTCGGGCTTCACCAAGCGCTCGGAAAGCCCCTACGACCCGTTCGGCGCGGCGCATTCCTCGACCTCGATCTCCGCGGCGCTGGGCTTCGCGGCCGCGCGCGACCTCGGCTTCGGCGAGGGCGGGCACGCCATCGCGGTGATCGGCGACGGGGCGATGTCTGCGGGCATGGCCTACGAGGCGATGAACAACGCCGGCCACCTCGGCTCGAAGCTGGTGGTGATCCTCAACGACAACGAGATGTCGATCGCGCCCCCCGTGGGCGCCATGTCGCGCTACCTGACAAGCTTGTGGGCCGGCGAGCCTTTCCAGGACTTCGCCGCCGTCGCCAAGGGCGCGGCCAGCCTGCTGCCGGGACCGTTTCGGGAGGGCGCGCGCCGCGCCAAGCACCTGCTCAAGGAGCTCGCCGTCGGCGGCACCCTGTTCGAGGCGCTGGGCTTCTCCTACGTCGGGCCCATCGACGGGCATGACATGAGCCAGATCCTCCCCGTCCTGCGCACCGTCAAGGCGCGGGCCGACGGGCCGGTGCTGATCCACGCGATCACCCAGAAGGGCAAGGGCTACAGGCCCGCCGAGCAGAGCGCCGACCGCTACCACGGCGTCTCGAAGTTCGACGTGGTGACGGGGGCGCAGAAGAAGGCGCCGTCCAACGCGCCCTCCTACACCAAGGTCTTCGCCAACGCGCTGGTGAAGGAGGCCGAGCGCGACGAGCGCATCGTCGGCATCACCGCCGCGATGCCCGACGGCACCGGCCTCGACATCTTCGGCAAGCGCTTCCCGAACCGGATGTTCGACGTGGGCATCGCCGAGCAGCACGCGGTGACCTTCGCCGCGGGCCTCGCGGCCTCGGGCATGAAGCCGTTCTGCGCGATCTACTCGACCTTCCTGCAGCGCGCCTACGACCAGGTGGTCCACGACGTGGCGCTGCAGTCGCTGCCCGTGCGCTTCGCCATCGACCGCGCCGGGCTGGTTGGGGCCGACGGCGCCACCCACGCCGGCGCCTTCGACGTGGGCTACCTGGCGAACCTGCCGGGCATGGTGGTGATGGCCGCCGCCGACGAGGCCGAGCTCGCCCGCATGGTCGCCACCGCCGTCGCCCACGACACGGGCCCCATCGCCTTCCGCTATCCCCGCGGCGAGGGCGTGGGCGTCGAAATCCCCGAGCGGCCCGAGCCCCTCGAGATCGGCCGCGGCCGGGTGGTGCGCGAGGGGACCGCGGTCGCGCTCCTTTCCTTCGGCGCCCGCCTCGCCGAGGCGACGAAGGCCGCCGAGGACCTGGAGGCGAAGGGCGTCTCGGCCACCGTCGTCGACGCGCGCTTCGCCAAGCCGCTGGACCGCGAGCTGATCCTGCGCCTGGCGCGGGAGCACGCCGCGCTGGTGACCATCGAGGAGGGCGCCTCGGGCGGCTTCGGCTCCCAGGTGCTGCATCTGCTGGCCTGCGAGGGCGCGCTGGACCGCGGCCTCGCGGTGCGGCCGATGACGCTGCCGGACCTGTTCCAGGACCACGACGCGCCGTCGGCCATGTACCACCAGGCCGGTCTCGACGCCGAGGCGATCGCCGCCACCGCCCTCTCGGCGCTGGGCGTCGCGCAGATCGGCAAGGCCGGCCGCGGCTGAGCGGGGGAGCCGGGCTTCGCCCGGTTTCCGCTGCGCGGGCGCCCGCAGGCCGGGCTTCGCCCGGCTTTCGCTTCGCGGGGCGCTTCATCTTCGAGCGACGGCGGATCGCCGCCACGCTTCGGCGCGCTTGACCGCGGGGGCGGGGCGGGCCGACAACTCGGCCTCCCTCCTCCCCGGACCGGAGCGCCCATGAGCCTCGCCGCCCCCGACCTCGCCGACCTGCCCGAAGCTTCGCCCGGCGTCCCGATCCGCCTCGACCGCTCCGATCCCGCGGTGGCGCGGGTGATCCTCGACCGGGCGGGGCGCAAGAACGCGCTGACGCTGGCGATGTGGACCGCCCTGGGCGACGTGTTCGAGGCGCTGGCCGAGGCCCCGGAGGTCCGCGCCGTGATCCTGACCGGCGCCGGCGGCGTGTTCTGCGCGGGCGCCGACATCTCCGAGTTCGGGGCGGCGCGCTCGGACGAGGCCTCGGGCGAGGTCTACTCGGCCGCGGTCGAGCGGGCCAACCGCGCGATCCGCGACTGTCCCAAGGCCACCTACGCCGCGATCTCGGGGCCGGCGATGGGGGGCGGCTGCGGGCTGGCGCTGTGCTGCGACTTCCGCTTCGCCGACGAGACCGCGGTGTTCTCGATCCCCGCCGCCCGCCTCGGTGTGGTCTACGCCGCGACCGAGACCGAGGCGCTGGTCGCAACCGTCGGCGTCGAGGCCGCCAAGGACATCCTCTTCACCGGCCGCCGGCTCGACGCGCGGGAGGCGCGCGAGCGGGGGCTGGTGACGGCGCTGGCCGAGGACGCGATGGCCGCGGCGCTCGCCCATGCCGACCTGCTGCGCGCCAACGCCCCGATGACCATCGCCGGCGCCAAGGCGACCCTGCGGGCGCTCGCCGGCGCGCCCGAGCCCGGCGCGATGGCGCGCGCGCTCGACTGGCAGCGCCGCGCCCTGCTGTCGGAGGACTACCGCAACGCCGTCGAGGCCTTCGCGCAGAAGCGCAAGCCGGAGTTCCACGGACGATGACCGATCCCGCTCCCACCCTCCCCGCCGCGCCCGACCGCGCCGAGATCGTGCGCGCCCATTTCCGACGCCAGGCGGAGACCTGCACGTCGATGGGCTCGCCCTTCACCGGCGCCCTGCTCGACGGGCTGGCGGCGCGCATGTCGCCCGAGGGGCCCGTCGCGCGCCGCCTCCTCGCCTGGCCGGGCGATCCCGGCGACGACGCGCTGGCGCTGCGCACGGCGGGGGCCCTGCACGCGCTGGCGCGCGCGGGGCTGGACCCGGCGCTGACCGCCGCCTGGCCGCCGCGGGCGGAGGGGGCGGGCGATCCGGTCGACCTCGCCCTCGCCGCCTTCGCCGGGCACGAGGCCTGGCTCGACCCCTGGCTCGACGGCCCCCCGCAGACCAACGAGACGGGGCGCTCCGGCTCGCTGCTGGGCGGGCTGCTGGCGCTGTCGGCGCGGACCGGCGGGATGGAGGTGGAGGTGCTGGAGATCGGCGCCTCGGCCGGGCTGAACCAGAACCTCGACGCCTTCCGCTACGACTTCGGCGAGGGGCGCGCCTGGGGCGACCCGGCGGCGACGGTGCACGTGCGCCAGGCGTGGCGGGGGACGCCGCCGCCGCTCGACGCGCGGCTGGAGATCGCGGCGCGGGCGGGCTGCGACCTCAACCCGCTCGATCCCGCCGACCCCGCGGCGCGGGCCCGCCTCGCGGCCTATCTCTGGCCCGACCAGACCGAGCGGCTGGCGCGGGCCGAGGCGGCGATGGCGCTGGCCGCCGCGCGCAACCGCCCCGTGGAGCGGGCGGACGCGGCCGAATGGCTCGAGGCGCGGCTCGCGACGCCGCAGCCCGAGGGGCGGGTGCGGGTCGTGATGCACTCGATCATGTGGCAGTACCTGCCCGCCGCGGTGCAGGCGCGCATCTCCGTCGCGCTGGCCTCGGCGGCGGCGCGGGCGACCGCCGCGCGCCCCCTCGCCTGGCTGCGGATGGAGCCGGACGGGGCCCGAGGCTCGGCCGCGCTCAGCCTGTCGCTGGCCCGCGGGGATGGCGCCGAGTGGGCCGCGCAGGAGCTGGCGCGGACCGACTTCCACGGACGCTGGACGGAGTGGACGGGCTGAGGGGCTGAGGGGGCGGGGGGGGCAGGGGGCGACCCCCTCCCTAAAACTTGAGACGTTCGGCCCCGCCCCCGGGCCCGGCCGCGGGTTGTCTCATCCGGCCGGCGCGGCGATACAGGGGGCGTTCATCGCGTCGTCCTTCCGCCTCCGGTCCCCGAGGTTTCATGCTGCGCCTGCTGTTCTGGACCGTCGTGTTGGGCGCGCTGGCCGCGCCGCCGGCGCTGGTCTATGCGGCGCTGGAGCCGGAGCCGGCGCTGGAGCGCGCAGCCGCGCCCAGCCCGCAGGCGGCGCGCAGCTCCCGCAAGCTGGCGCTGCGCCTGCACGCCGCCGCCACCGGGCAGGGCCCGGCCGAGGTCGAGGTCTCGGCCGAGGAGATCGACGGCCTCTTCGCCACCGCCGCCCGGGCGCTGCCCGACCTGCGCGGCCGAGCCGAGATCGGCGACGACGGGGTGCGCATGGCGATGTCGCTGCGCCCCTCGGCGCTGGCGGACCTGGGCTGGATCAACCTCGACCTCGAAGTCGCCCCCTCCGACCGGGGCCTGGACCTGCGCCGGCTGACGGTCGGGCCGCTGGCGCTGCCGCCTGGCCTGACCGTCGCCGTCCTGCGTCGGCTGGCGGACTTCGCGGCGGACGAGCCGGTGGGCACGCTGATGCTGGGCGCGGTGGAGCGGGTCGCGACCACGCCCGGCCAGGTCGCGCTGACCCTCGACCCGCGCGAGGGCGCGCAGGACCCCGGGGCGCCGGGCGTCTACGAGCGGGTGACCGGCTCGCTCCGCCGCCTGATGGGCGCGGAGGAGCGGCCGCGCGTCGGCGTCCACTACCTCGCGATGCTCGAGGCGACGAAGACCGGCCGCCTCCCCCGCTATGGCTCCACCGCTCCCTGGATGGCCTTCGCGGTCGAAAGCGCGCGCGGCGTGGTCGCGGCCGAGCGTCTGGGCCCCGACGCGGCGGAGGCGGAGATGGAGGCGGCGATCCTGGCGCTGGCGGCCCATTGCGGGGCGCGCTGGGCGATCGAATCCGCGGTCGGCGACATGCCCGCGCCGCCCCTGCGCTCGCGCTGCGTCGACACCCGGCTGGCGGAGCGCGACGACCTGCGCAAGCATTTCGTCCTCTCCGCGGCGCTGGAGGCGGCGGGCGATTCCACCCTCTCCTTCGGCCTGGGCGAGGTGAAGGAGCTCGACGACGCCTCGGGCGGGGGCTCGGGCTTCAGCTTCGACGACGTGGCCGCGGACCGGGCGGGGATCCGCTGGTCGCAGGCGGTGCGCGCGGCGGCGCGGGCCGGCGACGCCGCGATGGCCGAGGCCGCGCGCCTCTCGGCCGGGGAGGCCGCGGTGATGCCCCCGATCGAGGGCCTGCCCTCCTTCCTCGCGCCGTCGAGGTTCGAGGCGCTCTACGGCGAGGTCGACAGCCCCGCCTACCTCCGCCAGCTGGCCGAGATCGACGCCCGCATCGACGCCCTGCCGCTGCACGACCGCTGAGGGAGCGCCGCGCGACGCGCCCGCCCGGGGCCGGCGTCCCGCCCGCGGCGCGGCCCGGCGTCGCGCGCGGGGCGGCCGCCGCCCGGCCGGAGCGTGCGCGGGCCCCCCTTCCGTGCGGCCCGGACGACGGCCGGCGAAGGCGCGCGCGGCCCGCGCCCTGCGGCATTCGCCCCGCGGCGCCGCGCCGGCCTTGCGCCGCGGGCGGGGCGATCCCCATCTGTGCGACGCCCGACGCGGCGCCTCCGTCCAGAGGGAACAGGCGTCGCACGGGCGCCGCACCTTGACGCCCGCGTCGCCCCCGGATGCCCCCTGCGCCGCATCGCCGTCTTGCGGCGCCGCGGCATTTGCGTCATGGGGGCGCCCAACCGATGGCGCCCGCGCAGAAGCGGGGGGGCGCCCGACCCCCCGATTCCGACGAACGGACCTATCCACGATGCAGCTTCGCAACATCGCCATCATCGCCCACGTCGACCACGGCAAGACCACGCTGGTCGACGCGCTCCTGCGCCAGTCCGGCGCCTTCCGCGAGAACCAGGCCGTCGCCGAGCGCGCCATGGATTCGAACGATCTCGAGCGCGAGCGCGGCATCACCATCCTCGCCAAGGCCACCTCGGTCGAGTTCGAGGGCGCGCGCATCAACATCGTCGACACCCCCGGCCACGCCGACTTCGGCGGCGAGGTCGAGCGGATCCTGTCGATGGTCGACGGCGCCATCCTGCTGGTCGACGCGGCCGAGGGCCCGATGCCGCAGACCAAGTTCGTGACCTCCAAGGCCCTGCGCCTGGGCCTGCGCCCGATCGTGGTGCTCAACAAGGTCGACAAGCCCGACGCCGACCCCGACCGCGCGCTCGACGAGGTCTTCGACATGTTCGCGGCGCTCGACGCCGACGAGCATCAGCTCGACTTCCCCGTCCTCTACGCCTCCGGCCGCGCCGGCTGGGCGGACGACGAGCTCGACGGCCCGCGCCAGGACCTCTCGGCCCTGTTCCGCAAGGTGATGGAGCATGTGCCCGCGCCCAAGCAGGTCGCGCACGCCGCCGAGCCCTTCTCGATGCTGGCCACCACGCTCGAGGCCGACCCGTTCCTGGGCCGCCTGCTGACCGGGCGCATCGAGACCGGCAAGATCACCGCCGGCGCCACCATCAAGGCCCTGCGCCCCGGCACGGGCGAGATCGAGCGCTTCCGCGTCTCCAAGATCCTGGCCTTCCGCGGCCTGGCCCGGCAGGCGGTGGACTCGGCCGAGGCCGGCGACATCGTGGCGCTGGCGGGCCTGGCCAAGGCCACCGTCGCCGACACGCTGTGCGACCTTGCCGTGAACGATCCGCTGTCGGCCCAGCCGATCGACCCGCCGACCATCGCGGTCACCTTCTCGATCAACGACAGCCCGCTCGCCGGCCGGGACGGCGACAAGGTGCAGTCGCGCGTGATCCGCGACCGGCTGATGCGCGAGGCCGAGGGCAACGTCGCCATCCGCATCACCGACACCGCCGAGAAGGACGCCTTCGAGGTCGCCGGCCGCGGCGAGCTGCAGATCGGCGTGCTGATCGAGAACATGCGCCGCGAGGGCTTCGAGCTCAGCGTCTCCCGTCCCCGCGTGATGATGCGCGAGGAGGGCGGCAAGCGCCTGGAGCCGATCGAGGAGGTCACCGTCGACGTCGACGAGGAATTCGCCGGCGCGGTGGTCGAGAAGCTCAGCCAGCGCAAGGCCGAGATGACCGAGATGCGCCCCTCGGGCGGCGGCAAGACCCGCATCGTGTTCCTCGCCCCCGCCCGCGGCCTGATCGGCTACCACGGCGAATTCCTGACCGACACCCGCGGCACCGGCATCATGAACCGCGTGTTCCACAGCTGGGCCGAGTGGAAAGGTCCGATCCCGGGCCGCCGTCACGGGGTGCTGGTGTCGATGGAGCAGGGCGACTCGGTTCCCTATGCGCTGTTCAACCTCGAGGAGAGGGGCCGTCTGATCATCGGGTCGGGCGAGCCGGTCTACCAGGGGATGATCATCGGCGAGAACGCGCGCCCGGGTGACCTGGATGTGAACCCGCTGAAGGGCAAGAAGCTGACCAACGTTCGCGCCTCGGGCAAGGACGACGCGGTGGTGCTGACCACCCCGCGGCGCTTCGGCCTCGAGGAGGCGATCGCGTTTATCGAGCCGGACGAACTGGTTGAGGTCACCCCCGCCGCGATTCGTCTGCGCAAGCGGTTCCTCGACCCGCACGAGCGCAAGCGCGAGGCGCGGGCGGCCCAGGCCGGGGCCGCTTGACGCGGCTGCCGATTGTACTGATTCCGTACGAATTCACGGTTTCCGCTCCTAATTGGCTAGGCGCGCCGCGTTGTCTGCGCGCCTGAGTTGTGCGTAAATTCGTCCGTGGCGTAACCGTGTCCGGGCGGGCCGCGTTATTTCAGGCCGATGCGGACGTGGGGACACGAACGCCTGCTGAGCTCGGACCAAAAAGTGAGTTCGAGCGAAGTCAGGAGCAAAATAGAGATGAAGCATCCCGTAGACGCGCACGTCGGCAAACGTGTGCGCCACCGTCGCTGGATGATGGGCATGACCCAGCAGCAGCTCGGCGACATGGTGGGCATCAAGTTTCAGCAGATCCAGAAGTATGAAACCGGCATGAACCGCATCAGCGCCTCGCGCCTGTGGGACATCGCCAAGGCGCTTGAAGTGCCGATCAACTACTTCTTCGAAGGGCTCGAGGCGGAGTCGCTGTCGGACGCGGCCGAGGCCGAGACGACGAACGCGGCCCGCGGCGATCTGCTGGCCGACAAGGAAGCGCTGGAGCTGGTCCGCTCCTATTACGCCATTCCCGAGAACCAGCGTCGCCGGTTGTTCGACCTGGCCCGGGTTCTGTCCGAGGCGGCGTAAGCGAAGAAGGTCCGACGGAAAGCCAAAGGCCGCCGCGACGCGACCGCCGGGACGAGGGATCCGGCAGGCGCGATGACGAGGCGCCGGGGGAAGCCATCCGTCGATCTTGAAGAATCGGAGGGCCGGGGACGTAGGGGTGCGTCTCCGGTCCTTCCTTTTCGGGCCAGGCCCGGCGGCCGGCGCGCCTGCCGTCCATGCCGCGTGGACCGAGCCGGGATTGGGCGCGCAGGGCGGGGCGCTCCGGGGCGGGACGCGCCCGGCGATCCGTGCTAAGCGGCGGGGCCTTCGCCGCCCGCCCCCCTCACGCCCGCACGAGCCCTGCCGATGACCGACGCGCCCGCCTCCGACCTCCGTCCCGAGCTGTCCGCCGCCCTCGCCGCCGCCCGCCGCGCGGCCGACGCCGCGCGTCCCGCCGCGCTGGCGCATTTCCGCGCCGAGGGGCTGGCGGCCGACAACAAGGACGAGAGCGGCGGCTTCGACCCGGTCACCGCCGCCGACCGCGGCGTCGAGGCCGCGATCCGCGCGGTGCTCGAGGCCGACCGCCCCGAGGACGGCGTGCTGGGCGAGGAGCAGGCGGCGCGGCCCTCGACCTCGGGCCTGACCTGGGTGGTGGACCCGATCGACGGCACCCGCGCCTTCCTGATCGGAGCGCCCACCTGGGGCGTGCTGATCGGCTTGAACGACGGAACCCGCCCGGTGATGGGCCTGATGGACCAGCCCCATGTCGGCGAGCGCTTCTGGGGCGACGGCGCCACTGCGTGGTGGGCGAAGGACGGGCAGGCGCCGCGGCGCATGACCGCCCGCCGGGGCGTCGGCCTCGCCGAGGCGCGCCTGTGCTCGACCTTCCCCGAAGTGGGCTCTCCCGAGGAGCGCGCGGCTTTCGAGCGGGTGCGCGACCGCGTGCGCCTGACCCGCTACGGGCTCGACTGCACCGGCTATGCGCTGCTGGCGGCCGGCGGGGTGGACCTGGTGGTCGAGGCGGGGCTCTACGCCTACGACGTGCAGGCGCTGATCCCGATCGTCGAGGGCGCGGGCGGCGTGATCACCACCTGGGACGGCGGCGATCCGCAGGACGGCGGCCGGGTGCTCGCCGCCGGCTCGCCCGAGCTTCATGCCGAGGCGATGGCGCTGCTGGCCGGCTGATCCCCGGGCCGGCCGCCCCGGATCCGCAGGCTCTCGCCCAGGCGTGGCGGCGCCCGCGGCGGGCGGCGGGCGGCGGCCTTCGGCGCCCTCGGTCGTCCGCCCCGCATTGACCGGGGACGCGCGCCGGGTCAGGAAGCGCGGATGTCCGGCCCCGATCCCCACTCCTCCGCGCCGAAGCGGCGACTCGACCAGGCGATGGTCGAGCGCGGCCTGTGCGATAGCCGCGCCCGCGCCCAGGCGCTGATCGCCGCCGGCGCGGTGACGGTCGGCGGCGCGCCGGCCGCGCGCGCCTCGGCCAAGGTCGCGCCGGGGGCCGAGATCGCGCTGGTCGCCGACCCGCTCCCCTGGGTCTCGCGCGCCGCGCTGAAGCTGGAGCATGCGCTCGACGCGTTCGGCCTGACGCCGGGCGGCGAGGCGCTGGACCTCGGCGCCTCCACCGGCGGCTTCACCGAGGTGCTGCTGGCCCGCGGCGCCGCGCGCGTCCATGCCGTCGACGCCGGGCGCGACCAGCTCCATCCGCGCCTGCGCGCGGATCCGCGGGTCGTCAGCCTCGAGAGCCTGAACGCCCGCGACCTGACGCCCGGGATGGTCCCGGCGCCCGACTGGATCGTCGCCGACCTCTCCTTCATCGGCCTCGCCAAGGCCCTGCCGCCCGCGCTGGCGCTGGCGAAGCCCGGCGCGCGGCTCGTGGCGCTGGTGAAGCCGCAGTTCGAGGCCGGCCCCGCCGACGTCGGCCGCGGCGGCCTGGTGCGCGACCCCGCCGTCCACGCCCGCGTGCGGGCGGAGGTGCGCGCCTTCCTCGAAACCTCCGGCTGGACCGTGACCCACGAGGGCGTCAGCCCCATCGAGGGCGGCGACGGCAACCGGGAATTCCTCATCGCAGCGGAGAAGCCACGATGACCGACGCCTCCCCGCAAGAGATCGAGATCGCCCGCCTGGGCCGCCACGGCGACGGGGTGGACGCCACGGGCGAGACCTTCGTTCCCCTGACCCTGCCCGGCGAACGGGTCGCTGGCGTGATCGAGGGCGGCCGGATGGAGGCGCCCGCGATCCTCGCGCCCTCGCCCGACCGCGTCGCGCCACCGTGCCCCCATTTCGGGACCTGCGGCGGTTGCTCGCTGCAGCACGGCTCCGACGCCTTCGTCGCCGCCTGGAAGCGCGAGCGGGTGATCGAGGCGCTGGCCTCCCGCGGGCTGGAGGCGGAGGTGCGCCCGACCGCCACCGCCCCCGCCGCCAGCCGCAGGCGCGCCACCTTCTCCGGCCGGCGCACCCGCGCCTCCGCCATCGTGGGCTTCCACGAGCGGCGCGACGAGCGGCTGGCCGAGGTGCCGGAGTGCAAGGTGCTCGACCCCGCCCTGCTGGCGGGGATCGAGGGGCTGCGCGCCCTGGTCGTCGCCGGCGCGGGGCGTCGCGGCGAGATGAAGCTGGCGGTGACGCTGACCGAGGCGGGGCTCGACGTCGACGCCCGCGGGGGGCGCAAGCTCGACGAACGGCTGCGCATGGAGCTGCCGGGGATCGCCGCGCAGGCCGGCCTCGCGCGGCTGACCTGGGAGGGGGAGCCGGTCTCCTCCCCGCATCCGCCGGTGGTGCAGGTGGGGATCGCGCGCCCCGTGCTGCCCCCCGCCGCCTTCCTGCAGGCGACCCCCGAGGCCGAGGCGATGCTCGCCGCCGCGGTTGACGAGGCGCTGGGCCGCAAGGTCGGGCGCGTGGCCGACCTCTTCTGCGGCGTTGGCGCCTTCGCCCTGCGGCTGGCGGAGCGGATGGAGGTCCGCGCCATCGACAGCGACAAGGCGATGGTGGCGGCGCTGGCCGCCGCCTGGCGCGGCGCCGGCGGCCGTCTGAAGAAGGTCGAGGCGGAGGCGCGCGACCTGTTCAAGCGCCCGCTGATCGGCCCGGAGTTCAAGGGCCTGGACGCGGTGGTCATCGACCCGCCGCGGGCGGGCGCGAAGGCGCAGTCCGAGGCGCTGGCGGCCTCGGCCATCCCGCGGATCGCCGCCGTCTCCTGCAACCCCGAGACCTTCGCCCGCGACGCCCGCATCCTGGTGGACGGGGGCTATCGCCTCGACTGGGTGCTGCCGGTGGACCAGTTCCGCTGGTCCGCGCACGTGGAACTGGCCGCCGCGTTCTCGCGACGCTGAGAGGGCGGGGACCGGCGGCCGGGACCGGACGGTCGGTCCCGCCCGCCCCCGTGCCAGAGCCCGCCCGCCCCCGTGCCAGAGTTAGCCGACTAACCGCCGATCTGCCGGGCGAGGTCCACGAAATCCTCGGCCATCACGTCGTAGGTCTGGGTGGGCATCTCGGGCTTTCCGGTCCCGTATTCGCCGGCGCGGGGGACGAAGGCGGTCTGCAGGCCGGCGGCGCGGGCGGCGCGCAGGTCGCCGTCGTGGGCGGCGACCATCATCACCTCGCCCCGCGCCAGCCGCAGCGCCGCGGCCGAGGCGTGGTAGACCACCGACTCCGGCTTGTAGTTCCGCGCCACGTCGGCGCCCAGGATGCAGTCCCAGCGCAGCCCCGCGAAGCGCGCCAGCCGCACCATCAGCGCGGTCGAGCCGTTGGAGCAGGGCGCGAGGAAGACGCGTTCGCGCAGCCGCGCCATCCCCTCGGCCACGTCCGCCCAGGGCGGCAGCGCCTCCCACGCGGGGTTGAGGGCGTCGCGGGCGGGGGCGTCGAAGGCGTCGGCGATCCCCAGCGCCTCGAGCGCGCGGTCGAGGTTCTCGCGGTGCAGGTCGTCGAGGGGGATGTAGCCGCGCCCGCCCTCGCGGATGCGCTGCATGGCCGGCTGGTACTCGGCCCGCCAGGCGTCGGCGAGGGCCGTGGGCTCGACGGTCAGCCCCCGCGCCTGCAGCGCCGGGGCGACGAAGGCCGCCACCCCTCCGCGCCAGTCGACCACGGTTCCGAAGACGTCGAAAATCAATGCTTTGGGCTTCATCTGGGCGGCTCCCTGGCCTGTCGAGTTTTCCGCAGGATCGCAGCGCCGACCGCGACTGTCGAGCACCGCGGCCGCGCCGGATCCCTCGCCTGCGCCCCCTGCGCACGAGGCGGGGCGGCCCGCGCCCGAGGTCCCTCCCGACGCGCGCCCCCCGAAACGGCGCCCAGGCGCGGAACGCCGGCGCCGCGCCGCGCGCGCGCCCGAACCCGCGGGCGCGACGGCCGCCGCGGCGCCTGCCTGCGCTTGACCCCATCCGCGGGCGGGGCTACGCCGCTTCGCGGCCGCGATCGGCCCACGATCCATGAGGAGCGCCCGCGACATGCCCGACAAACTCCTGATCCTCCCCGGCGACGGCATCGGCCCCGAGGTGATGACCGAGGTCCGCAAGGTCATCGACTGGTTCGCCGCGAACAAGGGCCTCGCCTTCGAGGTCGAGGAGGACCTGGTCGGCGGCGCCGCCTACGACGTCCACGGCAAGCCGCTGGCCGACGAGACCATGGAGAAGGCGCAGGCCGCCGACGCCGTGCTGCTCGGCGCCGTGGGCGGGCCCAAGTACGACAAGCTCGACTTCTCGGTGAAGCCCGAGCGCGGCCTGCTGCGCCTGCGCAAGGAGATGGACCTCTTCGCCAACCTGCGCCCCGCCGTGTGCTTCGACGCGCTGGCCGACTTCTCGTCCCTGAAGAAGGACGTGATCGGCGGGCTCGACATCATGATCGTGCGCGAGCTGACCTCCGGCGTCTACTTCGGCGAGCCCCGCGGCGTCTTCAAGGAAGGCAACGAGCGGGTGGGCATCAACACCCAGCGCTACACCGAGGGCGAGATCGCCCGCGTGGCGCGCTCGGCCTTCGAGCTGGCCCGCGCCCGAAACAACAAGGTCTGCTCCATGGAGAAGGCCAACGTGATGGAGTCCGGCATCCTGTGGCGCGACGTCGTCCAGGAGGTCCATGACGCCGAATACCCCGACGTGGAGCTGAGCCACATGTACGCCGACGCCGGCGGCATGCAGCTGGTGCGCTGGCCCAAGCAGTTCGACGTGATCGTCACCGACAACCTGTTCGGCGACATGCTCTCGGACGTGGCGGCCATGCTGACCGGCTCGCTGGGCATGCTGCCCTCGGCCTCGCTCGGCCTGCCGATGGCCAACGGGCGGCCCAAGGCGCTCTACGAGCCGGTGCATGGCTCTGCGCCCGACATCGCCGGCACGGGCAAGGCCAACCCCATCGCTTGCATCCTCAGCTTCGGCATGGCGCTGCGCTACTCCTTCGGCAAGCTCGACGAGGCGGCGCTGCTGGAGCGCGCCATCGACGCGGTGCTCGCCGACGGCAAGCGCACCGCCGACCTCATGCAGGCGGGCGACGCGCAGCCGGTCTCGACGGCCGAGATGGGCGACGCGATCGTGGCGAAGCTGGGCGAGCTCGCCTGACGGGCGCTTTCAGTTTCGCTTGAGACAAGGGCGGCCCTCGGGCCGCCCTTTGCGGTTCGGGGGCGCCGAGGGCGAAGGGGGGGCCTCCGAGGCGGGGCTCGTCGGCTGGCCGCTGCGCGGGGGCGCGCCTTGCGCGCCCGGAAGGGCGCTTCGGGAGCTCACCAAAGAACAGGGGCCGCGCCTGTCCTTCGGATCCGTCCGTCGCTGAAGATGCCTGAGCGAGTCGGGGGGAGGGGTCAAGGACAAGCCCCGCGCAAGCGCGGGGTCGCTTCGCGATCCTGGACCCCTCCCCCCGACTCGCTCTTCACGGCATCAGCGACGGACGGCTCCGAAGAACAGGCGCTTCGCGAGGCCCGCGGGCGTTGCGCAGGGCGCGCCTGGCTGGGGTCAGGCGCGCTCGATGCGGAACTGGTAGCAGTTGTTGGTCGCCGAGCGGACGTGCAGGTAGGCGGTGCGCGGGTCGGAGAGCAGCTCCGCCGCCGCCTCGGGCAGGTCGTCGGGGTGCACGATCCGGCCGGTGCCGTAGTGGATCCGGTCGTTCGCGAGGTAGCCCTTCACCAGCATCTTGTTGACCCGGCAGATCCCGGTCGCGGGGACCGTGGGGTCGTGGGGCGCGCAGGGCTCGGCGTGCAGGAAGATCGGGCCGGTCTCGGCATAGGGATCGAGCGCGGGGAACGGCCGATGGGCGAGGATCAGCATCGGCTCGCCCGGCTCGATGTTCCTCAGGCAGCAGCGGCAGGGGGCGGGGCCGCCCTCGGCGATCACGCGCTCGGGGGCGGCGCCGTAGGCGTCGGGGCGGCCGGCGCGGATCGCGGCGGCCTCCTCGGCGGAGATCGGGATGTAGGCCAGCGCCGCGGGGCGCGAGACGGCGTCGGCGGGGGCGGAAGAGGCGTCGAGAGGGGGCATCGCGGGGGCTCCGGGTCAGGGTCTGTCCCGGGAGTTTCCGGCGGCGGGGACCGCTTCGCGACCCGAATCCTGCGCTCGCCGTCTGGACCCCGGCGCAGACGTTCCGTAAGACGCCCGCGGCGACGGCGGCATGGCGGGAGACGCGCATGAACATCCTGATCCTCGGCGGCGGCGGGCGGGAGCACGCGCTCGCCTGGAAGATCGCGCAGAGCCCCCTCTGCGACCGCCTGTTCTGCGCCCCCGGCAACGCCGGCATCGCCGAGCTGGCCGAGTGCGTGCCGCTCGACCCCGAGAACGGGCGCGAGGTCGCCGCCTGGGCCGAGGCGAACGGCATCGGCCTGGTGGTCGTGGGCCCCGAGGCGCCGCTCGCCGCCGGCACGGCCGACGCGGTGCGCGCCGCCGGCATCCCCTGCTTCGGCCCCTCGAAGGAGGCCGCGCGGCTGGAGGCCTCGAAGGCCTTCACCAAGGAGATCGCCGACGCCGTGGGCGCCCCCACCGCCGCCTGGGGCCGCTTCACCGACGCCGAGTCCGCCAAGGCCTATGTCCGCCAGCAGGGCGCGCCCATCGTGATCAAGGCCGACGGGCTCGCCGCCGGCAAGGGCGTCGTCGTGGCCATGACCCTCGACGAGGCGCTGGCCGCCGTGGACGAGATGTTCGGCGGCGCCTTCGGCGAGGCCGGCGCCGAGGTGGTGGTCGAGGAATTCATGGAGGGGGAGGAGGCGAGCCTCTTCGTCCTCTCCGACGGCGAGGCCTCGGTGGCGCTCGCCCCCGCGCAGGACCACAAGCGCGCCTTCGACGGCGACGAAGGCCCCAACACCGGCGGCATGGGCGCCTACTCTCCCGCCCCGGTGCTGACGCCGGAGCTGCAGGAGCGGGCGATGGCCGAGATCTGCCGCCCCGTCATCGCCGAGATGGCGCGGCGGGGGATGCCGTTCCGCGGCGTGCTCTACGCGGGCCTGATGCTGACCAAGACCGGCCCGCGGCTGGTGGAGTTCAACGTCCGCTTCGGCGATCCCGAGTGCCAGGTGGTGATGCTGCGCATGGACAGCGACCTGGTGCCCGCGCTGCTCGCCTGCGCGAAGGGCGAGGGGCTGGGCGACGTGCCGGTGACCTGGCACGACGACGCCGCCGCGACCGTGGTGATCGCCGCGAACGGCTATCCGGGCGCCTATGCGAAGGGCGAGGAGATCCGGGGCATCCCGGCGGCCGAGGCCTCGGACCCCCAGGCGGTGGTGTTCCATGCCGGCACCCGCGCCGAGGGCGGCCGGATCCTGTCGAACGGCGGCCGGGTTCTGAACGTCACCGCCCGCGGCGACACGCTCGAGGAGGCCGTGGCCCGTGCCTATCGCGCGGTGGCGCGGATCGACTGGCCGGGCGGCTTCAACCGCTCCGACATCGGCGCGCGGGCGCTGAAGGCGGACTGAGGCCGGGTCCCGGCTCCGCCGCCCCCGCCCCTGTCGTCGTCAGCTGGTGGGGTCGAGGCCGCAGCTCAGCGGGGTCGAGTCGATCCGGTCGATCAGCTGCGGCTCGCCCAGGCGCGACAGGGCCCAGAGCTTGTCCTGGTAGCGGATGTGGCGGAAGCAGTGCGGCGGGCCGCCCCCCAGCGCCATGCCGAAATCGAAGCAGAACCACGGCTCGGAATAGGTCCAGTCGGCCTCCAGGCACTCGCCGTCCGGGAACTGGAAGGTGACGTGGCCGGGGGTGGACCGGTAGCTCTCGCGCCCCCAGACCTCGCCCTCGATCCGGTACCAGACGGTGCGCCCGCCCGCGAGCGCCTGCCATTCCTCGGGCGAGAGGTCCTGCCCCTCGGCGGCGAGCTGGTCGCGGGTGGGCTCGTCCTGCGCGCCGGCCTGGGCCGGGGCGAGCGCGAGGGCCCATCCCGCCCCGGCGAGGAGCGCGAGCGCCCCGAGACGGCGGGCGCGGTCGAGCGGGAGCCGGGCGGCGCGGGGGCGGAAGGCGGGGATCCGATAGGTCATGCGTAAAGATTTAACTTTCCCCACCGAGTCGTTGAAGGCGCCCGCGGCAGGGAAACCGCTCCGCGCTTGGTGAATCAGCATTAACCTGGGGCCGGGGCGGGACCGGCGGCTCAACTCCCGGCGTCTCGGCGCGGCGGTCGCCCTCGCGAGGGTTGCGCGCCTCTCCGCCATGCGGGAAGGTTCCCCAGGCGGCAGGATCGCCGCGCAAGGGAGGCGTCGATGCCGATCACCGTCCAGGCCATCTACCCGATCACCGAGGGCGCGACCTTCGACTACGACTACTACACGTCCACGCACCTGCCGCTGGTGCAGAAGCACTTCGGGCCGAAGGGGTTGAGCGGGATCTCGGCCTCGAAGGGGCTGGCGGGCGGGCCGGGCGTGGCGCCGGGCTACTTCGCGGTCGCCACGATGACCTTCCCCGACGAGGCCGCCATGCAGGCGGCGCTGGGCGAGGCCGGGCCGGTGCTCGCCGACATCGCCAACTTCACCACCTGCCAGCCGGACCTGCTGATCGGCGAAGTGATCGCCTGAGGCGCGGTCGTTCTCGGCGCGGAGGCGCCGCGTCGGGCGTCGCGCCCGGGGCCGGCCGGACGCGCGCGGCGCAGGGCGACCGGGGCGCCGCGGGGGCGCCGTTTCCGGGCCGGACGGCCGTGACGGAGCGGGAGCGGTCGGGACCCGGACGGGCCGGGGGCCCTAGCGCTCCGCCTCCATCTTCAGGCGGGTCTCGTAGGCGCGGGAGATGTGCAGGCGGGCGGCGGCGTCGGCGGCGTCCTCGTCCCGCGTCTCGATGGCCCGGGCGATGGCGTCGTGCTCCTCCACCGTCTCGGCCCCGCGCGTCGGATCGGCCAGCGAGGTCAGCGTCAGCAGCGCCATCGAGCGGCGGATCCCGTCGAGCATCGTGTTGAGGTAGCGGTTGTGCGAGGCGAGGTGGAGCTGCCGGTGGAAGCGGCGGTTGTTGTCGCGCAGCGCCTCGGCGTCGTGGGTCATCCGCCGGCTGTCCTCCACGAGGCGGCGCAGCAGCGCCTGCTCCTCGGGGGCGGCATGGCGGGCGGCGAGGCGGGCGGCCAGCCCCTCGACGACGGCGCGCACCTCGTAGAGCTCGCCCAGCTGGTTGTGGTCGAGCGAGGCCACCACCAGCCCGCGGCGCCCGTCATGGGCGACGACGCCCTGCGTCTCCAGCCGGCCCAGCGCCTCGCGGATCGGGGTGCGCGAGACGCCGAAGCGCTCGGCGAGCTCCGTCTCCACCAGGCGCGCGCCGGGGGGGTATTTCCCGCGGTCGATCGCGTCGAGGATCAGGGCGTAGGCGTCGGGCGCGCCGTCGCGCGACATCTCTGGCCTCCGAATCTCGGCTCTCCATGGCAGGGGCCGGCGGCTCAGGCCGCGCGGCGGATGCGGTAGAGCACCATGCGGCGCAGGGGCGACCCTAGCGCCAGGGCGGGGTGATCGAAATCGTCCGCGGGGTCGCGGGTCATCCCCAGCCGCGCCATCACCGCGCGGGAGGGGGCGTTATCCTGCGCCGTGAAGGCCACGACCTCGTCGAGGTCGAGCCCCCCCTCGGCCGCCGGGGCGAAGGCGGTGGCGAGGCGGGCGCGCGCCGCCTCGGTCGCGTAGCCCTTGCCCCAGGCGGAGCGCGCCAGACGCCAGCCGATCTCCATGCAGGGGGTGAAATGGGCCTCGAAGTCGGGGGCGTTGAGCCCGACCATGCCGACGAGCTCGCCGGTCGCCTTCTCCTCCACAGCCTCGAAGCAGACGCCGTCGCGGGCGCGCGTCGCCTCGATCCGCTCGATCAGCGCCGCGGTCTCGTCGCGGCTTAGCGTGCGGGGGAAGTGGCGCATGATCTCCGGGTCGCCGTTGAGCGCGGCGAAGGGGGCGAGGTCGCTCTGCCGGAACGGGCGCAGGATCAGCCGCTCGGTCTCGATCGGGGGCAGGGGCGTCATGCGCAGGGTCAGCCGAGGCGGGCCAGCAGCGCCTCGACCAGCGCCTGCGCCTCGCGTGCGGCGGTGGAGCGGGGCGAGGTCTCGGAGGCGGCGCGCCCCTCGAGGAAGGCGGTCGAGAAGGCGACGCGGTTGCCCAGCGTGACCGGCAGGATGTCGGCGCCCGCCTCGGCCAGGGCCGCCTCGACCGCGGGGCCGGCGCCGCCGCGGGGCGGCACGCGGTTGAGGATCACCACGGCGGGCGTCTTCTCGCGCGCGGCCATCTCCAGGATCGGCTGGGTGGCCCAGGCGTCCATGGGGCTCGGCTGGCAGGGGATCGCCACCAGGTCGGCCGCGCGCACCGCGGCGCGCAGCAGCACGTCGGCGTTGCCCGGGCAGTCGGCGAGCACGATCTCCCCGGCCTTGGCGGCGCGGCGCAGCGCGGTCGAGGCCTGCCACTCCGACGCGCTCTCGATCGGCAGGGCGTCGGCGCCGCGCAGGTCGTTCCAGCGCGTCAGGCTGCGCTGGGGGTCCAGGTCCACCAGCGAGGGCGCCCGGCCCATCGCCGCCAGCGCCGCCGCCGTCTGAACCAGCAGCGTGGTCTTGCCGGCGCCGCCCTTCTGCTGGGCGAAGACGAGGGTGCGGGTCATCGACGGATCTCCGGGATGCGGGCGTGTTAACGGAACGAAAACTCTTTGGGGCGGAATGGCAAGCGGTTGCGCGGGGGGCGCGGTGCGGCGAGGATGCCTGACGTCCGGGGACCGACTGGGAGAGATGGGGATGAGATCACGCTTGGGGACCGTCGCCGCGCTGGCGCTGGCGGGGATCGTCGCGGCGGGGGCCGCGCTGGCCGAGCCGGTGAAGCTGAAGCGCGCCGACCCGCAGCCCGAGGGGCTGAAGCAGGGCCTGTCCGTGAAATACGGCTACCCCGCCGAGGTGCGCGAGCTGAAGATCGCCAAGGACTACCGCTCGGGCGCCGAGACCGGCCCCCCGCTGGTGGGCTTCGACTACATGGACAGCGCGCCGGGCCAGAACGCCCTGACCTCGAAGCGCGCGGAGAGAGTGGTCGCGATCATAAAGGGTTACCTGCATTTCGACCAGGCCGGCATCTGGCGGATGCGCTGGCATTCCAACGACGGGCTCGAGGTGATGGTGGGGGGCGAGGAGGTCTACCGCCACGACGGCCGCCACACCTGCGAGACGCTCGGCTGGAAGGACGACTACCTGATCGAGGAGCCCGGCTGGTACGAGGTCGAGGCGGTCTGGTTCCAGCGCCTGAACACCTCCTGCCTGATGATGGAGTGGCAGCCGCCCGGCGGGTCCTGGGCGTGGACCCCCAACGAGGCGACCGGCTACCAGTGAGCCGCGCGGCCCCGGCGGAGCCTCCGCCGGGGCGCACCGAATCCCCCGTCATGGATGTGGCCTCCACGCATCGGGCCCGGGCGAGACCCCGTGCACGATCCGTGCAGACGCGCGTCTGCACGCGCGTTGCGTCCGCCCGCCGGAACGGCGTCTCGGCGGGGCGGACCGCAAGCCGGGTTCAACGCCATTTTCACCTAGGTCGAGGCAAACTCGCCGGCTCCGCCCGCGGGCCCCGGCCGCCGTCCGCCGGCGGGGACGCGGGGCGCGGCGGCCGGGCGGAGGGGCTGCACATGGGCTGCAAGAGCAATGAGCTGAGTCTGGCGGAGGAGGCCGAGGCCTCGGCCCTGCGCCTGGCCTCGCGCGGGGAGATGGAGCTGGCGGAGGGCCAGCTGATGCTGGGCCGGATCATGCGCGACCTCGACCGCGAGCTGCGCGGCGTCGACCTCGACGCCGCCGAGCGCCGCCTGCGCAACCGGCGCGAGCGCGAGTCGATCCTGCGCGCCAAGGACGAGGCGCGGCGCGAACAGCTCAAGGTCATCCCGCGCGGCTGGCGGCTGACCGACATCGAGGCGCCCGTCGCCCCGGGCAAGACCCGCGTGACCCTGCGCCTGGACGACGACGTCCTGCGCTGGTTCCGCAAGATGGGCCCCGGCTACCAGACCCGGATCAACACGGTGCTGCGGGCCTACTGGCAGGCGAAGGCGGACGGGGCGATCTGAGGCTCGGCCGGGGCCGGGATCCCCCATGCGCCCGGCCGGACCTCGGCGCGGCCGAGGCTGGACGAGGCCGGTCCGGGGTGGTTCCGTGGGGAGAGGCCCGGCGGCCGGAGGCGCATCGCCGCGCCGCGTCCGGGGAAGCCGCGGAGCGGCGCGGCCGGGGCCCGGCCCCCGCCGCGCCTGCGGGTCTGCAGGGGAGGGGTCCGCATGGCCGCGCGCAGGCCGCTGGAACTGGAGCTGGAGCCGGGCGAGCGCCTCCTGTGGCGCGGCCGGCCGGTCCCGCGCGCGGGGTGGGGCCTGCCGCAGCTCGCCGGCCTGATCGTGGGCGGGCCGACGGCGCTGGGCGGGATCTGGATGGCGCAGGCGCAGCTTCGCGCGACGGGCGGCGACGCGTTCGCGGCCCTGCCGGCGCTGGTCGCGATCGGCTTCGGCCTCGCCGCCCTGATCGCCGGCCTGTGGTACGAGCCCCGCCGCCGCGCCGCGACCGTCTACGTCCTGACCGACCGCCGCGGCGCCGTCCTGACCCGCGACCCGATCTTCGGCCGCACGGTCATGGCCCGCCCGATCCTCGAGGGCGAGGTGCTGGAGCTGAAGGAGCACGGCGACGGCTCCGGCTCGGTCTGGTTCCACCGCGAGACCTTCCGGCGCAGCGGCGACGACCCCGGCACGGTCCGCCACCGCAGCCTGGGGTTCCTGGACGTCGAGGATCCGGGGCAGGTCTTCATGCTCATCCGCGGGCTGCGGGACGCGGCGAAGCAGGGCTGACCCCGTTTCGCCCCTTCGGACGCTGCGTCCGTCTTCGGGTTCCATTTGCTGAATGCGATGTTAACCTGCCCTGACGCTGGGCGCGGGCGGAGGGGTGAGGATGACCGATTTCAACGGCACGGCGGGGCCGGACGACCTGAAGGGCGAGGGCGGCGACGACCGCCTCTACGGCTTCGGCGGGGACGACAAGCTCTGGGAGTCCGAGGGCGTCGACAGCTTCTACGGCGGCGAGGGCTTCGACACCTATTACGGGTTCATCGACGACGCGAGCCTCGACGACCGGGGGATGTGGGCCGACCTGAAGAAGGGCAAGGCCCGCGACACCACCGGCGCCGACGCCTTCCTGGAAAGCATCGAGGAGGTGGTCGGCTCGGCCGGGTCGGACCGGCTGCTGGGGTCCGGCGCGGCCGAGACCTTCTCGCCGGTCGACGGGGACGACTACGTCGACGGCCGCGGCGGCATCGACCAGATCTATTTCTGGGTCTCGCCCTTCGCGACGCGGGGCACGTTCGTCGACCTGAAGAAGGGGGTGGCGATCGACCCCTCGGGCGGCCGGGACGTGCTGAAGAACATCGAGAACGTCCATGTCGACGTGACCGACGACAAGGTGCTGGGCGACGGCGGGGACAACCTCTTCCGCGACCGGGGCGGCGACGACCTGTTCAACGGCCGCGGCGGCGACGACTGGATCTGCTACGACCGGGGCAAGTACATCGACGGCGACGTCTCGGTGAAGGTCTGGCTGAACAAGGGGAAGTCGAAGGACTCCGACGGCGACGTCGACAAGCTCAAGAACATCGAGAGCATCCGCGGCACGTTGTTCGACGACGTGCTGGTGGGGGACCGCGGGGACAACGGCCTCAACGGCCGGGTCGGCGCCGACAAGGTGAAGGGCGGCGGCGGCGAGGACACGTTCTTCTACAGCTGGTCGGGCTACTCGAGCCGGGAGATGGGCGTCGACGTGATCCTCGATTTCCAGGACGGGTGGGACACGATCCAGGTCGACCTGGGGTTCGAGAGCCGCGAGGACCTCGAGCAGCTGGAGATCGACGTGAAGAAGAACGTCGCGACCGTCGCGTTCGACGCGTTCTTCCTGAAGGTAAAGGGCGACATCGAGGGGCTGGGCCTCGAGGACTTCTCCCTGTTCTGAGGCGGGAGCGGGGCCGGGCGGCCCCGCTCGGCCATTCAGACCGTGCGCCCGAAGAGGTCGTACTCCGAGGCGTCGGTGATCTCGATGCGGATCATCTCGCCGACCTCGAAGGTCTCGCCCTCGGCGGCCTCGACGAAGACGTTTCCGTCGATCTCGGGGGCGTCGGAGGCGGTGCGGGCCACCGCGTCGCCGTCCACGTCGATCTCGTCCACCACCGCCCAGGCCCTGGTCCCGACCTTGCCGGCGAGCTTGGCGGCGGAGATGCGCTGGGCGGCCTCCATGAAGCGGGCGTGGCGCTCCTCCTTCACCGCCTCCGGCACGTGGTCGGGGAGATCGCGGGAGGGGGCGCCGACCACGTTCTCGTACTTGAAGCAGCCGACGCGATCGAGCTGGGCGGCCTCGAGCCAGTCGAGCAGGTGCTGGAACTCGTCCTCCGTCTCGCCGGGGAAGCCGACGATGAAGGTGGAGCGGACCACGAGGTCGGGGTTGATCGCGCGCCAGGCGGCCAGCCGCTCGAGCGTGTCCTCGGAGGCGGCGGGGCGGCGCATCCGGCGCAGCACCTCGGGGTGGGAGTGCTGGAAGGGGATGTCGAGATAGGGGAGGAGGCCGGCGGGCGCCGCCTCGGCCGAGGTCCGGCACATCAGCGGTATCAGGGCGTCGACGTGCTTGTACGGATAAATGTAGTGCAGCCGCGTCCACAGGCCGAGGGAGGCGAGGCCCTGGGCGAGGTCCTGCACGTGGGTGCGGTATTCATCATCGCGCCAGCGATGAACTGGGTGGCGCAGGTCACGCCCGTAGGCGGAGGTGTCCTGGGAGATCACCAGCAGCTCGCGCACCCCGGCCTCGGCCAGCTTCTCGGCCTCGCGCAGCACCGCGTGGACGGGGCGGGAGGCGAGGGGGCCGCGGAGCTGGGGGATGATGCAGAAGGCGCACTTGTGGTTGCAGCCCTCGGAGATCTTGAGCCAGGCGTAGTGGCGGGGCGTCAGCTTCAGGCCCTGCGGGGGCACGAGGTCGATCAGGGGATTGGGGGCCACGGGGGCGGCGGCGCGGACCGCCTCGATCACCTGCTCGTACTGCTGGGGGCCGGTGACGGCGAGGACCTTGGGGTGCTGGCCGGTGATGAAGGCGGGGTCGGCGCCGAGGCAGCCGGTGACGATCACGCGGCCGTTCTCGGCGAGCGCCTCGCCGATGGCGTCGAGCGACTCGGCGCGGGCCGAATCGAGGAAGCCGCAGGTGTTCACGATCACGGCGTCGGCGCCTGCGTAATCGGGGGAGAAGTCGTATCCCTCGGCCCGCAGGCGGGTGAGGATTCGCTCGGAATCGACCAGCGCCTTGGGGCAGCCGAGCGAGACCATGCCCACTTTTCGAGACGGGATCGGGGTTTCCGGCGAACGGTTGCTCATGATCGGGGCGCTTTGTCTCTGTCTGGGGCGGGAAGGCCGGGCGAGGCGTTTTCAGCTTCTCACGATATGAATTGTCTGTTAAAACGGGGCAGATCGAGGAGCAACGGCCATTCGCCCCGCTCCCGAACAGATGTTCGCGAGCCGGGGAAGCTCGCCCGAAGGATATGGAGTTGGGAATGCGCAGCCTGAATGTGGGGATCGTCGGCCTGGCGCTCGTGGGGGTCGCTGCTCTTCTGCCGCAGAACGCTTCGGCGTACGCGAGCTACTCGGTGGACGTGGACACCACGACGACCGCGTCGCTCGGCGGGACCGGCACGGTCTCGATCGTGAACTACTACTCGGGCGTCGAGAAGTCCGGCTACGTTGACGCCGGCGGCGTCAGCACGTTCACCAACACGGTCAACACCGTCGGGACCGGGTCGGGCGAGAACGACATCCTGCTGAGCGGCGTCGCGACCGGCGACACCTCGGCGTCGGACGCCTACTGGTCGAACCCGAACACCAACGTGAAGCTGCCCACCAACGCCAACACGCTGGGCACGATCGTCACGATCGCGGGTCTGACGGCCGACACCAACCTGTCGCTCGACATGACGCTCGATTACCTGCTGAGCACGATCGTCACCCCGGGCAGCACCGCATACTCCTACTTCAACTGGACGGTGACCTATCAGACCCGCACCGCCGGCGCGACGCTGCCGACCGCGTGGTCGAACTGGATGCCGAGCTACGTGATCGGCGGCAACACCACCTACTTCGGCCCGGGCTCGACCCTGTTCGGCGAGTCCAACTGGGGCTTCCACCTGACCCAGAACGGCAACTCCGCCTCGGGCACCGACCAGTTCGCGATCAACACGCTGCTGGACGACGCGCTGGAGTATCGCTTCCGCCTCGCCCTCGAGGTCCGCGGCGCCGCCGAGTCGACCGCCGTGCCGCTGCCCGCCGCCCTGCCGATGCTGGGCGCCGCGATGGCCGGCCTGGGCCTCTTCGCCGCGAAGCGTCGCAAGAAGGCCTGAGGCCGACGCTGCAAGGCGCGACCCGATCCAACAGGAAAGCCGCCCTTCGGGGCGGCTTTCTTCGTTTCCGGGCGCCGGTCGCGGCGCGGGGGACGAGATCGGGCGGCACGCGGGCCCGGCGACGGCGGCCGGGAGCGACAGGCCGCCGGGATCCGGCCGCGAATCGAGCGGGCGGGCCGCTCCGGCGCCGGGCCGAGACGGGCGCCCGGAGGCTGAACCCGGCCTGACCGGAGCGACGCCCACGGTCTCGGCCGCGCAGGACGGCCGCCGGGGGCGCGGACGCGGCCGGATCCGTCGATCCAGACGGTTGCGCGGGCCGGGCCTGCGCCTGCGGCGGGCCTACGCGCAGCACCCGCGAGCCGATACGCGTTCATCGCCGGACGATTTCGCTCGCCATCCGTTTGCGGAAGGGCTAAGGCCGCCTTATGAGCCGCTCTCCCGTCCCCATCGCCGAAGCTCCGAACTACCCGTTCTGGCGCCGTCCCGTGGCCCTGCTGATCCTGCTCGCCGCGGGCATGCCGCTCAGCTTCGCGACCTGGAACGCGCTGCTGAACAACTTCGTCATCGAGGCGGCGAACTTCGACGGCTCGGACATCGGCTGGCTGCAGACGGTGCGCGAGATCCCAGGCTTCGCGGCCATCGGGGTGATCGCCGTCATCATCTTCGTGCGCGAGCAGACGCTGGCCCTGATCTCGCTGATGGCGCTGGGCGCCGCGGTGGCGGTGACGGCCTATTTCCCGACCTTCGGGGGGCTGCTGATCACCACCTTCATCGGCTCGCTCGGCTTCCACTACTACGAGACGGTGAACCAGTCCCTCCAGCTGCAATGGCTGTCGAAGGAGCAGGCGCCCAAGGTGCTGGGCTGGATCCTGTCGGCGGCCTCGGCCGCCTCGCTCGCGGCCTATGCGCTGATCGTGGGGGCCTGGAAGGCCTTCGATCTGAGCTACGAGACGGTCTACCTGGTCGGCGGCATCGCCACGCTGGCGGTCGTGATCTTCGCCTGGTTCGCCTTCCCCAAGTGGGAGGCGCCGAACCCGCAGATCAAGAAGATGGTGCTGCGCAAGCGCTACTGGCTCTATTACCTGATGCAGTTCTTCTCGGGCGCGCGGCGGCAGATCTTCGTGGTCTTCGCGGCGTTCATGATGGTCGAGAAATTCGGCTACCAGGTGCACGAGGTCACGGCGCTGTTCCTGATCAACTACCTGGCCAACATGCTGTTCGCGCCGCTGGTGGGGCGGATGATCGCCCGCTTCGGCGAGCGGCTGGCGCTGACGCTGGAGTATGCGGGGCTGGTGGGGGTGTTCACGCTCTACGCCGGGATCTACGCCTTCGACTGGCCGGCCTGGGCGGCGGCGGCGCTCTATGTCGTCGATCACCTGCTGTTCGCGATGGCCTTCGCGCTGAAGACCTATTTCCAGAAGATCGCGGCGCCGGGCGACATCGCGCCGACGGCGGCGGTGGCCTTCACGATCAACCATATCGCGGCGGTCTTCCTGCCCGCCTCGCTGGGCTACCTGTGGCTGGTCAGTCCCGAGGCGGTGTTCGTCCTCGCTGTGGGGCTGGCGGCGTGCTCGCTGGGGCTGGCGCGGCTGATCCCCCGCCACCCGGAGGAGGGGCGCGAGACGATCCTCGCGGCCCGCGCGCCGCTGAGCCCGCCCCCGCCGGCCACGCCGGCGGAGTGAACCGGGCGCGCGCGATGGCTGCGATCCTCCCCTCCGCCCTGCGCGCGCCCTTCGGGCCGCGCCGCCCGGCCGGCGGAGGCGCGCATGGCTGACGCAGGCCTGCCCGAGGCCGTGCCCCCCGGACCGGCGCCGCAGGGGGAGGCGGGGCGCTTCACCACCGGCTCGATCATGCGGCACGTGTCGGTGATGACGCTGACGGGCTCGCTGGGCCTGACCTTCATGTTCCTCGTGGACTTCGTGACGCTGCTCTACGTCTCGATGCTGGGGAACGAGGGGCTGACCTCGGCGGTGGGCTACGCCTGGACGCTGCAGTTCTTCACCGTGGCGATGGGCATGGGCTTCTCGATCGCCGCCGGGGCGCTGGTCAGCCGGGAGCTGGGCGCGCGGGACCGCCAGGCGGCGCGGCGGATCGCGGGCTCGACCATGACGCTGGCCTGCGGGTTCCTGGTGCTGGGGGCGCTGGCGCTGGTGGCGATGCGCCGCCCGGTGGTGCGCCTGCTGGGCGCCGAGGGCGAGGTGCTGGAGGAGGCGGTCGACTTCCTGGCGATCACCCTGCCGACGATGCCGTTCATGACCTTCGGGATGCTGGGCTCCTCGGTGCTGCGGGCGGCGGGGGATGCGCGCCGCGCGATGATGGTGACGCTGTCGGCGGGGATCGTGGTGGCGCTGGCGGCGCCCTTCCTGATCTTCGACGAGGTGCTGGGCCTGCCGGGGCTGGACCTGGGCATCACCGGCGCGGCGCTGGCGCTGGCGCTGACCCGGTTCACCACCGCGACCATGGGCTACCGCTTCTGCGTGGGGGTGCACGACCTGGTGGCGCGGCCGACCTGGCGGGCGCTGCGCGCGGATACGGGGCGGGTGCTGCGGATCGCAGCGCCCAGCGGGCTGGCGCAGATGTCGACGCCGGTCGCGAACGCGATCCTGACCGCCGCGATCTCCCACTACGGGCCTAGCGCGGTGGCGGGCTGGGCGGTGGTCAGCCGCATGACGGTGCTGGCCTTCGCGGGCGTGCTGTCGCTGGCCGGCGCCATCGGGGGCATCTTCGGGCAGAACTACGGGGCGGGGCTGATGCACCGGGTGGTGCGCACCTATCGCGACGCGGTGGTGTTCTGCTTCCTCTACGTCGGCGCGATCTGGGCGATCCTCTACGCGGCCTCGGGCGCGATCTCGGCGGGGTTCAGCCTGTCGGAGGAGGGGGCCGAGGTGGTCCATGCCTTCGCCACGCTGGGGGCGGCGGGCTTCATGTTCGCCGGCTGCGCCTTCGTCGCCACCGCCGCCTTCAACACCCTGGGTCGCCCGCTGGGCGCGACCGCGGTGAACTGGGGCCGCGACGGGCTGGCGGTGCCGCTGATGCTGTGGGTCGTGGCCGGAACGGTCGAGGGGGCCGAGGGCGTGGTCTACGCCCAGGCCGCCGGCATGGCCGCCGCGGGCCTGGTCGCGGGCTGGGCCGGCTGGCGCTTCGTGACTGGCCTCGCCGAGCGCATCGAACGCTCCCGCGCCGCGATGGCCGCCTGAGGGCGGGGGCCCGCGGGCCCGGCCGAGTGACGTTGCGTGAGCTTCGGCGCGGCGGCGCGGCGGGTGACGCGCGCGTGCGGTTTGGCTCTGGCTTCCGGGCGAAAGGCGGGCTAGGACCGGCCGATACCCAATGCGACGCACCGGAGGCGGGAGAGGCCTGCATGGTCAAGATCACCTACATCGAATTCGGCGGAACCGAGCACGTCGTGGACGTGGAAGAGGGCCTGACGGTGATGGAAGGCGCGCGCGACAACGGGATTCCGGGCATCGAGGCCGACTGCGGCGGCGCCTGCGCCTGCTCGACCTGCCATGTCTACGTCGATCCCTCCTGGACCGGGAAGCTGCCGGAGAAGGAGGCGATGGAGGAGGACATGCTCGACTTCGCCTTCGAGCCCAAGGAGAACTCCCGCCTGACCTGCCAGCTGAAGGTGACGCCCGAGCTCGAGGGGCTGGTGGTGCGGATGCCGGAGAAGCAGATCTGAGACCGCGCCGTCCCGCCGCGCGGGAGGCTGACCCCGGCCGCGGCCGCCGCCTGATCGCGGCGGCGGCGGCCTTCGTCTGTCTGGCGGGCGCCGCTGCGCCGGCGGGCGGGCAGGAGGCGGGGCGCCTCGACGGCCCCGGCTTCGCCCGCGCGGTGGAGGGCTGGACCCTGCACTACGGGCTGGGCGGGCGGCTGTTCGGCTCGGAGCAGTATTTCCCTGGCGGCTCGGTGCAGTGGCGCGACGCCTCGGGCCTGTGCCTGCACGGGCGCTGGGAGGCCGACGACGGCCTGATCTGCTTTCTCTACGAGGACGACCCCGACGACCGCCGCTGCTGGGCGGTGGCGCTGGACAATGGCGCGGTGACCGCCTGGATGCCGGGCGCCCAGGGGCGCCTGCGCGAGGCCTGGCGGGAGAGGGCCCCCCTGGACTGCCCGGCCCCCGACCTCGGGGCCTGAGGCGCCGCGGCGGGCGTCGCGCGCGGGGGTCCTGAAGGGCTCGCGGCGCGGGGCGGGCGGGGGCGCGTTTGGGCGCCGTTTCCTGGGGCGGGCGGAGGGAGGAGCCTCCGACGTTGCGCCTCCGGGTCGTTTTCGCCTTTTGCTGAGACGGCCGGCAGGGCCGGCCTCTGGCGAGCGTGCTGGCCGAGTCGCGCCGCGCCTCAAGGCCAAGCCCGGCTTCGCCGGGTCGCCTCGCGAGCCTTGACCCGCGACCCGACTCGCCTCGTCCGCGGGCGGGGCGCATTGCGGAGCGCCGGGCGGGCGGGGCGCGGAGGCCTCCGGGGCCCCGTGGGCGAGGCGGTTGCGGGGCGCGCCTCTGGTCTCTGCGCGCGCCGCGGGGCAGGGTGGCGGGCGAGCCTTCCGGGAGAGATCCATGCCGCGTCCGCCCTCCGCCGTGCCCGAGCCCGAAGACGCCGACCTGCGCCGGGCGGCGCGGCCGGTGGTGGCCTATCCCGACGACGCGCTGCCGCCGCCGGACCTGGCGCGCTACGCCGCGGCGCTGGCCTCGGCGCAGGCGGTGGACGAGGCGCTGGTTCCCCCGCGCGAGGCACGCTGCATCGCGGTTCCGGCGGGGCACTTCCTGCGCATCGTCTCGGTCGACGGGCCGCAGGTGGGGGACCTGAACCTGTGGAACGCGGCGCGGCTGGAGGAGCGGTTCTTCTCCGGCAAGACCCGCGCCCTGCACGGGACCCACGTCACCCGCGGCCACAGGTTGTGGAGCGTGCTGCCCTGGCTGCGCCCGCTGGCGACGATCGTGGCGGACGACCTGGAATGGTACGGGTTCGACGCCGACGGGGGCGGAGTGCACGACGTGATCGGCACCCGCTGCGATCCCTACACCAACCGGCTGCTCTCGGGCGGCGACTACCACCACTGCTGCCATTCCAACCTGGTGCGGGCGCTGGCGGAGGCGACGGGGCTCGCGCCCGAGGCGGCCGAGCCGCTGGTGCATGACGTGCTCAACGTCTTCATGTGCACCGGCTTCACCCGCGACACCCACCAGTATTTCATGAAGGCGAGCCCGGTGCGCCCGGGCGACGCGCTGACCCTGTTCGCCGAGATCGACCTGCTGGCGGGCCTGTCGGCCTGCCCGGGGGGCGACTGCTCGGCCTCGCATTCCTCGGACGCCGCCGCCTGCTTCCCGCTGAGGATGGAGGTGCTGCGCCCGGATCCTGCGACGCTGGAGGGGTGGGAGAGCCCGGGGCCCTCGGCCTACGACCGCAGCCACGGGCTCTGAGCCCGGAGGGGGCCGCGACCGAGGGGGTTCGACGCCCCCGAGGACGCCCACCTGGCCTTTGAGAAACGTCGGAAGGGGCCGGGGGCCCGGCGGGATCAGCCGCGCAGGCCGTTCATGATCTCGACGAGCTTCACGGCGATGCCGGGCTCGGACAGCGCGTGGCCGCCCTGCTGGATCATGTGGAGCTGGGAGCCGGGCCAGGCCTCGTGCAGCAGCTGCGCCGAGAGGGGCGGGCAGATCAGGTCGTAGCGGCCCTGGACGATGTGGCCGGGGATGTTCGCCAGCCGCGGCGTGTTCGCGAGGATCTGGTCGTCGCGCTCGAGCCAGCCCTGGTGGACGAAGTAGTGGCACTCGATCCGGCTGAAGGCCCGCGCATAGGCGCCGTCGGGGCCGTGGCCGCCGCCGCCCTGCAGCGTGGCGCAGGCGGCCTCCCACCCGGCCCAGAGGCGGGCGAAGCGGGTCTGCTCCATCAGGTCGTCGGAGGTCAGGCGCTTGTGGTAGGCGGCGATCAGGTCGTGACGCTCGGCCTCGGGCACCGCCTCGGCGAAGCGCTTCCACTCGACCGGGCGGAACTGGCCGGCGCCGCCGCCGTAGAACCAGGCGAGCTCGCGCTTCATCATCAGGAAGACGCCGCGCAGCGCCATCGCCTCCACCCGCTCGGGGTGGGTCTCGGCGTAGAGCAGCGAGAGCGTCGCGCCCCAGGAGCCGCCGAAGAGGATCCACTTGTCGATGCCCAGCTTCTCGCGGATGCGCTCGATGTCGGCGACGAGATCCCAGGCGGTGTTCTCGGCGAGGCTCGAGTGCGGGCGGGAGCGGCCGCAGCCGCGCTGGTCGAACAGGATCACCCGGAACACCTCCGGGTCGAAGAAGCGGCGCATGCCGGGCGAGCAGCCGCCCCCCGGGCCGCCGTGCAGCACCACCACGGGCTTGCCCTTGGGGTTGCCGCATTGCTCGACGTAGAGGTCATGACCGCCCGGCACCTCGAGCCGCAGACGCGCGTAGGGCTCGATGGTGGGATAGAGGGCCTGTCGGGCCGATATGTCGGCGTCGCTTTCGCGCATGTCCGATCTATGTCACATCAGGCGCGGATCACAAGCGCCGGGAGCGGAGCGGATCGCCACATGACGTCCACGAACCACACCGAAGCCGACCGTTTCGCGGGAACCAACATCGACCCGGGCGAGATCGCCAAGTTCGAGGCGATGGCCGCGGAATGGTGGGACCTGAACGGCAAGTTCAAGCCGCTGCACATGATGAACCCGTGCCGGCTGGGCTATGTCGTCGAGCAGATCGCGGCCGAGTTCGGGCGGGACCCGGCGCAGCCGAACGCCTTCGCGGGGCTGCGCATCCTCGACATCGGCTGCGGCGGCGGGCTGCTGTGCGAGCCGATGGCGCGGCTGGGCGCGACCGTGGTGGGCGTCGATCCCGCCGAGCGGAACATTCCCGTGGCGCGCATCCATGCCGAGAAGATGGGGCTCGAGATCGACTACCGCGCCACCTCGGCCGAGGCGCTTGCCGAGGCGGGGGAGAGCTTCGACGCGGTGCTGAACATGGAGGTGGTCGAGCATGTGCCCGACCCCGCCTCCTATCTCGGCGCCTGCGCGCGGCTGGTGAGGCCGGGGGGGCTGATGGTCTGCTCGACCATCAACCGCAATCCCAAGAGCTTCATGATGGCCATCGTGGGGGCCGAGCACGTGATGCGCTGGCTGCCCAAGGGCACGCACGAATGGTCGAAGTTCATCACGCCCGACGAGCTGGCGGGGATGATCGCCGCCTCGGGGCTGGAGGTGGTGGACCGCAAGGGCTTCGTCTTCAACCCGGTGACGTGGAGCTGGTCGATCTCGGGCCGGGACCTGTCGGTGAACTACGTGACCTGCTCGGTGAAGCGGGAGGGCCGGGGATGAGCGCGCCCGATCCCGTCGGCGCCGAGGTCCGCGCCCGCGCCCGCGCCCTGCCGGTGGCGGAGTGGTGGACGGCCGAGGCGGTCGCGCCCGGCGTGACCAAGATCGTCGAGCCGCATCTCGACCCGCTGCTGCAGGCGAACCTGTGGTTGGTCGAGGGCTCGGAGCGCGACATGCTGATCGACTCAGGCATGGGCGTGGGCCTGCTGGCGCCCTTCGTGGACGGGCTGCGGGAGGCGTCCAAGCCGCTGGTGCATGTGCTGAGCCACGCGCATATCGACCACATGGGCGGGTCGTGGGAGTTCGACAGCCGCCTGATCCACCCCGCCGAGGCGGCGGACCTGGAGAAGACGGACGCGGGGCTCGCGACCCTGTTCCGCGACGAGATCCCCCAGGCGATGCGCGACGGGTTCGAGGCGGAGGGCTATCGCCCGCTGCCCGACCTGCTGATCGACGCGCGCCCCTCGGAGCACTACGACCCCTCGGCCTACCGGCTGAACGCGGCGCCGGCGACGGGGCTGCTGGAGGAGGGGGACCGGGTGGAGCTCGGCGCCCGCGCCTTCACGGTGATCCACCTGCCGGGGCACTCGGCGGGGGGCATCGGGCTGCTGGACGAGGCGGACGGGACGTTGTTCTCGGGCGACGCGATCTACGACGGGCCGCTGCTGCCGATCGGGGTGATGGAGGACTATCTCGTCACGCTGAAGCGGCTGGCGGGGATGGAGGTGTCCATCGTCCACGGCGGGCATGACCTGAGCTTCGGGCAGGCGCGGATGCGCGAGATCTGCGCGGAATACCTGGCGAAGTGGAGCTAGGCGCCCTGCGGGCGGGCTTGGCTGGCCCGGCTGCGCCGGGGCGCGGTTCCCGCGCAGGAGGCAGGCCCGACTGCGCCTGAGCGCGCATCGCGCGCAGGAGGCCTGTCCGGCTTCGCCGGAGCGCGCATCGCGCGCAGGGGCGCTTCCGGAACCCACCCAAGAACAGGCCCGCGCCTGTCCTCCGGATCCGTCCATCGCTGAAGATGCCTGAGCGAGTCGCCGGGCGGGGTCAAGGACAAGCCCCGCGCAGGCGCGGGGTCGCTTCGCGATCCCTGACCCCGCCCGGCGACTCGCTCTTCACGGCATCAGCGATGGACGGCTCCGGAGAACAGGCGCTCGCGAGGAGGCTTGCGGCGCCGGGCGCGCGGGGCGGGCGGTCGGACGGGGATCCATGGGGGGATCCGAGGGGGGGAGGCGGGTTGAAACGGGGCGTGCAGGCGCCACGTGGGCGGCTATGCTGGACTGGCTCTCCGAGAACGCGACGCTGGTCCAGATCGCCGTGCAGGGGCTCACCGCGGGGATCTGGATCGTCTATCTTCACCTTCTGCTGGCGGGCTTCCGCCGGCAGCGACGGTCGAACCTGTTGATCAGCCGGGCGGCGGGGGCGGGCGACCGGGCGCACCTGATGGTCTCGAACCTCGGGGCGGAGCCGATCGACGTGGTGAGCGTGATCGCCGACCTGGAGTTCGAGATCGGGGCCCGGCGCGTCGGCGAGGGGACGCGATGGGCGAGCCGCACGGCGGTGGCGAGCGACCGCAACAGCGACTCGCGCCGCGCCGCCGACGACAGCCTGCAGGCCACGCTCAAGGGGCCGCTGGAGAGCGGGGAGCACCGCGACCTGGGCAGCTTCGCGGACCTGATGGAGGCGGCCATGGCCGATCTGGAGCCCGACGGGCCGGAGGGCGCGCTGCGCGGCGTCGCCCTGACCGTCGTCGCCGAGAGCGGCTGCGACGCGCTGCTGGTGGCGGGGCGGCAGAGGTTCTCGGTCGTCGAGATGCAGGACGGGCGCCGGGCCTGGCTGCCGCGCAGCGCCCGCACCGAGCAGGTGCGCGCCGGCCGCGCCCGCCGGGCGCTGGCGCGCCGGCTGGACGCGGCGCTGCGCGACGAGGCGCGACGCGTCGAGCGCGCCGCCCGGCGCGGCGGGGACCGGCCGGGCGCGCGCGCGGCGCCGGCCGGCGGCGGCATCCGCGACGCGGCCTGAGGCGCGGCCGGGGGCCTTGCGGCGGGACAGGCCGGGCGCCTCAGACGGGGAACCAGGCGCTCTCCTCGGTGACGCCGTCGAAATCCTGGGCGGTGAGGTGGACGACCTCGGCCGTGAAGGCGTCCGGGGGGAAGGCGAGCGCGCCCTCGCGCAGCGGGTTGGTCGAGCGCTCGATGATCCCGCCCCCGGGGGTGAGGCGGCCGTGGCAGAACTCCTGGTCGAACAGCCGGCGCAGGGCGCCGCGGTGGCGGTGGGCGAGCGCCCGCTCCAGCCGGACGGGGAGGGAGGCGGGGGCGGCCAGCGCCTCGGGCGCGCCGCGGCCCAGCAGGAAGCGCTCGCCCGCGCGGGCCAGCACCGCGGCCTGGCCGTCGGCGCGGCGGAGCTGGCGGGCGGCGAGCGGGCCGGCGCCGGGCAGGCGGCGCCAGAGCTCGGCGTAGTCGGCGAAGACGCCCCGCTCCATGAGGTCGCCGTTCTCGAAAAAGAGGGCGCCGACGTCGGGCCCGTCGAGGGGCCCTCGCCAGTTCACCCGGCGGGTCCAGGTGCACACGCCCCGCTCGACCGCGGTGGCGCCGGCGAAGCCCTCGGCCCGCGCCAGCAGGCGCAGGACCCGGGGCGGCAGGTCGGAGAGGGAGCGGGCGCCGCGCACGTCGGGGGGATCGGCGGGCAGGCGCAGGTCGACGTGCAGGGGACCGGCCTGGAGCCAGTGGACCTCGGTCGTCGCGTCCTCCGCCGCCGGGGTGCGCAGCCACAGGCGCCGCCACAGGCCCTGGACGTCGGCGAGCGTGGGCTCGACCGAGAGGGCGCCGGGCAGGCCCGGCGGCGGCGGCGGCGGTTCGGCGGCGGAGGGGGCGGCGGTCATCTCAGGCGGCCGATCTCAGGGCATGGAGGCCAGCGACGATCTCCTGCGTCGAGCGCACGGCGCCGGTTTGGAGATACTCCATGGCCGCCAGCGAGGCCGCGTGGGCGGCGTCGGAGCTGCCGCCGACCGCGTCGCCGACGATGCGGCAGTGGTAGTCGTGCTGGTGGCCGTCGGCGAAGGTGTAGTGGCAGCACACGTCGGTCAGCCCGCCGATCAGGATCAGGGTCTGCGCCTTGAGGCCCTTGAGCAGGATCTCGAGCTCGGTGCCGAAGAAGCAGGAGTAGCGGCGCTTGCGGATGAAATAGTCCTCGCCGGGGCGGTAGCCGGTCTCCTCGATCGCGATCTCGGTGCCCTCGCGGCCCTCGACGCAGTGGACGGTCTCGGTCCCGTCGAGCTCGCGGCCGAAGTCGATCATGTCGGGGCGGTGCGCCTCCTGGAAAAAGATCAGCGGGGTTCCGGAGGCGCGGGCGGCGTCGATGACCTGGCGGGCGCGGCCCATGTTGGGGCGCCAGTCGGCCATCTTGGGGATGCCGCCGTCGTAGCCGTCGAGGAAGCCGCCCTTCTGGATGTCGATGACGAGGACCACGGGATTGCCGACGATCATGGGCTGGCGGGGCATGGGCAGGCTCCTCTAGCGGCGGGTAGGGTCGGCCCCCATCAGCCGGGGCAGGTCGCCGAAGCGGGCGACCAGGCCGAAGACGGCGACGGAGGTCAGGATGAAGGCGATGGCGCCGACGGCCATGGTGGGGGTGAAGCCGTTGCGCAGGGAGTTGAAGATCTGCAGCGTCACCGTCGCGTAGGCCGAGGCGGAGACGAAGAACATCACGATGAACTCGTTGAAGCTGAGCACCAGCGCGAAGAAGAAGCCGGAGACCGTGTAGGGCAGGGTCTGGGGCAGGACGACGGTGCGGAAGATCGTGCGCTCGGTCGCGCCGAGTGTGGCGGCGGCGTCGAGATGGGCGCGCTCGATCGACTGGAGGCCGATGGAGACGGTGGCGAGCGGCAGGGCCGCGTGCAGCGCGGCGTGGGAGAGGACTCCCGCGCCGAGCGTGCCGATCAGCCCGGTGAAGGACCACAGGAACCCCAGGCCCACGCCGAAGACGATGGGGGGCAGGGCGAAGGGCATGGCGAGCGAGCCCGCCAGCAGGCGCGAGAGGCGCGAGCCGCGCCGCCACAGGCCGTAGGCCGCGGGCCAGGCCAGCAGGGTGGCGAGCGCCGCCGAGGCGACCGCGATCAGGACCGAGCGCTCGAGCGCGCGGGTCCAGACCGGGTCGGAGACGAAGAACTCGACGAAGCGGTCGAGGGTGGGATCCTCGGGCGGGAACAGCATGGTGCGCCCGCCGTTGAGCGCCGCCGCGCAGACCACCGCGATGGGGGCGAGCACGAAGAGCGCGCACCAGGCGAGGTAGAGGCGGCCGAGCAGGCGGCTCATCGTCCGGCCTCCGACAGGCGCGCGAGGCGCAGGGAGGCGAGCAGGAAGGCCCCCGCGGTCACCAGCAGCACCACCGCCTGGGCGGCGCCGAAGGGGGCGTTGAGCGTGGCGCCGCGCACGGATTCGTAGATCGTGATGGTCAGGGTCTGGCGGGCGGGATCGGCGAAGACCGTCACCGCCACGTAGGCCCCCAGCAGGTAGACGAAGAGCAGCAGCGCCGCCCCCATCAGCGGCAGGCGCGCGGCGGGCAGCACCACCGTGCGGATCACCGTGGCGGGGCGCGCGCCCAGGGTGCGCGCGGCCTCGAGCATCGCGGGATCGAGGCGCGAGAGCGCGGGGTAGAGCAGGATCACCGCGTAGGGGAAGACCAGGTAGCTCATCGTCAGCACGGTCGCGAAGACCGAGGTTTTGAAGCGCACGTCGCGCGGCGTGGCCATGCCGATCTCGCGCAGCGCGTCGAACCAGCCCGTGGCCTTGAGCCAGTCGGTGACGCCCGTCTCGCGCAGCACCATCGGCAGGCCCGAGCGGTTGGAGAGCAGCACGTCCCAGCCCATCACCACGAAGACCTCTGAGAGCGAGAGCGACGACAGCAGGAACACCAGCCACAGCGTCTGCGCGCGGCGGGAGCGGCGGGTCATCAGCCAGGCGAAGGGGAAGGCGAAGCCGACGGCGAGCAGGGCGCCCGCGGCGGCGTAGGCGAGCGTCCACCACAGCTTCTGGAGGTAGAGGAAGGAGGTGGAGGCGGGCCAGTCGAGCCCGGCGAAGAAGCGGACGTAGTTCTCGGGCGTCAGCGCCCAGCGCCAGGCCGCGCCCTCGACCACCTGGCCGAAGGAGACCGCGAGCACGATGGCGAAGGGCGCGACGCACAGGACCAGGAGCGCGAGGCCCAGCAGCGCCTGGAGGGCCCCGAAGCCGGGGCGCGGGAGGCGGGCCGCGCGGCTCACGGCGCCCAGGCGCCGCGTCGGCGGTCGCGCTCTTGGGGGGCGTGGCGCGCGCGGCGCGCGGCGGGCGTGGCGCCGGGGGCGGGCCTCGCGAGGCGGGGCGCCTGCGGACCGCGGGGCGGGAGGATCGCCGCGGCGAGGGGGCGAGGGCGCGGAAAGAGGAGCGCAGGCGCGTCGGTCGCGCAGGCGCCGCATCGGCGGTCGCGCCCGTGGGAGTCGGGGCGTGCGCGGCGCGAGGCGGGCATGGCGCGCGGGACGGGCCTCGCGAGGCGGGGCTCGCTCGGCGGGCGCGCTGCGCGCGGGGAGAGCTTCGGGAGCTTTCCCCGGAACAGGGGCCGCGCCTGCTCCGCGGAGCCGTCCTTCGCGTCGGATGCCTGAGCCCCGCGGCCCGTCCGGTCAAGGACAAGCCGCGCAAGCGCGGTCGCTTCGCGATCCTGGACCGGACGGGCCGCGCGGCTCCGGGCGGCATCCGCGAAGGACGGCTCCGCGGAACAGGCGCTCGGCGCCCCGGGGCGGGCGCCGCGCCGGGGCGCCCGGAGCCGGCGGAGGAGAGAGGGGGCGAAGGGGGAGGGGCGCGCCGTCGGCGAGCGGGGCGAGCGGGGCGAACGCTGCGACAGGACGCCGACGAGGCGCGAGGGCGAGGGCATGGGCCTGGGCGGCGTCGCGCAGGCGGCGACTGCGTTGACGGCGGGGGCCTCGGGGGCGGCGACGGCCGGGGCTTGGGAGCGGGCGGCGCGGATCCCGTAGATGGCGGGCGCTGCGCGCGGTGGGGGAGAGAACGTCTGCGCCGGGGTGGGGCGGGTCGGCGCCGGGCGGCGCACGGCGAGGGTCTCGCGCAGGGGCGGCGGGACGGCGGGGGTCATGCGGCGTCCGCCCGGTCCTGGGCGGGGAAGACGCGGATCAGCTCGGGCGGCAGGAACAGGTGGACCTCGTCGCCCAGCGCGGGACGGGCGGGGTTCGAGAAGGGCAGCTCGCAGACCTGCGCGCCGTGGGGCGTCTCGACGTGGATCTCGCGCACCTGGCCGATGTCGCGCACGAAGGCGACGCGGCCGGTCAGGGTGTTCGCCCCGGCCTCGGGGACGAGGTGGGTCCACTCCGGACGGCAGGCCGCCTGCACCGGCGCCCCGTCGCGGAAGTTCGCCGCCGGCGCCACCGTCAGGCGCGGGCCGGACGGCAGGGCCACCGCGCCGCCCTCGGCCGTGCCGGTCAGGAAGTTGGCCTTGCCGATGAAGCCCGCCACGAACCGGTTGGCCGGGCGCTGGTAGACCTCCTGCGGGGGGCCGACCTGCTCGGCCCTTCCGCGCGACATCACCACGATGCGGTCGGCCATGGTCATCGCCTCGCGCTGGTCGTGGGTGACCACGATGGTGGTGATCCCCAGGCGCTGCTGGAGGAGGCGAAGCTCGACCTGCATCTCCTCGCGCAGCTTGGCGTCCAGCGCCGACATCGGCTCGTCGAGGAGGAACACCTGAGGCTCCTGCGCGAGCGCCCGGGCGATGGCGACGCGCTGGCGCTGGCCGCCCGAGAGCTCCCCGATCCGGCGGTCGCCGTAGCCGGGGAGCTGGACGAGATCCAGCAGCGCCTCGGCCCGCGCGCGGCGCTTCGGCTTCGCCACGCCCTCGATCGCCAGCGAATAGGCGACGTTCTCAGCCACCGTCAGGTGGGGGAAGAGCGCGAAGTTCTGGAACACCATGCCGAAGCGGCGCTTGTGGGCGGGGACGTCGGTGATGTCCGTCTCGCCCAGGTGGATGCGCCCGAAGGAGGGGCTCTCGAGCCCCGCGATCATGCGCAGGAGCGTGGTCTTTCCGCAGCCCGAGGGGCCCAGCAGGGCGGTCAGCTCCCCGGCGGGGAAGCGGAGATCGACGTTCTCGACCGCCGCCGTCCCGCCGGGGAACGTCTTGCGCACATCCCACAGGCGCAGGTCCGCCGCGTCCCCTGCGGGGACGCCTCGTCCGGGCTCTCCGGAGGTCATCGCGGCGGCCTCAGGCGGCCGCCAGCATCTTCTCCCACGTCTCCTTGATGAACTCGCCCATGTCGAGATAGGCCTCGTAGGCGGGCGTGATGGCGGGGGCGCCGGAGACGGCGGCGAACTCCTCGTCGGTCAGGTCGGTCGAGGCCTGGGGGAGGAGCGGCGCGGTGCCGATCATGCGGCTCATCAGGGCCTGGGTGGCGGGGTCGGAGGAGAAGTCGATGAAGGCCGCGGCCTCCTCGGCCTTCTCCGAGCCCTCGGCCAGGCACCAGGAGCCGTAGTCCTGGGGGTTGCCTTCCTTCGGGAAGATCGAGGCGATGGGGAAGCCCTCGGCGGCCATGATGCCGGCGACGTCGTGGTAGTAGATGCCGCCGATCACGTCCTCGTTCTTCATGCCCTGCTCCATCTGGCTCTCGGCCGACCACCACAGCGCGACGTTGGGCTTCAGCTCGGCCACCTTCTCGACCACCGCGACGATGCCGTCCTTCGACATCATCGTGGCCTCGCCCTCGAAGAAGGTGGCGGCGGTGATGTCGAGGAAGTGGGAGTTGTGGAGCTTGGAGATGCCCAAGCTGGCCTCGTAGGTCGCGGGATCCCAGAACTCGGTCCAGGAGGCGGGGGGCGCGACGACGTCGGGGTTCACCACCATCGAGGTGAACCAGGACATCGCGCCCACGCCGACCAGGCCCGCGTCGGCGGTGTAGAGGAACTTGGCGTCCAGCCCCTCGGCCCGGGGCATGGCGGCGGGGTCGAGCGGGGCCAGCAGGCCGCCGATGCGCGAGGCGCGGATCATCGTGTCGCGCGCGTAGAGCGAGAGGTCCGCGGGGACCGAGCCGGAGCGGGCGGCGTTCTGCATCGTCACCAGCCAGTCGGAGGAGTTGGGCTGGGTGACGGATTCGACCGCGATGCCGGTCGCCTCGGTGAACTTGGGGTACACGTGCTCCTTGAACGAGTTCTCGAAATAGCCGCCGTAGGAGCCGATCTTGAGGCTGCGCGCCTGGGCCAGCGCCGGGGCGCCGAGGCCGGAGGCGGCGGCGAGGCCGGCCATGCCGGCGGCCCCCTTGAGGATCGTGCGGCGGGAGACCCGGACGGCGCCGGTGCGGGCGAGGAGCGGCGAGGCGGGGCGCGAGGTCATGAACGCTCTCCTGTCGGGCGAGGGCGCGGAGGCCCTGTTGGATCCGATGCCCCGGACTGGCGCCGGGTTGCGCGGAGGAGCCATGCAGGGGGCGTGCCAGAGGGGCGCGAGGCGACCGGTGACGGAGGCGCCCTGCGGGCGGGCTTGGGCCTCCGGCCGGTGGGCGTGCCGGGATGGGCGAGGGAAAGGGAGCGGCGGCAGGGGGGGGCCTCCGAGGTGGGGCTCGTCGGCGGGCCGCTGCGCGGGGGCGCGCGTTGCGCGCCCGGAAGGTCGCTTCGGGAGCTCACCAAAGAACAGGCGCTTCGCGCGGGCCTGCGGGCGTTGCGCAGGGCGCGCCTGGCGCGAGCGGTGGGTGGGGTTTGCCTGCGTTCGGCGCAGGCGGGAGGCTTTTGGTGGTCATTTGGTAGGCGGTTGCGTTTGCGTGGTCAAATGAATTGCAGGGTGGCAGAGTGCAGGGGACTCGTTCTCTCTCTGATGGAGCCGGCCATGCATGACGGTCCCGCCGACGCCCTGCCCGTGGAACATCGCGCGCTGACGCTCGAGGATGCGCAGCTGCCGGTGGTGGACCTGGGGCCGCTGGACGACGGCTCGCCCGAGGGGATCGCGCGCGTCGCCGAAAGCCTGGGACGGGCGGCGCGGACCTCGGGCTTCTTCTACATCGTAAACCACGGCGTGCCGCAGGCGCTGGTCGACGGGGTCATGGCGGCCTCGAAGGACTTCCACGGGCGCACGCGCCGCTTCAAGATGCGCAGCTGGTGCGGGTTCTCGACCCACCATCGGGGCTACGTGCCCTACGAGGAGAACGGATCGAAGTTTCCCAGGCGGATCAACTTCAACGAGGCCTGGGACATGGGCTTCGAGGCGCCGGCGGACCATCCCGACCACCTCGCCGGCTGGCGGATGACCGGGCCGAACGTCTGGCCGGAGATCCCCGGCTGGAAGGAGACCGTCTCGGCCTACTACGAGGCGGTCTTCGCGCTGGGGCTGCGGATGCTCGACTGCCTGGCCTTCGAGCTGGGGGTGGACCCGGCCGAGCTGCGCGCGCAGTGCGACTGCCCGACCTCGCAGCTGCGGCTGCTGCGCTACGTGCCCAACGACATGCCGAAGTCGGCGGACTACGTGGGCATCGACAGCCATTCGGACTTCGAGTGCTTCACCATCCTGCACACCGGCGGGCCGGGGCTGCAGGTGATGAACGCCGAGGACCAGTGGGTCGAGGCGCCGCCGATCCCCGGCGCCTTCGTGGTCAACATCGGCGACATCTTCGAGGCCTGGTCCGGGGGCGCCTACAAGTCCACCCAGCACCGGGTGCTGAACCAGGGGACGGAGCGCTTCTCCTGCCCGCTGTTCTTCGGGCTGAACTACCACGCGATCGTGCAGCCGCTGGAAAAGTTCCGGACGCCCGAGACGCTGGCCAAGTACCCGCCGTTCAAGGCGGGGGACCACCTGATGCGGATGACCATCGGGGGCTTCCGCTACATGGCCGACGCGCGCGAGAAGGGCGAGCTGGTGCCCGATTTCGAGGTGCCGGACAGGAACCCGTTCGCGCGCGAGGCGAAGCCGATCGAGGGCCAGGACGCCGGCTGAGGCGGGCGCGGGGGCGCCGCCCGCCACCGCGGCGCCCCTCGCCGGAGAGGAGGCCGCCGCGCCGCGCCCGCGCCGGTCGCGGCCCGCGCGCCCGCGGCGGCGGGGCCGGCCGCGCGCAAAGGGAGACGGCCGCGAGCGGCGCGCCGCCCGCCCTGCGCCGCGGGCGCGCGCGGGGCAGGCGGCGCCCGCCTGACGCGGCGCCTGCGCGCGGCGGGCGGATCCGGGCGGGCGAGGCCGCGGGGTCAGGCTTCGGGGGGCTCCGGCGCCGGGTCGGCGACGGGGGCGGGGTCGGGCCCCGGGCCAGGCGCCGGGGCGGCGGGCCGCGGGCGGGGCGCGATCTCGTCGGGGTCGGCGACGTCGACCGAGACCGACAGCATCTGCCCGCCGGAGCCGACCACCAGCCCCGTCACCGGGGCGCAGTCGGCGTAGTCGCGGCCCGTGGCGGCGAGGACGTGGTCCTCGCCCGGCTCGACGTCGTTGGTGGGGTCGAACTGCACCCAGCCGTGGCCCGGATCCCAGACCGAGACCCAGGCGTGGGTGGCGTCGGCGCCGATCAGCCGCTCCTGCCCCGGCGGCGGGAGAGTGCGCAGGTAGCCCGAGACGTAGGCGCAGGGCACCCGCAGCGCGCGCATCGCCGCCAGCATCACGTGGGCGAAGTCCTGGCACACGCCCTCGCGCGCGGCGAAGCTGTGGGCGGCGATGGTGTCGGCCCCCGTCGCGCCGGGCACGTAGGCGAAATCGGCGTGGACCGCGGCGCAGAGTTCGCGCGCCGCCTCCAGCACCGGGCGGCCGGGGGTGAAGATGCGCCGGGCGTAGGCCTCGATGGCGTCGTCGGCCTCGGTGTAGCGGGTGGGGAAGGCGAAGAGCGCGGCGGCCAGCCCCGCGGGCGCGGCGGCGGCGGCGGCCGCGGCCTCCCACGGGGTCGAGGCGCCGGGCATGATCTCGGGCGCGGGCAGACGCTCGACCACCGTCTCGGCCACGATCTCGAGCGTGTCGTGGGGCTCGGAGACGGTGGCGGTGGCGAGGTGGTTGCCGAAGCCGTCGTCGAAGCGGTCGAGGTCCTGGGGCTCGGGCGTCACGGTCAGGCTGTGGGAGAGCACCTTCTGGTCCGGCCGCTCCACCGGCGTCAGCCGCAGCAGGTGCTGGGAGAAGGCCGCCGGAGCGCCGTAGACGTAGCGCGTTTCGTGGCGGACGCGCAGGCGGCTCATGCGCCGCCCTCCGCCGGGCGCATGCGCTGGGCGGCCTGCACCTGGGCGTGGGTCTGGGTATGGGCGAAGAACGACCGCGCCAGCTCGTCCGACAGTTCCGCCAGCGCCTGGCGCACGTCCTGGATCAGGGCGCGCAGCAGCGGGCGCGCGCCGTCCTCGTCCTCCTCGGCCAGGGTCTCGGGGTCGGCGAGGCGCACCTCCATCAGCACCCGCATCGCCATGCGCAGCTCGCGCGAGCGGCGGGGGCCGGGGGAGGGCAGGCGCTCCAGCGCCTCCTCGAGGCGCATCAGCTGGAAGACGAGGGAGCGGGGGTTGCGCTCGTCGAGGATCAGCAGGTCGATGGCGGGCGCGGGTGCGGGCGTGGTCATGTAGCGCGTGCGGTAGGCCGAGCGGCTGTCGAGCAGGGTCAGCCAGGCGCGCAGCCAGGTCTCGTCCGGGTCGCGGCGCCGGCCGGCGAGCGCGTCGGCGGCGCGGGCGAAGGTGAGGCCCCGCTCCACCCCGCGGCCGAGCTCGAGGAACCGCCAGACGTGGTTGCGGGTCTGGTTCTCGTGCGTGGCGCCGGCGAAGGCGGCGAGCGCCAGCAGGCTGTCGTCGATCAGGCGCAGGAGGGCCGAGGCGTTCTGCGGCGGCGGCGGAGAGCGCCAGCCCCCGTCCGAGCAGAGCCGGTCGATCGAGCGCCAGCTCTCCTCCGACAGGTAGGGGCGCACCCGCTGGCCGGTGCGGCGCAGGGCCGACAGCAGGGCCGCGATGCCCATCGGCTCGTGCGGGTCGGCGGTGAGGCGGGCGATGGCGTCGCGCACGCGGACCATGCCGGTGCGCCGCTCGTCCGCGCCGGCCTGGATCTCGAGGATGGCGGAGAGGACCTCGGGGCTCTCGTCCTCCTCCTGGCCCGAGAGCATGCGGTCGATGGCCACCCGCAGGGCGCGCAGGGTGCCGTCGGCGCGCTCGGTGGTGCGGCCGAGCCAGAACAGGTCGTCGGCGACGCGGGAGAGCAGGTCGCCGCCGGTGCGGCGCAGGTGGGCGCCGGCCAGGCGACGCTCGATCGAGGGGGCGGTGCGGGCCTCGTCCTCGGTGCGCGCGGGGATCCAGACGTCCTTGCCGAAGGCGAGCGGCGGCGGCGGGCAGCCGGGCTCGACCAGGGTGGCGACGCCGCCCGGCGCGACCGACCAGCCCTTGGGCGTCAGGCCCGCGAAGACGCGCATCATCCACTGGCGGGGGGCGAGGCCGCCCTCCTCCCACGCCGGGGTGGTCGAGAGCGGCGGCGTCGCCACCGCCGCCAGCCGGTCGCCGGAGCGCTGCAGGAAGCGGAACAGGGCGTCGCGGTCGCGCATGGTCAGCGTGGGGGCGCCGCGCTCGGTCAGCGGGCCGCGGGTGATGCGTTCGAGCCGCCAGAGCTCGGGTTCGTCCATCGCCTGTTCGCGCGCCTTGGGGTCGCCCATCCACAGGCAGGGCGCGTCGTGGAGGATCAGCGGCTCCTCCAGCAGGTTCTCGCACAGGATGTGGGCGAAGGGGGCCATGGCGCGGTAGGCGAAGGCGCCCGAGCCCAGGCCGTTGGCGAGCCGCAGGCGGCCCGAGCGGGCGGCGAGCGACAGGGCGGGGGCGCCGGGGGCGGCCTCGTCGGGCTGGAACAGCGCGTCGAGGTGGCGCGAGTGGACGCCGCGCAGCAGGACCGAGAGGGGCTTGAGCCCCTCGACCGTCTTCACGTAGGCGGCGCCGTGGCGCACGGTGACGTCGCCGGGCTCGATCAGCGCCGCGCCCAGGTAGCGGGCGAAGTAGGCGTGGGAGAAATAGCGCGCGTCGCGGGCGCCGCCGGACATCAGGGCGACGCGGCCGTCGGGGCCCATCGCGTCCTCGAGCGTGCGCTGGAGGGCGAGGTAGTGGCCGGCCAGCCGGCGCACCCGGGCGCCCAGGAAGGGCTCGGCGAAGGACTGGGAGGCGGCGACGCGGTTGGCGATCAGCCAGCCGTCGCCCAGCGGGCTGTCGACCCGGTCGGCGAGCACCATCCAGCGCCCGTCGGCGCCGCGGGCGAGGTCGACCTCGTAGAGGGTCATCCAGGGCGCGTCCTGGCGGGGCCAGTCGCGCCGCCACAGCGCGAAGTCGGGGTTGCCGTAGGCGAGGCCGGGGGGCAGCCAGCCTTCGTGCAGGGCCTTCTGGGGGCCGTAGAGGTCGCGCAGCGCCGCCTCGATCAGGCGGGCGCGCTGGGCGACGCCCAGCGAGATGGTCTCCCATTCCTCCGGCGCGATCACCACGGGGAAGGCGTCGGCGGCGGCGGCCATGGCGTCGGCGGCGCCGGCGGGATCGAAGGCGACGCCGGATTCGAGGCGCAGGCGGCGGTTCTCGGTCAGCACCGCCTCGTAGCCCTCGGGGCCGGCGCGGCGGGCCCAGTCGATGACCCCGCGCCAGTGGGAGCGCAGGCGCCCTTCGGCGTCGATGGCCTCGTCGAAGACCCGGGCGGGGGCGCCGGCGGGCGCGAGGGCGGCGGGCGGCTCCGCGGGGACCGTCGCGACCTCGCCGCCCGCTTCCGGCGCACGCCCGGCGGTCCGGCCGGACGCGGTCCGGTCGGCGGGGTAGTGCGCGAAGAGGGCCCGGAGGTCCTCTTCGAGGCGGTCGGCGACGGTCATGAAACTCCTTGCGAGGCCTCGATGGGGCGCGGGCGCCGGCGTCGCCCGGGCGGCCGTTCGCGACCGGCGCGGGGCCCGGGGCGGGCGCCGACCGGGCGCAAGGGGCGGAGTATGCACAGCCCCGCCGGGGGCGCCAAGCTGGGGATCGGTGCTGCGGCGACGCGGCCCCCGGCGCGCGCCCGCCGGACTCTCCGCCTCCGATCCCCGCGAGACGCGCGGTCCCGCGCGCCCATGACCGCACCGGTTCTCGCCTGCCCGGCTCCGCACGCGCGCCTGGCTCCGCGTCCGGCTCCCCCGCCCGCCCCGGGCGCCCCTGGCCCCACGCGCCCCCGGGAGCGCCTGTTCTCCGGAGCCGTCTCTCGCGGATGCCGTAAAGAGCGAGTCGCCGGACGGGGTCAGGGATCGCGAAGCGACCCCGCGTTTGCGCGGGGCTTGTCCTTGACCCCGTCCGGCGACTCGCTCAGGCATCCATCCGCGAGAGACGGCTCCGGAGAACAGGCGCGGGCGCTTTGTTCTTGGGTGAGTCAGGAGCCCGCCGGAGGCTCCCTCCGCAAGCCCCTCCGGGCGCGCCCGAGCCCAAAGGCCCAAGCCCGCCCGCAGGGCGCCTGTAGTCCGCCCCCCTTCGGGAGGGAGGCAGAGGGGCTCAGCGCTGGCGGCGCAGGTCCAGGGTCAGCGGCTGGTCCGGGCTGATGCGCGCGGGCGCGGGCTTCATGCGGCCGGGCGTATGGCCGATGGTCTCGAAGCGGGCCAGGCGGCGCCCTTCCGCCTCCAGGTCGTTGATCGGCTGGGTGTCGAAGGCGCGCCCGCCCGGGTGGGCCGAGCGCAGGACGCAGCCGCCGACGGAGCGGTCGGAGAAGGAATCCCACAGGTCGAAGACCATGGGCGTGTGGACGCCGATGGTGGGGTGGAGGCACTCGGGCGGCTGCCAGGCGCGGTAGCGCACGCCGGCGACCCGCTCGTCCTTGCGGCCGGTCTCGGTCAGGGGCACCTCGTAGCCGTTGCAGGCGACCTTGTAGCGGCCCTCGAGGTCGCCGACGACGCGCAGCTGCAGGCGTTCGAGGGAGCTGTCGACGTAGCGCACGGTGCCGCCGATGGCGCCGGTCTCGCCCAGCACGTGCCAGGGCTCGATGGCCGAGCGCAGTTCCAGCAGCACGCCCTTGTGGCGGACGTCGCCGGCCAGCGGGAAGCGGAACTCGAACTGGGCGCGGAACCACTCGGGATCGATGGTCATGCCCAGGAAGTCCTCGATGTCCGACAGGACCTCGAGGAAATCCTCCCACACGAAATGGGGGAGCATGAAGCGGTCGTGCAGGGCGGCGCCCCAACGGCGGAGCGGCCGCTCGAACGGCTCCTTCCAGAACTTGGCGATCAGGGCGCGCAGGATCAGGGACTGGGCCAGCGACATGCGCGGGTGGGGCGGCATCTCGAAGGCGCGGAACTCCACCAGGCCGAGGCGGCCGGTGGGGCCGTCGGGGGAGTACATCTTGTCGATGCAGATCTCGGCGCGGTGGGTGTTGCCCGAGACGTCCGTCAACAGGTTGCGGAAGATGCGGTCGACCAGCCACAGCGGCGTGGACCAGCCGGGCTTGGGCGCCTGCTCGAGCGCGATCTCCATCTCGTAGAGGATGTCGTCGCGCGCCTCGTCCATGCGCGGCGCCTGCGAGGTCGGGCCGACGAACTGGCCCGAGAACAGGAACGACAGCGACGGGTGCAGCTGCCAGTAGCGCACGATCGAGGCCAGCATGTCGGGCCGGCGCAGGAAGGGCGACTGTTCGGGCGTGGCGCCGCCCACGACGATGTGGTTGCCGCCGCCGGAGCCGGTCTGGCGGCCGTCGTAGAGGAACTTGGTGGTGGCCAGCGAGCAGTGGCGGGCGTCGTCGTAGAGGCCCTCGGCGATCTCGACCAGCTCCTCCCAGGTCTCGGCGGGCTGGATGTTGACCTCGACCACGCCGGGGTCGGGGGTGACCATGATCTTCTGGAGGCGCGGGTCGGAGGGGGGCGAGTAGCCTTCGAGCTGCACGGGCAGGCCGGTCACCTCGGCCGCCTCCTCGATGGCCGCGATCAGGTCGACGAAGCTGTCGGCGGAGGGGAGCGGCGGCATGAAGATGTGCAGCCGGCCCTCGCGCGGCTCCACCGTCACTGCGGTGCGCACCAGGTTGGTGTAGATGGCGATGCCGGGGTCGGGCATCGAGGCGGCGTTCATCGCGGCCTCGGGGTGCAGCTCGCCGGCGATGGGCATGGGGGTGTGGCCGGGGGCGGCCTCGCCCATCCCGGGGCCGTAGCCCCAGACGCCCGACTGCGGGTTCTCGGCGGTCGCGGCCCGGCCCTGCATGGCGGTGCGCCGCGCCAGCGGGGCGCGGGGCGCGAACGGGTCGAGCGGGTTCATCCAGGGCCGGTCGATCTCGGTGATCCAGGCCAGCGACGACAGCGGCAGGCGGTAGCCCGCGGCGCTGTCGCCGGGGGCGAGGAACAGCTTGCCGCGGCGGGTGCGCCAGCGCTCGGTCGCCCAGAAGAAGCGGCGGCGGGAGCGGTCGCGCGCCTGCTGGGCCTGCACCGGCAGGACCATGCAGACCGGCTTGCCGAGGCCGCGGTCGAAGACGCGGGCGAGCCGCTGCCGCTCCATCGGGTCGTCGAGCTTGTTGTCGACGGGATCGAGGTTGATCGGCAGCTCCTGCTCGCGCAGCAGGAAGGGGGCGGGGTCCTCGTAGGCGGCCTCGGCGGCGATGGGGTCGATGTCGAGGGCTTCGCACAGCGCCTCGGTGAACTTCTTGGCCTCGGGGAAGCCGGCGCCCGAGGCGGTCTCGGGCGCGATCAGCTCGGGCTTCTCCCACAGGGGTTCGCCGTCCTTGCGCCAGTAGAGGCCGAAGGCCCAGCGGGGCAGCTGCTCGCCCGGATACCACTTGCCCTGGCCGTGGTGCAGCAGGCCCTGGGGGGCGAAGCGGGCGCGGAGGCGGCGGATCAGCTTGTCGGCGTAGATGCGCTTGGTGGGGCCGACGGCGGCCTCGTTCCACTCGGGCGCGTCGCGGTCGTACTCGGCGACGAAGGTGGGCTCGCCGCCCATGGTCAGGGCGACCCCGTCGGCGGCGAGGCGGCGGTCCACCTCCTGGCCGGCGGCGTTGATCGCGGCCCAGGCCTCGTCGGTGAACGGGTAGGTGACGCGGGGTTCCTCGCGGACGCGCGCGATCTCCATGTGGAAGTCGAAGTCGACCTTGTCGGTCTTCTCGTGCCCGCCCGAGATCGGGGCGGCGGAGCGGGGCGAGGGGGTCGCAGCGAGCGGGATGTGCCCCTCGGAGGCGAAGAGGCCGGAGGTCGGGTCGAGGCCGATCCAGCCGGCGCCGGGCACGTAGACCTCGCACCAGGCGTGCAGGTCGGTGAAGTCGGCGTCGGGGCCCGAGGGGCCGTCGACGGACTTCACGTCGGGCGTGAGCTGGATCAGGTAGCCCGAGACGAACCGCGCCGCGAGGCCGCGGCGGCGCATCAGGTGCACCAGCAGCCAGGCGCTGTCGCGGCAGGAGCCCGACCCGATCTCGAGCGTCTCCTCCGGCGTCTGCACGCCGGGCTCCATGCGCACGAGGTAGGCGACCGCGTTCTGGACGACCTGGTTGACCTTCACCAGCCAGTCGACGGTGTGCTCCTCCGCCTCGGGGAGGGAGGCGAGCACGGTCTCGAACAGGTCGCCCTGGGGGCCGGTCTCGAGATAGGGGGCGAGGTCCTTGCGGTCCTCGGGCGTGTAGTCGAAGGGGAAGGACTGGGCGTAGTCCTCCATGAAGAAGTCGAACGGGTTCACCGCGGCCATGTCGGCCACGAGGTCCACCTTCACCTCGAAGTGGTCGACCTTCTCGGGGAACACCAGCCGCGCCAGCCAGTTGCCGAACGGGTCCTGCTGCCAGTTGATGAAGTGCGGCTCGGGCGAGATCTTCTGGGAGTAGCTGAGGATCTTGGTGCGGGAGTGAGGCGCCGGGCGAAGTCGGACCACCTGCGGGCCCATGGTGATGGGCTTGTCGTAGCGGTAGGTGGTGCGATGGGTGATCGCCGCGTTGATGCTCATTCGGTGCGTCCCTCGTCCGGCTGCGCCCAGTGGGCGGCGCAGACGCAGCGCAGCATATTCCGGAGACGATTCCTAGGGGAGGCTGGCCCGGCAGGCGGGATGCGCCGGCGGGGAGGGGGCGGATGATGAAATCGCAGGCGCCGCAGGCGGAGGCGGGGCGGCGGTCAGGGCAGGAGAGGTCCGGGCAGGGTCGGTGCTGGGAGGGTCGGGCCTGGCAGGGTCGGACCCGGCAGGAGCGGACCGGCGCGGCGCCGGGGCCTCGGCCGGGATCTCGCCGGGACGCCGCGGCGCCGGCGGGAGGGCCGGAGGGGCGTCGGACAAGCGACCGCCGCGCCGAAGGGGACGGCGCGGCGGCTCGGTCAGGCGGGGAGGGCCTCCCCGCGGAGCGGAGGGCTCACTTCTGCTTGGCGAGCCACTCGTCGACCTGCTTCTGGGCGTCTTCCTTGGCCACGCCGTAGCGCTCCTGGATCTTGCCCTCGAGGCGCTCGCGGTTGCCGGCGACCTCGTCGACCTCGTCGTCCGTCAGCTTGCCCCACTCGGCCTGGGCCTTGCCGGTGAATTGCTTCCACTTGCCTTCGATCTGGTCCCAGTTCATGGCGGTCTCCTTCCTTCAACCGATGTTGGCCGCTCCGCGTGCGCCGCGTTGGGGGGATGGCGGACGAACGCGTCGCGACCGGCTATGCAGGGAAGATGGAGAGCGACCGTGCCGGAAGGGCGGCGGGCATGCGGCGAGGGCGCGGGTTTCGCGTGGCGATTGGAGGGCGACGGAGATGAGCGGCAACGCCTATGACGCGGGCGGGTTGAACCTGCCCTTCACCGGCATCTGCAGCTTCGGCAAGTATCCGATCGCGCCGCAGGGCGCGCCGATCGACGCCGACGTGTGCATCCTGGGCGCGCCCTTCGACGCGGGCACCCAGTGGCGCGCGGGCGCCCGCTTCGGCCCGCGCGGCGTGCGCGAGGCCTCGACCCTGTTCAGCTTCGGCCACGCGGGCGCCTACGACCACGAGGACGACGCGGTCTATCTCGACGGCGCGCGGATCGTGGACCTGGGCGACGCGGACATCGTCCACACCGACACCGTCCGCTCCCACGCCAACATCGAGGCGGGGGTGCGCCGGATCCTCGCGGCCGGGGCGCTGCCGGTGGTGATCGGGGGCGACCACTCGGTCAACATCCCCTGCATCGAGGCCTTCGAGGAGGACTGCGCGCGCAACGGCCCGATCCACGTGGTGCAGCTGGACGCGCATCTCGACTTCGTGGACGTGCGCCACGGGGTGACGCGGGGCCACGGCAACCCGATGCGCCGCGCGGCCGAGAAGCCCTGGGTCCGCGGCCTGACGCAGCTGGGCATCCGCAACGTGAGCTCGACCGCGCGGGAGGGCTACGAGGACGCGCGCGCCCGCGGCTCGGACATCCTGAGCGTGAGGCAGGTGCGCGCGCTGGGGATCGAGGCGGTGCTGGCGCGGATCCCGGCGGGGGCGCGGGTCTACGTGACCATCGACATCGACGGGTTCGACCCCTCGATCGCGCCGGGGACGGGCACGCCCTCCCACGGGGGGTTCCTGTATTACGAGGGGCTGGAGCTGCTGGCCGGGATCGCCGCGCGCCACGAGGTGGCGGGGGTGGACCTGGTGGAGGTGGCGCCGGACTACGACCCCACCGGCTCGACCTCGATCCTGGCGGCGCAGCTGCTGCTGAACTTCATCGGCCGGATCCTGCACGCGCGCGGCTGAATCATTCAAGCGAGGGGGGGAGGCGCGGCCGGCGGGCGACGTCGCCGGGGGATGGGGTTCCGCGTCCCGAGGGGGTAGGCTCGCGCCGCAAGGCGCGTCCCGGCCGCGGTCGGGGCGCCGGACATGGCCGGCCGCCGCGCCCGCGACCCTCGCGCGCCGGCGCCCGGCGGCGGAGGAAACGGATGATCGGAAAGATGCCCCAGATGCGCGCGGGCCGCGCCTTCGGCCCCCTGGTCGAGGTCGCCGAGGACGCGCTGATCCACGACACCGCGCTGATCCACGGCAAGGTCAGCCTGGGCCCGCGGGTCTCGGTCTGGCCCAACGTGGTGATCCGGGCCGAGCGCGACGCGGTCGAGATCGGAGAGGGGACCAACCTGCAGGACTTCGTGATGGTCCACGTGGGGACGAACTCGGGGACGAAGGTGGGGCGCAACTGCTCGATCACCCACCACGTCACCATCCATGGCTGCGAGATCGGCGACGACTGCCTGATCGGGATCAACGCCACGATCATGGACGGGGCGAAGATCGGCGCGGGCTCGATCGTGGCGGGCCACGCCATCGTGACCGAGAACGCGGAGTTCCCGCCCAACTCGATCATCGCCGGCGTGCCGGCGAAGCGGGTGGCCGAGCGCGACTGCACCGCGCCCAACCGCGGCAACGCCGACTGGTACTGGCGCAACGCCCAGGCCTACGCCCACGGGGTGCATCGCGAAGAGGACTGGTGACCCGGCCCGGAGGCGCGCCGTCGCCGTTGGCGGACGGGCGCGCCTCCTGCGGGAACGGCCGGCCCGCGCCGGGCGTGGACCGACGGCTCGCCCTGGCGCAGGCTGACCGACGCGCCTCCGGCGAGATGGTTACCGGATCTTAATGGGTGAAATCCTAGCGTCCTCCCGAGCCGGTCCGCCCTGTGCGCCCGGCGTCCGCAGGCGTCGAATGCGCCGCGTCAGGGAGAGCTGAAGTGACCCCACCGCCGCCCGGACGACGCTTCGCGCAGCCCCGGTCCCGCGACGGGGAGGCGGGCGGGAAAGCGCCCGAGGGGTTCGCCGACGCCGGCGCCGGATCGCTGTTCCGCGCCCGGCTGGAGACGGCCGAGCCCGTCGCGAGGCGGGGCCTCGCACACCCCGGCGCGCCTCCGGCTCGGCCCGACGGCCTGGAACCGGATCGGGACGGTTCCGCCTCCGACCGGGGCCCGGCGGGCGCCGCGCGGACGGCGACGGGACGGGCGCCGGCCTCTCCTGCGCCTGAGCCGACCCTGCGCAGCTCCGCGCCGGCCGTCGTCGTCTCGGGGCTCGACATGCTGGCCTGGGCGCTGCGGCGTCGCCGGCGCCTGGTCGCGGCGTGCGTGGCCGCGGGGGCGATTGCGGCGCTGGCTCTCCTCGCCGCGGCGCCGGACCGCCACGCGGCCGAGGCGGTGATCGAGATCGCCGCCCCCGCCCCCGACGGCTGGTCCGAGGCCCCTTCCGCCCCCGCTCCGCCCGACGCCGCGGCGATGGAGACCGAGCGCCGTCTGCTCCTTTCGCGCGAGGCGATGGAGCGGGTGGCCGCGCGGCTGGACCTGGCCGCGACGCCAGGGTTCTCCGGCCCCGGCGGCGCCCGCGGCCTCGCCGCGCTGTGGGCGGGCCCGGCGGAGGCGGGCGCGACGGACACGATCGCGGCCGCCCGCCGCCTCGCGGCCCGGGTCACGGCCGAACGCCTGGGCGACAGTCGCCTGATCGCCCTGCGCGCGGTCGCCGCGGAGCCGACGCTCGCCCGGCGCATCGTCGAGGCGCTGGTCGCGGACCGGCTGGCGGCGCAGTCGGCCGCCCGCGGCGAGCGCGCCGCCGCGGCGGCGGAGCGGCTGGCGCGGCGGCTGGCGACGCTCGAGCAGGCCGGCGCCGTCGCGGCCGGGACCGAGCCCGACGCCGGGGCGCGACCGCGCCTCGCGAACCGCGGCGACGGCGCCGCGAGGACGACGCTGTGGGCGTCCGCCCGATCCTCTCCCGACGCGGCCGGGCAGGCTGCGCCTCCGTCCGACGACGCCCGCCTCGCCCCCTCGCGGGACGAGGAGCGGCGCACGCTGGCGGCCCGCCTCGCCGCGGCGCGGCTGGCGGCGGCGACCGCGGCGCCGGACGCGCGGGTGGTCTCGGCCGCGGCGCCGGTTCCCCCGGATCTGCTCCCGGCGGGGCTGACGCTGGCGCTGGGTCTGGGCGGGGGGCTGGCGCTGGGCGGCGCCCTCGCCTGGCTGCGCGAGACGCAGGACGGCGCGCCGCTCTCGGCCGCGATGGCCGCGGCCGACGCGGGCGCGCCGACGCTCGCCGCGCTGCCGCGGGTCCGCGGGCGCCTCGATCCCGTCGTGCAGGCCCGGCGTCGCCCCGGCTCGCCGCTCGCCGAGGGCGCGCGGCGGCTGCGCCAGGCGCTGGCGACCACGGCCGACGCCCGCACGCCGGGCACGGTGGTCGCGGTGCTCTCGCCCGGCCCGGGGGAGGGCAAGTCCACCGTCGCCGCCCTGCTCGCCGAAAGCTGCGCGCTGGCCGGCCTGCGCACGGCGCTGGTCGACGCGGACCTGCGCGCGCCCTCGCAGGCGCGGCGCTACGGGGTCGCGGGCGCGGCCGACCTGCTCTCGGCGCTGGGCGGGGAGGCGACGGTGGAGCAGGCCCTCTCCCGCCCGGTGGAGCGCGGGCCCTGGCTGCTGCCCGCCGATCCCGCCGGCGCCCGCCGGGCCGAGCTTCTGGCCGGCCCCGCCATGGCGCGGCTGGTGGCGGAGCTGCGCCGGCGCTTCGACGTGGTGATCCTCGACACGCCGCCCCTGCTGTGCGCGGCCGAGGCGCGGACGCTGGCGACCCTCGCCGACCGCCGGGTGCTGGCGCTTCGCTGGGGCGAGACGCGGCGCGGCGACCTGCGCGCGGCCGCCGACGCGCTGCGCGAGGCGGGGGCGCCGGCCACGGGCCTCGCGCTCTGCGCCGCGCCGCGCCGCGGCGGCCCGGATCCCGCGGCGCGCCGGCCGCGCTACGGGGGCTTCCTGGAGGGATTCGACGTCTGAGCGCGGCTGCGCCCGCCGGGCGCGCCCGTCCGCCCTCCCGCCCAAGCCCGCCCGCAGGGCGCCTATGGGCCCGGCTCTCCGCCCCGCCCTGCCTGCGCAACCGAACGGCGAGAGACGCGGCGGCCCCGGGCCCGCTGCGGCTTGCCCCGGCGGCGGGGCGCGGCTATACCCCGCGCGGATCGCGCCCGGGCGCGGACCGCGCCTCGGCGGTCCGCGCCCGGCGCGCATGGCGTGCGCGGCCCCCCGCAGCGGAGGCGGCCGACGGAACCGAACATAGGCGCTTCGATGAAGATCAACGGCAACGAAATCCGCCCCGGCAACATCATCGAGCATGACGGCGGCCTGTGGGTGGCGGTGAAGACCGCCCACGTGAAGCCCGGCAAGGGCGGCGCCTTCGCTCAGGTCGAGCTGAAGAACCTGCGCAACGGCACCAAGCTCAACGAGCGCTTCCGCTCCGCCGACAAGGTCGAGCGCGTGCGCCTCGAGCAGAAGGACCAGCAGTTCCTGTTCGAGACCGACGGCATGCTGACCTTCATGGACAGCGAGACCTTCGAGCAGATCGCGCTGCCCGCCGACCTGCTGGGCGACCGCCGCCCCTTCCTGCAGGACGGCATGACCGCGGTCATCGAGTACTACGAGGAGGAGGCCCTCTCGGTGCAGCTGCCCGAGAAGGTGATCTGCACCATCGAGGAGACCGAGCCGGTGGTGAAGGGCCAGACGGCCGCCAACTCCTACAAGCCCGCGACGCTCGACAACGGCGTGCGCATCACGGTGCCCCCGTTCGTGGGCCAGGGCGAGCAGGTGGTGGTGAACACCGAGACCTTCGAATACGTCGAGCGCGCCTGACCATGTGCCTCTCGACCCCCGCGCCGGACGGCTACGTGGCCAAGCCCGCCGCCTCGCACACCCAGATGGTCGACAACGACCGCGTGCGGGTGACCGAGTGGGTCTTCGCCCCCGGCCAGGCCACCGGCTGGCACACGCACCAGATGGACTACGTGGTGACCCCGGTCACCTCGCAGCCCGTCGACATCGTCGGCCCCGACGGCGCGGTGACCCGCACCCAGATGACCGCGGGCGTGACCTACTTCCGCCAGAAGGGCGTGGCGCACGACGTGATCAACGCCGGCGACGGCGAGCTGCGCTTCGTCGAGACCGAGCTGAAGTGACCCCGGCCGGGCGGTCGCGCCCGCGGGATCCGACCCTGAAAGACGCCGCGCCGGCCTCCGGCGCGGCTCATGCATTCCGCAGGCCCCCGATCCGCGGCGGCCTGAGCTGACCGCGGCGCCGATCGCCTCCCGCCCGGGGCGGCGGGGCGCCTCGAGGAGAATCGAAGACATGTCCGCAAGCGGTTCCGCCAATCTCAACGTGATGATCAAGGCCGCGCGCAAGGCCGCCCGCGGGCTGCTGCGCGACTTCGGCGAGGTCGAGAACCTGCAGGTCAGCCGCAAGGGCGCGGCGGACTTCGTCTCGCGCGCCGACCTCAAGGCCGAGGAGACGATCAAGCACGAGCTGCTGGAGGCGCGCCCCGCCTACGGCTGGCTGGGCGAGGAGTCGGCCAAGGAGATCAAGGGCGCCGACCAGACCCGGCGCTGGATCGTCGACCCGCTGGACGGCACCACCAACTTCCTGCACGGCCTGCCGCACTGGGCGATCTCGATCGCGCTGGAGCACAAGGGCGAGATCGTCGCCGGCGTGATCCTGGACCCGGCCAAGGACGAGATCTTCGCGGCCGAGAAGGGCGCCGGCGCCTGGCTGAACGACCGTCGCCTGCGGGTGAGCTCGCGCCGCGACATGACCGAGATGCTGTTCGCCACCGGCATTCCCTTCGCCGGCACCTCGGGCCTGCCCGAGACGATGAAGGACCTGTCGCGCCTGATGCCGCGCTGCGCGGGCGTGCGCCGCTTCGGCGCGGCGGCGCTGGACCTCGCCTGGGTGGCGGCGGGCCGCTACGACGGGTTCTGGGAGCGGGGGCTGAAGCCCTGGGACATGGCCGCGGGCCTGCTGATGGTGCGCGAGGCGGGCGGCTTCGCCGAGTCGCTCTCCGACCCCGAGCGCAACCCGTTCGACACCGCCGACGTGGTCGCCGCCAACGCCGAGATCTTCGAGAAGTTCGCGGGCCTGCTGCGGGGCTGACCGCCGCGGCCGACGCCGCCGCGAGGCCCGGTCGCGACCGGGCCGGGCCCGTCCGGACGCAGGTCCGGTCGCGCGCGGCGTGGGCCGGTCCGGCGTCGGACCTCGGCCGCTCGCCCGCCGTCGTATGCGGCGCAGGCGCGGCCGTGCCTGCCGCCGCCCCCCGGCCCGCCTCCCGCCCGCCCACCCCGGCGCGCCGGGGGGCGGGGCGCGGGACGGCGAGGGCGCCTCGCCCCTGCCGTGGGCATGGGGCGCATGACGCCGCGCGTCGATCGCCTGGGCGGGACGTCGCCCCGCGCCGCGGCCGCCGGCCGTCGCCGGCGGGCCGCGTCGCGCCTCGGGGCTTGGGCCGGGGTTCAGCCGGGGCGCTTGTCGAAGACGGGCAGGCCCTCGGCCACCAGGTGATAGGGCTGCCGGTCGCAGGCGAAGATCGCCATGGCCGGGGAGAACACCGAGGGGTCGTCGAGCGTGCCGACCTTGACCACGGTCATCGGCGCGCGGGAGATCTGGGTGGCGACGTGGGTGCCGCACTCGGGGCAGAACTGGCGGGTGACCGGCTTCTCGAGGTCCTTGCGCGCGAAGTCCTTCGCCGCGCCCTGGACGATACGGAAGCCCTCGCGCGGGAACATCATGAACAGGTTCGGCGCGCCGCCGGTGATGTACTGGCACTCGCGGCAGTGGCACTGGGCCTGCATGACCGGCTCGCCCTCGACCTCGTAGCGCAGTTCGCCGCAATAGCATCGGCCTGACAGCTTCATCGCATCCTCCCGTTCAGCGCCCGTCTGCGCGGGCGGGGGCAGTCTGGATCCCGGGCGGCGCGGGAGCAAGCGGAAGCGGGGGCGATGTCGGAGGCCATGCGCAAGGCGTCGCTTTCGGCGCCGACGCGGCGGGCGCGCGGCGCGATGGGTGACGCTGCGTCGGCGATCTCGCGCCCGGCGCCCGCCCGCAGGCGCCGCCGCCCTCCGCCGCCGCCCTCCGCCGCCCCGCGCCGCCGGTCCGATCCGGCGCCCGCCCGCCCTCGCCCCGCCTTTCGTTCCGCGCCGGACCCGCCTTCGGCGGCGCCGGGGCCCTCAGGGAGCTACGCCGATGCAGCCGTCCCAGGGCGAGAGCCCGATGTCCCCGACCCAGACGCCTGCGCCCGTCGACGCGCCCGTCGAGGCGGCGGCCTCGGACGTCGCCGCCGCCGAGCCCGAGCCCTCCCCGGCCGCCGCGGCCGAGCCCGGTCCGCGCCTGTCGGAGGCGCCGGACTGGAGCTACCTGCTGCTGGAGTTCGAGACGATGTACCGCGCCGGCGGCTCGGCGGGGGGGAGCAAGGCGATCCGCGGCCATCGCAAGCGGGTGCGCGAAACGCTGTCGGCGGTGCTCGACGCCGATCCGCGCCTGATCGCGCGCGCGCCGCAGGAGAAGCCGGTGACCGCCTACCTGCCGCGCGCGCTGGACGTGGGCGAGCGGGGGGCGATGTCGGCGCTTGCGCGCGCGCTGGGCCGGGTCGCGGGGCGGCTGACCTGGGAATACGGCTACGCCCGGCCGCCGCGCCACCTGACGCGGCGCTACGCCTATTGCGAGGTGATGGGGCCGCAGGGACCGGTGCCCTCGGAGCGGCTGATCCTGGGGTTCGTGCTGCTCGCGCCCTCGACCACCTATCCTCAGCACAGCCACAAGGAGATCGAGGAGAGCTATCTCTCGGTCGCCGGCGCCTGGTCGGAGAACGACACCGCGGTCTATGCGCCCGGCTCGCTGATCCTCAACCGGCCCGAGCACGAGCACCGGATCACCACCGGCGACCTCGAGCCCTGCCTGCTGGCCTACGCCTGGACGGGGCCGGCGGGGCGGCTGGCGGCGCCGGGGATGAAGCTGTCGGCCTCGCGCAAGGCGCGGGTGGCGCACGGGATCTGAGGGGCCTGCAGAGATCGCCCGGAGAGCCCGGCGCGGCACCCCGGGCCTGACCCGGGGCCTCTCGCGGCCTGCGGCTTCGCGCGGACCAGGGGAAGGCAGGGCGGGCCGCCGGCGCGGCGGTCTCGCTGGACCTTTCGAGAGGTCCGGGGGTGGGTCGCGCCTGACGAGGCGAGCCGCCGGAGGCCGGAGGCGCGGATTTCCGGGAGGGACCGCCGCGGGCGGGGCGACGGCCCTGGGCGCTCCGGCAGGCGGCGCGAGGGCAGCCAGAGCCGGCCCGCAGGCGCGGCGCCGGGCTCAGCGCTCGGTCAGCTTCAGCTCGATGCGGCGGTTGCGGGCGCGGGCCTCGGGCGTGTCGGCGGGGTCGATGGGCTGGTACTGGCCGAAGCCGTTGGCGGCCAGGCGCTCGGGCGGGAAGCCCTGGGCGTCGGCGAGGTAGCGCACCACCGACAGCGCGCGCGCCTGCGACAGCGCCCAGTTGTCCCGGTAGCGGCCGGCGCCCGACAGGGGCACGTCGTCGGTGTGGCCGTCGACGCGCAGCACCCAGGGCAGTTCGTTGGGCAGCGCGTCCTGCACGTCGCGGAACAGCTGGGCGAAATCGTCCAGCGCCGCGCGCCCGTCTGGGCCGAGATCGGCGGAGCCCTGGTCGAACAGCACCTCGGACTGGAAGACGAAGCGGTCGCCCACGACCTCGACGCCCTCGCGCCCCTCGATCGCCTCGCGGATGCGGCCGAAGAACTCGGAGCGGCGGGCCTCGAGCGATTTCTTCTCCGCTTCCAGCCGGGCCACCTCCTGGGCGTTGCGCTCGGCCTCGCGGCGCTTGAGCTGGAGCTCGCGGGCGAGGGCGGAGTTGAGCTGGCTGCCGAGGTTGGAGACCTGGACCTTGAGCGTGTCGTTCTTCGACTCCTCCGCGTCCAGCAGCTCCTGCAACCCGGCGAGCTGGCGGCGCAGCTCCTGGGCCTGGGCGTTGAGCAGGGCGACGCGGCGGGCCTCGTCGGCGGCGGAGGTCTGCTCCTCGGTCAGGCGGCGCTGGGCGGCGGCGAGGATCGCCTCGCGCTCGGTCATGTCCTTGCGGACGGCGGCGAGCTCCTCCTCCGTCGCCTCGACCTTGCCTTCCAGCTCCGACTTGGCGGCGTTGGCGGCGGCGAGGAGGGTCAGCGTCTCCTCGGCCTTGCGGCGCTGCTCCTCGAGGGCGAGCTCCATCGCGGTCAGCTCGTCGCCGCTGTCGGCGAGGCGGGCGCGCAGGGCCTCGGCGGCGGCGGCCTCGGCGGCCTTCTGCTTCTCGGCCTCGGTCAGGTCGGTCTGTAGGGCGGCGAGGAGCTTCTCCTTCTCCGCCTCGGTGACCCGGAGCTGGACGAGCTCGGTCTGCGCGGCCTCGCGGGCGGCCTCCTGCTCGGCGCGGGCCTGCTCGGCGGCCTCGACGTCGGCGTTGAGCGACGCGATGGCGGCGTCCTTCTCCTCGATCGCGCGGTTGCGCTCGGCCAGCGACTGGAGGGTCTCGGAGAGGGTGGCCTGCGTCTCCTCGGCCTTGGCGCGCAGGTCGGCGGTCAGGGCCTCGAGCGCCTCGGTCTTGGCGGCGGCGAGGCGGGCGGCCTCCTCCTGCGCGGAGATCTCGTCGCGCATCCGGGCGAGCGTGAGCTGCATCGCCTCCTGCTCGGAGATCGCCTTCGTGCGCGCGGCCTCCAGCTCGTCGATGGAGGCGCGGGCCTGGGTGAGGTCCTGGGTCAGGTCCTCAGCCCGGGCGGTCTGGGCGTCGCGCTCGGATTCCACCTCCGAGACGCGGGCGGTCAGGGTCCCGATGCGGTCGCGCGCGGCGCCGATGTCGTCGAGCAGGGCGGCGACGCGTGCCTCGTATTCGTCGTTCTTCGCCGCCGCCGCGTCGCGCTCGGCGGTCAGGGAGTTCGACAGCGCCGTCAGCCGGTCGATCTCGGAGCGTTCGCGCGCCAGCGTGGCGGTCAGCGTGTTCACCTCGCCCTGAAGGTTCTCCCCGCGGGAGCGTTCCAGCGACAGGACCTGGGCGACCTCGGCGAGCTGGGCGGTGAGGTTGTCGAGCTCGGCGTCCTTGCCGGTGACGAGGTCGCGCAGCACGAACTGGATGATCATGAAGATCGACAGGACGAAGATCAGCACCAGCAGCAGCGCCGTCATCGCGTCGACGAAGCCGGGCCAGACGTTGCTCTCGTAGCGCTGGTTGCGTCTGGAGAGCGCCATGCGTCAGCCCCGCTCGCCGGTCACGGCGCGGGTCAGGCGGGCGAGGTCCATGCGCAGCTCGGCCGTCGCCTCCTGCCGGCCGGCCGAGACCTCCTCCAGCAGGCGGGTGAGCTGGAGGTCGATGGAGCGCAGGCGCTGGCGGCCCTCGTCCGTCTCCTCCTTGTCCTGGGCGCGTTCCAGCAGGTGCACCACCCGCTCCTGCGCCGCGGCCACGCGGTCGAGACGGGCGGTGAGGTTCGTGTCGTCGAAGGCGACGGCGGCCTCGGGCGCAGGGGCCGCGGCGCGGGTCTCCCGCTCCTCCTCCAGCGCGCGGACGAGGCCGGAGAGGCCGGCGGCCAGCGTCTCGAGCCTCGCGTCGGCGGCGCGCTGGCGGTCCTCGGCGTCGCGGAGCGCGGCGACGAGGGATTCGATCTGGTCGGCGTTGCGGTCGAGCGCGTCGGCGGCGAGCGCGGCGACCGAGGCCTCGCCCTCGCCGCCCCCCAGCGAGATGCGGGAGATGGACGACAGCCACTCCTCCAGCTCGCGGTAGAAGCGGTTCTGGCCGTGGCCGGCGAAGAGGTCGAGCAGGCCCACCACGAGGCTGCCCGCGAGGCCCAGCAGCGAGGAGGCGAAGGCGGTGCCCATGCCGTCGAGCTGGCTGTTCAGCCCCGCCATCAGGTTGGCGAAGACCTGCATCGAATCGGTGTTCGAATCCTGCGCGCCGGACAGCGAGCGCATCGTCTCGACGATGCCGGGGACCACGTTCGACAGGCCCCAGAAGGTGCCCAGCAGGCCCACCAGGATCAGCAGGTTGATGATGTAGCGGGTGATGTCGCGCTGTTCGTCGAGACGGGTCGCCACCGTGTCGAGCAGCGAGCGCGAGGAGGTCGCGGTCAGCGCCTCGCGCGCGCGGCGGTCGCGCAGCAGGGAGGCAAGCGAGGTCAGCAGGCGCGGCGGGTTGACGAACTCATGCCCCGGGCGGTCAATGGCGAAGCCTTCAAGCCAGGACACCGCGCGCACCAGCGCGACCACCTGGTAGAAGCAGGCCAGCACGCCGATCACGAAGACGCCGGCGATGAAGCCGTTGAGCCAGACGTTGGCGGAGAACACCGCCTCGATGGGCCCGAGCAGGAAGAACACCCCGACCGCGACCAGCGCCAGCACGGCGACCATCATCACGATCTGCCTGACCGGCTGCGAGAACTCGATCTTTCGGTCCTGAACGATGGCCATCCGCGGCTCCGGTCCCCCTGTTGCTCGGCCCCTGCGCGCGCCTGGCGCGTGTTGCGCGCCGCGCGTCCCGTCCGTCTGCGTTCGGGCGGATCAGGCCCTCGGTTCAGTTAACAGAGCCTGACCGGCCAAGGAAGAAAAGAGCGCGCGCGCGTTCGCGGGCGGATTTCCGCGGAGGTGTTGAAAAACCGAGGGAAGTCGCACCGCTCCGGGGCGCCTCGGTAACGCCTCGTTAGCGGCTGGCGGGCTAATCCCCTCGCTGCGGCCCCAAGGGGTGGGCCGGCGCGGCGGGTCGAACGCCCGATGCGCTCCGTCAGAAGGGCGGTTCTCTCCGGTCGGGGGAAATTCCCGGTCGGTCTGCACTCACGCGGCGCGTGGCGCGCCGCCAGCTACGGGAAACGGAGCACATGGCCAGCATTCTCACCAACACCAGCGCGATGGTCGCGTTGCAGACCCTGAACCAGACCAACCGCGGTCTGACCCAGATTCAGGAGCAGATCTCGACCGGCAAGAAGGTCGGGTCCGCGAAGGACAACGCCGCCGTCTGGGCGATCTCCTCGGTGATGCAGTCGGACGTGAAGGGCTTCAAGGGCATCAGCGAATCGCTGTCGCTCGGCCAGTCCACGGTCCAGGTCGGCCGCCAGGCGGCCGAGACGGTCACCGAGCTGCTGACCGACATCAAGGGCAAGATCGTCGCCGCGCAGGAAGAGAACGTCGACCGCGCCAAGATCCAGACCGACATCGACGCGCTGCGCGACCAGATCACCTCGGTGCTCGGCGCCGCCCAGTTCAACGGCAAGAACCTGGTCGACTCCTATGACGAGACCTCGGTCCTGTCGTCGCTCGACCGCGCGGGCAACGGGTCGGTCTCCTCGTCCTCGATCTCGTTCCGCGGCCAGAACCTGACTTCGGAGGCCGGCACGGTCGAGACCGCGAGCGCCATCGACCGCATCGGCACCGTGGCCGACGACGGCACCTACACCGTGGGCGCCGGCGCCACCCTGTCGAACGCCGCGAACGACGCGACGATCACCATCGCCACCGACATGGCGAACGGCGACACGATCACCATCGACTTCGCCGACCAGCAGTTCACCTACACCAACAACACCGGCGCCGCGATCGCGGTGGCCGACCTCGACGACATCGTCGCCGCGGGTCTCGCCAACCTGGGCGTCGAGGGGGTGACCACCGCGGTGACCGGCGCGGGCGAGGTGACGATCTCGTCGACCAACGCCTTCGACTCGATCACGATGCAGGGCTCCTCCACCGGCGCCACGACCTTCGTGGTCGACCCGGACGCCGGCGGCGCCATCGCGGCCGGCGCGGCCGGCGCGGCGGGCACCCTGACCGCCCGGGCCGAGACCGTGTCGCTGGGCGGCGCGGGCAACACCGGCGGCGTGGTGAACGAGGGCGACGGCTTCCGCATCTCGCTGGGCGGCCAGAACTTCGACTACACCGCGAAGGAGGGCGACACGCTCAACGACGTGGCGACCGGCCTGAAGCGCGTGATCGACGCGGGCGGCATCGACGGCATCTCGGTGCAGGTGAACCTGTCGGACGACCCGATCTCGCAGCCCCCGACGCTGCAGATCGACAACGACAACGCCGCCACGGTGGCGCTGACGGTCGACGACGGCTCGGGCGGCGTGTCCTCGGGCGGCCTGGTGGGCCTCGACGGCATCGACGTGACCACCGCCGACGGCGCCGAGAACGCGCTCGCCAACATCGAGTCGCTGATCCAGACCTCGATCGACGCGGCCGCCGAGTTCGGTTCCGTCCAGGGCCGGATCGACATCCAGGCCGACTTCGTGAAGTCGCTGTCCGACTCGCTGACCTCGGGCATCGGCGCCCTGGTCGACGCCAACCTGGAGGAGGCCTCGGCCCGCCTGCAGGCCCTGCAGGTCCAGCAGCAGCTGGGCATCCAGGCGCTGTCGATCGCCAACCAGGCGCCGCAGAGCGTGCTGTCGCTCTTCCGCTAAGGGAGACGACGGGGAAGGCCGGGAACCCGGCCTTCCCCACCACCGCCCCCGCCCCGCGCGCGGGGGGCGCGCGCCGCTCGCGCGCCGCCGCCGGGGAACGGGGCGCACGGGATTTCACGGCGGGACGCGCAGCCAGGGCCTGAATCGCCGGCGCCGGACCTCGCCAGACCCAGGAGCCGCCATGACCGCCGCCGCGCTCTCTCCCTCCCGATCCGGTCTCGGCCGCGGCGCCGACCGCCGGCCGGCCTATGGGGACGCCGCCCACGCGGCGCTGACGCCCCGCCAGGCCGAGTACCGCATCTTCGCCCGCGTCACCCATCGCCTCAGCGAAGCCCAGGCGGCGCTGGAAGCCGGCGAGATCGGCGCCTACAGCCGCCTCGCCTCCGCCGCGCACGACAACCTGCGCCTCTGGCTGACCCTCGCCGCCGACCTGATGATCGAGGAGAACGGCCTGCCGGAGACGCTGCGCGCGGGCCTCCTGTCGCTCGCCGCCTATGTCGAGCGCGAGACGCCCCGCCTGGTGAAGCGCGAGATCTCGGCCGCCCCGCTGGTGGAGATCAATGCCAGCGTGATGAAGGGCCTCCGCGGCCAGGTCGAGGCGCCCTGAGATGCCCGGCCTGATCCTGAAGCTCGGCCCGGGCGAGCGGGTGATGGTGAACGGCGTGGTGATGGAGAACGGGCCTCGCCGGACGCGGATCAACATCCTGACGCCCGAGGCGAACGTCCTGCGCCTGCGCGACGCGATCCACCCCCACGAGGTGACCACGCCCGTGCGCCGGGTCTGCTACATCGCCCAGCTGGTGCTCGCCGGCGAGGCCGCACCCGCCGAGGGCCGCCGCCAGATCCTGGCGGGGATCGAGCAGCTGAGCCAGGTCTTCGACGACCCCGACAGCCGCGCTCGCCTGACCGAGGCGACCGAGCACGCGATCGCCGAGCGCTTCTACCAGTCGCTCAAGACCCTGCGCACGCTCCTCCCGCGGGAGGAGCGGCTGCTGGCCGTCTCCTCCGCCACCGCCGCGCAGTAGGCGGAGCCGGCCATGGCCTTCACCCCGCTTCTCCCCCTCGGCGGCGTCGCCGGCTGGTCCCTGTTGCAGCGCATCGAGGACCGGCAGCGCGAGACCTTCGAGAAATCCCCCGAGATCACCCGCGCGGTCGCCCATTTCCAGGAGACGATCCACAAAGCCGCCACCGCCGAGGATCTTGTGAACGACCGCCAGCTGCTGCAGGTGGCGCTGGGCGCCTTCGGCCTGGAGGACGAGATCGACAAGCGTGCCTTCATCCGCAAGGTGCTGGAGAGCGATCCGCTGGACACGCGGTCCTTCGCCAATCGGCTGGTGGACCCGCGCTATCGCGATCTGGCGAACGCCTTCGGCTACGGCAGCGTCCTGGGCGCGCGCGTGGTCGATGCGGGCTTCGCCGACAAGATCGCGACCGCCTACAAGGAGCGCCGGTTCGAGGTGGCGGTGGGCGACGCCGATTCCGATCTCCGCCTGGCGATGAACGCCCGACGTGAGCTTGCCAAGCATGCCGCCGAGGCCGAGCGGACCGGCCGCGACGGCTCGTCGTGGTTCGCGGCGCTGGGCGACCGCCCGCTTCGGGCCGTGATCGAGAAAGCCTACGGCCTGCCCGACGCCTTCGCCCAGATCGACCTGGATCAGCAGCGCGAGACCCTGCGTGCGAAAACGCGGGAGCTGTTCGGAGAGGAATCGATCGCCGTTTTCTCGGACCCGGAAAAGGTCGACACGATGATCCGCCGTTTCCTCGCGCGCTCGGCCGCCGAGAACGGGACGGGCGGCTATGTTCCCGGACAGGGCGCCGTGACGCTTCTCCAGGCGGGCGCGGCGAGTTTCGCGAACCTGGTGCAATCCCGCTTCGGCTGAAAACAATTGGGGCGGAGTCGGCATTTCCCTGGAGGCGAGCCCTCTGGGCGAGGAGAGCACCTGCCATGAACACCGGCGGCGAGAGTCATCGCCTTGCCTGAAGGCGCAAGCCCCGAACCCGGTTGGACATTTCGCGACGCCCCAAGCGCAGAACGCTTTCGGGTGACCGAGCGTGCGGCTTGCGAGAGATGGCGCGCATCCGTTTGCGATGCTGGGAGGGCGGCGATCTAAGCGCGCCCCAGCATCTCGAGAGCGAAACGCAAACGATGAGCCTCCCTTGGGAGTTGTCTCGGACATCAAGCGAGACGTGGCTGGAGTTGCGGCTGGCTCGCCGTTCGGCACGATGGTGAGGCGGCAGGCCGCCCATGGCGCCGAGAACTCGAATGATCGCGGCGAAAGCGTCGCCGAGGGGCGGCGCATGGGGGATCGCAAGTCGCGCCGGGCTGTCGGCAACGGGATCGGCTCCGCCGCTCTGTGATCCTGTGGGTCGAGACCCGAGCTGGATGGATCAGGCTCTTCGGCCGCGGCCCGGCCCTGATCCGGTGACCACGCCGCCGGACCGGTCATAGCCCAGCTGCGAGCGTGCTTTCTCGTGCTGCGCCAACTCCTGCCGGGCGGCCGCCGCTCCCTCGAGAAGCGCGGCGAGAAGGCGACGGTTGCGGGCGGCGGCGTCCCGGATCCGTTCCAGCTCCCGCTCAGGCGTCTCGCCGGCGGGCGGGCTCGACAAGAAGTCCTCCAGCGCGGTGCGGCTCCGGGCGGCGTGGCCGGCCAGTCCCCGCAGGTCGCCCTGGAGAATCAGCTCCCGCTCCTCCTCGAGCAGGGCGCGCACCTGCCGCGCGCGGCCTCGCCATGCGGCGCCGCGCAGGGCCGCGCCAATGCGGCTGCCTTCGGGGGCCGGACTAGGGGACGCCGAGGCGGGACGATCGTCGCTCATGTCGCCGCCGCGTCGCGGACGAGGGATCGGTAGATGCTTTCCGCGAGGCCGATCCCCCCCCGCTCGGCCCAAAGCCGGGCCTGTTCACGGACCAGGAGGCCTGCGAACGCCTGCTCCCCCACGCCGCCGCCGAACCCCTCGGGGGGGCGGCCCAGGCCGGCGGCCGTCAACATTTCCGCCAGGAACATCGATTCGAATTCGACCGCCGCCGCCCGCATTCGCGCGTCCTCGGCGCCGGGCGGCGGACGGCGGATCGACGGTTGCGCCAAGGGCGCTTCGCGGCTTGGGCGCAGAGGGGCGGGGGCGTCGGTCATCGCGGATCTCCTTGCGCCATCGCTACCCCGGCTTCGGTAAACGTTGGGTAACGATTCGCGGTCATCCTGCGCCCCGACCCAAGAGCGGAGCAGAATGCGTCCCATGCCCCATCTCGAGATCCCGGACGGCGCGTCCCGTCCCCCAGGCGTCCCGCTTCGCGACCGACCTGGGGCGCGCCCGGACGCGCAGTCGACCGCCCAGCTTCCCGCATCCGAAGCCGCCGGTCGAGCTTCCCAGCGGGAGCCTGTCGGGCGTGCGCGGCACGAGAAAGCGGAAGCCGCTCCCCCCACGCCCGGCGTCGCGGTCGACTTCGGCGCCGCGTTCGAGGCGTCGAGCCAACCGTCAGAGGGGGCCTGGCCGGCGCTCGGCCCGTACGTCGCGGCCACCGCCGTCCCTCCGCGCATCGCCATCGAGCGGCGAACAGGCGTGGCCGCAACGGCGTTCGCCGATGGAACAGGCGACGAGACGACCGGCTCGGGTCCCGCCGCTCGGAAGGGAGCGGCGACGAACGGGACGACTCGCGCGCTTGCCGGGCCGGCGGTCGCGGGGTCGACGGGGGCGTCGGCGGCTCCGACCGGCGCCGAGGTCGGGTCCCGCGCTTCGCCTGCGATGTCTCCGGGGCCGACGACGACCTTCGCCTCGCCGCCGGAGTTCTTCTCTTGGCAGGGGCTTGGACGGGAGCCTTCGGTCGCGCGCGACACGGCTGCGGTCCCGTCAAACCCTGTCGGGCCGGCGACCGTCGCCTCTGGTCGCACGACGATCGTCGAGGGCGCGGGGCCTCCGCCGGCGCCCATGGAGGAGCAGGCCGAAACCGCCAAGGGATCCCGGCCCGAGATCGCCCCTGCCGGTGCGCGGTCGGCGCCGGCGACCGAGTCTCGCGACGCGGTTCTTCGTTCCCTCGAGGCCACGGCGCCGCCTCGTCCGGATGCTCCGATCATGTCCGCGGCGTCGCGAGCGCCCAGTCCGCCCGTCCAGCCTGGTCTCGCCGCCGCGACTCAGCGCTTCGAGCCCGATCTGAAGCCGAGCGAAAGCCGTTCGAAGCGAGAGGAAACCGGGGAGGGCGAGCCCTCGCGCCGTTCGGCGGTTATCGCCGCGCCGCCGCCGCGGGCCGGACCGGGCTTCGCTGCAGTTGGGGGAAGCGCCGCGGCGACAGCGTCCCCGCCGCTCGTCACGGCAGGACCGGCCGGCATGACCTTTTCCGAGCAACAGCAGGCGTCTCGACCAGACGCTTCGGTCTCGGGCGCTCCTGCCTTGGGAGAGACGGAAGCGGGGCCCGTCGTCACGTCTGCAAGCGGAAGCGCTCCGTCAGGGCAGACCGCGCCTTCGGCCCCGACGGCCGCACCCGCGCCGCCCGCGGCGCAGGCGGTGGCCGAGCAGGCGGTGCGCTTGGCGCGCCGCGAGACGCCCGGGGAGATCGAGATCACCCTCGACCCGCCGGAGCTGGGGCGCGTGCGCATGTCGATGTCGCGGCATGAGCATGGGCTGGTCGTCGCGATCGTCGCCGACCGGCCCGAGGTTGCGGACCTGTTGCGCCGACATTCCGAGATGCTGGGTCAGTCTCTGGCCGACGCCGGGCACGCCCAGGTGGACCTGCAGTTTGGCCAGGGCGGCGACGGCGGGCGCGCGCCGGCCGACGGCCGCGTCGCGGAGAGCGGCGATCCCGCGGTCGAGCCGCCGCCGCCGCGTTTCGGCGGCGCGGCGCAGCGCGGCCTGGATCTCAGAGTATAGGAGCCTGCCATGTCAGACATCGCCACCTCGCCCGTCGCCGCCGGCATCCGGGGCGCGCCGACCTCTCCGCCGGGGCCGGCTTCGAGCGCCGAGTCCGGGGCCGCCGCGAAGGCGGCCGGCGATTTCGAGACCTTCCTCAGCCTCCTGACTACGCAGATGCGCAACCAGGATCCGCTGAAACCGGTGGAATCGACCGAGTTCGTGGCCCAGCTCGCCAGTTTCTCGGCGGTGGAGCAGCAGATCCGCTCGAACGACCGGCTGGACGCGATCCTTCAGGCGCTGGGCGGCGACGGCGCGGGCCTGGCGGAATGGATCGGCAAGGAGGTTCAGTCGGCCGCGAGCGTGCCTTTCGACGGCGACCCGATCTCGCTGGACGTGGAGCCCGTCGCGGAGGCCGAGCGCGCGGTTCTGGTGGTGAAGAACGCCGCAGGGACCGAAGTGGCGCGGGTCGAGGTGGACCCGGCCGCGACGGAGCTGGTCTGGGCGGGAGAGACCGCCTCGGGCGAGGCGCCGGAGGGCGCCTACAGCTTCTCGTTCGACTACCTGGGCGACGCCGAACTGCTGGAGAGCCGGCCGGGCCGCGCCTATGCGCGGGTGACCGAGCTGCAGCTCGGCGGCGACGCGCCCCTGCTGGTGCTGGAGGGCGGCGAACGCATCGGGGCGGACGAGGTCGTCGCCATCCGGGCGGCGGAGGGATGACCGGTCTCGCGGCCGGCTGGCCGGTGCGGCTGTGGGCTGTTGGATCCTGCTGGGACCCGACCCGACGAGGGCCGCGGCGTCGATGCGGGGACGGGCTCAGCGTTCTCCGCGGCGGTAGGGGGCCATCAGGGCCTCGGGGGCGCGGCCGCGGCGCGCGACGACGATGAGGGCGACGATGGACAGGACGTAGGGCGCCATGAGGAACAGCTGGTAGGGCAGGCCCTCGACGACGTGCTGGAGGCGCAGTTGGTAGGCGTCGAAGAAGGCGAAGAGCAGCGCGCCGAGCAGGGCCTTGCCGGGACGCCAGCCCGCGAAGACCACGAGCGCGATGCAGATCCAGCCGCGACCCTGGACCATCTGGGGAAAGAAGCTGTTGAAGGCCGCGGTGGTCAGGAAGGCCCCGCCGAGCGCCATGAGGGCGGAGCCGACGACCACCGCCCCGGTTCGGATGCCGAGCGGGTTGAGGCCCTGCGCCTCGACCGCGTGGGGGTTCTCGCCGGCCATGCGCACCGCGAGGCCGAGCGGCGTTCGAGCCAGGACCCAGGCGGCGAGCGCCACGGCGGCCAGCGCCACGTAGGTGGGCGCCATCTGGGAGAAGAGGACCGGGCCCACGAAGGGCAGGTCGGAGAGGCCGGGGATGGCCAGCGGCTGGAAGGGCTCGATGGTGGGGGGCGAGTCGCCGACGACCACCACCAGTCGGTAGACGTAGTAGGTGAAGGAGGACGCGAACAAGGTGATGCCAAGGCCCGAGACGTGCTGCGACAGGCCCAGCGGCACGGTCAGGAAGGCGTGAAGCAGGCCGAAGCAGGCGCCCGCCGCGGCCGCGGCGAGCAGCGCGACCCAAAGGTCGGCGCCCTGGTAGGCGGCGAGCCAGGCGATCATCGCGCCCAGGGTCATGATGCCTTCGATCCCGAGGTTGAGAACCCCGGAGCGCTCGCAGATCAGCGCGCCGAGCGCGCCGAAGATCAGGGGCGTCGCGATGCGCAGGACCGCGGCCCAGAGAGAGGCGGTGGTCAGGATCTCGAGCGCGTCGATCATGGCTCGACCCCTTGGTTGAGGATGACGGACGGGGCCGGTCCTCGAGACGGTGTGCCGGTCCGCCCGAGGTGCGTGGAGCTCTGTCGATCCTGTGCGGTGGAGTACGGAGAGCCTGCGCTTGGACGAGCGGGCCACGGGTCGCGCGCCATCGCAAGACCGGTTGCGTGGGCTTCGCGTCGCCGGGCGGGCCGGTCCGCGCTGTGCCAGGCGACGGCAAGGGCGGCGTCGGCGCCGCGGAGGCGGCGCGCGGGTGCGCAGGGGCTCGACGCCCCTGCGGGGCCGCAGCTCCTGTCCGGCAAGGGGATCGGGCGCGGGGCGGAGCGGGGGGCCTCGGCGCGAGATTGGGCTCTCGTTGCGGCGCAGGCGGGGCGCGAGGTTGGAGGATGCCCGCCGGGGAGCGGGTTCCGGCCGGATCGGGAACACGGGCGCGAGGAGCCGACGCGGGCGTCGGCGCAGGGCTCGGGCGATAGGTCGGTCATCCGGTGCAGCGGCGGCAGGGTCATCGGCGCACCCGGTAGGTCGCGAAGAGGAGGGCGACGAGCATCGTCAGCAGGGAGACCGCCACGATCACGTCGGCGATGAAGGTGGGGGCGCCCAGGGCGCGGGACATCGCGTCGGCGCCCACGAAGACCACCGCCACGAAGACCGCGGCGCCGACCACGCCGATCGGGTGAAGGGCCGCGAGCATCGCCACCACGATCCCGGAATAGCCGTAGCCGGGCGAGAGGTCGGTGGTGACGTAGCCCTTCACGCCCGCGACCTCGATCGCCCCGGCGAGCCCCGCCAGCGCGCCCGAGATCAGCGCCACGCCCAGCAGCGTGCGCGACAGCGGCACGCCCGCGAACTCGGCCGCGCCGGCCGAGAGACCCGCGGCGCGGGCGCGGGCGCCGAAGACCGTGCGCGCCAGCATCAGCCACACCAGCCCCGCCACGGCGACGGCGATCAGCAGGCCGACGTGGAGGCGCGTGCGCTCGATCAGCTTGGGCAGCATCAGATCGTCGGCGACGGGCACGGACTGGGGCCAGCCGAAGGCGAGCGGGTCCTTCAGCGGGCCCTCGACCATCATGCCGACGAAAAGCATGACGATGAAGTTGGTCAGGAGCGTCGTCACCACCTCGTCCACGCCGAAGCGCACGCGCAGGAAGGCTGGGACCAGGAGCAGCAGCGCCCCCGCGACCATGCCCGCGGCCATCACTCCGGCGATGCCGAGCGCGGGGGGGAGGCCCGCCAGCGCCTCGGACCCCAGCCAGGCGGCGGCGAGCGCGCCCATGTAGAACTGGCCCTCGCCGCCGATGTTCCACAGCCGCGCCCGGAAGGCGACGGTGGCGGCGAGGCCGGTGAGGATCAGCGGCGTCGCGCGGGCCAGCGTCTCGGTGATCGAGAGACGGGAGCCGAAGGCGCCGCGCAGCATCTCGGCATAGGCCTCGAGCGGGTTGACGCCGGCCAGCGCGATCAGCCCGGCGCAGAGGACCAGCGAGGCGAGCACCGCGGCGAAGGGCGCGCCCACGGCCCAGGCGAAGGAGGGCTGCGGGCGGCGTTCGAGGCGGATCATGCGCGGGCCTCCGGCAGGGGGGAGGCCGGGAGGCGGATCGCGACGGCGGTCGGGCGAGGGGCGCGGCGCATCAGGCGGGGGCCTCCGCAAGGTCGTCGCCGGCGGCCGCGAGGCGGTCGGCCTCCTCCCAGGCGCCGGCCATCATCAGGCCGATGCGGCGGGCGGAGGCCTGCTCGGCCGGGATCGGGCGGGAGAGGCGGCCCTTGACGATGGCCTGGATGCGGTCGGCGAGGCCGAGCACCTCGTCTAGATCCTCGGAGATCAGCACCACGGCGGCGCCCGCGGCGCGGGCGGCTAGCAGCTCGGCATGGACGGCGGCCACCGCGCCCTCGTCGAGACCGCGGGTGGGCTGGTTGGCGAGGATCAGCCGCGGGTTCTGCGCCAGGTTCCGGCCCAGGATCAGCTTCTGCATGTTGCCCCCCGAAAGGAGGCGGGCGCGGGTGTCGGGCTCGGCCCCGCGGATGTCGAAGCGGCGGATCAGCTCGGCGGCGTAGGCGCGGGCGGCGGCGCGGCGCACGAAGCCGCGGGAGGAGAAGGCGGGGGAGGAGAGCCGTTCCAGCGTGGCGTTCTCCCACACCGTCATCTCGCCGACGACGCCCTGCGCGTGGCGATCCTCGGGGATGCGGCCGACGCCGGCGGCGACGCAGTCCGAGGGAGTCATGCGGCCGAGGTCGTCCGTGCCCAGCGTGATGCGGCCGCGGGTCGGGCGGGCGAGGCCGGAGAGCAGGCGGCCCAGCGTGGCCTGCCCGTTGCCTGCCACGCCGACGATGCCGAGGATTTCGCCCGCGTGGACGGTGAAATCGGCCTCGTCGAGCAGGTCTCGGCCGTCCTCGGTGATCGTGACGGCCGAGGCGATGCAGACGGGGGCGCCGGGGGCCTGCGCCTCGCGCACCGGGCGGGCGACGCGGCGGCCGACCATCAGCTCGGCGAGCGCGGAGGCGGAGGTGTCGGAGGTGCGTCGTTCCGCGGCCACCCGGCCGCGGCGCAGGACCGTGACGCGGTCGGAGGCGGCCATGACCTCGTGCAGCTTGTGGGAGATGAAGATCAGCGACAGGCCCTCGGCGGTCATGCCGCGCAGGGTCTGGAACAGGCGCTCGGCCTCGGGGCGGGCGAGGACGGCGGTGGGCTCGTCCAGGATCAGGATCTTCGCCTCGCGATACAGGGCCTTGAGGATTTCCACCCGCTGGCGCTCGCCGACCGAGAGGTCGCCGACGCGGGCGTCGGGGTTCACCGGCAGGCCGAAGCGCTCCGCCAGGTCGCGCAGGCGGCGGCGGGCGGGGCGGGTCGAGGACATCAGGCGCGACAGCGGCTCGGACCCGATCAGGACGTTCTCGAGGACCGTCAGGTTGCCGGCGAGGGTGAAATGCTGGTGCACCATGCCCACGCCCGCCTCGATGGCGGCGCGGGGACGGCCGGGGGGAAGCTCCCGGCCGAAGACGCGCACCGCGCCCGCGTCGGCGGTGTAGTGGCCGAAGAGGATGTTCATCAGCGTCGTCTTGCCGGCCCCGTTCTCGCCCAGCAGGGCCAGGATCTCGCCCTGCGCCAGCGTCAGGGAGACGTCCTCGTTCGCCACCAGCGGCCCGAAGCGCTTGGTGATGCCGTCGAGCTCCAGCACCGGGCTCATCGCAGGTCCTCCGGCAGGCCGGCGAGGCGGGGGAATGGCGGGCAGGGCGCCAGGTCCTCGAGCCGGGCGGCCAGCGCCAGCAGGGCGCGGCCGGAGCCGAAGGGCGCGATCATCTGGAAGCTGCGGGGCAGGCCCCCCTCCATCCCGAAGGGCAGGGCGAGCGCGGGGAAGCCCGAGACGTTGGCGAGCGCGACGCCCGGGGCGGTCGCGTCCATCTTCGCGTGGTGGGCGTCGAGGTCGGTGGAGGCGGGATCGAAGGCGCCGATCTCGGGCGGGCCGTCGGCGAGGACGGGGGCGACGATCACGTCGGCGTCCGCGAAGAGGGCCCACATGGCGTGGGCGACGCCGGCGGCCTCGCGCGTGGCGGCGAAGAAGGCGGGGGCGGAGAGGGCGCGGCCGTGGCGGGCGGCGGCGGCCGAGATCGGGGCGATCTCATGCTCGGCGAGGCCCGCGGCGTCCACCCATTCGGCCAGCGAGACGGCGAGCACCAGGTCCGCCACCGCCGCGGCGCGGTCCGAGAGGGCCGCCCAGGCGGCGGGGTCGAGCGCGTGGACGGGGCCTCCGAGGGCCTGGGCCGCCTCGCGCGCCGCGGCGGCGGAGGCCTCGGAGACGGCGGGGGAGATCGCCAGCGCCACGCGGGGCGTCGCGGGGATGCCGCGCAGGGCGGGGTCGGGGACGGGGCCCTGCGCCTCGCCCGAGATCGGGGCGAAGATCGCGGCCACGTCGCGGACCGAGCGGGCGAGCACGCCCTCGCCCACCAACCCGTTCAGCCAGTTGGAGAAGCCGGGCCCCATCGGCGTCGCCCCGCGGGAGGGCTTCAGGCCGACCAGCCCGCAGCAGGCGGCGGGCACCCGGATCGAGCCTGCGGCGTCGGTGGCGTGCGCCATGGCGACGATCCCGGAGGCCACCGCCGCCGCCGCCCCGCCCGAGGAGCCGCCGGGCGAGAGCGCGGGGTTCCACGGGTTGCGGGCCGGGGGGGCGCCGGGGGGCTCGGAGGTCAGGGCGTTGCCGAACTCGGGGACCGTGGTGAGGCCGAAGGGGACCAGGCCGGCGGCCCGGAAGCGGGCGAAGAGCGCGTCGTCCGCCTCGGGGTCCGGGGTGCGTTCGCGAAGCGCCGCGTTGCCCCCGCAGGCCGCGAGCCCGCGGGCGGAGGCGCCGAGGTCCTTGCCCAGGAAGGGCAGGCCGCGGAACGGGGCGGAGGCGGCGGTCGCGCCGGCCGCAAGGATCGCATCGGCGCGCGCGGCGCCGGCGCGGCCCAGGGCGGGGTCCAGCCGGGCGATGGCGCCCAGCGGGTCGGTCTCGGCGGCCAGCAGGGCGGCCTCCATCGCCTCGGCCGCGGTCAGGCGGCCGTCCGCGATGGCGCGGGCGAGGGCGGTTGCGTCTCCGCCGATGCGGCCGGACATGGGCGTCCCCCCTGGGAAGAGGCGCGGGGGCGGACCCCCGCGCCAGACTTGGATCAGGCGGGCTTTGATCAGGCGGGCTCGGACTCGTCGATCGGCACGTCGAACTCGCCGGCCTGGATCGCGGCCTGTTTGGCCTGCATCGCGGGGATCGCCTCGGCCGGGACCATGGACTCAACGTAGACCAGCTCGTTGCCGCCGTACTTCATGAAGGAATACTCGGTGTAGTCGCGCCCCGTCGCGGCGCCCTCCGTGATGTCCTTGACGATCGCGTCGACGGTCGGGCGGTAGTTCCAGATGGCGTTGGCGAAGACCGTGTCGGGGTAGCGGGGCGTGTAGTCGATCAGCGAGCCCACGGCCTTGATCCCGGCCTCCTTGGCGGCGTCGGCGGTGCCGATGCGCTCCCCGAACAGGACGTCGGCGCCGGCGTCGATCTGGGCGAGCGCGGCCTCCTTCGCCTTGGCGGGGTCGAACCAGGCGCCGATGAAGCCGTTGAGGAACTTCGCGTCGGCGTTCACCTCCTTCACGCCGGAGCGGAAGGCGTTGATCAGCATGTTGACCTCGGGGATCGGGTAGCCGCCGACGGAGCCGAAGGTTCCGGTCTTCGAGAGGCTCGCGGCCAGCATGCCGGCGAGGTAGGCGGCCTCGTGGTTGCGGGTGCCGAAGACGCCGAAGTTGTCGCCCTGCGGCCCGCCGGAGGAGCCCATCAGGAAGGCCGTCTCGGGATAGTCCTTGGCCACCGCACGGGCGTCGCGCTCGACCGCGTAGGACTCGCCCCAGACCAGCTGCGCGCCGGCCTCGGCGTATTCGCGCATGGCGCGGGGGTAGTCGGTGGCGCTGACGCCCTCGGAGAACTCGTAGGTGATCAGCCCGTCGTCGGCGGCGGCCTGCATGGCGGAGTGGATGCGGCTGTTCCAGGCGTTCTCGACGGGCGAGGCGTGGACGGCGGCGACCTTCACCGGCCCGGCCGCGCGGGCGCGCGGAAGGCGCAGCACGGCGGGGGCGGCGAGGAGGGTGGCGGCGCCGGCGAGGAGCTGGCGGCGGGAGGGGGTGATGGGCATGGGCTGTTCCTGTCGGGAAGGCTCCGGCCTTGGGGCCGTTGTGATGGACGCGGGCGGGGACGCGATGCGCCGGCGTGGGGCGCAGCATTTTTGACCGATCAGGAAATGAGACGGGAGAAGCGACGCGGCTGTCAACAGCGCGCTTGTGCGCTGCGGCGAAAATCGAAAGGGGAGGCGGGGACGGAGGCGCCCTGCGGGCGGGCTTGGGCTTGTGGCGGGCGGGATCGCCTTCAGCCGGGGGGGCGCTGGGGGCGGGCGTCGCGGCGCTCCTGACTCACCCAAGAACAAAGCGCCCGCGCCTGTCCTCCGGAGCCGTCTCTCGCTGGTGATGCCTGAGCGACTCGCCCGCCGGGGTCAAGGACAAGCCCCGCGCAAGCGCGGGGTCGCTTCGCGATCCCTGACCCCGGCGGACGAGTCGCTCTTTACGGCATCAGCGAGAGACGGCTCCGGAGAACAGGCGCTCCCGGGAGGGCTTGCGGCGGCGGGCGCGTGGGGCGGGCGGTCAGCCCTCGGCGGCGGGGGCGTAGGCGGCGGGGTCGACGGCGGAGGGACGGCCGGGGAGGGAGAGGGCGGCGACGCGCTCGGGCGTCTCGGAGATCACCCGGCCGGCCTTCACCACGGCTAGGCGCGTGGCGCGCAGGCGCACGGCCTCGATCGCGTCGCGGGCCTGGAGGAGGACGAAGTCGGCCGGGGCGCCGGGGCGCAGCGTCGGGTCCGGCAGGCCCATGGCGAGGCGGTTGTTCACCGTCACCGCGTGGTGGGTCCAAGCCATCGCCTCGCGGCTCGTCATCGGGACGGCGTGGACCGCCATGTGGGCGACGTCGAGCATGTCGCCCGAGCCCAGCGGATACCACGGGTCCATGGTGCAGTCCTGGCCCAGCGCCACGTTCACGCCGGCGGCGCGCAGCTCGGGGATCCGCGTCAGGCCGCGGCGGCGGGGGTAGGTGTCGGAGCGGCCCTGCAGGGTGATGTTGATCAGCGGGTTGGGGATCGCGTGCAGCTGCGCCTCGGCGATCAGGGGGATCAGCTTCGAGGCGTAGTAGTTGTCCATCGAGTGCATCGAGCTGAGGTGACTGCCCGCCGCCCGGCCCTGGAGGCCGCAGCGCACGGTCTCGGCGGCCAGCGTCTCGACATGGCGCGACATCGGATCGTCGCTCTCGTCGCAATGCAGGTCGAGCATCAGGCCGCGGTCGGCGGCGAGCTCGGCGAGCTCGCGGACCGAGGCCGCGCCGTCGGCCATGGTGCGCTCGAAATGCGGGATGCCGCCGACGACGTCGACGCCCATGTCCAGCGCGCGCAGCAGGTTCGCGCGGGCGGTGGGGTCGCGGTAGAGGCCGTCCTGGGGGAAGGCGACGAGCTGGAGGTCGATCCAAGGGGCGACCTGGCGGCGGACGTCCAGCAGCGCCTCGACGGCGGTCAGGCGGTCGTCGCAGACGTCGACATGGGTGCGGATGGCGAGCAGGCCCTGGGCCACGGCCAGGTCGCAGTAGCGGAGCGCCCGCTCGGCCACCGCCTCGACCGTCAGCAGGGGCTTGAGCTCGCCCCAGAGCGCGATGCCCTCGAGCAGGGTGCCGGAGGTGTTGAGGCGCGGCAGGCCCAGCGAGAGGGTCGCGTCCATGTGGAAATGGGGATCGGCGAAGGGGGGCGAGAGCAGGCGGCCCCCGGCGTCGATCGTGCGCTCGGCGGGGGCGTCGATGACGGGGGCGATCTCAACGATCCGGCCCTCGGCCACGGCGACGCAGACCGGGTCGGTCGCCAGGCCGGAGGCGGCGGGCAGGCGCGCGTTCTCGATCTTCAGCTGCAGCATGGGGTCCCCTCGTTCTCGACCGGCGCGGCCAGATCAGCACGCGGGGCGCGGCTGCGCAACGCACGGCGCGTCGCGGCCCCCATGCCTCCGCCCCGCCCGGCGTCCGGGCGGCTCGACCGGCCGGACGGTTGACCCGGAGCCCGGCTTCCGGTGGAAAGAGGCGCCGGACCCGCGCCGGCCAATCCGCCGGCGCCGACGCCGGCCGAAGATCCCGCCGGCGCCCCCGCCGGCCGATGCCCCGGAGGACACATGCGCGATCTCGAAGGACTGCTGGTGGTGGCGGTGGAGCAGGCGGTCGCCGCCCCCTACTGCTCGGCGCGCCTGGCCGACGCCGGCGCCCGCGTCATCAAGATCGAGCGGCCCGAGGGCGACTTCGCCCGCGGCTACGACCGCATGGTCGAGGGGCAGAGCGCCTATTTCGTCTGGCTCAACCGCGGCAAGGAGAGCCTGCGGCTGGACCTGAAGAACCCCGACGACCACGCCCTGCTGGGCCGGCTGTTGGACAAGGCCGACGTGTTCATCCAGAACCTCGCCCCGGGCGCCATCGGGCGCATGGGCTACGGCATGGCGGAGCTGAGGAAGAAGCGGCCGGAGCTGATCACCTGCTCGATCTCCGGCTATGGCGAGGACGGGCCGCGGCGCGACCAGAAGGCCTATGACCTGCTGATCCAGGCGGAGACGGGGCTCGCCTCGATCACCGGGTCGCCGACGGAAGAAGCGCGCGTGGGCGTCTCGATCTGCGACATCGGCGCGGGGATCACGGCCCATGCCGCGATCCTGCAGGCGTTGATCGGGCGCGGGCGCACGGGGCAGGGGCGCCAGATCGAGGTGAGCCTGTTCCACGCCATGGCCGACTGGATGAACGTGCCTTACCTCCAGGCCCGCTACGGCGGCCGCCCGCCCCAGCGCGAGGGCCTGCGCCACCCCACAATCGCGCCCTACGGCGTGTTTCCCTGCGCGGACGGGGCGATCCTGATCTCGATCCAGAACCAGCGCGAGTGGCGGATGCTGTGCGACCAGGTGCTGGGGAACGCCGAGATGGCCGACGACCCGCGCTTCCACGACAACACCGCGCGGATCGAGAACCGGGCGGAGCTCGACGCGCGGGTGGCCGACCTGTTCCGGCAGCACGGGCGCGAGGAACTGGCGGCGAAGCTGGACGCGGCGAAGATCGCCTACGGGCGCCTGAACGGCATGGCCGACCTGATGGAGCATCCGCAGAACCGGCTGATCTCGGTCTCGACCGACGGCGGCCCGGTGGAGCTGATCGCGCCGGGCGCGATCGTGGCGGGCGACGCGCCGACCTACGGCAAGGTGCCGGGCGTGGGCGAGCACGACGAGGCGATCCGGGCCGAGTTCGGCTGAGGGCGCGCCGCCGGCCTCAGAGCAGGTCGGCGGCCCCGCTCCAGATCAGGCGGGCGGCGAGCAGGCACAGCAGGGCCGCGAGCGCGCGCTTGAACATCCGGTCGTCGATGCGCATCAGCGCGCGCTTGCCGGCGAGCGTGCCCAGGAAGCCGGTCGCGGCCATCAGCGCGACGGGCAGCAGCCAGGGGCCGAAGGCGAAGCCGAGGAAGCCGAAGGCGATCACCTTCAGCAGGTGCTGGGCGGTCATCATCGCGGCGTGGGTGGCCACATGCTCCATCCGCCCCAGCGAGAGGGTTTTCACGTAGGCCGCGACGAACGGGCCGGTCGCGCCGAAGAACATCGTCAGAAGGGTCGAGACGAAGCCCGCCGGGCCGGCGCCCGCGCGCAGGGCCTTCGGCGGGGTGAAAAGGGCGGACCAGAGCACGAAGAGGCCGATTCCGATCTCGACGGCGGCGGGGGGGAGTTCGACCGCGACCAGCCCGCCGGTCGCTGCGCCGAGCGTCGAGCCCACGAGAAACGGTAGAAGCGGGCCGCGCTGGATATGCGGGCGCAGGGTCGCGGCGCGGCCGGCGTTGGAGGCGAACTGCACCAGCCCGTGCACCGGGATCAGGGCGGCGGGCGGCAGCAGCGAGGCGAGGATCGCCAGCATCGCCACCCCGCCGCCGATGCCGAAGGCCGCGGTGATGAAGGAGGTGCAGAACGAGGCCGCCGAGATCAGCGCCAGCGTCAGGGGGGCGAGCCCCTCGGGCAGGAGGGCGGCGGGGTCCATGGATCTCTCCGGGCGGGTCCTCTCGGTGTCCGGTCTGCGGCTCGGCGGGCGCCGCGTCAAGCGAAATGTATGCGGTTGTATGCAGAGCGCGCCTCCGTGGGGCGAGAGGCCTGCGGCCGGGCGCCGGGCCGGGCTTCGCCCGGGTTTCGCGCTGCGCGCGGGGGAGGACGCGGCGCGGGGCCGGGCTTCGCCCGGGCTGGCGCTTCGCGCCGGGAGGAACGGCGGGGGGCGGAGCCGCGGAGGGCGGCTCGGCGGATCGGAGGCGGAGAGGGGCCGGCGCGGGGGGCGAGCCGGGCTGCGCCCGGCTTCGGCGCTGCGCGCCGGGCGAGGGGCCGGGAGAGGGCTGGCCGGGGCGCCGGGCGAGGGGGCGGGCGCTCAGACCACGGGGCCGGAGAGAGGGCCCCAGCCGGGGGGGGCGGCGCGGGTCTCGGCGAGGAAGCGCATCAGGCGGTCGGGGTCGACCGGCTTCTCGAGATAGGCGGCGCCCGTGGCATGGCAGGCGGCGCGCAGTTCGGGCGTGCGGTCGGCCGAGAGGATCGCGGCCGGCGTCGGGCCGCAGCGGCGGCGCAGGGCGGCGATCGCGTCGATGCCGTGGCGCCCGTCGTCGAGGTGGTAGTCGACCAGCATCACGTCCGGCGCCACGCCCACCTCGTCGATCAGGGCCAGCGCCTCGTCCTCGCCCGGCACGTCGAAGCAGGAGACGCCCCAGCGCTCCAGCAGCGTGGTCATCGCGTGGCGCACCTCGGCGTCGTTCTCGATCACCAGCACGATGATGTCTTCCAGCGCGCGGGACGAGGGCGCCTCCCCCGCGCCGGGCTCGGGCGCGCGGACCGGGACGCGGGCGGGGGCGACGGGCACGCCCACCAGGAAGCCCGCGCCGCGGCCGGGCTCGGTCTCCAGCTGCAATGGGTGGCCCAGGAGCTGGCAGGCGCGCTCGACGATGGCGAGGCCCAGGCCCACGCCCTCGGGGCTCATGCCCGGCTTGTCGATGCGGTGGAACTCCTTGAAGATCAGCTCGCGCTTGTCCTCCTCGATGCCCGGGCCGGTGTCGCGGACCTCGATGCGCATGGCGCCGCCGCGCCGCCGCGCGCCCACCAGCACCCGGCCTTCGGGCGTGTAGCGGATGGCGTTGGCGATCAGGTTCTGCAGGATCCGGCGCAGGTGCGAGGGGTCGGAGCGGACCCAGGCGGAGCTGTCGATCACGTCGAGGCGCAGGCCGCGGGCGCGGGCCAGCGGCTCGAACTCCTCGCGCAGCGGCCGCAGGATGCGCGAGAGCGGGAAGGTCGAGATCTCCACCGCCGCCAGCCCGCTGTCGAGCCGGGAGATGTCGAGCAGGCTGCCGAGAATGGCCTCGACGCTCTTCAGCGCGTTCTGGGCGCGGCCGGCCATGCGGCGGGGCTCGTCGTCGAGGTCGAGGCTGTTGAGCGTCGACAGGAACAGCTTCGCCGCGGACAGAGGCTGGAGCAGGTCGTGGGAGGCGGCGGCGACGAAGCGGGACTTGGAGGCGTTGGCGCGCTCGGCCTCGGCGGCGGCGTCGGCGAGCGCCAGGGTGCGCTCGCGCACGCGCTGCTCCAGGGTTTCGTTCGCCTCGGCCATGGCGTCGATGGCGCGGCGCTCGGCGGTGACGTCGGTGAAGGAGACGACGAAGCCCTGGTCGGGCATCTCCTGGGCGAAGACGTCGAAGATGCGGGCGCCGCGGTGGCTGACCTCCAGCTTCAGGGGCGGGCGCACGCGGCCCTTCACCCAGGCCATCAGCCGGTCGGCCCCGTCGGGATCGCGGAAGGCCATGTCGGGGGAGAAACGGTCGAACAGCGTGTCGAAGCTGCGCCCGACGCGCAGGAGGCCGGCGGGGGGCGAGAGCAGCTCGTCGAGGCGGATGTTCCAGCCCACCAGCCGCTCGTGCCCGTCGAAGATCGAGATGCCCTGGTTGATGTGGTCGAGCGTGGCGCGGATGAAGCGGGCCTGGTCGTCGAGCATCCGCTCGCGTTCCTGCCGCTCCAGCCGGATCCAGTCGGTGACGTCGGTCTGCAGGATCGCGGTGCCGCCCTCGGGCGTGCGGTATTCCGAGACCTGGATCCAGCGGTCGCCGACGAGGCGGACGTTGAAGATCGCCTTGGTCTCCCGGTGGCGCTGAAGGCGGCTTTCCACCCAGTCCTTCGGCGTCTGGCCCCGGGGCAGCGACAGGGAGGGGGAGCCGGCGACGCGGGCGACGTAGTCGGCGAAGGGCAGGCCCGGGCGCAGGAAGCGGCGCATGTCGGGCATGCCCATGCCGAAGCGGGAGTTGAACATCACCAGCCGGTCGTCGGCGTCGAAGAGGGCGAACCCCTCCTGCACCGCCTCAATGGCGTTGGCGAGGTCGGCGCGCGCCTGGTCGGCGGCGCGGTTGGCGCGGGTCAGGCGCAGGTTGGTGTCGTTGAGCAGCGAAAGCGCGCGCTCGAGCTCGGAGGTGCGGGCGCGGACCTCGCCTTCCAGGGTCAGGGCGCGCTGGAAATGGGCGTAGGCGGCGCCGTCGGCGTCGGTCGCCTGCTCGACCCGGCGCATCAGCACGCCGGCGATCTTGGCGAGCTTGGCGTTCTGCCGTTCGAGGCTCTCGTTCGCGTCGACGAGGGAGCGGGGGTCGAAGGTGGTCATGGCCGGGGATCCGGCCGGGCGAGGGCGCAGGGTCCGGCGGGGCGGGTCATGCCGCGGGCTCCTCGGGCGGGTAGATGGCGACGCCGGTGAGGGTCTGGTTCACGTGCACGCCGTTGATCTGCTCGCCATAGGTCGAGAAGCCGACCACCTCGTTGCGCGCCAGGATCTCGGACAGGGCCCGGACGCTCTGGTCCCGCTCGGCCGCCACCCGGCGCAGAACGCAGTCGCAGGCGAGGATGCCCGAGGGGGCGCCGCCGGCCGACAGGCCGTCGAGGGAGCGGGCCAGGTGCTCGGTCGCGTCCATCGGCTCGGCCAGCGTCAGCACCAGCCCCTCGTCGATGGCGCAGAAGAAGGTCAGGTCGCCGTTGGGCTCGACCTTCTGGATGGCGCGGACGTGGTGGCGCCCGCCCACGCGCACCATCACCGGGTGGGCCGAGAAGGTGAAGGGCGAGAGCTGCGCGGGGTCCATGCCCAGCAGGCGGGCGTATTCGCGGGCCGCCGGCTCGCCGTTGATCTCGCGCACCAGTCGGCGTTCGGGATCGGCCTCGGTCACCACCATGCGGGCCTCGGCCGGGCGCAGGTTGTCGAAGTTGAAGACCTGCACGCGGCAGGCGGTGCGGATCAGGGCCAGCACCGCGGCGTCGGCGTGAAAGCGCCGCTCGTGCAGCACGAAGGCGCGCCCGAAATCGAGCGCGTCGCCCGCCGAGCCGCCGAAGAGCGGCACCCCGTCGAGCGCGGCGGCGAGGGTGGCGACCAGCTGCTCCTCCATCAGGGACATGCCGTCGACCATCAGGAAGGCGAATTCGTTCGACCACTCGGGCGCGGCGGCGCGCAGGGCGGCGCGGCGGCCCTGCACCTTCTCGGCCGCCCCCACCCGGTCGAGGCCCGAGAGGTCGGCGACGAAGCAGACCTGGGCGGAGAACAGCGCCGCGGGGAAGGCGGCGGCGGCGATCATCCCGTCCGCATAGCCCGCGGGGCCGATCTCTCCGGCCGTGGTGCAGCCGATGACCGGCGCGCCCGCGAAGGCGTCGGCGGCGAGGCGGGCGACCGCCTCGAGATCGGCCTGGGGAGAGACGAAGAGCGCGACCAGCGCCAGCGGCGCCTCGCCGAGGGCGGCGCGCAGGGCGGCGATCGCGGCGGCAGGGTCGGAGGCCGGGGCGGCGGCCGAGAGCAGGTCGCGCCGAGGCAGGGCCTGCCCGGCGGCGGCCCGCGCGTCGCGGACATGATCCGGCCGGGGCCCGTCGGCGCGGGTCCCGGCGCACTGAGCCCCGTCCATGGGCTCCCCTCCCTTTCGTCTCGCCGCGGTCCCTGCGCAAACAAGGGGTTGGGCGAGTTGACGGCTGTCGACGACCGCGCGCCGGCTCCCCCGCGATCGCGGGGGCCTCCCTGCCGGCGGTGCGGTCGGCCGGTTCCGACCTCAGGTTAGTTCGCCCCCGAGGCGTCGTGCAATATCTTGCGGTAGCGGGCGTTCTGCGCCAGCAGCACCGCCTGCGTGCGCGAGCGGACGTTGAGCTTGCGCAGGATGGCGGTGATGTGGGCCTTCACCGTCGTCTCGGCGATGTCGAGCTCCCAGGCGATCTGCTTGTTGAGCTGGCCCTCGCAGACCAGCTCCAGGATCCGGGCCTGCTGGGGGGTCAGGAGGGCCAGGCGCTCGATCGCCTGCTCGGTCTCGTCGGGGGTGTCGTCGCCTTCGACGAAGCCGTCGGGGCGGAAGACCTCGCCGGCGGCGATGGCGGCGAAGGCGCGGGTGAAGACGTCGCGCGGGCTGTGCTTGGGCACGAAGCCGGCGGCGCCCGAGCGCAGGACCGAGCCGACGATGCGGTTCTCCTCCAGCGAGGAGACGACCACGACGGGGGTGTTGCGCGCCAGGCGGCGGACCCGCAGCAGGCCGTCCATCCCCTCGGCGTCGGGCAGGGTGAGGTCGAGCAGGATCACCTCGGGCGCGGGGGCGGCCTCGAGGCGGGCGTAGGCCTTGGCGAGGCGGTCCGCGGTCTCGATCCGCTCGACCCCCATCTCGCGCAGCATCAGGGTCAGCGCCTCGCAGAACAGGGGGTGATCGTCGATCACCAGGGCCGAGGCGAAGGGGACGCCGGCGGCGTCGCCGCGGCCGGGTCCGGCCGCGCCCGAGGGGGCGGCGCCGGTGGGGCGGGGTGGGCTGGCGGTCAAGGCTCGCTCCATCGCCGGTTGCATGCCGGTCTCCCTTCCTGTGTAGCGCGATGCGCCGGCGCGGGCGATCCCCGGACCGGCGCCGCGGAGCGTGAAGCGGGCGCGCCCGCGAAGGCGCGCCCGTCCGGGCTCAGTTGGAGGCCACCTGGTCGGGGACGCGGAACGTCCAGACCATGCCGCCCTGGTTGAGGTAGCTGACCTTCTTGGCGACCTCGCCGCCCCACAGCGGCACCGCGCCGCCCCAGCCCGAAAGGACCGTGACGTACTGCACCCCGTCCTGGTCCCAGGTGATCGGCTGGCCGACGATGCCGGAGCCGAGCTGGAAGGACCAAAGCTGCTCGCCGGTCTCGTCGTCGAAGGCCTTGAACTCGCCCTCCGGCGTGCCGGTGAAGACGAGGCCGCCGGCGGTGGTCATCACCCCGCCCCAGAGGGGGGCGTCGTTCTTGTATTCCCACTTGATCTCGCCGGTGGTCGGGTCGATCGCCTTCAGGGAGCCGATGTGGTCCTCGAAGATCGGCTTGATGGTGAAGCCGGCGCCCAGGTAGGCCGCGCCCTTCTTGTAGGAGATCGGCTCGTTCCAGATGTCCATGCCCCACTCGTTCGAGGGGACGTAGAACAGGCCCGTCTTGGGAGAGTGGGCCATGGGCATCCAGTTCTTGCCGCCCAGGAAGGAGGGCACGGCGAAGATCGTCTCGCCCTTCTTGCCGTCGGCGGCCGCGGTCGGGTCGCCGGGGCGGTTCGCCTCGTTGAAGATCGGCCGGCCGGTGTCGTCGATGCCCGAGGCCCAGGTGATCTCGCTCACGAACGGGTGGGCGGCGACGAAGGCGCCGTCCTCGCGGTTCAGGACGTAGAAGAAGCCGTTGCGGTCGGCGGTGGCGAAGCGCTTGTTGCCCTCGCGGTCGGTGAAGGCCACGACCTCGTTCACGCCGTCGAAGTCCCAGCCCTCCCGCGGGGTGGTCTGGAAGTGCCACTTGATCTCGCCGGTCTTCGGATCGATGCCGATGCGGGACGCGGCGTAGAGGTTGTCGCCCGTGTTGCCCTCGGTGGGCGTTCCGGCGTTGCGCAGGTGGGAGTTCCAGGGCGCGGGGTTGCCGGCGCCGAAGACCAGCGTGTCGGTGTCGGCGTCGTAGGAGCCGCCGAGCCAGGTCGCGCCCCCGCCGGTCTTCCACATGTCGCCCGGCCAGGTCGCGTTCAGCGTCCCGGTCATGGTCGACTCCTTGCCGTTGAGGGTGCCCATGTGGCCCTCGATGACGGGGCGGGTCCACACCAGCTCGCCGGTCTCCGCGTCGCGGGCCTGCACCTCGCCGACGATGCCGAACTCGCCGCCCGAGTTGCCGGTGACGATCAGCCCGTCCACGATCAGGGGGGCGGCGGTGTAGGAGTATCCGGCCTTGTAGTCGGCGATCTTCTTGTTCCAAACCACGTCGCCGGTCTTGGCGTCGAGCGCGACCAGCCGCGCGTCCAGCGTGCCGAAATAGACCTTGTCGCCGTAGAGCGCGGCGCCGCGGTTGATCACGTCGCAGCAGGGCAGGATGCCCTCGGGCAGGCGGGCGTCGTACTGCCAGATCTCGCGGCCGGTCTTGGCGTCGATCGCCCAGATGCGGCTGTAGGAGCCGGTGACGTACATCACCCCGTCCTTGACCAGCGGCTGGGATTCCTGCCCGCGCTGCTTCTCGCCGCCGAGGCTGAAGGCCCAGGCGGGGACCATGCGGGCGACGTTCTCCTTGTTGATCTTGTCCAGCGGGCTGAAGCGCTGGAGGTGGCGGCCCATGCCGTTGGTGACCACCTGGGTGGTGATGGTCGCGTCGTCGGCGATGTCGGCCTCGGTCACCTCGGCGTTGGCGGCGGTGACGGCCAGGAGCGACACGGTCGCGCTCAGCAGAAGTCGTCTCATCGTTCCCTCCCTGGGATTCCGGGCGAGCCGATGCCGGCGACTCCGGCCTTGGGCGGCTCTGGGAAGGAGTATCCCCGGCGTCAGGCGCGGCCGAAATTGCACCATGGTAGGAGATGGCAAGTCGTTGGATCGGCTGCGTTTCGCGTCCGTTCGCCCGCGCGGCGGCGCCCGCCGCGGCGCGGGGGCGCCGGGGCGGGCGGGGGCGGTCGGAACGGGGCGCCCGCGGGGCGTCAGAAAAGCTTGGGGGCGTAACGGGGTTCGTCGGCGTCGGGGGTGACCTCGGCGGGGTCGTAGCCGGCGCCCTTCAGGCGCACGGCGTCGTCGAGGCCCTGGGCCGCGGCGCGGTCGACCATGGCGCGGCCGGCGGCCTCGTCCTGTTCGACGCCGCGGCCGCGGAGCAGGGCGAGGCCGTAGTTCAGTTCGCCCACGGGGTCGCCGGTCGCGGCGGCGCGGCGGGACCATTCGGCGGCGGCCTCGGGGTCCTCGGGGCCGCCGAGGCCGTTGTCCTCCATCTGGGACATCCAGGTCATCGCGGCGGCGTAGCCGGCCTCGGCGCAGGCCTCGAAGACCTCGCGCGCCTCGGCGTGATGGCCCCACTTGGTGATGAAGTAGCCGCTGGCGCAGACGACCATGTCGACCTCGCCGCGGCGGGCTTTCTCGATGGCGGACTGGAGGGTCAGCTCCTCGGGGTTGGTCTCGCCCTGCGGGGCGGGGTCGGCGCCGCCCTGCTGGGCGAGGGCGGGCGCGGCGAGGAGCGCCAGGGCGAGGGCGAGTCTCATGCCTTCCTCCGGATCAGGCCCCGGGCGGGGTCGTAGCCGCGCAGCGCGAAGGCGGAGAAGACCGCGAGCGCGAGCAGGGTCCAGCCCAGGGCCGCGGGGTTGGGGGTCGCGTAAAGGGCGAAGCGGATCAGCTCGACGGCGTGGGTGAAGGGGTTCAGGGCGCAGATGTCGCGCAGGAGGGGCGAGGACTCGGCCATCTTCCACAGCGGGTAGAGGGCGGTGGAGAGGAAGAACATCGGGAAGATCACGAAGTTCATCACCCCCGCGAAATTCTCCAGCTGGCGGATGAAGGAGGAGAGCAGGAGGCCCAGCGCGCCCAGCATCAGGCCGGTGAGGATCAGCGCGGGGAGGGCGAGGACGTAGCCCTCCCACGGCATCTGGATCCCGAAGGCGGCGGCGATGGCGAGGAAGGCGTAGACCTGGATCACGCCGATCGCGGCGCCGGCGGCGAGCTTGCAGAACAGGAGCCAGCCGCGCGGCAGCGGGGAGGTCAGGAGCAGGCGCATCGAGCCCATCTCGCGGTCGTAGACCAGCGAAAGGGAGCTCTGCATGCCGTTGAACAGCTGGATCATGCCGCAGAGGCCGGGGACGATGTAGACCTCGTATTGGATGTAGGTCGCGTAGGGGGGCGTGATCGAGAGGCCCAGCGCGGCGCGGAAGCCGGCGGCGAAGACGAGGAGCCACACGAGGGGGCGGACGAGGGCGGCGATGAAGCGCTCCCGCTGATGGATGAAGCGCAGGGCCTCGCGGGCGACGACGGCTTCGAGGGCGACGAGATGCGGGCTCATGCGGCGCGCCTTCCGGTCATCGAGAGGAACACGTCGGTCAGGGGGCGGGGGCCGGCGATCTCGGACGCGGCGCCGTCGGCGGCGACCCGGCCCTGGTGGAGGATCACCACCTGGTCGGCGGGGCGGACCTCGTCGACCAGGTGGGTGGCCCACAGGACCGTCAGGCCGGCGTCGCGGGCGAGGTCGTGGACATGGGCGGTGATCCCGGCGCGGGCCTGGGCGTCGAGGCCGACGGTCGGCTCGTCCAGCAGCAGGACCGCGGGGTCGTGCATCAGGGCGCGGGCGATCTCGACCCGGCGGCGGTGGCCGCCGTTGAGGTCGCGGGCGCGCTCATGGGCGCGCTCGGCCATGTCGAGGCGGGAAAGCGCCCGGATGGCGCGGGCCTGCGCCTCGCGGCGGGGGAGGCCGTGGAGGGCGGCGAAGTAGGTCAGGTTGCGCAGGACGGTGAGGTCGAGGTCCAGCGTGCTCTGCTGGAAGACCGCGCCGATGCGGGCGAGCGCCTTGCGGGGGTCCCGTCCGATGTCGTGGCCGGCGGCGGAGAGGCGCCCCGAGGGGGCGCGCATCAGGCCGGTCAGCAGGGAGAACAGCGTGGACTTGCCCGCGCCGTTGGGGCCGAGCAGGGCGCAGAAGGCGCCCGCGGGAACCTCGAACGACACGCCGTCCAGCGCGGTCTTCGGGCCGTAGTCGAAGCGGACGTCCTGGATCTGGAGGCCGGGGGTCATTCGATGGTCACCTCGAGCCGCATCAGGTCGCCGGTGGAGCCGGGGACGTGCAGCGTGTAGCGGCCGGGCTTGATGGCGAGGAAGCCGATCTCCATCGTGCCGGCCTCGTCGAACTCCACGCTGTCGAGGCCGAGCGGGCGGATCTCCAGGCCCTCGATGACGATCTCGTCGATCCAGATGGCGCGGAAGAACTCGGGGCCGACGAGGCCGAGTTCGGCGGAGCCGTCGGCGGTGATCTCGATCTCGTAGTAGGTCCCGGACTTCAGGGTCAGGGGGGCGTCGGCCAGCGGCATGCCGGCCGAGAGGGTGATCGGGGGCAGGTCCTGCTTGTTCTTGCCCGAGAGGATGCCGGCGGGGCCGAGGCCTTCGGCGAAGGCCGGCAGGGCGACGAGGCAGAGCAGGGCGGTCAGGGCGCGGCGCATGGGTCAGCCTCCGGTCGGGCGGGCGGCGGCGCCCCAGGGGAAGCGGCCGACCTTGATGGTCTTGATCGCCTCGCGGTTCGCCACGTCGATGACGGTGACGTCGCCGGAGACGCCGTTGGTCGTGAACAGCAGCCGGCGGTCGGGGGAGAAGGCCATGTGCCAGACCCGGCGGCCGACGAGAATGTAGTCCTCGACCTGATACGTCTCGGCGTTCACGACGGCGATGTGGTTGGCGGGGCCCAACGCGATGAAGACGGTCTTCTCGTCTTGGGAGAACTCGAAGCCGACGGGCTGGATGCGGTCGCGGTGGATGTTGGGGATCTCGAACCGGATCTTGGCGAGCTCGCGCTGGTCCTCGACGGCGAAGACGGCGACGGTGCCGCCGATCTCCGACGACACCCACAGCTCCGTGCCGTGCTTGGCGAATTCGGCGTGGCGGGGGCGGGCGTCGACCAGGGTGTTGGCGAAGAGCTCGTGCGTCTCGGTGTCGATCCAGTGCGCCATGTTGGTGGTCTCGGAGGTGGTGATGGCGATGGTCCCGTCGGGGGAGACGGCCATGCCCTCCGGCTCGATCCCCACGTCGATCTGGGCGATGACGCGGCGCGTCTCGGTGTCGACCACGGTGGTGATCGCGTCGTCCTCGTTGGCGATGTAGAGGCGCCGGTCGTCGGGGTGCAGGGCGAACTGCTCGGGGTCCTCGCCGGAGGGGAGGTCGTGCAGGATCTCGCCCGTCTCGGGGTCCATCACCTGCACGGCGTTGCTGTCGGAGACGCAGATGTAGAGCCGCGAGTAGTCGTGGGAGAAGGTGAGGCCGCGGGGACGCTCGCCGGTGGGGATCGTGCGGACGACCTCCAGCGTGGCGACGTCGATCACCGAGATCGTGTCGTCCTTCTCGTTCGTCACCCAGATCTCGTCGGCGAGGGCCGGGGTGGCGAGGAGGGTCAGGGCGAGAGCGAGGGGGCGCATGGTCAGTTCCTTGCGGCGAAGGCGCGGCAGGCGCTCTCGCCCTCGTCCTGGCCGAGGGTGTCGAGCGCGTTGACGGGGTGCAGGAAGCCGTCGAGCGGGGTCAGGGCGACCAGCGCGCGGGGGTGGACCAGCGGCATCGGCTGGCGCAGCTGGCCGTTCCAGGGGCGGAAGGTCATCGGGCTGCCCTTGAACCCGGCGAGCTCGAAGGCGTCGGAGAGCATGTAGGCGCGCAGGCTGGCGGGGTCGGAGGCGTTGGTGCGGGTGGCGGCCTCGCCGATTGAGCGGACCGCGGCCCAGGCGGCGTAGTCCTCTGGCCGCATGTCGCGGGCGGCCAGCGCCTCGAAGCGGGATTGCAGCTGGGCGGCGCCCCATTGCTCGAGCGCGGGGGACCAGGCGACGGGGGTCAGGCCCTCGGACCCCGCCATGATCGTGGGGGTCCAGGTGTTGAACATCATGTAGCGGGCGAAGTCGCCGGCCTCGTCGGCCACCACCATCACGTCGTGATCGCGGAAGTCCTGCGTGAACAGGGGCGTCTCGCGGCCGGCGTCGCGGCGGATGTCGGCGTTCCACTCCCAGGTCTCGTCGGCGCGGATCCGCAGGCCGAACTTCGTGAAGCTGCGGCGCAGGGCGGCGGCGAAGGCGCGGTCGTCGGGATGGGTCCCCTCGACCAGCGCCACGTCGGTCCAGCGGCGCACGGTCAGGAACTGGGAGAGGGCGTCGGCGCGCATCGCGTGGCTGGGGATGGCGTGCAGGAGGTTCGCGCGGCAGTCAGGCCCGCGAAGCCGGTCGTCCTGGGCGGAGGCGTTGAGGATCAGGGCGCCCTGCGCCTCGGGCAGGTCGGCGATGGCGAGCAGGGTCTCGGCGGGGGCGTGGACCACCAGCAGGGGGGTCCGGGCGAGCGCCTCGCGCGCGGCGGCGAGCGCGTCGCCGCCGGGGGGGACGATGCGGGGCTCCAGCGCGTAGGCATGGCCGAGGAAGCGGCCGGTCCTGGCGTCGTCCTCGATCCCCAGTCGGGCGCCGGCGAGACCGAGGTCCTCGGGGATCGGGTCGAGGTTCGACAGCACCGGGGGGCGGTCGACCTGCTGCTCCAGCCAGCCCACGCGCACCGAAAGCTCCGCCTGCGCGGGGACGGCGAGGGCCAGGGCGGCCAGGAGGGCGAGCGGCTTGAGCATGGTTCAGGACGCTGGCCGCGACAGGGCGCCGCGTCCATTCGACCATGGTCGGGGGTCCCGCGCCGGCGCGCCGCCGGCCTCTCGCCCGAAGGTCGAATACCGCCCCCGGCGGACGCTGCGGTAACGAATCCGCAACGACATCGAACCGCCTGACAGGGAGCCCGACCCCATGATCCGCTCGCGATCCCCCGCCCGCGCCGCCGGCGCGCTCGCCCTCGTCCTCGCCGGGACCGCCGGCCTCGCGCCGGGGCCGGCGGCCTGGGCCCATGGCGACGTGGCCCCGCAGCCGGTGAACACCGACGCGCTGCCCGACGTCGGCGAGGACTGGCTGACCGAGAACCCCTACCGCGCCATGGGCGACGAGGTCTGGGCCAAGGCCATCGAGATCGGCGACAGCGGCTACAACCAGAACTGCGCGCGCTGCCATGGCTTGGGCGTGGTGTCGGGCGGCCTCGCCCCCGACCTGCGCTTCCTGGAGGCGGAGGAGTACGGCGACGAGTGGTTCGTCGAGCGCTTCCGCCACGGCTACACCCAGAACGGCGCCACCAAGATGCCGGCCTTCGGCGAGCTCTTGGGCCAGAAGGCCGCCTGGGCGATCCGCACCTATATCGAGACCCGGCCCGACGGCGACTCGATGGAGGCCTACGCCGGCCGGCTGAAGGAGATCCGCGACACGCTCGCCGCCATGCCCGCGGGGCAGGCCGACGCCGGGCAGGTGGCGGCGATGGCGGGCGAGCTGCACGAGATCGCCGGCGAGATCGAGACCGCCTCGGGCGCGCCGGTGGCCGACTCGATCGCCTTCCGCGCGGCGAAGCAGCTTTCGGGCGAGGCGGCGGACCCCGCCCAGGCGGCCGAGACGCTGACCGTCGGGCTGAGCGCGGCGCACTGATGCCGGGCCGTCGCCCCCTCCTGGCGGCGGCCGCGGCGGCCGCGGCCTGGGCCCTGCTCCTCCCGGCGGGCCCGGCCGCGGCGCGGTGCGAGGACTGGACGCCCCAGCCCCGGCCGCAGAACGCCTCGCGCGACGTGGTGGGCCAGAGCCTGGACGACATCCAGGCGCGCGGCTGGATCGACTTCGCGGTCTACGAGGCCTTCCCCCCCTGGTCGTGGGAGGAGGACGGCGCGCCGAAGGGCGTGGACGTGGAGCTGGGGCGGATCATCGCCGCGGACCTGGGCGTCGAGCCGCGCTTCACCTTCGTCGCCGCGGGCGAGACGCTGGACGACGACCTGCGCAACCACGTCTGGAAGGGTCCGGTGGTGAACGGGCGGGCGTCGAACGTGATGCTGCACGTGCCCTACGATTCCGACTACGCCTGCCGGGTCGACCAGGTGGTCTTCGCCGGGCGCTACTTCACCGAGACGCTCGCCATCGCCTACGCCGAGGCGGAGTATCCCGACGGCGGCCCCGTGCCGGCCTATTTCCGCTTCGATCCGGTGGCGGTCGAGAACGACAGCCTGGCGGATTTCCACCTCTCGTCCATCGGGAACGGGGCGTTGCAGGGGAACATCCGCCGCTACGCCTCGACGCCGGCCGCCATGGAGGCGCTGGCGCGGGGCGAGGTGAAGGCCGCGATGGGGCCGCTGCACGAGCTGGAATGGGGGCTGGTCCCTGGGCTGGCGGTGCATTCGCCGCCGCTGCCGGGGCTCGCCCGCGGGACGTGGACGCTGGGCGTCGCCGTGCGCCAGTCCTGGCGGCCGCTGGGCTACGCCGTGGACGACGCGGTGCGCGCCGCGGTCGAGGACGGGCGGCTGGCCGCGGTCTTCGAGGCCTACGGGCTGAGCTGGACCCCGCCCGCGGACTGAGCGGCGGGGCCGCGGGCCCCCCCGCCTAAGGTCGAATGGCGCGGGCGGCCCGCGCCCTCCTACCCTCTCATCAACCCCACCGGCCCGCGACGGCCGGACCCGACAGGAGAAGCCCCATGGAACTCACCGGCGAACGGATCATCCGGGCGGACCGCGCCACGGTCTGGGCGGCCCTGAACGACCCGGAGGTGCTGAAGGCCTGCATTCCGGGCTGCGAGCGGCTGGAGAAGCTGTCGGACACCGAGATGGAGGCCGACGTCACCCAGAAGGTCGGCCCGGTGAAGGCGAAGTTCAAAGGGCAGGTGACGCTCGAGGACGTGCGCCCGGCCGAGGGCTATTTCCTCTCCGGCGAGGGCAAGGGCGGCGCCGCGGGCTTCGCCAAGGGGGGCGCGCGGGTGAACCTGTCCGACCACGCCGAGGGCACGCTGCTGAGCTACGTCGCCGAGGCGCGGGTGGGCGGCAAGCTCGCCCAGCTCGGCTCGCGCCTGATCGACGGGTTCGCGCGCAAGATGGCGGACGAGTTCTTCGCCCTGTTCCAGGCGCAGGTCGAGGGCGCCGCGCCGGCCCCCGCGGCCGCCGCGGTCCAGGCGCCGGCCCCCGCCGCGCCGGCCAGGGCGCCCGAGATGGCGGGCGCGACGTCCGCGCCGGCGCCTGCGCAAGCCGCCGCCGAGACCGGGGAGAAGAAGGGCTGGCTGCGCCGCCTTCTCTCCTGACCCATTCCGGCCGGCGCGCGGCATAGGGAGCGCGCGCCGCACCGAACCTCAAGCCAGATGCATCGCCAGGGGAGGATCAAGATGCCCGGCATTTCGATGACCGTGAACGGAAAGCCCGTCTCGGGCGAGGTCGAGGGGCGCACCCTGCTGGTGCAGTTCCTGCGCGAGGACCTCGGCCTGACCGGAACCCATGTCGGCTGCGACACCTCCCAGTGCGGGGCCTGCACCGTGCTGGTGAACGGGGAGAGCGTGAAGGCCTGCACCATGCTCGCCGCCACGGCGGACGGCGCCGAGGTGCGCACCGTCGAGGGCGAGGCCAGGGGCGGCGTGATGTCCGTCGTGCAGGCCGCCTTCCAGGAGCATCACGGCCTGCAGTGCGGCTTCTGCACCCCGGGCATGGTGATGTCGATCACCGACATGCTGCGCGTGAACGCCGACCCGACCGAGGGCGAGGTGCGCGAGTGGCTGAAGGGGAACATCTGCCGCTGCACCGGCTACCACAACATCGTCAAGGCGGCGCTCGCGGCCGCCGCCGAGCTGCGCGCGCAGCCCGTCGCCGCCGAGTGAGGGGAGGGGAGATCATGCCCAAGGACTTCGGGATCGGCGCCAGCTCGAAGCGGCGCGAGGACAAGCGGTTCCTGACCGGCAAGGGCCGGTACGTGGACGACATGAACCGGCCCGGCCAGGCCTACGTGCACTTCCTGCGCTCGGACATGGCGCATGGTCGGATCCTGTCGATCGACGTCTCGGCGGCCGAGGCCGCGCCGGGGGTGATCAAGGTGTTCACCTCGAAGGACTTCGAGGGCGTCGGCGGCATCCCCTGCGGCTGGCTGATCACCGACAAGAACGGCGAGCCGATGAAGGAGCCCAAGCACCCGATCCTCGCCGAGGGCAAGGTGCGCCACGTGGGCGACCCGATCGTGGCCGTGGTGGCCGAGACCCGCGCCCAGGCCAAGGACGCCGCGGAGCTGGTGGAGGTGGAGCTCGAGGAACTCCCCGCCGCCATCGACATGCGCGCCGCCGTCGCCGGCGGGGCGCTGGTGCATGACGAGGCGCCGGGGAACCTCTGCTACGACTGGGATTTCCCGGCCGAGAGCAAGGACGCCGTCGACGAGGCGATCCGCAACGCCCACCACGTGACGGTGCTGGAGCTGCGCAACAACCGCCTGGTCGCCAACCCGATGGAGCCGCGCGCGGCGCTGGGCGAATACGACGACGCCGACGACATGCACACGCTGTGGACCACGTCCCAGAACCCGCATGTGATCCGCCTGCTGATGGGCGCCTTCGTCCTGGGCCTGCCCGAGCACAAGCTGCGGGTGGTTGCGCCGGACGTGGGCGGGGGCTTCGGCTCGAAGATCTACCACTATGCGGAGGAAGCCTTCGTCACCTTCGCCGCCAAGGTCGTCGGGCGGCCGGTGAAGTGGACCTCGGACCGGGGCGAGGCCTTCATGTCCGACGCCCATGGCCGCGACCACGTCTGCAAGGTGGAGCTGGCGATGGACGCGGAGGGCAATTTCCTCGCCCTGCGCTCGACCACGCTGGCGAACATGGGCGCTTACCTCTCGACCTTCGCGCCCTGCATCCCGACCTGGCTGCACGGCACGCTGCTGGCGGGCAACTACAAGACCCCGCTGATCTTCACCAACGTGCGCGCGGTGTTCACCAACACCGTCCCCGTCGACGCCTATCGCGGCGCCGGGCGCCCCGAGGCCACCTACCTGATCGAGCGCGTGGTCGATAAAGCCGCCCGCGAGATCGGCATGGACCCCGCCGAGCTGCGTCGGAAGAACTTCATCACCGAGTTCCCCTACCAGACCCCGGTGGCTGTCCAGTACGACTCGGGCGACTACAACGCGACGCTCGACAAGGTGCTGGAGGTCGCCGACCGCGCCGGCTTCGAGGCGCGGAAGGCCGAGAGCGCCGCGCGCGGCAAGCTGCGGGGCTTCGGGCTCGCGCATTACATCGAGGCCTGCGGGATCGCACCCTCCTCCCTCGTGGGCGCGCTGGGCGCCCGGGCGGGGCTCTACGAGGCCGCGACGGTGCGGGTGAACCCGACGGGGTCGGTCTCGGTCTTCACCGGCTCGCATTCCCACGGGCAGGGGCATGAGACGACCTTCGCCCAGGTGGTGGCGGACATGCTGGGAATCCCCGAGGCGAACGTCGACATCGTCCATGGCGACACCTCGAAGGTGCCGTTCGGGATGGGGACCTACGGGTCGCGCAGCCTGGCGGTCGGCGGCTCGGCCATCGTGAAGTCGGTCGACAAGATCGTGGCCAAGGCCAAGAAGATCGCGGCGCACCTGCTCGAGGCGTCCGAGACCGACGTGACCTTCGAGAACGGTCAGTTCACGGTCGCGGGCACCGACCGGTCGGTGAGCTGGGCGGACGTGACGCTGGCGGCCTACGTGCCCCACAACTATCCCATCGACTCGGTCGAGCCGGGACTGGAGGAGACCTCCTTCTACGATCCGGCCAACTTCACCTACCCCTCGGGCGCCTACGTCTGCGAGGTCGAGGTCGATCCCGACACCGGCAAGGTGCAGGTGATGTCCTTCGCCGCCGCCGACGACTTCGGCAATGTGGTCAACCCGATGATCGTGGAAGGCCAGGTGCATGGCGGCCTCGCCCAGGGGATCGGCCAGGCGCTGATGGAGGGCTGCGTCTACGACGAGAGCGGGCAGCTGCTGACCGCCTCCTACATGGACTACGCGATGCCGCTGGCCCGCGACCTGCCGAGCTTCACCGTGGACAACTCCGCCTGCACGCCCTGCACGCACAACCCGCTGGGGGTGAAGGGCTGCGGCGAGGCGGGGGCCATCGGCAGCCCGCCGGCGCTGGTCAACGCGGTGCTGGACGCGCTGTCGGGCTACGGCATCGCCCATCTCGACATGCCGCTGACGCCCTCGAAGGTCTGGGAGGCGATCGACGCCGCCCGGCCCGCGGCCGCGGCCGAGTGAACCCTGTCCCCTCCCGCCCCGGCGGGAGGGGAACGTCAAGGGAGGACATGAGATGTACGATTTCGAACTCGCCCGGCCGACGACCCTCGAAGAGGCCCTGCTGGCGATGCAGGCGGACGAGGCGCAGCCGTTGTCCGGCGGCCAGACGCTGATCCCGACGCTGAAGGCGCGGCTGGGGATGCCGGGCACGCTGGTGGACCTGACGGGGATCGCCGAGCTGAAGGGCATTTCGCGCGACGGCGACGTGCTGCGGATCGGGGCGGCGACGCGCCATGCGGACGTGGCGGCCTCGGACGTGGTGCGGGCCGCGATCCCCGCGGTGGCGGCGCTGGCCGGCAAGATCGGCGACCCGGCGGTGCGCAACCGCGGCACCATCGGCGGCAGCCTCGCGAACAACGACCCCGCCGCCTGCTACCCCTCGGCGGCGCTGGGGCTGGGGGCGAGCTTGCGCACCTCGGCCGGGCGGGCGATCCCGGCGGACGACTTCTTCCTGGGCATGTTCGAGACGGCGCTGGAGGAGCGGGAGCTGCTGGTGGGCGTCGACCTGCCCGTGCCGATGGCGGCGAACTACCAGAAGTTCGAGCAGCCGGCCTCCCGCTTCGCGCTGGTGGGGGTGTTCGTCGCCCGCTTCGCCTCCGGCGTGCGGGTGGCGGTGACCGGCGCCTCGGAAGGGGGCGTGTTCCGCTGGACGGAGGCCGAGCAGGCCCTGTCGGCGAGCTTCTCCCCCTCGGCGGTGGAGGGGATGAGCCCCCCCGCCGAGGGCATGATCGGGGATCTCCATGGCGCTCCCCGGTATCGCGCGCACCTGGTAGGGGTCCTGACCCGGCGCGCGGTCGCGGCCTGCGGCTGATCCTCCTCCCCCAGCCGGGGTCCTGTCTCGGGGCGGTTCTTCGGAACCGTCCCGTTTTTTCGTTCCGGGGCGGGGGGATGCGGCCGCGGCGGCGGGCGGCTGCAAATGCGTCTCAACTTCAAGCGCATGATTCCGCTTTACTTTCTCCGGCGACGACCCTATCCGGCGCGTCCCGCGCGGGGCGGGGGGCTTCGGGCCCCGCGGTTCCGCGCGGGTCGATGGCGCGGCGACCCGGCGGGCGGGCCGCCCGGCGCGCCGGCCCCCCGACCGCCCGCAGGAGCGCGCGCATGACCCCCACGGCCATCGGCGTCCTGGCGCTGACCCTCTCGGTCGACGCCTTCATCGCGGCGCTGGGCAAGGGCGCGGTCGAGCGGCGGGTCGGCTTCCGCCGGGCCCTGCGCACCGGCGCGATCTTCGGCGCGGTCGAGGCGCTGACCCCCCTGCTGGGCTGGGCGCTGGGCGTCGCCGCCAGCCATTACGTCGCCGCGGTCGACCACTGGGTCGCCTTCGCGCTTCTGGGCGCGGTGGGGGCGCACATGATCCTCGTCGCGATCTCCGCCCCGCGGGAGACGCCCGAGGCCGGGCGCGGCGGGCTGTGGAGCACGGTGGCGGCGGCCGTCGGCTCCTCGATCGACGCGATGGCGGTGGGGGTCTCGCTGGCCTTCCTGGAGGTGAACATCCTGGTGGTGGCCGCGGCCATCGGGCTCGCCACCATGGCGATGAGCACCACGGGCGTGCTGGCCGGCCGCTTCCTGGGCCGGCGGCTGGGGCGGATCGTGGGCGTGGGCGGGGGGCTGGCGCTGATCGGGCTGGGCGCCTCGATCCTGGCCGAGCACCTGGGCTGGGTCTGAGGCGCGCCTCCGGGCGGGGTCAGACCACCGGGATCCCGGGGCCGATGCGCGGCGAGAGGAACTGCGGCCCGTCCTCGCGCACCACGATCACCTCCTCGTGCACCAGCAGCCGCCCGGGGCCGAGCGGGATCGAGGGCTCCAGCGTCAGCACCATGCCGGGGCGCAGGGGCGTGAGGTCGGCGGCGATCAGGGAGGGGGGCTCGGTCAGCTCCATCCCCAGCCCGTGGCCGAGGCGGCCGACGTCGATCTCCCCGCCGCCCAGCACCGCGCGCATCGCCTGCGCGAGGTCGGCGGGGGTGGCGCCGGGGCGGGCGAGGCCGGCGGCCACGTCGGTGGCCTCGACCAGCCGGGCGTGGGCGTCGGCCACCTCCGGCGCGGGCGGGCCCAGCGACCAGTTGCGGTCGAAGTCCGCGAAATAGCCGTCGCGCGAGAGGCCGGTGTCGAGCATCACCACGTCGCCCCGGGCGAGGGGGCGGTCGGAGGCGGGCGAGATCACGTCGCCGTAGCCGCCGGGCGCCGCGCCGCCGGCGAGGTAGGGCACCTGGTCGGCGCCTTCCTCGAGGCACAGGATCTGGAAGCGGCGGAACAGCTCCGACAGCGGCAGGCCGGGGCGCAGGATCTCGGGCGTGCGGGCGAAGGCGCGGCCAGCCACGGCGCAGGCGGCGGCGATCTTCTCGATCTCGGCCTCGGACTTCACCAGGCGCAGGTCGCGCATCAGGCCGCCGTCGTCGCGGAACCGTCGGCGGCCGATGCGCTCCGACAGGGCCAGCCAGTCGGCGAGCGGCATGCGCAGGCGCGTCTCGCGCCCCATCGGCAGGCCGATCTCGGCGTCGGGGGGCGAACGCTCGGCCAGGGTCGCGGCCAGCAGCGAGACGCCGTCGTCGGCATAGTCGGGCGAGGACCAGCAGCGGATGTCGCGGATCCAGGTCCGGCCCATCAGTTCGGCCCCGATGGAGGGGATCACCGCCACGGGATCGCCCTGCGCGGGCACGACGAGGAACCACGGCCGGGTGGGGCTTTCCCAGAAGCGGGTGAGGAAGCCGGTGACCCAGCGGATCTCCGCCTCGGTGGTCAGCAGCAGGGCGGCGAGGCCGCGGGCGGCCATGGCGGCCTGCAGGAGCGCGAGGCGGGCGCGGTGCTCGGCTTCCGGGAAGCCGCGGGGCGGGTCGGGCGCGGTCATGGGGCATTCGGACACGGGCGGGGCGCCGGCGTCAACGGGCGAGCGCGTCGGGCCGGGCCCCTGCCCCCGGGCGCGCCGGGTCCTGCGCGCCGCGGGCGGGCGGGCGGCCACGGGCGCGCGGGCCGACGCGGCGCCCGGCCTGCGGCGGGCTCAGGCCTCGACGGTCCGCACCTCCCCCTCCGCCGTGGCCAGAAGCAGGCGGCGCAGGCCGGGGAGGCGGGCGGGCAGGCGGCGGGCCTCGGCCTCGGTCAGGAAGACCAGCGCGGTGGAGACGGCGTCGGCCAGCGCCGCCGTCTCCGCCTCGACCGAGACGGTGGCCCACAGCGGCGCGAGCTCAGGCACCGCGGGGTGCAGGATATGCGCCCGCCCGTCGGCGAAGCGCAGGGCGCCGGGGGAGGAGGTGGCGAGCGCCGAGCGCGTCAGGCTGCGCGTCTCCAGCAGGGCGCCGTCGGGCGCGGCCACCCCCACCCGCCAGGCGCCGCGGCCGGCGCGCAGCTCCCCCGCGTCGACCAGCGCGTCGGGGAAGCCGTGGGCCGCGAGCGCCTCGGCGACCCGGTCCGCGGCCCAGCCCTGGGCGATGCCGTTGAGCGTCAGCGCCATGCCGGGGGCGAGGCGCACCGCCGCCGCCTCCGCCCGCACCCGTCCCCAGCCGACCGCCGCGAGCGCGCGCGCCAGCGCCGGGCCCGCGGCCTCGCCCCGCGCCTCCAGCGCCCACAGGGTCTGGACGGAGGGGTCGAAGAGGCCGCCGGTCGCGGCATGGACCTCTCCGGCGAGGTCGAGGACGGCGAGGAACGCGGCGGGCGGGGCGCGCAGGACGCCGTCGCGGTTGAGGCGGGAGAGGGCGCTGTCGGGGCGGTGGAGGCTGAACAGGGCCTCGGCCCGCGCAATCTCGGCGCGGGCGGCGGCGAGCGCCGGCTCGGCCAGGCGGGCGGGACCGCGCAGGCGGATCTCGGCGTCGGCCCCCAGCGCCCGGCCGCGCCAGGCGGAGACCTCGGGGCGCAGGGCGCCGTGGAGGCCGACGGCGGAGGCGCCGGCGGCGGCCGCGGCCAGCGCGAGGAAGCGCCGGCGCCTCATGCCGCGGGCTCCGGCCGGGGCGCCGGGCGCAGGCGGGGCGGGAGCGGCCCGGCGCGGCCCTTCGCGGCCAGCACCAGCGGCACGCACTGGCGCGGGTCGTCGTGGAGGGTCACGCAGTCGAGGCACTGGAAGCACTCGGAATAGGCGATCTCGCCGGTCTTCTCGATCGCCCCGTAGGGGCAGCGCACCCGGCAGAGCTGGCAGGGGGAGCCGCAGGCGGCGCGGCGGGGGATCCAGTCCCGCGCCCGGAGCAGCCCGCCGATGGCCATGACCGCGCCCAGCGGGCAGACGTAGCGGCAGAAGCCCTTGAACAGGACCGTGCCCAGCGCCAGCCACAGGGCGGCGTAGGCGACGAAGATCCACTCGCGCTGGAAGCCGGTGGTGACGGCGGTCTTGAAGGGCTCGATCTCGGCGTAGGTCTCGACGCGGGCGGGGTCGAGGAAGACGGCGGCGATCAGGCCGGCGAGGAGGACGTATTTCACGGCCTTCAGGCGGCGGTCCCAGCGGGGCGAGGGCTCGACGGTGGGCAGGCGCAGCAGGCGGCCAAGATGGTGAGCGAATTCCTGCATCGCGCCGAAGGGGCAGAGCCAGCCGCAGAACAGGCCCCGGCCGAAGGCGACGAAGCCCGCGATGGTCGCCGCCCAGATGAGCAGCGAAAACGGATCGTAGAGCAGGAAGTCGAAGGCGCCCCCGTCCCAGGCGGTGCGGATCACGCCCAGGACCGTGACGATCGAGAGCTGGCCCTGCCCCCACCAGCCGACGAAGCCGATCACCGCGGCCAGCACCGCCAGCCGGATCGGCGTGTAGACCGGGGCGCCGGCGAGGCGGCGCATCCCGGGGCCGAGGGCCGCGCCGAGCCCCGCGAGGCCCACGGCCAGGACGCCTAAGTCCACGGCGCGGCCGCGCAGGGCCTCGGCGAAGGGGGAGAGGGGTTTCGGCGTTGTGGGGCGCTTGAAGAACCGCTCGGGCGTCGCGTGCTGGACGCTCAGCGTGCGGGTTCCGACCTGGGGCTGGAAGGAGCCATGCTCGCGCACCGCCAGCAGGTCGAGGGTCCAGGGGCGGGAGGGGTCGAAGCCGAGGCGCCGGTCGGTGCGCAGGATCATGGCGCGGCCCTCGGGCGCGCCCTCGGCCAGCTCCACGTGGAGGTCGGCGTCGCGCAGGGACACCGGCAGGTCGTCCTGCGCGGCCGAGATCAGGTCGGGCGAGGTGTTGCGCACGAAGTCCTCGGAGACGAGGCCGTGGCGGCCCGCCTCGATCAGCAGGATCGGCTCGTCGTGGGGCGAGATCTCGCGGAAGGCGTCGAGCTCGCGCAGAGTGTCGGGGGCCAGCGCCGCGCGGGCGATGGACTTCGGGCCGAGGTCGGCGATCCACAGGTCCAGGTAGGGCGCCTCGGGGTCGACGCCGGGGTCGTCGTCCTCCCACAGCGAGCCGGCGAAGAGGGCCTGCACCTCGGCGTTGGTCACGATGTGGCGGGAGACGACGCCGCCCTCGATCATCTGCGCCCAGGTCAGGGGCTCGTCGTGGTCGGGGTCGGGGACGGCCGCGGGGGGGCGGGCGACGCCCTGCAGGTGTTCGCGGGCCACCGCGTGGGCGGCGGCCAGCACGCTCTCGTGCGCGATGCGGATCGAGGCCGTCGCCTTGGTCACCCCGTCCAGGTAGACGAGCGAGGAGGCCGCGTCCGGAGCGCCGTAGGGCGTGCCGACCACGAGGGTCGAGGAGATCGACTCGCCCCGGTACTGCTCGAAGAAGGCGTGGAACGGGGCCTGGCCGAGGCCGGAGACGAAGATCGGCTCGTTATGCGACAGCAGGCGGACGTCGATGAAGCGGCCCTGGTCGTCGAGCGTCACCAGCGCGTCGATGGGCGCGCCGGAGAAGCCGGGGAGGGGGGCGAGCGGCTCGGTCTGGAAGACGTGACCCGCGGGGGCGCCGCCGGAGTTGAGGATCGTCCAGATGCCGCGGGGGTCCACCTGCTCGCCGAGGGAGTAGGGGGGCAGGACCAGCTCGGCGAGCTCGTTGCGGGGCAGGGGATCCGCCGCGGCGGGGGCGCCGGCGAGGGCCGCGAGACCTGCGCAGAGCAGGCCGGCGAGGCGAAGCCGCCGTGCCGCGGGACGGCCGGATGGGGGGCGAGGGGCGCGCATGGCCCCGAGGTTACGCCCGCGCCCGGAGGCTTCGTATTCGACGTAGGTCGCAGGCGGGGGAGGCGCGGGCGGCGTCCATTGGACCGAAGGGCGACGCCGCGGCCGTGAGGCGACGTTGCGTCGGACGGATCGGGCCGCAGGGCGGCGTGCGAGATGCCCGTCGTCGGCGGCGCGGCCCGCGGCCCGCAGGAGGCCCCGGGTCGAGCCCGGGGGCGCCGGTTGGGGCAGGCGGAGAGAGGAGCGCGTCGGGCGTAGAACCGGCGGGGGCGGGCGGGCGAGGCCTCGCCCCCCGAGGGGGCGTGGCGCCTCAGCAGATGCGGGGCAGCTGCTCGCCGACCAGCATGTCGACGATGCGGCGGCCGCCGAAGGCGGTGCGCATGGTCACGCGGCCGGGCTCGCCCTCCTGCGCGCGGCCGACGATGCAGGCGCCTTCGCCCTCGGGCAGCAGGCGCATGGCGGCGAGGGCGGCGTCGGCCTCGTCCTCGGGGACGAAGCAGACCAGGGTGCCCTCGTTGGCGAGGTAGAGGGGGTCGAGGCCGAGGATCTCGCACATGCCCTTCACTTCCGCGCGCAGCGGCAGGGCGGTCTCGGAGAGCTCGATCTCGCAGGCCGAGGCCTCGGCGATCTCGTTCAGGGCCGAGGCGATGCCGCCGCGGGTCGCGTCGCGGGCGCAGCGCAGGTTGGGGGCGGCGGCGAGGGCGGCCTCCATCAGGCGGTTCAGCGAGGCGCAGTCGGATTGCAGGTCGGTGGACAGCGCCAGGTCCCCGCGGGCGGCGAGGATCGCGGCGCCGTGGTCGCCCAGCACGCCGTTGACGAGGGCGACGTCGCCGGGGCGGACGCGCTCGGCCGCCAGCTCCCGGCCGGGCGGGATCACGCCGACGCCGGAGGTGGTGACGTAGACCCGGTCGGCGGCGCCGCGCTGCACGACCTTGGTGTCGCCGGTGACGATGCGCACGCCGGCGCGGTCGGCCTCGGCCCGCATGGTGGCGGCGATGCGCTGGAGGAGGGCGACCTCGCAGCCCTCCTCGATGATGAAGGCGGCCGACAGCCACAGCGGGCGCGCGCCGCCGACGGCGAGGTCGTTGACCGTCCCGCAGACCGCCAGCTTGCCGATGTCGCCGCCGGGGAATTCCACCGGGGTCACCACGAAAGAATCCGTGGTGAAGGCGAGGCGGGCGCCGGGCTCGGCCAGGGCCGTGGAGGTCAGGCGGGCCTGGTCCTCCATCCCCGGAGGCTCGAAGGCGGCGGTGAAGACGCCCTCGACGAGGTCGCGCATGGCGCGGCCGCCGCCGCCGTGGGCCAGCGTCACGCGCTCGTCCCTCAGGGTGCGGGCGGGGCGTCGGGGGGCGGGGATCTGTTCCATGGCGTCCTTCATGGCCTGTCCCTCATTCCGCGGCGACGCGGGCGCCGCCGTATTGCCAGTAGGCCGCGCAGGCGCCCTCGGAGCTGACCATCAGGGCGCCGAGCGGGGTCTCGGGCGAGCAGCCGTTCCCGAAGCGGGGGCAGGCGGTGGGCTTGATGCGGCCGGTCATCACCTGGCCGCAGGCGCAGCCCTCGGGTTCCTCGACATGGCGGGGGCCGGCGGCGTAGCCGACGTTGAACTTCTCCTCCGCATCCCAGGCCGCGAAGGCCGGGCGGATGCGCAGGCCGGAGGCGTCGATCTCGCCCAGGCCCCGCCATTCGAAGCTGGGACGGGGTTCGTAGACCTGCTCGATGGCCGCCAGCGACACCGGGTTGCCGTGCTCGGGGACCACGCGGGCGTACTGGTTCTCGACCTCTGCGCGGCCGTCGCGGATCTGCTCGAGGACCATGAGGACGGATTGCAGGAGGTCGAGCGGCTCGAAGCCCGCCACCACGATGGGCTTGCCGTAGTCGGCGGCGATGAAGTCGTAGGGGTGGGTTCCGATGACCATCGAGACGTGGCCCGGGCCCACGAAGCCGTCGAGCATCATGAACGGGTCGTCCAGCAGCGCCTTCAGCGGCGGCGGGACGGTGATGTGGTTGCAGAAGATCGAGAAATTGGGGATCTGCTCGCGCGCCGCCTGCAGGAGGGTCAGGGCGGTGGAGGGGGTGGTCGTCTCGAAGCCGAGGCCGAAGAACACCACCTCGCGGTCGGGGTTGCGGCGGGCGAGTTCGAGGGCGTCCAGCGGCGAGTAGACCATGCGCACGTCGGCCCCGCGGGCCTTGGCCTGCATGAGGGAGCCCTTGGTCCCCGGCACCCGCATGGCGTCGCCGAAGGTGGTGAAGATGACGCCGGGCTTCTCGGCGATCTCGACGCATTCGTCGACGCGGGCCATGGGCAGGACGCAGACGGGGCAGCCGGGGCCGTGGATGAACTCGATCCCCTCATGCACCAGCTTGTCGAGCCCGTAGCGGAAGATCGCGTGGGTGTGGCCGCCGCAGATCTCCATGATGCGGACGGGCTCGTCCCTGGTGGCGCCGATCTGGTCGGTGACCTCGGCGATGCGGGCGATCAGGGCGCGGGCGGCCTTGGGGTCGCGGAATTCCTCGACGTATCTCACGACGTGCCCTCCAGGGACTTGGCGCCTTCGGCCATGGCGTCGAGGGCTTCCTGCGCCTCGCCCAGCTCGCGCAGGGCGTCGAGGGTGCGGGCGGCCTCGTCCTCGTCGATGCGCGCCATGGCGAAGCCGACGTGGATCAGGACCCATTCGCCGATGAGTGCGTCGAGGGGGCCGTCGGCGACGCAGGCCACCGAGACCTCTCGCCGGACGCCGGAGACGTCGGCCATCGCCATCTGGCGGGCCTCGTCGGTGATCGCGACGATCTTGCCGGGAATGCCCAGACACATGCCTCAGTCCTCCTCTTCGGCGTCGATGCGGGATGGCGGCGCCAGCCCGTAGCGGTCGAGCTTGGCGCGCAGGCCGACGCGGGAGAGGCCCAGCTCGGCCGCCGCCCGGCTCTTGTTCCAGCGCAGGCGCGTCAGCGTCTCGCGCAGGATGCGCATCTCCATCAGCTCGATCCGATCCTTCAGGGCGCCCTCGGCGGTCATCACGTCGGAGGCGCGGCGGTCGTCGGGGTCCTGGCCGGGCTCGGCCTGCAGGATGGGGCGGGAGATCAGCTCGGGGCCGAGGACGGGGCCCTGGGCGGCCACCAGCATCCGGGTGATCTCGTTCTCCAGTTCGCGCAGGTTGCCGGGCCAGTCGTAGCCCTCGAGGAACTCCAGCGCGGCGTCCGACAGGCCGCGCACCGGCTTGCCGTGGCGGGCGGAGAGGTCGGCGAGCAGGCTCTGCGCCAGCACCGAGACGTCGCCGGGACGGGCGCGGAGCGGCGGGATCGCGATCTCGGCCACCGCGAGGGCGAAGTAGAGGTCGGAGCGGAAGGCGCCCTCGGCCACCATCGCCTTCAGGTCCCGGTGGGCCCCGCAGATCAGGCGCAGGCGGGTGGTCTGGGTCTCCAGCGCGCCGACCTGGGCGAAGGCGCCCTCGGCGGCGACGCGCAGGAGGGCGACCTGGAGGCGAGGGCTCAGGCTGTCGACGCCGTTGAGGAACAGGGTCCCGCGGTCGGCCTTCTGGAACAGGCCGATGCGGGTGGACTGCACGCCCGGCGCGGCGCCGCGGCGGATGCCGAACAGCTCGGCCTCCAGCATCTCGTCGCTCATCCCGGCGCAGTTGAGCGCGAAGAACGGGCGGTCGGAGCGCAGCGAGGCGTAGTGCATGGCCCGCGCGATCTCGGCCTTGCCCACGCCGGGCTCTCCGGTCAGCAGGACGGGGATGTCGAAGCTGGCGTGGCGGCGGGCGGCGCCGATGACGGCGTTGAGGGGGGAGTTGGGGGCGCGCAGGATCTGCTCGAACCCCAGCCCCTCGCGCAGGGCCTTGCGGCGCTTCTCCAGTTTCGAGTCCGCGGCGGAGCTCAGGTAACGCATCTCCAGCGACATGCGCTCGTGATCGCGGGACAGGCGAAACAGGTGGACGGCGTTGCGGGCCGCCATCAGCAGCTGGTCGGGGTGCCAGGGCTTGGGGATGAACTGGTAGATCCCCGCCTCGTTGATCGCCGAGATCATGTCGTTGGTCTCGGTGTAGCCGGTGATGACGATGCGCACCGTCTCGGGCCAGCGCTCGCGGCATTCGGCCAGGAACTCCGCGCCCGTGCGCCCCGGCATCCGCTGGTCGCAGAAGATCGCCTGGACGTAGTTGTCCTGCATGCAGGCCATGGCCTGTTCGGCGTCGGCGGCCTCGAGACAGTCGAACTCGTCCTCCAGCGCCATGCGCATGGCGGCGAGCGAGTGCGGCTCGTCGTCGACCAGCAGCAGGGTGGGCAGGGGCGCGGGGCTCATCGGTCTATTCCGCGGCGCGGTCGCGCTGGGCGGCGCGCTCGGCCTCGGCGTCGAGCCAGGCGAGCCAGTGCTCCATGCCCTCGCCGGTGCGGGCCGAGAGGCGGATGACCTCGATCGCCGGGTTCACGCGGCGCAGGTTGGCTTCGTAGAGGTCGAGGTCCACGTCGCAGTGGGGGGCGAGGTCGGTCTTGTTGAGGACCGCGATCCGGGCGGCGGCGAACATGTCGGGGTATTTCAGCGGCTTGTCCTCCCCCTCTGTGACCGAGAGGATCGCGACCTTGGCGGCCTCGCCCAGGTCGAAGCCGGCGGGGCAGACGAGGTTGCCGACGTTCTCGATGAACAGGATCGCGCCGGCGGGCAGGGGCAGATGCTCCAGCGCGTGCTGGACCATGTGGGCGTCGAGATGGCAGCCCTTGCCGGTGTTGACCTGCACCGCCGGGGCGCCGGTGGCGCGGATGCGGTCGGCGTCGTTCGAGGTCTGCTGGTCGCCCTCGATCACCGCCACGTCGCGGGGGGCGGGGCGGGCGGAGAGGGCCTCGATGGTCTTCACCAGCAGCGTGGTCTTGCCCGAGCCGGGCGAGGAGACGAGGTTCAGCGCCAGCACCCCCAGCGCGCCCAGCAGGCGGCGGTTGACGGCGGCGTAGCCGTCGTTCTTGGCCAGCACGTCGGTCTCGATCTCGATCAGGCGGGCCTGGGACATGCCGGGGACCTCGACGCCCGCGGGGCCGTGGCCGAAGTGCAGGTCGCCGCCGGCGCGGGCGCCCTGAGGGTCGGGGCGGTGCACGTGGACCTCGGTCCCGCAGCCGCAGTCGGGGCCGTGGACGTGGTCATGCCCGTGATGGTGGTGGTGGCCGTGGTCGTGCCCATGCCCGTGGTCATGGGAATGGGAATGGCCTTCCAGCTTCGCGTCGCCGCATCCGCAGACGGTGCACATCACAGCGCCTCCATGTCCTTGATCCTCAGCTCGTCCCCGCCGGTGGCGATGACCTTCGTCCCCCCGCAGTCGGGGCAGGGGGCGAGCCGATCCTCGATCGTCACGTCCTTCAGGCAGTCGTAGCACCAGCCGCGGCCGGGAATGTCGATGAATTCCAGCGCCGCGCCCTCGGCGGGCGTGCCGCGCATGACCACGTCGAAGGCGAATTCCAGGGCCGGCTTCTCGACGCCCGAGAAGCGGCCGATCTCCAGCCGGATGCGGGAGATGCGCTCGACCGAGTGGCGGGCGGCCTGGTCGACCACCACCTCGCGGATGCCTTCGCAGAGCGACATTTCGTGCATCAGGGCGCCTCCGGTCCGCTCGGCGCCGGCGTCCCGTCCGTCTCCAGCACGACGGGGGCGCAGGGGTCGAGGATGGCGAGCAGCAGGTCCGCCCGGGCCTCGGCGTCCGGGCCGAGGGTGGCGAGGCTGCGCTCCAGCACGCCGCCGGGGGCGAGGAGGTGGTCGGTGGGCGTCACGCGGGCGAAGGCGCTCACGCGCCCGCCCTCGACGCGCGCCCTTACGGCATACAGGCCCCGGGCGGCCTCGACCAGCGCCTCGCCGCTCCGGGCGGCGGGGGGGAGGGGGCGCGCGGCGGGGCGGAGGGGGGCGTCGAGCTCGGCCGCGAGGTCGACCAGCCGCCCGATGGCGCGCCACAGCGGGCCGCGGCCGTGCAGGTCCTCGACCGCGCGCAGGGCCGGGTCGGCGGCGCGCCGGGCGGCGACGGAGTTCTCGACCGCCGCGGCGGGGTCGAAGGCCGTGACGGCGTCGACCAGCGGCAGCCGGACCGCCGCCTCGCCGGGGGCGAAGCGGGCGGCGAGGGCGGCGAGCACCGGGGCGACGCCGCGGGGGGAGCGCAGGAAAGCCAGCATCGCCTCGCCGGTCGCCGGGCAGGGGACGTCGCCGAAGAGCGCGCGGCGGATCAGGGGGCCGCCCTCGATCCGGTCGGCGGGCAGGGGCGCGGGCGCGAGGCCCAGCTTCGCCGGCCACAGGACCAGCAGGCGGGCGGCGTGGTCGCGCCGGATCTCGGCCCGGCGCGCCGCCTCGGACGCCGCGTCCTCGGGCAGGCCGAAGGCGCGGCGCGCGGCCTGCGCCTGCGCCCCCCCGCACAGCGCCAGCACGTCGGCGAGCAGGCGCGCCGCCTCCTCCGGCGCGCGGCCGAGCAGCAGGGGCTCGACCGCCAACTGCGGAGTGGGCCGGGCGCGGAGCCGGGGAGGGGCGGCGACGGGCATCGCGGTCAGCCCATGCCGCCGGTGATCAGGCCGCGGCGCGAGGGGGCGGCGAGGTCGGCGGCGCGGGCCGCGGCCGCCTCGGCCTCCGCCTCGGCGCGGGCTTCGGCGAGGGCGGTCTCCTGCACCTCCACCTCGCGAGCGGCGCGGATGTCGGCGGCGCGGTCCGTCTCGGCGGCGTTGGCGGGGTCGTGGATCGCCAGCAGCACCGCGCGCGCCACCTCGCGCGCCTGCTGCTGGGAGGAGAAATCCCCCATCGGCGAGAACAGCGAGCAGGCCCGGTAGGGGCCGGTCAGGGGGCGGGCGTTGCGGGTGAACTCGTAGTCGCCCGAGGCGAAGGCGCGGTCCTCCTTCTCGCCGGCCCTGAAGGCGGACCAGTCCTCGTCCGGGCCCGGAAGCTCGACGAGGTTCATGAACCAGGGCGAGATCAGCACGCCCAGCGGGCGGCCGTCGTGCAGGGCGAAGCCCACCGCCTCGATGTGCAGGGCGGCGTTGACCAGCGGCACGTCGCGCATGCGGGAGTGCCAGATCTCGCGGAAGTCGGCCTCGAGGTCCGCGGTGCGCGCCTCGATCCAGGCCTGGGCGGCGGCGGCCTCGGAGCCGGGGTCGGACTGCACCAGGAACTGCGCCTTGGGGGCGGAGCAGTTGGGGCAGACCCAGTCCTCAGGCAGATCGAGGAAGGCGGTGCCGGCGTCGATCAGGCGGGTCTCGTCGCCTTCCTCGGGGTCGTAGGGGGTCCAGCAGACCTTGCATTCCATGATCGCGCGGGCGGAGATCTTGTCCGCCGCGCCGAGGTAGGAGCCTTCGAAGCCGGTCATCGCAGGGTCTCCAGCACGTCGAGGATGCGCTCGGCCGAGTCCGCCAGGTCCTCCGGGGCGGCGAGGGCGGCCTCGGGGACGGTCGTCGCCTCGAACGTATCCAGGATCAGGACGTCCATGGCGTTGAAGAAGCGCACCCGCCACAGGCGCGGCAGGGCCGTCGCCTCGATCCGGCAGGCGCCGTAGCCGCGCGAGAGGATCGTGGTCGACCCCTCGCCGACGGCGGCGGCGAGGAAGTCGAGATCGCCCTCGGTGTGGGGCAGGAGGGTGAGGTTCACCACCTCCGGCGCGTCGTCCGCGGCGCGGGGGCGGGCGGAGAGGTCCTGCAGCTCGGTCAGGATCGAGAGGGCGTTGGCGAGATCGCCCGGCATCGGCGCCTTCAGCCCCAGCGCGGGGCGCACCGGATCGGCGGCGCGCGAGAGCGCGAGGGCGGGGATCGGGGCGACCTCGATCCGGTCCACGCCCACGCCCTTCAGCGCCCAGACGCCGGCGAAGACGCTTTCCTGCACCGCCACCGCGGGCACGCCGCGGATGCGGATCGAGACCTCGCCCTCCCCCAGCACGTCGGCGACGAAGGCGCGGTCGGCGGGGGGGAGGTCGGCGAGGTCGAAGCTCTGGCCCTCGCCGCCTTCGGCCGCGCGGGCGCAGGCGGCGGCGACGGCGCGCATCAGGGCTGCGCCCCGGGGCACGCGGGCGAGGTCGTCGACCTCGGGCGTGTGCTGGGAATAGGTGCGCATGCCCTGCGGCATGGCGGTGTACTGGAGCTCGTCGTCGGCCTGGAGCGGCTGCGAGCCGGGGCCGAAGCCCGTCGGGGGCAGGGTGAAGATGGAGCTGGACATGGGGAGGCCTCCGCCAGGTTCAGAGCGCCGCGCCGGCGGCGAGGATGCGGGGGATCGCGGTCATGTAGTCCGACCAGTCGCGCACGCGGGGCAGGCAGCCCTGCACCTGCCCGTCGCGCCAGAAGACGAGGTTGGGGGTCTTGTGGACCTCGGCCGCGAGCTTGGCGGCGGCCTCGGCGTCCGCGCCGGCCACGGCGCAGTCGAAGGCGCCCTGGAAGGCCTGGGCGAGCTCGGGGAGGATCACGGCGACGTCGGGCGTCTCGGGGTTCGGGCGGTCGGCGCCGGGCAGGAACAGGCAGTGCAGGCCCGGGCGCGCGGCCCAGTCGGCGAGCGCGGCGGCGTCCTCGACCAGCGGCATGCCGTGGTCGGAGATCAGGCGCGCGACCAGCGGATGCGCGATCCCGGCGGGCGCCACGGGGGCTTGGAAGGTCATGGCGGGGCCTCCTCAGGCGACGTCGCGGCCGGCGGCGAGCGCGGCGGCGAGATGGGGGGGAAGGGCGGGGCCGGAGGCCTCGAGATCTTCGAAGGCGTCGCCGAGGCCCCCGCCCAGCATGGCGGAGCGCAGGGCGGCGAGCGCGGCGGAGGTGCGCGCGGCCTGCTCGGGCGAGATCGCCTCGCGCGCGGCGCCGAGGAAGGTCAGGCACCACGCGCCCGGCTCGATCGGGCCGGTGAGGGAGAGGTCGATGGTCTCCTCGCGCCCGTCGGCGTCGACGGCGCGGGCGACGAGGCCGTCGCGCGAGAGGATGCGGAAGGGGACGCCGACGCACATCACGCGGTCTCCCCGACGGAGGGATGCGGCAGGGTGGAGGGCAGGAAGCGGTCGTCGCCGGTGCGGCAGGCGGCCTCGGCCGAGGGGCGGCCGCCCTCGTAGGCGTCCATGCGCAGGGCGGGGGCGGCGAGGGCGTCGGCCTGCGCGGCCTCGGGCGCAGGCTCGGGGCGGGGGTCGTGGCCCAGCGCGCGCAGGCGGTCGAGCGCGATGTCCAGCGCCTGGGGGATCCGGGCCGCGACGGCCGCGCGCAGGCCGCCGCCGTAGTCCTCCAGCTCCTCGGGCTGGCAGCCGATGAGGAGGACCGTGTCGGGGTAGCGGCCGGTGAACTGGGCGGCGGCCAGCACCTCCTGGAATCCGGTCTGGTGGAGCGACATCTTCTTGGCGCCCATGAAGGCGGGCACGTCGTCGCCCTCGACGATCTTCAGGGTTCCGGGGGGGAGGCCGTAGTCGACCGCGTCGAAGACGATCAGCGCCTCGGCGTCCTGGACGTGGTGGAGCAGGTAGAGGCCCTGGGTGCCGCCGTCGAGGAGCTGGACCTGCGGGCCGAAGGACCAGCCCTCGGCCAGGCGCTCGACGCAGCGGACCCCGAAGCCCTCGTCGGCCCACAGCACGTTGCCGATGCCCAGAACCAGCGTTCGCGGCGCCATGCGGTCGTCCTCCCCTTGGCTGCCGGGGCTGACGATCCCCGGTCTTGCTGGAAGGGAGGATACCGTTTCGGGCGGGGCGGGATCGCGAAAGGTCCAGATGTGGGCGATTGGGTGGAGATCCGCTTAAGCGTCAGAAATATATGAGAAATGCGGGAAGTGGATCCATCGCCGAATGAAAAGGCGATTTTCATGTGAGCCGAGAAACTGGAAAGAAACTGTCCAGTCGCGTCGGCGCGGCTTTCCGGCGAGCCGCGAATCTGGATGCGGCGCTGCCGATTCTCCGGGGGCGCAAACGGGAACGCGGGGCCCGGATCGCTCCGGGCCCCGCGCGGCCGTCCCGTGACCCGCGGGGGGAAACGGTCAGTCGGGGCGGTCGTCCTTGAAGGTCCGGTGGCCTGAGATCATCGTCGAGACGATGGACTGACGGCTCATGATGTCCTCGCGGATCGCCACGTAGATGTGGACGATCATGAAGATCACGATCCACCACATGCCCAGGTGGTGGACGGTGTGGACGACGTGGGAGTTGCCCCCCGCGAGGTCGAACACCCAGCCGAACATCGCGTAGAGGATCGAGCCGTGGCCGAGCCCCTCGGAGTAGAGGGCGAGGCCGGTGACGATCATGAAGCTGACGCCCAGCGTGATGAAGAAGAACATCGCGAGCTGCGCCAGCGGGTTGTGGCCGACGTATTTCTTCGGCTCGCGGGCCAGGAACAGGTACCAGCGGATCTCGAAGACCACCTCCCGCCACCAGTCGGCGCGCCAGATCGGCACGTAGAACAGCTGGCGGGCGTGATGGTTGCCGAAGATCGCCCAGTAGATCCGGCCGAGGAAGCCGACCGTCAGCACCAGGCCGGCGGCGAAATGGGCGAAGCGGATGTAGCCCATGACGAACTGGTGCGCCGCCTCCCCGATCTGCATCGAGGGCGGGGGCGAGCCGATGAAATAGCCCGTCAGGCACAGGATCATGATCGCCGCGGCGTTGATCCAGTGCCAGATCCGCACCGGCGCCTCGTAGACGTAGACGCTGGTCTGGACCGAGGCCTGGGCGGCCTCGTGCGGGCTCAGGTCGTGCAGGCCGTGAGGGGACGGGGCGGTGAGGTCGTCGCGCATGGTCCCGCCCTCATCGCCCGCGCGCCAGCAGCGCGATCGAGACGGTCAGCGCGGCGACCAGCCCGATCCACAGCAGCGTCTCGGGTCCGTGGAGATGGTCCCAGGCGGCGCCGTGGCCGGGATGGGCGGCGACGGACGCGGGGACCGTCCCCACCGCCGCCGCCCCGGCGAGCGCCGCGCCCCAGGCCGCGGTCTTGGTCTTGAAGCGTTTCATCCGGGCGTCCTCCCTCAGCGAACCTTCACGGTGGTCAGCTCCTGACCATCGGGGCTCATGACGTGGGTCGAGCACGCGAGGCAGGGGTCGAAGCTGTGCAGGGTGCGCAGGATCTCGACCGGCTCCTCGGGCCGCTCCATCTTGGTGTTCATCAGCGAGGCCTCGAAGGCGCCGATGTTGCCCTGCGTGTCGCGGGGGCTGCCGTTCCAGGTGGTCGGGACCACGCACTGGTAGTTCTCGATCCGGCCGTCCTTGACCTTGATCCAGTGGCCCAGCGCGCCGCGGGGCGCCTCGGTCATGCCCACGCCCTTGGCCTCCTTCGGCCAGGTCTTGGGATCCCACTTGGCGACGTTCGCGGTGCTCTCGTCGCCGTTCTTGATGTTCGCGATCAGCTTCTGGAGGAAGTGCTTCTGGAGGCGGCCGCAGTATTCGGACTCCAGCGCGCGCGCCGCGGTGCGGCCCAGCGTGGAGAAGATCGCCTCCAGCGGCAGGTCGAGCGCGCCGAGCAGCCCGTCGACCTGGTTCTTGATGTCCTCGTGCCCCTGGGCGTAGCCGACGACGTAGCGGGCGAGCGGGCCCACCTCCATCGCGTGACCCCGCCAGCGGGGCGCCTTGATCCAGGAGTACTTGGCCGCCTCGTCGATCTCCTCGATCGAGGTGCGGGTGCCCTTGGCGTTGGGGCCCAGCTCGAACTTCGGCGAGGTCTCGCCGTCCCAGGGGTGCAGGCCGCGGCCCTTCTCGGCGTATTCGTACCAGGAGTGGTCGACGAACTCCTGCACCTGCTCGGGGTCGCGGACGTCGACCTCGTGGACCTCGTTCAGGTTCCCGTTGATGATCGCCCCACGCGGCAGATGCAGCTGGCCAGCGGAAAAATCGTTGGCGTGCTCGGGGATGTCCCCGTAGGCCATCACCGCCTGGCTGGAGAGCCCGCCGCCGTAGAGCCAGGTCTTGTAGAAGGACCCAATGGCGACGACGTCCGGGATGTAGACGTTCTGCACGAAGTCGTAGGTCTGGTCGATGATCGAGCTGACGTGGTTCAGCTGGGTCATGTTGATCGCCCCGACCGCGCCCGTGGAGTGGACGTTGATCGGGCAGGGCACGCCCCCCACCAGCCAGTTGGGGTGCGGGTTCTTGCCTCCGAAGATCGTGTGGATCTTCACGATCTCCTTCTGCAGGTCCAGCGCCTCTAGGTAGTGGGTCGTCGCCATCAGGTCCGCCTCGGGCGGCAGCCGGTAGGCGGGGTTCGACCAGTAGCCGTTGGCGAAGATGCCCAGCTGGCCGGATTCGACGAACTTCTTCAGCCGGTTCTGCACGTCCCGGAAATATCCCGGAGAGCTCATCGGGTGGTTCGGCCCCACCGTCTGCTGCAGCTCGGAGGTCGCCTTGGGGTCCGCCTTCAGCGCGTTGACCGGGTTCACCCAGTCCAGCGCGTGCAGGTGGTAGAAGTGGACCACATGGTCGTGGATCTCCAGCGCCAGCTGCATCAGGTTGCGGATCGAGTTGGCGTTGTCGGGGATCGCGATCCCCAGCGCATCCTCGACCGCGCGCACGGAGGTCAGGGCGTGCGTGCCGGTGCACACGCCGCAGATCCGCTCGGTGAAGGCCCAGGCGTCGCGGGGGTCGCGGCCCTTGAGGATTACCTCCAGCCCGCGCCACATGGTGCCGGTGGAGACGGCGTTGCGGATCACGCCCTGGTCGTCGACGTTCACCTCGCAGCGCATGTGGCCCTCGATGCGGGTCACGGGGTCCACGACGATGCGCTTGCCGGTGGCGTCGAGGTCGAAGCCGTTCGGGGTCATGTTCATGGCTTATGCGTCCTCTCGCGCCCGGCTCTCGGCGCTGGGCCGGCTCTGGCTTTTCTTCTGGGCGGCCTTGAGGGCCGAGACGGCGGCGTGGACCGCGACGCCCGCGCCGACCACGCCGGCGGCGGCCATCCCCACCTGGTCGGCGTTGGACTCCGCCCCGAACTGGGTCAGGTCGGTCACTCGGTCGTAGAACGAGCCCTGGTCCCAGAACCCGTCCTCAGAGCAGCCGATGCAGCCGTGGCCGGCCTGGATGGGGAAGCTCAGCCCCTCGTTCCAGCGCACGGTCGAGCAGGCGTTGTAGGTGGTCGGGCCCTTGCAGCCCATCTTGTAGAGGCAATAGCCCTTGCGCGCGTTCTCGTCGTCCCAGGCCTCGACGAACTGGCCGGCGTCGAAGTGGGGCCGGCGGTAGCATTTGTCGTGGATGCGCTGGCCGTAGAACATCGCCGGCCGCCCCTGGCGGTCGAGCTCGGGCAGCCGGTCGAAGGTCAGCATGTAGGTGATCACGCCGGTCATCACCTCGGCGATAGGCGGGCAGCCCGGGACCTTGATGATCGGCTTGTCGGTGATGACCTTGTGCACCGGCGTCGCCTGGGTGGGGTTGGGCTTCGCCGCCTGTACGCAGCCGTAGGAGGCGCAGGCCCCCCAGGAAATGATCGCCTTGGCGTCCTTGGCGGCATGGCGGAGCTGCTCGACGAAGGGTTTTCCTCCGACGATGCAGAACATCCCGTCCTCGTTCAGCGGCGGGTTGCCCTCGACCGCGAGGATGTAGTTGCCCTTGTATTTCCGGATGGTCTCTTCGAGGGCCGCCTCGGCGTGGTGGCCGGCGGCGGCCATCAGCGTGTGGCTGTAGTCCAGCGAGATCATCGACAGGACCACGTCTTTCGCCAGCGGATGCGCGCCGCGGATGAAGGACTCCGAGCAGCAGGTGCACTCCAGCCCGTTCACCCAGATCACCGGGGTGCGGGGCTTGGTCTCCATGGCGTGGGCGATCTTCGGGACGAAGGCCGGCCCGAGGCCGAGCGCCGAGGCGGTCAGCGAGCAGTACTTGATGAAGCTGCGCCGGGTGATCCCCTGCTTGCGCATGACCTCGTAGAAGGTCTCGATCGGTTCCAAGGCGCCCTCCCCAGGCTGCTGCCGCGCTTTGCGGCGGTTTCGCATGCCGATGAATGCAGGGGCGGGAGGGGGCGATTCAACGCGATGACGACACAATCTCAGGCCGGCCGTGCGGGGTCGGTTCTTGCAGGCCGGTCAAGGGGTTGAGGGGCGAGGAGGGCGTGGGGGCGCCGGTCGCGTCGTGACCGGAGGGGCGCCGCGGGTGGTCAGCCGCTTTCCGATCCGCCGTCCGCGGCCCGGGCCATGGCGACCAGCGCCTGCCCGAAAGCGAGTCCCCCGTCGTTGGCCGGGACCGCCCGGTGGACCATCAGCGGCAGGCCCTCGAGCGCCTTCGCGGTCAGCTCCAGCAGCAGGGCGTTCTGGAAGCAGCCGCCGGTGAGGGCGACGGCGCAGGCCCGTCCGCTCTCCACCAGTTCTCGGGCCGGCGCGGCGAAGGCGCGGGCGAGGCCCGCGTGGAAGCGCATGGCCATGGCCGCGGGGGAGGCGGCGGTTTCGCGGTCGCCCAGCCACGCCTCGAACATCGGGGCGGGGTCGATCCGGGCGTCGGCCAGGGCGAAGGGGTAGGGCCGTGCGGCCTCGGCGGGGGTGCGGCGGGCGAGCGCTTCGAGGCGCATGGCGGCCTCGCCCTCGTAGGACTGGGCGCCCTCGACCAGCCCCAGCGCGGCGGCGAACGCGTCGAAGAGGCGGCCGGCGGAGGAGGAGAGGGGGGCGTTCACGCCCCTGGCGGCCGCCTGGCGGAGGAGGGCGATCGGGTGGGCGGAGAGGAGGTCATCGGCGACGTCCTCCATCCCCGCCTGGTCGAGGCGCATCAGCAGGTTCCGCCACGGCTCGCGCTGGGCGCCGTCGCCGCCGGGGAGGGGGGCGGGGCGCAGGTGGGCGATGCGCTCGGCGTGGCGGTAGCCGCCGAGCAGGATCTCTCCGCCCCAGACCGTGCCGTCCTCGCCCAGGCCCAGGCCGTCGAGGACGATGCCGGCCACCGGCGGGCCGTCGAGCGGGTGGGCGTTCTCGCCCAGGCATGCGGCGAGGTGGGCGTGGTGGTGCTGGATTTCCGCGAGAGGGAGGGCGGCGGCCTCGGCCCGCGCGGCGGCGTGGCGGGAGGCGCGGAAGTCCGGGTGCCGGTCGCAGGCGACCAGGGCGGGGCGATGGTCGAAGAGGGCGGCGTGGTCGGCGTCGGCCTTGAGGAATTCGTCCCAGGTCAGGGCGTCGTCGAGGTCGCCGAGGTGGTGGCTCAGCAGCGCCTGGCCGTTCTTGGTCAGGCAGATCGCGGATTTGAGCTGGCCGCCGTAGGCGACGGTCTGGGGGGCGCGTTCGAAACCGGGGGGGAGGGGGAGCGTGCCGGGCGCGCGGCCTCGGGCGCGGCGCAGGGTCATGGGGCCGAGCGCGGTCAGCGTCGCGACCCCGTCGTCGAGGCGGCGGGCGATCTCGCGGTCATGGAGCAGGAAGGCGTCGGCGATGGCGCCCAGCGTCGTGCGCGCCTCGTCGTCGCCGATCGCCTGGGGCTCGCCGGAGAGGTTGCCCGACGTCATCACCAGCGGGCCGTCGAAGGCGTCGAGCAGGAGGTGGTGGAGGGGCGTGGCGGGGAGCATCCAGCCGAGGCTCGACATGCCCGGCGCGACGGCCTCGGGCAGGGGCGTCAGGGTGCCGCCGAGGATCGAGAGGAGGACGACGGGGGCCGCGGGGTCCAGCAGCAGCTCGGCTTCGGGGTCGGAGACGTGGCTGTGGCGGCGGACGGTCTCCAGCGGGGCCATCAGGGCGAAGGGTTTGGCGGGGCGGCGTTTGCGGGCGCGCAGCGTGGCGAGGGCCTGCGCGTTGGTCGCGTCGCAGGCGAGGTGGAAGCCGCCCAGCGCCTTGATGGCGACGATGCGGCCCTCGCGCAGGAGGCGGGCGGTCTCGGCGATGGGGTCGCCCGGGACCTCGGCGCCTTCGGCTTCCAGCGTCAGGCGGGGGCCGCACGCGGGGCAGGCGATGGGCTGGGCGTGGAAGCGGCGGTCGGCGGGGTCCTCGTATTCCGCGCGGCAGGCGGCGCACATCGGGAAGGCGGCCATGGTGGTCTTGGCGCGGTCGTAGGGGAGCGACTTCAGGATCGTGAAACGCGGGCCGCAGTGGGTGCAGTTGGTGAAGGCGTAGCCCTGGCGGCGGCCGGGAGAGCGGATCTCGTCCAGGCAGGCGGGGCAGGTGGCGGCGTCGGGGGCAACGCGGGTCTCGGCCCCGGCGCCCCGGCTGGGGGCGATGCGAAAGTCGGCGGGCGGGGCCGCGAACGCGTGGGGGGCGCTTTCGACGGCGTCGACGCGGGCCAGCGGCGGGGCCTCGGCGCGCAGGGCGGTCTCGAAGGCGTCGAGGGCGGGGCCCGTGGCGAGGATCAGGACGCCTTCGGGGTCGTTCAGGACCTCGCCGACGATCCCCATCCGGCGGGCGAGCTGCCACACGAACGGGCGGAAGCCGACGCCCTGGACCTGGCCGCGGACGCGGATGCGGCGGGCGTCAGGCATGTCAGTGGACCGTGCAGACCATGCAGGGGTCGAAGCTGCGCACCACGTGCTGGACGGCCAGCGGCGTGGGCTGGTCGGCGGGGGCGGCGGCGCCGACGAGGGCGGCCTCGCACGGGCCCGGTGTGCCGGAGGCGTCGCGCGGCGAGAAATTCCAGGTGGTGGGGGCGACGATCTGGTAGCCGGCGATGCGGCCGTCCTCGACCCGGATCCAGTGGCCCAGCGCGCCGCGGGCGGCCTCGACGAGGCCGGCGCCGCGACCCTCGGACGGCAGGCGGACGTGGCGCATGTAAGGGGCGGCGGGGTCGAGGCGGCGGGCCCAGTCCTCGAGCAGCAGCTGGGTCAGGGCGATCTCGAGCAGGCGGCCGGCGACGCGGGCGTGGACGTCGCCGCCGCGAGCGGCGAGGGCGCGCGCCAGCGGGTGGCCGTGGACGGCCTGGCGGGCGAGGGCGCCGGTCTCGTAGGGGAGGCCCGACAGGCGGGGCGCCTTGCACCAGGAATAGGCGCTTTCGCGCATCTCCTCGTCGGGGGCGGTGTCGCCGTCGAACGGGTGGGCGGGGGCGCCGAGCATCCAGGCGTGGGAGGTGTCCTCGAGGATCTGCGCGGGGTCGAGGGTGGCCGGGCCCTCGGGCGTCCAGGTTCCGCGGGCGAAGGCGGGGCCGCCGGGGCCGGGGTAGGCGCCGAAGCTCAGGAAGCGGCCGGCGCCGCGGCCGAGGGTGGCGAGGGAAAGGTCCTCGGCGATTTCCAGGAACAGGGCGGCGTCGCCGGTGGACCAGGCTGCGAGGGCCTCGGGGGTGGAGAGGGCGGCGAAATCCTCCAGCGGGGCGCCGAAGAGGTGGGTTTCGAGGTAGCGGCGGAAGGCGCGCAGGTCGGCCTCGATGCGCACGCGGTCGCGCAGGGTCGGCGCGCGGGTGGCGCCGCCGGGCTGGATGGCCAGCGTGTGGGGCCACTTGCCGCCGAGGAGGCCGACGATGTGGAGGAGGCGGGCGCGGGCCTCGATCGCGGCGCGCACGGCCCCGCCCCGGGCGGCGGTGAAGCGCTCGACCGCGCGGGCGTGCCAGGGGCGGCCGGCGTATTCCGGACGCGCGAAGTCCGGCATGAAGAAGACGTTGAAGTGGGTGAGGTGGTCCGAGACGTTCTCGACCGCGTGCAGCAGGCGGGTGGCCTGGGCGCCCATGGGGGCGGGCTCGGCGCCGGCGAGGTCGGCCAGCGCCAGGGCGGCGGCGGCGGACTGGCTGATCGAGCAGATGCCGCAGATGCGGGGCGTGATGGTCAGCGCGTCGCGCGGGTCCTTGCCGATCAGCATCCGCTCGAACCCCCGGTAGAGGGGGGAGTTCACGCGGGCGGCGGTCACCCGGCCATCGGCGATGTCGAGCGCGATCTCCAAGTCGCCCTCGACCCGGTTGAACGGTCCGGCGATCAGGGTGGTCACGGCTTGCGGCCCCGCAGGGTGGGGGGCGCGACCACGCGGTCGGCGGTGGCGTTGGCGGCGATGCGCTTCGGCGTGGCGGCCTTCGACAGCGACGCCAGCGCCATGAACCAGGCCTTGGGCATGTCCGAGGGCAGGCCGACGGGGATGCCGGCGACCTTCGGCGTCTCGGTGAAGGCGTGGCGGGGCTCCTCGAACTCAGGCGCCGTGCAGGCGATGCAGGGGTAGCCGCCCGAGGTGCAGGAGCCCAGCCCGTTCCAGGGGCGGATGTTGCAGTCGCCGACGGCCTGCGTGCCGACGCAGCCCAGGTGCTCCATCATGCAGCCGAGATCGGAGAGGGTCTCGGCCGAGGCCTTGTACTCGTAGAACTCGTTGCGCGAGCAGCCGTGGTGGACGAGATGCTCGGCGTAGAAGAGCGGGCGGGCGAGCGCGTCGAGGTCGGCCTCGGTCAGGGCGTCTTCGGCGAGCATCATCAGCGTCTCGGTCACCCAGTCGGGATGGGTGGGGCAGCCGGCGACGTTGATCACCGGCAGGCCGCCGCGGGCGCGGAAGTCGGCGGGCAGGATGCCGCCCTTCAGGCGCCCCTCGTACTGCAGGCCCGCGGAGTCGGAGGGATTGTCGCCCGCGGTGGTCATGCCGCCGTAGGTGGCGCAGGTGCCGACGGCGACGACGTGGCGGGCGAGGGCCGAAAGCTCCCGCACCCAGTCGAGCATCGGGCGGCCGGTGCCCGCCAGCATGTGATATCGCCCGGTGCCGCGGGGCCCGCGGGGGACCGCGCCCTCGACGCACAGGATGTCGAGCGGGACGGCGCCCGAGGCGACGTCGGCCAGCAGCGCGCGCACCTCGTGCCCCGAGGCCTGGCTGACGGTGGGGTGCCACAGCAGGTCGATGCCGGCGCCCTCCAGCAGGTCGAGCGCATTGGGGCTTTCGGCGCAGAGCAGCGACATGGTGCAGCCGCCGCAGCCGGCGGACTGGAGCCAGAGCAGGTTCATGCGGGGTCTCCGCCGGGGGTCGGGGGCGCGTCGGCGACGTCGGCGCGCGCGGGCAGGTCGAGGCGGAAGCGGGCGCCGGTCTCGGAGGGCTCCAGCGACAGGCGCCCGCCATGCTCCTCGGCGATCTTGGCCGAGATGGCGAGGCCGAGCCCGGTGCCCTTGCCCACCGGCTTTGTGGTGAAGAACGGGTCGAAGATGGCGTGGTGGAGGTCCTCGGGCACGCCGGGGCCGTCGTCCGCGACCTCGAGCACGGCGCGGTCGTTATCGGCCCGCACGCTGACCCGCACGGCGCCGTCGCCGGCGGCGTCGTAGGCGTTCTGCACGAGGTTCATCACCACCTGCTGGATATGGCCCGCGCGGCCCAGGGCCGGGACGGGGCCGTCGGCCTCGAACCGCGCGCCCGCGCCCTCGCGCACGCCGCGCTCCACCCAGGCGACGGCGGTGCGGGCGGTGTCGGCGAGGTCGAAGATCGCCCGCTCGCCCGCCCCGTCGGCCGAGAGGCGGCGCAGGTCGGCGACGATGTCGCGGACCCGCTCGGCCCCCTCCCGCGCGCCTTGGATGGCGGAGCGGAGGTTGCGCAGCTCCCGGTCCAGCTTCAGCTCGGCGCGCAGCGCGATCAGCTCCTCGCGCCCGGCGCCGGCCTGCACGCGGTCGAAATAGGTCTCGAAGCGGGTGGCGTATTTCTCGAGCGCGTGGGCGTTGGCGTAGACGAAGCTGATGGGGTTGTTGAGCTCATGCGCGACGCCCGCCAGCAGGCGGCCCAGCGAGGCGAGCTTTTCGGAACGGACCAGGTGGGCCTGGGTGAGCTGCATCTGGCGGTGGGAGTCCTCGAGTTCCGCGTAGGCGCGGCGGAGCTCTCCCAGGGGCCGGCCGGTCAGGACCGCGCCGACGCCGCGGCCGCGTTCGTCGAGGCGGGGGGTGACCGAGAATTCGAAGGGGGCGGGGCCCTCGGGCGTGGCGAGGTCGGCCTCGACCGTGTCGGGGCGGCGGGCGGCGATCACCTGGGCCACGACCTGCATCAGGGGGGCGCCGGCGGCCTCGGGCAGCAGGTCGGCGAGCGGGCGGCCCAGCGTCGCCTCCCGGCTGCGGCCCAGCAGGGGGCCGAGCGAGCGGCTCGCCTCCTCGACCCGGCCCTCGCGGTCGACCACGATCAGCGCGTCGGAGACCGAGCCGAGGACGGATTCCATGAACCGGCGCAGCATCGCCATCTCGGCGTTCTGACGCTCGAGCTGCTCCTGGTAGTCCACCAGTTCCGCATAGGTCCGGTCGACCGCCTGGAGCACGTCCATCCAGGCCGCGTCGGTCAGACCGGCGGCTCCCGCTTCGGGGCCCTGGGACGATGCGCCGACCATGCCGATCCTCCTTGGCGCAGAGCCTAGCGCCGCGGGGGGCGGCGGGGAAGGGAGGGCGGGTGCGCGCAATTCGCCTCATTGCAAGGCGGCGTTTGCGCAACATTATTGCGCGGAGATGCGAGCCGACCGGAGGTCAGGGCATGGCGGAGGATCACCCCAGGCGCCAGGAGATGGTGAACGAGCTGCACGCGCGGCCGTTCCCGACGCTGCGTGCGCCGTGCCGGGCGGTGTATCTGGCGCTGCTGCCGCCCGAGGACGCGGCCCAGCGCGACCGGGCGGACGACATCGCCCAGCTTCGCGCGCTGATCCAGGCGCAGGGCGGGCAGTCGCCGGCGGACGGGGTGGGGCATTTCACCACCCCGATGGGCCGCGCCACGCTGAAGTGGGAGAGCCATACCGAGTTCGTCACCTACGCCGCCTTCACCGACGGCCCCTCGGCCCGCGCCTTCGATCCTGCCGACGCCGAGGTGTTCCCCGCCGACTGGCAGGCCGCCGCGCCGGGCCGGCGCATCGCCGCCGTGCAGGTGCGCGTCGAGCCGCTGCCCGAGGACGGCGAGGCCGGCGTGGTGGCGCGGCTGGAGGAGTGGCTGAGCCCCGACAGCCTCGCCGTCTCCTGGGTGCTGGGGGGGGACGCGGCGGTGGCGAGCGACTTCCGCCTGGACCCCTCGGGCTTCATGCGGGTGGCGGTCTTCGTGAAGCGGGGCGTGGGCGAGCGGCGGGTGGGCCGGATCGTGCAGCAGGCGGTGGAGATCGAGATCTACCGGGCGATGGCGATGCTGGGCCTGGCGCGGGCGCGCCTGCTGACGGCGCGGCTGAACGCGCTGGACCCGCGCCTGTCGGACCTGGTCGCGGCGATGTCGGGCGACGGCCGCGGGGCGGAGGAGACGCTGCACGACCTGCTGGCGATCTCGGCCGAGCTGGAGGCGCTGGCGGCGCGGCACTCGTTCCGCTTCGGCGCGACCTGGGCCTACGAGGCGATCGTGGCCCAGCGCATCGAGGCGCTGCGCGAGGAGCGGTTCCGCGGCCGCCAGACGCTGGGCGAGTTCATGCAGCGCCGCTTCGATCCGGCCATGCGCACCGCCCATTCCGCCGACAGGCGCATCGTGCAGATGTCCGAACGCGCCGCCCGCGCGGCGGAGCTGCTGCGCACCCGGGTGGACGTCGAGCGCTCGGCCCAGAACCAGGAGCTGCTGGCCTCGATGGACCGGCGGGCGGACCTGCAGCTTCGCCTGCAGCGCACGGTCGAGGGGCTGTCGGCGGTGGCGATCAGCTACTACGCGGTCAGCCTGCTGGGCTATCTGCTGGCGCCGGTCGCGAAGGCCGCCGGCGTGGACAAGACGGTGCTGCTGTCGGGGCTGGCGGTGGTGGTCTTCGTCGGCGTCTGGCTGATGGTGCGCGCGATCCGCAAGAAGATGCACTAGCGCAGGAGCGAGGGGACTTCAGGCGCGGGCCTCGGCCAGCAGCCCCTCGACCATGCCCTCGTAGCCGCCGCCGAACAGGCGCAGGTGCACGATGGCGGGCCAGAGCTGGTAGACCGGCCGCCGCTCGGCCGCGCCGGGATCGAGGGCGCCGTAGCCCGCGGCGAACTGGGGGCCGGGGGCGCCGAACAGGGTCAGCATCGCCAGGTCCACCTCGCCGGGGCCGTGGCAGCAGGCGGGGTCCACCAGGCCGCTGAGCCGCCCGCCCGAGGCCAGCAGGTTGCCGCTCCACAGATCGCCGTGGAGCAGGCCGGGCAGGGGGCGGCGGGGCAGACGCTCGGGCAGGGAGGCGGCCAGCCGCTCCAGCCGGCGGGCGAGGGCGGGGGCGAGGCGCGGGGCCTCGGCCAGCAGGCGCCGCTCCCCCCAGAAGGCGGGCCAGTCGAGCGCCGGGTCGGCGTTGGCGGGGATCGCCACGGGGCCGAAGGCGTAGGGCTCGGGCCAGCCGTAGGCGGGGCCGGGCGTCTCGTGCAGGCGGCGCAGCATGCGGCCGAGACCGCGCCAGCCCTCGTCGGAGAAGCCGCCGTCCTCGGGCAGCGCCTCGAGCGCGAGGGTGGAGTCGGAGGCGCCCAGGACCTCGGGCGTCGGGGCGCCGGCGGCGCGCAGGGCGACGAGCATCCGCGCCTCGGTGCGCGGGGCGGGGCCGGTCTTGGCCACGATCCTCCGCCCGTCGTCGAGCTCCACCAGGACCGCGAGGTTGAGGTCGCCGCCGGGCAGCCGGCGCCAGCCGTCGAGCCGCGCGCCCAGCAGCGCCGCGGCCTCCCGCGCCAGGGCCAGGCCGCCGGAAGAGGGGGCGCCGATGGTCACGGGCGCGGAGGGCCGGGCAGGGCGTGGGGGACGGCCGGGGCCGTGCGGTGCGCGTCGGACATGGTCGGACCCTCTGCGTCGCTGCGGGAGGCGGGGTCGCCGCCGTACGGGGCGGCGGGTCGGCCGATCATCGAAAACGTCGGCGCGTGTGGCAATGATTCAGTTCTATTTAAGGACCGTTCATCGCGCTCCGTCGGACCGGGTTGGGGCCTGGGCCGGGGCCCGGCCGGCGTCAGCGCGGGCGGCGGCGGGAGTCGCGGTCGCCCTGCTCGTCCGGGCCGCGGTTGGGCAGCAGCGCCTGGAAGGCCTGGTTCATCGCCCGCGCGAAGCCCGCGTCGCGCGGCCCCGCCGTGGCGGTGCTGCGCACGAGGACCGAGCTCAGCTCCCGCTCGCCCCGGCAGTAGGCGACCAGCGCCTCGAGCGCGCCGTCGGAGCGGGCGGCGCCGGTCGTGGCGGGGCCGCGGCAGCCGGAAAGGCGCTCGGCGGGGTTGAAGGCGACCACCACCCGCGTCTCGTGGCGCGCGTTCGGCGCCAGGACGAAGGGGCTGGAGCCGAAGCGGGCCGGCAGGGTCATCGCCGCGGCCACCTCGGCGGGGGAGGCGCCGTCGGGCGGCGCGCCGCGCAGTTCGAGCGGCATGGGCGCGCCGCGGAAGACCTGGCGGGGATCGTAGGCGGTGTCGATCATCGGCGTGGTGACCGAGGTCCAGCCCTCGCCCCCCGTCCCGCCCGCGCAGCCCGCCAGCGCCAGGGCCGCCGGCGCGAGGAGCGCGATGGGGAGCGCGCGACGGACGGGGCGGCGGATGGGGCGGCGGCGCGGGGATCGGCCGAGGGTCATGGCGAAGGCTCCTTCCTGCGCGCGACGCGCCGGGGCGGCGGCCGGGCGCGTCAGTTCTGCGCGCCGCGTCCCAGCACGCCCGACATCAGCTCCCCCAGCCGGGCGGAGACCCAGTCGGCGTCGAGGTCTCCCGAGCGGCGGGCCCGGATCCGCCCCTCGGCCAGCGCCGTGTCGCGCAGGCAAAGGGCGAGCGAGGCGGTGAACCGGTCCGCGAGCGGGGCCTGCGCCTCGATCGGCGCCTCGGCGGCGCAGAGGACGTCGCCCTCGACCGGGGTCTCGGGATTGAAGATCACGGCGAGGCGCAGGAGCCGCCCGTGTTCCGAGCGCGCCCAGCCCCCCGGCGCGACCGGGGGCAGGTCGAGCGCCTGGGGCAGCCCCTCGGGCATCCGGAACAGGCCCGCGACCTCTGCCGGGTCCAGGTTGGGCAGGGGGGCGTTGTGCGGCTCGACCGCGACGCGGCCGGGGCGCAGAAGGGAGGCGTCGTATTCCGGGCGCAGCTCGACGCCGGTGATCTCGACGTCCGAGGCCTCCGAGTCGCAGGCCGCCGCCGCCAGCGCCGCCAGCAGGACGGCCGCGAGCGGCCCCCGGCGGCGGGCGCGGGCGAGGGCGCGGCGATCAGACATCCAGGTCCTCGGCGAAGCGGGCGTTCTCCTGGATGAACTGGAAGCGCAGCTCGGCCTTGCGGCCCATCAGGCGTTCCACCAGCGCCGAGGTCTCGCCCTGTTCGCCGGGCTCGTCCTCGTCGATGGTCACCCGGATCAGGGTCCGGGTCTTGGGGTCCATCGTGGTTTCCTTGAGCTGCCTGGGCATCATCTCGCCCAGGCCCTTGAAGCGACCCACGTCGATCTTGCCGCGGCCCTTGGCGAAGACGGTCTCGAGCAGCTCCTCGCGGTGGGCGTCGTCGCGGGCGTAGAGGGTGCGGCCGCCCTGGGTCATCCGGTAGAGCGGGGGCGCGGCCAGGAACAGGCGGCCCGCGTCGACCAGCGGGCGCATCTGGCGGAAGAAGAAGGTCATCAGCAGGGACGCGATATGCGCCCCGTCCACGTCCGCGTCGGTCATGATGATCACGCGCTCGTAGCGCAGATCCTCGAGGTTGAAGCGCGAGCCGGGGGAGACGCCGAGCGCCTGGCAGAGGTCCTGCAGCTCCTGGTTCTGGGCGAGCTTCTCGACGGAGGCGTTGGCCACGTTGAGGATCTTGCCCCGCAGCGGCAGCACCGCCTGGGTCTTGCGGTCGCGCGCCTGCTTGGCGGAGCCGCCGGCGCTGTCGCCCTCGACCAGGAAGATCTCGGAGTTGTTGCGCGCGCTGTCGGAGCAGTCCGCCAGCTTGCCGGGCAGGCGCAGCTTCTTGGTGGCGGTCTTGCGCTGGGTCTCCTTCTCCTGCCGCCGCCGCACGCGCTCCTCGGCGCGGAGCATGGCGAAGTCGAGGATGGCGCCGGCGCGCTTGGGGTCGGCGGCGAGCCAGGTGTCGAAGCGGTCGCGCACCGCGTTCTCGGCCAGGCGGGCGGCCTCGGTGGTGGCGAGGCGGTCCTTGGTCTGGCCGACGAACTCCGGCTCGCGGATGAAGATCGAGATCATCGCGCAGGCGGCGCCCTGCACGTCCTCGCGCGTCAGCATCGCGGCCTTCTTCACCGAGGCGAGCTCGCCATAGGCGCGCAGGCCCTTCAGCACGGCGGCCCAGAAGCCCTGCTCATGGGTGCCGCCCTCGGGCGTGGGGACGGTGTTGCAGTAGGAGGAGACGAAGCCGTCGCGCGCCGGCGTCCAGTTCACCGCCCATTCGACCGAGCCGGGGGTGTCGGGGCCGAACTTCTCGACGAAGTCGACCTTGCCGGCGAAGGGCTGGTCGGCGCAGCAGGGCGCGCCGGCGAGGCTTTCGGCCAGGTAGTCGGCGAGGCCGCCGGGGAAGTGGAAGACCGCCTCGGCGGGGGTGTCGTCGCCCTCCTTCAGCAGTTCGGGCGCGCATTTCCAGCGGATCTCGACGCCCGAGAAGAGATAGGCCTTCGAGCGGGCCATCTTCATCAGCCGCGCGGGCTTCAGCGCCGCGCGGGGGCCGAAGATCTCGGCGTCGGGGTGGAAGATCACGGTGGTGCCGCGGCGGTTGGGGGCGGGGCCCACCTGCTCGACCGGGCCCTGCGGGATCCCGCGGGAGAAGGACTGCCGCCACAGCACCTTGTTGCGCGCCACCTCGACCGTCAGCGCGTCCGAGAGCGCGTTGACCACCGACACGCCGACGCCGTGCAGGCCGCCCGAGGTCTGGTAGGCCTTGCCCGAGAACTTGCCCCCCGCGTGCAGCGTGCACAGGATCACCTCCAGCGCGGACTTGCCGGGGAAGCGGGGGTGGGGATCGACCGGGATGCCGCGGCCGTTGTCGCGCACCTGGCACGATCCGTCGGCCAGCAGCTCCAGCTCGATGCGGTTGGCGTGGCCGGCGACGGCCTCGTCCATCGAGTTGTCCAGCACCTCGGCGACGAGGTGATGCAGCGCGCGTTCGTCGGTGCCGCCGACATACATGCCGGGGCGCTTGCGGACGGGTTCCAGCCCCTCGAGCACCTCGATGGAGGAGGCGTCGTAGGACTCGGTCGCGTCGGCGCCGGCGAAGAGGTCTTCGCCCGCCGTCTTGCCGGCGGTCTTGCGCGCGGGCTCGGCCATGGAGTTGGGTCCTGCTCGGTTCGTGTGATTTGGCGCGGAGTATCGCGCGCGGAGGGCCGCGGGATCAATGGGCGGCATGCGCGCAGAGGCTGCATCTGGGCGTCTGCGGCGTGAAAACCGCGAAATGTAGAGGCGGCGCGACGACGGGTCCCCGCCGCGCGGGGCGCTCAGGCCCCCGCCCAGAGATAGAGGCGCCCGCCCCCGGTCTTGCGGCCCGCGTCCGTGAGCCCCGGCAGCCGGCCGGCGCGCACGGCGTCGAGGAAGGCGTGGCCCAGCCTCACCCGCTCGCCGATGCCCAGCTTCTCCCAGCCGGGGCCCCAGAGTTCGGCGAAATGGACGGGACCGGCGGGGCGCTCGGCCAGCGCGCGGCGCAGGCGGGGGAGGTCGTCGTCGAGCTGCAAGGTCAGGGGCCGGGATGGCGGTCGAGGAACCCCTCGAGCGCCGCGTCGAAGGCCTCGGGCTGCTCGGCGTTGATCGAATGGCCGCCCTCGAGGTCCACGATCTCGAGGTCCGGGATCGCGGCGCGGGCGTGGGGGAGGTGGGTCTGGAAGCGCTTCTCCCACCGGCCGTTGACCAGCAGGGTCGGGGGGCGGAGCTCCGACAGGCGGGCCTTCACGGCGACGGAGGGCAGCAGCGCCTCCATCGCCAGCGCGCAGGCCTCGGGGTCCAGCAGCTGGGCGTCGGCCATCAGGCGGGCCTTGGTCTCGGCCGGGTAGCGGGTGGCCTTGGAGGGGTGGACGCGGGTCCGGGGCAGGCCCGTGCGCCCGCCGGCGCGGATCTCGGCGGCGGCGGCGCGCCGCTCTGCGATGCGGGCGGGGTCGCCCGCGACCGTCATCACGGCGCCGGAGTTGGTGAAGGCGTGGGCGAACACCGCCTCAGGGTGGGCGAGCACGTAGGCGACCGAGACGCCGGCCCCCATGCTCTGCCCGCAGACATGCCAGCGGGCGACGCCCAGCCGCTCGCGCAGCGCCTCGAAGGCGGCGAAGTAGCGGGGGGCCTCGTAGGCGGCGGGATCGGTCGGGGCGGCGGAGCGGCCGTGGCCCAGCAGCTCCACCACCGCCACGCGTCGGCGGCGCGAGAGGCGCGGGAGGTTGCCGTGCCACTGCGCACGGCTGGCCATGAAGCCGTGGACCAGCAGCAGGGGCGGCGTCCGCGGGTCGGCCGCGGGGTCGGTCGGGCCGTGCAGGTCCACGTGCAGGCCGTGGACGTGAAAGGACTCGGGCTCGCGCGCGGGCTCCGCGCCGGCGGCGGCGCGGCAGGCGGTCTGCATGAAGGGCTCCCTGTCTCGGTTCCGGTTTCCTGCGGGGCCGATCCCGGGGCGGGATCAGCCGGGGGGCGCCTCCTCGGGCGCGGGGGCCTCCAGCGCGCCGATGGCGAGGGGGGGCCGGATCTCCCGCAAGAGCTTGCGCTTCATCGCCTCGGCGTAGTCGCCGTAGTCCTCGGCCACCTCGGCGAAGGCGCCGACGCCCTTGATCACCATCGTCTCGAAATAGCGCACCAGTTGCGGGCGCGCGACGCCGCCCACGACCAGGGCGTTCACCGTCACGTCGTCCATGGGGAAGCTGGAATAGGCGGTCATCGGCTCGTAGCCGTCGTTGTTGGCGCCGTCGCCGGATACGTCGAGAACCCGCCGCTCGCACTCCTGCACGTCGTCGAGCAGACGGGAGGCGAAGCCGATCGCGTGGCCCAGCGCGGTGGGATAGTCCGAGTGGCTGCGCACGGCGGTGCGCACGCGGGCGGCCAGTTCGTCGATCGCCTGGGGCGAGGTCATCGGGCGCCAGTCGGCGACCAGCGCGTGCTGCCAGCGGCCGGACCATTCGTAGACGGCGATGCGCACCTCGCCCGTGCCGGGATCGAGCAGCGCCTCCTTCACGTCCGGGTCCTCGAGCGCCTCGGCCAGGCCCCGGGCCTGGAGCGCGTATTCCCCCTCGTCCACCGAGGAGGAGACGTCGAGCGCCAGCGCCAGCCCCAGCGCGCAGGCGGCCGATGCCGGCGCGGCGAGCCCCGCGACGAGCCCCGCCGCGACCAGGGCGAGGCGCGCGCCCCGCCCCCCCGGTTTTCGCCGGCCGCCGTCTTCGCGCCGGGCGGAGCCGGCGTGGGCGCGGAGGCGGGCGAGGGGGAGCGGGGCCATCGTCATCGGCGGGTCACCAGGTTCCGGTGTTCTCCATGCTGGCCCAGGGCTCCTGGACCGGCAGCGCGTCGCCCATCTGCAGCAGCTCGATCGAGACGCCGTCGGGGCTTTTCACGAAGGCCATGCGGCCCTCGCGCGGGGGGCGGTTGATGGTGACGCCGGCGGCCTGCAGCTTCTCGCACATCTCGTAGATGTTCTCGACCGAGTAGGCGAGGTGGCCGAAGTTGCGGCCCGAGCCGTAATCCTCGTCCGAGCCCCAGTTGTAGGTCAGCTCCACCTGCGCCTCCTCCTGCCCCGGGGGGGCCAGGAACACGAGCGTGAACTTGCCGGCCTCGTTGTCGATGCGGCGCACCTCCTTCAGGCCCAGCAGGTCGCAATAGAACGCCTTCGAGGCGTCTATATCCTTAACGCGGACCATGGTGTGGAGGTATTTGATCTGCATATGGGGGTTCCTTCTGTCGTGGGCGCCAGATATGGATGGGCGACGACTCGGCCGCCGCCGACGCCCGCACGTTTTGCCTCGGGGACAATCTATGACGCTCAGCCCGGAACAACAGGCCGAAATCGAGGCCGCGCGCGCGCAGACCCGCCCGACGCTGCGTCCGGTGGCCGAGGGGATCGAGGGGCTGCTGTATTCGGCGATCCCGGTGCTGGACCACGGCTTCGTGCGCGTGGTCGACTACATGGGCGACGACGCGGCCATCGTGCAGGCGGCGCGGGTCAGCTACGGCGCCGGCACGCGCAAGGCGCGCGACGACCGCGGGCTGATCCGCTACCTGATGCGGCACTGGCACTCGACCCCCTTCGAGATGTGCGAGATCAAGCTGCACGTGAAGCTGCCGATCTTCGTGGCCCGCCAGTGGATCCGCCACCGCACCGCCAACGTGAACGAGTATTCGGCCCGCTACTCGATCCTCGACCGGGAATTCTACATTCCCGCGCCCGAGCACCTGGCCGCGCAGAGCAGCTCCAACCGCCAGGGCCGCGGCGCGACCCTGCAGGGGGAGGAGGCGGAGACCGTGCTGCGGATGCTGCGCGACGACGCGGGGCGCGGCTACGACCACTACCAGTGGATGCTGAACGAGGACGCCGAGGGGAACCCCGCGGACGCGGACCGCGCGGGGCTCGCGCGGGAGCTTGCGCGGATGAACCTGACGGCGAACGTCTACACCCAGTGGTACTGGAAGATCGACCTGCACAACCTCTTCCACTTCCTGCGCCTGCGCGCCGACCCGCACGCCCAGTACGAGATCCGCGTCTACGCCGACGCGATGTGCGAGATCGCCAAGGCCTGGGTCCCCGCCGCCTACGAGGCGTTCGAGGAGTACCGCCTGGGCGCCGTGCAGCTCTCCGCCTCCGCCATGGCCTGCCTGCGCCGGATGCTGGCGGGCGAGACGGTCACGCAGGAGACGAGCGGCATGAGCGCGGGCGAGTGGCGCGAGTTCCAGGCGGCGCTGGCCGGCTGAGGCTCCCCGCACGTCATATATGAAGCGCCGCGCCGCCCCCGGGGCCGCGCTCCCCGATCCGGCGCGACGCCGGCCATGCCTCGCGGAGCGCCTGTTCCCCGGAGCCGTCCATCGCTGATGCCGAAAAGAGCGGCTCGGCGGGCGGGGTCAGGGATCGCGGAGCGACCCCGCGAAGCGGGGCTTGTCCTTGACCCCGCCCGCCGAGCCGCTCAGGCATCTTCAGCGATGGACGGCTGCGGGGAGCAGGCGCGGCCTTGTTCCCAGGTGAGTCCGGAAGCGGCCTTCCGGGCGGCCCCGAGGCCGCCCCCGCGCAGCGGCCAGCCGACGAGCCCCGCCTCGGAGGCCCGCTCTCGACGCTTTCAGGGCAGCTCCGCCTGGATCGCCAGCGCCGCGGCCGCCGGGTCGTCGGCCTGCCACACGGGTCGCCCCACCACGATATGATCCGCGCCGGCGCGCACCGCGGCGCCGGGCGTCGCGATCCGCTTCTGGTCGTCGAGCGCGCCGCCGGCCGGGCGGATGCCCGGGGTGACGATCAGCTTGCCCGCGCTCTGGGGCAGGGCGCGCAGGGCCGCGGCCTCCTGCGCGGAGGCGATGACGCCGTCGGCGCCGGCCTCCCAGGCGCGGGCCGCGCGCTCGACCACCAGGTCGGACACCTCGCCCGGCCGGATCAGCGCGGCGTCGAGGTCGGCGCGGTCGGAGCTGGTCAGCACCGTCACCGCCAGGATCTTCATGCCCGTCCCCGAGGCGCCGGCGGCGGCGGCGCGCACCACGCTGGGGTCGCCGTGGACGGTGAGGAAGTCGAGGTCGAAGCCCGCCAGGCGGCGCACCGCATGCTCGATCGTGGCGGGGATGTCGAAGAGCTTCATGTCGAGGAAGACGCGCTTGCCCGTCTCCTTCAGCTCCATCGCCGCGGCGAGCCCGCCGGTGGTCAGCATCCCCAGGCCGATCTTGTAGAAGGTGACCGAGTCCCCCAGCCGCCGGGCGAGGTCGAGCGCCGAGACCGCGTCGGGCACGTCGAGGGCCACGATCAGGCGGTCGCGGGGATCCGGTCCGGTCGCGGGCTTGCGCGTGGGGAAGGCGGCGACGGACATGGCGCGGCTCCTCTCTATATATACGGGGTCTGGCGGGACGCCTCTGGCGATACGCCCGCCCGCGCGAATCCGCAAGCTCAAGGTCTTGTGAGGGGGAAGAGCGCCGCCCATATCGGATACGAAACGGGGCGGGCCTTCGGGGCGCTCCGACAGATTGCAGGCCAGGCCGGGCGCGCCTCCGAGGAGGGCGCCCTGGGTCGAGGCGCTGATGAGGAGAGCGAGCATGAACTTGGAAAAGTTCACCGACCGCGCACGCGGGTTCGTCCAGGCGGCCCAGACCATCGCGATGCGCGAGAGCCACCAGAGGCTCACCCCCGACCATCTTCTGAAAGCCCTGATGGACGACGACCAGGGCTTCGCCAGCGCGCTGATCGCGCGGGCGGGCGGCGACGCGCAGAAGGTGCGCGCGGCCAACGACCTCGCCGTCGCCAAGCTGCCGAAGGTCCAGGGCGGGCAGGTCTATCTCGACCAGTCCTTCGCCCAGGTCGTCGACCAGGCCGAGCAGATGGCCAAGAAGGCCTCCGACAGCTTCGTCACCGTCGAGCGCCTGCTGACCGCGCTCGCCATCCAGAAGTCCGACGCCTCGAAGGCGCTGGCCGAGGGCGGCGTGACCGCTCAGGCCCTCAACAAGGTCATCGAGGACATGCGCAAGGGACGCACCGCCGACAGCGCCTCGGCCGAGGATCAGTTCGAGGCGCTCAAGAAGTACGCGCGCGACCTGACCGAGGCGGCCCGCGAGGGCAAGATCGACCCCGTCATCGGACGCGACGAGGAGATCCGCCGCTGCGTGCAGGTCCTCTCCCGCCGCACCAAGAACAACCCCGTGCTGATCGGCGAGCCCGGCGTCGGCAAGACCGCCATCGCCGAGGGCCTCGCCATGCGCATCGTCAACGGCGACGTGCCCGAGAGCCTGCAGGACAAGAAGCTGCTGAGCCTCGACATGGGCTCCCTGATCGCCGGCGCGAAGTATCGCGGCGAGTTCGAGGAGCGTCTGAAGGCGGTGCTGAACGAGGTGACCTCGTCCGACGGCGAGATCATCCTGTTCATCGACGAGATGCACACCCTCGTGGGCGCGGGCAAGTCGGACGGGGCGATGGACGCCTCGAACCTGCTGAAGCCGGCGCTGGCGCGGGGCGAGCTGCACTGCGTGGGCGCGACGACCCTCAATGAATACCGCAAGCACGTCGAGAAGGACGCGGCCCTGGCCCGTCGCTTCCAGCCGGTGTTCGTGACCGAGCCCTCGGTGGAGGACGCGATCTCGATCCTGCGCGGCATCAAGGAGAAGTACGAGGTCCACCACGGCGTGCGCATCTCCGACGCCGCGCTGGTGGCCGCGGCCACGCTTTCGAACCGCTACATCTCCGACCGCTTCCTGCCCGACAAGGCCATCGACCTGATGGACGAGGCCGCGTCCCGCCTGCGCATGGAGGTGGACAGCAAGCCCGAGGAGCTCGACCAGCTCGACCGCGACATCCTGCAGAAGCAGATCGAGGCCGAGGCCCTGAAGAAGGAGACCGACCAGGCCTCCCGCGATCGGCTGGAGAAGATCACCGCCGATCTCGCCCAGCTTCAGGAGCAGTCCGACGCGATGACCGCCCGCTGGCAGGCGGAGCGCGACAAGCTGCAGGGCTCGCGCGACCTGAAGGAGCAGCTCGACCACGCCCGCAACGAGCTGGAGACCGCCAAGCGGCGCGGCGACCTGGCCAAGGCCGGCGAGCTCGCCTACGGCGTGATCCCGGACCTGGAGAAGCGCCTCGCCGAGGCGGAGACCCAGGAGAGCAAGGACGTGATGGTCGAGGAGGCCGTGCTGCCTGAGCACGTCGCCGCCGTCGTCTCCCGCTGGACCGGCGTGCCGGTCGACAAGATGCTGGAGGGCGAGCGCGACAAGCTCCTGCGCATGGAAGAGGTGATCGGCGACCGCGTGGTCGGCCAGGACGAGGCGGTGCGCGCCGTCTCGAACGCGGTCCGGCGGGCGCGGGCGGGTCTGAGCGACCCCAACCGTCCCATCGGCTCGTTCCTGTTCCTGGGCCCGACGGGCGTGGGCAAGACCGAGCTGACCAAGGCGCTGGCCGAGTTCCTGTTCGACGACGACACGGCGATGGTGCGCATCGACATGAGCGAGTTCATGGAGAAGCACGCCGTGAGCCGCCTGATCGGCGCCCCTCCGGGCTACGTCGGCTATGACGAGGGCGGGGTGCTGACGGAAGCCGTGCGCCGGCGGCCCTACCAGGTCGTGCTCTTCGACGAGGTCGAGAAGGCGCACCCGGACGTGTTCAACGTCCTCCTCCAGGTCCTCGACGAGGGCCGGCTGACGGACGGGCAGGGCCGCACGGTCGACTTCCGGAACACGCTGGTGATCCTGACCTCGAACCTGGGCGCGGAGTTCCTGACCTCCCTGCCGGACGGGGCGCAGGCCTCGGACGCGCGGGAGGCGGTGATGGGCGCGGTGCGCGCGCATTTCCGGCCGGAGTTCCTGAACCGGCTCGACGAGATCGTCCTGTTCGAGCGGCTGAGCCGCGAGCACATGGACGGCATCGTGACGATCCAGCTCAAGGGGCTGGAGGCGCGGCTGGCGGATCGCAAGATCCACCTCGAGCTGGCCCCGCAGGCGCGGACCTGGCTGGCGGACCGGGGCTACGACCCGGTCTACGGCGCGCGCCCGCTGAAGCGGGTGATCCAGAAGGCCCTGCAGGACCCGCTGGCCGAGCGGCTGCTGGCCGGCACGATCCGGGACGGCGAGGTGGTGCCCGTGGGCGCCGGCCCCGACGGCCTGCTGATCGGGGACCGCGCGCGCGGCGCCTCGGCCGAGGCAGGGGCGACCCTGCACTGATCCGGGCCCGTCGGGCCTGAACGCGGGCGCGAGTCGGGACACCGACTCGCGCCCGACTCGTTTCCGGGGCCGGATTCGGCGCGGAGTCGGCGGGGAAGCCACGTCACCCGGGCGGGGGACGCAACGTCAGGACCGGGCGCCGAGTCGCCTCCGACCCCGTTTCGGCCCCCTGGCGCGGCCGGATTCGCCGTCCGCGCCCGGATCCGGTCGGCGAGGAGGGTCGGGCTGACCCAACGGCGATGGGCTTTCGGGCGGAAAATCGGCCGCCATGACATTTTTCTGACGAAGGCCTGTTGACGGCCCCCGGCCCATCCCTTAGATACCCGCTCACCGACGAGGGGCGCTGCTTCTCGGCCGGTTCAGCGGCAGCCGCGAGCGTCCAGAGCGTTCCGACAGGAACGAGCGGATGGGTTGTCGCCGGGCTCTTTGACATAGCGGGTTCTGGAAGGGACGTGCGGACGGTTCGGTTGTTGGGGATCTTTCCTGACGGTTTTGAAGTCTGCATGTCGCCTGCTGAGGAAGCTCTGATCTTTCGGGATTGGG
>NZ_JARHUC010000012.1 GCF_029223255.1 Albimonas marina
CGAGCCCATAGGCAATGTGCCGCCCGCAGAAGCCGAAGCCGCATTCCACGCTGCGCTGGAAACGCGCGATGTGGCCGCGTAGCTAACGAACATCGGCCTCCGGCAGACCCGGAGCGGTTCAGTCCACGATGCGGCGACCCGAGTTGGTCGGAACCAGGACCACTTCATCGGGCGACTTCTGCTCGCGCTCGAAGAGTTCCATCTGACTGCCCCGCAGCGACGCCGCAGGAACGCCAATCGCTTCCGCGATGAAAGCCGCGGTTTCAACGGCGACGGACTCGCCGCGCTCCGCCCGCTGAATGGTGCGCTTGTTTACGCTTGCCATCAGAGCGAGCTTTTCCTGCGAAATACCTTTTGACTGCCGAATACGGCGGAGTTTCTCACCATCAAGTGCCATCGTAGGCCTCCGTGTTGCTGGTGATCTACTCATCGCATTCGTTCCGAAGTGCGCCGACGAATTGGAGGCGGCTTGGACTGGACAGTATGGCGACAGGAGCCCGCCATGAGGCGACAGTCAAGCGACGGCCCGGCGACAGAAGGTGGACAGCGGGTGCAGGCGCGACGCGACGGGCTAGCCGCCGAGCGCCGCGCGCCCCTCCTTCACCAGCGCCTCGATGTGATCGGCCACCTTCTGCGCGTCCCCGCGAACCGCCTCGGCCCTGACGCTCAGGTAGCGGTCGGTCGCGTTCGATGACCTGGAGTGCCCCCCGCGAAGTGGTCCACCTGCCGGGATAGGATGATCCCGATTTGAGGAGGACCCGAGGATGGCTGGGAAGCGAGACAAGCCTGAAGAGATCGTATCGAAGCTGCGCCAGGTGGAGGTGCTGCAGGGCCAGGGAATGTCGGTCGCGGAAGCGGTGCGCCAGATCGGCGTGACGCAGCAGACCGACTACCGCTGGCGGCGTCTCTACGGCGGCATGGGGCGTGAACAGCTCAAGCGGCTCCAGGAGCTGGAGAAAGAGAACCAGCGGCTTCGACGCGCGGTGTCGGACCTGACGCTGGACAAGCTGATCCTGACCGAGGCGACGCGGGGAAACGACTGAGCCCTTCGCGCCGCCGTCGATGCATCGACCACGTGCGGCAGGCCACCGGCGTTTCGGAACGCCGCGCCTGCCGCACGCTGGGGCAGCATCGCTCCACCCAGCGCCGGGTTCCGCGCAGCCGGCCGGACGAGGATCTCCTCACCGAGGACATCATCGCGCTGGCGAAGGAGCACGGCCGCTACGGATATCGCATGATCACCGGCCTGCTGAACAACGCCGGCTGGCATGTGAACCCCAAGCGGGTGGAGCGCATCTGGCGGCGCGAAGGGCTCAAGGTTCCCGCCAAGCAACCGAAGAAGGGCCGCCTCCGGCTCAACGACGGCTCCTGCGTCCGGCTGCGCCCGGAGCGGCCCAATCATGTGTGGTCCTACGACTTCGTCCAGGACCGCACCCATGACGGGCGCGTCTTCCGGACGCTCAACATCATCGACGAGTTCACCAAGGAGGCGCTGATGATCCGCGTCGACCGCAAGCTCAAATCCGTCGACGTGGTCGACGCCCTCACGGATCTCTTCATCCTCAGAGGTCCCCCGGCCTACGTCCGCTCCGACAACGGCCCCGAATTCATCGCCCAGAAGGTCAGGAGCTGGATCTCAGCCGTCGGCGCGAAGACGGCCTTCATCGAGCCAGGCTCGCCCTGGGAGAACGGCTACGTCGAGAGCTTCAACGCCCGCTTCCGCGACGAGCTGCTCGATCGCGAGATCTTCTTCTCGCTCCGCGAGGCGCAGATCCTCATCGAGCGATGGCGCGTCCACTACAACACCGTCCGGCCGCACAGCGCCCTTGGCTACCGGCCGCCCGCCCCGGAGGTCATCGTTCCCGTCGACCAAAGACCCGTCATGCACTAACAATTCGTTCGGACCACTCGGTGGGGGCAGTCCAGACCGTCGCTCGCTTCCGCCACTTCGACACCGTCTTGGGGTTGATGCCGTAGGTGCGGCTCAGCTCCGCGGCCGAAGCCTGCGATCGCTGTATCGCAGCTCGGATGGCGTGCGTGGTCGTGGCGCTTCCGTGGCGAACCTGGCCCATAGTGCCTCCTTCCATTCGCTGGACAGGATCACACCATCAAAACCCGGGACCAAACACGACATAGGACCCGTCCTTAGGCGGCGACGATCTCGCGCCAGGTCGCGAAGGCGTCTGCCCGGACGCTGTTCATGGTTCAGCGGGAGAGGAAGTGACGCTGGATGTTGAAATGGTTGTAGGCGGCGGCGTGGGGCGAGAGGAAACGCTGGGCCGAGCCGGGAGAGCGATGAAGAAGCTCCGAGCAGATGCCTTCGCAGCCCGGCGCGAGGTCGCCGCAGCTTGAGCCGCCGCGGCGTAGCCGTATCAATTCGTCGCTCGACAAGGTGAGAGCGCCCTCGAGGCGCCCTAGGGCCCGGCCCCATAAACGGGATCCCCATGTTGGCGCGGATTTGCTTCAACCTCCGGACGGAGGAGGTTTGATGCGCCGTCACGAACTGAGCGACCGGGAGTGGTCGATTATCCAGCCGCTGCTGCCGCAGAAGTCGCGGGGCGTGCCGCGGGTCGACGATCGTCGGGTGATCAACGGCATCCTGTGGCGCTTCCGCGCCGGAACGCCGTGGCGGGACGTGCCCGAGCGCTATGGCCCGCGGACCACGCTCTACAATCGTTTCACGCGGTGGCGGGCGGCCGGGGTCTGGGATCGCATTCTGGCAGCGATCTCAGCGGCCTATGACGGGGACATCGTGATGATCGACAGCTCCTGCGTCCGCGTCCACCAGCACGGGGCCGCGGGAAAAAGGGGGCTGAGGACCATGGCTGCATGGGACATTCCCGCGGCGGCCTGACCACGAAGATCCATGCGCTGGTCGACGCTGCAGGCCGTCCCATCCGCCTGAAGCTGACGCCCGGCCAGGCGGGCGATGCGCCGGTGGGGACCGAGTTCGTCGCCGATCTGGATCCCGGCGCGACCCTGATCGCGGACCGCGCCTACGACACCAACTCGATCCGCGAGGGCGCGGCGCCCCGCCGCGTCTGGGCCAACATCCCGCCCCGTGTGATCCGCAAGCACGCTTTCAGCTTCAGCCCGTGGGTCTATCGCCAGCGCAATCTCGTCGAGCGCTTCTTCAACCGCATCAAGCAGTTCCGCGGCCTCGCCACGCGCTATGACCGCAGGCCCGACAACTACCTGGCCGCCTTCAAGCTCGCAGCCATCCGCTTCTGGATCGCGAGCTTATGAGTCCGCTCTCTAGGTCAACACGATGCGGCCGGTGACCTGGCCACCCTCGAGCCTCCGCATCGCCTCGTTGGCCTCGTCCTTGGCCATCCGCTCGACCGGCACCGGGGCCAGCTTTCCCTCGTTGGCGAGCTTGATCACAGCTTCGAGGTCCTTCATGCCGCCCGTCATCGAGCCGACGATGGTCCGCGCGCGGAAGATCATCATCGCGGTCGAGAGCATGAAGTCCCCCCCGCCGACGCCCACCAGGATCAGTTTTCCGCCGCGGCCCAGCATCTCGAGCCCGGCCTCGGCCGTCCTGCCGGTGTTCACGAAGTCGATCACCACGCGGGGCGCGCCGCCGGCGGCCTCGTGCACCTCGGCGAGCTGGTCGGGGCCCGCGGCGATGAAGGCCGTCGCGCCGGCGTCGAGCGCAGCCTGGCGCTTGGACTCGTTCACGTCGGTCATCAGCACGTTGGTCCAGCCCAGCGCGTGCAGCATCGACAGCGCTGCGAAGCCCAAGCCGCCTGCGCCGATCAGCAGGATCGGCGCATCCTTCTCGACCTCCGCCATCTTCGAGATCGCGCTGTAGACCGTGATCGCCGAGCAGGGGAAGGTCGCGGCCACCGCCGGGTCGACGTTCCCGTAGTCGAAGAGATAGCGCGGATGCGGCAGCAGCACGTGGCTGCCGAAGCCGCCGTGGTGGATCACGCCCACCGCGTGGGGCTTGTCGCAGACGTTCTCGTCGCCGGCGAGGCAGGTCGGGCACTCGCCGCAGCCCATCCAGGGATAGATCACCCGGCTGTCGCCGACCTCGACCCCCTGCGCGTCGGGCCCGACGGCGACGACCTCGCCCAGCACCTCGTGGCCCGGCGCGCGCGGCAGGGTCACGCCGCGGTCCAGGATGTTCAGCCGCCGGCCCCCGCCCAGGTCGTAGCCGCCGTGCCAGAGATGCAGGTCCGAATGGCACACGCCCGCATGGGTGACCTTGACCAAAACCTCGCTCCCCCTCGGCGCGGGGTCGGGCTCCTCGATCTTCTGCAAGGGCTTGCCGGGTTCTACGATGGCCCACAGTTGCATGACTTTCCTCCGGTTTCTTTCGGCCCGCGCCGCGGTCACTTCGACAGCGAGGGCAGGAACAAGACGATGGCCGGGAAGACCATCAGCAGGATCACCACCGCGAAATCGGCGATCAGGAACCGCGAGACGCCCTGGAAGATGCGCCCCAGCCCGATGCGGTCGCCCACCACGTTCTTGATGACGAAGACGTTCAGCCCGATGGGCGGCGTGATCATCCCGATCTCGAGCAGCTTGGCGAGGATCACCCCGAACCACAGCAGGTCGATCCCGGTCGCCCGCGCCACCGGCAGCAGGATCGGCAGGGTCAGCAGCATCGCCCCCAGCGGGTCGAGGAACATGCCCAGCACCAGGTACAGAAGCACGATCCCGGTCAGCAGCAGCGCCCGGTCGGCGGCCAGCCGCTGGATGCCGTCCGCGATGTAGTCGTCCGCCCCGCTCAGCGTCACGAAGCGTCCCAGCAGGTTGGCGCCGATGGCGATGACGAAGATCGCGGCCGAGGTCGTGAAGCTCTCGACCAGCGAGCGTCGGAACCGCCGCCAGGTCAGCTGCCGCGAGCCCGCCGCGATCAGCGTGCACAGCACCGCGCCGACCGCCCCGGCCTCGGTCGGGGTGAAGATGCCGGCGAAGAGCCCGCCGAAGACCAGGATCGCCAGCAGCAGCGTGGGCGCGACCTGCGCGAGGACGCGCAGCCGCTCGCCCAGCGAGTGGCGCTCGGCGACGGCCGGGGCGACCTCCGGGCGCAGGCTAGCCCAGACCACCACGACCGCGCAGTAGCCGACCGCGGTCAGCACCCCGGCCCCGACGCCGCCCAGGAACAGCTGGCTGATCGGCACCTGGGCGATGATCCCGTAGAGGATCAGCAGGATCGAGGGCGGGATCAGCGCGCCGATGGTGCCGGCCGCGGCCACCGCGCCCGTCGCGAGCCGGTCGTCGTAGCCCGCCCGCATCATCTCGGGCACCGCGATCCGCCCCATCGCCGCGGCGCAGGCGACCGACGAGCCGGTGACCGAGGCGAAGCCCGCCGCGCCGAAGATGCTCGCCACCGCCAGACCTCCGGGCAGGCGCGCGAGCCAGACCCGCGCCGCCTGGAAGAGGCCGCGGGTGATGCCGGTGTGATAGGCGAGGAAGCCCATCATCAGGAACATCGGCACCGAGCTGAGCTGCCAGTTGGCCGCGAAGCTGAAGGGGATGGCCTTCAGCGCGCCCACGGCGGGCCGCCAGCCGAACAGCCACCAGATGCCGATGAAGGGCACGGCGACCAGCGCCGCCCCGATCGGCAGGCGCAGCGCGATCAGGACCAGCAGGACGCCGATCAGCAGGACGCCGACCTGGGGATCAGTCATGGATCGCCCCCCCCGTCGTCCCGTCGGGCCAGTCGTCCTCGGCGTCGACGGCGAGCGGAGGCAGCGGCTCGCCCGCCACATAGGCCGCGAACTTCAGCAGCAGCATCGCCGACAGCAGCCCGTAGCCGATCGGCAGGGCGAAATAGCCGAACCAGATGGGGATGGTCAGCCCGTCCTCGATGATGAAGGTGCCGAGCCGCCACTTCGAGACGGCCTCCAGCCAGGTCGCGTAGGCGGTCACCGCGAAGATCACGGCCGTCGCCGGGTAGGTGCAGCCGTAGAGATGCCGGCGCAGGCCCGGGGGGAAGGTCTCGGTCAGGACCTCGACCGCGATGTGCCCGTCCAGCCGCTCGACGAAGGCCAGCGGCAGGCAGACCAGGAACACCATGTACCAGTTGGCCACGAAGATGATCGTGCCGCTGAGCGGCATGTCGAGGAAGGCGCGGCACACGACTTCGAGCGCCACGTGGATCATCATCGCCACGATGCAGAGCGAGGCGACGACGGCGGTCAGCCTTGCGGCGCCGTCGAGGAGCATGCGGAGAAGGGTCATGTCGGTGCTGCGAAGCGGGGCCGGCCGGCGCCCGCCGTCCCTGGCGGAACGGACGGGCGCCGGCCGCGCGCCTCAGTCCATCGCGTAGGTCTTGGGATCGACCTTGGAGAGGACCTCGGTCCAGTAGAGGTCGGCGAGCGCGTCGGCGTCGCCCTCCCCGAGCCCCGCGGTCAGGCCCTTCCACTTCTCCATCAGGCCGGTGAAGGTCTCGATCTTGGCGTCCACGTCCGCGACCTTGAACTTGTCGCGGAACTGCTCGGCGATGGTGGCGAGGTCGCCGCTGACGAAGGCGGCGGTGGCCTCCTTCAGGCTGTCGTCGCCGTCGATGATCTCGACCCCCTTCTCCTTCGCCGCCGCCAGCCCTTCGGCGTCGTCCGCGACATAGGCGTAGACCGCCGAGGCCGCGAGACGGGCGCCGGCCTTGAGCACCGCGGCGCGCTGCTCTTCGTTCAGGTCCATCCAGACGTCGCGGTTGAAGTTCGCCGCCCCCAGGCCCGGGAAGGTGCCGCCCGGCGCGTTCAGCGTGACATGGGTGGTGACGTCGACGAAGCGGCCGCCGATCAGGTCGCCGAGCGGGGTCATGGTGCAGTCCACGACGCCCTGGCTCAGCGCGTCGTAGATCTCGTTGCCCGGCACCGAGACCGACGAGCCGCCCAGCGCCTCGGCCCAGCGCGCGAAGTTGGCGGCGCCGGCGCGGAACTTGCCGCCCTTCACGTCCTCGGCCGAGGTGATCGGCTTGGTGCACAGCAGCCGGTAGGGCGGGGTCGAGGCGCCGGCGATGTAGACTTGGTTGTTGGCCTTCATCTGCTCCAGGCAGTCCGGGCAGTTCAGCAGCGTGTATTCCATCGAGGCGCCGGCCGCGGCCGCGCCGGGCATCGGAACCTGCGTGCCGGTGGTGGCGAGCATCGAGAGGTTCGCCGCGAGGTTCACCTCCGAGAACTCGACCGGGTGGTAGGGGAAGACCACGAAGCCCACGTCCGCCAGCCCGTCGCGCACGCCGCCCGCCGTCTCGGCCAGCGTCAGCAGCGACATGGGGTAGACCTTGCTCTCGAGGCCCGCGGTCGTTTCGAGCGCCTCGGCGAATTCGACCAGCGGCTCGTAGGCGGCGTAGATATCCGGCAGGCCCAGCGCGATGCGCAGGTCCGACGCCTGGGCCGGGCCGCCGCCCAGCGCGGCGACGGCGAGGGCCGCGCCGGCGGCCGAGGTCCGGGCGACGCGCCCGATGAACGTGTGGGTCATCTCATCCTCCCTGTCTGCGACGGGTCCCCGGACATGTCCTCGTCCGGTTCGACCCGAGTCGCTGCGCCGGACCTGCGAAGGCGGTCCAGCGCGGAGCCATACTGCCGTCTTTTTAATTGTCAGTCCATTGGATATTTGCATCGGCCGGGCCAGAGGCCCGTCACGCGCCCTCGGCCCCGCACAGCGTGGGGTCGACGACCAGCACGCTCTTGCCGATGTGGCGGCGGGCGAGGATGTCGGCGTAGCCCTGCAGGGCCGCCTCGAACGGGTAGACGCGCCCGACATGGGGCCTCAGGCGCCCCTCGGCGAAGGCGTCCAGCATCCGCTGGAAGGAGGCGAGGCCCTGGCCCCCGGTGGTCTCGATCGCCAGCCGCGCCTCGACCCCGATGACCGAGATCATCTTGACCAGCAGCACGTTGGTCCGCGCCACGGCCCATTCGCCCGAGGTGAAGCCGACCGTCAGGACCCGGCCCCCCGGAGCGATGCAGCGCAGCGACTGCTCGAAGACCGCGCCGCCCACCGGGTCGACGAAGACGTCGGCGCCGCGCCCGTCGGTCAGCGCCTTGACCGCCTCGCGCAGGTCTTGGTCGCGCAGGTTGATCGCGTGGTCGGCGCCCAGCGCCTGCACCTGCGCCAGGCGCGCGTCGTCGCTTCCCGTGGCGATCACCCGCGCGCCCAGCGCCTTGCCGACCGAAACGGCGGCGACGCCGACCCCGCCGGTGGCGCCATGCACCACGAGCGTCTCGTCCCGGCGCAGCGCGCCGCGGTCGACCAGCGCGTTCCACGCCGTCCAGAAGTTCATCGGATAGGCGGCGGCCTCGACCAGGCCCATGCCGGCGGGGACGGGGAAGACATAGGTCTCGGGCAGCGTCGCCACCTCGCCCAGCCCCCCGCCGGCGAGCTCGAAGGAGAAGGCCGAGACCCGGTCGCCGACGCGGACGCGGCTCACGCCCTCGCCGACGGCCGCCACCAGGCCCGACATCTCGCTGACCGGGATGTAGGGCAGCGGCGGGGTCTTCTGGTAGGCGCCCTTCAGCACCAGCGTCTCGCCGAAGGCGAGGCCGGCGGCGGCGACCCGGAGCTGGACCTCGCCCGGCCCCGGCGAGGGCTCGGGCATCTCCTCGATCGCCATGTCGTAGGGATCGCGGTATTCCCGGCAGACCCAGGCCTTCATGCGCCCGCTCCCGTTCCGGACGCGCCGGCGCCCTGGTCGATCTCCGAGAGCACCTCGTCGGTATGCTCGCCCAGCGCCGGCGCATGACGCCGATGGCCTGCAGGGCTGGCCGAGAAGACGACGGGGTGGCGCGGCGCCCGGTAGGCGCCGCACAGCGGGTGATCGTGATCGACCAGCGCGCCGGTCGCGCGGATCACGGGATCCTCCGCGATGGTTTCGGCGGTGTTGATCGGGGCGAAGACGGCGTCCTCCGCCTCCAGCCGGGCGAGCCATTCGGCGGTCGGGCGGGCGGCCAGCGCCTCGGCGAAGATGGCGTTCAGCTCGGCCGCGTTGCGGAACCGTCCGCCGATCTGGGCGAAGCGCGGATCCTCGAGGCACCACTCGATCTCGAGCGCCCGGCAGCAGCCGGCGAATTCCTCGTTCGAGACGTGGCCCACCAGGATGTGCCCGTCGAGCGTGGCGTAGACGTACTGCACCCCCGCCAGCGTACCGCCCGCGGTCACGCCCGGGCCGCGCAGGGTGGCGGCGGGCATCGACTCCGGCCACAGGAACGACAGGGCCGAGGACAGCATGTCCACCTTCAGGTGCTGCCCCTCGCCCCCGCGGCGCAGCCGGTGCAGAAGCGCCGCCGTCACCCCCTGCCAGACGACCATCGAGGCGATCTTGTCGGTGACGGCGTTCTGCACCGTGCGCGGCTCTCCGCTCACCCGGTCGGCCTGGATCGCGCAGAACCCGGCGAGCCCCTGGCTGACGATGTCGTAGACCCGCCGGCCGCGGACCGACGGATCCTCGCCCAGGCCGCTGATCGAGACGTAGACCAGCCCCGGGTTGGCCTCGCGCAGCGCCTCGTAGCCCAGGCCCAGCCGGTCCATCACCCCGGGGCGGTAGTTCTGCACCACCACGTCCGCGCGTTCCGCCAGCGCCCGGGCGCGGGCCTGCCCCTCGGAGCTGCGCAGGTCCAGCACGACCGAGCGCTTGTTGCGGTTGATGTTGAGGAACATCGTCGCCATGCCGGCGACCCCGTCGCGGTTGGCGCCGATCTGGCGCGACTGGTCGCCGCCCGGCGCCTCGATCTTCACCACGTCCGCGCCCTGGTCGGCAAGCAGCATGGTCGCGAAGGGACCCGAGAGGGTCGAGCAGAATTCCAGCACCCGAAAGCCCGTCAGCGGACCGTCCTGCGCAGAGTCCATGGTTTCCTCCCCTCGAAAGGACGCGCCGCGGGTCTTTTCGCGCCCGCGATGCGCGTCGGGCCTGGATTGCGGCCTCAGGCTAAGCGAGTCGCGAACGTCGGGTCAATTAAAAGGTCAAACCATAACGTCTTTTAATGCCGCCCTGCCCCGGCCTCGGCATTGGCATGGACGCGCGGCCGGAGTATCGACGGGGCCGCCGGATCCGCGGCCCCGGCGCGACGCCGGCCGCCTGTCCAAGGAGGGCGACTTGGTCAAACTGAACCCGATCGCCCTGTCCCGACCGGCGGAGCAGCTGGCGAACGCGCTCAAGGAGCGGATCGTCGGGGGGGCGATTCCGCAGGGCCACAGCTTCACGGAACAGGAGCTGGTGGACCTGTCGGGCCTCAGCCGCAGCTCGGTGCGCGAGGCGATGCGGCTGCTGGAGAGCTGGGGGCTGGTGGAGAGCCGGCGGGGCCGCAACGGCGGCTACGTCGCCACCCGCGGCGGGATCGAACCGCTGGCCGCCTCGCTCGACATCTACATGCGCAGCGGCGAGGCGGAGGTCGCCGAGCTGATGGAGATCCTGGAGATCATCGAGCCGGGCCTCGCGGCGCTGGCCGCGCGGCGGCGCACGGAAGCGGATCTCGCGGCGATGCGCGAGGCGCTGGCGGAGCTGGCGACGGAGACCGACTCCGAGCGGTTCGTGCGCAAGAACCACGCCTGGCACATGGCCCTGGCGCGCGCCAGCCGCAACGCCGTGCTGGGCGCGGTCCACGAGGCGCTCGGCCCCGCCCTGATCGACCCCCGGCTGGAGGGCTTTGCGGACGCCGGCATCCGCAGCCAGGTGCTGCACATCGCCCGACGGATCATCGAGGCGATCGAGGCCGGAGACGAGGAGGCGGCCCGCCGCCGCATGGCCCGCCACGTGACCGCCTATCGCGAGACGGTCGAGGCGCGGCTGCTCAGCTGAGCGACTCAGGCCTCGCCCGCGACCACGCCGTCGCGGATGAACGCCGCGCGCTCGGCCGCGTCGAAGCCCAGCGCCTCGAGGACCTCGGCCCCATCGCGGCCGAGCGCAGGCGCGCTCTGCGCGGGCGCGGCTCCGGCCGGCAGGCGAAGCAGCGGGCCGGGGACCCGGACGCGGCCCAGGTCGGGCGTCTCGACCTCCCGCAGCCAGCCGCCCCGCGCCAGGTCGGGATCGGCGGCGACCTCGTCCAGCGGGCGGATCGCGGCGGCGGGGATGCCGGTCTCGCGGCCGATGCGGATCCAGGTCTCGGTGTCCCGGGTCAGGAGGATCCCGGCCAGCGCGGCGTAGAGCTCGGCGACCTCGGCGTTGCGGCGAACGGGGTCGACGACCCGGGGATGCTCGGCCAGCTCCGGCGCCCCCGCCGCGCGCAGGAAGGCCTGCCAGTCGCGTTTCGTGTAGGGGGTCAGCGCGACGTATCCGTCCCGGGTGCGGAACGGCCGGCGGTGCGGAGTCAGCAGGCGGCCGTAGCCGGCGGGTCCGTCCGGGGCGCGGTCGGGGAAGGCGGCGGCGCCCATGTGCTCGAGCAGGACGAAGGCCGACATCGTCTCGGCCATCGGGATCTCGACGGCCATGCCCTGCCCGGTCGTCTCGCGCTGGAACAGGCCGGCGAGGATCGCCTGGCCCATCAGCAGCCCGCAGACCTTGTCGGCGATCACGCTGGGCACGTAGCGGGGCGCGTCTCCCGCCCGTCCGAACAGGTCGGCGAGGCCCGAGGCGGCCTGGATCACGTCGTCCACCGCCGGGTCGTCCGCCCGCGGCCCGTCCTGGGCGAAACCGGAGGCGGAGCAGTGGATCAGCCGCGGGTTCGCGGTCGTCATCGTCGCCGCGTCCAGCCCCAGCGCCCGCGCCGAGGCGGGGCGCATGTTGTGCACGGCGACGTCCGCCCACGCCGTCAGGCGACGCAGGATCTCTTGCGCGCCGGGGGCCTTCAGGTCGAGCGCGATCGACTTCTTGCCGCTGTTCAGCGCCATGTAGATCGAGCCCATGCCCGGCGCGGGCACGGCGGCGGAATGGCGGATGCCGTCGCCGGCCGGCCCCTCGACCTTCACCACCTCGGCCCCGAGGTCGGCCAGGCATCGGGTGGCGAGGGGACCGAGGACGATGGCGGTGAAATCCAGCACCCGCACCCCGGCCAGCGGACGCGCCGGCGAGGGGCGGGGCCGCGCCTCCGCGCCACCGGCGCCCGCGGCCGCCCCGCTCATGCCGGCACGAAGCCGTCGGGGCCGAGCGGGGGCGAGTAGATCACCAGCACCTTCGCCGGCACGTCGCCGGTGACGTCGAACAGGTGCGGGGTGCCCGGGGGGATGCGCACCATGTCGCCGGCCGCGAGCGGACGGCGCGGCTCGCCCCCGATCTCCAGCTCGGCGGTTCCCTCGAGCATGTAGATCACCTGCCACTCGCTCCGGTGCAGGTGGCGCGAGGCCGATCCGCCCGGCGCCAGCGTGCCGTGCGCCATCTCGAAGCCCGCGCCGAGGTCGGCGGGCAGCAGGCGTCGGTTCACCGTCCCCTCGTGCAGAGGCGGGGAGTAGGGCTCGAGCTCGTCGAGGGAGACGACGTACGGCATGTCGGTCATCGGGTCAGTTTCCAGCTTGCGACAGGCTCGGCAGCCAGGTCGCGATCGCGGGGAAGGCGACGAGCAGGCCCAGCAGGACCAGCTCCGCCGCGACGAAGGGGACCACGCCGCGCGCCACGGTGGCGACCGGCACGCGCGAGGAGCCGCTGACGATGAACAGGTTAAGCCCGACCGGCGGGGTCAGGAGCCCGATCTCGGCGGTCTTGACCACCAGCACGCCCAGCCAGATCTCGTCGTAGCCGAGCCCCGTCAGCAGCGGATGCACCAGCGGCAGGGTGATGATCAGGATCGCGATCTGGTCGAGGAAGATCCCCAGCACCAGCAGCAGCGCGATCACCAGCAGCAGCACCGGCAGCGGGCCGAGGCCCGACTCCTGCACCGCCTGCAGCAGCGCCTGCGGCGTGCCCGACAGCGACAGGAACACCGCGAAGACCGAGCTGAAGGCGATGATCGCGAGGATCATGGCCGAGCTGCGCGTCGCCCGCCCCAGCGCGCCCGCGATCGCCGCGCGGTCCATGCGCATCATCGCGAAGCCGATGGCGAAGGCGAAGAGCGCGCCCAGCGCCCCGACCTCGGTCGGGGTGGCGATGCCCGAGTAGATCATCACCAGCATCGCCGCGAGCAGCACGATCATCGGCAGCGCCGGCAGGCTGGCGCGCACCCGCCGGCCCATCGGCTGGCGCGGCTGCACGCCCACGTCCGAGCGGCGCAGCACCCGCCAGATCACCAGCCCGTAGGTCAGCGCCGTCATCAGCCCCGGCACGACGCCCGCGATCAGCAGCTTGCCGACCGAGACCTCGGTCAGGATGCCGTAGAAGATCAGCGCGATGGAGGGCGGGATCATGATCGAGAGCGTGCCCACCGCCGCCAGCGCCCCGGTCGAGAACGCCTCGCCGTAGCCGTACTTGCGCAGCTCGGGATAGATCGCCGAGCTGAGCGTCGCCGCCGCCGCCGAGGACGATCCGCAGGCCGCCGCCAGCAGGGTGCCGCCGAAGACCGCCGCGTAGGCGAGCCCGCCGCGCAGGTGGCCCACCCAGCCGTTCGCGGCGCGGAACAGGTCGCCGGTGATGCGGGTCGCCCCCATCACCTCGGCCATCAGCACGAACATCGGGAAGGTGGTCAGGGTGTAGCTGGCCGCCGCCTGGTAGGGCGCGGTCTTCAGCACCCCCAGCGCGACATGCCAGCCGCCTTCCCACCACAGCCCCACGATGCCCGCCACGAACATCGCGAAGCTGACCGGCATGGCCAGGAAGATCAGCCCGAACAGCAGGGCGATGACGAGGGCGGCGGTCATATCGCCTCCGTCCCCTGCGCATCCGCGCCCGGCGGCGTCTCGGCCGGCGACGGGCGGACCACCTCGTAGGCGAGCCGCACGCAGAGCAGCGCGACGCCGACCGGCGCCCAGACGTAGCTGAGGTAGAGCGGCCACTGCACCAGCCCGAAGCTGGTCTCGCGGTCCGCGAACTTCTGCGCCGCCTCGGGCACGCAGACCCACAGCAGCATCCCGAAGGCCCCCAGCGCCAGCGCCATGGTCAGGCGATGCACCGCCCGGCCCGGGATCCGTTCCAGCACCGGGGCGAACAGCTCCATGCGCACCTGCCCGCCGGTGGCGAGACTGCGCGCCAGCGGCAGGAAGGCGATCAGCACCATCAGGTAGAGCTCGGAGAACTCATAGGCGCCCTGCAGCGGGGCGCCCAGGAAGCGGCCGATCGCGTCGACCGAGATCGTGAACATCATCACGATCAGGCACAGGGCCGCCACGCCGTCGCCGGCGCGCTCGACCCTGGCCAGGATGCGGCCGAAGCTCATCAGGCGCCGCACTCTTTCGCGGCGGCCTCGATGGAGCCGTCCGCACGCATCTTCTCCTGCGTGGCCTTGAACACGTCGAGCATCTGCGAACCGGCGATGCCGCGCTCGTCCATGGTCTTGCGCCAGTCGGCCGACACGCTCTCGAGCGCCGAGACGAACTGAGCCTGGGTGGCCTCGTCCAGCTCGTAGACGGTCTTGCCCATGCCCTCGAGCTCGTCGATCGTGGCCTGCTCGTTCCTGGCCAGCGCGCAGGCGGTGGCGAAGCCTGCGGCGTCCCCGGCGTCCTCGAGCAGGGCCTGCTGCTCGGGCGTCAGGCTCTGCCAGACGTCCTCGTTGATGAAGCCCATGAAGGCGACGCCGCCCAGCGCGGCGTTGGAGGTGTAGGAGTTCGTCACCTCCTCCAGCTTGTAGGACTTGAGCACCGACAGCGAGTAGATCGCCGCGTCCAGCGTCCCGCGCTCGAGCGCCACGTAGAGGTCGGGGGCGGGCATGCGCACCGGCGTCATGCCCAGCGCCGAGGCGACCAGCTCGGCCGTCGCGCCGGCGACGCGGGCCTTGACGCCAGAGAGATCCTCGATCCCCGAGATCGGCTCGTCGCGGGTCAGCAGCAGCTGATACTGCGGGGTGACGATGACCCACAGCGGCCGGATGCCGGCCTTCTTGAACTCCGCCTCGTTCAGCTCGTTCTTCATCAGGTGCTGGATCGGCACGTAGCCGTCGAAGCTGTCGCCGTAGAGCTGCGGCAGCTCCATCATCGTGGACAGTGGCAGACGTTCGGGCACGTAGGAGATGCCCACCACCGCGATCTCGGCGATCCGGTCCTTCACCACGTCGAGCTGGGCTGTCGGCTTGCCGAGCTGGCCGGCGGGAAAGTGCTTGATGGTCAGATCCGCGTCCGGGTTCGCGGCGATCGTGTCGAAGAAGGCCTTGGTGCCCTGCGTCGTGATCGTGTGCTGCACCGGGAACTGGTCCGAGAGCTTCAGCTCGGTGGCCTGCGCGGCGCCGGCCCCGGCGATCAGGACCGCGGCGGCCGCGATGGTCTTGGTGGTGGTCATGGTGTCTCCTCCCTTTCTCGCCCGCCTTGCGCGGGCCGCTTCAGCCGTTCTCCGACGGCAGCCACATTCCCAGTCCGTCCAGGATCTCGTCGATCGGCTGGTCGATGACCTGCCGGAACACCCCGCCCGGGTAACGATGGCGCCCGCCCCCCAGGACCCGCCCTTCGGCGTCGGTGAACAGCCGCGCCACCGACACGATCGGCGAGGCCGGCGGGGTTTCGAGCAGGGCCGCGTCCTCGTGCGAGGCGGCGCCCACGGTGACGATCTGGCGGCCGCGCGCGCAGCGCGGCTCGGCCTTGGTCATCAGCAGCAGGCCGACCTTGAACTGCCCGTCGATCCCCGGGGGCAGCGACCGGTAGGCCTCGGTCGCGATGTAGAAGTCGACCAGGCAGACCGGCTTGCCGCCGCTCAGGTGCAGGCGGCGCAGGAACACGTAGTCCGGCAGGCAGGGCCGCCCCTCGGCGATGTCGGGGGGGAAGGCCGCGCCCTCGGTCTTCTCCAGGACCTGGACCTCCTGCGAGGGGCCCACGATCCAGGCGTCGAAATAACCCTGGTCGAGCGTGCGCGAGGCGTCCTGCGCCGCGGCGTCGCCCGCCTCGGCCGCGACGAAGGTGCCCCGGCCCTGGCGCGCGTGGATCAGCCCCTGCTTCGAGAGCACCCCCAGCGCCGAGCGCACGGTGGCGGGCGAGACGTCGAAGCTCTCGGCCATCTGCACGACGGTCGGCAGCCGCTGGCCCGGCCGCCACTCGCCGCTGGCGATCCGCCGCCAGAGCTCGTTCGCAAGCCGCCCGTAGGCCGTCAGCCCGTCCTGCCCCACGCCGTCGCTCCATCGACTCGATTGATACGTAAAACTGTATCATTAGCTCAATCGGGTCAAGCGGCGTTGCGTCAGCTCGACGAGCCCTGCGGCGCGCGACCTCAGAACCCGACGTGCTTCGGCCCCTTGGTCTGGAGCATCGCGCGCGCCTCGTCCGGCGTCGCGATCGGCAGGCTGAGCTCGTCGAGGATGCGGCGGATCTTGGCGACCTGCTGGGCGTTGCTCTCGGCCATCTTGCCCTTGCCGATGAACAGGCTGTCCTCGAGCCCCACCCGGCAGTTGCCGCCCAGGATCGCGCCCATCGTGACGAACGGCATCTGGTGGCGGCCGGCGGCGAGGATCGAGAGGTAGTAGTCCTCGCCAAACAGGCGGTCGGCGGTCGCCTTCATGTGCATCAGGTTCTCGGGCTCCGGACCGATGCCGCCCAGGATGCCGAAGATCGCCTGCACGAAGAACGGCGGCTCGACCAGGCCGCGGTCGGCGAAATGGGCGAGGTTGTAGAGGTGCCCGACATCGTAGCACTCGTATTCGAAGCGGGTCCCGAATTCGGTCAGCCGGCGCATCGCCGCCTCGATCTGGGCGAAGGTGTTCGAGAGGATGAAGTCCTTCGTCATCGCCAGGTATTCCGGCTCCCAGGCATGCTTGAACTCGGGCACCCGGCCGGCGGCGCCGGAGATGTTGAAGTTGAAGCTGCCCATGTTCATCGAGGCGATCTCGGGCTGCGCCCAGGTCGCGGCGGCCAGCCGCTGGTCCATGGTCATGCCCAGGCCGCCGCCGGTCGTGATGTTGATGATGGCGTCGGTGCGGTCGCGGATCTCGGGCAGGAAGGCCTTGAACAGCTCGGGGTCCTGGCTGGGGCGGCCGGTCTCGGGCTCACGGGCGTGAAGGTGCAGGATCGCGGCCCCGGCCTCGGCGGCGGCCACCGCCTGGTCGGCGATCTGGCGCGCGGTGACCGGCAGCGCCTCGGACATCGAGGGCGTGTGGATCGAGCCGGTTATGGCGCAGCTGACGATGACCTTTTCGGCGCGTCTCATGGGTCAGGCTCCTGAGGCGTGGGGGGACCTGGCCGCGGCGCGCGCGGCGAGGGCGTCGTGCAGGCCCAGCACGTGGCGGGCCTGGCGCAGGTGGGGGATGTCGATCATCTTGCCGTCGAGCCCCACCGTCCCGGCGCCGGGATTGGCCGCGAAGGCCTCCACAACCCGGCGGGCATGGGCGAGCGCGGCCTCCGACGGCGCGAAGGCGTCGTTGATGCCGGCGACCTGGGCGGGGTGGATGGCGATGCGCCCCTCGAACCCCTCGTCCGCCGCGGCGGAGGAGCTGGCGCGCAGGCCCGCGTCGTCGCGGAAGTCGACGTAGAGCGTGTCGATCGCCGCCACCCCCGCCGCCTTCGCCGCCAGCAGGCAGTTCGAGCGCGCGATGCGGTAGGTCAGCGCCCATCCGCCGTCGGGCCCGAGGTTGGTCGAGGCGCCGAGCGCGGCCGACAGGTCCTCCGCCCCCCAGGTCAGGCCGATCAGCCGCGGCAGCGGCGTGTCGGCGAAGGTCGCCAGCCGCAGCGCGCCCTTCGCGGTTTCGGTCGCCACCGGCAGGATCTTCGTGCGTCCGGCCTCGATCCCGTGGGCCGCCTCGAAGGCGTCGAGCCAGTTCGACAGCCTCGCCACGTCCTCGGCCCCGTCGGTCTTGGGGATCATGATCCCGTCCGGCGCGCCCGGCATCACCGCGGCGAGATCCTCGAGCGCCGAGACGTCGAGCGGGTTGACCCGCACGTAGAGCAGCGGATCGCGGGCGCCCGTCCTGGCGGCGAGATGCGCGCGCACCAGGCGCCGCGCCTCCGCCTTGCGCTCGGGCGCCACCGAATCCTCGAGGTCGAGGATCAGCGCGTCGGCGCCCGAGGCGTCGGCCTTGCCCAGCTTCTTCTCGCTGTCGCCGGGGATGAACAGCCAGCTTCGGGGCGTGAGCTTCGGGGTCATGCCGCCGCCCCCCGCGGGCGCTTCAGCTGCAGGCCGGAGCGCTTGCAGATCGCGACCAGCTCGCCCTTCTGGTTGAAGGCGCGGTGCTCGAAGGTGACGATGCCCTGGGTGGGGCGGGACTTGCTCTCGCGCAGCTCCAGCACCTCGGTCTCCACCCGGATCGTGTCGCCGTGGAACAGGGGCTTGGGAAAGCGGACCTCGTCCCAGCCGAGATTGGCGACCGCGGTGCCCAGCGTGGTGTCGTTGACCGAGATCCCCACCATCAGCGCCAGCGTGAAGCAGGAGTTCACCAGCCGCTGGCCGAACTCGGTCTGGGTCCGGCAGTATTCCTCGTCCAGGTGCAGCAGCGCCGGGTTGTGGGTCATGGTGGTGAACAGGACGTTGTCCGTCTCGGTCACCGTGCGCCGGATGGGGTGGTCGAAGACCTGGCCCACCGTCAGTTCGTCGAAGTAAACGCCGGGCATACGCCCTCCCTCGCGCGGATCGGCCGCTCGCCGCCGCGTCGTTCTGGCTTGCGGAAATCGGGGGCGCGGGGCCCCCGGGGGATCAGGCCTGCGCCGCCTCGGACGCCGGCGCCGAGGCCGGCGCGGGGGGCGCGAAGCGGAAGCCGCGCCAGCCGTCGGCGACGGCCGCCTCGCAGGCTTCGCGGTAGGTGGAGACGCCGAGATAGGGCATGAACACCCGCGGCTTGCCGGGGATGTTGGCGCCCATGTACCAGCTCGCGGCCCTGGGCAGCAGCGTGGCGGCGGCGACCTCGTTGACATGGGCGACCCAGGCGTCCTCGGCCGCGCGGTCCGCCTCGACCGTCGCCGCGCCGCGGGCGCGCGCCTCCTCGAGGATGCGCGAGATCAGGTCCACGTGCTGCTCGATCGAGACCACCATGTTCGACAGGACCGAGGGGCTGCCGGGCCCGGTGACGGCGAAGAGGTTCGGGAACCCCTCCAGCATCAGGCCCAGGTAGGCCCGCGGACCCTCCTTCCACTTCTCGGGGATGGTCCGGCCGTCCCTGCCGCGGATGTCGATGGCGGTGATCGCGCCGGTGATCGCGTCGAAGCCGGTGGCGTAGACGATCGCGTCGACCTCGTGCAGCCCGGCCGAGGTACGCACGCCGGTCGGCTCGATCCCCTCCAGCGGCGTTTCCCTGAGGTTGACCAGCGTGACGTTGGGGCGGTTGTAGGTGGCGAAGTAGTTGTCGTCGACGCAGATGCGCTTGGTGAAGATCGGGTAGGACGTCGGGCACAGCGCCTCGGCCGTCTGGGGATCCTTCACGATCTCCCGGATGCGGTCGCGCACGAAGTCGGCGGCGGTGGCGTTCGCCTCCTCGGAGATCACCAGGTCGTTGAAGGCGTGCATGAAGTTCGCGCCGCCCTTCTCCCAGCGCCAGCGATACTCGCGCTCGCGCTCCTCGGGGGTCGCCTCCAGCGCGCCGCGCTCGGGGAAGTCGTAGATCGTGCCCGAGCGGGTCTCCTCCCGCGCCCGGCGGCGCAGTTCGGGGTAGCGCGATTTCCAGCCGTGGACGTAGTTGTCGTCCAGCGGCTGGTTGCGCGCGGGCACCGAGAAGTTGGGCGTGCGCTGGAACACGGTCAGGTGGGCGGCCTGCTTGGCGATCTCGGGGATCGCCTGGATGCCGGAGGAGCCGGTGCCGATCACCGCGACCCGCTTGCCGGTGAAGTCCACGCCCTCATGCGGCCAGTCGCCGGTGTGGTAGGCCGCGCCCTCGAAGGAGTCGCGCCCGGGCAGGTCGGGCGCCCGCGCCGCCGACAGGCAGCCGGTGGCGAGCACCAGGTTGCGCGCCCCGACCCGCTCGCCGGTCGAGAGCGTCACGCGCCAGCGCGCCGCGTCCGCGTCCCACTCGGCCGCGTCGACGCGCGTCTCGAAGGTGATGTCGCGCTTGAGGTCGTGGCGCTCGGCGACGTGGCGGATGTAGCTCAGGATCTCGGGCTGGGTGGCGAACCGCTCGCTCCAGGTCCACTCCTGCTGCAGGTCCTCGTCCCAGGAATAGGAGTACTGCATGCTCTCGACGTCGCAGCGCGCGCCGGGGTAGCGGTTCCACCACCAGGTGCCGCCGACGTCCGAAGCGACCTCGATCACCCGCGCGCTCAGGCCCATGCCGCGGGCGCGGTGAAGCATGTAGAGGCCGGCGAACCCCGCCCCGACGATCAGCAGGTCAAGGTCGGACGCACCGGGCGCACGTCTTCCGTGCGCCGCCGAAGCGGTCGCTGTCATGGGTCTTTCCTCCTGTGGGCGCCGGCCTTGGCGCGCCATGCGCGGGGCCGGTTCCGGCGTCGATCGTCGGGCGTCGATCGCCTGGGTTCAGTCGTGTGAAGTCACTCGTCCGGCTCGCCGATCTCCAGCTCCGAGTCCTCGAGATCGGTGGTATGGGCGCGGGTGGCGCGCACGTGGCGCTCCATCCGCCGGCGGGCGGCGTCGCCGTCGCGGGCGGCGATCGCCTCGATCACCCGCGCGTGGGCGGCGTGGACCGCTGCGCGGATCTCGGCGCTGTCGTAGACCTCCTCGGAGGTGGCGGCCACGACGCCGTGGTTCATGGCGTAGAGCAGCGCGGTCAGCAGGTCGTTGCGGCTCGCCTCGGCCACCGCGTTGTGCCAGCGGATGTTCATCTCGGCGAAGGCCCGGCGGTCGAGCGCGGGGTCGGCCAGCGCCTCGTTCAGCTCGATGATGGCGGCGAGCTCCTCGTCGGTGCGGTGCATCGCGGCGTAGCGGGCCAGCGCCGGCTCGATCGTCTCGCGCGCCTCCTGGATCACGCGCAGCGGCATCCGGCGGGAGCGGACGAACTGCCCCACCATCCGCGCCATCGAGCTGTTGTCGGGCTGGGTGACGGTGATCCCGCCGTAGCGGCCGGGGCGGGAGCGGATCAGCCCCTCGACCTCGAGGATCCTGAGCGCCTCGCGCACCGAGCCCCGCGACAGGCCGGTCTGCTCGACCAGCTCGCGCTCCGAAGGCAGGCGGTCGCCGACGTCGATGTCGCCGGCGAGGATCGTGTCCCGCAGCTGGTCCGCCAGCAGGTCGTAGGACTTCTGGACCGAGATACGTTCGATCAACGGCGGGGACTTCTGGGTTTCCTGCACAGGCGACGACCTCCATTCACCACGGTCAGACTGCCGCTCCGAGAGGGGCCTGTCAATGGTATAACATTTAAAATGACACGCCGCGGCGCCTCACAGGCGCACCAGCTGCTTGCCCATGTTCCGCCCGGCCATCATGCGCACGTAGGCCTCGGGCACGCGCTCGAACCCCTCCAGCACGTCTTCGCGGAACCGCAGCCGGCCGTCGCGGTGCAGGGCGGCGAGCCGGGCCATCGCCTCTTCGCGCCGGTGCCACCAGTCGAAGACCACCAGGCCGTGGATGCTGGCGCGGGTGACGATCAGGCGGGCGGAGGCGCGCAGGCCGACGTCCTCCTCCGGCGCCTTGTCGACCACGGCGATGCGCCCGCAGATCACCACCCGGGCGTGGGTCGCGAGGTTGGCCATGGCCGCGTCGTGGATCGGGCCGCCGGTGTTGTCGAAGAACACGTCGACGCCGTTCGGGCAGGCCTCGGCGATGGCGGCCTTCATGTCGCTCGTGGCGCGGTGGTCGATGCCGGCCGCGCAGCCGAGATCGCGGCAATGCTCGAGCTTCTCGGGCGAGCCGGCGATCGCCACCACGCGCGCGCCCATCGCGACCGCGATCTGGCACACCAGCTGCCCCACCGCGCCCGAGGCGGCCGAGACCAGCACCGTGTCGCCGGGCCGCGGGCGGCCCATCTCGGTCAGCCCGATCCAGGCGGTCAGGCCGGGCATGCCCAGCCACGACAGCATCGCCTGGGGCGGCGCGAGCTCGGGGTCGACCCGGTTCGCGCGCGCCGCGCCCGGCAGGTCGGGGGTCAGCACGGCATGTTCGCGCCAGCCCACCGTCATCGCCTCGATCAGGTCGCCGGGCTTCCAGTCGGGGTGCCGGCTCTCGATCACCTCGCCGACGCCGCCGCCGTGCATCGCCTCGCCGGGCTTCACGCCGGCGGTGTAGTTGGCGGCCGGGCTGATCCTCCCGCGCATGTAGGGATCGAGCGACAGCCACTGGGTGCGCACCAGCACCTGGCGGGGCCCGGGTTCGGGCATCGGCGCCTCCTCCAGGCGCCAGGTCGCCTCGGTGGCGGGGCCGTCGGGATAGGCGTCGAGCACCCATTGGCGGTTGGTCATGCGTCGTCTCCGGTGAGGCGGGCGGGCGCGGCGGCCGCGCCGACGGCGTCGTCCGCGACCTCCTCGCGCCGCAGGGCGATGTCGCGGTAGGCGCCGACATGGCGCTCCATCCGCTTGAAGGCGGCCTCGCCGTCGCCGGCGGCGATGGCCTCGAGGATCACGGAATGGGCGCGCACGGCGCCGCGGCGAAGCTCGGGCGTGGTGACGTGCCGGTATTCCTGCGCGTCGCGGATCGGGGCGGCCACCGCCTCCATCAGGGCCATCAGCGGCTCGTTGCCGCTCGCCCGCGCCACCGCGAGGTGCCAGTCGAGGTTGATGCGCTTGTAGGCGGGGACCTTGTCGACCGAGGCCTCGAAGCGCGCATGGATCTCGGCGATCTCGGCGAGCTGCGCCTCGGTCCGGTTGCAGGCGGCCAGCCGCGCCAGCATCGGCTCGACCGCCAGCCGGCAGTCGAGCAACGCCCCCAGCCGCATACCGTGCGCGCGCACGAAGAGCTCGACCGAGCGGGCGATCGAGTCGCGCCCCGGCCGGGTCACGACCGAGCCGCCGGCCCGCCCGGCGCGGGTGGTCAGCAGCCCCTCGGTCTCCAGCAGCCGCAGCGCCTCGCGCACGGAGCTGCGCGAGAGGCCCGACTCGGCGGCCAGCTCCCGCTCCGGCGGCAGCGCCTCGCCGGGCAGGAAGCGGCCGGCGACGATCAGGTCGCGCAGCCGGTCGGCGAGCACGTCCGAGGCCTTGGGCACCACGACGGGCGCGATGCGCACGCGGTCGGCGTCGCTCATGGTCTTCTCCTGCGCGGTCGCGGCCGGTCCATCACAGCCCCATGTAGGCTTCGCGCACCTGCGGATCGCCCTTCAGCGCGGCCGCGGCCCCGCTGAGCGAGATCCGGCCGTGGTCGAGCACATGCGCCTCGTCCGCGATCTCCAGCACCTCGGTCACCCGCTGCTCGACGATCAGGACGGTCAGGCCCTCGTCGCGGGCGAGCTGGGAGACCGTCTCCAGCACCGTCTCGGCCATCAGCGGCGAGAGCCCGACCGAGGGTTCGTCCAGCAGCAGCAGGCGCGGCCGGCACATCAGCGCGCGGGCGATGGCGCACATCTGCCGCTCCCCGCCCGAGAGCCGGCCGGCGAGCTGCCGGCGGCGGTCGCGCAGGACCGGGAAGCGGGTCATCGCGGCCTCGAGCATCGCGGCCGCGCCGCCGCGCGCGCCGGCGGAATAGGCCCCCAGCTCCAGGTTCTCCTGCACCGACATGAAGGGGAACAGGCGACCGCCCTCGGGCACCAGCGTCATGCCGCGGGCCGCGCGCCGGTCGGCGGGCAGGCGGGTGACGTCGTCGCCCAGCAGGCGCACGGTCCCCGCGCGCGGCGGGATGAGGCCGATCAGGGCCGAGAGCAGCGTGGTCTTGCCCGCCCCGTTGGCCCCCACCACCGCCGCCACCCGCCCCACGGGCAGGGCGAGGGTCACGTCGAACAGCACCTCCGCGTCGCCGTAGCCGGCGCGCAGGCCCTCGACCTCGAGCATCATGGCCTGGCTCATGCCGCCTTCCCCTTTCCGACGTAGGCCGCGACCACCTCCGGGTCGGACAGCACCTGTTCCGCGCCGCCTTCGGCGAGCAGCGCCCCGTGGTCGAGCACCAGCACCCGGCGGGAAAAGGCGCGCACGACCTTGAGGTTGTGCTCGATGACGAGGAAGGCGAGGCCGCCCTCGTTCAGCCGGCGCACCAGGTCGATGATCTCCTGCACCTCGGTGGCGTTGAGGCCGGCCATCACCTCGTCCAGCAGCACCAGGCGCGGGCGCAGGGCGAGGGCGCGCGCGACCTCCAGCCGCCGCCGCTCGCCGAGCGTGAGCTCCGAGGACGGGTCCCCGGCCCGGCGGGCGAGGCCCACCATCTCCAGCGCCTGCATCGCCGCCTCGGCCGCCTCGGGCAGGCGCGGATGCTCGAGGAAGGCGCCGACCATGGCGTTCTCGAGCACCGACATCGAGGTCAGGGTCTGGCTGATCTGGAAGGTGCGCCCGAAGCCCAGCCGCGCCCGGCGGTCGGGCTTCAGGCGGCCGATGTCCCTCCCCTCGAACAGGACCCGCCCGGCCGAGGGCGCGAGTTGGCCCGTCAGCAGGTTGAACAGCGTGGTCTTGCCGGCGCCGTTGGGGCCGATCAGGCAGACCAGCTCCCCCTCGCCGAGGTCGAAGGAGACGTCGTCCACCGCGGTCAGGCCGCCGAAGCGGCGGGTGGCGTTCTCGACGGTCAGGAAGCTCATCGCGCGCCCTCCCCGGCCGGCCGCAGGCGGCGCGGCGCCAGGCCCGGCAGACGCAGGTCGCGCGCCGCCCCCACGATGCCGCGGCGCAGGAACAGGGCGGTGAAGATCAGCACGAGCCCCAGCACCGCGAGGTTCATGCCCGGCAGCGAGCCGCCCAGCTCGGCCCGCAGCCAGCTTTCCAGCGGGATCACCAGCAGCGCCCCCAGCAGCGGCCCGTAGGTCGTGCCGATGCCCCCGATCAGCGCCAGCAGCGCCACCTTCACCCCGATGTCGAAGAGGGAATAGAGCGCCGGCGGATCCACCACCCGCACCTGCATCAGGAACAGCGCGCCCCCGATCCCGGTCAGCGCGGCCGAGACGGCCATGCCCAGGAGCTTCACCCGAAGCACGTCGATGCCCGCGGCCTGGGCCGCGTCCTCGTTGTCGCGCACCGCCCGCAGGCGATAGCCGAGCCGGCTGCGCGAGACGACGATCATCGCCAGCAGGCAGACCGCGAGGAAGCCCAGCATCAGCAACGCATAGCTCATCCGGTCCACGAAGATCATGTTCCACAGGCCGCGGCGGAACGGGATCGACAGCCCCTGCGAGCCGCCGGTGATCCCGTCGAAATAGATCGACAGCGACAGCATCACCTCGGTCACCGCCAGGGTGGCGATGGCGAAGAACGGGCCCTTGAGCCGGAACACCGGCCACGAGACCAGCGCCGCCGCCCCCGCCGCCAGCGCCGCCGCCGGCAGCAGCGCAAGCCACGGCGAGACGCCCGCGTGCAGCACCAGGTTGGCGGTCAGGTAGGCGCCCAGCGCGAAGAACACCGAGTGGCCGAGCGAGAACTGCCCGCCGAGCCCCCCAATGATGTTCCAGGCGGTGGCGACGCCGCCCAGCAGGAAGGCGGTCGCCAGGATGTTCAGCGCGAAGCTGTCGCCGGCGAAGGCCCAGGTCAGCGCCAGCAGCGCGAGGATCACGCCCGCCAGCAGCGGCGCCTCCTGGCGCAGCCCGCGCGAGGCGGCGGCGACGGCCGCGGCGCGCGCGTCCGCCGCCCGGGGATCGGGGTCACGAGGTTTCACGAAGTCCCACCTCCTCTGCGCCGGCATGGCCGAACAGGCCCTGCGGGCGGATGACGAGCACCACGATGAACACGACGAACAGCACCGCATGCTTCAGCGCCGGGTCGAGGTAGTAGCCCGAGAACGCCTCGGTCAGCCCCACCACGAAGCCGCCCAGGTAGGCGCCCGCGACGCTGCCCAGGCCCCCCAGCACCACCACGGCGAAGGCCGGCAGGATGAAGTTGATCCCGATCTGCGGGGTCATCGAGTAGAGCGGCGCGAGCAGGCAGCCGGCGAGGCCGGCCAGCGCGGCGCCGATGCCGAAGCTGATCGTGTAGATGCGCTGCACGTTCACGCCCATCAGCTTCGCCGCGGCCCGGTCCTGGGCCACCGCCCGGATCGCCTTGCCGTGCCAGGTGGCGCGCAGGTACCAGGCGAGCCCGCCGGTCACCACGGTGGCCGCGATCAGCACGATCAGCCGCCCCGTGCCCACCTGCACCGGCCCCAGCGACACCGAGCCGACGGCGAGCGAGGAGTTGACGCTGAACGCCACGCCCCCCGTCGCCGCCAGCACCGCGTTCTGGATCAGCATCAGCAGGCCGAAGGTGGCGAAGATCTGCATCATCGGCTCGCCCTGCAGCGGCCGCAGGATCAGCCAGTAGACCCCGCAGCCCAGCGCGAACAGCGCCGGCAGGATCAGCAACGCCCCCACGTAGGGGTCGAAGCCCAGCGCCAGCTGCGCGGCCAGCGCCCCGTACATGCCCAGCATGACGAACTCGCCCTGGGCGAAGTTCACCACCCGGATCACGCCGAAGATCAGGTTCAGCCCCACGCTGACCAGCGCGTAGATGCCGCCCAGGAGCAGCCCCACCGCCAGGATGTTGAGGATCTCGGTCATCGCTCGCAGTTCCTTGCAGGACCGCGCCGCCGGACCGTCGAGGGTCCGGCGACGCGGGCCGCCGGCCTCAGGCCCGCGGCAGGTTCAGCACCTCGGACGAGGCGGCCTCGGGCGGGAACACCGCCTTCACCTGGCCGGACTGCCACTGGGCGATGATCGGCACGGCGCGGGTGTTCTGCAGGGTCTCGTCGAACTTGGCGCCGTAGCCGGTCTCGTAGCTGCCGAAGGGCCGGTCCATCGCCCGCGCGGCCTCGGCCACGGCGTCGAACTCGACCGAGCCGGCGGCCTCCACCGCCTCGAACAGGATCTTGGCGCCGACGAAGGCCGCCATGCCCTGGGGCGCGACGGGATCGCGGCCGAACTCGGCCTTGTAGAGCTCGAGGAAGGCGTCCGATCCCGGCCCGTAGCTCTCGGAGATGTCGGCCCGCGGGAAGGAGACCAGCAGCACACCCTCGAGGTACTCGGCCCCCAGCGCGTCGAGCGTCTCGGCCGTGTCGCCCACGCCCACGGACATGATCGCCGGCGGCGCGAAGCCCTGGTCGCGGGCCGCGCGCAGCAGCAGGTTGGTGTCGCCGACGTAGCCGGTCGAGATCCACAGGTCCGGCGCCGCCGCCTTGGCGCGCAGGATCGAGTCGGTGACGTCGATCGACTTGAAGCTGTGCGCGCCCACGCCGACGGTCACGCCCGCCTCTTCCAGCAGGCGCTGCTGGGCCTCGGCGATCGAGGTCCCGTAGGCCGAGTCCTCGTGCTCCAGCCAGACGCTCATCTCGGAGGGCGCCTTGTCGAGCCGCTTGGCGACCAGCTCCAGCGCCCCCTCGACCGAGCGCCGGCCGAAATCGTCGGCGGCCAGCCCCGCCCGGATGAAGTTGGGCAGCCCCCGCTCGGTCAGGTTCGAGGCGACGGCGTTGGTCTCCCAGTAGAGCTTGCCGTAGTTCAGCGCGGCCTCCGAGGCGGCGTTGGAGATCGAGGAGGCGTAGGTCCCCATCAGGATCTCGACCCCGTCGCGGCCCACCAGCTGCTCGACCGCCGCGATGCCTTCCTGCGCCGAGGTGGCGTTGCCGCGCACGATCTCGACGGGGCGGCCCAGCAGCCCGCCCTTGGCGGCGTTGAGCTGCTTGGCGGCGAGCTCGTAGCAGCGGGTCACCTCGTCCCCGTAGAGGGCCATGCCCCCGGAATAGGGGTTCACGGCCCCGATCCTGAGCGGCTCGGCCGCGCGGGCCCGTCCGCCCACGCCTGCGGCGGTCAGGGCGGCTGCGCTTGCGGCCATCGCCGCGAAAGTGCGTCTCGTCAGCATCTTCTTCTCCTCCCGGTCAGGTGTTGGGCGCCGTTCGCCGGCGCTCGTCCTCGCTTGGGTCTGCTCTCTCGGGGGCGGCCCGGGCCGCGCGCAGACGCGCGGTGGCCGCCCGGTCGATCTCGTGCACGTCGCGGTCGAGGATCCGGCGCGCCACGCGGACGACGACGCCGTGGGCGGCCTCGGCCGTCGCGCGGTCGATGAGGCCGGCGTCGAGATCCTCGCGCACCGCCTCGGGGTCGCGCTCCAGCGGATCGCCGAAGCCGCCGCCGCCGGGGGAGCCCAGGTGCAGGGCGTCGCCGGCGCGGAAGCGCACCTTCTCGGCCTTCGAGCGCATGGGCGGCGTCCAGTCCCGGCCGTCCAGCGTCAGGCGCACGTGGTTGGGCGCGGCGGCCAAGCCGCCGGCGACGCCGAAGGGCGGCGCGTCCACCCGGTCGCCGAGGATCGAGACGACGCTGTCGCCCAGCGTCTCGATCCCGTAGCGGGAGCCATGTCCGCCGCGGTGGCGCCCCGGTCCGCCGGAGCCCTCGCGGATGCCGAAGTAGGCGAAGCGGACGGGGTAGCGGTGCTCCGACATCTCGACCGACATGAAGCGGGCCATCGAGCCCGGCGGCGTGCCGTGCACCAGCCCGTCGGAGACGGCCGAGCCGCCGTAGCCGCCCGGATAGGGATAGACGGCGACGTAGTAGCGCCCGGTCTCGGGATGCATGCCGGAGACGGTGGCTACGCCGGTGGTGCCGAACATGGCGGCCGGCGTCCGCTCGGGGATCGCCTGGGCGAGCGCGCCGAAGACCACGTCGGTCAGGCGCGGGGCCACGTCGGTCGTGCCCCCCACCGCGACCGGGTATTCGGCCGCGAGGATCGAACCCTTGGGGATCGTGAACCGGCAGGGCCGGAAGGCGCCGCCGGAGACGGGAACGTCGGGGAAGATGTGCTTCAGCGCGACGAAGCACAGCGACTTGGCAGTGCAGTCGGCGATGTTCATCGGCCCCGTCGCGGCCGGCGAGGTGCCGGTGAAGTCGAAATGCAGCTCCGAGCCCTCGACCGTCAGCGCCAGCTTCACCGGCAGCGGTGCATCCACCACGCCGTCGTTGTCGAAGCTGTCCTCGACCCGGTAGGTCCCGTCGGGGATGTCGGAGATCCAGGCCCGCATCTCCGCCTCGGCCCGCGCGGTCATCTCGGCGATGCAGGCGCGAAGCGTGTCGGCGCCGTAGCGCGCGACCAGCGCGTCGAGGCCCCGGCGCCCGACCGCGAAGACGTTGGTCATCGCCTCGAGGTCGCCCAGCAGCTGCTGCGGCAGGCGGGAGTTGGCGGCGATCATCGCGATCAGGGGGGCGTTGCGCACGCCCTCCGCCTCCAGCCGCACCGGCGGGATGATCACGCCCTCCTGGTGGATCTCGCGGGCCGAGGGGGACCAGCCGCCGGGCGAGCCGCCGCCCATGTCCATCCAGTGCCCGGTGTTGGCGAGCAGCGCGAAGAGCTCGCCGTCCACGAAATGCGGCGCGACCATCACCACGTCGTTGAGGTGCGTGCCAGAGCGGTAGGGGTCGTTGAGGATCCACACGTCCCCGGGCCGGAAGCCGCCCTGCCCCTTCGCCACCTCCAGCACGTGCTGGACCGAGAACTGCATGTTGGCGAGGAACTGCGGCAGGCCCAGCTGGCCCTGGGCGATGGTCTCGCCGGTGACGGGATCGTAGATGCCGTGGGCGACGTCGTTGGTCTCGGAGATGATCGGGCTCAGGGCGGCCCGGATCAGGTGCAGGTCCATCTCGTCGCCGATCTGCTCCAGCGCGCCGCGCACGACGGCGAGCGTGACGGGATCGACGGCGGGGGCGACGGGTCCGTCCATCACGCGGCCTCCACGATGATGTTGCCGCGGGAGTCGACCCGGGCCGTGCAGCCCGGCTCGACCACGCAGGTGGTGTCGGGCTGCTCGACGATCGCGGGCCCCTCGAAGCGCTGCCCGGGGGAGAGGGCGCCGCGGTCGTAGATCGGAACCTCCAGCCATCGGCCGAAATGGGCGCGGCGGCGGGCGACGGGCGTCGGGGCGGCGTCGGAGCCCGGGCGCGGCGCCGCGGCCTCGGGCGCCGCGCGGCGGCCCTCGACGGCGGTCTTCAGGCCCACCAGCACCGCGGGCATGTCGAGCGTGGCGCCGAACTCGGCGCGGTAGGCGCGCTCGAAGGCGGCGACGATGCGGTCCATCGGCCAGTCGGGCTCGATCGCGACCCGCAGGGAGTGGATCTGGCCGAGATAGGACATCTCGGCGGCATGGCGCGTCTCGATGGAGATCAGCGCCGCGCCCGAGGCCGCAAGCTGCGCCTCCCCGTCGGCCTTCTGGGCGCCGAGCACCTCGCGCACCATGGCGGGGTCGACGTCGGCGGCGGGGGTCTCGACGGTCTGGGCGAAGTCGCAGCGCAGGTCGGCCACCGCGCAGCCCAGCGCGCAGAGCACGCCCGGATGCGGGGGCAGCAGCATCGAGCGGATGCCGACCTCGCGCATGATGGCGCAGCCGTGCAGGGGCCCGGCGCCGCCGAAGGCGACGAGGCAGAAGTCGCGCGGGTCGTGGCCCTGCTCGACCGACATCAGGCGGGTGCGGCGGGCCATGATGTGGTTCACCACCGTCAGGATCGCCTCGGCCGTCTCCTCGACGCCCAGGCCCAGGCGCGCGCCCAGCGCCCCGATGGCCTCGCGCGCGGCCTCGATGTCGAGGCGGTCGATATGGGTCAGGCCGATGGGGTTCTCGGGCTTGATGCGTCCCAGCACGGCGTTGGCGTCGGTGACGGTGGGATGGATCCCGCCGCGGCCGAAGCAGATCGGCCCGGGCACGGCGCCCGCGCTCTCGGGCCCCACCTGCAGCACGCCGCCGCGGTCGATCCAGGCGATCGAGCCGCCGCCCGCGCCGATCGTGTGCACGTCGATCATCGGCAGGCGCAGGGGGATGCGGAAGTCGAGCTCGGTGGTCTCGGCGATCCTGGGCGCGCCCTTCACCACCACGGCGACGTCGTAGGAGGTGCCGCCCATGTCCCCGGTGATGACGTTCTCGAACCCCGCCTCGGCCGCGATCCGCGCCGCCGCGGTGACCCCCGCCGAGGGGCCGGAGCGCACGATGTTCGCGGCCTTGGTCGGCAGCTGCGACAGCGGCGCGAGCCCGCCGTTCGACTGCATCACCAGGGTCTGGCGCCGGAACCCCATCTCCTCCAGCCGCCGGGTCAGGCTGCGGGCGTAGCGGGAGACGAGGGGCTGCAGGTAGCCCTGCACGGCGGCGGTCGAGGTCCGCTCGAACTCGCACCATTCGCGCACCACGTCGGTGGCCAGCACCACCTCCCAGTCGGGATTGGCGTCGAGCAGGATCTCGCGGGCGCGGCGCTCGTGGGCGGGGTTGGCGTAGGCGTGCAGGAACGCGACGACCACGGCCTCGATCCCCTCGTCGGCGAGCGCGCGGGCGAGCGCGCCCAGCGCCGCCTCGTCCAGCGGGACCAGCACCTGGCCGCGATGGTCGAGGCGCTCGGCCACCTCCCAGCGCATCAGGCGGGGGATCAGGGGGACGTGGGCGCCGGTCAGGCCGTACATGCGCTGGCGGTCGCGGCGGCCCAGCTCCAGCACGTCGCGGAAGCCCTGGGTGGTGACCAGGGCGCAGCGGGCGCCCTTGCGCTCGATCACCGCGTTGGTGGCGATGGTGGTGCCGTGCAGGATCAGCTCAAGCGCGCCGGGATCGACCTCGGCCGCGCGCAGGGCGTCCACCAGGCCCCGGCTGGGGTCGTCCGGGGTGGACGGAACCTTCAGGACCCGAGGGGCCGCGCCGGGCGCGCCGGCGTGGAACAGGTCGGTGAAGGTGCCGCCGACATCGATGCCGACGATGCCTGACATGAGCGTTTCTCTCCCGTTCGGCGTCGTGTCGCGCCGGTCTCGCTTGCGGCCTCCGGCGCGTGCGCCGGGAGCCGGATCTCAGGCCGTTCCGTCCGCGCGGGCGGCGATCTCGGCCAGCACCGCCTCGGTGTCCGCGCCCAGCGTCCGGCTGGGCGCGAGCGGGCGCGCCTCGACGCCGGCGAAGCGCAGGGGCGAGGCCATCAGCACCACGCGGCCGAACTCGGGATGCTCCTCCCAGCGGAGCGACCCGCGGGCGTGCATGTTGGGGTCGTCCATGACCTCCTCGAGGTCGCGGACCGGGGCGCAGGGGACGCGGGCGGCCATCAGCGCCTGGAAGGCCTCTTCCTTCGGGCGCTTGCCGGTCCAGTCGGCGACCAGCGCGTCGATCTCGTCGATCGCGGCCACGCGCTTGCCCAGCGTGTCGAAGCGCGGATCCTCGGCGAGCTCCGGCCGGCCCATCACCCTGACCAGGTTCTGCCAGTGCGCGTCGCGCACGCAGATGATCGCGAGCCACCCGTCCGAGGTCGGGTAGACGTTGTAAGGCGCCTCGGCGAGGCCGCCGTGGCGGTTGCCGGTGCGCGGCGGCGGCGCGTCCTCGCGCCCCTGCATCCCCCAGGCCATGCCCAGCGAGGAAGCGAGCGCGGGATAGACCGCGTCCTGCATGGTCACGTGCACCTTGCGGGCGACCCCGGTGCGCTCGCGTTCGAACAGCGCCGTGGCGATGGCGGCGTAGAGATGCGTGCCGGCGAAGAAATCGCACAGCGCAGGCCCGGCCTTCACCGGCGGGCGATCCGGAAAGCCGGTGGTCGCCATCACCCCGCACATCGCCTGCATGGTCAGGTCCATCGCCGGGTATTCGCGATAGGGCCCGTCCGTGCCGAAACCGGAGGAGGAGGCGTAGATCAGCCGCGGATTGGCGGCCTGCAGGCGATCCGCGCCCAGGCCCAGGCGGTCCATCACCCCCGGCGCGAAGTTCTCGACCAGCACGTCGGCGTCGCGCGCCAGCGCCTCGAGCGCGGCCTTCCCCTCGGGGTCCTTGAGGTTCAGCACCACCGAGCGCTTGCCCCCGTTGAGCATCGCGAAGGGCAGCGCGGCGCCTCCGACCACGCCGCGGCGGCGCAGGGACTCGCCGCCCTCGGGCTCGACCTTGATCACCTCGGCGCCGGCCGAGGCCATCAGGAAGGTCGCGTAGGGGCCGTTGTAGATCTGGCTGAGGTCGAGGACCTTCACCCCGGCCATCGGCCCGGCGGAGTTCGCAGCCTCGGTCATTCCCCGCCTCCCGCGCGCACACGCCGCCGGAAGTCGCCCCAGACGTTCACCGGCCACATGTCCTGGTCCTCGCCATGGCCCTGCTTGCCGTTGATCGACCAGGCGATCAGGCTGTTGGAGTCGATGAAGGAATGGCGGTTGATGGTGATCGAGCTCAGCCGCTCCCCCTCGGCCAGCATCTCGCGGCCCAGGTTGTCCTTCGCCTCGATCACGATCTTCGAGACGTAGCCGTGTTCGCGGTCCCGCTCGACGATGCGGCGGCCCTCCACGATGTCGCCGAGCTCCCCGTCCAGCGTCTGGAACCCGTAGGCGAGCGCGCCCGAGGGGTCGTTCCACTTCGTCGTGCACAGGAAGCAGTCGTCGGGCGAGGCGATCCCCGAGACATAGGCGCTCTTGCCCGGGCGATGCTCGGGGCGCGGGCCCCAGGAGCGGTCGCGCATCGCGTGGCAGTCGATCTCGATCCGCTCCCCGTCCAGCACGATATGGCCGCGGGCGCGCATGAACTGGTCGAAATGGGTCAGGTTCTTGAAGGAGGAGTTCGGCTTGCGCAGGGCGCGCGGGGCCATCACGGCCTCGTACTCGAGGTCCACCGTCAGGCGCCCGTCCTCGTCCTCGAAGCCCAGATGGTAGCGGGTCAGAGGCTCCAGCACCTTGATCGAGACGCCCGTGCGCAGGGTCGTGTCGGTCAGGTCGCCCTGCGGCATCGGCATGACGGTGTAGTTGCGGTAGTAGCGCGTCTCCCACGGTATATGGGCGCTGTCGTCCCAGACCCAGACGCCGCCGGAGTTCACCCCGATGTTGGGGCGGAACATGGAATAGAGCCAGCCGCCCAGCTTGCGCTCCGGCGCGCAGAAGCTGAACCAGGCGGTCTCGGTCATCCACCAGCGGTCGCCCATCACGTCGGTGTGGAAGCCGTCGTCCTTCGCGGTGAAGTCGGACTTGGCGGCGAGGGCGTGGTCATGGGGCATGGTCGGCTCCGTCACAGGGCGTGAGGAAGGTCGGGAAAGCCGCGGCGGGCCATCCCGCCCGAGGCGAGCGCGGCCAGCTGGGCGTCCCAGGCGGCGGCGGCGGCGAAATAGGGCAGCGCCTGCGCGAAGCGCACGCGGCCCGTGGCGTGGAGGGCGAGCAGCTCCGCCTCCCCCTCGGCGACCGCGTCGGGCGCGTCGCCCAGCAGGGCCGCGAGGGCGGCGCGCTTGCGCGCCTCGACGGCGGGGCCCAGGCGGTCGACCTCGCGCAGGTACTTCAGCACGCGGGCGGCGTTCTTGGCGGCGGAGACGGCCTCGGCGTCCTCCACCCGCTCGGCGATGCGCGCGCGCAGGTCGTCGATGACGCCGTCGTGGAAGCCGGTCTGCGGGGTCTCGGGCGCCTCGACGGCCGGCGGAGGCGTCAGCGCCAGCCCCGAGGCCTCGGCCAGCGCGCCCACCAGCAGCCGGCGGTTCAGCGCCCGCGAGATGATCGAGGCGCCCGGCTCCCCGGTCACGTTGCGATGGCGGATGATCACCACCCGCGCCGAGACGAAGACCCGGTGATAGAGGATCCGCGCCGGATCCAGCGGCGCGCCCCCGGCGGCGGCGTAGTCGCGCACCCGGGCCGCGAAATCGGGCGTCGGCTCCATCACCGAGCGCATCGAGTACCAGGCGAGGTCCTCCATCGGATCGCCGGCATGGGCCAGCTCCCAGTCCAGCAGGGCGGTCATGCGGCCGTCCTGGAACAGGAAGTTGCCGGGGCCCGCGTCGCCATGGACGAAGACCGGGGCGCCCGGGGTTTCGGGCAGGCGGTCTTCCAGCCAGCCCAGCGCCAGTTCCGCCAGGGGATCGCGCCGGCCGGTCTCGGCGTACATGCCGCGCCAGATCTCGAGCTCGCGGGCCACGCAGGTGCGCATGTCGCCCGCCGGGGCCACGTCCGGCCCCGCCAGCCGCTCGCCCGGCAGAGCGTGCAGGCGGGCCAGGGCGGCGACGAAGTCCTTCGCCACCGCCGTCTTCTCCGCGTCCGAGCCGATGCGCCGATAGTCGGAGCGGCCCGGCGCGCGCTCGGTCAGGATCGCCTCGTGACGCGCATGCTCGGCCAGCAGCCGCGGCGCCGGCACGTCGGTCCCGTCGAGCGCGCGGTAGACCTGCGCCTCCCGGCGCACGGTGTAGGGCTCGACGCTGGGCGGGCGGGGCGGGGCGTAGCGCAGGTAGAGGGGCCGGAGGCCGGCGCCCGTCTCGACGTCCACCGCCCAGGAGCGGCAGCGATTGCCGCCGGAGATCTGGGTGCAGCCCGCAAGCCGCCCGCCGGCCGCCTCGGCGGCCCAGGCGGTCAGCGCCTCGGTCGTGGCGGCGGGCCCGAGCGGGTGGGCGAGGGAACGGTCTGCGGCTTGGAACGTCACGGGTCGGCGGCTCCTGTCTTCGCAGCCACAATGGGGCGAGTCGGACCACAAGCGCAAGTCAATTGTTTGACCTTTAGCTTGGGCTGCCATTAAACCATTCGGAGGCCACCCCTCCGCCCGCCGACTCGGGCGTCGTCCGACAGGGAGATCCCATGTCCACGCCCCCGCCCCCGCCCGCGCCGCGGAGCCCGGCGCTCCGGCGCCTCCGCGCCCTGCCCGCCGAGCGGTTCCCCGAGCTGCTTTCGCCGGGCGAGCGCCTGTTCCTCCCCGGCTCCGCCGCCGAGGTCCCGGCCTTGCTGGAGGCGTTGCAGGCGCGGGGCGGCCCGGCGCTGCGGATCACCTCCAGCTTCGTGCCGGGGATCAACCCGACGCCGCTGGAGCGCCTGCCGCCGGGGACGGAGTATTCCGCGCTCTTCGCCCAGGCGTCGGCGCCGGGGGACCAGGCGCGCGGGGCGCTGCGCCACCTGCCGCTGTCCTACGGCGCGGCCGCGCGCTGGATCGGCCAGGTCGCGCGCTTCGACGCCTGCGTGATGACCGTGGCGCCGCCGGACGCCGCCGGGCGCTGCTCGCTGGGGCTGGCGGTGGAGTTCGCGCCGCTGGCGCGGCGACGCTCTTCCCGGCTGATCCTGGTGGTGAACCCGGCCATGCCCGCGATCCCCGGCGCGGCCTCGGTCGCGCTGGACGAGGCCGACGCGGTGATCGAGGCGGAGGCCGCGCCGCGCGAATACGACGTCGGCGCCCCCTCCGCGGCCGCGGGCGCCATCGCCGCGCGGATCGCCGCGCTGGTCGAGGACGGCGCCGCGATCCAGATCGGGCTGGGCAAGGTGCCCGACGCGCTGATGGGCCTGCTGACCGACCGGCGGAACCTGCGCCTGCATTCAGGCATGCTGTCGGACGGCGCGCGGCGGCTGGTCGAGGCCGGCGCCCTCGCGCCCGGCCATCGCCCGGTGAGCTGCGTCCATGTGGGCACGCGGGCCTATTACGACTGGCTCGCCGGCCGCGACGGCTTCGACGTGGTCGACTGCGAGGCCACCCACACGCCCCAGGCGCTGGCCCGCGTGCCCGGACTGGTCGCGGTGAACTCGGCGCTGGAGGTGGACCTGTTCGGCCAGGCGAACCTGGAGCTGCTGGGCGCCCGCGCGATCAGCGGCGTCGGCGGCGCCCCCGACTTCGCCCGGGCCGCGGCGCTGGATCCGGGCGGCGTCAGCGTCGTCGCCCTGCCCGCCACGTCGGGGCGCGGCGCGGTCTCGCGCATCGTGCCGCGGCTCTCGGGCCTCGCCTCGCTGCCGCGCGGCGACGTCGAAGTCGTGGTCACCGAGCACGGGCTGGCGGATCTGCGGGGCCTGTCGACCATCGAGCGCGCCGAGCGGCTGATCGAGGTCGCCGCCCCGGATCACCGGCCGGCGCTGGCCGAGGCCTGGCGGGCGATGGCCGCCGCGCTCTGAGCCCCCGTCCAGCGGAAGAAAACCCCGGCGTCGCGCCTCTGACGGTCGACGCCGGGAAGCCGGCGCGGCAGGCGCCGCGCCGCGGACGCCGCGACGGTCGGGAGAGGCTGCGCGGCGTCGAGGTTCGAGGCAGGCTCAGTAGGACTTGGGCAGCCCCAGCACCCGCTCGGCCAGGAACGACAGCACCAGCTGTTCCGAGACCGGGGCGAGGCGGGTGACCAGCACCTCGCGCAGCAGGCGTTCCACCACGTATTCCTTGGCATAGCCCATGCCGCCGTGGGTGAAGACCGCCTGCTGGCAGGCGGCGTGGCCGGCGCGCGCGCCCAGCAGCTTGGCCGCGTTCGCCTCGGCCCCGCAGGGGCGGCCGGCGTCGTAGAGCTCGGCCGCCTTCTCGGCCATCAGCATGGCCGCCTCCAGGTTCGCCCAGCACTCCGCCAGCGGATGCTGGATGCCCTGGTTCTTGCCGATGGGCCGGCCGAACACCACCCGGTCGCGGGCGTATTTCGCGGCGCGCGCCAGCGCGTCCTGGCCGATGGCGATGGCCTCCACCGCGATCAGCACCCGCTCGGGGTTCAGGCTGTCGAGCAGGTAGTGGAAGCCGCGCCCGACCTCGCCGATCACGTGGTGGTCGGGGATGAAATAGTCGTCGTAGTAGACGAGGTTGGAATCCACCGCCGCGCGCCCGTGCTTGGGGATCTTCTTCACCTCGGCCCGGGTCCGGTCGAGGTCGGTGTAGAACACCGTGATCCCGTCCGTGGGCTTGCGGCAGTCCTCCTTGGGCGTCGTGCGGGTCAGCAGCAGCACCTTGTTGGCCACCTGCGCGGTCGAGGTCCAGATCTTGCGCCCCGTCACCGACCAGCCGCCGTCGACCTTCTTCGCGAAGGTCTTGATCGAGGTGGTGTCGAGGCCCGCGTCCGGCTCGGTCACCCCGAAGCAGACCTGATCCTCGCCCGAGACCAGGCGGGGGGTCCATTCCGCCTTCTGCTCGGGCGTGCCGTGGACCACCAGCGGGTGCGGGCCGAACATGTTGATGTGGATCGAGGAGGCGGCCGCCATGCCGCCGCCGTGGCGGGCGACCTCGTGCATCACCGCGGCCGCGGCCTGCACGCCCAGGCCCGCGCCGCCGTATTCCTCGGGCATGGTCACGCCCAGCCAGCCGCCCTCGGCCATGGCGCGGTGAAACTCGTGCGGAAACTCGCCGGCGTCGTCCTTGGCGTTCCAGTAGTCGTCGCCGAACCGTGCGCAGACCGCGGCGACGCCGTCGCGCAGGGCCTGGAGGTCGTCCTGGGAGTCGAGCATGGATCGGGTCCTTTCCTGGGTCGCGAAGCGCGGCGGCCTCAGGGGAAGATGCCGGCGCGCCGCGTTTTTGTCAAATGGTTAGACCTTTAATCTTCGCCGTCTGGTCCCCGCCGTCGGCCGGGATCTCGATCTCGAGCGAAAGCAGCAGGAAGCTGAACGACTTGCCGTGCGCGTCGAGGTTCAGCGAGGCGTTCACGCCCCCCGCCAGCGCACGCTGGAAGACGAAGTTCAGCCCGTGCAGGTCCGGCAGCTCGTAGCGGCGCGCCTCGCCCCGGAAGACCTCGGGGAAGGCTTCGCGGACCCGCTCGGCGGTCAGCTGCTCGCGGATCGCGGGATACCACCGCGGCTCCAGCGCCCAGACCGAGACGTTGAGCGCGTCGCCCTTGTCGCCCGCGCGGGCGGAGGCGACGGCGCGCAGCGGAACCGTGCGCGTCGCGGCGGTCATGGCGCGATCCAGTTCACGCGGGTGGGGACCTGGGCGCGGTCGATGTAGATCGCGCGGGTGAAGACGCTTTCGGTGATGCGCCCGCGGAAGCCGCCGCCGCCGGCGGGGCCCGCCATCCACAGGCCCTCGATCTCCTCCAGCAGGCGCTCGGCCCAGGCGCGGTCGTGGCTGCGCAGGGCGCCGCGCAGCCGCACGTCCTGCGAGCCCTGCTCGGCCCGGCCGCCGTCGAGATGCAGCGAGGCGACGCCGATCAGCTCCAGCCGCAGCGGGCCGTTGAAGCCGAAGCGCTCGACCATGCGCCGGCGCACGATCTCGCGCGCCAGCTCCCCGCGGTCCTGCGCGCCGGGGCCGGCCCAGGAGATCTCGCCCTCGGCCAGGTATCCGCCGTCGAAGGCGACCAGCGCCTTGAGCGTCTGCGGCCGGGCCCGCCCGCCGGCGCCCGAGACGCGGACCCGGTCGGGGCCGACGGACTCGATCCGGGTGGTCGAGAAATCCGCGGTCACGTCGGGGGTAAGGTAGGCGGCGGGGTCGTGGACCTCGTAGAGCATCTGCTCCTTCACCGTCAGCGGCGAGACCAGCCCGCCGGTCCCCGCCAGCTTGCCGATCACCGCCGAGCCGTCGGGCGAGATCTCGGCGATCGGATAGCCAAGGTCGTCGATCCCCGGCACCTCCTTGAAGCCCGGATCCGCGAAGTAGCCGCCCGTCACCTGGGTCGAGCATTCCAGCAGGTGGCCGGCGAGCGTCCCCGCCCCCAGCCGCGCCCAGTCGTCGGGCGCGACGCCGTTGGCGTGGACGAAGGGCGCGAGGAACAGCGACGGGTCCGCCGCCCGGCCCGCGATCACGATGTCCGCGCCGCCGTCGAGCGCCTCGACCAGCGGCTCGTGGCCGATATAGGCGTTGGCGGCGACGGGGGCGCCCAGGTCGCGCACCCGCTCACCGGTCTCGGGCAGCTCGGTTTCGGGACCGACCATCGGCAGGACGTCGTCGCCCTCGATCACCGCCACCCGCAGCGTCAGCCCCAGCTCACGGGCGATGCGGGCGGTGGTCTCGCCGGCGGCGAGCGGGTCGGCGCCGCCCATGTTGGTCACGATCCGCACGCCCTGCGCCGCGCAGGCCGGCAGCACGGCGCGCATCCGCGCCTCCAGCTTCGGGCAGTGCCCCGGCCCCCGGCCCGAGCGCTTCGCGACATGACCCATGGCCAACGTCCGTTCGGCCAGGGATTCGAAGCAGAGGAAATCGAGCTCCCCCCGCTCGGCCAGGGCCAGCGCGGGAGCGACCCGGTCGGGCGCCCCGCCCGAACCGCATCCGATCCGCAGGGTCAACGCGGCGCCCTCCCCAGCCCGGCGGGCAAGGTGTAGTCCGGGTCCGGCCGCACGAAGTCGGCGGGGCGGCGCACCACCTCGATCGCCATCTTCAGCGGGCCTTCGCCGTCGAGATAGGCGAACTGCGCCCCTGCCCAGGTCCCCTCCATCATCGGGGGAAGGCCGCGGGCCTCGGCCTGGGCGATCAGGGCGTCGTAGGCGCCCTCGCCCGCGTCGACGAGCACGTGGTGGATGCCCTCGCCGCGACGGTCGAGGAACTCGCGGTAGATGCTGGGGCCGTTCAGGGGCTGGATCACCTCCCACATCACGCCGTCGGGCGTCCAGGCGAGCGCCAGCTTCATGGAATAGGGGATCTCCCGGCCCCGGATGCGCATGCCGGTCAGCCGGGGGACCCAGACGTACCAGGGGCCGATGCCGGCGCGCTCCCAGTACTCGGCGATGGTCGCGTCCAGGTCCTCGACCACCACGCAGGTCTGCAGGACGGAGCGGATCCAGGGGGCGGGGTCGGTCATCGCGTCCTCCTCAGCGCTGCATCAGGGCGGGCAGCCACAGGATGATGTCGGGAAAGACCACCAGCAGCGTCACCACGATCAGGTCGGCCAGCAGGAACCACAGGATCCCGCGGAAGATGCCGGCGACCGAGACGAGGTCGCCCACCACCGACTTGATGACGAAGACGTTGAGCCCGATGGGCGGCGTGATCATCCCGATCTCGAGGAACTTCGCCAGCACGATGCCGAACCACAGCAGGTCGTAGCCCGCCCCCGTCAGCACCGGCAGCAGCACCGGCAGGGTCAGCAGCATCGCCCCGATCGGCTCGAGGAACATGCCCAGCACCAGGTAGACCAGCGCGATCCCCACCAGCAGCAGGGTGGGATCGGCGCCCAGCGCGTCGATCAGCGCGGCGAGGTCCCGGCCCGCGCCGCTGATCGCCATGAACCGGGTCAGCATGTTGGCGCCGATGGCGATCACGAACAACGAGGCGGTGGTCTGCAGCGTCTCCATCAGGCTGTCATGGAAGCCCCGCCAGCAGAGCGAGCGCTTGATCAGCGCGATCAGCACCGCCATGCCGGCCCCGGCGCCGCCGGCCTCGGTCGGGGTGAAGACGCCGAAGAACAGGCCCCCCAGCACGCCGGCCATCAGCACCAGGACGGGCCAGGTCTCGACCAGCGCGCCCCAGCGCTCGGCGGCGGCGGGGTGCGCGTGCACCGGGGGCGCGAGCGACGGGGTCAGCCTGGCGCGGATCACCACGGTCAGCACGTAGCCCAGCGCCGTCAGCAGCCCCGCGCCGACGCCGCCCATGAACAGCGCGCCCACCGGCACCTGGGCGATGATGCCGTAGAGGATCAGCAGGATCGAGGGCGGGATCAGCGCGCCGATGGTGCCGGCCGCGGCCACCGTGCCGGTGGCGAACTCGGGGTTGTAGCCGTTGCGCGTCATCTCGGGCACGGCGATCCGCCCCATCGCCGCCGCGCAGGCGACGGAGGAGCCGGTGACCGCCGCGAAGCCCGAGGCGCCGAAGATCGAGGCGACCGCGATCCCCCCCGGCAGGCGCGACAGCCACAGCCGGGCCGCCTCGAAAAGGCCCTTGGTCAGGCCCGCGTGGTAGCACACGAACCCCATCAGCAGGAACATCGGCACCGAGCTCAGCTGCCAGGTCGCGGTGAACGTCCAGGGCACGATGCCCATCGCGCCCCAGGCGGCGCGCGGCCCGACCATCGCCCAGATGCCGCAGAAGCTGACCCCGATCAGCGCCGCCCCGATGGGAATGCGCAGGGCGATCAGGGCCAGCAGGATGGCGACGCCGGCGTATCCGATCTCGACGTTGCTCACGGGCGGGGCTCCGGTCCGGTTCGGGCGCGCATCAGAAGACCCGCGCCTCGGGGTCCTGCGCGGGCCCGCGCAGCAGGGCCAGCGCGGCCTTGGCCAGCAGCGCCGCCGTCATCAGCCCGGCGCCCAGCGGCAGCAGGTAGCGGGCGGGCCAGGTCAGCAGCTTGACGCCGAACTCGATCTCGAAGGCGCCGATCTTCAGGGCGCGGCCGGCCTCGATCCACGACTGCCAGGTCAGCGCGGCGAAGACCGCGGCGCAGAACAGCAGCGAGACGATGTGCAGGATTCGCTGTACGCGCGCAGGGAAGCGCGTGGTCAGCACCTCGACCCCGATGTGGCCGTTGCGCCGCTCGGCGAAGGCCAGCGGCAGGAAGGCGACCAGCACCATGTAGTAGTTCGAGACGATGGTGATCGTGCCCGGCAGCGGCGCGCGGAACAGGTATTTCGAGATCACGTCGACCGAGATGTGGACCATCATCAGCACCGCCGCCGCCGCCGCGATCCAGGTCGCGCCCTGCACGACCCAGCCCAGCAGCCGCACGGCGGCGGGCGCAGGCGGCGCGCCGGCCGTCGGCCGGTCGACCTCGGGGGGCAGGCTCATCGGCAGGGGTCCTTCGAGCGGGAGGGGAGGCGAAGCCGCGCGCCCGGCCTGCGCCGGAGAGCGGGCGCGCCGCCCGTCCCCGACGCCGCCGGAGCGGACCGGTCAGTTCATGCCGTAGGAGGCGCGGTCGATCTTCGCGTAGATCTCGGCCTTCAGCAGGTCGCGGAAGCCCTCCAGGTCGGAGGGATCGACCTCGGCGACCTTGTCCTTCCACTTCTCGATCAGGCCGCGCATCGTCTCCATCTTCGCGGCGACGTTCTCGACGCCGTAGAGCTCTCCGAACTGCGTCTCGATGGTCTTCATGTCATCGGCCAGGAAGGCCTGCGTCGCCTCGGTGAAGCCCGCCTCGTCCGCGGTGACGATCGTGACCCCGGCCTCGGCCAACGTCTTCTCCGCCTTCACGCCCTGGCGGTAATATTCGACGGCCGTCGCCGCGGTCATCAGCGCGCCCGCGTCGAGCAGGACCGAGCGCTGGTCGGCGTCGAGCTCCCGCCAAAGATCGAGGTTCACGTCGAGCGAGGCCGCGCCCGCGAACACGCCGCCGGGCGCGTTCTTGACGATGTGGCTGGTGACGTCGGTGAGCTGGAAGTTGATCGCGTCCGGCAGGCCGACCATCGTGCACTGGACGACGTTCTGGGCCAGGGCCTCGTACATCTCGGACCCGGGGATGGCGACCTTGATCGCGCCGAAATGCTCCGCCCAGCGCCCGAAGACCGAGGCGCCCGAGCGCAGCGACAGCCCCTTGAGATCGGCGGGAGACGTGATCGGCCGGTTGCAGACGAGGGAGTATTCGGTGCTGGCGCCGCCGCCGAGGAACACCTGGTTCTGCGCGAGGTACTCGGCCTGGCAGTCGGGGCAGTTCAGCAGCACGTATTCCGTCATCGCCGCGACCATCGCCAGCCCCGGCGCGTCGACGCCCTTCTGGACCAGCAGGGTCATGTCGGCGGCCATGTTGGTCTCGGAATACTCGGCCGCGAAATAGGGCGTCAGCACGTAGCCCATGTCGGCGATGCCGTCGCGGATGCCCGGCGACATCTCGGCCAGCGTCAGCAGGCCCAGGCTCTGCACGTCGGCGCGCAGGTCGCTGTTGGCCTCGAGGAACTTCGCCACCTCGTGGTGGCCGTAGGGCGGCACGGCGGAGTCGGGAAAGCCCGAGGCCACGGTCAGCGTGCGCTCGGCGCCGACCGCGCCGGCGGAGGCCGCGAGCAGGACGGCCAGCGCCGCGGGCGCGCCGCGCCTGTGCATCTTCGCAAGGGTCATCATCATCTCTCCCTGTGGCGGGACCCATAGGTCCATTCTTCATTTTATTTATTGGTCTATCCATTAACGCATGGCAATCTGGCTGTAAAGCGCTCCGCACGCGTGCGACGGCGCGAAATGCGCCCTGGAGCCATCGGCGGGGCGTACCCGAAGAGGGAGGCGCAGACCTGTCGTGCGCGCCGCGCCAGCGGCCATGCCCGCCCGGAATAAAATGCACTAGATTACTTTTAGCTTGCGTATATAATTTGAGCCATACAAAGGGAGTCGCAGCCGGGCGCCGGCCGCGGCGCACGACCACGACGACCCGGGAGGAGACATGGACTTCGGCATCACGGCCGTGGGCGCCTACGCGCCGCGGCTACGCCTTTCGCGCGCCGCCATCGCCGCGGCGCACCGCTGGATGGCGCCGGCGCTGGCGTCGAGCGCGAAGGGCGAGCGGGCCTTCTGCAGCTGGGACGAAGACGCGATAACCATGGCTGTCGAGGCCGCGCGCGACTGCGTGCCGCCCGAAGGGCGCGCGGCGGTGAGTTCCCTGATCCTTGCGTCGACCACGCTGCCCTACGCGGACATGTCGAACGCCTCCGTCGTAGCCGGCGCGCTCGACCTTCGCGAGAGCGCGCGCACGGCCGAGGCGACGGGGTCTCAGCGGGCGGCGACCTCGGCCCTGGCGCAGGCGATCAAGGCGCGCGCCGAGGGCGCCCTTCTGGTGGCGACCGAGCGGCCGACCGCCAGGCCCGCCAGCATCCAGGAGATGCAGCAGGGCGCCGGCGCCGCTGCCTTGCAGCTCGGCACGGGCGACCTGATCGCGAAAGTCCTCGGCGTCGCCTCGGTCAACGCGGCCTTCGCCGACCACGTGCGCGCGGCCGGGGCGACCGCCGACTACGCCTGGGAGGAGCGGTGGATCCGCGACGAGGGCTACGCGAAGATCATCCCGCGCGCCATTTCCGCGGCGCTGATCGAAGCCGGGATCGCAGCGGGCGAGCTGGGGCGGTTCGTGATGCCCTCGCCGATCCGCGGCGCGGCGGCCTCGGTCGCGCGGACGGTCGGCTTTCGGGGCGAGGTGGCCGACGATCTCGCGGCAGGGTGCGGACTGACCGGCGCCGCGCATCCGTTCCTGATGCTCGCGAAGGTTCTGGAGACGGCGGAGGCCGGGGAGAAGATCCTGCTGGTCGGGTTCGGCCAAGGCGCGGACGCCATCGTGCTGGAGGCGACCGGCCGCCGCCCGGCGGGCCGCGGCGTGACGGGCGCGCTCGCCGACCGGGTTCCGACCGAGGACTACCTGCGGATGCTGTCCTTCTACGGGCGCATCGAGCTTGAGTGGGGGATGCGGGCCGAGGCGGCGGACAAGGCCGCGCTGACCGCCGCCTGGCGCGAGGCCGAGCAGTTGTCGGCCTTCAAGGCCGGACGCTGCCCCGACTGCGGAACGATCCAGTTCCCCCAGCTCGCCTACTGCGTGACGCCCGGCTGCGGCGCCCATGCCGAGCGGTTCGAACAGGTCTCGCTCGCCGACGCGCCCGCGAAGGTGCTGACCTATACCGCCGACTGGCTCAGCTACCACCCCGCCCCGCCGCTGGTGGTGGGCTTCGTGCAGTTCGAGAACGGCGCGCGCCTGCTGATGGAGACGGTGGACGCCGACCCCGCCGCGGTCGACGTGGGCCTGCCGCTGCGCATGGTGTTCCGCCTGAAGAAGATCGACGCGAGGAGCGGCTTCCGCCGCTATTTCTGGAAAGCCACGCCCGACATCGCCGCGGCGACGGGCTGAGGAGAGAACCATGGCCACCGGCATCAAGGACAAGGTCGCCATCATCGGCATGGGCTGCTCGCGCTTCGGCGAACGCTGGGACGCGAGCGAGGAGGATCTGCTGGCCGAAGCCTTCGACGAGGCGCTGGCCGACGCGGGGATCGAACGGTCGCAGATCGGGGCCGCCTGGTTCGGCTCGGGCGTGGACGGGGTGAACGTCGGAAATTCCGCGATCCCCGCATCGACGGCGCTGCGGCTGGACGGCATCCCGGTCAGCCGGGTCGAGAACATGTGCGCCACCGGCACGGAGGCGCTTCGCGGGGCGGCCTACGCCGTCGCCTCGGGCGCGGTCGACATCGCGCTGGCGGTCGGGGCGGAGAAGCTGAAGGACACCGGCTACGGCGGCCTTCCCACCCCGTTCAAGGGCGCCTTCAACGACCTGTGGCTGCCGCTGGGCTCGGCTCCCGCGGGCTTCGCCCAGCTGGCGGCGGGGTATCGCACCAAGCACCAGGTCTCGAAGCAGGACCTGAAACGGGCCATCGCCCATGTCTCGTGGAAGAGCCACCAGAACGGCGTGCTCTCGCCCAAGGCGCACCTGCGCAAGGAGGTGTCGATGGACGCCATCCTGAACGCGCCGATGATCGCGGAGCCGCTGGGCCTGTACGACTGCTGCGGCGTCTCGGACGGGGCCGCGGCGGCCATCGTGACCACGCCCGAGATCGCGCGGGCAATGGGCCACGGCGACTTCGTGACCATCAAGGCGATCCAGCTCTCGATCAGCTCAGGCGTCGAATCCACGACCGACGCCTGGGACGGCAGCCACGTGCGCAACACCCGCAACGCCGCGAAGCGCGCCTATGCGGAGGCCGGGATCGAAGATCCCCGCCGGCAGCTCTCGCTGATGGAGGTGCACGACTGCTTCTCGATCACCGAGCTGGTGACGATGGAGGACCTGTTCGTCTCCGGCGAGGGCGAGGCGGTGCGCGACGTGCTCGACGGCTTCTACGACCGCGAGGGCGGCGGCGTGCCCTGCCAGGTGGACGGGGGCTTGAAATGCTTCGGCCATCCGATCGGCGCCTCGGGCCTGCGCATGGCCTACGAGAACTACACCCAGCTTCTGGGCCGGGCCGGGGCGCGGCAGATCCCGAACGCCTCGCTGGGCCTGTCGCACAATCTCGGCGGCGTGCCCTATCTGGGCATCGCCGCGATCTCGATCCTGGGCCTGCATTCCTGATCGCGGGACCGCACCCCGGGGCGGGCCCCTCACGCCGCCCCGGACCCTGCCGCGCCGCGCCGCCTCCGGCGCGGCGCGGCCCATGACAGACGCCACGAGGAAGCGCCATGACCCCCACGCCCCGCACCCTGTTCTCGTCCGAGCACGACCAGTTCCGCGACACCGTCCGCCGCTTCGTCGCGACGGAGCTCGCCCCCCATCACGCCGACTGGGAGGACGCGCAGGTCGTCCCCCCAGAGGTCTGGCGCAAGGCGGGCGCGGCGGGGCTGCTGTGCTGTTCCCTGCCCGAGAAATACGGCGGGCCGGGCGCCGACTGGCTCTACGACGTCGTGGTGATCGAGGAGCTGAGCTACGCCGGCATGACCGGCCCCGGCTTCATGGTCCATTCCGAGATGTGCGCCCCCTACATCCTCGCCTGGGGGACGGAGGAGCTGAAGCGGGAATGGCTGCCGAAGATGGTTACGGGCGAGGCCATCGGCGCCATCGCGATGACCGAGCCCGGCGCCGGCTCGGACGTCAAGAACGTGAAGCTGCGCGCGCGGCGGGACGGCGATTGCTACGTCCTCGACGGGCAGAAGGTCTACATCTCCAACGGCCAGACCGCCGACGTGGTGGTCACCGCCGCCAAGACCGACCCCGAGGCGGGCGCCCGCGGCATGAGCCTGATCGCCGTGCCCACGGCCTCGGCCGGGTTCGAGCGGGGGCGCAACCTCAAGAAGATCGGCCTGAAGGCGCAGGACACCTCCGAGCTGTTCTATTCCGGCGTCCGCGTCCCCCTCGCCAACCGGCTGGGCGAGGAGGGCCAGGGCTTCTCGATGCTGATGACCAAGCTCGCGCAGGAGCGGCTGACCCAGGCCATCCGCTCGGTCGCCGTGGCCGAGGCCGCGATCCGCTGGACCTTCGACTACGTGCGCGGGCGCGAGGCCTTCGACGGAACCATCGCGGATTTCCAGAACACCCAGTTCACGCTCGCCCAGCTGGAGGCCGAGACCACGGCGCAGCGGGTCTTCGTCGACTGGTGCATCGCCCGCCACATGAAGGGCGAGCTGACCGCGGTCGAGGCGGCGAAGGCCAAGCTGGTCGCCTCCGACCTGCACTGCAAGGTGGTCGACCAGTGCCTGCAGTTCTTCGGCGGCTACGGCTACATGCAGGAATACCCCATCGCCCGGGCCTACATCGACGCGCGCATCGTCAAGATCGCCGGCGGCGCCATGGAGGTGATGAAGCAGATCATCTGGCGCGACATGGCCAAGCGGAACGCCTGATCCGGGAGCGGGGGGAGGCAGGGCCTCTCCCCGCGCCCCCTGCCATCCAGAACAAAGAACGGGAGGACGAGATGGATCTCGAAACCGTGCGCGCGCACCGCTTCGACCCGATCGAGCATGCCTACACGGCGAAGGACACGATGCTCTACGCCCTGGGCATCGGCTACGGGTCGGACCCGCTGGACCCCGCCCAGCTCGCGTTCGTCTACGAGGAGGACCTGAAGGCCGTCCCCTCGATCTGCAACGTGCTGGCCCATCCGGGCTTCTGGGCGAAGGATCCGAAGTTCGGGATCTCCTGGATGAAGATCCTGCATGGCGAGCAGGAATACGAGATCCGCGCCCCGATCCCGCCCGAAGGGCGCGTGCGGGGCGAATACGAGATCCAGGCCGTCGAGGACCGGGGCGAGGGCAAGGGCGCACGGCTGCACCAGCTCAAGCGGCTCTTCGACCAGGACGGGACGCTGCTGGCCACCGTCCGCTCGGTCATCGTGATGCGCGGCGACGGCGGCTGCGGGGGCTTCGGGGATCCCGTCCAGCCCCCGGGCGCGCTGCCCGACGCCACGCCGGACGAGGTGGTGGAGCTGCCGACCCTGCCGCAGCAGGCGCTGATCTATCGACTTTCGGGCGACTACAACCCCATCCACGCCGATCCGAAGGCGGCGGAGGGGGGCGGGTTCGACGCGCCGATCCTGCATGGCCTGTGCACGCTGGGGCTCGCGACCCGCTCGCTCCTGCAGGCCTGTGCGCCGGGCCGGCCGGAGGCGCTGACCTCGATGTTCGTGCGCTTCTCGAGCCCGGTGTTCCCCGGCGAGACCATCGTCACCGAGATCTTCCGCGGCGCCGACGACGAGATCCGCTTCCGCTGCCGGGCGAAGGAGCGCGACGTGGTGGTTCTGGACCGGGGGCGCGCCCGGATCGCGTCATGAGCGGGCTCGGGCGGGAGGGGCCGGGCTTCGCGACCGCGCTCGACGCCGGCGTGCTGACCCTGACCCTGAACCGGCCGGAGGCGCGCAACCCGTTCGTGCCCGGGATGCCGGCGGCCCTGCGCGACTTGTTGGAAGAGGCGCAGGCCGACCCGGGGGTGCGCTGCCTGATGGTGCGCGGGGCGGGCGACCACCTGTCGGCCGGGGGCGACGTCGCGAGCTTTGCGCGCAGCCTGGCCGAGTCGACCGACGCCGAGCGGCAGGCGGAGTTCCGCGGGCGCATGGGCGTGGCGAAGATGCTGGCGCTGGCGCTGGCCGCCTTCGACCGTCCGGTCGTGGTGCGCCACAGGGGGGCCGTCGCGGGAGCCGGCCTGATGTTCCCTCTCGCGGCCGATCTCGTGGTGGCCGACGAAACGGCGCGCTTGATCTTCGCCTATCGGCGACTGGCGCTGTCGCCCGACGGAGGCGTCTCCTGGCTGCTGGCCCGCGCGGTGGGCGCACGCCAGGCGCGACGGCTGATGCTGACCGCAGCCGTGGTCGAGGCAGCCGAGGCGCAGCGGCTCGGCCTGATCGACCTCCTGGTCCCGGCCGAGGAGCTGGACGCGGCGGCGGCGCGGGCCGCCGCCGACTTCGCCGCCGCGCCGCAGGGGTCGCTGTCGCGCATCAAGCGGCTGGCGAACGCGGCGCCGGGACAGGACTACGCCGCGCATCTCTCCGCCGAAGGCGAGGCGATCGTCGAGGGCGTGGTCGACCCCGACTTCGCCGAAGGCGTCGCCGCCTTCCTGGAGAAGCGCCCTCCCCGCTTCGCCTGAGGCGCGCCCGGGACGCGCGCCCCCCCGGGCGCCGGCGCGCCGGGGGGATTTTCTGCTTGCGACGTCGGTCAGACCGCGTAGGCGAGGAACAGCGACAGGACCGGGAACACCAGCAGCAGCGTCAGCACCACCAGGTCCATGACGAAGAACGGCGTGACGCCCGCGAAGATCCGCCCCACGGGGACCTTCGGATCGGTCACCGAATGGATCACGAACACGTTCAGTCCGACCGGCGGCGTCACCAGACCCATCTCCAGCAGCTTCACCACGATCACGCCGAACCAGATCAGGTCCATGCCGTGGCTCTCGACCAGCGGCAGGGTGAACGGCAGCGTCAGCAGCAGGATGCCCAGCGGATCGAGGAACATCCCCAGCAGGATGTAGATCGCCACGATCCCCACGAACAGCAGGACGATGCCCGGCTCGGACGCCTGCACGACCGTCACCATCGCGTTCGCCACGCCGGTCAGCGAGACGAAGCTGACGAAGGTCTTGGCCGCGGCGGCGATAAGGAAGATCGCGGCGGTCTGCACCGCCGTCTCCTTCAGCGCCTCGCGCAGGCCATCGAGCTTGATCCGGCCGGTGACGACCGCGATCGCGCAGGCGGCGACGAAGCTGACCGCCGCCGCTTCCGTGGCGGTGAAGATCCCGCCGTAGATGCCGCCGATGATGATCGCGAAGATCAGCAGCGCCGGCCAGGCGGCGATCAGCGCGCGCAGGCGCTCGGCCAGCGAGTAGCGCTGATCGGAGGAGGGCGCATCCTGGGGGCGCAGGCTCGTCCAGATGCCGACCACGACCCAGTAGCCGACCATCGACAGCAGCCCCGGCACCACCCCGGCCATGAACAGGCGGGAGATCGACTGCTCGGCGAAGATCCCGTAGAGGATGAACAGGATCGAGGGCGGGATCAGCGCCCCCAGGGTGCCGCCGGCCGCCACGCAGCCCGTCGACAACCGGTCCGAGTAGCCGAAGCGGTTCATCTCCGACACCGCCACGCGCCCCATGGTGGCCGCGCAGGCGATCGAGGAGCCCGAGATCGCCGCGAACCCCCCGCACCCTAGGATCGAGGCCATGGCGAGCCCGCCGGGAACCCGCGTCAGCCAGGCTCTCGCGGCGAAATAGATGTCGGAGGTGATGCCCGACCGGTAGCAGACATGCCCCAGCGCCACGAACATCGGGATCGCCGAGAGATCGTAGGAATAGAACAGCTCGAAGATGGTGGACGCCGCAAGCGTCAGGGTCGGGACCAGCGCCCGGTCGAGCGCGGGGGCCCCGCTCTGCGGAAAGGCGAAGTAGACGAAGATCGAGACCAGCGCCACGACTCCGAGCGCGAAGGCGATGGGGGTGCGCAGGATGATGAGGATCAGCGCAGCGCCCATGCCGAGCGCGCCGAGAACTGCCGGGTCCATGTCAGGAAGGCTCCGAGGCGTGAGGGTCGTCCGAGGGCGGCGCGCCCTCGACCAGATCGCGCGCCAGCAGGTGCACGAGCCGCAGCGTCATGCTGATCAGGCCCAGCGACAGCGCCGCGTAGGGCGGCCACTCCGGCAGGCGCAGCAGGCCGTAGAGCGTGCGGCCGGAGCCGATGTGCTCGGCCGTCTCGGCCGCGATCCACAGGCATGTCGGGATCATGAAGACCAGCGCCGCGATCAGGGCGAGCACCTCGCAGACGCGGCGCGTGCCGGGCCCCATCAGGTTGAACAGGATGTCGACGGCGATATGGGCGCCCGTCGCGGTGGCGTGGCCCAGCGCGCAGGCGATGGCGGCGACCATCAGCATCTGCACCATGATCACGCCGTCGGGGATGGCGATTGCGGGCAGGCTTCGCGCCGCGATCTCCCAGCATACAAGGGCGGCGATGGCGGCCAACGCGGCCATCGAGAGGCCGAGCAGCACCCGCTCGATCCAGGTCAACGCCGCGTCGGCGGCAGTCAGAAAACCGGACATGACGGCTCCCGAACAGAAAGGGGCGGCTGAGACCGTCGCGGCGAGGGCCGCGGCGGCCGAGGGGGCCGGGCGCGCACGCCCGGCCGGGAGAGCGGCGCCTCAGCTGCCCTGTTCGGCCAGGTGCTTGGCCAGCAGGTCGGTGTAGGTCTTCACCAGCACGGCGCCGTCCAGGCCCATCTTCTGCGCATCGGCGATCCAGGCCTCGATGATCGGCTTGCTGGCCTCGTCGAGCTTGGCGAGATCCGCCTCGGAGAACATGTGCACGGGCATCTTCTTGCCCTCGAAGCCCTCGGGCAGCTGGGCAATGACCTCCTGGTTGCGCGCGCGCATCGCCTCGGCGGTCTTCCGGTTGTACTCGGCGCCCAGTTCGATGATCATCTCCTGATCCTTGGGATCGAGGCCGTCGAACGACCGGCGGTTCATGAACATGCCGTTCGACTGGATGGTCGCGCCGTTGATGGCCGTGAAGCTGTCGGCGACCTCGTAGAGCTTGTAGCTCTCGACGATGTAGCCATAGGCCTGGCTGCAGTCGATCATGCCGGTGTCCAGCGCCTGGTAGGCCTTGGGCAGCGAGATCACCACCGCCGTCGCACCGAATTCGCCGTAGATCTCGCCGTAGTCCGAGGTGGCGCGGACCTTCTTGCCCGAGAAATCCTCGACGGATGTCAACGCCCCGCCCTTGCACACCATCTGGATCGGGCCCACCGAGTAGTTCATCAGGTAGACGATGCCCAGCCGGTCCATCTCCTCCTGGAGCGCGGGGTGGGTGGTGGTCAGCTCGTAGAGCGCGGCGGCGCCGGCGACCTCGTTGGGGTTGCGCACCGGCAGGTCGCCGACCCCGTAGGCGAAGAGCTGGTCGCGCGGAGAATAGCCGGCGGTCACGGTGGCGATGTCGGCCACGCCGTTGCGCAGGCCCTCCAGCATCTTGGTCGCCGGCAGCAGGGCCTGAGCCCAGTGCCGCTCGATCTTGATGCGGCCTTCCGAGCGGGTCTCGATCTCGTCGAGGTAGGCGGTGACGTAGTCCGCGCGGATGCCGCGGTTGCCGCCGTAGTCGGCATAGCGCAGCACGGTCTGGGCTGCGGCGGGCAGAGCGAGCCCGACCGCCAGCGCGGCGGTGGCAAGTACGGTTCCGAGTGCAAGGCGCATGTGGCCTCCTCCCTGGGTTGGAAGCGCCCATGGGGCGCATGACGCGGCTCTTCGCGGCCGCTGAATTCCGGGCGGGATCCGGTCAGACCGGATCCCAGGTGAAGACGTCGCCCGAGCGGGCGAGCGGGTAGGCCGAGGCCTCCAGCGCAGGGATCGCCCGGTCGATCACGCTCTGCGGCGTCCAGCCTTCCGAGGCATGGACAGAACGGATCGGGCGCGGCTGCGAGAACAGGAACACCTCATTGGCGCGGGTCCCGAACACCTGCCCGTTCATCGACGCGGCGGCGTCCGAGAGCAGCGCCACCGGGAAGGCCGCGATCAGCTCGGGCCTGAGCTTCTTGAGCCCCTCGACCCGCGCCTTCTCCTCGGGCGTCTTGTCGGGGATCGTGCCCACGAGCCGGGTCCAGGCGAAGGGCGCGATGCAGTTCGAGCGGACGTTGAACCGCTCCATGTCCAGCGCGATGGACTTCGAAAGCCCCACCACCCCCAGCTTCGCGGCGGCGTAGTTCGCCTGGCCGAAGTTGCCGATCAGGCCGGAAGTGGAGGTCATGTGGACGAAGGCGCCGGACATCTGCTTGCGGAACACGTCCGCGGCGGCGCGCGAGACGTAGAAGTAGCCCTTCAGGTGCACGTCCACGACCGACTCGAAGTCCTCCGGCGTCATCTTGTGGAAGATGCGGTCGCGCAGGATTCCGGCGTTGTTGACCACGCCGTCCAACCGCCCGAAGGCGTCCAGCGCCTTGGCGACCATCGCCTGCGCATCGTCCCAGGACGAGATCGAGCCGCCGTCGGGCACCGCGTGGCCGCCGGCGGCCACGATCTCCTCGGCGACCGCGCGGGCGGGGCCGATCTCGCCGCCCTCGCCGGTCTCGTCGCCGCCCAGGTCGTTGACCACCACCGCCGCGCCCTGCCTGGCGGCCTCGAGCGCGATGCAGCGGCCCACGCCGCGGCCCGCGCCCGTCACGATCACGACTTTGTCTTTCAGCAGCGCCATGCCTGCGCGCCTCCTTCGCTTGAATTCCGCGGCAGCGGGATCGGCCGGACATCGGCCGCCGCATTCCGCGCATGAGATCCGGGGGCCAGGCCTGGAAGCGCCGAAGGCCCGCGCGCCGCCCGCTCGCCGCCGCCGTCGGACGGCGCGGCCGACCGGGCGCGCATGGCTTCGAAGGGCGCGAACGCCTGCATCCTCATCGATCCTCCCCGTCGCGGCGTCGGTTCAAGCGCCGCATATCGTTAAGCTGAGTATTGTGTGCTAGATTACTTTTTGCAAGCACAGAGTCGTGGCCGCGCCGAGGCCCGCGAAGATTGCGCTCGGCAAGGGACCCCAACGGTCATACCATAAAACGAGCGCCAAGTGACAATGGCGAACATGGGAGGAACCGATCATGCGATACGGACTGCGGGATTGGGCGGAGCGCGAGCCGGACCGTCCGGCGCTGGAATTCGACGATCAGCCGGCGTTGAGCTATGCGGCGCTCGAGGCGCTGGCGAACCGCTTCGCGAATCTGTTCCGCGCGGCCGGGCTGAAGCGGGGCGACCACGTGGCGGGGGTGCTGCCGAACGGTCCCCATGTGATCGCGGCGGTCTGGGGCGCCTATCGCTCGGGCCTGTATTACACGCCCGTCGCGACCACCTTCTCGTCCCGCGAGGTCGCCTATGTCATCGCCAACTGCCAGGCGAAGCTGGTGCTGGGCGAGGCCCGCTACGCCGAGGCGCTGACCCTCGCCGCCGCCGGCCTGCCGGCCACACGGTTCCTGACGCTGGGCGGGGTGGAAGGGTGCGAGGATCTTGCGGACGCGCTCGCCGCCCAGCCCGACTCGCCGCGTCCGGACGAAACGCCTGGAATGCTGATGATGTATTCCTCCGGCACCACCGGCGCGCCCAAGGGCATCTGGCGCCCGCTTCCCGACCCCGCAGCCTTCGCCGAAGGACCGCCCGCCTTCGCCCGCGACCTGATCGAGATCTTCGACTTCTCGTCCGACACGCGCTACCTTTCGCCGGCGCCCCTCTATCACGCGGCGCCTCTGCGCTGGTCGCTCTCGATCACCGCGTCGGGAGGCACGGCGCTGATCATGCCGCGCTTCGACGCCGAGCGGGCGCTCGACCTACTGGAGACGCGCGGCGTCACCATGAGCCAGTGGGTCCCGACCATGTTCCGCCGCATGCTGGCCCTGCCCGAGGAGCGGCTGGCGCGGTTCAAGGCTCCGGCGCACAGGGTCGCCTGGCACGCCGCGGCGCCCTGCCCGCCGGACCTGAAACGCCGGATGATCGACTGGTGGGGGCCGATCATCCACGAGTACTATGCAGGCTCCGAAAGCGTCGGGCTGACGGCGCTGGACACCGAGGAATGGCTGGCCCATCCCGGCTCGGTCGGGCGGGCGCTGAAGGGGCGGATCCGGATTCTCGGCGACGACTGGCAGGAACTGCCGGAAGGCGAGCAGGGGCGGGTCTATTTCTCCGACAGCTCCCTGTTCGAGTATTTCGGCGACCCCGAGAAGACCGCCGGCCGCCGCAGCCCCCAGGGCTGGCAGACTCTGGGCGAGATCGGCTGGGTCGAGCCGGGCGGCTGGCTGCACCTGGCCGACCGGCAGGACGACATGATCATCTCCGGCGGCGTGAACATCTACCCGCAGGAGCTGGAGCAGGCGCTCGAGGAGATGCCCGAGGTCGCCGAATGCGCGGTCTGCGCCATCCCCCACGAGGATTTCGGCGAGCGTCCCGTGGCCTTCCTGGTTCCGGCTCCCGGCGCCCCAGCCCCCGAGGCCCTGATAGAGGCGGCCCGCGAGTTCTGCCGCGGCCGGCTCGGCAGGACCAAGCAGCCCTGGCTGATCAGGGTGGTGGCGGAGCTGCCCCGATCCGAGACGGGCAAGCTCCTGCGCCGGGTCCTGCGCGACCAACTCAAGACGGAGGCTGCGTCCGACGCCGCCTGAACTCCGCGACGGGGGCGGCCGCCCCCGTCGCCAACCGTCGACCAGGAGACCATCATGAACGGACTGCCCGAACCGCCGCCGGAGGGGGCGGCGATGTTGCCTGCGGGCTGCTTCTCCGGCCGAACGGTGCTCGTCACCGGCGGGGGAACGGGGCTCGGCCTGGCGATGGCCATCGAGTTCGCGCGCCTGGGCGCCTCCGTGGCTGTGGCCAGCCGTGGCGAGGCGCACCGCGCCGCGGGGGTCGCGGCGATCGAGGACGTGGGCGGGCGGGCGCTGGGCGTCCCGCTGGACGTGCGCGAGCCGGCGCAGGTCGAGGCCGCCTTCGACGCCGTCGAAGCGGCCCTGGGCCCGGTGGACGCGCTGATCAACAACGCCGCCGGCAACTTCCCGGTTCCGGCGGAGCGCCTGAGCCCCAACGGCTGGCGCGCGGTCACCGGCATCGTGCTCGACGGAACCTTCCTGTGCAGCCGCGCCTTCCATGCGCGCGCGAGGGCGAGGGGGGCGCCGGGCGCGATCCTCAACATCCTCGCCACCTACATCGACGGGGGCGCGCCGGGCCACGCCCATTCCGCCGCCGCCAAGTCCGGTGTGCGCAGCCTGACCGAGACCCTCGCCGTGGAATGGGCGCCCGACGGGATCCGCGTGAACGCCCTCGCGCCCGGCCTCTTCCCGCACGCGGATCACAGCCCCGACATGCGCCGCAACCGCCCCGAGGGCTACGAGGCCGAGCGCATCCGCATCCCCGCCTTGCGGACCGGGCGCCTGCGGGAGCTGGGCTGGGCCGCGACCTGGCTCTGCTCCCCCTTCGCCGCCTACGTCACGGGGCATGTGCTGGTGGTGGACGGGGGCGACCGGCTGAACCGCTCGATCCGCAAGCCGATCTTCGAGCCGGTGCGCGATCTGTATCCCGAAGGCGGAAGCTGACCCCGCCCGGCGCCGCCGGGCGGGGCGGCGGCGTCAGGGATCGAGCTCGACCCCGTGGTCGATGCCGGCGTTCTTCCGCGACGCCGCATGGGCCGCGAGGATGCCCGGACCCAGGGCCGCGGGGTCGAGCGAGGCTTCGGCCGTGGCGCCGTGCTGCCAGCTTTCGGCGATGGTGATGCCGTAGCCCCAAGCCTCGAACACCCGGCCGCTGACCGGGGCCGCCTCGGGGCTCGCGAGCCATGCGACGAGCGCGGAGACCCATTCGGGCTTGCGCTTCTCGAGCTGTTCGGGCGTCCACTCGCGCAGGCCCTCGGTCATCCGGGTCGTGGCGCGCGGGGCGATGGCGTTGACGGTGACGCCATAGCGCGAGAGCTCCCGCGCGGCCACGATCGAGAAGCTGGCGATGCCGGCCTTGGCGGCGGCGTAGTTCGCCTGCCCGATGTTGCAGAACAGGCCGGAATGCGAGGTGGTGTTGATCACCCGCGCGTCCGGCTGCTCGCCCTTCTTGGACATCAGCCGCCAATGGTTGGCCGCGTGATGGGTCACTGCGAAGGTCGACTTCAGGTGCACTCGGGTGACCGAGTCCCATTCGTCCTCGGTCATGTTGATCAGCATCCGGTCGCGCAGGATGCCGGCGTTGTTGACCACGACGTCGAGCCGCCCGAACCGCTCGAGCGCCAGGTCCACCATCGCCTTCGCCCCGTCCCACGACGCCGCGTCCGAGGCGTCCGCGACCGCCTGGCCGCCCATCGCCTCGATCTCGGCCACCACCTGGGCGGCCGGGCTGGCGTCGGCGCCCTCGCCCGTCGCCGCCGATCCCAGATCGTTGATGATCACCCTCGCGCCCTGCGCCGCCAGGGCCAGCGCATGCGCCCGCCCCAGGCCGCGGCCCGCTCCCGTCACGATCGCCACGCGGCCGTCGCAGATGCCCATCGCCAAGTCCTCCCAGGATGACGCGACCCTGCGGTCGCCTTGAGGAACTTGGTATGCTTGCTTATCATATGCCGCAACACAAAATCGGCGTCCGCGGCCGTCCGTAAGGACCGGCCGATCAGTCCAGCGGCTCCGATCCGCCGCCACGGACCCCGCCCTCGCTCTCGACTTCGAAGCTGCGCAGGATGTTGTCCTTCATCTGCGCCAGCACCTCCTCGGCGATGCGCATGCGCTCGACCGGCACGCCCTCGAAGATCATGCCGTTCAGCTCGTGCCCGACCTCGGCCATGGTGGCGAGCACGTCGCGACCCTTGTCGGTGACGACGACCCGCTTGGCACGTCGGTCCTTCGCGTCGGGACGTCGTTCGACGAATCCGCTCGCCTCAAGCCGGTCGATCAGCCCGCCGACCGCCACCTTGCCCACGTCGAGCCTCTTGGCGAGCTCGGTCTGCAGCATCCCCTCTTCCCCGTTTCGGCTCAGATAGCGCGACAGCTGCGCAAGCACCCACCATTGCGAGCGGGTGATCCCGTAGGGCTTCATCTTCAGGTCGAACAGCGTCCGCCGCACCCGGGAGACGTCATGGACGAGGAAGCCGATCCGGAAGGACTGACCCGCCGGTTCCTGGCCATCGCCGCTTGCAGCCTCGTCTTCCATGGTGCTCCTTTCGCGATCGCCGCCGCCGAAATGTAAGCGAAAACTTACCGTCACCTTCAATATCATATGCATGATGACAAGTCTCGGGCGTGGAACGGCTCCGTGCCGCGGCCCTCGGCCGCGAGCGCGCGACCGGCTGACATCGAGACGGACTCGCTGCACCAAACTCGCTCCCGGGCTTTGACACGTAAACCGGCTGCCGCCCCGAAGCGCGGCACGTTAGGTCTGGGCATGCACTCCGTCTCCTACGCCCGCCATCGCTTCCCGCCGGTCATCATCCAGCACGCGGTCCGGCTCTGCCTCCGCTTCGCCCTGAGCTATCGCGATGTCGAGGATCTGCTGGCCGAGCGCGGCATCGACGGCTCCTACGAGACCGTCCGCCGTTGGACGCTCAAGTTCGGCGCCGCCTATGCGCAGCGGATCCGGGCGCGGCGCACGCGGCCCAGCAGCCGCTGGCATCTGGACGAGGTCTTCATCCGAATCCAGGGCCGGATCCACTATCTCCGGCGCGCTTTCGACGACGAGGGAGAGGTGCTTGAGGTGATCGTTCAACCGCGACGTGACCGGAAGGCGGCGCTGAGATTGCTGCGCAAACTTCTAAAGCGGCAGGGCTTCGTGCCCGACGCGATCGTCACAGACCGTCTGTACTCCTACGGCGCGGCCTTCGGGGATCTCGGCCTGGCGGACCGCCACATGACCGGCGGCCGGTCGAACAACGGGCCGAGGTCTCGCACCAGCCGACGCGCAAGAGGGAGCGCCAGAGGCGAGGAGTCCGCTCGCCGGGCTCGGCCCAGCGCTTCCTCTCGACCCACGCCGCCGCCTGCAACCATTTCAGCATCCAGCGTCACCTGATTTCCTGCCGAACCATGAAGAGGCTCCGGGCGGAGGCCCTCGCAACCTGGCGCGAGATCGCCGCCGCCTGAGGTCGGGCCCCCTGTTGCTCGCGGGCGCCGCCGACTTCATATGTCAAAGCCCGCGCGAGAGATGGCGCAAGCATTGGAGATCAGCCGCCAGGCGGCGCCGATCTGCTACGTCGAACGTCATGATGAGCCGTTGGCGGCGATCTTCTCCTCCAAGGGCGCCGTGACCGGGCTCTCGCGGGGGTCTCGATTTCCGTGGATCAAACTCAAGCGCGGCGACCGGCCCGGCTCCCTCACGCAAGCGGGGCGCATCCTGGCGGGCGGACGCAGCGGACCGACGGAGATGCGGGAGGCGACGCCGGCGGCCTGGCTCTCGGAGCCGGACGTCGAGCTGTTCGAGCAGACCAGCGTTTCGGCGAGCGGGCGCGCGACCACCTTGCTCTGGACCAAGCTTCCGGACGCCGGTGACGATGAGGAAGACGAGGTGCATCGACCACTGAGCGCGCCACGGTTCCCTCGTTGAGGCCCTTCGCCAGGAACTCCCTGTTCCGACGAATGATTTCCCTGTTCCGTCCCTGCAAATTCTCTGCTCGCCCGGATTCATTTCCTTGTTCCGGGGAACAGGGAAATCGCCTGCAAGCCCTTGCGAATGGGCAGGTTTCTGCGACGGATTCCGCTCGCAGCGCCCGAAGCAGCGTGGATTTCCCTGTAGATTCCCTGTTCTTGGCCCGGAGCAGGGTTCGCGCGGGACTGCGTCCACCACCACGCAGCCCCTCTCAAAACCACCGATCCAGCGCCGCTTCGGAAGTATTAGGCATTTCCGTAGGTTAGCCTCCCGCAGGCGCGACAGAACCTCGCGAGAGCACCGGAATCGGAGCGGAAACGCCCCGCGAAGGGGCGTCTGCTCTGCGGCCGAGTTTCAGGTGAGGTCTTGAGGCGAGGGGCGTGCCGCGCGGCAAGTCAGATCCGGCGAGGCTCGAAGCCGAGGACGCGGCGCTGCTCGGTCCAATCCAACGGCAACTCGGGAAGCCGGCGCAGTTGGCCGACGGTCAATATGTTCGGCTGATCACCCGCAAGGATCGCCTCGGCGATGTCCGGCGCCAGGAAGGCCAGCGGGAGGATGCGGCTGACCGATCCCTTCCGCCCGCCTTCCCGCCGTTCGATCTCCCCGACCGATGCGGTCGCGCCCGAGAGCAACTCGCCCGCCCACCGTCGCGCATCGGCGACCATCGCGATCAGCTCCACATCCGGCGTCCGCTCCCGGCGATCGAGCCCGATCACGATGGGCTTCGCCCGGCCAGCCTGGCGAGTGCGGAGGGGCGCCTCGATGCGAATCGATTCGCCTGGCCCATCGCGATCTGGATCCCCGGCGAGGGCGGCGGGCCGGATCATGATCGCCAGAGTCTCCCGGCCCAGCTCGATCCGCTCGACCAGATCGAGCAGCGGCGCAATGCGGTCATCCGCGTCGGAGGCGAGGACGGCGGCACGATTCAGCGCGTCTATGATCGCCGCCGGCGGCACGCCAGCCTGATGCAGATCCGCGGCAAGACGATCCGCGTCGCCGAGATGGACCTTGAGGGTGCGCAAGACGAAGTCCTCCAGCGCCACGGCCGGCATCCGCATCGCCGGCGCGTCGCCATCCGGCCGCGAGACGTAGTACCAGTAGCGCTTGCGCACGACGCCCTGCCCTGCCTTCACCGAGCGGGATGCATGCGTCGGCTTCATCGCGCGCCCCAGCGCATCGAACAGCAGCCCGTCGAGCGGCCGCGCCTATGAGCGAGGCGCGCCGGATCGCTTGCCGCCGCCGTTGTCGCAGAGCGCCGGCTGAACCGCGTCCCATGTCTCGCGATCCAGGATCGCCTCGTACATCCCCGGATGGCGCTCGCCCTTGTGTCGCGTCTCGCCGACATAGACCGGGTTGCGCAGGAGTTCGTAGAGCGCCCCACGGGAGATCGGCTTGCCGCCCGATCCCTTCGCGCGCCGCTTGCTCACCACGCCGGTCGCATTCAGATCGGCCTTCAGCGCCCGGACGCAACCGAGATCGAGGTACCGGCGGAAGATCATCCTGACAGTCTCGGCTTCGGCCTCGTTGACCGCCAGCGCCCGGTCCTTCAAGTCGTAGCCCAGCGGCGGCAACCCACCCACCCACATGCCCTTGCGCTTCGAGGCGGCGATCTTGTCCCGGATCCGCTCCGCCGTGACCTCCCGTTCGAACTGCGCGAAGGACAGCAGCACGCTAAGCGTCTGCCGCCCCATCGAGCTGGTGGTGTTGAACGCCTGGGTCACCGAGACGAAGGACACGCCCGCCGCGGGCATTGTCACGTAAAGGTGGCGGTGCCCGGTCTCGTCCAGCGCCTCCGGCACGGGGGCGAGGCGGGCGCGGGTGGCGACGACGGCGAGGGGGGCGCGGGGCGGCTCGGCCGCGGCGGCCTCGGCGCCGAGGATCACCGGGCAGGCGAGGCCGGCCTCCTCGAAGTAGCAGGCGACCAGCAGGCCGCCGGTCAGGTCGTCGGAGACGAAGCCCACCGCGGGCGCGGCTGGGGTCATGTCGGGTCCTCCCTGCGGGGGCGGGGCGGGCTCTGGCGGCCCGCCTCCGGATGGGTCAGGCCGGGCCGGGGTGGTGACAGGCGACGCGGCCGGCGCCGTCGGGGGCGGGGGCCAGGGCGGGCGCCTCGCGCCGGCACAGCTCGCTCGCCCGCGGGCAGCGGGTGTGGAAGTGGCAGCCCTGCGGCGGGTCGAGCGGCGAGGGCAGGTCCCCCTTCAGCACGATCCGCCGCCGCGCCCGCTCGGCCCGCGGATCGGGGCGCGGGATGGCGGACATCAGGGCCTGGGTGTAGGGATGCTGCGGCCGGGCGAAGAGGTCCGCGACCGGCGCCGTCTCGACGATCCGGCCCAGGTACATCACCGCCACCCGGTGCGAGATGTGGCGCACCACGCCCAGGTCGTGGGCGATGAACAGGTAGGCGCAGCCCAGCTCCTGCTGCAGCTCCTGCAGCAGGTTCAGCACCCCCGCCTGGATCGAGACGTCGAGGGCCGAGACGGGCTCGTCCAGCACGATCAGCTTCGGGTTCAGCGACAGCGCGCGGGCGATGCCGATGCGCTGGCGCTGGCCGCCCGAAAGCTGGTGAGGATAGCGCGCGGCCGTGTCCGCGGGCAGGCGGACGAGGTCGATCAGCTCGGCGATCCGGGCGCGAAGCCGGTCGGGCGGCAACTCGGCCAGCCGCAGGCCCTCGGCCAGGATCTGCGCGACGGTCATGCGGGGATGCAGGCTCGCCATCGGGTCCTGGAAGACGATCTGCATCTCCTTGCGCAGGGCGCGCAGGCGGGCGGGATCGGCGGCGGCGACGTCCTCGCCCGCCAGGCGCACCTCGCCCCGCGTCGGCTCGATCAGGCGCAGGATGCAGCGGCCGAGCGTGGACTTGCCGCAGCCGGACTCGCCCACCAGGCCGAAGGTCTCCCCCGCATGGACGTCGAGATCGACGCCCGAGACGGCGCGGACGGTGGCCACATGGCGCCCGAGCAGCCCGCCCGAGATCGGGAATTCCTTGGCGAGGCCGCGGACCCTGAGCACCGGCTCGGCGGTCGCCGCGGGCGTGACGGGGTGCGGGTCCATCGCGGTCATGCCGGCGCCTCCTGCGGGGTGCGCACCGGGAAATGGCAGGCGCAGCGGCCGGCGCCGAGGCGGCGCAGGGGCGGATCCTCGGTCATGCAGATGGCCTGCGCGCGGCCGCAGCGCGGATGGAAGCTGCAGCCGGGGGGACGGGAGAAGATCGAGGGGGGCGTGCCCTCGATCTGGCGCAGCGGCCCGTCGGCGTCGAGCGTCGGCACCGCGTCGATCAGGCCGGCGGTGTAGGGGTGCGCGGTCTCGTAGAAGATCGGATCGGTGGGGCCCGTCTCGACCACGCGGCCGCCGTACATCACCGCGATGTCGTCGGCCATGCCGGCCACCACGCCGAGGTCGTGGGTGATCAGGATCAGGCCGATGCCGAGCTCCTTCCTCAGGTCCCCCAGCAGGTCGAGGATCTGGGCCTGCACGGTGACGTCGAGCGCGGTGGTCGGCTCGTCCGCGATCAGCAGGTCGGGCGAGTTCGCCAGCGCCATCGCGATCATCGCCCGCTGGCGCATGCCGCCCGAGAACTCGTGCGGATGCTGGCGCACGCGGCGGGCGGGCTGGGGGATGGCGACCAGCTCGAACAGGCGCTCGGCCTCCTTCAGCGCGGCGCGGTAGGAGATCGAGCGGTCGTGCAGGCGGATCGCCTCGACGATCTGGTCGCCCAGCGTGATCACCGGATTGAAGGCCGACAGCGGATCCTGGAAGATGCAGCCCACCGCCTTGCCGCGGATCCGGCGGATCTTCGAGGGCGACATGCCGACCAGCTGCTCGCCCTTGAACCGGGCCGAGCCGGAGATGCGGGCCGTGGGCGGCAGCAGCTGCAGGAAGGCCATCATCGCGACCGACTTGCCCGAGCCGCTCTCGCCCACCACGCCCAGAACCTTGCCCGGCTCCAGCGTCAGGTCGACGCCGCGAAGAGCCTCGGCCTCCTCGCCCAGCTCGTTGCGGAAGCTCACGCGCAGGTCGGTGATTTCGAGCAGGGGCGCGCTCATGCGGACCTCCGGTCGAACAGGTCGCGCAGGCCGTCGCCGAGGAAGGAGCTCGCCAGCACCACCGACAGGATCGCCATGCCGGGGCCGAAGGCGATCCACCACGAATAGAAGCGCGTCGCCCCTTCGGAGATCATCGAGCCCCATTCCGGCGACGGCGGCGTCGCGCCCAGCCCGATGAAGGACAGCGAGGCGGCCAGCAGCACCACCTGGCCGAAGTCCATGGTCGCGTTGATCAGCGTCGGCGTCCAGCACAGCGGCAGCACGTGCACCACGAGGATCCGGCCCGCCGGGGCGCCGCCGGCGACCGCGGCCTCGACATGCTCGCGCTCGCGCACTTCCAGCACCTGGGCGCGCATCAGGCGGGCGTAGATCGGCCACCAGACGATGATCATGGCGATCGAGGCGTTCAGCAGGCCCGGCCCCAGCATCGCGGCGACGGCCATGGCCAGCAGGATCGGGGGGAAGGAGACGGTGACGTCCACCAGCCGCATGATGATCGAATCCCACCAGCCGCCGAAGAACCCCGCCACCGCGCCCAGCGCCGAGCCGATGGCGACCGCGCAGGCGACCACCACGAAGGCGATGGGGATCGACCAGACCGCGCCGTGCAGGGTGCGGGCGAAGACGTCCCGGCCCAGCGCGTCGGTGCCCAGCCAGAACTCGGCCGAGGGCTCCTGCAGGCGCCGCCCGACCATCTTCAGCGGATCGGCCAGCGGCCAGAACTGGATGGTCAGCACCACCACGACCCAGAACAGCAGGATCGCGGCGCCGACCTTGGCGGTCGGCGGCAGGCGGCGCCAGGCGTGCGCCAGGTCCGCCAGCGGGCGGCGGCGCGGGGCCGGAAGGACGGCGGCGTCGGGCGCGGCGGTCATCCGCCCACCTTGATGCGCGGGTTGGCCCAGGCGTAGGCGATGTCGGTCATGAGGTTGGCGAGAAGGAAGGCGATGGAGCCCACGATGGTCACCCCTCCGATGGCGGGATAGTCGAGGGAGGCGGCGCCGCGCACGGCATAGCTGCCGATGCCCGGCCAGGCGAAGATCGCCTCGGTCAGCACGGCGCCGGTGATCAGGTAGGCGAAGGTGAAGCCCAGGATGGTCAGCAGCGGGATCAGCGCGTTGCGCAGGGCGTGGTTGATCAGCACCACCCGCTCCGGCGCGCCCTTGGCCCGGGCGGTGCGCGCATAGTCCTGGCTCAGCCCCTCGATCAGGGACGACCGCACCAGCCGCGTGATCACGCCCGACACCGCCCAGCCCAGCACCAGCGCCGGCAGCGCCAGATGGGCCAGCGCCTGCGCGAAGAGGTCGAGATCCCCCGCCAGCAGCGCGTCGACGGTGTAGAAGCCGGTGACGTCCGGCGGCGGCTCGACCCGCGGCGGCAGGCGGCCCGTTCCAGGCACCAGCGCCACGCGAACCGACAGCAGGTAGAGCAGGATCAGGCCGGACCAGAAGATCGGCAGCGACGAGCCGATCAGCGCGAAAATCCGCGCCAGCCCGTCGAAGACCGAGCCGCGGAACCGCGCCGACAGCAAACCCAGTCCCACGCCCATGACCGTGCCGATGATCATCGCGGCGAAGACCAGCTCCAGCGTGGCGGGCAGCCGCTCGGCGATGTCGACGGCCACGGGGCGGCGGGTGGCGAAGGAGGTGCCCAGGTCCCCCTGCAGCAGGTTGGAGATGTAGATCCCGTAGCGGACCGGCAGCGGCTGATCGAGGCCCCACTGGGCCTTCACCGCCTCGACGATCTCGGGGTTGTCCATCATCCGCTCGGGCACCAGGGCGGCCAGCGGGTCGCCCTTGGTCATCTGCGACAGCAGGAACGAGACGCTCGCCACGCCCAGCAGCAGGAACGGAATGGCGATCAGCCGACGGGCGATGTAGGCGAGCATGATCCGGGGTCGTCCTTGTCCTGCGTCCGGCCCTCCCCCCGCGAGGCGGCGGGCCGCGCGACGCGGCGGGCCGCGCGAGGCCCCGGGTCAGGCCCGGGGCGCCGCGGGGGCCCGCCGGCAGGCCTTACTTGCGGCTGATCTCGGCCAGCGGCAGGTTGCAGCAGGCGGAGTAGCGCACCCCCTCGATGTCCGACCGGTAGGCCAGCACCAGGTTCGGCGAGACGAGGGGCAGGATGATCGCCTCCTTCATCATCTCCTCGGCGATCTGGGCGTAGACCGCGTCGGCCTCGTCGCCCGAGGCGGCCAGCGCCTCGGCGTAGAGCTTCTCCTCGGTCTCGTTGCGCACCAGGGCGCTGTCGCCCACGCCTGCGCGCTTGGCCCAGGGGAAGCCGTCCATCATGCCGAAGTAGGACACGTACTGGCCCGAGCCGTAGTAGTCGGGCGCGTAGTAGATCGCGGTCACGCCCCACTCGCCCGCGCCCAGCTCGTCGCGCCAGACCGACCAGGTCAGGGGCTTGAGCTCCAGCTCGACGCCCGCCTCGGCGAAGTCCTGCTGGACCTTCTGCATCATGATGTTGAAGTCGACGCCGTAGACGTTGTCGTTCGGGTAGCCCGCGACCAGCTTCAGGTTCTCGGCGCCCGCGGCGGCCAGCATCTCCTTGGCCTTGTCCAGGTCGCGCGAGCGCGGGGTCAGGCCGGCGGTGCCGGGGAAGCCGTTGGGGATCGGGGCGGCCTGCTTGGCGCCCGCGCCGCCCACGGTGAAGTCCAGCATGCCGTCGTAATCGATGGCGAGCGCCAGGGCGGTGCGCACCTCGGGCGTGAGCACGTCCTTCATGCCCTTCGCGCCGGGGATGAAGCCGACGTAGAGGAAGTTGTAGGAGGGCACGACCTCGGTCGTCACGTCGTCCGAGCGGATCGAGCTTGCGGTGTCCGGGTCGATCTGCATGGCGATGTCGACCTGCCCGGTCTCCAGCGCCTGCGCCTGGCTCACGGCGTCGGTGATCTGGGTGACCACGATCTCGGAGAAGGCGGGCGCCTCGCCGTGGTAGGCGTCGTTGCGCGCCAGCCGCAGCTCCGCCTCGGGCGAATACGCCTTCAGCATGTAGGGGCCGGACCCGGCGGAGTTCGCGAGGAACCACGGCTCGGCCTTGTCCCCGGTCGCGGCCTCCTCGCCGGCGATCGCGCCGTTGGCCATGGCGACCTCGGCGTTGACGATGCCGCCGTAGGGGGCGGACACCTTGTTGAGGAACTCCCCGTTCGGCGCCTCGAGCGTGACCTTCACGGTCTTCGCGTCCACCGCCTCGGCCCCCACCAGGCCGTCCATCAGGAACGAGGGCGAGCCCTTGAGGTTCTTCAGCCGCTCGAAGCTCCACACCACGTCCGAGGCCTCGACCGGGCTGCCGTCGGCGAAGGTCGCGTCCTTGAGGTGGAAGGTGAACTCGGTGAAGTCGTCGTTGACCTCCCAGCTCTCGGCCAGGTTCGGGACCAGGGACTTGTTGTCGGGCGCCAGCGTGACCAGCGTCTCGTAGACCGCGGTCAGGTAGAACTGGCAGGTGTCGCAGAAGGCCCGCTGCGGATCGAGCGAGTTCACGTCCATCGAGCGCGCGATCACCAGGGTGTCCGACCCCTGGGCGAGCGCGGGAAGCGAGCTCAGCGGGGCGGCCAGCGCCGCCCCCGCGAAGGCGAGGGCGCGAAGGCCCTTTGCGGAATAGAAGTGGGTCATGGTCGGGTTCCCTGTCGGCGCGTTTGCTGTCGACCGCGTCAGTGTTCGGCCACCAGGGCCGCCATCGCCGCGAGGGCGGTGGGCGGCTCGATGGATGCGCGGTTCTTCTTGACGTGCTCGAGCGCGGCGCCTGTCGCGTCGAGCGTTTGCCGGATGTCGTCTTCGGTCATCGCGGCGTTGATGAACATGTTGTGGTAGGGCGAGAGGTAGACGCCCCGCTCCATCGCCGCCTGGCAGAAAGCATAGCCGAAACGGAAGTCGGGGTCGTCGTCGAACAGCACCATGGGCATGGTGGCGGGGCCGGTCGACTTGATCGGCAGGCCGAGGGTCCGGCCCTGCTCCAGCAGCCCCTCGCGGAACATCGTGCCGATGCGCTGGAGATGCTCGAGGTAGTCGGTCTCGCGCACGATGCGCAGGGTCTCGACGGCCGCCGCCATCGGCACGGCCGAATACCAGAACGAACCGGTGACGAAGATCTTGCGCGCCGCCTCGCGGGCCTTGTCATTGCCCATCAGAGCCGAGATCGGCTGGCCGTTGCCCAGCACCTTGCCCCAGGCCGAGAGGTCGGGGCGCACGCCCAGCGTCTCCCAGCTGCAGTCGCGGGCGATGCGCAGGCCGGCGCGCACGTCGTCGACGATCAGCAGCGCGTCATGGCGGTCGGCGACCGCCCGGGCGGCGCGGGCGTATTCGGCGTCGGGCAGCTCCTGGTCCGCGAAGGTGTCGTGCCGGAACGGGGCGGCGAAGATCCCGGCCAGGTCGTCGCCCGCCTGCTTCGCCGCGTCCTCCAGCGCCTGGGGGTCGTTGTAGTCGTAATAGATCAGGTGGGCGCGATCCTCGGGCAGCACGCCGCCGGGGCGGGGCGTGTTCCACGGGACCGCGCCGTGGTAGGCCTTGTGGGCGACGAGGATCTTGCGCTTGCCCTGCCGGGCGCGGGCGATCATCAGCGCCATGGTGGTGGCGTCGCCGCCGTTCTTGCAGAACATCGCCCAGTCGGCGTGGGAGACCATGTCCACCATCGCCTCGGCCAGCTGCACCATCGGCTCGCCCGGCCCGGTCACGGTGTCCGACAGCGCCTGCTGGCGCTGGACGGCCGCCATCACGTCGGGCTGGCCATAGCCGAGAAGGTTCGGGCCGTAGGCGCACATGAAGTCGATGTAGACGTTGCCGTCGACGTCGGTGATCCGGGTCCCCTCGGCCTCGGCGAAGAACTGGGGATAGCCGTCGGGCATCATCGCCGTGGACATATGTCCATACATGCCGCCGGGGATCACCTGGGCCGCGCGCTCACGAAGCTCGGCATCCTTGGTGTTGCGTCTCATCGCGGCGGTCTCCGGCCTTCTGGAACTGGGGTTCGCAGAGAAGGCTAGCGGAGTGGGAATTCGACCGGCAACGACTATTCATACGCAGCCGATCATCGCTTCCGCAGGCGTGCGGCCAGGGGCGGTCGCGCCTGCCGACGCGGTCGAACCGCTTGATTGTCCGGTCTTCTTTCGGCGCGCGACGCCGTGGGCCGCGTTTCGCGAGCCGCCGCGCCCGCCCTCGCGGGTCTGCCTGAAACCCGAATTTATTCGGGTAACTCGCCGCTGTTCGCGGGAAGCGTCGGCAGATGCTCGGGCAGGTAGCAGCGAAGATAGGCCACCGCGGCGCGCAGGGACTCCTCGAGGAACGGGTCCGTCACCACCCCGTGGCGCGCCCAGGAGATCGCCCAGATCCCGTCGATCAGGCCGAAGGCGTTGCCCAGCCACTCTTCCAGGCCGTCGAGCCCCCGGCAGTCGAAGCGTTCCCGCATCTGCGCCGCCCGCCGCCCGGCCATCGAGGTGTTCCCGTTCAGGTCCAGCGTGCGCACCTCGACGCTGACCCCGGCCCCCATGAACAGCCGCAGCGCGGCCGGGTGGGCATTGAGATAATCGCGCCCGATCGCATGCCGCGCGCGCACCAGCTGCTGCCAGCTGTCCGGGGGCGGCGACATGGGCCGCAGGTTCAGCTCGGTCAGGTCCTGGTGATAGCGGCGCGCCAGCTCGATCAGGATCGCGTTGCGGTTGGGGAAGAAGTGATAGACCGAGGGCAACGGCACGCCCGCCCGCTCCGCGATCATCGCCAGCGTGACGTCGGCGTCCGGACGCTCCACCAGAAGCTGCTCGGTCACGTCCAGGAGGCGGGCGAACCGCTCCCGTCCCCGGCGGCGCTGCGGCGGCCGGGCCTGAGAGAGCGCGGCGGGCCGTCCGCTCGAGGATCTCTTGACCATCCTCGGCGCGTGCCAGCGGTGCGGCCGCAAGTCAAGCGGACGTGACCTGCGCCCGAGGATCTCTCATTCATGACGAGAGTCTGCGGGTGGTGATTGGGTAGTTCTCGGTCGCTGGGGACGCAAGCGCGCTGGGCGAGGAGCCCCCAGCTAGCTCAAGGGCTTTGACACGTAAGCTGGACGGCGGCCCGAAGCGTGATGCGATAGGCCCGGGCATGCGCCGCATCGGCTTTGACACGTAAACCGGATGGCGGTCCTAGGCGCGACGCGATAGGGGCGGGGCGCCATCCGGTTTACGTGTCAAAGCCGCAGACCGTCATCGCGCGGACCAGGCGCCGACGCGCGGACCGCCACGCCCGCGGCAAGGTTGCGTCCCAAGGCGACAGGCGCCTTCCTGTTACTGACATGAGAGAACTCCGAGGCGCGTGTGAACATGGCTGCAGGCTGTGACACGTAAGCATAGCTGCTCCCGCAAGCGACATAGGACCCGACATTAGGCGGCGGCGATCTCGCGCCAGGCCGCGAAGGCCTGCCTGCGAAACGTCTTCATCGTTCGGCGGAAGAGCAGGTCACGCCGTCCGTCCCGGCCCCGGTATCGACGATGCAGCCACCCCGATCGGTCTAAAAATTCTTGCTGCATTGCAGCGTAGCGCGGTTGAAATGCTGCAACGCAGCATTATCTCTACTAGCAGACGATGAGATGCAGATGCTCCCGAAAGGAGACCCGACATGGCCAAGCAGACCGCGAAATCCACCGCCAAGAACATGCAGAGCCCGTTCGCTTCGCAGGGCTTCCAGGACATCTTCATGACCTGGGCCACCATCAACGAGCGCATGGCGGCGTTCGCCGTCGAGGCCGGGACCCGGGCGACCGACATGGCGAGCGAGATCGCGAAGGAAGCGCTCTCGAACGTGCGTGAGCTCTCCCAGGTCCGCAGCGACCCGGCCGAATACGGCAAGGCCTGCACCGAGTTCATGCAGAAGCAGACGGAACTCTTCGCGCGCAGCGCCACGGCCTATGCGGAAGAGACCCAGAAGGTCGGCGCCGAAACCGCCGACCTGGCCTCCAAGGCCGGCGAAGAGATCACCGGCAAGGTCGCCGCAAATGCCGAGTCCGCCGCGAAGATCGCCGGCACGGCGGACGCCAAGGCTGCCTGAGACTTCGAGCCGCAAGAGCGGCCGGTTGATGAACGGCGGATCCTGCGAAGGGTCCGCCGTCTTTCGTTGCGCCCTGGTCGTTCCGACACGGCGACGCACGCTGGGGGCGGCGCTCGGTCAAGCCGATGGCCTGCCCAAGGCTCGGCGCCGACCGCGGCCATTCGTGCGAACCGGCCCTCCCCCGCTGGAACGGATCCGCCCGAAATGTCGGCGGAGCCGATGAGGAGGATCCATGAACCGCCCCCTCTTCTTGCCGTGACCAAGCCCAACTGCTTCGTGGCTGGGAAGGCTATTCGTTTCTTATGACTTGGGAAGCTCTTCGCCAAAACGGCGCGGTCAACAGGTTCGGAAAATATCGGCCCAGAGGGACGGCTTTCAGGCCTTTCCGCAACAAGGCAGGTGAATAGCCGAAACCCTATTACCAGCGCCCCAAACGAAGAATCCGGCCGGAGCCGTATCAATTCGGGCCGTTCGCGCAGAGCGGGTGGTGGAAGTGTCGGACAAATCCGAACCTGCCTCTGTTCGACCGTGCGCCCCGCCTCAGGCGTCGCGGAGCTGTCGCGACTCGTCGAGGGCGGCGCCACGGCTGGCCTTGAAGACGGTCCGGCTGGACCGGCTGCGTTCGTGACTGAAGCGGCTGGAGACGGAGGCGTGCACGCCGGCGAGGGTTCGCACGCCTCGGATCCGCCGCAAGCGCAGCGTCCCCCGCTGGCGTCTTCTGAGCGGCAGGCAGGTCGAAGCTCCGAACGGGCCAAGATCGGAATCGCTTGGAGAACCGTCTGCCGCAACGGTAGCCTCGGCGGAGCAAGCCGAATGGCGAATGCGGGATCAGAAGCGCGACCTCGGGGGAATCCCATGCGATTCAGACAGATCGGGTCCCGCTCCGGCCTGACGCCGCAAAAAACAAAATGGGCGATGCCCAATTCACTGGGAGGTGAGAATGCATAGACTTCGCAACATGCTTGCGACGGCCGTCGTCGCGCTGGCGGCCGCAGCCAACGCCGGATGGAGCGCCGAGAACGTCCCCTACGTGGTGCGCGGCAACACGCACATGCTGATAGGCGTGACCCTGAACGAAGCGGCGGTCCGGGAAATGTTGCCGGAGGGCCTGGAGCCCACGGAAGGCGTGACCGGTGGGCTGCAGGTCTACACCTCGGAAGGAAGCGACTCGGTCGAGGCCTACACCCGCAGCTATGTCTGGGCCGACCTGTCAGGGATGAACTCGATCACCGGCAATCCGGGCCGCTACATCTTGTGGGTCGCGGACACCGTCCACGCCAAGAAGATGGCCGGGCTCGGGTATGACTCTCAGGCCGGCGAGGTGACGCTTGCGGAGAGCGAGGGCATTCTGACGGGCGCAGCCCAGGTCGACGGCGCGCAGGTGCTGAACGCCTCGGTGAAGGCAGGAGACTGCGGGGCCGGCACGGGCGTGATCAACTACCCGAGCAAGCCCGAGTGGGCCGAGGGACTGGCGGTGACGCAGTACGCCTTCGCCGGGAAGTTCTGCGGGGGCGAGCTGGTCGGGATGGAGATCACCGCGCCCGAGGGGCACGCCCTGTCGAAGCTGGCGCCCCAGCCCGCCGGATGGGCGGCGGTGGCGCGCGAGCTCAGCTTTTCCGCGACCCCGGCGATGCCTCTGCCCAAGAGCGATTGAGCTCTCATGCTGCGCTGGCGGCCCGGTCGCACGATCGACCGGGCCGCCTCCGCCTGCCGGCTCCCGGGCTTTGGCACGCAAACGGGATGGCGGCCCGAGACGCGACGCGATGGGTCCGGGCATGCGCCGCATCTCGCCGCGCCATCCATTTGATGCGTCGAAGCCCGCCCGGCGCTAGTCTATGATCTCCGCCATCTGCATGAGGCCGATCGGCGGGTAGGCGCCGATGGCGCTTGCCACAGACATGTTGATCGTGACGGCGAACTCGCTCATCCGCAGAACCGGGAGATCGCCGGGGGCGACGCCCTCGAACAGGATCTTCTCGGCCTGCTGGCCGGCGAGACGGCCCACGTCGTAGTAGCGCGCCGCGACCGAAATCAGCGCGGCGCCGTCGCGGACCATGTCCTCGTAGGGACTGATCACCGGCATCTTCGCCGCCTCGGCGGCGCGTCCCAGCTCGACGGCATGGGCCTGAAGGAAAGACGAACTTCCGAGGTAGACGAATTCGACGCCCGCCTCCTTCAGCGCCGCCATCTTCGGGGCGATGTCCGCCGCCATAGGTTTCCCGTCGGCGTCGAGGGCGATCTCCAGCGCGGTGAGCTCGAGCCCCTGCGCGGCCGCGAGCGCGGCGACCTCGTCACGTTTCACCGTCGAGTTCTTCTCGTCGGCGTTGAACAGGAGCCCGATCCGGCTGACCGTCGGCAGGAAGCTCCGGATCGTCTGCAGCGTCACGGTCTCGGGCATGCGGTTGTAGGTGCCGGTGATGTTGGCACGGCCGGTCTCGTCGAGCGAGCGCACGACGCCGGAGCCCACCGGGTCCGCGACGATCATGAAGACCTGCGGGATGTCCGAGTTCAGGTCCGGCGCGCCCTGCGTCTCGAGCGTGCCGCCGATGCCGATTGTGACGGTCGTGCCCCAGGTCACGATCAGGTCGGCCGCGTCGGCGCGGGCCCGGGCGAGAATGCCCGGCAGGCTGGTCTTGTCCTGCCCCGCGTCGAGAACGGTGAACTCGATCGGACGCCCGGTGGCGTTCAGATGGTCCTGAAAGCCCTGGCACGCCTCCTCGCAGCCCCGCCATGTGACGATCGCGATCCTAGCGCCGCCCTCGGCGACTGCCGCCGAACAGGCCGCGATCCAGAGCGCGAGAACCGTCGCGCCCCGCCTCCACGCCGTCATTGCCGAACCCTCCCCTCGTCCTGCGCGTGACCGCTGCGGCGATACTGAAGATCAGCAGCCCGACGAAGACAAGAAGGGACAGAAAGCCGAGAATGCGATCGTTGTCCTCGCCGCCGATCACCGAAGCGGCTGCGAGAAGTCCGACCAGAGCGACCGACCTTTCGACCACGCGATAGACGTGCAGCCGTCCCGGCGCGCTCGCGGCGTGGTGGGCGGCGAATTCCAGCGCCGGCCCCCGCACAAGAGCGAGTCCGGCGCCGACCCCGGCGACCGTTCCCGTCATCAGCCAGAAGGTTTCCGACCCGAAGGCCGCAAGCGAGGACGCGGCGACGGCGGCGCCCGCGACCATCGTCAGAGCCAGTCCGAAGCGCGAGCCCGCCAGCCGCACCGCGACCGGTCCGAGTACGAGCTGGAACAGGTAGAACAGCATGACGACGCGCGCGATCTCGGCCGGCGAGGCCCCGAGCGCGGCGAGGCGGAGGGGAGTGATGTACCAGATGCAGATCGCGGTCACGAGGTTCATCGGCGCGACGATGCCGAACAGGAACGCATAGAAGGCGACGGGCCGCGACGGCGCCGCGACGGGCCCGGATCGCTCCGCATGCGGCGGCATGGCTCCCGAAGCCGCGAGACCGCGCCAGCCGATCAGCCCGGCGAGCACGGCCAGAGCGGCGCCCAGCATCATGGTCGCATCGTAGCCGTAGCGGTCGGCGAAGATGCCGCCGATGTTCGCGCCGCAGAAGGTCCCGCCGAAGACCATGGCCATGATGACCGCCGAAACCCTGGCCCCCTCGCCATCGCCGGCGCCTCCGCGCAGCGCGAGGGCGTAGTCCTGGCAAGCGATGGTGGCGAAGCCGTAGCAGATCGCGATGGCGCCGCGGCAGGCGATCACGCCGATCAGGTCGTCGGTCGCGGCCATGCCCACCAGCGCGACGGCCGCCGGAACCGATGCCGCCGCGAAGACGGTGCGGGGTCCGAGCCGAGCGACCAGGCGACCGGCGAGGGGCGCCAGGATCGCAAGCACCGCGAGGTAGAGCATCGAGGGCGCGGCGGCCGCGAGACCGGGATCGAGCCACTCGGGGCGGGAGGCGCCGCGGGCGAAGACCGGCAGGAACGATGCGGTGACCTCGGTCGCCGCCACGAAGGCGAACAGCGCCAGCCGCATGTCGGCGAGGCCCGGCATCGCCATCCGAACCGGCTTCCGCGCAAGCTCCGGGGCCGCGGCGGAGGCGCGTTCGGCCAGATGAACCGCCTGATCGTTCAGACGCCGGGCGACGAGGCGGATCGTCGCCAGGCCGGTCGGCGCGACCGTATGCGCGAAGCTGCCGCCTGCCTGCTGCCGACCGAGCATGACGATCGCGCGCAAGGGCTGCCAGATCGAGCGCGACGCGACGACGAGCGTCAGTTCGACCCCGATCAGGATCGCGGCCAGCGCCAGCATCGACGCGTCGGTCATCACCGAGCGGATCCGCGCCTCGACGAACTGGGCGCTGCTCACGATCCGGATCTGCCCCACGAGTTCGTTGCCCACGAGGATCGGCATCTGCAGCTCGGCGCCGGCGATCCCCAGCCGCCGACCGATCTCGATCCGGTCGAGCAGAGCTTGCGCCTCGGGACGCTCGACGGCGGCGACCAGCTCGCCCCGGGCGGTCACGACCGAGATCCGGCGGATCTCCGAGAATTCGTCCATCGTGGCGCCGAGATAGGTCTCCAGCCCCGCCAGGGCGCGGATCGGGATCCCCGCGGAGAGGGTGTCCTGCAGCTTGTCGCGCACCACGACGCCGATGAGGCGCGTGCGTTGCTGGAGTTCCGGCGCGACGGCGCGGTCCAGCGAGACGAGCGTCACGAAGCTGAACAGGAACACCGACAGCGCGGTCACCACCGTGAGCACGGCGGTCATGCGTGCGCGCACATGCGGCGCGTCCAGCCGGTCGAGATTGTTCGACATCAGTTGGCGGCGCCGTCCGCGAGGCTGCGCAAGGCGGCCGCGCGGTAGCTTGCGTGCGCTTCGGTCAGCACGCGGTGAAGCTCGCCGCCCTCGCCCGGGGCCGAGGGCTCGCCGCGCCATATGTCGCGCTCGAACAGCTCGACGTCCTGCTCGACCGCGTCGAAGGCCGCAATCTCCGAGGCGAACGCCCGGCGGAGCGACAGGCCGATCGCGAGGGATCCGACGACGTGGAAAGCGACGCCGGCGGCTGCAAGCTCGGCGCCCATCGCCCAGGCCCTGTCGACGCTGTCGGCGGCGTCGAGCGAGACGACGATCGCCCCCGGCGAGCCGCCGGCTGCGCCTCGTATCGGGGTGACCGACACGAAGCGGCCGCCTTCGAACCGGTTGACCGCCCCCGCGGACCAGTCGGCCAGCGTGGCGAGGTTGGAGGCGTCGGCCCCTTCTTCGCCGGCATGGCTCAGAATGCGCCCGCCCGGCTCCAGCAGTTGGATCGAGATGATGGCGTCGTCGGTCTGCCGCGCCCGTTCGAGAAGCGCCTTGGCGTTCCGGACCGAAGCCAGGGGCATCCCGATGGCCATGGCCGAGACGAAGGGCTCCGCAGTGTTCTGGGCCAGCACGGCGACGCGTTCGGAGAGAAGGGTCCGCTGCACGTTCCGGTATTGCAGCAGGGTCAGTCCGACCAGGATCAGCAACGTGATCGCCAGCGATGCCGATGCGGTCGCCCAGATTCGCCAGAACACCGCCACGTCGTCCCTCCCCGCTGGTTCCCCCGGCGCCGTCGGTCATATTCTCCACGGCATCAGAATACGCCAGCTTGGATCGCGTCGCAGGCGACGAAACGGCTTTCGACGACATCCGATCCAGCAGGTCGTCGCCCGAAGCGAGCGGCCCTTTTTCGCATGCTCGGACTGGCCTGCCCCGACTGAGTGGTCCATTGGAATTGTCGGTGCATGACGGGTCTCTGGTCGACGGGGACGACGGCCTCGTGAGCGGGCGGGCGGTCGCCGAGGGCGCGGTAAGGCCGGACGGCGTTGTCGCGCACGCGCCATCGCTCGACGAGGATCTGCGACTCGCATAGGGAAAAGAAAACCTCCCGATCCAGCAGCTCGTCGCGGAAACAGCGTTGAAGCTCTCGCGCGAAGGGCTCAGCAATATTCCCGTGCGGCCTCGGTCAGGATCAGCTTGTCAACGTCAGGTCGGACACCGCCCGTCTCAGCCGCTGGTTCTCTTTCTCAAGGTTCTTGAGCCGCTTGCGCTGCTCCCGCCCCATGCCGCCGTAGAGCCGCCGCCCCCGGTAGCAGGCCTGCTGCGTCACACCGATCTGGCGAACAGCCTCCGCCACCGACATGCCCTGGCCCTGCAGCGCCTCGCCCTGGCGCAGCTTCGACATGATCTCTTCCGGCTTGTCTCGCTTCCCACCCATCCTCGGGTCCTCCTTGTACCGGGACTATCCTATCTCGGCAGGTGGACCACTTCGCGGGGGGCGCTCCGAACGCCAAGCGGGTCGACGGCTTTGACACGTAACCGGGATGGCGGCCCGAGACGCGACACGATAGGTCCGGGCATGCGCCGCCTCTCCCACGCCCGCCGACGCTTTCCGCCGGTCATCATCCAGCACGCTGTCTAGCTCTTCCTTCGCTTCGCCCTGAGCTATCGCGATGTCGAGGCCCTGTTCGCCGAGCGCGGCAGCGACGTCTCCTACGAGACGGTGCGGCACTGGACTCTGAAGTTCGGCGCCGCCTAGGCCCAGCGGATCCGGGAGCGACGCCCTCGGGCCACCGGCCGCTGGCACCTGGACGAGGTCTTCATCCGAATTCGGGGCCGGATCCACTACCTCTGGCGCGCCTTCGAAAACGAGGTCGAGGTGCTTGAGGTGAACGTTCAGCCGCGGCGTGGTCGGAAGGCGAGGCTGAAATCGCTGCGCGGACTTCTCAAGCGGCAAGGTTTCGTGCCGGATACCATCGCGAGCGATCGTCTGCGCTCATATGGTGCGGCTTTGCGGGATCTCGGCTTGGCGGACCGGCATGCGACCAGCGGCAGCTTGAACAGCCGCGCAGAAGTCTCGCACCAACCGACCCGTAAGAAGGAGCGCCTGAGATCGCCCGCCTTGGCCCGGCGCTCCTTGTCGACCCACGCCGCCGCCTGCAACAGCTTCAACATCCAGCGCCGCCTGCTCTCCCGCCGAACGATGAAGAGGCTCCGTGCGGACGCCTTCGCGACCTGGCGCGAGATCGCCGCCGCCTGAGGCGGCTCCTATGTCGCTCGCGGGCGCAGCGACGTTCACGTGTCGAAGCCGGCCCCGGGGTTCGCCGGCCGCAGGATCGGGGCGAGGAGGCTCGTCGATGCGCCGGCGGCGGGCGCGCCGATCCGCCTATCGGCGCGGCATGCCCTTCGGGCGCATCAGGCGCTTCTGGGAGGCGATGCGGAAGGGCGCGTTGGGCGCGCCGTAGCCGTCATAGGCGCCGCGCCGCTCGACGACCTCGAGGAACAGGCCGTCGGCGAAGGGGCGGGAGTAGAATTGCAGGAAAGCGCCGGAGGCGTCCTCGTCATAGAGGATGTTGAAGTCCTGCATCCGCGCCAGCAGCGCGGGATCCAGCGCGAAGCGGGCGGCGAGATCGGCGTAGTAGTTCTCGGTCATCGGCAGGGGCTGGAAGCCGCGGGCGGCCATGCGCTCGGCCGCTGCGAAGATGTCGTCGGCCGCGAAGGCGACATGCTGGACCGCGCCGCCGAAACTGTCGGCCAGGAAGGCGCCGGCGAGCGTGCGGTGCGTCTCGGCCCCGTTGAGGGTGATGCGCAGGCCGTCCGGGTTCGCGGTCGAGCGGATCGCCTGGCTGCGGACGAGGCCGTCGGGGTCGATGACGTCGACCATCGGCGCGCGCTCCATCGCGAAGATGGCGGTGTAGAACAGCGACCAGCTGAGCATCTCGTCGTAGTTCATCGTCTCGGCCACGTGGTCGACGCGGGTCAGGCCGGCGCCGGGCTCGGCCTCGGCCGGGTTGCCCACAGGCCGGAACTCGATATCCCAGACGTCGGCCAGGCCGGAGCCTTCGTCGATGAAATGCAGGACGCTTCCGCCGACCGAGCGGATGGCGGGGATCTGCAGCTCGCCGGGACCCACGGGCTGTTCGAACGTGGCCGCGCCCAGCGCCACCGCGCGGGCGACGACGTCCGCGACGCTGGAGACGCGCAGGCCCACGTCGCAGACCGAGGTGCCGTGCATGGCGTAGGCGGAGGCGGCGAACCCCTCCGTCTCCCGGTTCAGGACCACGCGCACGTCGCCCTGGCGCCAGAGCGCGACCTTCTTCGATATATGGTCGCCGACATGCGCGAAGCCCATCGACTGAAGCAGCGCCGACAGCGGCCCGATCTCGGCGTCGGAGGTGGCGAACTCGATGAACTCGACCCCCTGCGCCTCGACCCGGTCGGGGAGTTCGGGAGCGGCGATGCGGATGTCGGGCTCGACCCGGCGGACGCGGTCCATCAGCGCGACCAGGGAGCGGTGGCCGTCGCGGGCGAGGCCTTCGGGGCGGCCTCCGCGGAACTGGTCGTTGAAGATCTCGAGGCTGATCGGCCCGTCGTAGCCGGTGGCGGCGACGGCGGCCATGAAGCCGGTCACGTCCAGGTCGCCCTCGCCCGGCATGTTGCGGAAATGGCGGGACCAGTAGAGCAGGTCCATGTCGATCAGCGGCGCGTCGGCGAGCTGCACGAAGAAGATCTTGTCGGAGGGGATGCGCCGGATCGTGTCCGGGGCGATCTTGCGGGCGAGCGTGTGGAAGCTGTCGACGATCAGGCCGACGTTGGGGTGGTCGGCGCGGCGCACCACCTCCCAGGCGTCGCGGTGGTCGTTGACATGGCGGCCCCAGCACAGGGCCTCGTAGCCCACGCGGATGCCCCGCGCGGCGGCGATCTCGCCCAGTTCGGCGAAGTCGCCGGCCGCGCGGTCGATGCCGCCCAGGGCCGCGGGGTGGAGGGAGGAGCAGACCAGCACCAGGTCGCAGCCGAGCTCGCCCATCACGTCGAACTTGCGCCTGGCGCGGTCGAAGGCGCGGGCGCGGAGGTCGCCGGTCAGGCCCTCGAAGTCGCGGAACGGCTGGAACAGCATGATCTCGAGGCCGTGGTCGCGCACCAGGGCCCCGATCTCGCGCGGGGAGCCGGCGTCGGCGATGAAGTCCTGCTCGAAGATCTCGATCCCGTCGAAGCCGGCCTTCTGGATGGCGTCCAGCTTCTCGCGCAGGTTGCCCGAGATCGAGACGGTGGCGATCGAGGTCTTCATGCCGGCTCCTCCTCTTCGGTCAGCAGGCTGGCGCGCAGGGCGGCCACGTCGAGCGGCAGGCCGGCGAAATGCGCCCAGGCGTGGACGCCCTGCCAGATGAACAGCTCGTAGCCCGAGATCACGTCCAGTCCCGCGGCCCCGGCGTCCTGCAGGAACCGGGTGTCGACGGGGGTGTAGACGGCGTCGAAGGCCCACTCCGCCCCGGCCATCGCTTCGGCCGGAAGCGGCGTGCCGCCGTATCCGACCATTCCGATGGGGGTGCAGTTGATCAGGCCGGCCGCGCCCTGCGCGGCGGTCCCGGCGTCCGCGTGAACCTGGATCGCGGCCGCGGGGCCGGCGCGGCGCAGGTCGTCGGCCAGCGTCTCGGCCTTGGCTGCGTCGCGGTCGACCAGGCGGATCTCGGCCGCCTCCAGCGCCAGCAGCGCGAAGGCGATGGCCCTGCCGACGCCGCCTGCGCCGATCAGGCAGACCGCGCCCGGCGCCTTGTCCCGGCGCGCGCCACGATAGGCGGCGATGAAGCCGGTATGGTCGGTGTTGTGGCCCTGGGGCCCGTCGACCTCGAACAGGACCGTGTTCACGGCGCCGATCGCCTGGACCAGCGGATCGGGGATCGCCAGCTTCGCGGTCACCGCCTCCTTGTAGGGATAGGTGATGTTGACGCCTCGGAAATCGCCCGCGGCGCAGGCGGCGAAGACCGCGTCGAAGTCCTGTCCCATGTCCCGCGGGATCAGCCGGTCGTAGCGCACCTTCACGCCGTTCTGCTTGCCCGCCAGCTGGTGCAGCAGCGGCGACCGCGAACGCGCGATGTTGTCGCCGATCAGGCCGAGATGGAGCTGCGCGGTCATGATGCCTTCCTTTCGGCAGGGGAGGGGCGGGCCGCGGCGGCGATGGCCTCGACCACCGCCACGGAGCGTCCGGCGTCGGCGGCGGAGACCAGGGGCGCGGTCTCGCCCCGGATCACGGCCGCGAAATGGTCGAGCTGGCCGACCAGCGGATCCGCGTCGGTCACGGGCAGCAGCTCGGGCGTCATCGGCGAGAACCAGCTGCGCGGCCCGCGCTGGCGCCACAGGCGCAGGGAGGGCAGTTCCAGCGAGCCCCCGGTCCCCGCGAGCCACAGGCAGGACTGGCCGGTGGCGGGATAGTCGGGGTTCTCCGCCGCCGTCAGCTCCCAGCTCCAGGGCGCGGCGGCGGCGTCGGAGACGGCGACGGCGCCCATCGCCCCGCTTTCGAAGCGCATCAGGGCGGCGGCGGAATCCTCGATCTCGAAGCCGCGGATGGCGGAGGAGGCGAGGGCCCGCACCTCGACGACCTCGCCCAGCAGGTGGCGCATGAGGTCGATGTCGTGGACCAGGTTGGTCAGGATCGGCCCGGCGCCCGGCGCGCGCCGCCAGTCGGGGGCGAAATAGTCGTCGGGCTTGCACAGCAGGACCGAGACCTGGGCCGAGATCACCCGGCCCAGCAGGCCGCCCTCGATCGCGGCCTTCGCCGCGGCGATGCGCGGGTTGTGACGGCGATGGTGCCCCGCCAGCACCGGCACGCCGCTCCGCGCCGAGGCCTCGGCCAGCGTCTCCGCCTCGGCCGCGGTCGCGGTCACCGGCTTCTCGACCAGGACCGGAAGGCCGCGCTCCAGACAGGTCAGCGCCTGGGGCAGGTGCAGGGGCGTGGGCGTCGCGAGGATCGCGCCCGCCGTCGCGGCCGGCAGGTCGTCGAGCGACGCGACATGCGGGCAGCCGAGGCGCGCGGCCAGCGCCGCCGTCTCGGGCGCGGGGTCGACCAGGGCGGCGAGCCGCCCCGGTCCGGAGGCCGCCAGCAGCGCGGCATGCCTGCGCCCGATGGCGCCGGCGCCGACGACCGCGATCGGGACGGGAGGCCGGGCGGCGGGCATGGTCAGGCCTTCCGCCCGAAGACGGCGGCCTTGGCCTTCGTCCACAGCGGCGTCTGCGAGACGAAGATCAGGATCACCGCGATGAACAGGGTCATCGACAGCGGGCTGGTCACGACCCCGTGGAAGAAGCGGCCGATGTCCTCCCGCTCGGAGATGATCGCCCGGCGCCAGTTGTCGTCCAGCAGGCGCGACAGGATCACCCCCAGGATCACCGGCCCCAGCGGATAGCCGTAGTGGCGCATGAAGTAGCCGAACACGCCGAAGCCCAGCATCCAGTAGACGTCGGAGATCGAGTTGTTCACCGCGTAGGCGCCGACGATGGACAGCAGCAGGATCAGCGGGATCAGCACCGCGCGCGGCATCTCGACGATCTTGGTGAACAGCTTGATGCCGGTCAGGCCGAAGATCAGCATGAAGCAGTTGGCCACCACCAGCGCGCCGACGATGAACCAGAACATGTCCGGCTTGTCGATCATCAGCATCGGGCCCGGGTTCAGCCCGTGGATGAACAGCGCCCCGATCATGATCGCGGTCACCGCGTCGCCGGGAATGCCCAGCGTCATCATCGGGATGAAGGCCCCGCCGACGGCGGCGTTGTTGGCGGTCTCGGGGGCGACCAGGCCCTCGATCGCGCCCTCGCCGAAGGGGCGCTCGGGCGCCTTCGTCACGCGCTTGGCGTGGTCGTAGGCCATCAGGGCCGCGATGTCGCCGCCGGTGCCCGGCAGGGCGCCGATGAACACGCCGATGGCCGAGGTCTGGATCGACAGCGGCAGGTGCCGGCGCACGGTGCCCAGCGAGGGGACGATGCGGGTGATCTTCTGGCGGATCGCGGGCGTGTCGACGTGGTGGAGCTGCAGCAGCGCCTCCGAGACGCCGAACATGCCGATCATAACCGCGATGAAGCTGATCCCCGACTGCATCTCGGGCAGACCGAAGGTGAAGCGCTCGGAGAAGGTCAGCGGGTCGCGGCCGACCGCGCCCAGCGCGATGCCCAGGGCGCCCGCGAAGATGCCCTTGGTCAGCGAGCCCTGCGACAGCGAGCCGACCAGCAGGATGCCCAGCAGCGCCAGGAACATGTAGTCGCGCGGCTGGAACGTCAGCGCGAAGTCCGACACCGCCGGCGCCGCCGCGGCCAGCACGCCGATGCCGATGAAGCCGCCCAGGAAGCTCATCACCGTGGTGACGCCGATGGCGGTCCCGGCCTCGCCCCGCAGGGCCATGGGATAGCCGTCCATGGCCGTGGCGATGGCCGAGGGCGCGCCGGGGATGTTGAGCAGGATCGCGGTGCGCGAGCCGCCGTAGACCCCGCCCATGTAGATCCCGATCATCAGCGAAATCGCCGGATAGACGTCCCAGCTGAAGGTGAACGAGATCAGGATCGACACGGCCATCGTCACCGACAGGCCGGGAATGGCGCCCACGTAGACGCCGGCGAAGGTCCCCACGCCCACCAGCAGCAGCAGCTCGGGCTGGGAGAAGACCGTCAGGAAGGCCCAGAACGCGTCCATCAGTTCGTCCCCCCGGCGGGCGCGGAGGCGAACAGGTCGCGGAACATCTGGATCAGCTCGGCCTCGGGGAAGACCCCGGCCGGCATCAGCACGGCGAAGACGATGCGGAACACCAGCCAGATCGCCAGCAGCGAGCCCAGCGAGACCGCCAGCGTCCAGACCCAGCCGCGTCGGGCCAGCAGCTTGATCGCCGCGACCAGGAACAGGGCCGAGGTGGGCAGGAACCCGAAGGGCACCAGCAGGATCCCGTAGCCCAGCAGGAACAGGACGAAGACGCCGACGACCCAGGGCAGGATGTCCCGCACGAAGGTCTCGGCCGCCGCGCGGGGCAGGCGCAGGGTGCGCAGCGCCACCATTCCGGCGGTGACCGCCATCACGAGGCTGGTCGCCATGGGCACGGTGCCCGGGGCGGACAGCGCCTCGAACCCCGAGATGCCGTAGGCGTTCCACAACAGCGCCAGGCTGCCGAAGAACATCACGAGCGCGAAGACCAGCTCCCCGGGGCGGCGCTCGGTCTCGTAGCCGCCCGGCGTCGCGTCGGAGGTTCCGTCGTGGTGGTCCGGTTCGTACTTGGTCATGGTTTCCTCCCGCCCGTGTCTCCGGGATCGGTCTGCGGGGCGCTTCAGCATCCCTGGAGGGGCTTCGTCGCCCCTGAACGAAAACGGCGCCGCGCTTCGGGTCGAAGGGCGGCGCCGGTCTTCGGCGCCTCCCGCGGGGGGAGGCGCGGCGCCGTCGAAGTCGTTGTCTCGGGCGTATGGGCCGCGGCCCCGCGCCCGGCGGGGCCGCGACGGTCGGGGATCAGTCCGCGGGGCGGGCGATGCCGAACTTCTCGGGCGAGGCCTTGGTCAGGCCCGCGTCCTGCAGCAGCCAGGTCGTGCCCTGCTGCCACTTGGCGAGGAAGGCCTCGGCCTCGGCGCCCGACAGGCCCATCATCTTGAAGCCGCGGTTGTCCATCAGGGTCTTGAAGTCCTCGGCCTCGGCGCCCTTGGCGTAGGCGTCGACCAGCTTGGCGACGATGTCGTCAGGCGTGCCCTTCTTCACGAAGACGCCGAAGAACGGGCCCCAGGGCAGGTAGGTCTCGTAGGCGGCGTTGAACTCGGTGACCGGCTTCGCCTCGGGCAGCTTGTCCGACGCCGCCACGTCCATCAGCGCCAGCGGCTTCATCTTGCCGCCGCGGATGCTCTCGATCGCGGCGCCCAGAACGGCGGGCATCACGTCGATGGCGCCGCCCTGCAGGGCGGTCAGCGCCGGGCCGTCGCCGTCGTAGGGGACCGCGATCACGTCCAGGCCGCCTTCGACCGACTGGATCATCGCGGTGACGACCGAGGGCAGGCCGCCGGGGCCGGTGGCGCCGAAGCGGACCTCGCCCGGATGGGCCTTGATGTACTCCATCATGCCCGCGTAGTCGTCGAAGGGCGCGTCGGGCCGGGCCACCAGGATCGGGGTGCCGCGGGCCAGGATGGTGATCGGCGTGAAGTCCGAATAGTCTTTGTCGCCCAGGCCCATGACCTTGTAGAGCAGCGGGTTCTCGGCGCCCATCAGCAGGGTGTAGCCGTCCGCCGCCTGCCCGGCGACGTGGTTCAGCGCGATGGCGCCGACGCCGCCGGTCATGTTCTGCATGACCACCGTGCCGCCCAGCGCCTCCTCGGCATGCGGGGTGACCGAGCGCATCACGGTGTCGGTCGAGCCGCCCGCGCCCCACTGGATCACGCCCTGGATCTCCTTGGCGGGATACTGGGCCGCGGCGACGCCGGCGGATGCGACGAGACCCAGCGCCGCGAAGGCGCCGATGACGAAGGTCTTCATGGTATTCCTCCCATTCGAAGCCGGCTCTCTCCCAGCCGGGCACGATCTCTCGTGACAGGGCGGACCATGGTCGCCCGTCGTCGTAACGTCAAATACCTATTCGTGGGAGTCGTTAACCTGATGTTACGATCCGCGGTAGCGCGGACCGTCCTCGACCGCCCGCGCCAGCTCGCGTCGGACCTGCTCTATGGCGAATTCGGCGAAGCCCGACAGCACCCGGCCCTTCTTGCGGGCGACGTAGCTGCGCAGGGGCACGTCCTCGGCCAGCGGCCGGCGCACCAGGCCGGGCATGTAGACCTCGGCCACCGAGAACTCGTCGATCACCGCGGCGCCCAACCCATGGCGCACCAGGCTGACCACGGTCTGCGCGAAGCGCCCGCGGATCGAGTGGCGGACAGGGATGCCCGCGTCCAGGAAGGGCTGGGCCAGCATCCGCCCGTAAGGATCGGTCGGGTCGACGCCGATCATCGGCTCGTCCGCCAGGTCGCGCACCGAGACGGTCTTCCTTGAGGCCAGGCGGTGCCCCTCGGGCAGGATCACCACGACGCGGCCCTCGGCGATCTCCTCGTTCTCGATGGCGGCGTTCTGCACCGCCGAGGACATGATCACGAACTCCCCGCGCTCGAGCATCAGGTAGTCCACCGTTTCCTCGATCTTGAGAATGTTGAGGTCGATGTAGAGGTCGGGGTACCGCGCCCGGATCCGCCGCATGGCGCGGGCGGCGACGAACTGGGCGATCGAGGGGGCCGAGGCGAAGGCCAGCAGCACGTTCTCGCCCTTCTGCAGGGCGCCGACGGCGGACTGCAGGTTGGCGACGCCCTTGTAGACCTCGCGCAGCTGGTCGAAGACCGCGCTCGCCTCGACCGAGGGGACGAAGATCCCCGCCTTGCGCTCGAACAGGCGGATGCCGAGCGATTCCTCCGTGTGCTTCACCAGCCGGCTGACGCCGGGGGCCGAGACGTTCAGCATCTCGGCGGCGCCCGAGATCGTGCCGGTCATCATCACCGCGCGGATCACCTCGATCTGTCTCAGCGTCAGGTCGGCCATCGGGTCGTCGCCTCTCCACCCTCGGAGTTCGGGGCGGGCACATTAACATGATGTTATTGGATCGGACGAATGGGTATTTGACGTTATCCAGCCGATCCCCAAGCCTGCGCGCGGCCCCCCGCCGACGCTGCGCGAGAGCTTTTGCCATGCCGACCCCCGACCCCGCCCCGGACCGCATCCTCGACTGCGACCTGCTGGTCGCCGGCTCCGGCGCCGCCGGCCTGGCGGCGGCGGTGACCGCGGCCCATGCCGGCCTGAAGGTGGTCGTGGCCGAGAAGGCCGAGGTCCTGGGCGGCACCACCGCCTGGTCCGGCGGCTGGATCTGGGCGCCGGGCAACCCCGTCTGCCGACGCGGCGGCGTGGAGGAGGAGCCGGGCGCCCCGCGACGCTACCTGGAGGCCGTGCTGGGCGCCGAGTTCGACGCGGAGCTGGTCGAAGCCTTCCTCGCCGCCGCGCCGGACATGGTCGGGTTCCTGGAGCGCGAGACGGCGCTGGAGTTCGAAGGCGGCCTGCACATCCCCGACACCTACAGCCGCCAGCCGGGCGCGGGGATGGGCGGTCGATCGGTGATCGCGAAAGCCTATGACGGGCGTGCCCTGGGCGCGGACATCGGGCTGCTGCGCAAACCGCTCCGGGAGACCTCGTTCCTCGGGATGACCATCCAGGCCGGCGCCGACCTGCGGGCCTTCCTGACCGCCACTCGCTCGGCGAAATCCGCCGCCTACGTGGCCCTGCGCCTCGCCCGCGGCCTGCGCGACCGCGCCCTGCACGGCCGGGCGATGGAGCTGCGCAACGGCAATGCGCTGGTCGCCCGCCTGGTCCGCTCGGCCCGCGATCTGGGCGTGGACCTGCGGGTGCGCAGCGGGGTCGAGAGCCTCCTGACCGAGGACGGCGTCGTCGTCGGCGCCCGCCTCGCCACGCCGGAGGGCCCGCTGACCGTCCGCGCCCGCCGAGGCGTGGTGCTGGCCTGCGGCGGCTATCCGCAGGACCTCGCCCGCCGCGCCGCGACCTTCCCGCGGCCCGAGTCCCACGCCTCCCTCGCCGTGCCCACCGCCGACGGCGACGGCCTGCGCCTGGGCGAGAGCGTGGGCGCCCGCCAGGCGCTGGACCTCGCCGCGCCGGGCGCCTGGTGCCCCGTCTCGCGGGTGAGCTGGCCCGACGGCTCCTCCGGCGTCTTCCCCCACATCATCGATCGCGGCAAACCCGGGGTGATCGGCGTGCTGGCGACCGGCGCGCGGTTCTGCAACGAGGGGCTGGGCTACCACGACTACGTGCGCGAGATGCTCGCCTCCGTCCCGCCCGAGGCCGAATGCGCCAGCTGGCTGGTCTGCGACCACCGCTTCCTGCGCCGCTACGGGCTGGGCATCGTGCGCCCGGCGCCGCTGCCGCTCGGGCCCTGGCTGAAATCCGGCTACCTCCGGCGCGGCGCCACCCTGAAGGCGCTCGCCGCCGCCTGCGGCATCGACACCGAGGGCCTGGCCCGCACCGTCGCCCGCTTCAACGAGGGCGCCCGGTGGGGCGAGGACCCGGACTTCCACCGCGGAACCACGCCCTACATGCGCCTGCAGGGCGACCCGTCGGTCGCGCCGAACCCCTGCCTCGCCCCCATCGAGACCGGGCCCTTCTACGCCGTGAAGGTGATCCCCGGCAGCTTCGGCGCCTTCGCGGGCCTGCGCACCGACGGCCATGCGCGGGCGCTGGACGGCGAGCGTCGGCCGATCCCCGGCCTCTACGCCGCCGGCACGGACATGGCGAGCGTGATGGGCGGCCACTATCCCGCCGGGGGCATCAACCTCGGCCCTGCGCTGACCTTCGGCTTCATCGCGGGGCGCCACGCCGCCGCGTCCTCGGTCCCGGGAGACGACCAGTGACCCGCCCCATCGGCCTCGCTCACCTGACCGCCATCGAGCTGTCGCCGCCCGACCTGATCCGCGCCGCCGCCCGCGTCGGCTTCGACGCCGTGGGCCTGCGCCTGATCCGGGTGACCGAGACCAGCCCCGGCTATCCGCTGATGGACGACCCCGCCGCCCTGCGCGCCACGCAGGCCGCGCTGGCCGAGACCGGCCTTGCCGTCCACGACATCGAGTTCGTGAAGATCGAGCCCGACACCGATCCCGCCGCGCTGGACCCGTTCCTCGACGCCGGCGCCGCGCTGGGCGCGAAGGAGGTCATCGCCGCGCCCTACGACCCGGACCTCGCCCGGCTCGCCGACCGCATAGGCGCGCTGGCGGAGCGGGCGGAGGCGCGGGGGATCGGCGTCTCGCTGGAGTTCTTCCCCTGGACGGTGGTCCCCGACCTGCCCGCGGCGCTGGCGTTGGCGGAGGCGGCGGGGCCGCGGGTCGGGGTGCTGGTCGACAGCCTGCATTTCGACCGCTCCGCCAGCCGTCTCTCGGACCTGCGCGCCGCGCCGCCGGCCCGCCTGCGCTTCGCCCACCTGTGCGACGCGCCCGTCCACCCGCCCTATTCGACCGAGGACCTGCTGCACGCCGCCCGCGGCGAGCGGCTGCCGCCCGGCGAGGGCGGGATCGACCTCGCCGCCTTCGTCGCCGCGCTGCCCGCGGACCTGCCCCTGTCGCTGGAAGTCCCGATGACCGCCCTGACCGCGGCCGAGGGGCCCGACGCGGCGCTCGCCCGCGTCATGGCGGGAACCCGGGCGCTGCTGGCGCGGCGGCCCTGAGGCAGTCCATGAACACCGCCCGCGCGACGCTGAGCGGCGCCGCGCGGGCGACCGAGATCCCCACCGGCCCCGACAGCAGCGGCGAGGCGAGGTCCACCCCCGCCAGCACGCCCCACGCCAGCTCGTCCGCCGCCACCCCGCGCGAGATGAACCACAGCGCGTCGCTCTCGCGCACGATCCGCCGCCCCACCGGCAACGCCACCGTCTCGACCGCGCCGCGCGCCTCGGGCAGGCCGAGGCTGGCGAGGTAGCGCTCGACCGTCGGCCAGATCACCGCGCCGCGCGGGGGCAGCACCAGCGGGAAGTCGGGGATGCGGGCCTGCGGGCGCGGGTCCGACAGGATCGGGTGGCCCGGCCGGCAGACCAGCGCCACGTCCTCGATGTAGAGCTGCTCGAACGTCACGCCGGCCGCCGCCGCCCCCTCGGGCATGCGGCCGACCACCAGGTCCAGCGAGCCGTCGCGAAGCTGGTTGAACAGCAGCCAGTTGGGACCCGTGAGGATGTGCAGCCGCGCCTCGGGCATCTGGGCGCCGAAAGCCAGCGCCGCGCGCGGGGCCAGCGTCGCCGCCGCCGTCGGCAGCACCCCCACCGACAGCCGCACCGCGCGGCCCGCCCCCGCCGCCAGCCGGTCGCGGGCGCGCATCAGCTCGACCATCGAGGCGGCGGCGTGGGCCTGGAAGATGCGCCCCGCCTCGTTCAGGCGCAGGCCCCGGCCGACGCGGTCGAAGAGGCGGGCGCCCATCATCTCCTCCAGCTCCCGCAGCGTCCGCGACACCGCGGGCTGGGTCAGGTGCAGGCGCTTCGCTGCCTCGGACACGCTTTCGGCGCGGGCGATCTCGAGGAAACAGCGCACGTGGCGCAGGCGGAGGTGGGCTTCCCAGTTCATACCGGAATTGGCATGGATCAACCACGATCCGTCAATATTCATCCGCTCCGCGCATCTGTATCCGACAAGGCGGGAGGCCGGCCCCGTCCCGAGGGGCCGCCGCAGATGGGAGGAGACGGCGCCATGGGACCGCTCGCCGAATATCACCAGCGCGACCGCACCCTGCATCCGCCGGCGCTGACGCCGGGCTACAAGACGTCGGTGGCGCGCTCGCCGCGCTGCTCGATGATCTCGCTGCAGAACTCGGTCTCGGAGGTCACCGGGCCGGTCTTCGGGCACGACGACATCGACCCAGGCGACAACGACCTGCTGACCAACTACGCGAAGCCCGGCGAGAGCCCGATCGGCGAGCGGATCATCCTGCACGGCCGGGTGCTGGACGAGCACGCGCGCCCCGTGCCGAACACGCTGGTCGAGATCTGGCAGGCCAACGCCGGCGGCCGCTACCGGCACAAGAAGGACACCTACCTCGCCCCCATCGACCCGAACTTCGGGGGCTGCGGGCGCACGATCACGGACGGCGAGGGGCGGTACATGTTCCGCACCGTGAAGCCCGGCGCCTATCCGTGGCGCAATTACGTGAACAACTGGCGGCCGGCGCACATCCACGTCTCGGTCTTCGGGGCGGCCTTCGTGCAGCGGCTGATCACCCAGTGCTATTTCGAGGGCGACCCCTTCGTGCCGATCTGCCCCATCGTGCAGACCATCCCCGACCCGGACGCGATCGAGCAGCTGATCGCGAAGCTCGACCTGAACGCCACGATCCCGCTGGATGCCGTCGCCTACAAGTTCGACATCGTCCTGCGGGGCCGCCGCTCGACCCTGTTCGAGAACCGGCTGGAGGGGAACTGATCATGCCGCAGCGCACCGACTACCTGCGCGAGACCGCCTCGCAGACCGCGGGCCCCTACGTGCACATCGGCCTGGCGCCGGGCGCGGCGGGCTTCGCCATCTACCGCCGGGAGCTGGGCTGGGACATCGCCGGGCCGAATGCGGCCGGCGAGCGGATCCGGGTCGAGGGCCGGGTGATCGACGGCATGGGCGCGCCCGTGAAGGACGTGATGCTGGAGGTCTGGCAGGCGGATGCGGCCGGCCGCTACGCCCACCCCGAGGGCGGCGGCCCGGTCGAGGACGGCTTCCGCGGCTGGGGCCGCGTCATCGCCGATTTCGAGACCGGCGACTGGGCGTTCGAGACGGTCAAGCCCGGCCCCACCCGCGGCCGCAACGTCGGGACGCAGGCGCCTCATCTGAACCTCTGGATCGTCGCGCGCGGCATCAACGTGGGCCTGAACACCCGCATGTACTTCGCCGACGAGGCCGAGGCGAACGCCGCCGATCCGGTGCTGCGCCTCGTGGAATGGGAGCATCGCCGCGCCACCCTGATCGCGGAACGAGTGGAACGCGACGGCAAGCCCGTCTATCGTTTCGACATTCGCCTGCAAGGCGACGGCGAGACGGTCTTCTTCGACGTATGAGGCGCATATGACCCCCTGCATCATCTGCGTCGCGATCACCGGCAGCCTGCCGCAGAAGTCCGACAACCCCGCCGTGCCGATCTCGATCTCCGAGCAGGTCGAGAGCACCCACGAGGCGTTCGAGGCCGGCGCCTCGATCGTCCACGCCCATGTGCGGAACGACGACGGCTCGCCGTCCTCCGACCCCGAGAAGTTCGCCCGTCTGAAGGAGGGGGTCGAAGCGCATTGCCCCGGCATGATCGTGCAGCTGTCGACCGGCGGTCGCTCGGGCGCCGGGAAGACGCGGGGCGGGATGCTGCCGCTGCGGCCGGACATGGCCTCGTTGTCGGTCGGGTCCAACAACTTCCCGACCCGGGTCTACGAGAACCCGCCGGACCTGGTCGACTGGCTGGCCGCCGAGATGCTCGCCCACGACATCAAGCCCGAGATCGAGGCGTTCGACCTGTCGCATATCTTCCAGGCGGCGAAGATGCAGGCGGACGGGCGGCTGGCGGGCACGCCCTACGTCCAGTTCGTGATGGGGGTGAGGAACGCGATGCCGGTCGACCGGGAGGTCTTCGACTTCTACATCGCCACCGTGAAGCGCCTTTTCGGAGCGAACGCGCCCTGGTGCGCGGCCGGAATCGGCGCGCATCAGCTGACGCTGAACGAATGGGCGGTGACCTCCGGCGGACATGCGCGCACGGGGATGGAGGACAACGTGCGGCTCGACCGGACCACGCTCGCGCCCTCCAACGCCGCCCTCGTGCGCCGGGTCGTCGATCTCTGCGCCCGCCACGACCGCCCGGTCGCGACGCCCGCGCAGGCGCGTCGACTGCTCGGCCTTCGCGCGGCGCCCTGACCTCCGGACGCGATCCGCTCCGACCTCGCCCGTCGCGGGCGAGGCCCCGGCCCGTCCTGGTGGCGTCGGCGCATCCGTCGCCCGCCGCGGCGCAGCGCCGACAGGCGCACGTTTGGGCGAGCCGCCGACCGCCTGCTTTCCAGACCCGGCGCGCCGTCCCGCGCGGCGACGCCACAGGTCGATCTCATCGTACCGACCGCCCGCGATGCATGCTCGGTCACCGCCCCGAGCCGCGAGATCGGGAGACGGCCGGGCGTTGACACCAAAACCGGGTGACTACCCGAGACGCGGCGCGACAAGCCCGGGCAACCTCCTCAACATCCACCTTCTCCTGAGCTACTGCCGAACTGTGAAGTTGCTCCGGGCAGACACCTTCGCAACCCGGCGCGAAATCGCGGCCGCCTGAGGCTCGGCCCGATTGACGTGACCCCTGCGTCTCATCCAGCCGGAACCGGAATCCGCGGCTGATCTGCGCTGACCCCGAAGGTTGGACCGCCCGGTTCTGGAACTCCCGGGCTTCGTAATGACGGCAGGCCGGGGGCGCCGCTGACGTCGGTGAGCGATATCGGGACCTTGCACCCGATTGCGCTGTGGGGTCGATCTTCGTTGTAGAGCCTGCGCCAAGCCTCCATCTTTTCGCGGGCGTCGGCA
>NZ_JARHUC010000013.1 GCF_029223255.1 Albimonas marina
CTGTCCAGCACCAAGCGAACCGCGCGATCGCGGACCTCAGGGGAGAACTTGTTCGTCGTCTTGCTCATGGGGCTCCATCCTACTCAGGAGTGGGAGCCTCCGGCAGACCCGGAGCGGTTCAGCCTTCGCGATCGATGCGCCTGTGCAGGGTTCCGGAAAGACGCTTCTGGCATCCGCCATCGCTGCGCTCGCGACCGGCCGGGCGCCAGAGATCTGGCCGCACACTGCGGGCCGCGACGATGAAGAGGTCAGGAAGCGCCTGTTCACGGCGCTCCGCGCCGGCACGCCGGCTATCGTGTGGGATAACATCGTCGGGGTCTTCGATTCCGCGGCACTGGCCGCGCAACTCACCGCCCCGCAGTTCTCGGACCGGATTCTCGGGAAGAACGAGAGCGGCTCGTTCCCCAATCGCATGCTGACGCTGCTGACCGGCAACAACCTCGCTCTGGCCGGCGACCTCGCTCGCAGGGTGATCGTCTGCCGGATCGATCCCCGCACCGACGCGCCCTTCGCACGGCGTTTCGAAGTCGATCCGCTTCAGCAGGTTGTCCGGACGCGAATGCATCTGGTGGCCTGCGCGCTGACGCTCATTCGGGCTGCGATAAGTTCGGACGACCCGCCCGCTGCGGGCAGGATGGCAAGCTTCGAGCACTGGGACGATCTGGTGCGGCAGACGGTGTGCTGGGTTGGGCGGCGGCTCGCTCCCGGAGCCTACGGTGACCCAATGGATCTCGTGCATACCGCCCAGGCGAGCGACCCGGAGCAGGAGGGGCTGCACGCGCTCCTTGACGCTCTGCGCACGTTGTTCGGAGACCGATGGTTCACGGCGCGAGACGTTTCCTCGCGCGCCAACGAGCGTTTTGAGCGCACCGATGCAGAAACGGCTCTGCACGAGTCGCTCGTCGATCTCGGCGGCGACCGTGCGACCCGGAGCACGCGCAGCATCGGAAAGGTTCTGTCGTTCCGAAAGGACCGTATCGTTCACGGCCTTTGCCTGAAGGCGCGCGGCGGCCGAAACGGCAATGAATTTCGGGTGGATCGGGCCAGGAACACGGTCGACTGCGGGTTTGGCGGGTTTGGAGAGTTTAATCCCAGCCCTCCGCGCGGAAATCAAAACCAACCCGATACGCGTATGGGGGAGGGGGAAGCAAACCCGCCAAACCCGCCAAACCCGCAGAGCATCGTCTCCCCTCGCATAGACGATGGTGACGCATGATGGCCGGCGCGACCGCCTCGAGCGGCATGCAGGCCGGCCCCAACCCGCTCCCCTCGGCCCGCATGACCCCCGCCGAGCGCCGCGCTGAAGTGTGCGGCCTGCTTGCCCTTGGCCTTCTCCGGCTGCGGTCGCGCGACCTGGACAAGAGCGTCGCGGAGAGCGGTTCGACCCTACACTCTCCGCCCGCCCGGAGCGGTCATGCGAACCCGAACCCAGGGAGAGACGCATGACCCATGACCTGATCCCCGCGCGCCTGGCGGCGCTGAAGACGACGCCCACCCCTGAACTGAAGGCGCAGTGGCGGGATCTCTTCGACAGCGAGCCGCCGCCGTTCAACCGTCGCTACCTGGAGAGCCGGCTCGCCTACCGCATTCAGGAACTGGCCTACGGCGGGCTGAAGCCCGAGACCGTCCGGCGATTGGAGCTGCTGGGCGAAGACCTCGACGGCGGCGACAGGAAGAGGAGCCGCGTCCGCGCCGACCGCGGCCGTCCCATCACCGGCACGCGGCTGCTGCGAGAATGGCAGGGCGTCGAGCAGATCGTCACCGTCACCGCCGATGGCTTCGAATGGCAGGGCCGCCCGTACAAGTCGTTGTCCGCGATCGCGCGCGCCATCACCGGCACCCGCTGGAACGGCTGGACCTTTTTTGGCCTCAAGAGCCACAGGGGGCGGACATGACGAAGCCGCTCGCAATAGCGAAGGTCGGCCGCAAGCTGCGCTGCGCGGTCTACACTCGGAAATCCTCCGAGGAAGGGCTGGAGCAGGAGTTCAATTCGCTCCATGCCCAGCGGGAGGCGTGCGAGGCCTACATCGCCAGCCAGCGGTCGGAAGGCTGGGTCCTGGTTCGAGATCAGTATGACGACGGCGGCATCTCGGGCGGCACGCTGGACCGGCCCGGCCTGACGCGCCTGCTGGAAGACATCGACGACGGGCTGGTCGACGTGGTGGTGGTCTACAAGATCGACAGGCTGAGCCGGTCGCTGGCCGACTTCGCCAAGCTGGTCGAGGTCTTCGACCGCAACGCCGTGACCTTCGTCTCGGTGACGCAGTCCTTCAACACGACCACGTCGATGGGGCGGCTGACGCTGAACATCCTGCTCAGCTTCGCCCAGTTCGAGCGCGAGGTGACGGCCGAGCGCATCCGCGACAAGATCGCCGCCAGCCGCAGGAAGGGCATGTGGATGGGCGGGGCGCCGCCTTACGGCTACCGCGTCGAGAACCGCAAGCTGGTGGTGGACGAGCCCCGCGCCGCGGACCTGCGCTGGATCTTCGCCCGCTTCATCGAGACCGGGTCCTGCACGGCGCTGGCGCGGGAGGCGGCGAAGCGGGGCCTGCGCACGCCGCGCGGCAACCGGATCGACAAGAAGTACCTCTACCGGCTGCTCAACAACCGCGCCTACATCGGCGAAGCCGTCCACAAGGGGCAGGGCTACCCGGGCGAGCACGACGGCATCATCGACCACGGGACCTGGAGCAAGGTCCAGGCGATCCTGCAGGAGAGCCCGAGGACGCGTGCGGCCCGCACTCGCGCCGAGACGCCGGCGCTCCTGAAGGGGCTGCTGTTCGGGCCGGACGGCGCGGCCTTCTCGCCGACCCACACCCGCAAGGGCGACCGCCTGTATCGCTACTACGTCAGCCAGTCGGTTCTGAAGCACGGTGCGGGGGCATGCCCGGTCGGGCGTCTCCCCGCGGGCGAGATCGAGGCGGCCGTCGTCGACCGTCTCCGCGCCGTGTTCCGCCAGCCGGAGATCGTGGCGGGGACGTGGAAGGCGGCGCGGAAACAGGATGGCGACGTCGCCGAGACCGAGGCGCGGGACGCCCTGCACCAGCTGGACCCGCTGTGGGACGAACTCTTCCCGGCCGAGCAGGCGCGCATCCTGGCGCTGCTGGTCGAGCGCGTGGACATCGCCCCGGACGGGCTGGACATCCGGCTTCGGGTCGACGGCCTCGCCGGTCTCGCGCGCGAGATGCGGTCCGGCGACACGGGGGAAGCGGCATGACCCGGGCCCCCGAGACGGTGACGCTGCACGTGCCGTTCCGGGCGGCGAAGCGGGGCGGGCGCAAGCGGATGCTGTTGCCGGAGGGCGCCGCCCAGCTGCGCCGGGCCGACGACACGCTGATCAAGGCGCTGGCACGCGCGTTCCGCTGGAAGCGGATGCTGGAGGCCGGCGAGGTCATGACCCTCGCGGAACTGGCGGAGCGCGAGAAGATCGCGCCGTCCTACCTGACCCGCGTCCTGCGGCTGGCGTTTCTCGCGCCCGACATCGTGCAGGCGATCCTGGCGGGCGAGCAGGGCTCCGGGGTCACGCTGGCGCGGCTGCTCCAGCCGCTGCCGGTCGAATGGGACCGCCAGCGCGCCGTGCTCGCGGCGAGGGGCGGGGCCGAATGACCCGGACCTGGCATGACTTCTTCGCCGGGGGCGGCATGGCCCGGCTCGGCCTCGGCCCCGGCTGGTCCTGCACCTTCGCCAACGACCGCGATCCGATGAAGGCGGCCGCCTATCGCGCCAACCATGGCGGGGAGGAGTTCCTGCTGCGCGACGTGGCCGAGGTCTCCCTCGCCGAGCTGCCGGGGCGCCCGGATCTCGTCTGGGCCTCGTTCCCCTGCCAGGACCTCTCTTTGGCCGGTGCGGGGCAGGGGCTTCGCGGCGGGCGCAGCGGCGCCTTCCATCCGTTCTGGCGGCTGGTGCAGGGCCTGGCGGCGGAGGGCCGGGCTCCCGGTGTGATCGTCCTGGAAAACGTCTGCGGCCTGCTGACCTCCAACGGCGGGTCGGACTTCGCCGCTCTTGTCGCGGCCTTCAGGGATCTCGGCTGGCGCACCGGCGCGGTGGTGATCGACGCCGCGCTCTTTGTGCCCCAGTCGCGCCCGCGGCTGTTCTTCGTCGGCGTGCCTGCGCCGAGGAGGCCGCCCTCGGCTCTCGTCACGTCCGGACCCGACCCGCGCTGGCATCCCGCTTCCCTGACGAAGGCGGCGGCGCGATTGCCGCCGGATCTCGTCGAAGCCTGGACGTGGTGGTCGCTGCCGACGCCCCCCCGGAGGAACGTCGACCTGGCCTCGATCCTCGAAGTCGACCCTGCCGATGCGCCCTGGCGGACGCCTGCGGAAACCGAACGCCTGCTGGCGATGATGTCGCCGACGAACAGGATCAAGGTGGAGACCGCTCAGGCCGCCGGCGGCCATCACGTCGGCGCGCTGTTCCGTCGGACGCGGCTGGAGGCCGACGGGGTGAAGCGCCAGCGGATCGAGGTCCGCCTCGACGGCCTGGCGGGCTGTCTGCGCACCCCGGCCGGCGGCTCCAGCCGCCAGTCGATCCTGGTGGTGGAGGACGGACGGGTCCGGGTCCGGCTCCTGTCTCCTCGCGAGGCCGCGTCCCTGATGGGGCTGCTGGCGGACTACATCACGCCGCGGCGGACCAACGATGCGCTGAAGCTGGCCGGCGACGGCGTGGTCGTGCCGGTGGTGCGGTTCCTCGCGGAAAACCTGCTGGAACCGCTCGCCGAGGGAGGGCAAGCGAAGGTCTTGCTCGCCTGATCTTCTGCCTTGCGGCTGAGACCGGCCTCAACCCTCATCATGACAGGAGCGCCAAGGCTTCCGTCGATAAGGGCGGGAAGCGGAAGTTCGCTGCAGGGCCGATGGAGGGCTGCTTCGGGGCGACGTCAGTGGTTGCTTTGACGTTGTTGGAAGCGGTCGGGCGCGGCGACGGCGACGGCGATGGGCGGCGGGTCCGGCCGGCGCCGCGTCCGATCGCCCGCGGACGGGGGGAAGCCGCGGCTTGGAGGGCGACAGGGCAGCGACCAGATCCCATGCCTCACGCGGATGCTCGCGGGGCATGAACGCGAATCCCGGCGTCGAGCCGGGTCGTGCAGGCTCCGATCATAGTGCGGTGCACGGCATCGCCGTTCGTCCTACTGCAATCGCTTCGGCGCCTCGGCGAGCGGGTTGGCGCGGGCCAGGCTCGGGGGGTGGTCGAAACGACGGCGAAAAGCGCGGCGGAAGCTGGAAGGGTCGTCGTAGCCCAGCGACTCGGCAACCGTCTCGACCGGCAGGTCGGTCTCGGTCAGCAGCGCAAGGCCGCGGGCGAGCGTCTCCTCAAGGCGCAGGTCGCGGAAGGAGAGGCCTTCCGCCCGCAGTCGGCGCTGGAACGTGCGCAGACCCAGGCCGAGACGCTCGGCGACCGTCTCGGCCGAGGCCTCGCCGAGACGGAGGTCGAGGCGGATTGCGGCGCGGGTCGCCTCTCCGAAGTTCATCGGCGCGCGGCCGCCGGCGAGCGCGGGAAGGTCGCGGAACACCAGCGCCTGGCGCGGATCGGGCCGGCGGTTGTTGCGGGCCTGAAGAGCCTCCGCCCGCAGGGCCACGCCCGGCGCGTCGGCGGCACGCAGGGGGATGCCGCCCAACAGGTCGGCGATATCCGCGTCGAGCCGCCCGCCGGCCGCCGGAAGCTCGATCCAGTCCGGACGCCAGCCCTCGTCCTGGAAGCGTGCGAACAGCTGCACGATCAGGGGCGGCATGAATTCGTCGACATGGCGGGCGCCGACCACGCGCTCGACGCCCGAGCGGAACCGGACCACGAGCCGTCCGTCGCGCGCGACCATCTCGACCCGCGAGGCGTTGGCGATCAGCGGCAGCGCGCGGCGGGCCCGCGCCACGGCCCGCAGCAGGCTCGGCGCCTGGAGCACGTAGTCGGCGTAGGGGCCCAGATCCTCGTAGCGGTGACGAACGCCGAGGACGGCGCCGAAATGCCGCTCGCCCAGCCGGCGCGCGGCGCGCTCGGCCCAGCCGGCATAGGCGGCGTAGGGGACGAAGGCGGGGTCCGGCCCGTCGGGATCGGGGGGCAGGCCCGCGGCCTGCGCAAGCTCCTCCGCGAGGCGCGGGGTGGTCATGGCGGCGAGCAGCCGGGACGACTCGGCATAAAGGCCGCCGTTGATCCAGGCGATCATGACCAATCCTCCCCCCGGCGCCTGCGCCGCCGGCCCTCCCCCGAGAAACAGACGCAACGTGAATGACGTCGGGGCGCCGGTCGTTGAGGCAGATCAAGGCCGGCGGGCGTTTTGTCGTGAAATGCCCGCGTCCGCCGGCCGGGAATCCTCCACAGTCGCGCCCGATCAAGGGGTGGACGAGGCGGGACGCGATGACCTGGGCGGCGAGAACATGGATCGCGGCGGCGACGGCGCTGGCGTCGGTCGGCGTCGCCGGCGCGCAGGAGACCGCGGAGGACGGCTGGCGCTTCCAGGTCTCTCCCTATCTCTGGGCGGCAGGGCTGTCGGGGACCAGCGGCACGCTGGCGCCGCTGCCGCCGGCCGAGGTCGACCTGTCCTTCGGCGACATCTTCGACGACCTGCGGTTCGCGGGCATGCTCGCGGGGCAGGCCCGCAAGGGCCGCTTCGGGCTGGCGGGCGACATCCAGTATGTCGAGACCCGCGCCGACGGCGCGTTGCCGCCGTTCCACGCGAAGACCCGCCTGACCTCGAAGACCTTCCTCGCCACGGCCGTGGCCGAATACGCCGTTCTCGACCGGGAGGGCGCGACGCTGTCGGCCGGCGGCGGGCTGCGGCTGTGGTCGGTGGGAACCGACCTGAAGCTCTCCGGCGGCCCGGCGAGGCCGCGTGAGCTGAGGGGCGACGACGTCTGGGTCGACCCCGTCGTGTCGCTGCGCGGCGCCTTGGACCTGTCGGAACGGTGGTTCCTGCACGGCTGGCTCGGCCTGGGCGGCTTCGGCCTGGGGTCGGACCTGATGGTCGACGCCTTCGCCGCGGTCGGCTGGCGGGTCACCGAGGCGACGTCGGTCTCGGCCGGCTGGCGCTGGATGAAGGTCGACCGCGACGCCTCGGGCTTTCTCTACGACGTCGAGCAGCAGGGTCCGCTGGTCGGCCTGACGGTCTCGTTCTGACGGCAGGCGGGACCGAAGAGACCCGGGCGCGCGGGCCGGAACAAGAGACGCGGAGGAGCATGGGCATGAAGACGTGGACGACGCTGGCCGCTGCTCTGGCGATGGCGCTGCTCGGTCCGATGGGGGCGGAGGCCCAGCCGGCGCAGGCCGAAGCGGGCTCCGTGGCGCGGCAGAGCGACGATGCGGCGCTGGCGCGGGAGCTCTCGAACCCGATCGCCGATCTCGTCTCGGTCCCCGTCCAGTCCAACTACGACCGCGGCTACGGGCCCGACGACGGCTGGCGTCTGACCACAAACGTCCAGCCGGTGATCCCCTTCCACCTGAACGAGGACTGGAACCTCATCTCGCGCACCATCGTGCCGCTGGTCGGGCAGAAAGACATCTTCGCGGGCGCGGGGTCCCAGTTCGGCCTGGGCGACGTCACGCAGACCCTGTTCTTCTCCCCCTCCCGGCCGACCGAGGGCGGCCTGACCTGGGGCGTGGGTCCGGTCGTCGTGCTGCCGACCGCGACGCGGTCGCAGCTCGGCGCGGAGAAATGGGCGGCTGGCCCGAGCGGCGTGGCGCTGGTCCAGCGCGGGCCCTGGACCGTCGGGGCGCTGGCGAACCATGTCTGGTCCTTCGCCGGCGACGACAAGCGCACGGATCTCAACCGCAGCTTCGTGCAGCCCTTCGCCGCCTACACCACGCCGACGGCGTGGACGTTCTCGCTGCAATCCGAAACCACCTACGACTGGCAGACGGAGACATGGGCCGTCCCGGTCAACGTCGCCGTCAGCAAGCTCACCCGCATCGGCGCGGTCCCGGTCAGCCTTCAGGCCGGGCTGGGCTACTGGCTGGAGACGCCCGCCGCCGGCCCGGACGAACTTCGCGCGCGGCTCGCAATCACGGTGATGCTGCCGCGTTGAGCGGCGCCGCGCCCAACCAGGGAGATCCGATCATGCGCCGACTCATCTTCGCAGCGCTTCTTGCGACGCCCGTCGCCGCCGCGGCGGCCACCGAGGAGAGCGACTTCGTGCTCGACACCGCCGGCGACCTCGCAGACCTCTGCGCGACGCCGGCCGACAGCCCGCTGCATGTCGCCGCGATCCACATGTGCCAGGGCTATCTGCTGGGCGCGCACCATTTCCACGCCGCGCTCGCGGCGGAGCTGGGCGAGGACATCTACTGCCCGCCGCCGGCGACGCAGGCGCCGAGCCGCAACGAGATCACCAGCGCCTTCGTCGACTGGATGGCGGCCAACCCGGACATCCGCAGCCGCGAGGCGCTCGACGGCCTGCTGATCTGGGCCGCCGCCGCCTACCCGTGCCCGGCGTCCTACTGATGAGGAGCGCAGCCATGCTGAAACCCGTCTCTCTCGCCCTGATGTGCCTCGCAGCCGGGGGCTGCGCGGGCATGTCCGACACCGAACAGCGCGCCCTGACCGGAACCGCCGTGGGCGCCGCAGGCGGCGCCGTCGTCGGCGCGATCGCCGGGGACACCGCCATGGGCGCGGCCATCGGCGCCGGCGCCGGCCTCGTGGGCGGCCTGGTCGTCGACAAGGTGCAGAAGGACAAGGACGCCGCCTACCGACGGGGCGTCGCCGCAGGACGCGCCGGCGGCTGAGGCGCGCCCGGCGACCAGACTCTTCTCAGGAGGACCGAAATGATCTCTCGCCCCATCAAGACGTTGGCCGCCGCGCTGACCGCGATCGGCTTCGCGGCCCCGCACGCCGCCATGGCGCAGGTCGCCGACGACAATCTGGACGCCCTGGTGGACGCCCAGGAGATTCCGGTCACGCTCGACAATTTCGTCCGCGCCGCGACGGACATCGAGTTCGACAAGTACGTGGCGCTGGCCGGCGGCGTGAACCGCTTCTTCCACTTCCGCGAGTTGACCCCGGTCGAGGCGCAGACCACGGTCAGCATGAACCGCGACACGCTCTACAGCGCGGCGATCGTCGACATCAGCCAGGGCGCGACCCTGACCCTGCCTGATGTCGGCGGCCGCTACATGTCGGCGATGATCGTCAATCAGGACCACTACCTCAATGAGGTGTTCCACGGGGGCGGGAGCTACACGCTCGACGTCGAGACCTTCGACACGCCCTATGTCGCCGTCTACATGCGCGTGCTGGTCGACGCCTCCGACCCCGCCGACGTCGCCGCGGTGCACGCGATCCAGGACGCGATGTCGATCGAGGCCGCCTCGGCCAAGCCGTTCATCCCGCCCATCTACGACGAAGACAGCTACGAGGGCTTCGTGCGCGCCGCCGTCGCGCTGGGGCCCTACCTGCCCTCCTCCGTCCGCATGTTCGGGAGGCGGGAGGAGGTCGACCCCGTGCGCCACCTGATCGGGACCGCCGGCGGCTGGGGCGGCCTGCCGGAGACCGAGGCGCTTTACGTCAGCGTCTCGCCCGGCCTGCCCGTCGGCGAATACCGCATCGAGGTTCCCGCCGAGGTGCCGGTCGGCGCCTTCTGGTCGGTCAGCCTTTACGACGCGGCCCGCTACTTCGTGCCCAACCCGCTGGGCGCCTACGTGGTCAACTCCGTCAGCGGCGCGCGCAACGCGGACGGGTCGATGACCGTGCACCTGGGCGGCTGCGAGGACGGGCGCGTCAACTGCCTGCCGCTGGTCGAGGGCTGGCAGTACACCATCCGCCTCTACCAGCCCGGCCCCGAGATCCTGAACGGATCCTGGAGCTTCCCGCCCGTCCAGCCGATCAACTGACGGAAAAGGACACGGACCATGCGACGTCTTCTTCTTGCCATTGCGCTCTGCGCGCCCGCGCCGGTCCTCGCCGAGGACATCACGATCCAGAACCTCATGCGCGCCGAGAGCGATACGATGTTCCGGCTCACCATGCAGACCAACGCCACCGGCGTCGGCGAGATCGCCCATGAGCGCCAGGTGGTCTCCGCCGACGCGCCGCAGCCGATCATCCGGCCCAACCAAGACACTCTTTACTCGGCCGCCATAATCGACCTGTCCGACCCGGTGACGGTGACGCTGCCCGAGGGGGACGGGCGGTTCCAGTCCGTGCTGGTGATCAGCCAGGACCACTACAACTTCGCCTATGCCCAGCCCGGCGCCTACGAGTTGACCGAGGACGAGGTCGGGACCCGCTTCGCGATGCTCCTGTTCCGCACCTTCATTGACGCAGGCGATCCCGACGATGCCGCCCGCGCCCATGCCGTGCAGGACGGAATCCGCCTCGAAGGCGGCGGAAGCGGCCCCTTCGAGGCGCCGGACTGGGACCTTGAAAGCCTTGCAGCAGCTCGGAAGGCGATCAGCGACCTCGCCGCCGCCGTCGGTCTCGATGCCGGCATCGCCTTCGGTCGACGCGACGAGGTGGACCCGCTCGGCCACCTGATCGGAATGGCGGGTTGGGCGGGGCAGCCGGCCACGACGGCCAGCGCCTTCGTCGATGCCGTCGACATGAACGACGGCGAGACCCCCCATGCGGTGACCGTCCGCGACGTGCCGGTGGACGCCTTCTGGTCGATCACCGTCTACGACGCCGACGGCTTTCTCGCCCCCAACGATCTGGGGCGGAACAGCTACAACAACACCTCGGCCACGCCGAACCAGGACGGCGCCTACACGATCCATTTCGGCGGCTGCGAGGACGGCCGGGTGAACTGCATCCCGATCACGCCGGGCTGGAACTACACGGTCCGGCTCTATCAGCCGCGGGCCGAGATCCTCGATGGACGCTGGACGTTTCCCGAGATCGAGCCGGTCGATTGATCGCCGCCGCGGTCGCGGAGGCCGCATCGCGCGCTCGACCGCCGATCCGGTCGTCGGCGCTTTCGGAACGCGGCGACCGACGGCGCCGACGGACCGCATCTCGGCATTGGCCTCGGCGCCCAACGGCAGGTTCGGACCATCGGATGCCGCGACGAACGAGTCGTCGGCGCGCGGCGGCGGATCAAGGCGTCAGAGTTCGGAGACCCGGCTCGACGACCTCCGAGCGTCCTGGGAGGGACTGATGAGCAAGAGAAACATCCTCAAGGCCGCGACCCTGATCGCGGCCGTTCAGACCCCGGCGCAGGCCGAGGACGCGGCGCCTCGCCTCGTCCTCCAGATCACGGTCGACCAGCTTCGCGGCGACCTGATCGCACGGTACGGCGCCGGCTTCGGCGAGGGCGGGTTCCGGCATCTCGTCGAGAACGGCGCCTGGTTCGTCAACGCTCATCACCGGCACGCCAACACCGAGACCATCGTCGGCCACGCCACGCTCGCCACCGGAGCCGATCCGGGCGTCCACGGCATGGTCGCGAACGTCTGGTTCGACCGTGACGCCGGCCAGCTGTTCTACAACGTCCAGGATCCCGACTTCCCGCTGGTCGGGGCGGCGGGCATCGACCGGGACGCCGAGGTCGACCCGACGCAGCGGGCCGCCACGACCGACGGGCGCTCGCCGCGCAACATCCTGACGTCGACCATCGGCGACGAGATCAGGCTTCATTTCGGACCGGAGGCGAAGGTCTTCGGCGTCTCGGTGAAGGATCGCGGGGCCATCCCCTTCGCCGGACACGCCGGGCAGGCCTACTGGTTCTCCAAGGCCGAAGGCCGCTTCGTCACGAGCGCCTTCTACCGCAGCGATTATCCGGAATGGGTGCAGACCTGGACGCGCAAGGATGTCGTCGGGTCCTACGCCGACACCGACTGGACGCTGATGCTGCCGCCGGAGACCTACGCCTTCGCCGACCGCGACGACCAGCCATGGGAGACCGACTTCCCCGGCTGGGGCCGGACCTTTCCGCACGCCTACGGTCCCGCGGACGGCAAGTCCTACACCACGCTGCTGACCGTCAGCCCGGCGGGCGACGAGATCACCGCCGATTTCGCCAAGGCGCTGATCGACGCGGAGGGGCTCGGCCAGGACGACGTTCCGGACTTCCTTTCCGTCAGCCTCTCCTCCACCGACTACGTCGGCCACGTCTTCGGCCCGTCCAGCCTCGAGGCCGAGGACAACATGAAGCGCCTCGACCGCACGCTCGCCGATCTGCTCGCGCACGTGGACGCGAAGGTCGGCCTCGACCGCACGCTGATCGTCCTGTCGGCCGATCACGGCGCGCCGGAGGCGCCCGGATATCTGGCGACCCTCGGGATCGAGGCGCGGACCTTCAGCTTCGACGACGTCGACGCCGAGCCCGGTTTCAAGCGGTTGCAACGCGAGTTCGGCCTCTCGCGCGAGCTGATCGAGAGCTTCACCAACCCTTACGTCTACCTCGACAGGTCCGCGATCGAGTCGGCCGGCCTCGATGCGCGCGCGGTCGAGGCCGCGGTGGCGGAGGAGCTGCAGAAGTTGCCGGGCATCGCGCTGGCCATCGGCAGCGCGTCGCTGCGCGCGGGCGCCGCGCCGGACACCGCCGTGGGCCGGGCCGTGACGGCGAACTTCCACCCCGACCGTTCCGGGGACGTCTACGTCGTCTTCGAGCCGCACTGGTTCGTCGCGGACTTCGACGGGCTTCACGTCGCCTCGGCGCACGGTTCGCCCTGGGCCTACGACACCTACGTGCCGGTGATCTTCGCCGGCCCGGGGATCCAGCCGGGCCGCATCGCCCGCCGCATCGAGACCGTTGACGTCGCGCCGACGATCGCCGCCCGGCTCGGGATCAAGCCGCCCTCGGGGGCGAGCGGCGAGCCCTTGACCGAGGCGCTGCCTCGATGATCGTTTTGGGTGCCGGTTCCACTCATGTCGGCGTTTGGCGGCTCGCTCGCGGTAGCCGTCCGGGCGTCGCCGACCAACCCGCAGGCATCGCTAGACTCCCGGGAGGTCGTCCGTGGGCCTGCCGCCGACCGTGGAGCGATGCGCTCGCCCATTCGCTTCGTCGGACGAACCTCCGACCGAACCGGCCGGGTCTGCGCAGCCACACCCAACGGCAGAAACTGCGTGCGGCATCACAGCATCAGTTACAGCCGTGAACGGCAGCAATGGGCCGTGAGCGTCAGCCTTGCCGATTGGCATCACTGCGCTCGCCAGTTGCGATTGCAGCGATCGACGTCGACTGGAAACGACTGAGGCCGAGGCAGCGTGCTGGTCCTGTGGCGCTGCCTGGCGGTCCTCGTCCGACATCACTGGGCACCGCTGCCGCGGGCGATAGCGGGGACTGTGCTTAAAGCCGTCGGCGTCTCGGAGAACGTTGGATCTCAGGCCCGATCGCACAGGTGCCACCCGGATCGAAGTCAACAGCATCGTCTTTGTGAAGTCTGATGCATCTCAATGGCTTGGAAGGCTCTTCACCAAAACGGCGCAGTCAACAGGTTCGGAGAGTATCGGCCCGGAGAGACCGCTTTCGGGCGTTTCCGCAAGCGGGCAGGTGAATAGCCGAGACCCTACAACCCTCTGCCCCAACGAAAAAATCCGGCCGGAGCCGGATCTGTTCGTGCCGTTCGCGCGGGGCGAGTGGCGGAGAGAGCGTCCGCCGAACTTATGTTCGCAGACGTCCGAGCGAGCTCGCCGAAATCCATGCAAACCACATTATGGCAATGACTTGTCGCTATTGCCATGTCTTGACGTCCGCGAGCGTTCGCCTAAATTCGGTCCAATGTGTGGGAACGAGTGTGGGAACCCGAATGGCGCTGTCCGCTCGAAAGGTCGAAACGGCTGGCCCTGGCCGTCATGTCGATGGGCGCGGTCTGATGCTGCTCGTGAAGCCGACGGGCGCGCGATCGTGGGTCCTGCGCTACCAGAAGGACGGTCGACGGCGTGATCTCGGTCTGGGGGCCTGGCCCGAGGTGACGCTCGCCATGGCTCGGGACAGGGCGCTGGAGGCGCGGCGGATGCTCGCCGAAGGCGGCGATCCCATCGCGGCGAAAGCGAAGGTCAAGCGCACCACGTTCCGCGAAGCCGCCTCCGCCCTGATCGAAGCGAAGCGCAAGGGCTGGAAGAACGCCAAGCATGGGGCGCAATGGACATCGACCCTGGAGGCCCACGCCTACCCGACGATGGGCGACATCGACGTGCGCAAGATCGAAACGCAGGACGTGCTGACCGCGCTTCGCCCCATCTGGACCCGCACGCCTGAGACCGCCAGCCGCGTCCGTCAGCGCATCGAGGCCGTTCTCGACTACGCCTCGGCCATCGGTGCGCGCGATGGGGACAACCCGGCCCGTTGGCGCGGCCATCTCGACCACATCCTGCCGAAGCCGACCGCGGTGCGCGCCGTGGAACATCATCCGGCGATGGACTGGCGGGAGGCGGCGGCGTTCATGGCCGAGTTGGACGCCCGAGAGGGGCTGAGCGCGCGCGCCCTGTCCTTCGTGATCCGAACCGCGGCTCGCTCGGGAGAAGTCCGCGGGATGCGCTGGGGCGAGGTCGATCTCGATGCCTTGGTCTGGACGATCCCGGCCGCTCGGATGAAGGCCGGCAAGGAGCATCGCGTTCCGCTGACATCGGCTGCGCTCGCCGTATTGGGCGAACCGGGCGCGGCGGACGAACTCATCTTCCCGGGCGGGCGCGCGTTCGACAAGCCGCTCAGCGACATGGCGCTGACGGCGGTGCTGCGCCGGATGAAGCGAGAGGACGTCACCGTTCATGGCTTCCGGTCGACCTTCCGGGACTGGGCGGGCGAGACCACAGCCTTCCCGAGGGAAGTGATCGAGGCAGCGCTCGCCCATCGGCTCAAGGACAAGGCCGAAGCCGCGTATGCGCGCGGAGACCTGTTCGACAAGCGGCGTGCCCTGATGGACGCGTGGGACGCGCACCTGTCCGAGGTGATCCAGGGCTGATCCTCTTCGTCCGTTTTCGTTCGACAGTGGTGTTGACGTTGCTTCCGCCTGCTCCCAGATGAAGCGATCCCCAGATTTTGGGGTGGCTGCTCTGGAATGCACAACATTGGCTCAATCCCCAAAGTCGTTCATCAAGCAGACGCCGTGGCCGAAGATCGTCGCGCTGATGGAAGCCTGCGCGGTGGATGCATCCGGCATCGCCGCGATCGATCCAGACGCGAAACCAGAGGAGCGCGCGCGGCAGGCGCTTGTGGCCCTGGCCGACGCGGGGCAGGGCGCTCGCGACGAGTTCCTTGCGATCATCGACCAGGTCGAGCAGTTGAACGATGACTTCGGCCGGCGTGCACTGCGGTCCGTGGCCCTGTCCGCATGCATGGACGCGGAAACCTTCGACGCCATCGAGAGCCTTCGGGCTGCGGCGATCGACGTCTACCTGAGCGACCGCCGCTGCTTCGACCGGGCGCTGGCGTCTCACTATGCGGATCGCTACCGGCAGGGTCGGTCCTACAGCGGCTATGCGTTCGGAGGCGCGGCAGACGTAGAACTTCGTCCAGGCGAGGAGGCGAAGGTCAGGTTCGAGGAAGAGACCCGGCGGATCTTCTCCGAGCACGATGCCTTCGCGCGCATCCACTTCGACTGGTTCGAGCGCGAGATCATCGATCCGGCCAGCGGCGAGTCCCACGTCTGCATGCAGGCTGCGGTCTTCGTCGAGCAGCCGCCGCGGGCCGAGACGGCGTTCGATGACGACGGAGAGATCGTCACGCGTTCTCATCGTGCGGTGGTCGAGGGCGCGATCGTCTTCGATGCGGCGGCGCGGCAGATCGAAGTGGTCGCCAAGGGCGGGCGGCCCCTCCAGGAGAAGATCGCGCGCGCCTTCTCTGAAACGATGCTCGCATCCGATGCGCCGATCGAACCGGTGCGCGCGCGGCGGCTGGAATTGCAGCGCTTGGCATCGGGGAGACCATTGGCGCTGAAACCCGAAGACGGGGTTCAGTCTGCAGAGGTCGAGAGGGTGACGCTGATCAACCCGACCTCGAGCATGTCCGTGACGCTGGCGATGCGTGCAGGTCCGACGGACGACGGAAGTCTGCGCGACCGCTCCAGCGACGCCTTCGAGGCGCACTCCCCGATGGGCCGGATCGGCTGGAGGGTCGTCGCGGCGTCGATCCGCGTGATCTTTGAACCGGAGCAGCCCGGGCGGCGGCCCAAGGCGGTCCTGGTCTCGCTTTCTGCCCCGAACAGGTCGAACCTGCGGGATCATACCCAGCGCCACCAGTTCATCGCGGGGACCTTGATGGAGCGATGGGGCCTCTATGACCCGAGTGATGCCTGACCCCGCCTCACACCCTGCGGATCTGGTCCTGCAGCTGTTTCGGGAGGGTGCGTCGCGGGTGCCTGCGGCGTCGCTTGGGCGGCACGTCGATGCCCTGAGAAGCCTTGGCGTCATCGTGGATGGCGGCGTCGCGCCTTCAGTGTTTTGCGATGCCTGCGATCTCGGTCACATGGCGCAGGTCGAGCACAACGTCGGCAGTGATGAATTCGGGTGGCGTTGTCCCGAAGCCGACTTCGTCGTGGCCGACCGCGAACGCCTCCGCCTGTGGAAGGTCGACATGGAGGCCATCGTCCGCAGCCTGGCTTCGGCTGCCTTCGATCCACGCGACTTCGATGCCGGCGATGCGCGAGACGGCGTGTGGCGGCTCGGTCGGCGGCCAAGCGGAGAGCGACGCGTCGAGGCGCTCATCTCTCGAAATGGCTCCGGCGCTTCTGCGACCGCGGCGTGGAGGGCTGTGGCGGCGCGTTCCGGCCCAAGCCACCTGACCCTGGTGCTTGTGGCCGAGCATGGCATTGCCGCGTACTCACCGATGCCGGGTATGCATGTCGAACCACTCGATGGCGTTCTCGGGCGGTCGGACTTTCGAGGTCCGCTTATCGATGCCGCGCTCCTTGATGAACTGGCCGTCCGGCTTTTGTCTCCAGCGACAAAGAGCAAGGGCGGCCGGCCGAGCTACGACGAAAAAATCCAGGTCGTCATCGAACACCTTGGCGAGCGCGGATTGCTCCGAACGGGTCGCAACGAGGGTACGCGAGCCATAAGGGCGGCATGGAGCGACCTTTTCGCAGGCGAGAGCCCGCCAGGCGAGTCGACGATCAAGGCGCACTTGCGTGATTTCGAGAAGAGCGCCGGGCGGACTGGCGAATGAAGGGCGCGGCATGGCCGGTCAGAGCGAAAAAGCGATCTGTTCGCCGGAGAAGCGCTCCTTCGGCATCAAGGCAAAGTCGCCAGCCCTCCCGACTGTTTCTCGGGTAACATGGCCGTTCCGACACTGTTGGAGCGCTTCGAGGGCGTCGATTGGTCCGCAAGTACCCTCGATAAGGAAAATGCCGGCGGGGAGGCCGGCGCGCCCGATACCACTGACGATCGCGGGAGCGTCTAACTGCATTTGTCAGAAAAAACGCGGGCCGCAGCCCGCGTTTCATGTGGTGCGATCGAACGCTTGTTAACGACTCGACCCCGATCTCTGAGTGTCCATGATGGGAAGGCCGCGACCTTTGGTCAAGGCTTGGCCGGCCGGCCGAGTGGCTTTCGGCGGCCAAGTTGCGTTTCGTGTTGACGCAAACTTCAGAGCGGATCGAAATTGTCTCCGATTGGGGAGGTTTCGATGAGCAAGCGGCTGGGATTGGACATCGGCACGAATTCTATCGGCTGGTGGCTCTATGAGACGAGGGATGGATCGCCAATCGGGTCCCTTGACGGGGGGGTCAGGATTTTCTCGGACGGCAGGGATCCGAAGTCGAAGGAGAGCCTGGCGAAAGACCGTCGCGCCGCGCGGGCTGCGCGACGGCGGCGAGACCGCTATCTGCGTCGGCGCGCCAGCCTGATGCGCAAGCTTGCTCGGGCGGGACTGATGCCGCTGGATCGAGAGATGGCGAAGACGCTGGAAGCCTTGGATCCGTTCGAACTGCGTGCGCGGGGTCTGACCGAGCCGCTCAGCCTGCACGAATTCGGACGCGCGCTGTTCCACCTCAATCAGCGCCGGGGCTTCAAGTCCAACCGGAAGACCGACCGGGGCGACAACGAGAGCGGCAAGATCAAGGACGCGGCCGCGCGGCTGGATCAGGCGATGATGGCGGAGGGCGCGAAGACCCTTGGCGCGTTCCTGCATCAACGGCGGGCCGCCTCGCCAGACCGGCCTCCGGCGGTTCGGACCCGTCTGCAGACCCTGGGGCTGACCCCGCGCGGCGCCGCGGAGACGGGATACGACTTCTACCCGGAGCGCCGGCATCTGGAGGATGAGTTCGATCGGCTGTGGGAGGCTCAGGCGGTCCATCACCAGGAGCTGACCGAGGCGCTGCGCGGCTCGCTGTTCGAGACGATCTTTCATCAGCGCCCCCTCAAAGCGCCTGTCGTCGGACGTTGCCTCTACTTCGAGGATCGACGCCTGGCGAAGGCGCATCCACTCTATCAACGCAGGGTTCTGCTGGAGACGGTCAACGCCTTGCGGGTGGTCTTCGGGGCGGAGGAAAGGCCCCTGACGATGGAGGAGCGCGACAGGGCGCTGCTGGCTCTGGACGGGCAGACGGCGAAGTCGCCGAGCTCGTCCAAGATCAGCTTCGCACGCCTGCGCAAAGCGGTGGGCCTGACCACGGGCGAGAGCTTCTCGCATGAGCGACAGGCGCGTCCGGACCTGCCCTGCGACGCCGTTCGCGCGATCATGGCGCACAAAACCCGCTTCGGACCTAGCTGGACTGCGCTGTCCGCGGAGCGCCAGTGGCGGGTGATCGCGCGGATCCGCCGCGTTGAGACCGACGCGCAGGCCGAGCGGCTGGTCGCGCGGCTGATGCGCGAGCATGGCCTCGTCCTCGAGAACGCCCAGGCGGTGCTGAATGCGCCCTTGCCGGAAGGGCATGGGCGGATCGGCCTGAAGGCGACGCGGGCGCTTCTGCCGATCCTACAGCGCGAGGTGATCGTCTACAGCCGCGCCTGCGAGGAGGCGTTCTCGCACCACTCGGATTTCCGTACCGGCGAGGTGCTGGAGCGCCTGCCCTACTATGGGCAGGTCCTGGATCGTCATGTCCTGCCTGGCAGCAACCGGCCCCAGGACGACGACGTCACGCGCTACGGGCGGATTACCAATCCGACGGTGCATATCGGGCTGGGACAGCTTCGCCACGTCGTGAACGCTGTGATTGACCGGCATGGGCTGCCGGACAGGATCGTGGTGGAGTTGGGACGCGACCTGAAACTCTCGCAGGATCAGAAGCGGGAGCTGGAGGTCGTGAACCGGCGCAATCGCGAGGATGCGTTGCGTCGGGGCGACAAGCTGCGGGAACTCGGCCAAAAGGACACCGGCGCGAACCGGCTGATCCTCCGGTTGTGGGAGAAGCAGGGCGAAGATCCACTGCCTCGCTTCTGTCCCTACTCTGGGAAGATCATCACGGCGGGAATGCTTTTCGATGGATCCGTCGAGGTGGATCATATCCTTCCATTCTCGCGCACTCTGGATGATAGCATTGCTAACAAGGTTCTGTGCACGCGCGAAGCGAACAGGGACAAACGAAACCGGTCACCCTGGGAGGCGTTCGGACAGGACGCGGAGCGCTGGGCTACGATCGCACCACTGATCGAGCGCCTGCCTACGGCGAAGCGCTGGCGGTTCGCCAAGGACGCCATGGCGCGTTTCGAGGGGGAGCGTGACTTCCTGGCTCGTCAGCTGGTCGACATGCAGTACCTGAGCCGGATCTCTCGCGAATATCTCTCCCGTCTCTATCCGGAAAAGGGGACCGCGCCAGTCTATGTCGTTCCGGGGCGCATGACCGAGATGCTGCGTCGCCAGTGGGGGCTGAACTTCGATCTCTCGATCAGCGAGGATCATCCCTCTTCCGAGAAGAAGCGGACGGATCATCGGCATCATGCGATCGACGCCGCCGTGGTCGGAGCCATCGACCAGGGCTTGATGGCGCGGATTCAGAAGGCTTCGGGTCGGCGCAGGGAGAATGGGACGCTGGATGTGGTGGCGGATCTGGAGCCGCCCTATGCTGGGTTCCGTGAGGACGTGCGCGCCATTCTGGACGCCATCGTCGTCAGCCACAGGCCCGACCATGGGCGCATCGCTTTCGAGGGGCGCGCGCAAGGCCGGGACAGCACCGCCGGAGCGCTGCACAAGGATACGGCCTATGGTCTGACGGAGGAGGTGAGCTCGACCGGCGCGCCGATCGTTGTGACGCGCAAGCCGCTCGATGCGCTGAAGCTGTCGGACATCCCCAACATCCGCGACCCGCAGTTGTCAGCCCTGCTGGAATGCGCGACGCGTGGCTTGAAGGAGGCGGAGACCAAGGCCGCGCTATCCGACTTCGCCAAGCGCCCCGGACCCTATCAGGGCATCCGGCGGGTTCGTCTGCTGACGGCCATGTCCGCAATCGGGATCAAGGACCGCGAAGGTAGGCCCTACAAGGGCGTGAGCGGCAACAGCAATCACGTCTATGAGGTCTGGAGGCTGCCTGATGGATCCTGGGAGCGGGTCGTCGTCTCGACCTTCGACGCGCACCGGCCTGACTTTGATAGCCGTCCGCATCCAGCAGCGAAACGGCTGATGCGAATCCACAAGAACGACCTTCTCGCCCTGCACCACCCCAAGACCGGGACGCCCATGATCGCGCTGGTGCAGCAGTTCGGGGAGCCGCGCCTGGTTCTGGCCCCGCATAACGAGGCTAATGTCGACGCGAGAGCGCGGGACAAGTCCGATCCATTCGACATGATCCGCATGTCTCTGTCCACTTTTCGAAGATGTCAGGGCCGACTGATTCATGTCGATATGCTTGGTCGCATCCACGACCCTGGACCTTTCGAATGAATATCTTGAACGAATCTGTCGATCTGCAACGCTGGCGTGGAATTGCGGAGCATCGATTTGGATCAGGTTCTGGATATCGCGACGGATGGCCGGCATCTGTCCCGCGCCCGTGGCTTTCTTGTCGTCAGCGAGGGGCATGAAGAGGTCGGCCGAGTTCCTCTGGATCAGATCGCAGCCGTCATCGTGCACGCGCATGGGGTGACCTGGTCCAACAGTCTTCTGGTCGCACTGGCTGAACGAGGCGCGCCGGTGGTGGTCTGCGCCGCCTCGCACGCGCCACAGGCGATCCTCTGGCCGCTGGAAGGACATGTCACACAGGGCGCCAGGATGAGGGCGCAGTGGGAGGCGAAGCGCCCGCTGCAGAAGCGCCTGTGGCAAGCAATCGTGGTTCGCAAGATCCTGATGCAGGCGGCGGCGCTCGACGCCTTCGGGGCGCCTACGGCGCCGTTGCTGCATCTGGCCCGTGCGGTCCGCAGCGGAGACGAAGGCAATCTCGAAGCCCAAGCCGCACGCCGATACTGGCCCTTGATGATGGGTGAGGAGTTCCGAAGGGAGGTCGGCGGAGGCGGGATGAACGGGCTGCTGAATTACGGCTACACCGTCCTGCGCGCGGCGGTCGCCCGTGCGGTCGTGGCCGCCGGGCTGAACCCGACCATGGGGCTGTTCCACAGGAACCGCGGCAACGCCTTCGCGCTGGCCGACGACATGGTCGAGCCGTTCCGCCCGCTGGTCGATTGCGCCGTCAGAGGCATGTCGGCGCGGGGCGTCAGCGAGGTGACGCCGGAGGCCAAGCGAGTTCTTGGCCGTCTGATCGCGCTGGACCTGGATGTCGAGGGCGAGCGCAGCCCTCTGACGGCCGTCTTGTCGCGCCAGACGTTCTCGCTGGCGCGGAGCTTCGAGACTGGGCGCGACATGCTGCTGTTTCCCGAAGCGCCAAGCGCGTTGGAGCTTCGGTCTCTTGGAGCCGAGCTATGAGTGCCACTCATCTCAGCGGGTACAGACTGATGTGGATCTTGGTGATGTTCGATCTGCCGACCGATACGAAGCGTCAGCGCGCTGCGGCCACGAAGTTCAGAAACTTCCTGCTGGACGAAGGGTTCGAGCGCAGCCAGTTCTCGGTCTATGCTCGGTTCGTCAACGGACGTCCCGCTTTCGACGCGCGCGTCCGGAGAATTGAGCGTGCCTTGCCCCCGTCTGGCGATGTCCAGATCCTGCAATTCACGGACAAGCAATACGCGAACACGATTCGCTTCTACGATCAGGGTCGCCGCGGCGCCCCGCAAAATCCCGAGCAGATGGTGCTGTTTTGAGCCTCGCCAAACACTTTCGAGCGAACGCGCGCTCCAATTTCCCGTTGTTTCTCAGCGGGTTGTGTGGGTTCGAAGTGTAGCTGGTCAGAGATCGGGGTCCAGCCGCAACCTCTCTCGGGAACGGGCCTGTCCAAGCTGAAGTGTAGCTGGTCAGAGATCGGGGTCCAGCCGCAACCAGCCTCAGGGCCGGGACGAGTATGGCGATAGTGTAGCTGGTCAGAGATCGGGGTCCAGCCGCAACCCGGGGGGAGTCGCGGTGCTGGCGGGATCGAGTGTAGCTGGTCAGAGATCGGGGTCCAGCCGCAACGCGGCTACAGCGGACGCCTACAGCGCCGAAGTGTAGCTGGTCAGAGATCGGGGTCCAGCCGCAACCAGACTGCGACGGCTTCGGAAATCCGGCTTAGTGTAGCTGGTCAGAGATCGGGGTCCAGCCGCAACGGGGTCAGGTGGAGGAAGTTCTTGTTCGGAAGTGTAGCTGGTCAGAGATCGGGGTCCAGCCGCAACCAGAAGCGTGATGCGAGGCAGCGTGCGGCGAGTGTAGCTGGTCAGAGATCGGGGTCCAGCCGCAACCGAGGAGTTGACGAGGAGGTTCATGAGCTGAGTGTAGCTGGTCAGAGATCGGGGTCCAGCCGCAACGAGACGCGCTGCCGTCACAAGGGGATCGAAGTGTAGCTGGTCAGAGATCGGGGTCCAGCCGCAACACGCTGCCCGGCGCGGTGTTCGAGCGCCGGAGTGTAGCTGGTCAGAGATCGGGGTCCAGCCGCAACCACGCACCACGCCATCATCGGCGACCCGTCAGTGTAGCTGGTCAGAGATCGGGGTCCAGCCGCAACCAAAACGACGGACAGGAGTTCTGCCTCCACAGTGTAGCTGGTCAGAGATCGGGGTCCAGCCGCAACCCGTTGTGGTAGATCAGGCCGTCCTGACCAAGTGTAGCTGGTCAGAGATCGGGGTCCAGCCGCAACGCGCTCTCCGCCCCGTGCAGCTCGTGCACAAGTGTAGCTGGTCAGAGATCGGGGTCCAGCCGCAACCTTGCGGAGGGAGGCGAGGAGGACGTCGTAGTGTAGCTGGTCAGAGATCGGGGTCCAGCCGCAACACCATGGACGCCGCGGAGCGCACCACCGACAGTGTAGCTGGTCAGAGATCGGGGTCCAGCCGCAACGGCGATACGGGCGGTGCGTCACTCTTCCGAAGTGTAGCTGGTCAGAGATCGGGGTCCAGCCGCAACAAGTCTCGTCCTCGGTTGCTGGTGAGGACAGTGTAGCTGGTCAGAGATCGGGGTCCAGCCGCAACACGAAGGCGAATGGATCAAGTGACATCAGTAGTGTAGCTGGTCAGAGATCGGGGTCCAGCCGCAACTCGACCTGGGGGTGGTATCACATCCAGGGCAGTGTAGCTGGTCAGAGATCGGGGTCCAGCCGCAACAGGATGGTGGCGCGGTAGTCGTTGGCAGACAGTGTAGCTGGTCAGAGATCGGGGTCCAGCCGCAACCCGACCCGGTTCCGGTTCGTCCCGGTCCGCAGTGTAGCTGGTCAGAGATCGGGGTCCAGCCGCAACCGGCCATGGGGTGTCGAGGTCTCGGCCGTCAGTGTAGCTGGTCAGAGATCGGGGTCCAGCCGCAACCGGGGGTGACGTGGGCGGGCTGGTGGAGCGAGTGTAGCTGGTCAGAGATCGGGGTCCAGCCGCAACTGCAGGGCTTCGTCGAAACTGCCCTCCAAGAGTGTAGCTGGTCAGAGATCGGGGTCCAGCCGCAACCTCTTTCCTGAGAGCGGAGGCTTCGGCCTCAGTGTAGCTGTTCAGAGATCGGGGTCCAGCCGCAACCGCCGATAAAGCGTTTCATCGGCGGGGGAGAAGCCGGCCGCTCGGGCGCCGCAAAAACCAGCCACTCGAGTCGGCGGCGAAACGGCCCTCGTCCGATGCATTTTTATCCCGCTCGGTACCTGGTCGACGCCCTGTCCGCCTTGTCAGGGCGAGCATGCCGCCTGTCGTTCTGGTCTGCCGCAGTCTCGATGGGCACAAAGACCAAGTCGATTCTAACGGCACTCTCATGTAGGAATGTCGTTAAGACGGTCTAGACTGGAAAACACTCGATCAGCGCGGTGAATGAGCTGGCGGCCTCGGCCAGGTCAGATGGCGACCGCGGGTGCATGGACATCTCGATTTCGAAGTCCGCCATGTTTCGGGACAGGAACGCCTTGGCGAGCTCGCCGCGGATCGCGAAGTTCACGTTCTGCGGGAGATCGCCTGAAATCTGCGCCACCGCCAAAGCGTCCAGCTTGGCCACAACCACGCCGACAACCGCGCCCTGAGCGTCCAGCAGAGGCCCCCCGGAGTTCCCGGGTTGGACCTCGGCGCTGATCTGGATGACGTTCCGGTCTCCAAGCACCCCGGACAAACTACTGACCACCCCGCGGGTCACGTTCAGGCCACCGAGCAGCCCATGCAACGGATAGCCAAGCGCGGTCACGTCGGCGTTCAGCCTGGCGGGGCGGGGCGCGAACTTGGCGATTTGAGAGGGGCTGGAGCCGTTGCTGGTCTGCAGCAGAGCCAGATCGAGGTCCTCGTCCCAGGCGACGACCGTGGCGGGGACGTCCGCAACGGTGATCGAGCTGCAGGACTCGATGACGTGCCTGTTGGTCAGAACGTGCCCCTGACGGGTGACGAAGAACCCCGTGCCGCTGGACGCGGCGGAGGGGGGCTCATCCTGGACTGGCGGCTGCGGGGTTCGGCGGGGAGAGGCCGAAGCAGAGGCGACGGTGGGCGCGTTCGGGTCTAGAACCACGCCGGCGATCGTTCCGAAATCGTTGAACATGGCGGTCGCGATAGGTCCGTAGGTCTGGGCCGCATCGTTGTCCCACTGGAGGATGAACCCCTTGGCGGCGCCGTATTCGAGCCGGACATAGGCATAGAGCGATTGCGTGAACCCGCTTTTCGAGACCACGAACCAGTCGTCCCGCAGGGGCTTGTAGACCTCCGCCTGTCCGGGGATCTCCGCGGCGATCTCCAACGTGGTGTCGTAGAGCGACGCCAGCGATGCGGAGCCGCCCTGCATGCTGAGGAGCATCATGAACGCGTGCCCGTCGAAGGAGCTGAAGGGCACCAGGACCCCATCCTGGGCTTCGCGCCGGAGCAGGTTCTCGGCCATGCCTACGCGGATGCCGGTCTGGTAGTCATCGACCACGCGATAACCCGCTCGCTGCTGAGCAGCGACCCGGCGGGCTTCCAACTCGGCGATCTGGGGCTCGGTAAGGTATCCGGACGGGGCATCGCCGAGCTTGCTCTGGAACGCCATGATCGCTTCCCGTGTCAGGCGGCCGAAATCGCCATCGATCCGCCCCCGGTAGTCGCCCGACCAGATCAGCGCGTTCTGGACGCCCATGCGGGTACGCTCGGACCACATGGACTCACGCTTGACGGCATCGACCAGAGCCATGTCAGTCAGTGCGGAGCCACTGCTCCAGACCTCTCGGAGGTAGGTGTGTCCGTCGGTGACGAAGCTGTCCCCGGGCACCATCCCACTGGACTTGAACCGCGCGAGGGCATCTTCGGGATTGGTTATCCCTGGCGGCCCGAGCACGATGGCGAACCACCCCGAGGTGGTCGCGTAGACTCGAACATCCCGGTGGGTCGACGCGAACGCCGCGGCCCGGGCGGTGGCCGAGCGGATGTTGGGTTCGCTGGCGATCTGCACCCATCCGGCGGCCTGAGACCGTGAGGCGAACCCCAAAGGGATCACCGCGACTGCAAGCAGCAATAGGCAGGCCCGCATTGCGATCCCAAGCATGATCAGCTCCCTGTGCGATTCCTCATCATGCTGATGAACCGTGGCGGCGCGATCAAGAAAATTGAATTCATGCGGTTCGAGGCCATCGTGGGGCTCAGCCGGCTGCCTGATGCCGCCGGTGCAGCGAGTGCGGCGGACTGACGGGTGATGTGACCGCTGCTCGGCTGTGGATCCGAGGTCCATGCCGCGGGGCCATTCCGGCTAAGACGCGACCGTGCCTGGCCAGAAACCTCCGTGGTTTTCGCCCACTGTTTTCGCCCACCTGTCGTCCGCCACCATCGACGCACCGTCACGATGGAGAGCGGACCAATGCGAATTTCGGACAACAGCGCGAGCTTGGGCGGCGGAGGTCTGGCGGTCTCGCCGGCCGACGCGGCTCGATTGGCTGGCGTCGGGCGCACGAAGATCTACGAAGCGATCGGCAGCGGCGAGCTTCCGAGCATCAAGTTCGGCAAGCGCCGGCTGGTGCGCGTGGCGGCGATCGAGGCGTGGCTCGCCGCGATGGAAGCCCGGACGGGCGCGGTCTGATGGACGGCGGCGCGCCCTTTGCCGGCGGCTTCACGCTTCCGGAGTGTCTTGCCTTCCTCGCGCCGGAGCGGCGGTGGGTCGGTTGGCGCTGGGAAACGCGCAAGGGCAGGGCGACCAAGCCGCCCCGTCGGGTCGGGGACGGTCGCGATGGCGGCTACGCGAAGAACGATGATCCTTCGACCTGGGCCACCCTCGACGAGGCGCTGGCCGCGCTCGATGCCGGCGGCCTCGATGGGATCGGCCTTCAGCTGCTCGACCTGAAGGGTTTGGCGGCGATCGACCTCGACGATGTGCGTGGTGCAGAGACGGGCGCTCTGCTGCCCTGGGCCGCGCGCCTCGCCGAAACGCCTGGAGCCTATGTCGAGATCACGCCGAGCCGGGAAGGGCTGCGGGTCATCGGCCGGGTGCGGGACGACCGCCCGCCGATCCATCGCAGGCAGCCCCATCCGGAAGGCGGCTCGTTCGAGATCTACGCGAACACGGAAACCGGACGCTACATCACCGTCACCGGGGAGGCGCTGAAGGACGCCCCGACGGAATTGGCGTCCATCGACGATGCCATCGCCTCGCTAAGGGCATCACAGAGCGGCTCCGATGAGGGAGACGATGACGACGTCCAAGGCGATGCCGAGGACGGAGCGGACCATGGGCAGGCCTCCTTCCAAAACCAGGTCGAGGCCGCGCTCGCTTCCCTGTCCCCGGCGCTGAAGCGCCTGCTCGCGTATGGCCGCAGCGGCGACCGCTCCGCAGACTTCCAGGCGATCGTGAGTGCGCTTCGCAAGCGGTTTCCGCGCGACGTGGCCTTGGAGATCGTGCGCCGGCATCCGGACGGACCGGCCCGCAAGTTCCATGATCGACTGGACGCCGAGTTCCAGCGTTCCTGGGGGAAGGCGGCAGGCCGGACCTCAACGACGAACGATGGAGACGAGACGCCGGACACGGGCGGCGAGGCAACGGAAGACGGTGTCGCGCTGCTCCTGGTCGACCGAGAGGGCGAAAACCTTCGGTTCGACCATGACGCCGGGGCCTGGTTCCGTTGGCAGGGCGATCATTGGGCGAGGGACGTCACCCGCGCCACCGCGGACCATGTGCGCGCCCTGGCCCGCGAGGTCAGCGAGGGTCTCGATGCCAGGGCTCGCGTGGCGGCCCGCAAGTCGAGCTTCGCTCAGGGGGCCGAGAAGCTGGCCAGCGTCGACCGCCGGGTCGCGGTCCGCCAGGACGATTGGAACCCGGACCCGATGCGGCTGGGCGTGCCCGGCGGCGAGGTGGACCTCGCCACCGGCGAGCTGACTCGCCCGGATCGTGCGAGCCTTGTCACGCGGCAGGCTTGCGTCGCGCCCGCCGAAATCGCGAACTGCCCGGCCTGGCTGGAGTTCCTGCACGAGGCGACGGGCGGCGACGACGAATTGATCGGCTACCTGAAGCGCATCTTCGGCTACGCGCTGACCGGCGATACGCGCGAGCACGTGCTCGTCTTCATCTATGGCCCGGGCGGAAACGGGAAGTCCGTCTTCCTCAACGCGCTCCACGGCATTCTCGGCGACTACGCGGTCACCGCCCCGATGGACGCCTTCACGGCGTCGAACAACGACCGTCACGCCACAGAGCTGGCAATGATGAACGGCGCGCGCCTGGTGACCGCGTCCGAGACCGAGAGCGGTCGAGGCTGGGCCGAGGCGCGCATCAAGCAGTTGACTGGCGGGGATCCAATCTCGGCCCGGTTCATGCGGCAGGACTTCTTCACCTTCCAGCCGCAGTTCAAGCTGGTCATCGTCGGCAACCACAAGCCGGTTCTGCGGAATGTCGACGAGGCCGCCCGCCGTCGCTTCCAGATCGTCCCGTTCACGCTGAAGCCCGCGAGGCCGGACCGGACGCTGGGCGAGCGGCTGCGCAATGAATGGCCTGGCATCCTCCGTTGGGCGATCGAGGGCTGCATCGAGTGGCAGGCGCACGGGCTGCGCCCGCCTGCGGCGGTGCTTCAGGAAACGGACGCCTACTTCGGGACGCAGGACCTGATCGGCCAGTGGCTGGACGATTGCTGCCTGGTCGATGCCGGGAACGCCGCGCGCTTCGAGCCCGCCGCGGACCTGTTCGCGTCCTGGACCGAATGGTGCGTGGCCAACGGTGAAAAGCCCGGCGCGCTGAAGGTGTTCGGCGACCAGTTGGAACAGCGGGGATACCTCGCCACGCGGAGGAAGGTCGGGGGCAAGCAGGCCCGCGGGCGGATCGGCCTGACGCTGCTGAAAGAGGCGGCTCCGCACTGGGGTGATGAGCGATGACGGAACGGGTGACGGATCAGACCCCCGTGACGTGTCACCCTCACATGATGCGAAATCAATGGCTTGCACCTCGGGTGACACGTGGTGACGCATTTTTTGGGGATATCGAGCCTACGCGCGCGCGCCTCAAGAGAGATATGCGAAAACCCGTCACCACGTGTCACCCGTCACCCCCCGTTGCTGTGAGCGGCGTCGATGGCAATCGATGGACCAGCCGGTTTGCCAGGCGATTTCGAGAAAATCCGAGGGGCAGATCATGGGCGGGCTAGGGTCCGGGCGACGCTCCGGCTGGGGACGCACGCCGCTGGAGCACCGCCGCCGCATCGAGATCGGCCGCCTGCATCGCGCCGGCTGTCTGCGCGAAGCGTGGGCGGGGTCCTGGACCTGGTCGAGCGAGGGCGATGAGATCGCGCGCATCAACTTGCTCGCCGCGCCTGGCGGGCTGCGCCTGATCTACCGCGTGAGATTGGCGGGACGCGACTGGGAGGACGTCGACGAGTTCGTGCCGGTCGAGCGGACGCCCTGCCGGTTCGGCGGCGACCGTCCCTGGTTCCGCTGTCCCGGCGTCGTGAACGGCGCGCCCTGCGGTCGGCGGGTGGCGATGCTCTACGCGGTTGGCAAGTGGTTCCTGTGCCGGCATTGCGCCCGCTCGCCCTACGCCAGCCAGCGCGAGGTTGCCATGGACCGGGCTCTGCGCCGCGCGAACAAGTTGCGCCGGCGGCTCGGCGGCGAGCCGGGCCTGGGCGCGGCGATTCCGCGCCGGCCCAAAGGCATGTGGCGGCGGACCTATGATCGGACCGTCGACGAGATCCATAACCTGGAAGATGCGGCTGATCGCGCCTTCTTCCACAAGGCCGAGGCCCTCCTCGCGATCATCGATGGCAAGCGACAGCCGAAAAGGGGACGACCATGAGCGATGCAGGTTCCTTCGCCGTGACCCGGTTCAACGCGATCCGTCATGGCGTCCTGACGCGAGACGCCCTCCTGCCGTGGGAGGACCCTTCCGAGTTCGAGGCGTTGCTGCAGGCGCTGGTGGAAGAGCACCGGCCGTCCGGCCCGACCGAGGAGCACCTAACCGAGGAGATCGCGGGCGTGATCTGGCGCAAGCGCCGCTTGCGAATGGCCGAGCGGGCGGCGCACCAGAGAGGGCTGCAGGAGGGGGCGAAGACTTGGAAAGACCTGTCGGGCGCGGCGACGACCCACCGTCGGGCGAGCGTGCACAAAGAGCCGACCGGCCCTGCGCTCGAGGCGGACCCAAGCCTCGACGCCGCGGATCTAGGGGCGCTGGAGGCGTTCGCCGCGTCGGTCCACAAGGGATGCGCGGCAATGTCAGGGCCGGGCGAGGCGGCGCTGGAGGCGTTCCTGGACGACCTGCCGCCGATCCTCCAGGACCTCGCGGCGGATTTCCTTCGTGCGACGGGCGTGAACCCGGAAGAGGACGACTTGGCCGATCTGGCCGACGGCGACGAACTCGGGGCCTACTTCATCGAGCGCATCGAGGATTTCGTCGCCCGCCGCCGCCTCGCGATCGAGGCCCGCCCTTTGATCAGGATGCAGGCCATCGGAGAATCCCTCGATGCGGATCGCCTCGACAAACTGGCGAGGTACGAGGCGCATCTGGACCGCAAGCTGGAGCGGATGCTGTCCATGTTGCTGCGGTTGAAGGAACGTCGGTCTGCACGAGGCGACTTCTGATCCGTTTGGCAGAATTCGTCTGTGCCTCGCTCGGCTCCGCTGACTCGAACGATATCTCGGTCTTTGAGCAATCAGGCCAAAGGGAGCGTGGCGCGTCGACGCTGTGTGGGAATGATCGTGGGAACAGATATCGCGGTCGGTTATTAAGCCGCTGAACATAAATCTAAAAACGGGGTGTGGTGGCGGAGAGAGCGGGATTCGAACCCGCGATAGAGTTGCCCCTATACACGCTTTCCAGGCGTGCGCCTTCGACCACTCGGCCACCTCTCCGTGGGGGTGCCTCTAAACGAGGGCGGCCGGCGTTTCAAGGCGGCATCTGCGGCGCCGCGGTCGCGGGGGGCGGAGGCGGCGCGGGGGCGCCTCGGGGCGGGGTGGGCCCGAGGGGGGAGCGGGGCGGGATCAGGGCGCGGGAGACGGGGCGAAGGGCACGATCACGCCGCCGCTGCGGTCGAGGCGTGCGGGCGCAGCGGCGCCGGCGGGGGCGTCGGTCTCGATCCGGCCGAGGCAGGGGCGGCCGAGCGCCTCGGCGCCGAGGCGGCCGTCCGGGGGCGGCGAAACCGGCGCGGCGGCGTAGACCGAGGTCTCCAGCGGGCCGAGGTCCAGGGCCTCTCCCTCCCAGCGGGCGGCGACGAGCAGGGTCGCGACCGGGGCGCCGTCGGGGCCGGGCAGGGGCGCGTCGGGGGCGAACAGCCAGTAGTCGTCGCGCACCGGGCCGGCGAGGCGGCGCAGCAGGCGGCCCTCGATCGGCTCGGCCGCGCGCAGCCAGCCGCCCGAGGGGAACATCCAGTCGTCGAACTCCTTCAGGCGCGCGCGGATTGGAGGCGCCAGCCGCGCGCGCATCTCCTCGCCGCCGGGCTCAGCCCGGCGCGCCCTTCGCCGCCAGGAAGCCGCGCAGGTCCACCACCTTCTTGGCGTCCATCGAGACATAGACGAAGCCCATGTTGGTCCGCTCGGCGATCATCTCGCCCGGGAAGGGGAGGTAGGACAACTCCCGACTGCCGAAGCTCGGCGAGGCGGTGCCCACCTGCCACTCCGTCGTCAGGGTCACGTCCACCAGCTTCAGGGGCGGGCCGCCGGCCTCGTCGGCCAGCTCCAGGGGGACGCCGGCGATGCGCAGGTAGGCGGCCTTGTCGCGCGCCTCGCGGAAGCCGTCGATGAACTGGGCGGTGAGGATCTGGAGCTCGGCGGCGAGGTCGCCGGGCTCCATGTGGCTGTGCAGGTGGTCGCCGTGGGCGTGGTTGTGGCCATGGCCGTGGGCGTGGCCGTGCGCGTGACCATGCGCGTGGTCGTGGGGATGATCGTGGGGCATGGCTCAGCGGCTCCCGGCGGGGCGGCCCCAGCGGCGGCCGTGGGTGGCCTCGGACCACTCGCCCATCGGCAGGCTGACGGGCTTGTCGATGTGCGGCTTGTGGGCGCCCATCTTGCCGTTGGCGACCATCGCGCCCAGCACGTCCACGATCACGCGGGTGCCCATCAGCGCGGTGATGTCGGAGGTGTCGTAGGGGGGCGAGACCTCGACCAGCTCCATGCCGCAGATGCCTTCGGCCGCCACCTTGGAGGCGAGCGCCAGCGCCTCGCGGGGGAGGAACCCGCCCGGCTCGGGCCAGCCGGTGCCGGGGACGAAGCCGCAGTCGATGCTGTCGATGTCGAAGGACATGTAGACCATGTCGACGCCGTCCCAGGCCATCTCGAGCGCCATCTCGGCGGTCTTGTCGACGCCCATCTTTTCCATGTCCGACATGGTGATGATGTTGGTCTCGCGCTCGCGGGCGACCTTCACCGCTTCACGGGGGACCTGCCAGCCGCCGATGCCGACCTGGACGAGGTTCTTCGCCGGCACGTTCGGAAGGTTGGTCGAGTGGAACCACGGCGTGGTGTGCATCCGCTCGTCCAGGTCCTTCTCCTGGATGTCGGCGTGGCGGTCGAAATGGACGATGCCGATCTTCTTCGAGGTGCACTCGGCGATGCCGCGCACGCAGGGGAAGCCGATGGAATGGTCGCCGCCGATCATGATCGGCAGCGAGCCCGAGGAGAACACGTGGGAGACGGCGCGCGAGATCTGGTCGAACGACTTCTCGAGGTTGGCCGGGATGGTGAACACGTCGCCCGCGTCGCACAGCGTCATCTGCTCGCGCAGGTCCACGGCCAGTTCGTAGTTGTAGGGCGTGTAGAGGGCCGAGATCTTGCGCACGCCCTGGGGCCCGAAGCGCGTGCCGGGGCGGTAGGTGGTGCCGCCGTCGAAGGGGATGCCCAGCACGGTGGCGTCGTAGTGGCCGACCTCGGTCACGTCCTCGGCGTAGGGGGCCTTCAGGAAGGTGTTGATGCCGGCGTAGTGGGGCAGCTCCCCGCGGGCGAAGGTGGGGATCGAGCGGTCCTCGATGCTGTCGGCGCCGGTCAGGCCCATGCGCAGGGCCCAGGCCTTCTCCTTCTCCCACTCGGTCCCGGGGATGTCGGCCTCGGCCCGCATCGCCTTCCAGCCCTGCAGCTTGGAGAGGTCGGGGTGGTGCATCCGGCGGCGCTCGGGGAACAGCGGCGCGGAGATGCGGCGGCGGGGTTCAGACTTGGGGAACATGGTCGTCCTCTTGGTGGTCCGAGGTCGGGGTCTCTGCGAAGGGGCGGTTCTGGTAGGGGATGCCGCCGTCCCGCGCGTCGAAGTCGTAGGTGATGGTGGCGCCGTAGGCCTCGGGCTCGATCGGGTCCCAGCGGGGCTTGTCGAAGACCAGCACGCGGTCGCCCAGCTTGAAGGCCTCCTCGAGGTCGTGGCTGACCATGAACACGGTCATGTTGGTCTCGGCCCGCAGGTCCTGCAGGAAGCCGTGCATCGCGACCCGCGTGCCGGGATCGAGCGCGCCGAAGGGCTCGTCGAGCAGCAGCACGCGGGGCCGGCCGGCCAGCGCCTGGGCGATGGCGAGGCGCTGCTGCATGCCCCCCGAGAGGGAGGCGGGATACTGGTCGGCCACGTGGGCCAGCCCGATCCGCTCCAGCGCCGCGTCGGCGCGTTTTGCGGCCGCGCGGCGGCGCGCGCCGAAGAAGCGGGGGAGGAGGCGGGCGCGCCCGCCCCCCAGCTCCTCCGCCGCGATCAGGTTGCCGCGCACGGTCATGTGCGGGAACACCGAGTAGCGCTGGAAGACCACGCCGCGGTCGCGGTCGGGCTCCTGCGCCGGGGGGCGGCCGTCGATGGAGATGGCGCCGCGGGTGGGCCGCTCCTGCGCCAGCAGCAGGCGCAGGAAGGTGGACTTGCCGCAGCCCGAGGCGCCGACGATGGAGACGAATTCTCCCTCGGCGACCTCGAGGTTCACGCGCTCCAGGATCGGACGCTTGCCGTAGAACTGGAAGATGTCGGAGACGCTGACGAAGCTCATGTCGCCGGCCCCGCCCAGGGGAAGGCGCGCCGGTGGAGTTGGCGGAGCCCGAGGTCCATCAGGAAGGCGAGCAGCGTGATCCAGATGACATAGGGGATGATCACGTCCATCGCGAAATAGCGGCGCACGAGGAAGATGCGGTAGCCCAGCCCCTCGGTCGAGGCGATGGCCTCCGCCGCGATCAGGAACAGCCAGGCGGGGCCGAGCGAGAGCCGCAGCGCCCCGATCAGCCGCGGCAGCACCTGGGGCAGCGCCACCCGGGTCAGGATCGCCCAGGTCGAGGCGCCCAGCGTCTGCGCCTTCACGATCATCTCCTCGGGGATCTCGGCGGTGCGCTGGGCGATGTCGCGGATCAGCACCGGCGCGATGCCGATGGCGATCAGCGCGACCTTCGAGACCTCGCCCAGCCCGAAGGTGATGAACAGGATCGGCAGGATCGCCAGCGGCGGGATCAGCGAGATCACCGACACGAACGGCGCCAGCGTCGTGCGGATGCCGGGGATCAGCCCGATCAGCAGCCCGAAGACCAGCCCCATGGAGGCCGAGATCAGCGCCCCCTCCGCCAGCCGGATCAGCGAGGCGGAGGTGTCGAGCCACAGCAGCACGTCGCCGGATCGCTTGTCGGCCTCGGTCGCGAGGCTCAGCGCCGTGTCCAGGATCTGCGCGGGCGCCGGCAGCAGCTTGTCGGCCGGGTTCGCCGCCCGCCGCAGGTCCGAGGCGATCACGTAGCCCAGAACCGCCAGCGCGAAGGGCAGGGCGGCGAGGCCGAAGGCGAGCAGCCGCCCGGGCCGCCGGTTGATCCACCGCATCCTCAACCCTCCGCCGGCCAGGGGGCGGGGCGGGGAGCTTGCGGCTGCGGAACGCGAAGGAAGCTCATGGACGTCTCCCGCTGCGAGGGGCAGGGAAGGGGAGGCCGCGGCGGCCTCCCCGCCGTCGTCACAGCAGGCCGTCGGCCGCCATCTTCATGTATTCCACCGTGTAGCGGAACTTCACGTTGGCCTCGTCGCCGGTGATCTGGCCCGAGGGATAGCTGACCCCCACGAAGTCCGGCGAGGGCGCGCCCGTGCCGAGGATGCCCTTGTCGAACAGGAACTGGGCCACGTAGCTCATCGTCTCGGCGAGCTCGGGGCTCTCGACGAAGGCCACCGCGTCCGAGGGGGTGTAGAACATCGCGGTCGAGGCGAGCTGCGCCTCGTAGCCGGCCTGGTCGGTGCCCGAGGCCTCGCCCATCGCGGCGCGCGCGGCGGCGCCCTCGGGGCCTTCCTGGGACATCAGGGCCATGGTCTCGTACCAGGCGCCCACGACCGCCTTGCCGAAGGCGGGGTTGGCCTCCAGCACCTCGGTGTTCACCGCCAGCAGGTCGATGATCTCGCCGGGGATGTCGGAGCTGTCGGCGACGCTGGTCGCGTCTCCCATGCCGAGGATGGTCGAGACCAGCGGGTTCCAGGTCACCACCGCCTCGACGTCCGAGGTCTGCCAGGCCGCGACCATGTCCGCGTCGGAGGTGTTGATCACCGCGCCCAGGTCGCGCTCGGCCAGCCCCGCCTTCTCCAGCGCGCGGGCGAGCAGGTAGTGGGAGACCGACAGCTCCACCAGGTTCACCGGCAGGCCCTTCAGATCCTCGACCGTCTTGCCCTCGCCCTTCACCAGGATCGCGTCGTTGCCGTTGGAATAGTCGCCCACGATCAGCGCCGTGGTGTCCACGCCGCCGCCCGCGGGGATCGAGAGCGTGTCCATGTTGGTGGCCGAGACGCCGTCGAAGGCGCCGGCCGTGTACTGGTTGATGGACTCGATGTAGTCGTTGATCTGCACGATCTCGACCGAGATGCCGTACTTCTCCGCCCACTTCTCCATGATGCCGTGGTCGGCCATGTAGCCCCAGGGCATCCAGCCCACGTAGATCGACCAGGCGATCGAGAACTCGGTCTTCTCCTGCGCCGTCGCCGGGGCGGCGGCGGAGAAGGCCAGCGCGCCGGCCGCGGCGAGCGCAAGGGCTTTGGCGCCCCGGCGCGGGGCGGTCTTGCGGAATAGGGTCATCTCGGGTCCTTCCGGCGATCCCGTCCAAGGAGGCTGCGATCCGCCCGCGCGGACGGGACCTGCGCACGCGTAGCGGACCGTCGCAGTGGCCTCCCGGGCTTTTCTCCCGCCGTGTACCCCCGCCGCTGCCGCGGAGGGGCGACGCCTCTCGGACCAGCGCCGCCCCGCGTCCGTCCTCAAACGGTCGGGCGCGCGGCGGCCGGAACCCTAGGCGTCCTGCGCGTTCAGGATCATGCACGGGGCGTGCCAGCCGTGCAATCCGCCCGCCCGGACGGCGCCGCGGCGGAACGCGGGGCCGGGATCGAGGGCTCCGGCTGCGGAAATGGCGTCGATTGCGGCGCCGCGGCGCCCACGAAAGCGGCGCGACGCGCCCGGGCGCCGCGCCCAAGGGCGCCTCGGCGCGTTCAGAGCAGCTCGGCCGCCTCCAGCAAGGCGTCGAAGTCGTCGATCTCGATCCCGCCCGGGCGCAGGCCGTCGGCGGGGGACCACGGCTTGCCGTCCGCGCCCCGCAGCCGCCAGATCGAGGCCGGATCCGAGGCGATCATGCCGATCACCGACTCCGCCAGGATCGCGCTGCCGAGCTGGCCCAGGCCCCGCCCGTCGCGCTGCACCTCCGCCTCGCGCAGGATGTAGAACCACAGCGGCGTGCGCTCGTCCATGCCGTCGCGGATCGCCTCCCCGGTATGCCCCCCGCACAGCGCCTCGCGCGAGAGGGGGCGCACGAGGTCGCCGTAGACCATGTTCAGCTCCGCCGCGCAGGCCTGCGCGGGCGGCAGGTTCAGCGCGTGCCCCTTGCGCAGGGTCGACAGCGCCAGCCCCTGGAACAGGGCCGCGTGGCGGTCGTCGGGGGAGATGTTGGTGCCGATCGCCCGCGCGCCCCGCGGCCCGCCCGAGAACGGCTCGCCCGCCAGCAGCGACCAGTCCGCGACCCGGTCCGCCGGCAGCCGTCCGTCCGCCATCGCCGCCCCGGTCGAGCGCCACAGGAACGCCTGGTCGGCGCGGGGGTGGAAGCGGTTCCACTCCGTCTCCCCCGGCGTCATGGCGATGCGGAAGCGCGCGGCGGCGGCCCACCACTCCAGCGCCGCGGGCTGGCGGCGCTGGCCGGGTTCGTGCACGCCGTTGCGCATCTCGGTGTAGAAGGGCGCCCCGGCCCGGCGCACGCGCGCCAGCGCCTCGGCGTCGCACAGGCGCGGCAGCCAGCGGTTCAGCGCCAGCCACTGCACGTGGCGGCGCACCTCGGCGCGGGCGGCCTCGAACAGGCGTTCGGGCGGGGTCGCGCCGCGGTCCACCAGCTCGTCCACCACGCGGTTGTGGAACCGCGCCAGCGCCACGTGAAGCTGCGCCAGCGGCAGCGAGCCGTCGTTGCGCAGGTCCCCGATCAGCGCCCGCGCGGGATTGACCGCGCCGTCGCGCAGGAAGCTGCGGCGCACGCGGCGGGGCAGGGCCATGATCTCGGCCTCGGTGATCCCCTCGCGCGGGTCCTCCGACAGCGCCCGGCCCAGCCGCGGCAGGTCGGCGCCCCGGTCGAGCGGCAGCGGCATCCGCCCCCGCGCCGAGGGGGCGGGCGTGTCCAGCCGCAGCCGCGCCGGGGCGCCCGGCTCCCGCGACAGGCGGGCGAGCTTCTCGGCCAGCGGCCCCTCGACCGCGTCGACGCCGTAGAGGCTTTCGAGCTCCAGCGTCCCGTCGCGCAGGTTCACCAGCGAGCGCTCGATCTCGTCGCGCGCGCGCGGGCGCAGGGGCGCGGCTTCGGGAGAGCGGCCGGCGGTGGTGCGCGCGTCCGCCATCGCGGTCAGGTCGTGTTCGAGGAGCTGGCCGAAGATCGGCACGATCGCCGGCAGGCCCGAGCCCGCGCGCCAGGGCACGCACTCGTCCTCGGCCATCGCCTGGGCCAGCGAGGCGAGCCGCGTCTCGGCGTCGGGATCGTCCGGCGTCTCCTCCGCCCAGCGGAACAGGAAGCCGAAGGAGGCGCCCGGCGCGGCCCGCGCCCGGCGCAGCGTGCGGCGGGCGTCGCAGGCCGAGGCCATGCGCCCGTCGGGCCCGTCGTCGTCCCGCGCGCCGGCGCCTGCGTCTCCGCCGTCGCGAAGCGCGCCGCCGCGCCCGGACCACGGAGCGGCGCGACGGCCGCGACCCATGGAATAGATCACGTCTTCACCCTCCCGCGCCCTCCGCCGCGCCGCCGTCCGGGGGGACGTCGGCGCCGCGGATTCGCTCGCGCGGCCCTCTGAGTCGGAACTCGTGAACAATTCCTTAACGCGCCCGCGCGAATTCTTCGTGAATCGCTCAGGGCGATTCGGCGCTAAGTCTCCGCATCGCGCCGTCGAACCCTGATTCACGTGCGTTTCGCGCCCGGCGGTCGAGCCTTTCCTGGCGAGCGATCGGCGCTCGCGATGCGGACAAGTCCGCGAAACATCAGGGAAAAACCGATATGACGCACGCCGCTTCCGCGATCCGCGTGCCGGGCCAGCTCGCCCGCGCCGCGACCGTCACCTCGCTGGCCGCCTGGGCCCGCAAGTCGTCGGGCCTGGCGCCGGCGCCGGTCGCGCCGGACCACATGTTCACCATCGCGCCCCACTCGATGGAGGCCTTCGGCGGCCTGGTGAAGACCTGGGCCAAGAACCCCGAGACCGCCCCCGTCGGCAAGCACTCGGTCGAGAGCTTCGCGGCCATCCTCGACGCCCACGGCATCGACTACACGCTGCCCACCCGCGAGGGCTGCGAGCTGCGCGAGGTCAACGTCTCCCTGGCCGAAGCCGGCGTGCTGGAGCTGCGCGTGCCCGCCAAGAAGATGATCGAGGCCTCCGAGCGGATGCTGGCCGAGAGCGAGTACCCCCTCCCCTCCTACTGCGCCGACGTGTTCCCCGGCGCCGCGCCGCAGATCGACGACAACCTCGAGCTGCACCGCAAGCGCGTCGCGGACTACTGCATCCTGAACTGCGCCTGAGGGCGCGGCTCCCCCCGATCCTGCCGGGGGGCGCCGCCCGCGCCCCCTGCCAACCTCTTCCGCGCCGGGCCTTCCCAGGGCCCGGCGCTGCGCGTTCCGACCTGCCGATACGGCCGGTCGCGGGACGTCTTGAAACCCCGCGCGCCCGCCCATACTGTCCAAGACGCAGCAGCCGCGCCGCGCTCAGGCGCGGCTGCGTCGCGTTTCGGGGGCGGCCGGGCCATGACGCTGCGTCCCTCCCGAGGCCCATTCGAAAGTCCCGACCCGGAGGAGGGCGAGGCATGGACAAGGTGCCCATGACGGCCCGCGGCTTCGCCGCGCTGGACGCCGAACTGAAGACGCTCAAGAGCCAGGAGCGCCCGGCCGTGATCCGGGCGATCGCCGAGGCGCGCGAGCATGGCGACCTGTCCGAGAACGCCGAATACCACTCGGCCCGCGAACGCCAGTCGTTCATCGAGGGCCGGATCCAGGAGATCGAGGGCCTGATCTCCCGCGCGGACGTCATCGACCCCTCCAAGCTCTCGGGCGCGATCAAGTTCGGCGCCACCGTGACCCTCGTCGACGAGGACACGGAGGAGGAGAAGACCTACCAGATCGTCGGCGAGACCGAGGCGGACATCGCCAAGGGCCTGCTGAACCTGAAGTCGCCCCTCGCCCGCGCCCTGATCGGCAAGGAGGAGGGCGACTCCGTCGAGGTGATGACCCCCGGCGGCGGCAAGGCCTACGAGGTCCTCAAGGTCGCCTTCGTCTGAGCCCGCGTCCGGGGCGCCCCCTCGGGGCGTCCGCCGGACCGGGCCGCGCCCGCGCGCCCTCGCGCGCCGGGCGCCCCGCGGGAGGCGCCGTCGCCTCCCGCCGCCCCCGAAGCCGCGGAGGATCCGCGCATGGCCGCCGACGGCCGGTCCCGAGACGATCTCTCCGCAGGCGCGTCGCCCGCGCCCTCTTCCCACGCGCCCGATCTCGACGCCGCCTCCCGCGCCGCCGCCGCGGCCGATGAGGCGCTGGCCGGCGCCCGCGGCCCGGCGCGCCTGCCGCTGGGCAAGGCCCTGGGCGCCGCGGCGCTGTGGCTGGGGGCCGAGGCCGGCCTCGCTTACTTCCTCACCCGCCTGACGCCCCCCTGGGGCCCGGTCGCCCCGGCCGAGGCCGCGGCCGCCGCGCTCGCCGTCACCGCGCCCGTCGCCGTCACGCTGCTCTGGGCCGGGCTCGCCCGCCGGGGGGCGGAGGCGGAGCGGCGGCTGGAGGCGCTGGCGCGCGCCACGGCCCGCGCGGCCGCCGCCCGCGCCGCCGCGCCCCGGCCCGCCGCCTCCGAAGGGCTGACGCGCGAGGACCTGACCCACGCCGTCGCCCATGCCGCGCGCGACGCGCTGGACGGGGAGCGCTCGGCCATCGCCCGACGCATGGCCGAGCTCGCCGAGACCCAGCGACGGCTGACCGAGACGCTGGCCGCCATCGGCCCCGCGCCGTCCCCGTCGGCCCCTGCGCCGACGCCCCCCGCGCCCGCCCGGCCTGCGGCGCCTGCACCCGTCCCCGCGCCAGTCCCGCTGGCGCCCGCGCGCGCGGACGCGGAGCCCGCCCTGCCGCTCGATCCGCCCGCCCCGCCGCCGGCGCGCGCGCCCGCCGCGATCCCCGCCTCGCCGGCGCCGGCCGCGGCGGAGGATCCGCAGGGCTCCCTGCCGCTCGCCGCCGACGCCGCGGCCGGCGGGGGAGAGGGCGAGGCCGCGCGGGACTGGGCGCAGGTGGCGCTGGCGCTCGACTTCCCCAAGGACGAGCGCGACGACGCCGGCTGGGCCGCCCTGGCCGCCGGCGCCCGCGACCGGCCCATCGCCGAGCTGCTGCAGGCCGCCGAGGACGCGCTGACGATCCTCGCCCAGCACGGGGTCTACATGGAGGACCTCGCGGTCCGCCTCGCGCCCCCGGCCCTGTGGACCCGCTTCGCGCAGGGCGAGCGGGGGCCGGCGCTCGCCTCCGTCGGGGGCGTCGACAGCCCCGAGGCGGTGGACGCCGTGCGCCGGATGATGAAGGCCGACCCCGTCTTCCGCGACACCGCCATGCACCTGATGCGCCGCTTCGACGGCGTGCTGCGCCGGGCGGCGGCCGAGCCCCGCGGCGCCGGGCGGCTGCTGGAGCTCGCCGACAGCCGCACCGGGCGGGCCTTCATGCTGGTCGCCCAGGCCGTCGGAACCTTCGACTGACGCGCGAAAAGCCGCGCCGGACCCGCCCGGCGCCGCTTCCGCCCCCGCCTCCCTGCGCTACATGAAAGGCCGCCCCCGGGACCCTTCCGCCGGGGGCGACGAGCGGAGCCGGCGATGCCCCCCCAGGACGACCCCGCCCCCCTTCCGACGCCCGCGTCCCCCGATCCGCGGGCCGAGGCGCGCGACGCGGTGACCGAGGCCGAGGCCCGCGCCCTGGTGGCCGAGGCCGCGCGGAGCTATTTCGCCGAGCGTCGCGCGCGCATCGACGATTTCGTCGCCCGCACCTTCGGCCTGCGCGGCACGCTGGGCCTGCACCGCCACGCGGTGGGCTGGGACCTCGCCCGCGCGCCGGCGAACCTCGCGCTCGCCCCCGCCGCCGTGCTGGTGCGCCTCGGCGCCGCCGCCGCCCGCAAGGCCGGCGCGCGCGGGGCGGGGGACTGGCTCTCCCGCCGCCGGCTGATCCTGCGCACCCAGGTCGCGCGCGAGGTCGAGCGGCGCGTGGTCGTCGACCTGCTGGAGCTGCCCTGGACCGAGCCCGGCGCCCCCGAGCCCGGCCGCGACGCGCTGGCCGAGGCGATCCTCGCCTCCCCCCGGCTCGAGGCGCTGGCCCGCCTCCGCGGGCCCGAAGCCGCCGCGCGCCTGCGCGCCTCCGACACGCTCGCCGAATACGCCGGCGTCCGCTCGGCCGCGGCCGAGATCACGACGGGCATCGCGACCATGGGCGCGGGGGCGGCGGCCTTCCAGCAGCTGACCCCGGGCGCGATCTCGCTGGGCCCCGCGCTCGCAGGCGCGCTCGCCCAGCAGGCGGCGGTCTCGGCCTTTCCTCTGGGCGCCACCGCGGGGTCGCTGTGGTACGGGGTCTTCCCGACCGCGGCCTCCCCGGCGCTGGTGGCGGGCGCGACCGCGGGCATGGCCGCGGCGGGCGCGGTCGCCGCGGCCTTCGCCGGGGTGATCGCCGACCCGGTGCAGGTCAAGCTGGGCGTGCACCAGCGCCGCCTCGCCCGCCTCGTGGACGCGCTGGAGGAGGAGTTCCTCAAAGGCGAGGGCGCCGGCTTCGCCGCGCGCGAGCACTACGCGGCCCGCGTCCTCGACCTCGTGGACATGGGCCTGGGCGTGGTGCGCCACATCCGCGCCTGACCCGGCCGCCGCCCGGCGCGCGTCTCCAGGCGAAGGCGCCGCGCCCCGGGCGCGACCCGGGGCCTCGCGCGGCCCGCCGGCCGGCGCCTGACGTGGAGGTCGCCCGACAGGCGCCTTGCGTCCCGGGCGATCCCGCAACATCCTGCCGGGCGGCAGGTGAGGCCCCGCGCCCCCTGACTCGACAACGAAAGCCCGGAGCGCGACGACCCCCGCGCATCCGGCGCGGTTCCGGGAGGACCCCATGACCCATCTCCACCCCGCGCGGGCCCGCGCATGAGCGCCGGCGGCCGTCTCTACAAGGCTTCGGAGCTGCAGCGCCTGCTGGCTCCGAAATCCGTCGCCATCGTCGGCGCCTCCACCCGCGAGGGCAGCTTCGGCATGCTGACCCACCGCAACCTGCACCGCTTCGCGGGAGAGGTGTGGACGGTGAACCCCCGCTACGAGGAGCTCTACGGCGCGCCCTGCTATCCGTCGGTGCGCGATCTGCCCGGCGTGCCCGACTGCGTGGTCCTCGTCACCCCGCGCGACGCGGTGCGCGGCGTGCTGGAGGAATGCGCCGACATCGGCGCCGGCGGCGTGCTCGTCTTCGCCTCGGGCTTCGGCGAGATGGGCGAGAAGGGCAAGGCGCTGGAGCGGGAGAACGCGCTCCTCGCGCATCGCGCCGGCATGCCCCTGATCGGGCCCAACGCGCTGGGCTTCATCAACTATTCCAACGGCGGCGCGGTCACCTTCCACCCGCCCCTCGACTTCGAGCAGGGCTTCGACGCCGAGCCCGCCCAGCGCTGCGTGGGCGTCGTCGCCCAGTCCGGCGCGCTGGGCTTCTCGCTGACCCAGGGGATGCGGCGGGGGCAGTTCTTCTCCCACGCGCTGGCCTGCGGGAACTCGTCCGACGTCGACGTCGCCGACTGCGTGGCCTTCATGGCCGAGGATCCCGAGGCCAAGGCCATCGCCGTGATCCTCGAGGGCGCCCCCGCCCCCGACCGCTTCGAGGCCGCGATCAAGCAGGCCGCCGCCGCCGGCAAGGCGACGGTGGTGTGCAAGATGGCCCGCGGCGAGAAGGGGGCCGCCGCCGCCGCCTCCCACACCGGCTCGCTCGCCGGGGCGCACGACGCCTACCGCTCGATGGTCGAGCGCGCGGGCGGCGTCTTCGTCGAGGAGCTGGAGGCGCTGGTCGAGACCGCGCGCCTCTTCGCCAAGGCCCCGGCGCCCAAGGCCGAGGGGACCTGCATCGTGTGCACCTCCGGCGGCGCCGGCGTGTTCCTGACCGACGCCTGCGAGGATGCGGGCGTGCCGCTGCCCCCGCCCTCGGCCGAGGTCGAGAAGGTGCTCAAGGCCCGCATCCCCGAGTTCGGCTCCGCCGCCAACCCGGTGGACGTGACCGCGCAGGTCGTCTCGGACCGCCAGAGCCTGATCGACTGCCTCGAGGCGGTGCTGGACCAGGACGACTACGGCTCCCTCGTGGTGCCGCATCCGATCGCCATCGCCACCTCGATCCCCCGCATCCAGCTGATGGGGGAGCTCGCGAAGAAGGCCGGCAAGCCGGTGATCGTTCCGTGGATGAGCTCCGCCCTCGAAGGTCATGGCCTGCTGGAGGCGGAGGCGTCGGAGGCCGTGGTCGTCTTCCACAACGTGCGCCACAGCATGGAGGCGCTGTCGAGCTGGTGGAAATGGCACGCCCGCACGCCCGAACCGATCGAGAAGCCGCGCCTGACCGAACCCTCGTCGGGGCTGGGCCCGCGCATCGCCGCCGCCGCCGGCGGCGCGGTGACCGAGCGGGAGGCGAAGGCGATCCTCGCGGGCTACGGCGTCCCGGTGATCGAGGAGAAGGCCGCCGCCACGGCCGAGGAGGCCGGTCGGCTCGCGTCCTCGCTGGGCTTCCCGGTGGTGATGAAGATCGACAGCCCCGACATCGCCCACAAGACCGAGGCCGGGGGCATCGCGCTCGGCCTCGGCTCGGCGGAGGCGGTCGCGGCCGAGTTCGACGCGATGATGGCGCGCGTGAAGGCCCATGCGCCCGACGCCCGGATCGACGGCGTGCTGGTGCAGCGCATGGCGCCGAAGGGGGTCGAGATCGTGGTCGGCGCCCGCCGCGACCCGGCCTTCGGGCCGCTGGTGGTGGTGGGGCTGGGCGGCGTGCTGGTCGAGCTGATGAAGGACTCGGTCGCCGCCCCCGCCCCCGTCACCCCGCGCGAGGCTTCGGCGATGCTCGCGCGGCTGCGCGGCGCGGCGATCCTCGACGGGTTCCGCGACCTGCCGGCGGTGGACCGCGGCAAGCTCGCCGAGATCGTCGCCCGCGTCTCCGAGTTCGCGGCCGACGCGGGCCCGGCGCTGGAGGAGCTCGACGTCAACCCGCTGATCTGCCGGGGCGACGACATCGTGGCGGTGGACGCCCTGATCATTCCCGCGGCGGCCGCGGACCCGGACCGGAAGGCGAGCTGATGACCAGGACCTTCGGCTTCATCGGCCTGGGCGTGATGGGCGAGCCCATCTGCCGCAACATCCTTACGAAAAGCGGCTGGAGGGGGGTGGTCTTCGACCTCTCCCCCGACCCCGTCGCCCGGCTGGTCGGCGACGGCGCGGCCGCGGCGGGCTCGATCGCCGAGGTGGTCGCGGCCGCCGACGTGATCTTCCTGTCGCTGCCCGGCGGCCCGCAGGTCGAGGCGGTGGTCGCCGGCCCCGGCGGGGTGCTGGAGACGCTGCGCGAGGGGCAGATCCTGGTCGACACCTCCACCGCCCCCGTCGGCCTGACGCGGGAGCTGGCGGAGAAGGTCGCGGCGAAGGGCGCCCGCATGGCCGACGCGCCCGTCGCGCGCACCCGGCAGGCGGCGATCGAGGGCACGCTCTCGATCATGGTCGGCGCCGAGCCGGACCTCTTCGCCGAGATCGAGCCGCTGCTGCGCTGCGCCGCCTCCGACGTGACGCTCTGCGGCGGCATCGGCTGCGGGCAGGTGGTCAAGATCCTCAACAACATGGTGCTGTTCGAGACGGTGGTGGCGCTGAGCGAGGCGCTGGCGCTGGGCGAGGGGGCGGGCGTGGACCGCGCGCTTCTCTTCGACACGCTCTCCAAGGGCTCGGCCGACAGCTTCGCGCTGCGCAACCACGGCATGAAGGCGATGATCCCCGACACGTTCCCGCTGGGGGCCTTTCCGACGGACTATGCGCTGAAGGACGTCTCCTACGCCCTCGACCTCGCCCGCCAGACCGGCGTCGTCGCCGAGGGGGCGGAGCTGGCCGAGGCCCGGATGCAGGCCGCCAAGGCCGCGGGCTTCGGGGCGGAATACTTCCCGGTGCTGGCCCGGACCGTCCGCCGGCGCTGACCGCGGGCGGGTCGATCGCCATCCCTCGAGCCCCCGCGGGGGCCTCGTCCGGCGGATCCTGAAAAGATTCCGCCGGGCGTCAAACCTTTTCCCGTTCCCTGCGTATCTGTCGTCATGAGACCGCCACGGCGCGCGTCGGGTCTGCGCCCGACGTCCGCCTCGCGCGGCCTCGATGGCGCGCGCGACCCACCCTCTGCGCGCGCCCGGCGGGGGTCTGCGTTGTGGGACGCGGGCCCCCGTTCGCATGGCGGCGGGCTGCTGGGGAGCCCCGTCGCCGACGGCGGTCGCCTTCGTCGCGGCGGGCCCTCCGGCCCGTCCGCGTCCCGAGACGGAGGCGGCCGCCGTCTTTTCCCTCGCGCCCCTCCGTCCCGACCCGTCCAGATGCGAAACGGGCGAGTTGACAGCTGTCAACTCGCCCGCATCGGGTCGCGTCAGGGGATCGTTCGGCCTCAGTCGGCGCGGATCAGCTCGCCGGTGAACACCACGTCGCCGGTCGGCTGGCCGGTGGGGGAGCCGCCCTCGGGCTCGACCGAGACCGCCAGCACCGCGCCCGCGACCGGGCCGCCCAGCGCGTCGAGCGGCACCTCCCCGCCCTGGCCCAGCAGGCCCAGCGAGACGGGCTGCGCCCGGTCGCCGCCCACGGCCCACATCTCGTAGACCCGGCCGGCGGGCGGGGGCGTGGGGCGCAGCGGCCGCAGGCTGAGCGTGCCGGCGGCGAGGTTCACCTCGGCCACGTAGGCGGGCGCGTCGCCGCCGGGCTGGAGCACCGCCACCCAGGTCCCGGCCTCGGCCGGCGGCCCCTCGGCCACCGGGCCGGGGGCGGAGCGCGGATCGAAGGGCACGACGCCGGGCGGCACGATCAGCAGCGCCAGCATCGCAGCGGCCGCGACCGTCGCCACCGCGGCCGTGCCGCGCCAGTAGCGAAGGCGCGCGCGCAGGTCGATAATCTCGGCCTCGCGCCTGGGCGCGACGGCGGGGGCGGCGGACGGCGCCGCCGAAGCCGAAGGGGCGGCGCCGGGCAGGCGCGCCTCGATGGCGGGCCAGACCCAGGCGGGGGGGATGGCGGGGCGGGCGTCGGCGGCGATCCCGGCCAGCGGCGACAGCCGTCCCTCCCAGGCGCGCACCGCCTGGGCGAACGCCGGATCGGAGCCCATGCGCGCCCCGGCCGCGCGCCGCTCGGCGGCGTCGAGCGTGCCCAGCACGTACTCGGCCGCGTCGGCGTCCTCCCAGGGGGCGGCGGTCATGTTCTCGTCAGGCGGGTTCGCCATCGAGGCATCCTTTCAGCGCCGACAAGGCCCGGCGCAGGCGCGTCTTCACCGTGTTGACCGGCATCGCGAAACGCTCGCCCAGCTCCTCCCGGCTCAACCCGTAGAGATAGCCCAGCAGCACCATGCGCCGGTCGTCCGTCTTCAGCCCCTCCAGGCACTCGCGCAGCGCCAGGGACTCGGTCTGGTCCAGCCCCGCCGCGGCGGCGAGCCCGGGACCCTCCCCCGATCCGTCCGGGGGGTCGATCTGGTCCGAGGCGGCCGAGACGCGCTCGGCCTGGAGCCGGATCGCGTCGATGGTCCGGTTGCGCGCGATCGCGGCCATCCAGGCGATGGGCGAGGCGCGGCCGGGATCGAAGCGGCCGGCATGGGTCCAGATCTTGAGGTAGCTCTCCTGGAGCAGCTCGGCCGCGAGGTCGGGTCGCCTGCAGATACGCAGGATCACGCCGTAGAGTTTCGCCGAGGTCCGCCGATAAAGCTCGGCGAAGGCGGGCTTGTCGCCCTCGGCCGTCGCGGCGAGCAGCCCCGCGAGGTCCATGGTCTCGATGTCCGGCACGCGCATCCCCGATCGCCATCTCTCTCCGCCCGGCAAAGGTGACGGAGCGGCTGCGAAGGTCAACCCGTTGCGGGCGGGAACGATCCGGCGCGGCCCGAGGGCGGCGCCGGAGCTACGCTCAGCGCGGGAACAGCAGGATCACGTTGAAGCGCACGCCGAAGCCCTCGGGCCCGCCGCGGGGGCTCTCGGCCCACCAGCGCGCGCCCAGGCCGAACTGCACCTTCTGGTCGCCGATGGAGACCAGCTGGTTGACGCCCGCGTTGATCGGCACGGCCCATTGCTCGGAGGTCCAGTCGTAGGTCGCCTCGGTGTTGAGGAAGGCCGAGGTGGCGCTGGGCCAGGTGTAGTTGACGAAGGGCTGCACGAAGCTGGCGTTCACGTCGTTGCGCGACCCTTCGCCGGCGAACGACCAGATGTGGTTGGCGAGCGCCCCGACGGTCCAGGGCCCGAACTGCTTGAGGACCACGCCGGTGGGCCCCAGGCCGAACTTGCCCGACCCCAGCGCGTCGTCGGTCGCGGTGGGGATCAGGGCGACAGGGCCCACGCCCCAGATCAGCCCCGAGGCGGTGGACTTGGGCGAGACGAACAGGCTCTGCACCACGTCGCCCAGGCCGAACTGCTCCGAGCCGGGGACGACGTCGTCCTGCCAGGCCACGGGCAGGATGGTGCGCGAGATCAGGTTCCAGTCCTCGCCGAGGTCCATGGGCACGACGGGCTGGATGTTGACGAAGGCCTTCCAGCCGTCCTGCGGGCCGTAGCCGCCGTCCCAGTTGAACTGGAAGGGGACGGAGATCAGGCTCGCGACCGGGTTGGCGAGCTGCTTGGCGAGCTCCTCGGCGCTCTGCTGCGCGGCGGCGGGGCCGGCGAGCGCGAGGGCGGCGAGCGCCCCGGCCGGCCGCGCCGCGACGCGGCGGCGGGAACGGCGGGAGGCGGGGGGCTGGCGGCGGAAGGCGGAGGACATGGCGCAGGCTCCGGAGACTCGTCGGGGCCGGGGCGCCCCTCCCGCGAGAGTGCATCGGAACCCGGGTCCCGCGCAACGGGAGCCGACGCGTCCCGGGCGGGCAGAGGGGGTGGCCCGGTCAATCGGGAGGGACGGCCGAGGCCCGGCGCGTGGCGGCGAGGCCCCGGCTCGGGGCCGGGGCGCGCGCCCGGCAGGCCGGGGCGCGCCGCGGCTCAGGCGGCGCGGGCGCCGGCGCGGGCCGCGGCCTTGATCATGTCGGCGGCCTTCTCGGCGATCATCACCGTGGGCGAGTTGGTGTTGCCCGAGGTGATCGTGGGCATGATCGAGGCGTCGACCACCCGCAGCCCCTCGACGCCGCGCACCCGCAGCTCGGGGTCCACCACCGAGGCCGCGTCCGGGCCCATCCGGCAGGTGCCGACGGGGTGGAAGATGGTCGAGGCGACGTGGCCCGCGGCCTCGGCCAGCTCGGCGTCGGTCTGGTACTGGGGGCCGGGCTTGAACTCCTCGGGCCGGTACTTCGCCAGCGGCGCCTGCGCCACGATCGAGCGGGTCAGCCGGATCGCGGCGGCGGCGACGCGGCGGTCGCCCTCGGTCGACAGGTAGTTGGGCGCGATGGCGGGATGGGCGCGCGGGTCGGGGGACTTCAGGCGCACGGTGCCGCGGCTCTCGGGGCGCAGGTGGCAGACCGAGGCGGTGAAGGCGTCGAACGGGTGCAGCGGCTGGCCGAAGGCCTCCAGCGTCAGGGGCTGCACGTGATACTCGAGGTCCGCCGTCGCCACGTCGGGGCCGGAGCGGGCGAAGGCCGCGAGCTGGCTGGGCGCCATCGACATCGGCCCCGAGCGCTTGAGCGCGTATTCCATCGCGATCTTCGCCTTGCCCAGAAGGGTGGCGGACATCGTGTTCAGCGTCGGCACGCCGGTGACCTTGTAGGCGCAGCGGATCTGGAGGTGATCCTGCAGGTTCGCGCCCACGCCCGGCGCCTCGACCCGCGTCTCGATCCCGTGCTCCTGCAGCAGGTCGCCCGGACCCACGCCCGAGAGCTGCAGGAGGTGGGGGCTGCCGATGGCGCCGGAGGCGAGGATCACCTCGCCCCGCGCCGCGGCGCGCTTCAGGACCGCGTCGGTCCCGGTCCCGTGGCGGAAGTCGATGCCGGCGCAGCGGGCGCCGTCGAAGACCAGCCGCTCGGCCTGGGCATGGGTCATCACGGTCAGGTTGGGGCGCTTCATGGCGGGCTTGAGGAAGCCGGTCGCCGCGCTCCAGCGCCAGCCGCCCTTCTGGTTGACCTTGAAGTAGCCCACGCCCTCGTTGTCGCCGCGGTTGAAGTCGTCGGTCTCGGGCAGGCCGGCGGCGACGGCCGCGGCCTTGAACGCCTCGAGCACCTGCCATTTCAGGCGCTGGACCTCGACCCGCCACTCCCCGCCGACGCCGTGCATGTCGTCCGCGCCGGGGCCGTGATCCTCGGATTTCTTGAAGTAGGGCAGCACGTCGTCCCAGCCCCAGCCGGGATTGCCGAGCTGGCGCCAGTGGTCGTAGTCCGCCGACTGCCCGCGCAGGTACAGCATGCCGTTGATCGACGAGCAGCCCCCCAGCACCCGTCCGCGCGGATAGCCCAGCGAGCGGCCGTTGAGCCCCGGCTCGGCCTCGGTCTTGAAGCCCCAGTCGGCGCGCGGATCGCCCATGCAGTAGAGGTAGCCGACCGGGACCTTGAACCAGATCCAGTCGTCCTTGCCCCCGGCCTCAAGCAGCAGGACCCGTTTCGAGGCGTCCTGCGACAGCCGGTTGGCGAGCACGCAGCCGGCGGTGCCGGCGCCCACGATCACGTAATCGAACTCGCCCACGAGCTCGGCGGCGGAGGCGGCTGCGGAGGTCATCCCGGTTCTCCCTCTAGGCGCGCGGATCGTGGGGGGCGTCGCGCGCCGCGCATACTGGTCGCGGGAGCGTCGCGCTTCAAGACGTTGCGAAATCGCACGATGCAACCCATGCTCGAGCCCATTGGATAAGGAGTCTTGCATGCCCCCGGTTCCGTCGACCTCCGCGACGGGCGCGGCGCCCGGCGACGGGGCCGGCGCCGCGGCCCCGGACGATCCCGCCCTGCGCCTGCGCCGGGCGGCCGAGGACATGGACTGGGTGATGCGCTTCCCGCTCGCCACCGCGCCGGGGCTGGTGTTCGTGGGCGCCCGCTCGACCCCCGCGAAGCTGGTCGAGGGGGTGGATCCCGCGATCTCGGGCAGCCACGCCGGCGGGGCCGAGACCCAGGCCGCCGCCTTCGCCGCCTGCCTGGGCGAGGCCTCAGAGTTCCTCTCCCAGTTCGAGCGTCCGGGCGACCTGCTGCCCGAGGGGCACGGGCTGGAGGTGGTGGACAGCGGGCTCGACTGGACGCCGCCCACCGCGGATCACGTGCGCGCGCTGCGCCTGCATGATCGCGCCGAGGTCGCGGTGTCGGCCGACCGCTGCCTGCGCCGGCCCGGCCTCGCCGCCCGGCTGGGGCGCGAGATCCCCGAGCCGCCGGTGCGCCTGGGCCTGGGCTGCGCCGCGGGCCGGACCGAGACGGAGGCCCGCCTGAACGCGGTGCTGGAGCTGGTGGAGCGGGACGCCGCCGCCCTGTGGTGGCGCGGCGGCGCGGCCCCGCGGGCGTTCGATCCGACCGACCCCGCGCTGGGCGCCGCCTTCGCCCGGGTCGCTTCCTGGCGCGGCGAGGAGACGGGGCGCGCCATGTGGTTCGCGGACCTGACCACCGACCTCGGGATCCCCGTCGCCGCCGCCTTCGCCGCCGACGCCGACCCCGAGGCCGAGAGCCCCGCCCTGACCGTCGGCGTCGCCGCCCGCCCGGTCATGGCCGACGCGATCCTGTCGGCCGCGCGCGAGGCGATCCAGGGGGAGCTGGCGCTGGCCCTGCTGGCCGAGCGGCTCGAGCATCACGGAGACGGCGTCGCGACCGAGGGCGACCTCTCCCTGCTGGCGCGCGCCGCGCTCGACCCCGCCTCGGACCCGCGCCTCGCGCCGCGGGGGCGGCCGCGCCGGCACGCCGCGCCCGCCGGGGACGGCGACGGAAGCGGATCTCAGGGCGCGAAAGATGAACAAAATTTGCAACGAGTAGTTGATGAACTGGCTGCGGCCGACCATCATGTGCTCTGCGTGACGCTTACTCGCCCCAGGCCGGGATTGCATGTGGTCTGGGCGATGGCGCCGACCCTCCAGCCCGATCCGTCGCCGCTGGAGACGTCGCGGCTTCGCGCGGCCGCAGCCAGCGCCGCGTCCGCCGCCGGGGGAATTCCGCGTCCGCAGGGGCCGTCGCTATGGTGATCAAAGGGGGGTCCAACGCCTTGAACGTGTTGCTTCATCCGCCGGCGGCCGTGGAGTCGGCGCGACTGACGATCCGGATGCTGGGGGCGCCCGCCCTGCTCTACGACGGCCGCTCGCTCCGGGTGGTGAACCGCAAGCTGCTGTGCATGCTGGGCTACCTCGCGCTGAGCGAGACGAGCTCGGAATCGCGCGAGCGGCTGGTGGGGCTGCTGTGGTCCGAGTCGGACGAGAAGCACGCCCGCGGCTCCCTGCGTCAGGTGGTCACCGCGCTTCGCCGGATCACCGGCGACCTCGATTTCGAAGGGTTCGAGACCGACCGCTCCCACGTCACGCTGGATCCCGACCGGTTCCGCGGCGACGTGGCCGACGTGCTGTCGCAGCTCGGCCCCGACCGCATCCACCCGCTGCTGCTGTCGACCGAGGATCTGCCCTCGACCCTGATGGCGGGATGCGAGGACGTGGACCCTTCCTTCGCCGGCTGGCTGTCGGTGCGGCGCGTGACGCTGCGCGACCAGATCCAGCGGGGGCTGCTGGACGCGCTCGACCGCGCCGAGCCCGACGGGCGGCCCGAGCGGGAGGTGTCGCGCGCGCTCCTGCGGCTCGACCCCACCCACGAGGTCGCCGCCCGCCGGCTGATGGAGAACCTGGCCCGCGGCGGCGACGTGGCGGGGGCGCTGACCGTCTACAACACCCTGTGGACGGTGCTGGGCGACGACCACGACATCGAGCCGGCCGCGCCGACCCGCGAGCTCGTCGCCCGGATCAAGAGCGGCGACCTGCCCGGTCCGGGCGAGACCCGGGGCCCGGGCGCGCGGATCCTGGCCGGGCCCGGCGCGGCGACGGGCTTCGCCGAGCACGCCTCGGAGGCCGGGATCGCGCGCATTCCCGCGGCCGAGGCGCGGCGCGCGCCGCTGCGCCGCGCCCCGCCGCGGCTGCCGCCGCTGCTGGTGGTGGGCGGCTTCGAGCTGCGCGGCGACGACCCGGACGCGCGGATGATGCTGGACGGGTTCCGGCATTCGCTGATCGGCTCGCTGGTGCGGTTCCGCGAGTGGCAGGTGGCCGAGAGCGACGCGCCCATCGCCAACTGCGCCGACCCCGACGCCCCCGCCCGCAGCCGCTTCGGCGTGCGGGCCACGGCCGAGCGGACGCGCGACGACGGGCTGCGCGTGGCGCTGACCATCCGCGACCTCGACACCGGCGTGTTCGTCTGGTCGCAGGCCTTCGACCTGTCCTACGAGACCTGGACCACGCGGCAGGAGGAGCTGCTGCGCAACGCCACCATCGCGCTGAACGTGAACCTCTCGGCCGACCGCCTGCGGCGCACCGCGCACCTGCCCGAGATCACCGCCTCGCTGCACGACATGTGGCTGCGCGGGCAGAGCCTGATCCTGCAGTTCAACGCCGCGAGCTGGGACGAGGCCGACCGCCTGCTGACCGAGGTCACCGACCTCGCGCCCGAATTCGCGCCGGCCTATTCCTCGCGCGTGCAGCTGGGCAACACCTCGCATATCTCGCGCCCAGGGGTGTACCGCTCCGAGGCGCTGCATGCGCGGACGCTGGAGTTGGCGCAGAAGGCGACCTCGCTCGATCCGCTCGACAGCCGGGCGCAGCTCGCGCTGGGCTGGGCGCTGGCCTACAACCAGCGCTGGGAACATGCGCTGATGAACTTCGACCTGGCGCTGCAGCTCAACGGCCACGACCCGTGGACGATGACCTCGGTCGCGCAGGCCTGGGCGGTGGCCGGGCGCCACGAGGAGGCGATGCGGCTGGCCGGGCAGGCGCTGGCCGCGACCCCGCTGCCCAACCACACGCGCTGGGGCTACCACGCCTCGATCCGCTTCTTCGCGGGCGACTACGAGGGGGCGCTGGAGGCCGCGCGGATCGCGGGCGACACCCATCCCAACAACGGCGGCTGGCGCGCGGCGGCGCTGGCGCACCTGGGCCGCACGTCCGAGGCGAAGGCCGAGGCGCGCAAGCTGCTGGCGGTGCTGGACGAGCGCTGGTGGGGCGACGTGCCCGCCACGCCGCGCAACATGGCGCGCTGGGTGCTGCAGGTGTTCCCCTGGCGGCAGGACCACGAGTGGAAGAAGCTGCGCGACGGCCTGCGGATGTCCGGCCTGCCGGTGGCGAAGCTGCCGATGCGCGACATCGGCCCGTAAGGGGCGGCCGGGCGGCCCGGCCTCAGTCCGCGGGGCCCTCGCCCACCGCCTCGCGCCAGTGGCGGCGGCACAGCGAGACGTAGCGGTCGTTGCCGCCGATCTCGACCTGCGCGCCCTCGGTGACCGCGCGCCCGTCCGGGCCGATGCGCGCCACCATCGTCGCCTTGCGCCCGCAATGGCAGATCGTGCGCACCTCGCGCAGGCTGTCGGCGAGCGCGAGCAGGGCGGCCGATCCGGGGAACAGCTCGCCCCGGAAGTCCACCCGCAGCCCGTAGGCCATCACCGGCACGCCCAGGTCGTCGGCGGCCCAGGCGAGCTGCCGGACCTGCGCGGGTTCGAGGAACTGCGCCTCGTCGACCAGCACGCAGGCGATGGGGCCCTCCGCCAGCCGCGCGCGGATGCGGGCGAAGAGGTCGTCGCCGGGTTCGTAGGTCTCGGCGTCCGAGCCGATGCCGATGCGCGAGCCGATCCGCCCCGCGCCCGCCCTCTGGTCCAGGCGCGCGGTCAGCAGCAGGGTGCGCATCCCCCGCTCGCGGTAATTGTGCGACGCCTGCAGCAGCAGCGTCGACTTGCCCGCGTTCATGGTCGAGTAGTTGAAGTAGAGCTTGGCCATCGACGGCTCTTATCGGCCGGAGGCGGCGCGGCGGCAAGGGGCCGGCGCGGGCGGCCCTCGCGGTCGCTGCGCGCCCGCATCGCCCCGCCCGGCCGTCCCCCTCGCGGGGCGCCCGGGGCCGGCGGCGGCGTCCGGAACCGCGCCGGAAAGAACCGCGAAACCCTGTCCGCGCCGGCCCCGCGCTTGCCGTGGGGGCGGGGTGGCATTACCCTCCTCCCTCCCCCAAATATGGTGGAGACCTGAGCGCGGAGGCCCAGCATGTCCGGTTTCGACGCCCCCATCGCCGAGCAGATCTGGGACATGAAGTACCGCTTCAAGACCCCCGAGGGCGCGCCGATCGACGCCGACGTCGAGGCGACCTGGTCGCGCGTCGCCCGCGCGCTCGCCGCCCAGGAGGCCGACCCCGAGGCCTGGACGCCCCGCTTCGAGGCGGCGCTGCGCGACTTCCGCTTCCTGCCCGCCGGCCGGATCCTGGCGGGCGCGGGCACCGGCCGCTCGGTCACCCTCTTCAACTGCTTCGTGATGGGCACGATCCCCGACGACCTGGGCGGCATCTTCGACGCGCTGAAGGAGGCCGCCCTGACCATGCAGCAGGGGGGCGGGATCGGCTACGACTTCTCGACCATCCGGCCCAAGGGCGCTTCGGTCGCGGGGGTGGGGGCCGACGCCTCCGGCCCGATCAGCTTCATGGACGTCTGGGACGCCATGTGCCGCACGATCATGTCCGCCGGCGCGCGGCGCGGCGCGATGATGGCGACGCTGCGCTGCGACCACCCCGACGTCGAGGACTTCGTCGAGGCCAAGAAGGACCCCGCGCGCCTGCGCAACTTCAACCTCTCGGTCCTGATCACCGACGCGTTCATGGAGGCGGTGGCCGCCGACGCCGACTGGCCCCTGGTCTTCGCCGGAGAGACCTTCCGCATCGTCCGCGCCCGCGAGCTGTGGGACCGGATCATGCGCGCCACCTACGACTACGCCGAGCCGGGCGTGATCTTCATCGACCGCATCAACCGGCTGAACAACCTCGCCTACGCCGAGACGATCTCGGCCACCAACCCCTGCGGGGAGCAGCCGCTGCCGCCCTACGGCGCCTGCCTGCTGGGCTCGATCAACCTCGCGCGCCTGGTGCGCCGGCCGTTCGAGGCCGACGCCCATATCGACGAGGCCGAACTGGCCGAGTTGGTCGCCACCGCCGTGCGGATGATGGACGACGTGGTCGACGCCTCGCGCTTCCCGCTGCCCCAGCAGGCGGCCGAGGCGCAGGCCAAGCGGCGGATCGGCCTGGGCGTCACCGGCCTCGCCGACGCGCTGCTGATGACCGGCCTGCGCTATGGCTCGGAGGAGGCGGTGGCGCAGACCGGCGCCTGGATGAAGGCGCTGGCGCGGGCGGCCTATTTCGCCTCGGTCGAGCTGGCGAAGGAGAAGGGGGCCTTCCCCCTCTTCGACGCCGAGAAGTTCTGCGCCTCGCCTTCCCTCCAGGCGCTGGGCGAGGACGTGGTCGCGGCGGTGCGCGCGCACGGCATCCGCAACGCGCTGCTCACGTCCATCGCCCCCACCGGCACCATCAGCCTCTACGCCGGCAACGTCTCGTCCGGGATCGAGCCCGTCTTCGCCTTCGCCTACACCCGCAAGGTCCTGCAGCGCGACGGGACCCGGACCGAGGAGGAGGTGGTCGACCAGGCCCTCGCCCTGTGGCGCGAGCTGAAGGGCGACGCCCCCTGGCCCGAGCATTTCGTCGACGCCCAGTCGCTGGCCCCCGCCGACCACGTCCGGATGCAGGCGGCGGCGCAGCGGTGGGTCGACAGCTCGATCTCCAAGACCATCAACGTCCCCGAGGACATTTCTTTCAACGCCTTCAAGGACGTCTACCTCGAGGCCTGGACCAGCGGCTGCAAGGGCTGCACGACCTACCGGCCGAACCAGGTGACGGGGTCGGTGCTGACGGCGACGACTCCGGCCCCTGCGGCGGCGGCGCCGGAGGAGGCCTCGGAGAACCCCGGCGTCGCCGCGGCCGCCGCCCACGACGGCGAGGTGGTCTGGATGCACGAGCCGCTGGACCGACCCGAGGCGCTGGAGGGGCGGACCTACAAGATCACCTGGCCGGACTCGGCGCATGCGATCTACATCACGCTCAACGACGTGGTGGTGGGCGGGCGCCGGCGGCCGTTCGAGGTGTTCATCAACTCCAAGAACATGGAGCACTACGCCTGGACGGTGGCCCTGACGCGGATGATCTCGGCCGTGTTCCGCCGCGGCGGCGACGTCAGCTTCGTGGTCGAGGAGCTGAAGGCCGTCTTCGATCCCCGCGGCGGCGCCTGGATGGAGGGCCGCTACGTCCCCTCGATCCTCGCCGCCATCGGCGGCGTGATCGAGCGCCACATGGTCGAGACCGGCTTCCTGGAGGGCGAGGGCCTGGGCCTGAAGTCCGACCCCCAGGCCCGCGCCGTCGCGGTGGGCGAGGCCCCCGGCGCCGTCTGCCCCTCCTGCGGGGAGTACGCGATGCAGATGATGGAAGGCTGCATGACCTGCCTCAGCTGCGGCTATTCGAAATGCGCGTGAGGGGCGGGGCGGCGGTGCTGTAGCGGCCGCCATGAATTGACCTTTGCCTCGGGTTTCTTAACCATTCCGGCAACCGACACGTGGCCATTGGCCGATATGAGGGGCTTGGAGGGGCCGGGAGGCCGCGCAGCGTTCCTCGATGGGTTTTCGGGACATAGGCGCCTGGACGCGAGCGATCCAAGAGCCGCGTGAGGTCATTCTGCGTAGCGCGGGGGCCGCTATCGTCTGCTGGCGTGCGCAGAGCGCGAGGCAAGTTCAGACAGTTCGACGGGGGAAGTCACGGTCCGGAAACCGTCCGTCGCGACCTGGTCCGGTCGCGGCCCAGAGCCGCCGTCACCGCCCGCCGGAGCGCTGATCCAAAAGCGGACGTTCGTGCGGATTGCAGCAGCTTGGTTGGCTCAGAGGTCGGCGCGGCGGACAATGCCGCTGTCCGACGTGTTGGAGGACTGCCGGCGGCCAGAGAACCCTCCCGTTCGCCCGCCTGCGCCGTGAGCGCCGCCGTCGTCGCGGTCTCCTATTCCGGAGCGACCCTGGTCGCCGCGGCGGACGGGCATCACGTGACGGCTATCCTGTGATTGCAAACAGGAACGACCTTGGACAGGGACCACGCTTCCGCGCTCCATGACCTGGCCGACCTCGTTCACGCGATCGCGCGGCGGCCGCCGCCGCCGTCGAAGCTGGAGCCGGAGCTCTGCACGCCGAAGGAAATCGCCGGGGTGCGGTTCGTCGGACGAAACGCCGACCTCGGTCCGGGCTGACGGCCCGGGCCGCCGCGTCCGTCACTCGGACGCCGGCGGGGCGGTGCTTTCGCGCAGGATCAGGTCGACCTCGACCAGGCCCTCGACCGAGCCGCCGTCGCCGCCGGCGATGAGGTCCAGCAGCAGCTCGGCCGCCCGCTGGCCGATCAGGGTTCGGGGCTGGCGAATCGTGGTCAGGGGCGGGTCCAGGTGGGCGGCGACCTCGATGTTGTCGAAGCCCACCACCGAGACGTCGCGCGGCGCCCGGATCCCGGCGCGGCGCGCCTCGCCCAGGAAGCCGACCGCCATCTCGTCGCTGGCGAAGAACAGCGCCGTGGGGCGGTCCGGCGCAGCCAGCCAGCGGCGGGCCGCCGCCGCGCCGCTGTCCATGGAGAAGTCGCCCTCGAAGATCCAGGCGTCGGGCGCCTCGAGCCCGCGGCGGGCGATGGCGTCGCGCCAGCCGCCGAGGCGCGTCCGCGCCAGCACGTTCTTCCGCGGCCCGGTGACATGGCCGATGCGCCGGTGGCCGAGGCCCGCCAGGTGCGCCACCGCCAGCTCCGCCCCGTGGGCGTTGTCGACCCGGATCGAGGGCAGGTCCACCTTCAGCCATTCGCAGGCCGCGACCACCGGCGGGCGCCCCGGCACGTCCAGCGCGGCGGGCGAGAGCGCCCCGTCGAACAGGATCAGCCCGTCGGCGACGCCGGCGGCCAGGTAGCGGCGCAGGCGCTCGTCCGGGTCGGGGCCCATCTGGGTGTCGGCGATCAGCAGGCCGTAGCCGCGGGCGCTGAGCACCTCGGACATCCCGGCGAGGATCTGGCTGAAGAACGGGTTCGCCAGGTTCGGCGTCAGCGCGATGACGCTGCCGGTGCGCCCCTGGCGCAGGTTCCGGGCCAGAGGGTTCACCTGGTAGCCCGTCGCCTGCACCGCCCGCAGCACCGCCTGCCGCGTGGGCTTGGCCACCACCGAGGGTTTCGACAGCGTGCGGCTGACGGTGGCGGTCGAAACGCCCGCCTCCCGCGCGACGTCCTGGATCGTGGCCGGCTTCCTGTCCATCCGCGGCGTCGCGCTCCCCCTTGGTTCCGGGGGCAGAATGCCCTGACGACACAGGCGTTGCAATCGTTTGCAGAATCAAGCATCGTCCTGTGCAAACGATTGCAGCGCCGGTTCACGCGACGGCGCTTCGGCAGCGCCGCACCGAACGACGCCGCTGCGCAGGGAGGCGAGACGTGAAGACCATCCAGGGCCCCGGCCTGTTCCTGGCGCAGTTCGCCGGCGACGAGGCGCCCTTCGACGATTGGCGCGCCATCACGCGCTGGGCGGCCGGCTGCGGCTATGCCGGCGTGCAGGTCCCCTCGGGCGAGGGGCGGTTCCTCGATCTCGACCGCGCCGCCGCCTCGAAGGACTATTGCGACGAGATCGCGGGCCAGGCGGCCGAGGCGGGCGTCGCGATCACCGAGCTGTCGGCGCATATCCAGGGCCAGCTGGTCGCCGTCCACCCCGCCTACGACCTCGCCTTCGACGGCTTCGCGCCGCAGGCCGTGCGCGGGAACCCGAAGGCGCGCCAGGCCTGGGCGGAGAGCCAGGTGAAGCTGACCATCGAGGCCTCTCGGAACTTCGGCCTCGACCGGATGGCGGCCTTCTCGGGCGCGCTGGCCTGGCCCTATCTCTACCCCTGGCCGCAGCGCCCCGCCGGCCTGGTCGAGGCCGCCTTCGACGAGCTCGCCGCGCGCTGGCGCCCGATCCTGGACCATGCGGACGCCCATGGCGTCGACATCTGCTACGAGATCCACCCCGGCGAGGATCTGCACGACGGCGCCAGCTTCGAGATGTTCCTCGACCGCCTGGACCAGCACCCGCGGGCGAAGATGCTCTACGACCCCAGCCACTACGTCCTGCAATGCCTGGACTACCTGGCGCACCTGGACATCTACGGCGAGCGGATCGGGATGTTTCACGTCAAGGACGCCGAGTTCAATCCGACCGGCCGCCAGGGCGTCTACGGGGGGTTCCAGTCCTGGGTCGACCGGGCGGGGCGCTTCCGGTCCCCCGGCGACGGGCAGGTCGATTTCGGGGCGATCTTCTCGAAGCTCGCCGCGATGGATTTCGACGGCTGGGCGGTGGTGGAATGGGAGTGCTGCCTGAAGCACCCCGAGGACGGCGCGCGGGAGGGCGCGCAGTTCGTGCGCGACCACATCATCCGGGTCACCGACCGCGCCTTCGACGATTTCGCCGACGGCGGGGCCGACATGGCGGCCAATCGCCGGATGCTGGGGCTGGAGCGATGAGCCGCTTCGCCGGCCGCGCAGGACCCATCCGCCTGGGCATGGTCGGCGGCGGGCAGGGCGCCTTCATCGGCGCCGTGCACCGCATCGCCGCCCGCATGGACGGCCATTTCGAGCTGGTCGCAGGCGCGCTGTCCTCGACGCCGGAGACGGCGCGCGAGAGCGGGGCCGCGCTGGGCCTCGCCCCCGACCGCATCTATGACGACTTCGAAACCATGGCCCGCCGCGAGGCGCGGCTGAAGGACGGGATCGAGGCGGTGGCGATCGTCACCCCGAACCACCTGCACTTCGCCCCCGCCCGCGCCTTCCTGCGCCGCGGGATCCACGTGATCTGCGACAAGCCGATGACCGCCACCGGGGCCGAGGCGAAGAAGCTGGCGGCCGAGGCGGCGAAGTCCGACGCCCTGTTCGTGCTGACCCACAACTATTCCGGCTACCCGATGATCCGCCAGGCCCGCGCCATGGTGGCCGAGGGCTTTCTCGGCCGCCTGCGCGGCGTGCAGGTCGAATACGTGCAGGACTGGCTGGCGACGCCGGTGGAGAGCCAGGGCTCGAAACAGGCCGAATGGCGCACCGATCCCGCCCGCTCGGGCGCCGGCGGGGCGCTGGGCGACATCGGCACCCACGCCTTCCAGCTGGCCGCCTTCGTGACGGGGGAGGCGCCCGAGGCGGTCTCGGCCGACCTGACCAGTTTTGTGACCGGCCGCCGGCTGGACGACGACGCCCGGGTGCTGCTGCGCTACGCCTCCGGCGCCAAGGGCGCGCTGTGGTGCAGCCAGGTGGCGCCGGGGAACGAGAACCGCCTGACCCTGCGGGTCTACGGCGAAGACGGCGGCCTGGAATGGTCGCAGGAAAATCCGGAGCGCCTGGTCGCCACCCGTCTTGGAGAAGCCCCCCGCCTGATGACCCGCGCGGTGGCGGGGCCGGAGGCGACCCGCCTGCAGCGCGTCCCCTCGGGCCATCCGGAGGGCTACCTGGAAGCCTTCGCCAACCTCTACGCCGAGGCCGCCGCCGCGATCCGGGCGGCGCGGGAGGGGGCGGCGGCCCCGGCCGGGACGCTCTTTCCCGACGTCGGCGACGGACTCGCCGGGCTGCGCTTCGTCGAGGCCTGCGTGGCCTCCGCGAAGCGCGACGGGCGATGGACGGCGCTGTCATGACCGCCCCCCTCCTCGCCGCCCGCGCCGTCTCGCGCCGCTTCGGGCCCAACCAGGTCCTGTTCGACGTCGACTTCGACCTGCGCCCGGGCGAGGTCCACGCCCTGATCGGCGAGAACGGCGCCGGCAAGTCGACGCTGATGAAGATCCTGTCGGGCTACCTCGCCCCCTCCGACGGCGGGCTGGAGGTCGACGGCGCCCCGACGAGCTTCCCCTCCCACCGCGAGGCGGAGGCGGCGGGCGTGGTCCTGATCCACCAGGAATTCAACCTCGCCATGCCCCTGACCGTGGAGGAGAACATCTTCCTCGGGCGGGAGCTTCGCCGCGGCCCCTTCCTGCGCCAGGCCGAGATGCGCGCGGAAAGCCGCCGCCTGCTGGCGCGGCTGGATTGCGACCTGGATCCGCGCCTGCGCTGCCGCGACCTGTCCGCGCCCGAACGCCAGATGGTCGAGATCGCCAAGGCCCTGGGCCGCGACGCCCGCGTCTTGATCATGGACGAGCCGACGGCGGTGCTGACGGCGCGGGAGACGGACCTGCTGCTGGCCCAGATCGACCGGCTCCGGGCGGCGGGAACCGCGATCCTCTACACCTCCCACAAGCTGGGCGAGGTGGCGCGCATCGCCGACCGGGTCACCGTGCTGCGCGACGGCCGCCGCGTCGCCTCCCGCCCCGCCGCGGGCTTTTCGGAACACGAGATGGCCGAGGCGATGGTGGGGCGCGAGCTGTCCGACCTGTTCCCCCCGAAGCCCGTCCCGCAGGACGAGGTGGTGCTGGAGGTGCGCGGCCTGACCGTCCCCGGCCATGCCGAGGCGGCGAGCTTCCAGCTTCGCCGCGGCGAGGTTCTTGGCATCGCCGGCCTGGTCGGCGCCGGGCGGACCGAGCTGATGGAAGGCCTCGCCGGCCTGCGCCCCGCCACCGGCGAGATCGCCCTGTTCGGCAAGCCCGTCCGCCCCGGCGACCCCCGCGCGATGCGCGAGGCGGGGCTGGTCTACCTGACCGAGGATCGCAAGGAGAAGGGCCTGCTGCTGGGCTTCCCGCTGTCCGAGAACCTGACCCTGCTGGCGCTGGAGAATTTCACCCGCGCGGGCCTGCGCATCGACAAGGCGGCCGAGATGCGGGCGCTGCGCCAGGCGGTGGACGACTTCGCCATCGCCGCCCGCGACCTCGGCATGACCGCCGGCGGCCTGTCGGGCGGCAACCAGCAGAAGCTGCTGCTCGCCAAGACCCTGCTGGCGGAACCCGGCGTGGTGATCATCGACGAGCCCACCCGCGGCGTCGACATCGGCGCCAAGGCGCAGATCTACGCCTTCATCGCCGCGCTGGCCGCGGCGGGGAAGAGCGTGATCGTCGTCTCCTCCGAATTGCCCGAGGTGATCGGCCTCGCCTCCCGCGTGATGGTGATGCGCCGGGGCCGGATCGCGGGCGTGCTCGAGGGCGGGGAGGTCGGCGAAACCGCCATCGTCCGCCTCGCCATGGGCGTGGACGACAAGGAGCCCGAAGCCGCATGACCGCCGCCGCCTCTCCCGACACCGCTCCCGAATCCGCGCCCGCCCGGCGTCCGCGCCGCAGCCTGGGCCTGCACGTCCTGGGCCCGATCATGGCGCTGGCGGCGCTGATCGTGCTGGGGGCGTTCCTGAACGACAACTTCCTGTCGGCGGGCAACGTGCAGAACGTGCTCGCCCGCTCGGCCTTCATCGGCATCATCGCCGTGGGCATGACCTTCGTGATCACCGCGGGCGGGATCGACCTGTCGGTGGGCTCGATGGCGGCCTTCACCGCGGCGATGACCATCCTGGCGATGAACGCGCTGGTGGGGACCTTCGGCGTCTCGGCCGCCACCATCGCGCTGGGGATGGGGGTGGCGCTTCTGTGCGGCCTCGCCGCCGGTCTGGTTAACGGCGCCCTGATCGCGAAGGTCCGGATCGAGCCCTTCATCGTCACGCTCGGCGCCATGGGCGTCTACCGCTCGCTGACCACCTGGCTGGCGGACGGGGGCACCATCTCGCTCAACTACGACCTGCGCACGCTGTATCGCCCGGTCTACTACGACGGACCCTTCGGGATCAGCTGGCCGATCGTGGTCTTCGCGCTGGTGGCGATCCTGGGGGAGCTGGCGATGCGCAACGCCCCCTTCGGCCGCCACTGCGCGGCCATCGGCGCGAACGAGCAGGTGGCCCGCTGGTCGGCGGTGCGCGTCGACCGCACCCGCATGGCCACCTACGCCCTGCTGGGCCTGCTGGTCGGGGTCGCGACCATCATGTACGTTCCGCGCCTGGGCTCGGCCTCCGGCGGCACCGGCATGCTGTGGGAGCTGGAGGCGATCGCCGCGGTGATCATCGGCGGCACCGTCCTGAAGGGCGGCTTCGGCCGGGTGTGGGGCGCGGTGATCGGCGTCCTGATCCTGAGCCTGATCGACAACATCCTGAACCTCGCCTCGATCGTCAGCCCGTATCTGAACGGCGCGATCCAGGGCGTGATCGTCATTCTCGCGGTCGTGTTGCAGCGCGAGCGGAAGGCCGACGGCTGATCGGCCGCGAGCGGGCCGCCGGGACGCGCGACCGTCCCGGCTCCACAACCTGGGAGGACTTGGAGATGAAACGCAGGGATCTGTTCAAGGCGGGCGCCGCGCTGGCCATGGCGGGCGCGCTGGCGCTGGGCGCGGGCGCCGCGCAGGCGCAGGACAAGAAGGTGATCGGGGTCGCCATCCCCTCGGCCACTCACGGCTTCATGGGCGGCCTGAACTTCCACGCGCGCGAGGCGATCAAGCGGCTGGAGGCGACCTATCCCGATCTCGGCTTCGTGCTGTCGACCGCCGGCGACGCGGGCAAGATGGTCAACGACATCGAGGACATGGTCGCGACCCGCAACATCGACGCGCTGGTGGTGCTGCCCTTCGAATCCGAGCCCCTGACCGCCCCCGTCCAGGCGGTGAAGGAGAAGGGGATCTGGGTCACCGTCGTCGACCGCGGCCTGTCGGTCCCGGGGATCGAGGACCTCTATGTCGCCGGCGACAACACCGGCTTCGGCCGCGTGGCGGGCGAATACTTCGCCGAGACGCTGGAGCCCGGCGCCAAGGTCGTGGTGCTGCGCGGCATCCCCACCACGCTCGACAACGAGCGGGTGGCGGCCTTCCAGGCGGCCATCGACGGCTCGGGGATCGAGGTGCTGGACATGCAGCACGGCAACTGGAACCGCGACGACGCCTTCGACGTGATGCAGGACTTCCTGTCGAAATACCCGCAGATCGACGCGGTCTGGGCGGCCGACGACGACATGGCCGTGGGCGTGCTGGAGGCGATCCGCCAGGCCGGCCGTGACAAGGAGATGTGGGTGGTCGGCGGCGCCGGCATGAAGGAGATCGTGAAGCGGATCATGGAGAACGACCCCATGCTTCCGGTGAACGTGACCTACCCGCCCGCGCAGATCGCCACCGCGATCGAACTGACGGCGCTGGCCCTGGTCTCGCCCACCCCTGTCGCGGGCCGCTTCATCATCGGCTCGCAGCGGATCACGCCCGAGAACGCCGAGCAGTTCTACTTCCCCGACAGTCCGTTCTGATCCGGTCCTGAAGCTCCGCCCGGCCCTTTCGAACGGCCGGGCGGGATCCTGCGCGGCGCCTGCCCGAGCCTGCCTGCGGGCAAGGCCCTCGCGCCGCGCCGGGGCGGCCTGCGCCTCGGTCATGATCCGCGCCACGACGGCCCCCGCCGGCTCCGCCCGATCCGGGAAACCGACGGCCGCCGCGCAGCCGGGAAGGCCCGTCTCCGGATCGCCGCCGACAGGGGCGTGGCTGCGCCCGCAGGGTCCGCGGACGACGGCGCCGGAATCCTCGACTCTCGGGGCGCCCTCCCGCTCCGTCCGCCGCATCTCCCGCGCGTCGGCGTCGTCGCGCACGCGCCCGGCGGCGGTGATCCGCTCCATCGCGGCGCCGGCGTCGTCATCGGTCGCGGCCACCAGACGAGCCTTGCAGGCAGGGTGGGCCCGGATCTCCTCGGCCGTCAGGTCGCGGTCGCCCATCAGGACGGCCTCGAACCCCATGGCGAGCATCCCGACAAGCCGGCGGCCGGTTCCAAGACCTCCGCCGACCGCCAGGGGGACGCGCATGCGGGGGGCGGGATGGGCCGGAAGCGCCGGAGCCGGTGCGGGCTCAGGCCGGGATGGCCGCCCGCCTCCCTCCCCACGATGCAGGCCGCGTCGGCGCCGTCACGCTCGGCCGCGAGCGCTTGGCGGAACCGGGTCGCCTTGCGTATCGCCCTCTCGCCGCCGGCATGGACAGCCCCGATTACCTCGCCCGGATGCGAGCCGGCGGTTCCGTCTCATGGACCGCCCTCGCCCGAACAACAGCGCCTGATCCTCGAGGACGGAGCGAGCCTCGCCAGGCGCTTGCGCGGACGGTCGTCTCATCGCTGTCCTCCGGGTCGCCGCCGATGCGCCGGGCTTTGCGCGTGGATGAGACTGGCGAAGAGGTGAGACATGCGCGTGTTCGTCCGGTGTCGCCGAAGGGGACGCCAAAGGGCCACGCGCCGCTCACGCGCGGCAAATCAGGCGAACCGAGGCGGCAGGAGCGAAGCGAAGGTCATCGATCTGCCGTGGGAACATTCCAGCCATCGGATATCGCAGGCGCGCCGACGCGAACGGCCCGAAGCTGCCATCCACCAAGAGCTCGGTCGATGTCTGCTTCCTCATCAGCCGCCGCCGGCGCCTACGCTCCTGCGGTTCGACAAAGCCACGCGGCGGAATGATCGCCCATGTCGCTGTGGACCCGATCGAAGATGCGGGACCGTTGCGCATCGGTCAGGCGCTCGGCGCGCTCGTCCCCACCGGCGAAGAAACGGGCGTCGTCCTTGAACAGGCCGGTGTTCGCCTCGGGCGTGTAGGTCCCGGCGTTTCTGCGCATGGCGGCCTTTCCCGTCGCGTCGATGATCGCCCGCTCGGACGCCGGGTCGAGCGGCGCTCCGATGCAGCCGGCGATGGCGCGCAGCGCGGCGACAGGGTCGGCCGACATCTCGGAATAGTGGAACCGGGCGGCCGAGGCCTGCTCGGACCGGCGGAGGTGATGGTGCAGCCCCGACAGCGTCACGCCATCGAAATGGTCGAGGTCGAGCGGACGGGACAGGAAGGTCTCGAGGGCCATCTCCAGAGGTCCCCGGTTCGGGTGGTCCGGGGCCGGCGCGGTCATGTTGCGCAGGTGACGCCGCATGGAGAGAAGGCTCTCGCCGGGATCGCGATGCACCGTGATCGCCACGACGCCGTCGACCAGCGGTACGCCGTCCAGCGGCGTGTGGGTCTTGAAGATGCGTCGGCCGTCGAAGGATCGCGCCTGCCGCGGCGGAGCGTCGGGACGGCCCCCGTGGAAATCCACCCAGGGCGCGGCCGAGGACAACCTCTCGAACCGGGCGTCGGGCCCGTGCAGCGAGAGATAGACCATGGCCAGCGTCCAGGTGGTGCCGCTTTTCGGCGGGGTCGAGACGACGATGTCTCCGGACCGAAGATCGACGTCGGACCAGCGCGCGCTGTCGAACAGGGCGCTCCGGTATCGCGGCGGACGAGAAGGGATCATCGGACGTCTCCACTGCGCGCGGACTTGCGACGCGGATGCGTCGCAGGCCGCGTCGCCTCAGTTCGAGGTCAGTTCGGCGGCGATCTGCGCTTCATAGAACGCCAGAACCGCCTCGCCGTCGAGGCCGAGCGCCTCCATCCGCTTCAGCCAACCGGCGACCGGGCCGCCCGATGCGGCCAGCAGCTCCGCTTCGAAGGCGGGGCTGGCCTGGATGACCTGCATCTGCGCGTCGAGGCTCTGCATCTTCGCGTCGTTGAGATCCGTCCAGATCGTGCCGACCGTTTCGGCGAAGGCGGCCCCGGAGAGGGCCATGATCGCGGCCTGGTCCTGCGCCGAGATCCCCTCCCATGCGGCGTCGGAGATCACGAAGCTGAAGGCCGGCGTGAAGATCTTCTTCCGCGTCACCGTGATCGATCGGGCGTATTGCAGGGCGTTGAACTTCTCCGCGTCCCAGGGCGGGATGCCGACGAAGCCGTCGACCACGCCGCTCTGGATCGTTTCGGCCATCTGGATCGCGGGGCCCGAGACCACGCCGCCGCCCCCCGCGCTGAGGATCGCCGAGGTCACGCCGGGCAGCGCCCACATCTTGCGGCCCGTCGCGTCGGCGAGCGTCTCGATGGGCGTGTCGTTGAGCGAATAGAAGTCGCCGCCAGGCGCCACGAAGACCGACAGCAGATGCAGCCCGTCGTATTCGTCGAGGCCGGACAGGTGCGTCTCGTAGGTGCGCCAGAGCGCGAGGGACGAGGCCCTTCCGTCGCCCGTGCCGGTGAAGGGCATCATCGCCACCAGCGGGCCCGCGATCTCGTCCGCGAGGAAGCCGTTGAAGGTGAAGCCCGCGTCGAACAGCCCGCCCCGGATCGACTCGACCTGCTTGGGCGGCGGCGCGAGGCTGCGCGGCGGCACGCTGACGGTCACCCGGCCCTCGGTCGCCGCGGCGACGTCCTCGGCCCAGGGCCCGAGGACCTCGGCGCAGAAGAAGTGCTGCGCGGGCCAGAGGCAGTTCACCAGCAGCTCCTTCGCGGCGGCCGGGCTTGCGAGAAGGGTGGACGCGGTCAGCGCCGTGCAGAGGATCGTCTTCATGACAGCTCCTTTCGAGAGGTCAGTCGCGGCCCGTCAGGCCGGGGAGGAAGGTGGCGACCGAGGGGATCGCGATGACGATGGACAGCACCGCCAGCAGCGCCGCGGCGAAGGGCAGGACGCCCAGGAAGATCGTGGACAGCGCGGTGTTCGGCGCGTTGGCCTTCACCACGAAGACGTTCATGCCGACGGGCGGCGTGATCAGGCCCAGTTCCACCACCAGCACGACGACGATGCCGAACCAGATCAGTGAACCGCTCCGGGTCTGCCGGAGGCTCCCACTCCTGAGTAGGATGGAGCCCCATGAGCAAGACGACGAACAAGTTCTCCCCTGAGGTCCGCGATCGCGCGGTTCGCTTGGTGCTGGACAGC
>NZ_JARHUC010000014.1 GCF_029223255.1 Albimonas marina
GCTGTCCAGCACCAAGCGAACCGCGCGATCGCGGACCTCAGGGGAGAACTTGTTCGTCGTCTTGCTCATGGGGCTCCATCCTACTCAGGAGTGGGAGCCTCCGGCAGACCCGGAGCGGTTCAGACGCAGGCCTTCAACACCACCAGCTCGATGGGGCGGCTGACGCTGAACGTGCTGCTGTCCTTCGCGCAGTTCGAGCGGGAGGTCACGGCGGAACGGATCCGGGACAAGATCGCGGCCTCGAAGCGCAAGGGCATGTGGATGGGCGGGCTGCCGCCGCTGGGCTATGACGTTCAGGATCGGGCGCTGGTGGCCAACGAGATCGAGGCGGAGACGGTGCGGAGGATCTTCCGCCGATATCTCGATCTCGGCTGCGTCCGAGCGCTGAAGGCGGACCTGGATGCCGGCGGCATTTTCAGCAAGCGGCGGGCGAACGGCTCGGGCGCCAAGCCGATCTCGCGGGGGGCGCTCTACGAGCTCCTGCGCAACCCGGTCTATGTCGGCGAGACGCGGCACAAGGGCGAGCGGCATCCGGGGATGCACGACCCGATTCTGGATCGCGAGACATGGGACGCGGTGCAGCGGGCGCTGGACGACAACGGCGGTGGAAAGCGATCCGGCTCGTCTCGCTCATCGGCGCGGCCGCTCGACGGTCTGCTGTTCGATGCGCGGGGCCGCCCGATGAAGCCGACGCATGCGTCGCGGTCGGTGAAGGCAGGGCAGGGCGTCGTGCGCAAGCGGTACTGGTACTACGCCTCCCGGCCGGATGGCAACGCGCCGGCGATGCGGATGCCGGCCGGGGAACTGGAGGGCTTCGTCGCGCACACGCTGAAGCTCCATCTCGGTGATGCGGATCGGTTTGCCGCGGATCTGCATCAGGCTGGCGTGCCGCCGACAGGCATCGTGGACGCGCTGAAGCGCGCCGCTGCCCTCGTCGCCGAAGCAGACGATCGCATCGCGCCGCTTGTCGACCTGGTCGAACGGATCGAATTGGGTCGCGACGCGCTGACGATCACGATCAGGCTGACGGCCCTCGTCGATAGGGCCGATCGTGATGCGCCAAGCGAAACGATTCGCATCGAGGCGCCCCTCCGCACTCGCCAGGCCGGCCGGGCGAAGCCCATCGTGATCGGGCTCGGCCGACGCGAGCGGAAGCCGGATGCGGAGCTGATCGCGATGGTCGCCGATGCGCGGCGATGGGCGGGCGAACTGCTCGCGGGCGCCGCCGCATCGGTCGGCGAGATAGAGCGTCGCGAGGGCGGTCGGAAGGGATCGGTCAGCCGCATCCTGCCGCTGGCCTTCCTGGCGCCGGACATCGCGCAGGCGATCCTGGACGGCGGGCAGCCGGACGATCTGACCGCCGGGGCGCTGCGCCGGCTGCCCGACCTGCCGCTCGATTGGACCGAGCAGCGCCGCGTTCTGGGCTTCGAGCCACGGCCGAACTGACCCGCGCTTCGTCTGGGGCCTGCCTCAAGACCTCACCCGAAACCTGGCCGCAGAGCAAACGCCCCGCCGAGGGGCGTTTTCGCTCCGATTCCGGTGCTCTCGTGAGGTCCTGGCGGCGCGACGCGCGGCTAACCTGCGGAAAAGTAAAAGACTTCCGGGGCAGCGCAGCGTCGGCGGTTTTGAGAAGGGCTGCGTGGTGGAGGGGGCTGGATTCGAACCAGCGTAGGGTTTCCCCGACGGATTTACAGTCCGTTGCATTTGACCGCTCTGCCACCCCTCCACAGGGCGCGCGAGGGGGTGTAAGGGGCCCCGGGCGGGAGGTCAAGCGGTCCCCGCGCCTTTTCCAGCCCGAAGGAGCCACGTCATGTCCGAAAATGAAGATGAGGGTGCGCGCGGGGCCGGCGCGTCCTCGCGCGCGGGGCGCGGCGGACGCTCGGGCGGAGGGGCCGTCGGCGGCGAAGGCCGCGGCAAGACCTACGGCAAGCCGGGCGGCAAGGCCTATGGCAAGCCGGGCGCGAAGCCGGCGGGGACGGGCGGCTACAAGGGCGCGACGCGCGCCGGGCCCGCGGGCGGGCCGCGGCCCGCGCCCTGGCGGCAGGGGCCGGGCGGGGACGGGGCGCTTTGGCTCTTCGGGCTGCACGCGGTGCGCGACGCGCTCGCCAACCCTGCGCGGCGCAAGACGCGGCTGATTCTCACCCCCAACGCCGCCGTGCGCCTGGGCGAGGACGTGATCGAGGCGGCGGGGCTCGAGCCCGAATCCGCTGACCCGCGCCGCTTCCACGCGCCGCTCGACCCGCAGTCCGTCCACCAGGGCGCGGCGCTGGAGGTGCTGCCCCTCGACTGGGGCTCGCTCGAGGAGGTCTGCGCGCCGCGCACAGGGCGCGACGTGGTGGTGCTGCTCGACCGGGTGACCGATCCCCACAACGTCGGCGCGGTGCTGCGCTCGGCCGAGGTGTTCGGGGCCCGCGCCGTGGTCGCCCCCGCCCGCCATGCCGCGCCCGAGACCGGGGCGCTCGCCAAGACCGCCTCCGGCGCGCTGGAGCGCCAGCCCTACCTGCGGGTGAAGAACCTCTCGGCCGCGATGGAGACGCTGCGCGAGCTCGGCTATTCGCTGCTGGGCCTCGACGGGGAGGGGGAGGCGACGCTGGACGAGGCGCTCGACGCCCGACCCGGGCCGGTGGCGCTGGCGCTGGGGGCGGAGGGGCCGGGCCTGCGCCCCAAGACGCGCGAGACCTGCGACGCGCTGGTGCGCATCCCCTCGGCGGCGGACTTCGCCTCGCTCAACGTCTCCAACGCCGCGGCGGTGTCGCTCTACGCCGCGACGCGGCCGCGGGGCGGGGCCTGAACCGGGGCGCGGCCTGAGCCGGGGAGGGGCCCAGGCCCGCGCCGGCGCCCCGAAACGGGGCGTGGCCGCGAGGCGACTGCGGCCTGAAACATTCCGCAAACTTTCGCGAGGGGGTTTCCTTGGCGAGGGTGCGACTCCATATACTTGTCATGAGGCGATGACGGTGGGTCCGCCCCCGTCATCCACTCACTGTCCCTCGTTCCGACTTCAGCGCCCGCCTCGTGCGGGCGCTTTTTTCTTGCCCCGCCGCTCCGCGGACAGGACGCCTCCGCGACGACGCTTCCCTGCGCGGGTCCCGGCGCCTAGATTGAGCCCATGACCGAGACTCAAGCCGCCTTCGATCCCCGCTCCAACCCCGGCCCCGAGGGGCTGCGCCGCATCCTGCGCCAGGTGCGGACGGTGGCGATGGTGGGGGTGTCGACCAACCCGGTGCGGCCCTCGAACTACGTGGGGCGCTATCTGTCGCTGAAAGGCTACAAGGTGATCCCGGTGAACCCGGTCGCCGCCGGCCAGCGGCTGTGGGGGCAGGAGGTTCGCGCCTCGCTCGCCGACATCCCGCCGGAGCTGGGGCCGATCGACATGGTCGACGTGTTCCGCCGCTCCGACCAGGCGGGCGAGGTGGTGGACGAGGCGCTGGAGCATCTGCTGGACCGCGGCCTGAAGGTGATCTGGCTGCAGATCGGCGTGGTGAACGAGGCCGCCGCCGCCCGCGCCCGCGAGCGCGGCGTCGAGGTGGTGCAGAACCTCTGCCCGAAGATGGAATACCAGCGCCTGTTCGGAGAGCTGCGCATGGGCGGCATCAACACCGGCGTGATCTCCTCGAAGCTGCGCTGAAGGGGCCTGCTCAGCGCGTCTCCACGATCCGGGAGACGAGCTCGGCCACGTTGCGCGCGCCCAGCTTGCGCATCACCGCGGCCCGGTGCACCTCGACCGTGCGGTGGGAGATGTCGAGCAGCCGCGCGATCTGCTTGGCGGTGCGCCCCTCGACCACGTGCAGCGCGATCTCGCGCTCGCGCGGGGTCAGCGCGGTCTCGGTCGGGGTCTCGGGGCCCTCGAGCTTCTCGAAGGTCCACACCATCAGCTCGAACGGGCGATCCGGCGTCAGCGTGCGGCCGCGGGCGCGGGCCCAGAACATCCGGCCGCCGCGGGCCTGCATCACCCGCTCGTCCTCGTGCACCGGCCGGTCGCGCATCAGGCGCAGCCAGCGCTCGCCGACCGTCCGGAACTCGAAGGCCGAGGGATAGAGCATCCGCACCGACTGCCCCTGCATCAGGTGGCGCGGCCAGCCGAACAGCGCCGCCGCCGCCGGGTTCGCCTGCAATATCCGGCGGTTCGCCAGCACCAGCAGCGCCACCGGCGCCTCGACGAAGGCGAGCGCCGAGAGCGAGGCGTCGTCCGTCGCCGCCGGATCCAGCAGCGCCGCCGTGGCGGAGGCGGGCTTGCGCGCCGGCGCCGCGGCGGGGGCCGGCGTCAGCCCGGCTTCGACGAACAGGTCCGGCTGCGGCTCGGGCGGGGCCTTGCGTCTTGCCATGTCCTCGCCTCCCCGCCGCGCGCTTCGATACGCAGGGACCTACGTAGTCCTACGGATGGAAGCAACCCGCCAGGAGGGTGCATATGCACGCAGGCCCTACGACCCGCGGGAAGGGAGAGACCATGAGCCAGGACATCTACATCACCGGCGCCGGCCACACCAAGTTCGGCCGCCTCGCCGACAGCCTCGAGGACATCATCGTCGAGAGCGCCCGCGAGGCGATGGAGGAGGCGCAGACCGCCCCCTCCGAGATCGACGCGGTGTTCCTGGGCCACTTCAACTCGGGCCTGGTGAAGGACGGCTTCGCCTCCTCCCTGATCCACCAGGCGCATCCCGACTTCCGCTTCACCCCCGCCGCGCGCTGCGAGAACGCCTGCGCCTCGGGCGCGGCCGCGATCCACGCCGGGATCAACGCGATCCTCGCCGGCAAGGCGAAGACGGTGCTGGTGGTGGGGGCCGAGAAGATGACCCACCGCTCCACGCCGGACGTGACCGAGGCGCTGGCCGGCGCCGGCTACCAGAACGACGCCGCCGAGGCGGCGCTGAGCTTCCCGCAGGTCTTCGGCCTCGCCGCGCGCGCCTATGCCGAGCGTCACGGGGATCCGCTGGCCGACATGGCGCGCATCGCCTCCAAGAACCATTCCAACGCGATGGACAACCCGCTCGCCCAGATGCAGCGCCCGATGAGCTTCGAGGCCTGCAACGAGGTCGGCGACAAGAACCCGCTGATCGCGCCGCCGCTGCGGCTGACCGACTGCTCGCTGGTCACCGACGGCGCCGCCGCCATCGTCCTTCAGGCCGCCGACGTCGCGGGCGACGCGAAGAAGCGGGTGAAGATCGTCGCCGCCGAGCATGTCTCCGACTACCTGCCGATGTCGCGCCGCGATTTCGTGGCCTTCGAGGGGCCGGCCCGCGCCATCGCCCAGGCCTACGCGGCCGCGGGCCTGACGGTCGCCGACATCGACTTCGCCGAGGTCCACGACTGCTTCACCATCGCCGAGCTGCTGGTCTACGAGGCCATGGGCCTCGCCCCCGTCGGCAAGGGCGGCCAGGCGATCGCCGAGGGCACGGTGCTGAAGGGCGGCAAGACCCCGGTGAACCTCTCGGGCGGCCTGAAGGCCAAGGGGCACCCGGTGGGGGCCACGGGCGTCTCGATGCACGCGCTGGGCTTCCGCCAGCTGACCAACCAGGCCGGCGGCATGCAGGCCGAGGGCGCCGAGCACGGGCTGCTGTTCAACATGGGCGGCGCGGCGGTGGCGAACTACGCCACGATCCTGCAGGCCGACCGCGCCTGAGGCTGGACGCCGGGGACGGTCGGCCAGGGGGTCCGGCCGCCCGCGTGTCGAGAACTGCGAGGGCCCCGGAGACGCTCCGGGGCCTTTCTTCATGGACCGAGCCCGCGTGGCCCCCGGTCGATGCTTAGGACGGACGAACCGGAGGGGAAGGGCGCCCCGGGCCTGACCCGGGGCCTCGGCGGCGGGCGCCGCGCAGGAGGTCCCGGGTCGAGCCCGGGACACGCCCGCGGCGCGCGGGGGCGCAGTCAGGGGGGCGAGGTCGGAAAGCCGCCCGCCCCGTCCGCCGCTCAGATGATCTCGGTCTCGATCAGCGGCCGGTTCTCCAGCAGCCGCGCCCAGCCGAGGGGCGAGAGGTCGAGGCTGCGGTATTCGCCGTGGATCAGCCACTCGCCCACCCCCCGCGCCACCCCGGCCGCGTGCTGCAGCCCGTGACCCGAGAAGCCGGTGGCGAAGACCAGGTTGGCGACGTCCGGGTGCGGCCCGACCACGCCGTTGCGGTCGAAGGCGTTCCACTCGTAATGGCCCGCCCAGAAGCGCTGCAGGCGGATCGCCTCGAAGGCTTCCGAACGCTCGGCCAGCGCCGGCCAGACGATCTCCTCGAACTCCTCGTGGCGCGGGTCGAAATCGTCGAGCGCGACCTCGGGGTCCTCCACCGGCGGGGCGCCGGCGAGGAAATACCGCCCCTCCGGGCGGCAGAACACGCCCGTGGGGTCGATCATCAGCGGCGGGCGGGTGGCGGGGTCGGGGGGCGTCGCGCAGTCGAAGACGAAGATCGTGCGCTTGCGCGGGCCCACCGGCAGCTCGATCCCCGCCCAGCGCGCCGCGGCGCCCGAGCGCGGCCCCGCCGCCAGCACCGCCGCCCCGCAGCCGATGCGCGCGCCCGAGGCGAGCCGTACGCCCGTCACCCGGTCGCCCTGCATCTCGAAGCCCGCCGCCTCGTCGGTCACGAAACGTGCACCCTGCGCCCTCGCCAGGCGCGAGACGGCGGTCAGCAGGCCCATGTTGTCGAACCAGCCCTCGCCCCGCGTCCCGAAGGCGCCCAGCCGCAGGTCGTCGGTGCGCAGATGCGGCCAGCGCGCGGCGATCTCCTCGGGCGTCAGCAGCGCCACGTCCGCCCCCGCGGCCGCCTGCACCGCGTGGTTCGCCCGCACCGCCGCCTCCTGCGAGGGCGTGGCGGCCAGCATCAGGTAGCCGTCCTCGCGGAAGTTCAGGTCGGGGCCCGGGCCGTCGACGGCGAAGAGATCGGGCGCCGCGCGCAGCACCTCGGCCCCGTAGCGCGAGAGGGCGATCGAGACGGGGGTCGAGAACTGCTGGCGCAGGCCCGAGGCCGACAGCGCGGTCGAGGCGCGGGCGTAGCTCGGGTCCCGCTCGATCACCGTGACCGAGCCCTCGAACCCCAGGAACGCCTTCAGCCAGCAGGCGATGGAGGCGCCGACGACGCCGCCGCCCACGACGACCACGTCGGAGGAGGCGGGAAGGGGGGCGGAAGACTGGGACATGGCGGCGGGCTCCTTGCCCCTCCGCGCTACGCCGGCCGGGCGACGCCTGTCCAGCGGTCCGCCACGGGCGCGGCCCTCCGCCGCGCCGCGCGGGCGGGAGGCGAGCGAGGGGCGCGAGGGTCGACGCGCGGCTCCCGAGCAGGGGCGGGGCGGGCTCCCGGGGACGGAGGCGCCCTGCGGGCGGGCTTGGGGCTGGGGCGGGGGGAGCGCTCGTGAGAGGACTGGCGGGCAGGGGGCGGGCGTCGGGGGCGCTCCTGACTCACCAAAGAACAAAGCGCCCGCGCCTGTCCTTCGGAGCCGTCTCTCGCTGAAGATGCCTGAGCGACTCGCCCGCCGGGGTCAAGGACAAGCCCCGCTTGCGCGGGGTCGCTTCGCGATCCCTGACCCCGGCGGGCGAGTCGCTCTTCACGGCATCAGCGAGAGACGGCTCCGAAGAACAGGCGCTCCCGGCGGGGCCCGGGGCGGGCGGGCGCCCGGGGCGGGCGTCGCGCGCGCCTCAGACGGCGGTGACGCCGCCGTCGATGGCGATGGTCTGGCCGGTCATGAAGCCGTTGGCGGGGTCGGCGGCCCAGAGGATCGCCTGGCAGACCTCCTCGGGCGTGCCCAGGCGGCGCATGGGGACGCCGCGGGAGACGAAGGCCTCGGCCTCGGCCTGGGTCGAGCCCTTGTCCATCATCGCCTTCACCGCCCCCTCCATCACGATCGGGGTCTTGGCGAAGGCCGGGCAGATGGCGTTGATGCGGATGCCGCGCCGCGCGTTCTCGGCGGCGGCCGACCTGGTCAGGCCCACCACGCCGTGCTTGGCCGCGGCGTAGACCGAGATCATCGGGGCGCCGGCGATGCCGGCCAGCGAGGCGATGTTGACGATCGCGCCGCCGCGCCCGCCCTGGCGCGTGTCCATCGCGGGGATCTGCGCGGCCATCGCCTTCCACACCGCCCACAGGTCCACCTCGAAGACCAGCCGGGCGCGCGCGGCCTCGACCTCCTCGAGCCGGGCGCGGGGGTGGGAGAGGCCGGCGTTGTTCACCGCCACGTCGAGGCCGCCGAAGCGGTCCTTCGCCAGCGCCACCAGCCGCTCGTGGAGGTCGTCCTCGGTCACGTCGCCGGCCAGCGTGGCGACCTCGCCCTCGATCCCCGCCGCCACCGCATCGAGCGGCGTCGAGGGATGGTCGGAGAGGACCAGCCGGGCCCCCTCCGCCGCGAACATGCGCGCCGAGACCGATCCGAAGCCGCCCGTGGCCCCGGTGATCAGGACCGTCAGCCCTTCGAACCGGCCCGCCATTCAGACGCCCGCCTTCTCGAGCCCCTCGATGGCGACGCGCGCCACGATGGGGACGTTCTTGCCGGACTTCAGCGCCGTCTCGGGGTCCGAGGCGTTGCCGTCCAGGCCCCGCTTGTAGACGCCCTGGATGATCGCCGCGTAGCGGAACAGCGAGAAGGCCACGTAGAACTCCCAGTTCGGGATCCCCGTCAGGCCGCGGCGCCGGCAGTAGGCCTCGACATATTCCTCCTCGACCGGCAGGCCGGTGGCGCGGCTGCGCTCGAGGTTGCCGATGCCGCGCACGCGCTCGGAGTAGGGCAGCCGCCAGTAGGCGCACTGGTAGCCGAGATCCGCGAACGGGTGGCCCAGCGTCGACAGCTCCCAGTCCAGCACCGCCAGCAGCTTCGGCTCGGTCGGATGGAACATGGCGTTGTCGAGCCGGTAGTCCCCGTGCACCAGGCAGACCACGCCGTCGTCCGCGGGCATGTTCTCGGTCAGCCACTTGATCAGGGCTTCCATGTCCGGGTGATGCTCGGTCTCGGAGGCGCGGTAGTTCTTCGACCAGCGGCCGAACTGACGCTCGTAGTAGCTGCCGGGGCGGCCGAAGTCGGCAAGGCCCACGGCGTTCACGTCCACGTCGTGCAGCGCGGCCATCGCCTCGTTCAGCGCGTCATAGGTGAGAAAACGCTGCTCGGGGTCGAGGTCGGGCAGGCGCGGGTCCCACAGGACGCGGCCCTCGAGATACTCCATCACGTAGAACATCCGCCCGATCGGGCTTTCGTCCCCGTCGGGCGCGAGGTGGAACATCTTCGGCACCGGCACCGGGGTCGGGCCGAGCGCCTTCATCACCTTGTACTCGCGGTCCACCTGGTGGGCCGACTTCAGCAGCTCCCCCGGCGGCTTGGCGCGCATCACGTAGCGGCCGGACTCCGCGGTCAGCAGGTAGGTCGGGTTCGACTGGCCGCCGGAGAACTTCTTGGCCTCCTTCAGGCCCTTGAAGCCCTCGACATGCTTTTCGAGATAGGCGCCCAGCGCGGCCTCGTCGAGCTGGGCGGCGGCGTTGGCTTCGCGGCTCATGCATCGTCTCCGAGCTTCGCGTACCCGCGGGAGGTGGCGACCAGCGCGGGCTTGCCGCCCGAGGCCACTTCCTGGCCCTCGATCTCGACCACCACGTCGTAGGCGGTGACCAGGGCGCCGTCCTTCTCCTGCGCGTCGGCCAGCTTGTAGCGGCCGCGCACGCGGGACCCGACGGAGACCTGGTTGATGAAGCGCACCTTGTCCAGGCCGTAGTTGAAGCCCATCACCGCGCCCTTGACCTTCGGCGACACCTGGTAGGCGAAGCAGGCCAGCAGCGAGAGGGTGAAGAACCCGTGCGCGATGGTGCCGGGCAGGCCGGCCTCCTTGGCGCGGGGCGGGTTGACGTGGATGAAGTTGCGGTCGTCGGTGGCCACCGCGAAGGCGTCCACCGCCTCCTGCGTGATGTGGAACCACGCGGTCACGCCGATCTCCTCGCCGAGCTTCGACTTGAAGTCCGCCACCGACCAGGTCGGCACGTCGCGGGTGAGCGGGTCGTAGTCCTCGACCCCGTTTTCGGTCAGCATCTCAGTCTCTCCCCTTCTCCCACAGGTCTCCGCCCGTCATCACGCCGATGCCCCCGTCCAGCGGCAGGATGCAGCCCGTCACGTAGGCGCCCGCGCGGGAGCACAGATAAAGCGCCGCCCCGGCGATGTCCTCGGGGTGGCCCACCCGCCCGAGCGGGATGTCCTGGCCCACGGCCTCCTGCTTCTCCTCGGTGCCGGTCGCGAAGGCGGTCATGCGCGAGGGGAAGGGGCCGGGGGCGAAGGCGTTGAAGGTCACGCGGCGCGCCGCGCATTCCTTCGCCAGGATCTTGGTCAGCTGGTGCACCGCGGCCTTGGAGGCGGAGTAGGAATAGCTCCCGTCCCCGATCGGCCAGTGGCCCATCACCGAGCCCAGCGAGATCACCCGCGCGGGATCGGCGTCGGTCGCGGCCTTCTCCAGCAGCGGCAGCAGCTGGCGGGTCAGCTCGTAGGCGCCCGCGACGTTGACCCGGAACACCTTGTCCCAGGCCGCGTAGGGGAAGTCGTCGATGCCCTTCGAGGCCCAGGCGACGCCCGCGTTGTTGAAGAGGATGTGCAGCTTGTCGGTGCGCTTCGCCACTTCCTGGGCCAGAAGCTCGCAGCCGCCCTCGGAGCCCACGTCGCCCGAGAAGCCCTCGACCGAGCCGGTCCCGCCGCTTTCCTTGATCAGGGCGTTGATCTCGGCCGCCGTGGCCTCGCACTCGGCGCCCTTGCGCGAGGCGATCAGCACCCGCGCGCCGCCCTGGGCCAGGCCCTCGGCGATCATGCGCCCGATGCCGGTGGCGCCGCCGGTGACCAGCGCGGTCTTGCCGCGCACGCCGAACAGGTCGTCGAGATAGCTCAACGCGTCCTCCCCATGCATTCTGTTGGCCGGGTCTCGCGCCCGGCTCCGGCCGTCCCCGATCAGGGCGCCGGAGCGGATCTCGATCGCCGGCGTTGACGACATACTCGGCAGTATGTAGGCTCCCGATGATGAGCGCAACCCCGCAGCAAAGGCCCGGCGAGGCCCCCGCAGAGCCGTCCGCCGACGCCGCCGTGGAGGTGGTCGCGGCCGCCGCCGCGCAGGCCCGGGACGCGGCCGTCGCCGCGCCCGCGGAATCCGCCGCCGACCCGCTCGCCGCCGCCGAGGCCGCCCGCGCCCAGGCGCTGGAGGAGGTGCTCGCCGCCGCCGCCGTCGCCTTCATGGAGCGGGGCTTCGCCGCCACTTCGATCGACGACGTGGCCCGCGGCATGGGCGCCACCAAGGGGCGGGTCTACCACTACTACCGCTCGAAGCTGGACCTCTTCACCGACGTCGTGCGCCGCAGCCTGGAGCGCATCGGCGCCCAGGTCGCCGAGGCCGAGGCCGAGGGCGGGACCCCGCGCGAGCGGATGGAGCGGATGATGCGCGTGCACGTCCGCTCGATCCTCAAGGACCAGCCCTGGCACCGCTGCGCCCTGCAGGGCGTGGAGATGTTCCTGCGCGAGAGCGCGGCGCCCGAGCAGCGCGCCGCCATGGCCGACCTGATCCGCCTGCGCCACGACCACGAGCGCCTGTTCCTGCGCGTCCTCGACGACGGGATGGAGACGGGCGCGTTCCGACGCTGCGACGCGGCCACCACCGTGCGCACCCTGCTGCCGGCCCTGAACGGTGCCGTCTACTGGTATCGCCCCCGCGACGGCGAGACCGAGGCGCACCTGGCCCGCATCATCGACGAAATCGTCGCCTTCGCCCTGGGCGGACTGGAAGCCCGCTAGAGCCGGGCCGGCGACGCTGAAGGGAGGACCCCATGAACGCACGACCCGAGGTCATCAAACCCGAGCTCGAGACCATGTCCCTGGGCATGACCGAGCGCCTCAAGCCCCTGCACGAGGCGGTGGCGACGATGGTCCGCGACGAGATCATCCCCGCCTCGGCCGCCTTCGAGGAGGCCCACGCCAAGGCGCCGGACCCCTGGACCTACACGCCCGAGATGCTCGAGATCATCGACGGGCTGAAGGCCAAGGCGAAGGAGCGCGGGCTCTGGAACTTCTGGCTGACGGATTCGGACCGGGGCTACGGCCTGTCGACCGTCGAATACGCCTATCTGGCCGAGGAGATGGGCAAGGCGCCGCTGGGGGCCGAGACCTTCAACTGCTCCGCCCCCGACACCGGCAACATGGAGGTGCTGGAGCGCTACGGCTCGCAGGCCCACAAGGACAAGTGGCTGGGCAAGCTGCTCGAGGGCAAGATCCGCTCGGCCTACGTGATGACCGAGCCGCAGACGGCCTCCTCGGACGCCACCAACATCCGCCTGAGCTGCGTGCGCGACGGCGACCACTACGTGCTGAACGGCGAGAAGTGGTGGATCTCGGGCGCCGGCGACCCGCGCTGCGAGCTCTACATCGTCATGGTGCACACGCCCTCCGACGACCGTCCCAAGCACCAGCAGCATTCCCAGATCCTGGTGGATCCCAAGACGCCGGGCATCACCAAGCTGCGGGCCATGCAGGTCTTCGGCAATCCCGACGCGCCCCACGGCCACCTGCACCTGCGCTTCGAGAACGTGCGCGTGCCGGCGGAGAACCTGCTGCTGGGCGAGGGCCGGGGCTTCGAGATCTCCCAGGGCCGCCTCGGGCCGGGCCGCATCCACCACTGCATGCGCGCCATCGGCCAGGCCGAGCGGGCGCTGGAGCTGATGATCAAGCGCTCGCTCGAGCGCGAGGCCTTCGGCCAGCCGCTCTACAAGCTGGGGGCCAACTACGACATCATCGCCGAGTGCCGGATCAAGATCGAGCAGGCTCGCCTGCTGTGCCTGAAGGCGGCCTGGATGATGGACCAGGGCGACCCGCGCCAGGCGGGGCCGTGGATCTCGATGATCAAGACCGCGGCGCCGCGCATGGCGCTGGAGGTGATCGACGAAGCGATGCAGATGCATGGCGCGGGCGGCCTGAGCCAGGACTTCCCGCTGGCCCACATGTGGACCCACGTGCGCACCCTGCGCCAGGCCGACGGCCCCGACGCGGTGCACCGCCGCCAGGTCGCGCGCCGCGAGCTGCGCCAGTACACGCAGGAGAAGGTGTGATCGGGGGCTGACCCCCTCGCACGCAAAGGCGGCGCGCCCCGGCCCGGGGCGCGCCGCTTCGCTTTTCGGGGGAGCTCTTGCGGGGAGCGGTCTACAGGCGCCCTGCGGGCGGGCTTGGGCCTGGAGGCGCAGTTGCCGCGCGCCGGGCGGGACGGCGCGGGAGGCGGGCGGGGAGGGCGCTTCGGGAACCCACCAAAGAACAGGCCCGCGCCTGTCCTTCGCTGCCGTCCGTCGCTGTTGATGCCTGAGCGACTCGCCCGCCGGGGTCAAGGACAAGCCCCGCTTGCGCGGGGTCGCTTCGCGATCCCTGACCCCGGCGGGCGAGTCGCTCTTCACGGCATCAGCGACGGACGGCTCCGAAGAACAGGCGCTCGCGGCGAGGCCGGGGGCGGGCAGGCGCCTGGGGCGAGCCAGGGGCGCGGCCCGGGGGGCTGTTGCGCGCGAGGGCGGGCGCTGGCAGAACCGGGGCGCGCCGGAGGCGAGGCGCACGATCCCGGAGCGAGCATGAGCGCGCAGAGCAGCAGGACCCCCTCGCGGGCGCGGCAGGCCGCGCCGCGCAAACCGGCCGCGGCCGGGGGCGGGGGCGCTCCGAAAGGCGGCGGCAAGGGCGGCGGGCGTCGCGGCGGCGGCGCGGGCGCGGCGGCGGCGGCCGAGCGGCTGCTGTGGTCGAAGCGCGCCTGGGCGCTGCTGCTGGGGCTCGCGCTGCTGCGGCTGGCGCTGAACGCGCTGGGGCTGATCCCGGTGCATTTCGACGAGGCGCAGTACTGGGCCTACGGGCGGGAGATGGCCTTCGGCCACTACTCCAAGCCGCCGCTGGTGGGCTGGCTGATCCTGGCCTCGACGAGCGTGCTGGGCGACACCGCCTTCGCCCTGCGCTTCTTCGCGCCGCTCGCGCATCTCGCGGTCGGCGCGGGCGTGTTCCTGACCGCCCGGCGCCTGTTCGACGCGCGCACCGGGTTCTGGGCGGCGCTGCTCTATTCCGCGGCGCCCGGCGTCTCGATCTCCGCCGGGCTGATGACCACCGATCCGGTGATGATGGCGGGCTGGGCGCTGGCGCTCTATGCGCTGGTGCGCGCGATGGAAGTCGAGCCCGGGCCGAAGATGCCCGAGCCCTGGGGCTGGTGGGCGCTGGTGGGCCTGGGCGTGGGCCTGGGGATGCTGGCGAAGTACACCGCCATCGCCCTGCCGCTGGGGCTGATCGGCTATGTCCTCTTTTCCCGCGAGGCGCCCCTCGCGCCCTCGCGCAGGCGCGGCGCGGGACTGGCGGCCGGCGTGGCGCTGCTGGTCCTCTCGCCCAACCTCGCCTGGAACGCGGCGCACGGCTTCGTCACCATCACCCACCTGGGCGAGAACGCGGAGGTCGGGCGCGGGGGCCTGGTGCATCCCGAGAAGCTGGCGGAGTTCCTGGGCGCGCAGTTCGGGGTGATCGGCCCGGTGGCCTTCCTCGCCGTGCTGGCGGCGCTGGTCACGCTGCCCCTCGACCCCGCCCGCCGCGGCGACTGGCGCGAGCGGCTGCTGGCCTGGTCGGCCGCGCCCCTGCTGGCGGCGATGTGCGTGCAGGCCTTCCTCAGCCAGGCCAACGCCAACTGGGCGGCGCCGGCCTATGTGGGCGGCTCGATCCTCGCCGCGCGCTGGCTGCTGGCCCGGCCCTGGGGGGAGCTTGCGGGCAAGGTCCAGGCGGGCGTGGGGATCGCGGCGGTGGTCGTCGTCTTCGCGCTGGGCGGGGTCTACGACCTCTGGGGCCGCGACCTGCCGCGCTTCGCCGACCCGTTCAAGAAGATGCGCAACGGCGGCCCGTTCTGCGAGGCGGCGCTGAGCGCGATGGAGGGGGAGGGCGCGCAGGTCCTGCTCTCGAACGACCGCCGGCGCCTGTCGGAATGCCTGTTCGAGGGCGGCATGGACTTCAAGGACGTGGCGGTCTGGGACCCCGACGGAACCCCCTCGAACCACTTCGAGTTCCGCTCCCGGCTCGAGCCCGGCGACGACCGGCTGATGCTGCTGGCCGTCGAGAGCGCCGAGCAGGGCGAGGAGATCGCCGCCCGTTTCGCCTGGGCCCTGCCGGTGGGGGAGGGCGCCTTCGCCACCCATTCCGACCGCTCGGTGACCTACGTCCTGTGGGCGGTGGAGGGGTTCGAGGGCTACTGACCGGCCCGCCTGCGCCCGCCCGCTTTCCCGATCCGCCCGGCCCTGCGGCGGGCCGCGGCGCGGGCCCGGCAAGGGCGGCCGGGGCGCCGTGACGGGCGCGTTCAGAATCCCCCTTTCGCGCCTGCGAAGCCGCACATAAGGTCGACTCACGACAGGGCCTGCACGCTGCGCAGGCGCCGCCGACAGGGAGCCTATCCGATGACCTCCAAGACCGCCCTTTCCCTCCTCGCCGCCGCGGCCGCCGCCAACGTCGCCGGCGCCGCCTTCGCGGCCGAGGAGCCCGTGCTGAACATCTACAACTGGTCCGACTACATCGCCGAGGACACGATCGAGAAGTTCGAGGCGGCCACCGGGATCAAGGTCACCTACGACGTCTACGACTCCAACGAGGTGCTCGAGGCCAAGATGATGGCCGGCTCCTCGGGCTACGACGTGGTGGTGCCGACGGGCGACTTCCTGGCCCGCCAGATCGCCGCCGGCGTCTACCAGCCGCTGGACAAGAGCCTGCTGCCCAACCTCGCGAACATGGACGCCGCGCTGATGGAGCGCCTGGCCAACTTCGACGAGGGCAACGCCCACGCGGTCGTCTACCTGTGGGGCACCACCGGCATCGGCTACAACACCGCCAAGATCGCCGAGCGGCTGGGCGACGACGCCCCCACCGACAGCTGGTCGCTGGTCTTCGACGAGGCCAACGCCGCCAAGCTCGCCGATTGCGGCATCACCCTGCTGGACGCCCCGACCGAGGTGATCCCCGCGGCGATGAACTACCTCGGGCTCGATCCGCGCTCGACCAAGAAGGACGACATCGAGGCGGCGGAGGCGCTGCTCAAGACCATCGCGCCGCACGTGCGCTACTTCCATTCCTCGCAGTACATCAACGACCTGGCGAACGGCGACGTGTGCCTCTCGGTCGGCTGGTCGGGCGACATCTTCCAGGCCCGCGACCGCGCGGCCGAGGCCGACAACGGCGTCGAGATCGCCTACGTGATCCCCAAGGAAGGCGCGCTGATGTGGATGGACACGCTGGCGATCCCCGCCGACGCGCCCCATCCCGAGAACGCCCACAAGTTCATCGACTTCGTGATGGACGCCCAGATCACCGCCGACATCACCAACTACGTCTGGTACGCCAACGCCAACACCGCCTCGATGGACATGGTCGAGGCCGAGATCAAGGAAGACCCGGGCATCTTCCCCTCCGACGAGGCCAAGCAGCACCTGTGGACCGCGATGGTCTACGACGCCAAGACGGACCGGCTGGTGAACCGGGCCTGGACCTCGATCAAGACCGGCAAGTAAGGCGGATCGGGGGGGTGGCCGCGCCGTCGAACCTGCGCGCTCCGAAGTCGGAGCGCGCCTTCATCCGGATCGTGGACCTGGTGAAGACCTTCGACGGCTTCCGCGCCGTCGACAACGTCAGCCTCGACGTCGCCGAGGGGGAGATCTTCTGCCTCCTCGGCGGCTCCGGTTCGGGCAAGTCGACGCTCCTGCGGATGCTGGCGGGGTTCGAGACCCCCGACAGCGGCCGCATCGAGATCGACGGCCAGGACATGACCGCCGTTCCCCCGTGGGAGCGGCCGGTCAACATGATGTTCCAGTCCTACGCCCTGTTCCCGCACATGAGCGTGGCCAAGAACATCGCCTACGGCCTGAAGCAGGACCGCATGCCCAAGGCCGAGATCGAGGCCCAGGTGAAGCGGATGCTGGAACTGGTGAAGCTCGACAAGCTCGGTCACCGCAAGCCCCACCAGCTCTCGGGCGGCCAGCGCCAGCGCGTGGCGCTGGCCCGCGCGCTCGCCAAGAAGCCCAAGGCGCTGCTGCTGGACGAACCCCTCTCCGCGCTCGACAAGAAGCTGCGCGAGGAGACCCAGTTCGAGCTGATGGACATCCAGGAGAGCCTGGGCACCACCTTCATCGTGGTCACCCACGACCAGGAGGAGGCGATGACGCTGGGCACCCGCATCGGCGTCATGGACCAGGGCCGGCTGGTGCAGGTGGACGCGCCGCGCGACCTCTACGAATTCCCCAAGAACCGCTTCATCGCGGATTTCGTGGGCTCGGTGAACATCTTCGAGGGGCGGGTGACCGAGGACGAGTCCGACCACCTGCGCGTCGGCTCGGACGCGCTGGGCGGCGAGATCTACATCGACCACGGCATGAGCTGCCAGCTCGGCCAGACCGTCTGGGTCGCCGTGCGCCCCGAGAAGCTGCGCCTGCACCGCGAAGCGCCCGAGGGGCCCGTGGGCGGCGCGGCGCAGGGCGTGGTCGAGGACATCGCCTACATGGGCGGGCTCAGCCACTACCGCGTGGTCCTGCCCTCGGGCCAGCGGGTGCGCGCGACGCTCGCCAACCGCGACCGCCACGACGCCGCCGCGCCCACCTGGGAGGAGACGGTCTGGATCTCCTGGCCGCCCGCCGCCGGCGTGGCGCTGCTGTCGTGAGGCCCGCGCGATGACCCCGCCCGCCGCGCCTGCGCCCCCGCCCGCCGCCCGGCCGGCCCGTGCCGTCGCCCCGGCGGCGTTCCCGGGCCCGGAGGCGCCCTGCGGGCGGGCCTGGCTGTGTCGCGCCCGCCGCGGACGATGTGCGGGCAGGGCGCCTGCGCCGCGGGCCGGCATGCGCTCCGCGCCCTCCCCTCTCGCCGACCGGAGGCGTTGCCGATGACCTGGATCCTGCGCCGCGGCCGCGCGCTGGTCGTCGCCGCCCCGACCCTTTGGCTGACGCTGTTCTTCCTGGTCCCCTTCCTGGTGGTCCTGCGCGTCAGCCTGTCCGAGCCCGCCATCGCCCGGCCCCCCTACACCTCGCTGTGGGACTGGCAGGACGGGCTGCTGACGCTGACGCTCAACATCGGCAACTACCTCTACCTGCTCGAGGACGACCTCTACGTCTCGGCCTACCTGAACTCGATCTGGATGGCCGCCACCTCGACCCTGATCTGCCTGCTGATCGCCTACCCGATGGCGCTGCTGATCGCCCGCTCGCGCTATTCCAGCCTGCTGCTGATGCTGGTGATCCTGCCGTTCTGGACCAGCTTCCTGCTGCGCATGTACGCGCTGATCGGGCTGATGAGCCCCACGGGCTTCATCAACTCGGCGCTGGGCCTGATCGGGCTGGGCCCGGTCACGATGCTGCAGACCGACTTCGCGATCTACGTGGGCATGGTCACCGGCTACCTGCCGCTGATGATCCTGCCGCTCTACTCCACGCTCGAGAAGCTCGACGGCGCGCTGCTCGAGGCGTCCCACGACCTCGGCGCCCGGCCCTGGCGGGCGTTCCTCGACGTGACCCTGCCGCTGTCTATGCCCGGCGTGATCGCGGGCAGCCTGCTGGTCTTCATCCCCTCGGTCGGCGAGTACGTGATCCCCGCGCTGCTGGGCGGCCCCGACCAGCTGATGATCGGCAAGACGCTGTGGACCGAGTTCTTCAACAACCGCGACTGGCCGCTGGCCTCGTCGGTCGCCATCGCCATGCTGGCCTTCCTGGTGGTGCCGATCATGTTCGCGCGCAACGCCCTGGGGGTGAAGGACTGATGCGACGCGGAGGACCGACCCGATGAGCGACTCCCGCATGTCCGGCCGCGGCGCCTCGCGCTTCGCGCTGCCGCTGGCCGCCGCCTTCGGCTTCGCGGTGCTCTACGTGCCGCTGGCGATCATGGTGGTCTACTCGTTCAACGCCTCGAAGCTCGCCTCCGTCTGGGGGGGCTGGTCGACGCAGTGGTACGGGGAGCTTCTGCGCAACGACCAGATCCTGCAGGCGGCCTGGGTCAGCCTGAAGGTCGCCGCGCTCTCGGCCACGCTGGGCACGATCTTCGGCTGCCTGATCGGCTACGCCATGTCCCGCTTCGGCCGCTTCCGTCCCCGCCTGCTGCTGTCGGGCATGGCCACCGCGCCCATCGTGATGCCCGACGTGGTCACCGGCCTGTCGCTGCTGCTGCTCTTCATCTCGATGGAGGGGCTGCTGGGCTGGCCGGCGGAGCGGGGCGTGGACACCATCGTCATCGCCCACGCCACCTTCTGCATGGCCTTCGTGGCGGTGATCGTGCAGGCGCGGCTGACCGACGTCGACACCTCGGTCGAGGAGGCGGCGATGGACCTCGGCGCCCGGCAGCCGCGGGTGTTCTTCGACGTCACCCTGCCGATGCTGACCCCGGCCCTGGTGGCGGGGTGGCTCTTGAGCTTCACCCTCTCGCTCGACGACCTGGTGATCGCGAGCTTCGTCTCCGGCCCCGGCGCCTCGACCCTGCCGATGGTGGTCTTCTCGAAGGTGCGGCTGGGCGTGACGCCCGAGATCAACGCGCTCGCCACCCTGATGATCCTGCTGGTCGCCTGCTTCGTGGGCCTGGCCGCCTGGCGGATGCGCAAGACCGGCAGGGCCTGAGCGCCGCCGCGGAGGGGCGGCCCGCCTTCTCTCCGCCGACAGGCCGGCGTCCCCGAGTCCGGAGGGTCGGCTGCGTCTCCTCAAGCGACGCCCGCGTTCCGCCCTGCGGCGCCGAGGCGTCGCAAACTCCCCTCGCGCCCGGCGGCGCGGGGGCGTAGGGTGTCGCCGCTTGCCTGCCGCCCGGCAGGACATCCGAGTCGACAAAACCCGTGGGAGAGACGCCCGTGACCCGTCGCGCCGCCATCGTCGCGCCCTTGCGCACCCCCATCGGCCGCTTCGGCGGCGCCTTCAAGGACCTGCCGGTCGAGGACCTGGGCGGCGCCGCCGCCCGCGCCGTCATCGCGCAGTCGGGCGTGGACCCGGCGCGCATCGACGACGTGGTCTTCGCCCAGTCCTACGCCAACTCCGAAACCCCCTGCACCGGCCGCTGGATCGCGCTCGCCGCCGGCCTGCCGGTGGAGGTCCCCGGCCTCCAGCTCGACCGCCGCTGCGGCGGCGGCCTGCAGGCCATCGCCACCGCCGCGATGATGGTCCAGACCGGCGCCTGCGACGCCGTTCTGGCGGGCGGCGTCGAGAGCATGAGCCGGATCGAGTACTATTCGACCGACATGCGCTGGGGCAAACGCGCGGGCACCGCGCAGTTCTACGACCGCCTCGACCGCGGCCGCGAACGCTCCCAGCCCGAGGATCGCTTCGGCAAGATCTCCGGCATGATCGAGACGGCCGAGAACCTGGCCCGCGACTACCAGATCGCGCGCGAGGACGCCGACGCCTTCGCCGCCGCCTCCCACGCCAAGGCCGACGCGGCCTGGCGCGAGGGCAAGTTCGACGGCGAGGTCATCCAGGTCGACGTGCCCCAGCGCAAGGGCGATCCGGTGAGCGTGACCCGCGACGAGGGCATCCGCCCCGAGGCCACGGCCGAGAGCCTGGGCAAGCTGCGCGCGATCATGAAGGGCGGCACGGTGACGGCGGGCAACGCCTCCCAGCAGAACGACGCCGCCGCCGCCTGCCTGGTGGTCGCCGAGGACAAGCTCGAGGAGCTGGGCCTGGAGCCGATCGCCTTCCTGACCGGCTGGGCCGCCGCAGGCTGCGAGCCCTCGCACATGGGCATCGGCCCGGCGCCGGCGACCAAGCGGGTGATGGAGCGCAACGGCCTGACGCTCGACCAGATGGACCTGATCGAGGTGAACGAGGCCTTCGCCTGCCAGGTCCTCTCGGTGCTGAAGGAGTGGGGGATGTCGGCCGACGACCCGCGCCTGAACGTGAACGGCTCGGGCATCTCGCTGGGCCACCCGATCGGCGCGACGGGCGTGCGGATCATGACCACGCTGCTGCACGAGATGAAGCGTCGGGGGGCGAAATACGGCCTCGAGACGATGTGTGTGGGCGGCGGCCAGGGCGTCGCGGCGATCTTCGAAGCCGCCTGAGGGCGAGCTCGATACGGAGACCGGAAAGGGCGGCCCCGGGGCCGCCCTTTCGCGTTGCGCGCCGGACTCCCGGGGACGGAGGCGCCCTGCGGGCGGGCTTGGCTGCGTCGCGCCGTCGGGGCCGGGGCGCCGGACCTGCCGGGCGCCGACCGACGATCGGCGTCCCGCAGCAGGGCCGCGCCGCGGTTGCGTCGGTCCGAGAGGCGGGGCGGTCGACCGGCCCTCGCCACCGGCCTAGCGTCGTCGACGCCGCAGCCCGGCGCGGGAGGGGGGCGTTCGCCGGACTCGGCCGGCCCGCGCCGGCTCCACCCGGGCGTCGGTCAGGCGGGATCGCCCACCGGCTCGGTCGCCTCGATCTCGGGCACGGCCCAGTTCTCGCCGGCCGCCACCAGGCAGGCGAGGCCGCTGGGCATCGACATGATGATGGTCCAGGAGCCGGTCTCGGACGAGGCGTAGACCTCGACCACCGACTGTCCGCGCTGCAGGCCGTAGCCGCGGCGCGTCTCCCCGTACTTGGCCTTCAGGCGCGAGACGACCTCCGCCCGCACGCCGCAGGTGGGGCCGCCCTGGGCGGGCGTCGCGGCCTGGGCGGCGGCGGGGAGCGGCGGCAGCGCCGCGCCCAGCGCGCCGAGGCACGCCAGCGCCAGGCCGGCCAGCGACAGGTCGAGGCGCGACCGGCCGGGCCGGGACAGGGCGCGCGGGGAGAGGGCAGGGCGCCGCCCGCCCCCGTGCGCGGGCGCGGGGCCCGCGGGGGCCTGCGCCGCGCCGGGTCGGAGGCGGGAGGGAGCGGGGCGGAGGTCGGCGTCGCGATCCATGGCATCACCTTTGCGCTGGGCGCCGGGCGCCGCCGGGGCCCGGACCCCCGAGCCGCCGACCGATCCGGCCGGGCGCCGGTGCTCGCGTCGACGGATCGGCCGCCGGAAGCGCCCCCCGCCCGAAGCGCCGCGGCCTGTCGCGGCGCCGGGAACGGGAGGCCGCCGATGCCGGCGACGGCCTTGACGCAACGATGCGCGCAAAGGACGAAAGCAAGGTTAACGCTGGGCCCGTCCCCGGCCGCGACGCCGCGAAAATTGCGCGCGATCCCCTCTCCGGGCCATCTTCTTGCGCAACCGCTCCGCGGACGATATCCCGCCGGGGTCGTTCCAACCCCTCGCCAGCGCTTCAGGAGCCTTCATGTCCGACCTCGCCCGCCCGCGCCGCTCCGTCCTCTACATGCCCGGCGCCAAGGCCCGCGCGCTGGAGAAGGCCCGCGGCCTGCCGGCCGACTCGCTGATCCTCGACCTCGAGGACGCCGTCGGCCCGACCGAGAAGGTCGCCGCCCGCGAGCTGGTGGTGCAGACCCTCAAGGACGGCGGCTTCGGCCTGCGCGAGGTGACCGTGCGCGTCAACGGCCTCGACACCGAGTGGGGCGAGGCCGACATCCGCGCCGTCGCCGCCATGGGCCCCGACGCGATCGTGGTCCCCAAGGTGAACGCCCCCGCCGACCTGCACGCGGTCGAGAAGCTGATGGACGAGGCCGGCGCCCCCGCCTCGACGAAGATCTGGGCGATGATGGAGACGCCGATCGGCATCCTCAACGCGAAGGAGATCGCCGCCGCCACCCCGCGCCTCGCCTGCTTCGTGATGGGCACCAACGACCTGGTCAAGGAGCTGGGCGCCCTGCACACCGAGGGCCGCGCCGAGGTGATGACCTCGCTCGGCTGGTGCCTGCTGGCGGCGCGCGCCCATGGGCTCGCGATCCTCGACGGGGTCTACAACGCCTACCAGGACGCCGAGGGCAACCGCGCGGCCTGCCGGATGGGGCGCGAGATGGGCTTCGACGGCAAGACCCTGATCCACCCCGCCCAGCTGGACATCGCCAACGAGGAATTCGGGCCCTCGGAGGCCGACGTCGAGCTCGCCCGGCGCCAGGTCGCGGCCTTCGAGGAGACGCGGGCCAAGGGCGAGGCGGTGGCGGTGGTCGACGGCAAGATCGTCGAGAACCTGCATGTCGAGACCGCCCAGAAGCTGATCGCGCAGGCCGAGGCCATCGCGAAGATGCAGGCGGGGTGAGGACCGGGCCGGGCGAGCCTCGCGAGGCGGGGCTCGCTCGGGATCTGCCCGGCTGCGCCGGGGCGCGGTTCCCGCGCAGGGCCGCTTCTGAACTCACCAAAGAACAGGGCCGCGCCTGTCCTTCGGATCCGTCCGTCGCTGAAGATGCCTGAGCGAGTCGGCGGGAGGGGTCAAGGACAAGCCCCGCCAAGAGGCGGGGTCGCTTCGCGATCCTGGACCCCTCCCGCCGACTCGCTCTTTACGGCATCAGCGACGGACGGCTCCGAAGAACAGGCGCTCCGCGGGGCCTGCGGGCGTCGCGCACGGCGCGCCTGGGGCGGGCGGTCCGCGTCAGAACTCGGCGGCGAAGACGGCGATCCACAGGCGCTGGTCGTCGGAGACGAGGCCGCGGCGGGGATAGCGCGCGGCGGCCGTGCCGATCAGCGTCGTCTCGGGGGAGAGGTTGTTGGCGCGATGGCCATCGGAGCCCTGCCAGGCCGCGACCGCGGCGGGCGCGTCGGGCTGGCCCATGGCGATGTTCTCGGCGGCGAGCCGCGGGCTGAGGCCCTGGCGCAGCACCCGCTCGAGCGGCAGCGAGCCGTCGGAGCCGGCATGGTCGAAGGCGCCGTTGCTCAGAAGGTCCGCGGCATGGGCCAGCGCGGCCGCGGTCAGCGCGGGATGGGGGGCGAGCGGGGGCAGCCCGGCCTCGGCCCGCGCGGCGTTCACGCCCTCGATCAGCGCGGGGCAGGGGCGGGGGGGCTCGCTCATCGCCGGGGGGCCGCGGGGCGGGCGTTTCGCGCGCGGGCGCCGAGGGGGCCTTTCCCTGCCGGGCGCGGCGATGCATTCTGCGCCCAAATCGAAACCGACGGGGAACCAGGGGACCACTCCATGAAGCGCACTTTCCTTTCCGCGGCCGTGGCCGCGCTGATGGCGGCCTCGACCGTCGCGACCGGCGCCGCGGCCGAGACCAAGATCGGCATGATCACCACGCTCTCGGGCGGCGGCTCGCACCTGGGCATCGACGCCCGCGACGCCTTCATGCTCGCCATCGAGGAGGCCGGCAACCCCGAGGTCGTGGTGATCGAGAAGGACGACGCCCAGAAGCCGGACGTCGCCAAGAGCCTGGCCGACGAGCTGATCCAGAAGGACAAGGTCGACGTCCTGACCGGCATCATCTGGTCGAACCTCGCCATGGCGGTGGTGCCCGGGACCGTGCGCCAGGGCGTGTTCTACGTCTCGGTCAACGCCGGCCCCTCCGCGCTGGCGGGCAAGGGCTGCCACGAGAACTACTTCAACGCCGCCTACCAGAACGACAACCTGCATGAGGCGATGGGCGCCTACATGAAGGAGCAGGGCTTCAAGAAGCCCTTCATCGTCGCCCCCAACTACCCCGCCGGCAAGGACAGCCTGACCGGGTTCAAGCGCCTCTACGAGGGCGAGCCGGTGGCCGAGATCTACACGCAGCTCGGCCAGACCGACTACGCGGCCGAGATCGCGCAGATCCGCGCCTCGGGGGCGGATTCGGTGTTCTTCTTCCTGCCCGGCGGCATGGGCATCGCCTTCATGAAGCAGTACGCGGGCGCGGGCGTGGACATCCCCGTCTTCGGCCCCGCCTTCTCCTTCGACGAGGTGATCCTGGGCGCCGTGGGCGACGCGGCCATCGGCGTGAAGAACACCGCCGAGTGGAGCCATGACCTCGACATCGCCAAGTCGAAGGCCTTCGTCGAGGCGTTCAAGGCCAAGTACGGCCGCACGCCGACGATCTACGCGGCCCAGAGCTACGACGCGGCCAACCTGATCCTGTCGGCCATCGCCAAGGCCGATCCCAAGACCGACCCCGACGGGTTCCGCGCGGCGCTGAAGGCGGCGGAGTTCGACTCGGTGCGCGGCGACTTCAAGTTCGGCAACAACAACCACCCCATCCAGGACATCTACGTCCGCGAGGTGGTCGCCGGCGAGGGCAAGCCCACCAACAAGGTGATCGGCGTCGCGGTGAAGCAGCGCCAGGACGTCTACGCCGCCGAGTGCGACCTGAAGTGAAGCCGATCGCCGGGGGCGCCGACGCGGGCGCCTCCGGCGAGCCTTCCGCAGGCGCCGCTTCGCGGCGCATCGCCGCCCACAGGGCGGCCTGATCTCCGGCCCGCGCCGCGCAGCGGCGCGATCCCGCCCGAAGGGCGGCTCCCCCATCGCGGAACCGTCGCGCCGGCGGTCTCTCGCCCCCCCCTCCGCCGGCCTCGCTCCGCCAGGGCCCGGCGCCTCCCGTCCGCAGGACGAGACGCCGCGCAGCGGCGCCTGCGTCCGCCCTCCCTGATCCCGACCTCGACCGCGGAGACCCGGTGACCCTCGCCCTGATGATCGAGCAGCTGCTGAACGGGGTTCAGCTCGGCGTGATGCTGTTTCTCGCCGCCGCGGGCCTGACGCTGGTGTTCGGCGTGATGGGGCTGATCAACCTCGCTCACGGCTCGCTCTACATGACCGGCGCCTTCGTCTGCGCCTGGGTGGCGGGGAGCACGGGCAGCTTCTGGCTGGGGCTGGTCGCAGGCGCCCTGGCCGCCGCCGCGGCGGGCGCGGTGGTCGAAGTGCTGGTGCTGCGCCGCCTCTACGACCGCGACCACCTCGACCAGGTGCTGGCGACCTTCGCGCTGATCCTGATCTTCTCCGAGGGGGCGCGCTGGATCTTCGGCCCGCAGCCCCTGTGGCTGGACGTGCCGGCCGCCCTTCAGGGCGCCGTGGCGCTGCCCGGGGGCGCGGCCTACCCGGTCTATCGCCTCGCCATCATCGGGGCCGGCATCGCCGCGGCGGTCCTGCTGTGGCTGCTGATCTCGCGCACCCGCATGGGCATGCGGATCCGTGCGGGCGAAAGCGACCGGGAGATGATCGGCGCGCTGGGGGTGAACATCGCCGTCCTCTACACCGCCGTCTTCGCGCTGGGGGCGGGGCTCGCGGGCTTCGCCGGCGCCTTGGTCGGCGCGCTGCAGTCGGTGCAGGTGGGGATGGGCGAGCCGGTGCTGATCCTCGCCTTCGTGGTCATCGTCATCGGCGGCATCGGCTCGATCAAGGGCGCGCTCGTGGGCGCGCTGCTGGTGGGCGTGGTCGACACGCTGGGCCGCGTCTTCCTGCCGATGGGCTTCGCGGCCTTCCTGCCGCCCTCCGAGGCGTCGGGCGTCGGCGCCGCCGTCGCCTCGCTCCTGATCTACCTGCTGATGGCCGGCGTGCTGGTCGTGCGGCCCAAGGGACTCTTTCCGGCTGATGGCTGAGACCGCGATCCCCCACGCCCCCGCCGCCTGGCGCGAGCCGTTGGTCAGCCTCGCGCTGCTGGCCGCCCTGGCGGGCTTCGCCGTCTGGGCGGACGCGGCCGGCGAGCCTTATTACGTGAACCTCGCGTCGCGCATCGCCATCCTCGCCATGGCCGGCGTGGGGCTGAACCTGGCGCTGGGCTTCGGGGGCATGGTCAGCTTCGGTCACGCCGCCTTCTTCGGCCTGGGCGGCTACGCCGCCGGCATCGCCGCCCACCACGCGATGAACTACGAGCCGGTGTTCTCCTGGCCCTTCGTGCTCGAGGCCTCGGACCAGATGCCGCCGATCTGGCTGGCGGGGATGGCGATGGCGGGGCTGGCGGGGCTCGCCATCGGGGCGCTGTCGCTGCGCACCTCGGGCGTCTACTTCATCATGATCACGCTCGCCTTCGCGCAGATGGTCTACTACTTCGCCGTCTCCTGGCCCGCCTACGGGGGGGAGGACGGGCTCTCGATCTACGTGCGCAACGGGTTCCCCGGGCTCGACAGCTACGATCCGCTGACCTTCTTCGCGCTGGCCTTCGCGGGGCTGCTCGCGACGATGGCGATCACCCGGGCGCTGATGTCCTCGCGCTTCGGCGCGGCGCTGACCATGGCGCGGCTGAACGAGACGCGCCTCGCCACCGCCGGCATCCGCCCCTTCCCGATCCGCCTGACCGCCTTCGCGATCTCGGCCGTCATGACCGGCTGGGCGGGGGCGCTCTACGCCGACCTCAACGGCTTCGTCTCGCCCACCATGTTGTCCTGGCACATGTCGGGCGAGCTGATCGTGTTCTGCATCCTGGGCGGCGTCGGGCGCCTGGCGGGCCCCGTCGCCGGCGCCGCCGCCTGGGTCCTGCTCGAGACCTTCCTGGGCGGCGCGACCGAGCGCTGGCCCTTCTTCCTGGGCCTCGCCCTGCTGGCGGTGGTGCTGTTCTTCCGCGGCGGCATCGTCGGCGCCCTCGCCGGGAGGCGCCGCGATGGCTGAGCCCGCCCCCGCCCTCGCCGTCCACGGACTGCGCAAGGCCTTCGGCGGCCTGACCGCCACCGACGACGTGAGCCTCGACCTGCGCCCGGGCGAGATCCACGCCCTGATCGGCCCCAACGGGGCGGGCAAGTCCACGCTGATCGGCCAGATCGCCGGCTGGATCGCCCCCGACGCGGGGCGGATCGAGCTGGGCGGGCGGGACGTCACCGCGCTCGACGTCGCGGCCCGCGCGCGCAGGGGGCTGGGGCGCAGCTTCCAGGTCTCGTCGCTGGCCGCCCCCCTCTCGGCCCGGCGCAACGCGATGATCGCGGCGCAGGCGCGCCAGGGCTCCAGCTTCCGCTTCCTGCGCCCCGTCGCCTGGGACCGCGCCCTGCGCGAGGCCGCCGACGCCGCGCTCGACCGGGTGGGCCTCCTCGCCCGCGCCGGGGTCCCCGCCGCCGAGCTCTCCCACGGCGAGCGTCGCCTGCTCGAGGTCGCCTGCGCCCTCGCCCTCGGTCCGAAGGCCCTGCTGCTGGACGAGCCGATGGCGGGCCTGGGCATGGAGGGGTCCGCCCAGCTCGGCGACCTGCTCGAGACGTTGAAGACCGAGGCGCCGATCCTGCTGGTCGAGCACGACATGGACGCGGTCTTCCGCCTCGCCGACCGCATTTCGGTGCTGGTGGCGGGCCGGGTGATCGCCTCGGGCTCGGTCGAGGAGATCCGCGCCGACGCCGAGGTGCGCCGCGCCTACCTCGGCGAGGACTGAGCCGACCCGGCGGGGCGGGGCAGGGGGGGGCCTACTCCGGCAGCTCCGCCGAGGGGATCACGGGGAAGAACTCGCCGCCCGAGCGGACGCCGAACCAGCTTTCGCCCTCCACCTCCCGGTGCTCGCAGATGTCGACCAGCCGGTAGAAGCTCTTGCGGTCGATCAGCGCCTCGAGGTTCGCGCGAACGTGGACGTAGGGGCTGGGCTCGCCGGTCTCGGGGTCGCGGGCGACGCGGATCGGGTGCTCGGGGCCGGCCTGCGTCTCGTCCTCGACGTTGGTGACGAAGGTCAGCGCCTGGTCGGGGCCGCCGGGATCGGCGACGCGGAAGTCGACCGCCACGAAAGGCGCGTCGTCGACCGTGATCCCGACCTTCTCGACCGGGGTGACGAGGAAGTACTTGTCGTCGTCCTTGCGCAGGACGCTCGCGAACAGCTTCACCAGCGCCGGCCGCCCGATCGGGGTGCCCAGGTACCACCAGGTCCCGTCGCGGGCGATCCGCATGTCGAGGTCGCCGCAGAACGGCGGGTTCCACAGGTGCACCGGGGCCGGGCCGCGCTTCTTGCCCAGGGTCTGGATCGATTTGGCCAGCCCATCCGCATTCGGGGCCGCCGCGCCTTCCGCGGCGTCCGATGACGGGCGGCTCGCGAGGTCTTGATCCGTCTCGGCCATGGTTCTCCTCCCGTTCGGGTCGCCGCGGCGCCGGCGCTCTTGGACAAGCTAGGTCCGACGCTTACTCTTTTCAAAGGATGTCGCGTGAGGATGCCGAATCCTTCGCGGCGCTGCGGACCGTGCGCCCCGCGCCGGCGCGCCCCCAGAACGGAGAGGCTCCATGACCGACGCTCCCGCCCCCGAGACCGCCGGCGACCTCCTCGCCGAGATCGAGGCGCTGGGCGCCACCCTGGCCCGTGCGCGCGAGCAGATCGGGCGACGGGTGATCGGGCAGGAGACGGTCGTGGACCTGACCCTGAACGCGCTCCTCTCCGGCGGCCACGGCCTGCTGGTCGGTGCGCCCGGCCTCGCCAAGACCCGCCTGGTCGAGACGCTGGGCCGGGTGATGGGCCTCGACGCCGCCCGCGTGCAGTTCACCCCCGACCTGATGCCCGCCGACATCCTCGGCGCCGAGGTGCTGGAGCAGGACGCCCACGGCGGGCGCGCCTTCCGCTTCATCCAGGGCCCGATCTTCTGCCAGCTGCTGATGGCCGACGAGATCAACCGCGCCTCGCCCCGCACCCAGTCCGCCCTGCTGCAGGCCATGCAGGAGAAGGAGGTGACGGTCGCCGGCGCCAACCGCCCGCTGCCCAAGCCCTTCCACGTGCTGGCCACCCAGAACCCGATCGAGCAGGAGGGCACCTATCCGCTGCCCGAGGCGCAGCTGGACCGTTTCCTCCTCCAGATCGACGTCGATTATCCCACGCTGGACGCCGAGCGGGCGATCCTGCTCGCCACCACCGGTCTCGACGACGCCGAGGCGCAGCCGGTCTTCGACGCCGCCTCCCTGATCGCCGCCCAGCGGCTGATCCGCCGGATGCCCGTGGGCGAGAGCGTGGTGGAGGCGATCCTCGCCCTCGTCCGACGCGCCCGTCCCGGGGAGCCGGAGGCGACCGCCGCGGTGGAGCGCGCCGTGGCCTGGGGCCCCGGCCCCCGCGCCGCCCAGGCGCTGATGATGGCGGTGCGCGCCAAGGCGGTGCTCGAGCAGCGCCTCGCCCCCTCCATCGCCGACGTCGCCGCGCTGGCGCGCCCGGCGCTGAAGCACCGCATGGCGCTGACCTTCGCCGCCAAGGCCGAGGGCCAGACGATCGAGGCCGTGATCGACGGGCTGGTCGCCGGCCTCCATGAACACGAGGCCGCCGCGTGAGCCGCGCCCCCGCGGCCTCTCCTCTTCCCGACCGGGGCAGCCCTGCCTGGCTGCGGCGCGACGCCGAGCAGATCTCCGGCGCCCTGCCGCCGCTGCTGGCGGAGGCCGAGCGGCTGGCCGCCTCGGTGGTCCCGGGCGTGCACGGGCGCCGCCGCTCCGGCCCCGGCGAGACCTTCTGGCAGTATCGCCAGGCCATGCCCGGCGACCCCGCGACCGCCATCGACTGGCGCCGCTCCGGCCGCTCCGACGCGCACTACATCCGGGAGATGGAGTGGGAGGCGGCGCAGACCGTCTCGATCTGGGCCGATCCGGCGCGCTCGATGGATTACGTCTCCGACCTCGCCCCCCGCACCAAGGGGGAGCGGGCGCGCCTGCTGGCGCTCGCGCTCGGCGTGCTGCTGACCCGGGGCGGGGAGCGCACGAGCCTGCTGGGCACCCAGGCCGAACGCCCCGCCACCGGCGAGCCGCAGCTGATGCGCATGGCGCTGGAGCTGTCGCGTACCGGACCCGAGGACATCCGTCCCGACTTCGGCGCGCCGCCGCGCACCGCGCTCGCGGCCGGGGGCAAGGCGGTGTTCCTCTCCGACTTCATGGGCCCGCGCGAAGACATCTTCCCCGCCCTTCTCCACGCGGCCGAGCGGGGCGTCTCGGGCGCCTACGTCCAGATCGTCGACCCGGCGGAAGAAAGCTTCCCCTTCGACGGCCGCCTCGTCCTGCGCTCCCTCGGCGGCACGGTCGAGTTCGAGACCCACCGCGCCCGCGGCCTGCGCGAGGCCTACCTGGAGCGGCTCGCCGAACGCCGCGCCGACCTGATGGACACCGCCCGAAGCTGCGGCTGGCGCTGCCTGATCCACCGCACCGACGAGAGCCCGCGCAAGGCGCTGCTGTGGCTCTACGCCGCCATCGGCGCCGCATGAGGGCCGCGGCCGGCATAGCACGGGCCTCGCGCCGCGGGTCCGCGCCGTCCGGTCCGCTCGAACCGCTGAAACCCCAGGCGCGGCAGGCCCGCGCAAGAGGTGACCTGGAATGCTGAGCATCGGCTCGATCGCCTTCCTGAACCCCTGGCTGCTGCTGGGCCTCGCGGCGCTGCCGGCGCTGTGGTGGCTGCTGCGCGCCACCCCGCCCGCGCCCCGGCGGATCAGCTTCCCCGGCGTGCGCCTGCTGCTCGGCCTCCAGGACCCCGAGCGGATGCCGGATCGCACGCCCTGGTGGCTGCTGCTGCTGCGGCTGCTGGCGGTCGCGGCCGCCATCCTCGCCTTCGCCCGCCCGGTCGAAAACCCGACGCGCGACTTCGGCGGCGACGGCGCGCTGGTGGTTGCGCTCGACGGCGGCTGGGCCTCCGCCCCCGACTGGGAGGCGCGCCGCGCCCGCGCCCTCGAGGCGCTGGAGCAGGCCGAGCGCGCCGGCCGTCCCGCCGTGCTGATCAACCTCGCCGAGCCGATGCCCGGCGGCGAGCCGCCCGCCGCCCGCCCCGCCGGCGACTGGCGCGGCGCGGTCGAGGCGATGGTCCCCCGCCCCTGGGCCCCCGACCGCGACGCCTTCGCCGACGCGGTCGAGGCGCTGGACGAGACGCTCGGCGGATTCGAGACGCTGTGGCTGACCGACGGCCTCTCCCACGGCGACGCGGGCGACCTGGGCGAGCTGCTGACCGACGCCGGCCCGCTGACCGTGGTCGGCCCCGACCGCCTCGCCCTCGCGCTTCGCCCGCCGCGGCTGGAGGGGGGCGCGCTGGTCGCGACCGCCCTGCGCGCCGATCCCGCCGCCGGCCCCCGCACGGTGACCGCCGCCGCCATCGGCCGGGGCCCCGAGGGGGCCGAGCGACGCCTGGCCGTGGCCGAGGCCGATTTCCCCGAAGGCGCCTCGACCGTCGACCTCGCCTTCGACCTGCCGCTGGAGCTGCGCAACCAGGTCGAGCGGGTGGCGATCCTGGGCGAGCCCTCCGCAGGCGGCGTGGCGCTCGCCGACGACGCGGTGCGCCGCAAGCGCGTGGGCCTGATCTCGGGCGAGGACGACGCCGGCTCGCGCCCGCTGACCTCCTCGCTGCACTACCTGCGCAAGGCGCTGGAGCCGACGGCCGAGGTGGTCGAGGGCTCGCTCGACGAGATCATCGAGGCGCGCCCCGACGCCATCATCCTGGCCGACCTCGGCGTGATGACCGACGCCCAGCGCGAGGCGCTGACCGAATGGATGGACGAGGGCGGCCTGCTGGTCCGCTTCGCCGGGGCCCGCACCGCGCGGGCCGAGACCGAGGCGCTGCGCGACGCGGCCTCGGGCGGCCCGACGGGGGAGGATCCGCTGCTTCCCGTGCGCCTGCGCGCGGGCGGCCGCGCCGTGGGCGGCGCGATGTCGTGGGAGGCGCCGCAGGGCGTGCGCCCCTTCGCCGAGACCTCGGTCTTCGCGGGCCTGCCCGTGCCCCCCGACGTGACCGTGCGCCGGCAGGTGCTGGCCCAGCCGGGCCCCGACCTCGCCGAACGCACCCAGGCCGCGCTCGCCGACGGCACGCCGCTCGTCACCGCCGCCGACCGCGGCGACGGGCGCGTGGTGCTGTTCCACGTCACCGCCAACGCGGAGTGGTCCTCGCTGCCCCTCTCCGGCCTCTTCGTGCAGATGCTGGAGCGGCTGGCGCTCGCCGCCTCCGTCTCCCCCGACGCGACGCTGGAGCAGCTGGAGGGCGCGGTCTGGACGCCGGTCACCGTGCTCGACGGCTACGGCCGCCCCGCCGACCCGGGCCGCCTGCGCGGCGTGCAGGGCGCCCGGCTGGCCGAGGCCCGCCCCGGCCCCGACGCGCCCCCGGGCGTCTGGCGCGCGGGCGAGCGGACGGTGGCGATCAACCTCTCCGACGCCGAGACCGAGCTGACCCCCGCGGACCCGCCCCCCGCCTCCGCACGGATCGAGAGCATGACCCGCGCGGTGGAGCGCGACTACAAGGGCGCGCTGCTCGCCGCCGCGCTGATCCTGCTCGCCATCGACGCGGTCGCGGCGCTGGCCGTCGCCGGGCGCCTGCGCCTGCCGCGCCGCGCCGCCGCCGGGATCGCGACGGTTCTCGCCGCGGGCCTGGTCCTCGCCGCGGGCCTGGTCCTCGCCGCCGGCGCCGCCCAGGCCCAGCAGGCCGGGGAGCGGGCGGTGCGCGATCCCGCGAGCCCCGCCGCCGACGCCAAGGCGCTGGCCGCGACGCTCGACACCGTGCTCGCCTACGTGATCACCGGCGATCCCCAGATCGACGCGATCTCCGAGGCGGGGCTCAGGGGCCTGTCGCGGGTGCTGACCTCGCGCACCGCGGTCGAGCCCGCCGACCCGATCGGCGTCGACCTGGAAAGCGACGAGCTCGCCTTCTACCCGCTGCTCTACTGGCCCGTCGCCGCCGACATGGCCACGCCCTCGGACGCGGCCTACGCCAAGCTCAACCAGTTCACCCGCACCGGCGGCATGATCGTCTTCGACACCCGCGACGCGCATCTCGCCTCGGGCTTCGGCACCGGCACGCCGGAGGGGCGCGCCCTGCGCCGGCTCGCGGCGCCGCTCGACCTGCCGCCGCTGGAGCCCGCGCCCGCCGACCACGTGCTGACCCGCACCTTCTACCTCCTCCAGTCCTTCCCCGGCCGCTGGCGCGGCGGCGAGGTCTGGCTGGAGGCCGCGGCCGACGCGTCCGAGACCGACGGCGCCCCGTTCCGCCACCTCAACGACGGCGTCTCGCCGGTGGTGATCGGGGCGGCGGACTGGGCCGCGGCCTGGGCGGTGGACGACGCCGGCCAGTTCATGATCCCCGTCGGCCGCGACGGCGGCCGGCAGCGGGAGATGGCCTTCCGCTTCGGCGTGAACCTGGTGATGTACGTGCTGACCGGCAGCTACAAGTCCGACCAGGTGCACGTGCCCGCCCTGCTCGAGCGGCTGGGCAACTGATGGCGCCCCCGATCCCGCCCCGGATGCAGGAGACGACCCGCGCATGAACGCCGAGATCGACTTCGCCCCCCTGCTGCCGCTGGAGTGGCTGGCCGCGCTCGCCGCGCTGTCGCTGGCCGCGGTGGCCCTGTCGCTGGTCCTGCGCTCCCCCGGCTGGGCGCTGCGCGGGCTGGCGGCGCTGGCGCTGCTGGCAGCCCTCGGCAACCCGTCCCTGACGCAGGAGCTGCGCGACCCGCTGCCCGACGTGGCCCTGGTGGTGATCGACGAGAGCGCCTCGAACGCCATCGACGGCCGCGACGACCAGACCGCGCAGGCGGAGGAGGAGCTTCAGGCCGCCCTCGAGACCCTCGCCCGCGACCCCGACGCGCCGATGGAGATCCGCACCGTGCGCGTCGCCCGCCGCGGCGAGAGCGTGGAGGACGCCGACCAGGGCACCCGCCTGCTCACCGCGCTGGAGACCGCGGCGGCCGAGGTCGCGCCCGACCGCATCGCCGGCGCGGTGCTGGTCACCGACGGCCAGGCACATGACGCGGACCTCTTCGCGAACTTCCCCGCCCCCGTCCACGTCCTGCTGACCGGCCACGAGGGGGAATGGGACCGCCGCCTCGCCCTCCAGACCGCGCCCGCCTTCGGCATCGTGGGCGAGGAGGTGGACGTCGCCTTCCGCGTCGAGGCGCTGGGCGACGCCCCCGAGGAGGCGACCCGCTTCGCGCGCGTCGAGGTGCGCATCGACGGGCGCATCCACACCGTGATCGACGCGCCGGTGGGCCAGACCGCCACCCTGCCGATCCCCATCAAGCACGGCGGCTCGAACGTCGTGTCCCTCTCGGTCGCGATGCGCGAGGGCGAGCTGACCGACCGCAACAACGCCGCCGTCTTCGCCGTGAACGGCGTGCGCGACCGCCTGCGGGTGCTGCTGGTCTCGGGCGAGCCGCATCCGGGCGAGCGGACCTGGCGCAACCTCCTGAAGGCCGACCCCTCGGTCGATCTCGTGCACTTCACCATTCTGCGGCCCCCCACCAAGCAGGACGGGGTGCCGGTCTTCGAGCTCTCGCTGATCTCGTTCCCCACGCGGGAGCTGTTCATGCAGAAGGTCGACGAGTTCGACCTGATCATCTTCGACCGCTACCGCCGCCGCGGCGTGCTGCCCAACGCCTATATCGAGAACGTCGCCCGCTACGTGCGCGACGGCGGCGCGATTCTGATCGCCTCGGGCCCCGCCTTCGCAGGGGTCGAGAGCCTCTATCGCACGCCGCTGCGCTCGATCCTGCCCGGCCGGCCCACCGCCCGGATCTTCGAGCAGGGCTATCGCCCGCAGGTGACCGAGATCGGCGAGCGCCACCCCGTCACCGCGGGCCTGGTGCACGAGGCCGCGATCCAGCCCGCCCCCTCGGCCGAGGCCGCGGACGACGCCGAGGGCCCCACCTGGGGCCGCTGGTTCCGCCAGATCGAGCTGGAGGCGACCTCCGGCCAGACCGTGATGTCGGGCGCGGCGCAGGCGCCGCTCCTGATCCTCGACCGGGTGGGGGAGGGGCGGGTGGCCGCGCTGGCCTCCGACCACGCCTGGCTGTGGTCGCGCGGCTTCGAGGGCGGCGGGCCCCAGGCGGAGCTGCTGCGCCGCCTCGCCCACTGGCTGATGAAGGAGCCGGAGCTGGAGGAGGAGGCGCTGACCGCCGAGGTCCACGGCGCCGAGGTCACCGTCACCCGCCGCTCGGTCGAGACCACGCCCCAGCGGCTGACCGCCACCTCCCCCACCGGCGAGACGCAGGAGACCGCCTTCGTCGAGGTCGGCCCCGGCCGCTGGCAGGCGCAGATCCGCGCCGAGGAGCCGGGCCTGTGGACCCTGACCGACGGGGTCCTCGAAGGCGTCGCCGCCGTCGGCCCGCCGGCGCCCAAGGAGTTCGAGAACCCCGTCTCCACCGGCGCGGTGCTCGCCTCGCTGGTCGACGCCACCCGCGGGGGCGTCCTGCGCCTCGACGACGGCATGCCCGACCTGCGCCGCGTGCGCCCCGGGCGCACCGCGGCGGGCCGCGGCTGGATCGGCATGGCGCGGCAGGAGGCCTACGCCGTTCGCGACATCACCCTCACCCCGCTGGCGCCGGGCTGGCTGATGCTGCTGCTGGCGGCGGGGCTGGCGCTGGGGGCCTGGCGGATCGAGGGGCGCTGAGGGGGGCGTTGTCGGCAGGTCACGCGGGTCGCCTGGTTCCGGGATCCCGCGACGGAGCGTATGACGCCCGACCGGAATCGTGGCACAGGCATGCGCCGCAGTCCGAGGAGTCGCCGTGACCTCGCCGCCCGTCACCGACAGATTCTACGCGTATTTCCGCGTGGTCGATCCCTCGGATCCCGAGGAGATCACGCGCGTCCTGAAGATCGAGCCGGACAAGGTCTGGAAGCGGGGCGACACGTTCGAGGTGCAGGACCGCCTGCGCCGGCGGCGCGGCTCGCACTGGAGCATCGACAGCGGGCTGGACGACAGGCAGCCGCTGGACGATCACCTCGAGGCGCTCCTCTGGCGACTGGATCTGAAGCGCGACGCGCTGCTGGGTCTGTTGCCGCGCCACCGGCTGGAATTCGTGTGCGTGGCCCAGGTCTGGCAGGCGTTCTGCTGGGCGCCGAACTTCGACTTGCAGCGACGTGTGACCGATCTGGGGATCGGCTTCTGGTTCGACATCTATTCGCTCGGCGACATCCACGAGATCGTCTCGGACCTGCGCGAGCAGTTCTTCATGAAGGACATCGCGCGCTGAGGCCGCGTCAGAGGATCTTCTGCATCAGCACCAGGTCGTGCCAGAGGTCGAACTTCCAGCCGGCCTGGGGGATGCGGCCGACCTCGACGAAGCCCAGGCGCGCGTGGAAGGCGATCGAGACGGCGTTGGTCGCGGTGATCGCGCCGATCAGGCTGTGCACCTCGGTCGGGCGCAGGGCGTCGAACAGCGCCTCCATCAGCGGGCGGCCGAGGCCGCGGCCGCGGCCTTCGGGGCCCAGGTTGATCGAATGCTCGAAGGTGCGCCGGTAGCCCAGGCCCCCGCGGAACTGGTGGGCGGAGGCGAAGCCGAGCAGCCGCTCCCCCTCGAACGCCCCCAGCGCGGGGCCGGGCGCCGATAGCCAGGCGCGCAGGTCGTCGAGCGTCTTTTCCACCGGATTGAAGGTGATCGCGGTGTCGCGGATGATCGGGTTCCAGATCTCCGCCACCGCCCCCAGATCGCCCTCGCTCAGCGCCCTGATTTCCATGCCCCTCGCCCGCCCGCGGTTGCCTCCGTCCCAAACCCCCTTTACGCCTGCGGGATGGGCTGGTGAAGGAGGCATGGATGAGCCGGTGGGACTTCTGGATCGACCGCGGCGGCACCTTCACCGACGTGGTCGCCCGCGACCCCGACGGCGCGATCCATACCGCCAAGCTGCTCTCGGAAAATCCCGATCAGTATCCTGACGCGGCCCTCGAGGGGATCCGCCGGTTCCTGGGCCTCGGCTCCGACGAGGCGATCCCCGCGGCCCGCATCAACGCCGTGAAGATGGGCACCACGGTGGCCACCAACGCGCTGCTGGAGCGCAAGGGCGACCGCACCCTGCTGGTCATCACCAAGGGCCTGCGCGACCAGCTTCGGCTGGGCTACCAGAACCGCCCGCGCCTCTTCGACCGCCACATCGTGCTGCCCGAACTGCTCTACGAGCAGGTGGTTGAGGCCGACGAGCGGCTGCTGCCCGACGGCACGGTCGAGACCCCGCTGGACGAGGACGCCCTGCGCGCCGAGCTGGAGGCCGCGAAGGCCGATGGCATCGACGCGGTCGCCATCGTCTTCGTCCACGCCTATCGCCACCCCCAGCACGAGAAGCGCGCGGCGGAAATCGCGCGCGAGGTCGGCTTCGGCCAGGTCTCGGCCTCCCACGAGGTCAGCCCGCTGATGAAGATGGTCAGCCGCGGCGACACCACCGTGGTGGACGCCTACCTGAGCCCGATCCTGCGCCGCTACGTGGACCGCGTCGCCTCGGCCTTCGACCGGGTCGGGGAAGACGAAGGCGCCGAGGCGCTGGGCGGCAAACTGATGTTCATGATGAGCTCCGGCGGGCTGACCGACGCGACGCTCTTCCAGGGCAAGGACGCGATCCTCTCGGGCCCCGCAGGCGGCGTGGTGGGCGCGGTGCGCACCTCCGAGATCGCCGACGAGCGCAGGATCATCGGCTTCGACATGGGCGGCACCTCCACCGACGTGTGCCACTACGCCGGCGAGTTCGAACGCGTGCTGCACACCGAGGTCGCGGGCGTGCGCCTGCGCGCCCCGATGATGCACATCCACACCGTCGCCGCCGGCGGCGGCAGCCTGCTGCAGTACAAGGACGGCCGCCTGCAGGTGGGCCCCGAGAGCGCCGGCGCGTATCCCGGCCCCGCCTGCTACGGCAACGGCGGCCCGCTGGCCGTCACCGACGCCAACGTCATGGTCGGCAAGCTGAAGCCGGAGTTCTTCCCCTCGATCTTCGGCCCCAACGCCGACCAGCCCCTGGACGCCGCCGCCACGCGGAAGAAGTTCGAGGAGATGGCCGAGGAGGTCGGACGCACCCCCGAGGAGCTCGCCGACGGCTTTCTGCGCATCGCCTGCGAGAACATGGCGAATGCGGTGAAGACGATATCGGTCCAGCGCGGCCACGACGTCTCGAAGTACTGCCTCACCGTCTTCGGCGGCGCCGGGGCCCAGCACGCCTGCCGCATCGCCGACCTGCTGGGGATGGAGCGGGCGCTGATCCACCCGCTGGCCTCGCTGCTGTCGGCCTACGGCATGGGGCTCGCGGACATCCGCGCCTCCCGCCAGCAGGCGGTCGAGGCGCGCCTGACCCGCGAGACCCGCCTGCAGGCCGCCGCCGACCTCGACCGCATGTCGATGATCGTGGGCGGCGAGGTCGAGAAGCAGGGCGTGAACCCCAAGGAGATCACCTACCACCCCCGCCTGCTGCTGAAGGTCGAGGGCACCGACACCGCCATCGAGATCCCGCTGTCGACCGAGGGCGACATGCGCGAGGCCTTCGCCGAGGCCCACCGCCAGCGCTTCGGCTTCGATCCCGGCGACAAGCCCCTGGTGATCGAGGCGATCAGCCAGGAGGCCGTCGGCCGCGCCGCCGACCTCTCCGAACCCGCCCACGAGACCGCCGAGCGCGACGAGACCGCCTTCCCCACCGCGCTGGAGGGCGAGTTCTTCTCCGAAGGCGAGTGGCGGAAAGCCCGCTACGTGAAGCGCGAGGAGATGCGCCCCGGCGACGTCCTCACCGGCCCCGCGGTGCTGGTCGAGCCCCACACCTCGATCGTGATCGAGGACGGCTGGCAGGCCCGCATCACCGCCCATGACCACGTGAAGCTGTTCCGGATCAAGGCGAAGGCCCGCACCGAGGCCGCCGGCACCACCGCCGACCCGGTGCTGCTGGAGGTGTTCAACAACCTCTTCATGTCGATCGCCGAGCAGATGGGCGCGGTGCTCGAGAACACCGCCGCCTCCGTGACGATCAAGGAGCGGCTCGACTTCTCCTGCGCGGTCTTCGACGCCGAGGGCGACCTGATCGCCAACGCGCCGCACATGCCGGTGCACCTCGGTTCGATGGGCGCCTCGGTGAAGTCGATCATCGAGCAGAACCCGGTGATGAAGCCCGGCGACGTCTTCGTGCTGAACGCCCCCTACAACGGCGGCACGCACCTGCCCGATGTCACCGTGGTGACGCCCGTCTGGGACGAGACCGAGACCGAGATCGTCTTCTACACCTCCGCCCGCGGCCACCACACCGACATCGGCGGCCTGACGCCCGGCTCGATGCCCCCGGACAGCCGGCGGGTCGAGGAGGAGGGCGTGCTGATCGACAACTGGAAGCTCGTCGACCAGGGCGTGTTCCGGGAGGAGGAGACGCGCGCGCTGCTGATGTCGGGCGAATGGCCCTGCCGGGCGCCCGACACGAACATCGCCGACCTCAAGGCCCAGGTGGCCTCCTGCGAGAAGGGCGCGCGCGAGCTTCGCAAGATGGTCGCCCAGTTCGGCCGCGAGGTGGTCGACGCCTACATGCGCCACGTCCAGGACAACGCCGAGGAATGCGTGCGCCGGGCGATCGCGACGCTGAAGGACGCCGAGTACGTCTACCCGATGGACCCCGACTACGACGGCGAGCATCGCGAGATCCGGGTGAAGATCACCGTCGACGCCGAGAAGCGCGAGGCGACCGTCGACTTCACCGGCACCACCCACCAGATGGCGACCAACTACAACGCGCCCGAGCCGGTGACGCGCGCCGCGGTGCTCTACGTCTTCCGCCTGCTGGTCGAGGACTCGATCCCGATGAACGAGGGGGTGATGAAGCCCCTCAACGTGATCGTGCCGCCCCGCTCGATGATCCGGCCGGAGTATCCGGCGGCGGTGATCGCGGGGAACGTCGAGGTCTCCCAGGCGGTGACCTCCTGCCTGCTGCTGGCGCTGGGCGTGCAGGCGGCGGCCCAGTCGACGATGAACAACGTCACCTGGGGCAATGCGCAGTATCAGTATTACGAGACGGTCTGCGGCGGCTCCGGCGCGGGGCTCCTGAACGACGGGACCGGGCATCCGGGAACCTCGGGCGTGCACACGCACATGACCAACTCCCGCCTCACCGACCCCGAGGTGCTGGAATGGCGCTTCCCGGTGCTGCTGGAGGAGTTCTCGATCCGCCGCGGCTCCGGTGGGGCCGGGAAATTCCGCGGCGGCGACGGCACCCGGCGGCGGATCCGGTTCCTGGAGCCGATGACCGCCTCGATCCTCTCGGGCCACCGCGTCACGCCCCCGCCGGGGCTGATGGGCGGCGGGCCGGGGGCGCTGGGGCGCACGCGGATCGAGCGGGCGGACGGGACGGTCGACGAGCTCCGCTCGGCCGACAAGACCGAGATGGCGGCGGGCGACGTCTTCTGGCTCGACACGCCTTCGGGCGGGGGATGCCTGCCGGAGGAGTGACGCGAGCGATCGGTCTGCAGGCGCCCTGCGGGCGGGCTTGGCTGGCGCGCGTTCCGCGCGCGCGGGCCGGAGGCCCGCGGAAGGCCGCTTCGGGAACTCACCAAAGAACAGGCCCGCGCCTGTCCTTCGGATCCGTCCGTCGCTGAAGATGCCTGAGCGAGTCGGGGGGAGGGGTCAAGGACAAGCCCCCTTCGGGGGTCGCTTCGCGATCCTGGACCCCTCCCCCCGACTCGCTCTTAACGGCATCAGCGACGGACGGCTCCGAAGAACAGGCGCTCGCGGCGGGGCGTGGGGCGCGCGGGCGCCCGGGGCGGGCGGCGCGCGTCAGGGGCGCAGGGAGGGCAGGGGGCCGAGGTCGATGCCCCAGCTCGACAGCACCAGGTCGCGGCAGCGATGGGCGATGCGCAGCGCCGGGGTGCGCAGGGCGGAGGCGTCCTCGCCCGCGGTCCAGACCTTGCGGAAGGCGACCATCGACTGCTCGACCGCCGCGTCCTCGACGATGGCGAGCTCGCCCCAGTAGAGCTCCTCGAACCGCGCGCCGGCCTTGCCGCGCACGGCCGCGTCGGGGGAGGTGGCGAGCTGGGCGGCGAGGCGCGAGGCCTCGAAGCACAGCGTCATCTGACGCTCGAGGAACGGCCGGCGGGCGGCGAGCTCCTGCGTCGCGGCGTAGTTCCAGGCGCTGACCGCGATGCCGCCCAGGCCCACCGCGGCGGTCACCATCAGGCCCAGCGACTTCAGCACCGCCTCTCTCCTCCGTCTCCCGTCGCGCGCACGCGACCGCCTGACCATAGCACGGGGCGGCGCGCTCTGGTAACGCGGGACGACTGCCCAGATCCCGAAGGGAGGCCGATCATGCAGGCGAGACTTGAGCGGCGCGACCGCGCCGAGGCCGCCCTTCTGGGCGCGCTCGTCGCCGACGCGGCCGCCCTGGGGCTGCACTGGCTCTACGATCCCGCGCGCATCGCCTCGCTGGAGGGGCCGCTGATCTTCCGCGAGCCGGATCCCGCGGACTTCCAGGGCGCGGCGGGCGTCTTCGTCCACCACGGCAAGCGCGCCGGCGACCTGTCGCAATACGGCGCCGCCCTGCGCACCGCGATGCAGGCCATCGCCGACCGCGGCGGCGTATTCGACGCGGAGGCGGCGCAAGACCGGTTCGCCGACGCCTTCGGCGCGGGCGGCTGGTGGCGCGGCTACATCGACCACGCCACCCGCGGGACGCTCGCCAACCTCGCCGCCGACCGGCGCGCGCCCTCGGGCGTCGAGGACGACCAGATCCCCGGCTTCGCGCGCCTGCCCGCGCTGCTGTGCCGTCCCGGCGGAGCGGGGGACGCGGTGCAGCTCGCGGCCGCGGTGGCGATCACCAACACCGGCGACGAGGCGCGCGACTGGGCCCTGGCCGGGGCGCGCATCCTCGCCGCCGCCCTGATCGGGGCGAGCCCGGCCGAGGCCGTGGCCGCCGGCGAGACCGGCGCGCCCGAGGCGGTGGCCCAGGGCCTCGCTCGCGCCCGCGCCGCCGGCCTCGACCCGGTCGCCTTCGCCGGCGACGTCGGGCGCGCCTGCCCGATGTCGATGTCCGTGCCCGTCGCCGCCCACATCCTGCTGCACGCGCGCAGCTTCGCCGAGGCGGTGGAGATGAACATCCGCGCGGGCGGCGATTCCTGCGGCCGCGCGATCCTGGTGGGCGCCGCGGAAGGGGCCATACATGGCCTCGGCGGCGCCGGCGTTCCGGCGCCGTGGCTGCTGAGACTGCATGACGGCGAGTCGCTCGCCGCCGAAATCGCGGGCGTGATCGGAGAGGATTGATCGAGTGATGCAGGCGTTGATCTGGGTGGGCGCCGTTCTGGCGGTCCTGGGGCTGGCGGGCCTCGCGTGGTGCATCCGCGAGGGGTTGCGCCTGCGCTCCCCCGACCGCGCCCCGGAGGAGATCCGCACCCGGCTGCGCAAGCTCAACGCGGTCAACTTCGCCTCGGTCGGCACCGGCTTCATCGGCCTCGCCCTGGTGGCTGTGGGCGTGATCCTGGGCTGAGCCTGGGGCCGGGTGGGCGTCCTCGGGGGCGTCGAACCCCCTCGGCCGCGGGGCCTTGCGGCCCCCGGCGCCCGGCGCCCGGCCCGGCAGGCGGCGCCGGGGGCGGCGCCGGGGCTGGAGCGGCGACGGGCGCGCGACGTTTCTCCTGATGAACGGCGCAGGCGTCCCGCGCGCCTTGGCGCGGAATTCCCGGCGAGCGTTTCCGAGCCGTGGAAAAAAGCGGTGGCGAATCCGTTCAGAATTATTAACACTTGCCCCTGCGTTCATTGACGGCCCCGCGGCCTTCTCCCGCCGCGCGGCCCTGCAGGGGGGTGCGTACCATGCCTCGGGGTTTGGGGAGCTATTTCGGACAGATTTTCGGCAGCCTTCACGGCTTCCACGGCGGGCCCGACCTGCTGCTGGGAACCTGGGGCGATGATTCGCTCTTCGGCGACGGCGCCGCGGGGATCGAGGCGGGGTCGAGCCTCGGCGACGACCTGATCCTGGGCTTCGGCGGCGGCGACCTGATCGTGGGCGACGCGGGCTCGCTGATCCCCGCCGCAGGCCAGACCGCCGCGACCTCGCCCGCCACCCAGGCCGGCGACGACCTGATCTTCGGCGGCGACGGCGACGATGTGATCTACGGCGATTTCCGCACCGATCCGTCCTCGCTCTACGACGTGCGGCTGGGCGACGACGTGATCTACGGCGGCGCCGGGAACGACGTGATCTACACCGACGCGGTGGGCGTGCTCGCCGACCGGGCGGGGAACAACCTGGCCTACGGCGGCGACGGCGACGACGCGCTGCGCGGCGGCGAGGGGATCGACCTGCTCTACGGCGGCGACGGGAACGACGTGCTCTACGCCGACGGCTCGTCCGGCACCGCCTTCGGGGCGACGCCGACGACCAACCTGCTCGACGGCGGCGACGGGGACGACCGCGCCTATGGCGGCGACGGGGACGACGCGATCTACGGCGGCCGGGGCGACGACGTCCTGGGCGGCGGGCGCGGCGACGACCTGTTGGTCGGCGGCCGGGGCGCGGACGAGTTCGAGTACTTCATGGGCGACGGCGCCGACCTGGTGGCCGACTTCCGCCCGGGCGAGGACCTGCTGGTCCTGATCTCCGACTTCGGCGATCCGCTGCCCGCCTCGACCTTCGCGGGCATCATGGCGCTGGCGACGGAGGACGGCTGCGACCTCGTCTTCGACTTCGGCGGCGGATCGGTGCTGACGCTGGCGAAGACGGACGCCGACGATCTCTCGGCCTCGGACTTCCTGATCCTGGCCTGACGACCGGCCGACGGCGGGGGCCCGGCGGCGAGGCCGGGCCCCTGCGCGTTCAGCCCTTCAGGATGGCGAGCGTGGCGTGGGCGATCTCGCCCGCCTCGTCCGCCACGATCACGTGGCAGCGGGCCTCGTCCAGCCCCGCCCAGCGCAGCCCGTCGAGGATCTGCGCGCGCACCGGAGCGGCATGCTCGCCGATGCCGCCGGTGAAGCAGATCGCGTCCACGCCCCCCATGCAGGCGATCAACGAGCCCGCGTGGCGCAGCGCCCAGTGGCAGTAGTGGTCCACCGCGAAGCGCGCTGCGGCGTCCTCGCGCTCCAGCAGCTCCTTCATCGAGCCGGAGCCCGCCAGACCCTTCAGTCCGCTGTCGCGGTTCAGCGCGCGCTCCAGCGCCTCCACCGGCTCGCCGTTGCGCAGCAGGTGGAAGATCACGCCGGGGTCGAGCTCCCCGCAGCGGGTGGCCATGACCAGCCCCTCCATCGGCGAGAAGCCCATGGTGGTGGCGACCGAGGTCCCCTCGAGGATCGCCGCCATCGAGGAGCCGGCGCCCAGGTGGCAAGCCAGCAGGCGGCGGGGCAGGGGGGCGCCCAGCTGGTCGGGCAGGCGGCGCACCATCGAGGCGTAGCTCAGCCCGTGGAAGCCGTAGCGGCGCAGGCCCGCGGCGCGCCAGCGCTCGGGGATCGGGAAGGTGGTCTCGACCGCGGGCTGGCCGGCGTGGAAGGCTGTGTCGAAGCAGGCGATGCGGCGCGCGTCGGGGTAGAGCTCGGCGGCCGCGTCGATCACGTGCAGCGCGGGCGGGTTGTGCAGGGGCGCGAAGGCGCAGGCCCGCTCCAGCGCCGCGCGCATCTCCGCGGTCAGCTCGCCGGGCGCGCGGAACTCGACGCCGTGGGCGACGCGGTGGCCGACGGCGACGGGGGCGGGCGCGAGGTCCGCGATCTTCAGCCCCGCGACCGCCTCGGCGATGCGGCCGGCGGGCACGGTCATCACGTCGAGCTCGCTCATCTGCCCCGCGCCGACCAGCGCCCCGTCGAGGTCGTAGGCGGCGAGCTTCAGCGAGGATGATCCCGCGTTCAGCGTCAGGATCCAGTCGCGGGCGGGGGATGCTGCGGTCATGTCGGGCCTCGTGGCGGCGGCGCTGAAATTCGCCGACACCCTAGCGCGGCCTGTCCCGGATTGGGGCGCGGCATGGCGCCGGACCGAACCGCCCTCGCGCCGAGCCCGCGTGTGAAGGCGAGGACGAGCGGGGACGCGGCGGCGACGGGCGCAGGCCGGGCGCCGTCGACGGCCGCGCCGCGCTGCGCGGCTGCATCCCATCGTCCTGCGCTCGCCAGGACGAACGTCGCCCGTCGCCGGGGGGCACCGAAGGACGTCCTCAGGCTGCAGCGCCGGACCGAAGCGTCCCGCATGGGGGCAGCGTGCGTCGCGGTCCCTCGCGGGCGGAGCGTGCGTCATCCTCCCGCGCGGCGGGCGCGTGTCGCCATGCCGCGCAGCCGAAGCGGCGGCGCCGTCGCTTGCGGACGGAGCGCGCGACGCCGTGCCGTGCGACCGGAACGCAAATCGCCGTGCCTCGCCGCCGGGGGCCGCCCGCGCGGGGAGGCTCGGCGGGCCGGACGACCGCGCGTCCGTCCTTGGACGCCGCGGCCCGCGCAGCCGCCGAGGCGCACGACGGCGGGGCGAGCGCCGCCCTCCCGGCCGCGCCGTGGGCGTCGGGCGGCGTCAGCTTCCGGCGGGGCCCTGCACGGCCTCGCCGAGGGCGCTCATCGACATGCGGGCCTTGGTCAGCACCATGCCCACGTTCGCCGTGCGCCGGGTGACGAAGACCGCCGCGTGGTCCGGCTGCGAGGGCGCGCGCAGGAACACGTGGATCAGGTTCTCCGACAGGACCAGCATCTCCTTGAAATAGCGGATCTCCTTCTTCTCGGGCAGGCCCCGCTCCCGTTTGAACCGCCGCTCGATCTCCGAGACGGTGGGGCCCTGGAACAGGTCGGCGGTGGCCGCGGCCACCAGGTCCAGCACCTCCTGCGGGTGAGTGTCGAGCGTGCGGATCGACATCAGCATCCCGGTGCTCATGTCCACGTATCCGGCCGCGATGCACTCGGGGACCGAGCCCATGGCGGCCGCGAGCTGGGCGTCCAGCGACATCGCGACCCTCCCGCCCCGCATGGGGCGCGCAGGAAGCATCGCGGGGCAGGGTTTCGGAACCGTTTACGCGCCCCGTCCCCGCGCCTGCGCCGCTATTGAACGGTCGGCCGGCAGGGGCCATGATGCGCGCGGCGCGAAGACGCCGAGGCGGGCTCGCCCGCCGACAAGCCCCAGTCATCCCGGGAGGATTTTCATGTCGGACCCCAAGCCCGCGCGATTCGACGCCATCGTCGTCGGGGCCGGTTTCGCCGGCCTCTACATGCTCCACCGCCTGCGCGGCATGGGGCTGAACGCCCATGTCTACGAGCGGGCCGAGGGCGTGGGCGGGACCTGGTGGTGGAATCGCTACCCGGGCGCGCGCTGCGACGTGGAATCGCTCCAGTACTCCTATTCCTGGGACCCGGAGCTCGAGCGCGACTGGACCTGGTCCGAGAAATACGCCGCCCAGCCCGAGATCCAGGCCTATGCCGAGTTCGTGGCCGAGCGGCACGACCTGAAGCGCGACATCAGCTTCTCGACCTCGGTCGAGGCGGCGGAGTGGGACGACGCCGCGGGCCTGTGGCGGGTGCGGACCTCGGCCGGCCCCGCCGAGGCGCCGCAGCTGATCCTCGCCACCGGATGCCTGTCCTCGACCTCGATGCCCGACATCCCGGGGCGCGAGGACTTCCGGGGCGAGACCTACCACACCGGCCTCTGGCCCCATGAGGGCGTGGACTTCACCGGCAAGAAGGTGGCGATCATCGGCACCGGATCCTCGGCGATCCAGGCGATCCCGATCATCGCCGCCCAGGCGAAGGAGTTGGTGGTCCACCAGCGCACGCCCAACTTCTCGATCCCCGCGCGCAACGCGCGGCTGACCGACGCCCAGCGCGAGGCGTGGCGCGCCCGCTCGCAGGAGCGTCGCGCCTGGGCCCGCGCCAACACCCGCAACGCCATCGTCACCACGCTGCCCGAGAAGCCGGTGCTTGAGGCGACGCCCGAGGAGCGGGAGGCCGAGTTCACCCGCCGCTGGGAGACGGGGGGCATCACCTTCTCGGCCGCTTTCAACGACCTGGCGCTGGACGAGGAGGCCAACGCCTACGCCGCCGAATTCGTGCGCGAGCGCATCCGCGAGATCGTGAAGGACCCGGAGACGGCCGAGGCGCTGTGCCCCAAGGACTATCCGATCTTCACCAAGCGCATCTGCGTGGACACCGACTATTTCGAGACCTTCAACCTCCCCCACGTGCGGCTGGTGAACCTGCGCGAGACGCCGCTGGAGACGGTGACCGAGGCGGGCGTGCGCACCTCGGCCGGGGAGGAGGCCTACGACGCCATCGTCTACGCCACCGGCTTCGACGCGATGACCGGGGCGATCCTCAACATCGACCCGGTGGGCAAGGGCGGGCGGCGGATGTCCGAGGCCTGGGCCGAGGGGCCCAAGGCCTATCTCGGCCTGATGACGGCGGGCTTCCCCAACCTGTTCCTGATCACCGGGCCGGGCAGCCCCTCGGTCCTGACCAACATGATCGTCTCGATCGAGCATCACGTGGACATGATCTGCGAGCAGCTCTCGCGTATGCAGGCGCGCGGCGCGACCCGGCTGGAGGCGCAGCCGGAGGAGCAGGAGGCCTGGGTCGCCCATGTGAACGCCCGCGCCTCGGCGACGCTCTATCCCCGCGCGGCGAGCTGGTACATGGGCGCGAACATCCCCGGCAAGCCGCGGGTGTTCATGCCCTACATCGGCCAGGACGAGTATCGCCGGAAGGTGGCGGAGCTGGCCGCGAAGGACTGGCCGGGCCTGTCCATGGGCAAGGGCCGCGCCGCCTCGGACGCCGCCGCGGGCTGAGGCCCGCCCGGCCGGGCAGGGCGCCCGCGCTCCCCGCCCTCGCAGAACGGAGCGCCACTGACGGCCGCCCGCGCCCCGGGCGGCCGTTCCGCGTCCGGGCGCCGCGCGGGCGACGGGGAGGGGGCGGCGCCCTCGGGGGCGTCGAACCCCCTCGGTCGCGGGCCTCGCGGCCCGGCGCTCCGCCGGGGGGCGTAGCGCCCGGCGTCGAGGGCGACGGCGCCCGGCCGGGCCGGGGGGGCGCCCCTTTTCCCCTTCCCGCACATCCTGAGCCTGCGCTCACGCTACGCCGCCCAGGGGGAGGCGGGGCTCCGCCACACGGGCGTCGGGGCAGGGCGCTCCGACGCCGGGGCGAAGCCGCGGGGCAGGGCGGGCGGGCGAGGGCGGGCAGGCGAGGGCGGGAGACGGCGCCCACGCGACGGCGGGCGAAAAAGAGAAGGGCCCCGACCTTGCGGTCGGGGCCCCGTCATGTCCCTCGGCGATCTCGTCGGATCGGGCGGCCTCAGGCGGCCTTCCTCTTCTTCACGTTCGCCCAGAGCTTCTTGTTGGTCAGGTACAGCAGCACCGCCAGCAGGGCGACGAAGATGAAGTTGCGCGCGCCTGCGGCCTTGCGGTCGGCCATCTTCGGCTCGGCGGTCCACATCAGGAAGGCCGAGACGTCCATCGACATCTGGTCCACCGTCGCGGGCGTGCCGTCGGCGTATTCCACGATCCCCTCGGACAGCGGCGGCGGCATCGAGATCAGGCCGCCCGGCATCACGTGGTTCTCATACAGGGTGACGCCCGCCACCTCCTGGGTCTCGCCGGTGTAGCCGGTGAGGATCCCGTGGATGTACTCGGGGCCGCCCGGGCCCTTCAGCAGCTGGTTGATGCCCAGGCCGGCGGGGCCGTGGAAGCCCGCGCGGGCCTTGGCCATCAGGCTCAGGTCCGGCGCGCCGGCGGCGATGTTGGCCGGGAACTTGTCCGAGGGCTTGGCGGTGCGGGTGTCGCCCGGAACCGCGCCGTCGGAGTCGTCCGGCACCTCGTAGAGGGCGGCCAGCGCCGTCACCTGGGCCTCGTCGTAGCCCGGCCCGCCGGGATCGCCCAGCGTGCGGAAGGCCACGAACTTCAGCCCGTGGCAGGCGGAGCAGACCTCGTTGTAGACCTGCAGGCCGCGCTGCAGCTGCGCCTGGTCGAAGGTGCCCAGCGGCCCCTCGAACGAGAAGTCGACGTCCTCGACGTGGCCCCCGCCCCCGGCCGCCGAGGCGGCGAGGGGGAAGGCGATCGCTGCGGCGGCCAGAAGGCCGGCGGAGCGGGCGGCGGTCAGGAACTTCATGGTGTTCTCCCTTCCCCGGCTCACTCGGCGGGCGTGGCGGCGGCGCCGCTCTTCTTGGCGTACTTCTCGTCCATCATCCGGTCGAAGTCTTCCTCGATGGTGGCGGGCTGCGGCTTCGGGGTCTCCATCAGGCCCAGCAGGGGCAGGATGACCAGGAAGTAGCCGAACCAGTAGATGGTGCCGATCAGCGAGATCGTCGGGATCAGGCCCTCGGCCGGCTGGCCGCCGCACCACATCAGGACGAAGAAGTCGACGACGAAGATCCAGAACCAGATCTTGAACTTCGGACGGTAGCGGCCCGAGCGGACGCGGCTGGTGTCCAGCCACGGCGCCAGCGCCAGCACCGCGATCGAGCCGAACATGGCCAGCACGCCGCCGAGCTTCGAGTCGATGAACCAGATGTCGAAGGTGATGGCGCGCAGGATCGCGTAGAAGGGCAGGAAGTACCACTCGGGGACGATGTGCGCCGGCGTCGAGAGCGGGTTCGCCTCGATGTAGTTGTCGGCGTGGCCCAGGTAGTTCGGCATGTAGAAGACGAACACCACGAAGATCAGCAGGACGACCGCCAGGGCGAACAGGTCCTTGATCACGTAGTACGGCCAGAACGGAACGGTGTCCTTCTTGGCCTCTTCGATCGAGCCGCGGCGGACCTCAACCCCGGTGGGGTTGTTGTTGCCGGTCGAGTGGAAGGCCCAGATGTGCACCGCCACCAGGCCCGCGATCACGAAGGGCAGCAGGTAGTGCAGCGAGAAGAACCGGTTCAGGGTGGGGTTGTCGACGGCGAAGCCGCCCCACAGCCACTGCACGATGGGCTCGCCCACCAGCGGCAGCGCCGAGAACAGGTTGGTGATCACGGTCGCGCCCCAGAAGGACATCTGGCCCCAGGGCAGGACGTAGCCCATGAACGCCGTCGCCATCATGGCGAGGTAGATCAGGACGCCGATGATCCAGGTGATCTCGCGCGGGGCCTTGTACGATCCGTAGTAGAGGCCGCGGAAGATGTGGAAATACACCGCCACGAAGAACAGCGAGGCGCCGTTCGCGTGCACGTAGCGGATCAGCCAGCCGCCGTTCACGTCGCGCATGATGTGCTCGACCGAGGCGAAGGCCATGTCCACGTGGGGGGTGTAGTGCATCACCAGGATGATGCCGGTGACGATCTGCATGACGAGGCAGAAGGTCAGGATGATGCCCCAGATCCACATCCAGTTCAGGTTCTTGGGCGTGGGGATCATCAGGGTGTCGTAGATCATTCCGCCGATCGGAAGGCGGGAATGAAGCCACTTCTCGAACCCGGACTTGGGCTCGTAATGCTCGTGCGGGATGCCAGCCATCTCGGTCGTCTCCTCAGCCCAGCTTCACGACGCCGTCGTTCAGCGCGGCGACGGGGACCAGAAGGTTCTGCGGGGCCGGGCCTTTGCGGATGCGGCCGGCGGTGTCGTAGTGGGAGCCGTGGCACGGGCAGAACCAGCCGTCGAAATCGCCGGCCTCCCCGATCGGCACGCAGCCCAGATGGGTGCACACGCCCAGCATCACCAGGTATTTGCCCTCGGCGTCCAGCGCGCGATCCTCATCGGTCGCGGGGGCGTCGGCGGGCTTGTTGTCGTTGCGCGCGATCGGGTCCTTGAGGTCGTCCATGGGGACGGCCCGGGCCTCCTCGATCTCCTTCTCGGTGCGGTACCGGATGAACACCGGCTTGCCGCGCCACTTCACCGTCAGCTGGCTGCCTTCTTCCAGAGCCGAGATGTCGACGTTGATCGAGGCGAGCGCCAGGACGTCGGCCGACGGGTTCATCTGGTCGATGGCAGGCCACACCGCGGCGCCGACGCCCACGGCGCCGGCCGCCGCCGTGGCGATGTAGAGGAAATCCCGGCGCGTCGGTTCGGCGTCCGATTCTGCGTGGGCCACGTGGCAGTCCCCCTTCGCGTTCTTCCCCGGCCCCGTCCGCGTCGGCTTTCCGGCTGGCGCTGACGCGGCTGGCGGGACGATATGTCTGAGGCGGCCGCCGCTTGCAGGCGGAGACCATTCCGCCGCCCGATTAGCCGTCCCCGCCCCACAGGTCCAGAGACAGGGCGACGCAGAGACGCCGCATTTCGGCCGGACCGAGGCCGTCCCGCATCGGCACGCCCCCCGATCCGCCAGGCCCCGCCGGCCTGGGGCGACGCGACGGCCGGCCGGCCCGCCGCGACGTCGCGACCGATTCCCTGTCGGCCGGCCGGCCGGCGCCGCCGTCGTCCGGCTTCCGCGCCGTCCACGTTGACGCCAACGTCAGAATCGCCAAGCCTGCGAGGCCTGGAGCGCGGAGCAACCGCGCCCGCCGTGGGAGGACCCTGATGACCCGAGCCGACGCCGCCCGTCCCGACCCCGACGCGCCCGACGCCTCCGCCCCTGCCGTGGCGCTGCGCGACCTGCCGCGGTTCGAGCCGCGGCCCGAGGGCTGGACCGACCACGACTTCATCGCCCACTGGCGCGCCCAGGGCCCCGCGGCCGTCGACCGCTACGGCATCGTCACCCTCTTCGGCCACGACGACCTGTGGCGCGCGGTCGATCCCCGCTACACCCGGCAGGTGGGGCTCGAGGCGATGCTGATGCAGGGGCGGAGCTCGGGGGCGGTCTACGACTTCTTCGACCTCTCGCTCCTCTTCGCCAACGACGACCGCCACCGCGCCCGCCGCGGCCCGCTGGCCCGCGCCTTCGCCCATCCGCTGATGAACGCGCTGCGCGGCGAGATCGCCGTCCAGGCGCGCGACCTGCTGGCCGGGCTGAAGGGGCGCGAGGTCGATTTCGCGCAGGAGTTCTCCGGCCAGATCGCCGCGCGCATGATCGCCGGCATCCTCGGCCTGCCGGCCGAGGACATCCCCCACTTCACCCAGGTGGTCTACGGCGCCTCGCGCGGGCTGTCGTTCCGCTCCAAGGAGGTGCTGGACGAGGCCGACCACGACATGGCGGAGCTGGTGCGCTACGCCGCCCGCCTGCTGGACGAGCGCCGCGCCCGCCCGCGCGAGGATTTCCTGACCGAGTTCCTGGCCAAGGTGCAGGACGCCGACCTCTCCGAGGACGAGATCCGCACCCAGGTCGCGACCGTGGTGCTGGGCGGCGCCGACACCACCCGCATGGCGCTCGCCTCCGGCTTCGCCCAGATCCTCGCGCGGCCCGAGCAATGGGCCGCCCTGAAGGCGGATCCCGAGGGGCTGAAGGTCTCCGCCGCCGCCGAGTGCCTGCGCTTCGACCCCGTCGTCGGCTCGATCCCGCGCCTCGCCATCGCGGATTTCGAGATCGCGGGCGTCGCGGTGAAGAAGGGCACGTACCTGGCGGCCTCGCTCCTCGGCGCGCTGCGCGATCCGAAGGTCTACGCGCGGCCCGAGGTCTTCGACATCGCCCGCGACGACCACCCCAAGCTGCACCCGGTCTTCGGCGCCGGCGCCCACCGCTGCCTCGGCGAGGCGCTGGCCCGGGCGGAGCTGGAGGAGGCCCTGGTGGTGCTGGCGCAGGAGGCGCCGGACGCCGAGCTGGTGGGCGAGCCCCCGGTCCTGCGCGGCCTCGGCGGCACCCGCGGCCTGCCGGAGACGCGCATCCGTCTCTGACCCGGCCCGGCCCGCCGCCCGCGCGTCGCGGGCGGCGGGCTCAGCCGCCGAACAGGACCGCGTGCATGACCCGCCCGGGCAGCAGCGTGAACCCGCCGGTGATCAGCAGGGCGAGGACGTAGAGCAGGATCATCGCCCGCCGGTGGCCGGCGACGTCCCCCGCCCGCGCCTGACGCACGCCCGACCACAGCGCGACCAGCGTCACTGGGATCAGCAGGTGGATCGGCGAGAACGGCCCCCAGACCTTCAGGGTCGAGACGAAGATCGCCGAGACCGCCGTCCAGGTCATCAGGATCACGAAGGCCCAGCCGATCGCCCGGTGCCCGCGCCCGCCCTTCGGCCGCAGCAGCTGCATCGCGCCCAGCGCCACGGCCCCGAGCGCGGCGACGGCGTGCGAGGGGATCGGGGAGGCGGCGGACAGCAGCGGCTCGAGGGTCATGGCATGGCGCGGGCTCCGGGATCGACCCCCCACCTCCTGACTCCCCCCGACCGGCCCGTCCAGCGCGAGCGTCGACGCAGGCCGGCGCCCCGGCGTCGCGCCCGTCCCGGCCGAGCGCCGGCGCCGGCGGGCCGCCGCCGCGCCGGTGGCGGGCGGGGGCCTGGGGCGGGCAGGGGAGCGCGCCGGCGGGGCGAGCCTCGGCCGCAGGCGGACCGGCGCGCAGGGGAGGGCGGCAGGGGGGGAGACTACGCGCAGGCGGCGCGACGCGCGCCGAGGGGCGAAGGGCGATCGCGCGGCGTTCGCCGCAGGCGGCCATCGCGCCCGGCCCTCAGGCCCCGGGCCCGGCCCCGGGCAGGTCCGCGGACGTCAGCACGTGGCGCAGGTGGTCGGCATCGGGGCTTTCGTCGGGGCGCGGGCGCATCCCGATCTTCTCGGCCACCCGGCGCGAGCCCGCGTTGCCCGGCGCGATGTCGGCCACCACCCGCGCCAGACCCACCGTCGCGAAGGCGTGGCGGGCGACGGGCAGGGCGGCCTCGGTCGCCATGCCCCGGCCCCAGGCGGCGCGGGCCAGCCGCCAGCCGATCTCGATCTCCCCCGCCCCGTCGGGGATCAGCAGGATCCAGCCCAGGAACCGCTCCGGCGCCTCGCGCGGGGCGACGACCCAGTAGCCCAGGCCCTCGCCATGCTCGGCCTCGATCCGCGCCCGCACGAAGGCCTCGTGGGCGGCGGGATCGCGCCAGGGGCCGGGGATCCAGCGGGTCACCTCCGGATCCCGGTCGAGCGCGAGACAGTCGGCGAGGTCGCCCGGCCCCCGCGGCCGCAGCCGCAGGCGCGCGGTCTCGAAGACCGGGCCGCGGCTCTCGGGCCCCACGGCCTATTCCGCCGCGTCGAGGCCCATGAAGCCGCCCGACTGGCGGCCCCACAGCTCGGCGTAGATGCCGCCGCGGGCGAGCAGCGCGTCATGCGGCCCCTCCTCGGCGATGCGGCCCTGGTCCATCACCACGATCCGGTCCATCGATGCGATGGTCGACAGACGGTGCGCGATGGCGACCACCGTACGGCCCTTCATCAGGCGCTCCAGCGCCTCCTGCACCTCGGCCTCGGTCTCGGAGTCCAGCGCCGAGGTCGCTTCGTCCAGCATCAGGATCGGCGCGTCCTTCAGGATCGCCCGCGCGATGGCGACCCGCTGGCGCTGCCCGCCCGAGAGCTTCACGCCCCGCTCGCCCAGCCGCGCCTCGTAGCCGACGCGGCCGCGGAAATCCTCCAGCTCCTCGATGAACTCGTGGGCGGCGGCCATGCGGGCGGCCTCCATCGCCTCCTCCACGCCCGCGTCGGGGCGGCCGTAGAGGATGTTCTCCATCGCGGAGCGGTTGAACATCGCGGTGTCCTGCGTGACGAAGGCGATCTGCCGGCGCAGGGCGTTCTGGTCGAGGGTGCGGATGTCGGTCCCGTCCAGAAGGATGCGCCCCGCCTCGGGGTCGTAGAGGCGCAGCGCCAGCTTCATCGCCGTCGACTTGCCCGCGCCGGAGCGGCCCACCAGCGCCACCTTCTCCCCCGGATGCACGTCGAGCGAGAAGCCGGTCAGCCCGCCGCCGGTGCGCTCGCGCTCCTGCCCGTACTTGAAGGTCACGCCCTCGAAGGTCAGGCGGCCCTCGGCGCGGGCCAGCGGCCGCGCGCCCGGCGCGTCCACCAGCCGGTGCGGGGGCGTCAGGGTGCGGATCCCGTCCTCGACCACGCCGGCGTTGGCGAACATGCCCATGGCGGTGAAGCTGATCCAGCCCGACATCTGCCCGATGCGCAGGCTCAGCAGGCCCGAGAGCGCCACGGCGCCGGGCGATCCCGTGCCGCTCGCCCACAGCCACAGGGCGGTGCCCACCAGAGCGACGGGCAGCGCGCCCGCCAGCACCGCGATCACCACCCGGTAGATCCAGGCGGTGCGGCCGAAATCCAGCTTCGCCTCCCGCAGGCGCTGGAGGGACTCGCGTGCATGGTCCTCCTCCCGCCCCGCATGGGCGAAGAGCTTCACCGTCTCCATGTGCGAGATCGTGTCGACCAGCTGTCCCGAGAGCCCCGACTGCGCGTCCGCCCGCGCCCGCGCCTTGGCGCGCAGCCGCGGCAGCATCCAGGCGATCCAGGCGAGGTAGACGACCAGCCACCCCAGCAGCCCCAGCGTCAGCCGCCAGTCCGCCGCCCCCAGCGCCGCCAGCGCGGCGATCATGGTGGCGAGCGCGAAGGCCACCGCCTGCACGACCTCGGAGGCGAGCTCGGTCAGCGCGGTGCCGGTCTGCAGCTGCTTGGCCGAGATGCGGCCGGCGTAGTCGTCCTCGAAATAGGACATCGCCTGGCCCAGCGTGTGCCGGTGCAGCCGGAACACGGTCTGGTGGAACATCCCCGGCTGGATCGAGAACTGCATCAACGCCGAGCTGACCGCCATGCACAGCGGCCGCGCGGCGAAGATGAAGATCGCGAGCAGCGCCATCTCCCACCCCCGCTCGGCCAGGAAGGCGGCGCGGGCGTCGGGCTCGGTCAGGGCCGGGCCCGCCTCGGCCACCACGTCCACCAGCCAGGACACGGCCCAGGAGACGCCGACCTCCGCCCAGGCCAGCGCCACGTTGGCGGCGATGGCGAGGAAGAAGACCGGGAAGGAACCGCGAAGCGCCCAGCGGCAGAAGGCCAGGAACTCCTGCGGAGGCAGGCCGATCGCGGGCGCGTCGGGATCGAACAGGCCGGCGGCGCGGCGGGTCAGTGCGGTCAGCATGGGCAGGCAGGATAGGTCAAGAAAAGCTCCGGTCGAGCGGAAGGACCCGCGTCAGATAGGTCCTCGACCATGGTCGAGGTCAACCCCGCCGCCGAAACTTTCGCCCCGCCGTCCCCTTTCGCGCAGGCGCCGCGCCTCCTCGCGCGCCCCCGGCGGACCGCCCGCCCGCGGCGCGCCCCGGCCTGCGCGCCCGTGGCCGCCGTCTCCGATCCGGGCGCCGGCGACGCCCGCCCCGGGCCCTGCCGGCAGCGCCTGTTCTCCGGAGCCGTCTCTCGCTGATGCCGATCAGATCGACTCGCCCGCCCCGGTCCAGGATCGCGAAGCGACCCCGCGCCTGCGCGGGGCTCGTCCTTGACCGGGGCGGGCGAGTCGCTCAGGCATCTTCAGCGAGAGACGGAACCGGAGGACAGGCGCGGGGGCCTTGTTCTTTGGTGAGTCAGGAGCGTCCTTCCGGGCGCGCCCCGGCGCGCCCCCGCGAAGCGGCCGGCCGACGAGCCCCGCCTCGGAGGCTCCCCCTCGCCGGCTATCAGCCCAGCGGCCCCAGGCTCTCCCCCGGCGCCGCCCCGGTCTGCCCGCGGTTCAGCAGCACGTGATCGAGCAGCACGCAGGCCATCATCGCCTCGCCCACCGGCGCGGCCCGGATGCCCACGCAGGGATCGTGCCGCCCCTTGGTGACCACCTCGGCCGGCCGCCCCTCGAGGTCGATGGAGGCGCGCGGCGACAGGATCGACGAGGTCGGCTTCACCGCGAAGCGCACCACCACGTCCTGTCCCGAGGAGATCCCCCCCAGCACCCCGCCCGCGTGGTTCGAGGTGAAGACGGGCCGCCCGTCGTTGCCCATGTGGATCTCGTCGGCGTTCTCGACGCCGGTCAGCTCCGCCGCGCCCATGCCGGCGCCGATCTCGACGCCCTTGACCGCGTTGATCGACATCATCGCCGAGGCGAGGTCCTGGTCGAGCTTGGCGTAGACCGGCGCCCCCAGCCCCTCGGGCACGCCGGAGGCCACGACCTCGACCACCGCGCCGACCGAGTTGCCGGACTTGCGCAGCCCGTCGAGATAGGCGGTCCAGGTCTCGGCGGCCTGCGCGTCCGGCGACCAGAAGGGATTGCGCCCGCACTCCTCCCAGTCCCAGCGGTCGCGGTCGATCGCGTGGGTCCCGATGCGCACCAGCGCCGCGCGGATCTTCAGATCGGGCAGCATCTGCGCCAGCGCCGCCCGGGCGATTCCGCCCGCGGCCACCCGCGCCGCCGTCTCCCGCGCCGACGAGCGCCCGCCGCCGCGATAGTCCCGCACGCCGTACTTGCGCCAGTAGGCGAGATCCGCGTGGCCGGGGCGGAAGGTCTTCGCGATCTCGGAATAGTCCTTCGAGCGCTGGTCGGTGTTCTCGATCATCAGGCTGACCGGGGTGCCGGTGGTGACGCCCTCGAACACGCCCGAGAGGATCTTCACCTCGTCCGCCTCGCGGCGCTGGGTGGTGAAGCGGCTCTGCCCCGGCTTGCGGCGGTCGAGCCAGACCTGCAGGTCGGCCTCGCTCACCGGCACGCCCGGCGGCACGCCGTCGACCACGCAGCCGAGCGCCGGCCCATGGCTTTCGCCCCAGGTGGTGAAGCGAAACAGGCGGCCGAAGCTGTTGAAGGGCATGAGGCGGGGTCCCCTGGCTGATCTCGCCGGCCCGTTTAGCGGACGCGGCGGCCGGGAGGAAGGGGCGGGGGGCACCGGCGGACCCTCGCCGGGCGGCGCGCCGGCGGCGGAGGGGGCCTCGCGAGGCGGGGCTCGCTCGGCGGGCCGGCTGCGCGGGGGCGCGCGGGACGAGCCGGAAGGCCGCTTCGGGAGCACACCAGGGAACAGGGCCGCGCCTGCTCCCCGCAGCCGTCCGTCGCCGAAGATGCCTGAGCGACTCGCGGGGAGGGGTCAAGGACAAGCCCCGCTTGCGCGGGGTCGCTTCGCGATCCCTGACCCCTCCCCGCGAGTCGCTCTGATCGGCATCAGCGACGGACGGCTCCGGGGAACAGGCGCTTCGCGCAGGCCCGCGGGCGTCGCGCCGGGGCGCATGGGGCGGGCGGAGAGCCAGGGGGCGGTCGCGGCGCAGCGAAGCATCCGGGCGCGGAGGCGGGGCGGGGGCCGGGCGCAGCGGCGGCGCGGATGCGCTCGCTCACCGAACGGGGGGCGCCGGCTCCGGCGCCTGCGCCGCCGCGCGCACTGGCAGGCGCGGCGCGGCTCGCTTAGGGGAGGGCGATGACCGCGCCCGCCTCCGCCCCGCAAGACGCCCCCAATCCGTTCACCGGCATCCTGCTCAAGGTGATCTCGGTCGGGGTCCTCATGGGCCTGACCTCCTCGGTCAAGGCGCTGGACGGGGAGATCCCGACCGTCGAGGTGCTGTTCTTCCGCTCCTTCTTCGCGCTGCCGCCCATCGTGATCTGGCTGGCGCTGCGGGGCGAGCTTCCCGGCGGGCTGCGCACGCCCAATCCCATGGGGCACGTCTGGCGCTCGCTCGCCGGCATGGCGGCGATGGGCTGCATGTTCATGGCGCTGAGCCTGCTGCCGCTGACCGAGGTGGTGGCGATCACCTACGCGGCCCCCCTGTTCATCACCGTCTTCGCCGCGATCTTCCTGGGCGAGCGCCTGCGCCTCTACCGCATGGCCGCGATCGGGCTGGGCTTCGCGGGGGTTCTGCTGGTGATGGCGCCGCGGCTGCTGGGCGAGGACCCGGGCGCGGCCGAGGCGGCCGCCCGCTGGGGCTCGCCCGCGCTGGGGGCGCTGATCGCGCTGACCGCGGCGGTGATGATGGGCCTCGCCCAGACCTTCGTGCGCGGCCTCTCGAAGACCGAGACGACGGCGGCCATCGTCTTCTGGTTCACCGCCGCCTGCACGGTGATGGCCGGCCTCGCGCTGCCCTTCGCCTGGAAGACCCCGGACGCGGAGCAATGGCTGCTGCTGATCGCGGGCGGCACCGCGGGGGGCGTGGGCCAGATCCTGCTGACCTCCTCCTACCGCTACGCCGAGGCGGCGGTGATCGCGCCCTTCGAATACGTCTCGATGATCCTCGCCGTGGCCATCGGCTTCTTCCTGTTCGGCGAGGCGCCCACGCTGGTGGTGATCGCCGGCGCGGCGCTGGTCACCGTCTCGGGGATCCTGATCATCTGGCGCGAGCGACGCCTGGGGATCGAGCGGCGCGCCTCGCGCTCCGCCCGCACCCCGCCCTTCGGCTGAGCCCGACGCTCCGCCGCGCACGCGCCGGCCCTCCCCGGAAGGGGCGGCGACATCGGGCGGAAGGGGATGGTGACCCCGACAGGATTCGAACCTGTAACCTGCCCCTTAGGAGGGGGCTGCTCTATCCAGTTGAGCCACGGGGCCGCCGACCGCGGTCTAGACCGCCCGCCTGCGTCGGTCAACGCGGCGCGGGGCCCTTCCCCGCGGGACGGGCGCCGCGCAGGACGAAGCCCCCGGCGGAGGTCCGTCGGGGGCTCAGGGGGCTCGGGTCGGAAACCGGCCGGCGCGGGGCGCGCGGCGGGGGCGGCTCACTCGGCGGCGAGCTTCGCCTCCAGCGCGTCGAGACGGGCCTTGAGGTCCTCGTTCTCCTCGCGGGCCTTCACGGCCATCTCGCGCACGGCGTCGAACTCCTCGCGGGTGACGAAGTTGTTCTCGGCCATCCAGCGCTCGACGAAGCCGCGGAAGGCGGTCTCGGCCTCGCTGCGCGCGCCCTGGGCCACGCCGGCGGCCGAGGTCATCAGGCGGCTCAGGTCGTCGAAAAACGGGCTGCGGGTCTGCATCGCGATCTCCTTGGCGGTTGCAAGGGATATGGGGCGCGCGATCCCGATTCGCCACCCGACGCGCCGCCGCGGGGGAGGCCGGAGGGGGCGCGCGGGAACCGGAAGGACGGAGGGCCGGGGCAGGCCGGAAAGGGCGCGCCCGCATCGACCCCGCGCCGGCGCCGCCGTCGCCGGCGGGCGGTGGACGACGCGGCCTGCCGCGGCGCCGGGGCCGAGGGGGCTCGACGCCCCCTCGGGACCGACGTCCGGTCGAGGCGGCGTGCGGTCCGCCTCCGCTTCGCCCCGTCCGCCCGTCCCTTCCGCCTCGCCGCCTCCCTGCCGCCTTGCGCCCGCCCGCCGGCCCGCTAGGCTGCGCGGGCCGAACGAGAGGAACCCGATGACCGACCCCGCCCCCCTTCCGCGCGCCGACCGCCTGCTGGTCGGCGAGGTCCCCGACGCCCGCCCCCTGCGCCTCGTCGACGCCGACGCGCTGGAGACGGCGCTGGGCGCGCTGACCCCCGCCCAGCGCGCCTGGGTGGAGGGCGCCGGCTTCCGCGCGCGCCTGGGTCAGCTCTGCCTCGTGCCGGGCCCCGGCGGCGCGCCGGCGCTGGCGCTCTTCGGCGGCGGCGACGCCGCGGCGCGCGCCCGTTCCCGCTTCGATCTCGGCAAGGCGGCAGGCGAGCTGCCCGAAGGCGCCTGGGCGCTCGAGGCGCCCGAGGAGCGCCAGGCCGAGGCGGCGCTGGGCTGGCTCCTCTCGCGCACCCGCTTCGACCGCTACCGCAAGGGGGCCGAGCCGAAGGACGTCCGCCTCGCGGTCCCCGAGACCGTGGACGCCGAGCGCCTGCACCGTATCGCCGACGGCGTCGCCCTGACCCGCTGGCTGATCGACACGCCCGCCAACGACATGGGCCCCGCCGAGATCGAGGCCGCCGCCCGCGCGCTGGCCGCCGAGTTCGGGGCCGAGGTCGCCTCGACCGTCGGCGACAACCTGCTCGCGGCCAACTTCCCCCTCGTCCACGCCGTCGGCCGCGCCGCGGCGCCTGGGCGGGAGCCGCGCCTGATCGACCTGACATGGGGCGATCCCGATGCGCCCAAGATCACGCTGGTGGGCAAGGGCATCGCCTTCGACACCGGCGGCCTGAACCTCAAGCCCGGCGCCTCGATGGGGCTGATGAAGAAGGACATGGGCGGGGCGGCCAGCGTCCTGGGACTCGCGCGGATGGTCATGGCCCAGGGCCTGCCGGTGCGCCTGCGGGTGCTGGTGCCGTCGGCCGAGAACGCCGTCTCCTCCGCCTCCTTCCGGCCCGGCGACATCCTGACCTCGCGCAAGGGCCTGACGGTCGAGATCAACAACACCGACGCCGAGGGCCGCCTGGTGCTGGCCGACGCGCTGGCGCTGGCGGACGAGGAGAGCCCCGAGGTCCTGCTCTGCTGGGCCACCCTGACCGGCGCCGCCCGCGTGGCGCTGGGCCCCGAGCTGCCGCCCTTCTTCACCGACGACCAGATCCTGGCGATGGAGCTGACCGACGCCTCCCACCGGGTGCGCGACCCGATGTGGCGCATGCCCTTCTGGCCGGGCTACGAGGAGAAGATCGAGCCGGGGATCGCCGATCTCGACAACGCCCCCTCGGGCGGCATGGCCGGTGCGATCACCGCGGCCCTGTTCCTGCGCCGCTTCGTAGAGAATGCGCGCGCCTTCGCCCATTTCGACGTCTACGGCTGGACCCAGGCGACCAAGCCCGGCCGGCCCAAGGGCGGCGAGGCGATGGCGACCCGCGCGGCCTTCGCCGTCCTGTGCGACCGCCACCCGGCCTGAGCCGGCGGACGGGACCTCTTTCGGCGCCCACAGGCGCCTCCTCTCCCGGCGCGCGCCCCTCCCCGCGGCGCGCGCCGGAAACCCGGCCCCGGGGCCCGGTCCCGGGGCGCCCCCGTTTCCGCGCCGCGCCCGGCGCCCGACAGCATCACGAGGCCCCATGGCCGCCTACGATCCCCGCCTGACCCCCGCCCGCCCCGACCTCGCGGCCGAACGCCTGCGCGGCCGCGTCGAGGCCGAGCGCTACGTCGCCCCCACGCCCATGCGGGTGACCGCGCCGACCGCGCCCCTGTTCTCGCGCCCCGGCGCGACGGGCTTCGCCTCCGAGCTGCTGATGGGCGCGGAGTTCGAGGTCTACGAGACCGCCGACGGTCTCGCCTGGGGGCAGGCCGCGCGGGACGGCTACGTGGGCTACGTGCCGGCCGCGGCGCTCGCGCCCGCCGGCGCCGCGCCCACGCACCGGGTCCGGGCCGTGCGCTCCACCCTCTATCCCGCTCCCGACATCAAGACCGTGCCGGTGGCCCATCTCAGCCTCGACGCCCGCCTGCGCGGCCGGATCGAGGGCGCGTTCCTGGTCTGCGCCGAGGGCTGCGTCCCCGCCGTCCACGTGGCCGAGGCCACGAGCGCCGAGGCCGACTGGGTGGCGGTCGCCGAGGCCTTCCTCGGGACGCCCTACCTGTGGGGCGGCGGCTCGGCCGCGGGCATCGACTGCTCGGGCCTGGTGCAGGTCGCACGCCACGCGGCCGGCTTCGACTGCCCGCGGGATTCCGACATGCAGGCCGCGCTCGGCCGCCCGGTCGAGCCCCAGCGCCTGCAGCGCGGCGACCTGGTGTTCTGGAAGGGCCATGTCGGGGTGATGCTTGACTCCGACCGGCTTCTGCATGCCAACGCCCACCACATGGCCTGCGCGGTGGAGCCGCTCGCCCAGGCCGTCTCCCGGATCGGGGCCAGCGACGCCGGCGCCCCCACCGGCTTCCGGCGGCTGGACTGAGAGCGATGTTCGAGACCCTCCCCAAGGCCGAGCCCGACGCCATCCTGGCGCTGATGGCCCGCTACCGCGCCGACCCGCGGACCGACAAGATCGACCTCGGCGTCGGCGTCTATCGCGACGAGACCGGCGCCACCCCCGTCTTCCGCGCCGTGCAGACCGCCGAGGAGCGCCTGGTCGCCGCCCAGACCACCAAGACCTACGTGGGCCTGCCCGGCGATCTCGAGTTCTGCCGCCTGCTGGGCGAGGCGCTGCTGGGCGCGCCCCTGACCGCCGGGAGCGCCATGGTCCAGGCCGCCGGCGGCTCGGGCGCGCTGTGGATCCTGGCGCTGCTGATCCGGCGCGCGGCGCCCCAGACCCGCGTCTGGCTGCCCACGCCCACCTGGCCCAACCATCCCAACCTGTTCCGCGGCGCAGGGCTGGGCTTGGGCGAATACCCCTGGCTCGACCGCGCCGGCCGCGCGCTCGACTTCGCGGCCGCCGCCGAGGCGCTGGAGACGCTGGGCCCCGGCGACGCCGTCCTGCTGCACGCCTGCTGCCACAACCCCACCGGCGTCGATCCCACCCCGGAGCAGTGGGCCGAGATCGGCGCCATCGCCGCCCGCCGCGGCTGGCTGCCGGTCTTCGACATGGCCTACGCCGGCTTCGGCGACGGGTGGGAGCGCGACTGCGCCGGCATGCGCACGGTGATGAGCATGGTCCCCGAGGCGCTGATGGGCGCGTCGTGCTCGAAGAACTTCGGCCTCTACCGGGAGCGGGCGGGCGCGGTCTACGCCCACGCCTCCACCCCCGCGCTCAAGCAGGCGGCGCAGGAGGGGCTCGAGGCGGTCACCCGCATGGTCTACTCGATGCCCCCCGACCACGGCGGCGCGCTGGTGCGCGCGGTGCTGGAGGATCAGGCGCTGGCCGAGGACTGGCGGACCGAGCTCGCCGCGATGCGGGACCGCATCAACGGCAACCGCCGGGCGCTGGCCGAGGCGCTGGCCGCCCGCCCCGGCGGCCAGGGCTGGGGCTTCGTGGCCGAGCAGCGCGGGATCTTCTCGCTGCTGGGGCTCGACAAGGCCCAGGTCGAGCGCCTGCGCGAGGTCCACGGCATCTACGCGGTCGCCGGCGGCCGGGTGAACGTGGCCGGGATGCGGGTCGAGGACGCGGACCGCGTGGCCGAGGCGCTGCTCGACGTCGCCGGCGCGCCGGCCTGACCCGGGCGCCGCGTCGGGCGTCTCGCCCGTCGCGGGCGTTCCGCTCGCGGCGCTTGCCGGATGTTTCGCTTGTGGGCGCCGGTTCCGGGGGCGGGAGGCGAGGCGACCCCCGGCGTCGGGATCGGGGGAAGCTGTTCGCATTTTGCTGAGACGGCCGGCAGGGCCGGCCTCTGGCGAGCGTGCTGGCCGAGTCGGGCCGCGCCTCAAGGCCAAGCCCCGCTGGCGCGGGGTCGCTTCGCGAGCCTTGACCCGCGACCCGACTCGCCTTCCGCCGCATCCCGCGGGGCAGGGGGCGCGCCTCGGGCGCGACCCGGGGCCTCCCGCGCGCGGCTACGGCGAGGGCGGGCGGAGGGGGCGGGCGCGTCCCGCCTGCCGCCCCCCGTCGCCCTTCAGTCGAGGCCTCACATGAAGCGCAGCCACTCCTCGGTCGGGGCGCGCTCGGAGCGGAGCTTGTTGACCGGGTGCGCCGCGTCGATCTTGCCGATCGCCATGCCGCAGAACAGCATCGTCTGCGGGTCCGCGCCGACGAACTTGTCGACCGTGGTGTAGAAGCGGCCCCAGGCCTCCTGCGCGCAGGTGTCGTAGCCCTCCTCCTGGAACAGCAGCATCACCGTCTGCAGGTACATGCCCAGGTCCGACCACTGCGGCGCGCCCATCTTGCGGTCCACGTGCACGAACAGCGCGGCGGGGGCCCCGAAGAAGCGGTAGTTGTTCGCGAACCAGCGCAGCCGGCCCGCCTTGTCCGCCCGCTCGATCCCCAGCAGCTTGTACATCGCCTCGCCCACCCCGAAGCGGCGCGAGCGGTAGGGCTCGTGCAGGTTCGGCGGGTAGACCTCGTATTCCATCACGTCCGGGCCCTCGCCCTCGAGCTTCGCGGCCACCTGGCCCAGCAGCTCCTCGAGCTTGGCGTCCTGCACCACGGTCACGATCCAGGGCTGGAGGTTGCCCCCGGACGGCGCCCGGGCGGCGCGGGTCAGCACCCGCTCGATCACCTCGCGCGGGACGGGATCCTTCAGGAAGGCCCGCGCCGAGATCCGCCGCTCCACCGCTTCGCTGACTTTCATGTACGTCTCCTCCAATCGCTGCGCGCCGCGCCGATTCCGCTGGGCGGTCGCGCTTGTCCCGCGCACCCTCGCCTTTTTTCGGCCCCGGGCTCAAGATACCGTGGCGCCCAAAGCAGAGCAGACGCGCGGCGGCGATCCCGACGAACGGGACGCGTGCGCGCGCTTCAGGCGGAGGCATGATGTCCCGAACCCGAACCCCGCGAATCCTCACGGGCGCGATCCTGGCTGCGGCCGCGGCCGGCTGCGCCTCGGCCGAAGGCCCCCGCAGCGTCGAGAGCTCGCCCCCCTCGCGCCCCGCGGCCCAGAGCCAGGCGCAGGCGCCCGCCCCCGCGCCCGCGGATTTCCAGAGCTGGAAGCGCGGCTTCCGCGCCAAGGCGCTTTCCGAAGGGATCCGCGGCGACGTCTTCGACGCGGCCTTCCGAAACGTCGGCGTGAACCAGAAGGTGCTGGAGCTCGACGCCTACCAGCCCGAGTTCTCGCGCCCGATCTGGGAGTATCTCGACAGCGCCGTCTCCGACACCCGCGTCGCCACCGGGCGCCAGAAGCTGGCCGACAAGCGCGCCATGCTCGACGGGATCGAGGCGCGCTACAACGTCGACCGCCAGTACGTCCTCGCCATCTGGGGGCTGGAGAGCGCCTTCGGCGCCAACTACGGCTCGATCCCGGTGATCGAATCCCTCGCCACCCTCGCCTACGAGGGCCGCCGGCGCGACTTCGCCGAGGAGCAGCTGATCTCCGCCCTGCGCATCATCCAGGCCGGCGACATCACGCCCGAGCGGATGGTCGGCTCCTGGGCCGGCGCGATGGGCCACACCCAGTTCATCCCTACCAGCTTCGAGGCCTACGCCGTCGACCATGCCGGCGACGGGCGCCGCGACCTGTGGTCGGAGGACGCCGAGGACGCGCTCGCCTCGACCGCCAACTACCTCGCCCGCTTCGGCTGGACCATGGGCCAGCCCTGGGGGATGGAGGTGCGCCTGCCCTCGGGCTTCGACTACGCGACGACCGGCGCCTCCCGCCCGACCTCGGCCTGGGCGGCGATGGGCGTGGCGCCCTACGGCGGCGGCGCGCTGCCCGACCATGGCGAGGCGGTGATCGAGGCGCCGGCGGGCGCCAAGGGCCCCGCCTTCATCACCTGGAAGAACTTCCGGGTGATCAAGCGCTACAACAACTCGACCTCCTACGCGCTGGCCGTGGGCCTGCTGGGCGACCGGATCGTGGGCAAGCCCGGCGTTCAGGCTCCCTGGCCGCGGGGCGACAAGCCCCTGTCGCGGACCCAGAAGATCGAGATGCAGGAGCGTCTGACGGCGCTGGGCTACGACACCAAGGGCGTCGACGGCATCATCGGCCCCGACAGCCGCGACGCGATCCGCGCCTTCCAGCGGTCCCGCGGGATGACGCCCGACGGTTACGAGAACGCGGCCCTGCTCGACGCGCTCCGCCAGGCCGGGGGCTGAGCCCCTCTCCTTGACCCCCGCGCCGGACCCCCGGCGGGGGGCGCCGCGTCGACCCTCGCGCCCGTCCGCCGGCCCCGCCCGCGGCGCGCGGCGGGCGGAGGCGCGTGGGGCAGGGGGGACGAACCGGCGGCGTCGGCCGGCCGCCGTTCCCCGAGCCTCGCCGCGCCGCCTGTCGCCGTCTTCGGGCGACCCTTCCGACAGGATCCCCTGCCTCAGCCCCGCCGACGTTCGGGGCGGCAGGTCGCCGTCCGTTTAACCTCGCCGGTGCGCCCCGTCGCCGTTGGCGGACGACCTCCGCGCCAGGACCCCTCGCCGCCTGCGCCGACGCCAGCCGCGCGCCGCGGGAGGAACCCTCCCCCAAGGGCGCGGCGTTCGACGCGGCGCCTCCCTCCCGACCGCTCGGCGCCGCCCCCCAGCCCTGTCGCTCCCGCCCCTGTCCGGCCGCCTCGACGCTTGCAGGCGACGCCGGCCCGTGTCTTTGCTCGCCCTATTCTTGGGACCGAACGGGAGCGCGGGCGATGGATCTGGGACTCTGGCTGGCCTTCGCGGCCGCGAGCGCGGTGCTGGTGGCGATCCCCGGCCCCACGGTGCTGCTGGTGGTGGGTTTCGCGCTGGGCGAGGGGCGACGCTCGGTCCCCGCCGCGGCGGCGGGCGTCACGCTGGGCGACCTGATCGCGACCTCGGTCTCGCTGGCGGGGATGGGGGCGGTGCTGGCGGCCTCGGTCACGCTCTACACGATCGTGAAATGGGCGGGCGCGGCCTACCTGGTGTGGCTCGGCGTGAAGATGTGGCGCGGCGCGGGCGGGGCCGGAGCGGGCCGGGCGCTCGCCCGCCGCGCGCCCTCGCGCGCGCGCATGTTCCGCCAGGCCTTCCTGGTCACGCTCCTGAACCCCAAGGGCCTGGTGTTCTTCGTGGCCTTCGCCCCGCAGTTCATCGACCCCGCCCGCGGCTACGCCCAGCAGGCGGCGATCCTGGTGGCGACGTTCACGGTCCTGGGCACGGTGAACGCGATCCTGTGGGGCCTTGCCGCGGGCGAGATGCGCGCCCGCGTCGCCCGCCCCGGTGTGACGGCCTGGATGGCCCGCATCGGCGGCGGCGGCCTGATCGGCGCCGGGGCGCTGACGGCGCTGAGCCACCGGGCATAGTCCGGTCGTGGGCAAAAACACTCGCGCCGTATTGGCCGAACTCGTAAGTTCCAGCGCTTGGTTGAACGATCTTCTGGTTCTGAACCGCTCCGGGTCTGCCGGAGGCCGATGTTCGTTAGCTACGCGGCCACATCGCGCGTTTCCAGCGCAGCGTGGAATGCGGCTTCGGCTTCTGCGGGCGGCACATTGCCTATGGGCTCG
>NZ_JARHUC010000015.1 GCF_029223255.1 Albimonas marina
TGTCCAGCACCAAGCGAACCGCGCGATCGCGGACCTCAGGGGAGAACTTGTTCGTCGTCTTGCTCATGGGGCTCCATCCTACTCAGGAGTGGGAGCCTCCGGCAGACCCGGAGCGGTTCAGTCGACCCATGGTCGCGCCCCTATCGCTACCGATACCCAAGTCGAGAGGGTCCTTCCGATATCTACTCCTTGGGTCGCGACGGGCAGCCTGGCGGCGATGCAGAGGATGCCGACATCTCGACTTGATCAACGCCTGCAGTTTTTGCAGATCGTGCAGGAGCACTTGTATGCCTGCAGGGCTTCGCGGCGATTGTTGTCCTTGCGACGTCAAACGACCAGATTGGGCGAGGCGCCGCTTGGTTGGATCCTGACTGTGTCGCGAAGCGCAAATTCTGCCCCCGCAATCAGAATTGCTGACGCAAGTCCAAATGGCGCGCTTCATGGCGGGCCATTTGCGTTGACCGTTGGTCCAGGTCCAGAATTCCCGAATGCGCTCCACGCAACTCCACACCGAGGCCGTCAGGTCGCGTCGGCGGCGCGGGGCCGCCGGCGCGGGGCGCGTCAGAAGATGAAGTCGTCCGAGCTCATCTGGTTCACGTTCCAGCCGACCACCTCCAGGCTGCCGTCGCCGCCCAGCTCCTCGAGGTCGATGATGACGACGCCGCCGGCGCGGTTCTGGGAGGCGGCCTTGACGTCGCCGACCGAGGTCGAGATCTTGATGTTCAGGGCGCGCAGGTCCAGCTTGTCGATCCCGTCCTCCCAGTCGGTGATCAGGTCGTCGCCCGAGACCGAGCCGATGCGGAACACGTCGTTGTTGATGCCCCCCGTCAGCTCGTCGTCGCCCAGGCCGCCGACGAGCAGGTCGTTCCCGGCGCCGCCGCGCAGAACGTCGTCGCCGGCCCGGCCGCGCAGGGCGTCGAGCCCGCCGCCTCCCTCGAAGACGTCGTCGCCCGAGGCGCCGACCAGCAGGTCGTTGTTGTCGCCGCCCTGCACGCGGCCGTCCACCTCGCCGCCCTTCCTCGCCTTGTAGACGTCGTTGCCCTGGCCCAGCTGCAGGTCGCCCTCGACCAGGCCGCGGTTGATCACCGTGTCGGCGGTGTCGCCCATGTCGACGTCGCCGCCGATCACGCCGTCGTTGACCAGCTTGTCGCCCGCCCCGCCGGTCGAGAGCCCGCCCGCGACGTCGCCGAAGTTGCGCACCAGGTCGGCGTCGCCCTCGGTCGCAAGGGCGCCGCCGATCTGGCCGCGGTTGACCACCGTGTCGGCCCCTTCGCCCGTGGTCACGTCGTCGAGGACGTCGCCGTGGTTGCGGAAGGCGTCGGCGCCGCCGTAGAGCGCGACGTTCTCGTTCATCGAGCCGCGGTTGACGAACACGTCGTCGTCGCCGCCGCCGTAGACGTCCTCGCCGATCACGCCGTCGTTGAGCAACAGGTTCGCGCCGCTGTTCAGGTCGATCTCGCCCTGGATGTAGCCCAGGTTGTGGACGACGTCCGTGCCGGTTCCGCTGTAGAGGTCGCCGAACAGGTCGCCGGTCCCGTAGTAGTCGTTCGTCCCGCCGCCCAAGGCGACGTCGCCCCGGATCACGCCGTCGTTGCGCACCTCGTCGCCGGAGACGGTCAGGTCGACGTCGCCGATGATCTCGCCCGTGTTCAGCAGTTCGATCCAGCCGGACGTCACCTCGATGCTTGACTGGGCGCTCGCGACGATGCGGCCCGCGTTGTTGATGAAGGCGTTGCCGCTGAACACCTGAACGCCCGCGCCGGCCCGGCCATGGATCTCGCCCGTGTTCTCCAGGCGCAGGGTGGCGCCGTTGAACCTGAGGCCGCTGACGTCTCCCGAAACGGAGCCGCTGTTGTAGAGGACGCCGACGTCGGCGTTCAGCATCTCCAGGCCGTGCGAGGTGAACCCGAAGATGTGGCCGGAGTTGTCGATCTGGACGTCTTCGATGCCCTCGACGCCCACGCCGCGATAGCCGCTGACCTCCCCGGCGTTCGTCAGCACGAAGCTGCCGTTGTCCAGCGCCCCCGTCTCGAAGGCGTAGAGGCCGGTGCTGCTCGTGGCGCGGACGGCGCGCACCATGCCGGTCTCGCCGACCGCCACGTGGTAATCGATGGTCGCGACGTCCGACGACAGCCGCACGGCGTTGCCGGAGCTTCCCGCGGCGATCACCGCGCCGTCGATGGCGAGGAAGACGTCCGGCGCCGAGCCGTCGGTCTGGATGGCCTGTCCCGAAACCGAGGAGATCAGCACCCCCTCGGGCACGTAATACACGTCGTTGTCGACCAGCGTGACGGTGGTCGAGGTGTCGGTTGCGACTGTCATGGCGCCTGGTTCGCTTTCCTGAAGGGCCCAAAAAGGAAATTCGAAGGCCGCGGCGTCGCGCCCCCCGATCGTGTCTCGGCGCGTCCCCACGCGCCGGCGTCGGTCGGAAGCCTGTCAGAAGATGAAGTCGTCCGATGTCATCTGGTTCACATTCCACCCCGCGACTTCCAGGCTGCCGTCCCCGCCCAGCGCGTCGAGGTCGATGATGACGACCCCGCCCGCCCGGTTTTGAGAGGCCGCCTTCACGTCCCCGACGGAGGTCGAGATCTCGATGTTCAGCGCGCGCAGGTCGAGCCTGTCCTCCCCGTCGGTCCAGTCGGTGATGCGGTCGTCGCCCGAATGGCGGCCGATGCGGAACAGGTCGGCGTTGATGCCGCCGCTCATCTCGTCGTCGCCCTGGCCGCCGTCGAGCGTGTCCTCGCCCGCGCCGCCGCGCAGGTCGTCGTCGCCGCCGCGCCCCTTGAGGACGTCGAAGCCGCCGCCGCCCTCGAAGGAGTCGTCCTCGCTCGAGCCCAGGATCCGGTCGTTGTCGTCGCCGCCCTGCACGCGCCCGTCGACCTCGCCGCCCTGGCGCGCCTTGTAGAGGTCGTTGCCCGCGCCCAGCTTCACGTCGCCGCCCACCACGCCGCGGTTGATCACCACGTCCGCGGTCCCGCCGGTCTCGACGTCGTCGCCGACGCCGCCCCGGTTGACCACGCGGTCGGCGCTCGCGCCGGTGACGACGCCGCCCTCGATCTCGCCGGAGTTGCGCAGCAGGTTGACGCCGTCGCCCAGCGCCACGTCGCCGAAGATCTCGCCGATGTTGCGCACCGCGTCGTCGCTGCCGCCCGCGTTCACCGCTACGCCGCCGCCGCCGCGCAGCTCGCCGCTGTTCCACAGGGACAGCGCGACGGAGGCGGCGAGGACGGCCGCGTCCACCGCAGCCCCCGTCAGGCCCGCGATCTCGCCGCTGTTGCGCACATGGGCCGCGTCGGCGCTCTGGAACTCCAGCCCCTCCGAGCCGACGATCAGCCCGCTGTTGTCCACGCGCACGTCGCCGCCGTTCGAGACGGACAGGGCCGCGTCCCCGGCGCCGATCAGGTCGCCGGAGTTCACCAGCGCGATCTCGGCGAAGGTGAGCAGCTCCAGGCCCATCTCTCCGGAGATCTCGCCGTCGTTCCAGATCTCGGCCCGGGCGCCGCCGATGCCGATGGACACCACGCCCTTGCCGGTATCGCCGACCGCCGAGCGCATCACGCCGGTGTTGTTGAGATGCAACGACGAGCCGTTCACGTAGGCCGCGAATCTCCCGCCCTCGATCAGTCCCGAGTTGGCGATCGTCATGTCGTCGACGTTGCGGATGTCGAGCGCGGCCGCAAAATCGTCGATCGCGCGGATCGAGCCGGAGTTCACCACCGTGCTGGAGGTCGCGTTCGACCCGTAGACGCCGCTGCCCCCCATCACGTCGCCGGCGTTGTTGAGGATCTGCACGCCGCCCTGCATCCGCACGCCGTAGTTGGCGAACGAGTCGAGCGAGCCTGACGCCCGCCCGCCGACGCCGATCATCACGCGCGTTTCCTCGTTGGAATCGTTCGTGGCCGTCAGGCTGATGCCGTGCGTCGAAAGCGACGCGACCGTGCCGTCCACCCGCACGCTGTTCTCGCCGTCCGGGCCGAGGATGGCGGTGTCCTCGACCACCAGCTTGATGTTGTAGCCGACGTAGATCTCGTCTCCCCCGGCCAGCACGCGCTGGGTCGAGGACGAGGACTGGTTGATGTAAGCCACGCGGGAACTCCCCACTTGAAATGTGCGGCGGCCGCTCCGCTCCCCCCCGGGAGAGGTCCGCCGGGTCTGCGGTTTCAGAAGATGAAGTCGTCCGACGTCATCAGGTTCACGTTCCAGCCGGCGATGGTCAGGCTGCCGTCGCCGCCCAGCTCTTCGAGGTCGATGATCACGACCCCTCCCGCCCGGTTCTGGGACGCGGCCTTCACGTCCCCGACCGAGGTCGAGATCTCGATGTTCAGGGCGCGGAGGTCGAGGCGGTCCTCCCCGTCCGTCCAGTCGGTGATGTCGTCGTCGCCGGAGGACGAGCCGATGCGGAACACGTCGGCGTTGATGCCGCCGGACATCATGTCGTCGCCCAGGCCGCCCACGAGCACGTCCTCGCCGGCGCCGCCCCGCAGGACGTCGTCGCCCCCGCGGCCGCGCAGGAGGTCGAGGCCGCCGCCGCCCTCGAAGGTCTCGTCGCCCGAGGCGCCGATCAGCGTGTCGTTGTTGTCGCCGCCCTGGACCCGGCCCTCGACCTCGCCGCCCTGGCGGGCCTTGTAGACGTCGTTGCCCTGGCCCAGCGAGACGTCGCCCCCGATCGAGCCGCCGCGGTTCACCACCGTGTCGGCGGTGTCTCCGGCGTCGACGCCGCCGTCCACGCGCCCGGTGTTCACCACCTTGTCCGCGTCGCCGCCGGTGAGGATCCCGCCCTCGACCAGGCCGTGGTTGCGCACGACGTCGATGTCGCCCTGCGTGATGATCGAGCCGCCGACGTCGCCGCGGTTGACCACCAGGTCCACGCCGGCGCCGGAGGTGACCGAGCCGTCGATCTCGCCCGAGTTGCGCACCGTGTTGTCGCCGCCGCCGGCGCCGACGCCCCCGGCGATAGAGCCGCGGTTGATCACCACGTCGACGTTCGCGCCGCCGTAGTAGGCGTCGCTCAGTTCGCCGGAGTTGACCAGCCGGTTGTCGCCCTCGTCGAGGTCGACGTAGCCGCGGATGACGCCGGAGTTGATCACCTCGTCCCCCGACAGGCCGGCGAAGAGGCGCCCGCCGATCTCGCCCGAATTGACCACCTCGTTGGCGCCGTCGTCGAGGTTCACGTCGCCGACGATCAGGCCGGTGTTGAGCAGGTCGTCCGACTGGTCGTCCGCGTCGACGTCGCCCAGGACCTCGCCCGCGTTGACGATCCGGTTCGCGCCGCCGAACAGCCTGACCTGGCCCGTGATCAGGCCCGTGTTCTCGACCACGTCGGCGCCGACGCCGGTGGAGACGGCGCCCTGGATCTCGCCCGAGTTCGCCAGCACGTTGAGGCCGCCGTTCAGATCGACGCCGCCGGCGATCAGGCCGCTGTTCTCGACCACGTCGTCTTCGTCGGCCGTGCCCACGTCGCCCAGCAGCCGGCCGTCGTTGAACAGCGTCAGCATCCCGCTGGTGATCAGCAGCGAGTGGACGTCGCCGCCGATCACGCCCATGTTCCGGATCTCGGCGTCGGAGCTGGTGGCGCGGATGCCCGCCGTGCCGTGGCCCAGGATCTCGCCCGTGTTGGTCAGGCGCAGGAACGAGGCGCCGACGTTGAGGCCGTAGTTTCCGCCCGTGATCGCGCCGCTGTTGGTCACCGAGGCGTCGCCGGAGCCGAAGATCTCCACGCCGTGGCTCTGGCCGCCGATGATCGAGCCTTCGTTGTCGATCTCGGCGAGGAAGATGTCCTCGACATGCAGGCCGTTCAGGCCCGTGATCTCGCCTGCGTTCATGAACCGCAGCTCGTTGTCGGCGGTGGTCAGGGAGTTGCCGTCGAGATAGATCGCGCTCGCCACCCTGGTGCCGACGCTGCGGACCACGGCCTCCTCTCCGAACGTGAAATGCCACCGGCCAGCGGCCTCTACTCCATTGAAATATATGGCGTTGTTCGCCACGGAGACGACCTCGCCGTCGACCGCCGTTTCGATGGTGCCGGAGACGGAGGCGCCGCGGATCGCGAAGCTGGAGACGACGACGTCGACGTCCTCGCCGATGTAGAGATTGTCCGCGCCGACGACGTCGACCGTCGCGTTCGTGCTGGTCTGAATGATGTTGGCCATGACTCTGGATCCGTTCGGAAGGGAAATGGACGGCGAGGCCCGCCGTCGACGGTCGCTAAGAAGAAAGCCCGCGAAGGGCGTGAGGCCGGCGGTCCGCGCCGCCGGTCAGGCCGGCCCCGATCGCCGTCGGCGAGCGCAGGCGGGAACGGGCGGCGGGGCGGGAAACGATCGGAGCAGGGGATCGGCGGCGCGCCGCGTCGCCGATCCGGCGCCGGCGCAAGCCTCTTGCGTCGTTCGGGCTGCGCATCACGCCCGCCCCCCCGCATTCCCACACGCCCCCCATGACGCGGGGAGGATTGAACGCCCAGGACGACGCTCGCGGCAACCAGAAATTTACCCTTGGGAAGCCGCGTTTCGCGCCGAGGGCGCGGTGGGCGCGGGCGCCGGGGCGCCGCCGCGGCGGCGGCCGTCGCGGAACTTCGGAGGCGCCGCAGACGCTTGCCGCGCGCGCGTCCGGGCGTTTCGCGGTGCAACCGTCGGGGCGCGGCGCGGGCGCTCGCGCGCGAAAGAAAACGCCGCCGCGCGGCGCGTCCGCAGACCGGGAGGCGGCCGGGGGGCGCCCCGTTCATGCGCCGGTCAGGACGCGGCCGTGGCGGGCCCTGGCGGCGCGGCGGCGGGACCGTCGTCGCGCCGCCATGCGCCAAGGCGCCGGAACCGTTCGACATATGGCCGGCCGGCTGGCATCGTTCCCCCAGGGGATCCGCGAGGGGGGCTGGAAGCGCGACATGCCGTACGATGAGCCGAACGTTCTGCTGGTCCACCCGCGCTTCGCCGAAACCTCGTTCTGGAACTACACGTCCGCCTGCGAGCTGGTGGGCGCGCGCTATCCGGCGCCGCCGCTGGGGCTGATCACCGTCGCGGCCATGCTGCCCGAGCGCTGGGATGTTCGGCTGGTGGACTGCAACGTCCGCACGCTCGATCCCGCCGATCTCGAATGGGCCGACCTGGTCTTCGTGGGCGGCATGATCTCCCAGATGCAGGGCATCCTCGAGATGCTGGAGACGGTGCGCGCGGCGGGCAAGGTCTCGGTCCTCGGCGGGCCGGAGGTCAGCTCGCGGCCGGAGCTCTACCCGACCGCGGACTTCCGCATCGTCGGCGAGGCCGAGGGCGCCATGGCCGAGTTCATCGCTGCGTGGGAGCGGGGGGAGCGCCAGGGCCTGATCCGGGCGCCGCTGCACACGGTCGACGTCGAGACCTCGCCCCTGCCGCGCTACGACCTGCTGGACCTGACGGCCTACACGCACCTGGGCGTCCAGTTCTCCCGCGGGTGCCCGTTCCTGTGCGAGTTCTGCGACATCATCGAGCTGTTCGGGCGCAAGCCGCGCACCAAGACGCCCGCGCAGGTTCTGGCCGAGCTCGACATGCTGCACGCGCTGGGCTGGCGCGGGCATGTCGATTTCGTCGACGACAACCTGATCGGGAACAAGAAGGCGGTGATGGCCTTCCTGCCGCACCTGATCGACTGGCAGCGTCGCCACGGCCACCCGTTCTACTTCTCGACCGAGGGGTCGCTGAACCTCGCCGACGATCCGAAGTTCCTGGCGCTGCTGCGCGACGCGGGCTTCTTCGCGGTGTTCGTGGGGATCGAGAGCCCGGACCCCGACGTCCTGATCGCGATGCAGAAGAAGCAGAACACCCGCCGCGACATCGCCGAGAGCGTGCGCAAGATCAACGCGGCCGGTGTGATGGTGATCGCGGGCTTCATCATCGGCTTCGACGACGAGGGGCCGGACGTGGCGCGCGCCCAGATCGAGCTGATCGAGGAATGCTCGATCGCCGTGGCGATGGTGGGCCTGCTCTACGCGCTGCCCAACACGCAGCTCTCGCGCCGGCTGGTGGCGGAGAAGCGGCTGGCCGACGCGGTGGACACGGTCGAGCCGGACTCGGTGGGCATCGACCAGTGCACCGCGGGGCTGAACTTCCTGACCAAGCGCCCGCGGGTGGAGATCATCCGGGACTTCATCGAGGTGGTCGAGCACCTCTATGCGCCGGACCGCTATTTCGAGCGGGTGCGCCGGGCGATCGCGCAGATCGACGCCTCGGGCCCCTGCGGGGACTTCGGGCGGGCGACCATCGCGCATGAGCTGCGGCGCACGCGGCGGCTGATGTGGTCGATCACCCGCCGGCGGCCGGAGATGCGCGGCGCGGTCTGGAGGCTGTTCCTGCACACGGCGCTGACCAATCCCCGGGCGCTGCGGCACGCGATGAACATGGCGGCGATCTACGCCCACCTCGGCCCGTTCTCGGGCTACGTGGCCGACCGGCTGCGGGAGAAGATCCGGGTCATCGAGGCCGATCCGACCTACGAGGATCGCTGGCTGGCCCCGCGCCCGGCGCCTGCGGCCGCGCCGGCCGAGCGGCTCGGGACGGCGTTGGGGTGACGGGCGGGGCGGCGTAGCCGTAGCGTTCGGCGTAGCGCTCCAGTAGGGCGGGTCGCGCCTGGGGCAGGGCGCCGGGGGGGAAGCGGTTGGTCCGGTAGTCCTCGACCGAGGCGAGGTAGGCGTCGAGCTCGGCGCCCCAGGGGCCCAGGCCGAGGCGGGCCGCGATCTCGTCCAGCACCTCCCGGGGACGGGCGGCGAGATCCTCGTAGCGCACGGTGATCAGGTCGTGCGCGGGGATCTCCGGCTCGTCGCGCCAGAAGGCCTCGTACATCCAGTCGAACGTCTCCTCGACGAAACGCGTCCGCTCGGGCGAGACGGCCGGCGCGCGTTCGAGGCCGTGGTCGAGCTCCAGCGTGTGCCACAGGTGCAGGCTGGAGCGCAGGATCGCCGCCGGCTCGCGCACCAGGTGGACGAAGCGGATGCCGGGATAGCGCCGCCGCAGCCAGGCGGTGCGCCCGGTGTTGAGCGGCGACTTCAGCACCAGGCGCTTGCGATGGCGCAGCGAGAGCATGCGCACGAAGCGTTCGTGCGCGGCCTCCAGCGCCGGGCCCTCGGCGCCGGCCGCCGTCAGGCCGGCGCTCGGCAGCAGGATCCGGCGGTAGACGGTGGGCGCGCCGAGGTTGAGCAGCGCGAACTCCTCCTCCTGCGGCAGGTGCATGCCGAAGGCCATCGCGTCGGAGGGGCGGCGCTTCGGCGCGAAGGGCCCCATCACCCGCGACAGGAACCCGTGGGTGACGAGCATGTGGGCGGCGCCCATGCACTCCAGCGAGGTGGGCGCGCACAGCTCGGGGTGCAGCGCCATCAGCTGGTGCAGGTGGGTGCTGCCGGTGCGGTGGTGGCCGATGATGGCGATGGGCGGCGCCACCGGCCGCGCCCGCGCGATCGCGCGCCCGAAGACCAGCGTCTGCGTCGCGGCGAGCAGCGAGGCCGCCGCGCCGAAGACCAGCATCAGCGGCCCGCGCAGCGCCATGCGCCGCCGGGGCCGGCGCATCCCCCGCCAGGGCAGGCGGGCGATGGCGCCGAGGCCCAGCGTGAGGCCGATGGTCAGCGTCCACCAGGGGGCGGCCTGCCCCTCGCCCAGTCGTTCCGCGCGACGGCTCATGTCGCGGTCCGGGCCTCGTTGCTGGTGCGCAGCCGCTCGGTCAGGATCACCGAGATGTTGTAGTAGAGCTTGCCGGCGATGCGGGGATGGCGCTTGCGGATCCTATCGAGCGTCACGGCGCTGATCTGCAGGGTCTCGACCGGGGTGACGGCCCGCACGCTGGCGGTGCGCAGGTCGCCGGTCAGGAACGCCATCTCCCCGAAGATCGAGCCGGACGAGACCTCGGCCAGGCGCTTGAGGTCGCCCTCCCCGGGCCGCCCGGACAGGACCTCGACCGAGCCTTCCAGGATCAGGTGCATGTCGCGGCCGGGGGTGTCCTGTTCGAGGATCATCTCGCCCGGCGCGTAGACGCGGGTGCGGCCCAGCAGGGCGACGCGCTTGATCTCGCCGCCCCGCAGGCCGCGGAACAGGGCGCTGCGCTCGGCGAAGTCCTCGGACAGGCGGACGCGGATCAGGTCCCAGACGGTGACGATCGGCGTCATCACCAGCAGCGCGGGCGTCAGCGTGACGTCGGTCACGAAGGCCGCGAGCATCACGATCGCCGCCAGCAGGCCGAACTGCTCGATCGAGGCGAACTCCGCGAAGCCGAGGACCAGGAAGCCGGCGCAGAGCGCCATGCTCGAGGCCATCACCGGCTGGAACTCCTGCTCGATCGAGCGCCGGATCGCCTCCTCGTTGTCAGCGCTGGTGCGCAGCTCCTGCGAATAGCGGGACATGAAGTGGATGGTGTCGTCGACGGCGATGCCCAGCGCGATCACCGCCACGGGGAAGGTCGCGGTGCCCAGCGGGATGTCGAGCAGCCCCATCGCGCCGAAGTTGATCAGGATCGGCAGCAGGTTGGGCACCATCGCCATCAGCCCCGCGCGGGCCGAGGCGAACAGCAGAGAGATCACCACGAAGACCGCGCCGAAGACGTAGATCAGGTTGGTGACGATCTCCCGGCTCATCTGGTCGGAGGAGGCCGCGATCAGCACCGCCTCGCCCGAGACGGTGACGGTCAGGTCCTTCGACATCTCGCGCGAGACGAAGTCCATGATCGCGGGCGTCTCGCGGGTCATCGCCGCGCTGCCCTTGAGGTGGGAGCGCACGAGGATCGCGGCGCGGGACATGTCGAAGTCCGCGAAGCGCTCCAGCGTGCGGGGCGCCATCAGCAGGGTGTACTGGGCGATCAGGTCGCCGGAGTCGGGCACGGCGAAGAAGGCCGGGTCGCCGCCGTTCATCTCCTGGTGCGTCTTGCGCATGAACAGGTCGAAGCCGATGACGTCGCCGTGCCGCTCGCGCAGGAAGTCGGTCAGGCGGGCGATGCTCGCCAGCGTGCGCGGGTCCTTCAGCCCGCCCTCCCGGCCGGTGTCGACCTCGACCACCATCAGCGTGGTGCCCGACAGGTCCCGACCCTGGGCGGCGAGACGCTCGCGGATCGGGGCGCTCTCGCGGAAGAAGGCGAGGAAGTCGTTGTCCACCACCACCCGCGTCGCCGACCAGCCGGCGCCGAGCGAGACGACCGCGGCCGCCGCCAGCACCCAGTTGCGGCGGCGCAGGGCGAGGTGGGTCAGCAACCGCTCGACCCGGCCCATCATGCGGATTTCGGGGCGCTGAAAGGCGCGCGGCGCCGGCATCGCCCGCAGCAGGTGGGGCGTGACCAGAACCGTGAGGATGAAGTTGATCGCGATCCCGAAGGAGGCCCCGACGCCGAACTGGGCGATCATCGGGATCTGGTGCGGGGCGAGGGTGAGGAAGCCGAACAGCGTCGTCACCGAGGTCAGCACGATGGCGAGGCTGGAGTGGCGCATCATCGCGCGCACCGCCTCGGGGCGCGTCCGTCCCTGGCGCAGGCCGGAGGCGTATTCGGCGACCAGGTGGATGTCCTCGGTCGAGCCGATGATGAACAGCAGCGTGGGGATGATGACGCTGACCGGGTTGATGGCGAAACCCAGCAGGGACATGAAGCCCAGCGTCGCCACGATGCTGAGGATGCCGGTCAGGGCCGGCAGCAGCACCGCGACGCCCGCGCGGAAGAACAGGATCAGCACCGCCGCGACCGCGACGAGCGCGAGCGGCCCCAGCGTCCGCCCGTCGGCGGCGATGTTCTCGAGGATCGCGACCTTCAGCATCGGCGCGCCGGAGAGGTAGATCGTCGCCGTCTCGCCCAGGCGCGCGCGCTGGGCCTCCAGCACCGCCTCGATCTCCTGCGACAGGCGCTTCTCGAAGGCGCCGTCCCAGGGGCGGCTCTCGATGAAGGCCTGGATGGCGGTGGCGGTGCCGTCGGCGTTCACCACCTCGCCCCGCAGCAGGAGGTTGTCGAGCGCGTCCTCCCGCAGGGCCGCGGCCTCCTCCTCGGTTTCGGGCGGGGTGCGCATCAGCTGGTCGGTGTCGAGCGTTCCGCCGCTGCCGCGCAGGTTCGAGACGCTGGCGAGGCTGACGACCTTGCTGACCCCGTCGAGCCCCTCGATCTCGTAGGCGGCGTCGTCCACGGCGGCGAGGATCTCGGGCGTGAACACGTCCGGGGCGCGGAAGACGATGGTGAAGGCGACGTCGTCGCCGAACGTCTCCTTGATCGCCTTGTATTTCAGCGTCTCGGGGGCGTCCTGCACGATCAGGCCGTTGGCCGAGGTGTCCACCCGGACCTGCGGCAGCCAGACGCCGAAGCCGATCATGATGGCCAGCAGGATCGCCATCGAGCCGAACGGACGGCGCACGATCCAGTCGCCGATCCCCTGCACGAGCTTCAGCATCGTCTCTCCTCGCCGGGACGGGTCCCGCTCAGCGGTAGCGGGACCGCCGCTTGATGTTCTGGGTGGCGAAGGTCTCTTCGGGGATGTCCGCGTCGATCTCCCGCTGCTCGTTCAGGGTCTCGGTGGCGGTGCCGGAGCGGACCGTCTCGATCCGCGAGGCGTTGGCGCGCCAGACGTCGCCGCCCACGTTCTCGAGGTCGGTGTAGACCGCGCGCTTCAGCAGCCGGTCGCGGTGGTCGTAGTAGTCGGTGCGCACCGTGACGTAGAGGTCCTTGAGGATGTAGTGGACGCGCCGGCCGTAGCCGCTCTCCTCCTTCTCCGTGGCGGTGGCGGGGCGGGCCTCGACGACGAAGACCGGCTTGCCGTCGAGCGTCTCCTCCCCGGTCAGGGCGTAGTCGTGGACGTCCAGGTCCTCGGCGCGCATGTCCTCGTAGGCGATGTCGGAGCCCATGAAGGCGTTCTTCTTGCTGCCGCCCACGATGCGCTTCACGTCGCCCGAGGCGGGCAGGTAGAGCCACTGGTCGTCCTCGACGTCGCCCGGCTGCTCCCAGGTCAGCAGGCCGACGTTGGCGATGTCGTTGGGGGCCAGGTACTTGACCAGCGAGCGCGACTGCCCGTCGGCGTTGCGGATGCGCAGGGTGACCATCCGGCGCTCCTGCCGGCGGCCCTTGGCGTTGATCAGCGTCATCGTGCTGAGCGAGACCTCGGAGGCGGTGTCGTGCCGGTCCTTCTGGGTCTGCATGATCTCGCGGCCGGTCTGCGCCTCGGCCGCGCCGGCGGTCAGCATCGCCGCGCAGGTCAGCCACAGGCCGAGCCTGCGCAGGTCCGGGATCCAGCGCTTCATGGTCTGTTCCTTTCGCGCGTCGCGCTCAAAAGACGATCTCGATGGACGAGTAGATGCGGTCGGACCCGGAATAGGCCCCGAAGAAGGAGTCCGAGGGCCCCTCGAAGATCTGCACGCCGACCGCGACCGTCACCTGGTCGTCGAAATCGTGCGTGAGGTTGAGGTCCAGCGTCCAGTCGCGATCCTCGAGATTGACCGCCCCGCTCGCCGTGGCGGTGGTGTCCTCGTCGAACTTGACCTCCAGCTTGCCCAGCACGGAGTTGGCGAGGCTGCGGTCGAAGGCGGTCTGCACGAAGGCGTTGGTGACCGGGGCGCGGCGGGTGACGTGCTCCATCGCGTACTCCGCGGTCAGGCGCACCTCCTCGACCTGCGGCAGCGGATCGTCCAGCCAGTCGCGCCGGAAGCCGATCACGGCGGTGACGTAGTCGTCGTCCTGCCGGCCTTCGCGCGTGAGGTGGAGGCTCGCCTCGCCGTGGACCTCGTAGTCGCCCGCGATGGTCGAGAAGCCGCCCCCGAGCTCGGTGTAGTGGGAATAGACCGAGACGAGCTCGAGCGTGCCGCCGTTCAGCGTCTGGGCGACGACGGGGTTGGTGGCGGGCCCGTGCACCGCGGTCGCCGAGAGGTCCCACCCCGGCGCGAGGGTGCTGGAGGCGACGCGCGCCCCGAAGGTCGAGCTGTCGAGCCCGGCGCCCGGCAGGTCCCGCGGCCCGACCGAGACGACGGGCCGGAACCCGAGCGTGAGGGCCGCCGCATCCGCGAGCGGGTCGGTCGAGCGGGACCAGCGGTTGTCCTGCGGGGGCAGCCGGTCGGGCGTGAACCAGGGCACGAAGACGAACTGCAGGCCCACGTCCTGCGTGGCGTAGCCCACCGACAGCGCCGGGGCGCCCAGCTTCTCGGTGTCGGGCAGGTCGAGCTTGTCGCGGGCGTTGAGGTCGTCGGTCGGGCTGTAGAGGTCGGCGGCCCCCCAGCTGAAGATCTGCTTGCCCAGCGTCACGGTCCACGGCCCCTCGACGCGGGAGACCCAGGCCTCCTCCGCGCCGAGCGCCGGGCGGCGGCGGCCCCGCTCGTCGATGCGGAACCCCGAGCCGGCGCGGTCGCCGGTGTCGGCGTTGAATTCGGGGGTGAAGCGGATCTCCCACGAATCCAGCACCGGCCCCGCGAACTCCGCGCTCAGGCGCGCGAAGCCCAGGGCCCGGTCGTCGCCGGGGAACGGGTCGCGGTGGTAGAAGGCCGAGACCTCGGCGGTGATCGGCGCGTACTCGACGATCGCCATGAGGTCCTCGACGAGGCGCGCGCCGGTGGAGTCCTGCGCCTGCGCCGCGCCCGCCGCCGCCCCGAGGCAGAGCGCCAGCGCGCCCGGACGCATCCCGACCCCGCCGCTCATGCCGCGCCGACCTCCGGCGCGCGCGTCCGGCCGCCCAGCAGGGCCGCGAGCATCGCCGCCGCGGTGTCGCGCTGCGCGGTCTCCTCCGGGGCGGGGTCGCGGGCGAGCAGCCGGTCGAGGTTGGTGCGGGCGAAGCCCGCGGGCGCCGCCGAGAGGAACGTCTCGAGCGCCGCCGCGAAGCCGCCGAGGCCGGACTCGGTCTCCGCGAAGCGGATGTAGGGGGCGAGGGGGTGGCTCTCGTCGTCGGCGCTCAGGGCGGCGATCCGCTCCGCCCAGGCGCCGATCTCGAGCCGCTCGGCCCGCCCGCCCGCGCGTTCCAGCGCGTCGGCCACGTCCTCGGAGGTCAGGGGGGCGGCGCCGACGATGGCGTAGGGGCCGCCGTCGGGGTCGTCGCTTTCGAAAATCCGGCGCATGGCGCGCACGGCGAAGTCGGCGGGGGTCAGGAACATGTTCAGTCGGCTCCGGGGGAAGGCGCCGGCCTGGCGGCTGGCCTCCATCGCGCGCCACACCAGGTCGGCGGCGCCTGTGGCCTCGGCCTTGCCCACGATCACGCCCAGGCGGTGGATGGCGACGGGCAGGCCGTGGGCGCCGGCGGACGTCGCCAGCGCCTCGGCGACCCATTTGCTCTGGGTGTAGCCGCCGGCCAGGCGCTCGGGGGCGGCGGGGGCGTCGTGCTCGTGGATCACGCCGTCGGGGCCGGCGTCGGCGCGGCTGAAGATGGCGATGGTCGAGGCGTGGTGCAGGCGCTTCACGCGCCGGTGCATGGCGAAGCGGATCACCTCCAGCGTGCCCTCGACGTTGGGCCCGCGCAGGGCCGCGTAGGGCAGCACGTGCTTCACGTCGGCGGCGAGGTGGAACACCGCCTCGATCCGCGCGGCGAGGGCGTCGTAGCTCTCCGCCGGTAGGCCGAAGAGCGGCGCCTCCAGCGTGCCGGGCAGCGCCTCCAGCCGGTCGCGGAGCACCTCGGCCGGAAGATCCGGCGCGGCGTCGGCCACCGCCGCCAGCAGGCGCGCGCGCGCCGCGGCGGCGTCGGGGGCGCGGACGAGGCAGGTCAGGGAGACGTCGGTGAAGCGCAGCAGCTCGGCGACGAGCTGGGCGCCGAGCGCGCCGGTCCCCCCGGTCAGCAGCACCTGCTTCGGCCGGGCCGCCGGGGCGGCGATCTCGGCCAGGGCGCCGAAGTCCAGCGTCTCGGCCAGGCGGGCGTCGCGCGCCATCATCTCGGCCGCGCCGTCCTCCTCGCCCGCGGCCGCGCCGGCGTCGGCCGCGTCCCCCTCGGCCGAGGGGCCGGAGGCGAGGCGCTGGGCGATGACGCCGGCCACGCGCTCCAGCGTCGGACTGCCGGCCATCAGCGAGGCGGGCAGGCCCACGCCGAGGTCGGTCTCCAGGCGCAGCACCAGCTCCACCATGCTCAGCGAGTCGACGCCGAGGTCGGCCATCGGGCGCGTCGGGTCGATCTGCTCGGCGGGCAGGCGCAGGATCTGGGCGATCTCGCCGGCGAGATAGGCGGCGGCGATGCCCAGCCGCTCGGCCGGCGCGGCCTGCAGGAGGTCGGCGCGCAGCCCGCCGCCGCCCTCGCCCGCGCCTGCGGCGCCCTCGGCCACCTCCGCGAAGCGGGGGGAGCGGCCCAGCGCGCCGGCCGAGCGCGCCCAGGCCTTCCAGGCGAGCGAGGTGACGATGGCCTGGCCCCGGTCCTCCCCCGCCAGCCGCCCGATCGAGCGCGCGACCTCGGCCGAGGTCAGCCCGTCGAAGCCGCGCGCGCGCAGGTAGTCGGCGACCCGCCGGTCGCGGGTCAGGAAGCCCGCGTCGGTCACCGGGTCGAGGTTCACGCTCAGCGCCGGCAGGCCCTGCGCGCGGCGATGCGCGGCCAGCCCGTCGAGGAAGGCGTTCGCGCCTGCGTAGGCGGCCTGGCCGATGCCCCCCAGCACCGCGCTGATCGAGGAGGTGGTGACGAACAGGTCCAGCGGATCCTCCGCCGTCAGCGCGTGCAGGTTCCACGCGCCGGCGGCCTTGGCGCCGAAGACGACGCCCAGGTTGGCCTCGTCCTCCTGCATCAGCATCCGGTCGCCGTACCGGGCGGCGGCGTGGATCACGCCCTTCAGCGGCCCGAAGGCGGCGCGGGCGGCGGCGAGGGCGGCCTCGGCGCCCTCCCGCGTCGCGACGTCGGCGGCGACGCGGATCGCCTCCACCCCCTCGCGGCGCAGCGCGTCGAGCGTCTCGGCCGCCGCCGCGTCCACGGCGCCGGTGCGCGAGACGAGGCACAGCCGGCGCGCCCCGCGGTCCGCCAGCCAGACGGCGAGCGCGAGGCCGAGGCCCCGCAGGCCGCCGGTCACCAGGTAGCCCGCTTCGGGGTCGGCCACGTAGTCCCGCGCGGGCGGCGGCGCGGTCAGCTTGGGGCCGAAGGTCAGCGCGATCTTCCCGATGTGGCGCGCCCGGGCCATGTGCTGGAAGGCCGAGGCGAAGTCGTCCATGCCGAAGCGCCGGTGGGGCAGGGGCCGGAACGAGCCGTCGGCCAGCGCCTCCTCCAGCGCCCGCAGCAGCGGGGCCAGCCGGCGCGGGGTGCGGAACTTCGACATGTCGATGGCCGCGAAGGTCAGCGCGCGGCGGAACGGGCGCAGGCCGATCAGCGTGTCCTGCTCGATGTCGCGCTTGCCGAGCTCGAGGAACCGCCCCTCGTCGCGCAGAAGCTCGATGCTGCGGGCCATCAGGTCGCCGGCGAGGGAGTTCAGCACCACGTCCACGCCCTCGCCCCCGGTGCGGCGGAGGATGGCGTCGGCGAAATCCTCGGTGCGGGAGTCGTAGACATGCTCCACGCCCAGCGCGCGCAGGAAGCCGCGCTTGAGCGGGCTGCCGGCGGTGGCGTGGACCTCGGCCCCGTGGGCGAGCGCGATCTGGATCGCGGCGAGCCCGACGCCGCCGGCGCCGGCGTGGACCAGGACGCGCTCGCCCTCCTCCAGCCGCCCGATGTCGATCAGGGCATGGCGCGCGGTCATCCAGGGCACCAGCAGGGTGGCGGCCTCGGCGGCGTCGAGGTCGTCGGGAAGCGCCAAGGTCTGCGCCTGGGGCACGGTGACGTGGCTGGCGAAGCAGCCGCCGCCCAGCACCACCACGCGCTGGCCGAGGGCGGCGCCCGTCACGCCTTCGCCGACGGCGCAGATCCGCCCGGCGCATTCGTCGCCGAGGTCGAGCGCGTCGGGCGCGTCGAGCGGGTAGAGCCGCAGGGCCTTGAGCACGTCGCGGAAGTTCACGCCGGCGGCCTCGACCTGCACCTCGATCTCGCCGGGGCCCGGGGCCCTGCGCGCCGCGGGCTCCAGCGCCAGCCGGTCCAGCGCGCCGGGCGAGGGCGCGCCGAGGCGCAGTCCATGGCTGTCGGCGGCCGGGTCGAAGGGGACCGCGAGCGGGGGCAGGGGGGCGATGCGCGACAGATGCCGCACGCCGCCGCGCAGGGCGACCTGGTCCTCGGCGTCCGCGGCGAGGGCGAGCTCGGCCTCCAGCGCCGCGACCTCGTCGGCGTCCGGCGCGGGGGAGAGGTCGATCAGGCGGCAGTCGAGCTCCGGCAGCTCCGCGACGAGGGTGCGGCCGAAGCCGCAGACCGCGGCTTGGGCGGCGTCGGCGCCCTCGCCGTCGGCGACGGCATGGGCGCTGGAGGTGATCACGCGCAGCGTCGCGCGCCCGCCGGCGTCGGCGCCCGCGAGGCGCTGGGCCAGCCGCGCGAGCCGCCCGCATAGCGCGGCCGCCCGCTCCCCCGGGGCGGCCTCGGGCGCGGCGCCGAGGGCGCCGAAGTCGACGATGCGCGCCTCGCCCCCGTCCAGCGCGGCGGCGAGGGACGCGTCGAGCGCAGCGTCAGTCTCGACGAGCGCCACCTGCGCAGGGCCGAAGCGCGCGGAGAGGCGCGCGGCCATCTCGGCGGCGAGGCCGCCCGCGTCGGGCAGCAGCAGCCAGCGAAGGTCCTCGGCGTGCGGCGCCTCGGGCGAGGGCGCCTCCTCGGGCAGGGCGACGGGCGCCCAGAGGTCGACCGTCAGCGTCGGTCCGGCGTGGAGGCGGCCGAGCGCGGTGGCCGTCTCGTCGGGCAGGGCGACGGGGGGCGGGGCGTCGTCGGGGCAGGTCGTCGCGCGGTCCAGCGCGGCCCGGCGCACCGCGGACAGCAGGCCGTCGAAGCCGGCGGGATCCGTCGGGGCGAGGGCGATCAGCCGCGCGCCGGGGGCGGCGAGGCGGGGCAGGGCCTCGATCAGCCGGGCGCCGGCGCGGGAGTGCAGGAGCGCGGCGTCGACGATCAGCAGGTCGTGGCGGCGATCCTCGGGCAGGCCGAGGTCGGGCGCGTCCGTCGCCAGGACGCGGACGCGCGCCCAGGGGCTCGCCTGGAGCAGTTCGCCCAGCATCGCCGCCTCGGCGGGGGAGGCCGCGGCGGCGTCGAGCGTGCCGCGCGACCCGGCCAGCCGCGCCGCAATCTCCACCCCGCGGGCGCCGGCGTCGCCGCCGAGATCGAGCACCCGCAGCGGCCGCCCGTCGGGCATCGCCGCCAGCGCCGCGTCGAGCGCGCGCAGGACCGCGCCCCGCGCCGCCGCGTGGCCGGGGCCGTCGACGTGGTGGTGGTTGAGCTGCCACAGCATCGTGGGATCGTCGAGCAGGGCGCGCGCCGCGTCCGCGTCGCGGCGCAGGCCGTCGAGGCGCCGCGCCATCTCGGGCATCAGGGCCAGGGCGCCCAGGTCGCCCGGGCGCCGGCGCAGCGCCTCGCGCCAGGGGCCGAAATCGGGCGCGGCGCCGACGGCGGCGAGCGCCGCCCAGACCTGCTCAGCCGCCTCGGCGGGCCGCGCCCCGGCCCCGGGGGCCTCGGCGGGCGGCGCGCCGGCCAGCGCGTCGATCCCGGCCGCGGACCAGGGGCGGATCGCGGCGCCGGGCGAGAGCGAGGGCGCCGGGCGCCAGGCCGAGGCGTAGTGCAGCGCGTCCGGCAGCGGGCGGCTGCGCGCCTCGCCCGCGGTCGCCAGAACCTCGAACCCGCGCGCCTCGGCGATCACGGCGCCGTCGTCGTCCAGCAGCCGGTAATCCGAGATCATGCGGACCGCGTTGGCCTCGCGCAGGCGGACGTGAATCCACAGGTCGGGCCCGGCGGGCGCGAAGACGCGCAACGAGCCCAGCGCGCTGGGCGCGTAGAAGGCGGGCTTGATCGCGCCGGGCCGCAGATGCGTGCCGACCAGCGCCAGCGCGTGGTTGGCGTTGTCGAGCAGCGTCGGCGGCAGGATCGCCCCGTCGATCTCGTCGACGAAGTCCTCGGGCGTCTCGATCCGCATCAGGACCTCGTCCTCGCCCAGGCGGATCTCCCGCGCGAGCTGGAAACGGGGCCCGAGCGAGAGGCCCATGCGGGTCAGGATCTCGTGCACGATCGCGGGGTCCACCGGCGTCGGGCACCGCCCGCGGATCGCGGCGAGGTCGACCGGCTCGGGCCGCGGCACGCCGCCGGCGCCGGCCTTGCCCACGGCATGGCGCACCCAGGCGACGTCCGCGCCGTCATGGCCGCTGGCGATCTCGAAGCGCCGCGTCGCGGGATCGAGCGAGATGCGCAGAAGCTGGGGGGTCTCGCCCCGCCTGAGCGCCAGGAACTGTTCGAAGCGCAGCTCCTCCAGCACGAGGGGATAGCGGCCTTCGGCCAGCTCGCGCGCGGCGGCGAGGGCCATCTCGACGTAGCCGGTGCCGGGGAAGACCTGCTGGCCGCGCAGCTGGTGCTCGCCCAGGAAGGGGTGGATCCGCGGCTCCAGCGACATCCGCCAGACGGGCAGGTCGGGGACGACGCGGGCGGCGAGGAAGGCGTGCGGGCGCGGGGCGAGGCGCGCCTCCTGCGAGGCGGGGGCCTCGACCCACAGGCGCTTCTCCTGCCAGGCGTGGGTCGGCAGGCGCGCCCAGGGGGCCGAGCGCGGACCCAGGCGCGCCGACCAGTCGACCGCAATTCCCGCGCAGTGCAGCCGGGCGGCGGCGCGGGCGAAGGTGCGCCCCTCGTCCTCGCCCCGGACCAGGGAGGCGGCGACGACCGCGCCCCGCGCGCGCCCGGCCTCGGCCAGGCCGCGGCGGATGTCGCCGCCCAGCACGGGATGCGGGCCGATCTCGACATAGGCGGCGTGTCCGCGCCGGGCGAGCCCCTCGACCGCGGGGGCGAAGCGCACGGGGCGGCGGATGTTGCGCCACCAGTAGTCGGCGGTCAGCGCCTCGCCCTCCAGCCGGCCGCCGGTGACGGTGGAGTGGAAGGGGATCGCCGCGGCCCCCGGCGCGACGTCGGCCAGCGCCTCGCGCAGCGCGTCCTCGCACGGGTCCATCAGGCGGCTGTGGAAGGCGTAGGCGACGGGCAGGCGGCGGTGGCCGAGGCCCGCGGCCGCGAGCGTCCCGGCGACCTCGTCGATGCGCCCGGCCTCGCCCGCCAGCACCACCGAGCGGGGGCCGTTGAGCGCCGCGATCTCCAGCGAGCCGTCGCGGACGCAGTCGAGCCGCTCGGCCTCCCGGCGGGTGCAGGCGACGGCGAGCATCGCGCCGCCGCGGCGCGACAGCTCCATCACGCGGCCGCGCTCGTAGATCACCCTCACCGCCTGCTCGAGGTCGAGCGCCCCGCTGGCCCAGGCCGCGGCGACCTCGCCGACGCTGTGGCCCACCACCGCGGTGGGGACCACGCCCAGGGCGCGCCACAGCTCGGTCAGGCCGGCCTGCACGGCGAAGATGCAGGGCTGGGCGAAGGCCGTCTCGGTCATGCGTGAGGCGCACTCGTCGGCCAGCAGCGCCTCGCGCAGGGGCCAGCCGCCGAAGCCGCGCTGGATCTCGTCGCAGGCGTCGACCGTGGCGCGGAAGCGGGGGGCGGCGGCGTAGAGCTGGCGTCCCATCGCCCACCATTGCGGCCCCTGGCCGGAGTAGACGAAGACCGGGGCGCCGGGGGCCTCCTCGGCCGCGCCCTCCACCAGGTCGGGGTCGGGGGCGCCGGCGGCGAAGGCCGCGAGCGCCCGGCCCAGCCCCTCGCGGTCGTCGCCGAAGACGGCCAGGCGGCGGGCGTGGCCGGGGCGGCGCAGGGCGGCGGCGCGCAGCACGGCGTCGAGGGGCGCGTTCCCGTCGGCCAGCATCTCGGCCATGCGGGCGGCGTTGGCGCGCAGCGCCTCCGGCGTGGGGCCGGAGATCAGCAGCGGCGCGGCGATGCCCTGCGCCGGGGGCTCGGGCAGGGCATCGGGCGCTGGAGCGCGGGGCGCGGGGGCCAGGATCGCGTGGGCGTTGGTGCCGCCGAAGCCGAAGGAGTTGATCGCGGCGCAGGGCGGGGCCTCGTCGCCGCCGTCATGGTCGGGGGCGAAGGGCCGCGCCTCGGTCGCCACCTCGAGGCCGAGCGCCGCGAAGTCGATCTCGGGGTTCGGCGTCTCGAAATGCAGGTTGGGGGGCACGACGCCCTTCGACAGGACCAGGCAGGTCTTGATCAGCCCGGCGATGCCGGCGCCGGCCTCCAGGTGGCCGATGTTGGTCTTGATCGAGCCGACGGGGCAGGGCGCGCCGGGCGACTGGGCGGCGCCGTAGACCGAGCCGACGGCGCGCGCCTCGATCGGGTCGCCGATGGCGGTGCCGGTGCCGTGCGCCTCGATGTAGCGCACCTGCGCGGGCGAGATCCCGGCCTCGGCCGCCGTCTCGCGCGCCAGCGTCACCTGGGCGGCCTCGCTGGGCATGAAGATGCCGCGGGTGCGCCCATCCTGGTTCACGCCGGCGCCGAGCAGGCGGGCGTAGATGCGGTCGCCGTCGGCCAGCGCCTGGGAGGTGCGGCGCAGGATCACCGCGCCCGCCCCCTCGGCGCGCACGAACCCGTCGGCGCGGGCGTCGAAGGCCTTGCAGCGCCCGTCCGCCGACAGCATCGAGCTGGCCGAGAACGAGACGAAGACATGCGGCTGGAACACCAGGTTGACGCCGCCGACGACGGCGAGGTCGCAGTCGCCCGCCGCAATCGCCCGCCGCGCCAGGTGCAGCGCCACCAGCGAGGAGGAGCAGGCGGTGTCCACCGTCAGGCTGGGCCCGGCCAGGTTCAGCGCGTGGGAGATGCGGTTCGAGGCCATGCTGGCGCTGCCGCCGACGGCGGTGAAGGGCGAGGCGGGCATCAGGTCGGCCCGGCTGATCATCCCGTCGGCATAGTCGCGCGTGGACAGGCCGACGAAGACCCCGACCCGCGGGGCGCCCGGATCGGCGCGCGCCGGCCGGGGGGCGTGCCCGGCGTCCTCCAGCGCCTCCCACGCCACGCGCAGCAGCATGCGGTGCTGGGGATCCATGCACTCGGCTTCCGCGTCGGACAGGCCGAAGAAGCCGGCGTCGAAGCGGTCGAACCCGTCGACCAGCCCTGCCCAGCGGCTGTAGGTGTGCAGCGGACGGCTGCGCTGGGGATGGTGGAAGGAGCGCGCGGCCCAGCGCTCGTCCGGGATCTCGGCGATGGAGTCCACGCGGCCGAGCAGATTGCTCCACAGCCGCTCCGGACTGTCGGCGCCGCCCGGAAACAGGCAGCCCATGCCTACGATCGAGATGCAGTCTCCCGACTGGTCCAATGCGATGCCCCCCGGCTATCCCCCCGGACATCCTACGCATTTCAAGACGAGCCGGACCGGAACCTTACGAGGCCGAGCCCGCGCGGGCAACCTTTTCGGGCCGGCGGACGGAACCGGCGCCCGCACGCGAAAACGGCCGGACGAGAGGCTCGTCCGGCCGCATCGTGGTCCCGTCCGGGGCCCCGCCCTGCGGCGAGGCCCCGAGGGGGCGTCAGGAGAAGATGAAGTCGCCGGCGTCGAGGTCCGCCGAGGCGATGTTCTTCAGCACCGCCACCGGGTCGTCGTGCTTGCCGTCGGCGACGAAGACCTGCGCATGGCCCGCGCCGCTGTCGACGAGGACCAGGTCGCCGAAGCCGATGCCGAAGCCCGACAGCTCCACCACGTCCTCGTCCAGCACGAAGTCCTTGATGCAGTCCTTGCCGCGGAACTCGGGCGCGTCCTCGATGACGAAGACGTCGTCGCCCTCGCCGCCCCACATCTTGTCCTTGCCCAGGCCGCCGACGAGGATGTCGTTCCCGCCCTCGCCCCACAGCTTGTCCGACCGCGCGCCGCCCTCGATCAGGTTGGCGGCGCCGTTGCCGGTCAGCTCGTCGCGCCCGACGGTGCCCGAGAGGAGCTCGATCCCGAAGCTCAGGTTCAGCGTCACCTCGCCGAAGCCCGGCACGGTCAGGGTGATCTGGTCGTCGCCGTAGCTGCCCGGCGCCGAGAGCTCGACGTCGAAGGAGACCGTGCTCGGCCCCGGCACGTTCGCGTAGCTCGCAGGCGTCACGCTCTGCACGAAGCCGTAGTCGTCGGAGGAGACGAAGATGTCGACGTCGGTGGTCGACTCCGCCAGCCCCGCCGAGATGGCGGCGGCCAGGTTGGAGCTGTCGGAGGCCAGCGTCTGCACCGAGCCTCCCAGCCCCGGCTGCAGCGCGTTCATCTGGTTGAGCAGGTTCTGGTAGACCCCCACGAGCGGCGTCGTGACGGTGAAGATCGGGGTGATCTCGGCCGCCGCCAGCAGCGCGGCCACCTGCGCGACCGCGGGATAGTCCTCGAGCCCGCCGACGCCGAGACCGTCGCCCAGGTCCGCGTCGTTGTCGTTCGGCCCGCCTCCGGGGTAGTTCGAGGCGACGTGGAACGTGGCGTCGGTCGACAGGACCACGAAGCGCTGGGCATCGGCGCGGAAGCCGATCTCGCCCGCCGCGCGCGCCGCCACCTGCTGGAGGGCGACGAGCTGCGCCTCGGGTATGTCGTTGCCGCCGCTGGCGCTCAGCAGATCCAGCGCGGCGTCCGCCACCGCGGCGTTGGTGGTGACGCCCTGGTTGGTCGTGTAGACGAAGTCGCCGGAGTTGCCGAAGGGCGAGATCGGGTAGTCCACGAAGCTGGCGATGCCGAAGCCCACGTCCTCGGCGCCGGCGAGGGTCAGGTCGGCCAGCAGGTCGGCCACGAAGTTCCCCGCCTTCAGCACCGGCAGGTCGTCTTCGAAGGAGCCCGACAGGTCCTGCGCCAGCACGATGTCGGCCTTCTCGGGCAGGTCGGGCACCGCCACGTTCAGCGTGAAGGTCACCGTGCCGTCCAGCCCGCGGGTGACGTTCGAGATGCCGCCGTCGTCGTCGTCGAGCGTCAGGGACGCCGGCGCGATGGCCAGCCCGTCGCCGAGGGACGCGACGATGCCGGTCACCTCGGTCACCTCGATCGTGGCCTCGGCGCAGTCGGTCCCGCCTGCGCCGTCGGAAACCTTGTACTCGAAGCTCGCCTCGCCCACGAAGCCGGTCTCGGGCGTGAACGAGAAGCTGCCGTCCGCGTTCAGCGTCAGCCAGCCGCCGGCGATGGCGATCTCGGAGCCGATGTCGGCGGCCGAGCCGTTCACCTCGGTCACGGTCAGCGGATCGCCGTCCGCGTCCCCGTCGTTGTCGAGCACGTTGCCCGTGAGGATCGTGTCCTCCTCGTGGCTGTAGTCGTCGTCGACCGCGTCGGGCGCGTGCGGCGCCTCGGCCGCGAGCTTGAGGGAGTCGTCGCGCGATCCGTCCTCGCCGACCGAGGTCAGGCGCACGCCGAAGCGCATGCCGCCGATGTCGTCGAGCGAGAGGTCCACCCCGTCGGCGCCCGAGAGGGTGAAGCTGGTCGCGTCGATGTCGTCCTTGCCGATCCCCTGGGTTCCGAACTCGACGCCCGCGTCGAAGCCGGCGCCCTTCTTGGTGATCGACCCCTTCATGTTCGCGCCGTTGCCCAGGTCGGTCACGTCGTCCGCGCCGAACTGGGAGTCGGTGACGTCCGGGCTCTCGCCCGCGACGACCGAGAGGCCGGGCAGCTTGGATTCGTCCGCGACGTCCCAGAACAGGCCGCGCAGGTCGGCCTCGACCCCGCCGCTTTCATCCACGGCGACGGTGAACCGGAGGTCGATGGAGCCGTCGAGCGCGACGACCTCCTCGACCAGGACGATCGTGTCCACGGGGCCGGGGATGGTGAATTCGAGCGATCGGCAGATCATGGCGGCTTCCCCCAAGGGTCAGGAGCAGGTGGACGCCCGGTCCATGGATGCACGCCATCCCTCCCCTCGCGCAGGCAGGCGCGACGGGTCGACCTTCTTCATTCCCCAGAAGAAGGCGATGCGGGGGGCAGGGCATCTCGGGCGATGTGTGATGTTAATATAATCAACTATGATGAACTGCTGTGAAATCTCCCGTTAATATTTATTTACGCAGCGGAAAATGCCGGGCGAGTTCTGTCTTGCGGCGCGGCAAATTGCTCGGCGCGCGATCGGAATTCTGCGTGCGGTGCAGCAATCGTCGGCTCGGTATCGTCGGCGCGGGCCGATTTCGGTGGCGAGACGGAGGCGGGGGAGGGTCCGGGCGGCCCCGGCGCCTGTCCTCCGCCCGACCTTCCGACGCGCCCCCTCAGGCGCCTGGCGTCGGCGCGCGCCGACGGCGACGCCTCGAGGCGGAGCTCGCGGCGTCGCGGCCGGACCTCGATCCGCGCCAACCGCAGGTCCGGCCGTCATTCGCTTTGCGCCGGCGAATGAAACGTGCTGGAACTCCCGGGCCCCTCGACGCCCGGCCGGAAGAGCCGGGGCGGCGGGCGCTGGTCCGCGCCCGACCGGGAGGAGATGGCGATGCGCATCCAGGCGATCCGGATTCACCGGCACGGCGGCCCCGAGGCCCTGCAGCTCGACGAGGTCGACCTGCCCGCGCCCGGCCCCGGCGAGGCGTTGGTGCGCAACACCGCCGTCGGGGTGAACTACGCCGACATCTACGAGCGGGAGGGAGATCACGGCGGCCCGCATGCGGCCAAGGCGCTGCCGATCACGCTGGGCCACATGGCCGCCGGCGTGGTCGAGGCGCTGGGCCCCGGCGCGACGGGCCCCGCGCCCGGCACGCGCGTGGGCTACATCGGCCCGGCCGCCTACGCCTCCTGCACGCTGGTTCCCGCCGCCCGCCTGATCCCGCTGCCCGAGGCGATCCCGGACGAGGTCGCGGGGGGCTGGCTGCTGCGCGGGCTGACCGCGGAATACCTGGTGCGCCGGCTGTTCCCGCTGGGGCCGCGCGCCACCGCGCTGGTCCATGCGGCCGCGGGCGGCATGGGGCTGATCCTGGGCCAGTGGGGCGCGATGCTGGGCGCGCGGATGATCGGGACCGTCGGCTCGGCGGCGAAGGTCGAGGTCGCGCTCGCCCACGGCTACGAGGCCGTGATCGACAATTCCCGCGAGGATTTCGCCCAACGCGTCCTGGACCTGACCGGCGGGCGCGGGCCCGACGTGATCTACGACGGCGTCGGCAAGGCGGCGTTCGAGCGCTCGCTCGACTGCATCCGCCCGCGGGGCATGGTGGTCAGCTACGGGACCGCCTCGGGCAACGTGGGGGCGTTCGACCTGCAGCGCCTGCATTCGAAGTCGATCGTGGTCACCCGCCCCACCCTGCGCAGCTGGATCGCCGAGCCCGACGAGGTCGCCGCCGCGACCCGCGCGCTGTTCGGGGCGCTCGGCTCCGGCGGGATCCGCGCGCCGGTGGCGCAGGCCCTGCCGCTCGCGCAGGCGGCGGAGGCGCATCGCCTCCTGCAGGGCCGCGCCCTGACCGCCCCCGTGATCCTCGTTCCCTGATCCCTTCCCGAGAGAGCCGATGCCCCAGGACGCGCCCGCCCCCGCCTTCCCCCCCGATTGGCGCGCGCAGCGCCGTTTCGCCGAGGGGCGCATCGGCCTGAACGTCGACGCGGACGGCGTCGCGGTGCTGGCCTTCGACATTCCCGCCAAGATGAACGCCCTCGACGCCGCCGCCACCGCCGGCATGATCGAGGCGCTGGAGGTCGCCGAGGCCGAGGCCCGGGTGCTGATCCTGACCGGGGTCGGCGGACGGGCCTTCGTCTCGGGCGCCGACATCGGCGGCTTCGACGGCGCGCCGGAGAATCAGGGGAGCGGCTTCCTCGACCGCCAGCGCCGCCTGCGCGAGACGCCGCTGCCCACCCTCGCCGTGATCCGCGGCTATTGCTTGGGCGGGGGGGTGATGACGGCGCTGAACTGCGATGTCCGGTTGGCCGGCACGGACGCGACCTTCGGGATCCCCGCCGCCAAGCTGGGCATCGCCTACGGAATGGACGGCCTCGCCCGCCTGGTCGAGACGGTGGGCCCCGGCCGCGCGCGCCGCCTGCTCTACGCCGGCGACCGGGTGGATGCGCAGACCGCCCTGACCTGGGGCCTGGTCGAGGAGCTGCACGCCCCCGAGGCCCTGTGGCCCGCGGCCCTGGCGCTCGCCGGCCAGATCGCGCGCAACGCCCCCCTCTCGATCCGGGCGACCAAGACGACGGTCGCCACGATCCTGGCGGATCCGCAGGCGCGGGACCTCGACGCGGTCGCGCGGCTTGCGCGCGAGTGCAAGGACAGCGCCGACTTCGCCGAGGGCCGCGCCGCCTTCCGCGAGAAGCGCGCGCCCCGGTTCGAGGGCCGCTGACGGCGCTCGCGCCACGTCCCGGCCCGGCCGCGAGTCGCCTCGGCGGGCCCGCGCCGACCCTCCCGGCGAGTCACGCGCAGCCGCCCGAGGGGCGGAGTCGGGCCGGGCAGGGCGGGAGTCGCGCGGTTTTCGGGGAGATTCCGCGCCGCGACTCCCTCGTCGGAGCGGCCTTGACGTAGGGGTGCGCGGCGGCCTCCCGGCGGCTTCTGGCGTAAATCATTGAAATCATGTAATTTTGTCCGAAAGGAAAAAAGCGCAGGGGATCGGGAAAAAAGCGGTTGCAGCCATCCGGGAATCCCCCTAGAACCCGCCCTCACCGACGGGGCGGCCAACAACGAGGCCGACGCGGCGGGGCCGAAAGGGAAGCGAAAGCAAGACCTTACGGCGAGGAGGCGAAGGCCTCCGGCTCTTTGACATAGCGGGTTCTGGAAGGGACGTGTGGACGGTTCGGTTGTTGGGGATCTTTCCTGACGGTTTTGAAGTCTGCATGTCGCCTGCTGAGGAAGCTGGGGTTTCGATCCTGGTGGACGATGAGGCAGGTACTACGTGGCCAACTTGCTCTGACTACGGTTGGGGTGGGATTGGTCGCCAGTAAGTGATGCATGCAGGTCCAAAACGTCGGATGGACGTTCTTCGGAACGTTTC
>NZ_JARHUC010000016.1 GCF_029223255.1 Albimonas marina
CCTTCTCCACGAGCTCCAGAAGGGCCATTCTATCGTCGGTCATCGTCGTCTCCGGTTCCGATTCAAGGTCTCGCAACCCGAACCTCTACCGAAGACCGGCGATGGCCGTCCCGCCGACACCGTACACACCCTTGAATTGAACGGTCGCTCCTATCGACTCGCTCAGAGCGGAGCGAAGGCCGGCCGACGACGCCCCCCTCGATACCGAGAAAGCGAAGCGACCCCCCGAACTCCGGGGGGGGGGGGGCGCTCCGCCGGCGCCTCAAGTGGTTGGTTCTCGCGGCCCCCCCCGTGGCCAACTTTCCAACGCCATTGACAGTGCCGGACCAGTCGCCGAGCAATTCGCTGCTGCAGGCGCACGTGGCACGCGAATGGTCGGGGAGCGTCCCGAATCTCGTCGCCGGATTGAGGGCTTCCAACGTTCCGCCGACCCTCATGGAAGCGAGGCTTGGCGCCGGGTCGAGTCTTTTCGCGGCCGAGACACGGGCGCTGATTGCTGATCGTGCGGAGAGACCCGAGTACCGAGCAATCCTCAAGCGCCTCGCGGCCTTCCGGGGAGACCTACGAGCGCCGCTGAACTGAAGGGCTTCGATCGCATCCTTGCGCTGCTGCTCCGCCGCAGGGCTGATCCGCGCCAACGTCCGCCGACGCTTGGCGGCGAACGCATGCCGCCGCTCCACTTCGCGGCCGAGATGGGGCGGGTTGGGGGATGCGGACGTTGCTCGATCACTGGGCGGACCCAGATCAGACGGGCTAGAGATCCGATGGAACGGAATGGGGGGCGGCGCACGGAAATACGCGTCGACCTGCGGCGGCGAGGACGCCGTGAACGTTCTGCGGACGATGAGCGAATGAGAGGTCCGGGCAAGCTGACCCTGGTGGCGCATCGACGGCCTTCATCGCCGATCTCGCCAGCTGACTGGTGTTGGCCCTGTTCTCGCGAATGCCTCCAGGGTCGGACAAACGTGCTCTCCCGGGAATGAGAGCCCGCATAGCGCTCTTGGCTACGGTCGCGGGATAGCGAGATCGTCATCCTGATAGACGGCGCGCCGGGCATGCCGTATCAATTCGAACAGATTGCTCGATACGGCGTTCAGAAAGGTCGCATCCCGAAGCATGCGAAGCGGTCCGGTCGTGCAGTTCAAAGTTGTTTTGGCAGTCTCGATGCTTGCTGTAATATTTGCATGAGAAGGTAGGGGAGATATTTTTGTTGGAAGATTATCTTGCGATTTTTATTGGATCATCTCTCAGTTTTGGCGGAATTGGGGGGCTATTGTCTGGCGTCTTTTCGCGAACATTTCGGTGCGCCATTGCGTGGGCGACGCTATGTGGACTGCTGGACGTGGCGCTGCTGTGCGCCTTGTCGCCCGCGAGACAGATCAACGGTCTTCTGCTTGTCGTGGCGCTGATCTGGGGGACGGTTGGCTGGCTCGCGATCGGTCGTTTGCGAGCGGCAAGCAAATCTCGAAGGGCTGAGTGACACTGCTAGAAAAGCGGAGAGGGCGGGAAAGGATGCTGCGCCATCGAAGCCATGATCTTGCCGACAGTGCCGATTCGACCCGGTGCGCTCTGTACTTTTCCCCTGAAGAATGGTCGCGGGGCGCCGGACTTTCAGAGCGCCTGTTTGGCAGAGCGGCATTCGCCAACGTGAAACTGGCCCTCATGGTGGCCGCCTTGCGACCATTGCCGCTGCATCGACTCACATGAGAGATGACTTGGAGCAACTCGCTCTGTTCGGACTGAGGGAGAGAGTGTCGGAAGGAGCATCCGCCTCCACTAGGGCGATCATTAGCGTCGAGGCTTGCTCTGCGGTGACACGCGGCTGCCATGCTGCAACGCTTCCGATTTGCAGGGGTGTCGGTCAAGAAGCGCGTCTGGTTGGTTGGCTTTCGGGATCTACTCAATAATGCATTGCATTCCGCTTGGCATTCTGCATGAGTGTTCATGCGGCCGAATCGAATCTTATGATGCGGTGGCATCTTGTTGTTGGCGGTTTTTCATTGCGAGATGATATATGACCACTGCTATTTGCTCTGTTCAGGCCGGCGTAAGGGGGGCGTTCGCGCGTCGGCTGCTTGGTTTTGCGATGGTCTCGACTGTGGTTCTTGCCTCTGCCTGCGCCGGCGGCGGCCCTCTCGGCGCTGTCGGGATCGCATTCAGCGATCCGAGCGAATACATGCTCGATCCGAACGAGTGCACGCAGTATCGCCAGCCCTTCGTGAACGTGCGCCTGAAGCAGCGGGAGGAGATCCGCGACTGGGCTGCGACCGGCGCCGCGGCGGGTGCGCTGGCCGGCGCCGCGGCTGGCGGCGCCATTGGGAGAGCTGCCAATAATACTGCGGCCGGCGTTCTCATCGGTCTTGTGGGCGGCGTGGTCGCGGGTGCATTTGCGGGCGCGACGATCGGCTACTACCAGGATCTGGAGGACCGCGCAGGTTCGACCGACGGACTGAGGCGCGTTATCGACGGCGACGCGCGCGCCGACGCGGAGCAAGGCGATCTGCTGTCGAACGCGCTGACTGAACTGAACGCCTGCCGTCTTCGGGCTATCGAGGATGTGAAGACCGGGATACGTGCAGGCAAGATCGGCGGCGAGAGCGCCCGCGCTCAACTGCGCGCCATCCTTGAGCAGACCCGCACTGACGACAACCTGATCGCCTCGGTGACTGAAGGGCTGCAGGAGCGAGCGGACATCTACGTGTCGGCTGCGCGCCGTAGCGGAGCGGACGACGTGGACGCGTTCGTCGCCCGCGCCGAAGCCTACGAGCCTGTGGTGCAGCGCCCAAGCTACACCGCGCGCACTGTCCGTGGCGTGACGGTCCAGAGTCGGCGGACCAGCGGCGAGACCGGAACGGAAGCCGTGCTCAAGACCAATGCGGAGCTAAGCGCGATGCAGAAGGCTCATGTGGCCTCGGCTGAGGAAAGCGTCGCCGCGGCGGAACTGCTCATCATCTGACGCTTCGATATTCGGACCGCCGCAGCGGAGGTGGCGTCATGAAATCTCTCGCGACGACGCTCACCCTGCTGGCAGGCGCCGCCGGATGCGGCTCCGAGACCCCCTATGTCGGTCCGGGCCACTTGGCAGCCCCCGCTTCCGCGAGCGCTGCGACCAACGCGGCTCCAGCGCCGCCACCGCTGCTGCTGGTTGCACAGCTTCGCTATGGAGGCGAACTGCGTTGCCACGCCGTCGTGACTGAGCGCCGAGCCGCCTTGACCGCCGCGCATTGCGTACACGCTGATGACGGCGAGTTGCTGGGCCTGGACGGCTTCACCCTCGTCGCCGATGGCCGCTTCACTGGAATAGAAGCCATTCTGCCGGACGCCGACTTCGACCCTGTCGCGCTCGCAGGGGCCGACACGGTCGCAGCGGACCGCGCGAGGCTGTTGCTGACCCAGCCTTTGCCCGTCGCCCCGATGCGGATCGGCTGGGAGCCGCACGCCGGCCACGTCGTGGAGATCGCGCTGCCCGCAGGCCGCCGCATCGCGCCCTGTCGCGTTCTGCGTGACGACGCGCGCGTCTTCGCGCTCGATTGCCCGGTTGCCCAGGGCGTCTCCGGCGCGCCGGTGGTCGCCGTCGTAGACGGCGTTCCGGAGATTGTCGGGCTCGTCTCCGCGCGGGAGCATGATCCGATGGTTGCAGGCGCCATCGTCGCCCGCATCCGCAATGAAGCCGACCTCGCTGCAGGAGGATGGACCCGTTGACCCGCATTGGCCGCACTTTTGCGCCCCTGGTCGCCATCGCCGCGCTGGCGGTCGGCGGGGCCGCCGCCCAGGACGACGTCACGATCGAAGAGGCTGAGCGGCTGCTCACCTCGATCGAACGTGATCTGGACACGGCGGGCGTAGCGCCGGCTTTCAAGGCGTCCGCGCCACCGGCGCCCGCGACGCAGCTGTGCGAGATGCGCCTCGAGGACATGTCGGCCGAGCGACGGGAGCTGGCGGAGACCTACGGCGACTATGAAACCGCGTTGACCCGGGCGGGAGAGCTGGAGCGCGAACTTCGCCTGCTGATGCGGACGGGGGACGACTGCGGTGAGGACGGTGCCGAGAAACGCGACGAGATCCGGGACCTCCTCGACCTGCCGGGACTGAGCGGAGGCGCGCAGGCGCTCGACCGTCTGCTAGGCTGCGTCTACGACGGCAAGGCACGCGTCAATGATCGCGAAAAGCAGCTGCAGGCCGATGAGAGCTTCACGCCGCAGCGTCGCAACGCTTTTCTGCAAGGCCTTGCCAGGCAGACCGACGCGCTCAACGACGAAGAGACCGCCGTTTCAAACCTTAGCCAGCTTTTCGACAGCCGGGTGGATGCCCGCCTTAGAATTCTGCGCTCTGTCGAGAATTCCGAACAGACCTGTGCGTTCACCGGCGATCTCTGATCGCCGCATAACCGAATTCGACCAATTGGAGAGACGCATGCCGCCCTTGCGCACCCTGTCTTTCGCCCTGCTCGCCCTGTCCCTTGCTGCGGCGGCGACGTCGCCACTCGCGGCTTCGTCGCGCGAAGATCTTATTGCCGCCGAAACGGCGATGAAGGAATCCGCCAAGACCCTGCAGTCGGGCATCTCCGACGCCATGTCGCTGATCTCCTCGATCAACGGCGACGGGGAGGAGGCTGCGGCCCAGGGCGACGAGGTGCTGCAGAAGATCCGCCAGATCCAGCAGGACGCCTACGTGGCCGTGGATCAGTTGGCGCTCAACGGACCCTTCATCAACGCGCTCTCCGAGGTGCGCGTGGAGATCCGCCAGACCCAGAAGCGCATCGAGCGGCTGGAGCCGAGCGAGAACCGTGACCGTATGCTGGCCAGCATTCAGCGGCAGTCGGCACTCTACAATGAGCTGCAGGAATCCATCGTCGCCAAGGAAGGCGAGATCACTCTTCTGCTGGGCCAGTTCGCCCGATTGGAGAAGGAGATCGAGCTGTCGCTGAAGCTGGGCGAGATCGTGCAGCTCGTTGAGAAGCTGCAGGACATCGAGGACAGCCTCTCGGACATGACCGGCACGCTCGGGCAAGTGCTGCAATACGACGTCGGCGAAGTGGCCGCCGATGCGGACATCAGCATGGAAAACTGAACGTCACCAGGATCCGGCGCACGGACGCCGCTCAACCAAAGGACCCAAGCATGACCCGTTTCGCGCTTCCCGCCGCCCTGCTCGCGTTCGCTGTCGCGTGGCAACCGCTGGCCGCTCAGGACGCCGATCCCAGCGTGACCGCCATTACCAACACGGTCACTGAATCCGCCGGCCGCATCTCCACCGCATTCGAAGCTTTCACCTCCGCCATGGACAGCGCGAACGTCGAGGACGCAGCCGTGCAGGCGTTGGACCAGATGCTCGAAGCGGTTCGCGGGGTGAACGCCGATCTGGGTCGCGACTCCGAGGCATGGGCGAAGCTGGAAGAACTGATCGCCTCCTGGTCCAAGAAGCGCGATGACCTGCTCGAGAAATCTCGAGATAACCCTGCCCTCGCCGAAGTCGCGGAGCTTTGGCAGGACAAGCTGGACCGGATCGGCGAGCTCAAGCTCTCGATCCTCGATCAGGCCGCCGACAGCGAGCTCCTGGTGGAGGAGATCGAGGATAAGCGCGAGGTCATCATCGCCTACATGGAAGTCGATTCCATCGATCAGGTGATGGCGGCGATGGAGACGATGAATGCCGAGCTGACGGCTATGAACGACTCCATGCGCACCATCCTCGAGCAGACAGCCGGTCTCGACGAGACCGATGACGAGATCGAGCAATGATCCGACCGGCGCTCGTCGCACTCATGGCGCTGGCCGCGGCCTGCTCCGGCCTTGCGGCCGGGCAGGCCGAGGAGCCCGAAAGACCCGGCGGCGCTGCGACAGAGTCGGCGCCGGAGTCTGTTGAAGGCGGTGCGCCGATGCCTGAGGAGCTGCGCGCAGCCATCGCGCAGCTCGATGCGGTGGTCGCGACTTTCGACGCCAAGCTGGCGGAGATCGAGGCGGCGGCGGCCGCCTCGAACGACCCGAAAGAGCGAGCTGCGCTACAAGACGCGGCCAACAGACTTTCAGACCGGCTGTACAGCCTGGAGACAGCGCGGGAGCGCGCCCAGGAGGCCATCGACGCGCTGGAGCGCGCGTCCTCGGAGGAAGGATCATGACGGTTGCCGATCATACATCGGCCGCCCCCAGGCTGGACAGAGCGGACGTGGCCTGGACGCCGCAGATCGCGCTGCCGCTGGCGATGTCGCTAGCGCTCGCGCTTGCCTTGGGCGCGCTGGTTGCGCGCCTAGCGCCGCCGGGCGAGAATGCGGCAGTCGCCGCTGTGTCCATCCCGCGCTATCTCGACAACGACTTCTGCTTCGCCATCGTGGTCAGCGGTCTCTGGGCCGTGCTATACGGCCTGTCTCAACTTGCGGCGACGCGGCTGGAGCAGGACGCGCTGGCGGCGGGGCGGGAGGTGCCTCGAGAGCTTCGCCGTATGCTCGGGGCAGGGCGGCTGGCCGCGCTGGTTGATGGCGAAGGCGCGCCGGATCGGGCGCTCGGCGCATCAGTCGCGGCCGACCGCTTCGACGCGCGGCGCGGCGCGCGGATGGCGCCAGTGTCCTACGCCATCTGGGCGCTGCCGCTGTTGGGCTTCGTCGGCACCGTGGTCGGCATCTCCGGCTCCATCGGCGGCCTGGAGGGGGTATTCGAAGGCGGAGGCGAGCGCAACGCCGCGTTGCGGGAGGTGCTTGCGTCGCTTCGCTATGCCTTCGACACCACGTTCGTGGGCCTCGCCATGGTGCTGCCTACGATGGCCGTTTCGGTCTGGCACAAGGCGCGCTCGGACGCGGCACGCCACGTGCTGGTTGCGCGGATCGTGCGGGGCTGATCGCCGTGGCCGCTGGACCTCCATTCGGATTCGGCGCGGCGACGGAGCCGCGCGTCGCCCTGAGCATGACCGCCTTGGTGGACGTGCTGCTGGCCACTATCGGCATTTTCATCGTGGTCTTCGCCCTGCAGGAGCCGGCGAAGCCGGTGGAGCTGCGCCCGGTCGCCTATGATGGCGCGATCCTGTGCGACGGTCAGGGCGCCTTCGTGGCCTGGCCTTTCGACGTCGAACCCATCGCCCTTGATGCGGAGCGTTTCGCCGAAGCGGTGGCGCATGTCTGGCCGCAGGGCGGGGTTCTGCTGGTCGGGGTCGCGCCCGGCTGCGTGGAGGCCGGTGAGGGCCTGACCCCCGCCCTGCGTGCGCGCCGCGACCTTGACCGGATCGAGGCTGAGCAGGGAGGTCCCCTGCATCGGCTCGACTTCGCGCCGGTGGAAAGCGAGGGCCCCTTCTGGCGAGACCTTCTGGCGGCCCTGCGGTCGGGGAGCGGCGAATGATCCCCGGCGTCTCGGATGACAGTACGGACGCGGGTTTCCTCGATGTCGCCGCGAACGCCCTTGCGGTCGTGATCCTGGCGACGATGATGTTGCTGCTTGTGTCCGCCCCGCTGCTTCTGCCGGGAGAGCCAGACGTGACCGAGCTCGCGCCGCGAATACCGCGACCCGCCCAGGTCGACAACACCTCACGTCCCTACTACGCAACATTCTACATCACCTCCGAAGGCGTCGCGCGCATCGACTTCTCGCAGTTGGTCGACGACGCGCTGGAGGGGCGAGACTCCCCGCAGGGCGAACTCGACCTCCGGCCCACGCGCACCCAGTTGCGCGACGTCGACGAATACCGTGCCACCTATCGGCCGGACCATGGCGCGCTGAAAGCCGCTTCCGAGACGCTGGCGGGCGAGGCTGGGGCCGCGAGACTGGCGGAACTGGCGGCCGAACTGGACGCTCGCGGGATGGGCGCGACCCTGCTGGTCTATCCCGACGGGATGGCCGAGGCGTCGCGCCTGTACTGGGCGCTAGCGGAGACGGGGCTGCCGTTGCGCAGCTACTTCATGGACTATTCCTCCGGCGTGGGCATGCGCCGGTCCTACAGCAACTTCGAGACGCCGGGAGTGCGCGACTGATGCGCGAGCGGGCCAGCCTTTTCGACCGGGCTGCGCTGCTCGGCGCTGCGGCGGCCATGGCTGTGCTCGGCTGGCTGTCCACCCAGACGCCGCCCGATCCGCAGGACGAGGGCGAGCAGTCCCCCCAGGAAGACGCAAGCCTTCCCGAACAGACTCTGAAGGCGCTGCAGACCCTCGCCGAAGGCGGTGGGTTCGCCGAGGAGGCCGCAGAGGTCGCCGGAAGCTCGGGTCTTATCCCGGCCGGCGACGGCTGCGCCATGCGCCGTGCCGCCGCCATGCGGGCTCTGCCTTTGGACACGCGGCGTCTGTACGCGGCCGCCGCGCTGGCGGGGGATGCGTCGGCAGCCGTGGGCTATCTGCAGCGCGCGATGGAGGCCTCGCCCGAGGCCGCATGGCGCGCGGAGCTTGGCATGGCCAAGTCCCTGCGCCGCGCCGGCAATCCCGAGGCGGCTCGCGCTCATGCCGAAGCCGCGCTGCAAACGACGCCCGAAGGGCACTGCCGGTCCGACGCCTGGCTCGCGCTGGCGCTATCGAGCGAAGGCGACGTGCGGCGGGAGGCGCTGGTGCAGGCCGTTCGCGCCGATCCCGGTCACTACGATGCCTGGAACGCGTTGACGGCGGAGCTCGGGCGGCGGCTCGCTTCTGGAACGGGGGATTGCGACGCCGACGCCGCGTTGGCGATCGAGGCGCTGTCCTATCTCGATGAACTGTCCCGCAACCGCGCGCAACTGGCCGGGCTGCAGCGCCAGATCGCCGCCGCGGCGCCAGCCGACGCGCCGGCCCGGGCCATGGTCATGGGCCTGATCCATGAAAAGAGCGGCCGTCCAGACGCCGCGCGCAGCGCTTATCGCAACGCGGCGGCGCGGGCGGCTGCTGCCGGGCATTGCGCGGCGCCCATTCACGCCGTCGCCATGGACCGCCTCGCTCATTTGACACCTGAGGGGACCGCGGAATGACCGCTTACCGATCCGCGGCGCCTGTGCGTGCAGCGCTCTTCGCTAGCCTTCTGGTCATCGCCGCCCTGGGCGCCGCACAGGCGGGATGCCCCTATAAGCTCAGCTCCCTGCCCGAGCTGCTCGAGGAGTTGGAAACCGGCGTCGCGGCCGCGGAGAAACGTCTCGACGGCGTCGACGGGCGACTCCGCAAGATCCGCCATGATGCCATCATGGACTGCGTCGGGACTGACGCCGGGACGCGCGCAGCGCAACTGGTCGCTGGCCTTGCGGATATCGACCATGCCGGGATGCGGAACAGGGCCGACGAACTCGACAGTTGCCTGGCGGAGAAGGCGGATATCGCGCGCTCCCGTTACGAACAGGCGGGACGCAGCGGAGAGACGGCGCTGCAGCAGCGCTACCTCCGCCTGATCGGCCAGATCGGCGAGTTGGAGACGGAGGCCGCTGCTGCGGGAATGAGCGCCGCAGCGTTGCACGACAAGCTGCAGCGGATCGGCATAGAGGCCGAACTGCTCGAGGAACTTTGCATGAAGTTGGACTTTTGAGCCTGTCCTCTGTCGCCCTCTTCCTCTCCGCCGCAGCGGCGCTGGCGGGCGCGGCGGCGCCCCGCTCGGGCCGCTTCGGAGGCGCGCATCCCGCTATGGCGGCGCTCACCGGGCTCTGCGGCTTCGCGGGGGCGGCAACGCTGACGGGTTGGGGCGCCGCAGCGGCCAGCGCCGCAGTCTTCGCGGCGGCGCTGGCGCTGTCCGATCTTCGCGCCGCAGAGGATGTCGCGCGCGGAGCGGCGGCGGGGGTCGCCGCGGCGCTCATGGCGCTCGCCGTTCCCTCGGCCGCGGCGGCGCCGCAGGCTCAGGCGGTCCTCGGCGGGCTGCCGGTTGGAGCGGATACTTGTCTGGCCGTGCTGGCCGCATTCGGCTCGCTGGCGCTCGGCTTCGGCGCGGGACGGGGGGCGCGGCTGGTCGGCTGCTCGGCGCCCGGCGCCACTGCGTTGGCCGAGGCGCAGCCGGTCGTCGCGACGCTTTGGGCGGCGGTCTGTCTCGTCGCCATCGTCCATGTCCGGCGCGGCGGCGCGGGCGGGACGCAGGAATTGCACCCGGAGGGATGATTATGCTCGCTAAAGCAAGGCTGGCCGTCCTGGCGACGGCTCTGGCGGCTCCGATCGCCGCGCAGGCGCAGGGGGCGCCGGCGCCGGCGCAGACGTCGGAAGCCGTGGACGCGACTGGCGGGCCGATCGCAGCGAACTTCCCAACAACCGGCGGTGGCGCGGCTGCGGAGCAAGGCGCGGCGGCCATGCCGGAGGCAGCGCCCCAGGACGACTCGACCGCCGGTGCGGCGGATCCGGGCTACGCGCCGCTCGCCGCGCAGACGGACGCGGAGGCGAAATCGACCCCGTCGCAGGCTGCGCCTGCGGAAACCGCGCCTTCCCCTTCGCCCGCGACCGACGGACCGGCGTCCGCCGGCCTCGCCCCCCCGCTGCCACCTACGCCGCATGACGCGCGGCGCGCCGCGGATCTGCGCGCCCGACTAGAAGCTCTCAAGGCCTCCTCCCCGTCGTCCCGACGCGACCGTGTCTCCGCCACCGAGCTTGAGCAGGCCGAGGCGCGTGCGGAGGCTGCCGAAGAGGTCGCCGGTCGAGCCCGCTGGATCGCCGAGACCCTCGCAATGTTCCGCGCCGAGATGAGCGGTTGGGACGCCGCCGTCGTCCTGCACGGTTTCGCGAGCAAGGCGGAGGACCAGCGGCGCCCGCCGTTCGCGCGGCTCCAGCGGCCGGCCGCCGTCTTTGACCCGGACCCGCATCTCGCCCATGTCAGTCAGCCCAAGACGATCTACGCCGGGCCGGAGGGGCAGGAGAGCCTCGGGATGCTGGGCGCGGCCGAGGTGGTGCTGTCGCTGGGACGCGCCACCACCGCGGCGGGCCTGACCCGCCGGCTCGCATGGATCCGCGGCCAAGGGGCCGTGTTCCTCGCTGACAACGACCTCGCGAAGCTGGAGGAATGATCATGTCGAGCCTCGACAGACCGGCGGCTGCCGCCGCCTTCGCCGCGATCTTGGCGGGCCTGACGCCGGTCGACGTCTTCGCGCAGGATCGGTCCGTCTCCGAACGGCTCGACCAGCTGGAGGCCATCGTTGCAACCCTAGAGGATGCCGCTCCATCGGATGGCGGCGACGTAAAGCGCGCCCGCTTGAGCGCCGCGCAGACGAAGGAGGAGGCGGCTCTGGAGGCCTCCGCTGCCGCACGTGCGGAGGCGGAGGCCGCCCGCGCCGCGCTGGGAGAGCAGCTGACGGCCGGGCTCGGGCGGCTGGAGAGCCTGATTCCCCCCGCTCCCGACGCCGTCAAACAGCAAGGCGGCGCACTTGCGGCCGAGCAGGTTCCGCAGGTCGGCGAGGCCGCGTCCGCCGTCGCGCCGCCGGCGGCGGGCGATCCCCGGTCCGGGAACTTGGCCGGAGGCGACGCGGCGACCGCGCCGGCGGTCGACCCCGCCTCCGCAGACGCCGTCCCCGGTCTGCTGATCGACGAGCGCTCCGATGACCGCGTCGCCGTCTCGCAGGACGCGCAGCCGATCGCCGCCGTTTCCGATTTCCCCGAACCGCCGTCTGAACCGCGGGGGAACGAGATCGAGGGGCTCCATGCCCGCGTTCTGACCCGCCCGGGTGCGGCCATGATCCCGCTCGACGGCGGCGCGCCCGCTCCGCTGCCGCCTTTCACCATCCTCTATGATTTCGGAGAGCACGAGGTCGATGGCGCTCGCTGGATCGCGGTCGGGCGGACCTCGGCCCACGCCGACGGCTGGATTCCCCACGGGCGTACCGAGACCTGGAAGACCATGCTGGTGATGGAGTACGCTCCCCGCGGCGTGGAGCGGGACCGGGTGCTGTTCTTCCGCGACCATGAATCTCTGATTTCGGTGGTCCAGGACCAGGCAGGCGAGGCCGTGGTCGAGAAGCTCTACGACGCGGTCGCCCGCGGCGAGAACGCAGGGGGCCGCCTGCTGACTGTGGAGCCGCGCCAGGCCGTCGGCGCGAACCAGACCTACCTGATGCCGATCCTCGACTTCGACCGGGACGCCTACTTCGAGTATGGTGCCGGCCACGACGTCATGCTGCTTGAGCTGGCGGGTCTGACCGGCGAGGCGGAAACCCGGGACGGCGCCGCGACCTCGATCAGGGAGATGCAGGATCGCAGGGTCGACCCCGCCGCTCTTTCCGAGTTCGTGACCGGCGTGGTCTTCGTAATGGACACGACCACCTCCATGGGCCCGTACGTCGAGGCGTCGAAGGACTTCGTGGAAAACATCTACACGCGGCTCGGCCAATCCGGCGTGTCCGACCGGTTCCGGTTCGGCCTCGTCGGCTACCGCGACAACATTCAGGCCGTGGCGGGGGTGGAGTATCTGACCCGCATCTTCCGCGATCTGGGGCGGCCGGATGACATCCGGTCCATGCTCGATGACGTGAAGCGCATCGAGAATTCGCGGGTTCCCACCCGCGACTGGCGCGAGGACGCCTTCGCGGGCGTGCGCGCCGCGGTGGAGGAGATGTCCTGGGACGAGGTGGATTCGCGCATCATCGTGCTGATCACCGACGCGTCGGCACGCGACGGCGAGGATGCGCTGGCCTCGATCCGATCCTACGGCGCGCAGACGCTCCGCGCGGTGCTGAGCAATGCGGATATCGACATCTACACCCTGCACCTGCGCACCGAGGAGGCGCGGCGGCAAGCGGGGCAGAGCGAGCATCTGCGAGGCGAAGCGCAGTACCGGGCGCTCGGCGCCTACATGCCGGTCGTCGGCGACACGGCGGGCGCGTTCCGTCGCGGCCTGGAGGCGGTGGAGAACCAGCTGGTCGACATCTTGCAGCGCGCCGCCCGCGGGCAAGAGGCGCGGGTGGAAGAGACTACGGTCGAGGACGTTCTAGCGCTGAAGAGCGGCGCCGCCGAACTCACGGTCGACAACGCCGAGAAAGCCGCGGCGCCCCTGGTCAGCTCCATCTTCCGCTTCCAGCAGGAGTTCTTGGGCGACTACGAGGGCGTGCGTCCGCCTGCGTTCTACCGCGCCTGGGCGGCCGACCGGGACCTTCGCAATCAGTCGATCCGCTCGCTGCAGGTGTCGGCGCTGCTTAGCCGGCGCCAGATCGAGACCCTCGCCTCGGCCCTCGCGGACATCGTTCGCGACGTCGAGGACAAGCGCAAGTCGTTGGGCGACTTCAAGCAGGAAGGCGGCGACGCCTCCGGCCGGATGCAAACCGATCCGAATCTGCTTGATGCGATCAGCATCGATTTCCTCTCGGCGCTGCCCTACTCCTCCCGTCTCGCTTCGATGACGATGGATCAGTTCATCGGCTTGTCCTTCGGGGAGCAGGACGACATGCTGAACGGGGTGCGCGAGAAGCTGTCGGCCTATCGGGTGATCCTGCGTTCCGACCGCAGCTGGATGCAGGTCAACGAAGACCCGGCGGACGACCTCTATCCACTGCCCCTGCGGGACCTTCCATGACTGCGGACTTGTCTGTGCGCGGCGCGCGGGTGAGGCCCGGCGGTGCGGAGACGCTGCTCGAAGTGGCGCTAGATTCGCTCGACGTCGCCCCCGGCGGCTGCGTGGCTCTGACCGGCCCCTCCGGGGCAGGCAAGACCACGCTCATGGAGCTCCTGGGCCTGGTCCGTCGCCCCGACGAGTTGGGAGAGTATCAGCTGGGAGGGTGGGATCTGACGGAGCTCGCCCGCAGCGGCGACATCGCCGCGCGCGCACGCCTGCGCGCGGAGACGATAGCCTACGTGCCTCAGTCCGGCGGCGTGCTGCCCTTTCTCGATGCGAGGGGAAACGGCTTGGCCGGGCTGGACGCCCGTGGCGGTTTCCGCAGCGCGGCGGCGCGCGAAAGGCTAGAGCGGGAAGCGAGAACGCTGGGCGTCGACGCCGCGCTCGGCCGTCGCCGGGCGGAGCTTTCGGGCGGGGAGCGTCGGCGGGTCGGATTGCTGCGCGCGCTCGCCGATCCGCGAACGCTGACGTTGGCGGATGAGCCGACCTCGGCGCTGGATCCTGCGACCGCGGATCGGGTTCTGGCCCGGCTGGCGGAATTTGCGGCCGAAACCGGCGGCATGGTAATTATCGTCACCCACGATGGCGATCGCGCCCGGCGTCACGGTTTCGCGATGCATGACCTGCGTGCCGATGCGAGCGATGGCGACCTGCGGCGCCTGGTCCCCGTATGAGCGCCGTCGAGCGCAGCCAAAGGACGCCCCCGCGGACGCCGTACGACACGGAGCCGTCGCCCGCGTCCGGCGCGCGCGCCCGGCTGCGCCGCCTTGCGCGCATCGCTGGCTACGCCCTGCGGGATCTGGCGGGCGACGCGCTCGCGGCGGCGCTGACGGTGGCGCTGTTCGCCAGCGTCGCAGCGCCGAGCGCGGCGTTCCTGGCGGCGCGCGACGTGGTGGTCGCGCCTTGGGTCGACGCCATCGCCCGGGACGTGGAGAACCGCGAAGTCGAGCCCAGAGCCCGAGTCGGCTTCCAGGCCTGGTCGTCAGAGGAGATCGCCCGCATCGCCGACTGGCCGGAGACCGCGTTCGTCGCCGGCCAGTTGGCGCGCGGCATCTCTTCGGAACTCTTCGCCCGCGCGCCGGATCGCGAGCGGCAGCCGGGGCGCAGCGCGTTCGAGGCGCTGGGCGTGCTGACAACCGCCCCCGGGGACCCGCATCTGCCGGAAGGCGGCGTCCCGGTGGGCCTGGACCAGATCGCCCTCTCCAGGCCTGCAGCGGAAAGGTTGGGCGCAACTGTGGGCGACCGCGTCGCGCTGATGGCTGTGCGGGAGCGGACGGGTCGGACGGAACGCGAATACCTGTACGCCACCGTCACCGCCGTCGTCTCGATCGGCGCGCAGCGCGGCGCCTATGTCTACCTGCCTGCGCCCATCGCCCGAGCCCTGTTGGCCTGGCGCGACGGCGGCGCCCCGAGAGAAGCATTCCCGCAGGATGTCCCCCCTGGCATCGACTGGACCAGCCTTCGCCTCTTTGCGGGCACCATCCACGACGCCGAGCCCCTTGCCGCGCGACTGCGCGCGGAGATGAACGTGGAAGAGATCCGTTATGAGCAGGGGCGCATCGCCCGGTTGCAGAAAATCGAGACCGGTTTCGGCGCCGCCTTCGCCGGGGTGTTGGTGCTCTCCGCCTTCGGCTTCGGGGCGGCGCTGTTTTTTGTCGAATGGCTGAACGCCCGCCGAAAGGCAGCGGATATGGGCCTGCTGGTGCTGATCGGCTTCACCCCCGGCGACGTCGCCCTCATGCGTGTCGTGCAGACCGTGGCGCTGACCCTCATTGGCGGGGGGCTCGCCATCCTAATCGTCCGGTTCGGCGCCGGGGTGATCGGCCCCGAGGCCGCTGCGCTGATGGACATCGAGGCCCCGGGGGCCTTTCCATGGGGGGCGGCGCTCGGGGGACTGGGGCTCGCCGTGCTGGCAGCCGCTGGCGGGGCGGCGTCGCAGACCCGCGCCACCACCGCCGACGCGATCGGCGCCGCCATCCGGCGGGACTGATCCACGCGGCCATATTCAAAGCAGAGCAAGAAAGTAGAGCAACGGAGCAATTTCATGACGCCGAACAGCGCCAGGATCGCCGCATTCACCATCTCGGCAGCGTTCGCCTTGCAAGCCGCGGCTCAGGCTCAGGCTCAGGAGCCGGCGCAGGAAGCGGCTACGCCGCAGGCCTCGGCGCAGGGCTTCGCCGAGGATTGGTGCCGCGTGGACGATCCTGCAGCCTTTCGCTCGGCCGGTGCCTGCACCGCGCCCGCGCCCATTCTTGACGCCGCTCTCGAGCGCATTGTGCTGCCCCTGCCCTGCGGCCGGGGCATGGTGTTCCGCCGCATCGATGTGCCCGCTGAAGACCTTCTCGCCCAGCGGGTGACAGAGCTCGGCGGCGCCCCCGCGGACGACACCAAGCGCACCCGATACAGCCAGGCGCTGCGCTTCGACAGCATCTCCGGCGGGTTCACGCTGGACGCGCAGGACGTGCGGGTGCTGCAGGACTATGGCCTTATGGCCCGTCGCGCCTACTACATCGCGGCCTATGAAGTCACTGAGATCCAGTGGGCCCTGTTTGAAAGCGGCGCTTTCGCAGCCCATGCGCAGGACGATCCAGGCGAGCTCGCTGCCGCCGCCTGCGTTGCGGTCGACGTGCTCGCCGAGCGCGCTCGACCGCGCCGGATCGCAGCCAAGGCCGGGCTTGGCTACTACGACGCCGTCGCATTCACCCGCGCCATGAACGGTTGGCTGATGGCGGAGAACCGTCGCCGCATCGCCGACGGAGCCGCCAATGAAGGCCTCGCCACTTTGTGGGAGCGCGGCAGCCCGGGCTTCGTGCGCCTGCCGACGGAGGCGGAGTGGGAATTCGCCGCCCGGGGCGGGGCGCTCACCAACCAATCGCTGTCGGGCGCCGGATACGCCATCGACGACCAGGGGACCATCCGCATGGCGCGCATCCCTGAAATCGCCAACATCGCCGAAAGCGCCCGGGCCGAACCCAATGTCGGCTCACGCGCACCCAATCTCGCGGGGCTCTACGATACGGTGGGGAACGTCGAGGAGATCGTGCTCGACCCGTTCCGCCTGGTCCGGCCCGACGGGCTTCAGGGCGCCCGCGGAGGCTTCGTGCTGCGCGGCGGACACCTGCGCACCCCGCACCACTTGCTTGGCGTCCCGCGGCGTATCGAGCAGGCCTACTACGATATCCGTGGCGAAGGCCGCGTCACATATGGCGGGATGCGCCCCGCTCTGGTCGCGCCGTTGCTGGCCAATGGATGGAGCCCCGAACACCCCTTCGCCACCGATATCGCCAACGGTGAATTCGAGGACGCGCTGGGAACCGCTGACGAGAACCTGACCAAAGCCGCCAGCGGGCCGGGCGCGGAGTTCCGTGAGCAGGCCCGCGGATTGATCGAGGATCTGCGCGGCGAAGGCGCGGAAGCCGCCGTCGCGCTGGAGAGGATCGCAGCCATCGAAGAAGCCCTGCGGGCCTCCGACGCCGCGGTGAACGCCGCCGAGGCGGAGCGTCTGGCCGCCGTCGGCCTCGCCGCAATTAACACGATCCAGAACATCCGCATCAACGGCCGCACGCTGGTGACTTTCATCCTGCAGATCCGCAACGCCCGCTCCCGCCTGGACTGTCTGAAGGGTACCCACGCCGGCGAGACGCTGAAACAGAAACTGGATGCGCTAGAAGAGAACATGCTCTCTATTGATAGCCAGTTGAGCTTCCAGTCCCGCTACGCCGCGGATCTATTGCGGGACCTGGCGCGCGCGGACCAGAAAGTGGTCGAGCAGAAAATTCAGGCCCATCGTGAGGAGTTCGCGCAGGTGGGTCTAACTGTCTATGACACGGCTTGGACGCTGTTCGACGATGCTTACGCTCAGTTGCTGGCAGCGCCGGATACCGACTTCGGCGAAGCTTTCCTGACGCTGTTCGACGACAGCCGAACAGGCCGCACGGCGCTTCTGGAAAGCCCGCTGCCGCCGGTGGCGTGCAACGAACTTTGATTGCGGGCGTCATAGGGCTCGACGTGACCGCGCTTGCTCCAAGCTCTGAGAAGTGGACCGGCTCGAAGCTGGAATGCCTGGCCCTGCCCCAGATCGCCCTCGCTGATAATCTAGCGTTGATCTCGAACTTGATCCGAACCCGAACCTTGGATCGCCCGGGGTTGGAGTTTCCGGGCTTGCTGACGACGGCTGGCCGGATGGGCCGTCGGTGCTCATGAGGAGGATCGGGGGCTTGTACTCGATGGCCCCGTGGGAGAGCTCCTCGTTGCGGTATCGACGCCAAGCCTCCAGCTATTCGCGGGCGTCCGCAAGCGTCAGGAACCAGTGCTGGTTCAAGCACTCGGCCCTGAAGCGGCCGTAGAACGTGAGGCGCGATCAGCGAGCTCCTCAGCGGGGCGATCGCGGCGCCGAAACATGAAATCGCGGTCCGTGGGCTTCCCGCGGCGCGAGAAGTCCAGGATGACGCCGTGCCGATAGGCCCGCAGGTCGAGATCGCGGGAGACGAACTCGCTGCCCTGGTCGACCCGGATCGACTTCGGGAAGCCCAGGCCCGCGCAGACCCGTTCCAGGGTCGAGACCACGTCCTCGCCCCAGTAGGAGTGACCTTCTCCCCGAGATCCGGGCCGTTGCAAGCTGGGATTTTCCACCTTTGAATGAGCGAAGGAGGACGATCCGATGAAGCGCAGCCGGTTCAGCGACGAGCAGATCATCGCGGTGCTCAAGGAGAACGAGGTCGGAGCCAGGGTCGACGAGCTGTGCCGGAGGCAGGGCATCTCGACGGCGACGTTCTACGCCTGGCGGAAGACGTTCGGCGGCATGGAAGCCTCGGACGCGAAGAAGCTGCGGGAGCTCGAAGTCGAGAACGCCCGGCTCAAGCGGATCGTCGCGGATCAGATGCTCGACATGACCGCGATGAAAGAGCTTCTGGCAAAAAACGGGTGACGCCCATGGCCAAGCGAAGAGCCGTGGGCTTCCTGATCTCCCAGCTGGGTCTGAGCGAGCGGCGGAGCTGTCGGATCGTCGACCTCTCACGATCCGTCCAACAGTATCGACCGGTCGATCGCGACGACGCGGCGGCGCTCGAGCGCATGCGGGCCCTCGCGTCGGAGAACCGCCTCTACGGATGTCTGCGCCTGCATGCGATGCTGCGGCGCGAGGGCCTCGTGGTGAACCGAAAGCGCACCTGGCGCCTCTACAGCGCCGAGGGTCTCCAGGTGCGCACGAAGAAACGGCGCAAGCTGCCGCGGCGGGACAGGATCGCGCCGCAGGTTCCGGAACGGCCGATGCAGCGATGGTCGCTCGACGTCATGAGCGATCGGCTGGTCGATCCCCGACGGTTCCGGATCCTCAACGTCGTCGACGATCACAGCCGGTTCTGCCCGGGCCGGATCGTCGACCTCTCGATCTCGGGCGCCCGCGTGGCCCGCCTCCTCGACGAGCTGGGCGAGCGCGTGGGCCTTCCCGAGGAGATCGTCCTCGACAACGGCCCCGAGGGCACGAGCCGCGCGATGTTCGAATGGTCCGAGCGCACCGGCGTGCGGCTGCGCTTCATCGAGCCGGGCAAGCCGGTGCAGAACGCTTTCGTAGAGAGCTTGAACGGCAAGCTGCGCGACGAGCGCCTGAACCTCCACTGGTTCCGGTCGCTCCGTCACGCCCGCGAGGAGATCGGCGCCTGGCGTCGCTACTGCAACGCCGTGCGGCCCCACTCCGCCCTCGGCTACATGTCCCCGATGGAGTTCCTCGAAACCACAGCCGCGCCAACGCACCAGCCCTTCGAAGGCGTCACGCCGGCGCTGAGCATCAACCCCCAGCCGGAGGATTCCAGTTCAGCGCGGCCCTGATCCAGGGGAAAGGTCAGGAGAACCGGGCGTCGACGGCCGGGGAGAACCGCGAGAAGGTTTCGACGATGGTCAGCACGCGCAGTTTCGTTCCCGTGGCGAGCTGGTCGTGGACGAAGTCCATCGCCCAGGTCTCGTTGGCCGCCGTGGCGTCCCGCCGGTCCTCTCGCCGCTTCGCCTTCACCCGCCGTGTAGGCGACTTGTTGCGCAGCTGAAGGCCCAGCTCGTTGTAGATCCTGCGTCCGTCTTCGGGCTTGCGCGTCCCCACTGGGGCCACGGTCCCCTCGACTGTGGTTCACGTCCCAGCCCTCGCGCTGAAGCAGCATGAACCGCTCCGGGTCTGCCGGAGGCCGATGTTCGTTAGCTACGCGGCCACATCGCGCGTTTCCAGCGCAGCGTGGAATGCGGCTTCGGCTTCTGCGGGCGGCACATTGCCTATGGGCTCGAG
>NZ_JARHUC010000017.1 GCF_029223255.1 Albimonas marina
CCCGTCGCGCCCCCCCTCGCGCTCCCCGCTCGGTCCCCCCGTTCGGTCCCCCGGGGATCGCAGGCGCCCCGTGACGGCGCCGTGATCTCGCCGCGACCGCGGCCCGGGCGGGCGCGTTGGGGGTTTCTCAACGCGTTCAGATGCATGAAGGGCGCGGCCGGGGCTTCGGAGGCGGCCGCGACGGGGGGCGCCTGCGTCACTGGGCGCCCCCCGTCGCGGCCGCCGCCGGGCGGGGCCGCGTCGACAAGCCGGGCGCAGGTGGGCTAGCCTGCGCCGTCCCCGGGCCGGAGCCTGCGGGCCGGAACCCCCTGCGGGCGCTCCCCGCCGGAGCCCCGGTCCGGAGCAAAGTTCGCAGAGAGCGCATGACCACCACCACCTTCGAGGATCATCGCCTGCGGGCCACGCAGTTCGTCATGACGGTCAGCCCGCTGATGGCGCTGCTGATGATGACCGGCGCCGTGCGCTCGGTCGGGCACATCCCGATCTACCTGGGCTATGTCGCGGCGCTGACCGGGCTGGGCTGGATCGTGGCGACCAGCCGGGTCTCGGCCTTCCTGCTGCCCAGCTACGTGCTGGTCGCCTGGGGGGCGGCCTCGCTGGCCTTCAACGGGCTGGGCTGGTTCAGCTACGTGCAGCTGTCGCTGGTGCTGGGGGGCATCGGCATCGCCGAGATGGCGGCCCGGATGTCGCCCGCGCGCATCGCCGACCTGGTGCAGAAACGCCTGATCTGGGTGCTGCTGGCGATCATCGTGATCGAGTTCGTGATGATCCAGATGGGCTTCGGCCAGCGCCAGCGCGAGCTCGACTCCGAGCTCTCCGGCGGGCTCCTGCCCGACCTCGGCATCGAGGTGCCGCGCTTCATGGGCACCATGGGCGGCTCGGGCTTCTCGGGGACCATGACCGGGGCGCTGGCCTTCCTGTGCATGGTCGAGAAGCGGCGCAAGGCGGCCTGGATCCTGTTCTTCATGACCATCCTGATGGTCAGCCGCGGGCCCTTCGTGGCCCTGGTGCTGGCGGCGGCCTTCCACGTCTTCCGCCGCTACTCGGTGGTGCGCATCGTGGCCTTCACGGTGCCGATCGTGGCCGCGGCCTTCCCGCTGATGATCTGGGCGCTGAAGGAGAGCCTGTCGCCCTACGAGGTCCTGTACCTGATCCAGGTCAGCACCTTCCGCTTCCTGCACTACATGACCTTCCTGAACTTCGGGCTCGAGAACCCGCTGTTCGGCGTGGGCTACGGCAACTATTACGACAACTACGCCTCGGTCTGGTACACCGACGTGGTCCAGCAGTGGGGCCACTTCCGCAACCAGAACCTGATCAAGGAAGCCCACAACTTCATGCTCGACATCATGGGCGAGATGGGCTTCGTCGGCTGGATCCTGGCCGCGATCCAGCTGCTGATGGTCGCCTGGCGGGCGCTGTGGACCAGCTACCGCTACGGGGGGCTGTTCCTCTACGTGACCATCTGCTTCCTGTTCCTGTCGGGCCTGTCCAACTGGACCTGGTGGCTGACGGTGGGGATCGTCATGTCCCACTCCGCCGCCCTGAAGGCGCGCGGCGGCGGGGCCGACTGAGAGGGGGCGCGCGCGCGCCCTCAGGCCCGCCCGCGCTTGCCCGCCCAGGAGGCGCAGAACTTCAGGAAATGGCGCTCGGGGTTGCGCGGCTCGATCTCCTCGGCCTCGCACCAGCGCCGCCAGTCGGCCTCGATCGCGTAGACGTCCCAGCCCGGCGCCAGGGCGCGCGCCTCGGGGTAGGTCTCGGGGGCGAGCCGGCCCACCTCCACCTCGAACAGCGGCGCCTCCCGGCGCAGGCGGAAGATCACCATGTCGTTCTCGGCCAGCTCCACCGCGTAGTCGGGCATGTGGGCGTGCTCGGCGTCCGCGGCCGCGATCCGCGCCACCTGCTGGCGGAACACCCGCAGGTCCGAGGCCGAGCCGCATTTCAGGTGCAGCTTGCCCAGCGAGATCCGCCACTCCGGCTGCAGCCCGCAATGCTTGCGGGCGATCTCGTAGACCCGTCGCTCCAGCGGCTTGCGCAGGCGGAAGTAATCCCGGTGCAGCGTCAGCACCTCGTGCGCCCGGATCGCGTTCCAGGTCCAGTCCGAGAGCTTCGCCTCCACCTCCACCATCCGCCCCCCGTCGGTGCGGCGCACGATCCGCACCTGGTCGATCAGCGAGAAGGCGGTGGTGATCTCCTGCCCGCCCGTGACGATATTGGTGACGATCTGGGTGCCCTGCAGCCGGGCGAAGGCGGCCTGCAGCCGCTCGTAGCCCGCCCCGCCCCCCGCCCGGTTGGTGGCGCGCAAGAGGTCGGAGGCGTTGAAGCGCACGTAGCGCGAGGGCTCGCGCCCCTCGTTCATCGCCGCCACCAGCTGGGAGATGCAGAAGATCAGCACGTCGCGGTCGTGGATCGTCGCCAGCCCCTCGTCCGAGGGGCGCACCTCGATCCAGTTCGGCCCGTTCTCGTAGCGCCGGCGGCGATGCTCGGGCCGGGTCGAGAGCGAGAAGATCGGATGCTCCATCGGCGCCATGTCCCCCTTGGGGGCCGCATCGAGGATGTCGCAGATGAAGAAATCGCCCTGCGGGTAGCGGTCGGGGTCGAGCGGGCTGGTCGCGGGGGGGATCGCGGGCGCGGACATGCGCGGGCCTCCGGTCGTCCTCCGCCGGCGGGACCCGCGGATTGGTTCATCGTCGCCCGAGTGGTCTATCATCGCCCGACTGGTCGATCAACGCCCGAGTGGTCTTTCATCGCCCGATTGGTCCTTTGGAGTCACTCGACTGGTGGTTTGGAGTCGCGCGATTGGTCCTTTGGAATCACGGCCCCAAAAATTCGTCTTTATTTTCAAAGATTTTCAGACGTTATCCACAGGCGTAACACTATATATAACCCCTATTTAACACCCCCCGCCCCTGCGGCGCGGCCGGGAATCCTCCCCAAGCGGGCCTCCTGGGCCCCGGTTCCGCCTCCCGGACCCGTCTCCCCTCCCGGACCCGTCTCCCCTGCGCTTCGCGCTTGCCCGGATTCCGCCCCCGATTTACGCTTTGCGCCGTAACAACGACCATCGAGCGTAACGGCGGGCGCACCGGCGAAGACCGGGCCCGTCCCCCGAGCAGACGCCCCCCGGGGCGACCGACAGGCAGACCATGCAGCAGATCCGCATCGACGAGCTCGTCGCGGCGCATGCCCGGGCGCTCTCCGCCCGGCTCCAGGCCCATCGCGCCCAGCTCTTCGCCCCCGACGCGAAGAAGACCATGCGCCGCTTCACCTCCGGCGAGGCGGCGAAGCTGCTGGGCGTGAACGACGCCTATCTGCGCAAGCTGCATCTCGACGGCCGCGGCCCCTCGCCCGAGACCGGCAAGGGGGGCCGGCGCTCCTACTCGACCGAGGACATCCGGAGCTTGCGCGAGATGCTCGAGGCCGGCGCCAAGACGCCGGGCGCCTACCTGCCGGGGCGGCGTCCGGGCGATCACCTCCAGGTCATCGCGGTGACCAACTTCAAGGGCGGCTCGGCCAAGACCACGACGGCGGCGCATCTGGCCCAGAAATGCGCGCTCGACGGGTTCCGGGTGCTGGCGATCGACCTCGACCCGCAGGCCTCGCTCTCGGCCCTGCACGGGGTGCAGCCCGAGCTGGACCTCGCCGACGGCGGCACCCTCTACGACGCGATCCGCTACGAGGATCCGGTTCCTTTACGTAACGTCATCCAGCGCACCTACGTGGCCGGCCTGGACCTGGTCCCCGGCAATCTCGAGCTGATGGAGTTCGAGCACGACACCCCCCGGATCCTCGCCCGCGGCGGGACCGCCCCCGCCTTCTTCACCCGCATCGGCGAGGCGCTGGCGAGCGTGGAGGGGGACTACGACCTGGTGATCCTCGACTGCCCGCCGCAGCTCGGGTTCCTCACCCTCTCGGCGCTCTCGGCCGCGACCGCGGTGCTGGTGACGATCCATCCGCAGATGCTCGACATGATGTCGATGTGCCAGTTCCTGCTGATGACCTCCGAGCTGCTGGGCGTGGTGGGGCGCGCGGGCGGGGACATGAGCTACGACTGGCTGCGCTACCTGGTCACCCGCTACGAGCCCGGCGACGGGCCGCAGAGCCAGATGGTGGCCTTCATGCGCGCCCTGTTCGGCGAGCATGTGCTGGCGGCCGAGGTCCTGAAATCCACCGCGATCGCGGACGCGGGCATGACCAAGCAGACCCTCTACGAGGTGGAGAAGAGCGGCTTCACCCGCGCCACCTACGAGCGGGCGATCGAAAGCCTCGATGCGGTGAACGCCGAGATCGAGGGGCTGGTTCACCAGGCCTGGGGGCGCTGAGATGTCGAGGAAGGACCGCAAGTCGATGCTCGAGGGGCTGATGGCGGCCCCCGCCGAGGGGACGGAGCCCGCGGCGGCCGACGAGAAGTTGACAGCTGTCAACGCGCCGTCCCGCCCCCGTCCGGTTTCCCGCTCCGGGGCGGTGGGGGCGATCTCCTCGGCCGTCTCCGCCCTGCGCGCCAGCGGGGTGCTCGAGCTCGACCCCGCCACGATCCACGCCGGCGGTCTCGAGGACCGGATCGAGACCTCGCCCGAGGACGACGCCCTGCTGCGCCGCTCGATCGCCGCCCACGGCCAGCAGGTTCCGGTGCTCGTGCGCCCGCATCCCTCGATCCCGGGCGAGTGGCAGATCGTCTACGGCCGCCGCCGCGCCCGGGCCGCGCAGGAGCTGGGCCTGCCGGTGAAGGCCCTGGTGCGCGACCTCGACGACGAGGCCCTGGTGATGGCCCAGGGGCAGGAGAACAGCGCCCGCCGGGACCTGAGCTTCGTCGAGAAGGCCTCCTTCGCCGCGCGCATGCAGGAGGCCGGCTACGACCGCGGCGCCATCGGCGAGGCGCTCTCGGTCGACAAGACCGCGGTGTCGCGGATGCTGTCCCTGACCGACCGCCTGCCGCGGGAGCTGATCCGCGCCATCGGCTCGGCCCCCGGGGTGGGGCGTCCGCGCTGGCTGAAGCTGGCCGAGACGCTGGAGGCGGCCGAGGCCGCCGACGTCATGGACGCCGAGACCCTGGCCGACGAGGTCGTCATCGCCGCGGGCGACGCCCCCTCGGCGGAGCGGTTCGAGGCCGCGGCGACCCTGCTGCGCTCGGCCCTGCGCGGGGGCGGCCTCCGGCGGCGGCCCGCGCGCCCCTCCGAGATCCGGGCCCTCGACGGCCGCCGCCTGGCCGTGGCCCGCCGCACCGCCCGCGGCCTGACCCTGTCGCTGGCCCCCGCGGGCGGCTTCGAGGACTGGCTGGCGAGCCGCCTGCCCGAGCTCCACGCCGCCTGGCGCCGCGAGACCCGCGCCCCCGACCCGGACCAGGCCGAGACCTCGCCCCCCGAGAGTTGACAGCTGTCAACTCCGGCGCGCCCCCCGGCGCCCCCCGCGCCCGGAGCGCGCCTCCAGGCCCCCCGTCGCGATCGGGATCGCAAGTTGACAGCTGTCAACTCGACGCCCGCGCCTCCCCTCCCTCCTTCTCCCGCCCGCGCCCGGAGCGCGATCCGGCGGGCGTTTCCCGCCTCGCCCTTTCCGCCGCTTCCGGGCGCCCCGCCCTCGAGTTGACAGCTGTCAACTCGGCGGCGGCGCATTCCTCTTCCCGCGCCCCCGCCTCTCAGGGGACGGCGGAGCCGAGCCTGCGCCTGTCTGAATCCTGGGGCGGGTCCCAAGTTGACAGCTGTCAACTCGAGGCCGGGGGAGAGGGCAGGCGCCCGGTCAGGCCCGGCGGACGGTCGAGGGGCTGACCCGGAACAGGCGGGCGATCTCGGGGATCGGGCGGCCCTCCTGGTCGCGCATCCGGCGGACCTCGGTCTTCTGGGCGGGGCTCAGCGCCGGGGGCCGGCCGCCGATCCGCCCCCGCCGGCGGGCCGCCGCAAGCCCCTCGCGGGTGCGCTCCGAGATCCGCTCCCGCTCGAACTGGGCGATCGAGGCGAAGACGTGGAACACCAGCCGGCCCGCGGGGGTGGCGGTGTCGATGTCCTCGGCCAGCGAGCGGAACTCCGCCCCCGCCGCCTGCACCCGCGCCACGATGTCGAGCAGGTCCGGCAACGAGCGCGCCAGCCGGTCGTACTTGGTCACCGTCGCCACGTCCCCCGGCCGGAGCTGATCGAGCATCCGCTCCAGCTCCGCCCTGCGCCGCACGCCCCCCGAGACCGTCTCCGCGAACACCCGCTCGACCCCCGCCGCCCGCAACGCATCGAGCTGCGCGTCGAGCGACTGGTCGGCGGTGGAGACGCGCGCGTAGCCGAGGATCATGCGGGGGCCTGTCGAAAACCTGTCGGAACGGGGATGGTTTTGGCAGGGGGTTTTGGGAGGGGCAAGGGGTTGGTGGGATTGGGGGGCGTCAGCTCTGTCAAAAACGACCGGTTTTGACGCTTACCGGTCCCCCCCCCACCCCCGCTGTGCGGCGGATTCAAACTGGACATTTTCCACGTGGAGATTGCGGACGAGAGCGAATCGAGTTATGCAAATACCGCGTAGAGAATGAAGTACACGGAGAACCGCAATGAAGATCATCACCACCGCCCAGCAGGCCCTCGACAACATCGAGCGCCTCGAAGACGGGCTTGCACAATCGCCCGAGCTTGCCGATCGTTTCGGGTTCGCCCGTGCTTGGTACGTGGACACGAGGGACCCAGCGCGGCCCCGCTTCGGATTTTCCAAGTTCATTGGCTATGAAAACATGGACGTCGCTACGTACTTGGAGTCTTCTCAAGAGCTGGATGGCCGAAACACCGAATGGTTCCTCAAAGAATTCTTTGAAGAACTTCGCTCGGGGACGCCAGAATTCAATCACTATCACGACAAGCTCGCAGGCTGGCTGGGCGATTTCGGGAAGGCTCCGCGCAAGACGATCCGCCTGATGGTCTTGAAGCCGGAGTTTAGGACCGAGGTCGTCGAGGAGGATCGGCGGCTGCTGGAACTCCTCGCGGCGGTCGCCGACCTGCTGCCCCTTGATCAACGTCACGAACTTCGCGCGCGTCTTTGAGTGGCGGCTCGGTTTGCCAACGCAGATCTGGCGCAGGAAGGCGACAGGGTCAGGTCGTCAATGAAGGGGCGAGGCGAGTGTCTGCAGGCTCGCCGTCGTCATGCGAAAGTGGCCACCAGCTCGGCGTGACGGAATTCAAACGTGGTCAACCTAGGCCCCGCCTCGGCGGGGCCTTCTGGCATGGGAATCCCCCCCCCTCACATCTCCACCACCCGCACCATCCCCACCGTCGCCGCCCCGCCCGTCGTCCCTCTCCCCGCGAACAGCGTCGCCTCGATCTCCTGGGCGCCGTCCTCCACCCAGGCGGCGGCGCAGAGGTGGATCCAGGCGGGGGTGGGGGCGGTCCAGGGGGTCTCGGCGGCGAGCGGGGTCAGGGCGCGCAGGCCGGGGCCGGAGAGGCGGGCGTGCAGGCCGCAGGGCCCCGGGCCCTCGGGGCGCAGCACGGCCTGCAGCAGGATCGGGCGGCCCGTGGCGCGGGGCAGGCGGAAGCGGGCCGCGGCGCCGGCGTCGGACCAGCCCTGGCCGCGCACCGCCAGGGCCGAGGGGCCGTCGTAGAGCCGCCCGGGATCCCCGGTCGCGGAGAGCTCGGCGCCCAGCGGCGTCCAGGCCTCCGGGGCGGCGAGGTCGGCGCGCCACAGGGTCTCGGCCCCCAGGGGGCGGATCGCGAAGTCGCCCGCGCGCGGCGCGGTGCGGGCGATCTCGGCGAACTCGGCGACGTCGGCGAGGACCAGCGGGCCGTCCAGCACGATCTGCGCGGAATGGCCGGCCTCGAGCCCGGCGACCAGCAGCGTGCAGGGGCGCCGCCGGGGGTTGGTGGCGCCCTTGGCCTCGCAGCCGCCCAGGCGCAGGGTGACCTGGCCCGCGCGGCTCGCCTTCACCAGGCTGCGGCCCCAGCCGCTCTGCAGCTTCTTGGGATCGTGGATCGCCAGCCGTCCGCCCGCGCAGTGGATCGCGGCGGGCTCGAGCGTCGCCTCGTCGGCGGGCTCCTTGGCGGGGACCTCGCCGCCGGCGAAGCCGCAGTTCTCGAGGAAGCAGTGGGAGACGATGCCCACCGCCCCGCCGGGCCCGGTGTCGGAGGTCCCGTCGTGGTAGATCAGCCCCTTGCGCCCGAAGTTCAGGCGCGAGCTCTCGACCGTGTAGAGCATCTCGGGCGTGCGGCCGCCGGCGACGGCGACGTCGGCGCGCAGGGCGTAGCCCGAGACGCCGCCGAACAGGCTCTGGGTGATCTGGGTGGGGGCCTCGATGCGGATGCCGTCGGCGGCGGTGCCCGGGGCGCGGTGCCGGCGGCTGCGCACCAGGTGCATCTGGGTGTTGTCGCTGTCGGCGCCGACGACGATGCCGGCCTCGCGGCAGCCGGCGACGTCGAGGTCGAAGACATGGCCGCCCCCGGTGAACACCGACCAGGAGATCGGGCGCGGGTCGCCGCGGGGCGCGTCGGAGAAGGCGAAGCCCACGCGGGCCACGTCCTCGCCCTTGATGGTCAGGCCCGAGACGGTGACCCCCGCGGCCGGGCGGCCGGGGCCGCCGACCACCACCCCGGCGCCGGGCGAGGTCAGGCGCAGGACCGCCTGGCGGGGGTTGACGCCGACCAGGGCGGCGTCGGGGCCGAGCTCCAGCGGCTCGGAGAGCGCGGTCTCGCCGACCACCGCGAAGGCCCCCCCGGTGCGGCGCTGCCAGCCGAGCGCCTCGGAGAGGCTGCCGAAGGCCGAGGAGGGGGCGAGGCCGGAGGCGGAGAGCTGGGCCGGGGCGGGGCCCCCCTGCTGGGCCTGCGCCGCCCGCGGGACCAGCAGCGGCGCCAGCAGCGGCGCGCCGAGGGCGAGGCCGAGCAGGGCCTCGCGCCGCTCGGGCGCGGAAACGGGGGGGCGCCTTTCGGGCGCGGACACAGGGGTGCGCCGCTCCGGCGCGGAAACGGAGGCGCGCCGCTCGGGCGCGGAGGCGGAGGGCTGCCGCTCGGGTGCGGAGGCGGGGGCGCTCCCTTCCGGCGTGGAGGGCGAGGCGGCCCGCTCCGGCGCGCCGCGGGGCGTCGGCCGGCGGAGGCGGCGCAGGCCCCTCAGGAGGTTCCGCAGCGTCGTGGTCGGCATCGCGCGCCCTCGCTCAGGTGCGCCGGGGCCTCCCCCCGGCCCGGCGTGGGGCGACACTGCCGCAAGCCGGCCCCCCGCGCCAGCGCTGCGGACCGCCCCCGGGAACCCGATCGCGTGAGCGGGCGGGACGGGGGAGCGGCGCGGGAAGGACCGAGGGAGGGCCGGGGCGCGGAGGGGGCGAGCCGCCCGCCCGCGCTCCCGCCCGCCTCGCCCGTCCGGCGGGCGCCCCGGACCTGATCCGGGGCCTCTTCCGCCGCCCGCAGGAGGCTCCGGATCAGGTCCGGGGCGCCCGCTCTGTCCCTCGCGGCGCGCCGGGCGCGCGCCTTTTTCTTGCGGCGCATCGGGCGCCCGCTCTCCTTCGGCGCGTCAGGCGCGCGCCTCTCCCTTTCGGCGCGTCAGGCGCGCCAGGCGGAGAGGTCGCGGCCGGTGAGGCGCTCGAGGGTCCGGACCTCGGGGTCGAAGGCCTCGCGCAGCTCGCGCTCGAACTCGGGGCTCAGCGTCGCGCGCTGGCCGGAGCGGGAGAGGGCCTTCTTGGCGAGGCCCGTGGCCCCGGTCTTCGCCAGCAGCCGCTTGCCGCCGCGCACCGCGGGCGCGATCCAGTCGGGGGGCTGCTGGTAGAAGCGCGCGATCTTCGGGAAGCGCTGGAAATGCGCGGCGCCGACCCGGCGGGTGGGGTCGAAGTCATGGGCCTCGAGGCCCAGGAACTCGAAGATCCGCGGCCACTGCCCGGCGGGATCGCGGGTCATGTCGTCCTGGAAGAGGACGAGGAGGCGCTCCTCGGGGATCACCGCGCGCAGCCGCTCGAGCTGGGCGCCGACCGCGCAGATCTCGCGGTATTGCAGGCGCTTGGGCTCGGGGCAGCGGGGCGGCAGGCTGCGGCCCTGGGCGCGCTCTTCCTGCAGGCGCCAGGCGGTCTCGAAATCCTCGACGTCCTCGACGGTGTTGAACAGCACCTCCATGTGGAAGGCCTGGGCCATCGCCACCGGGTCGCGCAGGCTGACGATGTAGCGCCCCTCGGGCTGGTAGGCGGCGATGCGCGGGATCGCGACGCGGGAGATCAGGTAGGTGGTCGAGGCGTCGAGCGCATAGTCGTAGTCGGCGGGATCCGCGGGGGCGTAGAGCGCGTCGTAATCCGCCTGCACGTCGAGGCGCGCCGCCGCCTGGCCGCGACGGTAGTCGTCGCTCCACCAGCTCGGCTCCTTCACGTGGGCCATGAAGATCCGCGGATGCTCGGCCAGGAAGGTGGCGAGCGCCGTGGTGCCGCTCTTGGCTGCGCCCACCAGGAACAGGTTCGGCTTCATTCGTCGGTCTCCTCCTCGCGGGCCCGGTCCCGGTTGCGCTTCAGGCTGCGCAGCGCGCCCAGCAGCGAGGGGTCGACCCCCAGGCTGCGGCGCACGTCCCACTGCGCCCAGGCGGTCCACGAGATCAGCCCCGCCGTGGTCGCCACCGCCGCCCCGATCACGCCGAAGAGCAGGGTCGCCGCCAGGATCGCGGCCACCGAGGCCAGGTTGCAGATCGTCACGATGCGCATGAAGGCGCGCTCGCGCCCCGCCAGCTGCATCAGCAGGGCGGACTGGCCGAAGACGGTCTTGGCCAGGAACCCGCAGGACAGGATCACCAGCAGCAGCTGGCCGCCGGCGAAGGCGTTGCCGAACAGGCCCATGATCCAGTCCCCGAACAGCGCGAACAGCAGGAAGCTTCCCAGCGCCGGCAGCGCCGCGCCCAGGGTCACCACCCGGCAGATCCGCTGCACGCCGGCGACGTCGCCCTTGTGCCAGCGCGACGAGATCAGCGCCGCCGAGACCATCTGCGCGGCCAGCTGGAACAGCTCGAGCAGCATCGCCACCCGCAGGGCTGCGAAGAGCTGGGCGGTGGGCTCGGCCGCCAGCACGAAGCCCACCAGCACGATCGAGAAGTTGGGCCCCGCGATCTGCATCACCGAGACGCCCCACAGCCCGGTGGAGATCCGCCGCCACTCGGTCGGCTCGTAGGTGGCCCGCGCCCGGAACAGGGCGTGGGGGCGGGTGATCGGGTGCATCAGCGCCTGCACCACCAGCACCGCCAGCAGCAGGGCCGAGGACAGATACAGCGCCTGCGGCGCGGTCATCGGCGGCGCGTCCGACAGGATCCAGGCCCCCGCCAGCGCCGCCACCCCCAGCCGCCAGAAGATGTCGCGCGGGGCCAGCGCCAGCGCCATCCCGGTGACCGAGCGCATGGCCCGCGACTGGTATTCCGCCAGCCCGATCATCACCGTCATCACCCCGCCCGCGACCAGGTAGTCGCGATGCGCGAGCCCGGGCCAGACCTGCGCGCCGAGCGCCAGCCCCAGCCCCATCGCGATGCAGCCCCCCAGCACCCAGCGATAGCCGTAGCGCACGATCCCGGTCAGGCGCCGCTCGTCCCCGTCGGCGGCGTAGGCGGGCGCCTGGCGCATCACCATCATCCGCTGCCCGAAGCTGCCCACCACCGACAGCATCCCCGCCAGCGAGAAGGCGAAGCCGAAGCGGCCGAACTCGTCGATGGTCGAGGCGCGCGCCAGCAGCATGAACATCAGGAAGGACAGGCCCGCCGCGCCGACCTTGATCGCCAGCGCCATCGCGCCGCCGCGCAGCAGCTTGTCGAGCACCGCGTCGTTGGCGAGCTTGCCCAGCACCTTCGCCACCAGCCCGCGCCTGCGCTTCGGCTTGCCGGGAGACGTCTCGGGGGCGGGCTTCGGCGCGCCGTCGTCGGGCGTCTTCGGATCGCTCATCGCGCGGCCCCGCAGGGCCGGCCCCGGAGGGGGGCGTGGGGGTCCGGTCTTGCCGCCGGGTTCGTCGTCTGGATCACGATGGGCGCCTCATGGGACGGGCGATGCGGGAGGAAGAGGCCGGAGGGGCCGCGCGGCCCCGCCCGGCATGAATCGGACGCGGATCAGGAGCGCACGGCCCCCGCCTGCCCCAGATCGGCCTGGCCCAGATCCGGGGCGGCGGAGGGGAGGGGCGCGGCCGGAACCTCCGGCCGCGGCCAGCCGGTGGGCCGGCCCAGCACCGCCTCGACCCGGGCGACGTCGGGGGCGAAGAGCGCGCGCAGCTCGGCCTCGAAGGCGGGCGACAGGGTCGGGCGGTCGTGGGGCTTGCGCAGCGCCTTCTTCAGCGCCTCGATCGCGGGGGGGCGATGCTCGTTGAGCATCCGGCGCACCGCCAGCACGCCCGGCCGCAGCGGGCGGGGCGGGTCCAGCCACAGGTCCGCCAGCCACTGCACCCGGTGCTTGCGCGAGGCGTTGACCTTCGGGAACTCCGTGCGCCCGTCGTCCTCGAGGCCGAGGAACGCCTGCACCTTCAGCCACAGGGCGCGGGCGTCGTCGCGCAGGTCCTGCTGGAGGACCACCAGCCGGCGCTCCTCGGGCACCAGGGCGACCAGCCGGTCGAGCTGGGGGCCGAAGGCGGCGGTGTCATGGTACTGCAGGAACTCGGGCGCCTTGGCGTGGGGCGACAGGCTGCGGCCCTGGGCGCGCTCGTCCTGCAGGCGCCAGGCGGTCTCGAAATCCTCCTGGTCCTCGTTGCGCGCGAAGAGCTGCTCCATGTGGAAGGCCTGGGCGACCTCGACGGGGTCGCGCAGCATCACGATGAAGCGGGCCTCGGGGTTGAGCTCCAGCGCCCGGGCGACGGCGCGGGTCGAGCGCAGGTAGGCGGTCGAGCCCTCGGCGATCACCTTGTGCTTCGCGGGGTCGGCCCCGGCGAACAGGCGCAGGTATTTCTCGGGCGTGTCCACCAGCGTGATCTCGCCGGCCATGTTGGGGAAGTCGTCGCACAGGAAGAACGGCTCCTTGGGGTTCGAGAAGAACACGTCCTCCCGATCCGCCAGCCATTGCGCGACGGCGGTGGTCCCGCACTTGGGGGCGCCGATGATGAAGAGGTTGGGGCGCACGCCCGCGAGGCCGTCGAATTCGCTCATGCCGCGCCCCCCTGGGCCGCGGCCTCGGTTCCGGTGGCGGTTCCGGTTGCGGGCGCGGCCCCGGCGGCCTCGGGCTCGCCCGACCAGATCGGCAGGAAGGCCTCGGCCTGGAAGGCGGCGACGCAGTCCGCGAAGACCGCGGCCTCCTCGGCGTCGAGCTCGGCGCGCCGGGTCTTGCCCACCACCTTGCCCCCGGTCGAGGAGCGCGAGGGGCGGTCGAAGCTCGCCTCGAACTTGGCGCGCCAGTCGGGATCGACCGAGGCGACGAAGTCCAGCGCCTCGAAGTTGCGCGCGATCAGGTCCTCGTAATGGATCAGCGGCGTGGGCGCGGGCGCGGGGCCGAAGGCGGGGAGGTTCTCGAGGAACACCTCGCAGATCCGCTGGCGCTTCTCGTCGCCCGAGGCGAGGGCCGCCTTGCAGACCGCGAGCTGGTCGGCGCTGAGCCGTTCCTGCACCGCGGGGAAGCCCAGCGAGTAGTCGAGATGCATGGGCATGCGGAAGAACTTCATCTGCGAGCGCGCCGCCAGCACCGGGTGGCGCATCAGGCGGAACACCTCGGCGTCGAAGGTCTCGCGCCAGTAGGCGTCCGACCAGGGCGCGTTCGAGACCTTGATCACCGGGCGCACGCGGGCGGCGCGGTCATGGGGGACCTCGTCGAGGTCGAGGGCGGCCACGCGCCTCAGCTCCAGCACCCGGCGCAGGAACGGGGTCGCGGCGGCGAGGTCCTCGGGCTGGTAGTAGTAATGGCGCTGCGGGAAGCCGTAGAGGCGGGCGTAGTGGAAGGAATTCCGCTCGAGGATCGGGTCCTGCAGGCTGACCATGCCCTCGAGCGTGCGCAGCAGCTCGACCAGCCAGGTGGATCCGCTGCGCTGGGTGAAGAGGATCACGATGGGCCGTCCGGCGACCTGCGGGCGGGGCCGCAGCCGGGTGACGACCTCCTTGTAGAGCGCGCGCGAGCCGTTCTTGAGATACCACTGCGGGCGTTCCTTGCCGAAGCCGCGGTAGCGGGCGCGGCGGTCGTCCAGGCTCGGGTCTCCGGTCAAGGCCATCTCCTTCCACGGGAAAGCGGGGCGCCCCACTGGGGTTGTATGGCATCGGCGGGCGAGGCGCCAAGGACGTGATGCGCCGCAGCATGACGCGCGCGCTCCCGTCGCGCCCCCCCTCGCGCTCCCCGCTCGGTCCCCCCGTTCGGTCCCCCGGGGATCGCAGGCGCCCCGTGACGGCGCCGTGATCTCGCCGCGACCGCGGCCCGGGCGGGCGCGTTGGGGG
>NZ_JARHUC010000018.1 GCF_029223255.1 Albimonas marina
TGTCCAGCACCAAGCGAACCGCGCGATCGCGGACCTCAGGGGAGAACTTGTTCGTCGTCTTGCTCATGGGGCTCCATCCTACTCAGGAGTGGGAGCCTCCGGCAGACCCGGAGCGGTTCAATCGTTTCCTGATCCTCCTCACCCTTCAGCGCGGCCGTCTCCGCGCGGAGGTCCATGACCTCCGGGCTCGTCGCCTGGCGGGCCGTGTCGCCGGCCAGCCGCTTCTTCCCGGCCTCGAGGAACTCCTTCGACCAGCTGTAGTACAGGCTCGTCGCGATCCCCTCGCGCCGGCACAGTTCGGCGATGCTCTCCTCGCCGCGCAGGCCCTCCAGCACGACGCGGATCTTCTCCTCCGCCGAATGCAGCTTGCGGGTCCTGCGTCGGATGTCCCGAACGACCTTCTCGGCCGCCGGCTTCGTCGTCTCAGTCTTCCGTCTCATCGTCTGCCCTCCCTGGGCACGATGAGCCGAAACCCTCCGTTACGATATCAACTCGGATGTCTCATGGGCGCTGACGCCGGACACCCTGCATGACTGGACCGGTGTGATCGAGGGCCGGTGAAGTCGACCCTCGCCGCTGGAACCGAGAACCGCACCAAGCGCTGCATCCTTCCGTAAAGGGAGGGCGGCCATTGGGGGCGCGGCGGGGTCCGTTCGTTCAGGGCCGTCGCGCGCTCCCTCGCGGAACGCGTGACGCCAAGGCTCCGGCGCGCGCCGCGAAACGGGCGAGCGGCGGCTCGGGCGGCTGCACGCAGGCGGGCGGGCGCGGTCGATCGGTTCCCGGCCGGGCGGAGGGGCGGGGCGCGGCCGCTCGCCGGCGGGGTCAGGCGAAGAGGAAGTCGCCGGCCGAGAAGTCGCCCTTGCTCTCGTCCAGCACGGTGATCGCGCCGCCGTCGTACTTGATCTTCACGTTGTCGCCCTTGTTGCGCAGGGCGAGGTCCTCGAAGGACTCGGCGCCGCTGGCGAAGACGATCTTGTCCTTGCTCTGCTTGAAATCCAGGATCCGGTCCTTGCCGTCGCCCTGCTCGAACCTGAAGCGATCCTTGCCGGCGCCGCCGAACAGGATGTCCTTGGCCTCGCCCCCGTCGAGCACGTCCTTGCCGCCGCCCCCGAGCAGCGAGTCCTTGGCCTCGCCGCCGTCGAGGCGGTCCTTTCCGTTGGCGCCGGAGATCGAGTCGTTGCCGCCGCCGCCGACGAGGGAATCCGCGCCCTTGCCTCCGCGGATCTCGTCCGCCTTCAGCCCGCCGTCGATCACGTCCTTGCCGCCGCCGCCGACGATGAAGTCGAAGCCCTCGGCGCCGAAGATGCTGTCGCCGCCGCCGCCGCCGACCAGCTCGTCGCGCGCCGCGCTGCCGGTCAGGGAATCCGCGCCCGCGCCGCCGCGCAGCACGTCGCCGTCGCCGAAATCCCCGCCCGGGTTCGACCGCGCGACCAGGATGTCGTCGCCAGCCCCGCCGATGAGCGTCGCGCTCCTCCCGGCTATTCCGAAGAGGGTGTCGTCGAACCGCGTCCCGATCACGGCGTCCATGCCGCCGGCGGTGACCGCGAAGCCGGCGAAGGCCTCCTGCGTCGCGGACTCGGCGTTGTCGGCAAGCTGCATGTCGAAGGTGACGGATTCGAACTGGAACTCCGCGAAGCTGATGGTGTCGAGGCCGGTGTCGGACCCCTCCCCCCCGTTCACATCGCCATGCACGGAGACGCCGGGACGCAGGATCACGAAGAGATCGTCGCCCCCGCCGCCGTCCGCGACCCCGCCCGAGCCGCCTTCGCCGCCCTCGCCCCCGCTGAGGACGAGGATGTCGTCGCCGTTTCCGCCGAACAGCGTGCCCGCGAAGGAGGCCGAGAGCCGGTCGTTCCCGCTCAGGCCCAGCAGGGTCGGCGTGGCGCCCGCGAACAGCAGGTCGAGCTCGTCGTCGCCGGCCGTGCCGGTCTGCAGCTCGGTCGCCGTGTCGGAGTCGGGCCCCAGCACGCCCAGCGCTTCGGCGCCGTCGGTGGTCCCGTCGCCGAGCCCTCCGGTCGCGACCGAACCGTCGCCGATGCCGAACCGGGGCGGCACGAGATCGCCGCCCAGCTGCAGCAGGCCGACCACGGCGTCGCCGCCGTCGCCGCCGCCCTGACCGGCGCCGCCGGCCGCCTGGCCGGTGAAGCCCGTCAGGCTCAGGAGGACGCTTCCGCCCACATGCAGGACGCCCGCGACCGCGTCGCCGCCCTTCCCGCCGTCGGTTCCCGCGCCCGCGACGGACAGCAGCTCGTCGAGCGTGGTGTCGAAGAGGCTCAGATCGCCGTCGTTGGCGATCGTCCCGGCCGATCGGGCGGCGAAGGGGGCGTCGGTCTCTCCGATGGCGCGCAGGTTCACCAGCTCGCTGTCGAGGAAGGACAGGGTTCCCTCGTTGACGATGACGAAGGCCAGCTCGTCGGCCGCCTCGTCGCCCACGGCTATGGCGTCCTCGAACCTGACGGAGCGAATGACGACCCGCGCGCCGTTGGCGACGGAGAACAGCGCGCTGTCCGACTCGTCGACCGTGCCGCTCAGGTCGCTGTCGCCCGAGATCGCGATGTCCGAGGACTCGTCGCCGTCCATGTCTCCGCTCAGGGTGATTCTGGCCTCGGCGTCGAAGAGGAGCCTCGACTGCAGGAACAGCGTTCCGCCGAACAGGCTTTCGTCGAAGGCGATGGCGACCGTGTCGTCCGCGCTGCGGGTGGCCGCTTCCGCCAGCGCGGCGCGAAGGCTGCCGGCCCCGGAATCGTTGAGGTTTTCGACGGTGAGTTCGAAAAATGCCATCTGGCGTCATCCCTGTTCATGCCGGACGGCGAAGCCAGCCCGGTCCCAAGCGTCAGGACGACGCGCCGCGCCAACCCCCGTTAACTATGGTTAACGAGTTTACGCTACGTTGCATCATTTATCGTGCGAATAGGTGACGATCCGTCATCCGCGATGGATCGAACCCATCAGCCGGCACGTCTTGCACGCGCCGCATTCCAGCCAGCCGCCGCCGGGCCGGGGCTGCGGTCTGCGGCAGGTCCAGCAGAGCCCCGCGAGCTCCGGGCCGAGATCCTCGATCTCCCGCGCCTTCGAGACCGGCGGCACCAGGAAGAAGGCGGGCGCCGGGTTCGGGTGGCAGTTGGCGGCGACGCAGGCCTCGACATGCACGAAGCGTTCGGCGTCGTGGCCTTCCTCGAGGCAGGTGCCGATGGTCCAGCGGTCCATCGGTCTGCCCTGCGCGAGATGGTAGGAGTGGGCGCAGATGCCCGCCTCGAAGCCCACGCCCACGATGTCGTAGCCGTACCAGCGCATGCGCCGGTGATCGATCGCGGTCTCCGAATAGCGGAAGCTGCGGAACCGCTCGGCGAGATGGGCGACGATGGCGCGGCAGGCCTCGGCCTCGACCCGATGGCGGCCTTCCTCGTTGAGGAAATGGACGTGGTGGGCGTAGACCGTGTCCCCGGTGTCGCGCAGGAGGCGCATCAGGGTCCAGACGCTGTCGATCCCGCCCGAGAGCATCACCAGGGTGGTGCGGCCGCCGGTCTCCGGCGCGGCCGTGTCCTCCGCCGACCGGAGCGGCGCGTCGGCGCCGCCTTCGTTCTGCGTCATCCGCGTCTCGCCCCCCTGCCGCCGACGACCCCGCCGACCGCCCCGTCGTCCGAGCCTAGGCGCCGGCACGCGAGGCGGCAAGCGTCGCCCCATGCGCGGGTCGCCCATCGAAGGGGCGTGTCAAGGAGAGGCAAGCCCGAGGGTCGAAGGCGGGCCGAGCCGCTCGGTCGCCCTGCGCCGCAGGGCGGCTGTCGCGGGGATCGCCGCCATGCGCGCCGTCTCGACGGCGCGGCTGCGGGACCGACGGCGGGCAGGCGCCGGCGCGCAGCTTCGGCATCCGCAGCGCCCCGCGTCCGTCGCGGGCCCGGCCATCGGCGGCGTCCCTCGGTTCGGATCGGCTCGGCGCCCCCGCGCCTTGGCCTTCGCGCCGTCCGCGCGGCCCCGGTCGGCGGCCAGCATGGCCGCGGTCCTGTCGCAGATGATCCAGGAGGTCACTCGGGGGGCGCCTGGCGACGCGGGAAGCGCAGGCCGCGCGCCTCGGCCACGCTCGAGGCACGCCCGGGTGCGGCGCGTCGTGCAGCGGCGGCGCGGGATCCGTTGCGCCCGCCGTCATTCATCGGACAGGTCGGACGCGCTAGGCTCGGTCCGTCATCTCGTCGGACGACCGGATTCTTCGCCGGCCGCGCAAGTCGAAGGAGATCCTCATGCGTCCAGTACGTCTCGCCCTCGCCCTGACCCTCCTCGCCGCCGCCGCTCATGCAGGGCCGCTCGACAAGGCCAAGGACATCGTCGATCCGGACTGCACGGTCGCCAAGGCCGCGAAGAACGCCGCGATGAAGGCGACGATCGGCGTCGGCAACAGGTGCAGCGCGGCCGAGACCGCGCGGGACATCGCCGGGATCGACGGCAAGGGCGACGACCTGAAGGAGAAACGCGAGGACGCGTCGGACAAGGACGGCGGGGTGGTCAAGAAGCTCGTCAAGTGACCTGACCCGGCGACGGGCCGGGCCGCCGGCTTCCCAGCGGGCGGGCCGGCGCTCGACGGCCCGGTGGCGCCCGGCATCCCCGGCTCGGTCCGCCGCAAGCGAAGCGCCACCGCCCATGCGCGACCGCATTCCGTGCTCGACGCATACGGCGGGACAAGCCCCTTTCCGTTCGCCGCGGAGCAGGGATCGCGCCGGCACGACGAGCGGCCCCCGCGTGATCCGACCGCATCCGGGCCCTGTCTCCGCCACGGGCCTCTCGCCGAGGGCGAAACGCCTGATCTGCAGGCCGATCCGGGCGCGTCCGCCCTCGAACGGCCGGCATCCGGGGAACGCCGGCTTGCACGCATTAAAATATGATCGAAATCTGCTACACTGGAACGCGGGGGCGAGAACGACGTCGAGGCGTCGCCGTTGCGGCGCGCAGGGTTCGGAGAGGCCGTCATGAAGAAGCTGGCGTTCGCCGCGGCGGGGCTTGCGTTGCTGCAAACCGGGATCTCGGAGGCGGCGACGGTGAACGTGGCGGTCGAGCCGACCTCTAACTTCACCCCGTCGTCGAGCCTCTACTATGCCCAGAGCTTTGTCGTCCCGAGCGGGTTCGTCAGCCTGACCGACATTTCGATCTTCGCCTATCTGCGGGAGTTCGCCGGCGCCCCGATCCCCGATCCCGAGCCCCTGACGCTGCGCCTCTACGCCTTCGACAGTTCCGGCTCCGTCGATGCCATCCAGGGCCCCTCGCTGTTCGAGCGGACCGTGTCGGTCCTGGCCAATAGCCTGTCGGACCACGAGATCGCCGCGTCGACCGGGGGCGTCGACGTCGTAGGCCTGGGGGAATACCTGCTCGTCCTCGACTACGTCGGCGCGGCCTCCGTCGCGCTGGAGCGCAACGTCAACGGGCTGGCGACGTCGGCTCCGGACTATCCGGGCGGCGTCCTGTGGACCGTCGCGCGGAGCGAAGGCCTCGACGCCGATACCGACTGGCTCGCCTCGCCGCAGCAGGACCTGGCGTTCGCCCTGACCTTCTCCGACGGCGCCGCAACCGTGCCGACGCCGCCCGCCTTCGGGCTTCTGCTGTCCGGAGGCGGGCTGATCGCTCTGCTCGCGGCGAAGCGCCGGCGCGGGTCTTCGGCGCAGGGTCGTCCTTCGGCCTGAGCTTCGGCGCGCGACCCCGTTCCTCCACGAAGGCCGATCCCTCGAGAGCCGGGCTCTTCAGGGGAGCCCGGGCGGCCGAGCCGCGCGCTCCGGACGGGCGCTCGCGGTCGGTCCAGCCGTTGCGTGGCGGACCGAATTTTGCGCTTCCGGCCGCGAGGTCTTAAACCGGAGGGGAACGACCGATCGCCTGAAAGCTGTGCGCCCGCCCCCGGGCGGCGGCATGCGTTCGCGCAAGCGTCCGGAGGATGAACATGCCGCACGGCGTCGAGGCAGGACGTCTTCTTCGGGTCTGTCTGATCCTGTCGCTTCTCGCGCTCGCCGCCGCCTCGGCCGCGGCGGAGGAGCGCTGGAGCGGGCAATGGCGCAGCGTCTGGCGGGAAGGCAGCGCCCTGATGACCCTGGCCGAACACGCGGACGGCACGGTGACGGGAACCTACGAGCCGGGCGGCGGGCGGCTGCGCGGGACGGTCGAGGATCGGGTTCTGCGGGGCGCGTGGCAGGAGCCTGCGGCCTCGGGCGAGTTCGTGTTCGCGCTGTCGCCCGACGGACGCAGCTTCAGCGGCCGATACGGCGACGGGGGCTTCTGGAACGGGGAACGGATCGACCCCAAGGCGGTGGAAGCCGTGTCCACGCTGCGGGCGACGCCGCGGGACGTCCTGCGCAGCCTGCTCGTGGCGGGCAACGCGACGGTCTACGAGGGCGACGTCCACGCGCAGCGGCGCATCGAGGGAATGCTGAGCTACGAGGGCGGCGTCGCCGACGGGCGCGACCGCACCCGCCGGCGCACGCTGCTGTGGCGGCTGGTCGAGCTTTCGACCCTGCGCATCGTCGACGCGCCGCTGGACTCGGACACCGACGAGGCGCGCTTCCGCATCGGCCCCGCGGGGACCTCGGTCGACTACACGCTGCGCTTCGCGCGCGACGCGGCGGGCTGGCGCCTCGTGGTCGAGGACGAGCCGACGCTGAGCGCCGCCCTCGCGCGGTTTCTCGAGGAGATCGGGGAGCCCTCCGCCGAAAGCGCGAAGCTCGCCTGGCGCGACTCCCCCCGGGGCGTGATGCGCCGCTTTATCGAGGGCGCGCAACGCTGGGACGACGGCGGCCGCGAGAAGTCGCTCGCGACGCTCGACCTGTCGTTCCTGCCCTCGCATCTGCGCGAGGCGGAGGGGCCGATCTACGCCGACTACCTCAAGCAGATCCTCGACCGCGCCGGCCGCCCGATCTGGCAGGAGATCCCCAACGACCCGGAGCAGCCGATGCCCTACGTGCACTACCTGCACGCGGCTGGCGAGGTCGCGATCGAGCCGCTCGAGGTCGACGACGAGACCGCGACGCGCTGGCGGTTCTCGGCCGGAACGCTGGCGTCTGCGCCCGATCTCTTTGCGGCGATCCAGACGCTGCCCCCGGCCGAGGGCGTGAAGCCGAGCGCGCCGCTGACGCGCTTCTTCATGCTCCGCGAGGCGATCCGCGAACAGGCGCCTCAGCTTCTCCGGCGCCCGCTGCTGCTGGAGACCTGGCAATGGCTGGCGCTGGCGCTGTGGGTCGTGGGCGCGACGGCGGCGGCCGCGGCCGCCCATGTCGCGACCCGGGCGCTGGTCGGGCGCCTGCCGCTGGGCCCCGACGAGGCCGCGGACCGCAGGCGCGGCGCGGAGCTGGCGCGCCCGCTCGGATTGCTCGTCGCCGCGATGCTGCTGATGCGCGGCATCGGGCTGTTCGGGACGGTCGGCCCGGGGTTCGAGGCGCTGTTCCGCGGGCTCGCGATCGCGGCGGTGCTGTGCGGCGGGTGGCTGGCCTGGCGCGTCAGCGACCATGCCGGCGAGCACTTCTCCCGCCGCGCGTCGGAGACCCCGGGCTACGCCGACGAGATCGTGGCCTCGCTCGCCACCGGGGTGGCGAAGCTGCTGGTCGTGGTCTTCGCCGTGGTCGCCGCGGCCGACATCGCCGAGCTTCCCTACGAAGGCGTGCTGACCGGGCTCGGCGTCGGCGGCGTGGCGCTGGCCTTCGCGGCGCGGGAGACGGTGTCCAACATGCTGGCCGGCGCCCTTCTGATGACCGACCGGCCCTTCAAGCGCGGGCACCTGGTGGAGACGCACGGAGAGCTGGCGGTGGTCGAGAACGTGGGCCTGCGCTCGACGCGCCTGCGGCGGCTGGACGACACCATGGTGATCATCCCGAACTCGCAGCTCTCGGACACGCCGCTGGTCAACTGGGGCATCCGGCGGCGGCGGCGCGTGGACCTGCCGATCTCGGTCACCTACGACACGCCGCGCGAAAAGCTCGACGCCTTCGTGGAGCAGCTGCGGCGCACGCTGCTCGAGCACCCGCGCGCCGATGCGCTGGACTGCTACGTGGGCGTCGCCGCCTTCGGCCCCTCCTCGATCGACATCGAGTGCCGGGTGTTCGTCAACGTCTACAGCTACGAAGCCTATGTCGCCGCGCGGCACCGGCTGATCGGCGACGTCGTGGACCTGGCCAAGCGCATGGAGGTCGCGTTCGCCTTCCCCACGCGCACGCTTCACATCCGGCCTCAAGAGACGCCGGCGGAGGATCGGCGCGACCCGCGGAAGGAGACCCGGGAGACGACCTCCGACGCGTGACGCCGGCCCGCCGCGCCCGGCCGGAGGCAGGACCGGGACAGGATCGCCTGCGCCTCCCGGGCGACGACGCCCGCCCCGGGCCGGTCCGCGATCCCGGGCCCGGAGCGGACTCGGCGGCGGTCGAGGGGCGCGCCTCCTGATTCAACTGGATCGTTCGCCTCGGACCGGCGATGCTCGAAACCGAGCACGGAGGCGACGATGGCAGACGCGACATGTCCGGCCCCGCTCGACCGCTCGCCGAGCGCGCGTGACCGCGACTGGATCTGCGAGGCGATCAGCAAGGTCGAGGCGGACTTCAACCGATCCGCGGATACGCACCTGATCAAGCTGGAGCTTCCGTGCCTGGAGGGGATCGACCTCTACCTCAAGGACGAGTCGACCCATCCCTCGGGCAGCCTCAAGCACCGGCTCGCCCGGTCGCTGTTCCTCTACGGGCTGTGCAACGGCTGGATCACCCGCGGCACGCCGATCATCGAGGCCTCCTCGGGCAGCACCGCGATCTCGGAGGCGTATTTCGCCCGGCTCCTCGGCCTGCCCTTCATCGCGGTGGTGCCGGACACCACGGCGAGCCGGAAGATCGCGCAGATCGAGTTCCAGGGCGGCGAGTGCCGCCGGGTGCCTGCCCGGGACATCTACGACGAGGCGGCGCGGCTGCGCGACGGCCTCGGCGGACACTACGTCGACCAGTTCACCTATGCCGAGCGGGCGACCGACTGGCGCGGCAACAACAACATCGCCGAGAGCATCTTCTCGCAGATGGAGCGCGAGCGCTTCCCCGTGCCCGCCTGGGTCGTGGTCAGCGCCGGCACCGGCGGCACGTCGTCGACCATCGGACGCTACATCCGGTACCGGCCGCGCCTCTTCGCCTCGACCCGGCTCTGCGTCGTCGATCCCGAGAACTCGGTCTTCTTCGACTTCTTCCGAACCGGGAACCGGGCCCTCACGTCCGACCGCGGCTCGCGCATAGAGGGGATCGGCCGGCCGCGGGTCGAACCCTCCTTCATGCCGGAGGTGATCGACCGGATGATGCGGGCGCCGGATGCGGCGAGCATCGGCACGCTGTGGTGGCTCGAGTCCGTGCTGGGGCGCAAGTGCGGCGGCTCGACCGGGACCAATCTCTTCGCGAGCCTCCAGCTGGCCGAGGAGATGGCGCGCCACGGCCGTTCCGGCAGCATCGTCACGATGATCTGCGACTCGGGCGAGCGGTATCTCGACTCCTACTTCGACCCGGACTGGGTGCAGGCGCAGGGCCTCGACGTCGCCCCCTGGGTCGAAACCCTCGACCGCTTCGCCCGATCCGGCGCCCTGACCGGCCCCGCCGCCGTCGCCCGGCCGGAGCCCCTCGCGCCCCGCGACCACCGGCAAGGCCCTCTGCCATCGTCGTGAGAGAGCTGGGCGCACGCGCGCATCCGACGGCGACCGTCGATCCCGTAAACGCTTCAGGCTTGGAGACCGTTCGATCCCCGCCCCATCCCCTCCGCCACTCGCCCCGCGCGAACGGTGCACTGAGCCCAGAGAACTGGACCGTTCGAAGCTGGAATCCCGGGTATCCTTTTTCCGGCCGGCGAGGGAGCGGAGATCGATGAAGGCAAGCGAGTTTTCGGACGCGCGAGACAGGCGTTTATCCTGAAGCAGGCCGAGGAGGGCGTGCCGATCGGCGACGTCTGCCGGAAGGCCGGGATCAGCCAAGGC
>NZ_JARHUC010000019.1:2500-5428 GCF_029223255.1 Albimonas marina
AAGGACATCAACCGAGACTCCGTCAGTAGCGGCGAGCGAACGCGGACCAGGCCGTGCAGCACATGAAACTCGAACCGGTTGGGAAGCCGGGCCAAAGTGGGTGACAGCCCCGTAGAGGTGTAAAAGCTGCCGTTAGAGTAGGGCGGGACACGTGAAATCCTGTCTGAACATGGGGGGACCACCCTCCAAGCCTAAGTACTCCTTGCCGACCGATAGCGAACCAGTACCGTGAGGGAAAGGTGAAAAGCACCCCGACGAGGGGAGTGAAACAGACCCTGAAACCGGACGCCTACAAACAGTGGGAGCGCAAGTGACCACGTACCTTTTGTATAATGGGTCAGCGACTTGGTCTCACGAGCAAGCTTAAGTCGATAGACGTAGGCGCAGCGAAAGCGAGTCTGAACAGGGCGTTCAGTTCGTGGGATCAGACCCGAAACCGAGTGATCTAGCCATGGCCAGGATGAAGGCGCGGTAACACGCGCTGGAGGTCCGAACCCACACCTGTTGAAAAAGGTCGGGATGAGCTGTGGCTAGGGGTGAAAGGCCAATCAAACTCGGAGATAGCTGGTTCTCCGCGAAAGCTATTTAGGTAGCGCCTCGCATATTGCCTTCGGGGGTAGAGCACTGGATGGGTGATGGGGGCCCACAGCCTTACTGAGCCTAACCAAACTCCGAATACCGAAGAGCAGAGTGCGGGAGACACACGGCGGGTGCTAAGGTCCGTCGTGGAGAGGGAAACAGCCCTGACCAACAGCTAAGGCCCCTAATTCGTGGCTAAGTGGGAAAGCATGTGAGACGGCCAAGACAACCAGGATGTTGGCTTAGAAGCAGCCATCATTTAAAGAAAGCGTAACAGCTCACTGGTCTAGATAAGCTGTCTTGCGGCGAAGATGTAACGGGGCTCAAGCCACGAGCCGAAGCTTTGGAGCGCGTAAGCGCTGGTAGCGGAGCGTTCCGTTCTGGATCTCTTCCGACTTCGCGTCTCCCTCGGGAGGCGGGTGGTCGGAGCGAGGTCGGCGATGAAGCCGCCCTGTGAGGGCGCGGTGGAGCGGACGGAAGTGAGAATGCTGACATGAGTAGCGACAAGGAGGGTGAGAGACCCTCCCGCCGAAAGTCCAAGGGTTCCTGCTTGAAGCTAATCTGAGCAGGGTGAGCCGGCCCCTAAGCCGAGGCCGAAAGGCGTAGGCGATGGGAATCAGGTGAATATTCCTGAGCCAGGAGAAGGTGACGGATCGCAGGTGTAGTGAGGCCTTATCGGATTGGTCTTGCTGCTGAGCGGTCCCTGGAAAGAGCCCTCCATCCAGACCGTACCCTAAACCGACACAGGTGGACTGGCAGAGCATGCCAAGGCGCTTGAGAGAACTACGTTGAAGGAACTCGGCAAAATGCCTCCGTAACTTCGGGAGAAGGAGGCCTCCTTCGTGGGCAACCATGGGGGAGGGGCACAGACCAGGGGGTGGCGACTGTTTACTAAAAACACAGGGCTCTGCGAAGCCGCAAGGCGACGTATAGGGTCTGACGCCTGCCCGGTGCCGGAAGGTTAAATGGAGGGGTGCAAGCTCCGAAATGAAGCCCCGGTAAACGGCGGCCGTAACTATAACGGTCCTAAGGTAGCGAAATTCCTTGTCGGGTAAGTTCCGACCTGCACGAATGGCGTAACGACTTCCCCGCTGTCTCCAACGTAGACTCAGCGAAATTGAACTCCCCGTGAAGATGCGGGGTTCCCGCGGTCAGACGGAAAGACCCCGTGCACCTTTACTACAGCTTCAGATTGGCATCAGGCGCGTGATGTGCAGGATAGGTGGTAGGCTTCGAAGCAGGGACGCCAGTTCTTGTGGAGCCTCCCTTGAGATACCACCCTTCATTCGCTTGATGTCTAACCGCGGCCCGTGAACCCGGGTCCGGGACCTTCTGTGGCGGGTAGTTTGACTGGGGCGGTCGCCTCCCAAATCGTAACGGAGGCGCGCGAAGGTAGGCTCAGAGCGGTCGGAAATCGCTCGACGAGTGCAATGGCATAAGCCTGCCTGACTGCGAGACTGACAAGTCGAGCAGAGTCGAAAGACGGCCATAGTGATCCGGTGGTCCCTCGTGGACGGGCCATCGCTCAACGGATAAAAGGTACGCCGGGGATAACAGGCTGATGATGCCCAAGAGTCCATATCGACGGCATCGTTTGGCACCTCGATGTCGGCTCATCACATCCTGGGGCTGGAGCAGGTCCCAAGGGTTCGGCTGTTCGCCGATTAAAGTGGTACGTGAGCTGGGTTTAGAACGTCGTGAGACAGTTCGGTCCCTATCTGCCGTGGGTGTTCGAGACTTGAGAGGAGCTGCCCCTAGTACGAGAGGACCGGGGTGGACGCACCACTGGTGGACCTGTTGTCGTGCCAACGGCAGTGCAGGGTAGCTATGTGCGGACAGGATAACCGCTGAAGGCATCTAAGCGGGAAGCCCCCCTCGAAACCAGGTCTCGCCTGAGAGCCGTGGAAGACCACCACGTCGATAGGCTGGGGATGCAAGCGTGGCGACACGCGCAGTCGACCAGTACTAATTGCTCGATAGGCTTGATCCGCCCCGGAAGACGGCCGACGAAAGTCGGCCTCCGGACCAGCGCGGTTCATTCAAACAACCTGGCATTCTTCGGAAAGATCAAAACCCGGCCGCCCCAGAAGCGGCCCGGGTTGGTTCGCAGGTCCGGCGGTCACAGCGCAAGGGAAACACCCGATCCCTTCCCGAACTCGGCCGTTAAGCCCTGCCGCGCCGATGGTACTGCGGCTCAAGCCGTGGGAGAGTAGGTCGCCGCCGGACCCGTCAACCAACCCAATTCTCGTCTCTCCACGATGTACTCAATCCCGCGGGGTGGAGCAGCCCGGTAGCTCGTCAGGCTCATAACCTGAAGGTCGCAGGTTCAAATCCTGCCCCCGCAACCAA
>NZ_JARHUC010000002.1 GCF_029223255.1 Albimonas marina
GTCGGTCAGGTCGGTGGCGTAGCCGGGGCGGGAGGGCAAGGCGTCGATCCGGGTTGGTGAAGGTCGACGCCCCATGAATCATACGGCCAAGGCCGAGGGAATCCCGCTTCTCAAACACGCTCTCATATACGGACCAGATTCGAGCTTTGGTTTGGTGAATGCGCAATTCTGGAGTGATGCGAAAAAAGAAATGCTCGACACACTTAAAGCAGCGATGCCTTTGGATATCGTTTACCTCGCTCTACACGGTGCAGGTGTTGTGGATAGAACTCCCGATCTTGAAGGAGATCTGGCGGAGTCCGTCCGTGAACTTGTCGGAAAGGACACGATGATCGTCTGGTCCGGCGACCTGCATGGCAAGATCACGGACAAGATGAAGAACAATATGAATTTCTTCAGTGCATGCAAAAAATATCCTCATCTGGATATGAATGAAGCTGCACGCGATGCCATGTATCGTGCCGCTGCGATCCTGGCTGGAGAGTCGGATCCCACCCCGGCCTATCGCAAAGTGCCGCTGATGATGCCGCTCAGTAATACAGAAGAGGAAGGCATTTTTGGAAATCGGCTCAAGGAAAAGTGTATTGAGATCGAAAACCGTCCCGGTGTTCTCAATTGCTCTGTAATGCATGGTTTCCCATACCAGGACACCGATTTTTGCGGCGTGTACCCGATGGTCACCACCGAAAACAACGCTCAGCTGGCGCAAGAACTGGTGGACGAACTGTCACAGTGGATATGGGATCACAGGGAAGAGGCCTTTTATCCATTGAATGATTTGGACACGACGATGAACAGCGTACTGGCCATGCTCGACAGAGACGGCCGCTACGAACGCAAACAGCCGACCAAGGGCGATATCATCGATCATACCCCGATTGTGATTGGGGACGCTGCGGATAATCCCGGTGGTGGGGCAGGCGGCTCGGGGACGCACCTGCTGAGGGCCCTTTTGGAAACAGAGGGCTTGGGTAAAGTCGCCTTCATTTCCATACACGATCCGGAAACCGCGCAGGCCGCAGTCGCTGCCGGTGTCGGAGCGACAATCGATGTGAGCCTCGGTGGCAAGTTTGAGCCGATTGCGGGCGAGCCGATCAAAACCAAAGCCTATGTCAAGTCGATTTCGGATGGCTACGAGTTCGTCCGCGGGGGAACCGCTTACGGTATTCCTTACACGTTTGGCCCCTCAGTCAGGCTTATCATCTCGGATACGGTGGATGTCATCGTCATATCCGGCCTGGTCCAGGCTTATGACGACTCACAAGCGAGGCCACATGGCATCGCCATCCAGGAATATGACGTCATAGGTGTCAAAAGCGGGAATCACTTCCGAGCGTTCTATGAAAATTTCACCGACAAGGTGCTGATCGTTGATGTTCCCGGAGCCACCAGTCGCGACATTACTCTTTTCGAGCACACTCAGTTGACGGAACCCATCTACCCTCTCGACAAAGAAACAACTTTTTCTGTTGCGAATTAGCAAAAATTCTACAGGTACACGCTGCCAAAGGAAATTTTTCATTATGCTTCGAGCCGGCGTTGTTGATCAAATCAAAGCGGAGGCGGCCTACCTTAACGTGGCTCCGGCCCTTGGCTCCAGCTGCTTCATACATGTAGTTGGCTTTTGGCGCATCGGACTAAGAGGACTGTGTCAAGGCAGCCAAGTTGAGTGTATCGAATGAGGGCATTGCACGTCCAAAATCTGAGTTTTAATTGGCCAGGCTCACAAAATGTGACGCTGCGCATACTAAATCTGTCGCTTGCTCAGGGTGAGCGGATTTTCTTGTTTGGACCCAGCGGCAGCGGAAAATCTACGCTCCTCTCGGCTATTGCAGGCGTGGTGGATGTTTCACCGGGGGCAATCCTGATCGCGGACAAGGATGTAGGCGCGGTAAATGGCGGTGCGCGGGATCGGTTCCGGGTCGATCACATCGGCATGATCTTTCAGGTGTTCAATCTCGTTCCGTGGCTGAGCGCGCTCGAGAACGTGCTGCTGCCGTGCAGGTTTTCCGAGCGCCGTCGCAAGCGCGCCGGCGACGATCCCGCGACGACGGCCCGGCGGCTGCTCGGCGAGCTGGGCCTGTCCGATCCGGCTCTGGCGACGAGGCAGGCCGGCGAACTGAGCGTGGGGCAGCAGCAGCGTGTCGCCGCCGCGCGGGCGCTGATCGGCAAGCCGGACCTGATCCTGGCGGACGAGCCGACCTCGGCGCTGGATGAGGCGGCCACGGCGGCCTTCGTCGACCTGCTGGCGAGGGAATGCGCGGCCGCGGGATCCGCGCTCCTGTTCGTGAGCCACGACCGCAGCCTCGAGCGTCACTTCGACCGGAGCGTCGATTTCCAGGACCTGAACAAGGACGCCGCCTGATGCTGCGGTTCAGCCTGCGCAGCTTGTGGAACCGCCGGTTCGTCGCCGCGCTGACCGTGCTGGCCATCAGCCTCAGCGTCGCGTTGATCCTCGGTGTCGAGCGGCTCAGGGACGGCGCGCGCGACAGCTTCGCCAACTCGGCGTCGGGGATCGATCTGATCGTGGCGCCGCGCGGCAATCCGGTTCAGATCCTGATGGCCACCGTCTTCGGCGTCGGCGGCACCGGAACGGGCATGACATGGGAGAGCTTCGAGTGGCTTGAAGACAGGCCCGAGATCGCCTGGGCCGTGCCGATCCAGATCGGAGACAATCATCGCGGATTTCCCGTGGTCGGTACGGACGCGGCGTTTTTCGAGCATTTCCGCCACTCCGGAGGCCAGCCGTTGTCGCTGGCTGCGGGCGCGTTCTTTCCCCGTGGTGAGCCTGACGCCGCCGTCGTGGGGGCTGAGGTCGCTTCGCGGTTCGGGTATGTCCCAGGCTCGGTCATCGTCTCGGCCCACGGCTCCGGCGAGGCGTCCTTCGACCTTCACGACGACGCGCCCTTCACCATCTCCGGCGTGCTCGCGCCGACGGGCGCCGCCGTCGACCGGATGGTCTTCGTCACGCTCGAGGGGTTCGGTTCCCTCCACGCGCAGGCGGAGGCGCCTCCGGCCGACCCGCTCGACCCGACGGCCATGTCTTTCGACGATCATGGGAACCATGACGAAGACGGAGACAACGCCGAGCGCGACGATCAAGATGCGCACGACGCAGCGCGGGCTGTGCACGGACGCGAACCGGATCGGATCAATGCGGTCTATCTGGGGCTTTCCCACCGGGCGGCCGTTCTCGGCCTGCAGCGCGCCGTCAACGAACGAACCTCGGATCCGTTGAGCGCGGTCCTTCCCGCGGTCGCGCTGACCGAGCTGTGGGGCATCACCGGGACGGCGGAGCGCGGGATGCGGCTGATGGCATGGGCCGTGGCCGTGGCGGGCATGATCGGCATGGTGGTCATGCTCTCCGCCACCCTCGACGCCCGCCGCCGCGAATTCGCGATCCTGCGGTCCGTCGGCGCGACGCCTACCCGGATCTTCGGGCTGATCGTCACGGAAGCGGCCTTTCTCACCGCAGCCGGGCTGTCGCTGGGGTTGGCGCTGCTCACGCTGGCGACGCTCGCGGCCGATCCGATCCTGTCGGCCCGCTTCGGGGTGCGGCTGGGGGTGGACTTGCTGGGCGCGCGCGAAGCGACCACGCTCGCGATCATCTTCTGCGCTGGGCTTCTCGCCTCGCTGATCCCGGCGGTCCGGGTCTATCGGATGACGTTGGCCGACGGGCTGTCGGTTCGGCTGTGACTCACCAGCAAAAAGGGGCGTTCCGATGTTCAGAATCTTGCGGCTCCTCACGATGCTCGCCTGCCTCGCGCCGCCTACGCTCGCCCAGGCGTCCGAACCGAGGGATATCTCCTGGGACATGCTCGCGCCTCCGGCCGCCACGATCAAAAATCCGTTCGCAGCGCTCGCCGATGAGCAGCTGGACGCGCTGCGCCGGATCCTGCGGCTAGAGGCCCGCGCCGCGCGGGACGGCGACGCCGACGCGCGCGCCGGCGCCGAGGCGTTGCGCGCAGAGCTGGCCGAGGCGGGCATCGACGTCGACGGGCTGTTCGCCGCGCGCCTCGCGATCATGAAGGAGCGCGAGGAGGCGGCCACGGCGGTGAACGAGGATCTCGTCGGCGGCACGGTAAGGATTCCGGGGTATGTGCTGCCCTTGGATTTGAAGGACCGCAAAGCGGTCGAGTTCCTCCTCGTGCCGACCGTCGGCGCCTGCGTCCACACCCCGCCGCCCCCGGCAAACCAGATCGTGCATGTGGTCTATCCCGAAGGCGTCGAGGTCAACGGCCTCTTCACCCCGGTCTGGATCACCGGGGCCATGATCGCCCTGAGTTCGGTTCAGGAGGTGGGGTATGTCGACGGCCAGGCCCCGGTCTCAGTCAGCTATTCGATGCAGCCGATTTTGGTCGAGAAATACGGCGATTGATCACAAGAGTTGCTTTTCTCCATGGCCACTCTGGCATTGTGGCAACGAAGCCCGAACGTGTGTGTTGTACCACACAACCCGGCGCCGTTCGTGTAAAGTCCCGCCCCCCTCGCTGATGTGTTTGGATAGGCGCGGACGCCGCCTCTCCCCGCCGAGGGCGCGCCCGAGATCGTCTCGGACGCGGCCCAAGCGAGGAGAGCGACATGACCCACGTCACCGAGGACGCGGACCTGATCGGCGCGATCGACGCCGTGCCCACCTGCGAGCGCTGCGGCTCCGAGAAGGTCGTCCACGACGCCTGGGCGGCCTGGAATCCCGGCGCGGGGATCTGGGAGCTGCGGACCGCCTTCGACGAGGCCTTCTGCGAGGCCTGCGAGGAGAGCACGCGGTTCGTCTGGCTGAAGGAGGAGGACCTGAAGCGCCGGCGCATCGCCGCGCTCAACGACGCCCTCCGCCGCGGCGACCCGGGGGCGGAGGGCATGGTGGTGATCACCGAGGGCGTGCGCGCGCTCGGCCCCGCCTTTCTCGAGGCCGCGCGAGAGGCGATCCGGTGCTTCGACGGGTTCGGGCTGGACAACGACCCCCATGGCGAGCACGATTTCGGCGCGCTCGAGGTCTGCGGAGAGAAGCTGGTCTTCAAGATCGACGCCTACGACCGCCGCATGCGCGGCGCCTCGCCGGATCCGTCGATCGCGTCGGCCACGCGGCGCGTGCTGACGATCATGCTGGCGAGCGAGTACTGACGGCCGAGCGGCCGCCCAACACAAAGACCGCCCTCTCAACGGAGGGCGGTCTCTTCATGTCCGAGCAGGCGGTCGAGGCGGAGCTCTTCGGCGTCGGGGTCGTGGCTGTAGAGCAGCGTGCGGTCCCCCACCGGGAGACTGCGCCGGCGGCGGCCGAGTTCGGGCCGGCGTCGGCCGAGCGTCGGGTGCAGCGCGAGCGCCTCGCGGCAGACGGCGCGCAGGTGATCGAGCGCGACGGATGCGTCGGCCGGCCTATGGCGGGCGGCCTGATCGGTCATGTCGTCGAGGTCGGCGAGGAAGCTGGGGCTGAGGCAGATGCGCATAGGCTCAGAAGTCGATGGTCCGCTCCGCCCGCCCGAGGCGCGCCTCCCAGAGAGCGTCGCAGTCGTCAAGATAGCGATCCTCCGCGAGCTCGGCGTCGGCCTCGGAAAGCCGCGCGCGCAGCTCGGTCAGCGACGGCTCCATCAGGATCGACAGCGCGATCATGTCCCGGTCGGCCGGGTCTAGCCTGCGGACCCAGGCGACGGCCTGCTCGAAGAGGTTGGTCATGTCTGAATTCTACCATGGATCTGGATTTCCACAATCTTGACAGGTGCTTGGACACCTTCCCCGGTTCGGCCGTGGTATCATTCGAGCATATGGAACTGATCGATCTCACCGGTGCGGACCGGTTCGAACCGGAGCCGACCGGTTCGGGCGGGTTCGCCCCCTGGCTCACTGTCGCGGAGGCGGTGGCCCATTGCGCCGCCGAAGGCCTCCCCCGCACGCCGAAGACCGTCCGGAAATGGGCGCGGCTTTCCCACGAGACGCAGGAGAGCGCCGAGCTGGAGGTGCGGCGCGAAGACGTGGAGAACGGCGATCGCTGGCTGATCGAGCGCAGCTCGCTGGACCGCAAGATCGCCCAGGAGCTCGCCTTCGAGGCCCGGCGCGTCGACGAACCGGTGCGGACCGGTCCGGACCAGGCCGATCCGGTGCGAACCAGTTCGGACCGGGACGCGAACACCGCGCAAGCATCGGCCACGCCGGACGTCCGCGACACGATCATCGCGTCGCTGGAGGCGCACGTGGTCGATCTGAAGGAGGAGGTCGGCTTCCTTCGCGAGGAGCTGAAGGATCGCCGCAACGCCACCACCGCGCTGACAGGCGTCATCGAGACCTTCCGGCTGACCGCCGAGCGCAACGCTGCGTCAAGGGCCGCCGAGGACCACGATCGGAGAGGGGAGCGGCACGTCGACCATGAGAGCCGCTTGGTATGATATCATGATGAAAAACGAATTCCGCAGCGGCGAGATGAAGGCGATGTTCGAGCTGCTCGCCGAGAAGAACATCGTGCTGACCGGCGCCGACGCCTTCACCGAGAAGGGCTTCACCCAGGTGCCGAATGCGATCCTGCGGACGCGAGAACTCTCGATGGGCGCCAAGATGGCCTACGCCGCGATGCTTTCGTACAAGTGGAACGACGGAGAGTGCTTTCCCGGCCAGCAGCGCTTGGCCGACGACATCGGCGTTTCGCGCCAGACGGTAAACGAGTACGTCGGCGAGCTCAGCCGCAAGGGCTACATCTCGATATCCAAGCGGGGACAGGGCAGGCCGAACCGCTACGAACTGCATGTCGACCGGATCAGCGGTTCGAAGCGTCCGAAATCCTGATGTCGGGAATCCCGACAGCTGGTTGTCGGATATCCCGACATCTGGATGTCGGGATATCCGACACTAATAATACTCAGAGAAGAATATCCAGAAATTAATACAAAGAAGAAATTTCAAAAAATGAAAGACGGCTCGATCGGTCGAACTCACGACGATTTTGACGGGCCGTCTGCATCACGACGATGTCAGAAAACCGGCCCATCTATCCATGAGCTCTCGCCGCCGCTCGAGGCGGTCCGAACGCTGGTAGGCCCGCGCGACCGCGCCGTCGACCACGTGCCCGAGGCAGGCCTCCTTCACCTCGTATGGCGCGTCCGTGCATTCCTCGACCCAAGTGCGGAAGGTCGACCGGAAACCGTGCGGCCGGGCCGCGTACCCCTCTCGCTCCATGAAGCGTGCCATGGTGGCGTCGGACATCACCATGCCCCTGGGCGAGGGGAAGAGCAGGTCGCCATCGCCGACGCGGGGCGCTTCCGCGACCACGCGCAGCGCCTCCTCGCCGAGCGGGATCCGGTGTTCGTTCCCCGTCTTGGTGCGGTCAGCCGGGATGATCAGCACTTCGCCTGCGAGATCGTCGCGGCGCGCGAAGCGGATCTCGCTGGTCCGCGCCGCCGTCAGCATCAGGAACCGCAGCGCAAAGCACGACATGTAGGTCTTCCCGCACAGCATCCGGTAGAACGCCGGGGCCTCCGCATAGGGGATGGACGGCACGTGCTCTACGACATGCCGCTGCTTTCCGAGAAGGGCGCGAGCCTTCATCGGCGCCTGGAGGTCGACGTCGAGCCCCAGCGCGGCCGCGTGCTTGAGGGTCAGGTTGATCCGGTTCATCGCCTTGCGGGCGGTGTCGGGCTTGTCGTGCCAGATCGGCTCCATCATCCGCTTCAGCACGTGCTGGTCGACGTCCTCGACGGCGAGCCTGCCGATCGCTGGGATGACGTGCACGGTCATGGGGGAGAGCCAGCGTCCAGCAGAACCGTCGCCCTTGAGCTCCGCCTGCCGAGCCTCGAAGCAGCCCAGGATCGCTTCCTTGACGGTGAGCCGCTTCGCGCGCCGGCGGTGAGAGGCTCTCGCCTCGACCGGATCCTCGCCATCCCGCACCTTCCGGCGTGCGTCCTCGGCGCGGCTCCGCGCCTCCGCGATCGACACGTCGGGCCATGGGCCGAGACCCATCTCGCGCCTCCGGCCGTGGATCGTGACGCGCAGGATCCACTTGCCGGCGTCCTTGTCGCGCTTGACCAGCCACAGGCCCTGCCCGTCCGCGTGCTTGCCCGCGGCCAGGTTCTTCGCCTTCATCTGGGTCAGCGCGCTGCGCAGCACGGTTCGGTTCCCACCCATCCTCGAGGGCCGAAAAGTACCCAAGGCCCACCTTTCAGCCCCCCCTGATCGACGCGAAACTATGCGCAGCGATGGTTCAGTTCGGTCAAGAGGGGAACCGCAAACATCTGGAAAACAGAAGGACTTGGAGGTCTTGCGAACCGCTATGTTCAGCTTGTTCGATGCCGCCCCCGGGCACCACTTGCCCCCCCATAATCGAAACCGCGAGAGCTTGGGCGTTATGCCGACCCGGGCCCGATTGCGGTCTACGCCTTTTCAGCCGAGCGCTACGCCCGGCGCATCTGGCCGGCGTGATCGCGTGACGCGAATCCGGCGCCCGGCCGTCCTCGATCTTTCGGGCGAGGCGCGCCGCCTCGAGATCGCCGCCCGGGCGCCGATCCTCTCTCCCGTCTCGGATCGCCTGACTCGCCCGGTCCTCGGCCGCTCGTCGCCCGCAAGCCGCCTCTCCACGGTCCATCCCGCTCGTCGGCGAGCCTGGCGCGCTCCGGTTGACCGCGCCCACGCAGCGCGCTCCAGCCTCATCGCCGTCGCCCCTCCCCCAAACTTTCCGCTTGAAACAACAACCAACCAGTCGGTATTTTTCCTCCACCCGAAAGGACTCGCCCCGATGACCGACCGCCCCGCCTCCGCCCCAACCTCCCGCCCGCGCATCAAGCGCGGCGACGCGCGGCCGGCGCTGCTCGACGCCGCCCTCTCGGTGTTCCGCGCGCGCGGCTATGCGGGTGCCTCGGTGGACGATCTCTGCCAGGCGGCGGGCTGCACCAAGGGCGCGTTCTTCCACCACTTCCCCTCGAAGGAGGCGCTCGCCGTCGCCGCGGCCGACCACTTCGGCCGCCGGGCGGACGGGCTCTTCGCCGACGCGCCCTTCCGCGCCCTGCCCCGCGCCGCCGACCGCGTGCTGGGCTACGTCGCGCTCCGCCGCGCCATCATGCAGGGCCCGCTGGAGGCCTGGACCTGCTACGCCGGAACCCTGACGCAGGAGGTCTGGGCCTCCCACCCCGCGATCCGCGAGGCCGCCGCCGCCGAGATCCTGGGCCATGCCGCGGCCCTCGAGCCCGACTTCGCCGAGGCCCTGGCCGAGGCCGGAGAGGACCCCGCCGAGGCGCCCGGCCTCTCGCGCCACGTGCAGGCGGTGATCCAGGGCGCCTTCATCCTCGCCAAGGCCTCCGGCGACGCGTCCCTCGCGCGCGAGAGCGTCGACCACCTGCTCCGCCATCTCTCCGCGCGGCTGCGCGCCGAGATCCCGTCTCCGCCGACCCCGCCGACACCCTGATCCACCAAGGACGTCCCCGATGCCCGAGATCCTCGACGCCGAACCCGCCTCCGCCCGCGAGCTGGTGATCCGCCGCCGCCTCGCCGCCCCGCCCGCCGCCCTGTGGCGCTGCTGGACCGAGGCGCCGCTGCTCGAGCGATGGTTCTGTCCCACCCCCTGGCGCGCCACGGACGCGGTGCTGGACGTGCGCCCGGGCGGCGTCTCCTCGATGGTGATGCGCGGCCCCGACGGCGAGAGCTTCCCCAACGAGGGCGTCTATCTCGAGGTCGTCCCCCCCTCCCGCCTGGTCTTCACCGACGCCTTCCGCCCGGGCTGGGAGATCGCCGAGAACCCCTTCTTCGTGGGCCTGATCGAGTTCGAGGCCGACGGCGCCGGCGGCACGATCTACACCGCCCGCGCCCGCCACTTCTGCGACGAGGGCTGCGAGCGTCACAAGGCGATGGGCTTCCACGACGGCTGGGGCGCCGCCGCGGCCCAGCTCGAGGAGGTCGCCCGCACCCTCCCCGAGGCCGCCGCCTGACCCGGCGTCGGCGCGTGGCGTCCACCGGCGCCGCGGCCGCCCCGCCTTGACCCCCCGCTCCCGCGCCCCTTCTCTGGGCGCAGGAGCGGGGAGAGCCGATGACCGACGTGTTCGACGTCCAGACGCGTTCGCGGACCATGGCGGCGGTGAAGGGGCGCGACACCTCGCCGGAGCTTCGCCTGCGCCGCGCCATGCACGCGGCCGGGTTCCGCCATCGCCTGAACGTGCGTGCGCTGCCCGGCAGTCCGGACCTCGTCTATCCGCGCTTTCGCGCCGCGGTCTTCGTCCACGGCTGCTTCTGGCACCGCCACCCCGGCTGCGCCCGCGCCACCACGCCTGCGACACGCACCGACTATTGGCTGCCGAAATTCGCCCGCAACGTCGAGCGCGACGGCCAGGCCGTCGCGGCGCTGCGCGCCTCCGGCTGGCGGGTCGCGGTGGTCTGGGAATGCGCCCTGGGCGTGCGCCGCGCCCCCGCGACGGCGAAGACCCTCGCCGACTGGCTGCGCAGCGAAGCCCCCCTGCTGGAGCTTCCCGGCGCGCCGGAACCCGCCGGCGCGTGAACCGGTCGAACTTCGGGCATCATGCCCTTGGAAACGCTGGGAACCCCGACGAGCGAGGCACGGCGCCGCTTGGCTGCCCCAGTCGCGCCGAAACAGGGAGACAGGCCGCAAGACGGTCGGCCAATCGCCTGATCTGAAGGGGAATTCCGCCTCGCGCGCCTATGCGCTTTCCATCGGCTTCGCCTAAGAGCGCGCGCTGGCCTGCGCCAAGCGCCGTCCCTTCCCGCAGGCGGAGGGACCGCGGGCGCTTTGCCCGCGTTTCCCCGTCATCTCATGCGTTTGCGCCCCGATGCTCAGGTGCTGGTGAGGGTCCGGCGCACCGCGTCGCGCCAGCCTTCCACCTTCCGCGCCCGGTCGGCGTCCTCCATCGAGGGCTCGAACCGCCGGTCCAGCTTCCAGCTCGCCGCGAACTCCTCCATTCCCGGCCAGACGCCGGCCTTGGAGCCGGCGAGCCAGGCCGCCCCCAGCGCCGTCGTCTCCAGGATCCGCGGACGGTCCACCGGCGCCTCGATCATGTCGGCCAGGAACTGCAGCGCCCAGTCCGAGGCCGTCATGCCGCCGTCGACGCGCAGCACCGTGTCGGCCTCGCTGCCCGGCCAATCGCGCCGCATGGCCTCCAGAAGGTCGAGCGTCTGGTAGCCCACGCTCTCCAGCGCCGCCTTGGCGAGCTCGGCCGGCCCGGTCGCGCGCGTCAGCCCGTGGATCGCGCCGCGCGCGTCCGGGTCCCACCAGGGCGCGCCGAGGCCTGCGAAGGCCGGCACCAGGTAGACCTCTTGGTGCGGGTCCGCGCTCTCCGCCAGGGCCTGGGTTTCAGAGGCATGGCGGATGATCTTCAACCCGTCCCTCAGCCACTGCACCACCGCGCCCGCGATGAAGATCGAGCCCTCCAGCGCATAGGTCGCCCTGCCGTCGATCCGGTAGGCGATGGTCGACAGCAGCCGGTTCTCCGACAGCACCGGCTTCTCGCCGGTGTTGAGCAGCGCGAAGCAGCCGGTCCCGTAGGTCGACTTCAGCATCCCCGGCTTGAAGCAGGCCTGGCCGACCGTGGCCGCCTGCTGGTCGCCCGCCACCCCCAGGATCGGGATCGGCGCGCCGAACAGGTCCGCCCGCGCCATTCCGAAATCCGCATTGGAATCGCGGACTTCCGGCAGCAGGCTCTCGGGGATCCTGAGCAGGCGGAGCATCTCCTCGTCCCAGCGCTGCTCATGGATGTTGAAGAGCAGCGTGCGCGCGGCGTTGGTGGCGTCGGTCGCATGCACCTCGCCGCCGGTGAGGTTCCAGATCAGCCAGCTGTCCACCGTGCCGAAGGCGAGCTCGCCCGCCTCCGCCTTCGCCCGCGCCCCCTCGACGTTGTCGAGCAGCCAGGCGAGCTTGGTGGCCGAGAAATAGGGATCCAGCAGCAGGCCGGTGCGCTCGCGCGCCATCGCCTCGTGGCCCTGCTCCTTGAGATCGTGGCACATTTCGGCGGTGCGCCGGTCCTGCCATACGATGGCGGGGGCCACCGCGCGGCCGGTCTTGCGGTCCCACAGCACCACCGTTTCGCGCTGGTTGGTGATCCCGATCGCCGAGATCTCGCCCGCCCGCACGCCGGCGCGCTCCATCGCCTCGCGGCAGGTTGCGGCCGTGGTCGACCACAGGTCCGAGGGGTCGTGCTCGACCCAGCCCGAGCGTGGAAAATGCTGGCGGAACTCCTCCTGTCCCGTCGCCACGATCGCCCGGTCCTCGCCGAACAGGATCGCCCGCGTCGAGGTGGTTCCCTGGTCGATGGCCAGAACGTAGCCCATCCGCGCCTCCCTGCCGCTTCTTTCGTCCGAAAGACTTGCAGCCCCGGGCCCACGCGGCAACCCCGCCGCGTCATCGAAGCCCGCTGGCCGCACGCGCCCCAAGGCGCTCCCTTCGTCGCCCGCGCTCCGGGCGCCCCTGTCGTCGCCCGCCCCAGGCGCGACGCCGGCCCGCCGCGGCGGGCGCAGGGCCCGACCCGGGCGCGAGGGTCCACGCCGCGGCCTCCTCGCCGCGGCGCGTCGCCCGCTCAGCCGGCGCGCCAGTGCGCCTGGTAGGTCGCCAGCCGCTCCGCCTCCCGCGCGCGGAAGGCGGTCATCGCGGCTTCGCCCGTCATCTCATGATCCGGCTCCAGCCCGTTGGAAAGGCGCACGATCTGCTCGTACCACCAGGCCATCTGGGCGGAGCGGGGCGTGATCTCCGGGTCCGGCTGGCCCTCGGTCTCGCCCGCGATCAGGCGGCGGGGGAAGTCGGGGTCGGCGATCATCGGCCGCCCCAGCCCGATCACGTCGCAGGCCCCCTCGGCCAACGCCGCCTCCATCGCGGCGCGCGTGCGGAAGCCGCCCGTCACCATCATCGGCAGCGTCACCGAGCCGCGAAGCTCGGCCGCGTAGTCCAGGAAGAACGCCTCCCGCGCCCGCGTGCTCTCGCGCCGGTCGTCCCGCCGCCCGCCCAGGATCATCGCCGGCTGCTCGTAGTTGCCGCCCGAGATCTCCAGCAGGTCCACGCCCGCGTCCTGCAGCCGCCGCGCCACCTGCGCGCAGTCCGAGAGCGTGAAGCCCCCCTCCTGGAAATCGGCCGAATTCAACTTCACGGACAGCAGGAACGTCGGTCCGCAAGCCGTTCTGATCGCGTCCACGACCGCCAGCAGCGCCCGCGCCCGCGCAGGCTCCGAGCCGCCCCAGGCGTCCTCGCGCCGGTTGGCGAGCGGGTTTAGGAAGGCCGACAGCAGGTAGCCGTGGGCCGAGTGCACCTGCACCCCGTCGAAGCCCGCCTCCCGGCACAGCGCCGCGGTCTCGGCGAAGCCCGCGACCATCGCCTCGATCTGCGCGGGCGTCATCGCCACCGGCGCGCCGTGGTCGAAGCCGGTCCCGGCGAGCGGCACGGCGCTGGGGGCGAGCGGGGCGGGGTTCACCCCCTTCGGCGTCTGCCGCCCCGCATGGCTGATCTGGGCGATCGCCGGCCCCCCCGCCTTCGCCGCCGCCGCCAGCCGGCGCAGCCCGTCGAGGTCGGCGGCCTGGGCCACCACGTTGCCCGCCGCCTCCAGGTGGTCGTGGGTGGTCTGGATGTTGCCGGTGATCTGCAAGCCCGGCCGCCCCTTCGCCCAGCGCGCATAGAGGCGGACGAGTTCGTCGGAGACGAGGTTTCCGGGCCGGGCGATGCGCTCGGTCATCGCGGCGTTCGCCAGGCGATTGGGCAGCGCGGTTCCGCAGGGGAGCGTCAGGGGCGTTTCGATCATGGCCGCGATCCTGCGGCGCCGCGCCTGCGCCCGCAAGCCTGCCTGCCGGCCGGTCATGGCCCCGCGCCCGAACCCTGCGCCCACGCCCCGCGCCCGAGCCCCGCTTCCAGCGCGATTCCGGCGCGATCCGCCGCATCGGGCGCCGCGCCGGTTGCCTCGCCCGCGGCTCGCGTCTAGGCAGACCGGAGCCCGCCCAGAACCCGCACGCCCGTTCCCTGCACGCCCCGCCACGGAGACCCCGCCATGACCGACATCCGCGAAATCCCCGGCTGGACGGTGGAGACCCTGCACGAGGATCACGCCCAGGCCCTGCGCGAGACCGCGCTGCTCTACGACTCCGAAACCGAGCACCAGCGCCTGCGCGTCTTCCGCAACCCTACCTTCGGGCGCATCCTGACGCTCGACGGCGTGGTGCAGGTGACCGAGGGCGACGAGTTCATCTACCATGAGATGATGACCCACGTGCCCGTGCTGGCCCACGGCGCGGCGAAGCGGATCCTGATCATCGGCGGCGGCGACGGCGGCATGGCCCGCGAGGCGCTGCGCCACACGACCGTCGAGCACGTGACCATGGTCGAGATCGACGCCGGCGTGGTCGAATTCTCCAAGACCTACATGCCCGACATCTCCAGGGGCGCCTTCGACGACCCGCGCCTCGACCTGCAGATCGCCGACGGGGCCGAGTTCGTGAAGCGCGACCTGCCGGGCTACGACGTGATCATCGTCGACTCGACCGATCCCATCGGTCCGGGCGAGGTGCTGTTCACCGACACGTTCTACGGCCACGCCCACCGGCTGCTGAACCCCGGCGGCATCCTCGTCACCCAGAACGGCGTGCCCTTCCTGCAGGGCGAGGAGCTGACCAACACGCTGCGCGCCTTCAAGGCCCTGTTTTCGGACTGGACCTGCTACATGGCCACCATCCCCACCTACGCGGGCGGGCCGATGGCCTTCGGCTGGGGCTGCAAGGACGGCGACGCCCGCGCCACGCCGCTGGAGACGATCCGCGCGCGCTTCAACGAAGCGGACATAACCACGCGCTACTATACGCCCGACGTGCATGTCGCGGCCTTCGCTCTGCCGCGCTACGTGCTCGACCTGCTGCCCTGAGCCGACCGACCCTCCCGGCTCTTGCATGCGGGGTCGGGCCGGGCGAGGCTGACCGCGACGGCGCGCGAAGACCGCCGCGGGAGGACGCATGGAAGGCTCGGGCGACAGGCTCGGCGCACGCGGCCTCGTCGAGATCCTCGACGGGGCGGAGCTGGGCGCGTCCCTGGCGGGCGCCGCGCGGCTGGTCCTCTCCCTCGATCCCGAGCTCCTCGACATCGGGCAGCGCAGCCTGGGGCTGGCGCTGCTCGCCACGTTCGCGGCCTGCCTGATCGGCCTGCCGACGGGCATGGCGCTGGCCTTCGCCTCGCGCAGCGGGCGGCGCTTCTCGCTGGCGCTGCTCTCGGGGCTGGGGGCGCTGCCCTCGGCGGTGGTGGGGCTTGCCGCGGCGTTGGCGCTGGCCGCGACGCCCGCGGGCCGGGCGCTGCCGCCCGCCTGGGCCGTGGTCTTCGCCCAGGTCCTGCTGGTTCTGCCCCTGGTCGTCGCCGGGGCCTGCCGGGCGATGACGCGCGAACGCCTGCTGCACGCGCCGGCGCTGCGCGCCCTGCGGGTGGGCCGGCTCTTCGCCCTGGCGACGCTGGCGGCCGAGGCGCGCCCGGCCCTCGTCGCCGCCGCGCTCGCGGCCTTCGCGCGGGCGCTGGGGACCACGGGGGCGGCGCTGGCGGCGGGCGGCGCGATCCCGCAGGCGACGCAGGTGATCGCGCCCGCCCTCGCGCTCGGCCCCTCGGCCGCGCAGGCGGCCTCCCCCGCCGCCTTCCTGCTGGGGCTGGGGCTGGCGCTGGCGGCGGCGTCGCTCGCGCTCCACGCCCTCGGCGCGGCCCTCTCCCATCGGGCGGAGGCGCCGACCCATGCCTGACCGGCCCAACATCGTCCCCTTCCCCGGCGCCCGCCGCGTCCCCCCGCGGGCGGAGGCCGAGCCGCCCCCCGCGCTCGAAGGGGTGGTGGTGCTGCGCGCGGGCCGCCGGTTGCTCGACGGGCTGACCCTGCGCCTGCCCGGCCGCGGCGCCACCGCCCTGCTGGGCCCGCGCGGCGCGGGCAAGAGCCTGGCGCTCGAGGTGCTGGCGGGGCTGGCGGCGCCGGATCTGGGCGAGGTGCGCGCCCTGCGCCCGGCGACCGCGCTGGTCCCGCGCGGCTCGGTGGCGCTGCGCCGCTCGGTGCGCGCCAACCTGCTCCACGCCCTGCGCGGCGTGGGCGTGCCGCGCGCCGACCGCCCCGGCCGGCTGCAGGAGCTGCTGGCCCTCGCGGCCCTCGGCCCCCTCGCCGATCATCCCGCGCGCGAGCTGCCCCCCGGCGAGGCCCGCCGCCTCGCCATCGCCCGGGCGCTGGCGTCGAGCCCGCGGCTCCTCCTCCTCGACGATCCCACGCGCGACCTCGAGCCCCGCGCCGCCGCGGGGGTGGAGACGCTGGCCGCCCAGTGCCTGGCCGAGGGGATGGCGCTGGTGATCGCCACGCCCGACCCCCTCCAGGCCGCGCGGCTGAGCGAGCGCTGCATCTTCATGCACCGCGGCCGCGACCTCGAGACCGCGCCCACGCCCGAGCTGCTGGACCGCCCCCGCTCGGACCTCGTGCGCGCCTGGCTGTCGGGCAAGCTGCTGACCTGACGCCGCCGCCCGGCCGGGCCGTCGGAGGCGCCGCGTCGACCGTCGCGCCGGTCGCGACGCTCCCGCCCGCGGCGCAACCCGGCCCCGGCGCCCTGGGCGACCGTCGCCCGGCGCGGGCGGCGCGCCTCAGACCCCGCGCCGCGGCGACCTCAGTCGAGCGCCCGGCTCTCCGCCGGCCTTGCGCCGCGCCAGGCGTCCTGCGCCAGCACCACGGGCAGGTCGTCGCGCCCCAGCCGCTCGGCCGCCTGCGCCAGCGCCCAGGCGGCGCCCGCCGCCCGCGCCGCCGCCGCCTGCGGCGTCGCGCCCTTCACCAGCGCGGCCAGCGCCGCGGCGGCCACGAAATCCCCCGCGCCGCTGAGGCTGCGCTCCACCCGCGGGGTCTGGGTCAGCCAGGCGCCCCCGCCGCTCGCCGTCAGCAGCCCCACGCCGTCCGCGACCGGGACCGAGGTCACGATCACCACCTCCGGCCCCGCCGCCCGCAACGCCTGCGCCGCCGCCCGGATCTCCGCGACCGTGCCCACCGGCAGGCCCGTCAGCCAGCCCAGCTCGAAGCGGTTGGGCATGGCGACGTCGGCCAGCGGCAGCAGCCGCGCGCGATAGACCTCGCCGACCTCGGCGGGCAGGTAGAGGCCCGGCCCGTCGTCCCCCAGCACCGGGTCGCACAGGTAGAGCGCGTCGGGCCGGGCCGCCTTCGCCTGCGCGACCAGGTCGGCCACCGCCTCCGCCGCCTCCGCCCCGCCCGGATAGCCGGTCAGGATCGCGTCGCAGCCCGCGTAGACCCCGGCGGCGGCGAAGCCCCGCCCCAGGGCCGCGATCTCCTCGGCCGGCAGGCGGCGGCCCTGCACGCCCGGCGTCGCCGCATGGCCCGAGAGCACCACGGTGGGCACGACCACGGCCTCGATCCCCTCCAGCGCCAGCGCGTAGGCCGAGGCGCCGTGGCCGACATGCCCCGCCGCGACCAGGCTCTGGATCGACAGCACCCGGCTCATGCCCAGGCCCCCGTCCACACCGTCCCGGCGGCAGGACCCCCGGCCCGTCCCGTGGACGCCCGCGCGCCGCCGCGCCCCGCGCCACAGCCGCGCAGGGCGACGCGCCGATCGCCGGCCGCGCTCCGCGCCCGTGCCTCCGCCCGCGCCGCCCGCAGGGCCCGCCGCCGCGCCTTCGCCTCGCCGACAGGCCCGCCCGCGCGCGTCCCTCGCATCCGCCTCATGCCGCCTCCCGCGCCTCCGGGCGCGCTTTCCGCCGGCGGGCCGCTTGTCCGGCCCGCGCTCGCACCCCATAAGGAGGCGTCGCAGCCCGCATCGCAATGCCCTCGCCCCGCCCTGCCCTCCTCAAGGAGCCGCCTCCCCGTGACCCCAGATCCGCGAACCGCCCCCGGCTCCGGGTCCGTCGACGCGCTCGGCGCCCCGGCCGACGCGCTCGTCCCCGCCGCCGACGCGCCGATCCGCCTGGCCCAGGCCGCCGACGCCGCGACCGCCGCCGCCGCCGCCCCGGCCGAGCCCGCCGCCTCCGGCCTCGCCGGCCTGCCGCCCGAGCTCCTGTGGATCGGCGCGGGCATCCTGCTGCTGCTGGTCGTCTCCGCCTTCTTCTCGGGCTCCGAGACCGCGCTGACGGCCGCCTCCCGCGCCAAGCTGCACGGCATGGCCGACCGCGGCTCCCGCGGGGCGCAGGCGGCGCTGAGGGTCAAGGAGGACGGCGAGCGGCTGATCGGCTCGATCCTGCTGGGCAACAATATCGCCAACATCCTCGGCACCGCGCTCGCGACCTCCTTCTTCACGCTGCTGGTGGGGCAGAACGGCATCGCCGTCGCCACCATCGCGATGACCGCCATGGTGGTGATCTTCTCCGAGATCGCGCCCAAGAACTACGCCATCTCCAACCCCGAGCGGGCCGCCGCCTTCGTCGCGCGCCCGATCAGCCTGGTGGTTTGGCTCTTCGCGCCCGTGGTCGGCGCGGTCACCGTCTTCGTGCGCCTGCTGCTGCGCCTCGTGGGCATCCGCATGGACCCCGAGACCCACGCGCTGGCGCTGGACGAGATCCGCGGCGCCATCGACCTCCACCACTCCGAAGGCGCGGTGGAGAAGGCCGAGCGCGACCGCCTGCTCGCCGCCCTCGACCTGCGCGAGCGCGAGGTGGCCGAGGTGATGCGCCACCGCCGCAACATCGAGACGATCGACGCCTCCCTGCCCCCGGCCGAGATCCTCGACTACTGCCTGAAGTCCGCCCACACCCGGATCCCGCTGTGGCGCGACGAGCCCGAGAACATCGTCGGCGTGATCCACGCCAAGGACCTGCTGCGCGCCGTCCACCGCCTGACCGCCGGCGCCTCCGACGGGTGGAAGGCGCTCGAGCGGCTCGACGTGCTGGAGGTGGCGATGGAGCCGTGGTTCGTCCCCGACACCACCTCGCTCGACGAGCAGCTGCGCGCCTTCCTCACCCGCCGCTCGCATTTCGCGCTGGTGGTGGACGAGTACGGCGCCCTGCAGGGCCTGCTGACGCTGGAGGACATCCTCGAGGAGATCGTGGGCGACATCGCCGACGAGCACGACGCCGAGGTCGAGGGCCTGACCCGCCTGCCCGACGGCGCGCTGATCGTGAACGGGGCCACCACCATCCGCGACTTCATGCGCGCCACCGACTGGACCCTGCCCGACGACGAGGCCAACACCATCGCCGGCCTGGTGATCCACGAGGCCCAGGCGATCCCCTCCGCCGGCCAGATCTTCTCCTTCCACGGCTTCCGCTTCGAGGTGCTGGAGCGCCGCCGCAACCAGATCACCCGCCTGAAGGTGAAGAAGCTGTAGGCTGCGACGGACGGGGGCGCGGGGGCCGGGGGCGGCGGGGATGAAGCCGGCGCAGAGTGGGGCCTCGGTCCCAGCGGCGCCTTGCAGCTCCTCACCTCGTCCCGGTCTCCGCAGCGTGTCCGGATCGCCCGGGCGGCGCCGCCTGCCGACCGCGGCCCCCAAAGCGCCGCGTCCGCTCTCGCGCCAGCCGCCGCCGTCTCGCCCGCGGCGCGCCCCAGCCTGCGTGCCCGTGGCGGGGCGTATCCGCGAGCCTCGCAATCGGATGCTCGGACGACCCGCCAAGGCCGACGGCGAAGCCAAAGAAGCCCAAAAAAAGATACCTGCTATCTTCTCGGAACCACAGGCAGGCGCTCGTCTCGCCAACTGCTTGACGGTGTCTGCAGGGCTGGATGCGCCACGGGGTCGGACCCTTAGGTGCAGCTGCCGGTGGCCGGATCAACTCCGCTCCTCGCAAGACCGGGCGCGCTGCAGATAAGTTGCGTCGTTCTTTGGCCAGGTCGTGGCGTCGCCGTCTCCGCGCGCTCGGACAAGCGACCGGTCTGGGATGCCGAGGACAGCTGAGCATGAACGAGGGGGCGGGCCCCCGACACCGACCTCATTCTACTGAAAATCCACGCGGCCAAAGAGGTCCGGCTTCGACGCTCCTGAAAGTACGCCCGCTCCGGGGCGGACTCCTCGCCGCGCTCTCCGTCGCCTCACTTGATCCCGGCGATGCGCCTCCAGCTTTCGGCGCTCAGCACGGCGCCGTCCGCCTTCGCCCGCGAGACCAGGATGCGCGCCGCATGGGCCTCCGACCACCGGCAGAGCCTGCGCAGCGGAACGGCGAGGTCCCTGCCCAGGGGCGTCAGCGCGTACGAGACCCGGGGCGGCGAGGCCGGCTCGACATGGCGCGCCACCAGCCCGTCGCGCTCCAGCTCGCGCAGGGCCTGGGTCAACATCTTGGGCGTCGCTCCCTCGACCTTCCGCGCAAGCTCCGAGTGGCGCATCGACCCCATCGCGAGCGCTGAGACCACCAGCACCACCCACTTGTTCGCCAGGATCCGCAGCACCGCATGGCTCGCGCAGTCGCGCCGGAAGGCGTCGAAGACGATCGGGGCGCCGCCGCCCGCCGGGAAAGCCGCCGCCGGGTCCGCCGGCGCCGCGCCTGTCGCCGCCTCCAGCGCCCCGACCCCGGGAGACGCTGGCTCGGGCGAGCCGTCGTCGGGGGCGGTCATCCCATGCGCTGCACGCGCTGTCCGGGTCGTCGCCGCATGGCCGCCCTTCGGCGCCAAGCGCGCCCGTCCCTGGTCAAGCGCCGCTCGAACGCCCGACCGAGCTTCGGACCGCACGTCGCCGTCGACCGTCGGCCCAGGCGTCGCGTCGCGACGCGGACCTGACCCGCCGGCGTCGGCGGTCGTCTTCGAAGCCTCGGGCGACGGCGCACACCGCGACCTAACTTGGACCGGGCCGACCGTCCGGGTCAGCGCCCCCGGATCGTCGGGGTCGGTCTTCGCCTCGTCTCCGCCACGCCGCCCGGTCCCACTATGCATGAGATACCTGCTCTCTTGAAGGTAGCCGTCTCCTGCAGCATGGTCCGCGGCAATCGTTACGAAAATCGAAACCAGGCAGGAAACGCGATGCGCAAGATCTCCCAATCCGCCACGGGCGGCCCCGAGGTGCTGGAGCTGATCGAGGCGCCCGATCCCGTCCCCGCCACGGGCGAGGCGCTGGTCGCGGTCGCCGCCGCCTCGATCAACCCCGTCGACATCGCCTTCCGCGAGGGCCTGTTCCCGATGCTGCCCGACCTGCCCTTCACCGTGGGCTGGGACGTCGCCGGCACGGTCGCGGCCGTGGGCGAGGGCGAGGCGCCCTTCGCCCCCGGAACCCGCGTCTTCGGCATGCCGCGCTTTCCCAAGGAGGCCGGCGGCTACGCCTCGATGATCGCCGCGCCCGCCGCCGAGCTCGCCGCCACGCCCGAGGCGTGGAGCGACGTGCAGGCCGCCGCCGTGCCGCTCGCCGGGCTCACCGCCTGGCAGGGCCTGGTGAAGGCGGGCAAGATCCAGGCCGGCCAGCGGGTGCTGATCACCGCGGCGGCGGGCGGCGTGGGCCATCTCGCCGTGCAGATCGCCGCCGCCTTCGGCGCCGAGACGACGGCCTCCGCCTCCGCCGCCAAGCACGACCGGCTGCGCGAATGGGGGGCGGTCGAGACGCTCGACTACGCCTCCGAGCCCGCCGACGCGAAGGGCGCGCGCTTCGACCTGATCTTCGACGCCTTCGGGGGCGAGACGACCGAGGCGCTGCTGCCCGCGCTGGTTCCCGGCGGCACGATCGTTAGCCTGCGCGACCCCTCCGCCGGCACCCGCGAGCGGGCCGAGGCCGAGGGCAAGACCCTGCGCCGCATCGGCGTGCGCCCCAACGGCGAGCAGCTCGCCGAGCTCGCGCGCCTCGGCGCCGAGGGAAAGCTGACCCCCGAGGTCGCCCGCACCTTCCCCCTCGCCGAGGCGGGCGCCGCCCAGACCTGGCTGAAGGAGGCCCGCCCCGTCGGCAAGGTCGTGCTGATCCCCTGAGCCCCGCTCCGGACGGCGCCGCCGCGGCCGACGGAGACGCGGCGCCGGCCTGCGGCGGCGCCCTGTCCGGCCGCCGGGCGCAGGGGGCCGCAGGCCGGGGGCGAACGACGCGCCCCCGGCGTTCCACAGCTCGCGTCCGCCTTGCGCCGCCTCTTGCTCCGCGGGGCGCGCATCGCTAGGTCCACGGGGACGCATTCGGGAGGCTCTTTCCATGTTCACCGGCATCGTGACCGACATCGGCGAGATCGCCTCGCTGGAGAAGCGCGGCGACCTGCAGGCGCGGATCCTGTGCGCCCCCGCGACCGCGCGGGCCGAGCTCGGCGCCTCGATCGCTTGCGACGGCGCCTGCCTGACCGTGATCGCCTCGGGCGAGACCGAGGACGGGCGCGGCTGGTTCGAGGTCGACGTCTCCGCCGAGACGGTGGCCAAGACCAACCTCTCCGCCTGGACGCCGGGCGCGCGCATCAACCTCGAGCGGGCGCTGAAGGTGGGCGACGAGTTGGGCGGCCATATCGTCACCGGCCATGTCGACGCGCCGGCCGAGATCCTCTCGATGACCGAGGAGGGGGATTCGACCCGCGTCCTGTTCCGCGCGCCCGACCACCTGGCGAAGTTCATCGCGCCGAAGGGTTCGGTCTGCCTCAACGGCACCTCGCTGACGGTGAACGAGGTCGAGGGCGCGACCTTCGGCGTGAACCTGATCCCCCACACCAAGACCGTCACCACCTGGGGCCTGCGCAAGCCCGGCGACCGGGTGAACCTCGAGATCGACACGCTCGCGCGCTACGTGGCGCGGCTGAACGAGGCCGCCGGCTGAGGGCGGTATCGGAAAGAAAGCGTCCCGGAACGGGGCGATCTCGGCGCCCCTGACCGGGCGGTCCGCGCGGGCGAACGCAGGCGAAAGATCGCCAACCCGGACCGGAACGCGAAACGGCGGCCCCCAGGGGCCGCCGTCCGCGTCTCGGAGCATCGCGAGGGGAACGTCCCCCCGCCTGGTCAGTTGGTCGGCTGCGCGTCGGTCATCGCGGCGTAGACCATGCTCTTCAGCCAGGGGCGCATCTGGCCGCCCTTGGGGCGCGACTGGATCATGAAGACCACCTGCAGGTCGTTCATCGGATCGTTCCACCAGGCCGTGCCCGCGGCGCCGCCCCAGCGGTACTCGCCCTTGCGGCCCATGTCCGAGGCGATCCCGTCGCCCTCGCGCACCGCCACGCCCAGGCCGAAGGTGTAGCCCGCGCCCGGCAGGTAGTACTTGCCCGGCACGATCGCCTCGCCCAGGTGGTCCGAGGTCATCCAGGCGATGGTCTGCGGCGACAGCAGGCGCGCCCCGTCCAGCTCGCCCCCGTTCAGCAGCATCTGGGCGAAGCGCGAATAGTCGTCGAGGGTCGAATGCAGGCCCCCGCCCCCGCTCTCGAAGGCGACCTTCACGCGGGGATCGGCCATGTCGTAGGGCCCGATCTTGGAATACTGGGGATAGGGCTCGGCGATGCGCTCATGCAGGGCCGGATCCTCGACCGAGAACATCGTGTCGGTCATGCCCAGCGGCTGGAAGATCATCTCCTCGAAGACCTGGCCCAGGGGCTTGCCCGCCACCACCTCGACCACCGCGCCCAGCACGTCGGTCGAGCGGGAGTATTCCCACTTCTCGCCCGGATGATGCTCCAGCGGCAGCTTGGCGAGGTCGGCGGCGTTCTCGCGGTTGGTGCGCGCCGCGTCGCCCGCCCGCGCGTCCAGATAGGCCTTGCGCGCCGGACCCTGGCCGAAGAAGCCGTAGGTCAGGCCCGAGGTGTGGCGCAGCAGGTCATGCACCGTCATCTCGCGCTTCGCCGGCTCGGTGATCGGCTTGCCGTCGTCGCCGGTCCCGGTCGCGACCGTCATCTCCTTGTATTCCGGCAGGTACTTGGAGACCGTGTCGCCGACCTCCAGCTTGCCCTGCTCGACCAGCATCAGGGCGGCCACCGAGGTGATCGGCTTGGTCATCGAATAGATGCGGAAGATCGCGTCGCGCGTCATCTCCGGCCCGTCGGGACGGATGTCGCCCAGAACGGCGGTGTGCACGATCTTGCCGTGGCGCGCGATCAGGATCGAGGCGCCGGGCATGTCGCCGGCGTCGATATGCTCTTGGAGCTTCGCGTCGATCGCCGCCAGCCGCTCGGCGTCGAAGCCGAGCGCGGACGGATCGCCCTGGGGCAGCGGATCGGCCAGCGCCGGGAAAGCCAGCGCAAGGCCGAGCGTGAGCGCCGCGCCGAAGCGGGCGGGGGAAAAGGGTCTCATGGGCGTCCTCCCTGGACGTCGGTCTGAAATCGTCCGGCCGGTGTTCCGGTCCGGGCCCGCCGCCGGCGGAGACGGCGCGCCCTGCGAGGCTAGCCGCAACCGTAGGCCTCCGCCAAGCGATCTCCGCCGACCGCCGGTCGGCGTCCCGTCCCGCGGAAACGGCCCGTCTCCGTCCCGGGACCGCCCGGCGGACGCATCCCGTCTGGCCTCGCGGCCGCTTCCGCGGTAAGTCCGCCCCGTCAAGAAGAAGAGGCCCAGGCGAGACTCATGGCTGGCAGCGACTATTCCGACGCCCTCTCCTCGGTCGAGGAGATCATCGAGGACGCGCGCAACGGGCGCATGTTCATCCTCGTCGACCACGAGGACCGCGAGAACGAGGGCGACCTCGTGATCCCCGCGCAGATGGCGACCCCCGACGCGATCAACTTCATGGCGATGCACGGCCGCGGCCTGATCTGCCTCGCGATGACCGCCGAGCGGATCGAGGAGCTGGGCCTGCCGCTCATGTCCTCGAACAACCAGTCGCGACACGAGACCGCCTTCACCACCTCGATCGAGGCGCGCGAGGGCGTGACCACCGGCATCTCGGCCGCCGACCGGGCGCGCACGATCTCGGTCGCCATCGACCGTCGCTCGGGCCCCGCCGACATCGCCACTCCCGGCCACGTGTTCCCGCTGCGCGCCCGCGACGGCGGCGTGCTGGTGCGCGCCGGCCATACCGAGGCCGCGGTCGACATCTCCCGCCTCGCCGGGCTCAACCCCTCGGGCGTGATCTGCGAGATCATGAAGGAGGACGGGACGATGGCCCGCCTCCCCGACCTCGTCTCCTTCGCCCAGAAGCACGGGCTCAAGATCGGCGCGATCTCGGACCTGATCGCCTACCGCCGCCGCCACGACAACCTGGTGCGCGAGGCCGCGGCCCGTCCCGTCCACTCGCCCCACGGCGGCGACTGGCTGCTGCGGGTCTTCACCGACGCGACCTCCCAGTCCGAGCACCTGATCCTGTCCAAGGGCGACCTTTCCGCCCCCGGCCCGGTGCTGGTGCGCATGCACGTGCTCAACCCCGTCGACGACATCGTGGGCGCGAACCCCGCCCGTTCCGGCCTGGTCGAGACGGCGATGAAGACCATCGCCGCCGAGGGCCGCGGCGTGATCGTGCTGCTGCGCGACCACTCCCCCGGCCGGCTCGCGGGGATGATGGGCGACGCGCCCCGGGGCGTCTCGACCCAGATCCTGCGCCAGTACGGCATCGGCGCCCAGATCCTCGCCGCGCTCGGCGTGCACGAGATGGAGCTGCTGACCTCGGCCGCCGCGCCCCGCGTCGTCGGGCTCGAGGGCTACGGCCTCTCGATCGCCGGCGTGCGTCCCCTGAAACCCAGCGAGGAGGGCTGAGACATGGCCAGCACGGAACAGGAAGGCGCGCTGCCGCTGCCGGTGTTCGAGGGGTTCTCCCCCAACATCCTGCTCGTCGTCGCGCCCTTCTACCGCAAGATCGCCGACGACCTGATCGCGGGCGCGGCGGCCACGCTGAAGGCCGCCGGCGCCACCCATGACGTGATCGAGGTGCCCGGCGCGCTCGAGATCCCGCCCGCCATCCGCATGGCCCACGCCCGCGGCGGCTACGAGGGCTACGTGGCGCTCGGCTGCATCATCCGCGGCGAGACCTACCATTTCGAGCTGGTGTGCAACGAGAGCGGGCGCGGCATCACGCTGCTCGGCCTCGACGGGCTCGCCATCGGCAACGGCATCCTCACCACCGAGGACATGGCCCAGGCCGTGGTGCGCGCCGATCCGAACGAGATGGACAAGGGCGGCGGCGCAGCCGCGGCGGCCCTGCACCTGGTGGCGCTGGCGCGCCGCTTCGCGGGATGATCGCCATGACCGACACGCCCGAAACCCCCGAGGAGGCCCCGGCCCCCCGCCCCGAGCCCAGCCGGCAGGAAAAGAAGCTGATGCGCTCCGCCGCGCGGCTCGCCGCCGTCCAGGCCCTCTTCCAGATGGAGAAGAGCGGCGAGGACTGGCGCGAGGTGCGGCGCGAGTTCGTCAACCACCGCTTCGGCCAGTCGGTCGAGGGGGACGAGTATCGCGAGGCGGACCCGTACCTCTTCGACGCGATCCTCGAGGGCACGGTGAACCGCCAGGCCCAGATCGACCAGGCGACCAACCGCGCCCTGGCCGAGAACTGGCCGATCCACCGCATCGACCCGACGCTCCGCGCCATCTTCCGCGCCGCGGGGGCGGAGCTGTTCGACACCACGGTGACGCCCCCAAAGGTGATCATCTCCGAGTTCGTCGACGTCGCCCGCGCCTTCTTCCCCGAGGGCAAGGAAGGCGGCTTCGTCAACGCCGTCCTCGACAAGGTCGCCCGCGAAGCCCGCCCCGACGCCTTCCGCTGAGGGCGGCGCGCCGTCTGATCGCGAAACGGGCCGCCCCCGGAAGGGGCGGCCCGTTTTCGCTGGCGGCTCTAGGGAGTTTCAGGCGATAGAGAGTCCACGCTCTGCATTCGCCGCCATGCCTGACGCCTCAATCTCTTGCGGCGCTTCCACGCCTCGGCCGAGGGCGCCGTCCCCGACACGGCATGGTGCCGCCCATGGTTGCAGGCCCGGCACGCCGCCACGATGTTCGCCTCTGCGTTCGTGCCCCCGTCGCAGCGCGCCTGCAGGTGCTCGGCCGTGCATCGCAGGTCCCTCACCTGCGCCCGGGTCAGCCCGAGCGCCTTGGCGAGGGCTTTCGCGTTTGCACGCCACATCGGCGCGCCGCAATACCAGCAGCGCCCGCCCTGAGCGTCCATCTTTGCATTCCGAATTCTTTGAAGTCTTGCTTCGACCATCCAGGCTCTCCGAGCTTCCACCAACTCGAAGTCCGCCGCATCGGCGATCCTTCGATGTGAAAGCGCAGCGCCCGCTATAGGGAGCGCCCGGGAGACCCGAGGATAGTCCTGCGCCAACGGTCCCTGAAAAAGACCGCTCACGTGCGAAAGGACCAACCCTCCCGCGCGACCAATCTGGCCGCTCGCGCCCTCCAGATCAACGATTCCGGGCGCCAGCCCTCAAGAGCTTTCCGTTTCGTTTCTGAAAACCCCCAAACCCCTCCGATTAAATCACCCGATCGGATTTAGTCGCCCACCCCCGCGCACGAAAAAGGGGCCGCTGAAGCGGCCCCTTCCCCGTCTCGCGGCGCCGCTGGGCTCAGAGCGCCTCGTCGGTGATCTCGTGGGTCCAGGCGCCCTCGGGGGCCTTGGTGATCACCGGGTCGGAGCCGCCGGCGAGCAGGCTGTCGACGGTGCGCTTGTAGTCGGCCTCGTCCAGCGCGCCGTTGGAGCCGGAGGTGAGCTTGGCGATCTCGCCCATCATCCGCTTCTGGTGCTTCTCGGTCTGGGCGCCGGTGGCGTCGTTCTCGAGCACGATCTCGGCGGCCTCGTCCGGGTTCTCCTCGGCGTATTTCCAGCCCTTCATCGACGCGCGGACGAACTTGACCATCTTCTCCTTGAACGCGGGATCTTTCAGATTGTCCTCAAGGACATAGAGCCCGTCCTCGAGCGTCGCGACGCCCTGGTCCTCGTACTTGAAGGTGACCAGCTCGTCCTCGGAGATGCCGGCGTCGATCACCTGCCAGTACTCGTTGTAGGTCATGGTCGAGATGCAGGCCGCCTGCTTCTGCAGCAGCGGGTCGACGTTGAAGCCCTGCTTGAGCACCGTCACCCCGTCGGCGCCGCCCTCGGTCGGAATGCCGAGGTGGCCCATCCAGCTCAGGAACGGGTACTCGTTGCCGAAGAACCAGACGCCGAGCGTCTTGCCCGGGAAGTCCTCGGGCGAGGACACGCCGGATTCCTTGAGGCAGGTCAGCATCATGCCGGAGTGCTTGAAGGGCTGGGCGATGTTGACCACCGGCACGCCGCGCTCGCGCGCCGCGAGCGCCGAGGGCATCCAGTCGACCATCACGTCGGCGCCGCCGCCCGCCAGCACCTGCACGGGCGCGATGTCGGGACCGCCGGGCAGGATCTCGACCTCGAGGCCCTCTTCCTCGTAGAAGCCCTTGTCCGCGGCCACGTAGTAGCCGGCGAACTGGGCCTGCGTCACCCACTTGAGCTGCAGGGTCACGTCCTGCGCATGGGCGGCCCCGGCGGCGGCGAGGCCGGCCACGGCCGCCACCGCGGCGGCGAGAAGGGAACGGTGGGTCATCTGGCTCTCCTGTCGGTGTCCCGGGATCCTTCGCCCCGGTTTTGTCCACTTGATAAAAGGCGTATCGCGCCGACCTCGAACCCGTCAACAGAGCTGAACGCCCATGGAACGGTCAGGCCCGCGGCCCCGCCCGAAAGGCGGGCGCCGGCGCCTCAGCCAAGGCTGATTTCCGTATGCAATTTAAGCACTTCTCCCCCGTCGGCCTGGATGATCAGGTAGGCCGGCCGCTCGGGCGAGCCGTTGCGCACGATGCGCGAGCCCTTGATGGTGCGCTCCACCCGCTCGGTGTGCACCTCCTCGACGCGGCCCTCGGCCCGGCCGTTCCCCCAGCGCCAGATCACACGGTCGCCCCGCTGGTATGCCTCGGCCATGTCGTCGCTCCTCATCGTCTCTGGGAAGGGTGCCAGAAAGTGATGGAGCGCTCGACCAGCGAGACAAGGCCGTAGAACAGCGACCCCGCCACCGCGGCCACCGCGATCTCGGCCCAGACCATGTCCACGTTCATCCGCCCGACCTCGGTCGAGATGCGGAAGCCCATGCCCACGGTGGGGGTGCCGAAGAACTCGGCCACGATGGCGCCGATCAGGGCCAGCGTGCTGGCGATCTTCAGGCCGTTGAAGATGAAGGGCGCGGCCATGGGCAGGCGGAGCCTCAGCAGCTCCTGGCGCGGGGTGGCGGCCCAGGTGCGCATCAGGTCCCGCTGCATCCGGTCGGCGGCCTTCAGCCCCTCGACCGTGTTCACCAGCACCGGGAAGAACACCATGATCACCACGACCGCGGCCTTCGAGGGCCAGTCGAAGCCGAACCACATCACCATGATCGGCGCGACGCCTACGATCGGCAGGGCGGCCACGAAGTTCCCCACCGGCAGCAGGCCGCGCTGGAGGAAATCCGACCGCTCGATCGCCAGCGCCGTCAGGAAGGCCGAGCCGCAGCCCAGCGCGTAGCCGATCAGCACCGACTTCAGGAAGGTCTGCTGGAAGTCGGCCCACAGGATCTCGGGCGAGGAGACCAGCCGCGCGAAGATCATCGACGGGGGCGGCAGCAGCACCGTGGGCACGTTCGCGCCGCGCACGATCGCCTCCCACAACAGCAGCAGCGTGGCCCCGAAGACGATGGGCGCGGCCAGCGCCGCCGCCCTGCCCCAGGTCCGGTCCCGGTCCGCCAGCCGCGCCAGCGCCGAGACCAGCGCCGCCGCCGCCGCCCAGCCCGCGACCACGCAGACCCAGAAGGAGACCCCGGGCCCGAGGGCGAGCAGCGCCCGCCCCACCACCACCGCCGCGACCGCGAGCGCCAGCAGCCCCGCCGCCCGCGCGCGGACCGTTCCGACGGAGGTCGTCGTCGCCACGCTCATCGTCCGAACCCCATGCGCGCCAGCGTGATGCGCCCCGCAAGCCCGATGATCGCCACCAGCGCGGCGGCGAGCGCCGCGGCGGCGAAGAGCGCGGCCCAGATCTGGATGGTCTGCCCGTAGTAGCTGCCCGCCAGCAGCCGCGCGCCCAGGCCCGCGACCGCGCCGGTGGGCATCTCGCCCACGATGGCGCCGACCAGGCTCGCGGCCACGGCGATCTTGAGCGAGGCGAAGAGGTATGGCGCCGCCGCCGGCCAGCGCAGCTTCCAGAAGGTCTGCCCGCCCGAGGCCGACCAGGTCCGCATCAGGTCGAGCTGGATCCGGTCGGGGGAGCGCAGGCCCTTCACCATGCCCACCACCACGGGGAAGAAGGAGAGATAGGTCGAGATCAGCGCCTTGGGCACCAGCCCCTGCAGCCCCACCGCGTTCAGCACCACGATGATCATCGGCGCCAGCGCCAGGATCGGGATGGTCTGGGAGGCGATCACCCAGGGCATGATCGACAGGTCCATGGCCCGCGAATGCACGATCCCCACCGCCAGCAGCATCCCCAGCCCGGTGCCGAACAGGAACCCCAGCAGCGTCGCCGACAGGGTGATCCAGCCGTGGTAGACGAGGCTGCGCTTGGAGGTGATCTTCTTCTCGGCCGTCGTCTCCCAGATCTCGACGACGACCTGGTGGGGGGCGGGCAGCACCGGCCGCTCCTGCGCCATGGTGCCCGCGGCCATGTCGAGGAAGGCGACCTCGGTCTTCGCCCGCGCCGCCTGGTCCCGCTCCCACGGCAGGTTGAGCGCCAGCGCGCCGAGGTACCACAGCGCCACGATGGCGGCGACGACGGCCAGCACCGGCAGGGCGTTGCGGCCGAGGCTCATGACCGCCCCCGCTTGGCGCGTCCCGATGCGCCGTGCGCCGCCTGCAGGACCGGCGCATGGAGATGCGCCCGACGGGCCGGCTCAGTCATAGGAATGCCCCGCGCGCAGCCCCTCGCGCACCCGGTGGGCGACGGCGAGGAACTCCGGGCTCTCGCGGATGTCGAGCGGACGGTCGAGCGGCAGGGGGCTCTCGATCACGTCCACGATCCGGCCGGGGCGCGGGCTCATCACCACGATGCGGGTCGAGAGATAGACCGCCTCCGGGATCGAATGGGTGACGAAGCCGATGGTCTTTCCCGTTTCCCGCCAGAGCCTTAGAAGCTGTTCGTTGAGGTGGTCCCTCACGATCTCGTCCAGCGCGCCGAAGGGCTCGTCCATCAGCAGGATGTCGGCGTCGAAGGCGAGCGCGCGGGCGATGGAGGCCCGCTGCTGCATGCCACCCGAGAGCTGCCAGGGATATTTCTTGCCGAACCCGTCGAGCTCGACCAGCTTCAGCACCCGCTCGATCCGCTGGGTCTGCTCGGCCTTCGAGAAGCCCATGATCTCGAGCGGCAGGCGGATGTTGCCGGCGATGGTCCGCCAGGGATAGAGCGCGGCCGCCTGGAAGACGTAGCCGTAGGCGCGGGCGCGCCGCGCCTCCTCCGGGCTCATGCCGTTGACCGAGATCGTGCCCGAGGTCGGCCGCTCCAGGTCCGCCACCACGCGCAGGAAGGTGGTCTTCCCGCACCCCGACGGCCCGATGAAGGAGACGAAGTCGCCCTGCCCGATGGTCAGGTCGATGTCGGACAGCGCATGCACCGGCCCGTCGTTGGTGTTGAAGGTCAGGCACAGGTCCCGCGCCTCGATCACCGATCGAGGCGCGGCGGCGTTGGCTCGGGTCGCGTCGGCGGCCTGGCTCATCGGCGCTCAGACCCCCGAGGGGATGTTGAGCGGATCGCGCTCGATCGCCCGCGGCGCGGTCAGGGCCTTCCAGGTCGACAGCGCCTTGTTCGGCGCCGGGAAGGCCGGGCGCGGGATGAACTTGCCCCGGCCGGGCTGGGGCTGGGAGTTCTGGCCGGCGGCCCAGACGACGTCCCCGCGGGACAGCGTGTAGCGCGGCAGGCCCGTCACCTCGAACCCCTCGAAGACGTTGTAGTCGATGATGGATTTCTGGGTGGCGGCCGAGATGGTCTTGGTGGCCTTCGGGTCCCACACCACGATGTCCGCATCCGCCCCGGGCAGGATCGCGCCCTTGCGGGGATAGACGTTGAGGATCTTGGCGATGTTGGTCGAGGTCACGGCGACGAACTCTTCCGGCGTCAGCCGGCCGGTCTCGACGCCATGGGTCCACAGGACCGAGAGCCGGTCCTCGATGCCGCCGGTCCCGTTGGGGATCTTGGTGAAGTCGCCCAGGCCGAACCGCTTCTGCTCGGTCGAGAAGGCGCAGTGGTCGGTCGCCACCACCTGCAGGGAGCCGGCCGAGAGGCCGTTCCACAGGCCGTTCTGATGCTCCTTGTTGCGGAACGGCGGGGACATCACGCGGCGGGCGGCGTAGTCCCAGTCCTTGTCGAAATACTCGCTCTCGTCGAGCGTCAGGTGCTGGATCAGCGGCTCGCCGTAGACGCGCATGCCCTTCTGGCGGGCCCGGCGGATCGCCTCGTGCGCCTGCTCGCAGGAGACGTGGACGATGTAGAGCGGCACGCCCGCCGCATCCGCGATCATGATCGCGCGGTTGGCGGCCTCGCCCTCCACCTCGGGCGGGCGCGAGTAGGCGTGGCCCTCGGGGCCCGTCACCCCGTCGGCCATGTACTTCGCCTGCAGCTCGGCGACGATGTCGCCGTTCTCGGCATGGACCAGCGGCATCGCGCCCAGCTCGGCGCAGCGCTTGAACGAGGCGAACATCTCGTCGTCCTGCACCATCAGCGCGCCCTTGTAGGCCATGAAGTGCTTGAACGTGTTGATGCCGCGGTCGACGGCCCACTTCATCTCCTCGAAGATCGTCTCGTTCCAGCCGGTGATGGCCATGTGGTACGAGATGTCGACCGAGATCTGGTCCTTCGACTTGCGGTCCCACTCGAGGATCGCGTTCCTGATGGATCCGTCCTCGCCCGGCAGGCAGAAGTCGACCAGCATCGTGGTCCCGCCCGCGGCGGCGGCGAAGGTGCCGGATTCGAACGTTTCGGCGGCTGTCGTGCCCATGAAGGGCATTTCCAGGTGCGTATGCGGGTCGATGCCGCCGGGCATGACGTAGGCGCCCTCGGCGTCGATGGTCTCGTCGCCCTTCAGGTTCGCGCCGATCTCGAGGATCGTCTCCCCGTCGATCAGGACGTCGGCCTCGTACGTGCGGTCGGCGGTGACGATCGTGCCGCCCTTGATGACTTTGGTCATTGGTGCATCCCTGCTGATGAGTTTTCTCGGCGCGGTTATTGGTCAGATGACTCCGCGCCGTTTGAGGTCATCGCGATCAAACGCGCCGTCGATGATCAGGTCCCCACTGACTTGCCCATCTTGCTCAGCGGAGTTTGCTTTAACCCAGACTTTCCAGCCAGGGTTCATCAGCAAGAACACCGCAGCATCTTCGATCAGATCGAATTCGCGCACGTCAACGACTTCATTCGAACCCGGAGGGAAACAAGCGAACTTTCCCTTTCGACGCGCCGCTTCGCGTCCCGATGGCTTATGAACAATCCTCACCCCACGATCTCCGCCGTCTCCAGCACCGCGCGCAGCAGCACGTTCGTGCCCTTCGCCGCCCACTCCTGGGTGATCTCCTCGTCCTCGTTGTGGCTCAGGCCGTCCACGCAGGGGCACATGATCATCGAGGTGGGGGCCACCTTGTTGATCCAGCAGGCGTCGTGGCCGGCGCCGGAGATGATGTTCATGTGGGAGTAGCCCAGCGACTCGGCCGCCTTGCGCACCGCGGTCACGCAGCCCTCGTCGAAGGTGACCGGGTCGAAGTGGCCGGCGACCTCGATCTCGATGCCGAGCCCGAGGTCGGCTGCGATCTTGGGGGCCTCCGCCTCCAGCCGCGCGCGCATCCCGTCGAGCTTCGCCTGGTCGGGGGAGCGGAAGTCGACCGTGAAGACGGTCTTGCCCGGGATCACGTTGCGCGAGTTGGGGTAGACCTCGACATGGCCGATGGCGCCCACGGCGCCGGGCTGGGCGTCCATGGCGATGGTGTGCACCAGCTCGGTGATGCGCGCCATGCCCAGGCCCGCGTTCACCCGCATCGCCATGGGGGTCGAGCCGGTGTGCGCGTCCTTGCCGGTCAGGGTGATCTGCAGCCACCACAGGCCCTGGCCGTGGGTGACGACGCCGATGTCCTTGCCCTCGGCCTCCAGGATCGGACCCTGCTCGATGTGCAGCTCGAACATCGCCTTCATCGGGCGGCCGCCGACCTCCTCCTCGCCCTTCCAGCCGATGCGCTCCAGCTCGGCGCCGAAGGACTTGCCCTCGGCGTCGGTGCGCTCATAGGCCCAGTCCATCTCGTGCACGCCGGCGTAGACGCCCGAGGCGAGCATGGCGGGGGCGAAGCGGGTGCCCTCCTCGTTGGTCCAGTTGACCACCACGATGGGGTGCTTCGTCTTCACGTTCAGGTCGCGCAGGGTGCGCACCACCTCGAGTCCGCCGAGCACGCCCAGGATGCCGTCGTAGCGCCCGCCGGTGGGCTGGGTGTCGAGATGCGAGCCCATGTAGACCGGCGGCAGGGAGGGGTCCTCCCCCTCCAGCCGGGCGAACATGTTGCCCATCTTGTCCACGCCCATGGTCATGCCCGCGTCCTCGCACCAGGACTGGAACAGGCGGCGGCCCTCGGCGTCGGCGTCGGTCAGCGTTTGGCGGTTGTTGCCGCCCCGCACGCCCGGCCCGATCTTGGCGAGCTCGTGGATCGAGTCCCACAGGCGGTCGGAGTTGATCTGGAGGTTGGAGCCGAGGTCAGCCATGGGTGCGATACAGCCTGTCTTGGCCGCGCCGGGCGCGGCGGAGGGAGAGATGCGGGCGGAGGGGCGGCGCTGCGCCGAACGACCGGCGGGAGCCGGGTCGCGGAGCCTCAGGACGGGTGCGCGTGGCGTCTGGCGTCGCGCCTGCGGGCATCGGGGAGGTCCTCCGGCCTTCGCCGGGGCCGCCCCCGGACCGGCGAAAGCTCTTGCGGCGAGTTAACCGTCTGGTCAAAGTTCACGCTAGCAGGACGGCCCCGACCGTCAACAGGAAAACCCGGGAGGCGAGCGGCCCATGACGGCGACAGCAGCGCGCACCCCCGCCCCTGGTCCGGCGCGACGCCGGCGGGCGGGCGCGTGACCAGCACCGAGCCGCCCCGCGCCGCGCGCACCAAGCGGCGCACCCGCATCCAGCAGCAGAACGAGGGCAAGATCCTCGACAGCGCGCTGGAGGCCTTCTCCCAGCACGGGTTCAAGGGCGCGACGCTCGACCAGATCGCCGAGGGGGCGGGCATGTCGAAGCCCAACCTGCTCTACTATTTCCGCCGCAAGGAGGACATCCACGCGGCCCTGATGGAGGGGCTGCTGGACGAGTGGCTGGAGCCGCTGGAGGCGCTGTCGGCCGACGGCGACCCGATGCGCGAGATCCGCGCCTACCTTCGCCGCAAGCTCGACATGGCCCGCGAGCGTCCGCGCGAGAGCCGGCTGTTCGCCTCGGAGGTGATGTCGGGGGCGCCGCGGATCGAGGCCTATCTGCACGGCCGCCTGAAGGCGCTGGTCGAGGAGAAGGCCGAGGTGATCCGCGCCTGGATCCGCGCCGGAAAGATCCGCCGCGTGGACCCCCATCACCTGATCTTCGCGATCTGGTCGACGACCCAGCACTACGCCGATTTCGACGTGCAGGTGCGCATCGTGCTGGGCGTGGAGGGCGACGGCCACATCGACGACGCCGCGCGCTTCCTCGAGGACCTGTTCCTGCGGGGGCTGGCGCCGGACGCCTGAGCGCCCGGGGCGACGGGCCCGACCGGACCGCCTGGCCTTCGCGCCGTCCGCGGGGGCTCGGGACCGTGCCGGACGCCGCGGCCGCCCTATCTTCCACCCACCCGCACCCTGTCCGAGGAGACGTCCATGCGCGCCGTCGATCTTCTTCCCGCTCGCCTCGCCGTCGCCGTCGCGCTCGCCGCCGCGAGCCTGGCCGGCCCGGCGGTCGCGCAGGAGCCCGCGGAGGTGACGCCCGTGGCTGGGTTCGACCTGGAGCGATATCTCGGGCTCTGGCACGAGATCGCGGTGATCCCGAACTGGTTCCAGTCGGACTGCGCGGCCGGCACGACGGCGACCTATTCGCCGGCCCCGGACGTCGACGGGATCGAAGTCGTCAACAGCTGCCTCGAGGCGGACGGCGCCCGCAGCACGGCGGAGGGACGGGCGAGATTCACCGGACCTTCGGACGTGGGCGCGCTCGAGGTCACTTTCGTGAGCTTGCTGGGGACCTGGCTCTGGCCCTTGTCGGGGGACTACATCGTCATCGCGCTCGACCCGGATTACCGCTGGGCGGCGATCGGGCATCCCTCCCGCGACTACGGCTGGATCCTGGCCCGCGAGGATCGGCTCGCGCCCGAGGTCCTGTCGTCGATCGCGGCGCGTTTCGAGGCGGTCGGATACGACGCCTGCAGCCTGCTCATGTCGCCGCGGGCGGTGGGCGATCCGCGACCGCCGCTCTGCGAGGCGCTGTGATCGTCGCCGGGCGGGGCGGCCCCGGCGGCGCCCCGGCGCGCGCGTCGCCGGAGCGGCCGCCGACCCGTCCCGGCCTTACGGCCGGGTCGTGCCGTCGCCCTCGACCAGGTACTTGAACGAGGTCAACTGCTTGGCCCCGACCGGCCCGCGGGCGTGCATCTTTCCGGTGGCGATGCCGATCTCGGCGCCGAAGCCGAACTCGCCGCCGTCGGCGAACTGGGTCGAGGCGTTGCGCAGCAGGATCGCGCTGTCGAGGCGGGCGAAGAACCGCTCCGCCACCGCGTCGTCCTCGGTCAGCACCGCCTCCGTGTGCTGGGAGCCGTAGCGCTGGATGTGGGCAATGGCGGCGTCGACGTCGTCCACCACCCTGGCGGCGAGGATCATGTCGAGGAACTCGCAGCCCCAGTCGGCGTCGGTCGCGGGGACCACGCGGGGGTCAATCGCCTGAACGGCCGCGTCGCCGCGCACCTCGACGCCGGCGTCGAGCAGCATGGCGATGGTCGCCGCGCCCTGCCCGGCCGCGTAGTCGCGGTGCATCAGCAGGCACTCGGCCGCGCCGCAGATGCCGGTGCGCCGGGTCTTGGCATTGAGGATGACCTTGCGCGCCTTCTCGGGGTCGGCGGCGGCGTCGGCGTAGACGTGGCAGATGCCCTCGAGATGGGCGAAGACCGGCACGCGGGCCTCGGCCTGAACCCGGCCCACCAGGCCCTTGCCGCCGCGCGGGATGATCACGTCGATCGCGCCCTGCATGGTCAGCATCTCGCCCACCGCGGCGCGGTCGCGGGTGGGCACCCGCTGGATCGCGTCGGCGGGCAGGTCTGCTGCCCGCAGCCCGTCCTGCAGGCAGGCGTGGATCGCGCCGGCGGAGTGGAAGCTCTCCGAGCCGCCGCGCAGGATCGCGGCGTTGCCGGACTTCAGGCATAGCCCGCCCGCGTCGGCGGTCACGTTGGGGCGGCTCTCGTAGATCACGCCGATCACGCCCAGCGGCGTCGCCACCTTGCGGAAGCGCAGGCCGTTGGGGCGGGTCCACTCTTCCAGCACGCGGCCGACGGGATCCTCCTGGGCCGCCACTTCGCGCAGGCCCTGGGCCATCGCCGCCACACGCGGTGCCGTCAGCAGCAGGCGGTCCATCATCGCGTCGGTCAGGCCCTTCTCGCGCCCGAAGGCCATGTCCTTGGCGTTGGCGGCCAGGATCTCGGCCTCGCGCGCCTCGATCGCGTCGGCGGCGGCGCGCAGGGCGGCGTCGCGGGCCGAGGCGGGGGCGTAGGCGAGCTCGGCGGCGGCGGCCTTGGCGCGGCGCCCGATCTCGGCCATGACCGCCGGGACGTCGAGGGTCTTCGCGTCGCTTGCGATCGATCCGTCCATCACTCGGTCTCCTCCGTTTCGGCCGGGGCGGCCCGTGCGGCCCCCGCTTCCCATATGACGATGTTGTCGCTGTGCGCCACCTCGACCCGGCCGGGGTGACCCAGCGCGCCTTCAACCTCTCGCGAGTGCAGGCCCGCCACGGCGCGCGCCTCGGCGTCGCCGTAGCCCGCGAGCGCGGCGCCGACCGAGACGCCGGCCTCGGTGACGATGGCCACGGGGTCGCCCCGCTCGAACCCGCCCTCGACGGCGCGAAGGCCGGCGGGCAGCAGGGACTTGCCGCGCAGCAGCGCGCGCGCGGCGCCGGCGTCGACCACCAGCCGGCCCATAGGCTTCATGCCCGCGATCCACTGCTTGCGCGCGTTCAGCGGCGAGACCTCGGCGCGGAACAGCGTGGCGGGCGCGCCCTCGGCCAGCGCGGTCAGGGGGCGGTCCACTTCGCCCTTGCAGATGATCATCGCGCAGCCGCCGCGCGTGGCGGTCTTGGCCGCCAGCAGCTTGGTGCGCATGCCGCCCGAGCCGGCGTCGGAGCCCACGCCCGCGCCCATCGCCTCGATCGAGGGGTTGATGCGGTCGACCACGTCGAAGCGGGTCGCCTCCGGGTCGCGGCGCGGATCGGCGGTGTAGAGCCCGTCGACGTCCGAGAGCAGCGCCAGCAGGTCCGCGCCCGCCATCAGCGCCACGCGGGCGGCGAGCCGGTCGTTGTCGCCGAACTTGATCTCGTCGGTGGCGACGGTGTCGTTCTCGTTCACCACCGGGATCACGCCCAGGCCCAGGAGCTGGCGCAGGGTGGCGCGGCCGTTGAGATAGCGCCGCCGCTCGCGGGTGTCGTCGAGGGTCAGCAGCACCTGGGCCGCGGTCAGGCCGTGGGGCTCGAGCACCTCGGCATAGGCCTGCGCGAGGCGGATCTGGCCGACGGCGGCGGCGGCCTGCGCCTGCTCCAGCGCCAGCGCGCCGCGGCGGAAGCCCAGCACCCGGCGGCCCAGCGCGATGGAGCCGGAGGAGACGACCATCACCTCCGCCCCCCGCGCGCGGATCGCCGCGAGGTCGGCGGCGACGCCCTTCAGCCACTCGCGCCGCAGCTTGCCGGTGGCCGCGTCGACCAGCAGCGCCGAGCCGATCTTCACCACCAGGCGCGAACACTGGCCGAGCGCCGCGGACGAGGCGCCGGCCCCGGGCGCGACGGCCGACGCGGCGCCTTGCTCGGCGGCGCGGGAGAGGGCGCCGTCGTCTGCGCTCAGGGACGCCACGTCTCGGTCTCCTCCGCCTGGCCCTCCTCGATCGCCTTCTGATCGGCCTCGGCGCGGCGCTTGGTCATCACCTCGCGGCGCAGCAGGCGCAGGGCCTCGGTGACGTTGTGGCCCGAGACGCCGGACATCGGCAGGACCTTGCCCGCGCCCGCCTCGGCGAGGGCCGCGAGCTTCTCGGCCACCTCCTCCTCGGTCAGGGCGTCGACCTTGTTGAGGCCCGTCACCACCGGCTTGTCGGCCAGCGAGCCGCCGTAGAGGCGCAGCTCCTCGCGGATCACGTGCCAGTCGTGGACCACGTCCTCGGCCGTGCCGTCGATCAGGTGCAGCAGCACCGCGCAGCGCTCGACATGGCCCAGGAACTGATCGCCCAGGCCCCGGCCCTCGTGGGCGCCCTCGATCAGGCCGGGGATGTCGGCGACCACCATCTCCGCCCCGTCCACCGCGGCGACGCCGAGGTTGGGGTGCAGGGTGGTGAACGGATAGTCCGCCACCTTCGGACGCGCGTTCGACACCGCCGAGAGGAACGTCGACTTGCCCGCGTTGGGCAGGCCGGCGAGGCCCACGTCCGCGATCAGCTTCAGGCGCAGCCACAGCGTGCGCTCCACCGCCGGCTGGCCGGGGTTGGCGCGACGGGGCGCGCGGTTGGTGGGCGTCTTGAAGTGCAGGTTGCCCCAGCCGCCGTTGCCGCCGCGCGCCAGCAGCACCCGGTCGCCGACGTTGGTGAGGTCGGCGAGCACCGTCTCCTCGTCCTCGTCGAGGATCTCGGTCCCCGCGGGCACGCGCAGCACGATGTCGTCGCCGTCCGCGCCGGTGCGCTGCTTGCCCGCGCCCGGCCGCCCGTTCTTGGCGAAGAAGTGCTGCTGGTAGCGGAAGTCGATCAGGGTGTTCAGCCCGTCCACGGCCTCGGCCCAGACGTCGCCGCCCTTGCCGCCGTCGCCGCCGTCGGGGCCGCCGTATTCGACGAACTTCTCCCGCCGGAACGAGAGGCACCCGTTCCCGCCGGCGCCCGAGCGGATGTAGACCTTGGCGAGGTCGAGGAATTTCATGCCGCGTTCCTTTCCGGGCAGGCCGCCAGGGCCGCGTCGAGCGCCGCGCGCGTCAGCGACAGGCGCTTGAGCATCGCGATCTCGGCGCGCCCCGGCGCCGTGCCGAGCCCGCTGCCGTCCGTCGCGAAGCCGAAGCGCGCGAGCACGGTCAGAGAGCCTGTGTTGTCCTCGAACGCCTCCGCCCGCAGCATCTGCAGGCCGAAGCGATCCATCACGTGGGGCAGAAACGCCGCCATCGCCTCCGAGGCGAAGCCGCGTCGCCGCCAGTCGGGGCCGAACCACATCGAGACGTCGGGCGCGCCGCCGTCGCGGGGGATCGGCGCGAGGCCCAGCTCGCCGACCAGCCGGCCGTCGTGGCGCACGCCCACGCAGAAGCCGGGGCGGCTGCGGAAGCGCCGGCCGGCGATGCGGGCGGCGGCCTCGGCCTCGGTCATCGGGTGGTGCACGCTCTCGGTCATCCGCGCCGTCTCCGGGTCGGTCAGCGCGGCGAGCTCGGCCGCGTCCTCCGCCGCCAGCGGCGCGATCACCAGCCGGGGCGTGGCGAGGGCGAAGCCCTGCCCGGCCGCCCAGGCGTCGCGGGTCAGCGTCATCACGTGCCCGTCCGCCGCCGCCCCGCGCCCCAGCGAGAAGCTGCGGTCCGAGCCCGCCCACCGGAAGCCCAGCTTGCACAGCACCCGCAGCGAGGGCGCGTTGTCGGCGTAGACCCGCGCCTCGATCCGCGTGCGGCGCAGGGGGCCGAAGGCATGGGCGATCATCGCCCGCGCCGCCTCCTGCGCATAGCCTCGGCCGCGCGCCTCGCGCCCCAGCCAGTAGCCCAGCGCGCCGTCGGCCGAGATCGAGACCAGCCCCTGCGCGCGCCCGTCGTCGATCACCCGCACCACCTCGCCCGCCATCGCCATGGCGACCAGCGCCTCGCGAACCGCCTCGGCGCTGTTGGGATAGGGGATGCGCGTGGTCATCCGCGCCACCTGGGGATCGGTCGACAGCTCCGCCAGCCGCCCGGCGTCGCCGGGCGCGGGAAGGCGCAGGCGCAGACGCGGGGTCAGGAGCTCCGTGTAAGCCACCGGTCCCGCTCCAGCCTGTAGCGCCAGGTCGGCGCGACGGCGTCGCGCGCGGCGGAATACGCCTCGCCCTCGCCGAGGTAGTCGAAGCCGGCGCGCGTCAGCACGTGGGCCGAGACGTCGTTGTCCTGGTAGACCTTCGCGGTCAGCGCCTTGGCGCCGGCGGCGAACAGGTGGTCGCGCACCGCGCCCAGGGCCTCGATCGCGTAGCCGGTGTTGCGGAAGGCCGGACCCACCACGTAGGAGACCTGGAAGACGCCGTCCTCCTTCTCCTTGTTGAGGAACACCAGCCCGACCATCTCGGGTCCGTCCGAGGGCGTGGCGTCCATCACGTAGAGGGGGCCCGAGCGCTTGCCGGCCAGCGCCCGCTCGATCATCTGCTCGGCGGCGCCGGGGGGATAGGGATGCGGGATCAGCGCCAGCGACTTCGCGGCGCGGGCGTCGGACAGGTAGAGCGCGATCAGTCCGGCGTCGCGCGGGCGCGGCGGCCTCAGGACCATCCGGTCCGCTTCGATCAGGGGCGCGATCGTCAGCCCGTCCAACATCTTTTCCTACTCCCTCCCGGGGGACTCCTTCCCATGCCGTCGCGCCTCTGCCGGGCGCCTCGTTCCGGCGACGAAATCGTCGATGGCGGCGCGGGGGCGCGCCTGAAATGCCGGAGGGCCGGCGGGGTGTTCCCGCCGGCCCTCCCGATGATCGTCCCGGGCGGGGTGCGGGATTACTCCGCGGCCTCCGGGAGCGGGATCACGGACACGAAGGTCCGGCCGCGGAAGCCCTTGGTGAACTTCACGGCGCCCTCGACGGTGGCGAACAGGGTGTGGTCCTTGCCCATCCCGACGTTCTCGCCCGGCCACCACTTGGTGCCGCGCTGACGGATCAGGATGTTGCCGGGGATCACGGCCTCGCCGCCGTATTTCTTGACGCCCAGGCGACGGCCTGCGGAGTCGCGGCCGTTGCGGGAGGAGCCGCCTGCCTTTTTATGAGCCATGACTTATGTCTCCTTGCGCTGACGGTTACTCGGCCGCGACGGCCGCGGGGGCCGAGGCGGCGCCGACGGCGGCCTTGACGCCGGTCGCGTCGCCGCCCGAGGCGAGGATCTCGGTGATCTTCACCAGGACGTACTTCTGGCGGTGACCCTTGCGGCGCGCCGAGGAGTGCTTGCGGCGGCGGCGCTTGAACGAGATCACCTTGGGGCCCTTGGTGAACTCGACGACCTCGGCCTGCACCGCGGCGCCGGTCACGAACGGCGAGCCGATCGAGGGCTCGCCCTCGCCGCCCAGCATCAGGACCTCGTTGAACTGCACGGTCTCGCCGGCCTCGGCGGCCAGCAGCTCGACCTGGAGCTCGTCGCCGGCGGCGACCTTGTACTGCTTGCCGCCCGTCTTGATGACAGCGAACATCGCGTCTTCCTTCATCCTTCCGCGTCCTGCGGCGCCGCTTTCGCGGACTTTCGGGAGCGTTTGCGGCGGGGCCTTCGCCCTGCCCGTCCGCTCCGCCTCGGACGGCGCGCCCCTCTGCGGGGGCGTGCGGCGCCGGTCGCGCCAGAAAATCACGCGGCAGGAAGGACCCGCCGCGACCGGAGCCGGGCTTATGCCGCCGCGCCCCGGCTATGTCAAGCAGACAAGGGGGAATCGCGGGCGGGGCCGCGGCGCCGGCTCCGGCGGGCGCGCCGGAGGCCGCGAGCGGCATGCGCGGTCGACCGCGAGCGAAGATGTGGGATGACGACGCCGGCAATGATAGGGCCGGCCGCTCGTCGTGAAGCGTGCCGACCGCCGGACCGCGAAGCCGGCGACCGCCGTCCGCGTCTCAAGGGTCGAACCTTCGCCGGCCCCCAGCCGCTCGCCCCCCGAGCGCGACGTCATCGAAAATTCCCCGCGCGCCCCCTCTTGCAACCGCTCCGGGTCGCGGCTACACGTCCGCCCGTCCTGACCACGGACGTGCGGAGAGGTGCCGGAGTGGTCGATCGGGGCGGTCTCGAAAACCGTTGTAGGGGCAACTCTACCGTGGGTTCGAATCCCACCCTCTCCGCCACTTTCTTAATATATTACATTGTAGATCAGAGATATAACGCCTAGAAGGGCGGACCGTTCCCACATTCGCTCCCACATCACGTGCAAGGCCCGTGCGTCGGCATCAGCTTTGCGAGGGCATTTGCGAAACGGATCAGCGCTCGCCGCCTCCAGACCGACGCTCCTTCAACCGCAGCAACATGGACAGCATCCGCTCCAGCTTGCGGTCCAGATGCGACTCGTACCTCGCCAGCTTGTCGAGGCGATCCGCATCGAGGGATTCTCCGATGGCCTGCATCCTGATCAAAGGGCGGGCCTCGATCGCGAGGCGGCGGCGGGCGACGAAGTCCTCGATGCGCTCGATGAAACAGGCCCCGAGTTCGTCGCCGTCGGCCAGATCGGCCAAGTCGTCCTCTTCCGGGTTCACGCCCGTCGCACGAAGGAAATCCGCCGCGAGGTCCTGGAGGATCGGCGGCAGGTCGTCCAGGAACGCCTCCAGCGCCGCCTCGCCCGGCCCTGACATTGCCGCGCATCCCTTGTGGACCGACGCGGCGAACGCCTCCAGCGCCCCTAGATCCGCGGCGTCGAGGCTTGGGTCCGCCTCGAGCGCAGGGCCGGTCGGCTCTTTGTGCACGCTCGCCCGACGGTGGGTCGTCGCCGCGCCCGACAGGTCTTTCCAAGTCTTCGCCCCCTCCTGCAGCCCTCTCTGGTGCGCCGCTCGCTCGGCCATTCGCAAGCGGCGCTTGCGCCAGATCACGCCCGCGATCTCCTCGGTTAGGTGCTCCTCGGTCGGGCCGGACGGCCGGTGCTCTTCCACCAGCGCCTGCAGCAACGCCTCGAACTCGGAAGGGTCCTCCCACGGCAGGAGGGCGTCTCGCGTCAGGACGCCATGACGGATAGCGTTGAACCGGGTCACGGCGAAGGAACCTGCATCGCTCATGGTCGTCCCCTTTTCGGCTGTCGCTTGCCATCGATGATCGCGAGGAGGGCCTCGGCCTTGTGGAAGAAGGCGCGATCAGCCGCATCCTCCAGGTTATGGATCTCGTCGACGGTCCGATCATAGGTCCGCCGCCACATGCCTTTGGGCCGGCGCGGAATCGCCGCGCCCAGGCCCGGCTCGCCGCCGAGCCGCCGGCGCAACTTGTTCGCGCGGCGCAGAGCCCGGTCCATGGCATCCTCGCGCTGGCTGGCGTAGGGCGAGCGGGCGCAATGCCGGCACAGGAACCACTTGCCAACCGCGTAGAGCATCGCCACCCGCCGACCGCAGGGCGCGCCGTTCACGACGCCGGGACAGCGGAACCAGGGACGGTCGCCGCCGAACCGGCAGGGCGTCCGCTCGACCGGCACGAACTCGTCGACGTCCTCCCAGTCGCGTCCCGCCAATCTCACGCTGTAGATCAGGCGCAGCCCGCCAGGCGCGGCGACCAAGTTGATGCGCGCGATCTCTTCGCCCTCGCTCGACCAGGTCCAGGAAGGCGTCCACGCCTCGCGCAGACAACCGGCGCGATGCAGTCGGCCGATCTCGATGCGGCGGCGGTGCTCCAGCGGCGTGCGTCCCCAGCCGGAGCGTCGCCCGGACCCTAACCCGCCCATGATCTGCCCCTCGGATTTTCTCGAAATCCCCTGGCGAACCGGCTGGTCGATCGATTGCCATCGACGCCGCTCACGGCGACGCGGGGTGACGGGTGACACGTGGTGACGGGTTTTCGCATATCTCTCTTGAGGCGCGCGCGCGTAGGCTCGATATCCCCTAAAAAAGCGTCACCACGTGTCACCCGAGGTGCAAGCCATTGATTTCGCCTCATGTGAGGGTGACACGTCACGGGGGTCTGATCTGTCACCCGTTCCGTCATCGCTCATCACCCCAGTGCGGAGCCGCCTCTTTCAGCGGCGTCAGGCCGATCCGCCCGCGGGCCTGCTTGCCCCCGACCTTCCTCCGCGTGCCGAGGTATCCCCGCTGTTCCAACTGGTCGCCGAACACCTTCAGCGCGCCGGGCTTTTCACCGTTGGCCACGCACCATTCGGTCCAGGACGCGAAGAGGTCCGCAGCCGGCTCGAAGCGCGCGGCGTTCCCGGGATCGACCAGGCAGCAATCGTCCAGCCATTGGCCGATCAGGTCCTGCGTCCCGAAGTAAGCGTCCGTTTCCTTCAGCACCGCCGCAGGCGGGCGCAGCCCGCGCGCCTGCCACTCGATGCAGCCGTCGATCGCCCATCGCAGGATTCCCGGCCATTCGTCGCGCAGCCGCTCGCCCAGCGTCCGGTCCGGCCACGCGGGCTTTCGCGTGAAGGGGACGATCTGGAAGCGACGGCGGGCGGCCTTGTCGACATTCCGCAGAACCGGCTTGTGGTTGCCGACGATGACCAGCTTGAACTGCGGCTGGACGGTGAAGAAGTCCTGCCGCATGAACCGGGTCGAGATTGGATCCCCGCCCGTCAACTGCTTGATGCGCGCCTCGGCCCAGCCTCGACCGCTCTCGGTCTCGGACGCGGTCACCAGGCGCGCGCCGTTCATCATCGCCAGTTCCGTGGCGTGACGGTCGGTGTTCGACGCCGTGAAGGCGTCCATCGGGGCGGTGACCGCGTAGTCGCCGAGGATACCGTGGAGCGCGTTGAGGAAGACGGACTTCCCGTTTCCGCCGGGGCCATAGATGAAGACGAGCACGTGCTCGCGCGTATCGCCGGTCAACGCGTAGCCGAAGATGCGCTTCAGGTAGCCGATCAACTTCTCGTCGCCGCCCGTCGCCTCGTGCAGGAACTCCAGCCAGGCCGGGCAGTTCGCGATTTCGGCGGGCGCGACGCAAGCCTGCCGCGTGACAAGGCTCGCACGGTCCGGGCGAGTCAGCTCGCCGGTGGCGAGGTCCACCTCGCCGCCGGGCACGCCCAGCCGCATCGGGTCCGGGTTCCAATCGTCCTGGCGGACCGCGACCCGGCGGTCGACGCTGGCCAGCTTCTCGGCCCCCTGAGCGAAGCTCGACTTGCGGGCCGCCACGCGAGCCCTGGCATCGAGACCCTCGCTGACCTCGCGGGCCAGGGCGCGCACATGGTCCGCGGTGGCGCGGGTGACGTCCCTCGCCCAATGATCGCCCTGCCAACGGAACCAGGCCCCGGCGTCATGGTCGAACCGAAGGTCTTCGCCCTCTCGGTCGACCAGGAGCAGCGCGACACTGTCTTCCGTCGCCTCGCCCCCCGTGTCCGGCGTCTTGTCTCCATCGTTCGTCGTTGAGGTCCGGCCTGCCGCCTTCCCCCAGGAACGCTGGAACTCGGCGTCCAGTCGATCATGGAACTTGCGGGCCGGTCCGTCCGGATGCCGGCGCACGATCTCCGAGGCCACGTCGCGCGGAAACCGCTTGCGAAGCGCATTCACGATCGCCTGGAAGTCTGCGGAGCGGTCGCCGCTGCGGACATACGCGAGCAGGCGCTTCAGCGCCGGGGACAGGGACGCGAGCGCGGCCTCGACCTGGCTTTCGAAGGAGTCCTGCCCGTGGTTCGCTTCGCCCTCGGCATCGCCTCGGACGACGTCATCGTCTCCTTCCTCGGAGCTGCTCTGTGTCGCCTCGAGCGAGGCGATCGCATCGTCGATGGACGCCAGTTCCGCCGGGGCGTCCTTCAGCGCCTCCCCGGTGACGGTGATGTAGCGTCCGGTTTCCGTGTTCGCGTAGATCTCGAACGAGCCGCCTTCCGGATGGGGCTGCCTGCGATGGATCGGCGGGCGGTCGTCCCGCACCCGGCCGATGACCCGCAGCCCTTCCCGGCTCGGCGTGCTCTCGACATAGGCTCCCGGCGTTTCGGCGAGGCGCGCGGCCCAGGGCAGCAGAGCGCCCGTCTCGGCATCACGCACATCGTCGAGGTCGATCGCCGCCAAACCCTTCAGGTCGAGCAGCTGAAGGCCGATCCCATCGAGGCCGCCGGCATCGAGCGCGGCCAGCGCCTCGTCGAGGGTGGCCCAGGTCGAAGGATCATCGTTCTTCGCGTAACCGCCATCGCGACCGTCCCCGACCCGATGGGGCGGCTTGGTCGCCCTGCCCTTGCGCGTTTCCCAGCGCCAACCGACCCACCGCCGCTCCGGCGCGAGGAAGGCAAGACACTCCGGAAGCGTGAAGCCGCCGGCAAAGGGCGCGCCGCCGTCCATCAGGCCGCGCCCGTCCGGGCTTCCATCGCGGCGAGCCACGCCTCGATCGCCGCCACGCGCACCAGCCGGCGCTTGCCGAACTTGATGCTCGGAAGCTCGCCGCTGCCGATCGCTTCGTAGATCTTCGTGCGCCCGACGCCAGCCAATCGAGCCGCGTCGGCCGGCGAGACCGCCAGACCTCCGCCGCCCAGGCTCGCGCCGCTGTCCGAAATTCGCATGGGTCCGCTCTCCATCGTGACGGTGCATCGATGGTGGCTGACGACAGGTGGGCGAAAACAGTGGGCAAGAACCGGCGAGGTTTTCGCCCAGACACGGTAGCGTCTCAGCCGGAATGGCCCCGAAGCATGGACCTCGTATCCGCAGCCGAGAAGCTGTCACATCACTCGTCAGCCCGCCGCACTCGCTGCGCCTAAGACACTGGGCAGCCGGCTGAGCTCCACGATGAGGTCGACCCACATGAATTCAATTTTCTTGATCACGCCGCGACGGTTCATCAGCATGATGAGGAATCGCACAGGGAGCTGATCATGCTTGGGATTGAACCGCGCCGGGTCTGTCGGAGGCTCCACCTCCTGAGTAGGATTGAGGCTCATGAGCAAGACGACGAACAAGTTCGCCCCTGAGGTCCGCGAGCGCGCGGTTCGCTTGGTGCTGGAAAGCGAAGCGGAGGGCGGCTCCCGCTGGGCCGCGATCGTGTCGATTGCACCGAAGATCGGCTGCGCGGCGCAGACGCTGAACGAATGGGTGAAGCGGGCGGAGATCGACGGCGGCCGCCGGGCGGGCGTTCCCGCCAAGATCGCCAAGAGGATAAAGGCGCTGGAGCGGGAGAACCGGGAGCTGCGCCGGGCCAACGGGATCCTTCGCAAGGCGTCAGCGTATTTCGCCTAGGCGGAGCTCGACCGCCGGTCGAAGACATCATCGCCTTCATCGACGATCACCGGGCGGAGCATGGGGTCCAGCCGATCTGCCGAGTCCTGCAGATCGCCCCTTCCAGCTACTATGATCGCCTCGGCAAACGTACGGAGCCGTCGCGCCGTTCGGCTAGCGCGCGGCGGGACGAAGTCCTGCGCCCAGAGATCCGGCGTGTCTTCGACGCAAACCTCGGCGTCTACGGCGTGCGCAAGGTCTGGAGCCAGATGCGCCGCGAGGGCTTAGATGTCGCCCGATGCACCGTGGCGCGGCCGATGAAGGATCTGGGTTTCGAGGGGGTGAACCGGGGGGAGCCGCACAGGACCACGGTCCCGGACAAGGCCGCCCCAAGACCGCTGGACCGGGTGAAACGGCGGTTCCGGGTCCCGGCCCCGAACATGGTGTGGGTCAGCGATTTCACATACGGCGCGGCCTGGCAGAGCTTCGTGCACGTCGCCTTCGTCATCGACGCTTTCGCCCGGGAGGTCGTGGGCTGGCGCGTCAGCCCCACGGCGCATGCAGGCTTGGTGCTGGACGCCCTGGAACAGACCGTCCACCAGCGGCGGCCCGGCGCGGGGCTGGTTCACCACTCGGACAGGGGCTCGCAGTATCCGTCCATTCGCTACACCGAGCGCCTGGCGGAAGCGGGCATAGAGCCGTCGGTCGGCAGCGTCGGCGACAGCTACTACAACGCCTTGGCCAAGCCTCAAGTGCGGATCCGGTTTAAATGTTAGTGGACGCTGGCATTGGCTGCGATCGCTATTGACGTTGTCTGGTGCGGCCAGGCGGCCGCCTGGGCCATGCTGACGACGGGGGCTGGCGGCAGCCATCCGAGGGCGGAGTGGGGCCGGATGGTTTTGTCGTGCCGCCGCCAGGCTTCGATCAGGATCTGCGCCTCCTTCGGGGATTAGAAGATCTCCCCGTCGAGCAGCTCGTCCCGGTGCGTCGAATTGAAGCTCTCGAGATAGCCGTTCTCCCATGGGCTGCCCGGCTCGATGAAGGCGGCGTCGACGCCGAGGCGACCGAGCCATTCCCTCGCCGCGACGGCGGCGAACTCCGGGCCGTCATCGGATCGGATGTGCGACGGCGTCCCCCGCGCCAGCATCGGCTCGGCCAGAACCTCGAGCACGTCCGACGCGTTCAACCTGCGCTTCGGCACGATCGCCAGCGCTTCGCGGGTGAACGCGTCGACCACGCACAGCATGCGGAACTTGTGGCCTTCAAGCGTTCGGCGCCCCGCGAAGTCGCATGCTCAGACATGGTACGCACGCTCCGGCCGAAGCCGGATGCACGAGCCGTCGGTCAGCCATGGCCGCCCCTTCTTCGTTTGTCTTCCCCGCGCTTGCAGCCCCTCCCGCAGCCAGATCCGTTCGACCCTCCTGGCGTTCACCGCCCAGCCTGCCCGGCGCAGCAGAGCGGTGATCCGCCGATAGCCGTAACGACCGTGGGTCGTCGCCAGCCACACGATGTCCGCGGTCAGCCGCTTATCGTCCTCGGCGCACCGCGGAACCCGGCGCTGTGTGGATCGCGGCTGGCCCAGAACCCGGCGGGCGCGGCGCTCGGAGACGCCGAGCTCCGCGCACGCCTCCCGGACCTTCTCGCGGCGGCGGGCGGGGCTGATCGTTCGGCCTGAAACGGTCCGCCGGACCGTTTCCGAGACGGCCTTCACCCCCCGCAAGCTCTCCTGCAGGATCAGCTCGTCGAGCGTCAGGTCCGAGACCGCCCGTCTCAGCCGGGAGTTCTCCTGCTGCAGCTCCTTGAGCCGCTTCAACTGGTAGAGCTTCAGACCGCCGCACTCGTTGCGCCAGCGGCGGCAGGTCGCCTCGCTGACGCCGATCCCCCGGATCGCGTCCGCCGGCGCGACGCCCTGCGCCACCGCAACGTCCACCTGCCGCAGCTTGGCGACGATCTCCTCGGGCTTGCGCTTCTTCCTCGGCATGGATCCTCCTCGTCGGCTCAACCGACATTACGAGTGGACCCGCTTCAGGGGGGAGGGCCAGGTCGGGCCGTGAGCCTCGAACTCGCGCGCGACGAGCGGGAAGATCGGGCCGTCGTGATCGCTATCGGTGGTCCGGACGAAGCGCCTCCGGGGCCGAGGGTTGAGATCGTGCGCCTTCAACAAGCGACGGCCCATTCTCGCGTTAACGACGTGGCCCCGGTGACGGAACTCGGCGCCGACGCGTCGATAGTTCTCGCGCTCGAACGCGTCCGTGATGGCGCGGATCTCGGCGACGATCTCCTCGTCGCGCAGCATTTCGACAGGCGCGGCGTAGAAGCTCGACCTCGAGATGCCCATCCGTTCGCATCCCCGCCGGACGGAGAGGCCGCGGGGCCGCTGGTCACGGATGGATGCGCGCTTCTCGGCGACGTTCCGGAGCGCAAGGCCCCATCTGGAGAATCGATCGCCAGCGCCTGAGGGCCGAGCAGGCATTGCAGCACGGCGAACCACCCCTGTAGCCGGAGAGCAGCTCAGCGGCCGACGGGAGACGGAGCCGCCGGAGCGGTTCACGTGGACCTGCGAATGGGTAGTGGAGCGCGCTGTTTCGAGAAAGCCCTCCGGGCGACGCGTGCGACGCGTGCGACGCGCTCGGCCGGGAGGCGCGATCCCGCTTGCCCTCGGCCGTCGATCGCCCGGCGGGGGAGGCGGATCGCGATCGGCCGGCCTCCGTCCCTCAGGCTTGCGACGGACGAGGCCTGCTCAGCGTCGGAGGGGGATCGAGCGACGACCTGACGAGGCCCGGTGCCAGGCGGGGCCGCGCCACGACGCCGTCCGGGACGGGGGGTGCGCCGGCCTCGCCCTAGGGTCGCGGATGGTCCCTAGCGCTTTCTCGCCACGAAGAATGGCCGCACGTCCTTGCCTCGCAACCCATGGCGAGCCCGCTCGACGATATCGAACCCGGCCCCTTCGACGTCGCGCTCCAGTTCCCCTGCGTCGAAGGACGCCACGAACGGCGCCTTGCCGACGGCCTGCATGACGGGAATGGCGAGGCGCACGAGCGGGTTCATCTCCCTCAGGCAAGGCGTCTTGGAAATGAATAGGCCGCCTGGCTTCAACAACCGATGCACGCCGTCCAAGGCCGCCGCGCGCGCTTCGATCAGGTGAAGCACGTTGAAGCCCAGGACCGCGTCGAACGTCCCCTCGGGCCAGCGAGGATCGTCCGGGGTCCCGACCTCGAACCGCGCGTTGCCGCACCCGTCGGCATCGGCCTTCTCGCGGGCGATCGCGATCATGGCGCCGGAGATGTCCGTCGCCACGATGCGCCCGACCGACGGGGCGAGCCTGAGCGCCGTCGTGCCCGTGCCGCAGCCGAACTCGAAGACCGCGTCGTCTGCGCCGAGGACCTGCCGTGTGCGGTCGAGCGTGCGCTCGTAGCCTGCGAGGTCGGAGATTGAACTGGCCGCATACTTTCTGGCGCTGCGATCCCAGAAGCGTGCGTCGTCGACGGTTCGGAACATGGAAGCCTCCTGTGCCGCGTCGTCTAGCATATGCGCCGACGAATGAAATTGCGCTTCTGCGCACGTTCTATATGCATGGATGCATGAAAGATCTCGACTGGAACCGGGCCCGCGCATTCCTTGTGACCGCGGAGGCGGGATCGCTCTCCGCGGCGGCGAGACGGCTCGGCCTGACCCAGCCGACCCTGTCCCGACAGGTCGCCGCCCTGGAGGCCGATCTCGACGCAACCCTGTTCGAAAGGATCGGCAAGCGGCTGGTCCTGACCGAGACGGGCGAAACCCTTCTCGAACACGTCCGCGCCATGGGCGAAGCGGCGAGCGCGATGACGATCGCGGCGTCCGGTCGCTCGCAGTCCATCGAGGGCCGCGTGAGCATCTCCGCAAGCGACGTCTTCGCCGCCTGCATCCTGCCCGAGATCGTCGAGCGCATCCGCCGGGACGCGCCCCGGATCACGCTGGCCATCGTGTCGAGCAATGCGTTGAGCGATCTGCAAAGGCGCGAGGCGGACATCGCGATCCGGCATGTCCGGCCTGAAGAGGACGGACTCGTCGGCAAGCTGGTTCGCGAGAGCAAGGCGGGTTTCTACGCGGCCCGCTCCTGGGTCGAACGCCATGGCGCGCCGGCCTCGGTTTCGGACATCGCCCGGGAGGAATTCATCGGCTTCGAAGACATCGACCCCTTCTCGGCATTCCTGCGCGGCGTCGGCGCGGACGTCACGGCGAACGACTTCAGGCTGATGTCCGAGAGCGGCGTCGTCGTCTGGGAACTGATGAAACGCGGACTGGGGGTCTGCGTCATGGCGCGAGAGATCGCGATGCGGACGGAGGACGTCGTCGAGCTGTTTCCCGACGCCCCCGCGACGCGGTTCCCGGTCTGGCTGGTCACCCACCGCGAACTGCGGACCAGCCGGCGGATCCGGCTCGTCTACGACATCCTCGCCGATGAGCTGGCGCGGATCGAAGACGTCGCGCGCCCCCGGCGACAGCCTGGAGCCTGAGCTCGCAGGCCCGCTGACCGCGCCCCGCCCTGGCCTCGGCGTACTTGCGCCGACACGCGTCTCTCCCATCGGCTCGCTCGAGATTTCGCATCGCGAGGAGACGGACCTCCGGCGGCGTCGGGCCGAGGCTCCCGAGAGCGAGCTCAAGGCCGGCCTGCATGGCCGCGCCCCGGAAGCGGCTGCCCAAGGACCACGAGAAAGCGCCAGCCGGGCGGAAGACGTCGTCGCAGGCTCTCAGAAGATGAAGTCGTCCGAGGTCATCAGGTTCACGTTCCAGCCCGCGATCTCCAGGCAACCGTCCGCTTCCAGCGCGTCGAGGTCGATGATCACCTCGCCCCCCGCACGGTTCTCCCACGCCGGCTTCACGTCGCGCAGCGAGGATGAGATATCGATGTTGGGCGCGCGGAGGTCCAGCTTGTCCTTACCGTCGACCCAGTCCGTGATCACGTCGTCCCGGAATGGCGTCTGAAGCGGAACACGTCCGCCAGGCTTCCACCGGTCTGCTCGTCGTCGCCGCTCCCCCGGTCGATGACGTCCGCGCCCGCACCGCCTCTCAGCACATCGTCTCCAGCCTTGCCCGCGATCCTGTCCGCGCCGCCGCCCCCCTCGACCGTGTCCTCACCGTCGCCGCCGACGACGGCGTCGTTGCCTTCGCCCGAGACGATGCGGGCGTCCACGACCGAGCCCCTGCCGCCCCCGTTGAGGTCGTTGCCTGCGCCAAGTCGAGGTCGCCCGCGATCAAGCCCTTGCCGTTGAACGCCCTGTCCCCGACGTCGCCGAACGACACGTTGCCGTGGATCTCGCCGAGGGCGTTGTGCGGCAGGTCGTCGCCTGCATCCAGCCGCCGTCGGGGCCCGGCAGGAAGGCGACGGCGTCGGCGATGTCCCGGGGCCGGCCGAGGCGCTCTGGCGGGGCGAGCTTCGCGAGGCGGTCGACGACCTTCTGCGGCTTGCCGTCCCGGACCGAGGCCGTCGGCCCGGGCTAGACCGCGTTCACCGTGACGTAGCGGCCAAGGAGCGCCTTCGACAGGAGATGGTTCAGCGCCTCCACGCCGGCCCTAGCGGCGGCGCAGACGCCGTAGCTTGGCTGCTGGAGACCGACGGCGCTGGAAAAGAGATCGACGATCCGATTGTCATTGCACCGCAGCCTCGAAGCCCCGCGAAGGGTGTCGACCGTTCCCCTTAGGTTGATCGCGGCGCCGATGCCGCGCAACGCGCCCGCGACAATTGAGATTCGGTTTGCGGGAGATGTCATCTTCGGTCTCCGTCTGGTTCCGCGTGTGGGCGATGAGGAGAAGCAGGGCCTTCCGCCCGGCCGGATGATCGATCTGGATCCGGCGACGTCAACCGGGATGCGCGGATAATGGCTCTGTTCGACGCCATGCGGGTCTTCGTCCGTATCGCCGAGCGGCGGAGCTTCACGCTCGCCGCCAAGGATCTTGGCCTGCCCCGGTCGACCGCGACCGATGCGCTCAAGGCGCTGGAGCGCCGGCTCGGCGGGCGCCTTCTGGAGCGGACCAGCCGCGCGGTGCGCCTGACGCGCGACCGCGAGGTCTGTCGCCACTGCGGCTTCTGCCCGCACGTCACCGAACGACGCCAGCCGCTGGACCTGGTACGAGTGGGCGACGACGGCATCATCCGGGCGGGCGCACCGTCGCCGGAGTCGGCCCGGTTCCGCCGCTTGCTCGCCTATCTGCCGCGGCGCCTTCACGCGCCCCGGCTGCCTCGTCGCGTTCGGCCGGCCCCGGACCGTCGACGACTTGCGGCGCGGGCATCGGACGGTCGGCCTTCTCGCGCCAGGCGGCGCGCCCGGCTGTGCGCAGGGATTGCGCGTGCTACCTTCCCGCCCTCGCCTTTCGACGCACCGGAGCGCCATGACACGCCGAGGCCGGGCCTGGGCCCTTCTTCCGCTCGCCGCGACGGCGGCCTTCGCCTTCGGCGCGCTCGCCTGGACATCCGGCGCCCGCGCGGCGGAGGCGCGCGCCGGGGCGGGCGCGGTGGACGTCGCGGCGTTCCTGGAATCGCTCGGCGACCGGGGGTTCGCGGCGCCGCAGGGGCCGTGGGTGCTGAGCCTGCCGGCCGATCACGGCGGGCACGATGCGGCGCGGATGGAGAGCTGGGCGATCTCGGCGCATCTGCGCGACGCGCAGGGGCGGCCGGCGGGGGTGCAGGTGACGCTCTCGCGCGTGGGGCTGCGGGCGGAGGCGGGGGCTTCGCCCTGGACGCCGAGCGCGCTGCACGTGGCGCAGGCGGCGCGGACGGGGCCGGGGGCGGAGGCCGCGGGGGAGGAGCGGCTGAGCCGCGGCTCGCTGGGCGTCGCGGGACATGACGGGGCGGCGGGCGAGGCGTGGCTAGACGACTGGACGCTGTCGTGGGATCCGCAGGCGGGGGCGGACGGCGGGGCGCTGAGCCTCGTCGCCACGGTGGAGGGGGCGCCGGTCCGGCTGCGGCTGACGCCCGAGAAGCCGGCGCTCGCGATCGACGCCGACGGCCGCGGGCCGGCGCGGGGCTATGCGATGCCGCGGATGCGGGTCGAGGGGGAGATCGGCGCGGGAGAGGCGCGGCAGGCGGTCTCGGGCCTCGCCTGGCTCGACCACCTCTGGGGCGCCCTGCCCCCGCCCGGCGGTCCGGTCGCGCGCGACCGGCTGATCCTCCAGCTCGACGACGGCACGGACCTGTCGCTGATCCGCACCCGCCGCCGCGACGGGCGCGGGAGCGAGATCCTCGACGGCGTGCTGGCGGGGCCGGACGGGGCGCGCCGGGCGATCGACGGGCGCGGGCTGTCCCTGACGCCCACGGCGCGCTGGCAGGCGCCCGGAGGCGGGCGGACCTACGCGCTCGGCTACCGGATCGAGGGGTCGGGGCTGGCGCTGGAGGTCTCGCCCGTGCTCGAAGACCAGCGGCGGGATTTCGCGCAGCCGGTCTGGACGGGGCTGGTGCGCGTGAGGGGAACGAACGGGGGCGTGGCGGTCGAGGGGCTCGGCAGCCTCGCGACCGAGGGAGAGGAGAGCCGGTGAACGCGCGCAGGAACCGCACGGGCCGTCTCGTCGCGCTGGCCGCGGCCGCGCTGCTGGGCGGCTGCGACGACGACCAGGGAGGCGAGGCGCAGGGCCGCTATCGCTCGCCGCTCGGCGACGTGACGGCGGCCGAGCAGCCGCCGGGCGACCCCGCGGCGGGGTACCGGGCGCTGGTGAACGCGCCCTACGTCTCCTGCGGGATCCCCTACGATGCCTGGCGCCGGCTGGCGCCCGCCGTCGATCCCGCGGACACGATCCCGGGGCGGGAGGGGCGCAACGCCGAGCTGCCCTACGACCTGACCGCCCATGTGAACGCCGACGGGGTGGAGGTCGTCTCCTCCAACTGCCTGACCTGCCATGCGCAGCGCATCGACGGCGAGGTGGTCGTGGGGCTGGGGAACGCCTTCGCCGACTTCACCCGCGACCCCCGCCGCCTGGTCCTGCAGGCCGGCGCCTACGTGCAGGGCGAGGCCGAGACCCGCGCCTGGGCGCATTGGGCCGAGCGGATCGAGGGCATCGCCCCCTACATCCGCACCCGCACCATCGGCGCGAACCCGGCCACCAACCTGACCTGGGCGCTGATGGCGCATCGCGATCCCGAGACGCTCGCCTGGTCCGAGACGCCCCTGATCGAGCCCCCGCAGGAGGAGCCGCTGCCGATCAGCGTGCCGCCCTGGTGGGGGATGAAGAAGAAGGGCGCGATGTTCTACACCACCATCGGGCGGGGGGATCACTCGCGCTTCATGCTGCTCGCCTCGATGCTGTGCATCGACGACCGGGAGGAGCTGGAGGGGGTGATGGACTACGCCGCCGACGTGCGCGCCTGGATCGCCTCGCTCGACGCGCCGGCCTGGCCGTGGGAGATCGACGCGGCGAAGGCGGAGACGGGGCGCGAGGTCTACGGGCGCGAATGCCGGCGCTGCCACGGGGACGAGGAGAGCTATCCCGACCGGGTCTACGGGCTGGACGAGGTGGGGACGGACCCCGCCTATGCACGGGCGGCGACGGACGGCTCGCGCGACCGGTTCTATGAATGGCTCGCCCGTTCGCCCTACGGCGACGCCGACAGCGCGGGGCCGGCGCCGGGCTACGTGGCGCCCCCGCTCGACGGGGTGTGGGCGACGGCGCCCTACCTGCACAACGGCTCGGTCCCCACGCTGGCGGCCCTTCTCGACAGCGGCGCGCGCCCGGCCTTCTGGCGGATCGAGACCGACCCGCCGCGCTACGACCGCGAGGCGGTGGGCTGGGCCTACGAGAGGCTGGAGGCGGGACAGGAGGCCGAGACCGACCCCGACGCCCGCAGCCGGATCTACGACGCCACCCTGCCCGGCTACGGCGCGGGCGGCCACGCCTATGGCGACGCGCTGGGCGAGGCGGAGCGGGCGGCCCTGCTGGAGTATCTCAAGACGCTCTAGGCGCTTGCGGCGCCGGACCGGGAGAGGGGGTGGCGCCGGATCGGGGTTCCGGCGCATGCTCGCCCCCACGATGCCGGAGCAACCGGCCCGATCCGAGGAAACGCCATGGCCCAGACCTACGAACACCTCTCCGTCGAGCGGAGCGGGCGCGTCGCGACCGTCACCATTTCCAATCCGCCGATCAACCTCATCACGCTGGCGCTGATGGCGGAGCTGGACGCGCTCTCGAAGGAGCTCGCCGCCGATCCGGACCTGCTGGTGGTGGTGCTGCGCAGCGCGGACCCGGAGTTCTTCCTCGCCCATTTCGACGTCGCCGCGATCCTCGAGCGGCCGACCGCGGGGCCCGCGCGCCGCGTCTCCCAGACCAAGCCGTTCCACGTGATCTGCGAGCGGTTCCGGCACATGGACAAGGCCACCATCGCCCAGATCGAGGGGCGCGTGGGCGGCGGGGGCGCCGAGCTCGCGGCCGCCTGCGACATGCGCTTCGGGGTGCGCGGGCGCACGAAGATCAACCAGATGGAGGTGCCGCTGGGCATCCTGCCGGGCGGTGGCGGCACCCAGCGCCTGCCCCGGATGATCGGGCGCGGCCGGGCGCTGGAGCTGATCCTGTCGGGCGACGACCTCGACGCCGCGACGGCCGAGCGCTGGGGCTGGCTGAACCGCCTCTACGAGGCCGAGGAGATCGGCCCGGCGGTGGACCGGCTGGCCGCGCGCATCGCCTCCTTCCCGCCGGACGCGGTGCGGCTGGCGAAGGAGAGCGTGGACGCCGCCCAGATGCCCCTGCTCGAAGGGCTCGCCGAGGAGGCCTACCTGTTCGAGCGGCTGCTGCGCACCGAGGGCGCGAAGACCAACATGGCGAAGTTCCTCGAGATCGGCGGCCAGACCCGCGAGGGGGAGCTGCGCATGGGCGAGCTCGCCGCGGAGCTGGGCCAGGACTGAGGCCCCCCGCCCGGCCCCGCCCGGCCCTGCGCGGGTCGGGCGGCGCTCGGGCCGCGCGTCAGCCGGCGGTCGGCGGCAGGGGCGCGCCGCTGGACAGCGAGCGGCGGGTGAACTCGGCGTAGTGGTCCGAGAGCCATCCCGCCCCGTGCTCCCCCCACAACGCGGTCAGGCGGGGCAGCATCAGGGGGGCGCTGACGATCCAGCTGACCGCGGCGCTGGCGTCCTCGACCTCGATGCTGCCGTCCTCGACCCCCGCCTTCACCAGCCGGATCAGCCGGCGGCCGAAGCGGCGCTGGCGGGCGCGCACCTCGTCGAGGTCGTCGGGATGAAGCGAGGTCAGGTCGGTCAGCACCGCGCAGGCGCCGAGGTCCGAGGTGATCCCCTGCACGTAGAGCCGTGTGAAGGAGACCACGCGCTCCAGCGCCGATCCCGCCTCCGCTTCCGCCTGCTCCAGCGCGGTCTCGGCGAGCTCGAAGCCGATCTCCACGCAGCTGCGCAGCACGTGGTTCTTGTCGCGGAAGTAGTAGTAGAAGACCGTCTTGGTGATCCCCAGGCGCGCCGCCACCTCGTCGAGCGAGACGTTGTGATAGCCGCGGTCGTTGAAGGCCTGGGCGGCCTCGCGCAGGATCAGGCGCCGCTTCTCGGCGTGCTGCTCCTCGGGCGCGGCGAACTTGCCGTTCCACTTGGCGCGCGGTTTGGCGGTTCGGCTCATCGTCGTCGCCCTTCGCGGGGGCCGCATCCTCCGCAAGGGCGGTCGGCGGACAGGTGGGGTCGAGAGCTACCGGGCGGGGGGCGGCGTGTCCAGTTCGGCGCCCCGCCGCCCGGCGGCGGCAGGCTCAGGCGGGGTCCATCAGGGCCACGACCTGGCCTTCCTCCACCAGGTCGTCGACGGCCACCTTCAGCTCGCGCAGGCGGCCGGCGCGGGGGGCGGCGACGGCGATCTCCATCTTCATCGACTCGAGCACCACGATCGGGTCGTCCTCGGCCAGCGCCTGGCCGGGGGTCGCGGCGATCTCGAGCACGCGGCCGGCGATCTCGCTTTTCGCTTCCATGGGGCGGGTCCTTCCGGGGTCAGAGGCTGGTGGGCCAGGTCGACAGGCGATGGGCGCCGATCTCGCCCGTGGGGCGGCGGCGCATGATCGCGAGCATCCGCGAGAGCCAGGCCCGCGTCTCTCCGGGCCGGATCACGGCGTGGGCGGCGAACATGCCCGCGAGCTCCCACGGCGAGTTCGACACCACCATGTCCTGCATCAGCGCGCCGTAGTCCTCGCCGTCGCCCGGCCGGCGGTTGTGCACGACCGAGACGGCGACCGCGGGATCGACGAAGCCGACCTCGCCCGTCGTCATCACCGCCAGCGCGTCGGCGATCCCGCCGCCCATGTTGAGATAGGCCTGCCCGTAGCTCTTGCGCACCACGACCGCGAGCTTGGGGACGGTGGCGAGCGTCACCGCGCGGATGTTGTTCATGATCTCGCCCGCCACCCCGGCGCGCTCGGCCTCCAGCCCCACCAGGAAGCCCGGCGTGTCGGCGAGCAGGATCAGGGGGATGTTGAAGCTGTCGCAGAGCACCGTGAACTCGGTCATCTTGCGGCAGGAGGGGCCGTCGATCGCGCCGCCCTTGCGCATCGGGTTCGAGGCGACCAGCCCCACCACCTGGCCGTCGATCCGCGCCAGCGCGGTCTCCAGCGTGCGCCCGAAGCGGGGCCGGAAGGACATGACCGAGCCGTCGTCGGCCAGCAGCTCCACCAGCTTGCGCCCGTCATAGATCTTCTGGCGCTGGGGCGGGATCAGCGCCTCGACCGCCTCGGGCGCGCCGCCGGGGCGGGACTCGGCGCGCGGCGGCGCCTCGGCGGCGTTGGAGGGGAGGTAGGACAGGAAGCGGCGCAGGGCCGCGATCGCCTCCTCGTCGGTGTCGGTCACCAGGTCGACCTGGCCGGTGGTCTCGGCATGAAGGTCCGATCCGCCCAGCTCCTGGGGCGTCACCTCCTGGCTCATCGCGACCGAGGTGACCTTGGGGCTGGAGACGGAGAAGGTCGCGTCCTTCCGCATCACCGCGAAATCCGACATCACCGCGTACCAGGTGCCCATGCCGTAGCAGGGGCCGAGCACGGCGGAGACCCAGGGCGTGTCCCGCTCGCGCGACATCGACGACAGCTGGCCGATCCGCCCCATCCCCACCGCGCCCTGGATGTCGGGCATCCGGGCGCCGGCGCTCTCGATCAGGAAGGCGCAGGGGATGCCGGCGGCGGAGGCGCGCTTCTTGAGGAAGTCGAGCTTGCGGATGTTGGTGACGGAGGACGAGGCGCCCAGCACCGTGAGGTCGAAGGAGGCGACGGCGACCTCGCGCCCCTCGACCTGGCCGAAGCCGGTGACGATGCCTTCGGCGGCGGTGCGGTGGCGGTCCTCCTCCCGCGCCGACCAGGCGAATTCGCCGATCTCGAGGAAGGTGCCGGGATCGCAGAGCAGGTCGATCCGCTCGCGCGCGTTGAGGATGCCCGCCTCGCGGCGCGCGGCGAGCTTCGCCTCGCCCCCCATGGCGTGGACCTGGGCGCGGCGGGCCTCGAACTCCTCGGCGGAGACGGCGAAGGAGGGGGGGCGCGGGCGGGCGTCGTCTTTCATGGAGCCTCCGGTCGCCCGGAGGGCCGGGCGGGGACTGCGGATGGGATGGGGGCCGGCCCGCGGTCGCGCGCGGGCCGGACGGGGTCAGGAGCCGGTGGGTACCAGCTTCTCGCGCTTGAGGACGATGCCGGCCTTCTCCCGGTCCCACGTGTCGGGGGTGACGCCCTCGGCCCGCAGCAGGTGCTTCTGCACCTTTTCGGTGGGCGTGCGCGGCAGATCGCCGACGATGCGGAAGAAGCGCGGGACCATGAAATGCGCGAGGCGCGGGCGCAGGAACTCGACCAGCTCCGGCAGGTCGATGGTCCGGCCGGGGGCTGCGCTCATCACCGCCATCACCTCGTCCTCGGAATGCTCCGAGGGGACGGCGACCACGGCGCAGTCGCGCACGGCGGGGTGGGCGGCGACCTCCTTCTCCACCTCGAAGGAGGAGATGTTCTCGCCCCGCCTTCGGATCGCGTCCTTCATGCGGTCGACGAAGTAGAAGTTGCCGTCGGCGTCCATGCGGAAGCCGTCGCCGGTGTGGAACCAGCCGTTGCGCCAGGCCTTCGCGGTGGCCTCGGGGTTCTTGTGATAGCCGCCGTTCAGCGCGAAGGGCATGTCGGCGCGCACGATCAGCTCGCCGATCTCGCCGGGGGGCAGCTCGCAGTCGTTCTCGTCGACCACGCGGCATTCCACCCCCGGACGCGGCCGGCCCGCCGTGCCCCGCGCGGCGGGCGCGGGGCCCACGAAGAGGGGCGAGGACGTCTCGGTCATGTTGAAGGAGGTGTAGACCTCCACCCCGAAGCGCTCGGTGAACTCGGCGTGCTGGTCCGAGAGCGGGATCATCGAGACGCGGCGCAGCGGGTGGTCGCGGTCGCCGGGGCCCGGCGGCTCCTTCAGCAGGAACGGGGTCATCGCGCCCAGCAGGATGGTGTGCTGGACCCCGAAGCGGCGCACCACGTCCCAGAACTCGGAGGTGCGGAAGCTCTCGACCAGCGCGAAGGAGCCGCCGCGCATCAGCGTGGCCCAGATCGGCCCCGCGCCCCCGACATGGAACATCGGCAGGTTCACCAGGCCCCGCTGCTCCATGCGGGTGGTGTCGTTGGGAATGAAGGTCGCCCACATCTGAAGCTGGGAGATCAGCACCCCCTTCGACGGCCCCGTGGTGCCCGAGGTGTAGATGATCGAGAAGGCGTCCCAGGGCTCGATCGGCCGCTCGGGCTCCGGCAGCGCGTCCGCGTCGCCGTCGAGCGCGGCGGCCGGCAGCAGGGTCAGCCCCGGGACCGGGGCCGCCTCGCCGCCCAGCACGACCACCTCGCGCAGCTCGGCCACGTTCGCGCCGGCGAGGCGTTCGACCAGCGGCGCCTGGGCGATCATCAGGCGCGCGCCGGCGTTGTCGATCACATGCTCCATCAACCCGCCGCGGTAGCCGGTGTTGATGGGCACGTAGACCGCGCCCAGGTAGTTCAGCGCCAGCATCACCCGCAGGCAGTCCTTGCCGTTGGGCAGCCAGACCAGCACGAAGTCGCCCTGCCCCACGCCCAGCCGGCTCAACCCCTCGGCGCAGCCCCGCACCTTCCGGCGCAGGGCTTCGTAGGTCCATTCCTCGCCGTCGTCGAAGACGGCGAAGACCTTGTCGGGCTGGCCGGCCGCGTGGCGGTCGATCACCTCGCGGATCACGCAGTCCTCGCGCGGCGGCATCCTGGGGTCCAGCATCGCGGTTCCTCCTGCCATCGCCTCAGCTCGTCGCCGGGGCGACATGCTCGTAGCGGGGCCGCCCGAGCAGGTTGGGCCGCCAGCCGGTGAAGCGGTCGGAGACGCCGACGATGTAGACCTCGAACAGGAGCGGCACGAACACCGCCTGCTCCAGCGCGATGCGCTGCACCTGGCTCAGCGCCTGCTTGCGCGCCTCCTGCGTGGTCCCCACGCGGGAGGCGGCGATGGCGTCGTCCATGCCCGGGATCGCCTGGCGCCCGCCGTTGTAGGAGCTGTCCTTGCCGAAGATGATGTTGGGCACCATCGAGGGGTCGGGCCGCGCGGTGATCGCGGCGAAGAAGCTGTTCACCGACTTCTCGAAGAAGAACTTCTGCGAGCCTTCGGCGACGGTCGTGGTGGTCACCTTCGCCTTGATCCCCACCTTGTCCCACATCGACATCAGCACCTCGCGCCGCTGGATCGCGGCCTGGTCCTGGTAGGCGACGGCGGTGAACTCGACCTCGCTGACGCCGGTCTCCTTGATCAGGGCGCGGGCGCGGTCGGGATCGTAGGCGAGGATGTCCTCGAGCCCCTCGTCATGGGCCCAGTAGGCCTTGGGGTAGAGCGTGGTCGAGGGCTCCCCCAGCCCGCCCATCGCGGCCTTCACGAAGGTCTCGCGGTCGATGGCGAGGTTCATCGCCCGCCGCACCCGGACGTCGTCGAAGGGGGGCTTCGAGAAGTCCATGTAGATCATGTGGAGGTAGAGCGAGGGCTCGGCGTAGACCGTCACGTCGGGCGCGCGGTCGAGCAGGACCTTCTGCACCGGGGGCACGGTCACCACGACGTCGTTCTGCCCCGCCATGACCGAGCGCACGCCCGTCGTCACCTCGGGGATGATCGACATGGTCATGCGGTCGACCTTGGGCAGGCCCTCCTCCCAGAAGTCCTCGAACCGCTCGTAGGCGACGACCTGCATGTCCTGCCATTCGACGTACTTGAACGCGCCCGCCCCCACGGGCCTGCGGTCGACCGAGCCGCCGTTGGCCTCGACCGCGGTGGGCGAGACGACCATGCCCGCGCGGTCCGTCAGGATCAGCGGCAGGGAGCGGTCGGCCGCGGCGAGCTTCAGCGTCACCGTGGTCGCGTCCGTCGCCTCGACCTCGACGACCGAGGAGAGGTCGACCTTGATGTTGGAGGTCTCGGCCGAGCGGGCGCGGTCGAGATGCGCCTTCACCGCGGCCGCGTCCAGCGGCGTGCCGTCGTGGAAGGTCAGCCCCTCGCGCAGCTCCAGCACCAGGGTCAGGTCGTCGGGATAGGACCAGGCCTTGGCGAGGCCGGGGATCGGCTCCAGCGTCTCGGGCTTCCAGCGCACGAGCGTGTCGTAGAGCGGGTAGAGGAACTGGTGGTCGCCGCCGCTGCGCCCGGTCACGGGATCGAGCGTCGAGGGGTTCACGTTGGCCGCGACCCGCAGCTCCGTCCCCTCCTGGGCGTGCGCGCCGCGCAGGCCTGCGGTCATCGCCAGCCCCCCGGCCGCGAGGCCGGCGGCCAGCAGGTGGCGGCGGTGGATTTCAAGCGCCTTGCCGTCGAGCTTCATCTTCTCTCTCCTCCCCGGGGCCGGCTTTTCGCGTCCGGTTTCCCCTTGTTTCCAACCGGCCGCAGGGCCGGTCGGCGATGCGCGGACCCGCGGCTCTCAGATCGGCGAGATGTCGCGATGCTTGGGCGGGCGGGCGCGGCCCTGCCGGCGCGAGGCGAGACGCGAGAGCGCCTCGACCAGCACCGGGCGGGTGTCGCGCGGGTCGATCAGGTCGTCGACGCCGAAGCCCTCGGCGGCCTCCAGCGGGCCGACGCGCGCGCGGAAGCCGGCGATCAGCTCGGCGCGGCGGGCGTCGGGGTCGGGGGCGGCGGCGATCTCGCGCCCGTAGGCCACTTCGGTGGCGCCCTCGATCGACATCGCGCAGATCTCGGCGCCGGGCCAGGCGACGGTCAGGTCGGCGCCGAAGCTACGCCCGCCGTTCATGGCGATGAAGCCGAGCCCGTAGCCCTTGCGCAGCACCACCGACAGGCGCGGCACGGTGGCCTTGCCGAGTTCATGGATGATGCGGGCCGAGCGGCGCACCAGCGCCGAGCGCTCGGCCGGGCTGCCCACCAGGAAGCCGGGGATGTCGACGAAGAACACCAGCGGCAGGCCGAAGGCGTCGCAGAGCGCGATGAAATGCGCGGTCTTCTCGCAGGCCGGCGCGTCGAGCGTGCCGGCGAGGTGCAGGGGCTGGTTCGCCACGATCCCCACCGGCCGCCCGCCCAGCCGCGCGAGCGTGGTGACCACGTTGCGCGCGTAGCCGGGCTTCAGCTCGAAGAGGCTGCCCTGGTCGGCCACCGCCGCCAGCACCTTGCGCACGTCGTAGGCGCGGCGCGTGTTGGCGGGGACCAGATCCAGCAGCGCCTCCTCCCGCCGGTCGGCGGGGTCGTCGCAGGGCAGGACCGGCGCGGGCTCGCCTGCGTTCGAGGGGAAGTAGGACAGGAACCGGCGGATCGCGTCGAGGGCCGCGGCGTCGTCCTCGACCGCGAGGTCGGCGATGCCGTTGCGGTCGGCCTGGGTCGCGGCGCCGCCCAGCGTCTCCTTGTCGACGTCCTCGCCGGTGGCGGCCTTCACCAGAGCGGGCCCGGCGATGCCCATGGTGGCGCCCTTCACCATCACCACGAAATCCGCCAGCGCCGACATGTTGGAGGGCCCTGCGAAGCCCGAGCCCATCATCGCCGCGCAGATCGGCGCCCAGCCCGAGAGGTCCACGAGCTGCTGGAAGTTGGTGGAGACGGCGGCGAAGTGGCGGCTGTCGAGCCCCTCCTGGATCCGGTGGCCGCCGCCGTCGAGCAGGGAGACGTAGGGGATGCCGTGATCGAGCGAGAGCTGGGTCTGGCGCAGGGTCTTCCGCGCCCCCGCCTCGCCGCTGGAGCCGCCCATCACCGAGAAGTCGTTGGCCACGATCGAGACGGGCCGGCCGTCGATGCGCCCCGTGCCCACCACCACGCCGTCGCCCGGCGCGTCCGGCTGGTCGCGGGGGCGCACGAGGCCGCCGGCCTCGACGAAGCTGCCCGCGTCGGCCAGCGCCGCCACCCGCTCGCGCGCCGTCATCTTGCCGCGGGCGCGCTGGCGGGCCAGCGCCTCGGCCCGCGCCTCGTCGCCGACGGCGCGGTGGGCGGCCTGCATCGTCGCGAGGCGGGCGCGCAGGTCGTCGCCCTGCCCGGCCGGCGCCGCGGGACGGGCGCACGGATCGAGGGCGGCGTCGGTCATGCCGGGGCCCCGTCGGAGCAAGGGGCGCGCGCGGCTGGAACGGCGCGCGGGGCGCGCTGCGATGGCGTCATGTCGGTTCCTCCCGGCGGCGCCCTTTCGCGGGCGCTCTGCACGTCGCCGACAGGTTTTATACGCCGGCGTAAGTTTTGTGACGCCAATGTATCGAGCCGCCTTCGGCTGTCAATCCGCTTCGCGTCCGGCGCGAGAGAAACTGCTCCGCCCGGCGGCGCCGGCCCCCTGCGGACCGCGGACGGGAGGGGGCCGCCCAAACGAAAACGGCCGGCGTCGCGATGGGCGACGCCGGCCGGGGATTCGCAAGGGAGGGAGGGCGGCGGCGCGCCCCGCGGCTCAGGGAGCGACGAGGGCGGCGTAGGTCAGCGCCCGCATCTCCTTGCGCAGCGGCCAGGTCGAGGAGGGGACGAGCTGGGTGAGGAAGATCGTGGTCATCTCGCGCTTCGGATCCACCCAGAACACGGTCGAGGCCATGCCGCCCCAGCCGTAGTCCCCCACGTTCCCAGCGGTCTTCGCCAGCCCCGGGTCCAGCGTCACCGACACGCCCAGCCCGAAGCCGATGCCGTCGTAGGAGACCTCGGAGAACACCGGTTGGCCGTTCGCCGCCAGGTCCCCGCGCAGGGCGTTGGTGGTCATCAGGTCCACGGTCGTGGGCGCCAGCAGGCGCACGTCGCCCAGCGCGCCGCGCCCGCGCAGCATCTCGGCGAAGCGCAGGTAGTCGTCGATGGTCGAGACCAGCCCGCCCCCGCCCGAGGCCTGCCGCACGCCCCCCTCGGCATAGGCGGTCTCCGCCCCGCGCTCGAGCAGCTTCATGTCCAGCTCGGGGGTCTTCACGTAGCAGCTCGCCATGCGGTCGAGCCTGTCCTTCGGCACGGCGAAGAAGGTGTCGTCCATGCCCAGCGGCTCGAAGATCCGCTCGCGGAAGAACTGCGCGAGGGGGACGCCGGAGACGACCTCCACCACCCGGCCCAGCACGTCGGTCGACACGCCGTAGTTCCAGCGCGCGCCGGGATCAAAGTTCAGCGGCAGCTCGGCGAGACGGCGCACGGTCGTCTCCAGCGCCTCCTCCTTGGCGGAGAAGTCGAGCTTGCGGTCGCGCATCGCCTCGGCCACCGGCCCCTCGTTGAAGCCGTAGGTGAGGCCGGAGGTGTGGGTCAGCAGGTGGTGGACGGTCAGGCGCGCGGCCGGGGCCTGCACCTCGTCCAGCGCCGTGGCGCCGGGGGCGAGGACGCGCACGTCCCGGAACTCGGGCAGGATCTCGTCGAGCGGCGTGTCGAGATGAACCTTCGCCTCCTCGAACAGCATCAGGAAGGCGACCGAGGTGACGGGCTTAGTCATCGAGTAGATGCGCACCAGCGTGTCGCGGGTCCAGGGGACGCCGCCCTCGACGTCGCGCAGCCCGGCGAGGGCGTGGTGCACGACGCGGCCGCGGCGCGCGATCAGCACCTGGGCGCCCGGCAGGCGGCCGCTGTCGACCCAACCCTGCATCCATGGCTGGAACCGCGCCAGCCGCGCCGGATCGAAGCCCAGCGTCTGCGGGTCGCTCGCCTGGTCGAACATCGTGCTCTCCTCCCCTTCCTTGCCCGGTCCCGGGGCCGCGGGGCGACTCGCGGGCCGGCGCGCCGACCGTGCGGGATCGGCGCGCGCTCCGCAATCGGCGGGCGCGCGCCCATGCGGCAGGAGCGCCGTTGCCCTCGCCCCGGCTTCGGGGGAGGGTGGGCCGGACGACGGGACGAAGGGGGGACGAGGGGCGACGATGAGCAAATGTTTCGTGGAGCGGTTCGAGCTGGCCGGCGCGGCGGAGGGGCCGCTCGCCGGGCTGAGCTTCGCGGCCAAGGACCTGTTCGACGTGGCGGGGCGCGTCACCGGCGCCGGCAATCCCGACTGGGCCGCCAGCCACCCGCCCGCCGAGGCGAACGCCGCCGCGATCCAGCGCCTGCTCGACGCCGGCGCGCGGCTGGTGGGCAAGACCATCACCGACGAGATCTCTCTGGGCCTGCTGGGGATCAACGCCTTCGACGGCACGCCCCTCAACCCGCGCGCGCCGGACCGGGTGCCGGGGGGCTCCTCCTCCGGCTCCGCCTCCGCCGTGGCGCAGGGGCTGTGCGACGCGGCGCTGGGGACCGACACCGGCGGCAGCGTGCGGGTGCCGTCGAGCTTCTGCGGCCTCTTCGGGATGCGGCCCACCCATGGGCGGGTCCCGACGGCCGGGATGCTGCCCCAGGCGCCGGGCTCGGACACCGCGGGCTGGTTCGCGCGCGAGGGCGAGGTCTTCGCGCGCGTCGGCGCCGTGCTGATCGACGAGGCGCCCGCGGCGCCGCCCGCCTCCCTGACCGTCGCCGCCGACGCCTTCGCCTTCGCGGGTCCGGGCGTGGCCGAGGCGCTGGCCCCGGCGCTCGCGCGGCTGGAGGCGATGACGGCGCCCGGGCGGGAGGATCTGCTGGCCCCGCCGGGCTTCGCGACCTGGGCGAAGGCGCAGCGCACGCTGCAGCTCGCCGAGGCCTGGGCGACCTTCGGGCCCTGGGTCGAGGCGCAGGTGCCGCGCTTCTCCTACCTGGTGGCGCGCACGCTGATGGCGGGGGCGGCGACGCCGGCCGCCGACCTGCCCCCCGCGCGCCTGGTGCGCGACGAGGCGCGGGGGCGGCTGGCGCATCTGACCCGCGGGGGCGGCTGCATCGCCCTGCCCGCCACCCCGGACCCCGCGCCGCCGCGCGACCTGCCGCTGGCGGAGATGGACCGGGCGCGGGACCGCATCAACGCGATCTGCGCCCTGGGCGGGCTGACCGGCCATCCGGTCCTGGTCCTGCCCGCGGGCGAGGTGGAGGGCGCGCCGGTGGGGCTCGCCGTGATCGGGGCGCGGGGGGCGGACGCCTCGCTGCTCGCGCTCGCCAGGGACTGGGAGACCGCATGACCGACCGAACGCCGAACATCCCCGAGGTGGTCGAGGAGATCCGCGAGCTGTTCGAGCGCTACGAGACGGCGCTGGAGACCAAGGACGTGGACGTGCTGGACGCCACCTTCTGGCGCTCTCCCCACACGATCCGCTACGCGCTGCACGAGAACGGCTACGGATTCGACGAGATCCACGCCCACCGCGTCCGCCGCCCCCCGGGGCCCGGCATCAAGGAGAAGCGGATCCGGCTCGAGATCCTGACGCTCGGCCGCGACTTCGCCACCACGAACCTGGAGTTCAAGGTGCGCGGCAAGGACCTGATCGGCCGCCAGAGCCAGACTTTCGTGCGCTTCGACGACGTCGGCTGGAAGGTGGTGGCGGCCCATGTCTCGACGGTGAACGCCGAGCCGCTGTGGTGAGCGGCCCCCGCGGGCGCGGCCGCCGGGCGGCGTCCGCGGGGCGGCTCATGTCCGCGCTGGGCATCGGCGGCGGGGCGGCGTAGGCTCCGGCTTCTCCTGGGACAGCTTGCCGTCGGGATGCGTCATGGACCTGCTCAGCCTCGAGAACCCCGTCTTCGTCGTCTACGTCGTCGCCGCCGCGCTGACGGTGCTCAAGGTCATGGGCCAGGGCTGGATGACGGTGCACCGGATGGTCAAGACCAACGCGGGGCTGGTCAGTCCCGAAGATCTGCTGCCCGGGCCGCTGAACAAGGCCCCCGACCCGAGCCAGCTCGCGGTGGACGAATACGTCGACCGCTCGCGCCGGATGCATCGCAACGACCTCGAGAACATCCCCGCCTTCTGGGCGGCGGGGCTCTTGTTCGTGGCGGTCGATCCTCCGCTGTGGCTGGCGCAGGGGCTGATGGGGGGCTTCGTCCTGGCGCGGGCGGCGCATTTCTGGGCCTACGCGACGAAGCGGCGGCACGAGGTGCGGGCGACCTTCTACACGATCGGCTCCCTGATCGTGATCTACATGGCCGTCCACGCCCTGTGGGTCGCGCTGGGCTGAGGCGCCCTCAGCCCTTCAGCGTCGGCCCCGCCTCGTCCACCACCGCCCGGCGGTAGAGCCGCCAGGTCGCGTGGCCCAGCACCGGCAGCACCGCGATCAGGCCGATCATCAGCGTGGCGAAGCCGAGCGCGAGGCCCACGGCCACGATCAGCCCCCAGGTCGCCACCACCCGCGGATTGCGCTGCGTGACGCGCAGCGAGGTGACCACCGCCGTCGGCAGCCCCACCGAGCGGTCGAGCAGCATCGGGAAGGACACCACGCTGACCGCCAGCGCCAGCGCGGCGAAGACGAAGCCCACCCCGCAGCCCAGCACGATCATCGCCCAGCCGCCGGGCGTGGTCAGGACCTGCTGGGCGAAGACGAGGGCCGAGTCCGGCGTCTCGGGCCCCATGGTCAGCGCGTGGATCGTGCGGGCGGCGACCAGCCACACGAAGAACAGCCCCAGCAGCGCCAGCCCCAGCGCCAGGATCGCGCCGAAGGACGGGGCGCGGATCACGCCGAAGGCGGTCGCCCAGCCGACGCGGGCGCCGGCCTCGCGCCTGCGGCTCATCTCGTAGACGCCCACGGCCGCCACCGGGCCCAGCAGGGCGAAGCCGGCCATCATCGGGAAGATCAGCGGGATCAGCCCGTTGCCGAAGGCGAACCAGGCCATGACGAAGCCCAGCACGGGCCACAGAACGCACAACGCCGCCACGTCGGTGCGGCAGGCGCGGAAATCCGCGTAGCCCATGCGCAGCGCGTCGCGCAGGTCGTCCTGCGTGAGGGTGCGGATGCGGTAGTGCCGCGCCTCGTCGAGGCTGCCGCGGCCGCCGACGGTCGATATCGCGTCGCCCAGGTGATGGGACACCTCGACCGAGGTCTCCACCGCCCACTGGGCCGGGTTCCGGATGGTCTGCGTCATGGACGCCTCCCTGCGCTCGAGCCTGCGGGGCGCGGTCGTGAGGGGGGCGTCCGGGAGCCGGTGGGGCGAGACGCCGTGAGTCGACCGTCGCCACGCCCCCACTCTAGCGCAAAATGTCGCAGGCGCTCGCGGAATATCTGCGCCCCCGCTTCACGATCCGGGGACCGCGGAGCGCGCGGCGGGCGGTCCGGTCAGCCCATCGAGGTGTCGCCCGTCGAGTGGCGCCGCTTGGCGGGATCGAGCCGCCAGGTGATCGCGCAGGCCGAGACCCAGGCGGCGACGTAGACCACGCCGCCGAAGATCATCACCTCGCCCGGCACCGGCCCCACCGCGGCGCGCGCCCAGATGTCGGCCAGCGCCGTGGGCGGCTCGGGATGGACCACGATCTTGCCGGCGTAGGCGGCCGACTGGATCAGCAGGATCCAGATGTAGTTGCGCCGCATCCGCCGACCCACCGCGATCCACAGCGCCACGTGGTAGCGCGGGCGCCAGTAGTCGTTGGCCAGCACCTCCTGCCAGCCGGTCTCGGTGTGCAGGTCGCCCTCGTGCAGCATCGGGGCGTAGAAATGCGTCTCCATCCACCGCGCCCGGGCCCGCCAGACGTTGAAGTAGCGGTAGCGCCGCGCTTCGAGCATCAGGAAGAACAGGACCAGCACCCCCACCAGCACCAGCGGCAGGGGCGAGGCCTGGGTGGAGGAGAAAGTGATCGACAGCGCCACCCCCAGCGTCACCACCGACCAGTTGGTGGTGGTGTCGAGCCGGGTACGCCAGACGGTCGAGCGGTAGACCTCCCCGCGGTAGAGATGCGCGAGCGCGCCGATCTCGGCGGCGCTGAAGGCGCGGGTCGGGCCTTCCTCGGGCCCCTTCGTGCCGGACATGGCGACTCCCCCCTTGGCCGTTTCGTCTCGTTTTTCCGCAGCCTACACGAAATGCCGGGCCGCCGCCCGCCCTGCCTCGCGGGGATCGGGCTCGGCCGCGGAAAACGGAGCAGATCCACGACGAACTGGAATTCTTCGGAGGTCCGCTGTAGTTTGTTAACCAATTCCGGGGAGGCGCACGCATGATGCGCGCTGCATGTCTGCTGGCCGCAGGGCTGGCGTGGGGCCTGATGGTCGGCTCGTCTTCGGCGTTCGCGGGGGAGGCGCCGGCGATGGACCTGATCGTGCTGGACCCTGCCGTCTCCGGCCGTCCCGCGACCGCGGCGGCCGACGTGGCCGACCCTGCCCTGCGGGCCTTCGTCGAGGCGCTGAGCGAACGGCTGGCCCGGCGGCTCGAGGCGCGCGGCGCGCGGCCCGGCGCCTCCCGGCTGACCGTGCTTCGCATCCCCCTCGTCACCTCCGGCGACGCCCCCTTCCCCCTGCCGCCCGCGCCGGCCGAGGCCGGGGAGGCCGACTGCCGCGCGGTCTCGCCCTGGGCGGAGGCCGCGGTGCGCCGCGACGGCTCCGGCCCGGCGGTGGAGCTGTTCGCGACGTGGAACGAACGGCGGATCCTGCGCGACCAGGCCGAGGCCGCCGCGATGGATGCGGGCGCCGCGCCCCTGCCGCCCGCGCCCGAGCCCCTGCTTCCGCTGAGCCGCACCGCCTTCGCGGACCTCGCCGACGCCTATGCGCGCGAGGTCCTGATGGGCGAGGCCCCCGCCGCCGGCGACCCGCCGCTGGCCGAGCGCCTGCCCCCCGACCTCGCCTGGCTGTTCGAGCGCGCGCCGCAATCCACGCGCGGCCCGTTCGACCTGGGCGCGGAAGCCGACCTGGCGGAGCGCCTGCCGCGTTTCGCCGACGACTACGCCGCGCTGATCGACGCCCTGGTCGACCGCTGTCTCGCCCCCGGCGGGACCGGCGGCCGGTTCGACGGCCTGCGCGACGCAAGGGCCCTTGCGGGCCCGGAGTTCGCGACCCCCGACCGGTAGCCGGGCGCGGGGCCTCGAACTCGATACGCGCGCCCGATCAACGGGCCGCAAGTGGGGAGAGAAACGATGGCCTTTGCATCCATCAAGAACAAGACGACGTTCACCGGCTTCAGCGCCGCGGACAAGACCAAGATCCTCGACGCGATGAAGACGGGCTACGACGGCTCGGCCACCGCGAAAAAGATGTTCGACGACTGGATTGCGGCGGGCAAGGACATCGACGTCGTCTTCGCCGCCGGCAAGTTCCAGGCCCGCGTCAACGCCGGCAAGATCGAGATCGACCTCGCCTATCTCGACAAGGCCAACTACATCGACAACAACGGCAAGGCGGTGATCGACACGCCCGTCACCGCGATCCTGCACGAATTCGTCCACGCCCTGACCGGCAAGCGCGACAACTGGGACGGCGTCACCGAGTATCGCGGCGACACCGTCAAGATGTCGAACAAGATGTACAAGGAGCTCGGGATCCCCGAGCAGAACTCCTACATCGCCTACGACAGCTCCGGGAACATCCTGACGCGGGATCGGGAGTACACCGCGGGCGCCGAGATCGACCGCTCCGAGTCCGGCAACCGCGACTGGAACTCCTCGGCCGCCGGCGTCTCGAAGGACCTGCTGATCGGCGGCGCGGGCGCCAACAACCTGCAGTCGGGCCGCGGCGCGGACGTGCTGTTCGGCGCGGGCGGCGACGACCAGCTCAACGGCGGCGACGGCGACGACGTGGCCCTGCTGACCGGCAAGCCCACCGACTACGACGTGCGGGTGAACCCCGACGGCACCTGGACCTCGCGCCACGTGCGCGGCGACGCGAACGAGGGGACGGACACCTTCTCCAACATCGAGAAGGTGCGCTTCACCGGGGACGAGACCTTCAGCCTGTCGAAGGGCGGCCTGACCTTCCAGACCGACTTCGCCTTCGTGGTCGACACCACCGGCTCGATGTCCGACGACATCGGCGCGGTGCAGGCGGCGGCGACGGGCGTGATCGACGCGCTGTTCAACGACGATTCCATCGACGCGCGGGTGGGCGTCGTCTCCTACAAGGACAACGACAACGGCGAGCCGACGCAGGTCCTGCTGCAGTTCACCGACGACGACGACTTCGCCGCGCGCAAGGCGGCGGCGCAGGCGGCGATCAACTCGCTGTCGGCGAGCGGCGGGGGCGACTTCCCCGAGTCCGCCTTCGACGGCCTGCTCAAGGCGCTCGACGGGTCGATGGGCGACTGGCGCGCCGGCGCGGGGACCAAGCGCATCGCGCTGTTCACCGACGCCACCGCCAACGACGCGCACCTGCTGCCGGCGGTTCTGAGCTTCGCGCTGAACATCGGGGCGGTGATCTCCTCGCGCAGCACGACCGAGCTCAGCTCCTTCGCCACGGTCGACACGTTCGAGTTCAGCTTCGGCGACGGGCTCGCCGGGCGCGATCCGGGCTCGGAAGGGGACAAGTTCCCCGCCTTCGTGCCCACGGACGATCCCGTCGCGCCGCTGTCGGGCACCGCCTCGGTCCAGATCACCACGATCCAGATCGGCGATCCCTCCTCGGTCGACGCGGACCTGCTGGACGCGGTCGACCAGACCGGGGGCGCGGTGGTGGGCGCGGCCGATCCCGCCGCGGTGGTCGAGCAGCTGCTGACCCTGATCAACACGCCCAACTACTCGATCGCCGCCGACCTCTCGACCGTCGAGGAAGGCGACGAGGGATCGACCCGCGTGACCTTCACCATCTCCCGCGACCGGGCCGACAACGCCGCGGTGGTGACGCTGGGCACGACCGGCGACGCGGGCCCCGAGGACGTGACGGGCGTGAACGGCAGCGTGGCGCTCGACGTCGGCGAGACCTCGGTCAGCTTCAAGGTCCGGGTGATCGGCGACCTGGAGAACGAGGGCGACGAGACCTTCGGCATGACCATCGACTCGATCGACGAGACCGCGACCGTGGGCATCGCCGAGGCCGGCTTCACCATCCTCGACGACGACGCCACGCAGATCGGCACCGGCGACGACGACGTGCTGCTGGGCACCAACCGGCAGGACCGCCTCGAGGGCCGGGGCGGCGACGACCTGATGCGCGGATTCAAGGCGGCGGACGTGCTGCTGGGCGGCGGCGGCGACGACCGCGGCTTCGCCGGCAAGGGCGGCGACGTGCTGCGGGGCAACCGCGGCGACGACCTGCTGCAGGGGCGCCAGGGAGGCGACAAGGTCCACGGCGGCTTCGGCAAGGACGTGGTGCGCGGCGGCGCGGGCGACGACGTGATCGACGGCGGCCGCGGCATCGACAAGCTGGTGGGCGGCTCCGAGGCCGACGTCTTCGTGCTGGTCGCCGGCGTGCGCGCCTTCGACCGGGTGAAGGACTTCGAGGACGGGATCGACAGCTTCCGGGTGCTGGGGGCGGACGGGCTCGGCGCCGACGACCTCGTGTTCCGGGCCGGCGACGGCCGCGCCCGGGTGTTCCTGGGCGACGACCTGCTGGCGGTGGTGCAGGGGGATTTCGCGGCGCTCGACCCCACCGACTTCGCCTTCGCCTGACGGCGTCGCGCGGGGGCGGCCCGGACGGCCGCCCCCGCGCCCGCGCGCCCCTCAGGGCGTGAGGTCCATCGCCTCGACGACGCGGTCGTAGGGCAGGCCCGCGGCGTCGTTCAGCGCGCGGACCCGGTCGGCCGAGTCGCTCTCGAACAGGCACATGCAGCGGCCGTCGCTGGGGGCGAAGGTGCTGCGGATGTAGCGGATCTCCTCCCCCCGGCCGCGCATGTCGCCGGCGGCGGCGATGGCCGCGCTCTGGGCGGCGGCGAGATCCTCCATGCTGATGCCCTTCAGGCTGCGCTCGACCATGTAGACCGACATCTCGGACCCTCCCTTCTTCGGTGACGAGGCCCCGATGACAGCACGGGTTTCCCTTGCGGAATACGGGCCCGGCGTCATCGTTCGATAACGCCGGGTTGGGATCGGTTCGCGCTATCATCGGACCCGCGCAGCAGAAGGCTTCAGGGGGAGGACTCGCGATGGAGATGGCCCAGGTCCGCTACGTGCTCGCCGCCGCGCGACGGCTGAACTTCACCCGCGCGGCCGAGGACTGCGGCGTCTCGCAGCCCGCGCTGACCAAGGGCGTGAAGGCGCTGGAGGCGGAGCTGGGCGCGCCGATCTTCCTGCGCGAGGGGCGGCGGATCCTGCTGACCGACTTCGGCCGCTCGATGCTCTCCCATCTCCAGCAGATCGCCGACGAGGCCGAGGCCGCGCGACGCCTGGCCAGCAGCTTCCGCCTGCTGGAGCGCGCGCCGGTGCGGCTGGGGGTAATGTCGACGGTGGGGCACGTGCGCCTCGCGCGGTTCCTCGCCCACTTCGAGCAGCGCCATCCCGGCGTCGAGCTCTCGGTCGAGGAGGCCTCGGTCCCCGAGCTGGCCGAGCGGCTGGCCGACGCGCAGCTCGACGTGGCGGTGGCGACCCGCACCGAGGCGCTGACCGAAAGCTTCCGGGCGATGGAGCTCTACGCCGAGCGCTACGTGGTCGCCCTGCCCCCGGACCACCGGCTGCGCGAGGTCAACGCCGTGCCGCTGTCGGAGCTCGCGGGGGAGCCCTACGTCGACCGCCTGTCGTGCGAGATGCGCGAAATGGTGATGGGCGCCTGCCGCAAGGGGGGCGTCGAGCTCTACGCCCGCTTCCGCTCGACGCGGGAGGACTGGGTGCAGGCGATGGTGCTGGCGGGGATCGGCTTCGCCTTCATGCCGGAATACTCCGTCACCCTGCCCGGCCTGATGCAGCGCCCGCTGATCGAGCCGGCGGTGGAGCGGCGGATCTGCGCCTTCACCGCCCCGGGGCGGAAGCATTCGCCTGGCGTCGAGGCGCTGATGCGCGCCGCGCGCGGCTTCGCCTGGCCGGGCTGAGCGGCGGCGGCGGCGGGCGAAGCCGCTTCCATCATCGCACCGGGATGTATAAGGATGACGTAACGTGATGGCATTCAGGAGCGCCGCATGACCCCTGTCGCGACGCTCGCCGCCGCCATCGCCGCCGTCTGCGCCCTCGCCGCGCCCGCCCGGGCGCTGATCGTCATGTACGACGACAAGGCCGCCTTCGACGCCGCCGCGCGCACGCTGGTGCTGACCGACTTCGAGGGACTGGTCGGCGATCGCGAGCATCTGCTGCCCCTGGACGAGCCGCTGGTCGTCGACGGCTTCAGGTACGGCCCCCGCCTCAACGCGATGGTCTGCGGCGCGCTGCGCTGCGACGGGCAGCCCTTCGACTCGGCGGTCCTGACCAAGGCCTCGATCAGCGACGGGCCGTCCTCCGACCCCAACTACGCCTATGGCGGTCTGGCCATCGAGCTGTGGAGCGGGTCGCTCGGCCAGCCCGTCACCGCCTTCGGCGGGACCTTCGGCCACCTGGTGACCGGTCCCACCGCCGGCGTCATCCAGGTGTTCACCGGCGACGGAGGCCAGACCCTCTACGACGTGGTCGTCTCGGGCATGGGCGCCGGCGTTCCGAAGACCTTCTTCGGCTTCACCGTGGACGAGGGCGAGAGCCTCGTGCGGGTCAGCCTTGTGATCCCCTTCTCGCTTCCGGCCATGGACGACCTGCAGATCGGCGTCGTGAAGACCCCCGCGCCCGCCCCCGCCGCGCTGCTGGCCGCGGGGATCGCCGCGCTGGGGCTGGGCGGCCTGCGGCGGCGACGCGCGGGCTGAGGCGAGCGGGCGGCGCAGGCGGTCCGACGCCCGGGCGGCGTCCCGGCGACGGCGCCGGCCTGCCGGGCGGTTTGGATCAACATCGGGTCGGATCGCCTTGAGGGGACGTGATTTTCCACCCCAGGGCGACGGTGCGCCGCGTGCGGCGCCCAGTTCTCCGGCGCCGGGTGACGCCGGGACGGCTGTTGACAGTGCACGTAAGCGAAGGGAGGTTGCGGCTCAGCCGGTTGCACGTCCTGCCTGCGGCTCGCTCCTGGGGAGAGGGGCGGCGGGGCCGCGCAACCGGTCGAACAGGTCGCGCACAACGACCGAAACAGGGAACCATTCCAATGAATCTCATCGCCAAGGCGGCCGCCGCCATCTTCGCCGCGAGCCTCGCCGCAGGGGCGGCCCAGGCCAAGACCCTCGTCTACTGCTCCGAGGGCTCGCCCGAGGGCTTCGACCCGGCGCTCTACACCGCCGGCACCACCTTCGACGCCTCCTCCCATCCGGTCTACAACCAGCTGGTCGAGTTCGTGACGGGCTCGACCGAGATCCAGCCCGGCCTGGCCGAGCGCTGGGAGGTCTCCGAGGACGGGCTGGAGTACACCTTCCACCTGCGCCAGGGCGTCAAGTTCCACTCGAACGACCAGTTCACGCCGACCCGCGACTTCAACGCCGACGACGTGATCTTCACGTTCGAGCGGCAGTGGAAGGCCGAGAACCCGATGCACACCGCCTCGGGCGGCACCTGGGAGTACTTCCAGGGCATGTCGATGCCCGACCTGCTGAAGTCGATCGAGAAGGTCGACGACTACACGGTCAAGTTCGTGCTCAACCGGCCCGAGGCGCCGATGATCGCGAACCTGGCGATGGACTTCGCCTCGATCGTCTCGAAGGAATACGCCGACGCCATGCTCGCGGCCGGCACGCCCGAGATGCTCAACCAGGCGCCCATCGGCACCGGCCCGTTCAAGTTCGTGGGCTACCAGAAGGACGCGGTGATCCGCTACACGGCCAACGCCGAGTACTGGAACACGCCCGCGGCCATCGACAACCTGGTCTTCGCCATCACCCCCGACGCTTCGGTGCGCTACCAGAAGCTGAAGGCGGGCGAGTGCCACGTGATGCCCTATCCGAACCCCGCCGACATCGAGGCGATGAAGTCGGACGCGGACGTCAACCTGCTCAGCCAGCAGGGCCTGAACGTGGGCTACCTCGCCTACTCGACCCAGGTCGCGCCCTTCGACAACCCGAAGGTGCGTAAAGCGCTGAACATGGCGATGGACAAGCAAGCCATCATCGACGTCGTGTTCCAGGGCGCGGGCGAGATCGCCAAGAACCCGATCCCGCCGACCATCTGGTCCTACAACGACGCCGTCGTGGACGACGCCTACGATCCCGAGGCGGCGAAGAAGATGCTCGAGGAAGCGGGCGTCACCGACCTGTCCATGAAGATCTGGGCGATGCCGGTGCAGCGTCCCTACAACCCCAACGCCCGCCGCATGGCCGAGCTGATCCAGGCGGACTTCGCCAAGGTCGGCGTCAACGTCGAGATCGTCTCCTACGAGTGGGGCGAGTACCTGCAGCGCTCCAAGGAAGTGGATCGCGACGGCGCGGTGCTGCTGGGCTGGACCGGCGACAACGGCGACCCGGACAACTTCCTGGCGGTGCTGCTGGGCTGCGACGGCGTCGGCGGCTCGAACCGCGCGCAGTGGTGCGACCAGGAGTTCGAGGCCCTGATCCAGAAGGCCAAGGTCGTCTCCGACCCGGCCGAGCGCACCCGCCTCTACGAGGAGGCGCAGGTCCGCTTCAAGGACCAGGCCCCCTGGGCGACCATCGCGCACTCGACCGTGTTCATGCCGGTGCGTCCCGAGGTCCAGGGCTACAAGGTCCACCCGCTGGGCGGCCACATCTTCTACGGCGTCGACCTCGCCGAGTGATCCGACACGGGCGGGCGGCGGACGTCGCCGCCCGCTCCGCACGGCCCGCGACCGGATGACCTCCGCTCGCGGGCCGGTTGCATTCCGGGCCGCCCGAGGGTAGGGGCTCGCCCCGGTTTACGCGCGCGTCGGGTCTGGGCCCGGCCGCGCCCCCCGCCGCGCGAGCGGCCGTTCGCCCGAGCCGACGCCAGAAGCGAGCCGACATGACCCTGGACCTCTCCGAGCTTCGCGCCCTCGCGCGCGCCCTCGACGTCGACGCCGTGGCCCTGGTGCCCGGCCCCAACTTCTCCCGCTCGATCGGCGGGAATTTCCACACCTCTGAACGCCCGACCGTCGTGCTGGTGCCGCCCCGCGGCGCGCCGGCGGCGATCGTGCCGAACCTGGAACTGGGCAGCTTCGCGCAGCTGGGCTTCGAGGGCGCGGTCCACGACTGGCGCGACCAGGACGGCTACATGGGCGCGTTCGAGGCGCTGGCCGACGCGATGCCCCTGCGCCGCATCGCGGTCGAGGGCCAGGTGATGCGCGTCTTCGTGCACCACGCCTTCCGCACCGCCTGCCCCCAGATCGAGATCCGCGACGCCGAGCGCGAGATCTCGGCCCTGCGCCTGTGCAAGACCGAGGGCGAGATCGCCGCGCTGGAGGAGGCGATCCGCATCTCGGAGGCGGCGCTGGGCGAGGTGCTGGACGGCGTGCGCCCCGGCCAGACCGAGAAGGAGGTCGAGCGTCGGCTGATCGCCGCCCTCTTCGCCCACGGGGCCGAGGGGCTGGCCTTCGGGCCCATCGTGGCCGCCGGCGCCAACGCGGCCCTGCCCCACGCCCATGCCGGCGATCACGAGATCCGGCCCGGCGAGGCGCTGCTGTTCGACTTCGGCGCCGTCTGGGGCGGCCTGAACGCCGACGTGACCCGCACGGTCTTCGTGGGCCACGCCTCGGACGAGGACGCGGCGATCTACGAGACCGTCCTGGCGGCGAACGAGGCGGCGCTGGCCGCCACCCGCCCCGGCGCCACCGCGCATGACGTCGACGACGCCGCGACCTCAGTGCTCGAGGCCTCTCCCTACGCCGAGTTCATCCTCACCAAGACCGGCCACGGGCTGGGGCGGGAGGTGCACGAGGCGCCCTACATCCTGCGCGGCTCCGACCAGGTCCTGGCGCCGGGCATGGTGTTCACCGACGAGCCGGGGCTCTACCTGCCCGGGCGGCTCGGCGTGCGGATCGAGGACGACGTGCTGGTGACGCAGACCGGCCACCGCGTCCTGACCGCCTTCCCGAAAACCCTGACGGTGGTCGGCTGATGCTGAAGTTCCTTCTCTCCCGCCTGGTCACCTTCCTGCCGACCTTCTTCGGCGTGACCCTGATCTCCTTCGCCTTCATCCGCGCCCTGCCCGGCGACCCGATCATCGTGATGGCCGGCGAGCGCGGCATCACCGAGGAGCGCCACGCCGAGCTGGTCAAGCAGTTCGGCTTCGACCGCCCGATCTGGGAGCAGTACCTCGACTATCTGTGGGGCGTGCTGCACGGCGACCTGGGCCAGAGCTTCGTGACCAAGAAGCCGGTCTGGGACGAGTTCTTCGCCCTGTTCCCCGCGACGCTCGAGCTGTCGATCTGCGCGATGATCTTCGCCGTCGCGCTGGGCTTGCCCGCGGGCGTGATCGCGGCCGTGAACCGCGGCAAGTTCTTCGACCGGGCGCTGATGTCCACGGCGCTGGTCGGCTACTCGATGCCGATCTTCTGGTGGGCGCTGCTGCTGATCATCGTGGTCTCGGGCTGGCTGCAGTGGACGCCGGTCTCGGGGCGCATCAGCCTGATGTTCTTCTTCCCCCAGCCCACCGGCTTCATGCTGATCGACAGCCTGCTTTCGGGGGAGAAGGGGGCCTTCGGCTCGGCCGTCTCCCACCTGGTGCTGCCGACCATCGTGCTGGGCACCATCCCGCTGGCGGTGATCGCGCGCCAGACCCGCTCGGCCATGCTCGAGGTGCTGTCGGAGGACTACATCCGCACCGCCCGCGCCAAGGGGCTGAGCCCGCTGGGCGTGAACGGGCTGCACGCGCTGCGCAACGCGCTGATCCCGGTGGTCACCGTCATCGGCCTGTCGGTCGGCACGCTTCTGGCGGGCGCGATCCTGACCGAGACGATCTTCTCCTGGCCCGGCATCGGCAAGTGGATGGTCGACAGCATCTTCCGGCGCGACTACCCGGCCGTGCAGGGGGGCCTGCTGATGATCGCCGTGATCGTGATGATCGTGAACCTGACCGTGGACGTGCTCTACGGCTTCATCAACCCGCGCATCCGGAAGGGCTGAGGACATGGTCGACGCCTCCAACCTCCCCGTCTCCGCCGCCCAGAAGCGCCCCGGCCAGCTCGCCGAGTTCTGGCGCTATTTCAAGGAGAACCGCGGCGCCGTCATCGGCCTGTGGGTCTTCGCGGCCTTCGTGCTGGTCGCGGCGCTGGCCGACGTGATCGCGCCGCACGACCCGATCCTGCAGTACCGCGACCACCTCCTCCAGCCGCCCTTCTGGATGGAGGGCGGCAGCCTCGAGTTCCCGCTGGGCACCGACGCGGTGGGGCGCGACATGCTCTCGCGCCTGCTGCATGGCGCGCGGTTCTCGTTCTACGTGGGCGTCGTCGTGGTCGTCGTCGCCGCCTCGGGCGGGATCGTGATCGGCCTGCTGGCGGGCTTCGCGCCCCGGTGGGTCGACACGCTGATCATGCGGGTGATGGACATCATCCTCGCCTTCCCCTCGCTGCTGCTGGCGCTGGTGCTGGTGGCGATCCTGGGGCCGAGCCTGACCAACGCGATGATCGCCATCGCCATCGTGCTGCAACCCCATTACGTGCGCCTGACCCGCGCCTCGGCCCTGTCGGAACGCTCGAAGGACTACGTCACCGCCGCGCGGGTGGCGGGCGCCTCGAAGGCCCGGCTGATGTTCATCACGGTGCTGCCGAACTGCCTGTCGCCGATCATCGTGCAGGCGGCGCTGTCCTTCTCGACCGCGATCCTCGACGCCGCCGCGCTGGGCTTCCTCGGGATGGGCGCGCAGCCGCCGACGCCGGAGTGGGGCACCATGCTGGCCGAGGCGCGGGAGTTCATCCTGCGCGCCTGGTGGGTGGTCACCTTCCCCGGCCTCGCGATCCTGGTGACGGTGCTGGCGATCAACCTGATGGGCGACGGGCTGCGCGACGCGCTGGACCCGAAGCTGAAGCGGAGCTGAGACCATGGCGCTTCTCGAAATCCGCAACCTGAGCGTCGAGTTCGCCACCGCCGGCGGCGCCTTCCGGGCCGTGGACGGGGTGGACGTGACGGTCGACCAGGGCGAGCTGCTGGCCATCGTGGGCGAGAGCGGCTCGGGCAAGTCGGTCTCGATGCTCGCGATGATGGGCCTTCTGCCCTGGACCGCGAAGATCACCGCCGAGGCGATGCGCTTCGACGGGCACGACCTGCTGGGCATGTCCGCCAAGGCGCGCCGGCGGATCATCGGCCGCGACATGTCGATGATCTTCCAGGAGCCGATGAGCTCGCTGAACCCCTGCTTCACCGCGGGCTTCCAGATCAAGGAGGCGCTGCGCCTGCACACCGGCCTCGACCGCAAGGCGCGGCACCGGCGGGCGGTGGAGCTCTTCGATCTCGTCGGCATCCCCGACCCCGAGGCGCGGCTGCGCGCCTTCCCCCACCAGCTTTCGGGCGGCATGAGCCAGCGGGTGATGATCGCCATGGCGCTCGCCTGCGACCCCAAGCTGCTGATCGCCGACGAGCCGACCACCGCGCTCGACGTCACCATCCAGGCCCAGATCCTCGAGCTGCTGACCAGCCTGCAGCGGGAGAAGGGGATGGGCCTGATCCTGATCACCCACGACATGGGCGTGGTGGCCGAGACGGCGGAGCGGGTGCAGGTGCAGTATGCGGGCCAGAAGGTGGAGGAGCAGGCGGCGATCCCCCTCTTCACCACCCCGCGCCACCCCTACACCGCGGCCCTGCTAGCCGCCCTGCCCGAGCGCGCGACCGAGCGGCGCCTGCCCACCATCCCCGGCGTGGTCCCCGGCCAGTTCGACCGGCCCGACGGGTGCCTCTTCGCGCCGCGCTGCCGCTTCGCGGACGAGCGCTGCCGCACCGTGCCGCCCGTCCCCGCCTCGGCGGAGCTGGGCTGCGCGCGCTGCCACTATCCCCTGACCCAGACCGCGGAGGTCGAGGCATGAGCGTCCAGTCCCAGGCCCAGGCCCAGGCCCCGGCCGCAGTCGAGGCCGTCCCCGCGCTCGTCGCGCGCAACCTCTCGCGCTGGTACGAGGTGAAGGGCGGCTTCCTGGGCAAGCCGCGCACGGTGAAGGCGCTGTCCGAGGCCTCCTTCACCCTCCACGCCGGCGAGACGCTGGCGGTGGTGGGCGAGAGCGGCTGCGGCAAGTCCACCCTCGCGCGCCTTGTCGCGATGATCGAGCCGCCCACCGGCGGCGAGTTCGAGATCGGCGGCGTGAAGGCCGAGGGCGCGGCGCTCAAGCGCCTGCGCACCGACGTGCAGATCGTCTTCCAGGACCCCTACGGCTCGCTCAACCCGCGCCAGCGCATCGGCTCGATCCTCGAGGAGCCGCTGCTGATCAACCGCCCCGACATGCCCAAGGCCGAGCGGGAGCGGCGCGCGCGCGAGGTGCTGGCCCTGACCGGCCTGCGCCCGGAGCACTACGACCGCTATCCGCACATGTTCTCCGGCGGCCAGCGCCAGCGCATCGCGGTGGCCCGCGCGCTGATGCTGGATCCGAAGGTGCTGGTGCTGGACGAGCCGGTCTCGGCCCTCGACCTCTCGGTGCAGAGCCAGATCCTCAACCTGCTGATCGACCTGCAGGAGCGGCTGGACCTCGCCTACCTGTTCATCAGCCACGACCTGTCGGTGGTGAAGCACATGGCCGACAAGGTGGCGGTGATGTACCTGGGCCGGCCGGTGGAGATCGGGACGCGGGACGACGTCTTCGCCGCCCCGCGCCACCCCTACACCCGCGCCCTGCTGTCCGCCACGCCCAAGGCCGACCCGCGCGAGAAGCGCAACCGGATCAAGCTGGAGGGGGAGCTGCCCTCGCCGCTCGCGGTCCCCGACGGCTGCCCCTTCGCGCCGCGCTGCTGGAAGGTGCAGGACATCTGCCGGAAGGAGCGGCCGGAACTTTCCGGCGCCCCCACCCACGCCGCCTGCCACTTCCCCGAGGCCTGAGGGGGGCGGCGCCTCGCCCGCCCGCGGCGCACCTCGGGCTCGACCCGGGGGCTTGCCCGCCCGCGGCGCCCCGGGCCTGACCCGGGGCCTCGCGCGGCCCGCCCTCGCCCCGCCGGGCGCCGCTTCCGGGCGCGCCCGGCGGCCTGCGCCGGTCCGGCCAGGCCCCCCTTCGCCGCGTTTGACACCCGGCGGGAAAAAGTGATCCCTGTCCCTTATCAAGGCGGCCCCCCGAGAGGCCGCCCGACACGGGAGGAGATCATGCTCAAGGCAACAGGGCGCCGCACGGCCGGCCGCCTGGCGATGCGCGCCCGGACCGCGGAGGGCGCGCGATGAGCGTCGAAGACCCCGCCGCCCTGCTCGACCTGCTGACCCGCGACGGGGAGATCATCCTCGACAAGCTCGACCAGGCGGCCGCGGCTCATCCCGACAAGGTGTTCCTCCACTACGGCGAGGACGGCACGCAGGTGACCTACGGCGAGGCCGCGCGGCGCGCCTCGCGCATGGCCGCGGGGCTCGCCCACGCGGGCGTGCGGCCCGGCGACCGGGTGGCGGTGCTGACGCGCAACGCGCTGGTCACCGCGCTCTCGATGTTCGCGATCTGGCGGGCGGGGGCGATCTTCGCGCCGGTGAACTTCAACCTCACGGGCGCGCTCCTCTCCTACCAGCTGACCGACGCCGACCCCCGCCTCCTGATCACCGACGCGAGCTTCCTCGAGACGCTGGAGGCGATCGCGGGCGACTGGCGGGCGGAGCGGACGGTGCTGCACATCCCCGGCCCCGGCGCCCATGGCGAGATCGAGGGCCAGGCGGAGACGGTCGCCCGCCTCGCCCCGGCCGACGCCATCCGCCTCGACGCGCTGGAGCGGGACGAGGCGCCGCCGCAGGTCGAGCGCGGCCCGCACGATCCCTGCTCGATCATCTACACCTCGGGCACCACGGGGCCGGCGAAGGGGGTGCTGCAGACCTATCGCTGGATCAACCAGTACACCCAGATGTTCCGCGGCTTCGACGCGCCCGAGGACGTGATCTACTGCGACCTGCCGCTCTATCATGTGGGCGGGGCCTATTTCATGCTCGGCCGGGCGGTGTGGAACGGCAACACCGTGGGCCTGTGGGACCGCTTCAGCCCCGCCCGCTTCTGGGACCGGGTGCACGAGGTGGGGGCGACCGCGGGCATCCTGCTCGACGTCATGGTGCCGCGCCTGATGGCCCAGCCGCCCACGGACGACGACCGCGCCCACACCCTGCGCAAGATCCACATCCAGCCCTACAGCGCCCAGCACCACGCCTTCGCCGAGCGCTTCGGGATCGACTTCATGACCGTGGGCTTCGGCCAGACCGAGGCGGGGCACGTGTTCTCGGCCCTGATCGACGAGTTTCCCGACGCGGAGGCGAAGCCCGAGGAATGGCGCCGGGGCCTGACGAAGGCCGAGGTCCGCGCCCGGGCGGCCGAGACGGGGCGCATCCTCTACGACGGGCGCGAGGATCTGCCCAAGGGGATCATGGGCAGTCCCTCCCCCCTCTACGAGGTCGCGGTGCTGGACGAGGACGACCGGCCGGTGGCGGCGGGCCAGGTGGGGCAGCTGTGCCTGCGCCCGAAGGTTCCGGGGATCCTGCCGGTGGGCTACCTCAACAAGCCCGAGGCGACGCTGAAGGTGCTGAAGAACTGCTGGTTCCACACCGGCGACGCGGTGAAGCTGGTGGACCCGGCGCGCAACGGGCACGTCTTCATCGACCGGATGGGCGGCTTCTTCCGGGTGCGGGGGGAGAACGTGTCGTCCTTCGAGGTCGAGACCTCGATGGCCCGCCACCCCGAGGTTCGTGCTTGCGCGGCGGTGCCGATCCCCGCGCAGGAGGGCGACGAGGACGACATCGCCGTCTTCATCGAGCCCCATGACGGCGCCCGTCCCGACGAGGCGAGCCTGCGCGCGCACGCCGAGGCGGTGATGCCCCGCTACATGCGCCCGCGCCACATCCGCATCGTCGAGGCGCTGCCCGTCACCCCCACCAGCAAGGTCGAGAAATACAAGCTCAAGACCGCGCTGCTGGCGGAGCTGGCCGAGGGGGCGGGCTGATCCGCCCCCGGCCGCGGGGCCGCATCCCCGCGGCCAAGCCCCGGTCGATTAACGCGAATCCGGGCCAGACCGTCCGTGACCCCTCCGCCTCGCGGCGCTACGCTGACCCAAGGTAAGCGTCTTTGGGGGAGGGGGCGGCGTCCAGGCGTCCGGCCCGGAGAGCATGGTCGAACCGTCAGCAGCAGCCCGCGCCGATCCGCGCCCGGTGATCGAACCGGTCGCCCCCGACGACCGCGCCGCGCTGGAGGCGAGCGCGCGGTGCCTGGCCGAGGCGTTCTCGAGCGGCCTGTGGCGCAGCGCGCCGATGCCGCTGGGAACGGCGGACGATCCCCACTCCGCCCGCGGCGTGGTGGCGGGGCTGGGCCCGGGGATCGTGGCGCTGGCCGCGCGGGAGGGGGACGGCGGCCCGGTGCTGGGCTGCGTCGTCGGCGCGGCGCTGGATGCGGGCATGATCGAGGGCTACGGCCTCGCGACCCACGGGGCGCAGGCGGGCGACGGGCTGCTGGCCTACATCGGCATCGTGCCGCGCGCGCAGGGGCTGCGGCTGGCCTGCGGGGCGGGGCCGCGGGCCTCGCTGGCGCGGCGGCTGGTGGAGGACTGGCTCGCCCTGCCCGCCATCGCGGCCTGCCCCGCCGTCTACGTGCGCACGCGCCGCCGCATCGGCCCGGTCCTGCACCTGGGCCGGACCCTGGGGTTCGAGCGGGTGGGCGAGTTCGGGCTGGAGTTCCGGGGCGAGCCTCAGCACCGCATCGTCCTGCGCCGCCCGGGCCGGGGCGCGGAGGGTCCGGCGCGATGAGCGCGGCCCTCGTGCGCAATCCCGCCCATGTCGTCGTGACCACCCGCGACGCGGTGCTCTTCGCCGCCCCCGACGCGCCGCTCCGCACGATCCGGACCGAGGCGCCGGAGGCCTGGTCCGCCTGGCTCCAGCGCCTCTGCGCCCCGACGCCCGCCGCGGGCCTCGCGGACGCGTCCGACGCGCCGCCCGAGCTCGACGCCGCGATGGTCGAGCGGCTGGTCGCCGAGGGCCACCTGCTGCGCGCGGACGCGGCGGCGCTGGAGCGGCGCCTCTGCGAGACGATGGAGCGGAGCCCCGCCTTCAGCTTCGCGCCCCGCGCCCGCGCCTGCGAGGGGCTGCTGGTGGGCTGCTGCGGCAGCGTGGTGGCGGGGCTGGTCCCCCAGACCCTGCTCAGCCTGCGCTACGCGGGGTTCCAGGGGCGGCTCGACGCGATCCTGACCGCCTCGGCCCGGCGCTTCCTCGCCCCCGACCTGCTGGAGGCCTACGGCATCCGCACCTTCACCGACGCCTTCGAGCGGCGCGACGAGATTCGCGTGCCCCACGTGGACCTGCCCCGCGGGGCGGACGCGATCGTGGTGCTGCCGGCGACCGCGAACGCGATGGCGCGCATCGCGCAGGGCGCCTGCTCGGACCTGCTGTCGCTGTGCGTGGCGGCGGCCTCGGCCCCCACGCTGCTGATCCCGGCGATGAACCAGACGATGTGGGAGGATCCCGCGATCCGGCGCAACGCCGCCCGCCTGCGCGCCGACGGCCGCGCGATCGTGGAGCCGACCTTCATCTTCGGCGCCGCCGACTTCGCCCGCGGCGCGCCGCGCATGTACGGCGGCCACGGCACCTTGTGGAGCGGCCCGCGCGGCGTGATGGCGGCCGTCGAGGCGGTGCTGGCCCGCCTGCGCCCGGCCCGGTCCCCGGCCTGAAGCGCGACGCTGCGGAAGCTTTGCGCGCTCCGAACGCCCCTCCCGCGGCCGAAGGCTACGGGGGATGAACGGCCTGTGCGCAGCCGCCGGAAGTTCATTGACGAAACCGCACGCGCCGGGCGAAGCTGACGATCGTCAGGACGCGCCGCAAGCGAGTTCCGGCCCGGGCCCGCGAAACCGCGGGTCCGCGATCGAACGACAAGATGGCGGCCCTCGAAGGTCGTCCAGGGAGGAGATAACGTCATGAACCGCCTCGCGCCCCGCGCAGGCGCCGCCACGCTGCTGGCGGCCGCCGCCCTTCTCGCCTTCGGCGCGCCCGCGTCGTCCCAGGACTACGAATGGCCCCGCCTGCTGGTGATCGGCACGCCCGGCACCTCGAGCGGCAGCTTCGCCTCGACCAACGGCTGGGCGCCGATCCTGCAGAAGGAGAAGGGCCCCACCGTGCGCGTGGTGCCCGAGGACAACGAGCCGATGCGCTACCGCCGGCTGACCGACCGCAAGGACATCGCGATCACCTCGGTCTCGGCCGCGGAGATGCGCTTCCAGATCCAGGGGATCGGCGGCTACGCGGCCACGCCCCCGGCCGCCCAGCGGCTGCTGTGGCACCACAACGACACGCCCTGGGGCTACGTCACCGCGGGGGATTCCTCGATCCAGAGCCTCGCCGACCTCAAGAAGGGCGGCGTGCGGGTGACCGAGGGCATGTTCTCGCCCCCGATGTCGCTGACCGTGACCAAGGCCCTGCCCGCCTTCCTGGGCATGTCGCCCGAGGAGGCGGCGGAGACGATCTCCTTCGTGCCCGCCTCGAGCTACGCCGAGAACTGCCGCTCGGTGGTCGAGGGCAAGTCGGACGTGGCCTATTGCGCGCCGATCTCCTCGGTCCTGTCGGAGATGGAGGGGGCGCCCGGTTCGATCCGCTGGCTGCCGATGCCGCTCGACGACAAGGAGGGCTGGGCCGGCTACCTCGCGCATCGCCCGATGCTGGTGCCGTCCAAGATCACCATGGGGGTGAAGACCGCCCACGGGATTGACGGCGTGACCTCGAACTTCGTCTACTCGGTGGCGGCGGACGCGGATGCGGACTTCGTCTACAACATGGCGAAGTTCTTCCATGAATCCTTCGACGCCTATTCCGGCACGCACCCGCTGGCGGCGCGCATGTCGCTGGAGCTGTTCCGCGGCTACCTCGACCGCTCGCCCCTGCCCGTGCACGAGGGGACGGTGCGCTACCTGCGCGAGATTGGCCAGTGGACCGACGCCGACGACGTCTGGAACCAGGCCGCCGCCGAGAAGATGGACGCCTGGATCGCGGCCCGGAAGGCCGCCATGGCCGAGGCGCAGGAGAAGGGAATCCGGGCCGATTTCCAGGACGAGGCCTTCCTGGGGATCATCGAGAAGCACACCGAGGGGCTCGAGGGCTTCCGCTCGCGGCTCTGAGGCCGGCCGGTCCGGGCGGACGGCCGCGCGCCGCCGCCCGGGCCTCCGCGCCCTCCCGCCGCGCCGCCTGCGGCGCGTCCGCGCCGCAGGTTTCCCCTGCGCCTTCCCCTTCGACCGGACCCTCGCCATGACCGACGCCGCCGCCGTTCCTCCGCCCGAGGAGTCGCTGCCCCCTTCCGAGATCACGCGCCTGGGCGAGCTGTTCTCGCCCGTCTCCATCCTCTTCGTGGTCCTGTGCCTCGCGGGGCTGGGGACGGGGCTCGCCTACGTCTTCGGCATCCCCATCGCCGGGGGGCGGCTGCTGGAGGGGCAGTACTACTGGATCTTCATCGGCCTGTTCACCGCCGCGGCCTTCGTGGCCCTGCCCGCGCACGCGGGCCAGAAGAAGATGCCGATTTACGACATGGTCGCGGCCGTCGCGGCCCTCGCCGTCAGCTTCTGGTTCGCGACCCACGCCTGGGACATCCTGCAGGCGGGCTGGACCAACATCCCTGCGGGCGTGGTGATGTGGCTGCTGATGCTCGAGGTCGCGCGCCGCTCGGGCGGGCTGCCGTTCCTGGCGGTGGTGGTGCTGCTGGGCCTCTACCCGCTGGTCGCCGACCGCTTCCCGGGCCTGCTGATGGGCATCCCCTACAGCTTCGAGCGGATGATCGAGGCGCATGTCTTCCGCGCCGAGGGCATGATGGGGATCACCACCAAGATCGTGGCCGAGATCATCCTAGGCTTCCTGGTCTTCGCGGGCGTGCTGCTGGCCACCGGAGCGGGACAGTTCTTCATCGACCTCGCCAACGCCGGCTTCGGGCGCTTCCGGGGCGGGCCCGCCAAGGTCTCGATCGTGGCCTCGGGCTTCTTCGGCTCGCTCTCGGGCTCGATCTTCTCGAACATTGCGGGCACCGGGTCGATCACCATCCCCACGATGAAGAAGGTGGGCTATCCCGCCCATTACGCCGCCGCGATCGAGGCCTGCGCCTCCACCGGCGGCGTGGTGATGCCCCCCGTCATGGGGGCCATCGCCTTCGTCATGGCGATCACCATCGGGGTGGACTACGCGACCGTGATGATCGCGGCGATCCTGCCCTCGCTGCTGTTCTACTTCGGTCTGATGCTGCAGGTGGACGCCTACGCCGCGCGCACGGGCATGAAGGGCGAGGCGGTCAACCGCGGCCCCGCCCTGCGCCAGGTCCTGGTGCGGGGGTGGCCGTACCTGTCGGTGCTGGCCTTCCTGATCTGGGGCCTGCTCTACATGCGGTGGGAGTATTACGCGCCCTGGTACGCCTGCGTGCTGATGATCGCGCTGTCGTTCCTCAACCGCGAGACGATGATGACCCCGCGCCGCCTGTTCGAGACGGCGCGCCAGATCGGCGTCCTGGTCACCCAGACCGCGGCGATCATCCTGCCCATCGCCTTCGTGGTCTCGGCGCTGACGATCACCGGGGTGACGGGCTCGCTGACCTCCGGCCTCGTGGCGATGGGGGGCGGCAACATCTACATGATCGTCTTCTTCGGGGTGCTGGCCTGCTTCGTGATGGGCATGGCGGGCCTTGCGATCGTGGCCTACATCTTCCTCGCCGTGACGCTCGCGCCCGCGATCATCGAGGTGGGCGGGCTCGACCGGATCGCGGTGCATTTCTTCATCGTCTACTACGCCATGCTCTCGGTCATCACGCCGCCGGTGGGGGCCGCGGCGTTCCTTGCTGCGACCATCGCGGGGGCGAAGCCGATGAAGACCTCCTTCACCGCGATGCGGCTGGGGGTGGTGATCTACTTCGTGCCGCTGTTCTTCCTGTTCCAGCCGGCGCTGGTGCTGCAGGGGGACCTGACGCCGCTGATCTGGGTGCTGCCCTCGATCATCGTGGGCATCATCGTGCTGTCGGGCGGGCTCGAGGGCTGGCTGCTGGGCGTGGGCCGGGTGAGGCCCGTGCTGCGGCTGCCGCTGGCGGCGGCGGGCTTCGCCTTCTGCTTCCCGGGCCTGGCCACCACGCTGGCGGGGGGCGCGGTCTCGATCGCGCTCGCCGCCTGGATCTGGCACGACAACCGACGCGTGCGGCTCGCCGCCTCCTGACCGGCTGGCCGATGCGCCCCGGGCCGCCGCACCCCACGCGGCGGCCCGGTTTTCCCCGCCCGCAGGCGCGGTCGGGAGCGGAGGGGATGGGATGCGCGCGCTCAGGCGCCATGCCGAGCTGGAGGGCAAGGACTTCCTGGTCTGCGTGGGGGCGATGCGCGCGGGCACCAGCTGGCTCTACGCCCAGCTGCGCGAGGCGCCGCAGGTCGCGGTCTCGCCCCTCAAGGAAGTGCACTTCTTCGACGCTCGTTTCCCGGCGCAGGCGATCATGGACGTGGACGAGCTGGCGCTGCGCCGGCTCGCCTGGCATCTCGACCAGCCGGGCGACCCGGTCGAGAACCTGCGCCGCCGCCCGGCCTTCCGCGCCAGCCTGGACCGGGCGCGGATGGTCTACGACGACGACGCCTATTTCGCGCATTTCGCGGCCCTCGTGCGGCCCGGGACCCGGGCGCTGGCCGACCTGACGCCCGCCTACGCCGCCATCGGCGCCGCGGGCTTCGCCGAGATCCGCCGCTTCTGCGAGAGCCAGGGCCTGCGCCCGCGCCTGCTGTTCGTGATGCGCGATCCGGTGGAGCGGCTGTGGTCGCACCTGCGCCTGCTGCCGCAGCTGGGGCGGGACGTCGATCCGCGCGTCGACTGGCCGTCGCTGCTGGAGGAACCCGCGGTGATGGCGCGCGCCGACTACCGCGGCGTGATCGAGGCGCTGGAGGAGGTCTTCGCGCCCGAGGACCGCCTGCTCCTGTTCCATGAGACGCTGACCGGCGAGGGCGTCGCGCGGCTGTTCCGGTGGCTGGAGATCCCCTCGCCCGCGATCGACGCGCAGACGCGCTGGAACGAGGCGAAGCTGAAGGCCCCCCTGCCCGAGGCCGCGGCCCGGGCCTTCCGCCGGGCGCTGGCCGGGCAATACGCGTACTGCGAGGCGCGGTTCGGCGCGGAGCTGCCCGCCGCCTGGCGGCGCTGGGACGCGCTCGCCTGAAATCTTCCCGCCCCGCCGGCCGGCGGGACGGGCGAAGCCGGCCGCGGCGGCCGGCGCGAGGTCGTCTCAGAACAGGCCGTCGTCGTCCCCGCGGACGTCGTAGCCGAAGTCGTCCGGGGGCGAGTCGCCGCCGTCGTCCGACGGGGCGGACCGCGACCGTCCGATCCCAAGCTGCGAGATCGTCACCTGCACGGCGTCGTCGATGTCGCCGCCGGAGTCGAGCGCCCTCTGGACCGCCGTCTTGATGTAGAACCCCGGCCTGAGTTCCTCGCTCATCACGCACCCTCCCAACACACGCCCATCCCGTCGATGGGCCCGGTCAGGATGCGCCCTCGCCGCAGGGTGCGTCAACGTAAAGTGACCTTGCGTCAGCTTGATGAACAGGGAGCCGCCGGGGGGCCTGCGGGGTTCACGCGAAGCGCTTCGCGCCCGCCACGCACAGGACCACCGCGCCGGTCACCGCCCAGATGCCGGGGCCGACCGGCTCGCCCAGCAGGGCCGCGGCGAGCATCAGGCCGAAGAAGGGCTGCAGGAGCTGGAGCTGCCCCACCCCCGCGATCCCTCCGCGGGCGAGGCCGCGATACCAGAACACGAAGCCCACCAGCATGCTGAACACCGAGACGTAGGCGAGGCCCAGCCACTGCGGCCCCTCGACCTGCGCGAAGCCCGCGGGCCAGGCGGCGAGCATCACCGCCGCCATCGCCGGGGCCGAGAGCGCCAGCGCCCAGGAGATCACCTGCCAGCCCCCCAGCCGCCGCGACAGCCGCGCGCCCTCGGCATAGCCCAGGCCGCAGACCGCGACGGCGGCGAGCATCAGGAGGTCCCCCACGGCGCCCCCCGGCGCGCTGCGCATCCAGGCGAAACCCGCCACCGTCGCGGCCCCCGCGCCCGAGAACAGCCAGAACACGGGCGAGGGCCGCTCCCCGCCCCGGAACACGGCGAAGAGCGCGGTCGCCAGCGGCAGCAGCCCGATGAACACGATGGAGCGCGCCGAGGTCATGTGCTGGAGCGCCAGCGCGGTCAGCAGCGGGAAGCCCACCACCACGCCCCCCGCCACGATCGCGAGCGGCCCCAGGTCCGCGCGCGCCGGCCGCGCCTGGCGCAGCGCCGCCAGCAGCAGCGCCCCCAGCGCCGCCGCGATCACCGCGCGCGCCGAGGTGAGGAACAGGGGCGAGAAGCCCCCCACCGCCACCCGCGTCGCCGGCAGCGAGCCGGAGAAGATCAGCACCCCGACCAGCCCGCTGCCCCATCCCTCGCCCATCCGCATCGCCTGCCGCTCCCGTCCCGTCGCCACGCTCGGTTCTCAGCGGCCGGCATAGCCCTCGCCCTCTGGCGCGCACAGGGACGGAGCGGTACGATCGCACCGAACTGTATGGGTGCGCAGAGGGGTACGGATCGAGATGGCGGGCGGCGCGCGCACCACCGAGGCGATGCAGGCGATCCGCCGTCGGATCGACAGCCGCGCCCTCGCCCCGGGGGAGCGCCTGCCCTCGATCCGGCGTTTCGCGCAGAGCATGGGCCTGTCGCCCTCGACGGTGGTCGAGGCCTACGACCGGCTGGCGGCCGAGGGGCTGATCCGCTCGCGCCCCGGTTCGGGCTTCTACGTCTGCGGGACCGCCCCCTCGCTCGACCTGCGCGCGCCCGAGCCGCCGCGGATGCGGGAGCTGGACCCGTTCTGGGTCTCGCGCCAGTCGCTCGACGCGGGGCCGGAGGCGGCCAAGCCCGGCTGCGGCTGGCTGCCGGCGGACTGGATGCCCCAGGCTTCCCTGCGCCGCGCGCTGCGCGAGCTGGCGCGGGGCCCCGACGCGCTGCTGGCCGACTACGGCGCCGCCGCCGGCCCGGTGGAGCTGCGCCGGATGCTGGCGCGGCAGGCGGCGGAGGAGGGGCTGGACGTGGGGCCGGAGGCCTTCGTGCTGACCGCCTCGGGCTCGCAGTCGCTGGATCTCGTGTGCCGCTGCCTGCTGCGCCCGGGCGACGCGGTGCTGGTGGACGATCCGTGCTACTTCAACTTCCAGGCGTTGCTGCGGGTCTGCCGGGCGCGGGTCGTCTCGGTCCCGATGACGCCGACCGGGCCGGACCTGGCCGCCTTCGCCGCGGCGCTGGAGGCGCATCGCCCGCGCCTCTACCTGACCAACGCGGCGCTGCACAATCCGACCGGCGCGACCCTCTCCCCCCAGGCCGCGCACCGGGTGCTGACGCTCGCCGCCGCCCATGACCTGACCATCGTCGAGGACGAGACCTTCGCGGCGCTGGAGCCCGACCCCTCCCCCCGTCTCGCCGCGCTCGACGGGCTGGAGCGGGTGATCCGGGTGGGCACCTTCTCCAAGACCCTGACCGCGGCGGCGCGGGTGGGCTACGTGGCGGGCGGGGCGGATCTGGTCGCGGCGCTGACCGACCTGCAGGTGGCCACGAACTTCGGCGGGCCGAGCCCGATCTCGGCCGAGCTGGTGCGCGGCGCGCTGGCCGACGGCAGCTATCGCAAGCATCTCGACGGGCTGCGCCGGCGCCTGTCGCGCGCCCGCAAGGAGGTGACGGCGCGGCTGGCGGACATGGGCATCGCGCCCTGGCTCGCCCCCCGCGGCGGGTTCCTGCTGTGGTGCGTCCTGCCCGAGGGTATCGACTCCGCCGACCTCGCCCGCGCGGCGCTGCGCGAGGGCGTGGTGCTGGCGCCCGGCGACATCTTCAGCCCCGCGAAGACCGCCGCCGGCTTCATGCGGGTCAACGTCGCCCAGATGACGCCCCCCGCCTGGGCGGCGCTGGAGCGGGCGATGGCGGAGGTGCGGGAGGCGTGAGCGCGCCCTGACCGCCCCCCGCGCGCCTTGCATCGCGGCGTGATCCCGGGGAGGACGGGGGAGGACGGACGGCGCGGGCGGAGAGCGGCATGGGGCCTGACGAGGCGGACGACGGGTTGCGCTATCGCGCCATCGGCCTGCGGATGCCGCAGCGCCGCCGCGGGCGGGAGCGGTTCGACGCCCTGCTCGACGCCGCCCGAGACCTGCTGGCCGAGGACGACGGGCGCGAGATCAGCCTCGCCGACGTCGCCCAGGCGGCGGGGGCGCCGCTGCCCTCGCTCTACCACTTCTTCACCAACCGCAACGCCCTGCTGGTGGCGCTGGCGCGCCGGCGCCTGGAGGCGTTGGCCGAGCTCGCCGCCCGGTCGCTCGATCCCCCGCCCGAGACCTGGCAGGACCTGGTGCGCCGCCGGCAGCGGGTGGGGGCGGGCCATCTCAACCGCCACCCGGACGCGCTGCGCCTGTTCATGGGGGCCGGCGTCTCGGCCGAGGTGCGGATGATGGACCTGCGCGGCAACGTTGCCGCCGGCGCCCGCCGCGCCCGCGAGATGCGCGCCGCCTTCCGCTGCGGGGAGCTCGAGGGGCTGGAGCGGTGGATGGCCTACGCGATCTCGATCGGGGACGGGGTCTGGGCGCTGTCCTGGGCCGAGCACCGCCGCATCACCGAGGCCGCGCTGGAGGAAAGCTGCGCGGCCGCGGTCGCCTACCTGCGCGGCTACCTGCCCGAACATCTGCCGAGACGATTCGAGGACGGGTCGCGGAGTTAGTCGAAGGTTCCACTGCCAGAGGCCGCCCCGAGACCGCTCGCAAGCCCCCGCTCAGCCGGCCGGGCAAGCCCGAGACGCGCCCGTCGCGCGGCGCTCAAAGGCCCGCCGGGCGCTTTCGCCCGCCGGCGTGCGTCGCCGAGGATGGCGGCGCTACTGGACAGGGGCTCACGAAGAAAAGCGGCTGGAATTTATTCGGCCAGGCCGTAGCGTCGGGGGCGACGGGCATCCGAAGGAAGCGACGACGTGACCACCCCCTCCGCGACGATGGATCGGGACCTGCGCGACCGGGCGGCGCGCGTGATCCCCAACGGCATGTACGGCCACATGGCCACGACCCTCTCGCCCCCGGGCGCGCCGCAGTTCTACGCCCGTGCGCAGGGCACGCGGCTGTGGGACGTGGACGGGCGCGAGTACGTCGACCTGCTCTCGGCCTACGGCCCGAACCTGCTGGGCTACGGCGAGCCGCGGGTGCTGGCGGCGGCGAAGGCGCAGATGGACCTGTGCGACGCGAGCACCGGCCCCACCGCCCTGCTCGTGGAGCTGGCCGAGGCGATGGTCGCCCAGGTCGCCGCGGCCGACTGGGCGATGTTCTGCAAGAACGGCTCGGACGCCACCGGCATGGCGGTGATGATGGCCCGCGCCCACACCGGGCGGCGGCGGATCCTGACCGCGCGCAACACCTACCACGGCGCCCAGCCCTGGTGCACGCCGCGACCCGCGGGCGTGCTGCCCGAGGATCGCGCCCACGTCCGCCACTTCGACTACAACGACCCCGAGAGCCTCGAGGCCGCGGTGCAGGAGGCGGGCGACGACCTGGCCGCGATCATGGTCACGCCCCACCGGCACGAGACCTTCCAGGACCAGCACGACGCCGAGGCCGCCTTCGCCCGCCGCCTGCGGGAGCTGGCCGACGAGGCCGGCGCGCTGCTGATCATGGACGAGGTGCGCACCGGCTTCCGCCTCGCCGCCGGCGGCTCGTGGGAGGGGCTGGGGGTCGCCCCCGACATCGCCTGCTGGGGCAAGGTGCTGGGCAACGGCCAGCCGATCTCGGCCGTGACGGGGGCGGAGCGGGTGCGCGAGGCCGCCGGCTCGATCTACGTCACCGGCTCGTTCTGGTTCGCGGGCGCGCCGATGGCCGCGGCGATCGAGACGCTGCGCCAGATCGCCGAGGGCGGCTACCTGGCGCGGATGCGCGCCGCCGGCGCCCGCCTGCGCGAGGGGCTGGGCGAGCAGGCCGACCGCCATGGATTCGGGCTGGTGCAGAGCGGCCCGACGGTGATGCCCCTGTTCCGCTTCGAGGAGGACGCCGAGCTGCGCCGCATCTACCGCTTCTGCGACGTGGCCATCGCCAACGGCGCCCTGCTGAGCCCCTACCACAACATGTTCACCAACGCCGCGATGACCGAGGCCGACGTCGACCGCGTGCTGGAGGCGACCGAGGCCGCCTTCCTCGACCTGCGCGCGCGCAACGCCGACCTGCCCCCCGTGCCCGCCCCGGTGGCCGCGCGGCTCGCCGCCGCCGCGTCCGCCCCGCGAGGCTGAACCGACCGGGCCGGGCGCGTCGGCGCCCGGTCCCTGCCCTCTCGGGCCGCTGAAGGAGCCTCCGTCTTGGCGACACCGACCTCCGACGCCGACATCGGCCACGCCTCCGCCCACGAACTGCGCGCGCTCTACGACGCGGGCGCGCTTGCGCCCAGCGAGGCGGTCGCCGCCGTCCTGCGCCGCATCGCCGAGGCGAACCCCGCGCTGAACGCCTTCAGCGTGGTGATGGAGGCCGAGGCGATGGCGGCGGCGCGCGAGAGCGACGCGCGCCTCGCCCGCGGCGAGGCCCGGCCGCTGGAGGGGGTGCCCGTCACCGTGAAGGACTTCTACGACGTCGCGGGACAGGAGACCGAGACCGGCTCCTTCGCCCTGCGCAAGGGCGTGGCCGCGGCCGACAACCCGGTGGTGACGCGCCTGCGCGAGGCGGGCGCGGTGGTGATCGGCAAGACCACGATGTCCGAGCTCGCCTGGTCGGGGATCAGCCGCAACCCGGTGAACGGCGTCACCCACAACCCCTGGGGACGGGGGCTGAACGCCGGCGCCTCCTCGGCCGGGGCGGCGGTGGCGGCGGCGGCGGGGTTCGGGCCGCTGCACCTGGGGTCCGACGGGGCGGGCTCGATCCGCATGCCCGCGCATTTCTGCGGGATCTTCGGGCACAAGCCCACCTACGGGCGGGTGCCGCACATTCCCGTCAGCCAGAACGACTACGCCACCTACATCGGGCCGATGACCCGCACGGTGGCCGACGCGGCCCTGATGCTGCGCGTCATGGCCGGGCCCCATCACCTCGACCACACCTCCGCCGAGGCGCCGCCCGCCGACTATCCCGCCCGGCTCGACGCGCCCCTGAAGGGCAAGCGCATCGCCTGGTCCCCCGACTACGGCCACGCCCGCGTCGACCCGGAGGTGGCCGAGGTCGTGGCCGCCGCCGTCCGCCGGTTCGAGGATCTCGGCGCCGAGGTCGAGGAGATCTCGCCCGCCTGGGGCCCGAAGGGGCCGGAGATCGGGCGCTTCTTCTGGGCCGTGCTCTGGGGCCGGCGCGCCGGGGTGCTGGAGGAATTCGAGGACCGCATGGACTCCGACCTCGTGGCCTGCATCCGCGAGGGCGCCCACTACACCGCCTCCGACTACCTCGCCTGGCGGGAGCGCAAGTACGCCTACGTGGCCGAGATCGCGGAGACGCTGAACCGCTACGACTTCCTCGTCTCCCCCGCCGCCTCGGTCGCGGCCTTCCCGGTGGAGCGGGTGCGGCCGGCCCACTGGCCGGAGCACGCGTGGGACTGGCTCGCCTGGGCCGAGTTCTCCTACCCGTTCGACATGTCGGGGGATCCGGCCTGCTCGGTGCCTTGCGGGTTCACCCCCGCCGGCCTGCCGGTGGGCATGCAGATCGTCGGGCGGCGCTTCGACGACCTGGGCGTGCTGCAGGCCGCCCATGCGTTCGAGCAGGCGGCGGGCCTGAGCGGTCTGCGCCCGCCGGTCTGACACGTCCCTCTCCGTTCCTCCTCCCTGCCCTCATCCAAGGACATCCGATGCCCCGACCCCTCGCGCCCGCCGACCCCGCCCCCGTCCTGGTGACCGGCGGCACACATGGCATCGGGGCGGCCTGCGTCCGGCTGATGGCGGAGGAGGGCTGGCCGGTCCTGTTCTGCGGGCGCGACGCGCAGGCCGGCGCGGCGCTGGCGGCCGAGATCCCCGGCGCGACCTATTTCGAGGCGGACCTCGGCTCCGCCGCCGGCATCCACGCGGCCGCGGACCGGGCGCTGGCGCTCTCGGGCGGGCGGCTCTCGGGGCTGGTGAACAACGCGGGCGTGGGGGTGCGGGCGCAGTTCGCGGCCACCGACGACGCGATCTACGACCGGGTGATGGACCTCAACCTGCGCGCGCCCGTGATGCTGACCGCCCGGCTGCTGCCGGCGCTGGAGGCGGGGGCGGGCTCGGTGGTGATGATCGCCTCGGTGGCGGGTAAGGCGGGGGAGAAGGGGCTCGCGCTCTACACCGCCTCGAAGGCCGCGCTGATCGGGCTGACCAAGAGCCTGGCGCTGGAGATCGGGCCGCGCGTGCGCATCAACGCCGTCTGCCCCGGCCAGATCGAGACGCGGATGATGGGCCGCACCCTGTCCCTGCCGGGGCGGCGGGAGCTTTTGACCGCCCGCATCCCGCTCGCGCGGCTCGGGCAGGCCGAGGACGTGGCCGAGGCGGTGGCCTGGCTGGTCTCGCCCCGCTCGGGCTACGTCTCGGGCGACGTGGTGACGGTGGACGGGGGCGAGACCGCCGGGCTGATGGTCTCGGAAGACTGAGGGGAAACGAGATGTCGATCGAAACCTGGACCCGCGCGCTGACCGAGGCGATCGCCGCGCGCGACGCGGACGCGGCCGCGGCGCTGTTCGTCGAGGACGGCTTCTGGCGCGATTTCGTCGCCGCCGGCTGGACGCTGCAGACGCTCGAGGGCGCGGCGGCCGTGGGCGCCTTCGCCGCCGGTCCCGCCGCCGACGCGGGCCTGCGGATCGCGCCCGAGGCGCCGCCCCTCCAGCCCGGGACCGATCCCGCGCAGGAGGGCTTCGTCGCCTTCGAGACCGCCCATGGCCACGGCCGCGGCTACGTCCGCCTGGCCGGGGACCGCGCCCGCACGCTGATGCTGACGCTCGAAGGCCTGAAGGGCCATGAGGAGCCGCTGCGCGGGCGCCGCCGCTCGGGCCTCGTCTCCGACCCCGAGGGGCGCAACTGGAAGGAGCTGCTGGCGGCCAAGACCGACGGCTTCGGCGAGACGCGCGAGCCCTACGTGCTGATCGTGGGCGGCGGCCAGGCGGGGCTGGCGCTGGCCGCGCGGCTCGAGATGCAGGGCGTGCCCTACCTGGTGGTCGACCGCCACCCCAAGGTCGGGGACCAGTGGCGCTCGCGCTACAAGGCGCTGACCCTGCATGACCCGGTCTGGTACGACCACATGCCCTACATGCCCTTCCCCGAGTTCTGGCCGGTGTTCACGCCCAAGGACAAGATGGGCGACTGGCTGGAGAGCTACGCCCATGCGCTGGAGCTGGCGGTGTGGACGGGGACCGAGTGCCTGGGCGCCCAGCGCGCGCCCTCGGGCGAGGGCTGGCGGGTGACCCTGAAGCGCGGGGACGAGACGCTGACCCTCTCGCCCACGCACCTGGTGATGGCGGTGGGCAACGCCGGCTTCCCGCGCCTGCCCGAGATCCCCGGCCAGGCGGAGTTCGCGGGCGTGCAGATGCATTCCTCCCAGTTCGCCAGCGGCGAGGGGCTGGAGGGGCGGCGCGTGGTGGTGATCGGGGCCAACAACAGCGCCCATGACATCGCCGCCGACCTGGTGGCCCATGGCGCGAAACCGGTGATGATCCAGCGCTCCTCGACCCTGGTGATCCAGCAGCGCACGGTGACCGACGTGCTGATCGGCGCGCTGTTCTCCCAGGCGGCGGTGGACCGCGGCGTCACCACCGACCGGGCGGACCTGCTGCTCGCCTCCAGCCCCTTCCGGGTGCAGGAGGAGAACAGCCGCCGCCTGTGGACGAAGATCCGCGAGGACGAGGCGCCGTTCTACGACGCGCTGGAGGCCGTGGGCTTCAAGGTGGACTTCGGCGAGGACGGGACGGGCCTGCTGAAATACCCCCGCACCGCGTCCGGCTATTATTTCGACGTGGGCGCCTGCGCGATGGTGATCGACGGGCGCATCGGCCTGCGCTCGGGCGCGGGCGTGGCGCGGCTGACGGCGGAGGGGGTGGAACTCGACACGGGCGAGTTGCTGCCCGCAGACATGATCGTCTACGCCACCGGCTTCGGCGCGATGGAGGAATGGGTCGCCCGCCTGATCGACCCCGCCACCGCCGAGCGGGTGGGCCGCTGCTGGGGCTACGGCTCGGGCGTGCGCGGCGATCCGGGGCCGTGGGAGGGGGAGCTTCGCAACATGTGGAAGCCCACCGCCGAGCCGGGCCTGTGGTTCATGGGCGGCAACCTCGCGCAGTCGCGCTTCTACTCGGGCCTGCTGGGCCTCCAGCTCAAGGCCCGCCATATCGGCTTGATCCCCGAGGATTGATCGCGGCGGCCTGATCCCACGGGGCCGAGACGGAGCGACCCGCCGGAGGGCCCGGCGGGTCGCGATCGTTCATCCGTCCGGCGACGCGGTCGGCCGGCGGTCGGCGCGCGCCCCTCTCAGGCGAGCACGCCCTCCCGCCGCAGGTCCGCGATCTCTCCGTCGCCGAGGTCGAGCAGGTCGCGCAGCACCGCCTCGGTGTGCTCGCCCAGCGTCGGCGCGGGGGAGCGGATCGGGGTGCGCTGGCCGTCCAGCGTCCAGGGAGTCAGCGGGTGGGGCTTCACCCCCACATGCGCCCGCTCGACCTGGGCCCAGAAGCCGCGGGCGTTGAGCAGTTCGTCCTCCAGCAGGTCCGCCGAGCGGATCACCGGGGCCACGGCGACGCCGGCGGCGCGCAGGGCCTGGGCGGCCTCGGGCGGCGTGCGCTGCGCGGTGAACGTCGCCAGCGCCGCCTCGATCTCGTCCTCGATCGCGCGTCGACCCTCGGGCGTGGTGAGGGCGGGGTCGCCCGCCCAGTCCTCCCGCCCCAGCAGGCGGGCGAGCGCGGGCCAGGCCTCGTCCACCGTCACCGCGGCGGCGACCCAGGTGTCCTCCGCCGTGCAGGGGAAGACGCCGTGGGGGACGTGCAGCGGGTGGCGGCGGCCCAGGCGCTCGGGCGGGGCGCCGGTCATCGACTGGGTGATTGGGCCGTGGATGCCGAACTGCATCAGCCCCTCGACCTGGGCGAGGTCCAGCCGCTGGCCCTCGCCGGTGCGGCGGCGGTGGAACAGCGCGGTCAGCAGCATCGCCGCCGCATGCATCCCCCCTGCGGCGTCGCCGTAGGCGATGTGGCACATGGCCGGCGGATCCTCCGGCCGTCCGGTCAGGTGCGGCAGGCCCGAGGACTGCTCGACCGTCGAGCCGTAGGCGCGGTAGGCCGACCACGGCCCCTCCGCCCCGAAGCCGGGCATCGAGAGCATGATGATCGACGGGTTCACGGCCTTGAGGTCCTCGTAGGTCAGGCCGAGCTTGGCCATCACCCCGGTCGCCTGGTTCTCGATCGCCGCGTCGCAGGTCTCGGCCAGGCGCAGGGCCAGTGCGCGGCCCTCGGGGCGGGTCAGGTCGATGGCCACGCCCCGCTTGTTGCGGTTGTTGTAGTTGAAGTTGGGCGACTTCTCGTGGGTCATGGCGGCGTCGGCCTTGCCGCCCAGGTCCCAGCCGCGCCACCAGTCGAAATGGCCCGGGCCCTCGATCTTGATGACCTCGGCCCCCTCGTCGGCGAGGTAGCGCGCGCCCAGCGGGCCGGCCCAGCCCATGGTCAGGTCGAGGATGCGGACGCCGCGAAGGGCGAGAGGACGCGGGTTCATGCCACCAGCTCCGGCGCGTGCAGGACGCCCTGCGCGATCAGCGCGTCGATGTCGGAAGAGGACAGGCCCAGCCGCTCGGACAGGACCTCGCGCCCGTGTTCGCCCAGGCGCGGGGCGCGCCCGCCGCGGGCGGGCGGGGTGCCGGACATCTTCCAGGGGATCGCCGGCGCCTCGAAGGCGGGGGCGTCGGGATGCTCGAACCGCCCGAAGGCCTCCCGCGCGCGCAGGTGATCGAGGGTCGAGAGATCCTCCATCGTCGGGACCAGCGCGGTGGGGATGCGGGCCTTCTGCCCCTCGTGGAACCAGTAGGCGGCAGGCTTGGTCTTCAGGCGCGGAACCAGCTCGGCATAGAGCGCCTCGATGTTGTCGAAGCGCGAGAAGGAGGCGGCGAAACGCGGATCGTCGGCGAGCTCCGGCGCGCCGACCAGCGTGCACATGGCGCGCCACTGCATCGGCGTCACACAGGTGACCCCCACCCAGCCGTCGGCGCAGGGGAAGATGGTCTGCGGCGCGATGGGCGGGAACAGGTTCACGCCCTTGCGGTTGCGCGGCGGCACGCCGTCGTAGGCGAAGCGCACCGCGCCGGATTCCGCGTAGGCCGCCTGCGCCTCGGCGAGCGACAGGTCCACCCGCGCGCCGCCGTCGCCGGCCTCGCGCGCCATCAGCGCGGTCATCGCGGCGACGTAGCCGACAAGGCCCCCGTTGATCTGGGACTGGTGGCCGCCGGGGACCAGCGGCGGACCCTCCTCCGGCCCGATGGGATAGAGGAAGGCGCCCGCGGCCATGGCGACCGCGTCGGTGCCGCGCCAGTCGCGCCCCGGCCCCTCGCGCCCGAACCAGCTGAGCGAGAGGTGCACCGCGTCGGGGGCGGCGGCGGGCAGGTCCAGCGCCTCGGCCCGCTCGGGCGGCAGCGCCTCGATCACGAGGTCTGCGTCGCGGGCGAGCGCGCGCACGATCTCGGCCCCGCGCGGGGCGGAATGGTCGAGCGCCAGGCTGCGCTTGCCGGCGTCGAGGAACATCTGCATGCCCGAGCCTTCGGGGCGCGCCACGCCCTCGGCGAAGGGCGGCAGGCGGCGCACGACGTCGCCCGCGGGCGGCTCGATGCGCAGCACGTCGGCGCCGTTGGCGGCGAAGAGGGCGGCGCAGTAGGCGGCCGCCACCTCCCCGCCCAGGTCGAGCACCCGAACGCCCGCCAGCGCGCCCGCCTGCGACTGAGATCCCTGCTGCGCCATGGCTCAGACCTCGCGCGGCCGCAGGGGCGGCGGGGACGAGACGCAGACGGGATCGCGGCGCGACGGATGGTTCACGGAAAGGCCCCTCCCAGGGATCGCCGGCGCGCGGATCGCGCGCCGCGTCGTTCACGGGCGCGGTCGCCGCGGCCTGCGCGACGTCCGCCCGTCTCTTGCCTGACGATTGTCAGGAAGCCTGACGCTATGAGCGGCGCCCGGGGCTGTCAAGGCGCCGGGCAACCGGCCGGCCGGCTGGGAGAGCGGAGCGAAGCGGGCGCCCTGCCCGCCCGCGGGCCCGGTCGCCGCGGCGACCGGGGAGCGGCGGCGCGTCCGAGGCGCCGCCGCGCCGGGGGTCAGGTCATGGGCAGGCTCATCGGCGTGATCTCGTCGGCGGTGCGGCCCAGGTAGTCGCGGCCGGGGACCTTCTCCATCATCCGGGCCTGCGCCTCGGTCAGGCGCGCGCAGGCGTCGGCGTGGTCCAGCGTCAGCACCTTGCCGTCGCCCACCACCTGCCGCCCGTCGATGTAGACGTCGCGCACCGCGCGGTCGGCGGCGTGGAACACCAGGCTGCGCAGCGGATCGCGGGCGGGCTGCATCCAGGGGTTCGACAGGTCCACCAGCACCACGTCCGCCTTCATCCCCGGCGCCAGGCGCCCGATGTCGTCGCGCATCAGCGCCTTGGCCCCGCCCACGGTCGCGGCATGGAACAGCATGTCGACCGAGGTCGCCTCGACGTCGCGCCCCGCGATGCGCGCGAAGGTCGAGGCCTTGCGGATCTCCTCGATCATGTTGTGGGGGGCGCAGTCGGTGCCGATGCCCATGGTCACCCCGGCGCGCACGTAGTCGCCGAAGTTCTCCATGATGTGGCCGTAGCGGGCGAAGGGCGTGGGACAGTGCGCGACCGCCGTGCCGGTGTCGGCCAGCAGGCCGAGGTCGGTCTTGGTCCACCAGTTGATCCAGGAATGCTGGTCCAGGAAGATCGCGTGCCCCAGCACCGTGCCGGGCGCGAGGATCCCCAGCGAGTGCGCCCACTGCACCGGCGTCAGCCCGTGGCGGCGGATCATCTCCTGCACCTCGAGCACGCCCTGCGCGACGTGCAGCGTGTAGGGCAGCCCCCGCTCCTGCGCCGCGGCCCAGCTGTCGCGCAGCAGCTCGCCCGAGCAGTTCTCGATCTGCATGGGCGAGACGACGCCGGTCAGCATCCCGGTGTCGTCCTTGGCCAGGTCGTCGAGGTAGGCCAGCGCCTCCGCGAACTGGGCCTTTCCGCGGGCCTCGTCCCAGTCGAAGCCGAGGGAGTGGTCGTTCTCGATCTTCCAGCGGCTGGTGGCGAAGCGGGGGGCGAGGAAGCCGCGCAGGCCGCTTTTCAGGAACAGCTCCCGCCAGCGGGGGAAGATCGCGCCGATGTCGCACAGGGTCGTCGTGCCCGACAGCAGCAGCTCGCAGGCCGCGGCCTCGAAGCTCGCCTCGATGGCCGCGTCGTCCACGGGACCGTAGGCCTGGGAGCGTTCGTAGAGCCCGGTCATGTACTGGTTGCGCAGCCCGTGCTCCTCGCGGATGCCGCGGTAGGAGGGTTCGTGCTGGGGGTGGGAGTGGATGTCGACCAGCCCGGGCATCACCATCACGCCCCGCCCGTCGACCACCGCGTCGGCCTCGCCGTGATAGCCGGGGCCCACGTGGACGATGCGGTCGTCGGCGAAGGCGAGGTCGACGTCGCGGGCGTAGACGTGGCGGGCCTGGGCGGCGTCCCAGACGATGGCCCAGGCGGCGTTGCGGATCACGGTGGTCGTCATGGGGGGCCCTCTTCGGTCGGGGAGATGCGGTCGCGCGGCGGCGCGTGCGCCGCAACGTTAGGGGCGCTTCGCGGCGGCGGGCAAGCCTCGCGGCGCCCCTCGCGCCGCTTTGGGGGATGGACGCGCGCCCCCGCGCGCAGGCATTCATGCGCACGCATATCAACAGGGAGAGTCGCGATGGGCGAGCCGTGGAAGGTCGGGATCGTCGGCCTGGGGATCATGGGCCGGCGGATGCTGGAGCATATGGGCCGCCACCCGAAGTTCGAGGTCGTGGCGATGTGGGACCCCTCGGCCGAGGCCTGCGCCAGGGCCGCGGCGCTCGCCCCCGGCGCCACCGTCGCGCCCTCGGCGGAGGCGGTGATCGAGGCGGCGCAGGTGGTCTACCTCGCCTGCCCCCCGGTCCCCCGCAAGGCCTACGCCCTGCACGCGGCGGGCGCCGGCAAGGCGGTGTTCCTCGAGAAGCCCTTCGGGGTGGACGTGGCCGAGGCGCGGGATCTCGCCCGGCGGCTCGAGGCCTCGGGGGTGCCGGCGGCGGTGAACTTCACCCAGGCCGCGGGCGCGGCGCTGACCACGGTGGTCGCGGATAAGACCATGGGCGCGCCGCGGGGCGTCGACATCGTGGTGACCTACGGCCAGTGGCCCCGCGCCTGGCAGGTCGAGGCCGACTGGCTGCGCTTCGCGGCCGAGGGCGGCTATGTGCGCGAGGTGATCTCGCACTTCCTGTTCTTCTCGGCCCGGGTGCTGGGACCGCTGAGCCTCGTGTGGTCGCGCCCCACCTACCCCGCCGATCCGGCGCTGTGCGAGACCCACATCGGCGCCCGGCTGGAGACCGCGCAGGGCGTGCCCGTCTCGGTGCTCGGCTCGGTGGGCGGGGTGCAGCCGGACCGGCAGGAGGTGACGGTGACCGGGACGGCGAAGAGCTGGCGGATCTCGGACTTCTACCGGCTCGCGGTCTCCGACGGCGGCCCGTTCGAGCCGGTGGGCGAGGAGCCCGCGGACCCGAGAGCCGAGAGCCTGCGCGCGCAGCTCGACGACCTCGACCGGATGATGCGCGGCGAGCTCCATCGCCTCGCCACCGTCGCCGAGGCGCTGGCGGTTCAGGAGCTGGTCGAGGCGATGCTGGCCCGCGACGGAGCCTGACGACCGGGCGGGCGCGGGCGCGGAGCGCGCCCTGCGCGACGCCCCGGGCCGAGCCCCGGGCCGCCTTGCGCCGGTTGCAGCCGGGGCTCGCGTGGTTCGCGGCCGGGGGGCGTCCCGGGTCGCCTCGCGGCGAGGGCCTGAGAGGCGACCCGTGACCCCGGCGTATCAGCGCTCGCCGGCGATGCGCGCGGCGCGGGCGCCGGGGGGGCTGGCGAGATAGGCCTTCGTCTCCGGCCGCTCCTGCAGCCAGCCGGCCCAGCGGCGCATGACGCCGGCCATGCGCGGGGGCTCGACGCCGAGCTGGGCCATGGCGACGCCGCCGTTGACGGATTCGAAATACTCCGCCACCAGCTCCCCGCGCAGGACGAAGCGGGACATGCCGTCGATCACCACTTTCTTCCCAGCATATTCCGGCACCGTAGAGGTGAAGCTCGACAGCGACCAAGCGTAGCCCATATCGCCCCGCCGCAGACCGTCGAACATCTCCCACCGGTAGTCGTCGGCGTCGCGGTGGAACATGTGCTCCATCATGTGCGCGATCGAGGCGCGCCCGGTGTGGGGGCCGTAGATGTAGTCGTGGTAGACCGCATCCTCGGTGAAGCAGGCGGCGAAGCGCTCGCCGTCGCCGGATTCGGCGGCGGCGGTGAAACGGGCCAGCAGGCGGTCGAAGTCTTCGTCGCGGTCGAGCGCGGTCATCGCGGGTCCTCCCCATTTTTCTGGTTGCCGCGATCCAACGGCGCCGGGGCCGCCCGGGGCAAGCCCGGATCGACAGGACCGCCGCGGGCTTGTAGCGTCGCGCGAACGCCGCCGGTCGACCGGCCGGCAGGTCCGATCTGGGAGGATCCTCGATGTCGCTTCGCCTGCTCTCGCCCGTCCAGGTGGGGCCGTACCGGCTCGCCAACCGCATGGTGATGGCGCCGCTGACCCGTTCGCGCTCCACGTCGGACGGGGTGCCCACGGCGCTGAACGTCGAGCACTACCGCCAGCGCGCCTCGGCGGGGCTGATCGTCTCCGAGGCGACGCTGATCGCCCCGCAGGGCCGCGGCACGCCGGACACGCCCGGCCTGTGGTCCGACGCGCAGGTGGAGGCTTGGAAGGCGGTGACCGCCGCGGTGCACGAGGCCGGCGGGCGGATCTTCGCGCAGCTGTGGCACGTGGGCCGCCAGTCCCACCCCGCCCTGCAGCCGGCGGGCGAGGCGCCGGTCGCCCCCTCCGCCATCCAGGCGACGGGCCAGTGCCGCACGCCCGAGGGCGTGGTGGACTTCGGCGCGCCGCGGGCGCTGGAGCTCGACGAGATCCCGGGCGTGGTCGAGGCCTACGGCCGCGCCGCCGAGCGCGCGATCGAGGCGGGGTTCGACGGGGTCGAGATGCACGCCGCCAACGGCTACCTGATCGACCAGTTCCTGCAGGACGGCGCCAACGCGCGGACCGACGCCTACGGCGGCCCGCTCGAGAACCGCTCCCGCTTCCTGTTCGAGACGCTGGAGGCCGCGGTCGCCGCCGTGGGGGCCGAGCGGGTGGGCATCCGCCTCTCGCCCCATAACGTGCACGGCGGCATCTCCGACAGCGACCCCTGGGCGCTGCACGAGCACGTGGTGCAGGGGCTCGCGGGGCGGGGCCTGGCCTATCTGCACGTGATCGAGCCGCGCACCCTGCCCGGCGGCCGCCACCGGGAGGGCGAGGCCGCCAACGCCGCGCCGCGCCTGCGCCCGCTGTTCGACGGGCCCTACATCGCCGCCGGCGGCTTCGGGCGCGACGGGGCCGAGGAGATCCTGGCCCAGGGCCATGCGGACATGGTGGCCTTCGGGCGGTGGTTCATCTCGAATCCCGACCTGCCGCGGCGCTTCGCCGAGGACCTGCCGCTGAACCCCTACGACCGCAAGACCTTCTACACGCCCGGCCCCGGCGGCTACACCGACTACCCGACCTGGGAGGAGGCCGGCGCCGCCGCCGGCTGACCCGGGCCCGCCGGCGAGCGCCCGCCCTGGCGGCGGGCGTTTCGACGGCGGGTTGCGCGCCGAGAACTCATGAGGCGGGAGCCGTCGCGACCGCCGCCCTGTCCCCTCCCCTCGCGAGCAGGTCGCCTCGTATTCCATGAATAACGGGACGCTCGCGGCGTGCGCCTCTACAGGCGGCGGCGAGCGAAATGGCGGCGCGCTCGGAGCCGCAGCCTCCCCCGGGGCCAATTCTCAGCGAGATATCGCGGGGGCGAAGCGAACCGCCGGTCGCCGATCCCGCCGCGCCTCCTCGCGCTCGCATCGGTTGATTTCGGTCAAGGCGGCGCGTCCGCCTTCCGTATATTCACGCATCATGATGACCAGCGACATCCTCGATCTCCTGGGCGACGGGCCGACGGCCGCCGTGCTGGGACTGCTGACGGGCCTCGTCTTCGGGGTGACCGCGCAACGCTCCGCCTTCTGCCTGCGCGCCGCGACCGTCGAGTTCGCCCGCGGCCGGATGGGGGAGCGGGTGACGGTCTGGCTGCTGACCTTCTCCACCGCGCTGGTCTGGGTGCAGGCCGCGCGGCTCGCCGGCCTGTTCCGACCGGAGGACGCCCGCATCATGGCCGTGCCCGGAAGCTGGTCGGGGGCGGCCATCGGGGGACTGCTGTTCGGGATCGGCATGGTGCTGGCGCGGGGCTGCTCGGGCCGGCTGCTGGTGCTGGCGGCCACGGGCAACCTGCGGGCGGTGATCTCGGGCCTGATCTTCGCGGTCGTGGCGCAGATGTCCCTGCACGGCTGGCTCGCGCCCGCGCGCGACGCGCTGGCGCGCCTGGCCGTCACGCCGGGGGGGCGCAACCTGGACCTGCTCGCGGCCCTCGGCCTGCCGGAGGCGACGGGGCTGGTCCTGGGGCTGGGCTTCGCCGCGCTGGCGCTGGCGCTCGCGCGGCGCAACCGCGTGGGGCCGAAGATCCTTGTCTTCGGGGCGGGCGTCGGCTTCTCGGTCGCGCTGGGCTGGGTGGCGACCTGGTCTCTGGCGCAGATGGCCTTCGACCCGGTCTCGGTCACCTCGGTCACCTTCTCGGGCCCGTCGGCCAACACCTTGATGTTCTTCCTCGAACCCGCGCCGGAACTGGGCTTCGACATCGGCCTGGTGCCGGGCGTGTTCCTGGGCGCCTTCTGCGCCGCCTGGGCGACGGGAGAGCTGCGCTTCCAGGGCTTCCACGCCGAAAGCCAGCTCCAGCGCTCGATGATCGGCGCGGTGCTCATGGGCTTCGGGGCGATGCTCGCCGGCGGCTGCGCCATCGGCAACGGGGTCACCGGCGGGTCGGTCTTCGCGGCCACCTCCTGGCTGGCGCTGGCCGCGATGTGGCTGGGCGCGATGACGACCGACGCCATCGTCGGCCCGCCCCACGCCCGGCTTCACGCAGGCGCGAACCGGTAGCCCTCGCCCTCCGCGACCGCGGTCCCGATGCCGCCGTCGGGCAGGTGGAAGCCGATCAGCGCCTGCCCCGAGGCCGCGAGCTCCGCCACCAGCTTCGCCCGCGTCTCCGCCGCCTGCGCCGGCGCCTGGTCCGAGCCGACCTCGAGCCCGGGCTGCGAGAAGGCGACGTGGCCGTTGCCCACGGCGTCCCCCACCAGCAGCGCCTGCCCGAGGTCGAATACCAGGTGCCCGGGCGTGTGGCCGGGGGTCAGGCGCGCGGTCACGCCGGGAAGCGGCGCGTCCCCGTCCTCGATCCGCTCCACCAGGTCCGCCACGGCGTCGAGCCGGCGCTGCGCGCCCGCGAAGAAGGCGAGCCGCGCCTCCCCGATGGTCTCGGCGGTGGCGGGGTCGGTCCAGTAGTCGAACTCGACGCCCCCCATCCACAGCTTCGCCTCCGGGAACACCGGCTCGTCGAACTCGTCCAGCAGGCCCCACAGGTGGTCGGGGTGGCCATGGGTGAAGATCACGTCGGTGATCTCCTCCGGCGCGACGCCGAGCGCGTCGAGCGCGGCGGGAAGCTCCCCCGCGGTGGGCTGGAAGTCGGGGCCGGCGCCCACGTCGAACAGGACCGTGCGGTCGCCCGTGCGCAGCAGCGTGACGTTGCAGGGCGCGATCAGAGGGCCGTCGGCCGACAGGCCATGGCGGGCGAAGATCGCGGCCGTCTCCGCCTCCGGCACGCCGGCGAAGATGAAGCTGGGCGGCAGCTCCAGCCGCCCGTCGGAGAGGGTGTCGAGCCGCATCCCCCCGCCCTCCAGCGTCGTCGCCGTCCAGGCGCGGCGGGGGGCGAGCGCCGGCGCCGCGAGGGCGGCGGCCGAGAGCGACAGGAGGCGGCGGCGGGTCAGGCGCATGGCGGGCTCCGGCAGGCGAGAGGACGGCGGGGTCAGCCGAAGACTTCGGCGGTGAGGTCGGCGTACCAGGCGAAGGCGTCGTCCCAGTTGGCGCGCCGCGTTCGCGGGTCCTCGCCGGTCTGGGAGATGGCGTGCTCGACGGCCGCGAGCCGCCCGTCGGGGCCGGGGGCGTAGGCGCCCTCCTCGGCGACCGCGTCCTGCGCGGCGATCGAGGACCAGCAGGCCGAGCGGTAGAGCGCCGCGCGCTCGGGCGCGAGGTCGAGCGCGTGGAGGATCGCGGCGGCCGCCGCCTCCCCCTCCGAGGCCGCGGCGGAGGCGGCCTTGGGGATCGCGCCGGTCGAGGCCGCGTCGCCCACGACGTGGATATCGGGCTGGAGGGTCGAGGCCATGCCCGTCGCCTCGACCGGCGCCCAGCCCGTGTCGTCGGTCACCCCGGCCGCGACGCAGATGTCGGCGGCGCGCTGGGGCGGGATCACGTTGCAGGCGTCGACGTCCTCGGGCGCGCCGTCCACGATCACCTGCATCTCGCCGGGGCGGATCTCGATGTTGTCGGCGCCGAAGTCGGGGCCGAGGCGGTCGATCATGCCGGTGTAATGGGCCTGCCACCCCTCCTCGAACAGGGCCTGGGAGGCGTAGCGGGGCTTGGGATCCACGATCAGGATCTTGGCGCTCGGGTTATGCGTCTTCAGCAGGTGCGCGACCATCGAGACCCGCTCGTAGGGCGCGGGCGGGCAGCGCGAGGGATCGGGCGGCGCCACCAGGCACCAGGTCCCGCCCTCGGGCATCGCCAGCACCTGGTCGCGGATCGCGCGCGGGTCGCCGCCGGTGACGTAGGCCGAGGGGATCACGGCCTCGTCCGCGGGGCTCCATCCCGGCAGCGCCTCGTCGCGATAGGCGATGCCGGGGGCGAGGACCAGCCGGTCGTAGGGCAGCGTCACGCCGCCCTCCAGCGTCACGGTCCGCGCGGCCGGGTCCACGCCCAGCGCGCGCAGGGGCGCGAGGGTCACGCCTGTCGCGCGCACGCCCTCGTAGCCGTGGGCGAGCGCCTCGAAGGGCAGGAAGCCGCCGATGGCGAGGTTTGAGAAGAAGCAGGAGCGGTAGACCGGGTTCGGCTCGACCAGCGTTACGTCGCACAGCGAAGCCATCCGGCGCGCGGCGATCGCGCCGCCGGGGCCGCCGCCGATCACCACCACCTTCGGGCGCGCCTGCGCGAGCGCGGGCGCGAAAACCGCGGGGGCGAACAACGCCGCCCCCGCGGCCGGGAGGAGCCCCAACGCCCGGCGCCTGCTCAGGCTGGGCGCGGGCCCGGGACGTCGTGGACGACGACGCCCCATCCGCTCAGTTCCCCAGGCTCTGCAGGTAGGCGATCATCGCCGCCCGCTCGTCTTCCTTCTTCAGCCCGGCGAAGCTCATCTTGGTCTTGGGGACGAACTTCTTGGGGTTGGCGAGGAAGGCGTCGAGCGTCTCGGGCGTCCAGACCAGGCCGCCCTCGGCCGCCTCCTGCAGGGCCTTCGAGTACTTGAAGCCGTCCACGTGGGTCGCCTTCGCGCCGACCACGCCGTTCAGGATCGGGCCGGTGCGGTTCTTGGCGCCCTCGCCGACCTGGTGGCAGGCCTTGCACTTCTTGAACAGGTCCTCGCCCTCGGCGACCAACGCCGGGTCGGGGCCGGCGGGGGCCTCGGCCTTCGCCGGTTCGGCCGCGGGCGCGGCAGGCTCGGCCTTGGCGGTCTCGACCGGGGCCTCGGCCGCGCTCTCCTCCGCTGCCGCCTCGCCCTCGTCGTCGGGCGTGACGTCGATGACGGTGGCGTGTTTGGTGACCTTCACCTCGGTCTTGCAGCCGCTCATGCACGGGTCCTTGGAGAACTCGGCCACCTCCACCTCGTCGCGGTCGTCGAGGAAGAAGCCGTCGGCGTTGGGCATCTCGACCTCGAGGAAGGTCTCCTTCGAGAGCTCGAAGTCCTCGTCCACCAGGTCGTTGAGATAGAGCAGGTAGGCGGTGATCGCGTAGGTCTCGTCCGCGCTCAGGCTGCGCCCCTCGGTGAAGGGCATGGCGCGGTGGACGTAGTCCCAGACCGTCGAGAGATAGGGCCAGTAGCTGCCCACGGTCTTCACCGGGTCCTTGCGGTCCAGCGTGCCCTCGCCCCCCGCGAGCACCGGCCAGCGGCCGACGGCCTCGCCGAAGTCGCCGTGGCAGACGGCGCATTTCTCGACGTAGAGCGGCTCGCCCGTCATCACGTCGCCGGAGCCTTCGGGCAGGCCCAGCCCGTCGGGGCGCACGTCGATGTCCCAGGCCGCGACCTCCTCGGGCGTGGCCGTGCGGCCCAGCCCCATCTTGGCGGCGGCGGGAGAGGCGACCAGCGTCGCGGCGAGCGCCGCGGCGGCGAGGGCGGGGACGAGCTCAGGAAATCTCGACATTCTCAACCTTTCCGTCCGGCGTCACGAGCCAGGTCTGGATGCCGTTGTTGTGGTAGATCGAGTTCTCGCCCCGGAAGGCGCGGAGCTGATCCTTGGTGGGCTGCACGTAGCCGGTGCTATCGATCGCGCGGGACTGCAGGATCATCTCGCCGCCGTCCCAGTCGTGGTCGAAGTGGAACCGGTGCAGGGCCTTGTCGTGGGAGGGGCCCGAGAGGCGCGCCTCCTTCCAGGTGATCCCGCCGTCGGTGGTCACGTCGACCCGCGCGATGGTCCCCCTGCCCGACCAGGCGAGCCCGGTGATCACCAGCGGACCCTTGCCGTGGACGATGGGCATCTGCGGGCTGGGCGAGGTGATGACGGACTTCGCGTCCATCACCCAGGTCCACTTGCGCGCCGAGCCGTCCTCCATCACGTCGGTGTACTTGGAGGTTTCTTCGCGCTGCTCCCAGGGCTGGTCGCCCACCTCGAGACGGCGCAGCCACTTCACCCACATGTTGCCTTCCCAGCCGGGAACGACCAGGCGGGCGGGATAGCCATGCTCCTTGCGCAGCGCCTCGCCGTTGGCCTTGAAGGCCACCAGGCAGTCGTCGAGCATCTTCTCGAGCGGGATCGAGCGGGTCATGCCGGCGGCGTCGGCGCCCTCGGCCAGCACCCACTTGCCCTCGGGCTTCACGCCCGCCTCTTCCAGCAGCAGGCGCACGGGGACGCCCACGTATTCCATGTTGTGGATCATGCCCTGGGTGAACTGGCAGCCGTTGAGCTGTGCGCCCGCCCATTCCATGCCCGAGTTCGCGGCGCATTCCATGAAGTAGACATGGCTCTCGCGCGGGAAGCGCTCGAGGTCGGCGTAGGTGAAGACCATCTCGCGGTCCACCAGGCCGTTGATCATCAGCCTGTAGTCCGGCTTCGACAGCTCGATCGCGCCGGCGTGGTGACGCTCGAACGCGCAGCCCTGCGGGGTGATCGTGCCCTCGAGCGCGTGGATCGGCGTGAAGTTGACCGAGCTGATCGGATCGGCCGTCAGCCAGGGCACGTCGCGGCGCACCACGTCGCTCTCGAAGCGGATGGGCATCCCGTAGGGGGTGGCGTCGACGCCGTCGCCCAGGATCTGGTTCCAGGGCTGCACTTCGGTGATCAGCGGGTCCGAGGCGGCGCGGGCCGCCCCCGCCCCTCCGGCTGCGAGCGCGCCGCCCGCGGCCATGGCGCCGAGGAAGCCCCGGCGCGAGGGTCCCTTGTCGCTGGTGTCGCTCATGCGGTCAGGTCCTCCGTAGAAAAGGGGGTCAGGCGCCGACGACCGTGACGGTCTCGGACGGGGCTTGGTTCACGGTCCCGAGCTTGCGGACATGGGCCTCGATCACGTCCCAGATCTGGGGACCTTCGGTGCCTTCGTTCACGCTCGCCCAGCCGGCGACGGTGTAGGATTTCGCGGCCTCGATCGTCTCGCCCGTGTCGGTCAGCGTCAGCTGCGAGATGCGCGAGCCCATCGGCGCGGAGACGTCGATGCGGTAGCTCATGCCGCCCACGCGCACCATGTCGCCGCCCTGCTGGTAGTAGGGGTCGGTGTTGAAGATGTTGTCGGCCACGTCCTCCATGACCGTCTTCAGCGTCTCGCCGGTCATCTCGGTGCGGTAGACCTGGCCGTAGGTCATCGAGGTGACGTTGTGGATGTCCTCGCGGGTGATCGGATCGCCCGGCAGCAGGGTCGGGCCCCAGCGCACGCCCGGAGACAGCGCGATCTGGGCGTCCCGCTCGGAGCGAATGGCGTCGCAGATCAGGTCGTCCCAGGTGCCGTTGAAGTTGCCGCGCCGGTAGAGCAGGCTCTCGGTCCGGCCGATCTCCTCGCTCAGCTGCGCCTCGTAGGGGGCGCGGTGGCCGTCGATCACCGCGGCCATCTCGGCGTCGGGCGCGATCACGTCCGAAAAGATCGGGATCAGCTTGTGCCTGAACCCCATCATCCGCCCGTCGCGCACGTCGAGGTCGACGCGGGAGACGAACTTGCCGTTGGAGCCGGAGGCGATGATGATCGTCTCGCCCACCAGCACCGGCTCGGGGATCGCGTCATGGGTGTGGCCCGAGAGGATCACGTCGATCCCCTGCACCTGCCCCGCCATCTTGTGATCCACGTCGAAGCCGTTGTGCGACAGGCACACGACCAGCTCCGCGCCCTCGGCCCGCGCCTCCTCGACCACCGCCTGCATCCGCTCCTGCCGGATGCCGAAGGAGTATTCGGGGAACATCCACTTGGGGTTGGCGATGGGCATGTAGGGGAAGGCCTGCCCGATCACCGCGATCTTGGCGCCGCCGCGCTCGAACATCGCGTAGGGCTCGAAGGCGGGCTCGTCCCACTCGACGTCGAAGATGTTGGCGCCCAGGAACGGGAACGGCAGCGCCTCGACCAGCTCCTTCACGCGCTCGGAGCCGAAGGTCCATTCCCAGTGCGAGGTCATCGCCTCGACGCCCAGCTGGTTCATCGCGTCGACCATGTCCTGCCCGCGCGTGGCGAGCGAGACCATCGAGCCGTGCCAGGTGTCGCCGCCGTCGAGCAGCAGCGCCTCGGGGCGCGCGGCGCGGATGCCCTTGACGATGGTCGCCACCCGGTCGAGCCCGCCCATCCGCCCGTAGCCCCGCGCGATCGAGGCGAAATCCTCGGAGGTCAGCGCATAGGCCTCGGCCGAGCCGGGCTGGATGCCGAAGGTCTTGAGGAACTCGGACCCGGTGACGTGGGGCGGGCGGCCCTTGGCCTCGCCCACGCCCAGGTTCACCGAGGGCTCGCGGAACCAGATCGGCTTGGTCTGCGCGTGGATGTCGGTGATGTGGACCAGGGTCACGTTGCCGAAGTCGTCGAACTGCAGGAGCTGGTCCTGGGTCAGCGACTGCTGGGCCGCCAGCCGCGCCCAGCCGCCGAAGCCCGAAGCCCCCACGATGGCCGAGGCCGCCATGCCCGCCTGCAGGAATTCGCGGCGTGAGATCATCGCAATGGGGCTCCTGTCTGGGACCGCGAGGTCCGGGACCGCCAGGGCGCACGCATCGAGCGGGCCGGATACGGTCCTTCGTTGAAAGGTCGTTGGCGGCGGCCCGGGCTAGGGGACCCGGGCCGCGCCGAGGGGTCGAAAGGGATCGGTCAGGTCACGGCCGGACGGCCACGCCCTCTACCGACAGGCCCTCGCCGCGGGAGGCGACGTAGAGCTCCAGCGCCCGGAACTCGTCCGAGCCGGGATTGAAGGTCTCCGCCCGCGTGTCGCGGATGCAGCCCTTGAAGCGGTTGTGCATCGAGACCAGCCCCGCCGTCTTCAGGCGGTAGGTCGGGAAGCCCGACGTGTGCCCCTGGGAGAGATGGTCGGCGCGGATCATGTTGCCCCAGTTCTGCTCGTGGCAGTTGGCGCAACTCAGCTCGAGCTGACCGTAGCGCGTGTAGTACATCTCCTTGCCCTGCTCGTAGTAGGGCGCGGCGGGGCCGTCGATGGCGACCTGCATCGGCATCCCGCGCGACTGCACGGAGAGGGCCGCGGTCATGTTCTTCATCGGGTCCGAGTCCCAGCCCCAGGCCTCGGCGCCCATGCGCGCGGTGCGGCAGTCGTTGACGAAATCCTCCATCGACCACAGCTTGCCGGCGGCGTTGATCTTGGGGGTCGTGGCGCGCACGCCCTTCATCGAGGCGATGTCGCCGTGGCACGAGGCGCAGGACTTGCCGGCCGAGCCTTCGACGGCGTTCCAGCTGTCCAGACCCTGGTCGACGAAGACCATGGCGGGGTTGTCGAAATCGTCCATCTGCATGTCCCGGGTCGCCTCGTCCCGGAACAGCCAGCCCGAGTAGAGCTCGGGCAGCGCGCCGTCGAGATGCGCGGGCGCCTCGGCGCGGATCACGATCTCGGTGTCGCCGTTGATGACCAGCTCCGCATCCTCGGACGGATCGGCGCCGGAGGGGCCGGCGAGGCCCATCGCGAGCAGCGCGACGATGGCCGTGGCGGTCTTCTTCATTCTGGTGTCCTCCCTGCGGTCGGACCGCCCCTGCGCCCCCTCCCAGGGCCCGCGGGGGCGGTCCGGTTGGGTCACGCGACCGAGATCGGCTTCACGTCCTCGTAGACGGAGCCGTCGTCGTCGTACCAGGTGAACTTGAACTCGCCCGAGGCGTCGACCTTGGCTTCGAACTCGAAATACGGGTTCGTGGACACGCCGGGCTCCATCGTCACGTCCACGACCATCTGACCGTTCAGCTCGCAGGTGAAGCGGTTGATGATCTGGCGCGGGATGACGTTGCCGTCCTTGTCCTTGCGCTGGCCGGACTCCATTGGGTGGGAGATCAGGGTCTTGATGGTCACCACCTCGCCGGCCGAAGCGGACTTGGGGGTCTTCACGCGGGGTTTCACGCCGTCCATGTCGTCTCTCCTGCCTGTCCGCTCAGCCGCCGCAGCCGCCGATGGTGACCTTCACGGTCGCCTGGGCCTTCACGAAGCTGCCGTCCGCCATCTTCGCCACCGCCACCACGTCCTGGGTCTTGGCCAGGCGGATGCGGGTCGAGGCGGTCTGCGAGCCGGCCGCGGGGCCGAACTTGAAGGTGGCGACGTCGGGCGAGGGGTTGCCCGCCGCCCAGATCGCGATCTCGACCGCGCCGGGGGCCGAGACGGTCACGGGGACCGTGTTGCCGTTCTCGGCGATCTCGGGGGCGGTCAGGGTCAGGCGGCCCTCGCCGGTCGAAGCGCCGCCGGTGAAGGCCGACATGGCCTCGTCCAGGGTCTTCGCCATCAGGCGGAAGGGCATGGCCGCCGCGGCCAGCCCGCCGGCGCCGAACGCCAGGATGGCGCGTCTGGTGATCTTCATCGTCCGTCCTCCCGGGCGCTGAGCGCCCCTCATCATCCAACCGGCGCGCGAAGCGCCCATGTCATGCGGCCGGGCGCGGGGCGCCCGTCACTCCTTCAGCGTCATCAGGAAGGCCACCACGTCCTCGACCTGAGCAGCGGTGAGGATCGGGGGCAGCTCCCCCTTCGCGGCCTTTCCGGTGTAGGCGTCGCCGGGCCGGATGTAGGGCCCGGTCTTGTAGAAGGACGGCATCACCGTGCCTTCGAACGTGTGCTTGGCGTCGGCGACCAGCCCGCGCAGCTCCGCCTCCGACCAGCGGTCCGCGGCCCCGTCGAGCGAGGGGCCGACGTCGCCCTGGAAGTCCGCCTTCAGCGCCGAGACCTGGTGGCAGGCCACGCAGTTCCCCTCGGAGCGGGTGGACATCACCTTCGCGCCCACCGCCGCGTCTCCCGGCGCGCCGGTCAGCGACTCGGCGATGCCGCCGGTCTCGTCGAACTTCACCGCAGACGGCGCGGTCTCGGCCCAGGCCGTGCCCACGGCTGCGGCGGCGAGCGCGGCCGCGAGCGGCCATGCGATGCGATTCATGCGATCCTCCCTGATCATCGTCTTGCAGTTTAGCGCCTCGCGCGTATCGATACAATGTTATCTTCATATTTTTGCATTTTACGCGGGTGCAGCACGGCGGCCTCAGTCCGCCGCGCGCATCTTCCGGGTCAGGTACTCCTGGAACAGCTCGCCGGAGTCGTAGCCATGGTCGACGACCCACTGGAACAACGCGCGGGTGGTGCCCTTCTCGAAGGCGCCGGGCATGGTGACCACCGCGGCCTGGGCGGCGGTCTCCCCCTCCGGAACCTCCTCGGGCAGGAAGATCAGCGTGGGCGTGAAAACCACGCCCCAGCGGCGCACGGCCTCCTTCTCGGTCAGCGCCTCGCCGTCGAAGTCGGTGATCTCGGAGCCGCCGAACATGTTGATCTGGACGACGAAATAATGCTCGCGGATCAGCGCGTCGATCTCGGGGACCGGGTAGACCTCCTCATGCATCTTCGCGCAGTAGAGGCAGCCGCGCTGCTCGATCATCAGCAGCAGGCGCTTGCCCTCGGCGTTGGCCTCTGCGAGGTCCTCGGACAGGTCCTTGAACGTGTCCTGCAGCCAGTCGGGCTTGTGCAGCCCGTCGTCGCCCACCGGCGAGGCGAGGGCCGCGGGACCGGCCAGGAGCGCCAGCGCGAAGGCCGGGGCGGCGAGGATGGCGAGGCGTCTGAGCATGGTCTCCTCCCCGACGCTCACGAGAGCGTCGCGCTCCAGTCGAAGTGATCCAGAAGAAAGGCGGCGATCCCGTTGACCGAGTCGGTCGCGATCAACGCGGCGAACACCAGCAGCATCGCGCCCATCGCCTTCTCGACCGTGCCCAGCCAGCGCCGGTTGCGCGCGACCCAGCCCAGGAACGGGCGGGCGAACAGCGCGGCGATCACGAAGGGCAGCGTCATGCCCAGCCCGTAGACCAGCAGCAGCAGGCCCCCGCGCCACAGCTCCTGCATCCCCGAGGCGACCATCAGGATGGCGGCCAGCGCCGGGCCCACGCAGGGGGTCCAGCCGAAGCCGAAGGCGAGGCCCATCACGTAGGCCCCCACCACGCCCGAGGGATCCGCCTGGCTGTGCACCCGCGCCTCGCGGTAGAGGAACGGGACCTTCAGCACGCCCAGGAAATGCAGCCCGAAGACTGCGAGGATGCCGGCGGCGAGGTAGGAGAGCGGCTGCTTCCATTCGATGAACAGCCGCCCCGCCGCGGTTGCGCCCAGGCCCAGCAGCACGAAGATCGTGGTGACGCCCAGCGCGAAGGCGACGGCCGAGCCCATCAGACGGCGCTGCGCGCCCGGCGCAACCAGCCCGTCGCCCCGCAGCTCCTGCATCGAGAGCCCGGCCATGTAGCTGAGATAAAAAGGCGTCATCGGCAGAATGCACGGCGACAGGAAGGACAGCAGCCCCGCCAGCGCCGCGCCGCCGAAACTGATCTGGAGCATTCGCCGGACCCCTCCCATGGTCCTGCTTGCCCGCCGACCGGCAGCGTCCTACTGTATATCTCGATATCCATATGAGTCGTCAATGCACAAGTCACGCCTGTGGAAACACGCCTCTGAGGCGAACCTCTCGCGCCGCGCAAGCCTCTCGCTTGCGCTGGGCGGCGCCGTGGCCTGCGCGGGCCTCGGCGGCGGTGCGGCGCGCGCCTCGACCGAACCCGCCGCGCTCTCGCTGGTGATGTTCGAGAAGGACGGCTGCATCTGGTGCCGCCGCTGGCTCGAGGAAATCGGGCCGATCTATCCGAAGACCGAGGCCGGGCGGACCGCGCCCCTGCGCCGCCTCGACATCCACGACCCGCTGCCCGACGGTTTGAGCCTCGAGCGGCCGGCGGTCTTCACCCCGACCTTCGTGCTGACGCGCGACGGGGTCGAGACCGGCCGGATCGAGGGCTACGGGGGCGAGGCTTTCTTCTGGGGCCTGCTCGAACAGATGCTGACGGAGGCGACACGTTGACCGACGCGACCTTCCCGCGCCCTGGCGCGATCTTCGGGCGGAGCGGCCAGGACGCAGCGGAGGCCGACGCCCGCGTCGCCGCGCCCGCGCCCTCGGTCCGCGACGTGGTCGCCTGCGCCGACGCGGCCGCCCAGCTCCTCAAGACGCTGGGACACGAGGGCCGGCTTCAGATACTGTGCCACCTGATCGGCGGCGAAAAGAGCGTGACCGAGCTCGAGGCCCTGCTCGAGACCCGCCAGGCGGCGGTGAGCCAGCAGCTCGCGCGCCTGCGGCTCGAGGGCCTGGTGCAGGCCCGGCGGGAAGGCCAGGCCATCTACTACTCGATCCTCGACCCGAAGGCGGCCGAGATCGTCACGCTTCTGAACCGACTGTACCGTCGACCTGACGAAGAGGGCTGAGACCCTCCGCAGGGGAGGAGACCATGGGGTACGAGACGCTGGCGGCCCTCGCGGGCCTGCTGGGCGGCGTGGCGCTCGGCCTCGCCGCGCGGCTGGGGAATTTCTGCACCCTGGGCGCGATCGAGCACGCGATGTTCGGCCGGGACCGCCGGCGCCTGCGCATGTGGGGCGTGACGCTGGGCGTCGCGGTGCTCTCGGTGCAGGGGCTGGCCGCGACGGGGCTGATCGACCTGTCGCTGAGCTTCCATCACGCGCTCGCCTGGAACCCGCTCGCCTCGGTGCTGGGCGGGCTGACCTTCGGCTACGGCATGGCGCTGGCGGGCAACTGCGGGTTCAGCGCGCTGGCGCGCGTGGGCGGGGGCGACGTGCGGGCGCTGGTGGTGGTGGCGGTGATGGGGGTGGCGGGCTACGCGACGCTGGCGGGCCCCCTCGCCCCCCTGCGGGTGCTGCTGTTCCCGCAAGAAGACGCCGCCGGCCCCCAGGACATCGCCGGCGCGCTCGAGGCCGCGACGGGCCTCCCGGGCCTGCTGACCGCGGCGGCGATCGGCGTCGCCCTGCTGGCCTGGGGGCTGAGCCACGCGCCGCTGCGCGCCTCCCCCGCCCAGGTCGGCTGGGCGGCGGTCGCGGGGCTGGCGGTCGCCTGGGGCTTCGCCGCCACCACGCTGCTGTCGCAGGCCTCCTTCGGGGCGGTGACGGTCGAGGGCCCCTCGTTCACCGCGCCGGTGGGGCGCACGATCCTGTGGCTGATGACCTCGACGGGGGGCGAGATCTCGTTCTCCGTCGGCTCGGTGCTGGGGGTGGTTCTGGGCGCGCTCGTCGGATCGCTCCGGCGCGGCGGCTTCCGGTGGGAGGCCTGCGAGGACCCGCGCGAGCTGGGCCGCCAGCTGGGCGGCGCGGCGCTGATGGGCGTGGGCGGCGTGGTGGCGATGGGCTGCGCCATCGGCCAGGGCCTGTCGGGCTTCGCGACCCTCGCCTGGTCGGGGCCGGTGACGCTGGCGGCCATCTCGGTCGGCGCGACGCTGGGCCTGCACCAGATGATCGCGGGCTACCAGCCCGACTGACCCTCGCGCGACGGGGCCCGGGGGCCGGGCCCCCTGCCCCGCGCTCCCTGCCTCGTGCCGGGCCTCAGCCCTCCACCGGCTCCACCCCGCACCATTCAGCGACGAACAGCGCCATGGCCTTGGTGCAGCGGCGCACGGACTCGAGGTTCGCCCGCTCGTCCACCCCGTGGATGCCGTCGCCCGCGGGCCCGTAGCACAGCGTCGTCATCCGGTCGTAGAGCGCGTAGACGCGCGCATCGAGATAGGCGGGCGTCACCTCGGTGCGCAGCGGCTCTCCGAAGACGCTCTCGTGCGCGGCGGCGAGGATCGCCTCTGCCTCGGTCCCCGGCTCCTGCACGAAGCCCTCGGTGTGGAAGCCGTTGACCACGATCTGCGGCGGGTTGTTCGAGAGGAACTTGTCCGAGCGCGACAGCGCCTCGACGCAGGCCCGGATCTCGGCCTCCGCCTCGTCCGCGCCCTTGCCCGGCAGGTAGGAGATGCGGCAGTCGACCGTGCACCAGGCCGGCACGGAGGAGGCCCAGTCCCCGCCCGCGATCTTGCCGATGTTGAGGTTCAGCGGGTGGTCGAGCGCGCCGAAATAGGGATCGGACTTCGCCGCCTCGTTCCACTGCGCCTCGAGCTCGCGCAGCGCGCCCACCACGCGCCAGGCGGCGTCGATGGCGTTCGAGCCCGCGCCCATCTCGCGCACATGCACGGGGATGCCGCGGACCTGGACCTGGAACCACATCACGCCCACGCCGGCGCGCACCAGGATCTCCTGCATCGACTCGGGGATCAGGGCGGCGTCGGCCTGGTAGCCGCGCAGGTGGGCGGCGAGCGCGCCGTTGCCGGTGCTCTCCTCCTCCACCACCGACTGCACGTAGACGGTGGCGGCGGGCTGCAGGCCGATGGACTTCAGCGCGTCGAGGATCGCGATCATCGAGACATGGCCCGACTTCATGTCGATCGACCCGCGCCCGTGCAGCCAGCCGTCCTCGACCTCCGCCGAGAACGGCGGGCGGGCCCACATGTCGACAGGGCCGGTGGGCACCACGTCGAGATGGCCCTGCAGGATCAAGGAGCGGCCGGTCTCGGCCTTCGGACGGTGGATGCCGACCACGATGGGCGCGCGCGAATGGGTGTCGGAGAAGGCGCTGCCGCCGGGATGACGGCCGATGGCGTCCTCGTCCATCTCGAACCGCTCCATCGCCAGGCCCCGGTCGCGATACTGGCGGAACACCCAGTCCTGCGCGGCATGCTCGTTCCCCCGGGTGGTGTCGTAGGAGACGAGCTTGCGGGTCAACTCGACCTGGGCGTCGAAGCCCGCGTCCACGGCGTCGAGGATGCGCTGGGAGAGGGCGGGGTCGAGGGGCATGTCGGGGTCCTTGAAAGGGAGGGGGCAAGACGCGGGGGCGGAGGCGCCCTGCGGGCGGGCTTGGGCTTGGGGCGGGCGGAGCGCCTGGAAATGGTCGGGCCGGAGCCTCCGGCGGGCTCCTGACTCACCAAAGAACAGGGCCGCGCCTGTCATTCGGATCCGTCTCTCGCAGACGATGCCTGAGCGACTCGTCCCGCCGGGTCAAGGACAAGCCCCGCTTCGCGGGGTCGCTGCGCGATCCCTGACCCGTCGGGCCGAGTCGCTCTGATCGGCATCTGCGAGAGACGGCTCCGAAGAACAGGCGCTTCGCGTCCCCGGTCGGGCGTCGCGCCCGGGCGCCCGGATCCGCGGGCGTCCGGCGGTGGGGGTCATTCCGCGGCGGCTTTGGCGACGGCGAGTGCGTCCAGGAAGGCGAGGATCTCGGCCTCGTCCACCACGTCGGCGTACTTGGCGTTCATGTCGAAGAGGTTCGCCTCGTGCGGGCCGGGGTGGCGGTCGCCGCAGGCGTCGGAGACGACGGTCGTGATGAAGCCGTGGGACATGGAGTCGACGCAACTCGCGCGCACGCAGCCCGAGGTGGTCAGGCCGGTCAGGATCACCTGGTCGATGCCCGCCGCCGTCAGCGTCGAGGCGAGCGAAGTGCCGAAGAAGGCCGAGGGATACTGCTTGGAGATCACCAGCTCGTCCGCTTCGGGCGCCAGGCCCTCGGCGAAGGCGGCCGTCGCCCGGCCCTGGATGAAGGCGTCCAGCGGCTTGGCCTTCTGCAGGAAGCGGCCGCCGTCGAGACCCGAGGGGTGCAGGCTCACCTCGGTCAGGATCACCGGCACGCCGACCTCGCGGCAGCGCGCCCGGATGCGCAGCGCCGAGGCGAGCGCGTCGATGCAGCCCTGGCCGCCGTAGAGCGGGCAGTCTGGGTCGTAATAGGCATGGGCGAAGTCGACCATCACCAGCGCGGGGCGCTTTCCGAAGCCCGCCTTCTTGCCGTAGGCGCGGGCGTAGTTGTCGCCGAGATCCTCGGCCATGGCGGTCCCTCCTCGATGCGGCGCCCGGGCGCGGGACGCCCGGGCGAAGGCCGGCGCTCGGCGTCCGGGCGGGGCGCAGCCGCCCGCCGGACGCCGGCGCGGATCAGGCGATTTCGGGGAACTTCTTCTCGAACTCCCAGACGTCCTCGAAGCCGATCAGCTTGTTGAACTCGCCGAAGTCGTAGAGGTCCACGGCCCCGGTCGTCTCGCCATGCGCCTTCAGGTCGCCGTAGGCCTTGGTCAGCGCCTGGCCCACCGCGAGGAAGCCCACCGCGGGGTGGATGGCGATGGAGTAGCCGAGCTCCTTGAGCCGGGTCTCGGACAGCAGCGGCGTGCGCCCGCCGTTGACCATGTTGGCGAAGAGCGGCGCGTCGATCTCGTCGGCGACCCGCTTCATCTCGTCCTCGGACTCCGGGCTCTCGACGAAGACCACGTCGGCGCCGGCGGCGGCGTAGGCCTTGCCGCGCTTGATCGCCTCGTCCAGCCCCAGCGAGGTGCGGCTGTCGGTGCGCGCGATGATCAGGAAGTCGTCCGAGCGGCGGCTGTCCACGGCCACCTCGATCTTCTTGACCATCTCCTCGATCGGCACCACGCGCCGGCCCAGCGTATGGCCGCAGCGCTTGGGGAACTCCTGGTCCTCCATCTGCATCGCGGTGACGCCGGCGGCCTCGTAGCCCTGCACCGTGTGGCGCACGTTCAGCAGGCCGCCGTAGCCGGTGTCGGCGTCGGCGATCACCGGGGTCGAGGTGCGCGCGCACATCTGGCCGATGCGCTCGACCATGTCGCGGTAGGTGGCGATGCCGGCGTCGGGCAGCCCGAGGTAGGAGGCGACCGTTCCGTAGCCGGTGACGTAGAGCGCCTTGAACCCGGCGCGGTCGGCGACGAGCGCCGAAATCAGGTCGAAGATCCCGGGCGCGAGGATGAATTCCCCATTCTTCAGCGCCGCTTTGAGGGCGGGATCGGCCATGCGTGTTTCCTCCGGTGGTTGATCCGCGCTCAGGCGCCGGCCAGCAGGCGGCCGGCGCCGGGGACGCGGTCGTGGATGCCGACCGCGCGCAGCATCGCCCACAGCGTGGCCTGGTTGGACGTCACCACGGGGACGCCCAGCTCGGCCTCGAGCGGGTCGATCAGCGACAGGGTCGGGAAGTCGGTGCAGGTGATCAGCAGCGCGTCCGAGCCCGGAACGAAGCAGGCGCGGGCGTGGGCCGCGACCTGCTCGAGCGGGGTCTGCGCGATGCGGATGAATTCGTGGGGGCCGCCCTCGCCGATGCCCAGCCCCTCGATCCGGGCCACCTCGAAGCCGCAGTCCGCGAGGAAATGCGTCTCGTGCTCGTTGACCCGGCGGGCGTAGGGGGTGGCGACCGAAAGCCGTTTCGCGCCCAGGGACTTCAGGGCCGCGACGATGGCGGCCGAGGTGGTCAGGCAGGCGACGTCGTTGCGCGCCGAAAGCTCCTGCTCCAGCCGCTCGGGCGGGGAGATCATCGAGCCGGCGGTGCAGGCGTAGGCGACCGCGTCCACCCCGCAGGGCGTCAGCATGGCGATCGCGGCGTCGAGATCGGCGTGCAGATGCGCCAGCCCCTCGGGGGTGGCCGCGTCATGCAGGCGCATGCGATGGGTGTGGAAGGTGACGCCGGCGGGGACCATGCGCGCCCATTCCGCCTCGTTCACCGTATTCGTGGGCGGAACGATCAGCCCCAGGCGCGCCCTTGGTCCGTAAGCGGAAAAGTGGCGCGGCGAAACCGAAGCGGCATCCGTCGGGGTGGCGGGGTGTGCAGAGGTCAGGTCCATGGCGCCGTCGATCGGATACGGTTGCGGCGGGTTTGTCCAGACCTTTTATCGCTCGACATGCGCCCTGAGGTTGCGCGAAGCTGGTTCAGGCGCCATTACGCGACGCCCGGCCCGGAGATTTGACCGCCGACAGCCGCCAGGGAGACGACTTGATCATGAATCAGCCGGCCAGCAAGACCGCCGGGGCCTCCGACGCCCCCGTCGACACGGCCGAGGAGTCCGGACCTCGGCACGCGCGAATCCGCAAGGTGCTCGAGCAGAGGGTGCGCGACGGCGTGTATCCCGTCGGCTCGCTGATGCCCACCGAGATCGAGCTGGCAGCGGAATTCGACGCCTCCCGCTTCACGGTGCGCGAGGCGCTGCGCCACCTGACCGAAAACGGCTATGTCGAGCGTCGGCAGGGCGTGGGCACGCGGGTGATCGCCGCCCGCCCGCAGGCCACCTACACCCAGAGCTTCGACCACCTGCACGAGCTGTTCCAGGTCGCCGTCGACACGTTCTACGTGGTGATGGACGTCCAGGACGTGGTGCTGGACGCGACGCTGGCCGAGCAGCTGGGCGCCCTGCCCGGCGAGACCTGGATCCGCGTCGACGGCGTGCGCTGGACCGAGCCCGGCGGCAAGCCGCTGTGCTACATCCAGAGCTACGTGCCCGAGCGCTTCCGCGAGCTGGTCCCCCGCTTCCGCGGCCTTCAGGGCCCGTTCTTCGCCCTGCTCGAGCAGCACTCCGAACATCCCATCGACGAATGCGTGCAGGAGATCCGCGCCGCCCCCATGCCCGAGGCCTTCCAGCGCCAGCTGGGCCAGGCGCCGGGAAGCTGGGCGCTGCTGCTGCTGCGCCGCTACGTGACGGCCGGGGGCACGCTGATCGCCTCGTTCAACTGGCACCCGGCCGAGCACATGACCTACGTGATGCGCATCCACCGCTCGAAGCTGGGCGGCCCTGCGTGAGCCCCGCCTGGCGCGGCCGGCTGCTGCGCGCAGGCCTGGCCGTGGTAAGCGCGGCGCTGGTCGCGCTGTCGGTCGTGCTGCTGGCGCCGGCGGTTCCCAGCCACGCGCCGCCGGTGCGCGAGACGCTGGCGACGCATCCCTACTGGCTGGCCGTCGCGCCCTTCGCGGTCGCCGTGGCGCTGTCCCGCGTATCCGGCCGCGCCTGGCCGGTCGCGGCCCTGCTGGGCTTCGCGGTCGGCGTCTTCGGCTTCCAGGAGATGCTCGAGCTGGCGATCCTGAACTCGACCTTCGAGTGAGGCGGCCGCCTCACATGATCGCGGGCTTCTCGACGTGGGGAGAGGCGGCGCCTTCGGCGGCTTCGGCCGCGGGCAGGCTCTCGTCCCACAGGCGGGCGATGTAGCGCCGGCCGGTGACGCCGTCGGAGCCGGGGCCGCAGAGCCAGCCGACCGCCCGGCGCATGATCGCGGCCGGCAGCAGGTTGCCGTCGGCGCCCTTCTTGTTCGCGGACGGCGGCAGCAGGTCGGTGTCCGCGGCGCCGCCGGGAAGGTAGACGTTCACCGTCACGCCCGTCCCCTCCAGGTCCTGCGCCCAGACGCGGCTGGCCGCCTCGAGCCCCGCCTTCGACGGGCCGTAGGGCGAATAGCCCCGGCGCACCATGGTCTGGTCGGAGGTGGAGACGTTGATCACCTTGCCCGCGCCCCGCGCGACCATCCCCGGCACGACCGCGCGGGCCATGTTGAAGGCGCCGGTCAGGTTCGCCTGCACGATGCGGGCCCAGGCCTCGGGGTCGGCCTCCCAGAACTTGGTGGGGACGGTGTTGAACGTCTCCGAGATCGCGCGCATGCCGATGCCGGCGTTGTTGATCAGCACGTCGATGGGGCCCAGCTCGGCCTCGACCTTCGCGACCAGCGCCTCGCAGGCGGCGTAGTCGGCGACGTCGCAGGCCGCGGCCAGCGCGGGGACGCCGAGAGCCGCGCAATCGGCGGCGGTGGCGGCGAGCGCGGGCGATGCGCCCGCCCCCGTCACGCAGACCGAGGCGCCCTGCCCCGCAAGCTCCAGCGCCATCTCGCGCCCCAGCCCGCGGGAGCCTCCGGTGACGACGACGACGCGGCCCGACAGCGCCCCGCTCATGCCCCCATCCCCCGCACCAGCGCGTTGGGCTTGGTGGAGATGATGTGGCTCATCATCGCCGCCGAGGCCCATTCGGCGTCCCGCCGCTCGAGGGCCGTGACGATGTCGCGATGCTGGGCGTTGGATCGGCGCACGTTGATCTCCTGTTCGCAGACGAAGCGCTTGATGGTGACCAGCGGCAGGGCGAAGGCCTGCGCGGTCAGCGCGCGGAGCTGGGACGAGCGGGTGGCGCGGATGATCACGTCGTGGAAGCGGCCGTTGAGCTCGAAGAACCGCTCCGGCTCGCCCTCGCCCGAGGCGTCGCCCAGCGCGTCGATCCGCGCGACCACGGCCTTCAGGGCGTCGATCTCCTCGACCGTGATGCGGGTGGCGGCGAGCGAGGCCGCGTAGCTTTCCAGTCGGGCGCGCAGCTCGAAGATCACCGCCACCTCGTGGACCGAGAAGTCGGCCACGTAGCGGTGCCGGTTCTCGGCCAGCGCCAGCCCCTCGGCCGTCAGGCGGTGGAGGGCCTCGCGCACCGGGGTGCGCGAGGTCCCGGTCATCCGCGCGAGGCTTTCCTCGCGCAGATGGGTCCCGGCGGCGAGCTCGCCCGAGAGGATCGCGGCGCGGATCGTCTCGTAGGCGCGCTCGGCCGGCTTCTGACCGGCCTCGGTCCCCGTCTCGGTCGGTTCGATCTGGATGTCGGGGTGGTCGAGGCTCATCGGTGGGTCCTCAGTAGTGGGACAGGAGCGAGCCGTAGCCCTGGATCTTGTCCTGGATGCCGTTCATGCGCAGCGCGTGCCAGTAGGTGGCGGTGTTGATCGCGATCACCGGCTTGTCCAGCCAGAACTCGGCGATGCCCCCCACCCGCGCCATGGCCAGGTTGGTGCCCGCCTGCACGATCGCCTCGACCGAGGGGTCGTTCACCTCGTTGATCGCGTCGCGCAGGGTCTTCTCGGTCTCGTGCGCGATCAGCATCGGCGACTTGCACTTCAGCCCCTTCACCGTGACCACGTCGAAGCCGCAGTCGGTGAAGTAGCGGCGCACCTGCTCGTCGCCGATGGGCATGTAGGGTGTGATGACGGCGATGCGCTTGATGTCGCCGAAGCACTTCAGCGCGTTCATGCACGCGTCCGAGCCCATGGCGACGGGCATGCCCGCGCGCTCGACGATCTCGGCCTGGAGCTTGTCGGCCCGCTCCTTGCCGTCCCAGAAGGTCTCGGCCGACATGCCCATGATCATCGCGCCGGGCGAGCAGGTCTTGACCGCGTCGATCGCGTCCATGGTCGCGGCCCGGATCTCCATGACGAGGTTGTTGAAGTCCTCGTCCGAGTTCACCGGGTTGTCGGGGATGATGATGCGCGAGAAGTGGTTGGTCACGCCGACCGGGCGCATGTCGTCGAACTCGGGCTGGACCGAGGTGTTGGTCGAGGGCGCGATCACGCCGAACTTCATGCGATATCCGAGGGAGTCGGTCATGGCTGGGATCCTGTCGGGGTCTGGGTCGCGGGGGGCGATCTCGGGGGTTGCGGGTCGGGCCGGCCGGGTCAGGCCACGTCTTCCAGGTCGCGCAGCGACTGGATCATCGACGAGCCCATCACGAAGGCCTTGTGGCGCACGGGGTCCGCGGCGGTGTCGCGCATCTCCTGGTGGAAGGCCTCGCGGGCGGCGGGGTCCGTCTCGGCCATCATCTTGCGGTTGCGGATCGACTGGGCCTGCACGGTGTCCACGCAGGCCTTGCGGCGCTGGCGGGTGTACTGGCTGAAGATCGAGGCGTCCGCCTCGCCCTTCCACACCTTCGCCAGCTTCTCGCACAGGTTCACCGCGTCGTGGACGCCGCCGTTCATGCCCATGCCGCCCAGCGGGTTGTTGAGATGGGCCGAGTCGCCCGCCAGGAACACCCGCCCCTTGTCGTAGGTCGCGGCCACCCGCTGGTGGACGCGGTAGGCGGTGGCGTGGACCACGTCGTAGGGCCCCTCCTTGGGGCACAGCGCCTGGAGGCGCTTCTCCATCAGCACCGGGTCCTTGATCTGCTCGTCCGTCATGCCCGGGTCGGTCGGCAGCAGGATGCGCCACAGGGTCGGCGTGCGCAGCAGGACCGCCCATTCCCGGGGATCGGTGACGTAGGCGATGGGGGCCAGGTCCTCGATCGCCTCGGCGAAGTCGAATGTGGTGGACATCGAGAAGAAGGTCTCGGGGATGGTCATCCCCTCGAACTCGATCTCCAGCATCTCGCGGATGCGCGAATGCGCGCCGTCGCAGGCGATCAGGTAGCGGCCGCGCAGCTGCTCCTCGTCGCCGTCGGAGTTGCGCACCGTCAGGGTCACCCCGTGGTCGTCCTGCACCACGCCGGTGGCGGTGGCGTCGTAGACGATGTCGGCCAGGTCCCAGCCGTCGATCATGTCGCGCAGCTTCTCGGTCAGCTTCCACTGCTCGCACTGCAGGCGGTAGGGGTGGTTGGTCTCCCCCTTCAGCAGGCCGAGGTCGAAGGTCGCGACCACGCCCTTCTCCCGGTCGCGGAACTGCCAGTGGGGGCAGATCAGGCCGCGCTCGATCAGGTTGTCCATCACGCCGAAGCGGTCGAGCATGTCCATGGTCGGGGGATGGAAGGTCGAGGCGCGCAGATCCTTGGGAAGCTCCCGGCTGCGTTCGACCACCGTGACGGGGATGCCGTCCATCGCCAGGCTGCATGCGGCGACCAGGCCCACAGGCCCCGCCCCGACAACCAGAACGCGCTCGTTCTCACCGCTCATGGACGATCCTTCGCCTCCTGCAACATTTCCTTGACAGCCCGTGGGGCGGCTCCCAATGTGTACAAGTTGTCAGGACATATCAATCCGCTTTTTCACTGAATGTCCGGTGGAAGCGAGGCGATCGCCCGGCGACGGAGTCTGTCGGCGCGCCGGCGGCGTCGGAGCGGCCGCGGCCCTCCTGCCGGACGTGCGGAGCAAAGGAAGGAACGAGCAGCCGTGACGCCTCCCGGCGGATCGATTGGGCCCCTCGGCGACGCCGCGCAGCCGGCGCGCGCCCCCGGGGACGTCCCGTCCGCCCGGCCGCGCGACACGGCGGGGACCTCGGCTTCTTCTTCCGGCGCCGACCTTGTTTTGTATACATGACTTCGGGGCGGGTCGGGGGCTGGAGACCCCTGCCCGCTCCGCCTGCGACCGCCCCGCGCCAGAAGGGCGGCGACGACGCTCCCAACAGGAAAGGATCCAGCCCATGCGCCCGACCTCCCGCCAGACGCGACCCGCGTCCTCCCTTCTCGCCGCCGCCGCCGCGCTTCTCGCGGGCGCCGTCGCGGCCGCGCCGGCCCAGGCCCAGACGGTCGCCATCGGCACCACCCAGGGCGGCGCGACCAACCAGCTCGCCATCGCCATCGCCAACGCCGTCTCCGAGGACGGCGCGGTGCAGATGCGCCCGCAGATCATGGCCAACACCTCGCAGTACATCCCGCTGGTGAACGCCGGCCAGATCGAGTTCGGCGTCGCGAACTATCCGCAGACCTGGTACGCGATCGCGGGCACGGGCATGTCGACCGAGCCGAACCCGAACCTCGCGATGGTCGCCAACCTGTTTCCCTTCAAGGCCGGGATCGTGACGCCGGAGTCGGCGGGCATCAAGACCTTCGCCGACGTGAAGGGCAAGGGCGTGCCCCGCTTCCCCGACAATTCGCTGGGCGAGTTCGTGATCCGCATGGCGCTGGCCGCCGGCGGGCTGACCTACGCCGACGTGACCGAGGTCCCCGTCTCCAACTTCCCGCGCATGTACGAGGCGCTGAAGGCCGGCCAGACCGTGATCTCGATCTCGGCCGTCGGCTCGCGTCCCGCCTATGACCTCGAGGCCTCTCTCGGCGACATCCAGTTCCTCTCGATGACCGAGGAGAACCTGCCGATGATGAAGGAGCTGATGCCCGGCATCTTCCTGTTCCCGCTCGAGGCCTCCGAGGAGATCCCGGGCCTGGACGAGCCGGCCACGATCTTCGCCTACAACTACCTGATGTGGGCCAACAAGGACGTGCCGGACGAGACGGTCGCCGCTGTGGTGAAGTCGATCCACGCCCACGCGACCGACCTCAAGGAGTCCTCGCCGATGTGGAACGAGTTCGACCCCTCGAAGCTGTGCAGCGACGTCGAGCTCGAGTTCCACCCCGGCGCGCTGGCGGCGTGCAAGGAGTTGGGGATCAACTGATCCCCTCCCCATCCTTCCCTGACGGCTGACGACGAAAGGCGACCATGAACGGGCGCATCCTCATTCCGATCCAGTGGACCCTGTGCCTCCTGGTCGCCCTTCTCCCCGTCGCCTGGGCGCTGAACGCGCCGCTCTGGCTCGGCCTCCTGCTCTACCCCGAGCAGGTGGCCGGGCTGATGCTGGGCCTCTCGGCCTGCACGGTCTACCTGCGCTCGGCGCCCGAGCGCGACGGGCCGCTGCTCTACGTCGACCTCGCGCTCGCGGCCGCGAGCCTGTGGGTCGGCATCCACATCCTGCTGCGCTTCCCGGTCCTGTCCGAGGGCGCGTTCTTCCACCCCGAGGAGAGCCTCGCGCTGGGCGTGGGCATCGCCGTAGTCTCGCTGGAGGGCCTGCGCCGCCTGGGCGCGTGGAGCCTGATCGCGATCCTGGGCGCGCTGGTCCTCTACGCGCTCTTCTCCGACATGGTGCCGGGCAAGCTCCAGGGCCGCCCGATCCCGGCCGCCGACATCGTGCGCTTCATCGGCGTGGACTCGGCCGCCACCCTGGGCTCGGCCCTCCAGGTCGCGGCCTTCGTGGTGGTGCTGTTCATCGTCTTCGGCCGGCTGCTGGTGATCACCGGCGGCGCGGGCGTGCTGACCGACGCGGCCCGCGCGCTGGCGGGCGAGAAGCGCGGCGCGACGGCGAAGATGGCGGTGATCGCCTCTGCCTTCATGGGGTCGATCTCGGGCTCCGCCGTCTCCAACGTGATGTCCACGGGCGTGGTCACCATCCCGGCGATGAAGAAGGCGGGCTTCAAGCCCAAGACCGCCGGCGCGATCGAGGCGGTGGCCTCGACCGGCGGCCAGATCCTGCCGCCCGTGATGGGCGCGGCCGCCTTCCTGATGTCCGAATTCCTGCAGATGCCCTACCGGGACATCATCATCGCGGCCCTGATCCCCGCGCTCCTCTACTTCTACGCCGTCTACGTGCAGATCACGCTGCTGGCCGACAAGCACGAGCTGGGCGCGGGCGAGCAGGAGGCCGCCAAGCCCGCCGCCGAGATCCTGCGCCACGCGATGGTGGTGATCGTGCCCATCGGGGCGCTGCTGACCGGCATGTTCGCCTTCAACATGGAGGCGGAGCGCGCGGTGGTCTGGGCCTCGATCGCGCTGCTGGCGATCGGGCTCCTGAACCTCGCCAACCTGCACCGCATCAGCCTGGGCGACGTGGCGCGCGCGGTCTACGACGCCGGGCGCGACGCGGCCGAGATCCTGCTGATCTGCGCGGTCGCTGGCATGATCATCGGGCTGCTCAGCTCCTCGGGCCTGTCGTTCGGGCTGTCCTTCGTGCTGCTGCAGCTCGGCCAAGACTCGCTGCTGCTGCTCCTGCTGCTGACGGCGGCGGTGTCGATCATCCTCGGGATGGGGCTGCCGACCTCGGGCGTCTACCTGCTGCTCGCGACCCTCTCGGCGCCGCCGCTGGTGCAGCTCGGCATCGGCAAGCTCGAGGCGCATTTCTTCGTCTTCTACTTCGGCCTGCTCTCGATGATCTCGCCCCCCGTGGCGCTGGCGAGCTTCGCGGCCGCCTCGATGGCCGGGGCCAAGGCGATGGCGACGGCGTGGGAGAGCGTGCGCCTGGGCTGGATCGCCTTCGTGCTGCCCTTCGTCTTCGTCTATCACCCGGGCCTGCTGATGCAGGGCACGGCGTGGGAGATCGCGGCGGCCACGGTCACCACCGTGGTGGCGGTGCCGATGGTCACCGCGGCGCTGCTGGGCTTCGGCCGGCGCCGCCTGAACCCGGTCGAGCGGCTGGTCGCGATCGGCCTCGGCGCCCTGTGCCTGCTGCCGCCGGGCGAGGTGATGTGGATGACGGCGGCCACCTGGATCGCCACCGCCGCCTCGATCGCGGTGCTGGTCCTCCACACGCGCCGCAACGCGCTGCCCGGCGGGGCGACGGGCCGGGCCTGACGCCCCCGCGCCCCCTTGCGAGTTTGCGATCCGCGCCGCCCGGCCCCCGCCGGGCGGCGTCCGCGTCTTCGCAGGCGCCGCACGCGACGCGGCGCCGCGACCTGAACGGGCCGCATCCGAAAATTCATTTGTGGACACGCGCTATCGATATTTGCACGCTTGCCCCCGGAGGCGGGATTCCCCGCCCCGGATAATCATGGGCGCGGCCTCGACGCCGCCCCGAACCCGCCGCGCCTGACCGGCGCGGCGAGCAACAGCGGAGGGTCACATGAAATTCCTGGGCAGACGATCCCTGGGTCGGCTGGCGACGGTGGGAGTCGCCGCGGCGCTGATGGCGAGCGTGGCGGCAGGGCCCCTGCGCGCCGCCCCGCCCGCCGACACCTTCGTCATGGCGAAGGACATCTCCGACATCATCACCCTCGACCCGGCCGAGGTGTTCGAGTTCTCGGGCGGCGAGATCATCGCCCAGATCTACGACCGCCTGATGTGGTTCGAGCCGGACAACATGTCCAAGCTCGTCTGCGGCGTATGCGAGAGCTACGAGGTCTCGGAAGACGGCAAGACCATCACCTTCACCATGCGCGAGGGCATGACCTTCGAGAGCGGCAACCCGGTCACCGCCGAGGACGTCGTCTACTCGCTGCGCCGGGTGGTGAAGCTCAACAAGACCCCGTCCTTCATCGTCACCCAGTTCGGCTGGACGCCGGAGAACGTGGACGAGCTGGTCTCGGTCGTCGACGGCAAGCCGGTGGTCAAGATCACCGAGGAGTTCTCGCCCGCGCTGGTGCTGAACGCGCTGTCGGCCGGCGTCGCCTCGATCGTCGACATGAAGACCGTCGAGGAGCACGCGACCGACGGCGACATGGGCTACGCCTGGCTGAAGAACAACTCCGCCGGCTCGGGCCCGTTCAAGCTGCAGACCTGGAAGGCCAACGAGCTCGTCTCGATGACCGCCAACGAGAGCTTCCGCTCCGGCGCGCCGGGCGTGAAGCGCGCCATCGTGCGCCACGTGGCCGAGCCCGCGGCCCAGCGGCTGATGATCGAGAAGGGCGACATCGACCTCGCCCGCGACCTGACGCCGGACATGGTCGCGGCGCTCGAGGGCGACGCCTCGGTCAAGGTGCAGACCGACGCCAAGGCGGCCCTGATCTACATGGCCGGCAACCAGGACCACGAGATTCTGGGCAATCCCAAGGTGATGGAGGCGATCCGCTACCTCGTCGACTACAAGGGCATGGCCGACAGCTTCCTGAAGGGCCAGTTCAAGGTCCACCAGGCCGCCTGGCCCGAGGGGATGTGGGCCGGCTACAACGAGACGCCCTACCACCTCGACGTCGAGAAGGCGAAGGCCCTGCTGGCCGAGGCCGGCTATCCCGACGGGTTCGAGATCCAGATGGATACGCTGAACCAGTCGCCCTACCCCGAAATCGCGCAGGCGGTTCAGGCGACGCTCGCGCAGGCCGGCATCAAGGCCTCGATCACCACGGCCGAGGGCAAGACGCTGTGGCCGATGTACCGGGCGCGCAAGCACGCCCTGATCCTCGCCCAGTGGTCGCCGGACTACGTCGACCCCCACTCGAACCTCGACGCCTTCGCCCACAACCCGGACAACTCCCCGGAGGCGAAGCTGACCGGCGTGCTCGCGTGGCGCAACGCCTGGATGGACCCGACCATGAACGAGATGGTCGTCTCCGCCCGCAACGAGATCGACGTGGACAAGCGCGAGCAGGAGTACTTCGACATCCAGGAGAAGCTGATGCACGAAGGCCCCTACGCGATCCTGTTCCAGCAGACCGAGCAGGCGGTGATGCGGGCCGACGTGGAGGGCTTCGTCTCGGGCCCGACCTTCGACCTGATCTACTACCGCACCGTCACGAAGTGAGGGCCCTCGCTTGACGGATCGGACGAGCGCGGCGGCGTCGGGAGGTTTCCCGGCGGCGCCGCGCGCCCTCAAGGCCACGGCGGGCGCGGTCCTGTCGCTGGTCCTCACCTTCCTCGGCCTCACCGCGATCACCTTCGTGATCGGGCGCGTGATGCCCGCGGACCCGGTGCTGGCGGTCGTGGGCGACCGCGCCTCGGAGGAGGCCTACCAGCGCGTGTTCCTCGAGATGGGCTTGGACAAGCCCCTCTACGAGCAATACCTGCGCTACCTGGGCCAGATCCTGACCGGGGATTTCGGCACCTCGATCATGACCACGCGCCCGGTGACCGAGGACATCCTGCGCTTCTTCCCCGCGACGCTGGAGCTGGCGACGCTGGCGACGCTGGTCGGCTGCCTGCTGGGCATCCCCATGGGCGTCTGGGCCGCGGTCAACCAGGGCCGCTGGATAGACCACGCGGTGCGCGTGCTGGGCCTCGCGGGCTATTCCGTGCCGGTGTTCTGGCTGGGCATGGTCGGGCTGCTGGTCTTCTACGGCAATCTCGGCTGGGTCGCGGGACCGGGCCGGATCGACATCTATTACGACGGCGTCGTCGACAGCGTGACCGGGGTGATCCTGTTCGACAGCGCCCTGCAGGGCGAGTGGGACATCTTCTGGAACGCGGTCAGCCACCTGGTCCTTCCGGCCTCGGTGCTGGGGCTCTACGCGCTGGCCTACATCGCGCGCATGACCCGCAGCTTCATGCTCGACCAGCTGGGGCAGGAATACATCCTCGCCGCGCGCATCAAGGGCGCCTCCGAGGCCGCGGTGATCTGGAAGCACGCCTTCCGAAACGTGCTGGTGCAGCTGATCACCATCATCGGCCTGACCTACGCCTCGCTGCTGGAGGGCTCGGTGCTGACCGAGACCGTCTTCGCCTGGCCCGGCATCGGCCAGTACATCACCACCTCGCTGTTCAACGCCGACATGAACGCGGTTCTGGGCGGAACGGTCGTGGTGGGCATCTGCTTCGTGGGGATCAACATGCTCTCCGACCTGCTCTACAAGCTGGCCGACCCGAGGGCCCGGGCATGAGGGGGGCGCGCGCATGACCCTGGCCACGCAACCCCGCGCCGCGGGGCTCCGCGCCTGGCTGCTGGATCCCTCGCCCGCCTCCACCTGGCAAGCGCGGGCGCAGCGGGGATACCTCGGCTGGGTGAACTTCCGCGCCAATCCGATCGCGATGGCGGGGTTCTTCATCGTCGTCTCGCTGCTGCTGGCGGCGGCCTTCGCGCCCTGGATCACCTCCAGCGACGGGCTCTCGCCCAACCTCGGCGCGCGCCTGCTGCCGCCCTCCTCCGAGCACTGGCTGGGCACCGACCAGCTGGGCCGGGACATCTTCGACCGGATCATCTGGGGATCGCGGATCACCCTCTACATCGTCATCCTGGTCTCGATCATCGTGGCGCCCATCGGCCTCGCGGTGGGGACCCTCGCGGGCTACGCGGGGGGCTGGGTCGACGCGGTCCTGATGCGCATCGTCGACATCTTCCTCGCCTTCCCCCGCCTGATCCTGGCGCTGGCCTTCGTCGCCGCGCTCGGCGCGGGGATCGAGAACGCGGTGCTCGCCATCGCGCTCACCACCTGGTCCCCTTACGCCCGCATCGCGCGGGCCGAGGTGCTGACCATCCGAAAGTCCGACTTCATCGTGGCGGCGGAGGCTCAGGGCGCCTCCACCTTCCGCATCATCCGCCGGCATGTCGTGCCGCTGTGCCTCGCCTCGGTCATCGTGCGGCTGACGCTCGACATGGCGGGCATCATCCTGACCGCGGCGGGTCTGGGGTTCCTCGGCCTCGGCGCGCAGCCGCCGCTGCCGGAATGGGGGGCGATGATCTCCACCGGCCGGCAGTTCCTGCTCGACCAGTGGTGGGTGCCCACCGCGCCCGGCTTCGCCATCTTCCTCGTCTCGCTCGGCTTCTGCCTGCTGGGCGACGGGCTGCGCGACGTCCTCGATCCCAAGAGCGCCTCGGCATGAGCATGGAAAAGCCCCTGGTCGAGGTCGAGGACCTCCACGTCTCCTTCCGCACGCCCCACGGCATGGTCGAGGCCGTGCGCGGCGTCTCCTTCACCCTGGGGCGGGAGCGGCTGGGCATCGTGGGCGAGAGCGGCTCGGGCAAGTCGCAGACCGGCCGCGCCATCCTGGGCCTGACGGCGCGCAACGGGCGGATCGACGCCAAAAAGATGACGTTCGACGGGATCGACCTGCTGAACGCCTCCCGCCGCACGCTGCGCAGGATCCGCGGGGCGCGGATCTCGATGATCATGCAGGATCCGCGCTTCTCCCTGAACCCGGTGGTGAAGGTGGGCGAGCAGATCGCCGAGGCCTACGCGATCCACGCCAAGGTCGGCGCCCGGGTGGCGCGCCGGCGGGCGCTGGAGATGCTGGAGACCGTGCAGATCCGCGAGCCGGAGAAGGTCTTCAACCTCTACCCCCACCAGGTCTCGGGCGGCATGGGCCAGCGGGTGATGATCGCGATGATGCTGATCCCCGAACCCGACGTGCTGATCGCGGACGAGCCGACCTCGGCCCTCGACGTCACCGTGCAGATGCAGGTGCTCGCCCTGCTCGACGACATGGTGCGGGAGCGGGGGATGGGGCTGGTGCTGATCTCCCACGATCTGCACCTCGTCGCCAGCTTCTGCGACCGGGTGATCGTGATGTACGGCGGCCGGATCATGGAGGTGCTGGAGGCCGGGCGCCTGCACGAGGCGCAGCATCCCTACACCCGCGGCCTGCTGAACTGCCTGCCCAGCCTCGAACACCGCCAGGAGATGCTGCCCGTGCTCGACCGCGACCCCGCCTGGCTGACCGAGACGGTCGTGGGGGCCGCGCGATGAGCGCCCCGATGATCGAGATCGAGGACCTCTCGATCCACTTCGGCGCAGGCCCCAGCCGGGTGCAGGCGGTGCGCAACGTCTCCTTCGCGGTCGCCGAGGGCGAAAGCTACGGGCTGGTGGGCGAGAGCGGATCGGGCAAGTCCACGATCCTGCGCGCCATCGCGCGGATCAACCCGCACTGGACCGGCGCGATCCGGGTGAACGGGCGGGAGCTGACGGCCCGACGCTCGAAGGCCGAGGCGCGGGCGATGCAGATGGTCTTCCAGGACCCCTACGGCGCCCTGCACCCCCGCCACACCGTCGACGCCATCCTGCGCGAGCCGCTGGAGATCCACGGCCTGGACGACCGCGACCGCCGGATCCTGGGCGCGCTGCGCGACGTGGGCCTGGGCCCCGAGTTCCGCTTCCGCTACCCCCACCAGATCTCCGGCGGCCAGCGCCAGCGCATCGCGGTGGCCCGCGCCCTGATCCTGGAGCCCGAGATCCTGCTGCTGGACGAGCCGACCTCCGCGCTCGACGTCTCGGTGCAGGCGGAGATCCTGAACCTGCTGAAACGGCTCCAGCAGGAGCGGGGGCTGACCTACCTGATGGTCTCCCACAACCTCGCGGTGGTGGCGCACCTGTGCGGGCGCGTGGCGGTGATGAACCGCGGCCGCATGGTCGAGGAGCTGACCGAGGAGACGCTGCGCGCCCACGCCCCGACCCAGCCCTACACCGCCCAGCTGATGTCCGCGACCGAGGGCTACGACCGCGAGGCCGTGCGCGGCTACCGCACCTTCGACTGAACGCCCCCGCCCGAGGGAACCGAAAGGCCGCGCGATCCGAAGGGGTTGCGCGGCCTTCTTCATGCGCGCGCCCTGCCCGGCCGCGCCGTTCCGCGCCCGGGCGCGCGGCGCGATCCCGGCCGGCGGCAGGTTAATAGAGCGTCGCATTAAAATGTTGCTTTGAAAAATCCGCGAGCCTAGCGTCGGCCCGTCGACGCCCCCGACTCAACAGAGGGGCGCGGCGCTGGGAGGATGGGAATGCCGGCGATCGGTCTCGCCGCGCGCAGCGGCGCGCGCAAACGCTTCGCGGTCACTCAGGAACAGGTCGTGATCCTCGTCACGCTGGCGGCGCTGGCGGCGTTCTCGCTGACGCTCGACGGCTTCGCGACGGTGGGCAACATGGTCTCGCTGGCGCGCAACGTGGCGATCCTGGGGATCATGGCGCTGGCCATGGGCATCGTGGTGATCGGGCGGGGCCTGGACCTGTCGGTGGTGGCGATCATGGTGGCGAGTTCGGGCGTCGTGCTCGAGGCGCTGAACGCCGGCTGGGGCCTCGCGCCGGCGCTGGCGGCCGGCCTCGCGGTCGCGGTGCTGATCGGGCTGATCAACGGCTACGTCATCGCCTTCCTCGAGGTCTCCCCCCTCTTCGCGACGCTGGCGATGACCTTCGTCATCTCGGGTTCGACCCGCTATCTGATGGGCAAGCTGGTGGCCTACCCGCCCGCCGACGCGGACGCGTTCCTGGCCCTCGGCCAGGGCAAGGCGCTGGGCCTGCCCGCGCCGATCATCGGCTTCCTGGTGATGGCGCTGCTGGTCCACCTGTTCCTGTCGCGCACCGTGCCCGGCCGCTTCATCTACGCCTTCGGCGACAACGCCGAGGCCGCGCGTCTGGCGGGCGTCGGCACCCGTCCGCTGATCCTCTTCATGTACATGCTCTCGGCCGCCATCGCCTTCGTGGCCGGCATCGCGCTGACCGCCTCCACCGCCGGCCTGAACCTGCGCTACGTCGAGAGCACGGCGATCTTCGACGTGGTCCTGGTGGTCGTTCTGGGCGGCATCAGCCTGGTCGGCGGGCGCGGCGGCGTGCTCAGCGTCATCGCCGGCACCGCCCTGATCGGCACGCTGCTCAACGGGCTGACGATCCTCGATTTCTCGAACCTCACGCAGGACATCGTGAAGGGCCTGGTCCTGCTGGGGGCCATCATCATCGACAACCGGCTGCACCCCCGCGACGAGGAGACCGCCAAGCAGGGGGACTGACCGGGTTCAGGCGGACCCGGCGATCAGAAACCCGGGCCGCCCCAATGGGGAGAGACCGACCTATGAAGACCATCGCGAAAGCCGCCCTCGCCGGCGCCCTCGCCCTCTCGATCCCGCTGGGCGCGGGCGCGCAGCAGATGTCGGGCGCCAATTCCGACGCCGAGCTGCTGAAGGCCTACGAGGACGCGCTGGTGGGCAAGACCATCGCCTACGTGCCCCAGATCCTCGCGAGCCCGCTCGCGACCCAGTGGGGCCGCGTGATCGAGGCCGAGGCCGCCGAGGAGGGCATGACCTACATCGTGCGCGATCCCAACTGGAACGCTGCCGCGCAGCTCCAGGTGGTCAGCGCGCTGATCGACGAGAAGCCCGACGTGCTGGTGGTGCAGAACCCCAACGTCACCTTCCTCGCCAAGGAGCTCAAGCGCGCCGAGGAGGCGGGGATCTACGTCATCCAGATCAACATGGCCTCCAATTACAAGACCGACGTCTTCGTGGGGGCCGACTGGATCAAGTACGGGCAGATGATGGCCGAGGAGGTCATCAAGCAGTGCGGCAAGGACACCGACACGTCCCACAAGGTGCAGATCGTGATGGGCGAGGCGACGGCGGGCGCGAGCCTGATCCAGACCCGCTCCTTGCTCGAGGCGCTGAAGGCCGACGACTCGATCGAAGTGGTCTCCAACCAGGCCGCCGACTGGGACGCCTCGAAGGCCTATGCGCTGACCACCACGGTGATCCAGCAGCACCCGGACCTCTGCGCCTCGGTCGGCATGTGGGGCGTCATGCAGCTCGGCGCCGCGCAGGCGATCAAGGAGGCCGGCAAGCTCGACCAGGTGACGGTGCTGGCCTCGGGCGAGGGCGTGCGCTCGGACTGCGACGCGCTCCAGCAGGGGCTGTTCGACCGCTACATAAACTACGACGCCCGCCTGCAGGGCCATGACGTGATGCGCGCGGCGAAGTTCCTGCTCCAGTCCGGCCAGCCCGCGGGCAGCTTCCGGATGGCCGATTTCTCCTACTCCGTCTGGCAGGACAAGGAGACCGGCGTGGGCGCGGCCTGCTTCGACCTCTGAGCCCCCGAGCTGCGCGGACCCGATCCCTGAGGGTCCGCGCGCGGCGCGCGCGGTTCCTCACCCCAACCGCGCGCGCCCCTTTCCCCCATCCCGACCCGACCTGAGCGAGGGCGCATGAGCACCCAGACCGCCGCCGGACCCGCCCCCGCCGCGCCGAAACGGCCCGGCGCGCTCGCCCGGCTCCGCCACCGCTTCTCCTTCAAGCTCTGGCTGTCGGAGCTGCTGTCCAAGACCTGGATGGAGCCGGCGATCCCCTTCGCCCTGCTGCTGGCCATGGTGCTGTGGTTCATGGCGACGGTGCCGAACTACGCCAGCTGGTCGAACGCGCAGTCGCTCCTCTCCCAGTTCCCGGAATTCGCTTTCGTGTGCATGGCGATGGGGCTGGTGATCATCTCGGGCGGCATCGACCTGAGCGTGGGCGCGATCTTCGCCATGGCGGACCTGACCGCGCTGGTGCTGTTCAAGCTCGCGGGCCTGCCCATCGGGCTGGTGTTCCTGGGCACCGTCGCCGTGGGGGCGGCGCTGGGGGCGGTGAACGGCATCCTGGTCGGCTACGTGAAGACCCGGCCGTTCCTGACCACGCTCGTCTCGCTGATCGTGCTGCGCGCGGCCTACAACATCATCAGCCAGGACTACGCCTTCGACCTCGCGCTCGCGATGGTCGAGAGCCCGACCTGGACCTTCATGGGCGACGGGCGGGTGCTGGGCATCCCCACCAACGCGCTGGCGCTGATCGCGGCGCTGATCGTGGGCCACATCTACCTCGCCCGCTCCCGCCCCGGCATCCAGCTCACCGCCGTGGGCGCCGGCCGCAAGGCCGCCCGCCACGCCGGCATCCGGGTCGAGCGGACGCTGTTCTCGGCCTACGTGCTCTCGGGCGCGCTGTGCGGGATCGGCGGCTTCTTCTTCGCCGCAAGGCAGGAGAGCGCCGACGCCACCACCGGCCTCGCGTGGGAGATGCAGGCGCTCACGGCCGCGGTGATCGGCGGCATCTCGCTCGCGGGGGGCAAGGGCACCTTCTGGCGGGCGCTGATCGGGGCGGGGATCGTCTTCCTGCTGATCAACGGCCTGGTGCGCCAGGGCGTGGTCGGCGACGTGACGCTGGTGCTGCTGGGGGCGATCCTGCTCGCTGCCGTCGCCATCGACGCCAAATGGGCCAAGCACCGGGGCAAGTTCGTCGCCCGTATCTACGTGAACCCCACCTACGTCGCCTACGACCCGCCCCCCGCGCTCGCGCGCGACTGCGGCACGGCCTATGCCGAGAACGACGGCCTCTCGGGCGCCCAGGCCATCGGCGAGGGCAAGGTCGAAGGCCCCGAGGACGTGATCATCGCCCGCGACGGCTCCCTCTTCTGCGGCACGCGCGAGGGCTGGATCCACCGCTTCTGGGGCGAGAACTTCGAGCATCACGAGATCCATGCCCGCATCGGCGGCCGCCCGCTGGGCTTCGCGCAGGACCGGGACGAGAACCTGATCGTCTGCGTGGGCGGCATGGGCGTCTACGGCATCCGCCCGAACCGCGAGGTCTTCAAGGTCACCGACACCACCAACCGCACCTGGTCGAAGCTGAACGACGACCGGCGGCTGCGGCTGGCCGACGACCTCGACATCGCGCCCGACGGCTCGATCTACTTCTCCGAGGCCACGATCCGCTACGAGATGACGTCCTGGGACCTCGACGGGCTGGAGGGGCGCGGCAACGGCCGGCTGATCCGCCACGACCCCAAGACCGGCGTCACCCGCACGATCCTCAAGAACCTGCCGTTCCCCAACGGGATCTGCATGGCGCACGACGGGCGCAGCTTCCTCTTCGCCTCGTCCTGGCTGTGCAAGATCTACCGCTACTGGATCGAGGGGCCCAGGGCCGGCACGCACGAGGTCTTCATCGACAACCTCCCCGGCAACCCGGACAACATCAACCGCTCCTCCGACGGGGGCTACTGGATCGCCATGGTGGGCATCCGCACGCCGACCATCGACCTCGCCATGGCCGACCCCGACTTCCGCCGCCGCATGATCCGCGAGATCCCCCGCGACGAGTGGCTGTTCCCCGGCCTGAACAACGGCTGCGTGGTGAAATACGACGACGCCGGGAACGCCGTGCAGTCGCTGTGGGATCCGGGCGGGCGCAGCCATTCCACCATCACCTCGATGCGCGAGCACAAGGGCTGGCTCTACCTCGGCGGGCTCGAGAACAACCGCATCGGGCGCGTGAAGCTCGACGGCGCCGACCCGACCTGGACCGGCTGGGACAGCTACTGGGGCGACCGCGCGGGCGTGGCCGCCGGGATGCGGGAGGCCGCGGAATGAGCTTCGCACGCCGCCTGAAACGGGACGTGGACCAGATCCTGTTCCCCAACCGCGACCGCCACGCCATCCCCTCGATGGACGGCGCGATGAGCCCCAACGACCGGCTGGACCGCGCCCATCCGGTGGGCGACCCCCTGCCCGGCGCCGACGGCCTGTGCCCGGCGCCCGAGAGCTTCGGCGGCGGGGTGCTGGTCTCCGCCGGCCGGCAGGTTCTGCGCCTCTCGGGGCCCGGCTACGAGACGCGGGAGCTCTTCGCCGAGCTCGACGGCCCCGTCGGCGCGCTGGCGCTGCACCCCGACGGGCGGGTGCTGGCCTGCGTGCAGGGCGTGGGGCTGATGGCGCTCGCCCCCGACGGCGGCCGCGCGACGCTGGCCGAGGCCGAGGGCGCGCCGCTGCCCAACCTCACCGACGTGGCGGCGGCGCCCGACGGCTCGATCCTGCTGGCGCAGGGCTCGCGCGATCATGCGCCCGACGACTTCATCCAGGACCTGATGGCGCTCGGCCGCTCCGGCCTGATCGCCCGCGCGGCGGCGGACCTGGGCTCCGCCAGGGTGCTGGCGGGCGGCCTGCAATACCCCGCCGGCGTCGCCGTCCAGGGCGACCTCGTCCGCTTCACCGAGGCCTGGACCCACCGCCTGCTGACCCTGCCCCTCGCGGGCGGTGCGACCAAGACGGTGGTCCCCAACATGCCCGGCTACCCCGGCCGCCTGTCGAAGGCCTCCTCCGGGGGCTGGTGGCTGACCCTCTTCGCCATGCGCACCCACCTGACCGAGCTGGTGCTGCGCGAGGACGACTTCCGCGCGAAGATGACCGCCACCATCCCGCCCGAGCACTGGATCGGACCCGCCCTGCGCACCACCGGCAGCTATTACGAGCCCCTGCAGGCCGGCAACGTGAAGAAGCTGGGCGTGGTGAAGCCCTGGGCCCCGCCGCGCAGCTACGGCCTCGCCATCCGCATCGACGACGCCGGAGAGCCGCTGGAATCCCTCCACTCCCGCGTCGGCGGCCAATGGCACGGGATCACCGCGACGCTCGAGCGGCCCGAGGGGCTGCTGCTGGTCTCCAAGGGCCAGGGCCAGGTCCTGCTCGCCGGCAAGGAGGCCGCATGATGTCCGACGCCCCCGCCGCCCCCATCGTCGCCGTCGAGAACGGCTCCAAGCTCTACGGCGGCATCCACGCCATCGAGGGCGTGAGCTTCGACATCCGCGCCGGGGAGGTCCACGCGCTGGTCGGCGAGAACGGCGCCGGCAAGTCCACGCTGTGCAAGGCCATCGCCGGGGCCATCCAGCTCACCTCCGGCTCGCTGAAGATCGACGGGACCGAGCGCACGCTCGCCCGCCCCGCCGACGCTTTGGACGCGGGCATCGCCATGGTCTACCAGGAGACCTCGCTGGTCCCCACGATGACGGTGGCCCAGAACATCGAGCTCGGCTCCGAGCGGCTTTTCGACACCGCCGCCGCGCGCAACATCCGCGCCCAGCAGCTGCTGCAATCGCTGAATTTCCAGGTGGAGCCGGACCAGCCCGTGGCCGCGCTGGGCGCCGCCAAGCGCCAGATGGTCGAGATCGCGCGCGCCATCTTCCTCAAGGCCCGCGTCATCATCTTCGACGAGCCGACGGCCACCCTGACGCCCGAGGAGATCGTCCACTTCTTCCACCTGATCCGCGACCTGCGCGAGCGCGGCGTGGGGGTGATCTTCATCTCCCACGCGCTGGAGGAATCCCTGCGCATCGCCGACCGCATCACCGTGCTGCGCGACGGCAGGCACGTGGTCACCGAGAGGGCCGAGAACCTGACCCGCGAGGCGATCGTGCGCCACATGGTCGGGCGCGAGGTCGCCTCCGGCCGCCAGGTCCGCGCCGCCCCCCGCAAGCGCGGCGAGAAGGTGATGTCGGTCGAGAACGTCACCATGGGCGCCATGGTGCGCAACATGAGTTTTTCCATCTACGCCGGCGAAGTGGTCGGGATCGCGGGCCTGATCGGCTCCGGCCGCACCGAGATCGCGCGGGTCATCGCAGGCGCCCTGAAGCGCGACTTCTTCAACGGCGGCATGATCTACCTGCGCGGCAAGCCGGTGCGCTACCGCGTGCCCGCCCAGGCCGTGCGCGACGGCATCGCCTACGTCACCGAGGACCGCAAGATCGACGGCTTCTTCGAGACGATGGACATCGGCGACAACATCTACCTCGGCCAGCTCGCCGCCGGGCGCGGCGGCCGCTTCCGCTTCTCCGGCAAGGGCCGCGAGAGCGTGGCGAGCCGCTGGATCAAGGCGCTCAACATCCGCGCCCTGTCCAAGGACAGCCGGGTGGTGGAGCTCTCGGGCGGCAACCAGCAGAAGGTCGTGATCGGCAAGTCCATGGCCCAGGACCCCCAGATCGTGATCTTCGACGAACCCACCCGCGGCGTCGACGTCGGCGCCATCGCCGAGATCCACCAGATCATCCGGGACCTTGCGGACGAGGGCCGCGCCGTGGTGGTGATATCGTCCTACCTGCCCGAGGTGCTGGCCATCTCGGACCGGATCCTCGTCGCCCGCGCCGGCCGGATGGTCGCCGAGTTCGACCCCGAGGACGCGACCGAGGACAAGATCATGTACGCGGCCATCCACTGAGCCGCGTCCAGAAAACCCCAAGGAGGAAGCATGCCCACCAACCAGCCCCCCTACGACCACCGCTCCCGCTCCATCGCCGGCTGCATCGCGCTGATCACCGGCGCGGCCTCGGGCATGGGCCGGGCCACCGCCCACCTGTTCGCGCGGGAGGGCGCGAAGGTCGCCCTCACCGACCTGACCAAGGAAGGCGTCGACGCGGTGGCCGAGGAGATCGCCGAGGCCCGCGCCTCCGACCCCTCGATCGGCGAGACCTTCACGCTGGCGATGGACGTCTCGAAGCTCGACGCCATCCAGTCGGGGATCAAGGCCGTGACCGACCACTTCGGGGGCCTCGACATCCTGGTCAACAACGCCGGCTTCTCGGCCTGGGCGCCCATCGACGACGCGGACGAGTACGAGCGCCAGTGGGGCCGCTCGATCGACGCGATGCTGACCGCGCACCAGCGCACCATCCGCACCTCGCTGCCGTTCCTGCGCAAATCCTCGAACCCGCGGATCATCAACATCGCCTCGACCGAGGGCCTGGGCGCCACGCCCGGCAACACCGCCTACGTGGCGGCCAAGCACGGCGTCATCGGCATCACCCGCGGCTTCGCCTGCGACCTGGGCCCCGAGGGGATCACGGTCAACTGCATCTGCCCCGGCGCCATCCGCACCGGCATCACCGAGCGGATCTCGGAGGAGCACAAGACCATCTTCGCCAAGCGTCGGGTGGCGCTGAAGAAATACGGCCACCCCGAGGACATCGCCAACGGCGTGCTGTCCTTCGCGCTGCCGTCGGCCTCCTACATCACCGGCACGGCGCTGCCGGTCGACGGCGGGCTGACGATCCGCAACGCCTGAGCGGGACCCGGGCGGCCGTTGCGCCGCCCGCCTGCCGCCGGTAAGCGTTCCCCGGCCCCTCCCGCGAGGGGCCGGACCGGCGGGGCTCGCCCCGCCCTTTTCTCGGCGGAGGACATCCCCTGGCCCCGGCCCGCGACGACATCGAGGACGCCCCCGACGACGCCCCCGAGCCGGGCGGCAAGGGCGAGCGCACCCGCCGCCGGATCAAGTCCGCGGCGATGAAGCTGTTCGCCGAGAAGGGCCTGAACGGCGTTTCGGTGCGCGAGATCAACCAGGCCTCCGGCCAGAAGAACGCCGGATCGATCAACTACCACTTCTCCTCGCGCGACGACCTGATCGGGGAGCTGATCCGCGACTGCGCCCGCGCGCTCGACGCGGTGATGGACGCGCGGCTGGCGGCGCTCGAGGCCGCGCCCGAGCCCCCCACCATCCGCGACATCGCCGAGATCCTCGCCCGCCCCGTGACGGCGGAGGAGGAGCAGGCCCGCGACCCGGCGCTCGACTTCTCCCGCCGCTTCCTCGCGCAGGCCCTGATCTCCCATCGCGACGTGATGTTCGACGCCATGCATGGCGAGGACCAGGCGATCCGCCGGGCCTTCGACCATGTCCGCCGCCTGGCGCCCGAGCTGCCGGGACCCCTGCTCCAGCAACGGCTTCGGCTGGCCTTGCTCTACTTCACCGCCGTCGCCTCGGCCCGCGAGGCCGCGCGCATGGGCGTGAACCGGCATGAGCCGCTGTGGTCACACCCCGCCATCGACGCCAACATCGCCGACACGGTCGAGGGGCTGATCACCGCCCCCGTCTCCGCCCAGACCCGCGCGGCGCTGGAGGGCTAGGAGGCGACGGGCGAGGCCTCGGCCCGCGCCTCGGCGAAGCTCCAGAAACGCTCGGCCAGCGGGCGGGGGGCGCGGGGGCGGCGGATCATCACCAGGTCCGTCGAGACGCCCCCGCCCTCGATCCCCACGGTCGCCAGCGACGGGCCCACCGCGGGGCGCGCCATGTCGAACCAGCCGATGTCGACCGCCGCCACCCCGGTGCGCAAAGCCAGCCGCATCAAGGAGATGGCGTCCGCCTCGCCGGCGCGCACCGTCTCCGCCCCCACCTCCGCCAGCCAGCGCCCGACGCCCGAGGCGAGCGGCCCGCCATGCACCCGCCCCACCACCGCGACGCGCACGCCCTTCAGCTCCGCCTCCGCCACCCTGGCCCTTCCGAAGAACGGATGGCCGGGGGGCGCCAGCAGACCCACGCGGCGGGTCGCCAGCACGCGGGCCTCGAACTCCGCCCCCCGCACCGCGTTGATCGGCGAAAGCTCGTCGCGCGCCGACGGCTCCAGCGTCAGCGCCAGGTCCGCCTCGTCCGTGCGCACCGCGTCGTAGAGGCGCGAAGGGCTGAGCGCGAGGACGTCGATGCGGGCCTTCGGATGGCGGGCGGCGAAGGCCTCGGTCAGGGCCGCGCGCTCGGCGATCAGCGTGGAGTCCAGGGGCGCCGCGACGCGCAAGTCATTGGAACGGATCTCTCTTGCCCTTTGCAGCGCCCAGTCATGCTCCAGCACCACGCGCTTGGCGTTGGTGATCAGGCCCCGTCCCTCCCGGGTCAGCGAGACCCGGCGGGAGGTGCGGTCGAACAGGCGGAAGCCGAGCCGGCGCTCCATCTCCTTGATCATCGCCGAGAGCGCGGGCTGGGAGATGTTCAGCTCCGCCGCCGCCCGCGTGAAGCTTTCATGCTCGGCCACCTTCACGAAGGCGCGGAACGGGGTGGCTTCGAGGTCCATGTCGGCTCCGATCCATAAGCGATTCCGAATGATCGCCGAAGAATCCGTTATTGGAAAGCGCGGCCGCGCTGCGCGACCCTCCGCGCAACCAAAGACCGGAGGACAAGCCCATGTGGTCGTTCGAGACCGACCCCGAATTCCAGAAGGAGCTCGACTGGATCCGCGATTTCGTGCGCGAGAACGTCGAGCCCCTCGACCACATCCTGCCCAGCCAGTGGAACATCCATGACGAGGGCTTCAAGCGCCTCGTCCGTCCGCTGCAGGCCAAGGTGAAGGAGCGGGGCCTGTGGGCCTGCCACCTGGGCCCGCACCTGGGCGGCAAGGGTTACGGGCAGCTGAAGCTCGCGCTGATGAACGAGCAGCTCGGCCGCTCCCGCTTCGGCCCGATCACCTTCGGGACCCAGGCGCCGGACACCGGCAACTCCGAGATCCTAGCCCACTACGGCACGCCGGAGCAGAAGAAGAAGTGGCTGGAACCCCTTCTGAACAATGAGATCGTCAGCTGCTACGCGATGACCGAGCCGCAGGGCGGCGCGGACCCGCTGATGATCGAGACCACAGCCGAGCAGGACGGCGACGGCTGGGTGATCAACGGCGAGAAGTGGTTCTCCTCGAACGCCAAGTTCGCGGCCTTCTACATCATCATGGTGAAGACCGAGCCCGAGGCGAACGACCCCTACCGCCGCCAGTCGATGTTCATCGTAGACGCCAAGAGCCCCGGGATCGAGATCATCCGCGACTACGGCTACCACGGCCAGGCGGAGCCCGAGCACGCCCATGTCCGTTGGACCAACGTCCGAGTTCCGCCCGAGAACCTGTTGGGATCGCGGGGAGATGGCTTCGCCGTCGCCCAGACCCGCCTCGGCGGCGGACGCCTGCACCACGCGATGCGCGCGATCGCCGAGAGCCAGAAGTGCCTCGACATGACCTGCGAGCGCGTGGTCTCCCGCAAGACCAAGGGCGAGCCGCTGTGGAAGCAGCAGATGGTGCAGGAGCGGATCGCCGACGCCTGGATCCAGCTTCGCCAGTTCCGCCTTCTGGTGCTCGAGACCGCGTGGCTCGCGGACCAGGGGCATGACTGGAAGGATCTGCGCCAGCAGGTCTCGGCCGTGAAAGTCATGATGACCAAGGTGTTGCACGACATTTCTTCGATGGCGCTTCACCTTCACGGCTCGCTCGGCATCACCACCGACGTGCCGTTCTCGGACCACCTGATGAACAGCTTCATGATCGGCCTCGCCGACGGTCCGACCGAGGTGCACAAGTCCGTGGTCGCCCGGCAGCTGCTGAAGCAGTACCAGCCCAACCCCGAGATGTTCCCCGATTACGTGCGCTGGAAAGCGCAGGAGAAACAGGCGCAGCGCCTGCAGGAGGCCGGCTGATGGCGTTCGAGAACCACGACACCGACTTCTCCGGCAAGCGCGTCCTGGTGGTGGGCGGCTCGGCCGGCATCGGCAACGCGGTCGCGCAGGGTTTTCTGAAGAGAGGCGCGGAAGTCCATGTCTGGGCGCGGAAACCCTCGGCCAAGGACTACGAGGGCGTGCCCGAGTCCGACCTCGAGGGGATCCACTATCACCAGATGAACGTCGCCGACTTCGAGGCGGTCGAAAACTGGCAGGCGCCCTTCGACAGCCTCGACGTGGTGGTCTGCGCCCAGGGTCACGTGATCTATAAGCGCGGCGAGTTCAAGTGGAAGGGATTCCAGGAGGTTACGGACGTCAACCTCACCGCCAACATGGTCATCATCGACAAGTTCCTGCCGATGCTGGAGAAAACCAAGGGCTCGGCCATCGTGGTCAGCTCGACGGCGGCCTATCACGCCACCGTCGGGAACCCGGCCTACAACGCCTCGAAGGCCGGCGCGGTGGCGCTGGTGCGCACGCTGGGGGCGGCCTACGCGCGCTCCGGCGTGCGGGTGAACGGGCTCGCGCCCGGCTTCGTGCCGACGCGCATGACCGAGGTCACCACGGCGCGCGAGGACCGGGCGGACGCCATGCGCTCGCGCATCCCGATGGGGCGCTTCGGCAAACCGGAGGACATGGCGGGCGTCTGCCTGTTCCTCGCCTCGCCGCTGGCGGCCTATGTCACGGGGCAGACCATCGCCTGCGACGGCGGGTTGGTTCTGTGAGCCAACGCCCTGACATGGCGGAAGAAACCACGGGACGGGAGGTCGGCGGCGTCGACCTCGACCGCCTCGCCGCCTGGATGGACGGCGAGGGGTTGGGCGAGGGGCCGATCGAGGCCGCCCGCCCCCTCTCGGGCGGCACGCAGAACGTGCTTCTGCGGTTCCGACGGGCCGGGCGGGACTATGTCCTGCGCCGGCCGCCGCCGGTTCCGCGGCAGGGCTCGAACCGCACGATGGAGCGCGAGGCGCGGGTGCTGGCGGCCATCGCCGGCTCCGACGTGCCCCATCCGCGCCTGATCGCCGCCTGCGCGGACCCCGAGCCGCTGGGCGTCGCCTTCTACCTGATGGAGCCGGTGGAGGGGTTCAACGCGGTCACCGGCCTGCCGGAGCTGCATCGCACAGACCCCGCCGTGCGCCGGCGCATGGGCTTTGCGCTGGTGGAGGGCATCGCCGCCCTTCACAACGTCGACCATCTCGCCGCGGGGCTTGAGGATTTCGGCAAGCCGGAGGGCTATCTCGCCCGCCAGGCGGATCGCTGGCTGGCGCAGCTGGTGGACTACGAGCGCCACGCCGAATGGCCCGGCCGCGCGGGCCTGCCCGGCGTCGACCGCATCGCCGACTGGCTGCGCGAGAACCTGCCGCCCGAGCAGGCGCCCGGCATCCTGCATGGCGACTATCAATTCGGAAACGTGATGTATCGCCCGGACTCGGGCGACCTCGCCGCCATCGTGGACTGGGAGCTCGCGACCATCGGCGATCCGCTGGTGGACCTGGGCTGGATCGTCGCCTGCTACCCCGGCTCCGGCGGGCCGGAGCTGCCGGTCCTCAAGATCGAGCCGTGGGACGGCTTCCCCACCGCCGAGGAGCTGATCGCGCGATATGGCGAGCTGTCGAGCCGGCGATTGAATCATATCGACTGGTTCATCGTGCTCGCCTGCTTCCGCCTGGGCATCATCCTCGAGGGCACCCATGCGCGGGCCTGCGCGGGGCGGGCGCCGAAGGCCACCGGCGATCTTCTGCACGCGACCGCGGTCGCGCTGATGGGGCGCGCGCTGCACCGCATCGGCTAGGCCGCCCGACACCTGGCGCAGGAGGGGCCGGCGCGCCCCCGCGCCCCGACGGCCCCGGCGAGGGGCGACGCGAGCGCCCGGCAAGAGGCGCCCAACCGGGAGAGAAACGCATGCTGCTGCCCCCCATGACCGACTACTGGGAGACGGTGCGGAGCTACAGCCGCCCGCCCCTGCCCGAGACCTTCAACTTCGCCGACGTGGTCGACGGCCACGCGCAGGACCCCGGGCGCCAGGCCCTGATCTGGACCAACGCCGAGGGCGACTGGAAGCGCTTCACCTTCGCCGAGATCGCCGAGCGCTCGAAGCGCATGGCGTCCGTGCTGCGCGACCAGGGCGTGGGGCGGGGCGACCGGGTGATCGTGATGGTGCCGCGCATCCCTGAGTGGCAGATCGCGATCACGGCGCTGGCGCGGCTGGGGGCGGTGGCGGTGCCCTGCCTGACCATGCTGACGCCCAAGGACCTCGAATATCGCATCGAGGCGACCGAGCCCAAGGCGATCCTGACCGTGCGCGGCGAGACGCCGAAGTTCGAGGGCCGCGTGCCCGCGAACTGCGCGAAGCTCGCCGTGCCCTACGGGCCGGGGGAGATGCCCGACGACTGGACCGACCTGCGCGCGGCGATGCGCGGCGCCTCGGCCGAGATCGGGAGCGAGCGGATGCGGCGGGAGGATCCGGGCTACATCTACTTCACCTCCGGCTCGACGGGGACGCCCAAGGGGGTGACCCATACCTCGATGTTCGTGCTGGGGTTCCACGAGATCGCGGCCTACTGGTTCGACATGAACGACCAGTCGCCCGACGACATCTGCTGGGGCACGGCGGACACGGCCTGGGGGTTCAACGCGACCTCGACGTTGATGGGGCCGTGGCTGGCGGGGGTCTGCGCCTTCGTCCACGACGGGCCCTTCGATCCGCGCAAGCGGCTGGAGTTGATCGAGACCTGGGGGGTGACGATCTACGCGGCCGCGGCCTCGGAATACCGCTGGATGCTGGGGGAGGACGTGGCGTCGTTCGACCTCTCGAAGCTGCGGCTCTCGATCACGGCGGGCGAGAGCCTGGACGCGCCGACGGCGGAGCGGTGGATGCGGCTGTCGGGGACCAAGTTCCTGGAGAGCTACGGGCAGACCGAGAGCTTCATGTCCATCGCCAACTTCCCCTGCGCCGAGATCCGCCCCGGCTCGATGGGCCTGCCGATGCCGGGCTTCCCGGTGGACGTGATCCACGAGGAGACCTGCGAGCCGCTGGGGCCGGGCGAGACCGGGGCGGTGGCGCTGAAGTGCCCGTTCGACGGGCTGATGCTGGGCTACTGGCGCGACCCGGAGCGGACGGAGGCCTGCTTCAGGACCGCCGCCGACGGGACGAAGTGGTTCATCACCGGCGATCTCGCGCGCAAGGATGCGGACGGGTATTTCTGGTACGAGGGGCGCGCGGACGACGTGATCAACGCGGCCGGCTACCGGATCGGCCCGGCGGAGGTCGAGGGGGCGGTGATGTCCCACGACGCGGTGCGCGAATGCGCCTGCGTGGCGAGCCCGGACGAGAAGCGCGGCGTGGTGGTGAAGGCCTTCGTGGTGCTGCACGACGGGCACGCGGCCGACGAGGCGATGGCCAAGGCGTTGCAGGACCACGTGAAGGCCCAGACCGCGCCCTACAAGTACCCCCGCAAGATCGAGTTCCTGGACGAGCTGCCCAAGACCGTCTCGGGCAAGGTCCAGCGCCGGGTGCTGCGCGACCTGGAATACCAGCGCGCCCGCGAGCGGGTGGCCTGAGGGGAGGCGCCCACCCCCTCGCCGCCCTCGCCCGGCGCGTCTTGCCGGAGGCGCCGCGTCGGGCCGCGCGCCCTGCCCCGCGCCTTCGCCCGCGGCGCGCGGCCGGCGGGGCGTCAGGCCCCCCGGCCGACCGTGAGAGACGGAGCGGCCGGGCACGAGGGTCGCCGCGCGCCGCGGGCGCAGCGCGGGGACCCGCGCGACGCTGGCCGCGGCGCTCCCAGACCGCGCCTCAGGGCGCGAGCCCCGACCAATCCGCAGGGCGCGAGCCCCGACCAAACCACAGGGCGCGAGCCCTGGCGGGGCCTCAGGGCGCGAGGCGCCAGCGCATCACGATGTTGGAGGATCTCCAAAGGGGGCCGGGGTCGGTGAAGCGGCCGGCCTCCTCGCCGCCCTGCGCGCGGTAGAAGGCGCGGGCGGGGGCGTTCTCCTCGACGACCGAGAGGGCCGCGGCCGCGTGGCCCGCCTCGCGCAGGCGGGCGAAGGCGGCGGCGAGAAGCCGGGCGCCGAGGCCGCTCCCCCGGGCTACGCGGCGCACGTAGAGGTGCTTGATCTCCGCCGCCCCGCCCATCGCGGGATGGGTCGAGGGGGCGAAGGCGACCACGCCGACGGGGACCTCGCCCCGCACCGCGACCAGGGCGCCGGTCGAGGAATCGGCGGAGGCGAGCGTCGCCTCCCAGACCGGCAGGCGGCGGGCCTCGTCGAGGCGGGCCAGCGCCTCGGGCGGGGCGAGGTCGGCGTAGGTCTGCCGCCAGACCTCCACATGCAGGCGGGCGAGCGCCGGGGCGTCGGCGGGAAGTCCCGCCCGCAGCAGCAGGCCGGGGGCGGCCGGGGCCGCGGCGCTCACGGACGCCCCCCGGCCTGGCGCATCATTTCGGCGAGGGCGGGGTGGCCGGGGTTGGCGGAGAGCGCCTCGGCCAGGACCGCCTGCGCGGCCTCCGCGCCCTCGGTCGCCGCGGCGATGCGGGCGCGCATCACCCAGGCGTCGACCAGCTGGGGGTCGAGCTCGGTGGCCTCGGCGAAGGCGGCCGCGGCGCCGGGAAAGCGGCGCGTGGTCAGGGCGAGCCCGGCGAGCTGGAGATGCGTCTCGGGGAAGTCGAGGCGGCTCGCCATCGCCGCCTGCCATTCGCCCATCGCCGTGCGCAGGTCGGTGGCGATGCGCGGGGGCATGTAGGCGACCGGCGCCCCCAGCATCGCCCGCGCCGCCGCCTGGCGCACCAGGCGCACGGGATCGCGCAGCAGCGTCGTCAGCTGGGCGAAGCTCTCCTGCGCCGGCAGGGCGCGCAGGGCGCCGGGGGCGCCGGCGCGCACCAGGGGATCGGGGTCCGACAGCAGCGGCAGCACCCGGCGCGCGGCCTGCGGGTCCTGCGCCCCTTCCATCAGCCACAGGGCGGTGGCGCGGGCGATGCCGGGCTGGGAGGGGTCGAGCGCGAGGTCCGCCAGCGCCTGCGCCGCGCCGGCCGCGTCGGCCCGGCCGCGGGCGAGGGTGACCCCGAACTGGGGGCGGGCGGCGGCGGCGGGGAAGCGCGCCGCGATCTCGGCCGCGGCCCAGGCGGGGTCGCGGTCGGCGTGGCAGCCGGTGCAGGCGTCGGGCGCGCCGGTGGCCTGGGCCAGGTCCGGGCGCGGGATGCGGAAGGAGTGGTCGCGCCGCCCGTCGATGCGCATGTAGTCGCGCGAGACCATGTGGCAGCTGACGCAGCGCGCGCCCTCGCTCTCCGGCGGGTGGAAGTGGTGCTCGGCGCTGGCGAAGTCCGCCTGCGGCAGGGAGGGGAAGCGCGGGTTCCCGGCGGGCGAGTGGCACTGGGCGCAGAGCGCGTCGCCCTCGATCTTCACCTGGGCGGCGTGGGGATCGTGGCAGTCCATGCAGCCCACGCCGCGCGCGTACATCTTCGACTGCAGGAAGGAGCCGTAGACGTAGACCTCGTCCAGGATCTGCCCGTCGGCGTGGTAGAGGCCCGGGCGCAGCAGCGCGAGCGAATAGGCGTCGGCGTAGGGGGTTCCGGGCGGCGGGGAGCCCGGCAGGAACGCCTCGCGCCGCGAATGGCAGCCGGCGCATTGCTGCATCGTCGCCTCGACGTCCGCCACGTCAACCGCGAAGCCGGGATCCGCGCCCTGCCCGCCCTGCGCCCAGGCGGCGTGGGCGGCGCCGGGGCCGTGGCAGGCCTCGCAGCCCACGCCGATCTCGGCCTGGGTCGAGGCGTAGCGGCGGCTCGCCGGGTCGTAGCCCTTGTCGTAGGCGGTGGCGTGGCACTCGGCGCAGCGGGCGTTCCAGGTCTTGTAGGGGCCGGTCCAGTGCAGGCCGTCGCCCGGCGGCAGGTCCTGGTCGGGGTAGAGGTGGTACCAGGTCCCGCGCTCGGCGTCCCAGGCGAGGTCGAAGCTCTGCAGGCGGCCAGGCTCGGTCTCGAGCACGTATTGCTGGAGGGGGGCGATGCCGACCACGCCGCGCACCGGGTAGGCGCGGCGCACGCCGTCGGATTCGGCGACGGTGATGCGCGGGTCGCCGTCGGGATCGGTGGTGAAGCGGGCGCCGAGGCCGTTGTCGGAGAACTCGGCGTCGTCGAAATCGCCCAGCACGTGGGGTTCGTCCGGCCGGGTCCAGGCGAGGTCGTGGTGGGAGCCGGTCCAGGCCTCCGCCTCCGCCGCATGGCAGCCGGCGCAGGCCTCGGAGCCCACGTATCCCGCCTGCGGCCCGTCCTGCGCCAAGGCGGGGACGGCCAGGGCCGCGAGAATCGGCAGGATCAGGAACGCGAGGCGACGCATGGGCGGGCTCCGAAACCGGGCGCCGCCGCCGGGAGGGCGGGCGGCGGGGCGGACCGCGCCCTGCGCCCGAGGCTAGACCGGGGCGACGTGTCGGGGCAACGGTCGCCGGCGCCGGACGGCGGGTTCAGAACAGGAAGTCGGAGGCGTCGAGGTCCGAGGCCTCGACGTCGCGCAGGGTGAGGACGACGTCCTTGAAGGAGACGACGGCGTCGTCGCCCTTCTGCGCGACGTCGAGCTGGCCGAAGCGGCCGGCGCCCTTGAGGATCTCGATCCGGTCCTGTCCGTCGCGGAAATCGGCGATCTGGTCCTTGCCGTCGCCCTTGCCCACCGCGAAGACGTCGGCGCCGCCGCCGCCCGACATCCGGTCGTTCCCCTTGCCGCCGTCGATCCAATCGTCGCCGGCCGAGCCCCAGAGCTTGTCGCGCCCGCCGTCGCCCGACAGGCGGTCGTCGCCCGCGTCGCCGCGGATGCGGTCGTCGCCGCCCTGCCCCTTCAGCGCGTCGTCGCCGCCGCGGCCGCGGGCCTTGTCGTCGCCGCCGCGCAGCAGCAGGTCGTCGTCGCCCGAGGTGCCGCGGATCACGTCGGCCTTGTTGGTGGGAAGCTCCGAGGCGACGTCGACCACCGCGGGGGTCAAGGAGACGGCCGCGACCCGCTCCTCCGTCTCCAGGGTGCGGGCGGCGGTGAGGCGGAGGCCGACCTGCTCGGGCCCCTCCAGCACGTCGTCGCGGGCGAGCGTGACGGTGACCAGCGCGATGTCGCCCCCGGTCGTGGAGAAGTTGACCGAGCCGGAGAGCGGGCCCTTGAAGTCCTCGGGCCCGGTCAGGACGTTGGTCGCCACCTCCCAGTTCACCTCGTAGATGCCGTCGTCGATCGCGTGGCGCTGCACGGCGAAGGTGTAGCTCTGCCCCTCCCGGATCTCGGCGCGGGCGCCGGCGGAGACGGTGAACCAGGCGTCGAGCCGGGCGAGGGAGGCGGGGTCCACGCCGTCGAGCCCATTCGAGAGCACGTCGCCGCGCGTGGAGCTCTGCGTCGCGCCGTTCGCGCCCGTGTCGCCCGACGGCCAGCGGAACACCGCCTTGCCCCCCAGCCCGCCCGCGCCGCCGGAGCCGCCGGGCGCGCTCGACTTGCCCGCGGTCTGGTCGGTGGCGCGGGTCTCGTCGCCGACGATCGCGAGCCCCTCGACCGTGCCGCCCTGGTTCAGCACGCCATAGGCGCCGTCGCCGTGGAAGCCCTGGAAGCCGCCCGGACCGCCGGTTCCGCCCTTGCCGCCCTTGCCGGGATCATAGGGGAAGCTGAAGTCGCCGCCCTCGCCGCCGGTTCCGCCCTTGCCCCCGGCGCCGCCGCGCCCGCCGGTTCCGGCGACGGCGGCGTTGCTGTCGGCGAAGACGGCGGCGTCGAGGACGAGCGCGCCCGTGTTGAGCACGATGGCCGCGTCGCCGCCCGGGCCGCCCGTGCCGCCCCGTCCGCCGGTTCCGCCGGTGGCGCCGGTGGTGGCGCCGGGCGCCTTGCCGGGCGTCGAGCCCGTGGCGCCGGTCGAGCCGGTGGCGCCGTCGCCGGCATAGGCCTCGTTGTCCTCGAACCGCACGTGGACCAGCGACAGCGCGCCCTCGTTGAGGATCGAGCCGACCGCGTCGCCGCCGGTTCCGGCCTTGGCGTAGCCCTCGACGAACTCGATCCCCTCGAGGGTCGCGGTCGACTGGGCGGAGACGCTCAGGTGGCGCACGGCGCCCTGCCCCGAGATCGCGACGTCCGGCAGGTGGTCGCCGTCGCGGTCGCCCATCAGGATCACCGCGTCGGGATCGTCGATGCTCAGCGCGGCGTGGAGCTCGATGCGCGTCACGTCGGCGGCGAAGCGGATCACGTCGCGGCCCGCGGACTCGGCGGCGGCGGCGAGCGCCCCGCGCAGGGTCAGCGCATCGGGATCCTCCGCGTCCTCGAGCCCCGAGGCGCCGCTGGTGACGATGAACCTGGCCATGACGCATCCCTCGCTATGGCCCGGCGGCCGCCGACGGCCGCGCCCCGACCTCTCGGCCGCGGCCGGCGCGCGCGGATCGTCGGACGCGGACCCTTCCCCCGACCCCACGCTTAACGGTGGGGCGACGTTGGGGCAAGCGAAGGACGGGTCGATCGGGAGGAATGCGCTTGGTCGGAGGTTTCCGCTATGTTAACCACGCGGACCGCGACGGGGGACGCGTTTCGGTTCAGGACCGTTTGAATTTCTGGGGGGCCGTCCGCCATGTGGGATTTCGTCAAGAAGGTCGGCTCGGCCATCGGCACGGCTGTGAAGACCATCGTCGACACCGTGCGCGACACGGTCTCGGACGCCGCCGAGGCGATCGAGAACGGGGCCAGGAAGGTCTCCCAGGCGGTCAAGGACGCCGCCGACAAGGCCCAGCAGTTCGCCGCCGACGCCGTGGGCGTGGCCGAGAAGGCGGTCGACTTCGTGGTGGGCGTCGCCAAGGACGCCGCCGAAAGCACCGCCGAGGCGATCAAGACCGGCGTGGAGGCGGTGGGCGACGCGCTGGGCGATGCGATCGCGCTGGGCAAAGCGGGGCTGGAGGCGGTCTGGGACAAGGCGGTCGAGCTGGTGGACGCCGCCCGCGACGCGGCCTCGGACGCGCTGCAGGCCGCGCGCGACGCGGCCGCCGACGCGCTGGTGGACTTCAAGGAGGCCGCCGAGGCCGCCATCGACGCCGCGGTCGAGACCGTGAAGTCCATCGTGCGCAAGGCCGGCGTCGTCATCGAGGGCGACGGCGGCGACAACACGCTGACCGGCAACATCGGCCTGGCGAGCTTCATCTACGCCAAGGGCGGCGACGACAAGATCTCGAACCTGGGCGGCTACGTCGAGGCCTACGGCGACAAGGGCGACGATCAGATCTCGGTGGTGGGCATCACGGCCAAGCTGTTCGGGGGCGACGGAAACGACCGGATCGACAGCGACGCCGGCGTCTCGGAGGTCTCGGGCGGCGAGGGGCGCGACCGGATCAAGGGCTTCGGCGCGGTCAACCTGCTGAAGGGCGAGGACGACAACGACACGCTGATCGCCACCGGCGGCGACAACAGGGTCTACGGCGGCGACGGCGGTGACGACCTGATCGGGCGCGGCGGGCGCAACCTGATGCGCGGCGAGGACGGCCGGGACCTGATCAAGGCCTACGGCGCGTGGAACGACGCCGACGGCGGCGCGGACGACGACGTGCTGCGGGGCTTCGGCGCCTACAACAACCTCAAGGGCGGGGACGGCGACGACAACATCTTCGGCCTCGGCGCCGAGAACGCGCTGGTGGGCGGCGCGGGCGACGACAGGATCACCGCGGCGGGCGCGGTCTCGGCCGCCTGGGGCGGCTCGGGCGACGACCGGATCTTCGCCGTGGGCGGCGTGAACGACCTGCGCGGCGAGGGCGGCGACGACGTCCTGATCGGCAAGGGCGGCGTGAACATCGTCGACGGCGGCGACGGCGACGACGTGCTGAAGGCGACCGGCGGCTGGAACCGGATGTGGGGCCGCGACGGCGACGACCTGCTGGTGGCCATGGGCTCGGTCAACGAGCAGTACGGCGGCGACGGCGACGACCTGATGGGCGCCTACGGCCAGGCCAACATCCAGCTGGGCGGCGCGGGCGACGACCTGATGGCGGTGGCCGGCACCACGCTCAACTTCCAGAACGGCGAGGCGGGGAACGACCTGCTGTTCGCCGCCGGGCGGCTGAACATCCAGCTGGGCGCGGCGGGCGACGACGTGCTGGTGGCGGTGGGCGGCGTCAACATCCAGCATGGCGGCGACGGCGACGACGTGCTGGCCGCCGTGGGCGGCGCCAACGTGCAGATCGGCGCGGACGGCGACGACTTCCTGATCGGCGGCGGCCTGGGCACGGCGCAGTTCGGCGACCACCTGTGGTCCTCGATCCCCGACGACGCCCAGGTCGGCGACGCGAAGTTCGGCGAGGAGCGCAAGAAGCTCGACGCCAAGGTCGACTACGCCGGCGGCGGCGACAACGTGATGATCGGCGGCGGCAAGGCCAACTTCCAGTTCGGCGGCGATCGCGACGACGTGCTGCTGGGCGGCGGCAAGGCCAACCTGCAGTTCGCGGGCGCGGGCGACGACGCGATGGTCGGCTACGGCATCGGCCAGGTGCAGAGCGGCGCGGACGGCGACGACCTGATGGCGGGCCTGGGCATGGTCGGGCTGCAGATGGGCGGCGCGGGCGACGACGTGATGTTCGGCGTGGCGCGCGGCAAGAAGGCGGGCGCGCAGGTGCAGTGGGGCGGCGAGGGCGACGACCTCGTGATCGGCTTCGGCCTGCTGGCGGGCAAGAACCCGATCCAGAAGTTCAAGGACTACATGTCCGACGCCAAGAAGCTGCGCAAGATCGTCGACAAGAAGTTCGGCGGCGACATCGACGGCGACAAGAAGGCGGCCGAGCTGGCCTCGGACTTCGGCAAGGAGAAGCTGAAGAAGGGCCTGCTGAAGGCGATCCCGTCCGTGAACGTGCAGATCGCCGACGACGGGAACGACGTGCTGGTGGCCGGCGGCGAGCTGGGCGTGCAGTCGGGCGGCCTGGGCGAGGACATCTTCCTGGGCGGGGGCGCCTACAACCTGTCGATGGGCGGGCTGGGCGCGGACCTGATGCTGACCGACGCGGCCGGTCTGAACATCTACCACGGCGGCGACCAGAACGACTGGATCGTGGACACCTCGATCTTCGTCGACTTCATCGCCGGCTCGTTCCTGCCGGTGAAGAAGATCGCCGCGGTGGCGCGCTGGATCGACGAGGCGCTCGACCCGCTGGAGGCGGTGGTCGACACGATCTCGGACATCCAGGACGTGCTGGAGCGGTTCGACCCGCTGAAATACGTCGAGGGGGCGCTGGCCCCGACGCTCGCCAAGCTGAAGTCGGCCTTCGACATCGAGACCAACCAGTTCCTGGGCGGGAACGGCGACGACGTGATCGGGGCGGGCGACACCGGGGGCGACCTGGTGGGCGGCGCGGGGAACGACACCTACCTCTTCACCTTCGGCACACGGGGCGAGCACGACATCGACGAGGCCGGCTTCGACGCCGCGCGCGACTGGGCGGGGCGCACCCGCTCGGACGACGCGAAGGCGGAGGCGGACGCGAGCGCGAAGGACGCCGGTCCCGGCGGCGAGGACGTGATCGAGCTGCGCGGCTTCGGCGGGCTGGTCGACATCTCGGCCGACAACCTCCGCTTCGCCACCCTGGGCGGCAAGGACCTGGTGATCGGCCTGCGCACCGCGGGGGGGACCGACCTGGACTTCGCCGGCCATATCCGGGTGAAGAACATGGACGACGCCGCCACCCAGGTGGAGACGCTGCGCATCGTCACCTCCACCGGCTCGGTCGAATACGACATCGGGCGGGCCTGGGACGAGGGCAAGCTCAACCAGACCACCTGGAACGACCGGACGGCCAAGGGCTGGAAGCAGCTTCTGGACGGGGAGTGGCCGAACGCCTGGACGGACGAGTCGGTGGATCTTGCGCCCTACCTGGTGGCCTCGGGCGCCTCGCGCGGGACGCAGGACATCTTCGACGCGCGGTTCGAGGGCTGGCTGGACCAGATCGAGACCGCCTTCGCCCATATCCCCGGCGCCAAGGGCGCCTTCCGCCATGCCCACGAGATGGCGGGCGACATCGTCAAGCTGGCGTCCGAGGTCCCGGACATGCCCGACCTCGCCTGAGCGCGGGACGCCCCGGGGCCGAATGGGGGCGGAACGAAAACGGCCGGACGTCCGCGGGGACCTCCGGCCGTTCGCATCTGCGACGCCGCGCCGGGTCAGGCCCCGGCGCGCGCGGTCCTCACTGGGCGAGGCCCACGTAGGTCAGCGAGAACATCTCGATCGCCAGCGAGGCGCCCACGCCGTCGGAGGTCGAGACCGAGATCGGCTGCAGGGCGAAGGACTTGTCGAAGCCCCCCAGCAGCGCGTTCGCGCCCACGCCCTTACCGGCGGCGATGTCCGCGCCGACGCCGATGTAGTCGCCCTCCATCGCCGAGACCTCGGCGTCGATCGAGGGGGCCAGAACGGCCCATTTCAGCGTCTCGTCGGCCTTGATGGTCAGGTCGGCGCCCAGCTTGCCCATCTCGGCGGTCAGCTCCTCGGGCGGGCGCTCGTCGGCGTGTTCGAAGACGCAGGCGAACTTGGTCGAGGAGACGATGATCAGGTTGGTCTTGTCGGACAGGGTGCAGGTCAGCATGCCGAACTCGACCCGGACCTCCTTGTCCTGCGCCGAGGCGGGCGCGGGCCCGAGCGCGGCGAGCAGGCCGAGCGCGAGGGGCGCGGCCAGGAACGGGGCGGCGAGTCGCTTGAACGGGGGCATCAGGGTCTCCCTTCGGGGTCGCGGAGAAATGTCCGCGGGCCCGAGACGCCGGCCGGGCCTGCCCCGCGCCGCTCGCCCCGGTCCCTGCGGCAGGGCTACGCCCGGCGAGGTGAAGCGAAAGTGAACGAAGCCGCGGCGGCCGGCGCGCGCGACGGCCCCCCGATCACGAGGCCGCGCGTCGCCCCCCGGCGGCGCGTCCGCCCGCCGCCGGCGCGTGTCCGGGCGCGACGGGGCCGAGGGCGGCGGCGATGTCGGCGGCGATCTCGGCGCGCATCGGGGCGGGGCCCACGTCGAACCACAGGTGCGCCTCGCTCGCGCCCAGCGCGCGCAGTTCTCCGCCCGGCGCGAGGGCCGCGGCCGCGTCGTCGAGCGCGCGCACCGCGACGGCCCGCCGCCGCCCGCCCGGGCCCCGCGCCGTGGCCACGCAGACCGCGGGCAAGGCGGGCGCCCGCTCCCCGACCTCGTAGCACACGGTCACGTATGCGTTTCCGGACCGACCGGACCAGATGCTGCTCGTGGGCATGTACGCCTCCGCTCCCCGACACGACGCTTGGATCACCCTCCCCGGAAAATCCATTTTCGAGCGGCCGCGCGCAAGCGCGAAGCCCTTAGAATTGAAGCGGTCCCGCCGCGCGGCCGGGGCCGCGACGCCCTGCCGATTGCCGGCCGCGGCGGCCCGTGCCACGGTCAGGCGAGAGTCGCCCGAGGGGGGAGCCGAGATGGACGACCGCAGGAACCTGCGCGGCTGGTGGGACGGCGCGCCGCCGCCGCCCTGGCCCGAGGGGCGGTCGCTGGCGGTATCGGTGGTGGTGAACGTCGAGGAAGGGGCCGAGTTCTCGGTCGCCGACGGCGATGCGGTGAACGAGCGTCTGCCCGAGGCCAACCAGCGGGTGGAGGGCCTCCCCGACCCCTGCATGGAGAGCCAGTTCGCCTATGGCGCGCGGGCGGGCTTCCGCCGGGTGCTGGACGCGCTGGCGGCCCACGCGATCCCCGCCACCTTTTCCACCTGCGGCCGCGCGGCGGAGCGCACGCCGTGGCTGCTGCAGGCGGCGGTCGCGGCGGGTCACGAGGTCTCGTGCCACGGCTGGCGCTGGGAATCCCATGCCGGCATGGCGGAGGCGGCGGAGCGCGAGGCGATCGCGCGGACCTACGCCGCGATCCTGGCCGCGACCGGGGAGGCGCCGGTGGGCTGGCACACGCGCTCGGCCTCCTCGCCCAACACCCGGCGGCTGCTGGGGGAGCATGGCGGCTTCCTCTACGATTCCGACGCCTACGACGACGACCTGCCCTACGTGGTGGAGGGACCGCGCGGCCCCCACGTGGTCCTGCCCTACGGGTTCGACGCCAACGACATGCGCTTCGAGCCGGGGGGCGGCTTCATCCACGGGCGGGACTTCGCCGACTATTGCCTGGCCGCCGTCGACCGCCTGGTCGTCGAGGGCGCGCGCGAGGCCCGGATGCTCTCGATCGGCCTGCACCCCCGCCTGATCGGGCGGCCCGCGCGCATCGGCGGGCTGGAGACGACGCTGGCCGAGATCGCGCGCCTGCGCGACGCCGGCCGGGTCTGGCCCGCGCGGCGGCGCGACATCGCCCGGGTCTGGCGCGCGGCGCTGGGCCTGGCCCCCTGGCCCCCCTCGCAGGAGCCCGCCCCATGAAGATCCTTCTCGTGAACCCCAACATGACGCAGGCGATGACCGACCGGCTGACCGAGGTCGCCCGCCGCGCCGTCGCGCCGGGGACCGAGATCCTGCCGCTGACCGCGCCGCGGGGCTTTCCCTACATCTCCTCGCGGGCCGAGGCGCAGATCGCCGGCGCCGTGGCGCTGGAGATGATCGCGCCCCATGCGAAGACCGTCGACGCGGTGGTGATCGCGGCCTTCGGCGACCCGGGGCTCGACGCCGCGCGGGAGCTCTTCGACCTGCCGGTGACGGGGATGGCGGAGGCCTCGATGCTGGCCGCCTGCCAGCTCGGCCGCCGCTTCGGGGTGGTGACCTTCGCGCCCTGGCTGAAGCCCTGGTACCACGCCTCGGTGCGCGACCTCGGGTTGGAGGCGCGCTTCGCGGGCCTGCGCTCAGCCGAGGACATCGACGGGCCGGTGACGGACGTGGCCGCGAACATGCGCGGGATCCTCAAGACGCTGGCGGAGAAGGTGGCGCGGGAGGACGAGGCCGACGCGGTGATCTTCGGCGGCGCGCCGCTCGCGGGCCTCGCCGCCGAGCTCGCGCTCGAGCTGCCCTGCGTGCCGATCGACCCGATCTCCGCCGCGGTGACCCAGGCCGAGGCGCTGGTCCGCCTCTCCCCGCGCGGCGCCGACCGGGGCGCCTACGCCCGCCCGCCCGCGAAACCGTCCCAGGGCCTCGACCCCACGCTCGCCGCCTGGATCGCCCGCGAGACCTGAGCGCCGACGCCCGCGGCCTCCCCCGCAGCCCTCGGGAAGCGCCTGTTCTCCGGAGCCGTCTCTCGCGGATGCCGAAAAGAGCGACTCGTCCGCCCCGGTCAAGGATCGCGGAGCGACCCCGCGAAGCGGGGCTTGTCCTTGACCGGGGCGGGCGAGTCGCTCAGGCATCCATCAGCGAGAGACGGCTCCGGAGAATAGGCGCGGGCTTGTTCTTTGGTGGGTCAGGAGCCCGCCGGAGGCTCCCCCCTCTGAGATCCAGGCGCGCCCCCAGCCGCAGGCCCAAGCCCGCCCGCAGGGCGCCCGTAGACCGCTCCCGCGTCACTCCGGCAGGTCGAGCGCGATCAGCGCCTGCTTCCCCGCCCCCAGCGCATCCAGCGCCCGTTCCACCACCCCCGGCAGGGCCGAGAGCTCGGCGCAGCCTTCGGCGTGGGCGCCATGGGCCTTCGCCAGCATCACGTGGTCGATGGAGGGGGAGAGGTCGGCCATGAACATCCCGTCCGCCGCCGCCGCCGCCCCCTGCCCGTACATGGCGAGGGTGGAGTTGCGCACCGCCCCCCAGCGCTTGTTGTTGAAGATCACCGAGAGGATCGGCAGCCCGTGCGCCTCGGCCGCCCAGTGGCAGGCGGAGGGGTTGTTGAACATGTAGGCGCCGTCGCCCATCATGCAGACCACCGGTCCGGGCACGCCCGCGTTGCGCATCCCGAGCGCCGCGCCGAAGCCCCAGCCGAGGCCGCCTGCGGGGCTCGCGCCGAAGAACTGGCCGGGGCGGGAGAAGCGGGCCTGGTTCACCCGGAAGGAATATTCGTTCACCACCGTCGCGTCGTGGGGAAGCAGGGCTGCGAGCGCCTTGCTGGCGGAGGCGGCGGTCAGCCGCTCGCCCGCCGCCTCGGCGTCGAGGGTCGCGCGCATCCGCCCGTGCGCCTCGGTCGCCCGCCGGCGGCGGGCCTCGACGCGGGGGCCGGTGTCGCCGACGGGGCCGAGCGCCTCGAGCAGGGCCGCGAGGGCGAGCGCGGGTTCGGTGGCGATGGCGCCTTCGCCCGCGAAGCTGCGCATCGGGTAGCGGGCGTGGAGCGGGTCGATCCCGATCTCCCACAGCGCGCCCGTGAAGGCGGGGCGGGTGACCGAGGGCACCCAGGGCACGTCGCAGGCGATGTTGATCGCGAGGTCCACGTCCCCCATCGCGCGGCCCGTGTCGAAGCCCAGGTGCATGGGGTGGTCGTGGGGCAGGTTCACCACGCGGGGATTGAACTCGATCACCGGGATCGCCCAGAGGTCGGCCAGCGTCTCGACCAGCGAGGCCGCCGCGGCGCTGCGGCCGAGGTTGGCGGTGACGATCATCGGGTTCTCGGCCTTGCGCAGGGCGGAGGCGAGGCGGTCGATCGCGTCGAGGTCGGGCGCAAGGCGGGCCGAGGCGGTGGGCGCGCGGGCGGGTCGGTCGGGGTGGACCTCCTCGGCCAGCATCTCGCGCGGGAGCGACAGGTAGACCGGGCCCGGCGGCGGGGCGGAGGCGACCTCGAGCGCCCTCGCCAGCCCCTCTTCGACCTGCTCGCCGCGGCGGATCTCGTAGTCCCATTTCACCGCCTCGCGGAGCGTCGAGGCCTGGTCGAACATCTCCTGCGCCCAGTGGATGAAGCGGGTGCGCGTGCCGTGGGGGGTGACCGGCCCGTCGCCGTCGGTGACCGGCGTGCGCCCGGCCGAGAGCAGCATGGGGACGTTGTCGCGGGCCGCGTTCATCGCCCCGCAGACCATGTTCGCGGTGCCGACCGAGACATGCACCATCGCCGCCTGCGGCGTGCCGGTGATCAGGGCGTGGCCGTGGGCCATGGCGACGGCAAGGTTCTCATGCGGGCAGATCAGGGGCCGCGGCAGGTCGGGCGAGTCCTCGCCCGCGCGGCCGTAGGCCTCGACGATCGAGGGGAAGTCGGTGCCCGAGACCGAGTAGAGCGCGTCGACCCCGTAGCGCTTCATCGCGCGCAGATAGGCCTCCGCCGCCAGCATTCCCGTCCGCTCGGCCATCCTCGTCTCCCTGGATCGTGTCTTCGTCGGATCCGCGTCGAAGCGCGGGGTGGAAATGTGTCGCCCATGCCGGTGCAGTTGTCCAGACAAACAGGTGCCGGGTGAAATCAATTCGTCCCGCGGCCGTGGGCATGTGAGGGTCGGGGGGTCGACGTCGAGGGCGGAGCTTCCGGGGGGCGGCGGGGCCTTCCATGGCGCGGCGCCGGCGCCCGCGGGCCGCGTCGTTCGGCCCCGTTCCGGCCGGGGGCCTTGCGTAAACAGGGGTCTCCCCTCACAACACCGCCCCGGGAGGGCGCACATGCCGCGTTGGGTCTCCATGTTCTGGTCCGAGGTGCTCCGGCCGATGCTGCGGCGACCGCCGCGCCGGCAGGTGGCGGCGCTGTGCTGGCGCGACGGCGAGGCGGGGCCCGAGGTGCTGCTGATCTCGAGCCGCGGCACCGGGCGCTGGATCCTGCCCAAGGGCTGGCCGATGCGCGGCAAGGGCCTGGCCGCCGCCGCCCAGCAGGAGGCGTGGGAGGAGGCGGGCGTGATCTTCGAGACGGGGGCCCCCGTCTCGGCCGGGGTCTTCGCCAGCCGCAAGGTCTCGGACAGCGGCCTGGCGGAGCCGGCGGAGGTCGAGGTCTTCGCGGCCCGGGTGCGGGCGCTGGCGGACGAGTACCCCGAGCTCGGCCAGCGCACGCGCCGCTGGGCGAGCCCGGCCGAGGCGGCCGGGCTGGTCGAGGAGGAAGGGCTGGCCCGGATCCTGCGCGCGTTCGGCGCGGCGCAGGGAGACGGGCGGCCCGGCCCGGCGCGATAGGCCCCGCCGCCGGACGGGCGGCGAGATGAGCCCTGCCGCCGGTTGGCGGCGAGATGAGCCCCGCCGCCGGATGGGCGGCGAGACGAGCCCTTCCGCCGGACGGGCGGCGAGACGAGGGCGGCCGCCGGACGGGCGGCGCGGCGAGGAGAGGCCGAAAGGGCGCGCGTGGACGAGGAACCCGACAGCAACCAGTGGCGCACGCTGGACAAGGATCTGAAGCGGTTCGGTCGGCTGGAGCTGAGCGGGCAGCTGATCTCGCGTCCGCTGATCGCGCCGGGGGCGGCGCTGGTGTTCATCGCGCTGGCCTGCGCGGCGGCGGCGGCGGTGCTGACGCCCAGCGGCTCGTCCTGGACGCTGATCGCCGCCGCCGGCGTGGGCGCCTACATGGCGCTCAACATCGGGGCCAACGACGTGGCCAACAACGTGGGCCCGGCGGTCGGCGCGCGGGTGCTGACCATGGGCGGCGCCCTGCTGATCGCCGCCGCGTTCGAGAGCCTGGGCGCCGTGATCGCGGGCGGCGACGTGGTGGCCACGATCTCGGGCGGGATCGTGGGGCTGGAGGGGTTCGACCGCCCGCAGGTGTTCATGCACGCGATGATCGCGGCGATGATCGGGGCCGCGATCTGGGTGAACCTGTCGACCTGGCTGGGCGCGCCCGTGTCGACCACCCACGCCATCGTGGGGGGCGTGCTGGGCGCGGGCCTCGCGGGCGGGGGCCTCGGCGTGGTGAACTGGGCGGCGGTCGCGACCATCGCGCTGGGCTGGGTCGCCTCGCCGGTCATGGGGGGCGCAGTGGCCGCGGCGCTGCTGTGGTTCCTGCAGACCCGCATCAAGTCGGCCGAGGATCCGCTGGACGCGGGCCGGCGCTGGACGCCGGCGCTGGTGGCGATGATGGCGGGCGTCTTCGCGGCCTACCTGTCGCTGAAGGCGGTCTCGCATCTCGTGCCCGTTCGGGGCTGGCAGGCGCTGGCGGTCGGGCTGGGCGTGGGCCTCGCGACCTGGCTGGTCCTGCGCCCGCTGGTCGCGCGCCGCAGCGCGGGGATGGAGAACCGGCCCCGCTCGATGAAGGCGCTGTTCCGGCTGCCGCTGGCGGTCTCGGCCGCGCTGTTGTCCTTCGCGCACGGGGCCAACGACGTGGCGAACGTGGTGGGGCCGCTGGCGGCCATCGCGCGCGCGGCGCAGGAGGGGGCGGTCGACGGCTCGGTCGCGCCGCCGGCCTGGGTGATGGCGATCGGGGCGCTGGGGATCAGCCTGGGGTTGCTGCTGTTCGGCCCGCGGCTGGTGCGCATGGTGGGCGACGAGATCACCAAGCTGAGTCCGCCGCGCGCCTGGTGCGTGGCGATGTCGGCGGCCACGACGGTGATCCTCGCCTCCTGGATGGGGCTGCCGGTGAGCTCGACCCACGTGGCCATCGGCGGGGTCTTCGGCGTGGGCTTCCTGCGCGAGCACCAGGAGGCCCGCCGCGCGCGGGAGGCCGCGCAGGGCAAGCAGGCGCTGGGCCACCCGCCCGAGGAGCGCAGCCGCCGCAAGCTGGTGCGCCGCTCCCACTTCCTGACCATCCTGGCGGCCTGGGTGGTGACGGCGCCCGCGGCGGGGCTGATCTCGGCGGGGGTGCTGCTCGCCTCCGGCCCGCTGCTGCGCTGACCGGAGGCGGGCGGGGTCGTCCGGCCGCTCAGGGGCGCACGTAGGCCCAGCCGTCGGCCTGGAGCTCCACCAGGCGCACCACGCCCGAGGGGGTCAGGGTCGCCTCGTCGATCAGGGCGACGGGGCCGCCGGACTTCTTCTCCATCCCCCGCAGGGTGTTCTCGCAGGCCGAGAAGGTCAGCGAGTCCATCGACAGGGCCATCTGCGAGATGCGGTCCTTCACCGGGCTCGAATCCGCGCGGTACATGTTCAGGCCGGGGCCGTAGGCGACGACCTCGATCTGCACCGGGCGGTTCTGCGCGGCGTAGTGGGCGGAGAGGTTCTGGACGTTGTTCAGGACCATGTTCATCAGCTGGGGATCGTTCTCGTCGACGTGGAAGGCCACGCGGACGGGGTCCTGCGCCTGGGCGGCGGGGGGCGCGGCGAAGACGGCGAGGGCGAGGAGAAGGACGGCGAGCGCGAGACGCGGCGCGGACATGGGGACCTCCCTTTCTGTATATTCATGCATTCCTCTATGCGGAAATGCCGATGAAACCCTAGCCGAGACCTTTGCGGCCGCCAAGGATTCCGATGCGGGCGGGAGGCGCGAGGGTTGATCCCGGTCAAGGCGCGGGCGGGCGCGCGGGTGTGGGATGGGCGCGAAGGCAGGCGCCGCCGTCGCGGCCGCCGCCCCGATGCGCAAGGGAGGCAGGATGCACGATCACGGCGCGCCCCCGGATCCATACCAGGTGCTGGGCGTCGCGAAGACCGCGACCGAGAAGGAGATCCGCGCGGCCTGGCGCAAGCTCGCCAAGGCCACGCACCCCGACCTCAACCCCGGCGACGCCGAGGCGGAGGCCCGTTTCAAGCGCATCGGCGCCGCCTGGGATATCCTGGGCGACCCGCAGACGCGCGCCCGCTTTGACCGCGGCGAGATCGACGGCGCGGGCGCCGAGACCCCGCGCGAAGAGTACTGGCGCCATCACGCCGGCGGCCCGGGGGGCGAGCGCTACGACGCCTCGGGCGGCTACGACGATTTCGCGGACATGTCCGAGGTCTTCGCCGAGATGTTCCGCAGGCGGGGCCAGCAGGCCGGGGGCCAGGGCCCCCATGGCGGTCCCTACGGCGGTCCCCACGGGGAGGGGCGCGCGCGAAGCGGGCCGCGGATGCGCGGCGGCGACCTGCGGCTGGCGCTGGAGGTCGAGTTCCTCGACGCCGTCTACGGCGCGACCCGACGCCTGCGCCTGCCCGACGGCCAGGCCTTCGAGGTGACGATCCCGGCCGGCGTGCGCGAAGGGGAGGTGGTCCACCTGCCCGGCCAGGGCCTGCCCGGCTTCAACGGCGGGCCCAACGGCGACGCGCTGGTCGAGGTCTCGATCCGCCCGCATCCGGTGTTCTCGCGCGACGGCGACGACATCCTGCTGGAGCTGCCCATCACCCTCGACGAGGCGGTGCTGGGCGCGAAGGTGGAGGTGCCGACCGTCACCGGCAAGGTGACGATGACCCTGCCGGCGGGCACGTCCTCGGGCAAGACGCTGCGGCTGCGGGGCAAGGGGGTGAAGCCCGCGGGCCGCCCGGCGGGCGACCAGAAGGTGAGCGTGAAGATCGTGATGCCCGAGACGATCGACCCCGAGCTCGCCGAGTTCATGGGCCGCTGGAAGGCGTCCCACGCCTACGACCCGCGCGCCGAGCTGAGGAGGCGGACATGAGCATCGACGAGACCGAGGCCGCCGCCCGCGCGGGCGTGGCCGTCGCCCGGGTGCGGATCTGGGCGGCCGAGGGCTGGGTGCGCCCGGCGCAGGGGGCGCGGGGGCCGGTGTTCGACGCGCTCGACGTCGAGCGGCTGCGCCTGCTGACCCGGCTGAGCGACGAGCTGGAGATCGGGGAGGAGGCCCTGCCCGTGGTGCTGTCGCTGCTCGACCAGCTCCACGGCCTGCGCCGCGAGATGCGCCGGCTGGGCCGGGCGCTCGACCGCCTGCCGCCGGAGCTGCGCGCCCAGGTGGCCGCCGACTGCGCGGCCGAGGCGGAGGCCGAGGGCGAGGGCGGGCGGGACTGAGACCCGCCCCCCTGCCCCGCGTCGCCGCGCCGGAGGATCAGGCCGGCGCGCGCCCGGCCTCCGCCTCCGCGACCAGGCGTTTCACGTTCAGGAAGCTGTCGGGGGAGACCGACAGGCCGTCGATCCCCGCCTCGACCAGCAGGCGGGCGTAGGCGGGATCGTCGCTGGGGGCCTGGCCGCAGAAGCTGACCTCGACGCCCGCGGCGTGGGCCTTGGCGATCACGGTGCGGATCATCCAGGTCACCGCCGGGTCGCGGGCGTCGAAGAGCCCGGCGAGGCGGTCGGAGTCCCGGTCCACGCCCAGGGTCAGCTGGGTGAGGTCGTTGGAGCCGATGGAGAAGCCGTCGAAGCGGGTCGCGAAGTCCTCCGCCAGGATCACGTTCGAGGGGATCTCGCACATCATCCACACCTTCAGCCCCGCCCGGCCGCGCCGCAGGCCGTTCGCGGCCATCTCGGCCAGCACCCGGTCGGCCTCGGGGACCGTGCGGCAGAAGGGGATCATCACCACGACGTTGTCGAAGCCGATCTCCTCGCGCAGGAGGCGGATGGCGCGGCATTCGAGGGCGAAGCCCTCCCGGTAGTCGGCGGAGTAGTAGCGCGAGGCGCCGCGGAACCCGATCATCGGGTTCTCCTCCTCCGGCTCGAAGTCGGCGCCGCCGAGGAGGTGGGCGTATTCGTTGGTCTTGAAGTCGCTCATCCGGATCACGACCGGGCGCGGGTGCAGGACGGCCGCGATGCGCGCGAGGCCGCCGGCCAGCGTCTCGATGAAATAGTCGCGCGGATCGTCGAAGCCGCGCGTGAGCTCGGCGAGCTTCTCGCGGGTCTCCGGGTCGCTCACCTTCTCGGGGCGGCACAGCGCCATGGGGTGGACGCGCACGTGGTTGGAGATCACGAACTCCATGCGCGCGAGGCCCACGCCGTCGGCCGGCAGGCGCCACCAGCGGAAGGCGGCGGAGGGGTCGGCGAGGTTGAGCATCACGTGGCTGCGGGTCTTCGGCAGGTCCTCGACGCTCAGGTCGCGGGCCTCGAACTCGGCGACGCCCTCGTAGACGAAGCCCTGGTCGCCCTCGGCGCAGGAGACGGTGACGGGCTCCCCCTCCTGGAGGATCTCGGTGGCGTAGCCGGCGCCGACGACGGCGGGCAGGCCCAGCTCCCGGCTGACGATGGCGGCGTGGCTGGTGCGCCCGCCGTGGTCGGTGACGATGGCCGCGGCGCGCTTCATCACCGGCACCCAGTCGGGATCGGTGGTGGAGGTGACGAGGACCGAGCCGTCGCGGAAGCGCGCGATGTCGCGCGGATCGTCGATGCGCTGAACGGGGCCCGCGGCCACGCCCTCGCCCACGCCCAGGCCAGTCAGCAGGCGCGGCCCCTTGCGGCCGATCTTCCAGGTGCGCAGGGCGCCGGCGGCGGCGCGCGACTGCACCGTCTCGGGCCGGGCCTGCACGATGAAGAGCGCGCCGTCGCGCCCGTCGCGGGCCCATTCGATGTCCATCGGCACGCCGTAGTGAGCCTCGATGGTCACGGCGGTGCGCGCAAGCTCCAGCGCCTCGGCGTCCGAGAGGACGAAGCGGGCGCGGTCCCCGGGCGGAGTCGGGCCGGTCTGAGGCGTGCCATCGGGGCGCAGGCTCATGCGCCGCTCCTTCGCGCCGAGGCGGCGGGAGACGATGGGCGAGAGGTCCGCGCGGTCCAGCAGGGGCTTGAAGACCTGGTGCTCGTCAGGGGTGGAGGCGCCCTGCACGATGGTCTCGCCCAGGCCCCAGACCGCGTCGACCAGCACCACCCGGTCGAAGCCGGATTCGGTGTCCAGCGTGAACATCACGCCCGAGCCGCCCTCGTCCGCGCGCACCATGCGCTGCACCCCGACCGAGAGCGCGACCTCGACCCGGTCGAAGCCCTTCATGCGCCGGTAGGCGATGGCGCGGTCGGTGTAGAGGGAGGCGTAGCAGCGCCGGCAGGCGTCGAGCACCGCGGCCTCGCCGCAGACGTTGAGGAAGGTCTCCTGCTGGCCGGCGAAGGAGGCGTCGGGCAGGTCCTCGGCGGTGGCCGAGGAGCGCACGGCGACGGGGAGGTCGGGCACGCCCTCGCGCGCGCAGAGGTCGGCGTAGGCGGCGCGGATCGCCTCGGCGAGCGCGGGGGGCGGGTCGGCGGCGAGGAAGGCCGCGCGGATCGCGGCGCCGGTCCGCTCGAGCGTCTCCTCCCCCCGCTCCAGCTTGGCGAGGGCCTCGGCTGCGAGCCGGTCGAGGCCGTTGGTGCGAGTGAAGAGGCGGAAGGCGTCGGCGGTGGTGGCGAAGCCGCCGGGCACGCGCACCCCGGCCCCGCCGAGCGCGCCCAGCATCTCGCCCAGCGAGGCGTTCTTGCCCCCCACCCGGCCGACGTCGCGGCGCGAGAAGGTCTCCAGCGGTGCGGCGAGCGCGGGATCGGCGGTCATGGGTTCGGTCCTTGCGGAGGGAGGGGAGAGGGATCGCGCCGCCCCTCCGGTTCGGCGTCGGGGGCCGAGGGGGCCTCGGTCGAGGCGGCGACGGCCCCCGGGGTTTCGGCGGGGTCGGCGGGCGGCGGCGCGTCGAGAAGGGCGAGGAGGTCGGCCTCCTCCAGCGTCTCGTGGGCCAGCAGGGCTGCGGAGACGCGGTCGAGCTCGGCGCGGCGACGCTCCAGCACCGTGCGGGCGGTGGCGTAGGCGCGGGTCAGGATCTCGGTCACCGCTGCGTCGAGGCGCTCGGCCTGGGCCTGGCTGACGGGGGCGCGGCCCGAGGGCTCGCCCGGCAGGCCCAGCAGGTTGGGGGCGTCGGTCTCCCAGGCGACGGGGCCCAGCTCCTCGGCCATGGCATAGCGGGCGGCCATGGCGCGGGCGACGTCGGTGGCCTTGCCCAGGTCGTCGGCGGCGCCGGTGGAGCGGTGGCCGAAGACCACCTCCTCGGCCGCGCGCCCGCCCAGCAGGACCGCCAGCTTGCGCTCCAGCTCCGCGCGGGTCATCAGCCAGCGGTCCTCGGTCGGGCGCTGGATCGTGTAGCCAAGCGCGCCGACGCCCCGCGGAATGATCGAGATCTTGTGGACCCGGTCCGCTCCCGGCAACGACAGGGCGACCAGCGCGTGCCCCGTCTCGTGCACCGCGACGATGCCGCGCTCCTTCGGGCTCATCAGCCGGCTGCGCTTCTCGAGGCCCGCCACGATGCGCTCGATGGCGCGGGTGAAGTCGGACATCTCCACCGCCTGCGCCCGACGGCGGGTGGCGAGCAACGCGGCCTCGTTCACAAGGTTCGCGAGGTCCGCGCCGGTGAAGCCGGTGGTCAGGCCCGCGAGCGCGGCGGGATCCACGTCGGCCCCGAGCTTCGCCTTGCCCAGGTGGACCGTCAGGATCGCCTCGCGCCCGGTGCGGTCGGGGCGGTCGATCAGGATCTGGCGGTCGAAGCGGCCCGCGCGCAGGAGGGCGGGGTCGAGGATCTCGGGCCGGTTGGTGGCGGCCAGCAGCACCACGCCGGCGGAGGCGTCGAAGCCGTCGAGCTCGGTCAGCAGCTGGTTGAGGGTCTGCTCGCGCTCGTCATGGCCGCCGAAGGCGGGGCCGGCGCCGCGGGCGCGGCCGAGCGCGTCGAGCTCGTCGATGAAGATGATCGCGGGGGCCTTGGCGCGGGCCTGCTCGAAGAGGTCGCGCACCCGGGCGGCGCCGACGCCCACGAACATCTCGACGAACTCGGAGCCGGAGATGGAGAAGAACGGGCAGCCCGCCTCGCCGGCGACGGCGCGGGCGAGCAGCGTCTTTCCGGTGCCGGGCGGGCCCAGCAGCAGCACGCCCTTGGGGGCGCGGGCGCCGAGGACGGCATGCTCCTGCGGGGCGCGCAGGAACTCGACCAGCTCCTGCAGCTCCTCCTTCGCCTCGTCGACGCCGGCGACGTCGGCGAAGGTGACCGAGGTCTCGGTCTCGACGTAGACCTTGGCGCGGCTGCGGCCCACGGACATCAGCCCGCCCAGGCCCCCGCCCGCGCCGCCCCCCGCCGCCATGCGGCGCAGGACCAGCCACCACAGGCCCACGAAGATCGCCGCGGGCGCCACCCAGGAGACGAGCGCGGCGAGCCAGGAGGCGTCGGGGGCGGCGCGGTAGCTCGCCCCCGCGGCGTCGAGCTCCGCGGCGAACGCGTCGTCCACCCGGCGGGTGCGGAAGCCCGTGGCGCCGTCGCGCGGCGTGCGCCAGCTGCCGCGGATGTCGTCGCCCGCGACCACGAGGTCGGTCACCTCGCCCGCGGCGAGGGCGGCGCGGAAATCGCTGTAGGGGATCGGCTCGACCTCGCGGGAGCCGGCGACGAAGGCCTGCACCGCGACGACGAAGGCCAGCGCGAAGACGAGCTGGAGGACGAGGGTCGGGTTCCACCGGGTCAAGACGTCCGCTCCCACCGCGCCCGGCGCCGGGCGCTTTCGGCCGCGCCTCGGGTCGGGCGCGTTGGGGGCAGGATCGCGCCCCGGGCGGGCGGGCGCCTTGATGCGGGTCAAGTGCGCGGCGGGGGCGCGGAAGGCGGGGCGTCGGGCGCGCGCGATGACATGGGTCAAACCGATCGGGGCGCCGCGGTGGTAGTCTGGCGGCGTCTCGGCACAACGCATCCGGGAGGATCCGATGCACCCCGCCCCGCCCCTGGCGATCCCCGCCCTGCCCGCGACGCGGCGCGCGCGGCGATGAGCGCGCGCGCCGCCGCCGCTCCGGGCGTGGAGGCCGGGGCCTCGATCCTCTCGCCCGCGGGGCTCGACGCGCTGCTGGCGACTCTGGCGGCGGACGGGTTCCGGGTGATCGGCCCGACCCTGGGCGAGGGGGCGGTGGTCTACGACGACGTCGCCTCGACCGCCGATCTGCCGCGGGGCTGGGGCGACGACCAGGCGCCCGGCCGCTATCGCCTGGCGCCGCGGGGCGACGGGGCGCTGTTCGGCTACGCCGTGGGCCCGCAGTCGTGGAAGCGCTTCCTGCATCCGCCGCGGGAGCGTCTGTGGACCGCGACTTTGGGGCAGGAGGACGGGCGGGAGACGGCGGAGGTTCGCCCCGAGCCCCTGCCCGACGCCCGCTTCGCCTTCATCGGCGTGCGGGCCTGCGAGCTGGCCGCCATCGCCGTGCAGGACCGGGTGCTGACCGGGGGCGAGTTCGTCGATCCCCGCTACGCCGCGCGGCGCGAGGGGGCGTTCCTCGTCGCCGTGACCTGCGCCGATCCGGCCGCCACCTGCTTCTGCACCTCGATGGGCGGCGGGCCCGAGCCGCGGGGCGGCCACGACCTGGCGCTGACCGAGCTGGATCCGGCGGGCGACCACCGCTTCCTTGTCCGGGCGGCGTCGGAGGCGGGGCGCGCGATGCTGGCCCGCCTGCCCGCCCGTCCGGCGCGCGCGGACGAGATCGCGGCGGCCGAGCAGGTCGGCGTGCAGGCCGCCGCCCGCATGGGCCGCGCGATGCCCCCGGGCGATCCGCGCCTGCTGCTGGGCGACCCCGAGCATCCGCGGTGGGAGGCGGTGGCGGAGCGCTGCCTCTCCTGCGGGGCCTGCACGATGGTTTGCCCCACCTGCTTCTGCACCACCACCGAGGAGGTCGGCGACCTCGCCGGGCGGGAGACGGGGCGCGACCAACGCTGGGACAGCTGCTTCGCGACCGAGTTCTCCTTCCTGCACGGGGGGGCGGTGCGGACCTCGGGGCGGGCGCGCTATCGCCAGTGGCTGACCCACAAGCTGGCGACCTGGATCGACCAGTTCGGAATCTCGGGCTGCGTGGGCTGCGGACGCTGCATCGCCTGGTGCCCGGCGGGCATCGACCTGACCGAGGAGATGGCGGCCTTCGCCGCGACTCGGGAGGGCGCGGCCTGCGCCGAGACGCGGGAGGACGCAGGATGATGGAGGAACCGACGGCGGCCGAGCTCGCGGCGCATCCGCTGCTGGCGGGGCTGCCGGGGGAGATGCTGGACGAGATCGCGGCCTGCGCCGCCTGGGCGGAATTCGCCCCCGGCGCGGCGCTGCTGCGCGAGGGGGAGGCGGCCGACGTCGTCCACCTGCTCCAGAGCGGGCGCGCGGCGCTGTCGGTCGCCTCGCCCGGGCGGGCGCCGACGGTGTTCCAGACGGTGGGCGGGGGGGAGGTGGTCGGCGTCTCCTGGCTCGCCCCGCCCGCGCGTTGGCGCTGGGACGCGACGGCGACCGAGCCGGTGACGGCGATCGCGCTCGACGCCGCGCGGCTGCGGGCGCTGTGCGACGCGGACCCCGCGCTGGGCCATGCGCTGATGAAGCGGATGGTGCCGGTGCTGCTCTCCCGGCTGCACGCGGCGCGGATGCAGGCGCTGGACCTCTATGGCGATGCGGACTGAGCCGCGCCCCGCGGACCCCATGGCGCCCCGCGTCGCCCGGGTCCTGGCCCGGCGGCGGGAGGCGGCGGACGTCTGGACGCTGAAGGTCGAGGCGCCCGGTGGCGCCGCCCCGCCCCGCCCCGGCCAGTTCGCGATGCTGACCGCCTTCGGCGTGGGCGAGATCCCGGTCAGCTTCAGCGGCGATCCGGGCGACGCGGGGCGCTGGACGCATACGATCCGGGCGGTCGGCGCGGTCTCGGCCGCGCTGGCGGGGCTGCGGCGGGGACAGGTCCTGGGGCTGCGGGGGCCGTTCGGCTCGGGCTGGCCCATCGAGGCGGCGGAGGGTCGCGAGGCGCTGGTGGTTGCCGGGGGTCTCGGCCTCGCGCCCGTGCGGCCCGCGATCCTCGCCCTGCTGGCGCGGCCGCGGCGGGCGGCGCGCGTGGCGCTGGCGCTGGGCGCGCGCTCGCCCGCGCAGGCGCTGTTCGCGCGCGACCGCGCGGCCTGGGCCAGGCGGGGCGTGGAGGTGGAGACGACGGTCGACCACGCCGGGCCGGACTGGCGCGGGCACGTGGGGGCCGCGACCGCGCTGATCCCGCGGCTGGTCCGCGCGCCGGAGCGCACGCTCGCCTTCGTCTGCGGCCCGGAGATCATGATGCGCTTCGCCGCCGACGCCCTGCGCGAGGCGGGCGTGGCGGCCGACGCGATCCACCTGTCGATGGAGCGGAACATGAAATGCGCCGTGGGCCTGTGCGGCCATTGCCAGTTCGGGGGCGACCTGCTGTGCCGCGACGGGCCGGTGGCGCCGCTCTCGCGCCTCGGGCCGCGGCTGCGGGTGCGGGAGCTGTGAGATGAGCGGAACCTCCCCCCTGCCCGCCTCGCGGACCCGCCGGCGTCGTCGGCCGCGGGTGGCTGTGTGGAAGTTCGCCTCCTGCGACGGCTGCCAGCTGACGCTGCTGAACTGCGAGGACCGGCTGGCTGAGATCTTCGCCGCCCTCGACGTCGCCTGGTTCCCCGAGGCGATGCGGCGCGGCGCGGGGGGCGCGCCGCGGGGGAGGTTCGACCTGTCGCTGGTCGAGGGCTCGATCGCCACCGCGGCGGACGCCGCGCGCATCCGCGACGTGCGCGCCCGCTCACGCACCCTCGTCACGCTGGGGGCCTGCGCGACCGCGGGCGGCATCCAGGCGCTGCGCAACTTCGCCGAACCGGGAAGCTTCGCGCCGATGGTCTATCCGCAGCCGGAGCTTCTGGACGCGCTCGCGACCTCCACCCCCATCGCCGCGCATGTGGCGGTGGATTTCGAGCTGCACGGCTGCCCGATCTCGAAGGCGCAGCTGGTCGAGGCGATCTCGGCTTTCCTCGCCGGGCGGCGGCCGGGGCTGCCGGGGCACGCGGTCTGCGTGGACTGCAAGGCGCGGGGGACGACCTGCGTGACGGTGGCGCGCGGCACGCCCTGCCTGGGCCCGGTCACGCGTGCGGGCTGCGGGGCGATCTGCCCGGCCTACGGGCGCGGCTGCTACGGCTGCTTCGGCCCGGCGGAGGGGGCGAACGTCGGCGCGCTGAGAACCCAGCTCGCGGCCATGGGCCTGCCGCCGGCGGAGGTCGAGCGGCTGTTCCGGGGCGTGACCGCCTGGGCGCCCGAGTTCCGGGAGGCGGACGCGCCATGACCTCCCGCACGATCAAGGTCGACCTGCTGGCCCGGGTCGAGGGCGAGGGCGCCTTCAAGGTGGTGCTGCGCGACGGGGCCGTGCGCTCGGCCGAGCTCTCGATCTTCGAGCCGCCGCGGTTCTTCGAGGCGCTGCTGCGCGGGCGCGGCTTCGAGGAGGCGCACGACCTCACCTCGCGGATCTGCGGGATCTGCCCGGTCGCCTACCAGATGAGCGCCGTGCACGCGATGGAGCGGGCGCTGGGCCTGCGGGTGGAGGGGCCGCTGCGCGATCTGCGGCGGCTGCTCTATTGCGGGGAGTGGATCGGGAGTCACGCGCTGCACGTCCACCTGCTTCACGCCCCCGACTTCCTGGGCCTGGACGGGCCGGTGGAGATGGCCCGCGCCCACCCCGAGGCCTTCCGCCGGGGGCTGGCGCTGAAGGCCGCGGGCAACCGCATCGTGGCCCTGCTGGGCGGGCGCGAGGTGCATCCGGTCAACGTGCGCGTCGGCGGCTTCCACCGCGCCCCGAAGCGGCGGGAGCTGGCGGAGCTGGCCGACGATCTGAAGCGCGCCCGCGACGATGCGCTGGAAAGCGTGCGCTGGACCGCGGGCTTCGCCGCGCCGGAGCTGGAGCGGGACTTCCTGTTCGTGGCCCTGCGCCATCCCGGGGAATACCCGATGAACGAGGGGCGCATCGCCTCCTCCGGCGGGCTCGACATCGAGGCGGGCGCCTTTCACGAACGGTTCCGCGAAAGCCAGACGGCCCGCTCGACCGCGCTGCACTCGCGCACCGCCGAGGGGGAGGCCTACCTGGTCGGGCCGCTCGCGCGCTATGCGCTGAACGCGGCGCGCCTGCGGCCGGTGGCGCGGGAGGCGGCGCGCGAGGCGGGGCTGGGCGAGGTCTGCCGCAACCCGTTCCGCGCCATCGTGGTGCGCGCGGTCGAGACGCTGCATGCGGTCGACGAGGCCCTGAGGATCGTCGAGGACTATCGCGAGCCGGAGGTCTCGGCCCTGCCCCTGCCGCCGCTCGATCCCCTGGCCGGGCCCGTGGTCGGCGCGGCGGCGACCGAGGCGCCGCGGGGGCTGCTGCACCATCGCTACGAGGTCGGGGGCGACGGGCTGATCCGGGCGGCGACCATCGTGCCGCCGACCTCCCAGAACCAGGCGAGCATCGAGGCGGACCTGGTGCAGGTGGTGGAGGCGGCGCCGGACCTCGCGACCGAGGCGCTGCGCAGGCGCTGCGAGCAGGCGATCCGCAACCACGATCCCTGCATCTCCTGCGCCACGCATTTCCTGAGGCTCGACGTCGTGCGGGAGGGGTCGGATGGCTGAGGCGCCCGCCCCCGTCCGGGTGATCGGCCTGGGCGAGCCCCTGCGCGGGGACGACGGCGCGGGCCGCGCGGTCGCGGCCCGGCTGCGCGGGCGGCTGCCGGCCGGCGTCTCGCTGCACGAGGCGGCGGGCGAGGCGACGGGGCTGCTGGCGCTGCTGGCGGGGGCGCGGGCGGCGGTGCTGGCGGACGCCTGCCGCTCGGGCGCCCCGGCGGGCACGGTGCAGCGCCTCGATCCGGGCGAGGGGCCGCTGCCCGCCGCGGTCGGCTCGGTCTCGACCCACGGGCTGGGGCTCGCCGAGGCGCTGGAGATCGCGCGGGCGCTGGACGGGCTGCCGCCGGTCTGCCGGGTCTATGCGATCGAGGCGGGGGACGTCTCCGCCGGCGCCGGGCTCGGCGCGGAGGTCGCGCGGGCGGTCGACGCGGTCGCGGAGGCGATCCTCGAGGAGGTCGCCTCGCTCTTCGCGGACGGAGGTCGCCCGCCCCATGCATGACATCGCCCCCCAGACCGACGAACGCTCCCCGGGGCCGGCGGAGACGCCCCTCCACGCCCTGCCCATCGAGGCGGCGCTGGCGGCGCTGGATGCGCCCGCCGGGGGATTGAGCGAGGCGGAGGCGGCGCGGCGGCTGGCCCGGCACGGGCCCAACCGGCTGCCCGAGGCGCGCGGGCCCGGTCCGCTGCGGCGCTTCCTCGCCCAGTTCCAGAACGTGCTGATCTACGTGCTGCTGGCCTCGGCCGCGGTGACGGCGGCGTTGCAGCATTGGGTGGACGCGGGCGTGATCTTGGCGGTGGTGCTGGCCAACGCCGCCATCGGCTTCGTGCAGGAGGGCCGCGCCGAGCAGGCGATGGCGGCGATCCGGGTGATGCTGGCGCCGCGGGCCTCGGCGATCCGCGACGGACGGCGGCGGAGCCTGGACGCGGGCGAGCTGGTCCCCGGCGACCTGGTGCTGGTCGAGGCCGGCGACCGCATCCCCGCCGACCTGCGCCTGGTCGAGGCGCGGGACCTCAAGGTCGAGGAGGCGATCCTGACGGGCGAGTCCCTGCCCGTGCGCAAGTCCCCCGAGCCGGTCGCGCCCGACGCGCCGCTGGGGGACCGGACCTCGATGCTGTTCAGCGGCACGCTGGCGGCGACGGGGACCGGGCGCGGCGTGGTGACCGCCACGGGGGCCGACACCCAGATCGGGCGGATCAGCGGGATGCTCTCCTCGGTCGAGGAGCTGGCCACGCCGCTGCTGCGCCAGATGGACGTGTTCGCCCGCTGGCTGACCGCCGTCATCCTCGCGGTCGCGGCCTGCGTGCTCGCCTGGGGGCTGGCGGCGGGGCGGCTCTCGTTCGGGGAGCTGTTCATGGCGGTCGTCGGCCTCTCGGTCGCGGCGATCCCCGAGGGGCTGCCGGCGGTGCTGACCATCACGCTCGCGGTGGGGGTGCAGGCGATGGCCCGGCGCAACGCCATCGTGCGCCGCCTGCCCGCGATCGAGACGCTGGGCTCGGTCTCGGTGATCTGCGCGGACAAGACCGGGACGCTGACGCGCAACGAGATGGCGGCGGTCGCGGTGGTCTCGACCGGCGGCGCCGTCGAGGCCGAGGGCGAGGGCTATGCGCCGGAGGGCGCGATCCGGGGCGACGGCGCCGATCCCGCGACGCTGGAGGCGTTCGCCCGGGTGGCGGCGCTGTGCAACGACGCGGCGCTGCATGGGCCCGAGGATGCGGCCGGGGACGGCTCCGGGGACGGGGCGGAGCACGGCTGGCGCATCGAGGGCGACCCGATGGAGGGGGCGCTGCTGACGCTGGCCGCCCGCATCGCGGGCGAGGGGCCGGCGCCTTTCCGCCGCTGGCGGCGCACCGACGCGATCCCCTTCGACGCGGCGCATCGCTGGATGGCGACGCTCGACCATGACCACGAGGGGCGCGCGGCGATCCACGTGAAGGGCGCGCCCGAGGCGGTGCTGGCGCTGTGCGCCGACCAGCGCGCGCCGGACGGGGGGAGCGAGGCGCTGGACCCCGCCCGCTGGCACGCCGAGGTCGCCGCGATGGCCGCGAAGGGCCAGCGGGTGATCGCGGCGGCCGTGCGCGCCATGCCGCCCGAGCACGTGGTGCTCGACCGGCGCGACGTCGAGGGGCGGCTGACCCTGCTGGGCCTGATCGGCCTGGTGGACCCGCCCCGCGCCGCCGCGGCCGAGGCGGTGGCCGAGTGCCGGCGCGCGGGCATCCGGGTGAAGATGATCACCGGCGACCACGCCGCCACCGCCTGCGCCATCGCCGGGCGGATCGGGCTCGCCTCGCCCGACCGGGCGCTGACGGGGGCGGAGATCGACGCGATGGACGACGCGGCCCTGGCGCAGGCCGTGCTCGACGTCGACGTCTTCGCCCGCGCCTCCCCCGGCCACAAGCTGCGGCTGGTCGAGGCGATGCAGGCGCGCGGCCTGACCGTGGCGATGACCGGCGACGGGGTGAACGACGCGCCGGCGCTGAAGCGCGCGGACGTGGGCGTCGCGATGGGGCTGAAAGGCAGCGCGGCGGCAAGGGAGGCGGCGGAGATCGTGCTCGCCGACGACGACGTCGCCAGCATCGTCGCCGCGGTGCGCGAGGGGCGCACGGCCTACGACAACATCAAGAAGGTGATCGGCTGGTCGCTCCCCACCAGCGCGGGCGAGGCGATCACCATCGTCGCGGCGCTGTTCGCGGGGCTCGCCCTGCCGATCACGCCGGTGCAGATCCTGTGGGTGAACCTGATCACCGCCGTCACCCTGGGCCTGGCGCTGGCCTTCGAGCCGACCGAGCGCGGGACGATGTCCCGCCCGCCCCGCCCCCGCGACGCGCCCCTGCTGACGGGGGAGCTCTTGTGGCACGTGGCGCTGGTCTCGACCCTGTTCCTGGCGGCGGTCTTCGGGGTCTACGCCTGGGCGATCGAGGGCGGGCGCGACCCGGCGCTGGCGCGGACGCTGGCGATGAACACCCTGGTGGTGCTGGAGATCTTCCACCTGTTCTTCATCCGCAACATTCACGGCGCCTCGCTGACCTGGGCGGCGGCGCGGGGGACGCCGGTGGTCTGGGCCTGCGTGATCGCGGCGACGGCGGCGCAGCTCGCCCTCACCTACGCCCCGCCCCTCCAGGCGCTGTTCGGAACCCGCGCCGTGCCGCTTGCGGACGGCGCGCTGGTGCTGGCGACGGGCGTGGTCTTCTTCGTCCTGATCGAGACCGAGAAGCGCATCCGCCTCTCGCTCCGCCGTCGGCGGGCCGGCGCGCGCTGAGGGCGACCCTCGCGTGTTCCGCCACCGGATGGCCGGGATCGTCCGGCCGCCGATCGCCCGTCGCGTCCTGTCGGCGATGGCCGCGCGACGGGGGCGCCTGGGCGATCCGCGACCATGGCGATTTCGTGATCCGGCCCGCGCGCCCTTGCCCGCCCCCGGCCCGAGGACGTAACCGGCGCTGCACCCGCCCGGACCGGAGATCGCCGCCCATGGACCGCCCGCCCGCATGACCGCCTGGATCGCGCATCTCGTCCCCTCGCTGGGCGCGCTCGGCGTCTGGGCCTACTGGATCGTGGGGCTGGCGGCGCTGCTCGAGGCGTGGTTCGTCACCGGCGTGCTGGCGCCGGGGACGCTGGTGGTGGACGCGGGCGGCGCGCTGGCGCGGCTGGGGACGCTGAACCCGGTGGAGCTCGCCTGGTTCGTCGCCGTGGGCGCCGCGCTGGGCGGGGAGATGGGCTACTGGACCGGCCGGCGGCTGGGCAAGCGGCTGACCGGGCGCTGGGATCCCGCGCGCCTGGGCGCCTACCGCCGGGCCGAGGCGCTGTTCCGCCGCCACGGGGGCCTGGCGCTGGTGCTGGGGCGGTTCCTGGGCCCGGTCTCGGGCCTCGCGGCGCTCGCCGCGGCGCTGGCGGGGATGGAGCCGCGGCGCTTCCGGATCTGGAACGCGCTCAGCGCGCTGCCCTACGCGGCGGTGCATGTGGGGCTGGGCTATGCGCTGGGCGACGTGCTGGCGCGGGTCGGCCCGCAGATGGAGCGCGCGGCGATCCTCGCCGCGGTGGTGCTGGCGGCGCTGGCGCTGATCTGGGCGGTCTCGACCCAGCTGCGCCGCGGCCTGCCGCTGGCGCTGGCCGCGCTGGGCGCCGCGCGCGACGCGCTGCTGGCGAAGCCCTGGGCGCGACGGCTCGCGGCGGCGCATCCGGGGCTGACGGGGTTCCTCGCCCGCCGCGTGGCGACCGACCGGTTCGAGGGGCTGGCGCTAACCGCGCTCGCGGCCGTGGCGGTCTACGTGGTGGCGGCCTGGGCGGACTCGGCGCTCGACTTCCTGTTCGAGGCGCAGGTGGCCCAGACCGACCTGCGCCTGTCGCGGCTGATCCACGCCTTCTGGAACCCCCAGGCGCTGCACGCCTTCGGACTGGTCACGCAGCTGGGCCACTGGACGGTGGTCACGGCGATGCTGGCGGGGGCGACGGCGGCGCTGGCGATCGCGGGGCGGCGCGCCTCGCTGGCGCAGCTGTGGGTGGCGCTGGCGGGCGAGCTGATCACGGTGCGCCTGCTGAAGAACGCCTTCGACCGGCCGCGGCCGGAGCTGGGCTTCTTCGTCGAGACCTCGGGCAGCTTCCCCTCGGGCCACGCGACGCTGTCGGTGGCCTTCTGGGGGACGCTGTGCGTGATAGCCTGGCGCGAGCGGGCGCTGGGCCCGACGACGGCGCTGGTGCTGGGCGCGACGCTGGCCTTCCTGATCGGAGGCAGCCGGATCTACCTGATCGAGCACTATTTGTCCGACGTGGTGAACGGCTGGCTGGTGGGCACGCTGTGGCTGGTGATCGGGCTGGCGGTGGCCGAGCGGATGCGCGCGGCCGGCCCCGCGCCGCGCCCCTCGCGCCCGCGCCTGCGGGCCGCGGCGCTGGCGGCGGCGGCGGGGGTCGTCGCGGCGGGCGTGCTGGCGGCGCTGGCCGATCCCCCGCGCGCCGCCGCCCAGGCCGAGGCGCCGCCCGAGATCGTGGACCCGGTCGCGGCGGCGGGAACCGCGGACCTGCCGCTGGCCGTCGAGTCGCTGGGGGGCGAGGCGCGCGACCCGGTCGCGGCGGTGATCGCGGCGCCCGACCTCGGCCACGTGGTCGCCCGACTGCGCGCGGCGGGGTGGCGGGAGGCCGAGCAGCCCTCCCCCGCCTCCCTCCTGCGCGGCGCCTGGCACGACCTGACCGAGGCGACCTGGGCGGACGCGCCGCTGTTCCCCCGCTTCTGGCTGGGCCACCCCCAGGACGCGGGCCTGCGCAGCGCCGACGGCGCGGCCGAGCTGCGCCTGTGGGACAGCGGCGAGCGCACGCCCGAGGGGGCGCGCCTGATCCTCGCCGCCCCCTCGCCGCCGGGCCGCGACGCGCTGGCCCGGGACATGGCGACGCCGGCCGCGGGATCGGGCGGCGCGGCGGGGGCGGCGGAGGGCGCCGGGGCGACGGCGCCCTGCCCCGTCGGCATCGCGGTCGCGGACGGCGCGGCCTGCTATATTCCCGCCCCCTGAGCCCGCCCGCGCCGTCCCTCCGGCTTGCCAGCGGCGGGCGCGGCGGGTCATAGGGCGCTCAGGCGGGGCGCGAGGACCGGACCCGGAGGCGCGGACGCGCGAGGAGGAGACGCGGTGAGCGAGGCGAACATCGAAGAGGGAGGCGCGGACCCGGTCTCGTGGCTCGCGCGCCTGCGCATGGCGGCGCCCTACCTCGTCGCCCTGTTCCTGTTCGGCCTGGGGAGCTTCGCGCTCTACCGCCTGCTGGCCCCCGTCGACATCCACGAGGTGGCGATCCAGGTGCGCGAGACGCCCTGGCGGACCATCGCCGCGGCCCTTCTGGCGACGCTGGGGGGATACCTGTGCCTGGCGGCCTACGACTGGTCCGCGCTGCGCCACATCGGCAAGCCGCTGCCGGCGCCGGTCGCGATCTCGGGCGGGTTCCTGGCCTATGCCTTCGGCAACACCGTGGGGCTGTCGGCGATCTCGGGCGGGGCGGTGCGCTGGCGGCTCTATTCGGGGCTGGGGCTCGACGGCTACGACATCGCCGCGGTCTCGACCTTCACCGCCATGGCCTACGGGATCGCGGCGACGCTGATCGGGTTGACCGCGCTGGCGGTGCATCCGGCGGCGCTGGCCTCGGTGCTGCCGCTCGAGCCGGGGAGCGTGCGGCTGGGGGCGATCGCGGCGACGCTCGCGATCCTCGCGCCGCTGCTCTGGGCCTCGCTCAGCCGGCGGCGGCTGACGCTGGGGCGGTTCTCGCTGCAGGCGCCGACGCCGGGGCTGCTGGTGGCGCAGCTGCTGATCAGCCTGGGCGACATCGCCTTCTCGGCGCTGACGCTCTACCTGCTGCTCCCCGAGGGCGCGCCGGGGTTCCTCGCCTTCGTCGCCATCTTCGCCGCCGCCACCATGGCGGGCGTGCTGAGCCACGTGCCCGGCGGCGTGGGCGTGTTCGAGACGCTGATCGTCGCCGCCCTGCCCAAGGCCGCGGGCGTCGACGCGGTGGCGGCCGCGCTGCTGCTGTTCCGGCTGATCTACTACCTCGCCCCCTTCGCCGCCGCCCTGGTGCTGCTCTCGCTCTACGAGGCCTGGCGCGCCTTCGGCGGGCGGGCGAGCGCGGCGGGGCGCGCCTTCGCGGCGACCGAGCCCGCCTTCCGCGCCATCGAGCCCGCCGCCCCGTTCCTGCTGGCGGTGATGGTCTTCGGCTCGGGCATGTGGATGTCGCTCTCGGCCCTGCTGCCGCCGCTGGGCAAGGCGGGCGAGGCGGCGGAGGCGTTCTTCCCCCTCGCCTTCCAGGAGGGGTCGGCGCTGCTGACCTCGGCGCTGGGGGCCTTGATGACGGTGGTGTCGCTCGGCCTCGCGCGGCGCAGCCTGGGCGCGCTGTGGCTGACCATCGGGGCGATGATCGCGGGCGCGGTGGTGGCGCTGGCGCAGGGGGTGGAGCCCGAGCAGGCCGCGACCCTGGCGCTGGGGGTGGCGATCCTGCTGCCCTTCCGCCGGGCGTTCCGCCGCCGCTCGGTCCTCACCCACTCGGCGATGACGCCGGGCTGGGCCGCGCTGATGCTGGCGGCGGTGTTCTCGGTCGGCTTCGTGCTGTTCTTCACCCACAAGAGCACCCCCTACGCCCATGAGCTGTGGTGGCAGTTCGCCGAGGACGCCAACGCGCCCCGCGCCCTGCGCGCCGGCCTGCTGGTGAGCCTGGGCGTCAGCGCGGGGGCGCTGCTGCTGCTGCTGCGCGCCCCCCGCTTCCGCCCCACGCCCCCCGACGCCCATGCGCTGCAGACGGCGGCGCGCATCGCCCTGGCGGGCGAGCGGCCGGAGGCGGGCTTCGCCCTGACCGGGGACAAGTCGATCCTGCTCTCGGACGACGAAAGCGCCTTCGTGATGTTCGGCGTCTCGGGCGGATCCTGGCTCGCCTACGGCGGGCCGGTGGGCGAGGCCGAGGCGGCCGAGGAGGTGGCCTTCACCTTCGTCGACCGCGCCCGCCGCGCCGGCGCCCGGCCGGTGTTCTACGAGGTGGGGATGCAGGCGGTGCCGCTGATGCTCTCGCTCGGCCTCGCGCTGCACAAGATGGGGGAGGAGGCGGTGGTCGACCTCTCCCGCTTCTCGCTCGAGGGCTCGGCGCGCAAGAAGCTGCGCACGGCCCACGCGCGGGCGGGGCGCGACGGGCTGAGCCTGCGGATCGTCGAGCCGCCCCACGACGCGGCCCTGCTGGCGGAGCTCAAGCCCATCTCGGACGGCTGGCTGGTCGCGAAGGGGGCGCGGGAGAAGGGATTCTCGGTCGGCCGGTTCGACCCGGCCTGGCTGAACCGCTGGCCGCTGGCGCTGGTGTTCCACGGCGGCTCGCCGGTGGCCTTCGCGACGCTGATGGTCACCGCCTCGCGCCGCAGCGCCTGCATCGACCTGATGCGCCACGCCGACGCCGCGCCGCCGGGCACGATGGAGTTCCTGTTCACCGAGACCATGCTCCAGCTCAAGGCGCAGGGGTTCGAGCGGTTCTCGATGGGCATGGCGCCGCTGTCGGGCCTGACGCCCGAGCGCAGCGGGCGGCTGTGGGACCGGTTCGGGACCACGATCTACCGCCACGGCGGGGGCTTCTACAATTTCGAGGGGCTGCGCGCCTTCAAGGCGAAGTTCGACCCCGAGTGGCGCCCCCGCTACCTCGCCACCCCCTCGGGCCGCCCGCCGCTGCTGCCGCTGGCGGACGCGGCGCGGCTGATCTCGCGGAGCTGACGCAGGGGCCGGGCCGGCGCGGGGCGAGGGCCCGGCCGGAGGCGCGCGCACGCCCCCACGGAACGCCCGGCCGCCCTTGACGCCCCTTCGGGAAAACCCTATCCCCACGCTCGGATGGCGACGTGGCGGAGTGGTTACGCAGCGGATTGCAAATCCGTGTACACCGGTTCGATTCCGGTCGTCGCCTCCATCCCCCCTTCCTGACCGAACGCCGGCCCCTCGCGGGCCTGGTCCGCGCCTGAACCGGCCACGCCTCCGGCGCGCGGAGCGAGCGATTCCGGGGGCTTGAGCTCCATTCCGCAGGCCTCCCTCATTCGGACGATTGACTTGCGCTTCGCGCGGCGGCTCGCTTCCCGGGCGGGATGCGGATTGGAGCCCGGGGATTGGAGAGATTTCTGCACGCGATCGCGGCGCGGGCCGCCGAGGCGCCGGGGCGGGACGCCGCGGTGGACGTCGCGCGGGGCGCGGCGATCAGCCGGGGCGGGCTCGAGGCGGCCTCGGACCTGCTGGCCGAGGGTCTGGCGGCGCTGGACCTGCCGCGAGGCGCGACCGTGGCGCATATGGGCGGGCCGGGCACGCCCCGGATCGTCGCCTTCACCGCGGCCTGGAAGGCGGGCTTCGCCTTCGCGCCGCTCGATCCCGTTCTGCCCGACGCCCAGATCGCCGCGGTGGTCGAGGAGATCGGCGTGCGCGCGGCGATCCTGGACGACGCCGACGGGCGCGGGCGCTTCGGGGAGGGCATGCCCGTCCTCGTGCCGCCCGCGCCGGAGACGGTGCGCCCGGGCGAGGCCCCGCCCTTCGCGCGGCGGCCGCCGGACGCGGGGATGCGGGTGGCGGTGCGCTTCACCTCGGGCTCCTCCGGGCGGCCGAAGGCGGTGGAGCTGCACCATGAGGCGAACGAGGCGCTGTTCGACCTCTACGACACGCTCCAGCTCTGGACGCCGAAGGATCGGCCCTGCCTGACCGGCTCGTGGTGGATCCACACCTACCTGACCACGCTGATGGCCGGCGCGACGCTGACGGTCGCGGATTTCGCGCGGCTGGGGCCGGCGGGGCTGGCCGAGACGCTGGACGCGCGCCGCATCACCCACCTGCGCACCTTCACCGCGGCCTTCCGCGCGCTGGCCGCCGCCGGCGCGGGGCCCTTCGCGGACCTGCGCACGCTGATCCTGAGCGGCGAGGCGCTGACCGCCGAGGACGCCGCCGCCTTCGAGCGGATGACGCTCCCGGGGGCGGTGCTGCGCAACAGCTACGGCTCGAACGAGGCGCCGCTGATGACCACCCACGACCACCGGCACGGGGACGCGGTGGCGCCCACGGGGATGCCGCTGGGCCCGCCGGACCGGCCGGGGGTGGTGGCGGTGCTCGACCCCTCCGGCGCGCCCGCGGCGGTGGGGGAGATCGGCGAGATCGTCGCCCGCGGCCGCCACATCGCCCGCGGCTGGATCGGCCGGCCGCAGGAGACCGCCGCCGCCTTCGAGGAGACCGACGAGCCCGGCGTGCGCCGCTGGCGCACCGGCGACCTGGGCTGGTTCGACGCGGCGGGCGTCCTGCACGCGGCCGGGCGGATCGACGACCAGGTGAAGATCCGCGGCTACGCCGTGCGCCTGATCGAGGTGGAGCGGGCGCTGGTCGCCCTGCCCGGCGTGGCCGAGGCGGCGGCGAGCGCCTGGGAGGGCCCGGGCGGGGCGCGTCGGCTGGCCGCCCATGTGGTGCCGGAGGCGGGGGCGCGGCTCGACCCCTCCGCCCTGCGCGCGGCGCTGGCGCAGGCGCATCCGGGCTGGATGGTCCCGGGGCGGATCCGGGTGGTGGCGGAGCTGCCCCGCATCGGCGTCGCGCGCAAGCTGCACCGCGCGGCCCTGCCCGACCCGTTCGCCGAACCCGCCCACGACGGCGAGGGCGAGGGCGGCCCGCCCCGCGGCGAGGTCGAGACGCTGGTGGCCGAGGCCTGGCGGGAGGCGCTGGGCGCCGGCGGCTTCGGGCGGGAGGACGACTTCTTCGACATCGGCGGCGACTCGCTGCAGGCGATGGCCATGGCGCTGGGCTGCGAGCGGCGGCTGGGCGTGAGCCTGCCGCTCGAGTCGCTGGTGCTGGAGGGGGCGACGGTGGCGGGGCTCGCCCGGCGGCTGGAGGCGGCGCGCGCCGCCGGCGCGCGGCTGGCGGGGGCGCGGCGGGCGGCGCTGAACCGCACGGCGCCGGCGCGGGGACGGCCGCGGCTGCATGCGATGCACATGGGGCCCGGGGGCCTCGCGGACCTGATGCCGCTGGCGCAGGCGCTGGAGGGGCGGGCCGAGGTGATCGGCGTGCGCCCCCCGCCCCGGCGCGATCCGCCCGCGCGCATGGCGGCCTACGGGCGCGACGCGGCCGAGGCGGTGGCCGCGGACCTCGACCGGCGGAGCGAGAGCGCGGAGGCGGCGACGCTGCTGGGCTACAGCTTCGGCGCGATGGTGGCGGGCGAGGCCGCCGCGGCGCTGGTCGCGCGGGGCCTGCCCGCGCCGCGCCTGGCGCTGATCGACCCGCTCGCCCCCTGGACCGAGCCGCGGCTGGCGCTGCGGCGGGTGGCCGAGGCGGCGCGGGCGGGAGAGCTGCGCGCGGCCGGAGCGCTGGCTGGCCGCCTGATGGGCCTGCCGCGGGTCGGCGGACGCGAGGCGGCGACGACGGTGGCGATGGCGCTGTGCGCCCCGCCCGCCCTGCCCGCGGGGACCCGGACGCTGCTGGTCATCGCGGCCGACGATCCCTCGGCCGACCGGCGCGAGGCCGAGTGGCGGGCGCTGGCGGGGCCGCAGGTCGAGGCGCTGCGTCTGCCCGGCGACCACCTGGCGATGGCGGGCGCGGGGGCGGCGCCGGCGCTCGCGGCCGCGATCCTGCGCTTCCTGGCCGAGGACTGAAGCCGGAGCGCAACCGTGGCGCGCGGGCGCGGGCGCGATATGATGCCCCTCCAATGATAATCGAACGAGGGGAGGGAGAGGTCATGGACCTCGTGGTCACCGGCGGCGCCGGGTTCCTGGGGGCGCGCCTGGTCGCCTCGCTGCTGGCGGCGAAGGACGCGGGCGCGCCCCGCCCGGCCTTCGAGCGCATCGTGTCGCTGGACCTCGCGCCCTGCCCGACGCCGGACCCGCGGGTGGCATCGGTGATCGGGAGCGTGGACGACGAAGCGGCGCTGGCGGAGGTGATCGGGCCCGCCACGGGCGCGGTCTTCCACCTCGCCGCCGTGGTCAGCGGCCAGGCGGAGGCGGAGTTCGAGACGGGGATGCGCGTGAACCTCGACGGCACGCGCCGGCTGCTCGACGCCTGCCGCACGCGGGCGGATCGGCCGCTTTTCTTCTTCGCAAGCTCGCTGGCGGTGTTCGGGGCGGACTGCCCGCCGGTGGTGCCCGACGACCAAGTGCTGCGGCCGCGCTCGAGCTACGGCACCCAGAAGGCGATGGGGGAGCTGCTGGTCGCGGACGCCTCGCGCCGGGGCTTCGTGGACGGGATCGTGGGGCGGCTGCCGACGGTGGTGGTGCGCCCGGGGCGGCCCAACGCGGCCGCCTCGTCCTTCGCCAGCTCGATCCTGCGCGAGCCGATGGCGGGGGAGATGGCGGTCTGCCCGGTGGACCTGGACCTGCCGCTGTGGATCGGCTCTCCCGACGCGACCCTTCGCAACATCGTGGCGCTGGCGGCGCTGGAGCGGGGGCGGCTGGGCGACCGGGTCGAGGTGAACCTGCCCGGCATCGAGACCACGCCCCGCGCGATGCTGGCGGCGCTGACCGAGGCCTGCGGACCGGAGGCCGCGGCCCTGGTCGCGCACCGGCCCGACCCCGCCATCGAGGCGATCTTGGCGAGCTGGCCCAGCCGCTTCGACACCGCGCGGGCGGAGTCGCTGGGGCTGGTCGGCGACGCCGGCATCGGCGCCATCGTCGCCGCGCACCAGCGGGCGATGGGGCTCTAGGCGCGGGGCCCGTCGGCAGCGACTGCCGCGCGGCGGGCTGCCGGCCGGCTCAGCCGGGGCGTTCGACCGTCAACCACTCCGGCGCCTGGGGGATCGGGTCGCCGGGCGACCAGGTCCAGGCGTTCTCGCCGGCAGGGGCGAAGCCGGCCTCGGCGTAGACCTCGCGGCAGGGGCCGTTGACCAGGGTGGGCACGATGCGGGCCCGCACGCCCTGGCCGCGGCTCTCGGCCCAGCGCAGGGTCTCGGCCAGCAGCGCGGTCTCGGCGCCGTAGCCGAACACGCGGCATGAGAGCACGAAGGCTGGAACGTCGACCTGCCCCTGCGAGCCTTCGGCGGCCGCGTCGGCGGCCAGCACCGAGATCACGCCCATGTCGCCGAACTTGTCGGACATCGAGGCGACGAGGACCTTGTGCTCCCCGCTCTGCGCCCATTCGAGCATCTGGGCGTAGCTGACGCGGGCGGCGGTGGTGTTGAACTGGTTGGTGCGGTTGACGAGCTCGGTCGCGCGCTTGAGGTCGGCCTTGCCGGCCTCCCACACCTTCAGGGTCAGGCCCAGGGTGGCGAACATCGCGGCGCGGTCGGCGCCCTCGGCCTCCTCCTGGGCCTGGAGGGCGGCCTCTCGCTCGGCCCGGTCGCGATACATGCGGGTGCGGTCCATGTCGGGGTCGGGGTCCAGCAGCCGTTCCCACAGGGCGAAGGCGGCCCAGGTGCGCGGCTCGACCGGGTCGAAGGCGCGGACCTCGGGGTAGGTCTCGGTGACCAGCGCGCGTTCGTCGGCGCGGTCGTCGAGCATCACGAAGTCCTTCCGCTTCAGGTTCAGGTCCTTCTCCATCCGCGGGAAGGCCAGCGCCTTGGGCTGCCAGGAGATGTTGTGGTGCACGAAGTCGGCGTCGCCCAGGGTGGCGCCGTCCCAGCGGACGTTGGCGGGGTCGTTCTTCGACAGCGTCGCCAGCAGCACGCCCTTCTCGCGCAGGCGGCGCAGGACGGCCTGGCGGTCATGAAACTGGGTGACCGCGCCCTCGCCGATCTCCCCGTCCCAGAGCGTGTTGTCGAGATCGCAGGCGACCAGCTTCTTGCCCAGCAGATGGGCGACGGTCTCGAGCGCGAGCGCATAGTCCTCGGCAAGGCGCGCACCGAGGCGGGCGGGGTGCTGGAGGCCGTGGTGGTGGAGATAGGCGCCCAACTCCCCTTCGTCCGCACGCTCGAGCCAACGGGTCTCGTCGAGCTTGTGCAGGTGGGGAAATGTCTCGGCGTTCAGGGCGGCGAGGGTCGCGTCGACGCGGGCGTCGATCTCGGCGCGCAGGGCCCGGCGCAGGGGGGCGGTGACGAGGCGCTTCGCGGCCTCCTTCACCGTGCCCATGTGGCGGGGCACGACGGCCGAGTTGTGCACGAAGATCGGACCCGAGAAGGTCGTGGCGAGCGCGCGGGCCACCGTCTCCATCTCGCCGAACATGGCCGCCTTGGCCTCGTCGCGGGCACGGCCCGCGAGGACCGAGCGGCGCGCGTGCAGCAGCTGGGGCCAGGCGAGGCCGTTCTCGTAGGTGAAGGGGCTGTAGAAGATCGCGTGGAAGCTGCGGTCGCGCAGGCGGCGGATCGCCTTCGCAGCGCCGGCGGCGTCCTTGTCGGTGATGAAATGGGGGGCGATGCCCACCCCGGCTCGGGCCAGCGGCTCGGCCAGGAAGGAGACCACGTCGAGGTGCAGGCAGTCCCCGACCAGGAGCACGTCGAGCTGCCTGGCGGGCTTGCCGAAAAAGAGCGACGCGGCCTGCGCGAAGCCCTCGCGCACCGCGGCGCGGGCGGGCGCGGGCGCCTCGGCGAGGGCGGCCTCGAAGATGCGGGCGTCGCTTTCGAGCAGGGCGCGGATGGCGAGGTCGCGGGCGGCGGCGTCGTGGGCCGGGTCGTAGGCCATCTTGGCCCGCTCCCCGATGTAGAGGGCGCGGGAAGTGGCGTCCCCGCGCGCCAGCCAGCCGACGGCGTAGTCGACGAGGCTGATGTTCTCCCGTTCCGCAAGGTCGCGGCCGTCGTCGCCGGCGGCCTCAATCTCAGCCGCGAAACGGGGGACGAGGCGGGCGGTGGCCACCAGGTCCAGCGCCAGCCGGTCCCGCCGGGCGGTCAGGAGGGCGGGGTCGATCCCGCCGGCCGCGGCGCGGCCCGGGGCGTTTGCGGCGTGCGGGATGCCCGTCTGCGTCAAAACCTGCGCTCCCCGAACTTGCTGGTGCGCCGCGCGATCCCCCCGCGCGGCGCGTCGGGCGGAAAATAGCGTCGCCGACCCGCCGCGTCATGGCTTTTCATGTGGATGACCGGGGCTGCGTCGATGGGTCGGGGCGGGCGAGGCGCCCCACGCCCGGTTCGGCGCGGGGGCGCGAGGCCCCTGGCCACGCGCCCCTCCAGTCCACGCGTATCGCCGCGCGGCGGTCAGGAGAGGGCCTTGACCACCTCCTCGGCGCGGATGATGCCCAGGTCCTCGCCGTCCTTGCCGCGGACCTGGAGGGTGGGGCTGTCGGCGAGCCGCTCCAGCACCTCGCGGACCGGCATGTCGGGGCCGATCACGCCGCAGCCCTCGGGCGCATGGCCGGGCTGGGCGACGTCGGAGGCGCGCAGCACCCCCAGCGGGTTCATGTGGGCCACGAAATCCTCGACGTAGTCGTTCGCAGGCTCGCGGATGATCTGCTGCGGGGTGCCGCATTGCACGATGCGCCCGCCCTCCATGATCGCGATCCGGTCGCCGATCTTGAACGCCTCGTCGAGGTCGTGGCTGACGAAGATGATGGTGCGCTGGAGGTTGCGCTGAAGCTCCAGCAGCTCGTCCTGGAGACGGGTGCGGATCAGCGGATCGAGGGCCGAGAACGGCTCGTCCATCAGCAGGATCGGCGCCTCGGTCGCGAAGGCGCGGGCGAGGCCCACGCGCTGCTGCATGCCGCCCGAGAGCTCGGCCACCTTGCGCTCCGCCCAGTCGGTCAGGCCGACGAGGTCGAGCTGGGCGCGGGCCTTCGCCTCGCGCTCCTTCTCCGACATGCCGGCGAGCTCGAGGCCGAGGCCCACGTTGTCGACCACGTTGCGCCAGGGCAGCAGGCCGAACTGCTGGAAGACCATGGCGACGCGGCTCAGCCGGATCCGGCGCAGGGTCTTCGCGTCGCAGGTCGAGACGTCGGTCATCCCCTCGCCGTCGTTGACCAGCACCCGGCCGCGGCAGACCGGGTTGAGGCCGTTGACCGCGCGCAGGAGCGTGGACTTGCCCGAGCCCGAGAGGCCCATGAGCACGAGGATCTCGCCCTCGCCGACCTCGAGGCTGCAGTCGTGGACGCCCAGAACCTGGCCGGTCCGCTCCTGGATCTCGGCGCGGGTCTGGCCGCGGTCCATCAGGGGGAGGGCGGCGTCGGGGTCGCCGCCGAAGACGATGTTCACCGCGTCGAAGGTCACGGCGGCGGGGCGGGTCTGTCGCGTGGTCATGCTCGCCCCCGTCACTTGCGCTGGCCGATGCGCAGGATGCGGTCGAGCATGATCGCCACGACCACGATGATGAAGCCGCTCTCGAAGCCGAGGGCCGTGTTCACCTGGTTGAGCGCGCGCACCACCGGCACGCCGAGGCCGTCGGCGCCGACCAGGGCCGCCACGACGACCATCGAGAGCGAGAGCATGATGGTCTGGTTCAGGCCCGCCATGATCTGCGGCAGCGCATAGGGCAGCTCCACCTTCCACAGCTTCTGCGAGCCGGTGGCGCCGAAGGCCTCCGCCGCCTCGAGCAGCGGCTTGGGGGTGGAGACGACGCCCAGGTAGGTCAGGCGGATCGGGGCGGGGACCACGAAGATCACCGTGGCGATCAGGCCCGGCACCATGCCGATGCCGAAGAAGACGATGGCCGGGATCAGGTAGACGAAGGTGGGCAGCGTCTGCATCAGGTCCAGCACCGGCTGCATCCAGGCGTAGAGGCGCGGGCGGTGGGCTGCGGCGATGCCGATGGGCACGCCCACGGCCATGCACACGATGCACGACGAGACGACGAGCGACAGCGTCTCGGTCATCTCCTCCCAGTAGTCCTGGTTGAGGATGAAGAGGAAGCCCAGGAACACGCCCAGGCACAGCTTCCACGAGCGCTGCAGGAACCAGGTCAGGGCCACGAAGACCGCCACCACGAGGATCGCCGGCGGCTCCTGCAGGATCCACAGCAGCGCCTCGATCATCGCCGACATCACGTCCGCGAGCCCGTCGAAGAACCAGCCGCCGTGATCCTGCAGCCAGTCGAAGAACGCGCCGGCCACCTTGCCGACGGGTATCTTGTAGTCGCTCAGCCAGTCCAAGCTGGTCCCCTCTTCCCTCGAAAGCGTCGGCGGAGCGGCGCCCTGCCCGCCGCGACGCGCCTCCCCTGGGGACGCGGTCTAGCCTGCGGGCGGTGCGCGCGCACCGGTCTTTCTCCGATCTCCGGCGACCCTTGAGCCGGGGCGCCCGCCGGGATCGGGGCCTCTCCCCCGGCGCGCCGGGGAGGGCGGGCGGGAGGCGCGTCGGGGGAGAGGCCCCGCGCGCCGTCCCTGGATCTTCGGGCGCCGGTCGGACCGGCCCCCTCGCGGCGGGCCGGGCCCCGGGCGCCGCGCCGGCCTCCGCGTGCCTCCCCGGGCGCCCCCTCAGGCGCGCCGGGGCGCGGGGCTCACAGCCCCAGCTCGGCCTTCACCGCCGGCAGGCCGGGCTCGCCGTCCTTGGTGGTGACGCCCTCGAGCCAGGGCTCGATCACGCCGGGGTTGGCCTTCAGCCAGGCCGCGGTGGCGTCGTCGGCATCCTCGCCCTCGTCGAGGATCTTGCCCATGATCTCGTTCTCCATCGCCAGCGAGAACTTCATCTGCTTCAGGAGCTTGCCGACGTTGGGGCACTCCTCGACGTAGCCCTTGCGGGTGGTGGTGTAGACCTGGCCCTCGCCGCCGAAGAAGTCCTCGCCGCCGGTGAGGTACTTGAGCGAGAAGTTGGCGTTCATCGGGTGCGGCTCCCAGCCGAGGAAGACCACCGGCTCCTCCTTCTTGTAGGCGCGCGCGACCATGGCGAGCATGCCCTGCTCGGAGCTCTCGACGACCTCGAAGTCCTTGAGGTCGAACTTGTTCTCTTCGGTCAGGCTCACGAGGTAGACGTTGCCCTCGTTGCCCGGCTCGATGCCGTAGATCTTGTTGTCGAGCCCTTCGGCGAACTTGTGGATGTCCGCGTAGGTCTTCAGGCCCTGGTCGTAGAGGTAGGTGGGCACGGCGAGCGTGTACTTGGTGCCCTCGAGGTTCACCGCGATCTGCTCGATCTCGCCCTTGTCGAGATAGGGCTGGATGGCGCCGGTCTGGGCCGGGATCCAGTTGCCCAGGAACACGTCGACGTCGTCGCTTTCCAGCGAGGCGAAGGTCACCGGCACCGAGAGGACCTTCACGTCCACGTCGTAGCCCAGCCCCGTCAGCACGTGCTTGGCGATCGAGGTGGTGGTGGTGATGTCGGTCCAGCCGACGTCCGAGAAGGTGACCTCGTCGCAGTCGGCCCGCGCGGCCAGCGGCGCGCCGGCGACGGCGGCCAGCGCGATGGCGGCGCACGCACGGGTCAGGAAGGAAGAGGACTTCATCTGCATCTCCTGTCGGGTCGGGCCCGGCCCCGCGACGTCGCCCCGAGGGGTGCGCCGCGCGGCGGGGTTGCTTTTGATTGACGGCTCAATCAAAAAACAGATGGAGCCGGAAGTAAACGGTTGTGTTCGGACAAGGACCACGGAATGCCCCGGATCGGAATGGAAACCATCCGCCGCGAGACGCTGATCCGCGCCACGATCGCAGAGATCGGGCGCGTGGGATCGCTGGACGTGACCGTGGGCCGGATCGCCGCGCGCGCCGGCGTTTCGGCGGCGCTGGCGCATCATTACTTCGGCTCCAAGGACCAGATCTTCCTGGCCGCGATGCGCCATATCCTAAGGGAATTCGGCGCTTCGGTGCGCGAGCGGCAGCGCGCGGCGACCGGCCCCGCGGCGCGCATCCGGGCGCTGGTCGAGGCCTCGTTCTCGGGCGAGCAGTTCGACCGGGAATGCGTCGCCTCGTGGCTCGCGTTCTACGTGCTGGCCCAGACCGCGCCGGAGGCGGCGCGGCTGCTGCGGGTCTATGCGCGGCGGCTCGATTCGAACCTGGTCCATGACCTGCGGCCCCTGGTCGGCGAGGCCGAGGCGAGGCGAATCGCCCAGGGAATCGCCTCGATGATCGACGGGCTCTACATCCGCTGCGCCCTGCAGGACCGCGCCCCCGACGCCGAGGAGGCCAAGCGCCTGACGCTGGACTACCTCGACCTCTCCCTCGCGGCCTGCGCCGCCCGGACGCGTCCCGCGCCCGGCGGGGCCGGGGCCGCCCTGCCCGCTTCTTCGACGGCGCAGGGCGCGCCGTCCCCCCGCACCGCCAGCGACAGCCGGAGGCTTCCCGCCGAATGACGACCCCCGCCGCGACGCCCCGGCGTCCCAACATCCTGATCCTGATGGTCGACCAGCTGAACGGGACCCTGTTCCCCGACGGCCCGGCGGAGTGGCTGCACGCCCCCAACCTCAAGGCGCTGGCCGCGCGCTCGGTGCGCTTCGCGAACGCCTACACCGGCTCGCCGCTGTGCGCGCCGGGGCGGGCGAGCTTCATGTCGGGCCAGCTTCCGCGGCGCACCCGGGTCTACGACAACGCGGCCGAGTTCGCCTCCTCGATCCCCACCTACGCGCATCACCTGCGCCGGGCGGGCTACGCCACCACGCTGTCGGGCAAGATGCATTTCGTCGGCCCCGACCAGCTTCACGGCTTCGAGGAGAGGCTGACCACCGACGTCTACCCCGCCGACTTCGGCTGGACCCCCGACTATCGCAAGCCGGGCGAGCGGATCGACTGGTGGTATCACAACATGGGCTCGGTCACCGGCGCGGGCGTGGCCGAGATCACCAACCAACTCGAATACGACGACGAGGTCGCCTACCACGCGGTGCGCAAGGTCTATGACCTCGGCCGGCGCAAGGACGAGCGGCCGTGGATGCTGACCGTCAGCTTCACCCACCCGCACGACCCCTACGTGGCGCGCAAGAAATACTGGGACCTCTACGAGGACTGCGATCACCTCGCGCCCCCGGTCCCCGCGATCCCCTATGCCGAGCAGGACCCGCATTCGAAGCGGCTGTTCGACGCCAACGACTGGCGCAGCTTCGACATCACGGGGGAGGACGTCCGGCGGTCGCGGCGGGCCTATTTCGCCAACATCTCCTATCTCGACGACAAGATCGGCGAGATCCTCGAGGCGCTGCGCGGAACCCGGCAGGCGGAGGACACGATCGTCCTGTTCCTCTCCGACCACGGCGACATGCTGGGCGAGCGGGGGCTGTGGTTCAAGATGAGCTTCTTCGAGGGCTCGGCCCGGGTGCCGCTGATGATCGCGGCGCCCGATCTCGCGCCCCGGCGGGTGGAGACGCCGGTCTCGACCATCGACGTGACCCCGACGCTGGGGGCGCTCGCGGGGGTCGATATCTCCGAGATAGCGCCCTGGACCGACGGTGAAAACCTCGTCCCGCTGGCGCAGGGCGAGCCGCGGGAGGCGCCGGTGCGCATGGAGTATGCGGCCGAGGGTTCGAACGCGCCGCTGGTCGGCCTGCGGCAGGGCCGCTGGAAATACGTGCACTGCGAGCTGGACCCGCCGCAGCTCTTCGACCTCGAGGCCGATCCGCATGAGCTGACCAACCTCGCCGACGACCCCGCCCATGCCGAGACGGCGGCGGGCTTCGCGGCGCAGGTCGCCGCGCTGTGGGACCTGCCGGCCTTCGACGCCGAGGTGCGCGAGAGCCAGGCCCGGCGCTGGGTGGTCTACGAGGCGCTGCGCAACGGGGCCTATTACCCGTGGGATTTCCAGCCGCTCCAGAAGGCTTCGGAGCGCTACATGCGCAACCACATGGATCTGAACATTCTCGAGGAATCCCAGCGGTTTCCACGGGGAGAATGAGGCGCGCACGCAGGCCGCCTGCGGCCCGCGCGACAAGCGAGGAGAGCTTGCATGGCGACGATCAAGGTGCATGGGCGCGCCACGTCCTCGAACGTGCAGACGGTGATGTGGTGCGCGGCCGAGCTGGGGCTCGAGGTCGAGCGGACCGACGTGGGCGGCGCCTGGGGCGGCACCGACACGCCCGAGTATCGCGCGATGAACCCCAACGGCACGATCCCCGCGGTGGAGATCGACGGCGTTCCCCTGTTCGAGAGCGCCGCGATCGTCCGCTGCCTGGCCGCGATGCACGGGGACGAGGCGTTCTGGCCCCGCGATCCGCTGGCGCGCGCGACGCTCGACAAGTGGGCGGAGTGGGCGAAGGTCACCTACCAGCCGGTGTTCCTCTACCAGGTGTTCGTGCCGCTGGTGCGCCAGACGGCCGAGCAGCGCGACCCGGCGGCGCTGGAGAAAGGCGTCGCCGCGACCGCCCGCGTGCTGGGGATGCTGGACGCGCACCTGGCGACGTCGCCGTGGATCGGCGAGGCGTTCTCCTTCGCCGACGTGATCGCGGGGCACCTGCTCTATCGCCTCCACCGGCTGGAGGAGACCGGGGAGCTGACGATGCCCCCGCATCCCAACGTCAGCCGCTACTACGCGGACCTGACGGCCCGGCCGGCCTTCGCCGAGCACGTGATGATCTCCTTCGACAACCAGCGCCCGGGAGGATCGGGGCGATGAGCGGCACGCAGCGGCGCGGCGTCTCGATGGAGGCGGATTTCGTGGTGGTGGGCTCGGGCTCGGCCGGCTCGGCGCTGGCGGCCCGGCTGTCGGAGGACGGCGCGAACTCGGTGCTGGTGCTCGAGCACGGGGGCACCGACGCGGGGCCCTTCATCCAGATGCCCGCGGCGCTGAGCTATCCGATGAACATGCGCCGCTACGACTGGGGGTTCCTGAGCGAGCCGGAGCCGAAGCTGAACAACCGCCGCCTGGTGGTGCCGCGGGGCAAGGTCGTCGGCGGCTCCTCGTCGATCAACGGCATGGTCTACGTGCGCGGCCATGCCCGCGACTACGACCACTGGGCCGAACAGGGCGCGAGCGGCTGGGGCTACGCCGACGTGCTGCCCTACTTCAAGCGGATGGAGAGCTGGCACGACGGCGGCCATGGCGGCGACCCGGACTGGCGCGGCCGCTCCGGCCCCCTGCACGTCACCCGCGGCCCGCGGGAGAACCCGCTGTTCCACGCCTTCGTCGAGGCCGGCGTCCAGGCGGGATACGAACGGACCGACGACTACAACGGCGAGAAGCAGGAGGGCTTCGGCCCGATGGAGCAGACGGTCTGGAAGGGCCGTCGCTGGTCGGCGGCGAACGCCTATCTCAAGCCCGCCCTGAAGCGGGCGAACCTGGCGCTGCACCGCTGCCTCGCGCGGCGCATCGTCATCGAGGACGGGCGCGCGGTGGGCGTGGAGGTGGAGCGCGGCGGCGAGGTCTCGGTGATCCGCGCGCGGCGGGAGGTGGTGCTGGCGGCCTCCTCGATCAACTCGCCCAAGATGCTGATGCTCTCGGGGATCGGGCCGGGGGCGCAGCTCGCGGCCCACGGGATCCCCGTGGTCGCGGACCGGCCCGGCGTGGGCGCGAACCTGATGGACCACCTCGAGGTCTACATCCAACAGGCCTGCACCCAGCCGATCACGCTGTTCAAGCACTGGAACCTGTTCGGCAAGGCGCTGGCGGGGGCGGAGTGGTTGTTCCTCAAGACCGGTCTCGGCGCCTCGAACCAGTTCGAGAGCGCGGCCTTCGTGCGCTCCCGCGCGGGCGTCGACTACCCCGACGTGCAGTTCCACTTCCTGCCGATCGCGGTGCGCTACGACGGCCAGGCGGCGGCGGAGGGGCACGGCTTCCAGGCGCATGTGGGCCCGATGCGGGCGGAGTCGCGGGGCGCGGTGACGCTGCGCTCCGCCGACCCCAACGAGGCCCCGAAGATCGCCTTCAACTACATGTCGACCGAGCAGGACTGGATCGATTTCCGCCGCTGCATCCGCATCGCGCGCGAGATCTTCGCCCAGCCCGCCTTCGACGCCTTCCGCGGCAAGGAGATCCAGCCGGGCGCGCAGGTCCAGTCCGACGCGGAGATCGACGCCTTCATCGCCGAACATGCCGAAAGCGCCTACCACCCTTGCGGCACCTGCCGCATGGGGCGCGCGGACGACGCGACGGCGGTGGTGGATCCCGAGTGCCGGGTGATCGGGGTCGAGGGGCTGCGGGTCGCCGACAGCTCGATCTTTCCGCGGGTGACCAACGGCAACACCAACGCGCCCTCGATCCTGGTGGGCGAGAAGGCGGCGGACATGATCCTGGGCAAGCCCCCCCTGCCCGCCGAGAACGCCGAGCCCTGGATCAACCCGCGCTGGCAGGTCTCCGACCGCTGAGAGGCGCGGCGAGGGAAGAAAAGGGGCCGAGGGACGGGACGCAGGGACGCCGGACCGCCCTCGGCCCGCGCCGGCCGGAGGCTCGGCCGGCGGGGACCCGGATCGCTGAGGCGTGGATCCGGGACCGACGGGGTCAGGCGCGGCGGCGGGCGACGAGGCCTAGGCCGGCGAGCGCCGCCCCCAGCAGGCCGGCGGCCGCGGGCAGCGGCACCGCGGCGGCCTGCGCCTCGCCCACCAGCAGGTAGCCCTCGCCGAGCTCTCCCGGCAGCGCGTCGCCGTAGGTCCAGAAGGACGTCCCGGGCTGGTTGAAGTGGAACTGCCACTGGCCGGACGAGATCTGCAGGTAGGCGTCGGTCGCGTAGTCGCCGTCGTCGTAGCCGAGTTCCATGTAGGGCGAGAGATCGGCGGAGAGGTAGAGCGCGTCGGGCGTCGCCAGCAGCCCCCAGGCGAAGATGTAGGCGTCGCCCAGGGCCCCGTCCGCGTCGCTGAGCGTCACGCTCACGCCGCCGGTGCCGGCGAAGGTCAGCGACCAGGCGGTGATCGCGGCGTCGTCGATCTCGCCCAGCGTGCCGTCGGTGGTGATGGTCCCCGAGACGCTCGCCTGGTCGGCGCCGCCGTAGAGCGTCGGGATCCTCACCTCGTAGACGACGGTCGCGGCGGCGGGCGAGGCGAGCAGGCAGGACAGGGCGGCCGCCCCGAGCAGTGGTCGGATCATCCGGTGGTTCCCCCAGGGCCCGCGGGCGCGCGCTCGCCCCCACGGCGGAGCGTCGCGCCCTCGGGCGGCGCGCCGGCCGGGGCGGCGCGCGCGACGGCGCCGGGCCCCGGCCGGGGCGATTGGGCGGAGCCTACGATCCGGCCGCGGCCCGTGCAATTCGCAAGGCCTTGGCAAGTTTGGCATATCTGGCGCCGGCTGGAAGAGGCTGGAAGATCGCGGGCTCAGCGCCCGGTGCGGCTCCACCGCTCCAGCCGGCGGGCGGCGACGCCGAGCAGGACGTAGAGGAGCACCGCGCCCAGGGCGAGCACGAAGAGGGAGGCGAACATCAGGTCGGTCTTCGCCCGTCCGTTCGCCAGCAGCATCAGGTGGCCGAGGCCCTTGGAGGCGCCGACCCACTCCCCGATCACCGCGCCGATGGGGGCGTAGACTGCGGCGAGCCGCAGGCCGGAGGCGAGGTCGGGCAGCGCCGCGGGCAGGCGCAGGCGCCACAGCTCGCTCCACCGCGAGCCGCCCATCACCGCCGAGAGGTCGAGCAGCGCCGGATCGGTGCGCCGCAGGCCGTCGAGGAAGGCGGAGGTGACGGGGAAGTAGATGATCAGCACCGTCATCAGGATCTTCGAGCCGATGCCGTAGCCCAGCCACAGCGTCAGGATCGGGGCCAGCGCGAAGACCGGCACCGCCTGGCTGAACACCAGCGCCGGCAGCAGCACCCGGCGCGCGAGGGGCGAGAGCGCGAGATGGATCGCCGTCGCCGCCCCCAGGATCGCGCCCAGCGCGAGGCCGGCGAGCACCTCGATCAGCGTGTAGGCGCCGTGTTCGAGGATCAGGGCGCGGTTGTCCCACAGCGCCTGCGCCACCCGCAGGGGACTGGGCAGGATGAAGGGCGCGACCCCGGTCGACCACACCACCGCCTGCCAGATCGCCAGCAGCACCAGCGCGGCCGCGAGACCGCCGAGCGCGGAGCCCCCCCTCATGCCCCCTGCCCCCGAACGGCGTCGGCGGGCGCCAGCAGTCGGCGGGTCAGGCGGGCCTGCGCCTCCAGCACATCGGCGCCGGCGGGGTCCCGCAGGGGGGCGGTGGCGGGGGGCGCGGCCTCCTCGACCCCCGTCTCGGTCATCAGCAGGATGCGGTGGCCCAGGCGCGCGGCCTCGTGCGCATCATGGGTCACCAGCAGCACCGTGCGCCCGGCGAGCGCGCGGAAGGCCAGCGCCTGCATCTCGGCGCGGGTGCGCACGTCGAGCGCGCCGAAGGGCTCGTCGAGAAGGGCGACGGGGCGATCCTCCATCAGCAGGCGGGCGAGCGCCGCGCGCTGGCGCATGCCGCCCGAAAGCTCCGAGGGGGTCTTGGCGGCGTGATCGGCGAGGCCGACGGCCGCGATCATCTCCGCCGCCCGGGCCCGGTCGGGCGGGCGGCGGCGCAGGCGGGCGCCGAGGACCACGTTCTCGGCCACCGTCAGCCAGGGGAGCAGCAGGTCGGACTGCGCCATCCAGGCGACCCGGTCGCCCAGCGGCGCGCCCTGCTCGTCCCCCGCGGTCCCGTCGAAGGCGACGCCGGTCGGCAGGCCCGCCAGCAGGCGCAGGAGCGTGGACTTGCCCACGCCCGAGGGGCCCAGCAGGCAGGTCCACAGGCCCGCCGGCGCGGTCATCGAGAGGGGCGCGCCCCCGCCCCCCGCCCCGGTCGGGTCGAGGTCGAGACGACCCGAGAGGCGAAGACCGGGGGGGCGCATTCACTCGGCCGGCTGGGCGGTGACGTCGATGGCGAAGCGGGAGACGGGCCAGGCCTCGTCCACCAGCCCGGCCTCGGCCAGCCACGCCTCGAACGCGGCCCAGCGGCCGGCGGAGAAGGCGGCGGGGCGCAGGGCGAAGCGGGGGACGGTGTCGACCCAGGCCTTCTCGTTCAGCTCGTCCTGGAGCTCGGTCGAGGTCCCGGCGAAGATCTCCCAGCTTTCCTGCGGGTGGTTGACGATGAACTGGGTGCCCCGCTCGACGGCGTGGAGGAACTTCGCGATCGTCTCGCGGTTCATGGTCTCGGGATTGGCGAGGAAGATCAGCTCGTCATAGGCGGGCAGCCCCTCCTCCTCGAGGTAGAAGCATTTGCCGGGGCGGCCCTCGATCTCCATCTGGTTGAGTTCGAAATTGCGGAAGGCGCCGATGACGGCGTCGACCTGGCCGGACATCACCGCGGGGGAAAGGGACCAGTTGACGTTGATCAGCTCGACGTCGTCGAGCGTGAGCCCGGCTTTGCCGAGGACGGCGGTCAGCAGCGCCTCCTCGACGCCCGCGACCGAGTAGCCGATCTTGCGGCCCTTGAGGTCGGCGACGGTCTGGACGGGGCCGTCGGCCATCACCAGCAGGCAGTTGAGGGGCGTGGCGACCAGCGTGCCGACGCGGATCAGCGGCAGGCCCTCGTGCACCTGGAGGTGCAGCTGGGGCTGGTAGCCCACCGCGATGTCGGCGCGCCCGGCGGCGGCCATCTTGGGAGGGTCGGCGGGGTCCGCGGGGGCGACGATCTCGACCTCCAGCCCCTCCTCGGCGAACCAGCCCTTCTCCTGCGCCACGACGATGGGGCCGTGGTCGGGGTTCACGAACCAGTCGAGCACCAGGGTCAGCTTCTCCTGCGCGGCGGCCGGCAGGGCGGTCGCGCCGGCCAGCGTCAGGGCGGCGAGGGCGGCGGAAAGGGCGGAGGATCGGAGCATGTCGGGCCTCGTCCAGGCGCCGCGGGATGCGGCGCGGTTGCAGGTCCGGGACCCTGGCGACGGAGGAGGCGGGTCGACGCGCCTCTCCCCTGGGGAGGGCCGTGCGCGCCGCATCCGTTTCCCTTCGCCGGCATGACCCGGATCAGGTTCGACGGGTTGATGCGCACACGCACCTCTCAGCCCCTGGTCTTGGGACGCCCCGACGGATGGGCCGAGCTAACGCGGGCGGACGGGGCCTGTCAACGACGGGGATCAGGAACCGGACCGGGCGGCAAGACGCGGAAGCGCAAGGACCTGCCCCGCTGCTGCAGCGCAGCAATTGAGATCATGATTTCATAATGTTTTACAGACACATCCGGGCGGCCGATTCCGAATCAGGGGCGAATCGGGCGCCCCGAACGGGCCATGCCGCGGGGCGCGGCGGGGGCGATTCGCGGGCGGATCCGGCCGCCCTGCCCCGCATATGCGAAGGGCCGCTCCGTGCCCGGAGCGGCCCCTTTCGCGGTCTCGGCGTCGTCGCGCCCGCCTCCCGTCTCCCTGCGGACGGGGCGCGCGTCAGTCGTCGCGATACACCTTCTCGCGCCGCTCGTGCATCTCCTGCGCCGCGAGGCTCAGGGTGGCGATGGGGCGGGCGTCGAGACGTTTGAGGCTGATCGGATCGCCGGTGACCTGGCAGTAGCCGTAGGATCCGTCCTCGATCCGGCGCAGGGCCGAGTCGATCTTCGAGATCAGCTTGCGCTGCCGGTCCCGGGTGCGCAGCTCGAGGCTGCGGTCGGTCTCGGCGGAAGCGCGGTCGGCCAGGTCGGGAACGGACTGGCCGCTTTCCTGCAGGCCTTCCAGCGTGCTGCGGCTTTCGGCCAGGATGCTTTCTTTCCAGTCGGTCAGTTTGCGGCGGAAGTATTCCCGCTGCCGAGGGTTCATGAAAGGTTCATCCTCGGACGGAAAATACTCGGCCTCAAGCACGATTTCGGACTTCATCGCCAGGCACCTCGATGCTCGTCTTGCCACCCCGCGGCGACCCATCCGGAGCCGGCGGCCTCCTGGCCTGAACGCGCCGAGCGTTCGCCGGAGGGCCTGTCGCGCCGCGCCCCTTGCGTCGCCGCGGGTTCGTATAGACCCCGGTCACGATTAAGTCACGCGAAAGGTTCGTTACCGACACGCCCGGCCGTAAATGCCCATATCTTCGGCGCCGCACCGCATCATTCCGCACAGTATGTCGGCGCCCCAGACTGTTGGCGGAAGCCGACGCGGACGAGTCGTCGCCGCCCCGCGCCTCGCCCTTGCCCATACCCGCCCGTATGTGCCACCAATTTCGTGAGGCGTCCCGACCGCCAGACGGAACGCTCCGGTCAGGAGCGGCGCAGGCGCAGGGACGCGGGAGAAACGCACCGGGGAGCGGCGAAAGCCCATGAAGTTCGAAGGCACGCGCGACTACGTCGCCACCGAGGACCTGAAGATCGCGGTGAACGCCGCCATCACGCTGGAGCGTCCGCTCCTGGTCAAGGGAGAGCCGGGGACCGGCAAGACCGAGCTGGCGCGCCAGGTCGCCTCGGCGCTCGACCTGCCGATCATCGAGTGGAACATCAAGTCCACCACCAAGGCCCAGCAGGGCCTTTACGAGTACGACGCGGTCAGCCGCCTGCGCGACTCCCAGCTCGGCGACGAGCGGGTGCGCGACGTGCGCAACTACATCAAGCAGGGCAAGCTCTGGGAGGCGTTCGACGCCGAGCAGAAGGTGGTGCTGCTGATCGACGAGATCGACAAGGCCGACATCGAGTTCCCCAACGACCTCCTCCAGGAGCTCGACCGGATGGAATTCTACGTCTACGAGACCGGCGAGCTGGTGCGCGCCAAGGTCCGCCCGATCGTGCTGATCACCTCGAACAACGAGAAGGAGCTGCCCGACGCCTTCCTGCGCCGCTGCTTCTTCCACTACATCCAGTTCCCCGACGCCGAGACCATGTCGGAGATCGTCAAGGTCCACTTCCCCGACATCAAGCAGAGCCTGCTGCGCGGCGCGCTGACCCAGTTCTACGACATCCGCGACACGCCCGGCCTGAAGAAGAAGCCCTCGACCTCCGAGGTGCTGGACTGGCTGAAGCTGCTGATGGCCGACGACCTGGACGCGGCCGACCTGCGCCAGTCGCCCACCGACGCCCTGCCCCGCCTGCACGGCGCGCTGCTGAAGAACGAGCAGGACGTGCACCTGTTCGAGCGGCTGGCCTTCATGGCGCGGCGCGAGCGCTGAGCGCCGCGCGCGGGGCCTGAGCGCCCCGGCCCCCGGGATCGCCCCCTTTCAGCCCCCCGGCGCGGCCGCGCCGGGGGGCTTCGTTTCGACCGGGCGCCGCGGCGGACCGGGCGCCTGCCGGAGCCTCCCGCCCGTGGCGCGCGGCGGGCGCGGCGCCGGGCTCGGCACGGCCGCCGGCGGAGCGCCTCCCCCCGGCGGCGTCCTGACCGCTTGCCCCGCGTCGCGGGCGGCGCCACAAGATCGCGCATGAGCATCGTGATCCGCCCCCTGACGACGGCCGACGAGGCCGAATGGCGCCGCCTGTGGAAACTGTATCTCGAGTTCTACGAGACCACGGTTCCCGAGGAGGTCTACGCCTCCGCCTTCGCCCGGAACCTTTCGGACGAGCACCCCGACATGAACGCCCTGGTGGCGGAACGGCCGGACGGTCAGGGCCTGATGGGCCTGGTCCACTACATCTTCCATCGCCACAACTGGCGGCTTGAGGACGTGGTCTACCTCCAGGACCTGTTCGTGGACCCCGACGTGCGCGGCGGCGGCGTGGGCCGGGCGCTGATCCAGGCGGTCTACGACCGGGCGGACGCGGCCGGGACCCCGGCGGTCTACTGGCTGACGCAGGAATGGAACTACAAGGGGCGGATGCTCTACGACCAGATGGCGACCAAGTCGCCCTTCATACAGTACCGACGGTGAGCCGCGCATGCCTCTGCTGATCGCTTTCGTCCTGTTCTTCGCCTGGGGCTGGTGGCGCGCCCGCAAGGCCGGCGGCGGCGTCGCCGACCGGGTGCGCTACGGCCTGATCCACGGCCTGGCGGTGGCGCTGGTCCTCTACGCCGTCGCCACGCTGGGCGACTGGCAGGGGCTGACCAATTGAGCCGGCTGGCGAGGCTCGCGGGCCTGGCGGCCGCGCTGGGGGCGACGACGCTCCTGGCGGGGTGCGAATACGCCGAGCAGTGGCGCCTGAAGCAGTCGGAGGAGGCCGCCTTCTCGCGCGAGATCGCGGCGGTCGACCGGGAGAACTGGTGCGGCCTCTACAACCCCGAAGTGGACGTCCAATACGTGGGCCCGCCCGCGCAGGGGGCCGAGGCGCCGGTGTTCTACACGTTCGAGCTGATGGGCCTGCCCGACTTCCGGGCCCTGGGCTACGACGCGATGATCTCGAAGCGGATCTGGCACGCCGAGGACTCGACCCATGAGGTCCTGATGCTGGTCGCGGCCGAGAGCGGGACCGACCACCTCACGATCCTGCAGCGCGCCGCCGACCGCACGCCGGTGAAGACCGACGCCTCGGCCCGCGCCTTCCTGGAGTGCCTGGTCGGGCCGTGACGCCATCCAGCTGGCCCGCGCGCCACGGCGCGCGGGCCGGCTAGAGGCGGTCACGCCGCCGTCACGTCTCCTGCGGCAGGGTGAGTCCCGACCGGCCGGGCCGCGCCCGGCGCCACGATGGAGACGCCCATGCCCGCCCTCGCCCTCGCTTCCCGTCGGCCCTTCGCTCCGGCCGCCCTGCGCGCCGCGCGCGACGCCGCCCTGGTCGGCGTGGCGCTGACGCTGCTGACCCTGCCCGCGCTCGCCCAGGACGCGCCGACGAAGAACGAGGGCCTGTCGGGCAAGCTGCTGCACGAGATGCCGTTGGCGCCCGAGTTCCAGGAGACCGGGACCCGCATCCTGCGCGCCCGGTTCCTGCGGGTGGAGGCCGGCGGCGTGGTGGCGCGCCATTCCCACGCCGATCGCCCCTCGATCGAATACGTCCTGTCGGGCGAGGCGGTGGAGCATCTCGACGACGGCACGACCACGGTCTACCGCGCCGGCGACGCGATCCCGGCGGACCACTCCAAGACCCACTGGTGGACGATCGGCGACCAGCCGGTGGAGATCCTGGCGGTCGACATCTACGTGCCGCAGGCGAACTGAGGCTCAGACCCGGGACGCAGGGCGCCGGCCCCTGCCCGTCCGCTCGACGCGAGGCCCCGCCGCCCGCCCCGGGCGCGCCCCCCGCCGCGCGCCGCGGGCGCGACCCCCGCCACGGGCGCGCGGCCCGACGCGGCGCCTCCTCCGGCTTCCGCGCGCGCCTGCCGGCGGTCGGCGGATTCCCTGTCGCGATCTACGCGTCCCCCCTTCCCCGCGGGGGGGCATACTTGCTAGTATGCCGCCATGTTCACCGATCTCTTTCTGGGCCTCCGCGAGGCCAAGGTGCCGGTCAGCCTGCGCGAGTATCTCACGCTGCTGGAGGCCATGGACAAGCGTCTGGTGCAGTACGACGTGGAGGGGTTCTACTACCTCGCCCGCTCGGCGCTGGTGAAGGACGAGCGGAACATCGACAAGTTCGACCGCGTCTTCTCCGAAGTGTTCAAGGGGCTCGAGGCCGTCTCAGGCGCGCCCGAGGGCGCCGAGGCCATCCAGCTCCCCGAGGAGTGGCTCCGCAAGATGGCGGAGAAGCACCTCTCGAAGGAGGAGATGGCCGAGATCGAGGCGCTCGGCGGCTTCGAGAAGCTGATGGAGACCCTTCGCGAGCGGCTGAACGAGCAGAACGGCCGCCACCAGGGCGGCAACAAGTGGATCGGCACCGCCGGCACCTCCCCCTTCGGCGCCTACGGCTACAACCCCGAGGGCGTGCGCATCGGCCAGAAGGAATCGCGCCACCGACGCGCGGTGAAGGTCTGGGACCGGCGAGAATTCAAGGATTTCGACGACTCGATCGAGCTGGGCACGCGCAACATCAAGGTCGCCCTCAAGCGCCTGCGCCGCTGGGCCCGCGACGGCGCGGACGAGGAGCTGGACCTCGACGGCACCATCCGCTCGACCGCCGAGCACGGCTATCTCGACGTGAAGACCCGGCCCGAGCGGCGCAACGCCGTGAAGGTGGTGCTGTTCCTCGACGTCGGCGGCTCGATGGACGACCACATCAAGGTGATGGAGGAGCTGTTCTCCGCCGCCACCTCCGAGCTGAAGCACATGGAGCACTACTACTTCCACAACTGCCTCTACGAGGGCGTGTGGAAGGAGAACAAGCGCCGCTGGTCGGACAAGATCCCGACCCATGACGTGCTGAACAAGTTCCCCAAGGACTGGAAGTGCATCTTCGTGGGCGACGCCTCGATGTCCCCTTACGAGATCGCCTACCCCGGCGGCGCCTCGGAGCACTGGAACGAGGAGGCGGGCGAAGTCTGGCTGCGGCGGGCGATCGACAAGTGGCCCTCCAACATCTGGATCAACCCGGTGCCCGAGAGGCAGTGGCGCTACACCCACTCGATCGGGATGATCCAGGAGATCTTCGCCGGCCGCATGCACCCGATGACGCTCGAGGGGCTGTCGGCGGCGATGAAGGAACTCAGCAAGTAACCTCCGGGACGGGGGCGCCGCGGCGGCCCGCGCGCGGGTCGCGAAGGCGCGCCCGCGGCGCGGGGCGGGCGTCGGCGCCTTGGGGACGGTTTCTCCAAGGGCGAGGGCGCGTGGGCTGCAAGGGCGCGGGCGCTTCCGGAACCCACCAGAGAACAAGGCCCGCGCCTGTTCTCCGGATCCGTCCATCGCTGAAGATGCCTGAGCGACTCGGCGGGCGGGGTCAAGGACAAGCCCCCTTCGGGGGTCGCTGCGCGATCCCTGACCCCGCCCGCCGAGTCGCTCTGAACGGCATCAGCGATGGACGGCTCCGGAGAACAGGCGCTGCCGCGGGGGCTTGGGGCGGGCGGCGCGGGCGCCCGGTAGGCGAGGCTTGCTCAAAAGGGCGACGCTTCGCGGGCGCGCAGGCGCTGACAGGACGGGCGGGAGCGCCTATCTAGCACGGATGCTGAAGTTCCTGCCCTTCCTCCTCGTCATCGGCTACGCCCTGATCGCCTGGCGCTGGTCCGCCTGGCGGCTGAAGCGGGAGCTCGCCGAGCGGGCGCGCCCGCTGGATCATCCCGAGATCGAGGCCGCAGTGCGCCGCCTGGGCCGCGCGCTGGAGATCCCGCACCTCCAGGCGCATGTCTACGACGTGCCGGTCTTCAACGGGCTGGCCGCGCCCGACGGGCGGGTGTTCGTCACCGCAGGCGTGCTGGACCAGCACCGGCTGGGGCGGGTGAGCACGGACGAGGTCGCCTCGATCGTGGCGCATGAGCTGGGCCACGTGGGGCTGGGGCACTCGCGCCGCCGGATGATCGACTGGACCGGGCAGAACGCGATCCGCTGGGCGGCGGTGGCGATCCTGGGCCGGTTCATCCCCTTCATCGGCCCCTGGATCGGCGCGATGCTGGCGAGCCTGCTGGCCGCGCGCCTGTCGCGGCAGGACGAATACGAGGCCGACGCCTTCGCCGCCGCGCTGATGCGCAAGGCGGGCCTCTCGCGGGACGCCCAGGCGAGCCTGCTGCGCAAGCTGGAGCGGATGAACCCCGGCTCCGGCGGCGTCGCCTGGCTGATGAGCCACCCGCCCTCCGAAAAGCGCGCCCGCGCCATCGAGGCGCTTCAGGCCGACTGGGACGCCCGCGGCGCCCCCGACCCCGCCCTCCGCAACGGCTGACGGCGCGCCGCCCGCCCCACGCGCCCCGGCGCGACGCCGGCCACGGCCGCAAAGCGCCTGTTCTCCGGAGCCGTCTCTCGCGGATGCCGGAAAGAGCGACTCGTCCCCGCCGGTCAGGGATCGCGAAGCGACCCCGCGCTTGCGCGGGGCTTGTCCTTGACCGGCGGGGACGAGTCGCTCAGGCATCCCTCAGCGAGAGACGGCTGCGGAGAACAGGCGCGGCCCTGTTCTTTGGTGAGTCAGGAGCCCGCCGGAGGCTCCAGTCCTCCGCAATCCCGGCGCGCCCGCCTGCAACAGGCCCAAGCCCGCCCGCAGGGCGCCCGTAGACCGCGCGCGCCGCCTCGCGGCGCGCCTCCGCCCCTCGCAGCAGGCGGCTTCAGTAGCCCGGGTAGCGCGCCGGGCGGCGTTCCTCGGCCGCGTCGATGGTGCGGATCGTCCATTCCACCGCGTTGCGCATCGCCCGTCCCAGCGCCTCGTCGAAGGCGTTGGCGACGGCGAGCATGCCGGGCTCGGTCGCCTCGACCGCCGCGGGGAAGGCCTGGGAGCCGATGATCAGGCCCTGCGGCTCCTGGATGATCTTGATGTTCAGGCGCACGCGGGCCAGCACCGGCTTGGAGTCCGGCCCCTCGACCGGGGCGCCCTGCTGGAGTTCGCCCTGGAACTCGCGCAGGTCGGTGATGACGGTGAAGTCGTTGCGCAGGCCCACCGAGCTCTGGCTCACGGCGGCGACCTTGCCGGTGTTCTCGAAGCTCTCGACCATCAGGCGCTGCACCACCAGGGGGGCGCGGTCGACCCAGCGGGCGCCGGAGAAGTACTTCACCTGCAGCGGGTTGGGCTTGATGGCGATGCGGTCGGTGTTGACCGAGGCGTCGGCCGTCGGCGCCTCGACCACGATCTGGGCGCCGACCTCGGGCAGGTCGGACGCGAAGGTGCTTTTCGGCGACAGCGAGTAGAGGTCGGGCGCGGTGGCGACGCCGCCGATGCTGGCCAGCTCGGCGCAGCCGGTCAGGCCGAGGCAGGCCGCGGTCGCGAGGACCAGGCCCCGGCGGGCGCGGAAGGCGGCGGTCGGGCTCATCGGGAGATCTCCGAGGACTGGGTTCCGAGAATGAAGCGGGCGGGGTCGCGCTCGACCCGGTTCGAGATCCGCTCGAGGTTCGAGATCAGGCGGCGGCCTTCCTCGACGAAGCGCACGATCTGCGGAAGGCCCGTGCGCAGGAAGTCGTCGACCTGGTACTGGTTGCGCGACAGGGTCGAGTTCAGCGAGCCCATCAGCTGGTTGGCCGAGCCCGCGGCCCCCTTCACGTCGCCGGTGATCGCCTCGAAGTCAGACGACATCTTGGCGACCGTGTCCTCGAGCGTGCCGACCGCGACGCGCACGTCGGCGATGGTGTCGGCGATGTCGCCCTCGACCAGGCCGTTGACGCTGTCGAAGGTGGCCTGGGCCGAGGTCAGCGCCGTGTCCGCCTTGCCCATGGCCGAGGTGATCGAGCCCAGCGTGGCGTTGGCGTTGGCGAAGGTGGCGGACGCGGTCGCCAGCGCCTGCTCGGCCTGGAGCACCAACGGGTCGAGCTTGCCCGCGGCGCCCGAGAAGTCGTTCGCCACCCGCTGGATCGCCTGGTTGGCGGTGGTCGCGGCGGCGCGCACCTCGGCCACCACGGCGGGCACGTCGGACTGGATGATGCCGTTGATCGTCTCGATCGCCGCGCGGGCGTCGGTGGCGGCGAGGCGCGCCTCGGCCACCAGCGCGGCGCCGTCGCCGCGGGCAAGCTGGTCGATCCCGTCCGAGGTCTGCTGGATCGAGGCCATGGTCGCCGTCGCCTGGTCGATGGCGACGGAGGCCTTGGCCATCACCTCCTGGGTCGAGTCGAGGCGGGACTGGGTGGTCTCGATCAGCTTCTCGGCGTCCTCTGCGATCACGGCGATGCGCTGGTCGAGGTTGATCGTGGTCTGGCGCGCGGTCTCGGCCAGCGGGCCGAGCTGCTCCTTCATCAGCGTGTCGGCGGAGGCGAGCGCGGTGCGCGCCTCGGCCACCATCGCCGCGCCGTCGCCCTGGGCGAGCGCGTTGACGGTGTTCGAGGTGTCCTCGAGCGAGGCCATCAGACGGTCGGCGTTGGCCATCGTGGTCTTGAGGTTCGCCAGCGTCTCCTCGGCCTCGCGCAGGCGCAGGGCGGCCTCGGCGCCGGCCTCGGCGAACCGGTCGAGGGTCTCGGCCGCGCGCCCGCCCAGCGCGGTGGTGGTGGTCTGGAGCGCGAGGGCCGCCTCCGACACCCGGTCCACGGCCTCGGGCACGCGGGTCTGCATCAGGGCGTCGGCGGTCTCGATGGTGCGGCCGACCTGGTCCTGGAGGCCGCGCACGGCGTCCTCGGCGGCCTTCAGCGTGGTTTCGCCCTGGGTCAGCAGGCCGGGGATGCGGTCCTTCATCAGGAGGTCGGCGGAGGCGAAGGCCTCGCCCGCCGTGTCGATGGTGGTGGTGGCCGCGTCGATGGTGGCCTTGGACTTGTCGATGGCCTCGGTCGCGGTGCGCAGGGTCTCGTCCGCCGTGTCGGCCAGCGCCTCGAGCCGGTCGGTGAAGTCGGTCAGCTTCTGGGCGGCCGAGCCCACGTCGGCCGAGAGCGTGTCGACGCTGCTGAGGGTCGAGTTCAGCTTGCTCGACGCGTCGGAGACGTTGGCGAGGATGTCGCGCACCGCCTGCTGGTTCTCGTCGTTGACGAAGCCCTTCACGTCCTCGAGCAGGTCGATGGCCTGGTTGAGCAGCGCGGGGGCGCCGTCGAACAGCGACTGGAAGGCGGAGGGCTTGGACTGGATCGTCGGCCGCCCCGGCTGGTTTCTCAGCAACGGCGCCTCGGCCGTGCCGCCCGAGAGCGAGACGTAGCTGACGCCGGTGACGCCCGCCATCTCGAGCGTCGCCTCGGTGTCGGTCTTGATCGGGGTGGTGGCGTCGATCTCGACCACCACGCGCACCTTCGAGGGATCGTCCTGGTCGAGCCCGAGGCTGACCACCTGCCCCACCGGCAGGCCGTTGAAGCGCACGTCGCCGGCCTCGTTCAGGCCCGACACGCTCTCGAACAGGATGTCGTAATAGGCGTAGCTGCGGTCCACCTGCACCTTGGCGAGCCACAGCAGGAACCCCAGCGCTCCGATCAGTCCGGCCAGCGCGAAGGCGCCGATCAGGACGTAGTTCGCCCGCGTCTCCATGCGCGTCTCCCTATCCCGTCAGGTCCCCTGCGCGGCGCGCGCGCGGGGCCCGTGGAAATACTCGTGAACCCAGGGGTGATCGACGCTCAGCATGTCCTTCATGCTGCCGGTCACCAGCACCTTCTTCTCGGCCAGCACCGCGATGCGGTCGCAGATCGCGTGCAGGCTGTCGAGGTCGTGGGTCACCATGAACACCGTCAGCCCCAGGCTTTCCTGGAGCTGCTTTATCAGGTCGTCGAACGCGGCCGCGCCGATCGGGTCGAGGCCCGCGGTCGGCTCGTCGAGGAAAACGATCTCCGGCTCCAGCGCCAGGGCGCGGGCGAGGCCGGCGCGCTTGCGCATGCCGCCCGAGAGCTCGGAGGGGAACTTCGATCCCGCGAAGCCCGGCAGGCCGACGAGGCGGACCTTGAGGTTGCCCAGCGCGCGCATCAGGGCGGGCGAGAGCTTGAGGTGCTCGCGCATCGGCGCCTCGATGTTCTCCAGCACCGTGAGGGAGGAGAACAGGGCGCCGTCCTGGAAGAGGACGCCCCACCGCTTCTCGACCTCCCGCCGCTCCTTGTCCGAGAGGGTCAGGACGTCCTGGCCGAAGACCTCGATCTTGCCGGCCTTGGGGCGGTTGAGGCCGACGATGGTGCGCAGCAGCACCGACTTGCCGGTGCCCGAGCCGCCGACGATGCCCAGCACCTCGCCGCGGTAGACGTCGAGGTCGAGGTTTTCGTGCACCACCTGGCGGCCGAACTGGTTGACCAGCCCGCGGACCCGGATCACCGCCTCGCGCTCGGAGGCGGGGGCGGCGTGCAGCGCGTCGGGGGAGCCGTCCATCACACGCCCATCTCCGAGAAGAAGATCGAGAACACGGCGTCGATGACGATGACGAGGAAGATCGCCATGACCACGGCCTGGGTGGTGCGCTGGCCGACGCTCTCGGCCGAGCCGCCGACCAGCATGCCCTGCCAGCAGCCCACCACGGCGATGACGACGGCGAAGAACGGCGCCTTCACCATGCCCACGATCACGTGCCAGACGCCCGTCGTCTCGTAGAGGCGCGTGATGAACATGCCGGGGCTGACGCCGAGGTCCACCCAGGCCATCAGCCCGCCGCCGATCAGGCCCGCCATGTTGGAAATGAAGCCGAGCACGGGCAGCATGATCAGCAGCGCCAGCGTGCGCGGCACCACCAGCACGTCGATGGGGTCGAGCCCCAGCGTGCGCATGGCGTCGATCTCCTCGCGGATCTTCATCGAGCCGATGGAGGCCGCGAAGGCGGAGCCGGAGCGGCCCGCGACGATGATCGAGGTCAGCAGGATGCCGAGCTCGCGCAGCAGCGAGATGGCGATCAGGTTCACCACGAACACTTCCGCGCCGAACTGCTGGAGCTGGCTCGCGCCCTGGAAGCCCAGCACGATGCCGATCAGGAAGCTCATCAGCGCCACGATGGGGAAGGCGTTGAAGCCCGCCTCCTGCATGTGGTGGAAGAGCGCGGCCTTGCGCAGAGTCCAGGGGCGCAGGATCCCGGCGACGAGGCGCGTCAGCGTCAGGCCCAGGAAGCCCAGCAGCGAAACCGCGGTGTCCTTCACGCCCACCACCGAGGCGCCGATTCCCTCGAGCCAGGCGACGAAGCCGCGGCGGCCGTCGTCGGCGGCGTCCTTCTCGGGGAGGGAGCGGGCGACCGTCTCGATCAGGGCGGCGCGGGCGGGATCGCCGGGGGCGATCTCGACGCTCGCGCCCTCGGCCTCGAGCCGGGCCTTGAGCTGGAGGATCAGCCAGGCCCCCGCGGTGTCGAGCGCCTCGACCTCGGTCAGGTCCAGCGTGACGGGCTTGCCTGAGGGGGGGCGCAGGTCCGCCGCGGCCTTCTCCAGCGCCATCAGCCCGGCCACCACCAGCCGGCCGCCGAAGCGGGCGACGGCGCGGTCGGGTCCGTCCTCGACGGCGAGCGCCGGGGGCGCGGAGAGGGTGGGCGTAGCGGCCATGAGCCGACCCTCGCGGCTGTCGGTCGGAAGCGCAAGGGGCCACGGGTCGCGGCGGGCGCGCATGGCGGGCGATCCCGCTCCGTGGGGCCCGCGGCGCAGGCGCGGCCCCCGGCCCGGCGCCCCCCGCGGCGGCACGCAGGCGGCGGGTTCGGGGGCGTCCGGCGACGGTCGCGGGCCGGCGCGCGGGGCCCCGGCGCGGCCCCGGCGGCCGGCGGCGAGCGGCCCCGGCGGTCGCGGGGGGCTGCGCGCATCGCCGCCCGCCCTTGCCGGAGGCTCGGGCGCGCCCCTATGTTGCCGCCGACGCCCCCGGCGGTCCGCGCCGGCCCTCCCCGTTTGCCCGAGAGGCTTTCCGCATGTCGCTTTTCACGCCCCAGGACGCGCTGGTGGCGACCATGGTCACCACTTCCGCCGCCGACGCGCGCATGAGCTCGAACGAGCTGCTGTCGATCGACTCCATGGTCCGCGCCCTGCCCGCCTTCGCCGGCTACGACGCCGACCGGCTGGCCTGGGTCACGCGCACCGTCCTGGACCTGCTGTCCGAGGAGGACGGGCTGGACGCGATCATCGGCCTGGTGAAGGAGGCGCTGCCGCTTCGCTACAACGAGACGGCCTATGCGCTGGCCTGCGACGTGGCCGCCGCCGACGGCTCGGTGAGGCTGACCGAGCTGCGCTGGCTGGAGATGCTGCGCCACGACCTGGGCGTGGGGCGCCTGGCGGCCGCGGCCATCGAGCGCGGGGCCCGCGCCCGCCACGCCCGCATCCCCGCCACGGCGGAGGAGGCGGCGGACTGATCCGACGCCCGGGCCGGTTCAGCCCGGGCCGTTCTAAGACGAGATCCGCGCGCCGGAGGGGAAACCCTCCGGCGCGCGTCGTTCAGGGGGAGGCCCGCGTCGACCGAGGCCCGCGTCGGCCGAGGCCCGGGTCAGTAGCCGCCGGCCCAGGCGCGGACCATGCGCCGCTCCATCTCCCGCGCGCGGCCCAGCCAGCCGCGCGACTTGGCGCCGTCGCCGGTGTCGGCCAGCGTCTCGCGCCGGTCGAGATCCTCGGAGAAGATCGCGAAGGCGAGCCGGCGGCCCGAGGCGGCGGTGATGTAGCCCGCGAGCCCGCGCACGAAATACATCGTGCCGGTCTTGGCATGGGCCGAGACGCCGGCGGGCAGCTTCGCCTCGCCCTTCGCGGGGCCGAGGTTCACCTCCTTGAGCAGCGCCTCCAGCTCCCCCGGCCGCACCCGGCCGGCGGGGTCGCGGTCGGCCGCGCGCAGGAAGGCGACCATGGCCGCGGGGGTGACGCGGCTGTCTTCCGAGAGGCCGGAGTGGTTCATCAGCGCGATCGCGCCGGGGTCCGAGCCCTTGGCGCCCGACGTCGCGGGCGCGGCCGCGGCCGCGGCCGGCGGGGTCGCCCAGGCGCCGGGGCGCAGGGCGCCGCGGCTGGCGAGCATCGTCGCCGCGATCCCGGCCGAGAGCGCGGGGCCCGAGGCGGCCTCGGCCGTCGCGCCGCCCTGCCCGTCGCTCTTCGGGCGCACGCTCAGCGCGGTCTTGGGCGCGGGCGGCGTCGGCGGCGGCGGGGCCGAGGCGCCGGCCCCGCGCAGGGCGCGGGCGCTGGCCCACTGGTCCATGCGCCGCGCGCTCGCCTCCAGGTCGCCGGGCACCGGGCCGCGGGCGGCGCTGGCGGCGAGGCCCACGGCCTCGGCGGTGAGGTTGGTGGAGTATTTCAGCATCCCGCGCAGGATCTCCGACAGCGGGTCGGAGCGGCGGAAGGCCAGCGTCACCGCGGTGGAGGGCGCGCGGCCCGGCTCGGCGGCCGGCAGGGTCACGCCGCGCTGCTCGGCGAGCGCCCGGAACACGTCGGCCGCATAGGCCGCGGGCCGGCGCACCGGCAGCCAGCGCTGGCCCTTGCGGTTCAGGGCGCGGTCGAGGACCGTCCAGCGCTCCAGCGCGCCCTCGTCGCGCCGCTCGAAGATGCCGTCGGCGGTGTCCCCGGCGGCGATGGCCACCCCGCGCGGCGTGGCGCGGGCGCGCACGCCATGGGCCTCGAGCGCGAGGCCCAAGTCGGCGCCCGTGCGCTCCCACATGAACAGGACGCGGTTGAAGTCGAGGTTCAGCGCCCCGACCGAGGGGTTGTAGGTCACGTCCTCGGGCTGGGCGGGGTCGATGCGGGCGGTGAGCGGCAGGGCGCTGTCGTCGACGAGGAACCGCCCGGTCGCGCCGCGGAAGCCGCGGGCGGACGCCTGGGCGACCAGTTCGTCGAGCGCGTCGGTGTCGAGCTCGGGGTCCCCGCCCCCCACCAGCGCCACGTCGCCCCGCACCCGTCCGTCGGGCCCGGGGGCGGCGGCGGCGGTGAGGCGCGTCTCGAAGCGATGCTCGGCCCCCAGCGTCTCGAGCGCGTAGAGCGCGGTGAAGACCTTGGCGACGGAGGCGGGGGGGAACAGCCGCTCGGCGGCGCGGCTCTCGAGGATCTCGCCGGAGTCGAGGTCCATCAGCGCGTAGCCGACGTGGCCGCTGACGTTGATCGCCTCGGCCACCGGGCCGGCGAGGTCGCGCCTGCGCGGCTCGGCGACCGCCTGTCCGGGCATCGGCTTGGCGCCGGGGGCGTGGGTCGCCGGGCGCGCCATGGGCAGGGGCGCGCGGCTGGGCGCCTCCGCCTGCGCCGGGGGGACGGCGAGGCCCGCGCACAGCAGCGCGAACGCGCCCGCCGCGGCGAGGCGTCGCCAAATGCCTGGGGCCGCCGGTCGGCGCGAGGGCCGCCCAGCGCGAGGTCCGCGGACGCATGCCGCCATCTGAGTCGTCTTCCTTGCCTGTCCCCACCCGCTCCGCGCTTCTTGTTCGGCGTCGGCGTCGGGCTGCTCCGTCTCAGAGCCGACTCTGCCTCAGGCGCGCGCCGTGCTCAACGGTCCCGTGCGGGCGGCGGCCCGTCCCGCCGCGCTGCGGGCCACTCTCCCGCCTCGCGGATGCGGGTGGAGGAGAGGTCGGACATCGCGCCGGTCAGCAGCGTCCAGGCGGGGGGCCTGGCCAGCGCCAGCCCGTGCGCCGCCCCGGCGCTGCGGCGGGCGAAGGCGAAGCGGCGCGCGGCGGGCGAGAGGCCGGCGCGCAGCTGGGAGCCGGGACGGGCGAGCACCGCGATGGGCGTGGTCGTCGCGATCTCCTGCCAGCGGTCCCAGCGGTGGAACTGGGCGAGGTTGTCGGCCCCCATCAGCCACACGAAGCGCACCTGGGGATAGCGCGCGCGCAGCCGCTTGAGCGTGTCGGCGGTGTAGCGCGCGCCCAGCCGCGCCTCGACGTCGGTGACCTCGACGCGGGGATGGTCCATCAGCCGGCGGCAGGCCTCGAGCCGCGTCTCCAGCGCCGCGGGACCGCGGGCCTTGAGCGGGTTGCCCGGCGAGACCAGCCACCACACCCGGTCGAGGCCCAGACGGCGCAGGGCCCAGCGGGTGATGTGGACGTGCCCGGCGTGGGGCGGATCGAAGGAGCCGCCCAGCAGCCCCACCCGCAATCCCGGCTCGGCCCTCGGAAATCCCTGCACGCGCGCTCCGTCCCCTGCCCCTCGCCGCCGGGGGCCGCCCGCGCGGGGAGGCTCGGCGGGCCGGCCTCGCGCCGGTCGCCCCGCCTGTTTCCGGCCCCCCGGCCGGCAAGTCAACGCGGGCGCGGCGTCAGGCGCGCGCGAGGGGGCGGGCGACGCGCCGGTGCGACGCGCCTGCGCGGCGGACATCTTGCGCCGAGGCGATCCCTGACCTAGGTCAGAGACCTTGCCGACGCCGCCCTGCCCGGGCCGGTCCGCTTCCTGCCCGCGATTTTCCCGAGACCTCCCATGACCGACGCCTTCGACCGCGCCCAGGCGCTGTGCCGCATCCGCCGCTTCAACCGCGCGGTGGTCGCCGAGATCGGCGCGCTCGACGCCTCCTTCCTCGGCCGCGGGCGGCCGCTGGGGGAGGCGCGGATGATCCACGCGATCGGGCGCGGCGACCCGGAGGCGGGGCGCGAGGTGGCCGAGATCCGCGCCGAGCTGCGCCTGGATTCGGGCCTCGCCTCGCGCCTGCTGCGCTCGCTCGAGGCGCAGGGGCTGGCGGAGGTGCGCCGCCACCCCGACGACGGCCGCCGCCGGGTGGCGCGCCTGACCGCGGCCGGTCGCGCCGAGAACACCGCCTACGACCGCCTGTCGGACCGCCGCGCCGGCGCCCTGATCGAGCGGCACGGCCGGCGCGGCGGCGCGGCCCTGCTCGAGGCGATGGACCGGGTGGCCTGCGCGCTGGGCGCCGACCGCATCGCGATCAAGCGGGTGGACCCGGCCTCCGACGCCGCGCTCTCCTGCCTCGAGCGCTATTACGACGAGCTGGCGCGGCGTTTCCCCAAGGGGTTCGAGGTCTCGCTGTCGCGCGATCCCCAGGCGGGCGACATGCGCCCGCCGCGGGGCGCGTTCCTCGTCGCCTCGCTGGAGGGGATGCCGCTGGCCTGCGCAGGCCTGAAAGGGGGCGAGGACTTCGCCGAGGTGAAGCGCGTGTGGGTGGCGCCCGCGGCCCGCGGCCTCGGCCTCGCCTCGCGGATGATGGAGGCGGTGGAGGCGGAGGCGCGCGCGCTCGGCATCCCGCTCCTGCGGCTCGACACCAACCGGGCGCTGCCGGAGGCGGCCTCCCTCTACCGGCGGCTGGGCTGGGCGGAGATCGCGCGCTTCAACGACGATCCCTATGCGGAGCTGTTCTTCGAGAAGCGCCTCGAACCCGCCGCCCCGCAAGCCGGCCGCATTGCACCCGGCGTCGGCCGCCGGTAGAAGGCGCGCGACCCCGAACCCTCCAGGCAAGGACCCTCGAATGGCCTCCTACCAGTACGTCTATCACATGGACGGCGTCTCGAAGACCTACCCGGGCGGCAAGAAGTGCTTCGAGAACATCCGCCTGAACTTCCTGCCCGGCGTGAAGATCGGCGTCGTGGGCGTCAACGGCGCCGGCAAATCGACGCTGATGCGCATCATGGCCGGCGTCGACAAGGACTTCCAGGGCGAGGCCTGGGCCGCCAAGGGCGCCAAGGTCGGCTACCTGCCCCAGGAGCCGCAGCTCGACGAGAGCAAGACCGTCCGTGAGAACGTGATGGAAGGCGTCGCCGAGAAGACCGCGCTGGTCCAGGAGTACAACGAGATCGCCATGAAGATCGCCGAGGACTACTCGGACGAGCTCATGGAGAAGATGACCGAGCTCCAGGACCAGATCGACGCCCAGAACCTGTGGGACATCGACAGCCAGGTCGACGTGGCGCTCGAGGCGCTGCGCTGTCCGCCGGACGACGCCAACGTCGCCGCGCTCTCGGGCGGCGAGAAGCGCCGCGTGGCGCTGTGCAAGCTGCTGCTCGAAGCGCCCGACATGCTGCTGCTCGACGAGCCGACCAACCACCTGGACGCCGAGACGATCCTGTGGCTGCAGAAGCACCTGATCGAGTACAAGGGCACGATCCTGATCGTGACCCACGACCGCTACTTCCTCGACGACATCACCTCGTGGATCCTCGAGCTCGAGCGCGGCCGCGGCATTCCCTATGAGGGGAACTACTCCGCCTGGCTGGAGCAGAAGGCCAAGCGGCTGGAGCAGGAAGCGCGCGAGGACAAGTCCCGCCAGCGGGAACTGGCCAAGGAGCTCGAGTGGGTCCGCTCGAACCCCAAAGCCCGTCAGGCCAAGTCGAAGGCCCGTCTCAACCGCTACAACGAGATGGCCAACCGCTCCGAGAAGGAGCTGGTCGGCAAGGCGCAGATCATCATCCCCAACGGTCCCCGTCTGGGCGGCAAGGTGATCGAGCTCGAGAACATCAAGAAGGGCTTCGGCGACAACCTGCTGATCGACGGCCTGTCCTTCTCCCTGCCGCCGGGCGGCATCGTGGGCGTGATCGGCCCCAACGGCGCCGGCAAGTCGACGCTGTTCCGGATGCTGACCGGGCAGGAGCAGCCCGACGAAGGCTCGATCACCTTCGGCGACACGGTGAAGCTGAGCTACGTCGACCAGTCGCGCGACGCGCTCGATCCCAACAAGACCGTGTGGGAGGAGATCTCCGACGGGCTCGACATCATCAAGCTGGGCGAGGCGGAGGTTCCGTCGCGCAACTACGTGGGCGCCTTCAACTTCAAGGGCTCCGACCAGCAGAAAAAGATGAGCCTGCTCTCGGGCGGCGAGCGCAACCGCGTGCACATGGCCAAGCTCCTGCGCTCGGGCGGCAACGTGCTGCTCCTCGACGAGCCGACCAACGACCTCGACGTCGAGACGCTGCGCGCGCTGGAGGACGCCCTGCTGGAGTTCGCCGGCTGCGCCGTGGTCATCTCGCACGACCGCTGGTTCCTCGACCGCATCTGCACGCACATGCTGGCCTTCGAGGGCGACAGCCACGTCGAGTGGTTCGAGGGCAACTTCGAGGACTACGAGAAGGACAAGATCAAGCGCCTGGGGCCGGACGCCGCCCAGCCCAAGCGGATCAAGTACAAGAAGTTCGCCCGCTGAGGCGACCGCGGGCGCGGATGCGCCGGCGACGGGACCGACCGGGGCGCGCCGCAGGGCGCGCCCCGTTTCGTTTCCGGCGGCCCCGGGCGTCGCTTCATTCGCGCTTCAGGAATATTGACGCAGGGTCATTTCCCCGTCCCCATTCGGTGGAGCGCGTCGATGACCCCTCAGGACTGGCTTCGCGTTCAGGCGCGGCTGCACAAGCTCGGCTTCAATCCCGGCCCCATCGACGGGGTGCGCGGGCGCCTGACGATCACCGCCGTCCGCCGCTTCCAGCAGGCGAACGGCCTGGTCGCCGACGGGATCGTGGGGCCGAAGACCCTCGCGGCCCTGTTCGAGGCGGCCGAGGCGCCGCCCGTCTCCTCCGTCGACGGGATGCCCTGGTTCGAGGAGGCGCAGCGCCTGGTGGGCGTCGCCGAGGCGCCGGGGGCGGCGGACAACGCGGTGATCCTCGACTGGGCGAAGGACCTCGACATCCACTACCCCGGCGACGACATCCCGTGGTGCGGGCTGTTCGTGGGCCATTGCGTCGGCGCGACCCTGCCCGACGAGGGTCTGCCCTCCGCCGTGCTGCGCGCCCGCGCCTGGGAGAGCTTCGGCCAGCCCTGCCGCCCGCAGCTGGGCGCGGTGATGGTGTTCTGGCGCAAGAGCCTCGCCTCCGGGATGGGCCACGTGGGCTTCTACGCCGGCGAGGACCCCGACGCCTTCCTGATCCTGGGCGGCAACCAGAGCGACAAGGTCTCCCGCGCCCGCGTCGGCCGCGACCGCTTCCTCGGCGCCCGCTGGCCCCTCACCGCCCTTCCCCCCGCCGGCGGCGCGGTGCTGGTGGCAGCCGAAGGGGGGCTGTCGACGAACGAGGCGTGAGCGCGCGGCCCCGGTGGGGCGCATGTCGATGCGCCGCTCGTCCCTGACCTCTGGCGCATCCGCGCCGACCCCGGCAATCTGCCCGCCGATTGCCGGAGCGTTCCATTGCCTGTCGCCCACCTCCTCCGCGCGGCCGCCCGCGCCCTGCCCCGACCGCCCCGCTCCCGGCGCCTCTCCGGCCCGTCGCTCCGCGGCGCGGACCTGCGCGGGCGGATGCTGGAGAAGGCGGATCTGCGCGGCGCCGACCTGACCGGGGCCGACCTGCGCGGCGCCCGGCTGCGCTGGGCGCGGCTCGACGGCGCGCGGCTGATGCGCGCCCGGCTGGACGACGCATCGCTCGACGGCGTCGTGCTGGAGGGCGCGGACCTGCGCGGGGCGAGCCTTCGTCTCGCAAGCCTCTGGTTCGGCCATCTCGCAGGCGCTCGGTTGGACCGCGCCGATCTCACGGAGGCCGACGCCACCCTGAGCGACCTCGGCGGCGCGAGCCTGCGCCGCGCCCGCCTGCGCCGCACGATCCTGGACGAGGCGAACCTGGCGGAGGCCGACCTGCGCGGCGCCCGGCTGGACTCCACCTTCATCCACTGGACCGACTTCACCGGCGCCCGCCTCGACGGCGCGACCCTGACCGACGTCCTGTTCGATGCGCCGACGCTGACCGGGACGTCGCTCCGGCGCGCCCGGATGGACGGCTGCGCGGCGTGGGAGGTGGAGCTCGCGCTCGGCGCGCAGATCTCGGCCCCGCAGCTCTCCCCCCTCTTCGCCGACGGCTCGGTCCGCCTGCTGAAGGACGGCTCGCCCGTCGAGCCCGGGTCCGCCGGCTGGCCCGAGGGATGGAGCGCCGCCCGCCTCGACGCGCGTCATGCAGGCGAGCGGTTCGCCGACGCCTGGCGCCGCTGGCGCGCGGCCAGCGGCGTGACCCGGGCGCTTCCCGACCGGCCCTGAGCGGGAGCGCGGGGCCGCCGTCCGCCTGCGCTCGCCCAGAGCGGCCGCGAGGCGCGCCTCGTCCCCACGGCCCGCCGCCGTCCCGCGAAAGCCTTCCCCTTCGCCCGCGCCTGTCGCATAACCCGCCCCGCAAGACCGACTCGGACCCTTGGAGGCTTCCATGCACGACATTCGCCAGATCCGCGAGAACCCCGCCGCCTTCGACGCGGCGCTGTCTCGTCGGGGGGTGAAGGACGCCTCGCAGGCCCTTCTGAAACTGGACGAATCCCGCCGCGCGAAGATCGCCGCCGCGGAGACCGCCCAGGCCGAGCGCAACGCGGCCTCCAAGCTCGTCGGCAAGGCCAAGGCCTCGGGCGACGAGGCGGAGTTCGAGCGGCTGCGCGCCCTCGTCGCCGCCAAGAAGGACGAGATCGCCCGGCTGGAGGAGGAGGCGAAGGCCGAGGACGAGGCGCTGCGCGACGCGCTCCTGTCCCTGCCCAACCTGCCGCTCGACGACATCCCCGACGGCGAGGACGAGGACGACAACGTCGAGATGCGCCGCTGGGGCGAGCCCCGCGCCTACGCCTTCGAGCCGAAGGAGCATTTCGAGATCGCCGAGGCCATGGGCCTGATGGATTTCGCCGCCGCCGCGAAGCTCTCCGGCGCGCGGTTCGTGGTGCTGAAAGGCGCGCTGATCCGCCTGCACCGGGCGCTGGCGCAGTTCATGCTCGACACCCATGTCGAAGAGCACGGGCTGACCGAGGTCTGGACCCCTGTCCTCGTGCGCGACGAGGCGATGCTGGGCACCGGCCAGCTTCCGAAATTCGCCGAGGATTCCTACCGCACGGAAAACGGCTGGTGGCTGATCCCCACGGCGGAGGTGACGCTGACCAACCTCGCGGCGGGCGAGATCCTCGAAGCCGGCGCGCTGCCGATCCGCTACACCGCGCACACGCAGTGCTTCCGCTCCGAGGCGGGCTCGGCGGGCAAGGACACCCGCGGGATGCTGCGCCAGCACCAGTTCGAGAAGGTGGAGATGGTCTCGGTCGTGGCCCCGGACGAGGGTCTGGCGGAGCTCGACCGCATGACAGGATGCGCCGAGAACATCCTGAAGGCGCTGGAAATTCCCTTCCGCACCATCGTGCTGTGCACCGGCGACATGGGCTTCGGCGCCCGGCGCACCCATGACATCGAGGTCTGGCTCCCGGGCCAGGGGGCGTATCGCGAGATCTCCTCCTGCTCGCTCTGCGGCGACTTCCAGGCCCGTCGCATGAACGCCCGCTATCGTCCTGAACCGACGGCGAAACCCGAGTTCGTGCATACGCTCAACGGTTCGGGCCTCGCGGTGGGCCGGGCGCTTATCGCGGTGATCGAGACCTACCAGCGCGCGGACGGCGGCATCGACATCCCCGAGGTCCTGCGGGCCTGGATGGGCGGCAAGTCCGCGATCGGGCCGGACGGCGCCCTGGTCTGAGGGCGCGGGTCCGGCACCGCCTGCGCGAATATCGCTTGATCGGGCGCGGAATCGGCGTATTGACGATTCCGCGCGCCGCCCCGCGCGGGGAGCGTCCGAGGGCTGGAAATTCATCCCGCAACCCTCTGACATCCTCATGAAAAAACGTCCGGACGGGCGGCCCGGCCTCACGGAAAATCGCGGCCATGATGACGGTCCGCTGCTATCTCGCCCCCTCGTCCATCGAAGGCCTGGGGGTGTTCTGCCATGAGCCGATCCGCAAGGGCGACGTGATCTGGCGCTTCGACGACCGCTTCGACCAGAAGCTGCCCCGCGCCCTGGTCGCGGACGCCGATCCGGTAATGCGCGAGTTCCTCGAGCGTTACGGCTACGACCACCTCGACCACCCCGAGTTCCTGTTTCTGGACGCGGACGAGGGCCGGTTCATGAACCACGCCGACGCCCCCAACACCGACTTCAAGGGCGCCGACATGGGCATCGCGCTGCGCGACATTCCCGCGGGCGAGGAGCTGACCTGCGACTATCGCGAGTTCACCTTCGGCGACCTGCACATGCAGCCCTCCCGTCACCGGGTGGCGGCGGCCGCGCTCGCGGCCGAGTGACGCCCCGCGGGGGCCAAGCCACGGGGGGGCGGCGAAAATCGCCCCCCCGGGACGCCTCATGGCCCGCGCCCGGCTGGACCTCGGACCCGGGCGCGGGTAATCCTGCGGCATGCGTCAACGCTTCGGACCCTTCGCGCCACAGGCGGAGGGCGGAGCAGCGGGGGCTCCATGCGAATTCTGATCACGAACGACGACGGCATCACCGCGCCCGGACTGCGCGCGGCGGAGGACATCGCGCTGGCCCTGGCGGGGCCGAAGGGCGAGGTGTGGACCGTCGCGCCCGAATCCGAGCAGTCGGGCGTCGCCCATTGCATCTCCTACACCAAGCCGATGCGGATCAATCCGCTGGGGCCGCGGCGCTTCGCGGTCGACGGCTCGCCCGCCGACTGCGTGATCGTGGCGCTGAGCCACATCATGGCCGACTGCCCGCCGGACCTGATCCTGTCGGGCGTCAACCGCGGGCACAACGTAGCCGAGGACGTGGTCTATTCCGGCACCGTGGGCGGGGCGATCGAGGGTACGCTGGCCCGCGTGCCGTCGATCGCGCTGAGCCAGGGCTACGGGCCCGACAACCTCGAGCTCGACGACATGTTCGAGGGGGCGCGTCGCGCGGGCCCCGACGCGGTGCGCCGCGTGCTTGAGATGCCGTGGGAGCCGAAGGCCGATTACGGCCTGTTCTACAACATCAATTTCCCGCCCGTGCCAGGCGACCGGATCCAGGGGATCCGGGCCGCGAACCAGGGCCGGCGGCCCGGCGGCGCCTTCAAGGTGCAGGAGACGGTGGCGCCGAACGGGCGCTCCTACTTCTGGCTGGCGCATGCGCGCGGCAACGAGCTGGCCGCCGAGGGCACCGACGCGCGCGGCACGGCCGAGGGCTGGATCACGGTCACGCCGCTGCGCTGCGACCTGACCGCCCACGACCGGCTGGCCGAGGTCGAGGCGGCGCTGTCGGGCGACGGCGCGCGGCGCACGGCCTGACGCCGCCGCGAGGCGGCGCACGGGCGACGATGGACGAAGAGCCGAAGGCATGAGGGGGCGCGCATGACGGCGGGCGAACGCGAGGGAACGGCCGAGGAGGTCATGCAGCTGATCTTCTCGCTGCGCTCCAAGGGCGTGACCGACAAGCGCGTGCTGGACGCCATCGAGAAGACGCCGCGGGCGGCCTTCCTCGACCGCTCCTTCAAGGACCGGGCGTGGGAGGACATCCCCCTGCCCATCGCCTGCGGGCAGACCATCTCCCAGCCCTCTGTGGTCGGGCAGATGACCCAGGCGCTGGGGGCGACGCCGCGGTGCAAGGTGCTCGAGGTCGGCACCGGCTCGGGCTACCAGGCGGCGATCCTGGCGCGGCTCGCGCGGCGGGTCTACTCGGTGGAGCGGCACCGCCCGCTCGCCCGCCAGGCCCGCGAGGTGATCGAGCGCAAATTGCACCTCTCCAACGTCTCGATCATGACGGCGGACGGCGCGCTGGGCCTGCCCGATCAGGCGCCCTTCGACCGCATCATGGTCACCGCCGCGGCCGAGGACGTGCCCGCGATCCTGCTGGGCCAGCTTCGCGAAGGCGGGGTGATGGTCCTGCCCGTGGGCCAGACCGACGACGTGCAGCAGCTTCTGCGGGTCGAAAAGACGCCCGACGGCCTGCAATATTCCGAGCTGTCGCCCGTCCGCTTCGTGCCGCTGCTTGAGGGCGTGGCCGCGGACGTGGTTGACTGAGCCGCGACCCCATCGGTCGGGCCGGATCTCGCCGGCCCCGCCCCCCGGCCCTTGCGCCGCCCGAGTTCCGACGCGCAGAGACGCCATGACCCAGTCGATCTTCTTCGCCGCCCCCCGTCCCGAGACCGAGGCCCGCTCCGGCGCCGAGGCCCGGCGCGCCCGGGCCTTCCCCCTGCTGATCGCCGCCTCGGCGCTGGCGCTGGCCGCCTGCTCCGACGGGTCGGGCGGCGGCGCGGAGCGGGCCGCCCCCGCGGCGCCCGCGCCCGCGGCCCCCGCGCCGACGGCGGCGCCCTTGCCCGCCAACCCCACGACCCCGGATTCGCGCGGCGTGATCGTCTACCAGGACTATTCCGCGGTGGTCGCGCGCCGGGGCGACACGGTGCAGGCGATGGCGCTGCGCGTGGGCGTCTCGCCCGCCGAGCTCGCGGCCTACAACGGCCTGCCGACCAGCTACATCCCCTCGCCCGGCGACGAGCTGGTGCTGCCCCCGCGCGCGGGCGGCTATGCCTCGGCGGGCGGATCGGCGGCGGAGGCGCCGCAGGCGCTGTCCGCGGCCCCCTCCGCCCCGAGCGGCCCCGCGCCGGCGGCGGCGGTGACCTCGGCCTCCGCCGCGTCGGTCGAGACGACCACGGCCGCGGGCGGCTGGTCGCCCTCGATGGTCGAGGGGGCGCTGCAGCGCTCGAACGCGCCGGCCGACGTCTCCTCGGGCTCGCCCCGGCTGGGGACAGGCGCGGGATCGGGCGGCGGCGGCTCGGACGTGGGCTATCACGACGTGGCCGACGGCGAGACGATCTATTCCATCGCGCGCCAGTACGGGGTGACGCCGGAATCGCTGATCTCGTGGAACGCGCTGTCGGGGCCCGACTACCGGGTAACGGCGGGCCAGGTGCTGGTGATCCCGGCGGCGGGCTCGGCCGCGGGCTCGACCGCCGCGCCGCTCTACCCGCCGGGGGGCGAGGGCGTGGCGACGCCGCCGCCCTCCTCGGGCGCGCCGCTGCCGGCGGACACCCAGCAGGCCCGGCCCCTTCCCTCGCCGAACCTGAGCCAGTACCAGTCGCCGCCGCCGGCCCCGACGCCGGCGCCCGCCGCCGCCCCCGCGGCCGCGCCGGCGATCTCGGCCCCCGTCGAGGCCGCGCCGCAGCCCGCCTCCGTCGAGCGCGCAGCGCCCGCGCCCACGGCCAGCGTCGCGCCCGGCAAGCTGCTGCGGCCGGTGCCGGGGCGGATCGTGTCGGGGTTCAACCGCTCCGGCTCGGGCAAGCGCAACGACGGCGTGGACTTCGCGGCGACGCCGGGCGAGGCGGTGTCGGCCGCGGCGGCCGGGACGGTGGCGCTGGTCTCGCGCTCGCTGGGCGAGTGGGGAAACATCGTGCTGGTGCGCCACACGGACGAGATGATGACCGTCTACAGCCGCCTGGGAGACATCTCGGTGACCAAGGGCGAGACGGTGGCCGCCGGCCAGCGGATCGGCGCGGTGGGCCAGCCGGACTCCGGCGCGGCCACCCTCCACTTCGAGGTGCGCAAGGGCGCCTTCTCCGAGAATCCGGAGACCTATTTCTGAGCGTCCAGCGGCTTGCCGCGAAGACCTGAGGTTTCTCTGCAAGGCCGCCCTTCGGGCGGCCTTCGCGCTTTCAGCGCGGACGAACGGCGCGACGGGGTCTCAAGACCCCGCCGCAGCTCGCTGAGTTTCTAGGGAAAAAGCTGGCTGGAGACCGCGCCGACCGGCGCAGCCGCAGCCGCGCAGGCGGCGTCAGCCGATGGCGACGCCCCGGCGGCCGGCGAGGTCGGTGACGAACTGCCAGGCCACGCGCCCGGAGACCGAGCCGCGGGTCTGGCGCCACTCGATCGCCTCGGCGCGCAGCTCCTCGTCGCCGATCTTGATGCCGAAGGCGTCGCAGTAGCCGCGGATCATCGCGAGATACTGGTCCTGCGCGCAGGCGTGGAAGCCCAGCCACAGGCCGAAGCGGTCGGAGAGGCTCACCTTCTCCTCCGTCGCCTCGGAGGGGCTGATGGCGGTGGAGCGCTCGTTCTCGATCATGTCGCGCGGCATCAGGTGCCGGCGGTTCGAGGTGGCGTAGAAGATCACGTTGGCCGGCCGCCCCTCGACGCCCCCGTCCAGCACGGCCTTCAGGCTCTTGTAATGCGCGTCGTCCTTGTCGAACGAGAGGTCGTCGCAGAACAGCAGGAAGCGCCGGTCGGCGGCGGCCCGCAGATGGGTCAGCAGGCGGCCGATGCTCGGCAGATCCTCGCGCTGGATTTCCACAAGGACCAGAGGGACTTCGCGCCCGTCGTTCACCCGCGCATGGGCGGCCTTCACCAGGCTCGACTTGCCCATGCCCCGCGCGCCCCACAGCAGCGCGTTGTTCGCCGGCAGCCCGTCGGCGAAGCGCCGGGTGTTGTCGAGCAGCACGTCGCGGGAGCGGTCGATGCCCACCAGCAGGTCCAGGTCCACCCGGCTGACCGTCGGCACCGGGTCCAGCCGGTCGGGCGAGGCGTGCCAGACGTAGGCGTCGGCCTGCGTGAAGTCCGGCGTCGCCAGCGGCGGCGGGCTCATCCGCTCCAGCGCCGCGACGAGGCGGGTGACCAGGTCCTCGCCTTCCGTCTCGGGCTTGGCGATCAGGGGGCGGGCGAAACCGGTCATGTGAGGTCCATATCCTCCTCGTCCTCCTCCTCCTGGCGGGCGCGCTTGCGCTCGGCCGCGCGGACGAGGTGGATCGAGATCTCGTAGAGGCCGTAGACCGGGATGCCCAGGCCCAGCTGGCTGAGCGGGTCCGGCGGGGTCAGGATGGCGGCGGCGGCGGCGATGGCGACGATCGCGTACTTGCGCGTGCGCGCCAGCCCGTCGGCCGAGACCAGGCCCGCGCGACCCAGCAGGGTCAGCAGCACCGGCAGCTGGAAGCAGATGCCGAAGGCCAGGATGAAGGTCATCATGATGTCCAGGTAGTCCCGGACCTTGCCGAGGAACTCCGTGGACGTGGCCAGGCCGTCGCCGTCGCCGGTGGTGCCGTAGTCGAGGAAGAAGCCGAAGGCCATCGGCGCGACGAAGAAGTAGACGAGGCACGCGCCGGTGAAGAACAGGATCGGCGTGGCCACGAGGAACGGCCAGAACGCGCCACGCTCGTTCTTGTAGAGGCCCGGGGCGACGAACTTCCAGACCTGGGTGGCGATGATCGGGAAGGCCAGGAAGAAGCCGCCGAAGACCGCGAGGCGAAGGTCGGTGAAGAACTTCTCCTGCAGGGCGGTGTAGATCAGCCGCGGCTCCATCCCCCGGTCCAGCAGCGCGCCGCGCAGCGGGCCGGTGAGGATGTCGAAGATCTGGCGCGCGAAGATGAAGCAGAAGATCGTCGTCGCCGCGAAGCCCCACAGCGACCAGATCAGCCGGCTGCGCAGCTCGGTCAGATGCTCGATCAGGGGCGCGCGCGAGGCTTCGATCTCGTCCTCGTCGATATGGGTCGTCATCGGGTCTCACCCAGCGTTCGGGGGCCGGGGAGACCCCGGGGCCCGGCGTGCCGCCGCCGCCCCGACGGGGCGGCGGCGCTCACGCGGATTTCGAGGCCGGCGGCGGGGCCGCCGCGGCTGCGGGATCGGACGCGGGCGTGCCGGGCGCCGGGGTCGGGGCGGCGGAGGGCGAGGGGCCGGGGACCGCCTGTCCGGCAGCCTCCGCCTCGGCCTTGCGCGCGGCTTCCTGCTCGGCGGCCCAGGCGGCGTTCTCGGCCGCGTCCGCGGCGTCGAGCGAGCCCGCCTCGGGCTTGGTCTCGGAAGCGGTCTTGTCGCCGCCCTTCAGGAAGTCCTTCGCATAGGCCTTGGGCGCGCCGGGACCGACCTTGCGGTTCCACTCGCCCATCGACTTCTGCACGTCCTTCAACTCGCCGAGGTCCGCGGCGTCGGCCGCGTCCTCCATGGTGCGCTGGAAGTCGCGCGCCATGCGCCGCGCCTTGGCCACGTACTGGCCGCAGGTGCGCAGCATTCCCGGTAGCTCCTTCGGGCCCACCACGATCAGCGCGAGCGCGCCGATCACCAGCAGTTCCGACCAGCCGATGTCGAACATTCAGGCGACCTCCGCCGTCGCGGGTTGCGCCTCAGGCGTCCTTCTTCTCGGCCGTCGGGGTCACGTCCACGGCGTCGTCGCCGGGCTCGCCGACCCGCTTGGTCGAGGTCGTGGACGTGTCGTCGTCCTGCATGCCCTTCTTGAAGGACTTGATGCCCTTCGCGACGTCGCCCATCACGCCGGAGATCTTGCCGCGCCCGAAGAGCAGCACGACGAGGACGGCGACGATCAGGATCTGCCAAATGCTCGGGGCCATGGCCCTGCCTCCCATGTCTGGCTTCCGCGCGCCTTGGCGCGGACGGTCATCGCATCATGTATTGGATACTGACGCCCGGTTGAAGCCCCCATCGCCCTGCGCGGCCCCCACGCGTGCTGCGTCAATGGTCGCGGGGGGCGGGATTCCGGCCGTCGGCGGGACATCCTGCCCAGCGAACGGGCCGGGGTGCGTTCATCGGCCGCTCAGCGGAGGCGGTCGAGCGTGCGACGTCGGGCCGCCGGACGCGGCCCGGCCACGAGCAGGGAGAGAGAAGAACATGCGTCTTGGCGCCCTCTGCGCCGCGGGAGCGGCGATCCTCACGCTGGCGGCCTGCGAGCCCCAGCACCCCGGCCACCTGAAGGAGGGCGCGCGCGACGCCCCCAAGGCGGCCGAGCGGGTCTGCCGGCAGCGGGTGAAGGCCCGGACCGGGGACAAGCCGGTGCGGATCCTGAGCTCGGATCCCTCGGGCGGAACCTCGCTGGTGCGGCTGCGCGATCATCGCGACGCGGGCACCTGGCGCTGCACGGTCGACGACCGCACCGGGCGGATCACCGACATGGTCTACAACGCCGACTGACGGCGCCAAGCCGTTGGCGAGGCGGGCGCTATCCGGCGGATAGCGTCCCATCGCGGGACGGGATCAGGCCGCGGGGAAGACGAAGCAGCGGTCGCGGCGCAGGGACAGCCACAGGCCGGCCCCGCGCTCGGGCAGCCAGGCGCCGGGGACGGTGGCGCGCAGGACCGAGCCGTCATGCTCCATGCGCACCTCGATCAGGCTGTCGGAGCCCATGAAGCGCGCCCGCTCCACCCGCCCGCGGGCGGGGGCGCCGTTGGCGGCCGAGGGGCGCGGGCCGCCCTGCCCCACGTCGGGGTCGATCTTCAGGTGCTGGGGGCGGATCACGATGTCCACCTCCTGCCCGTCCTCGAGCCCCGGGGTCAGGAACAGGCCGAAGGGCGTCTCGAGCTGGCGCTGGCGGGCGCGGGCCCGGATCACGTTGAGGTCCGAGAAGAACGCCGCCGCCTGGCGATCGGCGGGATAGTTGTAGATGTGGTAGGGCGCGCCGATCTGCACGATCCGTCCCGCCCGCATCAGCGCGATGCGGTCGGCCATGCGCATCGCCTCCTCGGGCTCGTGCGTCACCAGCAGCACGCCCGCCCCCTCGGCCTTGAGGACCGAGAGCGCTTCGTCGCGCACCTCGTCGCGCAGGCGCTTGTCGAGGCCCGAGAAGGGCTCGTCCATCAGCATCACGCGGGGGCTGGGCGCGAGCGCGCGGGCCAGCGCCACGCGCTGCTGCTCCCCGCCCGAGAGCTGGTGGGGATACTTGGGGCCGTAGCCCGCGAGGCCGACCTGGCGCAGCAGCTCCTCGACCCGGCCGGGATCGGCGGCGCGCTGGGCGCGCTTCAGGCCGAAGGCGATGTTCTCGGCGACCCGCAGGTGGGGGAACAGCGCGAAGTCCTGGAAGACGAGGCCCACGTTGCGCGCCTCGGGCGGGCGGTGGCGGCGGGCGTCGGAGACGACGTCGCCGTCGATGGCGACCGCGCCCGCGTCCTGCCGCTCGACCCCCGCCGCGATGCGCAGGGTGGTCGACTTGCCGCAGCCCGAGGGACCCAGCAGGCACAGGATCTCCCCCGGCGCGACCTCGAGCGAGACGTCGTCCACCACCGCCGCGCCCTCGTAGACCTGGCGCAGACCGTCGAGGGCCAGGCGAGGGGGGACGTCCGTCAAAAGGCCTCCTGCGGCGGCGGATGGGGGCGGGGCGCGCACGCGCTTCCCGAGCGTTTTTCTCAGGTTCGGCGGATAGCAACCGCGCCGCGCCGTGGCAAGCGGCGGCGGGACGCACGGGGAGATGGGGACGGGCGGACGCGGCGCGCTCAGAGCCGGCGGATCATCGCCACCCGGTCCACGGTGGGCAGGCCGCGGGCGGCGAGACCCGCGGAATCGCGCCGGCAGGGCTCGGTCCAGGCCTCGGGCGGCAGAGCGGCGAAGCCCAGGCGTTCGTAGAGGGGCGCGTTCCAGGCCACGTTGCGGAAGGTGGTGAGGGTCAGGGCGGCGAGCCCCCGCTCCGCCGTGCGGAGCATCGCCCGCTCGATCAGCGCGCGGGCGAGACCCCGGCGCTGGAATCGCGGCGCGACGTCGAGCTCGGCGAGGTGGAGCGTGCCGCTCGCCGCGTCGGGCTCGAGGATGGCGAAGCCCACGACCTGGTCGAAGAGCTCCGCCACCTCCAGCCGGCGCAGGGCGGCGGCCTGCGCGTGCTCGGCGGGCGGCGGCGGCGTGCGCGCCGCCACCCAGGGCTGGGGACTGTCGGCGAACTGCAGGGCGCAGGCCGCCTCGATCCGGGCGCAGGCGACCGCGTCCTCGACCCGGCCGGGCCGAAGGACGGGCGGAACCTCGCCCAGACCGCTCATGACGGCCCGCTCATCGCCGTGCGCCCGCGCGCCCCTCACATCGTGGTGTTGCCGATGCCCCCGTCGAGCAGGACGTTCTGGCCGATCATGAAGCCCACGTGCTGGGAGCACAGGAAGGCGCAGGTGGCGCCGAACTCCGCCGGCGTGCCGATGCGCTTGGTGGGGATGGCGGAGGCGCGCTCGGCCATCGCCTCGTCCATGGTGATGCCGCGCTTCTCGACCTCGGCCGCGTTCAGCGACTTGATGCGGTCGGTGTCGTGGGCGCCCGGCAGCAGGTTGTTCATCACCACGCCGTGCTGGGCCACCTGGCGCGAGGTGCCGGCGACGTAGCCGGTCAGGCCCGCGCGAGCGGCGTTCGACAGGCCCAGCACCGGGATCGGCGACTTCACCGACTGCGAGGTGATGTTGACGATCCGGCCCCATTTCTTCTCGATCATGCCGGGCAGGACCGCCTTGATCAGGGCGATGGGGGTCAGCATGTTGGAGTTCAGGGCCTTCAGCCAGTCGTCCTTCTCCCAGTCCGACCACATGCCCGGGGGCGGGCCGCCGGCGTTGTTGACCAGGATGTCCACGACCCCGCCGCCCATCTCGCGCGCCGCCGCCAGCACCGCGGCCTGCCCCTCGTCCGAGGTGATGTCGCCCGCCACCGTCGCCACCTGCACCTGGTGGGCGGAGCGGATCTCGGTCGCGGTCGCCTCCAGCGCCTCGGCGCCGCGGGCGTTCAGGACGAGGTTCACGCCGGCCTCGGCCAGCGCCTGGGCGCAGCCCTTGCCGAGACCTTTGGAGCTTGCGCAGACGATGGCGGTCTTGCCGCGGATGCCGAGGTCCATGGGGTTCCTCCCTCTTGGTTCGAGGCGCGCGGTTCGGGTCGCGCGCGGGGTTGTCCGCGCCGCCGCGCGGCGCATCGCGCCGTCGCGGCCCGGGCGGGGGGCGCGCGAACCCTAGGCCCGCCGCGGCGCCGGGACAAGGCGGCGCAGGCGATGGCGCGGGGCGGGCGCTTATCATGGGGCGGCGGGGCGCCTAAATATGCAGCGACTTCAGAGGGAGAGCGCCATGAAAACCATTCTCGCCGCCACCGACCTGTCGCTGCGCTCGGAGCGCGCGGTGCGTCGCGCCTTCGCCCTGGCCGGAGCGCATGGCGCTGCCGTCCGGCTGGTGCATGTGGTCGACGACGACCTGCCCGAGGGCATCGCCGCCCGCCGCAGCCAGGAGGCGCGCGAGGAGATCGAGCGGTTCTGCGCCGCCCTGCCCGGCGCGCAAGGGATCGAATGGTCGGTCGAGGTGCTGGCCGGCGACGCCGTGCCCGCGATCCTGGAGGCGGCCGAGGCGGCGGAGGCCGACCTGGTGGTGACCGGCATCCCGCGGGCGCGCTGGCTGCTGGACGTCTTCGGCGGCACCACGGCGGAACGCCTGGCCCGCACCAGCCTGCGCCCGGTGCTGCTGGTCTCGATCGCCGCCGAGACGCCCTACACCTCGATCCTGACCGGGCTGGACCTGTCGCCCGCCTCCGCCGCCGCGGCCCGCACGGCCAAGGCGATGGCGCCCGGGGCGAAGGTGACCGGGTTCCACGCGGTCCACATCCCCTACGCCGGCCTGACCGCGGGCGGGGAGCACAACGCGCTGGGCGCGCCGTTCATGAGCCTGGCGAAGGCGGATCTCGAGGGCTGGATGGCGGCCACGAAGCTCGACGAAACGATCGGCGCCCCGCGGCTGGAGGAGGGCGGCGTGACGGTCGTCTTCGCCCGGATGATGGAGGAGCTGAAGCCCCAGGTGGTCGCGGTCGGCGCCCACGGGCGCGGGGGCCTGTCGCCCACCCTGCTCGGCCGCTTCGCCGCCGACCTGCTGCGCGATCCGCCCTGCGACCTGCTGCTGGTGCGCCGCTGATCCGACGCGCCCGCGCGGGTCGCCGCTGAGCCCGCGCGCCCGCTCGGGCTACCGCTGAGCGCCCGCGACCGCGCGGGCCGAGGCCCCGTGGGCCGCGCGCGACCATCTCTCTCCCGCCCTGAATCCGCCCCTGTCCCGGCGCCGCGCGCGCCGAGACAGGGCTCACGGAATGGAGAGCGGGAGACCAGACCATGAGCGACGCCCCCGGATGGGCGGTACCGGCGATGCGCATCGGCTTCGTCGGCCGCGGACTGACCTACGCCGTGACCGGCGCCCTCGCGGTGTCGGCGGCGCTGCACAACTCGCAGGCCGACGGCACCACCGACGCCCTGCGCCAGCTTCGGAACTCCCCCTGGGGGCTGGCCGCGCTGGCGGTGATCGCGGGCGGGCTCGCCTGCTACGGGATCTTCCGGCTGGCCGCCGCGGCGCTGGACCTCGACGCCCACGGGGGCGGCGCGAAAGGGGCGGTGGCGCGGCTGGGGCTGGTGGCCTCGGGGGTGATCCACCTCGGGCTCGGGCTCTACGCCGGGTCGCTGCTGCTGGGCCTGCGGATCGGCGGCGGCGGCGAGGACGGCGGGAGCGCGCGCACGGCGACCGAGTGGCTGATGCACCAGCCCTACGGCGTGTGGGCGGTGGCGGCCATCGGGCTCGTGGTGATCGGGGCCGGCGGCTACTACGTCCACAAGGGCGTCTCGGGCAACTATCGCTGCAAGCTGCACGGCACGCCGCTAACCCGAAAGCTCGACATCGTGCTGCGCTACGGGGTGATGGCGCAGGGCGTGGTGGTGGGCGTGATCGGGCTGCTGCTGGGCTGGGCCGCCTGGACCTACGATCCCGACAAGGCGGGGGGGCTGGGCCAGGCGCTGGCGGCGCTGCGCACCGCGGCCTTCGGCCAGGCGCTGCTGCTGGCGGTGGCCGTGGGGCTGATCGCCTTCGCGCTGTTCTGCCTGGTGATGGCCGTCTACGGGCTGGTGCCGCGCTGCCGCTCGGACGAGACGCCCACGCTCGCCCGTCGGCTGGAAGTGCAGGCGGGGGGCTGAGGCGGAGGGCCGAAGGCGTCGGGCGGGCGCACGGCGCCCCGTTGCGCGGGAGCGCGCCCGCCCGTATATCGCCCGCCATGCAGGACCTGTCGAACGCCCCCCAGCTTCCGCCCGAGATCGCGCGCCGTCGCACCTTCGCGATCATCTCGCATCCCGATGCGGGCAAGACCACGCTGACGGAGAAGTTCCTCCTTTACGGAGGCGCGATCCAGATGGCGGGACAGGTGCGCGCCAAGGGCGAGGCCCGGCGCACCCGCTCGGACTTCATGAAGATGGAGCAGGAGCGCGGGATCTCGGTCTCCGCCTCCGCCATGTCGTTCGAGTGGAACGGGACCTGGTTCAACCTGGTCGACACGCCCGGCCACGACGACTTCTCCGAGGACACCTACCGGGTGCTGACCGCGGTGGACGCCGCGATCATGGTCATCGACGGCGCCAAGGGCGTCGAGAGCCAGACCCGCAAGCTGTTCGAGGTCTGCCGGCTACGCGACATGCCGATCCTGACCTTCTGCAACAAGATGGACCGCGAGAGCCGGGACACGTTCGAGATCATCGACGAGATCCAGGAGATGCTGGCGATCGACGTGGCCCCAGCCTCATGGCCCGTCGGCCAGGGCCGCGACTTCGTCGGCGCCTACGACCTGCTGCGCGACCGGCTGAACGTGATGGACCGCGCCGACCGCAACGTGCGCGCGAAAAACGTCGAGATCGCAGGACTTTCCGACCCGAAGCTCGCCGAGCACATGAGCGCCGAGCAGGCCGAGACGCTGGCCGAGGAGGTCGAGATGGCCCGCGGCCTGCTGCCCGCCTTCGACGGCCAGGCGTTCCGCGAGGGGCACATGACCCCGATCTGGTTCGGCTCGGCGCTGAACTCCTTCGGCGTGCAGGAGCTGATCCAGGGGCTCGCCGACCACGCACCGCCTCCGCAGCCGCGCCCGGCCGAACCGCGGCAGGTTTCTCCAGAAGAATCAAAGGTTTCCGGATTCGTCTTCAAGGTTCAGGCGAACATGGACCCCAAGCACCGCGACCGCGTGGCGTTCCTGCGCCTGTGCTCGGGCCACTTCAAGCGCGGCATGAAGCTCAACCACGTAAGGTCCGGGAAACCCATGGCGATCTCGAACCCGGTGATGTTCCTGGCCTCGGAGCGCGAGGTCCTGGACGACGCCTGGGCGGGCGACATCATCGGCATCCCCAACCACGGCCAGCTGCGCATCGGCGACGCGCTGACCGAGGGCGAGAACCTGCGCTTCACCGGCATCCCCGCCTTCGCGCCGGAGCTGCTGCAGACCTGCCGCGCGGGCGATCCGATGAAGGCCAAGCACCTCGACAAGGCGCTGACCCAGTTCGCCGAGGAGGGAGCGGCCAAGGTGTTCAAGCCGCAGATCGGCTCGGGCCACATCGTGGGCGTGGTCGGGCAGCTCCAGTTCGAGGTGCTCGCCAGCCGGATCGAGCAGGAATACGGCCTGCCCGTGCGCTTCGAGCCCACCCAGTTCACCGGCGCGCGCTGGGTCTCGGGCCCCAGGGAGGCCGTCGAGGCCTTCATGAAGGGCAACAAGGGCCACATGGCCGAGGATTCGGACGGCGACCCGGTCTACATGATCCGCCTGCAATGGGACCTCGACCGCATCGCCCGGGACCACCCCGAGGTGAAGCTGTCGGCGACCAAGGAAATGCTGACCTGAGGCGCCGGCAGGCCGACTACTCGGCGGCCATCGGAAGCGGGTCGGCGCCGGCGTACGTTCGCGGATCCGAAGACGGCGTCGGCGCAAGCGACGCCGCCTCCTCGAAGAGCGAGGCGAGACCTGCACGCTCCAGCGCGGACCGGATCTCGCCGGCGTTGGCGACGACCTCTTCGAACCGCGTGGGCAACAGCTTGCTCGACTTTGAAACGACCGCGTTCGGCTCGGCGCCCAGATAGCGGCAGATCCGGTCGACCGTCGACTGGTGGCGCGTGGACGCCATCAGGTCCTGCTCATACGAGACGGCCATGTGCTCGATCCCGCGCAGCGCGGCGCGCTCGACCTCCAGCAAAGCGAGCTGCAACCGCGCCTGGGCGACGAACAGCGCGGGGTCGAGCGTGACGACGCCCGACGCCGGCCGCTCCCCCGGGCGAGCGACGTATCGATTGGTTTGCTGGGCGATGGAAAGCGACAGGGCCTGAGGAAGGGTCTCGCGCGTCAGATGCAGGATGCGGCAGCCATCGTCCGCCAGACCTCGCAGGAAACCGGCGATCGACCGTATCCGCTGCACCTCGATCAGCTGGTAGGACAGCAGCTTGCAGCCATGCACCGGGGCCTTGCGCAGCGCCGCGAGCCGCGCCAGGTGCCGCCGCGGCGACAGGACGCCGAAATGCAGCGCCTCGCCCCGGCAGTGGATATCCGCCACCTGCTCGAGAAGCCGCACGAGCAGCGTCGACCCTGACCGCGCGCGGCACAAGATCACGAACGTCGGTCCCTCGCGCCCTCCGAGCAACGCCAGCTTCGCCGTCGCCCCCGCCTCATGGACATAGCCATGTCGGCTGAAGACGTCGGGATGCCATCTTCCCATCCGGTAGGGCTCCCCGATCGGAGCCAGGTCTTCCAGAGACCTCATCGTGCCGGACATGCCGACGAATGCACGGTTGATCGCCATGGTGCGCTTCCAGTTCGACCGATTTCGCGAAAACCGAAATCACTGCGGCCAGTACGGCCGCGCAGGGTTAAGAAGCGGTAAATGCAGCGCGCGACGTCGGATGGCATTTCTTTGTGGAGAAGCGCGGTCCCACCCTGGATGGCGACGATCTGTTCGCTTCATTTTGGGCGGCGCCCCGCGATGAGTCCGCGAAGGTCCGCGTGGGGTGCGAGCTTCTCTTCGGCTTGAGAGCCTGAGGCCCTGCGGGTCGCCTGCCATCCTCGCAGCCACCGTCTTCGACGCTGCGCGCAGATGAAACGCGCAGCGAGGCGAAAGACGGCGAGGGACTCCGCCGTGGCCACGTCCCGCCGCAGGAGCGCTCCGCTCGTGGTCGAGCCGTCGAAGCGGTCATTGGCGATCTGGGTCGCCAGAGAGGGCGTCGCCACGCCCGCCGATATCGCGGCCGCGACAATGGGGCCACATGAAATGATCATGATGATGCTCTTCATCGGTTGGCGTAGCAGCGCCGCCGAGATCATCCGCTGTGAACATCGCATTGGGCCAAGACTTGATGACGGGCCGGCTGCGCGGAGAAGTCCCACGCGCCACGCCATTCAGCGCGGCCGCATGCGTGCGGCGAGGGCGAGCGAGGCCGCCCACGCGTCAGACGCCGCGGGAAGCCGCGCCAGCCTTGCCGCCGGCGGCGCGGCGGTCGGCGCGGTGGTCAGGGCCTTGGTCCGCATGACATTTCTTCGCCCCGGCCGCCGGGCGCCGCCCTTGCGCGCGTCCCCCGCAGCGACGCCCGATGCGATGCGCCCTGCATTCGAACGCCCCGGCGTCGAACCGGGTCTCGCGACGGCCATCATGGACGGCCGCGCGCCCGAAATTCGGGTCGCGCGCGCCCTTCGCCGCCCGTTTTCATTGACTTTCGCGCCCATGTGCGCAAATAGGCCGCCAGACGCGCCGTCCGGGCGCGCGACGACGGGACCGCGCGGAGAATAGCGGTCCACTTACGTGACCGAAATATCCACTCCGCGAAGGACCCTTATGAAATTCTCTGATCTCGATCTCGACCCCAAGGTTCTGCAGGCCGTCGAAGAGGCCGGCTACGAGACGCCCACCCCGATCCAGGAGCAGGCGATCCCGCACGCCCTGATGGGGCGCGACGTGCTGGGCATCGCCCAGACCGGCACGGGCAAGACCGCCTCGTTCACCCTGCCGATGATCTCGATCCTGGCGCAGGGCCGGGCCAAGGCGCGCATGCCGCGCTCGCTGATCCTGTGCCCGACGCGCGAGCTCGCGGCCCAGGTGGCCGAGAACTTCGAGACCTACGGCAAGTATCACAAGCTGACCATGGCGCTGCTGATCGGCGGCGTGAGCTTCAAGGACCAGGACAAGCTGATCGACCGCGGCGTCGACGTGCTGATCGCCACGCCCGGCCGCCTGCTCGACCATTTCGAGCGCGGCAAGCTGATGCTGACCGGCGTGCAGGTGATGGTGGTCGACGAGGCCGACCGGATGCTCGACATGGGCTTCATCCCGGACCTCGAGCGGATCTTCGGCCTGCTGCCCTTCACCAAGCAGACGCTGTTCTTCTCGGCCACCATGCCCGCCGAGATCACCCGCCTGACCGAGACCTTCCTGCACAATCCCAAGCGGGTCGAGGTCGCGCGCCAGGCCACCGCGGCCGAGACGATCGAGCAGGGCGTGATCCGTCACAAGCCCGCCCGCAAGGACCGCTCGGAAGGCGACAAGCGCGAGATTCTGCGCCGCCTGCTGCGCAGCGAGGGCGACAGCCTGACCAACGCCATCGTCTTCTGCAACCGCAAGCGGGACGTGGACGTCGTCTACAAGTCGCTGAAGAAGCATGACTTCAACGTGGGCGCCCTGCATGGCGACCTCGACCAGTCGGTGCGCACCCGCACGCTGGACGGGTTCCGTTCGGGCGACATCTCGATCCTGGTGGCGTCCGACGTGGCGGCGCGCGGGCTCGACATCCCCTCGGTCAGCCACGTGATCAACTTCGACGTGCCGATCCACTCCGAGGATTACGTGCATCGCATCGGCCGCACCGGCCGCGCGGGGCGCAAGGGCAAGGCGATGTCGATCTGCTTCCCCCACGAGGAGAAGCACCTGGCCAAGATCGAGGAGCTGCTGGGCAAGGAGGTTCCGCGCCTCGAGTCCCCGCTCGCGGCCGAAGCCGAGCCCGAGGCGGCCGAGACCGCCTCCGAGAAGAGCTCCGAGAAGAGCTCGTCCAAGGCCGCCGCGACCTCGCCCGAGGCCGCCGAGCGGTCGGACGCGCGCGCCACCCGCCGCCGCACCCGCACCGCCCGCGGGCGCAAGAAGGACGAGGCCGAGACGGTCGAGGCCCCCGCCGACGCGGCCGCCGAGACGCCGGTCGAGACGATCGAGGCCGAGGCCGCCGCGCCGGAGGCCCCCGCCGAGGAGGCGCCGAAGGAGCGTCGCCGCGCCCCGCGCCGCCGCAAGGCCGCCTCCGAGGATCCGCGCGACGCGGCCCCCGTCGAGGACCCGCGCGACAGCGCCCCCGTCGCCCGGGAGGAGCGCGAGGAGCGCCCCGCCCGCCGCGAGCGCGAGGACCGCAACGAGCGCGGCAGCAACGACCGCAACGCCGATCGCGGGAACAACGACCGCAACGCCGACCGCGGCGGCCGCCGTCGCGGCGGGCCGGTGGTGGGCATGGGCGACCACGTCCCCGCCTTCATGCTGCGCGAAGTGAACCTGGAGCGGATCCTGGGCCGCGGCCCGACCAAGGCCGAGGACGCCGACGAGGCGGACGAGGACCGGCGCAGCGAAGCCGCCTGAGCCCGACGCCCGACCCGATGCGCGAAGGCCCGCCGGTCCGCCCGGCGGGCCTTCGCCATGACGGGGGGGCGACGGGAGACGATTCGTCTAGGCTTGGCCAAGGTCGTCCGTTCGATCCTCATCAGGCGACGCCGGCTTGACCGGCGCGTCAACCGTGTCCACCATGGCGACTGCGCCGCTGGGCGATTGACTTCGCGCGACCGCTCCACCGCAGATTGCGTCAGGAAACGTAGCGTCAAACCGACGAGACACCTTTGCGGCGCGGAACGCCTGCGCATATAGACTTCGTTCATGTCGACGTTAACGCCACGCCCCACGCAGCCGACGCCGTCCTCCGCCGCTCCGCGCCGGCGGCGGCGCATCGCATGAGCGCGCCCGTTCCCGTCGTGGTGCTTGGCGCCGGACGCGACGGACTGAGGCAGGCGAGACTGATCGCGGACTGCGCGGCGCTGGAGCTGAAGGCGGTGGTCGACCCCGCCGACAGCGCGCGCGAGCGGGCCGAGGAGATGGGCTTCCCCACCGCCGGAGACGTCGAGGACGCGCCGGCGGGCGTCGTCGCCGCCGTCATCGCCCAGCCCGCCACCAGCCGCGCCCCCGCCGCCGAGGAGGCCGCCGCGCGGGGCTGGGCCACGCTGACCGACCGCACGCTGGCCGTGTCGCTGCGCGACGGGCGGCGCATCCTCGACGCCTTCGACAGGGCCGGCGCGCCGCTGCTGGTGGGCCACCACCGCCGCCACCACCCCGCCGTCGCCGCGGCGCGGGAGGCGGCCCAGGGCGGGCTGCTGGGCCGGCTGGTCGCGGCCGACGCGGTGTGGCTGCTGCGCCGGCCCGACGACGAGCGGAGCTTCGCGTGGAAGGTGCGCTCGGGGGCCGGCGCGGCGCTGACGCAGCTCGCCAACGACGTGGACCTGCTGCGCTGGCTGATGGGGGAGATCGCCTCGGTCTCGGCCATCGCCTCGCGCGCCACGCCGCAGTCGTCGGAGACGGACTCGGCCGGGGCGCTGCTGCATTTCAGCTCCGGGGCGCTGGCGACGGCGCTGATGAGCTCGGTCGGCCTCTCGCCCTGGGGCTGGGAGGCCGGGACCGGCGACGACGACGAGATCGCGCGCAGCGGCGAGGATTGCCTGCGGCTGGTGGGCTCGGAAGGCTCGATGTCCCTGCCCTCGCTGACCTACTGGCGCCATGGCGGGGCCGGCAAAGGCGACTGGACCCGGCCGCCGATGCGCCTGTCCCTGCCCAGCCCGATGCTGGACGCGCGGGCCGCCCAGCTCGACCACTTCGCGCAGGTCGCGCGCGGCGAGGTCGAGCCGCTGGTCAGCGGGCCGGACGCGCTGCGCACGCTGGCCGCGGCGCTGGCGGTGGAGGAATCGGCGCGCACCGGCAAGGTGCTGGCGCCCGACCCCGACCGTCCCGACGCGTGGGAGCCGACGGCGGCCTCGATCTTCCGCAACCTCTCCGCGCCGGACCCCGAGACATGAGCGAGCCGATGACCCTGGCGGGGGCCCGCGCCTTCGCCGACGGCTGGCAGGCCGACTGGAACAGCCACGACCTGGAGCGGATCCTGGCCCACTACGCGCCCGACGTCGTCTTCCGCTCCCGCAAGGCGGCGGCGCTGGTGGGCGCGGGCGAGGTGCGCGGGATCGAGGCGCTGCGCGCCTACTGGGCCGCCGCCCTCGCCCGCCAGCCGGAGCTGCGGTTCGAGGTGACGCAGGTCTACGCGGGCCACGGGATGATCGCCATCGCCTACCGCAACCACCGCGGGGTGGAGGCGCTGGAGACGCTGCGGCGGGGACCCGACGGGCGGGTGGTCGAGGCCTCGGCCTGCCACGCGGACTGAGGGCCGGGGCGCGCGCCTCCGCTGACGCAATCGCACGCCGATACGATCGTGTTGCGGGGTTTTCAGCAGCCCCGTCTGGGGCCATGGTGGGCGGGATCCATTCCGACAGGAGCCCCCGCGCATGTCCATCTCCGACGCCTATGAAGATCTCGACGCCACCGCCCTCGCCGGCCTGGTCGCCAAGGGCGAGGTGACGCCCGGCGAGCTGCTGGACGAGGCGCTGACGCGGGCCGAGCGGGTCGATCCGCAGATCAACGCCCTGACCAACCTGGTCCCCGAAAAGGCGCGCGAGCTGATCGAGGCGGGCCTGCCCGAGGGTCCGTTCCGCGGCGTGCCGTTCCTGCTCAAGGACCTGGGCGCGGGTGCGGTGGGCTTCCCGGTCTCCTCCGGCTCGAAGCTGTTCGAGGCGACGATGCCCACGGTCGACTCCTACTTCTACGCCAAGCTTCGCGACGCGGGCCTGGTGACCTTCGGGCGGACCACCTCGCCGGAGTTCGGCTGCGGGCCGGCGACCGAGTCGGCGGTCTACGGCGGCCCCACCCGCAACCCGTGGAACCTGGAGCGGACCTCGGGCGGCTCCTCGGGCGGGTCGGGGGCGGCGGTGGCCGCGCGGATCCTGCCGGCGGCCCACGCCTCGGACGGGGCGGGCTCGACCCGCATTCCGGCGACCTCCTGCGGGCTCTTCGGGTTCAAGCCGACGCGGGCGCGGATCAGCCAGGGGCCGACGGTGGGCGAGGGCTGGGGGGGCCTGTCGTCCTCGGGCTTCGTGACCCGCTCGGTGCGCGACAACGCGGGGCTGATGGACGTGGTCTCGGGGCCGATGCCGGGCGATCCCTACTGGGCGCCGCCGATGGCCGAGAGCTATCTGCAGGCCGCCGACCGGGCGCCGGGCAAGCTGCGCATCGGGATGCTGACCACCACCTTCAAGGGCGCCGAGATCCATCCCGACGCGAAGGCCGCGGCCGAGGACGCCGCCGCCCTGCTGACCGAGATGGGCCACGAGGTGTTCGAGGCCGCCCTGCCCCAGGCCGACGTCGACGGGATGCTCCAGGCGACCGCGCGGATGATCGCCGCCGGCACGGCGCGCACCCTGCGGGCGGTCGAGCGCGCCCGCGGCCGCCCCATCCAGCCCGGCGAGGTCGAGCCGCTGGCGATGGACGCCAAGCGCGTGGCCGAGGAGATCTCGGGCGCCGACTACCTGGAGTGCATCGAGACGCTGCACGCCTTCGGGCGCGCCTTCGCGACCTACCTCGCCGGCATGGACGTGCTGCTGACCCCCACGCTGGCCGAGCCGCCGGCGGAGTGCGGGCGCTTCACCCATGCCCATGGCGACTTCGACACCTTCCGCTTCGGGCCTGGGGGCGTGGCGGATTACTCGCCCTACACCGCGGCCTTCAACGTCTCGGGCCAGCCGGCGGCCTCGGCGCCGCTGTTCTGGAACGAGGCCGGGCTGCCGATCGGGGTGCAGCTCGCCTCGGCCTTCGGCGAGGATGCGATGCTGATGTCGCTGTGCGCCGACCTCGAGCGGGCGCGCCCCTGGGCGGACCGCAAGCCGCCGGTGCGCTGAGCCGACGTCGCGGAGGGGCGCGCGCCGCGCCCCTTCGCGCTTTTCATCCGCGCGCGCTGCGGCCACTGTCTCCCCCAAACAAGACGCATGGGAGGAGACGGGCATGGACGGGACCTGGGAGGTCTACGCGCTGAAATACGGCGAGGTCGCCACCCGGCGGCGCGCCGACAATTTCCTGGGCGGCGACCCGCATGACGGGCCGATGCCGCTGGACTATTTCACCTGGGTGCTGCGCTCGGGCGACCGGACGATCCTGGTCGACACCGGCTTCGAGCGGGAGGAGGGCGCCCGCCGCGGCCGCGAGATCGACCGCGAGCCGCATGAGGCGCTGGCCCCGCTGGGCATCGCGCCCGAGACGGTGGACACCGTCATCATCACCCACCTGCACTACGACCACGCCGGCGGCCTGCCCCGCTATCCGGCGGCGACCTTCCACCTGCAGGCCGCGGAGATGGCCTTCGCCACCGGGCCCTGCATGTGCCACCCGCAGCTGCGCCACACCTTCTCGGTCGACCATGTCTGCGAGATGGTGCGCAAGGTCTACGCAGGCCGGGTGATCTTCCACGACGGCGACGCCGAGGTCGCGCCGGGGGTGACGGTGCACCGGATCGGGGGGCACTCGCTGGGCCTGCAGGCGGTGCGGGTGCGCACGCGGGAGGGGTGGCTGTGCCTGGCCTCCGACGCCTCCCACTACTACGCCAACTACCTGACCGGGCGTCCCTTCCCCATCGTGGTGGACGTGGCCGAGACGCTGGACGGCTATGCGCGGATCCGCGCGCTCGCCTCCACGCCGGGGCTGGTGATCCCGGGGCACGATCCGCTGGTGCGCCGACTGTTCCCGGAGGTGGCGGGCGGCTTCGTGTTCCGCCTCGACGCGACCCCGCGCGACTTCGATCCGCTGTCGCTGGCGTAGGGCGACCGGGGCGCGGGGCGGGCGAGGAAAGGCGCGACGCCGCAGCCGGTTGCGGCGGCGCGCGGCCGGGTCCATCGTCCCCCTCCGCGCCGCCGATCCTGGAGCCGCCGCGTGACCGGTCGCCGAAACTGGACTGATTTTCTGGGCGCTTCAGCCGACGCCCGAACCGACCGCGATCCCGCGGCGCCGGCCCCGTCCGGGCGCCGGGCGAAGTGGATCGCGGGCGCGGTGGCCGTGGCGCTGGTCGCGCTGGGCGTGGGCGCGGCGGTGGCGCCCTGGGACGCGTGGCTCGAGCAGGCGGAGGATGCGGCCGGCGCCGGCGGCAAGCCCGCCCTGACGCCGCCCCCGCCGGGCGTCGCCCGCGCTCCGGCCGAGGTCCCGATCTTCCGCCGCACCGAATTCCAGCGCGAGGCGCGCGAGGTCAGCGAGTCCTTCCGCCTGGGCCGGCCGGCCGAAGGCGAGGCCGCGCTGCGTCGCCTGATCGCGCGCTGGCCGCGGATGGAGGCGCTGCGCCTGGCGCTGGCCGAGATCCTGGCGCGACGCGGGGAGTACGACGCGGCCGAGGCGCAGCTCGCCGCCGCGGCCGAGGCGGGATACCGCGACGCGCAGGCGGTGACGCGCTCGCCCCTCTTCGCCCCCATGCAGGACCGTCCCGGCTTCCAGGCCGCCCTCGCCGCGATGGACGAGCCGGCGCCCCCGCCCGCCGATCCGCCGAAGCCCGCCATCCCCTCGGCGATCGCGGACGGCGACGCGGTGATCTCCGAGGCGAACGCCGAGTGGTCGACCCGCGACGGCGTGGTGCGCGCCTGGTTCACCGCGCCCGAGGCCGACGGCTCCCCCCGCCTGGCGATGTCGGGGGACTCGCCCGAGGCGCGCCTGCTCAACCGGCTGGTGGCGGGCGGCGCGGCCGCGGGCAACCGGGGCGACTTCTACGAGAACCGCGACGACGACCATTCGCTGCTGCGCCGGGGCCTGTTCCCGGAGCTGACCTACCTCGAACATGAGCCCGCGGTGCGCGCGCAGGGCTTCGGGCGGGGGCTGGCGGACGGCATCGTCGTCGCCTCGGGCGAGGAGCTTTATCCGCCGCTCTTCGGCAACGCCTCGACGGCGGTGGCGGGCGGGCCCTACTGGCGCAGCATGGCGCGGCTGGGGCTGACCAGCACCGGCGGGCCGCAGGAGTTGTGGCGCGAATACGCCTCGAACCAGATCTACATCTACCCCGAGCACAAGGACCACGACGGCTTCTACGGCGACGTGTTCCACGCCAACACGCCCTACATGATCGTCAGCCAGGGCAGCTCCGGCTCCGACCAGACGGCGCTGCGGGGGGTGGCCGCGATCCTCGCCGCGCTGAAGCCCGAGACCAAGGCCGCCCTGGTGCGCGAGCGGCTGGTCGCGCCCACGGTGCAGATGATCTGGCGGCGCGGCCAGGCGGGGATCGAGAGCGACGAGGCCTATCTCTCGCCCCTCGCCCATCCCACCGTCTTCGACCCCGAGACCGCCGAGCCCGAGCGGATGATCGAGATCGCCAACGCGCTGGAGCCTGCGCAGATCCCGCCGATGGTGCGCCTGAAGGTGCTGGAGGAGAGCCGCCCCACGCCGGGCATCACCCTGTTCGGCGAAGGCCTGGCGCAGCCCTGGTTCGACACGCCCTCGGCGATCTCGCGGCTGTTCCGGGGGACGGAGCGCACGATGACGATGCGGGTGGGCGCGGCCGAGACGCAGGCGCGCGACGACCGCCCGGTGAGTTTCCGCTGGGTGCTGCTGCGCGGCGATCCGGCGAAGGTGCGCATCCGCCCCGGCGGCGCGCGCGGCGAGCAGGCGGTGATCGAGGTGGACTGGCACGAGGGGGTGGAGGCGCCCCCGCGGGGCCTGCGCTCGCACCGCGTCGACGTCGCGGTCTTCGCGCAGGTGGAGGGGGCCGCGCTCTCGGCCCCGGCCTTCCTCTCCATCGCCTTCCCCCCGCGGGAGGAGCGGCTCTATCGCGACGACGGCCAGGTGGAGATGATCAACTACGACGCTTCGGTGCGGCAGGCGGAATACGCCGACCCCTGGCTGTGGCCGGAGCGGGGCTGGCGCGACCTCTACCGCTACGAGTCCGACGGGCGCCCCGCCGGCTGGACCCGCACCGCCGAGGACGCGTTCGAGCGCTACACCCGCCACGGCGCGCGGGTGATCGAGAGCGACCTGCGCGAGCGTCCGCTGCGCGCCGAGGTGATGGCCTATCCGCTGATCCCGGAACGGGAGGTCCGCGTCGTGCACCGGGTCCCCGCCGGGCCGCGGCTGGTCTACGAATACGACGGGCCGCAGGACCGGGTGGGCTATGCGACGCCCGAGCCTGCGCCTGCGCCCGCCGCCGCCCCTGCCCCGGCGCCCTCGGCGCCCGCTCCCGCTCCTGCCCCGGACAAGACCCAGTGACCGAATCTTCCGACGACCGGCCCGACGACACGCCCGAGACCGACGACCCGCTCGAGGCCGCCTACGCCCGCGCGCTGGCGCTGGAGAAGGCGGGCGAGGCGGACGCCGCGGCCGAGGCCTGGCGCCAGGTGCTGGCGCTCGACCCCGAAGATCACGGCGGCGCGGCGGTGCGCATCGCCGCCCTGCGGCGCGGCGAGGCGCCGGACCGGGCGTCGCCGGCCTATGTGGCGACCCTGTTCGACCAGCACGCGGCCTCGTTCGAGGACATCCTGGTGGGGCAGCTCGGCTACCGCGCGCCCACGCGCCTGGCGGAGATGCTGGCCCCGATGATGCCGGAGGAGGCGGAGCCCAGCCTCCTGGACCTCGGCTGCGGCACCGGGCTGATGGCGGCCGCGCTCGACGCCGCCCTGCCCGGCCTGCGCGGCCATTCCACCGGCGTTGACCTGTCGGAGGAGATGCTGGGGGAGGCGGACGAGCGCGGCCTTTACGACGCGCTCTACGTCGGCGACGCGGTCGCCTTCCTGCACGCGCCGGCCGAGGACGAGGACGGCGACGTCGCGGGCCCGTGGGACCTGATCGCCGCCGCCGACGTGCTGCCCTACCTGGGCGCGCTGGAGGACCTGTTCGCCGGCGCCTTCGCGCAGCTCGTCCCCGGCGGGCGGCTGCTGATCTCGACCGAGACCCTGCCCGAGGACGCCTTCCCCGCGCAGGGCTGGACCGTGGGCCCCCACCAGCGCTTCCACCATTCCGAGGCCTACGTGCGCCGGACCCTGGCCGAGGCCGGCTTCGAGATCGAGGCGCTGGAGCCCTGGACGATCCGCACCAACCTCGGGAACCCCGAGCCCGGCCACCTGGTGATCGCCCGCCGCCCGCAGGGCTGAGCGGGCCGCCGGCGGCCAAGGGCGTGCATGAGGCCCCGGGTCAGGCCCGGAGCGCCGCCTGCAGGCGTCGCGGGGGGCGCTGGTTCCGGGTCGGCGGCGCAGTCCGTTGCGGACGCGGGAGGCCCCGGGTCAAGCCCGGGGCGCCGGCGTGCGGCAGGGGCTGGAGCGCCGGGTCCGCCGCGGGGCCGCCGTTCGCCGCGGAGGGGCGAGGCCCCCGGTCGCGCCCGGGGCGCCCTACGGACGGGGCGGGTCGCCCGCTTCAGAGCTTCGCGAGGAAGGCGTTCACCGCCTCGGCCGTCGCCTCGGGCGACTGCACGGGCAGCAGGTGGCCGCCGGGGAGGACCTGGAACTCCCCGTGGGGGAGCTTGGCTGCCATCTTCTCCATGGTCTTGGCGGGCGCGGTGTCGTCGGCGTCGGCGGCGAGGCACAGCACCGGCTGGGTGACCTTCTCCAAGTCGTCGCGGCGGTTGAAGGTGGTCAGGCAGCGGACCACGTCGCGATAGACCGTCTCGTCGAGCCGGCCCATCGAGTCGGCGAAGCGCGCCATCCGCTCCTCCGAAACGCCCGAGCCCGCCATCTGGGCGGAGGAGCGCTTGGCGAGCTCGGGCATCGACATGCCCTCGTCCAGCGGCTTCAGGCGGGCGGCGAGGAACTGCTCGGCGAAGCTGGGGTCGCGGCCGCCGAAGGCCGGCGAGGTGGCGCAAGCCACGAAGGCGCGCACCTTGCCGGGATGGGTCAGCGCCGTCTCCAGCGCCAGCATGCCGCCGAAGGAGTGGCCGAAGATCACCGCCGGGCCGCCCGTCTCGTCGATCTTGCCCGCCAGCCAGTCGGCGAGCGCGGGGAAGGAGGCCGGGCCGCCCCAGGGCTCGTCCCCCCACCCGGGCATGTCCAGCGCGCGGGAGCCGGGCACCAGGGGCGTGACCTCCTCGAAGGTCTCCTTGCCGGCGCCGATGCCATGGATGAACAGGACGGTCATGCGTATCCTCCGTTGCGGCCGGTCGGGCGAGGGATCGCGGACGCCGGCCTTGTCGTCTCGGGCCAGAGCGAACCCGCCCCGACGGCCGGCGTCAAGCGCCGGCAGGCGCAGGGGGGCGGCGGGTCGCGCCCGGCGATACGGCGCGCCGGGGCCGGCGGCGGGCGCCCCGCCGCGGATCCCGCTGACCGACCCGCCCGGGCGCCGTGGCGCGACATGGCTCGTCTGTCCCCGCCTCGACCGCATCGCCTGCCGGGACATGGACATCGCTTGCGTTCGCCGCTAGCGTCCGCGCCTCGGCCGATTTCCGCCGACCTGCTCCCGGACGCCGTCTCATGCCTCGACCCGAAACCGGACCCGCCTCGCCCGGCGGCGGAGCCGTGCCGGAGCTGTCGCCGGCCCCCGTCATCTCGCCGACCTCCGCCCCCGCGGACGCGCGCCGCGGGCTGCTGGTGGTGGCGCTCGGCGTGCTGGTGTTCACCCCCGACGCGCTGGCGATGCGGCTCTCGGAGCTCGACGCCTTCACGCTGGCGGTGGCGCGGGGCGTCTTCGGCGGCGTGGTGCTGACGCTGGGCTGCTGGCTGGTCTACGGCCGCGGCCTGTGGCGCGCGATGCGCTCGCTGGGCCGCTGGGGGCTGGCGCTGGTCGCGCTGGAGGCGGCGACGACGGTGCTCTTCACCCTCTCGGTGGTGTGGACCAGCGTGGCGAACGCGATGCTCGCCTTCGCCGCCACGCCGATGATCGCGGCCCTGCTCGCGCGCGCCGTGCTGGGGGAGCGGATCGCGCCCCAGACCGGCCTCGCCATCGCCGCCACCGGGCTGGGGCTGGGGCTGGTCGCGGCCGGCGCCTGGGACGAGGGGGCGCTGTCGCTGAAGGGGATCGCGGCGGGGTTCCTGTCGGCCGCCTGCATCGCGGCCTTCTTCGTGATCCTGCGGCGGCTGAAGGCCTCGTCGGCCACGCCGGTGATCGGGCCGGGGTGGCTGCTGGGGGCGCTCCTCGCCGCCCCCTTCGCGGCGTTCGAGCCTGTGGCGGTCCACCAGGTCGCCTGGGCCTTCGCGTCGGGCGGGATCATCATGCCGCTGGCGATCACGCTGATCTCCTGGGGCTCGCGACGGCTGCCGGCGGCCGAGACCTCGATGCTGACGCTGCTCGAGGTGGTGACGGGCCCGATCCTGGTGTGGATCGTGCTGGGCGAGGATCCGGGCGCCTGGACGCTGGCGGGCGGGGCGGTGGTGCTGGGGGCGCTGGCCGCCCATGCCGCCTGGCGCTGGCGCGCGGCGCCCCCGACGACGGAGGCCGCGGCCTGAAATGCGCCTGCTGATCGTCTATTGCCACCCGGTCGAGGGCAGCTTCGGCTCCGCCGTGCGCGACGCGGTGGTCGAGACCGCCCGCGCCGGCGGCCACGAGGTGCGCCTGACCGACCTCTACGCCGAGGGGTTCGACCCGGTGATGAGCCGCGAGGAGCGGATCGGCTACCACGAGCCCGGCGCGAACGAGATCCCCGTCGCGCGCCACCTCGACGACGTGCGCTGGGCCGAGGGGCTGATCTTCGTGCATCCGACCTGGTGGTACGGCCCGCCGGCGATGCTCAAGGGCTGGCTCGACCGGGTGTTCGTGCCCCACGTGGCCTTCCGCATGCCGACCGAGACCCAGGGCATCCGCCCGGGCCTCGTGAACATCCGCCTGATCGGGCAGGTCAGCACGCTGGGCTCGTCGTGGGGACTGTGGCGCCTGATCGGCCAGCCGGGACGGCGGATCATCCTGCGCGGCCTGCGCGCCTGCTGCGCGCCACGCTGCCGGACCTTCTGGCTGGGCCTGCATTCGATGGACACGGTCCCGGAGGCCCGCAGGACCGCGTTCCTCGCGAAAGTCCGCCGCCGCATCGCCCGCATCCGCTGACGCCCGCCGGCGGCGGCTCCATTGTCCCCAGGGCGCCTCGGCGCGACGCCGGCGGCCCTCGCGGAGCGCCCGTTCGCGGGCGAGGCAGGCGCGTCCTCTCCGCTGGACGCCGGGAGCGCCGGCCCCCAAACTCCCCCGAAACCCGGAGCCCCGCATGATCCCCATCACCCCCCCGTCGATCCGCCCGCCCTTCGCCCGCTACTCCCACGCCGTCGAGGTGACCGCCGGCGCCCGCCTGCTGTTCGCCTCGGGCCAGCTGGGCCTCGCCCCCGACGACACGCTGCCCGAGGGGGCCGAGGCGCAGGCCGCCCGCTGCTTCGCCAATCTCGCCGAGATCCTGCGCGAGGCGGGCATGACCCCCGCCAACGTCGTCCGCCTGAACGCCTTCGTCACCGCGCGCGAGCACATGGCCGGCTACATGGCCGCCCGCGACGCCTTCGTGGCGGATCTGCCCACGCCCCCCGCCTCGACCCTGGTCATCGTCTCGGGCTTCACCCGCCCCGAGTTCCTGGTCGAGGTCGAGATGATCGCCGCGGCCTGAGATGGCCACCGCCTGGCGCGACGAGGGCCTGCTGCTGGCCGTGCGCCGCCATGGCGAGGGGGCGGCGATCCTCGAGGTGCTGACGGCCGAGCATGGCCGTCACGCCGGCGTCGCTCCCGGCGGCGGCTCGCGCCGCATGGCCCCGGTGCTGCAGCCGGGCGCCCAGCTCTCGGTCGAGTGGCGCGCGCGGCTGGAGGAGCACATGGGCTCGTGGCGGGTGGAGCCGTCGCGCTCGCGCGCCGCGGCGATCATGTCCGACCGCCGGGCGCTGGCCGCGATGGGGTCGATCTCCGCCCTGCTGGTCTCCTTCCTGCCCGAGCGCGAGCCCCATGCCGCGCTCTACGCCCGCACGATCCAGCTCGTCGACGCGCTGGGCACGGACCCGGACTGGCCGGCGCTCTACGCGCTGTGGGAGCTGGCGCTCCTGGGCGAGCTCGGCTTCGGCCTGGACCTGTCGAGCTGCGCGGCCACCGGCGCCTCGGGCCCGAACGCCGATCTCGCCTGGATCAGCCCGCGCACCGGCCGCGCCGTCAGCCGGGAGGCCGGCGGCCCCTGGTCCGACCGGCTTCTGCCGATGCCGCGCCTGTTTCTGGGCGACCCGCGCCACGACGAGGCCGACATCGCCCGCGCGCTGCGCGCCACCGGCCATTTCTGGGAGGCTCAGGTCGCCCCCGCCTTCAACCGCCGCGCCCCGCCCGAGGCCCGCGCCCGCCTCGTCGCCCTGTTCCGCCCCTGAGCTCCAGGCGCCCCGGCGCGACGCCTGCGGCCCTCGCAAAGCGCCTGTTCTCCGGAGCCGTCTCTCGCGGATGCCGGAAAGAGCGACTCGGTCCCCGGGGTCAAGGATCGCGTAGCGACCGGCGAAGCCGGCTTGTCCTTGACCCCGGGGACCGAGTCGCTCAGGCATCCATCAGCGAGAGACGGGTCCGGAGAACAGGCGCGGGCCCTGTTCTTTGGTGAGTCAGGAGCCCGCCGGAGGCTCCCCCCTCCGAAATCGAGGCACGCCCCCCGCACCAGGCCCAAGCCCGCCCGCAGGGCGCCTCCGTCCCTCGCGTCCCGCCCCTCTCCGGCCGCTCGCGGCCTGCAAAGCGTCGTCCCGGCTCTCGCAACCCGTCGCGCTCCGGTCTAGGTGTGTCGCGCAGCCCCCCGACCGTGGAGCCGACATGACCGACGCCCCCGACCCGCTCGTGATCTTCACCCCCTCCGGCCGCCGCGGCCGGTTCCCGGCCGGCACGCCGGTGCTGACCGCCGCGCGCCAGCTGGGGGTCGATCTCGATTCGGTCTGCGGCGGGCGGGGCATCTGCTCGCGCTGCCAGATCACGCCCAGCTTCGGCGAGTTCTCCAAGCACGGCGTCGTCTCGCGCCCCGAGGCCCTGTCCGAGTGGAACAAGGTCGAGCAGCGCTACAAGGACAAGCGCGGCCTGATCGACGGCCGCCGGCTGGGCTGCCAGGCGACGATCCAGGGCGACGTGGTGATCGACGTGCCGCCCGAGTCCCAGGTCCACCGCCAGATCGTGCGCAAGCGCGCCGAGGCGCGCGACATCGTGCTCGACCCCGCCGTGCGCCTGCATTTCGTCGAGGTGGTCGAGCCCGACATGCACCAGCCCTCCGGCGATCTCGAGCGGCTGCGCGACGCGCTCGCCCAGCAGTGGGGGGTGGAGGGGGCCACCGCCTCGCTGGGCCTGCTCAAGCGCCTGCAGAAGACGCTGCGCGAGGGCGAGTGGAAAGCGACCGTCGCGGTCCACACGCCGGCCGAGGGCGCGGCGCCGCGGATCCTCGAGGTCTGGCCGGGGCTGCGCGAGAAACCGGTCTGGGGGGCGGCCATCGACCTCGGCTCAACCACCATCGCCTGCCACCTGGCGGACCTGCACACCGGCGAGGTCCGCGCCTCGGGCGGGGTGATGAACCCCCAGATCCGCTTCGGCGAGGATCTGATGAGCCGGGTCAGCTACTCGATGATGAACCCGGGCGGGGCGGAGGAGATGACGCTCGAGGTGCGCCGCGCCCTCGCCGCGCTGCTCGCCGAGACCGCGCAGGAGGCCGGGGCCGAGCCCGCCGACATCCTCGAGACGGTGATCGTGTGCAACCCGGTGATGCATCACCTGGTGCTGGGGGTCGATCCGGTGGAGCTGGGCTGGGCGCCCTTCGCGCTGGCGACCTCGGACGCGGTGAGCTGCTCGGCCGCCGAGCTTTCGCTGAACGTCCACCCCGACGCGCAGGTCTACCTGCTGCCCTGCATCGCGGGCCACGTGGGCGCGGACGCCGCCGCGGTGGCGCTGTCGGAGTCGCCCCAGACCTCCGACGACCTGGTGCTGATCGTCGACGTGGGCACCAACGCCGAGATCCAGCTGGGCGACAAGCGGCGGGTGCTGGCCTGCTCCTCCCCCACCGGGCCCGCCTTCGAGGGGGCGCAGATCTCCTCGGGCCAGCGGGCGGCGCCGGGGGCGGTGGAGCGGGTGCGCATCGACCCGGAGACGAAGGAGCCGCGCTTCCGCGTCATCGGGCAGGAGGCCTGGTCGGACGAGGCGGAGTTCGACGCGAGCCGGATCACCGGCATCTGCGGCTCCGGCATCATCGAGGTGATCGCAGAGATGCGCCTCGCGGGGATCATCGACGAGGACGGGGTGATCGGCTCGGCCGAGCAGACAGGCTCTGCGCGCTGCGTCGCCGACGGGCGGACCCACGCCTACGTGCTGCACGACGGGCGGGAGGACGGGGGCCCGCTGGTCTCGGTCACCCAGAACGACGTGCGCGCGATCCAGCTCGCCAAGGCGGCGCTGACCGCGGGGGCGCAGCTGCTGATGGACCGCATGGAGGTCGAGACGGTGGACCGCGTGGTGCTGGCCGGCGCCTTCGGCGCGCATATCAGCCCGCTGCACGCGCTGGTGCTGGGGATGATCCCCGACTGCGCGGTGGACAAGGTCACCTCCGCCGGCAATGCCGCGGGCACCGGCGCGCGCATCGCGCTTCTGAACCGCGGCGCGCGGCGGGAGATCGAGCAGGTGGTGCGCCGGATCGAGAAGATCGAGACGGCCATCGAGCCCCGCTTCCAGGAGCATTTCGTGGGTGCCATGGCGATCCCCCACAAGAGCGCGCCCTACCCGGAGCTCGGCAAGGTCGCAACCCTGCCCGCCGTCTCCTACGGCGGCTCGGGCGGCGGCGGCGGCGACGCGGGCGGGCGCCGGCGGCGTCGGCGGGGCTGAGCGGGGGCAGGCGGCTTTCGCTGGGCCGAGCCTCCGGTCTCCGCCCCGCGGCGAGCGACAGGCCGGCGGCATAGGCTCGGCCCTCCGCGGTCGCCAGCGGCGGGGAGCGGGTCGAGGCCGTCCGTGTCCGCAGGCGGCCTCTTCCGGCCGCGGCAGGGCCCGCTTTCGGCCGCGAAGGGCCTCGGATCGGGGCGGTCGCGTGGCGAAGGGTTGCGCAGGGGCCGCACACGGGCTTGCGCAGGCCCGTGTTGTTGAATTCGCAAGGCCCCTGCCCCACCCTTTCAGCCCTGCGGCGCTCCCCGTCTTTCGGGCGGGGGCGGGCGCGGACCTTCGGCCGGGGCGCCCGCCCCCGCCGCGCTTCACCTGGCCGGAGCCGCGCCCATGCCCGACGATCCCGTCCCGTCCACCGGCCGTTCCTCGGCTCCGGGCCGCTCCGGCGACGCGCCGCACCCCGCGCTGCCTGCCTGGGCGGCGGAGGCGAGGGCCGGGCGCATGGACCGGCGGGAGTTCCTGGGGCTGGCCACCGCGCTGGGCGCCACGGCCGCCGCGGCGCACGGGATGCTGGGGCTGGGCGCGCCCGCCGCGCGGGCGCAGACGGCGACGCCGGGCGGGGTGATGCGCTGCCAGATGAAGGTGCGCCCCGTGCGCGACCCCCGCGCCTTCGACGGGGCCGAGATGGGCAACGTCGCGCGCGGCGTGGTCGAGCCGCTGGTGCGCTACACCGCCGACTTCGTGTTCGAGCCGTGGCTGCTGCGGAGCTGGGAGGTCTCGGACGACGCGCGCAGCTACCTGCTGCATGTGCGCAAGGGCGTGACCTGGTCGAACGGCGATCCGTTCGACGCAGCCGACGTGGTCTTCAACCTCGAGCGCTGGTGCGACATGGGGGCGCCGGGGAACTCGATGGCCTCGCGGATGGCCGCGCTGATCGACCCCGAGACGGGGCGCGCCGCCGAGGGCGCGATCGAGACGGTGGACGACCACACCGTGCGCCTGACCCTGCGCAAGGGCGACGTGACGGTGATCCCGGGCTTCGCCGACTATCCCGCCCTGATCGTGCATCGCGGCTTCGAGGCGGCGGGCGGCGACCTATCGGCCGCGCCCGTCGGCACCGGGCCCTACCGGCTGGAGGGGATCGAGCCCGGCGTCTCCGCCACGCTGGTCAAGCGGGGCGAGTGGTGGGGCGGGGACGTGGCGCTGGAGCGGATCGAGTATCACGACCTCGGCCCCGACCCGCGGGCCTGGGCCGCCGCCCTGCGGGAGGGGCGGATCGAGATGGTCCACGAGTCGACGGGGGAGTTCATCGACCTCTTCGACGCGCTGGAGCTGAAGAAGTGGGAGACGCCCTCGGCCGCCACCATAGCCTGCCGCATGAACGTGACGGCCGAGGTGGACGGGCGCGCGCCCTATGCGGATGCGCGGGTGCGCCGGGCGATCCAGTCGGCGGTGGACAACGACGTGGTGCTGGAGCTGGGCTACGCGAGCCACGGCCGCCCGGCCGAGAACCACCACGTCGGCCCCATGCACCCCGAGTACTTCCCCCTGCCCCCGCGCCGCCCCGACCGCGACGCCGCCCGCGCCCTGCTGGAGGAGGCGGGGATGGCGGATTACGAGCACGAGCTGATCTCGATCGACGACGACTGGCGCCGGGCGACGGCGGACGCGGTGGCGGCCCAGCTTCGCGACGCGGGCATCCGCGTGCGGCGCACGCTGATGACGGGGGCGGACTACTGGGCGGCCTGGACCCGTTTCCCCTTCGCCGCGACCGACTGGAACATGCGCCCGCTGGGCGTGCAGGTGCTGGCGCTGGCCTATCGCTCGGGCGCCGCGTGGAACGAGACCGGCTGGTCGGATCCGGAGTTCGACGCCCTGCTCGACCAGGCGCTCGCCCTGCCCGACCCTGAGCGGCGGCGCGAGCTGATGGAGGAGATCGAGCGGCGCCTGCAGGAGGCGGCGGTGATCGTGCAGCCCTACTGGCGCACGCTCGCCCGCCACGCCTCGCCCGCCGCGCAGGGCGTGGGGATGCACCCGATGCTGGAGCATCACCACGACCTGTGGTCGCTGGACCATTGACGCGCGCGGGAGGGGGCGGTCGGGTCGGGCCCTGTCCGGGGCCCCGAAACGAAGCCGGCCTCCCGCCCGCGCTGCGACCGCGGAGGGGAGGCCGGAGAATGTGCGGCCCGTCGCCAAAGGGTCTGAAGCGACGGGCCTGTGTCTTGGCGGCCTAGGCCGCGTCCGACGGGGTCACCCGACGATGAGCATCGCCATGGCGACCAGCGTCATCACAGGCCCGGCGATCGCGCCGAGACTGAGGATAAGCGCTTCGATCTTCTCCATGACACCCTCTTCTTCGTGAACCTTAGCATTCCATCTAGTGGAGCGGCCCCCGGCGTCAAACGCCCGCCACCCTTTCGGCGCCGGCAGGGTGCGTCAGGTAAACATCAACACATTGTTTCAGATGCAAATTGTCTTCCGAAAAAAATTTGCGCGGCCGTGTCGGCCGCGCAACGTTCGGTTTCCAAAGACGTTTTTCGAACTCGCGCGGGCGCTGAACCCGCGCGCGCCGGTCAATCCTCGGTGGTGAGGACGACGCGTCCGACGATGTTGCCCTCGGCCAGGTCGACGACGGTGTCGTAGGCCTTTTCCAGCGGGCGGACGGTGATCGGAACCGACTTCACCTTCTTGGCCTTCACCAGCTCCATCAGCTCCTTGAGGTCGTTGCACGAGCCGACGTAGGAGCCGCGGACGGTCAGCGACAGCTGCGGCAGCTTGGGCAGCGGGGCCTTGAAGGTGCCGCCGTGCAGGCCGACGATCACGTAACGGCCGGTCTTGACCAGGCCGTTGAAGCCCAGCTGCGCCGTCGCCTCCATGCCCACGGTGTCGAGCACCGCAAGCAGCTTGCCCTGCGACTTCTGCTGCAGCGCCTTCAGCGCGTCGGCCTCCTCGCGCACGTCGATGGTCTCGTCCGCGCCCATGTCGACGGCGGCGGCGAGCTTCTCCTGCCCCATGTCGACCGAGATCACGTTCTTGAAGCCCATCGCCTTGGCGATGGTGACCGCCGCGAGGCCGAGGCCGCCCGCGCCCATGATCGCCAGCCACTCGTCGTCATGGATCGGCAGCAGCTTCTTGAGCGCGGTGTAGACCGTCACGCCCGAGCAGGCGTAGGGGGCGGCGATGGTCGGATCGACGTCGCCGATGTCGACCAGGAACTTCGCGTCGGGCACGATCACGTGGGTCGAGAAGCCGCCCGGACGCACGACGCCGAGCGCCTGCATCTTCTGGCAGTCGTTCTCGCGCTCCTCGAGGCAGGCGCGGCACTCGCCGCAGCCGATCCAGGGGTGCACCAGCATGGTCTGGCCGATCGGCGGGTTCTCGACGTCGGGGCCGGCCGCGATCACCTCGCCCAGGATCTCGTGACCCAGGGTGTGGGGCAGCTTCATGCCGCGGTCTTCCATGCGGAACTTCTGGCCGTCGCCGTAGTCGAAGTAGCCCTCCCAGATGTGCACGTCGGAGTGGCACACGCCCGAGCGACGCACGCGGACCAGAACCTCCTTGCCCGTGGGCGTGGGGTCTTCGCGCTCGATCATCTCGAAGGGCTTGTGCCACTCGACCACGCAATAGCTTTTCATGTCGTCTCCTCCCGTGTGGCGGGCCGCGCAGAGCCGCGGCGGCCCGAAATCGTCGGGCCGCGCACGGCCCGGTCGTCGGCCGGCCCCGCGGGGCCGGGATTCAGATGGTGCGGCCGCCGTCGACCTCGAGGATCACGCCGGTGATGAAGTCCGCCTCGTCCGAGCACAGGTAGAGGGCGGCGTTGGCGATGTCGCGCGGCGTGGACAGGCGCCCCAGCGGCACCGAGGCGCGGAAGGCCGCGCGCTTCTCGGGCGTGTCCTCGCCCATGAAGGTGGCCAGCAGCGGAGTCTCGCCGGCGACGGGGGCGAGGCAGTTGACCCGGATGTTCTCGGGCGCGAATTCGACGGCGAGGCTGCGCGACAGCAGGTTCACCGCGCCCTTGGTGGAGTTGTACCAGCTCAGCCCCGGCCGCGGGCGGATGCCGGCGGTGGAGCCGATGTTGAGCATCACGCCCCCGCCCTGCCCGCGCCAGGCCGGGATCGCCACCTGGCAGAAGTTCCAGATCTGCTTGACGTTGATCGCGTAGACCCGGTCGAATTCCTCTTCCGTGGTCTCCAGCGCGGGCTGGTTCCTGTGCGACCAGCCGGCGTTGTTCACAAGCACGTCGACGCCGCCCATCTTGGCCTCGCAGGCGTCCCAGGCCTCCGCCACCGAGGCGCGCGAGGAGACGTCGCAGCCCACCGCGAAGGCGCCGTGGCCGATGCGGCCAGCGGCCTCGGCGGCCTTGCCCTCCTGGATGTCGAGGATGGCGACCGTCGCGCCCTCCTTCGCGAAGCGCTCGGCGATGCCCTCGCCGAACCCCTGCGCCCCGCCGGTGACGATGCACCGCTTGCCCTGCATCCGCCCGGAACCCGCTTCGGTCGACATCGCATTCCTCCCGGTATGTCGTTTGGCGCGAACCCTGACGCGCGGCGGCGGGAAGATCAAGCGGGCTCGCCCCATTCCGCGACGCACCATGGAGGCGCCGCAACGCCGCGAAAAGCGCCCGGGAATCCTTGACGCGACCGCCCGCTTCGCGGCCCCTTGGGGCGGGCGCGGAGCAAGGGAGGCCGTCATGGGCATCGGCGAGTGGATCATCGTGGCGCTGCTGGTCGCGGCGGGGCTGATCGGCCTGCACGCGGCGCGCCTGAAGCGCGGCCAGCGCATGGCCGAGGAGGCCGCGCCCCGCATCGGCAAGACCACCCGCGTCCCCGGCGGCGCGATCCACTGGGTCGAGAGCGGCGAGGGCCCGCCCATCGTGCTGATCCACGGGCTGGGCGGCCAGTTCCGCCACTGGACCTACGCGGTGGCCGAGAAGCTGGCCGACGACTACCGGGTGATCTCGATCGACCGCCCCGGCTCGGGCTACTCCGAGCGCGACTCGGACGATCACGCGGCGCTGTCGATCCAGGCGCGGATGATCGCCGATTTCCTCGACGCAGAGGGGATCGAGCGGCCGCTGGTCGCGGGCCACTCGCTGGGCGGGGCGGTGACGCTGACGCTGGCGCTGGAGCATCCCGAGAAGATCGCGGGCTTCGCGCTGGTTGCGCCGCTGACGCATCCGACCACCAACGTCTCGCAGGCCTTCTCGGGGCTGGGGGTGACCAGCCCGCTGATGCGCCGGGCGCTGGCCTGGACGCTGGCGGTGCCGATGGCGAAGAAATACGCCGAGGCGACGCTGGCGATGGTCTTCGCGCCCGAGCCTGCGCCCGACGACTTCGTCACCCGCGGCGGCGGCGTGCTGGGGCTGCGCCCGCGGGCCTTCGTCGCGACCTCGGCCGATTTCGTGGCCGCGGGCGCCATCGGGGACCTCTCGCCGAGGTGGGAGGCGATCACCCTGCCCGGCGGCGTGCTCTATGGCGACGAGGACGCGCTGCTCGACCACAAGGAGCAGGGCGAGGCGCTGGTCGGCCGCCTGCCCCATCTCGACTGGCACGTGCTGGAGGGGCGGGGCCACATGCTGCCGATCACCGCCCCCGACGAGACCGCCGACTTCATCCGCCGCATGGCCGAGCGCGCCTTCGCCCCGACCGTGGCGGGCTGAGGCTCAGGCGCCCGGCCCGATCTCCCCGCGCTTCACCATCTTGGCGAGGCGCGGAAGGCGGGCCCGCTTCAGCCCGCCCGCGGCCTCCTGCGCCGAGGCGGCGAGCTTGGGGAACGGGCCCAGCGCGCGGGTCAGGGCGCGGGCCATCGCCTCGGGCTCGCGACCCGCGATCTCCCACAGCAGGGCGTCGGGATGGATGGCGGCGACGCCCAGGTCGCGCAGCTTGCGCGGCGGGAAATCGCGCAGGTTGAAGGTGGCGAGGAACCCCGCCCCCGCCGCCAGCGCCGCCGACAGCACATGCACGTCGCCCGCGTCCGGCAGGGTCAGGCCGGGGCCGGGCCCGGCCTCCGCACCCGTCCGTTCCCCGATCAGCGGCCCTTCGCCCGGCGCGGCCTCGGCAAGCCCGTCGGGCCAGCGGGCGGCCATCGACGCCGCCTCGGCCCGCACCTCAGCCTCGGCCTGGGGCCCATGCTGGCGCAGCGCGGTATGGGCCCATTCGCCCACCACGCCCGGCGACCAGCAGGGGACGATCAGCCCCTCGACCGCGGCCGAGAGCAGGCAGCCCCGCACCAGCTGCGGATAGAGCACGTTGGCGTCGAGGAAGACCCGAGGCGCCATGCGCCTCAGCCGTCCAGGCGGAAGGTCAGCGCCTTGAGGTAGGAGGTCTCGGCCAGCCCAGGATGCTCGGGGTGGTCCGGTCCCGCGCCGCCCGAGCGCAGGAGCTGCGCCTCGCGCCCCGCCTGGCCGATGCCGCGCACGCAGGCGGCGCGGAAGGCGGCCGGATCGGCGGCGTGGGAGCAGGAGCACAGCGTGAGGAACCCGCCCGGCTCCACCACCCGCGCGGCCAGGCGCGCGATGCGGGCGTAGGCGCGCAGCCCGTTCTGCAGCGCGCCCTTGTTGGGCGCGAAGGCGGGCGGATCGCAGACCACAACGTCGAAGCGCTCGCCGGCCTCGCCCAGCTCGTTGAGCGTGTCGAACGCGTCCCCGCGACGGGCCGAGAACCGCTCCCCGAAGCCCGAGCGTCGCGCGCCCTCGGCCGCCAGCGCCAGCGCCGGCTCCGAGCCGTCGACGGCGAGCGCCGAGGCCGCGCCCCCCGCCAGCCCCGCCAGGGCGAAGCCGCCGACGTGGGAGAAGACGTCGAGCATCCGCGCGCCCTTGCACAACCGGGCGACGAAAGCGTGGTTGGGCCGCTGGTCGAAGTAGAGGCCGGTCTTCTGCCCCTCGAGCAGGTCGGCGAGGTAGATCGCGCCGTTCATCGGCACCTCGACCGGCCCGTCGAGCGCGCCCGACATCAGCCGCGAGGCGCCCTCCAGCCCCTCGAGCCCGCGGGCGCGGGAGCCGGCGTTGAGCATCACCGTCTCGACGCCCGCGGCGGTGCGCAGGGCCTCGGCGATCATCTCCGCGCGCGCGTCCGCCCAGGCGGCGTTGGGCTGCATCACGGCGGCCGAGCCGAAGCGGTCGACGATGACGCCGGGCAGACCGTCGGTCTCGGCATGGATCAGGCGGTAGAAGGGCGCGTCGAACAGCGTCTCGCGCAGGTGCAGGGCGCGGGCGATCTTCTCCTGCATCCAGGGCAGGTCGATCTCCGCCGCCGGGTCGCGGTCGAGCAGGCGGCAGGAGATGCCGCTGTCGAGGTTCACCGCCACCAGGCCCAGGGGCCGCCGCTCGGCGTCCTGCAGTTCGGCCAGCGATCCGGGCGCGATCTTGCGGGTGCGCCGGTCGAGGACGACCTCGTCCTGGTAGACCCAGGGCGCGCCGGCGAAGAAGCGCCGCCCGGCCTTGGGCTTGAGCCGCACCACGGGCCGCGCGTCGGCGCCGCCCTCGTCGGAGATGTGATCGTCTTCGTCCATCCGCGCCCCATACGCCAAGCCTCGCCCGCAAGCCAGCCCCCGCGCGCGGCCCTGGCCGCCCGCCTCGCGCGCCCCCGCGCGCGGCCCCAGCCGCCAGCCTCGCGCGCTTGCCCCCTCGCCTCCGCGCGGGTTACCTGAGCCCGGACGCCCGCATTCGCACCAGGAGACCCCCCATGCTGCTCTTCGTCGGCCTCGGCAACCCGGGGCGCGAGCACGCGAAACAGCGTCACAACATCGGCTTCATGGCGGTGGACCGGATCGCCGAGGACCACGGCTTCTCGCCCTGGCGGGAGAAGTTCCAGGGCCTGGTCAGCGAGGGCCGGCTGGGCAGCGAGAAGGTCCTGCTGCTGAAGCCGCAGACCTACATGAACCTCTCGGGCCAGTCGGTGGGCGCGGCGCTGCGCTTCCACAAGATCGAGATCGCCGAGGTCACGGTGTTCCACGACGAGCTCGACCTCGCCCCCGGCAAGCTGCGGGTGAAGCATGGGGGCGGGCACGCGGGCCACAACGGCCTGCGCTCGATCCACCAGCACTGCGGCGAGGCCTACGCCCGGGTGCGCATGGGCATCGGCCATCCGGGCCGCAAGGAGCTGGTCTCGGGCTACGTGCTGCACGATTTCTCGAAATACGACGCCCAGTGGCTCGACGACATGCTGCGCGGCTGCTCGGACGGGGCCGAGAAGCTGGCCGCCGGCGACGACGCGGGCTTCATGAACGCGGTCGCCCTGCGCATGGCGCCGCCGAAGCCCAAGAAGCCCAAGCCCGCCCCATCGCCCGCCGCCGAGACCCCCACGCAGCCCTCCGAGGAGCCCCCCGCCCTCTCCCCGCTCGAGCGCCTGCGCAACCGCTTCTCCTGACGCCCGCCCCACGCGCTCCGGCGCGACGCCCGCAGGCCCGCGGAGCGCCTGTTCTTCGGAGCCGTCCGTCGCTGATGCCGATCAGAGCGAGTCGGCGGGAGGGGTCAGGGATCGCGAAGCGACCCCGCCCTTGGGCGGGGCTTGTCCTTGACCCCTCCCGGCGACTCGCTCAGGCATCTTCAGCGACGGACGGATCCGAAGGACAGGCGCGGCCTCTGTTCTTTGGTGAGCTCCCGAAGCGTCCTTCCGGGCGCGCAAGCGCCCCCGCGCAGCGGCCAGCCGACGAGCCCCGCCTCGGAGGCCTCCCCCCTGCGGGCGCGGCAGGTCTCCAGCTTGACCCCGCCGTCGCCCCATGCGATCCGGCCGCCGACAGCTGACCGGAGGGACACATGGGCTTCAAATGCGGCATCGTCGGCCTGCCGAACGTGGGCAAGTCGACCCTCTTCAACGCGCTGACCCGCACCGCCGCCGCCCAGGCCGCGAACTTCCCCTTCTGCACGATCGAGCCCAACGTGGGCGAGGTGGCGGTCCCCGACCCGCGCCTGCCCGCGCTCGCCGAGATCGCGAAGTCCAAGCAGATCATCCCCGCGCGCCTGACCTTCGTGGACATCGCGGGTCTGGTGAAGGGCGCGAGCAAGGGCGAGGGGCTGGGCAACCAGTTCCTGGCCAACATCCGCGAGGTCGACGCCGTCGCCCACGTGCTGCGCTGCTTCCAGGACGACGACGTCACCCATGTCGAGGGCCGGGTCGACCCGATCTCGGACGCCGAGATCATCGAGACGGAGCTGATGCTGGCGGATCTCGACTCCATCGACCGGCGGCTCAACAACCTCAGCCGCAAGATCCGCGGCGGCGACAAGGAGGCGGCGGACCAGGACCGGCTGCTGCGCCTGGCCAAGGCCGCGCTCGACGAGGGCCGCCCCGCGCGCACGGTCGAGATCGCGCCCGAGGATGAGAAGGCTTGGGAGCAGCTGCAGCTGCTGACCTCCAAGCCCGTGCTCTACGTGTGCAACGTCGAGGAGGCCTCGGCCGCCACCGGCAACGCGCTGTCGGAGAAGGTCGCCCGGATGGCCGCCGAGCAGGGCGCCGCCTCGGTGGTGATCTCGGCCGCGATCGAGGAGGAGATCGCCCAGCTCGACGACGCCGAGCGGGCGGAGTTCCTGGCCGACCTCGGCCTTGAGCAGCCCGGCCTCGACCGGCTGATCCAGGCGGGCTACGGCCTGCTGGGCCTGCGCACCTACTTCACGGTCGGGCCCAAGGAGGCCCGCGCCTGGACGATCCCCGCGGGCGCCCGCGCCCCCCAGGCCGCCGGCGTGATCCACGGCGACTTCGAGCGGGGCTTCATCCGCGCCGAGACCATCGCCTTCGACGACTACATCGCCTGCAAGGGCGAGGCCGGCGCGCGCGAGACGGGCAAGCTGCGCGTCGAGGGCAAGGCCTACGAGGTCGCCGACGGGGACGTGCTGCACTTCCTGTTCAACGCCTGATCGCCTTCGGGCGAGGACCGCGGGGCCGCCGGCCCCTCCGCCGCATCGTCGGCGGAGGGGCCGGCGGCCCTTTTCGTTCGCGGGTCGCGACCGTCGGACGGCGCCCTGGTCCCGCAGACGGCGCGGGGCCGGATCCGTAAACCCTGAAGGCGCGCGGCGTTAACATGTCTTGAACCTAAGCGCGCGAAGCTGATCCCGGGCAGAGAGGTTGGGGTCGGATCATGAAGGCGACGATCGTGGGACCGCTTGGAATGGGCGCGCTGGCGGGCATCGCCGGCGCCGCGGGGGCCGTGGGCGCGGGCTGGCCGATCCTGGCCTGCCTGGCGGCCTACAGCCTGTGCGGCGCGGCCGGCCTGATCGGCGGCGCCGTGGCGAACTACCGCTTCACCCTGTCCGAAGAGGCGCGGGAGGCCCGGCCAGAGGCTCCGGCCGAACCCGCCGTCGCCGCCCGCCGCCTCGTCGGCTGAGCGCGTCGGCGCCGCCGCGCGACGTCCCCCGAAGCGCTCAGGAAGGGGCGTCCGCCGCACGCGGCGGCCGGGCGGGCCGTCGGCGCGGCGGAGGGCGGCGCGGGGGCGGGTCGGGCTCGGGGACCAGGGTCAGGGCGCCCTCGCCGGCCTCGCCCCGCCAGCTCACGCTCCAGCTCCGCGGACGCAGCATCCGGGCGCGCAGCAGCTCCAGCCGCCAGCAGGGCTGAGGCCGAGCGCCCGGACCGGGGCGGGAGGGGGCCGGGGCCATGCGCCAGCGCGTCTCCACCCCCTGCGCCCCGCCGGGTTCGGGCGTCAGCAGCAGGACCAGCGGCGGCGGCGCCCCCTGCCCCGCGGCCAGCGTCGCCCCCGCCTCGGCCGCGAGGTGCAGCCGCCGCACCGGGGTCAGGCCGGGCGCGGAGGCGAGCTCGACCACCGTCAGCGAGGCCGCACCGGTGCGCAGCGTCTCCTCGGCGCACCACAGCGCGTCGTCGGGGCGGCGCGGGGTGGCCAGGACCAGCCGGGCGGGATCGAGGAAGGGCAGCAGCCCGTCGGGGTTCGGCGCCCCCTCCGGGCGCGGCGCGCGGATCCACAGCACCGGGCCGGGCCCCGCCTGGCGCGCCACCCCCGCCGCCGCCATGGCCGCGAAGATCGCGGCCGAGGGCCCGCAGACCTCGTGCGCGCGCCCCAGCGCCAGCGCCACGGGCGCGTCGCCCTCGCGCGCGCCGTCCCGCGTCTCGACGAGCGGCAGCGCCGGGCGCGGACGGCGCCCGGCCCCAAGCATCGTCCGAAGCGAGTCGCGGGTCATGGTCGGCTCCACATGTTCCTTATTCGTTCTATCCAGAATCGAGTCGCCAGACAATCGGGTGGAGAGGCGAAATCGATTTCACGCGTCAAGTGACGTCGCGTTATCAATGATTTGCAAATCCATGGCTCGCGGTTTTCGAGGATAGTTCGGGACGGGCGTTAACCCTAAATTGACAATTGTTAGTGGCGTAAAACTCACCGCTCCGGGGGTGATGGCCGCGGTTGGACCCCCAGACCCGACCGAGCGTAGCGTAGGACAAACTCCCGGAGCCCGCCGCATCCCCAGCGCGGCGGGAACAAGCCCCCAGCGGCGGGTCTCGCGGACGCGAGGCCCGCCGACTGCGTTTCCGGGGCCCGCGCCCTGCCCTCCGCCTTCCGGACCGACGCGACCTCCCCCCTGGGCGCCTGGGAGAATCGCGAATCCCACCCCACGGAATCGGAATGCGATTTCGGCGGCGACGGGCGACTGTCCCGACAGGTGCTTCAACGATTCCAGTCGGTTGAGCGCCGCCCCCTCGCACTTTCGGGGGATTTTTCCGAGACGCCGTTAACGTTACTTTAATACTTGTGAATAGCGTATCCGTCACTGCTCCGGGGGTGATGGCCATGGTCCGCGGGAACGTGCCCCCTCGGAACAGGCGTAGCGTCGGCCCGACATCCCCGGAGGCCAATCGCGGCGATCCCGCCGCAACCGGCAACAAGCTGATAAGACGTTGAAACGGCGGATCCTGCCCGGCAGGATCCGCCGTCGTCGTTTCCGGCGCCCGGCTCGGCCGATCCCGATGCCTCCGCCCGCGAATCGAGGCCGAGTCGCCGGCCCGACTCGCCCGCCGGTTCCAGACTGTTCGGACGCGCCCCGCGACGCGCGAAGATCTCGTTCGACGCGATTCCAAGGACTTGCCCCTCCCGCCCTCGCAGTTTCGGAGGATTTTGGGAACGGCGCAGGCCCTATAGCTTAATACTTGTAAATGGCGTTCCCCACCGTTCGGGGCGGCAAGGTCGAACCGCGCAGGAGCAGCGGAAGGACGAGCGTAGCGTAGCGTGCCGGAGAAGCGGACCTCGGCGGATCCCTCGCCGCCGAAGGCGCAGCCTGGGAAAGACAGCGAAGGGCAGGCGCCGGCGGGCCTCGCGAAAGCGGGGCCCGCTTCGCCTTCGGCGGGTCGGAACGCGCGACGAGCCCCGCGCCGTCAAGCGTCGGGGCTCGGTCCGCATCGGACGTCCGGGGCGGGTCGGCTGGTCGCCTCTCCGCTCCGCAGATCTCACTTTAGTGGAGGTCGGGTGGTGGAGCCAAGGGGAGTCGAACCCCTGACCTCTTGAATGCCATTCAAGCGCTCTCCCAACTGAGCTATGGCCCCTTTCCCGATGTGGCCGGCGGCTTGGGTGTTCCCGTCGGCGTGAGCGGTCATCTAGACCAGTGGAGTGATGGGCGCAAGAGGGGATCTTTCCCTTTTTCGCCCGGGACCTCCATCCCGTTGCGGCAGGCCGGCGCCCGGGGGCGACGGCCGGCCGGAGACCCGCCACGAAGGGCGGGCGAGCGACGCGCTCAGCTTTCCTCGTCGTCCTTGTCGCCGCCGCCGACGATGCCGATGTCGTCGTCGGAATCGTCGTCGTCGTCCTCCAGGAGAACGTCGTCGTCGGCGTTCGAATCGTCGTCGTCGTCCAGCAGGTCGTCATCCTCGAGAACGGGCGCGTCCTCGGCGGCCGCCTTCTCGGGCTTGGGCTTGGCCCGCGTCATCGTCGGGCCCTTGCGCTCGCTCAGCTGGGCGAGGTCGAAGGAGGCGCCGCAGCTGGGGCACGGCGCCGGATCTCTCATCAGGTCGTAGAAGCGCGTCTGGCAGCTCGGGCACACGCGCTTCGCGCCCCATTCAGGTTTGGCCATAAGGACCCCCGGCAGGCGAACAGGTTCTGCGAAGGTGCGCGCCATGCCACAGGTTTCGGCGGCGCGCAAGCGCAGGCGGGACAAGCGGCGACGCCGCCGGACGCCTGCGCCGACACGCGCAGGCATCGCGCAACAGGTGGAGCGGCGCGCGCCGGGCGCCGCGCGGCGGACGCAGCGGCGCGCGGAATCGGGTGCGCGTTCATTTCGCAGGTGCGAAAAGCTTGCCGGGAGGTCGCCCCGGGCCTAGGTTCCGCCGCGAACCCCCGAGGGGGCCCGAGGCGCCGCCCGGGCCGGCCTCGCGCGCTTCGCGCGCCCCGAAGGAGGCGGACGCCGCACCATGCTCTACCACGCTTATGAACTGTCTCACGCGGCCATCGGCCCCCTGCGCGCTGCCGCGCAGATGGGCCGCCAGGCTCTGAGCCACCCGCTGAACCCGGCCTCGATCACCTTCCCCGCCCGCGCCGCCGCGGCGGGGCTGGAGATGTTCGTCAACGCCACCCGTCGCTACGGCAAGCCGGAATGGGGGCTCGAGACCACCACCGTCTCGGGGGAGCCGTCGAAGGTGACGGTCGAGACGGTGATGTCGAAGCCGTTCTGCGACCTGATCCGCTTCCGCCGCGCCGGCGCGCCCGCGCGCTCGCGCAACGATCCGCCGGTGCTGGTGGTCGCGCCGATGTCGGGCCACTTCGCCACCCTGCTGCGCGGCACGGTCGAGGCGATGCTGCCCGAGCACGACGTCTACGTCACCGACTGGCGCGACGCGCGCAACGTGCCGGTGGCCGAGGGGGTCTTCGACCTCGACGACTATATCGACTACGTGGCCGAGTTCTGCCGCTTCATCGCCCGCCAGGGCGGCGAGCGGGCGGCGGTGATGGGCGTGTGCCAGCCGGGCGTTCCGGTGCTGGCCGCGGCCGCCATGATGGCCGAGGACGGGGACCCGGCGCGCCCGGCCTCGATCGTGCTGATGGGCTCGCCCATCGACACGGCGATGAACCCCAAGCAGCCCAACGAACTGGCGACGACCAAGCCGCTGAGCTGGTTCGAGCAGAACGTGATCGTCACGGTGCCCTTCCCCAACCTGGGCTTCATGCGCCGCGTCTATCCGGGGTTCCTGCAGCTCTCGGGCTTCATGCAGATGAACCTCGACCGGCACCTGAACGCCCATCTCGACCACTTCCGCCACCTGGTGAAGGGCGACGGCGAGAGCGCGGCGAGCCACCGGCGGTTCTACGACGAATACCTCGCGGTGATGGACCTGGACGCGGCCTTCTACCTGCAGACCATCGAGCGGGTGTTCCAGAAGCGCCTGCTGGCGATCGGCGCGTTCCGCTATCGCGAGGAGCGGCTGGTGAAGCCCTCGGCGATCCGCGACATCGCGCTGATGACGGTCGAGGGCGAGAAGGACGACATCACGGGCCTGGGCCAGACCGAGGCGGCGCACGGGCTGTGCAGCAACCTGCCCGAGGCGAAGAAGCTCCATCACGTGCAGCACACGGTGGGGCACTACGGGGTCTTCAACGGCTCGCGCTGGCGGCGCTCGATCCAGCCCAAGGTGCGCGACTTCGTGCGCGCTCAGCGGGCGATGCTGAGGGGCGAGCCCGAGGTGGTGGTGGCCCCGCCCGCGCAGACGCGCCGGCCGAGCCTGGACGGCGCGCTGGACGCGGCCGGCCTGCGCGGGGCGCGCCAGCTGAAGCAGGCGGCGATGAAGTCCGCGGGGCTGACCGAGCCGGCGGCCTCGGGCGCGAAGCCCGCCCCGGCCAAGGCCGCGGGGGAGGCGAAGACCGCGGGCGGCAAGCCGGCGGCGGCGAAATCCAACGGGGCCGGCGGGACCGGCGGAAAGCGGTGATCCTGCGCCTGCGCCGCCCCAAGGCGGCGCCGGAGCGCGACGAGACGCCGGACGAGCTGCCGGTGGAGGCCCTGGGCCTGTCGGTGCGCGTGCGCCGCAATCCCCGCGCCACCCGGTTCACCCTGTCGGTGAGCCGCGTGGACGGCCGCCCCCAGCTGACCCTGCCGCAACGCGCGAGCCTCGCGGAGGCGCGCGCCTTCCTCGAGCGCCACGTCGGCTGGCTGGAGGGGGCGGTCGCCCGGGTGCCGGCCGCGCGGGTGGTGGCGGCGGGTCGCGCCCTGCCCTTCCGCGGAACCTCGGTGGTGCTGGAGGTGCGGCCCGGCCGCTTCGCGCCCAGGCTCGAGGACGGGCGGCTGCTGGTCTGCGGCCCGCCGGAGGGGGCGCCGGGGCGCGCGAAGGCGTTCCTGAAGGACGAGGCGCGCGCGGCGCTGGTCCCCGCCGCGCAGGCCTACGCCGCGCGGCTGGGGCGCAGGCCCGCCAAGGTCACGCTGCGCGACACGCGCTCGCGCTGGGGGTCGTGCAGCTCCACCGGCGCGCTCAGCTTCTCCTGGCGGCTGGCGATGGCCCCGCCGGAGGTGCTGGACTACGTCGCCGCCCACGAGGCCGCCCACCTGGTCGAGATGAACCACGCCCCCGCCTTCTGGGCGCTGGTCGAGCGGCTGCGCCCCGACTGGCGCGACAGCCGCGACTGGCTGCGCCGCCACGGGGGCGACCTTCACCGGGTGGATTTCGGGGACTGAGGGCGCAGGCGCGCCCGCCCCGCAAGCGAAAAGCGCCCGACCGGGGGTCGGGCGCTTTCGAGTCAGAACGGGAGTGGCGGCCTCAGACGCTGGCGACCAGCACCACGGCGATCACCACCACCCACACCGCCAGGCCCGACATCATCAGGTACTTGGCGTTGGTCAGCGTGTAGCGCCACAGGAAGGCGCGCTGGATCGCGAACAGGATCGGCGTGCCGAACAGGTAGGCCCAGATCAGCAGCTGCGGCAGGCCCAGCGGACGCTCGGCCCGCTGCGGCGTGACGCCGGGCAGGTTCAGGTCGCGCAGGCGCTGGGTGTCCGCGGTGTGGATCGTCAGCGTGTCGCCCTGCATCAGCCCCTTGGCGAGGCCCAGCGCGAAGCCCACGCCCAGCAGCAGGAACAGCACCACCATCCCGTGCGGCAACGAGACCAGCGGACGGTTGTACTTGCTCTTGCGGCGACGGTTGCGACGCTTGTCCCGCGTGCTGATCCGCGCCATCGGGCGCGCATGGGAGAGGCCCGCGCCCTCGTCCTCGTCGGTCACGCGCGCCTCCCGGCCATGGCGGCGTGCAAGTCGGGATCGGCCGATCCCGGCGGTCGACGGCTGCTCATCCTGTCCCCCATTCCGCGTTCCCTCGGGCTGCGCCCCTCGGGAACCCTACGCTGCGCTTCGATCACCTGTCGGCGTTCGGATTCTTGTTCCAGCTCTCCGCGCCGGAGTCGCGGGACCGTCCGCCGCCGCCTCCGCCGGAGGACAGGGAGTCGACGACCCCCGCGATGAAGCTGCCCACGGCGCCCAGGCCGCTTTCGACCACGTCGCGCGCGCCGTTGCGACGCGAGCCGCCATTGCCGGAAGCGATACGCTCCCCCGACGGCGCATCGCTTGCCCCGCTCGGACGCTCGCTGTCAAGTTCGCGAAGCGGCATGCCCTCATGCAGGCCCAGCATCGCGCGCCGCCAGATCTCGGCCGGCAGGCCGCCGCCGGTCACGCCGGTCAGGGGCGTGTTGTCGTCGTAGCCCATCCACACGCCCACCACGTAGTCGGCGGTGAAGCCGATGAACCAGGCGTCGCGGGCGGCCTGGGTGGTGCCGGTCTTGCCCGCCGCCTCGCGCCCGTCGAGCTGCGCGCGCCGCCCGGTGCCGGAGCGGATCACCTCCTCCATCATCCCCGTCAGGCGGCGCGCGGTCTGGGCGGACATGGCGCGCGGACCGCGGTCGTCGGGGGCGTGGGTCATCAGGGGGGTGTTTTCGCCCCGCAGGGTCACGCTGCGGATGCCCCAGGGCTCGGTCTTCAGGCCGCCGTGGGCGATGGTCGCGTAGACGCCGGTCATGTCCAGCAGCGTCGCCTCCGAGGTGCCCAGCGCGATGGCGGGGCCGGGGGCGAGCTCGGCGGTCATGCCCATGTCGGCGGCCATCTGGCGGACCTTGGGCAGGCCCGTCTCGACGGCGGTGCGCACGGCGATGGTATTGACCGAGCGCGCCAGCGCCTGGGTCAGGGTCATCCGCCCGAAGCGCTCGTCGTTGTAGTTCGAGGGCGTCCAGCCCTTGATGGTGATCGGCTCGTCCCGGACGATGTCGTTGGGCGAGGCGCCGGCCTCGAGCGCCGCGGCGAAGACCACCGGCTTGAAGGCCGAGCCGGTCTGGCGCAGCGCCTGGGTGGCGCGGTTGAACTGTCCGCCGAGGCCGGTGGGATTGCGCCCGCCGACGATGGCGCGCACCGCCCCGTCGGGGGTCATCACCACCACGGCGGCCTGGGCGTCGGAGCCCTCCTTCACGTTCTCCTCGAAGACCGAGCGCACGGCGGCCTCGGCCGCGAGCTGGGCGCGGCGGTCGAAGGTGGTGCGGATGCGCACGTCCTCGGTGGTGTCGCGGGTCAGCCAGGCGGGGCCGGCCTCCATCACCCAGTCGGCGAAGGCGCCCCCCGCCCGGTCGGAGGCGGCCTGCGACAGCTCGGCGGGGTGGGCGCGGGCGTATTCGGCCTCGGCCTCGGTCAGGTAGTCCTGCTCCTCCATCAGCCCCACGATCACGGTGGCGCGGTTCTGGGCGGCGCCGAGGTCGTTGGTCGGCGCATAGCGCGAGGGCGCCTTCAGCAGGCCCGCGAGCATCGCGGCCTCGGCCGGGTTCACCTCGCGCGCGGACTTGCCGAAATAGCGCTGGGCGGCGGCCTCGAACCCGTAGGCGCCGGCGCCGAGATACACCCGGTTGAGGTAGATCGAGAGGATCTCCTCCTTGGTGTATTTCAGCTCCATGGCCAGCGCCATCGGCAGCTCCTTGAGCTTGCGCTCCAGGCTGCGCTCGTTGGTCAGGAACACGTTCTTGGCGGTCTGCTGGGTCAGCGTAGAGCCGCCCTGCACCAGGCCGCCGGCGCGGATGTTCACCGCCATGGCGCGGGCCAGGCCCAGCGGGTCGATGCCGAAATGGGAGTAGTAGCGCCGGTCCTCGGCCGCCACGACGCCGTGGACGAGGTGGGGCGACATCTCTCCGGCGCGCAGGGCGCCGCCGAACTGGTCGCCGCGCCAGGCGAAGACCTCCCCCGCCTCGTCGATCAGGGTGACCGAGCCGCGCTCGCGCCCGTCGAGCAGGTCGGAGGCCGCGGGCAGCGCGAAATAGTACCAGCCGACCGAGACCGCCACGACCAGCGCCACGCCCAGCGCGATGCGCGAGCCGACGAGCCAGGTCCAGCGGGCGACGAACAGCAGGGTGGAGCGCACGGCCCGGTCGAGCCAGCCCATCCGCCCGCCCGAGGCCCGCTCCCGCCGCGGCTTGGCCGCGCGGGCGGCCTTCGCGGGCTTGGGCGTCGCCGTCTTGGGCGTCGCGGGCGCACGCTTGGCGGCCGGCGCCGGCGCGCCGGGCTGCCGCTCGGCCTTGCGTTGCGCCGCGCGTCGCTGGGCCGTCGTCATGCGCCGGCTCGGAGGATCCTGTCTGCCTTTCGTCACGCCCTAAGTTCTCTTGTTCCGGAACCGCCTGCTCGTATCGAGCTGTGACGGCCATGAAAGTAGGGCATGCGGGCCGTTTTGTGGAGATGGGCGGACGATTTGCGGGTGGGGGCGAGGCGGCGTCGCCACAACCGGGCCGGTCGCGCGGACAATCGCGGCCCTGCGCCGCGACGGTCCACGCAACCGTCACGTCACCCGCCCGCGGCCTGGGCGCCTGACGCCCCTGGCAGCGTCTCCACCGCGCGCGAGGCGGCCCGGGCGGCGGCCCTCAGCGCGTCGGGCTCGAAGCCGGCGAAGCCGACCACGAGGCCGGGGCGCGCGGGCGGCGCGAAGCTCGCGCTGGCGAGCGGGCGGGAGGAGAGGCCGGCCGCCTCGGCCGCCGCATGGACCCGCGCCTCGTCCGCGCCCGGCGGCGCCCAGGCGATCAGGTGCAGCCCCTGCTCCGGCGCGCGGACCGCGAAGGGGCCGCACGCGAACCCCTCGACCAGGGCGTCGCGCGCGGCCCGCAGGCGCTTGCGCGCGCGCCGCAGGTGGGCGGCGTAGTGACCTTCGGCGAGGAAGGCGGTCATCACCGCCTGGGAGAGCGCGGCGGGGTAGCGGTCGATCGCGTCGCGCAGCGCCAGCGCGCGGGGGGCGAGGTCGGGGGGCAGCACCGCGAAGCCCAGCCGCAGACCCGGCGCGATCGCCTTGGAGAAGCTCGCGAGGTAGATCACCCGCCCCGCCCGGTCCATACCCTGCAGCGCCGCCAGCGGCTGGCCGGTGTAGCGGAACTCGCTGTCGTAATCGTCCTCGAAGATCCAGGCGCCCGTGCGCGCGGCCCAATCGAGCAGCGCGAGCCGCCGGGGCATGGTCATGGTCACGCCGGTGGGGAACTGGTGGGAGGGGGTCACGTAGGCGGCCCGCGCTCGCGCGCGCAACGCCTCGGCCCGCGCGACGTCGAGGCCCTGGTCGTCGACCGGCGCATGCGTCAGCTCCAGCCCCGCGGCCTCCAGGCAGCGGCGCGCCATTGGGTAGCAGGGATCCTCGATCCACGCCGGGTCGCCGGGCCGCAGGGTGGCGCGCACCGCGAGGTCGAGGGCCGCCTGCGTGCCGCCGGTGACCAGCACCTGCTCGGGCGCGACGCTCATCCCGCGGGCCGTGCGAAGGTAGGCCGCGATCTCGACCCGCAGGGCGAGGTCGCCGCGCGGATCGCCGTAGTGGAGGAAGCTGTCCGGCGGCCGCTCCAGCGCGCGGCGATAGAGGCTGCGCAGCACCTGCATCGTGCGCGCGTCGGCCGTGCCGCTGCCCAGCTTGCCGGGCTGCGGGCGGGGCGGCGCGGGCTCCCGCCGCGGGGCGGCGGCGTCGGCGGGGGCGGCGGGCACGGCGTGGGCGACGAAGGTGCCCGCGCCCTGGCGCGCCTCGACGAAGCCCTCGGCGGCGAGCTGCTCGTAGGCCGCCACCACCGCGCCCCGCGCCACGTCCAGCCGCGCGGCGAGCTCCCGCGTCGGGGGCAGCTTGCCGCCCGGCGGGAAGCGGCGCGCCTCGATCAGGCGGCGCAGCTCGGCGTAGACGGCCCGGGTCCGCGGCCCCTCCCCCGGGGCGATGGGGGCGAGGGCGGACCAGTCGGGCGAATTGGTCTGTCGTTTCGGCATGGGAATGGACCTTTCGCGGACCATTCTGCCGGGCGAAGAGGCGGCGAGCAACCGGAGATCCCGCCATGAACGAACAGACCCTCCCCGAGGCCGCCTATCCCGTCGACGTCCGCAACCGGGTGAAGCGCCGCCACGACCGGGGCGCCTACGATCACGCCTCGGTCCACGCGGTGCTGGATGCGGGGATGCTGGCCCACGTCTCCTACGTGATCGACGGCCAGCCCTACTGCACCCCCACGATCCACTGGCGGGAGGGGACGCGCCTCTACTGGCACGGCTCGTCGGCCAGCCGGATGCTGCGCGCGCAGGCCGGCGGCGTGCCGGTCTGCGTGACGGTGGCGATGCTGGACGGGCTGGTGATGGCGCGCACGGGCATGAACCATTCGGCCAACTACCGCTCGGTCATGTGCTTCGGCGAGGCGGCGCTGGTGGAGGGCGCGGAGGAGAAGTCCGCCGCCCTGCTGGCGATGATCGACCGCTACTTCCCGGGCCGGAACGCGACGCTGCGCGAGTTCTCGGCGCAGGACATCAAGGCCACCAAGGTGGTGGGGATGGAGATCGCGGCGGCCTCTGCCAAGGTTCGCGCCGACCTCAACCACGACGAGCCCGAGGACCTGGATAACCCCACCTGGGCCGGCGTGATCCCGGTCTCGACGGTGATCGGCGCGCCGGAGCCCTGCCCGCACAACGGGCCAGAGGCGATCCGCTCGGGCCTCGACGCCTATGCGCCGGGACGGCGGCTGGACGAGGCGATGGTCGAGCTCGCCCATCTCTACGAGGGCGCCGCGCGCTGAGGCGCCGGCGGAGCGGGGCCGCCCGGCCCCGCGCCGCCGCGGCCGGCCCTTCGCGCGGGGGCCCGGGGGCGGGAAAAACCGTGGCGGGCGGGGCGCCTGCGGGACGAAGCGCAGGCGGGATCGTATCCGAACCGTGACGCGCAAACGCGCAAGTCGATTGCACAAATTTTAGGCGATCCGGCGCTGCGCCGGCGTCGGTCCGCCGATCCGGCGCCGGCGCGGGCGCCTGTTCCGCAGGCGCCTTCCACGAGCGCCGGGCGGCATCGTCGCCGCCATGCCCGCCCCGCAGGCGCCCGCCGTCGAAGGCCGGAGGCCGGGCCAGGCCTCGGCGCCCCTCGTTCACGGAACCGTCAGGCGGGCGCTACGTCACCCCGCCCGTTCCCGTCGCCCGGAGCGCCCGCGCCGGGCGACGGGAACGGCGCGCCGGGCCGGCCATTCCAAGCGTCGAATATCCATGCCGCAGGCCCCTCCCGCGAAGTTGGCACGCGCCTTGAATGAGGAGGGGTCGATGCAACCTGTCGCAATCACTACCGGGGACGCAGGATGAAGCTGATCATCGCCGTCATCAAACCCTTCAAGCTCGAGGAGGTGCGCGAAGCGCTGACCTCGTCGGGCGTGCAGGGGCTCATGGTCTCGGAGGTCAAGGGGTACGGGCGTCAGTCCGGCCACACCGAGATCTACCGCGGCGCCGAATATGTCGTGAACTTCGTGCCGAAGATCAAACTCGAGATCGTCGTGCCCGACGCCGCCGTCGACAAGACGGTCGAGACCATCGCCTCCACCGCCAAGACCGGAAAGATCGGCGACGGCAAGATCTTCGTCCTGGACGTCGAGCAGGCCCTGCGGGTCCGCACCGGCGAGACCGGCGAAGACGCGCTCTGATCGCGGCAAGGCCAAGCAGACAAAGAGGGATCGAGAAATATGAACCGACGCTTTCTTGAAACCGCGGGCCTCGCGCTGGGCGCGACCGCGCTGGTCGCGCTGCCCGCGCTGGCCCAGGACGCGGAGCCGGCCGCGGGGGCCGTGCCCGAGCAGTCCGTGTGGGTGTTCAACACGCTGCTGTTCCTCGTCGCCGGTTTCCTGGTGATGTTCATGGCCGCGGGCTTCGCCATGCTCGAGGCCGGCCTGGTCCGCACCAAGAACGTGACCATGCAGCTGACCAAGAACGTCGCGCTGTTCGCGATCGCGGCGATCTTCTACTACCTGATCGGCTACAACCTGATGTACCCGCTGGGGAACTGGTCGATCGGCTCGGACGAGACCGGCGGCTACCTGGGCGCCTTCGGCGTCGCGGTGATGGAGGCCGTGGGCATCGGCGCCGACGGGGCGGACGACCTCTCCTACGCTTCGACCGGCTCGGACTTCTACTTCCAGCTGATGTTCTGCGCGACCACCGCCTCGATCGTCTCGGGCACGCTGGCCGAGCGCATCAAGCTGTGGCCGTTCCTGATCTTCACCATCGTCCTGACCTCGCTGATCTACCCGATCCAGGCCTCGTGGAAGTGGGGCGGCGGCTTCCTGGACAGCCAGTACGGCTTCCTCGACTTCGCCGGCTCGACCGTCGTGCACTCGGTGGGCGGCTGGGCCGCGCTGGCCGGCGCCCTGGTGCTGGGTCCGCGTCTGGGCAAGTACAAGGACGGCCGCGTCACCCCGTTCCCGGGTTCGAACCTGCCGCTGGCCACGCTGGGCACGTTCATCCTGTGGCTGGGCTGGTTCGGGTTCAACGGCGGCTCGCAGTTGGCCATGGGCTCGATCGGCGACGCCGCGGACGTGTCGCGCATCTTCGTGAACACCAACACCGCCGCCGCCGGCGGCGCGGTGGCCGCGCTGATCCTGACCCAGGTGGTCTACGGCAAGATCGACCTCACCATGGTGCTCAACGGCGCCCTGGCGGGCCTGGTCTCGATCACCGCCGAGCCGCTGACCCCCACGCTCGGCATGGCCACGATCATCGGCGCCGTGGGCGGCGTGATCGTCGTCTTCGCCGTCCCGATGCTGGACCGCATGAAGATCGACGACGTGGTCGGCGCGATCCCGGTGCACCTGTTCTGCGGCATCTGGGGCACGCTGGCGGTGCTGATCACCAACCCGGACGCGACCTTCATGGGTCAGATCATGTCGATCATCATCGTGGGCGTGTTCGTCTTCGTGGTGTCGCTGGTGATCTGGTTCGTCCTGAAGATGGTGATGGGCATCCGCGTCTCGGCCGAGGACGAGATCGCCGGTCTCGACAGCGCCGAACTGGGCATGGAGGCCTACCCCGAGTTCGGCAAGGGCTCCCAGATCTCCTGATCGGGCCCTGCCCGCCGGGACGGCGCCTGCGCCCGTCCCGGCCCCCAAGATCGCGGGAGGCGCGCGCAACGACGCCTCCCGCTCCGGATCCTCCCCGGGGCGGCCCGTGTCGCCCGACCTTCGCCCGGCGCTTCGGCGTCGGGCTTTTTTTGTCCGCCGCGCGGGATTTCGCGCGGCCGCCGGGGCGTGGCGCGCACGCGGACGTTGACCGGCAGGCCGCGACGCGGAACAACCCGGGGATGACCCAACGCGTTCCCCGTCCGCGCCGCTTCTCCCGCCGTCGTTCCGGCGCCTGCGCCCTGCCCCTGCTGGCGATGCTGGCGGGCGTCGCCCTGCCGCCGCCCGCGGCGACGGCGCAGGACGCGGCCACCAGCCGGGGGCTGCCGGGAAGCTCGGGCGGGGTGACGGTGCGCCGGGGCCTGCAGACGCAGCCCGGCGGCGGGCCGGGGGCCCATGTCGCGCCGGCGCCGCCCGCGGGGCCGGGCGTGCGGACGGGACCCGGCGCCGGCTTCAGCGCGCCGGGGTCCAGGGCGCTCCTGAACCTCGACGCCGCCGTGCCCTGCGTGCAGGCCGCCCGGCCCGACATGTCCAAGGCGATCCTGTGCTACCGCCCCCTGCTCGAGGCCTGCGACGCCCAGGTCGGGGCCGAGGCGCGGCTCGACTGCAACCGGCGGGCGGAGGCGGAGTGGACCGCGCTGTCGCGCCGCTACGCCGACCAGCCGATGACCCGCCTGCTGGCCGGCGCCTTCGACCCGTCGGCCTGCGAGGCGTTCTCGCCCCCCGACGCCGGCCAGTCGCGGGAGGAGGCGCGCCTGCAATGCCGGATCACCGCCCGCGCCACCCAGACCATCTACGGCCATATCGAGAGCCTGTGGGGCTCGCTGGGACGGGGACTGTGAGGCGCCCGGCGTTGACCGCGACCGCCGCCCGGGCGCATGCTCGCGCCATGATCGCCCGCGCCCCCCTCCGCCGCCTGCTCCTCGCGCTCCTGCTCGCGACGCCCGCCGTGGCGTCGGCGCAGGCGCCGGAACGTCCCTTGCAGGGCTGGGCCGTGGTCGACGCCCTGCCCGCAGGCGAGACGCTGAACGTGCGCGCCACGCCCTCAGGCGAGGCCGAGGTGCTGGGCGCCCTGGCCGAGGGCGCGCTGGTCGTGGCCTCCGGCGAGCGGGCCGAGAGCTCGGTCCCCTGGCTGCGCATCGGCTCGGGCGAGCTGCAGGGCTGGGTGGCCGAGCGCTTCCTGCGCGCCGCCCCGATCCGCACGCTGGACGGGACCACGCCCGTCGCCGGCGCCTGCGGCGGGTTCGAGCCGATGTGGTCCCTGCGCTGGAGCGCGCTGGAGATGACCTACGAGCGCATCGACGCCCCGGCGATCTCCCGCCCCGTCACCCGGGTCGTGGCCGCCGAGGGCCGCCCCTACGCGCTGCTGGAGGCCGGCGCCGATCCCGCCGAGCGCTGGCTGTTCCGCTACGAGGACGCCCAGTGCATCGACACGCCCCTCGACACCCCCGTCTGGGGCCGCGGCACCCTGATCGTGACCGAGGGCGGAACCACCCGCTGGCTGACCGGCTGCTGCCGCCCCGCGCCGGGGGCGCTGGAGGCGCGCTGAGGGCGCAGGCCTCGCGGCCGACGCCGGTTCCCGACGCTTCATGTGACGTTCACGTCATCGGCCGCCACGTCGTCTCGTCGCCCCGGACGATCCCCCGTTGACGCTCCCGTCGGGGCGTCGCAGGCTCGGCCGCGGGAACAAGATCACTTCAGGGAGACCCCATATGTCCCGCAAGACCCTCGCCGGCGCGTTCGCCGCCGCGGCGATCGCCCTTTCGGCCGGCGCCGCCGCGGCCGAGGACCTCAAGATCTGCGTCGAGGGCGCCTACCCCCCGTTCTCCGAAACCACGGCCGACGGCCAGGTGGTGGGCTTCGACATCGACATGGCCAACGCCATGTGCGCCGCGATGGGCGTGAGCTGCGAGATGGTGAAGACCGACTGGGACGGCATCATCCCCGCCCTGATCGAGCGCAAGTGCGACGCCATCGTCGCCTCGATGTCGATCACCCCGGACCGCGCCAAGGTCATCGACTTCTCGGCAAAGTACTACAACACCCCCGCGGCCTTCGTGGCCAAGGAAGGCACCGACATGACCACCACCCCCGAGGGGCTGGCGGGCAAGACCGTGGGCGTGCAGCGCGGCACCATCCACCAGCAGTTCATGGAGGGCGAGTTCCCGGACGTGGAGCTGAAGCTCTACGGCACCCAGGACGAGGCCTATCTCGACCTGCAGTCGGGCCGCGTCGACGCGCTGGTGGCGGACTCGATCGCCATGGACGAGGGCTTCCTGAAGACCGAGGCCGGCACGGGCTACGCCTTCTTCGGCGACACCTACTCGATCCCCAAGTACCACGGCGAGGGCGCGGGCGTGGGCGTGCGCAAGGGCTCGGACCTGGCCGGCAAGTTCACCGACGCGATCGCCAAGATCCGCGAGTCGGGCGAGTATGACGAGATCCAGAAGAAGTACTTCGACTTCGACGTCTATGGCGGCTGATCCGGGCCGTCGCGCGGCCGCCCCTGCGGGGGCGGCCGGCTGAGCGCATGGACAAGCTTCTCGACTACCTGCCGCTCCTGATGGGGGGCGCGCTGACGACCGTGGCGCTGGCGGTCTGCTCGGCCCTGCTCGCGACCTCGCTGGGCCTGCTGGGGGCCTGGGGCAAGGTCGGGGGCGGGCGGATCGCGCGCGGCGCGGTCTTCGTCTACACCACGCTCGGGCGCGGCATTCCCGACCTGGTGCTGATCCTGCTGGTCTATTTCGGCGGCCAGCGGCTGATCAACGACGTCGGCGAAGGCCTGGGCCTGCCGTTCATCGAGATCTCCAAGTTCTGGGCCGGCGTGGCCGCCATCGGCATCCTCTACGGCGCCTACCTGACCGAGACCTTCCGCGGCGCCTGGATGGCGGTGCCCCGCGGCCAGGCCGAGGCCGCCCGCGCGCTGGGCATGCCGCTGCGGGGCGAGTTCCTGCGCGTGACCGGCCCCCAGGCGCTGCGCCACGCCCTGCCCGGCTACGGCAACGTCTGGCTGGTGCTGGTGAAGTCCACCGCGGTCGTGTCGGTCATCGGGCTCGACGACCTCGTCGGCCTCGCCGACAAGGCGGGCAAGTCCACGCGCGAGCCGTTCCTGTTCTTCGTGGTGGTGCTGCTGGTCTACCTCGCGATCACCGCGGTCTCGGACAAGCTGCTGGCGCGGGCGGAGCGCTGGGCCAACACCGGCCAGGACCTCGGGCGCGGCGACGGGCCCGGCAAGGGCGGCGCGGGCCTGCCGCCCACCCCCGCGCAGGAGGCGGCCGCCTGATGGACCTGTCGCTCCCCCTCCAGCACTGGGACATGTTCCTGCACGGGGTCTGGGTCTCGATGCTGCTGACGGTGCTGTCGGTGGCCGCGGGCTTCCTGCTGGCCCTGCCCGGCGCGCTCGCGCAGCAGCGCCGCTCGCGCCTCGCCTTCATCCCGCGGGGCTACGCCTATTTCTTCCGCGGCACGCCGCTGCTGGTGCAGACCTTCCTGATCTACTACGGCCTGGGCCAGTTCGAGTGGGTCCGCGAGTCCTGGGCCTGGGTCTTCCTGAAGGAGGCCTGGTGGTGCGCGCTGATCGCCTTCTCGCTCAACTCCGGCGCCTACCAGACCGAGATCCTGCGCGGCGCCTTCGCGATGACCCCGAAGGGCGAGCTGGAGGGCGCCAAGGCGCTCGGCCTCTCCGAGCGGCAGACGACCTGGCTGGTGCTGCTCCCCTCCTCCCTGCGCCGGGCGCTGCCGCAGTACGGCAACGAGGTGGTGTTCCAGCTGCATTCCTCGGTGGTCGCCTCGGTCATCACCATCCAGGACATCCTGGGCGCGGGGCGCACGCTGAACGCGCGCTACTACGTGGCCTACGAGGGGTTCGTCACCGCGGCCGTGCTCTACATGGCGTTGACCTTCCTGCTGGTGGGCCTGTTCCGCCTGCTGGAGCGGCGCTACCTGCGCCACCTGCTGCCGCCCGAGGAGCTCAAGAAGCTGCAGAAGGGCACGGCGGCGGGCGCCGCCTTCGGAACCGCGCGGGTCTGAGGCGCGTGACGTTGCGTCCCGCGCGGCGGACGCGGGGTCTTCTCGCCCGCCCCCCCTTGCGACTCCGCCCTGCCACGGCTATACGCAGCGCCGGAATTGACTGATCAAGACGGCCGCCCCCGCGGCGCCGCGGGAGAAGAGACGATGAAGATCAAGAACTCGCTGCGGTCCCTGAAGCAGCGCCACGCCGATTGCCGCGTCGTGCGCCGGAAGGGCCGCGTCTACGTGATCAACAAGACCCAGCGCAAGTTCAAGGCCCGCCAGGGCTGAGGGCTGCGCGCCCCGCGTGCGACGCGGGGGGTCTTGCAGGGATCTGGAGGGGGCCGCGCCGGCAAGGCGCGGCCCCCTTCGTCATGTCCGCTCGCCCGCGGCTCCGCGCCAGCAGGGCGATTCCCCGCCCGTCCGACTCGGCGCTTGGCGGGGCCGCCATGCTCAACGCTCTGTGAACATCGCGCCGGATTCGGCGAGGGATTCCGTGGGCTTGCCTAACAGCTTCTGACGATTCCCCGCCCCGCGCGGCCCCGGTTCGCGCTTGGGCGCAGGGCGGCTCTGTGGGAAATCGAGACGCCGCGGCCCCTTGGGAATTCGCGTCGAATTGCGCTGCCGAAAATCGTGTCTTTGACCGCTCGAAAACCGCGCCGGGCGATATTGGCCATGTCGAAGGCGAGACCCTTCGGCGGGCGGAGCGGCCAGGGGTGGACGCAAGGCCCGGACGGCGCGGCGAAGCGGCCGGGGGTGGGCGCGACGCCGCGAGACGGCGCGGGAGAGGCGGCCAGGGGTGGGCGCGGCTCCCGATCCGGCAAGACCCGGACCCGGCCTGCGAGGAGCGGGCGCAGGCCATGGGACCGGGAGCGTGGAGCGAGGGCCGCGGCGTATCGCGGCCGGGGTGGGCGAGACGAGCGTAGGACGAAGGCCCCCGCGTATCGGCGGCCGGAGCGGAGCGGGCGGAGGCGCGGGGTTTCGCGGTCTTCGTCGGGGTGACGAGCGTGCAGGACGATCCGGGGCGTGCCGCGTGCAGGTTCCGCAGGCCCAAGGATCGAAGCGTAAGGCGTGAGCGAGGCCCGGCGTGCGTGTGACGGGCGACCCTTCGGCGAGACGGCGAGCGTATCGCGGGCCTGGCGTTCAGGCCCGGCCGGGCGCCGGAGACGGGGCGGGACGTGCCCGCCCGAGGCGTAGCGGATGGCCCGGGGTGGGCGCGTATCGAAAGGAGCGGGAGATGATTTTCCCGATCGCGGCCTTCGACCCGGAGGCCTGGTTCGACCGGCTGGTCGCCGCCCTCGCGGGCGAGCCGACCCGCCGCCAGGGGCGGGAATGACCCCCGCCGCGAAAGCCGGCCGCCGCGCGTGAGCGCGGCGGCCGCAAGGCGTCCGTAAAGGCGCCGCCCGTCGCCGGCGGCAAAGACGAGGCCCCGGGTCGAGCCCGGGGCGCCTGCGTAGCCAGCGAGGCGCCCGCACCCCCAATGTCGCCGCCTGGGGCGCGCGCCCAGGAGGCGGGCGGCGCGCCCGGACGACGGTCAGTCGTAGCTGCGCGCGTCCTCGATCACCTTGCCGTCGTTGGGCAGGCTGCCGGGGGCGACCAGCTCGACGCGGCCCTTCAGCTTGAGGACCGAGGCGACGCTCTCGGCGACCCGGGCGGCGAAGCCCTCGCCCTCCACGGTCTCGACCTTCACGGTCATCGCGTCGGCCTCGCCCTCGCGGGTGGCGATCACGCGGACCTTGGCGATCTCGGGGTGGCGTTTCGCCAGCTCGGCCACCTGCTCGGGGCGCACGAACATGCCCTTGATCTTGGTGGTCTGGTCGGCGCGGCCCATCCAGCCCTTGATGCGCATGTTGGTGCGCCCGCAGGGCGAGACGCCCGAGAGCACCGCCGACATGTCGCCGGTGGCGAAGCGGATCAGCGGGTAGTCGCGGTTCAGCGTGGTCACCAGCACCTCGCCGACCTCGCCCTCGGGGACCGGGTCGCCGGTGCCGGGGCGCACGATCTCGACGATCACGCCCTCGTCCACGATCATGCCCTCGACGGCGCCGTCCGGCCCCGGGCTCTCGTAGGCGACCGAGCCGAGGTCGGCGGTGCCGTAGCCCTGCAGGCAGGCGATGCCGCGGTCGGCGTATTCCTGGCGCAGGGAGGGGAACAGCGCCCCGCCCCCCACGCAGGCCTTCTTCACGGAGCTCACGTCCAGCCCCATCTCGGCCGCCTTGTCGAGGATCACCTTCAGGTAGTCCGGCGTGCCGGTGTAGGCGGTCACCCCGCAGTCGGCCATGGCGCGGGCCTGCAGCTCGGTCTGCCCGGTGCCGGCGGGCAGGACCGAGGCGCCCACGGCACGCGCCGCGCTCTCGAACATCATCCCCGCGGGGGTGAGGTGGTAGGAGAAGCAGTTCTGCACCAGGTCCCCCTTGCCCACGCCCGCGGCGTGAAGCTGCCGGCCGCCGCGCCACCAGTCATGGGCGTCCCCGCCCGGCTCGTAGATCGGCCCGGGGCTCTGGAACACGTGGCGGATGCCGGTGGGGGTGACGGCCGCGAAGCCTCCGAAGGGCGGCGTCTCGGCCTGCCTGGCGGCGAGCTCGGACTTGCGCAGCACCGGCAGCTTCGCCAGCGCCGCCCGGTCGCGCACGTCCGAGGGGTTCACGCCGGCCAGATGCGCGGCCATGGCGGGGGCCTTCTCCAGCGCATGGCCGATCACCGCGGGCAGGTCGCGCGCGAGGTCGGCGGCGCGCTGGTCGGCCGAGCGGGTTTCGAGGTCGTCGTAGTAGCGGCTCATATCGCGTCTCCCGTGGGGGGAAGGGTCAGGGGCGGTCCCATGGCGGCTGGAGGCCCAGCGGACGCTCCATCTGGAACATGCCCTCCTCGGCCCAGCCGTTGCGGCGGAAGCCGAGGGAGAGGTAGAGGCGTTCGGCCCGCAGGTTGCCGGTCGAGACGTTGAGCGTCATGCGCTCCGATCCCGGCAGCAGCGCGCGGCCGGCGGCGGCGGCGAGGCGGACGAGCGGACGGGCGAGCCCCTCGCCCCGGCGGGCGGGGTCCATCACCAGGAAGCACAGGTGGACCGCGTCGTCGTTGGGGCGCAGGCCGAAATGGGCGAAGGGGACGCCGTCCTTGTCCGCGTAGAAGAACGCGGGGCTGGGGCGGGTCAGCAGCTCCTCCCACTCCTCCGCGTCGAAGGGGAAGCGGGCGAAGGGATGGGCGAAGGCCATGTCCTGCGCGTCGGCGAACCAGCCCGCCAGGGGCGCGAGCGCCACGGGACGGTTGCGCCGCCACACCAGGCCCTCGGCCTCGCCGCAGGGGATCGGATCGCGATCGGAAAGCGCCGCCAGAGCCATCGCCGTCAGCCCCGCGCCCGGCGGGCGGGACCGCGGAGGCGGCGATCGAGGGCGAGGCGAAGCGGGCGGCGGGACATCGGGGGATCTCCGGCGGAGGCGGGGGTCGGGACGCGGGGCGCGCGGCGGCGCGCCTAGTCCTGCGCCGCCGACTCGCAGTCCTTCCATAGCATCGTCCGGGACAGAGCACGCTCGCCATCCTGGTATCGCGCGCCCTGGGCGAGCTGCGCCTCGGCCAACACCGCCTCGTAGTCGCCCAGCGGACGGCAGGCGTGGGCGCGGATCGCCTCGGCGTCGCACAGGCCCTGGTCGTAGCAATAGGCGGCGGCGCGCAGATGCGCCTCCAGCGGGGCGAGATCGGCGGGAAGGGTCGCGCTCCCCTGCCCCGCGATCGCGCTCTCCAGCGTGCGCAGCGCGCCGGCCACGGCGGGCGAGGCCGCCTGGCTGAGGATCGCGAGCGTATGGGCCGGCGCCACGCCCGACGTCTCCGACGAGGACGCATCGTCGTCGGGGATCAGGAGGAAGAGCTGGACGTTCGCCGCCAGCAGGCCCGCGAAGACGACGGCCGCCATGGCCCAGCTCGCCGCAGGCGTTCCCCGGCCCGGTCCCGCCCGGCGTCCGCCGGCGCCGCCCGCTTCGCCGCCCGCCCGCGGCGCGGCCACGCCCTGGGGGCTCGCGCCGAGGCGACTGCGGCGCAGCAGCCTGCCGCCCGTCATCGGCTCAGCTCAGCCAGCGCTTGCGGCGGCGGTAGGAGCGCACATCGCGGAACGACTTGCGGCCCTGGTCGGACATGCCGAGGTAGAACTCCTTCACGTCCTGGTTCTCGCGCAGGGCCTTCGCCTCGCCGTCCATCACCACGCGCCCGCTCTCGAGGATGTAGCCGTAGTGGGCGTAGCGCAGGGCGACGTTGGTGTTCTGCTCGGCCAGCAGGAAGGACACGCCCTCCTTCTCGTTGATCGACTTCACGATCTCGAAGATCTGCTCGACGAGCTGGGGCGCGAGGCCCATCGACGGCTCGTCCAGAAGCACCGTCTCGGGGCGGGACATCAGCGCCCGGCCGATGGCGCACATCTGCTGCTCGCCGCCCGAGGTGTAGCCGGCGAGCGAGGTGCGCCGCTCCTTCAGGCGGGGGAAGTAGGTGTAGACCATCTCCAGGTCGCGGGCGATCTCGGCGCGCCCGCCGGTGCGGGTGTAGGCGCCGGTCATCAGGTTCTCTTCGACCGTGAGATGCTCGAAGCAGTGGCGGCCTTCCATCACCTGGATGACGCCGGACTTCACCAGCTCGGCCGGATCGCCCGCGGCCACGTCGCGGCCACGGTAGAGGATGCGGCCCTTGGTGACCTCGCCGCGCTCGGACTTCAGCAGGCCCGAGATCGCCTTCAGCGTGGTGGTCTTGCCGGCGCCGTTGCCGCCCAGCAGCGCGGTGATGCCGCCCTTGGGCACGGTCAGCGAGACGCCCTTCAGCACCAGGATGACGTGGTTGTAGATGACCTCGATGTTGGAGACGCGCAGCAGCGGCTCGCCGGGCGCGGGATCGGCCTTCAGGTCCTGATCCGTGGTGGCCACGGCGGCGGCGGCTTTGGCTTCCGCGAGGGCGGCGTCGGTCATCGTCGAAGCGCTCCGGCTGGGACGGCCGCGGGCGCGGATGCGCGCGGGCGGCCGGGAAATTCATCGGGGGGGTGGGCGGGGGCCCGAAGGCCCCCGCCCCGCATTTCAGGCCGCGATCACTGGCAGGTGCGCGGGGTGATGTTGTTCTCGGCGGCGAAGGCCATCGAGTCCTCTTCGATCAGCGGGCCCACGACGTCGTTGTCCGGCGTCATGAAGTCCGAGACCAGGCTCCAGGTCTTGTCCTTGGCGTTCCACTGCTGGATCGCGCCCATGTGGGGCGCGCCGTGGTCCTCGCACGAGGCCTGGAGGGGCTGGGCGAACTCGGGCAGGCCGATCTCGGCCCACCGCTCGGCGGTGATGGTCAGCGTCTCGTAGGCGTCGCGCATGTCGGCGGCGGTGATGTTCGACTTGCCCGTCGCCTCCTGGGCGGCCTTGATCGCCTCGGTCACGATGACCGCCGCGTAGACGCCGCGGTTGTAGCCGACCTGGCCGATCGTGGTGCCGTCGCCGGCGGCCAGGCCCTTGTCGTGGACCATGGTCTTGATCTGCTCGAAGGCGGGGAAGTCGGCGCCGGGCTTGTGCCAGGTGATCGACTTGTAGCCGTCAGCGCCGGCGCCCGCGGGCAGCACGTCCGCCTCGGAGCCCGACCACCACACGCCGATGAACTTGTCCATCGGGAAGCGGATGTTGGCGGCCTCCTGCACGGCGACCGAGTTCATCACGCCCCAGCCCCACATGAAGACGTAGTCGGGACGCTCGCGCCGGATCTGAAGCCACTGCGACTTCTGCTCCTGGCCGGGGTGGTCGACCGCCAGCAGGGTCAGCTCGTAGCCGTGCTTCTTGGCCAGCTCCTCCAGCGTGCGGATCGGCTCCTTGCCGTAGGCGGAGTTGTGGTAGACGAGCGCGATCTTCTTGCCCTCGAGCGACCCGCCCTCCTGCTCCATGGCGTATTTCACCATCATGGAGGCGGCGTCCCAGTAGGTGCCGGGCATGATGAAGACCCACTCGAACACCTTGCCGTTCACGGCCGAGGTGCGCCCGTAGGCCATCGAGTGGACCGGGATCCCGTCGGCCGAGGCCTTGGGGATCAGCTGGTAGGTGATGCCGGTCGACTGCGGGATGAACACCAGCGGGTTCTCGCCCTTGAGCGCCTCGTAGCACTCGACGCCCTTCTGGGTGTTGTAGGCGGTCTCGCACTCCATGACGTTGATGCGCTCGCCGCCGACGCCGCCGTCGCGCTCGTTGAGGAGCGTCATGTAGTCGGAGAACCCGTCGGCGTAGGGGATGCCCGAGGGCGCGTAGGGGCCGGTGCGGTAGTTCAGGGCCGGAACGTTCAGATCGGCGAGCGCGGGGCTCGCGGCGATCATCGCGGCCGCGGCGAGCGCGGCCAGGCGGGACAGTTTCATGCGGTTAGCCTCCCTAACTGTCGGAATTCGATCTCCCCGCCCCGTGGTCCGGGGTCTTGGCGGTCTTGCCGGTCCGCCGTCGCCTCCCAGGACGGCGGACCGGAGCGTTTCCCCATGGCGTCCGCTCAGTGCGGGAAGGGCCACAGGCGCAGCTTCTCCTTCATCAGGCGCCACAGCTGCGCGAGGCCGTGCGGCTCCAGGATCAGGAAGGCCACGATCAGCCCGCCCACGATCAGGAACTCGAAATGCGTCGCGATCGTGGTCGACCAGCCGAGGCCGCCGACCATGACGTTCTTCAGCAGCACCGGCATCATGATCATGAAGGCCGCGCCCGCGAAACACCCGAAGATCGAGCCCAGGCCCCCGATGATGATCATGAACAGCACCAGGAACGACTGGTTGATGCCGAAGGCCTCGGTCGGCTCGGCCGCGCCGAGGTAGACCGAGAAGAACAGCGCCCCCGCGATGCCCACGTAGAAGGAGCTGACGGCGAAGGCGGTCAGCTTGGTGCGCAGCGGGTTCACGCCGATGATCTCGGCGGCGATGTCCATGTCGCGGATCGCCATCCACTGCCGCCCGACGCGCCCGCGGGTGAGGCTGCGCATCAGCCAGGCGAGGCCGAAGACGAAGACCGCGCAGAACAGGTAGGCGCTCCAGGCCGGCACCTCGGCCCCCGTCACCTCGACCCCCAGGACCGAGCGCGGCGGCGCGGTGATCTGGCCGGTGGCCGAGTAGTTGAAGAACCACGGCACCTTGTTGAACAGCCACACCAGGAAGAACTGCGCGGCGAGCGTGGCGACCGCGAGGTAGAACCCCTTGATGCGCAGCGAGGGCAGCCCGAACAGCGCCCCCACCGCCGCCGTCACCCCACCCGAGAGCAGGATCACGAAGAAGATGTTGAGCTCCGGGAAGGCGGTCATCAGCTTGTAGGAGGCGTAGGCCCCCACCGCCATGAAGCCGCCCGTGCCGAGCGAGACCTGCCCGCAGTAGCCGGTCAGGATGTTGAGGCCCATCGCGGCGATGGCGAAGACCAGGAAGGGGATCATCACGGACTTGGCGAAATAGTCGGTGATGAACAGCGGCAGGATCAGGAACGCCACCACCAACACGACGTAGTAGCGCCAGCGGTCGAAGGCGATGGGGAAGGTCTGGGCGTCGTCGACGTAGGACGTCTTGTAGTCGCCGGCCTCACGGTAAAGCATCGGTCTAGACCCTCTCGATGATCTTGTCGCCGAACAGGCCCTGGGGACGGAACACCAGGAAAATCAGCGCGAGCACGTAGGCGAACCAGTTCTCGGTGGCGCCGCCGACATAGGGGCCGATGGCGAACTCGAAGAGCTTTTCGCCCACCCCGATGATCAGGCCGCCCACGATGGCGCCGGGGATCGAGGTGAAGCCGCCCAGCATCAGCACCGGCAGCGCCTTCAGCGCGATCAGCGACAGCGAGAACTGCACGCCCGACTTCGCGCCCCACATCGCGCCCGCGACCAGGGCCACGAAGCCCGCGATGGCCCAGGTCACCACCCAGATGAACCGCAGCGAGATGCCCACCGACAGCGCCGCCTGGTGGTCGTCGGCCACCGCCCGCAGGGCGCGGCCGATGCGCGTGTACTGGCTGAAGGCCGTCAGCGCGACCACCAGCGCCACCGCCACGCCCGCCGCGATCAGGTCGAGCTTGTCGATGTACATCCCGTAGAAGCCCGAGTCCTCGGCCGCCCAGCCGATGGTCATGTCCTCGATCCAGAAGCTGCCGCCCTGCGGCAGGCCCAGGTCCAGCGCCTTGATGTCCGAGCCCCACATCAGGTCGCCGAACCCCTCGAGGAAGTAGGCGAGGCCGATGGTGGCCATGAACAGGATGATCGGCTCCTGGTTCACCAGGTGCTTGAGGATGATCCGCTCGACCAGGATCGCGAACAGCAGCATCACCGCCAGGGCGAAGAGGATCGCGAGGAAGGTCGGCATCTCCCAGCCGAAGCCGTGGATCTCGGTGCCCAGCACCGCGTTGATCAGCTCGGCGAAGGGCACCTGCCCGTTCTGGAAGCCGACCAGCGTCAGCGCCGCGAACAGGGCCATGACGCCCTGCGCGTAGTTGAAGATGCCCGAGGCCTTGAAGATCAGAACGAAGCCAAGGGCGACGAGCGAATACATCACGCCCGTCAGCAGCCCGTTCACGATCACCTCGATCGTGTAGAGAATTTCGGCGCTCATGCCGCGAACCCCTCCCTGTTGGATCGCGTCGATGGAATGGGTTCAGTCGTGGCTCACGCCCAGATAGGCGTCGATCACGTCCTGGTTGGCGCGCACCTCGTCGGGGGTGCCGTCGCCGATCTTGCGGCCGTAGTCCAGCACCACCACCCGGTCGGCGATGTCCATGACCACGCCCATGTCATGCTCGATCAGGGCGATGGTGGTCCCGAACTCGTCGTTCACGTCGAGGATGAAGCGGCACATGTCCTCCTTCTCCTCGACGTTCATGCCGGCCATGGGCTCGTCGAGCAGCAGGAGCTTGGGCTCGGCGGCGAGCGCCCGGCCCAGCTCGACCCGCTTCTGCAGGCCGTAGGGGAGGCGGCCGACGGGGGTCTTGCGGATCGCCTGGATCTCGAGGAAGTCGATGATCTCCTCGACCCGGCGGCGATGCTCGACCTCCTCGCGCTGGGCCGATCCCCACCACATGCAGTGCTGCCAGAAGTTCGTCTTCATCATGGTCATGCGGCCCGTCATGATGTTGTCGAGCGTCGTCATGCCCTTGAACAGAGCGATGTTCTGGAAGGTGCGGGCGATCCCCTGCTGGGCGATCTCGTAGGGCTTCATCGGGCCGCGCTTCTGCCCGTGGAAGAAGATCTCGCCTTCCTGCGGGTGGTAGAAGCCGTTGATGACGTTGAGCATCGAGGATTTCCCGGCCCCGTTGGGGCCGATGATGGCGCGGATCTCGTGCTCTTTGATGTCGAAGGAGATGTCCTTGATCGCCGTCACGCCGCCGAAGCGCAGCGTGATGTTCTTCATCTCCATCACCGTGCCGCCGATGCGCCGCGGCTCGATGCCGTGGGCCTGTTCCTGGCGGGCGTAGGCGGCGTCGTCCGACGCCGCCTCGGCTGCATGAATGCTCACTCGCGCCTCCCTTCGCGAGCGGCCGATGGACCCTCCCGTCCGATCAGCCGCTGCCGTTGATGCACTCGCCGACGCCGATCGGTTCCTCGACGGCGGCGAAGAAGAGGAAGGCGTTTCCGGCGCCCGCCTCGATGACGATGGACACGTTCACTCCCGGGCGGGTCTCGCCGCGGGTCTTGATCTTGCGCGCGTAGATGCGGTTGTCCCCGAAGGGGCAGGCCACGTCGCGGAACGTGCGGTTGTCGGTGTTGTTCTCGATCCAGCTCTCGAAGGACGAGATGGCCGCCGCGACGTCGATCGGGACCGTGGTCGCGGTGGTCAGCGGAAAGGCCACCCGGCAGCCGAGGTAGGTCTCGGTCCCGGCCTGATGCTCCATGTGCACCAGGATCGGCATGCCCGCCGCGTTGGTCCAGGCGATCCCGGCCGAGCGGACGTCGATCCGGTTGGCGGTCAGGGCGGGCAGCGGCACCAGGCTTCCGGTGACGATCTGGGCGGCGCGCATGATCGGCTCGGCGCAGCGCGCGAAGGCGAAGTCGTACCAGTCGTCCTCGATCTGGCCGGCGGCGGCGGGCGCGGCCAGACCCAGCGCGGCCGCGCCGGCGACGCTCAGCGCAAGGACCAGCCGTCGCAGGCCCCCGCGCGCGGTTCCGATGGTTTCGGGGCGCATCTCGTTACTCCGACACAGGCGGCGGAAGGTCCGCCGCGTACGCAAACGCGACCTCCGAAGCCCCCCGCCGGCCTCGGCCCCCTCCCGGTTCCGATCCCGGCCCGGGGCGCGCCCGGACGTCATGAACGCGAAGTTTACGCTATTCCCTGAATTTGAAAAACGACTGATTGCGCCGCACTCCGCGGGGCGCGCCGCTGCGGAAAGGGCCGCGCGCGGCCCCCCGCACGCGGTTGCGCGCAGCCCGCGCGCGCCGTCCCCCCGGGGGGAGACGGCCGAAGCCGCGGCGCGATGGCTCATTCGGCGGCGACCTTGTGGGCCGAGGGGAAGACCTTGGCGTCGCGGATCTTCAGCGTGCCGGTGATCGCGCCCTTGCGCCCGTCCTCGTAGGTCACCTCGACCGAGGCGAAGACCTCGTCCGAGCCGTCGTAGAGCGCCTCGATCAAGGGCGCGTAGCGCTCCTCGACGATGCGGCGGCGGACCTTGCGGGTGCGGGTCATCTCGCCGTCGTCGGCGTCGAGCTCCTTGTGCAGCACCAGGAAGCGATGCACCTGGCAGCCCGAGAGCATGTCGTCCTGCGCCAACGAGGCGTTCACCTCCTCCATGTGCTCCTGGATCATGTCGTAGACCTTGGGATGGCCCGCGAGCTCCTGGTAGGAGGCGTAGGAGATGTTGTTGCGCTCGGCCCAGTTGCCCACCGCCGAGAGGTCGATGTTGATGAAGGCCACGCAGCGGTCGCGATCGGCGCCGAAGACGACCGCCTCGAGCACCGAGGGGAAGAACTTCAGCTTGTTCTCGACGTACTTGGGCGCGAACAGCGCGCCGGAGGCGAGCTTGCCCACGTCCTTGGCGCGGTCGATGATGCGCAGGTGGCCGGTGCCTTCCTCGAAGAAACCCGCGTCGCCGGTGGCGACCCAGCCCTCGGCGTCCTTGGTGTCCGCCGTCGCCTCGGGGTTCTTGTAGTATTCCTGGAAGACGCCGGGAGAGCGGTAGTAGATCTCCCCCGTCTCGCGGATCTGGATCTCCACCCCCGGGGCGGGCACGCCCACGGTGTCGGCGCGCACCTCTCCATCCGGCTGGATGGTGATGAAGACCGAGGCCTCGGTCTGCCCGTAGAGCTGCTTGAGGTTGATCCCGAGCGAGCGGTAGAACTGGAAGATCTCCGGCCCGATCGCCTCGCCCGCCGTGTAGCCCACGCGCACGTTCGACAGGCCCAGCGCGTTCTTCAGCGGCCCGTAGACCAGCAGCTCGCCCAGCGCGTACTTGGCCTTGTCGCCCGAGGAGACCGGCTTCCCGTCCAGGATGTCCGCGCCCACCTTGCGCGCATGCGCCATGTAGTGGTCGTAGAGCTTCTTCTTGGTGGCGCCCGCGTCCTCCATCCGGATCGAGACGTTGGTCAGCAGCGTCTCGAAGATCCGGGGGGGCGCGAAGAAATAGGTCGGCCCGATCTCCTTGAGGTCGGACAGCATCGTGTCCGGGCTCTCGGGGCAGGAGACGCAGAAGCCCGCGACGTAGGCCTGGCCCATCGAGAAGATGAAGTCCCCGACCCAAGCCATCGGCAGGTAGGCGAGCACGCTGTCGGTCTCGACCAGCTTGTCGAACTCGACCGTCGCGCGGGCGGTGACGATGATGTTGTCGTTCGACAGCACCACGCCTTTCGAGCGCCCGGTGGTGCCCGAGGTGTAGAGCATCACGCAGGTGTCCGGCCCGGTCTGGGCGGCGCAGATCGCGTCGATCTTCGGGCCCAGCTCGGCGGCGGCGGCCCGGCCGGCGGCCACGACCTCGGTCATCGGGTGCAGGGCCGTGTGGTCGTATTTGCGCAGGCCGCGCGGGTCGAGATAGATCATCTGGCGCAGGTTCGAGGCCTGCTCCATCTCCATCACCTGCAGCAGCTTGTCGACCTGCTCCTGGTCCTCGACGATGGCGAAGGCGGCGCCGGAATGGTCGAGCACATAGGCCATCTCGTCGGCGGCGGCGTCGGAATAGACCGGCACCGGGATCGCCCCGCACATCTGGCACGAGACCATCGACCAGTAGAGCTGCGGGCGGTTCTTGCCCACGATCGCCACCCGCTCCCCGGGCTGGAGCCCGAGGCCCATCAGCCCCATGGCGAGCGCACGGGCCTCCTCGCGCAGCTCCTTCCAGGACCAGGTCTGCCAGATGCCGTACATCTTCTCGCGCGCCGCCGGCTTGTCGCCGCGGGTCCGCGCGTTGTGGTCCAGGAGCTTCGGAAACGTGTCGAGCGCGCCGTTCGGCGCGGGCGAAGTGCTCACCGGCGATGTCCTCCCTACGATCCGCCGCGGTGCGCGGCGGGTCACACCTCCCTGAATGCGCTCTTGTCGTCCGTCGACGGGGTTGCGGCCGGGTCTCCCAATCCGGTCGCGGTCGGCGGGGCGGCTCTACGGCCGCGCAACATTCGAACGCTGGCGAATCTCATACGGCAAGCAGCCGGGCGACGCCAGACCCGGACCGGCCCAAAACGCCCCTGCGGCGGCATTTCACGCAAGTTTCTTGCGGTTCCTTCGCAGCGGAAATGCTCGGCGCCTGAAACGGTTGCAGGGCGTGCGCCCGGGGGCGGGCCGGGCGGTGCCGCCCTGCCCCGCCCGGCGCCCGACGCTCACTTGGTGCCGAACATCCGGTCGCCGGCATCGCCCAGGCCCGGCACGATGTAGCCCTTCTCGTTGAGCTTCTCGTCCAGCGCGGCGGTGACGATGCGCACGTCGGGATGCGCCTCCTTCATCCGGGCCACGCCCTCGGGCGCGGCCAGCAGGCACAGGAAGCGGATGTCGTGGGCGCCGCGCTCCTTCAGCAGGTCCACCGCCGCGGCCGAGGAGTTGCCCGTCGCCAGCATCGGGTCGACCACCAGCACCGGGCGGTCGGCGAGATCGGCGGGCACCTTGCAGTAATACTGCACGGGCTTGAGCGTCTCCTCGTCGCGGTAGAGGCCCACGAAGCCGACGCGGGCGGCGGGCGCGAGCTCGAGGATCCCGTCGAGCAGGCCGTTGCCCGCGCGCAGGATCGAGACCAGCGCCAGCTTCTTGCCCGCCAGCACCGGGGCGCGCATCTCGCACAGCGGCGTGTCGATGACGATCGAGGTGGTGGGCAGGTCCTTGAGCGCCTCGTAGCCCAGCAGCAGCGAAATCTCGCGCAGCAGCTGGCGGAAGGAGGCGGTCGAGGTCGACTTCTCCCGCATCAGGGTCAGCTTGTGCTGCACAAGCGGGTGATCGACGACGGTGAGATGCTCGGACGCTGTAAGGTCGGACATGGGGCGCGCTCCTGCGGACTGGCTCGGGTCTACATGCCAGCCCGCGCGGCCCCCGTCCATCGCGCGGCCGGACGCGGGGGTCAGGCGTCGCGCCGCCGGACGGAGCCGCGCCGGGCGCGGCGCATTGAAATGCGCCCTACAGGCGGGCGGCGAGCTCGGCGCGGGTCGCCTCGTCGCAGAAGGCGGCGGCGAGCGCGTCGCGCGCGATGGCGGCGAACTCCGCCTCCCCCCAGCCGAAGGCCGAGGTCAGCTCGACGTATTCGCGCGTCATGTCGGTGTGGAAGAAGGGCGGGTCGTCGGTCGAGACCGAGGCCTTCGCCCCCATCGCCCGGAGCTGGCCGATGGGATGCTCGCGCCAGTCGCGATAGGTCATCAGCGCGACGTTGGAGCCGGGACAGGTGGCGAGGTGGATCTCCTCGTCGATGATCCGGGCGAGCAGCGCGGGATCCTCGATCGCGCGCACGCCATGATCCACCCGGTCGAGCTTCAGCGCGTCGAGCGCGTCGCGCACGCTTTCCGGCCCGCAGGCCTCTCCGGCATGGGCGGTCAGCTTCAGCCCGCCCTCGCGGGCGATGTCGAAGGCGGGGGCGAAGTCGGCGGGGTGGAACAGGCGCTCGTCCCCCGCGAGGCCCAGGCCCGTCACGCGGGGGTGCGCGCAGTCCACCGCCAGCCGCGCGGCCTTCGCGGCGCGCTCGGGGCCCAGGTGGCGGATGGTGGTGGCGATGAAGTTGGCCTTGATGCCGACCGCGGCCTCCGCCGCCTCGGCCCCCTCGGTGATGGCGGCGAGGTATTCGGCCCAGCGCGCCGGATCGCCCTGCGCCACGTGGTCGGAGGAGATCGCGAGCTCGGCGTAGATCACCCCATGCTTGGCGCATTCGCGCAGCACCGCCTCGGCGAGCTGGCGGTGATCCTCGGGCGTCGTGAACAGCGCGGCGACCCGGTCGTAGGCGCGCAGGAAATCGGAGAAATCCTCCCAGGCGTAGCCGCCGTCGGGGGCGAACATGCCGGCGGTGTCGATCCCCTTGCGGGCCGCGACCTCGCGCGCCAGCGCGGGCGGGGTCGCGCCCTCGATATGCAGGTGAAGTTCGATCTTGGCGGTCATCTCGGACTCTTCCGTGACAGGGTTACAGGAACGACGCCCCGTGCCGGCCGGGCGCGAGGCCCAGGTGCGCGGCCAGCGTCTCGGCCACGTCGGCGAAGCGGACCACGCCGTGATTGCCGGGCGAGAGCTCCGGCCCGGCGCAGAGCACCGGGACCCGCTCGCGCGTGTGGTCGGTGCCGGTCCAGGTGGGGTCGTTGCCGTGGTCGGCCACCACCATCAGCAGGTCGCCGGGCTGCAGGAGGGCCAGCGCCTCCGGCAGGCGGGCGTCGAAGGCCTCGAGGTGGCGGGCGTAGCCGGCGGGGTCGCGGCGGTGTCCGAAATCGCTGTCGAACTGCACGAAGTTCGCGAAGACGAAGTCGCCGGGCCGGGCGTCGCGGATCGCGCCGCAGGCCAGCGTGAACAGCGCCATGTCGTCGGGACCCTTCAGGTTCTCGGGCACCCCCTGCCCTGCGAAGATGTCCTGGATCTTGCCGATCCCCACGGTGCGCCCGCCGGCGGCGACGACGCGGTCGCACAGCGTCGGCTCGGGCGGGGGCACGGCGTAGTCGTGGCGGTTCGGGGTGCGCTGGAAGGTCTTCGCGTCGGCGCCCGTGAAGGGGCGCGCGATCACCCGGCCCACCCGCAGGCCCATGTCGTCGAGGATCGCCCGCGCGTCGGCGCAGAGCGCGTAGAGCCGCTCCAGCCCGAAGGCCTCCTCATGGGCGGCGATCTGCAGGACGCTGTCGGCGGAGGTGTAGACGATGGGCCGGCCGGTCGCCACGCTCTCCTCGCCCAGGCGCGCGATGATCTCGGTGCCCGAGGCATGCTCGTCGCCCAGGATCCCCGGCAGCTCGCCCGCCTCGATCAGCCGCTCAACGAGGGCGCCGGGGAAGGCGGGCCGCGTGTTGGGGAAGTAGCGCCAGTCCTGCGAGAGCGGCGCGCCCGCCAGCTCCCAGTGGCCGGTGATCGTGTCCTTGCCGGCGGAGACTTCCTCGCCGGCGGCGAAACAGGCCGCGGCGCCCTTGCTCAGCCCCGGAGGCACGGCGCCCGAGGCGACCTCGGCCGCGTCGCCGATCCCCAGCGCGCAGAGGTGGGGAAGCGAGAGGGGGCCGGAGCGGCCCTGGTCCGCGCGCCCCTCGGCGCATTCGCGGGCGATGTGGCCCAGCGTGTTCGCGCCCTCGTCCCCGAAGGCGGCGGCGTCGGGGGCGCCGCCGATGCCGACCGAGTCCATCACGAACAGGAAGGCGCGGGCCATCAGGCGTCCCCCGTCACGTCCGCAGGCCCGATGCGGCCGAGGATCGCGTCGGGAACCTCGGGCGCGCCCTCGCCCACGCTGTAGGCCGCGATCACCCGCTCCGCCGCGCGGCGGGCGTCGTCGTGGCTGCGGGCGTGGACGCGGGCGAGCGGAAAGTCGCCGTCGACCACCGCCCCGATGGGCGCGCAGTCCGACAGGCCCACGGCCGGGTCGATCGCATCCTCGGGCTTGCGCCGGCCGCCGCCCAGCTCCACCACCGCGTTGCCGAGCGCGCGGCCGTTCACCGCCTGCACGACGCCCTCGGAGGGGGGCGGGATGTCGAGGACGACGGGAGCGTCCTCGAGATACAGGGAAAAACTCTCCACGAAGTCGTTGGGGCCGCCGAGGGCGGAGACCATGCGCGCGAAGGTTTCCGCCGCGCGGCCGTTCTCGAAGACGCGGGAGATGCGGGCCTGCCCGTCCTCGGCGTTCGCGGCGATGCCCGACAGGGCCAGAAGCTCGCCCCCCAGCGCCACGGTCACGTCCCACAGGCGCGGGTCGACCTCGGCCCCCGTCAGGAAGCGCACCGCGTTGGCGACTTCGAGGGCGTTGCCGCAGGCCGTCGCCAGCGGCTCGTCCATGTCGGTGATCAGGGCGGAGGTCGAGCAGCCCGCCCCGTTGGCGACGCCGACCAGCGAGCGGGCCAGCGCCTCCGCCTCCTCGCGCGTCGCCATGAAGGCGCCGGAGCCGCATTTGACGTCGAGCACCAGCGCGTCGAGCCCGGCGGCCAGCTTCTTCGACAGGATCGAGGCGGTGATCAGGTCGAGGCTCTCGACCGTCCCGGTCACGTCGCGGATGCCGTAGAAGCGCTTGTCGGCGGGGGCGATCTCGGCGGTCTGGCCGATGACGGCGCAGCCGACCTCGCGCACCACCCGCTCCAGCGCCTCCGGGCCCGGGGCCACGTCGTAGCCGGGGATCGAGCCGAGCTTGTCGAGCGTGCCGCCGGTATGGCCGAGGCCTCGGCCTGAGATCATCGGCACGTAGACCCCGCAGGCCGCCAGCGCCGGCGCCAGCATCAGCGAGACGTTGTCGCCCACGCCCCCGGTGGAGTGCTTGTCGGCGACCGGCCCCGGCAGGTCCCATTTCAGGACCTCGCCGGAATCGCGCATCGCCTCGGTCAGGACCACGCGCTCGGGCAGGCTCATGCCCTGGAAATAGATCGCCATGGCCAGCGCCGCGACCTGCCCCTCGGAGACCGCGCCCGAGGTCAGGCCCTCGACGAAGAAGCGGATCTCCTCGGCGTCCAGCGCCTGGCCGCCGCGCTTCTTGAGGATGACTTCCTGCGGCAGCATTCAGTAGCCCTCGGCGGCGACCACGGGGGCGGCGCCCTGCAGGGTCGCGAGCAGCGCGTCGAGCAGGCCCGAGGCGCCGAAGCGGAAGGTCTGGGGGCTCGCCCAGCCCTCGCCCATGATGCGGTCGGCGATGTCGAGATAGGCCCAGGCCTCGGAGGTGGTGCGGATGCCCCCCGCCGCCTTGAAGCCGATCGAGCGGCCGGAGTCCGCGATCGCGCTCAGCAGGATCTCGGCCGCGCCGAGCGTCGCGTTCACCGGCACCTTGCCCGTCGAGGTCTTGAGGAAGTCGGCGCCCCCGTCGATGGCGACGTCGGCGGCGCGGCGCATCAGCTCGGCGCTCTCCAGCACCCCGGTCTCGAGGATCGCCTTCACCGGGGCGTCGCCGGCCGCGCGCTTCACCCGCTCGATCCGCGAGCGCACGGCGCTGTCGCGGCCCTCCATCAGCTCGCGGTAGGGGATCACCATGTCGATCTCGTCGGCGCCCTCGAAGACGGCGTGGCGCGTCTCCTCCATCGCCTCCTCGTCGGTGGCCTCGCCGGTGGGGAAGACCACCACGGTCGCGATCTTCACGTCGGGGGCCGCGATCTCCCGCGCGAGGCGCGCGAAGCGGGGCCAGACGCACAGCGCGGCGACGGTCCCGTGGGGCGTGACGGCGCGCGCGGCGAGTTCGCGGATCGCGTCCTCGTCGCAATCGTCGTTGAGGTTGGTCAGGTCCAGGCAGCGCAGCGCCAGGCGGGCGGCGTCCTGTTCGGCGAGAAGGTCGGTCATGCGAAGCTCCGCACGAAGGCGCGGACCAGGGCGCGGAAGCGCGTCTGGGCCTTGGCGGCCTCCGATTTCGTTTCGGCGTGGGAGAGCGGCTTGCCCGTCATCCCCGCCCCGTAGTTGGTGATGACCGAGACGGCCGCGACCTCGAGCCCGAGGAACCGCGCCAGGATCGTCTCGGGGACGGTGGACATGCCCACCGCGTCGGCGCCCAGGATGCGCGCGGCGCGGATCTCGGCCGGGGTCTCGAAGCTGGGGCCCGAGAACCAGGCGTAGACGCCTTCGTTCAGGTGCTCGTCCGCCGCCTTCAGCCGGGCGCGCAGGTGGGGCGCGTAGGCGTCGACCATGTTCACGAAGCGGTCGTCCGTCGCCTCGCCGATCAGCGGGTTCAGGCCCGAGATCGACATGTGGTCCATCAGGCTCATCAGCGATCCCGGCGGCATCTCGTCCCGGAGCGAGCCGGCGGAGTTGGTCAGCAGCAGCGTGTCGGCACCGAGCGCCTTCACCGTCTCGAGCGCGGGGCGCATCACCGCGGCCTCGCCCTTCTCGTAGTAATGCGCGCGGCCCGAGAGGAGCGCGACGCGCACGCCCTCCAGCTCTCCGATCACCAGCGCGCCGGCGTGGCCCGAGACGCCGGAGACGGGGAAGTCGGGCAGCTCGGCGAAGGGGAAGCTCGTCGCGTCCTCCAGCTCCTCGGACAGCGCGCCGAGGCCGGAGCCGAGCACGAGCCCTAGGCGCACCGGCGCCCGGCCGGCGCGGTCGCGGATGATGTCGGCGGCTCGGGTCATGGACGCTCCTCGGCGCAGGAAGGTGTCGGCGGGCCCCGGAGCCCGGGTCCCGTGCCATCTAGGCTTCGCGCACCCGGCGCGCCAGTGCAATCGCGGATGGCCGAAGCGTCGAAGGGAGCGGTCGGCGGACCCCGGGAGGCCCCGGGTCAGGCCCCGGGCGCGTCCTGGCCTTTGCTGGCGAGTCGAGAGCCGGCGGGCGTAGGGCGCATTTCAATGCGCCGCGACGCGCTCCCCCCGAAGCCTCCGCCGCGGAACGACCCGAGCGGAGGAAGGCGCATTGAAATGCGCCCTACGGGTCGAGGGCGAAGCCTGCGGGCAGGAGTTCGGCCAGCGTCCAGCTCGCGCGGATGCCCTCGGCGTTGGCAGAGTGGACCACGGTGTCGGGGCGCCCGAACTCCGCCAGCCGCTGGCGGCAGCCGCCGCAGGGGGTGAGCGGGGTCGAGAGCTCGCCCGCCACCACCACCTCGACGATCACCCGATCCTCGGGGCGTTCGGCCGCCATGATCATGTGGCCGATGGCGGTGGTCTCGGCGCACCAGCCCTCGGGGAAGGACTGGTTCTCGATGTTGGCGCCCGAGAAGATCCGCCCCGACTGCGTGCGCAGCGCCACCCCCACCGCGAAGTTCGAGAACGGCGCGTAGGCCTTGGCGCGGGCCGCGAGCGCGGCGCGGAACAGGTCCTCGGGTCCGGTCATCGCGCCCTCATGCGTGGATCGAGGCGGGGGTCAGCCCCTCGACCTCCAGGATCTTCCAGTCGCCCCGGTGCACATGCATCGCGGTGGGCTGGTCGACCAGCTTCCAGTGCTTCGGCCCGAACGTGTCCGTCAGGTGCATCGTCGCGATGGAGAGGACCCCGAAATGGCAGGCCAGCGCCGGCTTCTTCGCGCCCGAGGCGCGGATCGCCTCCAGCGCGGGAACGAGCCGCGCCCAGACCTCGTCCATCGTCTCGGACCATGGCGCGCGGTAATGGCGGTTCTCCATGATCCGGGGCGCGTGGTCCTTCATCGCCTTCATCGCGGTCGGCGAGATCTGCCATTCCTGCAGCCGGCCGTCCACGACGATCTCCAGCCCGGCGGCCTTCGCGAAGGGGGCGATCGTCTCCTGGCTGCGGCGGTAGGGGGAGGCGAAGATCGCGTCGATCCCCTCCCCCGCCAGCCGCGTCGCCAGGCGCTCGGCGTCGGCCGCGCCCTTCGCGGTCAGCGGATCGCACAGGCCCTCGCCCGACTTCTCGCAATGGCGCAGGATCACGAGGTCCATCTCGCGCAGGCCGGGATCGGGGGGAAAGGCCATCACCGCTCCTTCACATAGGGCGTGCCGCCGGCCTTCGGCGGGATCGCCTTGCCGATGAAGCCCGCCAGCAGCACCACGGTCAGGATATAGGGCAGCGCCTGGATCAACTGAACCGGCGCCTCGCCGATCAGCGGCAGGTCCTTGCCCTGCAGGCGGATCGCGGCGGCGTCGAGGAAGCCGAACAGCAGGCAGGTGCCCATCACCTGCATCGGGCGCCACTTGGAGAAGATCAGCGCGGCGAGCGCGATGAAGCCCTTGCCCGCGCTCATGTCCTTCACGAAGCCCGCCGACTGCGCGATGGCGAGGTAGCTGCCCGCGAGCCCGCACAGCGCGCCGGCGCAGACCATCGCGAGATACCGCAGCCCGGCGACCGAGATGCCGGCGGTGTCCACCGCCGCCGGGTTCTCGCCCACCGCGCGCAGGCGAAGGCCGAAGCGGGTGCGGTAGAGCACCCACCACGAGAAGGGCGCGGCCAGGAACGCCACGTAGACCAGCAGGTAGTGGCCCGAGAGCAGCTCGGAATAGATCGGGCCGATCACCGGCACGTCGCGCAGGGTCTCGGCGAAGGGGAAGGTGATCGTCTCGAACCGGCCGTCGCCCATCAGCGGCGGGGTGCGCCCGCCCTGCTGGAACCAGCTCTGCCCCAGCAGCACGGTCAGGCCGGCGGCGAGGAAGTTGATCGCCACGCCCGAGACGATCTGGTTGCCGCGGAAGGTGATGCAGGCCGCCCCGTGGATCAGCGCGAAGCCGATCGAGACGATCATCCCCGCCAGCGCCCCCAGCCAGGCCGAGCCGGTGACCGCCGCCGTCGCCGCCGCCGCGAAGGCCGCCGCCAGCAGCTTGCCCTCGAGCCCGATGTCGAAGACGCCCGAACGCTCGGCGTAGAGCCCGGCGAGCGCGGTCAGCAGAAGCGGCGTCGCCAGCCGCACGGTGGAGTCGAGGATCAGGATGACGTCGAGGAACATCTCAGGCCGCTCCCGCCCCGGCCGCGCCGGGCCGGCGCGCGAAGAAGCGCGCCACCACCGGGCGGAACATGAATTCCAGGGCGCCCGCGAACAGCACCACCAGCCCCTGGATGACCACGATCATGTCGCGGGTGATGGCGGGCATCTCGAAGCTCAGCTCCGCGCCGCCCTGGTAGAGCACCCCGAAGAGCAGCGCCGCCAGCGCCACCCCCACCGGGTGCGCCCGCCCCATCAACGCGACCGCGATGCCCACGAAGCCCGCGCCGCCCGCCAGTTCCAGGAACAGCCGGTTCTGGTCGCCCATCACCGGGTTGAGCGCCATCATCCCCGCGAGCCCGCCCGAGATCATCATGGTGATGACGGTGATCCTGACCGGGTTGATGCCCGCGTAGACGGCCGCGGTAGGGTTGGCGCCGAAGGTGCGGATCTCGTAGCCCAGCTTGGTGCGCCAGATCAGCAGCCACACGCCCACGCACGACAGCAGCGCGAGGAAGAACGACAGGTTCAGCGGCGCGCCCCCGATGTTCTGGCCGAAGAGCTCCATGAACCAGCCGATCTTGGGCAGGCGCCCGGCCTCGGCGAAGGTCCGGCTCTCGGGCGCCATGGTGCCGTCGACCTTCAGGACGTTGACCAGCAGGTAGACCATCAGCGAGGCCGCGAGGAAGTTGAACATGATCGTGGTGATCACGATGTGGCTGCCGCGCTTGGCCTGCAGGTAGGCCGGCACGAAGGCCCACCCCGCCCCGAAGGCCGCCCCCGCGCAGATCGCCAGCGGCGCGATGAGCCACCAGGGCATGACCGTGTCGAAGGCCAGGCACACCAGCGCCACCCCCAGGCCCCCGATATAGGCCTGCCCCTCGCCCCCGATGTTGAACAGCGAGGCGTGGAAGGCGACGGCGACGCAGAGCCCGGTGAAGATGAAGTTGGTGGCGTAGAACAGCGTGAAGGCGATGCCCTCGCCGAAGCCGAAGGCCCCGTAGAGGATATGCTCGACCGCCTCGACCGGGTTCTCCCCGATCAGCATCACCACCCCCCCGGCGACGAGGAAGGCCACGATCAGGTTCAAGATCGGGATCAGGCCGAGATCGACCCAGCGGGGGAGTTGGGCGTTCATTCCACCGCCTCCGTTAGGGAGACTTGGTAGTCTTTCAAGGTCTGCCCTCCTTCCTTCAGACGCCACGCGGTTCTGCCATTCGCGTTGCGCGCATAGATGACCGCAGCCGCTTGGCTGGGGCTCGAGAACGCCACGTCGCGGGTGAAGAGCAGCAGCTTGCCGTTGGTCGCAGGATCGGGAGCGAGGGAGCCGTCTGCGACGAGGGCATCGCGAAGCGTCTCGACGGGGTTGGAAGCATGATCCGCATGAGCGTCAGCGGTCGAGCCTGCGCGAACCACGACTTCGCCGTCCATCAGAACCGCGTCCGCCTCCATTCCCCGCTGAACGGCCCGAAGGCGGAGTTCCAGAGCCGCCGGACTGCCGGCCATTTCGTTGGAAGGACCTGCTGCGTCACGGCTAGTCGCTTCGCTCAGCCGGGTGGTGGCCGAAGGCCTCAACACATCGTATCCAAGTACGGGAAGGATTATCTCCACCTGCGAGAGAAAAAACTCCATGTCGGACACATCGGACTCGGGCAGCACGCCCTGCGTCGGCTCGGTCCGGTTCAAAATCTCGGCCCGGCCTGCTCGCCTGGCCACGTCGGTGATCCTGTTCTCGAGATAGCGAGCATGCGCTTTCGTGAGGTTCTGGTCTTTGCTGGTAAGCAAACAGAACGTCTCGAAAAAGTCCTTATCGTCGTCCTTGTTGTGCTGCGATAGCCGCTTCCCGACATCGTCAGACTCGCCGACATAGACCTCCCTGCGCCCAGATGCGTCGAGAGGATCACCGAACAAAATATAGACCCCCGTCCGCTTCGCCTCCTGACGCTTCAGCACTTCCGGCAACCGTTCGCGGGGCGCACTCAGAGCATGGCCGGACCAGTTCATGATTTCCGCTGTGACGACACCCTTTGAACTCCCATCCACCAGGAACATCCGAACCGTCCGACCGAGGGGCGTCACGCCGCGTCCTCCTGCTCCACGCCGCTCATCAGCAGGCCGATCTCGCGCTCGTCGGCGCCCTCGGAGAGCTCGCCCATCACGCGGCCGTCGAACATCACCAGGATACGGTCCGACAGGGCCCGGATCTCGTCGAGCTCGACCGAGACCAGCAGGATCGCCTTGCCGGCGTCGCGCAGCTCGATCAGGCGGCGGTGGATGGCCTCGATGGCGCCGACGTCGACGCCGCGGGTGGGCTGGCCGACGATCAGGACGGCGGGGTCCTGCTCGATCTCGCGCGCCAGCACGATCTTCTGCTGGTTGCCGCCCGAGAAGTTGGCCGTCTTCAGGTCCGGGTTCGGCGGGCGGACGTCGAAGTCCTTCATGTGCTGCTCGCAGGCCTTGCGGATCGCGCCGCGGTCGAGCAGCAGGCCCGGCGCGTAGCGCTCCTGCCCGTGGTAGCCCAGGATCACGTTCTCCTTGGCCGAGAAGGCGGTGACGAGGCCCATGCGGTGGCGGTCCTCGGGCACGTGGGCGAGGCCCATGCGGCGCAGCTCGGCGGGGTCGGCGACCGTGCGCTCGTGCCCGCAGACCTCGATGGCGCCCGAGGCGAGGGGTCGGATGCCGGCGATGGCCTCCAGCAGCTCCGACTGGCCGTTGCCGGCGACGCCGGCGATGCCCACGATCTCTCCGGCGCGCACGTCGAAGGAGACGCCGCGCAGACGCTCGACGCCCAGGCCGTCGATCACCTGGGCGCGGTCGACCCGCAGGCGCACCTCGCCGGGGTTCGCGGGGCCCTTCTCGACCCGCAGCAGGACGCGGCGGCCGACCATCAGCTCGGCCAGCTCCTCGACCGAGGTCTCGGCGGTGCGGCGGGTGGCGACCATCTGGCCCTGGCGCATCACCGAGCAGCTGTCGGTGATCGCCATGATCTCGCGCAGCTTGTGGGTGATGAGGATGACGGTCTTCCCCTGCGCCTTGAGCTGGGCGAGGATGCGGAACAGCTGGTCCGCCTCGTCGGGGGTCAGCACGCCGGTGGGCTCGTCGAGGATCAAGATCTCGGCCCCGCGGTAGAGGGCCTTGAGGATCTCCACCCGCTGCTGCTGGCCCACGGGCAGGTCGCCCACCACCGCGTCGGGATCGACGCGCAGCTGGTATTCCTTCTCGAGCGCCACCAGCTCGCGCCGCGCCGCGGCCCGGCCGCGGTTGAGGAGCGCGCCCCCCTCGGCCCCGAGCATCACGTTCTCGAGCACCGTGAAGGGCTCGACCAGCATGAAATGCTGGTGGACCATGCCGATGCCCAGCGAGATCGCGGCCTGGCTGTCGGGGATCGAGACCTTGCTGCCGCCCACGAAGATGTCGCCGGAGTCGGCCTGGTAGAAGCCGTAGAGGATCGACATCAGCGTCGACTTGCCGGCGCCGTTCTCGCCGATGATGCCGTGGATCGTGCCCGGCTCGACCTTCAGGGCGATGTCCTTGTTGGCGTGGACCGGGCCGAAGCTCTTGTTCACCCCGACCAGCTCGATCGCCGGCGCCCCCGTGGTCGTCGCGGTCATCCGCGGCCCTCCCTCGCCTCGTCCCGCGGCCCGCCCGTCGGGGCCGCGGCCCTCGCCGCCGCGGTCGTCCCCGCCGCCGTCACTGCACCGGGCACGGCCCGTCCACGGTGCTGTCGTGGACCTTGATCTCGCCGCGCGCGATCAGGTGGGCGGCCTCGTTCGCCGCCTTCTCCATCTCGGGAGAGATGAGGTCGCGGTTGTGTTCGTCCAGCGCCCAGCCGATGCCGCCCTCGGCGATGCCCAGCGAGACGACGCCGGGCTTGAAGCCGTCCGCGCCGGCGCGGAAGGTCTCGTAGACGGCGACGTCGACCTTCTTGAGCATCGTGGTCAGCACGTGGCCCGGATGCAGGCCGTTCTGGTTGGAGTCGGTGCCGATCCCCAGCACGCCCGCGTCGGCCGCCGCCTGCAGCACCCCGATGCCGGTGCCGCCGGCGGCCTGCATGATGACGTCGGCGCCCTGCTCGATCTGGGTGCGGGCGATCTCGGCCCCGCGGGCGGGATCGGACCAGGCGGCGGGCGTGTCGCCGGTGTAGTTGACCAGCACCTCGACCGTGGGGTCGGCGGCCCGCGCGCCCTGGATGTAGCCACAGGCGAACTTGCGGATCAGGGGGATGTCCATGCCCCCCACGAAGCCCAGCTTGTGGGTCCGGGAGGCCATCGCCCCCAGCATCCCCACCAGGAAGCCGCCCTCGTGCTCGCGGTAGACCATCGAGCGGATGTTGCCGCCGGTGACCGCCATGTCGACGATGGCGAAATGGGCGTCGGGAAACTCCGGCGCCACCTTGGCGAGCGCCGCGGCATGGGTGAAGCCGATGGCCACGATCGGGTCCTTGCCGTCGCGCGCGAAGGCGCGCAGCGCCTGCTCGGACTGGGCGGGGCTGTCGATCTGGAACTCGGCGAAGCTCTCGTCGGTCTTCTCGGCCCAGGCGCGGGCGCCGTTCCAGGCGCCCTCGTTGAAGCTTTTGTCGAACTTGCCCCCGGTGGAATAGATCAGCGCCGGCTCCGCCTGCGCGTCGGCCCCGCTGAGGGCGAAGAAGGCGACGAGGCCCGCGGCGACGAGACCGGCGAGCACCGCGTCGCGCTGCGCACGGGGCGGCGGCGGAGAGGGGGGCCGCGTCACGGCCCCGATCAGAACCGGCGCGACAGGCGCGAAGACGCGGCCGACGCGGGGGCGTCTCGATCCAGCGTTCATGGCATTGATCCGAAGCTGCGAGGTCGTCCTGGGGGGCGACCGGCGGGGCTGCGCCCGCCGGTCGAGGTCGTGTCGCCGATCAGTACGGGCAGGCGCTGTCGGACATGTAGTCGTGCACCTTCACGTCGCCGGCGATGATCTTGGCCTTGGCGGCCTCGACGGCGTTCAGCATCTCGGTCGAGACGAGCGAGGCGTTGTTGTCGTCCATCGCCACGCCCACGCCGTCCTCGGCCAGGCCGAAGACCTCGAAGCCCGAGGTCCACTCGCCGTTCTTGACGTCCATGAAGGTGTCGTAGACGGCGACGTCGACGCGCTTGAGCATCGAGGTCAGGACCGAGCCCGGCACCAGGCCGTTCTGGTTGCTGTCCACGCCGATGGCGAGCTTGCCCTCGTCGGCGGCGGCCTGGATCACGCCGATGCCGGTGCCGCCGGCGGCGTGGTAGACCACGTCCGCGCCCTCGGCGAACTGCGACTTGGCGAGCTCGGTGCCGCGGGCGGGGTCGTTCCAGGCGGCCGGGGTGGTGCCGGTCATGTTGGCGAGCACCTGGGTGTCGCCGACCGAGGCGACGCCGCCCTTGTAGCCGCATTCGAACTTGCGGATCAGGGGGATGTCCATGCCGCCGATGAAGCCGACCTTGCCGGTTTTGGAGGCCATCGCCGCCATGATGCCCACGAGGTAGGAGCCCTCCTCCTCCTTGAACACGATCGAGCGGACGTTGGGCTGGTCGACGACCATGTCCACGATCGCGAAGTGGCTGTCGGGGAACTCCGGCGCCACCTTCTCGAGCGCGGCGGCGAAGGAGAAGCCGATCGCCACGATCGGATCCGCGCCGCGCTGGGCGAAGCGGCGCAGGGCCTGCTCGCGCTGGGCGTCGTTCTGGATCTCGAACTCCTGGTACTCGATCCCGGTGTCGGTCTTGAACTTCTCGGCGCCCGTGTAGGCGGCCTCGTTGAAGGATTTGTCGAACTTGCCGCCGTGGTCGTAGATGACCGCGGGCTTCAGCTCGGCCTGCGCGGCCACGACGCCGAGCGCAAGCGCGGAGGCCGCGGCGAGAAGGGTGCGGATCATTCCTGGTTTTTCCTTTGCCTCGCGGGCCGCGGACGGCCCTCCTGTCGGTGTGCGCGGGTCCCGCCTGCTCCGCCCCCCCGGGCGCGCCTGCCGCCGAACGTGGACCGGACCTCGCTGCGACGCACACGGTCGCGCGGATTCGAAACGCTTGCAAGAGCGGACGCGGTGTCGTCCGCGCCGGGAAAACGTTGCGCCGGACAGGTTCGCGCACATTCCGGCCGCGGATGCCGGACCGCCGGCGCGACGCGGAGCAGGTGACGCCACGGCCGGCCCGCGTCTAGGATCGCCCCGGCCGGCGCGCCCCGCGCCGTCGAGAGGGAGACCGCCGATGACCCCCAGCCCCGCCCGACGCCAGTTCAGCAGACCCGGGGCGGCGCGCCTCGCGGCCGCCCTGCCCCTCGCGCTCGCGCCGCTTCTCGCGGGGCCGGCGAGCGCCCAGGACGCCTATCCCCCGCTGGAGCCGCTGCTGAGCACGGAGGTCGACGTGCTGGGCGCCCCCATCGCCTGGCCCGAGGGCAAGGCGCAGACCACGGCGGCGATCGTGACGATGAAGCCGGGCGAGGCCACGGGCCTGCATCGCCACGAGGCCCCGATGTTCGCCTGGGTGATGCAGGGGGAGATCACCGTCTCCTACCAGGACGCGGCGAAGACCGTGCGCACCTACCGCGCGGGCGAAGCGATCGTCGAGGCGCATGAGGTCCCCCACCGGGGCGTGAACTCCGGCGAGGTCCCGGTGCGCATCCTGGTGGTGTTCTCGGGGGCCGAGGGGCTGGCGAACACCGTCTCCCTGCCCGACTGAGCGCGACCCCTGGCGCGGGCGCCGCGGGAACCCGCGCGCCCGGGGCCGGCCCGCCGCCCGCGGCGCGGCCCGGCGTCGGCGCAGGCCGCGGGCGCCCCCCCGGCGCCGGGCGCCCCCGCGCCGGGCGCCCCCACGTCACGCTCGCCTTTCGCGGGAAACGTTTCCGTGCGGGTCAGCGCCGGTGTATCCTGCGCGCCGAACCAGGAAGGGCCGGCCACGAAGCCGGCCCCCGCAGGCGCCAGGGAGGAAGCCATGCTCAAGATCGCCGACGACGCGCTCGCCGCCGCGGAGGAGGAGGCGCGCACGACGCCGCTCGAGGATTTCGACGTCTCGCGCTCGTCGCTGTTCTCGGCCGACGTCCACCGCCCGTTCTTCGCGCGCCTGCGCCGCGAGGCCCCGGTGCACCTGTGCCGGCAGAGCGAGTTCGGCCCCTACTGGTCGATCTCGTCCTACGAGCAGATCATGAAGGTCGACACCGACCACCGCCGCTTCTCCTCGCTGGGCGGCATCTCGCTGGGCGACCGCAACGCCGAGTTCAACCCGCGCAGCTTCATCTCCGAGGACGCGCCCGTGCATCCCAAGTGGCGCAAGCCCGCGATGCCGGCCGTGGGCCCCGACCGGCTGGGCGAGCTGGAGGCGCTGATGCGCGGCCGCATCGCCTCGGTGCTGGACGAACTGCCGGTGGGCGAGGAGTTCAACTGGGTCGAGAAGGTCTCGATCGAGATCACCACCCAGATGCTCGCCACCCTCTTCGACTTCCCGTGGGAGGAGCGCCACCTGCTGCCGTTCTGGTCGGACGTGGTGACCTCGAACCCCGGCATGGGCAACAACACGCTCGACGAGATGGAGCGGCGCAAGATCCTGCTCGAGTGCCTCGCGGCCTTCCAGGGCCTGTGGGCGGCGCGCAAGGACGGCCCGCCGGCGATGGACTTCATCTCCTTGATGTCCCAGCACCCGGACACGAAGGACCTCGCCGACGATCCGTTCACCCTGCTGGGCAACCTGATGCTGCTGATCGTGGGCGGCAACGACACCACCCGCAACTCGATCTCCGGCGGGGTGCTGGCGCTGAACCGCTACCCCGACCAGTACGCGAAGCTGACCGCGGACCCCTCGCTGATCCCCAACATGGTCTCCGAGATCATCCGCTGGCAGACGCCGCTCGCCTACATGCGCCGCACCGCGCTCGAGGACGTGGAGCTGGGCGGCCAGACCATCCGCGAGGGCGACAAGGTCGTGATGTGGTACGTCTCGGGCAACCGCGACGAGGCGAAGTTCGAGGACGCGGACGAGTTCGACATCACCCGCAGGAACGCGCGCAACCACGTCTCCTTCGGCTACGGCGTGCACCGCTGCATGGGCAACCGGGTGGCCGAGATGCAGCTGCGCCTGGTGTGGGAGGAGATCCTCAAGCGCTTCTCCCGCGTCGAGGTGGTGGGCGAGCCCGTGCGCGTGACCTCCAACTTCGTGCTCGGCTACGAGGAACTGCCGGTGGTCCTCCACCGCTGACCCCGAACGGGAGGGCGTCGCCCGCGCGCCCCGCCCTCCCCCCTCCTGCCGCGCCGCCTGCCCCAGGCGCCCGGCGCGACGCCCGCAGGCCCGCGCAAAGCGCCTGTTCTTCGGAGCCGTCCGTCGCTGATGCCGATCAGAGCGAGTCGGCGGGAGGGGTCAGGGATCGCGAAGCGACCCCGCGCTTGCGCGGGCTTGTCCTTGACCCCTCCCGCCGACTCGCTCAGGCATCTTCAGCGATGGACGGATCCGAAGGACAGGCGCGGCCCTGTTCTTTGGTGAGCTCCCGAAGCGGCCTTCCGGGCGCGAACGCGCCCCCGCGCAGCGGCCAGCCGACGAGCCCCGCCTCGGAGGCCCCCGCCCGCCCCGGGCGCGCCACCCGCCTCTTGCCCCGCCGCCCCCCCGGCCCTACACATCCGCGCGAAAATGCGCAGGCCCGAGGTCCGCGCAACGCCGCCCTGGCGAGACGCCGCGACACGACACGGAGTGCTGCACGCATGATTTCCGGCAACCAGATCCGGTCCGACTTCCTGGGCTTCTTCGGGAGCCGCGACCACCAGGTCGTGCCCTCCTCGCCCATCGTGCCGCGCAACGATCCCACGCTGATGTTCACCAACTCGGGCATGGTCCAGTTCAAGGACGTGTTCACCGGGCTGGAGACGCGCCCCTATTCCCGCGCCACCACCTCGCAGAAGTCGGTGCGCGCGGGCGGCAAGCACAACGACCTCGACAACGTCGGCTACACCGCCCGCCACCACACCTTCTTCGAGATGCTCGGCAACTTCTCCTTCGGCGACTACTTCAAGGACGTCGCCATCGAGCAGGCCTGGACCGTCTCGACCCAGGTCTTCGGCCTGCCGAAGGAGAAGATCCTCGTCACCGTCCACGCGACCGACGACGAGGCCGCGGAGCTGTGGAAGAAGATCGCGGGCCTGCCCGACGAGCGCATCATCCGCATCAACTCCGACGACAACTGGTGGCGGATGGGCGACACCGGCCCCAACGGCCCGTGCTCGGAGCTCTTCTACGACCACGGCCCCGAGGTCTGGGGCGGCCCTCCGGGCTCCCCTGAAGAAGACGGCGACCGGTTCATCGAGTTCTGGAACCTCGTCTTCATGCAGTTCGAGACGCATGCCGACGGGTCCTCGACGCCGCTGCCCAAGCCCTCGATCGACACCGGCATGGGGCTCGAGCGGGTCACGACCATCCTGCAGGGCAAGCACAACAACTACGACACCGACCTGTTCACGCCGATCATCCAGGCCTCGGCCGACCTGACCGGCCAGGCGGCGGACGGGCCGATGGTGACCTCGCACCGGGTGATCGCCGACCACCTGCGCTGCGCGAGCTTCCTGATCGCCGAGGGCGTGCTGCCCACCAACGAGGGCCGCGGCTACGTCCTGCGCCGCATCATGCGCCGCGGCATGCGCCACGCCCACATGCTGGGCGCGCAGGACCCGCTGATGCACCGGCTGGCCCCCGCCCTGATCGACCTGATGGGCGGCCACTACACCGAGCTGCGCGAGGCCGAGGGCCTGATCAAGGAGACGCTGCGGGCGGAGGAAGAGCGCTTCAAGGCCACCCTCGACCGCGGCCTGAAGCTGCTCGACGCCGAGATAGAGGGTCTGGCCGAGGGCGAGAAGCTGCCCGGCGACACCGCCTTCAAGCTCTACGACACCTACGGCTTCCCGCTGGACCTCACCGCCGACATCCTGCGCGGCCGCGACCGCGAGGTCGACCAGGACGGCTACGACATGGCCATGGCCGAGCAGAAGGCCAAGGCCCGCGCCGCCTGGTCGGGCACCGGCGACGCCGGCAACCTGAAGGTCTGGTACGACATCCGCGACCGCGCGGGCGCGACCGAGTTCCTCGGCTACGCCGACACCCGCGCCGGCGCCACGCTGGTGGCCCTGGTGAAGGACGGCCAGGAGGTCGAGGCCGTCTCGGGGACCGAGCCCTTCGAGGCCGTCTTCAACCAGACCCCGTTCTACGCCGAACAGGGCGGCCAGCAGGGCGACCGTGGCGAGGCGATCACCGCCAAGGGCGTGAAGATCGAGATCACCGACACCCAGAAGCGGGCCGACGGGGTCTACGTCCACGTCTGCCGCATCGTCTCCGACGACGCCCATGTGGTGAGCGCGGGCGAAAGCGCGACCCTGCAGGTCGGCCGCGACCGGCGCGAGGCGCTCTGCGCCCACCACTCCGCCACCCACCTGCTGCACGAGGCGCTGCGCCGCCGTCTGGGCGACCACATCTCCCAGAAGGGCTCGCTGGTGGCGCCCGACCGTCTGCGCTTCGACATCTCCCACGGCGGGCCGATCTCGGCCGAGGAGATGGCCGACATCGAGCGCGAGGTGAACGCCCGCATCCGAGCCTGCAGCGCGGTCGAGACCCGCGTGATGCCCATCGACGAGGCCCGCCAGTCCGGGGCCCGCGCCCTCTTCGGCGAGAAATACGGCGACGAGGTCCGCGTGGTCTCGATGGGCGGCACCGACGCCGGCGAGAACCACCCCTGGTCGATCGAGCTCTGCGGCGGCACCCATGTGAAGAACACCGGCCAGATCGGCTTCTTCAAGGTGCTGCGCGAGGAAGGCGCCGCCGCCGGCGTGCGCCGGATCGAGGCCGTGGCCCACGAGGCCGCCGAGGCCTTCGTCGCCCGCCAGTCGGCCATCGTCGCCGAGGCCGGCGCCGCCCTGCACGCCACCCCCGACGAGATCGCCGGCCGCATCGAGGCGCTGACCGCCGAGCGTCGCGCGCTGGAGCGCGAGCTCGCCGAGACCAAGAAGAAGCTCGCCACCGGCGGCGGGGCCGCGGCGGTCGAGATGATCGGCGACGTCGCCCTGACGCTGCGCGAGGTCGAGGGGCTGAACCCCAAGGAAATGAAGTCCGCGGTGGACGAGCTCCTCGCCCAGGCCCCCGGCGTCGCGGCGCTGGCGGCGAAGGCGGACGGCAAGGGCTCGATCGTGATCGGCGTCTCGCGCGCCTTCACCGACCGCATCGACGCGGTGACCCTGGTGCGCGCCGCGGCCCCCTGCGTGGGCGCCAAGGGCGGCGGCGGCCGGCCCGAGATGGCCCAGACCGGCGGCCCCGACGGCGAGGGCGTGCCCGCCGCGCTGAAGGCCGTGGAAGAGGCGGTGCGCGCCGCGCTCGCCTGACGCAAGGCCGTCTCGCACGGCTGACGAGACTCCCTGAAGCGCCCCGCCGTTGCAGAATGGCGGGGCGTTCATCTTTTTGAATACTTCCTGAACAAATCCGCTGGACGCCGGGGCGCCGCGTGCGCAACGTCGCGGCGATTGACGCCGCATTTTCCAGGAGAGTCGCCGCATGACCGATATCGTCAGCGAGGGTCCGTTCACCGACGACAACATCGCGCCGGGCGTCCAGACGCTCGGGCGCATCGACACCGAGACCGACGCCGACTGGTATCGCTTCGTCGGCAAGCTCGACGTCGACTACACGCTGTACGTCGCGCAATGGACATTGGACGGCGATGCGCTCCCCAGCGCCACGATCGTCATCTACGGCCTGGGAGAGACCGGCGCGGAGCCCCTTGCGACGGGCGCCGTGAACCAGGGCATCAGCTTCTCCCCGGAGAGCGCCGGCGAATTCTACGTCGCGGTCGAGGGCGACGGCGCCGTCGGCGACTTCCGCGTGCTCCTGCTTTCGACGGAGAAGACCTACAAGGGCACGGCCGGCGACGACGCCATGTATGGATCCGACGCGGACGACGTGATGAAGGCGGGCGCCGGCGACGATGAGATCTACAGCAACCCCGGCGACGACAAGATCCTCGGCGGCGCCGGCGACGACACGATGCTGGGGGGCCTCGGCGACGACCTGCTGATCGGCGGCGGCGGCGATGACACCATCCACTTCCGCCCGGGCGACGGCCATGACCGCATCAAGGGCTTCGGCGGCGGCGACCAGGTGAACCTCGCCGCCTTCGATTTCTCGAAGAAGCAGTTCAAGAAGCTCCTCAACAAGATCGACGACCACGGCAAGCACGCGGAGCTTGAGCTGGGCGACGACTCGCTGACCTTCCTCAAGCGCGACGCGGACGACCTGCACCTGTCCGACTTCATCCTCTGATCCGTCGCCGTGCGATCCGACCGTGCGCCCGGTTGGCAACCGGGCGCGCGCATGCTCATCTCCCCTCCCGCAGGCACGGCCGCAGGAGACAGGACGATGACCGACGATTTCTTCCCCCCCGACATCATGGAGCTGGCGGCCGAGGTGCTCGACGCGGCCAAGGCCAAGGGCGTGATGATCGTCACCGCCGAAAGCTGCACCGGCGGGCTGATCTTCGGGGCGCTGACGGCGGTGGCGGGCTCGTCCTCGGTCGCCGAGCGCGCTTTCGTCACCTACTCCAACCACGCCAAGATGGAGGTCCTGGGGGTGCCGAAGGCCGTGCTGAAGGAGCATGGCGCGGTCTCCGACGCGACCGCGGCGGCGATGGCCTCGGGCGCGCTGGAGCGGGCGCGCGCCCAGCTCGCGGTGGCGGTGACGGGGGTGGCGGGGCCCGGCGCCTCGGGGCCCAAGCCCGAGGGGATGGTCAGCTTCGCGGTCGCCGACGCCTCCGGCGCGCGGCCCCACACGATGCAGTTCGGCGCGCTCGGCCGCGGCGCGGTGCGCGCGGCGACCGTGCGCCATGCGCTGGCGATGCTGAAGGAGGCGCTCGGCTGAGGCCCGCGCCGCCCGCCCCGCGGCGCCCCGCCGGGCCTGCGCCGCGGGCGGGCGGCCTGCGAGGGGCGGGCGCGGGGCGCGGCGCCCCCGGGTCGTCGGAAGATCAGCCCTGCGGGCCGTAGAGCGCGGCGGCCCGCTGCTCGAAGGCGCGCACGATGCGCTGCATGGCCTCGTTGAAGACCACGCCGATCAGCTTCTGCAGCACCATCGACTTGAACTCGAAGTCCACGAAGAAATCGACCTCGCAGCTCCCTTCGTCCACCGGGGTGAACTTCCAGTGGTTGTTGAGGTAGCGGAACGGGCCGTCCAGGTAGGCGACGTCGATCCGCTTCTCGTCCGGGAACAGGTCGACCCGGCTGCCGAAGCGCTCCCGGAACACCTTGAACGAGATCACCAGGTCCGCCTCGATCTGCTCCGCCCCGTCGCCGCCCTCGGGCAGCGGCTCGCGCTTGCGGATGCGGCAGGCGGAGCACCAGGGCAGGAACTCGGGATAGGCGCGCACGTCCGCGATCAGCGCGTACATCTGGTCGGCGCTGTAGGGCATCACGCGTTTTTCGGCATGCGTCGGCATGGACCGCAGTCCTAGTTGCCGCCGCGGTCCGAGAGAGGGGGGCGGATCGTCGCGGCGGGCCGGCGCGCGCCGCCCCTGCCCCTGCGCGAGGATTTGCGCCCGGCCCCCGCCCCGCGTAGCGTGCGCCCCGCGCGAGCGAGGAGCGAGACATGACCCAGAGCCAGACCGGCGCCGAGGCGACCGGCCAGCGGACCCAGGCCGGCCCCGACGGCAAGCCCTACGTGATCGACCAGCTGATCTCGGCCAAGGCGATCGCCGCCCGGGTCGAGGCGATGGCCGACGAGATCGAGGCCCATTTCGCGGGCACCGAGAAGCTGATCGTCGTGGGCCTGCTGCGCGGCTCCTTCGTGTTCATCGCCGACCTCGCGCGCGAGCTGGACCTGCCGCTGGAGGTCGACTTCATCGAGGCGTCCTCCTACGGCAACGCCATGTCGTCCTCGCGCGAGGTGCGCATCCTCAAGGACCTGCGCGGCGAGATCGAGGGGCGCGACGTGCTGGTGGTCGAGGACATCGTCGACACCGGCTTCACGCTCCACCACGTCCTGCACATGCTGCGGGCGCGCAAGCCGCGACGGCTGGAGGTCTGCGCCCTGCTCGACAAGCCCTCGCGGCGCGAGGCGGACGTGAAGGCGCGCTTCGTGGGCTTCACCATCCCCGACGAGTTCGTGGTGGGCTACGGCATCGACTACGCCCAGCGGAACCGCAACCTGAGCTTCATCGGCAAGGTCCGCTTCGTCTGAGGGCCTCTCCGCGACGGGGGCGCTTCAGATCGGCATCCCGGTGCGCCGGCACAGGCGCACCGCAGGCCCCGCGAGCGCGAGGGAAAGCGCGACCGTCGCCAGGAACTCCCCCGTCGGGGAGAGGTCCGCGAACAGGCGCAGCTGCAGCAGGATGCCCGCGTGGATCAGGTAGACGGCCGTCGCGTAGTCCGCGAGCCAGGCCGTCGGCGTGGTGCGCGGGGAGCGCAGGACCAGCGCGGTCAGCGCGACCGAGACCGCCGGCAGCCCCAGCAGCAGGTCGAGCGGGCGGTCCGGCGGGATTGGGGTCAGGAGGGCCTCCGCCAGCACCGCGGCGAAGCCGAGCGCCAGCACGGCCCCCAGCGCCGGCCCGCCCGCGCGGCGCGGCAGGTCGACCTCCGCCAGGATCCAGCCCGCGGCCATGAACGGCAGGCCCGCGAACAGCGCGTTGCGGTAGATCCAGAGCTGCGCCTCGTGGGTCGTCTCGACCCCGAAGACGAGGAAGGTCCCCCCCGGCAGCTCCGGCGCCGTGATCACCGCGTATTGCAGCGCCCAGCCCGCCAGCAGCAGCGCCGCCGCCAGCAGGCCCAGCGCGCGCGGCGACAGGCGGCGGCTCAGGAGCAGCAGCGCGACGCCGGCCTGCGCCGCCGCCGCGAGATACCACAGGTGCCACCAGCCCAGCGCAAGCCGGGCGAGCCCGGTGGCCAGGCCCCCGGCGTCGGGGGCCAGGTCGAAGATCCACCAGGTCGCGTAAAGCACGCTCCACGCCGCGTAGATCGCGCCCAGGCGGCGCAGCCAGCGCCGGCCGCCGTCGGGGCGCGCCGCGGCCGCGTGCAGGAACACGCCGCTGAGCACGAAGAAGGTGGGCACCGCGATTCGGGTCACGCCCTCGCGGAACAGGTGCGCGCCCGCCGGCCAGATCTCGGTCAGCGGATAGGCGTGGATCCCGATCACGAGGAGGGCGAGGACCACCCGCAGCCGGTCGACGTCCAGGTTCCGCTCGGCCGCCACGCGCGCCCTCCCCCCGGCGCCTGCCGCGACTCGCCCGCGGGCGGGACGCCGCGCGCCGCTTTCGGCCCGCCCCCTCGGCGCGCCTCGTCCCCGCCTGCATCGCCCGCCGCCGCAGGCGCGTCAACCGCCGGAGAATTCCCTGTTTTCGGCCGGATTCCGCCCCGCGCGGCCCCCCGTTCGATTGCCCTTCTCCCCCCCGGTCGCTACAACGTCGGGATCAAGAGCAGAGCGACGGCAGGAACCCTTTGACCGACACTCCGGAACCGCCCGAGGACGCCCCCGAAAACGGGCCCGAGAACGGCGGCGAGCCCCCTCGCCGGCCCGCCTACGACGGCCCCGTGATCGCCGTCGAAGAGGAGATGAAACGCTCCTACCTCGACTATGCGATGAGCGTCATCGTCAGCCGCGCGCTGCCCGATCTGCGCGACGGTCTGAAGCCGGTGCACCGGCGCATCCTCTACGCGATGCACGAGACCGGAAACACGCACGACAAGCCCTACCGCAAGTCCGCGCGCCCCGTCTCCGACGTGATGGGCAAGTATCACCCGCACGGCGACGCCGCGATCTACGACGCCCTGGTCCGCCTCGCGCAGGACTTCTCGATGCGCATGCCCCTGTTGGACGGACAGGGCAACTTCGGCTCCATGGACGGGGACAAGCCCGCGGCCATGCGCTACACCGAAGTGCGCATGCAGAAGATCGCGCTGTCCATCCTCGACGACATCGAGAAGGACACCGTCGACTTCGTCGCCAACTACGACGGCCAGGACCGCGAGCCGACCGTCCTGCCCGCGCGCTTCCCCAACCTGCTGGTCAACGGCGCGGGCGGCATCGCGGTGGGCATGGCCACCAACATCCCGCCCCACAACCTGGGCGAGGTCATCGACGGCACCCTGGCGCTGATCGACAACCCGGATCTCGAGATCTCGGACCTGATCGAGTACATCCCCGGGCCCGATTTCCCGACGGGCGGCCTGATCCTCGGCCGCGGCGGCGCGCGCAAGGCCTATCACACGGGCAAGGGCTCGGTCCTGATGCGGGCGAAGACCCGCATCGAGGAGATCCGCAAGGACCGCTACGCCATCGTCGTGGACGAGATCCCCTACCAGGTGAACAAGGCCACGATGATCGAGCGCATCGCGGAGCTCGCCCGCGACAAGCGCATCGAGGGCATCGCCTCGGTCGCCGACGAGTCGGACCGGCAGGGCATCCGCGTGGTGGTCGAGCTGAAGCGCGACGCGACGCCCGACGTCGTGCTCAACCAGCTGTTCCGCTACACGCCGCTGCAGACCTCCTTCGGCTGCAACATCCTGGCGCTGAACGGCGGCCGGCCCGAGCAGCTGGACCTGAAGAAGATCCTCGCCAGCTTCATCCAGTTCCGCGAGGACGTGGTGGCGCGCCGCACGGCGTTCGAGCTTCGCAAGGCCCGCGACCGCGCCCATATCCTGTGCGGCCTCGCCGTGGCGGTGTCGAACGTGGACGAGGTGGTGCGGATGATCCGCTCCTCCCCCGACCCGGCGACCGCCCGCGCCCGCCTGATGGAGCGCGACTGGCCCGCGCATGAGATCGCGGAATACCTGCGCCTGATCGACGACCCGATCTACAAGGTCGGCGACGACGGCACCTATCGCCTGTCGGAAGTGCAGGCCCGCGCCATCCTCGACCTGCGCCTGCAGCGCCTGACCGCCATCGGCGTGCAGGAGGTGACCGACGAGCTCGAGGAGCTGGCGGCCAAGATCCGCGAGTATCTCGAGATCCTCGGCTCGCGCGAGCGCATCCTCGACATCATCCGCGAGGAGCTGCGCGAGGTTCAGCAGGCCTTCCCCTCGCCCCGCCGCACCCAGTTCGTGGACTACGACGGCGAGCTCGACGACGAGGACCTGATCGAGCGCGAGGACATGGTCGTCACCATCACCGCGCAGGGCTACATCAAGCGCACGCCGCTGGTGGACTACCGCTCCCAGGCGCGCGGCGGGAAGGGCCTGTCCTCGATGTCCACCAAGGACGAGGACGTGGTGACCACGCTGTTCGTGGCCAACACGCATACGCCGCTCCTGATCTTCACGACCGACGGCATGGTCTACAAGCTCAAGACCTGGCAGCTGCCCTCGGGCGGCCGGGCGGCGCGCGGCAAGGCGATCGTCAACGTGCTGCCGATCTCGCCCGGGACCGGCATCGCCGCGGTGATGCCCGTCGACAAGCCCGAGGCCGAGTGGGAGAACCTGCAGATCGTCTTCGCGACCTCGGCGGGCGACGTGCGGCGCAACGCGCTGAGCGACTTCACCAACGTCATGCGCAACGGCAAGATCGCCATGCGCGTGCCCGAGGGGGTCAGCCTGGTCCGCGCCCATATCTGCGACGAGGGCTTCGACTTCTTCCTGGTCACGGCGATGGGCAAGGCGATCCGCTTCCCCGTCACCGAGGTCCGCGTCTTCAAGGGCCGCGAGTCCACCGGCGTGCGGGGCATCAAGCTCGCCGACGGGGACCGCGTGGTCTCGATGGCGGTGCTCCGCCACTTCGAGGCGACGCCCGAGGAGCGGCAGGCCTACATCAAGTGGAAGCGCGCCACCGCCCAGGCCGACGCCGAGGAGCCCGGCGACGAGAGCGACGAGGAGGCCGTGGCCGACGTCGCCATCTCGGCCGACCGGATCACCGAGATGTCGGCGGCCGAGGAGATCATCCTCACCATCACCGAGCGCGGCCAGGGCAAGCTGAGCTCGTCCATGGACTATCCCACCCGCGGCCGCGGCGGCCAGGGCGTGGGGGCGATGGACAAGGCGCAGCGCGGCGGGCCCATCGCGGCGGCCTTCCCGGTGCAGATGGACGACCAGATCATGCTGGCGACCGACAAGGGCCAGTCGATCCGCTGCCCGGTCAACGGCATCTCCCTGCGCTCGCGCACCGCGGGCGGCGTGCGGGTGCTCAACGCGGCCCCGGACGAGACCGTGGTCTCGGTCGCCTGGATCGCCGAGGCGAACGAGCCCGAGCCGGAAGCGCCCGGGGGTCCCGCCCCCGACGCCGGCGACGGCCCCGCGCCGCAGGCGCCCTCGGACGAGGATTGATCCCCGCGCCGAGCCGCGGATCCGAAACGCAGAACGCCGCCCGACATCCGTCGGGCGGCGTTTTTCTTTCGCGGGCTTCATGCGGGGGCCACGCGCGCTCCCTTCGCTCAGGCGGCGAACGGGCGGCGCGGACGGGCCCCGGGGCTTCCCCGGAGCCGCGCCCTTTCCGCGTGCGCCGCGATCTTGACGCCGGCCTGCGGCGTCCGTCGCGGCGTCGGCGTCAGATATGCCCCAACAGCACCAGGATGATCACGATCACCAGGATCAGCCCCAGGCCGCCCGACGGCCCGTAGCCCCACCCGGCGCTGTAGCCCCAGCGCGGCAGCGCGCCGATGAGGATGAGGATCAGGACGATGATCAGAATAGTGCCCAGCATGGTCGCCTCTCGTCTTGGTCCGCCGGCGTCGGCGCGCAAGGCGCCGGCGGGCGCGCGACGTCGCGCCCGGTCCGGGGAGGTTCTGCATTCGCGTCGGTCCCGGGCCGCGACCCGCGACGCCCGAAGACGGCGCCTGTCGCGGCGGTGAAGGTCAGTTAGCGCGGTTTTGCGAAGGCCAAACGATTGCGGCCGAGATTCCACGGTTGCGGCCGGCCCGCCCGCATTCGGCCGGAATCGACCGCCGCGGACACCTTGAATCCGCCCGCTTTCCGGCGGCCGCTCGCGCCCCGAGCGCAGCGAGTCGCCCGATCCGCCCCCGCCCTGCGTTTCCCCTTCGTCAGCTAATCGCCCGGATCGAAATAATTCGTTTCCATGCGTCGGCCTTTCCCGATTCCGCCTGCCGCTCCAGATTCCCCGGCGGAAGGCGGCTCGGACCGGGCCGCCCAGCATCTTGAAAGGACTGCGCCATGAGGCTCGACCTCCCCTGGCTCGCGCCCGTCGCCCGGGTTCTGCTCGCCCTGATCTTCATCGTCTCGGGCTTCGGCAAGCTGATGGATCCCGCCGGCGCGGCCGGCTACATCGAATCCGGCGGCCTGCCGGGCGTGCTGGTCTGGCCGACCATCGTGGTCGAGCTCGGCGGCGGCCTGCTGCTGGCGCTGGGGCTTTTCGCCCGCATCTCGGCGCTGGTGCTGGCCGGCTTCTCGGTGGTGGCGGGCGTGCTCTACCACTTCCTCCCCGGCCAGGGGATGGAGGGGATGGAGGCGATGATGCAGCAGATCATGTTCATGAAGAACCTCAGCATCGCCGGCGGCATGCTGCTGGTGACCGCGATGGGACCCGGGCCCTATTCGCTGTCGAAAGGCGGGCTCTGACCCCCGCTTGCGCGCCCGCGCCGCCGCAAACCGGCGCGCGGGCGCTTCCCTGCCGGCGCGCGGACGTGTAGACCCCGCGCCATGACCCAGATCGACCCCATCCACGTCGTCGGCGGCGGCATGGCCGGCTCCGAAGCCGCCTGGCAGATCGCCGCCATGGGCGTGCCCGTGGTGCTGCACGAGATGCGCCCCGACCGGAAGACCGACGCCCACCAGACCGACGGGCTGGCGGAGCTGGTCTGCTCGAACTCCTTCCGCTCCGACGATCACGAGACCAACGCCGTGGGCCTCCTGCACTGGGAGATGCGCCAGGCGGGCGGTCTGATCATCGGGGCGGGCGACCGCAACTCCCTGCCCGCGGGCGGCGCGCTCGCTGTCGACCGCGACGCCTTCTCGGCCGAGGTCACCGCCACGCTCGAGGCGCACCCGCTGGTGACGATCGAGCGCGGCGAGATCCCCGGCCTGCCGCCGGCGGAGTGGGATTCGGTGATCGTCGCGACCGGGCCGCTGACCTCGCCGGCGCTCGCCGATGCGATCCGCGGGCTGACCGGGGACGACGGGCTCGCCTTCTTCGACGCCATCGCCCCCATCGTGCACGCCGACAGCGTCGACCTCTCCAAGGCCTGGTTCCAGTCGCGCTACGACAAGGGCGAGACCGAGGAGGAGCGCACCGCCTACCTCAACTGCCCGATGTCGCGCGAGCAGTACGAGGCCTTCCTCGACGCCCTGCTCGCCGCCCCCAAGACCGAGTTCAAGGAGTGGGAGGGCACCCCCTATTTCGAGGGCTGCCTGCCGATCGAGGTGATGGCCGAGCGCGGCCGCGAGACCCTGCGCTACGGTCCGTTGAAGCCGGTCGGCCTGACCAACCCCCACGACCCGACCGTGAAGCCCCACGCCATCGTGCAGCTTCGCAAGGAGAACGCGCTGGGCACGCTGTTCAACATCGTGGGCTTCCAGACCAAGATGAAATACGCGGCCCAGACCGAGGTGTTCCGGATGATCCCGGGCCTCGAGGAGGCGCGCTTCGCCCGCCTGGGCGGCATCCACCGCAACACCTTCCTCAACTCGCCCCGCCTGCTGGACGGGCGGATGCGCCTGAAGGCCGACCCGCGCCTGCGCTTCGCGGGCCAGGTGACGGGCGTCGAGGGCTATGTCGAGAGCGCGGCCATGGGCCTGCTCGCCGGCCGCCTGGCGGCGGCCGAGCGGCTGGGCGTCGCGCTCGACACGCCCCCGCCCACCACGGCCATCGGGGCGCTGCTGAACCACATCACCGGCGGGGCCGACGCCTCGACCTTCCAGCCGATGAACGTGAACTTCGGCCTGTTCCCGCCGCTCGACGCCCCCCTGAAGGGCGGCCGGCGCGGCAAGCGGGACCGCGCCCGCGCCTATGCCGAGCGCGCCAAGGCGCACTGGGTCGACTGGCTGGGCCAACGCGCGGCGGCCTGAGGCCTGTTCCGGGGGGCCGCGCAGGCCCCCCGAACCGGTCCAATGCCGACATCATTTGACGCTTTCGTCTCGCCGCCCCATCATCGGGGCGGGAGGAAGGCCGATGACCCGAGACTATCCGACCGCTGAAGCCGCGTTCCGCAGCGACGTCTACGAGTTGCGGGATTCCGCTGCCACGCAAGCGCTCTACCGCGACTGGGCCGAGAGCTACGACGCCGACCTGGCCGCCAGCGGATACGCCGCGCCCGCCCGCTGCGCCGAGGCGCTGGCCCGCGTGGTCGAGGATCGCGCCGCGCCCCTGCTCGACGTCGGCTGCGGCACGGGCCTGTCGGGCGAGGCCTTCGCGGCGGTGGGGTTCACCACGCTCGACGGCTCCGATTTCTCGCAGGAGATGATGGAGGTGGCGGCGCGCAAGGGCGTCTACCGCGCCCTGCTGCTGAGCGACCTGAACGATCCCCTGCCCGTCGACCCCGGCGCCTACGCCCATGTCGCGGCGGTGGGCGTGTTCAGCCCCGCCCACGCCCCCGCCAGCCTGATCGACCAGGTGGTGCGGCTGCTGACGCCCGGCGGCTGCTTCGTCTTCACGCTCAACGACCACGCCCTGTCGGACCGCAGCTACGAGGGCCGCCTGCGGGAGTGGTGCGACAGCGGCCAGGTGGAGCTCGCGTTCAAGAAGCACGGGCCCCACGTGCCGGGACAGGGCCTCGGCTCCACCGTCTACGTGCTGAAGCGGCGCTGACGCGCCGGAGAGCGGGCCCATAGGCGCCCTGCGGGCGGGCTTGGGCCCGTCGCGGGCGCGTTCGCCCGGACGACCGCCGGAGGCGCCCCGGGGCGTTCAGAAGCCGCCGAAGAGCACCTTGCGCGCCAGCCGGCCGCGCCGGGCGAATTCCGACGGGATCGCCTGAGCGAAGACCTCGAAGCCCGGACGGGCGGCGGGGCGCAGCGTCTCCTCCGCCCGCCAGGCGCCGAGCAGCGCGGGACGGATCGCGGCGGCGGGGCGGAGCGCGCGGGCCTGCGAGAGCTTCTCCAGGCCGTCGGCGGCGATGGCGCGCAGCGCCTCGCGGAGCTCGGGCGGGGTGATCCCCTCGGCCAGCGTGTTGCGCTCCAGCTCCCCCTCGGTCGGGATCGGGTCGCCGCCGCGGGCGTAGAGCGCGGGCAGCGCCCGGATCAGCGCCGCCGCCCCCGCCGCCCAGCCGGCGAGGCGGGCGGCGCGGTCGTCGCGCGCCTCCAGCTCGCCCCCCGCGCAGATCCCCGCGGCGAGGCGCATCAGCGCCCCGGCGGTGCCGTCCACGTAGGCGTCGAACAGCGCCCGATCCCCGATCGAGGGCCCGTGCGTATCGTAGGAGCGCGCGTCCAGCAGCGCCTCGAACAGGTCCCGCGGCAGGCGGGCGCCGGCGACGGCCTCGGCCAGCGGCTCGACCACCTCGTGCCGGCGGGGAGCGGCGCCGTCGTAGATCTCGGCGATCGCGTCGCGCCACCATTGCAGGCGGATCTCGCCCAGCATCGGTTCGGAGACGACCGAGGGGATCCGCGCCACCTCGAGGTTGAAGGCGTAGAGCGCGAACAGCCGCCCCGCGGCCGGCGGCGGCGCCAGGCGCGCGGTCGCCCAGCGGTCGCGGTCATGCTCGCGGACGAGGGATTCGCAGGCGGATTCGAAAGCGGGCTCGGTCATGCCCGTCCAGTGGCCCAGCCGCGGCCCCGGCGCAACGGGGGGGCGTCCTTCCGCGGTCCTCCGCAGGGCGCAGGACCGCGCGTCGCGGGGGCGATCCGGCCGGGGCGCGCCGGGCGCCCCCGCCGGGCTCACGCCGCCGCGCCGGCGCCCTGCCCCGGCGCGCGCGACTGGCCCTCGGCCCCGTCGCGGATCAGCTTCCACTGGATCGCGTCCAGCAGCGCCTGGAAGGAGGCGTCGACGATGTTGGGCGAGACGCCCACCGTCGACCAGCGCCGCCCCTCCCCGTCGGTCGAGTCGATATGCACGCGGGTCACGGCCTCGGTGCCGCCCGAGGTGATGCGCACCTTGAAGTCCACGAGCTTCAGATCCTCGATGAAGCTCTGGTAGCGGCCGAGGTCCTTGGCCAGCGCCCGGCTGAGCGCGTTCACCGGGCCGCGGTCGTCGTCGGTGGCGAGATCGCGGGACTCGGAGACGGACATGATCCGCTCCCCGTCCACCACGCAGACCACGACGGCCTCCGACACCGTGATCGCGTCGCCGCGGGCGTTGATCCGCTTCTCGACCATCACCCGGTAGCGCTCGACGTCGAAGAAGCGCGGCAGCAGGCCCAGCTCCTTGCGGGCCAGCAGCTCGAAGCTCGCCTGGGCGCCGTCGTAGGCGTAGCCGGCGTCCTCGCGGGCCTTCACCTCCTCGAGGATGCGGCCGAGGCGCGGGTCGCCCTTCTCCACCGTCAGGCCCATGTCGAGCAGGCGCTGGCGCAGGTTCGACTGGCCGGCCTGGTTGGACATCGGCACCACGCGCTCGTTGCCCACCACCTCCGGGGGCACATGCTCGTAGGTCGACGGGTCCTTCAGGATCGCGCTCGCGTGCAGGCCCGCCTTGTGGGTGAAGGCGGCCTCGCCGACGTAGGGCGCATGCCGGTTGGGAGTGCGGTTGAGGATGTCGTCGAGCATCCGGCTGGCGCGGGTCAGCTTCGGCAGGTCCTCGCGCTTCACCCCGGTCTCGAGCGTGTCGGCATAGGGGGCCTTCAGCAGCAGCGTGGGGATCAGCGAGGTGAGGTTGGCGTTCCCGCAGCGCTCCCCCAGCCCGTTCAGCGTGCCCTGGATCTGGCGCGCGCCGGCGTCGACGGCGGCCAGCGACCCGGCCACCGCCATGCCGGTGTCGTCATGGGTGTGGATGCCCACGTTGGCGCCGGGGATGCGCCTGCAGACCGCGGCGACGATCTCCCCGATCTCCGCCGGCAGCGTGCCGCCGTTGGTGTCGCACAGGACCACCCAGCGGGCGCCCCCTTCCATCGCCGCCTCGAGGCAGCTGAGCGCGTAGTCGGGGTTCGCCTTGTAGCCGTCGAAGAAATGCTCGGCGTCGAACAGCGCCTCCCGCGACAGGGCGCCCAGGTGGCGGACCGAGTCGCGGATCGCGTCGCGGTTCTCCTCCAGCGTGACGCCGAGCGCGGTTTCGACCTGGTAGTCGTGGGTCTTGCCCACCAGGCAAACGGCCGGCGTCGCGGCGTTGGTCACCGCGGCCAGCACGTCGTCGTTCGCGGCCGACCGCCCCACCCGCTTGGTCATCCCGAAGGCGGTGAAGGTGGCGCGCTTCAGCCCCGGCGCGCGGGCGAAGAAGTCGCTGTCGGTGGGGTTGGCGCCGGGCCAGCCCCCCTCGACATAGTCGAGCCCCAACGCGTCGAGCGCGCGGGAAATGCGGATCTTGTCCTCGATCGAGAAGGTCACGCCCGAGGTCTGCTGACCGTCGCGCAGGGTCGTGTCGAAGAGGAAGAGCCGCTCGCGGGTCATTTCAGGGCCTCCAGCGCCGCGGGGTCGAAATCGACGCCGCGTTCGGCGGTCGTGCCGCCCTTGCCGGTCTGCACCACCAGGCCGGCCTGGTTCATCAGCGCGCGCAGCGCATCCGCCGCGGCGAAGTCCTTCGCCGCCCGGGCCGCGTCCAGCCGGGCGCAGGCGTCGGCGATCACCGCGTCATGGTCCTGCGCGTCGCCCTGCCCCGCGCCCTCGGCGAAGGAGAGGCCAAAGCCCAGGAACACGGCCGTGTCGACCACCTGCTGCAGGTCCTCGACCTCGGACTCCGGCCGCGCCAGGACCTCTCCCGCGAACCGGTGCAGGGCGCGCAGGGCGCCGTGGGTGTCGAGGTCGTCGCACAGACGCTCGATCACCTCCTCCAGCACGTCGGGATCGTCCGCGTCGGGCGAGACGCCCGCGCGCCGCGCCCGATCCGCGAGCCGGTTCAGGCGGTTCAGGATCGCGCGGGCCTGGTCGACCACGGCCTCGGTCCAGTCGAGCTCGTCGCGGTAGTGGGCGTTGAGCAGGATGGCGCGGATCACGTCGGCGGGAATCTCGGCCAGCTTGTCATGCGCCGTGAAGAAGTTGCCGAGCGACTTCGACATCTTCTTGCCGTCCACGCGGATCATGCCGTTGTGCAGCCAGACCTCGGCGAACCCGTGGTCGGGCGCGGCGCAGCAGGACTGGGCGATCTCGTTCTCGTGGTGGGGGAACATCAGGTCGGCGCCGCCGCCGTGGATGTCGAAGTCCTCGCCCAGCAGCTCCTTGGACATGGCCGAGCACTCGATGTGCCAGCCCGGGCGTCCGCGGCCCCAGGGGCTGTCCCACCCCGGCTGCTCGGGGCTAGAGGGCTTCCACAGCACGAAGTCCATCGGGTTCTTCTTGTAGGGCGCGACCTCGACCCGGGCGCCGGCGATCATGTCCTCGACCGAGCGGCCCGAGAGCTTGCCGTAGGCGGGATAGCTGTCGACCGAAAACAGCACGTGGCCCTCGGCCTCGTAGGCATGGCCGGAGGCGACCAGGGTCTCGATCATCGCGACCATGCCGGGGATGTGGCCGGTGGCGCGGGGCTCGTGCGTGGGGCGCAGGACGCCCAGCGCGTCCATGTCCTCGTGATACCACTCGGTCGTCTCGGCGGTCAGCTTCGCGATCGCCTCGAGCGGGGGCATCTCCGGGTAGAGCTGCGCGGCCCGGTCGTTGATCTTGTCCTCGACGTCGGTGAAGTTGCGCACGTAGTCGACCCGGTCGGCGCCGTAGACCAGGCGCAGCAGGCGAAACAGCACGTCGAAGACCACCGCGGGGCGGGCGTTGCCGATATGGGCGCGGTCGTAGACCGTGGGGCCGCAGACGTACATGCGCACGCGCGGGCTCTCGGCGCCCAGGCGCCAGTCGCGGGGGGTGAAGGGGGCCTTCTCGCCGGTCGCGGAATTCCGCAGCTTCAGCGGGTGGTCGGTCATGTCGGCCTCGCGGTCGCGCGTGGATGCAGCGGGGCCCGCGGCCGGCCGTTGGTCTTTCTTGGATCGGGGAAAGAGCGAACGCCGCCGCGGACTGTCGTCAGCGGGTAATGCAGATCCCGATGCAGATCGGGGCGGTGAGGGGCGTCGCGGTCATGGCCGGGTGTATGAACCCTGCGCGGGCGCATGGCAAGCGCCCTTTGCGCCGCCGCGCCGCCGACCTCGCCTCGCCCGCGCCGCCTGCTGCCCCTGCCCCCGGGGGCCGGCGCAATCCCGGCCGCGTCCATGCCCTACGGGCCCCGGCGGTGCCGCCGGGCGAGCCGGCGCAGACGCCGCGACCGCCAGAGCCGGCGCACGCGCCGATCCAATGGTCTGGCCCCGGGGTCCGGGGAGCGCCTGCCCCCTCCCCGTCCTCGCCGCACCAGGGCGCATGCGGACCCGTTCCCGCGTCCCGCCCGCGGCCCGGACGCCCGCCGCTCAGTTGGCCGCGGGGGCCGAGGCGCGGTCGGCGGCGGGGCCGCCCTGGCGACGCTCCATCAGGCGGCGCGCCTCCTCCAGCGGCATCGGGCGGCCGAAGTAGAAGCCCTGCGCCTGTTCGCAGCCGTGCCGGCGCAGGCGATCGAGGTGGGCGGCCTCCTCCACCCCCTCGGCCATCACCGGCATGTTCAGGGCGCGCGCCTGCAGCAGCGTCGCCTCGACCATCGCGGCGGCGGCCGGGTCGCGGTCCATCGCGTCGATGAAACCGCGGTCGATCTTGAGCCGGTCGAAGGGGAACGAGCGCAGCGCGCCCAGCGAGGCGAGCCCCGCCCCGTAGTCGTCCATCGCCACGCGCACGCCGGCGGCCTTCAGCTCGACCATCACCTCCAGCAGGCGGCCGTGGTCGGCGATCAGGCTCGCCTCCGTCAGCTCGATCTCCAGCCGGTCGGGGGCGAGGCCGGCGGCGAGCAGCGCGTCGGCCACCTGCTCGGCGAAATCCGCCTGGGTGAGCTGGGCGGGCGAGGCGTTGACCGACACGCCGTACTCCTGCGGCCAGCGCGCCGCGGCGCGGCAGGCCTCGCGCAGCACCCAGGCGCCGATGGGGCGGATCAGGCCGGTCTTCTCTGCCACCGGCACGAAGTCGCCCGGCAGCACCAGGCCATGACCGGGCCGCCGCCAGCGCAGCAGCGCCTCGAACCCGGTGATGCGCCCGTCGGCGAGCAGCGCCTGGGGCTGGAACCAGAGCTCGAACTCGCTGCGCTCCAGCGCCTCGCGCAGTTCCATGGCCAGCGCGGAGCGGGCGCGGCCGGCCTCGTCCATGCGCTGCTCGTAGAAGCGCGGCGCCTCCCCCGCCTCGCCCTTGGCGCGGTAGAGGGCGAGGTCGGCGCGCGACTGCAGAAGCTCGGGCGTGTCGGCGTCGTGGGGAAAGATCGCGATCCCCAGCCCGCAGCCGACCGAGAGCGAGAGCCCCTCCCAGTCGACGGGGGTGCGCACGGCGGCCATGATGCGCTGGGCGAAGAGCTCGGCCTCCTCCCGGTCGGCGAGGCCGGTCTTGAAGGCGACGAACTCGTCGCCGCCGGCGCGGGCCACGAACTCCCCCGGTCCCATCGCCGCGGCGAGCGCATCGGCCACGCCGCGCAGCAGCGCGTCGCCCGCGGCATGGCCGTGCACGTCGTTGATCGGCTTGAAGCGGTTGAGGTCGATGGCGGCGAGCGCCAGGCGCGCGTTCAGCGCGCGCGAGGCCTCGACCGCGCGGGCGAGCTCGTCGCGCAGGCAGGCGCGGTTGGGCAGGTCGGTCAGCGGATCGTGCAGCGCCATGTGCCGGTAGCGCGAGCGCGCCTCCTGCTCGGCGGAGCGGTCGATCAGGACGAAGGCCGCGCCCAGCACCAGGACGATCGCCGTCAGCGTCACCACCAGCAGCGCCACGCCCAGGTCGTCGAGCATCCCCTGGGGGATGGCGACGCCGGCCTCGTGGCGGAATTCGGCGACGTTCAGGCCGATCCCGAACATGCCCGCGATGCAGACGATGAAGATCGCCGCCCCCTGCCAGGGCGCGCGGGCGCCCCGGCGGGCGCGCAGCGCGGCCGAGGCCAGCGCGCAGACCGGCGCCGCCCAGATCAGCAGGGCCGCCACCATCTCGGGCCGCCAGATCGTGCGGCCCTCGGCGGCGACGGAGGCGATGTTGGAGATCTGCACGCCCGCGGTCAGCAGGCCGTAGCCGACGCCGACCAGGATCGCCGCGCCCAGGCCTCGGCGCCCGAAGGCGAACTGCAGCAGCGCCACGCCCCCCGCGACCGCGGCCACGAAGGACAGGATCACGATCGTCGGATCGTGCCCGTGCGGGGCGCCCTCGATGTAGCCCAGGCTCAGCAGGGTCTGCATAGCCCAGATGTCGGCGCCCGAGGTGATCCCCGTCAGCACCAGCCACCAGCGCCGCCGCTCCCGCGATTCGGAGCAGGCGCGCAGGTAGAACCGGACCGACAGCGCCACCCCCGCCGCGCCGACGAGCAGCGCGGCGGCGATCATCGCCGGGTCGTGATGGGAGCCGCCGCTCTCAAGCATCGGGCCGTCTTCCGTCCTGAACCGCCCCCGGCCTAGACGAGGCGGGTGAAGAAAGACCGAACGGCGGGAGCGGAGCGGGCCTGCGCCCCTCGCGGCGTGACGGATCGGAGGCGCCCCGCGCATGCCCCGCGGCGGGGATCGCGTACGGAACCGCCGCGGACGCGATGCGGGACGGCATCCGCGGCTCAGCCGGCGGCGCGGCGGGCGGGCGGCCCGCCGTCGGTCGCGACGCCGGCGCCCGGCGGCGGGAGGGCGAGCGTCTGGGGCGCGGTCGCCTCGCGATCCGCAGGCGCTGCGCCGGAAGGCGGCGGAGCGGCGGCGTCCGGGACCGGCGCGGCGCGCCCGGGCATGCCCATGCTCCGGCGCACGGCCTCGGCCTCCATCGGGCGGCCGAAAAGGAAGCCCTGCCCCTCGGCGCAGCCTTCCTCGCGCAGGAAGCGCAGCCCTTCCTCGGTGGAGACGCCCTCCGCCAGCACCGGGATCGCCAGCGCCCGGCCCAGCAGCAGGGTCGAGCGCACGATGGCCAGCGACTGGGGATCGCGGCCCAGGCTCTCGACGAAGCCGCGGTCGATCTTGATCTTGTCGAAGGGGAAGCTGCGCAGCGCCGCCAGCGAGGCGTAGCCGGCCCCGTAGTCGTCCATCGCCACCCGCACGCCGAGGGCCTTCAGCTGGCCCATCACCGCGCGCAGCTGGGCGTGGTCGGCGATCATCGAGGCCTCGGTCACCTCCAGCTCCAGCCGCTCCGCCGCGAGGCCGGAGACCAGCAGCGCGTCGCGCACCAGCTCGACGAAATCGGACTGGGCGAGCTGCGAGGGGGCCACGTTCACCGCCACCCCCACCGGATCCGCCCAGCCCGCGGCCTCGCGGCAGGCGGCGTGCAGGACCCAGGCGCCGATGTCGCGGATCAGGCCCGTGCTTTCGGCCACCGGGATGAAGGCGTCGGGGGGGAGCAGCCCGCGCGCGGGGTGACGCCAGCGGATCAGCGCCTCGTAGGCGAAGACGCGCCCGTCGCCGAGCGCGGTCTGGGGCTGGTAGCGCAGTTCGAACTCGTCGCGCTCCAGCGCCCGGCGCAGTTCCATCGCCAGCGCCGAGCGGTCGCGCGAGGCCTCGTCCATGCGCCGGTCGTAGAAGACGATCTCGTCCCCCGTCTCCTTCTTGGCCCGGTAGAGCGCGAGGTCGACGCGGGTCAGCAGCGCGCCCGCATCCTCGCCGTCGCGCGGGTGCAGGGCGATGCCCAGCGAGGCGCCGACGCCCAGGCTCGCGCCCTGCCAGTCGATGGGGGCGACGATGGCGTCGTGCAGGCGGCGGGCGAAGCGCTCGGCCTCCTCCCGGGTGCAGGGATGCTTGAGGGCGACGAACTCGTCCCCGCCGGTGCGCGCGAAGATCTCGCCCGGGGCCAGCGCCGCCTCGACCCGGCGGGCGATCCCCTGCAGCACCGCGTCGCCGGCGGCGTGGCCCTGCACGTCGTTCACCGGCTTGAAGCGGTCGAGGTCGACGCCCACCACCGCCAGCAGCGCGCCGCCGTGGCCGATGCCGTCGGCCTCCCGCTCCGCCCGCGCCTCGGCCAGGCGGCGGTCGAGCTCGGTGGTCAGCAGGGCGCGGTTGGGCAGGCCGGTCAGCGGATCGTGCAGCGCCAGGTGGCGGAACCGCGCCTCCGCCGCGCGGTTGGAGGCGAGGTCGATGGAGGAGAACAGGAAGGTGGTCGCCGCGCTCAGCGCCGAGAAGGCGAGCACCATGTAGCCCAGCGAGGCCCGGTCCACGAGCCCCTCGGGGATCGGCAGCCCGGGCTCGGGCGCGAACACGGGCGCGAAGGCCGCGAACAGGTTCAGCCCCACGATCGAGACATGCAGCGCGATCGTCCCCTGCACCGTGCGCCGCGCCCCGGCGGGGCCGTTCAGGCGCAGCCCCGCCCAGCCGAGCCCCCCGAGCGCGAAGGCCGCGGAGAGCGCCGCCGGCAGGGGATCGAGCGAGAAGCGCCCCGCGGCATGCAGCGACGCGAAGACCGTGGCGTAGACCGCCAGCACCGCCGCGCCGGAGCCCGCCCCGATCAGCGCGCCCTGCAGACGGCTGCGCTCCCCCTCCACGCCCGCGTTGAACGCGGCCGTGAAGAGGATCACCGAGACGAGCAGCCCCAGCGCCAGCGGCGCCACGTCGTAGGAGACCGCGACCGGCGCGCCGTCCGCCTCCTGCCAGCGGCGGCCCAGCGAGATCAGCAGCGTGCTCGACCACCCCATGACCCCGACGGTGGCCCCGACCAGGGTCTGCCACAGGCGCCGCCGCTCCCGCGGTTCGCCCTGCATGCGCACGAGGAATCGCGACACGGCCATGGCGTTGAGCGCCACGAACAGCAGCCCCCCGCCCAGATAGAGCGGGTCGAAACTGCCCAGAGCTTCGCCCAGTCGGACGATCATGCCGCCTCTCCCGCATGCCTCGCGGCTCCGCGGTAAGGGAAAGGCGTGAACAAAGCGGAAATGGGCGGGTCCGCAGGGCGGCTCGGCGTTGACCGTCCGGGCCTCGGGCGGCTAGATGCCCCGGCGCATCGGCAGGGCCCCTTAGCTCAACTGGATAGAGCAGCGGACTTCTAATCCGCAGGTTCCGGGTTCGAGTCCTGGAGGGGTCGCCAACCGCGGCGCGCGGTCACCTGCGCGCCGCGCGCCGGAGCCCGACGGCGAGATTCGCCAGCGCCAGCAGCCCGCTCGCCGCCAGCACCACCGACGGACCCGCGGGCGCGTCCCAGGTCCAGGAGGCGCCGAGCCCGCCCAGCACCGAGGCCGCGCCGATCAGCGCCGCCGCCGCGGCCATGCGCTCGGGCGTGGGGGAGACCGCGCGGGCGGCGGCGGCGGGGATCACCAGAAGCGCGGTGATCAGCAGCGCCCCCACCACCTTCAGCGCCGCGGCCACCAGGAAGGCCAGGGCCAGCATCAGGATCAGCCGCTCGCGGTCGGGATCGCGCCCCTCGGCGGCGGCGAGGTCGGGGGAGAGCGTGGCGCTGAGCAGCCCCGTCCAGCGCCAGGCGAGCAGCGCCAGCGCGGCCGCGGCGCCCCCCACGATGGTCCACAGGTCCGCGCGCGAGACCGCGAGGATGTCGCCGAAGAGATAGCCCATCAGGTCCAGCCGCGCCCCCGGCAGGAAGGCCATCGCCACCAGCCCCCCGGCGAGCGCGGTGTGCGCCGCCACCCCCAGCAGCGTGTCCGCCGCGTAGGAGCGCCCGGAGGCGAGCGAGACGCCGGCGGCGGCGGCCGCCGCCACCGCCAGAACGCCCGCGAAGACCGGGATCTCGAGCGCCAGCGACATCGCCACGCCCAGGATCGCGGCATGGGCGATGGCGTCGCCGAAATAGGCCATGCGCCGCCAGACCACGAAGCAGCCCAGCGGCCCCGCCGCCAGCGCCGCCGCCACCCCCGCGACGCCCGCGCGGACCAGGAAATCGTCGAGCAGGCTCATCGCGCGGCCCCCTCCCCCACCGCCGTCGGCGCTGGGTCGTGGGGATGGTCATGCGCGTGGTCGTGACCGTGGCCGTGCCCATGCGCATGATCGTGGTGGTGGTCGTGATCGTGGCGGTAGAGCGCCAGCGCCCCGCCGGTGCCGTAGCCGAACAGGGCCCGGTACTCGGGCGCCGCGGCCACCACGGTGGGCGTGCCCTCGCAGCAGACGTGGCCGTTGAGGCAGATCACCCGGTCCGAGGCCGCCATCACCACGTGCAGGTCGTGGCTGACCATCAGCACCGCGCAGCCCAGCTCGTCTCGCAGCTCCGCCACCAGCCGGTAGAAGGCCGAGGCGCCGGGCTGGTCGAGGCCGGTGGTCGGCTCGTCCAGCACCAGCAGCTCCGGCCGGCGCAGCAGGGCGTGGGCCAGCAGCGCCCGCTGGAACTGGCCGCCCGACAGCTCCGAGAGCTGGCGGCGCGACAGGCCCGTGGCCCCGGTGCGCGCCAGCGCGGCCTCGCGCACGGCGCCGTCGCGCTCGCCCGCCAGCGCCAGGAAGCGGTCGACCGTCATCGGCAGCGTGCGGTCGAGCGCCAGCGACTGCGGAACATAGCCCACCCGCAGCCCCTTGCGCCGGCGCACCGCGCCCGCGGCGGGCTTCAGCGCCCCCGCCAGCGCCCGCGCGAGGCTGGTCTTGCCCGAGCCGTTGGGCCCCACCAGCGTGACGATCTCGCCCGCGCGCAGGCTGAGGTCGACGTCGCGCAGCACCTCGACCCCGTCGTAGCGGATCGAGACGCCCTTCGCCTCGACCAGCGGCTCGGCCGACGGTTCGGTCTCGGGGCGGGAGAGGGGGGCGAGGACGCTCATGCCTCGCCCTCCCGGTGGCGGCAATCGGGGCACACGCCCTCGACCTCGACCACCGTGCGCTCGACCTCGAAGCCCAGGTCCCGCGCGGCGTCGGCGACGGAGGCGGCGGCCGGGGCGGCCGAGGTCTCGGCCACCCGCCGGCAGCCGCGGCAGATCATGAAGGCGGGCGCATGGGCCGCGGGGCCCGCGTCGCCGGGATGGGCGCAGGCGACGAAGGCGTTGAGCTTCTCGATCCGGTGGGCGAAGCCGTTGGCCACCAGGAAATCCAGCGCGCGGTAGGCGACGGGGGGCTGGGCGGGATGCCCCCCCTCGCGCAGCCGCTCGAGCACGTCGTAGGCGCCCAGCGCCTCGTGGGAGGCGAGCAGGATCTCGAGCACCCGCGCCCGCGCCGGCGTCAGGCGCAGCCCGCGCTCGGCGCAGGCGGCCTCGACCGCCGCGCGCGCGTCGGCGACGCAGCGGCGATGGTCGTGGCGCCGGAAGGCCGCGGGCGCGGGCTCGCGCGGGGCGGCGGGGGCGGAGGGGGTCTGATCGCTCATGCGTTACACTATAACATTTCACTTGTTATGTTGTAACGGCCTTGCTACCTCCTGCCGCACGAACTGGCAACCGCCCTCGCGACCGGGCGGTCGCATCCCGCCCGGCGGCGGGCGAACAAGACGCGCCCGGCGACGGGCGACCACGACACGCCCGGCGGCGGGCGATCAGAACACGCCCGGCGACGGGCGGGAAAGGGCGAGAGGCATGAAGGCGATGCGCTGGGCGATGGCGGGGATGCTCCTGGCGGGCGGAGCGGCGGGGAGCGCGGGCGCCCAGACGGCGCCGCGCGTGGTGGCCGACATCCCGCCCGTGCAGTCCCTCGCGGCGATGGCGATGGCAGGCGTGGGCGAGGTCGAGCTGATCGTGCCGCCCGGCGCCTCGCCCCACGGCTTCACCCTGCGCCCCAGCCAGGCCGGCGCGCTGGAGCGGGCGGACCTGGTGATCTCCATCGGCCCGGCGCTCGCCCCCTGGCTCGACGAGGCCGCCGACGCCCTGGCCCGGCCCGAGGCGGTGCGCCTCGACCTGCTGGACCTGCCCGGGACCCACGCCCTGCCCTTCCGCGAGGCGGCGGTCTTCGCCGGCGGCCACGATCACGACGACGACCATGCCGCGCATGACGAGGACGGCCACGACGACCATGACCCCGCCGACGCGGCGCACGCCGGGGAGCATGAGGGCGAGGGGCATGACGACGCCGGGCATGACGGCCACGACCATCACGGCCTCGACCCGCACGCCTGGCTGAACCCCGACAACGCGCTCGTCTGGCTCGACGCCATCGCGGATGCGCTGGCGCGCATCGACCCGGCCCGCGCCGAGACCTACGCCGCCAACGCCGCCGCCGGCCGCGCCCGGATCGAGGCCGCGGCGCGCACGGCCGAGGAGCTGCTGGAGCCGGTGCATCACCGCCCCTACGTCGTCTTCCACGACGCCTACCGTCATTTCGAGGAACGCTTCGACATGCCCGCCTCGGCGGCCGTGTCGCTGGGCGACGCGGCCTCGCCCGGCGCGCGCCGGGTGGCCGAGGTGCGCGAGGCGATCGAGACGACCCGGGCGCTGTGCGTCTTCGCCGAGCCGCAGATGCCCGCCCGCCTGATCGACTCGGTCGCGGGCGACGAGGTCCGCCGCGGCGTGCTCGACCCGCTGGGCGCCACGCTGACCCCGGGGCCGGAGCTCTACCCCGCCCTGATCGAGGCCATGGCCAAGAGCCTGCTGGAATGCCTGGGCGACCGCGCCTGAGGCCCCCAGACGTTGAAACGCAGAACGCCCCGGACCGAGGTCCGGGGCGTTCGCGCATCCAGGGCCGCGGCGGGCCGGATCAGAAGCCGTATTCGGCCTCCCACACGTAGTCCGCGTAGTTCTTGATCGAGCGGTCGGAGCTGAACCGCCCCATGCCGGCGATGTTGATCGCCGACTTGCGCAGCCAGTCGCGCCGGTCCTTCCAGGCGTCGTCGATGCGGCGCTGGACGGTCCAGTAGCTGGAGAAATCCGCCGTCACCATGAACCAGTCGTGGTGGCGCAGCGTGTCGGCGATGCCCCGGAAGCGGCCGGGATCGTCGGGCGAGAACACGCCCCGCTCGATCTGGGTGATGACGCGGGCCAGCCGCTCGTCCGCCTCGATGGCGGGGCGGGAGTCGTAGCCCCGCTCGCGCATCGCGTGGACCTCGTCGGCGGTCTTGCCGAAGATGAAGATGTTCTCGGGTCCCACCGCCTCGCGGATCTCGACGTTGGCGCCGTCGAGCGTGCCGACCGTCAGCGCCCCGTTCATCGAGAGCTTCATGTTGCCGGTGCCCGACGCCTCCATCCCCGCGGTGGAGATCTGCTCGGACAGGTCCGAGGCGGGGATCAGCCGCTCGGCCATCGAGACGTTGTAGTTGGGCGGGAACACGATCTTCAGCCGGTCGCCGATCGCCGGATCCTCGTTGATCTTCCGGCCGATGTCGTTGATCAGCTTGATGATCAGCTTCGCCTGCTGGTAGCCCGGCGCGGCCTTGCCGCCGAAGAGCTTCACCCGCGGCGTCCAGTCCTTGCCGGGATTGTCGCGCATCTCGTTGTAGAGCGCCGCGGCCTCGAGGATGTTGAGCAGCTGGCGCTTGTATTCGTGGATGCGCTTGATCTGCACGTCGAACATGGCGTCGGGGTCGACGCCCACGCCGGTATGCTCCAGCAGCCAGTTCGACAGGGCGGCCTTGTTGATCCGCTTGGCGTCCCACAGCGCGTCCTGGAACGAGCGCTGCGTGGCGTGCGGGCGGATCCGCTCGAGCTTGTCGAGGTCGGTGATCCAGCCCTCGCCCACCGTCTCGTTCAGCAGGTCGCGCAGGCGCCCGTTGCAGGTGTTGATCCAGCGCCGCGGGGTGACGCCGTTGGTGACGTTCACGATGCGGTCGGGGTGCAGCTCATGCAGGTCCTTGAAGACCGTCTTCTTCATCAGGTCGGTGTGCAGGGCCGAGACCCCGTTCACCTTGCACGAGCCGACGAAGGCGAGGTTGCCCATCCGGATCTCGCCATGGTCGATGATCCGCGTCGCCTCGGGGCGGTCGGGGAACTCCTGCTCATGGCGGCGGTTGATCTTCTCGATGATCTGCAGGTGGCGCGGCAGCACGCGGGACATCAGGTCCCACGACCAGCGCTCCAGCGCCTCGGGCATCAGGGTGTGGTTGGTGTAGTGCAGCGTCCCGCGGGAGACCTCGAACGCCTCGTCGAAGCTCAGCCCGTGGCGGTCGATCAGCAGGCGCACCAGCTCCGCCACCGCGATGGCGGGATGGGTGTCGTTGAGCTGGATGGCGACCTTGTTGGGCAGCTCCCGCACGTCCTGGTGATCGGAGACGAAGCGGCGCAGCAGGTCGCGGACCGAGGCGGCGGTGAAGAAGTATTCCTGCTTCAGCCGCAGCTCCTTGCCCTGCGGGGTGGTGTCGTCGGGGTAAAGGACGCGGGAGATGGTCTGCGCCAGGATCGCCGGCGCGGCCGCGCCCACGAAGTCGCCGCGGTTGAAGCGGTCGAGCTCGAACAGCCGCTCGGGCTTGGCGGACCACAGCCGCAGGGTGTTGGTCCAGCGGCCGCCCCAGCCGGGAACGGGCGTGTCGTAGGCGGCGGCGATCACCACCTCCTCGGGCTCCCACTCGGCCGCGTCGCCCTCGCCCTGGCGGACCGAGCCGCCGAAGCCGATGCGGTGCTGCACCTCGCGGCGCTGGAACTCCCACGGGTGGGCCTGGCGAAGCCACTCCTCGGCCTCCTCCACCTGCCAGCCCTCGTGGAAGCCCTGGCGGAACAGGCCGTGATCGTAGCGGATGCCGTAGCCGTGGGCCGGCAGGCCGACGGTGGACATCGAGTCGAGGAAGCAGGCCGCCAGCCGGCCCAGGCCGCCGTTGCCGAGCGCCGCGTCGGGCTCGTCGTCGAGCACCTCGCGCCAGTCGATGCCGTGCTTCTCGACGGCCTTGCGCGCCATCTCGCCCAGCCCGAGGTTGTCGATCGCATCCTCGAGCAGGCGGCCGATGAGGAACTCCATCGACAGGTAGTAAACGCGCTTGCGGTCTTCCTTGTAGACCTGGCGGACGCTGTCGAACCAGGGCGCGACGACCATGTCGCGGATCGCGTGCGTCAGCGCCAGCCGCCAGTCCGAGAGCGTCGCGGTGTCCGTGGTCTTCCCGATCGTGAAGGTCAGGTGGTTGAGAACGGCGTCGGCGAGCTCGTCGGCGTCGGTGGGGCGCGAGACGGCGTGGCGGAAGTTCATGGCCTGGTCCCTGTGCTGCTCGAACGAGGCTATTGCACGATAGATTGACGAAGGGCAACGAACAGGGGGCGGGTTCGTCGCAGGTTCAACTCGATCGCTCGAATTCTAGGCGCTGAGCAAGGGCCCGCAGCACCTCGGCGCCGCCGATTTCGGCAGCGGCGACGGGGTGGCGGCGGCGCCAGTTGGGGGCCTCGGTGGTGGTTCCGGGCACGTTCTGGGGCTCGCGCACGCCGAAGGCGTCGTCGATCTGCACCGCCATCAGCGCCGAGGATCCGCGGGCCAGAAGCGCATGGATCGCCTCGCGCAGCGCCGCGTCGGCGAGCGCGGGCGGCGCCTCGGGGTCCAGGCCCTCGGGCAGCAGATCCTCCTCCGCCAGCAGGCGGCACATGGCGACGCGGCAAGCCGCGCGCTCCTCGCGCACCGCCTCGGCCCCCTCGGCGTCGATGTGGCCCAGCGACAGGCGCAGGTCGGCGTCGTCGGCCGCCCACCAGCCCGCGAGCGTGGGCGTGTCGTGGGTGCCGAAGGCCGCGAGGCTCGCCTCGGCGAAGTCCTTCGGGTTGCGATAGCCGTGCGGCCCGCCCTCGAACTGCAGGATCGCGCAGCCGTGCAGGTTCGACTCGGCCAGGCTCTCCCGCAGCCCGTCGGGGACGGTGCCCAGGTCCTCCCCCACCACCACGCAGCCATGGCGCGCGGCCTCGATGCGCACCAGCGCCATCAGCATCGCGGTGGGGTATTTCACGTAGCCGCCGGGCGCGCCGTCCTCGGGAACCCAGAAGCAGCGGTCGAGGCCGATGACGTGGTCGATGCGCACCGCCCCCGCCGCCCGCATGGCCGAGCGCAGCATCTCCCGGAACGGCGCGTAGCGCAGGCGGCGCAGGCCCTCGGGGCTGTAGGGGGCGAGGCCCCAGGCCTGCCCCTGGCTGTTCAGCGCGTCGGGCGGCGCGCCGAGACTGACGCCGCGGGCGAAGGCCGTGGGGTTCGCCCAGGTCTCGGCCCCGCCCGGGCGCACCCCGACGGCGATGTCGAGGTAGAGGCCCAGGGCCATCCCCGCCTCGGTCGCCGCGGTCTGGGCGGCGGCGAGCTGCGTCTCGGCCAGCCATTGCAGCCAGGCGTGGTAGCGGATCGCCTCCGCATGGCTCTCGCCGAAAGCCGCGACGGCGGGCGAGGCGGGGTCGCGCAGCGCCTCGGGCCAGGCGCGCCAGTCGTCGCCGTGCAGCTCCGACAGCGCCTCGTAGACGGCGAAGGCGACGCGGTGGGCGCCGGGATCCGACAGCCAGTCGTCGAACGCCTCCGCCCCCGGCGCGCCGGGATGGGACCAGGCGGCGTCGAAGAGCGCGCGCAACGCAGGCTCGCGCTGGCGGGCGTGAAGCTCGGGGTCGGTCAGCGGCTCGGGCGCCCAGGCGGCCAGCGCCTCGGCCGCGCCCTCCGGCAGCAGGTCGGGCGAGAAGCCGGGGACCAGCCGCGGCGCCACCCGGCGCGCGTCGAGCGCCACGCGGGTCGAGGGCGAATAGGGGCTGGTCCCGCGATAGGCGACGCCCAGCGCGTGGATCGGGTTCACGCCGAGGAAGGCCGCCCCCAGCCCGGCGGCGGAGGCGGCGGCCTCCGCGAGATCGGCGAAGTCGCCCTCGCCCAGGCTCCGCGGCCCGGTCAGCGCATAGACCGCCCCGGTCAGGCCCCAGACGCGCGCCTGCCCCGCGACCGCCTCGACCGAGGGCGCGGCGGGGGGCGCGGCGGCGAGCAGCACCTCCTCGCCCCCCGCCTCCAGCAGGTGCAGGCCGGCGGGGAGCGGGGGCACGGGCTCGCCCACGCCGCCGCTCAGGCTCTCGCCATCCTCGAGGTGCAGGGTCCAGCCGAGGGGCGCCGGCAGGGGCCAGGGGGCGCCGCCGCCCTGCCCGTCCGCGGCCTCGACCACCGCCTCGCGCGGCAGGCGCCGGGCGCGGGCGGCGGCATGGCGCGCGTCCAGCGCCGCCTCGGCCTCGGCCGCCTCGGTCGGCAGGTCCATGGCGGCCAGCAGCCGGTCGCGGGTGGCGTCGGAGGCGACGCGCTCGGTCCCCGTGATCTCGTAGTACCGCGCGAAGATCCCGACCTCGCGCGCCAGGCGCGTGGGCGCGGGATCGGCGGGCACGGCCTCGAAGACCAGCGCGTGGTCGGGGCCGATCTCCAGCGGCGGCGCGCCCGAACCCAAGGGCGTCCCGTGCGGATGCGCGGTGTCGAGCGCGAGGCGCCAGCGCAACCCTTCCCCGGGCGCCGGCAGCTCGAGGGGCGAGGGCGCCGCGCCTGCGTTCAGCGCCAGCGCCACGGGGGCGGGGTCGGCCTCCGCGGCGGGCGTCGCGGCGGCGCCGCGCAGGACCAGCACCAGGCCCGGCAGGCCGTCGTCGTCCCAGGCGGGCGCGCCGCCCGCCAGCGCGGCCCACTCGATCTCGGGCGCGCCGTCGGCGCGGGGGTCGCCATGCAGGAACAGGGGCTGGCGCAGGGCCGGCAGGCGCGCGCGCAGACGGGCTGCGGCGGCGGCGAAGGCGGCGAGGTCGTCGTCGCCGCGCAGCCAGTCGATCCAGGTGGTCTCGTTGTCCTGGCAATAGGCGTTGTTGTTGCCGCCCTGGCTCTGCCCGATCTCGTCGCCCGCGCGCAGCATCGGGGCGCCTTGGGCTGCGAAGACCGTCAGCAGCAGGTTGCGCCGGCGCCGCGCGCGCGCGGCCTCCTGCTCCGGCGCGCCGGGACCCTCGGGGCCCATCGGGTCGCTGTCCTCGTGGGCGTGGCCGTCGCGGTTGTCCTCGCCGTTCGCCCAGTTCCGCCGCTCGGCGTACATCGTCAGGTCCGCCAGCGTGAACCCGTCGTGGGCCGAGACGAAGTTGACCGACGACCAGGCCGGCCGGCCGTCATGGTCGAAGGCCTCGGCCGAGCCCAGCAGGGCCGAGGCCAGGTCCTGCGCCCCGCGCGCGTCGTTCTTCCAGAAGCGGCGGACGGCGTCGCGGAAGCCGTCGTTCCAGTCCCGCCAGCCCGGCGGGAAGGCCCCGGTCTGCCAGCCGCCGGGGCCGATGTCCCAGGGCTCGGCGATCAGGTGCAGCTCGGCCAGCGCAGGGTCGGCGCGAAGGGTGGCGAGGAAGTCGGAGGTCATGTCCACCTCCCCGTCCCGTCCCCGCGCCAGCACCGGGGCGAGGTCGAAGCGGAACCCGTCCACGCCCATCCGCTCGGCCCACCACCGCAGACTGTCCAGCGCCAGCCGCTGGGCGAAGGGTTTCGAGAGGTCCAGCGTGTTGCCGCAGCCCGTCTCGTTCGAGTAGCCGCCGGGCGCGTCCGGGTGGTGGCGATACCAGCTCGCGTCGTCGAGCCCGCGGAACATCACGCAGGGCCCGTCCTCGTCCCCCTCGGCCGAGTGGTTGTAGACCACGTCGAGGATCACCTCGATCCCCGCGCCATGCAGCGCCGCGATCGCCTCGCGCAGCCCGTCGGCCCCCTTCGGCCCCATGTAGCGGGGCGAGGGCGCGAAGAACCCGTAGGTGTTGTAACCCCAGTAGTTCGTCAGCCCGAGACGCACGAGGTGCGGCTCGTCCGCGAAGGCGTGGACCGGCAGCAGCTCCAGCGCGGTGACGCCCTGGCGCTGCAGGTGGGCGAGGATCGCGGGATGGCCCAGCGCCTCGTAGGTTCCGCGGATCGGCTCGGGGATCTCGGGGTGCAGGCGGGTCAGGCCGCAGACGTGGGCCTCGTAGACCACCAGCTCCCCCGGCGCGCGGCGCGGACGCTCGGCCGGGTCGACCTTCGGCCGGTCGGGCACGGCGATGCAGCGGGGCATGACGGCGGCGCTGTCGCGCGGATCGGGGGCGAGCGGGTCGTCCGGCGCATGGGCGCACAGGACCTGGTCCCAGGCCGGATCGCCGGTGAAGGCCAGCGCCCAGGGGTCGAGCAGCAGCTTCGCGGGGTTGAAGCGATGCCCCGCGGCCGGATCCCAGGGCCCGTGGGCGCGCAGGGCGTAGAGCTGACCCTCCCCGATCCCCTCGACATGGGCGTGGTGCATGTCGCCGGTGCGGTACGGCAGCGGCAGGCGCGCGCTCTCCCGCCCGTCGGGATCGAACAGGCACAGCTCGATCCGCTCGGCATGAGCCGAGAGCACGGCGACGTTCGCCCCGGTCGCGGTCAGGCGCAGGCCGGGCGCGGCGGGGCTGCCTTCGGCGATCGTCCAGCTCATGCGGCCGCCGGGGCGAGACGGCGGTAGAGGGCGGCGTAGCGCTGGGCGCTCTCGTCCCAGCCGACGGGCTGGGCCATGGCGTTGCGGGTCAGCTTCCCCCAGGCCTTCGGATCGCGGTGGACCGCGCAGGTCCGCCGGATCGCCTCGGCGAGATCCCCCACGTCGTCGGGGGCGTGCACGAAGCCGGTGGCGACGCCCGTGCGCAGGGCGGCGGCGTTGGCGTCCACCACCGTGTCCGCCAGCCCCCCGGTGCGCGCCACCACCGGCGCGGTCCCGTAGCGCAGCCCGATCAGCTGGGTCAGGCCGCAGGGCTCGAACCGCGAGGGGATCAGGATCGCGTCGGCGCCGGCCTGCAGCAGGTGGGAGGCGGGCTCGTCATAGCCGATCTCCACCCCCACGCGCCCGGGATGGGCCTGGGCGGCGGCGCGGTAGGCCTGCTCCAGGTCCTCGTCGCCCGAACCGATGACGGCCAGCGCCGCCCCCTCCTCCAGCAACGCCGGCAGCGCCTCGATCAGCAGGTCGAGCCCCTTCTGGCGGGTCATGCGGGAGACGACGCAGAACAGCGGCGCCCCCTCCGCCGGCGCGACGCCGAAGCGCTCGCATACCGCGGCGCGGTTGGGGGCCTTCTGCTTCGGCCGCTCGTAGTTGGCCGCGAGGTTGGGGTCGCTCGCCGGATCCCAGACGCCGGTGTCGATGCCGTTGAGGATCCCCTCGAGGTCCCCCGCCCGGTGGCGCAGCAGCCCGTCGAGCCCCCAGCCGAAGGCCGGCGTCAGCAGCTCGCGCGCATAGGTCGGCGAGACGGTGGTGATCCGCTCGGCATGGGCGAGCCCGGCCTTGAGGAAGCCCACCAGGCCGTGGAACTCCACATGCTCGGGCGTGAACATCGCCTCGGGCAGGGTCAGCGCGCCCAGCGCCTCGCGCCCGAAGACGCCCTGGTAGGCGATGTTGTGGATGGTCAGCACCGCGCGCGGCGCCTCGGGGCCCAGCAGGCGCAGGTAGGTGGGGGCGAGGCCCGCCTGCCAGTCGTGGGCATGGACCACGTCCGCGGTCCAGCCGTCCAGCCCCCAGGCGGCGACCCCCGCGCCCAGCCAGGACAGCAGGCCGAAGCGCAGGTGGTTGTCGGGCCAGTCGCGCCGGTCGGGACCGGTGTAAGGCCCGCCGCCGGCGCGGTCGTAGAGGGGCGACTCGATCAGGATCAGGTCCAGCCCCTCCGCCTCCCCCTCCAGCAGACGCACGGGGCCGAAGGGCGTGCTCCACGCGTGCGCCCGCGGGCGGGAGAGCCGCGCGGCCAGCCCCGGATAGGCCGGCAGCAGGGTGCGCATCCGCACGCCCAGCGGCGCCAGCGCGCCGGGCAGCGCGCCCGCGACGTCCGCGAGCCCCCCGGTCTTCACCAGGGGCGCGCATTCCGAAACGACCGAGAGGATCTGCAAGGGGCGGCTCCGGCGCAGGGGGGCGTCAGGGTCGGGCGCGTCGGGAGGGGACGCGCCAGGATGGGACGGGCGCAGGATGCACGCCCCCGCCCCGGCGTTCAATGAACGGGAGGCCGCAGGAGGCGCCGGCGTCCCTCGCCGCGCATCCCCTGTTGAACCCGGCAAGGTTGACGAACCGTTGACCGTCCCGCGGCGACGCGGCGGCGCGCGGCCCCGCTCAGGCGGCCAGCGCCGCCGGCCGCGGCGGGCTCTGGAACAACGAGGCGACGGCCGCTCCCGCCAGCAGCACCGGCGCGATCCACAGGCCCATGGCGACGTCGCCGGTGACGTCCGAGACCCAGCCCGACAGGATCGGCCCCGCCGACTGCCCCACCGCGAAGCAGATGGTCATCGAGGCGACGGCGGGCGCGATGGACTCGGGCGCGAGATGCCGCTGCGCCACGATCGACATCGCGATCGGCCCCGCCATCACGCTGCCCCCGTAGATCGCGGCCGAGGCGAAGGCCCCCGCCGGTCCCGGCCAGATCAGCGCGGGCAAGGAGCCGACCAGCGTCGTCGCATAGGCGATGGCGCCGCCGCGGTTCGCGGGCAGCCGCCCCAGCATGCGCCCCCAGCCGACGGCCGAGACCACGCCCACGCCGCCCATCACGATCCAGAAGCGGGCGGCCAGCGCCTCGGACTCGCCCTGGGCCTTGAGCATCGCGATCACGAAGGTGGTCCACCCCGCGTAGCCCGCGCCGAAGCAGGTGTAGGCGACGGTGGTGGGCAGGATGTGCAGGAAGTCCGCCCGGCTCAGCCGTCCGCCGCGCCGCGGGGGGCCGGGCGGGGTCGCGGCCCGCGCCGCCGGCAGCGCCGCCGCCGTTCCGAGCGCGGCGAGCGCCGCCAGCGCCAGCCAGCCCGCGCGCCAGCCGCTCTCGTCCAGCCCCGCCGCCGCGGGCGCGGCGAGGCCCGACAGCACGATCCCCGCCGCCGGCCCCGAGGAATAGATCCCCAGCAGGATCCCCCGCCGCTCGGCCGAGAGCGTGGGCGCCGCCGCCCCTGCCAGAGCCGCGCCGAGGATGTAGGCGAAAGCCCCGAAGAACCCGCCCAGCGCCCGCAGCGCCGACAGCACGTCGAGGCTCGCCGGAAAGGCGGTGGCGGCGAGCGCCAGGGTGCTCAGCGCGACCCCCGCCATGAACGGGCGCGTCACCCCCCAGCGTCGCGCCGCCCAGGCCGCGCCGAAGGCGCCGGCGAGGTAGCCGACCGCGTTGAACGTGTTCAGCGCCCCGGCCTCGACGTAGCTCAGCCCGAGGTCTTCCTGCATCGCAGGCAGCAGCAGCGAATAGGCGAAGCGCGAGAAGCCCAGCGCGATGGTCGCGGCGGCCGAAAGCCCCAGCGCCGTCAGCAGGGCGCGCCGCCAGGCGCGGCTCTCGTCGGTCATGAAGGCGGCCTCCCCACCTGCCCGCGCCGGCGCGTCTGCGGCGCCGATCGTCGTTCTTCCGGGGAAGGTCTAGCCGAGCGCGGGCGCAGAGGGAATGCAGGACGCGCCCAGATTTCGACCGACCGGCCGGTCAGAGCGCTTCGCCCCGCTCGACCGCTCCGCGCGCCCTCGCCGCCGGAGACGGCCGGGCCCCGGCGCCCCGGCGACCGGCCGCGCGGGCGCGACGGCGGGGCCGGGCGAACGCGCGACGCGCGGCCCGATGTCGGGCCGCGCGCCGGGTCTCGCGTCGATGCCGGGGAGCGCGCCGGGCGGTCAGGCCGCCTCGGTCTCCCCGTCCTTGGGCTCGCTCTTGGAGACGAGGTCGAACAGGCGCTGCTGCTCGGCCGCCCAGGCCTTGATGTCGTACTTGGCGACCTTGCGGCGGAGCTGGAGCATCCGGGCGCGCCGCTCCTCCTCCTCCATGTCGAGCGCCTGGTCGATGGCCGAGTCCATCGCGCGGTGCGAGAACGGGTTGGTGATCACCGCGTCCGACAGCGCCACCGCGACGCCCGCGAACTCCGAGAGCACCAGCACCCCGTCGCCGTCGGTGCGCGCGGCGCAGAACTCCTCGGCCACCAGGTTCAGGCCGTCGGCCAGCGGCGTGATCCAGCACACGTCGGCGGCCTGGTAGTAGGCGATCAGCTCGTCGAAGGGGATCGCTGTGCCGATCAGCGACACGGGCTGCCACTCGAAGCTGCCGAAGCGGCCGTTGATGCGCCCGGTGATCCCCTCGATCTCGTTCTGCACCGTCTCGTAGGCGGTCATGTTGCGGTTGGCGGTCACCGAGACATGCATCAGCCGCACCTTGCCGCGCAGCTCCGGCCGCCGCTCCAGCAGCCGCTCGAAGGCCTGCAGCTGCTCGATGTTGCCCTTGGTGTAGTCGGTGCGGCTGACCGAGACGATCAGCTTGCTGTCGTCGCCCAGCTCCTCGCGGATCTGGTAGCGCGACACCGCGGTCTCGGGCGAGCGCGCCCGCTCCTGGATGAACTCCACGTCCACGCCCACTGGGAAGGCGCCGATGGCGATCTTGCGGCCCTCGTGGTTGAGGTAGGTGGGGGTGATCCGCTCCTGCAGCGCCATGCCGCCGGCGGGGACGAAGTCGGGGTTCGACTTCTCCTCGTCCACGCCCTCGATGTCGAAGAGCGAGCGGGCGACGTGGATGAAGTTCTGCGCGTAGCGCGGGATGTGGAAGCCCACCACGTCGCAGGCGAGCAGCGACTGCACGATCTCCGCGCGCCAGGGCAGCACGTTGAACATGTCGGCCGAGGGGAAGGGCGTGTGGTGGAAGAAGGCGATCTTCACGTCCGGGCGCAGGGTGCGCAGGTAGGCCGGCACCAGCCACAGGTTGTAGTCGTGGACCCAGACCACCGCGCCCTGCGCGGCCTCGTTGGCGGCGGCCTCGGCGAAGGCCCAGTTCACCTCCCGGAAGGTCGGCCAGTCGACGGGATCGTAATTGTACTTGTCCTTGAAGGAATGGAGGATCGGCCAGAAGGCCTCCTTCGAGGTCACGTGGTAGAAGCTCGAGACCTGGTCCTCGCGCAGCGGCAGGCGCGAGACGTTGTAGGTGCCGAAGTTGTCGGTGATCTCGACCACCGGCTCGAAGTCGGGCTCGTTGGGATCGTCGGCCAGCTTCCAGGCCACCCAGGCGCCCTTGCCCACGCGGCCGAAGAAGCTCTTCAGGGTCGGCACGATGCCGTTGGGGCTCTTGTTCGCGCGTCGCTCGACCTTTCCGTCGACCACGACCTCCTCATAGGGCTGGCGGTGGTAGACGATCACGAGATCGGAGGACATCTGGCTTCTCCCGGTCGGGTCATTGAAACGGATCTTGATCTTTCGCCCGGGCGCCCCTGCGCCCGGACCTGTCGGGTCGGGGCGCTCAGCCGCCGCGTCGTTCGGGCTCGGGCGGCGAGGGGTGCAGCCCCAGCGCCGCGATCGCCTCGAGGATGCCGCCCGCGCCATGGGCCTGCGCGCGATGCAGCGTGTCGCGGTCGCGCAGGCGCCGGGTCAGGCCGGGCTCGGAATTGCCCACCGCCACCGCCGGCACGTCCATGTCGAGCATCGAGAGATCGTTGAGCGTGTCGCCCGCGGCCAGCGTCTTGTGCTCGGGCACGCCCAGGAAGGCGAGCAGCCGCAGCAGCGACGGCCCTTTCGAGACGCCGCGCGGCAGCACGTCGAAGAAGATGTCGGCCGAGATCAGCGGGTCGTGGCCGATCTCCTTGACGATGTCGATGGCCGAGGGATCGAAGCTCTCGGGGTCGTAGTCGTAGGAGACGCGGTAGCGGAACGGCGTCGGCTGCAGCGTCAGGCCGGGGTGGCCGTCCAGCGCCGCGCGCACCTTCGGGCCGGCGTCGTCCCAGATCGCGGCGATCTGCTCCTCCAGCGCCTCGATGGGCTTCACGCGGCCCTGCCCCGGCTCGTCGTCGGGAAACTCCATGCGCGCGATGGTGGTGCCGACGTCGCCGACCACGTAGTCGGGCCAGGGCACCGGGCCGCGGCACAGCTCCTCCAGGAACTCGGGGTCGCGGCCGGTGACGAAGATCAGCCCCACCTCGTCGCGGTTCGCGTCGATCCATTCGTAGAGCCTGCGCCGGTCCGCCTCGGACCCGCCCAGGAAGGTCCCGTCCAGGTCGGTCGCCAGCACGAAGCGGCGCGAGGCGAAGTCGCGATGCTCGGCCGAGGGGGTGCCCTCGGGCGGGTGCAGGGACTTCACTTCCGGCAGCGCCGGGTCCACCAGGGGGCTGTCGCTCTTCTTCGCCAGGTTCTCGCCGCTCACGACAGGATCTCCTCGAAATGCCACCGGGCGCGGCGGGCGTGGGGGTGGCCGATCTCCAGCTCGACCAGCGCGCGGGGCTCGCCCTCGATGGGCCGGCCCCAGAGCATCGCGAAGGCGTCGGAGACGGCGTGCCCCTCATGCAGGATGCCGCGCACCGCCTCGCAGATCGGCAGGTGGACGCCGTGCTTGCGCGCAAGGTCGGTGACCGACAGGGCGTTGCGGTCGCCCTCGACCACCACCGGCTTGCCGTCGAACGTCTCCTCCCGCGGGATGCCCTTCCCGAGCTGGAGGCCGAAGCTCATGTTGCGCGAGGCCTCGGACGAGCAGGTCAGCGTCAGGTCGCCCACGCCGGCGAGGCCGGTGACCGTCTCGCGCCGGCCGCCCAGGGGCTCCGCCAGGCGCTTCATCTCGTCGAGGCCGCGGGTGATCAGGGCCGCGCGGGTGTTGGCGCCGAAGCCCGCGCCGGTGGCGATGCCGCAGGCGATGGCGATGACGTTCTTCAGCGCGCCCCCGACCTCGACGCCCGGAAGGTCGTCGGAGATGTAGGGGCGGAAGCTCTCGGTCCCCATCGCCACCGCCATGCGCGCGGCGACGGTCTGGGCGGGGGCGGTGTCGAACAGCTCCCCGCAGTCCGAGGCGATGGTGCAGGCCGTGGGATGGCCGAGCGCGGCCTCCTCGGCGAAGTTGGGGCCCGAGAGCGCGCCCATCGGGTTGCCCTTCAGCTCCTCGGCCGCGACGTCGGACATCAGCAGGCCCGAGCCGGGCTCGATCCCCTTGGCCGCCAGGATCACGGGGATCGAGGGGTCGATCAGCTCGCTCAGCTTCTTCGCCGTCTCGCGCACCGCCGAGGACGGGACGACCATCAGGATCGCCTCCGCGTCGTCCACGGCCTTGGCGAGGTCGGAGGTGATGCGGATCGAATCCGGCAGGCTGACGTTGGGCAGGTAGCGGGCGTTGCGGCCGTCCTCGCGCAGGGCGCGGGCGTGATCCTCGCGCCGCGACCACAGGGTCACGCCGCGGCCCGCCTTGGCGGCGATAACCGCCAGGGCCGTGCCCCAGGAGCCGGCGCCGACCACGGCGATGCGGCGGAAGGGGGCTGGAACGGGGGCGCGGTCGTCGGACGCGCCGATGTCGAATGCGCTCATGATATCACCTCGAATCGGTCGGACGGGCCGGCCGGCGGTCTTCGCGTCGCCATGTCTGGGGAGATAGGCGGTTTTCCGGCCGTGTCCCGCGCCTGCGCGCTTCGGTTCGCGACGGATCCGACCGCCCTGGGGCGGCGGCGGATGCGATCGACGATGTTGCGGCAGCGCGGCATGTCCCGAAAAAGAATAGAGCACGGGAGCCCCGCGTTCAACCGCGCCTTTCGGCGCCGCAGCGAATCGCGACGGTGCAGAAGAGATGAGTTCGAATACTTGCAGTTCGCGAGGCCCGCGAAGTGCTCGCACGCCGGATGCCATGTTTCTGCCCCATTTATCCGCGCTGGCGCGAAGGGAGTTCTGGACATCCCGTCGCATCACTTGCGGAACGCGCATCCAGTTGGGCGATCAGCCGAAAATCGGGGCCGCGCCGCCCCCGGCCGCAGGGGCGCGGCGGAGAAATGCGCTGCGCCGCAACAAGAATGCCTTGAAAACGGGAGACTTTCGCTAAACCTTGATGAGCATGAGCGCACGAGTGAACAGATCGCACGCATCGAATGCATTCGCCGCCCCGGGCGCAGCCTCGCTGCCTCGAAAGCAGGCGCCGATCCCCTGCTCGGCGCGCCGACCCATCGTCGTTCCCCAGCACGCCCCCCGACAGACACCCCGACAGACAAGGAGCCTGCGATGACCTCGCGCATCCGCACCGTCGTTTTTCCCGTGGCCGGTCTTGGAACCCGCTTCCTGCCCGCCACCAAGGCGACCCCGAAGGAGCTGCTGCCGGTCATCGACAAGCCGCTGATCCAGTTCGCGATGGACGAGGCGCGCGCCGCCGGCTTCACCAGGATGGTCTTCGTCTCGCACCCCACCAAGGGCGCGATCGAGGACTACGTGCGCCACGACCACGACCTGCATGAGACGCTGTGCGCCCGCGGCAAGGACGACCTCGCCGAGATGCTGCGCGAGATGGCCGAGAGCGAGCACGAGGAGATCGAATTCGTCATGCAGCCCGAGCCGCTGGGCCTGGGCCACGCGGTGCTGATGGCCCGCGACCACGTGAAGGAAGAGGCCTTCGCCGTGGTCCTGCCCGACGACCTGATCCTGGGCGAGCCCGGCTGCCTGAAGGAGATGGTCGAGGCCCATGCCGAGACCGGCGGCCACCTGGTCGCCGCCATGGAGGTCGCCCAGGCCGAGACCAAGTCCTACGGCGTGCTCGACCCGCTCGAGCGCAAGGGCCGCTTCACCCGCGCCCGCGGCATGGTCGAGAAGCCCGCCCCCGAGGACGCGCCCTCGCGCCTCGCGGTCGTGGGCCGCTACGTGCTCGACAGCTCGATCTTCGAGGACCTGGCGAGCCAGGAGCCCGGCGCGGGCGGGGAGATCCAGCTCACCGACTCGATCGCCACCGGTCTGAAGCGTGTGGGCCTCGCGGGGTTCGAGTTCTCGGGCAAGCGCTTCGACTGCGGCTCGAAGGCCGGGATGCTGGCCGCCAAGCTGCACCTTGCCGCCTCGCACCCCGAGTTCCGCGACGTGCTCGCGGCCCACGGCCTCGTCACCGAGGAGCCGGATCGCATCGCCGCCGAGTGAATTCGACGCGAAATCAGGGCGCCGCGGGCCGGGGGACGGGTGGTCCCCCGGCCCGCGGCGCCCTACTCTTTCGCGAGGTACGCTTTCGACACCCTTCGCGGCCCCGCCGCGCCCAGCAATGGAAGAGAACGTCGTGACCTATCGCCCGCACCGGATCGAAACCGGGGCCGGCCCGCTGATTCCGACGGAGTTGGCCGAGCGCATCGCTCAGGGCCGCCAATCCTCCCTGTTCGACGTGCTCGGCGCCCATCCGCAGGACGGCGCCTGGCGCATCGCCACCTTCATCCCCGGCGCCGAGCGCGTCGAGGTCATCACCCTGACCGGCGAGACCATCGCCGAGCTCGCCCCGCAGGGCTCCGACGTCTTCGCCGCCCTGCTCGACGACCGCCCCGACGCCTGGAACTTCCGCGCCTGGCGCGGCGAGACCGACTGGGAGGTGAAGGACGCCTACCGCTTCGCCCCCCTGCTGGGCGAGATGGACGAGCACCTGTTCGCAGAGGGCACCCATGGGCGCCTGTGGGACGTGCTCGGCGCCCACGTGACGACCCATGAGGGCGTCGACGGGACCTCCTTCGCGGTCTGGGCCCCCTCGGCCCGGCGCGTCTCGGTCATCGGCGACTTCAACGACTGGGACGGGCGCAAGCACGTCCTGCGCCCGCGCGGCTCGACCGGCGTGTGGGAGATCTTCGTGCCCGGCGTCGGCGACGGCGCGCGCTACAAGTACGAGCTGCTGGGCCCGAACTGGGAGCTTCTGCCCCCCAAGTCCGACCCCGTCGGCTTCGGCGCCGAGATGCGCCCCGACAACTGCTCGGTGGTGCGCGACCTGCGCGGCCACAGATGGTCCGACGGCGCCTGGATGGAGAGCCGGGCGAAGCGCCAGTCGGTCGACGCGCCGATCTCGATCTACGAGGCGCACCTGCCCTCGTGGAAGAAGAAGAACGGCTGGGAGTGGCTGACCTGGCGCGACCTGGCGCAGGAGCTGGTCCCCTACGTCGCCGACATGGGCTTCACCCATATCGAGGCGCTGCCGATCACCGAGCATCCGTTCGACGGCTCCTGGGGCTACCAGCCCGTCGGGCTCTACGCCCCGACCTCGCGCCTCGGCGGTCCGCACGAGTTCCGCGAGTTCGTCGAGGCCTGCCATGCCGCGGGCCTGGGCCTGATCCTCGACTGGGTGCCCGCGCATTTCCCCTCGGACGCGCACGGCCTCGCCCAGTTCGACGGCACCCACCTCTACGAGCATGCGGACCCGCGCCAGGGCTACCACCCCGACTGGAACACGCTGATCTACAACCTCGGCCGGCGCGAGGTGGCCAACTTCCTCGCCGCCAACGGCCGCTACTGGCTGACCGAGCATCACGTGGACGGGCTGCGCGTGGATGCGGTCGCCTCGATGCTCTACCGCGACTACTCGCGCAAGCCGGGGGAGTGGATCCCTAACCAGGACGGCGGCCGCGAGAACTGGGAGTCGGTCGAGTTCCTGCGCCGGGTGAACACCGAGGTCTACGGCGACGACCCCTCGATCATGACCATCGCCGAGGAATCGACCGCCTGGCCCGGCGTCTCGAAGCCCGCCGACGCAGGCGGCCTCGGCTTCGGCTTCAAGTGGAACATGGGCTGGATGCACGACACGCTCCAGTACATCGAGCGCGATCCCATCCACCGCCGCCACCACCACGGCGAGATCAGCTTCGGCCTGCACTACGCCTTCTCGGAGAACTTCGTGCTGCCGATCAGCCACGACGAGGTGGTGCACGGCAAGGGCTCGATGCTGGCCAAGATGCCCGGCGACATGTGGGAGAAATTCGCAAACCTCAGAGCCTATTACGCCTTCATGTTCGGACACCCCGGCAAGAAGCTCCTGTTCATGGGGCAGGAGTTCGGCCAGGCGACCGAGTGGAACCACGAGACCTCGGTCGACTGGGACCTGCTGGCCAATCCGCGCCATGACGGCTTGCGGAAACTCGTTCGCGATCTCAATCACTTGTACCGCGACGCTCCGGCGCTGCATGAAGGCGACTGCCGCGAGGACGGCTTCCGCTGGGTCGACGGCTCGGCCGAGGCGCAGTCGGTCTATGCCTGGCTGCGCCTGTCGGAGGGGGGCAAGCCGGTGCTGTGCGTCTACAACTTCTCCGGTGCGGAGCATTCGGACTGGCGGATCGGCGTCCCGGCCGCGGGCGACTGGATCTGCCGTGTGAACTCCGACGCGCAAGTCTATGGCGGCGCTGGCAGAGGCCCCTCGGGCACGGTCCCGGCCGACGCCGCCCCGGCGCACGGCTTCGACCACTCGCTCAAGCTGTCCCTGCCGCCCCTGAGCGGCCTGATCTTCGAGCTCGCCTGACCCGCGCACGCCTGGGCCGAGGGCGCGAAAGCGCCCCGCCCGCCCCCCCGGTTCCACCCGAAAGGAGACCCTCCCGGATGATCCTTCGCGACGACGCCGCCACCGAGGCGCTCGCCGACCACTGCCGCGTGGTCCACGCCTCGGCCGCCTCCAACTACGAGGCCGCGAGGCAGACCGCGAGACGGATGGGCGCCTGCGTCAGGGACGAGATCGCCGAGTTCGGCTTCTGGGCGCCCGAACTGCTCGAGATGCGGATCCCCGACGGCGACGTCTTCCTCGAGGTGCTCCAGCCCGACCCGCAGGTCAGCCTGACCGTCTCGCGCCAGAACGCCCGCTTCCGGCGCACCCGCGTGCCGGTGATGCGCCACGACGCCTGGGTCTACTGCGCGGTGCGCGGCATGCGCGCCGGCACGCGGGAGCGGATCGGCGACTTCTACTGCCTCGCCTACCGCGACCCGGACGGCTACTGGCGGCGGATCTTCGACCCGATGGCGATCTCGGTCCCCTTCGGCGTCTTCGCGCCGGCCGAGCTCTACGACGTCGCCGCCATGCAGGCCGCCCGCGCCGACGCCGACTATTTCAAGGCGTTCGAGCCCGGCGAAGGCGGCGCGCCGACCAAGCTGGGCCCGCCGGTCAACATCCTGCAGATCCACACCTCCACCGCTACGGTCGGTCGCACGCTGGCGAGCCTCGCGCGCCAGATCGAGCATATCGCCGACCGCGTGCGCCACGGCGGCGCGCTGGAGCCCGCGGACCGGCTGTTCCTGGGCTACGACGCCGTGCAGCTGCTGCCCGTCGAGCCCACCACGGTCTACGAGGCCGGCCCCGCCTTCTGGCATGACGACGCCGACTACGGCGACGTGGTGACGGTCGACCTGCGCCGTCCCGACACCACCAACTGGGGCTACGACAACGTGCTGGCCGGCATGGCCGCGGTGAACCCCGCCATCCTTGAGACCGGGCGCCCGGACGAGCTGGTGGACGTGGCCGCCGCGCTCCACAACTTCCCCGGCAAGCCCAAGAAGCTGATCTTCGACGTGGTCTACGGCCACTCCGACAACCAGGGGCTCGAGCTTCTGAACCGCCACTGGTTCGCCGGGCCCAACATGTACGGCCAGAACGTCAACTACCGGAACTGGAACGTGCGCGCGATGCTGCTGGAGATGCAGCGCCGCAAGGGCGACTTCGGCGCCGACGGCATCCGCGTGGACGGCGCGCAGGACTTCAAGTGGTGGGACTCCGACGAGGAGGTGATGCGCCACGACGACGACTACCTCCAGGAGATGGCGGACGTCGTCCAGGAGGTCGCCGGCGCGAAGTACCGCCCCTGGTTCGTCTTCGAGGACGGCCGCCCCTGGCCGCAGGAGGACTGGGAGCTGTCGTCCACCTACAAGGCGGTGATCGAGAAGCAGCGCGACGACGACGTGTTCCAGTGGGGCCCGCTGACCTTCGCCCACAACACGCCGTTCCTCTACACGTTCTGGCTGTCGAAGTGGTGGCGCATCCGCGAGATCGTCGAGGGCGGCTCGAACTGGATCTCGGGCTGCGCCAACCACGACACGCTGCGCCGGGGCACCCAGGTGAACCCCAAGCTCAACGTGAATACGCGGCTGGGCGACACGCGGATGGACATCCTCGACCACGCCTACGACAACCCCGCGATCTCGATGCTGACCTATGCGGCCTTCCCGGGCGTGCCGATGGATTTCCTCAACGCGGTGGCGCGCGCGTCGTGGGGCTTCATCCGCAACCAGGACGACAAGTACGGCGTGAAGATCATGGCCGAGGAGGCGATCAGCTTCGACTGGCAGGTCGACGACTACGCCTTCTCGATGCCCTCCTCCTTCGCGCGGCTGAAGGCGCTGGGGTTCGAGACGCGCGAGGATCTCGACCGCTACCTCAAGGTGCTGCCGGCGCTGGTCGAGGTGACGGACTACGACCTCGACGTGATCTCGAACCTGCTCAACGGGGTCGATCCGCCGCTGAACGGGCCCACGCCCTTCACGCCCGCGGGGCTGAAGACCATCGCCCGGGCCTGGATGGACGACATGCACGACTACTGCAACGTCGCGGGCTACCTCGACCGGCTGTCGGAGGCGCAGACGGCCTTCGGTCTGAGCCTGCGCGAGTTCCGCCGCGACCGGCCCTGGCTGCGCAACAACTTCGGCCCGCGCGACAGCTTCTCCTACGCGCAGCCGGTGGACGGGACGGTGCTGTTCACCTCCTTCCGCCACGGCCCGGACGGGGAGCAGGTGTTCATGGTGGTGCATATGGAGGGGGGCGAGACCAAGGATTTCGATCCCCTCACCCTCGACCACCAGGCCTGGACCCAGGAGGGGTGGGAGCTGGCGCTGCGCACGCCCTCGATCGGGCCCGACTACACGGGCGGTCCGATCACGCTGCGCGACTCGATGGGGGTTGTGTTCACCCGCCGTCCCGGCTGAGGCTGGCGAGCGCTGCGCCCCGCGCCGGCGGCGCGCGGCAGGACATCCGCGGACGGCGCAGGATCAAGGCGCCGGCGCGGGCGATCGTCCAGGATCCGCGCCGGATCCTGCGATGGAATGGGAGGACCGCATGAACGGCACGCAAAAGGGCCCATCCGATACCGGCGGCCTCGCCCGACAGTCGATGGCCTTCGTCCTCGCCGGGGGCCGCGGCTCCCGCCTGCGGGAGCTGACCGACCGGCGCGCGAAGCCGGCGGTCTATTTCGGCGGCAAGGCGCGGATCATCGACTTCGCGCTGTCGAACGCGGTCAACTCCGGCATCCGCCGGATCGGCGTGGCCACCCAGTACAAGGCCCACTCGCTGATCCGCCACCTGCAGCGGGGCTGGTCGTTCTTCAACGCGGGCCGCGGCGAGGGGCTCGACATCCTGCCCGCCTCCCAGCGGGTGGACGAGCGCAACTGGTATCTCGGCACCGCCGACGCGGTGTTCCAGAACGTCGACATCATCGAGGGCTACGAGCCCAAGTACATGGTGATCCTGGCCGGCGACCACGTCTACAAGATGGACTACAGCCGGATGATCGCCCAGCACGTCGAGAGCGGCGCGGACGTGACAGTGGGCTGCATCGAGGTCTCGAAGGCCGAGGCCTCGGCCTTCGGGGTGATGGCGGTGGGCGCGGGCGGCAAGATCACCGAGTTCCTCGAGAAGCCCGCCGACCCGCCCGAGATCCCCGGCCGCCCGGGCCGCTGCCTCGCCTCGATGGGCATCTACGTCTTCGAGACCGCGAAGCTGATCGAGATGCTGCAGGCCGACGCGGCCGACCCGAAGTCCGAGCACGACTTCGGCAAGGACGTGATCCCGGCGCTGGTGGCCTCGGGCGGGGCGCATGCGCACAGCTTCTCCGACAGCTGCGTGATGACCGGCGACGAGACCGAGCCCTACTGGCGCGACGTGGGCACGGTGGACGCCTTCCACCAGGCCAACATCGACCTCACCCAGTTCGAGCCCTCGCTGGACATCTGGTCGAACGACTGGCCGATCTGGACCTATTCGGAGCTGACGCCGCCGGCGAAGTTCGTGCACGAGACGGACGGGCGGCGCGGCTCGGCCTTCAATTCGCTGGTCTCGGGCGGGTGCATCGTCTCGGGCAGCCAGGTGCGCGAGAGCCTGCTGTTCACGGGCGTGCGGGCGCATTCCTATTCCGAGCTCTCGGGCGTGGTCGCCCTGCCCTACGTGACGGTGAACCGCTACGCGCGGCTGCGCGACGTGGTGATCGACTCGGGCGTCGAGATCCCGCGCGGCCTGGTGGTGGGCGAGGACCGGGCCGAGGACGCGCGCTGGTTCCGCGTCTCGGAGGGCGGCGTGACGCTGATCACCGCCGACATGCTCCGCCGCCGCGCCGAGGCGCTGGGCGGCGAGCTCGCCGGCGTGGTCTCCTGACCGCGCGCCCGCGCCCCTCTCGCCCCTCCCGCCCCCGTCGCCGCAGGCGCCGCGTCCCCCGCCGCGCCTGCGGCCGCCCCTCCGCCCGCGGCGCACCCCCGCCGCCGCGCCCGTGACCCCCGTCTCCCCGCCCGCAGACCGCACGCCCCGGCGCGACGCCCGCACGGGTCGCGAAGCGCCTGTTCTTCGGAGCCGTCTCTCGCGGATGCCGACAAGAGCGAGTCGGGGGGAGGGGTCAGGGATCGCGAAGCGACCCCGCGCAAGCGGGGCTTGTCCTTGACCCCTCCCCCCGACTCGCTCAGGCATCGCAAGCGAGAGACGGATCTGAAGAACAGGCGCGGCCCTGTTCTTGGGTGAGTCAGGAGCCCGCCGGAGGCAACCACGCCCGCCCTTCCAGGCGCTCCAGATCCCAAGGGCCCAAGCCCGCCCGCAGGGCGCCTCCGTCCCCGCCTCCCCGCCCCGCGCTCAGTCGGGGATCGCCACCACGTCGTAGATCGCCTCGATCTCCGGGCTGATCTGCACGCGTCCCAGCGCCTCGTGGATCAGCTCGTATATCTCGCCGCTCTCGTAGATCCGGCTCAGCTCCCGGTCCACCGCCAGCCGCAGCCGGCTCTCGCCGCGCCGCATCGCCAGCGCGTAGGGCTCGCGCGAGAGGGTGCGGCGCGCGATCACCGGCTGCACGGTGGGGCGCATCCGGCCCAGCTGGTAGAGCAGGATCGACTGGTCGCCGAGGTACGCCTCGACGTCCCCGCGCTGGAGGGCCTCCAGCCCCTCGACATGGCTCTGGAACAGCACCAGCTCCGCCTTCGGCGCGTGCTCGGCCAGCACCCGGCGAGCCAGCGCCTCGGTGGTGGTGCCGGCGAGCACGCCGACGGGCTCGTCGGTCAGCCGCTCCAGCGCCTCGGGGCCGCCCTTGCGGAACACGATGCCGGCGCCGTCGACGTAATAGGGGATCGAGAAATCCATCGTCGCGCGCCGCTTGAGGGTCTGGGTGGTGGGCCCGCACAACAGGTCGATGCGTCCTTCGTCGAGCGCGGCGAAGCGGGTCGAGGCGGTGACGGGCACCCATTGCACCGCGACGCCCCCGCCCGCGGCCTCGACGATGCCCGGCGCCGCGGCGGCGCAGAGCAGCACCGCGAGCCCCGCGGGCGCGCCCGCGTCGTCGGCGTAGGAGAAGGGCGGCGCGTCGAGCCGGTAGCCCATGCGCAGGGTCCCGCGCGCCTGCGCCTCGTCGAGCGCGTCCGCGCCGGCCGGCATCGGAGCCAGCCCCAGCGCCCCGCCCGCGAGGAGCAGCAGCGCCGCGAGGCCTGCGCGGATCCCCCGGCCCCGGCCCCTCCGGCGGGTCTCCGCCCGGGCGTTCGCCCGTCCGCTCCCCGCAGCCCCGATGCTCGCCCCTGGTCCCGACACGTTTCGCCCCCGATCAATCCGGCGCTCACTCTTGCGTAGGGGCGCAGACGAGGCAAGCGGCCCGCCGGGCGCGGCGCGAGGGCCGGCGAGAGCGCCACCGCCGAAGCCTCGATCGCGCCCCGGATCGCCGCCCGGACCGATGCAGGCGCGGCGGCGGCTCCGGCCGCCGCCCGCAAGGCTCAGGCGGCGTCTGGAAATCCCGCGCCCGGCGCGCTATCCCCCGCACGAGAGATCCGCCGCGCCCGCGCCCCGGGCGCGGATCCCCCCGCGCCCCGCCCGCGCGCGCCCTCCGCGCGCCGGCCCCCGAAAGAGGCCCCGACGAAGCATGGAAGCGCTCGACTACCGCGAACCGCAGGCGAAGGTCCTTCACGGCGCCCAGGGCGACTGGGAGATCGTGATCGGCATGGAGGTGCACGCCCAGGTCACCTCGAACTCCAAGCTCTTCTCCGGCGCCTCGACCGCCTTCGGCGCCGAGCCCAACACCAACGTCTCGCTGATCGACGCGGCGATGCCCGGCATGCTGCCCGTGATCAACGACTTCTGCGTCGAGCAGGCGGTGCGCGCGGGCCTCGGCCTGAACGCGCAGATCAACCTGCGCTCGGTCTTCGACCGCAAGAACTACTTCTACCCGGACTCGCCGCAGGGCTATCAGATCTCCCAGTTCAAGCACCCGATCGTGGGCGAGGGCGAGGTGCTGGTGGACATCGAGCCCGGCGTCGCGCGCCGCGTGCGGATCGAGCGCATCCACCTCGAGCAGGACGCCGGCAAGTCGATCCACGACATGGACCCGTCGCTGAGCTTCATCGACTTCAACCGCACCGGCGTGCCGCTGATGGAGATCGTCTCGCGCCCCGACATCCGCGGCCCCGAGGAGGCGGCGGAATACGTGCGCAAGCTGCGCCAGATCCTGCGCTACCTCGGCGCCTGCGACGGCAACATGCAGGAAGGCTCGCTGCGCGCGGACGTCAACGTCTCGGTCTGCAAGCCCGGCGACTACGAGCGGTTCCGCGAGACGGGCGACTTCTCGGTGCTGGGCACGCGCTGCGAGATCAAGAACATGAACTCAATGCGCTTCATCCAGCAGGCCATCGACTACGAGGCGCGCCGCCAGATCGCGATCCTCGAGGACGGCGGCGTGGTGGAGCAGGAGACGCGCCTTTACGACCCGGCGAAGGGCGAGACCCGCTCGATGCGCTCCAAGGAGGAGGCGCACGACTACCGCTACTTCCCCGACCCCGACCTGCTGCCGCTGGAGTTCGACGAGGCCTACGTGCAGCGCGTGCGCGACAGCCTGCCCGAGCTGCCCGACGCCAAGAAGAAGCGCTTCGTAGAAGCCTACGGGATGACCGAGTACGACGCCTCGGTCCTGACCGCCGAGCATGAGAACGCCGCCTTCTTCGAGGCGGTGGCCGAGGGGCGCGACGGAAAGACCGCCGCCAACTGGGTGATCAACGAGCTGTTCGGCCGCCTCAACAAGGAAGGCCTCGCCGTCGCCGACAGCCCGGTTTCGGCCGCGCAGCTGGGCGGCGTGATCGACCTGGTCGCGAAGGACGTGGTCTCGGGCAAGGGCGGCAAGGACGTGCTCGACCTGCTGTGGTCCGAGGAGAAGGGCGCCGACCCCGCCGAGCTCGTCGAGCGCAAGGGAATGAAGCAGGTCTCCGACACGGGCGCGATCGAGGCGGCGGTGGACGAGGTGATCGCCGCCAATCCCGACAAGGTCGCCCAGGCGAAGGAGAAGCCCTCGCTGGCCGGCTGGTTCGTGGGCCAGGTGATGAAGGCCACCGGCGGCAAGGCCAACCCCAAGGCGGTGAACGAGATCGTCAAGGCCAAGCTCGGGATCTGAGCGCGACGCCGGGCGCAGGGGGAGCGGGCGCGCCCGCCCTGCCCCGCCCGCCCCTGCCCCGCAGGGCTTGCCTCGAAGGGCCTTGCCCCGCCCGACATTGCCTCGCGACGCCGCGCGGGGCGCCTGCGGGGCCGCATCGACGCTGCGTCAGGCGCGCTCCTGTTGGAAACCGCCCGCGGTCGAGCTACCGTCCCCGCCGAACTGCAACCGGGAATCCAGCCGCATGAGCGCATACGAGTACAAGACCGTCGCCGCCCCTCGCCGCGCGGGCCGCTATCGCGGCGTGGCCAAGGGCCCCGACAGCTTCGCCCGCACCCTCGAGGAGGCGCTGGCCGACGAGGCGGTGGACGGCTGGGAGTTCCTGCGCGCCGAGAACCTGCCCTGCGAGGAGAAGCGCGGCTGGCTCTCCCGGCGGGAGACGGTGTTCCACGCGGTGCTGGTGTTCCGCCGGATGCGCGAGCAGGTGCGCCCCGTCGCGGCCCCCGGCGCCGCCCGCGACTGGTCCGACCCGGGCTTCGACGAGCCCTCCCCCGCCTTCCAGCGCCCGCCGCCCGCGCAGCCGCAGGCCCATCCTCAGCCCCAGGCCCAGACCCACGCCCAGGCGCCGGTCGCCGATCCGGACGCGGCGCTGATGCGCCTCGAGCCCGAGATGCGCGATCCCACCGGCGACGCCCCCCGCCTCGGCCCCGCCGACCGCTGAGCCGACCGGCGTCGGCGGCTCCGCGGATCGTCGCCCGTCGCGCTCGAACGACACGGGGCCGGCGAGATGTCGCCGGCCCCGTCGCCTGTCCGCCCTCCGCCGGCGCCTCCGCCGCCCGGACGCCGGCTCAATCGTCGTCGTCGTCGTCCCCGCCGACCACCGCGCTGACGCCCGCGCCCACCACGTCCGCGGTGGTCGAGACCGCGGTGCCCGCGACCGAGACGGTGGTCGAGACGACCGTGCCCGCCACGCTGGCCACCGCGCAGCCCGACAGGGCCGCGAGCGCCAGCAGCGCCGCCAGCCGGCTCATCCGTCCGCCTCCCCGGCCAGCGACAGCGACAGGGCGTGGACGCGCGCCTCCATCTCCGGCTTGAGGAGGGTCATCACCAGGCGTTGACGTTGCACCCGGCTCTTGCCGTCGAAGGCGGCGGACCTCACATGGACGCGGAAATGGGTCTCGCCCCCGTCGCGATACCCGCCGTGTCCACGATGGCTTTCGGATTCGTCCACGATCGCCAGCTCGCTGGGGTTGAACTCGGCGACCAGCTTCTCCCGCATGCGGCGCGCCCAGGGGCCCTCGGCCCCGGCCTCCGCTTCCGCTCCTGCGTCGTTCCCGCGCATCGTCGCGATCCTCCGGCTGTTCCTGGGGCGTGCGCGGGCTAGACTGTCGGGTCCCGAGTCGACCCGCAAGCCAAAGGAAAGACCCGCGTGCCGCGCCGCTCGTTCCTCGACTACGACGTCTCCGTGTCCGCCGACAAGGCGCGCCGCGCCCGCCGCCGCGGGCATACCGGCGCGTTCGAGGGGGGCGAACGCCAGTGCGAATGCGAAGGTTGCGAGGAGGCCGGCCTCTACCGCGCCCCCCGCGCGCCGGACGACCTGGAAAACTTCCACTGGTTCTGCCTGGAGCATGTGCGCGAGTACAACCGCGCCTGGAACTACTTCCGCGACCGCTCGGAGGAGGAGGTCGAGGACTACCTGCGCCACGCCACGGTCTGGGACCGCCCGACCTGGCGGATCGGCAAGGACGGCAAGCCCCATGTCTCGGCCAACGGCCATGCCGAGGGCCAGGCCTGGCGGCGCTTCGGCTACAACGACCCGTTCCAGGTGCTGGGCGAGAACGCCACGATCAACCCCGGCAAGGCGCAGCCGGACGCCCCCGTCCGCCCGCGCCGCCGCCTGCTGCCCGCGAACGAACGCCGCGCGCTGGAGATCCTGGGCGTCGAGGACGAGGCCGGGCGCGACGCGATCCGCACCCGCTACAAGTCTCTGGTCAAGGACCTGCACCCCGACATGAACGGCGGCCGCCGCGACGCCGAGGACCGCCTCTCGAAGGTCATCTGGGCCTGGGAGCAGATCAAGACCAGCCGCAACTTCCCCGCCTGACCGCGCCGCTCCCCGCCCGCCTCCAAGCGCCCCGGCGCGACGCCCGCAGGCCCGCGCGAAGCGCCTGTTCTTCGGAGCCGTCCGTCGCTGATGCCGTGAAGAGCGAGTCGCCCGCCGGGGTCCAGGATCGCGAAGCGACCCCCGAAAGGGGGCTTGTCCTTGACCCCGGCGGGCGACTCGCTCAGGCATCAACAGCGACGGACGGATCCGAAGGACAGGCGCGGCCCTGTTCTTTGGTGAGCTCCCGAAGCGACCTACCGGGCGCGCAAGCGCCCCCGCGCAGCGGCCAGCCGACGAGCCCCGCCTCGAAGGCCCCCCCTCGCCCCCCGGGCGCCCCCCCGCTTCAGACCGCCGCCGCGACCGCCCTCGAGAACTCCGCCTTCAGCGTCTCCACGTCCTCGATCCCGACCGAGACGCGGATGAACCCCTGGGTGATCCCCAGCGCGTTGCGCCCCTCCTCGCTCAGCGCGCGGTGGGAGGAGGAGGGCGGGTGGCTCAGCAGGGTCTGCACGTCGCCCAGCGAGGGCGCGAAGGGCAGCGTCTCGGCCGCGCGGATGAAGGCGTTCGCCACCTTGCGCCCGCCGGCGAGGCGGAAGGCCACCATGGTCCCGAAGCGCCCCTGCAGCAGGTCGCCCGCCCGGTTGTGGTCGGGGTGATCCGGCCGGCCCGGGTAGATCGCCGCCTCGACCCCCGGCAGCCCCGCCAGGTGGTCGGCGAGCGCGGCCGCGTTCGCCTCCGCCCGGTCGTAGCGGAGCGCGAAGCTCAACAGCCCCCGCTCGGCCAGCCAGCAGTCGAAGGGGCTCGCCGTCGCGCCGATCGAGCCCTGGGCGGCGAAGAGCTGTTCGCGCACCGCGGCCTCGCGCGCCGCGACCCAGCCCAGGGTGGCGTCCGAATGCCCCGACAGCAGCTTGGTGACCGAGTGCAGAACCACGTCGGCGCCATGTTCGAACGGCCGCCAGCCGCGGGGGGTGGTGAAGGTGTTGTCGACCACCAGCAGCGCCCCGCATTCCCGCGCCGCCGCGCGCGCCGCGTCCATGTCGGCGATACGCAGGGTGGGGTTCGAGACGACCTCGGCGAAGACCATCGCCGCGGGCGTCTTCGCGGCCTGCGCCCAGGCGGCGGCGTCGGTGGGGTCGATGAAGTCGACCGAGATCCCGAAGCGCGGCAGGTCCTGGGTCATCAGGCGCAGGGTGCGGCCGTAGAGCTGGTTCGAGGCGATCACCCGGTCGCCGGACTTCAGCAGCCCCAGCAGCACCGCCGAGACCGCGCCCATTCCCGAGCCGAACATCAGCCCGCCGCCGCCCGAGGCCGGCGCCCCCTCGAGCGCATCGATGGCCGCGGCCAGCATCTCGGCGTTGGGATGGGACTCGCGGGCGTAGGCGTAGCCCCGGGTCCGCCCCTCGTACTGGTCGTCGAGCGCGTCCGCATCCTCCGCCCGCCAGACCACCGAGGGCCAGATCGGGCTCGCCACGGGCCGGGAGACGGACGCGGGCGGCGCGACGCGGCGGGCGGGGTCGGAGGGGGGCTGGTCGGTCATCGCGCGCTCCACGCAGGGGTCGATCTAGGGGTAGGCGAATGGATAGCGGAGGCGGGGAGGGACGGGAAGCGGGGGACTTGGGAAGGGACGCTTCGGGAGCTCACCAAAGAACAGGGCCCGCGCCTGTTCTCCGGAGCCGTCCGTCGCTGAAGATGCCTGAGCGACTCGCGGGGAGGGGTCAAGGACAAGCCCCGCTTGCGCGGGGTCGCTGCGCGATCCTGGACCCCTCCCCGCGAGTCGCTCTTATCGGCATCAGCGACGGACGGCTCCGGAGAACAGGCGCTCCGCGACGGGGCTCAGCGTTTCGCCCGGCGCCAGCCGGCGGCGCGCGCGTCGGCTTCGGAGCAGAACCAGCGCTCGCCCTTCTCTTCCGAGATGCGGGTGCGCGCGTAATCGGCCTGGCCGGGCATGTGGTAGATGCGCCCGGAGCCGGAGATGTTGCCCTTGATCTCGCAGCCGGGGGCGGGGCCCTTCTCGGCCGCCAGCGCCGCGTCGAGGGCGGCCCCGGTCTTCGCCGTCGCGGCCGAGGGGCCGTTGCGCCGCCAGTCCCAGGGCGTGTCGAACGGACCCGACCACATGCCCAGCTTAGCGGCCTTGGCCTGCGCCTCGGCGTCGCCGTAGAGCTCCGGGCGCCCGCGGTAGATCACCGCCTGGCCCGCGGCCACCATCGCCCGGCCCAGGTCCCGCCCCCGCGCCGAGCAGCGCGCCAGCGGGCGCTTGTAGACGTCGATCTCGTCCCAGGCGCAGGCGACCGGAGCGCCGCCGACCAGCGCCTCGAGCGCCTGCGTCGAGACCTCCCCGCAGGGGTAGAGCGCGCCCTGCGCGTCGCGGCAGGCCTGCGCGGCCTCGGGCGCGTCGATCTCCAGCAGGCGGATGCGTTCGTCCCCGATCACCAGCGTGTCGCCGTCCACCACCCGGGCAGGCCCCTCGATGCGCCCGGCCTCGCCGGCCCCGGAGGGGGACGGCGCGGCGGCGGCGAGGAGCGCGAGCAGCGGCAGGACGACGGCGCGGAGGATCGGGGGCATGGGGCCTCGGGGTGCGTTAACGAAATCTTAGGATCTCTTAACGCATCGATCCGGCCGGCGCCTCCCCCGGCCGCCCGCCTGCCGGCGGCAGGTTCCCCGCCCTGCGCCGCGGCGCCGCGCGGCGCGTATCGCGACGCGGCGCCTCGCCGCTGGCGCCCTTGCGCCTGCAGATCATATGCTGCACGAAACAAGCGCATGGACAGACCGGACCCGGACCGGCGGAAAGCGAGCGATACATGGCCGACGGCGCAACCCTCGATACGATGACCCCCACCCTGGATATCTCGGTGCGCGAGGCCTTCGGCATCGATTCCGACATGAAGGTCAAGGGCTTCGCCCAGGCCACGGACCGCGTGCCGACGCTGGACCCGACCTACCAGTTCGATCGCGACACCACGATGGCGATCCTGGCCGGGTTCAGCTTCAACCGCCGCGTGATGATCCAGGGCTACCACGGCACCGGCAAGTCGACTCACATCGAGCAGGTCGCCTCGCGCCTGAACTGGCCCTGCGTGCGCGTGAACCTCGACAGCCACATCTCCCGCATCGACCTGATCGGCAAGGACGCGATCAAGATCCGCGACGGCAAGCAGGTCACCGAATTCCATGAGGGCATCCTGCCCTGGGCGCTGAAGAACCCCGTCGCCATCGTCTTCGACGAGTACGACGCCGGCCGCCCGGACGTGATGTTCGTGATCCAGCGCGTGCTGGAGGTCGACGGCAAGCTGACGCTGCTCGACCAGAACGAGGTCATCCACCCCCACCCCTACTTCCGCCTCTTCGCGACGGCGAACACGGTGGGCCTGGGCGACACGACCGGCCTCTACCATGGCACCCAGCAGATCAACCAGGGCCAGATGGACCGCTGGTCGCTGGTGGTGACCCTGAACTACCTGCCCCACGACGCCGAGTGCGGCATCGTCCTGGCGAAGAACAAGGACTACGACACGCCCGAGGGCCGCACGACCATCTCGCGGATGGTCACGGTGGCGGACCTGACCCGCTCGGCCTTCATGAACGGCGATCTCTCGACCGTCATGTCGCCGCGCACGGTGCTGGCCTGGGCCGAGAACGCGCGCATCTTCGCGGGCGACATCGGCTTCGCCTTCCGGGTGACGTTCCTCAACAAGTGCGACGAGCTCGAGCGCCAGACGGTCGCCGAGTTCTACCAGCGCTGCTTCGGCAAGGAACTGCCCGAGAGCGCGGCCAGCGTGGCGCTGGGGTGAGACGGCTGGGCGGCGCCGCGAACCCGGTCCGCGTCGCGGCGCGCGTCGCGGCGGCCGGGATCGTGGCGACGCTCGCCGCCGGCCCCGCCCTGGCCGCGGCCGAGCCCTTCACGCGCACGCTGGAGGCCTGGACGCCCGCCAACGACGACGAGGCGTTCGAGATCGTCACCCGCTGCGCCGTGGTCAGCCAGCTGGTCGTGCAGGCCACCCAGGGCCAGCCCGACGCGCAGCGCGAGGTCACCGTCGCCATCGCCACCTTCTTCGCCCGCCTGATGGGCACGGCCGAGAGCGAGCGGGCGATGATGGACGGGCGCGAGCCGCGCGAGCTGGGCCCGATCGCGACCCAGGCGAACGCGCGCTACAACGCCAACAACGCGACGGGCGAGTTCCTCGGCCAGGGCGATTTCAACACGCTGCTGACCCGCGACTACGACGTCTGCGTGCAGATCGCCCAGGAAAGCGGCCGCGTCGGCGAGACCGACTGACGCGAACGGACCGAGCGGCCCCGCGGCCGCGACACGAACCAGGGCCTCGCGCCGCCCCCCCGAGGGACGCCGCCGCGAGGCCGCCACGAGAACCAGACGGGGAGCCGTAAGACATGGCCGCCAACGACCGGGACAATCCCGCGGATCCCTTCAAGAAGGCGGTGGCCGAGGCGACCCGCGCCATGGCCAACGACCGCGACCTGCAGGTGACCTTCTCGGTCGACCCGCCGGGCATGTCCAACGACAGCCTGCGCCTGCCCCAGGTCTCGCGCCGCATGTCGAAGGAGGAGGTCATCGCCGCCCGCGGGGCCGGCGACGCCTACGCCCTGCGCATGCGCTTCCACGACGACGCGCTGCACAACCGCTACCTGCCCCAGGGCGACATGGCCCGCGCGCTCTTCGAGGCGATGGAGACCGCGCGCTGCGAGGCGATCGGCGCCAAGGCGATGCCCGGCGTCGCCCAGAACCTCGACGCGCGCATGGCCGAGACGGCGCGCAAGATGGGCTACGCCGAGATCACCGACGCCGCCAAGGCGCCGCTGGCCGAGGCCGCGGGCTACATGCTGCGCCAGATGGCCACCGGCCGCCCCCTGCCCGCCGGCGCCGAGAACGTGCTGGGCCTGTGGCGCGGCTTCCTCGAGCAGCAGTCGGCCGAGAGCATGGCGGCGGCCACCGAGAACCTCGAGGACCAGGCCGCCTTCGCGAAGCTCGCCCGCCAGGTGATCGACCAGCTCGGCTATGGCGAGCAGCTGGGCGAGGACCCCGACGAGCCCGACGAGCAGGACGAGGACAACCAGGAGGAGGGCGAGGAGGCCGAGCCCGACACCGACGAGGGCGGCGACGAGGAAGGCGACGACCAGCAGGACTACGCCCCCGACGACCAGTCCTCCGAGGCCCCGGACAGCACCGCCGCCCAGGCGCAGCTCGACGAGAACGACGACGCCGACCTGACCGAGGAGGCCGCCGAGGACGAGGGCGATCCGCCCGACAGCCCCCCGCGCCCGCCGTCGGCCTCCGAGGCCGACCCGCTCTACAAGGTGTTCTCCTCGGCCAACGACGAGGAGGTGGCCGCCACCGACCTCGCCGAGCCCGAGGAATTGGAAAGGCTGCGCGCCTATCTCGACCAGCAGCTGGAACCGCTGAAGGGCGCCGTCTCGCGCTTGGCGAACAAGCTTCAGCGCCGGCTGCAGGCGCAGCAGAACCGGTCCTGGGACTTCGACAAGGAGGAGGGCGTGCTCGACGCCGCCCGCCTCGCGCGCGTGGTCGCCAACCCGACCACGCCGCTGAGCTTCAAGGTCGAGAAGGACGCCAAGTTCCGCGACACCGTGGTGACGCTGCTGATCGACAACTCCGGCTCGATGCGCGGCCGGCCGATCTCGATCGCCGCGATCTGCGCCGACATCCTCGCCCGCACGCTGGAGCGTTGCGCGGTGAAGGTCGAGGTGCTGGGCTTCACCACCCGCGCCTGGAAGGGCGGGCAGAGCCGGGAGCAGTGGCTCCAGGCCGGCCGTCCGCAGGCGCCGGGTCGCCTCAACGACCTGCGCCACATCATCTACAAGCCCGCCGACGCGCCCTGGCGGCGCGTGCGCGACAACCTCGGGCTGATGATGAAGGAGGGGCTCCTGAAGGAGAACATCGACGGCGAGGCGCTGGAATGGGCGCATCGCCGGCTGGAGAAGCGACCCGAGCAGCGCCGCATCCTGATGGTGATCTCCGACGGCGCGCCGGTGGACGACTCGACCCTGTCGGTCAACGCCTCGAACTACCTCGAGAAGCACCTGCGCGACGTGATCGCGATGATCGAGCGCAAGAAGCAGGTCGAGCTTCTGGCCATCGGCATCGGCCACGACGTGACCCGCTACTACAACCGCGCGGTGACGATCACCGACGTCGACCAGCTCGCCGGCGCGATGACCGAGCAGCTGGCGGCGCTGTTCGACACCGACCCGATGGCGCTCGGCAAGGCCGCGCGCCGGGGCAAGATGCGCCGGGTGGCCTGACCCCCGGCCGACGCCCCCGCCCGCGATGCGCGCCCCGGAGTCCCGCTCCGGGGCGCGGTCGTTTCGGCCGCGGCGCAGGAGGCCCCGCGCATGGCGGCGGCGTCCGTACCCCGATCGGGCCTCGAGGCGCGACCATTCGCGCGGCGACGGCGTTCACGCTTCTGAACGACGCTTCCGTCACGCGGGGCCGAGGTCGGCCGCGCTTAGTGCACCTGCGTCCGCGCCCCGCGCGGCCCCTGCTTCGGAGCGGCGTCATGCTCAAGCGCGTTCTCATCCCGGCGGCGGCCCTGGCGCTCGCCGCGCTCTCCGCCCTGCCCGCCCAGGCCTATTTCACCACCCTCGTCCCAGGCCCGGGATCCGACCTTCCCGCGGACCGGCTGGTGATCTCCTGGACGACGGACCTGACCTCCGGGACGGTGACCACGGCCGACCTGACCAGCCTGCAGTTCGAACTCTACGGCAATCCCACCTTCGTCATCGTCGAGGACGTGGCGATCGTGGGCGGGGTGGTGCAGGCGCTGGCCGGCAATGCGCGGGCGCTCGGCGACATCGACTTCAGCTTCGATCTCGACCTGTTCAACCTCGGCGGCGGCCAGGGCCTGCTGAGCTTCGACAACAACGTCGCCGATTTCACGCCGCCGACCGACCAGTCGATGCTCGACGCCTGGGGCACGAGCGACACGCTGGGCGCGACGGTCTGGGTCCCGGCCGAGTCGCCGCCTAACATCATCATGTCCGGCTCCGGCCCGGCCGCGTCCTCGACCGTGGTGCCGCTGCCCGCGGCGGCGCCCCTTCTGGCCGGCGCGCTGGGTCTGCTGGGCCTCGTCGCTCGCCGGCGACGCGCCGCGCGGGGCTGAGCCACCCTCAGCCCCCCTCCAGCCGCCGCGCCGCCGCCAGGCCCGCGTGGCGGCCGGTGGCGAGGCACGCGGTCAGCAGCCAGCCGCCCGTCGGCGCCTCCCAGTCCAGCATCTCGCCCGCGCAGAAGACGCCGGGAATCGCCCTCAGCATCAGCCCCTCGTCCAGCGCCGCGCGCGGCACGCCGCCGGCGGTCGAGATCGCCTCGTCCATCGGGCGCAGGCCGGCGTGGCGCACCGGCAGCGCCTTCAGCAGCGCCGCCAGCGCCGCGGGCTCGGCGGGCGCGGGGCGCGCGAACTCCATCGCCAGCGCCCGGCGCGCGGGGTCGAGGCGCAGCGCCTTGCGCAACCGGTTCGCCAGGCTCTCCCCCTTGCGCGCGCGGGAGAGCCGGGCGGCGACCTCGCCAAGCTCCAGGTCCGGCAGCAGGTCGAGCGTCAGCGCCGCCCCCTCGCGCACCGCGGCCGAGACGGCGTAGATCCCGCCCCCCTCGAGCCCCCGGGCCGAGATCGCGAACTCGCCCCGGCTGCGCAGCGGCCCGGCCTGAAGCGCCGCCGCCTTCACCGGCGCCCCGAAGCGCGGCGCCATGGCCGGCGACCAGTCCACCCGCAGCCCCGCGTTCGCCGGGCGGAAGGGCGCGAGCGGCACGCCCCGCGCCGCCAGCGCCTGCGCCCAGGCGCCGTCGGAGCCGAGCCGCGCCCAGCTCGCCCCGCCCATCGCCAGCACCGCGACGGCGGGCGTCTCCAGCCGCGGGCCGTCGGGCGTCTCGAAGCGCAGCGCCTCGCCCTCCCACCCGGTCCAGCGCCAGCGGCGATGCAGCACCGCGCCCCGCCCCTCCAGCCGCGCCAGCCACGCGCGCAGCAGGGGCGAGGCCTTCATCGCCTTCGGGAACACCCGGGCCGTGGAGCCCGCGAAGGTCTCCTGCCCCAGCCCCTCCACCCAGGCGCGCACCTCGGCCGGGCCGAAGGCCTCGATCATCGGGGCGAGCCAGCCTCGCGCCTCGGCATAGGCGTCGAGGAAGGGCGCCGTCGGCTCGTCGCGGGTGATGTTCAGGCCCGAGCGGCCCGCCATCAGGAACTTGCGCGCGGGCGAGGGCATCGCCTCGGCCAGCGCGACCGCGTGACCGCGCGACGACAGCGCCTCGGCCGCCATCAGCCCGGCGGGGCCGGCGCCGACGATCAGGGCGGGGGCTTGGGTCATGGCGGCCTCGGCTGGGTCTGGCGGCGGGAGCGCCCCTCGAATGGCGCGCCCGGGGCGCGAGAGCAAGGGCGCCGCGCGCCTCCGGCCCCCGGGACCAGAGGCCGGCGGTCGCATCCGCCGGTCGGTTCCGCACGGGGCGATGGGCTTGGCCGCGCGTCGGCGCTATGGTCCCCCGCGAACGGCCCTACCGGCCGCACGACAGGAGGAACACCGTGACCGACGCCTATATCTGCTCCCCTCTGCGCACGCCGGTCGGCGGCTTCGGCGGCTCGCTCCGCGACGTCCCCGCGCACGAGCTGGGCGCCGCCGTGGTCAAAGCGCTGATGGAGCGCACCGAGATCGCGCCCGAGGACGTGGACGACGTCCTCTTCGCCCAGTGCTACCCGTCGATGGAGGCGCCCGCGCTGGGCCGCGTCGTCGGCCTCGACGCGGGCCTGCCCGAGACCGCGGGCGGCCTCCAGCTCGACCGCCGCTGCGGCTCGGGCCTGCAGGCGATCATCTACGGCTGCCTGCAGGTCGCCTCGGGCGGCTCGGACCTGGTGATCGTGGGCGGGGCCGAGTCGATGTCCAACGCCTCGTTCTTCACCCATGAGGGCCGCTACGGCGCCAAGGGCCAGGGCATCATGCTGCACGACAGCCTGACCCGCGGCCGCGTCACCGCCGGCGGCAAGAACTTCCCCGTGCCCGGCGGCATGATCGAGACGGCCGAGAACCTGCGCAAGGACTACGCCATCCCGCGCGAGGAGCAGGACGAGTTCGCGGTCGAATCCCACGCCCGCGCCGTCTCCGCCCAGCAGGGCGGCCTGTTCCGCGAGGAGATCGTCCCCGTCACCTACAAGACCCGCAAGGGCGAGGTCACGGTCGACACGGACGAGCATCCCCGCCCCGACGCGAACCTCGAAAAACTGTCGAAGCTGCGCCCGATCATGGGCCGCCAGGACCCCGACGCGACGGTGACCGCGGGCAACGCCTCGGGCCAGAACGACGGCGCCTCGGCCGCGATCGTGGCCTCGGCCGCGATGGTGGCGAAGTACGGTCTGACCCCGCTCGCGACGCTCAGCGGCTGGGCGGTGGCGGGCGTGGCCCCCAACCGCATGGGCATCGGCCCGGTGCCGGCGGTGGCCAAGCTGCTGACCCGCGCCGAGATGGAGATGAAGGACATCGACCTCATCGAGCTCAACGAGGCCTTCGCCGCCCAGGCGCTCGCCTGCACGCGGGAGTGGGGCTTCCAGAAGTCGGATTTCGAGCGGATGAACCCACTGGGCTCCGGCATCTCGCTGGGCCATCCGGTGGGCGCGACCGGCGGCCGGATCCTGGCGACGATGCTCAACCAGATGAAGCGCTCGGGCGCGAAGACCGCGATCGAGACCATGTGCATCGGCGGCGGCCAGGGCCTCGCGGCCCTGTTCAAGGCCGCCTGAGGCCCGCGGCGGGGGGAGGCGATCCCCCCCGCCCTTCCGCCCCCGCGGGCGCGCCCCTCAGCCCAGCGGCACGCCCGCGCCGGCGGCGAAGGCCAGCAGGTGATCGACCACCGCCTCGGGCTGCTCCTGCTGCACCCAGTGGCCCGCGCCCTCGATCAGGCGCACGCCCTCGAAGCGGGCGAAGCCACGCTCGTCCATCGCGCGGATGTCGCCGCCGGGCTTCTGGTAGATCCCCCAGTCCTTCGCGCCCGCGAGGAAGATCGCCGGCCCCTCGATCCGCCGCCCCGCGAACAGGCGATGCTCGCGCGTCTCCTGCGCCGACAGGCTGCAGCGATACCAGTTCAGCGCCCCCTGGAAGCCGGTCCGCGCGAAGGCCTCCGCATAGGCCGCGAGCTCCGCGTCCGGCAGCCAGCGGTTGGCCGCGATCGCCTCGGCCGAGGGCATGTGCGGCGCCACCGTCTGCGCCATCCCCTCGGCCAGGTCCATCACGTAGTAGGTGGGCATCCGCGCCAGCTCCGTCGCCTCCCACGCCGCCAGGGGCTGGGGGTCGTTCTGCGGCCAGTCGGCGCTTTTCATGTGGTAGTAGGCGCGCAGGAAGGCGTGCAGGCCCTGCGGCGCCTCGCGCATCTCCCGGTCCGCCTCGCGGGTCGAATAGTGGCTCTGATAATGCTTGCGCGGCCGGGGCAGCGCGGCGAGCGCGGCGTCGATGTCGGGCGCGGGCGCGGGCGGATCGCCCAGCGGCAGGGCGGGCGGGCCCGCGAAGGGCGCGCTCATCAGCGCCACCCGCTCGAACACGTCCGGCCGGGTCAGCGAGGCCCAGGCCGCGACCGGGGAGCCGAAGTCGTGCCCCACCAGCAGCTCCACCCGCTCCCGTCCCAGCCGGCGCACCAGCGCCAGCGCGTCGGTCGCTAGGTTGAGCATCCGCGAGGCCGAGAGGTCGCCGTCGTAGCGCCCGTCCCAGCCGGTGGTGCCGCCATAGCCCCTCTGGTCCGGCGCGACGACATGGAACCCCGCCGCCGCCAGCGCCGGCATCACCTTGCGCCAGCTGTAGGAGAGCTCCGGGAACCCGTGCAGCAGCAGCGCCAGCGGGCGCTCCGGCCACTCGGCCCCCGCCTCCAGGATCTGCATCGAGAGGCCGTTCACCCCCTCGATCCGCCGCACGCGGATGCCGGGGGGAAGCGGCGCGCCCCCATAGGTCGAGGTCATCGGGGCCCTGCCTTCTTCATCGTCTCGGGTCCGGGCATGGAGCGTGCCCGATGCCTCCCTGTCAACCGGCCGGTCAACGAAACCGCAGGCCCCCGCGCCCTGCTCCGCCTCCCGTCGCGGCCGGATGCGCGCGGCGTCTTGACGGGCGCGGGGCGGACACGTAGATCAGCTCTCAAGGCGGGTGTAGCTCAATGGTAGAGCAGAAGCTTCCCAAGCTTACGACGAGGGTTCGATTCCCTTCACCCGCTCCAACCGCCCTCTGATCCGGACAGCCCCGTAGGGCGCATTTCAATGCGCCTGTCGCGTGCTTGCGCGCCCCGTCGCCATGATGAAAGGGGCGCCCGCCGGACGCCCCCTCCCCGCACGCGTTCTGCGCCGCTCACGGCTCGTCGCGGCCCTCCTCGAGGGTCCGGTCCATCTGCATCTCGGTCCACATCGCGTTGACCACCGCGAACAGGGCGGCCAGCGGCAGGCCGAGCATCCAGGCGAAATACCACATCGTCTCGTCCTCCGGTCAGTACAGGCTCTCGCCCTTCTCGCTCACCTCGGCCTCGGTCACCTTGCCCCACAGCACCCGGTAGACCCAGGCGGTGTAGACCAGGATCAGCGGCAGGAAGATCACCGTCGCCCCCAGCATCACGAACAGCGTCAGGTGCGAGGACGAGGCGTCCCACACCGTCAGCGACGAATTGGGATCGACTGTCGAGGGCAGGATGAAGGGGAACATCGTCAGCCCGACCGAGGAGACGATCCCCAGGATCGCCATCTTCGACCAGCCCAGGGTCGAGAGCTCGCGCCCCGCGCGCAGCCCCCGCACCGCCATGGCGATGCCTACGAAGCCCATCAGCGGCGCGAGCGCGATCCACGGCCGGTCGAGATAGGCGACCAGCCAGGTCCCCTCGCGGACCACCTCCGACAGCAGCGGGTTCGACGGCCCGTCGGGAACCGGCGCCCCGACGAAGCGGTAGCCGTCGATCCCCACCAGCAGCCACAGGCCCGCCAGCGCATAGCCCCCCGCCGCGACCAGCCCGGCGACCGAGCCGTAGCGCCGCGCCCGCGCCGCGATCGCGCCCTCGGTCTTCAGCCCCAGCCAGGCCGCCCCGTGCATCAGCAGCATGGCCATCGAGACCCCGCCGCAGAGCAACGAGAACGGGTCCAGCAGCGCGAAGAATTTTCCCAACGCCGAGCCGTCGTAGATCGACATCAGGTCCGGCGTCAGGTGGAAGGGCGCGCCCTGCAGGACGTTGCCCACCGCCACGCCGAACACCGTGGCCGGGACCGCGCCGCCCACGAACAGCGCCCGGTCCCAGTTCCGCCGCCACCGCGCGCCCTCGCGCTTGGAGCGGTACTTGAAGCCCACCGGCCGCAGGATCAGCGCCGCCAGCACCGCGAACATCGCCAGGTAGAAGCCCGAGAAGCTGACGGCATAGAGCGGCGGCCAGGCCGCGAAGATCGCGCCGCCGCCCAGGATGAACCAGACCTGGTTGCCCTCCCACACCGGGCCGACGGTGTTGATCACCACCCGCCGCTCGAGGTCGGTCTTCGCCACGAACGGCAGCAGCGCGCCGGTCCCCATGTCGAAGCCGTCGGTCAGCGCGAAGCCGATCAGCAGGACGCCCAGCAGCGCCCACCAGATCACCCGCAGGGTCGCGAAGTCGATGAAGTCGTGAAGGATCATGGTCTCACTCCGCCGGCATCGCAGAGGGGGCGTCGTCCGCCGCCCGTCCCGCCCTCAGGCGGCGGCGGCGCCGGGCGATCCAGGCCTCGGTCTCCTCGACGTCCTGGTGGGGGCCGAGGCGGATGTACTTCAGCATCAGCCCCATCTCGACGACGAAGAGCGCGGTGTAGAACAGGGCGAAGCCCGCGATGGTGATCAGCAGGTCGGTGGCCGACAGGTGGCTGACCGACAGCGCCGTGGGCAGCACCCCGTCCACCGTCCAGGGCTGTCGCCCGTACTCGGCGACGATCCAGCCGCACTCGGCCGCGATCCAGGGCGTGGGAATGATGACCACCGCCAGCCGCAGCGCCCACCGCGGATAGCGCCCCTTCCCGAAGCTGTTGAGGAAGAAGAACAGCGCCATCACCGCGATGAACATGAAGCCCAGCCCGACCATGATCCGGAAGGTCCAGAAGATCGGGAACACGGTCGGCGCCGTGTCCCAGGCGGCCTTCTGGATCTGCTCCTCGGTCGCGTCCCGCGGATCCTCGACATAGCGTTTCAGCAGGAAGGCGAAGCCGAGGTCGGGGGAGTGATCCTCGAACGAAATCAGCGTCTCGGCCGAGGCGCCGTCCCGCTTCTCGCGGATCTCCATCAGGTCGTCGTAGGCCACGAGGCCCGAGCGGATGCGCCCCTCCGCCTCCGCCACCAGCTCCTTGATGCCCGGGATCTCGGTGGTCAGCGAGCGGGTGCCGATCAGGCCCATCAAGTAGGGGATGTGGACGGCGTAATGCGTCTCGCGCGCCTCCTGGTCGGGAAGGCCGAACAGGGTGAAGGAGGCCGGAGCGGGCTCCGTCTCCCACATCGCCTCGATGGCGGCCATCTTCATCTTCTGGGAGTGGGAGGCGTTGTAGCCCGACTCGTCCCCCAGCACGACGACCGACAGCGCGGACGCCAGCCCGAAGGAGCACGCCACGGTGATCGAACGCCGCGCCAGCTGCTCATGCCGCCCCTTCAGCAGGTACCAGGCCGACACCCCCAGCACGAAGACCGAGGCGCAGACGTAGCCGGCCGAGACGGTGTGCACGAACTTCGCCTGCGCGACCTCGTTGAACAGCACCTCGTAGAAGGAGGTCATCTCCATGCGCATGGTCATGGGATTGAACTCGGCCCCCACAGGGTTCTGCATCCAGCCGTTGGCGATCAGGATCCACAGGGCCGAGAAGTTGGAGCCGATGGCGACAAGCCAGGTCACCAGCAGGTGCACCCGCGGGGTCAGCTTGTCCCAGCCGAAGAAGAACAGGCCCACGAAGGTGGCCTCGAGGAAGAAGGCCATCAGGCCCTCGATCGCCAGCGGCGCGCCGAACACGTCGCCGACGTAGTGGCTGTAGTAGCTCCAGTTCATGCCGAACTGGAATTCCATGGTTATGCCCGTGGCGACGCCGAGGACGAAGTTGATGCCGAACAGCGTGCCCCAGAACTTGACCATCTGCCGCCAGATCGGGCGGGCGGTCATCACGTAGACCGTCTCCATGATCGCGATCAGGACCGAGAGGCCCAGCGTCAGGGGCACGAAGAGAAAGTGGTAAAGGGCCGTCAGCGCGAATTGCAGGCGGGAAAGGTCGACGACGTCCAGCTCCATGCGGAGTCTCCTTGTATGGCGGAGAGGCCGAGCGAGGCGGCGCAGCGGCGCGCCGTCGCGACTCGCATGTCGAATGCGAGATGTATTCCCTGAAACGAATTTGATTGGGAATGCGGCATATCGTTGCTTTCGTTGGGTTAATTGCGATCGCAACGGATGGGGCGGGCCAGGCACCCTGCCGCATGCTCCCTGACCGGGCGCGATCAGTCCAGCGAATGCAGCCGGTCGGCGAAGGCCCGCTCGGCCGGGCGGTGGGAGGCGAGCAGGATCGCGGCCTCCGGCAGCAAGGCCCAGATCCCAGCCAGCGCCCGGCGGGCGGTGGGCTCGTCCAGCCCCTCGGTCGGCTCGTCGAGCAGCAGCAGCGCCGGGCGGCGCAGCAGGGTGCGGGCGAGCGCCAGCCGCCGGGATTCCCCGCCCGAGAGCCCTGCGCCCCCCTCGCCCAGCCGCGAGTGCAGGCCGCCGCGCGCCTCGACGGTCTCGCGCAGCGCGGCGGCGTCGAGCGCGGCCCAGGCCTCGGCCTCCTCCAGCCCGTCGCGGGCGAGGGCCAGGTTCTCCAGGATCGTGCCCGCGACCAGCGCGCTGCGCTGGGGGAGGAAGGCGAGCTCCGCGCGCAGCGCCGCCTCGGGCCAGTCGGCCAGCGCCCGGCCCCGCCAGCTCAGCCGCCCGGCGTCGGGGCGCTCGAGCCCCGCGGCCAGCGTCAGAAGCGTGGACTTGCCGACGCCCGAGGGGCCGGTCAGCGCCACCGCCTCCCCCGCCGCGACGCGCAGCGAGACGTCGCGCAGGATGGCCCGGTCGGCGCCCGGGCGATGGAGGGAGACGCCCTCGATCTCCAGCATCGCGGGAGCGGCGGCCGGCAGGGCCGGCGCGGTCGCGGGGCGCGCGGCCTGCGTCCCCTCCGGTTCCGCCATCACCCGCGCGGCGGCGTCGCGCATCCGCCCCAGCTCCACCGCGCCGCGGCGCAGGGGGCCCAGCACCTCGGCGAGGCCGAGCGCCGCGAAGACCGCGAGCGCGGCGACGGCGGCGGAGACGCGGCCCTCCGCGACCAGCCCCGCCCCCAGCGCCAGCGCGCCCGCGGTCACGCTCGCCGCGATCAGCTGCAGGTGCAGGCCCGCGCGCCGCTCGATCCGGTCGACCTCGCGCAGGGCGCGCCGGGTCTCGGCATCGATGGCCGCGGCATCGGCGCGCGCGGCCTCCATGCCCCCGAAGACCACCAGGTCGCGCCGCCCGCGCGAGAGGTCGATCATCCGCCGGCGCAGGCGCTGCGCCCCCGCCTCGGCCCGCGCCGAGGGGGCGAAGGCCGCCCGCCCCGCCCGCGCCAGCGCCACGGCGCCCCCCGCGCCGAGCCCCAGGCAGATCAGCGCCGCCGCCCCCGGATCCACCAGCCAGGCGAGCAGCGCGAAGGCCAGCGCCAGCGTCAGCCCCCCCGCCGCCAGCGGCAGCGCGAGGCGCAGGTAGAGCCCGTCGAGCGCGTCCACGTCCGCCGTGATCCGGGTCAGCGCCGCCTCCCCCCGCAGCCGCCCCAGCGCGGACCACGACGCCGCGGCCTGCCGGCGCAGCAGGTCCACCCGCAGCCCCGCCAGCGCGCGCAGGGTGGCGTCATGGGTCGCCAGCCGCTCGCCATAGCGCGCGGCCGTGCGCCCCAGCGCCAGGAAGCGCACCCCGGCCGCGGGGCGGAAGACGTCGAAGACGAGCCCGGCCCCCGCCAGGCCCGCCGCGCCGGCCGCGGTGACGAACCAGCCCGACAGGCCCAGCAGCGCCCCGCCCATCGCCAGCACGCAGACCGACAGCGCCAGCCCCAGCAGCAGCGGCCCCCGCTGGCCGCGCCACAGGAGGCGCAGGGCGGCGAGCAGCGGCCTCATGCCCCGCCCTCTCCGGCCAGAGCGTCGGCCTCGGCATCAGGCGCAGGCGCGGCGGGGGCGAGGGTCAGCTCCGCCCCCAGCGCCGCCACTACCGCCGGATCGTGGGTCGCCGCGATCACCGTGGTTCCCCGCGCCGCCAGCAGGCGCAGGCCCGCGATCACCGCCGCGGCGGTGGCGGGATCGAGGTCGGCGGTCGGCTCGTCGGCCAGCAGCACGTCGGGCCGCGCGGCCAGCGCGCGCGCCACCATCAGCCGCCGCGCCTCCCCGCCCGACACGCCGGCGCCCCGCTCGCCCAGCCGCGTCTCCAGCCCCTCGGGCAGCGCGGCGACGACCGCGGCGGCGCCCGCGGCCTCGAGGGCGGCGTCGAGGTCGGCGGTCCCGCGCGGATCCAGCACGTCGCGCAGCGGCGCGTCGGGGAAATGCGGGGTCTGGGGGATCCAGGCGAGGCGGGCGCGCCAGGCATCCGCGCTCTCGTCGTCCAGCGCGCGCCCTGCGACCTCGATCCGCCCCGCCTGCGGGGCCGACAGCCCCGCGAGCAGCGCCAGCAGCGTCGACTTGCCCGCGCCCGAGGGGCCGGTGATCGCAAGCGAGGCCCCCGGCGCGACCTGCAGGTCCGGCAGCGCCCGCCCGCGCGCGACGACGCCGCTCAGGCGGATCCCGGCCGGGCCCGGCAGCGGCGCGGAGGGCGCACCGCGGCCGAGGATGCGCGGGGGGGCGGCGGTCTCGGCCTCCGCCAGCTCCCCCGCCACCGCCACGGCGGCGGCGCGGTCGTGCCAGGCGGCCGCGAACTCCCGCAGCGGCTGGAAGAACTCGGGCGCGAGCAGCAGCAGGAACAGCCCCTCGACCAGCGTCAGCGGCGAGGACCAGGCCCCGAAGCCGATCTGCCCCAGCAGCGAGAAGCCCACGTAGACCGCCGCTATCGCGATCCCCAGCGCCGCGAACAGCTCCAGCACCGTCGAGGACAGGAACGCCACCTTCAGCACCGCCATGGTCCGCGCCCGCAGCCCGTCCGAGCGGGCGGCGAAGTCCCGCTCCAGCCGCGCGCCGGCATCCAGCAGGCGGATGTCGGGGAGCGCCGCCAGACGCTCCATCAGCAGGGCGTTGAGGTCGGAGATCTCGTCCAGCTGCCGCCGGCTGGCCTTGGACGCGGCGACGCCGATCAGGGCCATGAACACCGGGATCAGCGGCCCCGCCACCAGCAGGATCAGCCCCACCGCCCAGGAGATCGGCAGCGCGACCGCCAGGATCGCCAGCGGCCCCACCACCGCGCGCAGCGCAGCGGGACGGTAGCGGGTGAGATAGGGCGCGAGCATCGGCAGCTTCTGCGCCGCCATCGCGGCGGACGCGGCGGCGGAGGCGCCTTTCGCTGCGCCCTCCGGCGCGCCGGGCGGCGCCCCCGCCTCGCCCCTCAGGCTCTCCGCCTCGACCAGGCGGGCGCGCTCGGCGGCCAGCGCCCGGTCCGCGGCCTCGAAGGCGAGCGCGCCGGCGCGGTGGTCGAGCGCGGCGCGGATCGCGGCGGCGAGGAGGAAGACGAGCGCGGCCAGCAGGCCGTTCTCCAGCGAGGCGCGCGCCTCCACCCATCCCGCCACCGCCCAGGCGAGGGCGCCCGCCTGCACCGGCCACAGCAGCGCTGCGGCCGCGGTCAGCCGGGCCGAGCGGCGCAGGAACGGCGCGACCGGCCCCTCGATCGCCGCCAGCCGCATCGCGGCGGGCGAACGCGGGCGACGGCCGCGGCGGGTCTTCCGGCGGGCGCCGGGGTCTCGAGATTCGGTGACGTCGGAGGGCCCGATGCCGCCGCCGGAACAGCCGGCCTCCGCCTGCGTGGCGCGATCGCCGCGCGCGTCCCCGGGACGCGCGGCGCTCACGCGCCCGGCCTCCCGGCGGAGCGGGATCGCGGGCGCGCCCCCGCGGCGGTCGTGCAGGCTCGGTCCACCCCTGCCCTCGTCGTTCGTTCGGCCGGTCGTGGCCGGCTCCCCGGCGCGGCGCTCCTGCCGTCCGCGGGCGTCGGACCCCGCGGGCGGGAGGCGGGCCGCGCCTCTCCCTGGGGTCCGATCAAAGCGACCGGGGCCGGATGCGCAAGCGGGTCGCGCCGTCGCATGCGCCTCGCCGGCCCCCACGGCGGGGGGCCGGGGAGGCGCCGCGGCTCAGCGCCAGGGCGGCGTGCGCTTCTCGACGAAGGCGGTCAGGCCGTCCTGGGTCTCCTGCGTCTGGGAGACGTTGATGAAGGTCTCGGTCACGTCCGCGACCTCGCGCCGGAAGTCCATGTCCTGGGCGCGCATGAAGGCGGCGTGCGCGATGCGGGTGGCGCCCGGGGGCTGGCGGGCGAAGCTCTCGGCCAGCTCCATGGCGCAGTCCATTACGCCCTTGCCCCTGGCGACGCGCGCCACCAGGCCCATGCGCTCGGCCTCCTCGGCCTTGAAGCTGCGGCCGGTGAACAGCAGGTCGAACGCCCGGTGGCGACCGATCACGCGAGGCAGATGCACGAAGTGGATCGCCGGGATCAGCCCGTTGTCGAGCTCGGGGTAGCCGAAGGTCGCGCTCTCGTCCGCCACGATCACGTTGCAGGTGATCGACAGCGTCATGCCGCCGCCGCGCGCCGCGCCCGAGATGGCGGCGATGGTCGGCTTGCCCATCGTGTGCTGGGTGTCGAGCATGTCGAGGTAGAGCTTCTGGAGCAGGCGGCGCACCCCCTCGGCCCCTTCCTCGCGCAGCAGCTTCAGGTCGAGGCCGGCGCAGAAGATCTTCTCCAGCGCGCTGCACAGGATCACGGCGCGCACCGCGTCGTCGGCCGCGGCGGCGCGGTAGGCGGCCAGGATCTGGTCCAGCATCGGCAGCGTCAGCGCGTTCAGCGGCGGCGCGTCCATGACGATGCGCGCGATGCGCCCCTCCCTCTCGGTGCGCACCAGCTTGGCGTCGGACATGGGCGGGTTTCCTCCTGGTTTCTGGTTGTCGGCGCGGACCCTAGGCCCTGAACGAGCGGCGCGCCAGCAGGGCCAGCAGCGCCAGCGCCGGCGTCAGCGCCGCGGCGGCGAGGAAGGCGCCCGCGTAGCCCCAGGTCTCGGCCGCGGGCTGGGACAGCAGCGGCGAGACGAACTGGCCCAGGAACACCGCCGAGGTCATGCCCCCCGTCGCCCGCCCCCGGATCCGCGCGGGCGCCAGCGCCACGACGGTGCCGAAGAGGTTGGGCATCGTCAGCCCCATCGCCGCGCCCGCGACCGCCCCGCCCAGGCAGATCGAGACCAGCCCCGAGGACAGCGAGACCCAGGCGAAGCCCGCGCCCAGCATCAGGAACGAGACGGCGAACATGCCCCCCGGCCCCATCCGCCCGCGCAGCCGCGCCGCCCCCAGCGCCGAGACCGAGGACATCAGCGTGAACACCCCCAGCGCCAGCCCCGCCTGGGAGGGGGCGTCGAGCCCCATCTCCCGCAGGCGGAAGGGCAGCTGCACGGGCATCACGTACATCGTCACCATCGTGCCCAGCCCCAGCGCGTAGAGCACGGCGAGCGTCCCCCACGGCGCCGGCGCCCCGTCGTCCTCGGCCGCGGCCTGCGCCCGCGCCTGGGCGTTGCGCGTCTCGGGCAGCAGCACGAGGGCCGCGAGCAGCACCAGCAGCGCGATGCCGTAAAGGCCGAAGGGCGCGCGCCAGTGCAGCTCGGCCAGCAGGCCGCCGCCGGTCAGGAACACCAGCCCCGCGGCGCCCATGGCCGAGGCCTGGCGGCCCATGAAGCGGGCCTGCGCCTCGCCCCGGAACAGGTCTCCGGCCATGGCCGAGGCCGAGGTCAGCACCCCCGCCACCGCCACCCCCAGCATCGCCCGCCCCACCAGGATCGCGGGCAGCGTGTCGAGCAGCAGCCCCGACATGCCCGACAGCACATAGAGCACCATGGCCGAGATCAGGATCCGCCGCCGCCCCAGCCGGTCGGCGAGCGCGCCGGCCACGGGGGCGAAGATCGCCACCAGCAGCCCCGGCAGCGTCACCGCGAGGCGCGTCAGCATCGCCGCGTCGGGCGTGTCGGCGAAATGCGCCTCCATCCCCGGCAGGCCGGGCGAGATCACGGTCGAGGCCATGATGGTCAGCGACGAGGCCGCCAGCAGGGCCAGCATCGTCGCCGTCCCCGGCTCGGCCGGCGCCGCGGCCCGGGACGGGGCGGAGATGTCTGCGCGTGCGCTCATGCGGCGTCCTTTCTGGGAGACGCGCCCGCGGAGGCCGCCACGTCGGGAGAGGCTGCCGTGGAGGCCGTCGCGTAGGGAGAGGCGGCCGTGGGGGCCGCCGGGGCGCGCGGCGCACCCGAGGCGGTCGCCGCGGCGTGGAGCGCGGCGCCGGCGCGTGGAGTATGGGGGGCGGACATGGAGGCATCCCTTGAACGGATCGGCGATGCGGGGTCAGCTAGGCCCTCGACTATGGTTGAGGTCAAGAATGGTCATGAAACCGGACGATCCGACGCAGGACGATACGGGTCCCGCGTCGCGCCGCAAGGGGCGCCGCTACGAAGCGTTGAGCGTGGGGCAGCTCTCGGCCCGGTCCGGGGTGCCGATCTCGACCCTGCATTTCTACGAGGCGCAGGGCCTGCTCGAGGGCTGGCGCACGCCCTCGAACCATCGCCGCTACTTCCGCGCCTCGCTGCGCCGGCTGGCGCTGATCCGGGTGGCGCAGCGCGCCGGCGTGCCGCTGCGCGAGATCCGCGCCCAGCTCTCCACCCTGCCCCATGACGAGGTCGCCTCGGCCGAGGACTGGGAGCGGCTGGCCGAGAACTGGCGCGCGGGCCTGACCGAGCGGATCGAGCGGCTGACGCGCCTGCGCGACCACATGGAGGGCTGCATCGGCTGCGGCTGCCTCTCGGTCAGCCGCTGCCCCCTGCGCAACCCCGACGATTCCCTCGCCGCCGACGGCCCCGGCGCCCGCCTGCTGGACCCGGAGGGGGAGGCGGCGGAGGGCTGAACCGAACGCCCGGCGCCCGGCCGAGCCTTCGCCGCGGCGCTCGTCGGCAGGCCACGGCGCGGGCGGCGCGAGGCTCCGGGTCGAGCCCGGGGCGCCCCTCCAGTGCAGCGCGCCCACCCCAAGCAAAACCCTGCCCACGAAAAAGGGCCGCCCGGCGGGCGGCCCTTCGCGTTCGGCGGCGCTCAAGCGCGCAGGCGCTCAGGCGCCCGGCTGCTTGACCATGCGCAGGTAGGGCAGCTTCGCGTCGAAGGAGCCGTGCTGCGCCTTGGCGTCCTCGTCCGAGACGGCGGGGACCACGATCACGTCCTCGCCCTTCTTCCAGTTCGCCGGCGTCGCCACCTTGTGGCCCGCGGTCAGCTGCAGGGAATCGATCACCCGCAGCAGCTCGTCGAAGTTGCGGCCCGTGGTCATCGGGTAGGCCATCATCATCTTGATCTTCTTGTCCGGCCCGATCACGAACACCGTGCGCACGGTGGCGTTGTCGGCGGCCGTGCGGCCCTCGGCCGTGCCGTCGAGCTCGGAGGGCAGCATCCCGTAGAGCTTCGCGACCTTCAGCTCCGGGTCCCCGATCATCGGGTAGCTGACCGAGGCGCCGGTGGCGGTGGCGATGTCGGTCTTCCAGCGGTGATGCGCCTCGACCGGATCGACCGAGATGCCGATCACCTTGGTGTTGCGCTTGGCGAACTCGTCCATCAGCCCGGCCATCGCGCCCAGCTCGGTGGTGCAGACGGGGGTGAAGTCCTTGGGGTGGCTGAACATGATCGCCCAGCCGTCGCCGATCCAGTCATGGAACCTGATCGGGCCCTCGGTGGTGTCGGCCTCGAAATCGGGCGCGGCGTCGTTGATCCGAAGCGTCATCTCTCTCTCCCAGCGTTGAGGCGGGCGGCATCGAGGCGGGTCGCCTTTCCTGCGCTGCGTGGTACATTGGTCGTCCGCGGCGCCCTGTGCAACCGGACGCCTCGATCCGGAACGTCGCAAACCGCGGAATCCCGATCTATCCCCGTTCTTCACAGGCCGGGGATAACCGCATTCAGGCGTAGACTGCCGGGCCTTCGAGCAGGGAGACCCCCGACCATGCATGACGGTTCGCCCCCCCCCGGCGACCCCGGCCCCTATCCCGAGGGGCCCCCGCACGACGGCCCCTATTCCGAGGGGCCGCGACCCGACCATCCCGGCGGCCCCGAGCCCCTCGCGCCCCCCTCGAACATCGAGGCGGAGCAGGCGCTGCTGGGCGCGATCCTGATCAACAACGAGGTCTACGACCGCGTCTCGGGCCTGCTTCAGCCCGCGCATTTCTACGACCCGGTCCACGCCCGGATCTACGAAACCGCAGCGCGGCGCATCCAGAAGAACTTCCAGGCCAACGCCGTCACGCTGAAGACCTTCCTCGAGGACGACGAGGGCCTGAAGGAGCTGGGCGGCGCCCAGTACCTCGCCCGCCTCGCCGGCGCCGCGGTCTCGATCTACTCGGCCAAGGACTACGCGCAGGCGATCTACGACCTCGCCATCCGGCGCGAGCTGATGCGGATCGGCGTCGAGATCCGCGACCGCGCCCAGCGCGCGGACGTCGACCTGGAGCCGACCGAGCAGATCGTGCAGGCCGAGCAGCAGCTCTACGGCCTCGCGGAAAAAGGCCGCTCCGACGGGGGCTTCGTCAGCTTCCTCAAGGCGGCGACGGAGGCGATCGAGGTCGCCAACGCCGCCTACCAGCGCGACGGGGGCCTGGCCGGCATCTCCACCGGCCTGATCGACCTCGACAAGCGGCTGGGCGGCCTGCACCCCTCGGACCTCCTGATCCTCGCCGGGCGCCCCTCGATGGGCAAGACCTCGCTCGCCACCAACATCGCCTTCAACATCGCCAAGGCCTTCCGCGAGGGCGAGCGCCCGGACGGCACCTTCGGCACGCTCAACGGCGGCAAGGTGGGGTTCTTCTCCCTCGAGATGTCGGCCGAGCAGCTCGCCACCCGAATTCTCTCCGAACAATCCCGCATCGCGTCCGAGAAGATCCGCCGCGGCGACATGGAGGAGGAGGAGTTCCGCCGCTTCGTCGAGGCCGCGCGCGAGCTCGAGAAGATGCCCTTCTACATCGACGACACGGCGTCCATCCCGATCGCCACGCTGGCGGCGCGGGCGCGGCGGCTGAAGCGCACCCACGGGCTCGACGCGCTGGTCATCGACTACCTGCAGCTGATCCGCGGCTCCGGCCGCTCCGACAACCGCGTGAACGAGATCGCCGAGATCTCGATGGGTCTCAAGGCCATCGCCAAGGAGCTCGACATCCCCGTCATCGCCCTCTCCCAGCTGTCGCGACAGGTGGAGAGCCGGGAGGACAAGCGGCCGCAGCTGTCGGACCTTCGGGAATCGGGCTCCATCGAACAGGATGCCGACGTGGTGATGTTCGTGTTCCGCGAGGAGTACTACAAGGAACGCGAGAAGCCCTCGGAGACCGACGTCGAGGCCACGATGAAGTGGCAGGAGGTGATGGAATCCGTGCGCGGCAAGGCCGAGGTCATCATCGGCAAGCAGCGCCACGGCCCCATCGGCACCGTCGAGCTGTCGTTCGAGGGCAAGTTCACCCGGTTCGGCAACCTGGCGCGCTCGGAAGGCTACGTTGAGCATGACGGCTTCTGATTCCATGGCGGCGGGGACCCTCGGGTCCGCGCCCTCCCCCGCTCTCGACGCCTCCGGCGCCTCCTCCTTCCAGCCGCCCGCGACGCCCGCCGCCTCGAAGCCCGTGCTGACGCTGGACCTGGGCGCGCTGGCGGCGAACTGGCGGGCGCTGGACGCGCTCTCGGGCAAGGCGGAGGCCGCCGCGGTGGTCAAGGCCGACGCCTACGGGCTGGGCGTGGCCCCCGCCGCGAAGGCCCTGGCGGCCGCCGGCGCGAAGACCTTCTTCGTCGCCCACGCGACCGAGGGCGCGGAGCTGCGCGAAGCGCTGGGTCCGGGCGTGCCCATCCACGTCTTCAACGGCTTCATGCCCGACGACCTCGACGCCTTCCGCGGCGCCGACCTGATCCCGGTCCTGAACTCGCCCTTCCAGATCGAGGCGTTCCGCGCGGCGCTGCCGCAGCTTTCGCCCTCCGCCGCGCCGAAGGTCGGCCTGCACATCGAATCGGGCATCAACCGGCTGGGCTTCACGCCCGCCGAGATCGACGCCCTGCGCGCCGACCCGCCCCGCGATCTCGACGTCTCGCTGGTGATGTCGCATCTCGCCTGCGCGGACGAGCCCGAGCATTCGATGAACGCCCGCCAGCGCGGCGCCTTCACCGGGCGCGCGCAGCTCCTGCACGGCCTCGCCCCCAACGCCCGCCTGTCGCTGGGCGCCACCGGCGGCGTGCTGCTGGGGCCGGAGTTCCACTTCGACCTCACCCGGCCCGGCGTCGGCCTCTACGGTGGCGAGCCGTTCATGGACGCGCGGACCGTCGTCCACCTCCACGCCCCCCTCCTGCAGGTGCGCGAGATCGCGGCGGGCGAGACGGTGGGCTACGGCGGGACCTGGACCGCGCGCCGCCCCTCGCGCATCGGCGTGCTGGGGCTGGGCTACGCGGACGGGTTCTTCCGCCTCTCCAAGGGCCTGAACCTCTACGTCGACGGCCGCGCCGTCCCGCTGATCGGGCGGGTGAGCATGGACATGATCACCGTCGACCTCACCGACCTGCCCGAGCCTGCGCCCGGCGCGATGGTCGAGGTGCTGGGCCCCAACCAGTCGGTCGACGCCCTCGCCAAGGGGATCGGCACCACCGGCTACGAGGTCCTGACCTCTCTTGGCCCGCGCTACGCCCGCCGCTATGTCGGGGGCGCCGAGGCCTGAGCGCGGATCGCCGCGCCGACCGCGCCCCGGCCCCAGCGGCCGCGGGCGCCTCGCCGCGCCCCACCGCGCCGCCGACCGAACCACACGAGGGGAGCCGGCCGACATGAGCCAGGCCGAACGCCTGATCCTTCTGCACATCGGCCTGCCCTTCACGCAGGCCGACGCGATCCAGTCCGCGCTGGCCGCCAACCGCGAGGCGCTGGCCGCCCGCGGCGTGCGCCCCGTCGCGTTCGAGCATGAAGGCTGGCCGCTGGTCTTCCTCTACGCCCGCCCCCGCAAGGCCAAGGCCGGCAAGCCGGGCAAGGGCCGCGGCAAGGCCCGCGCCACGGCCCGGCCCGCGCCCGAGGTCAAGGATCCCCGCTTCGATCGTATGGTGGGCGCCCGCCGTCGCGGCGCCGAGCCCGCCGCCGTCGCCGCCGCCGACCGCGCGCTGGAGGAGGCGCTGGCCGATCCGCTGGCGCAGACCGTGGTGATCTCCTGCGACCTGCTCTCCGAGCATCTGCGCTGGGGGGAGCTCGGCCGCCTGGCCGAGCGCCTGAAGGCCGCCGGCGAGGTGCGCGTGATCGCCTTCCTGCGCGAGCCGGGCGCCCATGCCGAGGCCGCCGCCCAGCTGCGCCTGCGCGAGGGCGTGCCCCTGCGCCAGCTCAAGCGCGTGCCGCCGCAGCCGGGGTTCCGCAAGCATCTCAAGAAGTTCATCCGCCACTTCGGCCGCGAGGCGCTGGAGCTGCGGATCTACGACCGCCGCCGCGTGCGCGCGGGCGGGCTGGTCGAGGATTTCTTCGACGCCGCGGGCCTCTCGACCGAGGGGCTGGACCTGCCCAAGGCCGGCCGGATGCGCCGGATGCCCCGCGCCGCGGTCTGGGCGATCGCCGCGCGCAACCGCGTGGTGGGCTGGCGGCGGCCGGTGCGCGCGATGCAGATCCCGCCGGGCCTGATCCTGGCGCTGGCCGACCGGCTCTCGGGCCCCGGCTACACGATCGGGCGCGACGTGCGGCGCGAGGCGCGCCGCCGCTCGCGCAAGGACGTGGTCTGGCTGGGCCGGCTGATGGGACGCGCGCCCTTCCCCTCCGGCCGCCTGCGCGACAAGCCCGTCCCCTACACGCCCCCCGCGCCGGACGAGGCGGGCTGACCTCCGCCTCCCCGGCCGCCGTCTCCCCGGCGACGCAGGGCCGCGCCCCGTCCCGCGGCCTTGGCCCGCCGCGCGCGGCCGTCTATATCGGGGGCTCGGCCGACGGGCCGGCGCCGCCCGCCGACGGAGCCGCGCGGCCGGTCGCGAGAATCGACGGGGTCGGGAAACGAGCATCATGAGCGAGGCGCCCGCACGCCGCATCTACCTGCATGTCGGCCAGCACAAGACCGGCACGACCTGGATCCAGAACGTGCTGGACCACAACCGCGCGCGCCTGGCCGAGCGCGGGGTGTGCTATCCCGACCTCGGCGCCTGCCACGGCTGGCCGCTGGTGTTCCTGTTCGCGCGCGAGGACGACATCGACCGCCTCGGCCCGATGATCGGCCAGCGGCGCCGCCACTCGAACCCGAAGCGCAAGGCCAAGAACCTCGCGATCCTCAACGCCGCGCTGGACGATCCGAAGTGGCGCAAGATCGTGATCTCGGGCGAGCAGCTCTGCGACATGCTGCGCTGGAACGAGGTCCGCGCCATGGCCGAGGCCCTCCACCGCGAGGGCACGGAGATCACCGTGATCTTCTACGCGCGCGAGCCGCTGGGCTACGCCGCCTCGATGACCCAGCAGCGCCTGAAGGCGGGCCTGACCCTCCAGGACCTGACCGACGAGCCGCCGACCCCCGACTACAAGCGCCGCCTGCAGAAATATTTCCGCTTCTTCGGCCGCAAGAACGTCGACATCCGCGTCTACGACCGCGCCCGGCTGAAGGACGGCGACGTGCTCGCCGACTTCATGGACGCGATCGGCGAGCCGGACGTCGCGCTCGACACCCCCGCTTCGCTCGCCACCAACAGCTCGATGAGCGGGCGGGCGGCGAAGCTGCTCGACCTGCGCAACGCCCTGTTCAAGCGGATCTCGCCGACCTTCGCGCGCCGGCATCCGCCGTGGATCATGCCCTCGGTCGCCCGCCTGCCCGGCCCCCGCTTCGCCCTGCCCCGCAAGGTGCGCGAGGACGTGCGCCGCCGCTCGGCCGGCGACGTGGCGTGGCTGGAGAAGAAGCTAGGCTTCGTCCCCTTCCCCTCGGCCGAGGACGCCTCGGGCCCCGCCAGGGGGGGCAAGCGCAAGGCCGCCGCCCGCCGCAGGGCCGAGGCCGCCACGGTCGACGGCCCGGGCGCCGACGCCGGCAAGCCGCGCGCCGGCCGCAAGGCGGGCGCGGGCAAGATGGGCGCGGGCAAGGCCGGCCCCGGAAAAGGCGGCCCCGGCAAGGCGGGTCCGGGCAAGGCGGGTCCGGGCAAGGCGGGTCCGGGCAAGGTCGGCCCGAACCGGGTCGGTCCCAACAAGGCGGGCCCCAACCGGGCGGGTCCCGGCAAGGCCGGCGGCGGCGGACGCGGCCGGAACAACGCGGGCGGCCGCAGGGCGGCGGCCGGAAAGGTCGCCCCATGACGCTGGTCTCCCCGATCCTCGCCTTCCTGGCCGCCATCGGCGCGGCGGTGCTGTCGCTGTGCTCGGGCGCCGGCGCGCTGATCCTGTTCGCCTCCCGCTCGGTCAGCCACGTCTTCCGCCCGCCCTGGTACCCGGTCGAGTTCGGCCGCCAGCTGATGCGCATCGGCTGGTACTCGCTGCCGGTGGTGGGGCTCACCGCGCTCTTCACCGGGGGCGCGCTGGCGCTGCAGATCTACACCGGCGGCGGCCGCTTCAACGCCGAGTCCGTCGTCCCCTCCATCGTCGCCATCGGCATGGTGCGCGAGCTCGGCCCCGTGCTCGGCGGCCTGATGGTGGCGGGGCGCGTCTCGGCCTCGATCGCGGCGGAACTGGGCACCATGCGGGTGACCGAGCAGATCGACGCGCTCACCACCCTCTCGACCAACCCGCTGAAATACCTCGTGGCCCCGCGCCTGCTGGCCGCGACCCTGGCGATGCCGTGCCTGGCCTTCATCGGCGACGTGATCGGCATCATGGGCGGCTTCGCGGTGGGCGTGGGCCGGCTGGGCTTCAACCCGTCGACCTACATCAACTCCACCTGGACCTACCTGACCAACGACGACGTCGGCTCGGGCCTGATCAAGGCGGCGGTCTTCGGCTTCATCATCGCGCTGATGGGCTGCTTCCAGGGCTACAACTCCGGGCGCGGCGCGCAGGGCGTGGGCAAGGCCACCACCAACGCGGTGGTCTCGGCCTCGATCCTGATCCTGGCCGCCAACTACATCCTGACCGAGGCGCTGTTCCCCGCATGACCGACACGCCCATGATCCGCATGTCGGGGGTCGAGAAGGCCTTCGGCCCCAAGAAGGTGCTGCGCGGCGTCGACCTCGCGGTGGCGAAGGGCGAGAGCCTGGTGATCATCGGCGGCTCGGGCACCGGCAAGTCGGTGATGCTGAAATGCGTGCTGGGCATCATCCACCCCGACGCCGGAACCATCGAGATCGGCGGCGAGCCCGCCACCCGCCGCAACCGCGAGGCGCTGCTCAGCCGCTTCGGGATGCTGTTCCAGGGCGGCGCGCTGTTCGATTCGATGACCGTGTGGGAGAACGTCGTCTTCCGCATGCGCCACGGCTCCGGCCGCCTGCCCAAGGCCCAGGCGCGCGAGGTCGCGATCGAGAAGCTGCGCCGCGTGGGCCTGACCCCCGAGACCGCCGACCTCTTCCCCGCCGAGCTGTCGGGCGGGATGCAGAAGCGCGTGGGCCTCGCCCGCGCCATCGCCACCAACCCCGAGATCATCTTCTTCGACGAGCCGACCACCGGCCTCGACCCGATCATGTCCGGCGTGATCAACGACCTGATCCGCGAGCTGGTGGTCGAGATCGGCGCGACCGCGATGACCATCACCCACGACATGACCTCGGTGCGCGCCATCGCCGACCGCGTCGCGATGATCCACGAGGGCAAGATCCGCTGGCAGGGCGACGTCGAGGAAATGGACCGGACCGACGACCCCTACGTCGACCAGTTCATCCACGGCAAGGCCGAGGGGCCCATCGCCGCGATCCGCTGACGTCGCCTCGGTCGCGGGAGGCGGGCCCCCGGCCCCTCCCCGCGATCGAGCCCGCCACTGTCCGCGTGAAGGGTCGTCGCCGGGACGACCTGCGGGCGACTCGAAGGGGGGCCGGAGCCTCATGACCAGCAGCGCGCCTCAGGGCCTGAGGTTCCGCGACGACATCCAGGGTCTGCGCGCCCTGTCCGTCCTGTTGATCCTGCTTTTCCACCTCGATTTCGCCTGGGCCGCCGGCGGCTTCATCGGCGTCGACGTGTTCATGGTGATCTCGGGCTATCTCATCACCGGGGTCCTGCTGAAGACGGCGAGCGAAGGGCTGTTCCTGTCCTTCTGGGACCGGCGCCTGCGCCGGCTGCTTCCGGCGCTGCTGGCGATGCTGGCGTTCAGCTTCGGGCTCGCGACGCTGTCGCTGCTGCCCGACGCCTTCGAGCAGTTCGCGACGACGAGCGCCTATGTCCTGGGCTATGTCGCGAACTTCAAGTTCGCGCAGAACATCGACTATTTTTCGCCGTCCAGCGCGTACAACTACCTGCTCCACACCTGGAGCCTCGCGGTCGAAGAGCAGTTCTACTTTCTCATGCCGTTCTTCGTCTTTGCGCTGCGCCGCACGCGCCGCTGGCCGGTCTGGATCGCCGCGGCGCTGGCCGCGTCGTTCGCGCTCAACGTCGCGGTGTTCGCGGCGAGCATCGGCGAGAACTACGCCTTCTACATGCTGCCGACCCGCGCCTGGGAATTCCTGATGGGCGGCCTTGCGCATGTTCTCGCCGGGCGCGCGTCGTCGCGCGGGCCGGTGGTGGAGGGCGCGGGCCTTCTGGGCCTCGCGATGATCCTGGCGGCCTTCGTCGCCTTCGACGGCGCGACCCCCTTCCCCGACGTGGCGGCCCTGCTGCCGACCGTGGGCTGCGTGCTGGTCCTCTACAGCGGAATCTCCGCGAAGGGCGCGGTGCATCGGATGCTCGGCGTCGCGCCGATGCGGGTGCTGGGCGACATCTCCTACTCGTTCTACCTGTTCCACTGGCCCGTGATCGTCTTCGCACGTCATTTCTACGGCGAGCAGCATCTGCCGGCGCGCGCCGCGCCGATCGTCGTGCTGGCGATCCTGGCGCTGTCGTGGCTGAGCTACCGTTTCATCGAGACGCCGTTCCGGAACAAGCGGATCCCCGCCGGCCGCTTCTACGCGGGAGTCGTCGCCGCCAGCCTGGCGCTGATCGGCGGCTGGACCTGGGCCTTCGTTCAGAACGGGGCCCCGCAGCGCGTGCCGGTCGCCTATCAGTCGGAGCGCACCGACGAGATGCGCAGCTTCGGCCGCAGCTTCCTGCCCTGCATCCGCGCGCTGCCTCAGGCCCGCTCGATCGACGACCTCTGCCCCTGGGGCGAGCCGGACCGCCCGGCCAGCGTCCTGATCTGGGGCGACAGCCACGCCGGCAAAATGACCCACGGTTTCCAGGCGATCCGCGCGGATCTCCCCTACGGCGGCGTCGCGGCGGTGAACGGGGCCTGCGCGCCGGTCCCCGGCTACCGGCCGGTGGCGAACCCGCGCTGCGCCGACCTCACGCAGAAGGTCCGAAGCATCGTCGAAGCGAATCCGCAGCTCGAGACCGTCATCCTCGCCGCCCGGTGGACGAACGTCTTCCACGAGCCCGCCCCGACCCGGCAACCGGGCGCGGCGCCGGAGACGCTGGACGAGCGCCGCGAGGCGCTTCGCGGGCTGCTGGAGTTCCTGCGCGATCAAGGCCGGCGCGTGGTGCTGGTCGGCCCCGTGCCCGAGGCCGGGGTGAACGCGCTCAACGCCGCCTGGGTGCAGAGCCATTTCGGCGCGGACCTGGTCCTCGACCATCCACGCGAGGCGGAAGAGGCGCGCGTCGCCGTCGCCCGAGCGGCGCTCCAGTCCTACGCGGACGACGGGCTGGCGGTGTTGATCGATCCCATGGAGGTGCTGTGCGACGCGGCGGTCTGCCCCAGCCGGCGCGACGGACGCCAACAGTTCTCCGACGACGACCACCTGTCGGTGGACGCCGCCGCCCAGGTCGCCCGCCGCGTGGCGGACGTCATCCCGCGCCATTGACGAACGCGCCGCCCGGCCGTCGCCGGGGGCGCCGCGTCTTGCCGTTTTCGGAGGGGACATCCGGCCTGCGTCGGCAGGCCGGATCCGCTCAGGCCGCTCCCAGCACCGCCGGCAGCAGCTCCGCCGCCACCTCGCGCGCGGGCGTCAGCTTCGCGCGGTCCTCTCCCGGCCGGAACCGGGCGCGCAGCGCGCTGGGCATCGGCGGGGGGGCGAGGTGAAGGATCTCCACGGGGAAGCGGGTCGTCTCCACCTCCCAGGCCGTGGTGATCGCGCGGGCGGCGGCCTTCGAGGCCGCGTAGGTCCCGTGGAAGGGGCCGGTGTTGTGCAGATCGTCGAAGAACACCGCGCGCCCGCCGCCGGGGGCGAGACGCAGGAGCGGGTCGAGGCTGCGGATCAGCCGCTGGGTGGCGCGGGCGTTCACCGCCATCGCCTTGTCCCAGTCCTTGTCCGTCGCATGCTCGGCCGGGGCCAGCGGCGGGTCGTTGACGGCGGCGTGGACCCACAGGTCCAGCTTGCCCCAGCGCCCGTGGATCGCCGCGCCCAGCCGCTCGATCGCGGGGTCGTCGGTGATGTCGAGCGGCACCAGCGTCGCCTGCGGCCCGCCGGCGGCGCGGATCGCGTCGTCCAGCTCCTCGAGCCCGCCGACGGTGCGCGCGATGGCGATCACCTCGGCCCCGCGGGCGCCCAGCATCTCGGCGAACGCGCGCCCAAGCCCGCGGCTGGCGCCGGTGACCAGCGCCGCCCTGCCCTTCAGATCGGTCATCAAACTACTCGGCGGCTTTGAGGGAGATCTTGCCGCTCTCGATCATGTCGGAGGGCTGGATGGGGTACTCGCCCGAGAAGCAGGCGTCGCAGTACTGCGGCATCGAGGGATCGCGCCCCTCGCCCTCGCCGACGGCACGGTAGAGCCCGTCGAGCGAGATGAACCGCAGGCTGTCCACGCCGATGTGGTCACGCATCTCGTACTCGGTCATGTGCGAGGCGAGGAGCTTCTCCTTGTCGGGCGTGTCGACGCCGTAGAAGCAGGGCCAGGCGGTGGGCGGCGAGGCGATGCGGAAGTGCACCTCCTTGGCGCCGGCGTCGAGGATCATCTCCTTGATCTTCAACGAGGTCGTGCCCCGCACCACCGAGTCGTCGACCAGCACCACCCGCTTGCCGCGCACCAGGGCGCGGTTGACGTTCAGCTTCAGCCGCACGCCCATGTTGCGGATCTGCTCGGTCGGCTCGATGAAGGTGCGGCCGACGTACTGGTTGCGGATGATCCCCATGGCGAAGGGGATCCCCGATTCCTGGGAATAGCCGATGGCCGCCGGCGTGCCCGAGTCGGGCACCGCGCAGACGATGTCGGCCTCCACCGGAGCCTCGCGCGCCAGCTCCACCCCGATCTGGCGGCGGCTCTCGTAGACCGAGCGCCCGCCGATCACGCTGTCGGGGCGGGAGAAATAGACATGCTCGAAGATGCAGAACCGGGGCTTCTGCGTCTCGAACGGGGCCGAGGAATGCACGCCGCGGTCGTCGATGATCACCATCTCGCCCGGCAGCACCTCGCGCACGAACTCCGCGCCCACGATGTCGAGCGCGCAGGTCTCGGACGCCAGCATCCAGCCCTCGCCCAGCCGGCCCAGCACCAGCGGGCGCACGCCCAGCGGGTCGCGGCAGCCGATCAGCTGGTGGTCGGTGATGCACAGGATCGAGAACGCCCCCTCGACCCGGCGCAGCGCCTCCTTCATGCGGTCGGCGATGGTGCGGTGGAAGCCGCGGGCCATCAGGTGCACGACCGCCTCGGTGTCGGAGGAGGAGTTGAACACCGACCCGCGCTCGATCAGCTCGCGGCGGATCGACAGCGCGTTGGTCAGGTTGCCGTTGTGCGCCAGCGCCATCGAGCCCATGGCGAGGTCGGCGAGGAACGGCTGCACGTCGCGCAGCGCCGTCGCGCCCTTGCCGCCCGCGGTCGAGTACCGCACGTGGCCGATGCCGATGCGGCCGGGCAGCTCCGCCATGCTCTCGGGCGTGGTGAAGTTGTCGCGCACGTAGCCGAGCTTCTTCGATGAGTGGAAGCCGCTCGTCGCGTCGTGGGTGACGATGCCCCCCGCCTCCTGCCCGCGATGCTGAAGCGCATGCAGGCCGAGGGCGACGAAGTTGGCCGCGTCGGCGAGGCCGAAGACGCCGAACAGGCCGCACTCCTCGCGCAGCTTGTCGCCGTCGCGGTCTTCGAAGGGGCTGGCGAGCGGCGCGAGACGGGTCTCGGGCATCTGGCGATGGCTCCCATGGTCCAGGGGGGTCGCAGAGGTCTGTATACGCGGCCCGGCTGCGCTTGTCATCGCGCCGCGTGTCATCGGGGCGTCATGTAGCGCAAGCCGCGCGGGGATGCGAGAGGCGCGCGGTCACGCCCCCGGGACCCCGCCCGGCCCCGCCGCGCCCGGCCCTCAGGCCTGGTTCGTGCCCGACAGCGCCGGCACGCCGCCGCACTCGTTCATCAGGCCGTTGATCGGGGCGATCGCCCAGTCGGGCAGCGTGGTGGGCAGCCGCTCGGAGATCAGGGTCGCGGCCTCGGAGATCATCGCGACCGAGCGCGACTGGTCGACCATCGCCAGCCGGTCCGCGGGCGGCACCACCTGGTCGTAGACGATGTAGACCACCGCCACGAGCAGCACGCCCCGCGCCACGCCGAAGACGAAGCCGAGCGCCTTGTCCACCGGCCCCAGGATGCTGTCCTGCACGGCCGAGGAGAACAGCGGCGTGAAGATCGACAGCAGGATCAGCACGATGGCGAAGGCGACCGAGAAGGCCGCCAGCTTCGACAGGGTGCAGGCGCCGGCGAGGATCTCGCCCGCCACCGGGATCTCCTGCAGCAGCGGCTCGAGGAAGGGGGCGGCGTAGAGCGCGACGATCGCCGCCACGACCCAACCGGCGATGGCCAGCGCCTCGCGCGTCAACCCGCGCGACCAGGCCAGGATTCCCGACAGCGCCAACACCGCCAGGACCACGCCGTCCACGATCGTGAAGCTCATGCCCGCTCGTCCCCTCGCCCCGTTCCGGTTCGATCTTTTCCGGACCCCGCCGCGGGGCCGTCCACTCCGAGCGCCATCTCCGCAAGGGCCGACAGATGCTCGATTCGTCGGACCGTCATGCCAGAATTCGCCCCCGGCTTCACCTGCGAAGGCGCGAACGCGACGTTGAAGCCGAGCCGCGCGGCCTCCCGCAGGCGGGTGTCCGCCTGGGGGGCGGGGCGCACGGCTCCAGATAGGCTGATCTCGCCGAAAAACACCGCCTCGGCCGGCAAGGGATCGCCCCCCGCCGCCGACAGCAGCGCCGCGGCGACGGCCAGGTCGGCCGCCGGCTCCCCCACCCGCAGGCCGCCCGCGACGTTGAGATAGATGTCGTTGCCCGACAGCGCCACGCCGCAGCGCGCCTCCAGCACCGCGAGGATCATGGCCAGCCGCGAACTGTCCCAGCCCACCACCGCCCGGCGCGGGGAGCCGGGAGGCGAGGGCGCGACCAGCGCCTGGATCTCGACCAGCACCGGGCGCGTGCCCTCGACGCCTGCGAAGACCGCGGCGCCGGGCACCTCGCGCCCCCGCTCGGACAGGAACAGGGCCGAGGGGTTGCCCACCTGCGCCAGCCCCTTGCCGGTCATCTCGAAGACGCCGATCTCGGCCGCCGGGCCGAAGCGGTTCTTCACCGCGCGCAGGATGCGGAACGGGTGGCCCCGCTCGCCTTCGAAATAGAGCACCGTGTCGACCATGTGCTCGACCACGCGGGGCCCGGCGATCTGCCCCTCCTTGGTGACGTGGCCCACCAGGATCACCGCCGCGCCGCGGCGCTTGGCGAAGGCGGTCAGCGCATGGGCCGCCGCCCGCACCTGGGAGACGGAGCCCGGCGCGCTGTCGACCGAATCGAGCCACATGGTCTGGATCGAATCGACCACCACCACCGCGGGCTTCTCGGCCTCCAGCATCGCGAGGATCGCGTTCAGGTCGGTCTCGGCCGACAGCGACACCGGCGCGTTCTGCAGGCCCAGCCGGGAGGCGCGCATGCGGATCTGCGCCGTCGCCTCCTCGCCCGAGACGTAGACGCATTTGGCCCCCTGCCGCGCGAAGGCCGCGGCGGCCTGCAGCAGCAGGGTCGACTTGCCGATCCCCGGATCGCCCCCCACCAGCACGGCCGAGGCCGGCACCAGCCCGCCGCCCAGCACGCGGTCCAGCTCCTCGACCGCGGCGGACAGGCGCGGGGGCGCCGGCTCCTCCCCCTCCAGCGAGACGAGCGTCGCCGCCCGGCCCTTGCCATGGGCGACGCCGACGGACTTGGGCAGGGAGGCGGCGACGCCCGCCTCCTCGTGGACCGCGTTCCAGGCGCCGCAGGAATCGCAGCGGCCGGCCCAGCGGGCATGCACGGCGCCGCATTCGGCGCAGACGAAGATGGGGGCGTTTCGGGCCATGACGGGGTTCTGCGCCGATCAGCGCGCCAAGAAAAGCCCCGCCAGCAGCAGGAGGCTGCCGAGGGTCTGCACGATCGCCGCCCGGCGGTCCCAGCCGCGGGCGGCGAAGGCCAGGCGCAGGGCCGCGACCAGCAGCAGCGCCGCCCCCACCAGCAGCGCCGCCGGCAGGCCCGCGCGCCCGCCGGCGAAGGCGATGGCGGCGCCGAGCGCCGCGGCCCCATGGCGCGCCCGCGTCGCGCCGGTCTCGTTCAGTGCGCGCCAGACGCTGCGCAGCGTGGTGGCGATCAGCAGCCCCACCAGCGCCGCGCCGACCCATTGCCCGAGCTCCGCCGTCATCGCTCCCCTTTCGTCGTCCGTCGCGGCGTCGCCAGCGAGATCGCGAGCGAGGCCAGCACGCAGCCCGCGAAGAGCGGCAGGCCCCAGGCGGTCTCGACCCGCCCCAGCCCCACGCCCTTGGCCACGATCACCCCCAGCGCCACCAGGAACACGTCGGCCATCGACAGCTTCCCCAGCACCTCCAGCGCCGGCATCCAGCGCACGCCGAGCCGCCCGAAATGCACCGCCGCCAGCGCCAGGGTCTTGGCGTAGGGCAGCGCGATCCCGAACAGCGCCACCAGCGCCGCCAGCCCCGGCTCGTCCTCCCACAGCGCCGCCACGCCCGAGAGGATCGAGATCCGGTCCCCGTCGAGGAAGGGGATCAGCCGCGCCTCGACCAGCGGCGCCGCCCAGGCCAGCGGAAACAGGACCAGCAGCGCGAGATTGGCCCCGGCGAGCGGCGCGGGCGCGCGCAGACCGCTCACCGGCGGTCCGCGCAGGACGCGGAGGCAGGCGCAGGGGGAGGAGAGGACATCGGCGAGGGCTCCGGCAACGCGCTCGGGCGGGGGCGCGGGCGCCCGCCCGGCGCCGCGGCCCCGCCTATTCGGGCGTCCTGAGATAGTCGGCGTCGGCCACGGGTTCCAGCCAGTCGGCGGTGCGCCCGTCGTCCTTCTCCTGCATGGCGATATGGGCCATGGGGCTGTCGGGGGCGGCGCCGTGCCAGTGCTCCTCGCCCGGCGCGAACCAGATCGCGTCGCCGGGACGGATGATGCGGACCGGCCCGCCGCGCGTGCCCACCCGCCCGAAGCCCGAGACCACGAACAGCGTCTGCCCGAAGGGATGGGTGTGCCAGTTGGTGCGCGCGCCCGGCAGGAAGGTCACCCGGATCGCGGCGACCCGCGCCGGCGCGGGGGCGCTGTTGATCGGCTCCTGCCAGACCTCGCCGGTGAAATAGTCGGGATTGGCGCGCGCCGCCGGCCGGCCTGCGGGAAACAGCTCCATCGTCGTTCCTCCCGTGATGGTTCGCCCCAGCCTCGCCCGCGCGCCTCCCGCACGCAAGCGCCGCGTCCCCCGTCGCGCCCGCCGCCGCCGCGCCCGCGGCGCCCCCCGCGTCGGCTCCCGCGGCCCCCATCTCCCGGCCCGCGGACCAGGCGCCCGGCGCAACGCGCGGAGGTCCTCGCAAAGCGCCTGTTCTTCGGAGCCGTCTCTCGCTGATGCCGAAAAGAGCGACTCGCCCGCCGGGGTCCAGGATCGCGAAGCGACCCCGCCTCTTGGCGGGGCTTGTCCTTGACCCCGGCGGGCGAGTCGCTCAGGCATCGTCAGCGAGAGACGGATCCGAAGGACAGGCGCGGCCCCTGTTCTTTGGTGAGTCAGGAGCCCGCCGGAGGCTCCCGCCCTCTGCAAAAAAGGCTCGCCCGACCCCAGAGGCCCAAGCCCGCCCGCAGGGCGCCCGTAGACCGCCCCTTTCCCCGGCTCAGCGCTTCTTGCGCTTCCCCTCGTAGGGGTTCTCGCCCTTGCGCCAGTTCAGGCGGATGGGCGTGCCTTCCATCCCGAAATGCTTGCGCAGCCCGTTGACCAGGAAGCGCTTGTAGCTGTCGGGCAGCTCCTCGGGGCGCGAGCAGAAGGCGATGAAGGTCGGCGGCCGGGTCTTGGCCTGGGTCATGTAGCGCAGCTTGATCCGCCGCCCCCCCGGCGCCGGCGGCGGGTGGGAGGAGGTCATCTCGCCCAGCCACTGGTTGAGCTTGGCGGTGGAGATCCGCATCTCCCACTTGCCGCGCGCCTTGAGGATCGCGGTCCTGAGCCGCTCCACTCCCTCGCCCGACAGGGCCGAGACGGGCACCACCGGCGCGCCCTTGAGCTGGGGCATCAGGCGGTGGAACTCGTCGGTCAGCAGCTTCAGCGCGCCCTGGCGGTCCTCGACCAGGTCCCACTTGTTGACGCCGACCACCACCGCGCGGCCCTCGCGCTCGGCGAGGTCGGCGATGCGCAGGTCCTGGGTCTCGAAGGGCTTGTCGGCGTCGACCAGCACCACCACGACCTCGGCGAACTTCACCGCGCGCAGGCCGTCGGAGACGGACATCTTCTCCAGCTTCTCCTGAATGCGCGCCTTCTTGCGCATGCCCGCGGTGTCGAAGATCCGCATCCGGGTCCCCGCCCAGTCGATCTCGACCGAGATCGCGTCGCGGGTGATGCCGGCCTCGGGGCCGGTCAGCAGGCGGTCCTCGCCCAGGATCTTGTTGATCAGCGTGGACTTGCCGGCGTTGGGGCGGCCGACCACGGCGATCTGGATCGGCTTCTCCGGCGCGCCGGGCTCGATCTCCTCGAGCTCGTCGTCGAAGTCGTCCTCCTCGCCCAGGTCCTGGGGCAGGTCCACCGCCTCGGCGGCGCGCTCGGCCTCGACCTCCTGCATCGCGGTCTGCAGCGCGGTGTAGAGATCGCCCATGCCCTCGCCATGCTCGGCCGACAGCGGGATCGGCTGGCCGAAGCCCAGGCTCCAGGCCTCCATGGCCGCGTCCGCGCCCTGGCGGCCCTCGGCCTTGTTCACGCCCAGCAGGACGCGCGCGCCCTTGCGGCGCAGGATCTCGGCGAAGGTCGCGTCCTGGGGCAGCAGGCCGGCTCGGGCGTCGACCAGGAACAGCGAGGCGTCGGCCATGTCGACCGCGCGCTCGGTCAGCGCGCGCATCCGGCCGGGGAGCGACTCGGCGTCCGCCTCCTCGAGCCCGGCGGTGTCGATCACCACGAACTGGAGGTCGCCCAGCCGCGCCTCGGCCTCGCGCAGGTCGCGCGTCACGCCGGGCTGGTCGTCGACCAGCGCCAGGCGTTTGCCCACCAGGCGGTTGAACAGCGTCGACTTGCCCACGTTGGGCCGCCCGACGATCGCGAGCTTGAACACCGCGTCACCATCCCGGCCATCCCGGCCGGTCCCAAAAGAAGTCCGGCCCGGTCCGTTCCGGAAGGGCCTCAGCGATAGGCGAGCAGGTCGCCCTCGTCGGTCAGAACATACACGGTTCCCCCGGCCACCGCCGGGCCCGTGCGCGATCCCCCGGGCATCTCGACGACCTGCCCCGGCGCGCCGGTCTGCGCGTCGAAGCTCATCAGCCGCCCGTCGGAGGAGGTGATCAGCACCCGGTCGCCCGCCAGCACCGGCCCGCCGTAGACGATGGCGGTGGTGGCGTCGTCGGGATCCTCGCGCGCCTCAAGCGGGGCGCGCCACAGGGTGCGGCCGGTCTCCATGTCCAGGCGCACCACGGCGGGCTGGGTGGTGACGGCGTAGAGCGTGTCGCCCGCCGCCCACACCGGGGTCAGCGAGCCGAAGTCCCGCTGCCACACCCGGCGCCCGTTGCGCCCGTCGAACAGCGCCAGCGCGCCGCCGGCGTTGCCCGCGATCACCCGCGGCCCCGGCGCCAGCACCGGGTCGGAGGTGATGTCGGAGAAGGCCGAGAGGCCCGAGGTCCGGCCCAGCGACACCAGCGTCGCCGTCCAAACCCGGAAGCCGGGGCCGGTGCGCACCAGCATCAGCTCGCCCGAGCCGAAGGGCAGCACCGCCACGTCGGTGGCCAGCCCCGGCGAGGCGCCGCCCAGGTTGCCCGCGTTGGGCAGCCCGGTCTCGATCTCCCATTTCTTCTCGCCGGTGGCCGCGTCGTAGCCCGTCGCCACGTCGGCGCGGTTCACCGCCACCACCATGCCGCCCCGCGCGGTGGGGGCGGCGCGGTAGGGGGCCGTGCCCTGCACGCGCCACAGCTCGTTCCCGGTCGCCGCGTCCAGCGCGGTCAGCTGGCCGAAGCCGTCGGTGACGTAGAGCTTGCCGTCGGCATAGCCCACGCCGCCGCCGTAGCCCTCTTCGCCGTCCTCGCCCTCGGGCGTCAGGTCCACCGACCATTTCGCGGCGCCGGAGGTGGTGAAGGCCTCGACCCCCGACTCGCCGTCGCGCACGAAGACCGCGCCGTCGGCGATCACCGGGCCCGCCATGGGGATGCGCTCGTCCGCGCCGGCGCCGGCCGACACGCGCCAGGCCAGCGACAGCGAGGCCGGGGCCTCCAGCCGTCCGCCGCTGCGCTGGGCGCCGCCGCCGCGATGGGTCCAGTCGGCCTGCGCCGCGACCGGCGGCAGGGGCCGCGCCTCGGGCGTGGGCAGCGTCGGGTCCGCGGAGGCGCGGATCGGGATCCGCTCGCCCGGCAGGCGCGGATCCTCGTCGTCGGAACAGGCCGAGACCGCCAGCGCGGCCATCAGAGCGGTCAGAAGAACCGGGCGGATCATCCTTCGCCTCCCCCCAGGAGTTCCTGCATCTGCCCGACCCGCTGGCGCAGCGAGGGGCTGACCATCGGATCGTTCAGCACCGCCTCGACGTCGGCGCGCGCGCCCTCGATGTCGCCGGCCTCCAGCAGCGCCGCGGCCCGGGCCTCGAGCGCCAGCATCCGGAAGGGCTCGCCTTCCTGCACGTAGGCGGCCAGCGCGTCGGCGCGCTCGGACGGGGTCAGGTCGACGGCGCGCAGGAGCGCGGCCTTGAAGCCGGCGAGCTGGCGGTAGAGCGGATCGGCGGCGCCGTCGCTCTCGATCGCGTCCAGCACCTCGATCGCGGCGGCGCGGTCGCCGGCCTCGACCAGCGCGCCCGCCTCGGTCAGCCGCGCGATCAGCGCGGGCCCGGGATCGAGGGTCTCGGCGCGGCTGGCGAAGGCCTCCGCCCGCTCGGTCGCGTCGGGGATGCTCGCGGCCTCGATCAGCGAGGCGCCGGCGGCGCGGGCCTCGGCGTTCTCCTGCTGGTCGAGCCAGGTGGCCACGCCGGCGCCGGCCACGGCCAGCACCACCACGCCCACCACCCACGGTCCCCAGCGCCGCCAGGCCGTCAGCATCCGGTCGCGGCGAAGCTCTTCCGAAACCTCGTCGATGAAGGAGTCCCTGTCGGCCACGTATCGGATCCCTTGTGGTTTCGCGGGCGTCGATTCCATGGCCCGGGAGGGCCGTCCCGACGGCAGGCGCCGTCGCGTCAGCCCCGTCCGGGCCCGTCCGCGCCTGTCCGGCCGTAGCGTCAGGGCGAGTTTTTTTCGCCGCAGAGAGACCGGATGAACGCGGTTTTGCGTATAGATGCCTGTCGGATGCGGCGCAAGGTTGCGCGAAGTTTACGTGCGCGCCATCTAGGCCGGCGACAGGCTTCGCGTTCGCGAAGCGGATCAGCATGGCCGGCGGCGCCGGCCGCGGGGCGAGGGCCGGCGCGCGCCGGCGCAAGACGAGGCGGTTCTTTTATGAGACTGGTTCCCGTTCTGATGGCGCTGGCCGTCTGCGTCGGGCTTTGGTTCTGGATCGTTCCGGCCAGCGGCCAGCAGGTCGCCGCCGCCGATCCGGCCGCCGCCCCGGCGGGCGGCTCCGTCGCCGCCGGGCAGCAGGCCTCGCCCTCCGTCAAGGTCGTGGCCTTCCGCAGCCAGGCCCGCGACGTCGACAACGCCATCGTCCTGCGCGGCCGCACCCAGGCCCACCGCCTGGTGGAGGTGAAAGCCGAGACCGCGGGCCTCGTGGTCTCCGATCCCCTGCGCGCCGGCGCCCGCGTCGAGACGGGCGACCCGGTCTGCCGGCTCGACTCCGGCTCGCGCGAAGCGCAGCTCGCCGAGGCGCAGGCGCGGCTCAGCCAGGCCGAGGCCGACGCCGAGGCCGCCGACACCCTCGCCCAGCGCGGCCTGACCGCCGAGAACACCGCCAAGGCCCGGCGCGCCGCGCTCGAGGCCGCGCGCGCCGCGACCCGCGCCATCCAGCTCGACATCGAGCGCCTGACCATCACCGCCCCCTTCTCCGGCGTGCTGGAGACGGATTCGGCCGAGATCGGCTCGCTGGTGCGCACCGGCGACGTCTGCGCCACGATCATCTCCCTCGACCCGATCGAGATCGTGGGCTACGCGCCCGAATCCGAGGTCGACCTGCTGCGCGCCGGCATGCCCGCCCACGCCCGCCTCGTCGGCGGGCGCACGATCTCGGGCCAGGTCGCCTTCGTCTCCCGCTCCGCCGACGAGACCACCCGCACCTTCCGCGTCGAGATCGAGGCCCCCAATCCCGACGCGGAGGTGCGCGACGGCATGACGGCCGAGATTCTGATCCCCGTCGCCTCCGACCGCGCCCACCTGGTCCCGCAGGCCGCGCTGACCCTCAACGACGCCGGCGTGCTGGGCGTGCGCACCGTCGGCGAGGACGGCCGCGCCAAGTTCCTGCGCGCCGGCATCCTGCGCGAGGACGAGCGCGGCATCTGGCTGACCGGCCTGCCCGAGGAGGTCGGGGTGATCTACGTGGGCCAGGAATTCGTGGCCGACGGGCGCGAGCTCGAGGTCACCTGGAAGGACTGGAAGGCCGCGCCATGATCCCGGCTCCCCGCCCCTCCCGCGCCATGCGCGCCGCACCCCCGATCCAGCAGGGAACTTCCGCATGACCGGCGTGATCGACTGGGCGGCCGCGCGGGCGCGGATGATCTTCGCCTTCATCGCGATGACCATCGCCGCCGGCGCCATGGCCTACATCGGCCTGCCCAAGGAGGGCGAGCCGGACATCGACATCCCGATGGTCTTCATCTCCGCCCCCTTCCCCGGCATCACCGCCGAGGACAGCGAGCGGCTGATGGTCAAGCCGATGGAGCAGGAGCTGCGCTCCATCGACGGGCTCGACAAGATGACCGCCTTCGCCTCCGAGGGCTACGCGGGCCTGCTGCTGCAGTTCGAGTTCGGCTGGGACAAGACCGCCACCATGGCCGCCGTGCGCGAGGCCGTGGACACCGCCAAGGTCGAGTTCCCCGCCGGCGCCGAGGAGCCCGAGGTCGACGAGTTCAACTTCTCGGAATTCCCCATCCTCGTCGTCGCCCTCTCCGGCGACGTGCCCGAGCGCACGCTGCTCAAGGTCTCCAAGGACCTCCAGACCCGCCTCGAGGGCCTGCCCGAGGTGCTGGAGGCCGGCCTCGCCGGCCACCGCGAGGAGATGCTCGAGGTGGTGATCGACCCCCTCAAGCTCGAGGCCTACGACGTCACCGGCGCCGAGCTGATCCGGGTGGTGGTGAACAACAACGCCCTCGTGGCGGCGGGCGCGGTCGAGAGCGGCTCGGGCCAGTATTCGGTGAAGCTGCCGGGATCGTTCGAGGATCCGGCCGACGTCTACGCCCTGCCGGTGAAGGTCAACGGCGACCGCATCGTCACCATGGGCGACATCGCCGACATCCGCCTGACCTTCGAGGACGCCAGGGGCACCGCCCGCTACAACGGCCACCCGACCGTCGCGCTGCAGATCGTCAAGCGCAAGGGCATGCCCGTGATCGACACCGTCGACGCGGTGAAGGCCGAGCTCGACCGCGCCCGCGCCGAGTGGCCCGAGCCCCTGCGCGAGGCCGTCTCGATCAACTACGCGATGGACGAATCCACCCAGGTCGCGGGCATGGTCGGCCAGCTCGAGGGCTCGGTCCTGACCGCCATCGCGCTGGTGATGATCGTGGTGCTGGGCTCGCTCGGCGTGCGCTCGGCGCTGCTGGTGGGCTTCTCGATCCCCACCTCGTTCCTGCTGTGCTTCTCGCTGCTGGCGATGTTCGGCATGTCGATCACCAACATCGTCATGTTCGGCCTGATCCTCGCCGTGGGCATGCTGGTCGACGGCGCCATCGTGGTCGTGGAATACGCCGACCAGCGCATCCAGGACGGCGAGGGGCCGATGCGCGCCTACACCGAGGCGGCCAAGCGCATGTTCTGGCCCATCGTCTCCTCGACCGCGACGACGCTCTGCGCCTTCCTGCCGATGCTGTTCTGGCCGGGCATCCCGGGCGAGTTCATGGGCAACCTGCCGGTCACGCTGATCTTCGTGCTCTCCGCCTCGCTGGTCGTGGCCCTGATCTACCTGCCCGTGGTGGGCGGCGTCGCGGGGCGGCTGTCGCGCACGCTCGACCGCCGCTCGGCCGCCATGCAGGCGCGCTGGTCGCGGGGCGTCCGCGCGATCCGCTTCGCGATCATGGCCGCGCTGACCGCCGGCGCGGCGCTGATGATGATCGAGGCGCCGGACACGCCCGGCCGCATCCTCGCCGCGGTCCTGCTGATCCTCTTCTGGCTGGAGCTCTCGGCCGTCGCCGGCTCCTTCCGCGAGCATGGCCTGCCGCCCCCCGCGCGCGCGGGCTACCGCCGCACGCCGTTCGGCCGGGTGATCCGCTTCCTCACCGGCAACCCGGTGATGCCGTTCGTGGCCATCGGCTCGACGCTGGCCGCGGTCTTTTTCATCATGGGCGTGTGGTATCCCGCCAACCAGCTCGGCACCGAGTTCTTCGTGAAGACCGAGCCCGAGCGCGCCGTGATCTACGTGCGCGCCCGCGGCAACCTCTCGCTGTCCGAGCGCGACCGCCTGCTGCAGGCGGTCGAGGACATCGTGCTCGACGTCGAGGGCGTGCAGTCGGTCTTCGCCTTCGCCGGCGACGGCGGCCTGAACGACCGCGGCGGCAACGCCCCCAAGGACGCCGTCGGGCGCATCCAGCTCGAGCTCGCGCCCTGGGGCACTCGCCCGCCGGGGGACGAGGTGCTGGCCGTCATCGAGAAGAAGATCGAGGCCTATCCCGGCGTGATCTCCGAGGTCGCCCAGGCCCAGGAAGGCCCCCAGCAGGGCAAGCCCGTGCAGCTGCGCCTGCAGGGCGACGACTGGCAGGACCTGCTCGACGCCGCCGCGACGGCGCGGGCGCATTTCGAGCAGATGGGCGGCCTCGCCGAGATCGAGGACACCCGCCCCCTGCCCGGCATCGACTGGGAGCTCGACGTCGACGTGGCCCAGGCCGGCCGCTTCGGCGCCGACGTCAGCCAGATCGGCCCGATGGTCTCCCTCATCACACGGGGCATCCTGCTCGACACCATGCGCCCCGACGACTCCGACGAGGAGATCGAGATCCGCGTGCGCTACCCCGAAAAGGACCGCGTGATCTCCACCCTCGACACCATGCGCATCCGCACCACCGCGGGCCTGGTGCCGCTGGAGAACTTCGTCGATCGCGAGCCCTCGCCCAAGCTGGGCGAGATCAACCGCTTCAACGGCACGCGCTTCTTCGACGTGAAGGCCGACGTGCAGGAGGGGGTGAACGCCAACGAGAAGACCGCCGAGATCGCGCAGTGGATCGAGGCCGAGAACCCCTTCCCCGCCACCGTCGATTGGTCCTTCACCGGCGACCAGGAGGAGCAGGCCGAATCCCAGGACTTCCTGATGAAGGCCTTCGCCGGCGCGCTGGGGCTGATGTTCGTGATCCTGCTCGCGCAGTTCAACTCGCTCTACAACTCCACCCTGGTGCTCTCGGCGGTGGTGATGTCGGTGGCGGGCGTGCTGGTGGGCATGGTGATCATGCAACAGCCCTTCTCGATCATCATGACCGGCACCGGCATCGTCGCGCTCGCCGGCATCGTGGTGAACAACAACATCGTGCTGATCGACACTTTCCAGGAATTCCGGCGCGAGATGCCGGAGCTCGAGGCGATCGTGCGCACGGCCGAGGCGCGCATCCGCCCCGTGCTGCTGACCACGATCACCACCATGGCCGGCCTCGCGCCGATGATGTTCGGCATCTCGGTCGACTTCTTCGGCGGCGGCTACACGATCGACGCGCCCTCGGCCCTGTGGTGGAAGCAGCTCTCGACCGCGGTGGTCTTCGGACTGGGCTCGGCCACGGTGCTGACGCTGGTGGTCACGCCCTCGGCGCTCGCCGCGCGGGTGTGGATCGGCGCGGGCCTGTCGCGGGCGCTGGCCTGGTCGAGGGACGCGCGCGAGGGGCTGCGCCTGAAGCGCGAGGCCGGGCGCATCGCCCCCGCCGACCTGCTGTGGACCGGCGCGGCCCCCGCGCCCGCCCCCGCCCAGCGCAGCCTGAACCTCTTCGAGGAGCCCGCCTCCGCGCCCCCCCGCGCGGCCGAGTGACCCCCCCGCCGCGCTCTGCGCGGCCGAGCGACCCCCGCCGCGCGGCGCACGCCGCGCGGCGAACCGGGCCTCGCCGCGTCCGGCGCGGCGAACCGATTTCTCGCCGCGTCCCGCGCGGCGGACCGGGCCCCGTCGCCCGCGCCTCTCAGCCCTTCCCGGGCTCGGCGCGGGCGGCCTCCATCGAGCGCTCCGCCTCCGCGAGGTCGTCCTCGCGCAGCACCGGCGCCGGGCGTCCGGCGGGTTCCAGGCACAGGTCCGCCTCCACCGGATAGTGGTCCGAGCCGAAGCCCTCCAGCACCCGCATCCCCGCCAGGCGCAGCCCCTCCTGGTGCAGCACCTGGTCCAGCGGCCAGGACATCCACCACGACTTCGCGTCGTAGGTCGGCAGGAACCCCGCCACCTCCCGCGGGTCGAGCAGCGCGCCGATGCGCTGGGCGCGCTCCACCGTCCGCTCCCACGGCACCGCGTTGAAATCGCCCGCCAGCACCGCGGGCGCCTGCGAGCCGCGCGCTTGCATCGCCGCCCACATCAGCTCCCCGTCCCGCCCCGTCGCCGACTGGCCGGGATGCGGCGGGCGCGGGTGCAGCCCGATGAAGCGCACCCCCTCGCCCGAGGGCAGCCGCACCGTCGCGAGGATCGCCGGCGTGTCCTGCGCCACCGGGAACACGGCCTCCGCCCCCTCCAGCGGCCGGGTCGAGAACAGGTGCATCCCGAAGTGGTCGGCGCTGATCTCCGAGACGGCGTGGGGCATGGTCGAGGACAGGGGCGAGAGCCGCTCGTCCCACCACGCGTTCGTCTCCAGCGCCAGCAGCACGTCGGGGGCCCGCGCCTCCACCAGCGCCAGCAGCGGCTCGGCGCGCCGGTTCTCCCGCTTGACGTTGGCGACCATCACCCGCAGGCGGCTCTCGGCCGGGCAACTCGCCTGCGCGTCGCCCTCGGCGGTGTAGAAATAGGGCGCGATCCGCGTCGCGTTGAAGCCCAGGGCCGCCAGCGCCAGCGCCGCGAGCCCCAGCCGCAGCCCCCGCCCCGCCGGCCGCGCCAGCGCCAGCGCGACCAGCAGCGCGACCAGGGCCAGCGCATATTGCAGGCGCGGGAAATCGGTCATCCGCACCCACCACAGGTTGGTCTCGAGCACGGAGAGGAACGTGAGGACGACGAGCCCCCCGGTCGCGAGGACCAGGAGGATCCGGAGAAGCAGGCGCATGCGGGCTCCCTTCGCTGCATCGGGTCGGGGTCGGCCCTAGACCTGTCGGTCGCGCCGCCGATGTCCACCCCGCCGCCGCGATCCGTCCCGCCTCAACGCGCGACGCCCGCCGCCCGCGCCCGTCCCCACAGGCGCCACGCCCGCCCCGCGCCGCGGGCGCAGGGCCTCCCCCGCGCGCGACGCCCGACGCGGCGCCCCCTCCGAAACGCCGACGGGCGCCCCCGTCTCCGGGGGCGCCCGTTCTCGTCCAGGCCCCGTGGGGCGCGCGTGCGTTCAGATGGCGCGGGCGCGGCTCTCGGCCAGGTAGATCTCGCGCAGGCGCTTCGCAACCGGACCGGGGGTCCCGTCGCCCAGCGCCACGCCCTCGATCTCCACCACCGGCGTCACGAAGGCGGAGGCGGAGGTGAAGAAGGCCTCGGCGGCGGTCTGCGCCTCCTCGATGGTGAAGGGGCGCTCCTCCACCTTCATCTGCGCTTCCTTGGCGTATTTCATCACCGAGGCGCGGGTGATCCCGTGCAGGATGTCCGTCGACAGGTCGCGCGTGACGATGGTCCCGTCCCTGGTCACGATCCAGGCGTTGTTCGAGGTGCCCTCGGTCACGAACCCGTCCTCGACCAGCCAGGCGTCGTCCTTGCCGCGCGCCTTCGCCTCCATCTTGCACAGCGATGGGTACAGCAGCTGCACCGTCTTGATGTCGCGACGGCCCCAGCGCAGGTCGTCCATGGCGATGACCTTGATGCCGGTCTTGCCAATCGGCGAGTGCTCGATCGACTTGGCCTGGGTGAACAGCACGATCGTCGGCTTCAGGTCCTTCGACCAGGCGAAATCGCGATCCGCCGCGCCGCGCGTCACCTGCAGGTAGACGCCGCCCTCCTTCAGGTCGTTCTTCGCGACCAGCTGGCGGTGGATCTCCAGCAGCTCCTCGTCGGTGCAGGGCGCCGGCATCTGCAGCTCGTTCAGCGAGCGGTGCAGGCGCGCGACGTGGCCCTCGAACTCCAGGATCTTGCCGTCCAGGATCGAGCAGACCTCGTAGACGGCGTCCGCCATCAGGAAGCCGCGGTCGAAGATCGAGACGGTGGCCTCCTCCTCGGGGAGGTACTCGCCGTTGACGTAGACGATGCGGGACATCGCGAAGACTCCTTGAACGTCCGGGAGGGGGACGTGGATGCCGGCGCCCATCCATGGGCGGATTTCGTTCAGGCCCGTACCCGGGCGAAACCCTCAGCCCCGCGGGGCCGAGGGCGGAAGGCTCAGCCCCACAGGGCCGGGGTCGACGGGTGCACCCCCGCCTCGTCGTAGAACAGCGGCGGGTCGCGGTCCTCGGCCAGCAGCAGCGGACCGTCGAGGTCCACGACCTCCGCCCCCTGCGCGCACAGCACCGCCGGCGCCATGGCCAGCGACGAGCCCATCATGCAGCCCACCATGACCTGGTAGCCCTCGGCCCGGGCCGCGTCGCGCAGCGCCAGCGCCTCGGTCAGGCCGCCGGTCTTGTCGAGCTTGATGTTGATCATGTCGTACTTGCCCTTCAGCCCGGGCAGCGTCGCCAGATCGTGGCAGCTCTCGTCGGCGCAGACCGGCACCAGCCGCTCCACGTCGCCCAGCGGGTCGTCCTTGCCGGCCGGCAGCGGCTGCTCGACCATCGCGACGCCCAGGCGCTGCAGGGCGGGGGCGAGCTCGGCGTATTCCGCCGCCGTCCAGCCCTCGTTCGCATCGACGATGATCTTCGACTTCGGCGCGCCGGCGCGAACGGCCTCGAGCCGCGCCATGTCGCCCTCGCCGCCCAGCTTGATCTTGAGAAGCGGGCGGAAGGCGTTCTCGGCGGCCTTCATGCGCATCTGCTCGGGCTCGGCGAGCGACAGGGTGTAGGCGGTCACGCAGGGGCCGGGCTTCTCCAGCCCCGCCAGGCGCCAGGCCTCGATGCCCGCGGCCTTCGCCTCCAGGTCCCACAGCGCGCAGTCGACGGCGTTGCGCGCCGCGCCCGCGTGCATCCGCTCGCGCAGCGTGGCGCGGGTGAGGCCCTGGGTCTCCAGGGCCTCGATCTCCGCGATCACGCCCTCGGGCGTCTCGTCGTAGCGGGGATAGGGGGTGCACTCCCCCCATCCCTTGAAGGCGCCGGCCGCGACCTCGACGGTCACCACCGCCTGCTCGGTGCGCGACCCGCGCGAGATGGTGAAGACCTCCCGCAGGCGGAAGACCTCGCGGCGGGCCGTCAGGATCGGTCCGGCCATGGGCTCAGGCCATCAGGGCGTCGACGAGGGCGCCCACGCCGGTGCGGAACGGGTCGACGGCGGGCATCTTGTACTCCGCCTCCAGCTCCTTGAGGTAGGCCAGCGCCTCGGCCTCGGGCATGCCCGAGGTGTTGACCGAGATGCCGATCACCTTGCAGTCGGGGTTGACCATCTGCGCCATGGTCAGCGCCAGGTCCGCCACCGCGCCTATGGAGGGCACCTTGTAGTCCGGCAGGCCGCGCATGTGCGGGCGGGTCGGCTCATGGCACACCACCAGCGCGTCCGGCTGGCCGCCGTGGATCAGCGCCAGCGTCACGCCCGAGTAGGAGGCGTGGAACAGCGAGCCCTGGCCCTCGATCAGGTCCCAGTGGTCGGCGTCGTTGTCGGGCGTCAGGTACTCGATCGAGCCGGCCATGAAGTCCGCGATCACGGCGTCGAGCGGCACGCCGCCCCCGGTGATCAGGATGCCGGTCTGGCCGGTGGCGCGGAACGAGGACTTGATCCCCCGCGCTTCCATCTCCTTGCCCATGGCGAGCGCGGTGTACATCTTGCCGACCGAGCAGTCGGTGCCGACCGCGAGGCAGCGCTTGCCGGTGCGCTTCACGCCCGAGGCGATGGGGTACTTGACGGTCGGGATGCGCACGTCGTGCAGGGTGCGGCCGTTGGCCTTGGCCACCGCCACCAGCTCCGGCTCGTCGCGCAGCAGGTTGTGCAGGCCGGAGGCGAGGTCGAGCCCCTTCTCCAGCGCTTCCTTCAGGACCACCTTCCAGGACTCGGAGATGATGCCGCCGCGGTTGGCGACGCCGATCACCAGCGTCTTGACGCCGGCCTCGACCGCCTCGTCGATCGACATCTCGGGCAGCTTCATGTCGGCCTTGCAGCCGGGAAGCCGGTACTGGCCGACGGCGGCGTCGGGGTTCCAGTCCTTGATGCCCTGGGCCACCTTGGCGGCCAGCGGGTCGGGCGCATCGCCGAGAAACAGCAGGTAGGGAAGCTCGATCATCGGCCACTCCATGGTCGGGCAAGCTGCGGGAAGTTGGCGATATCCGATCATTTCGCGGGGCTTGCCGTCAACATTCGTTCGCGCACCCACGAAAGTTCGCACGACCCTCCCGCGCAACCGCGTTTTCGAGCAAGGAACGTGCGCGGATGCGGGGCGCGCGGGGCGCCCCGTGCAATCCGTCGCCGCATCGCAGCAAGATCAGGCGGCGGCCACCGCCTCCCGCGCCGGCTCGGGCGGGCCCGCATCGCTCAGCGCGCGGAGCGTATCGGGCCGACTCGCCTCCTCGGGCACGGCGCACAGCCCCGCGCGCGCCATCGCCCGCCCCACGGCGGGCGAGGCCGTGAGCAGCGCGAAGGGGATCGCCAGCGTCAGCCCCGCCAGCACCGGCGCCGCCCAGGGCAGCGCCCCCGGCACGCTGAGCGCGATCAGCGCGGTCAGCCCCGCGCCGAACAGCGTCTGCGGCCACAGCCCGCGCAGCGCGTCGCCCAGGCTCAGCGCATGGGCGTCGCGCGACTGGCCGTTCCAGGTCACCGTGCGCCCCATCGCGAGGCCGATCAGGAAGATCGTCACCCGCAGCGCCGCCACGGGCGCGAGCAGGATCGAGAACACGGTCTCCACCAGCGCCCCCGCCGCGAAGCGCCCCGCGCCCCCGTAGGCGCGCAGGCCCCCCGGCGTCAGCGCCACGTCGATCCAGCCGGCCACCTTGGGGACCAGCGACATCGCGAACATCACCAGGAACATCGCCAGCCCGAAGGCCAGGTTCACGTCGTTCGCCTCCCCCAGCACGATCTTGGCCGCGGCGGCGAGCGTCATCAGCATCCAGGCCGGCGCGCCGAAATACATCATGATCGCCGCGAAGACCTGGAAGCGGCTCATCGGCCGCAGGCCCGGCAGGGCCAGCAGGCGCAGGTACTGCATGTTGCCCTGGCACCAGCGCAGGTCGCGCCGGGTGAAGTCCAGCAGCGTGGGCGGGTTGTCCTCCCAGCTCGGCCCCTCGATCGGGATCACCCGCACCTCGTAGCCCGCGCGCCGCATCAGCGCCGCCTCGACCTGGTCGTGGCTCAGGATCCAGCCGCCCAGCGGCGGGCGCCCCGGCAGCCTCGGCAGCCCGCATTTCGCCCGGAACGGCGCCACCCGCACCAGCGCGTTGTGCCCCCAGAACGGCCCGCAGTCGCCATGCCACCAGGCCGCGCCGATGGTGAAGCTGCGCATCCCGTGGCGCATCCCGAACTGGAAGATCCGCGCGAAGGCCGAGTCCGACGGCGTGCCCACCACCAGGCTCTGCAGGATGCCCAGCCGCGGGTGGCTCTGCATGATCCGGGTCATGCGCAGGATCGCCTCGCCCGCCATCAGGCTGTCGGAGTCGAGCGGCAGGAACAGGTCGTAGTCCTTGCCCCAGCGCCGCAGGAAGTCGCGGATGTTGCCCGCCTTCCAGCCGTCGTTGCGCGCGCGACGCCGATAGACCGCGCCCCCCAGCCGCGGCCGCCAGCGGCGCATCGCGGCCTCCTCCGCCTCGGCGATCGCGGGGTCGGTGGTGTCGGAGAGGACGAAGAGGTCGTAGGCATGCCCCTCCCCCGTCGCGTCGAGCGAGCGGCGGATCTCCGCCAGCCGCGCCAGCGCCCGGTCGGGGGGCTCGTTGCGCAGGGTCATCGCGACGGCGGTGCGCAGGCGGATCGGCTGGCCCTGGTCCACGTCGAGATGCGGCGCCGCGCGCGCCATCCCGTCCCGAACCCCGTGCAGCAGCCACAGCCCGATGACCGCGTTCCACGCCCCCATCAGCGTCCACGGCGCGCCCAGCGCGATGCAGGCCAGGATCACCAGGTCCGTCGCGCTCCAGCCGCCCGCGCCGAAGACCTGCGTCGCCCCCCAGATCACCGCGGCCAGCGAGGCGAGGTTCAGCGCGGTCACCAGCGCCCGGCGCCGCGTCAGCACCGCCGCGCGCTGCAGCCCCGCGGGCGTGGTCTCGAGATCGCCGCTCCTCGGCGGCAGGTCGGCGACGGTGTCGGTCATGCTTGTCCCTTGCATGCAGGACGCGAGGCGCGTCTTCTCGCATCCACCGCAGACGTAGCTGGAAACATGCGAACGTGAAGCTGAATTCCGATCACGAGGCGGCGACGAATTCGACCGCGCCCGCGCTGGTCTACACCGCCCCGGGCCGGGCCGAGATCCGCCCCGCCCCCCTGGGCGAGGGCGAGGCGCTGCTGCGCATGGAGGTCTCGGCCCTCTCCCGCGGCACCGAACGGCTGGTGTTCGAGGGCCGCGTGCCCGAGACCGAGCACGCCCGCATGCGCGCCCCCTTCCAGGAGGGCGCCTTCCCCTTCCCGGTCAAGTACGGCTACTGCGCCGTGGCCACCGTCGAGGACGGCCCCCCCGACTGGATCGGCCGCAAGGTCTTCGCGCTGCATCCCCACCAGGCCCGCTTCCGCCTCCCCCTCTCGGCGCTCTCGCCCCTGCCCGCGGGCCTGCCGCCCGCGCGCGCCGCGCTCGCCGCCAACATGGAGACGGCGCTCAACATCGTGTGGGACGCCGGCGTGGGCCCGGGCGACCGCGTGGCGGTGATCGGGGCCGGCGTCGTGGGCTGCCTGGCCGCGCGCCTCTGCGCGCGCCTGCCGGGGGCCGAGGTCATCCTGTGCGACAGGATCCCCTCCCGCCAAGCGGCGGCGGAGGCCCTGGGCGTCAAGTTCGCGTCATCGCCCGGTGAGGCGCGGGCCCCGTTCCGTGACGCCGACGGCGGCGCCTGCGACGTGGCGATCCACACCTCCGCCTCCGCCGCGGGCCTCGCCTGGGCGCTCGACCTGCTCGGCGACGAGGGCCGCGTGGTGGAGGCGAGCTGGCATGGCGCGGGCGACGTCCCGGCGCCGCTGGGGGGCGCCTTCCACTCCCGCCGCCTCTCGATCGTCTCCAGCCAGGTGGGCCGCCTGCCCCCCGCCCGCGCCCCGCGCTGGGACCATGCGCGCCGCATGGCGACCGCCCTGCGCCTGCTCGCCGAGGATCCCGCGGTCGACGCCCTGCTCTCGGTCGAGGTCCCGTTCGAGGACCTTCCCCAGCGCCTGCCCGAGCTGCTCGCCCCGGGCGCCGAGGGCGTCGCCACGCTGATCCGCTATCCCTGAGCGCCCCGAGCCCCTATGTTCTCCCGAGGGCAGTCCGAGGGAGGGAGGCGCCCATGTCGCTGCGCACCAAGCGCAAGGAGCTTCACGGCCTCGTCGGCGCGCTGGGCGTGGCGGTGCTGCTGGGCGGGCTGCTGGGCACGCTCTACCCCGCGACGTTCGCGCTGTTCGCGGCCGTCTCGATCTGGATCGTGGGCACGACGCTGGTGAACGTCTTCACCGACAAGAGCTGACCGCCGGCCGGCCCACGCCGCCGGCCCGCTCCGCCGGCCCGCTCCATCGTGACCACGCGCGCCTTGACCTGCGCGCTCGCCCGGCGATGCTGCGCGCCCAGACCCACGCCACCAGCCGGGAGGCCCCCATGTACGCCGTCGAGGTCCGAGACCACGTGATGCTGGCCCACTCCCTGCCCGGGGAGGTCTTCGGCCCCGCGCAGGGCCTGCACGGCGCGACCTACGTCGTGGACGTCGCCTTCTTCCGCACCGAGCTGGGGCCCGAGCGCATCGTGGTCGACATCGGCGCGGCGCACGAGGTGCTGAAGGCCGTCCTCAAGCCCCTCAACTACGCCAATCTGGACGAGACCTTCCCCGGCGAGCTGACCACGACCGAGTGGCTGGCGAGGCACATCCACGACCGGCTCTCGGCCGCGGCCAAGGCCGGGGAGCTGGGCGTGGGCTCGGACGGGATCGAGCGGATCCGCGTCACCCTCAACGAAAGCCACGTCGCCCGCGCGTGGTACGAGGGGGCCCCGTGACCCAGCCCCTGCGCGCCGGCTTCGCCATCCCCGGCGACCTCGGCGCCCCCACCGGCGGCTACGAATACGACCGCCGCCTGATCGAGGCCGCCCCCGCGGCCGGCCTCGAGCTGATGCACCTGCCCATGCCCGGCGGCTTCCCCGATCCCACGCTCGACGAGGCCGCGGCGGCGCGCGCGACGCTGGCCGCGGCGCTCGCCACCTCCCGCGGGCCGATCCTGGCCGACGGGCTCGCCATCGGCGTGCTCGACCCCGACCGCTGGCCCGAGGGGCTCGCCGCGCGCCTCGCCGTCCTCTGCCACCACCCGCTGGGGCACGAGACGGGCCTCCTCCCCGCCCGCGCCGCCGCGCTGCTGGAGACCGAGGGCCGGGTGCTGCGCGCCGCCGCCGCGGTCGTCGTCACCTCCCACGAGACCGCGCGCACGCTGGCGCAGGCGCTCTCGGTCGATCCCGGGCGCATCCACGTGGCCCTGCCGGGCCTGACGCCCGCCGCCCCCGCCCCGCGCCGGGGCGCGCCGCCTCTGCTGCTGGGGGTGGGCACGCTCAGCGCGCGCAAGGACTGGCCGACGCTGGTCGCGGCGCTGGCGCTCCTGAAGGACCGGCCCTGGCGCTGCGTGATCGCGGGCGACGCGAGCCGCGACCCCGAGGCCGCCGCCCGCCTCGACCGCCTGCTGGTCGACGAGGGGATCGACGACCGCGTGGCCCTTCCCGGCGCCCTGCGCCGCGCCCAGATCGACGCGCTCTACGCCGAGGCCGACGTCTTCTGCCTCCCCTCCCGCCACGAGGGCTACGGGATGGTGGTGGTCGAGGCGATGGCCCGCGGCCTGCCCGTGCTCGCCGCCGACGCGGGCGCCATCCCCGAGGCCGCCGACGGCGCCGCGCGCCTGCTGCCCCCCGGCGATCCCGCCGCCTGGGCCGAGGCGATCGCGGCGCTTCTCGACGATCCCGCCGCCCGCGACCGGCTGGCCGAGGCCTCCCTCGCCCGCGCCGCCCGCGCGCCCCGCTGGGAGGATGCGGCGCGCACCGTCGCCCGCGTCCTCGCCGCCCTGCCTTCCGGAGACCGCGCATGAGCTTCGCCTCGAGCTGGCTCGCCCTGCGCGAGCCCGCCGACGCCGCCGCCCGCGACCGCGGCCTGATCGCCGCGCTCGCCGAGTGGACCGCCGGCCGCCCCCTCGCCGCGACCGACCTCGGCTGCGGCACCGGCTCGACCGTGCGCGCGCTGGCGCCGCTGGTTCCCTCGCTGCGCTGGACGCTGGTCGACAACGACCCCGCCCTGCTGGCCGAGGCCGCCGCGCGCACCGGCGCCGCGACCCGCGCGCTCGACCTCGCCGCGGGGCCCGAGGCGGCGGTGGAGGGCGCGCAGGTGGTCGCCGCCTCCGCCCTCTTCGACCTGGTCTCCGACGCCTGGCTGCGCCGCTTCGCGGCCGCCCTCTCGCCCGAGGTCGCCGTCTACGCCGCGCTCAGCTACGACGGGCGCGAGAGCTGGTCCCCCGCCCCCCCGCACGAGGCGCAGGCGCTGGCCGCCTTCCGCCGCCACCAGACCGGCGACAAGGGCTTCGGCCCGGCGCTGGGGTCGAACGCGGGGGCGGCGCTGGCGGCGCTTCTGGCGGCGCGGGGATGGCGGGTGCGGGTGGCCGACAGCGCCTGGCGGCTGGGCCCGGGCGACGGCCCGCTGATCCGCGCCCTCGCCGACGGCTCGGCCGAGGCGGTGGCCGAGACCGGCGCCCTCGCCGGCCGCCAGCTCGCCGAATGGCGCGCGGCGAGGCGCGCCGCCCGCCAGGTGGAGATCGGCCACCTGGACCTGCTGGCCCTGCCGCCGGAGAACTGAGGGCGGGCTCGCCCGCCCCGCGGCCTCGCGCGATCCGCGGCCGCGTGGACCGCGGCGGCGGAAGAGGCCCCGGGTCAAGCCCGGGGCGCCGGAGCGCAGCGATCCCCTCCGCGCCCGGATCCAGGCGCGCACGGAGCGGCGCCCGACCTCAGGAGCCGGCGGAGCCGCGCCCGATCATCCGCCCCATCACCTCGTCGCGGTCGATGACGCGATGCTTCAGCGCGGCGAGGACATGGGCGGCGGCGAGGATCGCCAGCAGGATCGCCAGCGGCGCATGCACGTCCTGCAGCAGGAACTCCGACAGCGCCCGGTTCTCGCCCACCGGCAGCGCCAGGTCGGCGACGAACCAGAAATCCGCCGGCGCGGGATAGGCGCTGACCCCGATCCAGCCCACCACCGGCGTCGCGATCAGCAGGACGTAGAGCAGCACGTGCACCGTGCGCGAGGCGAGGCGCAGCAGCGGCGGCAGGGGGCGGACATACGCGGGCTCTCCCATCGCGGCGCGCGCCACCAACCGCAGGACCATCAGCCCCAGCACCGTCAGCCCGAAGGACTTGTGCAGCGCATAGAGCAGGTCGAACCCGCCCGGGCCCAGCGCGGCGTTGGCGGCGTCGACCGCCTCCTTCTCGTAGCCCTCGATGTAGAAGCCCAGCGGCAGCAGCGCCAGCAGGCACAGCGCCACCAGCCAGTGCAGGACCCGCTGCACCAGCGGATAGACGGGGGCCGAGACCGGCGAGGCGGCGGGCGCGGCCATCACCCCCGGCTCCAGCTGCGGCGCAGGTCGCAGGTGAACAGCACGTCGCCGTCGCCGAAGACATGCACCTTCGTCTCCGGCCGCAGCGCCTGGTCGAGGCTTTCGATCGGGTTCAAGCGGAACCCCTCCTTGCCGGAGCCCAGGATCATCGGCGCCACCAGCACGTGCAGCAGGTCCACCGCGCCGGCGTCGAGGAAGCGCGCCAGCGTGTCGGCGCCGCCCTCGATCAGGATGCGCCGCAGGCCGCGCACGCGCAACGCCTCGACGATGTCGGCGGGGGCGAAGCCGTCCTCGCCGCAGGGCAGCCGCACCGCCTCGACGCCGGGGGGAACTTCCACCCCCTCGCGCGCGATCACCAGCACCGGGGCCTCGCCGTCGCTCAGGCCCCCCCAGCTGCGCGGCAGCCGGCCCGAGGGGTCGACCACCACCCGCGCCGGATGCCGCCCGTCGCAGCGGCGCACGGTCAGGCGGGGGTCGTCGGCGGCGACGGTGCCCACCCCCACCACCACCGCGTCCACATGCGCGCGCAGGCGGTGGAGGTGATCCAGCGCCATCTCGCCGTTGATGTATTTCGAGGCGCCGGTGACCGTGGCGATGCGCCCGTCGAGCGTCTGGCCCAGCTGGGCGACCACGATGGCGCGGCCGTCCCCGCTCTCGGGCGTCAGGGGCAGGAAGGCCTCGTTGGGGGCGTAGGTCATGGGTCGCTCGTCTGGCTTGCGGCGGCCGCGGGCCGGGGGAACGGCGCGCGGCGGCGTCGGGCGGCGTTGGACTGGACGCAATCGTTTACGACGGAAACGACGTCCCGGATCATGGTAGCGCACGCGGGGCGGGATTCGAGCGGCGCCATGACGCTCATTCCGCCGGAGTCGCGGCTGCGCCGCGCTCGTTGGGAGACGCGGCCGCGCCGCGCTCGCTCGATGCCGCCGAGACGCCGCGCTCGGCGGGGCTCGCGCCCGTCCGCGCCGGGGCCGGCCGCCGCCAGGGCTGGGACTTGAAGAAGCCCGCCACGTAGGCCGTCAGGATCAGCACGCCGAAGCCGCAGGCGTTGGCGACGCCCACCGTCCAGCCGTCGCGCCCGGTCACGTCCAGCGCCGCGCCGATCGCCTGCGCCAGCACCATCGAGACCAGGAACACCGCCAGCGACTGCGTGCCCACCTTGCGCACCACCGGCACGAAGCGCTCCCAGCCCGTGGTCGCGACGAAGGCCCGCCCCCGCCGCCCCAGCGCCGCCCAGCCCAGCACGATCAGCGCGAGGAACGCCGCGAAGGAGGTCATGCCCAGCCGCTCGCCCGGGATGAACAGGTCGGTGCCCAGCGCCGCCTCGGCCCGCGGACCGAGCAGCTCCATCAGCCAGGCGTCGAGGCCCGGCGCCAGCGCCTGGATGTCCGCCGCCCAGGCCCAGGGGAAGGTCGCGACCAGCACGACGGCCGCGAGCGCGATCCAGCGGCCGCCCGGGCGCCCCGGCAGGCGCAGCGGCTCGACCAGCCGGTGACCCCGCGGGCCCACCGCCATCCAGGCGAGGTAGGCGAGCGAGATGAAATGCAGCCAGCGGAACAGGCCCATCTCGGTCTTGCGCCACAGGGGCTCGGTCGCCTCGCGCGCGGCCCAGATCCAGTCGTGCAGCCACCAGCCCTGCGGCAGCCACAGCCCGTCGTGGATGCGGAACCAGGCGAAGGGGACCGAGAGCAGCACCACCCCCAGCGCCAGCCAGGTCAGCAGGCGCGAGCGGGGCGGGACCGGAATCCAGCTCATCCCCAGGAAGAAACCCGAGAAGAAAACCAGCGCCCAGCCGAACGGGTTGAAGAACCACGGGATCTCGGGCGCCCAGGGGCGCGAGGGCAGGTTCGTCAGCCCGAACTGGGTCGCCAGCCACAACCCCGCGACCAGCGCCACGGCGGCCGGGGTCCCGCCCGCGCGATGCGCGGCCATCACCGCGGGCACGAGGGCGAGGATCACCAGGTACATCGGCAGGATGTCGAAATAGTTCGGCACCCAGGTCAGCGTGAACAGCCCCGCCAGCGCGGGCCCCGTGTCCTCGAACAGCGGCACGATGGGCACGCGGGCGATGTAGCGCATCCCCGCCTCGCCCCAGCCGTTCGCGTCGATCGTCCACAGCAGCAGCGCCACCACCAGCAGCAGCCCCACGTGGGCCCAGTAGACCTGCCAGATCCGGAACCCGATCCGCGCCGTGCCCATCGGCCAGCCGTGGTCGCGATAGGCCGCCCCGAAGGCGAGCGACGAGGCCATGCCCGAGCAGAACACGAAGATCTCGGTCGCGTCCGAGAAGCCGAACCGCGCCGGGATCCACAGCGTCCAGGGGTCGAGCGGCGTGTGCGCCAGCAGGATGATGAACATCGCCAGCCCCCGGAAGAAGTCCAGCCGCATGTCGCGGGGCTTCTTCGCGGGCGCATGACCCACGGCCGGGAAGGCCGAGGGGCGCGCGGCGGCGGGCGAGGAAGAAGGCGCGGCGGTCATGCGGTCTCCGACAGGTGGGCCGCTCATCCGGCGGCGAAGGCGGCGGCGCGCAGGGCGCCCGCACGCTCGGCGATGGCGGCGCGGCGGCGGGCGGCGTAGCCGTCCTCGGCCCCGCGGCGCGCGCAACGACGGGCGAGCGCGGCCTCGGCCGCGCGCACGTCGCCCGCGCGCAGGGCGGCGTCGATGGTCATCCGCTCGAACAGGTCGCGCTGGGCGTGGCTGCCCCCGATGCGCGCGAGCTGCGGCAGCGCCAGCGACAGCGCCCGGTGCGCCTCGCCCCAGCGCCCGGCGCGGAAGGCGTTCAGCCCCCGCGCCGCCGGCAGCCCCGCCACCGCGCAGACCTCGTGCTGGTCGTGGTCGAGCCCCTGGGCGTCGCGCGCGATCCGCGCGGTCAGGGCCGCGGCCTCGTCCTCCCGCCCGGTGCGGTTCAGCGCCAGCAGGTAGTGCAGGTCCGCGAAGACCACGCAGCCGTCCTCGGTCCGCGCGGCGCAGAGCGCGCCCAGCTCCTCCCACCGCTCGCCCACGTCCCCGCCCTCCAGCTCCAGGCGCAGCAGCAGCGAGGCGGCGTTGGCGATGTCGCGATAGTCGTCCGTCGGCTGCGGCCGCACCCGCCGGTCGTAGAGCGCCAGCGCCGCGCCGAGGTTCCCCCGGTCGAGGTGGAACAGCGCCAGGTGCCACCACACGTGGCCGCCGAAGTTGTTGCAATGCGCCCAGTGGCGCGACTTGCCCGCCAGCCAGCGCACGCCCGCCTCGGCCCGGCCGGTCATGTCCATCACGTGGGCCACCGCATGCAGCCCCCAGGCGTCGTCGGGGGCGAGCTCAAGCCCCGCGCGCCCCTCGCCCTCGGCCTCGGCGTAGTCGCCCGTCTCCTCCAGCGCGAAGGCCCGCTGGCCCAGCACGTAGCCGCGGTGGGGGTGATCCCCGCCGAAGCCCGCGTGCGGCTGCACCATCCGGTCCGCCAGCGCCCGCATCCCCGCCGCGTCCCCCAGCATGAAGCGGATCGCCTGCGCCAGCTTGGCGGCCAGCGCGTCGCCCGGATGCGTCGCCACGATCCCCTCCAGCCGCGCCGCGGCCGCGAACATGCGCCCTGCGCGCATCTCGCCCAGCGCGTCCACGAAGCCCCGCTCCCGCGCGTCCGCGCCGCCCTGCGCCTCGGCGCTCCGGGCGGCGGCCAGCGCCGCGTCGATGGCGGGGTCCAGCTCCCGCCGCCCCAGCAGCGACAGGAACAGGCCCTGCGCCGCGTGGCCCAGCGCGAAGCCCGGCGCGCGGGCCAGCGCCTCGGCCAGCAGGGCGGGGGTGGCGGCGGAATGCGCGAGGAAGGCGGCGACCACGCCGTCCCACAGGCGCGCGGCCTCGGCGTCGTCGAGCGAGAGGGGAAGGCCGGCGGCGTCATGCTGCATGGTCGTCTCCAGGCCCGGCGGCGCCGGGAAAAGGGGCGGGCCGTCCGATCCGTCCGAGCGGCCCCTTTTCCATGCTTATGTGTTGTCCGTGGGGCGCGGAGCCTTCGTTTCGCGATTTCACCCAAAGGTGAGACGGCGCGAGCGGCGCCCCCATGGCGCGCGCCCCGCCCCCGCGTCAGGCTTCCCGCAGGGTCCAGGCGCCGCCGACGCCCCCTGACCGGAGCCCCCGCCGCCATGGATCGCGCCCACCCCACGCCCCGCTCGACGCCCCTTCAGCCCGCCGCCGGATCGCCCCCCGCCGCGCCGGCGTCCGCCGAGGCCGCCCCCGCGCGCCCCCCGCAATGGGGCGTGGTCGCGGCCGCCGCCCTGCTGCTCGCGGCGCTCCTGCTCGGCGCGCGGGCGCAGGCCGGGGCGCCGGGGGCGTGGGCTGCGCTGCTGGGGGCGGCGGCGGGGATCGCCCTCTACAAGGCCGCCTTCGGCTTCGCCTCCGCCTGGCGCCGCCTGGCGCGCGAGGGCCGCTCCGCCGGCGTGCGCGCCCAGATCGTGCTGATCGGCGTCGCCTGCCTCTTCGCCTGGCCGCTGCTCGCCTGGGGGCCCTCGCTGGGGATCGAGGCGCGGGGCGTGATCCTGCCCATGGGCCTCGCCTCCGCCTTCGGCGCCTTCCTCTTCGGGCTGGGGATGCAGCTCGGCGGCGGCTGCGCCTCGGGCACGCTCTACGTGGCGGGGGGCGGCTCGCCGCGCATGATGCTGACGCTCGCGGCCTTCGTCGCGGGCTCCGTCCTCGCCACCGCCCATTGGGAGGCATGGAGCGCCCTGCCCCGCACCGACGCCGGCTTCTCGGTCCTCTCCGCCCTCGGCGCGCCGCTGGCGATGGCCGCCCTCGCCGCCCTCCTCGCCGCCGCCTGGATCCTGTCCGCGCGGATCGAGCGGCGGGCCCACGGCGCCCTCGCCCCCCTCGCCCGGCCCCGCTTCGGCTGGCGCGGCGCCTGGACCCCGCTCGCCGGGGCGCTGGCGCTCGCCGCCGTCTCGGTCGCCTGCCTGCTGGCGCTGGGGCGGCCCTGGGGGATCACCGCGGGCTTCGCGCTGTGGGGCGCCAAGGCCGCCGCGGCGCTGGGGGCCGAGCCCGCCGCCTGGCCCGGCGGGTACTGGAGCGGCTGGCGCGCCGCCCAGCTCGCCGCCCCCGTGCTGGCCGACGTCACCTCGGTGATGAACCTCGGGATCGTGCTGGGCGCGGGCGCGGCGGCGGGGCTGGCGGGCGCCTTCGCGCCGCTGCGCCGGATCTCGGCGAAGGACGCCGCCACGGCCGTGATCGGCGGCCTCGCCATGGGCTACGGCGCCCGCCTCGCCTACGGCTGCAACATCGGCGCCTATCTCGGCGGCCTCGTCTCGGGCTCGCTGCACGGGCTGTGGTGGCTGGCCTTCGCCGTGCCCGGCTCCCTGCTCGGGGGCCGTCTGCGGGCGCGGCTGGGCATGGACCCGCCCGCCTCCGCGCCGATCCGCGCCTAGGCCGGGCGCGCAATCCGCGCGCCGCCTCCGAAGACAGCCGCGCAAGCCCGCCGCCTCCCGCCCGACCCGTCCGCCGCCCCCGTCCCGTCCCACGCCAAGGAGCCCGCCCATGCGCCCCCTGCCCCTCGCCGCCCTGCTCGCGGCCCTCGCCGCCCCCGCCCTCGCCTCTCCCGACCGGGTCGAGCCGCGCGAGGGCTGGCGGGTGATCGAGACGGCGATCCCCTACGCCGACCTCCTCCCCCGCCTCCGCGAGGCCATCGCCTCCGCGAAGATGGGCCTGGTGACCGAAGCCGGCCCCACCGAGGCCGCCGCCGCCCGGGGCGAGACCATCCCCGGCAACCGGGTGCTGGGCGTGTTCCGCAACGACTACGCGGTGCGGGCGGTGCGCGCCTGCGTGCCCGCGATGATCGAGGCCCCGATCCGCTTCTACGTGACCGAGCGCCCGGACGGCGCCGCCACCCTCTCCTGGAAGCTCCCCTCGGCGCTCTTCGCCGCCTACGCCGAGACCTGCGGCCCCGCCATCGCCGAGATCGGCGCCGAGCTCGACCCGGTCTTCGAGACCATCGCCGCCGAGGCCGCCCGCTGACAGCGCCCTCCGCGCCCGAGCCCCTCGGTCGCGGCCGCGCCGGGCCCCCGGCGCGCCGCCGGACGAACCGGCAAGGTTTCGTCAACCAAGGTTAACGCGCCGCATCGCCGGGCGGCCTCAGCCCCCGGCCCCGCCCGACCGGATCACCTCCACCGGCGTGCCCAGCGCCGAGAGCGCCGCTTCCGCCGCCGCCATCTCCCCCGCCCGGGCCAGCGCCGCCACGCGGCCCCCGTCGGCCAGCGCCTCGCCCACGGCCCCGAGGTCCAGCGGATCGGCGGCGGATCGCTCCGCGTCCCGGCGCGCCAGCTCCAGCGCCGCGGCGGGGGCGTCGAGCGGGTGGGCCACCAGGTCCGCCTCCTGCATCCGGCGCACGGCGCGCAGCGGCATCAGGTCGACCTCGGGCGGCAGCTCCAGCAGGCTCAGCCGGGCGGCGACGGAGACGGGGGCGCGGCCAGCCTCGATGGCCGCGCGCACCTCGTCCAGCGCCCCCTCGACGTCGCCCGCCTCCGCCCGCAGGCGGGGGACGTCCATGATCCAGTTCCAGAAGGCCCGCGGGCTCGGCTCCAGCTCCCTCGCCATCATCCGCGGGCGCAGCTGGGCGAGGCCGGCGAGGAACGGGCCGGTGGACGACGACAGGAAGCTCTCGGCCAGCGTCTTCACCCGCTGGGCCAGCACCGGCGCCACGCCCTCGGTCCCGATGGCCACCACCAGCGGGTCGCGGTCGACGATGGCGGGCGTGATCGCGGTGCACAGGTCCGGCCGGTCGACGATGTTCACCACCCGCCCCCAGCGGCGCACCTTGCGCGCCAGCTCGGCGTCGCCGTCGGGGTCCACGTCGCTCGCCCCGATGGCGAGATAGGCGCCCGCCAGCGCCGCGCGGTCGTCGCGCACGGCCAGGTGGCGCAGCCGGCCCTGGGCGACGAGGCCCGCGAGCTCCTCGTTCAGCTCCGGCCACATCACCGTCACCTCCGCCTCGGTGCGCAGGAACAGGCGCGCCTTCTGGGCCGCCGTCTCGCCGCCGCCGCGGATCAGCACGCGCCGGCCGCGCAGGTCGAGGAACAGGGGGAAATAGCGCATCGGGATCTCTCGGGGCGGCTGGCGGGGGCGGACGAAAGGCGGGCGGCCGAGGCGGGGGCCCCTGCGCAGGCGAAGGGACCCTCCCGCGGCGCGACAATGGCGCGCCCGACGCCGGAGGCAACCCCCCGCGCGCCCGAAGCGCCCCGAACGCCAGCGCCTCCCGCCCGGCCGAGCCCCCTGCCGCGGGCCGCGCGGCGCCGAAGTCCGGGCGCCACGGAGGAGGGGCGAGGGGCGAGGGGCGAGGGGCGAGGGGCGAGGGGCGAGGGGCGAGGGGCGAGGGGCGAGGGGCGAGGGGCGAGGGGCGAGGGGCGAGGGGCGAGGGGCGAGGGGCGAGGGGCGAGGATGCCGGCTCGCCCCGGAGTTGACAGCTGTCAACTCGCCGCGCCGCCCTCTCTCTTGACCGGCGCGGGGCGGGCGGGGCTGATGGGGTCTCCCCGTCCCAGCGCCGTTCCGGAGCCGCCATGACCCTCGCCGAACCCTCGCCCGCCGTCGACGTCCGCCTCGTCCCCGTCGACTCGCCCGAGGCGCTGGAGCTGATCGCGGGGAGCGAGGAGGAGCTCGCCTCGATCTACCCGCCCGAGGTGCGCTTCGCCTTCTCGCCCCGGCAGCTGATCGACGCGCAGGTGCATTTCGTGGTGGCGCGGGTGGACGGCGTGCCCGCGGCCTGCGGGGGCTTCGCGCCGCTCGCGGGCTATGGCGAGCTGAAGCGGATGTTCACCCGCAAGGACTTCCGGGGCCGACGGCTGGCGGGCGCGATCCTCGAGGCGCTGGAGGCCGAGGCCCGCGCCCGCGGCCTGCCCCTGATGCGGCTCGAGACCGGCGAGGCGAGCCCCGAGGCGATCCGCGCCTACGAACGCGCCGGCTACGCCCGCCGCGGGCCTTTCGGGGACTACGAGGAGAACGGCTCGAGCGTCTTCATGGAGAAGCGTCTGGCCTGACCCGGAGGGGGGGCGCCGCGTCGCCCCGCGCGCCCGGCCCAGCCGCGCGCCCGCGGCGCAAGGCGGGCCGGTCGCCCGGGACGCCGGGGGCCCGGGGGCCCGGGGGCGGCCGCCGGCGCACACCGGCGGCGGAGGCTCCCCGGCCCGCCGCCCGCGGCCCGTCCCCCAAGCGCGACGGCCGCGAGGCGCCGCGGGTGGGACGGCCGACAGGGGCGCGCGGGTCGACGCGGCGCCCGGGGAGGCGGCGGGCTCAGGCGGGGCTCTGCTCGGGGGCGGCGCCGGGCTCGGCGATCAGCAGGGGCATGCGGTCGGTGCAGAACCAGGTGAGGCCGTATTCCACCGGGCGGCCGGTCGAATCCACGCTCAGGCTCTCGGCCCGCAGCAGGGGCGTGGTCTCGGGGATCATCAGGTGGCGCGCGATCAGCACGCCGGGGCGGCAGGCGGTCAGCCGGGTCCAGCGGCGGGTGTAGTCCGCGACCCCGCAGGCGGCCAGCGCGGCGGTGATCGAGCCGCTGTCCGCCAGCGCCCGGGGCAGCTCCGGGAAGGGCGCGGCGGGAAACACCGTGCGGGCGTAGGCCATGGGCACGCCGTCGGCGAGCGTCATCCCCTCGTAGACATGCACGGGCGCGCCGCGCTCGATCTCCAGCGCCTCGGCCTCGGGGCGGGAGGCGGCCTGGACGTCGAGGGCGAGGATGCGCCGCTCGGGCCGCCGGCCGGCGTTGCGCAGGTTCTCGGAGAAGCGGGTGCGGCGCGAGATCGGGTAGTCCGTCGTCGCATGGGTCACCGTCGCCCCCGCCCCGCGGCGGACGTGAACGAGGCCCGCCTCGGCCAGCGCCGCGGTCGCCCGGCGCAGGGTGTGGCGGTTCACCCCGAAGCGGGCGGCGAGCGCGGTCTCGGAGGGCAGACGCTCCCCCGTCGCCCAGCGGCCCTCGCGGATCTCGTCGGCGAGGGCGTCGCGGATGCGCGCCCACAGGGGGCCGGCCCCGTCGGCGAGCGCCCCCGCGCCGCCCTGCTCCGCCGCGTCCTGCGGCCGTCGATGCGGCGTCTGCGGCATCCTCTCCCTCCGCCCGTCATCCAGATGTCACCAAACGCGCGTTGCGTTCGCGCTCCGAGTCGGCCATACCATACTTGTGCAGTTGTCGAGTTGGCTAGACAGAAATGCAATCAGTCCCCCAGACCTCCCCTCCCGATCCCGCCCCCGATCCTGACGCCGCCCGCAAGGGCTGGATGAGCCTGCTCGCCAAGGCGCCCGCCGCGCGGCTGGCGGCGTTGTGGGAGGGCTCGGGCCTCGCGGACGAGACGGCGGGGCACGAATGGCTGCGCCGGCCGGAATGCGGCGCGGTGATGCTGCGCGGCCGGGCGGGCGCGGTGGGCGCGCCCTTCAACCTGGGCGAGATGACCGTCACCCGCGGCTCGCTGCGGCTGGCCTCGGGCGAGGTCGGCCATGCCTGGGTGCAGGGGCGCGACAAGCGCAAGGCGACCGTGGCGGCGCTGGCGGATGCGCTGATGCAGACGGGCGCGGCGGCGCGGGTCGAGGCCGCGATCCTCGAGCCCCTGCGCGAAGAGGCCGAGGCCCGCGCCACGGCCCGCGCGGCCCGCGCCGCGGCCACCAAGGTCGAGTTCTTCACGCTGGTGAGAGGAGAGGACTGATGGCCCCGCTCGCCGCCCAGGCCCTGGAGGGCGCCTTCGCCGACGCCCCCGCCGAGGCCGCCCGCGCCTTCCGCGCCGCGCTCGACGCCCTGTCGCGCCCGGGCACGGTGCAGGAGATGGCGGGCGCCCGCCCGCCCGCGCCGCTGCCCCCCGCCGCCGGCGCGCTGGCGCTGGCGCTGGTCGACGCCGAGACGCCGGTCTGGCTCGCGCCCGAACTGCGCGGCGGGCCTGTCGAGGACTGGCTGCGCTTCCACTGCAACGCCCCGCTCGACGCGTCCCCCGAGGCCGCGGCCTTCGCCTTCGCCTCGCCGGCCGCGCTGCGCGCGGAGCGCGACCGCTTCGCGATCGGGACGCCGGAATATCCCGACCGATCGGCCACGCTGGTGGCGCTGATCGAGGGGTTCGAGGGCGAGGCCCTGGCGCTGACCGGCCCCGGCGTGCGGGGGGAGGCGCGGCTCGCGCTCGGATCCGCGCGCGCCGACGTGCTGGCGCTGGCCGCGCCCAACGCAGCGCTCTTCCCCCAGGGGCGCGACCTGTTCCTCGCGGCGGGAGGGCGCCTGGCCGCCCTGCCCCGCTCCACCCGTCTGCGGGAGGTCTGAGCGATGTATGTGGCCGTGAAGGGCGGCGAGCGGGCGATCGACAACGCCCACGCCTGGCTGGCGGAGGCGCGCCGCGGCGACGTCTCGGTGCCCGAGCTCACGATCCCCCAGATCCGCGAGCAGATGACTCTGGCGGTGAACCGGGTGATGGCCGAGGGCTCGCTGCACGATCCCGACCTGGCGGCGCTGGCGATCAAGCAGGCGCGGGGCGACCTGATCGAGGCGATCTTCCTGATCCGGGCCTACCGCACCACGCTGCCGCGCTTCGGCGCCTCGGTCCCGCTGGAGACCTCGGCCATGGCGGTCTCGCGCAGGGTCTCGGCGACCTTCAAGGACGCGCCGGGGGGGCAGGTGCTGGGGCCGACCTTCGACTACACCCACCGGCTGATCGATTTCGCGCTGGCGGCGGAAGGCGAGGCGGCGGAGGGCGCGGCGCCGCAGGCCCCGCAGGCCGAGCCGCTGGCCGGGCGCACGCCCCATATCGCGGAGTTCCTGGACGCCGAGGGCCTGCTGCAGTCCGAGCCCGGGGGCGAGGCCGCGCCCCCGGACCTGACCCGCCAGCCGCTGGCCTTCCCCGCCGACCGGGCGTTGCGGCTGCAGGCGCTGGCGCGGGCGGACGAGGGGTTCACGCTGTCGCTCGCCTACTCGACCCAGCGCGGCTACGGGCGCAACCACCCCTTCGTGGGGGAGCTTCGGGTGGGCGTGGTCGCGGTGGAGGCGGAGATCCCGGAGCTCGGCTTCGCCGTGGAGATCGGCGAGGTGGAGCTGACGGAATGCGAGACGGTGAACCAGTTCACCGGCTCGCGCACCGAGCCCGCGCAGTTCACCCGCGGCTACGGCCTGACGCTGGGCCATTGCGAGCGCAAGGCGATCTCGATGGCGCTGGTGGACCGGGCGATGCGCTGGAAGGAGCTGGGCGAGGACGACGTGGGCGCGCCTGCGCAGGACGAGGAATTCGTGCTCAGCCACTGCGACAACATCCAGGCGACGGGGTTCCTCGAGCACATCAAGCTGCCCCACTACGTGGATTTCCAGGCCGAGCTGGAGCTGATCCGGACGCTGAGGCGGGAGGCGGCCGGGGCGGCCGCCGAGGCCGAGGCGCAAGCCGCGAAGGAGGCTGCGGAATGAGCGGGCCCGCGACGATCCCCGCCCGGTCAGGCGGCGCCCATGCGACGCCGGCGCAGGCCTACGATCCCGACTACAACTTCGCCTATCTCGACGAGCAGACCAAGCGGATGATCCGCCGGGCGCTGCTGAAGGCGGTGTCGATCCCGGGCTACCAGGTGCCCTTCGCCAGCCGCGAGATGCCGATGCCCTACGGCTGGGGCACCGGGGGCGTGCAGGTGACGGCGGCGACGCTGACGCCCGAGGACGTGCTGAAGGTCATCGACCAGGGCGCCGACGACACCACCAACGCCGTCTCCATCCGCAAGTTCTTCCAGCGGGTGGCGGGGGTGGCGACGAGCGAGGCGACGGCCGAGGCCACCGTCATCCAGACCCGCCACCGGATCCCCGAGACGCCGCTGACCGAGGGCCAGGTGCTGGTCTACCAGGTGCCGATCCCCGAGCCGCTGCGCTTCCTGGAGCCGCGGGAGACCGAGACGCGCAAGATGCATGCGCTCGAGGAATACGGGCTGATGCATGTGAAGCTCTACGAGGACATCGCGCGCCACGGGCATATCGCGACCGCCTACGCCTATCCGGCGAAGGTGGAGGGGCGCTACGTGATGGACCCCTCGCCGATCCCGAAGTTCGACAATCCGAAGCTGTCGAACTCGCCGGCCCTGCAGCTCTTCGGCGCGGGGCGGGAGCAGCGGATCTACGCGATCCCGCCGTGGACGGAGGTGGTCAGCCTCGATTTCGAGGACCATCCCTTCGATCCGGGCGGGGCGAAGGAGGTCTGCGCGCTGTGCGACGCCGCGGGCGTCTATCTCGACGAGGTGATCGTGGACGACGCGGGCGGGCGCATGTTCGTGTGCTCGGACACCGACCATTGCCGCACGCGGCGCGAGGCGGGCCATGTCGGCGCGCAGGGCGCGCCTGCCTCCGCGCCCGAGGGAGAGCCCGCATGATCAACCAGCTGCGCGTCTACCGCATCGACCCGCAGGCCCGCGAGGCCTTCCACGCGCGCTTTCGCGACCACGCCGCCCGGCTGATGCGCGCGCAGGGGTTCCGGATCCTGGCGATGTGGGAGGAGGACCGCCGCCCCCGCGGCGAGGACGAGCTGAACTTCGTCTACCTGCTCGCCTGGGAGGACGAGGCGGAGATGGATGCGAAATGGGCGGCGTTCATGGCGCTCGAGGAATGGGCGGAGATCAAGAGACGCACCTCGGCCGAGCATGGGCCGATGGTGCTGGGCAATTTCGACCGGACGCTGGTTCCGGTCGAATATTCCGCCGCGCTGGAGCGATGACCATGTCCGACGCCCCCCTGTTCTCGGTCGAGGGCCTGACCCGGCGCTACGGCGCGCGGATCGGCTGCGCCGACGTCTCCTTCGACCTGTGGCCCGGCGAGGTGCTGGGGATCGTGGGCGAGAGCGGCAGCGGGAAATCCACCCTGCTGTCGTGCATCTCGGGCCACCTGGAGCCGGACGAGGGCCGGGTGCGCTACGCGACCCGCGACCTCGGCCCGGTGGACGTGCGCGAGCTGTCGGAGCCGCGGCGGCGGATGCTGATGCGCACCGACTGGGCCTTCGTCCACCAGAACCCCCGCGACGGGCTGCGCATGACCGTCTCGGCCGGCGCCAACGTGGGCGAGCGGCTGATGGCCGTGGGCGCGCGGAACTACGGCGCGATCCGCGAGAGCGCGACGGACTGGCTGGGCAAGGTCGAGATCGCGGCCGAGCGGATCGACGACCGCCCCGCCGCCTTCTCGGGCGGGATGCAGCAGCGCCTGCAGATCGCGCGCAACCTGGTGACCGGGCCGCGGCTGGTGTTCATGGACGAGCCGACGGGGGGCCTCGACGTCTCGGTGCAGGCGCGGCTGCTGGACCTGATCCGGGGGCTGGTGCGCGAGCTGGGCCTGTCGGCGATCATCGTCACCCACGACCTCGCGGTGGTGCGCCTGCTGGCGGACCGGCTGATGGTGATGAAGGGGGGGCGGGTGGTCGAGACCGGGCTGACGGACCAGGTCCTGGACGATCCGCAGCACGCCTACACGCAGCTCCTGGTCAGCTCGGTGCTCCAGGCATGAGCGGTATCGAAAACATAGCGCCCTGCGCCGGCAGGGATTTTCCGCAAGGCGGGGGCCGGCGGGACGGCGCTTGCCGGGCGCTGCGCGCCGGCGCCGCCCGCCCGCCGACCCCGCCGCCGGCGGCCCCGCCCGCCGCCGCCTGTCCCGCCCGCGCCCCGCGACGGGGTCGGCGGGCGGGCGAGAGGCGGGCGCAGCCCGGCGCGAGCGCCGTCCCGACCGACCCGAGGACCCGGACATGATCGAGCTGACCGACGTCTCCAAGACCTTCACCCTCCACGTCCAGGGCGGCCAGGTGCTGCCGGTGATCGAGCATGCGAGCTTCCGGGTCGCGCCCGGCGAATGCGTGGCGCTGGCCGGCCCCTCGGGCGCGGGCAAGTCGACGCTGCTGCGCATGGTCTGGGGCAACTACCTCGCGGCCTCCGGCTCGATCCGGGTCGGCGGCCTCGACGTCGCGGCCGCGAGCCCGCGCGAGATCCTGGCCCTGCGCCGGGGCACGCTGGGCTACGTCTCCCAGTTCCTGCGGGTGGTCCCGCGGGTGCCGACGCTGGAGGTCGTGGCCGAGCCGCTGCTCGCCCAGGGCCGCCCCCGCGCGGAGGCCGAGGCGCGGGCGGCCGAGCTGCTGGCGCGCCTGAACGTGCCGGAGCGGCTATGGAGCCTCTCGCCCATGACCTTCTCGGGCGGGGAGCAGCAGCGGGTGAACATCGCCCGCGGCTTCGCCCGCCCCTGCCCGGCGCTGCTGCTCGACGAGCCCACCGCCTCGCTCGACCCGGTGAACCGGGGCGTGGTGCTGGACCTGATCCGCGAGGCGAAGGCGGGCGGCGCGGCGATCCTGGGCATCTTCCACGACGCCGCCGCGCGCGCCGAGGTCTGCGACCGGGAGGTCGACGTCTCGGCCTTCGCGCCGCGCGGGCCCGAGCCGCGGCCCGAACGCCGGTCCGATCCTTGGTCGGAGGCCGCGTGATGCGCGGGACCCTGCACCTGGTGGTCGGCCCCTCGGGCGTGGGCAAGGACACGCTGATCGACGCGGCCCGCGCCGCGCGCCCGGACCTGATGTTCCCCACCCGCGTGGTCACCCGCCCCGCGGGGCCGGGGGAGGACCACGAGCCCGTCTCGGCGATGGAGTTCGCGCGGCGGGATTCGCTGGGCGAGTTCGCGCTGAGCTGGCGCGCCCACGGGCTGAGCTACGGCATCCCCGCCGCGGTCGAGACGGCGCTGGCCGCGGGCCGGGGCGTGGTGGTCAACGTCTCCCGCGCGGTGGTGGCCGAGGCGCGCAACCGCTACGCCCCCCTGCGGGTGCTGGCGCTGACCGCGGCGCCCGAGGTGCGCGCCCGCCGCATGGCCGGGCGCGGCCGCGAGACCGAGGCCGAGATCGCCGCCCGCCTGCGCCGCGCCCCGCCCGCCCTGCCGGAGGGGGCGGACGTGCACGTGATCGACAACGGCGGCGCGCTGGCCCCCGCCCGCGACGCCTTCCTGGCCGCGCTGGCGCCCGCGCCGGCGCCCGCCCGTTCCTCCGACGCCCGCCTTTCCTCCGCCGGACCGTCCGACGCCCCCCTCAGCCGGAGCCCCGCATGACCCTCGCCGACGCCCCCGCCCAAGCCGCTCCCGACCCCTCCGCCGCCGCCCGGCCGGGCGCGGCCGAGACCGTGCTGACCAACGCCCGCCTGGTGCTGGCGGACGAGGTCGTCGCGGGCTCGGTCCTGATCCGCGACGGGCGCATCGCCGCCATCGAGCCCGGCCCCGCCCGCGCGGGCGAGGACATGGGGGGCGACCTGCTCGTCCCCGGGCTGATCGAGCTGCACACCGACAACCTCGAGCGGCACTGCCAGCCCCGCCCCGGCGTGCACTGGCCGCGGGAGGCGGCGGTGATCGCCCATGACGCCGAGCTCGCCTCGACCGGCATCGCCACCGTCTTCGACGCGATCCGCGTGGGCTCGGTCGCCAGCTTCGACAAGGCCGCCTTCGGGGCCTATGCGCGCGAGGCGACGGACGCGATCAAGACGCTGAAGGGGCGCGGCGCGCTGAAGATCACCCACCTGCTGCACCTGCGCGCCGAGATCTGCTCGGAGACGCTGGCGCAGGAGCTGGCGGAGTTCGGGCCCGAGGACGGGGTGCGGATCGTGTCGCTGATGGACCACACGCCGGGCTTCCGGCAGTTCCGCGACATCGACCAGCTGAAGAAGTACCACATGGGCAAGCATGGCCGGACCCAGGCCGAGTTCGACGAGTACATGCAGTTCCTGGGCGAGCTGAGCCTGCGCGTCTCGTCGAGCCACGAGGCCGAGGCGGTGGCGGCCGCCCGCGCCTGGGGGGCGACGCTGGCGAGCCACGACGACACCGACGTGGCGCATGTCGAGGCCTCGGCCGCCCATGGCGCGCGCATCGCCGAGTTCCCCACCACCCTCGAGGCCGCGCGCGCCTGCCGCGCGCACGGGATCGCGGTGATGATGGGGGCGCCGAACCTGCTTCGCGGCGGCTCGCATTCGGGGAACGTGGCGGCGGCGGACCTGGCGGCGGAGGGGCTGCTGGACATCCTGAGCTCGGACTACGTGCCGAGCTCGCTGCTGATGGCGGCGGCGAAGCTGGGGGAGATGACGGGGGACATGGCGAAGGGCTTCGCCACGGTCACCCGCGCGCCCGCCCGCGCCACGGGGCTCGACGACCGGGGCGAGATCGCGCCGGGCCTGCGCGCCGACCTGGTGCGGGTCTGCGTCGACCATGCCGCGCCGGTGGTGCGGGGGATGTGGGTGGAGGGGCGCCGGGTCTGAGGACCGGCGCCCGAGCCTCCTGGGGCCGGACCCCGGGCCGGGGCCAGGTCCCCGCGGCGCGGCGCCGACGCCGGCGGCCGATCCGACCTTCGGGCGGCGCCTGGGGGCGATGGGGCGGCGGTCGGGCTTCGCCGGCCCGGTCTGCGCGGGTCCGGGGTCGCGTGATCGGGGCCTCGTGCCTCCTCGCGGGCCGGAGGATCCCGGGGCGGCGAGGCGGCGCTCGGGGCCGTCCGCGTTGCGGCGGCTCCCCTTGCCGGCGGTCGGGGGCGAGGGTTCCGTTCGGGCGACCTTGACCGCTCCTGCGCGGCGGGGCTTGCTGCGCGCGGGAGGAAGACCATGACCGACACCGACAGACTGGTCTCGATGGAAGACCTGCGCCGCCGCGCGCGCCGACGGATGCCCCGCGTGGCGTGGGAGTTCCTGGACAGCGGCACCGGCGCCGAGACCGCGCTGAAGCGCAACCGCGAGCGGATGGACGCGGTGGTCATGGTGCCGCGCATGATGCGCGGCGCCCGCCACCCCAGCACCGCCGCGCCCCTGCTGGGCCGCGAGTGGACCGCGCCCTTCGGCGTGGCGCCCGTGGGGCTGCAGAGCCTGATGTGGCCGGGGATCGAGAAGGCGCTGGCCGCCATGGCCCGCGACAGGGGCATCCCCTACTGCCTGTCCACCGTCGCGGGCGAGAGCCTGGAGGACATCGCCAAGGTCAATCCCGACTTCTGGTTCCAGCTCTACCCCCCCACCCATGCCGACGCCCGGCGCGAGCTGATCAAGCGGGCCGAGGACGCGGGCGCGAAGGCGCTGGTGCTGACGCTCGACATTCCGCGCTCGTCGCGGCGCGAGCGGCAGCGGCGCGCGGGGGTGGGGATGCCGCCGAAGACCACGCCGCGGCTGATCGCCGACGTGCTGAGCCGGCCTGCCTGGGCGCTGGCGACCTGGAAGCGGGGCGTGCCGACGATGCGCACGCTCGCGCCCTACGTGCCGTCGGGCGACATGACCAAGATGGCGGAGTTCACCGCCAAGAACCTCGCCTTCGACCTGACGCCCGAGGGCGTGGCCGAGATCCGCGACCTGTGGCCCGGCACCTTCATCGTGAAGGGCGTGATGCATCCCGAGGACGCCGAGCGGCTGGTCGAGATTGGGGCGGACGCGATCTGGGTCTCGAACCACGGGGGGCGGCAGCTCGACATCGGGGCGGCCTCGATCGACGCGCTGCCGGGCATCGCCGAGGCGGTGGGCTCGCGGGCCGAGATCATCTTCGACTCGGGCATCAACTCGGGCGCCGACGTCGCCCGCGCGGTGGCCCTGGGGGCGAAGATGTGCTTTCTCGGCCGGGGCTTCGTGTGGGGCGTCGCCGCGATGGGCGCGCCGGGCGCCGCCCATGCCGAGGCGATCCTGCGCGACGAGCTGGAGAACGTCATGGCCCAGCTCGGCTGCCATCGCCTCGACGAACTCAGGGAACGGCTGGCGTGAACATCACCCTCTACGGCATCGGCGTCTCGGCCTTCGTGGCGAAGGTTCGCATCGTGCTGGACATGAAGGGCCTGGCGTTCGAGGAGGTTCCCCCGCCCGGCGGCTACGGGTCGGAGGCGTACCGCAAGCTGGTCCCCGCGGGCTCGGTGCCGGGGATGGTGATCGACGGCACGCCGTTCCACGATTCCAACGCGATGATGGAGCTGCTGGACGAGATCGCCCCCGAGCCGCGCCTGATGCCCGCCGAGCCCTTCGCCCGCGCCCGGGTGCGGGCGCTGCTGGGGTTCCACGACACCCGCGTCGAGGCCTCGGTCCGCGCGCTGTTCCCGCTGGTCAAGCGCGACTGGCGGGCGGAGCGCGAGGCCGTCGAGGCCGCCTGCGCGGGGATCGAGGCGGCGCTGGAGCGGCTCGACCAGCTCGACGCGCCCGCGGCGGTGCTGGCGGGGGAGGCCCCGACGCTCGCCGATCTCGCCTATCCCTGCACGCTGCAGATGGGCGCGATGCTGGGTGCGGAGATGGAGCGCCCCCTGCGCCCGCCCCCGCGGATCGAGGACTGGTGCGCCCAGGTCTCGACCCTGCCCGCCGTGGCCCGATCCCTCGCCCTTCACCGCGAGGCGATGGAGGGCTGGATGGCCGGGTTCCGCGCCTGACCCCCTCTCGCACGCCCCCTGCATCCCCGACCGGAGGACCCCGGATGACCGATCAAGCCGCCCGCATCGCCGACGCGATCATGGCCCGCGCGCCCTTCGACGACCTGGGCGCCTCGGCCCCGCAGAGCCTGGTCGAGGCCTACGCCCTGCAGGCGCAGGTGGTCGAGCGTCTCGCCGCCGCCCATGGCGGGATCGGCGGGCGCAAGATCGCCTGGAACACCGCCGCCCAGATGGACGCGATGGGGCTGAGCGAGCCGGGCGCCGCCTGCATCTGCGCCGACCTGGTGCGCCGCTCCCCCGCGACTCTCTCGGCCTCCGATTTCCACACCTTCGCCATCGAGCCCGAGATCTGCGCGATCCTGAAGGCCGACCTCGCCCCGCGCGAGCATGGGCACGACCGCGCCTCGGTGATCGAGGCGGTCGAGCGGCTGGCGCCGGCGTTCGAGCTGCTGGACACCCGCGGCATGGCGAAGGCCGCGCCGTTCTCGATCCTGGCGCAGAACATCAACAACCGGGGGATCGTGATCGGGGGGCCGGGGCTTGCGCCCCACGACGTCGATCCGTCGGCGCTGCGCTCGGTCGTCACCTGCAACGGAGAGGTGATGCTGGACAAGGCCGGGGCCGCGCCGATGGACCCGCTGACCTCGGTCGCGTTCCTCGCCAACCGCTTCAACGCGCTGGGGATCACGCCGAAGGCGGGCGAGGTGCTGCTGCTGGGCGCGCATCTGCCGCCCACGCCGATCCCCGCCCCTGCGACGATGCGTTTCGAACTCGGCGCCATGGGCGCGGTGGAATTCACGATAGCCTGACGCCCTCCCCGCCGCGCGGGCGCGGCGCGCGCGGCGGGGGATCGCCCCCCTCGCCGCCGGACGTCCCCGATGCTCGCCGCCTCTCCCTCTCTCTGGGCCTGGGTGCTGCCGCCGCTGATGCTGGTGGCCTCCAACGTGTTCATGACCTTCGCCTGGTACGGGCACCTGAAGTTCCCGACCGCGCCGCTGTGGGGCGTGGTGCTGATCAGCTGGGGGATCGCCTTCTTCGAATACTGCATCGCGGTGCCGGCGAACCGGCTGGGGCACGCGGTCTATTCGGCCGCCCAGCTCAAGACGATGCAGGAGGTGATCACCTTCTCGGTGTTCGTGGTGTTCTCGGCCACCTATCTCAAGGAGGGGCTGGCGCCCTCGCAGCTCTTGGGCTTCGCGCTGATCGCGGGGGGCGCGGCGCTTGTCTTCCTCAAGCCGTGAAGGCAGGGTCCGGCCGATGAACGATCCCGCAGACGCGCCCTCGCCCGCCATTCCCGATCACGCCTACCGCCACATGCCCGCCCTGCGCGGGCGGGTGCAGGATCCGCTGACCTCCCGCTTCCGGCGGATGGAGGAATGGATCCACGAGCTGGACGCGGCCGAGGCCGAAGCGGGGCGCGAGCCGACCGCCTGGCGCTGGACGGAAGCCGAGCGGGAGGCGAGCCGGCGCGACCTGCTGCGCGGGCGCGAGGGCGAGGACCTGTGGGTGTTCGGCTACGGCTCGCTGATCTGGGACCCGGCGGTGCGGGTGGCGGAGTTCCGCCGCGGCCGGCTGGAGGGGTTCCGGCGCAGCTTCTGCATGCATCTCGAAGGCGGCCGCGGCAGCCCGGAATGCCCCGGGCTGATGGCCGCGCTCGACGCCGACCCCGGCCATGGCTGCGAGGGGGTGGCGATGCGCCTGCCCGGCGAGGTCGCCGACGAGGAGACGCGCATCATGTGGATGCGCGAGATGATCACCGGCGCCTACATCCCCGCCTTCCTGCCGGTGCAGACCCCGCAGGGCGAGGTCGAGGCGATCTGCTTCCTGGCCGACCGCGCCAACGACCGCTTCGTGTTCCTGCCCCGCGCCGAGCGGGCGAAGCGGATCGCCACCGCCGAGGGGCGGCTGGGCACCAACCGGGAATACCTCGAGAACCTGCTCGACAGCCTCCACGCCCTGGGGATCGAGGATCCCGAGATGATGGAGCTGCTGGCGATGGTGCGCGCCGCGGCCGGGGAAACCGCGTAGGGCGCATCTCGATGCGCCGTCCCCCGTCCAAGGCGGGCGCGACGGCGGGGACGGGGCGCGTGACGGCGCATTGAAATGCGCCCTACGGGGGCGCGCCCCGGCGCCGTGCGATGCGCCCGGCCGCGGGCGCCTCAGGCTTCGACCTTGGCGCTTTCCTTGAAGAACCGGGCGATGCGCCGGCCGAGCGCGGGGGAGGTCAGCGTCTCGCCCATCCGCGCCAGCGCCGCGTCGGCGAGCGCGTCGTCGTAGGTCACGCCGCGGCGCATCTCGATCAGCTGGGTCGTGAAGGCGGGGCTCATCTCCGGGTGCGGCTGCCAGGAGATCGCCGGGATCTCCTGCCAGGCGAGGCCGGCGAAGGGGCAGTGGTCGGTCTCGGCGATCACCGTGGTGGCGGGGGGCTGCCTGACCACCTGGTCCTGGTGGACGGCGATGATCTTCATCGGCTCGCCGGTCTCGAGGTCGCGGTAGTCGACGGGGCCGAGGCCCCAGCCGCGGTCGGATTTCTCGACATGGCCGCCCAGCGCCTGGGCCATCAGCTGGTGGCCGAAGCAGATGCCGACCATCGGAACCTTCGCCGCCGCGATCTCGCGCACCAGCTCCAGCGAGCGGGCGATCCAGGGCTCGTCCTCGTAGACGCCGAAGCGCGAGCCGGTGATCAGCCAGCCGTCCGCGTCGTGGGGGCCCTCGGGGAAGACGTCCTTCAGGACGGGATACGCCTTGAACTCGAATCCGTGGCCCGCCAGCAGCTTCGCGAACATGTCGGGATAGGTCCCGTGGGCCTCCTGCAGCTCGCGCGGCGGGAAGCCGGTCTCGAGGATGCCGATGCGCATGGGTGCTCCTGTCCGCTTTCCTTCGTCGTCAAGGCGGGCAATATAGGGGTTCGTCGCGCCTGCGAAAGCCCCGGACGAACCGGGGGACGTCATGGGCGCCGCCTTCACGCGGACCCGAACCCTCGGACCGGATTTCATGACCAAGCTCACGCCCGAGATCTCGCTCTCGGTCTCGCCCGACCTCGCCTCGCCGGATCTCGAATCCCTGCGCGACTGGATCCGCGCCCACCGGGTCGACGAGATCGAGTGCGTCACCCCCGACTTCGCCGGCATCGCCCGCGGCAAGGTGATGCCCGCCGCCAAGTTCCTGCGCGAAAGCGAGATTCGCCTGCCCGTCTCGATCTATTTCGCGGGCATCACCGGCGAGTACGCCGACGTCGACCACCCCGAGCTCTACTCGGACGGCGACATCACCCTGACGCCGGACCTCACCACCGCCCGCGCCGTGCCCTGGGCGGGCGACCCCAGCCTGCAGATCATCCACGACGTGGTCGACCGCCACGGCGTGCCGATCCCCTTCGCGCCCCGCGAGGTGCTGCGCCGGGTGCTGCGCGCCTACGAGGCGAAGGGCTGGACGCCGGTGGTGGCGCCGGAGCTGGAGTTCTACCTCACCAAGCCAAACACCGACCCCGATTACCCGCTGGAGCCGCCCGTGGGCCGCTCGGGCCGCCAGTCGACCGGCTCCCAGGCGTTCTCGCTGTCGGCGGTGGACGAGTACGACTCGGTCATCGAGCACATCTACGACTACGCCGAGGCGCAGGGGCTGGAGATCGACACGATCATCCAGGAGGCCGGCGCCGCCCAGCTCGAGGTGAACATGATGCACGGGGACGCGATGAAGCTCGCGGACCAGGTGTTCCTGTTCAAGCGGCTGATCCGCGAGGCGGCGCTGCGCTGCGGCTCCTACGCGACGTTCATGGCCAAGCCGATGGCGCGCCAGCCGGGATCGGCGATGCACGTGCACCAGTCGGTCCTGGACCGCGAGGGGCGCAACATCTTCACCGCCGAGGACGGGGAGCCCTCGCCCCTGTTCGGGCATTTCATCGGCGGGCAGCAGAAGTACCTGCCGGCCTGCTCGGCCCTGTCGGCGCCCTACGTGAACTCCTACCGGCGGATGGTGAAGTACATGTCCGCCCCGGTGAACCTGGAGTGGGGCTACGACAACCGCTCGACCGGGCTGCGCGCGCCGCGCTCCGATCCGAAGGCGCGGCGGGTGGAGAACCGGGTGACGGGGGCGGACGCGAACCCGTACCTGGCGCTCGCGGGCTCGCTCGCGGCGGGGTTCCTCGGCATGGTCGAGGCGGTGGAGCCGCGCCCGGCGGTGACCGGCGGCGCCTACGACAACGAGCGCGACCTGCCCTATTCGCTGCTCGAGGCGGTGGACCTGCTGCAGGGCTGCGCGCCGCTGACCGCGCTGCTGGGCGAGGACTTCGTGAAGATCTACGCGACGCTGAAGCAGTTCGAGTACGATCAGTTCATGACCGTCATCAGCCCGTGGGAGCGCGAGCACCTGCTGCTGAACGTCTGAGGCGGGGCCGCGCCCTGCGGCCCCCTTCCGCATCCGCGCCCCACGCTGCGCGTGCCCGCGGCCCTCGCCGTCGCGCCCGGCGCGGCGCCCGCGGCCGGCCGCGCACCGGCGCCGGCCTGCGCCCCGCCCCCCTGTCCGGCGGCGGGGAGGGCGGGCGGGAGCCGCCGGACAGGGGGGCGGCCGGGCCCCCGGCCCGGCCCCGCGCCGACCGTTTCGGGAAGGATTTGATGAAGAACCTGCTCTATGCCAACGAGGCCCCCGGCGCCCTGCCCCCGAGCTGGTACGCCGCCTCCGTCGCCCCCTTCCCCGAACAGCCGCCGCTGGAGGGGGAGGTCCGCGCCGACGTCTGCGTGATCGGGGGGGGCTTCACGGGCCTCTCGACCGCGCTGCATCTGGCCGAGCGCGGGGCGCGGGTGGTCCTGCTCGAGGCGCATCGCGCGGGCTGGGGCGCCTCGGGGCGCAACGGCGGGCAGATCGGGGTCGGCCAGCGGGTGGGGCCCGAGACCATCGCGCGCCTCTCGGACGAGGGGCTGGCGCGCGAGGCGTTCGTCATCGGGCGCGACGCCGCGCTCTACACCCGCGAGATGGTCTCCCGACACGGCATCGACTGCGCCCTGAAGCCCGGCGTGATGTACGTCAACCACCGCGCCCGTTTCGACGCGGACACCCGCAAGCATGTCGAGCACCTGGCCAGGACCTACGACCATGACGCGGTCTACCTGACGCCGCAGGAGGTCTCGGCCCGGCTGGCGGCGCGCGGCGTCTCGGGCGGGATGCTGGAGCCGTCGGGCGGGCACCTTCATCCGCTCGCCTTCGCGCGGGGGCTGGGGCGGGCGGCGCTGGCGGCGGGCGCGACGATCCACGAGATGAGCGAGGCGACGGCGATCGAGGGCACCACCGTCCGCACCGCGCGCGGCGCGGTGAAGGCGGACCAGGTGATCGTCGCCTGCAACGGCTACCTCGGCGACCTGCTGCCGGAGGCGGCGGCGAAGGTCATGCCGATCAACAACTTCGTGCTGGCGACCGAACCGCTGGGGGAGCGGCGCGCCCGCGCCCTGATCCGGGACGACGTGGCGGTGGCCGACACCCGCTTCGTGGTCAACTACTACCGCCTGTCCGAGGATCACCGGATGCTGTTCGGCGGCGGCGAGAGCTACGGCTGGATCTTCCCCAAAGACCTCAAGGGCTTCGTCAGGAAGCGGATGCTGGACGTGTTCCCGCAGCTGGAGGACGCGAAGATCACCCACGCCTGGGGCGGCACGCTGGCGATCACGCCCACCCGCCTGCCGGTGTGGCGGGAGCTGCGGCCGGGGGTGTTCAACGCCTCGGGCTACTCCGGCTCGGGCGTGGCGCTGGCGACGCTGGCGGGGGCGGTGCTGTCCGAGGCGCTGGCGGGCGACCGGCGGCGGCTGGAGGTGATGGCCAAGCTGCCGGTGCCGAACTTCCCCGGCCGCGGCGCCCTGCGCCAGCCGATCCTGGTGGCGGCGATGTTCCTCGCCCGAATGCGCGACGCGCTCTGATCCGTCGCCCCCCGGGGGGCGCCACCTCGACCGCGCGCCCCGGGGGCGCGACGCGGCGTCCGGGGCGGGGGCCGCGCGGGGCGCTTGACCGGGGGCTGCGCGCTCGTCAGAAGGGCCGCGTCGCGCGCCGGCGCGGCATCCCCCTGACCCGAGCCGATCGGAGCCCCGCCATGGAACCCTCGTCCCGCATCCGCGCGATTCTCGGCGGCGGCGCCTCGGGCTGGGAGGTGGTGCACCGCGCCCGCCGGATGCAGCGGGCCGGGACCCGGATCATCGACCTGACCGTGGGCCAGCACGAGGACCCGACGCCGGCCCCGATCCTGGAGGCGATGCACGCCTCGGCGATGGGCGGCAACACGCGGTATTCGGACGTGGCGGGCTCCCCCGACCTGCGGGCCGCCATCGCCGAGCGGGCGGCGCGGGCCACCGGCGCGCCGGCGGGGCCCGAGAACGTCGTGGTGACGGCCGGCGGCCAGGCGGCGCTGCTGCACACGTTCATGGCGGTGCTGGACGCGGGCGACGTCGCGGTGATGGTCGACCCCTACTACGTCACCTATCCCGGCACGATCCGCGCCACCGGCGGCGTCCCGCGGCTGACGCCGGCCCTGCCCGAGGCGGGGTTCCAGCCGGATCTGACCGCGCTGGACGCGGCCTGCGACGGGGCGCGGGCGCTGCTGATCAACTCGCCCAACAACCCCACCGGCGCGATCTACTCGGACGCGACGCTGGAGGCGGTGGCCGAGATCTGCCTGCGGCGCGACCTGTGGCTGATCTCGGACGAGGTCTACGACGGGATGTGCTGGGACGGCGCCCACCGCTCGCCCCGCGCCCTGCCGGGGATGGCGGAGCGCACGGTGGTGATCGGCTCGCTGTCCAAGAGCCACGGCATGACCGGCTCGCGCATCGGCTGGACGCTGGCGCCCGAGGAGCTGAGCGGGCTGATCGCGACCTACGCCCTCAACGCCACCTACGGGATCCCGGGCTTCATCCAGGATGCGGGCCTGTGGGCGCTGCGCGAGGGCGACGCGATCGAGGCGGAGCTGACCGAGACCTTCCACCGCCGCCGCGACCTGGCGCTGAAGACGCTGGCGGGGCGCAACGCGGTGCGGCTGTCGCCGCCGCAGGGGGCGATGTACGTGATGCTGGACGTACGGTCGACCGGCCTCTCGGGCCGGGAGTTCGCCGAGCGGCTGCTGGAGGAATCCCACATCGCGGTGATGCCGGGCGAGAGCTTCGGCGCCGCCGCGGCGGGCCACCTGCGCGTGGCGCTGACCGTCTCCGACGCCGCGCTGGTCGAGGCGCTGACCCGCGTCGCCGACTTCGCCGAGACGCTGGCGGCCGCGCACGCCGGCTGAGGGCGCCGAGTCTCCTGAAGGAGGCTCGCAGCGGGCCCCGGTCGGTCATGCGCTTTCGTCCGTCCTGGCGGAGCGACGTCCGCGACCGGTCTTTGGACGATCCCGCCCCCGCGCCCCTGCCTGAGTCGGCTGGCTTCCGGCGCTGTTGCGCCGGCGCGGCGGCTCGGACTCGCCCGGCGCGGGACGGCGGCGGGGCGCGCTCGTCGCGCGGTCGCGCCCGGGGGCGCCTGCGCGGGCGGCGATGCGCGGAAGCCATTGCTCCCGACCGTCAGGCCTCCCTATGTTCTGCGGAACCGCCGCGCCGTCGCGCGGCTTCGTGGAGGATGCCCCATGCCGCTGCCCGTCGCGCTCGCACCGCTGACCGGTCCCTGGGCGCTGAAGGCCGCCGCCGGCGCCGCCACGGCCTTCGCCGTGTGGCAGACCGCCCGCCGCGCGCGCTGGTCCGACGCCCGCCCCGCCGTCGCCGAGGCCGCCCTCGACCAGGCGCCCGAGGGCGTCGAGTGGGGCTGGTCCCGCGACGCCGGCCGCGCCCGCGCCGACGCCCGCGCCGGCCTGCGCGGCGCGCTGCGCTGGGGCGAGGACGGGCCCGGCGTCGCCGTCGATCTCTCGGCCCTCGCGCGGCTGCGCCTGGGCCTGCTCAAACCCCGCGCCAAGCCGTTCAGGAAGACCGCCCGATGATGAAGCTCCGCCACGCCGCCGCCTCGCCCTTCGTGCGCAAGGTCATGGTCCTGCTGCACGAGACCGGCCAGACCGAGGCGGTGGAGCTGGAGGACGGCGCGACCTCGCCGCTGGACCCCAACCCCGGCAACCTGGCGGTGAACCCGCTGGGCAAGATCCCCTGCCTGACCACCGAGGCGGGCCTGTCGATCTACGACAGCCGGGTGATCACCCGCTATCTCGACACGCTGCACGACGGCGCGAAGCTCTACCCCGAGGGGGACGCGCTGTGGCCCGCCCTGGTGATGGAGGCGACCGGCGACGCGATGATGGAGGCGGGCGTGGGCATCGTCTACGAGCGGCGCCTGCGCGAGGAGGCCAAGCGCTCGGAGGCGTGGATGGCCGCGCAGCGGGGGAAGATCGCCCAGGCGATGGACCGGCTGGAGGGCGCCGCCTTCCCCGAGACGCTGGACATGGGCCAGGTCTCGGTCGCCTGCGCGCTGGGCTACATCGACTTCCGCTTCCCCGAATGGGACTGGCGCTCGGGCCGCGGGGCGCTCGCCTCCTGGGCCAAGCGGATGCACCGGCGGCCCTCCTTCCAGGCGACGGCCCCGAAATGACCCGGCTCAACGAGCTGGGCCAGGCGATCGGCGAGGCGCTGCCCGACTGGACCCCGCCCCCCGTGCCCGCGCGGGCCGAGCTGAAGGGACGCTGGGGGACGCTGGAGCCGCTGGACCCCGCGCGCCATGGCGACGAGCTGTGGGAGGCCGCGCAGCTCGACCCCGAGGGGCGCACCTGGACCTGGCTGGGCGACGGGCCCTTCGCCGACCGGGCGGAGTTCGACGCGCTGCTGGCGCGCAACGCCGCCTCGGCCGATCCGATGTTCTTCGCCCTGCGCTCGGCCGCGACGGGCAAGGCGGAGGGCTGGTGCTCGCTGATGCGCATCACCCCCGCCGCCGGGACCATCGAGGTCGGCTGGATCTGGTGGGGCCCGCGGCTTCAGCGCACGCCGGCCGCGACCGAGGCGATCTTCCTGCTGATGCGGGAGGTGTTCCGCCTGGGCTACCGCCGGTTCGAGTGGAAGTGCGACACGCTCAACGCCGCCTCGCGCGCGGCGGCGATGCGCTTCGGGTTTTCCTACGAGGGCGTGTTCCGCCAGGCCGTGGTCTACAAGGGCCGCAGCCGCGACACCGCCTGGTACGCGATGATCGACAAGGAGGCGGCGGAGCTGGAGGCGGCCTATTCGGCCTGGCTCGACCCCGCCAATTTCGACGAGGCGGGGCGCCAGAAGACGCGCCTCGCGGACCTGACCGCGCCGGTGCTGGTCGCCCGCGGCTGAGACGCGCCCCCTCCCCCGGCGACTTCGCCAACCGCGGGGAGGGGCCGTGCCGCCCCCCTCGTCCGACGGCCGGAGCGGGGGCGAACCTTGACTTGCCAGGCCTCGGGTCCGATGTGCGGAGCCGACCCCAGCGATCTCTTCCTCACCGGACCCGAGCCCCGGAGACCGACTTGACCGATTCCGTCCAGACCGACGCGCCCCTGATCTCCGCCGATCCGGCCGCGCTGAACTTCCTGCTCACGCGCCGCTCGCGCATCGCCAAGACGCTGACCTTCCCCGGCCCCGAGCGCGCCGCGGTCGAGACCATGCTGACGGCCGCCGCCCGCACCCCCGACCATGGCAAGATGGAGCCCTGGCGCTTCATCGTCTGCGCGGGGGAGGAAGCGAAGAAGCTCGGCGCCCTGACCCGCACGCTGGGGGCCGCGCGCGGCGTCGATCCCGACCGGATCGAGAAGCACGCCGAGCCCTTCGAGCTGACGCCCCTGACCATCGCCGTGGTCGCGGCGCCCAAGGGGACCGAGAAGGTGCCGGAGGTGGAGCAGACCCTCTCGGCCGGGGCCGCGTGCCTGGCGCTGCTGAACGCGGCCCTCGCCTCGGGCTGGGGCGCGAACTGGCTGACCGCCTGGATGGCCACCGACCGCGAGTTCCTGGAGACGGGCCTCGGCCTCGCGCCCACCGAGTGGGTGGCGGGGTTCATCCATATCGGCACGCCGACCCGGCCGGTCAGCGAGCGGCCGCGCCCGGACATGGACGCCAAGGTGGACTGGCGGGGGATGTGAGCCGATGATCGGGGACTTCGCGCGCGCCGTCGGACAGCTGGGCGACCCCCGCTTCCGCAAGGTGTTCCTCCTGTCGCTGGGCCTGACGCTGGCGATGCTGATCGCGGCCATGTTCGGCTGGGGCCAGCTGGTGGCGATGATCCCCGACAACGGCCTGACCGCCTTCGGCCACGACCTGTCGTTCCTGGACTGGGCGGTGGATTTCCTCGCCTGGACCGCGGGGGCGCTGGGGGCGGTGTTCCTGATGTTCCCGGTCGCCGCGCTGTTCATCGGCCTCTTCCTCGAGGAGATCGCCGAGGCGGTGGAGGCGAAATTCTACCCCCACCTGCCGCCCGCGCGCAGCATGACCTGGCTCGAGATCCTGGCCGACGGGCTGATCTTCACCGCGGCCCTGATCGGCCTGAACCTGGTGGGGCTGGTGATTTATTTCGCCGTGCCGCCGGCGGCGCCCTTCGTCTTCGTGACGATCAACGGCTGGCTGCTGGGGCGACAGTATTTCGAGCTCGCCGCCGCCCGGCGCGTGGGCGCGAAGGAGGCGCGGCGCCTGCGCAAGCGCATGGGCGGGCGGATCTTCGCCGCCGGCGTGCTGATGGCGCTGGCGCTGTCGATCCCGCTGGTCGCGCTGGCGATCCCGGTGCTGGCGGTGGCGACCTTCACGCACATGTTCCACCGCTCCCGCGGGGAGGTTCCCGCGGGCTGAGCCGGTCCGGCCGCGGCGCGCTTGAAGCGCGCCGACGGTCGGGAGGCGGCGGGGCGGACTCCTCCGTCAGGAGCCGACGGTCGGGGGCGGGGTCTTGTCCGCGCTGGAGGTGCAGCCCTCGGTGGCGGCGGCGGGGCCGGCGGCGAAGGCCGCGATCCCGAGCGCGAGAGCCGCGAAGGCGGCGGCGGTGCGAAGCATCGTCATGGCGGATCTCCCTGCGCCGGACGTCGATGGGCGTCAGCCTAGCATGACGCCGCGTCGAGCGGAGATCACGCGCGCGTGACGAACCGGGCCGCCCGCCCCTAGCGGAACCGCACCGGCAGCAGGAACTTGCGCCGGCCCTCACCCAGCCCGCCCGGCGCGGGGGGGAAGGGGGAGGCGGCGGCGACCGCGCGCAGGGCCGCGCGGTCGAGCGAGGCCGCGCCGGCGCTGCGCCGGATGGCGTGGGAGACGAGCGCGCCGCTCGCCTCCACCTCCAGCAGCACCAGCGCCTCGCCCCGGCGGTCGCCGCGGTCGAGCTCGCGCCGGCGCTGCACCTGGCGCCGGATCTCGGCGCCCCATTCCTGGATCAGGCGACGCGAGGCGTCGGGGTCGACCCCGGCGGAGGCGGCCTCGCGCGTGTCGCCAGCCTCGGCCCCGCCGCCGGCGCCGGCGGCGCGCGTCTCGTCGCGCGCGGGTCCGTCGTCGGCGGCGGCCGTCTGCCGAGGGGCCTGCGTCTTCGGGGCCTGCGTCTGCGCGGGTTTCGGCGCAGGGGCAGGTCTGGTCTCGGCCCGTCGCACCGGGCGCGGCGGCGCGTCCGGGCGGGCGCGGGGCATGGGGGCGGCGACCTCGGGCTGAGGGTCCTGCGGCGCCGCCTGCGGCTCGGGCGGGGGCGGCGCCATAGGCGGCGCTTCGGGAGGCGGCGCGGCCTCGGCGAGGGCGGGGACGCTCGGCGCCTCGGCCGCGGGCGGGGTCTCGGCCTGCGGGTCGGGGGCGACGGGGCGGTCCGTGGGCAGGCTCTGCGCGAGGCTGGGCGGCGCGGTCGGCGCAGGCGTCGCGGCGGGCCGCTCGGGGAGGGCGGGCGCGACGGCCGGCGCCTCGGCGGGCGGCGTGGCGGCGGGCGGCCGGGGGGCGGCGGCGGCGGCCGGCGGGGGCGCGTCGGCGGGCGTGGCCTGCGGGGGCGTCTCGGACACGGGCCGGGGCGCGGCGGGCGCGGCCGCCTCCGGGGCGTCGGGCGGCGCGTCCCACTCGGCGACCAGCGCGGCGAGTTCGGGGGAGACGGCGGCGAGCGACACGGCCGCGTCCCCGCCGGCGCCCGAGGCGGCGGCGGCGCCGTCCTGAGGCGTGCGCCAGGCGAGGAACAGCGCCAGGTGCAGCGCGGCGGCGAGCGCGAGGAAAACGCAGAAGGAGAGGAGCCGGGCCATTCCCGCTCAGCGTCCCGTGACGACGAGGGCGGCGCGCGCGACCCCCTGCTCGCCCAGCCGGGCCAGCAGGCGCGCGAACGCGGCCGCCTCCATCTCCGCGTCCGCGCGCACGGGCAGCGCGGCGCCGCCCTGCCCGGCGGCCTTCGACGCCGCGACCGCGGCCGCCAGCGCCGCCTCGCCCCGCGCGGCCCCGAAAGCCATGCGGCCATCGGCGGCCAGGTGCAGGGCCTGCGGCGCCTCGGGCGCGGCGGCGGGGGCGTCGGCCTGCGGCGGCTCGATCTCGAACGGCTCGGGCGGGGCGATGGTGGCGGTCATCAGGAAGAAGATCAGCAGCAGGAACACTACGTTGATCATCGGCGTGACGCTCTCGACCGGGGGCCGAGGCTGGGGGGCGTCGAGGCGCATGGTCGGGCTCCGCGCTCAGGGGGCGAAGATGACGGGCCGGCGGCCGTCGGGCGCTGCGGCGCGGGCGACGTCGGCGAGCCGCTGCAGCGTGGCCCCGTCGCGGCCGCGCATCACCACCGGGTCGTCGGGAGAGTCGGAGAGCCGCGCGAGCGCCGCGGCGAGCTCGCCCGGCGCGACGGCGGTTCCGTTCAGGCTCACCCCCTCGGGGCGCACGTCGACGAGGCGGGGCGGGCCGCTCCACGCCCCGCCGCCGCCGCCGGCCGCGAGGACCGGCAGCAGCCCCTCGGTCCCGAAGCGGGCGGCGAGCATGAAGAACACCAGCAGCAGGAACACCACGTCGATCATCGGCGTGAGGCTGATGCGCCGGCGGCGCGGGGCGGCGAAATCAAGCTGCATCGGCGCGGGAGGGCAGCGAGGCGGCGTCGGCCGCGGAGTCGGCGGGACGCACGGCGGAGGGGAGGAACAGGCGGGTCCCCAGATCCTCCATGTCCTGGCGGGCGCGGTCGGCGACGCTCTCGAACCAGGTCAGCGCGGCGGAGGCGGGGATCGCGACCGCCATGCCGGCGGCGGTGGTCAGCAGCGCCTCCCAGATGCCGCCCGCCAGCATGGCGGGATCGGCGCGCCCGCCCGCCTCCTGCAGGGTGCGGAAGGCGGCGATCATGCCCAGCACGGTGCCCAGCAGGCCCAGCAGGGGGGCGGCGGTGGCGATCAGCTCCAGCGCGCGCAGGCCGGTGCGGGCCTCGGCGAGCTCGCGCCGGGCGACGCGGGCGGTCTCCTCCCGCGCGGCCTCGGGGGGGAGGGCGGCGACGGCGTGGAAGCCCGCGCGCAGCATCCGGCCGCGCAGGCCGGGGCGGCGGCGCAGGGCGGCGAGGCCCGCGGCCGGCCCGCCCTCGCGATAGGCGGCGATGGCGCGTTCGGAGCGGGCGCGCGACCAGGCCCCCAGGCGCAACAGCGTCCACAGCTTCCACAGGATCAGCGCCACGGTGACGACCGAGAGCGCGGCGATGGCCCACACGGCCGGCCCGCCGTCGTGCAGCATCCGCGCGGCGGTGCCCCAGGCGTCGCCCGCGGCCCCGGCGAGGGCGTCGTGAGCCTCGGGGCCCGGGGCGGATCCGGTCCCGGCGGGGAGCATGGGATCGGGAACGGGCGCGCCGGCGGCCGCGGCCCCGGCCTCCGGCGCGCCCTGCCCCGCCGGGACGCCGGCCGCATCGGCCCCCGCCGGGGCGCCCGCCCCCCCTGCGCTCTCGGGGGCGCCCGCCCCCCCTGCGCCATCCGCCGCGCCCTGCCCGGCGGCGGCGTCCGGCGCGCCCTGCACGACGCCCGGCGCCGCGGCGTCCCCCGGCACGGGGACGTCCGGCGGCGGCGACGTCGACGGCGTCTGGGGCGAAACGTCGGGAGAGGCCGCCTGCACGCGGAGGGCGGGCGGCGCGACGTCGGGGGTCCCGGTCATCGCCCGACGCTCCCGCAGGCGCGGTCCGGGGAGGGGACGCGCGGGCGGAGGCGATCGGGGCGGGGGGCGACGCGGGAAGCGGAGCGCATGCGAACCTCCTTCGGGCAAAGGTGTCGGATGGCTCGCGGAGGCTCCGCTGGCTGTCTTCGGCATCGCTTTTCCGACCAAACTTGTCAAGCATCCGTCGCGGCGCTGCATCACGCGCGACCGTTGCGCGGGCCGCGCGCCGCTCCTGTTCCGGGACGCGTCGGCGCGCGTTACGTTGCGGGACGGTTGGGCGCGTGCGGGGACGAGGAGCGGACGGCGATGCGGGCGGGAGCGATGCGGCTGGCGCTGGCCTTGGCCGCGGGATTGGCGAGCGGTCTGGCGGCGGGCCTTCCGGACGCGGCAGGCGCGGGCGAGCGCGCGCGCAAGGGCCGCGGCGCGACCGAGGCGGGCGTGGGCGGCACGGTCCTGCTGCGGCTGCTGAACGCCGACGTCAGCGCCCGCGCGACGGGGGCGCTGGCGATGCTGGGCATCACCGCCGTGCCCTCGGAGACCGCGAGCACCCTGCAGCTCGATTCGAGCGTGGGCGAGGGCAACTCCTTCTTCGCCTCGCAGCTGGGCGGGGCGTTCACGATCTCGGATTCGGTCCCCCTCTACCTCGAGGGATTCGTCGGCTACTCGCGCTACGATCCGGTCTTCGTGTTCACCGACGGGACCTCGCGCTCGCGCCTGCCGACGAAGTGGACGACGCTGGGGGCCGAGGGCGGGATCGGCTGGGATTTCAAGCTCACCGACACGCTGATCTTCCGGCCCATCGTCAACGTGGCCGTGGGGCATGTGGAGAGCGACGCCTCCCTGCTGGGGCGGATCATCAACCGCCGCTTCGGGCTGGACCTGGAGTTCCTGGAGGACGGGCGGATGACGGCGGGGGGCTTCGGCGCCTCGTTGATGCTGGACTACGAGTACCACTCCGACGCCTACGACGCGGACGTGGAGCTGCGCTACACCCACCTGCACCTGGAGCCGATCGCCGGGTCTAAGGCGATCGACGCGAGCTCGAACGCGGCGACGGTGGGGCTGTGGTCGCGGCTGCGGGTGCCCACGGGGATCGACCTGTTCGGAGGGCCGCTGCGGGCGGTGTTCGAGGGCTCCGGCTCCTGGCTGCCGGGCGACCAGGGGGAAGTGCTGCAGACCCGCTGGCTGGCGCAGGCGGGGCTGGGGATCGAGTTCGACACCGAGCAGACGATCCTGCCGCTGAGCCGCGTGCGCATCGTCGCGCGCCAGACCATCGGGCGCAGCCTGACGGGCTATTCGCTGGGCCTGTCGGCGAGCTTCTGAGAGCGTGCCGGAGATGACGACGCGCGCGACGCCGCCGGGCGATCCGGCCGATTTCCTCGGCCCCTGGCGGCGGGTCTTCGGCGCGGCGGCGCCGCTGGGCTGGGCGCTGCGCGGGACGCATGGCGCGCGCTGGACGCGGTTTCACGCCCTGCCCGGGTCCGAGAGATATGCGCGGACGCCGGCCGAGCGCGCGATCATCCGCGCCCGCGCGAACGCGCTCGCGACCGAGGTTCTGGGCCCCCGCGCCGAGATCTGGATCGCCTGCGCCCGATATCCGGGCGTCCCGCCGGACCCCGACGGCCCCGAACGCCGCCTCGGCATGGGTCCGGCGATGACCTGGCGCGACCCGGAGGAGGACCCCGGGGACCAGGTCGAGATCGCCTTCCAGGCCGCCCGCTTCGCCTGGGCGCCGGGGTCGCTCGACCGCCTCTTCGACGAGGTCGCCGAGGACCTCGCCGACGCCGTCCTGTTCTCGCCTGAGCGCGGGGCGGCGCTGGCGCCCTATGCGGGCGGTTTCGACGTGTTCCTGCCGAGCGAGGGCGAGCTCGACCGGATCGAGACCCGCCACGCGGACTGGATGTCCGACCGCCCCGACCGCCTCTGACCCGCGCGCGCCTCCAACCCGCGCCGCGGGCGAGCCTGCGCCGGCCCGGCGCCCGCGGCCGGCGCCCGCCCCCTTCCCCTTCGCTCCGCGCGCCCCGCGCGTCCCTCTTCCGGGGACGGGGTCGGCGGGCGGGCGTCCCGGCCGCGCAGCGGGCGGCAGCGCCGCTCCGCCGGCCCCGATCCGCCTGCGCGACGCCTGCGCGACGCCTGCGCGACGCCTGCGCGCTTGCATCCGGGGCGGGGCTGCGCCATGCCCGTCGCATGGCCCGCCTCGCCCCGCCCGAAGCTCCGCTCTCGCCGCTCCAGAAGGTCCTGCGCTTTCACTGGGCGCTGGCGCTGCTGATCGCGGCCGTCGCCTGCGTGGGCTTTCTGATGCTCTACTCGGTGGCCGGCGGCGATCTCGACCCCTGGGCCTCGCGCCAGATGGTGCGCTTCGGGGCGGGCATGGCGATCATGTTCGTCGTGGCGATGATCCACGTGCGCTACTGGCGCACGCTGGCGCCGCTGGCCTACCTGGGCTCGCTGGGCCTGCTGGTGGCGGTGGAGATCGCGGGGCATACCGGCATGGGCGCGACCCGCTGGATCGCGCTGGGCCCGCTGCAGCTCCAGCCGTCGGAGTTGATGAAGATCGCCGTGGTGATGGCGCTGGCGCGCTACTACGACTGGCTGGGGGAGGGGCGCGTCTCCCGCCCGCTGTGGCTGATCCCGCCGCTGCTGATGATCCTCGTGCCCATGGCGCTGGTGCTCAAGCAGCCCGACCTCGGCACCGCGCTGCTGCTGGCGCTGGGGGGCGGGGCGGTGATGTGGCTCGCGGGCGTGCACTGGGGCTATTTCCTCGCCGCCATCGCGCTGGGCGTGGGGCTGGTCACGGCGGTGCTGGAAAGCCGCGGGACCGACTGGCAGCTGATCAAGGACTACCAGTTCCGCCGGATCGAGACCTTCCTGAACCCCGAATCCGATCCCCTCGGCGCGGGCTACCACATCACCCAGTCGAAGATCGCCTTCGGCTCGGGCGGCCTGTCGGGGCGGGGCTTCATGCAGGGCACCCAGACCCGGCTGAACTTCCTGCCCGAGAAGCACACCGACTTCATCTTCACCACGCTCGCCGAGGAGTTCGGCTTCGTCGGCGCCTTGTCGCTGCTGATCCTCTACGGGCTGATCACGCTGTTCTGCATCGTCTCGGCGATGGCCAACCGCGACCGCTTCGGCGCGCTGCTGACGGGCGGGATCGGCACCACGTTCTTCCTGTTCTTCGCGGTGAACATGGCGATGGTCACCGGCCTCGCCCCCGTCGTCGGCGTGCCGCTGCCGCTGGTCTCCTACGGCGGCTCGGCGATGCTGGTGCTGCTGCTGGCCTTCGGGCTGGCGCAGTCCGCCCATGTCCACCGCCCCCGCGGCTGAGCCCGCGCCCCTCGCGACCCCGGAGGTTCCATGACCGCCATCTCCCGTCCCGTGATCCTGTTCGGCGGCCGCCCCCCGCAGCGCGAGGAATGGGGCGCCGCCCTGCGCAAGGGGGCCGAGGCCCGCGGCGTGGAGATGGACCTGCGCATGGCGCCCGAGGACGTGGACCCGGCCGAGGTCGACGCGGTGATCTACAACCCCGAGGGGCCGATCCAGGACTTCACGCCCTTCACCAGGCTCAAGGCCGCGCTGAACATGTGGGCGGGGGTCGAGAAGGTGGTGGGGAACCAGACCCTGAAGGCCCCCCTGACCCGCATGGTCGAGCCCGGCCTGACCGAGGGCATGACCGACTGGGTGGTGGCCCATGCCACCCGCCTGCACGCGGGGATCGACCACCACCTCGACCTCAAGCCCGGCCAGTGGCCGCAGTGGCACCCGCCGCTGGCGCGCGAGCGCAAGGTGGGCGTGCTGGGGCTGGGGGAGCTGGGCGCCGACGCCGCCCGTACGCTGGCGGCGCTGCGCTTCGACGTGGCCGGCTGGTCGCGCCGGCCCAAGGCGATCGAGGGCGTGACCTGCTTCGACGGGGACGAGGGGCTGCGCGCGATCCTCGCCCGCTCCGAGATCCTGGTCCTGCTGCTGCCGCTGACGGCGGCGACCGAGAACCTGCTGAACGCCGAGACCCTGGCGCTGATGCCCCAGGGCGCGGCGATCCTGAACCCCGGCCGCGGCCCGCTGATCGACGACGCGGCGCTGGTCGAGGCGCTGGATTCGGGGCGCCTGTCGCACGCCACGCTCGACGTGTTCCGGGTCGAGCCCCTGCCCGCCGATCACCCGTTCTGGGCGCATCCCAAGGTGACGATCACCCCCCATATCGCGAGCGTCACCCGCGCCTCGACCGCAGCCGTGGCGCTGGTCGAGCAGATCGGGCGCCTCGCGAAGGGCGAGCCGCTCCTCCACGTCGTCGACCGCGCCCAGGGCTACTGAGCCCGCGCGCGCCCAAGGCGCCGCGTCCCCCGTCGCGCCGCTCGCGCCCCCCGCTCCCGCGGCGCTCCGAACCGTCGCGCCCGCGGCCCCCGTCTCCCGCCGGCCCGCCTCACGCGCGCCCTGCGCGACGCCCGCAGGCCCGCGCGAAGCGCCTGTTCTTCGGAGCCGTCCGTCGCTGATGCCGTCAAGAGCGAGTCGGCGGGAGGGGTCCAGGATCGCGAAGCGACCCCCGAAGGGGGCTTGTCCTTGACCCCTCCCGGCGACTCGCTCAGGCATCAACAGCGACGGACGGATCCGAAGGACAGGCGCGGCCCTGTTCTTTGGTGAGCTCCCGAAGCGGCCTTCCCGGGCGCGCCCCAAGGCGCGCCCCCGCGCAGCGGCCAGCCGACGAGCCCCGCCTCGGAGGCCCCCCGCCCTGCGGTCAGCCGAAGGTCGACTTGTAGGCGTCGCGCAGGACGTTCTTCTGCACCTTGCCCATGGTGTTGCGGGGCAGCTCGTCGACGATGAACACCGCCTTGGGCTGCTTGTATTTCGCCACCCGGTCCGCGAGCGCGGCCTTCACCGCGGCCTCGTCCACCGCGCCCGGCGCCTCGGGCACCACCACGGCGGCCACGCCCTCGCCGAAGTCGGGATGGGGCAGGCCGATCACCGCGCTTTCCTTCACGCCGGGGAGGTCGTCGATCAGGCCCTCGATCTCCTTGGGATAGACGTTGTAGCCGCCCGTGATCACCAGGTCCTTGGCGCGGCCCACGATGGTCACGTAGCCGTCGTCGGAGATCTGGGCGAGATCGCCGGTGATGAAGAAGCCGTCGGCGCGCTTCTCCTCCTCCGTCTTCTCGGGCATGCGCCAGTAGCCCAGGAACACGTTGGGCCCGCGCACCTCGAGGTTCCCGGTCTCGCCGGCGGGCAGTTCCTCGCCCGTCTCGGGATGGGTCACCTTCACCTCGACGCCGGGCAGCGGGAAGCCGACGGTGCCGGGGCGCCGCTCGCCGTCGTAGGGGTTGGAGCAGTTCATCGAGGTCTCGGTCATGCCGTAGCGCTCGAGGATCGTCTGGCCGGTGACGGCGCGCCATTTCTCGTGGGTGTCGGTCAGCATCGGGGCGGAGCCGGAGACGAAGAGGCGCATGTCCTTCGCTGCCTCGGCCAGGCCCGGCAGCTCCAGCAGGCGGGTGTAGAAGGTGGGCACGCCCATCAGGGCGGTGGCCTTCGGCATCGCCTCGAGCACCGCCTCGGCCTTGAACGCGGGCATGAAGATCAGCGAACCGCCGGCGACCAGCGTCACGTTCAGCGCCACGTAGAGGCCGTGGGCGTGGAAGATCGGCAGCGCGTGGATCAGCCGGTCCTGCGCGGTGAACTTCCAGTAGTCCCGCAGCGTCTGCGCGTTCGAGAGCAGGTTGCCGTGGGTCAGCATCGCGCCCTTGGAGCGCCCGGTGGTCCCCGAGGTGTAGAGGATGCAGGCGAGGTCCCCCGCCTCCCGCGCCGCCGCCTGGAAGCCCGGCGCCTGGGCCGCGGCGGCCTCGGCCATGGTCCCGCGGCCGTCGATGTCGAGGGTCATCGCCGTCGCGCCGGCCTTCTGCGCGAGCGGGGCGAGCGCCTCGAGCCGCGCGGGATCGCAGACGAAGACGGCGGGTTCGGCGTCGGTCAGGAAGTACTCGATCTCGGCGGGCACGTAGGCGGTGTTGAGCGGCAGGAAGGCCGCCCCCGCCAGCACCGCGCCGAGGTAGAGCTGCACGGCCTCGAGCGACTTCTCGGTCTGCACGGCGACGCGGTCGCCGGGCTTCACGCCGGCGGCGACGAGGGCGGCGGCCATCTTCTCGGCCCCTTCCCAGAGCGCGCCGTAGCTCATCGGCTCGCGGCCCGCCTGCTCGGCGAAGCGCCTCGCGTCGTCGCCTGCGGAGGGCGCGCGCAGGGCGGAGGCGAGCGTGTTTCCGGCGTAGGGCGAGGTCATGGGCGGGCTCCCGGCACGTTTATGCATTCGCTCCGTTCCTGCACCCGCGCCGCCCCCGGCGCAAGCCGCCACGCCCGCGCCCCCCGAACCCATGCATGCGCGCCGCCCGCCCCCCGCGCCCCGGCGCGACGCCTGCAGCGGCCCGCGAAGCGCCTGTTCTTCGGAGCCGTCTCTCGCGGATGCCGAACAGAGCGAGTCGGGGGGAGGGGTCAGGGATCGCGAAGCGACCCGCCGCAAGGCGGGCTTGTCCTTGACCCCTCCCCCCGACTCGCTCAGGCATCCATCAGCGAGAGACGGATCCGAAGGACAGGCGCGGCCCCTGTTCTTTGGTGAGTCAGGAGCCCGCCGGAGGCAGCGACGCCCGCAGATCCGGGCGCTCCAGACCCCTAGGGCCAAAGCCCGCCCGCAGGGCGCCTCCGTCCCCGATGCGGAAAGGGTGGCCCGAGGGCCGCCCTTGTCATCGCTCGAAGATCGGGTTCCGGCCCGCTCAGGCCGCGCCGCCCGCCGCCGCGCCCAGGGGCTGGGGCTCGACGCCCAGCGCGCGGCAGACGTCGTAGGGCAGGTCGGGGTTGTTGAGCGTGTAGAAGTGGATGTGCTCCACCCCCTCGGCCCGCAGGTTGTCGCACTGCTCGGCGCAGATGGCGCGCGAGAGGGTCTCGGTCATGCCCTGCTCGTCGGCGTTGGCGTAGGCCGCCTCGAGGAACTCGGGCACCGAGGCGCCGCAGCCCGCCGCGAAGCGCTTCATCTTGGCGAAGTTCTCGATCGGCAGGATGCCCGGGTGGATCGGCGCGTCGATTCCGGCCTTCGCCGCGAGGTCGCGGAAGCGCAGGAAGTGGGCGTTGTCGAAGAAGAACTGGGTGATGGCGCTGTCGGCGCCCGCGTCCAGCTTGCGCTTGAGGTTGTCGAGGTCCGCCGCGGGCGAGGCGCTTTCGGGGTGGAACTCGGGGTAGGCCGCGACCGAGATGCGGTCGTGGCCGGCCTCGCGCAGGGCGCGGGTCAGCTCGGCGGCGTTGCGGAAGCCGTCGGGATGCGGTTCGAAATGCGTGGCGCCCTTGGGCGGGTCGCCGCGCAGCGCCACGATGCGCCGGGCGCCCAGCTTGCGGTAGCCGTCGGCCTCGGCCAGCGTCTCGGCGCGGGTGGCGCCGACGCAGGTCAGGTGGCCGGCGACCTGCAGGCGCGCGCGCTCGAGGATCGCCTTGATGGCGTTGCGGGTGCGGTCGCGGGTGGTGCCGCCGGCGCCGTAGGTGACCGAGACGTAGTCGGGCGCCAGCGGCGCCAGACGCTCCACCGACCGCCACAGGCGCATCGCTCCCTCCGGCGTGGCCGGGGGGAAGAACTCGAAGGAAATGGACAGGCGTCGGCCGGTCGGTTCCGTCACGATGCAGCTCCTCAAGCAGCGGCGCGGCGTGGCGCACGGGTCCCGCGCCCCGGTGGGTGCAGGTCGGTCGTCCTACATACGGCCTGGGAGGCGACGCTTCAACGCCCGTTTGCGGCGCCGCCGAAAACACCGCACGCGTCCCGCTCCGGCACGCAGACGGCGGTCGAGCAAGGCGAATCTCCCCCTCCGCGCCCCTCCGCGCACGGGCCTCGCCCGCCGGCGAGGCCCGTCGCCCGGCCTGCATTCGCGACGCCCCGTCGGCGCTTCGCGACATCGGCCCCGGCCCGGCGCCGGGCGCGCCCGCGGCGATCCGTTCGCGACGCGAACCGATGTCGCGTTTCAGCTTCGCCCGGTCGCTCCCATCATGCGCGCGCGGCCGCCGAGGCCGTATCCGGAACCGCGAGGCGGGGCGGTTCCGGCGCAGGGAACCCCGCCCGAAGGAGAGACGATTGACGCAGGTGACGGTGGTCTGGTGGCGGGACATTCCCGCCCAGGTGATCGCGGGCAAGGGCCGGCGGGGCGGGGCGAAACGCCAGCTGCCCGAACGCTTCGAGCAGGCGATCGACCGCTGCGCGATGAAGGTCGGGGCGAAGGACTCCGACGCCTACCTGGCCGAGTGGCGGCGCGCGGCGCCCTACGAGGTCGAGGCCGAAAGCGACGCCGCCGCGGCGGACGCCGAGGCCGCCCGGCTCGACGCGGAATACGACGCCGAGCGGATCAAGGCGCTGATCGCCAACGACGGCTGGGCGGCGGCGACGGCGTAAACCAGTTCGCTGAACCGGAGGGAAACCCCGGCGAGGCATCATCCCGATCCGGCGCGGACGGCGCGCCGGACGGTCGAAGGAAGGGAGACGGGCATGTCGAAGGTCATCGATTTCTTCGCGCGGCGCACGCGCCAGGCGGCCACGCCCCCGCTTTCGACCGGCGCGCGCATCGCCGAGGCGATCCGCGGCTTCTCGATCGAGGTGATGCCGCGCACCGCCGCGAAGATCGACAGCTTCGCCGAGATCCTGCCCCGGGGCACCCGCGTCTACATCGCCCATATCGACGGCACCCCCATCGAGGAGATGGTCGAGACCGCCCGGCGCATCGCGCTGGAGGGCTTCGAGGTGATGCCGCACTTCCCCGCCCGCTCGATCCCCTCGAAGGCGGCGCTGGCCGACTGGATCGCGCGCTACCAGGGCGAGGCGGGCGTCAGCTCGGCCCTGCTGCTGGGCGGCGGCATCGCGCAGCCGCGCGGCGAGTTCCACTGCTCGATGCAGCTGATGGAGACGGGGCTGTTCGACGCCGCCGGCTTCGCCCGCCTGCACGTCGCGGGCCACCCCGAGGGCAACAAGGACATCGACGCGGACGGGACCGAGTCGAACGTCATGGCCGCCCTGAAGTGGAAGCAGGCGTTCTCGGAGCGGACGGACGCGCGGATGGCGATCGCCACCCAGTTCGTGTTCGAGGCCGGCCCCGTGGTCGCCTGGGCCGCGCGCCTGCGCGAGGCGGGCGTGGACCTGCCGATCCACGTGGGCGTGGCCGGGCCCGCCAAGCTGCAGACCCTGATCAAGTACGCGCTGACCTGCGGCGTGGGCCCCTCGGTCCAGGTGCTGCAGAAGCGGGCCGCGGACGTGACCAAGCTGATGCTGCCCTTCACCCCCGACCGGGTGCTGGCCGACATCGCCGCCGCCAAGGCCGCCGATCCGGCCCTGCAGATCGAGCAGGTGCACTTCTTCCCGCTGGGCGGCATCGGCAAGACGGCCGAGTACACGACCGAGGCCGGCGCCTCGGGCCGCGCCGCCGCCTACGCCTGACGCGCGAGGCGCAGCCCCGGGCCGGGGCGCGACGCGCGGGGGCTGACGCTCCCCGTTCCACGTGCTAACCGTCCCCCGCCATCGCGCGGGGGACGCCGTTCCCCTGCCCTGCCGAAACGCCCCGAGGGGCCCCAGCGAGGACGCTCCATGACCCGCACCGTCGTCGAGTCCCAGTCGAAAACCGTCGTCATCGGCTTCGACGAGCCCTTCTGCGTGATCGGCGAGCGGATCAACCCGACCGGCCGCAAGAAGCTGGCGGCCGAGCTGGAGATGGACGACTTCACCACCGTCGAGAAGGACGCGATCGAGCAGGTGGCCTGCGGGGCGATGGTGCTCGACATCAACTCGGGCGCGGTGTTCTCCAACAAGATGGAGGCCGATCCCCGCTACGCCGACAACAACTTCGTCGAGCCGATGCTGATGAAGGCGCTGATCGAGAAGGTGCAGGCCGTCGTCGACGTGCCGCTGTGCATCGACAGCTCGGTCCCCGGCGCGCTCCAGAACGGGCTCGAGACGGCGAAGGGCCGGCCGCTGCTGAACTCCGTCACCGGCGAGGAGGAGCGTCTGGAGCTCGTCCTGCCGCTGGTCAAGAAATACAACGTGCCGGTGGTGGCGATCTCCAACGACGACACCGGCATCTCCGAGGATCCGGAGGTCCGCTTCGCGGTGGCCAAGAAGATCGTCGAGCGGGCGGCGGATTTCGGCATTCCCGCCCATGACATCGTGGTCGACCCGCTGGTGATGCCCATCGGCGCGATGGCGACCGCGGGCCAGCAGGTCTTCACCCTGGTGCGCCGCCTGCGCGACGAGCTGGGCGTGAACACGACCTGCGGCGCCTCGAACGTCAGCTTCGGGCTGCCGAACCGGCACGGGATCAACGCGGCCTTCCTGCCGATGGCGATCGGGGCGGGCATGACCTCGGCGATCATGAACCCGGTGCGCCCGCAGGAGATGGAGGCGATCCGCGCCGCCAACCTGCTGATGAACCACGACCCCCACGGCATGGCCTGGATCCGCGCCAACCGCGAGCCGACCGCCGAGGGCGAGGCCCCCGCCGGCGCCCGCGGCGGCCGCGAGGGCCGCCGCCGCCGCCGCGGCTGAGGACCGCGCGCCCGGACCTCGATCCGGGCGCGGGCCCGCCCGCGGAGCGCCTGCCGCTCCGACCTCCCCCCGACCGACTCCGTCCCCGATGCGCCTGCCCCCGCGTCGACGTTGACGCGCGCGTCGATCCCGCCGAGCCTGCGGGTCGCGACATGGTACGGGAGGACCTGATGCGCATCCGATTCATCGCCGCGGCCGCGCTGGCCGCGCTCGCGCCCCTGCCCGCCCTCGCCGGGGCCGCCGACGGGATGTGGCGGACCGAGGCGAACGACGAGGGCTCGTATCTCGAGGTCGAGGTGGGGGCCTGCGCCGAGGACGCGGCCAGGACCTGCGGGGTGATCCGGCGGGCGATGACCACGGACGGGGCGCGGCCGGACTATCCCCACGTGGGCCGGCTGATCATCCGCGACATGGTCCCCGAGGGCGAGCGCGCCTGGGACGACGGCGAGATCTGGGCCCCCGACGACGACAAGACCTACGATTCCTCGATGGAGCTGGTCGCCGAGGGCCTGAGGGTCGAAGGCTGCGTGCTGGTGTTCTGCCGCAGCCAGGTCTGGACGCCGGTGAAGTGAGCCCGCCGCCGCGACGCGCGGCGGCGCGGGCGGGCCGCCGGCCGGCGCCTCAGGCGGATCGGCGGCGACGCCGGGCGACGAGAACCAGCGCGACCGAGCCGGCGGCGGCGAGCGGCAACGCGGCGGGGACGGGCACGGCGCCCGTGTCGCCCAGGCTCAGCTGCATCGCGCCCGTCGAGACGCGATGGGGGAAATCCGTGTTGTCGGGGTCGAGCAGCTCGCCGAACACGTTCCACCCGAAGCCCGTGACGTCGAGCGTGGGGAAGTGGAGCGGCCACTGCACCTCGACCTCCATCGGCTCGATCAGGCTGCGCGCGGTCGCCTCGGTCCACGCGACCTCGGTCGAGAAGTCGTAGTCGGGCGGCGCGAGCTCGTCGCCCCACATCGCGAAGGTCTCGCCGTCCAGCACGATGTAGAAGAAGCCCAGGCCCGGGTAGAAGCCCAGCTCCAGCGCGCCGGGCGGCAGGGGCAGCGCGTCGGAGCGGATCCCGTCGACGTCGACCGCGACGCTGAGCAGGGGGACAGAGTCGTCGCCGAAGCTGCCCGTGAACAGGTCGTCGGTGTCGGCGGTGAAGATGTAGGTCAAGGTCACGTCGTCGTAGTCGACGTCGCCGATGACCACGTTGGCGCCCAGGATCCGCCCCTCGAAGGTCAGCGGCAGGGCCTGGGCGGCCGGGGCGACGAGGGCCAGCAACGCGCCCGTCGCCAGCGCCGCGGGGAGGCCCGCGCTTCGAGGATCGGTCATGCGGGGGCCTTTCGCGTCTGGGGGAGGCGGGATCGCAACCCAAGGTAGCACGACCTGCCGCTGCGTGCAGTCGGTTTCCGCCAGGTGAAGGGGCCGAGGTGCGCGCGCCGGGCGCGAGAGGGGCGCGCCGCGGCGGTCGACCACGCCGCAGCCCGAGGGCGGGCCGAGGCGCTTTTCACAGCCGCGTGACGGGAATAATACGGGGCCCATGGTTTCCCTCGCCGCTCCCGACTCCCCCTCCGACGATCGCCGCGCCAAGCGCAACGTCGCGGTCCTGTTCCTCGCCCAGGGCATCCTGGGCGCGCAGATGCCGGTCAACTTCGTGCTCGGCGGGCTCGCCGGACAGCTGCTGACGCCGATCCCCTGCCTGGCCACGCTGCCGATCTCGCTGATCGTCCTGGGCTCGATGATCGCGGCGCCGAACGTGTCGAACCTGATGGGCCGGTTCGGACGGCGGGCGGGGTTCTTCGCGGGGACCGCGGGCGGGGCGCTGGGCTCGACGCTCTGCGCCATAGCGCTTTTCGTCGACAGTTTCGCGCTGTTCCTCGTGGGGGCGCTGTGCACGGGCGTCTACATGTCCGCGCAGGCCTTCTACCGCTTCGCGGCGGCGGATTCGGCCTCGGACTCGTTCCGGCCCAAGGCGATCTCCTGGGTGATGGCGGGGGGGCTGGTCGCGGCGGTGCTGGGGCCGCAGCTGGTCAAGGCGACCTCGGACATGCTGGCGCCGGTGCCCTTCGTGGGCGCCTACCTCTGCGTGATCGGGCTGAACGTGGTGGGCTCGCTGCTGTTCCTCGCGCTCGACGCGCCCAAGCCCGCCCCGCGGGCGGCGGACGCGCCGCGCGGGCGCAGCATCGGGCAGCTTCTGGGCACGCCGCGGATCCTGGTGGCGATGATCTGCGGCATGGTCAGCTATGCGCTGATGAACCTGGTGATGACCTCGACCCCGCTGGCGGTGGTGGGCTGCGGCTTCGGGCAGGGGGCCGCGGCGGACGTGGTGATGGTCCACGTGCTGGCGATGTTCCTGCCCAGCTTCTTCACCGGCGGCATCATCAACCGCTTCGGGGTCGAGCGGGTGATCGCGGCCGGGCTGGTGATCCTGGCGGGCGCGGGGCTCGCGGGCCTTGCGGGGGTGGAGCTCGCCAACTTCTACCTCGCGCTGTTCCTGCTCGGGATCGGCTGGAACTTCAGCTACATCGGCGCGACCACGATGCTGGCCGGCGCGCACTCGATCGAGGAGCGGGCGCGGGTGCAGGGCATGAACGACTTCTGCGTCTTCGGGCTGGTGACGCTGGCCTCGCTCAGCTCGGGCGGGCTGATGAACTGCCTGGGCGGCGATCCGCAGACCGGCTGGGCGGCGGTGAACCTGGCGATGATCCCGTTCCTGACGCTGGCGGGCGGCGCGCTGATCTGGTTCGCCCTGCGCAAGCCCGAGGCGGGCTGAGGCGCCCTGCCCTCCCAGAACGCGAAAGGCGCGCCCCCAAGGGGACGCGCCTTTTTCATGTCCGGCGGCTGCGCGAGGCGCGCGTCAACTCACTCGTTGAAGCCCTCGGCGAGGCTGGTGCCGACGTTCGAGATGTTGCCGAACAGCTGCTGGAGCACCGTCAGCTCGCGCCCGAAGGTGGGCGTGGTGCGCGAGGCGAGGTTGATGATCCGCCCGTCCTCGAGCCCGTAGACGTCGACGCCCGAGACCACGGCGTTCTCGTCGTAGTGCACGGCCACCACGCGACGCTCGACGATCTCGGGGGCGTTGTAGGCCACCGTCTCGGTCCGCGAGGAGACGTAGTACCAGGTGTTGTCGCGCACGACGCCGCCGGTGGAGGGGCGGCCGATCTTCTGCGCCACCGCGCCCGGGCCGTCGACGCCGATCTGGATGCTCTCCAGCTGGCCGTCCTGGGGGGCGTAGCCGTGCACGGTCGAGATCGGCTCGCAGGCCGCGAGCGCCAGCAGCGCACCGGCGCCGGCCAGCGCGGCCAGGCCCCGGCGCCCGGCGGCGGAGCGCAGGATGAGAGAGGACGGGGTCCGCCCGAGGGTCGTCGGTGTCCCGACGGCGGCGTCCAGGCGGTTCAGACTTGCGCGGCGCATGCTCGACAGCTCTCCCGGCGACCCGGCGACGGGCCTGACTTCGCAAGACGGCGCTGCGCGTCGGCCGCGGGGGGCCGGAACGGGGGCCGCGGCGCGGCCCGGGCGCGGGACCGCGATCCGGTCCCGGAAATCGGCGCGCTCGCCGCTTGCAGCCACTGCCTAGCGCGCGCATGTTTGCAGTTCAAGCGGCCCCGCCGCGAGGCGCCCCGCCCGGACCTGTGACCGGCCCCGATTTTCGGCGGCCGGCCCGGCGTCGGAAGCGGGCGCGGCCTGCGGGGCCGGCGCCCCCTGTTGCGCGAGCGCGAAGGATATCCGCCGACCATGCGACCCCCCGCCTCCCCGCCCATTTCCCGCTCCACCCCCGGCGCCGGCGCGCCGGAGTTCTCGCGCCCCGTGCGGGTGAACGAGCTGAGCCCCGAAGGATTGACGCTGTCCCAGAAGGCCGACGGGCCGGAGCGCACGGCCCTCGCCCGCCGCTTCGGCGTGGCCGCTGTGGGCAAGATGTCGTTCGAGGCGCAGATCCGCCCCGCCGGCGACGGCTGGCGCGTCTCCGGCGTCGCGCGCGCGCGCGTGACCCAGCCCTGCGTGGTGACGCTGGAGGACATCGCCCAGGAGATCGAGGAGCCGTTCTCCCGCCTGTTCCTGCCGGGCGTCGAGCCGGCGGGCATCGGCGACATCGCCCCCGACGAGACCGAGGATCCGCCCGAGCCGCTGGGCACGCGGCTGGACCCGGCCGAGATGGCCTCGGAGGCGGTGGCGCTGGCGATCGACCCCTATCCCCGCGCCCCCGGCGCCCGGTTCGACGGCGTGGGCGAGGAGGCGCCGGAGGGCGAGCCGGGCGAGGGCGAGACCCGCAAGCCCTTCTCCGCCCTCGCCGCCCTGCGCGAGCGGCTGGAGCGCGACGAGGACAAGTGACGGCGCGGGGGCGCAGGCGCGCCCCTGCCGCACGCCTCCCCGCGCCGCAAGGATCCGTGGGAGGGCGACGTCGCCCCGGCGGAGAGCGCCCGAAGGCGACCTGCCGCCCCCGGCTCGGGCCCTCGGCGGCGCAGGCGACGGGCGGGGGCGCGGCCCCTGCCCGGTTCACCCCTGAGCGGCCCCTAGTCCTCCACCACCCGGCCGCCGTCGAGGCGCAGGACGCGGTCCATGCGACGCGCGAGCTCGAGGTTGTGGGTGGCGACCAGCGCGCCCAGCCCCTCGGTCCGCGCGAGGCCGGCGAGGAGCTCGAACACCATCTCCGAGGTGCCCGGGTCGAGGTTGCCGGTGGGCTCGTCGGCCAGCAGCAGGCGGGGGCGGTTGACCAGCGCCCGGCAGATCGCCACGCGCTGCTGCTCGCCGCCCGAGAGCTCCGCGGGGCGGTGGGAGGCGCGGGGCGTCAGGCCCACGGCCGCCAGCAGCTCGGCCGCGCGGGCAGAGGCGGCGCGGCGCGAGGCGCCGGCGGCGCGCATCGGCAGGGCCACGTTCTCCTCGGCCGAGAACTCCCGCAGCAGGTGGTGGAACTGGTAGACGAAGCCCACGTCCCGCCGTCGGATCGCGGTGCGCCGCCCGTCCGACAGGCCCGCCGTCTCGACGCCCGCGATGCGCACCGCGCCCGCGTCGGCCCGGTCGAGCAGCCCCGCGATGTGCAGGAGCGTGGACTTGCCCGAGCCGGAGGGGGCGACGAGGGCCACGACCTCGCCCGCCGCGACCCGCAGCGAGGCGCCGGTCAGGACCTCCACCTCCTCGGCCAGGCCCTGCGAGTAGATGCGCCGGACGTCGGAGAGTTCGAGCGCGGCGTCACTCATAGCGCAGCGCCTCCACCGGATGCAGTCGCGCGGCCTTGCGGGCCGGGAAGAAGGTGATGAACCAGCTCAGCGCCAGCGCGAGGCCGGCGGCCGAGGCCACATCCTCCCACCGCAGCACGGCGGGGAACTTGGTGAGCATCCGGATCTCGGGGTCCCAGATGCCGCCGCCCGCGAAGAAGTTCACCACGTCGAAGATCGGGTCGATGTAGATGACGAAGAGGATGCCCAGCCCCACGCCGATCAGCGTGCCCAGCGTGCCGATGCCGGCGCCGCAAAGGAAGAAGACCCGCAGGATCGCCCCCTGCGTCAGCCCGACGGTGCGCAGGATGCCGATGTCGCGGCCCTTGTTCTTCACCAGCATCACCAGGCCCGAGATGATGTTGAGCGCCGCGATCAGCACCACGAGGCTGAGGATCATGAACATCACCGCCCGCTCGGTATCCAGCGCGGAGAGGAACGCGCCGTTGGCGTCCTTCCAGGTCCACTCGATGGCCCGCGGTCCGGCGGCGGCCGAGAGCGCGTCGTCGAACTCGGTGCGCGCGGCGCGCGAGCCGAGCGCCTGCGGGTCCTCGACGATCGCCTCCACCTGGTCGGCGGAGTCGCCGCGGTTGAAGAAGTCCTGCGCGCGCTCGAACGTCATGTAGACGCGGGTCTTGTCCACGTCGGTGCGCCCGATGCGGAAGATGTAGACGACCTCGAACCCCTTCACCTTCGGCGCGGTGCCGAAGGGGGTGGTCTGGCCGCCCGGCAGGATCATCGAGACGCGGTCCCCGACCTCGACCCCCAGCTCCTGCGCCACGCCCCAGCCGATGGCGATGCCGTTCGGCAGGTCGTCGAGGGAGCCGCGGGAATCCTCGGGGTTCGCCACGTAGGGAAGGTCGCGCAGGTCCTCCAGCCGCTCGCCGCGCACGATGGCGCCGGCGTTGGCCGAGCCCTTGGAGACGAGCGCCTGCGCCTCGATCATCGGGGCGGCGCGGATCACGCCGGGGACCCCGGCGACCCGCGCGGTCATCGCGTCGTAGTCCTCGATGCGCCGGATCACGTTCCCGCGGTCGTCCCGCACGGGGACAGCGTAGAACTTCACATGGCCCTCGGCGCCCAGGATGCGGTCGGTGAACTCGGCCCGGAAGCCGACCATCACCGCCATCACCACGATCAGCGTGCCGACCGCCAGCGCCACGCCGACCAGCGCGTACCACACGATGACCGAGATGCCGCCCTCCCGCCTGCGGGCGCGCATGTAGCGCCAGGCGATCATCCATTCATGGGCGGCGAAAGGGGGCGCGCCCCTCAACCGGCCGCGATCCCCGAGGGTCCGGGGGGAGGCGTCGCTCATCGGGAACTCCCGTCTGCGTCGTGGCGTGCGTCGCGCCCTGGGTATCGGCCCGAATCCCGGCCCGCATCTCCGGGCGCCGCCGGGCGCGAGCCCGGCCCGGGCGGCGAGGGGGTTCCCCCCTCGTCGGCCCGCCCCCCGGCCCGGGGGCCGGGGGCCGGGCTCGGCCGGGTCAGAGACCGCGCCAGATTTCCGCCAGTTTCGAGGCGGCGGCCTGCGGCGAAAGCGCCTCGGTCTCGCCGGTGCGGCGGCAGGTGAGCTCGACCTTGCCCTCGGCGAGGCCGCGGGGCCCCACAGTGACCCGCCAGGGCAGGCCGATCAGCTCCATGGTCGCGAACTTCGCGCCCGCGCGCTCGTCCCGGTCGTCGAGCAGCGGGTCGACGCCCGCGGCCGTCAGCGCCTGGTAGAGCTCGCCGCAGGCCGCATCCACCGCGGCGTCACCGGGCTTCATGTTGACGATGCCGGCGCCGAAGGGGGCGACGCTCTCGGGCCAGATGATGCCCTTGTCGTCGTGGTTCGCCTCGATCAGCGCGCCCACCAGGCGGCTGACGCCGATGCCGTGGGAGCCCATGTGCACGGGCACGCGGTTCCCGCTCTCGTCGGTGACCATTGCGCCCATCGGCTCGGAGTACTTGGTGCCGAAGTAGAAGATCTGGCCGACCTCGATGCCCCGGCCCTTCACGCGGCGATCCTGCGGGATCTCGTTGTAGAGCGCCTCGTCATGGGTTTCGTCGGTGCGGGCGTAGGGGGTGGTCCACTCGGCCTTGATGGCCTCGAGCTGGGCGCGGTCGTCCCAGTCCACCTCGCGGTCGCCCAGCACCAGGTCGGTGACGGCGCGGTCGTAGAAGACCTCGGACTCGCCGGTGTCGGCCAGCACCAGGAACTCATGCGTGTCGTCGCCGCCGATGGGGCCGCTGTCGGCGCGCATCGGGATCGCCTTCAGCCCCATGCGCTCGTAGGTGCGCAGGTAGGAGACCATGTGCCGGTTGTAGGCATGCATGGCGTCCTCGTAGGTGAGGTCGAAGTTGTAGCCGTCCTTCATCAGGAACTCGCGCCCGCGCATCACGCCGAAGCGGGGGCGGACCTCGTCCCGGAACTTCCACTGGATGTGGTAGAGCGTGAGGGGCAGCTGCTTGTAGGAGCCGACCGAGCCGCGGAAGATGTCGGTGATCATCTCCTCGTTGGTGGGTCCGTAGAGCATGTCGCGGTCGTGACGGTCGCGGATGCGCAGCAGCTCCTTGCCGTAGGCGTCGTAGCGCCCGCTCTCCTGCCACAGGTCGGCGGGCTGGAGGGTGGGCATCAGCAGGGGGATGTGGCCGGCGCGCTGCTGCTCCTCGTGCACGATCTGCTCGAGGCGGCGCAGCACCTTGAAGCCCAGCGGCAGCCACGAATAGATGCCGGCCGCCTGCTGGCGGACCATGCCCGCGCGCAGCATCAGGCGGTGCGAGGCGATCTGCGCGTCGGCAGGCGTTTCCTTGAGGACGGGCAGGAAGTAGCGGCTCAGGCGCATCGGGGTCCCTTCGACGACGGCTGCGGCGCGCCGCGATGCGCGCCGGATCCTGGTCGCGCGCGTCCGACGCGCGCAGGGCGGATGACTAGGGGATGCGCGCTCTCCGCGCAATGCCGCGCTGCGGGAGGGCGGGGTCCGCGACGGGGGCTCGGAGGGGGGCGCGGCGCCCGGCGGACGAATCGCGTGCATGCAAATTTTCCTTGCGGAATGCCGTGCGGGTCACGCTGCAAGCGCGAAAACCACCCCTGCCAAGGCCGCTTCCACTTCGCGGCCGCAGCGGACACATGTGGAACATTCTTTCGAGAGACGCCCGGAGGCGCAATTTTGTTGCGCATAGCGCTGCCGTTGGTAAAGTCACCCCCAGAACGACACCGGACCAAGTCTGGGGAGGAGAAGAAAGGCCCGCGATTCGCGGGCCTTTGCTTTTGCGCATCGAGGGCGGAGACGGGCGCGAATTCGGCCCCGCCGTCGCGCGGTTCGCCGGGATGCGTAAACTAAAGTTGACAGCGCAAGAATAGACGCCGTCGCCCCCCGGTTGCTCGGGCAGGCGCGGGATCGCGTCGCGCGCTTTGCAGCGGAAGTGGGGCGGGTCTCAGCCGGCCGCGGCGGCGGCGCCGTCGTCGATCACCAGGCGCGGCGGGCGGCCGACCGTCTCGGCGACCGAGGCGAGGCGCTTCTCGACCATCTCGCCGGCCAGCGCCCCCGCCTCCCCGCCCAGCCGCAGCGTCAGCGCGTCGGCGTCGACCGAGAGCGAGCAGGACGGCAGCACCCCGGGCGCGGAGCCCGAGAGCATCGCGCCCAGCCGGATGGTGCGGCCGAGCAGGCGCGCCTCGGCCTGCTCGGCCTCCGACAGCAGCGCGAGCGCGGGCGCGGCGGGGCGCCCGCCCCCGCCGGACTTGTAGCGATAGCGCAGCGTCGCCCCGATCCAGGCGCGCTCGGCATGGCCGATGCCCGAGAGGTTGGCGCGGTAGACGCTCTCGAACACCGCCTGGTCGCGGTAGTCGGGATGGGCGTTCCAGGCCACGTCGTTCAGCACGCAGGCGGCCTCGATCAGCCGGCGGCGGGCGAGCGAGGCGGAGGGGAACAGCGGCCACACGAAGGCCGCGAGCTCCGCCCCGAAGCCGGGGAAGCGCGAGAGACGCCGCTCCATCTGCCGGGCGGCGGAGAGGAGCGGGTCCTGCTGGCGCAGCGCCTCGGGCAGGTGTTCGTAGAGCACCCCCTCCCGCAGGCCGAAGGCCGAGACGGCGACGCGGGCGGGGCGCGCGGCGCGGATCAGGCCGGCCAGCACCCGCGCGCCGGCGGGGGTGACCGCGATGCGGTCGCGGGAGGACGACATCTCCCGCAGCAGCGCCTCGGGGGTCATGGCGGCGACCTCCTCGGCCAGCGCCAGCATCTGCTCGGCGGGAAGCTCGAACTCGTGCAGCACCTGGATCGGGTAGCCGATGCGGGTCATGTGCAGCTTGGCGAGCGCCCGCCAGGAGCCGCCGACGAGGTAGATCCGCCCGCCGGGATTGCCCAGCACGCCGCGGACCGAGGCGAAGGAGGCGTCGATCAGCGCGTCCTGCGCGGCCGGCCCGCCGTCGATCCCCATCAGGCGCAGGGGGCCCAGCGGCAGGGTCACGCCGCGGCCGACCTGCCCCAGGCCGACGCGCGACAGCTCCAGCGAGGCGCCGCCGAGGTCGGCCACCAGCCCGTCGGCGTCCGGCCAGCCCATCAGCACGCCCTGGGAGGCGAGGCGCGCCTCGTCCTCGCCGCTGGCGACGCGCAGGCGCAGGCCGGTCTCGCGCTCCACCTCCTCGACGAACTCGGGGCCGTCGGAGGCCTCGCGCACCGCGGCGGTGGCGACGCCGTCGAGCACGTCGATGTCCATGAAGCGGGCGAGCGCCGCGAACCGGCGCAGGGCGAGAAGGGCGCGGGCCCGGCCCTCGGGCGACAGGCGCCCGGTGGCGCCGAGGTCGGCGCCGAGGCCGCACAGCACCTTCTCGTTGAAGAAGTAGGCGGGAGAGCGCGACAGCGCCTCGTAGACCACCAGGCGAACGGAATTCGAGCCGACGTCGACGACGCCTACCCGCGCGTGACCGCGCTTGGCGGCTCCGACGCTCGATGCGCCCGATCGGGCGCCCGAACGGGACTGTCGTCTGGGCTCGCTCATGCGCGCTCCTGTGCGGCCGTCGCGTTTCGTCGCTCGCACGGAGCGGGCGATGGGTCAAGGGCGAAGGGGTCGCCCTGCGCGCCCGCGCCGCAGATCGGCGACGGGGCGGCGAGCCCGGGGGATTGTCTCACGAAATCAGCGGATTGGAGGGCGATGCGAAGAGGCCGGAGCGACGCTGGAGCAGCACGGCGGAACGGGGCGGCCGCGGCGGCTTTCATCTATCCGAAACAGGGTCTTGCGGTGCGAAGCTGAGACAGGATCGCAGGCGGGCGCGGCGACGCTCATTGCGCCGCCACGTCCTCCGGTCCCGCCTCGCCGACGGGGCGCACGATGTCGGGCAGCAGGCGCGGCGCATCCTCCGCCCCCGCCCGGCCGCGGCCGGAGAGGGAGGGGTGGGTCATGAAGAACTCATGCGCCGAGAACGGCTCCACCCCCGGCGGGGGCGTCGCGCGCAGCCAGTTGCCGTCGGGTTGGAGGACCCAGCTCTGCGCCTCGTCGCGCAGGTTGGCGGCCATCACCTGCTCGAGGATCTGGGCGTGGACGGTGGGGTTGTGGATCGGCACCAGCGTCTCGACCCGGCGGTTGAGGTTGCGCCCCATCCAGTCGGCCGAGGAGATCCAGACCTCGGCCGCCTTCGAGGGCAGCCCCTGCCCGTTGCCGAAGCACACGATGCGGGAGTGTTCCAGGAACCGGCCGATGATCGACTTCACCCGGATGTTCTCGCTCAGGCCCGGCACGCCGGGGCGCAGGCCGCAGATGCCGCGGGCGACGATGTCGATCTTCACGCCGGCGCGGGAGGCGGCGTAGAGCGCGTCGATCACCTCGGGGTCGATGATCGAATTGACCTTGACCCAGACCTGCGCGGGCCGGCCGGCCTTCGCGTGCTCGATCTCCCGCTCCAGCCCGTGGAGGATGTGCTGCTTGAGGGAGCGGGGGGAGAGCTTCAGCGCCTCCAGCCCCTCGGGCTCGGCGTAGCCGGTGACGAAGTTGAACAGGCGCGCGGCGTCGCGGCCCAGCTCCGGCTCGATCGTGAAGAGCGACAGGTCCGTGTAGATGTTGGCGGTGATCGGGTGGTAGTTGCCCGTCCCGAAGTGGGTGTAGGTGACCAGCTGGTCCCCTTCCCGCCGCACCACCATCGAGACCTTGGCGTGGGTCTTCCAGTCGATGAAGCCGTAGACCACCTGGGCGCCCGCGCGCTCCAGCTGGCGGGACTGGCGGATGTTGGCGGCCTCGTCGAAGCGGGCCTTCAGCTCGACCAGCGCGGTGACGGATTTTCCGTCCTCGGCGGCTTCGCAGAGCGCGGCCACGATGGGGCTGTCCTTCGAGGTCCGGTAGAGCGTCTGCTTGATCGCCACCACGTCCGGGTCGCGGGCGGCCTGCTGGAGGAACCGCACCACGATGTCGAAGGACTCGTAGGGGTGGTGGAGCAGCAGGTCCTTCTGGCGGATCGCCGCGAAGATGTCGCCGTTGAAGTCCTTCACCCGCTCGGGCATCCGCTGGGTGTAGGGGTGGAACAGCAGCTCCGGCCGCTCCTTGGTGACCAGCTCCGACAGGTCCTTGATGCCGATGACGCCGTCGACGTCGATCACCTCGTGCCGGGCCACGCCCAGCTCGTCGGCGATCATCGCCTTGAGGTCCTCGGGCGCGCCGGCGGCGATCTTGAGGCGGATCACCTCGCCCCGGCGGCGGCGCTTGAGCGCGGTCTCGAACTCCCGCACCAGGTCCTCGGCCTCTTCCTCGACCTCGAGGTCGCTGTCGCGCAGCACCTTGAACAGCGCGTGGCCGGCGAGGCGGTAGCCGGGGAACAGCCGGTCGATGAAGAGCTTCAGCAGCTCCTCCAGCGGCAGGTAGCGCGTCTCGCCCTTCTTGCCGTCCTCCAGCCGGATGAAGCGGCGCACCTGCTGGGGCACCGGCAGGAGCGCGTCGAGCGGCTCCTCGTCCGAGAGGCGGCGAAGCTGGAGGGCGAGCGCGAAGCCCTCGTTGGGGATGAAGGGGAACGGGTGGGCGGGGTCGATCGCCAGCGGCGTGACCACCGGGAACACCTGCTCGAGGAAATGCTTCTCGACCCGCGCCACGTCCGAGCGGTGGAGCTGGCGACGGTCGAGCACCAGGATCCCCTCGGCCTTCAGCGCCTTGACCAGGTCGCCCCAGACCACCTGCTGGCGCGCCATCAGGGCGCGGGCGTCCTCGTCGATCTTCTCGAGCTGCTGGGAGGCGGTCAGCCCATCGGCGGACTGGGTGTCGAGCCCGCCGCGCACCAGCCCGCGCAGGCCCGCCACGCGCACCGTGTAGAACTCGTCGAGGTTGCCGCCCGAGATCGACAGGAACCGCACCCGTTCGAGCAGCGGGTGGTGGGGGTTCTCGGCCTCCTGGAGCACGCGCCAGTTGAAGCCGAGCCAGCTGAGCTCACGGTTGATGAAGCGCTCCGGCCCCTCGGGGTCGAAGTCCTTGCGGTGGGCGTCGGCGGGCGCGCAGGGCGCGTTGAGGAAATCGGCTCTCATGCGCGGCAGCCTAGCCGATTTCGATGACGGTTTCATGCGGCGGGGTCGCGGGTTTCGGCCTCGCGCAGCACCTTGGCGGCGAGGCGCAGGCTGGGGCGGGTGCGTGCCGCGAGGGCGGCGCGGTCGATGGCGGCCACCGTCTCGGCCAGCCCCCGGTGGGAGCGGGGGCCGCGGGTGGCGAGATAGCGCGGCAGCGAGGCGTCGGCGGAGGCGAGGAGCTGGCGGTCGGCCAGCAGCTTCATCGCCAGCCCCTCCAGCAGCCGGTCGTCGGGGGCGTCGATGCGCGCGATGGGCAGCGCCGCGAGGCGGGAGGCGAGGTCGGGCAGCGTCACCGGCCAGCGCGCGGGCGGCGTGCGCCCGGTCAGCAGCAGGGCCGCGCCCTGGGCGGCGGCGAGGTTGACGAGGTGGAAGAGCGCGCGCTCCGCCTCCGGCGCGCCGGCGAGGCGGTCGGCGTCCTCGACCGCGAGGGCGCCCTGCCCCAGCAGCTCGCGCAGGTCGGCGCCCGGCAGGGCCGCGGCCTCGATCCGGGGCGCGCCCGTCTCCTGCGACCACACCGCGGCGAGGTGGGTCTTGCCCGCGCCCTCCGGCCCGACGAGGGCGAGGCGGCCCTCCGGCCATTCCCGCCAGCGGTCGAGGGCGGCCAGCGCCAGGGCGTTGGAGGCGGAGACGAAGAAGCTCTCGCGGTCGCGCGCGGCGCGCACCGGCAGGTCGAGCGGAAGCTGGCGGGCGCGCGCGGTCACGGGCCGAACCTCCGATCCTCCGGGCCGCGATCGGCCGGGGCGGGGTCGGCGGGGGCGTCGTCGATCTCGGCCCCCGCGGAGGGCACGGCGCCGGGCGCCTCGAGCGGCGCCTCCGCGCCGCGTTCGTAGATCGTGTGGCCGCGGTAGAGGCGGCCCTCCATGTATTGCTCGATCGCGAAGCGCCCGATCACGCCGATGGCGGCGGCGAGCGGGACGGCGATCAGCAGGCCCGTGAAGCCCAGCAGCGAGCCGAAAGCCGAGAGCGCGAACATCAGCGCCACCGGGTGCAGCCCGACCGAGCCGCCGACCAGCTTGGGGGTGAGGAAGTTGCCCTCCACCGTCTGGCCCACCAGGAAGATGCCGGCCACCACCAGGATCATCAGCGGATCGTCCCAGTACTGGAACAGCGCCACCCCGATCGAGAGCGCGCCCCCCAGGATCGAGCCGATGAAGGGGATGAAGGAGATCAGCCCCGCGAAGAGGCCGATCACCAGCCCGAACTGCAGCCCCGCGAGCATCAGCGCGGTGGCGTAGAAGGCGCCCAGGATCACGCAGACCGTCAGCTGCCCGCGCACGAAGCCCGCCAGCACGTCGTCGATGCGCGAGGCGAGCTCGCGCACCGTGCCGACGTGGTCGCGCGGCACCCAGCCGTCGATCTTGGCGGTCAGCCGGTCCCAGTCCATCAGCAGGTAGAAGGCGACGACGGGGGTGATCACCAGCAGCGTCACGAAGTCGATGACCGCGAGGCCGCCGGTCCAGGCGGACTTGAGGGCGGCGACCGACCACTCCTCCGCCCGGCCCTTGAAGGTCTCCAGCGCCTGCTCCACCGCGCCGCCCTTGTCGAGGACCTCGGGGAAGCGGTTCTCGACGAACTTGCGGATGGCGTCGGCGTAGACGGGAGCCTGCTCGATGAACTGGCGGGCCTGCTCGACGAAGGCGGGGATCAGGACCAGCATGGCGACGATGAAGAGGGTCGCCATCAGGATGGTGATGGTCGCGGTGGCGAGCGTGCGGGAGAAGCCGCGCGCCTCCAGCCGGTCGGCCAGCGGATCGAGGAAATAGGCCAGCGCCGCGCCGGCGAGGAACGGCAGCAGCACCCCGGCCATGAGGTACATGAAGGCCACCAGCACGGCGAGCCCCACCAGCCACCATCTGACCTGTTCGCCGTGGCTCAACGCCATGCCGTCCTCCCTGTCGCCTGACCGAGGGTTTGCGGCCTCCCGCCCCCGCTTGCAAGTCCGCCGTGGCGCGACGCGCGGTCTGGGGGGCGGAACATGGACGATGAGGGGGCGGAAAGGCGCAGGCGGCGGGCCCGGCGGACGGAGCGCAAGAGGGCGGCGACGCGCGGAGCGCGGCGCCCCGACGTGCGCGGCCCGGCCGGTTCGCCAAGCGGAAGGACACTGCAGCGCCTATACAGGCGCCCCGGACTTGATCCGGGGCCTCGGCCGACGGGACCGCCTGCGCGGACGCAGGCGCAGGCTCCGCGCCCTCTCAGCTTCGCCGCGCGAAGGCCAGCCAGGCGGCGCCGCCGATCAGCGCCGCACCGGAGCCGCGGGCCATCCAGGCGCGGGCGGCGGGGCCGGCGCCCCGCCGGCCGGCCGCGCCCAGGCAGGCCCAGCCGGAATCGAGCGCGCCCGCGACCAGCAGGTAGGTCGCCCCCAGCAGCGCGAGCTGCGGCCCCGCGGGGGCGGCGGCGTCCACGAACTGGGGCAGGAAGGCCGCGTGGAAGGCGAGGCTCTTGGGATTGGCGAGGCCCACCAGCAGCCCCCGGCGCGCCGCGACCGCGGCGGCGCGGCGGGGGTCCTGCACGCCCGGGCGGCGCGCCTCGCGCCACATGCCGACGCCGATCCAGACCAGCCAGGCCACGCCGATCCAGCGCAGGACCTCGAAGGCCGCGCCCCAGGCCTGCGCGATCCAGGCCAGCCCGAAGGCCACCAGCGCGATCTGGCCGGCATGCGCGACCGTGGTCCCGGCGACGGCGGCGAGACCCGCGCGCAGCCCGTCGCGGGCCGAGACGGCGAGGATCAGGGCGACGTTGGGCCCGGGCACGACGATGCCGAGCGCCGAGACCGCGACGAAGGCCGCCAGCGTCGCGGGCTCGATCCCGGCCAGCGTCACGCGAACTGCTCCCGAATCAGGCGCTCCTCCAGGCCGTGGCCCGGATCGAACAGCAGCGTGTGCGAGATCGTGGGGTCGAGCTCGACATGCACCTTGGCGGCGTGGCGGAACTCGATGTTGTCGGCGGTGGCCGAGACGGGGCGCCGCTCGGGGTCCAGGCACTCCAGCGTCACGCGGGCGTGGCGGGGCAGCAGCGCCCCGCGCCAGCGCCGGGGGCGGAAGGCCGAGATCGGGGTCAGGGCCAGGATCTCGGCCCCGATGGGCAGGATCGGGCCGTGGGCGGAATAGTTGTAGGCGGTGGAGCCCGCGGGCGTCGCCACCATCACCCCGTCGCAGACCAGCTCCGACATCCGCTCCTTCCCGTCGATCAGGATGCGGATCTTGGCGGCCTGGTGCCGCTCGCGCAGCAGCGAGACCTCGTTGATCGCGTGGGCCTGCCGGATCTCCCCGTCGTCGCATTCCACGGTCATGCGCAGCGGGTTGATGACGGCGGCCTCGGCGGCCATCAGCCGCTCCATCAGCCCGTCCTCGAGGTAGTCGTTCATCAGGAAGCCGACGGTGCCGCGGTGCATCCCGTAGACGGGGCGCGGCTCGCGGTGGTTGGCCTGCAGGACCTCGAGCATCAGCCCGTCGCCGCCGAGCGCCACGATCACGTCGGCGTCGTGCAGCGGCGTCTGGCCGTAGCGGTCGGTCAGCCCCTGGTACGCGGCCACCGCCTGCGGCGCTTCGGAGCGCACGAAGTGGATGCGGGGCTGCAGCAGCATCGGGTCCATGGGCGGAAGGCTCGACGTCGATGGGAGGGAAAGGGCGGGAGGGGCGGCGGGCCCCCTGGGCGAGGGAGGGTGACCATGGCCCTGCGCCGCCCGGCGCGCAAGCGCGACGCGCGCGGCCGGCCTGCGGCGCGGGGGGCCGTCCTGCCCGGCACACGCCGCGGCCAGGCCCCGGGCGCCGCGGCGGCGCCCCGATCCCGCCCCCGCGACGCCGGCGCCCTGCGAAGCGTCGCCTCCGGGACGGGACAAACCGGTTTCTTGGGTGTATGGACCCCCTCGAAACCTCTTTCCCCGGCCGCAGGCGCCCCCGAAGCGGGGCCCCGAGACAGGAGACGCGACATGGACGCCAGCACGCGCGATTCCGGCTTCTTCACCGAGGCGCTCGCCGAGCGCGACCCCGAGATCTTCAAGGCCATCGGTCTCGAGCTCGGCCGTCAGCGCGAGGAGATCGAGCTGATCGCCTCCGAGAACATCGTCAGCTACGCGGTCCTGCAGGCCCAGGGCTCGGTGCTGACCAACAAGTACGCCGAGGGCTATCCGGGCAAGCGCTACTACGGCGGCTGCCAGTTCGTGGACATCGCCGAGGAGCTGGCGATCGAGCGGGCCAAGGCCCTGTTCGGCGCGAAGTTCGCCAACGTGCAGCCCAACTCCGGCAGCCAGATGAACCAGGCGGTGTTCCTGGCGCTGCTGCAGCCGGGCGACACGTTCATGGGCCTCGACCTGAACTCCGGCGGCCACCTGACCCACGGCTCGCCCGTCAACATGTCGGGCAAGTGGTTCAACGTGATCTCCTACGGCGTGCGCCAGCAGGATCACCTGCTGGACATGGAGGACATCCGCGCCAAGGCGCATGAGCACAAGCCCAAGCTGATCGTGGCCGGCGGCACCGCCTATTCCCGCGTCTGGGACTGGGCCGAGTTCCGCAAGATCGCCGACGAGGTCGGGGCCTACCTGATGGTCGACATGGCCCATATCGCGGGCCTGGTCGCGGGCGGCGCGCATCCCTCGCCGGTGCCGCATGCCGACGTGGTGACCACCACCACCCACAAGTCGCTGCGCGGCCCGCGCGGCGGCATGATCCTGTGCAACGACGAGGCGATCGCCAAGAAGATCAACTCGGCGGTGTTCCCCGGCCTGCAGGGCGGCCCGCTGATGCACGTGATCGCGGCCAAGGCCGTGGCCTTCGCCGAGGCGCAGCGCCCCGAGTTCCGCGCCTACGCGGCGCAGGTCGTGGCCAACGCGCAGGCGATGGCGGACGAGCTGATGAAGGGCGGGGTCGACATCGTCTCGGGCGGCACCGACAACCACCTGATGCTGGCCGACCTGCGGCCCAAGAAGGTGACCGGCAAGGCCGCCGAGGCCGCGCTGGGCCGCGCCCACGTCACCTGCAACAAGAACGGCGTGCCCTTCGATCCGGAGAAGCCCTTCGTGACCTCGGGCATCCGGCTGGGCGCCCCGGCCGGCACCACCCGCGGCTTCGGCGAGGAGGAGTTCCGCCAGATCGCCCGGATGATCGTGAAGGTGGTCGACGGGCTGGCCGCGGCCGGCGACGGCGGCGACGCCGAGGTCGAGGCGGCGGTGCGCGAGGAGGCGATCGCGCTCTGCAAGCGCTTCCCGATCTACCCCGCGCTGTAAGCGCAGGCGCCCCGGCGGCGACCCGGACGCGCCCCCCGACGGCGGGGCGCGGGCCGGATGCGACAGGCGCCGGAGGGGCGCGGACAAGGGCGGCGCGGGCGATCCCGCGCCGCCCTTTCGCGTTTCGGCGCTTCGAGCTTCGGGGCGCGGGGCGTCGTCAGGCCCCGCGCCGGCACCGCGGACGCTTCGCAGGCCGCGCGCCCGCTCCGCGGGCGCGTCGGTCGTCCTGGCGATGGTCCTGAAACGAAGTGGGCCATGGTCGCTGGGGATCGACCATGGCCCTGTCGGCACTCTCGAGACGCAGTACGAACGCGCCGTCTCGGCCGGGGTACGCCACCTCTTCCCGGCCTCGGTAAGTGCTTCATATTGGCTCGGATATTGTGGCTGAAAAGAGGAAATCTCTCCGCTCGGACCTCGGGCGATGTTTCCGTATCGGCGACGGACTCCCATGTTCCGAGAATCCTGACGACTGTCAGGCGACGCTCCGCAAGCCAGCCGACCGCCGGCAGGCGCGCGCCGCGCAGGCCCTCGAAACCGTCGCCGCGCGCCGCGCGCGAGAGCGAACGCACGGAACTGTCGGGATTTTTTCAAACGGCCGTTCGGACCCTGGGACGCCGCAGGGCGACCTGGACCCGCTCCGGACCCGCGTCGGGCGAACGGAAAACGGGATGAGGCGCCATCCCTTAAGATAACGTTGCGTAATCAAGGCGTCAGGCAGGGTCGAAAGCGTGAATCGATTCTTTTCCGCGTGGAATCGACCTTTCGCAGGCCTCCGATTCGGGTCCGCAGGTGGGATTCGGCCGGAAGGACACGCCCGGCGACGCATATCTCGCCCCCGCGCCCCAGGCCCTACCCAACCGCTGGGGGCGCCCCTATAATGGCGGCGTCCGAAGCGCGAGAGGGACCGATATGCGCTGCCCGTTCTGCGGAAACACCGAAACCCAGGTGAAGGACAGCCGTCCGGCCGAGGATCACGTCGCGATCCGCCGGCGCCGGTTCTGCCCCGCCTGCGGCGGCCGCTTCACCACCTACGAGCGGGTGCAGCTTCGCGACCTCGTGGTGGTGAAGAAGAACGGCCGGCGCGAGGATTTCGACCGCGACAAGCTCGCCCGCTCGATCCGCATCGCGCTCCAGAAACGCCCCATCGAGATCGAGCGCATCGAGCAGATGATCTCCGGCATCGTGCGGCGGCTGGAGAGCAAGGGCGACACCGACGTCGCCTCGGACGAGATCGGGCAGATCGTGATGGAGGCCCTGGCGCGGATCGACACCGTCGCCTACGTGCGCTTCGCCTCGGTCTACAAGAACTTCCAGGAGGCCGACGACTTCGAGGAGTTCGTGGCCGAGCTGCGCCCCGTCGCCAAGGGCGAGGATCTCTGAGGGCCGCCGCCCCCGCTCCGCTCCGCTGCCGGAAGGACTCATGGCCGACGACCAGGATCTGCGCTGGATGCGCGTGGCGCTCAGCATGGCGCGCCGCGCGGTGGGGCGCACCGCGCCCAACCCGGCCGTGGGCTGCGTGATCGTGAAGGACGGCGCGGCGCTGGGGCGGGGCTTCACCCAGCCGTCTGGCCGCCCCCATGCCGAGACGGTGGCCCTGGCCCAGGCCGAGGCGCTGTTCGGCCCGGGCGCCGCCCGCGGCGCCACGGCCTACGTCACGCTCGAACCCTGCGCCCATCACGGCCGCACGCCGCCCTGCGCCGACGCGCTGGTCGCCGCGGGCGTGGCGCGCGTGGTCTGCGCCGCGGGCGACCCCGACCCGCGCGTCGACGGCCGCGGCTTCGCCCGCCTGCGCGAGGCCGGGATCGCGGTCGAGACCGGGGTGCTGGCCGCCGAGGCCGAGGAGATGAACGCAGGCTTCCTGTCGCGCCACCGCCGCGGGCGGCCGTGGCTGACGCTGAAGCTCGCCACCTCGCTCGACGGGCGCATCGCGACCGCCTCGGGCGACTCGAAATGGATCACCGGACCGCAGGCCCGCGCCCGCGTGCACCTGATGCGCGCCGAGCATGACGCGATCCTGGTGGGCATCGGCACGGTGCGCGCCGACGATCCCGCCCTCGACGTGCGCCTGCCGGGGCTCGAGGACCGCAGCCCCCTGCCCGTGATCTTCGACCCGCGCCTGACCCTCGCCGCCGCCACGCGGCTCGGCGCCGGCGCCCGGCCGGCCCTGGTCCTGCACCTGCCGCCCGGGCCCGACGGCCCCGACCCCGACCGCGCCGCCGAGATGCGCGACCGCGGCCTGACCCTGCAGGCGGTCGTCCCCGCCGCCGGCGGCGCCGGCCCCGCCCTGCTCGACCCCGCCGCCGCGCTCGAGGCGCTGGCCGCCGCCGGCGTCACCCGCGCCTTCTGCGAGGGGGGCGGCCAGCTGGCCGGCGCGCTGCTGGCCGCGGGGCTGGTGGACGAGCTCGCGCTCTTCACCGGCGGCGCGGCCATCGGCGCCGAGGGTCTGCCCTCGCTGGGGCCCTTGGGGCTGGAGCGGCTTGCGCAAAGCGCGTGCTTCAGGTGCGTGGACACGCACCGGCTCGGCCCCGACATGATGAGCTTCTGGCGTCCAGCCTGAGGCGCCGCTTCAGCCGCCCGTCATCTTCCGCACGATCGCCCAGGCGGTCGGCAGGGCGAGGATCGCGCCGGCCGCCGCCGCGCCCAGCAGCCCCGCCGCCGAGCCGACGCCCGAGACCAGCGCCGCCGCCACCGCGACGCTGGCGAGCACGGTGGCGGACATCGAATAGATCATCATCGCAAGGCGCATCATCGGCGGAGGTCCCGGGCGGCGGAAGACGAAGGGCGGGGGCGGATGGCGCGGCCTACGCCGCGGCCCGCGCCCCCGCCTTGATCCCGGTCAATCCGCCCGGCGCCGGGGCGCGCGGGCCGGAGGCGGCCTCAGAGGATCATCTGGGTCTGGGTGACCAGGGCCACGTTCTTCCCGTCCTCGCGGGTGATGCGGGTCTGCCAGACATGGGTGCGGCCGCCGATGTGGATCGGGGTGGCGGTTCCGGTGACGGTGGTCCCCTCCTTCGCCGCGCCCAGGAAGTTGGTCTTGCTCTCGATCGTGGTGGTGCCCTTGGCCTCCTTCGGCATGCTCAGCACCGTGCCGAGCGCGCCCAGCGCGTCGGCGAAGGCCATGATCGCGCCGCCGTGCAGGATGTGGCCGGCGGTGCACAGGTCCGGGCGCACCTCCAGCGTCGCCACCACCCGCTCCGGCCCCGCCTCGGCCACCTTCACGCCCATCAGCTTCGAGAAGGGCATCCGGTCGGCCATGTTCTCGGTCATTCGTCGTCTCCTCCCGTTCGGTCCGGTCATCATCGCCGGGACCCGGGGCGAGCATCAACGACCCGCGAGGTAATCGGAACGCAAAAAGGGGGCCCGGGGGCCCCCTTTCGTCGTTGCGTCGCCGCCGCCGCCCGTCAGGCGCTTTCGGACTGCTTGTGGGCGGAGTTGGCGATCAGGTCGTCGACCACCGCGGGGTCGGCGAGGGTGGAGGTGTCGCCCAGGGCGCCGGTGTCGTTCTCGGCGATCTTGCGCAGGATGCGGCGCATGATCTTGCCCGAGCGGGTCTTGGGCAGGCCGGGGGCCCACTGGATCACGTCGGGCTTGGCGATCGGGCCGATCTCGGTGCGGACCCAGTTCGACAGCTCCGTGCGCAGATCCTCGGAGGGCTCCACGCCCTCCATCAGGGTCACGTAGCAGTAGATGCCCTGGCCCTTGATGTCGTGCGGGTAGCCCACGACCGCGGCCTCGGCGACCTTCTCGTGGGCGACGAGGGCGGATTCCACCTCCGCCGTGCCCATGCGGTGGCCGGAGACGTTGATCACGTCGTCCACGCGGCCGGTGATCCAGTAGTAGCCGTCGGCGTCCCGCCGGCAGCCGTCGCCGGAGAAGTAGTAGCCCTTGAACATCTCGAAATAGGTCGAGACGAACCGCTCGTGATCGCCCCAGACGGTGCGCATCTGGCCGGGCCAGCTGTCCTTGATGGCCAGCACGCCGGTGGTTTCGCCTTCCAGCTCGTTCCCCTGGTCGTCCAGAACCACCGGATGCACGCCGAAGAAGGGCCGCGTGGCCGAGCCGGGCTTGAGCGGCGTCGCGCCGGGCAGCGGGGTGATCAGGATGCCCCCCGTTTCCGTCTGCCACCAGGTGTCGACGATGGGGCATTTCCCCTTGCCGACGACGCGGTGATACCAGTTCCAGGCCTCGGGGTTGATCGGCTCGCCGACCGTGCCGAGGATGCGCAGGGACGACAGATCGCATTTCTCGATCCACTGGTCGCCCTTGCCCATCAGGGCCCGCAGCGCCGTGGGGGCGGTGTAGAAGATCGAGACCTTGTGCTTGTCGACCACCTGCCAGAAGCGCGAGGCGTCCGGATAGGTCGGCACGCCCTCGAACATCAGGGTCGTGGCGCCGTTCGCCAGCGGCCCGTAGACGATGTAGCTGTGCCCGGTGACCCAGCCCACGTCGGCCGTGCACCAGTAGACCTCGCCGTCGCGGTAGTCGAAGACGTGCTCATGCGTCATCGACGCATAGACGAGGTAGCCGGCGGAGGTGTGGACCACGCCCTTGGGCTTCCCGGTCGAGCCGGAGGTGTAGAGGATGAACAGCGGATCCTCCGCGTCGATCTCCTCGGGCGGGCACTCGGGATCGACGATGGCGGCCAGCGTCTCGTAGTGGAAGTCGCGGCCCTCGACCCAGGTGGTCTGCTCGCCGGTGCGGCGCACCACCAGCAGCTTCACGTCGTCGCCGCAGCGGCGCAGGGCCTTGTCGGCGTTGGTCTTGAGCGGGGTCGAGCGGCCGCCGCGGGGCGCGTGGTCGGCGGTGATCACCAGCTTGGCGCCGCAGTCGTTGACCCGGTCGGCCAGCGCGTCGGGGGAGAAGCCCGCGAACACCACCGAGTGGATCGCGCCGATGCGCGCGCAGGCCAGCATCGCGTAGGCGGCGGCGGGGATCATCGGCAGGTAGATGACGACCCGGTCGCCCTTCTTCACGCCCAGCGTCTTGAGGACGTTGGCGAACTTGGAGACCTCCTCGTGGAGCTGGGCGTAGCTGATGTGCTGCGCCTCCTCCTCGGGGTCGTCGGGCTCGAACAGGATCGCGGTCTGCTCGGCGCGGTCCTTCAGGTGCCGGTCGATGCAGTTGGCGGCCACGTTCAGCGTGCCGTCGCCGAACCACTCGATATGCACGTCGGGGTAGGCGTAGGAGACGTTCTTGACCGTCGAGTAGGGCCGGATCCAGTCGAGCCGGCGGCCATGGTCGTCCCAGAATTTCTCGGGGTTTTCGATCGAGGCCTTGTACATCGCCTCGTACTGCTCGGCCGTGACCGAGGCGCCTGCGGCGGCCTCCGCGGGCACGGGAACGACGGTGTCGGACATGGGCGTCCTCCTCCTGGACTGTCTGGGGCGCGCTGCGGCCGTCAGACCTCCCTGTCGGCGGCGCGCCCGCGATGATGGGGACGGGACGCGCGCAAGTCGCCCCGTCCGAAAGTCTCAGATCGCCAGGTACTCCTGCCGCAGCGCGGCATCGTCCAGAACCTCCTGCGCGGTCCCGTCGAAGACCACCTGGCCCATGTCCAAGATGATCGCCCGGTCGGCAAGCTGCAAGGCGGCGATGGCGTTCTGCTCGACGATCACCGTGGTGATGCCCAGTTTCTTGATCTCGGCGAGCGTCTTCTCGATCTCCTGCACGATCACCGGGGCGAGGCCCTCGTAGGGCTCGTCCAGCAGCAGGAGCTTGATGTCGCGCGCCAGCGCCCGGCCGATGGCGAGCATCTGCTGCTCGCCGCCCGAGAGGGTCACCGCCTCCTGCCGGCGACGCTCGCCGAGGCGCGGGAACAGCTCGTAGATGCGCTGGATCGACCAGCCGATCGGCGGGGCGATCTGGGCGAGCTGGAGGTTCTCCTCCACCGTCAGGCCGGGGATGATGCGCCGGTCCTCGGGCACGAGCTGGATGCCGTGCTGGGCGGCCTCGTGGGACTTCATCTCGTGCACGGGCTTGTGGTCGAGCCAGATCTCGCCGTGCTTCAGCTCGGGGTTCCCCGCCCGCGCGATGGTGCGCAGGGTCGAGGTCTTGCCCGCGCCGTTGCGGCCCAGCAGGGCGACGATCTCGCCCTCGTGGATGTTGAAGCTGACGCCTTGGACGATGTAGCTCTCGCCGTAATAGGCGTGCAGGTCCCAGGCGGAGAAATAGGCCGGCGGCGTGCCCGCGTTGCGCGGGTTGGGGGCCTTCTTGACCTTGGCGTAGGGGTCGTCGTCGATCAGGGTCACAGGTGGGCTCCTCCGAGATAGGCTTCCTGCACCTTGGCGTTGCCTTTGATGTTCTGGGGCGCGTCCTCGACGATCACGTGGCCCTGGGCCAGCACCGAGATCCGGTCGGCGAGCGAGAAGACGACGTGCATGTCGTGCTCGATCACCGTCATGGTGATGCTCTTCTCCTCCCCGATCCGCTTCAGCAGGTCGATGGTGTTGTTGGTGTCGGCGCGCGCCATGCCCGCGGTCGGCTCGTCCAGCAGCAGGAGCTTGGGCTCCTGCACCAGGCACATGGCCATCTCCAGCCGGCGCTTGTCCCCGCGCGAGAGGTTCTTGGCCAGCATCGCGTGCCGGTCGGCCATGTTCACGTCCTCGAGGCAGGCGAGGGCGCGGTCGCGGATCTCGGCCTCGCGCGACATGCTCTCCCACCCGTGCAGGCGGAAGGCGCCGTCGCGGCGGGCGAAGGCGGGGATCATCACGTTCTCGGCGACCGAGAGATCCTCGAAGATCTCGGGGGTCTGGAACACGCGGGAGACGCCGAGCTGATTGATCTCGTGCGGCTTGCGCCCGATCAGGGAGTGGCCGTCGAAGGTGACGGTGCCCGTGTCGGGGATCAGCCGGCCCACGAAGGTGTTGAGCAGCGTGGACTTGCCCGCGCCGTTGGGGCCGATGATGGCGTGGATGCCGCCTTCCATCACCGTCAGGTTCACGTCGTCCAGCGCCTTCAGGCCGCCGAAGCGCTTGTTGACGTTCTGGACCTGGAGAATGGGGGTTCCCATGGCTCCCTCCCTCACTCGGCCGGCGCGGCGGCGGCGCCGTTCGGGGCGCCGTCGCGGCGCTTGCCGCGGTTGGTGACGAGGCGGCCCAGGCGCGAGGCGCCCTCGATCAGGCCGCCGGGCAGGAAGGTGACGATGATCATGAAGATCAGGCCCAGCGTCAGGTGCCAGCCCTCGCCCACGAAGAGCGAGGAGACCGAGACGACGGCGTGCTGCAGCGTCTCGGGCAGGAAGCCCCAGAAGTTCATCAGCACGCCCTCGTTGATCGCCGAGAAGATGTTCTCGAAGTACTTGATCAGGCCCGCGCCCAGCACCGGGCCCAGCAGGGTGCCGGCGCCGCCGAGGATGGTCATCAGCACCACCTCGCCCGAGGCGGTCCACTGCATGCGCTCGGCCCCCGCCAGCGGGTCCATCGCCGCCAGCAGCCCGCCCGCGAGCCCCGCGAACATGCCCGAGATCACGAAGGCCGCCAGCGTGTAGGGCCGGGTGTTGAGGCCGGTGTAGCTCATCCGGTTCTGGTTCGACTTCACCGCCTTGAGCATCATCCCGAAGGGCGAGCGGAACAGGCGCATCGAGATCCAGAAGCTGACGATCAGGATCGCGGCGCAGACGTAGAAGCCCACATTGAACTGGACGGGCATGCCGAGAACGGTCGTGTCCACCGTCTCGATCATGTTGATCCCGAAGAGGTTCGAGAAGGGCTGCCCCGAGGCGCCGCCGTCGAGGATGCGCGGGTCGTCGAGGGTGACCTGCAGGCCCGTCTCGCCGTTGGTGATCGGCGTCAGCACCGAGTAGGCGAGGTTGTAGGACATCTGCGCGAAGGCGAGCGTGAGGATCGAGAAGTAGATCCCCGAGCGGCGCAGCGAGATGAAGCCGATCAGCAGGCTGAACAGGCCCCCCACGATCACCGCGAAGACGATGGCGGGCAGGATGTTCATCGACAGCAGCTTGAACATCCACACCGCCGCGTAGGAGCCCACGCCCAGGAAGGCCGCGTGGCCGAAGCTGAGGTAGCCGGTCAGGCCGAACAGGATGTTGAAGCCGATCGCGAAGATCCCGTAGATCGCGAACTTCTGCAGCAGGTCGGGATAGCCCGCCCCGAAGGGCGCCAGGATGATCGGGCCGGCCAGCACCAGGACCGTGAAGACGGCCAGCAGGATCTTGTCGTTGGTTCTGTTGGCGGTCATGGGATCAGGCCTCCATCACGCCCTTGCGGCCCAGCAGGCCCCGCGGACGGGTGAGCAGGATGACGACGGCGACCAGGTAGATGATGATCTGGTCGATGCCCGGGAGGATCTGCTTGACCTCGTTCATCGAGGCGAAGCTCTGCAGGATGCCCAGCAGGAAGCCCGCCGCGACCGCCCCGGGCAGCGAGCCCATGCCCCCCACGACGACCACCACGAAGCTCAGCACCAGGAAGTCCATGCCGAGGTGGTAATCGGGCGACAGGATCGGCGTGTACATCACCCCCGCCAGGCCCGCGACCACGGCCGCGAGGCCGAACATCAGCGTGAAGCGGCGGTCGATGTTGATGCCCAGCAGGCCCACCGTCTCGCGGTCCGCCATGCCGGCGCGCACGACCATGCCGAAGGTGGTGAACTGCAGGAAGCAGAACACCGCGCCGATGATGACCGCGGCGAAGAGGAAATAGACCAGCCGCCACATCGGGTAGACGACCGCGCCGGCCTCGAGCCCGATGGCCGCGCCGAAGTCGGCCATGCCGGCGAGCTGGTCGGGGGCGGGCTGGGGGATCGGGTTGGCGCCGAAGAAGGCCTTGATGATCTCCTGCAGCACGATGGCCAGGCCGAAGGTCACCAGGATCTGGTCGGCGTGGGGGCGCTTGTAGAAGTGGCGGATCAGCCCGCGCTCCATCACCAGCCCGACGAGCAGCATGAAGGGGATGGCGAGCAGGATCGACACCGGCACCGACCAGTCGTGCAGCCAGTTGCCGAAATCACCGAACCAGGCCTCGACATAGGGGGTGCGGATCTCGAGCGGGGTGCCCCAGGCGGTCTTCTCGGTGTCGGAGAGGGCGACCATCTCCATCGAGAAGAGCTTGTTGATCGTCACGGCGCAGAAGGCGCCCAGCATGAACAGCGCGCCATGGGCGAAGTTCACCACGCCGAGCGTGCCGAAGATGAGGGTCAGACCGAGAGCGATCATCGCGTAGGCGGAGCCCTTGTCGAGACCGTTCAGGATCTGGAGGAGAATCGCGTCCATCGCGCCGGCTCCCTGTGCAGGCGGCCCCCGGGGGGAAGGGCTCGGAAGTGTCTTGCAAGGGTGGGGACCGCCGCGCCCGGGGAGGAGAATCCAGGCGGGACGGCCCCCGATGTCGTCGCAGGAAAGAGGGCTTCCGGCGACGTCTGCGCGGACGCGCTCCGACCCCTGGGGCGCGTCCGTGGCCGGCGCCCGCGAGGGGCGCCGGCCTTTGCGTCAGGCGCGGATCACGCGCCCGGGTTGCACTTGCCCAGCTCGCCGCCGGCGAACATCGGGTGGTCGGGGGCGTAGGTGACCTGCTCGGCCGGGGTGACGTCCACCACCTCGAGAAGGTCGAACTGGGAGGTCGGGTTCTCCTTGCCGCGCACCACCAGCACGTCCTTGAAGCACTGGTGATCCTCGGCGCGGTAGAGGGTCTTGCCGTTGCCCATCCCGTCGAACTCGTAGCCCTCGAGCGCCGCGACGATGTCGCAGGGGTTGAACGAGCCCGCCCGCTGCGCCGCGTCGGCGTAGAGCAGCGCCTGCACGTAGCAGGTGTGCGCGGCCTGGGACGGCGGGAAGCCGTACTTCTGGCCGAAGGACTTCACGAAGGCCTTCGAGCCCTCGTCCTGCAGCGACCAGTGCCAGTTGGTCGAGCCGTAGATGCCCTTCACCGCCTCGCCCGCGCCCTGCGCCATCAGGCGGGAGTAGAGCGGCACCACGATCTCGAAGTTCTTGCCGTTGACCTGCTTGCCCTTCAGGCCGAACTGCACCGCCTGGGTCAGCGAGTTGACCATGTCGCGGCCGTAGTGGTTGAGGATCAGCACGTCCGCGCCCGAGTTCAGCACCGGGGTGATGTACTGGGAGAAGTCGCCCGCGCCCAGCGGCGTGCGCACCTTCTCGACCGTCTGCCAGCCGAGCGCCTCGGTGGCGGCGGCGATCGACTCCTCCTGGGTCCAGCCCCAGGTGTAGTCGGCGGTCAGGTGATAGGCCTTGCGGTCGGCGCCGTAGTTGGCCTTCAGCACCGGGGCGAGGGCCGCGCCGGACATGTAGGCGTTGAAGAAGTGACGGAAGCCGTTCGCCTTCTTGTCCTTGCCGGTGGTGTCGTTCGAGTGGGTCAGGCCCGCCATGAAGATGACGCCCATCTCCTGGCACAGGCCCTGCACCGCGATGGCCACGCCCGAGGACGAGCCGCCGGTGATCATCACCGCGCCGTCGCGCTCGATCATCCGCTTGGCGGAGGCGCGGGCGGCGTCGGACTTGGTCTGGGTGTCGCCGGTGACGAAGGCCACCTTCTTGCCGTTCACGCCCGCGCCCGACAGCGCCTTCGAGGAGAAGGTGGACAGCATGCCGCCGTCGCCCTCGCCGTTGAGGTGCTCGACCGCGAGCTCGTAGGCGCGCAGCTCGTCCGCGCCCTCGTCGGCGTAGGCGCCGGTCTGGGGGACGTTGAAGCCGAGGGTGACCGTGTCGCCGGTCGGCTCGTTCGTGTAGGCGTAGGCCGGACGACGCCAGACCATCGGGGCCGCAAGGCCCGCGCCGGCGACCGCCGAGGTCTTCAGCAACCCGCGGCGGCTGATGGTGAAGTTCGCCATGAATACCTCCCGAAGCATTGATTGCGCCGGTCGACGTCGCTCGCCCTCCCGAAGGCCTCCCTGGCGCGCGACGTCGACCGGTCGGGGCTTGTGAGCCCGGGATGAACCTTGGGTCATCCGGGTCAAGAAGTCAACAAGTCATTGTTATCGCTGGATTTTCTTGTAAGTTTTTGACGTTGTGCATGTGCGAAATTGTAAATAAGCTACAAGTGGCCGCAAAAGAGCCATGATCCCAGAGCCTTGCGCAGGGCGCATGGCGGGGTTGCGTGCAGGTGCAGCATGGAGGATCCGGGTTGCCCTCGACGATGATCGGTCTCCGAATACGCGAGCGGCGCCGCGCGGCCGGCGTCCGCCAGGCCGAGCTCGCCCAGGCGATGGGAATCTCCGCGAGCTACCTCAACCTGATCGAACGCGAGAAACGCCGCGCCAGCCCCGAGCTGGTCACCCGCGCCGCCGAGGCGCTGGGGGTGCCCGCCGCCGAGCTCGACGGCGCGCTGGAGCGCCGGCTCGCCGACCGGCTCTCGGAGATCGCGGCGGAGCCGGAGTTCGCCGACCTCTCGCTCGACGCCGACGACGCGCGCGACCTGCTTGGCCGGCATCCCGACTGGGGCCGCGCCCTGACCCGCGCCTGGTCCGCCCGGCGCGAGGCCGCCCGCCTGGTCGAGGCGCTGTCGGACCGGCTGACCCACGATCCCGTCCTGTCGGACCACCTGCACCGGATGCTGACCCACGTGGCCGCCCTGCGCTCGACCTCCGAGATCCTGGAGGACGTGGACGACATCGACGACGCCCAGCGGCGGCGCTTCCACGAGATCCTGCTGTCGGAATCGACCCGCGCCTCGGAAGTGGCGGAGGGGCTGGCGCGCTTCTTCGACGAGGCCCACCAGGAGACGCCCTCGACCCCGGTCGAGGACGTGGAGGACGCCTTCCTCGAGGCCGGCAACCGCTTCGAGACGCTGGAGCCGGGGGAGGACGAGATCCCCGCCGACATGCACCCCGAGGCGATCTACGGGGCCCTGCGCGCGGCCCTGCCCGGCGGCGGCGCCTCGGTCGCCCCGCCCGAGGCGCCGCCGGTGGTGCGCCGCCGGGCGCTGTCGACGGCGGTGGCGCGCGGCCGCTACGCCGAGGCGATCGCGCAGGAGATCGAGGCGCGCCCCCGCCTGCGCGAGGGCGCGGCCCGCCGCCGGGCCGAGGCCGCCTTCGAGCAATACGCCGCCGACGCCCTGATGATGCCCCGCGCGCCCTTCGAGGCCGCGGGCCGGGCGCTGGGCTGGGACGTGGACGCGCTGGCCGCGAGCTTCGGCGTGGATTTCGACGCGGCGGCGCGGCGGCTGACCTCGCTCGCCCGTCCCGGCGGGCCCGCGCCGCGGGCGGCCTACGCGCGGATCAACGCCGCCGGCGTGACCCTGCAGCGCCGCCTGACGGCCGAGATCACCCTGCCCCGCCACGGCGCCGCCTGCCCGCTGTGGGCGCTTTACGGCGCGCTCTCCTCGCCCGGGCGGACGCTGCGCCAGCTGGCCGAGTTCCCCGCCGGCGAGCGGGCGGTGTTCGTGGCCCGCGCCGAGCCCGCCGACCCGCCCGCCTGGGGCCGGCCCGCGGTGCATCTCGCCTCGGTCCTGGTGCTGCCGGGCGAGACCGCCGCCGCCACCGTCTACGCCCCCCGCCCGCGCGAGGCGGCCGAGCCCGTGGGCCCCAACTGCCGCGTCTGCGCCCGCGCCGACTGCCGCCACCGCGCCGAGGATCCGGTGGTGGGCTGAGCGCGCCGCCCGCCGCCCCCACGGCCCGCCCAAGGGCCCTCCCGCAGGGAAAGCCCCACCCCTCAAAGCCCCTCCCGGCCGGCGGCGCCCGGTCGCGGCCCGGCCCCCTTCCCGGGCCCGCCCCCGCGGCCGGCGGCCCCCCTCGACCCGGGGCCTCCCCCCCGGCCGCCGCCCGCGCATTGCGCTGCGCCTCCCCCCCGTTCGCGGGGCGTGCCATGCCCCTGCGCCGGCGCCCCTCGCGTGCGACGGGGACGGCCGGGCGGGGCGATGCGGACGCGAGGGCCGCCCCGGCCGCGGGGCTCGCGCGGGCAACTTCCCTTCCGCCCCGTTCCGCACTAGAGACGCGCCATGACCGACGCTGAAGACGCCGCCCGACTCGTCCTGGCCACCCCTCCGCGAGGGGACATCGAGGCCGTCGCCGCCGCCCTGCCCGCGGCGCTGGCGACCGGGCTCGTGGCCACCGTGCGCCTCGACCTGCCCGGCGCCTCGGACGCCGAGGCGCGGCGCGCCGCCGACCGCCTGCGCGAGATCTGCCATGCCGCGGACGTCGCCATCGTGATCCGCGATCACGTGGGGCTGGTCGCGCCGTTGGGGCTCGACGGCGTGCAGGTCTCCCTTCCGGGGGCGAGCCTGAAGAAGGTGCGCGCGGCCATCGGGCCGGACGCGATCCTGGGCGTGGACTGCGGCGCCTCGCGCCACGACGGGATGACCGCGGGCGAGGCGGGGGCGGACTACGTCCTCTTCTCCCCCGTCGTCCCCGAGCCCGCCGCCGGCCCCGTCGAGCCCGCGCCGCTGGAGCTGTTCCAGTGGTGGGCGCAGATGATCGAGGTGCCGGTGGTGGCCGAGGGCGGCGTCGACGTCGCGCAGGCGAAGGCGCTCGGGCCCTACGCCGATTTCGCGGTGCCCGCCCCGTCGGTCTGGGAGGGCGACCTCGTCGCCAACCTGAAGGCGCTCGACGCCGCCCTGCGCGGCTGATTTTTCCGAGAGCGCTGCGACGCCCCGCCGGGACGACGCGGAGGAGGTCCCGGGTCTGGCCCGGGACGCACATCGCGCGCGGCAAGCGTCGCGCCCGGCCGCCCCGCGTCGCAGGAACGGGGGCCAATCCTTCGATGAAATGAAGTCGGGCGGAGGGGGGCCGCGGGCCCCCGGTCAGTCCTCGCGGTCGCCGTAGGCGTCCTCGTGCCCGTGGCGGTGGTGCGGCAGGCGCGAGACCACGCCGTCGTGCACCGCGCGCCAGCTCTCCTGCGCGAGCTTCTTGCGGTCGGGCATGTCGGCGACGCGGATGGGATCGTGGAAAACGACCTCCGCCTCGCCCCCGAAGCTGCGGGTCAGCAGCGACCACACGTGGGGGCCGAACTCCATGTCCCCCCACCAGCCGTAGAACGTGTCGGGCAGCGTCGTCGCCGGGTTCGTCCTGTAGACGACAGAGACCGGCTGCACCCAGGCCACGTCGCGCAGCTCCGGCGCGGTCAGCGCGGCGAACAGGGTCGAGCGGAAGTGCAGCACCCGGCGGTTGTCGGTCGAGGTCCCCTCGGGGAAGAACAGCAGCCGCTCGCCCGCGATCATGCGGGCGCGCATCTCCGCCTCCTGCGCCTTGGCGGCGGAGCGCTTGCGCTCGACGAAGACGGTGCCGCAGACGGCGGCGATCCAGCCCACCACCGGCCAGGCGCGCACCTCGGCCTTGGAGACGAAGGTCATCCGCGCCGCGCCCACCAGCACGAAGATGTCGGACCACGACGAGTGGTTGGCCACCAGCGCGCCGCCATGGGGCATCGGCTCGCCGGTCACGGTCACGCTCAGCCCCACCAGCCGGCCCATGGTCCGCGCCCACAGGCGCTGCACCCGCTCCCGCGCGCGGAAGGCGGGGATCACGCGCTCGATCCCCTTGAAGACGAGGTAGATCGACAGCAGGACCACGGTGGTCAGGATCGCGAGGCCGAGGCGCACGTAGGCCGCGATCGTCCCCCAGGCGGTGGCGCGCGGCAGCGGCGGCGGCGGCGGTCCGGCCCAGGAGAAATCCGAGACCGCGTCGCTCACGCGCCCGCCCCGCTCCCGGCGTCGCTTCCGGCCTGGCTTCCGACCTCGGCGGGCTTGCTCTCCTTGCCGTAGAAGTCGCGGTAGCGCGAGACCATTCGCGAGGTGTCCATCAGCAGGCACACGTCCACGGTGTTGAAGTCGTGGTCCACCCAGGCGCCCTCGCCCACGAAGCCGCCCAGCCGCAGGTAGGCCTTGATCAGCGCCGGGATCTGGCGCGTGGCCTGCTTGCGGTCGACCTGGTCGGCCGGCAGCCGGTCCATCGCCGCGAAGTTCTCGGGGCGCGCGCGCACGCGCAGGTCCTCGGGCGCGAGGTGGTTCCAGTGCAGGAAGCTCAGCGCATGGGCCAGCGGCTCGGGGTCGTCGCCGTGGAAGGAGGCGACGCCGAACATGATCTCGATCTGGCGCGAGGTGACGAACTCGCCCAGCCCGGTCCACAGCAGGTGCATCGCGGCGCCGCCGCGGACCTCGGAGCCGACGCAGGAGCGGCCGAGCTCCACCGCCTTGCGCCCGCAGGTCTCGATCAGCGTGAGGTCGTATTCCGTCGAGCCGTAGAAGCCGATGCCGGCCTTCGCCCGCTCGGTCGTCATCAGGCGATAGGCGCCCGCGACCCGGTCCAGCGGATCGTCCGAGGCGCTTTCCTTGTCGATCAGGATGAGGTGTTCGAAGTGGGGATCGTACTCGTCGATCTCCCGCCGAAGGGCGCGCTCCTCGTCGCTGGCGGAGGCGCCCAGCTCTTCCACGAACACCCGGTAGCGCAGGCGCTGGGCGGCGGCGATATCCTGCTCGTCCCGCGCCAGGCGGACCGTGAACCGACCCGCGTCGATCTCCATTCCGAAGCTCCAGCCGGCGCGCAAGGGGGCGGCGCGCGCGGCGGACCATATGCATTGCGCCGGGGAGGCGCAACGGGTCGGGGACGCGCGCCGTCACGGAAACGTCGCACGGCTGCGCGAGCGCCCGCCGCCCGGTCCCGGCCCGCCGCCGCGCCCCTCCGCCCGGCCTTCGTCGGCGGGGCCGGCGTTGACAGCGGCGGGCGACGCGGGGGAGGCTCGTTCAGTCGTGGAGGACCTCGAGCTCCACGCGGGAGCCGTCGATGACCTGCTTTCCGGCGTTCTCGAAGTTCACGGTGATGCGCTTGCCGATCACCGACTGGACCTGGCCGTCGCCCCAGTCGGGGGCGGCGGGAAGGCGGACGCGGTCGCCGGGTTCGAGAAATTCATTCATTCTTAACCCTGTTCCCTCAGCTTCGGGCTTCCGGCCCCCGCTCCGCCGCCCGTTTCGGAAACCGCGAAGAGGCGCGTCATGACGGACCCCTGGTCCACGGATCCCTGGGCGAGCCCGAGCCAGGGCGAGCCGACCGTCGCGCGCCCCGCCGCGGCGCCTGAGGGCGCGACGCCCGGCGCCGCGACGCTCGGCGGGCTCGGCGCCGACGACTACGCGGCCCTGATGTGCTCGCGGATCTGCCATGACCTGATATCGCCGGTGGGCGCCATCGGCAACGGAGTCGAGCTGCTGCGGGAGGTGGAGCGCGGCTCCGACGGGACCGAGCTGCAGCTGATCGAGCGCAGCGCCGAGATGGCGAGCGCCTATCTCCAGTTCCTGCGCATCGCCTTCGGCGCGGCGCCGCCCGGCGACCTGCTGGGCCTGCCCGCCGCCCAGCGCACCGCCCGCGGCTGGTTCGAGTTCCAGCGCCCCGACCTCGACTGGGCGATGGAGGGGACCGAGATCACCCGCGCCGCCGCGCGGCTCGCCTTCAACTTCCTGCAGATCGCCGTCTCCGCCCTGCCCCGTGGCGGGCTGGTGCGCATCGCCTCCTCGGCCGAGGCCGGGGGGCTGCGCCTGTCGATGACGGCCGAGGGGCCGACGGCGGCCCCCGCCCCGGGCGCCGCCGACTGGCTCGCCGGCCGCGCGGCCGAGGCGCCCCCCGCCCCGCGGGAGGTCCACTACATCGCCGCCGCCGCCCACGCCCGCGCCTGCGGCGCGCGCATAGACTTCGCGTCGCAGGACGGCGGCCTGTCGCTGTCGGCGACCCTGCCCCCCGGCGTCTGAGGCGCCGCCGGCCGGCCCGGTCCCGGCCGGATCCCCGCCGGACCGCGCCGCGACGCCTCTTCGCGAAGACCGAGGGCGGGATCCCCGACGCCCGGGCGCGATCCCGGCGGGCCCGTCCACGACGCGCCGGGCCCGGCGCGCGCCCGCCCGCGCATCCCCTGCCGCCGGCTCCCGCGCCCGTCTCTGCGCCGAGGGTCCGGCCGCCGCGCCTCCGCCGCCTTCGCCGCGACGACGGCGATTGACGCGGGCGCCAAATTCATAACCATGAACGAACCTCTCGTTCGGAACCGGAATCCATGACCCTGACGTTGAAATGCCTGGGCGCCGTCGGCGCCTGTCTCCTGGCCGCCGCGCAGCCGGCGGCCGCCAGCGCCGTTTTCACCATCCAGGAGGTCGGCGCCGACGTCGTCGCGTCCTGGAGCGGAAGCCTCGACACCACGACGCTCACGTTCAGCGGGTCCGGAACGGGAACCGTCGGCGGCATGAACCCCGGCACGGGCACCCTGGTCGCCCAGGTCGGCGACTTCGACTCCTACGTCGCCCCGGACTGGGTCTCCTTCGGGACCGGCTCGCTGATCTTCGCGAACAGCATCGAAGGGGTCAATTTCGGCATGCTCGACGGCGCCGACGTCTCCTCCGTCAACGAGCTGCAGATCGCCACCGGCTACGTCCCGGGCACGTCGTTCTCGGGGTCGATGACCTTCCTGGGCGCCACCCTCGCCGGCCTCGGCCTCGTCGCCGGGTCCTACGTGAACACGCTCGAGAACCTGGAGACGATCACCGTCACGATTCTGCCGAGCTCGAACGCCGCGGTGCCCCTGCCGGCGGCCGCGCCGCTGCTGATCGGCGGCGTCGGCGCGCTCGCCTTCGCCTCGCGTCGGCGCCGCAGCGCCTGATCCCTGCGCGCCCCCGTCCCCCCCCGGGCGATGCCGCGAGGGGGACGGCCGGGCGGGGCGATGCGGACGCGCAGCGGCCGCGAGGGCCGCCCGCGCCGGCGCAAACGCCGTCAGAGGGGCTTCAGCATCTCGCGGAAATGGCGGCCGTTCTCCTGGTAGCGGCGGGCGGAATCGAGCAGCCCCGCCTTCTCCGCCTCGGTCAGCTCGCGCACCGGCTTGGCGGGGGCGCCCACGGCCATCCAGCCGTCCGGGATCTCCTTGCCCTCGGTCACCAGGGCGTTGGCGCCGATCAGGCAGCCCTTGCCGATCTTCGCGCCGTTCAGCACCGTCGCTCCCATCCCGATCAACGAGCCGTCGCCGATCGTGCAGCCGTGGATGATGGCGTTGTGGCCCACGGTCACGTTCTCGCCCACCACCAGCGGCACGCCGGGGTCGGCGTGGCAGATCGTGCCGTCCTGGATGTTGGAGCCCGCGCCGATGGTCAGCCATTCCTTGTCGCCGCGCAGCACCGCGCCGAACCAGATCGAGACGTCGCGCCCCAGCCGGACCGAGCCCATCACATGCGCCCCGGGCGCGACCCAATAGTCGCCCGCCTCGGGCAGTTCCGGCGAACGCTCGCCAAGGGCGTAGACGGTCATCGCATCCTCTCCTGAAATTCCCGGTTCAGCGCCTGCACGAAGCCCACCAGCCCCGGCCGGCGCGCGCGGGCCAGCCGCTCCGCCGCCAGGATGCGGCGGATCTCGGTCTCGCAGCGCTCCAGGTCGTCGTTGATCAGGACGTAGTCGTAGGCGTCCCAATGGCTGATCTCGTCCATCGCGCGGGCCATGCGCCCGCCGATCACCTCGGCCGAGTCCTGGCCGCGCGCGCGCAGCCGCCGCTCCAGCTCGGCGATCGAGGGGGGCAGGATGAAGACCGAGACCACCGCGTCCTTGAGGACCGAGTTGCGCAGCTGCTGCCCGCCCTGCCAGTCCACGTCGAAGATCACGTCGCGCCCGGCCGCCAGCGCCGCCTCGACCGGGGCGCGGGGGGTGCCGTAGAGGTTCCCGAACACCTCCGCATGCTCCAGGAACTCGCCCGCCTCGATCATCGCCTCGAAGCGGCCGCGGTCGAGGAAGTGGTACTCCCGCCCGTCCTCCTCCCCCGGCCGCGGCGCACGGGTGGTGGCCGAGATCGAGAACTCGAACGCCTCGTCGTTGGCGAGGATCCGGCGCGAGAGCGTGGATTTCCCCGCGCCCGAGGGCGAGGAGAGGATGAACAGCAGCCCGCGGCGCGCGTCCGCCGCGCGCCGGGCGCGCGGCACGGGCCCCTCGGCGGGGGCCGCCGCGGGGGTCTCGGCCTGGCTCATGCCGGCGGTGTCGGTCATCCTCGCCTCCCGGGGCCTGTCGCGGCGGGTCGCGCCGCCCCGTCGGGTCGGCGCGGGCGGGCCGCCTGCGGGGTCATTCGATGTTCTGCGCCTGCTCGCGCATCTGGTCGATCACCGTCTTCAGCTCCAGCCCCGCGGCGGTCAGGGCGGTGAAATCGGCCTTCGAGCACAGGGTGTTGGCCTCGCGGTTGAACTCCTGCACCAGGAAGTCCAGGCGCCGGCCGACGGGGCCGTCGGCGGCCAGCAGGTCGCGCGCGGCGCCGACATGGGCGCGCAGGCGGTCGAGCTCCTCGCGCACGTCGCCCTTCACCGCCAGCAGCGCCAGCTCCTGGGCCAGGCGCTCGGGCCCGACCTCGGCGGGGGCGCCGGCGGCGATCAGCGCCTCGACCTTGCGGGTCAGCGCGGGGCCGGCCTGGGCGGCGCGCTCGGCGGCGGCGGCCTCGGCCTCGTCGGTCAGCGCCGCGATGCGGTCGACCTGGGCGGCGAGGATGTCGTGCAGGCGCGCGCCTTCCTCGTCGCGGGTCTCGATCAGGATCGCGAGCGCCTTGTCGCCGTCGGCGAGGATCGCGGCGTCCTGGGCGGCGCGGGTCTCGGCGTCGGCCTCCTCGATCTCGGAGGTCTCGAGCATGCCGGGACGCGCCAGCAGCGCCTCGACCGACAGGGGGGCGAGGGCGAATCCCGCCTCGCGCGCGGCGGCGGAGATGCGGGCGGCGGCGTCGAGCGCGGCGGCCAGCGCCTCGGGGTTCACCGCGGCCGCGACCGCGCCGGGGCGGCGCGACAGGCGCAGGCCGGCGGAGACCGATCCACGCGCGATCCGCGCCTTCACCGCGTCGCGGAAGGCGCGCTCGATCCCGTCGCGCCCCTCCGGGCCGCGCCAGCGCAGGTCGAGGCCGCGCCCGTTGACCGAGCGCAGCTCCCACCGCCAGGCGAGGCGCTCGTCGCCGCCCTCGACGGCGGCGAATCCGGTCATGCTCTGCATAGACGACCCCTCGATCGGACGCCCCGCCGCCGGGCCGCCGGCGGGCGCGCGGACCATAGCCAAGGCCCGCCGGACGGGCAACCGACCAGCGCTGCCGCGGCGCACAACTTGAGATTGTTCGTCATCGCCGCGCGCTCCCGCCAGAGCCGATTTCGTCGATCCACGTGGAAAATCCCCGCGAAGTCAGAGTCTTCGCCCGGATTAATCCTGATTAGGAGTTCATTAACCCTCTCGTCGCTCCCGCGATCGGAAGATTCGCTGCAAATTGCCCGCAGAGACGAGGGGCGGTTCTCCGAAGGGGTTCGGAGCCACACGACCGGGCGGGATCCAATCGACCGCCAGTCGAGACTGGAACGGGATGGGTGGAAATGATAAGAAATTATCGCAAAATCGAAAGCGTCATGGACCATCCGAACACTCAGGCCCTGTATCGCTACTGGAACGACCTGCGGGCCGGCCGCGATGCGCCGTGCCGTTCGGAGGTCGACCCTCGCCGGATTTCCGGCTCCCTCGAGACGATGTTCATCCTCGAAGCCCTGGACAACGGCCAGATGCGCTTCCGCCTGGCGGGCACCAAGCTGTGCGAGTGGCTGGGCATGGAGGCGCGGGGCTGCGTGGCCGAGACGGTGATGGCCCGCGGCCACGAGGGCGAGCTGCCCGACCTCGCCCGCCGCGTCCTGCGCACCCCCGGCATCGGGGTGATGCGGCTGCGGGCGCTGGACGGCGCGGGAACCGACTGGCCGGGCGAGGCGCTGCTGCTGCCGCTGCGCTCGGAGCTGGGGGACCTGGCGCGGGTGATCGGCTGCGTGAACCTCGAATCCGAGGGGCCGCGCCGCCGGGTGGCGCCGCCGCTGCGCCTGCGCTGCCTGGGCGCCCGGCTGACGCCGATCGAGACCGATCCCGCGATGGCCCGCCCCGCGGACCGCGAGCGGCGCTTCGCCGACCCGCTGGGCGGCGGCGATCTCGCCGACGCCACCGGCTTCGCCGCGCCGCTCTCGCCCTTCGGGCGCGCGACGGGCCTGGCCGAGACGCGGCCCACGCTGACCGCGATCGAGGGCAATCCGACGGCCGCCCGTCCGCGCGGCGCGGGCCGTCGACCCAACCTCCGCATCGTCAAGGACTGACGATCCGCGAGGCGTCGGGACCGATGCGCCAGCCGGCGCCGGATCCCGAAGATCTCTGCTGCGTCAAGGACTGACGACGGCGGAGCGGGGCCGGGGATCCTGGCCGCCGCCCGCCCTCCCCGATCGTCGTCGCCGGGCCTCGCCCGGCGCTCGCGGCCGCGCGTGGGACGCGGCTTCACGACGAGGCGCCAGGACGGCGCGGGAGCGGCGGGAGGCGCCGGCGCGTGTGGGGACGCGCCGCATTCCCGGCCCCTCCGCGGTTCCGATCCCCGGGCCGCGGCCGCGCCCGCAGGCCTGCCCGCCTGCGGGCGCATCGTCTTTCGGGAAAGAGAGGCCGGGCAGCCGCGGGCGATCAGCTCCGCGGGGCCAGCGGATCCTCGTCCTCGTCGCGATCCTCGGGCACGTCGCCGTCGACGTCGGAGCCGTCGTCGCGGGAGAGGTCGTCCTCGTAGACGTCGGGCGCCTCGGCCTCGGCGGTCTCCTCGAAGGCGGCGGGCTCGGGCATGTCGGACGCGAGGTCCGCCTCGCCCCGCTCCTCGTCCAGCGCGTCCAGCTCGAGGTCGTCGTCGGCGAAGGCCTCCTCGCCGTCGTCCTCGTCCTCGACCGCGCCGTCGGCGATCTCCCCGGCGAGCGAGCGGATGCGCTCGGCCGCCTCCTCCAGCGCTGCAAGCGCGGCCTGCTCGGCCTCCTGCGCGGCGGCGAGCGCGGCCTCCAGCTCGGCGATGCGCGCGGTAGTCGCGGGGTCGTCGAAGAAGCCGGTCTGCGTGGGGGCCGCGGGGGCGCCGGGCGCCTCGGGGGCCTCCAGCGGCGCCTCGGCGAAGGCCGAGGCCTCCTCGGCCAAGTGCGCGCGGAAGCGGTCGCCCAGCATCAGCGAGGCCATCAGCAGCATCCGCGTCTCGGGCAGCGCGGCGAAGCGGGTCCCGAACTGCTCGCGCAGGCTCTCGGCCTCGGCGGCGACCAGGCGGGCGGCCTCGGTCAGGTTCTCCTCCTCGCCGTCGGCGCAGGCGACGCGGTAGTTGCGTCCGGCGATGGCGATGTCCAGGTCGGCCATGTCAGCGGGTCTCCTCGCGCTCGGCGGCTGGGGCGACGGTCCTCAGACCACGTCGCGCAGCTCGGCCAGCGCCTCCTCGATCATCGCGGCGTCCTCGGCGCGGGCGGCCTTCAGCGCCTCCACCTCGGCCTTCAGCGCCTCCGCCTCGGCGGCGGCGGCGTCGCGCTCGGCGCGGGCGGCCTCGCGCGCGGCCTCGGCGCGGTCGCGCTCGGCGGCGGCGGCGTCGTGCGCGGCCTCCAGCTCGCCCAGGCGGGTCTCCATCTCGGCCACGCGGGAAAGGGCGGCGCGGGCGGTGGCCTGCGCCTCCTCGAGCCGCGGATCCTCGTCGTCGGCCCCTCCGGCGGGGACCCGGGCCGCGGCGACCGCGGCCTCAAGCTCGCTCATGGCGGCGGACAACGCCCGCCTCGCCGCCGCGATTCCCGTGCTGCGCGCCTGCAATCGCCCGTGCTCCTCGTTCCCGCCCCATTGCAGGGGCTTTGATCGATCCGACCACCGCCGCGCGCCCCCGTCAAGCGGGCGCGATGCTGCGCGGAAGGGGGCCCCGGCCCCCGGGAAGCCGTCCGCGCGCCGCATTCGCAGCCGCGGAATCGCGCGACGCCCGCTTGACCCCCCCGCGCGCGCGTTGCATGACGCGCGCGCCCGTTCCCCTACGCACCCAGCGACGAAAGGCGACGCCAGTGGACATCGCTACCCTCCGCGCCTCGCACCCCGAGCACTGGATGAAGGCCGCCGCGATCCGCGTGCTGGCCATGGACGCCGTCCAGGCCGCCAACTCCGGACACCCCGGCATGCCGATGGGCATGGCCGACGTGGCGACCGTCCTGTTCGAGAAGCACCTCAAGTTCGACGCCGCCCACCCCGAGTGGGCCGACCGCGACCGCTTCGTGCTGTCGGCGGGCCACGGCTCGATGCTGCTCTACGCGCTCCTGCACCTGACCGGCTATCCGGGCATGGACATCGAGCAGATCCGCAATTTCCGCCAGCTGGGCTACAAGACCGCCGGCCACCCGGAATACGGCCACGCGCCGGGGATCGAGACCACCACCGGCCCGCTGGGCCAGGGCATCGCCACGGCCGTGGGCATGGCGATGGCCGAGGAGTCGATGGCCGCCCGCTTCGGGCGCAAGATCGTCGACCACCGCACCTGGGTGATCGCCGGCGACGGCTGCCTGATGGAGGGCGTCAGCCAGGAGGCCATCGGCCTCGCCGGGCGCCAGAAGCTCAACCGCCTGATCGTGCTGTGGGACGACAACGGCATCTCGATCGACGGCAAGGTGTCGATGTCCGACGCCACCGACCAGCTGGCGCGCTTCGCCGCCTCGGGCTGGGAGGTTCTGTCCTGCGACGGCCATGACCCCGAGGACATCGACCGCGCCCTGAGCGCGGCGAAGAAGTCCGACCGCCCGGTGCTGGTCGCCTGCAAGACCCACATCGGCTTCGGCTCGCCCAAGAAGCAGGACACCGCCGGCGCCCATGGCAGCCCGCTGGGCGACGCCGAGATCGCCGCGGTGCGCGAGATCTACGGCTGGACGGCGAAGCCCTTCGAGGTTCCCAAGGACGTCGCCGCCCAGTGGGCCGAGATCGGCAAGCGCGGCGCGGCCGAGCGCTACCAGTGGGAGGTCCGCCTTGACCAGCTCTCGGGCGCCAAGAAGGCCGAGTTCGAGCGGGTGATCGCGGGCGAGGCGCCCAAGAAGCTCGCCGGCGCGATCCGCAAGCTGAAGAAGCAGCTCGCCGAGGACGCCCCCAAGGTCGCCACCCGCAAGGCCTCCGAGATGGCGCTGGCGGCGATCAACCCGGTGATGCCCGAGACGATCGGCGGCTCGGCCGACCTGACCGGCTCGAACAACACGCTGACCGCGGACCTGGGCACCTTCGACGTGGACAGCCGCAAGGGCCGCTACGTCTACTACGGCATCCGCGAGCATGGCATGGCGGCGGCCATGAACGGCCTGGCGCTGCACGGGGGCTGCATGCCCTACGGCGGCACCTTCCTGTGCTTCGCCGACTACGCGCGCGGCGCGATGCGCCTGTCGGCGCTGATGGGGGCGCAGGTCACCTACGTGATGACCCACGACTCCATCGGCCTGGGCGAGGACGGCCCCACCCACCAGCCGATCGAGCACGTGGCGATGCTGCGGGCGACGCCGAACATGAACGTGTTCCGCCCCGCCGACGCGGTCGAGACGGCCGAGGCCTGGGAGATCGCGCTGACCACCGCGGGCACCCCCTCGGTCCTGGCGCTGAGCCGCCAGAACCTGCCGACGGTGCGCACCAAGCACAGCTCGAAGAACCTCACCGCCCAGGGCGCCTACGTGCTGGCCGAGGCGGAGGGCAAGCGCCGGGTGATCCTGATGGCCACCGGCTCGGAGGTCGAGATCGCGCTCGCCGCCCGCGACCTGCTGCAGGCCGAGGGCATCGGCACGCGCGTCGTCTCGATGCCCTGCTGGGAGCTGTTCGAGGCCCAGGACGAGGCCTATCGCAAGAAGGTCCTGCCCGCCGGCCCCGTGCGCGTCGCCATCGAGGCGCTGTCGGGCTTCGGCTGGGACAAGTGGCTGTCGGGCGAGCGCGGCGCCTCGAAGAAGGCGGCCTTCGTGGGGATGGAGGGCTTCGGCGCCTCGGCCCCCGCGCCCGAGCTCTACAAGCACTTCGGCATCACCGCCGAGGCGGCGGCGGAGAAGGCCAAGAGCCTGCTCTGAGTGCCCGCTTCGCGGCCGGGAAAAAAGAAAGGGCGCGGACCGCGAGGTCCGCGCCCTTCTCGCATCCGCCAGGGCCCGTGCCGGGGCCCCTGCCCCGTCAGGTGCGAAGCAGGCGGTTGGAGATGATGCCGATCATGGCGCCCAGCGCGACGACGCAGACCGGGGCGGCGACGAAGAAGCCGGGGCCCTCGAAGCCCGACACCTCCGGCAGGATCACCAGGCCGGCGGCGGCGGCCACGGCCACGGCGCCGGTCAGCAGCATGCCCGGGGTGACGTGGGTGACGGGAGTGCGTTGCGCGGCCACGGCGGTCGCGCCCGAGGTCGAAGTCGAAGCGCTCATCGGTCGTCCTTTCGGATCAGGCTGGAAGGTTGCAGCCTCGATATAGTAAGGGCGACGAAACTTTAGAAGCGGCTGCGTCGCCGCATCGCGGCGTCGCAGGGACGGGCGGCTGGGAGCGGGGCGCCGGGGCGACCCGGTGCGCGGCCGCTCAGTTCAGCGCCGCGCCGCAGTCCAGCCAGCCGCGGCCGAAGGCGCGCAGCATGCGGACCAGGCCCTGGGCGGGCTGGGCGGCGGTGGGCGGAGCGTCGACCTCGGGTCGGCCGGACATCATCCCCCGCGCGTCGCCGCGCAGGCGACGGGCGGCGTCGCGACGACCCGACAGCTCTTCGCGACGGCGCTGAGCGGCGGTCTCCCGGTCGAACCGGTCGTAGGCGTCGAAACGATGCGCGTACATGGCTCTTGTCTCCATCGGGCTCGGGCCGCGCCGGGGATGCGCCGGTCCTTCGAGCATGATCACGTTGCGTCAATCAGCGTGACACGAACGTGACAGGGCCGAGCGCCCCGCAACCCCTTGGAAACATGGAAGCGCCGCCCTCCTTTCGGAAGGCGGCACCCCGATTCGCGACGGTTTTCGCGGCCCCGCCTGGGGCGCGGGGCTCAGCCCAGCGCCGCCTCGCAGCGCCCGCAGACGCCGGCGTGGGAATGGCTGCCGACGTCGGGCAGCACCTTCCAGCATCGGGCGCATTTCTCGCCCTCCGCCTCGGCGAAGACCACCGCCACGCCGGGCACGTCCGGCAGGCGGAAGCCTTCGGCCGGGGCGGGATCCGCGGTGACCTCGATGGACGAGGTGATGCACAGGTCCGCGAAGTCGACCGAAGCCAGCGCCGCGCGCACCTCCGCATCCTCGACATGCACCGAGGGGGCCGCCTCGAGGCTGGCGCCGATGCGCTTCTCGCGCCGCTCGATCTCCAGCGCGCCGGTGACCACGCGGCGCACCTCGCGGATCTTCGCCCATTTCGCGGCCAGCGCTTCGTCGCGCCAGTCGGGAGTGGCGGGGAAGTCCTGCAGGTGGACCGAGCTGTCGTCGCCCGGGAACCGCTCCAGCCAGGCCTCCTCCATGGTGAAGACCAGCATGGGGGCGAGCCAGGTCACCAGGCGGTGGAACAGCAGGTCCATCACCGTGCGGCAGGCGCGGCGGCGCGGGCTGTCGGCCGCGTCGCAGTAGAGCGCGTCCTTGCGGATGTCGAAATAGACCGACGACAGGTCCACCGTGCAGAACTGGAACAGAGCCTGGAAGACCTGGGAGTAGGCGTAGCGGCCGTAGCCCTCGCGCACCTCCCGGTCCAGCTCCGACAGGCGGTGCAGGACCCAGCGCTCCAGCTCCGGCATCTCCGCGGGCTCGACCCGCTCGGAGGGGTCGAACCCGTCGAGCGCGCCGAGCACGAAGCGCAGCGTGTTGCGCAGGCGGCGGTAGCTGTCGGCGGTGCCCTTCAGGATCTCCGGCCCGATGCGCTGGTCGGCGGTGAAGTCGGTCTGGGCCACCCACAGGCGCAGGATGTCGGCGCCGTACTGCTTGATCACGTCCTCGGGCGCGATGGTGTTGCCCAGCGACTTGGACATCTTCATGCCCTTCTCGTCGAGCGTGAAGCCGTGGGTCAGCACCCCGTGATAGGGCGCGCGCCCGCGCGTCCCGCAGCCCTGCAGCAGCGAGGAGTGGAACCACCCGCGGTGCTGGTCGGTCCCCTCGAGGTAGAGCGACGCCGGCCACAGCCCGTCCTTGCGGTCGCGCATGACGAAGGCGTGGGTCGAGCCGGAGTCGAACCACACGTCGAGCACGTCGTCGACCTTGGTCCACTCGGCCGGGTCCACGATCCCGTCCAGGAACCGCTCCTTCGCGCCGTCCTTGAACCAGGCGTCGGCGCCCTCCTCGCGGAAGGCGGCCTCGATGCGGGCGTTGACCTCGGCGTTGCGCAGCACCTCGACCTGGCCGGGGCCGGTCTCGCGCATGAAGCAGGTCAGCGGCACGCCCCAGGCGCGCTGGCGCGACAGCACCCAGTCCGGGCGCGCCTCGATCATCGAGTGCAGGCGGTTGCGGCCGGACTTCGGCGTGAACTCCACCAGCTCGTCGATGGAGGTCAGGGCGCGTTCGCGGATCGTCTCGCCGTATTCGTCCTGGCCGTCGCCCAGCTTCACGTCGATGGCGGCGAACCACTGCGGCGTGTTGCGGAAGATCAGCGGCGCCTTGGAGCGCCAGGAATGCGGGTAGGAGTGCTTCAGCCGCCCCCGCGCGATCAGCGCGCCGACGCCCGCCAGCGCGTCGATGACCCGCTTGTTGGCGTCCTTCTCCTTGCCCTTGTGATCGAAGATCACGGCCCCGCCGAACAGCGGCAGGTCGGCGCGGAAGGAGCCGTCCTCGAGCACGTTGTAGGTCATCGGAAGCCCGTGCTTCCGCCCCACCTCGTAGTCGTCCGCGCCGTGGCTGGGCGCGGTGTGCACGAAGCCGGTGCCCGCGTCGTCGGTGACGTGGTCGCCGGGCAGCATGGGCACGTCGAAGTCCCACTCGCCCTGGCCGTCCGCGACCCCGCGCAGCGGATGGGCGAGGACGATCTCCGCCAGCTCCTCCGCCGGCACGTCGCGCACGCGCTCGAAGGCGGCGACCTTGGCCTGCCCCATCACGGACTCGGCCAGCGCATCGCCCAGCATCATAAGCTCGCCCGGGGCGGCCCAGTTGCCCTCGGGCGCCTCGGTCACGCGGTAGAGGCCGTAGGAGAGCGCCGGATTGTAGCACACGGCCCGGTTCTGGGGGATGGTCCAGGGCGTGGTGGTCCAGATCACGACCGAGGCGCGCAGCGCCTGGTGACCGTCCACGAAGGACTTCGCGTCCGGCGCCGTGGGATCGTCGTCCCACTCCACGCGGCTCGCGAAGGTGCGCACGATGGGGAACTTCACCCAGATCGTGTGGGACTGGTGCTCGTGATACTCGACCTCGGCCTCGGCGAGCGCGGTCTTCTCGACCACCGACCACATCACGGGCTTGGAGCCGCGATAGAGCGAGCCGTTCATGACGAACTTCATGAACTCGGCCGCGATCACCGCCTCGGCGTCGAAGGCCATGGTCAGGTAGGGATCGTCCCAATTGCCGGTGACGCCCATGCGCTGGAATTCCTCGCGCTGGACGTCGACCCAGCCCTCGGCGTACTTGCGGCACTCGTTGCGGAAGGCGTTGATCTCGACCTTGTCCTTGTCGAGGCCCTTGGCGCGGTACTGCTCCTCGATCTTCCACTCGATGGGCAGGCCGTGGCAGTCCCAGCCGGGGACGTAGCGGCTGTCGTGGCCCAGCATCTGCTGCGAGCGGACGACGAAGTCCTTGAGGATCTTGTTCAGCGCGTGGCCGATGTGCAGGTGGCCGTTGGCGTAGGGCGGGCCGTCATGCAGCACGAAGGGCGGACGCTCGCCCGCGGTCTCGCGCAGGCGGTCGTAGATGCGCATCTGCGCCCAGCGGGCGAGCCACTCGGGCTCCCGCTTGGGCAGGCCCGCGCGCATCGGGAAGTCGGTTTTCGGCAGGAAGAGGGTGTCTCGATAATCGACGGTCGCGTCGGTCGAGGTTGCGTCGGCGCACATGAGGGGCGCTCCAAGGCTGTCGATCCCCTGGCGGGATCCGTGTCCGGGAAGATGGGCGAACGGGTGCCGGCGGCGCTCCTGCGATCAGGAGGCCGCGCCGGTAATTCGCCGGGGCCGCAGGGGCCTGTATCGGGCGCGCGGGTCGCTCATGGGCTCGCGTCTTACACCCCGGGGGACGGGTTGGGAAGGCCTGCGGAGCGGGCCCGCCCCCTGCGCGGCGCAGGAGCGCGGCCCGCCCCGATCTTCACGGTCCGGGAGGGGGCGCGGGCGGCTCAGGCCGCCTTGCGCATCGCCTTGCCCAGGCTCGCCGCCGCGGCCGAGAGGCCGGGGCCGTGGGGCACCTCGAGCGCGTCGAGCGCCGTCTCCACCGCGCCCAGCACGCCCAGGATCATCGGCGGGTTCACCCAGCCCATGTGCCCGATGCGGAACGAGGTCTGCGCGAAGCGGCCGAGCCCGATGCCCAGCGTCACGTTCATCTCGCTCTCGCACAGGGCGCGCAGCTTCCTGGGCTCGAAGCCGCGGGTCAGGATCGTGGTCACCGCGTTGGAGCGATAGGCGGGATCGGAGACGTTGAACTCCATCGGCCCGTCGTTCGACCCCTCCGACCAGCCGGCGACGGCGGCGCGCACCGCGTCGCCCATCGCGGCGTGGCGGGCCCAGGCGTTCTCCAGCCCCTCCTCCTCCAGCAGCATGGTCAGCGCCTCGCGCAGGCCGAACAGGTGGTGGGTCGGCGCGGTGCCGCCGAAGCGCTGGTAGGGCATCTCGGGGCGGATGCGCGGGCGCCAGTCCCAGTAGACCGAGACCAGCTCGCCCCGATGCTCCCACGCCTTGGGGCCGACGAAGCAGAAGGCGAGGCCCGGGGGCGTCATCAGCCCCTTCTGGGAGCCGGCGACCATCACGTCCACGCCCCAGTCGTCGAACTCGAACCGCTCGGAGCCGAGCGAGGCGATGCAGTCGACCATGAACAGCGCCGGGTGGCCGGCGGCGTCGATGGCGCGGCGGAGGGCTGCGATGTCGTTGCAGGCCGAGGAGGCGGTGTCGACCTGCACCACCATCACCGCCTTGATCTCGTGGGCCTTGTCCTCGCGCAGCAGCTGCTCGAGCGTCTCGGGGGGCACGGGGCCGCGGTCGCCGGTCATCACCACCTGGGCGTCCACGCCCATGCCCTGCGCGGTCTGCGCCCAGCCCTCGGCGAAACGGCCGCAGTCGAGCGTCAGGATCCGGTCGCCGCGGTTGAAGAGGTTGGCGATCGCCGCCTCCCACGCGCCGTGGCCGTTGCAGGTGTAGATGGCGACGCCCGCGTCCTTGGAGCGCGCGACCCGGCGCAGGTCCTCGGCCAGCCCGTCGACGAGCTCGACGATGGCGCCCTCGTAGATGTTCGGGGCGCCGCGATGCATGGCGTTCAGCACCCGGTCGGGCATGACGGAGGGGCCGGGAATGGCCAGGAAATGCCGACCGTAGGCGAGCGACATGGCAGGGGCTCCTGAAGCAGGGGCGACCGCCGGTCAGGGCTCGGCGGAGGCGGGCGGACGAGGCGCGCGCCCGGGCGTTGGAGCGGGCGCACCCGGAATCGCTAGCGCCGATTCGCCGCCGCCGGAAGCCTCGGAGCCGCCGCAGGGCCGCGCGGCGGGCGGACGTCCGAGGCCGGGAGAGACGCTCGCGCCCGGGCTCGGCATTGAAAGGCATGGGAAATCCGCCGCGTCCATGACGGGACGTGATGGGCCTGCAAATGAAATGCGATGGACCGGAGCGGGGGCGGATCCGGGCGCGGCGCGTCTCGGGGGCGAGCGGCGCCCTGCCCGGCGCGGCCCCAAGGCGCCGCGCCGACCCGCGCGCCCGGCACCGGCGCCTCGCCCGCGGCGCGCGGCAGGCGTTGGCGCCCGGCGCGACGGGGGCGGGCCGGAGACGGCGGGGCCAGGCGCGACGCCGGCCCTGCGCCGCGGGCGGAGCGCCGGGGCCGGCGCTCCGGTCGACGCGGCGCCCCCGGCGGATCGGCCGGGGGCGCCGCGCGACGGGCTCAGCGGCCCTTGAAGTTCGGCACCTCGCGCGCGGCGGTGGCGCGCACGCCCTCGGCGAAGTCCTCGGTGTGGCGCAGCTCCTCCTGCACCGCCAGCTCGCGCGCCGTGGCGGCCTTCACCGCCTCGACCAGGCCCTGGCGCAGGGTCTCGCGGGTGGTGTCGAGGCCGAGCGGCGAGTTCTCGGCGATCTCGCGCGCCAGCTCCCAGGCCACCTTGCGCTCCTCGCCCTCGGGGGCGAGCACGTCGGCCAGGCCCCACTCCACCGCCTCGTCGCCCTTCACGCGGCGCGAGGTGTAGAACATCAGCCAGGCGCGCTGCTGGCCGATGGCCCGCGGCAGCACGTGGGTCAGGCCGAAGCCGGGGTGGAAGCCCAGGCGGGTGAAGTTGGCCGCGAAGCGCGCGCCGGCCGAGCAGACGCGGAAGTCCGCCGACATCGCCAGGCCCAGGCCGCCGCCGATCGCCGCGCCGTGGACCGCGGCCACGATGGGCTTGCGGCAGGCGAAGATGCGCGTCGCCTCCTGGTAGAGGTTGCCCACGCCCAGCCGGTCGACCGCGTCGTCGTCCTCGCCCGAGGACGAGAAGTCCGCGCCCGCGCAGAACGCCTTGCCGGCCGAGCACAGCACGATGGCGCGGCAGTCGGGGTCCTTGTCCAGCGCCTCGAGCGTGTCGGCGATCTGCTGGATCAGCTTGAAGTCGAAGAAGTTCAGCGGCGGGCGCTGGATCTCGATGGTGGCGACGAAGTCCTTCAGCTCGATGCCGAGCTCGGGCTGGGAATAGGCGGTCATGGCGTCTCCTCTCCTCCGGGTCGACGGCGGGGCGAGCGCGCCTGCCGCCGTGGGGCTCCGGTTTCGGCGGCGACCTTACGGCCGGCAGGTCGGGGATGCCAGAGGCAGGCGGCGGTTCGGGGTCCGGGACGTCGCAGCCGCCGCCCGCCGCCTCGCCCCGCGCGTCCGTCGCGCCATATTGTTGCGCGGACGGGCCCGCGGCGGCCCGCGCAACGCGGGGGACGCGCATGAGCGAGGCGGAAGAAGAGATCGAGCTGAACTCGCGGGAGCAGGAGCAGGTCGAGGAGCATTCCGCCGTCCCCACCGGCGTGGTCTACGAGGCGATCCGCCGGGCCGGCCTGCACGAGCTGGAGCGCTCGGCCTCGGGCCTGTGGTGGTCGGGGGTGGCGGCGGGGATCGCGCTGAGCGTCTCGGTCCTGGCCGAGGGCGTGCTGCACGCCCGCCTGCCCGACACCTCCTGGAGCCCGCTGGTCGCGGCCTTCGGCTACTCGATCGGCTTCCTGATCGTGGTGCAGGCGCGCATGCAGCTGTTCACCGAGAACACGATCACCCCGATCCTGCCGGTGTTCCTGAACCCCAGCCTGACGATGATCGGCTGCCTGCTGCGGCTTTGGGCGGTGGTGCTGGTCGCCAACCTGGTGGGCTGCGCGGTGGCGGCGGGGGCGATGAGTTCCAGCGGCTTCATGCCCGACGACCTCGCGGCGGGGGTGATGGAAATCGCCCGCGGCTATGCCGAGCTGACGCCCGGCCAGCAGTTCCTGCGCGGGATCCCGGCGGGCTTCCTGATCGCGGCGCTGGTGTGGATCATGCCGCGGCAGGACGGCTCGGGCGAGATCCTGGTGATCGTGGTGCTGACCTGGACCATCGCGGTGGCCGAGATGTCCCACGTCATCGCCGGCTCGACCAAGCTGTTCCTGCTGGCCTTCGAGGGCGAGCTGCCGATCGCCGAGGCGTTGCTGAACGGCACCCTTCCGGCGCTGGCGGGCAACGTGATCGGGGGCACGGTGATCTTCTCGGCGCTGGCCTACGCGCAGGTGCGCGAGCGGGTCTGAGGGCGCCCTTCCCCCGCCCCGGCCCCGCGCGGGCCGGGGCGGCCGCGCGCCGGTCCTGCTCCGTTCCGGCGTCGCGATCCGGCTCCCCCTCCCGCGCGGCCCTGCCCGCGGCGGGATGGCCTCCAGGCCCGGGCGTTTCGCCCTGCCCCCTCTCCTCCGTCCTCAGTGGAAGTCGCGGGAGGGAAAAAGCTTCTTCGACTGGTGGCGCGGATGGCGCGCGCCGGCCTCCCCGCGGGCGAGGCCAGCGTCGCGGCGCTCAAACCCCGCCGCGGCATCGCGGCCCGTGAAGCCCGCCGCGGCGTCGCGGCGGGGGTCGCGCACGTCCTCGGCGGCCGAGCCCCGGCGGCTGCCCTGCACGGGGCGGCGGACCTCGTCCACCGGCCCCGCGGGATTGGGCATGTCGCGCGCCCCGCGGGCGAGGTCGTCGAGCAGGGGCGAGAGGTCCTCGATGGTCTCGGCGACCACGTGGACGACCGAGCCGTCGCGCTGCACCCGCCCGGTCACCCGCAGCAGGCGGCCGGCGATCACCTGGCGGCGGAAGGCCTCGTAGACCCGCGCCCAGACCACGATGTTCGACACCCCGCTCTCGTCCTCGAGCGTGATGAAGATCACGCCCCCGGCGCTGCCCGGGCGCTGGCGCACGATCACCAGGCCGCAGACGCAGACGCGGGCCTTCTCGGGCGGCAGGTCGAGGCGCGCGGCCGGCAGGCAGGCGGGGGGGCGGGGCCAGGGCTCGCCCGCATGGCCGCCGGCGGTGGGAGACCCGGGCGGGGTCAGGCGGTCGCGCAGCAGAGCCACGGGATGGGCGCGCAGCGTCAGGCGGGCGGAGACGTAGTCCTCGACCACCTCCTCGCCCTCGGACATCGCGGGCAGCGGCGTCGGCGGCTCCTCGATCCCCTCGCCCTCCAGGAGGCCCGCGAAAAGAGGCAGCGGGTCGCCGCCGGGGATGGCCTTGGCCTGCCACAACGCCTGCCGGCGGTCGAGCCCCAGCGAGGCGAAGGCGTCCGCCTCGGCCAGCGTGCCCAGCGTCGTGGCAGGCAGCCCCGCCTTGCGCCACGCATCCTCGACCGAGCGGTAGCCGTTGCCCCGCGCCCCCGTCAGCCACAGCGCGTCCTCCTCCTTCATCGCACGCAGCTGGCGGAAGCCCAGCCGCAGGGCGAGGCCGCCGGTGGAGCGGGGATCGGGCTCCAGCGTGTTGTCCCAGTAGGAGGCGTTCACGCAGACCGGCCGCACGGCCACCCCGTGCATCCGCGCATCCCGCACGATCTGGGCGGGCGCGTAGAAGCCCATGGGCTGCGAGTTCAGCAGCGCGCAGGCGAAGGCCGCGGGGTGGTGGCGCTTGATCCAGGCGGAGGCGTAGACCAGCAGGGCGAAGGAGGCGGCATGGCTCTCGGGGAAGCCGTATTCGCCGAAGCCCTCGATCTGGGAGAAGCAGCGCTCGGCGAAGTCGAGGTCGTAGCCGTTGCGGGTCATGCCCGCGAGGAAGCGGTCGCGGAAATTGTGGATGGTGCCGGACTTGCGGAAGGTCGCCAGCGCGCGGCGCAGCAGGTCCGCCTCCTCGGGCGTGAAGCCCGCGCCGATGATGGCGATCTGCATCGCCTGCTCCTGGAAGAGCGGCACGCCCAGGGTCTTGCCCAGCACCTGGCCCAGTTCGTCGGAGGGGAAGCTCACCTGCTCCTCCCCCCGGCGGCGGCGCAGGTAGGGGTGGACCATGTCGCCCTGGATGGGGCCGGGGCGCACGATCGCGACCTCGATCACCAGGTCGTAGAAGCAGCGCGGGCGCATCCGCGGCAGGAAGTTCATCTGCGCGCGGGATTCGACCTGGAAGACGCCGATGCTGTCGGCCTCGCACAGCATGTCGTAGACGGCGGGGTCCTCGGGCGGCAGGGTCGCGAGGCCCCAGGTCTCGCCGGCATGGCGCTCGATCAGCTCGAACGCCTTGCGGATGCAGGTGAGCATCCCGAGCGACAGGACGTCGACCTTCAGGATGCCCAGCGCGTCGATGTCGTCCTTGTCCCACTCGATGACCGTGCGGTCCTCCATCGCCGCGTTCTCGATGGGGACCAGCTCGTCCAGCCGCCCCTTGGTGATGATGAAGCCGCCGACATGCTGGGAGAGGTGGCGCGGGAAGCCGATCAGCTCGGCCACCAGGTCGAGGGTCTTGCGCAGGCGCGGCTCGGTGGGATCGAGGCCGATCTCGCGGATGCGTTCCTCGCGGATCGACTCCGACGACCAGCCCCAGATCTGGGAGGCGAGCGCGTTGATCGCGTCGGCGCTCAGCCCCATGGCCTTGCCCACCTCGCGCACCGCCCGGCGGGCGCGGTAGTGGATCACCGTGGCGCAGAGGCCGGCGCGGTGGCGGCCGTAACGCTGGTAGATGTGCTGGATCACCTCCTCGCGCCGCTCATGCTCGAAGTCGACGTCGATGTCGGGGGGCTCGTCGCGGGCCTCGGAGACGAAGCGCTCGAAGACCATGCTGGCGACGTCGGGGCCGATGGCGGTGACGCGCAGCGCGTAGCAGACGATGGAGTTGGCGGCCGAGCCGCGCCCCTGGCACAGGATCCCGCGGGATTCGGCGAAGGCCACCAGGTCGCGCACGGTCAGGAAATAGGGCGCGTAGTTCAGGCGCGAGATCAGGGCGAGCTCATGGGCCGCCTGATCGCGGACCCGGGCGGGCACGCCCTCGGGGTAGCGGTCGCGCAGGCCCTCGGCGGTCAGACGCTCCAGCCGGGCCTGGGGGTCTTCGCCGCCCGCCACCTCGTCGGGATACTCGTAGCGCAGCTCGTCGAGGGAGAAGCGGCAGCGCTCGGCGATCGCCTGGGCGCGGGTCAGCGCCTCGGGGTGATCGGCGAAGAGGCGCGCGAGCTCGTGCGGGGCGCGCAGGCGGCGCTCGGCATTGGCCTGGGCGCGGCGGCCGAGCTGGTCGATGGTGGTCCCCTCGCGGATGCACGACAGCACGTCGGCGAGGCGGCGGCGCGCGCCCACGTGCATGATCGGCGAGGCGGAGGCGACCAGCGGCGCGCCCGAGACCTCGGCCAGGCGCGCCAGCGCGGCGAGGCGCGGGGCGTCGCGGCCGTCGTAGAGCGGCGCGGCCAGCACGAACACCTGCCCGGGGAGGCGGCGCGCCCAGCCTTGCACGAGGCCCGGCGTCCGGCCCGCGCCGCGGGGCCGGCGCGGCTCGGCCTGGCGGGCCGGGCGCGGCGGGGACGGGGCCGCCCGGGGGCCGACGGCGGCCTCCGCCGCTGGGGAGGGGCCTGGGGATGGGGCTGGGGACGCGCCCGGATCGAGCTCCGCCGGATCGGCCTCGGGCGAGGGGCGCCACAGCAGGATCAGGCCCTCGGCATGGTCGAGCACGTCGTCGGGATCGAGCCAGCACTCCCCCTTCGGCGCCCGGCGCTTGCCCAGCGTCAGCAGGCGGGTCAGGCGCGCCCAGGCGGCGCGGTCGGTGGGCAGGGCCACCAGCTCCTGCCCGTCGCGCAGGGCCAGCAGGGCGCCGGGGATCAGGCGCGGCAGCGTCAGCGGCGCGACCGGGGCGAGGGCGAGGGGCGCAGGCTTCGTCGGCCCGTCGGGCTGGGAGGCGTCGGGCCGGGAGGCTTCGGGCCGGGACAGCTCGGGCTGGGAGACGCCGGGTTGGGAAACGTCGGGTTCGGAGGCGTCCGGCCGGACGCCGCCGGGCCGCGGCGCCGCGGGGGCGGCGGGCGCAGGGCTGGCCGCGTCGCCGGGTCTCGGGGCCGCACCCGACCCAAGGGAAGATGACGGGGAAGACGGCGGGAGCGACGGGTCGGGCGCCTGGCGGGCGGCGTCGCGCAGGGCCGCCCGGTCGCGGGCGTGATCCTCGGCGGCGTCGTCATGGGCGTCGCGGGCGGCGCCCGACCGCCGCGCCCGCGCACGGGCCACCACGTCGGCATGGCCGATGCGGTCGGTGGTGCGCACGCCGCCGGGGGCCGCCGCGAGGGCGGAGGCCGCCCCGCCGCCGCCCTGCCCCGGCGCCCCCGCCGCGACGCCCAGCCCCGCCCGCGCCAGGTCCCGCAGCGCCTGGTGCGCGCGCACCACCCCGGCCACCGAGTTCCGGTCCGCCACCGCCAGCGCCGAGAGCCCCAGCGCCGCGGCCTCGCGCGCGAACTCCTCGGGATGGGAGGCGCCGACGAGGAAGCTGAAGTTGGTGGTGACGTGGAGCTCGGGGATGCGGGTCATTCCGAACCTGGCGCCCCGATATGGGACAGGTATAGGCTCGCCGCAGGGTCAAGGCGATTTTCACCCATGCCGAGGGCGCCGATTACGACGACCGCCCGGAAGAACGGCATCACTTCCCGCGTCGCCGCTATCTGAGCATCGTCGAACGGACGGTCGGCGACTGGATCGTCCACTCCGAGCCTCGTCGCATCTCGGAGACCCGGCCGATGGGCGGGCGCATGGCTTACTTCGCCGCGGCGCAGGTGCGCGCGGTCGGGCCGGATCCCCGTTCGCCTGACCATGCCTACGCCTGCATCGACCCCAGGACCTATCTCGAGTTCCCCACGACCGTGCCCTACCGGGCGGACGCGCTGTTCATGGAAAGCGCGCTGCGCAACCCGGACGGGTCCGTGAACCGGGGCGCCTTCCGCTGGGCCGTCCGCGAAATACCCGATGCGGAGTTCGCGGCCATCGTGGCCATGGGCCTCGCCGGCGTGCGGGATGACCTGGGGCGGGAGGACTGGACGCCCGAGCCCGCTCCGCCGGGGCCGGGAAGGCGGATCGGAGGCCTGTTCGCCGATCCCGCAGCGGGGGTCGACGCCGCTCCGCCGGGCATGGCCGCGCCGGACGCCCTGTTCGAGCGCCCCCTCGTGGAGCGGCTGACCGCCCGTCCCCTGCGCGACGCCGCCTTCGCCCGGCAGGTGAAGCGCGCCTATCGCGAGACCTGCGCCATGACCGGCCTGCGAATCCTGAACGGCGGCGGGCGGCCGGAGGTGCAGGCGGCTCATATCCGCTCGGTCGAGGCGCAGGGCCCCGACACGGTGCGCAACGGCGTGGCTCTGTCGGGCACGGCGCACTGGATGTTCGACCGGGGCCTGGTCTCGATCAACGACGATCATTCGATCCTCGTCGCCAAAGATCGCCTGCCTCCGGGCGCGGAAGCGCTGCTGCGTCCCGAGCGGCGGCTGCTTCTTCCGGAGGACGCCGCCTCCCGGCCGCATCCCGCCTATCTGAAATGGCACAGGGACACGGTGTTCAAGGGCTGAGGCCGACGCCCCGCCCGTGCCATGCGCCTCCCTTGCAGGGGAGCGATCCGCCCTGCCCGCCATGCCGAGTCTCCTGTGATCCGGCCTTCAAGATATTCCCGTTTTGTTCTTATTTCCATCCGCCAGCATCCCCAGCCCGGATGGCGGAAACCGCATGCGCTGCGCGGAGGACGGCGCAACGCCCCGGCCCGGCCAGGCGCCCGCAGGCCCCCTCAGCGCCCCTTGAAGGCGGGCGCCGCGCCCTCGGCCTCGGCCAGCGCGCCGACGAGGAAGTCGCGGGTGCGGCCGGCCTGGGCCTGGAGGTCGGCCTCGCGCTCGAGCTGCTCCGCCCAGGGCAGCTCCAGGCCCGAGCGCAGCGCCTCGCGGGTCAGGCGGTAGCCCTCCGTGGGGCCTGCGGCGAGCGCGCGGGCGCGGGCGTCGACGCGCTCGGCGAAGGCGGCGTCGGGGACGGCCTCCCAGATCAGGCCCCACTCGGCGGCCTGGCGGGCGGAGATCGGCTCCCCCAGCAGAGCGAGGCCGCGGGCGCGCGCGGGACCCACCAGTCGCGGCAGCCAGAACGACAGGCCCGCGTCGGGGATCGTGCCGACGCGCGACGAGGTGACGGCGAAGCTCGCCCCCTCGGCCGCGATCGCGATGTCGGCGGCGAGCGCCAGCGCCAGCCCCGCGCCGGCCGCGATGCCGTTCACCGCCGCGAGGATCGGCAGCGGACAGGCCGCCATCGCCTCCAGCAGGGGGCGCGTCTCCTCGCGCTGGGTGCGGCCGAGGTCGAGCTCGCGGATCCGCGGCGCGTCGCCCAGCGCGTGACCGGCGCAGAACGCCTCCCCCAGCCCGGTCAGCACCACCGCCCGCGCCTCCGCCGCCGCGCGGCGCAGGGCGTGGGCGAGATCGGCCTTGGCCTGCGCGTCGAGCGCGTTCAGCCGCTCCGGCCGCGCGAGGGCGAGGGTGGCGACGTCGTCGCGCAGGCCGTAGCGCAGCGTCTCGTAGGGCGAGCCTGCGCGGGCGTAGGGGTCGACGGTCTGGGGAGCGGCGGTCTCGGGCGGGGTCATCGGGCCTCCGGCGGAGCGTGGGGGCGCGGGCGGGCGCCCGGCCTGAAGGAGGTGGGAGGGGCGGCCGGGGGGCGCAAGCCTCAGGCGGCCCCGTCCTCCTTCATCAGGGCGTCGAGGCGCGCCTTCTCCTCGGCGCTCAGCGGCGAGGCGGCGGCGGCGGCCTCGGGGCGGGCGCGGCGGATCCAGAAGAAGGCCAGAACGCCGCCCCCGATGAGCAGCGCCGGGCCGCCGAACCACAGGATCGCGTTGGCCGCCGTGAAGGTGGGCTTGAGCAGCACGTACTCGCCGTAGCGATCCACGAGGAAGGTCTTTACCTCCGCGTCGCTGTCGCCCGCCACCAGCCGCTCGCGCACCAACACGCGCAGGTCGCGGGCGAGGTCGGCGTTGGATTCGTCGATGCTCTCCGACCGGCAGACCAGACAGCGGATCTCGGCCGAGAGCGCGCGCGCCCGGGCCTCGAGCGCGGGGTCGTCCAGCACCTCGTCGGGCTGCACCGCGGGCGCGGCCAGCGGCGCCAGCAGGGCCAGCGCCAGCAGGAGGGGACGCAGCGCCCTCATTCCGCGGGGACCGCGGCGGCGGGGGCGCGGCGCGCGGCGGCGCCCACCCGGTAGCGGCGGTCCGACAGCGAGGTCAGCCCCCCCAGCGCCATCACCAGCGCCCCGATCCAGATCCAGTTGGCGAAGGGCTTCACGTAGATGCGCACGGCCCAGGCGCCGGCGTCCTCCTGCTGGCGGTCGCCGAGGACCACGTAGAGGTCGCGGATCAGGCCGGCGTCGATGGCGGCCTCGGTCGTGGGCATGCGCTGGACGGGGTAGAAGCGCTTCTCGGGGCGCAGCACCGTCACCTCGGTTTCGTCCTTGAAGACGGTGAACACGCCCCGGTCGATGGAGTAGTTGGGGCCCTGCGCCCGCTCGACCGCGTCGAAGCGGAACGAATAGCCGCCCGTCTCGACCGACTCGCCCGGATGCAGGGCGCGCACGGCCTCGGTCTCCCACGCGCTCAGCGAGGCGATGCCGAAGATGGTCAGCGCGAGGCCGGAGTGCGCGACCGCCTTGCCCCAGTCGGCCCGCGGCAGGCCCGAGAGGCGCCGCCAGCGGCCGGGGCGCGACAGGCCCGCGCGCTCCCAGATCTCGACGCCGACGCCGGCGAGGATCCAGACCGAGAGCGCGATGCCCACGGGGGCCAGCGTGCTGCGCCCGGTCTGCACCGCCCAGACCAGCGCCGCGACCGCGAAGGCCAGCGCCGCGGCGGGCCACAGTCGGCGCAGAACCCGGCCGAGGCGCGCGCGCTTCCACGGCGACAGCGCCCCGATGGGCAGCAGCACCGCCAGCGCGATCATGAAGGGCGTGAAGGCGAGGTTGAAGAACGGCGCCCCGACCGAGATGCGCCCGCCATCCCAGGCCTCGCGGATCAGGGGCATCAGGGTGCCGAGCAGGACCACCGCGCAGGCCACCGTCAGCAGCAGGTTGTTGGCGACCAGCATCGACTCGCGGCTGACCATGGCGAAGACGCCCCCCGGCGCCAGCCGCGGCGCCCGCCAGGCGTAGAGCGCGAGGGAGCCGCCCACGGCCACCACCAGGATCCCCAGCACCACCACGCCGCGCGTGGGGTCCGAGGCGAAGGCGTGGACCGAGGTCAGCAGGCCCGAGCGGACGATGAACGTGCCCAGCAGCGACAGCGAAAAGCCCAGGATCGCCAGCAGGATGGTCCAGCTTTTGAGGCTGTCGCGCTTCTCGACCACGATGGCGCAGTGCAGCAGCGCGGCGGAGGCGAGCCACGGCATGAAGGAGGCGTTTTCGACCGGATCCCAGAACCACCAGCCGCCCCAGCCGAGCTCGTAATAGGCCCAGTAGGAGCCCAGCGCGATGCCCACCGTGAGGAACATCCAGGCGGTCAGCGCCCAGGGCCGCACCCAGCGCGCCCAGGCGGCGTCGACCCGCCCCTCGATCAGGGCGGCGACGGCGAAGGAATAGGCGGTCGAGAGGCCGACGTAGCCCAGGTAGAGGAACGGCGGATGGAAGGCGAGGCCCGGGTCCTGGAGCAGCGGGTTCAGGTCGCCCCCGTCCAGCGGCGGATGCGCGATGCGCAGGAACGGGTTCGAGGTGAACAGCATGAAGGCCAGGAAGGCGGCGCCGATGGCCCCCTGCACGGCGAGGGTGCGGGCCTTGAGCGACTCGGGCAGGTTGCCGCCCAGGCCCGCGATCATCGCCCCGAACAGGGTCAGCATCAGGGTCCACAGCAGCAGCGAGCCCTCGTGGTTCCCCCAGACGCCCGACACCTTGTAGAGCATCGGCTTGGCGGAATGGGAGTTCTCGGCCACCAGCGCCACCGAGAAGTCGGAGGTGACGAAGGCCACGGTCAGCGCCGCGAAGGCCAGGGCCGTGAGCAGGAACGAGACGCTCGCCGCAGGCCCCGCCAGCCGCATCCAGTCGGACCAGCCCTTCTGGGCGCCGACCAGCGGCACGACGGTCTGCGCAAGGCTCGCGACAAGGGCGAGAATCAGGGCGTAGTGGCCCAGCTCGGCGGTCATGGTCGGCCTCCCCCGATCCCGTTCGGCATTCTGCACGCCGTCCCGCGGACCATGCCGCGGACCACCCGCTGGTGCAATTCAGGAGCGCGCGAGGCCAGTCCGCGGATGGTCGCGGTCCATTTTTTCGCCGAAATCGCCCCGATCAATCGTTTTTGCGGATTTTGAGCAACACATTTATCACGCTCGTATCACGATGGCGCGGCGACACATGGCGTCGTGAGGACGGCGATCCCCGTCGCACCGTTCATTCGAGGCCCACCATGTTCGACCGCAGCTCCAGATTGCCCCAGCTGACCGGCGCGCCCTTCCTGACCGACGCCGGGGTCGAGACCGATCTCATCTTCAACCGCGGCGTGCCGATCCGCGCCTTCGCCGCCCACACGCTGCTGCCCGACGCCGCCGGACGCGCGGCGATGGCCGAGTACTTCCGCGGCTTCCTGCGCTTGGCCCGCGAGGCCGGCACCGGCTTCATCCTCGACGCCCCGACCTGGAAGGCGCATCCCTGCTGGTCGCAGGAGCTGGGCGAGGACGCGGCCACGCTGCGCCTGGCCAACCACGAGGCCGTCGCCTTCGTCGCCAACCTGCGCGAGGAATTCGCCGGCGTCGGCTCCTTCCCGATCCTGCTGAACGCGCCCGTCGGCCCCCGCGGCGACGCCTACGCGCTCGACACCGAGATGAACGCCGAGGAGGCGCGCGAGTACCACGCCGTCCAGATGGGCTGGCTGGCCGAGACCGACGTCGACATGGTCACCGCGACCACCCACGTCTCCTCGGCCGAGGCGACCGGCTTCTCGCGCGCGGCCTCCGACGCCTGGCTGCGCCACGTGATCAGCTTCACCGTCGAGACCGACGGCCGCCTGCCCTCGGGCGAGACGCTGGCCGAGGCGATCCGGCGGGTGGACGTCGCGACCAACGCGGCGCCGGCCTACTACATGATCAACTGCGCCCACCCCGACCACTTCGCCGAACGGCTGGAGGATGCGGACTGGGCCCGGCGGATCCGGGGCGTGCGCTGCAACGCCTCGCGCCGCAGCCATGCCGAACTGGACGGCTGCGACCATCTCGACGACGGCGACCCGGTCGAGTTCGGCCGGCTCGTAGGCGCGCTGAAGACGCGCCTGCCGTGGATGAACGTGTTCGGCGGCTGCTGCGGCTCGGATCTTCGCCACGTGACCGAGATCGCCCGCACGTTGCGGGTGGCCGCCTGAGGGCGGCCGGGCGGGCGTTCGCCGCAAGGCGGCCTGGGGAGCGCCCGCCCGACGTACTCCGGGCCCCGAGGCACGCGGGGCCCGGCCAGTTTCCAGACGGTCCGCATTTCCGACGGCCCGCATACCCGAAGGTCCACGCACGGACCGGTTTTCGATGAAGACGCCGGCGCGCCCATCTCCCGGGGCCGCCGGCATTTTCATGCGCCCCTCTAGTGCGACCCGGTTCGGGCGCGGGCGGCGCGTCAGAGCCGCAGCTCGCCCCGCATCAGCACCACGCCGGAGCCCGAGACCTTCACCCCCGACACGTCCTCGCGCGGGCCCAGCGCCTCGACCTCGGCGCGCCCGGGGCGGCCCAGCCAATGCCCCTGCTCGGCCGTGAAGCGCGGGCCGGGGATCAGCCCCTCGGACCACAGGTAGGCGCCCAGGCAGCCGGTGGCGGAGCCGGTGAACGGATCCTCCGCCGGGCTCGGCGGCGCCAGCAGCAGGCGGGAGAAGACGTCGCCGCCCGGCGTCTCCCCGCCCAGGGTCGTCAGGAACGGCTCCATCAGGCCGGCGTCGGGATGGGCGCTCGACGCGCGCCAGGCCTCGAGCCGCGCCACGTCCATCCGCGCCCGGCGCAGCGCCGCCTTCGAGCGCAGGAGCGTGACGCAGAACGGCGTGCCGGTGGAGACGATGCGCGGCGGATGGGCGACGTCCGCGGCCTCCAGCCCGTAGATCGCGGCGATGGGGGCGGGGTCGAGGGGCGGGCCGATCTCGGGCCGCGCCTGGGTCATGGTCACGCGGATGCGCCCCTGCCCGTCGCGCGCGGCCTCGATCGGCAGCACCCCGGCGCCGACCTCGAGCGTGAAGCGCGCGGGCCCGGCCGAGACGTCGACCAGCCCGCGGTCCACCAGGCTGGTCACGGTCGCGACCGTGGGGTGCCCCGCCATCGGGATCTCGCGGTGGGCGAGGTAGTAGCGCGCGCCGAAGTCCGCCCGGTCGGAGGGGACGAGATAGGCGCATTCGCTCAGGCTCGTCTCCCGCACCAGGGCGAGGCGCGTCGCCACCGGCAGGTCGCCCGCCTCATGCACCACCGCGCAGGCGTTGCCGCCGAAAGGGGCCTCGGCGAAGGCGTCGACCCAGTCGAAGCTGTAGCTCATGGAAGCGTCCCTGCGAAAACGGGCTCCGGGCGCCCGGCGCCCCGGGCCTGACCCGGGGCCCCCGCAACCCCGCGCCCCGGGCTCGACCCGGGGCCTCGTGCGGCCTGCGCGGACCCGGCCGGAGCCGGGGCCGCCGCGGTCAGCCGTCGGCGTCGGTGGCCTTGGCCTCGCCGGCGCCCTCGGGCGCGTCGGCGCCGTATTCGGGCTTGTAGTGGCCCTCGGACTTCAGCGTCTCGGCGATCTCCTTGGGCATGTACTTCTCGTCATGCTTGGCGAGCACCTCGTCCGCCACGAAGACGCCGCCTGGCTGCAGGCGGCCCTCGGCGATGATGCCCTGCCCCTCGCGGAACAGGTCGGGCAGGATGCCGTGGAAGGCGATCCGCTGCTCCATCGCGCCGTCGGTCACGGTGAAGGCGACCGAGCCGTCGCTCTCGCGCGTCACCGAGCCCTCGACCACCAGCCCGCCCACGCGCAGGCGCTGGTCGGGGCCGGGCGCGCGCTCGGCGATCTCGGAGGGGGAGAAGAAGAAGACGATCGAGTCGCGCATCCCCACCCCCACCAGCAGCGACGCGGCGAGCACGAAGCCCGCCCCGATGCCGATCAGGATGATGCGCCGACGCTTGCGGGTCATCGCCATGGCCCGGACCTCCCGTCTCTTAGGGCGCGGCCCGCTCCCTGGCCTTCGCCCGCCGTTCGGCCTCCGCCTCGGCTTCGCGCCGGTGGATGGCCGCGTTCACCTCCGCCCCGTAGAGGATCACCGCCCCCGAGAGGTAGAAGAACAGAAGCGTCACGATGACGCCCGCGAGCCCGCCGTAGGTGACCGTGTAGGTCGGGAACCGCGCGAGGTAGACCGAGAAGGCCGAGGCCGCCGCCGTCCACAGAAGGATCGTGGCGGTGATCCCCGGCCACAGCCGGCGCGCGCGTGGCCGCCCCGAGGGCAGGATCGCGTGCATCATGTAGAGGAACAGGGCGAAGGCCGCCAGCGCGATGATGTAGCGCAGGAGGCCCATGCCGAAGGGCGGCGCGCGCCCCAGAAGCATCTGCGTGAGCTCGATGATCAGGGGCGCGAGCACGACGGCGAAGCCCATGATCAGCGCCGCCCCGGTGCCGATCATCACGAACACCAGACCCACCGCCCGGCTGATCACGAAGTTGCGGATGTTGGGGGGCTGGTAGGCGCGGTCGAAGCCCAGGCGGAAGGCCTCGACCCCGTTCGAGGCCGCCCACAGCGCGCCGAGCCCCGAGATCGTCAGCAGGCCCCGCCGCTCGACCCCCAGCGCCTGCTCCAGGATCGGGCGCATGGCGTCGGCGACCTGCTCGGGGGCGATCTCGAACATCAGCTCGATCAGCGCCTGGAGCTCGCCGGGCCCGATGGTGGCCGCGGCGAAGGAGGTGCAGAAGATCAGGAACGGGAACAGCGCCAGCAGCGCCGAATAGGCGATGTGGCCCGAGAGCATGAAGCCCTCGTGCTCCTGGAAGCGCATCGCCGCGCTCCACAGCACCTTCAGCGCGGCGAGCGAGAAGACCAGCGCCAGCGAGCGGCCGGCCCAGATGAAGAAGCGCTCCAGCTTGGTGCGGCGGCGGGCGAACGGATCTTCGGGCGCGTCGGCCCAGAACTCGCGGGCCACCGGGTCGCGCCGCTCGGGGTCGGACGGCAGGTGGGAGCGGCTGGGCGGGGGGCCTGCGCGGGGCGCGCGGGCGGCGCTCAGCGCGGCGTCGCCCCCCTCGCCCCTCGGCCCGCCGCGCTCGGGCTGCGGGGCGGCGGGCGGCGCGGCAACGGGCGCGGCCGCGGCGGCCGGGGCGCCGGCCGCCGCGGCTTCGGGCGCGTCGCCCAGCAGGCGCGCGCGCAGGAAGGCGCCTACGTTCATGGGAAATAAAGGTATCGGGCGAAGTCGTGGAGGCAACCCAAGCCCGGCCCCGCCCGGCAGGTCACGCCTGCGTGATGCCTTCCCGCCGCAGGCGCCCCCGCGTCCCGCCGCCCGGCCCCCGAAACGCGACCGGCCGGCGCGGGGGTCCTCCCCGCGCCGGCCGGCGTTCAGGCCCTGGCTGCGTCGCCCCTCAGGGGAACATGGGCGCGAGCTCGAGCCCCGCGGTCTCGGGCTGGCCGAGCATCAGGTTGGCGCACTGCACCGCCTGGCCCGAGGCGCCCTTCACCAGGTTGTCGATGACCGACACGATCACCGCCCGCCCCTTGCGCCGGTCCGGCGTCACGCCGATCCGGCAGAGGTTCGAGCCGGTGACATGCTGGGTCATCGGCGCCGAGCCCATCGGCAGCACCTGCACGAAGGGCTCGTCCGCATAGCGCGCCTCGAGCGTCGCCTGGATCTCGTCCGCGTCGCCCTTCACGTAGATCGTGCCCAGGATGCCCCGGTTCATCGGCAGCAGGTGGGGGGTGAACATCACCGTCACCTCGCGGCCGGCGGCCTTCGAGAGCTCCTGGTCGAACTCCGACGTGTGCCGGTGCGTGCCGCCCAAGCCATAGGCCTTGGTGCCCGCGGTGACCTCGGAGAACAGCTTCCACTCCGCCGACGACCGCCCCGCCCCGGTGATCCCGGTCTTGGCGTCAATCACGATCTCCTCGAGGTCGACGACCCCCTTCTCCACCAGCGGCACCAGCGGCAGCAGGCCGGTCACGACGAAACAGCCGGTGCCGGCGCACAGGCGCGTGGCCTTGATCTCCTCGCGATAGAACTCGGGCAGGCCGTAGACGGCCTCCTCCTGGAGGTCGAGCGCGTGGTGCTCGTGGCCGTACCACTTCTCGTAGATCTTGGGGTCCCGCAGCCGGAAGTCGGCCGAGAGGTCCACGACCTTGAGGTCCCGCGGCAGCCCGCCGATCACCGCCTGGGCGGTGGCGTGCGGCAGCCCGCAGAAGGCGAGGTCGACCTGGGAGAAGTCGATCTCCTCGGTCTTGGTCACCATCGGCAGGTCGAGATGGGCGAGGTGCGGATAGATCTCGGACAGCGGCTTGCCGGCGTTGCGGTCCGCCGCCAGCGCCGCGATTCGCATGCCCGGGTGCGTGGTGACGAGGCGCACGAGCTCGGCGCCCGTGTACCCGCTGGCCCCGATGATCGCGATGCGCGCCTTGTCCATGATCCGGTCTCCGAGAATCGAGTGGTTCGGGCGCACGCCTAGACCTGTCTGCGCCACGGCGCAATCCACGTGCGCGGGCCCGGCGCGCATGGGCCCGGCGCCGACGCGCCCCGGCCGCAGCTTCGCCCGCCCCCGCCGGCGGCCCGGACGCAAGCCCCGGGCCGCGCGGCATCATCGCCCGGGTCGGGCCGCGCGCCTTCCCCTTCGCGACCGGGCGATGCTACCCAGCGCGGGGAGCTTCAGGAGGCGCGATTGCCCGACCGTCATGTGATTCTGACCATGGGCCGCACCGGCTCCAACACGCTGGTCGACATCCTCAACCAGAACCCCGAGGCGCTGAACTACGGCGAGGTGCTGGGCGACTGGTCCCCGGTGCGCAAGATCCAGCGCCGCCTGGGCGTCTGGCGGAAGGACGAGGCCGCCTATCTCGACGCCCTGACCACGAACCCGGTGGTGATCCGCGCCGCGCTGGGCGTGCGCGACCTGCGCAAGCGCCTGTCCGGCGCCGGGGCGGAGACCAAGCGCGCCTCCCGCCTGAAGACCATCGGGATCAAGGACTTCACGATGCACTTCAGCAAGCGGGGCCTGGACGACTACCTCCCCGCCCGCCCCGACATCAAGGTTATCGGCCTGACGCGCGAGAACGTGCTGGCGCGCGGCATCTCGGGCGCGGCGCTGGCGGCGACGGGGGTCGTCTCCTCCCGCTCGGCCAACGCCGGGACGGCGCCGGGCAAGGTGCGGGTGAACGCGGCCGTCCTGGTCGAGCGGCTCGACTTCATCGACTGGGAGACGCGCGAGCTCGACCGCCTGCTCGACATGATCCCGCCCGAGCGGGTGCTGCGGCTGAGCTACGAGCGCTGCTACGCCGACCCGGAGGCGACGCTCGACACCGCAGCCCAAGTCTACGCCTTCCTGGGCGTGACGCCGATCGTGCCGAAGATCCGCATGAGCAAGCTGCTGTCGCGCGACCCGCTGGAGGCGATCGAGAACGCCGACGAGGTGCGCGAGGCCCTGCGCGGCACCCGCTTCGAGCGCTGGCTGGAGCGCGGCGGGGTCTGAGCCCGCCCGCCCCGCCGGCCAAGAAGGCCCTGCCCCGGAAATGCAGAACGGCGCCGCGGAGACCGCGGCGCCGTTCGCATGTCGGGTCCCGCGCGCCGGGGCGCGCGGGGAGGCCGGATCAGCGCTTCGAGAACTGGAAGCTGCGGCGGGCCTTGCGGCGGCCGTACTTCTTGCGCTCGACCACGCGGCTGTCGCGGGTCAGGAAGCCGGCGGCCTTCAGGGCGGGGCGCAGCGAGGGATCCCACAGCGTCAGCGCCTTGGAGATGCCGTGCTTCACGGCGCCCGCCTGGCCGGACAGACCGCCGCCCTTCACGGTGCACATCACGTCGAACTGGCCCTCGACGCCGGCGACGCCGAAGGGCTGCGCGATCACCATCTGCAGCACGGGGCGGGCGAAGTAGGCGTTCGCCTCCTTGCCGTTCACCGTGATCTTGCCGGTGCCGGGCTTCACCCACACGCGGGACACGGCGTCCTTGCGCTTGCCGGTGGCGTAGGAGCGGTTCAGCGCGTCGCGCACCGGCTCGCGCGGGGCGGCGGGCTCGATCGCGGTCGCGTCGCCGTCCACGGTCAGGTCGGCGAGATCGTCGAGGGTCTTCACGTCGTCGGCCATCGTCAGGCGCTCCGGGTGTTCTTGGAGTTCAGGGCGGCCACGTCGATCGCCTCGGGGGTCTGCGCCTCATGCGGGTGCTCGGCGCCCGCGTAGACGCGCAGGTTCGACAGCTGCTTGCGGGTCAGCGGACCGCCCGGCATCATGCGCTGCACGGCCTTCTCGATCACGCGCTCGGGGAACTTGCCCTCGAGGATCTGACCGGCGGTGCGGGACTTGATGCCGCCCGGGTAGCCGGTGTGCCAGTAGTACTGCTTGTCCGTGCGCTTGCGCCCGGTCAGCTGCACCTTCTCGGCGTTGATGACGATCACGTTGTCGCCCATGTCCATGTGCGGCGTGAACGACGGCTTGTGCTTGCCGCGGAGGCGCATGGCGATCAGGGCGGCGAGCCGGCCCAGAACGATGCCCTCCGCGTCGATCACGACCCACTTCTTGTCGATGTCGGCCGGCTTGGCGGAAAAGGTCTTCATCGGTTTCTTCGTCTCTTTGCATCTCCGGGTCCGCTTGCGGCGCAGGAGCATCCCCTGCAGGACCGGAGCGGCCGGCGGCGTCGGGTGCGGAGAAGCGGACTCCCCCGCCGGACGGATGCCGGCCTTCTAAGCATTCCCACGCCCGAGTCAACCGCATTCGCGCGGCGCCCCGCCGAAATCAGCGCATGATTTCAGCCGGTTCGCGATGAGGTGTATGGATACCCCAACTTTTCGGCGGAAACGGCGCGGTCGGGGGACGCCGCGGAACCCCTCGCCCCCGCTCCCACTCCAGAAACGAAGAGCGGCAGGCGGTTCCCCGACCGCCTGCCGCAAGAGCCCCAACACGGACCACCCCGTTCTGAAATCCCGTGAAGAATGGCGATGCCCGGAAGGAGAGCGCGCCAGGCGCGCCTCCCCTCCCGCCCGGTTCGACTGGACCGACCGCCCCAGCTGATCGGTCCGGCCGAGGCCGGAGACGGCGCGATCAGGAAGGCCCTGGTCGAGGGCCCGGGACCCGGCTCGCGGCCGCCTGCGCCGCCGACCGTCGAAATGTCAGGCCTGCGACGCCCGCTGATCTGGACTTCACCTTCCCCCCACGGCAATCTTCGTTTCGCGAACCGCCACGCCAATTCGCCAGAGGCGAAGAATTCATGAACCATCACAGCGTGATGCATCTCGCGCTTCGTGAAATGCGGGCGCGCCTGACGACGGGCAGGATCTGGCTGGCCTTCGGTTCCACCGTGCTCCTGTTCATCCTGATCGCGCCGTTCGGCACGCGCGAGCAGCTGTCGACCGGCGGCGTGGCGGCCTACTGGGCGGTTCTGCACACGGGCTGCTGGGGGCTGGCGATCTTCTGCGCGTCCTTCATCTCCGCGCTCCGTCCGAAGGCCGGGGCGGTGGAGCAGGTCCTGCTGTCGGTGGGATCCGCCGCCGTGCCGATCTCGATTCTCGTGGTCCTGGTGCGCCACCTGTTCCTGGGCACGCCCGTGACGAGCGAGGAGGTCGTCGCGGTGCTGCCGCTGTCGCTGGGCCTGACGCTGGCGCTCGCCGCGAACGCCCGGCTGACCGCCACGACGCTGGCGCATCGCCCGCTGGGCGACGCCGGCGGCCTGGGTCCGCGGGAGACGCCGCACGACGCGCCGCCCCCGCCCCAGCAACAGCCGCCGGCGACGGAAGCGCCCCGCGCGCTCGACCCCGCCCCGGCGCCTTCCCCCGCCGCCTTCGCGCCGCGGCTGATGGAGCGGCTCTCCCCCGCCCGGCGCGGCGCGCTGCTGCGCCTGTCGATGCAGGACCACTACGTCGAGGTCGCCACCGACCGCGGGGCGGAGCTGGTCCTGATGCGGCTGGGCGACGCCATCGCCGAATGCGATCCGGTCGAGGGGCTGCAGGTGCATCGCTCGCACTGGGTGGCGCGCGCGGCCGTGGTGAACGCCCGGCGCGACGGCGACCGGGCGATCCTGCGCCTGAGCAACGGCGAGCGCATCCCCGTCAGCCGCGGCCGCGTGCCGGCCCTGCGCGAGGCCGGCTGGCTCTGAGCTCCGCTCAGCGCGCGGGCGGGATCGAGTAGGTCAGCGTCGCCTGGGCCACCGGCCCCTCGACCCCCGGCGAATGGATCGTGCAGTCGCCCACCACCAGCGCCCGGCCCAGCTTCAGGATCCGCGCGTCGCAGGTCAGGTCGCGCGGCTCGGGCTTGCGCATGAAGTTGATGCTGCATGAGGTCGTCACCGCCAGCGCCTGGCGCCCGATCATCGCCAGCGTCACCGCGTAGAAGGCGCAGTCCGCCAGCCCGAACATCGTCGGACCCGAGACCGTGCCCCCCGGCCGCAGGTCGTCCGGCGTCACCTTGCGGCGCACGCGGGCGAACATCGGCGCGACCTCCTCGATCTCGAACTTCCCCTGCATCTCGGGGAACACCTCGTCGAGATAAGCGGCGAGCTCGGTCTCGGTCATCAACGTCTGCATTCGGATCCTCCCAGATCGGCGTCGGCGCGCCTTCGGGGGGATTGATCGCGGGCGACGCGGCCCGGGTCAAGCGGCGGACGGACCCGTCGCGGGGGCGTCGGCCGGGCGGCCTCGGCGGGGGCTTGGGCGCGCGGCCGGTCGGCGTTATGGTCCCCGCCAGATCCGACAGGCTTGGGAGGCCCGCCATGACCGCCGCGACGACGACCGAAGCCGAGGCCGCGGCCGAAGACCTGCTGCTGCGCGAGGACCTGGGCCCCGTCGCCCGCCTGACGCTGAACGCGCCGAAGAAGATCAACGCCCTGTCCGAGGCGATGCTGGCCCGGCTGCAGGCCGAGTTCGACGCGCTCGCCGTCGACGGGCGGGTGAAGGCGGTGGTGCTGCGCGGGGCCGGCAAGGCCTTCTGCGCCGGCCACGACCTGCGCGAGATGCAGGCCGCCCGCCAGGCGCCCGACGGCGGCCGGGCCTATTACAACGCGCTCTTCGCGCAATGCGGGCGGATGATGGCCTCGATCCCCCGCCTGCCCCAGCCGGTGATCGCCGAGGTGCACGGCGTCGCCACCGCCGCGGGCTGCCAGCTGGTGGCGACCTGCGACATGGCGGTCGCGGCCGCCTCGACCCGCTTCGGAGTGAACGGGGTGAACATCGGCCTGTTCTGCTCGACGCCGATGGTGGCGCTGACCCGCAACGTGCCCGCCAAGCAGGCCTTCGAGATGCTGACCACGGGCGAGTTCGTCGACGCCGCCCGCGCCCGCGAGATCGGCCTGGTGAACCGCGTGGTCCCCGACGGCGAGCAGTCCGAGGCCGCGCTCGCGCTCGCCCGCACGGTCGCGGCCAAGCTGGGCGTCGCGGTGCGCATCGGCAAGGAGGCCTTCTACGCCCAGTCCGGCATGAGCCTCGAGGCCGCCTACGCCTACACCGGCCGGGTGATGGCCGAGAACATGCTCCACCGCGACACGGCCGAGGGCGTCCAGGCGTTCCTGGAGAAGCGCGAGCCCGACTGGAAGGGGTGAGCGCGGCGAACTGGCGAGCGGCCTCCCGCGGGCAATAGCTGAAGCGGCGAGACCCGCGCCGGGCGGCCGAGCATCGGCGCTTTTTCTCGCTGCCGCACTCGCCTGGCGCCGTGTGGCGATAGGGCCGAGCCCCGTCGGTCCGCACGTCCTTCCATCGAAACCTGCGCAACCGACCGCGGGTCCGTCGCCCAGCTGGCCCTCGGCCTCACGCGCCGATCGCCTCCGCGACGCGGCGGACCCGCGGCGATGCGGACGGCGCCGGCCGGCTCCCGTTCCTGACGGATCCATCTCGAGCGGACGGTCCGTCGGCGGAAACGTCCGGCATCAGCGAGGACGACTCGCGTCTCAGAGGACGCCGAACAACGCCCGCGCCCGCCACGTCGCCCCGACGGGCCCCCAACGCAGCCAGCTCGTCGGCGCTCGTCTTATTCGATCCGTCCTCTGCCGACTGTCGAGCTGGAAGCCTCAGGGCTCCGGGCTCCGGGCTCCGGTGATATGCGAATGATTCGCCTCGGTGGATCCGCTTTACTCCGCGCCGCCTCTCCTCCCTGCAGAGAGGACGCGCGGACCTCGCTCGGCATTCATGCCCGGCAGGCGGCGTCGCCGGGCGAACAGGCAAGGGGGCGAGGGCTCCGGACGGCGGCGTGCGGATCAGCCGGCGGCGCGAAGGCGGGCCAGCTCGGCCGGGGCGTCGGCGTGGGAGGGTTCGGGCTCGGGGGGGCGCGTCGAGGGCGGCGGGGAGGCTGCGGGCGCCTGGGCGCGGGCGTGCTTCGCGCGCAGGTGGTCGGCGAAGGCCAGCATGTCGTTGAGATCCGAGGTCTTGCGGAACACCGCGACGATGTTGCCGGACATGCCGAACAGCTCCCCGTGGGGATACTCGGCCTGGCCCGTCACCACGATCACGGCTGCGCCGGGCGCGCGGATCGCCGCGCTCTGCGCCACCGTCAGGCCGGAGCCGTCGGGCAGGCCGAGATCGGCGATCACCAGGTCGAACGGGGTGGTGAGCATCCGGGCGAAGGCCGCCTCCGCCGAATGGACCGCGACGGCCTCGAACCCCAGGTCCGCCAGTTCGAGCCGCCACAGCTCGGCAAGCTCGACGTAGTCCTCGACGATCAGACACCGCATGGCTTTTCCCATCGACCCGTTCTTCCCTTTCGACCAATTCTGGGCCGCCTTGGTTGAAGAATGGTTGCCCGTCCGGGGCGGATGGCGGCTCGTCCGCCCGGAGGCCCTGGTTTTCGTCTCGAATGCGCCCGGCTCAGGCGCCGACCGGATCGCCCAGGATCCGGCCCGGGCGAAGGTTGGCGCGCGTCCAGTAGCGCCTCACCTCCGCCAGGAGCTCCTCGAGCGCGGTGAAATCCGCGGTCTTGCAGACATAGGAGTTGGCATGTCCGTCGAGCGCGCGCGCCACGTCCTGGCGGGCGCGCGAGGTGGTCAGGATCACCACCGGAATGCGACGCATCGTCGGGTCGGTCTTGATCGCCTCCAGCGTCTCGAACCCGTTCATGCGCGGCATGTCGAGGTCGAGCAGCACCAGGTCCGGCAGGCGGGCCTCGGCATCCTCGCGCGCCGCGTTCAGCGCGACGAGCGCCGCCGCGCCGTCGCCGCAGCGATGCAGCTCGACCGCCATCGGAGCGTCGGCGAGGATGTCCATGATCAGGTCCGCATGATCCTCGTTGTCCTCGACGAGGAGGATGCGGAAGGGGTCAGCAACGGTCATGCCGCGGTCCTTTGTCGATCGTCGTCGCCGCCCGCGCGGGGCGCGGGCCCGGAGGAGGCGTCGGCCGCCGTCTCCGCGGAGGGATCCGGCGCCGGATCGGGGGCTGCGAAGGCGAAGGGGTTCGCCTGGAAGCTGCGCCGCGGCTCGGGCGAGGCGCTTTGCGCGGCATGCGCGGCCAGGGCCACGTCGGGGCCGACGGGAAAGCCGATCCAGAAGGTGGCGCCGGCGCCCGGGCGCGAGGAGACGGAGACCCGGCCGCCGTGCCGCTCGGCGATCTTGCGCACGGTGGCGAGGCCGAGGCCCGAGCCCTCCTCCGCCTCCGCGGTGCCGAGGCCGCGGCGGTAGAGGTCGAAGATCCGCTCCTGGTCCTTCTCAGGCACGCCCGGCCCCTCGTCGCGCACGCCGATCTCGACCAGGCCCCCGCGGCTGCGGGAGACGATCTCGACGGTCATGCCCGGCTCGGGGCAGCCGTAGCGCAGGGCGTTCTCCACCAGGTTCTGAAGGGCCTGGCGCAGCAGCACCGGGTCGGCGCGCACCACCGGCATCGGGCGCATCACCAGCAGGCGGGCGCGGGCGCGCTCGAGCCGCGAGGACAGCGCCTCGCCCACCATGTCGGCGACCGCGTCGACCTCGACCCAGTCGAGCTGCGCCGCGCCGGCGCCCGCGCGGCCCAGCCGCAGGATCCCCTCGATCAGCTCCGACATCGCCTGCACGTTGCGCGAGATCCGCTCGGACGCCGCGCGGGCCTTGTCGGGCTCCGCCTGGTCGAGATGCCGGTCGAGGCGCCGGGCGAAGCCGCCGATCGAGACCAACGGGCTCTTGAGATCGTGGGAGACGACGTAGAGCAGCCGCTCGATGTCGCGCGAGCGCGACTCGAGTTCGGCGTTCTTGAATGCCAGCGCCTCGGCGAGACGGGCCTGCTCGGCCCCGAAGCGGCGCGCCTCGGCGAGGCGGCCGGCGCGCTCGCGCTCGCGCACCCGCCACAGCAGGGCGGCGCCCAGCGCGAGGGCGACGCCCAGCACGGCGGCGGCGGCGTAGCCGATGCGCGCCGGCGTCCACCAGGGCGCGGGCGGGCCGAACCAGCGGGCCTCGATCTCCGCCAGCCGGCCGCCGGACTGCATCCCCTCGAGCGCATGGTCGAGGCGCTGGGCGAGCGCCGGCAGGCGGCGGTCGACGGCGAGCGCGATGGGGGTGACGCGCAGCCAGGGGCCGACCCGGGCGAAGAGGCCCCGGCGCTTCAGCGCGAAGACGCCCCGGTCGAAGGTCGCGTCGACCAGCACCACGGCGTCGAGGTCGCCCTCGGAGAGCTGCTCCATCAGGTTGGCGAAGCCGACCACGGGCGTCGGCTCGGCGCCCGGAAGCCCCTCGGCCAGGACGCGGCCGATGGCGCCGGCCTGGTAGCCGACGCGTGCGCCGCCCAGATCGCCGGCGCCGCGCGCCGCGGCCAGCCGCTCGGCCGCCTCCGCGTCGGCGAAGAGGCCGGTGCGCACCTCGAGGAACGGGCGCGTGTAGGCGACCACGTCGCGGCGCTCGTCGGCGACGCCCAGCAGGGCGAGCGCCTGCACCCGACCCTCCCGCACCGCCTCCAGCGCCTCCCCGGGGCCGGAGAGGGCGCGGAACACCGGGCGCAGGCCCGCGTCCCGGGCGGCCTCGCTCAGCACCTCGGCGGCGAAGCCCGAGGGGGGGCCATGCTCGGTCGCGACCACGTAGGGGGGCAGCGGGAACCAGCCGACGACCACCTCCTCGGCCGCAAGGGGCGCATCGGGGGCGGCGGTGGACGCAGCCCGCCCCTCCGCCCGCGAGGGGCCGGTCCAGAGCAGGGCGGCCAGCAGGGACAGGATCAGAGCGGCCGCAAGCGCCGCGACGAGGCGGGCGCGCGCGCCCTCCCCCGCCCCGGCCTTCGCCGTCGCGGCGCGGGGAGGGGGCGCGCCATGCCAGGCCGCCTCTCTCCCTCCGGGCGGAAAGCCGAGGGGCTCGGCCCGGTCCATCGCCGCGGACCTCCATCTCCCGCCACGCTCGCCCGCGGCCCCTGGTGGTCGAGCGCGAGACATCGGCGCTTCCCTTCGGCTCGTCGGCGAGGATCCTCCCGCCGGGGCGCGAAGGTTGGGCGGGGCGCGGTTGAAAAAGCGTAAAGACGGCGCTCCCGCGGGCGCGGCGACTGCGCCGCATTCGATTGGACATTTTCACGCGCGCATTCTAAGTCCACCTTATGGCGACCATGAGCACGAACTCCCCCCTTCCCTCGCGTCGACGGTTCGACCGCCGCACCCCGCCCTCGATCTTCACGCTCGTCGCCATGGCCGGCCTCGGCGCGCTGAGCATGAACATCTTCCTGCCCTCGATGCCGGGCATGGCGAAGGAGTTCGGGGTCGACTACGCGGTGATGCAGTTCGCGGTGTCGGCCTACCTGCTGGTGATGGGCGCGCTGCAGCTGGTGATCGGGCCGATGTCGGACCGGATGGGCCGCCGGCCGGTGCTGCTGGTCGCGGTCGCGGTCTTCGCGCTGGCCACCGTCGGCTGCCTGATGTCGGAGACCATCGAGTCCTTCATGGTCTTCCGCATGCTGCAGACCACGGCCTCGGCCGGCATGGTGCTGTCGCGCGCCATGGTGCGCGACATGTCCACGCCCGAGACGGCCGCCCAGATGATGGGCTACGTCGCCATGTGCATGGCGGTGGTGCCGATGGTGGGCCCGCTGATCGGCGGCATGCTCGAGGAAAGCTTCGGCTGGCACGCCAACTTCACCGTGCTGCTGGTGGTGGCCCTGTCGGTGCTGGCGCTGTGCTGGGCCGACGCGGGCGAGACCAACCGCCACCCGTCCGCCTCCTTCGGGGAGCAGTTCCGCGCCTACCCCGAGCTGGTGCGCTCGCATCGTTTCTGGGGCTATGCGCTGGCCTGCGCCTGCGCCTCGGGCGCCTTCTTCGCCTTCCTGGGGGGCGCGCCCTACGTCGCCTCGGAGGTGCTGGGGCTGAGCCCGTCGAAGCTGGGCGGCTACTTCATGTTCATGGCCGGCGGCTACATGGCCGGCAACTTCCTGACCACGCGGTTCGCGCGGCGGCTGGGCATCGACCGGATGATCGTGATCGGGGCGCTGCTGAACGTGGCGTCGATGTCGGTCTCGGCGCTGCTGTTCCTGGCGGGCGTGCTGCATCCGCTGTCGCTGTTCCTGCCCACGCTTTTCGTGGGCATCGGCTCGGGCATGGCGATGCCCAACGCGATGGCGGGCCAGCTCTCGGTGCGTCCGCACCTGGCGGGCAGCGCCTCGGGCCTCGGCTCGACGCTGATGCTGGGGGGCGGCGCGGTGCTCTCGGCGCTGACCGGCTGGCTGCTCGAGGTCTTCGGCGGCGCGCTGCCGCTGCCGCTGATGCTGGTGGCGACGGGGCTCGCGATGCTGGGCTCGATGCTCTTCGTGGCCTCGGCCAACCGCCGCCGCGGCCCCCTGCCCGCCGGCGAGCCCGGCGCGCGGGAGGAGCCGCACGGGCCGCTCTGAGCGCCCGAGCCTGCCCCAGCCGCCAACCCCGCCCCGCGCCCTGCGGCGAAGGGCGGCCGCGGATCGACCCTCGACGATATTGCGCCGCGGCGCCGGGATGACTAGCTTCCGGCGGTTCCGACCGCGCGGGTCCGTCTCATCGGCCGCGCCTCCGCACCTTCCCCGCGGCCGCCGGCCTGCCGAGCTCCGCCCAGACCCGCAGGAAACGCACCCGCATGGCCTCGTCGCGCAAGTCCAGGGACCGCTCGCACCGCCGCGGGTTCTTCCAGCGCTGGCGCGCCAACTTCCTGACCGGCCTCGTCATCGTCGCCCCGGTGACGCTGACGCTCTACCTGGTGTGGACCGTCATCACCTTCGTGGACGACCGCATCGTCCCGCTGGTGCCCGAGTTCTACAATCCCTCGACCTGGATCGGCGTCGACGTGCCGGGCTTCGGCCTGGTGGTCTTCATCCTGTTCACCGCCGTGGTGGGCCTGCTGACCAAGAACCTCTTCGGCCGCCAGCTGGTGCTGATGGCCGAGAACTGGGTCGACCGGATGCCGATCGTGCGCTCGGTCTACAACGGCGTGAAGCAGATCATCGAGACGGTGCTGACCCAGTCCTCGGGCGCGAGCTTCAAGCAGGCCTGCCTCGTCGAGTATCCGCGCCGCGGCCTGTGGGCCATCGCCTTCGTCTCCACCGAGACCCGGGGCGAGGTGCCGACCCGCATCGCCGCCGCCCGCGGGCCGGAGGGCGAGGCCCCCGCCGCGATGGTCTCGGTGTTCCTGCCGACCACGCCCAACCCCACCTCGGGCTTCCTGCTGTTCGTGCCGCGCGACGACATCGTCACGCTCGACATGACGGTCGAGGACGCGGCCAAGCTGGTGATCTCCGCGGGCCTCGTGGTGCCGCCCACGGCCGAAGAGCGCGCGGCCGGCCTCGCCCGGCGCAACGGCGCGGGCAAGCCCCGCGCGGGCGGCGGCGCGGCGCGCTCGGCCCCGCCGGCGCGCGCCCCCGCGAGCGCGAAGCGCGACTGAGCCGCCGCGCTCCGCCCTCGTCCCCCGCCGTCCACCCTCCATCGCCTTCCGCCGGTCGCCGCTTCCGGCCCCCTCCCCTTCTGACGGAGCCGCCCGATGATCGCCGCCGGCGCCTGGGCCGCCGGCGCGACCGGCTTCGCCACGGGCTTCTCCCTCATCCTCGCCATCGGGGCGCAGAACGCCTTCGTGCTGCGCCAGGGCCTGACCGGGCGCCACGTGTTCTGGGTGTGCCTGACCTGCGCGGTCTCGGACGCGCTGCTGATCGCAGCCGGGGTGGCGGGCTTCGGCGCGGCGGCGGCGCGCTGGCCCTGGCTGGGCCCGGCGATGGCGCTGGCGGGGGCGGCCTTCCTCGCGGTCTACGGCGCCCTGCGCCTGCGCGCGGCGCTGGGCCCGGCCGAGCGGCTGACGGCGCAGGCGGGCACGGATCTCGGCCTGCGCGCCGTGCTCCTCCAGACGCTCGCCTTCACCTGGCTGAACCCGCATGTCTATCTCGACACGCTGGCGCTGGTGGGGGCGGTGGGGGCGCCCTTCGCGGGGCTCGAGAAGCTCGCCTACGGGATCGGGGCCGCGGGCGCCTCTTTCGTGTTCTTCTTCACGCTGGGCTACGGGGCGCGGCTGCTCGCGCCGCTCTTCGCCCGCCCGGCGGCCTGGCGCGCGCTCGACGCCGGGATCGCGGTGGTGATGTGGGCGATCGCGGCGACGCTGGTGCTGCACGCGCTGGGCTGAGGGACGCTCAGTCCTTCACGCGCGCCGGAACCGGCGCCGCCGTCAGCCGCCCCACCAGCCGCCGGGTCAGCGGCGCCACGACCAGCACGGTCGGGAAGGCCACGGCCCAGGAGGACAGCCACGCCCCCAGCCACAACGCCGGGAAGCCCGCGTCCAGCACCTCGGCCGCGCGCAGGGTGGCGATGCCCGAGACGAGCATCGACATCAGCCCGCTGAGGATCAGGCCGAACAGGACGGAGGCATAGCGGGCCGGGATCATGGGGCGCTCTTCAATCAATTCAGTTCTCAGAATGTATTTCGCGCGCGCGGAGCCGCCAGTGCGGCGAGACGTCCGGCGGCTGAAATCGGCGACGAGGGGGAACCGGGCGCGGATGCGGCGCGTGGTCGGGGCGGCGAGATTCGAACTCGCGGCCTCCGGTACCCAAAACCGGCGCGCTACCAGGCTGCGCTACGCCCCGACCGGCCCCCGATAGCGCGCCGCCGGGGCGGGGGCAAGCGGGCGCGAGACGCCGCCCACGCCCCTCATCCGGCGGCCGCCGGGTCAAGCCGCCGCCGCGCGCCGCCCCGGTCGGGGGCGGGGCGGGCGGGCGGGAGCCCCCGGCCGGGGCGGCGCGCGGCGGCGGCGCCCGCAAGGCCGGGCGCGATAGCTCTTCCGGGACGGCTTTTCAGGCGCGCGTCGCGCCGGCGGCTCAGAGCCGCTCCAGCGTCACCTGCTCGGGATCGAAGGCGATATGGTCGGCCAGCGCCTCGGCGCCCTTCGCCGGCCGCTCGAGGATCCAGGCCGCGCCGTGCAACGAGGCGCTGACCCCGATCACGTCCAGCAGGCGGGCGTGGCCCAGGCCCGGCAGCTCGAACGTCGCCTCGGTGGGTTCCAGGAACGGCTCGCCCGCCTCGCCGCGCGGCAGCCAGATCATCCCGGCGTCGTCCTCGGACAGGCGCGATTCCAGGGCGTTGGCGCTCTCGGCGATCACCGCGTCGGCGGCGCGCACCACGCGCACGCCCGGCGCGGGGCGGATCTCGGGGGTCGGCATGGCGTCGTCGGTCATCGGGAACTCCCTCGGTCGGCGAGCGGCGCGCAGGCGGCGGCCAGCCAGTCGCGGTCGGCGGGGTCGGACAGCAGCGGAGAGATCTCCGCCGCCACCCGGGCGTGATAGGCGTCGAGCCAGGCCCGCTCCGCCGTCTCCAGCAGCTCGGGCAGGATCAGGCGGCGGTCGATGGGGGCGAGGGTCAGGGTCTCGAACCCCAGCATCTCCCGCTCCCCGCCCTCGGGCACGGCGGGGGGCGTGACGGCGACCAGGACCTCCAGCCGGATCCCCCATTCCCCCTCTCTATAGCACCCCGGCTCGTTCGAGAGGATCATTCCCGGCTCCAGCGGGACCATGCCGCGGCGCGAGATCGAGGCCGGCCCCTCGTGCACGCCCAGGTAGGCGCCCACGCCGTGGCCGGTGCCGTGATCATAATCGAGGCCGTGGGCCCACAGCGCCCGGCGGGCGAGCCCGTCGATGTCGCGCCCGGCCAGCCCCGCGGGCCAGCGCGCCATGGCGATGGCGATCATGCCCTTCAGGACCAGCGTGAACGCCTTCGCGGCCCCCGGCGGGACCGGGCCGGTCGCCATGGTGCGGGTCACGTCGGTGGTGCCGTCGGCATATTGCGCGCCGCTGTCGACCAGCAGCAGCTCCCCCGGGACCAGGGTCCGGTCGGTGGCGCGGGTCACGCGATAGTGGACGATCGCCCCGTTCGGCCCCGCTCCGCAGATCGTGTCGAAGGAGATGTCGCGCAGCGCCCCCGTCTCCTCGCGCAGGGCCTCCAGCTTCTCGACCGCCGCGATCTCGGTCATCGCGCCGCCGGGGGCGGTCTCGTCCACCCAGCGCAGGAAGCGGACCAGCGCCGCGCCGTCGCGCAGATGCGCCGCGCGGGACCCGGCGAGCTCGGCCGCGTTCTTGCGCGCCTTGGGCAGGATGCAGGGGTCCTGCCCCCAGTCGATCTCTGCGCCCGCCGCCTCCAGCCGATGGGCGATCCACACCGGGCAGGTGGCGCGGTCGAGCAGGATCCGCCGCCCCGCCAGCCCGTCGAGCGCCGGCCCCAGCGCCTCGGGCGCCGCGATCTCGACCGCGTTGCCCAGGTGGGCGCGCACCGGGTCGGTCAGCTTGGCGGCGGCGACGAAGAGGGTCGCCCCCCCGTCCGCGCGCAGCAGCCCGAAGGCATGCGGCGCCGGCATCCGCGCCACGTCCGAGCCGCGAACGTTGAGCAGCCACGCCAGGCTGTCGGGCAGCGTCAGGACGGCCGCGTCGCGGCCCGCCTCCTCCAGCTCCCGCCCCAGCCGCGCGCGCTTGGCGGCCGAGGGCTCGCCCGCCAGCGCGTCGGGATGGACAGAGAGCGGCCCCATCGGCGGCGCAGGCTGGTCGGGCCAGGCGGCGTCCACCAGGTTCGCGGTCGGAACCAGCGCGGCCCCGGCCTCGGCGCAGGCGCGCTCCAGCGTCTCCACCTGCTCGCGCCCGTGCAGCCAGGGATCGTAGGCCAGCCGCTGGCCCGGCTTCAGCACGGTCTTCAGCCAGGCCGAGGGCGGGGTCTTCTCGATCGCCACCCGCTCGAAGGCGTCGGCCACCTGCTCGCGCGCCTGGATCGTGTAGCGCCCGTCGATGAACAGCGCCGCCCGGTCCGCCAGCGCCACGCAGATCCCGGCCGAGCCGGTGAACCCGGTCAGCCAGCTCAGGCGCTGGTCGTGGGCGGCGACGGTCTCGCCCATGTGGGCGTCGCCGCGCGGGACCAGGAAGCCGTGAACGCCCGCCTCGGCCATCCGCGCGCGCAGCGCGGCCAGCCGGGCGGGGCCTGCGTCGCGGTCGCCCTGGGTCTCGAAGCTCTGGTGCATGAACGGTCCCTGCAATGACGTCGCGCGGAGGCTAGGGCCAAAGCCCGCCCGGCGAAAGGCCCCTGTCGGCCGGCGTCGCGACGGGAGGCGGAGGCCCCGCTCCCGTCCTCGGGCGAGCGTCCGCCCCTGCCCTCAGGCGCCCGTCCAGCGGGTCAGCCGGCGCCGCTCGGCCGCGTAGGCGACGGGGTCCCAGCCGATCGCCAGGATCGCCCGCACGCCGTCGTCGCGCACCAGCGCGATGCGCTCGCGGTAGCGGCCCCGCGACAGGCCCTCGACGGTGCGCGAGCCGCTCCACTCCCGCCCGTGCAGCAGCATCCGGGCGCGCCCGTCGGGCTCCACCCGGATCAGCGCCGGCGTGCCGGGCGAGGGATAGAGCGCCAGCACCCGCGACCCGTCCGTCCCCTCCGCCTCGGAGGCGGAGAGGTCCACGTCGATGTCGAGATCGGCCGAGGTCAGCCGCGCCGAGACGCCGGGCGCGTAGTCGAAGCTCTCCGCCGGGGCGAGGGCCGCGTCGTTCAGCGCCACCAGCCGGCAGCCGCAGGGCGCGCCGGCGGGCGGCGCGTGCGCGGCGTCGAGGGCCGCGAAGCAGGCGTCGAGCGCGGCGGCCGCGGCCTCGGCCGGGCCGGTCCCCCCGGCCTCGACCCGCGCGGGGCAGCTCCGCTCCGGCTCCCCCAGCGCGAAGGCGCGCGAGCCGGCGGTCCCGCCCGCGGGCCGCGACAGGAAGCGCCGCCCCTCCGGCGAGGCGTGCAGCAGCGGCAGGGAGGAGGCCTCGGCCGGCCGCGGCGGGCGGGGTCCGGCGTCGGACGGCGCGCGCGAAACGATTCGTCCGGCGCGCTCGGCGACCGCGTCGACGGCGCCCCGGTCGGGGGCGATCAGGGCCTGCGGCGCGGTTCCGTAGGCGGCGAATCTGAACGAAGGGGCGCGATTTTCCGCTGTCGCGTCAGTTGTATGAACGGCCCCGCAGGCGCTCGCCCCTAGGGCGAGTGCGAGAACGAAAATACGAACCATCTGTATTTTCATGATTTTTTCCAACGCGCCGGGCGCGATGCGGCATCTGGGGGCGTCGACTCGCATTTTGTTGCGGCAAGTCACATGAATGACGTATATCGGCGGGACGAGTAAGGCACGTTCAGAGTCTGGGGTTAGGTAGTGACTGGGGAAGTCGTCAAGGTGTCCCGCTTCGTGACCGGTAGGGTCAAGTGGTACGACGCCGAGAAAGGTTATGGCTTCGTCGTTCCGTCCGAGGGCGGTCCGGACGTCATGGTGCATGCCGCCTGCGTCCGCGCTGCGGGCATGTCGTCGTTGGACGAAGGTGCGACGGTGTCGCTGACGGTGGTCCGAGGGGATCGCGGTCTGCAGGCGACCGAAGTCATCAGCGTCTCGGCGGACGAGCCCGTGACCGAAATGGATCAGCCCAAGGAGGCGCGTCCGACGGAGATCGCCGCCGAAGCGGCGCCGGAAGGGGAGTTCCTTCCGGCCCGCGTGAAGTGGTTCAACAAGCAGAAGGGGTTCGGGTTCCTCAACGTGTTCGGGGATCCCGCCGACGTCTTCGTGCACATGGAGACCCTGCGCCGTCACGGCTTCCAGGATCTTCAGCCTGGCGAGGCGCTGTGCGTGCGCCTCGTCGCGGGTCCACGCGGCAACATGGCCGGCGAGATCTGCCGATGGGAGGAGGTCGTGCGGGTCTGATCCCCGTTCGACGCCCGACCTGACCGCCGCGACGCGGCCCCTCCGCGGGCCGGAGACGCGGACTTGCAACCGAAATCGAGGCGACCGTTCCCTGGCCGCGCGCTTGATGCGCGCCGTCGCGGGATGTCGCATCCTTGCGGCCTGCGCATGGCGCGAAGCCGGAACGGACCGTCGCGCCGAGGGGTCGGCCGCTTCCTCGCCGTCCCTCCCCGCGACCTCGCGTCCCGCCGGCCCGGCGGCCTTGCATCGGGGGGCGGGCGGGCCAAGATGCGCGTCATGACCCTGCGCACCGCTTCGATTCTCGGCCTCGCCGTCGCCGCCGCGATGTCCGGCCCCGCCCTGGCCGCCTGCCGCGAAGGCGTGGTCGATCTGAAGAGCGACGGGGCCCAGGCCCGCTTCACCGTGGAGATCGCCGACGATCCCGAGGAGCGCGCCCGCGGCCTGATGCATCGCGAGGAGATGGCGGCCGGCCACGGCATGCTGTTCCTGTTCGATGAGCCCCGCCCGGTGGCGTTCTGGATGAAGAACACCCCGCTGCCGCTGGACATGATCTTCCTCGACGAGACCGGCGTGGTGCTGAACGTGATCGCCAACGCCGAACCCTTCACCGAGGATCCCCGCCCCTCCGAGGGCGACACGCGCGCGGTGCTGGAGATCAACGGCGGCCTCGCCGAGCGCTACGGCATCGCCAAGGGCACGCTCGCCCGCCACCCCGCCTTCGGGACGCAGGCCGCCTGGCCCTGCGACTGAGCGGGGCGGACAGCCCGCCTCACCCTAGGGACACAAGAAAGGGCCGGGCGTTTTGCCCGGCCCTTCCGCTTGCGCTCCGGCCGTCGCCGAAACCGCAGGTTCTCAAACGCACCGGGCCCCGTGGGCGCCCGACCGCTCCGCGTTCGGCGGAGGTCAGGCGCCCGCGGGGCCCGGCCGGGCCGCGCCCGCCGCGTCAGGGTCGCGGGGGGCGCGGCGCCGTAGACGCGGTCGTTACACCGGCGGACGGCCGCGGACGGCGCGCGCGATCATCGCGATCAGGAACAGGGCGATGAACACGAAGAACAGGATCTTGGCGATGCCCGCGGACGCGGCCGCCAGACCGCCGAAGCCCAGAACGCCCGCGATGATCGCGACGACCAGGAAAGTCAGGGCCCAACCCAGCATTTGATATACTCCTCTCAGTTCAGTCTCAGTTCGCCTCGTCGGCTCGAGAAAGAAAGTGGAGGTCGGTTGAGGCGTCTTGGCGCCAACCGAGGGATCATTGCTGGGCGCAATATGGCGGAACCGCCATCAAGTTTCAGTGAGCAATTTCGGGCCGGCAGGCGTCGCGCGCGCCCCGGCGCCGCCCGATCCGGGCCCCGCCGCGGGGGTCCGGCTCAGGAATGCTCCTCGCGATGGGCCTCGACGAGGGCGCGGTTGTAGGCGCGCAGTGCGTCGACGTGGAAGACCGCGCCCAGCAGCTCGCGCCGGTCGCCCTCCTCGGTCGACACGACCGGGATGAAGGGGCCCGCGCCGCGCCGCTCGAACAGGGGCAGCGCCTGCTCGAGCGTGTCGAACAGGGTCAGCGAGGCGCCCTGCTCCACCAGGTCCCAGCACATGCCGTCGGGGGCGCCGTCGTCGGCGCCGCGCACCCGCATCACGTGCCCCACCGAGATCGTGCCCGGCAGCCAGGACTGCGGCCCCTCGGCCAGGTGCACGTTGCGGCTTTCCAGCAGGCTGAGGAAGAAGCTCTTGTCCACCATCCGCGCGCTGACCACAGTCGCCATCGAGACGGAGGCCATCACCGCCACCCCCGTCTGCCAGTCGCCCGTCAGCTCGAAGATGATCAGCCCGGTGGACAGCGGCGCGCCCAGGAACGAGGCCGCCACCGCCCCCATCCCCGCCATCGCGTAGAGGATCTCGGAGCCCGAGACGCTGGGGAAGATCCCCACCGCGATGTAGCCGAAGGCGAGGCCCGTCAGCGCCCCCAGCATCAGCGAAGGCGAGAACACCCCGCCCCCCATCCGCCCCGCCAGCGTGATCGCGAGCGCCGCCGCCTTGACCAGCGCGAAGACGATCGCCTCCTGCAGGCCGATGCCCCCGGTCAGGGCGCGCGAGGTCGTCTCGTAGCCCACGCCGATCACGTGGGGGAACTGCAGCGCGATCAGCCCCAGCAGCAGGCCGGCGACGCCCGGGCGCAGCCAGCCGGGGCAGCCGCTCCAGCGCTGGAAGCGGTCGCCCCAGGTCTCGGCCGCCAGGATCGCCTTCATCGCCGCCACCGCCGCCAGCCCGCAGACCAGGCCCAGGATCAGGAAGGCCGGAAGCTCCTGGTAGAAGGCGAGGGAGGGGTCGGGCAGCACGAACTCGGTGATGTCGCCCAGGTGCACGCGGCTGACCACGGCGCCGGCGATCGAGGCGATGACGATGGGCGCGAAAGCGTGCAGCGCGAAGTGGCGCAGCACCACCTCCATCGCGAAGAGCGCGCCGGCGATGGGGGCGTTGAAGCTCGCCGAGACGGCGGCCGCCACCGCGCAGCCCATCAGGTCGCGCGCGGTGAGGGGCGAGGCGCCGATGCGGTCCGACACCCAGGAGGAGAGCGTCGCGGCGAGGTGGACCACCGGCCCCTCCCGCCCAGTCGAGCCGCCGGTGGACAGCGTCACCAGCGAGGCCGCCGCCGAGGCGAGCCCCTCCTTGAGCGGAAGCCGCCCCTGGTTCAGCGCCGCCGCCTCGATCACCGTGGCGACCGAGCCGGCGCGCCCGTCGGGCGTGAACAGGTGCAGGATGATCCCCACCACCAGCCCGCCCAGAACGGGCGTGAGGATGATGACCACGGGGTCGAGCCCGGTCAGGACGCTGTGCAGGCGGTGATCGTCGGCGCCGTAGATCGCGGTCTGCACCTCGGCGATGCCGAGGCGGAAGCCGATGGCCGCGTAGCCCGCCGCCACGCCGATCGCCAGCGCCAGCAGCCAGAACAGCAGGCCCGTGGGGCCGTGGGCCACGGTCCAGGCCCGAAGGCCCGCGCCCAGGGGCCCGATGCGCGCGGCGAGCCGCGTCGCGCCGGCCCGGGCGCCCGGCCTCGGGCCGCCCTCTTCCGGCCCCTCGCCCCCGCCGTCGGCGCCTTGCGTCCCCACCATCGTCCCGTCGTCGCTCCCCTGGCTCGCCCGCCGACCGGCGCCGCGCCCGGCCGGGGCCCGTCGCGGCCCCGGCCGGGCGCGGCAGGTCCGGCGCCCGTCCGCTTGGTTCCCGCGCTCAGCCCTTGCGGCGGATGCCGATCACGGAACCGGCCTGCTCGGGGCGCGGCAGCGAGGCATGGGCCTTGCCCATCGCCTCGATCCGCGCGAACGCCCAGTCGGGATAGGGGGCGGACCGGCGCTTCACAAGGTCCACGTTCATGCCCATGGTCTCGGTCAGCGCGGCGGTCGAGCCGTCCTCGACGTTCTTCATCTCGCCGAAGAAATGCAGGCGCTTGGAGTCGTAGTCCAGCAGCTGCCAGAAGCACTGGAAGCGCTCGCCTTCCAGCAGCTCGCCCACGAAGTGGATCTGCTGCTGCAGGATCATCGGGCCCATCTTCAGCTGCTCGGCATAGGCGCCGCCGATGCCCAGGATCTCGTCGAAGATCACCTCCGAGCTCTGGTCGAAGGCCATCGAGTAATAGGCCACGTTCATGTGGCCGTTGTAGTCGATCCACTCCGGCGGCACGCGCATCACGGGCGTCGCCAGGGGCGCGCTCTCGAAGGTGGGGATGGGCGCGTCGATCAGGAGTTCGGACATCGGGGAGGCTCCTCCTAGGGGTCGGTTCTTGTCTTGCGGCATGTCGCAGCGTCGGACAATGCCCCGCGCCGCAACGAAGGTCGAGCCCGCGCGCGACGCCCGCCGCACGCTCCGCGCCGCGGACATGCCGGTCGGGGCGCGGGGGCCGCGAGACGGGGCGCGAGGCCCGCTCCGGGCCCGCCCCACGGCGCCCCGCCCGCCGCGCGCCGCGGGCGCGCCGGGCCCCCCGGGCGCGCGGCCCGACGCGGCGCCTCCCCGCCCCCGTCGCGCCCGTGGCGGGGAGCGCCGCGTCGCCCCTCGCGCCCGTGGCTCGCCTCCCGCCCGCGGCGCAGGGCCGAGGCGGCGCTTCGGGGCGAAGGGGCGGCCGGCCTCGCGCCATCCGGCCGAGGGCGGGGCCCCGGGGGTCAGGTCAGGCTGGGGACCAGACGGTTCCTCAGCACGCCGATCTTCTCGATCTCCAGCTCCACCACGTCGCCGTCGTTGAGGTAGCGGTCGAACTCCAGCCCGCAGCCGTCGCCCACGGTGCCCGAGCCGAAGAACTCGCCCGGGTGCAGCGTCTCGCCGTGGGAGACCCACTCGATCACCTGCTCGAAGCTCCAGTACATGTCGCCGGAATTGCCGCGGGACATCTCGGTCCCGTTGATCCGCACGATCATGTCCAGGCCCTTGTAGTCGCCCAGGTCCTCCAGCGGCACGATGCACGGGCCCATGGCGTTGGCCTTGTCGAAGTCCTTGCCCTTCGCCGGTCCCAGCCGCCCCAGCATCTCCAGCCCCTGCGCGTCGCGGGCGGAGAAGTCGTTGAAGACGGTGAAGCCGAAGATGTGCTCGCGCGCGCGCTCGGCCTTGATGTTCACGCCGCCCTTCCACAGGAAGCAGCCCATCTCGCACTCGTAGTCCATCTTGCGGGAATAGGGCGGGCGCGGCACGTCCTCGCCGGGGCCGGAGACGGCGAAGCGGTTGCCCTTGTAGTAGATCGGCTGCTTGTACCACTGGTCGGGGGCGCGGGGCAGTTCGATGGCGTCGATCTCCTCCTGGCTCGCGCCGCGCTTCTTGGCGTCGACCACCAGCCGGGTGCGCGCGCACTGGCGCACGTGCTTCTCGAACAGCATGAAGTCGCGCATCTGGGCGGGCACCGGCACCGGCGCGCGCAGGTGGACCGCCTCCAGCGGCCGCCGCTGGGCGGAGGCCGAGAGCTTGCGCGCCTTCTCAAGCGCCGCAGGCCCCCCCTCGATCAGCGCCTGCATCGAGACGAAGCCGTCCTCGCCGGTGGCGGACAGGTCGGCGACGGTGTCGTCCTCCATCCACACGCCGACGCGGTCGCGCGCGTCGTCCGCGCAGTCGAAGCGGAACGTGATCAGTCTCATCTCAACCTCCCCTCAGTCGCCGCCGGCGGTCCCGGCGTGCTTTCCGACCTCCCAGCCCACGCCCGCCAGCGCGGCCTGCGCGAAGGCGAGGGGGCTGTCCTCGAGGTCGGTGGCCATGGTGTCGTTCCAGCGGTTCAGCCAGCCGAAGAGCGAGACGACCGCCACGATCTCGACCAGCTGATCCTCGGAGAAATGCGCCCGCGCCGCCTCGAAATGCGCGGCCTCGACGCGGTTGGGAACCTCCGCCGCCGCCTGGGCCAGCGCCAGGGCCGCGCGCTCGGCCGGCGAGAACAGGGCGGAGGTCTCGTAGCTCCACACCTGCGCGATCTTCTCGGCCGAGGCGCCCCGCCGCTCGGCCACGTGGCCGGTGTGCGCCTGGCAGTAGCGGCAGCCGGCGGCGGCGGAGCAGATATGGGCGATCATCTGCACCAGCTCCGGCGGCAGCGAGCAGCCCGGCCCCATCACCGCCCGCCCCAGCCCCGCGAAGGCGCGCAGCAGGTCGGGCTTGCGCGCCATCGTCTTCATCGAGTTCGGCACGAACCCCATGCGCTCGCGCACGGGGTCGAGATCCGCGGCGAAGGCGTCCAGCGCCTCGTCCGGCAGCGGCGCGACATGGGCCATGGCTCAGTCCTCCAGCACGGCGACCGCGCGGATGAAGCCCGCCGAGGCCGCCTTGATCTTGTAGGGGAAGCAGATGATCTCGAAGCCGTGGTCGGGCAGCTGGTCGAGGTTCGCCAGCTTCTCCATGTGGCAGTAGCCGATGTCGATCGAGGCGCGGTGCCCCTCCCAGATGATCGAGGGGTCGCGGGTCTCCTCCCATTTCTTCTTGGTCAGGGCGAAGGGCGCGTCCCAGGACCACCCGTCGGTGCCGGTGACGCGGACGCCGCGTTCCAGCAGCCACAGGGTCGCCTCGCGGCCCATGCCGCAGCCGCGCAGGACGTAGTCGTCCTGCCCGTAGCGCCCGCCGGCGGCGGTGTTGACCACCACGATGTCGAGGGGCTGCAGATCGTGCCCGATGCGCTTCAACTCCGCCTCGACGTCGCCCGGGGTCGCGACGTAGCCGTCCTCCATGTGCCGGAAGTCGAGCTTCACGGCCTTGTTCCAGCACCACTCCAGCGGCACCTGGTCGATGGTCCAGGCGGGCTCGCCGCCGTTGAGCCGGCGGTTCATGGTGGAGTGGTGGTGATAGGGCGCGTCGAGATGCGTGCCGTTGTGGGTCGAGATCGCCAGCCGCTCCACCGCCCAGCCGTCGCCGCCGGGCAGATCGTCTTTCGTCAGCCCGGGGAAATGGGCTGCGAGCTGGGGGGCGGTCTGGGCGTGGGGGTGGTAGGCGATCTCCGGCAGGCTTCCGGGCGGGTCCGAGGCGATGCCCGCCTCCAGCGCGACCGAGAGGTCGATCAGCTTCCGGGGCATGCGCGCCCTCCCTGTCGTTTCCAGCGCCTGTATGAAGCGCTTGTTTGAATTGCAGCGAGGTTGCCCCAGCCCGCGCCGGCCGTCCAGCGTTTCCACGCCGCCCGCCGCCCCCTTCCCTCGCAGGCGCCGCGTCCATCGTCGCGACGCTCGCCCCCGCCCCGCCCGCGGCGCGCCCCAGCCGGGGCGCCGCCTGCCCCCCGTCTCTCAGCCCGCCGCCCCAGGCGCCCGGCGCGACGCCCGGGGTCCTCGCAAAGCGCCTGTTCTTCGGAGCCGTCTCTCGCTGATGCCGTAAAGAGCGACTCGCCCGCCGGGGTCCAGGATCGCGAAGCGACTGTAGCGCGCAAAAATTGGTGGCGCAGGCGCGCAAGGAAAGTGTCAGCACTTTTCGGGGCGTTGAACGGGCCTTGAAACCCTCTCAGCCGTTGGCCTCCTGAACCCGGATCTCGAACTGATCGAGCATCTGAGGCTCGCCCCCCAGCTCCAGCCAGGTCTGCACCCTCCAGCGCCCGACGGCGAGCCCACCGGCGGCAAAGGCGGCGTGGATCGTGTAGTTGTCGCCCAGGCTCGCGGAGGCGTTGACCAGCTGGCCGCCGACGCCCCCGATCTTCTCGGCCGAGGCGGTGGGTGTGCCGGCGCTGATGTCGAAGGCGCTGCCCGCCTCGTCGACGACGGGGACGGCCCAGGCGTAGGCCTCGCCCTCAGTGATCTCGACGATGTCCGTCATGTCCAGGTGGCCTCCGGTCGGGTCTGCCGCATGCGCCAGGCGGCGGCGGGTCTACTGGCACGGACGCGCCAGGGAGCGGCTGATCGGGCGGCCCGGTCGCGCCGCACGCCCAGCACGATGCGGTCCGGGTCGAAGCCGCTGACTGGCCCGGCCGGCCAGATTGCGACGATTTCGTAAGGCGGGACGCCTCCGGTCGGGGCGAGCGTGCCGAGGTCGATCTCGGCCCCGTCGAAGTCGGTTGCGCCGACGAGCGGGGAAACCGAGATCATGAGACTTGCAGCTCGAAGAGGATATGGTTCGAGCCGTACAGGACCGGCCCGCTCGTCACGCTCCAGGCGAAGGCGACCGGCGTCGCCGGATCAAGCACGCCAAGCGCAGCCTGAGTCCTTCCGCCCCACGAGCTATTGCCACCGCGCGCCCAGAACTCCGTTGCCGGGTACGGCCCATCATACGGGCCAACGGTGATGTCGCCGGGAGGGTCGGTGAAGGTGATTTGAGACGAAAAGCCGTGCCCACCGGTGAAGTGCACGTAATTCGGATGCGTCCGAGGGCGCGCCATCGACCCCGTGTAGGACGCCAACCCCCCCAAAAACATGCTGTCGAGCCCGCCATCCACATCCGGCGTCGCAAAGGGCAGGACCGTCGCACCGGCAGATCGGAGCGTCATGAGAATGAACGATCCGGGCAATATGCTGACTGGGATCGTGTAACCCGCGGCGTTGCTGGACGTGACAGGCTGCGCGTAGACCACGCCAATCGGAAGGCGGTCGTCGGTCCTGTACATATCCCAGTCCGGGATCTCAGGTATTCCACCGCCGTTGTAGGTGTATCCCCTGTTGACCACGTGCAGATGCATCACGCGCAAATCGCCCGGAGCCGCCGCCGGGACTACAATATCGACAGACTGCTCACCGGAACTCGTCGTGGTGCCGTACACGTTGTAATCCTGCGCCACCACGATCGGCGGGCCATAGTCCGCGGTCACGTCCACCGCCGCGAGATCCGCGAGCGCCAGCGCCCCGCGCTTGTCGCGCACCAGGCCGCGGAGGCGGGTTTGCGTGACCCCCTCGGCCCACGCGCCGTCGCCGCCCTGCGGGTCGAAGAACACCCGCCGCGCCGGCGTGACGCGGAACAGCCCGTGACCGGCCGAGCCCGCGGACGTCTTGTCGGTCATGCCGCCGCCCAGGCGAGCGCGTCGCGCAGGGCGGCGGCCTCGGTCCGCAGGATCGACAGCTCGGCCGAGGTCAGCACCCGCGCCAGCGGCCGCCCGCCCGTCGACCAGGCATAGGCGGGCGTCACGGCCGGGTCGCAGGCCGAGCCCCCCACCTTCGCCACCAGCGCCGCCCCGGCCGCGTGCGCGCCGGCGATCGCGTCGCCGAGCGAGCCCGGCAGAGCGCCCGGCCAGCCCCGCTCGGCCGCGGCCGCGACCGCCTCGTCGGGATAGGCGGCCAGGGCGCCGACCGTCTCCCACCCAAGCTGCAGGCGGTCCAGGTGCGCCGCCATGTCGGCGACGCTGATATCCGGCGCGGTCGCCAGCGCGTCGGCCGCGTCGTGCATGGCGCCGGCGGCGTTCATCGCCGACAGCACGGCGCGGTCGATATGGGGCAGAGCGGGCATGGCGGGTTTCCTTGGCTGCGGTCAGGCGAAGGCGGTGAAGAGGAGATGAGCGGCGATTCCGGCCAGCACCACCAGGCCGGCGGAGGCCGCGAAGGCGGCCAGCGGGTACATCTTCGCGACGATCCGCAGCGGGCTGGATCGCCACTTCCAGCGGTAGTTCGGGCGGGAGGCGATGAAGCCCTCCGCCGTCCGCACCACCGGCGAGACGTTGTCGAAGCGGTAGGGGCCGCTGGTCGTCTGCAGCTCGCCGACCGCGTGGCCGTCGTCGGGCGTCTCGACATGCCACAAGGCAGCCTCGCGCGTGATCACCAGGGCGCGCAGGACGCCCCAGGCGCCGCCGTAGAGGTCGGCCAGGACGGTGAGCGAGAAGTCCTCGCAATCGCCCCGGAGCTTGCCGTCGGCGTCGGGCGCGAGGATGCGCCAGCGGTCGCGGCGACCGTCCGGCGTGTAGACGAAGGCCTCCTGCACGCGGGCGACGGCGGCTTCGAGATCGGCAAGGGCGATGGACATGGGTGGCTCCTGTTCAGAACTCGCCGGAGAGGGGGAGAAGTTCGGCCGCCAGGACGCTCAGGGTGTCATCGCAGGCGAACGTCGTGCCGATCTTGAGGTGGATCGAGATCCGCACCGTGCAGACGTCCCTCAGGATCAGCGCCAGGTCCTCGGCGAAGAACCGCGTGTCGTAGGTCTCGAAGGCCTCCTGCCCGTAGCCGGGCTCGCCCTGGAACGCGATGGCGCAGTCGTGGATCGCGTAATCCTCGGGCGCGGGCGGGTTCTCGGGATCTTCTACCGGCGATGGCGGCCGGTTTGGATCGCTGATCACGATCTTCGCGCCCGGGTTCGGGTGACTCGTGCCCTCGGTGAGCTTCAGCTGCGCGCGCGCCAGCAGCCACTGGCCCTTCATGTTGTTGAGGACCAGGTCCCGGTAGATCGTCATGTTGCCGGTGGTGCCGTCGCCGGTGATCTTGATCACCGCCTGCCCGGGCTGCATCCACGCCGCGGGGTCCGTTCCGGCGGTGAAGGTCGCGACGGCCGGCGAAGCCGTCCAGCCGGTGGTCGTGCCGTCCATCAGGTTCAGCTTCGACCCGGACCCGCGCCCCGGAATGATCGAGTAGCCCGTGGTCGACATCTTCGACTGACCGGAGACGAAGGCCCCCAGGGCGCCGCCGCCGGCGCCGTTCTTGTCCCGGCTGAAGTAGGCGTTCTGCTTCCCGGTCGTCCCGGCCGCGTCGTAGGTCAGGGCGATCTGGTCGCGGAGCGTCAGGCCGTCGGGGTAGAACTTCCCGGTGCCGTCGAGGTTCAGCCACAGGGTCGTGCCCGTGCCGATCGCGTGCTCGGGCTGAGCGCCCTGCAGGCCGGCGCCCTCGCGGTAGACGATGGAGCCGCCGGTGTCGGCCGCGAACACCCGCTGGGCGTAGTTGTTCGAGAACTTCCGGGGGCTGTCGATGACGATGCGGCCCTTGTTCGACGCATAGAAGGCCTGGGCGGCTCGACTGGAGTAGTTGCCGGCGTTGGGGGCGGCGTTCCGCAGGCCCGTGTTCTCCAGGTAGCAGTGCGAGAGGGTCGTCGCCTGGTTGTCGGTGAACTTGCCGGCGGCGTCGTGGCGGACGTAGCCGAATTCGCCGGCGTTGAGCCGCACGCCGATCAGCGAGTTGCGGCCGGCGTCGGCGAGGCTCGGGTCGCCGTTCGCCTCGTTCTCGGTGGAGGTGAGCCAGCACCAGCCGGGGACGCCGCCCAGCTTGCCGCCCACCATCTTGCCGACGGTATCCGAGCGGACGCAGGCCGGGACCACGCCGGCAGGGGTGGCGACCGGCACGGGCTCGCTCTCGCCCGGATCGGGGCCGTCCCAGCGGCGCTCGATCAAGGTCCCGGTGATCTCGAAGTTGTCCGCCTGCGAGTGGAAGCGGGCGCCGTAGCGCATGAAGTCGCGGATCTCGCCGTCGATCAGGCGGGTGCCGCCGCTCTGGGTCTGGTTGCCGGCGCCCGACCCCTTCACCCGGATGGCGTCCCAGGCGTTGCGGTCGAGGTCGAAGTGCGGCTTGTCCCAGGTCGAACGCGGGCAGTCGATCAGCTCGATCAGCGCCGAGTCCGTTCCGCCGGGGCCGATGTACTTCAGCCAGGCGGCGCCGAAGAACCGGACGGTGAGGTCCTCGTAGCCGCTCAGGGCGAGGGTCTGCGCCAGGCCGAAGGTCTGGTTGTAGATGTGGACCTCGCGCCCCATCGCACCGGCGTACTGGCAGGCGGCGAGCAGACCGGCGTGGGCGTCGAGGACGCCGCCGGCGGGGGCCTGGAACATGGTGGGCGTGGCGACCGGGACCTCCAGCTGCCACCAGACCGTGCCGCCGTTGCTGTGGAGCTTGCCGGGGTGGGCCGGCTCCGTAGGCGTCCAGCGGAACACCATCGGCGCGCCGACATCGCCGTGCGCGGCCGCGCCCATCACCACGATGGCGAAGACGTCGACGCCGGCGCCCTCGATCGTGTCGTCCATGACCTCCTGGAAGGTCCGGTACTGCCGATAGGAGGGCGAGACGTCGACGCCGAAGAGGCCGGCGACGGTCTCGTCGCCGCGCAGGGTGCCGAGCGGCGACCAGAAGGTGCGCGGGTCGTAGAGCGACATCAGCCCAGCTCCTCGTAGTGGACCGGGACGCCGGATGGCGCGGCGATCGGGGAGCCGTCGGGCGAGAGCAGCGCGCCCCACGCGAGGACCACCTCGACCTTCCGCACGATCAGCGTGGCCGTGACGTCGTCGTGGCTCTCGGTGGTCCACTCCAGATCGAGACCAGTGGCGAACTCGGCGACCACGGACCGGAACGGCCGAGGATCTCCGGGCACACGCAGGGGAACCCGGAAGAGATCGACGCCGACCTCGTCCATGAACTCGACGAGCTGGACCCGTTCGGCCCGCGTCAGCCGCCAGGTCACCTCGCAGGTCATCGGAAGGGTCGCGAAGAGGCGACGGCTGCGCACGACGCCGCCGGTCATCCCGGTGCGGTCGAGGCCGAGATCGAGGTCGACCCTGATGGCGGGCAACGGCAGACCGGCGGGAAACACCTTCATGCCGCGACCTCCAGCTCGGCGCGGCAGCGCCAGCCGTCCGGGACCGCGGTCATCGAGACCGACGACGTGAAGCGCGCGAGCGCCGGAGTGGTGGCGTCGGCCTCGCCGGGCATGCGCAGGCTCAGCTCGAACCATTCGTCGGCATGATCGCGGGCGAAGAGCACGAAGTCGCGCGCCTGGTCCCGCGAGAGCGCCCAGGACGCGACGAGAGACTGCGGAAGGACCGTCGCCAGCCGCCGCGGCGCCGCATAGCCCGTGCGGAAGTCCTGGCGCGCCGCCGGCAGCGAGAGCTTCGGCGCGTAGGGCTCGACGAGCGGGTGGGGAATGGTTGCGGGCCACGTCGCCATCAGGTTTCCAGCTCCTCGTAGACGGTCCCGTCGAAGGCGCTCTCCAGGTAGCGGCGGGCGGTCACCTTGGCCCGGCCGCGCTCGGTGCGCGTCACGGCGTCCACGACCAGGTCGAGGAGGAAACCGGAGCCCTTGCCGATCGCCACGTGGGTGGGATCGCGATCGCCTCCGAGCGCATGGAGGGTGATCCCGGGATCGGCCGCGAGGGTGATCTGGCGCGGACCGGTCTTGCTCATCTGCACGGGACCGATCGTCCGGCCGCGATCGTCGCGCAGCGCCGCCCAGCGGTTGCCGCCGACGTCCGGAACCGGCCGGTCCAGGGTGAGGACGAGGCCGTCGACCTCGACCACCTGCGCGGCGTCGCCCCAGCCGAAGGTGGGCCAGCTGAGGCCGACCCGTTCGCCGCTTCGCACGATGCGGCTCTCGTTCTCGATCTCGAACTCGGCCAGCAGCTGGGCGCCTTCCCGCTGCCGCCAGCGGACCTTCGCCATGTCCAGCGCCGCGTCGCCGTCGGTCAGGCCGTAGATCTTCAGCTCGGTGGGGCGGACCGCGTCTTCGGGCCAAAGCGCGGTCTGCTCGGCCAGGCTGTCGGGGTTGCGCCAGACCACCTTCACGCCATCCGGGTCGCCGGCGCTCCGAAAGCCGAAGCGGATCCGCAGGCTGCCCGCCCGCACGTTGAGCGGGCTGAACAGGAGCGTGCGGGCGACCTTGGGGCCTTCCTGCCGGATGGTGACCTTGCCGCCGACCACGAGAGGCTTGGCGAGCGCAGGCTGCAGGGCGAGCTTGACGGCATCCCAGGCGCTGCTGCGGTCGGTGACCAGGTGATCGAAGGTCAGGCCCGCGGCTGCGTGAAGGGCCCGCGCCGCCCGGATCTCGGCGAGTTCGAGGAACACCGCGGGATCGAGGCCGAGACCGTACTCCGGGTTGCAGAGCATGTCGTACATCGCCCGCACTGGAGAGCGCGACCGCCCCACCTCGCTGCCGCTCCAGGGAGTGCGGATCGCGGCGAGCCGGCGGTGGGCCGCGACGCGCACTCGGCTGATGGCATCCTGCGAGAACCCGGCGCTGGCCTTGAACTCGACGGCGAGCAGGGTGACCGGGCCATAGACCGGGGAGGCCTGCAGCATGCGGTAGCCTTTCAGCTGAGCCCAGACGCAGCGGCTCTGATCCGCGGCCGCCGTCGATTCGGCGGTGATGCGGCGGCCGCGGACCTGCCATTCGCCGCCGCCGACCTCGATGGCGTGCGAAAGCCGGATCGCCTTGTTCAGCGGAACGCCGGAGGCGAGGTGGTCGCCGGTGGCGACGGTCAGGTCATGGGTCTCCCACTCGCCGACGGGGTTCCCGTCCGCATCGATCTCGCGGATCTGGAAGCGCAGGTCGACGCTGGTCGCCTCCAGCTCGCCCGTCGACGTGTTCGCCTCGTAGAGCCCCGAGGGGAACTCGAGATCCAGTTCGATCTTCTTGATGCTCTGGCCCGGCTTGGCGACGCGGAAGGGGCCGAGCCAGCGCGGCACGCCGGAGGTGTCGAAGGTCGGCGGCGGGTCGGTCTCGTAGACCGAGACGTTCGCGTAGCCGCCGCCGATCAGGTCCCCGCCGAGGTTCTTCAGCCGGAGCTGGTGCAGGCCGCCGTCGCCGGCGCCGTCCCCGCCCTCGGAGTCGACGTAGTAGTTGTAGCTCTCCACCGTGCCGTACTGGTCGACGCCCGAGGCGACGACGCGAGCGCGGTCGCCGGTCGCGATGCCGAGCGCGCCGCCCGGCGCTTCCTCTTCAAGCGTCCACTGCTGGCGAGCGCCCCGCGGAGAGGCCGTCCCCAGGTCGAACGTCCGCAGCAGGGTCTCGGAGAAGCTCTCGTCGGTCACGCCCGAGCCGACGTTCAGGACGGTCTTCGAGCCGGCGCGATTCCTGGAGACGATGGTGAAGGCGGCGTCGTTCGATGTCGTGCCAGAGACCGTGACGGTCCCGCCCACTTCGAAGGCGTCCACCGCGTCGCCGGTCGCATGGAGCCGGATGGTGTCCGGGGCGACGAACTCGGCGCCGAGGACATGGGTCTGGTCCGCGGTCGCGGAGCGAAGGTCGAGCCCCCGGACGTCGGTGCTGGTGACCACGTCCTCCCAGATCCCGAACTTCGTCCCGACGACGCCGTGGTCGCGGTTGTGGTCTCCCGGCCCGAAGGCCCTCCAGCGGGCGGCGCCGTCCGGCAGGCCGTCGAGGTTGGTCTCGCCGGCGTAGACCGCGTTCACGTCGCACTCGCCGCAGGTGACCGTCAGCAGCACGACGACGTAGTGCTCGTTGTCGGAGTAGAAGCTGTAGGGCATCGACGCGACGTCGGGCGCGTAGGTGAGCCGGCCGTAGAGGATCGGGAGCGCCTCGTGGAGCCTCGGCGTGTTCTGCGGGTAGCTGACCGAAAACACCGGCGAGGGCTTCTCCGCCTGGGCGAAGGCGGGCTGGTCCGGGGCCGGGAACAGCAGCATCGTCAGCGCGGTGAGCGCGACGCTGACCGCGATGCTGATCAGCACGCTCTTGGCGAAGGCGGTGATCGCGGCGATGGTCGCGGGGTCGAGGCCCTGCGGGGGCTGGAACACGAAGACGATCTCGTCCTCGTCGGGCACGAACCCCCAGTCGCTCTCGGGAACCTCCTCCTGCCCGCTGCGGCGCAGGACGAAGCCCTTGAACGGCTCCTGAAACCGCCCTTCGAGCCAGGCCTTCACCGTCCCGTCGATCCGGTGATGCTCGACCCGCTCGGGCGCGGTGGGGTCCTCGATGTAGGCCAGGTGCGCGCCCATCAGGGCCTCCATTCCATGAAGGTCGGGCTGGGGAAGCCGCAGGCGGACAGCTCCGAGGCCGGGTCGGCGCGCACGCCGTCAGCCCGCGTCGCGTGAACCACGTAGCCCCGCCAGAAGACGCCGGCGTGGGTGGGCTCGAGCATCACCAGGCAGCGGTCCCGCGGTGCGGCGAGCCGACGCCAGCGCTCGTCGCGCCAGCCCTTCGCGAACGCCACGGCCAGCTCCATGCGGGCCTGCGCATCGCCCGCGTAGTCGGGCACGCCCGGGATGCAGAGGAGCACCACGCCCCAGCAGTCGATGCCGCCGAGCGGATCTCGGCCGCCGCGCAGCCAGGGCGCTCCGACCAGGGCGGCGGGATCCATGACGCCGTTCATGCGCGATCCAGCCCCGGGTAAAGATCGACGCTGCAGGTCAGGCGCGGGAACATCATGCCGTCGAGGTTGGGCATGGAGGCGACGCCGGAGATGACGCCGGCGCCGGGATCGACGTCGAGCCCTGCGAGTTCGGTGAAGACGACCAGGCGCGGCACGAGTTCGTCGGAGATGTAGACGCGGTCGATCAGCGTCAGCGGAGCCGAGGACAGGGCCGAGGCCGCGACCAGCTCCTCGCAGACCTGCGGCAGGGTCGCGATGCGGATCTGCATCTCGCCCCGACCGCTCTCGTCGAGCCCGGCGGGGACGATCGCGATGGGGCCCGGCTTGTAGATGATGGTGGCGCCCGCTCCGTCGTCCGCGCCCCAGGCGTCGGGTTCCGTGGTCAGGTTCCAGGCCTGCGAGAAGCCGGGATGGATGAGCGAGACGCCTTCGCGCAGGCGCTTGCCGACGACGGCGCTGGCCAGGATCCGCTGCAGTTCGGGGTCGGACGTCATACCAGGTCCTTCCGCTTCGCACCGCGCTTGGTCAGGGCGCCGTCGATGGCCGAACCGGGGCTCTCGATCAGGATGCCGATGTCGCGCTTCAGCTCCTCGTCGCGGCGATCGAGGATTGCCGGGAGCTGCGCCGCCAGGTCCGGGCCGCCCTGCACCTGGATGGTGGTGGAGACGTTCACGGCGTGGCCGCCTCGGCCGCCGCCACCCGATGGCGGGGTCGGCACGAGGGTGGGGCGGGTCGCCTGCGCCCGGGCGAAGTCGCCGGCGCCGCCGTTGATCGCCTCCAGCAGCGCCATGTGGCGGTTGGCGGCCGCGGCGTTGACGACGAACTCGCCGTTCGAGAGCAGCGCCGGGATGCTGTCGGAGGTGCCGGTCCCTGGGCCGACGACGCGACCGCCGCCCGCCAGGGCGACCGCCCCGGTTCGGCCGAGACCGTAGCTTGCATACTGGTTCGCGACGTCGGCGGTGCTGTAGCCCGAGTAGGGTGAGGAGATGCCGCCCGCGAGGGCCCCGCCGGCGGCGCCGGCCACCCCACCGACGACGGCCTTGGCCAGCATCCCGAAGAGCCCGCCCGACTCCTTCGTGCCGAAAGCCCCGGCGAGGCCGCCCTCGCCAAGCAGCGCCGCTTTCCAGGCGGCCTCCGCCAGGGCGGCGGTCAGGTCGCGGACGACGTCGGTGGCGTCCTCGCCCTTCAGGATCAGCCCCTCAAAGGCGTCGTAGGCCGTGTCCGCGAAATAGTCCGCCGTGCGGTTCGCCTCGGCCTCCTCCTCGCGCGCCCGGATCAGCAGCTCGACCGCCGCGCGCTCCTCGTCGGTGGCGCCTTTGAGACGGTCGCGCAGGCGGATCATCTCCTGTTGGACCGGGTCCAGCTCGCGCATGACGTCCAGCTCTTTCTGGAGGCCGTCGACCATGTCCTGGACGCGGGCGGCGTCCGTGGCGCGGATGCGGGCGGCGACCAGACCCTCCAGCTTGGTCCGCTCGGCGGCGGTGGCGGCGGTCATGCGGTCGGCGACCGAGAGCAGCTGCTGGCGGACGGGGTCGGTCTCGCGCAGGACCGCCAGGCGTGTGCGCTCCTGCGCCAGCAAAGTCTCCACCGCCTGGCGCTCCTGGTCGAAGTCCCGCGCGCCGGACCGCGAGGTCGACAGCAGCTTGCGGCGGGCTTCATCGGCGGCGGCGATCTCGGCTTCGACCGCGCCGTAGGCGGCCGCTTGGGCATCCAGCGCCGCCAGCTCGGCCGCCGGAGCCGTCTCGCGCAGCGGCGCTTGGGTGCGCTCCATGGAGGCCACGCCGAGGCGGCGCGCCATCTCGACCGGGTCGCCGGCGAAGTCGCGGCGGATCTTCGCGTCCTGCAGGCGTGCCTCGGCGCTCTGACCCATGCCGCGGATCTCGGCCGCCGCGCGCGAAATCTCGTCGGCCAGCGCCCGGGCACGGTCGGCGGCGCGGGCGACGGGGGTCTCCATGTCGAGGGCGATGAAGGCCCGGCCCGCGCTCTCGGCTCCGATGAGGCTTTTGACGAAGCGCTGCTGAGCGTCGTTGAGTTTTTCCAGGCCGCCGTAGGTCTGAAGGACCAAGTCGTACATCGCCCGGTACGCGGCGACCTTCTCTTCGACGCCATCGGCCGACTCGAGACGCCGGTAGGCGGCGTAGAGCGCCTCCGCCTGCTGGATCGACAGCCCCAGCACCTTGTTCAGCGAATACGTAAGGTCGGTCGTGTTGGTGAACGTCCGGCGAAAGGTCTCCCAGTCCGTCGTGACCTTGCCGAAGGCCTCGCCGACGGAGCCCGCCACCGCCGCCTGCGTCTGGTTGAGCGCTTTCACCGCGTCGAGCTGGGCGAGGGCGCGCTGGGCCTCGAGCATCGAGCGGACCTGGCGGGTGACCTGGCCGTACTTCTCCTGCAGCTCGTCGAGCGCCCCGACCGACAGGCGTCGGCTCGCGGCGGTGAGGGCGTCGACGCTCTTCTCGGCGTCCTCCAGCGCCTCGCCGAGGTCGATCGTCTCGGGCACAGCCTCGCGCAGCCAGGAGAACAGCGCGGCTCCGGCGGCGATCGTCCCGATCGTGATCAGCGACATGGGGTTGAGCAGCGAAAGGAAGGCGGCGCCCAGCGCCCGGACCGCGCCGCCGGCGCCCATCGGGCCCAGCACCTGGCTGATCTGGGTGCCCTGCTGCAGGGCGAGCTGCAGGGGCGACTGGCCGGCGGCGAGCATGACGCCGATGTCGTTGAACTGCGCGGCGAGGTTGCCCAGCTGGGCGGTGCCGGCCTGCGAGGCCGTCCCGAGCTGGCGCATGCCGGTCCCGAGCGAGAGGTACTGCGCCTCTGCGACCTGCATCATCCGGTTCGCCTCGGCCTGCGTCGCCGCGCCGATCCGCACCGCATTGGTCGCCGTCTCGACCGCCGCCTCGTACTGCTTGGAGCTGCGGTAGACCGGGTCCAGCGCCATGCGCAGGTCATGGAAGCCGCGCGCCTGACGGTCGATCTCGGCGGTGAAGACCGAGGCGGAGGTCTCGGCCGATGCCGCCGCGGCGCGGACGCCGCCATAGGCGTTGACCACCTGCAGGATGGCGGCCTGCTGACGGCCCGCGGCGGCGGCCTCCTCGCGGCGGGCGGAGACCAGGCGCTGGATCTCCGCGGCGGCGGCGGTGGAGGCGGTCCCCGAGGCGCGGGTCGCCTCGGTCGTCTTGGAGACTTCAGACGCGGTTTCGCGCAGCACGCCCTTGGCCTGGGCGGCGTCGGCCGTGACCAGCAGGCTTGCGCGGAACGCCATCTACCTCTCCCTCCTCTCCCGTTCCTCGGCGATCGCTTCGCGCGCGCCGGCCTCGATCACCCGAACCTCGCCCCAGAGCGCGGGGCCCACGTCGAGGCCGGCCAGCTCGAACCCGGCGCGGGCGCCGGCGTAGTCCAGGCCACCGTCCCGCCACTGGCTGGCGACGGCCAGGAAGGCCCGGAGCGCCGCCTCGTTCTCCGCCCAGATCCCGTCGTCGGGATCGGGGTCGAAGGCGTCTTCCGGCAACTCCAGGCCCCAGAGGGCGGCCGTGCGGGCGGCCTCGTCCCGCCCGTCGTCGCCGAGCCGGCCGGTCGCCCAGGCGCGACCGGCGGCCTTCAGTTTCCCAGGCGGGCCTTGAGCTGCGCCTCGAAGTACCCGTTCACCAGCGCGTAGCGGATGTAGCCCCAGCCCAGCAGCGCCTCGATCAGCTCGGGCGACGAGCGCAGCTCCTCGCCGTCCTCGTCCTGGATGTCGTGGACCTCGGCCACTACGGCGCGGAGAAAGGCCTTCTCGCCCTCGGCCGACGTGAGGTCGAAGGTGCGGGCCTCGTCGTCGTGGAGGCCGCGATAAACGGTGCGGATGGTCTGGGCCGGCTCGTCGCCGGAGGCGGCCTTGACCGTCACGACGTGCGCGAAGCGCGGCTCGCGGATGAATTTCAGCATCGGTGCGTCTCCGGTTCAGGTCAGGACGAGGGTCCACTGGTCGTTGCCTGAGACGGGCTGCGGAGCCAGGCGCAGGGGCCACTCGACGATCTTCTGCTGGTTCTCGATGCCGGCCGGCCGCTGCATCTGCGCGGCCGGGACGTTTAGGGTGGCGATCGAGCCGGCGGCGTTCCCGTGAACCAGCTCCACCTCGATCGCCGTGCCCGCGGCGGCGAGGGCGAAGGGGTTGAGCGTGGTCATCGGCACGGCCTCGATCGTCGCCTCGATCATGTCGGCGCGGTCGACGATGACGATCGCCTCGGAGCCGATCAGCAGCCGCTGCTCGACCTGGTTGGCGAGGTCGAGCTGGAGGGAGCGCAGCACGTAGTCGTCGCCGTTGATGGTGAAGGTCGGGGTGTTGGCGCTGGTGGCAATCTGCGGCTTCTTGAAGCCGGTCAGCACCGGCGTGACCCGGGTCTCCTCGGTGGGCTGGGAGAAGAGGCCGGTGAAGGCGAACTGCAGGACCGGGATGCCCTGGGCGGTCACGCCGATCCGGCAGGTGCCGCGGGCGCCCTTCAGCACGTAGCGGGTGCTGTCGATCGCGAAGTAGATCGTCGCCGACTCGTGCCCGTCGGTGACCGGGTTGTAGGTGACCGAGACGCCGGCATCGACCGTCTCCGCGACGGCGCAGGCGCGCAGCAGCGGCCCCCAGGCCGGGGCGGTCCCGGCCGTGCCGGAGCCCTGCAGCTCGACGTTGAAGGACAGGGTCGCGTGCAGGCCCGCCGACAGCGTGCCCTGGTGGCCCATCCACGGGATCTCCAGGCCACGGTCGACGTCCTGCCCCTCCATGGGGGCGAAGCGGACCTCGGAGGCCTGGATGCCGTTGGCGGCGACCGGGCTCGCGTCCGTGCCGTAGGTGGTCTCGATCTTCGCGAGGATCGTCTGGCGGCGCCAATAGAGGGCCATGGCTCAGTCCTCCGTCTCGCCGGCCGGCTCGGCGGGCGCGGGGTTCGGGGTGGGCGCGGGGGCGGCCGGGGCGGCGGCGGGCTTCAGCCCTCCGTCGGGGGTGCGGGTCCAGCTCCCGCCGCCCGAGGGCAGCGCCGGCCGCGGCGCGGGCTTGGCGGGCTTGCGGGGCGTCTTGCTCATGCGGGGATCCTCAGCTGGTCGGCGATCACGAAGTCGAGCTGGTAGACGAGCACGCCGTCGCGGTTGTGCAGGAGGGAGCCGCGGGCCAGCTCGAAGACGCCCATGGCCTCGTCGGGGCCCCAGCCGGCGACGGCGACCAGGACGGCCTGGATCAGCTCGTCCAGCTCGGGCAGGTCGTCGCCGGCGGTGCGGTCGTAGGTCCGCAGGGTCAGCACCACGGCGACCATCTCGTGCAGCACCTGGGTGAAGAGGCCGACGGCGGCATGCGCCCCGCGGCCCTGCAGGCCGAGGGGGATCACATGCGCGGCCGGGGTGTGCTGGGGCCAGGCGCCCTTGCGGCTCAGCTCGGAGAGATCGGCCGCGCCCTCGATGCGCCCCGCCAGGCGCGGAACCTGCGCCTCGAGCCGGGCCTTCAGCTCCGCGATCATCAGATCCAGCCCTTCATGTTCGCCTCGGTCATCGGCCGCTCGCGGTCCGTGATCCGCACGCCCGAGGCGCCCGAGCTGGGCGGCTCGACGCCGGCGACGGGCAGGCGCGCGGCGCCCGAGGCGATGTCCTTCAGGGTGGCGCGGGCGTCCTTGTAGTCGGCCTCGATCTTCTCGTCGGCGGCCGAGGTGTGGAGGTTCCAGATCGCGATCCGCTGGGCGAGGTCGACGATCAACGGCGGCGTCTCGGCGAGCGGCAGCGCGTAGCGGCCGGCCAGGTAGCCGTCGATCAGCGCGTCGGCGTCCGCCAGGGCGCGGTCGACCGTGTCGCCGTCGATCTGGCGGGTGGCGGTCTCGCCGCGGTCCGTCAGCATCACGAGCATGCGCTCGCCGTAGCGGTCGGTCAGCTGCTGGAGGGTGGCGTAGGACATGGCGGCGGCTCAGGCGGTGATGTGGCGGACGGCGCGCATGACGGCGTCCTCGGCGTGAGTGTTGGCGAGCGCCAGGTCGCGGCTGGCGAAGCGATCGCCGGCCGGGTCGGTGCCGCCGATCTCGTGGAGCTTGGCGATGAAGGCCGCGCCGAGATCCTTCACCTCGACCATCTGCGCCTTCTCGGCCTCGGTCAGGACGCGGTAGGCATGGCGCACGCCGCTGTTCTCGGTGCGCTGGTCGCTCTCGCTGGGGACATGGTCGGCCATGGGGCTCTCTTCCTCGGGTGAACCCCGGCGGCGACGAGCGTCGCCGCCGGGAGGGCCCCTACGCCGGGCCGAGACCGCCGGGACGCATCCGTCGGCCGGACGTCACGGGCGGCGAGAGACCTCCGCGACGGACACGATCAGGACGGGGTCGGCGAGCAGCGCGGCCTTGTCGTCCTCGCTCAGCTCCTCCTCCGGGATGCGGACCGGCTCGGCGCCGAAGTGGCGACCGGCCCGCCAGCGGCCCCGCTTCGGGCCGACCACGACCACCTCCAGGCCGGAGGGCTCGTCGTCCTGGATGGCAGGCTCGGGAGCGCCTCCGTCCTCCCCCGAGGCCGCCGGCGCCGCATCGGCCTCCGGCGCCTGCGTCCCTCCCTCGGCCGAGGCGGAGGTCTGCGCCCCCTGGTCCTCGGCCTGCCCCTCGGAATGGGTGGCGGAGACGGTCTCGGTCGCCTCCGCCGTGGCCGGCTTCGTCGCCGGCTCCTGCTCGGGCTTCTCGGCCGCAGCGGAGGTCTTCGCCTCCTCGTCCGCGGCCCGCCCCTTGGTATTGGTCTTGCGCGTCATGTCCGGGCCCTCGGTCAGGCGAGCCAGGGCACGACGAGCAGCTCGGCGGTCCCCTTCCACTCGTTGGTGACGCCGCCGGTCCCGTACTCGGAGTTCAGGATCTTGCGGCCGGCGCTCTCCAGGGCGGGCGGCACCGCCAGGAGGTTGGGCATCAGGCCCAGCGGGCGGCCGTAGTCGCCCTTCATGCCGGTCATCGCCGCGCGGGCGGTGGCATAGGCCGAGGCGTCCAGCGTCTGCTTGGAGCCGTAGGCGATCTGCCAGAGGCTGTAGCCCACGTTCGCGTAGCCCTCGGCGCCGTAGACGAACTCGGCCCGATTGAAGACGTTCTCGTCGGTCGGGTTGTCCTTGGCGACGAAGTTGAAGTCCTTGCCCACCTGGTGGATCACAGGCAGCAGGAAGTGGTTCGTGTCGATCAGGAACCAGTTCGTGCCGGAGCCGCCGCCCGAGTTCGAGACGGTGGTCATCGAGCCGTCCTCGGCGATCACCGGGTGGTCGGTGTCGAAGTAGAACTGGCCATCGTAGCACTCGGTGGTGAAGCCCGCCTTCAGCGCGCCCCAGACCAGCGTCTCCCACTTCGACCCGGTGCTGCGGCCGAACGCCGTGAAGCGGGCGTTGAAGGTCCCGAGGTTGTCGGTTTCGATGTTCCGGCGGGGGACGCCGAGCGTCAGTTCCCAGGGCTTCTCGCGGATCGCGTAGTCGTGCTCCTTCAGGCTGTGGACCACGCGCTCGCCGACCCACTCCCGGACGTCGGGCAGCTCGCCGAGCCAGCCGTACTTCTCCTCCATGTGGGTGGAGTCGATCCGGGTGGAGATGCGCTCGCGCATCTGCGGGGCCATGCCCAGGCCGGCCTGGAAGGCCGTCTTGAAGCCGACGCGCAGCGCTTCGAGGTTGGCGTTGGTGATGAGCATCTGGGCGACTCCTTAGGCGGCCGCGGTCTTGGTGAGGGCCTCGTCCAGGCGGACCCAGACGCCCAGGGCGTCGACGTCCTCGACGATCCCGGCGGGCGAGCGGCTCGACGAACCGTTCGTCTTGGCGACGGTCTGGTCGTCCACGACGAAGCAGACGTCGCCGACCTCGGCGATCGTGATTTCGTCGGTGGAAGCCGAGTTGGCGAAGCGGAAGACGCCCGGCCGGAAGGTCAGCGTCGCGTCGCCCGCCGAGCCGGACGAGTTGTCGACCCGCGCCTCGGCGCGACCGACCCCGACGGAGCCGGTGGCGGTGGCGCCCTTGGTCAGATAGCCGGCGGCGTTGCGCATCACGAGCGCTCCGGCGTGGATCAGGACGCTGGCGGCGACCGGGCCGGCGCGATCGCCGGGCAGCCGCTGGGGCGTGTTGCGGCCCTCGGTGAGCGCGGTCATCGGGTCTGCTCCTGGCTGTCACGCGCCTGGCGCTCGGCGGCGAGCGTCTTCGCGTAGTCGTCGCGGGGGATGCCCAGAAGGCGGGCGGCGTCCGCCTGCTCGGCGTTGAGGTGGATCTCGCCGTCCTTCGACGGCGGATCGGCGGGCACGATGGCGCCGGCGCGGATCTTGGGCAGACCGGCGACCAGCTCCTCGGTGCGGGCGGGGTTCTCCATGTGCATGGAGACGTAAAGCTCGCGCTTGGGCGCCACGCCGTGACGGCCGTCGCGGATCGCGCCGTCGACGAAGGTCTCGGCCCGGGCCTTGGCGCCGTCGCTCTTCAGGGTCTCCAGCTCGGAGGCCATCTCGGTCAGCTCGGACTGGAGCGCGGCGATCAGCTCGCCCTCCTTGCCGCCGCCGGCCTTGGCGGTCTTCGCCGCCGCCAGCACGTCCTTGGGCGCGGCGTCCTTGGGCAGGCCCAGGACGACGCCGATCTCGCCCAGCTGCGACTGCAGCTCGGCCGAGGTCGCGGCCTTCGCCTTCTCGGCGGCGGCGGCGTCGATCACGGCGCTCAGCGAGCGGTAGATCTCCTCCGTCTCCGCATCCTCGGCGAGGCCGAGCATCTTCTTCAGCTTGGCGAGCACCTCGTCCATGAGGGCCTCCTCGGAATTGAGCGCGGCCAGCCCGCGCAGGTTGGGTCGGTTCACCAGGCTCGCGTTGGCGATCGAGGCGACGGTCTTGGAGCGATCGGCCATCAGCACCGGCGAGATCGCGCGATAGGCGCGATCGGCGACCAGGCGGCGGCCCTCGGGGGTCCAGTCGACGCGGCCCCAGATCCCGTCCTCGCGGGCCTGCATCTCGACGATCCAGCCGACCGCGTCCGACCGGCCGCCGTTCTTCGCGGCCAGGTAGGTGGCGTGGTTGATGTCGATCTCGATCTGGGGAGCGCGCTCGAAGCTGCGGTCGATGATCGCCTGCAGCTCGGCGCGCTCCAGCCGATAGGGGCCGCGGTTGTCGGCGGTCTGCAGCAGACCGTCCGCCGGCGCAGGCAGCAGGTGGATCCACTCCGGCGCGTCGCCGCCCTCCGCGGACGCGGGGAGCGGCTGCTGGGCCATCATGGCGATATGGGTGTGCGTCGGCATGGGCGAATCATCGCGGATTTCGCGCGCCGGCATCATCCGCAAGCGCTTGCGGATGGGTCATGGAAGCTGGCTTGAAAGGGGCTTGAACGCCGGGTTCGGCGGGCCTGAACCGCGGCTACCTCCCGAGCCTGCGGCGCCCGCGGCGGGCGGTCAACGCCCGCGCTCGGCCACGCGCTCCAGCCACTCTTCGACCGTGTCAGCGATGTTCTGCCGGTCCAGCTCGGAGAGGCCGAGGAACGGGCGGGCCGGGATGTCGCCCCAGGGGATCGACGAGCCGCGCTTCGTCTTGCCGAAGGCGCCCTTCTTCGCGCCGAACTGCATCACCGCCGACTGGATGGCGTTGGTGCCGATCTCCACGAAGCTCGGGCCGAACACGGAATGGAAGCTCCGCGCCAGCCGGATGCCCTCGCCGGGCCCCCAGAGCGGCCGGCGGTCGGCGGGCTTGCCGCGCCGCACGTAGGCGTCGATCGTCGTCTGCGACTTCGGCGCCCAGGGATGGCCCTCGGGATCCGCGCCCTGGTCGAACCGCGCCTCCGTCGTCTCCTGCAGCTGCTCGCCGATCTCGGCCATCACCGGCGTCATGTCGTCGAGCGCGCCCGCCAGGCGGTCGAGGGCGGCGAAGGCCGCATCGGCGTCGAGCTGAACCCGCAGCATCGGAGATCTCCTGTCAGGGGGCGCCGTCGACATCAGGCGGCGAGGCGCCTATATTCATGCGGGGCGCATCGGGAGACCGGATTGAACACCCGGTCGTGCTAAGGGCGTTGGCTCCTGGGGGCCCCTCCAACCTTCACCCGCCACATGGTGATCAGCGCCAGCAGCCGCCGATTGGCGCGGCGCTCGAAGATCGCGTGGACCCGCTCTCCGCCGATCGTCCTGCTCACCTGGATCCGCTCGGGCTCCTCTCCCGCCTTCAATTCGTCCCACCCTGCCAGAAGCAGCGGCAGGAGCCGGTAGTCGGCGGGACCGATCGCGATCTGCCCGCGGCGACGCTCGGTCTCCGGATCGCCATGGCGGGCGCGGATGTGCTCGACCGCAGGGGACGTCATCACGAAGTCGAACCCCGCCACGTCGCCGAGGATCGCGCCGACCTCGGTCTGCTGGTCCGACGTGAGCAGGCCGAGCGTCCGGGTCTTCTCCTGCAGGACCGGCCCGGCGATCGGCGCGCCGTTCCGCTCGCCCAACGCGCGCTCGGCATAGCGGCGCAGGTCGTCGGCGAGAGAGGGAAGGCGGCGGTAGGCCTGGGAGAGCGCGTCGGCCTGCGCCGGCGGCAGGGAGGTCATGTAGGCCTTGCCGATCTCGTAGGGCCAGCGGACCACCTTCTCGGCCGAGGCGCGGATCTCCGCCTGGACCGAGGCGCCCGGCGCATAGTCCCAGCCCTTGCCCAGCCCCTTCGGCGCGCCGGTCTTCGGGTCGATCGCGTCCCAGCCCTCGGGCAGCGCCTTGTCGGGATCGCCGCCCACCCGCCGCGCGCCGCGGCGGGAATGGGCGCCCCGGACCTTGCAGCCGCAGCCCCAGCCGTTGGGCGGGTAGTGCTGGGCCCAGAACGGATGGTCCGCCTCCAGCACCAGCCCGTTCCAGGACAGGTGGTCGAGCCGCGGGTGCTCGGCGCCCGAGTGGCGGTAGACCCAGAAGTCGAAGCCGCCGGCGCGCAGCTGGGCGTGACGGCCCGCGGCGTAGCTGGTCAGCATGTTGGTCTTGTAGATGGTCCGCGTGCGCCAGGCCTCGCCCGCCGCCGTCCCCTCGCCGGTCCAGCCGTGCCAGCCTCGACGCTCGACGATGGCGCGGAAGTCCTTCCGGAACGCCTCGATCCCGGTCCCTTCGGTCACCGCCCGGTCGACCGCCGCGGCGAGGTCGGCGAGCAGGTCCGCCTTCGCCGCGCCGGCGACCATGAAGGCCCGGTCGTGGGCCTCGCGCTCGATGTCGTCCCAGCGCGCCGTCGGGACCAGCTCGCCGAGGCGGAGGCGGTAGGCGGCGACCTGTTCCTTGAACGGCTGCCGCAGGACGCCGGCGGCGTTAACCATCCTCGCCCACCACCTCGGCGCGCCCCGCGCCCTGGGCGGCGAGCAGGCCGAGCGCCAGCGCGTTCGCCAGGCCCGAGGCGTCGAGCTTCGGGAAGGCGGCGAGGAACATCTCGCGCAGCTCGTCCATGTCCTGCGCGGCCTCGACCATCGCCTCGATCCGGGCCATCATCTCGCCCATGGCGGGCTGCGCCTCGACCGCGAGACGGTCGGCCAGGAGCGCCTCCGGCGAGACCCCCCCAAAAACGGCCCCAGGAGCGCCGTCTTCCATCTGGGGCGCTTCGGTACCCGGATCGGCCGCACCCCCTTTAATTTCGGCCGAGACGGCTTTCATGGGCCCATCCTGACCCGGGGCGCCCGGCGCAGGCGCGGCCGGCGGGGCCGGAGCCGCCCTGGGCACGAGGATCTCGTCGTCCGGCCCGGGGTCGGCGAGGCCGAAGCGGTCGCGCACCTCGCTCATCGACACGCGCACGCCGAGCGGCACCAGGATGTTCAGCGACTCGGCCAGCTGCTTGAGGTCCTCGGCCTCCGGCCGGGCGATGCGCAGCCGCGGGTAGCGCGCCTGCGGCCCGTACTCCAGATCCACCCACGGCCGGATCAGGTCGCGGTTCAGGATGCCCTGCAGGACCCGCGCGTCGGCGCGCTCGATGTCCTCCTGGACGAGGCGGTGCTCCTTCGAGACGGCGTGCCCGCCGGAGACCGCGTCGGTGGTGGTGGTCTGGCCCAGCACCGCCTTCGAGATCTGCCGATCGAGCCAGTCCGAACGCTGCAGGTACAGCTCGGAGCCCGGCCCGACGTTCTTCGACTCGATGAAGTCGATGGTCATGCTCTCGGGCACGATGGCCGCGCAGTCGCCGGCGATGTTCGCCACGGCCCGGAACAGGGTGTCCTTGTCGCCCTCGGTCGCGCCGGCCCCGAACTTGCCGATCCGCAGCGGCTGGCCATAGGTCTGCGTGAAGATCGCCCAGTCCCGCTGGGTGTAGGCCTTGAACATCCAGCCCCAGGCGGCCACCCGCGCCAGGCCGGAGCGCAGGACCAGGCCGCTCTTCGCCTTCATCGTAGCGAAGATGAACTTGAAGGGCGGCAGCGGGACCTCCCGGCCGCCCTCCTCCAGCATCACCGGGGTGGCGAGGTCCCGGCGCTCGAAGCGGAACCAGCGCGGATCGCGCCGCTCCAGCCGGGCGGGGCGCCAGTGGCCCTCGGAGGTGTCCCAGATGATCTCGGTGAAGCTGTAGCCCTTCCCCAGCGCGTCGAGAATGTCGAAGAGTTCGTCGGCCAGCTCGTCGCGGTCGAGCCAGTCGCGGACCATGTCGGCGATCTCGATGTCGCGGGCGTCGTCGGAGCCCGGCTCGACGGTGATGTCGATCTGGCTCACCGAGCGCCTGCGCGTGCCGAGCACCCCGAGGTAGTGCGGGTCGCGCTCCTCGATCGTCTCGGCCAGCTCCAGGTAGCGCACCGGGTCGCCCTGGTCGGCCTCGCGAAGGATGCTCGCCAGCCGGACCGGGTTCAGCCCGTCGGCCGGATAGCCGGAGATCGGCTGGCGCACGCCGCCGATGGTGGCCGCGGCCACCTCCTGCGTCAGGACGGGGCGCTGCACCGGACTGCCGTAGGCATCGAGCAGGACGGGGGGGCGGGCCATGGCTGCTTCCTTCACTCCAGCGCCGCACGCGCCTGACGGAGCGTGCTGGCCACATCGACCAAGCCGTACTCTCGCTCGAGCGATCGCTCCATGAGGCGGAGGACGGCCGAGTACTCGAGTTCGATCCGGTCCAGGAGCGCCGCCAGTACAGCGGCCTGGTCATCCTGCAGCGTCTTCATGCTGTCCTCCGGTTTCATAGCTGGATCAGAGATTCCTCATGCCCAGCATAGCCATGCGGCTTGAACTAGACCCGCACCACGTTCGGGGGCGGCGGTGCGGCGGGCGTCAGAAGCCTCCTCTGAGACCGCCGCCCAGCGGCGGCTTCCACCAGCTGCGGCCGGGGCCGCGCTCGTCGGGCAGATCGTGCATCTCGCCGCGGCTCCGGTCCGGGGAGCGGCCGACGGGCGTGTAGCCGTACTCGACCCAGCGCTGGCGGCTGGCGAAGTGGGCAAGCGCGAGGCCGATGGCGTAGTCGCCGTGGCGCTTCTTGCCCTTCTCGCCCTCTCGAGTCGGCGGCACCCGCGGCACGCCGCGGATCAGCTTCACGGTCCGAAGGTCGGAGAGGTGATGCTCGTCCGGCGAGAGGGCGATCATGTCGTCCTCGAACGCCGCCTTCACGGGCGGCATATGCTGGCGATACCAGTCCTCGGTGAACTTGATCGCCATCACCAGGCCGGAGCCCTCCTCGCCCTCGCGCAGCCCGAAGAGGCGGCCCATGTCCTCGGCGACCGTCCAGCCCATGCCGGTGGCGTCGAAGGCGGCGCCGAGCAGGCGGGCGCGGACATGCTCCAGCACCATGCGCACGATCGCCTTCTGCTCGTGGCCCGGGACGCCGCGCAGCTCGATCGAGAGCGCCTCGCGCCGGCGCAGGTTCTGCTCGATCGCCAGCAGCACGGCGACGGTCAGGTCGGCGACGCGGCCGAAGTCGAAGCCGAAGGCGAACCGCGGCGACAGGTCGAGCGCCGCGAGCGCCGTCTCCAGCTCCTCCATGAACGGGGTCAGGAGCGACAGCCGCTCGACGGTGGGCAGCTGCAGGAAGTTCGCCGGCAACTCCAGGCGCAGGACCGGGGCTTCGGCCGTCATGCGCGCCTCGATCAAGGGCGCGGGCAGCCAGGCGCCCGAGCCCATGGAGGGGATGCAGAACAGCTCCTCGTCCGCGCCCTCGGCGTAGAAGTCGATGATGTCCTGGCGCCAGTCGGCCTCCGCCTCTGGCGACCATTCGGTCCCGGTGACCAGGCAGATGCGCTGGTAGAGCCCGTCGCGCAGCGCCTGGTCGAGGTCGATGCGCTCGTGGGCGTAGGGCTTGCGCCCCGAGAGCACGTCCTGGACCAGCTCGTTGAACGGGTTCTCCGCGCCGTTGTGGGTGGAGCACACCACCACCTGGCCGCCCCACATCAGGAAGGCGAGGGCGGCCTTCAGCAGCTCGGGCAGGCTCTCGACGAAGGCCGCCTCGTCGATGATCACCACGCCCTGCTTGCCGCGCAGCGAGCGCGGGGCGGACGAGAGGGCGATGATTTCGAAGCCCGAGGCGAAGCGGATGCGGAAGGCCTGGATCGAGCGGTCGCCCTCGGCGTCGCCGTCCGGGAACAGGAAGTCCTCGGTCTCGAACGAGGCCATGGCGAAGGCCCGGGCCCACATGGCGCAGGCGTCTACGAACTCGCGGGTCATCTCCTGGGAGTAGGAGATGTACATGGCGTCCATGCCGCCGGCGGGCTTCTCGCGCCCGGCGCGCAGGACGGCGTAGGCCGCCAGCGCCCAGGTCACGCCGACCCGACGGCTCTTCTCGATGACCAGGACGCGGTGGGCGGCGGTGTCCAGGAGATGGACGGTCTTCGCCTGATAGGCCAGGAGCACTTTCGGCAGGCCGACCTCGGCGACGAGGCTGGGCATCGCCTCGGTCGCTTCGCGCCGCTGGCGCTCCCAGTCCTCCCTGGAGATGGGCGCGTTCATCGAGATTGCCCCGACTCAGAGAACGACGCAGGATGAACGGGACGCCCGGTCTCGCGGCCGGCTGCCCGCCCCGGCGATATCGGCCGCGCCCTCACGTACCCGGACCGGGCGTCATCCTCATCCCATCGAACATGGCGCCCCGAGGCGTTCACCTCCTCGATCCGCCAACCGGCACGGGCGAGCGAGCGCCAGATCTGGGCGCGCAGCTCGTCGTTGCTGCAGGCGTAGCCGGCGGCGCGGCGCACGGCCTCCAGGCGAGCGTCCTCGGGCGTGGCGCGGGAGGCGCCATGCCAGGGGCGCGGATCGGGCGAGACGGCGCGGAAGACGGTCACGTCGCCACCCCGAGGATCTGGGCTTTGATCGCCTCGGCGGTCTCGGCGGTGAGGCCCTTGGCGCGGGCGACGGTTTCGACGGCCTGGTCGAGCTTGCCCGCGAACTCCTTCTCCAGCTTCGCGCGGCGCTGGGAGCTGACGCTCTGCGCCTGCACGGCCGACTTGAAGGCGGAGGCGAGGAACATGGCCTCCTGCGGGGCCATCGACCCGTCCGCGTCGCCCAGCATGTTGAACACGAGGCTCTTGATCGCCTCGCCCGCCATGATGGTCAGATCGTCCGAGTCCTTCGCGTTGTAGCGGTCGGCCAGTGCCGCGACGATCTCGCGGGTGCGCTCCTGCTGCCGGATCATCCGGGCGAGCTGGGTGGAGTAGCGGTTGAACCCCTTGAAGGATGGCTCGTCGATCTGGATTTCGCCGCGGTACTCGGCCTCCAGCTCGCGGCACTTCTCGACGAACTCGGCGTAGATCTCCGTCTGGGTGCGCTCGCGCTTCGCCAGTTCCTGGGCCGCCCAGGAGATGATGCCGTCCGCCTCGGGCGGCATCAGGTCGATCTTGGAGAGGCGCCCCCGGCCGCGGGACCGCGCGCTGCGCGCCATGTCAGGCGCCCGGGCGCGAGGGACGCTTCACGCCCTCGATGGCGATCTCGCGCTGCAGGTGCCGGTGGCCCTTGTCGGTCAGGGTGGCGACCTGGACCGTGCCGGCCTCCATGACGGTAACGGCGCCGCGCTCGGCGAGCCAGGCCAGCTCGTCGTGAACCCAGCCGCGATCCTTGCGGATGCCGAACAGGCGCAGATGCTCGACCAGGATGCCGGAGTTCAGCGACTCGTCGACCTGCTCGGCCAGCGCCTTCAGGATCACCAGGCGGGCGTCCTCGCGGATCAGGGTCTGCATGTCCATCAGCGCTTGCCCTCCGAAAGGGCCTGCTCCTGCAGGCGCTCGGCGATGGCCTTCACCGGCATGAGGCGTTCGTTGAAGACCTCCATCTGACCTTCCATCCGCGCCAGCGTGACGAAGATCTGCTGCATCGCCTCGGGCGTCGGGCCGCGGTCGAGCTTCGCCTTGACCAGCTCAATCTCGCGCTCGACCAGGTCCAGGCGACGCGCGTGCTCCTCCAGCGTCTTTGCGTTGGTCCGCGCGCCGGAGGAGACGATGTTCCAGACCGTGGTCCCCAGCGCGACGAGGTTGGAGACGCCCGCTGCCCAGACGATGATGCTCGCGATCTCGGGAGAGGCGGCCGTCACGCGGGCCTCCCGAACCGCGAGGCGACCTTGCCGACCGCGTCCTTGACGGTGTGCCCGCCCATGTAGAGGCCGAGGAACAGCGCGGTGAGGTTGAACAGCTCGCCCAGCGGCATCTGCGGCAGGGCGATCTTGAAGATCGCGTTCAGGACGTGGAGCACGATCACGTTCCAGAACCAGAGCGCGCCGATCCCGTACATGCCCAGCGGCCGCCACGCCCAGGTCCAGCGCGGCTCCCTCATCTCGGCGAGCAGCAGGGTGGTCTTCGACTCCAGCTCCGCCGCGTACAGGGCGATCAGCTCGGGCGCCTCGCGCTCGGCCGCGGCGACAGCGGCCTCGAGCTTGTCCGGCGCATCGCGCTGCAGGTCGGGCAGCGCCTCCGGCTTCACGCCGGCATGGGTCGCGATGGAGCTGACGACGCCGGAGACGAGGCCGGCGTTCTCGGCTCCGATCCGCCCGGCGAGCACCCGCTCGATCAGGGGCGCACCGACCTGAGCGGCGACGGTGGCGAGCAGCGGGGCGATGACGGGCAGCATGATCAGATCCTCCGCAGGCGGGCGGCGACGCCGGGAGCCTTGCCCTGGACCCGCGCGGCGAGCGCGTCGCGGTAGCTCCAGGCCAACCAGGCGAGGCGGGCGACGGCGAGCGCCACGACCGCCCAGGCGACCCATTCGGCCCAGGCGGGGAAGTCGGCCGCCGCCGCGGCGGTCTCGGCGGCGATCGGCGCGGTGGTCCCGGCGCCGCCGCCGGCGACCGCGGCGGTCGCGACCTTCCGGCGGGCGTCGATCATGCGCTGGACGGTGGAGAGCGTGGCGCGCCCGATGATGCCGTCGACGGTCAGGTCATGGTCGGCCTGGAAGGCGCGCACCGCCTCCACCGAGACGCCCGAGAGCCCCTCGCCCGGATCGTAGCCCAGCGACGAGAGCGCCTCGCGCAGGGCGGCCACCTCGTCCGGGCCGAGCGGCACCACCTCGCGGGCGACGAGCGAAGCCGGATGCGGCACGGGAGGTTTGCCGTGGTACACGCCGAAGCGCAGCAGCGAGTACTCCTCCTCGCGGCGACGCTGCAAGCCGGGCAGCACCCTGCCGCCGCCATTGATCCAGAGAAGCATCTTCTCGCGGACTAGGTCCCATTCGCCGAGAACCCAGGCGTCGACCCAGGAGGCCTTCGCGATGGCGCCGGTGTTCCAGTGGAAGCTGACGCCGGCATCGAACTCGTGCTGGTTCGCCATGGGCATCTCGGCCAGCACCGCGGGCTCGTAGTTCCGCGCCAGCGCCAGGGCGGTGAGGCGCGCCGATTCCTCGGCGGTGATCACCATGCCGGGCTTCGGATCGACCACCCCGGAGGCCTTCGTCAGGCCCGGGCCGATGGTCAAGACGCCGACGACGTCGCGATAGGCCTTGAGGACGACGCCCTCGTGCCGTTCCAGGAAGGTCACCCCTTCGGCGCTCGTGTGCATGTCGCCCCCGTCCGATGCGATCTCGAAATTCGGGGGTCAGTATGGCGATGCCGGCGCCGCAGCATCATCCGCAAGGGTTTGCGGATGAGCCTCAGATCAGGCGGGGCTGGCGGGGATCTCCGGCGGCGCGACGAGCGGCGCGGTCGAGCCAGCCGCGGACCGAGACGTCGGTGACGTGCAGTCTGCGGGCGATCTCCGCCTTGGGCAATCCCTGTTCGGCGAGGCGCTCGGCGAGCCAGGCCTTCGCGGTCGGGATCCGCCGCTGGCGATCGGAGCCGAGCGTCGCCGCCAGCTCCGCCGCCTTCTCTCGGCCGACGATCCGGGCGAGCCGAGAGGACCCGTTGGAGCTGGGCGAGAGGTAGACCTCGGAGCCGCCGAGCGCGAGAAGCACCTCGACGGTCAGGTCGACGCCCAGCACCTGCACGTATGGGGCGACCGCTGATGGAGTGCCCGCGGGGACCTCAGCCATCGGCCGCCTCCCGGAACACGTGGGCCTTCGGGGCCCAGATCTCGCCCTCGGCCCAGGGCTCCGTGGCGAACAGCTCGCAGGCCCAGGCGTGGGGCAGCAGCCGGCGCAGCATCGCGCGCGCCTCGGGCGGCTTGCGGGAGTGCTCTCGGCGAAGGGCGTCGATGTGGTTGCGCACCGCGCGGTCGCGGATCTCCGGCGAGCCGAGGCTCGCGACGAGGAAGGGCTCCGTCGAGCTGCGCAGCAGGTAGCCTGTCCCGATGGCGACGCGCCCGTTCTTCGCCCGCTTCGTCCAGGCGCCGCCGGTCTTGTAGACGAAGCCCCAGGCCTCGATCACCTCCAGCGCCAACGACAGGTGCGGCCAGGTCGACCACAGGAACAGCAGGCAGTCCGGCCCCGCCAGGCGATGCACCGGCAGCGCCTTGATCTCTTCGATCGGCATCGTCTCGTAATGCGCCTCGGGGGAGCGGCCGTGGCCGGCCGCCGAGCGCATCTCGTAGGGCCACGGCGGGTCCGCCAGGATGGCCCCGTACTTCATCGGGACGAGGGGATCGAAGGGCCAGTTCATCGGGGTTTCAACGGCCGTGAACTTGGGCGGAACGCTCGTCTTGACCATCGCTCTGAAGGTCGAGGTGGGCGGGCTCGGCCGCGGCATGGGCCTCGGCGCGGGCGAGGGCGCCGACGGGCTGGGCCATGCAGTGGGTGTAGATGGCGTGGGCGTAGAGGATGACGCGGATCGCGTCCTCGCGCTGGGCGGGGGTCAGCTGGGTCATCCCTGGCGCTCCTCGGGCTCGAGGGCGATGGGTCCGCCCGCCTCGCCGGCGGCGACCAGGCAGGCGCGGCCGTCCGGGGCAGCGGACAGCCAGGTCCAGCGGCCGCCCGGACTGGCCCAGGCCTCGGCCACGAAGCCGCGGACGTCGAGCCCGCGGAACACGGGCGCCTCGCCGTGCGCGCGCAGCGCGGCGGCCATGGCGACGTACTCGCCGCAGACGACGGTCGCCTGGGCCTTCGCCGGCTTGACGGCGCAGCCGACCATCGCGACGGCGACCACAGCGGCCTCGATGGCGAGCGTGGGGATCACCCACCACCCGGGGCGGAAGTCTCGGTCGCACATGGCTCAGCCCTCCTGCGCCGCGCCTGCGCCCGCGCGGATGCGGGCGCCCCAGGCGTTGTTCACCGCGCGCCAGTCGAGCCGGCGCAGGGCGTGCAGGCCGCTGCGCGGCCCGGTGATCTCGAAGAGGGCGGCCTCGAACTCGGGGGAGGGCATGGGGCCCTTCCACTCGGGCCGCAGGCGATACCACTGCGCGACGGCGATCTTCGCCCCGTGGTCCTTCAGCCAGTGCGGGCAGCTGGTCCCGTCGTCCCAGCGGACCCCGCCGTCGCGGGCGATCCAGGCCTTCAGGCCCTCGATCGCGCGTGCGGCCGCGGTGGCGTCGATCAGGAAGCGGGTGTGGTCGACGCGAGCCTGGCGCTTCACGAAGGCCAGCAGGGCGGCGTCCTCGCGGCTGCGCACCAGGCCGAGGTTCCAGGCCGCGATCCACAGCGCCTGCAGCTTGGGCGCGTAGGGCCCTTCCAGGCGCTTCCGGCCGCCGGCGGGGCGGAACCCCATCCGGCGCAGTTCGGCGACCACGTCGGACTTCTCCGAAGGGGTCATGTCGCGGAGCCGGCGCTTGCCGGTCACACGCTCGTAGAGGGCGCGGCGATCGTCCTCCTCGGCGATGCCGAGCGCCCGGATCCCCGCGTAGATGGACTTCACCGCGCTCATCGGCTCAGGCCTTCGCCAGGTCGATGGTCACGGCCTGCCACTCGCCCTCGCGGCTCTCGCGGCGGTAGCAGCGCACGTAGGTCTTCGAGCCGACCACCCGCATCGCGTCGCGGATCGCCACCATGGCCGAGAGCCAGCGCTCGTCCTGGATGTCCAGGCGCAGGAGCATGAAGATCTCGGCGCGGTTGATCTGGCCCGCCTTGTCGGTGTTGAAGGCGCGGGTGACGATGGCGCGGATCTCATCGCGGGCGTCGGCCGCCCACTCGTTGAGGCACTCGTCGACCAACTCCTTGGCGATCTGCAGCTGGGGGCCGAAGTCGATCCGGTCGGCGACCTGGACCACCACCTTCATCAGCCCGTCGTGGGTCATGAAGGTCTTGTTGCCCTTCGCGCCGCCCTTGGTCGCCTCGTACTCCTGCGCCAGCAGCGCCTCGAAGTCGCCGAGGTCCTCGAACGTGTGGGCCTTGAAGCGGGCGACCTGTTCGGAGAGGGCCACGGCATAGCCCATCACCTTGCGGACCGTCTCGTCCTCGAGCAGGTCCTGCGGCTTGATCAGCGAGACCGGGACGAGCTTGCCCTTCGCATCGGGCAGGTACTCGTCCGCGCCGACGCGCACGCGGCCGTCGGGGATCTCGGCGGGGGGCGTCGCGATGGCAGCGGCGGTGGGTTCGGGGGCCATGTCAGGTCTCCTTGCGGTCGGGGGTCTTGTTGCGGGGGCAGCGATTGCAGGCGCGGTTCATCCGCACCCACGTCGGGTTGACGGAGGCGAACTTGGTCGAGCGCTTGCGCCAGAGCTGGCACTCGTCCGTGGGCAGCCAGCCCAGGGTCGGGCAGTTCACGGCGTCGCCCATGAAGGCGCCGCGGACGGCCTCCTCGACGGCCGCCAGGTCGCCGGGGTAGCTGTTGCGCAGCACCCGGCTCACCAGGCTCGGCGAGCGCTTCAGGCGGTCGCCGACCATGCGCTGGCTGGCGGCGGCGCACTCGCGGGCCAGCGCCTCGATCCAGTCGGGCAGCGGGTCGCCCCAGTGCTGGCGGGCGACGTCGAGCGGAGAGGGCGGCACGCGGGCGTTCACGACACGGCCTCTTCGGTCTTGGGAGAGACGGTCTCGCCGGTGTTGGGGTCCTCGAGCGTCCCGTCTCGGCGGATGCGCGGCGGCCGGGGGCCGGTGTCGCGGACCAGGACGTAGCGGACCTCCCCGCTGCCAGAGCGACGCGGCAGCGGACGCAGGTAGCCGGCCCGGGCGAGCCGGAGGCAGTACTTCTGGGCGCTCGACGGCGCGACGACGACGGGCGGCACGCTCGAATAGGCGGCGAGGTCCGTCGTGCTGAACTCGCGTGCGACCCGCATGGACCGCCACATGTTCAGTTGCCCCGATCCCTGCGAGGCGGGCGTCCCGTCGGCCCGCAGACGCGGCGCCTGCGGGCCCGCCTTGTGGGTGAGGCGGAAGCGCAGGCCGCGCTCGCCCTCCTCCCGGGCCGCGTAGCCGGCCAGCACCAGGCGGTCGGCCAGGTCCTTCACCGTCCAGCGGGGAATATCGGTCGCGCGGGTGATGTCGCGCACCGACCAGTCGTCGTCGCCCTTCGCGCGCATAGCGGCCCAGATCGCCGCCCGGCGCTCCTCGGCCGTCATCTCCTGCGGCTTGCGCTGCGCGGTCCGCCGGCTCATCGCGCGATCCTCCGCGGCGCCGGCGCTTCGCCCGAGAAGAAGCGCTCGCCCGCGAAGTCGGCGAGGCCGACCTGCTTCTTGCCCATCCGCAGGCCGAACTCCCGCACCCGGCCGAGGTTGATCGCGATGCGGCGCATGGAGGCGCGGGACTCGTCCAGCAGGCGCTCCTGCAGGTCGACGTCGAGATCGACGCCGCGGCTGTAGATCGGAACCAGGTGGCCCACGTCGTTGAGCGTCGCGGGCTCCGCGGCGACCCAGTCGGCCATGCGGCCGTGGACCCGCTCCCACTGCAGGAGCTTGATCGGCAGCTGCTCCTCGCCGATCAGGATCACCGTCGCGGCCGAGGACTCGTGGATGTCGCGCACCAGCTCGATCTTCTTCTGGTCGACCAGGTGATCGGCCTCGTCGATCAGAAGCGGCCGGCCGGAGCGCAGCAGGGACTCGGCGATCTGGTCGACCATGTCGGCGATGGTGCGGGCCGGCTGGACGCCGATGTCCTTCAGGATCGCCTCGCAGAGCTTCTTGCGCGTCCAGCAGCTCTTCACCTGGACGTGGTGCGCCCCGAAGCGGTTGACGGCGAACGCCGCGGCGGAGGTCTTCCCGTAGCCCGAGGGCCCGTGGAAGCAGGCCATGCCTGGCAGTCCGTCGAAGCGCGCCTGCACCCGCTCGATCAGCTCCGAAAGCGCCCGCACGTTGCGCAGGGGCGCGATGCTTCCGTAGGTCGGTGTGTCGTCCAACATTGCTCTCGCCTCTTCTTGGTGCGCCGCCGGCCCGCTTGCGTCCCGGGCCGGCGGCTCGTTCACCCGCTTTGCCGGGCGTGGTTCGGGAAGACCCTGTCGAAGCCGTAGACCTCGACCATGCCGTCGAAGCTCCGGCACTCGGGGGTGCCGGCGTAGCCGTCGAGCCAGAAGCGATCGTCGGCGGAGATCTCGCCGCCGGCGGCGATCCGCCGGCGCAGGACGTGGGCGCGCAGGTAGCGCTCCTCGTCCGTTTCGGGGCGGGGCTTCGGCTTGTGCAGCGGAAAGGTCGCCACGAAGGCGGCCTGCCGAGCTTCTTCGGCGGGGTCCGGCTTCGCGGGCTCGAACGTCTGGCGGCGACCAGCGGCCTCGGCCGCAGCGTCCAGCGCCGGCGTGGCATGGGCCTCGCCTCGCTGCGGGAACGCGACCAGATCAGCCGAAGGTCGGCCGACGCCGCGCACCTCCAGCCGAGCCAGCTCCCGCAGCTCGCGCTTCTTGCCGCGGATCTCGGTCATGGCGCCCGCTTCGGCCGCCTTCTGCATCGCCTTGGCGCGCGCCAGCACCTCGGCCGGATCGAGCCCGCGCAGTTCGGGGCAGATCGCCTCGCCCAGGAACGCGTCGCCCGAAGGCGTGAACAGCATCGCCCGGCCGAGGTCGTGGGGGTCCATGCGGACCAGCACGTCCATGCCGGGCTGAGCGCCCATCGGCAGGTACTGATGATGGTCGATCCGGACGCCCTGCTTGGTGACCCGCCGCAGGCCCCCGTTCGAGGCGAGCGGCGCGAGCAGCACGTCGAGCATCGCTTCGTCGGTCAGCCAGCGAACCGGCCCCGCGTAGGCCGCCGCCATCATGAAGGGCGTCCGCCGCCCGAGGCCCTCATGGGGCGTGTGGGCGAAGCGGTTCTCGGTCCAGTCGTCCGCCCAGGCCTGGAACTGCGCCAGGTCGAGCTGCACGTCGAAAAGCTCGACGTCGCTGGCGCCGAGACGGGCGTGGAATGCCTTGCGCCCCTCGATCCGCTTCCGGTCGGCGACCGAATGGCCGATGAAGCCCGGCATCACCTGCAGGTCGCGTTGGAACGTGCCGATCGTGCGCTCGACGATGCCCTTGGACTTCGGGTTGTAGGGCGGCGACAGCTCAACGTGGATGCCGGCGCTGTCGAACAGCTGACGGGTCTGGTGCGCGGTGAAGTCGGAGCCGTTGTCGGTGTGGATGCGCTCCGGCCACCCCCAGGTTTTGATGCACTTCCGCACGAGCAACCCGACTGCGGACGCGCGGGGCGTCGGCGTGACCAGCACGATGGCCCGACGGGAGTAGACGTCGACCGCCATGTAGATCGAGGCGCGGCCGCTGGTGAGCATGATGTCCGCGGGCGAGGCGTCGATCTGCCAGACCTCGTTCAAGCGGTCTGCACGCTGCGTTCCGGTCGCGACGAACTCCACCTTCGAGCGGTAGCCGTCAGGGTCGGTCAGCCGCATCATCTCGTTGCGGTAGGTCTTCTTCCACTCGCCGACCGCGACCTGGAACATGCGCAGGCTGGGCAGCGGCACGCGCTTCAGTTCGCCCGTCGCCTCGTCCATCACCTCCAGCGAGGCGCCGTATTTCCGGGCGATCTGCTCGCGCAGCTGGCGGGCGTTGATCAACGGGTGCTTCGCCATCAGAGCCAGGGCAAGATTGCGGACCTCGCCGCCGTCGGCCCGGTCGAGAACGCCAGACCCTTTCGGTCGCCCCCGCCGCCCGGGCGCGGCGCCCTCAGCCGCGGCCTTGCGCCAGCGCGCCAGCGTGCGGGGCGAGAGGCTCTGCGCCTCGGCCCGCACCCAGCCGGGAAGGTCCACGCGGTCGCCGTTGAACAGCGCGCAGAATATCGAATCTGAGGCCGTCTGGGACAGCAGCGTCTGCCAGCGGAACTTGTCGGCCAGCCGCACGATCACCCGCCGCGCGTCGAGCGCCGCGTCGACCGGGCCGTCGATCACCTCCAGGCGGACGTCCTCGTCGGTGACCTTCAGGTGATGGCTCAGCCAGGCGAGCTGCGCGGCAGGCGGCAGGAGGTCGACGTGGTACTCGAGTCCACCGCCCCCCTCCCGACCGCCGCGCAGGCGCGCCTGCGGGGTGGTCGCCCAGCCCTTGCGGTCGGCGAGGACGTTCACGCCCCGCTTGGTGGCAGGCATGCCAGGCATCAGCCCGGCCGCCGCCGCCTCCGCGATCTCCTGGGCCGAGAGCCACATCATCAGATCCAGCCCTCCGCGCGGGCCAGGTCGAGGATCTCGTCCTTGTGGTTGCGCACGAAGAGCAACCGCTCGTTCCGGTGCATCCGGCCCCAGTTGGCGTTGAGCCGGCTCATCAGGTTCTTGCCGCCCGCAGGCTTCTCCTTCCCGCGGACCAGGAAGACCGCGTCGGCGACGCTGGAGGCCTCGGGCTCGTCCGCGAACAGCACGTCGCAGACCTTCGCCTGGATCTCGGCGTCGAGCTTCGCCAGCGCCAGCAGCTCGCCTTGGTGGTCCTCGAACCGCGTGCCACGGACATGCTTCTTGGACTCGGGCGTCATCTTGCGCGCGATCTCGATCGCGATCTGCAAGGCGCGCCTGGAAAGCCCAACAGTTTCAGAAACATCGGAGCAAAGCGCAAAAATTGCGTCTTGATCGGCGGCTTTCGCTTCCTCCTCCCGTTTCGCCCGGACATTAGCGCTCCGGCGGTCGCCGCCGTGGCGCGCGCTGGGGTTCAGCCGCTTCCAGACCGCGTCCAGCTCGGCGAGGAACTCGGCCCGCTCCAGCTTCGTCAGCTCCTGCCGGTCGACGTTCTCCATGATCTCGGCGAAGCGCAGCTGCGCCTCGTCGAGGTCGCGCACCACCGTCGCCGGGATCTCCGCCCAGCCCAGCTCGCGCACCGCCGCCAGACGGTAGGCACCCACCACCAGGACGAAGCGCTCGCCCGCCGGCGCCACGACGATCGGCTGCAGCACGCCCTGCATGTCGATGTCGGCCGCGAGCACCTCCACCCGCTCCGGCTTCACCGGACGCAGGCGGTCGCCCAGGTCGATCAGGTCGACGGCAATACGCTGAAGGTCGTTCACAGCAGGTCTCCGATGGTGAAGGCGACGAGGATCAGGAGGATCACGCAGGCCAGGCCGAGCGCGTCGGCCTCGGGCGCTTCCTCGAGGCGGCGCACGAAGGCGCGAAGGCGGGTCATCACGAGACCTCCGACGCGAGGCGCTTCAGTTCCGCCTTCAGGTCGGCCGCGGCCTTGTGCATCGCCGACATGCTGGCGAGCGTGTCCTCGACCTCCAGCCCCTCCAGCGCCGCCAAGATCGCGGTGCCGGCCGCGTCCAGCTCCTGCAGCCGCAGGTTCAGCTGGTCCCGGGCCTCGGCCGACCAGGCGCGGGCCTGGTCGAGGATCTCCCGCGCCTTCACGCGCTGGCCGACGCTCGCCTTGTCGTGCGCCAGCTCCGGGGCGCCGCAGACGCGGGCCACCTTCGTTTCAAGCCGCATGATCGCCCTCCGTCAGTTCGCGCACGGCCAGCTCCATGGCGCGCCACTGGATCTCGGCGATCCGCCGGCCGATCGTCGAACCGCCCAGTTCCATGCCGAGCGTCATCGCCGTCATCGCGTGGGTCACCGCCGAGGGATGGCGCTCGAACGCCTCGCCCACCGCGGCGGTGGTCAGGTGGCCGCAGCGTCCGGCGGCCGCGAGGCCCAGCCGCCGCCAGCGCGCCGGCTCGCCCCGGCCGTGGCCCAGGATCTCCGCCTCGGAGACGCCCGCGGCCTGCGCCGTGGCCGTCACGAAGTGCCGGGCCGTGACGTCCAGCGGGCGGCCCTGCCACCAGACGCTGGCGGCGGACACCGGGCGCGCGGCCTCGCCCAGGGTGGGACGGGGGGCGGTCATCGGGCGATCTCCCGGCGCTTGCGCGCGTGCAGGCGCTGGCCCGCCTCCTGACCCTCGTAGGACGAGAGCGCGATGGCGCGGAGGAAGGCGGACATCAGGACGCCCTCCGCACGGCTTTCGCTTTCGGCCTCGGAACTTCACGCGGCCACTCGAGGCCATCCGGCCAGTTCAGGGCGAACCAATTCAAAGCCCGGCTTGCCGTCTTCGTCCGGCAGTCGCGCCCGTCGATGAGCCCCTTGAAGAAATCGCCCTTTCCGAAGATCCGCATGGAGATGGCGAAGTGGGTGACGCCCTGATGGGCGGCCATTCGCTCTGCAAGCGAAACGATATGCTGGCGCTGATCCATGGGGCGTATGATAGCCTGTTTAGGCTATCTCGCAAGCCTCTTGTGGCTATTCATTTCCGCCTTAGCCATTTTTGGCTATGGTCCTGCATGGATCCGATTCTGGACGTCATCGACGACGCGCTCAGAGAGAAGGGGCTGACCGACGCGGCAGCCTCTCGCTTGGCTGTTGGGCATCCGTCTCTGATCAAGAACATGCGGCTGCCCCGCTCCGGCGAGAAGCGATACAACTTGCCGGCGCTGCAGAAGCTCGCCGCCGTTCTGGGGCTGGAATTCTACTTTGGACCGCCTCGGGCAGCATTGCGGGCCGATCTGAGTGCCCAAGGAGCGCAGCGCTCCAACCCCAGCGATCGCGATCTTGCGGCAGCGTTACAAAACCTGGATGCCCGCGAACTCCGTCGCCTCTTCGAGGCGGCTTACGGTCCCGACGTGGCGCCGCCAGGCGAAGCCCTTCGCCCCCTGAGCAAGGACGAGGACTTCGCGCTTGTCCCGCTACACGATGTGGAGTTGGCGGCCGGAACAGGCTTCACTAATGACAGCGAGGAGGCTGGCGCTCATCTGCTCTTTCGCCGCGACTGGTTGCAGAAGGTCGGCCTGGCGACAAAGGATGCTCGGCTCGTCCGCGTACGCGGCGAGAGCATGATGCCGATGCTGTTCGATGCGGATGTTGTCCTACTGGACACTTCCAAGACCGAAGTTCCGGCCGGCCGAAAACGCGCTTCGGGCGCGCACACGAGATACCTAATTGCACTGGAGCAGGATGGCGAAGCGAGGGTGAAGTGGGCTGAACGGCCGAATGACGACACGCTTGTGCTCTCGTCCGAAAACAGCGTCGCCTACAGGCCGGAAGTCTACACTCGCTCGGAAATCGACGGAATGCGCGTTATCGGGCACGTTGTATGGTGGTGCCACACGGTTCGGGATTAGCCACCCTACTGCGCTTCCTCCAGGAGATTTGATAGGAGCATTAGAAAGTCTATCCCCAACTTCTCGCAAGAATAGATTTTCGATCCGGCTGCACTCAGCTCGACAACCTCGGACTCTGAGATGACGTAGTAGGTACCCTTGCGCTCCACGACGACGCGGTCACCGAGCTGAACTACCTTCTTGTGAAGCGGCCACGCATCAAGCTCCAGAAGTCCAGCGCTGTCCTCGGCAAAGACCAGGTAGGCAGGCCGTAGCCCCTCGCAGTGGATGATCGTCTTGTCCGCGACTACATCGCCGAGCCGAAGCACCGTCTCCGGCTTCGTCGCCGCTGCCTCTTCGGCCCAGCAGGCGGGCACGCAAGCAAGCAAAGCGCAGGCGGCGAGCAGGGCGGATCTCATGGCGTTCGTCCTTCAATGAACTTCGCTTTCTCATGGCAAGGCGACCAGGAATGCGAGACCAAAGGTTCAACTAGTCAGGTTGGTCGCCAGCATTTTCTGGCTCGCGAAGTACGCGTTCGCGGCATTCCACGACATCACGCTTTGGAGCCCAGTGGTTGCGGCCAAACGTATCGCAGAAGCCGAAATTGTCCAACTCATTCGTTTCAAACCAACTCTTCTCAAGAGGGAAGTATACAGCGAACTCCTCTCCTACCGCCAGCTTCTTTGGAAGCCCGCCACCGAAAGGACCATCAGTATCAAAGCCATGCGGGTATCGATTGTATGGGTAGAGAATGCCATACTCTCGCGCATTTCGGAAAACACGGGGCCGCTTGCGCGCAATCGCATGCTTCAACGTGACCTCTGTCGGTCCATAATTTGTAGCACGGATCGTAACTGCGGGTGGAGTCTGTTCCCAGCCCGGACCAAAAGCCTGGACGACAGACATTCCCACTCGCAGCCTCGGCTTTGGGTAGATGAATTTTGACCAGATGTTCCAGAACAGACTCGCGAGCGCAATGGCGGTCGAGCCCAAGCTCACGATCAAGGCCCAATCTGCGGTCGTCATTCTTGGCCCATCGCCCATAGCGTTGACTGGAGCGGCACCGGATCACGCTAGTGATTATCCGAGCCTGCTCAACCTAGATCTAGATCGTAGCGACGTTGTTCGGGACTTATCTGGAACCGATGTTCTTGATATGTTCTGGACCGCCTTCTCCTGCTTAGGTTTCAAAATGACCAGTGGCTTCGCCTCCCGTCACGTCGATCCCATCCGCCCCGTCGCCCCCTGGCTCGGCGGCAAACGCAACCTCGCCAGGCGCATCGTGGCGCGCCTCGCCGAGATCCCGCACGAGACCTATGCAGAGCCCTTTGTCGGGATGGGCGGGGTGTTCCTGCGGCGCTCGGCGCGGCCCAGGGCCGAGGTGATCAACGACCGCGGCCGAGATGTCGCCAACCTATTCCGCATCCTCCAGCGCCACTACCCGCAGTTCTTGGAGACGCTCCGCTTCCAGCTCACCACCCGCGCCGAGTTCGAGCGCCTGGTCGCCACCCGCGCCGACACGCTCACCGACCTCGAGCGCGCCGCCCGTTTCCTCTATCTCCAGCGCACCGCCTTCGGCGGCAAGATCGAGGGCCGCACCTTCGGCGTCTCCCGCGGGCGCCCCGGCACGTTCAACTTGACCACGCTGGAGCCGATGCTGGAGGACCTCCACACGCGCCTCGCCGGCGTGATCATTGAGTGCCTGGACTTCGGCGACTTCATCCGCCGCTACGACGCCCCCGCCACCCTCTTCTACCTCGACCCGCCCTACTGGGGCTGCGAGGACGACTACGGCCGCGCGCTCTTCGGCCCCGACGACTTCGCCCACCTCGCCGAGCAGCTCGCCGGCCTCCAGGGCCGGTTCCTGATGTCCATCAACGACGTCCCCGAAATCCGCGAACTGTTCGCCGCCTTCGATCTTCAAGCGGTCGAGACGACCTACGGCATCAGTCGTCAGGCTGCCGCAAAGGCCGCCCCTCGAAGAGAGCTTCTCATTTCGGGGCGCTGAGCGAATGCCTCCCCGATTTGGCGAGGCCGGGCGATCGGCTTGTTCGGATCTGTAGTGAACTAACCCGATGCTTCGTTATCCACCGCCAATCGGATGCGCTGGATCTGTTCTTCGTCCAAACTATCGAACGTGGCATGATGCCAACTTAGATCTCGGGCAACCTGGGCGGCCAGGTAAGCCCACCAGAGAGCATAGAGCGTCGAGCCCAACGTCAAAGCTAGCGCAATTCTATCAACCCAGATCGGGATCCAACCGACAAGCAATATTCCAAGGGAAGCTATTGCCATCAGTGCCGCCGCCGTCTGGACGCCATGAATAAACCCTAAAATAAATAGATAAGTTGAGAGCACTCCAGAGTGTTGCAGAAAACTCGAAAAACTGGGCGCCGCCAAGCTGTCGTAGACTCGACCAATACCACTCCATGCGAGCGCCATCGTGAGCGCATTGAAGGCGAGCAGGCCAGAATAGAGGGTCACCGACACATCCCAGCGGCGCGGATAAAAGAATGATGCTTCGATGTTCTGAGATACTAGAAAGCCCGCACCGCAGCAAATTGCGACCCGCCATGGCAAAACATGGATGGGTCCTCGGTCCCAATTGGCCCTGATGTCTTTGAGCCAAGCTTCACGCAGTGTCGGCGGCTGTTTCATCGCTCTCAAACAGCTCTCTTAGAGCCCTCACAATTTGCAGCTCTTCAGCCTCATCGCTGCCCATTTTCTCAACGGAGACGAACAGAACTTGAGGCCGCTCTTCGGCGGCTTGGTCCTTCTCACGATCCCCTTGCAGCTTCTTCTTCTTGTAGACGACTTCAGCGCCTTCCGAAGTTGTTGCTTTCAGGCCGAGGTGACCGTACGATTTCTGAGTTAGACCGTCGACTTCCGACACGAGGCCGCCGGAGTCTGGGACCATGTGCCCACCATCAGCGGGGCGGGCTTTCCCCGTGAACTTATCGACTTTCGCGATCGAGAGCAACTTGTGAAGTTCATCTCCTGGCACGCTCGGGTGCGGGTTGAATGGCCGAACTTCGAAAGTTAGCTCAATCAAGCGTAGTTTCTTAAGCGCCTTCGATACATCATTCCTATTTGCAGTTGCGATGTAATCGAACGCAATCTCGCCGTGGTGCTCAAATATTGCCCGAACCCGCCCAGCGCCACCCGTCGCACTGAGGTCATCCCCCGAGCCATCCCGGAATGCGCAGACGCCGTAGGCGGGCACGAAAACCGCACGCGTGTAGCGCATATCGTTGGCATCACGGTATACGGGCGAGATCTTCTCGGTGCGTGGGTTGAGCTGCCGCTCCAGGCGCTCCGTAATCTGGTAGCCCACGCCAAAGGAAAAGTAGTCCAGCCCGGAGAGCTTACTATCAGAGATGTCGAACACAAAATGTTTCTCGTCATTTTTCTCTGGGTCGCGCACCCTGTACGGGGCTTTTTTTCCTTTTATGTTATCGAATTCTGCGAGGTGGTGGCTATGGTCAATTTCTTCGCCCTCACTGTTACTCATGGTGTAACGAAAGATTGCAAAATTAGGCATCGCCGCCCCACAGATATCCTACCCTTTATCGTGAAAATGTCGCCAGAAACGAGATTCGTCAAACTTGGTCGCACTGGACCAGTTCATCGTCTCAGCGCGTCGCTGGCGTTGTCAGAGTGTTCCCGGTGTGAAGCCAGAGAAGGGGCCGGAGCCGCGGCCAGCCCATGACGCGAGCTGCTGATTTCGCGCGGCGCTTGAAAGCCCGGTTCATCGCCCTTTCCGGACGGCTGCGGGGCGCTCCCGCGAGTTCCCACCTTGCAGCCCCGCCCAAAGGGGCCATGTTGGCGTTTCCCAAATGATTTCCGCCGGTTAGTCGAGGCGGGAAGAATCCGACGCCCCGGCGATTCCGTTCCCACCTTCCGAGGCCCTCGGACTGTTTTCATTGCGCTTTTTCGGGCAACCTCTGGCGGCCGAAGCGCTCTCGGCGAAGATTTCTTTGCGCAAACCTCCGGAGCGCCTGGGCATCACCCTGTCAGGCTGCTCGCGGTAAGGCGTTGCTGTGCAACGGTTCTCGCCAGAATTCGTCTCTCGACGGCTGTTCTCGAAAATAGGCCCTCACTGCCACCATTTCCTGCGCCTTACAGCGACCCCGCCTCTTGGCGGGGCTTGTCCTTGACCCCGGCGGGCGAGTCGCTCAGGCATCTTCAGCGAGAGACGGATCAGAAGGACAGGCGCGGCCCCTGTTCTTTGGTGAGTCAGGAGCCCGCCGGAGGCTCCCGCCCCCTGCCCTTCCGGGCGCGCCTCCCGCAGGGGGCCCAAGCCCGCCCGCAGGGCGCCCGTAGACCGCCCCTCCCCCGCTCCCCGCCATTGAGCCGGGCCGAGCCCCGGTCTAGGAAGGCCCCACGCTTTCCGCCCCCCTTCGTCCGCCGCGCCCCGGAGTCCGCATGAGCCAGTCCAGCCTCGAGGCCGCTTCGGTTCCCGTCGCGCGGCGGCTGCGCTTCGGCTCGCGGCGCGGGCCGCGGGCGGCCTCGGCGCGGGGGCTGACCTGGCCCGCGTGGCTGCTGGCCGCGCTCTGCGCGCTGCCGGCGCTCTCGGTGGCGGTCACGGCGGTGCTGGGCGACTGGTCGCTGTGGTCGCTGCTGATGTCGACGGTGCTGCCGCGCTACGCCTTCACCACGCTGCAGCTCGCGCTGCTGGTGGCGGCCGGGTCGCTGCTGCTGGGGGTGGGCTCGGCGGCGCTGGTCACCGCCTGCCGCTTTCCGGGGCGGCGCTTCTTCGAGGTGGCGCTGATCGCGCCGCTGGCCTTCCCCGCCTACGTGCTCGCCTACGCCTACACCTACATGCTCGACCATCCCGGCCCGGTGCAGGCGGCGCTGCGGGCGGCGATGGGCTACGGGCCGCGCGACTACTGGTTCCCCGAGATCCGCTCGCTCGGCGGCGCGGCGCTGATGCTGTCGCTGGTGCTTTACCCTTACGTCTACCTGCTGACGCGGGCGGCCCTGCTGCACCAGTCGGTGACCGCGGCGCAGGTGGCGCGCACGCTGGGGCTCGGCCCCTGGGGGGTTCTGTTCCGGGTGACCCTGCCGATGGCGCGGCCGGCCATCGTGGGGGGCCTCGCGCTCGCGATGATGGAGACGATCGCGGATTTCGGCGCGGTCTCCCACTTCGGGGTGCAGACCTTCGCCACCGGGGTCTACCGGGCCTGGTTCTCGATGGGCGACCGGGTGGCGGCGGCGCAGCTGTCGCTGTGCCTGCTGACGCTCGCCGTGGCGCTGGTGGCGCTCGAGCGCGCCCAGCGCGGCCGCGCGCGCCGTCACCAGGCCGGGCGGCGCTACGAGCGGCTGACCGAGGTCGAGCTTCCCGGCTGGCAGGGCCGCGCCGCGGCGATCGCCTGCGGGATCCCCGTGGCCTTCGGCTTCGCGATCCCGCTCGGCATGCTGGGGTACATGGCCTGGACCTCCTGGTCGGGCCTGGGCGTCGAGCGCTACTGGGGCTTCGCCTGGAACACGCTGACGCTGGCGGGGTCTGCGGCGGCGCTGGTGATGGGGGCGGCGCTGCTGATCGGCTACGCGGTGCGCCTCGCGCCCGGGCCGGGGGCGAAGGCGGCGCAGCTCGCCTCCTCGGTCGGCTACGCGGCCCCGGGCTCGGTGATCGCGGTGGGGCTGCTGACGCCGCTCGCCTTCACCGACAACGCCATCGACGGCTTCGCGCGGGAGTGGCTGGGCGTCTCCACCGGCCTGATCCTGACCGGGACCGTGGGGGGCATCCTGCTCGCCTATCTCTCGCGCTTCATGGCCGCGGGGCTGAACGCCGTCTCGGCGGGGTTCGAGGGGCTGGGCCCGAATCTCGACGCCTCCGCGAGGGTGCTGGGCTGCAACGTCTGGGGCGTGGTGGGGCGCGTGCATGCGCCGCTGCTGCGCGGCTCCCTGCTGACCGGCGCGCTGATCGTCTTCGTCGACGTCACCAAGGAGCTGCCGGCCACGCTGATGCTGCGCCCGTTCGACTTCGACACGCTCGCCGTGCAGGCCTACCGCCTCGCCTCGGACGAGCGGCTGGCCGAGGCCGCGGCCCCCTCGCTCGCCATCGCGGCGGTGGGCATGGCCCCGGTGCTGCTGCTCGCCCGCTCGATCAGGAAGAGCCGGCCGGGGAGCTGACGCCCCCGGCCCGCCGCCGGACCAGCGCCAGCGCGCCCAGGCCCAGCGCCAGCAGCCCGCCCGCCGCGGGAACCGGCACGGCGGTCGAGAAGGTCCCCGGCTCGCCCGGCAGGGTCGAGCCCCCGAAATAGGCGAGGCTGGCCGCGGAGAAGGTGGTGGGCGGCTCTTCGGTCGAGATGGAGGCCGCCATCAGGAAGCCGCTGCTCGGGGCCGTGTTGCCGTTCCCGTCGTGCGCCGCGCCCAGGATATGCCCGAACTCATGCGCGAGCAGCGCGGTGCTGAACTCCAGCGAATAGCTGCCCAGCGCCTGGACGATGCCGAAAGGCGTGGTCCCGAAGGGCGACCCCACGTAGGCGAGGCCGATGGTCGAGCCCTCCATCTCCGGCGTGCCGCCGATGTAGGCGGTGTGCGCGGCGGCGGGCGGCGACAGGGCGTCGCGGAAATCGGACAGGGTCGGGTTGGGATCGACCTCTCCGCCCCCCCCGATCGTGAAGGAGAAGTTCAGAAGCTGGATCGGCGCCGGCAGCACGATCAGCAGGCCGGCGGGGTCGAACATCTCCTGCAGCAGCGTGGCGTCGACCTGCGGCGTCCAGCAGGTGACGCCGGCGTCGGTGCAGACCGAGACGCGCTGGATCGCCACCTCGCCCGTGTAGGAGGGCAGCGCGCTCGCCGCGCCCGCCCCCAGCCCGAAGGCCACGACAGCGCCCAGCGCGGCCCCTCTCAAGACTTTCGCGAACCCCATCGTTCCGACTCCCCTTCCCCTCGCTTCCCCCTGCGGAAGGCGCACCATGTCCCGGGGCGCCTGCACGCAAGATGAACGGCCCCGGGCGCGGCCGGAGGGGATCCGGGCGCCCGGGGCCGCGAGGGCCTGGGAAAGGCTCGGCCCGCCGGCGCGCGCCGGCGGGCGTCGGGCTCACTCGTAGCCGACGGAGTCGTAGATCATCTGCGCCGCGGCCTGGTTGCGGCCCAGCTCGGCGAGGTTCAGCTCGTCGGGCTTGAAGGCGCCCAGCTTCTCGGTCGAGGGGGCCTGCTTGGCGCCCTCGACGGCCGGATACTCGTCGTTGCCGGCCGAGAAGTACTGCTGCGCCGAGTCGGAGGCGAGATACTCGAGGAACGCCTTCGCCGCCTCGGGATGGGGCGCGTACTTGGCCATCGCGCCGGCCGAGACGTTCATGTGCGCGCCGGTCCCGTCCTGGTCGGGGAACACCCAGCCGATCTGGTCCACGTGCTCGGTCACGCCCGAGACGTCGGTGCGCAGCGCGCGGGCGAAGTAGTAGGTGTTGGCCAGCACCACGTCGCACTCGCCCGAGACGATGGCGCGCAGCTGGTCGGTGTCGCCGCCCTGCGGATCGCGGGCGCGGTTCTCCCACAGGCCCTTGGCCCAGTCGGTCGCGGCGTCGGTCCCGTCATGGGCGATGCGCGAGGCGAGCAGCGAGAGCATGTAGATGTTCGAGCCCGAGCGCGTGCAGACCTTCCCCTTCCACTTGGGATCGGCGAGCTCGGCGTAGGTCTGGGGCGGCTCGGTCACGTCCTGCTTGTCGAAGAAGATGATCCGCGCGCGCTGGGAGAAGCCGAACCACAGGTCGTCGGGGTGGCGCAGATGCGCGGGGATGCGCGCGTCCAGCACCTCGCTCTCGACCGGGGCGAGGATCCCGGCCTCCTCGGCGCGCCACATGCGGCCGGCGTCGGTGGTCAGGAACACGTCGGCGGGGGAGTTGCGCCCCTCGGCCTTCATCCGCTCGATCAGCTCGTCGGCGCCGGCCTCGATGCGGTTCACCTTGATGCCGGTGGCCTTTTCGAAGTCGGTGTAGAGCCGCTCGTCCGTGTCGTAGTGGCGCGAGGAATAGAGGTTCACCTCCTGCGCGGAAGCGGCGGCGGCGGTCAGCGCCAGCGCGCCGGCCAGCGCGGCGAGACGGGGGGAGAGGCGGGGCATCAGGGGTCGCTCCTGCGTTCGAACCGTCGGGTCGGGCGCGGCCGGGATCCGGCGCGCTCCGACGCGCCCGCGGGGGCGCGCCGGAATACCTGACGGTTTCGCCCGGTCATGTCAATTCCTACGCGTTTCGTCAGGAATTGGCCCGCGCGACCGGGCGCTTGGGCCGCCGTCTCAGAGCTCGACGCGGGCCTCGAACCCCTCGAACTCCGGCGGACCGAGGTAGAGGGACCGGGTCTCGCCGGCCTGCGCATGGGCCGCGCGGAACTGCTCGGACTTCGTCCAGGCCTCGAAGGCCGCGCGGGTGGTCCAGGTGGTGTGGGAGACGTAGAGGACGCTGTCCTCCGTCTCGGGGCCGCGCAGCAGGCGAAAGGAAACGAAGCCGGGCACTTCGCGGAGGCGGCTGTCCCGACGACGCCAGACCTCCTCGAATTCAGCCCCGCGCCCCGGCGCGACTCGAAAACGATTCATAGCGATAAACATGGGGTGCTCCTGATAACGGTCCCGGCCGAGCCGGTCCGCCGTCGAGCACGCCAAAGCCACGCCCCCGGGTCAAGATTGACGCGAACGGCGCAGAGCCCTGTTGACGCGACGAAATCGATCCGGCGCGTCCCCGTGCGCCCCCACGCCGCGGACCGGCCCGCGCGCCGGCGCCGGTTTCCGCCGCTCAGATGCGTCCGTCGTAGCCGCCGGGCGGGATCTCCGCCGCGATCACGGTGAAGCGGTCGGCCGAGAGCGCCTGCGCGAAGGCGGCGCGCAGGGCGGGCGCGTCGCGCACCGTCTCGCCCCGCCCGCCCAGCGCGCGCGCCACCGCGGCGTAGTCGGTGCGCCCGAAGGCGACGCCCGCCGGGGCGCGCCCCTCGCCCCGCTGCTTCAGCGCGATCAGCTCCAGCGCCCCGTCGACCAGCACCACCACCACGACCGGCCGGCCGAGGTCGCGCAGGGTGGCGAGCTCGCCCAGGGTCATGTCCAGGCACCCGTCGCCGATCACGCACAGCACCGGCGCCTCGGGCCGCGCGAGCTTCGCGCCCACCGCCAGCGGCAGCGCGCAGCCCATGGTGCACAGGCCCGAGGACTGCAGCAGCTCCCTCGGCGCGGCGCAGGTCCAGATCTGCGACAGCAGGATGCGATGCGCGCCGCTGTCGACCGTGGTCACGCAGCCTTCGGGCTTCATTTCATTGAGCACGTGCAGCGCCTGCGCCGGGCCCCACGCCGCGTCCGGGGCGAAGGCCTCGCGCAGGGCGGCGCGGACGCGGGCCGGCGCGCCGTCCGGCCAGGCGGCGGCGGGGGCGAGGCCCGCGCCCAGCGCCTCCACCCCCGCCGCGATCCCGCAGGTCCAGGACAGCGTGGCGTGGTGCAGGTACTGGCGGTCGGGAGCGGCCGCGATCTCGATCGCGCGGGCGGGATCCCAGGGGTCGCGCCAGCCCGCGCGCATCTCGATCGGATCGTAGCCCGCGCAGATCACCATGTCCGCCGCCCCCAGCAGCGGCAGGATTTCGGCGTCCGAGCGGGGGGAGAGCCCGTGGCCGCCCAGGCTGAGCGGATCGTCCTCGGGCAGCGCGCCCTTGGCCTTGTAGGTCGTCGCGACCGGGATGCCGCAGCGGGCCGAGAGGTCGCGCAGCGCCGCCACGGCGCCGGGTTCGGTCAGCAGGTCGAGGCCCGCGAGGATCACCGGCCGCTCGGCGCGGGCGAACATCTCCCGGGCCCGCTCCAGCGCCGGCCCCGGCGCGGGGGCCGAGAGGGCGGGCGCGGGGCGCAGGGGGGCGCCCGTCGCGCCGGGCTCGAGCGCCGCGGCCACCGGTATCGGCAGGTCGATGTGGACGGGGCCCGGGCGCGGGTCCAGCGCCAGGCGCACCGCCTTGTCGATCATCGGCGCGCAGGCGCCGGCGCGGGCCTCGAAGCTCGCCTTCACCAGCGGGCGCAGCACCGCCTGGTGATCCATCACCTGGTGCGAGTAGGTCAGCGCCTGCGCCTCGGGGATCCGGCCCGAGAGGGCGATCAGCGGCACCCGGTCCTGCTGGGCGTTGGCGATCACGTTGACCGCGTTGGCGATCCCCGGCCCCACCGTCGCCACCAGCACCGCCGGCGCCCCGGTCGCGTGCCAGGCGGCCTCGGCCATGAAGCCGGCGGCGTTCTCGTGCCGGGCGAGGTGGAAGGCGATGCCGTTGCGCTCCAGCGCCTCGATCAGGGCCAGCACCTCGCCGCCGGGCACCCCGAAGGCGTGGCGCACCCCGGCCGCGTGCAGGCGCATCGCGATGGCGTCGGCGGAGGTCGGGACGCCCCCCGTCGCGGCGGCGGAGAGGTCGGCGGTCGGCTGGACGGTCATCGGCGGGCTCCGTTGCGGTCGCGGCGATCCTGCCGCGCGCGGGGCCGGCGCGCGAGAGGGGGCACGCAAAGGTGAGGCGGCGGGAGGCGCGCCGCCCGGCGGCCCGCCCCGGGCGCCCCGGCACCGCAGGCGGCCCTGCGGTGCCCCCTCCGCGGCATGAGGTCCGCTGAGGACGTCCCTCCAGATCGGTGCGGCGCCGGCCGCGCGGAGGGCGTATGGTCCCCTGCCCGGTCTCGCCGCCCGCGAGGCCGGCCGCGCCGTCTGCGCGACGCCCCGCCCGCGGGGCGGTCGCCCGGCGCGACCGTTCCATCCGGGCGCAGGCCCGCCGCCGCCCCCGCGCGCGGCCCGCCTGCGCCCCCCATGCCGGGAGAGCCGCGCCATGATCGCCGTGATCTTCGAGGTCACCCCCAGGGAGGGCCGCCGCCAGCCCTATCTCGACATCGCCGCCGACCTGCGTCCGATCCTCGAGGAGGTCGACGGCTTCATCTCGGTCGAGCGGTTCGAGAGCCTGACCACCCCGGGCAAGCTGCTCTCGGTCTCGTTCTGGCGGGACGAGGAGGCGCTCGCCCGCTGGCGCGCCATCGACAAGCACCGCGCGGCGCAGAGCATGGGCCGGCGCGCGATGTTCGCCGACTACCGCCTGCGCGTGGCCGGCGTGATCCGGGACTACGGCATGACCGACCGCGAGCAGGCCCCGGCCGACAGCCGGGCCCTGCACGACGCCCCCGACGCGGGATGAGCCGCGCCCCCCGGACGGCGGCGGACGGATCCCCGGGCCGACTCGCCTCCGCCCCGGGCGCCCGCGCCCGACCGCCCCGCGGATCGCCCCGCCGCGCCGCGGGCGACCCGCCCCCACGGCAGGGGCCCGGAAGCGACCGGCGACGCTTCGCCGCTCCTGCGGGGCCGTATCGCAGGCGGGCGCGCGCCCTCGGCCTGCCGCCGCCCCGCCCGCGGCGACGGGCCGGCGGCGCGCGGGGTTGGCTTGCCCCGCTCGCCCCCATATTTTCCGCGCCACGCCGGCCGAATCGAAACGTCGCGCCCAGATCGGGCCCAGAGGTCGCAGAACGCGGCGCCGGCGCCGGGAGGTTTCCCAGGCCCCGGCCCCACAACAGGAATGGACGATGCTGAGCAGCCTCTTCGGGATGTTCTCGGCCGACATGGCCATCGACCTCGGGACCGCGAACACGCTGGTCTACGTGAAGGGGCGCGGGATCGTCCTCAACGAGCCTTCGGTGGTCGCGTTCGCCACCAAGAACGGCAAGAAGGAGGTTCTCGCCGTCGGCGAGGACGCCAAGCTGATGCTCGGCCGCACCCCCGGCTCGATCCAGGCGATCCGGCCCATGCGCGACGGCGTCATCGCCGACTTCGACGTGGCCGAGGAGATGATCAAGCACTTCATCCGCAAGGTGCATCGCCGGGGCTCCTTCGCCTCGCCGAAGATCATCGTCTGCGTGCCCTACGGCGCGACCCCGGTCGAGGAGCGCGCGATCCGCGAAAGCGTGATGGCCGCCGGCGCCCGCAAGGCCGCCCTGATCCCCGAGCCGATCGCGGCCGCCATCGGCGCGGGCATGCCGATCACCGAGGCGACCGGCTCGATGGTCGTGGACATCGGCGGCGGCACCACCGAGGTCGCGGTCCTGAGCCTGGGCGACATCGTCTACGCCCGCTCGATCCGCGTCGGCGGCGACAAGATGGACGAGGCGATCATCTCCTACCTGCGTCGCCAGCAGAACATCCTGATCGGCGAGAGCACGGCCGAGCGCATCAAGTGCACCATCGGCACCGCCCGCATGCCCGACGACGGCCGCGGCCGCGCCATCGAGATCCGGGGCCGCGACCTGCTGAACGGCATCCCCAAGGAGATCGAGGTGACCCAGGGCCAGATCGCCGAGGCGTTGGCCGAGCCCGTCATGCAGATCAAGGAAGCCGTGATGTCCGCCCTCGAGGCGACGCCCCCGGACCTCGCCGCCGACATCGTCGACCGCGGCGTGATGCTGACCGGCGGCGGCGCGCTGCTGGGCGACCTCGACCTCGCGCTGCGCGAGCAGACGGGCCTCGCCATCACCACCGCCGAGGAGCCGCTGAGCTGCGTGGCGCTGGGCACCGGCAAGGCGCTGGAGCACGAGAAGGACCTGCTCCACATCCTCAACTACGACCGCTGAGGACCCCGGCCCCGGCCGGAGACGAAGAAGGCGCCCCGCGGGGCGCCTTCTCTCGTTCCGGCCGGTCGCGACGCCCGCCTCAGGGCGCGAGCCCCAGCGCCTCCGCCTCGGGGGGCAGCTCGTCCAGCGGCAGCGCCCGGTCGGGACGGTCGAGCGTGGGGCGCCCGTCGCGGCCCGCGCGCAGCAGCCACAGCGTCGGGCGGTTCAGCTCCGGCTCGAAATCCGCGCTGGTCCGGATTCCGCCCGGGCCGCGCGGGGGCAGCGCCACGGCGAGGGTCTCGCCCGCCTCCGCCTCGCCCTTCAGCACCCGCTCGACCCGGATCAGCCCCTCCTGCGGGACCAGGCCCCGCGCGTCGGGGGCGAGGCTGCGCAGCGCGACCATCTCGCCGGTCACGATCGTCTCCGCCGTCTCGGCCCGCTCGGCGAGGGTCATCGCCAGCCAGTCGGCCGCCGCCGGCCCCGCGCCGGAGACGGCGAGGCAGAGCCCCGCCGCCAGCGCCGCCGCCAGGGCCCGCACGGGCCGAAGGGCAGCGCCCGCCTTCACGCCGCGGCCGCCTCGCCGCGCCGCCGGCGCAGACCCGCCAGCGCCAGCGCGCCCGCGCCCAGCAGCGCCATCGCCGGCGGCAGCGGCACGGCGGAGGCTGGCGCCTCGCGCAGGCCCACCGTCTCGATCAGGTCGGCGAACTCGTCGTAGGCGAACTCCCGGTCCAGCACGCGATGGGCGTTGGGCATGAAGGAGGGCGAGACGCCGGTGGCCATCACGCTCCAGTCCGACTCGCCCGGGTTCGTGCCCGTCCCCTCGGGATGCGGCAGCCCCAGCGCGTGCCCGATCTCGTGCGAGGCGGTGCCCGCGATCAGGTTGATCAGCTGGTCGTCGGAGGAGGCGAGCCCCGCCATCCCCGCGATGTTGTCGGTGTAGACGCCCGCCACGATCGAGCCCGCGGAGTAGGCCGCCACGCCGTCCAGCCAGGCGAGCCCCAGATAGCTCTGCCCCCCCTGCGCGACGCCGATCGAGACGTAGTAGTAATCGAGGTCCCCGTTCGAGGGCGACGCGCCGAAGGCGCCCAGCTCGAAATGGATGTCCAGCTCGTAGCCGTCGGGCAGCGGGCTGAGCGTGTCCTGCGACAGGCTCGGGTAGTTCAGGTAATGGTCCTGCACCGCCGCCAGCACCGCCTGCTGCGAGCTGGTCTGGGTCAGGGCCGAGAAGCCGAAGGGGGCGGCGTCGTAGTCGCTCATCTCATCGCCGTAGATGTCCTCGGCCGGTCCGAAATCAAGCACGAGGGTCAGGGCGGAGGCGTTTTCGCCGACGAGGCAAAGCGCGGCGCCGAACAGGGCCGCGCGCGACCGGAACAGGTCGGTCATGGTAGTCTCCCGAAGCAACAATATGTGGGACGTAAAAGACGCTTGCCCCTCCTCCATACACCATCGGCCGAAGGGCGCGAGGGGTGTTCGCCCCCGCCGCGCCGGTGTCGTTGCGGCGCCCAGCGCCGGCGCCACGGCCCTCCCTCGCGCGCCCGCGAGCGTGTCGCGGTTGGAGCGGCGCGGACTTGGGTGTATGGGACGCGCGAAGGTCCCGGCGCGCCCGCCGGGCGCGTTGACCGCCCCGCCCGCGCGCGACACTCTGGCGACGGGCGCGGCCGACGCCCGCCGGGCCGGGACGCCCCCGCGAGGCGGGGACGCGCGGCGACGGGAGAGGCCCCCGACGCCCCCTCGACAGGAGTTGCGACGCAGGCATGGCCAGGGACGAGGGCATCGCGGAAGGCGGCGCGGCGCGGGCGCTGCGGCGGATCCTGTTCGCCTGCCTGTGCGTCCTGCTGCTGGCGGTCTTCGTCTTCTGGCGCATCGACAACCCGCGGGCCGAGCGGATGCGCATGGGCGTCGTCGACGCGATGGGCCCGATGCTGGAGCGGGTCTCGGGCCCGCTCGACTTCCTCTCCGAGGCGACCGTCGACTTCGAGAACTTCGTGCGCGTCTACGAGCAGAACGATGCGCTCCGCCGCGAGATCCAGCGGCTGCGGGCCTGGCGCGAATCCGCCCTCCAGCTCGAGCAGGAGAACGCCCGCCTGCGTGCGCTCAACCACGTGCGCCTCGCGCCCACGCTGGGCTTCGTCACCGGCGAGATGATCGGGGATTCGGGCGGGCCGTTCCTGGCGACCGGCCTCGCCAACGTCGGCGCGCGCGACGGGGTCGAGGACGGGGCCGCCGTGATGGACGGCTCGGGCCTGGTGGGCCGGGTCGTGGGGCTGGGCCGGCGCGCGGCGCGGGTCCTCTACGTCACCGATTATTCCTCGCGCATCCCGGTGCTGATCCGCCCCTCCGGCCGCCGCGCGATCCTCTCGGGCGACGGCGCGCGCGCGCCGCGGCTCGACTTCCTCGAGGATCCCGAGGGCGTGCGCCCCGGGGACCGCATCGTCACCTCCGGCGACGGGCAGGTGTTCCCGCCCGACCTCGCCGTCGGCATCGCGGTGGTCGGCCCCGACGGCACGCCCCGCGCGCGGCTGGCGGCGGATCTCGAGCGGCTCGAGTTCGTGCGCATCCTGCGCTACCGCCCCGACACCACCATCGACCGCCCCGGCGGCCTGATCCGCAACGGCCCGCTGGAGGAGCCCGCCCCCTCGATCGGCGAGGATCCCGCGCAGGGCGAGGCCGGCGAGGCCGCCCCCGACGGGGCCTCCCCCGCCGCACCAACCCCCGAAGCCGCCGCCCGCCCGGCGCCGGCCTCCGGCGACGCCCCCGTGGCGTCGGCCTCGCGATGAGCGCGCCCGCCTCGGGTCCCGTCGCGGCGCTGCGGCGGCTGGGCGCGATGGGCGCGCTCTCCGGGCTGACGCTGGGCGGGGTGATGGTGCAGGCCGCCCCCATGGGTCCCCTGCCCGACGCGCCGATGCCCGACCTCGCCTGGTGCGTGCTGGCCTTCTTCGTGCTGCGCCGGCCCGCCGCCGCGCCGCTGGGCCTCGTCGCCCTGCTGCTGGTGATGCGCGACGCGCTGCTGGGCGGCCCGCTGGGCGCGGGCGCGCTGTCGCTGCTGCTCGCCTCCGAGGCGCTGCGCTGGCGCGCGAAGGAGCTTCCGCCCCCCCGCTCGGTCTGGGGCGACTGGGTCTGGGCCTCGCTCGGCTACGCCAGCGCGCTGGGCCTGCAATGGCTGCTGATGGCGATCTCGCTGGGCCACCCGCCCGCGCTCCTGGCCCTCGGGCCGCACCTGGGCGCGACGGTGCTGGCGATCCCGGTGGTGGCGGGGATCCTGCGCTACGGGATGCGCATCGGCGCCTCGCCGCGCCAGGACGAGGAGGGCCGCCGCCTGCCCGCCCGCCGCCTGCCCCCCCGGCGCCTGGGCAAGGGCGCGTCATGACCCGCTGGCGCCCCGCCCCCCCGCCCCGCTCCGGCAAGCTCTCCCGGCGCGCGGCGATCCTCTTCGCCCTGCAGGGCGGGGTGATGGCCACGCTCGCCTGGCGGATGCGCAAGCTCCAGGTCGACGACGCCCAGCGCTACCGGCTGCTGGCCGAGGAGAATCGGATCAACATCCGCCTGATCCCGCCCGCCCGCGGCCAGATCTTCGACCGCGCCGGCCAGCCGCTGGCGGTCAACCGCCAGAACTACCGCGTGACCCTGGTGCGCGAGCAGGCCGGCGACGTCGAGGAGACGCTCGACCGCCTCTCCCGCCTGATCGAGGTGCCCGAGCACGACCGCGAGCGGGTGCTGCGCGAGATCAAGCGCAAGCCCGCCTTCGTCCCGGTGCCGGTGGCCGAGCACCTGTCGTGGGAGGATTTCGCCCGCGTCAACGCCAACGCCCCCGCCCTGCCCGGCATCGACGTCGAGGTGGGCCAGACCCGCTTCTACCCCCACGGCCCCGCGCTCGCCCACACGGTCGGCTACGTGGGCCGGGTGAACGAGCGCGAGCTCGAGGCCGACGGCGGGCGCACGCCGCTCCTCCAGATCCCCGACTTCCAGATCGGCAAGACCGGGGTCGAGACCAAGGCCGAGGACGTGCTGCGCGGCTCGGCCGGCCTCAGCCGCATCGAGGTCAACGCCCGCGGCCGCAAGGTGCGCGAGCTGAGCCGCGAGGAAGGCCAGCCCGGCGCCGACCTGCAGCTGACCATCGACCTCGACCTGCAGCGCTACGTGATGGAGCGGCTGGGGGGCGAGAGCGCCTCGGTCGCGGTGATCGAGATCGCGACGGGCGACGTGCTCGCCTCCGCCTCCTCGCCGGGGTTCGAGCCCAACCAGTTCGTCTTCGGCATCAGCTCGAAGAACTGGAACGCGCTGCTCAACGACCCCTACCGGCCGCTGTCGAACAAGACCGTGGCGGGGGTCTACCCGCCGGGCTCGACCTACAAGATGATCGTGGCGCTCGCCGCGCTCGAGAAGGGCGTGCTGGACCCGTCGGAGAAGATCTTCTGCAACGGGCGCTACCAGCTGGGCGAGAGCTACTTCCACTGCTGGCGCCGCGGCGGCCACGGGCACCTGCCGCTGCGCGACGCGCTGGGCCAGTCCTGCGACGTGTTCTTCTACGAGGCCGCGCGCCGGGTCGGGATCGACGCGATCTCGGACATGGCGCGGCGGCTGGGCGTGGGCGTGCGCCCCGACCTGCCGGTGCCGGCGGTGTCCGAGGGGCTCGCGCCCACCAAGGACTGGAAGCGCGCCTCCTACGACCAGAGCTGGCAGGTGGGCGACACGCTCAACGCCGGCATCGGCCAGGGCTACGTGCTCGCCTCGCCCATGCAGCTCGCGGTGATGACGGCGCGCATCGCCTCGGGCCGCGCGATCGAGCCGCGGATGATCCGCGCCCAGGACGGCCGCCCCCTGCCTGATCCGACGCCTGCGCCGCTCGACGTGAACGGGGCGCATCTGCGCATGGTGCGCGACGGGATGTGGGCGGTGATGAACGACCGCCGCGGCACCGCGCGCAAGAGCCGGATCTACGCGGACGGGGTGGAGTTCGCGGGCAAGACTGGCACCAGCCAGGTGCGCCGGATCACCGTGGCCGAGCGCGCCGCGGGCGTGTTCCGCAACGAGGACCTGCCCTGGAACCGGCGCGACCACGCGCTGTTCGTGGGCTATGCGCCCTACGACGCGCCCCGCTACGCGGTCTCGACGGTGGTCGAGCATGGCGGCGGCGGCAGCTCCGCCGCCGCCCCGATCGCGCGCGACGTGATGCTGCGCGCCCTGTGGAACGGGGAGCCGCCGCTGTCGGCCTATCCGCCCGGCGAGCGCGAGGCGGAGATGGAGCGACGCATCCGCCCCCCCGCGCCCCGGCCCGACGACGCACCGCCCGAGCCCGAGACCACCGGCTCCGCGCCCGGCGACGCCTCCGCCCCGCGGCCCGATCCGGCCGCCAGCCCCTCGCCCGCCGCCCCCTCCGCCTCCGGCCGCCGCGCCTGAGGCGCGTAGGCGCCGCGACCGCCCGCGCGCCGGTCGCCGCCCCCTCGCCCGCGGCGCGGCCCGGCGGCGGCGCGTGGGGCGGGCGGCGCCGGCGGCGGAGGTCGCCAGGATGAGGGAGGCCGCGCCGCGGGAACGAAGCCGCAGGCAGGGAGCCGTGGAGACCGGTCCTGCTTTCGCTCAGGCGCCAGCCGACCTGGGCGACGTCGCGACCCTGTCGCGTCCAGAACCAGGGAGGGGATGGCCTGCGTTGGTGGCAGCAGCCTGTCTGCGAGACCGCCCGCCGTCTCGATGGATCGGGGCATCTGCGCATCTGCCCGGAGTGCCATGAGGGAGACGGGGCCGAACGCGGAACCGGCTCCAACGCATCGGCCTGCGCCGGCAGGCGGGGCCTCCGGCCCGGCGCCCGGCGCAGCGCCGAGCCGCGGGCGGCGCGCGGCCGGGCCGCAGCCCGCTCCGCGCGCCGTCGCCGGTTCAGAAGTGCAGCGTCTTGCCGTAGGCCGCCAGCACGCCCTCGTGCATCATCTCCGATAGCGTGGGGTGCGGGAAGACCGTGGCGATCAGCTCGGCCTCGGTGGTCTCCAGCGTCTTGCCGACCACGTAGCCCTGGATCAGCTCGGTGACTTCCGCGCCGACCATGTGGGCGCCCAGAAGCTCGCCGGTCCTGGCGTCGAAGACGGTCTTGATCAGCCCCTCCGGCTCGCCAAGCGCGATGGCCTTGCCGTTGCCGATGAAGGGGAAGCGGCCGACCTTCACCTCGTGCCCCGCGGCCTTGGCCTTCGCCTCCGTCAGCCCGACCGAGGCGATCTGCGGGTGGCAGTAGGTGCAGCCGGCGATGTTCAGGGGGTCGGTCGCGTGCGCCTCCTGCCCCTTGATCAGCTCGGCCACCATCACGCCCTCATGCATCGCCTTGTGCGCGAGCCACGGCGCGCCGGCGATGTCGCCGATGGCCCAGAGGCCCGGGACGCCCGTGCGGCAATGCTTGTCGGTGACCACGTGGGTGCGGTCGACCTTCACGCCGGCCTCCTCCAGGCCCAGGCCCTCGACGTTGCCGACGATGCCCACGGCCGAGATCACCGTGTCGAACTCGAGCTGTTCGGTCTTGCCGCCCTTCTCGATATGCGCGGTGACCTTGCCCTTGCCGCGGTCGAGCTTGGCGACCTTGGCGCCCTCGAAGATCTTCATGCCCTGCTTCTCGAAGGCCTTCTTCGCGAAGGTCGCGATCTCCTCGTCCTCGACGGGCAGGATCCGCTCCATCACCTCGACCACCGTCGTCTCGGCGCCCAGGGTGTTGTAGAAGCTCGCGAACTCGATCCCGATGGCGCCGGAGCCGATGACCAGCAGCTTCTTGGGCATCCGCTTGGGCTGCAGCGCGTGCTTGTAGGTCCACACCAGGTCGCCGTCGGCCTCCAGCCCCGGCAGCTCGCGCGCCCGGGCGCCGGTGGCGAGGATGACGTCCTTGGCCTCGAGCGTGCGCTCGCCCTTGTCGGTCTTCACCGCGACCTTGCCTTTGCCGGCAAGTTTCGCGGTCCCCATCACCACCTCGATCTTGTTCTTCTTCATCAGGTGGCCGACGCCGCCCGTGAGCTGCCCCGCCACCTTGCGCGAGCGCTTCACCACCGCGTCGAGATCGAAGCTGGGGTTCTCGACCGAGAGGCCGAACTCCTTGGCGCGGTGGAACAGGTGGAACACCTCCGACGAGCGCAGCAGCGCCTTGGTCGGGATGCAGCCCCAGTTGAGGCAGATGCCGCCCAGGTGCTCGCGCTCCACCACGGCCGTCTTCAGCCCCAGCTGCGCGCATCGGATCGCGGCGACGTAGCCTCCAGGGCCGGCCCCGATCACCACGACGTCGAACTTGTCCCCGGCCATGGCGCTTGTCTCCCATGCGGTTGTGGTTGCTCTTCGCTTACCCTACGCACGGTCGCGGCGAAAAGCGAAACCCCGGCAAGCTTGTTGCGAAGTCGGCCGCCCCCGGGACCGGATGCGTCCCGCCCGTCGCGCGGGCGCGGGCCGCGCGGTCAGCCGCCGAAGCGGCGCACCTCGCCCATGTAGCCGACGTCGCGCAGCCAGGCGGCCTCCTCGGGGGTGGTCTCGCGGCCCAGCGCCTCGTTGCGGTAGGGGAAGCGGCCGAACTGTTCGATCACCGCGCGATGGGCGCGCGCGTGGGCGCGGTTGCGGGCGCGGTTCTTCACGCCCAGCCGGCGCACGAACAGGCCGACGGAGCGGTCCTGGTCGGTCAGCCGCTCGGAATGGGTGAAGGGCAGGTAGAGGAAGCGCCGCGCCTCCTCCGGCAGGGCCAGGTCCTGACCGCGCGCCAGCGCCCGGCGCGCCACCCGCAGGCCCCGCGCGTCGGTCGCGAAGCTCAGCCCCGAGCCGCGGTGCATGTTGCGCGGGAACTGGTCGAGGATCAGCAGCAGCGCCAGCGTCCCCTCGGGCGTGGCCTGCCAGCTCTCGAAGGCGCCGCCCCGCGCGGCGCGCCAGGCGGAGGCGAAGCGGCGGCGGATCAGGTCGTCCACCCGCGGCCCGCCCCCGAACCAGCCGTCGGGTCCGAGCTCGTCGAACCAGAAGTCGAGCACCTGGGCGGGGGTCGTGGTCATGGCCGTCTCCGTTGCGCGGTTGCGGGCGGAGGATCGGCCGGCGCGCACCCCGGGGCAAGGGGGCCCGCATGATCGCGACGGGGGCCGCGGCGCCCGCCGGCGCCAGGCGGACGCCCCCCCGCCGTCAGCACCGGACGACGAGGGTGGATCGGCTCAGCGCGGGGCGTCGTCTCCGGCGCCGGCGGGTTCGGGACGGCGCGGCTCGCCCTCCGCTTCGGCGGCCGCCTCGTCGGCGTCGTCCGCGGCGACGGCGGCGGCCTCGGTCTTCTCCTCGGCCAGCTCCAGCGCGTAGTCGGCCGCGACCGGCGTCGCGCCCGGCGCCACCAGCGTGTAGGCGAAGGTGTCGTCCGGCGCGACCGCGGGCCGGCGCGTCATCCGCCAGGCGGCGTAGCCGGCGATGGCCGCGAACATCGCGGTGACGAAGCCGAAGAAGGCCCAGGGGCCGAAGGTCTCCATCAACGCGCCCACCGCCAGCGGCCCGCCCACGGCGCCCACGCCGTTGAGGAACAGGATCCCGCCCGAGGCGGCGGCGCGGTCGTCGGCCTCGAGATAGTCGTTGGTATGGGCGATCAGCAGGGAATAGAGCGGGTTGGCGACGCCGCCGATCACCGCGGCCATGCCCAGCACCACCCACACGAAGCCGCCCGCGAGCGCGCCGGCCAGCGCGCCGGCGGCGCCGACCGCGGTCATGATCAGGATCAGGCGGCGGCGGTCCATCCGGTCCGAGAGCCACCCCACCGGGAACTGGCTGACCAGCCCGCCCACGTAGATCAGCGCCACGAAGATCGAGATCTCGGCCACCGACAGGCCCGCGGCCGTGCCGTATACCGAGGACATGCCGAAGATCGCCGAGAACACCGCCCCCAGGAACACCGTGCCCACCACGCCCAGCGGCGAGGCCCTGAACAGCGCCCGCAGGCTCATCGGCTTGGTGGTCTGGTGCACCGGCGCGGGCGAGACCGACAGCAGGATCGGCGCGAAGCTGAGCGACACCGCCACCGAGATCAGCACGAACAGCAGGTAGCCGCCCGGATCGGCCAGGTTCAGCAGCGCCTGGGCCGAGATCACCCCCAGCATCTGCGTGGTCATGTAGAGCGACAGCGCCTTGCCGCGGTTCTCGTTGGTGGCGCTGTCGTTGAACCAGCTCTCGGCCACCACGTAGACGGCGGCGAAGCAGGTGCCCACCACCACCCGCATCAGACCCCAGGCCCAGACGTTGGGGATCGCGGCGTAGAGGATGAACACCGCCGAGATGATCGAGCCCATGGCCGCGAACACCCGCACGTGGCCCACCCGCCGGATCATCCCCGGCGCCGCGCGCGACATGATCAGGAAGCCCAGGAAGTAGCCCGACATCACCAGCGACATCTCGCCGGCCGAAAAGCCCTCGATCGCGCCGCGGATGCCGAGCAACGAGCCCTGCATGCCGTTGCCCATCATCAGCAGCAGCATGCCGAACAGAAGCGCCCAGGTGTTGCGCAGAAGGCCGAGCATGACATCCTCCGATCGGCTTCGTCGCCCGGAACTCCGGCCCGGGCGACGGGCCCGGGGAATCGCCCGGACGTGCGGAGCGCGCAACCTGCGCGGGGCGGCCGCGCAGGTCTTTGCAAACCGCGACATGAAACGTCGCATTCTGGCGCCCGCGGCGATCCGGACGCGACGTCCCGCGCCGCCGGATCGCGCTTGCGTCGCGGGCCTCGCCCATGCCGCCGGCCGCGCGACGTCCCTTATTTAACTCTATAAACTGAGTTTAATTGTCATCGCCGCCCGCGGTCCGGCTCAATGGCGCCACCTTGGTGGGGAGGCGGCGGCCGGCGGATGCCGGCAGGCGGGGAACGCGACCGACGTCGCTCCACGGCAGGCGCCCTCCGTGCATTCGGAGCGACTCGCGATGAACCCGTCCTATCCGCTGTCCACCGTCACCGTCACGATCCAGAATCACTGGTTCGGCCCGAACTTCGTCAACGGCCTTGCGCTGAACTCGGCCGAGTACGCCATCAAGTCGTCGACCAAGGCGGTGCTGACCTTCAAGGGCGGCTTCGACGCCGGGGTCACCTTCAAGCAGACCCTGACCGGCACCGGCTTCGGCGTCGACCCGACCACCGGGCGGATGACCGGCGTGGTCACCTCCTGGACCGCCTTCGAGAAGGAGGCGCCCCAGAACCGCTGGACCTTCGACGGGCTGAACAACCCGCTGGCGCGGATGAACGACCTCGCCTCCAACCCCGACGTGACCTTCGACTCCCTGCTGCTGATCCCGCTGCAGTACAAGTTCATCGGCGATCGGTTCGAGGATTTCGACATCAACGGCTCCTTCGACGACGTCGCCATCGGCAAGGCCGGCGACGACTGGTTCTACGGGCTCGAGGGCGACGACACCCTGCGCGGCGGCGCCGACCACGACCATCTCGACGGCGGCGACGACGACGACCTGGTCAAGGGCGGCTCGGGCGACGACGACCTGCTGGGCGGCCAGGGCGACGACCTGCTGCTGGGCGGCCAGGGCGAGGACGAGCTGCGCGGCGACGACCGCGACATCCTCTACGGCGGCCAGGGCGACGACCTGGTCAAGGGCGGCAAGGGCTTCGACAAGATGTGGGGCGAGGCCGGCGACGATCGGCTGGTCGGGGGCGACGGCGGCGACCGCATGTTCGGCGGCGACGGCAACGACCGCGCCGTGGGCGGCGACCAGTACGACGAGATCTACGGCGACGCCGGCGAGGACCGCCTGAAGGGCGGCGCCGCGGGCGACGAGATCTACGGCGGCAAGGGCGACGACAAGGTCTACGGCCAGGGCGGCTCGGACCATGTCGAGGGCGGCGCGGGCGACGATCTCGTCAAGGCCGGCAGCGGCGTGAACTACGCCTACGGCGGCGCCGGAAACGACACGGTGATCGCGGGCGACGAGATCGACCAGCTGTTCGGCGGCGCGGGCGACGACGTGGTGAACGGGGGCGGCGGCGCCGACTTCATCTTCGGCGGCTCGGGCGACGACGTGCTCTCGGGCAACCTCAAGGGCGGCGAGGCGGACGCGGCGGTCGACAACTTCTTCTTCGCCGGCGCCTTCGGCGACGACGTGATCACCGACTTCGAGATCGGCCAGGACGGCATCGTCATCCTGGGCGGCGTGAACCCCGCCGACGTGACCGCAACCGTGGTCGGCGACGACGTGCGCATCGACGTGGCCACCGCCGGCGGCCAGACCATCCTGGTCGAGGGCGTGGCGGCCGAGTTCAACCTCGAGATCGACGTGCTGATCGCAGGCTGACCGACGAGCGTCCCTCCGCCGACGCCGAAACGACCCGCCGGCCGACCGCCGGCGGGTCGTCTCGTGCGCGCAGCCCCCTCAGGGGAACAGCAGCGAGGAATCCCCGTAGGAATAGAACCGGTAGCGCTGCGCGATGGCGTGGGCGTAGATCTCGCGCGCCCGCTCCACCCCAACCAGCGCCGAGACCAGCATCAGCAGGGTCGAGCGCGGCAGGTGGAAGTTCGTCATCAGCCCGTCCGCCACGCGGAAGCGGTGGCCGGGGCGGATGAAGATGTCGGTGTCCCCGACCCAGGGCTCGAGCCTTCGGTCCTCGGTCCCCGCAGTCTCCAGCAGGCGCAGCGCGGTGGTGCCCACCGGGATCACCCGGCCCCCGGCCGCTCGGGCGGCGTTCACCGCCTCGGCCGCGCTCTCGGGGACCTCGCCCCATTCGGAGTGCATCTTGTGGCTCTCCACGTCCTCGACCTTCACCGGCAGGAAGGTGCCGGCGCCGACATGGAGCGTCAGGCGGGTCGAGTTCACCCCCGCCGCCGCCAGCGCGGCGAGCAGCGGCGCATCGAAATGCAGCGAGGCGGTGGGCGCGGCCACCGCGCCCGGCCGCTCGGCGAAGACGGTCTGGTAGTCCTCGGCGTCCTTCTCGTCGGCGGGGCGGCGGTGGGCGATGTAAGGCGGCAGGGGCATCACCCCCGCGGCCGCGATCGCGGCGTCGAGCGCGGGACCCGACGCCTCGAAGACCAGCCGCACCGCCCCCGCCTCGCCCTTCGCCGCGACCGTCGCGCCCAGCTCCGCGCCCGGCGGGCCGAAGACCAGCCGGTCGCCCTCGCGCAGGCGCTTGGCGGGGCGGGCCAGCGCCTCCCACGCGTCGGGCCCCTCGCGCGAGAGGAGCGTCGCCTCGATCTTCGCCACCCCGCTGCCGTCCGCGCTGTCGCGCCGCCGCTCGCCGAACAGGCGCGCGGGGATCACCTTGGTGTCGTTGAACACCAGCAGGTCGCCGGGCCGCAGCAGCGAGGGCAGGTCCGAGACGCGCCGGTCGTCGATCCGCCCGTCCTGCGCCACCAGCATCCGCGCCGAGCTGCGCGGGCGCACCGGGCGCAGGGCGATCAGCTCTTCGGGCAGGTCGAAGTCGAAATCGTCGACGCGCATCGGGGCCTCGGGTCGCGGCGGAAGGGGGCGAGGCCCCTCTGGCCGCTCCCCGCCCGAAGGTCAAGACCGCCCCCGCGCCGCCCGCCTCCGGCGGTCGGGAAACCGGGCCCGCAGGCGCCCTGCGGGCGGGCTTGGGCGGGAGGGCGGACGGGCGCCCCCGGACGGCTGCGCAGGGGCCGGGCCGCGACCGCCTCGGGAGGCGCGTTTCCGAGGATCGGACCCGGGAAACCCGACGCGGAACGACCGGGAGGGGTGGCGAGCGGCCTGGCCCCGAGTCGCCGGGCCGCCCCCGCCGGCCCACGCGCCGGAGAGGAGCGCGCCGCCCTCTATTTCACGGCGATTTTGCGAGAATAGGCTAGGCCCCTCGCGGCACGGCGCGCGCGATCGGGCGAAGGCTCTGAGCGGAAACGAAGATCGCCGCCGCGGACACGCTCCGGCCGCGCCGCTCGAGCGCTCACGTCCCGTTCACGCTGGCTCTCCCGATCCGTCGCGGCGGATGACCATCCCGTCAGGCGGATGAAATCTGCGCTGCGGCCGCGGGCGGCAGGCGCCAGATCGGTTTCCGCGGCGCCCGGTCGGCGTCGCCCAGCCCAACCCAGAGGGATCGCCCAGATGACCGCCGCAGACCGCATCTCCGCCGCCGCTCCGTCCCCCGTCGCCTCTCCCGGCCTCGCCGCGGACGACCCGCTCTCCCCCGGCCGCGTCCTCGCCCGGCCCGGCCAGGCCGCGTTGGCCGTGCTCGGCGCGGGCGCGGCGGCGACCGTCGCCTTCGACCTCTACGGCCAGGCGATCAGCCCGCTGCTGGGGGGCGCGGCCCTCGCGCCCGTGCCGCTCGCCCGCCAGACCCTGCAGACCCTGTTCGGCTGGGACTCGGCCGGCGGCGCGCACCTGCTGCACTACATCGCGGGCCTTCTCGCCTACCCGTTGGGCTGGCTGCTGATCGCCCGCCCGCTGGCCCGCCGCCTGGTCCCCGCCCTGCCCGAGCTCGCCGCCGCCGCCCTGTGGGGCGTGGCGCTGTGGATCTTCGCGCTGGGGATCATGGCAGGGTGGGTGAACGGAAACCCGTTCATGCTGGGCTTCATCGGCATCACCTGGGTGGCGCTGGCCGGGCACGTGCTGTTCGCCCTGGTCTGCGCCTGGGCGCTGCGCCGGACGGCGGGCGGCGGCGCCTAGGGCGCCGCGCGGTCGAGCGGGGGTTCGACGCCCCCCGAGACCGCCCCCTCGCCCCCGGCGCGCCCCCCGAAACGAAGGAAGCCCCCGCGAGGGGGGCTTCCGGTCACGCCGCGGGGGCGATCACTTCTTGTCGGCGGCCACGTAGACGTCGACCATCTTGTCGGGGTTGCGCGGCGGCTCGCCCCGGGTGATCGCGTCGACCTTGTCCATGCCCTCGATCACCTGGCCCCACACCGTGTACTGGCCGTTCAGGAAGTGGCCCGGCGCGAACATGATGAAGAACTGGCTGTTGCCCGAGTTCGGGCTCTGCGAGCGCGCCATGCCCACCGTGCCCCGCTCGAACGGGACCGAGGAGAACTCCGCCGGCAGATCCTCGTACTTCGAGCCGCCGCGCCCGGTGCCCGTCGGGTCGCCGGTCTGGGCCATGAAGCCCTCGATCACGCGGTGGAAGACGATGCCGTCGTAGAAGCCCTCGCGGGCGAGCTGCTTGATGCGCTCGACATGCTTGGGCGCCACCTGGGGCAGGAGCTGGATGTAGACCGGGCCGTCCTTCAGCTCGATCACCAGGGTGTTCTCGGGGTCTTGCAGCTCCACGGCGTGGGCCTCCATCAGCGGCGCGGAAAGGGTCAGCGCGAGCAGCGCGGCGAACAGGCGTCTCATCCTTGCAGGGCTCCTCCCAGCCTGGGACGACGGCGGCCGCCCGCTTGCAGGCGCCGCCGGGCCGTCGGCCTAGCGCGGATGCGGATCGGGGTCAAATGAAGCCCGCGGGAGGGGCGCTCGCCCGCCCTCGGTCCGAGCAACCATGGGGCGAGCGCTTAAGCCATCGGAAACCTTCTGCCGCTACGGCTTGGGGAACGCGGCCGGCTCGTCCCGGCCGCGCAGGGCCCCCCGTCCGATCTCGGACGGGCGGGCGGAGCGGAAGGGAGGACGCCCATGCCGGCCGAGCCTCGCGCACGGATCGCGGGCCTGCTGCGCAGACTGACCGCGCCGGCGGCCGGTCGGCGTTTCCCTGCCCCCGCCGCCCCGGGTCCCGCCGTCCCCGGCCCCTCGGCGGAGGCGCCTCGCCCCGCCGTCCTCCGCTCCGGCTCCAGCTCCGGAGACGCCCCGTCCGCCTCGGCGATGGGTGCGAACCCGCCGGCCGACGTTCACCCGTTCCCCCTCGATCCGCCCTCGCCCCAGGCCGCGTCCCGGCCGCCCGCCGGCTCCCCGCCGCCCCTCCCGGCCGCTTTCGCGCCGCCGGAGGACGTCGCGGCCGGGCTCTCCCTCTCCGAGGCGGCGCGGGGGGACGCCACGAGCCTGCCCCTCGACCCCGGCCTCGCCGCGCTGCGCCGCCGTGCCAGCCTCGCGCCCCTGCTGGTCGTGGCGGGCGCGCTGCTGCTGGTCACCGGCGTCGGCGCCGCGATGGCCTGGTCCACCGCCCAGACCGTGCGCTTCCACGCCCTGCGCCTGGTCGAGAGCTGGGCCGTCTCGGTGACCGAGGCGAGCCCCACCCTGCCCCTCCACCTGCGCGCGGGCCGCCTGCCCGCCGCCGATCTCGACCCCCTGCGCCAGGTCGGCGCGCGGGCCGACGCCTTCGGCTTCCGCCTCTTCGATCCCGACGGCGCCCCCGTCGCCACCGCCTGGCGCTGGCGCGGCTACGCCGACGGCCGGCTCGAGGCCGCGGGCCCCGGGCTCGAACCCACGCGGGAGACGGCGGCCGACCTCGCCGCGGGCCTCCTGCCCCCCTCGGCGCTCGCCCAGGGCGCCTCCGCCGTCCGCGCCGCCCTCCTGCCGGTGGAGACGCAGCCCCTCCCCCGCCTCGCGCCCGAGGTCTGGCGTCGTCTGCGCGCCGGCGAGAAGGTGGTCGAGATCGAGGAGGCGCAGGCCCTCGCCCTGCCCGACGGTCCCGCCCGCGTGGCGGAGGTGTTCCTGCCCCTCCACGATCACCGCGGGGCGCTGGCGGGCTACGCCGAGGTCTACATCGACGTCGACGGCTTCGCCGCGCGGGTCGGGCGGGTGCAGGCGCTGGCCGGCGCGGCGCTCGCCGTCGCCGGGGCGCTCACCTTCGCCGGTCCCGCGCTCGCCTGGCTCGGCGCCCGGCGGCGCCGCGAACAGGCCGAGGCGCGGGTGCGCCACGCCGCCTATGTCGACGCGCTGACCGGCCTGCCCAACCGCGCCGGCTTCGCCTGCGCCGCCGCCCGCCTCGCCCGCGACGCGGGGCGCGATGGCGCGCGGCTGGCGGTGCTCGCCATCGACCTCGACCGCTTCCGCGCCACCAACGACCTGCACGGGCCCGAGGTCGGGGACGCCCTGCTCAAGGTCTCCGCCGGGATGCTGCGCGCGGGCCTGCGGGGGGAGGACCTGGTGGCCCGCGTCGGCCCCGACGACTTCGCCGCCCTCCTGCGCCTGACCGCGGCCGACGACCTGCCCGCCATCCTCGCCCGCCTCGCGGCCCGCGTCGCCCAGCCGATCGCCGACGACGGCGGCCGGCCGCTCGCGCTCAGCGCCTCGATCGGCGCCTGCCTGCTGCCGCCCGGGGACCTGGGCGTCGACGGCGCCCTGCGCCGGGCCGAGATCGCCCAGCGCGAGGCCCGGGCCGCCGGCCCCGGTCGCACCCGCCTGTTCGAGCCGGAGATGGAGCATCGCGTCCTGCGCCGCCGCGCCGTCGAGACCGCGATCCGCGAGGGCGTCGCCCACGGCCGCTTCTCGCTCAGCTACCAGCCCCTGGTCAGCGCCCGCGACGGCGCCACGCGGGGGTTCGAGGCGCTGATGCGCCTGCGCGACGGCGACGGCGCGCCGGTCTCGCCCGCCGAGTTCATTCCCGCGGCCGAGGACATGGACCAGATCGGCGCGCTGGGCGCCTGGGCCCTGCACGAGGCGACGACGGTCGCCGCCGCCTGGCCCGCGCCGCTCTCGGTCTCGGTGAACCTCTCGGTCGCCCAGTTCCGCGACGGACGGCTGGTCGAGACGGTGCGCTCGGCCCTCGCCGCCTCCGGCCTCGCCCCCGCGCGGCTGGAGCTGGAGGTGACCGAGTCCCTGCTGATCTCCGATATCGAGGCGGTCGAGCGTCAGCTCGCCCAGCTCCGCGCGCTCGGCGTCTCGATCTCGATGGACGATTTCGGCGCGGGCTACTCCAGCCTGGCCTATCTCTGGCGCTTCCGGTTCAACCGCCTGAAGCTCGACCGCAGCTTCCTGCTCGCCTTCGACGCCAACCCTGCCCGCGCGCGCGGCATGATCGGGGGCATCGTGGCGCTCGGCCGGCGCATGGGCATGAAGGTCACCGCCGAGGGGATCGAGACCCCCGCCCAGGCCGCCGCGATGGCCGAGCTCGGCTGCGACACCCTGCAGGGCTTCCACTTCGGCCGCCCGATGCCCGAGGCCGAGCTGCGAGAGGTGATGCGCTGGGAGGCCGACGCCGCCGACGAGGCCGCGGCCCTCGCCCGCGCCCCGCTCAGCGCCTTCGCCGACGCCGCGGCGGCCGCCGTCGCCGGCGCCCGTCCCGAAGGGATCGACCGGCGCTCCCGCCGCGCCGCGGAACCCGCCCCCCCGCCGCTGAACGCGGTTCGGGCCTGAGATGGAAACGGCCCGCCCCGGCGGATACCGGCGCGGGCCGCGAAACCGATCGTCGTGGCGCCGCGGGCTTCGCCCGCGAGGCCCGGCCGCAGGCCGGGCTCAGCGCCCCAGCCGCTCCATCAGGCGCTGCTGGATCTCGGGCGGCACGAAGTTGGAGACGTCCCCGCCCAGGCGCGCGATCTCCTTCACCAGCTTCGAGGCGATCGCCTGGTGATGGGCGTCGGCCATCAGGAACAGGGTCTCGACATCGTCGTTCATCGCCCGGTTCATGCCGACCATCTGGAATTCGTACTCGAAATCCGAGACGGCCCGCAGACCGCGGATGATCACCTGGGCGCCGACCTGCTCGGCGAAATGGATCAGCAGGTTCTCGAAGGGCTCGGCGACGATCTCGGCGCCGGTGGCCTTCGCGATCGGGGCGGTCTGCGCCTCGATCATCTCGGTGCGTTCCTCGAGGTTGAACAGCGGACCCTTGTCGCGGTTGATCGCGACCCCGATCACGAGCTTGTCGACCAGCGTCGCCGCCCGCCGGATGATGTCGAGATGGCCGTTGGTGACCGGATCGAACGTGCCGGGGTAAAGCCCCGTGCGATGTTTCGCAGCCGTCATGTTCCTCCCCGCGCATTCCGCGTTGGAGCCTGGCCGCCGGGCGCGGCAGGCCCGTCGCCCGCGCCGCCGCGTTCGTCGCGGCGATCGGCGGGCAAGCGACACCATCGCGACCTCAGGGTCAAGGTCACGCGAGGGGCAGCCCCGGGGAAACCGCCGCATTTCCGGCCCGGAACGGCGCCGGGACGGGCCTGCGCGGTCAACCTGCCGGCGGTCGGCGGCGCGCGGCCGCGCCGCCGCGGGAATCGGCCGCCGGTCGGCGCGCGCCGGCGGCCCGGGACGTCGGAGGGCCTGCGTCAGTAGCCCTTGATCATGTCGGCCAGCGCCTCGGTCTCGTGCTCGAGCTGGCTCATCCGGTATTTCACCACGTCGCCGATCGACACCACGCCCGCCAGGCGCCCGTCCTCGAGCACCGGCATGTGGCGGAAGCGGCCCTCGGTCATCCGGCTCATGATCTCCTGCACCTCGTCGGCGGGGGTGCAGGACATCACCTTCGCGGTCATCACGTCGGCCACCACCCGGCGCAGGCAGTCGGCGCCCTCGCGCCCCAGCCAGCGGACCACGTCGCGCTCCGACAGGATGCCCTCGACCGAGGATCCGTCGCCCGAGACCACCAGCGCGCCGATGCGTTTTTCGCTCAGCAGCGCGGCGGCCTCGGCCACGCTGCGCGTCGGGGCGATGGTGGCGACGTCGCTCGATCCCTTCTGCCGCAGGATTCTTGCCACGGTCATCGGATTCCTCCCGGATTTCGCCTTCTGGGAGAAAAAGCCTGACGCCGCCGCCGCCCTCGCGTCAAGCGCGATGCGCGGCGGATCCGACCCGTCCGCGGCCGGCCGTCACTCCGCCGCGACCCGCCCCTTGGCGCCCAGGATCTCGCGCAGGTAGCGCCCGGTGTGGGAGCGCGGCTCCTTCGCCACGTCCTCGGGCGTGCCCACGGCGACGATCTCGCCGCCGCCGTCGCCGCCCTCGGGGCCGATGTCGATCAGCCAGTCGGCGGTCTTGATGACGTCGAGGTTGTGCTCGATCACCACCATCGAGTTGCCCTGCTCCACCAGGTGGTGCAGCACCTCCAGCAGCTTGCGCACGTCCTCGAAATGCAGGCCCGTGGTCGGCTCGTCGAGGATGTAGAGCGTGCGCCCCGTGGCCCGGCGCGAGAGCTCCTTGGCGAGCTTCACCCGCTGCGCCTCGCCGCCCGAGAGGGTCGTCGCCTGCTGGCCGACCTTCACGTAGCTCAGGCCCACCTGCATCAGGGTGTCCATCTTCTCGCGGATCGCGGGAACGGCCTTGAAGAATTCCTGCGCGTCCTCGACCGTCATATCAAGAACGTCGGCTATGCTCTTGCCCTTGTAGAGAACTTCCAGCGTCTCGCGGTTGTAGCGCTTGCCCTGGCAGGTCTCGCAGGTGACGTAGACGTCGGGCAGGAAGTGCATCTCGATCTTGATGACGCCGTCGCCCTGGCAGGCCTCGCAGCGCCCGCCCTTCACGTTGAAGGAGAAGCGGCCGGGCTTGTAGCCGCGGGTCTTCGCCTCCGGCAGGCCGGCGAACCAGTCGCGGATATGGGTGAAGGCCCCGGTGTAAGTGGCTGGATTCGAACGCGGCGTGCGCCCGATCGGCGACTGGTCGATGTCGACCACCTTGTCCAGGTGCTCCAGCCCCGTCAGGCTCTTGCACGGCGCCGGCGTCTGGCGCGCCCCGTTCAGCCGCATCGAGGCGGTCTTGAACAGCGTCTCGATGGTCAGGGTCGACTTGCCCCCGCCCGAGACGCCCGTGACGCAAACGAAGCAGCCCAGCGGGAACTCCGCCGTCACGTCCTTGAGGTTGTTGCCCGAGGCCTCCTCGACCACCAGCGACTTGCCGTTGCCGGTCCGCCGCTCCGCCGGGATCGCGATCTCGCGCTTTCCGGAAAGATACTGGCCGGTCAGCGAGTTCGGGGCCGAAGCTATGTCGGCCGGCGTGCCCTCGGCGATGATCTCGCCGCCGTGGACGCCCGCGCCGGGGCCGATGTCGAGGACGTAGTCCGCCTCGCGGATCGCCTCCTCGTCATGCTCGACCACGATCACCGTGTTGCCCTGGTCGCGCAGGTTCTTCAGCGTCGCCAGCAGCCGGCCGTTGTCGCGCTGATGCAGGCCGATGGAGGGCTCGTCGAGCACGTAGAGCACACCCGTCAGCCCCGAGCCGATCTGCGAGGCCAGCCGGATCCGCTGGCTCTCGCCGCCAGAAAGCGTCCCCGATCCGCGCGACAGCGTCAGGTAGTCGAGGCCGACGTTCACAAGGAAACCAAGGCGTTCCCGGATTTCCTTCAGAATGGCCTTCGCGATCTCGTTCTTCTGGGCCGACAGGCTCTCGGGCGCCGCCTCGATCCATTCCAGCGCGTCGCGGATCGACTTCTCGGCCACCACCCCGATGTGGTCGCCGCCGATCTTCACCGCCAGCGCCTCGGGCTTCAGGCGGGCCCCGCCGCAGGCGCCGCAGGGGCGGTTGTTCTGGTAGCGCTCGAACTCCTCGCGCACCCAGTTGCTGTCGGTCTCCCGCCAGCGCCGCTCCATGTTGGGGATCACCCCCTCGAAGGGGCGCGAGAGGGTGTAGACCCGGCCGCCCTCGTCGTAGCGGAAGGCGATCTCCTCCTTGCCGGAGCCGCGCAGGAACACCTGCTGCACCGCTTCGGGCAGGTCGCGCCAGGGGGTGCGGAAGTCGAAACCGTAATGCTTCGCAAGGGCTTCAATGGTCTGCTTGAAGTAGGGGCTCTTGGACTTCGCCCAAGGTGCAATGGCCCCGTCCCAGACCGAGAGGTTCTCGTCAGGCACCACCAGCCGCTCGTCGAAGAACAGCTCCATCCCCAAGCCGTCGCACTTGGGGCAGGCGCCGAAGGGGGCGTTGAACGAGAACAGCCGCGGCTCGATCTCGGGGATGGTGAAGCCCGAGACCGGGCAGGCGAACTTCTCGGAGAAGACGTGGCGCTCGGGCTCGGGCGCCTCCTCCCCCTCCTCGGCGCGGGGCGCGGTCTCGACCACGGCGATCCCGTCGGCGAGCGCGAGCGCGGTCGAGAAGCTGTCCGCCAGGCGCTGCTCCAACCCCTCGCGCACCACGATCCGGTCGATCACCACGTCGATGTCGTGGCGGAACTTCTTGTCGAGCGCGGGGACGTCGTCGATCTCGTAGAAGGCGCCGTCCACCTTCACCCGCTGGAAGCCCTGCTTCTTCAGCTCGGCGAATTCCTTGCGGTACTCGCCCTTGCGGTCGCGCACGACGGGGGCGAGCAGGTAGGCGCGCGTCCCCTCCTCCATCGCCATCACCCGGTCGACCATGTCCGAGACCTGCTGCGCCTCGATCGGCTTGCCGGTGACGGGGGAATAGGGGGTGCCGGCGCGCGCCCACAGCAGGCGCATGTAGTCGTAGATCTCGGTGACCGTGCCCACCGTCGAGCGCGGGTTCTTCGAGGTGGTCTTCTGCTCGATCGAGATCGCCGGCGACAGGCCCGAGATATGGTCCACGTCCGGCTTGTTCATCATGTCGAGGAACTGCCGCGCGTAGGCCGACAGGCTCTCGACGTAGCGGCGCTGGCCCTCGGCGTAGATCGTGTCGAAGGCGAGCGAGGACTTGCCCGAGCCCGACAGACCCGTGATCACCACCAGCCGGTCGCGCGGCAGGTCCACGTCGATGGACTTCAGGTTGTGCTCGCGCGCGCCGCGGATGGAGATGGTCTTGAGGTCGGTCAATGGCTCGCTCCCGCCCGTTCTCGCGCCCAAGGGCCCTAGATAACGCGGTCGGGTCCGGGTGCGAGTCCTTCAGAGTGTAAACAAAACGCGAACACCGCCGCAAGGCGGCGCGGCGGCTGGTCGCTGCTGACGGGACGGTGGCAGCAGCCCTCCGGCCGGACCCCGGCCCCGGCGCCCTCGGACCTCGCCGCATTGCAGCGAAAAATCATGATGAATCCTGACCCAGCGTCATTCTTGCCGCAGGCGACGACGCCTCGTTAACCTCCCGCCTGCCCTTGGGGGAGGGCGGCGAGGGAGACCCGGGATTTCGTCTCGACGGCCCTCGTCCGGGATGCGGGCGCCGCGGCGGCGGCGCCGAACGTGGGGATGCCATCGATGGCCTTCTATTACACCGGCTCGAGCACGACGCAGTACGTCGCCTCGTCCAACGCCAGCACCTATTTCACCCAGGCGGGGGAGACGATCTCGATCTCCGGGTTCGTCAACGCCTTCCTGTTCGCGAACACGGCGGGCGCGGTCTACGTGCTCGCCGGCACGGCGATCAGCGAGGACGCCGACGCCGTCGGCGCCATCGGCTCCACCAGCGACCTCTACGTCCACGTGCTGTCGACCGGGGCCGCGCTGGGCGACAGCGACGGGGTCGAGCTGTCCGGGATCGGCGCCCGGATCGTCAACCACGGCCTGATCTCGGGCAACAACGACAGCGGCGCCCAGCTCCTGGACGCCGGCGGCGTGCTCGAGAACCACGGCACGGTGACGGGCGAGCGCGGCGCGGTGACCTCGGACGACGGCCGGATCGAGAACCACGGATCGATCACCGGGCGCGACGGCATCGGCGCGTCCTTCAACGACAGGGGCTACCTGCTGAACACCGGCACGATCGTCGGCAACACCTCCGGCGTCACCGGCGGCGGGTCCGAGGGCGGGCTGACGGTCATGAACTCCGGAACCATCGCCAGCAGCGAGGCCGCGTTCTACAGCGCCGTCCAGGGCTCGACGGGCGACGACACGGTGATCAACACCGGCGTTCTGCTGGGCGGCGTGAACCTGCGGCAGAGCTTCGACCTGCTGCGCAACCACGGCGGCGAGGTCCAGGGCGACGTCGACATGGGCGAGGCGGCCGACACGGTCCTCAACCGCGACGGCGCGATCTACGGCGACGTGGACCTGGGCTCGGGCAACGACCTCTACCGTGGCGGTCGGGGCTCCGTCGTCGAGGGCCGCATCATCGCGGGCGACGACAACGACACGGTCGTGGGGGGCGACGGCGAGGACACGGTCGAGGGCGGCGGCGGCTTCGACCTGATCAAGGGCAAGGGCGGCGACGACGTCCTCAAGGGCGGCGCCGGCCTCGACACGATCGTGGGCGGCGGCGGCGACGACGAGATGACCGGCGGCTCGCTCTCGGACCTGTTCCGCGTCGGCAAGCACTCCGGCGACGACGTCATCACCGATTTCGAGAACGAGGTCGACGTGGTCGACCTGCGCAAGCTGTCGATCACCGGGTCCGGCAAGGTCGCCCAGGTGCAGGCCGCGGCGCACGACGTCGACGGCGGCTCGATCATCGACCTCGACGCGCTGGGGGGCGACGGCAGCCTCGAGCTCCAGGGCCTCGCGGTCTCCCAGTACGGCGGGGCCGAGTTCCTGTTCTGACCGCGCCTCGCGCCGCCGCTCCCCCCGTCCGCCCGGGGTCCGGCGGCCCCCCGCCGCCCCCCGTCGCGCAGCCACGTCGCGCCGGGTCTTTCCCCAACCCCGGCGCCGCGCGGCGCCGCGTGGAGATTTCGACATGGCCATAACCCTTCTCGCCTCCGCCTCCTCCGCCGCCACGGTCCACACGCTGGCCTCCGGGGTCGAGGCGATCCTGCCGCGAACCGGCGTGCTGACGTCCTTCGAGGACAGCGGCATCGTGGGCCCGGTCGGCGGCACGGCCAACGTCTGGGTCGAGGGCGCGATCTACGCCAACGACTACGGCGTGCGCCTCTACAACGCCTCGAACCTGCAGCTGGGCGCCGAGTCGCTGATCGTCTCCGCCTTCCGGGGCGTCCGGATGGACCAGGACGACGGGACCGTCGGCGCCTATGGCGAGATCCAGGCCTGGCGCGGCATCTACGTCTACGGCAACCACGTCGAGGTGATGCACGCCGGCTCGATCCTCGCCCACGAGCGCGGGATCGAGATGGTCGGCAGGGGCACGGTCTTCAACACCGGCTCGATCGCCGCGCTCGACGCGTTCGGGATCGGGGTCGAGATCTGGGGCTTCTCAGGCACGCGCGCGCCGACCCTAGTCAACCACGGCACGATCTCGGGCGCCAAGTCCTTCGGCGGCGACATCGACGACCGGGACGTGGTGCGCAACTTCGGCACGATGATCGGCGACGTCGACCAGTTGGGCGGCGACGACCTGCTGCGCAACGGCGGCCTGATCGACGGCGACATTCACCTGCAGGACGGCGAGGACGTGCTGCGCAACGGCGGCGGCGAGATCCAGGGCGACGTCTCCATGTCCGACGACGCCGACCGCCTGCACAACGGCGACGGCCTGATCTTCGGCGACGTCGACATGGGCGGCACCGCGGACAAGGTCTTCAACCAGGGCGGCGCGATCCACGGCGACCTGACCCTCGGCGCGGGCAACGACCTCTACCGCGGCGGCAAGGGCTCGGTCGTCGAGGGCCGCATCATCGGCGGCGACGACAACGACACCGTCGTGGGCGGCGACGGCGAGGACACGGTCGAGGGCGGGGGCGGCTTCGACGTGATCCGCGGCAAGGGCGGCGACGACGACCTGACCGGCGGCGCGGGCCTCGACACCATCGTCGGCGGCGCCGGCGACGACCAGATGACCGGCGGCTCGCTGTCGGACGTGTTCCGCATCGGCAAGCATTCCGGCGACGACGTGATCACGGATTTCGAGAACGAGGTCGACGTGATCGACCTGACCCGGCTGTCGATCACCGGAACCGGCAAGGTCGCGCAGGTGCAGGCCGCGGCCCATGACGTCGCCGGCGGCTCGATCATCGACCTCGACGCGCTGGGGGGCGACGGCAGCCTAGAGCTTCAGGGGTTCTTCGTCGCGCAGTATGGCGGGGCCGAGTTCATCTTCTGACGTCCCCGTCCGGGCCGGACCGTGCCGAGCCGCTCTCGGCGCGGTCCAGGAAATCCTCGACGAAGCCCGCCAGCAGCTCGTGCTTCCCGGCCGCGCCGGCCTTGGCGTAGACCGAGGAGAGCTGCGCCTTCACCGTGCCCTCGCGGGCGCCGCGCAGCTCGGCGATGCGGGCGATGTTCAGGCCCTTGAGCGCGAACAGCGCCACCTCCCGCTCGGCCGGCGTCAGGCGCCAGTCCTCGAAGCGGCGGTCCAGCATCTGCTGGAAGGCGCCGGCGGCGAGCGCGATCTGGTCGTCCATCCGCGCCTGGTCGGACAGCACCCGGCGCAGCTCGGCCCCCATCAGCCCCACGCCCGCCACCAGCAGCGCCACCGCCGCCAGCTCGACCAGGGCGTGGGGGTCGGCCCCCTCGCCCGCGGCGAGATCGGCCGTGACGTCCGCCACGAAGAACAGCGCCGCCAGCGCCTGCAGGCCGATCAGCGCGACCAGCCCCAACGCCCGGCGGGCCCCGCGCCGTCCGGCGCGGGCCCCCTCCCACAGGGTCAGGAGCGTTCGCCCCGACCGATCAGCATGCGTTCCGCCCATGGGCCCAGCATATCGCCGATCACGTGCGTCCCGGAACGCAGGCATTCCGTCGCGACCCCCGCCACGTGGACCAGCACGCTCAGCGCGGCCCAGTTCGCGGCGGCCTCGTGCACCTCCTCGACCCACTCCACGCCCCAGAACGCGTCGGTGGTCATCATCACCCCGGTCGCGACGATCACCGCGAGGGTCGCGAGCAGGTTCCACACCATCAGCGCCCCCAGCGGGTTGTGCGAGGCGCCCCGCGCCTCCGGCCGCCAGCGCAGCAGCGCCCGCGCGTGGTCGGCCGCCGCCGAGAGCGAGGGCGGGAAGGACGCGAAGCGCGCCCGCCGCGGCCCGACCAGCCCGTAGACCAGCCGGAAGGCCAGCAGCGCGCCCACGCCGAAGCCCGCCCATTCGTGCAGGGCCGACTCCTCGTCCAGGATCAGGAAGTTCAGGGCGAACAGCGTGACGAGGCTCCAGTGGAAGACCCGCACGCCCAGGCTCCAGAAACCGCCCGCCCCCGGCGCGGCGGGCGCCGCGCCGGAGGGGGGACGGGGGGCGCCCTCGCGCTCCCCCGCCATCAGTCGTCGGCCTTCACGCGGGCGATCTTGCCGCCGGAGACGTAGATCTCCAGCCGCTCGCCGCCGCACAGCGCGTAGACCTCCAGCATGCCGTCCTCCTGGTCGGTCTTGCGCACCTCGCAGCCCTTCGCGACCAGGGCGGCGCGCACGGCCTCGGGCGTGTCGCCCACCACGTCGCCGACGGCGGGACGCGGGGCGGCCTGGGCCAGCGCCAGGACGGGCAGGACGGCGAGCGCGGCGGCGGCCGCGGCGGGGCGCAGCTTGCGGGAACGGATCATCGGGGGTCTCCTTCAATGGACGCCGACGACGCGCGCCGGCCCTTCCCACCTGAGCGCCGCGCCCCCGCGCCGCCATCCGCCGAAGGCCCCGGCCGGGCGGCATAGGCCGAAGGTTTATGCCCGGAAACAGCGGGTTGGCGCGCTCACCCGACAGGCGGACGCGGCGCCCGGGTCAGCCTCCGCGCGCCCCGCCCCCGTCATGCCCGACGCGGCCGCCTCAGCTCCCCGGCGCCGGCACGATCCGCCCCTCGGCCAGGATCTCGCGCACGATCGGCGTGGTCTGCGCCAGCGTCATGCCCGAGCGCAGGCGCGGGTCGTAGATCAGCCTCAGCATCGCCTCGTCGTGGTCGGTGAGGTAGAGGAACTCCTCGTCGTCGTTGAACATCGAGGGGCGCACCTCGGGGTGGTCGTACTGCGGCCCGAACATCTGCGTCACCTCCTCGTCGAGGCAGCTCATCCGCCAGTCCGTCGGCAGCTCCGAGCGGATCACGGTCACCGCGATCGAGGTCCAGCGCTCGTCGTCGCCCGTGTCCCAGCCGGTGCTGAACATGCACAGGTTGTTCTCGTTGCCATGGGTCTCGCCGATCAGCTCGTGGATTTCGGTCATGTCCGCGTCGTCCTCATCGACGTCGGCCGTGCGCAGCAGCGCCTCCCGCTCCTCGTAGTCGAGATGCAGGATGAAGAGGTTGGCGTCCTCCAGCTCCCGCGCCTCGCGCACCTCGAGGCCGGTCGCGGCGGAGATCCGGCGCGCGAGATCGGCCATGTGCGCCCGCTCCGCCTCGTCGGGCCCGGCGTCGCCGTGGTAGAAGCGATAGAGCGCCGGCACGCGCCACTTCCGCAGCGGCTGCTCCTCGCGGCGGGGATGGTCCTTGGCGTGCACCACGCGCGCGAAGTTGCGCGCCAGCTCCTCGGCGCCCCAGGGCGCGTCGGCCGGCGCCGCGTCCGTGCGGCCCAGGCCCTGCTGGCGCAGCGCGTCGAGCCGGCCGGCATAGGCCGTCGAGAGCTCCGCCGAGCCGCGTCCGCAGGCGCCCAGCGCAAGAAGCGAGAGAAGGAGGAGGGCGGGCGCGGCAATGCGGCATGAAGCAATCATGAACACTGCCTAGCCGCCCCCGCCGCGGCCGGCAATCGCGATGACGCTGGCCCCCGCCGCCGGCGCGCCGCGATCCGTCGCCGCCCGCGTGCCGCCCGCGCGCCGGCCCGCGGGGTCAGCCCGGGTCAGCCCGGGTCCGCCGCCGCCTCCCCCGCCGGGCCGGGCGCAGGGTCGTCGCGATGCACCACATGCGCCGACTGGCCCACGATCAGCGGGTCGGGCGCGCGCACCGCGGCGCGGTTCTTGTCCGGATAGGGCAGCCGCGACAGCAGGTCCTGCATGCAGTTGATCCGCGCGCGCTTCTTGTCGTCGGACTTCACGATGGTCCAGGGCGCGTCGGCGGTGTCGGTGTAGAAGAACATCGCCTCCTTCGCCTCGGTGTAGGCGTCCCACTTGTCGAGGCTGGCGAGGTCGATGGGGCTCAGCTTCCACTGCTTCAGCGGGTCGGTCTCGCGCGCCTTGAAGCGTTTGCGCTGCTCCTCCCGCGTCACCGAGAACCAGTACTTGAAGAGGCGGATGCCCGAGCGGGTCAGCATCCGCTCCAGCTCCGGCGCCTGGCGCATGAACTCGAGGTATTCGTGGGGCGTGCAGAAGCCCATCACCTTCTCCACCCCCGCGCGGTTGTACCAGGAGCGGTCGAAGAGCACGATCTCCCCCGCCGTGGGCAGCTGGCTCACGTAGCGCTGGAAGTACCATTGCCCGCGCTCGGTCTCGGTCGGCTTCTCCAGCGCCACCACCCGGGCGCCGCGGGGATTGAGATGCTCCATGAACCGCTTGATCGCGCCGCCCTTGCCGGCGGCGTCCCGCCCCTCGAACAGGATCACGATGCGCTGGCCGGTGTCCTTGGCCCAGCGCTGGACCTTCAGCAGCTCCACCTGCAGCTCGGCCTTGTGCGCCTCGTAGGCGGGGCGGCGCATCTTGGCCTTGTAGGGGAAGGCCCCCGTCTCGAAGGCGCGCCGGATCTGGTCGGGGTCGTGGCGCCGCTCGGCCAGGGTGGGGGGATGGTCGGGCGGCGCGCCGGCCGGGCCGGCCGCCGCCGCGCCGGCCTTGCGCCGCCGGCCCGCCGCGGGCGCCGCCGCGGCGGGATCCTGCGCGCCGTTGGGACGGGGCGGGTCGGACTTCGGCGTGTCGGCCATTCTCGATCCTCCGGTCTCGCCGCAGCCGGCCCGCGACCCTGTCATGACGTCATCCCCGGGCCGCGGGGTCAACCGCCCGCGCCGCCCATGGCCTCTTGGCCCGCGCCCCGTTAACGTCCGGCTAACCCGGATTCGACTCGAATGCGCCCACCCGGCGGCGCCGAGCGGCAGGCCGGAGAGGAGACGCGGATCGGGGCCTCGACCCCCGACGGACGGAGAGCGAGGGACATGGCGGGCAGCGTCAACAAGGTCATCCTGATCGGCAATCTCGGGCGCGACCCGGAAGTTCGGACGTTCGCGAACGGGGGCAAGGTGTGCAACCTGCGCATCGCCACCTCCGAGACCTGGCGGGACAAGAACACCGGCGAGCGTCGCGAGCGGACCGAGTGGCACTCGGTCGCCATCTTCAACGAGGCGCTGGCCAACAACGCCGAGCGCTTCCTCAAGAAGGGCTCGAAGGTCTACGTCGAGGGCCAGCTCGAGACCCGCAAGTGGCAGGACCAGTCCGGCCAGGACCGCTACTCGACCGAGGTCGTGCTGCGCCCGTTCCGGGGCGAGCTGACCTTCCTCGACCCGGCCGGCGGCCAGGGCGGCGGCGGCGACTTCGGCGGCGGGGGCGGCGGCGGCTATGACCGCGGCGGCGACTTCGGCGGCGGTTCGGGCGGCGGCGGCGGCTCCTACGGAGGCGGCGGCGGCGGCGGCGGGCGCTCCGGCGGCGGCGGCTTCGGCGGGGGCGGCGGCGGCTCCTCCGACATGGACGACGACATCCCGTTCTGAGGACCGCGCCCCCGGGCGCCGGACGACAGGACGGCGGCGCGCGCCCCGAAGGCGGCGCCCGCCCGAAAAGATCCCCCAGGGAGATCGCCATGAGCGGCATCATCGTGGTGGGCGCCGGCCAGGCCGGCGCCTCGATCGTCGAGACCCTGCGGGCCGAGGGCCACGCGGGCCCCGTGACGCTTCTGGGCGACGAGGGCGCGGCCCCCTACCAGCGCCCGCCCCTCTCCAAGAAATACCTGCTGGGCGAGATGACCCGGGACCGGCTGCTGCTGCGCCCCGAGGCCTTCTTCGCCGAGCGCGACATCGACGTGCGCCCCTCGGCCCGCGTCGCCGAGATCGACGCCGCCGCGAAGACCGTGACGCTGGCCGACGGCGAGACCCTGCCCTTCGACAAGCTCGCCTTCGCCACCGGCGCGCGCCCCCGGCTGCTGCCCGAGGCGATGAGCGGAGCGCTCGCCGGCGTCCACCCCGTGCGCACCCTCGCCGACGTCGACGCCATGCGCGCGGCCTTCGAGCCGGGGCGGCGCCTGCTGGTGGTCGGCGGCGGCTACATCGGGCTCGAGGCCGCGGCGGTCGCCGCAAAGCTCGGCCTTTCGGTCACCCTGATCGAGGCCGCCCCCCGCATCCTCGGCCGCGTCGCCTGCGCGGAGACGGCCGCCTGGTTCGCGGCCCTGCACCGCGCGCACGGCGTCGACCTGCGCGAGGGCGTGGGGCTCGAGCGCCTGGAGGGCGAGGCCGGGCGCCTGACGCGCGCCGTCCTCTCCACCGGCGAGACGCTGGAGGTCGACTTCGCCGTGGTCGGCATCGGCGTGCACCCGAACGTCGAGCTCGCCGCGGCCGCCGGCTGCGCGATCGACGACGGGATCGCGGTGGACGCGTCCTGCCGCACCTCCCTGCCCGACCTCTACGCGGCGGGCGACTGCGCCTCCTTCCCCTGGCGGGGCGCGCGGGTGCGGCTGGAGTCGGTGCCCAACGCCATCGACCAGGGCGCCGCCTGCGCCCGCGCGATGCTGGGAGCCGAGGTCGCCTACGACCCGATGCCGTGGTTCTGGTCCGACCAGTACGACGTGAAGCTGCAGATCGCGGGCCTCGCGAAGGACTGGACCCGGATCGTGACGCGCCCCGGCGCGCGCGAGGGCTCGATCAGCCACTGGTACTTCCGCGGGGCGGAGCTGATCGCCGTCGACGCGATGAACGACCCGCGCGGCTACATGACCGGCAAGCGCTGGCTCGAGTCCGGCCACTCCCCCGCCCCGGACGCCCTCGCCGACTCCGCCGCCGACCTCAAGACCCTCTGACGCCGCGCCTCGCCCGCGCCCCTTCGCAGGCGCCGCGTCCCCCGTCGCGCCCGCGGCCGCCCCCTCGCCCGCGGCGCCCCCCCGCGCCTGCGCCCGCGGCCCCCGTCTCCCCGCCTGCAGACCTCGCGCCCAGGCGCGCCCCCCGCGGCCCTCGCATAGCGCCTGTTCTCCGGAGCCGTCTCTCGCGGATGCCGGAAAGAGCGACTCGCGCCCCGGGGTCAGGGATCGCGAAGCGACCCGCGCCTGCGCGGGCTTGTCCTTGACCCCGGGGCGCGAGTCGCTCAGGCATCCATCAGCGAGAGACGGCTCCGGAGGACAGGCGCGGGCCCTGTTCTTTGGTGAGTCAGGAGCCCGCCGGAGGCTCCCCCCTCCGCGATCAGGCGCGCCGGCCTGCAACAGGCCCAAGCCCGCCCGCAGGGCGCCTCCTCTCCCCGCTTCCCCTCTCGTCATTCCTGTTGACAGCGCGCCCCTCGCAACGCGTATTTGAAACATGCGTTCGATTCAGTCCGCCAGCGACGCGCCGGGCACCCGCCAGCGCATTCTCGCCGCCGCCGAGCAGCTCTTCGCCGAGCGCGGCGTCGCCGGCGCCACCATGCGCGCGGTCACCTCGCTCGCCGGGGCGAACATGGCGGCGGTGAACTACCACTTCGGCAACAAGGACAACCTCGCGATCGAGGTTTTCCGCGACGTCGCCCGCCGCACCGCGCGGGCCCGTCTCGACCGGCTCGCCGCCGTCGAGGCCGCGGCCGAGGCCGAGGGCCGCCGCGCGCAGGTGGTCGAGATCGTGGACACGTTCCTCGAACCCTACATGACGCCGCGCACCGGCGACCTGCTCGCCCACCTGGTGCTGTCGCACAAGGTCCAGCCCTCGCCCTGGACCCACGCCGTGGTGCGCGAGGAGCTCGACGGGCTCGCCTCGCGCTACGTGGACGCGCTGCACCGGGCGGCGCCGCACCTGACCCGGGTCGAGGCGACCTGGCGCTATCACCTGCTGGTCGGCACGGTCCTGATGGGCGTGGCCGACACCGGCCCCGACAGCCGCCTCTCGCGCCTGTCGCAGGGCTTCTGCGACCCGACCGACCGCGCCGCCCTGCGGCGCGAGCTGGCGGGCTTCCTGGCCGACACGTTCGCGCGGCCCACCGCGGAGGCCCTCGCGGGCCTGACCGCCCAGTCCGACGGCCGCCAAGGCCGCGATCAAGACCAAGACGAAAACGTCGACCGGGAGGAACCCTCATGTCTCACGCCGCGCGGCCCCTCGCCGCCCTGAGAACGACGCTGCTCGCGTCCGTCTCCGCCGCCGCCCTCTCCCTGCCCGCCGCGGCCGAGGAGACCATTCCCCTGACCATCGTCGCCGGCCACGCGCCCGTGGCCATGGGGGTCGCGCTGCTGCGCGACCACTTCATCCCCGAGGTGGACCGGATCCTCGCCCAGACGGGCGACTACCGCATCGAGTGGACGCAGGCCTACGCCGGCTCGGTCGCCGACTACAACGGCGTGCTCGAGGCGGTGGAGGACGGCATCGCCGACCTCGGCTACGTCCCCCACCTGTTCGAGGCGGACAAGCTGCCGCTGGAGCAGATCACCTACATCACCCCCTTCGGCACGGCGGACCTGCCCAAGCTGATGAAGGTGATCGAGAAGCTGCACGAGGAGCTGCCCGAGCTCGACCAGGCCTGGGCCGACCACAACCAGATGGTGCTCGCGCCCGTGGGCATCGACGCCTACCACCTGCTGACCAAGTTCCCGGTCGAGACGCTGGCCGACATGGACGGCCACAAGATCGGCACCGCGGGCCTGGCGCTGAACTGGCTGAAGGGCGGCGAGGCGATCCCCGTGGCGCTGGCCCTGCCCACCTTCTACAACTCGATGTCCACCGGCCTGATCGACGGCATCATGACCTTCGAGACGGCGGTGACCCCCTACAAGTTCTACGAGGTCGCCCCCTACATCACGAAGGTGAACTTCGGGGCCCAGTACGGCTCGGCGCTCACCATCAACCTCGACGTGTGGGAGACGCTGCCCGACCCGGTGAAGGACGCCATCACCGAGGCCTCGCAGTCCTACATGGATGTGGTGGCGGAGGCCTACTACACCTCCGGCGCCAAGAGCCTCGAGGCCGCCGCCGCCGCCGGCGCCACGGTGAGCGAGTTCCCCGACGAACAGCGCAAAGCCTACGCCGAGAAGATGCCCAACGTGGCGATGGAATGGGCCAAGGCGCTGGACGCGAAGGGCGTCTCGGGCACCAAGACGCTCGAGGCCTACATGCGGCTCAGCCGCGAGGCCGGGATCGAGCACGCCCGCGACTGGTCGAAGGAATGAGCCGGGCGGCCGAACAGGCCGCCGCGGTCGAGGAGACCCCCTCCGCGATCGGGGACCTGGACGCGCTTCCGCCCCGCCCGTGGGCGGCGGCGCGTCTGATGTCCCGCGTCTCGGCGGCGCTCGCCGTCGTCGGGACGCTGGGCACGGTGGCGATCATGACCATCATCAACCTCGACGTGGGGGGGCGGTATTTCTTCGGACAGCCGTTCCCCGCGACGGCCGAGATCGTCTCGGCCGGGATCGTGTCGATCGTGTTCCTGCAGCTGGCCCACGCGGTCGGCGAGGGCCGCTCGATCCGCTCCGACATGCTGATCGGGCGCCTGCGCCGGCGCAGCCCGCGATGGGCCGACGGGCTCGACGCGGTCCACCACCTGGCGGCGGCGGCGATGCTGGCGGTGCTGGTGCGCTACATCTGGCCCAAGATCGCGGATTCCATCGCGGACGGGGAGACGGTGGGCCTCTACGGCATCCTCCAGCTCCCCGCCTGGCCCTTCGCGGTCTGCGTGCTGGCGGGCGCGGTGCTGGCGGGGCTGCAGTTCCTGCTGCTCGCCGCGGCCTACGCCCGCGCCGCCCGCCGGGGCCGCGCCGCATGAGCGCCGCCCCCGGGCGCCCCGACGCCCCCCGCCCCCCCGTCCGCCCCCGCCTCCTCGCCCGCCCCGGCCCCCTCTCCGGCACCCGCCCCCGGAAACGGCGCCCCCACGCGCCGCCCCCGCCGCGCGCCGCGGGCGCCCGTCCCGCCCCATGCACGTCGCCCGCCGCGGCGCCCCCGCCCCCGGCGTTCCGCCTGCCGCAGCCAGGCGCCGCGGCGACCGTCGCGCCCGGCCCGACGCCCTCGCCCGCGGCGCGCCGCACGGTCCGCGCCCGGACGCCCCGTCCCGCGTGGGCGCCGTCGCGCGCTAGGCCGCAGGCGACGACCGGGACGGCGGGCGCTCCCCCGACGGCGGCCCGGCGAGGTGCCCGCGACCGCGCCTGTCCCGCCCTCCGTCGCGGCTCCGTCGATCTTTGCGCCCCTCGCACGCCGCCCTGCCCGCCTCTCGCCCGGAAGACCCGCCCATGACCAACGTCGAGATCGGCCTCGCCTCCATCGTGGCGATCCTGCTGCTGATCCAGACCGGCATGCATGTCTCGATCTGCCTGATGGCGGTCAGCTTCCTGGGCGTATGGCTGGTGAAGGGCCGCATCGCGGTGGCCGGCGCCCTGCTCTCGCAGGCGGCGCTCGACTCGGTTGCGCGCTACTCCTTCGGCGTCATCCCACTGTTCGTGCTGATGGGCGTCCTGGTCGGCGTCTCCGGCATGGGGCGAGACGTCTTCGACGTCGCCGGCCAGATGTTCCGCAAGGTCCGCGGCGGCCTCGGCATCGCCACCGTCTTCGCCAACGCCGTCTTCGCCGCGGTCAACGGCACCTCCATCGCCTCGGCCTCGGTGTTCACCCGCATCGCGGTGCCCGAGCTGATCCGCCAGGGCTACACGCCCCGCTTCTCCGTGGGCGTCGTCGCCGGCTCCTCGGTGCTGGGGATGCTGATCCCGCCCTCGCTGCTGCTGATCCTTTTCGGCATCCTCTCCGAGTCCTCCATCGGCGCGCTCTTCACCGCCGGCATCCTGCCCGGCCTGCTGCTGGCGCTGCTCTACTCGCTGCTGATCCTGGGCCTCGCGACCTTCGCGCCCGGCTTCGTCGGCCGCCCCTCCAACGCCGACCTCCGGATCATGGGCCGGGGCGAGATGGCGACCCGCTCGCTCCCCGTCCTGATCCTGATCGCGGTGGTGCTGGGCGGCATCTACGGCGGCGTCTTCACCCCGACCGAGGCCGGCGCCGTCGGCGCGCTCGGCGCCCTCGTCATCGCGCTCGCCAAGCGCCGCCTCACCGCGCGCGGCTTCTGGGACATGCTGGTCGAGACCGGCCACGTCACCGCCTCGATCACCTTCCTGATCATCGGCGCGCACATGTACTCGCGCCTGCTGGCCCTCACCGGCCTGCCGCGGGCGATGAACGGCCTGCTCGAGGGGCTGAACCTCGGACTGAACGGGGTCCTGATCCTCTATCTCGCGATGATCGTCCTGCTGGGCACGATCCTCGACAGCGCCTCGATCCTCCTGATCCTGCTGCCGCTGATGCTGCCGGTGATCGAGTCCTTCGGCGTCGACCTGGTGTGGTTCGGCATCGTCACCATCATCGCGGTCGAGGTCGGCCTGCTGACCCCGCCCCTCGGGGTGGCCTGCTTCGTGATCAAGACCAACCTCGAGGACCGCACGATCACGCTCGGCGACATCTTCATCGGCGCCGCCCCCTTCGCCCTGACCATGGTGCTGGCCATCGCCCTGGTCTTCGCCTTCCCCTGGCTAGCCACCGCCCTGCTCTAGGAGATCCCCCATGGACGTGAAACGAGAGGTCGAGGACCTCGGCGACGGCCTCTACGCCTGGGTGCAGGGCGACGGCTCCTGGGGCTGGTCCAACGCGGGGCTGGTGACGTCGCAGGGCGAGACCCTGCTGATCGACACCCTGTTCACCGGCGCCCTGACCCGCGACATGCTCGACGGCTTCCGCCGCGCCGCGCCCGAGGCCGCGAAGATCGACACGCTGGTGAACACCCACGCCAACGGCGACCACACCTTCGGCAACCACCTGGTCGAGGGCGCCCGCATCATCGCCTCCGCCGAGGCCGCCCGCGAGATGGCCGAGCGCACGCCCGAAGAGGCCGCCGCCGCCTTCGCCGCCTGGCGCGAGCAGGGCGAGATGGGCGCCTTCCTGCACGAGGTCATGGGCTCGAAATTCGACTTCTCCGACGTCCGCTACGCGCCCCCGACCGAGACCTTCTCCGGCCGCCGCGACCTGACCGTCGGCGACCTGACGGTGGAGCTGCACGAGCTCGGCCCCGCCCACACCGCCGGCGACGTGATCGCCTGGCTGCCCGAGCGCCGCACGGCCTTCACCGGCGACCTGGTCTTCCACGGTGGCGCGCCGATCCTGTGGGCCGGCCCCATCGGCAACTGGATCCAAGCCTGCGAGCTGATGCTGAGCTGGTCGCCCGAGACCATCGTCCCCGGCCACGGCGCGGTGGGCGACGCGACGATGCTCCACGAGATGCTCGAATACCTCACCTACGTCCGCGACGAGGCGACCGCCCGCCACCACGCCGGCCTCCCCTGGCAGGAGGCGGCGTGGGACATCTCGATGGACGGCTTCCCGCACCTTTCGGACCGCGAGCGGATCGTGTGCAACGTGGCCCAGGTGTACCGCGAGCTCTCCGGAGGCCGCATCGCCCCCGAACGCGCCGAAATCGTGGGCCTGATGGGCCGCTGGCACTGGGGCTGGGAGACCCCGCACGAGAAGACCTGCGCCTGCGGCCACCCCCACTGAGCCCGCGCCGCCCGCCCCTCCGAAGAAGCGCCGCGTCCCCCGTCGCGCCGGACGCCCCCCGTGCGCCCGCGGCGCGTCCCGGCCCTGGCGCCCGTGGCCTCCGTCTCCCGGCCCGCGGCCCAGGCGCCCCGGCGCAACGCCCGAGGTCCTCGCAAAGCGCCTGTTCTTCGGAGCCGTCTCTCGCGGATGCCGGAAAGAGCGACTCGTCCGCGCCGGTCAAGGATCGCGTAGCGACCCCGCGCTTGCGCGGGGCTTGTCCTTGACCGGCGGGGGCGAGTCGCTCAGGCATCCATCAGCGAGAGACGGATCCGAAGGACAGGCGCGGCCCCTGTTCTTTGGTGAGTCAGGAGCCCGCCGGAGGCTCCCGCCCTTCGCAGAAAAAGGCGCGCCCGACCTCAGAGGCCCAAGCCCGCCCGCAGGGCGCCCGTAGACCGCTCCTTTCCCGGAAGCCGCCGCCCGGTCCTCAGGGCAGCGGGATCGAGACCAGCGTCCCCGCCTTGCCCAGCGTCACCCACAGCCGCCCCTCGCGCACGCAGCAGTTGGTCGGCTGGGTGGAGCGCCCGAAGTTCAGCACCTCGGCCACCGTCCCGTCGCGCTCGGCCACCACGAAGCGGTTCCCGGCCGAGCCCGCGCCGTAGAGCCGGCCGTCGTGGAACACCATCCCGTCGGGGTGGAAGCGGTCGTCCATTGTCACGAAGACCTCCGGCTCGCCCAGCGACGCGCCGCCCTTCCAGGCGTATTTCAGGTAGGTGTGCGCGATGGTCATGCCCGCCACCAGGCTGCCGTCGGGGTGGAACCCCAACCCGTTGGGCATCCCCTCGCACTGGGCCAGGATCTCGATGCTCCCGTCCTTCCGCGCCAGGCAGAGCTGGCCGCCGCGGTAGGGGGTCTCGGGGTTCTCGACGATCATCTCCCAGTTCTGGGGGTTGGTGAACACCACGTCCCCCTCGGGCGAGAACACCAGGTCGTTGGGCCGGTTCGGCGCCGGAGAGCCCGGGCCGTAGCCGTCCGCGAAGACCTCCCACTTGCCGTCCAGCGTCACCCGCTGGATGCAGCCCGGGTACTGGGGGTCGGCGAAATCCATCTTGCCCTTGCCCGGCCACAGCCCGCCGTTGTTGGCGACGTAGAGCGCCCCGTCCGGCCCCAGCCGCATCCCGTTGGGCGAGCCGGGCACGGTGCACAGCTCGCGCACCGCGCCGCCGTCCTCCCAGATGCGGATGCAATGATCCGCCAGGTCCACGAAGGCCACCGCGCCGTCGGGCAGCACCACCGGCCCCTCGGGAAAGCCCAGGCCGTCGGCCTCGATCCTCGCGTCCTCGATCATTCGATCCTGCATGCGTCTCCATCCCTTCGCTGACCGGTTGACCGGTATGCATTCCGCGCGCATTCAACCCGGGTCCCGGCGCTTTGCAAAGCGTCGATGTCATGCTAGCGATTTCGCCAAGCGGAATTGGCGGCTCGCCCTACGGCGCGAGCCCCAGGAATGACCGGCCCGTCAGAGGCCAGGCGACAGGAGGAGACGACGGATGCCGGCCGATGGCGCCCCCCGCCCCGTTCAGCCGCTGGAGAGCCTGGCGCCGCTGTTCGCCCCGCGCTCGGTGGCGGTGATCGGCGCCTCCGCCGACCCCTCGCGCATCGGCGGCCGTCCCATCGCCTACGCCCTGCGCGCGGGCTTCGCGGGCAAGCTCTTCCCGGTGAACCCCAACCGCGAGGAGATCCAGGGCGTGAAGGCCTGGCCCTCGGTCGCGGCGATCCCCGAGCCCATCGACTTCGCCCTCCTCGCCATCCCCGCCGCCGGCGTGCCGCAGGCCCTGCGCGACTGCGCCGCCAAGGGCGCGAAGGCCGCGGTGATCTTCACCGCCGGCTTCGCCGAGATCGGCGGCGAGGGCCCGGCGCTGCAGGCCGAGATCCTCGACATCGCCCGCACCCACGGCCTCCGCCTGCTGGGCCCCAACTGCCTCGGGCTCTTCAACGCCGCCACCGGCCACTGCCCGACCTTCACCTCGGGGATCGAGGCGGCGATGCCGGTCCCCGGCCGCGTCGGGCTGGTCACCCAGTCGGGCGCCTACGGCACCCACCTGCTGAACATGGCCCGCGACCGGCGCATCGGCGTGCGCCTGTGGGTCTCGACCGGGAACGAAGCCGACGTGACCGCGCCCGAGTGCATCGGCTGGATGGCCGCCTCGGACGAGATCGACCTGATCGGCGTCTACATGGAAGGCGTCAACGACCGCCCCGCCTTCTTCCGCGCGCTGGCCGCCGCCCGCGCCGCGAAGAAGCCGGTGGTGGTGATGAAGGTCGGCTCCTCGACCGTGGGGGCCGAGGCCGCCGCCTCCCACACCGCGTCGCTGGCCGGCTCCGACGCCAGCTTCGACGCGGTGCTGCGCCGCCACGGCGCCCTGCGCGCGAAGACGACCGAGGAGATGCTGGACATCCTCTACGCCGCCTCCCTCTCGCCCCTGCCCAAGGGGCGGCGCCTCGGGGTGCTGACCGCCTCGGGCGGCGCCGGCGTGCTGATCGCGGATGCGGCCGAGGAGGCGGGCCTGACCCTGCCTCCCCTGCCCCAGGTCGCCCAGGACGCGATCCTGAGCGCGAACCCCCTCGCTTCCGCCCGCAACCCGGTGGACGTCACCGCCGGCGTGCTCAACGATTTCTCCAAGGTCACCAACGCCACCCAGAACCTTCGCAAGGCGGGCGGCTACGACATGACCGCCGCCTTCTTCACCTCCTGGACCGCCTCGCCCGTCGTCGGGCCGAAGCTGCGTGCGGCTCTGCTGGAAGGCCTGGAAGGCGGCGTCGACCACCCGTTCGCGATGATCTGCCAGGGCGACTCCGAGGTCATGGCCTCCTGGGAATCGCAGGGCATGATGACCTTCGAGGATCCCTCCCGCGCCATCCACGCCATGGGCGCGCTGGCCCGCCTCGCCGAGGCCTTCGACGCGCCGGAGGAAGAGCCCTTGCCGCCCCTCGCGGAAGGCGTGACGCTCCCGACGGAACCCCTCTCGGAATTCGCCGCCAAGCAGCTGCTCGCCAAGGCCGGCGTCCCGATCCCAGACGAGACCCTCGCCACCACCCCGCAGGAAGCCGCCGACGCCGCCGCCCGCCTTGGGGCGCCCTGCGTGCTGAAGATCGTCTCCCCCGACCTCGCCCATAAGACCGAGGTCGGCGGCGTGCGCCTCAACGTCCCCCCGATGGAGATGGAGACGGCCGCCCGCGAGATGCTCGCCACCGTCGCCGCAAAAGCCCCCCACGCCCGCATCGAGGGCCTGCTGGTCGGCCCCATGGCCGGCGAGGGCGTGGAGCTGATCGTGGGCGCCCGCCGCGACCCGGTCATGGGCCCGGTCATGCTGATCGGCCTCGGCGGCGTCTTCACCGAAATCCTCAAGGACGTCGCCGTCGAGCTCGCCCCCCTCTCCCCAGCCCAGGCCCGAAAAGCCCTCGAGGGCCTCCGCGGCGCCGCCCTCCTGCAGGGCGCCCGCGGCAAGCCTCCCGTCGCGATCGACGAGGCGGCGCTCGCCATCAGCCGGCTATCGGTGCTGGCGGCCTCGGACCCCGACGGGTTCGAAAGCCTCGAGATCAACCCCCTGCTGGCCACCCCCACCGGCGTGCTGGCGCTCGACGCCCTGATCGAGCCCCGCGCCGCAACCCCGGAGACGCAGCGATGAGCGGAACCGACCTGATGGGCCCCGCCCTCAAGGACACCCCCTGGACCTTCGCCGACTTCCCCGAGGGCGAGCCCATGGCCGAGGTCGCGGTCGAGCTGAACGCCGAGCGCGCGGCCCTGTGGGCCGGCCTCTACGGCGGCCCCGCGGCGAAGCCGGGCGAGCCCGCGCCCCGCGGCCTCGCGGTCGCCGCGATGATGGAGGCCTACATCCGCGCCATCCAGCCCCGCCCGCCCGGGAACGTCCACGCCGGCCAGACCCTGACCTTCTTCGGCAAGCCGACCGTCGGCGCCGTCCTCACCGCCCGCTTCACCGTGGTGAAGAAGGAGATCAAGAAGGACCGCCGCTGGCTGACGCTGGGCGTCGAGATGTCCGACGGACCCTCCCTCGTCCTCTCGGGCGAGATCCTGTCCATCTGGGCCGCGTGAGGAGAGCCATCATGTCCCTTCCCGAGACCATCGCCCCCCTCGAGCTCGCCACCTCGCCCGAGACCGCGCAGGCCTACGGCGAGCTGACCTTCGACTTCAACCCGATCCACGTGGACCCCGAGTTCGCGGCGAAGTCCCCCTTCGGCCAGTGCATCTCCCACGGCACCATGGCGCTGAACCTCGCCATCGAGGCGGCCGAGCGCACCTTCGGCCCGGACGTGGACCTGACCTCGCTCCAGATCCGTTTCTCCCGCCCGATGCCCGTGGGCCAGACCCTGACCGCCGGCGGCAGGCTGACCGACGCCGCGACCGGGACCTACGACATCTGGGTGACGCTCCCCGACGGCACGCGCACGCTCGAAGGCTCGATCGCCGCCGCCCCCTCGGCGCCCCCGGCATGAGCGCGAGCTTCATCCGCGCCGCCAAGGTCACCCCCTTCGGCCGGCTCGAAGGCTCCTCGGCGATCTCCCTGATGGGCGACGCGGCCCAGGCCGCGCTGGATGCCGCAGGCATGGAGCGGGGCGAGATCGACGGGCTGATCTGCGGCTACGCCACCACGCACCCGCACCTGATGCTCTCGACCGTCTTCGCCGAGCACTTCGGCATCCGCCCCGACTACGCCCACGCGGTGCAGCTGGGCGGCGGCACCGGGGCGGCGATGCTGATGGTCGCCGACATGGCCATCCGCTCGGGCGAGGCGAAGAACGTGCTGGTGGTGGCGGGCGAGAACCGCCTCACCGGCATGACCCGCGACGCCGCCGTGCAGACGCTGGCTCAGGTCGGGCACCCGGTCGGCGAGGCCCCCCTCGGGGCCACCATCCCCGCCTACTACGCGCTGGGCGCGGCGCGCTACCTGCATGAGACCGGCGCGACCGAGGCCGACCTCGCCGAGCTCGCGGTGCTGATGCGCCGCCACGCCTCCGACACGCCGGGCGCGCACCTGGCGGACCTGTTCGGCGTGGCGGACGTGCTCGCCTCCAAGCCCATCGCCACGCCCCTGAAGCTGATGGACTGCTGCCCGATCTCGGACGGCGGCGGGGCGGCGATCCTCTCGGTCGATCCCGGCGAGGGGCCCGCCCTCAAGCTGATCGGCGCCGCCCAGGCCCACACCCACCAGCACCTCTCGGAGGCGCCCGACGACCTCGCCCTCGGCTGCCGCATCTCGTCGGCGAAGGCGCTGGAGCGGGCGGGGCGCACGATCGAGGATATGGGCTATCTCGCCGTCTACGACAGCTTCACCGTCACGCTCGCCCTGCTGCTCGAGGCGCTCGGCGTCTCCGCTCCCGGCCGCGCCGGCCAGGACGCGGCCTCCGGCCGCTTCGCCCGCGGCGGCGCCCTGCCGCTGAACACCCACGGCGGCCTGCTCTCCTACGGCCATTGCGGCGTGGCGGGCGCCATGGCCCACATGGCCGAGTGCTGGGCCCAGATGACCGGCCGCGCCGGCGCGCGCGCCATCGCCGGCGAACCCGCGCATGCCATATATCATGGCGACGGCGGGGTCCTGTCGTCCCACGTCACCCTGGTGATGGAGCGCCTGTCATGACCTCCGGCATCTCTCTGCAGCGCTGCCCGGCCTGCGCGAAGACCTGGGCCTTCCCGCGCGAGCGCTGCCCCGGCTGCGGCGCCGCGCCCGAGAGCTTCGAGGCCTCGGGCCGCGCCACGCTCTTCGCCGCGACCGTGGTGACCCGCGCCCCGGACGAGACCTTCCGCGCGATCGCCCCCTACCGCATCGCGCTCGCCGACCTGGAGGAAGGGCCGCGCATCATGGCCCACCTCTCCGCCGACGCCCCCATCGGCGCGCCCCTGCGGGGCCGCGTCCAGGAGATCGCCGGCCGCCGCATCCCGCTCTTCAAACCCGCCTGACAGACCCGGCGCGCCGATCCGCGCCAGACCGAAACCCCGGCGCGCCGACCCGCGCCCCTCAGCCACGAGGACCCGACATGCCCTTCGAAGCCGACCAGTACGACGACCTGCGCGACTCCCTCCGCGCGCTGTGCGCCGAGTTCACCGCCGAATACCACCGCGCCCACGACGAGAAGGCGACCTATCCCGAGGAGTTCATCGACGCGCTGACCAAGGCGGGCTGGCTCGCCGCGATGATCCCCGAGGAATACGGCGGCTCCGGCCTCGGCCTGACCGAGGCGACCATCGTGATGGAGGAGATCAACCGCTCGGGCGGCAACGCCGGCCACTGCCACGGCCAGATGTACAACATGGGCACCCTGCTGCGCGGCGGCTCGGACGAGCAGAAGGCCCGCTGGCTGCCCAAGATCGCCACCGGCGAGCTGCGCCTGCAGTCCATGGCGGTGACCGAGCCGACCACCGGCACCGACACCACCAAGCTCAAGACCACCGCCGTCAAGAAGGGCGACCGCTACGTGGTCAACGGCCAGAAGGTGTGGATCAGCCGGGTCCAGCACTCCGACCTGATGGTGCTGCTGGCGCGCACCACGCCGCTCGATCAGGTGAAGAAGAAGTCGGACGGCCTCTCGGTCTTCATGGTCGACCTCAAGGACGCGATCGGCAAGGGCATGGAGGTCAAGCCGATCCGCAACATGGTCAACCACGAGACCAACGAGCTGTTCTTCGACAACCTCGAGATCCCCGAGGAGAACCTGATCGGCGAGGAAGGCAAGGGCTTCAAGATCATCCTCGGCGGCCTGAACGCCGAGCGGACCCTGATCGCGGCCGAGTGCATCGGCGACGCCTGGTGGTTCATCGACAAGGTCTCGGCCTATGCCAAGGAGCGGATCGTCTTCGACCGACCCATCGGCCAGAACCAGGGCGTGCAGTTCCCCATCGCGCGCGCCTACGTGAACACCTCGGCCGCCGACCTGATGCGCTTCGAGGCCGCCCGCCGCTTCGACGAGGGCGTGGACATGGGCGCCCAGGCCAACATGGCCAAGCTGCTGGCCGCCGACGCCTCGTGGGAGGCCGCCAACGCCTGCATCCAGTTCCACGGCGGCTTCGGCTTCGCGGCCGAATACGACGTCGAGCGCAAGTTCCGCGAGACCCGCCTCTACCAGGTGGCCCCGATCTCGACGAACCTGATCCTGAGCTACGTGGCCGAGCACGTCCTGGGCCTGCCCCGCAGCTTCTGATCCCTGCGCGCCTCGGGGGCTTCCCGGGGCGCGCCGCCATCCCACAGGGACCGGAGCGGTCTACAGGCGCCCTGCGGGCGGGCTTGGCTAGGTCGCGCGTGGGTCTAAGGGCGCGAGGGGTCTGCGGGCGCGGCGGCCTCCGGCGGGCTCCTGACTCACCAAAGAACAAGGGCCGCGCCTGTTCTCCGGATCCGTCTCTCGCTTGCGATGCCTGAGCGAGTCGGGGGGAGGGGTCAAGGACAAGCCCCGCCCAAGGGCGGGGTCGCTTCGCGATCCCTGACCCCTCCCCCCGACTCGCTCTTGTCGGCATCCGCGAGAGACGGCTCCGGAGAACAGGCGCTTCGCGAGGACCTCGGGCGTCGCGCCGCGGGCGCCTGGATGGGCCGGGGCGGAGCGGACGGGGGCGAGGCCGGAGAACGAAAAAGGGCGGGGCCGTTCGCGCGGCCCCGCCCGGTCGTGTCGGGTCGTCCGTCTTCGGATCTTGGCCGGCGTGCCGGCGCGCCTCGCCGTCCCTCGGCCGCGGCGGCCTTACTCGGAGGCGGGCGGCGTCTGCGCGGGGGCCTCGGGCGCCGGGCCGCGGCCCATGCCCATGCCCATCATGCGGTCGGGCTTCATGAAGGCCTTCAGCTCGTCCTGGGTCAGGCCGCCGGAGCCGTCGGCGTCCATCGCCTTGAAGATGCGGGCCTGGATCTCCTGCATCTCCGTCAGCGAGACCTCGCCGTCCCCGTCGGCGTCGGCCACCGCGAACATCATCTTCATCATCATCGGCGGCGGACCGTGGCGGCCGCCCTTGCCGTGGCCCATCATCATCTTGTGGTGCATGCCCATCCCGTCGCCGCGGTGCATGCCCATGCCCTTGCCGTCGCGCGGGCCGCCCATCATCGGGCAGTCCATCTTCGCGGCCGCGGGCGCCTCCGTCGGCGCGGGGGCCGGGCTCTGCGCATAGGCGCCCAGCGCGCCGAGCGCGAGGGCGGAAGCCGCGAGGGCGGGGATCACGATGCGTCGCATGGATCGTCTCCTTGTCAGTCGTCCGTCGGACGTGGCGACCTGTCGGGGCCGCCGCCGACACTTAAACGCCCGGGCGCGCCGATTCCGTCTGCAAACGTTACGTCAGCCGCCCCGCGGCGCGCTCACGACCTCGGGAGCGCGCCTCAGGCCGGGGGCGCAGCAGCCCGGCGACGCTCGGCGAGCTCCAGCGTGCGGAATACCTCGTCCACGTCGACCCGGTAGCCCGCCTGCGCGCTCCCCTCCAGCACCACCGACGCCGGGATCACGCCGTTGGCCCGGCAGATGCCCACCTGGCGCAGTGTGAAGCGGTCGGGCTCGATCATCGCGAGCTGCACGCCCCCCTCGGCCACGGTGAAATGCGTGTGGTCGAGGTGGCTCCCGTCCAGCGAGACCACCACCTCGGCGTCCAGCGTCCGCTCGACCAGGGTGCGCGCGTCCGAACTCAGAACGTCCACCACCCGGAAGCCGTCGCGCGACAGCGCCTCGATCAGCGCGTCCTCGTTCTCGATCATCCGCCGCACGCCGCCCTCGCCCCGGCGCAGGTAGACCCGGCCGCCGCCCTGCGCGCCGTCGGCTCGCGCGCGCATCCGCGCCCGGATCCGGCGGTTGCGCTCGCGCTTCAAGCTGCCCTGGGAATAGTCCTGGTAGACGTGCAGCCGCTCCGCCAGCGCCGCCGGCGCGTCGAGCGGCGCGAGCCCCAGCAGCGCCCGATAGTCCCTGCAATGGCTCCAGGCGGGAGGGTGGGAGAGCCAGGTCGCCTCGTCCTCGGGCGCGAGCAGGCTGGCGGCGACGGCGTCGGTCAGCCAATGGCCGAAGAAGCGCCAGGAGACGAAGCCGATGCAGTAGTGCAGCGAGCCGACCCGCGCGAGCTCCCCCCGCAGGGGGTCGCTGAGCATGGCGCGGTCGTAGCGCTCCCCGAAGGCCGCGTTGGCCCAGCCGTGCGGGGTGGCGACCGCGCGCTCGAAGGTCCAGCGGATCACCGGGTCGTGGACCACGCGCTCGGCCGTGACGATGGCCCGCTCCGTCTCCAGCACCGAGAAAGGGGCCGGGGCGCGGATCCGCTCCACGCCCGCCTCGAGCAGGACCGGCGGGCGCACGCCCTCGACCTCCTCGGGCTGCAGCACCTCGCGCGCGGCCGCATGGGCGTCGCGCTCGGCCGGGCCGCCGCCGGTCCGGCGCCGCAGCGCGTTGAGCAGCGGAATGGCACGTTCGAACATGGATATGGCCCGGTTTGCGGTCGCCCTTATGGGCTTCATGAACGCCAGCCGACGGGGCCGCGCAACCCTCGCGGCGGCGCCTGCGCGGTTTCGCCCCTCGCCGGCCTCACCCCCAGATCCACCACACCGCCGGCCCGCCCACCGCCAGCACCAGCAGCTCCAGCGGCAGGCCCATGCGCCAGTAGTCGCCGAAGCGATAGCCGCCGGGGCCCATGATGATCGTGTTGTTCTTGTGCCCGATGGGCGTGAGGAAGGCGCAGGAGGCGGCGACCGCCACGCCCATCAGGAACGGATCCTCCGGCGCGCCGATGGCCCGCGCCACGCCCACCCCGATGGGGGCCGCGATCAGGGCGGTGGCGACGTTGTTGAGGAAGTCCGACAGCGTCATCGTCACCGCCATCAAGGCCAGCAGGATCGCGATGGGCGGCCAGCCCTGCGTCGCCTGCACCAGCGCGTCGGCGATCAGCTTGGCGCCCCCCGTCTCCTCCATCGCGCCCGCGATGGGCACCAGGCAGGCGAGCAGCACGATGGCCTTCCACTCGATCGACTCGTAGACCTCGCGCCCGCGCACCACGCCGCCCAGCGCGTAGGCGCCCACCACGCCCACCAGCGCCACCGGCAGCGGAAGCCAGCCCAGCGCGGCCACGGCGACGGCGGCGAGGAAGGCGAGGGCCGCGAAGGTCGCCTTCTCGCGCTGCAGGACCGGGGTCTCCCGCCCCTCCAGCGCCATCGCGCCCAGCCAGCTCAGCACGTCGCCCATCCGCTCCCGCGGGCCCAGCAGCAGCAGCACGTCGCCGGGCTGGATCGCCAGCCGGCCGATCCGTTCGCGGAAGCGCCGGCCCTGGCGCGAGACGCCCAGCAGCACCACCCCCTGCCGCGGCGCCAGCCGAAGCCCCGCCGCGGTGCGCCCCGCGCACCACGCGCCCTCGGGCACGATGGCCTCCACCAGGCTCAGCCGGCCCGAGACGACCGACTGCATGGCGGTGCGCCCCTCGCGGCCGGGCGCGGCCGCGCCCGCGGTCTCGTCGCCGGTCTCGCCCGCCTCGGCCGCCTCGGCGGCGGCGGGGTGGTTCAGTTCGGCGGCGGCCATGAAGCCCTCGATCGCCGCGGGCTCCCCCTCCACCGTCAGAACGTCGCCCTCGCGCACCTCCTCCCAGCGGGCGAGGCCGGGCAGGCGCCGCTCCCCCCGGGTCAGGCCCAGCAGGTTCACGTCATGCTCCTCGGCCAGCGGCGCGAGGTCGGCGAGCTTCTGGCCCAGCGCCTTCGAGCCCTCGCCCGCCTGCACCTCGGCGATGTAGAGGCTCGCCTCCGCCTCCTCGACCGGGGCGCGCCCGCCGCGGGGCAGCAGCCGCCAGCCGATCAGGGCGACGTAGAGGATCCCCGCCGTCGCCACGATCAGCCCCACGGGCGAGAAGTCGAACATCCCGAAGGGGGCGCCCAGCGCCTCGGCCCGGTACTGGGCGATGACGATGTTGGGGGGCGTGCCGATCAGGGTGATCATGCCGCCCAGGATCGTCGCGAAGCTGAGCGGCATCAGCGTCGAGGCCGGCGAGCGCCCCGCCTTCTTCGCCGTCTGGATGTCCACCGTCATCAGCAGCGCCAGCGCCGCCACGTTGTTGATCACCGCCGACAGCGCCGCCCCCACCGCCGAGAGCAGCGCGATATGCGACCACAGCGGCCGCTCGGGCCGGGCGACGCGGGCGGCCAGCCACTCGATCGCGCCCGAGTTCTGCAACCCGCGCGAGACGACGAAGACCAGCGCCACCACCGCCACCGCCGCATGGCCGAAGCCCTCGAAGGCGTGGTCGGCCGGCACCAGCCCCAGCGCCACCGCGGCGAAGAGGGCGAGGAACGCCACGAGGTCGTAGCGCAGCCGCCCCCAGATCAGCAGTCCGAAGACGACGCCCATCAGGGCGAAGAGCTCTGCCTGCTCGGCGGTCATAGGGGTCCCCTTCCGACGTGATCGCCGCACACCCTGCCCCGCCTCAGACGGCGAAGCCAAGGCGCAGTCACGACGAATCCGGGCGAAAGCGGGCCCGACCCGGGCGCGCGCGCCTCAGGCGGCGGCGGGCGCCGGGGTCGCGGGCGCGGCCGCGGGCGCGTCGACGGCCGGCGCGGCCTCGACCACGCGGATGCGCACGATGTCCCGGGAATAGTCCCGCGCCGGAGCGGCGCAGGCGGACAGGCCCAGGCAGGCCAGGATCAGAAGCGGACGCGACATGAGGAGGCTCCACGCAAAACGACGGACCCCCACCCGGGGCCCGCCGCGGAGCATCCCTGCGTCGGCTCAGGATTCGGTGAAGCGGCGTGGTGAACGCGAGGTTTCCCCGCCCCCTCCCCCGCCCGCTCTCTCTCCCGCCGCGCGCGCGGTCGGGCTCAGCGCCCGACGGTGATGGCGAGGATGGCGGTGAAGACGACCGCGACGCCGATCAGCGCGGGCACGATCAGGCCGGCGTAGCCGAACACGATCACGCTCAGGATCCAGAGCATGATGACGTTCAGCGCGAACCACAGCGGCGCATCCTCGCGCCCCTCGAAGGCGTCGCGGAGCATCCAGCCGAGGACGGGCACGCGGTAGAGGATGGGGAGCATGGGGGGCCTCCGGTTGCTGCGATGGGCCGGAGGTAGGGAGGCGAGGGGGCGGAGGGGATGCGGCAGGGGGTCCGGGTCACGGGGGCGTGAGCCATAGGGCACATTTCAGTGCGCCTTGGGACCGGTTGGCGAGCCTTGAACGGCGAATTGAAATGCGCCATACGCTCGCTGATATGAACGTTGAGACCCAGAAGCAAGCAGAGCGTAATCGGGCTTGATCCAAGCTGCAATCTAGAACCTACTTCTCAGCAAGTCGCTTCAAGCTCTATGTTGCGATCCGCAGCAGGCATTTCCCGGGGAGGCACGTATGGATGTGTTCATCAGCTGGTCGGGAAACCCCAGCAAGGCACTTGCTGAAACCTTCAGAACTTGGCTGCCAAGCGTCATTCAGGCGTGCAAACCGTACTTTACGCCGAATGATATTGAGAAAGGGGCCAAATGGAATTCAGAGATTTCCGCAAAACTCGACAGCTCCGACATTGGCTTAATTATCCTGACGAAGACCAACATACAGAGCCCATGGATCCTCTTCGAGAGCGGAGCGCTCTCAAAATCGCTGGAAAGCTCAAGGGTGTGCCCAATCCTTTTTGGCATTGAGCCTTCCGATGTTGCCGGACCGCTATCTCACTTTCAATTAACGCCATTCAATAGAGATGAGATGCGCAATCTCATGCACCTACTGAATAATAGACTAGGCGAAGGGAAGCTCGCCGAAAGCGTTGTCAACTCGGTATTTGAAATGTGGTGGCCACAACTTGATTCTAGTGTATCAAAGATACTTTCAGATTCAACAGAGCGGGCCAAGATCACAAAAAAGGATCGCCGCACAGAGCGCGACCTGCTAGAAGAAGTTCTTTCCATCTTGAGATCGCGACGCAATGATGCGGAGCATGCATCGATCGCGCACGCAGCGCTCTCCGATCTAGTTGGATACTGGCAATCAGCCTCCGAACAACTAGACATAGGCGACATTGAAGGGGCGACGCAGTCTCTCATGGAACTCGAAGCTCCGATTGACCACATCTGCCGCAAGTCAGGATATTCAACTTCTGACTTCCGGTCTTCTTTGAAGCGATCTAGCCATGAAATCAACAGATTGCGAAACCGCATCGAAGCCGTGAAGCGCAGAGGCGCAATACCCGAAGACTAAAACTCCTCCACCGTCACCACCCCCGGCGCCGCCTTGATCGCCCCCGCGATCTGCGGCGTCAGGGGGAACTCGCCGGGCAGCCGGACCTCCACCTCGCAGGGCAGGTCCGGGGCCATCAGCACCAGGTTCACCGGGCCGCCCTTGGGCCGCGCGCCCTGCCCGGGCGTGAAGGCGAGGCGCGCCTTCACCGCGCCCACCGCCTCGGGGTCGTTCACGAAGACCCGCAGGCCCGAGGCGCCGGCCGTCGCCACCGCCCGGTCGATGGGCTGGGCCGCGCGCAGCAGCAGCTTCACCTCGCCCTCGGACTGGGCCTCGGCCTCCACCGTGATCACCACCAGGGCGCCCGGCTCCAGGATCTCGCGGTACTGCTCCAGCGGCTCGGAGAAGCAGGTCGCCTCGTAGAGGCCGGTGGGGTCCGAGAACCCCACGAAGGCGAAGCGGGAGCCGCGGGCGCTCTTGCGCTCCTGGCGCGCGGTGACCACGCCCGCCAGCTTCGCCACCGTGCCCCCGGTGCGGCCGGCGCGGGCCTGAAGCTCGGCGATGGTCAGCACCCGCTGACGCTCCAGCGCGCCCTTGTAGTCGTCCAGCGGATGGCCGGTCAGGTAGAAGCCGATCGCGTCATGCTCCTGCTTCAGGCGCTCGGCCGGGAGCCAGTCGTCGGTGCGGCTCAGGCGCGGCTCCGGCAGGGCCGCGTTCTGCTCGCCGCCGCCGAAGAGGGAGACCTGGGCCGAGGCGGCCTCCTCGTGGGAGGCGGCGGAGTAGGCGACCAGCGCGTCCAGGCTCTCGAACATGCGCTTGCGGTTGGGGTCGAGCAGGTCGAAGGCGCCGGCGCGGGCCAGCATCTCCAGCGGGCGCTTGCCGATCTTCTTCAGCTCCACCCGGCGGGCGAAGTCGAAGATGTCCCGGAACGGGCCGCCAGAGGCGCGGGCGTCCTCGATCAGGCGCATCGCCTCGGGGCCCACGTTCTTCAGCGCGCCCAGCGCGTAGAGCACCGCGCCGTCCTTCACCATGAAATGCGCGTTGGTGCGGTTCACGCAGGGCGGCACCGTCTCGATCCCCAGGCGCTTCACCTCGCGCTGGTAGATCGCCAGCTTGTCGGTCAGGTGAAGGTCGCAGTTCATGACCGAGGCCATGAACTCCACCGGGTGGTTCGCCTTCAGCCAGGCGGTCTGGTAGCTGACCAGCGCGTAGGCCGCCGCGTGGGACTTGTTGAAGCCGTAGTTGGCGAACTTCTCGAGCAGCGCGAAGACTTCCTCGGCCTTGGCCTTGCCGACCCCGTTGGCCTTGGCGCCGTCGACGAACTTCGGCCGCTCGGCGTCCATCGCCTCCTTGATCTTCTTGCCCATGGCGCGGCGCAGCAGGTCGGCGCCGCCGAGGGAATACCCGGCCATCTTCCGGGCGATCTCCATCACCTGCTCCTGGTAGACGATGATGCCCTGCGTCTCGTCCAGGATCGGGTCGATCAGGTCGTGGAGCTTGTCGCGCTCCTCGCGCCCGTTCTTCACGTTGCAGTACTTGGGGATGTTCTCCATCGGGCCGGGGCGGTAGAGCGCCACCAGCGCCACGATGTCCTCGATGCAGGTCGGGCGCAGGCGGCGCAGGGCGTCACGCATGCCCGAACTTTCCACCTGGAACACCGCCACCGTGTCGGCCGAGGTGTAGAGGTCGTAGGTGCGCTTGTCCTCGAGGTCGATCTTGGCGATGTCGAGCTCGATCCCCCGCAGCTTCAGCAGGTTCACCGCGCCCTGGATGACGGTCAGCGTCTTCAGGCCGAGGAAGTCGAACTTCACCAGGCCCGCCTGCTCGACCCACTTCATGTTGAACTGGGTGGCGGGCATGTCCGAGCGGGGGTCGCGGTAGAGCGGCACCAGCTCGTGCAGCGGCCGGTCGCCGATCACCACGCCGGCGGCGTGGGTGGAGGCGTTGCGGTAGAGGCCCTCCAGCTTCTCGGCGTAGTCCAGCATCTCGGCCACCACCGGCGAGTTGGCGGCCTCCTCGTTCAGCCGGGGCTCCTCGCGCCGCGCGTCCTTGATCGAGAGGGGCTTCACCCCCTCCACCGGGATCATCTTCGAAAGGCGGTCGGTCTGCCCGAAGGGCATCTGCAGCACGCGGCCGACGTCGCGCACGGCGGCCTTCGAGAGCAGCGCGCCGAAGGTGATGATCTGGGCCACGCGGTCGCGGCCGTACTTCTCCTGCACGTAGCCGATGACCTCCTCCCGGCGGTCCATGCAGAAGTCGATGTCGAAGTCCGGCATCGAGACGCGCTCGGGGTTCAGGAAGCGCTCGAACAGCAGGGAGAAGCGCAGCGGGTCGAGGTCGGTGATGGTCAGCGCCCAGGCCACCAGCGAGCCCGCGCCCGAGCCGCGCCCCGGCCCCACGGGGATGTCGTGGTCCTTGGCCCACTTGATGAAGTCGGCGACGATCAGGAAGTAGCCGGGGAAGCCCATCCCCTCGATCACGCCCAGCTCGTATTCCAGCCGGTCCTCGTAGTCCTTGCGGGACCCGGCCATGATGTCCTTCTCCTCGAGGACCTTGAGGCGGGCCTCGAGGCCTTCGACCGCCTGGCGTCGCAGCTCCTCCTTCTCGTCGTCGGCGAACTTGGGAAGGATCGGCGCGCGGGTGCGGGCGCGGAAGGCGCAGCGGCGCGCGATCTCGACCGTGGTCTCGATCGCCTCGGGCAGGTCGGCGAAGCGGGCGGCCATCTCGTCGGCCGTCTTGAAATAGTGCTGGTCGGTCAGCCGGCGGCGGTCGTCCTGGCTAACGTAGGTCGAGCCGGCGATGCAGATCAGCGCGTCATGGGCGTTGAACATCTGGGGCCGGTCGAAGAACACCTCGTTGGTGGCGACCAGCGGCAGGTCGCGGGCGTGGGCCTGCTCGACGAAGAAGGGCTCGGTCTCGGCCTCGGGCTCGGTGCGCGGGTCGGCGTCGGTGGGGCCGTGGCGCTGGATCTCGACATAGAGCCGGTCGGGGAACAGCGCGTCGAGCTCCCCCAGCAGCGCCTCCGCCCGGTCCCGCTTGCCGTCGCGCACCAGCCGCCCGAGCGGGCCGTCGGCGCCCCCGGTCAGGCAGATCAGCCCGTCGGAGCGCCCGCGCAGATCCTCGACCGAGATCGAGGGGATCTCCTGCTCGGTGTCCAGAAAGGTGCGGCTGACCAGGTCCATCAGGTGCAGCCAGCCGGTCTCGTCCTGCGCCAGCAGCACGATGCCGGCGGGGTCGGGCGGGCGCACGTCGGGGCGCGGGGCGGGGGCGTAGCGCAGCGCCATCTGCGCGCCCAGGATCGGCTGCACCCCGGCCTTGGCCGCGGTCTCCGAGAACTCCAGCGCCGCGAAGAGGTTGCCGGTGTCGGTGATCGCCACCGCCGGCATCCCGTGCTTCTCGCACAGCGCGGGCAGCTTCTTGGGCTGGATCGCGCCCTCCAGCAACGAGTAGGCGGAGTGGAGGCGGAGGTGGATGAATCGGGGGCTGCTCATGGGCGCACGATAGGCGCTCCGGGGTCCTCTGCGCCAGCGGCGACGAGGCGGAAGCCGGCGCGCCGGCGCGATCCCCGACGACCGGGCCTGACCGGCGGGGCGGCCCGAAAAACCGGCCGATCGGTCGAAACTGTTGCCCGAAGATGAACAATAGCTTACGCTGCGTCCGCTCGCGTATGCAGCGCTTTTCCAATGACGTCGCGTTTTTCATCACGTGTTCCGCAGGGTCCCGCGACCCGCGGCAAAGACAGGGAGGCGAACATGCGTCTCACGCTCGCAGCGGCCGCCGCAGCGACGATCGCCACGCCGGCCTCGGCTCTGATCACCCACGACACGAACGTCACGCCGAACGTCCAGCTTCTGTTCGGCCAGGGCAACGCGAACACGGCCTTCGCCGTGGACCTGAACCACAACATCGAGGTCGGCCTGCGCGGCAAGCTGCGCTATCCCGACGGCCCGGTGGCCGACCGCTACAACAGCGACGGGAACGGGCTCTACACCTTCGCGCCCAGCAGCGCCTCGGCCCCGCCGGACCGCTCGATCTTCAATTTCGACTGGTCGGTGAACGTCGACCAGGACGGGACGTCGGGCGCCGTCCTGGCGGACTACACCTACCGGCTCTCGATCGACTACGACCCGAGCGCGGCGGTGGGCACGGTTCTGGGCACGGACCTGATCGAGTTCGATCCGATCGGCGTCACGGAGGTCGACTCCTGGGACCACGGCCTCGGCGACAACGGCGCGACCAGCCCCACGCTCGCCAAGCAGTACGTGGCGACCGACGAGGGCGGCCTGCTCGGCATGAACTACGCGCCCGCCCTGTCGACCTACTCGGTGGCGCAGAACTCGTGGAACCTGGGCTTCTTCGAGCCCACGGGCTTCGATCCGCAGACCCTGGGGCTCTACACGATCACCCTCTCGGTCTTCGACCTCGACACGTCGCCCAACGCCATCGCCTCCTCGAGCATCGACGTCCTGGTCAGCGAGGGGGGGACCCCTGTCCCGGTTCCCGCCGCGCTTCCGCTGCTGGCGGTGGGCATGGCGGCCCTGGGCGTCGCCGCGCGCCGCCGCCGCGCCTGACCGCGCACGCCCCGGAGCGACCGACGCGCCCGCCCCCGCCCCGGGGCGGGCGTTCTTCGTCCCGGGTGCCCCTCCGCCTCCCATCGCATTCGGCCGTCGCCGCGCCCCTCCGCGCGCCCCTCGCAGCGGCGCGCTCCGCGCCCTCGTTTGCCGCTGGCGCCCGACCGGCCGGCCGGCTAGGCTCCGCGCCGAAGCATGGGAGGAGAACGATGCTCTACGAGATGCGCACCTACTCGGTGAAGGTCGGCAAGATGGCCGAGGCCCTGAAGCTCTACACCGAAGAGGGCTATCCCGCGCTGGAGAAGGCGGGTCTGTCGGCGCGGCTGGGCGGCTACATGGTGTCCGACACCGGCCCGCTGCACCAGCTGGTCCACATCTGGCGCTTCAAGGACGACGCCGACCGGCGCGCCCACTGGAAGGGCGTCTACGCCGACGCCGACTTCATGGCCTTCGCCGGCAAGCTGCGCCCGCTGCTGGACGCGCAGGAGGTGCGCCTGCTCAACAACGCCCCCTTCGGCCCCGAGCTCTGAGCCGGGCTCCCTTCCGGGCTGGGGCGGGCGCGCCGAAGCCCCCGCTCCCCGAACGAAAAGCGGCGAGGCGGTTTCCCGCCTCGCCGCTTCTGGTTTCCGGATCCGGCCGCCTGCAGGCCCGTCGGGCCCGCGGCGCCGCTCAGGAGTAGGCGGGCGCGCCCTGCGAGGCGCCGCGCCGGCGCGGTCCGCGACGGCCGCGGGGCGCCTCGGCCCCCTCGCCGCGCGGGCCGCCGCCCTGGCCACGACGGGGCGCGTCGCCCCCCGCGGGCTTGGCCGGCTTGGGACCGCGCGCGGGACGCGCGGCGCCCGAGCGCTCGGCCCCGGCCTCGACCGGCTTGCCGGCGCCGCGGCCCGGAGCGCCCTGCCCCCGGCCGCCGACCTGGCGGCCGCGGCCGCCCTGGCCGCGACCCTGGCCCTGACCCTGGCGGCCGCGCGGACCGCGCTGGTCCTCGCCCGCCTCGACATGGCGCGAGCCGACCTCGGCCGCCTCGGCCGCGAACGCCTCGGGCAGCGGCGCGGTCGGCACTTTCTGGCGCGTCACCTTCTCGATGTCGCGCATGTAGGGGCGCTCGTCGTCGGCCACGAAGCTGATCGCGATGCCCTCGGCGCCCGCGCGGGCCGTGCGGCCGATGCGGTGCACGTACTGCTCGGGGACGTTGGGGATCTCGTAGTTGATCACGTGGCTAACGCCCGGCACGTCCACGCCGCGGGCGGCGATGTCGGTGGCCACCAGCACGCGGAGCGAGCCGTTGCGGAACGCCTCCAACACCCGCTCGCGCTCGTTCTGGCGCTTGTTGCCGTGGATCGCCTTGGCCTCGACGTTCGCCCGGCCCAGGTTCTTCACCACCCGGTCGGCGCCGTGCTTGGTGCGGGTGAAGATCAGGACGCGGTCGTAGTCCTCCTGGCGGAGCACCACGTTCAGCAGCGCCTGCTTGTCGCCCGCGCGCACGAAATGGGCGCGCTGGGCGACCTTCTCGGCGGTGGTGGACTGGGGCGCGACCGAGACCTTGACGGGGTTGTCGAGGTACTGGCCCGCGAGCTCGGCGATCGCCTTGGGCATGGTCGCCGAGAAGAACAGGGTCCGCCGCTGCTTCGGCAGCATCTTCACGATGCGCTTGAGGGCGTGGATGAAGCCCATGTCCATCATCTGGTCGGCCTCGTCGAGGACCAGCGCCTCGACCTTCGAGAGGGTCATCGCCCCCTGGTCGATCAGGTCCTCGAGCCGGCCGGGCGTGGCGACGAGCACGTCGGCCCCGCCCTTCATGGCGCGGATCTGCTTGTTGATCGAGACGCCGCCGAACACCGTCTCGACGCGCAGCTGGATGTGGCGGCCGTAGGTGCGGAAGCTCTCGGCGATCTGGTTGGCGAGCTCGCGCGTCGGCGCCAGCACCAGCACGCGGCAGGAGTGGGTGGGCCGCGCGATGCGGTTGCGCTGGATCATGTCCAGCAGGGGCAGCGCGAAGGCCGCGGTCTTGCCGGTGCCGGTCTGGGCGATGCCCAGGATGTCGCGCCCCTCGAGGGCGGGCGGGATCGCCTGCACCTGGATCGGGGTGGGCGTGGCGTAGCCTTCCTCCTCGAGCGCGCGCTTCAGGGGCTCTGCGAGGGGCAGGTCGGAAAAGGTGGTCATTCAGCGCCTTTCATGGGCGATGGGCGCCCGGGCGCGGCCATGACATGGCAGCGGGGCGCAGGGGTCCGTCCTCTGACGGCCCGCGTGACTCAGGACGTTCTTGCGAAGGGGCGTCCGTTGGACCGCCGGATCCTGGGGCGGGGCTTTTTTCGCCGCCCGAGCTTCACGCCATCCGGTCGGTCAGGCCGGGGCGAACCCGGCCGACGCTGGCGTGCATATGGCAGCGCATCTGACCGAAAGCAAGCCCGACGTTCACTTCACGCCCCCGCCGGCGCCCCCTCAACCCCCATCGCTCCGCCCGCAGCCTTGGCGCCCTGCGCCCCCGCCCGAGGTCCTCGCAAAGCGCCTGTTCTTCGGAGCCGTCTCTCGCTGATGCCGTAAAGAGCGACTCGTCCGCCGGGGTCAGGGATCGCGAAGCGACCCCGCGCAAGCGGGGCTTGTCCTTGACCCCGGCGGGCGAGTCGCTCAGGCATCACCAGCGAGAGACGGCTCCGAAGGACAGGCGCGGCCCCCTGTTCTTTGGTGAGTCAGGAGCCCGCCGGAGGCTCCCGCCCTCCGCAGGAAAAGCCGCGCCCGCCTCCACAGGCCCAAGCCCGCCCGCAGGGCGCCCGCAGACCGCCCCCTTTCATGCAGAACGCCGCCCCGAAGGACGGCGTCCGGTCTCGAGGATCCGCGGATCCCGTGCGCTTCAGCGCGGGGCCATGCGGATCGCGCCGTCCAGGCGGATGGTCTCGCCGTTCAGCATCGAGTTCTCGCAGATATGCGCCGCCATCGCCGCGTACTCGGTCGGATCGCCGAGGCGGGAGGGGAACGGCACCTGGGCGCCCAGCGACTTGCGGTTCTCCTCGGGCAGGCGCATCAGCAGGGGCGTCAGGAACAGGCCCGGCGCGATGGTGCACACGCGGATGCCCGAGCGGGCCAGGTCGCGCGCCATCGGCAGGGTCATGCCCACCACGCCGCCCTTGGAGGCGGAGTAGCACAGCTGCCCGATCTGCCCCTCGAACGCCGCCACCGAGGCGGTGTTGATGATCACGCCGCGCTCGCCGTCCTCGGTCAGCGGATCGGCGGCGGCCATGCCGGCGGCCGACTGCGAGGCGACGTTGAAGGTGCCGAACAGGTTCACCTTCACGATCTTCATGAAGTGGTCGGGGTCCAGCGGGTTCCCGTCGCGGTCGACCGTCTTCGCCGCGCCGCCGATGCCCGCGCAGTTGATCGCGATGCGCTCCTGCCCGTGGGCCTCGCGCGCCTTGGCCAGGCCCGCCTTCACCGCGGCGGGGTCCGACACGTCGGTCTTCACGTAGAGGCCGCCGATCTCCGAGGAGACCTGCGCCCCGCGCTCGTCGTTCATGTCGAACAGGGTGACCTTCACGCCGGCCTCGGCCAGGCGCCGCGCGCAGGCCTCGCCCAGGCCCGAGGCGCCGCCGGTGATGACCGCGCTGATGCCGCTCTGGAGCTTCATGTCTCTCTCCCTCTGGAGTTCTTGGGGTCTGTTGGCCCCCGTCGCGCGGCCGGCCGCCCGGGGCGTCCAGCGACGCCGCGCGCGGCCCGTCCTGCGGCGGGGGGCGGAGCTTCCGGCGCGCTCAGCGCTCCTTCGGCTTGATCTCCTCGACCGGGCCGCCGGCCTTCTTCCAGCCGCCGAAGCCGGTCTCGATATGGGCCACGGGGCTCAGGCCCATGTCCTGGGCGATCTTGGTCGCCAGCGCCGAGCGCATGCCGCCCGCGCAGTAGAGGACGAACTTGTTCCCCGACTGGAACTCCTCCTTCGCGTAGGGCGAGGTGGGGTCGATCCAGAATTCCAGCATCCCGCGGGGCACGTGCCAGGCGCCGGGGATCGCGCCGTCGCGCCAGCGCTCGCGCACGTCGCGGATGTCGACGAAGGTCACGCCCTCGGTTCCCAGCAGCTTGATCGCGTCCTCGGCGGGGATGACCTCCAGCTCCGCGTTGGCGGCGGCGACCATCTCCTTGGTGCTCTTGATCGGCATGGGCTTTCTCCCGGGTCTGGCGCGGGCGCGAGAGCGGGACTCGGACCGGCGCGGGTTAAGCGGATGGTTAAGGCCGAAGCGGCGCAAGAGCAAGCCGGCCGGCAGGGAGGACCCGCCTCCGACCGCCGGTTTCCTACGCCGTCCCGGCGCGTCCCCGCCTCGTCCGTCCCGCCGAGGCGGGCGCCGAGACGGACCCGCCGGGCCGCGCCTGCCACGGCGACGCGCTGGACGGCGGCGCGGGGGACGGCTCTGGATGAATGGATTTTCAGAATGCGCCCGGCACCGTCCCGGGCAAGGATCTTCCCGATGACCAGGGTCTCCCCCACGGCGCTCTGCGCGCGCCCAATCGGCCGCCGCGCGACGGTCGTGCCGCGCTCGATCGACGCGTCGCGGATCGGCGTCCGCCTGGCGCCGACGGCGCTGGCCGCACGGGGCACGCTCGCCGAGGCCCCCGCGGCCGTCGAGATGGAGACCAAGCGCAACCTCGCCGCCGGCTGGAACCTACTGAAAAGGGCCGCTCCGGCGGGCCTGTGCGCCTACGGCGCGCGGCACGGCCGCGGGGCCCTGGCGGCGGCGCTGGCGGCGATCTTCGCGATGCGGCTGGCCGACCACGCGCTGGAGCTGCACGCGCGGATCGGGCGTCGCCTCGTGGGCGGGCTGGCGCTCCCCGCCCCGCCGCAGCTGCGCGCCCAGGACCTGGGCGAGCTCCTTTGGCTATCGGTCGAGGGCTGCGCCCTGCTCGCCGCCCTCGCCTGGGCCTGGCGCAGGCGCGGGTCGCGGGACGCCGAGCCTCTTGCGGTCTTCGCCGCGCTCTTCGTGCTGCTGGGGCTGAGCGGGGTGGTCCTGGACCTCGCCCATATCGCGGCTCCGTGGCGGGGCCTTCGCCACGCCCTGGGGGTGGCGGAGGACGGCGGCGCGATAGTCGCCGCCTCCCTCATGCCGGGCTGCGCCTGGTCGATCCACGGCCCCGGGGCGCCCGCCCCGACGGCGGCGCGCCCTCCCGGCCGACCGCCGGCCGAGGCGCGGCCGGGCGCCTCGCTGCTCAGCCCAGCTCCAGCGCCACCGCCGTGCCCTCGCCGCCGCCGATGCAGATCCCGGCCATGCCGCGCTTCAGGCCCCGCGCCTCCAGCGCATGGATCAGCGTCACCAGGATCCGCGCGCCCGAGGCGCCGATGGGATGGCCCAGCGCGCAGGCGCCGCCGTTCACGTTCAGCTTGTCGCGCGGGATGCCCAGCTCCACCTCCGCGGCCATCGGCACCACGGCGAAGGCCTCGTTCACCTCCCACAGGTCCACGTCGTCCATGCCCCAGCCGACCCGCTCCATCAGCTTGCGCATGGCGGGCGCGGGGGCGGTCGAGAACCAGGCCGGCGCCTGCGCGTGGGAGGCGTGGCCCAGGATCGTGGCCTTGATCGTCAGCCCCAGCCGCTCGGCCTCCGAGCGGCGCATCATCGCCAGCGCCGCCGCCCCGTCGGAGATCGAGGAGCTGTTGGCCGGCGTCACCGTCCCGTCCTTGCGGAAGGCGGGCTTCAGCGTGGGGATCTTGTCGGGCCGCGCGTTGCGGGGCTGCTCGTCGGTGGCGATCTCCGCCTCGCCCTTGCGGCTTCTCACCACCACCGGCGCGACCTCGGCGTCGAACGAGCCGTCGGTCTGCGCGCGCAGCGCCTCGGCGAGGCTGCGGATGGCGTATGCGTCCTGCGCCTCGCGGGTGAACTGGAATTTCTCGGCGCAGTCCTCGGCGAAGGTCCCCATCAGGCGGCCCTTGTCGTAGGCGTCCTCGAGCCCGTCGAGGAACATGTGGTCCTTGACCTCGGAGTGACCCAGCCGGGCGCCGCCGCGCATCTTGGGCAGCAGGTAGGGGGCGTTGGACATGCTCTCCATGCCGCCCGCGACCATCACGGTCTGCGAGCCGGCCAGCAGCTGATCGTGCGCCATCATCACCGTGCGCATGCCCGAGCCGCACATCTTGTTGAGCGTCGAGGCCGGCACCTCCTCGCCCAGGCCGGCGGCGAAGCCCGCCTGGCGCGCCGGCGCCTGGCCCTGGCCCGCGGGCAGGACGCAGCCCATCAGCAACTCGCCGACCTGCCCCGGCTCGACCCCGCCGCGCTCCAGCGCCGCGCGGATGGCGACGCCCCCCAGCTCCGCGGCCGTGGCGCCCGAGAGCTCCCCCTGGAAGCCGCCCATGGGCGTGCGGGCCGCGCCGACGACGACGACGGGATCTTCGGAGATGGACATGGCGGAGGCCTCCCGGATGTTCTGTCGCTCCGGACTGTGGAATACCCGCCCCGCGGCCGCAACCCCGCGCCCCCTCGCCTGCCTCTCCCTCCCTGCAGCGTCCCAACTCCCCCGGCCGCGCCCCCCTCAAGCGCCTGCGCGCCTGCGCTCAGGCCTCTCCCGCCCAACGCCACCCGTCCTCGCCACCTCCCAGGCGTCGCGCACCTCCACCCGCGCCCGCCGGCGCGCGCTCCCCGCACCGCGCCCGCAACTCTCCCCTCCCGCCGCGCGCTCCGCACCCAAGACCCGGCTCCCCGCCCGCCCCAAGCGCCCCGGCGCGACGCTCGCAGGCCTCGCGGAGCGCCTGTTCCCCGGAGCCGTCTCTCGCTGATGCCGTGAAGAGCGACTCGGCGGGAGAGGTCAAGGATCGCGAAGCGACCCCGCGCTTGCGCGGGGCTTGTCCTTGACCCCTCCCGACGAGTCGCTCAGGCATCGTCAGCGAGAGACGGATCCGGGGGACAGGCGCGGGGTCCTGTTCCCTGGTGAGTCAGGAGCGTCCTCCCCGCTGGCCCCACGCGCCTCCGTTCCCAACCCGCAATCCCCCCGCCCCGCTCCCAAGCCCGCCCGCAGGGCGCCTCCGCCCCCCGTTCCCCGTCCCTGGAACGCGAAAGGGCCCGGCGTCGCCGCCGGGCCCTTCCTCGATCGCGTCGCGCGCGCCCTTACTGGTTGCGCTGGCGGTAGCTGATGCGGCGGACCGAGCCGGTGCGCGAGCGCATCAGGATGGTCTCGGTCTCCATCCACTCGCCGTCGCGGCGGGCGCCGCGCAGGATCGAGCCGTCGGTGACGCCGGTGGCGGCGAAGATCACGTCGTCGGTGACCATCTCGGTCAGCGAGTACTTCTTGTCGAAGTCGGTGATGCCGGCCTTCTTGGCGCGGCCGCGCTCGTCGTCGTTGCGGAACAGCAGCCGGCCCTGGATCTGGCCGCCCATGCAGCGCAGGGCCGCGGCCGCCAGCACGCCCTCGGGCGCCCCGCCCGAGCCCATGTACATGTCGATGCCGGTCAGGTGGGCCTCGGCGCAGTGGATCACGCCGGCGACGTCGCCGTCGGTGATCAGGCGGATCGCGGCGCCGGTCTCGCGGACCTCGCGCACCATCTCCTCGTGGCGGGGCCGCTCGAGGATGCAGCAGGTCACGTCCTCGGGCTTGCCGCCCTTGGCCTTGGCCAGCGCCAGCACCCGCTCGGTCGGGGTCATGTCGAGGTCGACGACGCCCGGCGCGTAGCCCGGGCCGATCGCGAGCTTGTCCATGTAGACGTCGGGCGCGTGCAGCATCGAGCCGCGCGGCCCCATCGCGATCACGGCCAGCGAGTTGGGCATGTCCTTGGCGCAGAGCGTGGTGCCCTCGAGCGGATCGAGCGCGATGTCGACGGCGGGGCCGCCGCCCTGCCCGACCTCCTCGCCGATGTAGAGCATCGGGGCCTCGTCGCGCTCGCCCTCGCCGATCACCACGACGCCCTCGATGTTGAGGAGGTTGAGCTGGGTGCGCATGGCGTCGACGGCGGCCTGGTCGGCGGCCTTCTCGTCGCCCCGGCCCACCAGCTTCGCCGCGGCGATGGCGGCGGCTTCCGACACGCGGGCCAGTCCCAGTGACAGCATGCGGTCGGCGAAGATGCCGCCGGGTTCCTTCTTGGCGTCGGGCATGGGTGCTCCTGAGGTCGCGCGATCTTGAAGAGGGCCTCCGGCCCCGTCGTTTCCTACGGGCCGGGGGCCGCGTGGGCAAGGGAAACTCCTGTGACGCGCGCGCGCGGCGCGGGTCGAAAGACTTTCGAAACGTCTCGGGTCTAACACGGCCGCACGAAGCTGGAGAGGATCACGTGCATGTTCGGAATCGGCCGTCCCGCCGCCAGCGGGGGCAAGGACCCGCTGCGACGCGCGCTTGATGACGCCTGGGCGGTCATCGAGTTCACGCCTCAGGGCGACATACTCGATGCGAACGACCGGTTCCTGAAGGCCGTGGGCTACACCCGGCAGGAACTGGTCGGAAAGCACCACCGCACGCTCTGCCCGCCCGAGGTGGTCAACAGCGACTTCTACCGCAGCTTCTGGTCCCGCCTGGCGGCGGGGGAGGCGATCGACGGCCGCTTCAAGCGCATCGGCAAGGACGGGGGCCTGCGCTTCCTGCGCGCCTCCTACATGCCGGTGCGCGACGCCGCCGGCAAGATCGATCGGGTGGTCAAGCTCGCCGCCGACGTGACCGCCGACGCCCAGTCCGAGATCGACGCCCGCGGCAAGCTCGAGGCGATCTCCCGCCTGCAGGCGGTGATCGAGTTCGACCTCGAGGGCAAGATCCTCGATGCGAACGACAACTTCCTGCAGACGCTCGGCTATCGGCTCGACGAGGTCAAGGGCCGCCACCACCGCATGTTCATGCCCGACGGCGAGGCCGACGGCCCCGCCTACGCGGAGTTCTGGAAGCGCCTGCGCCAGGGCCAGGCCTTCTCGGCCGAGTATCGCCGCCGCGCCAAGGACGGGCGCGACATCTGGATCCAGGCGTCCTACAACCCGATCAGCGACCGGTACGGCAACCTCATGCGCGTGGTGAAGTTCGCCCAGGACATCACCCCGCGGGTGGACTCGGTGCAGCGGGTGGGGGCGATGCTCTCGGCGCTCGCCTCGGGCGATCTCGACGTCTCCGACGACGGACCGATGGCCCCCGCCTTCGTGCCGCTGCGAGACGACGTGATCCGGCTGCGCGACTCCTGGCGCGATCTCGTCGGCCGCATGACCGACGCGATGGAGCGGATCAGCGCCGGCTCCGCCGACATCCGCGGCGGCGCCGACGACCTCAGCGAACGCGCCGAACGCCAGGCCGCCACGCTCGAGGAGATCGCGGCCACCGTCGAGCAGCTCTCGGCCACGATCAACACCACCGCCGACAACTCCCGCCACGGGGAGCAGGTGGTCCGCCGCGCCGCCGAGCGGACGGAGACGGGCCAGGAGGTGATCGAGAAGGCCACCAACGCCGTGCGCACGATCGAGGAAAGCTCCCGCCGGATCAACGAGATCAACGGCGCGATCGAGTCGATCGCCTTCCAGACCAACCTCCTCGCCCTCAACGCCGCCGTCGAGGCCGCCCGCGCGGGCGAGGCCGGCAAGGGCTTCGCCGTCGTCGCCTCCGAGGTGCGCAACCTCGCCCAGCGCTCCTCGGACGCCGCCGCCGACACCACCAAGCTCATCAAGCAGAGCGCGGCGGACGTCGAGCAGGGCGCGACCCTGATGGCCTCGGCCGTCGAGGTCTTCGCCGAGATCCGCACCCTGGTCGACGAGCTCTCCCGCCAGATCTCCGAGATCAACACCGCCAACACCGAGCAGGCCTCGGGCGTGAACGAGATCAATCACGCGATGAGCGAGCTCGACTCGAATACCCAGCGCAACGCCGAGATCTCGACCCGCAACGCCTCCGCCGCGCGCAACCTCGACGAGGAGCTGGCCGAGCTGCGCGAGATCCTGGGCTTCTTCCGCCGCTCCGGCGCCGGCCGGACCCCCGCCCGCAGCGCCCGCGCCGCCTGAGCGCGGCTCCGCCGGCTCCGGGAAAGCGCGGCGCGTCCGGCGCCCCGGCCTCGGGCGGTCGCCCGCGCCCGGGGCGCCCGGTTCGCCCGCCGCCCGGCCCGCCGCCCCGCGCGTCCGGAGCGTGCTCCTCTCCGGCGGCGTCGGACGCCGCCGCCCCTGCACCGGCGCCGCCCCGGCGCCGACCAGCTCCGGCGCCTCCCAGGATCGCGCCGGCTCCCTGGGCCCACGACCGCGCCCCGTCGCCTCCCCGACGCCGGCGCGGTCCGGGCCCCCGAAACCGAAACGGCCCCCCGGTCGCCGGGGGGCCGTCTTTCGTCTCGCCATGCGCCGTCCGCAGGCCTCGCGCGCCCGGAAGGCTCCGCGCGCCGGCGCGGCTCAAGCGCCGTTCAGAGGATCTCCACCCGGAGCGCCATGGGGGCGTCGATGCACTCCTCCATGGCGCCCAGCCGGCCCAGCGCGCCGTCCAGCGCCGCGCGCGGGGCGGGGTGGGTGACGAAGATCACCGGGGCCGCGTCGCCCTCGTGCTCGTACTGCCGCATCTGGCGGATCGAGACGCCCTCCTCGCCCAGCGCCGCCGTCACCTTGGCCAGCGTCCCCGGCGCGTCCTGCAGGGACATGCGCAGGTAATAGGCCGCCGCCCCCGAATCCGCCGCCCGCGGCGCCGCCGCCAGCCGCGTCGCCGGCACGCCGAAGGTGGTCCCGATCTGGCCCCGCGCGATGTCGAGCACGTCGGCCATCACCGCCGAGGCGGTCGGCCCCTGCCCCGCGCCCGGCCCCTGGAACACGGTCTGGCCCACGAAGTCGCCCTCGACCACCACCGCGTTGGTCACCCCGCCCAGCAGCCCGATCGAGCTGCCCGCCGGCACCAGGCAGGGCGTCATGCGCTGCTCCAGCCCGTCCGGGGTCATCTTGGCGACGCCCAGCAGCTTGATGCGGAAGCCCATGTCGCGGGCCTGCTGGATGTCGGTCAGGGTGATGCGGTCGATGCCCTCGGTCTGCACGCCCGCGAAGTCCACCCGCGCGCCGTAGGCGATCGAGGCGAGCAGCGCCAGCTTGTGCGCCGCGTCGATGCCGCCCACGTCGAAGGTCGGATCGGCCTCGGCGTAGCCCAGCTTCTGCGCGTCCTCCAGCACCTGCTCGTAGGGGGCCTCGGTCGCCTCCATCTCGGTCAGGATGTAGTTGCAGGTGCCGTTCATCACGCCCATCAGGCGCTGGATGGCGTTGGCCGCCAGGCCCTCGCCCAGCGCCTTGACGATGGGAATGCCCCCGGCGACCGCGGCCTCGAACTTCAGCGCGCGCCCGGCGGCCTCGGCGGCCTCGGCCATCGCCTGCCCGTGGTGGGCCAGCATCGCCTTGTTGGCGGTGACCACGTGCTTGCCCGTCTCCAGCGCCGCCTCGACGCAGGCCTTGGCGGGGCCGTCCTCGCCCCCCATCAGCTCGATCAGCACGTCGACGTCGTCGCGCCGCGCGAGCGCCACGGGATCGTCCTCCCAGTCGTAGCCCGAGACGTCCACGCCCCGGTCCCGGTTGCGCGAGCGCGCGCAGACCGCCGAGATCGACACCGGCCGCCCGCCGCGCGCCTCCAGCATCGCGGCATGGGTCTGGACGATCCTGACCACCCCCGCGCCCACGGTTCCCAGTCCGGCGATGCCCAGGCGGAGAGGTTCGGTCATGATGCCCCTTGCGTTCAGTATGGCGCGTTCAGCGTCGTGGCGGTCGGCCCCGCCGCGTCGGGCGGCCGGGCGGTCGGGTCGCGGCGCACGACGGCGCGCGCCCCTCGGAATCCGCGCCCTTGCTAGCCCCATGCACGCGGGGCCGCAACAGGCGCCTCGGCCGCGCCCCGCCCGCGCGGCCCCGCGCCCGGGATCGCTTCGGACCCCCGCCTCTCATGCCGTCCGGAGGATCCGCCCCCGACCGCGCCCCGCCTCGTCGGCGCAGGGCGCCGGGCTCTCTCCCCGGCGCCCCCAAGAAACGGCGCCCGGAGGCGCCCCGCCGGCCCCGCGCCGCGGGCGCGCGGCCTCGACCGGGCGCGCGGCCCGCCGCGGCGCCCCCGCGGCGGGCGCAGGCCTCAAACCTCGTCCTCGTCGGGCATGTCGCGATTCACGACCTTGTCGGTGCGCGGGGCCCCGGGCTCCTCGCCCGCGGCCTTGCTCTCCTCGGCCGGCGTCGCCGTGCCCTCGACCACCTCGGCCTCGTCGTCGCGCACCAGGTGGACCGGCGGGGCCGAGCCGTCCTTGAGCTCGCCGAAGTAGATCGTCTGGTGGGGGAACGGGATCTCGATGCCGCGCTCGTCGAAGATCTTCTTGATCTGCTCGTTCCACGCGCGCCCGAAGCCCCACTGGGAGCCCGGCTTGGTCTTCGCCCGCGCCCGCAGCACCACGGCGCTGTCGCCCAGCGCCTGCACGCCGAACCACTCGACGTCGCCCAGCAGGGCGGCGCCCTGGGTCTCGTCCGCCTTCACCGCGGCGAAGGCGTCCAGCACGCCCTGCTTGGCCTCGTCGATGTCCTCGCGATAGGCGATGCCCGCGTCCATCACGCAGTAGGCGAAGTCACGGGTGAAGTTCGACACCGCGTCGACCGAGCTGAACGGCATCAGGTGATAGGTCCCGTTCAGGTCGCGGATCGAGACCGAGCGCACGGTCAGCTTCTCGACGCCCCCGGTGATGCCGCCCACGGTGACCACGTCGCCCACGTTCATCGCGTTCTCGAGCTGGATGAACACGCCCGTGATCACGTCCTGCACCAGCTTCTGCGCGCCGAAGCCGATGGCCAGGCCCAGGACGCCGGCCGAGGCGATCAGCGGCGCGATGTCGATGCCCAGCTCGCTCAGCGCGAACATCAGGGTGATCACCGCCAGCGCGATGGTGGCCGCGTTGCGCAGCAGCGTCAGCAGCGTGGTCTCGCGCGGGGTCGGGATCCGGCCCACGTCATGGCTCAGCCGCCAGTCGACCCAGGCCGAGAAGGCGAGCCAGACCAGGAACGCCCCCAGCAGGATCAGCGCCACGCTGACCGCGGCGCCGGTCAGCCGCAGACCCAGGTCGCTCGACAGCCACCCCTCGGTGTCGAAGATCCCCGCCTGCTCCAGCGCCACGCCCAGCACGGCGAGCACCACGATCACCCGCACCGCCAGCAGCAGCTTGGGCACGAAGGCGTTCAGCCGGTGCTCCAGCAGCGGAAGCTTGGCGCGCAGCGTCTCGGGCAGATGCACCCCCTCGCGCATCCGTGCGGCGAGGAAGCCGTTGATCATCATGCCCAGCACGATCACCAGCAGGATGTTGCCCGATGCCTCGAGCACCGGCCACAACACGTTGCCGGGCCGGGTCAGCACGATCACGAAGAGCGCGCCCAGGTAGAGCAGCACCGGCACGTGCCACAGGCGCGCCAGCGCCGCGAAGACCTTGCGGCTCTCGGCGTCGTGGGGCGTCAGCCAGTCGGCCACCGCCCGGCGATGGCGCAGGGTGGCGATCAGCCCGATCACCACCACCAGCAGCCCCGTCGCCACGCCCACCGCCTGGCCCGCGCGCCAGCCCGCGTTCTGCGCCACCAGCGGCGAGACCAGCAGCTGCCCGTAGCCCAGGATCGCCGCCGCCAGGATCAGGCGGGAGGAGAGATACCGCGCCCCCGCGTCCGGCATCGGGATCAGCCGCAGCGCCCCCGTCTCGGGCCGCAGCAGCAGCCGGATCACGTTGCGCGCGATCTCCACCGCCACGAAGGCGTTGAGGTAAAGCGTCTGGCGCAGCGCCACCGAGCCCGGCGGATCCAGCAGGAAGGCGGCGATCGCATAGCCCGCCGCCCAGGCCGCCAGCACCGTCGCCGCGTCGAGCAGCGCCATCAGCAGGCCCATCCACAGCTTCTGAAGCGGCCCGCCGTCCTCGCCCTTGCGCCCGATGCGCCCGCGCAGGCTGCGCGCGCCCAGCCGCAGCAGGACATAGACCGCGTAGGTCCCCAGGATGGTCAGGCCCAGCTCCTCGAGCATGGCCAGCAGCACGCCCGGCTCCATCGCCCCGCGCAGGTCGAACAGCCGCTCCGGCGCCTGGGAGATCTGGGTCCAGGTCTCCGTCACCCAACCCGCGAGCGCGTTGACCCAGGCCTGGGTGGTCTGCGCGATCTGCGCGCCGATCCCCGGCTCGCCGGCGTCGACGCCGCCCGAGCCCGCCCTGGCCGCCTCGCCGGAGGCCGCGGCGTCGCCGCCCCCCTCGTCTTCCTTCGCCTGGCCGCCGTCCGCCTGCGCCTGCTCCAGCGCCTGGATCAGCCGGTCGCGGGCGTCGGCGTTCTTGAGCACTTCGAGCAGCGCCGCCGTGGGCAGGTCGGCGGCCGAAACCTCGCCCTCCCCCGAGCCATCCCCGGAGCCGTCTCCCGTACCGCCGCCCGAGGCCGCCTCCGCCGCCCCCGACAGCCCCTGCCCCCAGGCCGGCCCGCCCGGCGCGACGGCCGCGGCGAGCGTCAGCATCGCCAGCAGGAGGATCGGGGCCAGCCGTCGCAACGAAAGCGCCGCGGACGGGACCGCGGCGGAGGACGGGCGGGACGGTCGGGTCGCGAGGGGGGGCATGGGCGGCAAGGACGCCTCCGGCAGTCTCTTCAGGTCAGGCCCCGCCGGCGCCGGCGGGGCTCCGGCGAACCTAGCGCCTGCGGCGGCGTTGTCACCCCCGGGCGGCTTCCTCTGGGTCACCCCCCCCTCGCCGACGACGACCGCCCACGCCGGGGCTCCGTCGACGCCCCAATCGCACGACCGGGGAGGTCGAGAGACGCCGAGAGACGCCGAGACGTCCTCGCCCGAAGGACCCCGCGCAACCCTGGCGCCGCGCGGCCACGTCATCGCCTGAAGGGAAGCTCCCGGACGCCCGCCGCCCGGCCGCCGGTCTGCGTCCGGGTGGGCGAGGCCGGGCGTCGCCCGCGGGCGGGAGGCGCCGCGTCGACCGTCGCGCCTGGACCGACCGCTCCGCCCGCGGCGCACGGCTCGGGTCGGCGCCCGGCCCCCCCGTCTCCCGCGGCATGGGACAGGCCCGCCTCCGGCGCGGCGCCGGCCGCTCCGGCCCCCTGCGCCCCGCCCGCGATGCGCCGCGGGCGGAGCGGTCCGTCCGGGCGCCGCGTCCGACGCGGCGCCCGGCTGCGGAAAGGCCCGGATCAGAAGACCGAGTAGCCGCCGTCGATGCGCAGGCAGTCGCCGGTGTGCGCCGAGGCGCCGTTCGTCATCAGGTAGACCGCGAGGTTCGAGAAATCCTCGGGCGTGCAGTAGCGCCGGATCGGGGTCCGGGCCATCGTCGCCTTCACGAACTTCTCGTTGGCGAAGGCGGGGGCGGTCATCTCGGACTCGGTCCACCCCGGCAGGATCGCGTTCGAGGTGATCCCGAAGCGCGCCAGCTCCACCGCCAGCGCCCGCATCATCGAGAGCACCGCGCCCTTCGAGGCCCCGTAGGGCTCCGACGTCGCCGCGCCGAAGATCGTCGAGGTCGAGGAGGTGACCACCAGCCGCCCGAAGGCGTCGCCGCCCTTGGCGCGCTCGACCATGTGGGTCGCGGCCGCCTTGAAGCAGCGGTGCACGCCCAGCACGTTGGCCTCGAGCACCTTGCGCCAGTCCTCCTCGGTCCGCTCCAGGATCGAGACCTTGCGCGCCGAGATCCCGGCGTTGGCGAACATGCCGTCCACCCGCCCGAACTTCTCCAGCGTCTGCGCCATCGCCGCGTCCACCGCGCCCTGGTCGTTCACATCGACCGCCAGCGCCATGCACTCGCCCGGCGCATCCGCGAGGCGCGCCAGCGCCTTGGCGTTCTTCTCCTCGTTGCGCGCCCAGATGGCGACCTTGGCGCCCATCGTGGCCAGCCCCTCGGCCATGCCGAGGCCGATGCCGCCGTTGCCGCCGGTGACAACCGCCACGCGGCCCGTCAGATCGAAAGGATTCTTCACAGCCATCACGCCGCCCCCGCCTTCGCGTTCGCCCAGTATTCGTCCTTGAGATGCCGCTTCATCAGCTTGCCCGTCGCGGTGCGCGGCAGCTCGGCGCGGAAGTCGATCGACTTGGGCGCCTTCACGTGGCTGAGATGCTTCTTGGTCCACGCGATCAGCTCGGCGGCCAGCTCGTCCGAGGCCTCGGCCGGGTTCAGCAGCTGCACCACCGCCTTCACCGCCTCGCCCATCTCCTCGTCCGGCACGCCGAACACGGCCGCGTCGGCGACCTTCTCATGGGTGATCAGCAGGTCCTCGGTCTCCTGCGGGTAGATGTTCACCCCGCCCGAGATGATCGTGTAGGAGGCCCGGTCGGTCAGGTAGAGATAGCCGTCCTCGTCCAGGTAGCCCACGTCCCCCAGCGTGCCGACGCCGGGCTTGAGGAAGGACTTCGCGGTCTTCTCCGGGTCGCCGTAGTAGACGAAGTCGATGCCGGTGTTGAAATAGACCGCGCCGGTCTGGCCCTGGGGCAGCTCCTCCCCGTCGGGGCCCGCGATGTAGATCGAGCCGACGATGGGCCGGCCCACGGTGCCGGGGTGCTTCAGCCACTCGTGGCTGTCGGTGAAGGTGGCGCCGTTGCCCTCGGTGCCGGCGTAGTATTCCACCAGCACCGGGCCCCACCAGTCGATCATCCGCTGCTTGATCTCGCGCGGGCACGGGGCGGCGGCATGCACCGCCGTGCGGATGGTCGAGACGTCGTAGCTCAGCCGCACCTCCTCGGGCAGCTTCAGCATCCGCACGAACATCGTGGGCACGAGCTGCGAGTGGGTGACGCCGTATTTCTGCACCGCCTCGAGATAAGCCTCGGGGTCGAAGCGCTCCATGATCACGCAGGTCGCGCCCAGGTTCGCCATGGTCAGGCAGAAGCGCAGCGGGGCCGCGTGGTAGAGCGGCGCGGGCGAGAGGTAGACCGAGTCCGCGTTCGCCCCGCACTTGCCCTCGATCAGCAGCGACAGGAACGGGTTGATGTGCTCGATCGGCTCCTCGACCCAGGCCTTGGAGATGCCCTTGGGCCGGCCCGTGGTGCCCGACGAATAAAGCATGTCGGTGCCCGCGCAGCCGTCCGCGACCGGCTCTGCGGGCTGGGCCGCGACCAGCGCCTCCCAGCTGTCGTAGCCCTCGGCGGTCCCGCCCACCATCATCAGCTTCGTGCCCGGCAGGGTCTGGGCCGCGAACTCGGCCGCCCGCTCGGCGTATTTCTCGGAGGTGAGGAAGACCTTCGCCCCGCAGTCCTGGATGATGTAGCCGGCCTCCTCGGGCGTGAGGTAGCGCGAGACGGCGGTGTAGACGATCCCGGCCCGGTGGCAGGCCCACAGGATCTCCATGAACTCCAACCGGTTCTCCATCAGGATCGCGACGCCCTGGCCCTTCTGCACGCCCAGGGCGCGCAGCGCCTGCGCGCCGCGGTTCGACACGGCGTCGAGCTGCGCGTAGGTCAGCCCCTCCCCCGTGCCGGCCATCACGTAGGCGAGCTTGTCGGGCGTGGTCTGCGCGTGATGCGACGGGTGCTTCATCCAATCCTCCCTGGATCGTCCGGTCGGCGGCCACGGCCGCGCGCCCGGCTTCGTCTCCTCGTCCCCTGCGGGCCGGCGCGGGAGCGGGCCTGCGGGAGTCGGTGTTAATCATGCCATTAACGCGCCCCCGCCCGGAATGCAAAGCGCGCTTGCGCTGCGACCGCCCGCCGCATACGGTGACCGCGGCCGCCCCGGGAGAGCGACAGCACGCTCCAACGGGTCGGCGAACCAATGGCGACGGCGCGCAGACGCTGCGCCGGGAGGAAGCGCCAACCAAAGCCGGCCCGATCCGGTGGACGGTCCCCAGGGGCGGACGGCGGAGACGCCGGCCGCCCTTGGGTCAAGAGGGGCCCGGTCGTCTCCCGAAAAAACCTTGTTCCGCAGGCGCATCGCCGCTCCGCGCCCCCGTCGCGGGCCTGTTGCGCCGCGTCACGCCCGCAGGGCGAGCGGCCCGGCGCCGCGCTCGCGCCCGACGCCACGTCTCGTCGCTTCGGACGATCCCCTTGCCTGTCGGTCGGTTAGGGTGAGGTTGCGGAACGCTTGTTCCGCTCTGCGGCGCCATGCCCGCATTCACTGACCGATTAACAGGCTTGACCCCCTCCCTCGGCGAACGGCACTCTCCCGCGCGACGCGCGGCCGTCGGCGCCCGGCCAGAGGGGGTCGCCGCCGCGGACCCGGAGGAGACGCCCCATGGCCGAAGCCGCCTACATCTACGACGCCATCCGCACGCCCCGATCCAAGGGCAAGGCGGACGGCTCGCTGAACGAGGTCAAACCGATCGACCTCGTCTGCACCCTGCTCGACGAGATGCAGTCCCGCCACGACCTCGACACCGCCCGCGTCGACGACGTGATGCTGGGCTGCGTGGAGCCGGTGATGGAGCAGGGCTCGGTCCTGCCCAAGATCGCGCTCCAGAAGGCCGGCTGGGACGAGACCGTGCCCGGCGCCCAGGTGAACCGCTTCTGCGCCTCGGGCCTCGACACGTTCAACACCGCCGCCGCCAAGGTCGCCTCGGGGTGGGAGGACCTGGTCTGCGCCGGCGGCTACGAATCCATGTCGCGCGTTCCGATGGGCGCCTCCGGCGGCCCGATGGCCGGCGACCCCGCCACAAACATCCAGACCGGCTTCGTCCCCCAGGGCATCGGCGCCGACCTGATCGCCACGCTCGAGGGCTTCAGCCGCGACGACGTCGACGCCTTCGCCATGCGCTCCCAGCAGAAGGCCGCGGCCGCCCGCGACGCCGGCTGGTTCGACCGCTCCGTCGTCCCGGTGAAGGACGAGAGCGGGCTGGTGATCCTGCAGCGCGACGACTTCATCAAGCCCAACACCGACATGCAGGCGCTGGGCGGGCTCAAGCCCTCCTTCGCCGGCCCCGGCGCCATGGGCTACGACACCATCGCGCTGGCCAAGTATCCCCATGTCGAGCGCATCGACCACGTGCACACGCCGGGCAACAGCTCGGGCATCGTCGACGGCGCCTCGCTGGTGATGGTGGGCAACGAGCAGGTCGGCAAGGACCTGAACCTCACGCCGCGCGGCCGCGTCCTCGCCATCGCGCTGACCGCCTGCGAGCCGACGATCATGCTCACCGGCCCCGGCCCGGCCTCCAAGAAGGCGCTGGCGAAAGCGGGCCTCACCATCGACGACATCGATCTCGTGGAGATCAACGAGGCCTTCGCCTCCGTCGCCCTGCGCCTGCAGCGCGACCTCGACGTGCCGGAGGAGAAGCTAAACGTCGTCGGCGGCGCCATCGCCATGGGCCACCCGCTGGGCGCGACCGGCGGCTGCCTGGTCGGCACCATGCTCGACGAGCTGGAGCGCCGGAACCTCAAGCGCGCGCTGATCTGCATGTGCGTGGGCGGCGGCATGGGCATCGCCTCGATCATCGAGAGGGTCTGAGGATCATGGAAGACTTCCGCTACGAGAAAGACGCCGACGGCATCGTCGTGGTGACCATGGACATGCAGGGCCAGGGCGCGAACACGATGACGCCCGCCTACAAGTCCGGCATGACCGCGATCATCGACCGCCTCTACGCCGAGCAGGGCCTGACCGGCGTCGTCATCGCCTCCGCGAAGAAGACCTTCTTCGCCGGCGGCGACCTCAACGGCCTGCTCGCCACCACCGAGGTCGACCAGGCCTATCTCGACGATCTCGAGAAGAACAAAGGCATGCTGCGGCGGATCGAGAAGCTGCCCGTCCCCGTCGTCGCCGCGATCAACGGCGCGGCGCTCGGCGGCGGCTACGAGATCTGCCTCGCCTGCAACCGCCGCATCATCCTCGACAGCCCCGCCGCCATCACCGGCCTGCCCGAGGTCACGCTGGGCCTGCTGCCGGGCGCCGGCGGCGTGGTGCGCACGACCGCGCTCCTGGGCCTCGAGAAGGCCCTGCCCGTGGTGATGGAGGGCAAGCCCCACGCCCCGCGCAAGGCCCTCGCGCTCGGCATGGTCGACGAGATCGTCGCCACGCAGGAGGAGCTGGTCCCCGCAGCCAAGGCCTGGATCAAGGCGAACCCGGACGCGTGGCAGCAGCCCTGGGACCAGAAGGGCTTCCGCTTCCCCGGCGGCGACGCCAACTCGCCTAAGGTCCGTCAGGTCGCAGCCGTCGCCCCGACGCTTCTCATCAAGAAGACCCGCGGCCTGATGCCCGCGCCCGAGCGGATCCTGGACGTGGCCGTGAACTCGATGCGCATGGGCTTCGACAGCGCGCTGCGCAACGAGAGCCGCCAGTTCCTGCGCCTCGTGGTCTCGACCGAGGCGAAGGCCGCCATCACCACCTTCTTCTTCGGGAACCAGGCCATCAAGGGCGGCAAGTTCCGTCCCAAGGCCGAGAAGTGGAAGGCCGGATCCTCGGCGGTGCTGGGCGCCGGCATGATGGGCGCCGGCATCGCCAACGCCCACGCCGCCCGCGGCCTGCCCACCGCGCTGAAGGACACCGACCTCGCCAACGCTGAGAAGGGCAAGGCCTACTCGGCGAAGCTCGTCGAGGGCGCCAAGGCCAAGGGCCGGATGGACGACGCCAAGGCCGACGCCCTGCTCGCCAACATCCGCCCCACGGATGCGGACGACTACGACGGCGTGGACATCATCGTGGAAGCGGTCTTCGAGGACATCGACCTCAAGGAGAAGGTCATCCCCGCGACCTTCCCCAAGTTGTCCGAGGGGGGCATCTACGGCTCCAACACCTCGACCCTGCCCATCTCGATCCTGGCCGAGGCCGCCCCGGACCCGAGCCGGTTCATCGGCATCCACTTCTTCTCGCCCGTTGACAAGATGGCGGTGGTCGAGCTGATCCTCGGCGAAAAGACCTCGGACGAGACGCTCGCCAAGGCCTATGACTACGTTCAGCAGATCGGCAAGACGCCGATCGTGGTCAACGACAGCCGCGGCTTCTTCACCTCCCGCGTCTTCGGCACCTTCATGAACGAGGGCATGGCGCTGCTGATCGACGGCATGGCCCCGCAGATGATCGAGCGGGCCGCCTGGAAGATCGGCATGCCCGTCGGCCCCCTGCAGGTGCAGGACGAGGTCTCGATGGTGCTCAGCGAGCGGGTCCGCGAGACCCACCGCAAGCTCGACGAGCGCCTCGGCGTCAAGGACGGCTTCCCGGTGAAGAACGAGGCCTCCGCCGCCATCGCCCCCAAGATGGTCGCGCTCGGCCGCGGCGGTCGCCACTACGGCGGCGGCTTCTACGACTACGGCCCCGAGGGGCGCACGCTGTGGTCCGGCCTCAGCCAGTTCATGACCGGCAACGGCGGCGTGACCATGGACGAGGCCCAGGACCGGATGCTCTACCGTCAGGCCATCGAGACCCTGCGCTGCCTCGACGAGGGCGTCCTGCGCTCGGAGCATGAGGCCAACATCGGCTCGATCATGGCCATCGGCTTCCCGGCCTGGACCGGCGGCGCCCTGCAGTTCATCCGCGGCGTGGGCGTCGACGCCTTCGCCAGGCGGGCCGAGGAACTGGCCGACGCCTGGGGCGAGCGCTTCCGCGTGCGCCCCGAGGCCTACGACAAGCTGCGCGAGACGACGGCCAAGGCCGCCTGACCGCGACCCCGAACCACCCTTCCGGCCCCCCGCCCACCGGGCGCGGGGGCCGGTCCCGTCAGAGCGCCCCCGCAAGGCGCCCCCCCGTTGGGAGGACCCCCGAATGATCGCCCGCACGCTTTACGAACAAGACCACGAGATGTTCCGCGACTCCGTCCGCAAGTGGGTCGCGGCCGAGATCACGCCCCATGTCGACACCTTCCGCGAGACCGGCAAGGTCTCGAAGGAGCTGTGGAAATCCGCCGGCGCCCAGGGCTTCCTGTGCATGTACGCCGACGAGAAATACGGCGGCGCGGGCATCGACGACTTCCGCTACGACATGATCCTGATCGAGGAGATGGCGATGGCGGGCGCGGGCTCGGGCTTCGCCGCCTCGCTCCACAACCGCGTCGTGGGCCCCTACCTGCACAAGTTCGGCACCGACGACCAGCGCGACCGCTTCATGCCCGGCTGCGTCTCGGGCGAGACGCCGCTGGCCATCGCGCTGACCGAGCCGGGCACCGGTTCCGACCTCGCCGGCATGAAGACCAAGGCCGAGGACAAGGGCGACCACTGGGTCATCAACGGCCAGAAGACCTACATCTCCAACGGCCAGATCGCCGAGCTGATCGTGGTCGCGGCCAAGACCGACCCCGACAAGACCCACGCCGTGGGCCTGTTCCTGGTCCCCGCCGACACCCCCGGCTTCCAGCGCGGCAAGAAGCTGCGCAAGATGGGCCAGCCCGGGCAGGACACCTCGGAGCTCTTCTTCGACAACGTGAAGGTCCCCAAGGAGAACGTGCTGGGCGACCCGACCGGCGGCTTCAAGGTGATGATGAACAACCTCGCCGAGGAGCGGATCATCTCCGCCGTCGGCAGCCTTTCGGCGGCCGAGCGGTCCTTCCAGATCACGCTGCAGTACATCAAGGAGCGGACGGCGTTCGGCAAGCCCATCGGCCTGTTCCAGAACTCGCGCTTCAAGATGGCCCACCTGCGCACCCGGCTCGACGCCACCTGGGCCCTGCTCGACCACTGCGCGACCCAGCATGTGGCGGGCAAGCTGACCTCGGAGCTCGCGGCCGAGATCAAGCTCTTCGCCTCGGAGACGCAGGGCGAGGTGGTGGACGAGTGCGTCCAGCTCCACGGCGGCGCCGGCTACATGGACGAGTACGAGATCGCCAAGCAGTACGTGGACGCCCGCGTCAGCCGCATCTACGCGGGCTCGTCCGAGATCATGAAGGAGATCATCGGCCGCGGCCTGGGTCTCGACGACCGCAAGAGGAACCACTGACATGGCCGGACCGCTCGAAGGACTGAAGCTGATCGAGATGGCCGGCATCGGCCCGTGCCCGCTCGCCGGCCAGCTGATGGCCGACCTCGGGGCCGAGGTCATCGTCATCGACCGCAAGTCGGGGGGCGAGCGCCCCGCCGACGTCAACAACCGCAACAAGAAGTCGGTGGCCCTCAACCTCAAGACGCCCGAGGGCGTCGAGGCGGCGCTGGCCCTGATCGCCTCCGCCGACGCCCTGATCGAGGGCTTCCGGCCCGGCGTGATGGAGCGGATGGGCCTGGGTCCGGACGTGTGCCTCGAGAAGAACCCCGGCCTCGTCTTCGGCCGCATGACCGGCTGGGGCCAGGACGGGCCGTGGAGCCAGATGGCCGGCCATGACCTCAACTACCTGTCGCTCACCGGCGCGCTGGGCATGATGGGCAAGAAGGGCCAGGAGCCGACCCCGCCCCTCAACCTCGTCGCCGACTACGGCGGCGGCACCATGTTCCTGATCTTCGGCGTCCTCTCGGCGCTGTGGGAGCGCTCGAAGTCCGGCAAGGGCCAGGTGGTCGACGTCGCCATGATCGACGGCGTGGCGGCGATGACCGGCATCTTCCGCAACCTGATGGCCGCCGGCCGCTGGGGCCCGGAGCGGGAGAGCAACATGCTCGACGGCGGCGCGCCCTACTACCGCTGCTACGAGACCAAGGACGGCAAGTACATCTCGGTGGGCTCGATCGAACCCCAGTTCCATCGCGAGATGATCGAGAAGGCCGGCCTCGACCCCGCCGACAACGACACCCAGGACGACAAGTCCCTGTGGGAGAAGCGTCGCGCGGCCTACGAGGCCCATTTCAAGACCAAGACCCGCGACGAGTGGGAGGCGATCTACGCCGGCGGCGACAGCTGCGTGGCGCCGGTGCTGACCCCGCAGGAGGCCGAGAGCCACCCCCACAACCTGGCGCGCAACGCCTACGTCGAGGTCGGCGGCCAGACCATGCCGGTCCCCGCCCCGCGCTTCGGCCGCACCCCGGCCGCGACGCCCCGCCCGGCCCGCCCGATGGGCGCGGACACCGAGGCGGCCCTGGCCGCCGCCGGCGTCTCCGCCGAGGAGCTCGCGCGCCTCAAGTCCGCCGGCGCCCTCTCCTGACCCTTTCGGCGCGCGCCCCCGGGCGCGCGCCTCCGCCGCTCCGCGCCCCGGCGCGGGCGGCGGCGGGGGTCTCAGGCCACGCTCGGAAAGGCCGCGGTCCGCCGCGGCCTTTTCGCTTGTCCGGCGCCCCGCTCGGCGCGGATTGCGCGTCTCCGCCCCCTGCCCGCCCTGAACCCCCACGACGAGTCGACGCAGGAGCCGCCCCCCGCCGCGCCCCCGCTCATGCCCCTGAACGCGAGGGGCTATTTCCGCCTGCGGCAGGCGCAGACCGGCGCGCGGGAGGCCGGATCCGGGGACCGCGTGGAACCGAATTCCGCCGGGGCGGTTTACATCCGGGGACTCAGTTGCGACTCTTGGGAATGACCGACCGAGCCGGCCGCGCGTCTCGCGCGGGCTCGACACCCCAATCCCCCGCCGAAAGGACATGCATCATGACTCAGGCGAAACCGGGCGACACCCTGCACCTGCACTACAAGGGCAAGCTCGACGACGGCACCGTCTTCGACAGCTCCGAGGGGCGCGAGCCGCTCTCGTTCGAGCTCGGGTCGGGCCAGATCATTCCCGGCCTCGACGCCGGCGTGACCGGCATGGCGGTGGGCGAGACCCGCACCGTGCGCGTCGAGCCCGCCGATGCCTATGGCGAGCACGATCCCGCCCGCGTCCAGGCCGTCGACCGCGCCGCGGTCCCCGACCACATCCCCACCGAGCCGGGCACCCCCCTGCAGGTGCAGATGCAGGACGGCGGCACCATGAACGTGGTGATCGCCAAGGCGACCGAGACCGAGCTGTTCCTCGACGCCAACCACCCGCTCGCCGGCCAGGCCCTGACCTTCGACGTGGAGCTGGTCGCGATCGCCTGAGGCGCCGCCTCGGCGGACCGAAGATCCAGGGGGCGCGCCGGCCGGCGCGCCCCTTTTGCGTTCGGCGCCCCGCGGCGGCGCCCGCCTGTCCGCGCCCGGCCCCGCCGGCCCGCCGGCGCGGGGCCGCGCGTCGGCGGGGCGCCCCGGCTTTCCGGAAACCACCCGCGCGACGTCGTCGCCCGCCGGATTTTCGCGGAAGAACGTCACGGACCGGGTCGACCGATCCAGCGACGAGCGTCGGGAGCCTCGGCGAACCCCGCCGCGCCCCCGGCGCCGCAGGGTCGCGACCGGAGGGCGCGGCGAGCGTCTGTCCCAACCCGTCCCCGGTTGACATCCGCGCCCCCGCGGGGGAGCGATCGTCGCGCAGTCCCCCCAACGCCCCCGGAGGCCCTCCCATGTCCCTGATCGTCCTGACCGGCACCGCGCGCGGCATCGGGCTCGAGATGGCCCGCCAGGCCCGCGCCCGCGGCGACGAGGTGATCGCGCTGGTGCGCGACCCGGCCGCCCCCGTCCTCGCCGAGATCGGCGTCGCGGCCCTGCCCCTCGACGTCGCCGACCCCGCCGCCTTCGAGGCGCTGGCGCCGAGGCTGGAGGCCGCGCTGGGGGGGCGGGCGATCGACCTCGCGGTCTGCAACGCCGGCGTGCTGCTGGGGCGCGGCGGGCTCGCGACCGCGCCCACGCCCGCGCAGTGGGCCGAGAGCTTCGCGGTCAACGTGACGGGCGTGTTCCTCACCGCCACGACCCTGCTGCCGTTCCTGAAGAAACCCGGCGGGCGCATCGCCGTGATCGGCTCGGCCATGGGCAGCCAGGCCCGCGCGCCGGGGGGGACCTACGTCTACCGCGCCTCGAAGGCCGCCGTCGCCAACGTGGCGCGCAACCTCGCGGTCGACCTGCGGGGCGAGGGCGTCTCGGTCGGCGTCTACCACCCCGGCTGGGTGCGCACCGACATGGGCGGCCAGGAGGCCGACGTGGACGTGCGCGACTCCGCCGCGGGCCTGCTCGCCCGGTTCGACGCGCTGGGTCCCGAGACCACGGGCGTGTTCGAGGACTACCGCGGCCAGGCCATCCCGTTCTGAGACGATCCGACCGCGGCGGTCGGGCCCATTTAAATCAACCGATCTGATTTAATCCCGGCCGCTCCGGCGGCCTGCCGCGGCTACGGGCCGGGCTCAGGCGAGCCCGCCCTGCGCCGACAGCTTCGCCGGATCGACCCCGATCTTGAGCATCGCGCGCCGCCACTTGCCGGCGTCGTCCTCGCCGAAGACCAGCTCCGGGTCGGCGGGGCAGATCAGCCAGCCGTTGGCCTGCAGCTCCTGCTCCAGCTGCCCCGGCGCCCAGCCCGCGTAGCCCAGCGCCAGCACCGCCTGCCGGGGGCCCTTGCCCGCCGACATGTCGCGCAGGATGTCGACCGTCGCGGTCAGCGCCATGCCCTGCGCCAGCGGCTTGGTGGCGCCCGGCGCCTCCCAGTCGTCGGAATGCAGGACGAAGCCGCGCCCCATCTCCACCGGCCCGCCGAAATGGACCGAGAAGGCGCCCGCCCCCTCGCCCGGCTTCACCCCCACCTGCTTGAGCAGGTCGGCGAAGCTCAGCTCCCGTGCGCGCTTGTTGATGATCAGCCCCATGGCGCCGTCGTCGCCATGCGAGCACATGTAGATCACCGTCTGCGCGAAACGGGGGTCGCCCATGCCGGGCATCGCGACCAGCAGCTCCCCCTCGAGGGGACCGCCGGCGTCGGGGTCGGCCTCGGGGGCCGGGTCTCCGGAAGGGGCGATGGTCATGAGGGGAATGATGGACCTCCGGGGGGCCCGCTTCAACGGTTCGATGGCGAAATCCTTGCGCGGCGAGGCCCCCCCGCGGCGCTGCGCCGCGAGTCCCCGGGGCCGGGGCGAGGCCCGCAGGCCCGCGGCCGCCGCGCGCGCCCGGCGGAATCTGCGCCGATCACGGCGGCGCGCGCGGGGCGCGAGCGGCCGGCCGATCCCGGGAAACCGCTGGAGTCGTTCGATTTACGGGCGGCAGTCGGGGTCCGCCGGGACGGAGGGCGGCGATCCCTCCGCCCGCTTCGCCGGAACGTGACTTCCTGCAACGCGCCCGGCTCGCTATCTGGAAGGCATGAACTCTTCGCAGCCTCCCATCGCGCACCCGTTCCGCCGGGGCCTCCGCGCCGCCGCGCTTCTCGCCGCCGCGGCGCTCTTCGCCGCGCCCGGCGCGGCCGAGGCCGGCGGTCCCGCGCGCAGCCTCTCGGTCGCCTGGAGCGCCCGGGCCGAGGCCGGGCCGCCCACGCCCGAGGCCCGCGCCCAGCGCTCGGCGCTGGAGCTGCTGCCCGGCTGGACGACCGAGGGCGGCGCGCGCATCGCGGGGCTGACCATCCGCCTCGATCCCGGCTGGAAGACCTACTGGCGCGTGCCCGGCGACGCCGGCATCCCCCCCGATTTCGACTGGAGCGGGTCGGAGAACGTGGCCTCGGTCGCGGTGCTGTGGCCGCGGCCGGTGGCCTTCGACCTCTTCGGCATGACCACGCTGGGCTACAAGCACGAGGTCACCCTGCCCCTGCAGGCGACGCCCGTGGATCCGGCGCGGCCGATGGTGCTGCGCCTCAGCCTCGCCTACGGCGTCTGCGCCGACATCTGCATGCCCGAGATGGCCGAGGTGGCCCTGCATCTCGCCCCCGGCGAGGAGGGCGGGCGCGCCCCGATCGAGCGGGCGCTCGCCACCCTGCCCGAGGCCGCCGCCGTCTCCGGCGCCTCGCTGGCCGACTGCCGCCTGCAGGGTGAGGGCGACGACCGCCGGCTGGAGGCGAGCCTGCGCCTGCCGAGCCCGCCCCGCGGCCCGCTGCACGCGATCGTCGAGGCCCCGGCCCCGATGTGGTTCGAGCCGGGCGAGCTCTCCCCCGACGGGAGCGCCCTGCGCCTGAGCGCGCGGCTGGACCCGGCCTCGGGCGCCGCCTGGCTCGACCGGAGCGCGTTGCGGGTGACGGTGCTGGGCGCCGACCGCGCCGTGACCTTCGAGGGCTGCGGGGGCTGATCGGCCCCGGCAAGCCCCTGCGAAAAATCCGGTTTTCCTGAACGCGGCTTGCCGCGGGCGCCGACGTCGGCGCCCGCGGACTCGTGCCCGGCCCCCCGCGCTCGTCTCCGCAGGGGGGGCGGCCGAGGGCGGGCCGCCCGCTCGGCGAAACTCTGGCGCAACAAAATGTCCGACTTTCGCCTCAGTTCGCGAATTATATTGCGCAAGATAGTTGCGCACCCACGTCCCTTGCGCTAGGTGCAGTGCAGCGAGCCCGCCGTCGGCGGGCGAATCCGGCCCTGGGAGACCAGCCATGCTCGACAACCTGCCGCGCGGCACGATCTGCATCGAGGAAATGGAGATCGGCATGTCCCGCTACGTGCTGAAGACCATCACCGACCTCGACATCGAGCTGTTCGCCAAGGTGTCGACCGACCGCAACCCGGTGCATCTGGACGACGACTACGCCCGCGACACGATCTTCGCCGGCCGCATCGCCCACGGGATGCTGACCGCCTCGCTGATCTCGGCCGTGATCGGGGAGCAGCTGCCGGGCCACGGTACGGTCTACATGGGCCAGTCGCTGAAGTTCCTCGCCCCCGTCCGCCCCGGCGACACGGTCGAGGCGCGCGTGACGGTCGCGGACATCATCCACGCCAAACGCCGCGTCGCCCTTGATTGCGAATGCCGCGTGGGCGACAAGGTCGTCCTCAAGGGCGAGGCGCTGGTTCTGGCGCCCTCCAACAAGTTCGACTGATCTTTTCCCGGCAGGCCCCTGGCCGCGGCCGGGGCCTTCCAGGGGACGCGATGCGCCTCATCCAGTCCGGGACCGAGATCCGGCCCGAGGACCGTGGCGCTTCCGCCGCCATGGGCAATTTCGACGGCGTTCACCGGGGCCACGCCTCGGTGATCGATCTGGCGCGCAACCCCGGCGCGCCGCTGGGCGTGGTGACCTTCGAGCCGCACCCGCGGCAGGTCTTCGCCCCCAAAGCGCCCCCCTTCCGGCTGATGAACGCCGCCGCCCGCCGCCATAGGCTGGCGAAGCTGGGCGTGGATGTGTGCGTGGAGCTGGAGTTCGACCGTGCGATGGCCGCCCTCTCGGCCGAGGCCTTCGCGCGCGACATCCTCGCCGGGCGCCTGGGCCTGAGCCGGGTGGTGGTCGGCGAGGACTTCCGCTTCGGCAAGGGCCGCGAGGGCGACGCCGCGATGCTGGCCGAGCTGGGCGCGCGCTTCGGCTTCGAGGCGGTGACCGCCCCGATGGTCGAGGGGCCGGGCGGCCGCGTCTCCTCCACCGCGATCCGCGAGGCGCTGGGCGCCGGCGATCCGGTGGGCGCCGCGCGGATGCTGGGCCACTGGCACCGGCTGGACGGCGTCGTCAGCCATGGCGACAAGCGCGGGCGGGAGCTGGGCTTTCCGACCGCGAACGTGGTGCTCGAGGATCTGCTGCTGCCCCGCTTCGGCGTCTACGCGGTGGAGATCGAAGTGCTCGACGGCCCCCACGCCGGCAGATACCCCGGCGCGGCCTCGCTGGGCGTGCGCCCGACCTTCGGGATCAACGCGCCGAACCTGGAGACCTATCTCTTCGACTTCTCGGGCGATCTCTACGGCGCCGAGGTCTCGGTCGCCCTGATCTCCTACCTGCGGGGCGAGGAGAAGTTCGACGGGATCGAGCCGCTGATCGCCCAGATGCACGCCGACTGCGACCTGGCGCGCGAGCGCCTGGCAGATCGCATCGACCCCGCCGCCTGAGCGCGGCCGGCCCCACAGGCGCGCCCCGGGCCGGCGTCAGGATCGCCCGCGCCGCGCGATGGGCCCCCGGGCCTGCCCCGGGGCCTCTCCCGCCGCCTGCCCCCTGCGCGATCCACGCCTCCCCCGGATCGGGTTCCCGCTCCCGCCGCGCTTGCCCCCCGCCGCCCGCTCCGCTAGCAGCGACAGGCGAAGGAGCCCGCCGATGACCACGCCCCAGCCGCCCGTGCATTTCTTCCTGCACGTCCCCAAATGCGCCGGCACCACCGTCGAGCGGCATTTCGAGCGGACGCTGGGCGAGGGCTTCCTGCTCGCGCCCCGCTGGCGCAACCCGCTGCGCGACGTGATCGGCAACCGCTACCCCTCCCTCGCGCCCGAGGACGTGGCGGGGGTGCGGGCGGTCTCCGGCCACTCCCTCTCCCGCTCGCTGGCCGAGAAGTTTCCGGGGCGGGAGGTGAAGTGCTCGGTCCTGCTGCGCGATCCGGTCTCATACCTGGTCAGCTTCTACAACTACCGCTGGGCCCGGCACGAGGAGCGCGGCCAGCCCGCCCCCGGGGCGTTCGACGCCTGGCGCGGCACCCAGCGGCGCAACCCCATCACGCGCTTCCTGCTGCACCGCTTCTTCGAGGTCGGCTATCCCGGCATCTACCGCCTCTCGACCCGGGCGCGGTTCCTCTACCTCGAGGCCGCCTTCCAGGGCTTCCACTTCGTGGGCGGCTACCGGCGCTGCAACGAGGCGCTGGCGGGGATCTCGGAGGAGCTGGGCGTGGACCCGACGGTCGAGTCCGAGAACGTGGGCCACGTCAAACGCCTCTCGGCCTCGGACCTGAGCGAGGCGCAGGTCGCCGCGATCCTGCGGGAGAACGCCGCCGATGCCCTGCTGTTCGAGCGCTGGAAGGACCGCGGCTTCGAGCGCGCCGCCAACCCGCCCGACCCCGAGGCCGCCGCCCGCGCCCTGCCCGGCGCCGACCTCGGCGCGAACCTCGCCGCCGATCTGGAGAGCGCGGTCCGCCGCAAGCTCTGGCGCGGCTGAGGCGCGCGGCCCGCGGCCCCTGCCCGCCCGCGCCTCCGCCCGCCCCGCCGCGCGGGCGCGCCCTCGGCCCCGGCGCGACGGCCGACGCGCGGCTCCGCTCCGCGGCCTCGCGCCCCGCCCCGAACCCCGCGGCACGCCTTGCCCGCAGGACCGGCGCCGCTATGATGCCCGCCAGCCGACGCCACCCTTCAAGATGAGGCCCGAATGACCATCGAGGCGCCCGAGACCGAGATCGTCGAAAAATCCCGCATCGCCTGCGACGGCGGCGGCCCGGGCATGGGCCACCCCCGCGTCTGGCTGCAGATCCCCCAGGAAGACGGCTTCGTCGAGTGCGGCTACTGCGACAAGCGCTTCATCCTCAAGGGCGGCCCGGCCGACACGGGCGCGGCCTCGTAAGGCGAGCCGCCCCCGCGGGGGCGCTCCACGCATCGTTGACAGGAGGGCCCGATGGGACCCGGCGACCGCCTTGAGCTGATCGACGGCTCGGGCTTCATCTTCCGCGCCTACCACGCCCTGCCCGCGCTGACCCGCAAGTCCGACGGCCTGCCCGTCGGCGCGGTCGCGGGCTTCTGCAACATGCTGCAGAAGATCCTCGAGGAACGGGCCGCCAACAGCGCCGAGGCGCCGACCCATGCCGCGGTGATCTTCGACTATTCCGCGAAGACGTTCCGCAACGACATCTACCCCGAGTACAAGGCCCACCGCCCCGAGCCGCCCGAGGACCTGCGTCCCCAGTTCGCCCTGATCCGCGACGCCACCCGCGCCTTCAACCTGCCCTGCATCGAGATGGAGGGCTACGAGGCCGACGACCTGATCGCCACCTACGCCCGCCAGGCCGAAGCGGCGGGGGCGAAGGTCTCGATCGTCAGCTCCGACAAGGACCTGATGCAGCTGGTCACCGACGCCGTCTCGATCGTGAAGCCCGGCCTGAAGGGCGGCGCGGACGAGATCATCGGCGCGGACGGCGTGCGCGAGAAGTTCGGCGTGGGGCCCGAGCGGGTGGTGGACGTGCAGGCGCTGGCCGGCGACTCGGTCGACAACGTGCCCGGCGCGCCGGGCATCGGGCTGAAGACCGCCGCGCTCCTGATCAACGAATACGGCGACCTCGACACGCTGCTGGCCCGCGCCGAGGAGATCAAGCAACCCAAGCGCCGCCAGACCCTGATCGACAACGCCGACCAGGTCCGCGTCAGCCGCGAGCTGGTGACGCTCTGCGCCGAGGTCCCGGTCGAAGTCGGCCTCGACGACTTCGCCCTGCGCGACCCCGACCCCGAGACCCTGCTGGGCTTCCTGCGCCTGATGGAGTTCCGCACCCTGACCGCCCGCGTGGCCGAGCGGCTGGGCGTCACCGACCTGCCCGCCGCCGCCGCGCCCGAGGGCGCGAGCGAGGAGGCGAAGGGCGCCGTGGCCTCGACCGAGGCGGCCGGCGACTGGCGCGACCCCGCCCTGACCGCCCCCATCGACCCCGCCGCCTACGAGATCGTGCGCGACGCCGAGGCGCTGCGCGCCTGGGTCGCGAAGGCGCAGGACCGCGGCGCGCTCGCCATCGACACCGAGACGACCTCGCTGGACGAGATGGTCGCCGAGCTCGTCGGCGTCTCGCTCTGCGTCGAGCCGGGCGCGGCCTGCTACGTGCCGCTGGCCCACATGACCGGCGACGGCGACCTGCTGGGCGCGGCCGAGACGGCTCCCGGCCAGATGGACCGCGAGGAGGCGCTGGAGATCCTGCGCCCGCTGCTCGCGGACCCGGCGGTGCTGAAGATCGGGCAGAACCTGAAATACGACCTCAAGGTGCTGGCGCGACACGGGGTTCCGGTATCGCCCATCGACGACACCATGCTGATCTCCTACGCGCTGGACGCGGGCCTCCACGGGCACGGCATGGACACGCTGTCGGACAAGCACCTCGACCATCGCCCGATCCCGATCAAGGACCTGCTGGGGACCGGCAAGTCGGCGATCACCTTCGACCGCGTCGAGATCGACAAGGCCGCCCCCTACGCGGCCGAGGACGCCGACGTCACCCTGCGCCTGCACCGGATCCTGAAGCCCCGCCTCGCGCGCGAGGGCCTGACCTCGGTCTACGAGGTGATGGAGCGCCCGCTGGTCCCGGTGCTGGCCGAGATGGAGATGGCCGGCATCAAGGTCGACCGCCAGCACCTCTCGCGCCTCTCGGGCCGCTTCGCCCAGCGCATGGCGGGCCTCGAGGCCGAGATCCACGAGCTGGCGGGGGAGAAATTCAACGTCGGCTCGCCCAAGCAGCTCGGCGAGATCCTGTTCGAGAAGATGGACCTGCCCGGCGGCAAGAAGGGCAAGAACGGCGCCTGGGGCACCGGCGCCGACGTGCTCGAGACGCTGGCCGCCGAACAGGGCTCGGAGCTGGCCTCGCGGGTGCTGGACTGGCGGCAGGTCTCCAAACTGAAGAGCACCTACACCGACGCGCTGCAGGAGCATATCAACCTCGAGACGGGCCGCGTGCACACCTCTTTCAGCCTGGCCGCCACCTCGACCGGCCGCCTCGCCTCGACCGACCCCAACCTGCAGAACATCCCCGTGCGCACCGAGATGGGCCGCGAGATCCGCCAGGCCTTCATCGCCGAGCCGGGGAACGTCATCCTCTCGCTCGACTATTCCCAGATCGAGCTGCGCATCCTCGCCCATATCGCCGGGATCGACGCGCTGAAGCAGGCGTTCAAGGACGGCCAGGACATCCACGCGATGACCGCGTCCGAGGTCTTCGGCGTGCCGATGGCGGAGATGACGCCCGAGATCCGCCGCCAGGCCAAGGCGATCAACTTCGGCGTGATCTACGGCATCTCGGCCTTCGGCCTGTCGAACAATCTCCGCATCCCGCGCGAGGACGCGAAGGCCTTCATCGACGCCTATTTCGAGAAGTTCCCCGGCATCAAGGCCTACATGGACGCCACGGTGGCCGGGGCGAAGGAGACCGGCTACGTCTCCACCCTCTTCGGCCGGCGCATCCACACGCCCGAGATCGGCGCCAAGGGACCTCGCGCCGGCTTCGCCCAGCGCGCCGCGATCAACGCGCCCATCCAGGGCTCGGCGGCGGATGTGATCCGGCGCGCGATGATCCGCATCCCGGCCGTGCTGGCCGAGCACAAGCTGTCCGCGAAGATGCTCCTGCAGGTCCACGACGAGCTGCTCTTCGAGGCGCCCGAGGCCGAGGCCGAGGCGACCATCGAGGCGGTCCGCAAGGCGATGGAGACCGCCGCCCTCCCCGCCGTCGAGCTCGCCACCCCCCTGGTGGTCGACGCCGGCCAGGGCGCGAGCTGGGCCGAGGCGCACTAGCGCCTCGACCCCCGATCCGCCCTCCCCCTCCGCCGCCCGGCCCGTCCCGAGCGCCCCGGCGCCCCGCCCCCGGACCTCGCGGAGCGCCTGTTTCCCGGAGCCGTCCGTCGCTGATGCCGTGAAGAGCGACTCGCCCGCCGGGGTCCAGGATCGCGAAGCGACCCCGCCTCTTGGCGGGGCTTGTCCTTGACCCCGGCGGGCGAGTCGCTCAGGCATCTTCGGCGACGGACGGCTGCGGGAAGCAGGCGCGGCCCTGTTTCCGGGTGAGCTCCCGAAGCGACCTTCCGCGCGCAGCGCCCCCCGAGCGAGCCCCGCCTCGCGAGGTTCCCGCCTGACGCGATCGTGCGCCCCCGCCCCATGGCCCCGCACGGCCGGCCCCCTACCTCCCCTGCATGACCGCCCCGATCTCCCGCCGCGCGATCCTCGCCGCCCTCGCCACGCTGCCCGCGCTCGCCGCGCCCGCCCGCCTGCGCGCCCGCACGCTGGCCGAGGCCGACCTCGCCCCCGCGCTCGAGGCCGCCGCCGCCCTCGACCAGCTCCACACGCTCGCCGTGGCGCATCGGGGCGAGACGGCGCTGGCCCGCGCCTTCCGCGGGCCGTCGCCGTCGCAGGCGGTCAACGTGAAGTCGGTCTCCAAGACCGTGGTCGCCGCGCTCGCCGGCTGCGCCTTCGCCCGCGGCCTGCTCGCGGGGCCCGGGCAGACCCTGGGCGAAGCCGCGCCCGGGCTGATCCCCCCGCAGGCCGATCCGCGCGTCGCGCAGATCACGCTCGGCGACCTGCTGAGCCTGCGCGCCGGCCTCGCCCGCACCTCCGGCCCCGCCTACGGCGCCTTCGTCGAGAGCGGCAACTGGGTGAGCCATGTCCTGACCCGCCCGTGGGAGGCCGAACCCGGCGGGCGGATGCTCTATTCCACCGGCTCGACCCACGTGCTGGGCGCGGTGCTGGCCGAGGCCGCGGGCCGCGACCTGCATGCGCTGGCGCGGGAGTGGCTGGGCGGCCCGCTCGACATCGCCTTCCCGCCCTGGACCCGCGATCCCCAGGGCCGCTACCTGGGCGGCAACAACATGGCGATGTCGCCGCTGGAGATGCTGCGCTTCGGCGAGATGGCCCGGCGGGGCGGCGCGTGGGAGGGCACGCAGGTGCTGCCGCGGGACTGGATCGAGACCTCGTGGATCCCGCGCGGCCGCTCGCCCTTCTCGGGCGACGCCTACGGCTACGGCTGGTTCCTGCCCCGGCCGCGGGGCCACGCCGCCGCCTACGCCCGCGGCTACGGCGGCCAGGCGATCTACGTGGTCCCGGCCTTGGAGCTGACGGTGGCGATCACCTCGGACCCGACCCGTCCCGCCCGCAGCGAGGGCCATTTCGGCGCCCTCATGTCGCTGATCGAGGACCGGATCCTCCCCGCCGCCGAGCGCCTGGCCTGACGCCGGCCGGTCCGCGCCCGCGCCGCGGACGAGCCGCAGGCCACGGGCGCGCGCGTCGCGCGGCGCTCCCCTCGCGGGCGCTCGCTCGGGCCGATCCGAGGACGGGTCAGGGCTTGGCGAAATCCCGCGCGTTGGCGATCGAGGGCACCCGGCTCCGCGCCTCGGCGACCGCGGAGAGGTCGAGGTCGACCAGCGTCGCCCCCACCGCCTCGTCCGCGTCCGCCAGCACCTCGCCCCACGGCGCCACGGCGAGCGAGTGGCCGTAAGTCTTGCGCTGCCGCCCCTCGGTCACGGCGATCATCGGGTGGGTCCCGGTCGAGGCCGGGGCCAGCACGAAGCAGCCGGTCTCGATGGCCCGCGCGCGCATCAGCGGCTCCCAATGCGCCTTGCCGGTGGGCTGGGTGAAGGCCGAGGGAATGGTCAGGATCTCCGCCCCCGCCTCGGCCAGCGCGCGGTAGAGCACGGGGAAGCGCAGGTCGTAGCAGATGGTCATGCCGATCCGCCCCCAGGGCGTGTCGGCGACCACCGCCTGCTCGCCGGGACGATAGGCGGCGGATTCGCGGTAGCTCTCGCCCTCGCCCACCTCAACGTCGAACATGTGGATCTTGTCATAGCGCGCCACGATCCCGCCCGCGGCGTCGATCAGGAAGCTGCGGTTGACGAAGCGGCCCTTGGGGAACTCGGGCTCCGGCGGCGCCTTCAGCGCCAGCGAGCCGACCAGGATCCAGATCCCCAGCTCGGCCGCGAGCGCCCGGTAGCCCGCGAGGCTCTCGTCCTCGGCCTCCGGCTTCAGCACCTCCGCCTGCAGCTTGCGCGAGAAAGTCACCATGTTGGTGACCTCGGGCGTCAGCGCCAGCTCCGCCCCCTGCGCCGCCGCCTCGCGGATCAGGGCCGAGGTCGCCTCCAGGTTCCGCGCCGGAACGTCGGAGGCGCAGGTCTGGATCAGCGCGATGCGCAGGGTGGAGGGCGCCTCGGCCATGCCCGCGCTCAGGCCAGCATCGCGTCGAGCTTGCCGTCGCGCTCCAGCGCGTGCAGCTCGTCGCAGCCGCCCACGCCCTCGCCGTCGATGAAGATCTGCGGGACGGTGCGGCGGCCGGCGGCGCGCTGCATCATCTCCTCGCGCGCGCCGGGCACCGAGAACACGTCGTACTCGATGTAGGGCACGCTCTTGGCGTCCAGCAGGCGCTTGGCGCGCACGCAGAAGCCGCAGATGGGGCTGGTGTAGATCTCGACCTGTTTCATTCCGAACCTTCGCTCTCCGAGGGCGAGAATATGGGTCCGTCGGCCTCGGGCGCAACCCGGGCGAGGCACAGGGCGTCGACGCGGGCCGCGCCGGATGCGCGCAGCGCCGCCGCGCAGGCCGAGAGCGTGGCGCCCGAAGCGTAGACGTCGTCGACCAGCAGCACCGCCTTTCCCTCGATCCGCGCGCGCCGCCGCTGGGGGACCGCGAAGGCCCCGGCCTGGTTGGCCGCCCGCGCCTCCCGGCTCAGGCCCCGCTGCATGGGGGTGGCGCGGGTGCGCGCCAGCAGGTCCCCGCAATAGGGCAGCCCGGTGCGCAGCGAGATCCGCCGCGCCAGCTCCGCCGACTGGTTGAAGCGCCGCACGAGCAGCCGGCGCCAGTGCAGCGGCACGGGGGCGATCACGTCGGCGCGGTCGATCAGCTCGCGCCCCGCCCGGATCATCCAGGTGGCGGCGGGGCGGGCCACGTCCACCCGGTCGCCATGCTTGAGCGCCAGGGTCAGGTCCCGCCCCACCCCTTCGTAGAGCACCGCGGCCCGCGCCCGCGCGAACGCCAGCCGGCGGCCGAGGCAATGGTCGCAGAAGGGCGCGTCCTCGGCCCCCGAGATCGGGGAGCCGCAGCGGTCGCACAGCGGATGGGCGATGAAGATCGCCTCGCGCCAGCAGGCGGGACAGAGCGCGTGGGCCTCCTGCACCTCGGCCCGGCACCAGGTGCATTGCGGGGGATAGAGCAGGTCCGCGGCGTCGGCCAGCAGCGGGCGGAGGGCGCCCTTCAGCCCCGACCACCCCACCCCCGCCGCGCGCCGCAGGCGGGAGGGCGGCGCGGGCTCGGCGCGGGCGCGGCCGTCCGCACGCGCGGCCGGGCGCCCCCCGCGCTCGGAGGCGTCGAGCGCGCTGCGCGCGGGGTCTGCGGAGGGGGCGGACGTGAGGAGACGGGCCATCGGCGATGCGGCCTCCTTCCCCTGTCGTCCCGCAGTCAATATATCCCGCCGCAGGCGCGGCGCCAGCCCGCACGCGCCCCTGCCCCGCAGGCCGGCTGCGGACAGGCCGCCCCGATCCGACCGACCCCGACCGCCGCCCCCAGATCGCCGAGGACCGCGCAAGCGCATGAGCCAGCCCCCCGTCCTGACCGCGACCGCCTCCGCCGCCCAGCCGCCCGCGCTGTTCGATCGGGCCCTGTGGCTCGCGCGGCGGGCGCGCCGCGCCCTGCCCCGCCCCGAGGCCCGCTTCCTGCACGAGGCGGCGATCGACGGCGTGCTCGACCGGCTCGACATGATCGCCGACCGCGATTTCGCGAAGGCCGCGCTGATCTGGCCGGGCGCGCCGGAATGGGCGTCGGCGCTCTCCGGCCACCCCCGCGTCGGCGCGCTGGAGGTGGTTCCCCCCGCGGCGGAGGAGGTGCTGCCGCTGGCGCCCGGCGCCTTCGACCTCGCGGTGCTGGGGCTGACGCTGCACTGGGCGAACGATCCGGTGGGGGTGCTGATCCAGATGCGCCGGGCGCTGAAGCCCGACGGCCTGCTGATCGCCTGCGGCTTCGGGGGCGCCACGCTGGCCGAGCTGCGCGAGGCGCTGGCCGAGGCCGAGGTGGAGGCGACCGGCGGCCTCTCGCCCCGGATCTCGCCGATGGGCGAGATCCGCGCCATGGGCGCGCTGCTGCAGCGCGCGGGCCTGGCGATGCCCGTGGCCGACGCCGACCGGATCGAGACGAGCTATCCCGACAGCCTCGCCCTGATGCGCGAGCTGCGGGCGATGGGCGAGGCGAACGCCCTGCACGATCGCAACCGCGCGCCCCTGCGCCGCGAGGTGCTGGCGCGGGCCTGCGCGATCCATGCCGAGCGCCACCCGGCCGAGGGCGGGCGCGTCGCCGCGGCCTTCGAGATCGTGACCCTGACCGGCTGGGCCCCCGGCCCCGACCAACCGCAAGCCAAGCGCCCCGGCTCCGCCGTCGCGCGCCTGGCCGACGCGCTCGGCACGACCGAGCGCCCCGCCGGCGACAAGCCCGGCCGCTGAGCCCGCCCCCGCCCCCTCCGGGCGCCCCCGGCGCGACGCCCGCGGGCCTCGCGGAGCGCCTGTTCTTCGGAGCCGTCCGTCGCTGATGCCGATCAGAGCGAGTCGGCGGGAGGGGTCAGGGATCGCGAAGCGACCCCGCGCAAGCGGGGCTTGTCCTTGACCCCTCCCGCCGCCTCGCTCAGGCATCTTCAGCGACGGACGGATCCGAAGGACAGGCGCGGCCCCTGTTCTTTGGTGAGCTCCCGAAGCGACCTTCCGGGCGCGCAAGCGCCCCCGCGCAGCGGCCAGCCGACGAGCCCCGCCTCGGAGGCCCCCCCTCGCCATCCGCGCCACGGCCCCTTTCGTCGCCTTGACTTGGCCCTATGTCACGGCGACAACCACCCCGCGCTGCCCGAGGCCGCCCCCCGGCGGCCGCGGACGGGCGGCGCCATTCGAACGGACATCGACGGCATGACGGGCAGGACGAAGCGCATGGCGAAGGCGCAGAAGAAGGACGGCCTCTGGGAACTGGTGAAGACCGTCGTCTACGCGCTGCTGATCGCGGGCGTGTTCCGGTCGCTGCTGTTCCAACCGTTCTGGATCCCCTCGGGCTCGATGAAGTCGACGCTGCTGATCGGCGATTTCCTGTTCGTGTCCAAGTACGCCTACGGCTACTCCGCCCATTCCTTCCCCTTCGGCCTCGCCCCCTTCTCGGGCCGCGTCTTCGCCTCCCAGCCCGAGCGGGGCGACGTGATCGTGTTCAAGCATCCCCGCTCGACCGAGGATTACGTGAAGCGCCTGATCGGCCTGCCGGGCGACACGATCCAGGTGAAGGAAGGCATCCTCTACATCAACGGCGAGGCCGCCCCCCAGCGCCCCGACGGCGAGTTCCTCGAGCCGGTGATCCGCGGCCACTCCCTGCAGTGCAAGTCTTACCCCCGCATCGACGGGGAGATGATGTGCCTCAAGGAGCGCTTCATCGAGACGCTGCCGGGCGGGCGGGAGCACATCGTGCTCAACGCCGACGACAACACCTCGCCGCTGACCGACAACACCCGCGAGTTCAAGGTCCCCGAAGGCCACTACTTCTTCATGGGCGACAACCGCGACAACTCCAACGACAGCCGCCAGTCGGTGGGCATGGTGCCCTTCGAGAACCTGGTGGGCCGCGCCGACCTGATCGCGCTCAGCTTCGGCGGCGAATTCTGGGAGGTGTGGAACTGGCGCGCCGACCGTTTCTTCGTCTCGATCCACTGATCGAGGGGCGGACCGTGACCCGGACCGCCGAGGCGGCCCGGTGAGCCGCCGCGACCTCTCGCGCCATGCCGCCGAGCTCTCGGCCGCGCTGGGGGTGACGGTGCACGCCTCGGTGACGCTCGAGGAGGCGCTGACCCACCCCTCCGCCTCCTCCTCCGCGCGGCCCGACAACCAGCGGCTGGAGTTCCTGGGCGACCGGGTGCTGGGGCTGGTGATCTCCCAGGCCGTGTTCGAGGCCTTCCCCGACGCGCCCGAGGGGCAACTCGCCCCCCGCTTCAACGCCCTGGTGCGCAAGGAGACCTGCGCCGAGGTGGCCGAGACCCTGAACCTGGGCGCCATGCTGCGCCTCGGCCGCTCGGAGACGCTGGCCGGCGGCCGGCGTCGCCCCGCGGTGCTGGGCGACGCGATGGAGGCGGTGATCGCGGCCATTTATCTCGACAACGGCATGGACGACGCCCGCGCCGCCATCCTGACCGCCTGGGGCGACCGCATCCGCCGGGCCGAGCGCACCCGCGCCGACGCCAAGACCGCGGTGCAGGAGTGGGCCCAGGCCCGCGGCCTCGCCCCCCCGACCTACGTGGAACGCGGCCGCTCGGGCCCGGACCACGCGCCCCTGTTCACCATCGCGGCCCGCATGGCCGACGGCGTCGAGGCCGAAGGCGCCGCCGCCTCGAAGCGCGCCGCCCAGCAGGAGGCCGCCAAGGCCCTGCTGGCCATTCTGGAAACCCGCACATGATCCCCGATCCCGAGACGCCCGAGGCCGAAGAGCCCGACCCCGCGGCCGCCGCCGAAACCGACGCCGAGGCCGAGCGGGCCGAGGACGCCCCCGCCGGCCCCGACCGCTGCGGCTTCGTCGCCCTGATCGGCGAGCCCAACGCCGGCAAGTCGACGCTGCTCAACCGCATGGTCGGCGCCAAGGTCTCGATCGTCACCCACAAGGTGCAGACCACGCGCGCGCGCATCCGCGGCGTGGCGCTGGAGGGCGCGAGCCAGATCGTCTTCATCGACACGCCCGGCCTGTTCCGCCCCCGCCGCCGGCTCGACCGCGCCATGGTCGCCGCCGCCTGGACCGGCGCCGACGACGCCGACGTGATCTGCCTGCTGGTCGAGGCGCATCGCGGGATCACCGAGGGGGTGGAGGAGATCCTCAAGACCCTCGACGACCGCGCCCCCAAGGCCCCCGTGGCGCTGCTGATCAACAAGATCGACCGGGTGAAGCCCGAGGCGCTGCTGACGCTCGCCAAGGCGCTGAACGAGCGTCGCGACTTCGCGCGCACCTTCATGATCTCGGCCGAGAACGGCAAGGGCTGCGCCGACCTCAAGCGCTGGCTCGCCGAGCAGGTCCCGGTGGGTCCCTGGCACTACCCCGAGGACCAGATCGCCGACCTGCCCATGCGCGTCATCGCGGCCGAGTTCACCCGCGAGAAGCTGACCCAGCGCCTCCACCAGGAGCTTCCCTACCAGCTCACCGTCGAGACCGAGAGCTGGGAGGACCGCAAGGACGGCTCCACCGTGATCCGCCAGATCATCTATGTCGCGCGCGAAGGCCACCGCGGCATCGTGCTGGGCAAGAAGGGCGAGACGATCAAGGGCGTGGGCTCGGCCGCGCGCGCCGACATGCGCGCCTTCCTCGGCCATGACGTGCATCTCTTCCTCGAGGTGAAGGTGCGCCCCGACTGGGAGAACGAGCGCGAGCGCTACGACCAGATGGGCCTCGACTTCGACGGCCGGAAGGGGCGCTGAGCGCCATGGAAGCCCGCCTCGCCTCCGGCTTCTGGGTGCAGGCCTACCGCCATCGGCTCGAGATGGCGATGATCCCCTGCTACATCACCCACCGCGGCGACGCGACCGCGGGGGCGGTGCTGGTGAAGGTGGCGACCCTCGACGGGCTGGCCACGGTCTACGAGCGGCGGATGACCCTCGAGGGACGCGCCTGGATGGTGCTGGCCGAGGGGCCGGAGGCCGAGGTCGACGCCGCCATCGCGCGCCAGCGCGGCTACGATCCCGACCTGTGGGTGATCGAGCTGGAAGACGCCCAGGGCCGCACCCTGCTCGACGAACCCGGCCTGGAATAGGCCGCCGCCGGAGGCCCCGCCATGCGCCCGCTCCGCCCCGAGCTTCTGGCCGCCCTGCTCGCCGTCCCCGCCGCCGCGGCGGCGGATTGCGCGGGCGAGACCTTCCTCTCCTGCGCGATCGACGCCGAGCGGCGCCTCGAGGTCTGCATCGACGCGGACGCCGAGCGCTTCCGCTACGCCTTCGGCCCCGCCGACGCGCCGGAGCTGACCCTGGAGGAACCCTTCTCCGCCGGCACGGTCACGCCCTGGAACGGCGTCGGACGCGCGATCTGGGAGAGCGTGGCCTTCCGCAACGGCGCCTATGTCTACGAGGCCTGGCACGCCCTCGACCGCCTGACCGAGGACCCGGCCCTCGAAGGCGGCGTCGACGTGCTGAAAGGGGAGACGCTCGTCGCCTCGCTGACCTGCCGCCCCGGACCCGACGCGACCCTCGCCCCGATCTTCGCGCTGGAAGACGCGATGCACGCGGCCGGCTACTGCCGCGACCGCGAGGCGAACGCCTGGCGTCGGGAAGGCTGCGGGCGGCCGTAGCGCGCGCCCGAAGGGGCGCGCGGGGCGCGACGGCGCCGGGGGGCGGCGGGGGATCCCGGCGTCAGCCGGGGGCGGGCGGGCCGACGGCGCCCGCAGGGCGCCGAGGTCCGACACGCCCCCGCACGCCCGCCGCTTACTGGGCGACCGAGGCCAGGTAGGCCGCCACGTCCTCGCCGCCCTTGCGCAGCTTGAACGACATCGAGGACTTGGCCGACGTGTCGTCGAGGTAGGCCTGCAGGAAGGCGCGCGGGTCGGCCACGTAGGCCGCCAGCTCCTCCTCGGTCCAGGTCAGGCCCTTCTCGCCCGCCGCCACCAGGTCGGCCCCGTAGCGGAACCCGTCCACCGAGCCCGCCTTGCGCCCGATCACGCCGTAGAGGTTCGGACCGGTCTTGCCGCCCTTCTGGATCACCTCGTCGCCGTTCGAGACCTCGTGGCAGGCCTTGCAGCGGGCGAAGAGCTTCTCCCCCGCCGCGGCGTCGCCGGCCAGCGCCGGCAGGGCCGTCCCCGCGCCCATCATCCCGAAGACCGTCCCGATGGCTGCGAGCTTCGCAATCCGTTTCATGCCTTGGCTCCCTGGCTGTGCTGCGACGGCGATCCTCGCCGCGCCTCCCGTGGCGCCGCCCGCCGCACGCGGATCGACGCCCCCGGCGCGGCCCCCCGCGCCGGGCGTTCTCGTCTGTCGCGAACGTCTACGGACGCCGCCCCGTCATGGATCTTCCGCAGCCTGCGCCACGCCGCCGCCCCCCTGAGGGCGAGGCGGCGGCCGGCCTCAGGCGGCCGCCCGGGCCAGCGCGCAGCGGCTCCACAGCGCGTGCAGCGCCTGGGCCAGCTTCTCGATCTCCGTCTCCGTGTGCAGGGGCGAGGGCGTGAAGCGCAGCCGCTCCGTCCCCTTGGGCACCGTCGGGTAGTTGATCGGCTGGACGTAGATCCCGTAGTCCTCCAGGAGGATGTCCGAGATCATCTTGCACTTCACCGGGTCCTTCACCATGACCGGCACAATGTGCGACGGGTTGGGCATGTGCGGTATGCCCAATTGGTCCAATCTCGCGCGCAGGTGCGCGACGTTCTTGCGCTGCGCCAGCCGCTCGGCGTCCGAGGCCTTCAGATGCCGGATCGAGGCGCAGGCCCCCGCCGCCACCGCCGGCGGCAGCGCCGTGGTGAAGATGAAGCCCGAGGCGAAGCTGCGCACCCAGTCGCACATCGCCTCCGAGCCCGCGATGTAGCCGCCCATCACCCCGAAGGCCTTGCCCAGCGTGCCCTCGATGATCGTGATCCGATCCATCAGGCCCTCGCGCTCGGCGACGCCCCCGCCGCGTGGACCGTAGAGGCCCACCGCGTGGACCTCGTCGAGATAGGTCATCGCGCCGTACTGGTCGGCGACGTCGCAGATCTCCTTGATGGGGGCGATGTCGCCGTCCATCGAATAGACGCTCTCGAAGGCCACGACCTTGGGGCGGCCCGGCTCGATCTCGGCGAGCTTGCGGGCCAGGTCCTCGACGTCGTTGTGCTTCCAGATCTTCCGCTCGGCCTTGGAATGCCGCATCCCCTCGATCATCGAGGCGTGGTTGAGCGCGTCCGAGACGATCACGCAGCCCGGAAGCCGCGCGCCCAGCGTGCCCAGCGTCGCCCAGTTCGAGACGTAGCCCGAGGTGAAGATCAGCGCCGCGTCCTTGCCGTGCAGGTCGGCGAGCTCGCGCTCCAGCTCGACGTGATGCACGTTGGTGCCCGAGATGTTGCGGGTGCCGCCGGCGCCGGCGCCGCAGGTCTCGATCGCCTCGACCATGGCCGCGCGCACCGTGGGGTGCTGGCCCATGCCCAGATAGTCGTTCGAGCACCAGACCGTCACCTGGTGGCGGTCGTCGTTCACGCCCTCGCCCTCGCGCCGGCGCGTGGCGCGCGGAAAGTCGCCCACGTGCCGCTCGAGGTTCGCGAAGACGCGATAGTTGCCCTCCGCGCGAAGGTCGTCGAGCTGGGCGCGGAAAAAGCCCTCGTAATCCATCCGCCGGTCCTCCGTTGCGCGAGACGGTTCCTGGCGGGGGCCGCGTGACGGGGCCGCTCGCCCGACCTGAAGCGCGCGCGTACGTTCAGCGATCCTCATCGGGGCGACCCGTTTGCCACAAGCCGGGGCCGCGCGTCTCCCTCAAAAGGCGCGGCATTTGGATGCTGCAAGGTGAATGCGTTCACGTTGCGGCAGGCCCGGCGGCGCAGGAGCTGCGGCTGCGGCGCCGCGGCCGGGCGGATCGTTCCAGAGCAAAACCGGTCGCGAGAGGCCGATTTTCGCGTCTGAACGGGCGATAAACGGCGCTCGCGGGCCGAAAATCCCCCCGTCGCCGCTCCCTCGCCCTCATCCCGCCGTGTTCCACCTGCATATCTACACACGAAAGTTGCTTGATGCGTCGACCCGTCTCTGTTCATGTGGTCGCCTTTCGAGTAACCGTTTTGAACGCCTGCTCGCCGGCCCTCCGGTGCAGGCAGATGCAGTGAGTGACGATGACGACCGCTCTCGACAGCCGACCCGCGGACGACGCGGCCGCGAGCCTCGACGGCATGGAGGCTCAGGCCGAAGAAGCGACCGCGTTCCTGAAGGCGCTCGCCCATGAAGGGCGGCTGCGCATTCTTTGCGCCCTGATCGAGGGCGAGAAGTCCGTCACCGAGCTCGAACGTCTGCTCTCCGCCCGGCAGTCGGCCGTGTCCCAGCAGCTCGCGCGGCTGCGTCTCGAGGGGCTGGTCGACAACCGGCGCGAAGGCAAGATCATCTTCTACCGGATCGCCGACGACCGCGCCGCCCGCCTGCTGCAGGTGCTGCACGACATCTTCTGCGACGAAGACCAGGCTTCCCCGGCAAGCGCTTCCAAGATCTGAGGGCGTCGCCGGCCCGGCCGGCGCGCGCTTTCCCCGACCGCCGCCGCGCGCGACGGTCTTCGCCGGCGCGGGCCCGCGCCCTGCGCCCGTCCGCGCCCGCGTTCGCCGCGGCGCGGGGCGGATCGCCGATGCCGCGCGCCCCCGCACGGGCGGCGCGCACCCTTTCGTCGCCGCCCCCGCACGGGCGGCGCGCGAGACTTCATCGCCGCCGCATGGGCGGCGCAACCCGTCGTCGTCGTCGTCGCCCCCGCGGCGGCGTCGTCCCGCCCCGCCGCGCGCCCGTCCGCGCCGCCTGATCCGAGCCGCGCCCGATGTTCCGCATAGGACAGACCCTCGCCTCCGGCCCGTTCTTCGCGCTCGCCTTCGTGGTGCTGTGCGCGTGGACGCTGGCGGCCACCTCCGAATACGCGGCGCCGGTGGCGCTGTCGCTGCTGGCCTGGTTCCTGATCAACGGCCTGACCTCGGCGATGATGCGCAACCGCTTCCTGGGGCGCGCCTCGCGCGGGGTGGTGCGGGTGATCGCCGTGACGCTGCTGTTCGGCGCGCTGCTGATCGCGGTGCAGGGCGTGGTGCTGTCGCTGTCGAGCCTGACCGAGGACCTGACCCTCTACGGCAACCCGCTGTTCCTGCGCGCCTGGTACTGGCTGAACGGCCAGGGCCTGAGCGACCACCTGACCAAGGAGGCGCTGTTCGAGCGCTTCGCGGGCGAGGGCGGGCTGACGGCGATGCTGGACATGGCGCGCTCGGCGGTGTCGGACGCCTCGCTGATCTTCCTCTACACCGTGTTCCTGCTGACCGACGACCGCTTCTTCCAGCGCAAGCTGCGCAACCTGGTGAACGACCAGACCAACCTCGCGCGCCTGCAGGGGATCCTGGACGAGATCGGGCACGAGACCGGGCGCTACCTGTGGCTGATGACGCTGGTCAGCGCGGGCGTGGGCGTGCTGACCTGGGCGACCTGCTGGGCGCTGGAGATCAAGGGCGCGGCGCTGTGGGGCTTCGTGGCCTTCGCGCTGAACTACATTCCCACCATCGGCTCGCTGCTGGGGGTGGCGGTGCCGGCGGCCTTCGGCATCCTGACCACGGGCGATCCGGGGACGGTGATGCTGCTGTGCCTCGCGCTGGGCGTGATCCAGTTCATCGCCGGCAACGTGGTGGTGCCGCGGATGATGGGTGACCAGCTGAACCTGTCGACCTTCGTGATCCTGATCTCGCTGGTCGCCTGGGGGGCGATCTGGGGCGCGACGGGCATGTTCCTGGCCGTGCCGATCATGGTCGTGATGGTGATGATCTTCGCCAAGTTCGAGACCACGCGCCCCATCGCGATCCTGCTGTCGAAAACCGGCGAGGTGCCCCGCCCCGAGTGGATGGCCCCCGACCGCGAGCTGCACGTGGACCCCGAGACCGGCGAGGTCACCCGGCGCGAGGTGGTGATCCCCGCCTCCGTCGCGGTGACCGCCGCCGCCGCCCCGCGCGCCGTCACGGACGCCGGCCCCTCGCTGCACCGCGCGGGCGCCGAGCACGCGCCCGCCCCCTCCGCCGCGGGTCCCGCGCCGCAGGAGCCCGCGGGCGGGACCGACGACGACGCGGACGCGGGCGAGAGCCCGCCCGCGCCCCGCTCCGAAACCGGCTGAGGCGACGGCCGCGCAGGCCCGCGGCCTGCGGGCGGCGAGGTCGGATGAACGCCTCGCATCGCGCGCGCGGTCGCGGCCTTCGGCCGTTCGCCCCCCCGACGGAGCGCCTGCGCGCAGCCGCTTCAGGCGGCGCCGCGCGACGCCTTCAGCGGAAGCTCGGCCCGTGCGCCCAGAGCGTCAGCGACCAGCGGCGGCCGCGGGTGACGGGGGCGACGCGGTGCAGGGCGAAGGCGGGGAAGGCGATCGCGTCGCCCCGCGCGCGCCCGGCCGTGCGGGGGCGGCCGTCGCCGTTGATCTCCAGCTCGCCCCCCTCGTAGTCGTCGGGCTCGGAGAGCTGCACCACCACCGTCAGCTTGCGCCGCCGGGCCAGCGGCCCGTCGCCCACGTCGGAGTGCCAGTCGAAGCCCCCCTGCTCGGACCCGTCGTAGAGGGCGACCTGGGCGCGCTCCTCGAAGGCCTCGATCTCGAAGTCGAAGGCGGCGCGGTTGGCCTCGGCGAAGGCGCGGGCGAGACGGGCGGAGATCCACTCCGTGTCCGGCGCGTCGTCGATCCAGGCGATGCGGGCGCGGCGGATCTCGGACTGGCGGCGGCCGCCGACCAGACGAGCCTCGGCCAGCGAGGCGGCTTCGGCGAGCTCGATGATCCGCGCGCAGTCCTCGGGCGAGAACAGCGCGGGAAGCGGGTGGGGATGCAGCATGAAGATGGGACCGTCCGGGCGCCGGGACGCGGCGCGTCCGCGGTCCATGGGCGTTCCGGGGGCCGCCGTCTCGCCCGTTCGCGACAGGCGGCGGGTCGGGAACAGCGCATGACGAGGCGGGGCGCGGCGCCTCAGCCCGCCAGCATCAGGGCGAAGACCGGCCGCCCTCGCCCGTCGCAGGCCGCCCCCAGCCCGTGGCGCGCGGCCTCGGGCGCGAGGAGGTTGCGGCGGTGGGCGGGGCTCTCGACCCACAGCGCCAGCAGCGCGGCGGCGTCGGGGAGATCGCCCGCGGCCAGGTTCTCGGCCGCGAAGCGCCAGGCGACGCCGGCGGCGGTCAGCCGGTCGCCCACGCCCCGCCCCTCGGCGTCCCGGTGAGAGAGGCGCTCCATGGCGGCGAGCCGCCCGGCCCAGTCCTGCGCCGCCGCCTCGATCCGGGGGGCGCGGGGGACGGGGGCGAGGTCCTCGCCGCCGCGGAGGCGGTCGAGGGCGACGGCGAAGTCCGTCCGCAGGGCCTCGGCCGCGGCGGGCGTCGGGGGGCAGTCGAGGGCGGCGGCGGGCGCGGCCGGGAGCGCCAGCGCCAGCGCGGCGGCGAGCGCCGCGGCCCTCACGACAGGCCGCGCAGGATCAGGGCGGCGCCGGCCAGCGTCAGCACCGCCAGCACGCCGGTGCGGAACAGCCGCTCGGGCAGGCGCCGGCGCAGGGCCGCGCCGGCGCGCACGCCGGTGACCGACAGAACGATGCCGCAGAGCGAGATCGCCGCCGTCTCGACCGTCATGATCCCCAGCCGGGTCAGCGCCGCGCCCATGGCGAGGGTCGAGAGGGTGAAGGAGAGGTTGAGCGTGTGCAGGAACACGCCCCGCTCCATCTCCAGCGACATCAGGAACGGGGTGATCGGCAGCACCTGGCTGCCGGTCAGGCCGTTGATGACGCCGGTGACGAGACCGACGCCCGGGGCGAGCGGCCGCTCGAGCCGCGGGCGCAGGCGCCAGTGGGGGGTGGCGAAGGCGAAGGCGCACCAGGCGACCAGCGCGCCGCCCAGCGCCGCGCCGGCCACGTCGCCGTCGACCCGCCCCAGCAGCGCCGCGCCGGCGAGCACGCCCAGCGGGGCCGTCGCCAGCATCGGCCAGAAGCGCCGGATCGCGGGCGCCACCGGCCCCGCCCCCAGCATCACCGTGACGTTGGAGGCGAGCGAGGGCGCGAGCACCAGCGGCAGGCTCGCCTTCAGCCCCAGCGACAGCGCCAGGATCGGCAGGCAGGAGGTGGAATAGCCCAAGCCCGTGGCGCCCTTCACGAAGCCGGCGAAGAGCATCGCGAAGGCGATCACCGCCAGTTCGCCCGTGGTGTAGGAAAGCGTCATCCGGCCCCCTCGGCCCCTCGCCGCGCAGCGTCGATCCCGCGCGCCGCCCTGCCCCGGCCGTCATGCGCGCCCTCCGCCGGGCTGTCCAGCCCCGCCGCCGCCGCGGGGCGCGCGAGACCGGGGGAGAGGCGGAAGCCCCTGCGCCCTGCGCCCTGCCCCCGCCCCGGCCTCCCTCCCGCGACGGGGACCGCAGCCCGCAGGCTCTCCGGCGCGCGGGCGGCGCCGACGGCGGGATGGCGCAGGATCGGAGCCGCGGCCGCGGCGCACGCCCGGCGCCCGCGGCCCGCGCCCGGCGCCCGGGGCCGACCCGGGCCCGCCCGGAGCGCCCCTGCGACGCCCGCCACCCGCGCCGACGCCGGGGGACGGGCGCGCAGCCGCCCGGGTCTCCGCCCCGGCGGAGACCGCCGGCCGCCTGCGGCCGGGGGCGGGCCCCGGCCCGCGCGGGCGGCGGGGTCGGCGGCCGGCGCGACGCCCGGCGCGGCCTCAGCCCGCGACGCGGACCAGGTGGTTGTCCCAGGCCAGCCCCGGGGTCTCGCGGCGGCGCAGCTCGCGCCCGTCCTCGCCGATCCAGCGCAGCCAGCCCATCCCGTCCGAGAGCAGCAGCCCCGCCCCCGCCGGCGCCGCGCCGCAGACGTCGGGCTGGTCGATCTCGGCCACGAAGGCGCCGGTGTCGGCGTCGAAGAGATGCGCGACCCCGCCCCGCGGCGAGGTCGCCGCGACCAGCCGCCCGTCGCCCGAGAAGGCGACCGAGCCGCCGTAGCCCTTCAGCCGCGCCTGCGCCTCGGCCGGCGCCTCGAGCAGCCGCAGCGCAGGCTCTCCGCGCCGGTGCAGCGCCAGCACGGCGGGGGCGCGGGCGGCCTCGCCCTCCCACTGCATGGCGGCCGCGATCGTGCCGTCGGCGCGCATCGCGATATGGCGCAGCGAGGCCTGGCGCTCGGGCGGCTCCAGCGCCTCCAGCACCTCGCCGCGGGGGCACAGATAGGCGAGGTTGGGGCGCATCGAGGCGAGGTTGAGCTTCTGCCGCTCCATCGCCGGATGGGTGAAGATGCCGCCGTTGGCCACCGCCAGCACGCCGTCCGCCATCTCGATCACGTCGTGGGGGCCGAGGCCGCCCGAGGGCATCTCCCCGATCCGCCGCCAGTCGCGCACGTCCCAGACGCCCAGGATCCCCCGCTCGCGCTCGTAGTCGTTCTCGGGGGTGTAGAGCAGATGGCCGTCGGCGGAGATGCAGCCGTGGCCCATGAAATGCACGCCGTCGGGCGTCTCCAGCCGGGCGATCTCGCGCCCGTCGAGGCAGTCGACCACCACGCCGAAGGTGCCCGGGCGGCGGGCGAAGCCGACGGCGAGGGGGGCGGTGGGGTGCACGGCGGCGGCGTGGCCGCGGTCGGGGAGCGGCAGGCGGAAGACCTCGCCCCCCTCCGCGTCCAGTCCCACCAGCACGAAGTCGCCCGAGGGCAGCCGCGCGGCGCCGAGGTGGCAGGGCGCGCCGGCCGCGTCCCAGCCCGGGGCCTGCGTCTGCGTGAGGATGCTTCCGTCCATCTCCGCCTCCCTCAGTCGCCGTCCAGCGCGTTGAAGCCGGGCGAGATGCCGATGGCGGGCCCGGCCAGATGCTCGAACCGCTCGCGCGCCGTGTCGATGGCGCTCTGCACCGACTCGACGGCGAAGCGGGTGTTGGGGTCGGTCACCGCCCGGTCGAGCGGGGCGGGCGCGCGGCGCGCCACCTCCAGCGCCCGGTCCCAGGCGGCGCGCTGCTCGCGCTGGGCCTCCTTGGCGAGCGCCGGGGCGAAGCAGTCCGCGAGCTTCGTCAGCGCCTGGAGCGACAGCTCCACGTTGCGCAGGCTGCGGCCCGAGCGCCAGGCCTCGGCCTTCGTCGGCCAGGGGCGGTCGTAGCTGCCGAGCGGCTCGCCCAGGCGCTTCTCGGCGGTCATCCGCGCGCCGCCCATCAGGGCGGTGTAGAGAGCGCGGGGCGGCTCCTCGACCGAGCGGTAGATCGCGCCGTCCCCGGTCGCGGCCTTGCGCATGTCGGGGGCGTGGCTCTCCTCCCAGTCGCGGCGCAGCTCCTGCGCGGTGCGGGCGAGATCGGCGGTCACGGCGGCGAGCAGGCGGCAGGGGTAGCCCTTCACGCTGACGTCCGGGGCGTCGGCGTCGAACAGCAGACGCTCGGCGGCCATCAGCCCGCGGCCAGCGACCGAGACCTCGCGGAAGGCGTCCGCGTCGTCGACGGCCGGATCCTCCTGCGCCAGCAGCCCGTCGACCGAGCGGCGCACGAAGCCGCGGGGGTCGGGCCAGAACTCGATGGCCAGCGCCCGCCCCTCCGCCTCGGCCGGGCCGAAGCGCAGGTGGGAGACGCCCATCCACTCGTCGAAGGCGCGATGGAAGGCGGCGCGGAGCACCTTGCGCTCGGCGCAGCCCGCGGCGGCTTCGGCGAGCGCCTGGGCGGCGGTCGCGAAGCCGCGGTGGCCGGGGATCACCTGGCCGGAGAGGGCGGCGTCGGTGATCTTTGCCAGCACCTCGGTCGAGGTGGCGGCGGAGGTCTTCGAGGAGGCGATGAAGGGCGCGGCGACCATCGCCGCCCCCAGCGCCATGAAGCCCCGACGGCCCGGCCCGCGCAGGCGGCGCGGCGCGTCGCCGGGGGCCTCTGTGGGGGCCTCTGTGGGGGCGGCGGCCTGCGGGGTCTCGGCGCTCCCGGCGCCTTGGGGGCGGTCGCGGCGGGGGTCGTCGGACATCACAGGGACTCCAGGAAACGGATCAGGGCGGCGCGGTCCGCGGGGGGCATCTCGACCACGCGGTCGCGGGCGGGCTGCGCCTCGCCCCCGTGCCACAGCACGGCCTCCAGCAGGTCGCGCGCGCGCCCGTCGTGGAGGAACTCGGTATGGCCGCTGACGGTCTGCGTCAGGCCCACGCCCCACAGCGGCGGGGTGCGCCATTCGGCGCCGTCGGCGCGCGCCTCGGGGCGGTGGTCGGCGAGGCCCTCGCCCATGTCGTGCAACAGCAGGTCGGTGTAGGGCCAGATCAGCTGGAACGACTGCTCGGGCCGGTCCTCGAGCCGCTGGGTGACGAACTTGGGCGTGTGGCAGGCGGCGCAGCCGGCCTCGTGGAACACCCGCTTGCCGGCCAGCACCTGGGGGTCGTCCCAGTCGCGGCGGACGGGCACGGCGAGGTTGCGGGCGTAGAAGGTCACCAGGCGCATCGCCTCGGCGTCCGCCTCCAGCCCGTCTCGCTCGGGGTCGCCGCCATGGGGGGCGTCGCGGCACTCGGTCTGGGCGGGCGTGCATTCGCCCCAGCCGTCGGGGTGAAGCGGGGTGGAGATGCCGATGTCGCCGGCGAAGGCGGCGGCCGACTGCTCCTCGACCGTGGGCTTGCCGGCCTTCAGGCCGAAGCGGCCCAGCAGCGGGCGCTGGTGGCGGTCGGACCAGACCACGTTCGCCCGGCCCGAGATCCCGTCGCCGTCCGCGTCCTCGGGGTCGGCGTTGGCCAGGATGTCCTCGGCCGAGATCGCCTCGAGCAGGCCCAGCCCGATCATCTGCGGCGCGATGCGGGGCGAGAGCATCGCCCCCTCGGCCAGCGGGCCGTGGCCCAGGTCCTCGGCGGTCCAGGTCGGGCGGCGCAGCTCGGCCGTCTCGCCGCCGGAGAGGGCGACGGTCTCGTAGCTCCAGTCCACGCCCAGCCGGTACTCGGGCGTCATGCCGGGGAGGGCGAAGTCCTGCAGCTGCTCGCCGTAGGTCGGGTCGGGGAGGGTCGCGATGTAGCCCTCGATGGCGCGCAGCCCCGCGGGCAGATCCTCGGGCGCGGCGGGGACCGAGACGCGCAGGAAGATCGTGTTGGCCACGCCCTCGGCGTCCGTGCCCTCGGGCGCGGGGATGTGGCCGCGGCCGTCCTTGAGGTGGCAGCGCTGGCAGGAGCGGGAGTTGTAGTAGGGCCCCAGCCCGTCGGAGGCCTTGGTCGAGGAGGGCGAGGAGACCCAGAGCTTGCGGAACAGCCCGTTGCCCAGCTTGAAGTCCAGCTCCCGCGCGAAGGGCATGTTGGCGGAGGACTGGGAGAAGGCGTCCCGGTTCACGTGCTTGCGGGAGGTGGCGGCGCCGGCGGGCATCGCCTCGAACGGCTCGGCGGCGGAGAAGTCCGTGGGGGGCGCGGTCACGGCGCGGACCTTGGCGGCCTCCTCCGCGGTGCGGGGGATCACGGGGAGGGCGGGGTCCTGCAGCTCCGCCGCGCTCAGCCCCGCGGCCCCGGGCGGGGGCCCCGCCTGCGCCGCGCCCGGCAGGGCGGCGACGAGCGCCAGCGCCAGCAGGGGGATGCAGCGGGAGGAACGGTCGAGGGCGGCGGGGGGGGTGAAGGTCATGTCGACTCGGCTCCGGCGACTTCCCGAGCGGTATGGTCGGAATTGAACGGGGGCCGCAAGGCGTCGGCCGGTCACAGCCGCGCGCTTGGGCACGGCGGGGGGCGCGGGGGGGGGGGCGGTCGCGCGCGCGCAGGCGTGGCCGGGGGATCGCAGCCAAGCGCGCAGGCGCGGCCGGAGGGCCACAGGCCGGGGGCGGGCATGGCCGCAGGGGGGACGGGGCGCGCCTTTGCGGCTAGGTTGACCCTGCCCCTTTCGCCCGACGCCGCCGCCGGTGCCCATGACGACGCCCCCTGCCCGACCTCGCCCGCCCCGCGCCGCGCGGCGCCTGCTCGCCCTGCTGACGCTGCTCGCGGCCCAGGCGCTGCCCGCGGCGCCGGCGCTGGCCGAGGACGCCGCCGACGGCCTGCCGCGCACCGCCGTGCGGCTGCCCGACGGGGGCGTGCTGCGTCTCTACGGGCAGATCAACCGGGGGCTTCTGTATTACGACGACGGCCGCTCGCAGCGCGGTTATGCGCTGATCGACAACGCCAATTCGCCCTCGCGCATCGGGCTGAACTACCTGCGCGCCGGCGAGCGCACGACTTGGGAGGGGGTCTTCGAGGCGGGCTATTCGCCCTATTCGTCCGACCGCGCCTCGCAGAGCGAACCGCGGCCCTCGCGCGACGATTTCGAGCTGAGCCGCAACAACATCCGCAAGCTGGAGCTCGCCGTCTCCCGCCCCGTGCTGGGCAAGCTGAGCCTGGGCCAGGGCTCGATGGCGAGCGACGGGATCACCGAGATCGACTTCTCCGAGACCTCGGTTGCGGCCTATTCCAGCATCGGCGCCTCGGCCGCGGGGCAGTTCCTGCGGCTCTCGCCCGCCGGCGGCGGGGGCCTGAGCGGGATCCGCGTGACCGACGCCTTCGCAAGCTTCGACGGCGCCCGGCGGGCGCGGCTGCGATACGACACGCCGCCGATCGCGAAGGCGATCACGGCCTCGGTCTCCTACGGGCACAACCTGCTGAGCGACTCGGCGGCGGAGCGGGAGAAGGCGCTGCTCGACCTCGCCCTGCGGTTCGAGCGCAAGCAGGGCCATTACTGGCTGAGCGCGGGGGGCGGCTACCACGGGCAGGTCGGCGGCACGCAGATCCTGGCGGGGTCGGGCTCGGTCCTGCACGTGCCGACGGGGCTGAACCTGACGCTCGCGGCGGGGGCGGAGGACGACACCAGCTCCCGCATCCTCTACGCCAAGCTGGGGGTGCGGCGCCCGAAGCTGGCGCCTTGGGGGGAGACGGCCTTCTCGGTCGACCTCTACGCGGCGCGGGATCCGGTGCTCGACCTGGCGGCGGGGATCGCCTCGTCGTCCAGCCGCTCGGTCGGGCTGGCGGTGGTGCAGAAGATCGACGCCGCGCGGGTCGAGCTGTGGGGGACCTGGCGGGCCTTCCGCTACGCCGACAGTTCGGCCGACTACGAGGACGGCCACGCCCTCTTCGCCGGGGCGCGCTGGCGGTTCTGAGGGGCGCGGGCGCGCAGGGCGCCCACGCCGGAGGGCGCCGCGATCAGATCTCGCCGCCGAACTCGGTGGTCAGCAGCAGGCCGATGGTGTGGGAGGTCTCTCCCCCCTCGCGGCCCAGCCGGTAGGCGGCGGAGACGGAGGCCGCCTCGCTCAGCGCATAGTCGACGCTGACCGTGCCGAGGTGGTCGACAGGCGCGCGGTCGACGTCGCGCAGCGCGTAGGTCAGGGACACGCCCCAGTCGCCCCGGACCAGGCCGCCGCCCACGGTCAGGTAGCGCGCGTCGTCCACGCCGCCGCCGGCGTTGGAGAAGAACGCGCCCTCGCCCGTCAGCACGCCGGTGATCTCATCTGTCAGCGGCGCCTCATGCAGGACGCCGGCGACGAAGCCCCACTCGTCGTTCGGATCGCCCCGCCCGGCCGCCAGCCGGCGCAGGCCCAGCGACCAGGAGGTTCCCTCGCCCGCGCCGCCGGTCAGGGCGACCGCGAAGCTCTCCAGGCTCTCGGTGTTGCCGGCGCCGCCGTCGGACAGGCGCGTGCGGCCGCGGTTCGTGATCAGGCTCTCGGACAGGACGGTGGTGTCGGCGAAGAACAGCGAGCCGGTCAGCACCGCCTCCCCGCCCGGGAAGCCCGCCAGCGGCACGGAGGCGCCGAAGCCGATCTGCTCGGCGACCTCGTAGTCCTCGGCGAAGTCGGTTCCGTAGATGCCGGGCGCGAGGTCCCAGGCGAAGCCGAAGTCGGGATGGATCTTGCCGCCCCGGAAGCTGGCGCCGAGCGCGTCGACCTCCACGAACAGCTCGTCGAGATACAGGCCCTCGTCCCCGAAGAAGCGGTCGTTCGTGGGGTCGAGCACCGGCTCGAAGGTGACGTGGCCGGCGAGGCGCGCCCAGTCGGTCAGGTGCAGGACCGCGCCGCCTTCGAGCGTGGTGTAGACGTCGGTCAGCTCGGCCGCGTCGTCGGTCGAGGCGACGGTGGCGTCCATCTGCAGCTCGCCCAGCGCTTCCCACTCCAGGCGGGGGGCGACCTGGGCGGCGGCGGGGGCGGCGGCGAGCGTGGCGGCCAGGGCGGCGGCGCCGGACAGGACGGCGCCGCGCGCCCGCGACTGGGTCGGGATCATTCTCGGACTCCTCGAAGGACCGCCCGCGGGGAGGACGCGGGCGAGAAAAAAAAGGCCGCCCCGCGGATGCGGAACGACCTGGCTGGCCGCGACGCGTCCTCCCGTGGTGGAGAGGACGTCCCGGCTGGCGGCCCGGGCGCGCGGCCCGGGCGGATTTTGTTATGTTATATCATTTCGCCTTTCGCAAGGCGTGACGTCACTGGAAGACGGCGGTGGGGTTGTCGAGGCTGTCGGAGCCCTCGAAGGCGATGGGCTGGAGCTCCAGCGCGGCCACCGCACGCTCGACGGCGCGGGTCTGCTCGACCAGGGCGTCGACGGCGCCCAGGATCAGCGCCTCGCCCGCCTTCGAGCCGCGGGCGAGCATCTGGTCGTAGGAGAAGCCGCCCTCGGCCGCGATCTTGATCTCGCCCAGCGCCTGGACCGAGCGGTCCAGCGCCTCGCGCACCGCGGCGTCGGTCTCGGGGTCGGTCTCGGCCACCAGGTCGGAGACCGAGGGCCCCTCGACGATCGAGCCGTCCACCCGCACGTAGCGGCCGGTGTAGACGTTGCGCACGCCGATGCCGTCGTAGAAGTGCGAGTTGTGGGTGTTGTCGGAGAAGCAGTCGTGCTCCTCCTCCGGGTCGTTGAGCATCAGGCCCAGCTTCATGCGCTCGCCCGCCTGCTCGCCGTAGGAGAGGCTGCCCATGCCGGTCAGGATGGCGGTGACGCCGGCGTCGGGGTCGGCCATCAGGGCCTGGCGCGCCTCGCCCGCGTCGCCCCAGGCGCCGACGATGTATTCGAGGTCGGAGACCAGCAGCGCGGTCGCGGCGCTCAGGTACGCGGCGCGGCGGTCGCAGTTCCCGCCGGTGCAGTCCTCGCCCTGGGCGTAGTCGGTCCACGGGCGCGCGCCGGCGCCGTGGTCGGTTCCGTTCAGGTCCTGGCCCCACAGCAGGAACTCGATGGCGTGGTAGCCGGTGGCCACGTTCGCCTCGATGCCGTCGGCCTCGTGCAGGGTCTCGGCCAGCAGCTCGGGCGTGATGGTCGTGGCGTCGATCTCGGCGCCGCCCAGCTGGAAGCGCGGGTTGGCGACGACGTTGACGCCGGCATAGGGGTTCTCGTCCGTGGCGCCGCCGCCCTCGACGTAGTCGATCAGCCCCTCGTCCAGCGGCCAGGCGTTCACCTTGCCCTCCCAGTCGTCGACGACCGGGTTGCCGAAGCGGAACGCCTCGGTCTGCTGGTAGGGCACGCGGGCCTGCAGCCAGGCGGCCTTCGCGGCGGCGAGCGTCTCGGCCGAGGCGCCCTCGACCAGCGCCTGGACCGCGGCCTGGAGGCGTTTGGCGTTGGCGAGGCTGTCCTCGTAGCCGGCGCGGGCGAGGTCGGCGTAGGTCGCCAGCACCTCGGTCTTCTCCATCGCCTGGGCGGGGGCGGCGGCCAGCAGCGCGAGCGGCGCGGCGGCCATCGCCAGCGCGGCGAGACGGGAGCGGACGGGGCGGGCGGACGGGCTGCGACGGGCGGACATGAGGCGCCTCCTGCAAGCGGGGACCGGGGGGCGGTCGGGGATGGGCTCTCCCCGCTGATTAGCCGAGCGAAACGCTCAGGAAAAGGGGGCGACGCGATTCCCCGATGAAAAAACTCGGATTGCCGGAGCCGGCGCGAGGCCTGCCGCAGCGGCCCTCGGCGCCCCGCGCCTGTTCAGGGCGAGTTCACGAGCCGAAACGCCCGCGACATAAAATTGCTGATCGGCGGTCAATTCCGTGGCGGCGCCCGGCCTGCGGCAACTTGACGACCGCGTCGCGCGCCCCCTAGCGTCCTTTCCACAGCGCAATTTCGCGCGTCGGAGGCCGGCACGGGAGGGTTTCGCCGGCCCCGCGCGTTCAGGGAGGAATTCGACCATGAAGCTCATCGCCCGCCTCGCGGCGGCCGCATCCCTTGCGGCGCTCGCCGCCGGGACCGCCTCGGCCGAGATCAAGATCGCCCATGTCTACGGCAAGACCGGCCCGCTGGAGGCCTATGCCAAGCAGTCCCACACCGGGCTGATGATGGGGCTGGAATACGCCACCGGCGGCACCATGGAGATCGACGGCGAGAAGATCGTCGTGATCGAGAAGGACACCCAGCTCAAGCCCGACCAGGGCAAGGCCCTGCTGGCCGAGGCCTATGGCGACGACGAGGTGGACATCGCGGTCGGGCCCGTGTCCTCGGGCGTGGCGCTGGCGATGCTGCCGGTCGCGCAGGAATACGAGAAGATCCTGATCGTCGAGCCGGCGGTGGCGGACTCGATCACCGGCGAGAACTGGAACCGCTTCATCTTCCGAACCGGGCGCAACAGCTCGCAGGACGCGATCTCGAACGCTGTGGCGCTGGGCAAGGAGGGGACCAAGATCGCCACCCTCGCCCAGGACTACGCCTTCGGCCGCGACGGGGTGGCGGCGTTCAAGGAGGCGCTGGCGAACACCGGGGCGGAGCTGGTGCACGAGGAATACGTGCCCACCGACACCACCGACTTCACCGCGGCGGCCGAGCGGATCTTCAACGCGATGAAGGATCTGGACGGCGAGAAGAAGCTGTTCGTGATCTGGGCCGGCGGCGGCAACCCGATGTCCAAGGTCAACGCCATGGACCCCTCCCGCTTCGGGATCGAGATCGCCACGGGCGGCAACATCCTGGCCGCCATGCCCGCCTACAAGGAGTTCCCGGGCATGGAGGGGGCGACGTATTACTACTACGAGATCCCCAAGAACCCGATCAACGACTGGCTGGTGAGCGAGCATCAGTCCCGCTTCGGGAGCCCGCCCGACTTCTTCACCGCCGGCGGCATGGCCGCGGGGCTCGCGGTGGTCGAGGCGATCAAGAAGGCCGGCGGCACGGACACCGAGGACCTGATCGCGGCCATGGAAGGCATGAGCTGGGAGACGCCCAAGGGCACGATGACCTTCCGCAAGGAGGATCACCAGGCGCTGCAGTCCATGTACCACTTCAAGATCAAGGTGGACCCGAACGTCGAATGGGCGATCCCCGAGCTCGTGAAGGAGCTCAAGATCGAGGACATGGACATCCCGATCCGCAACTGAGGCCCCGGCGCTTTCTCGCGCCGGCCGCCCCACGGGCGCCCCGGGCCTGACCCGGGGCCTCCCGCGGCCCGCCCCCGGGCGACGTCCGCGGGGCCGAGGCGCGGGGAGGGGGCGCGACGAGCCTCCGTCCCCGGCCTCCGATGCGGGACGCCCAAGCTGGCGGGGACCGCTCGCCGGAGTCGCCGCCGCCGCGGGGCGGAGGCGATCCCGCCGCCCCGCCCGCCCCGGCGGGACCGCCGCCACCCGGCCTCCGGCGTCGCGCTCCGGGGCGGGCCGATCCCTCGCAGACCTCTCACGTCGGAGCTTGCCGTGACCGATCCCGTCCTCGAGACGAAGGACCTGACGATCCGCTTCGGCGGGCACGTGGCGGTGGACCACGTCTCCTGCGCCTTCGGCGCCGGCGAGCTGACCGCCATCGTCGGCCCCAACGGCGCCGGCAAGACCACCTATTTCAACCTGATCTCCGGCCAGCTTCCCGCGACCGAGGGCCAGGTGCTGCTGGAGGGGCGGGACGTCACCCGCGCCTCCGCCTCGACGCGCACGCACCTCGGCCTCGGGCGGGCCTTCCAGCTGACCAACCTGTTCCCCTCCCTCACGGTGCGCGAGAACGTGCGGCTGGTCGCCCAGTCCAAGGCGCGCAAGGGGTTCGACCTGTTCTCGATGGCCTCCCGCCATGCCGAGCTGATCGAGGCCGCGGATCATGCGCTGGAGCGGGTGCGGCTGACCCGGCTCGCCGACCAGACCGTCTCGGCGCTGTCGCACGGCGACCAGCGCAAGCTGGAGGTGGCGCTGCTGATCGCCCTCCAGCCCCGGGTCTACATGTTCGACGAGCCCACCGCCGGCATGTCGATGGACGAGGCGCCGGTGGTGCTCGACCTGATCGCCGACCTGAAGGCGGAAGGCGGCCACGCCATCCTGCTGGTCGAGCACAAGATGGACGTGATCCGCACGCTCGCCGACCGCATCATCGTCCTGCACAACGGCGCGCTCGCCGCGGACGGGGAGCCGGCGGAGGTCATGGCCTCGGCCGTCGTGCAGGAGGCGTATCTCGGCAAGGAGATCGCCGATGTCTGAGGCCCTGCTGCGCCTCGAGGGCGTCTACACCGACATCGAGCAGTACCACATCCTCCAAGGCGTCGACTTCGAGGTCCCCGCCGGCGAGGTGACCATGCTGCTGGGCCGCAACGGCGCCGGCAAGACCACCACGCTGCGCACCATCATGGGCCTGTGGCGGGCGCGGCAGGGGCGCATCCTGCTGGAGGGGCGGGACATCGCCGCCCTGCCCACCCCGGTGATCGCCCGCGCGGGCGTGGCGCTGGTGCCCGAGAACATGGGCGTCTTCTCCGACCTGACGGTCGAGGAGAACATGGTGCTCGCCGCCGTCTCGGGCCCGCTGGACCGCGCGCGGCTCGACTGGATCTTCTCGGTCTTCCCGCCGCTGAAGACCTTCTGGAAGCTGCCGGCGGGCAATCTCTCGGGCGGGCAGAAGCAGATGCTTTCGGTCGCCCGGGCGGTGTGCGAGGAGCGCCGCCTCTACCTGATCGACGAGCCGTCCAAGGGGCTGGCGCCGGCGATCGTGGGAACGCTGGTGAAGGCGCTGAAGGACCTGAAGGCCGCCGGCGCCACGATCCTGCTGGTGGAGCAGAATTTCTCGATGGCCCGCGCGCTCGGCGACCACGTGGCGGTGATGGACGACGGCAGGATCGTGTGGACCGGCGCGATGGCCACGCTCGCCGCCGACGCCGCCCTGCAGGAGAAGCTGATGGGTCTCAGCATGGAAGGGGGCCATTGATGACCGAGCTCGCGCCCGAACACCGGCCGACCTTCTCCAAGGTCTCGCTCGGCGACCGCCTGTCGCCCCACGCGCCGGTGCTGCTGCTGCTGGCGCTGGCGGCGCTGGGGTGGCTGGCGATCGACCAGAACTCCTCCTGGCTGACGCTGACCGTCTCCGGCCTCGCCATGGGCATGATGATCTTCACCATGGCCGCCGGCATGACCCTCGTGTTCGGCCTGATGGACGTCATCAACTTCGGCCACGGCGCGTTCGTCTCCGTCGGCGCCTTCGTCGGCGTCACCGCGCTGATGCTGATGCCGGGGATGACGGCCGAGGCCTCGATCTGGCTGAACGGCTTCGCGATCCTGCTGGCGGTGGCCTGCGCGATGCTGGCGACGGGCGTGATGGGCTACGCGTTCGAGCGGGTCATCGTGCGTCCCGTCTACGGCGCCCACCTCAAGCAGATCCTGGTGACCATGGGCGGGCTGATCGTGGTCGAGCAGCTGATCTACGTCCTCTGGGGCCCCGTCGAGATCTTCATCGAGCGTCCCGCCGCCTTCCAGGGCGCGATCACCTTCGCGGGCGCGGCGCTGGAGAAATACCGGCTCGTCGCCGTCGCGCTGGGCCTGATCGTCTTCCTCGCCCTGCGCCTGACCCTGAAGCGCACCCGCATCGGCCTGATCGTGCGCGCGGGCGTCGAGAACGGCGAGATGGTGCAGGCGCTGGGTTACCGGATCGAGCGGGTGTTCATCGGCGTCTTCATCGCGGGCTCCGCGCTCGCCGGGCTCGGAGGCGTGATGTGGGGCCTCTACGAGCAGGTGATCACCGCCCACATGGGGCAGGAGACGATGATCCTCGTGTTCATCGTGATCATCATCGGGGGGCTCGGCTCGGTCGAGGGCTGCTTCATCGCCGCCCTGATGGTGGGGCTCCTGCAGAACTACGTGGCGTTCCTGGCGCCCAAGGCGGCGCTGATCTCGAACATCGGGCTGATGGCCGCGATCCTGATGTGGCGGCCGCAGGGGATGACCCCCGTGGTCAAGGCGAAGTGAGGGCGTGATGCTGACCCGGATCCTCTCGGGGGACATGCCCCGCTCCCGCGCGCTGTCGCTGGTGCTGCTGGTCATCTTCCTCTGCCTCGCCTTCGCGCCGTTCCTGTTCCCGGGCACGCGCAGCCTGGAGACGGCGGCCCGCATCTCGGTCTTCATCGCGCTGGCGGCGAGCTACGACCTGATGCTGGGCTACGCGGGCATCGTCAGCTTCGCCCACACGATGTTCTTCGGCATGGGCGCCTACGGCGTGGCGCTGGCCTGCGAGAACATGGAGCGCGGCTTCCTGCCCGTGGTCGTGGGCGCCGTCGCGGGCGCGCTGCTGGCGGCGGCGGTGGCGCTGGTGATCGGGCTGTTCTCGTTGCGGGTCCGGGCGATCTTCTTCGCGATGATCACGCTCGCGGTCGCCTCGGCGGTGGCGGTGCTGGTCAGCCAGCTGAGCTCGATCACCGGGGGCGAGGACGGCCTCAGCTTCTCGATCCCGCGGGAGCTGACGCCCGCCTTCAAGTTCGCCGACGGCAAGCTGCTGGGCGTCAGCCTGAACGGCAAGCTGTTGAACTACTACCTGGTTTTCGGCGGCAGCCTGGCGATCTTCCTGGTGCTCCTGCGGGTGGTGAACTCCCCCTTCGGCCGGGTGCTGCAGGCGATCCGGGAGAACGACTTCCGCGCGGAGGCGATCGGCTACCAGGTGGTGGCTTTCCGCACGCTCGCCACCTGCCTCTCGGCCGCCTGCGCGGCGCTGGCGGGGTCGCTGTTCGCGATCTGGCTGCGCTACGTCGGCCCCGGCACGGCGATGGGCTTCGAGATCATGATCGACGTGCTGCTGATGGTGGTGATCGGGGGGATGGGCACGCTCTACGGCGCGGCCATCGGGGCGACGCTGCTGGTGCTGGCGCAGAACTACCTGCAGGCGCTGATGAAGGGCGCGGCCGAGGCGACCGAGGCCCTGCCGCTGGTCCCCGACCTGCTGAACCCCGACCGCTGGCTGCTGTGGCTGGGGCTCTTGTTCATCGCCTCGATCTACTTCTTCCCCTCGGGCGTGGTGGGGCGTCTGCGGCAGGGGCGGCGGACGGGGGCCTGAGCCGCGGCCCCGTAACCAAGCCTTAGAGGATTCCGGCGCAGAAGACGCAGGCCGGCGGCGCGCTCCCCCTCGCGGGGCGGGCCGTCCGCGACCCCGCGTCCGCTGTCGAGCCCCGGAGCCCTCGCCGATGACAGGTCCCCTGCCCGCCCTCCTCTCCGCCGCCGCCGCCCGGCTCGCCGCCTGGGCGACGCTCGTCGCGGCGCCCGCCGGCGTGATCGCCGTCGCCGCCGTCGCCGCCCTGGCCTCGCCGCCGGCCGCGGCCTCCTCGCTGGACCTCAGCGTCACCGTGCGCCCCGCGGGGCGCGAGGCGCAGGTGCAGTCCATCGCCATGTCCGACCTCGCCGCCATGCCCCAGCAGGAGGTGCGCGCGGTGACGCCGTGGACCGAGGGCGTGGTGGTGTTCGAGGGCGTGCCCTTCGCCGACCTCGCCGCCCGCGTGGGCGTGAGCGAGGGGCCCGTCGCCCTGATCGCGCTGAACGCCTACCAGATCACGCTCGACGCGGCGCAGGTGATCCGCGACGGCGGGGTGCTGGCGCTGAAGATGGACGGGCGCACCATGTCGGTGCGCGACAAGGGTCCGATCTGGCTGGTGTTCCCGTCGGAGGCGCGCCCCGAGCTCGCCGCCACCGACAACACCCACATGTGGATCTGGCAGGTCAATGCGATCGAATTCGGCCCGCGCTAGGCGCTGGCTGGATGTCCTGCCGGCCTCGATCGCGACGGCCGCCGTCGCGATCTTCGGGGTCATGGTCTGGCAGGCCAGCGTCGATTTCCGCGCCACGCGGGAGCTGGAGGAGAGCCGCGCCGCCATCGTCGAGGGCGCGGTCTCCTGGCTGGCCCACCAGGCGGAGATCGAGATGCTGCGCCTGTCCGACTTCGTCGCCCGGCAGGACCGGGACGGCGCGTCGCCGCCCGTCGCCGTGCCGGGCGCGCCGGCGATCCCCGACGACGTCGCGCTGCAATACGACATCATGTGGAGCCGGCTGGACCTGCTGACGACCGAGAGCTTCACCTCCCGCGCCCGGGTCGCCCGCGACGGGGCGGCGCACATCACCCATCTCGACGCGATGATCGAGGCGCTGCGCACGCTGGACGCGCGGCTGGGCCTCGCCCCCGGGGCGCCGCCGCCCGCCGATCCCTATCCCTCGACCGAGGCCGCGCTGGGCGCGATGGTGGACTTCGTCCACGCCTGGGTCGAGCCGCTGCGCCGCATGGGCCGCGCCGTCTACGACGACGAGCTGCGCCTGCGCCCGCAGCTGTTCCAGGCGCTGGGGGAGCTGCGCGAGCGTCAGCGCCGCCAGCAGATCCGCTTCGCCGCGCTGGCGCTGGGCACGGGCCTGGCCGCCGCGCTGGCGCTGCGCTTCGTCCTCCGCCTCGCGCGGCGGCTGCTGGCGGCGCGGGCGCAGTTCGACGCGGCGCTGGGCGCCTCGTCCAACGCCATCGCCTTCTTCGACGAGACCGGGCGCCTGGCGACCTGCAACGACGAGTTCCGCGCCCTGCACGCGGTCGCGGGCATTCCCTGGGCCGCGGGACGCACCGCGCGCGAGCATTTCGCCGCCGTCGCCCCCCACGCGCCCGAGGCGCGGGCCGACCCCGAGGCCTGGATCGCGGCCGAGGCCGCGCCCTACGCGCCGGTGCCCGCCGCCTCGACGCTGGGCCGCTTCCGCGACCGGCGCCTGCAGGTGCGCGCGGACGGGCGCAAGCTGCTGGTGGAAAGCGGGCGGCCGACGGGGGGCGGCTACGTGATCACGGTCGCCGACGTGACCGACCTCGTCGCCGCCCGCGACAAGGCCGAGGCGCTGTCGGCCGAACGCTCGGAGATGCTGGCGGTGATCGGGCACGAGCTGCGCACCCCCATCGCCGCCCTCGTCGGCGCGCTCGACCTCGCGGCGGAGGCCTCGGCCGAGGGCGCCCCGGCGGAGGACGAGGACAAGGACGAGACCGGGCTGCGCAAGCATCTCTCGAACGCCACCCAGGCGGCCGAGGTGATCGCCACGATGTCCGAGGACGTCTTCGAATTCGCCGCCGTCAGCGGCGGCACGCTGGAGGGGCGGCCGCAGGACTTCGACCTTCACGACCTGTTCGAGGCGGTCTGCCAGGCCACCGCGCCGCGCGCGCAGGCCCGCGGACTGGCGTTCCGGGCCGAGTTGGGCGCCCTGCGCGGCGCCTGGGTGCGCGCCGACCGGGTGCGGCTGCGCCAGGTGGCCGAGAACCTGCTGACCAACGCGCTGAAATTCACCCGCCATGGCCATGTCGCCCTGCGCGCCTTCCTCTCGGACCCGGAGCCCGACGGCCGCCGGCGCCTGATGGTCGAGGTCGAGGACAGCGGCCCCGGCGTGCCGCCCGAGGCGCGCGCCCTGATCTTCGAGCCGTTCCGCCAGCACTGGGGCGCCGCGCGCCGCCCCGCGGGCGAGCGCGGGACGGGGGAGCGGGCGGCCGGCGCCTGGTCCCCGCCCGCGCCCCTGCTCGCCCCGCCCGCCGCCGCGCCCGGGCGCAGCCCCTCGGCCGAGCGGCGCACCGCCACCCGCGGCCTGGGGCTGGGGCTGGCGATCTGCCGGCGGATCCTGGCGGGGATGGGCGGGGAGATCGACCATCGCCCGCGACCGGGCGGCGGCTCGGTGTTCTGGTTCGCGGCCCGGCTCGAGCCGGCGCGGCGGCCCGCGCCGCGTCCGCGCGCCTCGGCCGCGACGCTGGACGGGCGCGGCGTCTCGGTCCTGCTGGTGGAGGACGATCCGTTGCTTTCAGAAGTGACGCTGGCCCAGCTCTCGCGGGCGGGCTTCGCGGCCGACCATGCCGACAGCGTCGCCACGGCCTCGGCCGCGGGCGCGGCGCGCGCCTACGACCTGGTGCTGCTGGACCTTCAGCTTCCCGACGGGACCGGCGCCGACGTGGCCCGGGCCCTGCGCGCCGCGCCGGGCGGATCGCGCGACAGCCTGATCGTGGCCCTGACCGCCTATGCGGACGAGGAGGTGAAGGCCGAGGTCCGCGCCCAGGGCATCGATCACATCCTCAAGAAGCCCCTCGCGCCCGAGCGCATCGCCGCGATCCTGCACGAGAATCGCGGCCGCCCGGACGCGGAGGCCCCGCACGAGACCCGCCCCGACGCGGAGGAGGCGCTGCCGTGACCGCTGCCATGATGCCGGAGGCCATCGACCCCGACCGCCTGTCGGACCTGCTGTCGGTGATGGATCCCGACCGGCTGGGCGCCCACGTGGCGGGGCTGCGGGCCGAGATCGCGGCGCTCGCCGGGCCCGGCGCGCGCGCCCTGCCCGTGCCCGACCGGCCTCCCGCAGAGGCGGAGACGGGGCTCGCGGACGACTGGGTCGGCCTCGCGCGGCGCGCGCATTCGGCCGCGGGGCACGCGCAGCTGCTGGGCTTTCCCGGGCTGGGCGGGCTGCTGAACGCGCTGGAAGCGGCGGCGAAGGCCCGCGACCCGCAGGCCGCCGGCCTGGCGCTGGCGGAACTCCGCGCGCAGCACGCGGCCGGCGCGCCGCGCCTGCCGCCGCTCTAGCGCCGCCGCGCCGGGACCGGGCCCGGCGGGGAGGCGCTCAGTTGCGGCTGGAGGTGCTCCGGCGCTCGGCGCGGGCCTCGTGATGGGGCTCGGTGACCTCGCCCGCGTGCAGCAGCGGGGCCACGTCGGAGGCGGCGGATTCGTCGGCCGCCTCCATCAGCGCGGCCACCCGTTCGAGCGAGGCGACGAGCATCGACTGCTCCCAGTCCGCCAGCCGGTCGAACTTCTCGGCGAAGCGCGACTGCAGCGGGTCGGGGGCGGCGTCGAGCGCGGCCTGCCCCTCGGGCGTCAGCGACAGCCAGAACTGGCGGCGGTCGGTCTCGCCGCGACGGCGGCGGACGAAGCCGCGCGCCTCAAGCTTCTCGATCAGCGCCGTGGCGGTGGCCTGGGCCACGCCGACGGACTGCGCGATGGTCTTGGGCGTCGCCTCCGCCCGCTCGGCGAGGTGGTCGAGCACCATGAGCTGCGGCGTGGTCAGGCCGGTCTCGCGCGCCAGCGCCCGGGCCGAGCCCTCGGTCGCGCGAAGGATGCGCCGCAGCGCGACAAGCGAAGACTTCACGCGGTCCTGCATGGTGGGGCCGGTTCCTCGGGCAGGCGGCAGCGAAGCCGCGGCAAGCGTTCTCGCCGCATCATATTCGAAGGATCGTGCGTTTAAAGCCATGCCGTCAATTTCGTTCAGGCGCCGAAGGATTTCCACCCCATTGAGGCGAAATAAATTCGAGAAATGAAGTTTACTGGCGCGAAAATATGCATCCTGAAATCGCATAAGCTACTGTTTTTGCTATGTCGATTCCGCACCCGCCGCCCGGATGCGTAAAAAGTCCTTCGGGGTTGAAATTTCTGGGGTCCAACGTATGTTCTCCATCAACCGAAGCAAAAAACGATGGACGCATGCCCCGAGACGCCCTCCAGACCGACCTTCCGACTCTCCGCGAGCCCACCGCCGAGGATGGCGCGGCCGTGTGGGACCTGATCCGGAACTGCGAGCCGCTCGACCGCAACTCGCTCTACTGCAACCTGTTGCAGTGCGATCATTTCGCCGACACCTGCGTGCTGGCGGAGCGGGACGGCGAGGCGCTGGGCTGGATCTCGGCCTACATCCCGCCTGCGGAGCCCGACACGCTCTTCGTTTGGCAGGTGGCCGTGTCCGAGAACGCCCGCGGCATGGGGCTGGCCGGCAAGATGCTGGACGAGATCCTGGACCGCGAGGTCTGCAAGGACGTCCGCCGTCTGAAGACCACCATCACGCGGTCGAACGACGCGAGCTGGGCGCTGTTCCGCCGCTTCGCCGACCGCCAGGACGCGGGCCTCAGCCGCGCGCCCCACTTCACCCGCGACGACCACTTCGAGGGCCGTCACGACACGGAATACATGGTCACCATCGGCCCGTTCGGGGCGCTCGCGGCCGCCGCCGCCTGAGCCCTGGAGACCGACCGGAGCCCGCGACGTCCTCACCGATCGCGCGGGCTCCGGAAGGGCCCCGCACCAGACCATAGACAGATAAGGGAGGTTCTCCCATGACCTCGACCGAACATACGGCCGACTTCGCCATCTATGAGCGCCGCGAGTCCGAGGCGCGCAGCTACTGCCGCTCGTTCCCCACGTCCTTCGTGTCGGCGCGCAACGCGCACATGACCGACGCCCAGGGCCGCGAGTACATCGACTTTCTCGCCGGCTGCTCCTCGCTGAACTACGGGCACAACGACCCGGACATGAAGCAGGCGCTGGTCGAGCACCTGGCCGGCGACGGCATCGGTCACGCGCTCGACTTCCACACCGGGCCCAAGCAGGCGTTCCTCGAGACGTTCGAGCGCCTGATCCTCAAGCCCCGCGGCATGGACCACAAGGTGATGATGGTGGGCCCCACCGGCACCAACGCGGTCGAGGCCGCGATGAAGCTGGCCCGCAAGACCACGGGGCGCGAGAACATCGTCGCCTTCACCAACGGCTTCCACGGCATGACCCTGGGCGCCCTGGCCGCGACCGGCAACGCCGGCAAGCGCAACGGCGCGGGCATGGCCCTGTCGGGCGTCACCCGCCTGCCCTACGAGGGCGCCTTCGGCGAGGGCGTCGACACGCTCGGCCAGATCGAGGCGATGCTGGAGAACCCGTCCTCGGGCCTCGACCACCCGGCCGCGTTCCTGCTGGAGCCGGTGCAGGGCGAGGGCGGCCTGAACGCGGTGTCGGCCGAGTGGCTGCGCGGTCTCGACCGTCTCGCCAAGAAGCACGGCATCCTGCTGATCCTGGACGACATCCAGGCGGGCTGCGGGCGCACCGGCACGTTCTTCTCCTTCGAGGAGATGGGCGTCGAGCCGGACATGATCCCGCTGGCCAAGTCGCTCTCGGGCTTCGGCCTGCCCTTCGCGGCGCTGCTGCTGAAGCCGGAGCTGGACGTGTGGAAGCCCGCCGAGCACAACGGCACCTTCCGCGGCAACACCCACGCCTTCATCACGGCGCGGGTCGCGCTGGAGAAGTTCTGGGCCGACGACGCCTTCTCGAACGAGATCAAGGCGAAGTCCGAGATGCTGAACCATCGCCTGTCGGCCATCGCCGGCATGATCCCCGAGGCCCGCGTGAAGGGCCGGGGCATGATGCAGGGCGTGGACGTCGGCTCGGGCGAGCTGGCGGGCGAGATCTGCGCCGACTGCTTCGAGCGGGGCCTGATCATCGAGACCTCGGGCGCCCATGACGAAGTCGTCAAGGTGCTCTGCCCGCTGACCATCGAACGCGAGACCCTGACCCAGGGGCTCGACATCCTCGAGGCCGCCGTGGCCGCCCGCGTGTCGGGCGGCGCCACGAAGCTGGCCGCCGAATAAGGAGTTCCGACGCAATGATCGTTCGTGACCTGAACAAAGCCATCGGCACCGAGCGCGAGGCCGCCGCCGAGCAGTGGCGCTCGATCCGGCTGCTGCTGGCCGACGACAAGATGGGCTTCAGCTTCCACATCACCATCATCGAGGCCGGTTCGGAGCATACGTTCCACTACAAGAACCACTTCGAGAGCGTCTACTGCATCTCCGGCGAGGGTTCGATCGAGGACCTGGCCACCGGCGAGGTGCACGAGATCAAGCCGGGCGTGATGTACGCGCTGAACCTGCACGACAAGCACACGCTGCGCTGCAAGACCGAATGCGTCTTCGCCTGCTGCTTCAACCCGCCCGTGACCGGGAAAGAGGTCCATCGCGAAGATGGCTCCTATGCCTCGGCCGAGGAAGAGTCGGCCGCCTGAGGCGACCCTCGCGCCCCCCTCGGGGCGCGATCCAAGGGACCGCGTCCGCCCCACCCCGGGCGGGCGCGACCCGCCCCAGGCGACCCCAAAAAACAGGGACTTCCGTGACCTGCAACGATAACGCCCCGCTGCGCGAGCATACCGTCGAGAAGATCGGCGGCACGTCCATGAGCCGCACCTGCGAGCTGCTGGACGGCCTTTTCATCGGCGACCGCGAGGAGGACGCGCTCTACAACCGGGTCTTCGTCGTGTCGGCCTATGCCGGCATCACCAACCTGCTGCTGGAGCACAAGAAATCGGGCGAGCCCGGCGTCTATGCGCTGTTCTCCAACGCGGACCATGACCACGGCTGGTCCGACGGTCTGAACCGCGTGCTGAAGGCGATGACCGACGCCCACCACGAGATCCTCGACGACAAGGCCGACCTGCGCGCCGCCGACGACTTCGTGCGCGAGCGGGTGGAGGGCGCGCGCTCGGTCCTGATCGACCTGCAGCGCCTGTGCTCCTACGGGCACTTCCAGCTCGACACCCACCTGCTGACGGTGCGCGAGCTGCTGTCGGGCCTGGGCGAGGCGCATTCCGCCTTCGTCACCGCCACGCTCCTGCGCCGCCACGGGGTCAACGCCCGCTTCGTCGACCTGACCGGCTGGCGCGACGAGACGCATCCCTCGCTGGACGCGCGCATCGACCTCGGCTTCGAGGACATCGACCTCGCCCGCGAGCTGCCGATCGTCACCGGCTACGCCCAGTGCCGCGAGGGCCTGATGCGCGAGTTCGACCGCGGCTATTCCGAGGTCACCTTCTCCCGCATCGCCGCGCGCACCCGCGCGCGCGAGGCGATCGTGCACAAGGAGTTCCACCTGTCGTCCGCCGACCCCAAGGTCGTGGGCGAGGACCAGGTGAGGAAGCTGGGCCGCACGAATTACGACGTGGCCGACCAGCTCTCCAACCTCGGGATGGAGGCGATCCATCCCCGCGCCGCCAAGACCCTGCGCCAGGCCGGCATTCCGCTGCGCGTGACCAACGCCTTCGAGCCGGAGGACCCCGGCACCCTGATCGACGCCGAGTACGGCGGCGAGACCCGGGTCGAGATGGTCACCGGCCTGCCCGTGCTGGCGCTGGAGGTGTTCGAGCAGGACATGGTCGGGGTGAAGGGCTACGACGCCCGCATCCTCGAGAGCCTGACCCGCCACAAGGTGCGGATCGTGTCCAAGAGCTCGAACGCCAACACGATCACGCATTACGTGGACGCCTCGCTGAAGCTGGTGAAGCGCGTCGAGGCGGACCTGGCCGAGACCTGCCCCGGCGCCCGCGTGCGGGCCCGCAAGATGGCGCTGGTCTCCGCGATCGGGCGCAACCTCGAGGGGCTCTCGGTCGCCCGCCGCGGCCTGCAGGCCCTGGAGGACGCCGCGGTCAAGGTGCTGGCCCTGCAGGACAACGGCCGCGCGGTCGACGTGCAGTGGCTGGTCCCGGCCGAGCAGGCCGACGACGCGGTGCGCGCGCTGCACTCGGAGCTGGTCTCGACCGCCGAGGCGACGGCGAAGCCCGAGCTCGACGCCGAGCCGCTGGAGACCGCGGCCTCCGCCAACCTCCGCGCCGCCTGAGGCGCAAGGTCGGTCCGCGCCGCGGCGACGACCGCTTGAGAGACATCGACGAGCCGCCCGCCCCCGCGGGCGGCTTCTTCGTGCCGGCAGGCGGCGCGCGCTCGCTGCACGAAAGCGATGGCGAACGCGCCGGCCGCCCACCCTGCCCCGCGCCACATGTGCCGAGTTGACCGCCGCCTGCGCGGCGCAACCCGATCTCCGAAGGCGGTGGCCATGCGATGACCCTCCCGCCCCGCCCGCCACGATGCTGCGAAGGTCGTCTACTTGCTGAAGAGGAAAGCCGGATCCTCGCCGGCGCATCGCCGCCCGGCGCTTGCAGCGGAGCGGTCCCAGGCCGGCGCGCGTCTCGGCGACGGGGTCGGCGGGCGGGCGAGGCGCGGCCCGAAGGGCGCGCGAGCGCCGCTCCGCCGGCCCCGCAGGGCCTCAGTCGGCCTCGGACCAGATCCCGTCGCGACGCTGGAAGGCGGTCTCGGCGTAGCGCTCGAAGGCCTCGCCCTCGACGGTGACGGCGTGGCGCTCGATCTCCACCCGGTCGCGGGCGAGGCGCAGGAGGTTGAAGTCGTTCTCCTCCCCCCGCAGGCGAGAGCTGAGCGAGGTGCCCGCCTGGATCTGCAGCATCCGCCCGTTGAGGATCGGCATCGCCCGCCAGCGGTGCATGTGCCCGCACAGGACCACCTGCGCCCCCGCCTCGGCGAGGCGGATCGCATGGTCCTCGGCGTCGCGCAGCGGCGCCTTGGGATCGTCGGGGAGCTGTTCGAGCGGATGGTGCAGGGCCAGGACCGTCAGGTCCTCCCGCGGGGGTTCGGCCAGCGCCTTGCAGGCGCGCGCCATGTCGCCGGGATCGAGCCGGCCGCGCTGCCATTCCACCCGGCTGGCGCTGTTGGCGCCCACCACCCGCACGCCGCCCATCCGCAGCGTCGGCGCCACGTCCAGCGCGATGTAGCGCCGGTAGCGGCGCCAGGGGCTCAGCAGCCGGCGGGCCACGTTTTCCAGCGGCGCGTCATGGTTGCCGGGCACGCACAGCACCGGGCCGGGCAGCTTCTCGACGAAGGCGCGCGCCATGCGCCACTGGCTGGAGCGGGAGCGCTGGGTGAGATCGCCGGTGATCACCGTCACGTCGGGCGCGAGGCGGGTCACCGCCTCCAGCAGGCGATCGGCGACATGGGGGGGGACCCTGCCGAAGTGCAGGTCGGAGAGATGGGCCAGTCTGAGCATGTCGGGCGGTCAGGTCCCCTCGGCCGGAGCGATCACCTCCAGCTTGTCGTCCAGACGCAGGAAACGGAAGGGGGCCTGCATCTTCTCGCGCTCCCCGTCGCGCGCGACCAGCCGGCGGCTGCGGCGCGTGGCGACCTCGATGTCCTTGCCGTAGAGCATCTCGAAGTCCCGCCCCGGCTTCAGGGCCTTCAGCCCCAGGGCGGCGGCGAAGCGGATCAGGTCGAAGGCCTCGCGGTCGGGGGCGAGGAACAGGGCGAACTCGCCGCCGCGCACCCGCTCGGCCGCCTCGTGGAAGTCGAACTCCTCGAGCTGGAAGGCGTTGTTGGCGACGAAGGCGAGCGGCGTGCGCACCCGGTGCACATCCCCGTCCACGGTCACCTTGGCGTCGAGCGGCGCGCGGAACTCGGCCAGCGCGGTGATCACCGACCAGTGCGCCGCGACGCGGGAGCGGCCCCAGCGGCGATAGACGCTTTCGCGCGTCTCCAGGATCTTGGCGTAGGCGCCGAGCGAGGCGTTGTTGAGGAACACCCGCCCGTTGACCTCGCCCAGCGGCAGCGGCCGGGGGGCGCCGTTGGCGAGCACGCCCACCGCCTCCTCCGGCGTCTCGGGCAGGCCGAGGCTGCGGGCGACGTAGTTGAAGGTGCCCAGCGGGATCACCCCCAGCCGCGCGCCGGTGCCCGCGATGGCGCCGGCGACCGCGTTGATGGTGCCGTCGCCGCCGCCGGCGACGACGGTGCCGAAGCCCTCGTCGGCGGCCTCGCGCGCGGCGGGCTCCAGGTCGCGGCCCTTGCGGATCAGCCTCAGGCGGGCCGGCAGGCCGTAGCGGGCGAACTCCCGCTCGAGCGTGGCGGCGAGCTCCTCGGCCCGCTTGCGTCCCGAGCCGGCGTTGAGGATGACGCAGGTCTCCTCCGCGCGCCGGCGCGGCGCGCCGCCCGCCTCGGGCGGGTCGTCGGGTCTGAGGGCGTGGGCGCTGGACATCGTCGGGCTCCGTGCATCTCGGCTCAGGGGAATGTGACGCTCGATCAGGCGAGGCCTAGGCCGAAATCCAGCGATTTGCGGGCGCCGGGACGAAAACGGCCGCCCCCGGGCGGGGGCGGCCGCGGCATCGGGTCCCGCCCGCCCCCGGCCCGGGGGCCGAAGGCAGGCGGCGGGCGTCAGGTCACGAGGACTCGGCGTGCACCACCTCGCCGAAGCGCTCCCAGCTCTCGCCGTTGAAGCGCATCAGCTGCATCGCCTCGATGGGCGCGCGGTCGGTCTCGGAGGTGTTGATGGTGATGCCCGGCAGCAGCAGCGGCACCCGCAGGTCCTTCAGGGAGGAGGCCTGCTTGACGATGTTCTCCCGGCTCAGGTCGTCGCCGCAGCGCTTCAGCGTCTCGACCAGGGTGATCGCCGAGGCGTAGCCGAAGACGGTGAACGACGAGGTCTGGTCCCCGTCGGGATACCACTCGTTCATGAACTTCCGCCACTCGGCGACCTCCGGGTGGTCCTGCCACTGGGGATCGTCGACCTCCATCAGGTAGCCCGCGGAGATCAGGCCCTTGGACGCCTCGAGCCCCGCCGGCTCCAGCACCGAGCCCACGGAGATGGAGACGTTGTTGAGGAAGCGCTCGGCGTCCCAGCCGATCTCGACCGACTTCTTGATCGCCTGGGCGGCGAACTTGGGCGTGGCCACGATGAAGAACACGTTGGCGCCGGTGGCCTTGAGGTTGATGACCTCGGAGTCCACCGTCGGCTGGGCCACCTCGTAGGGCGCCTCGGCGACGATCACGTCCTCGCGCCCGGCCAGGCCGCGCTTGAGGCCCATGAGGTAGTCCTTGCCGTAATCGTCGTTCTGGTAGAGCACGGCGATCTTGGGATTCTCGATGTTGTCGAGGATCCACTGCGCGTAGATCGCGCCCTCGGTCGGATAGTTGGGCTGCCAGCCCGAGGTCCAGGGGAAGTTCTCGGGGTCGTTCCACTTCGACGCGCCGGTCGCCACGAACAGGTGCGGGACCTTCTTGGCGTTCACGTACTTGTGGATCGCGGTGTTGGTGGGCGTGCCCAGGGTGCCCATCAGCAGGTCGACCTCGTCCTGCTCGACCAGGCGGCGGACCTGCTCGACCGTCTTGGGGGGCGAATAGCCGTCGTCGTAGCTGATCCACTCGATCTGGCGGCCGTTCACGCCGCCCTCGGCGTTCACCTTCTTGATGTAGGCCTCGATGGTGCGCCCGATCTGGCCGTAGGCCGAGGCGGGGCCGGAGTAGGGGTTGGTGTTGCCCACCTTGATCACGTCGTCGGCGGCCAGCGCCGCGCCCGAGATCCCGGCCGAGGCGAGCGCCGCGGCGGCGACGCCCAGCAGGGTGCGTCTGTTCATCATGGTCTTTCCTCCCATCCGCGCCGGTTGGGTCGGTCGCCTTAGGGTTCGCGACCCTTAGTTTCGGGTCCCCCAGACGCCACGGGGCCCGATCCGGCGCGGTTGCGGATCGGGCCCCGTCGATGTCCCTCCCGCTTGCGGAGGGTCGGTCGTCGTGCGCCGCCCCGCCCCCCTGGCGGGGGACGGAGAGGCGGTCGGCCGCCGCCCGCGCGGGGCGGCGGCCGTCGTCAGGTCAGCTCGACTCGGCGTGGATGACCTCGCCGAAGAACTCCCAGCTCTCGCCGTTGAAGCGCATCAGCTGCATCGCCTCGATCGGCGCGAAGTCGGTGGGCGAGGTCTTGACCTGGATGCCCGGCAGCAGGATCGGCACGCGGACGTCCAGCGAGGTGGCCGCCTTCATGATCTCCTCGCGCCCCGCGTCGGGGCCCGCCTTCTCCAGCGCGTTCACCAGGGTGATCGCGATGGCGTAGCCGAAGGTGGTGAAGGACGAGGTCTGGTCGCCGTCGGGATACCACTCGTCCATGAACTTGCGCCACTCGGCCATCTCTTCGTCGTCCTTCCACTGCGGGTCGGTCGACTCCTTCATGTAGCCCGCCGAGATCAGGCCCTTCGACGCCTCGAGGCCCGCCGGCTGCAGCACGCCGCCGACCGAGACCGAGACGTTGTTGAGGAAGCGCGTGGCCTCCCAGCCGATCTCGTCGGACTTCTTGATCGCCTGGGCGGCGAACTTCGGCGTGGCCACGATGAAGAACACGTTGGCGCCCGTCGACTTCAGCGAGATGACCTCGGAGTCCACGGTGGGCTGGGCGACCTCGTAGGGGGTCTCGGCCACGATCAGGCTGTCGGCCTTGTCGCCGAGGCCCATCTTCATGCCGTGGAGGTAGTCTTTGCCGTAGTCATCGTTCTGGTAGAGGATCGCGATCTTCGGATCCTCGATGTTGTCCATGATGTACTTGGCGTAGATGGCGCCCTCGGTCGGGTAGTTGGGCTGCCAGCCGGTGGTCATCGGGAAATTCTCGGGGTCGTTCCACTTGGACGCGCCGGTGGAGACGAACAGGTGCGGCACCTTCTTGGCGTTCACGTACTTGTGGATCGCCGTGTTGGTGGGCGTGCCGAGCGTGGCGAACAGGATGTCGACCTCGTCCTGCTCGACCAGGCGGCGGACCTGCTCCACCGTCTTGGGCGGGGAATAGGCGTCGTCGTAGCTGATCCACTCGATCTTGCGGCCCGCCACGCCGCCCTCGGCGTTCACCTTGTTGATGTAGGCTTCGATCGTCTTGCCGATAGTGCCGTAGGCCGAGGCCGGGCCCGAATACGGCATCGTGTTGCCGACCTTGATCGTGTCTTCCGCGATCGCCGGGCCGGCGATCATCGCCGCCGCCGCTGCGGCCGCCATCCAAGTCTTGCGTCCGAACATTCGGAACCTCCCTTCGCGCTTTTCGTTACGTAAACCTTAGGGTAAGCGAACCTTATCTTTTCTTCCCCAGGACGTCTGGAAGCCCGGACCGGCGCGAGCGGGCCGGGCCCCTTGTCGCCCCGCCCCCCTGTCGAGGGGGCGGGATCTTGTGCGCGCCTTGCGCGGGGCCGCGGTCTTGTCGCCGCGTGCGCCCGCGCCCTCGGCGCCGCCGGGTCAGGAGGACTCGGCGTGGATGATGTCCCCGAACAGCTCCCAGGTCTCGCCGTTGAAGCGCTGGAGCTGCATCGCCTCGATCGGGGCGAAGTCGTTCGGGCCGGTGGTCATGGTGATGCCGGGCAGCAGCATCGGGTTCTCGACGTGATCCATCGAGGTGGCGGCCTTCAGGATCGCCTGCGCGTCCGCGTCGGGGCCCGCCGCCTGCAGCACGTGCTCCATGGTCTTGGCCACGCCGTAGCCGAACACCGTGAAGGAGGACGCCTGGTCCCCGTCGGGGTACCACTCGTCCATGAACGCGCGCCACTCCTTCATCGCGGGGTCGTCGGCCCACTGCGGGTCCGTCGCCTCCTTGAGGTAGGCGGCCGAGATCACGCCCTTCGAGGCCTCGAAGCCCGCGGGCTTGAGCACCGCGCCCACCGAGACCGAGACGTTCGACAGAAAGCGCTCCGCCTCCCAGCCGATCTCATGGCTCTTCTTGATCGCCTGCGCCGCGAACTTGGGGGTCGCGACGATGAAGAAGACGTTGGCGCCCGAGGCCTTCAGCGACAGCACCTCGGAGTCGACGGTGGGCTGGGCGACCTCGTAGGGGGCCTCGGCCACGATCAGCTGGTCGGCGCGCTCGCCGAGCTGCTCCTTGAGGCCGATCACGTAGTCTTTGCCGAAGTCGTCGTTCTGGTAGAGGATCGCGATCTTCGGGTTCTCGACGTTCTCCTCGATGTACTTGGCGTAGATCGAGCCCTCGGTCTGGTAGCTGGGCTGCCAGCCGGTGGTCATCGGGAACTTGTCGGGCATGTTCCACTTGGCCGCGCCGGTGGCGAGGAACAGGTGGGGCACCTTCTTGGCGTTCACGTACTTCTGGATCGCCGTGTTCGAGGGCGTGCCGAGGTTCTGGAACAGGATGTCCACCTCGTCCTGCTCGATCAGGCGACGCACCTGCTCGACCGCCTTGGGGGGCGAGTAGGCGTCGTCGTAGGAAATGAACTCGATCTTGCGGCCTTCGACGCCGCCGTCCGCGTTCAGCTTGTTGAAATAGGCTTCGATCGTCTTGCCGATCTGGCCGTAGGCCGAGGCCGGGCCGGAGTAGGGCATGGTGTTGCCGATCTTGATGGCATCCTCGGCGGCGGCAGGGCCCGCGGCCGACAGGACGAAGGCCGAAGCGGCCGCCATCATCATGGAACGTCGCGTAAACATCTAGAACGGGTCTCCCTAAATGGGGGGCTTTGGGTCGACGACGGCCTTTCTGTCGAGGCCGGTTGGGTCCGCCGGGGTCGGCGGGCCGGGAAGGGGCGCTCCCTGTGCTGCGCGGCTCTTCTTCGTCGGAGCCGCTCCGCTTCGCCCCGGGCCGGGCCGCAGGTCTCTCCCGCCTGCGCCGGCCTCAGCGTCGCGCGTCCGGGCCCGGGGGCCCCTGGCGCTCGTGGTCCGGGCCGGCCATCCGCCGGCGTCGGTCCCTCGGGGAGCGCGGCGGGGGTCAGGCCCGCGCCGCGCTCCGGGATCGGGTCGGCCTCAGCGGCCGAGCTTGGCCACCAGCCCGCGCAGCAGACCGCCCGCGCCCTGGGGCGCCAGGTAGATCACCGCGATCAGGAAGAAGCCGTAGAACGCGCCGGCCAGGCCCTTCGAGATCTCCTCCGCCACGTTGGGGATGAAGATGATGAAGGCCGCGCCCAGCAGGGCGCCGGGCAGCCAGCCCACGCCCCCGATCACCAGGCCCACCAGGATCGTGACCGACAGCGCGAAGGTGAAGCTATCGGGCGCCACGAACTGGATGACGATGGCGCCCAGGCACCCCGCGATGCCGGTGAACATGGCCGAGATCCCGAAGGCGGTCGCCTTGTAGACCGAGGTGTTCACCCCCATCGAGCGCGCCGCGATCGGGTTGTCGCGGATCGCCATCAGCGCCCGGCCGGTGCGCGAGCGCACCAGGTTGCGCGCCAGCCAGTAGAGGAACAGCCCCACCGCCAGGGTGAAGTAGTAGAGCCACTGGTCGGCGTTGAGCACCGCGTCGAGGCCGAAGGGCGCGTCGGGCTTGATGATGACGATGCCCTGCACGCCGCCCGTCCAGTGCTCGAACGGGGTCAGCTTCAGGAACTGGGGCGTCGCCACCGCCAGCGCGAAGGTGGCCAGGGCGAGATAGATGCCCTCGAGCCTCAGCGCCGGCAGGCCGAACAGGAACCCGACCACGAAGCACAGGATGCCCGCCACCGGCAGGGTCCAGACGTAGCCGATGCCGAGGTTCTCCATCATGATCGCCGCCGTGTAGGCGCCGACCGCGTAGAAGGCGCCGTGGCCCAGCGAGAACTGGCCGTTGATGCCGGTCAGCAGGTTCAGGCCCAGGATGGCGATGGCGTAGACCATCAGCATCGTCATCTGGAAGATGGTGAAGTTCTTGAACAGGAAGGGCAGCGCCAGGGCCCCGAGCAGCAGGACCACGAAGGTGATCTGGCCGATCTTCGAGGTCCCGCCCGCCGCGGCGGCCCGCCCCTTGGGGGCGGGGGCCGCCTTGGCCGGCGCGGCGGCGCCGCTGGTCATGGTTTCGTCGCTCATCGCCATCTCAGACCCTCTGCACCACGCGGCGGCCCAGCAGGCCCGCGGGTTTCACCAGCAGCACCGCGACGATCAGGAAGAGCGCGATGGGCAGTTTCAGCTCGCCCCCGATGACGGGGATGTAGGTGCCGGCCAGGTTCTCGACGACGCCGACGATGAAGCCGCCGATCACCGCGCCCAGCGGGCTCGTCAGGCCGCCGAGGACGGCGCCGGCGAAGCCGTAGAGCAGGATCGAGAGCATCATGTTCGGCTCGAGGAACACGACCGGGGCGATCAGCATGCCCGCGACCGCGCCGATGGCCGAGGCCATGCCCCAGCCCAGCGCCGTCATCATCGAGACGCGGATGCCGACCAGCCGGGCGCTCTCGGGGTTCACCGCCGCCGCGCGCATGGCCAGGCCCACGCGGGTGAAGGTGAAGAAGCCCCACAGCAGCGCCAGGACGATCAGAGTCACGCCGATCATGCCGGCCTGGTGCTTGCCGATCATCGCGCCTTCATAGAGCGGCCCGTCCCCGAAGGGCGACGGCACGGCCTTGATGGTGAAGTCCCAGATGAAGCCGGCGAAGCTGTTGAAGATCGCGAACAGCGCGATGAAGATCACGATGTGCGACAGCACCGGCGCGTTCTCGATCGGCTTGAACACGATCCGCTCGATGGCGAAGCCGCCCACGAAGCTGATCAGGATCACCAGCGGGAAGACCACCCAGTAGGGCAGGCCCCACTGCAGCATCTGCCAGGCGATGTAGGTGGAGAACATCGCCATCTCGCCCTGGGCGAAGTTCAGGTGGTGGATGGCCTGGTAGATCATCACGACCGCCAGCGCGACGCAGGCGTAGATCGCCCCCGTGGCGACGCCCGAGACGATCTGTTGAAGGAACAGTTCCATGTCTCAGTACCCCAGGTAGGCGGCGCGCACGCCTTCGTCGTCGCGGATCGCCTTGGCCTCGCCGGCCATGACGATCTCTCCGGTCTCGATCAGGTAGGCGTGGTCGGCGATGCCCAGCGCGAGGCTCGCGTTCTGCTCGACCACCAGCATCGACACGCCCGCCTCCTTCTTCACGTCGGCCAGGATGTCGAAGATCTGCTTGGTGATCATCGGGGCGAGGCCGAAGGAGGGCTCGTCCAGCAGCATCAGGCGCGGGCGCAGCATCAGGGCGCGGGCGATGGCCAGCATCTGCTGCTCGCCGCCCGACAGCGTGCCCGCCTGCTGGGTCCGCCGCTCCTTCAGGCGCGGGAAGAAGTGGTAGCAGCGCTCGATGTCGGCGGAGATGTCCTTGCCCATGGGCCGGGTCATCGCGCCGAGCTGCAGGTTCTCCTCGACCGAGAGCGTGGTGAAGGTGCCGCGGCCCTCGGGCACATGGGCGATGCCGCGCCGCACGATCGCCTCGGTCGACAGGCGCCCGATGGGCTCGCCGTCGAACAGGATCTCGCCCCGGCGGCGGATCATGCCGCAGATGGCGCGCAGCGTGGTGGTCTTGCCCGCGCCGTTGGCGCCCAGCAGCGTGGCCACGCCGCCCTGCTCGACCTCGAAGGAGATGCCGCGCAGAACCGTGAGGTCGCCGTAGGACGCCTCGAGGTTCTTGACCTCAAGAATGGGGCTCATTCGTCGCCTCCCAGGTAGGCCGCGATCACCTCGGGGTTCTTCTGGACCTCCTCGGGGGTGCCCTCGGCGATCTTGCGCCCGAAGTTCAGCACCACCACGCGGTCGGAGACCGACATGACCAGCGCCATGTGATGCTCCACCAGCAGGACGGTCACGCCCTTCTCGTCGCGCACCATCTTGATGAGCTTGCCCAGCTCCTCGACCTCGTCGTGGTTGAGGCCGCCGGCGGGCTCGTCGAGCAGCAGGAGCTTGGGCTCGGTCGCCATGGCGCGGGCCATCTCGACCCGCTTCTGGGTGCCGAAGGGCAGGCCCGAGACGGGAAGGTCGGCCACGTCGTTGAGCTCGAGCCAGTCGATCAGCTCCTGCACCCGGGCGTCGATGTCCCGCTCGCCCCGGCGCACCCACGGCAGGCGCAGCGCGTCCGAGACCGGGTCCGACTTCGAGGCCGAATGCGCGCCGACGCGGATGTTGTCGCGCACCGACAGGTTCGAGAAGCTGGCCACGTTCTGGAACGTGCGCCCGATCCCCAGCCCCGCGATCTTGTGGGCGGGCTCGCCCAGGATCGAGGTCCCGTTGAAGCGGATGTCGCCGTCGTTGGGCGTGTAGAGCCGGCTGAGGCAGTTGAAGAGCGTCGTCTTCCCCGCCCCGTTCGGCCCGATCAGCCCGAGGATCTCGCCCTCGCGGATGTCGAATTCGATGCCGTCCAGAGCCACGATGCCGCCGAAGCGGACGGTGACGTTCTCGACCGCGATGACCGGCGCGGCGCCGGCCGCGGCGGGACGCACGGGCGCGTTCATCGAGCCCCTCCCATTCGGTGGGCCGAGGCGCGAACGCTGGCGATGCAAAGGGTTACGGGCCGGATCGACGGCGCAGCCGTCATCCGTCCGCCCGAGGCGGTGGTGCCGATCATGTGTCCTCCCTGACGTCGCGTGCGGCGCGATCTTGTTGAGCTGGACCGCAGTCCAACAGATTTGCCGACGCTTATCAAGCGCCTGATTAACACGCGATTTCATGGGTTTCAGGCAGCCATCTGCGAAAATGTCAGCCTTGCTGAGCAATCGTTCAAGAGCTTGAAGATCATGGGCTTCCGAATTCTTTTCGGCGCCGCAAAATTACTTTTCCGCGCTGCACTCGGGCTTGCGCGGCCCGCGCGACCTGAGGTCAACTCTCGGCGAGGCTGAGCCGGACTCACGAATCATGAGTCCGGCTCAGTCCACCGAACCCGCCTCGTCCTCCGCCCCGGAGACCCCCTTGCCCAGACGCACCCAGAGCACCCGCCGCCAGCGCGTCGAGGAGATGGAGCGCCAGATCGTCGACGCGGCGCTGGACGCCTTCTCGACCCACGGGTTCGAGACCGCGCGCGTGGCCGACATCGCCCGCGCCGCCGGCGTGGCCGAGGGGACCGTCTACCTCTACTTCCGCGGCAAGGACGCGCTGTTCGACGCCGTGCAGCGCCGCTTCTACACCCGCCTGACGCGGGAGGCGCAGGCCGGCGTCTCGCGGCTGACGGGGGCGCACCCGCGCCTGGCGTTCCTCGCCGAGCACTGGCTGTCGGCGGTGGCGCCGGCATGGAAGATCTTCGCCCGGCTGACCTACCAGATCGGCTTCATCGAGGAGTACCGCTCCTCGGACGCCTACCGGATGCACCACGCCTACACCGAGGTCTTCGACCACGTGGCGCGCGAGGGGGCGACGGCGGGGGAGCTGCGCGACGACCTGCCCCCGTCGATGATGCGGGCGATGTTCTACGGCGGGCTCGGCTACGCCTGCCGCGCGGCGCTGACCAAGGGCGTGCCGGTGGACGAGATCCCCGCCGCCACCGCGGGCCCGATGGTCGACGCCTTCTTCGCCGGCATGGGCCGCACGTCCCTGGTCCCCGGATCGGAGGGCGACGCCCTCGCGCTGCGCCGCGCCGCCGAGCGGATCGAGCAGGCGGCCGAGCGGATCGAGGGTGCGCTCGCCCGCCGCGCCTGACCCCCCTCCCCTTCCCGCGCCGCATCGACGTCCGGACCCCTCTCCGTGCTTGCCGGCCGGTTACTTAATGGGTTAGTTAAGGGCTGCCGAAACGACCCCGCAGAGGGTCGGCCCGCCGGCCAACAAAAGATCATTCGGGGAGGAGACCAGCCATGCGGCTGACGGAAGAGCATCGCGCCATCCGCGATACCATGACCCGCTTCGTCGAGACGGAGGTGAACCCGCACGCCGACGAATGGGAGGAGGCCGGGATCTGGCCCGCCCACGAGGTTCTTGGAAAGCTCGGGCGACTGGGCCTGCTGGGCATCAACAAGCCCGAGGCCTTCGGCGGCCAGGGCCTCGACTACTCCTTCCACGCCTGCTTCCTCGAGGCGCTGGGCAACGCGCGCTGCAACGGCGTGAACATGGGCGTCTCGGTGCAGACCGACATGGCCACCCCTGCGGTCGCGCGCTTCGGCTCGGACGCGCTGCGGCGCAACTGGCTCAAGCCGGTGATCCGGGGGGAGATGGTCGCCTCGATCGCGGTGTCGGAGCCGCACGCGGGCTCGGACGTGAGCCAGATCAAGACGCAGGCGGTGGCGGACGGGGGCGACTACGTCATCACCGGCACCAAGATGTGGATCACCAACTCCACCCAGGCCGACTGGCTGTGCCTGCTCGCCAACACCTCCGACGGGGCCAAGCATTCCAACAAGTCGCTGATCCTGGTGCCGATGAACGCCAAGGGGATCGAGGTCTCGAAGCCCCTCCAGAAGCTGGGGATGCGCGCCTCCGACACCGCGCAGATCTTCTTCGACGGGGTGCGGGTGCCCAGGCATCACCTGATCGGCGAGGAGGGGCGCGGCTTCCAGATGCAGATGCAGCAGTTCCAGGAGGAGCGCCTCTCGGCCTGCTTCGTGAAGTGCCGCACGCTGGAGCTCTGCATCGAGGACACCATCGCCTACACCTCCGAGCGCAAGGTCTTCGGCAAGCCGATCCTCGACAACCAGACCGTCCACTTCAAGCTGGCCGAGCTGCAGACCGAGATCGAGGCGCTGCGCGCCATGGCCTGGCGCGCGGTCGACCTGATGCTGGCGGGGGAGGACGTGACCACGCTCGCCTCCATGGCCAAGTTCAAGGCCGGACGGCTGGCGCGCACGGTGCCCGACGCCTGCCTGCAGTACTTCGGCGGCCAGGGCTTCATGTGGGACAACTTCGTCTCGCGCTGCTACCGCGACCTGCGGCTGACCTCGATCGGCGGCGGCGCGGACGAGGTGATGCTGCAGATCATCGCCAAGCGGATGGGCGCCTACCCCCGCAACTGACCCCGACCGGGAGGGCGGCCCCCCGCCGCCTTCCCGCGGGGGCGCGGGCGCCGCCGCTCACCGGCGCCCGCCCTCCCCGCGGCGCGCGGTTCCTGTCGTCGCGCGCCGCGGATCCCCCCCGGTCGATCCGCCCCCGGCCCGAACCGTCGCGCAAGCGTCGTCTCTCCGACATCAAGGCGAGAACTCCGCGGATGACGGTGCGCGGCCGCGCGTGCATCATCGCGGCTGCGAACCATCGTCAGGGAGTCCCCTTCATGTCCCGGCCCGCCAAGTCCCCGCCCGTCGATCTCGGCCGCCGCCGCCTGCTCCAGGCCGGCGCCGCCGCCGGCGCGCTGATCGCGCTGCATCCGTTCTCGGCCCGCGCCGCCGCCAACCAGGCGCATCTGCGCGTGCTGTCGACGACCGACCTGCACGTCCACGTCTTCCCCTACGACTACTACGGCGACAAGCCCAACGACTCGATGGGGCTGGCGCGGACCGCGGCGCTGGTGGAGGGGATCCGGGCCGAGGCCACGAACTCGATCCTGGTCGACAACGGCGACTTCCTGCAGGGCAACCCGATGGGCGACTACATCGCCTATGAGCGGGGCATGAAGGAGGGCGACGTCCACCCGGTCATCAAGGCCATGAACGTGCTGGGCTATTCCTGCTCGACGCTGGGCAACCACGAGTTCAACTACGGCCTGGGCTTCATGGACAAGGTGCTGGCCGGCGCGAACTTCCCGTTCGTGTGCGCCAACGTCGCCCGCGGCAAGCTGGCCTCCGAGGCCCGCAAGGACGACCTGTGGCTGCCGCCCTACGTGATCGTCGACGCGCAGGTGACCGACGGCGCGGGCGAGGCGCACACGCTCAAGCTCGGCCTGATCGGCTTCACGCCGCCCCAGATCATGTCCTGGGACAAGCGCCACCTGGAGGGGAACGTCGAGACCCGCGACATCGTCGAGGCCGCCATGGCCTGGGTCCCCCAGATCCGGGAGGAGGGCGCGGACCTGGTGATCGCGCTCGCCCACACCGGCATCGGCTCGGACGCCTACGCGCCGATGATGGAGAACGCGGCCGTCCCGCTCGCCGCCGTCGAGGGGATCGACGCCATCGTCACCGGCCACAGCCACCTCGACTTCCCCGGCAAGAAGTACGAGGGGCTCGCGGGGCTCGACGTCGCCAAGGGCACGATCTCGGGCAAGCCGGGCGTGATGGCGGGGTTCTGGGGCTCCCACATGGGCCTGATCGACCTGATGATCGAGAAGGAGGGCGGCGCCTGGCGCGTGGTCTCGGCCGAGACCGAGGCCCGCCCGATCTTCGAGCGGGTGGAGCGCAAGAACGTCCCCCTGGTCGAGAGCGTCGCCGCCGTCGAGGCGGCCGCGCGCGAGGACCACGAGGCGACGCTCGCCTACGTGCGTCGTCCGGTGGGCGAGACCTCGGCGCCGCTGCATTCCTACTTCGCGCTGGTGGCCGACGACCCCTCGGTCCAGATCGTGTCGAACGCGCAGATCTGGTACATCGAGCAGATGCTGGCGGGGACCGAGCATGCGGGCCTGCCGATCCTGTCCGCCGCAGCCCCGTTCAAGGCCGGCGGCCGCGGGGGCCCCGAGTACTACACCGAGGTCGAGACCGGCCCCATCGCCATCAAGAACGTCGCCGACCTCTACCTCTACCCCAACACCGCGCGCGCCATGCTGATCTCGGGCGCCGACGTGAAGGAGTGGCTGGAGATGTCGGCGGGCATCTTCAACCAGGTCGAGCCAGGCGCGACCGACGCGCCCCTGATCAACCCGGGCTTCCCCTCCTACAACTTCGACGTCATCGACGGGGTGACCTACCGGATCGACCTGAGCCAGCCGGCGAAATACGATCGGGACGGGGCCGTCGTGAACGCCGGGGCCGGGCGCATCGTGGACCTCGCGTTCCAGGGCGCGCCGATCGACCCGGAGGCGAAATTCGTGATCGCCACCAACAACTACCGCGCCGGCGGCGGCGGGAACTTCCCGGGCGTGACCGAGGACAAGATCATCTTCGTCGCCCCCGACACCAACCGCGACGTGATCGTGCGCTACATCGTCGACAAGGGGACCATCGACCCCGCCGCCGACGCCAACTGGGCCTTCGCGCCGATGGAGGGCACCACGGTCGTCTTCGACACCGGCCCCGGCGGGCGCAAGTACGCGGCCTCGGTCGAGGGCGTGACGATCGAGGACGCGGGCGAGGGCGCCGACGGCTTCGCCCGCTACCGCATCACGCTCTGAAACCGGGGGGAGGCGGCCCGCCCGGCCGCCTCCCCTGCCCCGTCCCGCCGTCGCGTTCGCCTGCTCCCGAAGCGCCGTGGCGCCCGGCCGGTCTGCGCGCGTCTCCCGCCGTCGGCCCAAGACCGACCGGAAAGCGCGCGCCGCCTCGCCCATCCTTCCGCCGAGGCCCGCGAGAGGCCGACGCCGCGCCCTCCCCTGCCCGGCCCGGCCCGTTCGGCCCGCCCCGCTCGGTCCATCCTCGCGGCCCGGATGGACGCGGGCTGCGGCGCGGTCCATTCTCCGCGCCACCAACGACCAGACACGATCAGGGAGATCGCCCTTGGCCCGCCTCGCGCCCCCCGCCCTCGACGAGATGACCGACGCCCAGAAGGAGGTGGCCGAGGCCATCCTCTCCGGCCCTCGCGGCGCCATCGTGGGGCCGCTGGGCTTCTGGCTGCACCGCCCCGGCCTCGCCGCCCCCGCGCAGGAGGTGGGCGCCTACTGCCGCTTCGGCTCCTCGCTGCCGCCCAACCTCTCGGAGATCGCGATCTGCACCGTGGCGCGGGTCTGGAACGCGCAGTTCGAGTGGTACGCCCACAAGAACCTGGCGCTCGACGCGGGCGTGCCGATCGAGATCCTGGACGCGATCCGCGACCGCACGCCCCCGCCCTTCCGCGACGAGAAGGAGGCGATGTGCCATGAATTCACCCTCGCCGTGCAGACCGAGCGGACGGCGAGCCAGGCGCTCTACGACCGCGCGCTCGCGGTGCTGGGGCGCGACGGGCTGGTCGATCTGGTGGCGATCAACGGCTACTACTGCATGGTCTCGCTGACGCTGAACGTCTTCGACGCCGACCTGCCCGAGGGCGTCGAACCGGAGATGTGAGGGCGCGGCCTCTCCCGGCCCCGAATGCGGACGGGCGGCCCCCAGGGCCGCCCGTTCGCGTGTCCGGCGCGGGGCGCGCGCGTCACTTGCGGCGCGAGGGCACCGAGATCATGCGGCCCAGGAACTCGCCCCCGAAGATGTGGAAGTGCAGGTGCGGCACCTCCTGGTGGGCGTCGGGACCGGCGTTGGACAGGATCCGGCTGCCGCCCTTGCCGTCGATCGGGGTCACGCCGAGCTCCTCGGCGACCTTGCCGACGGCGCGCATGAAGTCGACGATCTCGGCCTCGGAGGCTTCGGCGGCGAAATGGTCGTAGGTCACGTAGGGGCCCTTGGGGATGACCAGCACGTGGACCTCGGCCTGCGGGTGGATGTCGTGGAAGGCGAGGCTGTGCTCGGTCTCCATGACCTTCTTGCAGGGGATCTCGCCGCGAAGGATCTTCGCGAAGATGTTCTGGTCGTCGTAGCTGTAGCTCATCGGGCGTTCCCTGGGCTTGGGTGGGCGAGTTCGGCCCAAGGGTTAGCCCAGCCGCCCGCCCCCCGTCCATCGCCCCCGGGCGCCCGCGCCAGGCGCCCCGGGCGCCCGCCCGCCCCACGCGCCCCCCGGGAGCGCCTGTTCTCCGGAGCCGTCTCTCGCGGATGCCGTAAAGAGCGACTCGTCCCCGCCGGTCAGGGATCGCGAAGCGACCCCGCGCTTGCGCGGGGCTTGTCCTTGACCGGCGGGGGCGAGTCGCTCAGGCATCCATCAGCGAGAGACGGCTCCGGAGAACAGGCGCGGGGCGCTTTGTTCTTTGGTGAGTCAGGAGCCCGCCGGAGGCTCCCGCCCTCCCCCACCCAGGCGCGCCGCACGCCACAGGCCCAAGCCCGCCCGCAGGGCGCCCGTAAACCGCTCTCCTAAGGATGATCCGGCCGGCCCCGCAGGGCCGGCCAGGCGAGTCACTCCCGCCACCACACGTCTGGCAGCCACCCCGGCCAGTCGCCGTAGAGCGGCAGCCGCTCGGGATGGTGCAGGTCGGCGCGGTAGGCGATGCGGCTTTCGGGGGCGTACCACAGCGGCACGAACCAGCGCCCCACCGTCAGCACCCGGTCGAGCGCGCGCACCGCCGCCCGCTGGTCCTCCAGCGTCGCGGCCGCCAGCAGGGCGTCGATCGCGGCCTCGACGGCGGGGCTGTCGATGCCGGGGTAGTTGCGCGTGCCGCCCTGGGTCACGCCGGCGCGGCCCCAGTAGAAGCGCTGCTCGGCGCCCGGGCTCAGGCTCATCGCCCAGGTGTTGACGATCATGTCGAAATCGTAGTCCGAGCGCCGCGCCTCGTATTGGGCCCCGTCGACCAGGCGCACCGAGGCCTCGATCCCCAGCGGCTTGAGCTGGCGGGCGAAGACCTCGGCCGCCGTCTCCCAGGCGGGGCCGCCCAGCAGGATCTCGAAGCGGAACGGCCGGCCCGCGCCGTCGACCAGCACGCCGTCCTTCACCGACCAGCCGGCCTCGGCCAGCAACTTGGTCGCCGCGCGCAGGTTGCGCCGGCTGCGGCCGGAGCCGTCGGTCTGCGGCCAGGCGAAGCCCTCGTCGAGCGCGCCGTCCGGCAGGTCCGCGGCGAAGGGGGCGAGGATCTCGCGCTCCCGCCCTTCCGCCGGCCCCTCGAAGCCCAGCGCCGAACCGCCGAAGGGGCTGCGGACCCGGGCGAAGGCGCCGCGGTTGAGGGTCTGGTTCACCCATTCGAAGTCGAAGGCGAGGCCCAGCGCCTCGCGCACCCGCATGTCCTTGAACAGGTCCCGGCGGGTGTTGAAGACGAAGCCGGTCATCCCCGAGGGGCGGCCGGAGGGGATCGTCTCCTGCACCACCTCGCCGCGCTGGGCGGCGGGGAAGGCGTAGCCGTCCTCCCACCGGGCGGGATCGCCGTCGCGCACCAGGTCGATGTCGCCGGCGCGGAACGCCTCGAACAGGGCCGAGCCGTCCTTGAACCACTCGTGCCGGATCACGTCGAAGTTGAACCGGCCGCGGTTCACGGGCAGGTCGGCGCCCCACCAGTCGGGATCCTTGCGGAAGGTCACCCGGCGGCTGGGGTCGACCTCCTCGATCAGGTAGGGGCCCGACGCGATGGGGGGCTCGAGCGAGCTCTCGGCGAAGTCGCGCCCCTCGTAGTGCGCCTTCTGCAGGATCGGGCGCAGGGCGAGGATCAGGGGCAGCTCGGGGTCCGGCTCGACGAAGTCGAAGCGGACGGAGAGCTCCCCGGTCCGCTCGACCTTCGCCACCTGCTTCCAGGTGGAGCCGAAGGCGGGCAGGCCCTTCTCGGCCAGCACCTCCATCGACCAGATCACGTCCTCGACCGTCACCGGGGTTCCGTCCGAGAAGCGGGCCCGGGGGTCGAGCGTGAACTCCACCCAGGCGCGATCCTCGGGCACGGTCACGGAGGCCGCGAGCGAGGGGTAGAGGGTGAAGGGCTCGTCGATCGATCGCATCATCAGCGATTCGATCATCAGCCCCCGCACCGCCCAGACCGAGCGGCCCTTGAGGATGTAGGGATTGAGCGAGTCGAATCCCCCGATCTCCCCCAGCACGATCCGCCCGCCCTTGGGCGCGTCGGGGTTCGCGTAGGGCAGATGATCGAAGTCCGCGGGCAACGCCGGCTCGCCCAGCATCGCAAGACCCTGCGTGCTCTCGGCCGCCGACACGCTGCATGTGGCGCCGAGCGCGAGATGCAGCGCCGCGAGGGCCCCGAGGGCGAAGCCGCGCCGTTCACGAAAAATCGACGCAAAACGCGTCAAACGCCCGACGTCGCGAAACTTTCGCTTGCCGAGCGAGGCCGCGACTCCGTATCCTCGCCTCACTGCTCGATAGGTTTCTTGCCTGTATGAAACCTGCCTCAACACTGGACGCCCTCCTCGGAGGGCGTTCTTTTTGTTTCCGCCCCCCGCATGATGGTTCCGACCGCGCCGGTCCGCGCCGCATCCCTGCGTCGCTTCGGCGCGCGCCGCTCGATTTTGCGCCTGCGAAGACTTAACGTCTCGGCGACGGCGCAACACGCCGATCCGTCCTGCGGAACGGGCCATGTTCGGGCCCGCGCAGGATCGGCCGCGGCGCCGGGCACCCTAATTCTCGCAGGAGCGAAACGCGACATGTCTCTCACCGGAAAAACCGCCGTGGTGACGGGTTCCAACTCCGGCATCGGTCTCGGCATCGCCGAGCAGCTCGCCGCCCGCGGCGTCCGGGTCGTGATCAATTCCTTCTCCGATTCCGACGACGACCATGCGCTCGCCGCCAAGATCGCCGAAGAACACGGCACGGACGTGGCCTACATCCAGGCCGACATGAGCAAGCCCGACCAGTGCCGGGCCCTGCTGACCAAGGCCGAGCAGAAACTCGGCGGCGTCGACATCCTGGTCAACAACGCCGGCATCCAGCACGTGGCCCCGATCGAGGAGTTCCCGGTCGAGAAGTGGAACGCGATCATCGCGATCAACCTCTCGTCGGCCTTCCACACCACCGCCGCGGCCCTGCCGATCATGCGCAAGGGCGGCTGGGGGCGGGTGGTCAACATCGCCTCGGCCCACGGCCTGACCGCCTCGCCCTACAAGGGCGCCTACGTGGCGGCCAAGCACGGCGTCGTGGGCTTCACCAAGGTCACCGCGCTGGAGACGGCGAAGGAGCCGATCACCTGCAACGCGATCTGCCCCGGTTACGTGCTGACGCCGCTGGTCGAGGCGCAGATCCCCGACACGATGAAGCAGTACGGCATGGGCCGCGAAGAGGTGATCGAGAAGGTGATCCTCGACCGCCAGCCCTCGAAGGAATTCGCGACCGTCGAGCAGCTGGGCGGCACGGTGGCCTTCCTGTGCTCGGACGACGCGGCCCAGATCACCGGCACCACGATCTCGGTCGACGGCGGCTGGACCGCGCTCTGACCCCGTTTCCGGCCAGGGGGCGGCGCCGACGCCGCCCCCACCCCGTCGCCCCGATCCCTGTGGGCGACGATTCCCCCCTTGATCGATCACGCCCGCCCGGCCCTGTTTCGTCGCCGATGAGAACCTGATTCCGAACCGGACCCGCACGAGCGAACGGAGGCGACATGGCGCGCCGCAAGACCAAGACCATCAACCTCGCCCTGCAGGGCGGCGGCGCGCACGGCGCCTTCACCTGGGGCGTGCTCGACCGCCTGCTGGAGGAGGAGGCGCTGGAGTTCGACGGCATCACCGCCACCTCCGCCGGGGCGATGAACGCGGCCGCGCTGAAGACCGGCCTGCTGCTGGGCGGCTCGCGCGAGGCGGCGAAGGCCTCGCTCGACAGCTTCTGGGGCTCGATCGCGCGCTATTCCTCCGGCCTGCCCAACCCGCTGCTGGAGTGGGTGCGCGCCTTCAACCCGACGACCGAGAACCTGGCCGACGCCATCGAGGCCGGCGCCTCCTGGGGCTTCGGGGACAGCCTGACGCGGATGTTCTCGCCCTACGACCTGAACCCGTTCAACATCAACCCGTTGCGCGACCTGCTGACCGAGCAGCTGCATTTCGACACGATCTGCAACGCCGAGCCCCCGCACCTGTTCATCTGCGCCACCAACGTGCGCTCCGGCAAGGCGCGGGTGTTCTCGGGCGACGAGATCAGCTCGGAGGCGATCCTGGCCTCGACCTGCCTGCCGAGCCTGTTCCAGGCCGTCGAGATCGACGATCCCACGACCGGCCGGCGCGAGGCCTACTGGGACGGCGGCTTCACCGGCAACCCGTCGCTGTGGCCGCTGTTCTACGGGACGACGTCGCGCGACGTGGTGATCGTCCACATCAACCCCATCGAGCGCGAGGAGCTGCCCCGCACCGCGCGCGACATCATCAACCGCACCAACGAGATCAGCTTCAACGCCGCCCTGCTGGGGGAGCTGCGCGCCGTCACCTTCGTGCGCCGCCTACTGGCCGAGGGCGTGATCCCCGAGGGCGCGATGAAGGACGTGCTGATCCACTCGATCGCCGACGACGAGACCATGCGAAAGCTGGGGGCGGCGACCAAGATGAAGGCCGACTGGACCCTGGTGCGCAACCTCAAGCAGGTGGGCCGCGAGGCGGCGGAGCGCTTCCTGCAGGCGAACTGGTCGAACCTGGGCGAGCGGCCCAGCGTCGACCTGCGCGCGCTCTATTCGGCGTGAGCGCGATGGCGCGCACGATCCATATTCTCGAGCACATGGACCTGCCCGGCCCCGACGCGGGGCTGAGCCACCTGCGCGCGCGCGGCGCGCACGCGCAGGTGCACCACGCCTGGAAGGGCGAGGCCCTGCCCGCGCTGGAGGGCGCGGACGGGCTGATCGTGATGGGCGGGCCGCAGATGGTCACCGACATCGCCGACCTGCCCTGGATGCAGGCCGAGATCGAGCTGATGCGCCAGGCGCTGGCCCGCGGCGTGCCGATGCTGTGCATCTGCCTGGGCGCGCAGATGCTGGCCCACGCGCTGGGCGCGGCCGTCGGCCCGGATCCCGACGGCCGCATCGCCTGGGGCTACCACCCCGTGCGCGCCCTGCCCGCCGCCGACAACCCGATCCCCGACGGGCTGACGGTGCTGTCGGGCAACTTCCAGGGATTCTCGCGGCCCGCGGGGGTCGAGATGCTGGCGACCGCCGAGGGGCCCTGGGCGAACCAGGCCTTCCGCACCGGCCGGGCGCTCGCCACCCAGTTCCACCCGGAGGTGACCTTCCCGATCCTCCAGGACTGGCAGAGCCACCTCGCGCCCCATGTCCACAAGCCCGGCGCGACCTCGGTCGAGCGGCAGGACGCGGACTTCGCGCGCCACGATCCGGCGCTGAAGGACTGGTATCGCGGCCTGCTCGACCGCTGGTTCGCGCTGGCCTGACCCCGGGCCGCCGAGCCTCGGCCGCGCGCGGGCCTGCGTCGGCACGTGCGCATATGATGAATTGACCTCCGCCCCCCGGCTTCCCACATTGACGCCATGATAAGCCTCGACATCATCTCCGACCCGATCTGCCCCTGGTGCTACATCGGCAAGGCGAAGCTGGACCGCGCGCTCGCGCAGATGCCGGACCATCCGTTCGACATCCGCTGGCGACCCTTCCAGCTGAACCCCGACATGCCGCCCGAGGGCATGGATCGGCGCAGCTATCTCGAAGCCAAGTTCGGCGGGAAGGAGAAGGCGAAGCGGGTCTACGACTCGATCGCCGAGGCCGCCGCGACCGCGGGGCTGGAGATCGACTTCTCCCGCATCGCGCGCACCCCGTCGACCGTGGACGCCCACCGCCTGATCCGCTGGGCGCGCAGCGAGGGCGTGCAGAACAAGGTCGTGGACCTGCTGTTCCGCGCCTATTTCGAGGACGGCGCCGACATCTCCGACCGCAAGGTTCTGGTGGAGCTGGCCGAGCGCGGGGGCATGGACCCCGCCGTGGTCGCCACCCTGCTCGACTCCGACGCCGACCGCGAGGACGTGGTCGAGGAGGACGCGGCGGCGCGCGAGATCGGCGTGGGCGGCGTGCCCACCTTCCTCGTCGGCGGCAAATACGTGATCCAGGGCGCGCAGGAGCCGGAGCTCTGGACGCGCGTCATCGGCGAGCTGCGCGAGCTTCAGGCCGCCCGCGCGCAGGAGGAGATGCAGGGCTCGGCCCCCGCCTGACGACGGGGGCGCGCGGCCGGCGCTCCGCCGGCCGACGGGAGCGGACGGAGAAGGATGGGTCCATGAACGGCCTTTCGAACATTCTCGACGTCATCGGTCAGGATCCCCTGACCCGCTGGCTGCTGCTGGCCATGGCCATCCGCACCGGGTGGTCCCTGATCTGCTGGCGGCGCTGCCCCAGCGCCCGCATGAAACTGACCAACGAGGCGCTGGAGGCCATCGAGGCCCGCCGCCAGGCGCTGTGGCGCCACTCGGCCCGGTTCCTGGTGGTGATGCTGGCGGGCATCGTCCTCGCGGTCGCGGGGCTCTACCAGCTCTCGCGCGCGGGCGACGGCGCGCCGGTGGCGCTGATCATGCTGGTCGGCGGCATGTACCTGTTCATGACCGAACCGGTGCGCCGCTCGATCGCCGACAGCGAGGAGCGCGTGCACGCCACCGGCCTGCGCGGAAACTCCGACGCCCACCAGGCGGCGCTGGCGATGCTGCGCGGCAGCCACACCTACCTCGTCGCCATCGAGGTCCTGGCGACCCTGGCGCTGGGGCTGGCGATGCTGGCGCTGAGCGGGTCCATGGGCGCCCAGCTCTACTGATCCCAAGCGGGACCGGAGAGGAGGCGCCCTGCGGGCGGGCTTGGGCCCCTTGCGGGCGGTTCGCATCAATTGGATCGGCGGGAGCCTCCGGCGGGCTCCTGACTCACCAAAGAACAAGCCCGCGCCTGTTCTCCGGAGCCGTCTCTCGCTGATGGATGCCTGAGCGACTCGGCCCCCGGGGTCAAGGACAAGCCGCGCTTGCGCGCGGTCGCCTGCGGCGATCCTTGACCCCGGGGGCCGAGTCGCTCTTTCCGGCATCCGCGAGAGACGGCTCCGGAGAACAGGCGCTTTGCGAGGGCCGTCGACCGCGCGCCGGGGCGCTCGGGGCGGGCGGAGGGATGGCTCGACCGAGGACGGGCCTGGGGCCTGCCGGGGCGCGGCTCAGGCGGCTTTCTTGCCGGCCTGGGCCAGTTTGGCGAGGTCGCGGGCGATGGAGAAGGCGCCCTTGAGGCGGTCGGCCTCGGTCGCCCAGTCGCGCCGCACCACCACCTTGTTGTCCCGGATCTTGGCGAGGCCGCGCTGGTCCTGCAGCCACGAGGCGAGGCCCGCGGGGTTCGCGTACTTGTCGTCCCGGAACTGCAGCGTCGCGCCCTTCGGCCCGCCGTCGAGCTTGGCGATGCCGGCGCGCTTGCACAGCGCCTTCACCCGGACCACGCGCAGCAGCATCTCGACCTCGCGGGGCGGCTTGCCGAAACGGTCGTGGAGCTCGGCGGCGAAGCCCTCGAGCTCGGTCTTGGTCTCGAGGCCCGAGAGGCGGCGGTAGAGGCCGAGGCGCACGTCGAGGTCGGGCACGTAGTCCTCGGGGATCATCACCGGCACGCCGAGGCCGAGCTGGGGCGACCAGTCGCCGGAGTCGATGGGCCCCTCGGTCTCCCCCGACTTCATGCGCGCGATCGCCTCCTCCAGCATGTGCTGGTAGAGTTCGAAGCCGACCTCGCGGATGTGGCCGGACTGTTCCTCGCCCACGAGGTTGCCGGCGCCGCGGATATCGAGGTCGTGGGAGGCGAGCGTGAAGCCGGCCCCGAGGCTGTCGAGCGAGGCCAGCACCTTCAGGCGCTTCTCGGCCCCGTCCGTCAGGCGCTTGCGCGGCTCGGTGGTGAAATAGGCGTAGGCGCGCAGCTTCGAGCGGCCGACCCGGCCGCGGATCTGGTAGAGCTGCGCCAGGCCGAACATGTCCGCGCGGTGCACGATCAGGGTGTTGGCGCGGGGAATGTCGAGGCCGCTCTCGACGATGGTCGTCGCCAGCAGCACGTCGAACTTGCCGTCGTAGAAGGCGTTCATCCGCTCGTCGAGGTCGCCGGCGGCCATCTGGCCGGTGGCGGTGACGAAGGTGATCTCGGGCACCTGCTCGCGCAGGAACTCCTCGATCTCGGCGATGTCGGAGATGCGGGGGACCACGAAGAACGACTGGCCGCCGCGGAAATGCTCGCGCAGCAGGGCCTCGCGCACCGTCACCGGGTCGAACTCGGCGATGTAGGAGCGCACGGCGAGGCGGTCGACGGGGGGCGTGGCGATCACCGACAGTTCGCGCACGCCGGACATCGCCAGCGACAGCGTCCTGGGAATGGGCGTCGCGGTCATCGTCAGGACGTGGACGTCGGAGCGCAGCTCCTTCAGCCGCTCCTTGTGCTTCACGCCGAAGTGCTGCTCTTCGTCGATGATCAGCAGGCCCAGGTCCTTGAAGCGCACCCCCTGCGCCAGCAGCGCATGGGTGCCCACCACCACGTCCACCGTCCCGTCGGCGAGGCGCTTGCGGGTGTCCGCGGCCTCCTTCGCGGAGGTGAAGCGCGAGAGCTGGCGGACGTTCACCGGGAAGCCGCGGAAACGTTCCTCGAAGGTCTTGGCGTGCTGGCGGGCGAGCAGCGTGGTGGGGGCGACCACCGCCACCTGCATGCCCGACATGGCCGCCACGAAGGCGGCGCGCAGGGCCACCTCGGTCTTGCCGAAGCCGACGTCGCCGCAGATCAGCCGGTCCATCGGCGTGCCGGCGGCGAGGTCGCCCAGCACGTCCTCGATGGTCGAGAGCTGGTCGTCCGTCTCCTGGTAGGGGAAGCGGGCGCAGAATTCGTCCCAGGAGCCGTGGGGCGGCTCGAACTCCGGCGCCTTGCGCAGGGCGCGTTCGGCGGCGACCCGGATCAGGCGGTCCGCCATCTCGCGGATCCGCTCCTTCATCTTGGCCTTGCGGGCCTGCCAGGCGCCGCCGCCGAGCTTGTCGAGCAGCCCCGCCTCGTGGCCGTAGCGGCTCAGCAGCTCGATATTCTCGACCGGCAGGTAGAGCTTGTCGCCGCCGGCGTATTCCAGCATCGCGCAGTCGTGGGGGGCGCCGAGCGCCTGCACCGTCTCCAGCCCCAGGAACCGGCCGATGCCATGTTCCACATGGACGACGAGGTCGCCGGCGGAGAGGGTCGAGGCCTCGGTCAGGAAATTCTCGGCGCGCTTGCGGCGGCGGGGGGCGCGGATCAGGCGGTCGCCCAGCACGTCCTGCTCGGCCACCACGGCGAGCTCGGCGGTCTCGAACCCGTGCTCCAGCGGCCAGACGGCGAGGTTCACCAGGCCCGGCTTCACGTCGGCGAAGCGGTCGGCGAGGCGCCCGGCGGGGGCCTCGTGGTCTTCCAGCAGGGTCTTCACGCGGTCTCGCGCGCCCTCGGAATAGGTGGCGAAGATCACCGTCTTGGCCTTCACCAGGCCCTTGAGGTGGGTCGCCAGCGCGTCGAAGACGTTCACGCCCTCCTGCGCCCGCTCGGCGGCGAAGGTGCGCCCGAGGCGGCCGCCCATGTCCACGCAGCCGGGGCCCGGGGGCTGCGGCAGGGGCGAGAAGCGGCGCAGGTGACGGCCCGACAGCGCCTCGAGCCACTGGGCCTCGGAGAGGTACAGCAGGCCCGGGGGGCACGGCTTGTAGACCGCGGCGCCCATGGCCGGCTTCGACCCCTGGGCGTTCCTGCGGGCCTCGTAGTGGTCATGGACCATCTCCCAGCGGCTTTCGCGCGCCTCCTCGATCTGGTGGTCGAGGGTGACGGGGGCGCCGGGGAGATAGTCGAAGAGGGTCGAGAGCTCCTCGTGGAAGAAGGGCAGCCAGTGCTCCATGCCCTGCTGCTTGCGGCCGGCCGAGACCGCCTCGTAGAGCGGATCGTCGAGGCCGGCGGCGCCGAAGGTCTCGCGGTAGGCCTGGCGGAAGCGGGCGATGGCGGGCTCGTCGAGGATCACCTCGGAGACGGGCGCGAACTCGACTCGGCGGATCTTCTCGATGGTGCGCTGGGTCTCGGGGTCGAAGCGCCGCGCGCCGTCGAGCGTGTCGCCGAAGAGGTCGAGGCGCACCGGCGCCTCGGCCCCCGGGGGGAACACGTCCACCACGCCGCCGCGGATGGCGTGGTCGCCGGGCTCGGTCACCGTGGGGGCGCGGTTGAAGCCCATCCGGGTCAGGTATTCGCGCAGCGCGTCGAGATCGAGCGGCTTGCCGACCTCCGCCACGAAGGAGGCGGCGCGGACCACCGGCTTCGCCGGCACCCGCTGGGCGGCGGCGGCGAGGGTGGTCAGGATCACCGCCCGGCCGGGCAGCCCGTCGGCCAGCGCCGCCAGCGTCGCCATGCGCGCGGCCGAGATGTCGGCGTTGGGGCTGATGCGGTCGTAGGGCAGGCAGTCCCAGGCGGGGAAGCGCCAGATCGGCAGGTCGGGCGCGAAGAAGCCCAGCGCCTCGGCGAGCGCGGCGAGGCGCGCGTCGTCGCGGGCCACGTGGATCACCGGGCCGTCGGCCTTCGCCGCGAGGTCCGCGAGCAGCTTCGCGTCGAAGCCCTCGGGGGCGCCGCCGGTGAGGATGGTTCCGTGGGAGAGGGGGGCCTTGTCCGCCATCTGCGCGGAGATAGCGCCGGGGCGCCGCGCGCGCAAGCGTTCGCGCAACGTTCAGGGGGCGCGCGGGCGGGCGGAGGCGACGGCGCCCGGCGCGGCCGCCGCTGGGGAAGGGCCGGAGGGTCACGATCCGGAAACAATTCGTGCGGATCAGACCCCCTAGTCTCCCGGCGTCATCACGGCCACCTTCCCGACGACGCCGCGCCGGCCCCCCGATCCTCCCACCCCGGGCGCGGCAGACAGATCGAAGGACGAGACGATGACCAAGGTTCTGGTGCTCTATCACTCCATGTACGGCCATGTCGAAACGATGGCCCAGGCGGTCGCCGAGGGCGCGCGCGAGGCGGGCGCCCAGGTGGACGTGAAGCGCGTCCCCGAGACCATGCCCGAGGAGGCCTTCAAGGCCGCCGGCGGCAAGTGGGACCAGGCGGCGCCGGTCGCCAAGCCCGACGACCTGGCCGACTACGACGCGGTGATCATCGGCACCGGCACCCGCTTCGGCAACATGGCCGGGCAGATGCGCAACTTCCTCGACCAGACCGGCGGTCTGTGGGCGCAGGGCAAGCTGATCGGCAAGGTCGGCTCGGTGTTCGTGTCGACCGCGACCGGGACCGGCAACGAGTCCACCGCGCTGAGCACCCACATCACGATGCTCCATCACGGGATGGTCGTGGTGGGCGTGCCCTTCTCGACCCCCGAGCTGGGCATGATCGACGAGGTCCGCGGCGGCTCGGCCTACGGCGCCGGCACGCTGGCGGGCGGCGACGGCTCCCGCCAGCCGAGCGAGCGCGAGCTGTCGGTGGCCCGCAAGCAGGGCGCGCATGCCGCGACCGTGGCCGCCAAGCTCGCCAAGGGCGAGCAGGCGCTGGCCGAGGCCGCCTGAGCCTCGCGCGCCTCGCGACGATCCACGGAAGGGGCGGTCCGCCGGGCCGCCCCTTTCGCTTGCGCGCGGCGGGGCGGCGGATGAGGGCCGCAGGCGGAGTCGCGCCAGCGACGCCTCGCCCGGCGCCTGCGGCCCCCACGCCTCCGGCGCCACATGCCTGTGATCCTCGCCCCCTCCGGCTCCCCGATGTCTCTGGCTACCGCCGCCTCTGGACCCCGGCGCCCGGGCGGAGGCAGGATCGCCGCCCTTCCGACGATCCAGGACGCCCCCCGATGACCTCCGAGCCCAGGCCCGCCTTCGACCGCTCCATGGCCGAGCGCTACGACGAACGGAACCGGCCCCTCGCCCCGATCTCGCAGGCGCTGCATTTCCTTTCCGGCCTCGCGCTGGCCGGCGCGCCGGAGGGCGCGCGGGTGCTGAGCGTGGGCGTGGGCACGGGGGCCGAGATCCTGGCGCTCGCGCAGGCGCGGCCGGGGTGGCGCTTCGTGGGGGTCGACCCCTCGGCCGAGATGCTGGAGGTCTGCGCCGAACGCCTGTGCGCCGCCGGCCTGGCGGAGCGCTGCACCCTGGTCCAGGGCACGGTCGACGACGCGCCGCAGGGCCCGTTCGACGTGGCGCTGGCGATGCTGGTGGCGCATTTCGTGCCCGACGCCGAGCGGGAGGGGTTCTACCGCGGGATCCACGCGCGCCTCGTCCCCGGCGGGCGCTACCTGGGGGCCGAGATCTGCGCCGACCTCGACGCGCCGGAGTTCCCGCGGATGCTGGCGGACTGGGCGCAGGTGCAGCGCCTGATGGGGGCGAGCCCCGAGTCGCTCGCCGCCCTCCCCCGCCAGCTCCGCGAGACGCTGAGCGTGCTGACCCCCGAGCGGACCGCGTCCCACCTGCAGGCGGCGGGCTTCTCCCGCCCCACGCCGTTCTTCCAGGCCTTCATGATCCGGGGCGTCCACGCCGACGCCTGAGCGGGGACGACGCTTGCGCTGGCGCGGGACGGGCTTACTCTCCGGCAGCCTCTCCCCGCGCCGCGGGGCCCCGAGCGTTCCGGCCGCCCGCCGGCGGGGAGGGCGTCAAAAAGGATGCGCCAAGATGAGCGACCCGGCCCGAACCGCGCCCTCCGAGGCCGGCCCCCACCCCGCAGGCCCGCCCTGGATCGACCCGAGCATCCAGAGCCGGATCGCCTGGCGCGACGGGGACGTGGTGATCTCGGTCCCGCCCAAGAGCGGCACCACCTGGACGATGAACATCGTCCACCAGCTCCTCGCCGGCGGTCCGGCCGACTTCCGCGACATCTACGAGGAAGTCCCCTGGATGGAGTTCATCGGCTATCCCGGCCAGCCGGTGCAGGAGGTGGCCGACCGGATCGAGGCGATGCCGACCACGGCCCGGCGCGCCTTCAAGACCCACTCCGCCCCGCCCGACGCGCCGTTCCTGGCCGCGGGCGAGGGACCGGACGTGAAATACGTGGTGGTCTTCCGCAACCCCGAGGAGGCGCTCGTCTCCTTCCGCCCGTTCCTCGACCAGCATTCCGACGAGTGGTTCGCCCTGTGGGAGATGCCGCGCGAGGCGGTGTGCCGGCCGGACTTCCCCTCGTTCTACGCCGAGGTGATCGACCCGATGGGCATGCAGGGGGCGTTCTTCGGCTTCCTCGCCGCCTGGTGGCCGCTGCGGCGCGAGCCCAACGTGCTGTTCCTGCACTTCTCGGAGATGAAGCGCGACCACGAGGGCTCGGTCCGCCGCATCGCCGAGTTCCTGGGCGCCGATCCCGGCGAGGAGGCCTGGCCGCGGGTGCTGGAGCACGCCTCCTTCGGCTGGATGAAGCGGCACGAGGACAAGTTCGAGGCCCGCACCGCCGGCCGCGTGCCGATCCTCGATCCCGGCGCGATGATCCGCAAGGGCGAGACCGGACAGGCCGCCATCGACGGCATGACCCCGGAGATCTCGCGCCATCTGCGCGAGGTCGGGATGCGGATCTGCCCCGACGCCGACGCCGTGACCTGGCTCTACGAAGGCGGCCCGCTGCCCTGAGGCGCGCCTGCGCCGCCCGCCCCCGGCTGCGGGGGCGGGCGGCGGACGGCCCGGCTCAGGCCGCGGCTTCCATCGCGGCCTTGCCCTTGGCCATGGCCGCGCCCAGCGCCGGGCGGGACATGGCGCGGTCCTTGTAGGCGGCGAGCTTTTCGGTCAGCGGCCATTGGAACATCCGCTCGCCCCAGCTCAGCGTGTGGGCGATCAGGATGTCGGCGATGGTGAAGGTCTCGCCCATAACCCAGGGCCCCTTGCCCAGCATCCGCTCCAGCCGCTTCTGGGCCAGCTCGAACTCGTAGGCGCAGGTCGGCTTCACGGGGGAGCGCTTGTCCTCGGGGTGGATGAACTCGTTCTTGGCGGCGGTCCAGCAGGCGCCCTCCAGCTCGTCCACGCAGAACTGAACCGCGGCGTCCTGGCGGGCGCGCTCGAGCGTGCCGGCGGGGAAGGTCAGCGCGCCGTGGCGGTCGGCGAGGAAGGTGACGATGGCCACCGAATCGGCCACCGGCTCCCCGTCGACCAGCAGCACCGGCGCCTTGCCGGTGGCGTTCACGGCCAGCATCCGCTCGGTCTGGGGGCCGACGAGCTCCATGCTCCAGTCCTGGCCCATCTCCTCCAACGCCCACATCACGCGCAGGCTGCGGTTCCGCGGGTTTCCGACGATCGTGTACATCCGGGTCTCCTCCCTCCGCGCGCCCGGCCGGGCGCGCCGTCGCGCGACACGGAACGGCGCGGCGCGGCCGAGGTCAAGCCGGCGCGCGGGGCGCCGCGGGAACGTGATCGCGCCCGAAGGGGCCCCGCGCCGGCGCGAGAGCGCCGCCCGCCCTTGCCCGGCCCCGCCTCCCGGCGCCATAAGGTCGGCGCACTGCAAGGGAGCCGCCGCCGCGTGACCCAGACCCCGTCTTCCCCGACCGCGGGCGCCCGCCTGCCGCACCGCCACCTGCTGGGGATCGAGCAGCTCGGCCCCGCCGACGTGACCGCGATCCTCGACCTCGCCGAGGACTACGTGGCGCTGAACCGGACGCGGGATAAGAAGAAGACGACCCTGCGCGGCCTCACCCAGATCAACCTGTTCTTCGAGAACTCGACCCGCACCCAGGCGAGCTTCGAGATCGCGGGCAAGCGCCTGGGCGCGGACGTGATGAACATGAGCGTGCGCACCTCCTCGATGTCGAAGGGCGAGACGCTGCTCGACACCGCCGCCACGCTCAACGCCATGCACCCCGACCTGATCGTGGTGCGCCACCAGCACTCGGGCGCCGTGGCGCTGCTGGCCCAGAAGGTGGACGCGTCCGTCATCAACGCCGGCGACGGGCGCCACGAGCACCCGACCCAGGCGCTGCTCGACGCGCTGACCATCCGCAGGCGGAAGGGCCGCCTGCACCGGCTGACCGTGGCCATCTGCGGGGACGTCGCCCACTCCCGCGTCGCCCGCTCCAACATGATCCTGCTGGGGATGATGGAGAACCGGGTGCGCGTGGTCTCGCCCCCCACCCTTCTGCCGCCCGAGATCGACCGCTACGGCGTCGAGGTCTTCCACGACATGGAGAAGGGGCTCGAGGGCGCGGACGTGGTGATGATGCTGCGCCTGCAGCAGGAGCGGATGGACGGCGCCTTCGTCCCCTCCCAGCGCGAGTATTTCCACCGCTTCGGCCTCGATCACCGCAAGCTCGCCTGCGCCAAGCCCGACGCCATCGTGATGCACCCCGGCCCGATGAACCGCGGCGTCGAGATCGACGCGCTGGTCGCCGACGACCCCGAGCGCTCGGTGATCGGCGAGCAGGTGGAGATGGGCGTGGCGGTGCGCATGGCGGTGCTGGAGCTGCTGGCCGAGGCGCAGGGGGCGCCGGCGTGAGCAGCCCCTCGCCCGAGCAGGTCCGCGCCGCCTGGGCCGCGACCCTCGCGCCCGGGGAGCGGCTGCTGTGGACCGGCGCGCCGGCGCCGCGCAGCCCGGGCGACTGGGCCGTCGGGGCCATGGCGCTCGTCTTCGCCGCGCTCGGGATCTGGCTGCCGGTGCAGGCGGCGCTGAACGGCGACGGCCTGGGCGACCTGCTGACGACGCGGGGCGCCGTGATCGCCGGCGTCGGTCTTCTGCCGCTCGGGCTGGGGGCGCTGATGCTCGCCGCCGCGACCGAGACCATCGTGAACCGGCCCCGCACCCGCTATGCGCTGACCGACCTGCGCGCCATCGTCATGACCTTCCGGCGCAGGCCGCGCGAGACCGCCCTCGCCTGGGCCGAGATCGGCCCCCCGCAGCGCGACGAGCGCGGCGCGCGGGTGCTGTTCGGCGTCCCCGCCTCCTCGCGCCGCACCGCGCCGCGCCCGATCCGCGGGCGCAGCCTGCGCCGGCTGGGCGACGGGTTCGCCTTCGCCGTCGACGACCAGACCGAGGCCGTGCACGACGCCGCCGTGCGCGCCTGGGCCGCCGCCACCACGCCCCTTCCGCTCCGATCCGGAGACCCTCGCCGATGACCTCGCTGCTGCTGCGCGACGCCCTGCTGATCGACCCCGAGGCCGGGACCGAGGCCCGCGGCGACCTGTTGATCGAGGACGGGCGCATATCGGCCGTCGGCGACGCAGCCGCCGCGAAGCCCGAGCGCGTGATCGACTGCAACGGCCGCGCCCTCGCCCCCGGCATCGTCGACATGTCCGTCTACGTCGGAGAGCCCGGCGCCCGCCATCGCGAGAGCTACCGCACCGCCGGCCTCGCCGCCGCCGCGGGCGGCGTCACCACGCTGGTGGTTCGCCCCGACACCGATCCCGTGGCGGACGACCCGGCGGTTCTGGAATTCGCCCTGCGCCGCGCCGCCGCCGTCTGCCCGGTGAACGTGAAGCTGATGGGCGCGCTGACCCAGGGCTGCGCCGGCAAGCGGATGTCGGAGATGGGGTTCCTGAGCGACGCCGGCGCCGTCGCCTTCACCGACGGCGACCACCCCGTCGCCGACCCCACCGTGTTCCGCCGGGCGCTGACCTACGCCCGCTCGCTCGACGCGCTGGTGATCCACCACCCGCAGGAGCCGATCCTCTCCGCCCAAGGCTGCGCGACCGAGAGCTTCTTCGCCGCCAAGTCCGGCCTGCCCGGCATCCCCGCCATGGCCGAGCGCATGCAGCTCGAGCGCGACCTCGCGCTGGTGGAGCTGACGGGCGCGCGCTACCACGCCGACCAGCTCTCCACCCGCGGCGCGCTGGAGGTGCTGGAGCGGGGCAAGCGGGCGGGCCTGAAGATCTCGGCCGGCGCCTCGATCCATCACCTGACGCTCAACGAGCTCGACATCGAGCCCTACCGCACCTTCTTCAAGCTGCGCCCGCCGCTCCGCGCGGAGGAAGACCGCCAGGCCCTGGTGCAGGCGGTCGCCGACGGGCTGGTGGACGTGATCACCTCCGCCCACCTGCCCCAGGACGAGGAGCTCAAGCGCCTGCCCTACGAGCAGGCCGCCCATGGCGCCGTGGGGCTGGAGACCTTGCTGCCCGCCGCGCTGCAGCTGGTGCATGCGGGGGCGCTGGACCTGCCCACGCTCTTCGCGCGCCTCAGCCTCGCGCCCGCGCGGCTGCTGGGGCTGGAGGCGGGGCGCCTCGCGCCCGGGGCGCCGGCGGACCTGGTGCTGTTCGATCCCGGCGCGCCCTGGGTGCTGGACCGGGCGACGCTGAATTCCCGCTCGAAGAACACGCCCTACGACCTGCGCACCATGCAGGGGCGTGTGCTGCGCAGCTTCGTGGCGGGCGTCGAAGTCTACGCGCGGGAGGCGCAGGCGGCATGACCCGGTTCATTCCCGAATGGCTGCGCGCCCTGCTGGGCGAGGCCGCGGCCCCCGGCCTCGACGCCGCCCTGCCGTACCTGCTGGGGGCGCTGGTCCTGGGCTACCTGCTCGGCTCGATCCCCATGGGGGTGCTGCTCAGCCGGGTGTTCGGCCTGGGGGACCTGACCAAGGTCGGCTCGGGCAACATCGGGGCGACCAACGTCCTGCGCACGGGCAACAAGACGGCCGCGGCGCTGACGCTGCTGCTGGACGCGGGCAAGGGCGCGGCGGCGGTGCTGATCGCGGGCATGTGGGGCCCGGACGCCGCGGTGCTGGGCGCCTGCGGGGCGATGATCGGCCACTGCTTTCCCATCTGGCTGCGCTTTCGGGGCGGCAAGGGGGTGGCCACGATCCTGGGCTGCACCCTGGCGCTGAGCTGGCCCGCGGGGCTCGTCTGCCTCGCCGTCTGGCTGGGGGCGGCGGCGCTGACCCGCTACTCCTCCGTCGGCGGTCTGGCGGCGGCGGCGGCCTCGCCGCTGGCGCTGTGGGGTTTCGGGCGGCTGGAGGCGGTGGGGCTGTTCGTGCTGCTCGCCCTGCTGGTCTGGGCCAAGCACCACGAGAACCTCGGCCGCCTGCTGCGCGGGCAGGAGACGAAGATCGGCGCGAAGTCGAAACGCTGACGGGCGGCGCGAGCGATTAACCCGCGTTTAACCCTGAGGGCGTCATCTGCCGGGGTCTTCCACAGGAGGCCCCATGCAGCCGCGCCTGGACCTGAGCCGTCCCGCGACCCCGGTTCCCGCCCCGCCCCCCGCGACGCTTTCGGAGGCGGAGGCGCTCGACGCCCTGCGCCTGGCGCGAAGCCGCAACGTCGGGCCCTCCACCTGGGTGCGCCTGGTGCGCCGCTTCGGAACCCCCGCCCGCGCGCTCGACGCCCTGCCCGGCCTCGCCGGCCGCGGCGGCGCGTCGGGCGTGACCGTGGCCTCCCTCGCGCAGGCGGAGCGGGAGCTCGGCGCCGGCCTCTCCGCCGGCGCGCGCCTGCTGGTCTGGGACCGGCCGGGCTACCCCGAGGCGCTGGCCCGCATCCCCGATCCCCCTCCGGTGCTGTGGGTGCGCGGCGATCCCGCGGCGCTGATGCGGCCCGCGGTCGCCATCGTGGGGGCGCGCAACGCCTCGGCGGTGGGCCTGCGCGTGGCGCGGCTGCTGGCGGCGGAGCTGGGGCGCAAGGGCCTGTGGACCGTCTCGGGCCTCGCGCGCGGGGTGGACGGGGCGGCCCATGACGCCGCCCTCTCCGCGGCCGGGGACGGCGGCGGCACGGTGGCGGCGGTGGCGGGCTGCGTGCAGGCGGTCTACCCGTCCGAACATGCCGAGCTGGCCGGGCGCATCGCGCAGGGCGGCGGCGCCGTCGTCTCCGAGGCGCCCATCGGCCTCGCCCCCCAGGGCCGCCACTTCCCCCGCCGCAACCGGGTGATCGCGGGTCTCTCGCGCGCGGTGATCCTGATCGAGGCGGCGGCGCGCTCCGGCTCCCTCATCACCGCCGAGTTCGCGCTGGAGCAGGGGCGGGAGGTCCTGGCGGTTCCCGGCTCCCCCCTCGATCCGCGCTCGGAGGGGGGGAACGCCCTGATCCGCCAGGGCGCGGCCCTCGTGCGCCACGCCGAGGACGTGATCGAGGCGCTGGAGGCCGCGGCCGCCCTGCCCGACCTCGCCCCCGCCCTGCCGGAGCCAGAGGCGGCCCCTGACCCGGAACCCGGGACGCCCGACGCGCCCGGCCTCGCCGATCCCGGCGCCGGGTTCGCGCGCCCGCCGCTCTCGGCCGCGCAGCGCGACGCGGCGCTGCGCGCGCAGGTGCGCGAGTTGCTGGGCCTCGCCCCGGTGGAGGAGGACGAGCTCGCCCGCCTCTCCGGCGCCCCGCTCTCGGCGCTGGCCGACGTGCTGCTGGAGCTGGAGCTCGCCGGCCGCCTCGACCGCCGCCCCGGCGGGCTGGTGGCGCTGCTGCCGGAGTGAGGGCGAGGCCCCGGCCGCCGACCGCGGAGGACCGGGCGCCCGCCGACCGGTGCCGCCCCGGGACGCCTCCCCTCTCCGACGCCCCTCTCCGACGCCCCTGTCCGACAGGGACGCCTCCGCTGTCCGACGGAAAGGCGTGGTTCCGCCCTGCCCCGTCTCCTCCCGCGCCCCCGTGAACACGCAAAGGCCCCCGCCGGGGCGGGGGCCCTGAGGGCCGCGCGTCTGCGCGGCCCGAGGCGAAAGGACTGCCCGCGTCAGCGGGCGCCGCATGACAGGCGCGTCAGACGAGCTCGGCGGCGCGGGCGGCGGCGACGCGCAGGCGCTCGGCCTCGGCCTTGGCTTCGGCGAGGCGCTCGCGGTTCTCCTCGACCACCTCCTCGGGGGCCTTCGAGAGGAAACCGGGGTTCGAGAGCTTCTTCTCGATGCCCGCGGCCTCCTTCTCGACCTTGCTCAGCGCCTTCTCGAGCCGCGCCTTCTCGGCCTTGCCGTCGACGATCCCCGCCAGCGGCAGCGCCAGCGCGCCGCCCGCCACTGGGATCGTGGCCGCGCCCTTCGGCGCCTCGGCCGCGCGAGAGAACCCATCGACGCGCGCCAGCCGCTCGATCAGCGGCAGGTCCTCGGCGATGGCGGCCTCGAGGTCCGCGTCGCCGTCCACCAGCAGCAGGGCGAGCTTGGCCGAGGGCGGCACGTTCATCTCCGCGCGCACCGAGCGGATCGCCTCGATCAGCGACACCAGCCGGCCCACGCGGGCGTCCGCCGCCGGGTCGGCCAGCGCGGCGTCGAGCGCCGGCCAGTCGGCGTGGATCAGCATCTTCGTGCGCGAGGCGATCTGGCCCCACAGCGCCTCGGTCACGTAGGGCATGAACGGGTGCAGCAGCTTCAGGCACTGGTCGATGGCCCAGGCGAGCGTCGCGCGCGTCTCGTCCTTCGCCGGCCCGTCCTCGCCCATCAGCAGGGGCTTGGCGAACTCGACGTACCAGTCGCAGACCACGCCCCAGACATGACCGTAGAGCGCGTTGGCCGCGTCGTTGAAGCGGTAGTCGGCCAGGGCCTGGTCGACGGTCGCGGCGATGCGCGCCGTCTCGCCCACGATCCAGCGGTTGACCGGCGCCTGCACGGCGGCGGGGTCGAAGCCCACGACCGGCTTGCACTCGTTCATCTCGGCGAAGCGGGCGGCGTTCCACAGCTTCGTCGCGAAGTTGCGATAGCCGGCGACGCGGGAGACCGCGAGCTTGATGTCCCGCCCCATCGCCGCCATCGAGGCCAGCGTGAAGCGCATCGCGTCCGCCCCGTACTCGTCGATCAGGTCGAGCGGGTCGATGACGTTGCCCAGGCTCTTCGACATCTTCTTGCCCTTCTCGTCGCGGACGAGGGCGTGGACGTAGACGTCGTGGAACGGAACCTGCGGGCGGCCGGCCTCGTCCTTCATGAAGTGCAGGCCCATCATCATCATCCGGGCGACCCAGAAGAAGATGATGTCGAAGCCGGTGATCAGGACCGAGGTCGGGTAGTATTTCGCCAGCTCCGGCGTCGCCTCCGGCCACCCGAAGGTGCCCTGCGGCCAGAGGCCGGAGGAGAACCAGGTGTCGAGCACGTCGGGATCGCGCGTCAGCTCGACCTCGCCCTCGTAATGGGCGCGGGCCGCGGCCAGCGCCTCGGCCTCGGTCATCTCGCAGAAGATCTTGCCGTCCGGGCCGTACCACACCGGGATCTGGTGGCCCCACCACAGCTGGCGCGAGATGCACCAGGGCTCAATGTTCTCCATCCAGTGGTCGTAGGTCTTCACCCAGTTGGCGGGGTGGAAGGTGGTGCGGCCGTCATGGGCGGCGGCCAGCGCCTCCTTCGCGAGCGTCTGGGCGTCGACGAACCACTGGTCGGTCAGCCAGGGCTCCACCGGGACCTTGGAGCGGTCGCCGTGGGGCACCACGTGCTGCTCGTCGTCGATGCCGTCGAGCCAGCCCTGCGCCTCGGCGAGGTCCACGATCGCCTTGCGGGCGACGAAGCGGTCGAGGCCGTCGAGGGACATCGCCTCGGGCGAGGGCGAACAGCCCTCGAGGAACTCGGCGTTGTCCTTCACCGTGATCGCGGCGCGCGAGGTCATGACGTTGATGCGCGGCAGGCCGGCGCGCTTGCCGACCTCGAAGTCGTTGAAGTCGTGCGCGGGGGTGATCTTCACCGCGCCGGTGCCCTTGGTGGGGTCGGCGTGCTCGTCGGCGACGATGGGGATGCGCCGGCCGACCAGCGGCAGGACGACCGACTTGCCCACCAGGCCCGCATAGCGCACGTCGTCGGCCGCGACCGCGACGCCGGTGTCGCCCAGCATGGTCTCGGGGCGGGTGGTGGCGACGACGATGTAGTCGCGCTCCTCCCACGCCTCGGGGTCGTCGTCGTCGGTCGTCCAGGGGCGCAGCACCGGCTCGCCGTCGATCTCCTCGCGCACCATCGGGTGGTCGTAGGTCTCGCCGTCGGCCAGCTTGTAGCGGAAGCGCCAGAGGTGGCCCTTCTCCTCGACCTGCTCGACCTCGAGGTCGGAGATCGCCGTCTCGAAATGCGGGTCCCAGTTCACCAGGCGCTTGTCGCGGTAGATCAGGCCGGCGCGGTGCAGCTCGACGAAGACTTTCAGGACGGCGTCGTGGAAGTTGCCGTCCTCGCCCTCGGGCGCGCCGGGCGCGCCGGACATGGTGAAGGCGTTGCGCGACCAGTCGCAGCTCGCGCCCAGGCGGCGGAGCTGGTTGAGGATGGTCGAGCCGCTCTCGGCCTTCCATTCCCAGACCTTCTTCGTGAAGGCCTCGCGGCCCATCTCGCGGCGGCCGGCGTTGCCCTCGGCGGCCAGCTTGCGCTCGACCACCATCTGGGTGGCGATGCCGGCGTGGTCCTGGCCGGGCTGCCACAGGGTGTCGTAGCCCTGCATGCGCTTCCAGCGGATCAGGATGTCCTGCAGCGTGTTGTTCAGCGCGTGGCCGATGTGGAGGCTGCCCGTCACGTTGGGCGGCGGGATCACGATCGAGAAGGCTTCCGCCCCCGGCTTGGCGTTGGCGCCGGCGGCGAAGGCGCCGGCCTCCTCCCAGCGGGCGTAGATCTCGGGTTCCGCCGAGGCGGCGTCGAAGGTCTTTTCCATGGGCATGGCGCGGGCGTCCGGGTCGGGAATTTCGCGAGGCGTCGAGATGTCCCGGCGCTTCTATCGTGCACGGACCATGGGGGAAAGACCGCAAGGCGCGCGGCGCGGCGGGCGCGCCGCCCCGCGTCCGCGGCGCGCAGGCGCGCCCGTCGTCAGCCGCGGGGCGCGGCGGGGGCGGCGGCGAGGGGGACCTCGGGCAGGCGCGAGTCGCGCACCATCAGCTGCTCGGAATAGCGGCTCTGCCCGTCCCGGCCGGCCCAGGCCTGGCCGAAGACGCCCTCGCCGTCGACCCAGTCGCAATGGCGCCAGGCGCCGAACCAGGGCGCGGCGCAGGCGGCGGCGCCCTCGAGCCCCGGCCCCGGCATCAGGAAGCGCGCGCCCGAGGCCGCGTCCTGCCCGTCGAGCGGCACGTTGGCGCCGGGGAAGACGAAATCGACCGGGGCGGGGGCGCGGGTCAGCTCGGCGGGCGTCGGCAGGCGCCAGCCGTCGGGGGCGACCCGCCCCAACTCCATCCCCGCCAGCGGCGCGGGCACCGGCGCCGCCCAGGCCCAGTCGAGCCCGTCGCGCGAGATATAGGCGTTCGCGGGCACCGGCGCACGCAGCGCCTCGCCCTCGGGGACCGGCTGGCCGGCGTCGGGCGCGCCGCCCGCGGTCGCGGTGGCGGCCGCGAGGGAAAGCGCGAGGGCGAGCGGCAGGGCGGTCGTCCGGGTCGGGATCATGGCGGGAGGCCTCCGGTTCGTGCTTGAAGCGGACAAGCAAGCGGCGGGCCAACACTTCGCACATGCAGCAAATCGAGACGGATCGCGCCGCAGCGCAGCATCGACCGCCGGCCGGACCGCGGGTCGTCTCATGCAGGGGAACGCGGGCGCGGGAGGGGGGAGTCGGCCCGCCCGGCGGCGTCGCGCGTCGGATCGATCTTGCCGCCGCTGCGTCAATATCCGATTAATCACTGCGCAGGCGCCCGCCCTCGCCGGCGCCGAACCCTTGGGCGCCGAGGGGACGGCGCCTGCCGCGAGGGCGGCCGCGGGGGCCATTTCCGGGGCGGCGGGACGCCGCGCCGAGGCCGGCGGAACGGATGCGGGTTCGCCCTTGCGCTTCACGGATTTCGGCGTATGTTCGCCGCTCGTTTTTCAAGCGGAGTCGGATCCCGTCCGACGCTCCGATCCGAGACGCGGGGATGACCCCCGCGGAGCGGAGCGGCGCGGATGATGGGTCCGGCCTTCACGCGCGACGGGCGGTTCGATAGGCCGGCCGCCCCAGAAGCTACGGAGGTCAGACCCATGGCGGTCCCCCAGAATCGCGTCACCAGCTCCAAGCGCAACATGCGCCGGTCGCACGACGCCCTGTCGCCCTCGTCCTACGCCGAGTGCCCGAACTGCGGCGAGCTGCGCCGCCCGCACCACGTCTGCGGCTCCTGCGGCCACTATGCCGGCCGCGAGGTCGTGAGCATGGTCGAGGACGTCGATCTGGACGAGGCGTCCTGATCGCCGCGCCGCGCCCCCTCGGGGGCGCGACCCCGGCCTGAGGCGCGCCGTCCCCCGAGGGGGAGCCCCGCGCCCGGCCGGCCAGGGCGGATGCGTCCGTCCCGCGGGTCCACGCCGGCGTCCGCACGGAACGACCCTCGCGGACCTGCCGCGCGGCGCCCCGCCCATCGCCCGGCGGAACGCCGCCTCCCGACCCGCCGCTCCGGACGCCCCGACACCGGATGACAGACCAGACGCGCCCCCACGAGTCCCCGTCCGCCGCGCCCGACCGCGCGGCGGCGCCGATCGAATTGCATGCGCACCGCGCCGCCGCGAGCGGCGAGGTCGGCCCGGACGCCCCGCCCCGGCGGAGGTCCAACGTGATCTCGGTCGACGCCATGGGCGGCGACCGCGGCCCCGGCCCGGTGCTGGCCGGCATGGCCATCTCGGCCAAGAAGAACCCCGACATCAGCTTCATCGTCCACGGAGACGAGGCGCAGCTGAAGCGCCTGATGCGCCGCCGCCCCGGCCTCGCCGAGCGGACCGAGGTGCGCCACGCCCCCGAGGTGGTGGCGATGTCGGACAAGCCCTCCAAGATCATGCGCCACAGCCGCGGCACCTCGATGATGAGCGCGCTGCAGGCGGTGAAGGCCGGCGAGGCCTCGGTCGCGGTCTCCTGCGGGAACACCGGCGCGCTGATGGCGCTGGCGATGCTGGCGCTGCGCCGCGCGCCCGGCGTCGACCGCCCGGCCATCGCGGTGTTCTGGCCCTCGCGCGGGCCGGCCGGTCACAACATCGTGCTCGACGTGGGCGCCGACATCCGGGCCGAGCCAAAGAACCTGGCGCAATACGCGGTGATGGGCGCCGAATACGCGCGCCTGGGCCTGAAGATCGACCGGCCGCGGGTGGGCCTGCTGAACGTCGGCTCCGAGGATTCGAAGGGCGGCGAGGATCTCCATGACGCCGCCGAGCTGATTTCGGCCGCCGCGATCCGTCCGGGCGCGGGATTTTCCTACATCGGTTTCGTCGAGGGCAGCGACATCCTGTCCGACCGGGTCGACGTGATCGTCACCGACGGCTTCACCGGCAACATCGCGCTGAAGACGGCCGAGGGCACGGCGAAGCTGATCTCCGACAGCCTGAAGGAGGCGTTCCGCCACACCTGGCTGTCGCGTCTGGGGGCGCTCGCCGCCTGGACCTCCTTGCGCCGGCTGTCGAAGCGCATAGATCCAAGACAGGTCAACGGCGGGGTGTTCCTCGGGCTGAACGGATCGGTGGTGAAAAGCCACGGGTCCGCCGACGCCACCGCCGTCGCCTCGGCCATCAAGCTGGCCGCGACCATGGGTCTTTCGGGTTTCCAGGGACGTGTGGCCGAACAGGTTGCAAACGCCTTCCCGGCCCGGAACACTGCCGGCGCGGATTCGGACAGGAGCGGAAAGACCACAGGATGACCGTAACTCGCGCCGTCCCGCTGGGCTGCGGCCACCACCTCCCCGAGCGGGTCGTCGAGAACGCCGAGTTCGCGAAGACCCTCGAGACCTCCGACGAGTGGATCAAGACCCGATCCGGCATCGAGCGGCGCCATTTCGCGGCCCCGAACGAGAAGACCTCGGACCTCGCCATTCCCGCCGCCCAGCGCGCGCTGGCGGCCGCCGGGCTGGAGGCGTCGGACCTCGACGCCATCGTGCTGGCCACCGCCACGCCGGACGAGACCTTCCCCGCCACCGCCACCCGCGTGCAGCACGCGATCGGCATGACGAACGGCTTCGCCTTCGACGTGCAGGCGGTCTGCGCGGGCTTCATCTACGCCGTGGGCATGGCCAACTCGCTGATCCAGTCGGGCCAGGCCAGGACGGTGATGGTGATCGGGGCCGAGACCTTCTCGCGCATCCTCGACTTCACCGACCGCTCGACCTGCGTGCTGTTCGGCGACGGGGCGGGGGCGCTGATCCTCTCGGCCGAGCCGGGCGCCGGCACGCTCGCCGACCGCGGGGTGATGTCGGTGAAGCTGCATTCCGACGGGGCCCATCACGACCTGCTCTACGTCGACGGGGGGCCGTCCTCGACCGGGCGGGCGGGCTGCGTGCGGATGCAGGGCCAGCGGGTGTTCCAGCACGCTGTGAACAAACTCGCGCAAGTGGCTCATGAAGCGATGGAAACCGTCGGCGCCACCGCCGACGACATCGACTGGATGGTGCCCCACCAGGCCAACAGCCGGATCATCGAATCGACCGCGCGCAAGACGGGCCTGTCGATGCAGAAGGTGGTGATGACCGTGCACAACCACGGCAACACGTCGGCCGCCTCGATCCCGCTGGCGCTGTCGGAGACGGTGCAGGCCGGGCGCATCCGGCAGGGCGACCTGCTGCTGATGGAGGCCATCGGCGGCGGGCTCGCCTGGGGCGCCGCGCTGATGCGCTGGTGAGGCTTCGCGCCTGAGCGGATTGAACTTCGGGTCGCGCCCGCCGCCGGAAACGGGGCGGGCGCTTCGCTTTCGACCGCCCGGCGACGGAGTTTCCGCAGGGACGCGGATGGCCTCCGCCGCGGGGCTGAGAGGCGTTCTGCGCGCCCCTCGCCAAGTCATTGACATTGACTCTGAAATCCACGGCGGCCTAGGCTTTGGAATTGCGCGCCACGGCCCGGTCCCACCGGCCCGGGGGCCGCGGTTTCCAGAGGGGCGCAGGAGGCGCGGATGGCGAACAAGACCCACACCCGGCTCGACCTGACCGAGGCCGTCTACCGCGAGGTCGGCCTGTCGCGGAACGAGTCCGCCGAGCTGGTCGAGAGCATTCTCGGCCATGTCTCCGACGCGCTCGTGAAGGGCGAGACGGTGAAGATCTCCTCCTTCGGCACCTTCCAGGTGCGCCAGAAGGGCGCCCGCATGGGCCGCAACCCCAAGACCGGCGAGGAGGTTCCGATCGAGCCGCGCCGCGTGCTGGTGTTCCGCCCGTCGCACATCCTGAAGGACAAGATCAACGACGCCCTCAGCGGCTGACCGGCCCGCCGGCGCCCGGAGGGCCCCTCCCGGACATGGACAAGTCCCCCAACGCGTTTCGAACCATCTCGGAAGTCTCCGAGACGCTGGATGTGCCCGCGCATGTCCTGCGGTTCTGGGAATCGAAGTTCACCGCCGTCCGCCCGATCAAGCGCGGCGGCGGCCGGCGCTATTACCGGCCCGAGGACGTGACGCTGCTCGTGGGCATCCGCGAGCTGCTCTACGAGGACGGCCTGACCATCAAGGGCGTCCAGAAGATCTTCCGCGAGAAGGGCCAGAAGCACGTGGTGCGCCGCGGGGCCGAGGTGCTGGGCGAACCCTTCGAGGAGGTCGCCGAGACGCCCGCCCCGCCGACCGCGCAGGCGCCCGTCGCCGCCGAGCCGGCCCCTGCGCTGGCCCCCGCCGGCGCCTCGATGGCCCCGGCCGCCCCGGCGCCCGAGCCGGATGCCGAGCCTGACGCCGCCGCGCCGGCCGAGCCCGAGGCCCCGGACGCCGAGCGGGTCCGCGCGGTGATCTCCAAGCTCGAGGCCCTGCGCAACCGTCTGCGTGAAGGCTGACCGCCAAGCGGTTGGTTCCGCTGGACGATCTTTTCGCGGCGCCGCGCGCGTCCCCCACCTGAAACCACTGCCGCCCCGGGCCTGACCCGGGGCCGCGTCGGGCGGCTCGGGCCTTCGGCTTACGCGACCTCGCCCGCGCCTCCGTCCGGCAGCCGCCGCCGCGCGGCCAGGGCCGCCTCGATGTGCCGGCGGCCTGCGGCCTCGGCCGCCTCCGCCTGCCCGGCGCGCACGTGGTCGAGGATCTCGCCATGCTCGCCGACCGCCTCCGCATGCCGTCCCGGCGCGGTGAAGGTGGTGGCGCCCAGCAGGGAGATCGCGTCGGCCAGCGCCTCGAGCGAGGCGTCGAGCCAGGGGTTCCCGGCCGCCTGCCGCAGGGCGTCGTGGAAGGCGCGGTTGAGCTCCGCCGCCTCCGTCGCGGCCTCCCCCGGCAGGACGGCGAAGCGGGCGTGCAGCCCCTCCAGCGCCGCGAGGTCCGCGGGGCCCGCGTGGCGGGCGGCGAGGCCCGCGGCCGCCCCCTCCAGCACCGCGCGCATGGCGTAGACCTGCTCGCGCTCCGCCCCGCTCAGCCCGCGCACCACGTGGCCCCGGCCCCCGCCCCGGCGCATCAGGCCGCGGGCCTGCATCCGGCCCAGCGCCTCGCGCACCGGGGTTCGGCTGACGGCGAGGGCGGCGGCGACCTCCTCCTCCCGCAGGCGGTCGCCGGGGCGCAGCAGGCCGCGGCGCAGCCCCTCGCGCAGGCGGGCGAAGACCGCCTCGCCCAGGCTCCCGCCCGCGCCAAGGGGGCCCAGCGCGGCGAGGCGGGCGAGCGCGTCCTGCGTCCCGGCCTGAGTCGTCCCGTGCATCGTCGGCGCCATCGGCCGCCCTCCCCGTCCGTCCCGCGACGGCGCCTTGGCGGGCCGTCGGTTTCAGTATACTGAGAATCCCCAACGGCCGGAAGACGGCGAGGGCGGGAGGAGAGCCGCGGATGTGGGACGTGCTGGTGGCCGGCGGCGGCAACGCGGCGCTGTGCGCGGCGATCGCGGCGCGCCGCGCGGGACGCTCGGTGCTGGTGGTCGAGGCGGCGCCGAAATTCTACCGCGGCGGCAACACCCGCCACACCCGCAACATGCGCTGCGCCCATGATGCGGCCACCGACACGCTGTCGGGCCCCTACCCCGAGGCGGAATTCCTCGACGACCTGATGCGGGTCACCCAGGGCAACACCACGCCCGAGCTCGCGCAGATGATGATCCGCGAATCGAAGGACATGCTGGGCTGGATCCAGGAGCAGGGGGTGCGCTTCCAGCCCTCGCTGGGCGGCACGCTCAGCCTGGGGCGCACCAACTCGTTCTTCCTGGGCGGGGGGCGGTCGATGCTGAACGCCCTCTACCGCACGGCCGAGGGGCTGGGGGTCGAGGTGCGATACGAGGCGGAGGTGGTGGGGCTGGACCTCGACGGCCCCCGCTTACGCGCCGCCATGGTCCGGCAGGGCGACCGCGAGGAGCGTATCGAGGCCCGCGCTTTCGTGGCCGCCTGCGGGGGCTTCGAGTCGAACTTCGAGTGGCTGAAGGAAGGCTGGGGCGAGCGGGCGGAAAATTTCCTGATCCGCGGCACCCCCTACAACCGCGGCACGGTCACGAAGATGCTGATCGAGGGCGGGGTGATGCAGATCGGCGATCCCACCCAGTGCCATGCGGTCGCCATCGACGCCCGCGCGCCGCGCTATGACGGCGGCATCATCACCCGGCTCGACTGCGTGGTCTTCGGCATCGTGGTGAACGCCGACGCGCAGCGCTTCTACGACGAGGGCGAGGACATCTGGCCCAAGCGCTACGCGATCTGGGGGCGGCTGGTGGCCGACCAGCCGGGCCAGATCGCCTGGATCGTCTTCGACGCCCCGAACCTCGAGCGGTTCATGCCCTCGCTGTTCCCCGCGATCTCCGCCCCCACGATCCCGGAGCTGGCCGAGAAGCTGGGCCTGGACCCCGCCGCGCTGGACGCGACCCTCTCGGAGTTCAACGCCGCCGTGGTGGGCGGCCGCCCCTTCGACCACACCGAGCTGGACGGGAACCGGACGCAGGGGCTGGCGATCGAGAAGACCAACTGGGCGCAGCGGATCGAGACGGCGCCCTTCTACGCCTACCCCGTCCGTCCCGGCATCACCTTCACCTACCTGGGCGTGAAGGTGGACGCGCAGGCGCGCATGGTGATGGCCGACGGGACCCCGTCCAAGAACCTCTTCGCCGCCGGCGAGATCATGGCCGGCAACGTGCTGGGCCAGGGCTACGCCGCCGGCATCGGCATGACCATCGGCGCCGTCTTCGGGCGCATCGCCGGCACGGAGGCCGCGAATGTCGTTTGATCTCCCCTCCCCCGACGCGGGCCTGCGCGATCCCAACCTCGCCGAGGCCGAGCGGCTGATGACCGTGTGCAACTCCTGCCGCTATTGTGAGGGGCTGTGCGCCGTCTTCCCCGCCATGGAGCTGCGCCGGGCCTGGTCGGACGGCGACCTGCAGTATCTCGCGAACCTCTGCCATTCCTGCGGGGCCTGCTACCACGACTGCCAGTTCTCGCCGCCGCACGAGTTCGACGTGAACGTGCCGGCTGTGTTGGCGAAGGTGAGGAACGACAGCTACGAGGCGCACGCCTGGCCGGGCGCGCTGCGCCCGCTGTTCCGCCGCCACGGAGCGGCGCTGGCGATCGGCGTGGCGCTGGCCGCCGCCCTGTTCCTCGCGGGCTTCATCGCGGCGGGCGATCCGGGGGCGCTGTGGAGCGCGCACCGCTCGCCCGATCTCTTCTACGCGCTGATGCCCCATTCGGCGATGGTCGGGCTGTTCGGCGCGGCGTTCCTGTGGATGCTGCTGGCGGTCTTCATGGGCGCGCGGTCGTTCTGGAAGGCGACCGGGACCCCGGTCGATGGACTGGCGTTGGGGCGCGCGGGGCACGACGCGGCGACGCTGCGCTATCTCGACGGCGGCGGCATGGGCTGCATGAACGACGACGACCAGCCCGACGACAACCGTCGCCTGTGGCACCACTTCACCTTCTACGGGTTCCTGCTGTGCCTGGCCTCGACCTCGGTGGCGACGGTCTATCACTACGTCCTCGACCGGCCCGCGCCCTACCCGCTGTGGGACCTGCCGAAGATCCTCGGCACGCTGGGGGGCGTCGGCCTGGTGATCGGCCCCATCGGCCTGTTGAGAGCGAAGGCCAAGCGCCTGCCCGACCTGCTCGACCCCCGCTTCCGTTCGATGGAGGTCGGGTTCCTCGCCATCCTGCTGCTGACCGGGGCGAGCGGGCTGGCGCTGATGGCGCTGCGCTCGACCCCGCTGCTGGGCCCGATGCTGGCGCTGCACCTGGGCGCGGTGCTGGCGCTGTTCCTGTCGATGCCCTACGGCAAGTTCGTCCACGGGCTCTACCGCTACCTGGCGCTGGCCCGCTGGCGGCGCGAGGATCCCTCGCGGGGATGAGCGGCGCGCCCCGGGCCTGACCCGGGGCCTCGCCCCGACCCGTCGCGGCCACGGCGGACCGCGAGAGGCCCAGGGTCGAGCCCGGGGCGCGCCCGTGCGGCGGGCGGCCCGCGCTCAGGCCAGCGCCTTCGCCGCCGCCCTGCCCGCCACGCGCCCCAGCGAGATCGCGGACAGCAGGCCGTTGCCCGACAGGTAGCCCTCGGCCCCCGCCCCGGAGACGCCGCAGGCGGCGCCGCCGGCGGCGTAGAGGCCGGGGATGACCGCTCCGTCCGGGCGCAGGACGCGGGCCTCGCCGTCCACCACCAGGCCGCCCTGGGTGTGGAACAGCGCGCCGGTCACCCGCACCGCCCGGTAGGGGGCTTCGAGGGGGGCCACGCCTTGCAGCGGGCGGCCGAACGGGTCCTCGGCCTCGCCCCGCTTGGCGGCCTCGACCTGGGCGAGGGTGGCGGCGAGGGCTTCGGGCGGAACCTTGATGCGGACGGCCAACGTCGCGAGGTCGTCGGCCTCGACGATGGCGCCCAGCGACTGGGCGCGGCGGAAATCCTCGAACTGCGCGGCGATGCCGGCGATGCGGGCGTCGAAGATCGTCCAGGCGAGGCCCTGGGCTTGCGTCAGCACCCGGGCGGCCTGTTCGGAGTAGCCGGTGGCCTCGTTCGAGAACCGCAGTCCTTCGAGGTTCACCTGGAACCCGCCCTCCATGACCGTCGCCCAGGTGATCAGGATGCCCGCCGGGTGCGCGACCGAGCCGTGGCCCTGGTGCCCGCCCAGGTGGCGGGAGGCGGCGCCCAGCGCCTCGCCCCACAGGATCGCCTCGCCCTGGTTGCCGGGGTGGCCGAAGTAGAGCGCGTCGCGCAGGCTGGGGATGTGCTCGGCCACCAGCGCCTTGTTCCCGCCGTAGCCGTTGCAGGCGAGGATCAGGGCGCGGCAGCCGACGTCCTCGGCACTCCCGTCCGGGCGGGTGAAGCGGACGCCGCGGAGGGTTTCGCCGTCGACGTAGAGGGCGACGACCTGCGCCTCGGTCAGGATGTCCACGCCCGCAGACTCGGCGGCGCGGGAGAGGCGGTCGACCAGCTCCTCGCCCGAGCGGGACGGCAGGCCGTGCATCCTGAGCGCCGAGTGGCCGGGATAGCGGAAGTTGTCGACCAGCGAAAAATCCAGGCCGTGGGCGTCGGCGAGCCATTCCAGCGCCGGGCCGACCTCCTCCGCCATCAGGGCGGCGAGGGCGGGGTCGGGCTCGTCATGGGCCTTGTGGAGGATGTCGGCGACGAAGGCCGCGGGCGCGTCCTCCACGCCCGCCGCCGCCTGCCAGCGGGTGCCGGGCGCGGGGATCAGGCCGGCGGAGAGGGCGGTGGAGCCTCGCGGAACCGAGTCCCGTTCCAGCACCAGGACCTCGACGCCCTCCCCGCGCAGGGCCAGCGCCGCGGTCAGGCCGGCGGCGCCGGCGCCGACGATCAGCGCGGGGACCTCGGTCTCGAACGAGGCGGGCGCGGGGAGGACGTCGGGCATCACAGGGCCTCGATTTCGGCGGTCATCTCGGCGATGGAGGCGACGCGGCCGACGGGGCGCAGGGCCTGGACGGCTTCGTCATGGGTCTTCTGGGAGAAGGCGGCGCAGCCGTCCTCGAGCAGGATCGCGTCGAACTCCCGCACGTGGGCGGCGCGGAAGGTGGTGGCGACCCCGCCGTTGGTGACGATGCCGGCGACCAGCAGGTGCTCGATGCCGAGCTTGCGCAGGGTCCATTCCATGCGGGTCTGGTAGAAGGCGGAATAGGCGATCTTCTCGACCACCACGTCCGCCGGCCCGAGCTCGTCGACCAGCTGGTTGCCCCAGCTGCCGGGGGCGAAGTCGCCGGCGCGCAGGAAGGGGCGCAGCTGCTTGAGGTGGGGGGCGATCATCGGCTCGCCCCGCACCGGGACCAGGGTGAACTGGGTCGAGACGAACCAGCCCCCCTTGGATTTCAGCAGGTCCACCAGCGGCTTGAGGCGGGCGGGAACAGCCGCGATCTCGGGCGCGCCCTGCCCCGCCCGGCCGTAGGCGCCGTCGGGATGCAGGAAGTCGTTCTGCAGGTCGACGGTCAGCAGGGCGGTCTTGGACAGGTCCATCACTTGCGCTCCACGATCACGTTGCCGAAGCGGTCGATGCGGGCGGCGAGGTCGGGGTCGACCACCACCGTGGCGTCCGGCTGCTCGAGGATCGCGGGGCCAGGGACCACCGCGTCGACGGGCAGGTCGAGGCGCGCGTAGATCGCCGCCTCGTGCCAGGCGCCGGCGAACCAGACGGGACGCGAACCGGTCTTCGCCTCCTCCGCAGTCTTCTCGCCCGAGGGCGCGAGGGCCGCGAGGTCGAAGCCCGGGCGCACGCCGATGGCCGAGGTGCGCAGGTTGACGATGCGCATCGGAACGCCCGGCAGCAGGCGCGAGAAGCTGGCCTGGTAGGCCTCCTCGAAGGCCTGGGCGATCATCGCCTCGGTCAGCCCCTCGGCGGTCTGGCCCAGCGAGGCCGGCAGGCGCACCGCCAGCGTGTGGGTCTGGCCGACGTAGTGCATGTCGAGCTCGAACACCGTGTCGATCCGCTCGACCGAGAGGCGGGCGGCCTCGACCACGGCGCGGGCCGAGGCGGCCTCCTCGGCCATGCGGGCGGCGAGCGCCGGGGCGTCGATCCCCTGCAGGCCGAGGTTCACCGTCTGCACCTGGTCGTGGCGGATGTCGGCGATCACGCAGCCGAGCGCCGAGGTCACGCCGGGGTAGCGGGGCACCAGCGCCGCCTTCAGCCCCAAGTCCTTGATCAGCGCCCCGGCATGCAGCGCGCCGCCGCCGCCGAAGGGGACGGCCGCGAAGCGGGAGGGATCGTGGCCCCGCTCGATGGACATCAGGCGGATGGCGCCGGCCATTTTTCCATCCGCAACGCGGACGATGGCTTCCGCGGCCTCCATGACGCCGAGGCCCAGCGGGCCGGCGACATGTTCTTCAATCGCGGCCTTGGCGGCCTCGACGTCCAGCCGGTCCAGCTTGCCGCCGATGGGCCGGTCCGCGTTGATCCGGCCGAGCACGACGTTGGCGTCGGTCAGGGTCGGGCGGTCGCCGCCCTGCCCGTAGCAGACCGGACCGGGGCGGGAGCCGGCGGACTCGGGCCCCACTTGCAGCAGGCCGCCCGCGTCCACATGGGCGATGGAGCCGCCGCCGGCGCCGATGGTGGTGATCTCGATCATCGGCGTGCGGATCACGAGGCCGAAGTCCACCGTCGTCTGCGCCGCCAGCGCCGTCTTGCCCCCGGTGATCAGCGACACGTCGAAGGAGGTCCCCCCGAGGTCGCCGGTGATCACGTCCGGAAAGCCCGCGGCCTCGGCGATGGCCGCCGCCGCGATCACCCCGGCCGCGGGGCCGGAGAGGGCGGTGCGGGCCGGCAGGCGCCTGGCGACCTCGGTAGACATCACGCCGCCGTTCGACTGCACGATGTGGAACTTGCCGGCGAAGTCCTCGGACTCCAGCGCCCCTTCCAGCTTGGCGAGGTAGGAGCCGACGCCGGGCTGGAGGTAGGCGTTCAGGGCAGTTGTAGACGTCCGCTCGAACTCCCGGATCTCGGGGAGGATGGCGGAGGAGCGCTCGAGATGCTCGTTCGGCCAGACCTCGCGGGCGGCCTCGATGGCGGCGATCTCGTTGGCGGGATTGGCGTAGGCGTTCATGAAGACGATGGCGAGCGCCTGCGCGCCCTTGTCGAGCAGGGCCCGGGCCGCGGCCTTCACCTCCTCGGCGTCCACCGCCTCGCGGATCTCGCCGGAGGCGAGCACCCGCTCGCCGACTTCCATTCGGAAATCGCGCTCGACGACGGGGATGAAGTCGCCGGTCAGGCCCCAGGTGGCGCGGCGGTCGCGACGGCGCATCTCCAGCACGTCGCGGAATCCGCGGGTGGTGATCAGGCCGACCTTCGCCCCCTTGCGCTCCAGCAGCGCGTTGGTGCCGACGGTGGTGCCGTGGACGATGCTGTCGAGGTCGGCGAGCGCCCCGAAGCCCTTCAGGCCCTCGAGGAAGCCCACGGCCTCGTCGCCGCGGTTCGAGGGGACCTTGCCGGTGCGGAACTCGCGCTTGGCCTCGTCGAAGTAGAACAGGTCGGTGAAGGTGCCGCCGACGTCGACGCCGACGATGGTTCCGACGCGGGGGGGGGATTGGGTCTCGGTCACGGGGTGCACCTTGTTCACGCGGCGGCTCCGGCGCGCAGGGCTCGGGTGGCGGAGGCGTCGACCTCGCCGGTTTCGGTCAGCGCGACGCCGTAGTCGGCGCGGGCCTGCTCAGGCGTGACGAAGCCCAGCGCCACGTCGCGGGCGACGGCCTTCGGGTCCCGGGCGAGGGGATCGCCCCAGCCGCCGCCGCCGGGCGTCTCGAGCCGGATGCGACGGCCGGCCTTCAGGCGAAGGTCGGTGATCTTGGAGACCATGGGCGGGGACTTTTCGCCGTCGTCGGTCTGCCAGAAGAAGGCGTTGACCTCGGCGGGCTTGCCGCCGGCGACGCCGAAGGGCGGGGCCTTGCCGCGCTCGCCCAGCAGCGAGACGTCGGCGTCGGTCAGGAGCTCGACCTCGTAGACGGCGCCCACGCCGCCCCGGTGCTCGCCCGCGCCGGCGGAGCCGTCGCGCAGCGCCCACCGGGTGAAGCAGACCGGGTAGGCGGCCTCCAGGATCTCCACCGGCGGGATGGTGGCGGTGGAGATCGGGTTGTTGGCATGGTTCAGCCCGTCCGAGGCGGGAGAGCCGCCGAGGCCCCCTCCGAAGAACGAGAACATCACCCAGCGCGAGCCGTCCTGACGGTGGCCGGCGATGGAGAGCGCGTTGATCGTGCCGAACGGGCCGCCCAGCGCGCGGTCCGGGTCGGCCTGCGCCAGCGCGCCGAAGACCACGCCGATCAGGCGCAGGATGGTCTCGGTATAGCCCGCCACGGGCTTGGGCGCATTGGCGCCGAGGATGGAGTTGTCGACGATCTCGAAGCTGATCGGGCGCAGGCAGCCGGCGTTGGCGGGCACGTCGGGGAAGACATGCTTCAGCGCCACGTAGCAGGCCGCGACCGTGGTCGAGCGGGAGATGTTGATCGGCCCCTGGCAAGCGGCCGAGGAGCGGGAGAAGTCCAGCCGCATCGTCTCGCCCGCGATGGTCGCGTCGAGGGCGACCGTCAGCGGCACGTCGGTGATGCCGTCGTTGTCCAGCACGTCCTCGAACGAATAGGTCCCGTCGGGGATCTTGGCGATGGAGGCGCGCATCAGCGCCTCGGCCCGGTCGGAGAAGGCCTCGAAGGCGGCGGCGATGGTCGCGTCGCCGTATTCGTCCAGCAGCGTCAGCAGGCGCTTCTCGCCGAGGTCGAGCGCGTTGAGCTGGCCGTTGAGGTCGCCCCAGTTCGACATCGGCAGGCGGGAGTTCGCCTCCAGCATCGCGATGATGTCGGTCTGCACCTCCCCCTTGCGGTAGAGTTTCACGGGAGGAAAGCGAACCCCTTCCTGGAAGCTCTCGACGGCTTTCGGGTTGTAGCCGCCCGGCACGTTGCCGCCGATGTCGAGCCAGTGGCCGACCGAGGCCATCCAGGCGAACAGGCGCCCCTCGCGGAAGATCGGGCGCACCAGCCGGAAATCGTTGAGGTGGGTGCCGCCGTCGTAGGGGTCGTTGAAGATGAAGACGTCGCCCTCGGCGAGGCCGCCTTCCTTCTCCACCTTCGCGATCACCGCGCGCACGGCGAAGGCCATGGCGCCGACGAAGATCGGCAGGCCGTTGGCGCCCTGCACCAGCGTGTCGCCGGTGACGGGGTCGTAGATGCCGTGGCAGGCGTCCTTGGCCTCGGCGATGGTGGGGTTGAAGGCGGAGCGGTAGAGGGTCGCGTCCATCTCGTCCACGATCTGCTCCAGCCGGCCCTTCAGGACGGCGAGGGTGACCGGGTCGAGGGCGATGGCGGCGTCGGTCACGCTTTGCTCTCCTGCGAATTGCGGGCGTCGGCCTCGGCGGCGAGCGCTTCGTAGGCCTCGCCGCGGGCCAGCATGTCGGGGGTGCCGATGACCTCGTTGAGGGCGTCGAAGTCGAACATCCGCTCGCGGAACGGCTGGTTGGAGCCATGGGCGGCGAGCGAGCCGTAGTAGTCGATCATCGTCTTGCCCACGGCGCGGACCACGCCGCCGGGGAAGATGGCGATGGAGAAGCCGATCTCGCCCAGCTCCTGCGCCGAGGAAATCGGGGTCTGGCCGCCCTCGACCATGTTGGCGAGCAGCGGGGCTTTCGCGCCCAGCTCGGCGACGATCTTTTCCAGTTCGGCGCGGGACCGGGGGGCCTCGACGAAGAGGACGTCGGCGCCGGCCTCGGCGTAGCGGGCGGCGCGCTCGATGGCGGCGTCCAGCCCCTCGACGGCGCGGGCGTCGGTGCGGGCGACGATCAGCGTCTCGGGCGAGACGCGGCTGTCCACCGCCGCCTTGATCTTGGAGATCATCTCGCCCGGCGAGGTGACGGACTTGTCGCGCAGGTGGCCGCAGCGTTTCGGAGTCGTCTGATCCTCGAGCTGGATGGCGGTGGCGCCAGCGCGCTCGAACAGGCGCACGGTGCGCTCGACGTTCATGGCGTTGCCGTAGCCGGTGTCGCCGTCCACGATCATCGGGATCGAGACGCGGTCGCGGACCAGCGAAATCACCTCGGCGACCTCGTTCATCGAGACCAGCCCGATGTCCGCCCGGCCCAGCCGCGTGTAGGCGATGCCGGCGCCGGAGAGATAGATCGCCTCGAAGCCTGCGGCCTGCGCGATCGAGGCCGAGAGCGCGTCGTAGACCCCCGGCGCGACGACGGCGCCTGACTGCTGGAGGCGGTCCCTGAGGCTCATGCGTTCGTTCCTCTTGCTTCGCCGCGTCCACGGGAACGCCCCGGGGCGGCGTGTTCGTCGGGGCCTGCCGGCCCCGACCGGCGGCGGGGGCCCGGCCCCCTGCCCGCCCGTCGCAGGCCGCCCTCAGAGTCCGAGGTAGGCCCGCTTCAGTTCCGGATCGTCGCGAAGGTCGGCCGCCGCGCCCGAGAGGACGACGTGGCCGTTCTCCAGGATGTAGGCGCGCGAGGCGACCTCGAGCGACTGCACCACGTTCTGCTCGACCAGCATGATCGGCAGGCCGTCGGCGGCCAGCGTCTGGATCAGGCCGAACATCTCCTCGACCAGCAGGGGCGAGAGGCCGAGCGAGGGCTCGTCCAGGATCAGCAGCTTCGGCTCGCTCATCAGGCCGCGGCCGATGGCCAGCATCTGCTGCTCCCCGCCCGAAAGGGTGCCGGCGGCCTGCTTCATGCGCTCCTTCAGGCGGGGGAAGGTGCGGAACACCCGCTCGATGTTGGTGTTCCGGCCGGTCTTCGAGCGGCGGTAGCCGCCCAGCGCCAGGTTCTCCAGCACCGTGAGGTTCGGGAAGATCTTGCGGCCCTCGGGGACGTGGACGAGGCCGGCCGTGACGATCTCCGACGGCTTGCGGCCGTGCAGGGGCGCGCCCTCGAACAGGATCTCGCCCGACCAGGGCTTCACCAGGCCCGAGAGGGTCATGTTCAGCGTGGTCTTGCCCACGCCATTGGAGCCGAGCACGGCCACCACCTCGCCCGAGCCGACCGAGAGGTTCAGGCCGCGCAGCACCTCGGTGCCGCCGTAGCCGGCGCGCAGATCGCGGACCTCAAGCATCGGCGCCTCCCGCGGCCTGCATCCGGGCGGCGGCGCCGTGGCCGAGATAGGCCTCGACCACCTGCGGATCGCGGGAGACCTGGAGGGGCGGGCCCTCGGCGATCATCTTTCCCTGCGCCAGGACGTAGACGTGTTCGCACAGGTTCATGACGGCCTGCATGATGTGCTCGATCATCAGGATGGTGACGCCCTCGTCCCGGATGGCGCGGATCACGGGCAGGATGTCCCGGATCTCGGAGGGGTTGAGGCCGGCGAGCACCTCGTCCAGCAGCAGCAGCTTCGGCTGGGTCGCCAGCGCCCGGGCGAGCTCCAGACGCTTGCGCCCCGCCACCGTCAGGCCGGCGGCGGCGCGGTCGAGGTCCCGCTCCAGCCCCACGCGGCGCCCGACCGCCTCGGCCTTGGCCATGGCGTCCGCGCGGGAGGGGTGGTGGAGGTGGGCGCCGACGGCGATGTTCTCGCGCACCGTGAGGCCCGCGAAGGGCTGCACGATCTGGAAGGTGCGGGCCATGCCGCGCCGCGCGCGCAGGTGCGGGGCCTCGGCGGTGACGTCCTCTCCGGCGAAGGTCACCGTGCCGGCGTCGGGCTTGAGGAACCCGGCCGCCATGGCGAAGAGCGTGGTCTTGCCCGCGCCGTTGGGGCCGATCAGTCCGGTGATTGCGCCCTCTGGCGCGGTCAGCGAGGCGTCGTCCACCGCCACCAGGCCCGAGAAGCGCTTGGTCAGTCCGTCGACCTTCAGCATCACGCGCCCTCCTCGGAACGAAGTGCCGTCTCGCCCTTGGGGCGGCGGCGGCCGGTCAGCCGCTCGCGCAGGCTCATCAGGCCGCCGGGCACGAAGGCGACGGTCAGGATCAGGATCGCGCCGAAGACCAGCAGGTCCACGCCCGGCACGCCGCCGGAGACCATCTTGGTGATCTCCCCCAGCCCCAGCAGCGCCACCGCGCCGACCAGCGGGCCGAACATGGTGCCCAGCCCCCCGACGATGGCGGCGAACAGCGCCTCGATCGAGATCCAGGCCCCGTAGGCGACATGGGCGTCGATGAAGAGGTAGTTCTGCGCATAGAGCACCCCCGCCAGCGCCGTGCAGCCGGCCGAGAGGGTGATCGCCCCCATCTTCACGCGGAACACGTCCACGCCCAGCGCCTGGGCCGCCTGCTCGTTCTCGCGGATCGCGATCAGGTAGGCGCCGAAGCGGGAGCGCTCGATCCAGCGGGCCAGCACCAGGGCCGCGCCGACGAAGAGGACGGCGAGCAGCGCGAACCAGCGGCGATCCTCGAACTGCAGGTTCAGGAACCCGTAGTCGAGCGGCAGCAGGATGCCCGCCGCGCCGCCGGTGATCTCGGAGGCGTTGGAGGCGATGCGCAGCACCTCGGCGAAGGCCAGCGTGATCAGCGCGAAGTAGGAGCCGCGCAGGCCCGAGCGGAAGCTGAGGAAGCCGATGCCCGCCCCGACCGCCGCGCCCAGCGCCACGCCCGCCAGCAGCCCCAGCCAGGCGTTCACCCCCAGCGAGGTCTGAAGGATCACGGTCGTGTAGGCGCCGGTCCCGAAGAAGGCCGCGTGGCCGAAGGAGCTCAGCCCCCCGAACCCGCCCAGGATGTTCCAGCCCTGGGCCGCCAGCGCGATGATCATCATGAAGATCAGCAGGTTCAGCAGCGTCCCCGGCAGGCCGGCGAAGGCCAGCGCCCCCAGGACGAGAACCGCGATCAGCGGGAGGAGGAGGTCGCGGGCGCTCACGTGCGGGCTCCGAACAGGCCGGTGGGGCGGAACAGCAGGACGAGGATGAAGATCACGAAGATCCCGATCTGCCCGAGGCTGTCGCCGAAGAAGAGGGAGCAGGCGGCCTCGACCACCCCGATCAGCAGGCCGCCCACCAGCGCGCCGACGATCGAGCCCATGCCCCCCAGCACCACGATGGTGAAGGCGACCAGCACGAAGGCGCCCCCGGTGGTGGGCGAGACGTAGAAGACCGGCATCAGAAGGGCCGCCGCGACCGCGAGACAGGCGCAGCCCAGCGCGAAGGTGACGGCGTAGACGTGGGAGACCTCGATCCCCACCAGCGCCGCGCCCAGCTTCTCCTTCGCCACCGCGCGGATGGCGCGGCCGACGTCGGTGCGCTCGAGGATCACCCACAGGACGAGGGCCGCGCCCAGCGCCACGAACAGGCCCACCACGCGGGGGAAGGACAGCAGCAGGGGGCCGAGTTCGACCACCGCGAAGGCGTAGGGCGTGTCGATGGTGCGCGTGTCGGAGGCGAAGGTCGCCAGCAGGCCGTTCTCGATGATGATCGACAGGCCCAGCGTCACCAGCAGGATCGAGTTGTCCGAGCCGTGGGAGGCCGGGCCGATGATCCAGCGCTGCGCGGCGTAGCCGATCAGGAACATCGCCGGCGCCAGGATCAGGATCGAGAGATACGGGTCCACGCCCCCATGCTCGAACAGCAGCCAGACGCCGAACATGGCGACGGTCAGCAGCGCGCCGTGGGCGAAGTTCACGATGTGCAGGACGCCGTAGATCAGCGTCAGGCCCAGCGCGATCAGCGCGTAGACGGCGCCGAGCATCAGACCGTTCAGCAGGGCCTCGGCGACGATGAGGGGCGAATACATGGGCGCTCGCGTCGGAGGAGGACGGGGCGGGCCGCGCGGCCCGGGGCGAATGAGGGCGCCGCCCGGGCCCGGCGGGTCCGGTCCGGCGGCGATCCGCGGCGCCGGCGGGCGGCGCGCGGAGCGGATGGGGGGTCGGGCGGCGCGCGGGCGGGGCCCCGCGCGCCGCGCCTTGCCCCGGGGCCGCCGGCACGCGGCCCCGGCGCGGGGTCAGGTCAGCCGTTGACCGGGAACACCGGCTCGGCCTGGGCCATCCCCTCGGGGTAGATGACCTTGATCTCGCCGTTCTGGACCTGGGTGTTGAGCGGCAGGGCGTTCTCGTTCTGCCCGTCGGCGCCGAACTTGGTCTTGCCGTAGGGCATCACGCCGGAGTCGAACTCCTGGCTCGCCAGCGCCTCGGTCACCGCGGCGCGGTCGGCCTTGCCGGCCATCTCGATGGCCTGGGCCAGCACCTTGATGACCGAGTAGTTGATCGGCGTGTTGTAGGCGTAGAACTTGCCCTGGTCCTCGACCGCCTTCTTCAGCGCGGCGTCGGTGGGGTTCGACGGGTCGCCCCAGTGGTTGCAGTCGAAGACGCCCTCGGCGGCCTCCGGATACTCCGACACGAACTGGTAGGACGAGGCCGCGCCGCCGAACACCGCGTAGATGCCCTTGGGCTTCACGCGCTGCTGCTGCATGGTCCGCGCCATCAGGACGAACTCGTTGTAGTAGTGCGAGGGGATCACCAGGTCCGGCTGCAGCGAGCGCAGGCGCAGCACCACGTTGGACATGTCGCGCGCGGGCGTGGGGTGGGAGATCGTCTCGACGACCTCGAAGCCCAGGCCCGGCAGCTTCTCCTGCATCACCTTGGCGAGGCCCGAGCCGAACAGGCCGTCCTCGTGCACCAGCGCCACGGTTTTGGCGGGCTTGCCGGCGGCGTCGTTCAGCTTCACCAGGTTCGCCAGCGCCACCTCGGTCGCCTGGGTGAAGTTCGGCCCGAGGCGGAAGGTGTTGGCCAACTCGCGCCCGGTGATCGAATCCGCCGTGGCGCTGTCGACCAGGAACGGCAGGTCGTAGCGCGAGGCCGCCTGCGTCGCGGTCAGCGTGATGCCCGAGGCGAAGCCGCCGCCGATGGCGACGACGCCCGCCTCGTTCAGCGCCTCGACCTCCTGCGCGCCGGCCTCGGCGTTCGACTTCGAGTCGCCCACCAGCAGCTCGATCTGGGCGCCGCCCAGCGCCTTGATGCCGCCGGCGGCGTTGATCTCGTCGACGGCGAACTGCGCGCCGATCGAGGCGAGGTCGCCGGCCTGGGCGAGGAAGCCCGACATCGGCTGAAGCAGGCCGATCTTCACGGCCGCGGGCTGCGCGCGCAGCACCGCGGGGGCGCCCAGGGTCGCGGCCGCGGCGGCGGCCACGCCGCCTTTCAGCACCGCGCGGCGGGTTTGTCCGGTCATCTTCGTCATGAGCTCACCTTCCTGCTGGCTTTCGCCATCTCTTGTCGGGGGATGGATCGGGGCGGTTGCGCGCAGGCCCCCCGGCCCGCCCGGTCCGCTTCTTGTTCAGGGTTTCGCGGCCTCGGCCTCGATCTCGGCCTCGGCGTCGGGCGCAGGCGCGGGCGTCGCGGCCGGGCGCCAGCGACCGTCCGCCGCGCCGCCGGTGCGCACCAGGTTCATCGACAGGTGGTAGCGGTCGGGACGGTAGAGCGCCTGGAGATGCTCCAGCGCCTCCTCCCCCGGCCCGAAGACCACGCGGGTCAGCGCCACCAGCGGCGAGCCGACCGAGACGTCGAGCGCCTCGGCCACCTCCGGCCCCGCGAGCACGGCCGAGATCTCCTGCGTCGCGCGCGCGGCGGCGAAGCCCGCCCGCTCGATCAGCGCCAGCAGGGGCTCGCGGTTCATCTCCTCGCGGCTCCAGTCGCGCCCGATCCGCTCGGGCACATGGGCGGTGAGGTGGGAGAAGGGCGCCCCGTCCACCAGGCGCACGCGGACCGAGCGCTGCGCCCGCTCGTCCGCCTCCAGCCCCAGCGCCTCGCGCACCGGCGCGGGCGGGGCCATGTAGTCGAAGGACAGCAGCCGCGCCTCGGTGGTGCGGCCCATCTCGATCAGGTTCGAGAAGACGTTGGAGACGTCGGCGATGGCCGCGCGCACCCGCGGCTCGGCCTCGCGCACGTAGGTGCCGGAGCCGGCGCGCTTGGTGATCAGCCCCTCCTCGGCCAGGCGCCCCAGCGCCCGGCGGATGGTGACCCGGCTGACCGCATGCTCCTCGGCCAGCGTCGGCTCCCCCGGCAGACGCGCGCCCGCCGCCAGCTCGCCCGACACGATCTGGTCGCGCAGCAGCAGGTAGACGCGCTGGGTCTTGAGGGGATCGGTGGCCTGTCGCAACGGGAGCCCTTCGCCTGTCCGAGCGCCTCCGCCGCCGGCCGGATCGGACCTGTCTGGCAGATGAGGCAAATCCTGTATGAAAGAGGTGACAGGTTCCGTCAACACTCTTATTGTCCGGACCCATCGACCGCTTCCGCGGGGCGTCCGCCCCGCCCGCCGTTCCCCGGGGCGCCCGCCCCACCTGCCGTTCCCCAGGGCGCCCGCCCCGCCTGCCAGAGGATCCCCGCCCGATGCCGCAGCCCCGATCCGGCGCGTTCCCCCATGTCCTCGCGCCGCTGGACCTGGGACCGCTGCGCATCCGCAACCGGATCGTCGTGCCCGCCCACACCACCAACTTCGGCGAGCATCACCTGCCCTCGCAGCGCCACCTCGACTACCACGTCGCCCGCGCGCGGGGCGGGGTGGGGGCGATCATCTTCGAATCGATCCGGGTGCACCTGAATTCGCTGGGCCGCCCGCAGGCCGTCCAGGGCTTCGACCCCGCCTGCATCGAGCCGTTCCGCCGGATCACCGCCGCCGTGCAGGCCGAGGGCGCGAAGATCCTGGGCCAGATCATCCACCTGGGCCGGCAGGTGGAGGGGGATTTCGAGCGCACCGTCTCCTGGGGCCCGTCGCCCCTCCCCTGGTCGGCGACGGCCCTGCCCCCGAAGGCCATGGACGAATGGGACATGGCCGAGGCGGTGGAGGCCCACGTGGCGACCGCGCGCAACCTCGTCGCCGCGGGCTTCGACGGGATCGAGCTGCAGATGGCCCACGGACACCTGCTGCCGCAGTTCATGTCTCCGCTGTCGAACCGGCGCACCGACGAATATGGCGGCAGCCTCGAGAACCGCCTGCGCTTCCCGATCCGGGTGCTGCGCGCGGTGCGCGAGGCGGTGGGTCCGGACATGTGCCTGGGCGTCCGCCTGTCGGGCGAGGAATGGCTGCCCGAGGGCCTGCACATCGAGGAGGCCGAGCGCGCCGCCGTCCTGCTCGCGCAGGCCGCGCGGGTGGACTTCTTCAACGTCTCCCACTCGGCCTATCACGCGTCGTATTCGCTCGCGACGCAGATGGCGGACATGGCGATGGATCCCGCCCCGTTCCGCACCCTGCCCGCCCGCATCCGCGCCGCCCTGCGCATCGAGGGCCACGCCGCGCCCGTCTTCGCCGTCTGCCGCTTCACCACGCTCGCCGAGGCGGAGGCCGCGATCGCCGACGGCACGGCCGACGCAGTCGCCATGGCGCGCGCCCACCTCGCCGAGCCCGCCATCGTCAAGAAGACGCTGGAGGGGCGCGAGGACGAGATCCGCCCCTGCATCGCCTGCAACCAGGGCTGCGCCCAGAACCTGGAGCGCAACCTGCCCCTGCGCTGCCTGGTGAACCCGATGGCGGGCCTCGAAGGCGAGTGGGCCGAGCCGGAGGAGCTGCCCGCCCCCACGCCCCGCCGCGTGCTGGTCGTCGGCGGCGGCTCCGCGGGGATGGAGGCCGCCCGCACCGCCGCCGCCCGCGGCCATGCCGTGACGCTGTGGGAGGCGGGCGAGCGCCTCGGCGGCCAGCTCCTGTGGACCGAGGCGATGCCGAAACGCGCCGCCTTCGCCCGCTTCCTCGACCACCAGCGCAAGGCGCTGGAACGGCTGGGCGTGCGGGTGGAGCTCAACCGCCGCGCCGACGCCGACGCGATCCGCGGCTTCGGGGCCGAGGCGATCCTGCTCGCCACCGGCGCGAGCCTCGCCGAGCCCGCCCTGCCCGGCGGCGGCGCCGTCGTCTCGCCCACCCGGGCGCTCTCCGACCCCGAGGCGCTGGGCCCGCGCATCGCCTTCGTGGACCTGACCGGGGAGTGGACGGCGATCTCGGTCATCGAGCGCCTGGCCGACCTCGGCAAGTCCGTCACGGTGCTGACCGCGCCGGCCGCCTTCGCCTGGCGGACCTCGATCTATTCCACCCTCGCCACCACGCAGCGCCTGCGCGAGGCCGGGGTGCGCATCCGCACCCTGCGCCGCGCGACCCGCTGGGACGGGGCGACGCTGACCGTCGAGGACCTGTCCTGCGGCGAGACCGAGACGCTGGAGGGGCTGAGCGCCGTCGTCGTCGCCGACCACGCCGCCTCCGACCCCGCGCTGTGGCGCGCGCTGAAATCCGAAGGCCTGCCCGTCGTCCAGATCGGCGACGCGCTCGCCCCGCGCACCGCGGTCGAGGCCGTCTACGCCGGCCACAAGGCCGCAAGGGAGATCGCATGACCTATCTCGTCACCGGGGCCGGCGGCTTCGTCGGCCTCAACCTGGTGGAGCATCTGCTGACCGAGGGGGCGCATGTCCGCGCCCTCAACGACCGCCCCCTGCCGCAGGCGGCGCTCGCCCGCTTCTGCGCCCTGCCCGGCAAGGTCGAGGTGATCCACGCCGACGTGCGCGACCGCGCGGCGATGGCGAAGGCGGTCGAGGGCGCGGCGGGCGTGGTCCACGCCGCCGCCATCACGCTGGGCCCCGCCGCCGCGTTGACGCCCGCGCGCACGGCGGTGGAGGTCAACACCCTCTCGACCGCGATCCTGCTCGACGAGGCGCGGCGCGCGGGCGTCGCGCGCTTCGTCTACCCCTCCTCGTCCGCCGTCTACGGCCTCGCCCCCTTCGCCGGCGTCCCCGTGACCGAGGACCGCGAGCCCACGCCCGCCGGCCTCTACGGCTTCACCAAGCTCGCCTCCGAGGCGCTGGTCGCCGAGGCCGCCCGCGACGGGCTGACCACGGTGCGCGCCCGCATCACCGCCCTCTTCGGCCCGTGGGAGCATGACACCGGCGTGCGGGAGACGCTCTCGCCCCCGTTCCAGACCGCCCGGCGCATCCTCGCCGGCCTGCCGGTGCGGATGTCGCCGGCGGGCGGTCGGGACTGGACCTCCGCCCGCGACGTGGCCCGGGCGCTCGCGATCCTGCTGCGGGCCGAGGCCCTGCCCCACGACGTCTACAACCTCTCGGCCTCCGCCACCTGGCGCCCCTGCCTTCTGGCCGAGGCGCTGGGGCGGCGGATGCCGGCGGAGTGGTCGATGACCGACGCGCCGACCGACGAGGGCGACCTCGCCTATCACGACGACCTGACCCGGACCCGCGCGCCGATCTCCGGCGCGCGCTTCGCGGCCGACTTCGGCTTCGATTTCATGAGCCCCGAGGCCGCGACCGAGGACTACGCCGAATGGCTCGAGGCGCTTGGCCCCGCCGCCTTCGGGGCGCTGCGCGGCGCTCAGCGGGCGGTGTAGCCGCCGTCGGCGAGCAGGTCGGTCCCGGTGACGAAGGCGGCGCCGGGGCCCACCAGGAACAGGGCGGCGGCCGCGATCTCCTCGGCCGAGCCCAGGCGTCCGAGGGGGTGGAGAGGGGCCAGCGCCGCCTCCGCCGCCTCCGCGCTCCCGGCCTGGGCGATCACCCGCCCGGTCATCACAGCCCCGGGCGACAGGCTGACCGCCCGGATGTTCTCGGCCGCATGGTCCAGCGCCAGCGTCCGGGTCAGCGAGATCAGCCCCGCCTTGGAGGCGGAGTAGACCGCCCGCCCCGGCGTCGCCACATGGCCGAGCTGGGAGGCGATGTTGAGGATCACCCCGCCGCCCCCGCGGCGGAACCACGGAACGACCGAGCGGCACATGAGATACGCCCCCGTCAGGTTCACCTCGAGCGAGCGCGCCCAGTCCGCGGGCGCGATCTGGGTGACGTCGCCCAGCGGCGTCGGCGCGGCGGCGTTGTTCACCAGGATGTCGAGCCGCCCGAAGGCCTCCCCCGCCCGCGCCACGGCCGCCTCCACCGCGCCCGCGTCGGCCACGTCGCAGGCGAGCGGCAGGACGGCGGGATCGTCGAAATCGGGCGCAACGAGGTCCAGCGCCGCCACGCGCGCCCCTGCGCCCACGAGCGCGGCCGTGATCGCCCGCCCGATGTCGCCGCCTGCGCCGGTCGCCACCGCCGCCTTGCCCGCCAGTTCGCCCGTCATCTCCGCCTCGCCTTTTCGTGCCGGACCCCCAATCTCCCCCCTGAGAAGGAGACCGCAATGACTTCCGTCGCCGCCCCCCGCACGTTGTTCGACAAGGTCTGGGATCCCCACGTCGTCGTCGAGCGCGAGGACGGCCAGTCGCTCCTGTGGATCGACCGGCATTTCGTGCACGAAGGCTCCCACCACGCCTTCGCCCGCCTGCGCGAGCGCGGCGCGACGGTGGCGCGGCCGGAGCTGACCATCGGCATCGCCGACCACTACGTGCCCACCCGCACCCGCGACCTCTCCGCCGCCCAGCCGCAGATCGCCGACATGGTCCGCAGGCTGGAGCGCAACGCCGCCGAACAGGGCGTGCGCCTGTTCGGCCTGAACGACCCCCGCCAGGGCATCGTCCACGTGATGGGCCCCGAGCAGGGGTTCACGTTGCCCGGCCTGACCATGGTCTGCGGCGACTCGCATACCTCCACCCACGGCGCCTTCGGCGCCATCGCCTTCGGCATCGGCGCCTCCGAGGTCGCGCATGTGCTGATGACCCAGACGCTGTGGCAGCGCCGCCCGAAGCGGATGCGGGTGCGCTTCGACGGCCGGCTCGCCCCCGGCATCACCGCCAAGGACATGGCGCTCGCCTTCATCGCGACCGTCGGGGCGGACGGCGCGCGGGGCCACGCCATCGAATACGCGGGCGAGGCGGTGCGGGCCCTGTCGATGGAAGGCCGGCTGACGCTGTGCAACCTGTCGATCGAATCCGGCGGCCGCTGCGGGATGGTGGCGCCGGACGAGACCACCTTCGCCTTCGTGAAGGGCCGCCCGCACGCCCCCTCGGGCACGCTGTTCGAGCAGGCGGTCGAGGCGTGGTCGGCGCTCCCCTCCGACGCCGACGCCGCCTTCGACCGGGAGGTCGCGATCGACGCCGCCGCCATCGCCCCCACCGTGACCTGGGGCGTCTCGCCCGAGGACGCGCTGCCTATCGACGGGGCGGTGCCGGACCCGGCGCGGATCGCGGACCCCTCCCGCGCCGCCCATGCGCGCGAGGCCATCGACTACATGGGCCTGCGGCCCGGCCAGCGGCTGCAGGAGGTGACGGTGGACCGGGTCTTCATCGGCTCATGCACCAACGCGCGGATCGAGGATCTGCGCGCCGCCGCCGCGGTGCTCGCGGGGCGGCGGGCGAAGGTGCCGGGGCTGGTCTCGCCCGGCTCGATGATCGTGAAGGCGCAGGCGGAGCAGGAGGGGCTGGACCGGATCTTCACCGACGCGGGGCTCGAGTGGGTCGCCTCGGGCTGCTCGATGTGCGTGGGCATGAACGGCGACGTCGCGGCGCCGGGGGAGCGCTGCGCCTCGACCACCAACCGCAACTTCAAGGGCCGGCAGGGGCCGGGTGCGCGCACCCACCTGATGAGCCCGGCCATGGTCGCCGCCGCCGCCGTCGCCGGCCGGCTGGCCGACGTGCGCGAGATCCTGGGGGAGACCGCCCTGTGACGCCCTTCACGACCCTGACCGCCCCCGCCTGCCCGCTGCCCCTGTCGAACGTGGACACCGACCAGCTGATCCCGGCCCGCTTCATGTCGCGGCCCCGCAGCGAGGGCTATGGAGATTTCCTCCTGCACGACCTGCGCCGGGACGAGGCCGGCGCGCTCGACCCCGCCTTTCCGCTCAACGCCCATCCGGGCGCGCGGGCGCTGGTGGCGCGGCGCAATTTCGGCTGCGGCTCCTCGCGCGAGGCGGCGGTCTACGCGCTGGTCGACTTCGGCTTCGCCTGCGTGATCGCGCCCAGCTTCGGGGACATCTTCGCCTCGAACGCCGTCAACAACGGCCTGGTCCCCGCCACGGTCAGCGAGGCGGAGGCCGAGGCGCTGCTGGCCGCCGCGGCGGCCGGGGCCGAGCTGACCGTCGACCTCGAAGCCCAGCAGATCCGCGGCGCGGGCGACCCCATCGCCTTCGCCATCGACCCGGTCTGGCGCACCAAGCTGCTGAACGGCTGGGACGACGTGGACCTGACCCTGTCGCGCGCCGCCGAGATCGCGGCCTTCGCCAGGGCCGACGCCGCCGCCCGCCCCTGGGCGCAGCTTTCGCCCGACTGAGCGGGCGGGCGCCCCGGCCCGCCTCCCGGCCCGGGCCGCCGCCCTGACCCGGGCCCCGGTCTCGGCCTGCGTCTCAGACCCCGGAGCCGGCGCCCCGCCGCCCTGCGGACCGGGCGGGCGAGGCCGATGCGCGCCTGTCGCCCTGTCCCGGTCGCCGCCCCCCGCCGAGGCGGCGGGATCGGCCCCCCCCGGCCATCGCGACCGGCGCCGGCCCGCGGCGCTCGGGCTCAGGCCTTCGGATAGAGCGGCGAGTCCGTCGCCGCGGCCGCGTCGACCAGCGCGCGCAGGGCGGGCAGGTCGCGCAGAACCTCGTCGTCGGTCCAGGGGGGCGTTGCGCAGGCCGGGGCCCCGCCCTCGAGGACGCCGGCCGCGCGCAGGTCGATGCGGCGGGCGACGGCCGCGATCTCGACGAAGCCGAAGGAGGCGCCGCTGCCCGAGATCCGGTGGGCGACCGCGCGCAGCACGTCCCAGACCTCGGCGGCCGGACGCGCGCCCTGGCGGCCGTCCTCGACCGCCGCCTCGATCTCGGCGGTCATCGCGCGCATGTTGACCACGAAGGATTCGATCAGCTTGCGCAGCTCCTGCCTCAGGCCCGCGTCGATCATGCGCCCTCCAGCTCCCTCCAGATGCCCCGCACCCGGTCCGGCAGGCACAGCGGGTCGAAGGGCTTCACGATCACGTCGCAGGCGCCGAGCGCGCGGAACCGCGCGACCTCCGCCGCCTGCGCCTTCGCCGTCATGAACACGACCGGGATCGCGGCCAGCGCCGGCGTCGCCTGCAGCCGCGCCAGCACCGCGGGCCCGTCGAGCCCCGGCATCATCACGTCGAGCAGCACGAGGTCGGGGGCGAACCCCTCCAGCCTCGCCAGCGCGGTGGGGCCGTCGGGGAAGACCTGCACCTCGAACCCGCCCAGGCGCACGAGCGTCAACTCGCAGATCCGGCGCAGGTCGGGCTCGTCCTCGACGCAGGCGATGCGCCGCAGGTCACGGGCGATCATCGGCGGCCTCCTCCAGCGGGCGGTCGGGGGCGGGCGGACCCGCGCGGCGGGCGGCCCGGCGCTGCAGCAGGCGGGTCAGCGCGGCGGTCAGCGCCGAGGGGTCGATCGCCGACTTCAGGAAGGCCGCGTCCACCCGCGCGCGCAGGGCGGCGCGGGCCTCCTCGACGGAATAGACCAGCACCAGCGGCGCCTCGGGCCGGGCGCTGCGGATCGTGGCCACCAGGCTCTCCCCCCGGCCGTCGGGCATGCGCAGGTCGAGGATCACCGCGTCGTAGACCGAGCGCTCGAGCATCGCGCGCGCCGCGGTGCAGCTCGCCGCCCGCTCGGTCGCGGCCACGCCCTCCAGCGCGCGGGCGAGCAGGCGCGCCTGGTCGTCGTCGTCCTCGACCACCAGCACCCGCGCCCCCTCCCCCAGACGGTCGGCGATGGCGCGGCGCAGGCGCACGGGATCGACCCGGCCCGCGGGCCATTCCAGCACCTCCACCGGCCGGGGCAGCGCCGGGCCGCCGGCCTGCGGGTCGAGCGGGGCGGGCGCGAACAGGATCGCGGGGATCGCGGCGCCGGGGTCGAGCGCGCGCAGCGCCTCGACGATGCGCCGGCAGTCCTCCCCCGCCGCCGTCCCGTCGAGGACCACCGCGGCGGGATCGAGACGGGAGAGGCGCGCGATCGCCGCCTCCGCGTCGTCGGTCGGCTCGGGGCGCAGGCCCATCGCCTCGACCGCGGCGACCAGGGCCGCGCGGTGGTCGGGGTCGCGCGCGAAGATCATCGCCGGCTGCGGCGGCGCGGCGGGCGCGCCCTGCCCCTCCGCCTCGGCGTCGAGCGCCGGCAGGCGGAAGGCGAAGATCGAGCCGCCCCCGGGCGGGCACTCGAAGCCGATCTCGCCGCCATGCGCCTCGACGATGGCGCGCGCGATGCTGAGCCCGAGGCCCGTGCCCCCGCGCGCCCGGCTGTCGGAGCCGTCGGCCTGGGCGAAGCGGCTGAAGATGCGGTCGCGGAAATGGGGCGGCACGCCGGGCCCCTCGTCGGCCACCGCCACGCGCCAGGCGCCGTCCTCGCGCGCCACCGAGACGCGCACCGCGCCGCCGGCGTCGGAGTGCTTGATCGCGTTGGAGATCAGGTTGGCCAGCACCTGCGAGATGCGCCCCGGATCGGCCAGCGCCTCGGCCGGGCCGGGGGGCTCGGCGGGCTCGGCGACCAGGCGCACGCCCCGCTCGGCGGCCATCGAGGCGGTCTCGGCGACCGTCGCCTCGACCAGCGCGCGCAGGTCCAGGCGGCGACGGTCGTAGGGCATGCCGCCGGCGGCGATCTTCTCGATGTCGAGGATGTCGTTGATCAGGCGGATCAGCCGCTCCCCGTTGGCCTGGGCCATGTCGAGCATCTCGGTCGCGGCCTCGGGCAGCTCCCCCGCCACGCCGGCACGCAGCAGCGACAGCGAGCCCTTGATCGAGGCGAGCGGGGTGCGCAGCTCATGGCTGACGGTGGAGATGAACTCGGCCTTCATCCGCTCGGTCCGCCGCTCCTCGGAGAGGTCGGCGATCTGGCCGGTGAAGGTCGGCTCCCCGTCCACGCGATGGGCGGTGACGACCAGGCGCACGGGGAACCGCTCCCCGTCCGCGCGCACCGCCTCGCGCTCCTGCGAGCGGCCCAGGATCCGCCCCGCCCCGGTCAGGGCGTAGGCCCTGAGATAGGCGTCGTGGGCGGAGCGGTGCGGCTCGGGCGCGAGGATCGAGACGTTGCGGCCCAGGAGCTCCTCCCGCCGGTAGCGGAACATCTCCAGCAGGGCGCGGTTCGCGTAGCGGACCCGGCCGCGGGCGTCGATCGAGACGATGCCGTTCGCCGCCCCGTCCATCACCGCGGCGAGGCGCGCCTCGCGGGCGCGCAGCTCCTCCTGCCGGTCGCGGGCGCGGATCGCCATCTCGCGGAAGGCCGCGGCGGTGAGGCGCACCTCCTGCACGCCCTCGGCGGGCCAGTCCACGGCCTCGGGGTCGACGCCGGCCGTCATCGCCTCCCCCGCGGCGGCGAGCCGGCGCAGCGGCCGGGCGAGGCGCCGGCCCAGCGCCAGCGCCAGGGCCCCGGCCAGCGCGGTCGCGCCCAGGCCCGCCAGCAGCGCGTCGCGCCGCGCGGCGGCCATCAACGCCTCCACCGGCTCGGACGACCGCTCCCACGCCAGCATGTAGTCGCGCGGGGGGGCCATGTCGGCGATGCGCAGGGGCGCGGCGACGACCAGCGTGCGGCGGCCGGCGGCTTCGAGGGCGTAGGTCGGCGGGAAGGCGGCGGCCTCGGCCAGGCTCTCGGCGATGCCGGGAAGATCCTTCCAGGCTGCGCCCGGCGTCTCGGCGGCCATCGCGTCCTCTCGGGCGGGATCGAGGGTCGCCGCGTAGCGGCCCTGGGCGTCCACGATCCGGGGGGCGGACGCCGGCGCCTCGGCCGCGCTGATCGCGAGCAGGGTTCGGCGCAGGTCGACGTTGAGCACGATCCAGCCCTGCACCCGCCCGTCGGGGTCCAGCGCCGGGGCGACGGCGCGCAGCGTGGGGATGCGGCGCGGGTCGATCGCCCCATGCTCCCGGTTCATCTCGATCGGCGTGGCGAAGGGAGGGGCCGCGCCGCGCGCGCCGGCGGTCAGCATGTAGCCCCGCGCGCTCTTGGCCTGCAGCTCTTCGGGCGGGGTGCGGCGCAGCTCCCCGTCGATGCGGTCGAGGCGCACGACCTCCCGCCGCTCGGGCCCGCCGTCGATGTAGCGGACCTGGAACACGTCCCGCTCCGCCCGCAGGGTCGATTCGAAGATCGTGGCCAGCCGGTCGATCCATTGCCGGCGGGTGGAGCCGTCCTGCAGGTCGACGCCCGTGGCGCCCGACCGCTGCAGCCCCGCCAGCGGCGGCATCCGCGAGAGCGCGTCGGCCAGGCGCAGATAGGCCGCGACGCGCGACGACAGCAAGCGGGACTGCACCTCCAGCTCCGCCGCGCTGCGCTCCAGCGCCTGGTCGCGCAGGCGGGTCTGAAGACCCGCCGACAGCAGCACGGCGGCGAAGATCACCGACAGGCTGACCGCGGCCATCACGATGACCGCGAGGCGAGGTTCGCTGCGCGAGGCGAGACGCATTCCGTTCTCCGTCCGGTCCCCGCGGCGCGGGCGCGTCCGGGGCGGCGGCGATCCTTTCCCAACAAGGCGAAGAGATCGTAAACGCGCGCCCCCCTCGCGCCGGAATTCCGCACGCCCCCGCGCCCGCCGCCGGCTTGCGGCCGGGGCCCGGCCCTGCGAGCGTGGCGCGACGCCGGCGCGCGGCGCGACGAAGGCGGAGGCCCCCATGAAGATCCCCCTGCTCGGAGGCGTCGGCCTGTTCGTCCTGCCGCTGATGCTGGGGCTGGCGTTCTTCGCCGCCTCGCTGACGCCCTCGCTGATACCGCGGGACTGGGCGTTCCAGGGGGCGCTGGGGGGGCTGCTGACCGGGGTGGGCTACCTGCTGGGACGCGCTCTGCAGCTGCTATGGCTGGGCCTGGGCCTGCCGCCGGCGCGCGGGCGCGCCGGGCGCGCGGGGGCCTGGGCGGCGACGCTCGTGACCCTCGGCGGCTGGCTCTTCGCGGTGGGGCGCAGCACGGCCTGGCAGAACTCGATCCGCGAGCGGCTGGCGATGGACCCCGTCGAGGCGACCCAGTGGGCGCCGATGCTGGCGCTGGCGGCGGGGGTCTTCGCGCTGTGCTTCGTGCTGGGGCTGGTCGCGCTGTGGCTGTTCACGCTGCTGCGCGCGCGGCTCGACCGGGTGATGCCCCGGCGCACGGCCAACCTGCTGGGCGCGCTGGGGGCGGGCGGGCTGCTGTTCGTGCTGACCATCGACGGGCTGGTGCCCGAGGCGATCCGCACGCTCGACGACGCCTATGCCGACGCGCAGTTCCTGTTCGCCGACGCGCCCCCCGGCCCGCAGGATCCGAACAAGGCGGGGGGCTCCGGCTCGCTGGTCGACTGGCGGCTGATGGGCCAGCCCGGGCGCAACTTCGTGCTCGACGGGCCGGACGCCGCGGCGATCTCGGCGCTGACCGGGCGCCCCGCGCGCGAGCCGATCCGCGTCTACGTCGGCCGCGCCCAGGACGACGACCCGGAGGCGCGCGCCCGCCTCGCGCTCGCCGAACTGGAGCGGCTGGGCGCCTTCGAGCGCGAGGTGCTGGTGGTGGCCTCCCCGACCGGCACCGGCTGGCTCGACCCCGCCTCCCACGACCCGATGGAGTATCTGCTGGACGGGGACGTGGCGACGGTGGCGGTGCAGTATTCCTACATGCAGTCCCCCATGGCCCTGATCTTCGAGACCGAGACCGGGCTCGACCAGGCCGACGCGACGGTGCGCACGATCTACCGCTACTGGCGCGAGCTGCCGAAGGAGACGCGCCCGCGCCTCTACATCCACGGGCTGAGCCTGGGGGCCTGGTCCTCGATGCACGCCGTCGACCTGTTCGAGATCTTCGGCGACCCGATCCAGGGCGCCTTCTGGGCCGGCCCGCCGTTCCTGTCGCGGATGTGGCGGCAGGTGGTGGCGCGGCGCGACCCGGCCTCGCCCTACGTCTCGCCGGTGGTGGCGGACGGGGCGCTGGTGAGGTTCTTCTCGCAATACGGCGGGCTCGAGCGGGCGAGCGCGCCGTGGTCGCCGATCCGCATCGTCTACCTCCAGCACGCCTCGGACGCGATCGTGTTCTACGAGCCCGCCTCGCTGTGGCGCCCGCCGCAGTGGATGCGCGAGCCGCCGGCGCCGGACGTCTCGCCCAAGATGCGCTTCCTGCCCATCGTCACCCAGTTCCAGCTCGCGCTCGACATGATGCTGGCGCTGGGGACGCCCTCGGGCTTCGGGCACAACTACGCCGCGGCCGAATACATCGACGGATGGCGCGCCCTGACCGCGCCCGAGGGCTGGAGCGAGGCGCAGGTCGAGGCGCTGAAGGCCCTGTGCCGGGGCGAGCCGGGCGAGGGCTGCGCGAACTGAGCGCCGGCGCGGCGCGCGGGCCATGGCGCCCCTCGCCCCCCGCCCCTATCCTCCCGCCAAAGACCATAAGGGAGGGAAAGCATGTCCCACGTGATCGTGGCGGGCGGAGCGGGCGTGGTGGGCGCCGCCGCCGTCGAGGCCTTCGCGCGCGCCGGCTGGCGGGTGACCGCGCTGTGCCGCCGACCGCCGCCGGCCCTGCCGGGGGTGGAGCACCTGGCCCTCGACCTGACCGACCGCGCGGCCTGCGAGGCGGCGCTCGCGCGCCTGGGCGACGTCACCCATGCCGTCTACGCCGCCCTGCACGAGCTGCCGGGACTGGTGGCGGGCTGGCTCGACCCCGGCCAGATCGAGACCAACCGGGCGATGTTCGCGAACTTCCTCGATCCGCTGACCGCCGCCGCGGGCGGGCTGCGCCACGTCTCGGTCCTGCAGGGGGCGAAGGCCTACGGCGGCCACGTCCACCCGCCCGTGCCGGTCCCCGCGAAGGAGCGCTGGCCCCGCGACGACCATCCCAACTTCTACTGGGAGCAGGAGGATCACCTGCGCGCCGCCGCCGCCCGGGCGCGCGCGAAGGGCGGCGGCGCGCCCTGGACCTTCACCATCCTGCGCCCGCAGGTGGTGTTCGGGGGCGCCGTGGGCTCGGCCATGAACATCGCCCCGGTGCTGGGCGCCTACGCCGCGATCTGCGCCGAGGAGGGGCGCCCCTTCGCCTATCCCGGCGGCCCCGCCTGGCTGTGGGAGGCCGCGGACGCCCGCCTCGTCGCCAAGGCGCTGCTCTGGGCGGCCGAGGCCCCCTCGGCCGCGGACGAGACCTTCAACGTCGCGAACGGGGACGTCGCGGACTGGACCGCGCTCTGGCCCTCGATCGCCCGCGCGCTGGGCCAGGCGCCGGCCGAGCCCGAGCCCCTGTCGCTGGCCGCGTGGCTGCCGACGAAGGCGGAGGTCTGGGACCGGATCCGCGCCCGCCACGACCTGCGCGCCCCCGCCCTGCCCGCGCTGCTGGGGGAGTCGCATCACTACGCCGACCGCATCCTGGCCCATGGCGCGGCCGCGCCCCGCGCCCCGAACCTCCTGAGCACCATCAAGATCCGCCAGGCCGGCTTCGCCGAGTGCCAGGACACCGAGGACATGTTCGCCGACTGGTTCGAGCGGCTGCGCGCCGACCGCATCCTGCCGCCCCTGCCCTGAGCGGCGCCCGGAACGAGACCCGGAACGAAACCGGCCCCGCGGCGCGCGCCGCGGGGCCGGTGATCGGTCGAAGAGGCGTCGGAGGCGCAGGGCCCCGCCCGGCCCCCTCACTCGGCGGCGGCGAGCTCCATGGCCATGCCGTAGCTCGAGCCGCCCTGGTGGTAGACGTCGGGATGGGTCTGCAGCTCGCCGTCCTCGTCCGGGAAGCGGGTGAAGTAGCGCATCATCACCGGGACTCCCCAAGCGTCCATGTCGAAGGTGCGCGAGCCGTTGGCGTGTTCGTGCACCTCGGTCACGTCGACGCCCAGCACCCAGGCCGCGACCTCGTCCCAGCGCTCGACCCGCACGCAGCCGCTGCTCAGCGCGCGCATCTCGCGCTCGAACAGCTTGGGCTGGTTGGTGCCGTGGAGGTAGATGATCATCCCCGGCTCCAGCCGGATCGCCAGCAGGCCCAGCGGGTTGTTGCGCCCCGGCGGCCAGGTGCGGTCCTCGTACTTGCCGGTGGCGATCATCGAGGGGGTCGGCCGCCAGGTAGGCCGGAAGCGGACCACCGAGGTCTCGGTCGTCATCTCCGGCGTGCGGTCGCCGGCGTGGTCGCGGCCCACGATCACGCGGCTGCGCATCACCGGCTCGCCGTCCTCGAAGGCGATCAGCTCGAACGAGGGGATGTTGACCAGGATCGCCTTGCCCTGCGCGGGCACCTGCAGGGGGATGCCGTGGCGGTCCATCAGCTGCTGGTAGGTCTCGGGCGCCTGCTTGGCGGCGACCTCGGAGACGGTCTCCTCGGGCTGGACCACCGCGTCCTGCGCGGGAACGGGCGCGTCCTGCGCGGGAACGGACGCGGCGGAGGCGATCGGCGCGGGGCCGTTCGCCGAGGCGGTGGCGCCGGGCTGCGGTCCGGCGCAGCCGGCGAGCGCGCCGACGACGACAAGCAGGCCGAGCGCGCGGGCCGCGGCGCGGCTCCACGTCCCAGCGGCGCGCGGCGCGCCGCCGCGCGGGGCGCGGGGCCGGTTCAGGCTCGTGCGGGCGAAGACCATTCGGGAAATCCTCGTCTTGATCCAGAAGTCAGGGCGGAGTTTTCCCTCCGGCATCTTGCTGCTGTGCAACAATGATAGCTCGCGCCCCGGCGTTCGGCCCGTCATTCTTCCACGTCCCGGAAGGACTTCCGCAAGCCGGAAGCCGACGCCGATCCGCTCCGCCCCGATCAGCTCTGCGTGAACCCGTCGCGAGCGGCCGCATGGATCGACCGAAGCGCGTCCATCATAGCGCGCCCGGCGTTAGTTTTCGAGGCGGCGATCCGGAAAAGGCCGCGCACCGGACGCGGCCCCCGCTCAGCGCCCCAGCGCGGTTCGCCAGGCCGAGAGGAAATCCTTGCGCTTGAGCTCGTCGAGGTAGGTCAGCAGGCCGGGCGTCAGGCGGATCGGCAGGAACGTGCCCAGGCGGTTCTGGATCTGGCGCTCGACCTGGGAGGACGGCGACGGCGACCGGATCACGGGCAGCAGGATCGTGCGCTCGGCGATGATCCGCTGGCCCTCCTCCGAGAGCAGGAAGCCGATGAACCGGGTCGCCGGCTCCACCTGCCGCGCGCCCTTGGGCACGAAGGCGGTGCGGGTCATCACCAGGTTGTAGTCGTCGAAGAAGTGCAGGCCGAGGTGGGGCTCCGTCTCCGCCTGCGCGGCGGCGTAGGAGCCGATGGCGTTGAAGGCGAAGGCCAGCTCCCCCCGCGCCGTCGCCTCGACCATCTCGGAGGTGCAGCAGAAGGTGCGCACGTCGGCCCGGCCCAGGATCTCGAACAGCCGCAGCAGCTGGGGGCCCTGGAGGCTGTCCTGCGCGGCGTAGAGATAGCCCACGCCCGAGAGGGCGATGTCGTAGGCGCCGATGCGGCCGCGGAACCGCGCCTCGTTCTCGCGCACGAAGGTCGCCAGGTCCCGGTGGCTCGACGGCAGCTCCGCCTTCGAGATGGCGGTCGTGTCGTAGATCATCACCGCCGGCTCGAAGGTGAAGCCGAAGAGCTCCGAGCGCCACTCCGCCCAGGCGGGCGGCGCCGCCTGCGGGGGAAGCTGGATGCGCCGCGCGAGCCCGCGGTTGACCAGGTCGACCTGCAGATCCATCGCCGAGGAGATCACCACGTCCGGCGGAACCTTCGCGCCGAGGCTCAGCATCGAGCGGTGGAGCGAGAGGGTCTGGAACTCCACGTAGTCCACCGTCACGCCGGGGTTGCGCGCCTCGAACGCCTCGATCAGCGGGCGCATGGCCGGGGCGTCGGTGGCGCTGTGGACGGTCAGCGTCTGGGCCCGCGCGGGGCCCGCCGCGGGCCACGCCGCCAGCGCCAGCAGCAGCGCCGCGAGCACGCGCCTGAAGATCAGGGTCACGTCCAGCCCTCCCAGCTTCGAGCGGCCCAGCCGCAGCTCCGCCCCGTGGCCGTCGGCCACCGCCTTGACGATCGAGAGGCCCAGGCCCGAGCCCGTGCTCGTCTCCGACAGCGAGGTGAAGCGCTCGGTGGCCCGGTGCAGGTCCGCCTCGGCGATGCCGGGGCCGGCGTCCTCGACGCTGAGGCGCAGGTCGGGGCCCGCCCCCTCCAGCGTGATGGCGATGGCGTTGTCGGGCGGACCGTGGCGCACGGCGTTCTCGATCAGGTTGCGCAGCGCCTCGCGGATCGAGACGCCGTCCCCCTCGATCACGTCCTCGCCCTCGGCGATGCCGTCGCCGACGAAGGACAGCGAGATCCGCCGCATCCGGCTGTCGCGCAGGCTTTCGGCGAGGATGTCGCGCACCAGCGGCTTCAGCGCCAGCGGCCGCAGGCTGGAGCGGTCGGAGCGGTGGATGACCATGGCGTTGGCCAGCAGCTGGTTGGTCAGCCGCACCGTGCGCGCCGCCTGCCGGTCGGCCTTCAGCACGCGCGAGCGCATCTGCTCGGGATCCGCCGCGTCCACCGCGAGCGAGAGGTGCCCCTGCAGGGCCGAGAGCGAGGTGCGCGTCTGGTGGGCGACGTCGGCGATGAAGGTCTCGGTCAGGGTGCGGGAACGGCGCAGGCTGCGGATGAAGTCGTTGATCGCGTCGAACAACCCGCGGATCTCCCGCGGGGGGGCGCCCTTCACCAGGCTCAGGTCCGACGGGTCGCGCTGGGCGAGGTCGGAGGCGATCCGGCGCAGCGGCGACAGCGAGGTGCGGATCGCCACCCACACGAAGCCGAGCCCGATCAGCGACAGCACCCCCAGCCCCGCCAGCCCGACGCCGAAGAACGAGAGCTGCTGTGCGCGCCGCCATTCCACGGTCTGCCCGATCTGCACCGCCACCCACTGCCGCCCGTCCGAGCCGGCGAGCTGGCGGCCCTGGATCACGAAGCGGAACGCCGCGCCGCGATAGTCCCGGTCGAAGAAGACCGGGCTCGCGGAGGGCGAGAGCGCGGGAGGCGCGGGCAGGTCGTGGGCGCCGGTGATCTCGCGCCGGCCGGGGATGTAGATGCGGTACTGCACCCGGTCGACGGGGTTGAGCGACAGGATCTCCATCGCCGAGGTCGGCAGGTCCACCGTCACCCCGTCCGGCCCCTCCGACACCCGCTCGAGGATCGAGAGCGCGGCGCCGGCCAGCAGCAGGTCGTGGGTGCGGTTGGCGGCGTTGCGCGAATAGCTCCACAGCAGCGCCGAGATCAGGACCAGGAGGATCGCGAAGCCCGCCGCCATCGACACCAGCAGCCGGCGCTGGAGCGAATGGCCCGCCGCCTCGATCCCCGCCGGGCCGGGCCCCTCCGGCCCGGTCCCCGTCGCCTCGGACCCCGCCGCGTCGGTCCCCGCCGCTTCAGTCATCGTCCGAGAGATAGGCGATGTAGCCCAGCCCCCGCGCGGTCTTGATGACCAGCGGCGTGCCCTCGAGCTTGCGGCGCAGGCGGGTGACGAGCTGCTCGACCGCGTTCAGGCTCGGCGCCTCCTCGAAGGTGTAGAGGCGGTCGGCCACGTCCTCCTTGGTCAGCATCCGGCCCATGTTGTCGATCATGATCTCGAGGAGCTGGATCTCGCGGGCGCGCATCTGGGCGTCGCGGCCGTCGATGGTGGCGCGCTTGGCCGCCCGGTCGAAGACCAGCGGGCCGGCGGCGAAGACGTTGCTCGCCGCCCCCGCCCGGCGCCGCGCCAGCACCCGGCAGCGGGCCGACAGCTCGCGGAAGTCGACGGGCTTGATCATGTAGTCGTCGGCCCCCGCATCCAGCCCGATCACCCGGTCGTCGATCTGGCTGCGCGCGGTCAGGATGATCACCGGCGTCTCGTCCGCGCGGTTGCGCAGCGAGCGCAGGACCTCGTAGCCGCTGCGCCCCGGCAGGTTCACGTCCAGCAGGACGATGTCGAACTTGAAGTGGCGCAGAAGCTCGTTCGCCTCGTCGCCGTCGCGCTCGCGGTCGACGGAATGCCCCTCGGCGCGGAGGCGATCGATGATCGTCTCGGCCAGGTCGTCGTTGTCTTCCACCAGCAGCATTCTCATGCGCCGAAATTAGCAGCGGGGGGGCGCCCCGGAAAGCGGAGGGTGACGTCGGCGCCCCCGAGTCAGCGTCCGGTCAGCTTCACGTCAGGGAACGATCAGCCTGCGCGGCGATACACGGGAACGCCGGGGGAGGACCCGGAGAAAATCCGCTTGGGAGGATATCCATGTCGTTCGCACGCCTCGGCGCGGCCGCTTTCGCCGCCGCCGCCGTCTTCGCCGCGCCCGCCGTCGCCCAGAGCCAGATCGACGATCCCGAATGCGTCGCGCCCGCCAACCCCGGCGGCGGCTTCGACCTGACCTGCCGCGTCGCGCAGACCGGCCTCGCGCCCCACGTGTCCGAGCCGATCCAGGTGACCTTCATGCCCGGCGGCATCGGGGCCGTGGCCTACAACATGTTCAACACCACCCGCACCGACGACGGCTCGGCCATCGTGGCCTTCTCGACCGGGTCGCTGCTCAACATCATCACCGGCAAGTACGGCTCCTTCACCGAGAAGGACGTGCGCTGGGTGGGCACCGCGGGCGCCGACTTCGGCGCGGTGGTGGTGCGCGCGGACAGCGAGTACCAGGACCTCAAGCAGCTGATGGACGACTTCTCGGCCGACCCGGCCTCGGTCGTCGTCGGCGCGGGCGGCTCGGTCGGCTCGCAGGACTGGATGAAGGGCGCGCTGCTGCTGCGCGAGGCCGGCGCCTCGCCGATGGCCATGCGCTACGTGGCCTTCGACGGCGGCGGCGACGCCATCGCGGCCCTGCTGGGCGGCTCGATCGAGGTCTACATGGGCGACGTGGGCGAGATGGTCTCGCATCTCGAGTCCGGCCAGATGCGCATCCTCGCGGTGATGTCGCCCGAGCGCCTGGAGCCCCCCTTCGCCGAGATCCCCACCGCGATCGAGCTGGGCTACGACGTCGAGTGGACGATCCTGCGCGGCTTCTACATGGGCGGCGGGGTCTCGGACGCCGAGTACCAGACCTGGGTCGACGCCTTCCAGGCCGCCTACGCGACCCCCGAGTTCGCCGCCGTCCAGAAGGAGCGGGGCCTGCTGCCGCTCAACCTCGCGGGCGCCGAGCTCCAGGCCTCGATCGAAGAGCGGGTCCAGACCCTGCGCGAGATCGCGGCCGAGGCGGGCCTGATCAGCAACTGATCCCGGCCGCCCGCCTCCCGGCCCGTCTCCGCCCCAGGGAGACGGGCCGGTTCCCTCTCGACGCCGCCCCATGTAACGAGGAGACCGTCATGGTCGACCGCCTGTTCGCGGGGGTGCTGCTGATCGCGACGCTGGCCTATGCGGTCATCGCCTTCACCGCCATCAAAGCCCCCTTCCAATACGATCCGCTCGGCCCCGAAAGCTGGCCGCGGATCCTGTCGCTGGTCGCGATCGCCTGCCTGCTGGTGATCCTGTGGAAGCCCGACGCCACCGAGATGGGCGTCGCGAAGCGGACCTGGTTCCGTCTCGCCGCCACGGTGATCCTGCTGACCGCCTACTCCGAGCTCTACGAGCCGCTGGGCTTCGTGCTCTCCACCTTCCTGTTCGGCGCGGCGCTGTGCGCGATGCTGGGCGGCGGCGTCGTGCGCTCGCTCGCCTTCGGCGCGGCCGCGGGGGTCGCGGGCTACCTGCTGTGCGCGGTCGTGCTCGATCTCAACCTGCCCGAGGGCGAGCTGATCGAGATGCTGACCGAGCCCTCCGTCGAAAAAGGAGCGTCGTGATGGACGCCGTGCTTTCCGGCCTCGCGACGGGCTTCGGCGTCGCGCTCGATCCGTTCAACCTGTTCCTGGTCCTCGCGGGCTGCTTCGCGGGCACGCTGATCGGCGCCCTGCCGGGCCTGGGCCCGATCAACGGCGTCGCGATCCTGCTGCCCATCGCCTACGGCCTGGGCTTCGGGCCCGAGTCCGCGCTGATCCTGCTGGCCGGCATCTACTACGGCGCCGAGTACGGCGGGCGCATCTCCTCGATCCTGCTCAACGTGCCGGGCGACGCGGGCGCGGTGATGACCACGCTCGACGGCAACCCGATGGCGCGCGCGGGGCTGGCGGGACGGGCGCTGTCGCTCTCGGCCGTCGCCTCCTTCGTGGGCGGCACCTTCGCGGTGGTGCTGATGTCGCTGTTCGCGCCGATGCTGGCGAGCTTCGCGGTCACCTTCTCGCCCGCCGACTACGTGGCGCTGATGGTCTTCGCCTTCGCCTCCCTCGCCTCGCTTGTGGGCAAGAGCACGGTGAAGACGCTGCTGGGCGCCGCCATCGGCCTGATGCTGGCCACCATCGGCATCGACGCCAACACCGGCGTCGCGCGCTACACCTTCGGCGTGCCCGACCTGCTGGCGGGGATCGACTTCCTGATCGTCGTGGTGGGCCTGTTCGGCATGGCCGAGCTGCTGACGCTGGTCGAGCACCAGGTCTCGGGCAAGCTCAAGTCCCTGCCCGTGGACAAGAGCTTCGTGCGCATGGCCGACCTCGCGAAGTGCAAGTGGACCATCGCGCGGGCCTCGGTGATCGGCTTCTTCATCGGCATCCTGCCGGGCACCGGCGCCTCGGTCGCCTCGGCCGTGGCCTACGGGACCGAGAAGCGGATCTCGGACACGGAGAAGACTTTCGGGACCGGCGACGTGCGCGGGCTGGCCGCGCCCGAGGCCGCCAACAACGCCGCCGCGGGCGGGGCGATGGTGCCGATGCTGACGCTGGGCATCCCGGGGTCGGGGACCACCGCGATCCTGCTGGGCGCGCTGCTGATGTTCAACATCCAGCCCGGCCCGATGATGTTCACCCAGCGGCCCGAGGTGGCCTGGGGCCTGATCGCGTCGATGTACATCGGCAACGTCGCGCTGCTGGTCATCAACCTGCCGCTGGTGGGCCTGTTCGCCCGGATGCTGACGATCCCGCAGCACTACCTGACGCCGCTGATCGCGATCCTGGCCTTCATCGGCATCTACACGATCGTGGGCAACCCGTTCGACCTGCTGCTGATCACCGGCCTCGGCGTCTTCGGGTGGTTCCTGCGCAAGCTCGACTTCTCGCTCGCGCCCGTGATCCTGGGCTTCGTGCTGGGCAGCCTGTTCGAGAACAACCTGCGCCGGGCGCTGTCGATCTCCGGCGGCGACTGGGGGATCCTGGTCGCCGACTGGAAGAGCCTGATCCTCTACGCGCTGGCCGTGGCGGTGGTGGCCGCCCCGATCTGGCTGGCCCGCCGGGCGCGCCGGATGGAAGGCGACGCCGCCGACGGCCGGGGCTGAGGCGATGGCGAGCGACCTTCGGACGCCGGCGTCGACGCTGGCGGCCGGACTGGCGGGGGCGGCTCTGGCCGCCCTCGCCGGCGTTCCGGCCGGCGCGCTGATCGGAAGCACGCTCGCCGTCGTCGCGCTGGCGGCGAGCGGGCGCTCCGTCGGCCTGCCGAACCGCCTGCGCGACGTGGCCTTCGCGACCATCGGCGTCTCGCTCGGCTCGGGCGTGGACGAGCGGCTGGTCGACCAGTTCGGCGCCTGGGCCGTCAGCCTCTCGATCCTGACGATCTCGCTGGTCGCGACGCTGGCCGCGGGCCGGCTGATCCTGACCCGCGGCTTCGGGCTGGATGCGCGCACCGCGACGCTCGCGAGCTCCCCCGGCACGATGTCGAACGCCATCGCCATGGCGGCCGAGGGGCATGGCGACGCGACGGCGGTGATGTTCCTGCAGGTGATGCGCCTGCTGGTCCTGGTGCTGGCGGTGCCGCCGCTGGCGGTGGCGCTGGGCGGATCGGCGCAGGGCGCGGACCTGGCCGGCGCGACGATGCCGCCCGCGGCCTTCGCGCTGCTGCTGGCCGCGGCGCTGGCGCTCGGCTTCGTGGGCGCGCGCGCGGGCCTGCCGGCGGCGTGCCTCCTCGCCGGCATGGTCGTCAGCGCCGCCGGCCACGCCACCGGGCTGGTCCACGGGGCGGCGCCGGCCTGGGCGATCTTCGCGGCCTTCGCGACGACGGGCGCGGCGCTGAGCGCGAGGATGAGCAAGGTGACCGCCGCCCAGGCCCGGCGCCATGCGCTGGCGGGCCTGGCGATCGTGACGGCGACGCTGGTCCTGTCGCTGGGCTTCGCTCTGCTCGCGCAGGCGGCGACCGGCCTCGCCTTCGCGCAGGTCTGGATCGCCTACGCTCCCGGCGGGGTCGAGGCGATGGCCGCCATCGGCCTGTCGCTGGGCTACGACCCCGCCTACGTCGCCGTGCACCATTTCGTGCGGATCTTCGTGCTGGTCCTGATCGTCCCGGTCGCGCTGCGCCTCTGACGCCCCCCTGCCCTGCCGGCGCCGCGCCCGAGCGCGCGGCGCCGGTCCCCGCGAATGCGCCCCCGCGAATGTTCCATTGCTTTGCCGCCCCGCAAGCGTCAGCGTCTCCTCCACCGTTCAGCCGCCGAGGGAGATGCGCATGACCGCCGAGACCAAGCCGATCGCCGGCCTGAACGCGGCGATCTTCGGCGGCTGCATGATCGCGTTCCTGGGGTTCGGCTTCGCCGCCACCTTCGGCGTGTTCCTCGGCCCGATGTCCGCCGACCTCGGCTGGGGGCGCGAGACCTTCTCGCTCTCGGTGGCGGTGCAGGCCCTGGTCTGGGGCTTCTCGCAGCCCGTGGCGGGGGCGGTCGCCGACCGCTACGGCACCGCCCGGGTGCTCGCCTTCGGCGCGGTCTGCGCCGGCGTCGGCTTCGCGCTGCGCGGGCTGACGACCGATCCCACGGCCTTCATCCTGACCGGCGTTCTCGTCGGCGCGGGCACCGGCGCGGCCTCCTTCCCCATCGTGATCGGCGCGCTGGGCAAGATCGTGCGGGCCGAGCGCCGCAGCTTCATCCTGGGCCTGGGCACCGCGGCGGCCTCGCTGGGGATGTTCGTGGCGGCGCCCTCGGCCACGGCGATGATCGCCTCGGCCGGATGGCAGACCGCGCTGATCGCCATCGGCGCGAGCTTCGCGCTGATCCTGCCCTTCCTGTTCCTGATCGCCCGCGTCTCCCGCCCCACCGCCTCGGGGTCGAGCGCCGGCGACTTCGGCCAGGCGCTTTCGGCCGCGTTCACCGACCGCAGCTACCTGTGCCTGTTCTTCGGCTTCTTCGTCTGCGGCTTCCACGTGGCCTTCATCCAGACCCACCTGCCCGCCTACGTGGTCGACCTGGGGCTGGCCGCCTCGATCGGCGCCTGGTCGCTGTCGCTGATCGGCCTGTTCAACATCGCCGGGTCGTTCCTGTCGGGCTGGTCCGGGCAGGCCTATTCCAAGCGCGCGGTGCTGAGCGGCATCTACGTCGCGCGGGCCATCGTGATCACGATCTTCATCCTCGTCCCGATCTCGGAGACGAGCGTGCTGGTCTTCTCGGCGGTGATGGGCCTGCTGTGGCTGTCGACCGTGCCCCTGACCATGGGCCTGGTGGCGCAGACGCAGGGTCTGAAGTTCCTCTCGACGCTCGCGGGCCTGGTGTTCCTGAGCCACCAGACCGGCAGCTTCCTCGGCGCCTGGCTGGGCGGCCGCATCTACGACGCCGCCCAGGACTACACCCCGATGTGGTGGACCGCCGTGGCCCTCGGCCTGCTCGCCGCGCTGATCCACCTGCCGATCCGCGAGGAGCCCGGCCCGCTGGCGCGGGCGGAGATGGCGTCGGAGGCGTGACGGGACATCGAACCCTCCCTCACTCGGCGAGCCCGTCGAACGCACGCCGCCAAGGGAACCCCGGTCCCGGGGACAGGCCCAGGGCGCCAGAGCCGAACTCTGGCTCATTCGCGCCTTTCGATCCGCGCGGAATGCAACCGGTCGGAGGAGGCGCGATCCGCCTTGCGGACATCAGGGCCGCGCGCCCTGCGGAGGCTCGCCCAGCCCGGCCGCCGACGAGCGGCGGCCGGAATGGAGAGGGCGAGCGGGCGGATCAGGCCCAGCCGAGGGCCGCGAGGGACTCGGCGTCGTTCCAGATCTTGGTCATGTGGGTGATCTTCCCGCCCGCGAATTCCATCGCGTAGACGTAGTCGGCCGCCGCCGCGCGGCCCGTCGGGGGAACCGGGCCGCCCTCGCCGGTGTGGGTCCCGTGGAACACCGCGAAGGCCAGGACCACGTCCCGGTCCGCGTCCGCCGCAAAGCCCTTCAGCTCGTAGCGGCCGTCCGGCAGCGGGACCAGGAGGCCCTTCATCCACTCCGCATAGGCCTCGAGCGTATGGGTGTCGGCCAGCGCCCGAGACTGGCAGGAGAAGCTCGCCTCCGGGCTGCAGAACGGCGCGCAGGCCGCCCAGCCTCCGCCGGTCTCGCAGGCTTCGAAAAAGGCGCGGGCGGTCTCGGTCATGGTCATCTGCAGGGTCATCGGAAAAAGCCTCCTGTGTGAGGCCGGCCTCCGGGTCGTGGGCCCGGGTCCGGCGCCGCCCGATCCCCGGGCCGCAGAAACAAGGTAGGCTCCCCGCTTTCCCCAACGTATCCTCCAGATGCAGCACGAGATGCAGGGGCGCGGCCTCCTGCATCTGCAGGAGGGGGAGTCATGGCGGACGACGAGGCGAGGGACGTCGCGCTGACGCGGCGCGAGGAGGAGGTCGCGCGCGCCTATGCCCTGGGCGCCAGCTACAAGGAGATCGCCCGCGATCTCGGCGTCTCGCCCACCACGGTGCGCTCCCACCTGCGCACGGTCTATGGAAAGCTCGGCGTCACCTCGAAGATCGAGCTGGCCCGCTCGCTGGACGACGACGCCGCGCGGGGACCCCGGGACGCCAGCGACATGGCCGCCGAACTGGCGCTGGAGCTCGACGAGGCCGCCCGGCGCGAGCGCAGCCTGGCGCGGGTCCTGCGCATCATCAGCGAACAGGACGACTCCCCCGACCACGTCATCGACGCCGTGCTCGACCACGCGCTGGAGATCTGCGAGGCGGAGTTCGGGATCCTGTTCGAACACTTGGGCGGGACCCGCTTCCGGGAGCTGCGCTCGCGCAACATCCCCCGGCCCTTCGCCGACTGGCTGGCCGAGCAGGGCGTCTTCGAGGTCGGGCCCGAGACCGGGATCGGCCGCGTCGCCACGGGCCTGCAGGCGATCAACCTGCCCGACGTGCGCGCCGACGACGCCTATCGCGAGGGCGCCCCGCTGCGGATCGCGACCGCCGAGCTGGGCCGCGCCCGCTCCTTCGCGGCGATCCCGATGCTCTCGCGCGGGCGGCTGATCGGGGTGTTCTCGGTCTACCGCACCCGGATCCACCCCTTCGGCGACCGCACGCTGGAGCTGGCCCAGGTCTTCGCCGACCAGGCCGCCATCGCCATCGAGACCGCGAACCGCTTCCGCGAGCTGGAGATCCGCCTCGCGCGCGAGCGGACCAACCGCGAGATCCTGGAGATCATCCGCCGCACCCGCGACGACGAGCGGCCGGTGTTCGAGGCGATCGTGCGCAGCGCCGTGGCGCTGTGCGGGGTGCGCTTCTGCATGTTCTGGCGCTACGACGGCGCGCAGGTCCACTACTGCGCCAGCGCCGGCTTCTCGGCCGAGTTCATGGCCGACTACACGGCCGACTATCCGATGCCCCCGCGCCCCGGCGGCCTGGTCGCCGAGACGATCCGCACCGGGCGCACCGTGCGCCTGCCGCATGCGCAGGACGCCGCGGTCTATTACGACGCCGAGGTCGCCGCGCAGCACGACTACGACCACATGATCGGCGTGCCGGTCGAGACCGAGGACGGCCTGTGGGGCGTCCTCGTGCTGGCCTGGCCGACCGGCGCCGTGCCCCAGGACGGCCAGGTCGAGCAGCTCGAGACCTTCGCCACCCAGGCGGTCATCGCCATCGAGAACGCGGCCCGCGCGCGCGAGCTGGCGCGCCTGAACGCCGAGCTGGGCGACCGCGTCGAGGCGCAGGGCGGCGAGATCGCGCGGATGGCGCGCCTGAAGCGCTTCCTGTCCCCGGCGGTGGCCGAGGCGCTGGCCCGCTCGGGCGGCGAGGACCTGCCGGCCAGCCACCGCTCGCTGATCGCGACGCTGTTCTGCGACATCCGCGGCTTCACCGCCTTCTGCGAGCGGGCCGAGCCCGAGGAGACGATCGAGGTCCTGCAGACCTACCACCGGGAGATGGGCCGCCTGATCTCGGCCCATCGCGCGGGCGTCGACAAGCGGATGGGCGACGGCATCATGGTGGTGTTCAACGACCCCTTCCCGACCGAGGATCCCGCCGGCGCCGCGGTGCGGCTGGCGCTGGCGATGCGCGAACGGATGACGGAGCTGTGCGGCGGCTGGAAGCGCCTGGGCCACCGGCTGGGCTTCGGGGTGGGCGTCTCGCTGGGCTACGCCACGATCGGGGTCGTCGGCTCCGAGGGCCGCTATGACTACACGGCCTCGGGCACGGCGGTGAACCTCGCCGCGCGCCTGTGCGACCGCGCCGAGGACGGCGAGATCCTGCTCAGCCCCCGCGCCGCCACCGCCGTCGAGGACGCCTTCGCCGTCGAGTCGAGCGGCGAGCTGACCCTCAAGGGCATCCGCGAACCTGTCGAGGTCTTCCGACTGGTCGGCGCCTGACGGCCGCGCGCCGGACGCCCCCTCCCGCATCCCGCCGTCCGCCAAGCGCACCGGCGACGGCCCGGTCCAGGGGCTCCGCTCCGGTCGATCGACCGAGGCGGTCGGGCGACCGCGCCGAGGGCCGCTCCTGGCGGGGGTCGCGCATGGGACGGAGAGGGAGGCCGGGTCTAGACGTCTGCGGCTCGCGGAGGCGTCGCGGTCCGGACGAAGACCGCCAGCGCCGCGATCGCCAGCGCCATCATGCCGCCGCCGAGGATGAAGGACACGCCGACGCCGTCGACGCGATCCGCGATCGTCCCGGCCAGCGGGGGCGCCAGCATCATCTGCACGTAGTAGATGGAATAGAACACGCCCGTGCCGAACGCCCGCGACTCGGGCGGCAGGATCCGGCCGGGCATCGCCACGACCGGCCCAGGCGCCAGCCCCACGATCACGCCCCCGACCAGGAGCGCGCCGAGCATCAGCGGGATCGGCAGCACCAGAAGCGCGGGGTACAGCACGGTCCCGACCCCGAGACTGACGAGGATGATCGTGCCGGGCCGCCCCGTCCGGTCCGCGAGCCAACCGCCCAGCGGAACCCCCACCGTCGCGGCCAGGATGTAGAGGCTGGTGGCCGATCCGGCCGCCGGCAGGGCAAAGCCCCGCTCGACGAGCACCAGCGTGCCGAAGCCGAACAGCATCGCGAAGGCGGCGTTGTAGAGCCCCCAGACCAGCGCCGCGCAGACCAGCGGCCCCCAGGGCAGCGCCGCCACGACGATCTTCGCCCCGCCCGGCGCCGCATCCGGCGACCGGCGATAGACCGCCGCGAACAGCGCCAGCGCCGCGACCGTCAGCGCCGTCAGCGCATTCCACGCGAGGCTCAGCCCGCCGACCGTCGCCAGCGCGGGCAGGATCAGCAGGCTCAGCGCGATCCCCAGCGGCCAGGAGCTGATGAAGATCGCCAGCGCCGTCGAAAGGCCGCTCTTGGCGAACCAGTCGACCACCAGCTTGGTCATCACGACGTTGATCACCACGCCCCCGACGCCGGAGACGACGCGCCCGGCGATCGCCGCCTCGAGCGTCGTGGCCTGCGCGACCATCACGCCGCCCGCGATCATCAGCGCGAGGCTCGCGATCACCGTGCGCTTGTCCCCGAAGCGCGTCGCCACCGCGCCGCCGCCCACGGCGACCACGATCCCCGGCCCGAGGTAGAGGCCGATCAGCAGGCCCACGTCCGCCAGCGTGACGGCGAGGCTCTCGATGATCAGGGGCGAGAGCGCCGCGACCGACTGGAACTGGAAGGCCATGACGGTCCGCGCGAAGAACAGCACGAACAGGATGATCCAGCGGATCTGCATGTCAGGGCCCCCCGGCCTGCGTGCGCCGGCCATCCGCTTCATCGCGCGCCGACGACGTCGCATGCGCAAGCTTGAACACTTCCTTAACGTAAGCGCAAACGGAAACCGGCGGGCGCGCCCGCCGGGCTGCGCCGGGCACGGGCCGCGCCGCCGAAGCGCCTCCATCGCTTGCCGCGGCGCCGGACAAGGCCGCCCGCCGCCTTCGCGGCGCCCTCGACGCCTCGCGGGCGCGCGAGGGATTTCCCTTGCGGCAGAGCCTCGGCTGACGAAACTGTTTCCACATCGTGGAAGGACCTCCATGCGCCGCAAGACCCTGACGGACCGTTTCCGCGCCCTGCACGTCCCGGGGCGCCCGCTGGTGATGCCCAACCCCTGGGACCTGGGCTCGGCGAAGCTGATGGCCGGGCTCGGCGCGCAGGCGCTGGCGACCACCTCGGCCGGGCACGGGTTCACGCTGGGGCTCGGCGACGGCGGGCAGGTCACGCGCGACATGGCCCTCCAGCACGCCGCGGCGCTGTGCGCCGCCGTCGACCTGCCCGTGAACGGCGACTTCGAGAACGGCTACGGCGACGATCCCGACACCGTCGCCGAGACGGTGCGGCTGGCGGCCGAGGCCGGGCTCGCCGGCGTCTCGATCGAGGACACCGCCGTCCCCGCGACGACCGCCTACCCGTTCGACCTGGCCCTCGCGCGGATCGAGGCCGCGGTCGCCGCGGCCCGCGAGGTCGGGATCGTGCTGACCGCCCGCGCCGACGGCTGCATCTTCGGCAGCTACGATCCCGCCGAGGCCCTGCGCCGCTGCGAGGCCTTCGCCCGCGCCGGCGCCGACGTGCTCTACGCGCCGCTGCTCGACGCCGAGGCGACCCGCGCGCTGGTCGCGACCGGCGTCCCGGTCAACCTGCTGGCCGCCGGCGCCATGCGCGACCTGACCGCCGCGCAGATGGCCGCGCTCGGCGTCGCGCGCATCTCCATCGGCGGCGGGCTCGCGCGGGTCGCTCAGCAGGCGATCCTCGATGGAACCCGAGCCATGCTCGAGCGAGGCGACTTCACGCTCCTGAAAGGCGGGGCGAAGGCGACGGAGGTCGAGGCCCTGCTGAAGACTTGACGGAGGCGCGGACGCCGCGGCTTTGGGCGACGCGATCGGCCGGCTGTTGGGCTACGGCGGGGGCGTGAGGCGCGAAGCAGACACTCGCCCCGGGATGGCCGTTCGACGGCCTCGGAACGCCTGCGGCCGGTGAAGCGTGGGGGACGCGCCTCCGACCTTCGCTCGCCTATGGGCCTCGGTCGTTTCACGCGGCCGTCGGCACCATTCGCCGAGCATCGTATGAATCCGGCTCGATTCCGGTTGCGGTCGAATGCCAGGCGCGCGCTGGACCGGCGCCGAACGAAAAAAGCGCGCCGACGGCGCGCTCTTCGTAACCCCTTGGGATTTTTGGTGAGCCGTGCAGGATTCGAACCTGCGACCCGCTGATTAAAAGTCAGACATACCTAGCATCACCCCATATCCTCCAGATTCCTACACGCTACCAGGGTACCCCATATATGTCTGATATCGCGTCATTTCTTCCAGGTTCATCGCCACCCTGCCCTCCCATCGGCTCCCCTCTCCTTCTCTGCAGTGTGGTTGCTGCGTGGTTGCTGTTTGAGCCAGGCCGCAATATGCTTCTACGCATTGCCGGGAAAGCCAGATGCCGAAACTGACCAAAAAAGTAGTGGAAACCCTGGAGCCGATCGAGGGGCGTCCGACGTTCGCTTGGGACAGCCAGCTGAGCGGCTTCGGCGTGAAAGCGCTGCCGAGCGGCGGCCGAAAGTACGTCGTCAAATACCGTGCGGGAGGCGGTGGGCGCGGTGCGCAGCAGCGCTGGCTTACGCTCGGGACGCACGGCGTCATCACGTGCGAGCAGGCTCGCGCGATGGCGCAGCAGGCACTGGCCGCGGTCTCGCGAGGCGAAGACCCCCAGGCTGAAAAGGCGAAGCGGCGAGCGACGCCGACGATGCGCGATCTGTGGGCGCGCTTCGCGGCCGAGCAGCTGCCGCGCAAGAAACCGTCCACGGCGCTCGAGTACGAAAGCCAGTGGCGGGACATCATCGAGCCTGCCTTCGGCTCGCACCGCGTCGACGCCCTGACCCGCAGCGAAGTCGACCGGCTGCACAAGCGCATGAGCGACACGCCCTACCGCGCCAACCGCACCCTGGCCCTCATGTCCCGGCTGATGAACCTAGCGGAAGCCTGGGAATGGCGCCCTGCCGGCGACAACCCATGCCGGCACGTCGAAAAGTTCAAGGAAGAGGCGCGCGAGCGCTACCTGACCGCCGAGGAGCTGTCGCGGCTTGGCTCGGCGCTGAGCAGCATGGTCGCGGAAGGGGATATCTGGCCGGAAGTCGCGGCCGCCGTGCGGCTTCTGCTGCTGACCGGAGCCAGGCTTAACGAGATCCTGACTGCGCGGTGGGAATGGGTGAACATCGAACGGCGGGTGATCGAGTTGCCGGACAGCAAGACCGGTCGAAAGCCGCTTTACCTCAGCGCAGCGGCGTTGGCCGAGCTCGAAGCGCTGAAGGCCGCGACCCGCGACACGGACAGCCCGTTCCTTCTTCCGGGGCGAACCAAGGGCAAGCCGCTCAACAACCTGTCGAAACCTTGGAAGCGCATTTGCGAACGCGCCGCAATATCGGGGGTCAGGTTGCACGACCTCCGACACACCGCCGCCAGCATCGCGGTTGGGAGCGGCGCCACGCTGCCCGTCATCGGGAGACTGCTTGGGCACCGGCAAGCCCAGACGACGCAGCGCTACGCGCATGTCGATGCAGATCCGACCCTTGCAGTGGCAGACCAGCTTGGCGAAGTCCTGACGTCTGCCTTGCGGACCAGGCAAGATGCTGGCTGGCGGCCGTGAGGACTGTTTAGCGGCCGCGCCAACATCTACCACTTGAATGCCAGAATGATGCACGCAGCGTGATAAGCAAACCCGAGAACGCGCGAGACCCCTGTTGCGCGCCGATAGGGGGTCCTGGCACCACGCCGTTTGACAGTCGCACATCCCGAGCCGCCTAGGGTTTCGAGCCGCCCATGATCAGAGCTGGATTAACTGCGCGAGTTGCATTCCAATAGAGATCGTCGAGTCAGCAATGATTTCGCAGACTTCACATTGAGGCGTGCGCCATGCGATCATTCGGGCTCTGGAGCATCATGGCCTTAGAGCGTGACCCCGAAAGAGTTGAACGGCTTCAGTAGTTTGTGATTCCGCCTGGTTGCCAGACGAGACGGGAGCCCGAATGCCTTGGACCGAAGCTGCTCGCCGGGGGCATGACCGGCGACGTCCGCGCTACGCAAGCGATGAGAGCGACAGGGAATGAGCGCTGATCGCGCCGCTCCTGCCTCCGGACCGACCGCAGGGTCGCCCCCGCAAGACGGACCTGCGCGAGGTGGTGAACGCGACCCCCTACATGGCCTCGACGGGCTGCCAGTGGCGCATGCTGCCCAGCGACCTGCCGCCGCCCTCGACGGTGCAGCGATACTTCTATGACTGGCGGGACCGCGGCCTGTGGCGGGGGATCAGCAACACCCCGGTCATGGCCGCGCGCGAGTTGGGGGGCCGCGAGGCCAGTCCCACCACCGCGGTGATCGACAGCCAGTCTGTGAAAACCACAGAGAGCGGAGGAGCTTGCGGCTTCGACGCCGGCAAGCGGATCAAGGGCCGCAAGCGCCATGCGATGACCGACACGCTGGGCCCGCTGGTCGGGCTGGTCGTCCATCACGCCGGGGTGCAGGGCCGCGACGGCGCGCCCGAAGTGCTAAGGTCCATCCGTACCCGCTGCCCCTGCCCGCGCCATGTCTACGCCGATGGCGGCTACGCCGGCCCGAAGCTCCGCGCCGCCCTGCGCGGAGCCGGCGAGTGGACGATCAAGGTCGTCAAGCGGTCCGATGCTGCCAAGGGCTTCGAGGCCTTCCCGCGTCGCTGGGTGATCGAGCGCACCTTCGCCTGGCTTGGACGATGCCGCCGATTGGCCAAGGACTGGGAGCGCGACACCGCATCCGCCGAGGCTTGGGTCTTCGTCGCCAACATCCGCCTGCTCACCCGACGCCTCGCAAGATACTGCCTTGCCTCGTAGACTTCTGAGTCCGGCACTTAGCAAGCGCCAATCTATTAATGCCGACTACGTCGGCCAGACATTCTCTGCTTTGCCGCTCGGCCTTTTGAAGGTGCTAAGTTCGCGGTTACTGCTGTCGTTTATACATGCATCGTAGACGCTACGGCGTTTGGCGTCGCCCCAGCGATACGGTCGCGCATTGAAGTGCTTTCCTTCAGAATGATACTCCCAGGTAAGGACACGAACGCGCGCGCCTCTCGTATCGACCCGAGGCTCTGGTTTGAATGTTAAGAGCGTATCAGACCTTTTATTCTTCGCATTTAGATAGTGATAATGATACCCCCAATGGCCGTGGATCTCTCTCATAAGCTTGTCTTTAAGGCCAGGAATGGTGACGAATAGCGTATAGAGCACCCGCCCGAGGCGAGGTGCCAGGACAAACACCTTCACCGGCTGCAGGCTTCCCCGAAGGACCGGTATGGGCCGATAGTATATGCGCTCTGTACCAAGGCAATAGCTGAGGTTCTGATCAGCGCTTTCCAGAGGCTCTGGTTCGTCTTGTAGGCCGAGCTCTCTAAGTTGACCCAGGAGGGCCGAGATGTTTGCGTCAAGCGCTCTCCGAAGTAGGATCGTTTCCGCTTCCTGGCGCTCCGGAGTATTATTTTCAGGCTCTACGGAATCTTCGTGCCGAAACCGTGCGGCCGCAGCGAAGCGCAATTCGGCAATTTCCTGAACAAGCAGTTTGATGTACTGATCAGACAGCGCATCATGGATCCTATTAGTTGATGACGATTCGCGATCAATCACGCACTTCTCCAAGATGGCTCATTCGACTCCGCTCACCTCCCAAGGCCATGGTTTGCTTGTGCCACCCGAGCCGATCTCAGTTTGAGCTTGCAGCCCGCAAGAACTGGCGCAGGTCAGTAACGCGGAGCCATGGTCGCCGCACATGTACCATTCGGTGACAGTTCGCGCAGAGCAGCACCAGGTCGCTTAGCTTCGTCGTATCGCCAGGGCGTAGCTTGCTGACGGGAACCGTGTGGTGGCACTCGATGAAGCCCTCGCCGCGCTCGCCGTAGATCGCGGCAAAATCGAAGCCGCAGGCCTCGCAAAACAGCCGTCCGTGCTTCTTCTCAAAGTCAGCCTTCTTGCGTGCCACGATCTTGCGATTGCGCTCGCGGCTGCGGTGCATCCGCGTGACGACACGCCCCTCCTCGGCCTCGGCTATGTCGGGCTCGACCTCGACTAAGCTTCGCGAGGTTTCCGGGTCGCTCGCGGCGATGCCGGCGCGGATCGCCGCGGCCGTCTCGGCGAGCCGTTTCGGGTCGCCCGCGAATTCCACCCAGAGCTCAGCTTCCAACTTGTTGCCCCGCTTGAGGCCGCTTTGCCCGCGGCTCGTGTAGTCCGGGTCATGCGCGCGAAAGTTGAGCAGCTTCATCGACACGCCATTGGCGTTCCGGAACGTGTCAGACCCCGCGAGCCCCAGCGCAGTTGCAATCGCGCTTATGTCCTTCGCCAGCTGCATGATCTCGGGCTTGCCGGGGTCATGGCTCACGGAGGGATGTTGGACGTAGTGGTCCAGCGCGAGGATCAGCTCGTCACGGGTCCAGGTCGGATTGCGCTTTGTTTCCTGAGCCATTGGGCCAAGATGGCGCAGTCAGCGCGCTCCGATCAAGCGCTTGTTAAGCTACATGAGCGGTGCCGCAAGGCGCTCTGCTTAGGATGCGCGCTGCGAAGTCTCGCGATCATCACCCCGCAGTGCTCCTGGACTGCCGCTTCGACCTCCGCCCGGCTCCATCCGCCGCTCTGGCCGAACTGACCTAGCGAGCCGTCGCGAAGGACCACAACGGCGAGGTCATCGCCCCAGACGAGAATATGGGATGGCGCGTCAGAGAACACCTCAGGAGGCTTGCTGACGATGGCTCGAAGGTCTGCGGGCATGGCGAGGCGTCCAGTCTGCCACAAGGAAGCATGCCGCTATCAGAGTCGGAAAAGGTTAACATAAGGTTGAACTTATCAGCAGATGGTATTGTTGGAGAGGGACCGAGACCGCTGCCGCAGCTGCCGGCATCCGCGCTCCCATCGCGATATCTACACCTTGACATTGAGCGTGCGCAGTTCTGAACTGCCTCCATGGGGACATTCACGAATATCAAGTCATTGCGAGGGATGGGGATTTTCGCCGACAGGGGCATGCAATCGCCTCCCCTTGCATTTCGGCGATACAACCTCGTCTACGGTTTCAACGGATCAGGCAAAAGTACGCTATCGCGTCTGTTCTCCAGCCTCCAAGCGGGTGAAGTGCACTCGAAGCTGCCAGAAGGCGGGACGTTCGAAGTCACGCTAGGCGATGGCAAGGTCTATGGGTTGCCGTCAAACCTGACAGGCCTCGAGCAGCGCGTGCTCGTCTTCAACTCCGACTACATCGAGAGAAACCTCCAGTGGGCAGCGGGGCGAGCCGAGCCGGTCTTCTACATCGGGGCCGAGCAGGCAGATGCCGCCAGGAAGCTGACAGAGGTAGAGGGCGATATAGCGAAGGCGGAAACATCCAGAGAAATTGCAGACGCCTACGCGAAAGCCTCCGCAAAGGCCTTCGCCACATTCAAAAGAGACCGCGCCAAGGACGTCGCACGACATCTCCATCTAGGTGGTCGAAGGTACGAGGCACCCGCATTCGCTAGCGACTATGAGACGTGGAAGGATGACACCAATCCCAAGTTGTCCGACGACGAGCTAAAGGCGGCAGAAGATACGTGCCGGCTGGACGAGCCGATGGCACGCCTTGTCCCAATAGAGTTCGACACCGTGTCAGTCGGGGCCATTTATCAGGAAATTGCCGAGTTGTGCGTCCAGTCGTTAGCGACGATTACGCTCGACGAGGTGAACCGCTTTCCGGACATTCTGCTCTGGTTGAAGCATGGGCGCGAGTTCCACGAAGCCCACGGGCTGACCGACTGCCTCTTTTGCGGGAACGAAATTTCCCCTGACCGGCGGGCACTACTCGCCGCCGCGATGGACGACCGAGTCGACCGATTCATCGCGCGGCTTGCTGCGGCCGACGAGCGTATGAGAGTCCTCACTGAAACCGCGGTGCGGTTGCAAACAATCCTCCCTGATACCGGAGAACTGGCGGCGGAATATCAGGCGGCCTACAAAGCCGCCCGCGACAGCGTTGCGAAGAATGCGCACAATCTCGTGCAGCAACTGGAGCCACTGTGGAAAGTCCTTTCGTCAAAGCGTGAACGTCCTGCGGCGCCAGCCGATATGACCACAATTGTTCCAAGAGAGGCGGTACTTGTAGCTGCGAACGATCTCAATAGACGGCTTGAGGAACTCAACGGCCTCATCGCCGCGCACAACGATGCAGCGTCGGAGTTCGCCGAGCGCAAGAAAGCGGCGGAAACCTCAATCCGCCGTCATTTTGTTGCAGACTGCCGTGACGATTATGTCAAGATCGCGAAGGAAGCCAACGACGCCGCGGCAAACCTCGTTGCCGCTACGGAAACACTGGCAGATCGGAAGGAAGCCGCTCGTGAACTGCGCCATCAGATAAGGGCTCATGGGCCGGCCGCGAGCGCAATAAACAAGCTCATTGCTGCGTACCTCGGGCACAACGAGCTAGCGATAAATCCCGTCGAGGAGGGGTATGAGCTTCATAGGCATGGGACGCCCATCGAGGGGGTTCCGAGCGAAGGCGAAAAGACTGCTATCGCAATCTCCTACTTCCTCTCCTCGATCGAAGCAGACAATCGAAAGCTTAAGGACGTCATTGTCGTCGTCGACGACCCAGTCTCAAGTCTCGATTCCAAAGCGCTGAACTTCGCCTGCTCCCTTGTGCGAAGCCGATTAGACAAGGCCGCGCAAGTCTTTGTCATGACCCACAACCTACAGTGCATGAATGAGTTTCGGAAGGGCTGGAAGTCGAGGGCGCGACCTCGCGACGGCAAAGATCCGACAGCGACATATTTGTTCATCGACGTGGCGATCCCAGAGGGGCAAGCGCGACGATCCTCGCAGATCGTAGAGATGTCGAAGTTGCTTCGGGAGTACGATTCCGAGTACCATTTCCTATTCAGCCATGTAATTCGCTTCGTCGGCCAAGGAGATGCCTACGATGATCATGGCTACATGATGCCAAATGTGCTCCGGCGAGTGCTGGATGTCTTTCTGGCCTTCAGGTGCCCGGGAGGGTCCGGCTTGACCAGCCAACTTGAAAAACTCTGCAAGGACCATCCGGATTTAGACAAGGATCGCCTATCCGCACTGGAGCGGCTCGCCCAAACAGAATCCCATTCTGACAACTTGGACGACCTTTTGTCCTTTTCAACAATGACCCTCGAAGAGACGCGCGATGCAGCGCGCGCCTTATTGGCGATGATGGAGCAGGTGGACCCGAAGCACCTCAAGAACTTGACGCGCGTTTGCAGTTAACTGCCGATGCGATCAGGGCCACTCAAACCAAAGCTCGTTGATCAGAACTCATGGGCCCAGGCTTGGCGTCCCAGGGTCATGATGCGCCATTGCTGCTCGGCGAGCTGGGGACCTCGTGACGTGAACCGCCCCGCCTTTCCCGGAGGCCCGAACTGTCAAGGATCGAAAGGCTCGAGCGCCCGCACTGCACCGCGGCATACCGCACCACTGATGCTCGACCAGGCAGGCTGGCACATGTCCGCCCGGCTCGTCGTGCCGGACAACATCACCTTGCTGCCCCTGCCGCCCCGCTCGCCCGAGCTGAACCCGGTCGAGAACGTCTGGCAGTTCATCGGCGACAACTGGCTGTCGAACCGGATCTTCTGCTCCTACGAGGACATCCTCGATCACTGCTGCGAAGCGTGGAACAAGCTCGCCGACCAGCCATGGCGCATCTTGACCCTGGGACGCCGAGCCTGGGCCCATGAGTTCTGATCAACGAGCTTTGGTATCACGCGGCTGAAACTCGCCGCAGGCCTCGTGCTCCTGCACCAGCGGCCAGCGATCGCGGTCACGGTCGGTGAGCGGGCGCGGACCGGGTGCTGGGGGGTAGCGATGGCACGGGGCAACATCTAGGCCGTCGGCATCTTCAAAAATGATGCCTAGGAACTTGCACCGTCCGCAGGTGTTCGCCGCGATCATCTCCCCGCCCTCCTACCTTTTCCTGCTCCGCGCCTCTTTCGCGTTCTCCCTCCAGAACTCGGTCTTCTGGTCCCAATGCGCACGAAACCTCTCGACTTCTAGCTTCATGCTCCGGAACTCCACCTGGGCGTCAGCCAAAGCGTCTTCACCCAGCGTGCCGAGGTCTTCGGGGAGTCGAGCAACCCGATCTCGGATTTCAATCCACTCTTCTCGCCCAGCCTCGGCTTCCTTCTTCGCCCCGTCCATTATGCTGCTAGTCAACATTCCCCGTTCCGCGCACGCAAACGTGGCTTCCCGCTCAGCCAAATCGACCAATTCCGGAGCGCCGAGCATGGATACGTTCAGCTCTTCGCGCGCCAGCTTTGTGCTCATGGAAAGCTCTCGCCCCACGGCCAACGCGGATTGCCTGCGAGCACGAGAGGCGTTCCATGCGGCCCAAGCCGACACGATCAAAGCTAATACGGCGATAATCGGGCTTAGAACATACACCCAGCTTGGCACCATTCCCCGTCCTCCTATTTGGGCCGTCGCGCGCGCTCCTTCTCTGGACCAAGTCAGGCCCCGGGAATATCCGTTGTTTCAGGGACCGCGCACAGTTCGAGGATCCGGTCGCAAAGCACGCTGAGCGGTCCGAATACGGGAACCATCCCAAGGTCACTCGTTTCTCCGTACCTGAGGTGGAGAAGGCCCGCATCGCGTCATCAGGGCAGCATGGCGAAGAGAACGCTTGTGAAATGGGCGTTCCGGAGATCATTTTTCGCGTGAGAGCAGCTGATCAAGTTCTACCCCTTCGAGTGGAGGATATACGGGCACAGTGCCGGCTAAAGAGCGCTTCACTGGAAAATCCCATTGCTCAAGTTCGTCTCTTCCGGCGGCACCTGATTTCTTCCAGCCAACCGTTCTGAAAGGCCCTTCCCTTGCATTAGCGGCCAGCGCGACAGAGCGCCGGAAAGTTTCGGACTCCAGTAGATGATCTGGGTCGATCAGCGTTTCTACGACTTTATCGGAGCTCGCGGTGTCTTCTTGGAGAAGCGCGCGCACGATGTGCATGCCCTCCATGTAGTCGCGCCACACAGTCGAAACAAAATCCCGATCTTTCAGGCCGCCCAAATTCTCTAGTCGAATTCGCGCAAGCGCCTGTACATGAGTGGCTCCGCATTTGACAGGCGCGTCGCCTCCTCCTGCTCGCTCATACTCGTAAAGTGAAAGAAGTGCACCTTGTAGATGGAAGGCGCAAAATAGTGCGTCTCGTTTACTACGAATAATCGTCTCGATATTATCTATCTCTGATAGAATAATCTCGCGCTCACTATAATCCTTGATGAATTCGCTGCACGCTGAAATCGCGGTGCTGATCTCCTTCACCTCTTTCGATTTGCCGTCGTCTCTGGCCTCCCGTCGCATCCGTTTCAGCTTGCCGAGCGCACGAACAGCCTGCAGCAGTCGGCACGCCTCCAACTGCTCGTCGTCTTTAGCGCTGGGGAACAGGGCGTACGGCACTAAGAGGTAAGCCACGAGCAACCGGTGGCCGTCGCTCCTCTCCGCATTCAGCGCGGCTGAGAACTGCGGGATGTCCACCGTCATCTTACTGTGTGGACCCGGTGAGCGCGTGTACCTCTTCGCCACGGCGAATCACTCCTTAAGTCATTGAAGATATTCAGTTGCGACTCTGCGCCAGTGAAAAGCCCCGGAACTGGGTCCGGGATACGTGCTCTTACGACCCCTCCTAATGCCCTTTCGGCTGCCTCGTAGACGAACTGCCCCCGGAGAAGTTTCCCCGCTTTTCTGCGAAGAAGTCAACTTCAATAATGGCCCATGTTCCAACGCATGGAGGCAGAAATGACGGGACGCATTCGGATTATTAAGAGACGGTCGAGCCATAATGGCTCACAGGGTCGCGGTGAGCTCGAATATATGGGTGCCCATATTGCGCGAAATGTCGAGCGGAGGTGGAGGAGCATTGCGAGAGCGATGGATCGGGATAGTAGCTGTCACGATAAGTTCTATTCGGTGGCGGCCTGCCGCGATAACAGCCCTTGCGGCAACCTAGGTTGCCCGAAGTGCCGCCAAGGCGACCAGCTCAAGATGTTGGCGCGCTACGCCCCGTGCTTCGTCAGCGCATGCGACAAGGGTGATCTGATTGGGTCGCCGTTGGGCTACGCGGTCACGGTCGTGCCGGGATACGGGCTCGTGCCGATCGGCGACCTGGAGCACATCGACCTGGTGAACTTCCGGAACCGCATCGCGCGACAGGTTCGCACCCACGCCTCTCCCGGGGCGGTCGGCCTGTTCGTCGTGGACGTCAGCAAGAACATCCAGTCCGAGGTGGATGCCGAAGACCATTGGCAGCTGCATGTCCACGGCATCCTCATGGAGGAACCCGATGAATGAGCGCAAGCTGAAGGCGACACTGAAACGCCACCCTCGTTGCGGTTCACGACCTCTGGTGGTGCAGCCGCTCGTCGAGCCCATCGGGTACCTGGCTTACATGGCCAAACCCAACTTCAGCCGGCGCACCAGCTACATAGACGGGAAGGGGCGACGGAACACGCGTATCGAGCCCCTATCCATCTTGGAAGAGCTGGAGCTCGCTCGGTGGCTATGCCGGTATCGGGTGGAGCAGCGTGTGTTCAGCATCGGAAACCTGAACGGCTTCATGTCGTAGCTCGGCTGAAAAAAGTGCTGTGTGGCAACGGTTTGGCTTGAATGAATGGCCGAACTGCACATGGCCGCCAACCACCTCTGATCGAAAAAACTGAAAGCAGTCAGGCCGTTAGCATGTAGGCGCGGCGACGGCCTGACTGTGCCTGAATTCCTGCCACAAGGAGAAGGTCCATGACCGACCGGTCAAGCTGGGCAACCATGCCCGGCGCGGAAACAGCGGCCAACGTCCGGCACCTCGAGACGGACGAATGGTTCCTCAGAATGAAGATCCCTCAGCCGAACGACGAGTGGCGCGAGGTGATGATCCCCTTTAGTCTTCTGCACGACCAGCGAGCGCTCGGCGGATTCCTTTCGAAACATGGCTGGCGCCTTCCTGCCGACAAGGAGGCGCGGCGCGCGATCCTCGACGAAGTGCAGTCCACCACCCCCTCCGTCACCATCGGGCTGACGGAGAAGCCCGGCTGGCACGGCCCGACCTACGTCACTGACGGCGGCTCCATCGGGCCCGAGGAGGAGGACCAGATCATCCTGATCCGAGACCAGGGGCGCGCTGCGGAATCGGCGCAGCTCGGCTCCCGGGAAGAGTGGCGGCGCGATGTCGCCGAGCTGGCGGCAGCCTCGACACTCGCGATCCTCGCGGTAAGCCTGTCGCTGGCGCCGCCGATCCTGCGCTTCACCGAGGTCGAGAGCGGCATGCTCCACATCTTCGGACCCTCTGGCACGGGCAAGACCACGATCGCCAAGGTGGCCGCCAGCGTGTGGCGTGGCGGCAGGGATGCGCTGGACACCTGGAACACCACTCAGGCCGGCTTCGAGGAGCTCCTGCTCCAGCACAACGACGGCTTCGCCTGCCTGGACGAGATCACGTTAGGGTCCTCGGATCGGCGCGCGCTCCGTCAATTGATCCAGGGGAGCTCTTACAGACTGACGGCCGGCAGGACACGAAGGCGTTCGCGTGACTACACCGGCGGCGGGAGCCAGGCCTCGTATCGATTTCTCGGCCTGAGCACAGGGGAGGCGTCTGCGGCTGAAATCGCCGCCGCGGTCGGCGAAGAGCGGTTGCAAGGCGAGGAGGCGCGCTTCATCGATCTGCCGATCGGCGACGACGAGATGGGGGTCTTCGACCGCCTCGGAGCCATTGAGCAGGAGCAGACGCCAGAGGCGGCGGCCAGGGTCGCGGCGGTGCTCAACGAAGCGGTCTGCACGCGCTTCGGCACGGCCGGACCCGCATTCGTCCGGCATATCGTCGATGACATCGAACAAGCGGAAGCGGAGACGCGCCGGCTGGTCGAAAAATTCATGACCAAGATGGACATCCCGGCCAGCGGCTGGGAGCGGCGGATCGGGTTGAAGTTCGCGCTGGCATATGCAGCAGGCATCATTGCCATCGAAGCCGGCGTCTTGCCTTGGTCGAACCAGGACGTTGGGTTCGCCGTCCGCAAGGGCTATCGCCGCGCCCGAGCCTCGATCGAGACCGAGGACGACCGCCTCGCCCGCGCACTGGAAGGCCTCCGGGCGTTGGTCAGAAGCGGAGGGGTGATCGACCTCAGCAAGCGAAAGAGCCGCCCCGGTATCGAGGAGGTGAACGCGGCCTTGGTTCTCCGTCGCAAAGTCGACGGCGAGATCCAGATCCTGATCGCGGCGCCCGCCTTCAGTGAACTGGCCGATCGGCACACGACCCGAGCGCTGCTCCAGCGGCTCTGCGCGGCGGGGATCTACGAGAAGCCGACGGGACCGGAGCGGCTCCGGACCAAGCAGGTGACGCCGCTCAAGGGCGCAGAGCGCAGATCCTTCGTGATCTTCACGGGCGCCCTCCTCAGGTTCGAGCTCTCATGAAGCGCAACACGACGGAGCAGCCGGTCCACCGGCCCGACCAACACGCGCGTCGTGAGAGCCGACGTGCCGCACGAAACAACAAGCAGCGAGATATGAACATGCCCAATTCAGATGAAGGCGACCCCGAGACACCGCCGTTCTTCACAGAAAAGGAGGTGGCGTGGCGCTGGAACATGTCGGTCAAGAAGGTACAGGCGTGGCGCGTACACGGCGGCGGGCCCGACTACCACAAGTTCGGCACTCTGGTCCGATATTCAGAGGCCGACTTGGTGAAGTTCGAGGCGTCGTGCGCCCGGTCGCACACCTCTGACTCTTCGTGACGCCGCCGACGCGTTTCGCCCGCCGCGAGTTCTCTTCGCGGCGGGCAAGCTATGTCATCTGTCGCGTCACCCGCAGGACCGCCTTCTTCTCAATGGCATGTTCCGTGGGATACGGGCGGGCGGGCTCGCTGCGGAACCGACACCGCGCCACGGTCCAATGGCCCATGCCGGCGCTGTCGAACAGCCGGATCTGACAGGCGCTGACCGACCGGATCACCGTCCAGTGCTCGACGGTGCCGATGATGTAAGCGGCGTGCCCCTGTTCTCCAGCGAGCTCGGACCGCATCGTTGCGGCGGCCTCCGCAAAGAGCAGAGACCGGTTGCCGGCGAACGGGCGGTCGGTCGAGATGGAAAGACCCAGCTCGGAGTCGACCCACTCGCAAGCCGCCGCCGCCAGCTTGCGCAACCTCTTCGGCGGAACTCCATCGGTCATCGCCTTCTGCAGTTTGCCGTCGTCGGCCAGGATGTCGATGAGCGTGCCGAACAGGTCTTGGCTCGCCGGAAGCGTCATGCGGGACCGCCCGTCTACGATCAGGCGCACCGCGTTGACGATGGCGTAGACGCCGCACAGCCCATCGAGCCGCCCTTGCTGGAGTGGGCGTAGGGGCGGGACCATCCTGGGCCCCGCAGCCGGTCAATATTCCTCCGCGCGCATCACGGTCAGCACGCGGAGGGTGAGAAGGGGATCCGACGGATCGGGGGAGCCGGCGGTCATGGTCCGATCATAGTAATCAATCTTCCAGATCACCCGGATGCCGTCGACCTCGATGGCGGCGCAGTCGTGCTCGCCCCAGGGGTCGTTGTCTTCGGTGAAGTCGTTGAACGCGCCGACGGCCTCAAAGATGCGCGCGACCAGAGGGGCCGGCAGCATGCCGATGCCGCGGGTGGCGAGAACCTGGCCGCCGACGCAGCGCTTGCGGAGGGCGTCGTTCAGTTCGCGCACACGCAAGCGCTTCGCGTCCTCGCTCTCGATATTCTTGTTTTGTTCCAGATCTGGCAAATGGGGTCCCTTCGCTGCCGACATGGCTGCGGTCCTTTCGTGTTGATGCTGATGGGTGGGGTGGCCGGATGGCCTGGGTCAGAGGAGCTGAATGAGGCGGCGCTGAGCGTCGCGGTCGCCCTCGATGTAGCCCTCGGTCGTCTTGATGGAGCGGTGCCCTGCCAGCTCCTGCACGTCGCGCAGGGAGCCGCCGGCTCGGTGCACGGTGCGCGCCGCTCGCGTGACGAAGGTTCGCCGGCCCGAGTGCGAGGAGCAGCCGGTCAGCCCGGCGTCGTCATAGAGGCGGCGGAACCAGTTCACGACCGACTTGGGGGTCATGGCGTCGCCGCGCTCCGACGCGATGACCGGCCCGTGTCTGGGCTTGCCCTGCTCCGCGTGGAGGTCGACGAGGGCGCGTTTGAGCTCTCGGTGCAGCGGCACGCGCCGGCCGCTGCCCATTTTGGCCGCCGAGGGCGGCAGTTCGAGCGCGTCCCCGACCTTGCCGGTCGGCGACAGCACCATGCGCCAGGTCAGCGATGCGATCTCGCAAGCCCTCAGGCCGGCATGAACGCTGAGCAGGACCATGGCTTCATCTCGCACGGCGTGTCGTCGCTTGCGCGCGACGCGCAACGCCGCGCGCACATCCTCCTTTCGGAGAACCTTCGCGGGTTGTCCTTGCATTGAAGTGGCTTTCGATTTTTGTGAAGTTTCAGCCAGGCTGTCGCTACACAATACTAAAAAGCAAGCGATTAGTCAATATTATGATTTCTTGCCTGAAATAATCTAATGATAAGCGCGGCCCTTCATTGTCATTTTGAGAGATTGGTGCACCTTTTATAGACGTGACGATCTGGCGCCCTCGGGAAGCGAGGCGGGGTAGGTGCCGTTCGTTGCGCTCGGTCCCAAGTTCGGCTCCGCGGACCAAAGCTGCCGAACCGCCAACGGCCGCTTCCGAGCACGTTCCAGAAATGGTCGTTTTTGACCGCGCCAGAAACCCCATCCTAAAATCGGGACAGCGCGTTAGAGGATGATCCGCTCGACCTCATCGAGCGTGACCTCATCCCCGGTGCGGTCGTAGAGCTTCGTCGTCCGCGGGCTTTCGTGGGCGGCGATGGCCTGGGCCATCTCCAGGGTTCCGCCGTTGGCGAGATAGGCGGTGATGCCGGTGGCCCGGAAGGTGTGGTTGCAGATCGCCTGTCCGATCCCGGCGTCCTTCGCCCGCCGCCGCACCAGGTCGAGCGCATTGCGCGCCAGCAGCGGGCGGTCCGAGAGCCGCCCTGTCCGCCCGACCGCCGCGCGGAACAACGGCGTGCGGGGCTCATCCGCGATCCCGGCCACCTCGACGTATCCGTGCAGCCAGGCTTCGAGGTTGTGGTGCGCCGGCAGCTCGTGGTGCTTGCCGCCCTTCTCGTGCAGCCGCACCCACCACCGCCGCCCGACCGGGTGGAAGTCGCGCACTTGCATCGCCACCGCCGCGCCGACACGGGCGAAGCTGTAGATCAGCAGCCCGATGAAGGCCCGGTCCCGCAACCCGACGAGCGTCGTGGCGTCGATGCTCTCCAGCAGCAGCCGCGCGTCCGCGCGCTCCAGCACCGGCGTCTTGCCGCGCTTCACGACATGCTTCGGCCCGCGCACGGAGGCGGCCGGGTTGACCGGCACTACCTGCCCCACCACCAGCCAGTCGAAGAGCATCCGTACGGCCGCCAGACGCTGCTTCGCCGTCGCCGGCGCATGAGATCGCCCGAGGGCCTCCATCCAGGCCGCCACATGAACCGGCTGCACCTCGCGTAGAGAGACGACGCCGCCAGCCTCCAGAAAGCCGCAGAACTCGGCCGCAGCGCGCGCATAGGCCTTGCGGGTGTTGGGGTTGCGAATCGTGACCGTGAAGAAGTCCAGGAAGCGCTGCTCGGCCGTCGGACCGGCGGCGGCGACCAGAGCAGGCGAGCGGTCGGAAAGCAGGATCAGCTCCGTCATTTCGCCCTCGCCTCGATCGCGGGACGACACATCTCTTCCATGTCGGCCACGGCAGCATCAAGACGTCGGTTGATGTCGTCGTCCGGCTCGCCCGCATCCCAGATGCGCGCTTCGCGTACTTGTCGGCGGTGGTCTTCTTCACGGACAACCTCCTCACGCAACGCGCGGGCGGGCACTGCTCCCCTGGCACGACGTGCTTCGTTCTGGGCCAATCGGGCCAGCACGTTAGCCGCTGAGACGATTTCGGCCTCAACGTCACGGAACGTTTGGAAAGGGTTGTCGGCGTCCGCGCCGAAAAGCGCGCGAAACCGATATCTCTTGGCGTGGAGGCCCGACAGCAGCGCGCGATTATCTTGCAACCGCGCGAGCGGAACGAAGTAGGCGTCGAGCTGACGTGCGAGGTCTTCTTCCTCCCCCTCCTCCCGCGGCCGTGCATCGGCTTCGCCTCCGAAGCCGCCCGGGTTGCGCACCCAATGAAAGACGTCCCGAGTCTCGTAGAAGGCCGCCAGGACTTCCTCAGCGAGTTCTGCCTTGCGGCGACCGCGCATCTCGTCTCGCCACGCGCCCAAGCCACGATAGGCGATCCACGCGACGATGATCGCGGCGCCAGCCGTCGCGATATCGGTCAGGATCGAAAAGACGTCGGCGGCGATGCCGACAATGGCAAGCGTTCGTTCCATTCGCAAATAATATCATATAAAGGACATTATCAGATAGTATTTTGTCGCGTTGAGCAGATGGCGCTGTGTCCTCCCAAGGATGCTACAGTTCCGACATGTGCAGGGAAGCGATCGAACGCGAGGTGGCCAGGTTCAGGGCCGCGATGGACGAAGTCCATGCCGACCTCGGCGACTTCTTCCAGACATTTCCTCGCGGCTGCTGCGGCGACGTTGCAGAGCTTCTCGCCGCGCACCTGAAGGACGCCGGCTTGGGAACCTTCGCTTACGTCTCGGGCAGGCGAGAGGGAGGCTCTCATGCCTGGCTGGAACGCGACGGCCTGATCGCCGACGCCACGCCCGACCAGTTCGAAGACGGCCTGCGCCGACCGTTGGTCACGACCGACTCCACATGGCACGACAGCTTTTCGGACAGAAACCCAATCATTGAGGACGGAGATTTTCGCGTGCTGTGCGGCGAAGAAAATCTGATACGCTTGGAGTCCGCCTATGATCAGCTTCGGAAGTTCATGGATCAGCTACAGAAGTAGTAGTCGTTCGCTTCCGCAGGCAGGACAAACGCACGAATTTGGTGCACCAATGATGTAGAGAGGGTCGGCCTGAAGCCCAAATTCGCAATTGACTTTCTGCGACGAGCGGCGGTTTTCACAGCCGTGTGCAATTTGAGTGCCGGAACCCTGTGACTATTTCACTCATTTTTTAAGATCAATGCTCAGAAAGCTCGTAGCACTGCCATCGCGCGACGCGTGTCTTTCAAAACGACCTTCTATGACCGAGAAACCGCCAGGTTAGCACGGTCAACGACTAACGCACCCGTGGTAAACAAAGGTCGCGACATGCGTATCACAGAGCTCGTGATCGCCCCTAAACACCTTCATTTCATCCGGGCTAGCCTCCCACATCCAAAATATTACCTCTTTGTACTCCACCCCCATGGATGACATATATTTGGCTAGCTCGACATATAACTCGTCGGACAATGGGACCGCGCTTCCATCGGCCAAGGATATTTGATGGAATCCTAATTCTGCCTGAGAATCCCAAACCGTCCTCGCGACGCCACCCATGAAAACGAGCGGGCAGGCGGAGTAACAATTGGCATATATTGTTGTTTCAAACCCTCTTTCGCGAATTAGCATTCCTGCCCGCAGAGCATCGAGCACAGATCCCCCAGCAGAGCCCAAAGCAATTTGATTAAGCTCCTTGTTTTCCTCTACTGCATTCCTAAATTTCTCAAAAAAACCATTCTCTATGTCTCCTATCACATACAGCGTCTCTCCATCGTCGGATATTTTGTAGATTGACGATTTATCGTCTCTATTTTTATCTATAAAATAAGTATCTTGAAGTCCCGGTTCAATTGCGCACTCTAAATTCCATATCGCCCTTTTCGCGTCCGGCAGTGTTGCCCGCATCTGATTGGCGGTGGTAATCCAGTTTTGCAATGACACCGCCGACCACCATAGCTCATCGTCGCTTGCACTACTTATTGTCGGATAGGGCGGCTCGAAGACGCTTACCCGGCCTTTCAACCCCAGCATTCGGCCGACTATGGCGCAGCGATGCATCCTTATGTCCGCGTTATTTAGGGCTGTGCCTCCACTGATCCAGCCGGTCCGCTCTTTCGCGGCTTCATAGTATTTGTCCGCCAGACGGCCAACGCGCTCAATAGCTATCGGCCACGAAGTCGCAATTGCACCTTCGACACTTGATATAACAAATATAAATGCGAGTAGCGATTCTGGAATAAACTTCATTGATTCTGTTCTCTATTTTGAGCACGCCTATTGCTGCGTCCAGGTGACAGTTGCCTTGTCTGCCGCTTTCAGCCTTGAAGCTCCTCGCCGGACACAAGGCTTGTACACAGCAGCCCCCTTCATCGGGTCCGACCCAGCCCATCAAATGCCGAGAATGCGGAGCTAGTAAAGATGCCATGGTTCGTTGATGCTCATGCATCCAGCTCGCATTATTCAGAAAATTTAATCCTTGTGCGCCCCAAAGTTAGGGGCGCAGGTTGTGTGCCCTCCCTCGCCTCAGGGAGAACTGAATCAGGCCGCGGCGGTTACTTCAATGCCGGGTTCTTCAACGGCATTCGCCCTGAGCAGTCAAATTGCCATCTCAAAGCGTGCGTCCGCTTCGCGCCCCAAGTCTGCCGTTCCCGTACTCTCATGAGCACCACGAAACCTACCGCAAACCTTAATCCCATTGCAGGTCCGGGGTGCGCAGAAACCCGCATTAAGAATGACCTGTGTTATGTCGTTTGGCTCGTGCACCTGTTCGGGCGTCTTTATTTAACAAATTCTGAACGTGCTGCTGCAATGTCCTCCGCTCAACAGCACGGATGTTTTCTTCTAATTTCACGACATACTGATGCCAATCGCGCATAAACGCCTTCCGTGGGGACTCGATAAGCGCCTCTATTGCCTCGGCCAATAGATCGTGTCCGCGGATCCATGAACTGATTTGGACAACATCCATAGCCGCTATCTGCGACGTGCGCTCCGCTTCAATAGCATCATTCTGTTGATTTAGAGCTACGCTCCATTGGCCATGAGCAAGCTTATTCCTGAATAGACTCGGGTCAAACACGTGCAGGTCTATGATATCGTATAGCTTCTTCTTAGTGTTCGGCTGAAAGCTTCCTCTTTTTGCGTCTAGGTGACGCAAGCCAAGATCGACAGCCTTCTTCCAAGCGGCAGCAATTCCCTTCTTTTTTGCTCTTTGAATCTGCTCAATCTCATCGATCTCAAAGCCATAAGGCGTATGAATTATCTTGGAGAAGTTGGCCTCAGCCCAAGAGCAAAAGAGAAGCGCATAGGTCTTAGTGAATGCCGAAATACGCGCTTGATCGTTTGAGCGGAGGGCATCGTTTACACATCTGTGCACTTGCCGCAGCGCTGTCTTCAGTGAGCGCGCATTCTGCACTTGAGCTTGGTAAATTGCTAGTTTCGCGGATTGGTCCATTATAAATCCGGGCTGTCGAGAGTGGGGCATCAGCCCGACTCTCGACAGCCCGGAATCGAACCGGGACCTCTGACCAAAAGTCAGCGCCTCTGCCATATTAAGGCTACTGCCGCACAGTGTGCATAAGGCTCGACAAATCGTCGATCAAGAACTGGAGCTCGGCAGTAGAGGATAATGCTCGACCCACGTGACGGATATGCCACAAAGCCGCGAGCGACCCTGCCCTCAGGATGGAAGGGGGGGACGGATTTGATGCGGCGTGCCACTGCACTTTGCTGCCGCTCATCCAAGGCGCAGCGAACGGCAACTCCCCGCACGACTGTCCGCGGGCGCGGCTCATGCGGCGCCAGCCAGGAAGGTCCGAGAAGGGCTAGCCAGAACGACGAAAGGCCCGCGCCACCCCGGCGCGTGCCTTCGGATGTGGCCGACATCTGCGCCGTCAACGCTACGGCAGCCGCTTCGCCACCTCTGCCTTCACGCGCATCTGGCGTAGCACCCAGCCGGCTCTCGACGCTGAACGCGAGCCCGGTCGCGTCGAACTACAAATGGCGTGCGCCACACTCGCTACGGTTGACTACGTGAACAGGGCGTGACTTTCATACGCGACATGAAATGGAGGGGAAACAAATGATTCCGAAGAGCATCGTCACCCGCATCGCATTGGTCGGTTTTGTATGCGTCGCTACGTCAAGTATCGCAGGCTGCGCGTCCAGCGCCGTGACTGCAGACCTTGAAAGCGACAAGGCCATTGTGCAGCTCACCGGAAGTGACTTTAGCGTAGCAGATGCAGAGGCCCGTCGCGCGTGCTCCATCCATGGAAAGACTCCGCAGCGGATCAGTCATCGTTGCGCAGATCAGTACTGCATCTCCAAGCATGTGCTCTACGCTTGCAAATAGGCAGGTGAGTTAGCCCTGGTGCAACTGGCCCGTGCCTCCGAGGCGCGGGCCTTCGCATGTCCGCTGCGGCCGGCCCTCAGACGACCGTGGAGAGGCCCAAACCAAGCCCGACCGCCGCGAGCAGCCAGGCACCCCAGAACCACGGCCCGAACATCCGCGACAGCACCCGCATCGGACCGGCCTTGTAGCGGAACGCCCAGCGGGAGTGGGTCAGCTGGTAGCTGGCCGCATGCCGGACGTTCGAGTCGCGATTGTCGAACATCAGCCGCTCGCCACCGACCTCGATCTCGGCGACCGCGTGGCCGCCCTCCGGCGTCTCGACGTGCCAGACGTCGACCTCGCGGGAGAACAGCAGCCGGCGCAGCATCGCCCCCGTGCCGCCGTAGAACCGCGACAGGACGGTCAGGCTGAAGTCCTCGCAGTCGCCGTAGAGCCGGCCGTCCCGCTGCTTGCGCATCACCTGCCAACGGTCGCGCCAGCCGTCGGGGGTGTAGATGAAATCGCGCCGGACCTCGGCGACGATCGCCTTGAGCTGAACCGCTCCGGGTCTGCCGGAGGCCGATGTTCGTTAGCTACGCGGCCACATCGCGCGTTTCCAGCGCAGCGTGGAATGCGTCTTCGGCCTCTGCTGGCGGCACATTGCCGATAGGCTGCAGCAGGCGGCGGTTGTTGAACCAGTCGACCCATTCGAGGGTGGCGAACTCCACCGCCTCGAAGCTGCACCATGGCCCGCGTCGGTGGATGACCTCCGCTTTGAACAGGCCGTTGATCGTCTCGGCCAGGGCGTTGTCATAGCTGTCTCCGATGCTGCCGACCGAAGGCTCGATGCCCGCTTCCGCCAGGCGCTCGGTGTAGCGAATGGACGGATATTGGGCGGCCTCAACCGGTCGTCGCAACACCGCCAGTTTCGAGCTTTCTCAACGCCTCGTCCAGCGCCTCGGCCGGCGTCCGCCAGTCCAGCGTTTCGCGCGGCCGCGAGTTGAGCGCGGCAGCGACCGCCTCGAGTTCTTCGGGCCCATGAGCGGAGAGGTCCGTGCCCTTCGGAAAGTACTGGCGCAGCAGGCCGTTGGTGTTCTCGTTCGTACCGCGCTGCCATGGGCTGTGAGGATCGCAGAAGTAGATCGGCAGGCCAGCCAGGATCTTCAGCTCGGCGTGCCGCGCCATCTCCGCGCCCTGATCCCAGGCCAGCGATCGGCGGAGCTGCTGCGGAAGCATGACGATGGCGCGCGCGATGGCGTCTCGAACCGCCTCCGCGCCATGACCGGCGGTCGCCGGCCCGTTCTTCGCCCGCGGCCTCTCGCCATGTCCCTCCATCGGCGGCAGGTGCAGCAGCAGCGTGAAGCGGGTCGTGCGCTCGACCAGCGTCCCGATCGCCGACCGGTGAAGGCCGATGATCAGGTCGCCCTCCCAATGGCCGGGGACGGCCCGATCCTCCGCCTCCGCCGGCCGTTCGCTGATCATGATCTCTGAGGTGACGAAGGACTTGCCACGGCCGGCCAGCCGCGACCGCGGAACGCGCAGAGCCCGGCCCGTCCGCAGGCACGCCGTGAGCTCGCGACGCAGGCCCCCGCGGGACTGAACGTAGAGCGCCTGATAGATGGCCTCGTGCGAGATGCGCATCGATGGATCCTCGGGAAAGTCGTGGCGCAGCCTGTGCGAGATCTGCTCGGGGCTCCATGCTCGCGCCCATCTCCTCGGCTGCCGTCGGCCATGACGACGCCCCTTCCATGATGTCGCCGGCCCGTCGAGCGCGGGTCCGCCCGGCGCCGAGATCCTGCCGGCGAGGCGATCCTCGACATAGGCGCGCAGAGCCACGTTCGTCGCCAGCTTCGCTGCCTTGGGCCGCCGAGCGGAGCGGTCGGCATGCCATTGCGCGGCGCTCGCCCTGTATTCCAGGCCGCCGCTGCGTGTCGCCGCATTGCGCCGGATCTCCCGCGAAATCGTCGAAGGCGCCCGACCCAGCCGCCTTGCGATGTCGCGCACGCCCAGACCCATCGCGCGTCCCAGCGCGATCTCCTCGCGCTCGGCGAAGGACAGGTGTCGACCCGTCGGCCGCGGCGCCGAAACCGCCAGATGCGTCGGCGCCATGCCGCCGGCCCTCCGGAACCATCGGGCGCCGACTGCGGACGACACGCCCGCTGCCGCCGCCGCGGCCTCAGTGGAGACGCCTGTTGCGATGGCCGCCCAGAACGCCGCCAAAGCTTCGCGCCGCGCCGCATCGGGGCGGCCGGGGGAGCATAGCTTCGCTCGCCCCGATTTGTCCGAGCGCCTCTTCCTCGTCGCCATCGCAACCTCCATCAGCAGGACGTTGCGACGACCGGTTGAGGCCGCCTTGCGAGCCCCGGTCCGAGTGGTGGACCAGCCCTGCGCCGGGCCGCCGCTGATGGACGGCCTGTTCCAGGGCATCCAGCACGAAGCCCGCGTGCGCCGTGCGGCTGACGCGCCACCCCACGATCGGTCGTGCGAAGGCGTCGATCACGAAGGCGACGTGTACGAAGCCCTGCCAGGTCGCGACGTATGTGAAGTCGCTGACCCACAGCATGTTCGGGGCCGGAACCCGGAACCGCCGGTTCACCCGGTCCAGCGGGCATGGGGCGGCCTTGTCCTGGACCGTGGTCCTGAGCGGCTTCCCTCGGATCACGCCCTTGAGACCCAGGTCCTTCATCAGCCGCGCCACCGTGCATCGGGCGACGTCGAAGCCTTCGCGGCGCATCTGACGCCAGATCTTGCGCACGCCGTAGACGCCGAAGTTCTCATCGAAGACGCGCCGGATCTCCGGGCGCAGGGCATCGTCACGCCGCGCCCGATCGGACCTGCGGGACGGCTCCGCCCGTTTGGCCAGGTGATCGTAGTAGGTGGAAGGGGCGATCGGCAGGACCCGGCAGATCGGCTCGACCCCATGCTCCCCCCGCTGATCGTCGATGAAGGCGATCATGTCTTCGACCGGCGGTCGAGCTCCGCCTGGGCGAAATACGCGCTGGCCTTGCGAAGGATCTCGTTCGCCTGGCGCAGCTCGCGGTTCTCCCGCTCCAGCGCCTTCATCTTCTCCGCCATCTCGGCGGGAACGCCCGCCCGGCGGCCGCCGTCGATCTCCGCCCGCTTCACCCATTCGTTCAGCGTCTGCGCCGCGCAGCCGATCTTCGGCGCGATCGACACGATCGCAGCCCAGCGGGAGCCGCGCTCCGCTTCGCTGTCCAGCACCAAGCGAACCGCGCGATCGCGGACCTCAGGGGAGAACTTGTTCGTCGTCTTGCTCATGGGGCTCCATCCTACTCAGGAGTGGGAGCCTCCGGCAGACCCGGAGCGGCTCAGCCGCGCATTCTCGTCTTCGAGCGCCTTCAGCCGGCGCATCTCGCTCGGCAGCAGGCCCGCGTACTTCTTCCGCCAGGCGTAGAACGTGGCCTGGCTGATCCCGGCCTTCCGGCAGACGTCGCCGATCGGAACGCCCTCCTCGGCCTGATTAAGGATGAACGCCTTCTGCGCGTCCGAAAAATTGCTCGCCTTCATGGATCTCCGCTCCTTCGCCGGCCGGGGAAAGGATACCCGGGATTCCAGCTTCGAGCGGTCCAAGTCTCGGGGATCACAGCACCAGACGCTCACAAAGAGTCAAAAGACACTGTTTTTGAGGCTCCTAATCGCGCACGATACCAGCGATTCATCAATGTGAACAACTCGAATCACCGAACACATGGCTGCGGGGTGGCGCGATGCAGGAGCTTAGAGTCTTTGTTCTCGGCCGGATGGTGCCAGAAGGCGACTTTGCCGGAGATAATTACCGTTATGTTAGAAGAACCAAAACAGTTAGTGTCGCGAGTATCATTGAAGGCGCAGCAGCTGCTCTTTACGCAGATGGAAAAATGACCGATCCGGAAGGGATTCGTGTTTTTGCCCCTGAGGCAGATAATCGAACCAATATCGTCCTCTCCGTTTTAAATCACATAGAAAGCAGCGATCTTGTCATCGTCGATGTAAGCGATGAAAGTCCCAGTGTGATATATGAGCTTGGCGCAGTGAACGCACTTGGAAAACCCTATATCCTTGTCACAGGAGATAGCCTTCCATTCTACCTCCTACAAAGTCGCGCGATAATGCAATTCGCTTTTAAGGATGAGTACGATCCATCTGAGCAGAGCCATGTCGAACTTCGGAACCGGTTGCTCGACAACTACCGGAGCCCAGATGGTGCCGGCTTTAGCGAAAGTGTGTTCTCAGCCTATTTCCAGGGACTACCGATTGTTAATATCGCTGGCCCCGCCGGGATAGCTACGGGCTACCATGTCAATACACTGTATCGGTTTGGTCGATCAGGATCAGGTTTCCTGCAGAAGGTTACGAAAGTTGTCGAGGATAGAGGCGGCGCCAGTCCGACGGTGTGGGAGGGGCGGCTGACAGCTCTCGTAGTAGTCATTCCCGATATTGTAGAGATCGACAATTTCGATGATGCTCGACACGATCTTGAGTTCGCACTTGAGAGTGAAGGACTACCCACAATGTCCGCTTCAATTCTGGAAAAGCAGGAGGAAGGAGAATATAATAAGTTCGGATTTGGCGGCATGATGCTGCGAGACCGGCCAGATATCGTGATTGATATTCCAAGAACGGTCTATCCACTTTCAATGGTCCCCCGGGTGCGGATCGCCAGAGAAAATGAAAATAGGTTCGGGGCTCCTGCCGGACGGCGCAGGCAGATCCGGCGGCTTATGCGAGAGTTTAAAGCGATCTTGGACTGGAATATAGCCAACGAGCGAGCGCAAAACGACGGTGCCTGGACACGGATTCATTTTGTTGCCCAAGCAAACGCGGCCAGCTACATTCGTAAACTGGTGGACAAATCGCTTGGCTAAACGAGCAAGGGGCGGCCTAGCCGCCCCTTTTCACCACTACAGTTTTCACTGCCAGATTGATGTTTGTGGTCCGGACTGTCTCTTCACCATAGCTTTAGCCGTAGGTGGGCACCGTTCAGTCTCTACACCTTCTCCCAAAGGAAGCTTGGCTCGCGATCACCAGATAAGGCTTTCCCGAATTTGATGCCAGAACCCGCACCGTTTCCAGAGCGGGCGCCCGGAGATTATGGTGATGCAACACTGCCGAGTTTGTCAAGAATTGCCTTAACGCCCTCAGGATGGCCTTGCGGGAATTCTATGGCGTCGGCTCCAGCGCCACCATTCCTTGTCCTTGCCGGTCACAGCGGTTCATCTCTAAACTCGGAGAGTAGGCGACGGCCGATTGCAGATTAATCAGAAATCCGTATGGGATTCCGGACCATGGACAAAAGGTATAACTTTGACTTGCTTTGCAACGAGGGCGATGAGGCATACCTGCGATCGCAGTATCCCGACATTGCCGATCGAGTTATTTGGCCGGAGCTTCGCTCCACATTTGTTGAGCATGAAGAAAAAGCGAAGCGAATGAAGCGAGCATCTCGCAGCAGTAGCTTTATCGGCATCGCACTGATCGTTTTATCTCTCCTCGTAACCCTAGTCGGCACATCTGAGCTCACAAAAGTTTTCGTGCAAGAGAGCCGCCTAATAAGCAATGCAGTCGCCAGCCTAGCTGCAGCTCTGCTCGTCTCAGGCCTACTATTCGGACGAGGCGTTGTGCTTAGCAGAAAGCGCGATGAGTGGCTCACAGAACGTCAGCAAGCTGAGAGGCTACGGCAATTCCATTTCCAATTCATGATATCGCATGTTGACCTACTCTGCGCGCGCGCAGTGCAGACCAAGGTCTCCTGGGACAAGATTCGCGAGAAAGAGCTCGAGCGCGTCAGGCGAACCCTGTCGGGGAACACCTACACGAAGCAAGTTAAGGACGACCAAGACCTCAGCGAAACATTTATCGCCGACATGAATCGACTGCGAAACGTCAAGGATTTTCAATCGGTCGATTCAAATAAATTTCAGCAATTTAAGCTATACTATCGAGAATTTAGGATGGACTGGCAAGAGGACTATGTCGATATTCAATTTGAAGAACGCGCCTCACCCATCTCGGCGACAGGTTCTCTATTTGAACGAGAAAAGTTTGCCAACGCGGTGGAGCATGCTGCGACCTTAGGGATTGTCCTTTTTCAGTTTGGGGCGGTTCTTTGTCAAATCCTGGATGACCCGCACAGCCCCATAACACAAGCGTTAGTTCTTGGTTCTAGCGTGCTTGCGATTACAATCGTGGGGCTCCATGCTTTCCGGGACGGGACATCTGTGACAGATGACCTAGTACGCTACCGGCACTACAGTTCAAAGTTGAAGCATGCTCGGCGCGCCTTTGACGAGGCGGATAGGGAACATGATGAATCAGGTGTCCTCGCAGCAGCAATGCGCATCGAGGAGGCCGCATACTTTGAGATGCGTGAATTTTTGATCGCGCACAGCAAACCGAAGTTGTCTCTGTAAGGGCGAGGAGGAACAATGGCCTTTGGTTGGACCTACCGAAAAAGTGGGCTCGGACTGCGCGATGATGACTTTTCATGGCAAGGCTCCGCAGAGATCGATCCACGATTTTTTCTTCGTCGGTCGAAAACTGAGCCTAAGAAAATAACTGACCTCATACTCGGAAATCTTCCCGACAACAAAATCGAAACTCTGCTTGCTGAATTTCTGATGGCAACAGGCGGATTGATGGATGACTGCTTAATTTTTACCTCCATCGGAACGAAGAGCGACAAGCATGACGACACAGTAGCCACATTTGATCGGATCGCCAGTATCAGTTCCAAATCTGCCGCTCTGGCCGGCCGCACTACAGAAAACATCTTCCTCGATCCGGATGGCGATTACTGGAACGCAGTACTCATACTCCGGCCAGCTAGCCTACCATAGCTCAATGGCAATTTACCCCTTTCTTCTTAATTGAACTCTTGCCTCCCGGCGCGATTATATCTCATCACCTTTGATTAAACCCGTCCACTTAGAGCGTGTTTGAGAAGCCTGTTCAGCGCCTCCTGACGAGGGTGGCGATGGCGGCGACGGTGATGAGGGCTTCGGCGACGCGGGTGATCTGCTCGTAGTCCCGGACCAGACGTCTGCATTTCA
>NZ_JARHUC010000020.1 GCF_029223255.1 Albimonas marina
GAGCCCATAGGCAATGTGCCGCCCGCAGAAGCCGAAGCCGCATTCCACGCTGCGCTGGAAACGCGCGATGTGGCCGCGTAGCTAACGAACATCGGCCTCCGGCAGACCCGGAGCGGTTCACCCCGAGAGCTGGCCGTGCAGTTCACGGACACGAAAAGGCTGTGGATCGGCGTGGAATAAGGACCCCGTTTCGGGGCTGATCGGCGTCCAATCGGGCCCCCCCTGAAGCTTGGGGTCCACAGTGCTTCCGAGGTTGCTCGGGAGCCGATGTCGGGATGCTGGTTGTGGAGACGATCGCGAAGATCCGCCGCGCGTACTTCGTCCAGGGGAAGTCGATCAAGGCGATCTGCCGGGACCTGCGGGTATCCCGGAAGACGGTGCGCAAGGTGCTGCGCTCGGGCGAGACGGAGTTCACCTACGAGCGGCGGTCGCAGCCGCAGCCGAAGATCGGGCCGTGGCGCGAAGAGCTGGATCGGCTCCTTGCCACGAATGCCGCCCGCCCGAGCCGCGAGCGCCTGACCCTGGTGCGCGTCTTCGAGGAGCTGCGGGGGCTCGGCTACGCCGGCGGCTACGACGCTGTGCGCCGCTATGCGGCGGACTGGCGGCGCCGGGAGAGCGAGGCGACGGCGGCGGCCTACGTCCCGCTGAGCTTCGCGCCGGGCGAGGCGTACCAGTTCGACTGGAGCCACGAGGTCGTCGTCATCGACGGCGTGACCACGACCGTGAAGGTGGCGCACGTCCGGCTCTGCCACAGCCGGATGATGTTCGTGCGCGCCTACCCGCGCGAGACGCAGGAGATGGTCTTCGACGCCCACGACAAGGCGTTCGCCTTCTTCGGTGGCGCCTGCACGCGCGGCATCTACGACAACATGAAGACCGCGGTGGACGCGATCTTCACGGGCAGGGAGCGGGCCTACAACCGCCGCTTCCAGCAGATGTGCGGGCACTACCTGGTGGAGCCGGTCGCCTGCACGCCCGCCTCCGGCTGGGAGAAGGGCCAGGTCGAGAACCAGGTGGGCACCGTCCGCCAGCGGTTCTTCGCGCCGCGGGTCCGCGTGAAGAGCTACGAGGAGCTCAACGCCTGGCTGGAGGACCGCTGCACCGAGTGGGCGAAGGCGCATCGCCACCCGGAGCTTCCCGACACGACGATCTGGGCGGCGTTCGAGGCCGAGCGCCCGAGCCTGGTGCCGTATCGTGGCCCGTTCGACGGCTTCCACGCCGTGCCGGCCGCCGTCTCGAAGACCTGCCTGGTCCGCTTCGACAGCAACAAGTACTCGGTGAAGGCAAGCGCGGTGGGGCGGCCGGTGGAGATCCGCGCCTACGCCGAGCGCATCGAGATCCGGCAGGACGGCCGCGTGGTCGGCGAACACCGCCGCGCCCTTGGGCGAGGGAAGACGGTCTACGACCCATGGCACTACGTGCCCGTGCTGGCCCGCAAGCCCGGGGCCCTGCGCAACGGCGCGCCGTTCAAGGACTGGGACCTTCCGCCGGCGCTGGAGCGCATCCGGCGCAAGCTGCGCGCCGCGCCCGACGGCGACCGCCAGATGGTGCAGATCCTCGCCGCCGTGATCGACGACGGCCTCGAGGCGGTGGAGGCGGCGCGAGCCCGAGCCGCCCGCGCCGATCATGACGCCCGAGGCCCTGCGCCTCGCCCACGAGCCGGTCGCCGACTGCGCCCGCTACGACAGCCTCAGGAGGGCCGCCGGATGATGGACCGCACCGAGATCCTGACCACGATGGGAGACCTCAAGCTCTTCGGAATGAGGGACGGCTACGACGAGATCGTCGCCGCCGCCGTGAAGCGCGAGCACGAGCCGCAGCGCGTGATCGGCGACCTGCTCTCGGCCGAGCTGAACGAGAAGCGCGCACGCTCGATCAAGTACCAGATGACCGTCGCCCGCATGCCCTTCGCCAAGGAGGTCGAAGAGTTCGACTTCGCCGACACGCCGATCAACGAGACCCTGGTCCGCGACCTCGCCGGCGGGGGCTTCCTCGAGCAGCAGCGCAACCTCGTGCTGGTTGGCGGCACGGGGACCGACAAGACGCACCTCGCCGTAGGCATCGTCCGAGCCTGCATCCGCGCCGGCGCCCGCGGGCGCTTCTTCAACGTGGTCGACCTGGTCAACAAGCTCGACGCCGAGGCCCGCGACGGCCGCCAGGGCCGCACCGCCGATCTCCTGTGCCGGCTGGACTTCGTCGTGCTCGACGAGCTCGGCTACCTGCCCTTCGCCCAGACCGGCGGGCAGCTCCTCTTCCACCTCATCAGCCGGCTCTACGAGCAGACCTCGATCATCGTCACCACGAACCTCGCCTTCGGCGAGTGGCCCACGGTGTTCGGCGATGCCAAGATGACGACCGCGCTTCTCGACCGCCTCACCCACCACTGCGAGATCGTCGAGACCGGCAACGAGAGCTGGCGCTTCAAGAACCGCGCCTGACCCCCATCACGCACGGCGCCGACGCAGCCCTGATCGCCCCTCCGCCTACGGCTCCGGGGCGATCAGGGCTTCGCCCGCACATGCTCTGAGGGGGGGCCCTTTTGCGCGCCGATCAGGGGTCCCGATTGCGTGCCGTTTGACACGAAAGCGCGCCGGAAGCGCCCGACCATCACGGCAGCACACTTTTGGAAGCGGTATGAAGGACTTCGGCCCCTCTTGCTTCCACAGTGCTTCCACGGGCGGCGGAAACGCAAACGCCGCCCCGGAGGGCGGCGCATAAGCGTTTGATAGCGCAGATAGATTTGGTTGCGGGGGCAGGATTTGAACCTGCGACCTTCAGGTTATGAGCCTGACGAGCTACCGGGCTGCTCCACCCCGCGGGATTGAGTACATCGTGGAGAGACGAGAATTGGGTTGGTTGACGG
>NZ_JARHUC010000021.1 GCF_029223255.1 Albimonas marina
ACGGTGTCGGCGGGACGGCCATCGCCGGTCTTCGGTAGAGGTTCGGGTTGCGAGACCTTGAATCGGAACCGGAGACGACGATGACCGACGATAGAATGGCCCTTCTGGAGCTCGTGGAGAAGGAGGCGGACGGCGATCTCGTGCGCGAGATGCTGGCCTTCGCGGCCGAGCGGTTGATGGAACTGGAGGTCGAGGCGGCGCCGGGCGCGCCGAAGGGCGTGCGCTCGGCGACGCGTGCGACGCACCGTAACGGCTAGCGTGAACGGGGCTGGGAGACGCGGGCGGGGCGGATCGACCTCGCCATCCCGAAGCTGCGGAAGGGCAGCTACTTCCCAAGCTTCCTGGAGCCGCGGCGGACGGCGGAGAAGGCGCTGGTGGCGGTGATCCAGGAAGCCTACGTGCACGGCGTCTCGACGCGGGGGGGGGCGACCTGGTCCGCGCCATGGGCGGCACGGGCGTCTCGAAGAGCCAGGTTTCGCGGCTCTGCGCGGAGATCGACGAACGGGTGCAGGCGTTCCTGACGCGCCCGCTGGAAGGCGCCTGGCCGTATCTGTGGCTCGATGCGACCTACATCCGGGTGCGCGACGGCGGCCGGATCGTGAGCCGTGCGGTGATAATCGCCGTCGCCGTCAACGAGGACGGCCGCCGCGAGGTGCTGGGCGTGGGCACGGGGCCGTCCGAGGCAGAGACCTTCTGGCTCGAGTTCCTGCGCGCGCTCGCCGACCGCGGCCTGCGCGGGGTGAAGCTGGTCGTGGCTGACGATCACAAGGGCCTGCGGGCGGCGGCCCGCCGGGTGTTCGACGCCACGCAGCAGAGGTGTCGCGTGCACTGGGTCCGGAACGCGCTTGCCCATGTTCCGCCGAAGAGCCGTGCGGCGGTGGCCGCCATGCTGAAGACCATCTTCGCGCAGGAGACCAAGGCGGACGCCGAGGCGCAGTGGGACGCCGTCGCCGACGCGCTGCGCGAGAAGAACGACCGTCTCGGCTCCCTGATGGACGCCTCCCGCGAAGATGTCCTGGCCTACATGGACTTCCCGCGCGAGCACTGGCCGCAGATCGCGTCGACGAACCCGCTGGAGCGCGTCAACAAGGAGATCAAGCGTCGCTCCGACGTGGTCGGGATCTTCCCCAACGACGAAGCCATCGTCCGCCTCGTCGGCGCCCTGATGATCGAGACCAACGACGAGTGGGCGGTGGCCCGGCGATACATGGGGCTGGAGTCCCTCGCCCGCATCAACGATGCTGACCATGTCAGGCTGCCCGCCGTGGCCGCCTGATCAGCCTCGGGCCTCGCCGAAGGCCGGCGCTCCTACACCACGTCTCGGGGCGCTACC
>NZ_JARHUC010000022.1 GCF_029223255.1 Albimonas marina
GGCAGGCCGGGGGCGCCGCTGACGTCGGTGAGCGATATCGGGACCTTGCACCCGATTGCGCTGTGGGGTCGATCTTCGTTGTAGAGCCTGCGCCAAGCCTCCATCTTTTCGCGGGCGTCGGCAAGGCTGAGGAACCAGTGCGCCCGCAGGCATGCCTGGCGGAACTTGCCGTTGATGGTGAGGCGCGATCAGCGATGGCCCCAGTGGGGCCATCGCCGCGCCGGAACATGAAGGCGTTGTCCGTGGGCTTGCCTGGCCGGGAGAAGTCGAGGACGACGCCATGCCGGCAGGACCAGAGGTCCACGTCGCGCGAGATGAACTCGCTGCCGTGGTCGATGCGGATCACCTTCGGAAAGCCCACCTCCGCGCAGACCCGCTCGAGGGTGGCGACCACGTCCTCGCCCCAATAGCTGAACCGCGGATCGACCCCCTGCGAGAACCGTGACCAGGTGTCGCCGATGGTCGGCACCCGCAGCTTCCGGCCCGTGGCGAGCTGGTCGTGCTACGGATGTCCATGGCCCAGGTCTTGTTGGCCCGGGTCGCGACGCCGCGGTCTTCACGCAGCTTCGCCCTTACCCGCCGCTTCGGCGTCTTGTTGCGCAGCTGAAGGCCCGGCTCATTGTATATGCGTTGAACGGTCTCCGGGCTTACGCGGCCCCACCGGGGCCACGGTCCCTTCGACTGTGGTTCACGTTCCAGCCCTCGCGCTGAAGCTGCACGTGCACGCGGCGATAGCCGTGGCGCACGCGCTTCTGGCAGATCTCCCTGATGCGCTCCAGGAGTGCCGCCGGATCGGAGAGACGGGATTGGTGGTGGTACGTCGACCGGTCCATCCGCAGGGCCCCACAAGCCCGGAGGAACGAAACGGCCCAGTCGCAGCACAGCCCGTCGACAAGAGCTCGCATCCGAGCCGGCTTCAGAGCGTTCGGCGGACGACGTCCGCTCGCGATTGTCCTCGGACCAATGGCGGACGATGGCTCGCCATCTCGCGGTCCAGGCCGAGTTCCGCGACCAGCTTCTTGAGCCGGGCATTCTCGTCCTCAAGGGCCTTCAGCCGGCGCATCTCGCTCGGCAGCAGGCCCACGTACTTCTTCCGCCAGGCGTAAAACGTCGCCTTGGCTGATCCCGGCCTTCCGGCAGACGTCGCCGATCGGCACGCCCTCCTCGGCCTGCTTCAGGATAAACGCCTGTCTCGCGCGTCCGAAAACTCGCTTGCCTTCATCGATCTCCGCTCC
>NZ_JARHUC010000003.1 GCF_029223255.1 Albimonas marina
CGCTGTCCAGCACCAAGCGAACCGCGCGATCGCGGACCTCAGGGGAGAACTTGTTCGTCGTCTTGCTCATGGGGCTCCATCCTACTCAGGAGTGGGAGCCTCCGGCAGACCCGGAGCGGTTCACCCCTTGAAGGAGCGGCTTAAGAGCGCCAGGGCAGCCCGCCGGCTGGAGCGGAACTTCTGGCGCCTTCGAGTCGTCCTGTGCGCCGGCTTTCTGGCCTTCTGCATGCTGCCCCACCACCCGTCGACCGCCGCGAGTGAGGACGTCGCGTGGGCGCTGTTCGGTGGGTTCGTGACCCTCGGGCTCATCGGGCTGGCGGTGATCGAGGTGGCGGCGTGGCTGGACAAAGACTGACGCTGCCGGCCCGGGCTCGGTCGGATGGATCGACATGAGCGGTCTGTTCGGCGACGAGCTGCCGGATGCGACTCGCCCCGGCGTCGAGCCGGAGAACCTCTCCACGGCCGTGCGCCAGCGCCGCGTCGAATCCAGCGGTGGGCGGAGGATCATCGGCGGCTATTGTGCGAGCGCGGAGGGGTCGGTGGGCCCAACTGAGGACGCTCAGGAATTTCCCCCGAGCCTTGGCCACCTCCCGCCGGGCGGTGTTCAGGCGCTTGCGGCGGTGGCTATCGGCAGTTGCAATGCCGCCGCGCTCGCGAGATGCACTATACTCGACTTCGTCTCCGAAGGCCCGCGCCTGGGTGGCGCGGGCCTTTCGTCGTTCTGGTGAGCAGAAAGGGCAGTGCATGACTCTGCCAGATCCTCAGCCCTCGGCGTACGATTGGAACTAGCTAGGAAATCATGCGCGAATCCATTAGGCTATTGTCGCGATCTTCGGAGATGGGGAAGTCCGACAATGCATCGTTCAGCCTTCGCACACGCAGTTTCCGCGCTTGTTTTCAGCGCCTTCGCCGCCTCACCGGCCCTCGCAATTCCCGTCGCGGTCGACCTCACCGGATGGACCCAAGAGGGGTCCGGTACCTGGACTGTGCAGACTGGGAATGACTCGGTCTTGCAGACCTCCAACGCGGATCCCGGCGTCTTCTATGGCCCGGACAATGCCTTGGGTCAGCTCCTGCATGGGACCATCAAGGTTCAGACCACCTCTGACGACGACTTCATCGGCTTCGTGCTGGGATTCGTCGGAGGAGACCTGACCGCTCCTACGGCATCCACAGCGTACCTGCTGGTGGACTGGAAGCAGAACGACCAGAGTCCGGCTGTCGACGGCTTGGCCATCTCGCTCGTGACGGGAGGCATTCTGGGCGGCCTGACCAACAATGCCTGGCAGCACACCGGGACGGTGTCAGAGATCGCCAGAGGAACGAACCTCGGTTCGACTGGCTGGGCGGACAACACCGAGTATAGCTTTGACCTCGAGTACACAGCGTCGCGTGTTCGGATCTATGTCGACGGCGTGCTCGAAATCGACATCACCGCGACCGACGCAGGCCTGAGCCAGTTCACGGCAGGCGCCTTCGGCTTCTACAACTACTCCCAGTCCAACGTGCTCTATGCTGGCATTACCGAAGCCAACGCCTCGGTTCCGTTGCCGGCAACTCTGCCCATGTTGGGCGTTGCGCTCGGTGGATTGGGTCTGTTCGTGAGGCGTCGGTCGGCTGCGTAGCTGACGACGGTGGCAGGCCGAGCTACGTTGCACGTGGCCGCCGGGTGACCAAGTGGACCCGCGCCTTCATTGCGCGGGCCACATTCAAAGGTTGGACAGCCTTGGAGCGCCCGACAGCGCGATCATCGCATGATTTCAATCTGACCCACTACTAGGCGCGGAGCGGGAAATCTTCCCCGAGCGCACTTGTTCCCGGACCCATCCGGCCCCCATGTGTCGCGACGAGGATACGGCGTTTCCATCCCCAACGCCACCCGACGGGAACCCGACATGCGACCACTCCTCCTGCTCGTCGCTACGACTCTCCCGACGGCCGCCGCTGCTCAGGAAACCACGCTCACGCAATTGCGCGCGATGGGTCGCTGTGGCGGCTGCGCGGTCGCCGGGGCGCATCTCTCGGGGGGGCTCCTGACAGGGCTCGACATGACGGGCGCCACGATAGTCGACGCGCGCTTCGACGGCGCCCGTCTTTTCATCGCGCTGTTCGACGGCGCGGTGCTGCAGCGGGTCAGTTTTGCCGGCGCCAACCTCCGCGGCGCCTCTTTCGCGGGGGCTCGGCTGACCGACGTCTCCTTCAAGGACGCCGACCTGAGCGGAGCCGTGTTCGACAGCGCCATACTTGAAAGCACCGATTTGAGCGACGCGCGTCTGTGCAACACACAGTTGCCCAATGATACGATGGCGAACGACGACTGCGCCGCTCGTTAGATTCGCGCGTAGTCGAAACTTCTGTCGCAAGCCATTGAGATACGCGTAGGGGCGCTATCTCGGAAAGATGCTCGCGACTGTGGGGTTGGTGCTCGTTTCAACTGTCTGTCCAAGTTATTGATTCCATTAGGATTGAAACGGAGCGCGCAATTGAAACAGGCATTGCCCTAGAACGCCTTTCGCCAACCTACGAATCTGGGGGTCGGGGGTTCGAATCCTCCCCGGCGCGCCAACCTCCCCAACATCGCCGAACGCTGCCGAACCGCTGCGAGCGCATGATGCGCGGGCTGCTGCTTCGCGCGTCGGTCTCGACCGAAGCGACCGGCCCGCGGCCCCCGCTCTCAGGACCAATCTCTCGCCATCGTTCTGCGCCGACGCTCCGCTTCTCGACCGCGCCGGGTCGATCCGCGCGCGGGCATGTCGCCCAAGGCCTCGACCCCGCCACGCGTCCACCAGCGCGCCAGGCCCCGCCGTACCCGCTCCTCGGCTCCCCGCCCCTCCCCCCGGCCCCCATTGACCCCGCCCCCGTCGGCGCCGCAGGCTCCCGGCTTCGGCCCGCATGCGCCTCTGCGGCGCGCTCCGCCTCTCCCGGCGGGCCGCAGGAGATCCGCCCATGAACGACATGTCGGCCTCGCCCGCGCCTCTCGGCCGCCATTCCGCCCGCATCGCCGCCCTCCATGCCGAGGCGACCGCCTGGCGCCGCGACATCCACGCCAACCCCGAGATCGGCTTCGAGGAGCACCGCACCTCCGCCCTGATCCAGGAGAAGCTGAAGGAATTCGGCGTCGACGAGATCCTGACCGGCCTCGGGCGCACCGGCGTCGTGGGCATCGTCCACGGCAAGACGCCCGGCAAGATGATCGGCCTGCGCACCGACATCGACGCCCTGCCGATGCAGGAGCGCACGGGCCTGCCCTACGCCTCGACCAACCCCGGCAAGATGCACGCCTGCGGCCACGACGGGCACACCGCCATGCTGCTGGCGACGGCCAAGATCCTCGCCGACACCCGCGACTTCGCGGGCTCCGTCGCGCTGATCTTCCAGCCGGCGGAGGAAGGCGGCGGCGGCGGGCGCGAGATGGTCGAGGACGGCATGTTCGACAAGGCCCCGTGCGAGACGGTCTGGGGCCTGCACAACATGCCCGACCAGCCGCTGGGGACCTTCACCGCGCTGCCGGGCCCGACCATGGCCGGCATCGACTATTTCGACATCGCCTTCGAGGGGCAGGGCACCCACGCGGGCGTGCCCCACGCGGGCGTCGACACCGTGCTGACCGCGGCGCATTTCGTGACCACCGTGCAGTCGATCCCCGGCCGGAACCTCTCGCCCTTCGAAACCATCGCGGTCGGCATCTCGATGATCAAGGGCTCCGACGCCTACGTGGTGATGGGCGACCGGGCGGTCGTCGGCGGCTCGGTCCGCTTCTTCTCCGACGCGGCGCGCGACAAGACGGAAGGAAGGCTGCGCAGGCTGGCGGCCTCGGTCGCCGAGGGCTTCGACTGCAAGGCCGTGGTCGACTACCGCCGCAACTACCCGCCCTGCATCAACCCGCACGAGGAGGCCGAGATCGCCGCCCAGGTGGCCGAGACCGTCGTGGGCGCCGAGGCGGTCTCCCGCACGGGCGAGCCCTGCATGGCCGGCGAGGACTTCGCCTTCATGCTCAACGCCCGCCCCGGCCACTACATCTGGATGGGCACGGCCGCCGAGGGCCACGTCTCCGGCCGGCTGCACTATCCCGACTACAACTTCAACGACGACGCCATTCCGCTGGGCGTCGCCTACTGGCTGGCGCTGGTCGACCGCCTGCTGCCGGCGGACGCGGCATGATCGATTTCTACACCTGGACGACGCCCAACGGCCGCAAGGTCTCGATCCTGCTCGAGGAGCTGGGCGTCGCCTACGAGACCCATGCCGTGAACATCGGCAAGGACGAGCAGTTCGCGCCCGAGTTCCTCTCGGTCGCGCCCAACAACAAGATCCCCGCCATCGTCGACCGCCAGACCGGGCAGACGCTGATGGAGAGCGGCGCGATCATGCTCTACCTCGCCAAGAAGCACGGCAGGTTCCTCACCGAGGGCGGCGAGGAATGGCGGGTGGTCGAGTGGCTGATGTGGCAGATGGCGGGCTTCGGCCCGATCCTGGGCCAGGTGCATCACTTCCACTTCTTCCACCCCGGCAAGTCCGACTACGCCGAGGCCCGCTTCGGCGCCGAGGCGCGCCGCCTCTACGGCGTGCTCGACGCCCGCCTGCGGGATCGCGACTACGTGGCGGGGCAGGGGGCGGGGGCCTACTCGATCGCCGACATGGCGATCTGGCCCTGGGCCGCGCGGTTCGAGCGCCAGGGGATCGACCTCAAGGACTATCCCGGCGTGCTCGCCTGGTATCGCCGCATCGCCGAGCGTCCGGCCGTGGTCCGCGGCTACGACGTGCCCGCGACGGGCGAGGCGATTCCGATGCCCTGAGCGGGCGCCCCGACCTGAAGCCCTGAAACGCCTGCGGCGCGCCCCCCGGCCGGGAGGCGCGCCGCAGATCCGCACCCGCGGGGGGCGCAGGCGAAGCCGCCCTCAGCCGCGCTTGCGCGACCGCACGGCCAGGACCAGCAGGCCGCCGGCCAGCAGCGCGCCGGGCAGGGGCAGGGGCACCGGGTTCGAATAGACCGTCGCGTAGCCCAGGTCCTCGAAGCTCGCGATGGTGGTCATCGAGGTGTAGGTCGGCGCGTCCAGGTAGCCCGTCATCAGCTCCGGGTTGCCGGTGGAGGCGGCGACCGGCGCCAGCGGGTTGTAGCTGGCGAAAAGCTGCTCGTCCCAGTGCGAATAGGCGGTGCCGCTTCCGCCCTCGTCCTCGACCGGAACGAAGGTCGCGAGCGGGTCGAACTCGGCCTGGTAGGCCGCCAGGCCGTTGGCGCCGGTGTAGCTCGTGTCCGTGCCGGTCCCGTCCGTCGCCAGCACGAAGTCCCAGAAGAACGAGGTGAAGCCCAGCACGTGGGCCATCTCGTGGATGATCACCGCGTCGAAGTTGCCGCCGCCCTCGAGCGCGGCGACGTCGGCCGTGTCGAAGTTCATCGAGCCCGCGGAGGTGACGATCACGTTGCTCGTCGAGGGCGTGACGCCGGTGTAGCCTCCCGTGGCGACGATGTTCGTCGCCCCCGCGGAGGCGAGCGTATTGCCCGGTCCGTCGATGGCCACGAAATTCGCGTTGATCACGACCGGGCCGACCACGTTGTTCATGAAGTCGGCCAGGCCCGGGTCGCGATAGCCTAGGATCTTGCTCTCCCAGTACGCCTCGGCGTTCTGGAACGAGGCGACCTGGCTCGCCGTCGGCGTGCCGCTGAAATTCAGGCTGATGTCGAAGGAGCCGTAGACGACGCTGCTCGGCTTGGCGGAGACCGGGGCGGAGCCGACGCTCCGGGCCGTGGGCGTCATCTCGGTCGTGAACGGCGCGACCCCGATCTGAAGCGCCGAGGCGGACGTCGCCCCCATCGCGATGAACCCGCCGAGACCGACGGCGGCCAACCAAACGAACCGCATGCTACACCCCTCCAAGGCACCACGCTCCACACGCTTTCAAGGGTTAGCATTCGTTAAATCATTCGTCCACGTGGAATTTCCGTGGCGGCGCCTTTCGGGGGCCGGGGCGGGCGGCGCGCGCTCAGTCGGCGGGCGGGGCGGCCTTGCGGCGGCCCGGCGTCTCGACGATGCGCACGTCGCGCTGGGGGAAGGGGATCTCGATCCCGTGGGCCTGGAAGGCGTCCCACAGGGCCAGGAACACCGCGCCGCGCACGTTGGTCAGCCCCTTGGCGGGATCGTGGATCCAGAAGCGCAGCACGAAGTCGACCGAGCTGTCGCCGAAGGCCGTCACGTGGCACACCGGCGCGGGGTCCGAGCTGACCCGCGCCACCGCCTGCGCCGCCTCGACCGCGATCCGGCGCACCGCGTGCGGGTCGGAGGCGTAGGCCACCCCGAAGGTCACGTCCAGGCGCACCAGCTCCGAGGAATAGGACCAGTTCACCACCTGCCCGGTGATCAGGTCCTCGTTGGGGATCAGGTACTCCCGCCCGTCCCGCGTGACGACCGAGACGTAGCGCGCGTTCAGCCCCGAGATCCACCCGAACGTGTCCCCCAGCGAGATCACGTCCCCCGGCTTGATCGACTTGTCCACCAGCAGGATCACGCCCGAGACCAGGTTCGAGACCACCTTCTGCAGCCCGAAGCCCACCCCCAGCCCGATCGCGCCCGAGAAGACCGCCAGCGAGGTCAGGTCGAACCCCGCCACGTTCAGCGCCGCCGCCGCGGCCGCCACGAAGATCGCGAAGGCGGCCACCTTCTCGGTCAGCACCCGCATCGAGGGCGAGATCTCCTCGACCCCCGCCAGCCGCCGCCGCAGCACCGCCAGCGCCCAGCGCGCCAGCCAGATCAGCGCGATCAGCGCGATCACGCCCCGCGCGACCGTCAGCGCCGAGACGCGCCGCTCGGCGATGGTCACCGCCACCCCGTCCAGCGCCTCCATCAGCGCGCCGGCCTGTCCCAGCACCAGGGCGGTGGCGAAGATCAGCCCGCCCCAGCGCGCCGTTCGCCGCAGCAGCGGGTTGCGGATCAGCCGCACCGCGATGCCCACGCCCGCCCAGACCGCCGCGAGCTGCGCCGCCAGCGCGATGAGATGCGAGCGCGACGGCCAGGTGACCTCGGCCATGCCCGCCGCCGTCGCCCAGGCGACGAGGGCGAAGGCGATCAGCCCCAGCCGATCCCTGACCAGCACCAGCGCCCGCGCCGCCGGCGGCGTCAGCGAGCGCGCGCGCATCCAGGCGTCCATCCGCGGATGCGCCCACCGCCCGATCCCCCACGCCGCGAGCGCCAGCGCCGCGATCAGCCCCAGCTGCGCCAGGCGCCACGGCTGGATCATCGCCACCAGCTCGTTGCGCAGCCCCGGCAGCAGCAGCTGCGCCTGGGCGAGAAGGTCTTCGAGGTCGGTCATCGCGTTCCAGTCTCGCCGCCCGCCGCCGCCGAGGGAAGGGGCTTCGCGCGCGGCTCGCGGAAGGCTTCTGGACGGCGCGCGCGGCTGCTAGGCTGGACGCTCCGAAAGCCGAGGGGGGCGTCTCATGCATTCGATCCGCGTCGAACACCGCAGCGGGGCCGCGCCTGCGGCCGGCCCGCGCCGGCGACTGCGCCGCCTGCTCGCGCTCCCCCTCCTGCTCCTCGCAGCCTGCTCCGGCTCCTACGACGAGCTGGAGCTGCTGCCGCCGCCGATCCTGTATTCCTCGGGCGCGCTCGACCCGTTCGCGGGCATCGACTCGGCCGACTACGCCCTGCTCGACGAACTGCTCTACGTCACCGGCCGGCGCCCCGCGGCCGCCGGGGAGCCCCAGGCCCATTACGCCGACGCCCGCGCCCCGGTGATGCGCGCGGGCGTGGCGCGGGTGAAGGTGGACCCGCCCTTCCGCGACCTCGACGAGATCCGCGCGGCGACCGTGATGGGCGAGGACGGCGCCGCGCGCACCATCTCGGTGGCCTCGGTCGAGGAGATCGGCGTGCTGCCCGCCGGCCTCACCGACTTCCACGCGCTCTCCGCGCAGGACCCCGCCGTCGCCGCCGCGGGCGAGGCCTTCGCCGCGCGCGTGGACCAGCACCTCGCCGTCTCCGGCCGGCGGGACGTCTTCATCTTCGTCCACGGCTACAACGTGAACTTCGAATACCCGCTGCTGGTCTCGAGGGAGTGGCAGCACTACCTGGGCGACGCCGGCGCCTTCATCGCCTTCGCCTGGCCCGCCACCCCCAGCCGCTTCGCCTATTTCAAGGACATCGAGACGGCCGAGGCCTCGGTCCGCGACCTTCGGGTGCTGCTCGACTTCCTGCGCGACCGCACGCAGGTCGAGCGCATCCACCTCATCGGCTACAGCGCCGGCTCCCGCCTGGTGCTGCGCACCCTCCAGCAGACGGCGCTGATGCACGCGGGCGGGGCCGCGGCGCCGCCCCTGGGCGAGGTGATCCTGATCGGCTCGGACGTGGACCCCAAGCTCTTCCTCCAGGTCCTCGCCGACGGCGCGCTGGAGGTGGTCGAGCGGCTGATGGTCTACATGTCGGGCACGGACTCGGCGCTGTCGATGTCGGCCCTGCTCCTCGACCGCCGCCCCCTGGGCCGCAGCTGGTCGCCCGAGGAGGCCCCCGCCGAAATCGTCGCCCGCCTCGCCGAGCTCGACACGCTGGAGCTGATCGACGTCACCGCCTCCGAGAACGTCGACGCCGGCAACGGCCACTGGTACTTCCGCGCCTCCCCCTGGGTGCGCTCGGACCTGGTCGGCGCGCTGCTCTCGCGCGAGCCCGCGGCGCGCCGCGGCCTGACCCGCCCCCCCGGCGAGGCCCGCTGGCGGTTCCCCGAGGACTATCCCGCCCGCCTCGAGGCGGCGGTGAAGACCTGGACGCCCTGACCCCAGGCCGCGGTCCCCTCCCGGCCGCGGTCCCTTCCTCCCTCCCCGAAAGGTCGCCCCGGATGACGGCGCTGCGCGAGCTATATCCCCCCATCGAGCCCTACGAGACCGGGCACATGGACGTCGGCGACGGCCACCGAATCTACTACGAGCGCGTCGGAACCCCCGGCGCCCGCCCGGCGGTGTTCCTGCACGGCGGGCCGGGCGGCGGGATCGATCCCGATCACCGCCGCCTCTTCGACCCCGCCCGCTACGACCTCCTGCTCTTCGACCAGCGCGGCTGCGGCCGCTCCGAGCCGCACGCCTCGCTCGAGGCCAACACCACCTGGCATCTGGTCGAGGACATCGAGCGTCTGCGCGCCCTCGTGGGCTGCGAGCGCTGGCTGGTCTTCGGCGGCTCCTGGGGCTCGACCCTCGCGCTCGCCTACGCGCAGACCCACCCCGAGCGGGTCGACGCGCTGATCCTGCGCGGCGTCTACACGGTCGCCCGCGCCGAGATCGACTGGTACTACCGCCGGGGCGTCTCCGAGATGTTCCCCGACGCGTGGGAGCGGTTCGTGGCCCCGATCCCCGAAGCCGAGCGCGACGACCTGATCCGCGCCTTCCGCAAGCGCCTGACCTCGCAGAACGAGGCCGAGCGGCTGGAGGCCGCCCGCGCCTGGTCGATGTGGGAGGGCACGACCATCACTCTCCTGCCGCCCGGCGACGTCGAGGCCAGGTTCGGCGACCCCCGCTTCGCCCTCGCCTTCGCGCGGCTGGAGAACCACTACTTCCTGCACGACTGCTGGCTGCGCCCCGGCCAGCTCCTGGACGAGGCGCACAAGCTGGCGGGCATCCCCGGCGAGATCATCCACGGCCGCTACGACATGCCCTGTCCCCTGCGCACCGCCTGGGAGCTTCACAAGCGCTGGCCGGAGGCGGACCTGCACATCGTCGAGGGCGCGGGCCACTCCGCCGCCGAACCCGGCATCCGCGACCGCCTCCTGCGCGCCACCGACCGCTTCGCGGAGGTTCGCTGAGCGGGCCGGGCGCCCACGAAAAAGGGCGCCGCGGTCCCCCCGCGGCGCCCCAACCTCAAGCCCTCATGCCGCTCAGCCCCTCGGGTCGATCGGCGCGATCGGGCCGATGCCGCGCTCCAGCACCGCGCCGGCGTTCAGCAGCGCCCGGTCGCCGTAGCGGGCCGAGATCAGCTGCACGCCCATCGGCTTGCCCGGAACCGTGTCCACCGGGACCGAGAAGCCCGGCAGGCCGATGGTGGGCGTGCCGGTCAGCGGCGCCATCGCGGCGAAGAAGGCGTCGGCGTCGAGGTCGTCGCGCTGGTCGTAATCCTCCTCGAAGGGCTTCGACCAGCAGGTGGCGGTCAGGATCAGCGGATGCTCGGCCAGGAACACCTGCCACTCGCGCAGCATCGTCGAGCGCTTCGCGATCAGCTTCAGCATCCCGTCGCGGTCGGCGATCTCGGGCACGCCGCGCAGCGTCACCTCGAGGGCGCGCTTCATCTTCGCGTCGCCGATCTCCTCCATCATCCCCGCCAGGCCCGCGCGCATCTCGTTGCCCAGCACGATCCGCCAGTACTCCACCGCCTCCTGGAACGAGGGCGTGGGGACCTCGACCACTTCGTAGCCCGCGTCCGCCAGGATCGCGCCGGCCTTGCGGATCGCGGCCGAGACCGCGGGGTCGGTGGGGAAGTCGGGGCTCTCGGCCGCCATCGCCACCTTGCAGGGCGCGTGCTCCAGCGGCGCGAACATCCCCGTCGAGGGGGTCTGCCAGACGTCGCGCGGATCGGGCTTCGCCATCGCCAGCATCGCCAGGCGCACGTCCTCGACCGAGCGCGCCAGCGGCCCCTGGACCGAGCTCATCTGGCTCACGATCATCCGCTCGGCGAGCTGGGAGGGGCTGTAGGCCCCCGCGATCCCCGCCGTGGGCCGCAGCCCGTAGAGCCCGCAGTGATAGGCCGGCCCGCGGACCGAGCCGCCGATGTCGTTGCCATGCCCCATCGCCCCGATGCCGGCGGCGGTGGCCGAGCCCGCGCCGCCCGAGGACCCGCCGGGCGTGATCGTGGAATCGTGCGGGTTCACGGTCATCCCGTGCAGGTCGTTCGAGGTGAAGGCCCGCATCGAGAAGCAGGGCGTGTTGGTGCGCCCGATGATGACGCCGCCCGCCGCCTTGATCGCCCGCACGACCGAGCCGTCCTCGGGCGCGATCAGGTCCTTGAACTTCACCACGCCGTTGGTGGTGGCGCGGCCCTTGTAGTCGACGTTGATCTTCACCGTCACCGGCACGCCGTGCAGGGGCCCGGAGGGGCCGGTCTTCCTCAGCGCTTCGTCCGCGGCCTTAGCCGCCTCCATCGCCTGCTCGGGCAGGGGGTCGACCACGGCGTTGAGGGCGGGGTTCGCCGCCTCCATCCGCGCCAGCGCGCTCTGCGTCGCCTCGACCGACGAGATCTTGCCGGCGGCGATGGCCGAGGCGAGTTCCGAGGCCGTCCAGGACCAGAGCTCGGTTGCGGCGGGCATGTCGGCCATGGGGCGCGTTCCTTCTGCGAGGTGGCCCGCGCGGGAGGATGGGGGCGAGGGCCGGCGCGTCGCCCGGCGCTCCGCGGCCCGGTGCGCGCTCCGTCGCGGCGGAGGCGCCGGGCCGCCCGCGGGCGGCCGCCGCCGGACGCCTGTCCCGGCGGGCGAGGGGGAGGCGCGCGGCCCGACGCGGGCCGCGCTGCCCGGAAGCCTACCCGTTCCCGGCCCCGTCGCGACCCCGAAGCGACCGGGGCGGCGTTCCGACGCATACGCGCATATCGCCCTCGGATACGCCCGTCCGCAGGACGCAGGCGCCCCGGCGCGCCCGCTCCGCGGCCGCGACCGCCCCGCCCTGCGTCCCCATCGAGGCGGGGCAGTGGGAGAGGGCGGAGAAAGGCGGGGAGGGGTCTAGGTCAGTGCGAGCGGTTCGGGCGCATCGCCCGCCGCAAGCGTTGGAGGCGCGAACGTCGCCGTCCGTGCGAGCCCGCCCGAAATGGGCGGGCCATCGCCGTCAGCCCTGATTTTCACTTATTTTATTGAAATAATTAAAAAATAATTTTAGTGGCTGTCCCTCGTGCCTCGTCCCCTCGCCGAACACGGGGCGATCAGGGAAACCCAGACCGGCTCGGCCCCTCTTCGATGCGCCTCGGTCATCTCCGCCGCGGGAACCGCAAGCCTTCAAGCGCGCCCTCGCCTCCCCGCCGCGACGCTCTCCGCCGGCCGTCCGGGCGCGCCGCTCCCGGCGCGCCCAAGCCCGCCCGCAGGGCGCCTCCGTCCCTCCGCCTCGCGCGCCCTGCGCGAGGCTTCCGGCTGGGGGCGGCCCGCGCCTTCGCCCGCCTCAGTAGGACTTCGGCAGCCCCAGCACCCGCTCTGCGATGAAGCACAGCGCCAGCTGCGGCGAGACCGGGGCGATCCGCGGGATCAGGCTTTCGCGCAGGTAGCGCTCGACGTGGTATTCCTTGGCGTAGCCGAAGCCGCCATGGGTCATCACGGCCTGCTGGCAGGCGTCGAAGCCCGCCTCGCCCGCGAGGTACTTCGCCATGTTGGCCGAGGCGCCGCAGGGCATGCCGTTGTCGTACTCCCACGCCGCCTTCATCGTCACCCACCAGGCCGCCTCCAGCGCCGCATACTTCTGCGCCAGCGGGTGCTGGATCGCCTGGTTCCGGCCGATGGGCCGGTTGAAGACGATCCGCTCCTTCGCATAGGCCGTGGCCTTGCGCAGGGCGGCGAAGCCAAGCCCCACCGCCTCGGCCGCGATCAGGATCCGCTCCGGGTTCATGCCGTCGAGGATGTAGCGGAAACCCTTGCCCTCCTCGCCGATGCGGTCGGCCTCGGGGATCTCGAAATCCTCGAAGAACAGCTCGTTCGAGTCGACCGCCTTGCGGCCCATCTTCTCGATCTCGTTCACCCGGATCCGCTCGCGGTCGAAGGGGGTGTAGAACAGGCTCAGCCCCTCGGTCGGGGTCTTCACCTCCTCCATCGGGGTGGTGCGCGCCAGCAGCAGGATGTTGTCGGCCACCTGCGCGGTCGAGATCCACACCTTCTGCCCGTTCACCACGTAGCGGTCGCCCTGCTTCTCGGCCCGCAGCTTCAGCTGGGTGGTGTTCAGCCCGGTGTTGGGCTCGGTCACCCCGAAGCAGGCCTTCGCCCGCCCCTCGGCCATCGGCCGGATCATCCGGTCCTTCTGCTCGTCGGTTCCGAACACGTCGACCGGCTTCAGCCCGAAGATGTTGATGTGCACGGCCGAGGCGCCCGACAGCCCCGCCCCCGACTCCGCGATCTCGCGCATCATGATCGAGGCCTCGGTCACCCCCAGCCCCGCGCCGCCCTGCGCCTCCTTCGTGCAGATGCCCAGCCAGCCTTCGGCGGCGAGCGCGTCGTAGAAGTCGGTGGGAAAGCCGCCCTCGCGATCCCGCTTCAGCCAGTAGGCGTCGTCGAAATTCGCGCAGATCCGCGCGATGGCGTCCTTGATCTGGGCCTGGTCGTCGGTGAGGGCGAAGTCCATGGGAAACCTCCTTGGGATCAGGCGTCGGGTCAGGCGGGGCGGCGCAGGGCGCCGGCCTCGGCCAGGGCGGCGATCTCGGTCTCGGAGAAGCCGGCCTCGGCGAGCACCGCCTCGCCGTCGACGCCGAGCCCCGGCGCCGCCCGGTCCGGCGCGGCCGGCGTGCGCGAGAAGCGCGCCGGCACCGCCATGCCCAGGATCGTCCCTTCCGTGGGATGCTCCTCCCGCCGGAAGAACCCGGTGGCGGTGAGGTGCGGATCCTCGAGCAGGCTCTCGAAGCTGTGCATCGGCATGGCGGGGATGTCCGCCTCCTGGAACAGCTCCAGCCACTCCTCCGTCGTGCGCGTCTGCAGGATCGCCGACAGCTCCGAGTAGACGAGGTTGATGTTGGCCATCCGCGCCGCGAAGGTCGCGTAACGCTCGTCCGCCGCCGGCATCTCCGGCCGGCCGATGGCGGCGAAGAACCTCCGCCAGTGCGCGTCGGTGTAGACCAGCGCGCAGATCCAGCCGTCCGCGGTCGCATAGGGCCGCCGGTCGGGCGAGAGGTGCCGCGGATAGCCCGAGGGCCCATGCGGCGGGTCGTAGACCAGCCCCCCCATGTGGTCGCCCATCACCATCGCGGCCATGGTCTCGAACATCGGGATCTCGACCCGCTGGCCGAGGCCCGAGCGCTCCCGCTCGATCACCGCCGCCAGGATCGCGTTCACCGCCGCCAGCCCCACGATGCGGTCGGCCGCGGCGGTGGGGATGTAGGCGGGCGCGCGGCCGGATCGCTCGAAGGCGTGCGGGATCCCCGCCGCGCCCTGGATCAGGTCGTCGTAGGCGGGCCGGTCCGCGTAGGGCCCGCGCTGGTCGAAGCCCACCAGGGCGGCCTGGATCAGCCGCGGGTTCGCCGCGGCCAGCGCCTCGGCCCCCAGCCCCAGCCGCTCCATCGCCCGCGGGCGCACGTTGGTCACCAGCACGTCCATGCCCGCGGCGAGGCGCAGCAGCGCCTCCGCCCCGCCCGGCGCCTTGAGATCCATCGCGACCGAGCGCTTGCCCCGGTTCGCGTTCAGGAACACCGGCCCCATGCCGGGATTGCGCTGGGGGGCGATCTGGCGGGTCACGTCGCCGTCGGGCACCTCCACCTTGATCACGTCCGCCCCCATCTCGGCCATCACCTGGGTGGCGTAGGGGCCCATCAGGACCGAGGTCAGATCGAGGATGCGCAGGCCTGCGAGCGGTCCCATGGGGGCGGCGTCTCCTTCCCGTTGTCCATGATCATGGACAAATCGTTCTTCATTTGGGATAGGGATAGCCTGCGCCCCGCCCGCCGTCAATCTGCCGGCCGGTCGGGCCGGGCGCGTTCCCGGGACCGGTCCGGGAGGGAAGGGGAGCGTCGATGCCCGTCACCATCCGCCAGGTCGAGAACGCGCTGGCGCTGCTGGAGTTCTTCGCCGCGCGCAAGCGGCCGGCGACGCTGGCGGACGTCACGGCGCATTTCGGCTGGCCGCGCTCCTCGACCTGGAACCTGCTGACCACGCTCGCCGAGGGCGGCTGGCTCTACGAACCGCGCGCGCGCGGCGGCTGGTATCCCACCCCCCGCTGGCAGACCCTGGCGGGCGAGATCGCCGAGGGCGAGCCCGCGCCCGAGCGTCTGGCCGCCCTCGTCGCGCGCCTGGCGGAGGAGACGGGCGAGACCGTCTGGGCCTCCGCCCCTGTCGGCCTGCACGCGGTGTTCCTGGCGGCGGCCGAGTCCCCCGCCGGCATCCGCTACGCCGCCCGCCAGGGCCAGCGGGTGCCGATCCACCTGACCGCCTCGGGCCAGGCGCTGCTGAGCCAGATGCCCGAGCGCGACCGAGAGGCGATCCTGCGCAAGGCCCCGTTCGACCGCCGCGGCCCCGCGGCGGCGCGCGACGCGGCCGAGGTCCGCGCCCAGATCGCCGAGGGCCTCGCGCGCGGCTGGTTCCGCTCCGCCTCCTACTGGTCGGCGGACCTGGGCGGCGTCTCGATCCCGGTCAGCGTCGAGGGCCGCATGTTCTCGCTCACCGTCGCGGGCCCCCTGTTCCGGGTGGCCGACAAGGAGGAGGCCCACGCCCGCCTCCTCCACCGCGCCGTGGCCGAGAGCTTCGGCCCCGACCACGCCGCCCGCACCCTCTCCGGCCTGCGCCTCCTGGCCTGACCGCGCCCCCTCCACGCCCGCCCGCGCCAACCGCCCCGGCGCGCAGGCGCCGCGTCCCCCGTCGCGCCGGCCGCCGCCCCCTCGCCCGCGGCGCCCCCCGGCCTGAGCGCCCGTGGCCCGCGTCCCTCCGCCTGCCGCCCCAGGCGCCCCGGCGCGACGCCCGAGGTCCTCGCGAAGCGCCTGTTCTTCGGAGCCGTCTCTCGCGGATGCCGAAAAGAGCGACTCGCCCGCCCCGGTCAAGGATCGCGGAGCGACCCCGCGAAGCGGGGCTTGTCCTTGACCGGGGCGGGCGAGTCGCTCAGGCATCCATCAGCGAGAGACGGATCCGAAGAACAGGCGCGGCCTCTGTTCTTTGGTGAGTCAGGAGCCCGCCGGAGGCGCCCTCCCCTGCCATCCGGGCGCGCCCGACCCCGCAGGCCCAAGCCCGCCCGCAGGGCGCCCCTTTCCCCAGGCCCGTTGACATCCCCCGCCTGCGCCCCGACCTCTGGCCCAGCCCCTCGCCGTCGCCCGATGCCGAAAGGAGGTCCGATGACCTCGCCCGCCGCCGCCCCCCGCTTCGACAACGCCTACGCCCGCCTGCCGGAGCGCTTCTACCACCGCCAGTCCGCCGCCCGCTTCCCCGCCCCTCGCCTCCTGCGCCTCAACCGGGCGCTGGCCGAGGAGCTGGGCCTCTCCCCCGACTGGCTCGCCTCGCCCGCGGGCGTGGGCCTGCTCTCCGGCCAGGACCTGCCGCCGGGGGCCGAGCCGCTGGCGATGGCCTACGCCGGCCACCAGTTCGGCGGCTGGAACCCGCAGCTCGGCGACGGCCGCGCGCTGCTGCTGGGCGAGGTGATCGACCGCGCCGGCCGCCGTCGCGACCTGCACCTGAAGGGCTCCGGCCCCACCCCCTTCTCGCGCGGCGGCGACGGCAAGGCGGCGCTGGGCCCGGTGCTGCGCGAATACATCGTGGCCGAGGCGATGCACGCGCTGGGCGTGCCCACCACCCGCTCGCTCGCGGCGATCGGCACCGGCGAGGCGGTGATGCGCGAGGGCCCGATGCCCGGCGCCATCCTCGCCCGCGTGGCCCACGGCCACGTGCGCGTGGGCACCTTTCAGTATTTCTACGCCCGCCAGGACCTCGACGCCCTGCGCCGGCTGGCCGACCACGTCATCGCCCGCAGCCATCCCGAGGCGGCCGAGGCCGAGATCCCCGCCCTCGCCCTGCTCGAGGCCGTCTGCCGCGCCCAGGCCCGGCTGATTGCGCGCTGGATGAGCCTCGGCTTCATCCACGGCGTGATGAACACCGACAACATGAGCCTCTCGGGCGAGACCATCGACTACGGCCCCTGCGCCTTCATGGAGGCGTATCACCCCGACACGGTCTATTCCTCGATCGACCGTTTCGGGCGCTACGCCTACGTGAACCAGCCGGGCATCGCGCAGTGGAACCTCGCCCAGCTCGCGCAGTGCCTGCTGCCGCTGATGGCCGAGGATCCCCAGCAGGCGCTGGCCCCGGCGCAGGCGCTGATCGACGCCTTCCCCGACCTCTACGCCGCCGAGCGGCTGGCCCTGTTCCGCGGCAAGCTGGGCCTCGGGAGCGCCCGCGACGACGACGAGGCCCTGCTCGACGCGCTGCTGAGCGGCATGGCCGCGAACCAGGTTGACTTCACCCTGGGCTTCCGGGCGCTCGCCGCGCTGCCCTCCGAGGGCGGCCCCGAGACCGACGAGCCCGCCCGCGCCCTCTGGGTCGACCCCACGGCCTTCGATGCCTGGGCGGAGCGCTGGCGCGCCCGCCTCGCCGCGGAGGCGCGCCCGGAGGCCGAGCGCCAGGCGGCCCAGCGCGCCGCCTCGCCGGCCTTCATCCCGCGCAATCACCAGGTCGAGGCGGCGCTGGCCGCGGCGATCCGGGGCCTCGACCTCGCGCCCCTGGACCGGCTGACCGCGACCCTCGCGCGTCCCTACGAGGACCAGCCCGAGGCCGCCGACCTCGCCCTCCCCGCGACGCCCGAACAGGCGGTGACCCAGACCTTCTGCGGCACCTGAGCCGGCGGGAGCGGACGGGGCCCCGCCGCCCCGCCTCGCGGGCGCCGCCACCGGCGTCCAGGGGTCGCGCCCCATACGAGGGGCGCCGGCCTCCCCTATGCCCGCGTCGCGCGCCCCTCCGTCCGCCGACGCCCGGCGCTCACTCCGCCGGGTCCGGCTCCGGCCCGACGGTCAGAAAGCGCTGCCCGTCCCATTTCAGCGTCTCGAAGCAGATCTGGGCGCCGGCGCCGCCGCACCATCCGCCGTCGCGCACCAGCATCAGGACGGGGAAGCCCTCCAGCTCGACCATCGACCAGCCTTCCACCTGCCATTCCCAGGCCTGCCGCCCCACCTGCACGCGCAGCATGCACCCGCCCGAGCCGCAGAAGGCCGACCAGGCCCCCTCGCAGGTCAGCTTGGAGTAATCGAGCGTCTCGCCCCGGTCGCCGGTCTCCGCGTCGCGCCCGGGCCCGAGGTTCACCTCCCCCACCGCGCCCTCGCCGACCGAGAAGCGCCCGTCGAGGTCCTCGCAGAAGGCCTTCGCCCGCTCCAGAGCCTGCTGCACCGTCCCCGCCGCCAGCGCCGGGGCCGCGCCGCCCGACGCCAGCCCCAGCCCCACGGCGACCGCCGCCGCCCCTCTCGCGATCCGCCTGCGCATCTCGACCTCCCCGCCGTCCGTCCTCTGCCGAACGATGCGCCCGCCCGCCCCGCACGGCAAGACGCTCTCCCCCCGCCCGCCCGCCCCAGGCGCCCCGGCGCGACGCCCGCACCGGGTCGCAAAGCGCCTGTTCTCCGGAGCCGTCTCTCGCGGATGCCGGAAAGAGCGACTCGGCCCCCGGGGTCAAGGATCGCGCAGCGACCGGCGAAGCCGGCTCGTCCTTGACCCCGGGGGCCGAGTCGCTCAGGCATCCATCAGCGGGAGACGGCTCCGGAGAACAGGCGCGGCCCTGTTCTTTGGTGAGTCAGGAGCCCGCCGGAGGCAGCCAGGCCCGCCCCTCCAGGCGCGCCCGACCCCGCAGGCCCAAGCCCGCCCGCAGGGCGCCCCCGCCCCCCGCTCCCGTCACATCGTCCGGCGCATCTCGTCCCACGCGTTCGCGAGCCCGTCGCGGAACTCCGGCGCCGCCACCGCGATCAACGCCGCCGCGCGCGCATCGACGTCCTTCCAGCGCAGGTCCGCCACGCCGAACTCGGTCACCACGATCTCCGCGTCCACCCGGGGCAGGGTGACCAGCCCGTCGGGCTCCAGCCGCAGCCGGATCCGGCTCTCGCTCCCGCGCCGGGCGGTGGCCGGCATCGCGATCACGTGCCGCCCCCCGTCCGAGGCCCGCGCCGCGCGCGCGAAATCCCCCGCGCCGCCCTGGCCCGAGATCTGCCGGCCGCCCAGCCACTCCTGCGTCGCCTGCCCGAACAGGTCCACCGAGAGCGCCGAATTGACTGAGACGAACCGCGGGATCGCCGCGATCACGCCGGGATGGTGGGTGAAGTCGACGCCCTTGAACCGGATCCGCGGATCCTCGGCCACCCGGTCGTAGAGATCGCGCGAGCCGATGATGGTCCCCGTGGTGATGTTTCCCGAGAACACCCCCGCCTCGAGCAGGGGCGCGAACTCCTCGATGATCAGGCCGGCGTGATAGTTCAGCCCCCGGTGGTCGACCAGCGCCTCCATCAGGGCCGAGGCCGCCTTGCCCACGCCCACCTGCACGGTGTCGTCCGGCTCGATCATCGCCGCGATCCGGGCGGCGATGGCCTTGAGGTCCGGGGGCAGCGAGCCGGCGGAGTAGCTCGGCAGCTCGGTGTGCGCTTCGGTCAGCATCGCGAAGCGCTCGACCGGGATCTTCGGCGCGTGGGGCGGGGTGGGCATGTTGGGGTTCACCTCCCCCACCACGGTCTTCGCGCCGCGCAGCAGCGCCTGGTCGAAGTCGCAGGCGATGCCGGCGGTGACGACCCCGTCACGGGGCGGCGAGACCTGCAGGATCGCGCCGTCCAGCCGCGCATGGCTGGAGATCCATTTCTCCGAGTGCCAGTAGTTGATCGGCTGCAGCTTCACCCGGCCCGCTTCCCAGCCCTGGCGCAGGGGCGGGTTGATGAAGATGACCTCGGCGGTGCTGTCGGGGGCGATCGCGGAGGGGTCGATGTCGTTGATCCCCGGCAGCCAGATGCCGACGAATTCGAGACCGCGGCCGAGCTCGGGGTCCGCCTCCAGCGCGGCGAGCGCGCCCCGCGGCTCTCCGCCTGCGCCATGCAGGGCGACGCGGTCGCCGGGCTTGAACAGGGACCAGGCGTCGGCTGCGGTTTTCATCGGGATCCTCCGGCTGTGCGCTTGCTTGCCGGCAGGACTATCACCGCGCAGCCCCCGCGCCAACGCGCCTGCCGCCGCCCCGCCAAGCGCCGCGTCCCCCGTCGCGCCGGTCGCAGCCCCCCGCCCGCGGCGCGCCCCACCCCCATCTCCCGTGGCCCCCGTCTCCCAACCCGCAGACCGGACGCCCCGGCGTGACGCCCGCACCGGGCCGCAAAGCGCCTGTTCTCCGGAGCCGTCTCTCGCGGATGCCGTAGAGAGCGAGTCGGGGGGAGGGGTCAGGGATCGCGAAGCGACCCCGCGCTCTGCGCGGGGCTTGTCCTTGACCCCTCCCCCCGACTCGCTCAGGCATCCATCAGCGAGAGACGGCTCCGGAGAACAGGCGCGGCCCTGTTCTTTGGTGAGTCAAGAGCCCGCCGGAGGCAGCCAAGTCCGCCCCCGCAGCCACGCCCGCCCCTCCGGGCGCACGCGACCCCAAAGGCCCAAGCCCGCCCGCAGGGCGCCCGTAGACCGCTCCCCCCTCAGGCCTCCGCCACCCGGCGCTTCGGCCGCAGCACGTGGGGATGCGCCCCGTCGTAGAGGGCGCTGTCGCGGAAGTCCTCGTCGCCCAGCACGCGCCCCACGAAGATCAGCGCCGTGCGGGTCAGCTTGGCCTTGCGCACCTTCTCCCGGATGTCGCCCAGCGTCCCGTAGAGGAACGCCTGGTCCGGCCAGCCCACCCGGTAGGCCACCGCCACCGGGCAATCCTCGCCGTAGTGCGGGATCAGCCGCCGCTCGATCTCGCGCAGGTTTCGGATCGACAGGTGCAGCGCCAGCGTCGCCTTCGAGCGGCCGAGCGTGTCGAGGTCCTCGCCCTCCGGCATGGCCGAGGCCTTGCCCGCGGTGCGTGTCACGATCACCGTCTGGGCGATCTCGGGCAGGGTCAGCTCCTTGCCCATCGCCGCGGCCGCCGCGGCGAAGGCCGGCACGCCGGGGATCACCTGCCAGTCGATGCCCTTGGCATCCAGACGCCGGATCTGCTCGGCGATGGCGCCGTAGAGCGAGGGGTCGCCCGAGTGCACCCGCGCGACGTCCAGCCCGGCGGCATGGGCCGCCTCGATCTCCGCCAGGATCTCGTCGAGCGTCATCGGCGCGGTGTCGAGGATGCGCGCGCCCTCGGGCGCTCCCTCGATCACCTGCGGCGGCACCAGCGAGCCGGCGTAGAGGCACACCGGGCACGAGGCGATCAGCCGCGCGCCCTTCACCGTGATCAGCTCCGGGTCTCCGGGCCCGGCCCCGATGAAATAGACGGTCACGAGACCTCTCCCTTCTCCAGCTCGGGCGCGGCGTCGGCGGGCGTCGCCGGCGCGTCGATGCGCTTGGCGTAGCCGCGCGGCGTGTAGATCCGCCAGCCGCCGGTCCCCGCCGCATCCGTCGCCCCCGCGCCTCCGTCGCCCGAGCGGAAGGCGCGGCTGCGCGAGGCGCCGATCAGCACCACGGTCAGCATGTCCACCTCGTCCGTGCGCAGGGCGCCCAGAGTGCGCAGCTCCAGCCGCTCCTCCGGCCGCCCGAGGCTGTGGGCCAGCAGCACCGGCGTGTCGGCGGGGCGATGCTCGAGCATGATCTCCCGGCAGGCGTCCAGCAGCTCGCGCCGGCGGCGCGAGACGGGGTTGTAGAGCGCGGTCACGAAGTCCCCCGCCGCCGCCGCCCGCAGGCGCTTCAGCACGTCCTCGCGCGGGGTCAGCAGGTCCGACAGCGACACCGCGCAGAAGTCGTGGCCGATCACCGCGCCGACCCGCGCCGAGGCCGCCTGCAGGGCCGAGATCCCCGGCGCCGCCACGATCTCCACCCGCCGCGCGGCGGCCGAGACGCCGCCCCGCGTCTCCGGCCGGTCCAGCAGCTCCATCACCAGCGCGCCCATCGCGTAGATGCCCGCGTCGCCCGAGCACACCAGCGCCACGTCGCGCCCTTCGCCCGCGCGCTCCAGCGCGTGGCGGCAGCGGGCCTCCTCCTCGCCCAGCGCGAAATCCGCGCGCGGCTTGCCGGCGGCGAGCGGCCCCAGCAGGTCGATGTAGAGGTTGTAGCCCACCACCTCCTCGGCCTCGGCGATCAGGCGCGAGGCCTCGGGCGTGCGCCAGTCCGAGGCCCCCGGCCCGATGCCCACGACCGAGAGCTGCCCGCGCCGGCGCCCCGGCGCGCCCTCGCCCGCGCGCAGCGCCGCGGCGACGGTGGCGCTGGCCGACTTCACCTTGGCGATCGCCAGCACCGCCGCCTCGCCTGCGCCCGCCAGCGCCGAGGCCTCGGCCACCCCGTGGCAGCCCACCTCCGCGAAGACCACGTCCGAGGGGTTGGCGAGCCGGGGCGTCAGCGCCTCCAGCTCCGCGGCCGCGTGGAACCGGGCGGGCACGCCCAGGTCCTCGGCCAGCGCCCGGATGGCGGCCTCGTCGGACTTGAGGTCGATCGAGCGGATCTCCGCGACCTCCGCCGCCGCGAAGCCGGTCTCGGCCAGGGTCTTGCGGACCAGCCCGATCATCTCGTCCGGCGGGCAGAACCGCGCGCAGCCCACGCCCAGCACCAGTCGGGCGCGGCGATAGACCAGCGGCTCGCAGCCCTCGACCGTCAGCACCACCGGCGCGTCCTCGGCCGCGGGCTCGGCGAGCACCCGGCCCGCCAGCGGCGCCAGCCATCCGGCCTCGCCCGACAGCCGCGCCGGGCGTCCCGCCAGCAGCCCCGCCATCGCCGCCTTGGCGTCGAGGGGGTTCTCCAGCCGCCACCCCTGCGGCGGCGCATCCAGCGCGACGCCCAGCGAGACGTCGCCGGCGGTGGTCACCGCCGCCACGCCCCCCAGCGCCGCGCCCAGGCGCCGCGCCAGGTCGTTGGCCCCGCGATGCCCGCCCAGCAGCGGCACGGCGGCCGAGCCGTCCTCGGCCAGCGCCACCACCGCGGGCTCGGCGCGCTTGTCGCCCAGCATCGGGGCCAGCGCCCGCACCAGGATCCCCGCGGCCATCACCCCCACCAGCGGCCGGCCCGAGGCGAAGACCGCGCGCAGCGTCTCGGCCGCCGGCGCGGCGCCGGGGCCGCAGCGCACGACGTTCGCGGCCGGGTCCGCGCTGGGGGCCAGCGCGCCCAGCGCCCGCGCCGCCAGCGCCTCGCCCGCGTCGGTCAGGGCCACGAAGACAGGCGTGTCGCTCATAGGGTCTGGTCCTCAGGTCGGAGGGGAAGGGCAGGGCGCCGGACGGCCGGAAGCGGGAGGCCCCGGGTCTGGCCCGGAGTGCGCGGGCAGGCGGGCGGAGAGGCGTCACCCCACATGGGGATCGCTCCCCGGCGCCAGGATCATCGAGAAATAGGGCGCCGCCTCCGGCGCCTCGGCCAGCGGCAGCACCACCTGGCGGCCCAGCGAGGCGTGGCCCACGTAGACCGCGCCCTCGGCCCGGCCCGCCGCCTCCAGCGCCGCGCGCAGCCGGCCCAGCCGCCGGCCCACCTTCAGGATCGCGAAGGCCCCGCCGGCGGCGAGCCGGGCGGCGAGCTCCTCCTCGGGCAGGGTGCCCGGCAGCACGCTCAGCGTCTCGTTGCGCGCGCAGAGCGGCCGCGCCGCCGCCGCGGCGGAGGCGGCCAGGGAGCTCACGCCCGGCGTGATCTCGCAGGCGAATTCTCCGGAGAGCCGCCCGAACAGGTACATGAAGCTGCCGTAGAAGAACGGGTCCCCCTCGCACAGCACCACCACATCGCGCCCCGAACGCAGCCGATCCGCCAGCACCGCGGCGGCCGCGTCGTAGACCGCCTGCGCCGGGAACCGCTCCGCCCGCATCGGGATCACGATGGGGATCTCCTCCGCGCCCTCGGGGATCGCAGACGCCGCGATGGAGCGCGCGAAGCTCTCGCCATGGTCGGGCGCCGGATATGCGATCACGGACGCCCCCGAGATCAGCCGGTGCGCGCGCAGCGTCATCAGCTCCGGATCGCCCGGGCCCACGCCCACGCCATGCAGCACGCCGCTCACTTGCGCGCGCTCCACTGGGTCACGGTCATCGCCGGCCGCCAGGCCAGCCGCGCGCTCTTGCCCACCGGCGAGGCCCGCTCGATCCGGATCCGGGTCAGCTCGCCCCCGAAGCGGGTCAGCAGGCGGGCGAGCAGCCCCTCGGACTCCAGCGTCACCGCGTTCGCCACCAGCCGCCCGCCGGGCGCCAGCGCCCACCACGCCGCCTCGGCCGAGGCCTCGGAGAGGCCGCCGCCCAGGAACACCGCATCCGGTGCCGGCAGCCCCGCCAGCCCCCCGGGCGCCGAGCCCTCCTTCAGCACCAGCCCCGGCGCGCCCAGCGCCTGGGCGTTCGCCGCGGCCATCGCGCGACGGTCGGCGCGGGGCTCCAGCCCGATGGCCTTCGCGCCCTTCGCCGCCCGCATCCACTCGATCGCGACCGAGCCGCAGCCGCAGCCCACGTCCCACAGGAGCTGCCCCGGCAGCGGCGCCAGCCGCGCCAGGGTGGCGGCGCGCACCTCGCGCTTGGTCATCACCCCGTCATGCTCGAACAGATCGTCCGCCAGCCCCGGAACCGGCGGGACCAGCGGCGCGCCCGCATCGGCCCGGCACTCGATCGCCAGCGTGCACAGGTCCCCCGGCCGCGGGATCCGGCCCGAGGCCCAGGCCGAGGCCGGCGCCTCCTGCCAGCCCTCGCTCTCGGCATCGAGATCCCACATCGCGCGCACCGGGCTCGACCCATAGCCCCAGCCGGTCAGGGCCGCGCCGACCTCGCGCGCCGAATCCCCGTCCGCCGCCAGCGCCAGCAGCCGCGCGCCAGGCTGCACGAAGCCGCGCAGCGCGGCGACGGAGCGCTCCGGCCCCCGGCCATGCAGCGTCGGCGTCTCGCAGCCGTTCAGCGGCCACAGCATCCGCGCCGCCGCGAGCTGGTAGGCCGAGACATGCGGGTGCACCACCGCCTCGGGGAAGGCCGCGGCGATGCGCGAGCCGGCCGAGCGCCACAGCGGATCGCCCGAGACCAGCACCGCCACGCGGCGGCCGCGATACGCCTCCAGCCGGTTGAGCAGGTGATCGAAGGGCGAGGGCCAGGCCACCCGCTCGGCCTCGACCTCGAGGGTCAGCTGGTGGTGGCGGTCGGCGCCGAAGATCACCTCCGCGCTCTCGACCGCCGCGCGGGCGGCGGGGCGCAGCCCCTCCAGCCCGTCGGCGCCCAGCCCCACGATCTGAAGCCATAGCTCGCTCATGCGCTCTCTCCCGCCGGTTCGTCCGCCGGCAAGCTGATCGCCAGCCCGTCGCCGCGCAAGCCCAGCGACAGCGCGTTCACCGCCGCCGCCGCCATGGCCGAACCGCCGATGCGCCCGCGCACCGCGACGAAGGGCACGCCGCGCGGATCCGCCGCCAGCGCGGCCTTCGATTCCGCCGCCCCCACGAAGCCCACCGGGAAGCCCAGGATCAGCGCCGGGCGCGGCGCGCCCGCGTCCAGCAGCTCCAGCAGGCGGAAGAGCGCGGTCGGCGCGTTGCCGATCGCCACCACCGCGCCGCCCAGCCGGGGCGCCGCCAGGTCCATCGCCGCGGCCGAGCGGGTGGTGGCCTGCCGCCGCGCCTCCTCGGCGCAGCCGGGGTGGTCGAGGGCCGAGATCACCTCCGCCCCCGCGCAGCGCCCCCGCCGGATCACCCCCTGCGCGACCATGCCCGCGTCGCAGACGACCGGGGCCCCGGCCTCCAGCGCCGCGATCCCCGCCTCCGCCGCGCCCTCGGAAAAGACCAGCGCCGCGGCCGCCTCGGGCATCCCGCAGGAATGCACCACGCGCAGGGCGAGCTCCTGCATGGCGGGGGACATCCCGCTCAGGTCGCACTCGGCGCGGGCGGTCGCGAAGCTCTGGGCGTAGATCCGGGCGGGATCGCGCTCCCACCCGCTCACGAGCGGTCCTTGAGGTGCTTTCTCACGCTCTCCGGCCCCAGCGGGTGGTCCGCATGGGGATAGGGCGGGTGGTGGTGGTCGTGATCGTGGCCGTGGTGGTGATGGCCGTGGGAATGCCCGTGATCGTGGGAATGCCCGTGCGCATGGTCATGCCCGTGGTCATGATCGTGCGACTGCCCGTGCCCGTGGCCATGGTCATGCGAATGGCCATGCCCCAGGTCCAGCCGGCAGGCCCCGGTGCAGAAGTCGTCGCACAGCTTGCAGTCCGCCACGTTGGACCCCGGCGCCGAGGCGCCCTGGCCCTCGACATGGTGGTGGTGGCTCTCCTGCGGCGCGCCGACCTCGGCCTCGAAGCCCAGCACCTGCGCGCGATACTTGCACATCGAGCAGTTCATCGCCGGCGGGCCGCCCAGGATCTCGGTCACCCGCTCGGCGAAGGTCGCCAGCACCTGGGGATGGTCGTTGAGATAGCCGGCCTTCACGAAGCGGATGTCGGGATGCGCCTCGGCCACCATGTCGGTGAATCCGTAGATCCGGTCGATCAGCACGCCGGTGAACAGGAAGTAAGGGAACACCACCACCCGCCGGTAGCCCAGCTTCGCCGCATGCTCCAGCGCCGGCTCCACCAGCGGGAAGGTCACGCCGGAATAGCCGACCTCGCACCAGCCGAAGCCCATCCCCTCCCACAAGAGCCGCGCGATCTTCGACACATTTCCGTTCGCGTCGGGGTCGGACGCCCCGCGCCCGATCACCACCAGCAGCGTCTCGTGCCGCGGCACCGGGCCGTCCTGGGCGTCCGCCTCGGCGATCGCGGCCTCGATCCGCTCGGAGGCGGCGCGCACCATCCGCGGGTCCACCCCCAACTCGCGCCCGTAATCCACCCGGATCCCGTGCGTCGCGGCATAGGTGTTCAGCACCGAGGGGATGTCGTTCTTCGCGTGCATCGCCGCGAACAGCATCCCCGGCACCGCCAGGATCCGCGTGCAGCCCTTCTCGCGCAGCTTGTCCAGCCCGTCGCGCAGCACCGGGTTGGCGAACTCCAGGTACCCGTGCTCCACCTCCCACTCCGGCGGCAGCAGCGCGGGCAGCTTCTCGGCCAGCACCGCGAACTCGTCCACCGCCCGCTGCGAGCGCGAGCCATGTCCGCAGATCATCACGCCGATCTTCTCGGCCGCTCCCGCGGTCGGAGCGTCCCGAAGGACCGGAGCGTCCTGGGTGGGGGTCTGGGTCATCGCGCGTCCTCTCGCCTGCCTGGGCCCGACGCGCGCAAGACCGAAAGGGGGGAGCGCCCTCGGCTTCCCCCGTCCCGACGACGGCCCCCCTTCGCCCCCGGTCTGGGTCGGCGGGTGGGAGCCTTCCGGTCAGCCTCGCGGCGTCGTCTGGTCCGCGGTCCTACCAGCGCCCGCCCCCCCGGGCAAGCGCGCGCCCGACGCACGAGGGGCCATGCGCGACGCGCGCGCCCCGGGGGGTCGTTCGAGAGGCACTTTCTAGAGGCTCGCTCCCGGGCGCTCGCCCCGGCGCGATCATCCCGGCGCGATCATCCCGGTGCGATCACATGGGCGTAGCTGCCCATCACCCGCCCCCGCCGCAGACCCATGGGGGCCAGGGGCGCCCCGGCCGCGTCGGTCGCGTCGAACAGCCGCTCGGCCGCGCCCTCCTCGACGATGGTGGCGTAGTGGAACTCGTGCGCCTTCAGCGGCCCGGGCCAGAGGGCCCCCGCCCGCGGGCTCAGCTCCCGGTAGCCCAGCGTCATGCGCCGCACGGCGAAGGAGGTGACCAGCGGCAGCAGCCCCGCCATCGCGTGGCGCGCGCCGTCCGCATCCACCAGCCCCTCGCCCAGCGCCATGAAGCCCCCGCACTCGCCGTAGACCGCAGCCCCCCGCGCCGCCGCCGCCCGCAGCCCGTCCAGGAACCGCGTCGCGGCGGCCAGCCGGCCCGCGTGCAGCTCCGGGTAGCCGCCGGGCAGGAACACCGCGTCCGCCGCCGCGTCCGGCGCCTCGTCGGCCAGCGGCGAGAAGGGCGCGATCTCGGCCCCCTGCGCGCGCCAGTCCTCGAGCATGTGGGGGTAGGCGAAGGCGAAGGCCGCGTCCTCGGCCATCGCCACCCGCGCGCCCGGAGGGGCCAGCCGCCGCGGCCCCCCCTCCGCCGCCCGCAGCGGCCCCGCCGCCGCCGCCAGCGCGTCCAGGTCCAGGTGCGCCGCCACCGCCTGCGCCGCCGCGGCCACGAAGCGCTCCAGCTCCGGGTGCTCCTGCGCCTGCACCAGCCCGAGGTGGCGCGAGGGCAGGGCCAGCGTCTCCATCCGGGGCAGGGCGCCGAAGCAGGCGATCCCCGCCGCCTCCAGCGCGCCGCGCGCCGCGGCCGCGTGGCGGGGCGAGCCCACCCGGTTGAGGATCACGCCGGCGAGCGTCAGGTCCGGCCGCAGCGCCCGCAGCCCCGCGGGGGCGAGCGCGGCCGAGCCCGCCATGCGCCCCGCGTCCACCACCATCGCCACGGGCGCGCCGAGCGCGGCGGCGAGATCCGCGGCCGAGCCGCGCCCCTCCGGCGGCGCCCCGTCCAGCGCCCCCATCGCGCCCTCGACGATGAGGAGCGGCGCGTCGAGCCCCGCCACGGCCGCCCCCGCCCTGGCCCTGAGATCCGCCTCCCCCATCGCCCAGGCGTCGAGGTTCCCCGAGACCCGCCCGCTCGCCGCCTGATGGAACCGCGGATCGATGTAATCGGGCCCCGACTTCGCCCCCACGACCTGCACCCCCCGCTCGCGGAAGGCGCGGAGCAGGCCGAGGGTCAGCAGGGTCTTGCCGGAGCCGGAGGCGGGGGCGGCGAGGAGGAGGGTGGGGGGCAAGCGCATGTCAAAACTGGAAGCATGCAGAGGTGCCGGTGGTCAATCAACGTCAGCACTTTCAGCGGTTCGTAAGTGCTGTCGCGCCGTAGCACATCTTCTAGTTGACAGGCGGGTGTCGGGGATGTGAGCGTATCGCTCAAAGCAAGTTTTTTGGTAATATTGTGATGCCGCAAACAAAGACGTTCTCACTTTATCTCGCCAAGCAAACCGTCCAGCAGCACCGGGGGGTTTTGACTGAGAACGCCTTGTCTCGTCTCGATGGCGGCCGTGCATCGGAGCATAGAGACGGAAATTTGGGAGAGGGGGCGACCTTATTCCTGTTTCCTGAGAGGCGGTCTCGACCTAAATGGCTGGATGATGTCCAGCAAGTATTTGAAGGGGTGGGCGATTTGTCCAATGTGTCCTCCAGCGCTCTTGTTGTTTTTGAGGCTGAGGGTAGGATATTTGTGACAAGTTTTGCTCATGCTTGGCAGTTTATTGATGAATCGCAAATTGAAAGTGATTTTGGGCTTCGAGTTGCAATTAATGCGCTGAGCGACTCCTCTGTTCGCAGAGTGGATCGCAATCACTTGGGTGAGGCTATACGCGGTGTTTCGCAGTCGGCGTTCAAGCGTGATTTGAAGTCATTTGGATTGGAGGAGGCGCTGGATCTTGTTCGACGAGTATCTGGAAAAGTAGAGGATAGCGAATTCGCATCGAACTTGGCTGGGTCTACGTCGCTGCGAATTACACGGGAAATGTCACTTGCAGAATTGGCGGGAACGGCTGCTGAGGCGTTGACCCTCGCTGGATCTGATCAATACCAAGGTACCGCTTTTTCTATTATCGACAAAATAAAACCGGTTGGAGATCGTGCTTTAATCGATGCGCTTGATCAACTGATAGTGGATTCAGTAATCGAGGGGAGAGATAATTTTGAGTTATCCATGCCTGCGTGGTCTGAAGATGATATTGTCTATTTTGGCTTTGTTGGGATTGGTGTGAGAGGGCGCTTTTCAGATTTACTTATGTCGAACTATCGCCAATGTCTAGGCGGTAATCTGGCGGAGCTCTCTGTCGAGAAAATTCGAAAGAAGCACGGTGTCCTAGCGGAGTTCAGTAATGATGCCTTGTCAAAAAAGACATGGCCAATAAAGAGGTCTGTCGTTGGCTCTGTCGTTTATGAGGGCGGATTGTTCGCCATAAGCGAGGGCGAGTGGTATCGTCTTGACGAGGCTTTCAAGCGAGATGTCGATGGATTGTTTGCTGAAGTTTGTGAGCAATGGGATCGAGAGCCTCTTGTGATAATTAAGATTGTCAGTGAAGATGGTAAGCGGACAGGTTTTGAAAGTGAATTGAGCTATAATCGGCGTTGTGCTGAGGTGTATGGTGAGCTTTGTCTGGATCAGGAAATAGTGAGTGTTCCTGATGTCTCATTTGGAAAATTTGAAGTCTGCGATCTTCTGGATATTGGCCGGAAGAGACTCGTGCACGTGAAGAAGAGCTCCCGCCAATCGAGTGTACTAAGCCATTTTTTGAAACAGGGTAGTAATTCTGCGAGGATATTGAAGACGTTTCCGCAGGCAAGACAAGCTGCGGTGGGCAAGATTCGCGAAAGGTTTGGGGAACGAGTTGCGCTAGATGCTGAGAGTGCATTTGGGGATGGGATGCGTGATTGGAAAGTCGAGTTCCATATAATTGATGCGGTTAGGGCCGATGGTGAGTTCCGGATCCCATTTTTTAGCCGCATCACTCTTCAAGAAGAGGCTCGGCTTCCAAGGGGCATGGGTTACAGTGTCGGTCTGCGATTTATCCGACATCCGGAGTAAATCGATCGCCAAGTTATTTTTGCTTCGGGTGAGCGGCTCCGCTGCCGCGCAAGCTTGCCCGAGCTAACTCGTTGCTCACTTCTTCACGAACTTCAGTTTGTCGCCTAGAAATGGTCTATTCGCTAGCTAGGAGGGGGCTGCCCGCAGATCCGCCGCTTGCGACCCCGCCCTACCCCCCAAGCAAGAAACCCCCGCGGCTCGCACCGCGGGGGTTTCTCGTTTCCATCCACCAGGGCCCTCGGGCCCCGCGGATCACACGTAGCTGAGCTGCTCGGCCGAGGTGCGGCCGTCGCGGCCGGACTGCTCGTCGTACTGCACCTTCTGGCCGTCCGCGGGGGCCGCGAGGCCCGCACGCTCGACGGCGGAGATGTGCAGGAACACGTCGCGCCCGCCATCATCGGGCTGGATGAAGCCGAAGCCCTTGGTGGAATTGAACCATTTCACAGTGCCGGTGGCCATGTGGACGTCTCCTGTCAGGATTGGCGCGCGCAGTAGGCCGCGCCCTGGCTGGTCGGTCAGAACAAGAATACCGGCAGCCTTGGGAGACAGTCGACGATCAAGCTTCAAGCGATAGCCATCATGATATGGACCATCCCGCCGGCGATTGCAAGGACCCTATCGGAAAACCTCCCCGGGACCCCCGCCTCACCCCGCCGCCCAGCGCGGCGGCCGCTTCTCCAGGAACGCCCGGCGGCCCTCGGCGAAGTCCTCCGAGCGGGCGCAGAGCGTCTGGTTGCGGTTCTCCACCGCCATCGCGGCCTCGAGCGAGCCGGCGTCCACCGCCATGGTCAGCCCCTCCTTGGTCAGCCGCAGGCCCGTCGGAGACGCATAGAGCATCTCGTCCACGTAGGGCTGGGCCGCCGCCTCGAGCTGGTCGTCGGGCACCACCTCCGAGACCAGCCCCACCGCCAGCGCCCGCGGCGCATGGATGAAGCGGCCGGTCAGCATCAGCTCCGAGGCGATCGAGCCCCCCACCAGCCGGGGCAGGAAGTAGCTGACCCCCATGTCGCAGCTCGACAGGCCGATCTTGATGAAGGCGCAGTTCATCTTGGCGCTCTCGCCCGCGATGCGTATGTCGGAGGCGAGCGCGAAGGCGAAGCCGCCCCCGCAGCAGGGGCCCTGGATCAGCGAGACGATCGGCTGCGGGCAGCGGCGCATCTTGATGTAGACCTCGGCGAGGAAGCCCTGGAAGTCCCAGCCGCCCCCGAAGGGCACGTCCATGTTGCCGCGTTGCTCGCGCTCCTTGATGTCGAGGCCGGCGCAGAACGCCCGCCCCGCGCCGCGCATGACCACCACGCGGGTCTTCGCGTCGTTGCGCAGGCTCCCGAAATAGTGGTCCAGCTCCTGCACCATGGCGACGTTGAGCGTGTTCAGCGCCTCGGGCCGGTTCAGGGTCAGCCAGTCGGCGGCGCCCCGCTTCTCGACGGTGATCGCGGTGTAGTCCATCGTCCTGCTCCTCAGCGCCCGGCCTGCACGTCGTCGACCCGCACCACCGTGCCGGTCACGAAGTCCGAGGCCGGCGAGACCAGGAACAGCAGCGTGGAATCGAGCTGCGCCGGATCTCCCAGCCGCTTGCGGGGATAGCCCTGGGTGATGTCGCCCATCCGCTCCAGCATCCCGTCCATCATCTCCGAGGCGAAGGCCCCCGGCGCGATGGCGTTGACGTTGATGCCGTAGCGGGCCCACTCGGTCGCCAGCGCCTCGGTCATCCGGGCGACGGCGGTCTTGGAGACGGCGTACAAAGCCGCCCCCTCGCCGCGATACTTGAAGGCCGCGGCGGACGAGATGTTGACGATCCGCCCCCCCGTCCGCTCCAGCGCGATCAGGCGCCGCGCGACGGCGCAGGACAGCAGCCACGGCGCGCGCACGTTGATGCCCAGCAGGCGGTCCACCAGCTCCAGCGGCATCTTGTGGGCGCGCATGGCGTCCGGGATGCCGGCGTTGTTGACCAGGATGTCGACGGGGCCCAGCGCCGCCTCCACCTCGCCTACCACCGCCTCGATCCGCTCGGCGTCGGTCACGTCCAGCGCGAAGGCCTGCGCCTGGCCGCCCGCGGCGCGGATCTCGTCGGCCAGCGCCTCCAGCCGGTCGGTGCGGCGCGCGCACAGCGCCACCTTCGCGCCCTGCGAGGCCAGCACCTTGGCGAAGCGGAGCCCCAGCCCCGAGGAGGCGCCGGTGACCAGCGCCACCTTCCCCGTCAGGTCGGTCGAGGCGTTGGGCAGGGGGTAATCAGCGGTAGACAAGCGTTCCATCCTCCAGGTCCGCGGCGGGAAGGCTCTCCCGCTCTTCGTAGTAGTTCTGGGTGTTCACCCACGGCCCCCGGTCGCCCTGACGGGGCATCAGCGCATGGCCGCGCATGATGTAGCCGGCGTTGAAGTTCTCGGGGTCGATCCAGGGGCGCGGCTCCATCTGCCGGTCCTCCTCGCGCAGGGCCGGGGTGACCGAGCGCACGCCCTTCGCGTCCATGTGGGACAGCAGCCGGCTCACGAAGGCCGCCACCAGGTCCGCGCGCATGGTCCAGGAGGTGCGCAGGTAGCCGAAGGTCCAGGCGAGGTTCGGCAACCCCGTGATCATGATGCCGTTGTGCAGCCACTGCTCGGGCAGGCGCACCGTCTCGCCGTCGACGCGGAACTCCGCGCCCCCCAGCGGCAGCAGGTTGAAGCCCGTCGCCGTCACGATCACGTCCGCCTCGAGCAGGGAGCCGTCGTCGAGCCGGATGCCCTTCGCCTCGAACCGCTTGATCTTCGCCGTCACGACCGAGGCCTCGCCCCGCCGGATCGCCTGGAACATGTCCCCGTCGGGGATCAGCGCCAGGCGCTGGCGCCACGGGCGGTAGGAGGGCTTGAAGTCCCGCTCCAGCGGATAGTCCGGGCCCAGGTGCGCGCGGGCCGCGGCCAGCAGCTCCTCGCCCAGCGCCTCGGGCTCCTCGAAGCTGCGGCGCACGATCTCCTGCTGCATCTTCAGCACGCGGCGGCGCATGATGTCGTGATAGACGTCGTCGTCCAGCTCCAGCGAGGCGAGCGTCTGCTGGAACTCGTCGTTGGTTGGCCGCGGCGCGAACCAGGTCGGCGAGCGCTGGAGCATGGTGGCATGCCGGCACTTGCCCGCCACCGCCGGGATCAGGGTCGCCGCCGTGGCGCCCGAGCCGATCACCACCACGGTCTTGTCGGTCAGGTCGAGGTCGTCGGGCCAGGTCTGGGGGTGGACGATGGTCCCCTCGAAATCCTCCATCCCCTCCCACTGGGGCGTGTAGCCCTCGCGGTGCTCGTAGTAGCCCTGGCACATCCACAGGAAGTTGCAGGTGACGTCGATCTCGCGCCCGTCCACCAGCCGGCGCACGTGCAGGGTCCAGCGGGCGGCGTCCGAATCCCAGTCCGCCGACAGCAGCTCGTGCCCGTAGCGCACGTGCCGGTGCAGGTCCTGCTCGGTCATCGCCTGGTCGAGGTAGTCGAGGATCAGCGGCGCCTCGGCGATCGCCTTCTTCTTCCACGGCTTCCACGAGAAGCCGAAGGTGTGCAGATCCGAATCCGAGCGGATGCCGGGATAGGTGTGCGTGCGCCAGGTGCCCCCGAAGGTCGCCTGCCGCTCCAGCATGGCGAAGCTGCGCTCGGGGTGGTCCTGCTGGAGGTGATAGGCGGCGTCGATGCCCGAGATCCCGGCCCCGACGATCATCACGTCGAAATGGGCGGCGTCCTCGAAGCTGCGGCCCTCGGCGGCCTCCAGGCTCTTGGCGGCGATGTTCATGGTCTTCCTCCCTGACCCTTCCGCCTTCTGCCGGGCGCTGGGGGTCGATCAAATGCTGCGGTCGCGGGGGGCGTCCGTGGGGCGGCGGACCATCGCCCCGCCGCCCCGGATTCGCGGGCGCCGGGACGTCGTCCCGCCGCCTCAGGTCATGGGCGCCGGGCGCTCAGCCCGCCGCCTCGGTCTCCCGGGCCATCTCGGCCAGCCGCTCGCGCAGCTTGGCCTTGTGGACCTTCTCCAGCGTCGAGCGGGGCATCTCGTCGACCACGTGCACCTCGTGGGGCACCTTGAAGTCGGCGAGCTTGGCCCGGCACTCCGCGATCACGGCCGAGGGCAGGGAGGAGCGCGCCTGCGCGTCCATCCCCGGGCTGGGGATCACGAAGGCCACCGGCGCCTCGTCCAGCATCGGGTGCTTCTTGGCCACGATCGCGCCCTCGTAGACGCCGGGGACCAGCGCGATCACCCGCTCGATCTCGCTCGCGGCGACGTTCTCGCCGCCCACCTTCAGCATGTCCTTGTCGCGGTCGGCGAAGGTGATCCAGCCGTCCTCGCCGAGCGTCACCCGGTCGCCGGTCACGAACCAGCCGTCGTCCACGAAGCTGCCCTCGGTCGCCTCGCGGTTGCCCAGGTACTCCAGGAACAGCTGGATGCCCTGCCAGCCGCGGCACTGCAGGTGCCCGGTCTCGCCCGGGCTCACCATCCGCCCCGCGTCGTCGAGGATGCGGATGTCGTAGCCCGGCCCCGGCCGGCCCGTGGTCATCGGCTTGTTGGCCTGCTTGCAGTCGCCCACGATCCCGTGGGAGATCGTCTCGGTCATCCCCCACCAGCCCATCGAGCGCACGCCGAAGACCTGGTCGAAGGGCGTCTCGTTCGCGGCCATGCCGAACATGCGGATGGTGTGGGCGGGAACCTCGCCCCGCTGCTGCAGGGCCTTGAGGAAGAACGGGATCATCGAGCACCAGGTGACCCCGTTGCGCCGCACCACGTCCCAGAAGCGCGAGGCCGAGAACTTCGGCATCATCACCACCGTGCCCCCCGCCCACATGCTGGGCAGGATCGAGTAGGTGCGCGCGTTGGTGTGGAACGTCGGCATCATCACCAGCTGCACGTCGTCCGGCCCCAGCCCCTCGTTGAAGGCCGAGCAGCGCCCGCCCCACAGCGCGTTGCCATGGGTCCACAGCACGCCCTTGGGCCGCGAGGTCGTGCCCGACGTGTACTGCACGGACCCCAGCCGCCACGGATCGGGCGCGATCCCCGGCAGGTCGGCCGGGTCGTCCATCAGCGCGGCGAAGGAGGCCTCGCGCGCCGGCTTCAGCGCCCCCTCGGCCTTCGCGCCGCCCACCAGGTGCTCGGTCACCGCCACCCAGCGCACGTGCTTGCAGGCGCCCGCCACCAGCTCCGCCAGCTCCGGCTGGGTGATCGCCGCGACGGCGCCCGAGTTGTCGGCGAAATACTCCAGCTCGTCGGCCGAGGAGCGGGTGTTGGTCGTCACCACGATCGCCCCGATGCGCTGGCAGGCGAACCAGCACAGCTCCATCTCCGGCGAGTTGTCGAGGTGCACGATCACCGCCTCGCCCGCCTTCACGCCGCGCGCGTGCAGGCCGGCCGCGACGCGCAGCACGTCGTGGCGGAACTGGGCGTAGGTCCAGGTGCGGCGCGGGCCGTCGAAGGGCTCCCACACCAGGAAGGGATGCGCGGCGCGGGTCTCGGCGCGGTAGTCCAGCAGCCAGTTGACGTCGCGTCCGGCGAACGGATTGATGATCTGGGTGCGCGCGTCGCGCAGGGGCGTGGGCATGGCGATCTCCTCCCGGCCCGGCGAGTCGTCGGCGGCCGCGTTGGGCCGTCCCGGGTCCTTATTAACCGCATGGTTGAACGTTCCGCCCCCCCGACGCAAGACGCGAGGCGCCGCGCCCCCGCAGGCGGGCGCCGCACCCCCGCCGCGCCGGCGGCCCGATCCGGGGCGCGCCGCGGCGCGGTGGGGCGCCCGGGAGCCGCGTGCTGTCCCAAAACGGGACGATCTTAAATCAACCGATTTGATTTGTTCGCCGGGCGGCCTCGCCGCCCGGCGCAGGCTTCGGCGCGGACGCCCTCAGCCGACCACGAACGGGTCGACCGGCTGGATGGGCGGGTGCGCGGCCTCGATGATCGCGCCGGCGTCCAGCAGCAGGTCCTCCCGGAACCGGGGCCCGACCAGCTGCACGCCCATCGGCCGGCCGGGCGTTCCCGTCGCCACCGCCAGCGCCGGCAGGCCCAGGGCGGGCAGGCCGACCTGGAGCATCTGGGCCTCGTAGATCCGCTCGAAATCCTCCGGGCTCGCCACGTCGGAGTTGTTGGCGAAGGGCGCCTCGCCCGAGACCGGCAGCAGCACGATCGGCCAGTCCTGGAGGAACAGCTGCCACTCCCGCAGCAGGCCCAGGCGGCGCTGCAGGGCGGCCATCGCGTCGGCGTTGGGGCCGGCGATGCGCATCATCTGCTCGGCCACGAAGCTCGCGTCCGGGTCGCCCTCGGCCAGCAGCTTGGGCACGCCGGCGGACCCGAAGTCGGCCATCCACAGCTCGATGTTCAGCCGCGCCGTCTCGCGCAGCGGGGGCAGGGGGACCTCCTCGACCTCGACCCCCGCCTCGGCGAGCGCCGCGGCGGCCGAGACCACCGCCGCCTCCACCTCGGGGGCGACCTTCATCCCGTCCGGCGCCACGCACATCGCCGCCTTGCGCGGGACCGGCGGGCCGTCCAGCGGGGCCGGCATCCGCCAGGGATCCCTCAAGTCTTCCATGGACATGACCGCGAGCGAGGTGCGCAGGTCCGCGATCCGGCGGGCCAGCGGACCCGACACCGCGGTCAGCTGCGCGCCCATCGTGCGGTCGGCGCCCGACAGGTTCGCCGCCGCGACCCGCCCCGTCGTCGGACGCAGCCCGTGGACCCCGTTCGCATAGGCCGGATAGCGGATCGAGCCGGCGATGTCGGTGCCGTGCGCCACCGCCCCGATGCCCGCCGCCACCGCCGAGCCCGCGCCCCCCGAGGAGCCGCCCGGCGTGATCGAGGCGTCATGCGGGTTCAGCGTCTGCCCGTGCAGCGAGTTGCGGCAGAACCAGCGCAGCGAGAAGGCCGGCGTGTTGGTGCGCCCGATCACCACTGCGCCCGCGCGGCGGAAGTTGCTGACCACCGGGCTGTCCTCGGGCGCGATCAGGTCGGCCTGGGTCTTCAGCCCGTTGGTGGTGGGCCGGCCGGCGTAGTCGACGTTGATCTTCACCGTCACGGGCACGCCGGCCATCGGCCCCACGTCCTCGCCCCGCGCCAGCGCCGCGTCGACCGCGTCGGCCTCGGCAAGCGCCGCCTCGGCGGTCTCGTCCACCACCGCGTTCAGGGCCGGGTTCACCGCCCGCATCCGCGCGATCGCGGCCTCGCACTCCTCCCGCGCCGAGGTGTCGCGCGAGCGCACCCGCGCCGCGATCGTGGTCGCCGAGGCCCGCCAAAGCTCCGTCATTGCGCCGTTCTCCCCTGTGTCGGCCTGCGCCTGCGCAAGTCCGGCGCAGGTCGCCGTCACCGTCCGCCCGGGCGCGCCGAAGGTCAATCGCCACGAGCGCCGCGGGCCCCTCGAACCGGGTTTACGGCGCCTGATTAATTGGTTAGTTAAGTCTTCGCCGAACTCCCCGACGGGATCGGCGTTCAATGACCAACAGGGGCGTCCAGCCCCGGTCGAACGGGAGGAGATTCATGGCCGTTTCGGCGACCAGACGCGCGCGGACCGCCGTGCGCCCGCGGCGGTGAGCGCGGCGACCGGGACCGTCCCGGCCGAGACGTCGCCCGAGGCGGCGCTGGCCGAGGCCCTGACCCGGCTCGCCCCCCGCCTCGTCCCCGGCGCGACCGGCGTCGCGGATCTCGTGCGGCTTTCGGGCGGCGCCAGCCAGGAGACCTGGGCCTTCCGCCTGACCGGCTCCGAGCCCCGCGACCTGATCCTGCGCCGCCGTCCCGACCAGGCCCGTCCGGGCAAGGAGGACCTGCCGCTGGCGACCGAGGCGGCGATGATCCGCCTCGCCGCCGCCCGCGGCGTGCCCGAGCCGCGGGTGCTGCACGTCCTCGCCCCGTCCGAGGGCGCGGGCGAAGGCTTCGTCATGACGCGGGTCGAGGGCGAGACCATCGGGCCCAAGATCCTCAAGGACCCCAAGCTCGAGGCCGCGCGGGAGAAGTTCGCCCCGCAGTGCGGCCGGATCCTCGCCGCGATCCACGCCATCGACCCCGGCGAGCTGAAGCTCGAGACCCGCACGGCCGAGAGCACGCTCAAGAAGATGGTCGACGACCATGCCGAGTTCGGCCAGGACCGCCCGGTCTTCGAGCTCGCCCTGCGCTGGCTGCGCGAGAACATGCCCGAGACGCCGCCGCTGCGCCTGTGCCACGGCGATTTCCGGCTGGGCAACCTGATGATGGACGAGACCGGCGTGAACGCCGTGCTCGACTGGGAGGGCTGCCACATCGGCGACCCGCACGCCGATCTCGCCTGGCTCTGCGTCGGCTCCTGGCGCTTCGGGGGCGAACAGCCCGTGGGCGGCATCGGCCCGCGCGAGGACCTGTGGGAGGCCTACGAGGCCGCCGGCGGCGGCTGGGTCGACCGCCATGCCGCGCGCTGGTGGGAGGTCGCGGGCAACCTGCGCTGGGGCGTGATCATCGAGTGGATGGGCGGCTGGATCCGCGCCGGCGCCGACGCCTCGGTCGAGCGCCACGTGATCGCGCGCCGCGCCTCGGAGATCGAGCTGCTGCTGCTGGCCGACCTGACCGGGAGGGAGATCTGATGCGCGAGTATCCCGCCGCCGAGGACCTGCTCGGCGCCGTCGCCCGTTTCCTCAAGGAGGAGGCCGCGCCGAACCTGCCCCCGCGCGAAAGCTTCGACGCCCGCGTCGCCGCCAACGCGGTGGAGATGGTGCGCCGCCAGATCATGGCGAGCGCCGAGCGCGAGGCCGAACGCGCCCGCCTGGCCGGGATCCTCGGCCGCGACGGCGATCTGGACGATCTTACGGCCGACCTGGCCGCCAAGGTCCGCGAGGGGGAGATGGATCTCGCCACCCCCGGACTCGCCGACCATCTGTGGCGAACCACGATGGACAAGCTGGCCGTAGACCAGCCCCGGTTCGCCCCCTACCGCCGCGCCCGAGCGGCGGAAGGCTGACCCCGGAGGAGACGTCATGGATTTCTCGGTACCCCAGGAGCTGCAGGACTATATCGCGCGCCTCGACGCGTTCATCGACGAGAAGATCAAGCCGCTGCAGGCCCAGGACGACAACGAGCGGTTCTTCGATCACCGCCGCGAGTGGGCGCGCACCGACTTCGACAACGGCGGCCTGCCGCGCCCCGAGTGGGAAGCGCTGATGAAGAAGGCCAAGAAGATGGCCGACGAGGCCGGCTTCTACCGCTTCTGCCTGCCCAAGGAGTTCGGCGGGGACGAGGGCTCGAACCTCGCCATGGCCGTGATCCGCGAGCATCTCGCCTCCAAGGGCCTCGGGCTCTTCAACGACCTTCAGACCGAGCATTCGGTGGTGGGCAATTTCCCCACCATCATCATGCTGCGCGACTTCGGCACGCCGGAGCAGAAGGAGAAGTTCATCAACGGCGTGCTGGACGGCACCTATCGGCTGGCCTTCGGCCTGACCGAGGCCGGCCACGGCTCGGACGCCACGCACATGGAGACCCGCGCGGTCCCCGAGGAGCGCAACGGCAAGAAGGGCTACCGGATCGACGGCGAGAAGCAGTGGATCACCGGCATGCACGAGGCCACCCACTGCATCCTCTTCGCGCGCCGCGAGGGGCAGCCGGGCGACGCCAAGGGGCTGACCGCGTTCCTGGTCGACACCTCGCTGGAGGGCATCCGGAACGAGGAGTTCCTGTGGACCTTCAACATGCCCACCGACCACCCGCGCCTGTCGATCAACGACCTGTGGGTGCCGGAGGAGGCGGTGTTCGGCCCGATCGACAACGGCCTCGCGCTCGCCCAGGCCTTCGTGCATGAGAACCGCATCCGCCAGGCGGCCAGCTCGCTCGGCGCCGCGGTCTACTGCATCGAGGAATCGGTCCGCTACGCCCGCCACCGCAAGCCCTTCGGGCAGGAGCTGGCGCGCAACCAGGGGATCCAGTTCCCGCTGGTCGAGCTCGCGACCCAGGCCGAGATGCTGCGCCAGCTGATCCGCAAGACGGCGTGGGAAATGGACCAGATGCCCCATCCGGAGGTCGAGAAGACCATGTCGGACAAGGTATCGATGTGCAACTACTACGCGAACCGGCTGTGCTGCGAGGCCGCCGACCGCGCCATGCAGGTGCACGGGGGCATCGGCTACAGCCGCCACAAGCCGTTCGAGCACATCTATCGCCACCACCGCCGCTACCGGATCACCGAGGGGTCGGAGGAGATCCAGATGCGCAAGGTGGCCGCCTACCTGTTCGGCTACATCGGGCCGCGCAAGGGGAAGATCCCCGCGCCCACGCCGCGCAGCCAGGCCGCCTACATCGAGACCAAGGCCCACGCGGCCGAGTGAACGTCTTCGCCGCCGGACCCTGCCACGCGGGTCCGGCGGCGAAGCGGTACGGCCCCCGGCCGGCGCGTCCGACGCGCCCGGGCGGGGGAGGGGCCCGTCATCGGGTCTGGGGAGACCGGACGGCGCGCCGTCCGGAAAGACGTCTACAGGGAGGAGTCTTATGACCCGACGCACCACCAAGCTCGCCGGCTTCGCCGGCGCCGCGGCCACGCTGCTGGCCTCGACCGCGCTGCCCACCACGGCCTCGGCCGAGGAGCTGCGCTTCGCGATCGGCTGGCCGCCGAACACCAACACCTCGCGTACCTTCGAGACCTTCGGCGAGGTCCTCTCGGCCGAGACCGGCGGCGAGATGACCGCCAAGGTCTACCCGCTGTCGCTGCTCAACTTCCTCGAGTCGACGACCGGCGTGCGCGACGGCATCGCGGATCTGACCACGATCCTGCTGCCCTACTTCCTGTCCGATTTCCCGATCTCGAACTTCGGCACCGAGCTCGCCGCGCTGACCGACCTGGTGGTCGAGGACGGCGACCGCGTGGGCATCGTCTACGCCGGCGCCTTCATGGAATGGGCGATGCTCAACTGCCCCGAGTGCATGGACGAGTTCTCCAAGAACAACTCCGTGTTCCTGGGCGGCGGCTCCTCGACCCGCTACCACCTGATCTGCAACAAGGAGGTCAACACCCTCGAGCAGCTTCAGGGCGCGCGCATCCGCGCGGGCGGCGCCTGGTGGGCGCGCTGGGCCTCGGCCATGGGCGCGACCCCGGTGTCGATGTCGATCAACGAGACCTTCGAGGGCCTGAACCAGGGCGTCCTGGACTGCTCGGCCTCGTCGAACCCGGAGCTGTTCAACTTCGGCTTCATCGACGTCGCCAAGTTCGTGACCACCGGCGCGCCGGGCTCGCAGTTCCCCTCGGCCACCGCGGTGATCAACAAGGACGTCTGGCTCGACGCCTCCGAGACCGAGAAGACGGCGCTCCTCAAGGCGGGCGCGGCGCTCGCGGCGGGGATCACCTTCACCTACATCGGCGAGTCCCAGCACGGCATCGCCGAGGCCGAGAAGCGCGGCATTCCGGTGAAGCAGGCCGGCCCCGAGCTGATGGCCAAGAGCCGCGCCCACACCGAGTCGGACGCCGCCACCGTGGTCGCCAACTACACCGAGAAGTTCGGCCTGAAGGACGGCGACGCCAAGGTCGAGCAGATGAAGCAGCTGATCGACAAGTGGAACGGCCTGACCGAGGGCGTCGCGGACGCCGACGCGCTGGCCGACATCTACTTCAACGAGATCATGACCAAGCTGGACCTGTCCACCTACGGTCAGTGATCGTCTGAGCCTGCGCCCCGCCCGACGCGAAGAAGCGGGCGGGGTGCGTCACCAAGGGAGGAAGAAACCGATGAAGAAGGTCATCAAGGCCGCCGCTCTGGGCGCCTTCGCTCTGTCCGCGACGCTGGGCGCCGCCGCCCCCGCGGACGCGACCGAGCTGCGCTTCGCCGTGGGCTCGCCGCCGAACTCGCTGGGCGACAAGGCCGCCAACCACTTCAAGACCAAGCTCGAGGAGTATTCGAACGGCGACGTGACCGTGAAGGTCTACCCGCTGTCGCTGCTCAACCTGCTCGAGTCCAACAACGGCATCCGCGACGGCATCGCCGACATCGCCACGGTGCTGTGGCCCTACTTCCTGTCGGAGTATCCCGAGACGAACCTCATCGCCGAGGCCGCCTCGATGTCCGAGCTGATCGAGGGCGACCGCCAGCAGGCGACGCTGGCCTACCTGGGCGCGATGATCGAGTACGTGGCCCTGCACTGCCCCGAGTGCCAGGCCGAGGCGAAGGCCCAGAACCAGGTGTTCCTGGCGGGCCTGGGCACCTCGTCCTACGTGCTCCAGTGCATGAAGCCGGTCTCCTCCTACGAGGACCTGCAGGGCCTGCGCGTGCGCGCCGGCGGCGCCTGGTGGTCGCGCTGGCTGACGGGCATGGGGGCGACCCCGGTGACCATGTCGATCAACGAGACCTTCGAGGGCCTGAACCAGGGCATCCTGGACTGCACCGCCTCGAACCCCGGCGACATGACCCAGTTCGGCTTCATCGACGTGATCTCGGACGTGACCGTCGGCGTGCCCGGCTCGTCCTTCGCCTTCGCGATCGCGGACATGAACCTCGACACCTGGAACTCGCTGTCCGAGGAGAACCGCAAGCACGTGATGCACGCGGCCGCGGCGATCTCGGGCGACGGGATCATGGCCTACTTCCACGACGGTCGTGAGAACGTCGAGAACAAGGCCCCCGCGCAGGGCATCAAGATCCACCAGGCCGACGAGGCGCTGCTGGCCAAGAGCCGCGAGTGGATCGCCGCCGACCTCGACGCGCTGGCCGCCTCCTACGAGGAGCGCTTCGGCATCAAGGACGCCAAGGGCAAGCTCGAGCGTCTGCGCGCCCTGGTCGACGAGTGGATGCCCCGCATGGAGGGCGTCGACGACCGCGATGCGCTCGCCGAGGTGCTGTGGCAGAACGCCTACTCCAAGATCGACGTCAACGCCTACGGGCAGTGACGCCGGACCGGCCCGGGCGACCCCCGGGCCGGCTTCCCCCTCTCGCCCCGCGCAAGACGGGGGAGCCCCGCGTTAAAGCGGACAAGAAACGACCCGCCGGCGACGGCCAATCAAAGACCTCGCATCGAAGCGGGCAGACCCCAGGGAGATATGATCATGAATAGTTGGAAACCGGCCGCGGGCGCCGCGGTCATTGCGATTTCCGCTTCGGTTGCGGGCTTGGTCCCCACCGGCGTTCAGGCGACCGAGAGCCTGCGCTTCGCCATCGGCTGGCCTCCGGGCACCTCGGCCGAGGCCTCGACCCAGCATTTCGCCGACGTGGCGGGCGAGGAGTCGGGCGGCGACCTTCAGGTGAAGGTCTACCCGCTGTCGCTGCTGAACTTCCTCGAGTCGACCTCGGGCGTGCGCGACGGCGTGGCGGACCTGACCACGGTCCTGACCCCCTATTTCATCACCGAGTTTCCGGAGATGAACTACGCCACCGAGCTCGCCTCGCTGGCCGAGCTCCAGGACGGCGATCCGGCGCGCAACGTGATGGCCTTCAACGGCGCGCTGATGGAGTATTTTTTCTTCAACTGCCCCGACTGCCAGACGGAGCTCGAGGCCCAGAACCACGTCTACCTGACCGGCTCGGGCTCGCAGTCCTACTTCCTGCAGTGCACCAAGCCCGTCGAGACGATCGCTGACCTCGAGGGGCTGCGCGTGCGTGCGGGCGGCGCCTTCTGGGCGCGCTGGGCGACCGCGATGGGGGCGACCCCGGTCTCGATGTCGATCAACGAGACGTTCGAGGGGCTGAGCCAGGGCGTGGTCGACTGCGTCGCGGCCTCGGCGCCCGAGCTCACCAACTTCGGCTTCATCGACGTGGTCACCGACATGACCCCGGGCGTGCCCGGCGCCTCGTTCGTGTCGGGCGTGGCGCACATGAACCGCGACCGCTGGCAGGAGATGAGCCCCGAGAACAAGCTCGCGCTGCTCAAGGCCTCGGCGGCGCTGTCGGGCCGGGGCGTGTTCTCCTACTACGAGACCGGCAACGAGAACATGGAGATGGCCCGCGAGAAGGGCGTGACGATCCACAAGCCCTCCGACGAGCTGATGGAGCGCACCCGCAGCTGGATCGCCGAGGACGCGGCGGCCCTGGGCGCCTCCTACGCCGACCGCTTCGGGCTGAAGGACACGGACGCCAAGCTCGCCAAGATGCGCGAGCTGATGGCCAAGTGGTCGAAGCTGACCGCCGAGGTCGAGACCGAGGCGCAGCTCACCCAGATCTATTGGGACGAGCTGCACTCGAAGATCGACGTGGCCAGCTACGGACAGTGACCCGATAGGACCGCGCGCCGGGGAGCGGCCGGCGCGCGGGTTCCTGAATTTCAATCTCTGACGGCGGGGTGGCCGATGAAGTGGATCGAATGGATCCTGACGAAACTGGTGGCGTTGGCGGGGCTGGTGGGCCTCGCGTGCGTCGTCTTCATGATGGTGCACATCGTGTGCGACGTCCTCGGGCGGTTCCTGTTCAACATGCCGGTGGAGGGCACGATCACCATCGTGTCGAACTACTACATGGTGATCCTGGCCTTCGGCGCGCTCGCGGTGTCCGAGGGGCGTGACGCGAACATCTCGGTCGAGGTGGTCTCCGACCTGCTGCCCCGGGGCATCCAGCCGTCGCTGACCGCGTTCGCCTCGATCGTCGCGGTGGTCGCGTTCTCGCTGCTGACGGTGCGCGGGTGGATCGAGGCCGACGCCAAGATGCGCTCGGGCGCGGCCCTGCAGCAGGGGATCGTGACGATCCCGATCTGGCCCTCCTACTACGCGGTGCCGCTGGGGTGCGGGCTGATGGTGCTCGTTTCCTTCTGGAAGCTGATCTGCACCGTGACCGGCCGCCCCTTTGCGCTCTCCAAGCCCGACCCGGAGGCCTTCAATGAGTGAAGTCGAAATCGGCCTCGCCGGCCTTGGGATCCTGTTCTTCCTGATCGCCCTTCGGGTTCCGATCGGCTTCTCGCTGATCGCGGTCAGCTTCGGCGGCCTGTGGTACCTGATGAGCTGGCGGGTCGCCTGGGGCGCGCTGGCGGTGATGCCCTACCAGTTCGCGGCGAACTGGGTGCTGAGTTCGGTGCCGATGTTCCTGATGCTGGGATTCATCTGCTACCACACGAACCTGACCAAGGGGATGTTCCACGCGGCCAAGGTCTGGACGGCGGCGCTGCCGGGCGGTCTCGCGATCGCGGCGATCTTCGGCTCGGCCGGCTTCGCGGCGGTCTCGGGCTCGTCCATCGCCTGCTCGGCCGCGATGGGGCGCATCGCCGTCCCGGAGATGATGAAGCAGAAGTACGACGCCGAGCTCGCCACGGGCACGGTCGCCGTCGCGGGCACCATCGGCGCGCTGATCCCGCCCTCGATCATCCTGATCCTCTACGGCGTGATCTCCCAGCAGCCGATCTCGGACCTGTTCCTGGGCGGCATCTCGGCGGGCATCATCTCGGGCATCGGCTACGTGATCGTGGTCCTGATCCGCGTGAAGCTGAACCCGAACCTCGCGCCGCCCTACACCGGCGCCGAGCCGATGTCGGAGAAGATCGCGGCGCTGAAGGGCACCTGGCCGATCCTGCTGGTGATGGTCGGCATCTTCGGGGGCCTGTTCGGCGGCGTCTTCACCCCCACCGAGGCCGGCGCCATCGGCGCGTTCCTCGCCTGCATCGTGGCCGCGGTCCAGGGCCAGCTGAGCTGGGAGCGGTTCCGCAAGGCCGGCGAGGAGACGGTGACCGCCACCGCCGCCCTGATCGTGATCGCCATCGGCGCCACGCTGCTGACGCGGTTCCTGACCCTGTCGGGCGCGGGCGACTACATCTCGGAGTCGGTGCTCTCGATCGGCGCCTCGCCGTTCATGCTGCTGGTGGGCATCATCCTGATCTACCTGCTGATGGGCATGTTCCTCGAGCCGCTGGGCGCGATGCTGCTGACCCTGCCGATCGTTCTGCCGATCGTGGGCGACGCGGGCTGGAGCCTGGTGTGGTTCGGCGTGCTGCTGTGCAAGCTGCTGGAGATCGGCATGATCACCCCGCCGATCGGGATGAACGTGTTCGTGATCAAGGGCGTGGTCGGCAACCTGGTCTCGACCACGCAGATCTTCCGCGGCGTGTTCTGGTTCCTGGTCATGGACCTTCTGGTCATGGCCCTGCTGGCCGCCTTCCCGGGGATCGTGCTGTTCCTGCCGGCGACGCTGGGCAACTGACCGCCGGCCGTCCGGCCTGAAACGACGCCGCCCGCCCCGGGGGACCGGGGCGGGCGGTTTTCGTTTCCGAGGGATCTTTCCGCGGCGGGCGCGGTCCGGGATCAGCCGAGCGCGGGCAGGATGCGCTCGATCTCGGCGCGGTGCTTCTCGTACTGGGCGGGCAGCTTCAGCGCCTGGCCCAGGGCCTCCGCGGGCTCGTCCACCGCGAAGCCGGGCGCGTCGGTCGCGATCTCGAACAGGACGCCCCCCGGCTCGCGGAAATAGACCGAGCGGAAGTAGTTCCGGTCCCGCTGGTCGGTGACCTGCATGCGGTGGTCGCGGGTCAGCGCCTCGGCCATCGCCGCCTGCTCGGCGTCGTCGCGGGCGCGGAAGGCGATGTGGTGGACCGAGCCGCGGCCCATGCGGGCGGGCATCGAGCCGGGCGCCTCCACCAGCTCGATCACCGAGCCGTATGGGCCGTCCACCGCCTCCATCCGCACCACCGGCCCGTCGCGACCGGTCTCGGCGAAGCCGAAGACGTCGCGCAGGATCGCGGCCGTCGGGGCGACGGCGCGCAGCAGCAGGCGCACGCCGTGCATGCCGCGGATCGCCATTTCGGCGGGAATGTCCGAGGCCGCCCAGGCGGGCTCGTCCCCGGCGCCCGCGACCTCGACCAGCGCCAGGCGCATGCCGTCGGGATCGCGGAAGGGCAGGATCGTCTCGCCGAAGCGGGTCTCGGGCGCGCAGACGTCGAGGCCCGCGTCCTCCAGCCGCTGCGCCCACCACTCGGTCGCGCCGGCGGGCACGCGGAACAGCGTCTCCTGCGTCTCGCCCGCGCCCAGGCGGCCGGGGGCGGCCTGCTCCCACGGGAAGAAGGTGAGGATCGAGCCGGGGGCCCCGGCCTCGTCGCCGTAATAGAAGTGGTAGGCGGAGGGGTCGTCGAAATTGACCGTCTTCTTCACCAGCCGCAGCCCCAGGACGCGGGTGTAGACGTCGAGGTTGCGCCGCGCGTTCCCCGCGACGGCGGTGACGTGGTGCAGGGGGTGCGCGGTCATGATCGGTCTCCGGTTGCTGGGGCGGAACGAGGCGACGCCTCGGGTTGACGCAAAGATAGGCCGGGGATGTTTCACGATGAAGCCGCGCCTCATTGCATCCATGCAATGTCGCCTTGGCGAATCTGCAGTGTTCGTGTTCATCTTTGAAACCTGTTCCCGGCCGGAGCGACCCCTTTGCCGGACCTTATGACCTCGCTGTCGTGGGAGGATTTCCGCCTGGTCGGCGCGGTGGCCGAGACCGGGAGCCTGCCCGCCGCCGCCCGCCGGCTGGAGCTGAGCCACTCCACCGTCTTCCGCCGCCTCGCCCGCATCGAGGAGGCCGTCGGCGCGCCCCTGTTCGAGCGGGGGCGGGAGGGCTACGTGGCGACGCCCGCGGGCGAGGAGATGGTCGCCGCCGCCGAGGCCATGGCCGAGGGCGCCGCCGCCTTCGCCTCGCGCATCGAGAAGCGGGAGATCGCGCCGGCGGGCGACCTGCGCATCGCCACCTCCGACGCGCTGCTGCAGGCGCTGCTGACCCCGCTGTTGGCGGACTTCCGGCGCGACTACCCCGAGGTGCGGCTGGAGCTGGCGCTGGGCAACCGCTCGCTCAACCTCTCGCGCCGGGATGCGGACGTGGCGGTGCGCGCCACCGACCGCCCGCCCGAGACGCTGGTGGGGCGGCGCGTGGCGGGCCTGGGCTGGGCGCTCTACGCCGCCGTCGACGCGCCGCTGGCCGCGGCCGCCGGCCCCTGGGTGGGGCCGTCCGACGAGCTTGCGGACCTGCCGTCGGCGGCGCTGACGCGGGCGCGGGCGCCGAGGGGCGAGGCGGCCTGGCGGGTGAACTCGGTGATCGCGATGGCCGAGGCGATCGGGCAGGGGGCCGGCGTCGGCTACCTGCCCTGCTTCGTGGGCGACGCGCGGCTGGACCTGCGCCGCCTGGGCTCGCCGGAGCCGGAGCTCGCCGCCGGCCTGTGGCTGCTGACCCATCCCGACCTGCGCCGCGCCCCGCGGGTGCGGGCGTTCCTCGACGTCGTCGGCGGGCGGCTGGCGGGGATGCGCGGCTTCCTCTCGGGCGAGCGGCCGCGCGCCGGAGACTGAGGGCCGCGGCCCTTGCCTCGGGCGCCCCGATCCGGTGCAAAGGGCGCTGGAACCGCTGGGCGCAACGCCGGCGGAGAGATGGGAGAGACGCGGGCATGAAGGTCGCGGGCAAGGTCGTGGTGGTGACGGGCGCGGGCGGCGGCATCGGTGAGGGGCTGGCGCGCCGCTTCGCCGCCGAAGGGGCGGCGAAGGTGGTGGTCTCCGACCTCGACCCCGCGCGGACCGAGCGGGTGGCGGCCGAGATCGGCGGCCTGGGCTTCGCCTGCGACGTCTCCGACCCCGCCCGGCTGGAGGCGCTGGTCGCGTTCGCCGAGGCCGAGGCGGGGCCGGTGGGCCTGTGGTGCTCGAACGCCGGCGTGGGCTGGGCGGACCCGGTGCTGGGGCAGGTGGGCAGCTCTCCCGACTCGGCCTGGCAGAAGGGCTGGGACGTGAACGTGATGGCCCATGTCCGCGCGGCCCGGCTGCTGACGCCGAAGATGGCGGAGCGGGGCGGCGGGTGGTTTCTGCACACCGTCTCGGCCGCGGGTCTGCTCAGCCAGATCGACGGGGCGGTCTACGCCACCACCAAGCATGCCGCGATCGGCTTCGCCGAGGCGCTGGCGATCACCCACCGCGACGACGGGATCCGGGTCGCGGTGCTTTGCCCGCAGGGGGTGGACACCGAGATGCTGCGCGGGCTCGAGGGCGGCGCGCAGGGCGTCGACGGGGTGCTGACCCCAGAGGACGTGGCCCAGAGCGTGATCGAAGGGCTGGAGGCCGAGAGCTTCCTGATCCTGCCCCACGCCCAGGTGCGCGACTACATGGCCAACAAGGCCTCGAACTACGACCGCTGGCTGGCGGGCATGGCCAAGCTGCGCCGGAAGATCAACGGCGGCTGAAGCCAGAGGGGCTGCGGCCCCGGCCGAGCCTGACTCGCGCCGCCGGAGGATCGCGCGGCGGCGGCGTCCCGAAACCCTCGCGCCAGGCGCCGCCCTCGCCCCGCGCCGCGGGCGGACCCGTCGCGCCGGGCGCGACGGCGGCCGCGGCGCCTGCCTCCGGTTGCGGGACGGCCGAGGTTCGGCTCGGGGCGGCGGGCCGAAAAGCGACGGGCGCGCCGACATGATCGGCGCGCCGCGGTCAGGCGTTCTCGGAGATCGAGGGCCGGCGGGTCAGCCGGCGGGGCGCAGGAGGCTGGCCGAGAGCGCGGCCTCTCCGCAGCGCAGCAGGCGCTGGCCCACGGCATGGGCGGCGGTGCGGTCGAGGCACTGGCAGCAGTCCTCGAGCGACTCGGCCTGCAGGGCCAGCGCGGTCAGGCCGATGCGGGGCGCGATGGCGGCCAGCTCGCGGGCGAGACGGCCGAGGCGGGTCCAGGACTCCTCCTCCAGCGCGCGCTCGATCGCGACCAGCCGGTCGGTCGCCTCCAGCAGGCCGTCGTCCACCAGCTCGGCGCATTCGTCGGGGCCGAGCGCGGCTTCCAGCGCCTTCAGGGCCTCCAGGTCCAGGGCCGCCTCGGTCCGCCGCGGGGCCAGTCGGGTCACGGTGCTCATGGTGCTGCTCCCATTCCGGGGCCGGGCGTCGCGACCGGCCGTTTCCACCTCACCGAGGCAGGGGATAGCGCGGCGAGAATGAAAGCGGAGTTGACGGAATCGCCCGCCAACCCCTGATTTTGGTTACCGAATTTTGAACCGGACGTCCCGCAACGGGACGCCTCCGCGGCCCCGCGTTCAGCGCAGCGCGGCGGCGGGGCGGATCTCGCCCACCGCCAGGCCGCGGCGGTTGACCTGGGGCGGGTTCAGGCGGCGCGCGATCTCGGGATGCCCCGCCTCGACCAGGCCCAGCCGGACCAGGATCGCGGCCATGGCGCATTCCGAGGCGCGGGTGCCGCCGTCGTCGATCTTCACCGCCACGCCGAGGCCCAGCCCGGGGAGAATCGCGCCGAAGACGCCCTCGGCCCCGGTCTTGATCGCGCCCTGGCCGCCCAGCGCGCGCATCATGCCCGTGCAGGCCCTGCCCTCGCCGGCGACGAGGTCGGGATGCGCCATCATCGCCTCGACCAGCGCGGTCGCCGCGGCCTCCCGCGCGCGGCCCAGCCCCTGCGGGCGGGCCATGCGGGCGAGCGACGCGGCGAAGCCCTTCAGCGTGGTCGCGAAGTTGGGGGCCGAGCAGCCGTCGATCCCGTAGCCGAGGTCCGGGTCGCCCGTCATCTCGGCGATCGCCTCGCGCGCAGCCTTCTGCACGGGGTGGTCGACCTCGTGGTATTCCGAGCCAGCCCCGAGATGTCGGTTCAGCGTCAGGAAGCCCGCGTGCTTGCCCGAGCAGTTGTTGTGCGTCTGGTCGGGGCACGTGCAGGCGCGGATCAGCCCCTCGCGCGCCTCGCGGTCGTCGGGGACCTGGGGGCCGCAGCGCAGGTCGGGCTCGCCCAGGCCCAGCTCCGAGAGCCAGGCGGCGACGCGGGTGGTGTGGATCGCCGCCCCGTTGTGCGAGGCGCAGGCGAGCGCCAGCTGCTCCGTGCCCAGGCCCGCGGCGGCGGCGGCGCCGCTTTCGACCAGGGGCAGGGCCTGGAGCATCTTGCACGACGAGCGGGGGTAGACGACGCGGGACGGATCCCCCCAGGCCTCGACCACCTCGCCCGAGGGGGTGCAGATCGCGATCACGCCGCGGTGAACGCTTTCGATCATGCCGCCGCGGACCGTCTCGACCAGGATCTGCGAGAAGTCGGGCGCGGCGGCGTCCACCTGCGCGGGCGCGGTCACGGCGGTCGCCGAGGGGGCGGCGGGGGCGGGGTCGGTCATTCGTTCAGCTCCACCGAGAAGTCGTCGCCCAGCGCCTCTCGCAGCCGCGCGAAGGCGAGGCGCAGGCGGGACTTCACGGTCCCCAGCGGCGCCCCGGTCGCCTGGGCGATCTCGGCCTGGGTGAGGCCCGCGTAAAAGGTCAGGCGCACCGCTTCAAGCTGTTCCTTGCCCAGGCTCTCGAGCGCCGCGCGCACGCGGGCGTCGCGGTCGGCGGCGGCGGCGGCGCGGGCGGGATCCTCGGGCGGGTCGGGCTGGAACAGGGGGTCGTTGGGATCGGGCGCCGGGCGCGCCTGCCGGCGCAGCAGGTCGATGCGCCGGTTGCGCGCGATGGCGTAGATCCAGGTCGCCACCCCCGCCTTGGCGGGATCGTAGGTCGAGGCGCGCCGCCAGACCGAGACGAAGACATCCTGCGTCGCCTCCTCGACCACGTCGGGATGGGCGCCGCCGCGCAGCAGGAAGGCGCGGATGCGCCCGGCGTAGCGGGCGAAGATCTCGGCGAAGGCGGCGCGGTCGTCGGCGGCGGCGAGGCGGGCGAGCAGCTCGGCGTCGGTGAGCGCGCCGCCTTCCGCAGCGGCGCCCTCCGGGCCCGCTCCGCCGGCGCGGTCGTCGGGCGTGTCTGGGCGCGGCGCGTCGGGCATGAAGTCGGGCTGGGTCCGTCGTGAAAGGTCTGTGTCGGCGGCGCCGGCCCCCGCTGGGTGCGGCGGACCGGCGTCATGATGCGCGGGCGGGCGCGGCGGGGTGGCGCCGTCGCCCGATTTGCGTCTAGATTAGGCCGCATCGCGTCGGCAGGAAAGACCGGCGCGCGAACCGGCGGACGCGCCCGCCGGCGACAGGAGAGCACGGCCGCCCCCGCGGCCGTCTCGGGACGTCGCCGCAAGGGCTCGCCGACGGAAGCAGGCAGAACGGCGATTGCAGGCGAATCGAGGCGAGCATGAAGGCTGAGGCGAAACGCGCGGGCATGAAGCGCATCGGCGCGCGGCTTGCGGCTGTGGCGCTGGCCCTGGCGGCGGTGCAGACGGCGCCGGTCCAGGCGGCCGCGCAGCAGTCCACCAACCGGGTCGAGGCGTTCCGGGACTGGTCCGTTTTCACCGCGGACGCGGGGGGGCCGGTCTGCTGGATCGTCACCCAGCCGCAGAGCTCGGTGGCCAAGCGGGGCGGCAAGCCGGTGCAGGTCCAGCGGGGCGACATCTACCTGACGGTGGCCGTGCGCCCCCGTCAGGGCGTGAAGAACGAGATCGCGATGGTCGCGGGCTATCCGTTCAAGGAAGGCTCGACCGTCGAGGCGGAGATCGGCTCGAAGAAGTTCGAGCTGTTCACCGAGGGCGAGAACGCCTGGACCTATCCCAACGACGACGGCGACATCATCACCGCGATGAAGGCCGGCGCGGCGGTGGTCCTGACGGGCGTCTCCGCGCGCGGGACCACCACGATCGACCGCTTCTCGCTGCTGGGCTTCACCGACGCGCTGACCTCGGCCCAGACCCGCTGCAAGTGAGGCGCGCCGCCCTTGCGGGCGGCGATCCGGGAGCGGCCCGGCGGCCGCGGGGCGGGGCGCAGGCGCCGCTTCGGGCGCGCGGATGACGCGGCGGCGCGCGCCCCTCTTGGACGGGCGCGGCGGAAATGCTATGTGACGGCCTGCGCGCCCTCCGCACCTCGCGGGGGGCGCAGCCTTTCGCGCGGACCGCACCGGCGGTCCCCGCGTCCGACCCGACCCGGAGAGAGCCATGACACCCGCGCAGACCGCCGGCGCCGCCGCCCCGTCCCTCGAGGCTTCCTCGGGCGCGGCCCCCGCCGTTCCGCTGACCCAGGACACGCCCGGCTTCGCGCCGAAGGCGGCCGAGGGCCTGCGCCCGCTGGTCGGCCTGACCCGTCCGCAGATGGTCGAGGCGCTGATCGCGGCCGGCACGCCCGAGGGCCAGGCGAAGATGCGCGCCGCACAGCTGTGGTCGTGGATCTACCAGCGCGGGGTCACCGACTTCGCCGAGATGACCAACCTCGCCAAGGGCTACCGCGCGCAGCTGGCCGAGAACTTCCGCCTCGACCGCCCCGCGATCGTGGCGCGCCAGATCTCCAACGATGGCACGCGCAAGTACCTGCTGCGCCTGTCCGGGGGCCATGAGGTCGAGGCGGTCTACATCCCCGAGGAGGATCGCGGCACGCTGTGCGTCTCCTCCCAGGTGGGCTGCACGCTGACCTGCACCTTCTGCCACACCGGCACCCAGAAGCTGGTGCGCAACCTGACCGCCGAGGAGATCGTGGCCCAGATCCTGGTCTGCCGCGACGACCTCGAGGAATGGCCCGTCGCCGGCCAGCGCCCGCCCGAGCGCCGCCTGCTGTCGAACATCGTGCTGATGGGCATGGGCGAGCCGCTCTACAATTTCGAGGGCGTGCGCGACGCGATGAAGATCGCGATGGACGGCGAGGGGCTGTCGATCTCGCGGCGCCGCATCACCCTCTCGACCTCCGGCGTGGTGCCCAACATCGCGCGGGCGGGGGCGGAGATCGGCTCGCTGCTGGCGATCTCGCTCCACGCGGTGCGCGACGAGCTGCGCGACGTGCTGGTGCCGATCAACCGCAAATGGAACCTCGCCACGCTGCTCCAGGCCTGCCGGGACTATCCGCGCCTGTCGAACGCCGAGCGGATCACGTTCGAATACGTGATGCTCAAGGACGTGAACGACAGCGACGCGGACGCCAAGCGGCTGGTGCAGCTGATCGCGGGGATCCCCGCGAAGATCAACCTGATCCCCTTCAACCCCTGGCCGGGCTCGCCCTACGAGCGTTCGGACTGGGACCGGATCGAGAGCTTCGCCGAGATCGTGAACCGGGCGGGCTACGCCTCGCCGGTGCGCACGCCGCGGGGGCAGGACATCATGGCGGCCTGCGGGCAGCTGAAGTCGGCCACCGAGCGCGGGCGCAAGAAGGCCTCCGAGATCGCGGCGGAGACGTCGGGGGGCTGAGGCCTCTTCCAGGAATGACGGGCGTTCGGGCGGGGGCGATGTTGGTCCCCCGACCCGGCGCGCCTCCCGCCCGCCCACCCCAGCGCACCGGGTCGGGGGACGGCGCCTGGATGGGCGAGGTCTGGTCTGCGGGGGCATCTTTCGCTTTCTGCTGAGAAGGCCGGCGGGGCCGGCCTCTCGCGAGCGTGCGCGACGATCCGGGCGCGTCAAGGCCGAGCCCCGCTGCGCGGGGTCGCTTCGCGAGCCTTGACCCGCCCGAATCGTCGCTCTTCGTCGGCCGGCGTTGCGCTTGGGGGGCTCGAGGGGCATGGTCCGCGCGAGTTCTCAAGGCCGCGGAGGATGCCGATGACCGCCTCTCCCTTCGACAGCGTGATGCTGCGCGAGCATCTCTCGGACCCGCAGGCGGCGCGGCTGTTCTCGGACGCGTCTGAGATCCGGGCGATGCTGCTGGCCGAGGGGGCGCTGGCCAAGGCGCAGGGAGAGCTGGGGCTGATCCCCGAGACGGCGGCCCGCGCCATCCACCGCGCCGCGCGCGAGGTCGCGATCGACCCCGGCGCGCTGGCCGCGGGGACGGCCGCGACCGGGGTGACCGCGCCGGCCTTCGTCGAGGCGTTCCGCGCCGCGATGGGCGCGCCCGAGCACGCGGCCTTCATCCACCACGGCGCCACCAGCCAGGACATCGTCGACACCGCGCTCGCCCTGCGCCTGCGCCCGTTCCTGGAGCTGACCGACGCGCGCCTCGCCGCGATCCTGGCGCAGCTCGGCCAGGCGGCGGAGCGCTGGGCGGAGCTGCCGATGGCCGCGCGCACCCGCGGCCAGATCGCCACCCCCACCACGCTGGGCGCGCGCATCGCCGCCTGGGGCGCACCGCTGCTGCGCGCCCGCGCGCGGCTGGCGGAGCTGCGGCCGCGGGTGCTGGTGATCTCGCTGGCCGGCGCCTCGGGCACCTCCGCCGCGCTGGGGCCGCGGGCGGAGGCGGTCGCGCAGGCCATGGCGGCGGAGCTGGGGCTGGGCTGCCCCGAACTGCCCTGGCACGCGGGGCGCGACGGGCTGGCCGAGCTCGCCTCTGCGCTCGCCATCCAGACCGCGAGCCTGGGCAAGATGGGCGTCGACCTCGCCCTGCTGGGACAGTCGGAGGTGGGCGAGCTGCAGGCGGGGCAGGGGGGCGGGTCCTCGACCATGCCGCACAAGGCGAACCCGGTGGGGGCCGAGACGCTGATCGCGCTGGCGCGCCTGACCTCCCGCCTATCGGGCGCGGCGCAGGAGGCGATGCTCGCGGCCCATGAGCGCGACGGCGCCGCCTGGACGCTGGAGTGGCTGAGCCTGCCGCAGCTCTGCCTCGCCTCCGCCGCCGCCCTGCGCCATGCCGAAGCGCTGGCGGGCGCCCTGCGCCCGGACCCGGCGCGGATGCGGGCGAACATGGACGCCACCGGCGGACTGATGATGGCCGAGGCCGCGAGCTTCCGCCTGGCGCAGGCGATGCCGCGGCCGAAGGCGCAGGCCACGGTGAAGGCCGCCTGCAAGGCGGCGGTCGCGCAGGGCCGCCCGCTGGCCGAGATGCTGGCGGAGACCGAGGCCGGCCAAGGGATCGACTGGGCGGCGGAGCTCGACCCCGCGGCCCATCTCGGGCAGGCCCCGGCCATCGCGCGCCGCTTCGCGGCGCTCGCGGCGGGCTGAGGCCCGCCGGACCCGCCGGGCCGCTCAGCCGGGCGTGTCGGGGAAGATGAAGACGGTCACCTCGAACTGGTCGGGCAGGGATCCGGGCGGTCCGTCGAAGTTGCGGAACACCAGGTCCATGTCGTCGATCGAGCAGGTGCTCTTGCGCCCGCCCGGATCGAAGGAATCCTCCAGCGCCTCGAAGATCCGGTTCGCGACCTTGCCCTCGTTCGCCGTGCCGAAGAGGGAGTCGGCCTCGGATTCGGACAGGTTGGCGAAGATCTCGAAGCGGTCGTGTTCGTCCGCGCCCTTGATCACGGTCTTGCCGTCGTCGCCGAACAGGAAGCCCACGTCCTCGGCGTTGCGGCGCCCGTCCTCGAGGAAGACGCGGTTCTTGCCGGAGCCGGCGTCGATGAACACGCCCTTGCCGCCGCGGGAGATGATCGTGTCGGCGCCCGCGTCGCCGATCAGGTTGTCGCCGGCGTCGCCGATCAGGCGGTCGTTCCCGGCGCCGCCGCGCAGGAAGTCGCCCACGCCGTCGCCGTCGCCGCGCAGCACGTCGTCGCCCCCGCCGCCGTCGAGATTGTCGATCCCGCCGCCGCCGACCAGTTCGTCGTCGCCGCCGCCGCCGGTCAGGAAATCGCCGCCGCCGCCGCCCTTGAGCACGTCCTTGCCGCCGTCGCCGGAGATCACGTCGAAGCCGCCGCGCCCGAAGATCGCGTCCGCGCCGCCGCCGCCCGAGAGGCCGTCGTTCCCCCCGCCGCCGTCGATCACGTCGTCGCCCCCGCCGCCGTCGACCGAGTCGTCGCCGCCGCGAAGGCCGGTCAGGCGATCGTCGGCCCGACCCGCGAGCACGGTCACGCCGCCCGAGAGCGGCGGCGCGAAATCGAAACCCCCGTCGGAGGTGTCGAGCGCGACCGTGCCGCCGAAGGCGCCGAAGACGCCGCCGCCGGGTTTGGAGAACTCGATCGAGGTCGCCGTGCCCGCGACGTGGCCATTGGCCAGGAACGCGCCGTCGGCGAAGAGGTCGGTCGTTCCGTCGGCGGTCTGACCCTCGAAGGTCGTGGCGTCGCCGTCGCCGTCGACCTCGGTCAACGAGTCGATCAGTTGCTTGAAGTTCACCTTGCGGCTGAACGTGAAGGTCCCGGCCATGTTCGCGCTCCCCTGTTCACGAAACGCCGACTGCGTCTGGTTTACCCTACGACATGACGGCCGCAGGCCCAAGCCCGGCGCGTTCGGCTTCGGCTGGCGCGGCGGGAGGGGGAGGGCGGCCGCATCAAAGGGGCCGGACGTCGCCGCCCGACCCCTCGGCCCCCTTGCGCGCCCACCGGGGGTGCCGCCCCGGGGCTGCGTGCGCCGACCCGATGGAGCGGGCCGGCGCCGGGAGCTCCCGCCGGCGCGATGCGCAGCCGGCAGGATCGGCGGGCCGCGAAACCGCACCCTGCGGTTTCCCCGGCGCAGACCGCGTGCGGCCCGCCTCCATCCTCTGTTTGACAGGGGCGGCGTGACGCGCACGTGACAAGCTGTCCGGGCCGTCGAGAGGACGGCTCAGGCCTCGATTTCCTCAAGGAAATCGTCGACTTCCTCGAAATGCGCGGCCCAGGTGCGGGGCCGCCATTCGGCCAGTCGAGCGAGCTGGACGGCCCGCGGATCGGCCCCCTCGCCGCTGGGATGGGCGTAGGCGAGAATCGCCTCCAGCCACTCCGGCAGGTCCAGCGGGTCGATGTAGTCGGGGGCCGCGCCCCCGGCCGTGCGCAGGGCGGGGATGTCGGCGGCGAGCACCGGGCAGCCCAGCGTCAGCGCCTCGGCGACCGCGAGGCCCGAACCCTCGGCGAAGCTGGGCGCGAGCAGGGCGCAGGCGGCCGAGAGCCGGCCCGCGACCTGCGCGTCGCTCAGGTCCCGCCGCTCGAACACGATGCGCCCGGCCATGGGCGAGCGCTCGAGGATGTCCTGCACCATCTCCGACTCGGAGGCCCGGCGCCCGAGGATGAAGAGGCGCGGCGCGCCCTCGCCCAACTCGTCCCACAGGCGCCGCCAGATCCAGAGCATGGCGAGGTGGTTTCGCCGCGGCTCGATCGCGCCCAGCATCACGAAGGCGCCCGCAGCCTCCTCGGCGTCGGCGGCGTCGGCGCCCGACGGGGTGGGCAGGGGCGTGACGCCCGGGGGCGCGACGCGGCCGGGGGGCGCGCTCTCGAACGCGCGCCCGGCGATGGCGGCGGTCTCGGGCGAGGCGTAGACGACCCCGTCGCACAGCCCCGCCGCGGCGAGGAAGGCGAGCAGGCGGGTGGGCTCGGTCGGGCGGGTCAGCTCGGGCCGCTCCAGCGCCACCAGGTCGTGGGCCATGGCGACGGCGCGGGTGGCGCCGCCCGCGCGCAGGGCCTTCAGGCGTCCGGCGTCGAGCTGCGCCTGCGCCATGTTGAGATAGGTCCAGGGGCCCGGGCTGGCGGCGAGCAGGGAAGCCAGGTCCTCGCCCATGCCGCGCGAGAGGCGCCGCGCCAGGCTGTCGGCGCGCCGCTGACGCTCGGTCTTCCAGGGCGAGAAGGCGCCGCGCAGGTCGGCGGGGGGAAGCTCCTCGCCGCTTTCCAGCGCCGCGATCAGCTCCCGCGCGCCGTCGCCGTCGAGCAGCACGTGGCGGGGGCCGGCCGAGACCAGGAAGCGCGCGTCGGGATCGGCCGAGAGGCGCGCGGCCCAGGCGCGCTCGGTTCGGTCGATGGCGCCGGGCGTCACTCGCCCGGCGCGGGCCACGGTTCGCGTCAGATCCAGCAGACGCCGCGCCATGGGATCAGGCGCTGTATCGGCCGGTCTGCCGCCAGGCCCAGGCGTCGCCGATCATCTCGGCCATGACGCTGCGCTTCGGCGCCCAGCCCAGCACCTCCCGCGCCCGGGTCCCGTCGCAGACCAGCCGCGAGGGGTCGCCGGGACGCCGCGGGCCGACGCTCAGCGGAATCTCGGTGCCCACCACGTCCTTCGCCGCCCCGATCACCTCCCAGATCGAGAAGCCGGAGCCGGTGCCGAGGTTGAGCCGCAGGCTCTCCTTGCCGGCCAGCAGCCACTCGGTCCCCAGCACGTGCGCGTCGACCAGGTCCATCACGTGGACGTAGTCGCGGATGCAGGTGCCGTCGGGCGTGGGGTAGTCGTCGCCGTTCACCGTCAGCGCCTCGCGCGCGCCGGCGGCGGCGTCGAGCACGTTGGGGATCAGGTGCGTCTCGGGCACGTGATGCTCGCCGATCTGCCGCTCGGGGTCGGCGCCGGCCACGTTGAAGTAGCGGAACGCGATCGAGCGGATGCCGTGGGCCTTCTCGAAGTCGTCGAGCATCGCCTCGACCGCGAGCTTGGAGGCGCCGTAGGCGTTGATCGGGCGCTGGGGCGCGGTCTCGGTGATCGGGTCCTGGTCGGGCTCGCCGTAGGTGGCCGCCGTCGAGGAGAACACGATCGCCTTCACCCCCGCCCCGGCCATGGCCGAGAGCAGGTTGAGCGAGCCGCCCACGTTGTTGCGCCAGTAGAGATCGGGGTTCGCGACCGACTCGCCCACGTTCGACAGCGCCGCGAAGTGCATCACCGCGTCGGGCTTCACCGTGTCGAAGGCGGCCTTCAGCGACGCCTCGTCCAGCAGGTCGCCCTCGATCATCTCGCCGAACTTCACGGCCTGCTTCCAGCCGGTGCGGAAGTTGTCGAAGACGACGGGCTCGTGGCCCGCCGCGCGCAGCGCCTTGCAGCCGTGCGAGCCGATGTAGCCCGCGCCGCCGGTCACCAGAACTTTCGCCATGCGGGCCTTACTCCCCCGGGTTCGGCATGTAGTTGACCGTGTCCCGCAGGAACTCGGCGAAGTCGGGGCCCAGGTCGGGGCGGGCCAGGCCGAAGGCGACCGTGGCCTTGAGGAAGCCGGACTTGGAGCCGCAGTCGAAGCGCCGCCCCTCGAAGCGGTAGCCGTAGACGTCGCGGCCCTCGGTGATCTCGCGGGCGATGGCGTCGGTCAGCTGGATCTCGCCGCCCGCGCCCTTCTGGCCGTCGTTGAGCGTGGTGAAGACCGAGGGGGCGAGGATGTAGCGCCCGATGACCGCGAGGTTCGAGGGCGGGTTGATCTTCGGCTTCTCGACCATGCCCTGCGCCTTCACCAGGCGGCCCATGTCGTCGGCCACGTCCAGCACGCCGTAGGACGAGACCTGCTCGCGCGGGACCTCCATGGTGGCGACCATGCAGCCGCCGGTCTCCTTGTAGGCTTCCATCATCTGCTCGAGGCAGGGCGTCTCGGCCGAGATCACGTCGTCGGGCAGCAGCACCGCGACGGGCTCGTCCGGGCCGATCAGGCGGCGGGCGCACCACACGGCGTGGCCCAGGCCCAGCGCCTCGGTCTGGCGGACGTAGGCGATCTGGCCCGAGTCCATGTTGGCCTTGCGGACCTCGGAGAGCAGGTCGTCCTTGCCCTTCTCGACCAGGGCGCGCTCGAGCTCGGGGGCGAGGTCGAAGTAATCCTCCAGCGCGGACTTGCCCCGGCTGGTGACGAAGATGAATTCGCGGATGCCGGCGGCGCGCGCCTCGTCGATCGCGTACTGGATCAGCGGGCGGTCGACCAGGGGCAGAACCTCCTTCGGGATCGCCTTGGTCGCCGGCAGGAACCGCGTGCCCAGCCCCGCGACGGGGAAGATCGCCTTCGTGACCTTGTTGCTCATTCTCGTCCTCGTTGCGGAGCGCGTCCGGCCCCGGGGCGCGGCGCGTCTCTCATCCTGTTCGTCCTGCGCCTTGCGGCGCGGGCCCGTGTCTTCGCCGGGTCTCGGCGCGGGCCGGTTCGTGTCGCGCCCTCCGGCGCAAACCTGTCGGCCGGAGCGCCGCGCGGCTGGGGACCCTGGGGTCCGGGCTGGGCGCGACGCGGGCACCTTGGACACGCCCTCGTGACGACGACGTGACCGGATCCCGGCGCCGCGGAGGTTTTCGCCGCGACGCGTGCGCGCAGCGGATCAGCTCAGTCCGGCGCGCGCCATGGCGGATTCGACCCGGGCGACGTCCTGGGGGTTGTTCACCTCCCAGAACACGCGGCCGCGGGCCTCGACCTCGACGCATTTCAGCGGCGTGCCGTTCTCGAGAAAGCGGAGCTGCTCCAGCCCTTCCCACCGCTCCAGCTCGCCTTCGGGCCAGCCGCCGTAGGCCGCCAGAGCGGCGGGGCGGTAGGCGTAGCAGCCGACGTGGTGGAAGACGGGCGGGACCTCCTCGGCCGAGAAGGTGCGGCCCGTGTAGGGGATCACCTCCTTGGAGAAGTAGAGCGCCCGGCCCGCGCGGTCGAAGACCGCGGTGGTGCCGCCGACGCGGCCCGCCGCGCGATCCTCGAGGAAGGCGGCGTGGGCCTCGGCGTCGCAGCGCAGGACGGGGGTGGCCACGTCGAACTCCGGCGCGGCGGCCATGGCGTCGCGCAGCGCCTCGACGAACCAGGGCGGCGTCAGGGGCGCGTCGCCCTGCAGGTTCACCACGAGGTCGGGCGCCTGCGCCAGGCCCGGCAGGGCGGCGGCGCAGCGCTCGGTCCCGTTGCGGCAGGATTCGGGGGTCATGATGACCGTCGCGCCGAAGCCGCGGGCATGGTCCGCGATGCGGTCGTCGTCGGTGGCGACCGCGACCTCGGCGAAGCCGGAGGCGGCCATCGCCGCCTCCCAGCTCCGCTGGATCAGGGTCTTGGAGACGCCGTCGGCCCCTTTCAGGGCCTGCAGCGGCTTTCCGGGGAAGCGCGAGCTCTTGTATCGCGCGGGGATGATGATGGCGGCGCGCATTCGCGGCCTCGTTCTTCAGCGCCCCTCGTTCACAGGGGCTTCACGTCTACGCCGGGGGCATAGCACACGAAGAACGGGTTCGCGAAGCCCGACTTGCCGTAGGGGAGCGGCCCGCCGCCCTCCATCTTGTCGACATGCCCGCCGGCGGCGCGCAGCACGGCGTCGCCCGCGGCGGTGTCCCACTCCATCGTTCGGCCCAGGCGCGGGTAGAGGTCGGCCTCCCCCGTCGCCACCAGGCAGAACTTCAGCGAGGAGCCGGCCGAGAGGAAGTCCGCCACCTGGTACTGGCCGATGTAGTCGTCGGTCGCCTGGTCGCGGTGGGACTTCGAGGCCACCACGTTCAGCCCGCCCATGTCGGGGGTCGAGACCGAGATCGGCGTGGTCGCCTTGGTCTCGACGTTCATCTCCTCGGCCCCGCCGGAGGCGGTGGTGCGGAACAGCCGGCCCAGCGCGGGGGCGTAGACCACGCCATGCGTCGGCACGCCGTCCTCGACGAGGGCGATGTTCACGGTGAACTCGCCGCGGCGGTTCACGAATTCCTTGGTGCCGTCCAGCGGGTCGACGATCAGGAAGGTCGAGACCTGCTGGGAATGGGTGCCCGCCTGCTCCTCGGTCACCAGCGGCAGGTCGGGGAAGGCGGCGCGCAGGCCGGCCGAGATATGGGCGTCGGCCTTCTCGTCGGCCTCGGTCACCGGGCTCTCGTCGGACTTCGACTTCACCTCGAAATCGGGCGAGGCGTAGACCTGCATGATCAGGTCGCCGGCCTCGAGCGCCAGCTGGGTGAAGGTCTCGGTGATCGCCGCGTAGTTCATGGAGTCACGCCCTTTCATTCCACACGGCCGCAGCATTGCCGCGGGGCGGAGGGGAAGTCGAGCGCGCCGGGGCCGCAGGGCGGGGCCTGCGCCGCGTCGCGTCGTCGCCCTTTGCGAAACGATCCGCCGGGGGCGGAGGGCACGTCGGGGCAGGCGGGCCTTGATCGTCACGAAAGCTTCGTCAGACTGTCGTGAAACCCCTCGCCGCGCCTGCGCCGGAGCCGCCGACCCGTGATCCTCGACCTCGCCGCCCTGCGCCCCGCGCGCCTGCTTCTCGCCTCGCTGGGGCTGGCCGGGGCGCTGTGCGGCCCCGCGCTGGGCAAGGCCGCGCATGACGCGCCCGCCCTCGCCGCCGCCCGCGACCCGGTGGCCGATTGCGACCGGCTGGCGGCCTGGGCCCCGGACCCCGAGCGGCGGGCGGAGCCGGTGGCGGGCCCGGCGCTGGCGGCCGAGGCCGCGCGGGCGGCCTGCGTGGCGGCGGTGGCGCGCCGGCCCGACCTCGCGCGCCTGCGCCTCCAGCTCGCCCGGGCCCTGTGGCGGCAGGGGGAGGAGGCGGTGGCCTACGCGCTGCTCGAACAGGCGGCGCAGCAGGGTTCGCCCGCCGCGTGGCTGGTGCTGGGGGCGCTGTTCGACGAGGGGCGGCACGTGCGCCAGGACGACGTGGTGGCCCTGCTGCACTACCTCGAGGCCGCGCGGCGCGGCGCGCCCGAGGGGATGCGGGCCGCGGCCGGGATCTGGGGCGATCCGGCCAGCCCTTCCCACGACGCGCGGCTGGCGGCGATGGCGCCGGGGACGCTCGAGGCGGCGGTGCTGTCGGACTGGTAGGCGCTCAGGCCCGGCGGGGGCGCGCGGCGAGGGCGGCGACGCCCAGCCCCCCCAGGATCAGCGCCGCGGCGGTCCAGAACCGCGGCGAGGGCGCCTCGCCCAGCCAGGCGAGCCCGCCCGCCAGCGCGATCAGCGGCACCGCGAGCTGGGAGACGGCGGCCATCGACGCCTCGAGCCGGGGCAGCGCCGCGTACCACACCGCGTAGCCGCAGCCCGAGGCGAGCGCGCCCGAGGCGACGGCGAGCAGGATCTCGCGCCCGCCCAGGCCCGGCGCGGCCCCCAGCGCCCAGGCGATCGCCCACAGCCCCACGCCCAGCGGCGCGGCCAGCACGAAGGCCCCCGCCGTGTCGGCCAGCGGACGGGAGGAGCCGCGCCCGCGCAGGGAATAGACCCCCCAGGCCGCCCCCGCCCCCGCCATCAGCAGGGAGGCCAGCAGCGGCGGGGCGCTCGCCCCCGGCGCGGCGAGCCAGGCGAGGCCCGCCAGCCCGCAGCCCGCCCCCAGCCAGCGCATCGCCGGCGGACGCTCGCCCAGCATCAGCGCGCCCGCGAACATCGAGGTCTGCACCGCCCCGAACAGGATCAGCGCGCCGATGCCGGCGTTCAGGTCCAGGTAGGCCATCGAGAACAGCCCCGCGTAGGCCAGCAGCGCCAGCGCCGAGATCGGCTGCGCGCCCTTCAGCGCGGGCCCGAGCGGCGTGCGCGCGGCCAGCAACAGGCACAGCATCGCCGCCCCTGAAACCAGGCGCAGCGCGGTGAAGGCGGCGGCGTCGGGCGTGCGCCCGTCGAGCATCCCGGCATCCAGCGCCGCCCGGCACAGGACCGAGTTCGCCGCGAAGGCGACCAGCGCCGTCAGCGTCAGGGCGAGCGTGCGCATCATCGTCCGGTCACTCCTCGGTCGCCTCCAGCGAGGCGAGCCAGTCCAGCGCCAGGTCCGCCCAGCCGGAGGGGACGACATGTCCCGCCGGGTGCAAGGCGAAGGCCAGCGGCGCCCCGGCGCAGCCGTTCCACCGGCGCAGCCAGAAGGCTTCGCCCAGCGCGATCTGGTCGGGGTCGTCGCGCGTGCAGCCGTTGGCGGCGCGCATCAGCGCGAGCCCCGCGAAGAGGTCGCCCTGCGTGATCCGCCCGCCGGCGACCGAGCGGCCTTCGAGCGGGACGACCGGGTCGCTCCAGCCGTGGACGTGCAGCATCGGGGCGGGGCCGGCGCAGGCCTCGGGCAGGGGGCGCCACAGGAGGCCCGCGACGGGGAGGTAGGCGCGGAAGGCCCCGGGCGCGTCGCAGGCGACCCGCCAGGTCATCATGCCCCCGCCGGAGAAGCCGCCCAGCACCGCGCGGGTCGGGTCGATGGGCGCGCGGGCGGCGGCGTCGGCCAGCACCGCGCGCAGGAAGGCCACGTCGTCGCGCCCGGCGGTCGAGGCGCGGCTGTTCCAGGCGCCGCCCGCGTCGCCCTCGCGCCGGGGCATCCCCTGGGGCGCGAGCACCGCCCAGCCGCGGGCCAGCCACTCCCCCGCCATGACGGCGGAGCGCACCGCGACCGCCGCCTGCCCGCCGTAGCCATGCAGGACCACGACGACGGGCAGCGCCGCGCCCTCGGTCCGGGCCTCGGGCAGGGCGAGCCGGTATTCCCCGGCGCCGAAGTCGCCCTCGACGGTGCAGACGGTCTCGGGCGAGCCGCAGGCGAGGGCCGGGGCGGCGAGGAGCAGCGAGCCGAGCAGCGCCGCGCCCGCCGCCGTCGCGAGGGCCTTCGCGGCCCGCCGCATCGAACCCGGGGACGTCGCCCGCGCGGGGACGGCGGACGGGCGCCGCCGCGCGGCCGAGGCCGACTGCGGCGCGGCGGCCGCGCCGGGGCGGCTTGGGGCGGGACGCACGGCGCTCATGCCGGGCGCGAGGCGCGGACGGTCAGGCTCAGCGGCACGCGGACCTGGCCGGGGGGGAGGCGCCACAGGCCGTCCTCGCCCCGCTCGGTCACGCCGGGCCACATGTCCCAGACCAGGAAGTCATGCTCCTCGATCCCGTCGAGGCGCAGGCCCGCGCGCAGCAGCGCCATGACGATGTCCGAGACGGGGTGGATCCACTCGTGATCCGCGACCGGGGGCAAGGCGTCGGCGTCGCCGGTGTAGGTGGTCTCCTCCTCGAAGCGCAGCGGCGCCTCGCGGGCGGTGCGCCAGTCGAAGCAGGGAACCAGCCGCCCGTCGACCGGGTCCAGCGCCTGCGCCGCGGGGTGGCCGTCGCGGAAGAACAGCCGCCCGCCGGGCTTGAGCAGCGCCGCCACCTGCGCGCCCCAGGCGAAGACGTCGGGCAGCCAGCAGATCGTGCCCCAGGTGACGAAGACCATGTCGAAGCGCCCCGCCCCCATCACCTCGGCCGCGCGCATCGCGTCGCCGAGGTGGAAGGTGGCGGGAAGGCCGGTCTGCGCGGCCAACGCGCGGGCCCCCTCGATGGCGACGGGGGAGAAGTCGAGCCCCTCCACCACCGCCCCCTTGCGCGCGAGGATCAGGCTGTCGAGGCCGAAGTGGCATTGCACATGGGCGATGCGCAGGCCCTCGACGGGCCCGAGGTCCGCGTCGCTCACCCCCTCGAAGGTCCGGGTCCCGGCGACGACGCCCTCGACGTCGTAGAAGCCGGTGCGGTCGGCCATGTGGATCTCGGCCCGCGCGTTCCAGCGGGCGAGGTTCGCGGCGAGGGGGTCGGCGGCGTCGACGGTCATGGGAAGGCTCGGCAGGCGGGGGGGGCGGAACGGACGGAGGCCGCGGCCGGATGCGGCGCGGAGGGCGGAGCATCGCCCGCCCGGCGCGCCGCGTCCAGCGGCGCAGCCGCCGGCGCCGGTTTCGTGAGACGCGGGCGTTCCGGGCCGCGCGGGCGGCGTCCGGGCGGGCGCGCCGGTCGGCTCAGGCCGGGGCGGCGGCGCCGGCGAGGCCCGCCTCGTAAAGGCGGAACCCGTCCTCGATGGCGGGCAGGATGTCGACCACCTCGAAGTGATCCTGCGCGAGCAGGGGCGAGTCGCGCAGCCGCTCCATCGCGCCGTGCCAGGTCAGGGGGGCGTCGACCTCGACCATCGCGATGTCGGAGACGCGGCCGTGGAAGGCCTCGGCGTCGAAATGGCGAAGGCGCAGGCCGCGGGCGCCGAAGGCCTCGGCGATGGCCGGGCCGGCGAGCGCGTCGCGCGCGGCGCGGTCGAGCGCCAGCCACGAGGGGCGGGCGCGCAGCAGCAGGAATACGGTCATCGGCGGCGAAGAGGGGGCGGGTGCGGGAGAGGTCATCGCGGGCTCCGGGCGAGGGGGTTGCTTCGGGACTGAAAATCCGAGCGAATGCTCGCATTCGCAACTCGCATTCCCCGGCGCCGGACCCGCCATGGCCCATCCCCCGAGAAAGACGCCCAGACAGGCCCGCGCCCGGGCCACCGCCGAGGCGCTGGTCGAGGCCGCCGCTCGCATTCTGGAGGGCGAGGGGCGCGGCGCCCTGACCACCAACCGCATCGCCGAGCGGGCGGGGGCGAGCGTGGGCTCCCTCTACCAGTACTTCCCCAACCGCGAGGCGATCGTGGCCGCCCTGGCGGCGCGGGAGCGGGGGCGCCTGCTGGCGGAGGTGCGGGAGGCGGCGGCGGCCGGCCTCGATCCCCGCGCGACGCTCTCGGCGATGCTGGAGGCGGCGCTGCGCCACCAGTTCGCCCGCCCCCGCCTCGCCCTCGCGCTGGAGGGGCTGGAGCAGGAGGTCGACCAGCGCGAGGACGCCGCCGCCCTCGAGGCCGCGCTGATCGACGAGGTGCTGGCGGCGGTGCGCGCGCTGGCGCCCGGGGCGGGGCCGCAGGCCGCGCGCGATGCGCTCGCCATCGCCCGCGGGATGATCGACGCCGCCGCCCGGGCGGGGGAGACGGACCCGCAGGCCCTGCGCCCGAGGCTCGAGGCCGCGGTGCTGGGCTATCTGACCTGGCCGCGGGGTGCGAAATAGGGGGGGCCGGAACGCGAAGGGCGCGCGCCTTGCGGCGCGCGCCCTCGATGACGTCGGCAGGGGCGCGGGGCCCCGCGCGGATTACTCGGCGCCGGGCAGGGCGCGGCCGCCCGAGAAGCCGTCGCGCGGCTTGTAGTTGGTCTTCTCGACGATGCGGGCCGATTTGCCGCGACGGGCGCGGAGGTAGTAGAGCTTCGCGCGGCGCACGCGGCCGCGGCGCACCACCTCGATCGAATCGATGTTGGGCGAGTGGATGGGGAACACGCGCTCCACGCCCTCGCCGAACGAGATCTTGCGGACGGTGAAGGAGCCGCCGATGCCGTTGCCGCCCTTGCGGCCGATCACGACGCCCTCGAAGGCCTGCACGCGGGTGCGGGTGCCCTCGGTCACCTTGTAGCCGACGCGGATGGTGTCGCCGGCCTGAAAGTCGGGGATGGACTTGCCAAGTTCCTTGGCGTGCTCGAGCTCGAGCGTCTGCAGGAGGTTCATGACCTCTATTCCTTGTCCTGGCCGTCTTTTTTCCCCGGACCCGGCTGGGCGGGGGACGGACTGATGCGCGACCGAGCGCTCTGGGCTTCCTTCGGGTCCGGACCGGAGCTGCGCTCCCGGTGCGCCCGCCAGAGATCGGGTCGACGTTCCTTGGTCAGCCTTTCGGCCGCTTGCCGACGCCACTCCGCGATCCGGGCGTGATTGCCGGAGAGAAGCGTCTCCGGGATCTCGCGCCCTTCCCACACGGGGGGCCTCGTATACTGCGGGGCTTCCAGAAGCCCGTGGGAGAAGGATTCCGTCTCCACGGACTCGGGGTTCCCGAGGACGCGCGGTATAAGCCGAACCGTGGCGTCGATCAATGCCATCGCGGCGATTTCCCCGCCGGTCATCACGAAATCCCCCAGGGAGACCTCGTGGATGCCGCGGGCCTCCAGCACGCGCTCGTCGATCCCCTCGAAGCGGCCGCAGATGAAGGTCGCGCCGGGGGCCTCGGCGAGGCTCTGGGCCATGGCCTGGTCGAAGGGGCGCCCGCGCGGGGACATCATCAGGATCGGGCCGGGGCGAGGCGCGGCGTCGAGCGCCGCGGCCACCACGTCGGCGCGCAGCACCATGCCCGGGCCGCCGCCGGCGGGGGTGTCGTCCACCGCCCGGTGCCGGCCCAGGCCATAGTCGCGCAGGTTCACCCGCTCCAGCGCCCACAGGCCTTCGGCGAGCGCGCGGCCCAGCAGGCTCTCGCCCAGGGGGCCGGGGAACATGCCGGGGAACAGGGTGACGACGGTGGCGCGCCAGGCGTTCTTGACCCGCGTCTCCTCCATCAGGTCGCGCGGGCGACGGGAGGCGGAGATGGTCAGCCGCCCGTGGGAGCGGGCGGGGGCGGGCGCGTCGCCGGAAGGCTGCGCCTCGGCGCCCGCGGCCGGATCGGGGGCGCCTGCGGCCGGCTTCGGCGCGTCGGGCGCGTCGCTCACGCGCCGGGCTCCTCGTCCGGGGCGGCATCGGGGGCGGCGTCCTCGGGGCCCTCGCCGGGGCCGCGCTCCTCGACGCCGTCGTCGGGGAAGACGCCCGGGGGCGGGTCGGCGACGATGCGGTGGGCGGCGAGGTCGACGATGGGCACGGCCGCGCGGGTGAAGGGCAGCATCACCGGCTGGCGGATGTCGGGCGAGACGATCTCGAGGATGTCGCCGGCGCCGAAGTCATGCACCGCGCGCACCTTGCCCAGCCGCACGCCGCCGCCGTCGAAGACCGGCAGGCCGATCAGGTCGGCGTGGTAGAATTCGTCCGAGGGCAGGCTCGGCAGCTTCCAGCGGGGGGCGTAGAGGCGCACGCCCTTCAGCGCCTCGGCCTCCTCGCGGGTGCGCACGCCGCCCAGGCGCGCCGAGAAGCCGCCCTTGATCGGGCGCTCGATGGTCACGGCGTATTCGCGCCCGGCCTCGTCGGTCAGGGGCGCATAGTCGCCGATCGCCTCGGGCTCGGCGCAGAAGCTCTTGAGGCGCACGTCGCCGCGCACCCCGAAGGCGCCGGCGATGGCGCCCACGCAGACCTTGCCGATCGGTTCGTCGCTCATCATCCCCGCGTCCGGAACGGACCTTTCTGGGGCCGGGACGCCCCTCGGAGGGAGCGGCCGCGGCCGGATTCCAGGGCGCCGGCGGCCTCCTGGCCGTCGGCGTCGACCGCGAAATCCAGCCCGCGGTCGTTGCGGATCTCCCAGGCGAAGCCGGGAAGGTCCATCGCCTCGGCGAGGCGGGCGAAATCCTCGCGCCCGATCGCCTTGCGGTCCCGCGCCAGCGACGCCCGCCAGCGGGCGGGGGTCTTGATGCAGGCCAGCCGCGAGATCACGGCCTCGGCATGGACCGGGCGGGCCGGCGCGATCCAGCGGGCCTGCAGGCGGCGGATCACGCCGCCGTCGCGCCCGCGGGTCCAGGCGGTGCCGGGACCGATGACGCCGATCGCCTCGAACCGCTCGACCAGCTCCTCGGAGTGGTCGGTGGTGCGCTTGGCGAACAGCGCCAGGCCGTCGCCGGGGTGCATCGCGTGCAGCGCCGCCTCGGTCCCGTGGGACAGCAGGCAGAACATCCGCGACACCGCCTCCTCGACATGGTCGGAGGAGCCGACGCCGATCCAGAACTTCCGCTCCCGCACCCGCGCGTCGCCGGCCATGGCCCGATCCTCCTTCCGATGCGCCCGTCGAATGGCGTCATCCTGGGGGAGGGGCCGTGAAGGAAGCCTTGACCGGGGCCGCGCGAAGCGGCGCGGCGGGCGGGCGAGGCCCGTACGCCCCGCCCTCCCGCCGCCCAGGCGATCACTCGGCGGAGGCTTCCTCGGCCGGGGCCTCGGCGGGCGCCTCGGCGGCGGCCTTCGCGGCGGCGGCGGCCTCGGCGGCCTTCGCAGCCTTGTCCTCGCGCTCCTTCGCGCGCTCGACGGCCTTCTTGCCCGGCTGGGCCTTCTTCAGGTTGGCGCGCTCGGCCTTCTCGCGGACGCCGGCGGCCTCCAGGAAGCGGGCGACGCGGTCGGTGGGCTGGGCGCCCTTGGCGATCCACGCCTGGATCTTCTCGACGTCGAGCTTCACGCGCTCCTCGGAGTCCTTGGGCAGGAGCGGGTTGTAGGTGCCCAGCTTCTCGATGAAGCGGCCGTCGCGGGGGGCGCGGCTGTCGGCGGCGACGACGCGGTAGAAGGGACGCTTCTTGGAACCGCCGCGGGCGAGACGAATCTTGATGGCCATGGTCTTGGTCTCCTTGGGTTTCGGTCCGGCGCTTCGCGCCGGGAGGTCGTGTCGGGCGTTTCGGCCCGGGTCTGAGGTTCGGGCGCGCGCGCCCGGGGTTCGGATCAGCTCTGCAGCTTCTCGTGGTGGCGGATGACTTCCTGGATGATGAAGGCCAGGAAGGCCTCCGCGAACTCGGGGTCGAGACCGGAGTCGTTCGACAGCTGCCGCAGGCGCGCGACCTGGCGCGCCTCGCGGTCGGGGTCTGCGGGGGGCAGGTCGTGCTCGGCCTTCAGCCGGCCGACCGCCTGGGTCGCCTTGAAGCGCTGGGCCAGCGTGTAGACCAGGATCGCGTCGAGGTTGTCGATGTCGCCCCGCAGCTTGGCCAGCACCTCGCGGGCGCGGACCACGTGCTCGGGTTCTTGTCCCGCGTCGGGCCGGGCGGTCTTCGCCGTCTCGGTCATGTCGTCCTCCCCTCGGTTCACTGGGCCGCGAGCCGGGCCCGCGCCGGGTGGCGCCAGACCTGGACGACGTGGCCGTCGGGATAGGCGAAGTCGCCGGCCTCGCGCACGCAGCCCAGGCGGCGGGCGAGCGCGAGGCTGGCGGCGTTCGCGCCGTCGATCAGGCTGATCGGCGCGTCGACGCCATGCGTCTCGCGCACGTGGTCGCGCGCGGCCAGCGTCGCCTCGAAGGCGTAGCCGCGGCCCTCGAAGCCGTCGAGGACCGACCAGGCCATCTCCGGCTCGGGCGCGTAGTCGTGGCGCTGCAGGCCGGTGCGGCCGACGAAGGCGCCGGTGGCCTTCTCCTCGATCGCGAACATGCCGTAGCCGTGCAGGGTCCACATGCCCAGGAAGGACAGGAACTTGCTCCAGGCCTGCTGCCGGGTCATCGGCCCGCCGACGAAGCGGGCGCGCGGGCCGGCGTAGAAGGCGGCCAGCGGCTCGAAATCCTCCAGCCGCAGGGCGCGCAGCACCAGCCGCTCGGTCTCGAGCGTGGGAATGGTCACGACCCGGCTCATGCCGCCAGCTCCGCGGCCGAGGGGTGACGCCAGATCTCGGCCTCCCAGCCCTGCTCGGGGTGGACGAAGAGCCCCTCGCGCACGCAGCCGAGCCGTTCGGCGACGCCGCGGCTGGCGTGGTTCTCGGCGGCGACGAGGCTGATCGCGGTGCTCCAGCCGGCGCTGCGATAGGCCCAGTCGCGGGACTCGAGCGCCGCCTCGGTGGCGTAGCCGCGGCCCTCGTAGCCCTCCATCAGGTCCCAGCTCATCTCGGGCTCGGGCCAGTGGACGGGGAACCAGGGGCCGATCATGCCCACGAAGGCGCCGCTCGCCTTCTCCTCGACCGAGAAGGGGCCGTAGCCGTGCAGGGCCCAGCAGCCGAGGAAGGAGGCGAAGTCCTTCCACGCCTCGCCGCGCACGACGGGGCCGCCGACGAACTCCGACCGCGGCGAGCCCATGAAGGCCGCGTACACGTCGAAATCGTCCGCGCGCGGCGCGCGAAGCACCAGGCGCTGCGTCTCCAGCGTGGGGATGTCGAGGCGGAAGCTCATTTCTTCTTGCCGAACCCCGACAGGCCCGGGGGCAGGGGGGCGCCGCCGCCGAGGCCCGGAAGACCGCCGGGCATGCCGCCGCCCATCCCGCCCATGCCGGCGGGAAGCTTCGGCGCGGCGCCGGGGGCGCCGCCCATGCCTGCGGGGGGCGTCATCCCCGGGGGCATGCCGCCGCCCTTGCCGCCGAAGAGCGCGCCGAGGCCCCCGCGCATCAGGCCCTTGGTCCCCATCTTGCCCATCTTCTTCATCATGTCCGCCATCTGGCGGTGCATCTTGAGAAGCTTGTTCACGTCGGCCACGTCCATGCCGCAGCCCGCCGCGATGCGCTTCTTGCGGCTGGCCTTGAGGATGTCGGGGTTCTTCCGCTCCTCCTTGGTCATGGACTGGATGATGGCGATCTGGCGCTTGAGGATCTTGTCGTCGATCCCGGCCTCGTCCATCTGCTTCTGCATCTTGCCCATGCCCGGCAGCATGCCCATCAGGCCGCCCATGCCGCCCATGGCCATCATCTGCTCGAACTGCTTCATGAGGTCGTTCATGTCGAAGCGGCCCTTCTGGAACCGCTTCATCATGCGCTCGGCCTCTTCGGCCTCGATGGTCTCCTGCGCCTTCTCGACGAGCGAGACGATGTCGCCCATGCCCAGGATGCGGCCGGCGATCCGCTCGGGGTGGAATTCCTCGAGCGCGTCCATCTTCTCGCCGAGGCCGACGAACTTGATCGGCTTGCCGGTGACCGCGCGCATCGACAGCGCCGCGCCGCCACGGCCGTCGCCGTCCATGCGGGTCAGCACCACGCCGGTGACGCCGATGCGGCCGTCGAAGTTCTCGGCCACGTTCAGCGCGTCCTGGCCGGTGAGGCCGTCGACGACCAGCAGCGTCTCGCGCGGCTTGACCGCGTCGCGCACCGCGATCGCCTCGTCCATCAGCTCGTCGTCGACGTGCAGGCGGCCGGCGGTGTCGAGCATGTAGACGTCGAAGCCGCCCTGCTCGGCGGTCATCTTGGCGCGCCGCGCGATCTGCACCGGGCTCTCGCCCTTCACGATCGGCAGCACCTCGACGCCGGTCTGCAGGCCCAGGACCTGAAGCTGCTCCATCGCCGCCGGGCGGCGGACGTCGAGCGAGGCCATCAGGACCTTCTTCTTCTCGCGCTGGCTGAGCCGCATCGCGAGCTTGGCGGTGGTCGTCGTCTTGCCCGAGCCCTGCAGGCCGACCATCAGGATCGGCGTGGGCGGGTTGTCGACGCGCAGGCGGCCGATCTCCTCGCCGTCGCCGGCGAGCACGTGGACCAGCTCGTCATGGACGATCTTCACGACCTGCTGGCCGGGGGTGACCGAGCGGGTGACGGCCTGGCCGGTCGCCTTCTCCTGCACCGCCTTGATGAAGTCGCGCGCCACGGGCAGCGAGACGTCGGCCTCGAGCAGGGCCACGCGCACCTCGCGCAGCGCGGTCGCGACGTCGGCGTCCGACAGCGCGCCCTGCTTGGTCAGCTTCTCGAAGACGCCCGAGAGGCGTTCGGAGAGACTCTCGAACATGCCGGCGCTCCTTCCTTTCGCGACCCGCGCCCGGCGCGGGAGGCCTTTCTTGTCCCGGTCCGACGCAGGTCGGTGGGGACGGCGCAAACGTCAAGCGCTCCGGCGGGCGCGACGCGCTGGCCGGAGGCGATCCCCGCGCACGGCGGGGACCGGAAGCGGTCTGGGCTTCCGGAGAATTCCGGGGCCTTTACGCGCGGCAGGGGCCGGAGTCAACCGCGGGGCGGTCCTCGGCGGGCCCGGGACGCGGCCCTGGGGCGCGGCATGGGGCGCGTCCGGGGCGCCGCGGAGGCGCGTCAGGCGGGGGCCGCGCGCGCCCGAGGGCTTGACGGACCGGGGCCCGCCGGGCTCCCTGTCGACCGACAGCATGGGAGTGCCCGATATGATCCGCCTGCGCCGCGACCATCGCGAAACGACGTCCGACCGGGGCCGCGCCCCCCGCCGCCGCGCGGCGACCGGGCGCGGGGCGCTCGCCGTCGCCGGGCTGGCGGGCCTGCTGGCGCTGGGCGCCTGCGCCTCGCCCGCGCCGGAGGCCGAGGTCGACGTCTCCGACGGCGTCTCGATCGCCGAGACCACGCGGATGCGGGCCGAGATCCTCTCGGTCGACCCCTCCGGCGGCCAGATCATGATGCGCGACCTCGCCACCGGCGAGACCTTCGTGCACCGCCCCCCCGCCGAGATGACCGGCGCCATCGGCGTGAAGCCCGGCGACGTGGTCGAGGCGATGCGCACCCGCGCGATCACCGCCTGGCCGGCGGAGCCCGGCGACGACACCGGCGGCACCCAGACCGAGCTGATGTCGACGCCCGCCGCCTCCGGCGGCTCGCCGGCGATGGTGGGGGGCAAGCTGACCCGCTCGGTGATGACCTTCGTGGTCTGGAACGACAAGACCGACGTGGCGGTCTTCCGCTCGCCCGAGGGGAACGTGGTGCGCTACCACCTGACCAACGACGAGGCGCGGGCCTTCGTCGCCTCGCTGGACGAGGGCGACCCGATCGAGGTCGAGATCTCCGACACCGTGGTGGTGAAGCTGGTGGAGTGATCCCCGCCGCCGCCGCGGACCGGGAGAGGGGGCCTTCGGGCCCCCTTTTCCATTCGCGCCCGCCGGGGCGGAGGGCAGGGCGCCGCCCCGCGGGGCGGCGCGCGCCCCGGCCCGCTCCCGCCCGCCCACCCCGCGCGCCGGGGCGCGGGCGCCTCGCCGGCGAGGGCGGGACGGGCCGGAGGCGCGGGGCGTCAGCGGGGCAGGGCGGTCCCCACGCCGGCGGCGAGCGCCTTCTCGTGGCAGAGCGCCGCCAGCGCCAGGTCGCCCATGGCGAGGCCCCGGAAGGCGAAGGCGATGGTCTCGGCGGCGTCGCGCCGGCCCTGGACCTCGCCGGTCGCGAGGGCCGCGAGGTCCCCCTCGATCAGCGAGAACTCCAGCAGCGGATCCTCCATCTGCCGCTCCTGCTCGCGGTCGTCGGTGAAGACGCGGGCGCGGCCGGCGAGGCGGTCCACCTGCCAGGCGCGGGCGAGCTCGACCATCGAGACGAAGGCGCCGGGGGCGAGCCAGGCGGGATCCAGGAACCGCGGCAGCTCCGGCGTGGGCGTGACGGAGGAGACCACGAGATCCGCCCCCTCCACCGCCGCCTGCGGGTCCGACGCCTCCTCGACCGCGAGGCCCAGGGCGCGGGCTTCGGCGGCCAGCTTGTCGATGTTGGCGCGGCCCCGGCCCAGGATGCGCACCGTGGTCAGCGGGAAGAGCTGGGAGAAGAGCGCGAGGTGGCAGGACCCCTGCACCCCCGTGCCGATCAGCGACAGGACCTTCGCGTCCTCGCGCGCCAGGTGCTGGGCGGCCAGCGCCGACAGCGCCGCCGTGCGCACGCCGGTGATCCAGTCGCCGTCCATCACCGCCAGCGGCGCGCCGGTGACGCTGTCGTGCAGGGTGATCAGGGCGCCGATCGAGGGCAGGCCCTTCTCGGCGTTGAGCGGCGACACGCCGAGCGACTTGACCGCGAAGCGGGGCGGATCGTCGGAGGCGGCCAGCATCGACATGTAGAGCCGCCCGTCCTCGCGGTTGATCGCCCGCTTGGGCGTGTTCACCGAGGTCCCCGAGCGCAGGCCCGTCAGCAGGCGCGAGAGCATGCCCGTCATCTCCCGGGCGGTGATGCCGAGTCCCTCCACGTCCGCGCGCGTGAGATAAAGCAGGTCGGACATGGACGGGCTCCTTCAGGGCTGTCGGGGGATCGAGGCGACGATGCGTCCGCGGAGGGCGGGGCGCAAGGGGGGCGTGGCTTCCTTGGGGGCGGGAGCCCGGAGCCGCGGAGGGGGGCGCGGGGGGGGCTCCGCTTCCGAACTCACCAGGGAACAGGGCCGCGCCTGCTCCCCGAAGCCGTCCATCGCTGAAGATGCCTGAGCGACTCGCGGGGAGGGGTCAAGGACAAGCCCCGCTTCGCGGGGTCGCTGCGCGATCCTGGACCCCTCCCCGCGAGTCGCTCTTTACGGCATCAGCGATGGACGGCTCCGGGGAACAGGCGCTCCGCGAGGGCCGCCGGCCGCGCGCCGGGGCGCCTGGAGGAGGGAGCGGGGGGGAGCGGCGGGCGTCGCGGGGCGAGGCGGCGGCGGGGGGGGGGGGCGCGTCGCGCGCGGAGGCGGGAAGGGCGGCCGTCGGCGAGGGGGGAGCGAGCCGGCCGAAACGACGAAGGGCGCCGCGAGGGGCGCCCTTCGGGATGGGGTCGTGGCGGGGCCCTCAGCGCGGGCTGCGCTTGGCCAGTATACGCTGCAGGGTCCGCCGGTGCATGTTCAGGCGGCGCGCGGTCTCGGAGACGTTGCGGTCGCAGAGCTCGAACACCCGCTGGATATGCTCCCAGCGCACCCGGTCGGCGGACATCGGGTTCTCCGGCGGGGGCGGCTTCTGCTCGCCGTCCGACAGCAGCGCGGCCTCGACGTCGTCGGCGTCGGCGGGCTTGGCCAGGTAGTCGGTGGCGCCGATCTTCACCGCGGCGACCGCGGTGGCGATGGCGCCGTAGCCGGTCAGCACCACGATGCGGCTGTCGGGGCGCGCCTCGCGCAGTGCCTCGACCACGTCGAGGCCGTTGCCGTCCTCGAGCCGCAGGTCGATCACCGCGAAGGCGGGCGGGGCGCGGCGCACCAGCGCCAGGCCCTCGGCCACGCTCTCGGCCGGGGTGGGTTCGAAGCCGCGACGCTCCATGGCGCGGGCGAGGCGGCGGCGGAAGGGCTCGTCGTCGTCAAGCACCAGGAGCGACTTGTCGGGGCCGATGTCCCGCGGCGCCCGGTCGTCTTCTTCTTGGTCGGTCATGGACAGCGTAACTCCCGTTCGCCCAGCGAATCTGGGGGGACACTATGGAAATCGGCGGCCGTGTCAAAGGCGCGCGCGGACGGAACGTCGCGGCGGAGCGAAAAAATCGCCGTTTTCACAGTCTTTCGGCGAAACACTGCACCCGGTCGGCCACCTCGGCGGGGGGAATGTCGCGGCGGAACACGTCCAGGAAGCCGACTTCGGGCGCCATCAGGTAGGTGAAGGTCGAATGATCCATGAGGTAGTCCTCGGGGTCGTCGCCCTGCTTGGCGTAGTAGGCCTTGTAGGCCTTGGCGATGGCCGCGGTCTGCTCGGGCGTGCCCGACAGGCCCACCATCCGCGGGTGCAGGGCGCCCACGAAGTCCGACAGCGCCTGGGGCGTGTCGCGCGCGGGGTCGATGGTGACGAAGACCGGGGTCACCAGGATGCCGCGATCCTCGAGGATCTCGGTCGTCTGGGCCATGTTGGCGGTGTCGAAGGGGCAGACGTCCGGGCAGAAGGTGTAGCCGAAGTAGACCAGCGTCAGCCCGTCGATGACGTCGGCGTCGGTGACCGTGCGCCCGGTCTGGTCGGTCATCTCGAACGGGCCGCCGATGGCCGCGGCGCCCGGGGCCAGGGCCGAGGCGCGGCACTGGGCGAAGCGGTCGTCGCCGCCGGTGGGGGCGAAGGCGAACCAGGCGCCCGCCGCGAGACCCCCGAGCGCCACGGCCAGTCCTGCGAAGGCGGCGGCGCGGGCGGCGTTGGGCTTGGGCATGGCTCGGCTCCTCGGGCGGAGACGTCGATGCGGAGGACCCGCCCGGCGGCCGCGCCCGCGGCGCATAGATGACCGACCGCGCCGGCCGGCGAAACCCCGCGCGACGCGAGGCCGCGCCGGGGCTTGCGGAGCGCCGGGGCGGCGGCTCCCCCGCCCCGCACGTCGGCGCCCCGGACGCCGGAGTCGTGGAGGTCGAGCGCGCGAAGACCAGCAACGCGGAGGCGCGGGGCCGCGGCGCCTCCGGGGTCCTGCGCGCGCCCCGGCGAGGCGGCCGGGGCGCGCGGGAGGTCAGAGGAAGTTGTCCGCGTCGTTCAGCGTGGCCGCGTCCACGCCCTCGACGGTGCCCACGAGGTCGCCGCCGGAGGTGCGGATCTCGGTCCCGCCGGGGACGTCGGTGAAGGTCAGCTCGGCGAAGGGGACGTTGGCGCGGATCTTGTCCGTGCCGGTCTCGAAGTCGGTCACGGTGTCGGCGCCGGTGGTCGAGTCGAGCCGGAACTCGTCCGCCCCCGCGCCGCCGGTCAGCCGGTCCGCGCCGCCGTCGCCCATCACCGTGTCGTCGCCGTCGCCGCCGAAGACGGTGTCGTTCCCGGAGCCGCCGCGCACCAGGTCGTCGCCCTCGCCGCCCGCGACCGTGTCGTTGCCCGAGCCGCCCGAGACGCTGTCGTTCCCCGCGCCGCCGTCGACGTTGTCCGCGCCGCTCTGGCCGTCGACCGTGTCCGCGCCGTCGCCGCCGTAGACGTTGTCGGCGCCCGAGCCGCCGCGGACCGTGTCGGTGCCCGCGCCGCCCTCGAGATAGTCGGCGCCCGCCGAGCCGAACAGGTCGTCCGCGCCGTCGCCCCCGTAGATGAAGTCGTCCCCGCCGTGGCCGTCGATCGAGTCGTCGCCCCCGCGTCCGGAGATGATGTTGCCCCGGTCGTCGCCGTGGAGCTCGTCGCGCCCCTCGGTCCCGCCCAGGTCCTGGAAGTTCTTCAGCTTCTGGGTCTCGCCGTCGACCTTGGCCTTGCCCTTGCCGAGGTCGGCCTTCACGCCGGCCTGCTTGGTCCCGACGTCGAGCGTCCCGTAGTAGAGGCCGTTGGAGCCGCCGCCGCCGTTGAGCTTGTCCGCGCCCTCGGTGCCCAGCACCGCGTCGTCGCCGCCCTTGGCCTTCACGACGTCGTCGCCGTCGGCGCCCATGATCACGTCGCGCGCGCCGGTGCCCAGCACCTTCAGATCGCGCGACCCGAAGGCCCGCGCGATGTGGTGCAGCGCGCCGTCGAGATCGCCGTCGTCGAGATGGGCGAGCGCGTCGTCGAGGTCGTCGAAGAAGTCGTCGATGTCCTCGCGCATGCCGCTGGCGCGGGCGAGCGGGGTTCCGTCCGCGTCCTGGAGCTCGACGGTCTTGACCGTGTCGGGACGGCCGCGCTTGTCGAGCTTGACCTTGATGACGGCGACGAACCCGTCGCCGGTCAGGGTCAGGACGCCGGTCTTCTTCGAGGTCTTGTCGAAGGTCTCGTCGTAATCGCCCGCGCCGTAGATCCGCAGCAGGATCTCGCCGGGGGTCATGAACGTGCCCGCTCCGGGACCGAAATGCTTCAGCTTCGCCTTGCCGCCGGGCATGGTCGCCTCCCCTGATCGCCATGCCGCGGCGCAGGGTCGTCGGGCCGCGGATCTCCCCATTCCGCCGGCCGTTCCGGCCCGTTCCCCAGGGCCGCGACCGCGCGTGACGCTGGGTCAGGCTACGGCAATCGCGTCCGTCGCGCCACCCTCGGGAGGGCCGGGCGCGGCGCGGGGCCCCGGCAGGGGCCTCGGAAGACCCTGCGAAGGTCGGATCCGCCCGCCGTGCGCGGCGCTTTCCCGGGGCGCGGACGCGCGATATACCCGGGGCATGGCGGACGGACTTCCCTTCGGAATTCCCGCCCGGGGACGGGTGGACTGGGTGCGGCTGCGCACCCTGACCTCCTTGCGCTGGCTGGCGGCGCTGGGGCAGGGGGCGGCGGTGCTGGTCGCGCACCTGGCGCTCGACATCGAGCTGCCGATCGGCGCCTGCTTCGGGGCCATCGCGGCCTCGGTCAGCCTCAACATCGTGGCCGAGGCGGTGCACGCGCCCAACAAGCGCCTCTCCGAGCGCGGCGTGGCGCTGACGCTGCTGTTCGACCTCGCCCAGCTGGGCGCGCTGCTGTTCCTGACCGGCGGGCTGACCAACCCGTTCGCGCTGCTGGTGCTGGCGCCGGTGATCGTCTCGGCGACCGCGCTGTCGCTGCGCTCGACCCTGATCCTGGGCGTCTTCGCGGCGGCGGAGATCAGCCTGCTGGCGCTGGTCTACATCCCCCTGGTGCTCGCCGACGGCACGCGGATCGAGCCGCAGCCGCTGATCCTGGTGGGGACCTGGGCGGCGCTGATGACCGGGCTCGCCTTCGTGGCGGGCTATGCGCGCCGGGTCACGGCCGAGATGTGGACGATGACCAAGGCGCTGGGCGCGGCGCAGGAGGCGCTGGGCCGCGAGCAGCGCCTGACCGCCATCGGCGGTCTCGCCGCCGCCGCCGCGCACGAGCTGGGCACGCCGCTCGCCACCATCAAGCTGGTGGCGGGGGAGCTGGCGCGGGAGCTGCGCACCCAGCCCGACCTCTACGAGGATGTGGACCTGATCCGCCAGCAGGCCGAGCGCTGCCGCGAGATCCTGCGCGAGCTCTCGGCCACCGGCAAGGACGACCGCCAGGTGCGCACCGCCCCGATCTACCGCCTGGTCGAGGAGGCCGCGGGCCCCCACTCCGACCGCGGCAAGCGGGTGATCCTGCGCCTGCAGGGGCGCCCGCTGAGCGATCCGCCCCCGCCCCAGCCCGAGGCGATGCGCCGGCCCGAGGTGATCCACGGCCTGCGCAACCTGGTGCAGAACGCGGTCGACTTCGCCGAGGCCTGCGTGTGGATCGACGTCGACTGGAACGAGCGCACGCTGCGCATCGCGGTGGGCGACGACGGGCCGGGCTTCGGCGCCGACATGCTGGGCCGGCTGGGCGACCCGTTCGTGCGCGCCCGCATGCGCCCCGCCGCCGGCGTCGAGCCCCCCGCCGAGCCCGCCGCGGCCGCCGCCGAGGCCGAGGCCCCCGCCGCCGAGCGGCGCGAGGCCGGGGCCGACGGCCGCGCCGGCTACGAGGGCATGGGCCTGGGCCTGTTCATCGCCAAGACCCTGCTCGAGCGCACCGGCGCCCGCGTCTCCTTCGCCAACGGCGGCGACGAGGAGGCGCGCGCCCCCGACGCCCGCTCCCCCGAGGCGCGCCTGTTCCCCGAGACCGCCCGCGCCCCCGGCGCGGTGGTCGAGGCGGTGTGGCCCCGCGGCGCGCTGGACCTGCCCGAGGGCCGTCCGAAGGGCGCGCTCGGCGAAAACGAAACGTTTACCCTTCGGAACGTTTGATCGTCCCGAACTTTCGTATAGGTTGAACGACGCGAGGCCGGGTCGCCGCCGACCCGGCGCATGCGCGGGAGACCGCCGTTGCAGGAGCTTGCCGACGCCCAGACCTTCCTGGCGGCCTTCGGGCCCGCCGAGTTCGACGCCCTGTCGGGCGGCGGGCGCGTGCTGGTCGCCCTGCTGGCGGGCTGCGCCGGGGCGCTGCTCGCGGCCTTCGCGCTGACCGGGGCCCGCGGCCTGCGGGCGCGCGCGGCGCTGCGCGCGGGGCTTCCCGCCGCGCTCGCCGCCGCCGCCTCGCCGGCGTCGCTCGTCTCGCCCCGCGCAGGCGCCTTCGCGCCCGAGCGCGGCGAGGAGGCGGCCCTGACCTTCCGCATCGACGAGGGCCGCGCGGTCGCGCGCAGCCGCGCCTCGCGCGCCTTCCTGGGCGGGGAGCGGCGGGCCCTGGCCGACTTCGCCGCCCGCCTGACCCCGGTCGAGGGGATCGCCGATCTCGCCGTCGCCCTGCGAGCGCTGGAGGCCGACGGCCGCCCGTTCCGCGGCCTCGCCGACGACGCCGAGGGCCGCTCGTGGGAGGTGTCGGGCCGGCCCGCGGCGGGGGAGGCGCAGGTGACCCTGCTGCCCGCCGGCGCCGCGCGGCGCGAGATCGCGCGCCTGAGCGGGATGCTGGCGATGCTCGCCGACGACCGCGACCAGGCGGCCGAGGCGCTGGAGGTGGCGCCGCTGCTCGCCTGGCGCCGCTCGCCCTCGGGCCGGGTGATCTGGGGCAACGCGCTCTATCGGCGGATGACGGGCGCGGCGGACGCCTTCGGCTCCGACGCTGCGCCCCTGCCGGAGCTGCACCACGACGGCGCCGGCGGGCGGGGCGTGCGCGAAGCCTCCGCCCGGCTCGACGGCCGCCGCGCCGTCTTCGACGCCCGCACGGGCGAGCGGCGCTGGTTCGAGATGAGGGAGATCTCCTCCGCCGACGGGGGGCTGCTGGGCTACGGCGCCGACGCCGCCCCCGCCGTCCATGCCGAGGGCGCGCTGCGCCGCTTCGTCGAGACGCTGACCGAGACCTTCGCGCACCTGTCCATCGGCCTCGCGATCTTCGACCGGGAGACGCGGCTGGGCCTGTTCAACCCCGCCTTCGCCGACCTGATGCACCTCGATCCCGCCTGGCTCGCCGGGCGCCCCTCGCTGCCCGACGTGCTCGAGCGGCTGCGCGCCAGCCGCCGGATGCCGGACCACGAGGACTTCCGCACCTGGCGGGCGGGGATGCTGGAGCTGTTCGGCGCCGACGGCGCGCAGGAGCGGCCCGAGCGCACCGAGGTCTGGCACCTGCCGGGGGAGGAGCAGATCCGCGTCGTCGCCCGCCCCCATCCCCAGGGCGCGGTCGCCTTCCTGTTCGAGGACGTCTCGGAGGCCGCGCGGCTGGAACGACGCTTCGCCACCGAGACCGAGATCCGCCGCGCGGTGATGGACCGGCTGGAGGAGGGCGTCGCCGCCTTCGGGCCCGACGGCGCCGCGCGCTTCGTGAACCCCGCCTTCGCCGCGATCTGGGGGACCAGCCCGCCCGGCTCCGAGGACGCCTCCGCCGCGATCTTCGCCGCGGCCGAGGGCGCCTCGGCCGAGACGCTGCGCCTGCCGCAGGCGATGGCGATGTTCCGCGCGCGCAGCCCCTCCTCCCCCGCCTGGGACCGGCTGGCGGCCTTCTTCGCCGCCCCGACCGAGCGCGCGGCCTGGTCGGAGGAGGCCTCGCTCATCGACGGGCGCCGGCTGCGGGTGCGGGTGGCGGCGTTGCCCGACGGCTCGATCCTGGTGGCCTTCACCGACGTCACCGACGCGGCCCGCGCCGAATCCGCGATGCGCGAGCGGCAGAGCGCGCTGGAGGCGGCCGACGAGATCCGGGGCGCGCTGCTCGAGCAGGCGTCGAGCCGGGTGCGCACGCCGCTGGCGCGGATCCTCGGCCTCGGCCAGGCGCTGCGCGACGCGGTCGAGGACGGGGCGGAGACGGAGCAGGCGCTGGCCCGGATCGACGCGATCCTGGAGGCCGCGGCCGAGGTTCAGTCGGCGCTGAGCGGGGTGGCCGACCTGGCCTCGGCCCAGGCCGGCGTGCTCTCGATGTCCTCCGAGACGGTGAACCTGCGCACGGCCCTGGTCTCGGCGCTGGAGATGGCGCAGCGCCGGGCCGCGGAGCGGGGCGTGACCCTGGCGCTGGAGACCCGCCGCGCCGCCGCCGACCCGCCGGAGCCGGGCGACGCGGCCGAAGACGCCGCCACGGCGGCGGAGCACGTGATCGGCGACGCCGCGCGGGTGCGCCAGCTGATGTTCAACCTCGCCACCGACGCGGTTCACCGGGCCGAGCCCGGCGACATGGTGCGCGCCGGCGCCCGGCGCAGGGGCGAGACGGTGGAGATCTGGACCGACGGCCCCGCCGCCTCCCCCGACGCGGAGCAGGAGGACGAACTCCTGCGCGGCGGCCTCGCCCACGCCCTCGTCCGCCGCTTCTCGGAACTGCACGGCGGCACGGTGCGCGTGGAGCGGCGGGAGAGCGACGGCGCGGTCCGCCGGCAGGTGGTCTGCACCCTCCCCGTCGACGCCCTGCGCGTCGCCTCGAAACGCCCGTCGGCCGTCGCCTGACGGGCAGGGGCCGGGCGCGACGGCCTCAGGCTGCGGGCGGGTTCATTGGACCGCATGGCTCCGCGAGGGAGCCGGGCGGAGCTCTTCGGCGGATAACTCCTCCAAGTGCCGCGTTTCGCTCGGCGTATCCGTCTCGTCATCTCCCAAAGTGCGCGGGCGAGGCGCAGAGAAAAGGCGCCGCTCTGCGGTCGCCTGACTTGGACTTCGTGCACTTGTCCGCGGTCTCGGGCTGGACGAACGGCGGCGCGGGCGCCGGACGACGTCGCGGAGGGGCGAGGCGGGCGCCGGCGCGGGGCATTGCTCCGCGCCGGCGGGCTTGCCATGATCGGGGCGCGGGCCGGTCTGCGGCCGCTTCTTCGCCGTGCGCGCCTCGCGCCGACCTCACGACGGGACCGCCATGTCCGCCCCCAGCCTCGCCGCCGCCGCCCCGCCAGACCTGCGCCTGAGCCTGCCCGACGCCGAGGCGACCGACCGGCTGGGCGCGGCGCTGGGCCTGGCGCTGGCGCCCGGCGACGCGGTGATGCTGTCGGGCGACCTGGGGGCCGGCAAGTCCGCCCTCGCCCGCGCCGCGATCGCCGCCATCCTCGCGCAGGAGGGGCGGGTCGAGGACATCCCCTCCCCCTCCTTCACCCTGGTGCAGACCTACGACTCGGAGCGGGGCGAGATCTGGCACGCCGACCTGCACCGCCTGGGCGGCCCCGCCGCGATCCCCGAGCTGGGGCTGGAGGAGGCCTTCGACGACGCGATCTGCCTGGTCGAGTGGCCCGACCGCCTCGGCCCCCTCGCGCCCGGGCGGCGGCTGGAGATCGCGCTCGCCTTCCCGCCGGGCGGCGAGGAGGGCCGGGTGCTCGACGTGCGCGCGCTGGGCCCCGGGTGGGAGGCGGCGCTGGCCGCGCTAGGCGCCTGACCTCCCGCGGCCCGACCCCCGCGCCGGCGCCTGCCGCGCGCGCCGCTTGACCTCGCCCGGCGCCGATCCCAGAACGGCCCGCGTTCCCCCCGCCCCCGACCCCGGAGCGACCGTGTCCCAGACCCCCGCAGCCGCCTCCTCCTCCGCCCCCGGCGCGCCGGCCGGCGAGCGCGCCGCGCGGCGCGCGGCCTTCCTCGCGCAGGCCGGCTGGGGCGGCGCGCAGATCCGGCCGCTGGCCGGCGACGCCTCGAACCGGCGCTACGACCGGCTGTCGGACGGGCCGGGAGGCGCGGGGGCGGTGCTGATGGACGCCCCGCCGGAGAAGGGCGAGGACCTGGTCCCCTTCCTCGGCGTGACGCAGGCCCTGCGCGCCCGCGGCTTTTCGGCGCCCGAGATCCTCGCCGCCGATCCCGCCTCGGGCTTCGCCGTGATCGAGGACCTGGGCGACGCGCTCTACGCCCGCGTCTGCGCCGCCGACCCGGCGCAGGAGCGCCCCCTCTACCTCGCCGCCGCGGAACTCCTGGCCGAGCTCCAGTCCGAGCCGGCCCCCGAGATCGCCGGCGACCACGCCGTCCCCCCCTACGACGCCGCCGCGCTGGAGCGCGAGGCGATGCTGCTGCCGGAGTGGTACCTGGCGGGGCAGGGCCTGGGCTCGCCCGCGCTGGCCGAGGAGTTCCGCGCCCGGGTGGCCGAGGCGATGGCCCCCGTCGCCGGGGCCCGGGCGGCGCTGGCCCTGCGCGACTTCCACGCCGAGAACCTGCTGTGGCTGCCCGATCGCCGCGGCGCCGCGCGGGTGGGGCTGATCGACTACCAGGACGCGCTGCGCGGCCACGGCGCCTACGACCTGATCTCCCTGACCGAGGACGCCCGGCGCGACACCTCGGACGACCTGCGCGCGGCGACCGCGGCGCGGTATCTCGAGGCCTCGGGCCAGGACGCGGAGGCCTTCGGGACCGCCGCGGCCCTGCTCGCCGCCCAGCGCAACATGAAGATCGTGGGCATCTTCGCCCGCCTGCGCCTGCGCGACGGCAAGCCCCAGTACCTGGACCTGATCCCGCGGGTCTGGGGCCACCTGATGCGCGATCTCGCCCACCCGGCGCTGAGCGACCTGCGCGGTTTCGTGTCGGCCCACGTGCCGCCGCCCGACGCCGGCGTGCTCGCCCGCCTGCGGGAGGGCGCGGCATGAGCGGGACGCCGGAGCGCGCGATGATCATGGCCGCGGGCAAGGGCACGCGGATGGGCGAGCTGACCCGCACCACCCCCAAGCCCCTGCTGCCCGTGGGCGGGCGTCCGCTGATCGACCATGCGCTCGACCGCGCCGCCGAGGGCGGGGCGCGGGAGGCGGTGGTGAACCTCCATCACCTGGGCGAGCAGATCCGCGCCCACCTGGGCGGGCGGACGCGCCCCCGGGTCGCGTTCTCGGACGAGAGCGAGGCGCTGCTCGACACCGGCGGGGGGGTGCGCAAGGCGCGCCCGCTGCTGGGGGAGGCGCCGGTCTACGTCCTGAACTCCGACGCGATCTGGACCGGGGCCGCGCCGCTGCCGACGCTCGCCGGGGCCTGGGACGGGGCGCGGATGGACGCGCTCCTGCACTTCGTGCGGCGCGAGGACGCCATCGCCTACACCCGCGCGGGCGACTTCTTCCTCGAGGACGTCGCGGGCGGCGTCGGCCGGCCGGTGCGCCGGGGCGCGGCGGCCTCGGCCCCCTACATCTACGCCTCCGCGCAGATCATCCGCCCCGCCGCCTTCGACGGGTTCCCCGACGGCCCGTTCTCGACCAACCTCGTGTGGGACCGTCTGCTGGAGGCCGGGCGCCTGTTCGCCGTGGTGCATGAAGGCGCCTGGGTCGACGTGGGCACGCAGGAGGGGCTGGCCGCGGCCGAGGCCCTGCTGGCGCGGGCATGAAGCTCTTCGCCGCCCCCGACCCCGGCGCCGCAGCGGCCCCGCGGGTCTTCCACGTGCCGCCGGGCGCGGATTTCTCCGCCGCCCTCGCCCGCGGCCTGCGCGCCCGGCTCGCGGCCGCGCCGGGCGGCGACGCGCCCGAGGCGATGGCCCGCGTGCAGCTCTATCTCAACACCCGCCGCACCGGGCGGGCGGTGTTCGCCGCGCTCGAGGCCGGGCGGCCCGCCGCCTGGCTGCCCCGCGTCTCCTACGTGGGGGAGCTGGCGGAGGAGGCGACGCTCGCCGGCATCCCCGCCGGTTCCGGCCCACTGCGGCGCACGCTGGCGCTGATGCGGCTGACCGAGGCGTTCCTGGGCGCCAATCCGGAGTTCGGCGATCCCGTCTCGGCCCCCGCGCTCGCCATGTCGCTCCGCGCCCTGCTGGACGAGCTTCAGGCCGCGGGGCGCGAGGCGCAGGACCTTCGCGAGCTGGACCTGGAGCAGCACGCCCGCCACTGGGAGCTGACCGCCCGCTTCCTCGCCATCGCCGCCGAGCACTGGCCCGCCTGGCTGGAGGAGAACGAGCACGGCGCCCCGGACCCCGAGACCCGCCGTCGCCTCGCCGTCGCCGCGCTCGCCGCGCGCTGGGCGGCCTCGCCCCCCGGCCATCCGGTGATCGCCGCGGGCTCCACCGCCTCGACCCCGGCCACCGCCGAGCTTCTGGCCGCGGTCGCGCGCCTGCCCGACGGGGCGGTGGTGCTGCCCGGCTGGGACCCGGAGATCCCGAGCGACGTCTGGGAGGAGCTGACCGGCGACGCGCCGCGGCCCGAGCATCCCCACCATTTCCAGGCGCGGTTCCTCGCGGGCCTGGGCCTCGGCCCCGCCGACGTGGCGCCCTGGGACGAGGGAGAGCCCCCCTCCCGCGCCCGCCTGCGCCTGCTGACCCAGGCGCTGCGCCCCGCGCCCGTCACCGACCATTGGCTGGAGGCGCTGGAGGACCTGTCCGCCGAGGCGCCCGAGGCCACCGCCGGCCTCGCCCTGCTGGAGGCGGAGACGCCCCGCGACGAGGCCGCCGCCATCGCCGGCGCCCTGATGGCCGAGGCCGCGGCCGGGCGGACCGCGGCGCTGGTGACCCCCGACCAGGTGCTCGCCCGCCGCGTGAAGGCGGAGCTGGCGCGCTGGGAGATCGAGCCCGACGACAGCGCCGGCCGCCCCCTGGGCCTGACCCCGCCGGGCATCCTGCTGGGCCTGGCCGCGGGCCGGCTGGGCCGCCCGATGACGGCCGAGGCGCTGGCCGCCCTTCTGCGCCACCCGCTGACCGCGGCGCCCGCCCGGCGCGCGCATCTGCGCTGTCTCGCCTTCCTCGTGCGCGAGGCGCTGCGCGGCGGCCCGCGGGAGATCGACTGGGACCGGATGCAGGCCCGCCTCGACGCCCGGCGCGCCGACCCCGAGCGCCCCGCCCAGGCGCCCGAGGGCTTCGACGCCTGGCTGTCGTGGCTGCGCGCGCTGCTGGAACCGCTGGCCGACGCCCCCGCCGGCGCCGCCGGGCTGGCCGCGATCCATCGCGCGGCGGCCGAGGCGCTGAGCCTGGGCCCCGATCCCCTGCCGCAGGACCCCGGCGCCGCGCCGGAGACGGACGCGGAGGGCGTCCCCCTCGCCCCGCTGTGGTCCGACTCCGACGGCCGCGACGCGCTGCGCTTCGTCGAGCGGCTGGCCGAGGCCGCCCCCGCCCATGGCGACGGCCTCGCGGCCGCGGCCTACGGCGCGCTGTGGACCGCCCTGATCCGCGCGGAACAGTCCCGCCCCCGGCCCGAGCGGGTGACCGAGCGCATCCGCATCCTCGGCGCGCTCGAGGCGCGGGCCGAGACCGCGCAGCTGATGATCCTGGGCGGGCTGAACGAGGGGGCCTGGCCCGCCCATCCCTCGCCCGATCCCTGGCTGAACCGGGGGATGCGCGAGCAGCTGGGCCTCGCCTCGCCCGAGCGGCGCATCGGCCTCTCGGCCCACGATTTCCTGATCGCGGCCAACGCGCCGCGGGCGATCCTCAGCCGCTCGAAGCGCGACGACGGGGGGCCGTCGAACCCCGCCCGCTGGCTGGTGCGCCTGCAGAACCTGCTGGAGGGCGCCTCGGACGAGAGCCTGAAGGCCATGCGCGCCCGGGGCCGGGCGCTGCTGCGCGGAGCGGACGCGCTGGACGACGCGACGAAGCTGCCGGCGGAGGAGCGGCCGAACCCGCGCCCCCCGCTCGACGTGCGCCCCCGCCGCCTGTCGGTCACCGCGGTCGAGACGCTGGTCCGCGACCCCTACGCGATCTACGCCCGCCACGTGCTGAAGCTGAAGAAGCTCGAGCCGCTGGGCCGCGCCCCCGACGCCCGCGACATGGGCGTGGCCCTGCACGCGGTGATGGAGGCCTTCGCGCGCGACGTCTCCGCCCGCCCGGAGCTGCGGCGCGAGGGGCTGCACGCGGCGCTGATGGCCGCGGCCGAGCGCGTGCTGCCCGACCTCGTGCCCTGGCCCGCGCAGCGTCGCCTCTGGCTCAAGCGCCTCGCCCGGGTGGCGGGCTGGTTCGTGGAGGGCGAGCTGGTCCGCCGCGCCGAGGGCGAAGTCGCGGCGCTGGAGGCGAAGGGGCGGCGCACGCTGGCCACGGGGGCGGGGGAGTTCCTGCTGACCGCCACCGCCGACCGGATCGACCGCAAGCGCGAGGGCGGCCTCGCGATCTACGACTACAAGACCGGCGCGCCGCCCAGCGTGAAGCAGATCGGCGTCTACAACGTCCAGCTCCAGCTCGAGGCCGCGATGGCCGAGGCGGGGGGCTTCCCGGACGTGCCCCCCGCCCCGGTCACGCACCTGGAATACCTCGGGCTTTCGGGGACCAGCGCCGGGGGCACCAGCCGGCCGGTGGACCTGGTGAAGCACCCCGCCGACCGGGCCTGGGCGCAGCTCGCCGAGCTGATCGCGCGCTATGACGACCCGGGGCAGGGCTACCGCAGCCGCGAGCGTCTGCCGCGGGAGGAATTCGTGGGCGACTACGACCAGCTCGCCCGCCATGGGGAATGGTCCGGCGCGGAGGACGAGGAATGAGCGGGCAGGGAGCCGCGCCGCACGAGGCGACGCTGGCGCAGGTGCGCGCCTCGGCGCCCGGCGCCTCGGCCTGGGTGGCGGCGAACGCGGGCTCGGGCAAGACCTCGGTCCTGACGCGGCGGGTGGCGCGGCTGCTGCTCGACGGCTGCCGGCCCGAGAAGATCCTGTGCCTGACCTACACCCGTGCGGCGGCCGCCGAGATGCAGGCCCGCCTGTTCCAGCTTCTGGGCCGCTGGTCGCTGCAGCCCGACGCCACGCTGGCCGAGACGCTGACCGACCTCGGCCTGCCGGGCGTGCCCGACCACTCCGACCTGCGACGGGCGCGAAAACTGTTCGCCGAGGCGCTGGAGACGCCGGGCGGGCTGAAGATCCAGACCATCCACGCCTTCTGCGCCTCGCTCCTGCGCCGCTTTCCGCTGGAGTCGGGCGCGCCGCCGGGCTTCGCCGAGCTCGACGACGCGGCGCGCGAGCGGATGCTGGACGAGATCCGCGACCGCATGGCCGCCGCCGCCGAGACCGGCGCCGACGCCGCCTTCGACGCCGCCGCCGAGCGCGTGACCGAACAGGGGCTCGAGAGCCTGACCGGCGCGATCCTGGGCGCGCGCGACCTGTTCCCCGAGGATCCCGAGCCGGCGCTGCGCGCGGCCTTCGACCTTTCCCCCGGCGCCACCTGGCAGGCGGCCGCGGAGCGCGAGGTCTCGGGCCTTGATGCGGACGAGATCGGCCGCCTCGTCGAGGTCATGTCCAGGGGCAAGAGCACCGACGCCAGTTTCGCCGACGACCTGCGCCCCGCGCTCCACGCGCTGGAGGCTGGAGACGCCATCGCCGCCGCCCGCGCGGTCGAGACCGCGATGCACACCAAGTCCGGCGAGCCCCGCAAGCTCGGCCGTCTGCCCACCAAGGCCGTGGCCGAGGCGCATCCCTGGACCCTCGACCTGCTGGAGCAGCTTTCGGGCCAGGCGATCGAGCTGCGCGCGATGCGCGTCGCCCACATGGGCTTCGAGAAGTCCATGGACCTGCACCGCTACGCCCGCGCGGTGCTCGCGCTCTACGCGCAGGAGAAGACCCGCGCCGGCGCCATCGACTTCGACGATCTGATCCGCGCCGCGGGCGCCCTGCTGACCACCTCCGAGACCGCGGCCTGGGCGCTGTGGAAGCTCGACGGCGGGCTCGACCACATCCTGATCGACGAGGCGCAGGACACCTCGCCCGCGCAATGGGCCCTGGTGCGCGCCATCGCCGAGGAGTTCCTGGCCGGGCAGGGCGCGCGGGAGCGTCCGCGCACCGTCTTCGCGGTGGGGGACGAGAAGCAGTCGATCTATTCCTTCCAGGGCGCCGCGCCGCGCGAGTTCGGGCGGATGCGGGCGCACTTCCGCGACTTCCTCGCCGCCGCCGCCGCGGCGAACGAGGGCACGGCGCTGCAGGAGAGCTCGCTCGACTTCTCCTTCCGCTCCGCCCCCTCGCTGCTGGCGCTGGTGGACGCGGCCTTCGCCGACGCCGCCGCCGCCCTGACGGCCGACGCCGAGACGCCGCGCCACCGGGCCTTCCACGCCGCCGACGCCGGCCGGGTGGACCTGTGGCCCCTGTTCGAGACGCCGGAGAAGCCCGAGCCCCCGTCCTGGCACCTGCCGGTGGACGCGATCCCGGCCCAGGCGCCGGTCCTGCGCCTCGCCGACGCCGTGGCCGCCCATGTCGAGGAGCAGATCCAGACCGCGATGATCCCCGACCGCGACGCGCCGGGCGGCTGGCGGCCGATGCGGGCGGGCGACGTGATCGTGCTGCTGCGCCGGCGGGGGGCGCTCGCGGGCGCGCTGGTCGACCGGCTGAAGCAGCGCGGCGTGCCGGTGGCGGGCGCCGACCGCCTGCGCCTGACCGCCTCGCTCGCGGTGCGGGACCTGCTGTCGCTGCTGCGCGTGGCGCTCGACCCCGACGACGATCTCTCGACGGCCGAGGTCCTGCGCTCGCCGCTGGGCATGGTCACGCCCGAGGGGCTGGAGGCGCTGGCGCTGGGCCGGGGGCGGAGCTCGCTCTATCACGCCGTCGAGGAGGCGGCGGACGACTGGCCGCTCGCCGCCGCGCTGCTGCGCGACGTGGCGCGGGCGGCGGATTACGAACGCCCCCACGAACTCCTGCAACGGGCGCTCGCCGGCCATGGCGGGCGCGCCCGCATCCGCGCCCGCCTGAACCCGGAGGAGGAGGACGCGGTCGACGAGCTCCTCGCCCGGGCGCTGGCCTACGAGGCGACCGAGACGCCGACCCTGCCGGGCTTCCTCGCCTTCATGGAGGCGTCCGAGGACCTGACCCTGAAGCGGGAGATGGACGGCGCCGGCGACGCGGTCCGCGTGATGACCGTGCATGCGGCCAAGGGGCTGGAGGCGCCCTTCGTGATCCTCGCCGACGCGGGACCGTCGAAGTCGCCGCCGGGCTCGGACGTGCTGGCCCATCCCGCCGATCCCCCCGTCGCGCTGTGGTCGAGCCCCAAGGCCGAGGAGGCGCCGCCGGTGACCGCCGCCAAGGCCGCGCGGGCGGAGCGGGAGGCGGACGAGAGCCTGCGCCTGCTCTACGTGGCCCTGACCCGCGCCCGCTCCCGCCTGCTGGTCTGCGGCACGCTGGGGGCGAAGGCGGACCCGGAGGGCAGCTGGCACCACCGCGTCGCCGCCGCGATGGAGGCGAGCGGGGCGCAGGCCGCGCCCAGGCCCGCCTGCCTCGCGGGGGAGCCGTTCGAGGAGGTGCTGACCCTCGCCGACCGCTGGGATCCGCCGGCCCGCGACGTCGGCGGCGAACCCGCGCAGGCCGCGCCCGCGGCGGGCGCGCCCCTCGATCCCGGCCCCTTCTCCCTGCCGCCCGCCGCCGACGCCCGCCCCGTCCCCACGCCGCGCCCGCCGCGGCGGGTCGCGGCCAGCGCGCTGGATCGCGAGGGGGAGGCCGCCCCGCTCCAGTCCCACGCCCCCTCCCTTCACGATCGCGAGACGGCGCGCCGCCGCGGCGACGCGATCCACCTTCTGCTGGAGGTGTTGCCGCCCCTGCCGCCGGCCGAGCGCGCCGCGCGGGCCGAGGCGCTGCTCGCCGCCGCCCATCCCGACCTGGACGCCGAGGTCCGCGCCGGCTGCGCGGCCGAGGCGCTGGCCGCGCTCGCCCATCCCGACGCCGCGCCCTGGCTGGTCCCCGAGGCGCTGGCCGAGGCGACGCTGAGCGCCGATCTGCCGGGCGGGCTGCGGCTGGTGGGGCGGGTGGACCGGCTGGCGGTCGAACCCGGGCGCGTGCGCCTGCTGGACTGGAAGACCGGCCCCGCCCCCGCCGGCCCCGCGGAGGCGCCCGAGGCCTACCTGCGCCAGATGGCGGCCTACGCCCACGCCCTGCGGACCCTGCACCCCGGCGCGGAGGTCGAGGCGGCCCTGTTCTGGACCGGCGCCGAGGGCGGGACCGGGCGGCTCGACCGCCTCTCCCCGCAGGCGCTGGAGGGGGCGCTGTCGCGGCTTTCGGCCGACCCGAAAGCGGACCGTCTGGCCGCCCCCGCGGACCCGCCCAACCCCGCCTCTCTGGCGCCCTGATGCAGCCGAGACGCTACATCTGCGCCCTGCCGCACCGGCGTGCGCGTGATCTTGACCCCGGCGGGGGGGCTGCATAGCTTCTGCCTTCCCGGCGCCGGACCCCGGCCGCCGCCGAAATCAGGAGAGCGACCATGGGCACCTCCCCCGTGACCGACGCCACCTTCGAGGCCGACGTGATCGCGTCCGACACGCCGGTCGTCGTCGACTTCTGGGCCGAATGGTGCGGCCCGTGCAAGCAGATCGGCCCCTCGCTGGAGGAGCTCGCCGGCGAGCTCGACGGCAAGGTGAAGATCGTCAAGCTGAACGTCGACGAGAACCCCAACGCCGCCTCGCGCTACGGCGTGCGCGGCATCCCCACGCTGCTGGTCTTCAAGGGCGGCGCCGTCGCCTCGTCGAAGGTCGGCGCGGCGCCGAAGTCGGCGCTGAAGCAGTGGATCGAGAGCGCGATCTGATCGCCGTCGGGAGGGTCTGAGCCATGATGGGCTTCAGGCCCACCCTTCCTCCGCCCGAGAGGCCGCTGGATCGTCCCAGCCTCTCGGACTGGACGGACGCCTACGACAATTCGGGCCACATCCCGAACGCCCAGGCGTTCGTCGAGCGCTGGCCCGTGGACGCCGCCGCCTTTCGCGACGCCATGGGCGCGCGGGCGAAGCTCGACCTTCCCTATCGCGGCGGACTGAACGACTCGGCGCGCGAGCGGCTGGACCTGTTCCTGCCCGAGGGCGAGCCCAGGGGCCTCGTGGTCTTCGTGCACGGCGGCTACTGGCTGCGCTTCGGGCGCGAGACCTGGTCCCACCTGGCCGCCGGCGCCGTGGCGCGGGGCTGGGCGGTGGCGATGCCCTCCTACTCGCTGGCGCCGCGGGCGCGGATCTCCTCCATCACCTCGCAGATCGCCCGCGCCGTCGAGGAGGCCGCGCGCCTCGTGCGCGGGCCGATCGCGCTGGCGGGCCACTCCGCCGGCGGCCACCTGGTGACGCGGATGACCTGCGCCGGCTCGCCGCTGGGGCCGGAGGCCGCCTCGCGGCTGGTGCGCACCGTCTCGATCTCGGGCCTGCACGACCTGCGGCCGCTGCGCTTCACCGCCATGAACGCCGAGCTGAACCTCGACGTGGCCGAGGCCGCGGCCGAGAGCGCGGCGCTGCACAACCCCGCCCCCGGCGCGCGCCTCGCCGTCTGGGTGGGCGCGGACGAGCGGCCGGAGTTCATCCGCCAGTCGCTGCTGATCGCGGTGGCCTGGGGCGGGCTCGCCGAGACCCGCCTGGTGGTCGAGCCCGGCAAGCATCACTTCGACGTGGTCGCCCCGCTGAGCGAGCCCGAAAGCCCCCTGACGGAGACGCTCGCGGACTGGTAGACCGGGGGCGAGCGATCCCCGTTCCCGACCGCGCAGACCCCGGAGGACCCCCGATGCAGTGCTTCTTCGTGCAGCTCAAGACCAAGCTGGGCCGCGCCTACGACGTGGCCGACGCGCTGGCCCGCCGCGAGCTCGCCTCCGAGGTCTACTCCACCTCCGGCGAATACGACCTGCTGGCGAAGTTCTACGTCGAGGACGACGTCGACGTGGGCCATTTCGTGAACCAGAACCTGCACGACATCGACGGGATCGAGCGGACCTACACCACCCTGACCTTCAAGGCCTTCTGAGGCCGGAGGGCCCGGCGGGCGAGCTTCCGCAAGGGCGTCGCCCTCCGCCCCGATTTTCCCGCGCCGGAGGCGTTGACACCCCCTCCGCCGACGGATAATCACCCGCCTCGTGATGGGCGCGTAGCTCAGTGGGAGAGCACTACGTTGACATCGTAGGGGTCGCTGGTTCAATCCCAGCCGCGCCCACCATCACTCCCCTCCCGACGACATCGAGGACGACGGACGGGGCCGCCCCGCGGCCGGCGTCGGCGCGTGCCGCGTCCGGGCAGGGTTAATCCTCGCGAAACCTCTGGGCGGTAGGCCTCCGCGATCCTGACGATCGAGCGGAGCGCGCCATGTCCCTCCAGAACCTGCCTGCGGGCCGGAAGATCCTGCTGGCCTTCGCCGGGCTGTTCGCGGTCTCGGCCGCGTTCCTGGCCGCGACCTCGCTGGCGGGGCGCATGGCCGCCGAAAGCGGGCTGCACGTGGGCGAGGGGCTGGCCCCCCAGGGCGACGCGGCGATGGAGATCAAGCTCGAAGGCGCCCTCGCCCGCATCCGGATGGAGGAGGTCGCCGCCGGCGCCGGCGACGCCGCGTTCGACGCCTTCCTCGAGGGGATGGAGACCGCCCGCTTCTACGCCCGCGCCCTGCTGGAGGGGGGGAGCAACGGGGAAGGGGACTTCCTGCCCTCCGAGTCGCCCGCCATGCGCGCCGCCGCGACCGAGGTGGCCACGGAAATCGACGGCCTGCTGGCGGCCGGTCGCACGCGCCACGCGCTGCTCGCCGCGCGCACCGGCGTGGGGAGCGACGCGGACGAGGAATTCGACGGGCTCTACGACCAGTTGCTGGAGGCGACCGCGGCCGCCATCCCCCTCGCCGGCGAATCCGGCGGCGCCCAGCGGCGCCTGGGCGAGGCGCGTCGCCTGATCGCCCACGGCCACCTGCTGGTGGAGGAGGTGCTGGGCGGCGACGCGGGCGAGGACATGGGCGAGGCGCTGGCCGCCTTCGCCCAGGCCCGCGCCCTGCTGGAGGAGGCGCGCGCCGTCGCGCCCGCCGCCGCGCCGGCCTTGGCCGCCTTGCCCGAGGCGATCGCCCGCTTCTCGGCCCTGGCCGAGACGCGGCTCGCCGACGGTCTCGCCCAGGCGCGGGAGGAGGCGGCGACCCGCGCCGCCTTCGACGCGGCCTTCGCACGCTTCATGGTCGCCGCCGACCGGGCGGAGGAGCTGATTCACGACTCGATGCACGCGGGCCTCGCGGACCTGCGCGCCAACGAGTCGCTCGCGACCCTGCTGCCGCTGCTGGCGGGCGTGGCGCTGGCGCTGGCCGCGCTGGTCGCCTGGCGGTGGCTGTCGCGGGTGATCGGCGGACGCCTGCACGACCTCGCCGCGACGCTCCGCCGGCTGAACGCCGGCGAGCTCGACGTCGCCGCCCCCGACTGGCGCGCGGGCGACGAGGTCGGGGAACTGCGCGACGGGCTCGAGGCCTTCCGCCGCGCCCAGGCCGACCGCGCCCGAATGGAGCGCGAGACCCTGGCGCGCGAGCAGGAGGCGACCCGGCGGGCGGAGGCCTCGGCGAAGCTCAACGCGCGCCTGTCGGAACTGGCCGAGGCCGCCGCGCAGGGCGACCTTTCGCGTCGTCTCGGCCGCGGCCACGGGGCGGCGGAGCTCGACCGGCTGGCAGGCGACGTCGACCGGCTGATGGGCGCGGTGTCGGAGGCGGTCTCGGCCGTCGGCGGCGCGCTGGCGGCGCTCGCCGAGGGGGACCTCTCGACGGGCATGCCGGGCCGCTTCGACGGCGCCTTCGCGGCGCTCTCGCGCGACGCCGAGCGGGCGGGCGTGAACCTGTCGGAGATGCTGGGCGAGGTGCGCGCCCGCGCCGGGCGCGCGGGCGCCGAGACGCGCACCCTCGCCCAGGACAGCCGCGAGCTCGCCTCGCGCGCCGAATCCCAGGCCGCGGCGCTGGAGCAGACCTCCGCCGCCGCCGAGGAGATGTCGGCCCGGGTGAAGTCGACCGCCCAGCGCTCTGGCGCCGCCGCCGACGACGCGCGCCTCGCGGAGACCCGGGCCGAGGAAGGCCGCGGCGTCGTGGTCCGCTCGACCGAGGCGATCTGGGCGATCCGCGACAGCTCGGCGCGCATGGCCGAGATCGTGGGGGTGATCGACTCGATCGCCTTCCAGACCAACCTGCTGGCCCTGAACGCCGCCGTCGAGGCCGCCCGCGCGGGCGAGGCCGGCAAGGGCTTCGCCGTGGTCGCGGCCGAGGTCCGCACGCTCGCCCAGCGCAGCGCCGAGGCCGCCCGCGACATCGGCCGCCTGATCGAGGACGCCGGCGCCAAGGTCGAGCAGGGCGTGACCCTGAGCGAGCATGTCGACGGGGCGCTGAACGGCATCCTCGAGGTGATCACCCGCCTCAGCGGCGCCATCGGCGAGATCAGCGACGAGAACCGCCAGCTCTCCGCCGCCGTGGCCGAGACGACGGCGGTGCTGCGCGCGCTCGACGACGACACCCAGCGCAACGCCGCCGCCGCCGAACGCACCGCCGCCGCGGCCTCGGCCCTGGACGGGCTGATGGAGGAGGTCGACGAACTCACCGGCCGCTTCCGCCTCGCCCAGGGCGGCGGCGGATCCCGCCGCGCCGCCTGAGCCCGGCGTCCGGCCTGAGCCCGGCGGTCCGCCCGAGCCCGGCGGCCCACCTGAGCGCCGCGCCCTGGCTGAGCCCCGCGCCCTGTCCGAGCGCGCTCCCTCGCTCGCGGGAGGGAGCGACGCCGCCGGCGCCTCGGGCTCGCCCCGGGGCCTCGCGCGCACCCCGATCTCCAGCGTCGGTCCGCGCGTCAGTCGCTTTCGGCGGCGTTCCGCGCGCGGCGCTGCGTCTGCGCCTCGCACCGCGCGCATGGCTACGCCCGCGCCGACCCTCGTGGTCCAAGGGGGGCCGGGTTCCACGTCCTCGCGTCGCTTGGCTGTTCGCCCGTTCCGAGAGGCCCGTCGTCCGGGCCTTCAGTCTCTGCGGCCTGCTCTCTGGACCCCGGTCTCCCTCACGTCTGCAGCACGTAGGTCCCCGGCGCGTCGCACAGCGGCGGCAGGTCGGCCTCGGGGCGGCCCATCGGCGGGGGCGCGACGCGGGGGGCGGAGCGCTCGGCGAGCCAGTCGAACCAGGCGGGCCACCACGAGCCCTCCTGCATCTCCGCCGCCTCCAGCCACTGGTCCGGGGTGCGCCAGGGATCGTGCGCCGCCGTCGACAGCAGCCGGAAGCGGCGGTGCGGATGCCCGGGCTCGGAGACGATGCCCGCGTTGTGCCCGCCCGAGGTGAGCGCGAAGGTCACGTCCGCGTCGAACAGCAGATGCGCCTTGTAGACCGAGCGCCAGGGCGCGACGTGGTCCGTCTCGGTCCCCACCGCGAAGACCGGCACGCGGATGTCCGACAGCGCCACCGCCGCCCCGTCCACCTCGTAGCGCCCGGCCGAGAGGCTGTTCTCCAGGAACAGGCGGCGCAGGTACTCGGAATGCATCCGGTAGGGCATCCGGGTGGCGTCCGCGTTCCAGGCCATCAGGTCCGACGACGGCGCCCGCTCCCCCATCAGGTACTCGCGCGTGATCCGCGACCACACCAGGTCGTTCGAGCGCAGGATCTGGAAGGCGCCGGCCATCTGCGCGCTCTCGAGCACCCCCTGCTCCCACATCATGTCCTCGAGGAAGGCGATCTGGCTGTCGTTGATGAACAGCATCAGCTCGCCCGCTTCCGAGAAATCCGCCTGCGCCGCCAGCAGGGTCATCGAGGCGAGCCGCTCGTCCCCGTCCCGCGCCATCGCGGCCGCGGCGATGGTCAGCAGCGTGCCCCCCAGGCAGTAGCCCGCGGCATGGGCCTGCCTGGCGCCGGTGATCTCCAGCGCCGCCTCCAGCGCCGCGAGGAAGCCGTCCTCGCGGTAGTCGTCCATGCCGAGGTCGCGATCCTTCGAGGTCGGGTTCAGCCAGGAGATCGCGAAGACCGTGTGCCCCCGCGCGACCAGGTGGCGGATCAGCGAGTTCTCGGGCCGCAGGTCGAGGATGTAGTATTTCATGATCCAGGCCGGGACGATCAGCACCGGCTCGGGGTGCACCGTCCCGGTGGTCGGCGAATACTGGATCAGCTCCATCAGCCGGGTGCGCAGCACCACCTTGCCCGGCGTGACCGCGACCTGCTCGCCCGGCGTGTAGGCCGGATCGCGCGGCGCGGGGCGGCCGGAGATCACCCGCTCGAAATCCTCCTGCCAGTTGCGCGCGCCCTGCAGGAGGTTGCGCCCCCCCGTCTCGCGCGTCTTCTCCAGCACCTCGGGATTGGTCCAGAAGAAGTTGGCGGGCGAGACCACGTCCAGCATCTGGCGCGCGGCGAAGCTGATCGCGGCCTCGTGGCCGGGCGTCACGCCGCGCACGCCGGTGGTGGCGTTCCACCACCACTGCTGGGTCAGCAGGAAGGCCTGGTGCATCAGGTTGTAGGGCGGCTTGTGCCAGCCGGGCGCGGCGAAGCGGCGGTCATGCTCCAGCGGCTCGATGCAGGGCTCGGAGCGGCCGCCCGACATCGCGCAGGTCGCGAGGTAACGCTGCAGGCGCAGGGTCTTGCGCATCGCCTTCTCGGCCAGGAGCATCCGCTTGCCGGGCGAGGCTGCGAGGTGCACCGCCCAGTCCGACCAGATCGCCAGCAGCGCGGCGGGCGACAGGCCCATCGTGGCCCGCGCCATCAACGCGTGAAGCGAGCGGTCGAAGACCTCCCCCAGCGCCTCCGCGGCGTGGGAGACGTCCTCGGGCGCCACCTCCGGCGCCGGGGGCGCGGGCGGGCGGCGGCGGGGGCGGCGGCCGGGAGCGGCGGGTTCGACCAGGGATAGCGGGGCGGGGGACTTGGACGGGGACGTCATCTCGGATCTCCGAGCCGGGGGCGGCGTGCCGGACCGGCACGTCGGGCAATCTGCCCCTCCAGATGGGGTCGCGCCTTGATGCACCGCAATGCGACCCCGGGCGGCGACGGCTATTTCAGGGCGAAACCACGGGCCGGCCCCGGGCCGGAGGAGAATCGGAGACCGCCGACATGACCCTGCGCATCGGGCGCCTTCTGCTGATCGCCGCCGCGCTCCTGGCCGCGGGCTACGCCGCGCTGGCCTGGTTCCAGACCGGCGACGGCCTGCCCGAGGGGCTCGCCCAGGGCCCCGGCCGGCTGGAGGCGGTGCAGGTCGACATCGCCCCGCCCCGCGCTGGCCGCGTGGTCGAGGTCGACGCGCGCGAGGGCGACCGGGTGGCGGCGGGCGACAAGCTCGCCCGGCTCGATACCGCCGAGCTGGAGGCCTCGCTGGACCGGGCGGAGGCGGAGGCGGCGCTGTCGCGCGAAAGCCTCGCCCAGGCCGAGGCGCAGGTGGCGCTGCGCGAGAGCGAGACGCACCTCGCGCTGCACGAATACGAGCGCGCCGCCTCGCTGGTCGAGAAGGGGCACGCCTCGCAGGCGACGCTCGACGCCCGCCGCTCCGCCCGCGACGTGGCCCAGGCGGCGGAGCGGGCGGCCCGCGCCCAGGTCGCCACCGCCTGGCGAGCCATCGCCGCGGCCGAGGCGGAGGTGCGCCGCATCGTCTCGCTGATCGGGGATTCCACCCTCGTCGCCCCGGCCGACGGCCGCGTGCTCTACCGCCTGGTCGAGCCGGGCGAGGTGGTCGGCGCCGGCCAGCCGGTGCTGGTGCTGCTGGACCTGGGCGACGTCTACATGGAGATCTTCCTCTCCGCCCGGGAGGCCGCGCGGACCGCCATCGGGGCCGAGGCGCGCATCGTCCTCGACGCCTTCCCCGAGGCCGCGATCCCCGCCGCCGTCAGCTTCGTCGCCCCCGAGGCGCAGTTCACCCCCAAGCAGGTGGAGACCCGCGACGAGCGGGAGAAGCTGGTGTTCCGGGTGCGCGTGCGCGTGCCGCCGACGCTGGTGGCGGCCTATTTCGACCGGGTGAAGACCGGCATGCGCGGCGTCGCCTGGGTGAAGATCGACCCCGACGCCGAGTGGCCCGAGGCGCTGGCCGATCCGGTCGCGGAGCCCGCCGAGTGAGCCCGACCTCGTCTCCTGTCCCGCCCCCGATGCGCATCGAGGGCGTGCGCCACCGCTACGGCAAGGTCGAGGCGCTGGCGGGGCTCGACCTCGAGATCCCCGCGGGCGTGCTGGCGGGGGTGATCGGCCCCGACGGGGTGGGCAAGTCGACCCTGCTGGGCCTGGTCGCCGGCGCCCGCAAGCTGCAGGCCGGGCGGATCGAGGCGCTGGGGGGCGAGATGGGCTCGGGCGCGCATCGCCGGCGGGTCGCCTCGCGCATCGCCTACATGCCCCAGGGGCTGGGGCGGAACCTCTATTCCGAGCTCTCGGTGCGGGAGAACCTGGAGTTCTTCGGCCGCCTCTTCGGGCAGGGCCGGGCCGAGCGGGACCGGCGCATCGCGAGCCTGCTCGCCGCGACCGGCCTCGCGCCCTTTCCGGACCGGCCCGTCGGAAAGCTCTCGGGCGGCATGAAGCAGAAGCTGGGCCTGTGCTGCGCGCTGATCCACGACCCCGACCTGCTGATCCTGGACGAGCCGACGACGGGGGTGGACCCGCTGGCCCGCGGCCAGTTCTGGGACCTGGTGGGCGAGATCCGCGCCCGGCGGCCGGGCATGTCGGTGATCGTGTCGACCGCCTACATGGACGAGGCCGCGCGCTTCGACTGGCTGGCGGCAATGGACGCGGGCCGCGTCATCGCCACGGGCACGCCCGCCGAACTGGTGGCGCGCGCGGGCGCCGAGGACCTCGAGGCCGCCTTCCGCGCCCTGCGCCCCGGCCCGAGGGAGGCCGCCCTGGCCATCCCCCCGCGCCAGGACGGCGACGGCGACCTGGTGATCGAGGCCCGCGGCCTGACCCGCCGCTTCGGCGACTTCGCCGCCGTCGACGGCGTGGATTTCGAGATCCGCCGCGGCGAGATCTTCGGCTTCCTGGGCTCCAACGGCTGCGGCAAGTCCACCACCATGAAGATGCTCTGCGGCCTGCTGCCCCCGACCGAGGGCGAGGCCCGCGTCTTCGGCCGCCCCGTCGACGGTCGCGGCGGGCGCGAGGCGCGCCGGCGCCTGGGCTACATGAGCCAGGCCTTCTCCCTCTACGGCGAGCTGACCGCGCGGCGGAACCTCGACCTGCACGCCCGCCTGTTCGAGCTGCCCGCGAAGACCCGCCGCGCCCGCATCGCCGAGCTGGTGGAGCGCTTCGGCCTCTCAGCCCATCTCGACCAGCGCGCCGACGCCCTGCCGCTGGGGGTGCGCCAGCGCCTGTCGCTGGCCGTCGCCGTGATCCACGAGCCGCCCCTCCTGATCCTGGACGAGCCGACCTCGGGCGTGGACCCGGATGCGCGCGACGACTTCTGGCGGCTACTGGCGGAGATGGCGCGCGAGAAGGGGGTGACCATCTTCGTCTCGACCCACTTCATGGCCGAGGCGGAGCTGTGCGACCGCGTGGCCCTGATGCATGCCGGCCGGGTGCTGGCCTGCGACGCGCCCGCCGCCATCGTGGCCGCCGCGGGGGCCGAGAGCTTCGAGGAGGCCTTCGTCGCCCATCTGCGCGCCGCGCTGGGCCCCCAGCCCGAGGCGCCGCCGCCGCCCGCGCGCGAGGACGTCGCGCCCCCGCCCTCGGGCTGGTTCTCGCCCACCCGCTTCGCCGCCTTCGCGGCGCGCGAGACGCTGGAGCTGACGCGGGATCCGATCCGCCTCGCCTTCGCCTTCCTGGGCTCGGCGATCCTGCTGACGGTGTTCTGCTTCGGCATCACGCTCGACGTCGAGGACCTGCGCTTCGTGGCCCTCGACCAGGACCGCACGCCCCAGAGCCGCGCCTATGTCGCGGCCTTCGAGGGCTCGCGCTATTTCGCCGAAGGCCCGCCGGTGGAGACGCCGGCAGAGGCGAGGCGGGCGCTGGTGGAGGGGCGCGCCTCGCTGATGCTGGAGATCCCGCCCGGCTTCGGCCGCGCGCTGGAACGCGGCGACGCGCCCGAGGTGCTGGCGGTGGTCGACGGCGCGGTGCCCTACAAGGGCGAGACGGTGGAGAGCTACGTGGCCGGCATCCACGCGGCCCACCTCGCGGAGCTCGCCCGCGCGGCGGGGGAGCGCGCGGCCGCCCCCGCCACGATCGAGACGCGCTTCCGCTACAACCCCGGGTTCGAGAGCCTGGCGGCCATGGCCCCCGCCATGCCCGCGCTGCTGCTGATCCTGTTGCCGGCGATTCTGACCGCCGTCTCGGTCACGCGGGAGCGAGAGCTGGGCACCATCGCCAACTTCCACGCCACCCCCGCGACCCGGCTGGAGTTTCTGCTGGGCAAGCAGGCGCCCTACGTGGGGGTCGCCTTCGTGAACTTCCTGCTGCTGTCGGTGATGATCGCGGGCGTCTTCGGCGTGCCGCTGAAGGGGGGCGCGCTTCCGCTGGCGGTGGGGGCGCTGCTGTATGTGTGGGCCACCACCTCCTACGGGCTGGTGATGGCGACGCTGGTCTCGAACCAGGTGGCGGCGGTCTTCGCGACCGCGCTCAGCTCGCTGATCCCGACCCTGCAGTTCTCGGGTCTGCTGCAGCCGGTCTCGACGCTCGACGGGGGGGCGCGGGCCATCGGCACGCTGTGGCCGGCGGGGTGGTTCCTGCATCTCAACGTCGGCGCCTTCGCCAAGGGATTGGGATGGGCGGGGCTCTGGCCCGACGTGCTGGCGCTGGCGCTGTTCGGGCCGGCGCTGCTGGGCCTCGCGGCGCTGCTCCTGAAGGGGCAGGAGCGATGATGGGCCGGGCGAGGCGCATCTTCTGGCTGGGGCTGAAGGAGATCCTGAGCCTGCGCCGCGACATCGCCATGTCGCTGCTGCTGGTCTGGGCCTTCTCGGCCGCGGTCTACGTCGACGCCACCGGCAAGACCGGCTCGGTCAACAACGTCTCGGTCGCGGTGGTGGACGAGGACCGCTCCGCCCTCTCCCGCGCGCTGGTCGCGGGGCTGCGCCCGCCGGAGTTCCAGCCCCCGGTCGAGATCCCCGCCGTCCAGGCGGACGCGGCGATGGACGCGGGCGACTACCTCTTCGTCATCTCGATCCCGCCGCGGTTCGAGGCGGACCTGCTCTCCGCCCTCTCGACCGGGCGCGGCCCCGAGATCCAGGTGCTGGTCGACGCGACGGCCATGGAGCAGGCGGGGCTGGGCGCGGGCTACATCGCGCAGATCCTGGGCGACGAGATCGGCCGCTTCGCCGCCGGCCGCCAGGTCGAGGCGGCGCCGGAGATACGGCTCGTCACCCGCTCGGCGTTCAATCCCAACCGCGACCCGGTGCAGTTCCAGGGGGTCACCAGCCTGATCGGCCACATCACCATCCTGTCGGTGATCCTCGCCGGCGCCGCCCTGATCCGGGAGCGCGAGCACGGCACGCTGGAGCATCTGCTGGCCATGCCCCTCTCGCCCTTCGAGATCGCGGCCGCGAAGATCTGGGCGAACGCCGCGGTGGTGCTGGCCGCCGCCACCCTCTCGATGCTGCTGCTGGTGGAGGGGGCGCTGGGGGTCGAGGTCGCGGGCTCCCGTCTCCTCTTCCTCGCGGGCTGCGTGGTCTACCTGTTCTCGACCACGGCGCTGGGCATGTTCCTCGCCACCGCCGCGCGCTCGATGGCGCAGTTCGCGCTGCTGTTCTTCCTGGTGATCCTGCCGATGCAGCTTCTCTCGGGCGCCGAGACCCCGATCGAGGGCCAGCCGGACTGGCTGCAGCCGTTCACGCTGCTGCTGCCCTCGCGTCATTTCGTCTCGATGGCGCAGGCGGTGATCTTCAAGGGGGCGGGCTTCGACGTGGTCTGGCCGCAGTTCCTGGCGCTGGGCCTTATGGGACTGGTGCTTCTGGGCCTCAGCCTCGCGCGGTTCCGCGCGACGGTGGCGGCGGAGCGCTAGAGCTCCGCGCCCGCGGGAGTTGATCCGGGTCAAGGACGCATCGCGCGGGATGGGGAGGATGTTCCGCAACGTCCGCGCACCCCTCGCGCGGCCCGACGAGGAGGATCCTCTCATGACCGCACGCAACGCCCCGCGCCCCGCGTCCCCGACCGCCCCGTTCCCGATGCCGGACCTCTCGGCGATGCCCTTCGCCGCGCTCGATCCCGCCCAGGCGGTCCAGGCGAGCCAGCGCTTCGTCTCGGCCGCGGCCGAGGCCAACGCCCACGCCCTCGACGGCATCCGGCGGATGCAGCAGCAGTGGCTTGGCTTCGTCGCCGGCCGGCTGGAGGACGACCTCGCCACCGCGCGCGAGCTGACCGCCTGCCGCAGCCTGCCGGACATGTGGATCGTGACCCTGAAGTTCTGGGAGCGGGCGGCGCGCCAGTACGCCGAGGAGGCCGAGGTGGTCGCCTCCGAGACCGTCGACCAGGCCCGCGAAGGCGCCGAGGACCTCAAGCGCGAGGCCGCAGCCGCCGTGGGGCAGGAGGTCGAGGGGCTGGACGGGGACGCCAAGGCCGCCTGAGCCCGGCCGATCCGCCGGCCCACGGGCGCCTCGCCGAGGCGCCCGAAGCGCCGCGCAGCGGCGCCTGCGCGGCGATCGCCTGACGGCGCGCCGCAGGCGCGATCCCGCCCGCAGGGCGGCCTGCGCGACCGGCGCGGGCTAGAGCCGGTTCTTGAACTCGTTCACGTCCTCGTCCGGACCCGCCCCGTGGGAACGGCCGCGCCAGAAGCGCCAGATCAGCGCCAGCGCGACGGCCGAGGCGACCATCCAGGCGATCAGCAGGCCCAGCGTGCCCATCGGCGCGCCCGCATCCGGAGCGGCCAGCAGGCGCCACGCGCCCAGGCCCAGCGTCATGATCGCCGCCCCGACCGAGAAGCTGAGCAGCACGTAGCCCGACACCACCAGCTCCGCCAGCAGCAGCGCCAGCGCCAGGCCCAGCCAGATCCAGGGGTCGACCAGCCAGCTCGCCAGCATCGCCTCAGTCCTTCGCCAGGATCGTGGCCGCGCGGGTGAAGCCGTCGGTGGCGTCGCCCGGCAGCACGATGATCTTCGAGTTCGAGGAGGCCGCCAGCCGCTGGAACGCCTCGATCTGGCGCTCGGCGATCTGGAAGCGGGCTGCGGCCTCGCCGCCCTCGGTCATGCCGTCGCGGATCAGGCGGTTCGACTCGGCGGTGGCGTTGGCGGTGACCATCAGCGCCTCGGCCTCCTTCTGCTGCTTGTAGAGGGCGGCGTCGGCGGCGAGCTCCACCGCGCGCTTCTCGCCCTCGGCGCGCAGGATCGCGGCGCGGCGCATCCGCTCGGCCTCCAGCACCTCGGCCATGGCGCGCTGGGTCTCGGGCTTCAGCTCCACGTCGGTGATCTCGGCGCGGGAGATGTTGATGCCGTAGTCGTCGGCCGCGGCCTCCAGCGCCTGGCGGATCTCGATGTTGAGGCTCTCGCGCTCCTGTTGCACGGCGTCGAGCTCGACCTTGCCGATCTCGGCGCGCACGAGGCTCTTGATCAGGCCGATCACCAGCTCGTTGACGTTGGAGACGCGGAACACCGCGTATTCGGACTTCACGATGCGGTAGACGCAGAGCAGCTCGATCGAGAACACCACGTTGTCCCGGCTGACCACGTCGAGGCGCACGTCGGTGATGACCTGGTCGGCGATCGAGACCTTGGAGTGGACCTGGTCGAGATAGGGCACGATCAGGTTCACGCCGGCCGCCAGCGTGCGGTGATACTTGCCCAGGCGCGTGACGACGTACTGCTCGGACTGCGGCACGATCCGAACGCCCAGGATCAGCGTGATCGCGAGGAACAGGACGACGACGACCAGCACCACCTGGCTGGCGTCGAACATCGACAGGATGGTCATCGGATCGTCCATCGGCGCGCGGTCTCCCGTTTCGGTTGCCCGCGATCATATGGACGGCGCGGGGGCGGGGCGCAACGCGAAGTCCCCGGCGGCCGAGCCGGGGCGCGCCGCGGGCGCCCGCCGGCGGGGCGCGCGCCAAGGCCGCGATCGGCCGCCTCGCGCCGGCCCAGGCGCCTGGCGCGCCGCGGTTTTCCGGTCCGCGGCCCGCGCGGCGCGAGAGCCGGGACGCGGCATTACGTAACGGCATCGCTCGCATCCTCGGCATCGCGGCGTTGCCATTCGGGGTCGCGCACCCCATCCTCTGCTCATGAACGGACCGAACGCGGATCGAGCGTCGGGGCCGTCGGCGCCCCAGGCGCCGGCGCTCGCGGCGGGGACCGATGGGGTCCCGACCGCGGCCGCCGCGACGGCCGCGCCCGTCTACACGCGCGCCGAGAAGCTGGCCGACGCCGCCGTCCACTGCCTGGGCGTGGCGCTGGCGCTGATGGCCGTGCCGGTGGCGATCGTGCTGGCCGCGCTGCTCGACGGCACCGGGCCGGTGATCGCGGGCGTCTCGGTCTACGCCGCCTGCCTGCTGCTGATGCTGGGCTGTTCGGCCGCCTATCACCTGCTGCCCGCGGTGAAGCCCGCCTGGCGGGAGGCTCTGCGCCGTTTCGACCATGCCGCGATCTACCTCAAGATCGCCGCCACCCAGACGCCCTTCGCGGTGCTGATCGGGGGGGCGGGGGCGGCCTGGCTGCTGGGCTCGGTCTGGGTCGCGGCGCTGGGGGGCGCCGCGCTGCGCATCTTCTGGCCGCGGGGGTTCCGCCGGCTCGCCGTGCCCTTCTACCTGGCGCTGGGCTGGGCGGGCATGGCCCTGTTCTGGCCCGGCGCGGGGGAGGAGGCGCTGGCGCTCGCGACCGTGGTCCTGGTGATCGTGGGGGGCGTGCTCTACACCCTCGGCGTGCCCTTCCTGCTGGCCGAGAAGCTGAGGTTTCACAACGCCATCTGGCACGGGTTCGTGCTGGTCGCGACCTTCGTCTTCTACGCCGCCGTCCTGTCCGAGATGGGCCTGCGCGCCGTCGCCGCTCCGGTGTGATCCCGCCGCGGCGCCGCGAGAGCGGACGCCGGCGCCCTTGATCCTGCGCGCGCGGGCACGATCTGGAAGGGCCTGAGATTTCACGCCCCACCGGGAGAGACCATGACCCCCACCCGTTCCGCCCTCGGCGCGGCGCTCGCCTGCCTCGCGGCGCCGCTGCTCCTCGCCGGCCCCGTCGCGGCGGAGGAGATCGGCGAGGTCGACACCGCCTTCAAGCTGATCGGCGCCAACCACAAGATCGTGGTCGAGGCCTTCGACGACCCGAAGGTGGAGGGCGTGGCCTGCTTCCTCAGCCGGGCCAAGACCGGCGGCATCTCGGGCAGCCTGGGGCTGGCCGAGGACACGTCCGACGCCTCGATCGCCTGCCGCCAGACCGGCCCGATCCGCTTCCTCGACAAGCTCGAGGCCGGCGAGGAGGTGTTCCGCCAGCGCACCTCGATCGTCTTCAAGACCATGCAGGTGGTGCGCTTCTGGGACCCGAAGCGCTCGACGCTGGTCTACCTGACCTATTCGGACAAGATGATCGACGGCTCGCCCAAGAACGCCATCTCCGCCGTCGCCATCGCGCCCTGGGGCGACGCCCCGGCGCCCGAGGCCCCCGCCTACGACGACTGACCCCGGGGACCCGCCCGGGGGTCCGTCTCCCGGGCCCGCCCCGCGGCGCCGTCCCGGCCAGGCCCGCCCGCAGGGCGCCTGCACGCCGCTTTTCGAAAGGCCCGGTTGCCCGCCCCCGGGGCGCGAACCGGCGAGGCGCGGTCTACAGGCGCCCTGCGGGCGGGCTTGGCTGCGTCTCGCGCGAGGGAGGTCGGGCGCCCGGAGGGCCGGTCACTCCGCGTGGGGCGTGCCCGAGAAATCGGCGTTGGGGTCCGCCTCGAACGGGTGGAAGGGACCGGGCTCGACCGGGACCGTCTTCACCGTCAGGCCCAGCGCGGGCGACCAGTCGTGCAGGCGGATCGCGGCGGGCTCCAGCGCGAAGCCGGGCCAGCCGCCGTCCTGCGCGGGCGGGATCTGCACCCCCGTCGCGGGGCAGGCCGCGACCAGCGTGCCGGCCCAGTGCCGCTCCACCGCCGCGTGGACATGGCCGGTGGCGATGCGCAGCACGCCCCGGCCCTGGATCGCCTCGGCCGCGAGCTCCGAGCCGCGGAACGTGAAGCGGTCCATGAAGGGCAGGCCCAGCGGGCAGGGCGGGTGATGGGCGAAGACCAGCGCCGGGCGGCCGCGGGCCAACCGCTCGCGCAGCCAGGCGGCGCGCTCGGCGCAGAGGCGGCCGGCCGTCTGCCCCTCCTCGATCGTGTCGAGGCCCAGGATCGTCAGCCCCTCCGCCTCCTCGGCGAAATTCAGGAACGGGCCGTCGGACAGGGCGACCTGGCGCCCGAACGCCGCGCGCATCCGGTCGCGCAGGTCGTGGTTGCCGGGCAGCAGGCGCAGGGGGGCCTTCAGCTCGGACAGGATCTCGGCCGCGAGCCCGTACTGCGCCTCGCCGCCCCCGTCGACCACGTCGCCGGTGTGCACCACCAGGTCGGGCGCGATCTCGTTCAGCCGGGCGACGGCGGCGGCGAGGCCTGCGGCCATGTCGACCCGGTCCTTCCACAGCGTGCCGGGCGCCACGATGTGGCTGTCGGTGATCTGGGCGATTCTCATGACGCGCGTCTCTCCCCCCGTCGATCCTGGGTCAGGCGGCGCGGCCCACCCGCCGCTCCCGCCAGAAGGCGTAGAGGCCGGCGGCCACGATCATCGCGGCGCCGACCAGGGTCTGCACGTCCGGGACCTCGCCGAAGACCGCGAATCCCAGGACGATCGCCCACAGGATCACGGTGTAGCGGAAGGGCGCGGTGAAGCCGATCTCGCCCGTGCGCATCGCCACCACGCCCGCGTGATAGCACACGAAGATCGCGACGGAGGAGGCGACGAGGGCGGTCAGGTGCCAGGCCTCCATCGGCGACCACGGCTCGATCAGCGAGCCGACCGCGCCGGTCGTGCCCACGGTCAGCAGGGTGATGAAGGTGATCAGCAGGCTGGGCGTCTGCGGGTCGGTGCGCCGGGTCACCACCTCGCGGATGCCGAAGCAGATCATGCCCCCCACGGCGTAGAGCGCGTCGGGATCGAAGGCCTCGCCCCCGGGCCGCACGATCAGGAGCACCCCTGCGAAGCCCGCCAGGATCGCGAGCCAGCGCCGCCAGCCCACCCGCTCGCCCAGGAACAGCACGCCCGCCAGTGTCAGCAGCAGCGGCAGGCTCTGGTTGATCGCCGAGACCTCGGCCAGCCGCAGGCGCATGATGGCGTTGAGGTAGAAGATCGTGGCCCCGATCTCGGCCACCGAGCGGATGGCGAGCCAGGGCAGGTCCTGGCGCGCGGGCGGCCTGAGCTGCCCCCGCATCCGCAGCCAGACCGCCACCGCCGCGGCCGCGAAGACCGAGCGCAGCAGGATCGCCTGGAACATGCCGATGTCGGGCAGCACCAGCTTCATCAGCGCGTCGTTGACCGCCACGCCCAGCATGGCCAGCGCCATCCACGCCGCCCCCTGCAGGTTGCGGGCGAGGGCGTCGGCGGGGGCGAGGACGAGCGCCATGGGGTCTCCGGTCGCGCAGGCGGAAGTTCAGCCTTCCTTATCTCCCCCTGTCTCCGCGCGCAGGGACGCCCGGTCAAGCGGATTGCGCGCTTCCCTCCGGGCAGGAGGCATGCCGCCGCGCGGCGGGCGGGGCGGCTTTCCTCGCGCCGCCGGGCGCCCCATGTTGCGGCCATGACCCGCGGGCGCCCCGAGATTCTGTTTCCGCTCTTCGCCGAGATCACCTCGCTGGACAAGGTGGGGGAGAAGTCGGCGCGCCTGTTCGAGAAGCTGCACATCACCCGGCCCCGGGACCTGCTGATGCACCCGCCCGCGCGGCTGGTGGACCGGCGGATGCGCCCCGATCTGAACGGCGTGCCCGACGGGGACGTGGCCACGGTGAAGGTGACGGTCGTCGAGCATCGCCGCGGGCGCACCCGCGCCGCCCCGCACCGGGTGGTGGTCGAGGACGCGGCCCAGGGCTTCACGCTGGTCTTCTTCCGCCTGCCGTCCGCCAAGATCGAGGCGATGCTGCCGCTGGGCGAGACGCGCGTGGTCTCGGGCAAGGTCGAGACCTGGAACCACATGCGCCAGATGGTGCAGCCCGACCATGTGCTGACCGAGGCGCAGGCCGCCGAGCTGCCGGAGTTCGAGCCGATCTACCCCACCACCGAGGGCCTGACCCAGCACACGCTGGGGCGCGCCGCGCTCTCGGCGCTGGAGCGGGCGCCGGACCTGCCGGAGTGGATCGAGCCCGGCTTGCTGGCCGCGAAGCTCTGGCCCGGCTGGCGCAACGCGATGGAGGCGCTGCACCGTCCCGTCTCCGACGACGCGCTGCGCCCGCGCAGTCCCGCGCGCGAGCGGGTGGCTTATGACGAGCTGCTGGCCCACCAGATGGCGCTGGCGCTGGCGCGCGAGACCCAGCGCAAGGGCAAGGGCCGGCCCACCAGGGGCGACGGGCGGCTGGTGCGCCGCGCCATCGGCTCGCTGCCCTACAAGCCCACCGGCGCGCAGGCGCGGGCGATGAAGGAGATCGCGGCCGACATGGCGGGGGAGGAGCGGATGAACCGCCTCCTCCAGGGCGACGTCGGCTCGGGCAAGACGCTGGTGGCGCTGGCCGCGCTGCTGACGGCGGTGGAGGCGGGGGGGCAGGCCGCGCTGATGGCCCCGACGGAGATTCTCGCCCGCCAGCACATGGAGGGGCTCGCGCCGCTGTTCGAGGCCGCGGGCGTCGTGCCGATGCTGCTGACCGGTCGCGACAAGGGGGCGGCGCGCAAGGAGAAGCTGGCCGCCATCGCCTCGGGCGAGGTGGGCGTGGTGATGGGCACGCACGCGCTGTTCTCGGCGGACGTGGAGTTCGCGGACCTGCGCCTCGCGGTGATCGACGAGCAGCACCGCTTCGGCGTGCGCCAGCGCATGGAGATCTCGCAGAAGGGCTGGCGGCCCGACGTGCTGGTGATGACCGCGACGCCGATCCCCCGCTCGCTGGCGCTGGCGAGCTACGGGGACATGGACGTCTCGGTGCTGGACGAGAAGCCGCCCGGACGCAAGCCGGTCGAGACGGTGCTGGTTTCCTCGGGCCGGCTGGAGGAGGTGACCGCGCATCTGGTGCGGGCGGTCGAGGCGGGCCGGCAGGCCTACTGGGTCTGCCCGATGGTCGAGGAGAGCATCGCCACCGACCTGACCGCCGCCGAGGCGCGCCACCGCGAGCTGCAGGCCGTGTTCGGCGATCGCGTGACCCTCGTCCACGGCCAGATGCCCCCCGCCGAGAAGGACGCCGCCATGGCCGCCTTCACCGGCGGCGCGGCGCGGGTGCTGGTGGCGACCACGGTGATCGAGGTGGGTGTGAACGTGCCCAACGCCTCGATCATGGTGATCGAGCACGCCGACCGCTTCGGCCTCGCCCAGCTCCACCAGCTGCGCGGCCGCGTGGGGCGGGGGGAGGCGGCCTCCTCCTGCCTGCTGATGTACGACCCGCCGCTGGGCGAGACCGCCCAGGCGCGGCTGAAGATCCTGCGCGAGACCGAGGACGGTTTCCGCATCGCCGAGGAGGACCTGCGCCTGCGCGGGGCCGGCGACGTCCTGGGCACCCGCCAGTCGGGCCTGCCGGACTTCCGGGTCGCCGACCTCGAGATGCACGCCGACCTGATGGCCGCCGCCCAGGACGACGCCCGCCTGCTGCTGGCGAAGGACCCCGCGCTGGAGAGCGAGCGCGGCCGCGCCATGCGCCTCCTGCTGTGGCTGATGGAGGCCGACGAGGCGCTGCGCCTGCTCAAGGTCGGCTGAGCCGCGCCGCCGCCGCGCGGCGGCGGCATTGCGCGCCTCACGCGCCCCGACGCAGGCGCGCCGCATTGCTCGCTGGGCCGCCCGTCGCACTTCCCCGCGCGACGCTTGCTCGGATCACGCTTCCCGGCGTCGCACTTCCCTACGTCACGCTCCCCGGCGTCGCGTTCCTCCGCGGCTGGCGGCTCACGCCTTCTCAAGTTCGGCGCCGGTCGGCGAGTCGTCCCCGGACGGCCCGCCTTTCTGTCCGTCCCGACTCGCCGACCCCTCGCGCCCAAGCCCGACATCCCCACGTCGGGCGGGGCCGCTCGCCGTCGATCGTCTCAACCGTTGCGCATTCCTCCTCCGTCCGCGTCCAGCCTCATCCGTCCCGCCGGGTCCGTCGCGCGGGTTTTCCGCGGCCGCAGCGTCGCTTGAAGGCGTGCCGGGTCGCGCCGACCCGGCCGCAGGCCTCCCCCCGCGCCCGCGTTCCCGATCGGGGCCGAGGCGTCGGCGCAGGGGCGAATCGCGGGCATGGGCGTCAATTTCTGTCTGACATGGTGCGGGCGATCCCTTAATGTTCCGTTATCGTTCTTGACCTGACGCGAGATTCGGGAGAACGTCCTGGCAACACGGAACGGAATTGAAACGCCTCGGGATCGGAGCCTCGCCATGAAGACCCTCGCTCGCCTCGCCGCCTCCGCCGCCAACCGCGCCGCCTCGCGCGAGACCTCCGACACCGCGCTCGAGGATGCGCTGGGCCTCGCCGCGCTGAGCCTGATGGTCGCCGCCGGCTTCGCGATGACCGCGCTCGCCTGAGCGCCCGAGTTTCGCCTGCGGTCGCGTGCGGAGATCCCAATCGGTCCCTGCCGGTCCCCTCGTCCGGCCCCTCCGGCCCGCCTGCCTTTCGCCGGAGGCCGTTCTCCGCAAAAGCCGCACACCTGCCGCCGCGAGCCTCTCGCGGCGGCTTTTTCGTTTGCGGAGAGGGGGGAGGGAGGGGGCGCCTGGGGCAGCCGGGCCCTCCAGGCACGACGGCCGCAGCCCGCGGCCGTCGAGCGGTCGCCGACCAAGCTGTATGAAGGGTTCAACCGCCGAACAGGATCGGGGAGGTCTAAGCGGCAGGAGAGGCGGTCGCTTCGCCCGGCCTCGGGGACGCCCGACGCAGAGGCCGGGCGGGGCGCCTCAGCCCTCCGCCGCCTGCGCGCCGCCCTCGGCCTGGTCCATCGCCTCCAGCGTCGCCTCCAGCGCCAGCAGGATCGAGGCGTGGCGGTGCTTGTACTCGCGCGCGGGCAGCAGCGCCTCGTAGCCTTCGAAGGGCGCCTGGGGGACCTCGCCGCCGGATTTCAGCATGGCGCGAAGCTGCTCCAGCGCCGTCGCGATCTCCTCGCGCGTGCGCCCGATGGCCTGCGCGCCCAGCACCGCGGCCGAGGCCTGGCCCAGGGCGCAGGCCTTCACGTCCTGGCCGAAGCGGGCGATCTTCCCGTCCGCGACGTCCAGGTCCACCGTCACGGTCGAGCCGCAGACCGGCGAGCGGCGGCGCACGCTGGCCTGCGGATCCTCCAGCCGGCCGGCATGGGGGATGTCGGAGGCCAGGCCCAGGATGCGTTTCGAATACAGGCCGATCAGGTCCTGCTCTGCGCTGGCGTCGGTCATGGCGATCCTCTCGGGCGCAGGGGAGGGCTGCGCGTCTCCCCCTAGATAGCGGCCTCGGGCCGAGTGTAAAAGACGCGGGTCCCGCACGATAAGGAGACCTTGGTCTTGCCCCCATCCCTGCCGTCGCCCGTCGATCCCGACGCCCCGCGCCCCGCCTTCGATCCCGCGACCCTGCGCTGGGACGACAAGGGCCTGATCCCGGCGATCGCGCAGGACGTCCATGACGGCACGGTGCTGATGGTCGCCTGGATGAACCGCGAGGCGCTCGAGGACACGCTGGCCACCGGTCAGGTCACCTACTGGTCCCGCTCGCGCGCGCAGCTGTGGCGAAAGGGCGAGACCTCGGGCCACCGCCAGCGGCTGGTCGAGCTGCGGGTGGACTGCGACCGCGACGTGCTGCTGGCGCTGGTCGAGCAGACGGGGCCCGCCTGCCACACCAACCGCCGCTCGTGCTTCTACACCGCCGTGCGGGAGGGCGCGGAGGTCGAGATCCTCGCCCCCGAAAAGGCTTGAGCGCCCCCTGGGACGCCGCCGGCCGCGCGGTGTGGGCCGAGCGGCTGAGCGGGCCGAACCTGCGCCGCCTCGCGCTCGGCCTGGGCATCGGGGTCACGGGCGGCTTCCTCTTCCACCTGCTCGGCGTGCCGCTGGCCTGGATGCTGGGGGCGCTGTTCTTCAACATGTTCGCCACCGTCGCCGGCGCGCCGGCGGACGTGCCGATCTGGCTGCGGATGATCTTCCTCTCGGTCGTGGGCCTGTTCCTGGGCGAGAGCTTCTCCGCGGCCGACGCGGAAAGCCTGTCGCGCTGGCCGGCGACGCTCGCCATGGCGGTGCTTTACGTGCCGGTCGGCTGCGCCGTCTGCTACGTGGTCTTCCGAAAACTGTCGCGGATGGACCGGGCGACCTCGCTGCTGATCTCGATGCCCGGCGGGCTGACCGCCATCGCCATGTTCGCGGGCGAGGCGGGGACGGACGAGCGGCGCGTGGCGCTCTACCACTCGCTGCGGGTGGCGCTGGTGGTGGTCGCCGCGCCCATCGTGGCCTTCGGCTGGCTGGGCCTGCCGCATCCCGAGCATGCGCCCGAGAACCCCGCGGGCCTGGTCGAGACCTTCGACCTCGCCCTCCTGCTGGCGCTGGCGCTGCCGCTGATCTGGCTGTTCCGGATCATGAAGTTCCCGGTGCCCTACCTGATGGGGCCGCTGATCGCCTCGGCCGCGCTGCGCTTTCCGGGCGTGATCGACGGCGGGCTGCCCGGCTGGCTGGTCGAGGCGGCGCTGGTGGTCACCGGCTCCTCCATCGGCACGCGGTTCCGCGGCGTGCCGCTGCGCTTCTTCGCCGAGACGGCGCTGTGGACCCTGGTCGGGACGGTGCTGCTGATGGGGGTCTCGGTCGGCTTCGCGGGCTTCGCGACCTCGGTGCTGGGGATCGACCTCTTCGCGGCGCTGCTGGCCTTCGCGCCGGGGGGCGTGGCCGAGATGTCGCTGATCGCGATCTCGATCGATGCGGACCCCGCCTTCGTGGCCACCCATCACCTGACGCGGATCTTCGCGGTCCTGTTCTCGCTGCCGCTGCTCTCGGGCCTGATCCGGCGGCTGATCATGGAAGACCGACGCGCGCGCGGATTTCCGCGGGAGTGAACCCGGCCTCGCGCAGCTCGTGAATGCCGGCGTCGCGGTCGCGCTTGGCGAGGCGCCGGCCGGCGGCGTCGCGGATCAACCGGTGGTGGCGGTAGAGCGGGGTCGGCAGGCCCAGCAGCGCCTGCAGCAGGCGGTGGATCGGCGTGGCTGAGAACAGGTCCCGCCCACGGGTGACGTGGGTCACGCCCTGGAAGGCGTCGTCCACCACCACCGCCAGGTGATAGGCCGCCGCCCCGTCCTTGCGCGCCAGCACCACGTCGCCGCAGGACCCAATAAGCCACGCGGCCGAGAGCGGCTGCGGCCCCGTCTCCCCCTGCGGGCCGGCGTCGAGCTCGGTGAAGTCCAGGCGGGAGAGGGCCTGCGCGCCGCCCAGCGCCTCGATCGCCGCCGCCATGTCGAGCCGCCAGGCATGGGGCAGGGCGGGGTCGGGCGGATGGGCGCGGCAGGTCCCGGGATAAACCGGCCCGTCCGGCCCCCCCTCCTGCGGCGCGTCGAGGGCGGCGAGGATGTCCCTGCGGGTGCAGGCGCAGGGATACAGCAGGCCGCGGGCGCGGAGGACCGCCAGCGCCTCGGCATAGGCCGGGCCGCGCGTGGACTGGCGCAGGACCGGCCGCTCCCACTCCAGGCCCAGCCAGGCGAGATCCTCGAAGATCGCGGCCTCGTGCTCTGGGCGGGCGCGGGCGCGGTCGATGTCCTCGATCCGCACCAGGAACCGGCCGCCGGCGGCGCGCGCGGAATCATGGGCGAGCATCGCCGAGAAGGCGTGGCCCAGGTGCAGGCGGCCGTTGGGGGAGGGGGCGAAACGCTCGGTATGCATCGCGGCGGAGCGAAGCTTGCGCGAGGCGGGAGGTCAAGAGATGGCGGGGGGCGGAGGCGCCCTGCGGGCGGGCTTGGGCCTTTGGGAGCGGGCGCGCTTGCTTGCGCGGGCGTGGGAGCCTCCGGCGGACTCCTGACTCACCAAAGAACAGGGCCGCGCCTGTCCTCCGGAACCGTCTCTCGCTGATGGATGCCTGAGCGAGTCGCCGGACGGGGTCAAGGACAAGCCCCGCGCAGGCGCGGGGTCGCTTCGCGATCCCTGACCCCGTCCGGCGACTCGCTCTTAACGGCATCCGCGAGAGACGGCTCCGGAGAACAGGCGCTTCGCGAGGGCCGCAGGGCGCGCGCCATGGGCGCCTGGAAGGGCGAGGGGAGGGGCGAAGGGGGAGGCGAGGGCGCTCGGCGCGGGCGCGATCGGATCGTCGGGCGGTTGACGGGGGCGGGGCGGCGGGGTCCTCTGCGCGCCATGGTGGGACGCATCATCGAGACGGAGGCCTGCGTGGCCGAGGGCGCGGCGTGGCTGGCGGGGCGGGAGCCGCGCTTCGCGCATGTGCTGGAGGTGTGCGGGCCGCCGCCGCTGAGGCGGCGGGCGGACGGGTTCGAGGCGCTGCTCTCGGCCATCGTCTCCCAGCAGGTCTCGGTCGCCTCCGCCGCCGGGATCTGGGCGCGGATGCAGGCGGCGGGCGCCACGTCCGCCGAGGCGGTGCGCGCGCTCGACGACGAGGGGCTGCGGGCGCTGGGCCTGTCCCGCCCCAAGGTGCGCTATGCGCGGGCGCTGGCGGAGTCGGGCTTCGACTTCGAGGCCCTGCGCGCGATGCCCGACGAGGCGGCCATCGCCGCCCTCGACGCGCTGCCGGGCATCGGGCGCTGGACGGCGGAGGTCTACCTGCTGACCTCGTTGGGGCGCGCGGACGTGTTCGCGGCCGGCGACCTCGCCCTGCAGGAGGCCGCGCGCGCGCTGTTCGCGCTCGACGCGCGGCCCCCCGAGAAGGACTTCGCCGAGATGGCGCGCGACTGGTCGCCCTGGCGCGGGGTGGCGGCGCGGATGCTTTGGGCCTACTACAGGGCGCTCAAGAACAGGGAAGGGATGATCTGATGGCGGCTCTTTCGGGACCCTCGCTGCCGGCGAAATCGGGCGAGGCGAAATCGGCGGTGGTGTTCCTGCACGGCTACGGCGCGGACGGGCCCGACCTGCTGGGCCTGGGCGACGTGCTGGCCGACCACATGCCCGACACCGCCTTCTACGCCCCCAACGCGCCCGAGCGCAGCGTGATGAACCCCATGGGCTACCAGTGGTTCCCGATCCCGCGCATGGACGGCTCGACCGAGGCGCAGCGCGAGGCGGCGATGCAGGTCTCGATCGGGCTGGTGAACGACTATCTCGACGGCATCCTGGCCGAGACCGGCCTGAGCGCCGACCGCCTGGCGCTGGTCGGCTTCTCGCAGGGCACGATGATGTCCCTGCACGTCGCGCCCCGCCGCCCGGAGCAGCTGGCCTGCGTGGTGGGCTTCTCGGGGATGCTGCTGGCGCCGGAGAGGCTGAAGGACGAGATCGTCACCAAGCCGCCGGTGCTGCTGGTGCACGGCGACGCCGACCCGATGGTGCCCTTCGAGAACATGGAGCTCGCGGCCCGCGGCCTGTCGGAGGCGGGAATCGAGGTGCGGATTCTGCCCTGCGCGGGCGTCCCCCACTCGATCTCGCCCGAGGGTCTGGGCGCGGCGCTGCAGATGCTCAAAGCCCATCTCGACTGATCCCGCGGACCCCGCGGATCGGGCGCAAGGCCTTGATCCCGCGGGGCTTCCGGCCCCCGGACCCCCGCGCCGCAGGGTCGCGCGGGCGGCGTCGTCAAGGCGTCGCAATTCGCTGCTAGACCAGCGGTGCGGCGGAAGAGCCCGCAGCATCTGGAGAGTTGCGCGGCGTCATCCGCCAGATATAGTTCTCTCATCTACCGGGACGGGACGCGTCCCGTCTCGGCGGAAAACGGAACGCTGGGACGGGAGACCTGTCGGGTGAGGAACGACCCCTACGCCACCCAGTTCGTGCGAAGTCCGGCGCGGTTGAAGGACCATCCCGCGCTGGTGCTCAACGCCGACTATCGGCCGCTGAGCTACTTTCCCCTGTCGCTGTGGCCCTGGCAGGAGGCGGTGAAGGCCGCCTTCCTCGACCGGGTGACCATCGTCGCGGAATACGACGAGGTCGCGCGCTCTCCGAGCCTGGAGATGAAGCTGCCCTCGGTGGTGGTGCTGCGCGACTACGTGAAGCCGGCGCGGCTGGCCGCCTTCACCCGCTTCAACCTGTTCCTGCGCGACGAGTTCCGCTGCCAGTACTGCGGCGCCAAGGGCGACCTGACCTTCGACCACGTGATCCCCCGCGCCGCGGGCGGGCGCACGACCTGGGAGAACGTCGTCGCCGCCTGCGGACCGTGCAACCTGCGCAAGGGCTCGCGCTCGCTCCGCCAGGCGGGGATGCGCCTGGCCAAGCCCGTGCGCCGGCCCACCGCGGCGATGTTGCAGAACGTGGGGCGGAAGTTCCCCCCCAACCACCTGCACGTGACCTGGCTGGATTACCTCTACTGGGACGCCGAGCTGGAGCCCTGAGGCCCCGCGCGGTCCCCTGCGCGAGGCGACGGCCCCCTCAGGCCCGCTTGAGGGAGGCGAGCCACAGGCCCGCCAGGACCAGCGACAGGATCCCGTTCCACGAGGCCATCGACAGGCCCATCAGGCTCCACGCGACGTCGTCGCAGCGCACGATGGGGGCGTTCTGGATGGCCTTGAGCAGGTCGTCGGTCGACATCCCCGCGCCCACGGTCGAGGAGCATTCCGTCGGCCCCTCCCACCAGCCGCGCTCGACCCCGGTGTGGAGCAGGGCGATGCCCGCCCCCACCAGCATCGACAGCGCGCCGGCCAGCCGGATCGCGCGCAGGCCGCGCAGCGCCGGCGCCAGCATCAGCGCGCCCAGCACGATCGCGACCGCATGGGGCCAGCGCTGCCAGATGCACATCTCGCAGGGGGCGAGGCCGCCGACGTGCTGGAACAGGAAGGCCCCCGCCAGCATCCCGGCCGAGCCTGCGGCCGCGAGGCCGGCGAGGTAGGTCTGGGCGGTCTCGGGCAGGGGGGCGCGGGCGGCTTTCGACGCCGGCGCGCTCACAGGGCGTACTTCACGATCGCGAAGCCTCCGATCAGCAGGGCGACCGACACGGTCGCCACCAGCCCCAGCCGCCGGTCGATGAAATCGCGGATCGGCTCGCCGAAGCGGTGCAGAAGCGCGGCGATGATGAAGAATCGAAGGCCGCGGGCGAGGACGGACGTCGCCATGAACAGGGCGAAGTTCAAACCCGTCAGCCCTGAAAAGATCGTGATGACCTTGTAGGGGAAGGGCGTGACGCCGGCGATCAGCACCGCCCAGAAGCCCTGCTGGTTGTAGGACTCGGCCAGCAGGTCGAAGGCGTCGGCCTTGCCGTAGAACTCCAGCACCGGCCGGCCCACCGACTCGAACAGGCCCCAGCCGATATAGTAGCCCAGCGCCCCGCCCAGCACCGAGGAGACGGTCGCCACCCCCGCGATCAGCCACGCCCTGCGCGGGGCGGCGATGATCATCGGGATCATCAGCACGTCCGGCGGGATCGGGAACATCGAGCTTTCGATGAAGCTGACGAAGGCCAGCGTCCACAGCGCGTAGGGCGTCTCCGCCTGCCGCAGCACCCAGTTGTAGAGCGATCGGATCATGGGCCTGAGCGTTAGACGTCCCCGGGGGGGCTGTCCACGCAGCAGGCGGGGGTGCGGCGATCGGGTCGACCGGCGGGGCGCGATCGCCGGGGCGCAAACGTGAATCCGCGACGGTCCTCGATCATTCGAATTGCCGAGTCGTTGAAATGGGATATGAATATGAGACTCGCCTGACGCAGCGTCATATTCCGCGTGCTGCGAGCCCCAGGGTTGCGTCCGCGTCCACGCGTGCCCGCGTTCCATCGTGTCGACCGACAGTTGACGACATGCCTTTCCGCGGCGGGCGCCACGCCCGGCGGAAAGCGGGGGGAGCCGTTATGACCATTGGACGATCTGCAGCGATCGGGCGCGGCCCGGTCGGTAGAGGGCGCCTGGGCGCGCGCCGACTGGGCGCGATCGCCCTCGCCGCGACGGCCGCGGCCGCCGCGCCCTGGGCCGCGCAGGCCCGGATGATCGGGGGCGTCGAGCTCGGCGGCCTGACCGACTACCTGTTCGTGTTCACCGACGGCAGCGCCGACGCGAACTGGCAGGGGGCCAGCAAGGGCTTCGTGGGCGATGTCGCCATCGACGGCGTCAGCGCCGACGAGCGCACCTCGGGGACCGTGCCCTACACCGGGACGATCTACACCAACTCCGGCTCGCTGGGGGCCTGGCAGAACATCGTGAACGCCAATCCCTCGACCGCGGCCGGCGTGACGGGGGAGACCGCGCGGATCGCGGCGCTCGAGGCCGACCTCGCCGCGGCGTTCTCCACCATCAACGGGTTGACGGCCACCACCGGCTTCGCCGGCGTGGCGCCGACCTTCCTCGACAATCTCGACGTCGCGAACGGCATCGCCGAGACCTTCGTGGTCGACATCACCTCCGCCTTCCAGGTGTCGTCGCAGATCGACATCACCGGCGACTCCGACGACGTGTTCATCCTGCGCTGGGACACCGACTCGAACTTCGGCAACGGCTACGACGGCCAGGTGAAGTTCCAGAGCGGTGGCGGCTTCGTGCCCAAGGGCGGGCTGACCCCGTCGAACTTCATCCACGTCGCGGGCGACATCAACGCCTCGGGCGGCGGCTCGACGCCGGCCGAGCTCGCCCCCTACTTCTCCGGCCTCGCCGAGCCGACGAACGGCGGCGGCTTCTTCACCGGCTACTGGCTGACCACCGGCAAGCCGAGCGACGGAACGACGACGAGCCTGAGCAACGCGATCTTCGCGGGGGGCTGGTACAGCAGCACCACCTCGTTCTCGATGACCTCCGGGACCTCGGGCGCCTACGTGGCGCCGCCGCCGTCCACGTCGGTTCCCGTTCCGCTTCCGGCCGCCCTGCTGGCGTCGGGGATCGCCGCGCTGGGCCTGACCCGGAGGCGTCGGCGCGGCTGAACGACCCCGTTCGGCCGCGTGCGCGGCGGCGCCGCCCCGGCCGCCCGCGCGGCGCGGGATGGCGGAGCGAGTATATCGGCCATCCCGCGCCCTTGGGTCCGCGCGCCTCCCTCCGGGGGGCGCGCTTCGCCGTCCGGTTCCGCCCGGGGCCCCGCAGCCGGTCCCGTCGCGCGAGCGGGTCGTCGCGTCTCTCGGATGGCTTCGGCCGAACGAGCGGGCATGAGGCGTCCGAAACAGGCGGCCGTCGGCCGTCCGATGAACCCAGGAGCGGCTCCGCGAGCGTTCAGCCCAGCGGGCCGACCTCCGGGTCCTCGCCGTCGTCCTGCGCATCCTTGCGGCCGCGGAAGCCGGTGGCGAGCACGTACATCTCGGCCGAATCCTTGCGGCTGGAGGGCGGCTTGATGTGGCGCACGGCGCTGAAGTTCGCCTTCAGCATCGCCAGCAGGTCCGCCTCGGAGCCGCCCTGCAGGGTCTTGGCCAGGAACGATCCGCCAGGCTTGAGCACCTCGGTCGCGAACCAGGCCGCGGCCTCGCACAGCGCCATGATCCGCAGGTGGTCGGTGGCCCGGTGGCCCGAGGAGGCGGCGGCCATGTCCGACAGGACCGCGTCGGCCTCGCCGCCCAGCGCCTGCTTCACCGCCTCGTCCGCGCCCTCGTCGAGGAAATCCATCTGCATCAGCTCGCAGCCGGGCAGGGGATCGACCTCCTGGAGGTCGATGCCCAGGATGCGGCCGCGCGGGCGGTTGGGCTTGTGGCCGTCGGCGTTGGTCTTCTTCGCCGCCACCTGCAGCCAGCCGCCGGGCGCGCAGCCCAGGTCGACGATGCAGGCGCCGGTCTTGAGGAAGGGATGCTTCTCGTCGATCTCGAGCAGCTTGAACGCCGCGCGGCCGCGGTAGCCCTCGCGCTTGGCGCGCTGCACGTAGGGATCGTTGAGCTGACGCTCGAGCCAGCGGGTCGAGGACAGGCGCCGGCCCTTGGCGGTCTTCACCCGCGTCTTGAGTTCCCGCGCCCCGCGGCCGGAGGTTCCCGGTCCGCCGCCGCCGCTGTTGCCGCCGCCCATGGCTTCACCCGTCTTCAGTGCTGGCGGGCCCGCTCGGCCCACATGAGGGAATACAGCATCCCCTCGCGAAGGCCACGGTCCGCGACGCGGATGCGGGGCGCGGGCCATAGCCGCAGGATGGTCTGCAGGATCGCGGCGCCGGCGATCACCAGCTCCGCCCGGTCGGGGCCCACGCCGGGGTGGGCGCGCCGCCCCTCGGGGCCCAGGTCGATCAGGTGGCGGGCGATCCGGGCCGAGGCCGTCCGCTCCAGCCACATCCCGTCCACCTTCGCCCGGTCGTACTTGGTCAGCCCCAGCCGCAGCGCGCCGATGGTGGTCACCGTGCCCGAGGCGCCGATGATCTGCAGGCCCGGCAGCTTCGCGGCGGCGTTCTCGTCCTCGTAGGGCAGGAAGCCGGCGATGTGATCCTCGAAATGGCAGGCCATCAGGGCGTAGCGGTCGGCGTCGCTCTCCACGTCCGAATAGCGGTCGTGCAGGGTGGCCACGCCCACGGGAGCCGAGATCCAGTCCACGATCCGCTCGCGCGCCGCGCGGCGCAGCTCGGAGCGGTCGGGGCCGCCGCGGCCGGGGGCGAGCGCGAGGATCAGGTCCTGCCGCTCGGCCGGGTCGCAGCCGGCGAGGTCGAGCCAGATCAGCTCGGTCGAGCCGCCGCCGATGTCGAAGACCATCAGGCTCTCGGCCTGCTCCTCCAGCAGCGGCGCGCAGCCGGCCAGCGCCAGGCGCGCCTCCTGCTCGGGGGAGATCACCTCCAGCTCCAGCCCCGTCTCCCGCCGCACCCGGCGCAGGAAGCTCCGCGCGTTGGCGGCGCGCCGGCAGGCCTCGGTCGCCACGATCCGGCAGCGCGCCACCTCGTGACGGCGGATCTTGGAGGCGCAGATGCGCAGGGCGTCGATGGTGCGGGACATCGCGGCGCGCGACAGCTCGCCATGGATCTCCACCCCCTCGCCCAGGCGCACGTTGCGGCTGAAGGCGTCGATCACCCGGAAGCCGCGGGGATCGGGCTCGGCGATCAGCAGGCGGCAGTTGTTGGTGCCCAGGTCCAGCGCAGCATAACGTGCCGGAGCCCGCGTTCGGGCCCGGACCGGAATGCCTTGGGCGGGCTCGTTCGCCCGCGAATGCGCGCCCTGCGGCGTCGTCACATCGAAAACCTCCGCGGCGTGTCGCCGCGCTTGTTTACAATGGGTATCGAAAGAACCGACCCGCAACAAGGGGATGGCGGATGAGCGGCGAGAGATCGAGCGAAGGCGTGTCTGGAGGGCCGGCGAGCGTCCCGGAAGGGGACGTCGAGACCCTGGTCGAGCGGTCGTTCGGCCTGGTCCAAGACCTCTCCGCGCCGCCTTTCGCCGATCTCGCGCCCGGCGCCCGGGTCGAGCTGTGGAGCTTCGCGCCCCCCGCCGCGCGCCGCGCGGCCGAGGCGGCGCTCGCCGCCCGCGGGGTCGAGGCCCGCGTCCACGCCGCCTGGAAGACCGCCCTGCACGCGATGCTGGAGGCGACGGCGCCCCCGGTGGAGATCGTCTACCCCGTCCTCCCCGGCCAGGATCCCGAGCGCTTCCTGCGGGAGCTGCACCCGGCCGCGGAACTGTGGCCCGGCCTGCGACTGACGCCCGTGCCGTCCGCGGCGCCGGTCTGCCGCCTCCGCCACGCAGACGGCCGGGAGGAGGCGCTGGCGATCCCCGTCCGTCCCCGCCGCGCGCCCCATGGCGGGGAGGTCCTGTCCGCCTGCGGCTGGCTGCGCGCGACCCCGCCGGGCGCCGAGGTTCCGGAGGTGGACGCACCCTGGGCGGATCCGATCGAGCAGGCCCTCCAGGCCGCCTTCGCCGCGGTTTCGCAGGCCATCGAGGGCCGCGGCTGGCGCTCCCGCGGGCCGCATTTCGACCGGCTGGTCCTGCGCATCGAGGCGCCTCTGGTCGACCGGCCCCTCGCCTGGGGCGCCGAGAGCCTGAGCCTCGCCGAGGCGCTGCACGAGGAGCTCTACTTCGGCGCGCTCGACCTGTTGCGCGCGGCCGCGGGCCTGCCGCCGGGGGACCGCAGCCTGATCCCTGGCGAGGTCGTCCCCGAGATCGCGCCCGTCCCCGCCGGCGCGCCGGTTCGGCTGCGCGTGACCGTCTCCGCGCCCCCCGAGGCGCCCGCGCCCGCGCGCCCGGCGCCCGAGGCGGTCCCGGCGCCCGACCTCGCCACGCTCGACCGGCCGATGACGGCGCGCGAGATCGCCGCCGCCCTCGCCGCGCTGGGGGGCGAGCCGCTGGAGGTCCGCTCCCGCCGCGGGCGGGCGGTGCAGGGGCGGGTGCTGGCGGGCCAAGGGCCGGGGGTGGTGATCACCGGCGGCCAGCATGCGAACGAGCCCACCGGCATCCCCGGCGCCCTGCTGGCGGCCCGGACGCTGGCGGCCGAGGGCGTGCCCGTCGCCGTCTGCCCGCTGGAGAACCCCGACGGCCACGCCCTGCACATGCGCCTGCGCGAGACCGCGCCGCGCCACATGCACCACGCCGCGCGCTACACCGCGTTGGGCGCGGACCTCGCCTTCGTTCCGGGCGGCGAGGGCGCGCTGCGCCCGCTGCTGCGCGCCGCGGCGGACCGGGGCGCGGGGGCGGACCTGCACCTCAGCCTGCACGGCTATCCCTCGCACGAGTGGCTGCACCCGTTCACCGGCTACCTGCCGCATGGCTTCGAGTCCTGGTCGCTCCCCCGCGGCTGCTTCCTGATCCTGCGCTTCGATCCCGCCTGGCGCGGGCCGGCGCAGGCGGTCCTGCACGCCGCCGCCGCCGCGCTGGAGGGGGACGCCGAGATCGCGGCGCTGAACGCCCGCCAGCTCGAGACGCTGGCGCGCTACGCCCCCTCGGCCGCGCCCGAGCGGATCGGCTGCGTGCCGGTGGTGCAGGGGCCGCCGTCGCCCTCGCCTCACGGTCCCCCGTTCCCCGTGACGCTGATCGTGGAGACGCCGGACGAGACGGTGGACGGCCCGCTGTTCCGCCTGCTGCTGCGCGCCCAGGCGCTGGCCGCCGTGGCCGCGGCGCGGGCCTTTCGCGAAGCCGTGATCGGCTGAGGCGGCGGGGCGCGTGATCGCCTCGCGTGCCGCCGGCCGCCGGTCAGGCCGCGCCCGGCGCGCAGGGAACCTCCCGGGCGCCGCGCCGCGACGTCCGGCGCCCTCCGGCATCCTCTCGTTCATGTGACGCCGATCTGGGCGAATGCGGTTGCGACGTGGCGAATTGACCACATCTACGTCCGGATCGCATCTAAAGGCCGCGGCATTCACCCTCCCTCCGCTAGTTTGGCGGATGGGCCGGAAGGGCGACCGCCCGCGGCATCCGGAAGCTGGAGGACGCAGACGTGCAACTTTCCCCCTTCACCCTGCGCGGCAGGCCGATGGCGTCGTCGCTGGCGCTGGCCGCGGCGCTCGCGGCCGCGCTGATCGCGGCCGGGCCCACGCCCCATGCGCTGGCGCAGTCCACCGGGCCCCAGCCGGCGGGCGCCCCGGCGACCTTCGCCGACCTCGCCGAGACGCTGAGCCCCGCGGTGGTGAACATCGCGACCACCTCGAAGGTCGCCATGCCCGACCGGCCCGACGGGCCGCAGCTGCCCGAGAACTCGCCCTTCCGCCAGCTGTTCCCCGAGCTCTTCGGCGAGCGCGGCGGCCAGCAGCAGATGCGCCCGCGCCAGTCGCTGGGCTCGGGCTTCGTGATCTCGGCCGACGGCTACGTGGTGACCAACAACCACGTCATCGACGGCGCGGACGAGATCAAGGTGAACTTCACCGACGGCTCCTCGCTGAACGCCGAGCTGGTGGGCACCGACCCCAAGACCGACGTGGCGCTGCTGAAGGTGACGGCCGACCATGACCTGCCCCACGTGCCCTTCGCGAATTCGGACGCGACCCGCGTGGGCGACTGGGTGATGGCAATCGGCAACCCGTTCGGCCTGGGCGGCTCGGTCTCGGCCGGCATCATCTCGGCGCGCAACCGCGACATCAACGCCGGGCCCTACGACGACTTCCTGCAGACCGACGCCGCCATCAACCGCGGCAACTCGGGCGGTCCGCTGTTCGACATGTCGGGCGCGGTCGTGGGCATGAACACCGCCATCATCTCGCCCACCGGCGGCTCGATCGGCATCGGCTTCGCGGTGCCCGCGAACATCGTGAAGAACGTGGTCGACCAGCTGCAGGAGTACGGCTCCACCCGCCGCGGCTGGCTGGGCGTCTCGATCCAGGAGGTCACGCCCGACATCGCCGAGAGCCTCGGCCTCGACAAGGCCGCCGGCGCGCTGGTCGCCCAGGTGGTCGAGGACGGCCCGGCCGCGGAATCGGGTCTGCAGAACGGCGACGTGATCCTCAACTTCGACGGCCGCCCCGTCGACACGATGCGCGATCTGCCCCGCATGGTCGCCGAGACCAAGGCCCACAAGAAGGTCGAGGTCGAGGTCTGGCGCAAGGGCGAGGTCGAGACCGTGGAGGTCGAGCTCGGCCTGCTGGAGGAGGACGCGCCGGTGCTGAACGCCTCGGCCGACGTCACGCCCCAGGCTGAGTCCCAGGGCGCCGAGGCGCTGGGAATGACGCTGACCGAGATCACGCCGCAGGCGCGGCAGGACTACGGCCTGGCCGACGACCTCGCCGGCGTGCTGGTGGAGAAGGTCGACGACGCCTCGAACGCCGCCGAGAAGGGCCTGCGCCCGGGCGACGTGATCGTCGAGGTGGCGCAGGAGGCCGTCGCCTCCCCGCAGGACGTCGAGGCGCGCGTGCAGTCCGCCAAGGACCAGGGCCGCAAGTCGGTGCTGCTGCTGGTGAACTCCCGCGGGGACCTGCGCTTCGTGGCCGTCTCGGTGGAGTGACGCGGTCCCGCCTGCGGGCGGACCGCACGGCCTGACGTCGGGCCCAAGACGAGGCGCCGCTCCCCCCGGGGGCGGCGCTTTTCGATTCGCACGGCGCTCCGTCGCCGCTCTGGATCGCGCGGGCGGAAGGGCCGGGTCGGGCCTCCCCTCCCGTTTTCGTGCCGGACGGGTCCCGATTTCGGACGCGGCGTCGCCCGCCTGACGGCGCCGCGCGCGATGCAACGAAATCGCAAGATTCGGTCGCGCGCGGGCGGGCTGCGTTCATCTTTCGTAAACGACTTCGGGACGACGCTTTCCCTCAACCAGAACAGGATTGGAGGAAGCGTCATGATCGCGAAGGTCGGTCGCCGCGTCGGCGTCCTGCACCTCGTCTCCGGCGGGTCGCGTCAGCGGCCGACGGCCGAGGCGGCGAGGGATCTCTACGACGGCCTGTGGTTCCGCACCGCCCGTGCCCTGGCGGAGCGGGACGGCGGGGCCTGGTTCATCCTCTCCGCCCGCCACGGCCTCCTGCACCCGGAGGAGCGGGTCCAGCCCTACGCCGACCGGCTCGAGGGGCGCTCCGCCGCCGCGCTGCGGGCCTGGACGGGGCTCGCCGCCGCGCGGATGGAGCAGCTGCTGCCCGAGGCCGACCGCATCTTGCTGCTGTGCGACCGGGAGCCGCCGCCGGAGCTGGTCCGCTGGCTGCAGGTCCGCTGCCCGGAGGTGGAGATCCCGCTCGCCGGGCTGAAGGTCGCCGCCCAGGTGCTGCACATGACCCGCGCCCTCGACCGCGCCCCGGACCCGCGCCTGGCCGTCGGCGCCGCCTGAAGCCGGCCTCGGCCGCGGCCGAGGCGACCGGACCCCGCGCGAAAGCGCGAAAGCCGCCCGGAGGGCGGCTTTCGGATCGTTTCGGCAAGCCGGCGGGCTCAGTCGCGCCCACCGCTCAGCCAGCTCTCCAGCCAGTGGATGTCGTAGGCGCCGGCCTGGACCTCGGGGTCGGCGGCCAGCGCGTCGAACAGCGGCGCGGTGGTGTCGATGCCGTCCACGATCATCTCCGCCAGCGCGCGGCGCAGGCGGGCGAGGGCGGTGGGCCGGTCCTCGGCATGCACGATCAGCTTGCCGATCAGGCTGTCGTAATAGGGCGGGATCCGGTAGCCGCGGTAGATGGCGCTGTCCATCCGCACGCCCAGGCCGCCCGGCGCATGGAACGCCGTGATGGTGCCGGGGCAGGGGGCGAAGTCGGGCAGACGCTCGGCGTTCAGGCGGCACTCGATCGCGTGGCCCTCGGGCTTCAGCGTCTCCTGCTGCATGGTCATCGGATGGCCGGCGGCGACGCGCAGCTGCTCCTTCACGAGGTCGACGCGCCAGACGGCCTCGGTCACCGGGTGCTCGACCTGCAGGCGCGTGTTCATCTCGATGAAGTAGAACTCGCCGTTCTCCCACAGGAACTCGATGGTCCCCGCGCCGCGATAGCCCATGCGCGCGATCGCGTCGGCGCAGGTCTCGCCGATGCGCTTGCGGTCGGCGGCGGTCAGCACCGGGGAGGGGCACTCCTCGAACACCTTCTGGTGCCGGCGCTGGAGCGAGCAGTCGCGCTCGCCCAGGTGCACCGCGCGGCCCTTGCCGTCGCCGAAGACCTGGATCTCGATGTGCCGCGGCTTGCCGAGGTACTTCTCGAGATAGACCGCGTCGTCGCCGAAGGCGGCGCGCGCCTCGGAGCGGGCGGAGGACCAGGCGTTGGGCAGTTCGGAGGCGTCGCGCGCCACCTTCATGCCGCGCCCGCCGCCGCCCGCGGAGGCCTTCACCAGCACCGGGTAGCCGATCTCCTCGGCGACGCTCAGCGCCTCCTCGACCGAGGTCACGGCGCCGTCGGAGCCGGGGACGCAGGGCACCCCCAGCGCCTTCATCGTGTCCTTCGCCGCGATCTTGTCGCCCATCACCCGGATGTGCGCCGCGGACGGGCCGATGAAGGTCAGGCCGTGATCCTCGACGATCTGCACGAAGTTCGCGTTCTCGGACAGGAACCCGTAGCCGGGGTGGATCGCCTCGGCGCCGGTGATCTCGCAGGCCGAGATGATCGCGGGAATGTTGAGGTAGCTCTGCGCCGCGGCGGGCGGGCCGATGCACACGCTCTCGTCGGCGAGGCGCACATGCATGGCGTCGGCGTCGGCGGTGGAATGCACCGCCACCGTCTTGATGCCCATCTCGCGGCAGGCGCGATGGATGCGCAGGGCGATTTCGCCCCGGTTGGCGATCAGGACCTTGTCGAACATCGAAACGCTCCCGGTAAAGGACGAGGGACCCGGGGGCGCGGAAGGCCCCCGGTCCGGCGTCACTCGATGATCATCAGGGGGGCGCCGAACTCGACCGGCGTGCCGTCGGTGACCAGGATCCGCTTCACCGTGCCGGCGCGCGGCGAGGGGATCTGGTTCATGGTCTTCATCGCCTCGACGATCAGCAGGGTCTGCCCCTCGGAGACCTGGTCGCCCACGCGCACGAAGCTGGGGGCGCCGGGCTCGGCCTGGAGGTAGACGGTGCCGACCATCGGCGAGGCGACGGCGCCCGGATGGCGGGCGAGGTCGTCGGCGGCGTCGCCGGTGGCCTCGGCCGGGGCGGGCGCGGCGGCTGCGGCCGGCGCGGGCGCGGCGGCGGGAACGGCGACCTGGACCGGCGCCGCGACCTGAAGCTGGCGGGTGACCCGCACCTTCAGCTGGTCGTCCTCGCCATACTCGCGTTCCACCTCGATCTCGGTCAGCTCGGTTTCCCGGAGCAGCTCGGCGAGGGAACGGATGAAGGCGATGTCGGCTTCGTGGTGCTTGCTCATGCAGGGTTCGCGCTGTTGCGAGGCCTGACGGAGCGACGCCATTGGTCAGGCGACGCGGGCCCCCGGTGTCGTCGCGAGGCGTTTACACGTTGCAAAGGGTGTTTGCCAAGAGCGGCCGTCCCCGCCTCGCGCCCCCGTGCGCGAGCGGGTCCGGCCGCCCGTCTCCGTCTCGAGCCGCGCGCGGGCCCTGTCGGGCCAGTGGGGCGGCGGCGTCTCAGCCCTGGCGTTCGCGGGCGGCGGCGACCACGTCGCGCATGTGGTCGATGGGGGCGTAGCCGCGCACCAGCTCGTCGCCGATCACGAAGGTCGGCGTGCCCTGGATGTCCAGCTTCTTGGCGAGCGCATAGGTGCGGTCGATCTGCGACTTGATCTCGGGCGTCTCGGCCTCGGCCTTGAGCGCGGCGACGTCGAGGCCCACGTCCTCGGCGATCGACCAGACCTGCTCGTCGCTCAGCGCGCCGCGGTGGCCCATCAGCGCGTCGTTGAACGCCATGTAGAGCCGCCCGCCCTGCTGCGCGCGCGAGGCCAGCGCCGCCTTCGCCGCGGTCATCGAGGAGGGGCCGAGGATCGGGAACTCCTTGACCACGTAGCGCAGGTTGGGGTCGCTCTCGACCAGCTCGCGCACGTCGGCGTGGGCCTTCTTGCAGTAGCCGCAGTTGTAGTCGATGAACTCCACCACGGTGACGTCCCCGTCGGGGTTGCCGGCGACGTGGGAATAGCCGTCCTGGAAGATCTCGGCGGCGTTGTCGGCGACGAGATCGCGGGCCTCGGTCGCCTCCGCCTCGGCGCGGCGATCCTCGAGGACCTTCACCGCCTCCATGATCACCTCGGGGTGTTCCAGCAGGTACTTGCGGATCTCGGAGCGCAGCACCGCCCGCCCCTCGGGGTCGAGCTGCATGGCTTCCGACAGCGCGGTCTGGGCCGAGGCGGCGGGGGCGTGGGCCAGGAGCCCGGCCGTCGCCAGCGCCGCCGCGGCCAGCAGGCGCGCGAGGGGGCGGCGGGGGAAAGCGAGGCGGGGCAGCGCCAGGCGGGGCAGGGCGAAGGTCGGCGCGGTCAGCGTCATGGTCCGGTCACTCCACGTCAGGGGCGATCATTTCGGGCCGCGCCGGGCGCGGGATCGGGAAGGGGCGCCGCGATGCGGAACCCGGTCGGGGGCGAGGTCTATCACGGCCGCGGCCGTCATTGCTCCATCGCCTTCGTCGCAACGACGATGTCGTCGGCGCGCAGCCATGCGGGCGAGCCGTGGGGCAGCATCCCCTTGGCGCGCTCGGCCATGCGGTGGGCGTCGCGGGGCTGGTTGATCAGCATCATCCGCTCGGCGGTGACCAGCGCGGCGCGCCCCTCGTCGCCGGTGCGGGCGTAGGCGAAGGCGAGATCGCGCAGCAGGCCCGGGTCGCCCCCGTCGGAGCGTTCGGCCCCCCGCTCCAGCGCCGAGAGCGCCTCGCGGTCCGCCTCGGGCGAGCCGACCGAGAGCAGGGCGCGCCCCAGGTAGCCCAGGATCAGCGGCTCCTCCGGCGCCAGCGCCACGGCGCGGCGATAGGGGGCCACGGCCTCGACCCCGCGTCCGCTCTCCAGCAGGATCTGGCCTTTCAGCTCGTAGTAGTAGGGATCGTTGGGGCGGATCTCGATCAGCCGGTTCGCCTCGGCCACCGCGCCCTCGGGGTCCGGGGCGCGGTGCAGGGCCACGGCGCGGCGCAGGGTCGTGAACTCGGAATGGTCGTTCGGGTCGAGCCGGCGCAGCACGGTCCAGGGCGTCTCGAGGAACCCCTCCAGCTTCGCCTCCATCCGGTGGGTCCAGTAGAGGAGCTCGGCGTCCGGCTCGCGTCCCCGCGCGGGGGATTCGGAGGCGCGGCGCTGGATCGAGGACAGGCGCTCGGCCGAGACGGGGTGGGTCAGGGCGTAGGGATCGACGTGGCGGGTCGAGAACACCTCCTGCCCGCGGAACTTCTCCAGCACCTGCTCCATGCCCGTGGGGTCGACGCCCGCGCGCTCGAGATAGGTGATGCCGGCCTGGTCGGCGGCGGATTCCTCTGCGCGCGAGAAGGACAGCATCGCCCGGCGCACCGCGGTCTGCGAGCTCGCGCCCAGCCCCACGCCCGCCGCCGCGCCGCCGGCGCCGCCCGCGAGCCCGGCCGCCGCCGCCGCCGCGATGCCCAGCAGCACGCCCGCCATGGCCGGGCCGCGCAGGTTGTTCATGGCGATCTGCCGCCGCGCCAGGTGGCCGCCGGTGATGTGCCCGATCTCGTGCGCGATCACGCCCTGCAGCTGCGTGGGCTCGGAGAAATCGCGCAGCAGCCCGGTCGAGACCACCAGGTTGCGCCCGCCGTAGACGAAGGCGTTGGGCTGGCGGTCGTCGAAGATGCGGATCTCGATCGAATCCGGGGCCACGCCGGCGGCGCGGAACAGCGGGTCGGACAGGCGCTTGAGCGTCGCCTCCACCTCCGCGTCGCGCACGAAGCCCGCGGCGTAGGCGGGCTGGGCGAGGGCCGCGAGCGTCGCCGCGGCGAAGGCCGCGCCGCGCAGGCCGCGCCGCAGCAGGCGCGAACGCCCGCGCAGGCCGTCGCTCCGGGGCGCTCCGCGATCGGGGGCGTCGGTCGGGCGGAGAGGGGGCTTGGACACGTCCTGGGCTCGCCTTCGGTCTCGTCCGCGCGTGCGGGCCTGCGGCCCGGGATCCCGCGCGGGTGATCCTTCCGCGGGGCGCGGCCGTCCGCCCCCGTTCCATCGCGCCGCGCCGGTGGGCCGCGGCTCCGGCGGCCCGGCGGGCGGTTGACCGCCCGGGCGGCGGAGGGCCACCTTTCGGACGAGACCTCTCCCACCCCCGGACCGGGGCGCGCGCAGGGCCATCAGGAGCCGAAAAAGATGAAGAGTTCAAGGAGAGGAGCGGTCGCTCCCTTCATGGTGATGGACGTGATGGAACGCGCGCGGGAGATGGAGGCCGCCGGGCGCGACATCATCCACATGGAGGTCGGCCAGCCCTCGACCCCCGCGCCGCGCCTGGCGCGGGAGGCGGTGGCGCGCGCGGTCGTGCAGGACCCGATGGGCTACACCGTCGGCCTCGGCCTGCCGGAGCTGCGCGAGGGGATCGCCGACCTCTACAGGCGTCGCCACGGCCTGTCGCTCGATCCCTCCCGCGTGATCGTCACCGCGGGCAGCTCGGGCGCCTTCATCCTCGCCTTCCTCGCGCTGTTCGAGATCGGCGACCGGGTGGCGATCGGGGATCCGGGATATCCCAGCTATCGCAACATCCTCTCGGCGCTGGGAATCGAACCGTTGCGAATCGAGACCGGTCCCGAATCGCGCTGGCAGCCCCGGCCCGAAGACCTCGGGACCGCCGACGGCCTGCTGGTGGCGAGCCCGGCGAACCCGTCGGGCACCATGCTCGACCGCGCCGCGCTTTCGGCTCTGGCCGCGGCCTGCGAGGCGCGCGGCGCGGGCTTCATCTCCGACGAGATCTATCACGGGCTGAGCTACGGGCAGCCCGCGGTCAGCGCGCTGGAGGTCACCGACCGGGTCATCGTGATCAACTCCTTCTCGAAATACTGGTCGATGACGGGGTGGCGGATCGGCTGGATGGTGGTCCCGCCCGAGCTGGTCCGCACGGTCGAGCGGCTGGCCCAGAACCTCTTCATCTGCGCCCCCCACGTCAGCCAGGTCGCGGCGATTGCAGCCCTGCAAGCTGAAGATGAATGCGAAGCGAACAGAAGGGTTTATGAACGGAACAGGGCCCTCCTGATGACCGAGCTGCCGGCCGCGGGCTTCACCGACTTCGCCCCCGCCGACGGCGCCTTCTACCTCTATGCGGACGTCTCCGCCCTGACCGACGACAGCCTGAGCTTCTGCGAGCGGATGCTCGCCGAGGCCGGGGTTGCCGCAACGCCCGGCCACGATTTCGACCCGGTGCGGGGCGCGCGCTTCGTCAGGTTCAGCTTCGCGCGCGACGAGGCGCACATCGCCGAGGGGGCCCGGCGCCTGAAGGCGTGGCTGCGCGGATGATGGCGCTCATGCGGCGGGCGGCGGGCCCCAATAAGATTGCCGGAATGTGAACATCGGTGTTCCCAACGGAAATGAATCGAGGTATGAATCGTCCAGAGAGAGATATGTGGGGTTCCCTCGGAAGAGGGGGTGCCGGGTTACCGGCAGCCTTCCAGGTCTCGGTTGGGGAAGACGAGAGCTAGGAGTTTACAATCAAATGCGGACCATCGCGCTTGCCGCCACCGCGGCGCTGATCGCCACCGCCGGCGCGGCCACCGCCGCGACTCAGTCGCTGGTGTATAATGCCGGCACGACGCCCGCCACGGTCGGCGCCGGGCCCGTTCCGGCTTCGAACAATCTCTATGAGATCCTGTTCCCGAAGTATTCGCTGCCGTACGCGCTGACCTCGATCGAGATCACCATCTTCGGCGACGTGTCGGCCTCGCTGACCGTGACCAACACCGGCTCCGAGTCGGGCGACGTCACCAGCGCCACGCTGGACTCGACCATCAGCGTGCTGGACACCAACAACGACGCCCTGATCGGCATCTTTGGCGGCGGTCTGGACGTGACCTTCTACCAGGCGGCGGCGCCGTTCGTGCCGGTGGACACCTACGCTGCGGGTCAGACCAAGTCCTACCCGGCCTCTGGCACCATCGACCAGAACGACTCGTTCGACTGGACCGTGGCCGGCGCCGACTTCGTCGACTACATCGGCCTGAGCTCCGAGTACGCGGTGTGGGATCTGGGCATCGGCGGCGTTCTGAGCCGCGCGTTCTCGACCAACACCACCTGGTCCGAGGATCTGAGCGAGATCTACAACATCTCCGCCGAGATCACCTACACCTACGACGTGCCCGACTCGAACGTGCCCGTGCCGGCGGCCCTGCCGCTGCTCGGCGCCGGTCTGGCTGCCCTGGGCTTCGTGGCTCGCCGCCGCAAGTCCTGATCGCCTCAGCGATCCAAGGTCTAGAAACGCCGCTCCCTCGGGGGCGGCGTTTTCGATTCGGTGGGGCGGATTTGCGCAAACGCGGCCGCCCTCGCAGGCGAGCAGACTTCCCTCGATCGGCGCGGCTCGCCCTTGCGAGCGCTCTCGGCAAGCCGGTGGAAGCCTGACGGCGCCCGCGACGCCTCCGCCTCTCGGGGACCGCCGTCGGTCTGGGACCTGGGCCTCCGAAGGAGCAGCCCGCCCCGAAAGATCCGCGACCAGGCGGCCGTCTCGAAAGGGGACGGCTGATAGGCCGGACGGACGCTGCCGTCGGCGCCCCCTCATGCTTCCCGGCGGCGAAACCCCAGAAGCTGCGAAGGGGCAGGTCCTCGGCGCGTCCTCATCCAGGCGTGCAGACGAGCCTGCCGCCCGGATGCGAAATGGAAAAGGGCAGGCGCGCCGCGCCTGCCCTTCGTCCATTTCATAGCCTGGCGAGCTCAGGCCTCTCCGCTGGCGGAGAGCCCTGAGCGCGGCATCAGCGGTTGAACGCCCACCAGCCCCGCTTCTTGGGACGGGACGCGGCCTCGCCGTCGTCGGCGCCCACCGGCTCGGGCTCGGCGGCCACGGGCTCCGGCTCGGCCGGCGCTTCGGCGGCGGCGGGCTCGGGCGCCTCTTCAGGAGCCTCTGCGACCTCCGGCTCGGCGGCCGGCGCCTCTGCAGGGGCTTCCTCGGCCGCTGCCGCGGGCTCGGCGACGGGCTCCGGCTCGGACGGCGCCTCGGCGACCGCGGTCTCCTCGGGCTCGGGCTCGGCGACCGGCGCCTCGGGCGCAGGAGCAGGCTCGGCGGCGGCCTCCGGCTCGGGCGACGCCGTCTCCGCTTCGAACCGATCGGTCGTCTCGGCCTCGGCCTCGTCGGCCTTCTTGGGCTTGCGGCGACGGCGGGTGCGCTTGGGCTCCGGGATCTCGGCCGGCTCGTCGGGCTCGCGCAGGGCGGCCGGGGCGACGGCGGCGGTCTCGGCGACCTCCTTGTCGGCCTCGGGCGCCTTGTCCGCGCTCTCGGACCCGGACGTCTCGGCCTCGTTGGACGCGCCCTCGTCGTCCCCGCCGCGCCGCCGGCGGCGGCCGCCGCGACGGCCCCGGCGACGGCGGGAGCCGTCGTCCTCGCCCTTGTCCTCCTCGCGCGCGGGACGCGGCTCGGGGGCCTTCTCCTCGGCGGCGGCGGCGGCGGCAGGCGCGGGCGCCTCCTCGACCGCGGTCTCGAGGACCTCGGCCTCTTCGACCTCGTCGGCCTCCTCCAGGTCGGGCGCGTCCATCATCGCCACCGGCAGCGGCGCCTGCATGGGCAGGCGGCTGGCGGTCTTGATGCGCTCGACATGGAACTCGGGCGAGAACAGCGACGGGTCGCCCTCGATGCGGATCACCACGCCGTGGCGCGCCTCGATCCCCGAGAGGTGGTCGCGCTTGTCGTTGAGCAGGTAGCTCGTCACGCCCATCGGCGCGCGCACCGACAGCTCCGGCGCGCGGCCGCGGGCGGCCTCGCCCTCGAGCTGGCGCAGGATCGACAGGGCCAGCGAGCTGTCCGCGCGCACCACGCCGGTGCCGTGGCAGTGGGCGCAGGGGGCGGTGGTCGCCTCCAGCACGCCCGGGCGCAGGCGCTGGCGCGACATCTCCATCAGGCCGAAGGCGGAGATCCGGCCGACCTGGATGCGCGCGCGGTCGACCTTCAGCTTCTCCTTCATCCGCTTCTCGACGGACCGGTTGTTGCGCGGGTCCTCCATGTCGATGAAGTCGATGACGATCAGGCCGGCGAGGTCGCGCAGGCGCAGCTGGCGGGCGATCTCGTCCGCCGCCTCCAGGTTCGTCTTCAGGGCGGTGTCCTCGATGGACCCTTCCTTGGTCGACTTGCCGGAGTTGATGTCGATGGCCACCAGCGCCTCGGTCACGCCGATGACGATGTAGCCGCCCGACTTCAGGTGCACCGTGGGGTGGAACATGGAGGCGAGCTCCTGCTCGACCCCGTGCTTGGCGAACAGCGGCTGCGGATCCGAGTGCCGGACCACGTTGCGCGCGTGGCCGGGCATCAGCATGGACATGTAGTCCTTGGCCTCGCGATACCCTTCGTCGCCGTCCACGCAGATCTGGTCGATGCCCTGCGCATACAGGTCCCGGATGGCGCGCTTGATGAGGCTGCCTTCCTCGTAGATCAGCGTCGGGGCCACGGACTTCAGCGTGGTCTCGCGGATCTGCTCCCACTGGCGCAGCAGGTACTCGTAGTCGCGCTCGATCTCCTGCGCGGTGCGCTTTGCGCCCGCGGTGCGGATGATCAGGCCCATGCCCTTGGGCACCTCGATGTCCGAGGCGATGTCCTTGAGCTTCTTGCGGTCGGCCGCGTTGGTGATCTTGCGGGAGATGCCGCCGCCGCGGGCGGTGTTGGGCATCAGCACGCAGTAACGGCCGGCGAGGCTGAGATAGGTGGTCAGCGCGGCGCCCTTGTTGCCGCGCTCCTCCTTCACGACCTGGACCAGGAGGATCTGGCGGACCTTGATCACCTCCTGGATCTTGTAGCGGCGCTGGAAGATGCGGCGGGCCGAGATCTCCTCGACGCCGTCGTCGGAGGAGTCGTCGGAGTCGCGGTCGCGCTCACGGTCCTCGGAGCGGTTGCGCGAGCGCCCGCGGGAGCGCTTCTCGGGCGCCGGCTGGTCGTCCTCGTCCGCGCTCTCCTCCTCGGAGGGGGCGTCGGTCCTGGCCTCGGCGGGGGCGTCCTCGGTCCCCTCGTCGCGGGACTTGCCGCGGCGCGAGCGGCGCGAACGGCCGCCGCGGCGCGAGCGCCGGCGCCGCTTGTCGCCGGCGGCGTCGTCGGAGCCGGAGTCGTCGGAACCGGAGGCCTCCTGGCTCTCGCCCTCGGCCTCCGCGTCGTCTTCGGACTGGGTCTCGTCCTGGGCGTCGCCCTTGGCTTCGGCGTCGCCCTCGGGCTGCGCGTCGGTCTTCGCGGCGTCCTCGTCGGAGGAGGCGAAGGCCTTGGCGACGATCGAGGCCGCGACGGCCGAAGCCGCCTCGGCGGCCGCGGTGGTTTCGGACGTGGCCTCCTGCGCTTCGGTCTCGCCCTCGGCGGTCTCGGACGCCTGGGCCTCGGCCGCGGGCGTCTCGTCCGCCGCGGCGGGCTCGGCGGGCGCGTCCTGGGCCGCGGTTTCGTCCGCGGCGGGGGCGGCCTCGGCGTCGGCGTCCGTCGCGGGGGTCTCTTCGGCCGGGGTCTCGTCCGCAGCGGCTTCCGCGGCCGCGGCCTCCTCGACGGCGGCCTCCTCGGCCGGAACGTCCGGCGCGGCCTCGGCCGTCTCGGCCGGAGCTTCCTCCGCCGGGGTCGCCTGGGCGAGCTGCTCGGCGGTCACGCTTTCCTCGGCCGCGGGGGCCTCGTCGGTCGTCTCGGGAGCGGCTTCGGCCGTCGGCTCCTCGGCCGGCGTCTCCGTCGGCGCGGGGGAGGCGGCGTCGGCGGCGGTCTCGGGGGCGGTCTCGTCCTCGGGGCGGCGGGCGGCGGGGACGTAGTCCTCCTCCACGCGCTCGTCGTCCTCGTCGCCGGCGCCGGCGGCCTCGGCCATCACGCGGGGCGAGCCGTCGTCGTCGTCGTCGGAGCCGTCCTTCGAGCGCTCGTCTTCGGACTTCGGCGCATCGGCCTCGTCCGACGACGCGTCGGCGGGCGCATCCTGGGCCTGCGCGACCGTCTCGGTGGTCTCGCTCTCGATCACCGGCGCGGCGTCGGAGGCCGTCTCGGCGACCTTGGGCTCTTCGGCCGTCTCGGTCTCGGCGGGCGCGTCGGGCTCGGAGGGGACGTCGTCGCGGTCGTCGGTGCGGCCGTCGTCCTCGTCGTCGGCGCCGGCGACGGTCTCGGGGCGCTCGGCCTCGTAATCGTCGTCCTCGTCGTCCGAGTCCTCGACCAGGCCGGACTCGTCCTCGCCGCGGTCGACGGAGTCGCGCTCGTCGTCCTCGTCGCGATCGTCCTCGTCGTCGCGGTCGTCCTCGTCGCGATCGTCCTCGTCGTCGCGGTCGTCCTCGTCCTCGTCGTCATCCTCGTCGTCATCCTCGTCGCGCGCCTTGGCGCGCGCTTCGGCGGCGGCCCGGCGGGCGGCGCGACGCTCTTCGTCGGCGGCGGCGCGGCGACGCGTCTCCTCCTCCTCCTCGGCGATCAGCGCTTCGCGATCGGCCTTGGGGATTTGGTAGTAGTCGGGATGAATCTCCGAGAAGGCGAGGAAACCGTGTCGGTTCCCGCCGTACTCCACGAAGGCCGCCTGAAGGGACGGCTCCACGCGGGTCACTTTCGCGAGGTAGATGTTTCCGGCGATCTGCTTCTTCGAGATCGTCTCGAAGTCGAAGTCTTCTACCTTGTTGCCGTCTGCGACGACGACCCGGGTCTCCTCCGGGTGCGTCGCGTCAATGAGCATTTTCTTCGCCATGGTCTCCCACGCCGGCGCGAGCCCTCCTCCGCCCGGCCTTGCGGGGGCGGACGCAGCAGGGGCGCTCCGGTCTCGATACGGGCGAGCCCGGGCCCGCCGGCGACGTCCGCGCGCGGAAGGGCCGGCGCCGGGGCGCGTCCTCCGTCTTCGCGGGTCCGGGGGGAAAGGGGCATCGCGGTCTGGTCTCCAAGATCACGCCGCCGGATCTTCGGTTCGGCGTGGTCGCGTCGGGGGGCCGTCGTCCTCTGGGGAGTCGGGCCCGAACTTCGGGGACGCGCCGTCGCCGGGCTCTCGCAGGGGGCGGTCGTGGCCGCGTCCTCCTGGACATCCGGGAATGCGCCGGGGCGTCGTCCGAAAAACCTGTTCGTTCATCGGGCGGCGGGACACGGGGGCGCATCGCACGAAGGCGGCGCGCGGATCCGGGTCTTCCGCAGCCTGCTCAATATAGCCGGGGGCGGGTCGTCTTGACAATCGCAAAGCCCCGAGGCCGCATAAGGCGGGCGCGCCGCCGGCGCGGCCTGCGCCGCGCGCCGTCAACCCGCCGTCGGGAACCCGCCAAGACCATGGTCCGAAACCCGTTTTCCGCGCCGTCCCGGCCGGGGCGCCGCGGCGTCATTCGACGCCCGCGGGCCGCGATGTGCGCAAGCGCCGCGGCGCTCGCCGCCGCTTTCGCGATCACTCCCGCGCCGGCGCCCGCGACGGAGGCGCCCCCGGCGCGCCCCTCCCTCGCCCCCGCCGGGCCGCGCATCCTGGGCCTGCGCCATGCCGAGGGCCGCACCCGCGTGGCCCTGCGCCTGCCGCAGGCGGCGGGCCTGCGCGTCTTCGGCCTGCAGGATCCGCCCCGCCTGGTGGTCGAGTTCGACGGCGCCGCCTGGGAGGGGACGCCCCCGCCGCCGCCGCCCGACGGGCTGGTCGCCGGCGTGCGCGCCGGGCTCGTGGCCGACGGGCGGGCGCGGCTGGTGCTCGACCTCGCGCGGCCCGCCCGCCTGGCCGAGGCGGTGCAGATGCCCGACCCCGAAGACCCGGCCGGCCAGGCGACGGTGCTGCGGCTGGAGCTCGCCTACGAGAGCCCCGGCGACTTCGAGGCGCGCGCCGGCTGGCCGGAGGGGCAGGGGCCGCTCGCCCCCGCGCCGCCGCCCGCCGATCCGCGGCCGCTGGTGATGCTCGATCCCGGCCACGGCGGCATGGACCCGGGCGCGATCCGCGGCGAGGCGGTGGAAAAGGTGCTGGTGATGCGCTTCGCCCGAGACCTCGCCGCCGCCCTCGAGGCGACCGGCCGCTGGCGGGTGGCGCTGACCCGCGAGGACGACCGCTACCTCGGCCTCGCCGAGCGGGTGGCGCGCGCCGAGGCGGCGGGCGCGGCGGTCCTGCTGTCGCTGCACGCCAACACCGTGGCGCGGGGCGACGCGGTCGGCGCCTCGATCTTCACCCTCGCCGCGGGGCAGGTCGACGCCGAGACCGAGGCGCTGGCCGATTCGGAGAACCGCGCCGACGTGGCGCCGGGCGACGACCGGGCGGTTGAGCCCGACGCCGCCCTGCGCGCGGTTCACGAGATCGGGATGCGCCGTGCGCTGCTGGCCTCGCGTCGGCTGGGCGACGCGCTGGCGGCGGAGCTGTCGCAGACCACCCCCATGCTTCGCGGGCGCGCGCACACGCACGCGGGCTTCCGGGTCCTGAAGTCCTCCCGCGTGGCCGCGGCGCTGGTCGAGCTGGGGTTCCTGTCGAACGCGCAGGACCTCGCCCGCCTCCAGGATCCGGCCTGGCGGGCGCGCGCGGCGGGCGCCGTCGCGAAAGGCGTCGAGATCTGGGCGGAGGACGGCGCCGCCCAACCTTTTGCCTCGCTCGCCCGCTGAGCGCCCGCGGTTCGCCCCATTTGGGACGAACGCGTCATCGGATCGCCCGCTGCGCCCGCACGACGCCCTGTCGCCGCCCTCGCTCCGTCACTATGTTCCGCGAGTCCTTGATCATCGACTCGATTGGGGACGGAGCAGGGAACGGGACCGGCATGACGCGCTTTCTGGCATGGGTGTTCAGCATCATCTCGATCGGGGCCATCTTCGGCCTCGGCGCGATGGCCGTGATGGTCTGGCACTACGGAAACGACCTGCCATCCCATGAGAAGCTGGAGAACTACCAGCCCGCCACGCTGAGCCGGGTCTACGACCGCGACGGCGCCGTGATGGCGGAATACCTGACCGAGCGGCGCGTCTTCGCCCCGGTCGACGAGATCCCCGACCTGGTGAAGAACGCCTTCATCGCCGCCGAGGACCGCAACTTCTACGACCACCACGGCTTCGATGCGGTCGGCATCGTGGGCGCGGTGGTCGATTACGTGAAGGGCGGCCGGCTCCGCGGCGCCTCGACCATCACCCAGCAGGTGATGAAGAACTTCCTGCTGACGAACGAGCGATCCTTCGACCGCAAGTTCAAGGAGATCATCCTGGCCACCCGCATGGAGCAGGTGCTGTCCAAGGACCAGATCCTCGAGCTCTACCTCAACGAGATCTACCTCGGCGCGCGCGCCTACGGCGTGGTCGCGGCCGCGGCCAACTACTTCGGCCGCCCGCTGGAGCACCTGAGCGTGGCGCAGGCCGCCTATCTGGCCGCGCTGCCCAAGGCGCCCTCCAACCTGCATCCCGTCAACGACCGCGAGGCGGCCCTGGACCGCCGCGGCTACGTGCTGAGCCAGATGCTGCGCGCCGGCTTCATCACCGACGCCCAGTACGACGAGGCGATGAAGGAGCCTCTCGACACCATCCTCGACGGCTCGCTGGAGCCCGAGATCCCGCCGGTGCCCGCGCGCGACTACTTCTCGGAGGAGATCCGTCGCCAGCTGGTCGACCGCCTGGGCGAGGACGAGGTCGAGGGCGGCGGCCTGACGATCCGCGCCACGCTCGATCCCAAGCTGCAGCGCATCGGCGCCGACGCCCTGCGCGACCGCCTGGTCGAGTGGGACAAGACCCGCCAGGGTTGGCGCGGCCCGGTCGCCAAGATCGACCCCGCCGAGCTCGAAGGCGGCGAGACCGCCTGGCGCCGCGCCCTGTCGGCCCAGCGCGCCCCCGCCGACATCCCCGGCTGGTATCCCGCCGTGGTGCTGGAAGTGGGCGAGACGACTGCGCGCATCGGCGTCGAGGGCGTGGCCGAGGACGAGGACGGCCACTACGTGGGCATCGCCGACGCCGGCTGGGCCAAGCCCGAGCTGCAGGGCGGCGGCGTCGGCCGCGCCCCGCGCAAGCCCTCCGACATCTTCGAGGTCGGCGACGTGATCATGGTCGCGGCCGAGGACGCCGAGGGCGCCGAGATGCGCGACGTCCCCGCCGACCAGCTGCTGACCGCGGGCCTGGACAGCTGGTCGCTGCGCCAGATCCCCGAGATCGAGGGCGCCTTCATGGCCATGGACCCGACCACGGGCCGCGTGCTGGCCATGCAGGGCGGCTTCAGCTTCGAGACCTCGGTGTTCAACCGCGCCAGCCAGGCCAAGCGCCAGCCCGGCTCCTCGTTCAAGCCCTTCGTCTACGCCGCGGCGCTCGACAACGGCTACACCCCGTCCTCTGTCATCCTGGACGCGCCGATCGCGATCGACACCGGCTCGGACGAGCTGTGGCGGCCCGAGAACTCGTCGCGCAAGTTCTACGGCCCCTCGCCGATGCGCGTGGGCATCGAGCAGTCGCGCAACGTGATGACGGTCCGCCTGGCGCAGGAGATCGGCATGGACCGCGTGGCCGAGTACGCCGAGCGCTTCGGGGTCTACAAGAACATGCCCCACCACCTGAGCTACGCGCTGGGCGCGGGGGAGACGACGCTCTACCAGATGGTCGGCGCCTACGGGATGTTCGCCAACGGCGGCTGGCGGATCGAGCCGACCCTGGTCGACCGCGTGCAGGACCGCTACGGCGAGACCCTGTTCAAGCAGGACAACCGCGCCTGCTACGAGTGCACCGAGATCTGGGAGGCCGGCCTGCAGGAGCCCGTGCCCACCCCCGACAAGAAGCTGATCATGGACCCGGTGACGGCGTTCCAGCTGACCTCGATGATGCGTGGCACGGTCGAGCGCGGCACGGCGACGACGCTGGCCTCGCTGGGCATCCCGATGGCCGCCAAGACCGGCACCACCAACGACGCCCGCGACGCCTGGCTGATCGCCTTCACCCCGAACATGGTGGCGGGCTGCTACATCGGCTACGACAACCCCCGCCCGATGGGCCGCGGCGCCTACGGCGCGACCATGTGCGGCCCGGTCATCAAGGCCTTCATGGCCGAGGCGATGAAGGACCGTCCCCACCTGGACTTCCACGTGCCCCCGGGCGCGGTGATGGCCAAGATCGACCGCGGCTCGGGCCGCCGGCTGTCGGACGACGCCTCGGGCCCCGGCGTGGTGGTCGAGGCCTTCCACCCCGGCGAGGAGCCCCAGATCGGCGAGTACTCGGGCGGCCGGGTCATCGACGGCGGCTTCGTGGCCTACAAGGGCGGCGACCTGCCGATGTCGCTGGACGCCAGCGCCGACAGCGGCGGCGCCTACGGCGGCGGCGCCTCGCCCTCGGCGGCCGGCGCGGCCTCCCGCCCGGCGCCGCCCAAGCCCTCCTCGGGCGGGTTCGGCTCCGGCGGGCTCTACTGACCCCGAACTTCGCGCGCGGCCCTCTCGGGGCCGCGCGTTTCCCATTCGCAGGCCCCAGAGGCGCGCCGCTCTCTTGAGCCGCGCGCCTCGGCGGTCTAAATCCCCCCCACGCGCGCGCTCCCGTCATCGACGGGGGCCTTCGCGCGCCGTCAGGACGAGGAGCATGCCCCCATGCGCGCGGAGACCCAGGGCGTCGTCGCCGAGATCGAGAAATCGCTGGACCTGCTGCGCAAGCGTCTGGGCTGGGAGACGGCCGAGCATCGGCTGGAGGAGCTGAACGCCCGCGTCGAGGACCCCACCCTGTGGGACGATCCCGCCAACGCCCAGAAGGTGATGCGCGACCGCCAGACGCTGGCCGACGCGCTGGCGCGCTGCAAGGAGATCGCCCAGGAGCTGGCCGACAACGTCGAGCTGATCGAGCTGGGCGAGATGGAGGACGACGCCGAGGTGATCGGCGAGGCCGAGACCGCGCTCTCGGAGCTGCGCGACCGCGCCGCCGCCGCCGAGATCGAGGCGCTGCTGGACGGCGAGGCCGACGGCTCGGACACCTTCCTCGAGATCAACGCCGGCGCCGGCGGCACCGAGAGCTGCGACTGGGCGCAGATGCTGGCGCGCATGTACACCCGCTGGGCCGAGGCGCACGGCTACAAGGTCGAGCTGATGTCGGAGAGCGCGGGCGAAGAGGCGGGGATCAAGTCGGCCTCCTACAAGATCTCCGGCCCCAACGCCTACGGCTGGCTGAAGTCGGAATCGGGCGTGCACCGGCTGGTGCGCATCTCGCCCTTCGACAACGCGGCGCGGCGGCAGACCTCGTTCTCGTCCGTGTGGGTCTACCCGGTGGTCGACGACTCGATCGAGATCGACGTGAAGCCCAACGAGATCCGCATCGACACCTACCGCTCCTCCGGCGCGGGCGGGCAGCACGTGAACACCACCGACTCGGCGGTGCGCATCACCCACCTGCCCACCGGGATCGTGGTGACCTCCTCGGAGAAGTCGCAGCACCAGAACCGGGCCAACGCCATGGCCGCGCTGAAGTCGAAGCTCTACGAAATGGAGCTGCGCAAGCGCAACGAGGCGATCCAGGAGGCCCACGACGCCAAGGGCGAGATCGGCTGGGGCAACCAGATCCGCTCCTACGTCCTGCAGCCCTACCAGATGGTCAAGGACCTGCGCACCAACGTCGAGACCTCGGATACCGGCGGCGTGCTGGACGGGGACCTCGACAAGTTCATGGCCGCGGCGCTGGCGCTGGAGGTCACCGGCAAGTCCCGCGCCGAGGCGATGGCCGAGGACTGAGCGCCGGCCTCCCGGGGCAGGTGCGACTCTTGACGGCGGGCGGGGCGAAGGCCCTCGCCCGCCGTTCTCGTTTCCGCCGATGGCGCGCCCGGCCCGCGCCGCGCCTGCCCGGCGCGCCTCGCCCGCCCTTCCCGGCGCGCCGGGCAGGCGCGGCGCGGGCAGGCAGGCCGCGCGCCTATCCTTTCGGATAGGGGGACTCGCCTTTCGGACCGGGGCGCTGACCGTCCGCTACGTCGCCCATAGGGGCGGATTCTCGTAAAACCGAAGGCGAAAGAAGGGGGCGAAGCGGTCGCCTCCCGGCCTGACCGACGCAGCCGAGGATCTCCGCCATGACCCGCTTCTCCGACCCCGACGCGTCCTTCGCCCTCGCCGAGCCGTCCACGCCGCCGCTGATGGGATCGCTGCTGCTGGCCTGCCTCTCGGGCCTCGCCGTCGGGGGCATGGTGGCGCTGGCCGGCCACGGCCTGCACATCGCGGCGCTGTCGAGCTGGCTGACGGCCGTCGCGATGGTCGTCGCCGTGCCGGTCGCCCTGACCCTGCTTCGCCGGCCCGCGCAGGATGCGGCCGTGACGGCGAGCGACCTCGCGGCCTGGGACGCCGACCTGGAGGAGGAGATCGAGGCCCGCCGCGCCGCGCGCGACGTCGCCTGAGACCCGGACCGGTTCCAGCCGTCCGTCCCCGCCTCGGCGGGGCGGGCGCGGCCCATCCCCTTGCGCTCACCCCCTCCACAGGGCGCGCCCGGCGGCTGGAACCGACGCTCCCGCCCGGCGCGCCGCCGGCTCGAGAGGTCCTTCGCGCGGACCCTCGGGCGTGGCGGACGCCGGACGGGAGATCCCGAAGAGAGGAAGGCCCGCGACGCGCCCGCGCCGCGGGCCTTGCCGCATCTGGACGGGGCGAGGCCGGGCAGGGCGGCGCTCGTCGCCCCGCAGGCGCGTCCCTGAAACGGCGAAGGCCCGCGACGCGGACGTCGCGGGCCTTCGGATCTCCGGGCGCGGCCTCGGGGGCCGCCGGTCGCTCAGCTTTCGCCGACGGGGCCGGTCGCGGCGGGCGCGGGGGCCGGCTTCGCGGGGGAGGCGCCGTTGGAGAGCGGGTCGTCCGAACGCTGGACCGAGCCCTCGAAATGGGCGCCGCTCTCGATCGCGATGGTCTTGTGGATGATGTCGCCCTCGACCTTCGCGGACGAGGTCAGGCGCACCTTCACGCCGCGCACGCGTCCCACCACGCGGCCGTTGACCACCACGTCGTCGGCGACGATCTCGCCGCGGATGGTGGCGGTCTCGCCGACGGTCAGCAGATGGGCGCGGATGTCGCCCTCGACCGTGCCCTCGACCTGGATGTCGCCGGTGGTCTTGATGTTGCCGGTGATCGTCAGGTCCGAGCTGAGGATCGACGGCGGCGCCTTGGGCTTGGGCGCCGGGGCGGGAGCGGCGGCGCCGGGACGCGGCGGCGCGGCGGGCGCAGGCGCGGGCTTGGAAGCCTCGTCCGCCTTGGTGTCGATCGGATCGTTGATCTTCGACTTAGAGAACATTGCGCGCGGCCTCGACGTACTTCATGGGGTTGACCGGCTTGCCGTTGAGGCGGATCTCGTAGTGGAGATGCGGGCCCGTCACGCGACCGGTCCTACCCATATCGCCGATCCGGTCCTCGCGCGCAACCCGATCGCCGACCTTGACCCGGGCGGCGTTGAGGTGGCCGTAGACCGTCTCGAACCCGAAGGCGTGGCGGATCTTGACCACGCGGCCGTAGCCCGACTGCCAGCCCGAGAACACCACCACCCCGTCGGCGGCCGAATAGATCGGCGTGCCCACGTCGGAGGCGAAGTCGACGCCGGCGTGCATCCGCATGCGGCCGTTCTTGGGATCCTTGCGCACCCCGAAGCCGGAGGTGAAGCGGAAGCCCGCGCGCACCGGCTTGGCGACCGGCATCTTGGCGGCGGCGACCTGCATCAGGCTCGCGCGCTCCAGCCCGCCGAGCAGCGAGGCGACGCGCTGGGCGTCGGCCGAGATCAGGTCGGGCGTGGGCGTCTCGTCGACCGGGATGAAGGGGCCGCCCTCGCCGGAATAGTCGCGGCGCATCTCGGCGACCACCCGCTCGGGATCGACGCCGACCTTCTCGAACATCGACTCGAGCCCGCCGAGACCGGCCTGCACCGCGTCCTCGAGCTGGGCGAAGAGCCGGGACCGGGCCTCCTCGGCGCGGGCCTGGTCGGCCTCCATCGTCGCCAGGCGCTCGCGCAGGGCGGCCTGCAGCAGGGCGGCGGCGTCGCGCTCCTCGGTGGTCTGCTCGAGGGCGGCGGTGACCTCGGCGATCGAGGCGGTCCACTCGGCCTCGGCCTGGTCCTCGGCGCCGGTCTCGCGGCTCAGCTCGGCGACCTGGCGCGCGAGCTCGGTCTGGCGGCGCTGGGCGGCGTCGCGCTCGGCCACCGCGTCGGCCAGCTTGCCGCGCAGGCTGTCGAGCGCGGCGGAGAGCTCGGCCTCCGAATCCGCGGCCTCGACCAGGCGGGACTGGCGGCGGGCGAGCTCGCGGGTCATCACCGCGAGCTTGCCCAGCGCGTCCTCGGCCGAGCGGCGGGCGGCGTCGCGATCCTCGATCAGCGTCTGGATGCGGGCGTGGGAGTCGGAGGCGAGTTCGGCCAGCGCCTGGGCGTGGCGGCTCTCGACCTCGGCGCCGACGTTGACGGCGCCGGTCTCGAGTTGCGCCACGCGCGCGGCGAGCGCGTCGCGCTCGGTCGCGGCCACGAAGCCCGAGACGGTGGCGTAGCCCGTCCAGCCCAGCAGGCCGACGATCGCCGCCGCCCCCAGCAGCTGCATGCGCGGCGTCAGCGACAGTCGTCGCACGTCATTTCCGGCCCGGATCGTTAGACGCCTTTCAGGCAATCCAGCCTGCTCGCGCACGTCGTCCGTGCGGTTCGGTTGGCCCGTCATCGCTGTCCCTCGGTACGGTCCCGCGTCGATTCAAAGCCGACGACGATTTTCGCGTGTTGTGTTGTTTATGCATCGTTATACGCAGTGCGCACCAACGATCAACACGTTTAACGTCGCCCTGCGCCCCGCGACGGGCGGGGGTTGCGTCCGCCGGGACGGCCCATTGACGACACGGATCGCGAGAATCGCCCGCTTTTCGTCGCGATTGCGGACGCTAGACGCCTTAAAGTTAATGCCAGATGGACGACTCGAGCCCTCGGGCGTCCGTCGCGTGCGGCGAGACGGCGCGGCGGGGCGTATCGGGATGCGTGCGGAAAACCCGCCCGCCGGAATACGCCGCCGAGAGGTGGACGCCGGCCGCGGCCTGCGGTCGCGACCGGCCGGCAGGTTCCGCGCCTTCCGCGCCGGAACCTGCGCCGCGAAAGCGATTCGCGCCTCAGTCGCCCAGGGCCTTGGTCGCCGCCAGCACCTGCTTGGCGTGCCCGGTCGCCTTGGCCTTGCGCCAGACTTGGGCGATCCGCCCGTCGGGGCCCACCAGGTACGTGGCGCGCTCGATGCCCATGTACTTGCGGCCGTACATGCTCTTCTCGACCCAGACGCCGTAGGCCTCGCAGACCGCGCCCTCCTCGTCGGACAGCAGCGTCACGCCCAAGTCATGCTTGGCCTTGAACTTGTCGTGGCTGGCGACCGGGTCCTTCGAGACGCCCAGCACCACCGCGCCGAGGGCGGCGAAGTCCTCGCCCAGGCCGGTGAACTCGATCGCCTCCTTGGTGCAGCCGGAGGTGTCGTCCTTGGGGTAGAAGTAGACGACGACCGGCTTCCCTTTCAGCCCGGACAACGCCACATCTCCGCCCCCGTCGCGGGGCAGGGTGAAGTCCGGGGCCATGTCGCCGATCGCAGGGCCTGCGGCGGGGGCGGCGGCTTCGGTCATGATCGCTTCTCCTGTGGGGGCGGTTTCAGTATGTGTGCCCGGGCGCGCGCGGCGCGAGGGTCCGGTCGGCAGAACGACAGGCCGGACCGCGCCGGGTCAAGACCGCATCGCGACGGACGGGGCCTCGGGCAGGGGGCGCGGCCGCCGCGCCGATGGCAGGGGGCGCGGCCGCCGCGCCGATGGCAGGGGGCGCGGCCGCCGCGCCGATGGCAGGGGGCGCGGCCGCCGCGCCGATGAAAGACGGCGAGGCGGCGCGGAAAGGCGGAGGCGCAGGACGACCGGAATGCAGCGCAGGCACGACCACGAGCGGCGATCCCCCGCGCATGTGCGGCACGCGCACGCGCGCGAGGGGCGGCATGGCGCGCATCGCCATCGCCGCCGCCATCGCCGCGGAGGTCCCGTCGGCTGGGGCCTGCGGCGGGCCGGCTCGTTCCTGCTGGCGGCCATCGTGCTGGTCACGCTGGCGGTGGGCCTGGGCCACCAGCGGCTGCGGCAGGGCCCCGTCTCGCTGGGGCCGCAGGCGGCGGCGCTCGTCGCCTCGCGCATCGAGGCGGGGGCCGAGGGGCTCGGCGTCCACATCGGCGACGTGCAGTTCGCGCTGGGCGCGCCGGGGCGCGCCTCGGGCCTGAGGTTGATCGACGTCACCCTGCGCGGCGCCGACGGCGAGCCCATCGCCGCGGCGCCCGAGCTGGTGGTGGACTTCCGCCTCGTCGACGCGCTGCAGGGCCGGCTGGAGCCGACCGCGCTGGAGCTGCGCGGCGTGACCCTCGCGCTGGTGCTGCAGCCCGACCGGACCGTGGAGCTGGCCGGCGGCCCGGCGCCGGCCGTCTCCGAAGCCGCGCCCGAGGGGGCCGGCGACGCGCTGGCCGAAGCCGGCGGCGAGGGGCCGGGCGTCTCGGGCTTCCTCACGCTTCTCGATCAGGCCGCGGGGGGCGAGGGGCCGCTGCGCCGCTTCGCCAGCCTCTCCGCCCGCGACGCCACGGTGACGCTGCTGGACGCCGCCACCGGCGTCTCCTGGCGGCTGCAGGACGCCGAGGTGGTGGTGGCGCTCGAGGCGGACGGCGAGGTCGGCCGCCTCTCGGGCCGGCTGGCGAACGAGGACTCGGCGCCGGAGACGGCCGCCGGGCCCGGCGCGGACGATCCGGTGCGCCAGGTGCTCGAGGACGGCGCCGCGCCCGCGCCCGACTATCCCGAAGCGGGCGACGTGCCGGACGATTCCGAGGCGGGCGACGCGCCGGACTATCCGGAAGCGGGCGACGCGCCCGACGATTCCTCCGCCGCCGACCCCGCCCTCGCCGGCACGGCCGCCGAGGCGCCCGCCCCCTACGCGATCCTGACCGGGCGGCGAAACCGGGAGGACGGCATGATCTCCGCGCGCCTGGTCTTCCGGGACCTGCCGCTCAGCGACCTCGCCTCCGCCCCCGCGCTGGGCGATCTCGCCGGGGTCGAAAGCCGCGGCTCGGGCCAGGTGGACCTGACGCTGGACGGGGCCGGCGCGGTGCAGACCGCCGCGGGCCGGCTGACGCTGGGCCCCGGCGCCCTCGGGATCGCGGGGCTGGAGGCGCCCTTCGACCGGATCGACGCCGCCATCGCCGAGGCCGCCTGGGAGCGGGCCGAGGGCACGGTCGACCTGACGCGCCTGTCGCTGCATGGCCCGGCCGGGGCGCTGTCGCTCTCGGGGGTCGCCGAGCCCTGGGGCGAGCGTCGCGAAGCCGGCGCCCTCGCCCCCACGGGCTGGCGCGTGACGCTCGACGTCGACGCGCTGTCGGCGAGCGAGGCGACGGGCTTCGTCGCCCCCCTCTCCTTCCAGCGCGGACGGATCGAGGCCGACGTGCTGCCCGCCGAACGCCGGCTGGAGCTCGCGACCCTGACGCTGGAGTCGGACCTGGGCGAGGCCGGCGCGCTGCCCCTGCACGCCCAGGGCGTCGCGACGCTGGAGGAGGCGGGGCCGCGCGTCGCGATCCGCTACGGCTCCGACGGGTTCGACGCCGAGGCGCTCAAGCGCGCCTGGCCGCGCTTCGCCGCGCCCGGCGCGCGGGAGTGGGTGACCGCGAACGTCGAGGCGGCCCGCATCACCGGCATGTCGGGCGCCTTCTGGATGGCCCCGGGCGAGGCGCCGGAGGTGACGCTCGACTTCGGCTTCGCCGACCTCTCGGGCACGATCCTCGAGGGGATGCCCCGCCTGATCGGCGCCGCCGGCCGGGGCCGGGCGACCCTGTCGCGCTTCGAGATGGCGTTCGACGCGGCGCAGACCACGCCCCCCGGCGGCGGGCCGATCAGCCTCGCCGGCTCCCGCTTCATCATCCCCGACCTGGTCGAGGATCCGCAGCCCGCCGCTCCGGTGATCCGCGGCGAGGGGCGGCTGGGCGACTTGCTGGCCCTGATCGACCAGCCGCCGCTGCGCCTGACGCGCAAGCTCGACATGGACCTCGGCTCGATGTCCGGGCGCGCCTCGGTCGAGGCGCGGCTGTCGTTCCGCCTGCTCAAGGATCTCGACGTCGACGACGTGGCGGTCGAGGCCTCGGCCCGCATCCGCTCGCTGGAGATGACGGCGCCGGGGGACGGGCCGCGCATCGTCTCCGACGACCTGCGCCTGACCGCGACGCCGGACCGCTTCCGCCTGTGGGGCGAGGCGAACATCGGCGGGCGCGCGGCCCAGGTCAGCTGGGTCGAGCGATTCGATTCCTCGCTGCCCGCCGACCAGCGCCGCCAGGTCGAGGCCGACGTCTCGATCGGGCAGAAGGACCTGGCGCAGTTCGGGCTCGACGGCGCGCTGGAGATGCCCCAGGGCCGCATCTCGGCCGACGTGAAGCTGACCGGCGAGGCCATCGGCGACGGCTTCGTGGTGACCGCCAACCTCGGCCCCGCGGCCCTGCGCATCCCCGAGATCGGGTGGGAGAAGGCGAAGGGCGAGGCGGGGACGCTGACCGTCTCCGGGCGCACCGGCGACGACGGCGCGGTGGAGCTGCGTGCCTTCGAGCTGAAGGCGCCGGGCCTCGCGGCGCGGGGCTCCGCCTCGCTGGGGGCGGGGGGCGCGCTGCGCCGGGTGGCGCTGGAGCGGCTGACGCTCGACGGGGTGCTGGACGCGGCGCTGACGCTCGACGTGGACGCGGGCGGGGGGATGCGCCTGTCGGCGACGGGCCGGCGGCTCGACATCGCGGGGCTGACGGCGCGGCGGGACCGGATGGCCGACGCCCGCGCGACCGGCGGCGCCGCGGCGCCGGGCGGCGAGGCCGACGCCGGGGCCGCCGACGATCCGCTGGCGGGCATGGCCGACCTGAAGGGCGACCTCGCCTTCGACGTGGTGACCCTGGTCGACGGGGTGGACCTGACCGCGGCGACGGGGGAGCTCAGCCGCAGGCGGGGCGTCACCGCGGTGACCGTGGCGGGCCGGGTGAACGGCGGCGCCGAGGCGCGGCTGCGCTACCGCGAGGGCCGGCGCGGAGGCATCACGCTGTCGCTGCGCAGCGACGACGCGGGGCGGCTGCTGGACGACCTGGAGATCTCGGACGCGGTGCAGGGCGGGTCGCTGAAGGTGCGCGGCCGCCTGCCGCCGGGCGAGTCCACGCTGGAGGGCGTGGCCGAACTGACCGACCTGCGCGTCGCCGGGCGCAAGGCGCTGGACGGCGTGGTCAGCGCCGCCCGCCGCGACGGCGTGTTCGAGCGCAAGGCCAAGGAGGTCGAGGGCGGCTATCACTTCTACCGGGTCGAGGCGCCCTTCCGCCTGCGCGGCGACGTGGTCACGGTGACCGACGCGCTGGCGACGGGCGCGCTTCTGGCGCTGAAGGTGAACGGCGACTACGACCTGGGCGCCGACCGGCTGGACCTGCAGGGCGTGCTGACGCCCGCCTACGCGGTGAACGGCCTGCTCAACAACATCCCCGTGCTGGGAGAGCTGTTCGGCGGCGAGGGGGAGGGCATCTTCGCGATGAATTTCACCGTCACCGGCGACGCGGCGGATCCGGTGATCGACGCCTCGCCCCTCTCGTTCCTGACCCCTGGGGTCCTGCGCCGCCTGCTGCAGCCCGGAAACGAGGTCGAGACGGGCCGCGACCGCTATCCCGACCTGTTCCAGGGCGACCGCTAGGGGCGCGGCGCCGGACGGGCGCGTGGGAGAGGCGAAGGCGGCGGGGACCGAGGGCCCCCGCCGTCCGGATCAGTCGAGCTTGACCAGCGCGTGGCGCTTGCGCCCCGCCGACAGCTTCAGCGGGCCGGTGGCGAAGGCCTCGGCCTGGAGCACCAGGCCCGCGTCCGAGACCGGCTCGTCGCCCAGCCGGGCGCCGCCCTCGGCGATCAGGCGCTTGGCGTCCTTGCCGGACTTGGCGAGCCCCGCCTTGACGAAGAGCTGCACGACCGAGACGCCGGCGGCGGCCTCGTCGGCGGTCAGCGCGAAGGTCGGCAGGTCCTCGCCGGCGCCGCCGCGCTCGAACACCTCGCGGGCGGTCGCCTCGGCGGCCTGCGCGGCGGCCTCGCCGCGGGCCAGCTTGGTGACCTCGTTGGCGAGGATCACCTTGGCCTCGTTGATCTCCGAGCCCGCGAGGGCGCCCAGGCGGCGGCACTCGTCCAGCGGCAGCTCGGTGAAGCGCTTGAGGAGCTGCTCGACCTGCACGTCCTCGACGTTGCGCCAGTACTGCCAGAACTCGAAGTTGCCGAGCCGGTCCTCGTTGAGCCACACCGCGCCGCCGGCGGTCTTGCCCATCTTGGTCCCGTCGGGCTTTGTCAGCAGCGGCGCGGTCAGGCCGAAGACCTGCTTGCCGTCGACGCGGCGGGTGAGCTCGACGCCGTTGACGATGTTGCCCCACTGGTCCGAGCCGCCCATCTGCAGCAGGCAGCCGGTGCGCCGGCTCAGCTCCAGGAAGTCGTAGGCCTGCAGCAGCATGTAGTTGAACTCGAGGAAGGTCAGCGGCTGCTCGCGGTCGAGGCGCAGGCGCACGCTGTCGAAGGTCAGCATGCGGTTGATGGTGAAGTGCCGGCCGTAGTCGCGCAGGAAGTCGATGTAGTTCAGCTCGTCCAGCCACTCGGCGTTGTTGGGCTGGATGGCGGGGCCGCCCTGCTCCTCGAACGTGAGGTAGTTTTTGAAGATCTCGCGGATGCCCGCCATGTTCGACGCGATGATCTCGTCGGTCAGCATCTGGCGCTGGGTGTCCTTGCCGGACGGGTCGCCGATGCGGGTGGTGCCGCCGCCCATCAGCGCGATCGGCTTGTGGCCGGTGGTCTGCAGCCAGCGCAGCAGCATGATGCCGGTCAGGTGGCCGACATGCAGGCTGTCCGCCGTGCAGTCGAAGCCGATATAGCCCGGAACGACGCCCGCCAGGAGCGCCTCGTCGAGGCCCTCGAGATCCGTGCAGTCCTGCACCAGGTCGCGCTCGACCACGGCGTGCAGGAAATCGGACTTGGGTGCGTAAGTCATCGGTCCGTTCCTTGGGAAGAGGTTGAGCGGCGGTCTATGCCCTGAGGGCGGGCGGAAGGAAAGAGGGGGGCGGCCCCGCGGGGAGGGGAGCGGGGCCGGCCGTGGTTTTCGCGCGGCGCCGAAGGGATGGCCGGGGCGGGGGGAGCCTCGCCGAGGCGGGGCTCGTCTCGGGGGGCGCTGCGCGCGGCGCCCGGGGCATCCAGGGGGGCGTGCGCTTCCGGACTCACCCGGGAACAAGCCCCGCGCCTGTTCCCCGAAGCCGTCCATCGCCGAAGATGCCTGAGCCGCGGGGCCGAGTCGGTCAAGGACAAGCCCGCGCAAGCGCGGGTCGCTTCGCGATCCTGGACCGACTCGGCCCCGCGGCTCTTCACGGCATCAGCGATGGACGGCTCCGGGGAACAGGCGCTCGGCGAGGGGCGGGTTCCGTCGGGCGCGGGGTTGACCGCGGCGCGGGGCGCGGGTCCTGTCGGGCGGTTTCTCGGGACAGGGAGTGCGGGCGTGGAGGCGATCTGGGCGCTGGGGCTGATGTCGGGGACCTCGTTCGACGGGATCGACGCAGGCCTGGTGAAGACCGACGGCGAGACGGTCGCGGCCTTCGGGCCGGGGGCCGGGTTCGACTACGCGCCCGGCGAGATGGAGGCCGCGCGCGCGGTGCATCGCGACTGGCGGCCCTATCGCGGCGCGGCGGCGGGTAGCGAGGCGGCCGCGACGCTGGCGCGCGCCGAGGCGGAGGTGACGGCGGCCCATGCCGGGGCCTCGGCCCGGCTGCTGGCGCGGGCCGAAGCCGCGGGTTGCGCGCCCGAGATCGTGGGCTTCCACGGCCAGACCGTGGCCCATGCGCCCGACGATCCCGCGGGCGGCTGGACCTGGCAGCTGGGCGACGGGGCGGCGCTGGCGTGCGCGCTGAACCGGACCGTCGCCTGGGATTTCCGCACGGCGGACGTGGCCGCGGGCGGGCAGGGGGCGCCGCTGGCCCCGTTCTTCCATTTCGCGCTGGCGCGCACGCTGGATCGGGGGCCGGTGTGCTTCCTCAACCTCGGGGGCGTCGGCAACGTCTCCTGGGCGGATCCGGAGGCGGCGGGGCCCGAGGCGCCGGGCGCGCTGGTCGGGTTCGACACCGGGCCCGCCAACGCCCTGGTCGACGACTGGATGCGCGCGCGCACCGGCGAGAGCTGCGACCGCGACGGGGCGGCGGCCGCCGCGGGGCGGGTGCACGCGGACCGGCTGGCGCGCAATTCCATCGCCGACTACGTCGCCCGCCGGCCCCCCAAGTCGCTGGACCGCAACGAGTTCGCCCAGGCGCTGGAGGCGATGGAGGGGCTGTCGACCGAGGATGGCGCGGCCACCCTGACCGCCCTTTCGGCGATCTGCGCCGCGGGCGCGCAGGCGCATCTGCCGAGGCCCGCGGCGACCTGGATCCTGTGCGGCGGCGGCCGGCTGAACCCCACGCTCGCCGCCATGATCGCCGAGCGGGTCGAGGCCGAGGTGATCCCGGCGGAGGCCGCGGGCCTCGACGGCGATCTGCTCGAGGCGCAGTGCTTCGCCTATCTCGCGGTGCGCGCGCTGCGGGGACTGCCGCTGTCGGCGCCGGGGACGACCGGGGTTCCGGCGCCGACGCCGGGCGGGCGGATCTCGCGGCCCTGAGAAGGGGCGGGTCGGTCGGGCCTACGCACCGTTCGAGGGGCGCCGGGGCGGAAGGGGACGGCGGGCCGTTTCCCGATTCGGCGCAGGCGTGTCCGCTGACGCGCGCGCCCCGGACCCTCGTCTCCGTCGTGCAAGCGAAAGGCCCGGTCGTCGCCGACCGGGCCTTTCGCGTTTCCCAAGCTCTCCGTCCGGCCGGCGCGTCGCCGGCCGGGGCTCACTCGGCCTGGACCTGCGTGCGGTTGCGCACGTAGCCCTCGACCAGCCCGGTCATCTCCTCGAGCTGGCGGTCGAAGAAGTGGCCGGCGCCGGGGATCACCTCGTGGGTGATCTCGATCCCGCGCTGGGTCTTGAGCTTGTCGACCAGCTTCAGCACGTCCGCCGGCGGCGCCACGCGGTCGACCTCGCCGTTCACGATCAGCCCCGAGGAGGGGCAGGGCGCCAGGAACGAGAAGTCGTACATGTTCGCCGGCGGCGCGATCGACACGAAGCCCGAGATCTCGGGCCGCCGCATCAGCAGCTGCATCCCGATCCAGGCCCCGAAGGAGAAGCCCGCCACCCAGCTCTGCCGGGCGTTGGGGTTCAGCACCTGCAGGTAGTCGAGCGCGGCCGCGGCGTCGGAAAGCTCCCCGATGCCCTGGTCGAACTCGCCCTGGCTGCGGCCCACGCCGCGGAAGTTGAACCGCAGGACCGAGAAGCCCAGCCGGTGGAACGCGTAGTGAAGGTTGTAGACCACCTTGTTGTTCATCGTCCCCCCGTACTGGGGGTTCGGATGAAGGATCAGGGCGATCGGCGCGTCCTTGGCCTTCTGCGGGTGATAGCGTCCTTCCAGCCGTCCATCCGGTCCGGGAAAGATCACTTCAGGCATTCGGGTCCCCCGCGCGCATGTCGCCGTCCAGGTCCCGCCGCGTCGGCCTTGCGCCGCCGGAAACGGCGGCGGAAAGCTTGACTCATATGGTCGGGCTACTTAGAACGTTTCCAAAGTTGATGACCGGCCTCGCGCCGGTCCGTCAGCAATTAGGGGGAGGCCCCGGCGCCGTCAACTCTCGCGCAGGAGTTTCGGCGCCGCACCATGGCGGTCCGTCCCGACGCAATCCGCGTTTCCGGCCCGTCCCAGAGACGACCGGCGCACCCCCATGCCGGCCAGCGGAGGACCCGATGAAGCTCAGCACCAAAGGACGCTACGCGGTGACCGCGCTGGCCGACATCGCCCTTCAGCACGCGGCTTCCGGCGGCCAGGAGGGGCGGCTGATCTCGCTGTCCGAGATCGCCGAGCGGCAGGACATCTCGCTCGCCTATCTCGAGCAGCTTTTCGCCCGCCTGCGCCGCGCAGGCCTGGTCGAGAGCGTGCGCGGCCCCGGCGGCGGCTATCGCCTGGCGCGGCCCGCGGACCGGGTGACCATCGCCGAGGTGATGGCCGCGGTGGACGAGCGGCTGAACGCCATGGGCGACTGCGACGACGACGCGAACGGCTGCGGCGGATCCCGCGCGCGCTGCCTGACCCATAACCTGTGGGAGCAGCTCTCGGCGCATGTGCACGTGTTCCTGTCGCGCACGACGCTGGCCGACGTGGTGGCGGACAAGATGGTGCCTTGCCCGGCGGTCCCCGACTTCAGCCTGCTGATGGACGAGGACGCGACCGGCGGCGAGATCCCCGCCTCGGCCCGCGAGACCGGGAGAGCCGTCCGCGCATGACGCAGCCCCGCGCCTATCTCGACTGGAACGCGACCGCGCCCCTCCGCCTGGAGGCGAAGTCCGCGATGCTCGCGGCGATGGATCTGGCGGGGAACCCCTCGTCGGTCCATGCCGAGGGCCGGGCGGCGCGCGCGGCGGTCGAGCGGGCGCGCGCCCAGGTGGCGGCGCTGGTTGGCTGCGCGCCGGGGGAGGTGATCTTCACCTCCGGCGCCACCGAGGCCGCGGCGACGGCGCTCGCCTCCGGCGGGCCGGTGACGGCGCTGGCGACGGAGCATGACTGCGTCCTGAAATGGGCCGAGCGGATCGTGCCGGTGGACCGGCGCGGGCTGGCGGAGGCGGTGAGCCATTCCTGCGCGCTGACCGGCACGCTGGCCTGGGGCGGCGCCTCGGGCGAGACGGGCGTGATCCAGCCCGCGCCCCCGCAGACGCCGGCGCGGATCCTGGCGGACCTGGTTCAGGCGGCGGGCAAGCTTCCGTCCGCAAGCATCTGGACCGATTGGGACATGGCGCTTCTGTCGGCCCACAAGCTGGGCGGCCCCAAGGGCGTCGGCGCGCTGATCCTGCGGGAGGGACGCGAGATCGCGCCGCTGTTGCGCGGCGGCGGACAGGAGCTGTCGCGCCGCTCGGGCACCGAGAACGTTGTCGGCATCGCCGGCTTCGGCGCCGCGGCCGAGGCGGCGCTGGCCGACCTCGAGACTGGAGTCTGGGCGCGGGTCGAGACCCTGCGCGACGCGCTCGAGGCGCGGCTGCGCGCGGCGGCGCCCGAACTCGTGATCGTGGGCGAGGGCGCGCCGCGCCTGCCCAACACCGCCTGCTTCGCCCTTCCCGGATGGCGGGGCGAGACCCAGGTTATGCAGATGGACCTGGCGGGCTTCGCCGTCTCGGCCGGGTCCGCCTGCTCCTCGGGCAAGGCCGGGCCCAGCCGGGCGCTGGCCGCGATGGGGCTCGACGCGCAGACCGCGGGCTCCGCGATCCGGGTCTCGCTGGGCCCGACGACGACCGAGGCCGAGGTGATGGGCTTCGCCGCCGCCTGGGAAGACAGATACCGCCGACTTCGCCTGAAATCGGCCTGAAGACACGCACGCAACGCATTGACCGCAAGCGCCTTTCCCGGATCGGCGCGGCGGTCGGACCAAGGAGACGCGACATGGCCGCTCTGGACGATCTGAACGTCAAGGAAGGCGTCGAGCAGGACACCGTCGAGGCCGTCCGTTCGCTGGGCGGGGAGTACAAGTACGGCTGGTCCACCGACATCGAGATGGACTACGCCCCCAAAGGCCTGAACGAGGACATCGTCCGCCTGATCTCGGCCCGCAAGAACGAGCCGGAGTGGCTGCTGGAGTGGCGCCTGAAGGCCTACCAGCGCTGGCTGAAGATGGACGAGCCGGACTGGGCGATGGTCAACTACCCCAAGCCGGACTTCCAGGATCAGTATTATTACGCCCAGCCCAAGAGCTTCGCGGAGAAGCCGAAGAGCCTGGACGAGGTCGATCCCGAGCTGCTGCGCACCTACGAGAAGCTCGGCATCCCGCTGAAGGAGCAGATGATCCTCGCGGGCGTCGAGGGCGCGGACGCGGCCCCGGCCGAGGGCCGCAAGGTCGCCGTGGACGCGGTTTTCGACTCGGTCTCGGTCGGCACCACCTTCAAGGAGGAGCTCGCCAAGGCCGGCGTGATCTTCTGCTCGATCTCCGAGGCGGTGCAGGAGCACCCGGAGCTGGTGAAGAAATATCTCGGCACCGTCGTGCCTTACAGCGACAACTTCTACGCGACGCTGAACTCCGCGGTGTTCTCCGACGGGTCCTTCGTCTACGTGCCGCCGGGCGTGCGCTGCCCGATGGAGCTGTCGACCTACTTCCGCATCAACGCCGAGAACACCGGCCAGTTCGAGCGGACGCTGATCATCGCCGACAAGGGCTCCTACGTCTCGTATCTCGAGGGCTGCACGGCGCCCAAGCGCGACACCACCCAGCTGCACGCGGCGGTGGTCGAGATCGTGGCGCTGGAGGACGCGGAGGTGAAATACTCCACCGTCCAGAACTGGTTCCCCGGCGACAGCGAGGGCAAGGGCGGCATCTTCAACTTCGTCACCAAGCGCGCCGACTGCCGCGAGGATCGGGCGAAGGTGATGTGGACGCAGGTCGAAACCGGCTCGGCCGTCACCTGGAAGTACCCGTCGTGCATCCTGCGCGGCAACGAGAGCCAGGGCGAGTTCTACTCGATCGCCATCGCCAACAACTACCAGCAGGCCGACACCGGCACCAAGATGATCCATCTGGGGAAGAACACCCGGTCGCGGATCGTCTCGAAGGGCATCTCGGCGGGCCGCGCGCAGAACACCTACCGCGGGCTGGTCTCGATCCATCCCAAGGCCAAGGACAGCCGCAACTACACCCAGTGCGACAGCCTGCTGATCGGCGACAAGTGCGGGGCCCACACGGTCCCCTACATCGAGGTGAAGAACAACTCCTCGAAGGTCGAGCACGAGGCGACGACCTCCAAGATCGCCGACGACCAGCTCTTCTACTGCCGCGCCCGCGGCATGGACGAGGAGGAGGCGGTGGCGCTGGTGGTCAACGGCTTCTGCAAGGAGGTCCTGCAGGCCCTGCCCATGGAGTTCGCCATGGAGGCCCAGAGCCTGGTGGCGATCAGCCTCGAGGGCTCGGTCGGCTGAGGCCGGCCCCGCCCCACTCCCCCCGCCCCGGCCGCCCTTCCGCGGCCCGGGCGCGACGGAGCCCGGCGCCGTGCCGGGCCCGCGGGCGAAGGAGGATCCCGCGATGAGCGCCGAACATGGATCGCACGGCCCCGTGGTGGGCCACTCGGGCCGGCTGAGCCTGCCCTCGAAGGTGCGCTGGCTGATCTCGGCCCATCTCGTCGTCTTCGCGCTGTCGCTCGAGGACGAGGAGATCGTCGAGCTGATGGCGGAGACCTGGAACCTGGGCGCCCGGGCGCAGCTGACGGCGGAGGTGATCCTGTCGCTGATCCTGCTGGTCGTCTGGGGGCTGCTGACCCTGTCGTGGGTGCGCATGGCCTGCGACCCCGCGCGGACCGGGCGCTGAGATGGCCGGTCCCTGGGGCCGACGCGACGAGATCGAGGACGGACGCATGATCATCACCACCACGAATTCCATCGAGGGCCATCGCATCACCGCCTACCGCGGCGTGGTGGTCGGCGAGGCGATCATGGGCGCGAACTTCGTGCGCGACTTCTTCGCCGGCATCACCGACATCGTCGGCGGCCGCTCGGGCGCCTACGAGAGCAAGCTCCAGGATGCCCGCGAGGTCGCCTTCCAGGAGCTCGAGGCCCGCGCCCAGCGGCTGGGGGCCAACGCCGTGGTGGGCGTGGACATCGACTACGAGGTGGTCGGCAAGGACGGCTCGATGCTGATGGTCTCGGTCTCCGGGACCGCGGTCGTCGTCGACTGACGAACCGGCGGCCCTCGCGCCGCCAGATGAATTCCGGGGGGCCTCCCCCCAAACCCTACGCGCCGCCGGGGCCCGGCCCCGGGCGGCCAGAACGCAAGGAACGCGCGATGCTGGAGATCAAGAACCTCTCGGTGAAGCTGGAGGAAGAGGACAAGCAGATCCTCAAGGGCGTCGACCTGACCGTCGAGGCGGGCAAGGTGCACGCCATCATGGGCCCCAACGGCTCGGGCAAGTCGACGCTGTCCTACGTGCTGTCGGGCCGCGACGGCTACGAGGTCACCGGCGGTTCGGCCACGCTCGACGGCGAGGACCTGCTGGAGATGGAGCCCGAGGAGCGCGCCGCCGCGGGCCTGTTCCTGGCCTTCCAGTACCCGGTCGAGATCCCCGGCGTGGGCAACATGACCTTCCTGCGCACCGCCCTCAACAGCCAGCGCAAGGCCAAGGGCGAGCCGGAGATGTCGGCGGCCGAGTTCCTGAAGTTCATCCGCGACAAGGCCGCCCAGCTCCAGATCAGCCCCGAGATGCTGAAGCGCCCGGTGAACGTGGGCTTCTCGGGCGGCGAGAAGAAGCGCAACGAGATCCTGCAGATGGCGGTGCTCGAGCCGAAGATGTGCATCCTCGACGAGACCGACTCGGGCCTCGACGTGGACGCGATGAAGCTGGTGGCCGACGGCGTGAACGCGCTGCGCGACGCGGGCCGCGGGTTCCTGGTGATCACCCACTACCAGCGCCTGCTCGACCACATCCAGCCGGACGTGGTGCACATCATGTCCGACGGCCGCATCATCAAGACCGGCGGGCCGGAGCTGGCGCTCGAGGTCGAGAAGAACGGCTACGCCGACCTGAAGGAGGGCGCGTGACCATGGCCCTTCCCGCCCGCAAGTCCGAGGCGGCCGAGGCCCTTCTCGCCGCCCATCCCGCGCCGCAGGGCGAGGGCGCCTGGGCGCGCGAGGCCCGCGCCGCCGCCGCCGCGCGCCTGCGCGGCATGGGCGCGCCCGTCGGCCGCGACGAATACTGGAAGTGGACCGACCCCTCGGCGCTGACCGCGCCCGAGGCGCCGGCCGCGCCGCTGCATGCCGCGGGCGAGGCGATCTTCGCCGACCGCGGCGCGCTGGTCGTCACCTTCGTCGACGGCGTGCTGCGCCCCGACCTCTCCGACGACCTCGCGCTGGAGGGCGCCGAGATCTGCACCCTCGCCGAGGCGCTCTCGGCCGACATCCACTGGGCGAAGGAGGTCTTCGGCGTGCTGGAGGCCCGCGGCCAGGATCCGGTCGCCCGTCCCCTCGCCGCCTTCAACACCGCCGTCGCGGGGCAGGGGATCGCGATCCGCGCCACCGGCAAGGTGACCCGCCCCGTCCTGATCAAGGGCGTGCGGGAGCAGGAGGCCTCCGACGCGCTGCTGCACCACGTGGTGAAGCTGGAGGAGGGCGCGGAGCTGACCGTGCTCGAGGCCGGCGGGCCCGGCGCGCGGGTGAACTCGGTCCTCGAGGTCGAGATCGCCGACCGCGCCGCCTTCCACCAGGTCCGCGCCCATGGGCCGGAGGCCGAGCGCCGCGGCGCCTGGCACCTGTTCGCGCGGCTGGGGACCGAGTCCGTGTGCAAGACCTTCTCGGTCGCCGCCGGCGGTCGCCTGACCCGCATCGAGCAGGTGGCGGAGTTGACCGGCGACGACGCCGCCGTGCACCTGGCCGGCGCCTGCCTCGGCGACGGGAAGGATTTCCACCACGACGACACGGTCTTCGTCACCCACGATGCGCTCAACTGCGAGAGCCGGCAGGTGTTCAAGAAGGTCCTGCGCGACCAGGCCAAGGGCATCTTCCAGGGCAAGATCCTGGTGAAGGCGGGCGCGCAGAAGACCGACGGCTACCAGATCTCCCAGGGGCTGCTGCTCGACGAGCACGCGGACTTCCTGGCGAAGCCCGAGCTTGAGATCTACGCCGACGACGTCGTGTGCTCCCACGGCTCGACCTGCGGGGCGGTGGACGAGGACGCGCTCTACTACCTGCGCGCCCGCGGCATCGCGAAGCGCGAGGCGGAGAACCTGCTGGTGATGTCCTTCCTCGGCGAGGCGGTCGAGGAGATCGAGTCCGAGGACCTGGCCGAGGAGATGCGCGAGCGCATCGCCCAGTGGGTGACGGCGGGCGCGTGAGCGAGAGCCTCGCCCCCGCCCCGACCCCGGCCGACCGGCCCGCTCCGCGCGGGCTGGTCGGGCGGATCGCGGCCGCCTGGTCGGGCCGCCATCGGGAGGTGATCCGCGCCGACCTCGCCGCCGGCGTGACCGAGGCGCGGCTGCTCGCCTACGTGATGGGCGTGGGGCTGCTGTCGCTGCTGACCACGCTGCCCGCGAAGCTGGCCGAGCGGGCGCAGCTCGCCGCCGCGCCGGGCGGGGGCGAGGCGCTGTCGGTCGGCGAGGTGGTGACCATGCACGTGGTCGCCGACCTGTTCTTCCTGCCCCTGTTCCTCTACGGCGTCGCGGCCCTGATCCGCATCGTCCTGCGCCTGTTCGGAGGCGAGGGCGGCTGGCAGGCGACGCGGCTCGCGGTGTTCTGGGCCCCGATCGCCGCGGCCCCCGCGGCGCTGGTGGCGGCGGCGGCGACCAGCCTGCTGACCGTCGCGGGCGCGGCCCCGATGCTGACCGACGCGCCGGGCGCGCTGGCCGGGCTGATCGGCCTGTGGTTCTGGTGCGCGGGCCTCGCCGAGGCGCATGGCTTCCGCCGCGCCTGGCCGGCCTTCGCGGCCATCGTGCTGATCTGGATCGCGGGCGTGCTTGTCTACACCTACGGCTCCGGCGCGGCGGCATGAGCGGCCCGGGCGTTCATCCGGCCCCGGCCGCGCGGGTCGCTTCGCCCGCAGGTCTTTCCGGTCCCTGCGTAAGGCGTCCGGAGCGGCCCTGCGTCCCGTTCATGTGGGGTGCAGATTTCTCGTTCACTTCGGCTTCATGTCGTGCTAGACAACTCCAGAGTGAGGCGGCCTCGCCGCAAGTTCGCGTTTGGAGTTTCCGGCATGGCGTATATTCAGTCCCTCCCTCCGCAGCTCGATGCGGAACCGGAGGAGGACCTCGGTCCCGCGACCATGAGCGGGCGGGTGCTGGAAGCCTGGGCGGACATGCAGGCCTCGACGCGCCGGCTGGTGTCGGAGAACCCGTCCGAGGGGCGGCTGCTGTTCTACCTCATCCTGTCGGACCTGGTGTTCTTCCTGTCCTGGACCATCAAGGGCGTGCTGGCGCCGACCTCGGCGGCCGCGGCGGTGATGCCCTTGCAGATGGGCGGCATCCTGCTGGTGGGCTTCCTGATGCGCACCGCGGCGATGTACGTGCTGGCGGCCGCGGCCTTCGCGGCCTGCCGGGTCGCGGGCGGGCGCGGCTCGTGGCGCGACACCCGCGCGGCGGTGTTCTGGGGGGCGCTGGTCTCGTCGCCCTTCGGGTTCCTCGCGGCGGTGATCGCGGTGGGCATGGTGCGGGCCGAGACGCTCTGGCCGGCGCTGGGCGATCCCATGTTCGCGCTGCCGCCCTACTACATCGGCCTGGTGCCGTTCCTGTGGTTCATCGCGGCGGGGCTGGCGGCGGTGCACGGCATGGCGCGCGTGGGCTGGATCTTCCTGATCCTGAGCACGGGCACGGTGGCGCTCAGCGTTCTCGGCGTCTATCTGTCCGCCTGACGACGGCCCCGCGGGGCGCGCCGCGGGTGCGGCGCGCGCGCGACGCGGCCGCAGGGAGCGGGCGCGCATGATCCTGGAATTCCTCAAGACCGTCGCCGAGGCCTATCGGTCGCCGCGCCGCTCGGCGCGACGGATGCTCGACCGGGCGCCCAGCATGGCCGACTGCGCCCTGATGGTGGTGCTCGCCACCCTGGTGCAGGCCATGTTCGGCGCGGTGGTCGACATGGCGCTGGGCGACGGCGGGACCTCGATGTCCGCGCTCGGCGCCCGGATGACCGAGGTGGCGCTGAACTTCTTCATGTTCGCCGTGCTGACCGCGGGCGCCTTCGCGCTGGGCCGGCGCTTCGGCGGCAGGGCCCAGCCGGCCGACATGGCCCGCGTGGTCGCCTGGCACCTGCTGGTGACCGCCTTCCTCGCGCCCCTGAACCTGCTGGGCATCCACGCCATCACCGAGGCCTCGCCCGAGGGCGGCGCCTCGGCGCTGGCGCTGCTGGCGCCGATCTCGGTCGGTCTCTCGATCTGGCTCTTCGCCGCCTTCGTGGCCGAGGCGCACGGCTTCCGGCGCATCGGGGCGGTGGTGGCCGCCACCGTCGCGGGGTTCATCGCGCTGGGCTTCGCGATGATGATCCTCGTCACCCTGTTCTCCCTCGCGCCGCCGACGCCGGCCTGACCGGCGCGCCCCGGCCTGCGAAAGGTCCGCCCCGATGAGCAACGCCCCCTACGACGTCCACGAGATCCGCAAGGATTTCCCGATCCTGTCGCGCACCGTGCATGGCAAGCCGCTGGTCTACCTCGACAACGGCGCCTCGGCCCAGAAGCCGCGCAAGGTGATCGAGGCGGTGACGCGCGCCTATTCCGAGGAATACGCCAACGTCCACCGGGGGCTGCATTTCCTGTCGAACCTCGCCACCGACAAGTACGAGGCGGTGCGCGAGACGATCCGCGCCTTCCTGGGCGCGGCGAAGCCCGAGGAGATCCTGTTCACCACCGGCTCGACCATGGGCCTGAACCTGGTCAGCTACGCCTGGGCCGCGCCGCGGCTGCAGGCCGGCGACGAGATCGTGCTCTCGGTCATGGAGCATCACGCCAACATCGTGCCCTGGCACTTCCTGCGGGAGCGTCAGGGCGTGGTCCTGAAGTGGGTGGAGCCGGCGGCCGACGGCAGCCTCGACCCGCAGGCGGTGATCGACGCGATGGGGCCGAAGACGAAGCTCGTCGCGATCACCCACATGTCCAACGTCACCGGCACGGTCGTCGACGTCGCCGCGATCTGCGCCGCGGCGCGCGAGCGGGGGATCGCCACCGTGATCGACGGCAGCCAGGCCGCGGTGCACATGCCCGTGGACGTGCAGGCCATCGGCTGCGATTTCTACGCGGTCACCGGCCACAAGCTCTACGGCCCCTCGGCCTCGGGCGCGCTCTACGTCAACGCGGCGCGCTACCCCGAGATGCGGCCCTTCATCGGCGGCGGCGACATGATCCGCGACGTGGGCCGCGACGCGATCACCTACAACGACGCCCCCCACAAGTTCGAGGCGGGCACGCCGGGCATCGTGCAGATGATCGGCCTGGGCGCGGCGCTGGAGTACATGACCGACCTCGGCATGGAGGCGATCGCGGCCCATGAGCGGGACCTGCGCGATTACGCGCAGGCGCGGCTCTCGGGGCTCAACTGGCTGCAGATCCAGGGGACGGCGCCGGGCAAGGGGGCGATCTTCTCCTTCACGCTCGAGGGGGCGGGCCACCCGCACGACATCTCCACCGTCGTCGACCGCAAGGGCGTCGCGGTGCGCGCCGGGCACCACTGCGCCCAGCCGCTGATGGAGCACATGGGCGTCTCGGCCACCTGCCGGGCGTCCTTCGCGCTCTACAACACGCGCGAAGAGGTGGACGTGCTGGTGGACGCGCTGGAGACTTGCCACAAGTTGTTTTCGTGACGGTGTGACGACGAACGGTTGGAAGGAGACGAGCTCATGGTCTGCGTGCCTGCACCCATCCTGTCGAACGGCGCCGCGCGATCCGGATCCGCGCGCGCCGGGGACGCCTTCGGCTTTTCCGGCGCCGACGGCGCGGAGTCGGCGATGCGCAACTGGTGCGCCCTGATGGCGCTGCCCTGGGCCGCCGCCTGGGCCGTGCAGGCCGAACTGATCGAAGAGACCCTGCGCCGCCTGGGCGCCTGAGCCTCTCGACACCCGATCCGGATCCCGAACGCCCGGCCCCGCACGGCCGGGCGTTCGCGCGTCCGGGGCAGGGGCGTCCGGGCAGGGGCATACGCGGCAGGGGCGCGCACGAAAAAGGCGCGGCCCGTGGGGGCCGCGCCTGAAACCGGAAACCGTCGGGAGGCCGGGGCCTCAGCCGTTGCGGCGGCCGTCGGCCAGGTATTCGTGCATGTGCTGGAGCACGCGGCGGAACGCTTCGACGTCCTCCTGCGGCAGGCCGTCCATGGCGTCGGCCACGACCTTGCGGGTCAGCGGCATGATCGTGTCGATCGCGTCGGCGGCCGTGTCGGTCGGAACGATCCGCTTGGCGCGCTTGTCGGCCGGATGCGGCTGACGCTCGACCAGGCCGCGGTTCTCCAGCCGGTCGACGTAGCCGCACAGCGTCATCGGCTCGACGCCCATGCGCTCGGCGATCTCCGTCTGCCGGGCGCCGGCGGCGGCGACCGCATGGACCAGCGCGCGGGCCTCGCCCGTGGTCAGCTCCAGACCCGCGTCGTTCACCGCCTGCCCGAAGCTCAGGCGCATCAGCCGCGCCACGTCCTGCAGCAGGAAGCCCAGCGAGCGGGTGTTGGGGATGACCTCGACGTTCGGGGCGGAGGATCCGGAGGCCGCCGGCGTGATGCCGTTGGCGGTCCCGGCGGGCGCGTCGTGCAGGGTATCCTGCGCGATGGCGCGGGTCGGAAGGGTCATGGCGGCTCCTGATCCTGTCATGTCGGCTTACGATTTTAGTGTGAATCGTATTGGGTGCAAGGGAAGCCGCCACGGTTTCGCCCAGATTCACGCCCCGGCGCGCGAAGCTGAATGCGTCCGCTCTCGCGGCGAAGGTGGTTTCCGCTGCGGCGTCAGGGGCTTCGCGCGCCGTGTTTCGGGCGAAGACAGGCGCATTTCGCCCCGCGTCCGCCTGACGCGGCGTCGCCCCGATCCGCGGCGCCCGCGCCGCCGTCCGCCGGGCGGGGCCTTGCGATTGACAGGGCGGGCGCGAGCCGACACGGATAAGCTTCACCGTCCGCGCATCCCGGCGCAGGGCGCGACGCGCCGGATTTCGCCGGCTGCGCGCGCGCCCCGGGTCAGCCGGCGCCGCGGGCGGGACAGGATGACAGGGAGATGCAACGATGAAACCCGCACACCTCGCCGCCGCGCTGGCGATGGGCGCCTCGGCCCTGGCGATGGCCGCCCCCGCCCAGGCCGAGGACGTCAAGATCGGCGTCCTGCTGGGCTACACCGGCCCGATCGAGTCCCTCACCCCCGGCATGGCCGACAGCGCCGAGCTGGCGATGAAGGAGGTCAACGACGCGGGCGGCGTCCTGGGCGGCGACATGCTGGTCCCGGTGCGCGCGGATTCGACCTGCATCGACGCCGCCGCCGCCTCGGCCGCGGCCGAGCGCCTGGTCACCGCCGAGGGCGTGAAGGCGATCATGGGCGCCGACTGCTCGGGCGTCACCATCGCCACGCTGAACAACGTGGCGATGCCCAACGGCATCGTGATGATCTCGCCGTCCGCCACCTCGCCGGCGCTGTCGTCGATCGAGGACGGCGGCTTCTTCTTCCGCACCGCCCCCTCCGACGCCCGCCAGGGCGCGGTGCTGGCCGAGGTGCTGACCGACAAGGGCGTGACCGAGATCGCGGTCACCTACACCAACAACGACTACGGCAAGGGCCTGGCCGACAGCTTCCAGGCCGCGTTCGAGGAGAAGGGCGGCAAGGTCCTGCTCTCGGCCGCGCATGAGGACGGCAAGGCCGACTACTCGGCCGAGGTCGGCGCGCTGTCGGCGACCGGGGCCGAGTACCTGGCCGTCTTCGGCTACGCCGACCAGGGCGGCGTGGGCATCATCCGCGCCTCCGTCGACTCGGGCGCCTTCGAGAAGTTCGTGCTGGGCGACGGCATGTTCGCCGAGAGCCTGATCGAGGCCATCGGCGACGACCTGAACGGCACCATCGGCTCGGTCCCGTGGTCCGAGGGCGAGGGCGCCGACGCGTTCGTCTCCGCCGCCGAGGCCGCGGGCGTGGATCCCGACGGCTCGTTCCGCCGCGAATCCTACGACGCCGCCGCGCTGATCGCGCTGGCCATGCAGGCCGCCGGCTCGACCGACCCGAAGGTCTTCAAGGACAAGGTGATGGACGTCGCCAACGCCCCCGGCGAGAAGATCCTGCCCGGCGAACTGGCCAAGGCCCTGCAGATCCTCAAGGACGGCGGCGACGTCGACTACGTCGGCGCCACCAACGTCGAGCTGATCGGCCCGGGCGAGGCCGCCGGCACCTACCGCGAGTACGAGGTGAAGGACGGCGCCTACGAGACCGTCGGCTTCCGCTGACGCTCGCGTTATGCTTAAAGCCCGGCCCGGCGCACCTGCGCCGGGCCGATGCATATGAGGGGAGCCGTTCGTGATCCGCGTCGAGAACCTGGTGAAGAGCTTCGGGGGCCTGCGGGCCGTCGACGGCGCGAGCCTCGAGATCGCCAAGGGCGCGATCACCGGACTGATCGGCCCCAACGGGGCGGGCAAGACGACGCTGTTCAACGTCATCGCCGGCGCCTACGCCCCCGACGAGGGGCGCGTGCTGCTGGACGGCGAGGACATCACCGGCCTCGCGCCCCATCAGCTGTTCGACAAGGGCCTGCTGCGCACCTTCCAGATCGCGCACGAGTTCTCGACCCTCACGGTGCGCGAGAACCTGATGACCGTGCCGCCTGAGCAGGACGGCGAGGCGTTGTGGAGCGCCTGGTTCCGCCCCTCCGCCGTGCGCGACCGCGAACGGGCGGTGCGCGAGAAGGCCGACGAGGTGATCGACTTCCTCCAGCTGGGCCACGTGGCCGACGAGCTGGCGGGCAACCTCTCGGGCGGGCAGAAGAAGCTGCTCGAGCTCGGCCGCACCATGATGACCGAGGCGCGGATCGTGTTCCTAGACGAGGTCGGCGCCGGCGTGAACCGCACGCTGCTCTACTCCATCGGCGACGCCATCCAGCGCCTGAACCGCGAGCGCGGCTACACCTTCTGCATGATCGAGCACGACATGGACTTCATCGGCCGCCTCTGCGACCCGGTGATCGTGATGGCCGAGGGCCGCGTGCTGACCGAGGGGTCGGTCGACGAGGTGAAGGCGGACGAGCGGGTGATCGAGGCCTATCTCGGCCGCGGCCTGAAGAACCGCCCCGCCCGGACCCGCGCCGCGGAGACGTCGGCATGAGCGTCCTGATCGGCGAGGCGATGACCGGCGGCTACGGCGCCGCCGACATCCTCCACGACTGCACCATCGCCGTGGACAAGGGCGAGATCGCGGTGATCGTGGGCCCCAACGGGGCGGGCAAGTCGACCGCGATGAAGGCGCTGTTCGGGATGCTGCCGCTGCGCCGGGGCCACGTGCGCCTGCGCGGGCAGGACATCACCGCGCTCTCCCCGCAGGACCGGGTGAAGGCCGGCATGGGCTTCGTCCCCCAGGTCCGCAACGTCTTCGCCACCATGACGGTGGAGGAGAACCTGGAGATGGGCGCCTTCCTGCGCGAGGACGATTTCCGCGAGACGATGGAGATGGTCTACGGCCTGTTCCCCATCCTGCGCGAGAAGCGCCGCCAGCCCGCCGGCCAGCTCTCTGGCGGGCAGCGCCAGCAGGTGGCGGTGGGGCGCGCGCTGATGACGAGGCCGGAGGTGCTGATGCTCGACGAGCCGACCGCCGGCGTCTCGCCCATCGTGATGGACGAGCTCTTCGACAAGATCATCGAGATCGCCGCCGCCGGCATCGCCATCCTGATGGTCGAGCAGAACGCCCGCCAGGCCCTGAACATCGCCGACCGCGGCTATGTGCTGGCCCAGGGCCGCAACCACTTCACCGACACCGGGGAGGCGCTGATGGCCAACCCCGAGGTGCGCCGATCCTTCCTCGGAGGCTGAGCCCATGATCCGCAAATCCGCCCGCCTCCTGCCGGCCGTCGCCCTCTCGCTGGTCGCCCTGCCGGCCGCGGCCGAGCGCCTGCGCTGCGACTTCGACCGGGTCTGCGCCCCGGACGGCTGCCGCTCGACCTCCTACGAGCTGCGCATCGAGTGGGACGGCGAGGACGGCCGCTTCACCGACGGCGCCGGCCGCTCGGGCGACGTGACGGTCGCCGAGATGGAGGCGTTCTGGCACTTCATCGAGATCATGGACCGCGGCGACCTGGTGATGACCTCGGTCGCCGACGGCGGCGTCGCGGTCCACTCCAAGCACGCGCTGCTGGGGGGAGAGCTGAAGCCGACCCAGTACTACGGCGCCTGCCGGCGCGGGGAAGGGTGAGATGGTTCTTCCGGCCGCTAGCGACCTTGATATTGAACGGATGCCCGAAATGATCGGTGCGCGCCTACGTGCGGCCCGTCTTGCGCTGGGTTTGAAGTCTTCTGAGATCGCTGATCGCGTTGGAATCGAGCGTACATATTGGTCAAGATGTGAGGGTGGCAAGCGACGGCTTTCACTTGATATTGCAATACTTCTTTGTGATGTATTTCCGCTAACGCTCGACTACCTGTTTTTGGGAAAGATTCAATCGCTGCCTGAGAGTTTGGCGAACAAGATTCGGCACGAATTCACGAAGGCGGGGCGAAATGACTGAAATACTCAACGCCCTCGCGCTGTTCACCAACTTCGTCGGCCTGCCGGCGCTGGCCTACGGCTCCCAGCTGGCGTTGGGCGCGCTGGGGGTGACGCTGATCTACGCGGTGCTGCGCTTCACCTATTTCGCCCATGGCGACCTGATGGCCTTCGGGACCATGGTCGTGGTGCTGGCGACCTGGGGGCTGCAGGCGGCCGGGATCGGGCTGGGGCCGCTGCCGACGGCGCTGCTGGCGCTGCCGGTGGGGATCGCGGCGGCCGCGGCGATCGCGCTGCTCTTCGACCGCTGGGTGTTCGCCTTCTACCGCCGGCAGAAGGCCAAGCCGGTGGTGTTCATGATCGCCTCGGTCGGGGTGATGTTCCTGCTCAACGGGCTGGTGCGCCTGGTCATCGGGCCCGACGACCAGCGCTTCGCCGACGGCGAGCGGTTCCTGTTCAAGGTCGGGGACTTCCGGGACTGGACGGGGCTCGACGAGGGCATCGCCTTCAAGTCCACCCAGGCGCTGACCATCGTGGTCGCCCTGATCGCCATGGCGGCCCTGTTCTGGTTCCTGCAGCGCACCCGGATGGGCAAGGCGATGCGCGCCTATTCGGACGAGGAGGACCTGGCGCTGCTGTCGGGCGTGGACCCCGCCAAGGTGGTGCGGGTCTGCTGGATCCTGGCCGCGGCGCTGGCGACGCTGGCGGGCGTGCTCTACGGCCTCGACAAGTCCTTCAAGCCCTTCACCTACTTCCAGCTGCTGCTGCCGATCTTCGCCTCCGCCATCCTCGGCGGCATCGGCAACCCGCTGGGGGCGGTGGTGGGGGCCTACATCGTCGCCTTCTCCGAGGTGATGGTGACCTACGCCTACCGCAAGTTCGCCGGCTACCTGCTGCCCGAGGACATGGTCCCCGACGGCCTGCTGCAGCTGCTGTCGACCGACTACAAGTTCGCGGTCAGCTTCGTGATCCTGGTGGTGGTGCTGCTGGCGCGGCCCACCGGCATCTTCCGGGGGAAGGTCATATGAGCTTCCTGCAAGGTCCCGCGCGGGGGCCCGCCCTCTACGCCGTGATGGCGCTGCTGCTGGTCCTGGTGGGCATGCTGCAGAGCTGGAACGTAGCGCTGGCGATCCTGAACTTCGGCCTGATCTCGGCGGTGATGGCGCTGGGGGCGAACATCGCCTGGGGCTACGCGGGCCTGATGAACGTGGGCCTGATGGGCTTCGCGGCGCTCGGCGGGCTCGCCGCCGTGCTCGCCGCCCAGCCCCCGATCCCCGAGGCCTGGTCCGCCGGCGGCCTGCGCCTGCTGGGCTCGGGCGCGGCGCTGGTGGTCTCGGTCGTGTTCATCGCCCTGGTGCGGGCGCGGCTGGCGAAAGGCCGCTTGCGGGCCATCGTCACCGTGGCGCTGGTGGTGGGCGCCTACGCGCTGGTGCGCCTGCTGTTCGATCCCGCCACGGATGCGATCGAGGCGGTGGACCCCGCCGTCACCGGCTATCTCGGCGGGCTCGGCCTGCCCTCGGTGGCCGGGTGGCTTCTGGGGGGCGTGCTGGCGGCGGGCGGCGCCTGGCTGATCGGCAAGGTCTCGCTCGGCCTGCGCTCGGACTACTTCGCCATCGCCACGCTGGGCATCTCCGAGATCATCATCGCCGTCCTGAAGAACGAGGACTGGCTGGCCCGCGGCGTGAAGAACGTGACCGGCCTGCCGCGCCCCGCGCCCTACGAGGTGGACCTCCAGGCCTCCGCCGCCTTCGTCGAGCGCGCGCAGTCCCTGGGGCTGGACCCGGCCGAGGCCTCGGGCCTGTTCGTGAAGCTGGTCTACGCGGTCCTGTTCATGGCGGTGCTGGGCGTGCTGCTGTGGCTGGCCGAGCGGGCGCTGAACTCCCCCTGGGGGCGGATGATGCGCGCGATCCGCGACAACGAGGTCGCGGCCGAGGCGATGGGCAAGGACGTGGTCAAGCGCCGCCTGCAGACCTTCGTGCTCGGCTCGGCGGTGGTGGGGATCGCGGGGGCGATGATGGTCACCTACGACGGCCAGTTCACCCCGGGCGCCTACCAGCCGCTGCGCTTCACCTTCCTGGTCTGGGTGATGGTGATCGTGGGCGGCTCGGGCAACAACTGGGGCTCGGTCCTGGGCGGGTTCCTGGTCTGGTTCGTCTGGATCGAGGCAGAGCCCGCCGGCCGCTGGCTGATGGACCTGCTGACCGCCTGGGCGCCCGAGGGCAATCCCGTCGCCGCCCACCTGCAGGAGGGGGCGGCCCACATGCGCATGATCTTCATGGGCCTGATCCTGCTGCTGGTCCTGCGCTTCGCCCCCCGCGGCCTGATGCCGGAGAAGGTGCGCCGCTGAGCGGGCGCCGCGCCCGCCCCGGGCTGCGGGGCGGGCGCGGCCGGGTCAGGCCTCGCGGATGCGCGCGCGCCAACGGGCGTGCAGCGCCGCGACGTCGCCCGAGGTCAGCAGGGGCATGGCGGCGGTCAGCTCCGCCTCCGGCCAGTCCCACCACTTCAGCTCGAGCAGGCGCGCGACGTCCGCGTCGGAGAAGCGGCGGCGAAGGACGCGGGCGGGATTGCCGCCGACGATGGCGTAGGGCGCCACGTCGCGGGTCACCACCGCGCGGGTCCCGATCACCGCGCCGTCCCCGACCCGCACGCCGGGCATGAAGATCGCCTCCGAGCCGATCCAGACGTCGTTGCCGATCACCGTGTCCCCGGCGGGAAGATAGCCGTTCTCGGCCCCGGCGAAGGCCGGCTCATCGGCCCAGTGGAAGGGGAAGGTGCTGATCCAGTCGTGCCGGTGGCCCTGGTTGCCGGCCATGATGAAGGCCGCCCCCGACCCGATGGAGCAGAAGGCGCCGATCACCAGCCGGTCCACCCCCGGATCGGGCAGAAGGTAGCGCGCGCAGTCGTCGAAGCCGTGGCCGTGATACCAGCCGGAATAGTAGCTGAAGCGCCCCACGACGATGTTGGGGTTGGTGACCTGGCGGTCGAGCGGAACGCCCCGGAAGGGGCTTTCGAACACGTTTTGCATGAGCTTGGTCCTGAACGAGGATCCTGTCCGCACGCGGACGACTGAACGTGGATCCCGTCCGCGCACGCGGACGGGGCGCGCCCGCCTCCCGGTCGGAGGCGCGGCGCGCGCGGACCCCGGCCTCAGGCGCGGGGCGTCGTTCAGGCGGTTCGGTCGGCGGACTTCACGTCGGATCCTCGGGAACGTCGCTCGCGCCCTCTATGGCGCGGACGGGCGAGGAAGGCAAACCGCGCCCCGCGAAAGGAAAACCGCCGGCCGAGCCTTCGCTCGACCGGCGGTTTCGGTCCCGGGCAGGGCGGCGAGGCTCACTCCTCGGGGGCGAGGCCCCACTTGACCGCCGTGCGCTGGAAGAAGCCGTCCAGCTTCTTGATCTTGATCCAGTTGTTCACGTAGTTGATCCACACCTGATCGGCCTGCGGCAGCAGCATCGCGATCGGCGAGGGGGCGCGGGCGGTCGTCACCTCGACCCGCGTCACGTTCGGGAACTTCTCGGTCAGCGTCGCGCCCTCGATGTTCGAGGTCACGAAGACGTCCGCGCGCCCGGCCAGCACCTCCTGGTAGCCGCGGGCGGGGGCCTCGACGACCTTGATGGTGGCGTTGGGGAACCACTCCTTCACGTATTTCTCGAAGGTGGTGCCCAGCGTGGTCGCCACCGTCACCTCGGGCTTGTCGATGTCGCCCCAGTCCGAGAAGCGGTCGGCCTTGTCCTGGGTGGTGAAGGGCAGGATCACGACCGTGAGGTAGCTGTCCGAATAGCCCGCCACCTTCATCCGCGCCGGGCTGATCGAGGCCGAGCCGGTCAGGTGGTACTTGCCCGCCACCACGCCGTTGACCAGCGTCTTCCAGTCGGTGGGCACGAACTCGAGCTCGACGCCCAGGTCGGCGGCCAGCGCCTCCATCACGTCGATGTCGTAGCCCTTGTAGCTGTTCGAGGCGGGGTCCCGCACGCTCATCGGGTTCCAGTCGCCGGTGGTGCCGACCTTCAGCACGCCGCCGTTCAGCACGTCCTGCAGGGCGGACTGGGCCGCGGCGGGCAGGGCCCCCAGCGAAAGGGCCAGCATCGCGGCGGCCGCGAGGCCCCGGCCGAAAAGTCGTCGCATCGCTCTCTCCGTTCTGCGCCGGTCGGCCGCTCCGCGGCGGCGCCCGGCTGTCTATCTCGCGCGCTCCCCCCTCCGGGCCGCGCGGGACGCGCGGGCGGCGCGGGATCGACCATATCACCTTGTTCACATCTGTCAGTCGCAAAGGCGCGAGCCGCGCGGACCGCGCCCGAGGGGCGCCGGGGCCGCATGGCGGGTATGCGGACCGTTTCCCGGTTTGACATTTCGCCCAGCGACCCCGCTGATGCGGGAACCATGGAGACCTGGGTCCTTCTCGCCGTCGGGGCGGCGTTCCTTCAGAACCTGCGCTTCGCGCTTCAGAAACGGCTGGCGGGGGCGCTGGGCTCCGCCGGGGGCGCGGGCGCGCGCTTCGTCTTCGCGGCGCCGCTGGCCGCGGCCGCGCTGCTGGGCCTGTGCCTGGCGCGCGACGCGGCCCCGCCGGCGCCCAACCTCGCCTTCCTGGGCTTCTGCGTCGGCGGCGGGCTCGCGCAGATGGCCGCGACCCGGCTGATCGTGGGCCTGTTCGCCCAGCGCAACTTCGCCGCCGCCATGGCCTACACCAAGACCGAGACGCTGCAGACCGCGCTGTTCGGCGCCCTGCTGCTGGGCGACGCGCTGCCCCTGCCGGCCTGGGGCGCGATCGGGCTGGGGATCGTGGGCGTGGTCCTGATCTCGAGCCCGCCCGAGGGCATCCGCGCGGGCGCGCTGCTGGACCGCGGCGCGCTGATCGGCATCGCCTCCGGCGGACTCTTCGGCCTCTCGGCGGTGGCCTACCGCGGCGCCACGCTGTCGCTTCCCGAGGGCGACGCCGCGATGCGCGCGATCACCGCGCTGGCGGCGGTGACGCTGCTGCAGGCGATCCTGACGCTGGGCCAGCTCGAGCTCGGCCGGCGCGGCGACGTCGCGCGCCTGATCCGCGCCTGGCGTCCGGGGATCGTGGTGGGGGTGACGGGCGTGAGCGCCTCGCTGGGCTGGTTCTGCGCCTTCGCGCTGCGCGACGCGGCCTCGGTGCGCATGGTGGGGCAGGTCGAGGTCGCCTTCACGCTGGCCGCCTCGATCCTGATGTTCGGCGAGCGGCCGGGCCGGCGGGAGCTGGCGGGCGTGCTGCTGGTCAGCGCCGCCATCGTGGCCCTGGTGCTGGCCACGACATGACCCCGCGGCGTCCCGCCCGGGATGCGGGCCCACGGCGCGGGTTTCGCGCGGCAGGCGATGGGGCTAGGCTCCGCGCGACATGCCCCGCGGCGGCGGCGGCCCCGGACGGGGCGCGCGCGCCGGCCCCCTCCCGGAGGACGTTCATGACAGGCTTTCGCCGAATCCGGCCCGGATCGGCCGCGACGCTCCGCGCCTTCCTCGCGCTCGCCGCGGTCCTGGCGCTGGCGGGCTGCGGGAACGGGGCGCAGGGCGGTTCGGCCTGGGGGTGGTACGTGGTCTCCCCCTGGACGGCGGGCGGGCGGTCGAACCTGCTGTTCCTGATCGGGGGCCTGTGGGACACGATCCTGCTGTCGGCGACGGCGATGACCATCTCGGTCCTCGTCGGGATCGCGGTGGCGCTGCCGGCGGTGGGGCGCAACCGCTGGGGCCGGCGCTTCAACCTCGTCTACGTCGAGGTGGTGCGCGCGATCCCGATCCTGGTCCTGATCCTGTGGGTCTATTACGGCCTGCCGGTGGTGGCGGGCGTGGCGATCAACGTGTTCTGGGCGGGCGTGCTGGCGCTGGCCCTGTCGGACTCGGCCTTCGAGGCCGAGATCTTCCGCGCCGGCATCCAGGGCATCCCCAAGGGCCAGACCGAGGCCGCGCAGTCCATGGGCCTGAATCGCCTGCAGGTGATGCGCTTCGTGATCCTGCCCCAGGCGCTGCGCCGGATCCTGCCGCCGCTCGCCAACCAGTTCGCCTACATGCTGAAGATGTCGGCGCTGGTCTCGGTCATCGGCATGCAGGAGCTGACGCGTCGCGCCAACGAGCTGGTGGTGACGGAATACCGCCCGCTCGAGATCTACACGGTCCTCGTCCTCGAATACCTCCTCCTGATCCTGCTCGTCTCCCAGGCGGTGCGCTGGCTGGAGCGGCGGATGTCGCGCAGCGGCGAGCAGTGAGCGCAGGGCGGCGGTGAGCGACGCGCCCGCGCCCCGCGGCCTCTCCGCCGCATCGCGCACGCCCGGGGCCGCGCGGCTGGCGGGCATGGTGGCGCTGACCCAGCTGATCGGCTGGGGCTCGACCTACTCGATCCCCGCGGTGCTCGCCCGCCCGATGGCCGAGGCGCTGGGGATGCCGCTGGCGCTGGCCTTCGGCGCCTCCTCGGCCTTCCTGCTGGCGATGGCCGGCGTCTCGCCCTGGCTGGGCCCGGTGTTCGAGCGGCGCGGCGCGCGCCCGCTGCTGGCGCTGGGCTCGGTGGTGCTGGCCGCGGGGCTGGCGGTGCTGGCGCTCAGCCCCAACTGGGTCGTCTATTTCCTCGCCTGGGTGGTGATGGGGGCGGGGGGCGCGATGGCGCTGTCGAACGGCGCCAACGTCCTGCTGGCCGAGCGTCTGGGCCCGCGCGCGCGGCGCGGCATCTCGGCGGCGATGCTGGTCTCGGGCCTCGCCTCGACCTGCTCCTTCCCGGTGATGCTGTGGCTCGAGCCGATGCTGGGCTGGCGGGGGACGCTGGGGGTCTATGCGCTGGCGAACCTGCTGGTCTGCGCGCCGCTGCACTGGTTCGTGCCCGGACCGCGGCCCGCGGCGGCGCCGCCTCCCGCGCCGGCCCCCGTGGCGCCGCCCGGCGAGGATGCGCCCGACCCCGCCCTGCTCGGCCGCCGCGCCGCCGCCGCCTCGGCCGCCGAGCGGGCGCGCTTCGGCTGGCTGGCGCTGGCGATGTCGCTGGCGGGCATGATTTCCTGGGGCCTGGGCGTGGCGTTGCCCGAGACGCTGGCGGCCCTGGGGGCCGAGACGCGCACCGCGGTGATGATCGCGGCGGTGGTGGGGGTGGGCCAGGTCGCGGCCCGGGCGGTGGACTTCGCGCTCGGCGCGCCCCTGCCGGCGCTGAGCGTGGCGATCCTCGCCGCGCTGGCGATGCCCGTCGCCTTCGCGGTGCTGGGGCTGGGGCAGGGGGCGGTGGTCGCCTCGGTGATCTTCGCGGCGATCTACGGGGCGGGGACGGGGCTGCTGTCGGTCTGCCGCGCGACCCTGCCGCTGGAGCTGTTCGACCCCGCCGCCTACGCGCGCATGGTCACGCGGCTGGCGCTGCCGATGAACCTCGCCTTCGCGGCCGCGGGGCCGCTGTTCGGCGGGCTGCTGGCGGCCTTCGGGGCGGCGGGTCCGATCGGGGCGGCCTTCCTCGGGGCGCTGGGCGCGCTGGCGGCGCTGCTGCGGCTGCGCGCGCTGACCCGGCGGACGGCCTGACCCCTCAGACCGCCTGGCCGATGCGCTGGGCGAGGTCGGCGATCCGCGGCTCGTTCCGTCGGTAGAAGGTCCACTGCCGCGTGCGCTTGGCCACCACCAGACCCGCGGCGGTCAGCTGCTGCATGTGACGGTGCAGCGTGGGCTGGGAGATGCCCAGCTTCTCGGCCAGGAACACCGCGCAGACCCCGTCGCGCACCAGGTCCCCGTCGCGCTGGGGCGGGAAATGCGCCGTGGGATCGCGCAGCCAGGCCAGCACCGCCAGCCGCTTGTCGGAGGCGAGCGCCTTGAGCCCCTCCACCAGCTCGGCGGTGGCGGGGTCGGTCCCGTTTCGCGCGGGCTCGCCGTCGTCGTCGAACGCGGCATGGGCGGCCACGGGTGGGGCGAATGTCTGTACCGGCAAGAGTTAGCCTCTTTGCTAAGTTGAGAACTTGTGCCATGCGGAAGGCCGAGACTCAAGACCCGGGAGCATGACCATGCCCGTCGCCGCGCTGAAGCTGACCTGCCGCCAGGACGTCGAGGACGCCTACCGCCAGATCGTGCCCCACGTGCGTCGCACTCCCGTGGTCGAGGTGGACCCGCGGGACTTCGGCCTGGACGGGTTCCGGCTGTTCCTGAAGCTCGAGCTCATGCAGCACGGCGGCTCCTTCAAGGCGCGGGGCGCCTTCGCGAACCTTCTGTGCCGGCGGGCGCCGGCGGTCGGGGTGGTCGCGGCCTCGGGCGGCAATCACGGGGTGGCGGTGGCCTTCGCGGCCCATCGCACCGGCATCCCCGCCACGATCTTCGTGCCCGAGGTGTCGAACCCCGCCAAGATCGCCGCGATCCGGGCGCTGGGCGCGGACACGCGCCTGGTCGGCCAGCGCTACGACGAGGCGCGCGCCGCCGCCGAGGCGCATGCCGAGGCGACGGGCGCGATGTCCGTCCACGCCTACGACAGCCACGAGACGCTGTGCGGCCAGGGCACGGTGGCGCTGGAGTTCGAGGCGCAGGCCGCCCCGGACACGGTGCTGGTGGCGACCGGCGGCGGCGGGCTGATCGGCGGCATGGCCGCCTATCTCGCCGGCCTGCGCCGGCTGGTGGCGGTGGAGCCCGAGGCCGCGCCCACCCTGCACATGGCCCTGAAGGCCGGCCGCCCGGTCGAGGCGCCGGCGGGCGGCGTCGCCGCCGACAGCCTCGCGCCCCGGCAGGTGGGGGAGCGGATGTTCCCCCTGGCGCAGCGCCACGTGACCCGCTCGGCGCTGGTGACGGACGCGGCGATCGTCGAGGCGCAGAAGCGCCTGTGGACCGTTTGCCGCGTGGCGGCCGAGCCCGCGGGCGCCGCGGCGCTGGCGGCGCTGCTGTCGGGCGCCTACAAGCCCGACCGCGGCGAGGCGGTGGGCGTGCTGATCTGCGGGGGCAACACCGACGCCGTGAACTTCGGCTGAGCCCGGCCGGGGGGCGCCGCCCTGCGGGCGGCGTCCGCCCCGCCGGGGCGGGGCGCTCAGGCCTCGGCGGTCTCGACCGCGGCGGCGGCCTCGGCGAGCGCCTGGGGCAGGGCGGCCTCGAAGGCGTCCAGCATCTCGGGCGTGCCGGCGGAGACGCGGATGCAGCGGTTCTCCGGCTCGGCGAAGGGCATGCGCACGAAGATCCCGCGCTCGATCAGCCCCGACAGCACCGCCTTGGCGAAGTCGCCGTCGCGTCCGCAGTCCACCGCCACGAAGTTCGTGGCCGACGGCAGGACCGACAGGCCGTTCCTCGCCGCGATCTCGCCGATGCGCCCGCGGGCGGCCTCGACCTTGGCGCGCACCTGCGGGATCCAGTCCGCATCCTCCAGCGAGGCCTGCGCCCCCACCAGCGACAGCCGGTTCATGCCGAAGTGGTTCTTCACCTTGTTGAAGGCCTGGATCATCCGCTGCGTGGCGATCGCGTAGCCCACCCGCATCCCCGCCATGCCGTAGGCCTTCGAGAAGGTGCGCATCCGCACCACGCGGGGATCCTCGGGGTCGATCTCGGGGGCGGTGCCTTCGGGGGCGAACTCGATATAGGCCTCGTCCAGGCACAGGACCGAGTCCGAGGGCATCTCCTCGATCATCGCCTGCATCCGCGCCGCGGGCCACCAGGTGCCCATCGGGTTGTCGGGGTTGGCGATGTAGACCAGCGGGCTCGCCTCGCGCGCGGCGGCGGCCAGCAGCAGGTCGGGATCCTCGCGGTCGTCGCGATAGGGGACGGTCGCGAGACGCCCGCCGAAGCTCGCCACGTGGTAATTGAAGGTCGGGTAGGCCCCGCGCGAGGTCACCACGGGCGTCCCGTCCGAGACCAGGACCCGCGCCAGCAGGCCCAGCAGCCCGTCGACGCCCTCGCCCACGATGATGTTCTCGAACGGGACGCCGTGCTTGGCGGCCAGCGCCTCGCGCAGCTCGCGGTGCTCGGCGTCGGCGTACATCCAGCACTCGGGCAGCGCCTGCGCCATCGCGGCGAGGGCATGGGGCGAGGCGCCGAAGACGTTCTCGTTCGCGCCGATGCGCGCCGAGAACGGGCGGCCCAGCGCGCGCTGCTGCTGCTCGGGGCTGACGAAGGGGATCGTGGCCGGCAGGCGCTCGACCAGCGGGGTGAAGTGCGGGCGGGACATCGACGCCTCCTCAAGCCGGCGCGCCCGCGGCCCGCCGCGCGGCAGGGTCGGGGCCGGGGCAGGGCCGGGGCAGACGCCTCCGGGGTGGGCGCGCATATCCGTTCGCGACCCACCGCGTCAAGCGCGCCCGCCCGGCGCGGGGGCGGGGGACGCGCGGATTCACGCCGGGCGCGGCGCGGAAACCGCGGTTTCGGCCGCCCGCGGACCGCTGACCGCCGGTTGGCGATTGACGCCGCGCCGCGCGCCGGTCTAACGCTCGGCCGATCCTGCGATGCAGCAAGCGGAGGCCAGACATGGTCCAGCGTCTTCACCTCGTCTTCGGCGGCGAGCTGATCAATCCCTCCTCGACGCAGTTCACCGACGTGTCGAAGATCGACATCGTGGGCATCTATCCCAACTACGCCGCCGCCTTCTCCGCCTGGAAGGCCGCCGCCCAGCGCACCGTGGACGACGCGCAGACGCGCTATTTCATCGCCCACCTGCACCGGCTGCGCGACGAGGAGCGCGAGGCGAGCCCGACCGAGGAGCTGGGCTGACCGCCCCCGCCGCCTCGATGCTGGGCCGGGTCCGACGATCGCCGCGACTGCGCTGGCTCGCCGCCGGCCTGGGGGCGTGGTACATCCGGCTGGTGGAGCGCACCACGCGCTGGGAGATCCCCGATCCCGCCCTGCGCGACCGCATCCGGGCCCAGCGGGAGCGGATCGTGGTCGCCATCTGGCACGGCCGGCTGCTGATGGTCCCCGCCGAGATGCCGCCGGGCAAGCGCGTGCATGCGATGATCTCGGCCAACCGCGACGGCGACATCATCGCCGACTGCGTGGGGCGCTTCGGCATCGCCTCGATGCGCGGCAGCTCCCGCGATCCGCGCAAGCCCCACAAGCACAAGGGCGGCGCCGCCGTCGCCGCCGAGGCGATGGAGCTGCTGGGCGAGCATGAGCGCATCGCCGTGGCGCTCAGCCCCGACGGGCCCCGCGGGCCGCGGATGCGCGCGCAGCCGGGGGTGGCCACCGTCTCGGCCGCGATGGGCGTGCCGGTGATGCCCTTCGCCTACGCCACCTCCCGCGGCTTCGTGGCGGGCAGCTGGGACGCGTTCTTCGTTCCCCTGCCGTTCGGGCGCGGCGTGAAGATCTGGGGCCCGGTGATCGAGCCGCCCGAGGATCGCTCCCCCGAGGGGATCGAGGCGCACCGCCTGCGGATCGAACGGGTGCTGACCGAGATCACCCAAGCCGCCGACCGCCGGATGGGCCGCGCCCCGGTCGAGCCCGCGCCCCCGGGCGCGAGGCGCTGAGATGTCCACGCCCGCGCTGACCTTCTACCTCGCGCTCGCCCGGCTCGCCGGGCCGCTCGGACCCCGCCTGCTGGCGGCGCGCGAGCGCAAGGGCAAGGAGGACCCCGCCCGGATGCGCGAGAAGCTGGGCGAGGCGACCCTGCCGCGCCCGCCGGGCCTTCTGGCGTGGTTCCATGCCGCGAGCGTGGGCGAGTCGCTCTCGGTCCTCGGCCTGATCGCGGAGCTGCGCGCGGCGCGCCCAGACGTCGAGGTGCTGGTGACCACGGGCACGCTGACCTCGGCGAAGCTGATGGCCACGCGCCTGCCCGAGGGGTGCCGCCACCAGTTCGCCCCGCTCGACCTCGGCCGGGCGCCCGCGCGCTTCATCGCCCACTGGCGCCCCGACCTCTGCGTCTGGGTCGAGAGCGAGATCTGGCCCGCCCTGGTCGAGGCCGCCGCCCGCGCCGGCGCCCCTATGGCGCTGGTCAACGCGCGCATGTCCGGCAAGTCCGCCCGCGGCTGGCGCCGCGCGCCGGGGATGATCGCGCACCTGCTGCGCCGCTTCTCGGTGGTGCTGGCGCAGGATGCCGACGGGGCCGAGCGGCTGCGTCGCCTGGGCGCGGTCGGCGCGCGAGCCGCGGGCTCGCTCAAGGCGGGCGCCGCGCCGCCCGACCGGCCGAACCTGCGCAAGGCGACCGTGGCGGCCCTGCGAGGGCGGCCCGTCTGGCTCGCCGTCTCCACCCACGAGGGCGAGGAACTGCTGGTCGCCGAGGCGCAGCGCGTAGCGGCAGAGCGGCATCCCGGCCTGGTGTGCCTGCTGGTCCCCCGCCACCCCGAGCGGGGCCGCGAGATCGCCGAGGAGCTGTGGTCGCGCGGCCTGCGCGTCGCCCGCCGCGGCAAGGGCGAGGCGCTGGGCCCGCAGGACGAGATCCAGGTGCTCGACACGATGGGCGAGATGGGCGCCTGGCTGCGGCTGGCCCCGGTGGCCTTCGTCGGCGGCTCGCTGGTCGATCGGGGCGGGCACAACCCGCACGAGCCGGCGGCGCTGGACGCGGCCATCCTCCACGGGCCCCATGTCGGCAATTTCCGCGCCGAGTACGCCGCCCTCGCCGCCGCCGGCGGCGCGCGGGAGGTCGCGGACGCCGAGGCGCTGGGCGAGGCGGTGGCGGACCTGCTCGCCGACGCCCCCGCCCGCGCCCGGATGACCGAGGCCGCCAGGACGGCGCTGGGCGACGGGCGCGGCGTGGTCGAGACCACGCTCGCAGCCCTCCTGCCCCTGCTTCCCCGCCCGACGGAGGGGCCTGGGGGGAGGTCCGGGGGCGCCGCGCGATGAGGCGCGCGCCCGCCTTCTGGTCGAACCCGCCCGAGCGTCCGGGCTGGCTCGCGCGGCTGCTGTCGCCGCTGGGGCGGCTCTACGCGCTCGCCACCGCCCGCCGGGTCGCCCGCGCGTCGGACTGGCGCGCGCCGGTTCCGGTGATCTGCGTGGGCAACCTCACCGCCGGGGGCGCGGGCAAGACGCCCACGGTGCTGGCGCTGCTGGAGATCTTCGCGGATCTGGGGATCGAGGCGCACGTGCTCAGCCGCGGTCACGGCGGCACGCTCGGGCGGGGCGCGCCCCACCGGGTCGACGTCGCCGCCGACCGGGCCGAGGAGACGGGGGACGAGCCGCTGCTGCTGGCCGCCTTCGCCCCGGTATGGGTCTGCCCGGACCGCGCGGCGGCCGCGAAGGCCGCGGTCGCGGCCGGCGCGCAGGCGCTGGTGATGGACGACGGCTTCCAGAACCCCGGCCTCGCCAAGGATTTCTCGCTCGTCGTCGTGGACGCCGCCTCGGGCTTCGGGAACGGCCTGCCGATCCCCGCGGGCCCGCTGCGCGAGACGGTCGCGGCCGGCCTCGCCCGCGCCCAGGCCGCGCTGCTGATCGGCGCCCCCGCCGCCCGCGCGCGCCTGCGCGAGCGCTGGCCCGCGCTCGAAACCCTGCCGCTGTTCGAGGGGGAGGTCCGCGCGCGGGAGATCGGGATCGACTGGCGCGGCGAGAAGGTGCTCGCCTTCGCCGGCATCGCGCATCCCGAGAAGTTCTTCGCCACCCTGCGGGGGCTGGGCGCCGACCTCGTCGCCGCCCACGCCTTTCCCGACCACGCCCCCTTCGCGCCCCGCGCGCTGCGGCGGCTGGAGGCCGAGGCCGCCTCGCTGGGCGCGCGGATGGTCACCACCGAGAAGGACGCCGTGCGCCTGCCGGCGGAGTTCCGCGGCAAGGCGATGCCGCTGCCGGTGCACCTGCGAATCGAGCCGCCGGCCGAGGGCGCGGAGACGCTCCGCACGGCGCTGAAAAACGTGTGTTCACAGACAGTTCAGCGCACGCCTTGAAAGCGCCGCAATTCGAACAGACGGCCGCCGACTATTGACCGAATGGTCAGGACGTCCCTCGGTCGTGAAGCCTGTCCGCTCACGACGAATTTTCTGGGGCGCGTTCGTCGGCGATCTTCGCAGGGCGGCGCGCCCCTCTTTTTTTGGACGCAGAGTCTCAAGGGCAGATTAACGCCCCGGCGCGACCGGCGCCGAACGCCTCGCCCGAAAGCGAACGGGCCCCTCCGGCGGAGGGGGCCCGTCGCATTTCCAGCTGAGGCGCGCCTCAGGCCGACTGCATCGCGGTCCAGACGCGGGACGGGCTGAGCGGCATGTCGATATGCGCCACCTTGCACCCGCCCGCGTTCAGCGCGTCGAGCACCGCGTTGACCAGCGCCGGCGGGGAGCCGATGGCCCCCGCCTCGCCGCAGCCCTTCACGCCCAGCGGGTTGTGGGTGCAGGGCGTCTGGCAGGAGTGGTCGACGCCGATGTTGGGCAGGTCATGGGCCCGGGGCATGGCGTAGTCCATGTAGGTGCCGGTCAGAAGCTGGCCGGTCTCGTCGTAGACGCAATGCTCCATCAGCGCCTGGCCGATGCCCTGGACGACGCCGCCCTGCACCTGGCCCTCGACGATCATCGGGTTGACGACGTTGCCGAAGTCGTCCGCCGCCCAGAAGCCCAGCACCTCGGTCTTGCCGGTGTCGGGGTCCACCTCGACCTCGCAGGCGTAGGCGCCGGCGGGGTAGGTGAAGTTGGACGGGTCGTAGAAGGCCTGCTCCTCCAGCCCCGGCTCCAGCTCCTCGAGCGGGTAGTTGTGGGGCACGTAGGCGGCCAGCGCCACCTCGCCGAAGGCGACCGAGCGGTCGGTGCCCTTGACGGTGAACTGGCCGTTCTCGAAGGCCACGTCCTCGGCCGAGGCCTCCATCAGGTGGGCTGCGATCTTGCGGGCCTTCTCGATCACCTTGTTGGTGGCGTTGACGATGGCCGAGCCCCCGACGGACAGCGAGCGCGAGCCGTAGGTGCCCATGCCCATCGAGCCTTTCGAGGTGTCGCCATGGACGATCTCGATCTGGTCCTCGGGCAGGCCCAGCATGTCGGCGACCACCTGGGCGAAGGTCGTCTCATGCCCCTGCCCGTGGGAGTGCGTGCCGGTCCAGACCACCACGCCGCCGGCCGCGTTGACCCGGACCTGTGCGCTCTCGAACAGGCCCGCCCGGGCGCCGAGCTGGCCGGCGAGGCGCGAGGGGGCGAGGCCGCAGGCCTCGATGTAGCTCGCCACGCCGAAGCCGCGCAGCTTGCCGCGCGCGGCGCTCTCGGCGCGGCGCGCCTCGAAGCCGGCGCGGTCCGAGATCTCGACGAGCTTGTCCATGGTCGCGGCGTAGTTGCCGGTGTCGTACTCCACCGCCACGGGGGTCGCGTAGGGGAAGCGGTCGGCGGGGACGAAGTTCTTCCGCCGGATCTCCACCGGGTCCATCCCCAGCTCCCGCGCGGCCATGTCGATGATGCGCTCGAGCTGGTAGGTCGCCTCGGGCCGGCCGGCGCCGCGGTAGGCGTCGACGGGCACGGTGTTGGTGAACACCGCCCGCACGTTCACGGTGATCTTGGGCGTCAGGTAGTTCCCCGCCATCAGCGTCCCGTGCAGGTAGGTCGGGATCGAGGAGGCGAAGGTCGAGAGATACGCGCCCATGTTGGCGAGCGTGTCGGTGCGCAGCGCAAGGAACTTGCCCTCGGCGTCCAGCGCCAGCTCGATCTTGGTGACGTGATCGCGGCCCTGGGCGTCCGAGATGAAGGCCTCGGCCCGCTCGGAGGTCCACTTCACGGGGCGGTTGATCTTCTTGGCCGCCAGCGTCACCAGCGCCTCTTCGGCGTAGTGGTAGATCTTGGTGCCGAAGCCGCCGCCCACGTCGGGCGCCACCACGCGCAGCTTGTGCTCGGGGATGCCCAGCACGAAGGCGCCCATCAGCAGGCGGATCACGTGCGGGTTCTGGGAGGTGGTGTAGAGCGTGTGCTGGCCCGAGTGCCGCTCGTAGTCGCCGATGGCCGCGCGGGGCTCCATCGGGTTGGCGACGAGGCGGTTGTTGACCAGCTCCAGCGTGGTGACGTGGGCGGCGCTCTCGAAGGCCGCGTCCGTCTCCTCCTGGGGGGTGCCGAAGGTCCAGTCGTAGCAGAGGTTGCCGGGCGCATCCTCGTGCACGTCGCCGGCGCCGTCCTGCAGGGCCTTGCGCATGTCGACCACGGCGGGGAGCTCAGCGAGGTCCATCTCGATCATCTCGGCGGCGTCGCGGGCCTGGGCGTAGGTCTCGGCGACGACGAGGGCCACGGGGTCGCCGACGTGGCGGACCTTGCCGTGGGCGAGGATCGGGTGCTTGGGCTCCTTCATCGGGGAGCCGTCGCGCGAGTGGATCAGCCAGCCGCAGGGCAGGCCGCCCACCGCCTCGACGTCGGCGCCGGTCAGCACCAGCAGGACGCCCGGCGCGGCCTTGGCGGCGGAGGTGTCGATGGCGTTGATCCGGGCATGGGCGACGGGCGAGCGCAGGATCGCCGCGTAGGCCTGGCCGGGCAGGTTGATGTCGTCGGTGTAGCGGCCCTCGCCGGTGAGGAAGCGCACGTCCTCCCGCCGCTTGGAGCTGGCGCCGATCCCGAAATCCTTGGGCATGTGGGTCTCCCTGGCTGGGCCGAGCGCCGCGGGCGTATCCTCCCCCCCGCGTCGCCGGCATGTATTCGCTTGGGGGGATCCGGCCGCGCGGCCGGTCCCGGCCGAAGGCTCAGCGCGCGCCGGACGGGCGCAGGCGGGCCCGCCGCGGGGCCGGTCCGGCCGCACGGCTGCGCGCGTCGCGCCTGAAGTCGCCTGGCATCGCCCGATCCTCCCCTTTTGGTTCTGGTTTTGACCGCACGGTCCGGGCGAGGCCCATGCGGAGCGCCGATGGTAGGCGCCCGGCGAGCGCGGTCAATGCATTTCCCCGGGAGCGTTTCTCGGCAGGGGGCGCCGCGTCGACCCGCGCGCCGTCGGCCCGGTTCCGCCCGCGGCGCGGGGCGGGCCTCGGCGCGGGCGGGCAGGGGCGCCCGGCGGCGGACGGCGCGAGGGGGACGCGCGGTCGGGGCGCGCGGCCGGGGCAGGGGGGAGGTGGGCGGGCGCCCGTGCTCAGCCCCCGTGCTCAGCTCCCGTCCGCCGCCTTCTCCCGCGCGCCCCGGCCCTCGGGGGCGGCGAGGCTGTAGGGCAGCAGGTCCCGGCGGGAGTGATCCACCGCGATCGCGGATTTCAGCGGCGGGACCGAACGCTGGTGGCAGTCCGCCCGCTCGCAGATCCGGCAGCTCACCCCGATCGGCTCGTAGGAGGCGGGGGAGGCGAGGTCGAGGTCGTCGGCATAGACCAGGCGGCCCGCGAATTTCACCTCGCAGCCCAGCCCGATGGCGTAGCGGCGGGTGGGCCGGCGGAAGCCCCCGCCCGGCTTGGTCACGTCGCGGGCGAGCGAGAGGTAGCGCACCCCGTCCGGCGTCTCGGCGAGCTGGCGCAGCAGGCGGCCCGGCGTCTCGAAGGCCTGGTGCACGTTCCACAGCGGGCAGGCCGAGCCGTAGCGCGCGAACTGCAGCCGGGTCGCCGAGTGGCGCTTGGTGATGGTGCCCGCCTGGTCGACGCGCACGAACCAGAACGGGATCCCCTGCGCGCCCTTGCGCTGCAGGGTCGAGAGGCGGTGGGCCACCTGCTCGATCGAGGCGCCGAACTGGTCGGCCAGCAGCTCGATGTCGTGGCGCTGCTCCTCGGCGGCCTCCTGGAAGGCGGCGTAGGGCAGGACGGCGGCGCCGGCGAAATAGTTGGCGAGCCCGATCTTGCAGATCTCCCGCGCCTCGTCCGAGCCGAAGCCGGCGAGGTCCAGCGTCGCCTCGATCAGGTCGCCGTAGGAGGTCAGCGCCACCTGCACCGCCGCCTGGAAGGCGCGGGTGGCCGACGAGGCGCGCGAGGACAGCGTCAGCACCTCGCCGGTCATCATCCGCAGGGCGGGGGTGTCGGCGATGCGCAGCTGGATGCCGTGGCGCTCCTCCAGCCAGTCGCCGGCGGCCTGCAGGCGGTCGCGGCCCGGATCGGGGCGCCCGAAGCCGGTGGCGGCGGCGAAGCTCTCGGCCGCGCGGTCCACGGCGTCGATGTAGTTGTCGCAATAGTGGAAGAAGTCGCGCACCTCCTCCCACGGCTGCGGGGCCAGCGCATCCTCGCGGCCCAGCGCGTCGTCGAGGCTCGCCAGCCGTTCGCCCCGCTGGCGGAAGGCGCGGTGGAGCGACAGGAACGCGCGGGCGAGGGAGGGGGCGTTGGAGGCCGCCAGCTCCAGGTCAGCCAGCGGCGGCTGGGCGCCGTCGAAGACCGGGTCGGCCAGCGCCTCGCGCATGTCGGCGGTCAGGCGCTGCGCCTCGCCGACCGAGAGGGTGGAGAGGTTGACCCCGAACCGCTCAGACAGCGCGATCACCACCGCGGCCGAGACGGGGCGGTGGTTGTTCTCCATCTGGTTGAGATAGCTCAGCGAGATCCCCAGCGCCTCGGCGTAGGCGGCCTGGGTCAGGCCCTGCTCGCGGCGGATCTCGCGCAGGCGGACGCCGGCGTAGAGTTTTCGGGCGCGGGTCAATCGGGCCTCCTCCGGGCGAAGCGGCGCGGTCTTCGCAACTTCGCAATTCGCATCATCGGACTTTCGTAAACTTCGCACCTCCGCGCGACAAGGCTTTTCCCGGGGCGGCCGCCGGCGATACGGTGCCGCGCCGGAATGGGACGGACCTCGGCCGAAACGAGAAGGGACCCCGATGAACGACATCCTCGCGGAGCTTGAACTTCGTCGCCAGACCGCGCGCCTGGGCGGCGGTCAGAAGCGGATCGACAGCCAGCACGCCAAGGGCAAGCTGACGGCGCGCGAGCGCATCGAGCTGTTCCTGGACGAGGGCTCCTTCGAGGAGTTCGACATGTTCGTGGCCCATCGCTGCACCGACTTCGGGATGGAGCAGGACCGTCCCTACGGCGACGGCGTGGTCACCGGCTGGGGCACGGTCAACGGCCGCCAGGTCTACGTCTTCTCCCAGGACTTCACCGTCTTCGGCGGCTCGCTGTCCGAGACCCACGCCCAGAAGATCTGCAAGATCATGGACATGGCGATGCGCAACGGCGCGCCGGTGATCGGGCTGAACGACTCGGGCGGCGCGCGCATCCAGGAAGGCGTCGCCTCGCTGGCGGGCTACGCGGAAGTGTTCCAGCGCAACATCATGGCCTCGGGCGTGGTGCCGCAGATCTCGGTGATCATGGGCCCGTGCGCGGGCGGCGCGGTCTACTCGCCCGCCATGACCGACTTCATCTTCATGGTGCGCGACTCGTCCTACATGTTCGTCACCGGCCCCGACGTGGTGAAGACGGTGACCAACGAGGTGGTGACGGCCGAGGAGCTCGGCGGCGCCAAGACCCACACCTCCAAGTCCTCGGTCGCCGACGGCGCCTACGACAACGACGTCGAGGCCCTGATCCAGACCCGTCGCCTGGTGGACTTCCTGCCGCTGTCGAACCGCGAGAAGCCGCCCGTGCGGCCCTTCTTCGACTCGGTGGACCGGGTGGAGACCAGCCTCGACACGCTGATCCCCGACAACCCCAACAAGCCCTACGACATGAAGGAGCTGATCACGAAGATCGCCGACGAGAGCGACTTCTTCGAGATCCAGGCCGACTTCGCCAAGAACATGATCACCGGCTTCATCCGCATGGAGGGCGAGACCGTCGGCGTCGTCGCCAACCAGCCGATGGTGCTGGCCGGCTGCCTCGACATCGACAGCTCCCGCAAGGCCGCGCGCTTCGTGCGCTTCTGCGACTGCTTCAACATCCCGATCCTGACGCTGGTCGACGTGCCGGGCTTCCTGCCGGGGACGGGCCAGGAGTACGGCGGCGTGATCAAGCACGGCGCCAAGCTGCTGTTCGCCTACGGCGAGGCGACGGTCCCCAAGGTCACCGTCATCACCCGCAAGGCCTACGGCGGCGCCTACGACGTCATGGCCTCCAAGCACCTGCGCGGCGACATCAACTACGCCTGGCCGACCGCCGAGATCGCGGTGATGGGCGCCAAGGGCGCGGTCGAGATCCTTTACCGCTCCGAGCTGGGCGACAAGGAGAAGATCGCCGAGCGCACCAAGAACTACGAGGACCGCTTCGCGAACCCGTTCGTGGCGGCCGAGAAGGGCTTCATCGACGAGGTGATCATGCCCCAGTCGACCCGCCGCCGGGTCAGCCGGGCCTTCGCCGCGCTTCGCAACAAGAAGCTCGAGAACCCGTGGAAGAAGCACGACAACATTCCGCTGTGAGCGCGGAATAGTCCGGCAGGGGCCCAGATGGACCATCCCATCTTCCATATGATCGGCGGGGGGCCGCGGCCCGTGGCCCCCTTCAGCCACGCCGTGGAGGCGGACGGCTGGGTGATCCTGACCGGGCAGATGCCCACGGATCCCGCCGCCCCCGATGCGCCGCTGCCCGAGGGCGTCGAGGCGCAGACGCGGCGGGTGATGGAGAACCTGGAGATCGTGCTGAACGGCGTGGGGCTGGACCTGAGCCATGTCGTCCAGTGCCGCTGCTTCCTCACCGAATTCGAGCGCGACTACGCGGCCTTCAACGAGACCTACAAGAGCTTCTTTCCCGCCGACCGCCTGCCGGCGCGCACCACCGTGGGCGTCACCGCGCTCGCCGTCGGCGCGCTGGTCGAGATCGACTGCATCGCGAGGCGGCCGGAATGATCGCGCGGGGAGAGATCGGGGCGGCGACCGTCGCGACGGAGCGGGGGGCGTCCGCCGCGCGTCCGGCGCGGAGCGGGTCGGAACGCCGCGGTTCTCCTCTCGGCGGATCTACACTATTTCCCTGTGCAGCCGCGCAGGCGGCGCCCCTGTTCCCGGCCCCCGCGCCCGGAGAGACGCGCCATGAAGCCCGATCCGAAGAAGCCGCACGACCCCTACCGGCTGGCGAAGTTCGTCGGCCTGCACGCCGCGACCGGGATCGTGGCGGGATGGGTCGCGCTGCTGATCCTGCTGTGGACCGACATCGGCGGGCTGGGCAGCCTGGTCGCGCGGGCCGAGCGCTCGGAGATGGCGACGGTGATGCTCGCCATCGGCTTCGGGGTGAGCTTCGGCTTCGTGGGGATCACCTGGGGCGTGCTCGCGGTGCTGCCGCACGAAAAGGACTGAGCCCGGCCGCCCTCCCGGACGCGCGGACGCTTTTCCATTGCGTGGAACGAGTGTGGCAGGGCTTGCCCAGAGGTCGCGCGGGTTCCGCCTCAGGCGGCGCCCATCTCTCTCTCAGCTACACGAGCGAGAGAGGAGAAGCACCATGTTCACCCGCAACAGCACCCTTCGTCGCGGCCTGCTGGGCGCCTCGGTCCTGGCCCTCGGCCTGGGCGTCGCGGCCTGCGGCAACTCCACCGGCGAGCGCGCCCTGTCCGGCGGCGCCATCGGCGCGGGCCTCGGCGCGGGCGCCGCGGCCGTCACCGGCGGCGCGATCGGCACCGGCGCCATCGTGGGCGGCGCGGCCGGCGCCGCGACCGGCGCCCTCACCGACGCCGACGACATCCGGCTCGACTGAGGCCGCGCTCGGCGCCCGCCCCCGCGGGCGGGCGCCGAGGGCCGGCGTCTTCTCCGCCCGCGGGGCGGCGCGCGGCCTCGCCGTTCCGGCGGCGGGGCCCGCGCGCGCGGCGCGCGCGCGTTCGGCGGCGGTTCATCATCCGACCCGCTCCGCCGCAATCGACGGGGATGCGGTCGAAAAATCGCCCCGCTCCGACGGAATTTCCGCCCTCCTGCGTGCGTTGTATTGGACGAACGTCCGAGCAGAAGGAGGGACGAAATGTCCTCGAAGACTCTCATCGCCACGCCGTCGCGCATCGCGCTGGGCCTGGGTTTCGCCGCGGCCATGGTCGCCGCCGGCTGCGGCAACTCGACCGGCGAGCGCGCGCTCTCCGGCGGCGCCATCGGCGCGGGCGTGGGCGCGGGCGCCGCGGCCATCACCGGCGGCGATCTCGCGACCGGGGCCATCGTGGGCGGCGCGGCCGGCGCCGCGACCGGCGCGCTCACCGATTCCGACGACATCAACCTCAGCGGCAACAAGAAGAAGCGTCGCCGCTACTGAGCGCGCGGGCGCGACCCGGGGCGGCCACTTCGCCGCCCGGGCCGCCGTCGCGCGCCCGATTCCGGCCCGCCGCGCCGCCCTGACGGGCGCCGCGCGCGCGGCCTGCATCCTGCATCCATCGGCCCGCCGCGCCTCCGCGCGGCGGGCTTTCGTGCATTCCGGGCCGGCCTTCGCCGCCTGACCACCCACGTGGAGGGACGATGTTCAAGAAGATCCTGATCGCCAACCGCGGCGAGATCGCCTGCCGGGTCATCAAGACGGCCCGCAAGATGGGCATCAAGACGGTCGCGGTCTATTCGGACGCCGACAAGAACGCGCTGCACGTGCGCATGGCGGACGAGGCGGTCCACATCGGCCCGCCGCCGGCCTCCGAGTCCTACATCGTGATCGACAAGATCATGGACGCGATCAAGCAGACGGGCGCCGAGGCGGTGCATCCCGGCTACGGCTTCCTGTCGGAGAACGCGAAGTTCGCCAAGGCCCTGGAAGACGCCGGCGTCGCCTTCATCGGCCCGCCCGCCGGCGCCATCGAGGCGATGGGCGACAAGATCACCTCCAAGAAGCTCGCCGCCGAGGCGGGCGTGTCGACCGTGCCCGGCTACATGGGCCTGATCGACTCGGCCGACGAGGCGGTGAAGATCGCGGGCGAGATCGGCTACCCGGTCATGATCAAGGCCTCCGCCGGCGGCGGCGGCAAGGGCATGCGCATCGCCTGGAACGACCAGGAGGCGCGCGAGGGCTTCCAGTCCTCGAAGAACGAGGCGAAGTCCTCCTTCGGCGACGACCGCATCTTCATCGAGAAGTTCGTCACCCAGCCCCGCCACATCGAGATCCAGGTGCTGGGCGACAAGCACGGCAACTGCATCTACCTCAACGAGCGCGAGTGCTCGATCCAGCGGCGGAACCAGAAGGTCATCGAGGAGGCGCCCTCGCCCTTCCTCGACGAGGAGACCCGCAAGGCCATGGGCGAGCAGTCCGTGGCGCTGGCCAAGGCGGTGGACTACTGCTCGGCCGGCACGGTGGAGTTCATCGTCGACGGCGACCGCAACTTCTACTTCCTCGAGATGAACACCCGCCTGCAGGTGGAGCATCCCGTCACCGAGCTGATCACCGGCGTCGACCTGGTCGAGCAGATGATCAAGGTCGCCTGGGGCGACAAGCTGGAGCTGGAGCAGAAGGACGTCGGCATCAACGGCTGGGCGATCGAGAGCCGCCTCTACGCCGAGGATCCCTACCGCAACTTCCTGCCCTCCATCGGCCGGCTGACCAAGTACAACCCGCCCGAGGAGGTCGCCACCAACTCGATGGCCGTGCGCAACGACACCGGCGTGTTCGAGGGCGGCGAGATCTCGATGTTCTACGACCCGATGATCGCCAAGCTCTGCTCCTGGGCGCCCACGCGCCTGGAGGCGATCGAGGTGATGCGCGACGCGCTCGACGGGTTCGAGGTGGAGGGCATCGGCCACAACCTGCCGTTCTGCGCGGCGGTGATGGACCACCCGCGCTTCGTCTCGGGCGACATCTCCACGGCCTTCATCGCCGAGGAATACCCCGAGGGCTTCGAGGGCGCGACGCTCGCCCCCGAGGCGCTGAAGCGGCTGGCGGCGGCGGCCTCGGCCTTCAACATGATCGTCGAGGGGCGCGCGGCGCAGATCTCGGGCGCGATGCGCAACCACACCCGCCGGGTCGATCCGGAGTGGGTGGTGATGATCGGCGGCGAGAGCTTCAAGACCCTGGTGGCCGAGGTCGCCGGCGGCTGGGACGTGACCATCGACGGCCAGACCAGCCGGGTGGAGACGGCCTGGACCCCGGGCAAGACGCTGGCCAAGGCGGTGGTCGACGGCAAGCCGCTGACCGCCAAGGTCTCGCTGGGCGTCGGCGGGGCGCGGGTGCGCTACCGCGGAGCCGACCTCAAGGTGCAGGTGCTGACCCCGCGCCAGGCGGAGCTGGCGGCGAAGATGCCCGTCAAGATGCCGCCCGACACCTCGAAGATGCTGCTGTGCCCGATGCCCGGCCTGATCGTCTCGGTCGACGTGGAGGAGGGGCAGGAGGTCCAGGAGGGGCAGATCCTCGCCGTGGTCGAGGCCATGAAGATGGAGAACGTGCTGCGCGCCGAGAAGAAGGCCGTGGTCACCAAGGTCAACGCCAAGGCCGGCGACAGCCTGGCGGTGGACGACGTGATCATGGAGTTCGAGTGAGGCCATGACCGGGGCGGGCGCGATCATGGGGATCGGATCGAGGGCGGCGCAGGCCGCCCCGGCCGGCCCCGTGGCCGCGCCCGCCCGGCTCTCGCCTGCGGCTCGGGCGGCCCTCGCCGCCCGCTGCGCGGACGTCTCGCCCCGCCCGGCCGTTCCCCTCGCGGGGCCTGCGGACGGCGGGCGCGCGCGGCCGGGTCGTGGGGTTCTGACGTCGGCCGGAGCCGGGCGCTCAGCGGCGGCCGAGCTCCTGCTGGCGGATCGGCAGCCGGTCGATCAGCCGGGCGATGCCGTCGCCGCCGAGCGGCACGGGACTGCGCTTCTTCACCTCGCCGTCCTTGCCGATCACCAGGACGTTGAAGTCGTGGGGTCGGAACTTGCGGCGCAGGTCCGTGGTCTCGTAGCGCGAGGGGCCGGGCTCGGTGTCGACGATCACCACCACGTCGCGTTCCTCGAGGTCGGCGGCGACGCGGTCGAGCTCCTTCATCTGGCGGATGAAGCGGGGGTCGCGGTCGGTGTTGGCGAAGACGATCACCGGGCGCGCGGTCCACAGGTAGGGCGCGAGCGGATCGTCATCCGCCTGGGCGCGCGCGGGAAGGCCGCGGACGACGGGAAGAAGCGCGAGGGCCGGCAAGGCCGCGATGAGGCGTCGGCGAGAGGTCATCGGCTCCGGGCGTTTGAGGCTGCTGCGATGCGGCCGGGGTGGCACAAGATATAGGCGTTCGCCCGCCCCCCGGCCAGCGGCGGGGCGAGCCAAGGGCGATGGGCCGCGCCGGGCGCGGTCGGTGGAGACAGGCCGCGGCGTCGCGCGGCGGACGAAATTCAGGGCCGCGCGCCACCGCGCGGCGGACGGGTTCACGGCCGCGCCATGGCGCGGCGTAGAAGTTCAGGGCCGCGCCATCGCGCGGCGCCATGGAAACCGGACGGCGCGGCGAGCGCCGGAAAGGAGGAGCGGGATGAGCAAGTCGGATCTCGAGGCCTGGCGCGCGCTGGCCGAGAAGGAACTCAAGGGGAAGTCGCCCGACGACCTCGTCTGGAAGACCATCGAGGGGATCGACGTCAAACCCCTCTACACGGAGGCCGATCTCGAGGGCGTCGATCACCTGGGCACGGTGCCCGGGCAGTACCCGTTCGTGCGCGGCCCGCGCGCGACCATGTACGCGGGCCGTCCCTGGACGATCCGCCAGTACGCCGGCTTCTCGACCGCCGAGGAGTCGAACGCCTTCTACCGCAAGGCGCTGGCGGCGGGGCAGCAGGGCGTGTCGGTCGCCTTCGACCTCGCCACCCACCGCGGCTATGACAGCGATCACCCGCGGGTGATCGGCGACGTGGGCAAGGCGGGCGTGGCCATCGACTCGGTCGAGGACATGAAGATCCTGTTCGACGGGATCCCGCTCGAGAAGATCTCGGTCTCGATGACCATGAACGGCGCGGTGATCCCGATCCTCGCGAACTTCATCGTCGCGGGCGAAGAGCAGGGGGTGGAGCGCAAGCTGCTCTCGGGGACCATTCAGAACGACATTCTGAAGGAGTTCATGGTCCGCAACACCTACATCTATCCGCCCGAGCCCTCGATGCGGATCATCGCGGACATCATCGAGTTCACCTCGAACGAGATGCCGAAGTTCAACTCGATCTCGATCTCCGGCTATCACATGCAGGAGGCGGGCGCGAACCTGGTGCAGGAGCTGGCCTTCACCATCGCCGACGGCATGGAATACGTGCGCGCGGCCATGGCCAAGGGCCTGACGGTGGACCAGTTCGCGGGCCGGCTGTCGTTCTTCTTCGCCATCGGCATGAACTTCTTCATGGAGGCGGCGAAGCTCCGCGCCGCCCGCCTGCTGTGGGCCCGCGTGATGGAGGACTTCGGCGCGCAGAAGCCCGGCTCGAAGATGCTGCGCACGCACTGCCAGACGTCCGGCGTGTCGCTGGCCGAGCAGGACCCCTACAACAACGTGATCCGCACCGCCTACGAGGCGATGTCGGCGGCGCTGGGCGGCACCCAGTCGCTGCACACCAACGCGTTGGACGAGGCGGTGGCGCTGCCGACCGAGTTCTCCGCCCGCATCGCCCGGAATACGCAGCTGATCCTCCAGGAGGAGACCGGCGTCACCAAGGTCGTCGATCCGTTGGCGGGTTCCTATTACGTCGAGGCGCTGACCGCCGAGCTCAAGGACAAGGCCTGGGCGCTGATCCAGGAGATCGAGTCCATGGGCGGCATGACCAAGGCGGTCGCCTCGGGCATGCCCAAGCTGCGCATCGAGGAATCGGCGGCCATGCGCCAGGCCGGCATCGACCGCGGCGAAGAGGTGATCATCGGGGTCAACAAGTACCGGCTCGAGAAGGAGGACGACCTCGACATCCTCGACATCGACAACGAGGCGGTGCTCAAGGCCCAGGTGGCGCGCATCCAGAAGGTGCGCGGCGGCCGCGACCAGGCCGCCTGCGACGCGGCCCTGGCCGCGCTGACGAAGGTGGCGGAGACCGGCGAGGGCAACCTGCTGGCCGCCGCGGTCGAGGCGGCGCGCGCCCGCGCCACGGTCGGGGAGATCTCGGACGCCATGGAGAAATCGTTCGGCCGGCATCGCGCCGAGGTGAAGACGCTGTCGGGCGTCTACGGCGCCGCCTACGAGGGCGACGCGGGGTTCAAGGCGATCCAGGACGACGTCGCCGCCTTCGCGGAAGAGGAGGGCCGCCGCCCGCGCATGCTGGTGGTCAAGATGGGCCAGGACGGCCATGACCGCGGCGCCAAGGTGATCGCGACCGCCTTCGCCGACATCGGCTTCGACGTCGACGTGGGCCCGCTGTTCCAGACGCCGGAGGAGGCCGCGGACGACGCGATCGACAACGACGTGCACGTCGTCGGCGTCTCGTCCCAGGCGGCGGGGCACCGGACGCTCGCGCCCAAGCTGATCCAGGCGCTGAAGGAGAAGGGCGCCGAGGACATCATCGTGATCTGCGGCGGCGTGATCCCGCAGCAGGATTACGACTTCCTCAAGGGCGCGGGGGTGAAGGCGATCTTCGGGCCGGGGACCAACATCCCCGAGGCCGCGAAGAACATCCTGACCCTGATCCGCGAGAGCCGGCGCCCCGAGGCGGCCGAGTAAACCCCGCAGAGGGGAGACCCGCGCGAAGGGACGCGTGGAAGGCCCCCGGCCGCGACAGGGCGGGGGCGGGAGGAAGCGCCGGGGCGCGCCGATCGGGAGGTCGGCGCGCCCCTTTCCGTACGCGCCCCCGCGGCCGGGGCGGCCCTCGCGCCCGCTGCGCGGCCGCATCGCCCCGCCCGGCCGTCCCCTTCGCGGTCTCCGCCGCTGGCGGAAGGAAAGGGAGGCGCCGCCGGGCGGCCCGTCGCCCCGGACCGCCGGGCGTGGAAGGACGGGGCGCGGCCTGCCGTTCCGTCTCTGCGGAGCCGCGACGCGAGGGCGGGCAGGGCGACAGGCGCACGGCCGGCACGCGATGGACCAGGGCGTCGGGGGACGGCCGCGAGGACGCCTCCGGTCCCGCCGGCCCCCGCGCTGCGGCATCCGGCCGGGGGCGGCGGGGGCCGGGCGGGGCTAAGCATGTCCGGACAGGCGCGCGGTGAAACCCTCCGCGCCGCAGGGCATCGGATCGAAGGAGCATCCCCATGAAGGTGGCGGTCGTCGGCGCGGGCGGGATCGGGGGCTACCTGGCGGTGAGGCTGGCGGCGGCGGGCAATCCCGTCTCGGTCGTCGCCCGCGGGGCGCATCTGGAGGCGATCCGCGCGGACGGCCTGACGCTCGAGGAACATGGCGGCAAGACCACCACGGTGAAGATCCCCGCCGCCGCGGACCCCGCAGAGCTCGAGCCCGCAGACCTGGTGATCTTCGGGGTGAAGGGCCAGCAGCTCGACGCTGCGATGGAGGCGGCCCGCCCCCTGATGGCGCAGGGCGGCGTGGCGCTGCCGATCCTCAACGGCGTGACCGCGACCGCGCGGCTGGAGGCGGTCTACGGCGAGGGGCGCGCGCTGATCGGCGTGGCGCTGGTTTCGGCCGAGATCGTGCGGCCGGGCGTGATCGGCAAGCTCGACAGCGAGACCGGGATCATCTTCGGCGACCGCGACGGGCGCCAGGACACGCAGCCCGCCGCCGCGGCGCGCGAGATGTTCCTCGCCGCCGGGGCGCCGGCGCCCGCCTCCGACGACGTGCGGGTGGACCTGTGGCGCAAGATGATCGCCTGGAACGGCACCGGCACCCTGACCGCCGCCGCCCGCTGCACGGTGCATGAGCTGCAGACGGTTCCCGAGCTGCGGCGCCTCTACGAGGCGCTGGTGCGCGAGGCCCAGGCGGTGGCCATCGCCTCGGGCGCCCCGGTGCCGGAGGGCACGGCCGACGCGGTGATCGCGCGGTTCGAGAAGATGTCGGGCAAGATCCGCTCCTCGATGGCCGCGGACCTGGAGGCGGGCAAGCCGCTGGAGCTCGACCACATGACCGGGGCGGTGGCGCGCATGGGCCGCGAGCACGGCGTGCCGGTCCCCGCCACCGAGGCGATGTACGCCGTCCTGCGCCCCCACCGCGACGGGCGCTGAGGCCGAAGGGCCCTCGCGGAGCCGTCCGGCCGCGTCGTCCGCGCCGGCGAAGATCCTTGGCCCGGCCGGGCGCATCGGCGGCCAAGGGGCGGCGGCGGACTGATCGGACGCGCCTTGCAGGGGGCGTCCTGCGCGAGCGGCGCGCGGGGCTCCTGCTCGGGCCGGGCGGGGATCGCCCCGATCCGGGTCGTCCCGCGCACGTCCTCGCGACTCCCGGTGATCCGATGGGCGCGCGAGCGGGGATTGCAAGGCGTTGCGCAGGCGCGGACCTGCGCCGATCTCAGGGCCACGCCGGACGCCTTCCAGGCCGGACGATCTCAGGACCGCCCCCCCTCCCAGACCTCCGACGCGCAATGCAATCCGCAGGAGGACCTCCTCATGACCCGCAGACCTCTCTTCGCCGCGCTCGTCGCCCTCGGCGCCGCCGCGGCGGCCTCGTCCGCCTCCGCCGCCGTTCCGCTCTCGCAGGACGCCCAGGCGGCGCTGGTGCAGTCGTGCCTCGTCTCGGCCTCGCAGAAGCTGTCGATGTCGACCCACGACCTCAGCGCCCGCTTCGACGGCATGACCCCGGACGGGGGCGCGAAGGTGGCCGGCGTGACCACGCCCGCCTCGGCCGACTCCTCGGCCTTCACCTGCGTCTACGGACCCGGCGCGAAGACGCTGACCGCCTTCCTGCAGGACGACGCCCTGACGCCGGGCGGCATGGACGCCCAGGACAGCGGCGACTGAGCCCGGCCGCGTCGGGCGAGGGGGGCGGGGGCGCCTCGTCCCCCGCCCGGGCCGGCCCTCCGCCGCCGGCGAGGCGCCCGCCGCGCCGTCCACGACATTCCATTCGGCCGTCCGCGCCGGCCGCGGCGTTCCGTCGATCCGCCCGCGCGGGCGGCGGCGCCCATTGAACCGGCCGGCCTCGCCCTGCAATCTGCGCGGCGCAGGGAACGGCCCTGCGGGAGCGGGAGATGGCGATGCGGTTCGCGACGGTGGCGACGGGGGGCGTGAACGGCTACCTCGCGGTGAAGCTGGCGGAGGGCGGCGCGGACGTCGCCTGCCTGGCGCGCGGCGCCCATCTCGAGGCGATCCGCGCCCGCGGCCTGCGACTGGTCGGGCCCGCGGGCGAGAGCGTCGGGCGCCCGCGCCTGGCTACCGACGATCCCGGCGCCATCGGGCCGGTGGACGTGATCCTCTTCGCGGTGAAGGCCCAGGACCTCGACGGCGCGGCGCCGCTGTGCCTGCCGATGATGGGCCCCGAGACGGTGGTGATCCCCTTCCTCAACGGCGTCGAGGCCTCCGAGCGGCTGGAGCATCACCTGGGCGCGGGCCGGGTGCTGGAGGGGACCTGCGGGATCTCGATCTTCCTGGGCGAGCCGGGGCGGCTGGACATGGCCTCCTCCTTCGCCTGGTACAAGTTCGCCGAGCGCGACGGGACCCGCTCCGAGCGCGCCGAGGCGATCGCGGCGGCGATGCGCGCGGCGGGGATCGACGCGGCGGTGCCCGAGGACATCCGGGTGGAGCTGTGGCGCAAGTTCCTGATGCTGGCGACGCTGGCCGGGGTGACCGCGGCGGGGCGCTGCTCGGCCGGGGACATCCAGGCCTCGGAGGCGCTGAGCGCGCTGGTGCGCGACTGCGTGGCCGAGATCGGAGCGCTGGCCCGCGCCAAGGGCGTGCCGATCACCGAGAAGGACGAGGCCAAGGTCGGCGAGATCATCGCGGGCTTCCCCGCGGGGATGCGCGCGAGCATGGCCAAGGACCTCGACGCCGGCCGGCCCATCGAGGTCGACTGGCTGTCGGGCGCGGTGGCGCGCCTGTCGGCGGCCGAGGGGCTGGAGGCGCCGGCGCATCGCACCCTCGCGGCGCTGCTCGCGCCCTGGCGGCTGGGTCGGCGCCGGTAAGGCGCGCTCCAGGGGGCGGAGGCGCCCTGCGGGCGGGCCCGGCGGCGTCGCGCGCGGGTCGGTCGGGGCGCCGGGAGACGGTCACGCTTCAAGACTCACCCGGGAACAGGGCCGCGCCTGCTCCCCGGATCCGTCCATCGCTCGATGATGCCTGAGCCGCGGGGGCGAGTCGGTCAAGGACGAGCCCGCGCAGGCGCGGGTCGCTGCGCGATCCTTGACCGACTCGCCCCCGCGGCTCTTTACGGCATCAGCGATGGACGGCTCCGGGGAACAGGCGCTTCGCGGGGATCCGCTAGCGCGGCGCCCGGGCGGGGGCCGGGCAGGGCGGAGGATGCGGCATGCGGGCGGCGGCGCGGACGCGGGCCAGGGTCCTGGCGGGGATGGGCGCGGGCGCGGCGCTGGCGCTGGGCACGCTGGCGGCCGGGGCGGGCTGGGGCGCGGTCCCGGGCGACGGCTCGCCGGGCGCGCGGCTGGCGCTGGCGGCGACGGCGCTGCTGGGGCCGGGCGCGGCGCTGGCGGCCGTGATCGGGCGCATCGCGCAGCGGCGCTTCTTCGACGCGGCCCTGATCGAGGGGCAGGCGCCGGCCCCGGGATCGGGGGCGGAGATCGACCAGCGGGTCCTGAGGAACACCGTCGAGCAGGCGCTGCTGGCGGCGCTCGCCTGGCCCGCGCTGGCGCTGGCGCTGCCGGCGGACCGGCTGGGGGCGGTGGCGGCGCTGGGCCTCGCCTTCCCCGTCTCGCGGGCGATGTTCTGGATCGGCTATCACCGGGCGCCCCTGCTCAGGGCGCCCGGCTTCGCGTGGGGGTTCTACGCCTCGGTCATGGCGATCGCCTGGGCCGGGTGGCTGGCGATCGCCTGAGGCGCGGCGCTCACTCGGCCGGCTTGCCGGCGCGGTCGAGGGCGGCGGCCTCGGGCTCGGTGATCTGGCCGCGCGCCTCGTGCGGCTTGGTCAGCACCCGCAGCACCAGGTAGCCGAACACCGCCGAGAGCAGCGAGCCGGTCAGCACGCCCAGGCGCACGTCCGCGGCATGCTGCACGTCCGAGAAGCTGAGCCCGCCGATGAACAGCGACATGGTGAAGCCGATGCCCGCCAGCAGCGCGGCGCCGTAGAGCTTGGGCCAGGTCATCCCCTCGGGCATCCGCACGATGCCGAGCTTCACCGTCAGGAACGAGGCCCCGAAGACGCCGATCTGCTTGCCCAGGAACAGGCCCGCGGCGATGCCCAGCGGCACCGGTTCGAGCAGGCTCGCCAGGCTCATGCCCTGCAGCGACAGGCCCGCGTTGGCGAAGGCGAAGACCGGCACGATGAAGAAGAACACGTACGGCGTCAGCCCATGCTCGAGCGAATGCAGCGGCGAGGAGCCGTGGCGCGAGCGCAGGGGGATGAAGAAGGCCAGCAGCACGCCCGCGATGGTCGCGTGCACGCCCGACTTCAGCACCAGGAACCACAGCACCACGCCCAGCATCAGCAGGGGCGCCACCCGGTGCGCGCCGCGCAGGTTCAGCCACAGCAGGCCCGCGATGGGAGCCAGCGAGTAGAGCAGGTACTCGGGCTTCAGCTCGGCGGTGTAGAACAGGGCGATGATCAGGATCGCGCCGATGTCGTCCAGGATCGCCAGCGTCAGCAGGAAGATCTTCAGCGACGGGTGGATGCGGTCGCCCAGCAGCGCCAGGACGCCCAGCGCGAAGGCGATGTCGGTGGCCGCGGGAATGGCCCAGCCGCTCAGCGTCTCGGGCGTGTTCCAGTTCAGGGCCGCGTAGATGATCGCGGGAACCGCCATGCCGCCGACCGCGGCGATGCCCGGCAGGATCACGTCGGCGGGGTTCTTGAGCTTGCCCTCCAGGAACTCGCGCTTCAGCTCGAGCCCCACGAGGAAGAAGAACACCGCCATCAGGCCGTCGTTGATCCACAGGATCAGCGGCTTCTCGATGCCGACGCCGTCGTAGGTGAAGTCGAGATAGGCGCTGAGCGTGTTGTCGTACCACTCCGCCAGCGGAGAGTTGTAGACGACCAGCGCCGCCACTGCCGACAGCAGCAGCAATATCCCGCCAGCGGCCTCGTGCCGGAACAGTCGGTCGATGGCGCGGATGATCATGGGCTGGCCCCTCCTCTGGAATTTTCGCGTCAGGAAACCAATTTGGGATCGAAGCCCCCCGATTCAACGCGCAGGCCCCTGCGTCCGCGCGGTTTTCGCCTGCGCGTTCCGTCGCGGGCGACGTCGCGTCCGCGCTCGGCGTCGTCGCGACGCTTGCGTGCCGCTTGCTCCCGGGCGCGCAATGGGCCATTGGGTCCGTCCGGAATTCGCGCCGCGAAGTCGGCGCCGGCCGGGGGGCGGGAGGCCCTTCCGGCGAGAACGGGAGGAAGGTCATGAGCGACGACCGCAGCCAGGATGCCGCACGCCAGGCGGCGCTGGACTACCACGAGTTTCCCAAGCCCGGGAAACTCGAGATCCGCGCCACCAAGCCCATGGCCAACCAGCGCGACCTGAGCCGCGCCTACAGCCCTGGCGTGGCCGAGGCGTGCCTCGAGATCGAGAAGGACCCCTCGGCCTCGGCGCGCTACACCGCGCGGGGCAACCTGGTGGCGGTGGTCTCGAACGGCACCGCCGTGCTGGGCCTGGGCGACATCGGCGCCGCCGCTTCCAAGCCGGTGATGGAGGGCAAGGCCGTCCTCTTCAAGAAATTCGCCAACATCGACTGCTTCGACATCGAGGTCAGCGAGCGCGATCCGCGCAAGCTCGCCGACATCGTGGCCGCGCTGGAGCCGACCTTCGGCGCGATCAACCTCGAGGACATCGCCGCCCCCGACTGCTTCGAGGTCGAGGAGCTGTGCAAGCAGAAGATGAACATCCCCGTCTTCCATGACGACCAGCACGGCACCGCGATCGTGGTCGCCGCCGCGGCGTTCAACGCCATGCGGGTCGCCCAGAAGAAGTTCGAGGAGATCAAGGTCGTCTCGATGGGCGGGGGGGCCGCGGGCATCGCCTGCCTCAACCTCCTCCAGACGCTGGGCGTGAAGAAGGAAAACGTCTGGCTGCTCGACCGCAAGGGCCTGATCTACAAGGGCCGCGGCGACAACATGGGCGCCCAGAAGGAAGGCTACGCGCGCGATCCCGAGGACGCGAAGGGCGGCACCGGCCTCGACGACGTGATCGCGGGCGCGGACCTTTTCCTGGGCCTGTCGGCGGCCAACGTGATGACCAAGGAGATGGTCGCCAAGATGGCCGACCGTCCGATCATCTTCGGCCTGGCCAACCCGATCCCCGAGATCATGCCCGAGCTCGCCCGCGAGGCGAAGCCCGACGCGCTGATCGCCACCGGCCGCTCGGACTATCCCAACCAGGTCAACAACGTCCTGTGCTTCCCCTTCATCTTCCGCGGCGCGCTGGACGTCGGCGCGCGCGAGATCAACGAGGAGATGAAGATCGCCTGCGTGAAGGCGCTGGCGGACCTGGCGCTGCAGGCCGGCTCGGCCGAGGCCGCGGCCGCCTATCGCGGCGAGCGCCTGGTGTTCGGGCCCGAGTACCTGATCCCCAAGCCCTTCGATCCCCGGCTGCTGCCCGCGGTCGCCTCCGCCGTCGCCAAGGCCGCGATGGACTCGGGCGTCGCCACCCGCCCGATCGAGGACCTGGACGCCTATCGCAACCAGCTCGAGAACTCGCAGTTCCGCTCCAGCCTCGTGATGCGCCCGGTCTTCGAGGCCGCCCGCGCCTCCGAGCGGCGGATCGTCTTCGCCGAGGGCGAGGACGAGCGGGTGCTGCGCGCCGCCCACGCGATGCTGGAGGAGACCTCCCACAAGCCGATCCTGATCGGCCGTCCGGAGGTCGTCGCCCACCGGCTCGAGCGCTACGGCCTGCCGATCGAGCCCGGCCGCGACTTCGAGCTGGTGAACCCCGAGTCCGATCCCCGCTATCGCGACTACTGGGAGACCTACCACGAGACGATGGAGCGGCGCGGCGTGACGCCGGACCTCGCCCGCGCGGTGCTGCGCACCAACACCACGGCCATCGCGGCCACGATGGTGCGCCAGGGCGACGCCGACAGCCTGATCTGCGGCACCTTCGGCCAGTATCTGTGGCACCTGAACTACGTGACCCAGATGCTGGCGACCGACGGGCTGCGCCCGGTCGGCGGCCTGTCGCTGATGCTGCTCGAGCGGGGGCTGGTGTTCATCGCCGACACCCAGGTCCACCCCGACCCCACCGCCGAGGAGATCGCCGAGATCGCCATCGGCGCCGCGCGCCACTGCCGCCGCTTCGGCATGGAGCCCAAGGTCGCGCTGCTGTCGCATTCCCAGTTCGGCAACATGGACATCCCCTCGGGGCGCAAGATGCGCCGCGCGATGGAGATCCTGGACGAGCAGGACCGCGGCTTCGCCTACGAGGGGGAGATGCACGCCGACGCCGCCCTCGACCCCGAGATCCGCGAGCGCATCTTCCCCAACTCGCGCATCGACGGGATCGCCAACATCCTGATCCTGCCGAACGCCGACGCGGCCTCGGGGATGCGCAACGTGCTCAAGCAGATGTCGGGCGCGCTCGAGGTCGGGCCGATCCTGATGGGCATGGGCAACCGGGCGCATATCGTGACGCCCTCGATCACCGCGCGGGGGCTGCTCAACATCGCCGCCCTCGCCTCGACGCCGATGACCTCCTACGCCTGAGCGGGAGGTCGCGCGATGAGGAGGGGACGGGCGTGAGGAGGGGACGGGGGTGAGCGCCTGGCAGCTGATCGCCTTCGTCCCCGCCGCGCTGCTGATGGCGCTGACGCCGGGGCCCTCGAACCTGCTGGCCTTCGCCAACGCCGCCACCCGCGGCTGGGGGGCGGCGGTGGTGGGGGTGTTCGGGCGGCTCGCGGCCTACGGGCTGCTGATCGCGGGCGTGGCCTTCGGGCTGGGGGCGCTGCTGGCGGCCTCGGCCGGGCTCGCGGCCGCGATCAAGTGGGCGGGGGTCGCCTACCTGCTCTGGCTCGCCTGGAAGATCTGGTCGGCCCCGGTCGAGGGCGCGCTCGCCGAGGCGCAGGCGCGGGCGAAACGCCTCTCCGGCCGAGGCGTTCTGGCGCGGCGGGAGTTCCTGACCGGCATTGCAAACCCCAAGGCGCTGGTGTTGTTTACGGCGTTCCTGCCGCAGTTCGTGCAGCCCGATGCGCCGGCCGGCTTCGCCTCTCAGCTGCTGGCGCTCGGCGCGGTCTACCTCCTGTGCGAGCTTGCGGCGGCCGCGACCTGGGCGGGCGCGGGCGCGGCGCTGGGCGCGGGCGGCATGAGCCGGGCGCGCCGGCGCGCGGTCAACCGCCTGTCGGGCGGGCTGCTGGCGGCGGCGGCGGCGCTGCTGGCGCGGGCCGGGCGGGCCGCCTGACCCCGCGACCCGCCGTCGCGCATGAGATGGATCAAGGCGCCGGCCCCGCGGCCCGCGCCAACACCACGGCCGGATCGCGCGCGTCGCGGTCCGCCGGGGCGCGCGCCGGGCGCGCGCCCTCCGGGGGCGGAGAGGAGCCGTCCCCCTCGTGGGCGGAAGACCCGGGCGCAAGGGGCGGCGCCGGGCCTCCGCCACGCTCGCGTCCCGGTGCGGCGCGGGCGGAGGGCAGGGACCCGGCCGCGCGCGTCGCGGGCCGGGAAGACGGGAGGAAGCCATGGGCTACCGCGAGACCTATGACGCCTGGAAGGCGGACCCCGAAGCGTTCTGGATGCAGGCGGCCGAGGCCATCGACTGGGTCGAGAAGCCGACCCGCGCGCTCGATGACGCGAACGCGCCGCTCTACGAGTGGTACGCCGACGGGGTGATGAACACCTGCTGGAACGCCGTCGACCGCCATGTCGAGGCGGGCCACGGCGATCGCACCGCGATCATCTGGGACAGCCCCGTCACCCGCACCAAGCAGGAGATCACCTACGCCACGCTGCGCGACCGGGTGGCGCGCATGGGCGGCGCGCTGAAGGCCAAGGGCGTGGAGAAGGGCGACCGCGTCATCATCTACATGCCCATGGTGCCCGAGGCGCTGGTGGCGATGCTCGCCTGCGCGCGCATCGGCGCCATCCACTCGGTCGTCTTCGGCGGCTTCGCGGCGCATGAGCTGGCGGTGCGCATCGACGACTGCAAGCCCAAGGCGATCCTCGCCGCCTCCTGCGGGATCGAGCCGGGGCGGATCGTGCACTACAAGCCGCTGCTGGACGGCGCCATCGAGCAGGCCAAGCACAAGCCCGAGTTCACCGTGATCCTCCAGCGCGACGCGGAGGAGTGCGAGCTGATCGAGGGGCGCGACTACGCCTGGCATTCGTTCCAGGCCAAGGCCGCGCCCTGCGAATGCGAGCCGATGAAGGGGACCGATCCGCTCTACGTCCTCTACACCTCCGGCACCACCGGCCAGCCCAAGGGCGTAGTGCGCCCCAACGCCGGACACGCGGTGGCGCTCGCCTGGTCGATGAAGAACCTCTACGCGGTGGACGCGGGCGACGTGTTCTGGGCGGCCTCGGACGTGGGCTGGGTCGTGGGGCACAGCTACATCTGCTACGGACCGCTGATCGCCGGCTGCACCACCGTGGTGTTCGAGGGCAAGCCCGTGGGCACCCCCGACGCCGGCACCTTCTGGCGGGTGATCTCCGAGCACAAGGTGAAGAGCTTCTTCACCGCCCCCACCGCCTTCCGCGCCATCAAGCGCGACGACCCGCACGCCAAGGAGCTGGCGCGCTACGACATCTCCTGCCTGAACTACCTCTACCTGGCCGGCGAGCGGGCGGACCCCGACACGGTCAACTGGGCCGCCGACAAGCTGGGCGTGCCGGTGATCGACCACTGGTGGCAGACCGAGACGGGCTGGTGCATGGTCGGCAACCCCGCGGGGCTGGAGCTGCTGCCGATCAAGGTCGGCTCGCCCTCGGTGCCGCTGCCGGGCTACGACGTGCAGGTGCTGGACGAGGCGGGCCATCCCGTGCCGGCGGGCACGCTGGGCGCCATCGCGGTGAAGCTGCCGCTGCCCCCGGGCACGCTGCCGACCCTGTGGAACGCCGAGGAGCGCTTCCGCAAGAGCTACCTCAGCCACTTCCCCGGCTACTACGAGACGGGCGACGCGGGCATGATCGACGACGACGGCTACGTGTGGATCATGGCGCGCACCGACGACGTGATCAACGTGGCCGGCCACCGCCTGTCGACCGGCGCGATGGAGGAGGTGCTCGCCTCCCATCCCGACGTCGCCGAATGCGCGGTGATCGGGGTGGCGGACGAGCTGAAGGGCCAGCTGCCTATGGGCTTCGTGTGCCTGACCAAGGGCGTGAACCGTCCCCACGAGGAGATCGTGAAGGAATGCGCGGCCCTGGTGCGCCAGGAGATCGGGCCCGTCGCCGCCTACAAGCTGACCGCGGTGGTGGACCGGCTGCCCAAGACCCGCTCAGGCAAGATCCTGCGCGCGACGATGGTCAAGATCACCGACGGGCAGGAGTTCAAGACCCCCGCCACCATCGACGACCCCGCGATCCTCGACGAGATCCGCGGCGCGGTGAAGGAACTAGGCTACCCGCAGGCCAAGACCGAGGCCTGAGGCCGGCCCCCCGCTCCGCCCCGGTTTGCCGGAGCGGGAGGGAGACCTCCCGACGACGCCCCCGCCGCGGCCCCAAGGGTCGCGGCGGTTTCGTTCCAGGGGGGGGCGGCGCGTTCCAATGGCCGCCGTCGCGCGGGCGGGCAGGGCGGGGGACCCCGGCACGCCTCCTGCCCGCCCACCCCGGCGCGCCGGGGTCCCCCGCGCGCAGGCGGCCGCCGTCGGCGCCCTGTCCTCGGCCCGTCCTGGGCGCGCTCGGCCGACGGCGAGCCTGGCCTCGCGGTCTCCGTCGTGGGGTCATCCATCGCCCGCGCGGGCGCCGTCCGGCGGGTCCCCGCCTTGCGGCCGTCCTCGGCCGACGCCTCCCGTCGCATCCCCGGCGCTGGGCAGGGGGGATCGGGCGGGCTAGGTTTCGGCGTCGGTTCGTTTCTTCAGGAGCTTCGATGAGCCTCGATGCCAAAGGCGCCCCGGGCCGCGGGCCGCACGCCCCCCTCGGGGGGCCCTCCGGCGGCGCGCCGCGGCGCAGGCCCGGCGAATACGACCTCCCCGCCGATCCCGAGACGCCCGCCGTCCTGTGGGCCTACGACGTCTTCCCCGACGGCCGGGCGGATCCCGTCGCGCCCCGCGAGGTCGGCGGGCCGAAGGCGGAGGGCGCGGCCTACCGCTGGATCCACCTCGACGGCCTCGCGCCGGGGGCGGAGGACTGGCTCGCCTCCGGCGCCGCCGGCCCCCTGCCGGAGATCCTCGCCGAGGCGTTGACCGAGACCGACACCCGCCCCCGCGCCCAGGCCGCCCACGGCGGCGCGCTGGTGTTCCTGCGCGGCGTGAACCTCAACGAGGGCGCGGACGTCGAGGACATGATCTCGGTGCGCGTGTGGATGAACGAGACGCGGGTGCTGACCGTGGTGCTGCGCCGCCTGCTGACGGTCGCGGCCCTGCGCGCCGACGCCGAGGCGAACCGCGCCCCCGCCCGCCCCGGCGTGTTCCTGACCGAGCTGACCGAGGGCCTGGCCGAGCGGATGTCCCCGGTGCTCGACGCGCTCGAGGATCGGGCCGACGACATGGAGGACCGCGCCGCCGAAGCGGTGCTGGGCATGATCGACCCGCTCGACCCCCGCGAGGCGCGTCGGGAACTGGCGGAGCTGCGCCGGGTGGGCATCGCGCTGCGCCGCTACCTGGGCCCGCAGCGCGACGCGCTGACCGACCTGCGCCGCCTCTCCTCCGCCCCGCTGACCGACCTCGACCGGGCGGAGCTGGGCGAGACCGGCGACCGCATGACCCGCTACGTCGAAGACCTCGACGCGATCCGCGAGCGGGCGCTGGTGCTGGGGGAGGAGGCGGCCGCCCGGGCGGCCGAACGCTCCAACCGCGCGATGTACGTGCTCTCGATCGTCACGGCGGTGTTCCTGCCGCTGGGCTTCCTCACCGGCCTGCTGGGGGTGAACCTGGGCGGTCTGCCGGGGCAGGCCGCGCCCTGGGGCTTCGCCGTCTTCGTGGCGCTGCTGGCGGTGGTGGCGGGGCTGGAGCTGTGGCTGATCCGCAAGCTGCGCCTGCTGTGAGGCGCCTCGCGGACCCGCCCCCGCGGCGCTGACGTTGCGTCGCCGGGGGTAGGCGGGAGCGCGCTCCGAAATATATTCGGTTTTGAAGATATTAAGGAGGCGAGCATGACCGAGATCCGACGCAGCCCGTCCAGCGGCCCCGGGTCGCCGGACGTCTGGGGCGTCTACGACGCCGCCAGCGGCTCGTGCCAGTACGTCGTGGCGGACCCCGAGACCCGGAAGGCCGCGCTGATCGACGTGGTGCGCGACTTCGACCCCGCCGCCGCCCGCATCCGCGACGACGCCGTCGAGACGGTGCTGGAGCTGGTGGCGCGCGAGGGGCTGACGGTGGAGTGGATCCTCGACACCCACCCCCACGCCGACCATCTGATGGCCTCGGCCCTGCTGAAGGAACGCATCGGCGCCCCCACCGCCATCGGCGAGAAGGTGCGCGAGATCGCGAAGCTGTGGGAAGAGCTCTACCACGCCCCTGGCGCCTTCGATCCCGACCGGGACTTCGACCGCCTGTTCGCCGATGGCGAGAGCTTCGCGATCGGCCGGCTGCCGGTCTCGGTGATGCTCAGCCCCGGGCACACGCTGGGCTCGATCACCTACGTGGTGGGCTCGGACGCGGCCTTCGTGCACGACACGCTGATGCAGCCGGACGTGGGCACCTCGCGCGCGGATTTCCCCGGCGGCTCGGCCGGGACGCTGTGGGACTCGATCCAGGCGATCCTGGCGCTGCCCGACGCGACGCGCCTGTTCATCGGCCACGACTACGGGGCCGAGGGGCGCGAGGGGCCGGCGTGGGAATCCACCGTGGCCGAGCAGAAATCGTCCAACCCGCATCTCGCGGGTAAGACCAGGGCCGACTACGTGAAGCTGCGCGAGGCGCGCGACGCCACGCTGGAGCTGCCCGACCGGATGCTGTTCGCCCTGCAGGTCAACCTGCGCGGCGGCCGGCTTCCGCCCGCCGAATCCGACGGCCGGAGCTACTTCAAGATCCCGGCCGACCGTTTCTGATCCCGAACCCCGCCCCCGAATCCGAATCCCGAGGAGATCGCCATGCGCGAGGAGACCACCGACGCCGGCGTGCTGGAGCACTGGACCCCCGAGGAGGTCGCCGCCGCCCTGAAGGCCGGCGAGATCGTGCTGATCGACGTGCGCACGCCCCAGGAATACATGTTCGAGCACATCGAGGGCGCGCTGCTGATGCCCATGGCCTTCTTCGCCCCCGCCTCGCTGCCGGTGGACGGCTCGAAGCGGGTGGTGCTGCACTGCGGCTCGGGCATGCGCTCGGCGAAGATGGCGGGCGTCGCCGCCCAGGCGGGGATCGCGCGCATGGCCCACATGGAGGGCGGCTTCGGCGCCTGGAAGGCCGCGAAGCTCCCCTACATCGGCACCGACATGGCCTCCGGCGCGCCCAAGCGCATGGGCGGCTGATCCCCCCGCCCGCCCGCCCCCGACCGGGGCGGGCGGGCGCCGCCGTTCGGACGCGGTCTCCCAGTGAATCCTTGCGCGCGCCGTCGCGAAGCGACACTGTACGCTACGTAAGGGCGTCCTGGGGGATTTGAGATGAACATCGCGACTTCGATTGCGGCCGCCGCCGCGCTGACGGCGGGCCTGCTCGCCGCGGCGGGCGAGGCGCACGCCCTGGTCCACGCCGAGATCGGCGACGCGGGCGACAGTTTCGGAACGGCGCAGGCGGTCGACGCCACGACGCTGACCGGCATCTCGGGCACGCTGACGGAGGCGGACAACGACCTCTACAGCTTCGTGCTGGCCGCGCCGAAATACGTCTCGGTGCTGAACCTCTCGCCCGACCTCACCCTGGACGCGACCTTCGACGCCTTCGACATCGGCTTCGGGGACGACTCGGAGTCCTTGGCCTACTGCAACGACTGCTTCTTCGTCGGCAGCGGCCCGGGCTCGGTCGCGTTCCTGAACGTGCTGGTCGGGCCGGGGACCTATTTCCTCGGGGTCGTCGACACCGATCTCCAGCCGCCGCCGGGCGATCCGCCGCTGAACCCGCTGGGCGCCTACAGCTTCGACGTGGTGCTGTCCGACGGCCCCGTCGCGGTTCCGCTGCCCGGCGCCGCGGGCCTGGCGCTGATGGGCCTCGGCGCGCTGGGTCTCGTCGCCCGCCGCCGCCGGGCCTGAGCGTCGCCGGCCCCCTCCGCCGGGCGGGGGCCGGGGCGCGCGTCGCCTGAGCCGGGCGGCGCTTCCGCCCCATCAGGCCGTCCGCGGATCGGCGATGACGCGCTCCAGGTCGTCGAGGACGCGCGCGAAGAGGACGTGGACGTCCACGGTCTCGCCCCGCTCGATGCGCTTGGAGATCATCGTGGGCGGATGCACGACCAGCGACAGGCCGGGCCTGATCAGCGCGGGATCGCTGCCGTAGGCGTCCTCGACCGTCGCCCATTCCAGCCCCAGCGCCTGGACCAGCGCGTCGCCCAGGCCGATTCCCATCGCCTGCAGCTTCCAGGTCTCGTCCGCCTCCACCCGGCCCTCCTCCAGGATCGTCGCCAGCAGGTCGAGCTTGTTCTCCAGCGGCGCCCAGCGGGACACGGCGTCGTCGGCGTAGTGGTCCAGCAGCCAGGCGCGCGCGGCCTCCAGCCGCCCGCGGCAGTCGGCGTCGAGGGGCAGGACCTCGGGGCGCGGATACGCCGGCAGCTCCCCCATGCGTCAGGCGGGCACGGGGGCGTTGTCCACGATCAGCGGCGTCTCGAAGATCGAGATCGCGGGCTCGGCCCCGAAGGCCGCGCCGATGCGGGCGCGGAAGGCGGGGCCGTGCGCCTCCGCCGCCGCCTCGCGCGAGCGCCACAGGTAGACGCCGCCGCCGCGGCGCGTCTCGAGGTCGAGCAGGTAGTTCTTGCGGATCAGGTCGGGATGCTCCCGCCAGATCGGGGCCGAGGCGGCGTAGGCCTCCAGCACCTGCTCGCGGCTCATGCCTTCGGGGATGGCGAAGGCGACGATCTCGGTGAAAAGGGGCGTGTCCTGCATGGCGTCCTCCCTGGTCGGATGCGGCACGGCGGGGGCGCATTCTACCACGCCCGGCCCGCGGCGTCCGCGCCGCTTTCCTTTCCCCCGCAAAGGTGACAGAGGGAAGCGCCAACCGAGGTCCCGGGCAGGAGGCTCCCATGGAGATTCGCGAGGCATATACTTTCGACGACGTGCTGCTGGTTCCGGGCCCCTCCGAGGTGCTGCCCGCCGCCGCCGACCTGCGCACCCGCGTCACCCGCGAGATCGAGCTGAACCTGCCGCTGCTGTCCTCGGCGATGGACACGGTGACGGAAGCCGAGATGGCCATCGCCATGGCCCAGGCCGGGGGCCTGGGCGTGATCCACCGCAACCTCGACATCCAGACCCAGGCCGACCAGGTGCGCCGGGTGAAGCGGTTCGAGAGCGGGATCGTCTACAACCCCATCACCCTGCGCCCCGACCAGACGCTGGCCGACGCGCGCCAGATGCAGGCCAGCTTCAAGATCACCGGCTTCCCCGTGGTCGACGACCGCGGCCGCCCGGTCGGCATCCTCACCAACCGCGACATGCGCTTCGTCGAGGACGAGGCGACCCCGGTACGGGTGATGATGACCCCGGAGGAGAAGCTCGCCGTCGCGCGCGAGCCGGTGGACGCCGAGCAGGGCCGCCGCATGATGCACGAGCGGCGGATCGAGAAGCTGCTGGTGGTCAACGCCGAGGGGCGCCTGTCGGGCATGATGACCCTCAAGGACCTCGAGAAGGCGGTCGTCCACCCCCGCGCCTGCAAGGACCCGCTGGGCCGCCTGCGGGTGGCGGCGGCGACCACGGTCGGCGACGCGGGCTTCGCGCGCTCCGAGGCGCTGATCGACGCCCACGTCGACCTGATCGTGATCGACACCGCGCACGGCCACTCGGCCTCGGTCGGCGAGGCGGTGACGCGGATCAAGAAGCTTTCGAACGCGGTGCAGGTGGTGGCGGGCAACGTCGCGACCGCGCAGGCGACGCGCGCGCTGATCGACGCGGGCGCGGACGCGGTGAAGGTGGGGATCGGGCCGGGCTCGATCTGCACCACGCGCATCGTGGCGGGCGTGGGCGTGCCGCAGCTGACCGCGGTGATGGACTGCGCCGAGGAGGCCGACCGCCACGGGGCCGTCGCCATCGCCGACGGCGGCATCAAGTTCTCCGGCGACCTCGCCAAGGCGATCGCCGCGGGCGCGCATTGCGCGATGGTGGGCTCGGCGCTCGCCGGCACCGACGAATCCCCTGGCGAGGTGGTCCTGTGGGAGGGGCGCTCTTACAAGGAATACCGCGGCATGGGCTCGGTCGGGGCGATGGCCCGCGGCTCGGCCGACCGCTACTTCCAGAAGGAGGTCTCGGCCGAGAAGCTGGTCCCCGAGGGGATCGAGGGCCGGGTGCCCTACAAGGGCTCCGCCAACGCGGTGCTCCACCAGCTCGCCGGCGGCCTGCGGGCGGCGATGGGCTACACCGGCAACCGGACCATCGACGAGATGCGCAAGAACTGCAATTTCGTGCGCATCACCGGCGCCGGCCTGCGCGAGAGCCACGTCCACGACGTGCAGATCACGCGGGAGAGCCCGAACTACCGGATGGGCTGATCCGACCGGAGGCCGGGACCGGAACGACGAAACGGCGGGCGCAGGCGCCCGCCGTTTTCAGTTCGTCCACGGGTCTTCCGACGCCCGGGCCGGGATCGACCCGGCGCGCGGCGCGGGGGTTCAGAAGGCCGGGCCGGGCTTCGCGCCCAGGCGGCGCATCACGATGGCGGCGGGGCAGAAGCCGGTGAAGGCCGACTGGAACAGGTTCGCGCCGACGAAGACGGTCAGCCACATGAAGTGCGGCGAGACCAGCTGGGTCAGCGCCACCGACAGCAGAACCATGAAGCCGGCGAAAGCCAGCATGTAGCGATCGAGGGTCATCGGCGCGTCCTCCGCAATCCGCGGCGGCCCGCCCGCCCGCTCCGGCGACCGTCGCCGGACCCCGCGGGGCCGCCTGTTCGATATCGCATATATAAATTCGTAAACATGAATGTCAATCGCTGCGGGACGTGCAGGCGCTTCCGCCGATGCGACTTCAACGAACGCTCCGATGCGCGGAGCCTCCGTGGCGGCCGGTCCGCCCAACCTTGCGGGGCGAGCCGATCCGCGTCCCGCTCAGCCGGCGGCGGGCAGGGCGGCGGCGCCGCCCATGCGCTTGCGGAAGGCGCTCAGGCTCTTGCGGTTGAGGTCGTCGTCGTCGTCCTCGAACGCCTCGCGCACCGCCTCGATCGCCTCGGGCGCGGCCTTGGCCATGCCCCCGACCACGCCCGAGACCACGCCCTGCGCGGTCTGGCCCTGCAGGGTCTGCATCCGGTCGGTCATGGTCTGGAGCTGCTCGCTCTTCTTCTGCGACCCGCGGGAGCTTCCGAACTCGAAGTCGAAGGCCGAGCCGACGTTGCGCGCGAACATCCCGCCGATGCCGGTCAGGAAGCCGAAGATCGCGCCGGTGAACTCGCTCTTCTCGCCGAAGGTGTTCAGCAGGACCAGCGCGCCGGTGATCACCACGATCGCCCCGAAGGCCATGCCCAGCATGATGTTGGCGCGCAGGTTGCCGTCGCCCAGCCGGTGCAGCTCCAGGTCCCGGGCGCGCGCGTCCTTGCGGTCGGCGAGATAGGCCTCGAGCTCGGCCTGCTCGATCGCCTGCAGCTCGGTGCGCAGCTTCACGAACATCTCGGGGTTCTGGTCGATCAGGGCGCGCACCTTCTCGACCTTCTCGGGCGTGTCGGGGGCGATGCCGGCCACCCGCTCGACGGCGGCGGAGACGGTCTTGGTGACCGCCTCCGCCCGGTCGGAGCCGGAGACGAGCTTGGCCAGCACCGGGGCCAGCGAGGTCAGCAGCGGAAGGACGGCGGGCAGCATCTGCGCCTCCTGGAAGCGATCGGAAAGGGGCGGGGCGCGCGGACGTCAGACGACGCCGCGCGCCTCCTTGCCGCCCAGCGCGTAGTAGACGGCCTGCACCGCCTGCATCAGCGGGGGGGATGGCTGGCCCGTCTCGGCCAGCCGGCACTCGCCCTGGAAGCGACGGATGGCGGCGGCGGTCTTGGGGCCCATCAGCCCGTCGGCGTCGCCCGCGTCCGCGCCCAGGAAGTTCAGCGCCACCTGGAGGTCGCGCACCGTCTCGACCCGGAAGCCGGTCCCCTCGACGGTCGAGAACTTGCGGTAGGCGGCGGCCATCTTCTCGTCATAGCGGTTCTTCTTGAACGAGGGCCCGTTGTAGCCCCGCGCGAAGCCCGCCCAGTCGCGCGCCCGCAGCGCGCGGTCGAGCCCGTTGCGCTTCACGAAGGCCACGAAGGCGTCGAGCTGCGCCTCCTCGGAGGCGCACATCGCCTCGACGAAGTCCTCCACCGTGCGGAAGCCGCAGGTCGAGGCGTTGAAGCCCATGATCTGGAACTTGCCCCAGGAGGCCGACTCCAGCGCCGCCGCGCGGTCGAGCGCGATGGCCTCCGCCAGCCGGTCGTATTCGGCCGTCCCGCCAGAATAGCCCCCGGGCGAGGGGTTCGAGACGCCGGAATGCTTGGCGTCGTGCACGTTGCGGGTGGTGCGGGAGAAGATGTGGCGCTCGAACAGGATCGGCGGCCGGCCGTCGGGCAGGAAGGCGGCGCCGCGGGATTCGACCTCGGCCACCGCCTTCACCGCGGCCAGCTCGCATCCCAGCGCCTCGGCGGCCTCGATGTAGGGGCGGTCGTCGGTGATGGGCTCGGCCTCGCCGGCGAAGGCGAGGGGCGTCGCGTCGTCGGGCATGCGGAAGCTCCCCTGCGTCGCTGCATCGAAACGAGACGGATGTCCCGAGTCTAAAAATTAGAAGACATTTTCTTAAAGTGAGGTGAATGCATCGACGAATTCAACGAATCGGATTGAATATGTTAGGCGATGAAACCGGATTAAGGAAAGCTTACGCAGATGGAGGCGTCTTCATAATTCTGACGCCCAAGTTCACAGCCGGTTTACGCAAGGGCGGCCAGAGTGCCCGCCGCCCGTTTGCGTCGGGCACGCCCGAGAGGGGGGCGAGATTGGAGATGCGGCGCGCCTGACGCCGCACGGGGAGGGGATTGATGACGTCGCCGGCACATCGCCCGCGGCTGGTCCTGGTGGATCCCGACGATCGGCGCCGCGCCCGGCTCGAGGCGCTGGGCCGGGAGCTCGGCCTGCGCTGCGCGCCGATCCGCGCGGCCGCCGACGCGCCGGACCGGCCCGATCCGCGCGCCGCCCTCGTGATCTGCGTCGGACCGGCCGAGGCGGGGGCGCTCGCCCGCCTGCGCGCCGCCTGTCCGGGCGCCCGCCTGATCGTGGCCGCCGCCGACCGCGGCCAGGACGCCGCCATCCAGGCCCTGCGCGCGGGCGCGGACGATTTCGTGTCGCTCTCGGGCGGCGACGCGGACCTCGCCGCGCGGGTCGCCCATCATCTCAGCGAGATGCGCGGGGCCGCTCCGGCCGACGAGGCCGCCCCCGACGCCGAGGCGCTGCGCTGCGGCCTGGTCGGCGCCAGCCGCGCCATCGCCGAGCTGCGCGCCTTCCTGCGCCGGGTCGCGGCCAGCGAGGCCACGGCCCTGATCGCCGGGGAGACCGGGGCGGGCAAGGAATGCGCCGCCCTGATGCTGCACCGCTGCTCGCGCCGCGCGAACGGGCCGCTGGTGGCGCTGAACTGCGCCGCCATCCCCGACGAGCTGGTGGAGGGGGAGCTCTTCGGCCATGTCCGCGGCGCCTTCTCGGGTGCGGTGCGCGACCATCCGGGCAAGATGCGCCTCGCCGACGGGGGGACGCTGTTCCTCGACGAGGTGGGCGACCTCTCGGCCGCCGCGCAGGCCAAGCTGCTGCGCGCGATCGAGACGCGGGAGGTGCACGCCCTGGGCGCCCGCGTCGCCGCCCGGTTCGATGCGCGCGTGATCGCCGCGACCAACCGTGACCTCGCCGCCGAGGTCGCCGCGGGGCGCTTCCGCGAGGATCTCTTCTACCGCCTCGCCGTGGCCCGCATCCGCGTGCCCCCGCTGCGCGAGCGGCGCGAGGATGTGGCGCCGCTCGCCCGCCTGCTGCTGTCGCGCATGGCCCGGCCGGCGCGCCTTTCCGAGCCCGCCGCGGCGGCGCTGGTCGCCCACGACTGGCCCGGCAACGCGCGCGAGCTGCGCAACGCGCTCGAGGTCGCGGCCATCGGGCGGGAGGGGCGCGAGATCCGCCTCGCGGACCTCCCCCCCGGCCTGCGCCCGCCCGGCTGGGTCGGCGAGGGCGCCGGCGGCTGGGGGCAGGAGGCCGCGGAGGACGAGCGCCTCGCCCTCGCCGACGCCCTGCGCCGCGCGGGCGGCAACAAGGCCGCCGCGGCGCGGGCGCTGAACTGCTCGCGCATGACGCTCTACCGCCGCATGGCCCGTCACGGGATGGGGGACGGGCAGGGGGCCTGAGCGGGCCGCTCGCGCCTCCACCGCCGCTCTCCGCGCCCCGGCGCCGCCGGCCGGGCCGGTCGTCCGCCGCTTCCGCCTCGCCGGCCCTCCCGTCCCGCGTTGCCCCCGGCTCTCGCCGCGCCTAGGCTGCGCGCGCCGAGGCCCCGGACACAGGGCGCCCGGCCGGGGAGGAGCGAGTCCGCGCCGCCGCGCGGGGCCGTCGCCTGCGCCTTTCCGATCCCGCCCCGCCCCGATCCGGGGCCGCATCGGAGCCGCCATGTCCGCCTATCGACCCTTCTCCCGCTCCGTCGCCGGGCGCGTCGCCTTCGTCACCGGGGCGGGCTCGGGCATGGGGCGGGCCACCGCCCATCTCTTCGCCCGCGAGGGCGCCCGCGTCGTCGCCGCCGACCTCCACGACGCCTCCGTCCAGGCCGTCGCCGCCGAGATCGACGCCGCCCGCGCCGGGGATCCGTCCATCGGCGAGGTCCTGCCGCTGGCCTTCGACGTGGCCGACGCCGAGGCCGGCCGCGCGGCGATGGCCACGGTCGAGGCGCGCTTCGGCGGGCTCGACATGCTGATCAACAACGCGGGCTTCCTCGAGACCTCGGCCCTCGACGCCGAGGACTACGACCGGGTCTGGTCGCGCACGCTCGAGGTGATGCTGACCGCCCACCAGCGGCTGATCCGGGCGGCGCTGCCGCTGCTGCGCCGCTCCGACTGCGCGCGGATCGTCAACATCTCCTCGACCGACGGGCTGGGCGCCTCGCCCCGCCACTCGCCCTACACCGCCGCCAAGCACGGCGTCATCGGCCTGACGCGGGCGCTGGCGGTGGACCTCGGCCCCGAGGGGATCACGGTGAACGCGGTCTGCCCCGGCCCCGTGCGCACCGCGATCACCGAGGCGATCCCCGAGGAGCACAAGGCGATCTTCGTGCGCCGCCGCGTGCCCCTGCGCCGCTACGCCGAGCCCGAGGAGGTCGCCCACGCCACCCTGTCGCTGTGCCTGCCCGCCGCCGGCTACATCACCGGCGCCGCGATCCCCGTCGACGGCGGCATGACCATCCGCAACGCCTGAGCCGCCCCTCCGCGCTTGCGCCCCGGCGCCCCGCCGGGCCATTGCGGAGAGGCGCCCAGCCGGAGGCCCCGCCGATGCCCGATCCCGACCCCCTCGATCCCGCCCCCCAAAATCCCGCGTCGCCCGAGGACCGCGCCCGCGCCGCCATGGAGCAGGCCCGCCGGGACCTGTTGGCCGCCCGCGCCGGCTTGCTCGAGGCCCTGCGGACCGAGCGGGGCCGCCGCCGCGGCCTGCTCAACCAGCGCCTGCACGAGATCAAGCGGATGCTGGTCCCCGACTCCGGCCACGCCAGCCAGGCCGGGCAGGACCGTGCCGTCGATCGCATCCTGGGCGGCCTGACCGGGGGCGTCTTCGCGGACGTGGGGGGCTACGACGGGATCACCGGTTCCAACACCCTGTTCTTCGAGCAGCGCCGCGGCTGGACCGGCCTGCTGGTCGAGCCCGCGCCCGACAAGCTCGCCGCCGCCCGCGCCCTGCGCCGCTGCCCCTGCCTGGGCGTGGCCGTGGCGGCCGAGGAGGGCGAGGCGCAGTTCCTCGAGGTCGCGGCCGGCTACACCCAGATGAGCGGGCTCGTCGACAGCTACGACCCCGGTCTCCTCTCCCAGGTCCGGGCCGATCCGCGCCATCGCGAGGTGCTGCGCCAGGTCCCCACCCGCCCCCTCGCCGCGATCCTCGACGAGGCGCCGCGCACCCCCGACTTCGTCTCCCTCGACATCGAGGGCGGAGAGGTCGCCGCCCTCTCGGTCTTCCCGTTCGCGCGCCACCCGGTGCGCGTCTGGGCGATCGAGAACAACGCCCGCAGCCCCGAGATCCGCCGGATCATGGAGGCCGCCGGCCACCGCCTGGTGGAGTTCTGCGGCCAGGACGAGATCTGGACGAAGACCTGACCCCGTCGGGCACGGTTCAACGCTCCATGCCGCCCCGCCCCCTCACCCCTCCGCCCGATACGGCGCGCGGAAATCGCTGGGACTGAGCCCCGTCTCCCGTCGGAAGGCGCGGGAGAAATAGGACGGGTCCTCGTAGCCCAGCCGATAGCCCACCTCGGCCACGTCCATCAGCGTGTAGGCCAGCAGCCGCCGCGCCTCCTGCATCCGCAGGGCGGTGAGGAAGGCGGCCGGCGACTGGCCGGCATGGGCGCGGGTCAGACGCCCCAGATGCGTGGCCGAGTAGCCCAGCGCGCGGGCGTAGTCGGCCACCTTCCAGTCCTGCGCCATCCGCTCGCGCGCCAGCGCCTCGAACGCCTCCATCCGCGCCTCCACCGCGCCGGGCGCGCGCCCGGCATCCGCCGCCGCCCGGGCGAGCCGCGCGACCAGCGCGCGGGCCAGCGCCCGCAGCAGCGGCGCGCGCAGGGGCGCCGCCGCGCGCCATTCCCGATGCAGCGCCTCGACCGCCGCGCGCAGCTCCCCCGAGCCCGCCAGCACCCGCGCGCCGCGGGCGAAGGCCGCGAGCTCCGGCTCCTCCGCCGCCATCGCCGCGACCTCGGCCGAGGGGATCGAGACCACGTGCCCCCGCGTGCCCTCGACGAAGCGGAACCCGTGCACCACCCGCCGCGGCGCCCAGATCGCGCAGGGGGGCGCGAGCGGGCGGCGCGCGCCGTCCAGCTCCACCCAGCCCCCGCCGTCGGTGATGAAAAACACCTGGTCCAGCGCCGGGTGCCGGTGCGGCGCGATCACCCAGTCGTAGCGATGGGCGCGGTCCCAGATCTCTTCGCAATGCAGCACATCCGGGAAATCCCGGTGCTCGCCGTAAAGCGCATAGGCGGGGATCGGCGGGGCGGGAGCAGGGCGGGCCATGTTCGGAAAGTACCCGCATCGCGCCGGGAAATCCATTCGCGCCGCCGCCCCCGCCGCCTAGTTTCGCGGGAAACGACGACGCCGGGGAGGATCCAATTGCGCACGCAGGTCTGCATCGTGGGGGGCGGCCCCTCGGGTCTCCTGCTCTCGCAGCTGCTGGCGGGGCGGGGGATCGCCTCGGTGGTGCTCGAGCGGCGGACGCGCGCCCACGTCCTCTCCCGCATCCGCGCCGGCGTGCTGGAGCGCGGGATGGCCGACCTGCTGCGCGAGGCCGGCGTCGGCGCGCGCATGGAGGCCGAGGGCTACGTCCACGACGGCGCCGTGATCTCCTGCGACGCGGAGCGGCTGCGCATCGACTTCGCCCGCCTCGCCGACGCCCACGTCCTCGTCTACGGCCAGACCGAGCTGACCCGCGACCTCTACGAGGCGCGCGAGGCGGAGGGCGCGGACCTGCGCTTCGACTGCGAGGGCGTGACGATCCACGACGCCGACACGGACGCGCCCTTCGTGACCTACACGCAGGGCGGAACCGAGCATCGCATCGACTGCGACTTCGTCGCCGGCTGCGACGGCTTCCACGGCGTCTCGCGCGAGACGATCCCCCAGGCCTCCCGGCGGGAGTTCGAAAAGGTCTATCCCTTCGGCTGGCTCGGCATCCTCTCCGAAACCCCGCCGGTGCACGAGGAGCTGATCTACGCCTCCTCCGACCGGGGATTCGCGCTCTGCTCGATGCGCAACGCGAACCTGTCGCGCTACTACGTTCAGGCGCCGATGTCGGACAAAGTCGAGGCCTGGTCCGACGACGCCTTCTGGGACGAGCTGCGCCGCCGCCTGCCGGCCGAGGTCGCCGAGACGATGGTCACCGGCCCCTCGATCGAGAAGAGCCTCGCGCCGCTCCGCTCCTTCGTGTGCGAGCCGATGCGCTGGGGCCGGCTGTTCCTGGTGGGCGACGCCGCCCACATCGTGCCCCCGACCGGGGCCAAGGGGCTGAACACCGCCGCTTCCGACGTGCGCTATCTCTTCGACGGGCTCGCGGCCTTCTACGCCGACGGCGAGGCGGAGGGGATCGCGCGCTATTCCGAGCGGGCCCTCGCCCGCGTCTGGAAGGCCGAGCGGTTCAGCTGGTGGATGACCACGCTGCTCCACCGCTTCCCCGACCAGTCGGGCTTCGACCGGCGCATGCAGCAGGCGGACTTCGCCTTTCTGGCCGAGAACGAGGCCGCGCAGCGCGCGCTCGCCCAGAACTACGTCGGCCTGCCCTACTGAACCGGGGGCGGGACGGGCTTCCGCCCAGCGGCGCGCAGCCGCAGGGAGGAGCGCGGGGGCGAGGGCGGGGAGGCGCCCTCGCCCCTGCTGCGTTCACGAGGACGCGAGCCGCGCCGCGCCCTTGCAGGCAAGGCCGAAAGCGGGTTTCGCCCGCATCCCGGGCCCCGACGCGACGCGGCGGCGCCCGGGCCGGGGTCCGCGTCCGTTCATGCCGCGGCTCGCCGCCTTGCATCGGCGCCGCCCGCGGCTATAGTCCGCGCGGCCTCGCGGGGCGGGGACGGCGTCCCTACATGGTCCCGCGCAGAAGCAAGTCACGCCAGATCACGAGGAGGCGGCATGTTCATCACCCCGGCCTACGCCCAGACGGCCGCAGGCGATCCCATGGGGGCCTTCGGCTCCTTCGTTCCGCTGATCCTGATCTTCGCGATCTTCTACTTCCTGATGATCCGCCCGCAGCAGAAGCGCGCCAAGGAGCACAAGGCGATGCTCGAGGCGCTGCGCCGCGGCGATCACGTCATCACCGCCGGCGGCCTGATGGGCAAGGTCACGCGGGTCAAGGAAGGCGAGGACGAGATCGAGGTCGAGATCGCCGAGGGCGTGAAGGTGCGCTGCGTGCGCGGCACCATCGCCCAGGTCGTCTCGAAGACCGAACCGGTCAAGGACGCCTGATCTCCCGCAGGCCTTAGGCGGAGGGGCGCATGCTCCAGTTCCCCACCTGGAAGGCGGCGTTGGTTCTCCTCGTCTGCCTCGCGGGCGTCGTCTTCTCGGCGCCCAACATCTTCTACTCGACGGTCGAGCAGGCGAACGACGCCCGCGCGGCGATCGAGGCCGGGAAGACCGATCCGGGTCTGGAGGAGCAGGCCGCGGCCTGGCCCTCCTGGGCGCCCGCCGACCTGGTCAACCTCGGGCTCGACCTGCGCGGCGGCGCCCACCTGCTGGTCGAGGTCCATGTCGAGGACGTCTACAAGGAGCGCATGGACGCGCTGTGGCCCGAGGCCCGGCGCGCCCTGCGGGACAAGCGCGACGAGGTCGGCGCCTTCCGCCGCACCGGCGACCGCGCCGACGCCCTGACCATCCGCCTCGACGACGCGGCCGGGGCCGAGACCGCGGCCGAGGTGCTGCGCGGCCTCGCCCAGCCGGTCAACGCCGGCCTTCTGGGCGGCGGCGGGCCGGACCTGACGGTCTCGGTCGACGGCGCCGCCGTCACCGCCGAGCTGACCGAGCAGGCCAAGACCGCCATCGACGACCGCACCATGGCGCAGTCGCTCGAGATCGTGCGCCGCCGCATCGACGAGACCGGCACCCGCGAGCCGACGATCCAGCGCCAGGGCGACGACCGCATCCTGGTGCAGGTCCCCGGCGTCGGCTCGGCCGAGGAGGTGCTGGCGATCATCGGCACCACCGCCAAGCTGACCTTCCACATGGTCGAGGGCACCACCCAGGACGCCGACGCGACCCCGCCGCCGGGCCAGATCAAGCTGCCCGACGCCGAGAACCCGGGCGTCTACTACCTGCTCGAGGAAAGCGCGCTGATCACCGGCGACCGGCTGACCGACGCCCAACCCGGCTTCGACAGCCGCACGGGCGAGCCGGTGGTGAACTTCCGCTTCGACGTCGCCGGCGCCCGCCGCTTCGGCGACGTCACCGCCGCGAACGTCGGCCGCCCCTTCGCCGTGGTGCTGGACGGGGAGGTCATCACCGCCCCCACCATCCGCGAGGCGATCACCGGCGGCTCGGGCCAGATCTCCGGCTCCTTCACGGTCGAGAGCGCGAGCCAGCTCGCCATCCTGCTGCGCGCCGGCGCCCTGCCGGCCGAGATCACCGTGCTCGAACAGCGCACGGTGGGCCCGGACCTAGGCGCCGACTCGATCGCCGCGGGCGAGATCGCGGTGCTCGTCGCCTTCGCGGCGGTGCTGATCTTCATGTTCGTCAGCTACGGCCTGTTCGGCTTCTTCGCCAACATCGCGCTGGTGCTGAACGTGGCGATGCTGATGGCGCTGCTGTCGCTGATCGGGGCCACGCTGACCCTGCCGGGCATCGCGGGCATCGTGCTGACCATCGGCATGGCGGTCGACGCCAACGTGCTGATCTTCGAGCGCATACGCGAGGAGCTGAAGACCGCCCGAGGCCCCGCAAGGGCCATCGAGGCCGGCTACGCCCGCGCCTTCACCTCGATCGTGGACGCGAACGTGACCACGCTGATCGCCGCCTCGATCCTGTTCTTCATGGGCTCGGGTCCGGTGAAGGGCTTCGCGGTGACGCTCGCCCTCGGCATCGTCACCTCGGTGTTCTCCGCCATCCTGGTCACCCGCCTGATGGTCGCCGCCTGGTTCGACCGGGCGCGGCCCAAGACGCTCAAGGTCTGAGGAGGGAACGATGCGCCTCAAGCTGGTTCCCGAGGAGACGTCCTTCGACTTCATGTCGCTGGGCAAGTGGGCCGCGGGCCTGTCGGTGGCGGGAATCCTCGCCTCGATCGTGCTGGTGGTCGCGCTCGGTCTGAACTTCGGCATCGACTTCCGCGGCGGCACGATGATCGAGGCCCGCACCCAGCAGGCCGCCGACATCGGCGCGATCCGCAACGTGGCGGGCGGCCTCGGCCTCGGCGACGTGGCGGTGCAGGAATTCGGCGAGCCCAACGACGTCCTGATCCGGGTCGAGACCCAGCCCGGCGACGGCGACGCGCAGATGGCGGTGGTGGGCCAGGTCCAGACCGCCCTCTCCGCCGCCTTCGAGGGGATCGAGTTCCGCCGCGTCGAGGTGGTGGGGCCCAAGGTCTCGGGCGAGCTGATGTTCGACGGCGTGCTGGCGCTGACCCTCGCGATCGGGGCGATCCTGATCTACATCTGGCTGCGGTTCGAATGGCAGTTCGCCCTCGGCGCGGTGATCGCGCTGGTCCATGACGTGCTGCTGACCATCGGCGTGTTCTCGATCGTGCGGCTGGAGTTCAACCTCTCGATCATCGCGGCGCTGCTGACCATCGTGGGCTACTCGCTCAACGACACGGTCATCGTCTTCGACCGCGTGCGCGAGAACCTGCGCAAGTACAAGCAGATGCCGCTGGCCGGCGTGCTGAACCTGTCGATCAACGAGACGCTGTCGCGCACCGTGATGACCTCCGGCACCACGCTGCTGGCGCTGGTCGCCCTCTACGCGCTGGGCGGCGAGGTGATCCGCGGCTTCACCTTCGCGATGATCTGGGGCGTGGTGGTGGGCACCTACTCGTCCATCTTCATCGCCGCCTTCTTCCTGCTGAAGCTGGGTGTGAAGCGCGACTGGTCCAAGCCCGAGAAGGACGCCAAGGCCGGCACCCAGTTCGGCGCGCAGGTCTGACGCCTCCGCGCCGGGGCGCCCGCCTCCGACGATCCCCAACGCCCCCGCGCCCCGCCCGGCGCGGGGGCGTTTTCCGTTTCCGCCCGGCCCGAAACGAAACGGAGCGGCCCGTTGGGGGCCGCTCCGTCCTGCGTCGAGCGGCGGGCCGCCGCCCGCCTCGTCGTCCGGGCCGTCAGGCGCTCCGGCGGCGGCGCCGCCGCGCCGACACGCCGACCAGCGCGCCCAGCCCGGTCAGGACCAGCGGCGCGGCCGCCGGCAGCGGAACCGACGCGCTCACGCCCGAAACGGTGATGTCGTCCAGCGCGAAGCCGCTGCCGCCGATCGAGAAGGTGAACGTGTCGAACGCGTTCGTGGTGCGGAACGCGATGTGCGCGAGGTCGGCCGCTTCGCCGGCCAGAACCTGATCGGAGCCCGAGTAGCTGTCGACCGGGTTCGCCCCAAGAAGGAACGAGGCCGCGACGGTGCCCCCCTGGTCATGCCAGCCGATCCCGATCTCCGTGATCGGCGCGGCGAAGGTCAGCGTCACCGACGCCAGCAGTCCGAACGCGCCGGGATCGATCAGGACGATGTCGCCTCCGCTGTTCAGGGTCAGCGCCCGGCTGGAGAAGGTCCGGGGGTCGTAGGTGTCGCTGGAGTCGAGGGTTCCGGTGATCGACACGATCCCCAGCGCCGAGAAGATCGGATCGCTGATGCCGATCGTGCCGACGGGCGCGGAGTTGAAGTCCTCGGTATAGGGCGAGGCGATGTCGCCGGCGTCGATCACCGCGACGGCGGCGGCTTTCATGGGCGCGAACGCGGCGCCGGCCGCGAGCGCGAGGGACAGTGTCGTTCGGATCATGGCAGGGTCTCACGAACTCATATTGTGAACGCAGAATGAAAGCGTTACGGATCGTTCACTTATTGGCGAGTCCGTTCGTCCGATCAAGGGTTTTCCCGTCAGGATTCGGCGGCGGGGGGCGCAGCGGACCGGTCCGACATGAAAAAGGGCGTCCCGAAGGACGCCCTCGATCTGCGGCGGGGTCGGGGTCGGGGGCTCTTCGCCGCCCGACCGTCTCGGCGGCGATCTTACTTCAGCGCGCCGCAGAAGCGGCGGATGCGGTCGCAGGCCTCTTTCAGCGCCTCGTCCGAAGTGGCGTAGGAGGCGCGGAAGCAGGGGCCCGAGCCGAAGGCCGAGCCCTGCACCACGGCCACGCCCTCGGTCTCGAGCAGCTCGGTCACGAAGTCCTCGTCGGTCTCCAGAACCTTGCCCGACGGCGCGGTCTTGCCCATGCAGCCGGCGACCGAGGGGTAGACGTAGAACGCCCCCTCGGGCTCGGGGCACTCGATCCCCTCGCACTGGTTCAGGGCCGAGACCACCAGGTCGCGGCGACGCTGGAAGGCGACGCGGCTCTCGTCGATGTAGTCCTGCGGCCCGGTCAGCGCGGCCAGCGCCGCGTGCTGGGAGATCGAGCAGGGGTTCGAGGTCGACTGCGACTGGATCTTGGCCATCGCCTTGATCAGCGGCTCGGGCCCGCCGGCATAGCCGATCCGCCAGCCGGTCATCGCGTAGGCCTTCGAGACGCCGTTGCAGGTCAGCGTGCGGTCGTAGAGGCCAGGCTCCACCTGCGCAGGCGAGACGAAGACGAAGGGCGGGTAGACGATATGCTCGTACATGTCGTCGGTCATCACCCAGACGTGCGGATGTTTCATCAGCACGTCGGTCAGCGCCTTCAGCTCCGCCTCGGTGTAGCCCGCGCCCGAGGGGTTCGAGGGCGAGTTGAAGATGAACCACTTGGTCTTGGGCGTGATCGCCGCCTCGAGCTGCTCGGGCGTGATCTTGAAGTTGGTCTCGATGCCCGCCTCGATCGCCACCGGCTCGCCGCCGGCCAGCAGCACCATGTCGGGATAGCTCACCCAGTAGGGCGCGGGGATCAGCACCTCGTCGCCCGGGTTCAGGGTCGCCATCAAGGCGTTGTAGAGCACCTGCTTGCCGCCGGTCGACACGGTGATCTGCGCGGGGGTGTAGGTCAGGCCGTTCTCGCGCTTGAACTTCTCGCAGATCGCCTGCTTCAGCTCGGGGATACCGTCGACCGCGGTGTACTTGGTCTGGCCCGCGTCGATGGCGGCCTTGGCGGCGTCCTTGATGTGCTGCGGCGTGTCGAAGTCAGGCTCGCCGGCGCCGAGGCCGATGACGTCCTTGCCGGCGGCCTTCAGCTCACGCGCCTTGTTGGTCACGGCGATGGTGGCGGAGGGCTTCACGCGGGCGAGGCTGTCGGCGAGAAAGGCCATGATGATGCTCCCGGGTGTTGGATTTCGCCCCTCGTTGGGGCGTCGGTCTGATAGGCCCGCGGGCGCGGCAGGGCAAGCGAAAGCCGGCCGGAAACGCCGTTTCAGGGCGCATTTCCCTCGATCCGGGCGCCGCGGCGGCGCCGAGGGCGGCCCGGAAGGCGCCCGTCGGTCGCCGCGGGCCCCGCCGAGATCCGCCCTTGGCCCGGACCGGCGCGGGCCGGCGGCCCCGCGTCCGGCGACGGCCGGCCCGGAAGAATCGCCGTCCGCCGCGCGACCCACGGCGCGCTCGTCGCCTCCGCGCCTGCGATTGGCCGCCGACCGATGGCGTGGGCGATCTCGATACCCGTTGCCGCTCCGCCCCCAATCGCTCATCGCGGGGCAGGGGGCGCCCCCTCCCGCGCCCCTGCGCCGCTTTCGCGCCCCAGGGCGTCGGGGGCCGGCGCGGGTGCGACCTTGGGTCCGGTGCAGATTGGGGCCAAGGGGGCCGAGTCTCCCGGCCGGCCCCGAGGGAAGGAACGACCATGACCGACGACGACTATTACAGCGACGAGGCCGCCACCTTCGGCGACCGCCTCGCCGCCGCGCGCGAGGCGCTGGGGTTCAGCCAGGCGCAGCTCGCCTCCCGCGCGGGCGTGCGCCTCTCGACGATCCAGAACTGGGAGGGGGACCGCTCCGAACCCCGGGCCAACAAGCTGCAGATGATCGCGGGCATCCTCAACGTCTCGATGATCTGGCTGCTGACCGGCCAGGGCGAGGGCGGCGTGACGCCCGAGGGCGAGGGCGACGGCGAGATCAAGGGCGTGCTGGCCGAGCTGCGCGAGATCCGCGTGGCGCAGCGCCGCCTGCTCGACCGGCTGGGGCGGCTGGAGAAGCGCATCCGCGAGAGCGGCGCCTCGAGCTGAGACGCGGCGGGGCCGCGACGGCCCCCGTCCCCCGCCGGAGCCCCGCGCGCCCGGCCTTGCCTGCGGGCGGCGCCTCGGCTACCCCGACCGGACCCCGGCGCCGCGTTCCGGGGGGCAGGGAGGCCGCGCATGCGCATCGGGATCGACTTCGGCGGAACCAAGATCGAGGGCCTCGCGCTCGACCCCGCGGGCGCCGAGCTGGCCCGCCTTCGCGCCCCCACGCCGCGCCACGACTACGCCGGCACCGTGCGCGCCATCGCCGAGCTTGTCGCAGCGCTCGAGGCGCGGACCGGCCGGCGCGCGCCGGGGGTGGGCGTGGGCATTCCCGGCTCGCTGTCCCCCCGGGACGGCACCGTGCGCAACGGCAACGCCACCTGGCTGCTGGGCAAGCCCTTCGACCGCGACCTGGCGCAGGCCATCGGCCGCCCCGTGCGCATCGAGAACGACGCCAACTGCTTCGCCCTGTCCGAGGCGGTGGACGGCGCCGGCGCCGACGGCCGCGTGGTCTTCGGCACGATCAACGGCACCGGCGTCGGCGGCGGCCTGGTGGTCGACCGCCGCCCCTGGGGCGGGCGCAACGGCATCGCGGGCGAATGGGGCCACGTCCCCCTCCCCTGGGCGCGGGGCGACGAGCATCCCGGCCCGAAATGCTGGTGCGGCCGCCAGGGCTGCCTCGAGGTCTGGATCTCCGGCCCGGGGCTCGAGGCCGACTTCGCCCGCACCGTGGGCGCGGGCGAGGGCGACGGCCCCTCGGCGCGCGAGCTGGTGGAGCTCGAGGCCGCCGGCGACCCCGACGCCGAGGCCGCCTTCGCCCGTCTCTACGACCGCTGGGGCCGGGCGCTGGCGCTGCTGGCGGGCATGGTCGACCCCGACGTGATCGTGCTGGGCGGGGGCCTGTCGAACCTGCCCGACGCGCCCGAACGCGCCCGCAAGGCGATGCTGCCCTACGTCTTCTCGGACGTGGTCGAGACCGAGGTGCGCCGCGCGGTGCACGGCGACAGCTCCGGCGTGCGCGGCGCCGCCTGGCTCTGGAACGAGGAGGATCCCCGATGACCCCGACCGCCCCCGCCGCCGGCGTCTCTCCCGACCGCGAATCCCGCCTGCGCCGCCTGAAGGTGCGCGGCTGGCGGCGCGGCATGAAGGAGATGGACCTGATCCTGGGCCCCTACGCCGACGCGCTGCTCGACGGGCGGACCGAGGCCGATCTCGATGCGCTCGAGGCGCTGATGGAGGAGAACGACCAGGACCTCTACCTGTGGGTCTCCGGCGCCGTCGAAGGCCCTGCAGAGCACGCCCCGGCGCTGGCGGCGCTGCGCCGCTTCCACGACCTGGGCTGAGGCCCGGCTGCGGGCGGGCGGCCGCCTGAACACGCGCCGCCGCGTTAACCTCGTGTTTCGCTTTTGCGCTCAATTTCCCCCCGAAGGTTCACATCGGGAGAGTCGAGCGATGGCGAAGGCGGCTCAGGCGGCGAAGCCCATGGCGGGCGTCGGGTCCGGCGGCGCGGTTCGGGGGGATGCGGTCGACGCCGCACCCTACCAGGAAAGCTACCTCGACCTGCTCTCGAAGGTGGAGCGTCTGCACCGCCTCCTGCTCGACGTGGTGAAGGACGAGTTCGAGCGGCTGGGCCTGCTCGACATCAACGCCGTCCAGGCGCTGCTCCTGTTCAACATCGGCGACGCCGAGGTGACGGCGGGCGAGCTGAAGACGCGGGGCTACTACCAGGGCTCCAACGTCTCCTACAATCTCAAGAAGCTGGTCGAGGCGGGCTACCTCCACCATGAGCGCTCGGAGGTCGATCGCCGTTCGGTCCGCATCCGCCTGACCGACCGCGGCCGCTTCATCCACGACACGGTCTCCGAGCTGTTCTCCCGCCACGCCCGCGCCCTCGCCGACGACGCCATGGCCGGCCAGGCGCGCCTGCCCGACGCCAACGACACGCTCCAGCGGATCGAGCGCTTCTGGATGGACCACATTCGCTACATCTACTGAGCCGCCCGCCCCCCGCGGGGGGGCGCCGCGGCCGACGTTCCGCCCGGCCGTTCCCTCGCGCCCGCGGCGCAGGGCCGGCGAAGCGCCCGGGGGCGCCGTCTCCCGCCGCCGGTCGTGGAGAGATTCGGGCGCTTCGGGCGGAGACGCGGACGGGGGTCGGAGGCATGCGTCGCTCGCCATTCATCCCACGCCCGGGCGCCGAGGGTCCTGCGCCTCGCGCCTTTGGACCGAAGCCATGCGCCCTGGGCCACTGACCTTGCAACTGCGAGCACGAACCCTGCCTTCCGGGCCTGCATCGCTTCCGGCATCAGGCGTGCGGCCTCCAGGGGCCGGCGCCGCCCGTCCCGCGACCGCGAAGCGCAATGCGCGACGCTCCGGGCATCGAACGCCCCACGCGCCCGTCGGGCATCATCCTCCAGCCGAGCGCGGCAAGGCCTTGCGGCCGCGAACGGTCCGCTCGGCCTCCCTGACGATTCTGCGTCGCGGCCGCTTCAGGCCGGCTCCTCCGCCATCGAGTAATCCACCGGCGTCGCGTGCCAGCCCTGCGCCCGCTTCTCCCAGAACAGGTCGTGCAGCCGCATCGAGATCGGGCCCGGCCGGTCGTTGTTCATCCGCCGCCCGTCGATCCGGCTCGCCGGCATGATCCCGCCGGCGGTGGTGCAGGTGAAGATCTCGTCGGCCGCGCGGAACTCCTCGACCGGGATCGCGCGGACCTCGAGCGGCAGGCCCAGCTCCTCGCACAGCTCCATCACCGAGCGCCGGGTGATCCCGTCGAGCCCGCCGCGCACCGGCGTCGCCACCACCCCGTCGGTGATCGAGAAGACGTTGAACCCCGGCCCCTCGGTCACGTTCCCCTCGCGGTCGGGCAGCACCGCGTAGTCGGCCTCGACCTCCAGCGCCTCGAACTGGGCGCGGGTCATGTCGCCCCAGTGGAAGTTCTTGGCCCGCGGCTCCACGCTCTCGGGCGGGATGCGCCAGGTGTCGGAGACCATCAGGTGCATCCCCCGCGCCATCATCTCGGGCGGCGCCAGCGTCACCCAGGGGATCGCGAAGGCGACGACATAGGGCCGCACGAAGGCCGGGTGGCGCGGCTGGCCGGGCGCAGGCGCGCCGCGCAGGCACTCCATCGAGACGTAGGCCTCCCGCAGCCCCGACATCGCCACCACCCGGTGCAGGATCGCGCGCAGGTCCGCGTCGCTCTCGTCCGGGCTCATGCGCAGCTCGGCGCGCGAGGCCGCGAAGCGTTCGAGATGGTCGTCGAGGCGGAAGAAGCTCCCCTCCCACACTCCCACCACGTCGTAGGTCACGTCCGAGCGGCGCCAGCCGAAATGGGTGACGGGGATCGCCGCCTGCGCGACGGGCATGTAGCGCCCGTCCACGTAGGCGGCGCCGGCGGCGTAGGGGTTGGCGGACATGGGCGGATCTCCGGGCAAGGGCGCAGGCCCCCACCTCGCCCCCTCCGCCCCCCGCAGGTCAAGCCCGACCGCGCGCGACGAGGTCCGCGAGCCTCCCGCGCCCGCCCGAGGGCCGCGCGTCTGCGCGGACCCGAGAGGAAGGACCGCCCGCGGAACGCGGGCGCCGCTGGATCAGCCGGCCTCGGCCGCCGCCAAGGCCCGGGCCAGCGCGCAGAACTGCGCCAGCGAGACGTCGTCGGCCCTCAGCGTCTCGGTCACGTCCGCGGCCTCGCACAGGGCGGCGGCGGCGGGGGTCGCGGTCTTCAGCGACTGGCGCAGCATCTTGCGGCGCTGCCCGAAGGCCGCGCCCACGACGCGGTCGAGCATCCGCGGCTCGGCGGGAAAGCGCGGCTCGGGCAGGGGGCGCAGCACCACCACGGCCGAATCCACCTTCGGCGGCGGGGTGAAGGCGCGGGCCGGCAGGTCGAAGGCGACCTGCGCCTCGCAGCGCCACTGCGCCAGCACCGACAGCCGCCCCCAGGTCTTGGAGCCGGGGCCGGCGACGATCCGCTCGGCCACCTCCTTCTGGAACATCAGCGTCAGGCTCTCCCAGCCCGGAGGCCAGCTCGGCGGCGTCAGCCAGCGCACCAGAAGCTCGGTGCCCACGTAGTAGGGCAGGTTCGCGACCACCCGCCAGGGCGCGCGCATGATCTCGGCGGCCTGCACCTTCAGCGCGTCGCCCTCGATCACCTCCAGCCGCCCGCCATGGGCCGCGGTCACCTCGGCCAGCGCCGGCAGGCAGCGGGGATCGCGCTCCACCGCCACCACGCGGGCCGCGCCCTCGATCAGCAGGGCGCGGGTCAGGCCGCCGGGGCCGGGGCCGACCTCGAACACCTCCACCCCCTCCAGCGGCCCGGCGGCGCGGGCGATGCGGCGGGTGAGGTTGAGGTCGAGCAGGAAGTTCTGGCCGAGGCTCTTTTTCGCCGCCAGCCCGTGCGTCGCGATCACCTCGCGCAGCGGCGGCAGCCCGTCGGGCGAGCCGCTCACGCCCCCGCCCCCATCCGCGCCGCGGCCATCGAGGCGGCCAGCCGGATCGCCTCGACCAGCGAGGTCGGGTCCGCCAGCCCCTGGCCGGCGATGTCGTAGGCGGTGCCGTGGTCGGGCGAGGTGCGCACGAAGGGCAGGCCCAGCGTCACGTTCACCCCGCGGTCGAAGTCCAGCGCCTTGATCGGGATCAGCGCCTGGTCGTGATACATGCATACCGCCGCGTCGTAGCGCGCCCGCGCCCGCTCATGGAACATCGTGTCGGCGGGCAGGGGGCCGGCGAGGTCGAAGCCCTCGGCCCGCAGCCGCTCCAGCACCGGGGCGATCACCTCGATCTCCTCGCGCCCCATCGCGCCGCCCTCGCCCGCGTGGGGGTTGAGGCCGGTCACGGCGATGCGGGGGCGGGGCAGGGCGAAGTCCTGGACGAGGCCCGCGTGCGTGATGCGGATCGTCTCCTCCAGCAGCTCCGGCGTCAGGGCGGCGGGCACGGCGGAAAGGGCGATGTGGATGGTCACCGGAACCACGCGCAGCTGCGGCCCCGCCAGCATCATCACCGGCCGGGCGACGCCCGCCAGCGCGGCGAGGAACTCGGTATGTCCCGGAAAGGCGAAGCCGGCGCCGTCGTAGAGCGCTTTCTTGTTGATCGGGCAGGTCACCACCCCGCCCGCGCGGCCGGCGCGCGACAGGGCGACGGCCTCCTCGATCGCGGCGACGACCATCGGCGCGTTCTCGGGCGCGGGGCGCCCAGGAAGAGGCGGCACGGCCAGAGGACGATGCAGGACGGGCAGGGCGTGGGCGCAGAGCTCGGCCGTCGCCTCCTCGGGCGCCGCGATGCGGTGCACGGGGCCGTGGGCGGCGGCGTGGTCGGCGTCGCCCAGCAGGAACATCGGCGCGGCGCCGCGCAGGCGCGACCAGGCGCCGGCGGCGATCTCGGCGCAGATGCCGGCGGGGTCGCCGCAGGTCAGCGCCAGCGGCGGGACCGAAGCATCGCCCCCGGCCGCGGGGGACGGCTCGCCCCCCGGCGCGGGGTCAGCGCCGCTCGACATAGGCCCGGGCGCGCAGCTGCTGCAGGCGCCCCTCGGCCTGGCGGGCCAGGCGACGCTCCAGCATCTGGGCGCGCACCTGCTCGCGGTCCTCGGGGGTGATCTCGCGCGGGGTCTCGCGGCGGTCGAACACTTTCAGCACCACCACCGCGCCCTGCGCGGTCAGCGCGTCGGTGACGCCGCCGACGGGCAGCTGGGCGAGGATCGAGGTCAGCGCCGGCGGCAGCTGCGAAGCCGGCACCCAGCCGATCCGCCCGCCCTGCGCCGCGGTGCGCGAGCGGCTGCGCGCGCGGGCCATCGCCTCGAAGTCCGCGCCGGCGCGCAGCTCCTCGACCCATTTCTGGACCTCGGCGCGCTTGCCGACCGGATCGCCCTCGTCGGGCACCGCGATCTCGCCCATCGAGTAGTCGACGGTCTTGTCCAGGCCCGCGGCCTCGATCTCGGCGTCGACCTCGGCCTCGGTCACCTGCGCGCCGGGCAGGAAGTCGCGGCGCACCACGGCCGACCACAGCAGCTCGGTCTCCACGAACTCCCGCGCGATGGGCAGCGAGATGCCGGCCCGGCGCAGGCGGGTTTCGAGCGCGGCCGGCCCGTTCACCCCCAGCGAGGCGGCGAAACGGCCCAGCGCGGCCTCCACCTCCTCGGGCGCGACGGAGACGCCGGCGGCGTCGGCCGCGCCGCGCTTCAGGCGATCGTCGATCACCGACTGCAGCGCCGTCTCCCGGTCGGAGGAGCCGGCGCCGGCAAGCGCGATCAGCTTCTGGCGCTGCTCGACGTCGAAATTGGTCACCGCCTTGCCGTTGACGAAGGCCGCCGCGGCGAAGGCGTCGGGGGCCGACTGGGCCGTGGCCTGCGGCGCGCCGGCGCAAACCAGCGCCAGCGCGGCGACGAAGCCGGCCAGCAGAGCGCGCGCGGCGCCGCGGGGGCGGGTCGTAGTGGTCGTCATTCGGGGTTCCTCAGCCATGCGCCACCCTTGCCGCAGCCGGGCGCGCCAGTCCAGCCCGCATGGGCCCGCGACGGTCTACTTGACGCCGCCCGAAAGCGGCCCGGCGGTGTCGAACACCGGCGCGCAGGCCCCGGCCTTCGGTCCCGGCGCGCCCGCTCCGCCCAGCGCCCACAGGTTCACCCGCGCGCCGAAATAGGTCGAGGCGGGCACGTCCACGGTCGAGGTGAAGTGCCGCCCGACGTAGAAGGCCACGTCGACGCACTCGTTGGCGTAGCCCACCAGCGCCTCGGTCTCGACCCAGCGCTCGTTCTGCAGGTCGCGCTGCAGCTCGCCGCCCACGTACCAGTTGCGCGAGACGGCGAGGCGCGCCTCGGCCGCGACCTCGTGCCGGTCGATGGTGGTCACCGCGTCCTGCGCCAGCCACACGTAGGAGCCCGCCAGCTCCAGCCGCCCGAAGTCCAGCGAGCCGTAGACCTCGTTGCGGTTGAGGTCCAGGTCGTCGCCCACGCGCACCCGGTGGGCGAGCTTCACGAGGTCCGGGATCTCCAGCGCCCAGGCGCCCACCCAGTCGGATTCGCGCTTGTTCAGGCCCACCCCCTGGGGGAAGGAGCCGATCTCCTTGGGCCGGAACACCCGCCCCGCCGCGGCCGCGAGGCGCGAGCCGTCGTCGCCGACGCGCGCATAGCGCAGGCCCACGTTCAGGCGCGGCCCCTCCTCGAACCCGTCGTAGCCGGCATGGCGGCGCACGTCGAACAGCGAGGTCTCGTCGAACTCGACCACCTGGCTGTCCTCGTCCGGGAAGGGCGGGACGTCGGAGAAATAGGGCGCGGCCACACCCTGCACGATCGGCTCCAGCACATGCGTCGCGGCGCCGGGCCCCAGCAGGGGGGAGAGCAGGTCGCCCCCCTCGTCGCGCCGGATCAGCGGATAGCGCGCGTCGAGCGCGGCGAGGGGCGCGAGGCGCTGCTCCTCGTCCGGCACGCCCGGGGCCTCGTCGTTCAGCCGCCAGACGTCGCCGCGGATCGCGCCGAAGGCGGTCAGCTGCACGCCGCTGTCGGTCAGCCACTGCCGCTCGACGTCGACGCGCCCGAAGCCGTGCACCGTGTCCTGGCCGTCGGTGCGCTTCAGCGCATAGCCCGACAGCGACATGCCCAGCTGCGTGCCCATCGGCCCGTCCCACACGCGCCGCCCCTCGAAGACGGGCAGCGCCATGGGGATCTGGCCGAAGGGCTCGTTGTCGCGCAGCGACTGGAAGCGGACCAGCGAGACCTCGCCCCAGCCCTTCGCGTCCGAGCCGCGCACGAAGGCCTCGGACTCCAGCCGGTCGTCGTTGGTGAACTCGTAACGGCGCAGGTAGCCGTCGTCGGAGGCCTGCTGGAGCGAGAAGCCCGCCTCGATCCCCCCGCCGTCGAGCTCGGTCAGCCGGTAGAGGCCCTGGCCGAAGATGTGCCCCCGCCAGTCGTCCGACCCGTCGTAGTCCTGCTGGGTCACCGAGCCCTGCAGCGCCAGCGACCCGCGCTGGAAGGCCCGGCGGAACTCGCCCTCGACGATCAGCCCGTCGTCGGTCATCGCGTAGGGCGTGATGGTGGCGTCGGTCTGCTCGTCGATCACCCAGTAGTAGGGGACCTTCAGCGCATAGCCGAAGTTCGAGTTCTGCAGGTATTCCGGCGGCAGCAGGCCCGAGGCGCGCTCCAGCGTCGGGTCGGGGTGGCGGAAGTAGGGGGTCCAGGCCACCGGCACGCCGAGGACGTCGAAGGTCGCGTCCTCGTAGTGGACGGTGCGCGCCTCCTCGTCGTGGACGATGCGGCTCGCGCGGATGCGCCACAGGGGCGTGGGATCCTCGGGGCAGACGAGGCAGGGCGAGAACACCGCCCGGGTCAGCACATTGTAGCGCCCGTCGATGCGCCGGCCCTCGTTGGCGGCGAACTTCAGGTTCTCCTGCATCACCGCCTGGGCGCCCTGGATGATGCCGTTGCGCAGCTGGGTGTCGAGCTCGGCGGTCGAGGCAAGGATCGTCGCCCCCTCCGGCCCGCGCAGCACGATGGGGCCGTCGGCGGTCAGGCGGTCGAATTCGCGCATGTAGACGATGCGCGAGGCGGTCAGCGTCCGCTCGCCGTAATAGACCTCGACGTTGCCCTCGGCGGTCAGGGTGTTGGCGGCGTTGTCGTATTCGACCCGGTCGGCGACCAGCGAGACGGGCCCCTGGTTCGGCTGGGCCGCCACCATCTCCGACAGCGAGCCCTGGGCCTGCGCCGGCCCGGCGGGCGCGGCCAGCGCCAGCGCGGGGGGCAGCAGCGTCGCGGCCAGAAGGGCGCCGCGCGCCTTGCGCGCGGAACGGCGGCGGGCGCGCGGGGCGGGACGGTCGCTCAGGGTGTCGCGGGACGGCACGGGGTCGGGAACTCCGGATCGGTCGCCGGGCTGGGCCGGCCGCCCCCCTCCTTTAGCCGTCCTCAAGATGCAGGAGCAAGCCGAGGGCGAGCAACGTCATCGCGACCGGCGGGATCCAGGCCGCCAGCGGGGCCGCGATCGCCCCCGATCCGCCGAAGGCCTGGGTCACGTTGGCGAGGAAGAAATAGGCCAGCCCCGTGCCGATCGCCCCCAGCGCCATCAGCCCCAGGCCGCCGAATCGCACGTGGCGCATCGAGAAGGCCGCCCCGATCAGCACCATCGCCGGCAGCAGCAGCGGCAGCGCCAGCTGCGCCTGCCAGTGCATCCGGTGACGCGCGGCCGAGACGCCGGCCGCCTCCAGCCCCTTGATGAAGCCGGGCAGCGCCCAGAACGAGATCGTGCCGGGGGAGGCGAAGCTCTCCAGGATCTGGGCGCGGGTCAGGTCGGTGGGCAGGGTCAGCTGCTCGAGGTCGGTCCAGCCCATGGCGGGGACGGAGTCGAGGTCGCCCGGCGCGCCCCGCGCGGGCGCCGCCGACTGGTCGAGGTCCCACTCCCGCACGTCGTAGAGGACCCAGCGCCCGGGCTCGAGCACCGCGCGCGCCGCCTCCACCCGCGCGGTCAGCCGGTCGCCCGCGGCGAAGCGGAACAGCGTGACGCGCCACAGCAGCGTGCCGTCGCCGTTGGCGCGCTGGGCGTGGACCACGGTCTGCCCCTCGCCGCTCGCCTGGCGCAGCCACAGCCCGTTTCCGGAGACGGACAGCAGGCTCGCGCGGTCCTTGATCCAGCGCGCCTCCTGCCGCTCGAACCGCTGCAGCAGCCCGGCCGAGAGCGGGTCGAGCACCGAGAAGGCCAGCACGCCCCCCAGCGCCGCCGCCCCCACCGCCGGCGCGATCAGCCGCCAGACCGAGACGCCCGCCGCCCGCGTCACCACCAGCTCCGACGACCGGGCGAGGCGGGCGAAGCAGGTCAGCGCCGCGATCAGCGTCAGGAACGGCAGGATCTCCATCATCAGCGAGGGCGCGTGCAGCAGCGACAGCTCCAGCACCTGCTCGAAGCTGGTCGAGGTGCCGGCGGAGCGGCGCATCTGCTCCACCAGGTCGACCATCACCACCAGCAGCAGCACCGCCGAGAAGGCCGCGACGAAGGCCCCCACGAAGCGCCGCATGACGTAGAGCGAGAGCGTGCCGATCATGACGCCTCCGGGCCGGGCAGGGGGGCCTCGGCCGGCATCTGCCCGCGCCGCTTGGGCAGGCCGCGCCACAGCACCAGCAGCGCCAGCGCCGCCCCCAGCAGGGGGACCAGGTACATCAGCGGCCAGGCCATCAGGAAGGAGGAGGTCGCCGACTTCGCCGCCACCCCCAGCAGCCGGCACAGCGCCGCCAGCGCCACCCCCGCCGCCAGCCGCTTGCCGTAGCCGCGCCGCCGGAAGCCCGGCCCCAGCAGGGCCGCCATGGCGATCAGCGGCAGCGCCACGGCGTAGAGCGGGGCCGAGAGCTGCTCATGCCCCTCGGCCACGAACTCGTCGGGCTCGCGCCCGTCCAGCATCGCCACGCTCGGGGCGATCAGGTCGAAGAAATAGTACTCCGACGGCTTCAGCCGCCGCGAGTCGCCCGTCTGCATCAGCGGCGCGAGGTCGTAGACCAGCTTGTCGAAGGCGAGGACCGAGAGGGTGCGCTGCTCGCGGTCGTAGCGCTGCACCGCGCCCTCGAACATCACCAGGCGCGGCCCCGCCTCGGTGCGCACAAGGGCGGCGCGCTGGGCGGTGTAGGTCGCCCGCGCGTCGTCGTCGCGGTCGTCCTGCACGAACAGCCCCGCCATCTGCCCGTCGCGCCCCGCGCGGCGCACGTAGACGGTGACGTCGTCGGCGGGGTTGAGGAACTCGCCCTCCCGCAGCAGGGCGCCGGCGACGTCGGCGCCGGCCTCGGCCATGCGGTCGCGCAGCTCCCGGCTGGCGGTGGGCATCAGGTAGAGGGTGACGACCGCCATCGCCGCCATCACCAGCAGGCCGAAGAGGAACACGGGCCGCGCGAGGCGCAGGCGCGACATGCCCGCGGCCATCAGCACCACGACCTCCGAATCCTGGAACATCCGGTTCAGCGCGTAGAGCGCCGCGGCGAAGGCCGCGACCGGCAGGATCATCGAGATCACCACCGGCAGCAGCAGGGCCGCGAACTGCAGGAACACCGCCGCCGACTGGCCCGAGGCGACCACCGTCTCGATCACCCGCAGCGACTGGGTCAGCCAGACCAGCCCCAGCAGCACGAGGGAGAAGAGCCCGAAGGGCCCGAGGATCTGGGAGATCACGTATCGGGAAGCGGTTCCACGCATGGGCGCGAACATGCGTCGCCCGCGGGACGGAGGCAAGCGACCCGCGATCACGCCCCGCCCCCGGTCCGTGATCGGCGCCGCGCGCAGGGGCTCGCCGGAGGTCCCGCGGCCCCTGCGGCCGACGGGCGCCGGTCCCAGCCGTCGCGCAGGCGCCGCGTCGCCCGTCGCGCTCGTGGCCGGCCCCCCGCCCGCGGCGCGTCCCGGCCTCGCCGCCCGGGGCGACCGGGTCCCGCCGCCCCCGCCCGCCCCGGACGCCGACGCCCGCCGCGCGCCGCGGGCGGGGCGGAGGCGTCCCACGGGACGGCCGACGCGGCGCCTGCGCGACGGCGGGCGCCCTCTCCCGCAGCGACGTCGCGCCGCGACCCCGCGGCGCTGGCAAGCGGACGCGCCCGGGGCTAGGTCTGGGGCGACGTCATCGCAAGAAGCGCCGGGGAGGGCCGAAGATGAGCGCGCCGATCGAGATCGAGTTCGAGACCGAGGAAGAAGGCGCCCTGGCCGCCGCAGGCGGAACCGTCGTGGTTCTGGCGCTGGGCCCCGAGGGCCTCACCCCCGCCGCCCAGGCCGCCGACGCCGCCCTGTCGGGCGGCCTGACCCGCGCCGTCGCCGCCGCCGAGTGGAAGGGCAAGCCCGGCGACATGATCCGCTTCCCCGCCCCCGCCGGGCTCGCCGCCGACGCGCTGCTGCTGGTCTCGCTGGGGGCCGAGCCCTCGGTCGAGGACGCGCGCAAGGCGGGCGGCGCGATCGCCGCCGCCGTCGCGGGCAAGGCCGCGAAGAAGGGCGTCTCGATCTTCGCCGGCGGAACCGGCGCGCCCGAGATCGCCGCCGCCGTGGCCTTCGGCCTGGCGCTGCGCGGCTACACGTTCGACGTCTACAAGACGGGCGAGGACGACAAGGCCGTGCGCGGCGAGGCCACGATCTACGCCGACGCGCCCGAGAAGGTCTCCCGCGCCGCGCGCGACGACATGGCGGTGGCCGAGGGCGTGTTCTTCACCCGCGACCTGGTCAACGAGCCCGCCAATGTGCTCGGCACCGAGGAGTTCGCCGCCCGCCTCGCCGCCATGGGCGAACTGGGGCTGGAGGTCGAGATCCTCGAGGAGGCCGACCTCAAGAGCCTCGGCATGCGTGCGCTGCTGGGCGTGGGCGAAGGCTCCTGCCAGCCCTCCAAGGTCGTGGTCATGCAGTGGAAGGGCGGCGGGGACGAAGCCCCCGTGGCCCTCGTCGGCAAGGGCGTGGTCTTCGACACCGGCGGCATCTCGCTCAAGCCCGCGGGCGGCATGGAAGAGATGACCATGGACATGGGCGGCGCCGGCGTGGTGGCGGGCGTGATGCGCGCCCTGGCCCTGCGCGGCGCCAAGGCCAACGTGGTCGGCCTCGTGGGCCTCGTCGAGAACATGCCCGACGGCAAGGCGCAGCGCCCCGGCGACATCGTGAAGTCGATGAAGGGCGACACGATCGAGGTGATCAACACCGACGCCGAGGGCCGCCTCGTCCTCGCCGACGTGCTCTGGTACGCGCAGGAGCGGTTCAAGCCCGCGGTGATGATGAACTTCGCGACCCTGACGGGCGCGATGATCATCGCGCTGGGCCACCAGTACGCGGGCTATTTCGCCAACGACGACGCCTTCGCCGAGGAATTCGGCGCGGCGGCGAGGGCGGCGGGCGAGAAGGCCTGGCGGATGCCGATGGACCCCGCCTTCGACAAGCAGATCAAGTCGCGCCTCGCCGACATCAAGAACACCGGCGGCCGGCCCGCGGGCTCGATCACCGCGGCCCAGTTCCTCAAGCGCTTCGTCAAGGACGAGGTGCCGTGGATCCACGTCGACATCGCCGGCGTGGCGCTCCTCTCCGAGGCCACCGACCTCGCCCCTCGCGGCGCGACCGGCTGGGGCGTGCGGGCGGTGGACGCGCTGGTGAAGGGGCGCGAGAAGCGCTGAGGCCCCGCCCTCCGGGGCAGGGCGGTGGTCCCGGGGGGCGTCGAGCCCCCCTCGACCGCGCCGGGCCTGTCGAGCCCGGCCAGCCCGCATCTGACGGAGCGCCCGGCCGGCCTGCATCTGGCGGAGCGCCCGGCCGGCCCGCAACGAACGACGCGCCCGGCCGGCCCCCGCCGTCCGGGGCGCCCCGCGCGGCGAAGATCGAGAAGGCGGACCGAGGATGGCCGAGGCCTGGTTCTACCACCTGACCGACATCGCGCTCGAGGCGGCGGCCCCCGACATCCTCGAGAAGTGCCTCTCCCGCGGCTGGCGGGTCTGCGTGCGCGCGGGCTCGACGGCGCGGGTCTCGGCGCTGAACCGCCACCTGTGGGTCTGGCGCGAGGAGTCCTTCCTCCCCCATGGCGCCCCCGAGGACGGCTACGCCGAGGCCCAGCCCATCTACCTCACCGCGGGACGCGAGACGCCCAACCGCCCCGACGTGCTGATGCTGGTCGACGGCGCCGCCCCCGACGTGCCGGAGTTCGCGAACTTCGAGCGCGTGGTGCTGATGTTCGACGACGCCGACGCCCCCGCCAAGGACCGCGCCCGCGCCGCCTGGCGCGAGGTCTCCTCGACCGGCATGAAGGCCGTCTACTGGGCCCGGGACGGCGGCCGCTGGGTGAAGCGCGCCGAGAGCGGCGGCGGCGCCTGAGCCGCCGGACGCCTCCGCGGCCCCCTGGCCCCCTGCGCATCTCCACGCCCCGCAGCGTCGTCTCCCGCGGCGCTCGCCCCCTCTGAGCTCCCCGCTCCGGCGCAGGCGGCGCGACCTGCGCCGACTCTCTCCCGGCCCCCGGCCTGCGCTCCGTCTCGCGTCCCGCGCCGCGCCGCCCCGTCGCCGGATCGTCGCGCCCGCGTCATCCGCCCGTCGCGCAACGGCGTCGATATCCGCCCGCGAAATCCGCCACACTGCGCCCACCCGAATCCCAGGAGCCTGCGCCATGACCCTCGTCCTCGGGGCCGCGATGATGACGGCCGAGATCCCCGACCACGTCGACTGGCTGCGCGAGCGCGACCGCGACCTCGAGATCCAGGACTGGTTCCTGCCCGCCGCGCTCGAGGATCCCGCGCCGCTGGTCGCGGCCGCGATGAAGGCGCTCGACGGTTGGTCCGGGCGCCTGGGCATCCACGGGCCCTTCTTCGACGTGAACCTCGCCGCCTTCGACCCCGAGGCCCGCGACTTCGCCCGCCGCCGCCTGCTGCAGGGGCTGGAGGCGGCGGGGCGGCTGGGGGCGACGCAGATGGTCGCCCACTCGCCCTTCTCCGCCTGGCACCACGACAACCTCCCCCTGATGCCCGGCGGGCGCGAGGGGCTGATCGCGCGCGCCGCCGAGCTGCTGGCCCCGGTGCTGGCGCGCGCCGAGGAGCTGGGCGTGGAGCTGGTGATCGAGAACGTCGAGGACCTCGACCCCGCCGACCGCGTCGCGCTGGTCGACGCGCTGGCGCCGGGGCCGGCCTGGGTCTCGCTCGACACCGGCCACGCCGAGTATGCCCATGTCGCCCGCGGCGGGCGGCCGGTGGACTTCCACGTCCTCGCCGCCGGCGCGCGGCTTCGCCACGTGCACCTGCAGGACGTCGACGGGGCCGGCGACCGCCACTGGGCGCCCGGCCGCGGCCGCATCGCCTGGGCGCCGCTGTTCGAGGCGCTCGCGGCCCACGCCCCCGAGGCCCGCCTGATCCTCGAGCTCAAGGACCGCGCCGACCTGCCCGAGGGCGCGCGCCACCTGACCGGCCTCGGCCTCGCCGTCTGAGCGCCCGGCGCAGGCGCGGCCGTCCGCTTGGCCGCGCGGCGCCCTCTCCCCGACGACGCAGGCGCCGCGTCGGCCGTCGCGCCCCGCCCGCAGCTTCCGCCCGCGGCGCGGGGCGGGCGGGGTCGCCTGGCGCCGGCGTCTCCGACCGGCGACCGGGGGGCCGGGCGCCGACCTCCGCCGCGCGCCGCGGGCTCAGGGCGTCGGCCGGGCGCGCGGGTCGACGCGGCGCTCCCGCCGCGGGACGCCGCCGCCGCTCCTCCCGGTTCCCTCTCCCGCGGCTTCCCTCTAGCGTGGCGCCCGCCCTTCCTCCCAGCCGCCGGAGCCCCTCCGTGACCGACCTGCTCATCGAAAACGCCCTGCTCCCCGACGGGACCCGCGCCGCCGCCATCGCCGTGAGCGGCGGGCGGATCGAGGCGATCCTGCCCCCGGGCGCGCCCCGTCCGCAGGCGGGCGAGACGGCGGACGTCGGCGGCCGCCTCGTCGCGCCGGGCTTCGTCGAGGGGCACATCCACCTCGACACCTCCTTCTGGGGCGACGCCTGGTTCCCCTACAAGCCCTGCACCGACGGCTTCGACGTCCACGAGCGCGTGGCCTTCCAGCACGAGAACCTGGCCGAGGCCGCGCCGCTGGCCGTGCGCGCGCGCAACCAGCTCGAGCTCTGCCTCGCGCAGGGCTCGACCCGCATGCGCAGCCACGTGATGATCGACCTGACCGTCGGCCTGGGCCACGTCGAGACGCTGCTCGCGGTGCGCGAGGAATACGCCGGCCTCATCGACCTCCAGCTCTGCGCCTTCCCCCAGAACGGCATCCTGCACTCGCCCGGCGTGGCCGAGATGATGGACGAGGCGATGGGCATGGGCTGCGACGTGGTCGGCGGGCTCGACCCCGCCACCTTCGACCGCGACGTCGAGGGGCACCTGAACGTCGTATTCGAGATCGCCGAGCGGCGCGGCGCCCCCATCGACATCCACCTGCACGACCACGGCACGCTCGGCGTCTTCGAGATCGAGCGGATCTGCGAGCGCACCGTCGCCGCCGGGATGCAGGGGCGCGTCGGCGTCTCCCACGCCTACGGACTGGGCGACGTCGATCCGGGCGCCCAGCGCAAGGCGGCCGACCGGCTGGCCGCGGCGGGGGTGGCGATCATGACCACCGCCCCCGGCGCGCACGGCTTCCCGCCCGTCGCGATCCTGCGCGAGGCGGGGGCGACGGTCTGGTCGGGCTGCGACAACATCCGCGACAGCTGGTCCCCCTACGGCGACGGCGACATGCTGGGGCGGGCGCAGATGATCGGCTACCGCTCCGGCTTAAGGACCGACGCCGAGCTCGCCGCCGCCTTCGACATCGTCACCGAGGCGGGCGCGAAGGTCCTGGGCCTGACCGACTACGGCCTGCGCGCGGGCGCCGCGGCCGATTTCGTCACCATCCCCGCCGCCCACGTGCCCGAGGCGGTCGCCGGCGCCCCCGGGGGCCGCGAGGTGTGGAAGAACGGCCGCCGCATCGCCCGCGACGGCCGGCTGCTGCCGGAGCTCTCCCGCCTCGGCTGAGCGCGCGGCCGGGCCCCGGCGCCTCCGGGCGCCGGGCTCGCCCGGCCGTGGGGGATCAGGGCGTGAGCGTCATCCGGTCGCCCTCCACCGTCACGCGGGAGAAGCGCTCGAGGAAATCCATCCCCATCAGGGAGGAGAACAGGTCCCCCTCCGAGACCGAGGCGCGGAAGCGCTGCGCCTCGACGTCGCCCAGGCGCAGACGCTCCAGCCGGATCGGGGCCAGGCGCACCTCGCCGTTGGCGGTCTTGGCGCGGCCGGAATAGACGAGGTCCCCCGGGTCGAAGCCCGCGCGCCGGGCGTCGGCGGCGGTCAGCACCACGCCCGAGGCGCCGGTGTCGACCATGAACACGATGTCGACGTCGTTGACCTCGGCGCGCACCCGGAAATGCCCGTCGGGGCTGCGCGGGGCCACGATCTCGCCCGCCGAGGTCACCCGCGAGGGCGCCGAGGAGAACGAGGCCGCCAGATCCTCGCGCAACCCGTAGACGGCGACGAAGCCGATGAAGATCAGCCCCCACAGCAGCGCGTCGCGCAGCCCCGTCCCCATCCGCCCGCGATAGACCGTGGCCACGCCCGTGACGACCACCGCCAGAAGCAGGACCAGGTAGACCAGGCGCTCCAGCGCGATGCCGTCGAATGCGTCCATGCGGGAGAATGTCGGGTGCGCGGCGCCCGAAGGCAAGCGCGCTGCGCGCGATGGCGCGCAGGCGCCCGCCCGGCCCGCGATCCCCACGCTTCCGCGGGCGGCCGCGGGGGCATAGACTTGGCCCCCCGCGGCGGCGCGCACCCGCGACGCGGCGGCGAGGGACAGGGGAGGATCGGAATGCAAGGTCTCAAGCGCGTGTTCGAGGCGCTGCCGGCGCTGACGCCCATCGCGGGCGCGACGCTGCGCCGGATCTCGGGCGAACAGGCGATGATCCAGCACGCGATCGTCGAGAAGGGCCTGTCGCTGCCGCCCCACAGCCACCCCAACGAGCAGTTCACCATCGTGCTCTCGGGCCGCCTGCGCCTGACGGTGGGCCATCCGGGCGAGACCACGGTCTACGAGGTCGGCCCCGGCGACCTGCTGCACCTGCCCGGCGGCGTGCCCCATGCCATCGAGGCGCTGGAGGATTCGGTCGCCCTCGACGTCTTCGCCCCGCCCTCGGAGACCACCGGCCTCGACGCCAAGAGCTGACGGGCGCGCCCCGGGCCCCGGGCGCCGCGTCGCCCGCGCGCCCGGCCGGACCGTTCCGCCCGCGGCGCGGGTCGCCCGGGGCGCCGGGCCGGACCCGCGCCGGCCGCCGCCGCCGCGCTCAGCGGCTGCGCAGCGCCTCGATCAGCTCGGCCTTCTTCATCGTCGAGCGGCCGGAGACGTCGAGCTCGCGCGCCCGCGCCCTCAGCTCGTCCACGGTCCAGTCCTCGTAGGGCGGCGCCTTGCCGCCCCTGGCCGAGGGCTTGTCGCCGGCGGCCTTCGCGTTGGCGATGCGCGCCGCCTTCTCCTTGCTCGCGCCCTCCTCGCGCAGGGCTTCGTAGGTGCTCTGGTCCTTGATGCTCGATCGCGCCATCGGGGCCTCCTGTCCGGCGATCCCCCCGGCGGATGAGCTAGGCCGCGGCCTCCTCCGCGTCGAGCCGCTCCTGCGCCTTCACCCACAGGGCCTCGGCCTTCTCCATCGCGGCCACGATCTCGGCGCGCTTGCGCTGCAGGGCCTCGGCCTCGCCGGGCGCGGATTTCATGTAGAACTCCGGGTCCATCAGGCGGGCGTCGATCTTGCCGCGCATCGCCTCGAGCTTGGCGATGCGCTCCTCGCATTTCGCGACCTCGGCCTTCAGGGGTGCGAGCGCCCGGCGCAGCTCGGCCTGGGAGCGGCGGGGCTTCGCGGCCTCCTTCGCCGCTTCCTTCGCTTCGCGCGCCTCGCGCTTCTCGGCCTGGCTCGCAAGCCGCCCGCCGCCGCCGCGCTCGGCCAGCAGCAGGCGGCGATAGTCCTCCATGTCCCCGTCGTAGGCCTTCACCCGGCCGTCCTTGACCAGCCACAGCCGGTCGGCGACGGCCTCCACCAGGTGGGGGTCGTGGGAGATCAGGATCACCGCGCCCTCGTATTCCGCCAGCGCCTGGGCCAGCGCCTCGCGGCTCTCGATGTCGAGGTGGTTGGTCGGCTCGTCGAGCACCAGCACATGCGGCGCGTCCCAGGCGGCGAGCAGCATCAGCAGCCGCGCCTTCTGCCCGCCCGACAGCCGCTCGACCGGGTTGGCCGCGATGTCGGCCCCGATGCCGCCCCGCGCCAGGATCGCGCGCAGCTTGCCCTGCGGCGCATCCGGCAGCAGCCGCTGCACGTGCTGGATCGGCGTCTCGCCGGGCACCAGCTCGTCCAGCTGGTGCTGCGCGAAGAAGCCCACCTTCATGCCGCGGGAGCAGCGCCAGGATCCCTCCATCGGCGGCAACCGGCCGGAGATCAGCTTGGCGAGCGTCGACTTGCCCTGGCCGTTCGCGCCCAGCAGGGCGATTCGGTCGTCCTGGTCGATGCGGAAGGTCAGGTTGCGCAGCACCGCGCGCCCGTCATAGCCCAGGCTCGCGCCCTCGGCCTGCATCAGCGGCGGCGGCAGCTCGGCCGGGGAGGGGAAGGAGAAGGGGGCCACGTCCGAATCCGCCTGGAACTCGATCGGGGTCATCTTCTCCAGCATCTTGATCCGGCTCTGCGCCTGCTTGGCCTTCGAGGCCTTGGCGCGGAACCGGTCCACGAAGCTCTGCATGTGGGCGCGGGCCTTGGCGCGCTTCTCCGCCGCCGCCGCCGTCTGCTCCATCTTCAGGCGGCGCACCTCCTCGAACTGGTCGTAGCCGCCGCCGTAGAGGGTCAGCGTCTTCCGATCCAGGTGCAGGATGTGGTTCACCGCCCGGTTCAGCAGGCCCCGGTCGTGGGAGATCACCACCACCGTCGCCGGGCAGGTCGCGAGGAAGTTCTCCAGCCAGATCGAGCCCTCGAGGTCGAGGTAGTTCGTGGGCTCGTCCAGCAGCAGGATGTCGGGGCGCGAGAACAGCACCGCCGCCAGCGCCACGCGCATCCGCCAGCCGCCGGAATATTCCGAGCAGGGCCGCGCCTGCGCCTCGGCGTCGAAGCCAAGGCCCCGCAGGATCGCGCTGGCGCGGGCCTCGGCGGTGTGGCTGTCGATGGCGACCAGCCGCTCCTGCGCCTCGGCGATGCGCAGCGGGTCGGTCGAGGTCTCGGACTCCGCCAGAAGCGCCGCGCGCTCCTCGTCGGCGTCGAGCACGGTCTGCAAGAGCGACAGCTCGCTCGCCGGGGCTTCCTGCGCGACGCCGCCCAGGCGCAGGCCGCGGCCGACCTCGATCTCGCCGCCGTCGGGGTGCAGCTCTCCGCGGATCAGGCGGAACAGCGTGGTCTTGCCCGTGCCGTTGCGACCCACCAGCCCCACCTTGTGGCCCAGCGGAATCGTGGCGGAGGCGCCCTCGAGCAGGGGGCGGCCGGCGATGGCGAAGTCGATGTTGCGGATTGCGATCATGGGGCCGCGGATACCGCAGGCCGGGCCCCGGGGGAAGGGGCGTATGCCGCGGCGCCGCGAAAGCGCGGCCGACGCCCCGCGCGACTCCGACAAGCGCGCCCGAGGACGCCGGCGCGAAGAGCCGACGGCGGACGAGCGGCGTTCACGAACCGCTGACGCTTTCGCGATGAAACTTACAGACTTATGAAAGATAACGAAATTCAACTTGCCGCATGGCTGACCGAAGTTACACTTCGCCGCAGCACTCGTCGCAAGCCACAGGGGGCAAGGCCATGCGCGCCGACGACAGCCAGGGATACGCGAACGGTCCGGACCAAAGGTCGATGCATGAAGACGCCGTCTTCGAGGCGCTGGCCGAGCTCTACCGTCTGCCCCCGGAGGAGGCGGTCGACGCCGCCGGCTTCGTGGCGGGCCAGATCGCGGCGTTCATGGCCGACGTGGCCCGCCTCAGCGCCGACCGGCCCGAGGCCGAGCGCGCCCGCCGGGCGATGGCCGACGTCGCCGCCACCTACTCCGACCTCCTGGTCGAGACCGACGCGCATTCCCTCGCCAAGGTCCGCGCCCTGTTCGCCGCCGACCGGAAGCCGGCCGCGATCCGCACCCCCGCCGTCTGCCGCGACCGCGGCTGAGGCGGCCGCCGCGGCGCGCCGCAGGACGCGCCGTCCCGACGACCGCCGACGCCCGCCCCGACGCCGGGCGCCGGAGCGGGAGGGAGACCGGGCGCGCCGCGCGCGCCTCGGCTCGCCGCCTCAGCCCGCCGCCGCGGCCTCCGGCCGGTTTTCGGGCCGGCGCAGGTAGAAGGCCGAGGCCTTCCAGTCCATCACCAGCTCGTCCTTCTGGTTGAACACGTCGTAGCGGAAGCTGCACACGCCCATGTGCGGCTTCGACTTCAGCACCCGTGCGTCGGTCACGTGGCACTCCATGCGGATCGTGTCGCCGGGACGCACCGGGATAAGCCAGCGCAGCGCCTCCATCCCGCCCGAGCCCTGGCCCGCGGGATACATGAAGTTCGTCGCGTGCAGCAGCCGGAAGGCCGTCAGCATCGTGTGGAAGCCCGAGGCCGCCAGCCCGCCGAACATCGAGCCCTTCGCCGCCTCGACGTCGATGTGGAAGGGCTGCGGGTCCCAGCGCATCGCGAACTCGATGATCTGGCCCTCGGTCAGCGTGGCGCCGGCGGTCTTGATCACGGTTCCGGGCGTCAGGTCCTCGAACCAAACGGGGGGGCGGATGTCGCTCATGCCGCCGCCTTCGCTTCGCGCTGGTAGAAGAGCAGGTCGAGCTCGGGCGCCGTTCCGGTCAGCCGGGTCAGGATCATGTGGCAATGCCCCCTGTGATGGGTCTGGTGGTTGAAGACATGCGCCAGCGCCTCGGCCATCGGCTGGACGATGGGCTCGGGCGACGAGACGCGGGTGTAGGAGAGGGTGGTGGCCAGGATGTCCGACTCGGGCAGGGCGTCGATCCACTGCACGATGTCGGCGTCCTGCGCCTCGCGCGCGGCGCGCAGCTCCTCGAAGTCGTCGTGGGCCACGTGGTCGAGCGTCCACGACGGCCCCGGGATCCCGCGCAGGCGGGCCATCCAGATCACGTCGGTGACCAGCAGGTGATTGAGCGTGCCGTGCAGGGACTTGAAGAACGCCCCCTGGTCCGAGCGGCGCTGGGCGTCGTCGATCTGCGACGCGGCGGCGTAGAGGCGACGATTCGCCCAAGCGTTGTAGCGCGCGAAGCTCGCGAAATGCGCTTTCATGGTCCGGTCTCCCATGCTACCGAGCGCGCGCCTTTTGCGGGGCCCGCGCGCGGTTGCGCGGCCCCTCCGACCCCGATCTCCTGACGAGAGGACCACCCATGGCCGTCGAGCGCACGCTGTCCATCATCAAGCCGGACGCGACCGCCCGCAACCTCACGGGCGCGATCAACAAGATGTTCGAGGATGCCGGCCTGCGCATCGTCGCCCAGAAGCGGATCCAGCTGACCCCGGCCCAGGCCGGCCAGTTCTACGCCGTCCACGCCGAGCGCCCCTTCTACGGCGAGCTGTGCGAGTTCATGGCCTCGGCCCCGGTCGTGGTGCAGGTGCTCGAGGGCGAGTCCGCCGTCGCGCGCAACCGCGAAGTGATGGGCGCCACCAACCCGGCCGAGGCCGCCGAGGGCACCGTGCGCAAGGCCTTCGCGCTGTCGATCGGCGAGAACTCGGTCCACGGCTCCGACTCGGCCGAGAACGCGGCCATCGAGATCGCCTTCTTCTTCTCGGGCCTCGAGCTGGTCGGCTGATCGCCGCCGGGCCGGCGGCCGCGCGCCCCGGCCTCCTGACCTGAACACGCCCGCCCCGGCCCTCGCCGGGGCGGGCGTTTTCGTTTCGCGGTCTCTCCGCGATCGCCTATCCCATGTCGGTGGCCTGCGACCGGGGAAGGGGTCGGCGATGACGATGCAGTTGATGTTGTCCGACATCTGGCGACCGGAGTCGCTCAGGGATTTCAAGGTGCATTTCGCCCGCTTCAACCAGCGCGAGCAGCCGCTGCGCGTGCTGGCGCGCAGTTTGGACGAGTGGCGGACCTGGCAGGCCTGGTATCCCGGCAAGAACGCCTTCAACCGCCGCTGGATCTTCGCGCTGGCGCAGATGCCCGGTCAGCCCGATCTCTGGATGTTCGGCGGGATCTGGAGGGTTCGCGGCATCGTCGAGCGGCCGGATGGCGGTGCGCGAAGCTATGACGTCGAGCTCTCCGACGCGCTGCGCCCGGTCGTGGGCCGACTGAAGCTCCACCGTGTGCATCGCGGCCGCGGAACCCGGTTGAACCTCGAAAACCACTACGACCAGTTCGTCGTGCACGAGATCCTGGCCGAGACCTACACCGGCCGCGATTTCCCCGGCTACGCCGCCGTCAATCTCAGCTTCGAGGAGCTGGAATCGCTTGTCCATCACGGCCGTCAGGACTGGGCGACGGCGCTGGCCCATGTGAAGGGCGTCTACCTGATCACCGACACGCGGACGAAACGGCGCTATGTCGGCTCGGCCTATGGCGACGAGGGCGTCTGGTCGCGATGGCGCGCCTATGTCGACGGCGGCCATGGCGGCAACGTCGAGCTGCGCGCCATCGTGGCCGATCACAGCCTCGACTATTGCCGGAAGAACTTCCGCTTCACCTTGCTCGAACATCATGACGCGCGGATAGATGACGCCATGGTCATCGCGCGCGAGAGCTACTGGAAGGACGTCCTGGACACTCGCAACGTGGAAACCGGCCTCAACCGAAACTAGCCGGGGGCAGGCGCCGCGTCGGCGTTGGTCTCGTGGGCTGCCGTCAGGCTCGCGGCGCTCGGCGAGGCCTGCGCCAAGGGCCCGAATGCAAACGGCGCCCCCTGTGGAGCGCCGTCTGTCGTTCCGTCCGCGGATCCGGGCTCAGCCCGCGCGACGCCGCCGGCCGCCGCTGCGCTTGGGGGCCGCGCCTGCGTCGTCGTTCAGAAGGTCCAGGGTCGAGCCGGTGGTCGCGCCCAGCTTGGCGATCACGTCCTCGACCGAGGGGCGGGGACCCGGGGCCACCGTCTCCAGCGCCTGGCGCATCGCGGCGACATGGCCCGGCTGGGTGCCGCAGCAGCCGCCGATGATCCGCACGCCCAGGTCGCGCGCGAGGCAGGCGTAGTCCGCCATCAGCTCCGGCGTGCCCGAGTAGCGGATCGCGCCGTCCACGTACTCGGGGATGCCGCAGTTGGCCTTGGTGACGATCACGTCGCCCTCGCGGATCTCGTCCGCCGCCGAGATGATCCCCACCAGCAGGTCCGGGGCGCCGGTGCCGCAGTTGCCGCCGTAGGCCATCGGGGCGTGGTCGTGGTCGCACTCGTGCGCCAGCGCCGCCAGGCGCTTGGGCGTCACGCCCATCATGGTGCGCCCGTTGGTGTCGAAGGACATGGTCCCGACCACCGGCATGCCCACGCGGTGCGCGGCCTCCAGCGCGGCCTTGTACTCCTCCTCGGAGGACATGGTCTCGACCCACAGCACGTCCGCGCCGCCGTCCTTGAGGCCCTGCATCTGCGCCTCGAACGCGGCGACGCCGTCTTCGAAGCTCAGGGGGCCTACGGGCTGGAACAGGTCGCCGGTGGGGCCCACGTCGCCCGCGCAGATCACGTCGCGCCCGGACTCCGCGATCGCCTCCTTCAGCAGGCGCGCGGCGGCGGCGTTGATCTCGTGCACCTGGTCCTGCATCTGGTGCAGCTTCAGGCGGTTGGCGGTGCCCCCGAAGGTGTTGGTCAGCACCAGGTCCGAGCCCGCGTCGATGAAGGAGCGGTAGTGCGCCTTCACCTTGGCGGTCTCCTCGAGGTTCCAGCGCTCCGGCGCCTCGCCATGCTCCAGCCCCAGCGCGAAGAGGTTGGTGCCCGTGGCTCCGTCGGCGAGGATCCAGGGGCGGGTCGCGAGGAACTGGCTGAGCTTGTCGGTCATGGGCGTCCTGCAGGTCTCGGGTGTCGGCCGGCGCCGCCGCGGCGACAGGCGGCCGGGCGCGCGCCGAAAGTCCGCGCGCGACGGTTGCGGAACCTATAGCTCCGCAGGCCTCCGCTCACAACCGCGTGCAGGGTTTCCGCGCGCCCCGCAGGCCCGGCGCGGTTTGCATCCGCGCCCGGCTGGGGTAACGCTTCGCCCAACCGACGCGCGGAGGCGCCCGCCCCCTCCGCGCCGGACGGCGAACGGCGCGGGGAGGAGGACGCCATGAGCGCGAAGCTGAAGCCCAAGGACCGCCCGTCGCAGGCGTCGTTCGTGTGGGAGGACCCGTTCCTGCTGGCCGACCAGCTGGAGGAGGACGAGCGCGCGCTGATGGACGCCGCCCACGCCTTCGCGCAGGAGAAGCTGGCGACCCGCGTGACCAAGGCCTTCCTCGAGGAGACCTCGGAGCCCGAGATCTTCGCCGAGATGGGCGAGATGGGCCTGCTCGGCTCCACCATCCCCGAGGAATACGGCGGGATCGGCGCGGGCTACGTAAGCTACGGCCTGATTGCGCGCGAGGTCGAGCGGGTGGATTCGGGCTACCGCTCGATGATGTCGGTGCAGTCCTCCCTGGTGATGTACCCGATCTACGCCTACGGCTCCGAGGAGCAGCGCAGGAAGTACCTGCCCGGCCTCGCCGCCGGCACGCTGATCGGCTGCTTCGGGCTGACCGAGCCGGAGGCGGGCTCCGACCCCGGCGGCATGAAGACCCGCGCCGAGAAGATCGACGGCGGCTACCGGCTGACCGGCGAGAAGATGTGGATCTCGAACGCGCCCTTCGCCGACGTCTTCGTGGTCTGGGCGAAGTCCGACGCCCACGGCGGCAAGATCCGCGGCTTCGTGCTCGAGAAGGGGATGAAGGGCCTGAGCGCGCCGAAGATCGAGCAGAAGCTGAGCCTTCGCGCCTCGATCACCGGCTCGATCTCCATGCAGGGGGTCGAGGTCGGCGAGGACGCGCTGCTGCCCAACGTCGAGGGGCTGACGGGCCCCTTCGGCTGCCTCAACCGCGCCCGCTACGGCATCGCCTGGGGGGTGATGGGGGCGGCGGAGGACTGCTGGTTCCGGGCGCGCCAGTACGGGCTCGACCGCAAGCAGTTCAACCGGCCGCTGGCGAACACGCAGCTGTTCCAGAAGAAGCTCGCGGACATGCAGACCGAGATCGCGCTGGGCCTGCAGGCGGCCCTGCGCGTGGGGCGTCTGATGGACCGGGCGATGGCGGCGCCGGAGATGATCTCGATCATCAAGCGCAACAACTGCGGCAAGGCGCTGGACATCGCGCGGATGGCCCGGGACATGCACGGCGGCAACGGCATCTCGGCCGAGTACCACGTGATGCGCCACGCGATGAACCTGGAGACGGTGAACACCTACGAAGGGGCGCACGACGTGCACGCGCTGATCCTCGGCCGGGCGCAGACCGGGCTGCAGGCGTTCTTCTGAGCCGCCGATCGAGCGGCGCCCGCTGACGCGGGCATTCCTTTCGCCTCGGCCCTTGCGGGCCTCAGGGCCCCCGCGTTCCGCGGGGGCTTTTTCGCTTCGGGAACCCACCCAAGAACAGGGCCGCGCCTGTCCTTCGCAGCCGTCCGTCGCTGAAGATGCCTGAGCGAGTCGGCGGGAGGGGTCAAGGACAAGCCCCGCGCGGAGCGCGGGGTCGCTTCGCGATCCCTGACCCCTCCCGCCGACTCGCTCTTTACGGCATCAGCGACGGACGGCTCCGAAGAACAGGCGCTCGCGGCGGGGCTTGGGGCGGAGGGGCGCCTGGTGGGGCAGCGGGCGGGCGCGGGCCTCAGGGGCGGTCGGCGATCAGGGCGTCGACCTCGATCTCGACCAGCCACTCGGGGTTCACGAAGGCGGAGACGGCCATGATCGTCTCGACCGGCTTCGCCTCGCCGCAGAACTCCCGGCGCACCATCGTCGCCGTCTTCCAGTCGGCGATGTCCACCAGCAGCAGGCGCGTGCGCACCACGTCGGCCATCGATGCGCCGGCCACCTTCAGCGCCGCCTCGGCGATCTCGTAGCAGCGGCGGGTCTGCGCGGCGACGTCGCCCACGCCCACCGTCTTCCCGTCCGGCCCCACCGGCGCCGTGCCCCCGACCGAGACCCACGGCCCCACCCGCACCGCGCGGCTGAAGCCCGCGATCTCCTCCATCGGGTTGCCGTTGAAAACGTGGCGGCGCGTCATGTCCATGGGCGTGTCTCCTGCCGGATGTCGGCGGATCTCTTCGCGCAGGCGCAGCCCGGCGTCCAGAGGCGGGCGAGACGCCGCCTCGCGCCCGGCGCGCCCCTCGCCCTTGACATCGCGCCCCGGGAAGTGGAAGCCCCTCGCCGACTTCCGACCGCTTCCGACGCCTCCCGAGGGGATGATCATGCACGCCTACCGCTCCCACACCTGCGCCGCGCTCCGGGCCGAGCATGTCGGCCACGACGTGCGTCTCTCCGGCTGGGTGCATCGCGTGCGAGATCACGGGGGCGTGCTGTTCATCGACCTGCGCGACCACTACGGCATCACCCAGGTGCTCTGCGATCCCGACAGCCCGGTGTTCAAGGACGTCGAGAAGGTGCGCGCCGAGTGGGTGATCCGCATCGACGGCGTCGTGAAGGCCCGCGCCGAGGACCTGCGCAACCCCAAGCTCGACACCGGCGACATCGAGGTCTACGTCCGCGACATCGAGGTGCTGGGCGAGGCCGGCGAGCTGCCGCTGCCCGTCTTCGGCGAGCAGGAATACCCCGAGGAGACCCGCCTGCGGTATCGCTTCCTCGACCTGCGCCGGGAGAAGCTGCACGCCAACATCGTCCTGCGCTCGAAGGTGATCTCCTGGCTGCGCCGCTCGATGACCGACCAGGGCTTTCTCGAGTACCAGACGCCGATCCTGACCGCCTCCTCGCCCGAGGGCGCGCGCGACTTCTTGGTGCCTTCGCGCCTGCATCCGGGCAAGTTCTACGCCCTCCCGCAGGCCCCCCAGCAGTTCAAGCAGCTGATCATGGTCGCGGGCTTCGACCGCTACTTCCAGATCGCGCCGTGCTTCCGCGACGAGGACCCCCGCGCCGACCGCTCCCCCGGCGAGTTCTACCAGCTCGACATCGAGATGAGCTTCGTCGAGCAGGAGGACGTCTTCCAGGCCATCGAGCCGGTGATGCGCGGCGTCTTCGAGGAGTTCGGCGGCGGCCGCCCCGTCTCCAAGGTGTTCCCGCGGATCCCCTACGCCGAGTCGATGCTGAAGTACGGCTCCGACAAGCCCGACCTGCGCAACCCGATCGAGATGCAGATCGTCTCCGAGCACTTCCGCGACTCCGGCTTCGCGATCTTCGCCAAGATCGTCGAGCAGGACGGGAACGAGGTCCGCGCGATCCCGGCGCCGGGCGGCGGCTCCCGCAAGTTCTGCGACCGGATGAACTCCTGGGCGCAGAAGGAAGGCCTGCCGGGCATGGGCTACATCTTCTGGCGCGAGGAGGAGGGCCAGACCGTCGGCGCCGGCCCGCTCGCCAAGAACATCGGGCCGGAGCGGACCGAGGCGATCCGGCAGCAGCTGGGCCTGGGCCTGGGCGATGCGGCCTTCTTCCTCGCCGGCGAGCCCTCGAAGTTCGTCGACGTCGCGGGGCGCGCGCGCAATGCGATCTGGGCCGACCTGCAGCCCAACGACGACTGGAAGAACGAGTTCAAGCTCGCCTGGATCGTCGACTTCCCGATGTACGAGAAGGACCCCGACACCGGCGCGCTCGACTTTTCCCACAACCCGTTCTCGATGCCCCAGGGCGGGCTCGAGGCGCTGGAGAAGATGAACCCGCTCGACGTGCTGGGCTACCAGTACGACATCGTGTGCAACGGCGTCGAGCTCAGCTCCGGCGCGATCCGGAACCACAAGCCCGAGATCATGTACAAGGCCTTCGAGATCGTCGGCCACGACCAGAAGTTCGTGGACGACCACTTCGGCGGCATGCTCTCGGCCTTCAAGTTCGGCGCGCCCCCGCACGGCGGCATCGCGCCGGGCGTGGACCGCATCGTGATGCTGCTGGCCGGGGCGGAGAACATCCGCGAGGTCATCATGTTCCCGATGAACCAGCGCGCCGAGGACCTGATGATGCAGGCCCCCTCGCCCGCCACCAACGAGCAGCTGCGCGAGCTCGGCCTGCGGGTGATCCCGCGCGACTGAGCCAGGCTCGCGGCCGGACCGTGACGAAGGGCGCGTGGGGGGGGCGGCGCGCCTCCCGTCTTTCCGGGCTTGGGGCGGTCCGTCGGGGGAGGGGCGCGGGGCCGCAGGGCGGGCCCCGCGCTCGCCTTCGCGTTCAGAATCTCCTAGGGTCGCACCAGCGATTTTGGGGTGGATTCAAGGGGACGGACGATGAGGATGCCGACGTAATGGGCGTCGGGCGCGGCGACACTGCCGCGACTGAAACGACGGGCGATCACGACCGCGATGTGCGCTTCGCGCAGGCTGAGCCGCTTATCCACGTCGGCCCGCACAAGACCGCGACCACCTGGCTGCAGGACGTGGTGCTGGGGCCCAAGGACGGCGAAGAGCTCGTCTACTGCTTCGACTTCCCCGCGACGCACGAGGCGTTCCTGCGCCCCGCCTGGGGCGATTTCGATCCGCGCCGCGCCCGCGCGCGCCTCTCCCCCTGGCTGGAGCGGTCGGAGGAAACGGGCCTGCCGCTGATCGTCACCGACGAGACCCTCTCGGGCTACCCGTTCCACCACCGCTTCGATCGCGAGGTCGCCGCCCTGCGCATGGCCGAGGCCTTCCCCAGGGCCCGCATCCTGGTGACCATCCGCGAGCAGAAGGCGGTGATCGACTCGATGTACGGCCAGTATCTCCGCTACGGGTACTCGAGCCCGATCGAGGAGTTCGTGGATCCCGGCGATGACAAGGGCGCCCTTCGCCCGATCCTCGAACGCGCCTATTACGACTACGACCGGCTGCTCGACCTCTACGAGGGCCTCTTCGGCGCGGGCCGGGTGCTGATGCTGCCGATGGAGTGGATGACCCGCAATCCGACGGAGGCGATGGCGCGTCTGTCGGCCTTCATCGGCGCCGAGATCACCGCCCCCGCCCCGACATCGCCGCGACACGCACGAATGAGGCTCTGGGCGGAGCGGGCCGCACGGCCCTGCGGTTGTTGAACATGCTCCACCCACAAGATAGCCGCTTCCAGCGCGCCCGACCCAAGGGACGGAAATCGAAGTGGACGCCCAACTCCGTCGCCTACAAGGTCGACCAGCTCGCGCGCAGCCTAGGCGGCAAGCGCGGCTCGGCCCGCCACAAGGCGGTGGTGGCCGCGGCCATCGGCGACCAGTACGCCGCCTCCAACGCCCGCGTCTCCCGGCGCATCGGGATAGACCTCGGCGCGCTCGGCTATCCCGTGACGTCCTGAGCCTGCGCCTGCGCAGGCGGGGAGCCGGGCAGGGCGCCCGCCCCGGCACGCGCCCCGATCTGGAAGCGCGGGGGCGAATGACCTAAGCACGCTCGGACCCGCCCCGCCGCCCGGAGACCCCATGCTCTACCACCAGGTCACGCCGAACCCCGCGACCGACCAGATCGTCTTCGTGCACATCCGCAAGACGGCGGGAACGGCGCTGGCGGCCTCGCTGATGCAGGGGCTGGGGGCGCATGCGCCGATGCGCACGCCCTGGGGCTCGGCCGAGCGGTCCGAGAGCGGGCTGCTGGCGCTGCACGGCCCCCTGCGCCGCGCCGCGATCAACCTGCGCGAGGATCTCGAGATCCTGGGCCGCCGCCTGGCCGGGCGCCCCGTCCACCTGGTCGAGGACCAGCCCTTCTACGGCGCCCACATGATCCTGGGGCAGGAGCCGCCCTCCCCGCGCCCGCGCCACTACATCACCATCCTGCGCGACCCGGCCGAGCGGTTCCTGTCGGACCACGCCTTCATGCGCGGTAAGCGCGACCGGGCGCGCTCGGACTGTCTCGACCATCGGCTATACGACCTCGAGCTGCCCGACTTCGTCGCCGCGATCGAGGCGCGCCCCGAGGTCTACCAGCACGATTACCAGTGCCGGCAGCTCGCGGGCGGGCGCCCTGACCTCGACGCCGCCCGCCGCGCGGTGGACGATCGGCTGTGGCTCGCCGCCGCCCTCCCCCAGATCGACCGCTTCGTGGAGCGGATCGGGGAGAAGCTGGGGATCGACTTCCCCCCGCTGGGCCACGTCCGCCGCACCAAGGGCAAGCCGGGGATCGAGAGCCTCGACCCCGCCCTGCGCGCCCGGATCGAGGCGCTGAATCCCGGCGACGCCGCCCTCGTCGCCCACGCGGCCGCGGCGTTCGAGGCGCTGTGACCGCGTCCGCCGCCCTGCGTCCAGGGACGGACCCTTTCCGCCTGCAACCGACCGCACGGTCGGTCGCGCTTGTTAAACCGCGCGCGTTGGGGCTATAGCGCGGGACATCCCGGGCGCGATGACCGCGCCCCGCCTGCTCCCGGAGGACGACCGGCCTCGCTCATGAACGTCATCAAGGACACATCGACGCTCGCCGACTTCTGCGAGCGCTGCGCCAAGCACCCCTACGTCACCGTCGACACCGAGTTCCTGCGCGAGCGGACCTACTGGCCCCAGCTGTGCCTGGTGCAGGTGGCCTATCCCGGCTCCGGCGACGAGACCGCGGCGATCATCGACCCGATCGGGACGGACCTGGACCTCGGTCCGCTGTTCGAGCTGATGAAGAACACCTCCGTGGTGAAGGTGTTCCACGCCGCGCGCCAGGACCTGGAGATCTTCTGGAAGCTGGGCGACCTGATCCCCGAGCCGCTGTTCGACACCCAGGTGGCGGCGATGGTCTGCGGCTACGGCGACCAGGTCGGCTACGAGACGCTGGTGCGCAAGATCTGCAAGCAGGGCCTCGACAAGAGCTCCCGCTTCACCGACTGGGCCGCGCGGCCGCTGTCGGACAAGCAGCTGAACTACGCGATCGCCGACGTCACCCACCTGCGCCGCATCTACGAGCACCTCGAGCAGGAGCTTCGGGATTCGGGCCGCGGCCCCTGGGTGGGCGAGGAGATGGCGGTGCTGACCGACCCCGCCACCTACCGCAACGAGCCGACGGAGGCGTGGAAGCGGCTGAAGACCCGCTCCTCCTCGCCTCGGTTCCTGGCGGTGGCCGCCGCGCTCGCGGAATGGCGCGAGTCCAAGGCGCAGGAGCGCGACGTGCCCCGCTCGCGCCTGATGAAGGACGACGCGCTGCTCGAGATCGCCTCGGCGCGCCCGACCTCGATGGACGAGCTCCAGCGCTCCCGCTTCCTGCAGCGCGAGGCCCGCAAGGGCGACGTCGCGAAGGAGATCCTGGCGGCCGTGGCCAAGGGCCTCGAGACGCCCGAGGACGAGACGCCCGAGCGGGAGGCGCCTAAGGCCTCGCGCAAGGGGTCCGAGGCGCTGATCGACCTGCTGAAAGTGCTGCTGAAAAGCCGCGCCGAGGCTCTGGGCGTGGCGCCGAAGCTGCTCGCCTCCTCCGAGGAGCTCAGCCAGATCGCGGCCGAGGACGAGCCCGACGTGCCCGCCCTCTCGGGCTGGCGGCGCAAGGCCTTCGGCGAGCTCGCCCTGCAGCTCAAGCGCGGCGAGATCGCGCTCAGCGCCAACGGGGCGGACATCGAGATCGTCGAGTTCGACGACTGACCCCTGCGGCCCCTGCGGGGGCGCGGGCAGCGGACGTCCGGAGATGAAACGGGCGGGGATGGCGATGGCCGTCCCCGCCCGTTTCGCATCGTGCCTGCGAGATTCCGAGCCCGTCTCCGGCGCGGGCGGCCCTCGCGTCCGCTTCGCGGCCGCATCGCCCCGCCCGGCCGTCCCCCTCGCGGGCGAGGGGCGGGCGTCTCGACGGGGGGCGCGGGGCCGGGGGCGGGGCAGGGCGCGCGGCCCCCTCCGCTCAGCCGCCGATGCGCGGCATCGACAGGCCGCCGCCCGAGGCGGGCTGCGAGCCGCCGGCGCGGGTCGGCGCCACGGGGGTGAAGACGGCCGGCGTGCGCGGCCCGGTGGTCTGCGAGGGCTCCGGCGACGCGGCCGAGACGCGCATCGCCACCGCCTGGCCGCCCGCATGCACCCGCACCCCCTGCACCCCGGCGAGCGCCGAGGAGGGGATCGCGAGGTCCGCGCGCAGCGGCTGGCGGGCGGGGGCGCCTGGCTCGCCGCCGTTCAGCTCCGGCGGCGCGCCGACCAGGTCGTATTCCAGGAACCCGTCGGGGCCCGGCCGCCCGCCGTTGCGGGGCTGCAGCGTCGCGCGGAACCAGCCGGTGGCGGGGGCGTACCCGTGCGCGGTCAGCAGCCGCCCGCGGTAGATCTGCCCGATCTCGAGCGACTCGACGCCGGCCGCGGGCAGGTAGTTCAGCCGCGGCCCCTCGACCCCCGGCGCGCCCGACTGCGGGGGGGCGGAGGGCGCGTCGGCGACGGCGGCCTCGTCCTCCCACAGGCCGCAGCCCGACAGCGCCAGCGCCGCCGCCGCAAACGCCAGCGGCGCGGCCGCCCGTCCCCGTGCCCATCCGCGCGAAGCTCGCCGCTGAACCATCGTCGTCGTCCCCGTGTTGCATTCCTCGCGCGCCGCCGCCCTGCGCCGGCGCGCCTGTCCGGCCGCGGTCCCGCGGCGGCGCGCATCACGCCACAGCGCGGCCCGAAAGGAAAGGCCCGCCCCCGTTTCCGCCGCGTCCCCGCCGCCCCGCGCGCGCCCGTGGCACAGCGGCCGGGCCCCGCCGTCCGCGGCTCCCGCCGGATCCTCGGCCCATCCGCCGCGCCCCTCGCCCGATCGCCGGCCCTCGCCCGACCTGCTCCCGACGGGGACGGCCGGGCGGGGCGAGGCGGCCGCGCAGCGGACGCGAGGGCCGCCCCGGCCCCTTCCGCGCCTCACAGGGTGTTGCGGCCCCGTGCGGGGCGGTCTACGTGAGGCCCCGAGCAGGAGATCGCCATGACCGAAGCCCCCCCGCAGGCCTTCGAAGACATCGCCGCCGACTTCGAGTTCCTCGAGGACTGGGAGGACCGCTACGGCTACGTCATCGACCTGGGCAAGAAGATGCCCCCCCTCGACGACGCGCTGAAGGGCCCCGAGACCAAGGTCGACGGCTGCGCCAGCCAGGTCTGGATCGTCCCCCGCATCGAGGAGGGCGCGCCCCGCCGCCTGCATTTCGACGGGGATTCGGACGCGCTGATCGTGCGCGGCCTGATCGCGGTGCTGCGCGCGCTCTACTCCGGGCGCACCGCGGCCGAGATCCTGGCCACCGACGCCCAGGCCCAGTTCGCCCGCCTCGGGCTGACCGAGCATCTCAGCTCCCAGCGCTCCAACGGCCTGCGCGCCATGGTCGGGCGCCTGCGCGCGCTGGCCGAGGCGGAGGCCGCAGGCGGCTGATCTCCCCCGCGTCCCGCGGCGGGGCCCGAAGGCCTCCGCGATGCGGCGACGACGACGCGGGACGCGGACATTGCGTCGCGTTTCCGCCGTGCACAGGTTGCGCAAGCGTTCTATCGTGCCCCGCAACGAACGCGACGCGCGGCGCCCCGGACCCCAGCCTCGGGTCTCCGGCGCGCCCAGACGCAGAAAGGCCCGGCCATGGCGGACGAAGACGACGACATCGTCCTTTCCGAGCTCGACGACGAAGAGCTCGTCCAGCAGATGCACGACGACCTCTACGACGGTCTCAAGGACGAGATCGCCGAGGGGACGAACATCCTGCTCGAGCGCGGGTGGGCCCCCTACAAGGTCCTGACCGAGGCGCTGGTCGCCGGCATGAAGGTGGTCGGCGACGACTTCCGCGACGGCATCCTGTTCGTGCCCGAGGTGCTGCTCGCCGCCAACGCCATGAAGACCGGCATGGGCATCCTGCGCCCCCTGCTGGCCGAGACCGGCGCCCCCAAGATGGGCACGATGGTGATCGGCACGGTGAAGGGCGACATCCACGACATCGGCAAGAACCTCGTGTCGATGATGATGGAAGGCGCGGGCTTCGACGTGGTCGACCTCGGCATCAACAACGCCGTCGAGGCCTATATCGAGGCGCTGGAGCGCGAGGAGGCCGCGATCCTGGGCATGTCCGCGCTGCTGACCACCACCATGCCCTACATGAAGGTCGTCATCGACCAGCTGAAGGAGAAGGGGATCCGCGACCAGTACATCGTGCTAGTGGGCGGCGCGCCCCTGAACGAGGAGTTCGGCAAGGCCATCGGCGCCGACGCCTACTGCCGCGACGCGGCCGTGGCGGTCGAGACCGCCAAGAAGCTGATCGCCGCGCGCAAGCACAACCAGGTGACCGCGGGCTGATCGCCCGCGCCGCCAGCGCCCGGCGGCGCCCGGCCGCCCCCGCCGTTCTGCCTCCGCGGCGGAACGCGCGCAGGTCCCGCCTCCGCCGGGCCCCCGCGCCCCGGCCCGCGACGCCCACCGCGTCGCGGGCCGTCGCGTTCCCGGCCCGACGGGCGCCGTCGCCCCACGACCTTGTGACCCGGCCCGGCGAGCCTCCACGTTCGCGCCGCGATTTCGCCGCCGCGCCGTGCGATCCTTCGGCTTCGTCGTCCCGTCCACCGGCCCCGCCCCTCGAATCCCGCGCCCCGCCTTGCCCCCCTCCGCCCTCGCCCGCCGGCCCTCCGGCCCCCTCCGCCCCGCCCCCCGCCCGCGCCAGGAGCGCTAGGCCGATGTCCGCCGCGCCGCTCGATCTGCCGGGCCTCTTCGACGAGGACCTGGCGGCCATCCAGGCCGAGGCGATCTCGCCCCGCGCCGACGCGGGCCTGCCCTGGCTGATCGCCATGGGCCGGGCGGCGGCGGTGGGCAGCGGGCGCAACCCCGCGCTCCACGACCTCGGCTGCGGGGACGGGCGCTGGATGGCGCGGGCGCAGGACGCGGGGTTCCGGGTCACCGGGCTCGACCTCTCGCCCGCCTGCGTGGCCCTCGCCCAGGACCGCGGCCTGCGGCCCGCGAAGGCGGACGCCGCCCGCGCCCCGATGCCCTCGGTCGACCTCGTCACCGGCCTCGGCGAGGCGCTGGCCTATCTCGACCGCGACGGGCGTCCCGCGCTCGACGTCGTGGCGCGCCGCGCGGGCGAGATCCTGCGCCCCGGCGCCTGGCTGATCTTCGACCTGCCGGGCCCCGAGACCCCGCTGGGCCCGCAGGAGGAGGCGGGGCAGGGCTGGCGCCTGCGCCTCGATCAGCGCATGGAGGGCGGCGCGCTGGTGCGCGACATCGAGACCGAGCGGCGCGTCCACGGCGTCCCCCGCCTGCGCCGCACCCGCCACCGCCTGGCGCTGCGCCCGCCCGAGGCGGTGGTCGCCGCCCTCGACCACGCCGGGTTCGACGCGCGCGCCCTCGACCGCTGGGGGGACCTGCCGCTCCCCGCCGGGCGCATCGGCTACGCCGCACGGAGGAAGGGATGACCGAGACGACGCCCGCCCCGCTCCCCGAGCCGGACGACGAGACGCTGACCCGCGAGGGGCTCTCGGTCCCCGCCGAGGCGCCCGGTCCCGGCCTCGGCCCCGACCTGGGGCGCGTGCGCCTGATCGCCTGCGGGGCGCTGGCGCGCGAGATCCTGGCGCTGATCCGCCTTAACGGCTGGAGCCACCTCGACCTCAAGTGCCTGCCGGCCCAGCTGCACCTGCGCCCCGACCTGATCCCCGACGCCGTCGCGCGGGAGGTCGAGCGCGCCCGCGGCCGCTTCGACGCGGTCAAGGTCGTCTACGCCGACTGCGGCACCGGCGGGCTGCTGGAGAAACGCTGCGCAGAGCTGGGGGTCGAGATGATCCCCGGCCCCCACTGCTACAGCTTCTTCGACGGGAACGAGACCTTCGCCGCCCGCGGCGACGCCGAGATGACCTGCTTCTACCTGACCGACTTCCTGGTCCGGCAGTTCGACGCCTTCGTGTGGAAGCCCATGGGCCTCGACCGCCACCCCGAGCTGCGCGACATGATCTTCGGCCACTACACGACGCTGGTGCATCTCGCCCAGATCGAGGACGCGGAGCTCGACGCGAAGGCGCAGGAGGCCGCCGCCCGCCTCGGCCTCGCGCATCAGCGGCGCTTCACCGGCTACGGCGACCTCGCGGGCTTCCTCGCGAACGCCGGGGCGCGGGCCGGGGGCTGAGCGGCCCTCAGGCCGGCGCGGGGTCGGGGCCGCGGCGGATGTAGACCATCATCCCGGTCAGGATCGCGAGGTTCATCACCCCCGCCGCCGTCGCCACCGCGAAGCCCGCGGTATAGGCGCCTGTCAGGTCGTAGAGCGCGCCCGCCTGCCAGCCCCCCAGCCCGTGGCCCAGCCAGGCGAAGGCCACCACGATTCCGGTGGTCGAGGCGCGCTTGGCCGCCGGCGACAGCGCCCGCGCCGTGGTCAGCACCCCGGTCATCACGCCCGCGTAGCCGAAGCCGTAGATCACCGCGTAGATGTAGAACCCCTCCAGCGTGGCGAAGCGGGTGAAGCCGAAGACCATCAGCGTCTGCCACAGCGAGGCGGTGACGAAGGCCGGCAGCGCGCCCACCATGTCCGACAGCCGCCCGAAGAACAGCCGCCCCGCGATGCCCGAGACCAGCATCGTCACCATCACGCCCCCCGCATCCGTCGCCGCCAGGCCGCAGCCCTGCATCAGGGGGGCGAGGTGCATCAGCGGCACCGACATCAGCGTGCAGCAGCCGACGACGGCGAGGCTCAGCAGCACCGTGGCGAGGCGCGGGGGCAGGGGCGTCGGCGCCTCGTCCGCGCCGCCCGCGCCCGCGCCGCCGGCGGGGACCGGAGGCTCGCGCATCAGGAGCGACAGCGGCACGCAGACGGCCAGCGTCGCGAGCCCCAGGCCCAGGAAGGCCCCGCGCCAGCCGAAGCTCTCGATCATCATCGCCGAGACCAGCGGCACGGTCCCCTGGCCCAGCGCCTGCCCGGCCGAGGCGATGCCCAGCGCCATGCCCGCGCCGGCCGCGAACCAGTTGCCCACCAGCGCGATCAGCGGCGCGAAGAAGGCCGCGGCGCCCAGCGCGCCCCCCACCAGGAACAGCGCGTAGAGCTGCCACAGCGCCTGCGCCTGGGAAGCCGCGGTCACGCACAGCCCCATCACCACCGCGCCGAACACGCTGATCGCCCGCGTGCCCACCCGGGGCGCGAGCTGGCCCATCGCGATCCCGCCGACCGCCAGCCCCACCACGCCCGCGGTGTTGATCAGCGCCACGTCGCCGCGCGCCCAGCCGAACTCGGCCTCCAGCGGCACGAAGAAGACGGACAGCCCGTTGACCATCTGCCCCATGCTCAGGGCCAGGATCACCGCGGCGGCGAAGACCACCACCCAGCGGTAGCGGTCGGGAGCGGCGATCTGGGGCACGGGTCCGATTCCTCCGATATTTTCGTGTGGTTTCCTTATTGATGCGCCCCCTGCCCCGAACGCGCAAGGCCCGCCTACGCGCCGCGCCCCGCCGCGGGGCGGCTCTCTCGCCACCCGGCGCACGCCCTGCGGCCCCTGCGTCGCCCCGCCAGGCGCCTCGCCCCGACCTTCCCCGGGCGCCGCTCCCGCCCGCTCCGAGGCGCCGCCGCCCTCTCCCGCGTTGACTTGGCCGCCTGCCCGGGGAGGATGCGCGCCATGACCGCCCAGACCCCCGGCTCCGCCTCCGCCGCCCCCTTCGCCGCGCGCCTGACCCGCGCCCCCCTCGCCCACGATCCGGCCCGCGGGCGCGAATCGTGGGAGGCGCTCGCGGCCCATCTCGACGCGCCCGAGCTGCGGCCGCTGGTCGAGGGGACCGGCGGCTCCTCCCCCTTCCTCCACGGCCTGATCTCGCGGGAGGCGGAGTGGCTGGCCGACGCCCTGGAGGGCCCGCCCGAGCCCGCGCTCGCCGCCCTGATCGCCGACGCCCGCGCCGCGGCCGAGGCCGACACCGGCCTGCGCGCCGGCATCCTGCGCCGGGGCAAGCGCCGGCTCGCGCTGCTCACCGGGCTCGCGGACCTCGGGGGGGTGTGGGACCTCGACGCCACCACCGCCGCGCTCTCGGATTTCGCCGACGCGGCGGTGGAAGGCGCCCTGCGCGGCCTGCTGGCGGACGAGCTCGCCCGCGGCCGCCTGAAGCTCGATCCCGACGACGCGGCGGGCATGGCCGGGCTCTTCGGCCTCGCCATGGGCAAGGGCGGGGCGCGGGAGCTCAACTACTCCTCCGACATCGACCTGATCTTCCTGTTCGACGAATCCCGCCACGACCCCGACGCCTACGCCGAGGCCCGCTCGCGCCTGGTGAAGGTGGTGCAGGGCGTCTCCCAGCTGCTGTCGAAGCCCACGGGCGAGGGCTACGTCTTCCGCGTCGACCTGCGCCTGCGCCCCGACCCCTCGGTCACGCCCGTGTGCATCGGCATGGAGACGGCCGAGCGCTACTACGAATCCCTCGGGCGCACCTGGGAGCGGGCGGCCTTCATCAAGGCCCGCGCCTCGGTCGGCGACATCGAGGCCGGCGAGGCCTTCCTCAACCGCCTGCGCCCGTTCGTGTGGCGGCGCTTCCTCGACTTCGCCGCCATCCGCGACGCCCACGACATCCGCGAGCGCATCCGCGCCCACCGCGGCGGCGGCGGCGCGATCAACGTGCCCGGCCACAACGTGAAGCTCGGCCGCGGCGGCATCCGCGAGATCGAGTTCTTCGTGCAGACCCGCCAGCTGATCTGCGGCGGCCGGGACCCCGCCCTGCGCGACCGCGGCACCCGCGGCGCCCTGCGCGCCCTGACCCAGGCCGGCTGGGTGGGCGAGGACGCCGCCGCCGAGCTCGACGCCGCCTACGTCGCGCATCGCGAGCTGGAGCATCGCCTCCAGATGATCGAGGATCGCCAGACCCAGACCATGCCCACCGCGGCCGAGGCGCGCGACCGCGTCGCCGCCCTCTCCGGCTGGACGGACCGCGCCGCCTTCGAGGCCGACATCCTCGCCCGGCTGGAGCGGGTCTCGAAGATCTCCGAGGCGTTCTTCCAGCCCCCCGGCGCGCCCCCGCCGGAGGCGCGCGAGGACGCGGGCGACCTCGCCTCCCGCGGCTTCCAGCGCCCCGAGACGGCCGAGGGCATCATCGAGCGCTGGCGCCAGGGCGCGATCCCCGCCACCCGCGCCCCCCGCGCGCGGATGCTGCTGGCCGGCCTCGAACCCCGCATCCTCGACGCGCTGGGCGCCGCCGCCTCGCCCGACGACGCGCTCGCCCAGTTCGACCGCTTCCTCACCAACCTGCCCGCCGGCGTGCAGGTGTTCTCGCTGTTCGAGCAGAACCCCCGGCTGGTGGACCTGCTGGCGGAGATCTGCGCGGCCTCGCCGCGGCTGGCCGAGATGCTCGGCCGCTCCTCCCGCGTGCTCGACGCGATCCTGGCCACCGACTTCTTCGAGCCGCTGGGCGACGCCGACGCCCTGACCGCGGAGCTCGGCGAATGGCTGTCGCGGGAGGAGGATTACGAGCGCCAGCTCGACGCCGCCCGCGCCTGGGCCAAGGAGATGCGCTTCCGCATGGGCGTGCAGCTCCTGCGCGGGATCGCCGACGCCGAGGAGGCCGGGCAGGGCTTCTCGGCCATCGCCGAGGCCGCGATCCGCGCGCTCTTCCCCATCGTCGAGGCGCAGTTCGCCCGCCGCCACGGTCCGCCCCCGGGCCGGGGGGCGGCGGTGCTCGCCATGGGCCGGCTCGGCTCGGGGGAGATGACCGCGACCTCCGACCTCGACCTGATCCTGCTCTACGACGCCCAGGGGCAGGAGAGCTCGGAGGGGCCCAGGCCCCTCTCCTCGCCCGCCTGGTTCGCCCGCTTCACCCAGGCGCTGATCTCGGCGATGACCGCCAAAACGGCGGAGGGGGAGCTCTACGAGATCGACATGCGCCTGCGCCCCTCGGGCCGGCAGGGCACGGTCGCCACCTCCCTCTCGGGCTTTCGCGACTACCAGGCCGAGCGCGCCTGGACCTGGGAGCGCATGGCCCTCACCCGCGCCCGGCCCGTCGCGGGGCGAGACGACCTCCAGGCCGACGTCCGCGCCGCGGTCGAGGAGGCGCTGCGCCTGCCGCGTCCCGCCGCCCAGACCTGGGTCGGCGCCGCCGACATGCGCGCGCGCATCGCCGAGGCCGACAAGGGCGCGCGCCGCGACCCCTGGGCGATGAAGCGCCACCGCGGCGGGCTGATGGAGATCGAGTTCGTGGCCCAGGCGGGCCTGCTCGCCGCCGCGGGCGAGGGCGAGGCGGACCTGCCGCTGGGCGCCGCCTCCGCCCCCCGCGCGCTCGAGGCGCTCGAGGCGCGGGGCCGGCTCGAGGCCGGGGACGTCGCCGTCCTGCGCTCGGCCCACGACCTGCAGTCCCGCCTCCTGCAGGCGCTGCGGGTCGCGGCCAGCGGCGCCTTCGATCCCGCCGCCGCCGGCCCCGGCCCCATCGCCGCGCTGCTGCGCGTCTCCGAGGCGCCCGACATCGACGCGCTCTCCGCCCGGCTGGAGGCCGAGCGCGAGGCCGCCGCCGCCGTCGTCGACCGCCTGCTGCCCGCGCCCGGCGACGACGCGGCCGGGGAGGGGGGCGGCTGATGCGCCTGCCCATCGTCTGGCATCCCGACTACGTGGTCGCCCTGCGGCCCAACCACCCGTTCCCGATGTCCAAGTACTACTACCTGCGCCAGGCGCTGGAGGCGCGGGGGCTGATGGAGACGGGGGGCTGGCTCGCGCCCGCCCCGCTCAAGGCGCTCCAGGTCGCGGGCGCCCACGCCATCGGCTATGTCGAGCGGGTGATCTCCTGCACCCTGACCCCCGAGGAGACGCGGCGCATCGGCCTGCCCTCGACCCCCGAGGTCGCCCGGCGCGCGCAGCTCTCCTCCGCGGGCACGCTGCTGGCGGCGCGGCTCGCGCTCGACCGGGGGCTGGCGGTGAACGCGGCCGGGGGCTCGCACCACGCGGGGCCCGACTACGGCTCGGGCTACTGCGTCTTCAACGACGTCGCCGTCGCGGCCCGGACGCTGGCGGACGAGGGCTCGGCTCCGCGCATCCTCGTGGTCGACTGCGACGTCCACCAGGGCGACGGCACCGCCTGGATCTTCGCCGGCGACCCGCGCGTCTTCACCTTCTCGATCCACGCGCAGAAGAACTTCCCCGCCCGCAAGGCGGTCTCGGACCTCGACGTGGGGCTGGAGGACGGGCTGGGCGACGCCGACTATCTCGCGCGCCTCGCCGAGGCGCTGGACGAGGCGGTCGAGCGCGCCGCCCCCGACCTCGTCTTCTACAACGCGGGCGTCGATCCGTGGGAGGGGGACCGCCTGGGCCGCCTCTCGCTCACCCTCGACGGGCTGCGCCGGCGCGACCGGCTGGTGCTGGAGACGTTGCGCCGCCGCGGCTTGCCGGTGGCGGCGGCGCTCGGCGGAGGCTACTCGCGCGATCCGCACGAGCTCGCCGCGCGCCACGCGATCCTGTTCGAGGAGGCCGCGGCGCTGGCCGCGTGAGGGCGCTCAATTCGGGCGGCCGCCCGGGCGACGACGAAAGGAAGCGGTCGGTCCGCCCGGGCGGCGCCCGTCGCGCGCAGGCTTCAAGTTCCGCGCGCGGAGGCCATGCGGATCAGGCGGCGCGCCGGCCGCGCGCCGCGAACAGGCCCAGCCCCGCCAACGCCGCGCCCAGCAGGGGGAGGGCGGCGGGCAGGGGCACCGCGGCCGAGTCGCCGTTGGTCAGCGTGTAGGCGTGGTTGTAGCCGTTGTAGGCGGTCCAGGACGACGACGTGCCCGCCACGCGGTAGACCGTGGCCGGAACGTCGACCGAGCTCGCGCTCCAGTTCCACGCCGTCTCGGCATAGGCCGCGAACCACCAGGTCCCCGCGGCCAGCACGATCTCGGAGAAGTCGAGCGTGTAGACGAAGCGGTCGGCCGTGGTCGTCTCGACCCGGGTCCAGTCGCTGACCGTCACGGTGGCCGCGGCGGTCGTCTCGGGCGAGGACCCGGCGTCGGCGTAGAAGTTCAGCGTGAACGCGCCCGGCGTGCCGCCCGAGCCGACCAGCGTCGCGCCGGTGATGCTCGACCCGGCGCCCAGCGAGAACTCGGTCGCGATCTCGTAGAACGCATTGTAGGCGGGGCTCGACAGCGTCGCCGCCTCCGGCGTCACGCCGCTGTCGTAGACCGTCGCCGCCTGGGCGAGGGACGCGCTGGCGAGCAGAACGGCGGCGGCGAGGGATTGGGTCTGGGCGAGCATACGCGACTCCGGCACACGCAGCCTGACTGATCGTCAGGTGAACATAAGATGAGTCACCCTACCGGTCCCTGTCCGCCACGTACAGGGATTCCTATTGGAAATCTTGGGGTTACGTAACGTCCGCGTCGGCCCGCCGCCGTCGGCGCTCAGTCCCCGGCCATCGCCTCCAGCCGCAGCAGGGCGATGCGGCGCACCTGCTCGATCGCCTCCTCGAACTCCGCCTCGGGCTCCTCGTCCACCCGGGCGCGGAAATTCTCCAGGATCTGCTCCCGCCGCCGGCCCTTCACCGCGAGGATGTAGGGGAAGCCGAAGCGCGCCTGGTAGCGGGCGTTCAGGTCCTGGAATTCCGCCAGCTCCTCGGGCGTGCACTGGTCGAGGCCGGCGCCCGCCTGCTCGGCCGACGACTCGGCCGTCAGCCCGCCCGCCAGCGCGAGCTTCCCCGCGAGGTCGGGATGCGCGCGCAGCAGCGCCAGCCGCTCCGCGTGCGAGGCCGCGGTCACCTGCGCATGCAGCGCGCCCGACAGCCCCCCGGCGGTCGCCGTCTCCTCGCCCAGGCCCTGGTCCCAGGCGCGCTCCGCCACCCAAGGCGAATGCTCGTAGACGCCGCCGAACGTCGCGACGAAGGCGTCGCGGGGCATCTCGGCGGGGGGCTGGGCGAACACGAACATGGCGTCTCCTTGGCTGGCCGCCCATCGGGCGGCCGGGGGGAACCGGCGTCGGAAACCGGGCGCGGCCGCCGCGGCGGCCTGGACATCGGGCGCGGCCCGCGCCGCCGGCCCGCCCGCGCGTCTTGCTGCGGCGCCGCAGCGCTCACGGCACGCGCGAAACGGGCTTGGCCGGGGCCGTCCTGCGCAGATAACGTCGGCGTCCGCGAAATAAAGACCGCAACGGGGGATGGGGCCGATGGAGGCGCAATTTCACGACTGGATCAGCTTCCTGATCCGCGCCGCGCATATCGTCGCCGCCATCGGATGGATCGGATCGTCGTTCTACTTCATGGCGCTGGACTACTCCCTGCGCCACGACCCCGACCTGCCCAAGGGCGTGAAGGGCGAAAGCTGGTCCGTCCACGGGGGCGGCTTCTACCAGATCCGCAAGTATTCCGTCGCGCCCGAGAAGATGCCGACCGTCCTCCACTGGTACAAGTGGGAGGCCTACTCCACCTGGCTGACCGGCTTCATGATGCTCGCCGTCACCTACTGGTGGGGGGCCGAGGGGCTGCTGATCGACCGCTCCGTCGCCGACGTCCCCGTCGGGCTCGCGGTCGCGGTCTCGGCCGGCTCGCTCTTCGTGGGCTGGATCCTCTACGACCAGCTCTGCAAGTCGCCGCTGAAGGCCAATCCGCCGCTGCTCTTCGCCGTGCTCTACGCGGCCATCGTCCTGATCTGCTGGCTCTACGGGCAGGTCTTCTCGGCCCGCGCCGCCTGGCTGCACACCGGCGCGCTGATCGCCACCATGATGTCGGGCAACGTCTTCATGGTGATCATCCCCAACCAGAAGAAGGTGGTCGAGGTCCTCAAGCAGGGCGGCGACCCCGATCCCCGCTACGGCGAGATCGCCAAGCTGCGCTCGACCCACAACAACTACCTGACGCTGCCGGTCATCGCGATGATGGTCTCGAACCACTACCCGATGGCCTTCGGGCATCCGTCGAACTGGGTGATCGTGGCCTTCATCCTGGCCATCGGCGGCATCGTGCGCCACTTCTTCAACAGCCACGACATGGGCAAGCACGACTGGGCGGTGCGCTGGCAGCTGCCCACCGCCTCGTTGCTCTTCATCGTGATGATGTGGTTCTCCTCCTGGCGCCCCGACCAGGTCCAGGCCGACCTCGAGCCCCAGCGCGCCATGGCGATCGTGGCGACGCACTGCTCGGTCTGCCACGCCCAGACCCCGCGGCACGACGGCTTCGACGAGGCGCCGGGCGGGGTGATGTTCGACACGCTCGACCAGATCCGCGCCCACGCGCCCAAGATGCTGGCCCAGGCGGTGATGTCCAACATCATGCCGCTGGGCAACGAGACCGGCATGATGCCCGAGGAACGCGCCGTCCTCGGCGCCTGGCTGCGCGCCGGCGCGCCCCAGGACTGAGCGCCCGAAAGGATCGCCCCATGAGCTTCCCGGTCTCGCCCGAGACGCTGGCCGTCTTCATCCCCGTCGCCCTGGCGCTGAACCTCACGCCCGGGGCGGACATGCTGTTCAGCCTGGGGCAGGGCGCGCGTTCGGGCCCCGCGGCGGGGGTGGCGGCGGCGGCCGGGATCTCCGCCGGCAGCCTGGTGCATGCGACGGCGGCGGGCGTGGGCCTCGCGGCCCTGATCGCCGCTCACCCGCTCGCCTTCGAGGTCGTGCGCTGGGCGGGGGTGGCCTACCTCGTCTGGCTCGCGCTGCGCGCCTTCGCCGATCTCGCCCGCGGCCACGGGCTCGACGGCGCGCCCTCGGTCGCGCCGATGCGCCCGCTGGCGGCCTTCCGCGCGGGGCTGCTGGTGAACCTGCTGAACCCCAAGGTGGGGATCTTCGTCCTCGCCCTCGTCCCCCAGTTCGTGCGGCCCGAGGCGGGCTCGATCCTCGGCCAGTTCCTCGTCTTCGGCGCGGTGCTGGGCATCGGCGGCATGGCGATCAACGGGGCCGTCGGCCTCTCGGCCGGCCACGTGGGGCGCGCGCTCGCCCGCTCGCGGCGCATGTCGCAGGCGCTGCAGGCGGCGACGGGGACGATCTTCCTCGCCCTCGCCGCCCGCCTCGCCCTGCAGCGGGTCTGAGGATGGGCACGCTCCTCGTCCGCCACGCCCGCGTCCTCGCCACGATGGACGAGACCCGGCGCGAGATCGAAGGCGGCGGCCTCTTCGCCCGCGACGGGGTGATCGAGGCGGTGGGCCCCACCGCGACCCTGCCGAGCGAGGCCGACGAGATCCTCGACGCCTCGGGCTGCGTGGTGACGCCGGGCCTGGTGAACACCCACCACCACCTGTTCCAGACCCTGACCCGCGCGGTCCCCGCCGGGCAGGACGCGCTGCTCTTCGGCTGGCTGCAGTCGCTCTACCCGATCTGGAGCCGCATGGGCCCCGACGAGATCCACTCCTCCGCCCTCATCGGCCTGGCCGAGATGGCCCTCTCCGGCTGCACCCTCTCCTCCGACCACCTCTACATCTTTCCCAACGGCGCCCGGCTCGAGGACGAGATCGACGCCGCCCTGCGCCTGGGCGTGCGCCTGCACGCCATGCGCGGCTCGATGTCGGTGGGCGAGAGCGCCGGCGGCCTGCCCCCCGACGCGCTGTGCGAGAGCGAGCCCGCGATCCTCGAGGACTGCATCCGCGTCATCGACGCCCATCACGACCCGCGCCCCGGCGCCCTGATCCGGGTGGGGGTCGCCCCGTGCTCACCCTTCTCGGTCTCGCCGGGACTGATGCGGGATTCGGCGCTGCTGGCCCGCGACAAGCGCGTGATGATGCACACGCACCTGGCCGAGAACGACGAGGACATCGCCTATTCCCTCGAAACATTCGGCCAGCGCCCCGGCGACTTCGCCGAGGGGCTGGGCTGGGTGGGCGAGGACGTCTGGCACGCCCACTGCGTGAAGCTCGACGCCTCCGAGATCGCCCTCTTCGCCCGCACCGGAACCGGCGTCGCGCATTGCCCCTGCTCCAACTGCCGCCTCGGCAGCGGCGTAGCCCCGGTGCGCGCCATGCGCGACGCGGGCGTGAAGGTGGGGCTGGGGGTGGACGGCTCCGCCTCGAACGACTCCGGCGACCTGCTGGCCGAGGCCCGCCAGGCCATGCTCCTGCAACGCGTCTCCCGCGGCGCCGACGCGATGAGCGCGCGCGAGGCGCTGGAGATCGCCACCCTGAGCGGCGCGCAGGTGCTGGGGCGCGACGACCTGGGCGCGCTCGCGGTCGGCAAGCGCGCCGACTTCGCGGTCTTCCCCACCGACGGCCTCGCCCAGGCCGGCGCCTGGGACCCGCTCGCCGCCCTGCTGCTCTGCGCCGACGCGAAGGCCCGCGAGACCTATGTCGAGGGCCGCGCCGTGGTCCGCGAGGGCCGCATCGCCCTGCAGGGCTTCGAGGCCGAGGTCGAAAAGCACCGGGCGCTGGCGCGCAAGCTCGCGTAGGGCGCCTGTCGATGCGCCGCCGCCGTTCCCGTCCCCGATCCCGCGCCTGAACCCGCCCGAGCGGGCGCTACGGCTGACGCGGCCAGCCGGCGCCCGATCCCGCGGCGACGCTCAACGCAAGTCGTCGGGAACCGGCTTGTCCTCGCCGGCCTGGTCCCAGGCGTGGGCGACGATGCTCCAGCGTCCCTCCGACTTCACCAGCAGGTATCCGCTGACGTCGTGGTTCACGTCCACCCCGTTCTCCAGCATCTCCGACGACGCCAGCGCCACCGCGACGTTGCCGAAGCGCAGCACCTTCATGCCGCGGGTGTGCTCCTCGAAGCTGCTCAGGTTGGCGCGGGCGACGGTCTCCATCCGCTCGACGAAGGCGTCGACCGAGCGGACGGCCGCGGGGCGCGCCGCCCCAACCAGCGCCGCGCCTGGCAGGAAGTCGGCGCGAAACCGCTCCCAGTCGGGCTCGAGCCCCTCCCCCCAGCGCATCGCCTCGAAATGCTCGCCCACCCGCGAGCGGATCTCCGCCTCATCGTCCATGCCGACCTCCCCTCCGCGATCGGTCGAATGACCTAGCGGAAGGAGAGTACATCGCGCCGCCGCGCCGCGCGAGCGCCGTCAGGCGTTCGACGGGCCGCGGCGCATTGAAATGCGCCCTACGCGGCGCCTTCGCCGAAGGCTTCGCGCCGGGCCTGGTCCATCAGCGCCCGCATCCGCCGGATCGCGCTGTCGAGGCCGGAGAAGATCGCCTCGCCGATCAGATAGTGGCCGATGTTGAGCTCCATCACCTCCGGGAAGGCCGCGACGGGCTTGACCGTGTCGTAGGTCAGCCCGTGGCCCGCGTGGACCTCCAGCCCCAGCGAGTGGGCGAAGGTCGACATCTCGCGCAGGCGCTCCAGCTCGGCGTCGCGCTCCTCGAAGCGGCCCTCGTTATGGGCGTCGGTGTAGGCGCCGGTGTGCAGCTCGATCACCGGCGCGCCGATGCGCGCGGCGGCCTCGATCTGGCGCGGGTCGGCGGCGATGAAGATCGACACCCGGCAGCCCGCCTCGCGCAGGGGCGCGATGAAATGGGCCAGCCGGTTCTCCTCCTTCGCCACCTCCAGGCCGCCCTCGGTCGTGCGCTCCTCGCGCTTCTCGGGGACGATGCACACGGCGTGGGGGCGGTGGCGCAGGGCGATGGCCTGCATCTCGTCGGTCGCCGCCATCTCGAAGTTCAGCGGCACCGAGAGGTTGGCCACCAGCGCCTCGATGTCGGGGTCGGTGATGTGGCGGCGATCCTCGCGCAGATGCGCGGTGATGCCGTCGCAGCCCGCGGCCTCGGCGATCTTGGCGGCCTTGATCGGGTCGGGATGCGCGCCGCCGCGGGCGTTGCGGATGGTGGCGACGTGGTCGATGTTCACGCCCAGCCGCAGGCGGCCGAGAGGTTGCGCCAGGGTCATCGCGCGGGTCCTTTCGCAGAGTCGGTCCAGGCCAGCATAGGCGCCCGCGGCCACGATGTCTTGACGCCCAGCGCCCTCCCGCCCCGCGACCAGATCGCGCCTCGGCGGCCCGCTCACGCCCTTCGGCGGACCATCAGCCGGCTGGGGGCGCCGTGCAGCTCGACCTTGCCCCGCGGCTCGAACCCCGCCCGCTCCAGCACCCGCAGCGAGGCCGCGTTCCACGGCCGCGCCAGGCCGTAGACCTGCTCCGCCTCCAGCACGCCGAAGGCGAGCGCCAGGGCGCCCGCCACGAACTCGCCCGCCAGCCCCCGTCCCTGCAGCGCGGGCGCGACGTGGAAGGACAGGTTCAGCCCCTCGCGCCCCGGCCGCGGGCCGAGGCCGCCGAAGCCGGCCTCGCCGCCCTCGCGCAGGTCCAGCCGCCAGCGCCCCACGCCGTCGCGGGCCCAGGCGGCCTCGGCCTGCGCCATCTCCTCGGCCAGCGCTTCGCGCGAGGGCGGGGTGGGATCCGGGCGATGGGCGAGCATCCGGGGATCGGAGAAGAGCGCGACCGCCAGCGCCAGGTCCGCCGGCCCCGCCGGGCGCATCGCCAGCCGCTCGGTCCGCCAGCGGCGGGGAGGATCGTCGGCGCCGGGCAGGGGGTCAGCCCGTCGTGTCGCCCGCGCCGCGGATCGGGGCGACCTTGGCGGCCTTGGCGGCCTGCTTGGCCTCCTTCGCCGCACGGCGGCGCTCGTGCGCCTGGCGCACCCGCTCCTTCGCGACGGCCATCAGCTTCGAGCGGCGGCGGTTCTGGTAGGCGGCGATCATCGGGCGCATCACCGCGTAGAAGGCGACCGAGGCCGCCAGCCCCGGCAGCAGCCCGCCGATCAGGTAGGGCAGGAAGATCGCATCCAGGTTGTCCCACAGCCAGCCGAAGGTCCAGCCGTGGTGGGGCTCGTTGAAGTGGATGCCGGTGATCTTGCGCCCCATCCAGAACGAGGCGCCGGCGATGAAGGGGAAGGTCAGCGGGTTGCCCACGAACGTCCCCGTGGCCGAGGCCAGCACGTTCGCCCGCAACACCCAGGCCAGCGCCGCCGCGATCACGAAATGGAACCCGAAGAACGGCGTGAACGAGGCGAAGACCCCGCAGGCGAAGCCCAGCGCGATCCGGTGGGGCGTGTCGGGCAGGCGCTGCATCCGCTTGCCCAGGTAGCGATAGCCCCGCCGCCACCCCTTCTTCGGCGAGAAGAACTCCCGGAGCCGGTCGCCAAGGGGAAGCGGGTCGCGGCGGCGGAACATGAGGTCAGGCGCCTCCGGCGGGAGCGCCGGCGCGTCCGCGCGGGCCCGCGGGCGTGCGCGCGCCCCCCTCGGCGCCCGAGGGCTCGGCCCCCGCGCCGTTCGGGCCGAAGCGCTCGTCAGGCCCCGCCAGGCGCACCACCGGTCCCGCCGGCAGCGGCGCGGGGCGCGAGGCGGGGGCGCCGGCGCCGGGCGTCAGGCGGGCGGCCTCGTGCACCATGGTCTGCGCGTTGAGCATCGTCACGATCTGGGAGACGTGCTTCACGTCCCGCACCTCCAGGTCGATGCGCGCGCGATAGAAATCCGGCTTGCGCTCGGTCAGCTCCAGGTGGGCGATGTCGGCGTTCAGCTCGGCGACCACCGTGCACACCCGCGCCAGCGCCCCGGTCTGGTTGGCGAAGGTCACGGTCAGCGAGGTCTGGTGCGGCTGGGTCCAGGCGGTCTCCGGGTCCCAGCGCAGGTCGACCCAGGCCTCCGGCTGCTCCTCGTAGTCGGCGAGCGTGGGGCAGTCGATCGCGTGGACCGTCACGCCCTTGCCCTTCTCGGCGATGCCCACGATGCGGTCGCCGGGCACGGGCTGGCAGCACTCCCCGAACCGCACCTTGCGCGCGCGCGACACGCCGGTGACCGGCAGGCGGGAGCTGTCGCCCGGCTGGGCGGGGCGCAGGGGCGCGTCGAAATCCCCCTCCCGCCCGAACAGCGCGGTCAGGATCTGCACGGCCGAGACCTCGGCCGCCCCCACCGCCTGCAGCAGGTCGTCGGGGCCGTCGTGGTTCAGCTTTTCGGCCGCCAGCGCCAGGGCCTTGCGGCTCAGGCTCTTCTGCGCGCGCTCGAAGGCGGCCTGCACGATGCCGCGCCCGATGCGGATGTCGGCGTCGCGCCGCTCGGCCCGCAGCGCCCGGCGGATCGCCTGCTTGGCGCGGCCGGTGACGGCGATCTCCTCCCACACCGGCTGGGGGCGCTGGGCCTCGGCGCGGATGATCTCCACCGTCTGGCCGTTGCGCAGGCGGGTCGACAGCGGCGCGCGCCGCCCGTCGATCTTGGCGCCCACGCAGCTGTCGCCGATGCGGGTGTGGATATTGTAGGCGAAGTCGATCGGCGTGGCCCCGCGGGGCAGGGTGACGACCCGGCCCTTGGGCGTGAAGCAGAACACCTGGTCCTGGAACATGTCGAGCTTCACATGCTCGAGGAACTCGTCCGGCTTCTCGGCGTTGCGGAAGTCGTCGGTCAGCTGGCGCAGCCAGGCGAACGGGTCGGCGGTGAACGGGTTTTCCCCCCGCTGGCCGTCCTTGTAGGCCCAGTGGGCGGCGACGCCCGTCTCGGCCACGTCGTGCATGGCGCGGGTGCGGATCTGCACCTCCACCCGCTTGGCGTTGCGCCCCGACACCGTGGTGTGGATCGAGCGGTAGCCGTTGGTCTTGGGCGTGGAGATGTAGTCCTTGAACCGCCCCGGCACCGTCTTCCAGCGCCGGTGCACCGCGCCCAGCGCCCGGTAGCAGTCGGACTCCGTCCGGCAGATCAGGCGGAACCCGTAGATGTCCGAGAGGCGCGAGAACTCCTGCCCCTTCTCCTCCATCTTGCGCCAGATGGCGTAGGGGCGCTTCTCGCGGCCCGAGACCTCGGCCTCGATCCCCTCCTGCGCCAGCACGATCTGGAGATCCTCGAGGATCTGGGGGATCACATCCCCGGTCTCGCGCTTGAGCTGCCCGAAGCGGCGGATGATCGAATCCCGCGCCCGCGGGTTCAGCACCTGGAAGCTCAGGTCCTCCAGCTCGTCGCGCATCGACTGGATGCCCATGCGGCCCGCGAGCGGGGCATAGATCTCCATCGTCTCGCGCGCCTTGCGCTCCTGCTTCTGGGGCTTGAGGAACTGGATCGTGCGCATGTTGTGCAGCCGGTCGGCGAGCTTGACCAGCAGGACGCGCACGTCCTTGGACATCGCCATCAGCAGCTTGCGCAGGTTCTCCGCCTGCTCGGTCTCCTTGGAGGAGAGCTTGAGCTTCGAGATCTTGGTGACGCCGTCGACGAGGTCCGCGATCTCCTCGCCGAAATGGTCGGCGATGGTGGCGTAGGTGACGCCGGGACAGTCCTCGATCGTGTCATGCAGAAGCGCGGTCGCGATGGTGGCGTCGTCGAGCTTCAGCTCGGTCAGGATGCCGGCGACCGCGACGGGGTGACCCCAGTAGGGGTCGCCGTTCGCGCGTTTCTGGGGGGCGTGCGCCTTGGCGCCGAAGACGTAGGCCGCATTGAGCAGCCCTTCGTCCGTATTGGGGTTGTAGGCCTGGACCCTCTCGACGAGTTCGAACTGTCGGATGAATCCTTCGCCCACCTTGCTCTCCCCCTGGTTCCGCCCCGGCGCGCCGGGGCGGGGGAACGTCGCGCCGGATGCCCGGCGCGACCTCCGGTCAGCCCTTGTTCTGCTCCTGCTGCTCGGCCATCAGGGCGCGGAGCAGCTGCTCCTCCGAGATGTCGTCGACGGGCGCGTCGGCCTCGCCGCCGCCCATCAGGAGGGCCATCTCGTCGTCCTCGGGCTCGTCGACCTCGATGTGGCGCTGATGCGACTGGATCAGGCCTTCCTCGAGATCGTCGGGGGTGAGGGTCTGTTCGGCGATCTCGCGCAGCGCGACGACCGGGTTCTTGTCGTTGTCGCGGTCGATGGTGATCTCGGCGCCGGTGGAAATCTCGCGCGCACGATGCGCGGCGAGCATCACCAGATCGAACCGGTTGGGAACCTTGTCGACGCAATCCTCGACGGTGACGCGGGCCATGAAGTCGTCTCCGGCAGGCGTTTCGGGAGAACCGCCTTAGTATGCGCTGCACAAGGGCGGCGCAAGGGGGGCGACGGCTAGAATTCGACGCGCCGCTCGGCGCGCCGGACCCGCCCGGCCGGTCCGGGGCGGAGGCCTCCGCCGCTCCTGAAGGGCGCGGACGTGGCCGCGGGGCCGAACGGTCCGATGGCGGGGCGGCCTATCCGGAGCGTGCGCGGCGGCGTCCGTCAACCTTTTTCTGGCTCGCCCTCCGGTTGCGGTGCAGGTATATGAACGCCGCGGGCGCCGAACTATCAGGCGCCCGACAGTAATCCCGTCCCCGGATCGTGAACTTCCGCGATTTTCGACGGCGTTTCGTTAACAATTCAGGACGAAACCAACCGGCCGGGCGGCAAGTCGAGCGTTTCGGACGCGGAAAAAACGGTCCCATTCGCGTGAATCGCGGTCCCGAAGGCCAGAACGCGGTCGATTTCAACCCACCGATGGTTGCATCCTGTTCCCGGTTGTCGAAAGGCTCCCCCAGCGCGTCGCAACCGATTCGCCCTGCCTGGGGCGATAATTGACAGGCACGCGGTTCGCGGCGAAGGAGATTGCATGTTCTACCGTGACGAACGTCTGGCCCTGTTCATCGATGGGTCCAACCTGTACGCCGCCGCCAAAGCCCTCGGCTTCGACATAGACTACAAGCTTCTGCGCAACGAGTTCATGCGCCGCGGCAAGCTGGTCCGGGCGTTCTACTACACCGCCCTGGTCGAGGATCAGGAATATTCCCCGATCCGCCCGCTGGTCGACTGGCTCGACTACAACGGCTTCACGATGGTCACCAAGCCGGCCAAGGAGTTCACCGACTCCACCGGCCGCCGCAAGATCAAGGGCAACATGGACATCGAGCTGGCGGTCGACGCCATGGAGATGGCCGACCGCATCGACCACATGGTCCTGTTCTCCGGCGACGGCGACTTCCGCCCGCTGGTGGCCGGCATCCAGCGCAAGGCGGTGCGCGTCTCGGTGGTCTCGACCATCCGCACCAGCCCGCCGATGATCGCCGACGACCTGCGCCGCCAGGCCGACAACTTCATCGAGCTCGACGAGCTCAAGGAGATCATCGGCCGTCCGCCCCGCCCGGTCCGCGCCCCCGACACGGTCGACGCCGAAGACGAGGCCTGAGCCGCCGGGCCGCCCGGCCCGCGCTCCAGCGCCGCGCGTCCAGCCGCAGGCCGGCCTCTCTCTCCTTCGCGAGCGTCCCGCCTCCCGCGCGCCGGAGCCCTCGCTCCGGCCGCGGGACGCCCCGCTTGCGCGTCGCGCCCGGCCCTGCGATGGTCGCCGCCGTGCCCGACCCGCGGCGACCCCGCCGCGCCCGCCCGTTCCCGGGCGATTTTCTCGCCAGCCCCTCCGCGGAGCCTGCCAGCATGAGCCGAAGCGCCCCCGCGCTTCCGCCCGCGCCGCCCGAGGCGCCGGCGGACTGCACCCTCTGCCCCCGCCTCGTCGCCTACCGCGAGGAGGTCCGCGCCCGCGAGCCCGACTGGTTCAACGGCGCGGTGGCGAGCTTCGGGGATCCGGCCGCCGGCCTCCTCGTGGTCGGCCTCGCCCCCGGCGTCTCGGGCGCCAACCGCACCGGGCGGCCCTTCACCGGCGATTTCGCGGGCGGGCTGCTCTACGCCACGCTGGGCCGGTTCGGCTTCACCTCGGGCGAGTTCCAGGCCTCCCCCGACGACGGGCTCGCGCTGCACGGGGCGATGGTCACCAACGCCGTGCGCTGCGTGCCGCCGCAAAACAAGCCGGTCGGGGCCGAGATCAACACCTGCCGCCGCTTCCTCGCCGCCCGGATCGAGGCGCTGGAGGGCCTGCGCGCCGTCGTCTGCCTCGGCCGGATCAGCCATGACAGCGTGATCCGCGCGCTGGGCGCGAAGCTGAAGGACCATCCCTTCGGCCACGCCGCCCGCCACCGGGTCGGCGCGCTGACGGTCTTCGACAGCTACCACTGCTCCCGCTACAACACGAACACCGGCGTCCTGACGACCGAGATGTTCGAGGCGGTCTTCGCCGACGTGCGCGCCTTCCTCGACGCCTGAGCCTCCCGCGGTCCGGCCCTGCTGCCGGCCGCGCCGCCGTCGCGCCCCGGCCCGGCCGGCGGCTCCCGCCCGCCCGCCCCGCCGCCGACCGGCCCGGGGCGCGACGGCGGCGGCAGGCGGCGCTCGCCACGGTCGCGACGCCCGCTGCGCGCCGCGGGCGAGGCTTCGCCGCCTGTGCGACGGTCGACGCGGCGCCTCACTCCCCCAGCGCAACGCCCTCCCGCCGCGGATCGGCCGCGCCCGTCAGCCGCCCGTCCGGCCCGATGGCGATCACGTGCAGGCCGGAGTTCATGTCGTAGGCCTTGGTCTCCCCCAGCGCCTCCGCCAGCGCCTCGGCCTCCGTCCCCGCCTCCAGGTGCGTGGCGCCGTTGAGGTTCGCCACGTGCCCCGCCGCCACCGCCTGCGCCGGGGTCATGCCGAAGTCGAGGATCCGCACCAGCGTCTCGACCACGTAGCCGATGATCCGCGCCCCGCCCGGCGAGCCCAGCACCAGCGCCGGCGCGCCCTCGCGCAGCACGACGGTCGGCGCCATCGAGGAGCGCGGGCGCTTGCCCCCCTCCACCCGGTTCGCCACCGGCGCCCCGTCCCGCTCGGGCAGGAAGCTGAAGTCGGTCAGCTCGTTGTTCAGCAGGTACCCGTTGGCCATCAGGCGCGAGCCGAAGCCCGTCTCGATCGAGGAGGTCAGCGCCACCGCGTTCCCCTCCGCGTCCACCACCGAGACATGCGTGGTCCCCGGCCGCTCCGCCTGCTCGTCCGGGGACAGACGCAGCGCATGGTCCCACGGCGGCTCGCCCGCCGCATAGGGCGCGGCCGGCGGCGCCTCCGGGTCCAGCGCCTTCGCCCGCTCCGCCAGGTAGGCCGCGTTCAGCAGCCCCTGCGGCATCGCCGTGAAATCGGCGTCGGCCATGTAGAGGCCGCGGTCCGCGAAGGCGAGGGCGGAGGCCTGCGCCACCAGCCGCCACGCCCCCGGCCCGTCGCCCAGCGCGGCGAGGTCATGGTGCGACAGCATCCCCATGATCTGCCCGACCGTCAGCCCTCCCGAGGACGGCGGCCCCATCCCGCAGATCTCCCAGGCCCGGTAGCTCACGCAGACCGGCGCCCGCTCCACCACCCGGTAGCCCGCCAGGTCCGCGGCCGTCATCGGCGAGGGATTGGCGGGCGTGTCCAGCGCCGCCAGCAGCGCCTGCGCCTGGGCCCCTTCGTAGAAGGGCGCGGCCCCCGCGTCGCGCAGCGTCTCCAGCGCCTGCGCATAGGCGGGGTTCGCCAGCCGCGTCCCCGCCGCCAGCGGCGCCCCGTCCGGCCCGAAGAAATAGGCGCGCGCCGCCGGGAACGCGTCGAGCCCCGGCGCCGTGGCGATCGAGGCCGCCATCCGGGGCGAGACCTCGAACCCCTCCCGCGCCGCCGCGATCGCGGGCGCCAGAAGCCGGGCCATCGGCAGCCGCCCCTGCGCCGCGTGCATCGCCTCGAGCAGCCGCGGCACGCCCGGCACGCCGACCGAGCGTCCGCCGGGCACCGCCTCCCGGAACGGGCGCGGGGCGCCGTCAGGACCCAGCCAGTAGTCCGGCCCCGCCGCCGCCGGCGCCGTCTCTCGCCCGTCCCAGCTCGTCAGCCGTCCCGTCTCCGCCTCCCAGACCAGCGCGAAGGCGCCGCCGCCGAGGCCCGAGCTCTGCGGCTCCACCAGCCCAAGCATCGCCTGCGCGGCGATGGCCGCGTCGACGGCCGAGCCGCCCTCGGCCAGCACGTCCCGCGCCGCCTCCGAGGCCAGCGGATGCGCGGCGACCACCATGAAGCGCGCCGCCTCCGCCTGCTGGGGGACCGCGCGCCTTGCATGGGTCGCCTCGGGCTGCGCCGGCGCGGCGGAGGGCGCGGCAGCGCCCTGGGCCAGCGCGCCCGGGGACGCCGCGACGAGCGCCAGCGACGCCGCCAGCGCCAGGCCGGGCAGGGCGGCGCGCATCGGGAACGGGCGTGGGGACATGACGGCTCCTCCCTTCGGGATCTGCGCCCGAGGCTAGGCCCTCCGCCCCCGCAGGACCAGCGCGGAGCGGCGCGCCGCCGGATCGCCGCCGGATCGCCGCCGACGGGCGACGCGCCCCCGCGGCGCTCCCACCCCTTTGCTGCGCTGCAGCGTGGCGCTAGGTTGACCTCAGACACGCCGCCAGAAGCGCAGGAGACCCGCCATGACCCCCGCCGCCCGCCTGCAGGCCGCCATCGACATCCTCGACGCCTGGGCGCCGGGCCGGCCGATGGACCGTCTCCTCGTCTCCTGGCGGCGCGCCAACCGCTACGCGGGCTCCGGCGACCGCGCCGCCATCGCCGATCTCGTCTACGACGCCCTGCGCCGCTGGCGCTCGCTCGCCTGGCCCGCCGCCGGTGAGGGCGCGGGCGACGGCGGCCGCGCCCGCATCCTCGCCCTCGCCGCCGAGACCGGCGACCCCGAGGCCCTGTTCTCCGGCGCCCGCCACGCCCCCGCCCCCCTCACCGACCACGAGCGCGAGCGCCTGGCCGAGCGCGCCGAGCGCGGGTTGATCGAGGCGCCCGACGCCCTGCGCCTGGACCTGCCCGACTGGCTCCCCGCCCGCTTCCGCGCCGCCCATGGCCCGGACGCCGAGGCGGTGATGGACAGCCTCCACCGCCGCGCCCCCGTCGACCTGCGGGTGAACCGCCTGAAGGCGACGCCGGAGGCCGCGATCGCGAGCCTCGCCGCCCAGGGCGTCTTCGCCGCCCCCGTCGCGCTCGCCTCCGGCCCTGCCACGCCGGACGCCCTGCGCGTCTCCTCCGGCGGGCGCGGGCTGAAGAGCGCCGACGCCTATCTCGACGGCTGGGTGGAGGTGCAGGACGTCGCCTCCCAGGCCGCCGCCGCCTTCGCCCATGCGCAGCCGGGCGAGCGGGTCCTCGACTACTGCGCCGGCGGCGGCGGCAAGGCGCTGGCGCTGGCCGCGGCCATGGACGGGCAGGGCGAGATTGTCGCCCACGACGTCGACCCCGCCCGGATGCAGGACCTCGGCCCCCGCGCCGCCCGCGCCGGGGTGCGGATCGAGACGCTGCCCGGCCCCGTCCCGGCCTCGGCGCGCGGCGGTTTCGACCTGGTCTTCGTCGACGCTCCCTGCTCGGGCAGCGGCGCCTGGCGGCGCAACCCCGACGCCAAGTGGGGCTTCACGCCCCAGGCGCTCGACCGGCTGACCGCGATCCAGGCCGAGGTCCTCGCCGAGGCCGCCGCCTTCGTGCGCCCCGGCGGCCGGCTGGTCTACGCCACCTGCTCGCTGCTGGGCGAGGAGAACCGCGACCGCGTGCAGGCCTTCCTCCCCGGCTCGGGCTTCGCGCTGGAGGAGGAGCTGAGCCTGACCCCGCTCGACGGCGGCGACGGGTTCTACGCCGCCCGGCTTGCGCGCAACTCTGGATAGTTGCTCGACCATGGTTTACGCTTTTTAAGGGTTTGACGCCTTCACTGCACCTGTGCGGCGGGGGCGCTCCTGCCGCCGTGGGTCGGGAAGGATGCGCTTCCGGCCGACGGCGACGCAGGGCGGCGGGTCCACCGCGCCCGGTCCCGGGTCGATCGGGCGCGCCGCGCGCGTTCGGTCCCGGATCGACGAGGACGGCGTGGAGGCGATGACGGCGAGATGACCAAGGCTCGGTCTTGCGGGACGGCGGCGCCGATCGGCGCGGATCGACGCGCACGCTCCCGGCGCGCCTCCCCCCTCCCGGTCGCGCGGTCCCCGCGGCCCGGCTCGCGCCCCGCCCGGGCCCGCGCCGTCCGGACCTTCCCCGCATGACGCTCGACGCCGGCCCCCGCGCCGAGATCCGCGACCGGGCGTCGGATGAGGGGGAGGGGCCCCGGGCCGCCCGCCAGGCGACCGCGCCGTCCCCGCCCCGTCCCGCCCGCTCCGGGTCCGACGCGCCGCCCGCGGGTTCGGGCGCGGGCGCTCTCCCGCCCCCCGCTCCCGCAAGGCGGATCGCGGGCGGCTTCGCGGTCGAGCTGATGGTGATCGGCCTCGCCTGCCTGGCGCTGGCCCTGGCCCTGGCGCTCAGCCACCACGCGGGGCTCGCGCTGGGCGCCTTCGGCATCGGCGCGCTCGCCATCTCCGCCTTCGCCCGGATCGCCCGTCCTTTCGCCCTGCGGCGGGAGGGGCGCGGCGGCGCCGAGGCGCAGGCCCTCGACGCCCTGCACGCCCACGACCCGTCGCCGGTGGCCCTGACCGACGCCCAGGGCGCCCTCGTCGCCGCCAACCCCGCCCTGCGCCTGGCCCGCGACGCCGCCCCCGTGGGCCCCGAAGTCGACCCCCAGGTCGCCCCGCTGCTCTTCCCCTCCGGCCCCCCGCCCCATGCCGAGGGGCTCTTCGCACCTGGCGCAGGGGCGGGCGACCCGGTCCCGCCCGCGCGCGAGGTCTACCGCCTGCTGCGCGTCGCCCGGGCCGAGGGGCGGGCCGAGTCGCGTCTGCTCCGCTTCGCCGGCGCCGCCTGCCGGGTGGAGCTGCGCCGCATCGCGCCCGACAGGATCCTGTGGCGCATCGATCCCTCCGCCCCCGCCGGCGCCGCGGGCCTCGCCGCCGCGCTCGACGAACTGGGCCTGCCGGCGGTGATGCGCGGGCCGGACGGGCTGATCGCCAACGCCGCCGCCCGCCAGGCCGCGCCGGCGCTCGACGCGCTCGACCCCGCGGCCGAGGCGCCGCCCGACGATCTCTCCGGGGCCGAGGGCGGGCCGCTGCGCGGCCTGCCGCTGCCCACCGCCCTGCGCGCCCGCGCCGCCGCCGCCGGCGACGCGCCGGACGCGGGCCATGCGCCCGGCCGGCTGGGCTGGCTGCTGCTGCCCGGCGACGCCCGCCCCCGCGGGCCCGGGCTCGACTTGCTCGACCGCCTGCCGATCGCGGTGGCGCGCCTGGGCGTCGACGGCGTGCTGATCGCCGCGAACGAGCGGGCCCGCCGCCTGCTCGGCCCCGGCGCCGTCGCCGGCGCGCGCTTCGAACGCCTGGCCGAGGGGCTGGGCCGCTCCATCGCCGAGCGCATCGCCGAGGCCGCCCGCGGCCGCTCCACCGGCCGCGCCGAGATCGCCCGCGGCCTGCGCGAGGACCGCGAGACCTTCCTCCAGCTCTCCTTCTCCCGCCTCGAGGAGGACGGCCGCCCCACCCTCGTCGCGGTGATGAGCGACGCGACCGAGCTCAAGACGCTCGAGGCGCAGTTCGTGCAGAGCCAGAAGATGCAGGCCGTGGGCCAGCTCGCCGGGGGCGTGGCCCATGATTTCAACAACCTGCTGACCGCCATCGCCGGCCACACCGACCTGCTGCTGATGCGCCGCGACGCTTCGGACGCCGACCATTCGGACCTGATGCAGATCCGTCAGAACTCCAACCGCGCCGCCGCCCTGGTGCGCCAGATGCTGGCCTTCTCGCGCAAGCAGACCCTGCAGCCCCGCACCACCAACCTGACCGAGACGCTGACCGAGCTGAGCCACCTGCTCAACCGCCTGCTGGGCGAGAAGGTGCGCCTCAGCCTCGAACATGCCGACGACCTCGGCCTGGTGCGCGTGGACGAGCGGCAGTTCGAGCAGGTGGTGATGAACCTCGTCGTCAACGCCCGCGACGCGATGCCGGGCGGGGGCGAGGTGCGGGTGCGCACCCGCAACGTCCGCTTCGACGAGGAGTTCCGCCGCGACCGCGCCGTGCTGCCCGCGGGCGACTACGTGGCGGTCGAGGTCTCGGACGACGGGCAGGGCATCCCCCCCGACCGCATCGGCCAGATCTTCGAGCCGTTCTACACCACCAAGAAGCCGGGCGAGGGCACGGGCCTGGGCCTCTCCACCGCCTACGGCATCGTCAAGCAGACCGGCGGCTTCATCTTCGCCGACAGCCCCCCGGGCTCGGGCGCCGTCTTCACCGTCTACCTGCCGCGGCTCGAGGGGGAGACCGCCCCGATCCCAGTCGCCGTCCCCGCCGACGCCGACGCCCGCCGCGTGGCCGAGACCGCGGCCGAGGGCGTGGTGCTGCTGGTCGAGGACGAGGCGCCGGTGCGCTCCTTCGCCTCCCGCGCGCTGGGCCTGCGCGGCTATTCGGTGGTCGAGGCCGAGAACGCCGAGGAGGCGCTGGAGATCCTCGCCGATCCCGCCTTCCAGGTGGACGTGATCGTCTCGGACGTGGTGATGCCCGGCCTCGACGGTCCGAGCTGGGTGAAGACCGCGCGCGAGACCCGCCCCGACGTGGCCGTCGTCTTCGTCTCCGGCTACGCCGAGGGCGCCTTCCGCCGCAACCTCGAGGGCCTGCGCGACTTCGTGTTCCTGCCCAAGCCTTACTCCCTCGCCGACCTCTCCGCCGCCATCCGCCAGGCCCAGGAAGGCAAGCTCGCCGCCTGAGCGCCGCGGGGGCGGGCCGGCGCCGGCCGAGGGGCAGGGGACGACGGCTCCAGGCGGGACCGAGGCTCCGGGCGTGACCGAGGCGCGTCCGGCGGACCTCCGCGACCGACTCATCTGTGATGCGGATCGCCTCGCGCTCGCCTCCTCACGGAGGGTCTTGCGCGACCGCTCGCGCCATGCCCTCCCAGCCTCCCAGCCTCCCAGCCTCCCAGCCTCCCAGCCTCCCAGCCTCCCAGCCTCCCAGCCTCCCAGCCTCCCAGCCTCCCAGCCTCCCAGCCTCCCAGCCTCCCAGCCTCCCAGCCTCCCAACCTCCCGGCCGCCCGGGCTGGATGCACCCGACCGAGCGTCGGTGCGTCGGCATCCTCTCTCGTCGGGGGAATCGGCCGCGACCTCGATTCGCGCGGGATCGAGGGCGATGGGCCGTGCCCGCTCAGGCGAGACGATGCGATTCCTCCGCCCCTGGAGGCGAGGCGCCCTCGCCGCTCGCGCAACGCGATGCGCCGCGTCCGCCCCCGCGGGGCGAGGCTCGTCCGACCGGCGGATCCGCCTTACCGCGCCCGAAGGCGTCGAACGCGGCGCCCGGTCGTCGCGTCCGCGGTTGCGGCGCGGCCTCGGGGCCGGGTAGGGGAGGCGAAAGGGGCGCCGGCCCCGCTGCGCTTCAGGAGACGCTCATGGGCGCCGACCAGCCCCGCCCCGCCCCCCGCCCCTCCGCCGACCCGCTGGATCCCCGCGGCCTGATCGCCGAGGCCTACCGCATGCCCGGGATCGACCCCGCGACCTGCCGCGCGATCTTCTTCGACTGGGCGCTGGGGCGCAGCGCGCCCGAGGGCGAGGCCGAGACGGTGCGCGCCCTGCACGACCGCTACGCGCCGGACCATCCCGAGCACCCGATGACGGCGGTGCTGGCCGAGGGCCTCGCCACCCTCGCCGCCGCCCCCGCCCGCACCGGCCGCCGCCGCCGCCGCGACCGCTGAGCCCGGCCGCCGCGGCCGCGACCGCTGAGCCCGGTCGCCGCCGCCGCGACCGCTAAGTCCGGCCGCCGCCGCCGCGACCGCTAAGTCCGGCCGCCGCCGTTTCGATCTCTGAGCCTGGCCGCCGCCGCAGCGACCGCTGAAGCCGCTCGCCGCCGTTGCAACTGCAGAGCCCGCCCGCCCGTCGGGAAGCCTTGCGCCGTGGGCGCCGGCGTCTTGCGGGGCTGCCATGGATCGCGGTCGGACTCTCGTCGAACGCGAGCGCGTCGGAGTGGGCGGTCGCGGAGCCGGGCATGCGCTGGAGCGAGGAGAGTCAGGCCAGTCGTGCGCCGGACTCGGCGCGGGCCGCCGGGCAGGGCGCCGCGGCCGGCTCGGCCTCGTCGTCCCACCAGGCTCCCTCCCGAGCCCCGCCGTCCTCCCGAAACGTGAACGGGGACGCCGGAGCGTCCCCGTCCCGTGCGGCCGCGTGGCGATCCCGGCCCCGCGTCAGCCCTTCTCGGCGAGCTGCGCGAGGATGCGGGCCCAAGCGCGGGCGCCCTTGCGGAAGCTCTCGAGGTCGTATTTCTCGTTCGGCGAGTGGATGCGGTCGTCGTCCAGCCCGAAGCCGATCAGCATCGAGGGCATGTCCAGAAGGGTCTGGAAATGCCCCGCCACCGGGATCGAGCCGCCCGAGCCGATGAAGGCCGCCTCCGTCTCCCACTCCGCCGACAGCGCCTGGCGCGCCGCCTCGAAGGAGGGCTTGGAGAAATCCATCACCGTGGCGCCGGCGCCGCCGTGGGGGTGCCACTCCACCGTGCAGTCCGGCGGCAGCTGCGCTTCGACGAAGGCGCGCAGGTTCTCGCGGATCTTCACCGGGTCCTGGCGCGAGACCAGACGGCAGGAGACCTTGGCGAAGGCCTGCGCGGGGATCACGGTCTTGAACCCCTCGCCCTCGTAGCCGCCGGAGATGCCGTTGAACTCGCAGGTCGGGCGCGACCAGATCATCTCCAGCGCCGAGCGGTCCTGCTCGCCCGCCGGGTGCGACAGCCCCACCTCGCCCAGGAACTCGGCGGCCGAGAAGGGCAGGGCCTGCCACTGGGCGCGGATCTCCTCGGGCAGCTCGTCGACGTCGTCGTAGAAGCCGGGGATCTGCACGCGGCCCTGGTCGTCGTGCAGCGAGGCGAGGATCCTCGCCAGCACCCGGATCGGGTTCGCAGCGGCCGAGCCGTACATGCCCGAATGCAGGTCGCGGTTGGCGGCATGGATCGTGATCTGCTCGCCCACCAGCCCGCGCAGCATGGTGGTGATGCCGGGCTTGCCCGGCGCGAACATGCCGGTGTCGCAGATCAGGGCGATGTCGCGCGACAGCTCCTGCGCGTTCTCCTTGAGGAAGGGCACCAGGTTCGGGGAGCCCGATTCCTCCTCCCCCTCGAACAGGATCGAGACCTTCGCGGGCAGCTTGCCATGCACCTTCACCCAGGCGCGGCAGGCCTCGACGAAGGTCATCAGCTGGCCCTTGTCGTCGGACGCGCCGCGGGCGCGGATCACCTTGCGGCCGTCGGGCAGCGTGTCGATCCTCGGATCGAAAGGCTCGGTGTCCCACAGCTTCAGCGGGTCGACCGGCTGCACGTCGTAGTGGCCGTAGAACAGCAGGCTGGGGCCGTCGGCGCCCTCCTCGGCGATCGCGTCGCCATGGGCCACCACCATCGCGTGGCCCGGCGTGGGGCGGACCTGCGCCTCGAACCCCAGCCCGTTCAGCTCGCCCGCCAGCCACTCCGCCGCCGCGGCGCAGTCGGCCTTGTAGGCGGGATCGGTGGAGATGGAGGGGAAGCGGAGCAGGTGGAACAGCCGCTCGAGCGCCGCGTCGAGATCCTGGTCGAGCGCGTCGAGCACGGCGGGAAGGGCGGGGTGGGTCATGGGAGGCTCCGGCAGGGAGAGGGCAGGCGTCGGGCGCGGAGCGTGGCGTCGGCGGGCCGGTTTTGCAACCGCGCAAGGGGGGAGAGGGCGAGGAGGCGCCCTGCGGGCGGGCTTGGGCCTGCGGCGGGCGGGCGCGCGCGGCTTCGGGCGGACTCGCGAGGGGCGAAAGGGAAGGCCGCTTCGGGAGCCCACCAGAGAACAGGCCCGCGCCCGTCCTCCGCAGCCGTCCGTCGCCGACGATGCCTGAGCCGCGGCGGGGGCCGGGTCAAGGACGAGCCGCGCAAGCGCGGTCGCTGCGCGATCCTTGACCCGGCCCCCGCCGCAGCTCCGATCGGCATCAGCGACGGACGGCTCCAGAGAACAGGCGCTCGACGCGGGCCGCTACGTGGCGCCGGGCGCGTGGGGCGGGCGGCGGGGACGACCTTCGGCGGGGAGCGACTCGGGGGGCGCGCGTCAGGCGCGCGCGGCGCGGCGGCGGGCGAGGGCGCTGTCCTGGTCGGAGACGCCGAGCAGGGGGGCGAGCTGGCGCAGGAAGGCGTCCTCCTCCGGCGCGCGCTCCCCGTCGGCGAGCGCCACGGCCCACAGCGCCTCGATCACGCCGGCGCGGTCCTCGTAGGGGACGGCCTGCTTGATCAGGCGGGTGAAGCGAACCGTGTCGGGGGCCTCGGCCTCCAGCGCCTCGGCCTCGTCCAGGAGCGCGCGGGCCTGCGCCTCGGGCAGGGCGTGGCGGGCGGCGAGCTGGGCGAGGATCTCGGCCCGCTCGCTCGCCTCGTACATCGAGTCGGCGCGCGCCGCGCGCACCATCAGCGCCGCCAGCGCCAGCCGCGCATCCTCGGTCCCCAGCCGGTCGGGCGGCTCGGGCTGGGCGAAGACGGCGAGAAGCGAGCGGAACATGAGGATCTCCCAGCGGCGGAGGGCGGATCGCGCGCCCGGACGCGGCCCGAAGGCCGGGCCCGGCGGCGCGCGGCGGACGCCTTTCATATGGGACGCGCCCCGCCCCGGGAAAGCGGACCTCACGGCATGCGGATTTCCGGGAATTTTCCCTGCGAAGGGGTATTGACGCCCCCGGCCCCGCCGAATATCAACCGCCCACTCCCGGCGGACATACACACCGGGACGGCGGCTGCGGTTGTAGCTCAGTTGGTTAGAGTACCGGCCTGTCACGCCGGGGGTCGCGGGTTCGAGCCCCGTCAACCGCGCCACCGCCGCCTTCTTCCCCGCGGGATCGGGTTCGCCCGGTCCCGCGGAGAGGAAAGCCCCAGGATCCCGCACGATCATCCCGACGCGATCCTGAAACGCTTTCTAAACCCTCTCCGATGCAGCCTTCGCCAGCCGGCGCGCGCGATGCGACTCCCGTCGCGGGCCATGGCGCGCCAGAGCGGCGACTCGCGATTCTTCTGCGGCGCAGCAAATGCTCCGTATGCAGCCGCATACGGCTGCGCGCCGTCGATTCCCGCGCCCGTTCAGACGCTTGCCGTCGCGCCCTTCGAAAAACGGCGGATTCGCCGCCCCAAATCCACCGCTTTCTTGGGGCCGCGCTTTGTTGACTGCCCCGCGGCGCGGCGATAGACGTGGCCCCGTCTCTGAAGGCCGAGGGCGCGCCGACGTCGGCGCCGGACCCGTACGGCCAGCGGGAGGGCCCATGGAAGACCTGCTCCGTGAATACCTTCCGATCCTGATCTTCCTCGCTCTGGCGATCGGGCTCGGCCTGGTGCTGATCCTCGCGGCGGTGGTGCTCGCCGTCCGCAGGCCGGACCCGGAGAAGATCTCCGCCTACGAATGCGGCTTCAACGCCTTCGACGACGCGCGCATGAAGTTCGACGTGCGCTTCTACCTGGTCTCGATCCTGTTCATCATCTTCGACCTCGAGGTCGCCTTCCTGTTCCCCTGGGCGGTCGCCTTCCAGGATGTCGGGCTGTTCGGCTTCTGGTCGATGATGATCTTCCTCGCGGTCCTGACCATCGGCTTCGCCTACGAGTGGAAGAAGGGAGCCCTGGAATGGGAGTGACGCCCACCGGACAGGGGACCGAGGCCAAGACCGTCGGCGCCTCGGGCGAATACGCCCCCGCCGCCAAGGCCTCGACCTGGCAGCCCGCGGCCGCGGGCGCCGACAAGGACATCTTCGCCCGGAACCTCTCGGACGAACTGGCGGACAAGGGCTTCCTGCTCACCACCGCCGACGACCTGATCAACTGGGCGCGCACCGGCTCGCTGTTCTGGATGACCTTCGGCCTGGCGTGCTGCGCGGTCGAGATGATGCAGACCTCGATGCCCCGCTACGACGTCGAGCGCTTCGGCTTCGCGCCCCGCGCGTCGCCGCGCCAGTCCGACGTGATGATCGTGGCGGGCACGCTGACCAACAAGATGGCCCCGGCGCTGCGCAAGGTCTACGACCAGATGCCCGAGCCGCGCTACGTGATCTCGATGGGCTCCTGCGCCAACGGCGGGGGCTACTACCACTATTCCTACTCCGTGGTGCGCGGCTGCGACCGGGTCGTTCCGGTCGACATCTACGTGCCCGGCTGCCCCCCGACGGCCGAGGCGCTGCTCTACGGCATCCTTCAGCTTCAGCGAAAGATCCGGCGCACCGGGGTGATCGCCCGCTAAGCGGGCGGACCCCAGCGACCAGCCAGGAGATCCCGAACAGATGTCAGAAGCCCTCGCCGAAATCGCCGCCCTGATGGAAGCGCGGCTGCCCGAGGCGGTCGTCTCCCATTCCATCGCGGTGGGCGAGCTGACGGTGATCGTAGCGCTCGACAAGCTGCCCGAGGCGGTGAAGTTCCTGCGCGACGACCCGGCCTGCCAGTTCACCACGCTGGTGGACGTCTCCGGCGTCGACTGGCCCGCGCGCGAGCAGCGCTTCGACGTGGTCTACCACTTCCTGTCGATGCGCCAGAACCTGCGCATCCGCCTGAAGGTCCACGTGCGCGAGGACGAGATCGTCCCCTCGATCGTGAACCTCCACCCCTCGGCCAACTGGTTCGAGCGGGAGACATTCGACATGTACGGCGTCTACTTCTCGGGCCATCCCGACCTGCGCCGGATCCTGACCGACTACGGCTTCCGCGGCCACCCGCTGCGCAAGGACTTCCCCACCACCGGCTACGTCGAGGTCCGCTACGACGAGGCCGCCAAGCGCGTGGTCTACGAGCCGGTGAAGCTGACCCAGGACTACCGCCAGTTCGACTTCATGAGCCCCTGGGAAGGCGCCGAGTACATCCTGCCCGGCGACGACAAGGCGGGGGCGAAGTGATGGACTTTGCGGCTGAACTCGTCGCCCTTCTTGCAGCGGCGCTGCCCTTGGCGCATTGGGCTCTTTCCCAAAAGAAATCTGGGCGCGCACTGTTTCAGGGCGCAACCAAGCTGGTGATGCAATGATGCAGGGCGAAGGCCACTTCTTCGCGTTCGGCATGTCGGGCTGGCTGGTCTGGCTGATCGGCGCCGCGCTGGTGGTGGTACCGTTCTGGAAGCTGCTGCCCCGTTTCGGCGTGCCGTCCTGGCTCGCGCTGTTCTCGTTCATTCCGCTGGTGGCGATCATCCTGCTGTGGGTGATGGCGCTCCGCGATCCCGCCAAGGAGGCTCGCTGACATGGACGGCTCCGATTTCCAGACCGCCGAGCAGCGCATCCGCAACTTCAACCTGAACTTCGGCCCGCAGCACCCCGCGGCGCACGGCGTTCTGCGCATGGTGCTCGAGCTCGACGGCGAGATCGTCGAGCGGACCGATCCGCATATCGGCCTGCTGCATCGCGGCACCGAGAAGCTGATGGAGAGCCGCACCTACCTGCAGAACCTGCCGTATTTCGACCGGCTCGACTACGTGGCCCCGATGAACCAGGAGCATGCCTGGTGCCTGGCCATCGAGCGTCTGGTCGGCGTCGAGGTTCCGCGCCGCGGCCAGCTGATCCGCGTGCTGTTCTGCGAGATCGGCCGCATCCTCAACCACCTGCTGAACGTGACCACGCAGGCCATGGACGTGGGCGCCCTGACGCCCCCGCTCTGGGGCTTCGAGGAGCGCGAGAAGCTGATGGTCTTCTACGAGCGCGCCTGCGGCGCCCGTCTGCACGCGGCCTATTTCCGCCCCGGCGGCGTCCACCAGGACCTGCCCGAGCAGCTGCTGAAGGACATCTGGGACTGGTGCGACCCGTTCCTGGAGGTCGTCGACGACCTCGAGGGGCTGCTCACCGACAACCGCATCTTCAAGCAGCGCAACGTCGACATCGCCGTGATCTCCAAGGAGGAGGCGATGGCCTGGGGCTACTCGGGCGTGATGGTGCGCGGCTCCGGCATGGCCTGGGACCTGCGCCGCGCGCAGCCCTACGAGTGCTACGACGAGATGGAGTTCCAGATCCCCGTGGGCAAGAACGGGGACTGCTACGACCGCTACCTCTGCCGCATGGAAGAGATGCGCGAGAGCGTGAAGATCATGCGCCAGTGCATTGAGAAACTGGACAAATGCAAGGGCGAGCCGGTCCAGCACAAGGGCAAGCTCTCCCCCCCGAAGCGGTCGGACATGAAGACCTCGATGGAGGCCCTCATCCACCACTTCAAGCTCTACACCGAGGGGTTCCACGTGCCGGCCGGCGAGATCTACGCCGCGGTCGAGGCCCCCAAGGGCGAGTTCGGCGTGTACCTCGTCTCCGACGGGTCCAACAAACCCTACCGCGCCAAGCTGCGCGCGCCGGGGTATGCGCACCTCGCCTCCATGGATCACATCTGCAAGGGCCACCAGCTGGCGGACGTCTCCGCCATCCTGGGCTCGCTCGACATCGTGTTCGGGGAGGTGGACCGGTAAGGGCCCCGCGCCCGCCCGTCCCTCCCCGCGCCTGAAGAAGAGAACCACATGCTGCGCCGCCTGCACCACGAACAGCCCGAGAGCTTCGCCTTCACTGAGGCGAACCTGGAATGGGCGAAGACGCAGATCGCCAAGTACCCCGAGGGTCGCCAGGCCTCGGCCGTGATCCCGCTCCTGTGGCGCGCCCAGGAGCAGGAGGGCTGGATCTCGCGTCCGATCATCGAGACGGTCGCCAAGATGCTGGACATGGCCAACATCCGCGTCCTCGAGGTCGCCTCCTTCTACTTCATGTTCCAGATGGCGCCGGTCGGCCGCTACAACGTGCAGGTCTGCGGCACCACCACCTGCATGATCTGCGGGGCCGAGGACCTGATCGCCGTCTGCAAGGAGAAGATCGGGCCCAAGGCGCACACGCCCTACCGCGACGGCCTGTTCTCGTGGGAGGAGGTCGAGTGCCTCGGCGCCTGCGCGAACGCGCCCATGGTCCAGATCGGCAAGGACTTCTACGAGGACCTGACCGCCAAGCGCCTGGGCGAGATCCTCGACGAGCTCGCCGCCGGCCGCGTGCCGACCCCGGGCCCGCAGAACGGCCGCTACGCCTCCGAGCCCAAGACCGGCCTCACCGCGCTGATCATCCCCGAGGGCGAGAGCCGCAACCGGCTCAACGCCTCGGTGCAGCTCGCCACCGCGCTCGAGGACGGGCAGACCCGCATCCAGGGGACCGAGCCGGTCGCCTCGGCCTCGGTCATCAACTCCGACATGAGCGCGGACGCCCCCGCCAAGGCTCAGCCCGCGCAGGAGCCCTCGGCCCCGCCGCAGCCCGAGCCCGAGGTCGAGCATGACCACGAGGCGCGGCCCGAAGGCTCCGAGACGCTCGAGGCGATGCAGCCCGCGGCGCTCGCCGAGGCCATCGACGGCAAGCCCGACGACCTGAAGGCGATCACCGGCATCGGCCCGGCGATCGAGACGAACCTGAACGCCGTCGGCGTCTTCCACTACAGCCAGATCGCCGGGTGGACCGACGCCGAGGTGGCCTGGATCGAGTCGAACGTGGCCGGCGCCGCCGGCCGGCCGACCCGCGACGACTGGCGCGGGCAGGCGAAGGCGCTGGCCGATCAGGCCGGCGGGAACTGAGAACGGGCCGGGGGGCATGAGCGTGGCCGGGAAGCCGGACAGGGAAGCGGACAGGGCGCAGACGCGGCTGGCGAGCATCGTCATCGCCGTCGCCATGCTCCTGTGGCTTGCGCTGAGCTTCCTGGGCGGCGAACTGGGGCTCGCGCCCCGCTTCGCCATCCTGCTCGACATGCTCTGCCTGGCCGCGCTGGGCTGGGCTCTGGTGACCCTGTTTCTGGTCTGGCGCCGGCGGGAAACCGACCGGGGCGCCGATAAGGAGTGACGCGAATGCTGCGGGACGAAGACCGGATCTTCCAGAACATCTACGGGATGCGCGACCGCACGCTGAAGGGCGCGCAGGCGCGCGGGTGCTGGGACGGAACGGCCGACATCCTGGCGCGCGGACGCGACGCCATCATCGACGAGATGAAGAAGTCCGGCCTGCGCGGCCGCGGCGGCGCGGGCTTCCCCACGGGCCTGAAGTGGTCCTTCATGCCCAAGGAATCCGACGGCCGCCCCCACTACCTGGTGGTCAACGCCGACGAATCCGAGCCCGCGACCTGCAAGGATCGCGAGATCATGCGCCATGACCCGCACACCCTGATCGAGGGCTGCGTGGTCGCCGGCTTCGCCATGGGCGCGCATGCCGCCTACATCTACATCCGCGGCGAGTTCATCCGCGAGCGCGAGGCCCTGCAGTCCGCGATCGACGAGTGCTACGACGCGGGCCTGCTGGGCCCCGACGCCCACGGCTGGGGCTTCGACGTCTATCTCCACCACGGCGCCGGCGCCTACATCTGCGGCGAGGAGACGGCCCTGCTCGAGAGCCTCGAGGGCAAGAAGGGCATGCCGCGCCTCAAGCCCCCGTTCCCGGCGAACACCGGCCTCTACGGCTGCCCGACGACGGTGAACAACGTCGAGTCCATCGCGGTCGCCCCCACCATCCTGCGCCGCGGCGGGGAGTGGTTCGCGGGCTTCGGGCGCAACAACAACGCCGGCACCAAGCTCTTTGGCCTGACCGGGCACATCAACACGCCCTGCGTCGTCGAGGAGGCCATGTCCATCCCGATGCGCGAGCTGATCGAGAAGCACGGCGGCGGGGTGCGCGGCGGCTGGAAGAACCTCAAGGCCGTCATCCCCGGCGGCGCGTCCTGCCCGATCATCCCGGCCTCGCAGTGCGAGGACGCGATCATGGACTACGACGGGATGCGGGAGCTGAAATCCAGCTTCGGCACCGCCTGCGCCATCGTCATCGACCAGCAGACCGACGTCATCAAGGCCGTCTGGCGCCTGGCCAAGTTCTTCAAGCACGAGAGCTGCGGCCAGTGCACGCCGTGCCGCGAGGGCACCGGCTGGATGATGCGGGTGATGGACCGCCTGGTGACCGGCGACGCCGAGATCGAGGAGATCGACATGCTCCTCGACGTCACCAAGCAGGTCGAGGGCCACACCATCTGCGCGCTCGGCGACGCCGCCGCCTGGCCGATCCAGGGCCTGATCCGCCACTACCGCGGCGAGATCGAGGACCGGATCAAGGCCAAGAAGACCGGGCGCATCTCGGCCGCGGTGGCGGCGGAGTGATGCAGCCCGCCGCCCATCATCTCGCCGCCTTCAACCTCGGGAGGCTGCTCCATGACTGGGACGACGCCCGCGTCGCGCCCTTCAAGGACGCGCTCGACCGGGTGAACGCGGTGGGGGAGCGCAGCCCGGGCTTCGTGTGGCGTCTCGACGACGTCGCGATGGAGGCCGCGCAGCTCGACCCCGCGGGCGCGCTGGGCGGCGATCCGCGCATCGCCTCCGCCCTCTCGGTGTGGGAGAGCGTCGAGGCGCTGGAGAGATTCGTGTTCAGGACCGTGCACGGGCGCTTCTACGCCCGCGGTCCCGAGTGGTTCGAGCCGTGGGCGACCCCGCGGCTGGTGATGTGGTGGGTCCCGGTCGGCCATCGCCCCTCGGTCGAGGAGGGCGTCGCCCGTCTGCGTCGTCTCGAAGCCGAGGGCGACACGGACGAAGCGTTCGGCTGGTCCCATCTGGAACAGGCGCGGCTCTGGAAGACCCGGGGTTGCGGAGCGGCGGAGGCGGCATGAGCGACCTCAAGAAAATCAGCATCGACGGCCAGGAGATCGAGGTCGACGGCGCCATGACCCTCCTGCAGGCCTGCGAGGCCGCGGGGGTCGAGGTGCCTCGCTTCTGCTACCATGAGCGCCTGTCGATCGCCGGCAACTGCCGCATGTGCCTCGTCGAGGTGAAGGGCGGGCCGCCCAAGCCCGCCGCCTCCTGCGCCATGCAGGTGCGCGACCTGCGCCCCGGGCCGGAAGGCCAGGCGCCGGAGGTGTTCACCAACACGCCGATGGTCAAGAAGGCCCGCGAAGGGGTGATGGAGTTCCTGCTCATCAACCACCCCCTCGACTGCCCGATCTGCGACCAGGGCGGCGAGTGCGACCTGCAGGACCAGGCGATGGCCTACGGCGTCGACTTCTCGCGCTACCGCGAGCCCAAGCGCGCCGCCGTGGACATGGACCTCGGGCCGCTGGTCGGCACCTGCATGACCCGCTGCATCTCCTGCACCCGCTGCGTGCGCTTCATCACCGAGGTCGCGGGCGTCCCCGAGATGGGCCAGACCGGCCGCGGCGAGGACTCGGAGATCACCAACTACCTCGCGCAGACGCTGACCTCGGAGCTGCAGGGCAACATCATCGACCTGTGCCCGGTCGGCGCGCTGACCTCGAAGCCCTACGCCTTCACCGCCCGGCCCTGGGAGCTGAAGAAGACCGAGACCATCGACGTGATGGACGCGCTGGGCGCCAACATCCGCGTCGACGTGCGCGGCCGCGAGGTGATGCGCATCCTGCCCCGCAACCATGACGGGGTGAACGAGGAGTGGCTCGCCGACCGCTCCCGCTTCGTGTGGGACGGCCTGCGCCGCCAGCGCCTCGACAAGCCCTACGTGCGGGTCGACGGCAAGCTGAAGCCCGCCACCTGGGCGCAAGCGTTCGAGGCGATCGCCGCCGCCGCCAAGGGCAAGACCGTCTCGGGCCTGGTCGGCGACCTCGCCTCCACCGAGGCCGCCTTCGCGCTCAAGACCCTGGTCGAGAGCCTGGGCGGCGTGGTCGAGAGCCGCCTGAACGGCGCGATGCTGCCCGCCGACAACCGCGCCGCCTACGCCGGCACCGCGACGATCGAGGATCTCGAGACCGCGGATCGCATCCTGCTGGTGGGCGTCGACCCGCGCTCCGAGGCGCCGGTGCTGAACGCGCGCATCCGCAAGGCCTGGCTGAACGGCGCCACGATCGGCCGGATCGGCGCGCGCAACGACCTGACCTACGACGTCCATCACGCCGGCGAGGGCAAGGCCGCCCTCCAGGCCGTGCTCGACATGGACAATGCCGAAGAGAACCACGACCTGAACACGGTCGTGGTGGTCGGGCAGGGCGCGCTCGCCCGCGCCGACGGTCTCTCGATCCTGGCGATGGCGCAGGAGATCTGCGCCAAGACCAAGTCGGGCCTGCTGATCCTGCACACCGCCGCCAGCCGCGTCGGCGCGCTCGACCTGGGCTGCGTCGCCGAGGGCGGCGTGCAAGAGGCGCTGAAGGCCGACGTGATCTTCAACCTCGGCGCGGACGAGGGCGACCTTCCCGCCGGTCCCTTCGTGGTCTACCAGGGCTCGCACGGCGACCGCGGCGCGCACCGCGCCGACGTGATCCTGCCCGGCGCCGCCTGGACCGAGGAGTCGGGGATCTTCGTGAACACGGAAGGCCGTCCGCAGATGGCCAACCGCTGCGGCTTCCCCCCGGGCGACGCGCGCGAGAACTGGGCGATCCTGCGCGCCCTCTCGGCCACGCTCGGGCAGACGCTGCCCTTCGACAGCCTCTCGGCGCTGCGCGCCAAGATGTTCGAGGCGGTCCCCCACCTGGGCCTCATCGACGAGGTGCCCGTCAACGAGGGTCCGGCGCTTCCCGCCGGCGAGATCGACGACGCGGCCTTCATCGCCCCGGCGTCGGACCACTACCTGACCAACCCGATCCAGCGCGCCTCCACCGTCATGGCCGAGCTTTCCCGGCTGAAGGCGGACCGTGAGGCGCAGCCGATGGCCGCGGAGTAACCGAACCCATGGAAGACGCCGGCTTCTGGACCTCCTACGCCCTCCCTGGCCTGATCATCCTGCTTCAGTGCCTGGTGGTGACGGTCTGCCTTCTCGTCTCGCTCGCCTTCCTGCTCTGGATGGACCGCAAGGTCTGGGGCGCGGTGCAGCTTCGCAAGTCGATCAACGTGGTCGGCCCCTTCGGCCTGCTCCAGTCCTTCGCCGACTTCATCAAGTTCGCGATGAAGGAGATCGTGGTCCCCGCCGGCGCGGACAAGACCGTGTTCTTCCTGGCGCCGCTGATCTCCTTCGTGCTGGCCACCATCGCCTGGGCGGTGGTGCCCTTCAACGAGGGCTGGGTGGTCTCCGACATCAACGTCGGCATCCTGTTCATCTTCGCCGTGTCCTCGCTCGAGGTCTACGGCGTGATCATGGGCGGCTGGGCGTCGAACTCGAAATACCCGTTCCTGGGCGGACTGCGCTCCGCCGCGCAGATGATCTCCTACGAGGTTTCGATCGGCCTGATCATCGTGGGCATCCTGATCTCCACCGGCTCGCTGAACCTCTCGGCCATCGTCGAGGCGCAGCGCGGGGACTACGGCCTGTTCTCCTGGTACTGGCTGCCGCACTTCCCGGTGATGATCATGTTCTTCATCTCGGCGCTCGCCGAGACCAACCGCCCGCCCTTCGACCTCCCCGAGGCGGAGTCGGAGCTGGTGGCCGGCTACCAGGTCGAATACTCCTCGACCCCGTACCTGCTGTTCATGATCGGCGAGTACATGGCCATCACGCTGATGTGCGCGCTGATGACCACGCTGTTCTTCGGCGGCTGGCTGTCGCCGATCCCGGGTCTGCCGGACGGCATCTTCTGGTTCGTCCTCAAGGCGGTGTTCTTCTTCTTCATGTTCGCCATGGTGAAGGCCGTCGTCCCCCGCTTCCGCTACGACCAGCTGATGCGCATCGGCTGGAAGGTGTTCCTGCCGCTGTCGCTGGGCTGGGTGGTCGTGGCCGCCGCGCTCGCGCAGTACGGCGTCCCCGGCTACGCCCGCTGGTAAGGAGAAACCGCAGATGGCTTTCACCGCCGCCCGCGCCGCGCGCTACTTCGTGCTCGCCGACTTCATCGGCGGCTTCAAGCTGGGCTTCAAATACTTCTTCAAGCCCAAGGCGACGCTGAACTACCCGTTCGAGAAGGGCCCCCTCTCGCCGCGCTTCCGCGGCGAGCATGCCCTGCGCCGCTATCCCAACGGCGAAGAGCGCTGCATCGCCTGCAAGCTGTGCGAGGCGATCTGCCCCGCGCAGGCGATCACCATCGAGGCCGAACCGCGCGAGGACGGCTCCCGCCGCACCACGCGCTACGACATCGACATGACGAAATGCATCTACTGCGGCTTCTGCCAGGAAGCCTGCCCGGTGGACGCCATCGTCGAGGGTCCGAACTTCGAGTTCGCGACCGAAACGCGCGAGGAGCTCTTCTACAACAAGGAGAAGCTGCTCGAGAACGGCGAGCGCTGGGAGCGGGAGATCGCCCGCAACCTCGAGCTCGACGCGCCCTACCGCTGACGGGAACCGCAGGGGCATGGCGCATGACGTGGAACCGGGGGGACGGAAGGAGATGGCCGATGATGCGCCGTATCGCGACCGCCTGCCTCGGCGCGCTTGCGCTCGCGGGCTGCACGACGGGCGAGCCGACGCCCACGCTGAAGGACCGCATGGATCCGCGCATGGGCCTGACCGAGCGCGAGATCGTGCAGGAGCTGGGCGTGCCGGACGCCGAGCTGACCACGGGCGCCGAGACGCCGGACGTCACGGACGACGTGCGCTCGCTGCGCTGGTCGAACCGACGGGTCGTGGCCTGGGACGAGCCCTGGGGCCCCTGGCCGCCCTACCAGCCCGGCGGGCTGGGCACCCGCTCCACCCGCTACGGCGGGCCGGGGATGTACGGGGGCTGGGGCTGGCCGGGCCCGTACTACAGAACACGGGTCGCGGAATACGCCTGCGACCTGGAGATCGACTTCACGCGGACCGCCGCGGACGCGCCGTGGCGGGCCTCCGCCTGGCGGGCGCGCGGGAACGCCTGCTGATGAACGCCGTCATGGAAGGGGAGGCGTGATGATCATTTCCGACGCCCACCGGATGGCTTTCGTCCATATCCCGAAGTGCGCAGGAACCAGCTTGCGCGACATGCTCGCGCCGTTCCACGACCAGTCCAACGTGTTCGAGTTTTGGCACCAGCACCCGCGCTGGGGCGGACGCATCGATCTGATGCACGTGCCCATGGCGCAGTTGGTCGAGTTCTTCCCGTTCGCCTACGCGAAGGTCCATACTTACCGCAGCTTCGCCGTTGTGCGCGAGCCGAAAGCACGCTTCGTATCCTCGCTAGCGGAGCATCTGCGCCATCGCACCACGAAGGACCTTCCGCACCTGTCCTATGAACTTGTGCGCCGCACAGCCCGGAAGCTGATCCGCCGCTTCCGCGCTGGCGCTGACCCCTGGCGCGACGTGTCGACCGTGCATTTCCAGCGCCAAGTCGACTACGTCGCTCTCAACGGCCAGCGGGTCGTGGACTTGCTCGTTCCTATGGAGCGTGTCGACGACATTCCTGCGCTGCTCGAGGCGCAGTTCGGCCTGCCTATCGGCCACCTCGAGGTCAGGCACGCGAACCGTACGTGGGGCGCGGGCGAGGACAAGAAGCGCCCTCGCCGTCCGCAGCTGCGAACCCGCGCGGTGATGTGGAGCCGCAGCCTCGGGTTGGGGCCCGCGGCGGGCGACGCCGCAAGGGACCGGCTTCTGGAAGACGCTGAGATCGCGTCGTTTATCGCAGATTACTACGCGGAGGACGCCGAGCTCTACGCCTCTGCGCGCGGGACGCTTGCCGCCTCCCAACTCCAGATCATGACGTTCGGGCGCCTCGCGCCTGCTGTCGAGAAGGACGCTCCAGCATGACCGTGGCGACGCTCGCCTTCTATCTCTTCGCCTGCACGGCCATCGCCGCGGGCCTGATGACCGTCCTGGCCCGCAACCCGGTCCACTCGGTCCTGTGGCTGATCCTGGCCTTCTTCTCCTGCTCGGGCCTGTTCGTGCTCGTGGGGGCGGAGTTCGTGGCGATGCTGCTGGCCATCGTCTACGTGGGCGCGGTCGCGGTGCTGTTCCTGTTCGTGGTGATGATGCTCGACGTCGACTTCGCCGAGCTGCGCGCGGGCATGACCGACTATCTCCCCGTCGGGCTGCTGATCGGGCTGGTGCTGCTGATCCAGCTGGGCCTGGTCGCGGGCCAGTGGGTCTTCGCCGACGCCGCGCCCGAGCTTCGCGCCGCCGTCGCCCCGATCCCGGCCGAGGTGGAGAACACCCGCGCGCTCGGGCGGCTGATCTACACGGACTACGTCCTGCTGTTCCAGCTCGCGGGCATGGTGCTGCTGGTGGCGATGATCGGCGCGATCGTGCTGACCCTGCGCCACAAGGCCGGCATCAAGCGCCAGGACGTGGTCAAGCAGATCTACCGCGAGCGGCACGAGGCCATCGAGCTCAAGGACGTGAAGCCCGGTCAGGGCCTCTGAACGACACGCCGCGGGACGGCAAGCTGAAAGGGAACGCGATGGAAAGCGCGGGCATCGGCATCGAGCACTACCTGACCGTGGCGGCGATCCTGTTCGTCACGGGCATCTTCGGGATCTTCCTCAACCGGAAGAACATCATCGTCATCCTGATGTCGATCGAGCTGATGCTGCTCGCGGTCAACATCAACTTCGTGGCCTTCTCGGCGCATCTGGGCGACCTCGCGGGGCAGGTGTTCACCCTGTTCGTGCTGACCGTCGCCGCCGCCGAGGCCGCGATCGGTCTCGCCATCCTCGTCTGCTTCTTCCGCAACCGCGGAAGCATCGCGGTCGAGGACGTCAACATGATGAAGGGATAAGGGATGCTCGAGAGCCTGACGCTCTTCATCCTGCTGGGGCCGCTGGCGGGGGCGATCCTCGCCGGCTTCGGCAAGAACATGCTCGGCGACAAGGGCGCCATGATGCTGACCACCGGCATCATGATGCTCGCCGCCGTCTTCGCCTGGATCGTCTTCTTCGCCCTGCCGGAGGAGACCGAGAAGCTGGTGCTGTTCCGCTGGCTCGACAGCGGTTCGCTGACCGTCGACTGGGGCATCCGCCTCGACCGGCTGACCTCGGTCATGCTGGTGGTGGTGTGCTCGGTCTCGGCGCTCGTGCACCTCTACTCCATGGGCTACATGGAGGAGGACGACAGCAAGCCGCGCTTCTTCGCGTACCTGTCGTTCTTCTCCTTCGCGATGCTGGCGCTGGTCACCGGCGACACGCTGCTGCAGCTGTTCTTCGGCTGGGAAGGGGTGGGCGTCGCCTCCTACCTGCTGATCGGCTTCTGGTGGAAGAAGCCCTCGGCCAACGCCGCGGCGATGAAGGCCTTCATCGTCAACCGCGTGGGCGACTTCGGCTTCCTGCTGGGCATCTTCACGCTGTTCTTCGTGGTCGACTCCATCGACCTCGACACGATCTTCGCCGCCGCGCCCGAGCTTGCGCGCACCGAGCTCCACTTCCTGTGGACCTCGTGGAACGCGGCCGAGCTCGCCTGCTTCCTTCTCTTCATCGGCGCGATGGGCAAGTCGGCGCAGCTCCTGCTGCACACCTGGCTGCCCGACGCGATGGAGGGTCCGACCCCGGTCTCGGCCCTGATCCACGCCGCCACCATGGTGACCGCGGGCGTCTTCCTCGTCTGCCGCATGTCGCCGGTGATGGAGTTCGCGCCCAACACCCAGGTCTTCATCGTGGTGATCGGCGGCATGACCGCCTTCTTCGCCGCGACCGTCGGCCTGGTGCAGAACGACATCAAGCGCGTCATCGCCTACTCGACCTGTTCGCAGCTGGGCTACATGTTCGTGGCCGCGGGCGTGGGCTACTACCAGGCGGCGATGTTCCACCTGTTCACGCACGCCTTCTTCAAGGCGCTGCTGTTCCTCGGCGCCGGCTCGGTCATCCACGCGATGCACCATGAGCAGGACATGCGGAAGTACGGCGGGCTTCGCCACAAGATCCCCGTCACCTTCCTGTGCATGACGCTGGGCACGCTCGCCATCACCGGCGTGGGCATCCCGTTCAGCTACGACCTGCTGCACCTGCCGCTGGGCTTCGCCGGGTTCGTGTCGAAGGACGCGATCATCGAGGGCGCCTACGCCTCGCACAACGTCGCCGCGGGCTTCGCCTTCACCATGCTGGTGATCGCCGCCGCCTTCACCTCCTTCTACTCTTGGCGGCTGGTCTTCATGACCTTCTTCGGCGAGACCCGGGACAAGAAGCACTACGACCACGCGCACGAGAGCCCCTCGGTGATGATGTGGCCGCTCTACCTGCTGTCGGCGGGCGCGGTGCTCGCGGGCATGGTGTTCTACTATCCCTTCATCGGGGGCGAGAGCGCCGAGGCCTGGTTCAACACCGCCATCTTCATGGGCGAGGGCAACCACGTCATGCATGACAGCCACGGCGTCCCGGCCTGGGTGAAGCTTTCGCCCTTCGTCGCGATGCTGGGCGGCCTGGTCACGGCCTGGATCTTCTACATCAAGGTCCCGTCGCTGCCGCGCGAGCTGGCCGAGCGCCATGACGGCCTCTACCGGTTCCTGCTCAACAAGTGGTACTTCGACGAGCTCTACGACTTCGTCTTCGTCCGGCCCGCCAAGTGGATCGGCAAGACCCTGTGGAAGAAGGGCGACGGCTTCGTCGTCGACGGCATCATCAACGGTCTGGCGATGGGCGTGGTGCCCTTCTTCACCCGGCTCGCGGGCCGGGGGCAGTCCGGCTACGTCTTCCACTACGCGTTCGTGATGCTGATCGGCGTCTCGATCCTGATCACCTGGCTGAGCGTCGGCGGGGGGACGCACTGAGATGGACAACATCCTCACGCTGGTGACCTTCCTGCCCCTGATCGGGGCGCTGGTCCTCATCCTTGTTCTGCGCGGCGAAGACGCCGCGGCCCAGCTCAACGCCAAGGTGGTGGCGCTCATCACCACCACGGCGACCTTCCTGCTGAGCCTCGTCATCCTGGGCGGCTTCGACAGCTCCAACCCCGACTTCCAGTTCGTGGAGCAGGGGGAGTGGCTGATGGGCCTCTCCTACAAGATGGGCGTCGACGGGATCTCGATCCTGTTCGTGATGCTGACCACCTTCCTGATGCCCATCGTGATCGGCGCCTCCTGGCACGTCACGACCCGGGTGAAGGAGTACATGGCCTGCTTCCTCATCCTCGAGACGCTGATGCTCGGCGTCTTCTGCGCCCTCGACATGTTCCTGTTCTACATGTTCTTCGAGGCCGGCCTGATCCCGATGTACCTGATCATCGGCATCTGGGGGGGCAAGGACCGCATCTACGCCTCGTTCAAGTTCTTCCTCTACACGCTGCTCGGCTCGATCCTGATGCTGGTGGCGATGATCGCCATGTACTGGGACGCCGGCACCTCCGACATCCCGGCGCTGCTCGCCCACCAGTTCTCGGCCGAGCCCTTCACCCTGATGGGCTGGCAGATCCTGGGCGGCATGCAGACGATGCTCTGGGTCGCCTTCTTCGCCTCCTTCGCGGTGAAGATGCCGATGTGGCCGGTCCACACCTGGCTGCCCGACGCCCACGTGCAGGCCCCCACGGCCGGCTCGGTGGTGCTGGCGGCGATCCTGCTGAAGATGGGCGGCTACGGCTTCCTGCGCTTCTCGCTGCCGATGTTCCCCGTGGCGTCCGAGCTGATGACGGACTTCGTCTTCTTCCTCTCGGTCGTGGCGATCATCTACACCTCGCTGGTCGCGATGATGCAGGAGGACATGAAGAAGCTGATCGCCTATTCCTCCGTCGCCCACATGGGCTTCGTGACCATGGGCATCTTCGCGGCGAACCAGCAGGGCGTCGACGGCGCGATCTTCCAGATGCTGTCGCACGGCTTCATCTCCGGCGCGCTCTTCCTCACCGTCGGCGTGATCTACGACCGCATGCACACCCGTGAGATCGCGGCCTACGGCGGCCTCGCGGTGCGCATGCCGGCCTTCGCCGTGGTCTTCATGCTGTTCACCATGGGCAACGTCGGCCTGCCGGGCACCTCGGGCTTCATCGGGGAGTTCCTGACCATGGCCGGCACCTACCAGGTCTCGACCTGGGCGGCGCTCGGGGCGGCGACCGGCGTGATCTTCTCGGCGGCCTATGCGCTGTGGCTCTACCGCCGGGTCGTCTTCGGCGACCTGATCAAGGAGAGCCTGAAGCAGATCGCCGACATGACCCGGCTGGAGAAGGCGCTGTTCGCGCCGCTGGTCGCGGGCACCCTGCTGCTGGGCGTCTATCCCTCGCTGATCACCGACGTCTTCGGCCCCTCGGTCGAGCATCTGGTGGGCGGCGTGGACCAGGCGGTCGCCCAGGCGCGGGACCATGGCATCATCACCACCGCGGACGCGGCGCCGACCCTGATCGAGGCCGCCGAGGGGGCCGAGGCCGGGGGCCACGGCGCCGGTCATGGCGGCGGCAACGACGCGGGCGGCCACGCCCCGCAGGGGACGCACTGACATGCTGAGCCAAGACATCTCCGTCATCCTGCCCGAACTGCTGCTCGCGATCTTCGCGATGGCGGCGCTGATGGCCGGCGCCTACGGGCAGGGCGACAAGTGGGCCGGGCCGATCACCTGGCTGACCGCCCTGTTCCTGGCGATCCTGGGCGCGGTCGACGGGCTGACCGGCGGCACGCACACCGCCTTCGCCGGCAGCTTCATCGACGATCCCTACGCGCGCTTCGCGAAGGTCATCATCCTGTTCGGCGCGGCGATCATCCTGCTGCTGTCCGACGGCTACATGCGCAAGCACAAGATCATGCGGTTCGAGTATCCGGTGCTCGTCGCGCTGTCGGTGCTGGGCATGATGGTGATGGTCTCGGCCGGCGACCTGATGGTGCTCTACATGGGGCTCGAGCTTCAGTCGCTCGCGCTCTACGTGATCGCCGCGATCCGCCGCGACAGCCTGCGCTCGACCGAGGCCGGCCTGAAGTACTTCGTCCTCGGCGCCCTGTCCTCGGGCATGCTGCTCTACGGCGCCTCGCTCGTCTACGGCTACACCGGCGCCACCAACTTCGCCGCCATCGCCGAGGTGGCCGAGCACGAGACCTCGATGGGCCTGCTGTTCGGCCTGGCGTTCCTGTGCGCGGGCCTGGCCTTCAAGATCTCGGCCGCGCCCTTCCACATGTGGACCCCCGACGTCTACGAGGGCGCGCCGACCCCGGTCACCGCCTTCTTCGCCACCGCCCCCAAGGCGGCCGCGGCGGCGCTGTTCGCCCGCGTCCTCTACGACGGGTTCGGGGGGGCGGCGCACGACTGGGGCCAGATCCTGTCGTTCCTCGCCGTCGCCTCGATGTTCCTGGGCTCCATCGCCGCGATCGGGCAGAGCAACATCAAGCGCCTGATGGCCTATTCCTCCATCGCGCACATGGGCTTCGCGCTGGTCGGCCTCGCCGCCGGCACGCCCGCGGGCGCGGCCTCGCTGCTGATCTACGTGGCGATCTACGTGACCATGAACGTCGGCGTCTTCGCCTTCATCCTGACGATGGAGCGGGACGGCAAGCCGGTCACCCAGATCTCCGACCTCGCGGGCCTGTCCAAGACCCGTCCGGCCGCGGCCATCGCCATGCTGGTGCTGTTCTTCTCGCTGGCCGGCATCCCGCCGCTGGTGGGCTTCTGGGGCAAGTACTACGCGTTCTCGGCGGCGGTCGAGGCGGGGATGATCCCGCTCGCGGCCGCGGGCGCGGTCGCCTCGGTCATCGGCGCCTTCTACTACCTGCGCATCGTCAAGATCATGTTCTTCGACGAGGTCGGCCAGGGCCTGACCGGCCCGATGCCGCTGACGCATGGCGTGGCGCTGGCGGTCTCGGCGGTGGTCATCGCGGTGGGCGGCATGCCGCTGGTCAACATGTTCGGCGTGCCGGAGGCCGCCGCCGCGGCCGCCGCCTCGCTGATCCACTGACCTGATGGACGTCTGGCCCGCGGGCTACGGACGCGAGGTCCTCGAGCAGACCGGCTCCACCATGGACGACGCGCGGGCGAAAGCCCGCGCGGGCGAACCGGGGCCGGTCTGGATCATGGCGAAGCTGCAGACCGGCGGCCGCGGCCGCCGGGGCAACGCCTGGAAGGATCCCGGCGGCAACATGGCCGCCACCCTGCTGATCCGCCCGCGGATGACCGCGCGCGAATCCGCCCAGCTCACCTTCGTCTCCGCCCTCGCCGTCGCCGACCTCGCAGGCCGCTTCGCGCCCGCCGCCCAGGTGGCGCTGAAATGGCCCAACGACGTGCTGGTCGAGGGGGGCAAGATCGCCGGCATCCTGCTCGAGTCCGAAGGGCAGGGGGCCGAGCCCGCCTGGGTCTCGATCGGGATCGGCGTCAACCTCGCCTCCCGCCCCCCCGGCGATCCGGCCGCGGCCTTCCCGCCGATCTCCTTCGCCGACCTCGGCGTCGCCGTCCCCACGCCCGAACAGGCGCTCGACGCGCTCGCCGCCGCCTTCGCCCATTGGCTCGAGCGCTACCGCGCCGAGGGCTTCGCGCCCCTGCGCGACGCCTTCCTCGCGCGCGCCGCGCGCCTGGGCCAGCCGATCGTCGCGCGCCTGCCGAAAGAGACGATCGAGGGCGTCTTCGCCGATCTCGACGAGGACGGCCGGCTCGTTCTGGACACCCCGCAGGGCGCGCGCAGAATCGCGGCCGCGGACGTGTTCTTTCCCTGAGGAAACACCCCCCCGCCGGGCCGCCGCGCGGGACGAAGCGGAGCGGGAGGAGACCGGCCATGCTTCTGGCGATCGACGTGGGCAACACCAACAGCGTGTTCGCCATCCATGACGGCACGGCCTTCCTGGCCGACTGGCGCTGCGCCACCGACGTGAAGCGCACGGCGGACGAGTATTTCGTCTGGCTCCGCCAGCTGATGGAGCATCACGGCATCTCGTCCAAGCAGATCGACGCGGTGGTGATCTCCTCGACCGCGGCGGGCACGATGTTCAACCTGCGCGTCCTCGCCGACCGCTACTTCGGCGTGCGCCCCATCGTGGTCGGCAAGCCAGAGACCAAGGTCGGCATCGACATCCGCGTCGATCCCGGCGCGCGGGTGGGCGCGGACCGGCTGGTCAACACGCTCTCGGCCTTCCGCACCTACGGGGGCGAGGTGGTGGTGATCGACTTCGGAACCGCCACCACCATCGACGTGGTGGGGGCCGACGGAGCCTATGAAGGGGGCATCATCGCGCCCGGCGTGAACCTCGCGCTCAAGGCGCTGGAGAACGCCGCGACCGCCCTGCCTGAGATCGACGTGACCAAGCCCGAACAGGTGATCGGGCTGAATACGGTTGCGTGCATGCAATCAGGCATCTACTGGGGCTACGTGTCCCTCATCGAAGGGCTCTGCCGTCGGATCATGGACGAGCGGGGCCGCAAGATGAAGGTGATCGCGACCGGGGGTCTCTCGCCGCTGTTCGCGCGCGGAACCGACGTGATCGACGCGGTCGACGGCGACCTGACGCTCAGGGGCCTGGCCGCCATCTATGAATTGAACAAACAAGGCAAGACTTGATGTCTGACGCATCCGACCTGGTCTTCGTGGCGCTTGGCGGCGCCGGCGAGATCGGGATGAACATGTATCTCTACGGCCATGGCCAGGGCGCGGCGCGCCGCTGGATCATGGTCGACTGCGGCGTCGGCTTCGGCGACATGGAGACCTCTCCCGGCATCGAGCTGGTGATGGCCGACCCCTCCTTCATCGCCGACCAGGCCGACAAGCTGGTGGCGATCTTCGCCACCCACGCCCACGAAGACCACATCGGCGGCCTCGGCCGCCTGTGGCCCCAGCTCAAGGCCCCGATCCACGCCCGCCCCTTCACCGGCCTGCACATCCGCCGCAAGCTGGAGGAGGCCGGCGTCGACCCGCGCTGCCTCAACATCGTGCAGCCGGGCGAGACGATCGAGGCCGGGCCCTTCAAGGTCCGCTTCCAGCCCGTCACCCACTCGATCCCCGAGGCCGCGAGCCTGGTGATCGACACGCCCTCGGGCCGGATCGTGCACACCGGCGACTTCAAGGTCGACGACGATCCCCAGGTGGGCGCGCCCTTCGACCTCGAGGCGTTCCGCGCCATCGGCGCCCAGGGTGTGCAGGCCATGGTCTGCGACTCGACCAACGTCTTCCTGCCCGGCCACGGCGGCTCGGAGTCGGAGGTGGTCAAGCCGCTGGCCGAGGTGATCCGCTCCGCCAAGGGGGCCGTGGCCGCCACGACCTTCGCCTCGAACGTGGCGCGCCTGCGCTCGATCGCCATGGCGGCGTCCGAGTGCGGCCGCGCCATCGTTCTGGTGGGCCGCGCGATGGAGCGCATGGTCGCCGCCGCGGTCGAGACCGGGGAGCTGCGCGACTTCCCCCGCACCATCTCCGACCACGAGGCCAAGGAGGTCCCGGCGGAGCATGTGCTCTACCTGGTCACCGGCTCCCAGGGCGAGGGGCGCGCGGCGCTGGCGCGCATCGCGTCCGGCTCCCACCCCACCGTCCGGCTGGGGGAGGGGGACATGGTGATCTTCTCCTCCAAGACCATTCCGGGCAACGAGCCGGGCGTGGTGAAGCTGTGGAACCAGCTCTCCGAGCGCGGCGTGCGCGTGGTGGACGAGAACTCGCCCGAGCTCACGGGCCGCATCCACGTCTCCGGCCACGCCCGCAAGGAGGACCTGCGCGTCCTCTACGAGGCGCTTAAGCCGAAGATCGCGGTGCCCATGCACGGCGAGCATCGCCACCTGGTCGAGCATTCGGCCTTCGCGGCCTCCCTCCAGGTGCCGGCGATCCCCGCGCCCAACGGAACCGTCGTCGCCATCGCCGGCGACCGGCCGGAGATCGTGGACCAGGTGCCGGTGGGCCGCCTCTACCTCGACGGCGACACGCTGGTCGGGGCGATGGACGGGGTGGTGCGCTCGCGCCTGAAGATGGCCCGCCAGGGCCACGTGGTCGCGGCACTGGTCGTGGACGAGAAGGGCGAGCTCCTGGCCGACCCCGAGATCCGCATCCTCGGCGGCCCGCAGGAGAACGAGCGCTGGCCCGCCCCGCTCGAGGCGCTGGTCTACGAGGCCGTGGACGAGGCGGTCGAGGGCCTGCCCAAGCGCCGCCGCTCCGACAAGGACGTCGAGGAGGTGGCCGCCCGCGCCGTGCGCGCCGTCTGCGCCCGCCGCTGGGGCAAGCGCCCCGTGGTGACGGTCATCGTCACCCGCCTCGAGGACTGATCCCCGCTGCCGGGCGGGGGCCGCAGGCCCTCGCCCGGACGGCGACGCGGTCCCGATCCGGGTCCGCTTTTCTCGGGCGCGAGGCGTTCGGTCCCGCCTGCGCCCCCGGCTCTGCCGACCGCACGAGGCCCCGGGTCAAGCCCGGCCGCCACGCAGCCTCACCCCCGCGCCTCGCGGGGCCCGGAGTAGACGTGGCCCGGCTCCGCGCCCGGCGCCTCGGGCGTCTCCCCGAACACCTCGCGCGTCGCCGCCTCGATCCGCGCCACCGCGTCCGGCTCGTTCTGCGCCAGCGCCGCGGCGGCCGAGGGGATCCAGTCGCGGTGCAGCGGCGTCGCGTCCCGCTCCCGCCCGAGCTGGAGCTGCAGGACGTTCGAGCTGCCGTAGGCGAAGCTGCACTCGCAGGCCGCCAGGTAGAACTCCCACATCCGCGCGAAGCGGGGGTCGTACATCTCCTCCACCCGGCCGCGCACCGCCTGGAAGGCCTGCTGCCAGGCCCGCAGCGTGCGCGCGTAGTGGATCCGCCAGACCTCGCAGTCCAGCACCCACAGCTCCGCCTTCTCCGTCGCCGCGGCGCATTCCGACAGCGTGGGCGTGTAGCCGCCGGGGAAGATGTACTTGCGCAGGAACGGCCCCGTCGCCGCCGGCGGGCTCATCGAGGAGATCGTGTGGATCAGCGCCACCCCGTCGTCCTTCAGGCAGTCGCGGACCTTGTGGAAATAGGTCTCCAGGTGGCCGACCCCCACATGCTCCAGCATCCCCACCGAGACGATGCGGTCGTAGCGCTCGGTCACGTTGCGGTAGTCCATAAGCTCGAACTTAGCGCGATGCTCCAGCCCCGCGGCCTTCGCCCGGGCGCGCGCGATCTCCAGCTGCTCCTCGGCCAGGGTGATCCCCGTCACCTCCACGTCGGCCGTGGCGGCGAGATAGAGCGCCATGCCCCCCCAGCCGCAGCCGATGTCCAGCACCCGCTGGCCGGGCTTGAGGTTCAGCTTCGCCGCGATGTGGCGTTTCTTGAGGATCTGCGCGTCGCGCAGGCTCTCGGTCCCGTCATGGTAGTAGGCGCAGGAATACTGCAGGTCCGGGTCCAGCCACAGGCGGTAGAAGGCGTTGCCGAGATCGTAGTGATGGGAGGCGTTCTTCTTCGAGCGCCAGGTCGGATTGTGCTGCGCCACCCGGCGGAACACCTTGTCCAGCCAGTAGACCAGCGCCTGCGGCCCGGAGAGGGAGAAGGCGCTCTGGTTCTCGAACAGCAGGCTCAGCAGGTCGTAGGCGGTGCCGCCCTCCGGCCCGTCCTCGACCACCAGGGTGCCGTCCATGAAGGCCTCGGCCCCGACCAGCTCGGGGTTGAGCGGGATCTTCCAGTCCAGCGTCGGGTCGGTGATGCGGATCGCCACCCAGGGCCCGGGCTCGGCGCCCTCGATGGTCACGGTCTCGTCGTCGGGCAGGCGCAGCTCCACCCGGCCCTTGACGATGGCCTTGCGGAACAGGTTCGGCAGAAGTTTCATCGGCGTCCTCCGTCCGTCTGCGGTCCCGGCGCGGGCGCGCGGGCGCGGGACGGTCGGACCGCGCCGGCGGCCGAGCAGGCGCGCGGAGGGTCCGGTCGCCGTTCGAGGGGGGCGTCGCGAGGCGCGGCGGCGGGGCCGGGGCGCGGCGCAGGTGGACGGCGACGGGCCGCGGCGCGGCCGCTCGCTTGAAAAAGGTCCCGCGGGACCCGGTCGAAATCAAGAAACGAATGACGATTTCGAAGACGACGTTGCGTCGGGCGCCTTGAATTCCGCGCCGAAACTTGGCCGGGGCGATACGCCGGCCGCGCCCGGCGGAGGCGCGATGCGCCCCCGCCGCGCGGAGCTCAGCCCATCTCCTCGCGGTCCGGGCCCAGGATCAGCAGCACGATTCCCCAGACCAGCGGCGTCAGGAACAACGCCCCGACGACGGCCCAGAACACGCTGCGGCCCCAGACCGAGGCCCACCAGACCACCAGCCCGAAGGCCACGATCCAGGGTATGGCGAAGAGTTCCATGTTGCGCTCCCGTATCCATGCCCTCTCGGAACAGCAGATAGGGCGCGCGGGGCGCGGCGCAACGCCCTCCCGCCGGGCGGGAGGGCGCGCGGGGCTCAGATCCAGCCCTGCAGCTCGTTGCGCACGATCGCCTCGATCATCACCATGTGGTCCTCGGAGGCGTTGAGGCAGGGGATGTAGTCGAACCGCTCCCCGCCCGCGTGCAGGAAGCTCTCCTTGATCTCCTCCGAGATCTCCTCGAGCGTCTCGACGCAGTCCGACGAGAAGGCCGGCGCCATGATCGCGATGTGCTTCTTGCCGGCCTGGGCGAGGCGGGCGACCTCCTCGACCGTGTAGGGCTGCAGCCACTCCTCCGAGCCGAAGCGCGACTGGAAGGTGAGGATCACCTCCTCGTTTGGGAAGCCCAGACGCTCGCGCAGGCGGCGCGTGGTGGCGGCGCACTGGCAGTGGTAGGGATCGCCCTTCTCGACCAGGTAGCGCTTGGGCAGGCCGTGGTAGGAGGTCACCAGCGCGTCCGGCCGGCGGTCCATGCCCGCGTAGGCCGCCTCGACCGACTTCGCCAGCGCGTCGATGTAGAGCGGGTGGGCGTAGTAAGGCGGCACGGTGCGCGCGGCGGGCTGCCAGTTGATCTCCATCAGCGCGCGGAAGAACGCGTCGTTGGCGGTCGCGGTGGTGGCGCCGGCGTACTGGGGATAGAGCGGGAAGAACAGGATCCGCTCAGCCCCCGCCGCCTGCATCGCCTTCACGCGGCTGACGGTCGAGGGCTCGCCGTAGCGCATGCAGAAGTCGACCACCACGCCCTCGCCGAGATCGGCCTCGAGCCGGGCGCGCAGCTTCTCGGTCTGCTCGCGGGTGATGGTCAGAAGCGGGCTCTCGTCGCGCGCCTCGTTCCAGATGCTCTGGTAGGCCTTGCCGGACGAGAACGGGCGCTTGGACAGGATCACCAGCTGCAGGAGCGGCTGCCAGAACAGCGGCGAGTAATCGATCACCCGGCGGTCGGAGAGGAACTCCGACAGGTACTTGCGCATCGACCAGTAGTCGGTGGCCGGCGGGGTGCCGAGGTTCACCAGCATCACGCCGATCTTCGCCCGCGGCACGGGAGGATGGTCGGCGGGCGCGTGGGCGAGCCGGCCGGCTCCGGGCTGGGTCATCTGCGTGGCGTCGAGCATCGCCCCCTCCGTATTGCGCGGGCCCCTGCGATGGACCGCCCGGCGCACCTAGGCGGCGTGGGGCGCGGGTCAATGGGGCAGGGGTCTCTGGGGGGCGCTATGCCGCGTCTGGACACGGGGGGCAAGGGGCGCGGACCGCGCGCCTCGGGCGCGGGCGGGCCTCCGAGGCGGGGCTCGTCGGCTGGCCGCTGCGCGGGGGCGCGCTTGGGCGCGCCCGGAAGGTCGCTTCGGGAGCTCACCAAAGAACAGGGCCGCGCCTGTCCTTCGGATCCGTCCGTCGCTGATGCCGATCAGAGCGAGTCGCCGGGAGGGGTCCAGGATCGCGAAGCGACCCGCGCTTGCGCGGGCTTGTCCTTGACCCCTCCCGGCGACTCGCTCTGATCGGCATCAGCGACGGACGGCTCCGAAGAACAGGCGCTTCGCGCGGGCCTGCGGGCGGGGCGCAGGGCGCGCCTGGATCGGGGAGGGGGCGGGCTCAGCCGCGGGCGGGGTAGTGCAGGGGCGGGTGGTCGGCGGGCAGCGCCTCGATCACCACGAAGGCCTGGGCGTAGGGCAGGTCGTCGGTCATCGTCACGTGGATCCGCCCCTCCCAGCCCGGCGGGATCAGCGACAGGAACCGCTCTTTCGCGCCGCCCTGCAGCACCATCGTGGGCTGGCCGGTGGGCAGGTTCGCCACCCCCATCTCCCGCCAGGCCACGCCCATGCGCAGGCCCGTGCCCAGCGCCTTCGAGCACGCCTCCTTCGCCGCCCAGCGCTTGGCGTAGGAGGCCGCGCGCTCCTTCCTCCGCTCGGAGCGGGCCTGCTCGATCTCGGTGAACACCCGCTGCACGAAGCGGTCGCCGAAGCGGTCGAGCGTCTTCTGGATCCGCCGCACGTCGGCGAGGTCGGAGCCGAGGCCGACGATCATCGCGAAACCTCCGTTATGAGAGAGGAGGGCAGGAGAGAGCGGGACGGCGTCACTTCGCGAGGCTCCCGCTCAGCAGCGCCACGCCGGCGGCGGCGAAGAGGGCCGCGAAGGTCCCCTCCAGCCAGCGGCGCAGGCGCTGGTAGACGGCCATCGCCCGGCGGGTCGAGAACACCACCGCGAAGCCCGAGAACAGGATCGCCCCGCAGGTCCCGGTGGTCGCCACCACCTCGGCCAGCGCCAGCGGCGGCGCGCCGGGATCGACCGCCAGCGCGAACAGCGCGCCGAAGAACAGGATCGCCTTGGGATTGGTCAGGTGCATCAGCACCCCCTTGCCGAAGGCGCGCCGCAGGTCGCGCGCGGCGACCGGGCGCGGCGCGGGGGGCGTGCGCCGCAGGGCGTTGCGCGCCGACTTCCAGCCCAGCCACAGCAGGTAGGCCGCGCCGCCCAGGCGCACCGCCTCCAGCATCCAGGCGTTGGCCAGCATCACCGCCGACATCCCCAGCGCCGCCGCCGAGCACCAGGCGACCGAGCCGCACCACACCCCCGCCGCCAGCGCCAGCGCCGGACGGCGGCCCGAGGCCATGGCCGTCGAGGTGATCGCCATCACCGAGGGGCCGGGCGAGAGCACGGTCGCCGAATAGACGGCGGCGATCATCAGAAGGTCGGCGGGCATCAGCAGGTCGGAGGAGGGCATGGCGCGCAGTCTTCGTCGCCGGCGCGGGCCGGCAGGGGGCGCGCGCAAGGTGGCAGGGCCCGCGCGGCGGAGCAAGCGCGACATGGGCGGCGCGCCTCCCGTCCGGCGTGCGGGCAGTGCGCGCGGGGCCGGGAGGCGCCGGACGCCCGGGCGGGGCTCAGGCGGGGGCAGGGCGGGCCGCGCCGGGCGCGCCTGCCGCCGGCCACGCCTCTCCGCACGGGCGCGGCCCGCGCCGTCCCCGCCGGGGCCGGCGTCCGGCCCCCGCGGCGTCTTCAGCCGGCGGCGGCGTCCTCGGCCGCGGCCTCCTCCTCGGCGGCGCGGTCGACCTGGCCGATCAGGGCGCGGTCGTAGGGCGTCGTCTGGTAGATCTGGTTCACCCAGTTGCCGTAGAGCAGGTGCGCGTGGCTGCGCCAGCGGTCCATCACCGGTCGCGTGGGGTCGTCGTCGGGGAAGTAGTTCCGCGGCATCCGGATCGGCCCGCCGGCGGCGACGTCGCGGTCATACTCCGCGCGCAGCGTGTCGCGGTCGTATTCTAGGTGGTTGAACATGTAGAGCGCCCGCTTGCCCGGGTCCTCCACCAGGCAGGCCCCCACCTCGTCCGAGGCGATCAGCGTGCGCAGCCCCGCGTCGGGCGGGAAGTCCGCCTCCCGCGTCTCGGTCCAGCGCGAGACGGGCACCGAGAAGTCGTCGGAGAAGCCGCGCAGATAGGGCGAGGCCGGCGCCAGCACCCGGTGACGGTAGATGCCGAAGGCCTTCTCCTCCAGGTCCCGCTTCGGGACTCCGCGGTAATGCGCCAGCATCGCCTGGCCGCCCCAGCACACGCCCAGGCTGGCGTGCACGTGGCTCTGCGCCCAGTCGAAGATGCGGCACAGCTCGTCCCAGTAGGTGACCTCCTCGAAGGGCAGGCGCTCCACCGGGGCGCCGGTCACGATCAGCCCGTCGAACTTGCCGCCCGACTCCGCGATCTCGGCGAAGGGGGCGTAGAACGCCTCCAGGTGCTCGGGCGAGGTGTTGCGGCTGGCGTGCTCGGTCATGCGGATCAGCGTCAGCTCGATCTGCAGGGGCGTGGCGCCGATCAGGCGCGCGAACTGCGTCTCGGTCTGCTGCTTGGTCGGCATCAGGTTCACCAGGCCGATGTGCAGCGGCCGGATGTCCTGGCGAACGGCGGCGTCGTCGGACATCACCATCACGCCTTCCCGGTCGAGAACCTGGATGGCGGGAAGGCCGGCAGGGATCTTGATGGGCATGGCGTGACCCTCGGGCGGAAAGCGGAACGGACGCGCGGCGCCTCGGGGCGCCGCGGGGGGGCTTAGATAGGCGCGGCGCGGCGGCGATCCAACGCATCCGCGATCATCCGCGTGAAATCGGCCTCGGACTCGACCGCGGCGACGGCGTCGGCCTCCACCGTCAAGCCCCAGCGGTCGGCGATGGCCTGGTAGCGGGGGCGGCGCCCCTCGATCAGCCGGGCGAAGCCCCAGCGGATGAAGGCGTCGGGGTCCACCTGGTCGGGGGCGCGCCCCGTCTCCTCGAGGTAGGCCGCCCAGAAATCGGCGAGCTGGTCGTCGCGGTAGTACATCGGCTTGGGCGCCCGGTCGAAGCGCGCGATCAGCGAGGCGACATGCTCGTCGCCGCCGCGGATGAACACCGGCAGCATCACCCGGCTCAGCGCCGCCAGCACCGGGTCGCGGGGATCGTCGGGGTCCACCACCTCGCAGATCGAGCCGGAGGTGTCGCAGACGAAATGCGGATAGCCGTAGAGCTCGCGCGCCCGCTCGATGAAGGCGCGGGCGTCGAGCATCGAGGCGATCTCCGCCTCCCGGTGCAGCTTCTGGCGGCGGACGTATTCGTCGAAATCCATGCCCCCGCGCGCCGGATCCCCCGGCTTGCCCAGCCAGGTCGAGAGCGGCGTGAGGTTGTGGAAGCTCAGCTTCGAGCGGATCGAGAGGCTGTCCGAGCGCAGCAGCTCGCGCAGCTTGGGGCTCTTCATCGCCTCGCGCTTGAACTCGTCGGTGATCCGCTCGCCCAGGTAGCGGGTGCCGATGCGGTAGTCGACCGAGTAGTGGAACCACGCCCCCTCGTCGCGCAGGATCGAGCTCAGCCGGGTCTTGCCCACCCCCGACATGCCGATCAGCGCGACGGACCGCTGCGGGGCCGAGAGCCAGGCCTCGGGCGTGTCGTAGAGCATGGTGGCCTCCGTGCCGCGCCCGCGGGGCGTCGATCGTGACGCGCCCGCGGGGCGCCGATGGCCCCTGCGGTTAGCCCAAGCGGGGCGGGTTGAAAAGGGCGGGGCGGGGATGCATCGCCGGGGCGGGAAAGCGCCCCGGCCCCGCCGCGCGATTTGACTCCCGCCCCCGCTCCGCTCATGGGAGTGAACGGGGGACGCATTTCCGGCGGGGGAGCCGAAAGTCATGGGCAAGGGCAGAACGAAGCTGACGGTCACGGCCGAGGGCCGGGCGCTGGGGACGCCGACGCTGTCGCTGATGGTCGCGCTGGGCGCGGGCGGCATCAAGACCACCGCCGTCGAGAACCACGGCTCCTACGGGCTGGTGGTGCTCTATTCCGACCAGCTGCGCATGGACGTGAAGGTCACGCTCGACGCCAAGGGCCAGCCGGACCAGATACTCGACCTCGCCCTGCGCGACCGCTACGCCGTGCAGACCTTCGCGATCATGGAGAACGTGAAGGCCGACTACGACGCGGTTCACGACGCGATCAAGCGCCTCGAATACGTGCTCGACGGGCGCGAGCCCGAGATCGGCGACGCGGTCAAGCTCATCAAGCTCCTGAAGCTGCCGATGAACGTCGACGGGCGCGACGGCTACGACGTGCTCGTCACCGGCTCGGGCGGCGGGGTGCTGCGCGCCAAGGGCGGCAACGACGACATCTTCTTCACCGGCCCCGGCCGGATCGAGGGCGGCGCGGGCGTCGACACGCTCGACCTCAAGTTCTTCCAGGCCCTCTACGGCAGGAAGGCGGCGGCGGAGATCGACCTCAAGAAAGGGGTCATGACGCTGCCCGGCGGCAAGACCGTCAAGCTCGCCTCGATCGAGCGGGTCGAGGGCGAGGACGAGCGCGACGTGATTCGCGGCGCCCGCGGCGCCCAGACCTTCGAGGGCGGCGGCGGCAAGGACCTGCTCCAGGGCCGCGGCGGCGCCGACGCGCTGATCGGCCAGGACGGCGCCGACCGCCTGCTGGGCGGCGGCGGCGGCGATCTCCTGTCCGGCGGCGCGGGCGGCGACGTGATCAAGGGCGGCGGCGGCGACGACGTGGCCTTCGGCGGCGACGGGGCCGACAAGATCTTCGGCGGCGCCGGCGCCGACCAGCTCGCGGGCGACGAGGGGAACGACGTCGTCTACGGCGGCGCGGGCGACGACGTCCTGGGCGGCGGCGCGGGCGACGACCGCCTGTTCGGCGACGACGGCGACGACACGCTCGCCGGCGCGGACGGCGACGACCGGCTCGACGGCGGCGCCGGCGACGACGCGCTCGCCGGCGCGCTGGGCGACGACAAGCTCTTCGGCCAGCAGGGCGCCGACCGGCTGTTCGGCGGCGACGGCGCGGACCGGCTGTTCGGCGGCGGCGGCGACGACCACCTGGAAGGGCAGGCCGGCGACGACCGGCTCGTCGGCGGCGGCGGCGCGGACGAGCTCTTCGGCGGCGAGGGCCATGACGAACTCCACGGCGGCGGCGGCGCCGACAAGCTCGCCGGCGACCTGGGCGCCGACTCGCTCTTCGGCGACGCCGGGGACGACGTGCTCTCGGGCGGCGACGGCCACGACGACCTGTTCGGCGGCGCGGGCGACGACACGCTGGCCGGCGGCGCGGGCGACGACGAGCTCTTCGGCGGCGACGGCGACGACACGCTGGCGGGCAACGCCGGCCGCGACACGCTCGACGGCGGCGCGGGGGACGACACGCTCACCGGCCACGACGGCGACGACGTTCTGATCGCCGGCGCGGGCGAGGACGTGCTGGTCGGCGACGGCGGCGCGCTCTCCGGCGCCGACGAGTTCCGCCTCGACGCCTCGGGCGACGGCGTCGACCGGGTGCTCGACTTCCACGCGGGCGAGGACTCGTGGGGCGTGGCGGGCAAGGCGCTCGCCGACCTCGAGATCGTCGCCTTCGACACAGGCTTCGCGATCGAGCGCGTCTCCGACGGGACCCGCATCGCGGAGTTCCAGGCCTCGGACGAACTCGACTCGATCCAGCAGCTCGAGGACGGGTTCATCGTCCTGCTCTGACCGCCCGCCGCGCAAGGCCCCCGGGCCCTGCGCGGCGGCCTCCGGCCGGTCTGGAAAATCTGGAAGACGATCGTCCCGCCGCGGCTGGTTTCGTCTTGTTCGTCCCGTTGCGTTGACCGTGCGTCCCGGCCTGCATGACAGGGGGATCTTCCTGCGCGCCCGCGCGCGCGTCCGTCGGAGATCCTCATGACCCGTTTCAGCCTGTTCGGAGCGGCGGTCGCCCTCCTCGGCCTCGCCTCGCCCGCCGCGGCGCTGACCCTCGACCTCACCTTCAACGTCGTCAGCGCCGGCGCCGCCGGCAGCAGCACGTCCCCCTTCAATACGGCCGACCAGTTCCACGTCGTGGTCGCCTTCGACGATCCCGTGGCCTCTCCCGTCGTGGTCGGGGGCGCGGCGTATCAGCCGATCTCGAGCCTGGAGCTGTTCGCGGGCAGCCCGCATGCGGTCACGGCGACCCCCGCGAACGCCTCGCTGCTCGGCTGGCGGGTCCGGGACGATTACGACGACGGCGACGAGGTCAACGACTATCTCGAGTTCGAGATGCTGATCGCGACGGGCGACATGCACCCGTTCGACTTCGACGACTTCATGCCGACCGGCCTCGGCCAGAGCGGCACGATCCTGCAGCTGAGTTTCTCCGGCTACGCCGATCCCGAGCTTCTCGACGGCGAGGGGCCCGAGCAGTTCCTCAAGCTCGACCAGACCGTGGGCCTGGCGGATGTCCAGTTCCTCCACTTCGTCTCCGAGGAGATCGAGGGCGAGCTGACGTGGACCTCCTCGGAAGAGGGGGGCTGGTACATGTCGGCGGGGATCGACCAGCTCGACGAGCTGGCCTCGCCCGTGCCGATCCCCGCGGCCGGCCTGCTGCTGCCCGGCGCGCTGGCGGCGCTGACCTTCGCCGCCCGCCGGCGGCGCTGACCTTCTCCGCCCGCCGGCGGCGCGGCTGAGCCGGTCGCCGGGCGCGCGCCGTTCCCCGGACGGCGCCCGCTGAAACGCGGAACGCCCGGCCTCGCGGCCGGGCGTTCCAGTTGCGGCTAGGGGGCGCGCGCCGTCAGGGGCGCGCGGCCGGCCTCACTTCTTCACGGCGTCGACCGACTTCTGCAGGATCGACTCGGCCTCGGCCTTGTCGCCCCAGCCGATGACCTTCACCCATTTGCCGGCCTCGAGGTCCTTGTAGTGCTCGAAGAAGTGCTTGATGCGCTCGCGGGTCTTGGGGGCGATGTCCTCGAGGTCCTGGATATGGGCCTGGAAGGGATCGACCTTCTCGACGGGGACGGCGATCAGCTTGTCGTCCATGCCGCCGTCGTCTTCCATCTTCAGCACGCCCACGGGGCGGCAGCGGATGACGACGCCCGGGGCCAGGTCGAAGTCGCACAGCACCAGCACGTCGGTCGGGTCGCCGTCGTCGTGCAGGGTGTTGGGCACGAAGCCGTAGTTGCAGGGGTAGAACATCGGGGTGTTGACGATGCGGTCGACGAAGACCGCGCCCGAGTCCTTGTCGATCTCGTACTTCACGGGCGCGCCGCCGCCGGCGCCGCCGGTGATCTCGATCACCACGTTGATGTCGGAGGGCGGGTTCTTGCCCGCGGGGATCGCGTCGAGGTTCATGAGATGTCCTTCGTTCGGCGTCCGGAATGAGCCGCGCGGCGGATAGCACGGGATGTTGCGCCGCGGAAGGGACGGGGAGACGCAGGGGCGCGTCGCGACCGCCCCCGCGGCCTCAGGCCGCGCATCACAGGCTTCGGCCTCAGGCCGCGCACCTCAAGGCCAAGGCCTCAGGCCGCGCACCACAGGCTTCGGCCTCAGGCAGCTCACGTCAGGGCCACGGCCTCAGGCCGCGCCCTCCACGCTCAGGCCGCGCGCCGCCGCCGCGCCGCCCAGCCCGCCAGCCCCAGCGCCCCGCCCAGCAGGGCGATCGCCGGCGGCGCGGGGACGGCCGCCGCCTCGCCCTCGATCAGCAGCGACATCTGGCGCTCGAACGGCGTGCCGAACGCGCCCGAGCCCCAGGTCGACCTCAGGGCGATCCGCTCGCTCGCCACGTTGGCTCCCGCCCAGATCCAGACGTCGTCGTCTCCGCTCGTGTCCATGGCGACCGAGATCCACCAGGTTCCCGCCGCGATCTCGACGGCCGTGTCGAAGGCGGCGTCGAAGCGCAGGAAGTCGGAGTTGTTGAGCTGCCCGCCCGGCGCGCTGCGCGTCGCGCCGGACGCCGCGACGCTCTGCGCCAGCGCGCCCACCGCTCCGCCGGCGTCCGCGTAGATGTTGACGGTGAAGTCGTCGGGCCCCGCGAACGTCCGGTCGCCGAAGAAGAAGATGCCCGAGACCGAGAACTGCGTCGCCGAGACGTCGGTGGCGAAGCTCACCCGCTGCACCGTCTCCTGCCCGCCGGTGTCGGAGGTGTAGAGGGAATTGGCCTCGGTGCGCTCGAGGTAGGTGTCCCACAGCACCAGCGCCTGCGCCGGCGCCGCGACGATCGAGATCAGCAGCGCCGCTGCGGCGCATCGGGTCGTGAACATGATCCGGTTCCCCCCAGGGTGTCCGCGCCGGTCTTCGGCCGGGTCGGTTTCAGACGTAACCGCCGGAATATGAACCGGCGATGACGCTGGGTCATGCGCCGCCCGCGGCTGGAAACGCTTGGAGTCCGCTCAAGTCAGGCATAAGTCATGCGGGTTGAAAATTCTTCCCGATTACGGATTTCGAGACCATGCCTGCCTCCGACCCTCTCCGCCTGTCGTTCCGCAAGGCGCCCGGCGGCGTCGACTTCGCCGCCCGCGTCGCCGAGATCGCGGCCTTTCCCGCCCAGACCCTGCTCGTCGGCACTGGCGACGGCCCGGTGAAGCTCACCGTCGAGGAGGCGATCGTCTCGATCCCCGAGGAGACGCCCCCGCCCGGCGGCCGGCTGATCTTCCAGATCGAGCAGGACGAGGCCGGCCGCGACCGGGTCACGCGCCTGCGGCTTGAGGAGCCCTCGGGCGACGTGGTCGCGCTCAAGGGGCTCGACGCGCCGCTGGGCCGGGTCATGGCCTGGCTCGACGCGGCGAAGGACGACCCCGCGCAGGCGCGGATGCCCGACGGCTGGTTCCGCGGCCGCGACCTGCAGATCCTGGGGGGCGAGGCGAACGAGGACCTGAGCGGGCGCGCCGGCGACGACCTGGTCAAGGGCGGCGCCGGGCATGACACGCTGCGCCTCTCGCACGGCTTCGACGCGCTGATCGGCGGCGGCGGTCTCGACCGGCTGGCGATCCAGGGCGCGCCCGAGGGCGTGCTGGTGAACCTGCTTCAGGGCTTCTACCGCTCCGAGATCGGCGAGGGCGAGATCTACGGGGTCGAGCGCGTCGAGGGCGCGCGCGGCGACGACTCGATGCGCGGCGGCCCGGGGGACGAGACCTTCCTGGGCAACGGCGGGCGCGACGAGCTGCGCGGCGGCGGCGGCGACGACCTGATCTTCGGCGGCGCCAAGGGCGATGCGCTCTTCGGCGGCTCGGGCGACGACGGGCTGATCTCCGGCTCGGGGCGCGACGCGCTCTATGGCGGCGAGGGCGACGACCTGCTGTGGAGCAGCGGCGAGGGCCGCGCGAAGATGCACGGCGGCGCGGGCGAGGACTCCTTCTACGGCGGCTGGATCGACGACGTCGCCTTCGGCGGCGCCGGCGACGACGCGATGTGGCTGCACGACGGCGACGACCGCGCCAAGGGCGGCGCCGGCGACGACGCCATGGTGCTGGGCCGGGGCGACGACCGCGGCCGCGGCGGCGCGGGCGACGACGCGATCTGGGGCCAGGCCGGCGACGACGAGATCCGGGGCGGCGCGGGCGACGACCAGCTCGACGGCGGCGACGGCGCGGACTCGATCTCCGGCGGCGCGGGAGACGACATCGTCGCGGGCGGCACGGGGGCCGACGTCCTTGACGGCGACGACGGGGCCGACGTCCTCTACGGCGGCGACGGCGACGACCTGCTGCGCGGCGACGCGGGCGACGACGCCCTGCAGGGCGGCCACGGGGCCGACCGGCTCGAGGGCGGCGCCGGCGACGACGTGCTGACCGGCGACGGCGACAACGTCGAGCTCTCCGACGTCGCGATCGACGTCGAGACGCCCCTCCCCCCCGACCCGTCCTGGACCTGGGCGACCGAGGGCGGCGTGAACTGGAGCGGCTCGATCTCCTCCGGCTGGACCTGGACGCCGATCCCGATCGTCGTCGTGGGCGAGGGGCCCGTCTATCTCGGCGGCCCGGACGTGTTCGTGCTGGACGGGCAGGGCGTGGACACGGTCACCGACTTCGCCCAGGGCGTCGACCTGATCGAGCTCGCCCCCGGCGTGACCTTCGACGACCTGCGCTTCGAGACCGCGGGCGACGACCTGCGCCTGGTGGTCGACGCGACCGACCAGGCCTTCGGCGTCCTCCTGGGCGCCGGGTCCCTGACGCTCGACGAAAGCGACTTCATCCTCGTCTGACGGGGCAGGGCGCGGGGGCGCGTCCCCCGCGCCCCGCGCCGTCCGCCCGGCCGGGCGCCCGCCTCAGGCGGCGGCGCGCCTGCGCTCGGCGCGCAGGTTGATCAGGTTCGCGCTCAGCACCAGCGCGCCCCCCAGCAGCACCGCCAGCTCCAGCGGCTCGCCGTAGAGGATCGCGGCGACCACCGCGATCATCGGCAGGCGGCCGAAATCCATCGGGGCCACGATGGTCGCCGGCGCGCAGGCCAGCGCGCGCGCCACCGCGTAATGCGCCCCCAGCCCCGCCAGCGCCACCGTCGCGACCCAGGGCCAGGCGGTCAGCGGCAGCGCCATCTCCCCGTCCCAGCCGGCGAAGGCGAAGCCCATCACCCCCTGCATCAGCGACATGAAGAACAGGATCGAGCCCGCCGTCTCGGTCGTCGACAGGCGCTTGGTGAGCATGATGTTGAAGGCGAAGCCCAGCGCCGCCCCCAGCGCGGCCAGCTGCCCCGGCCCGATCGCCGCCTCCGCGCCCCCCGCCCAGGGCCGCGCGATCACCAGGATCCCCGCGAAGCCGATGGCGGCCGAGACCAGCCGGATGCGCGCGAACCGCTCCCCCAGCACCAGCGGCGCCAGCAGCGCGATCCAGATCGGCGAGGTGAACTCGTAGGCGAAGACCTGCGCCAGCGGGATCGCGGCGACGGCGTAGAGCCAGCAGTTCTGCCCCGCGAAATGGAAGGCGTTGCGCGCCAGGTGCAGCCGCATCCGCCGCGCCCGCACCTGCCCCAGCCGGCCCGAGGCGCCCAGCGCCGCGACCACCACCGCCAGCGCGATCACCGAGCGGTAGGCCAGGATCTCGAACGTATCGAGCTCCGCCGCCGCCTCCCGCCCCGCGATGGCCATGCCCGAGAAGCAGCTCAGCGCCAGCGACATCCAGGCCGCCGCGACCAGCGGCCGGTCCACGGGCGCCGGCGCGGCCGCCGCCGGGGCCGAGGCCGGGCCGACGGGGCCGTCGGGGCTCACCGCTCGGCGCCGGCCATGTCGACGGCGGCGTCCAGCGCCATCAGGTAGCCCGGCGCCCCGAAGCCCATGATCACCCCGTCCGCCCGGAACGAGACGTAGGACAGGTGCCGGAACTCCTCGCGCCGGTGGGTGTTCGACAGGTGCAGCTCGATCACCTTGCCCTCGAAGGCGCGCAGCGCGTCGAGGATCGCGACCGAGGTGTGCGTGTAGGCGCCGGCGTTGAGGATGATCACGTCCACGCTCCCGCGCGCCTCGTGGATCCAGTCGACGAGCGTCCCCTCGTGGTTCGACTGGCGGAAGTCGAGATGCACGCCCCGCCGCTCGGCCCGGTCGGCGCAGCGCGCCTCGATGTCGGCCAGCGTGTCGGCGCCGTAGATCTCGGGCTCCCGCAGGCCCAGCAGGTTCAGGTTGGGGCCGTTGAGGATCAGGATGCGGGCGGTCATCGTCGGCTCCGGGGTCTGGGGCGCAGGGCCGGCGCGCGGCGGAGGCCGGGCGCGGGGCGGGCGCGCAATGAAGCGGATAACCGGCCGGCGGGCAAGGGGGCGCGTCATGCCCTCCCGCCCGCCGGAACGTCTTGCGCGCCGCAGCGGGAGCCCGCCCGCCCGGGGCCCCCTTCCGTCCAACGCCCTTTCCCGCGACGGCCGCCGCCCTCCGCTTCGCGGGTCGCCCCTGCGCGCCCCGCGTCCGCGTCCGCCTCTCCCCTCCGCCGGCGCCCGCTCCGCCGGCGCACCTCTCCTCGGCCCGCCCCCCGCCCGTCCTCTCCCCCCGCGCGTCAGGCCGCAGGCCCTGCGCCTCGCCCGCCCTTGACCGCGCCCGCTGCGCGGCCGAGCCTGCCCGCGCATCGGCAGGGGAGCGTGGGATGGACGACGAACAGGCGCGGCGGGACGGCCCGCAGGACCAGCGCAGGGCCATCGTGGTCGGCGCCGGCATCACCGGCGTCGCCGCCGCGATCCGCCTGCGCCGCATGGGCTGGGCCGTCACCCTGATCGACCGCGCCCCGGCCGGCGACCGCGGCGCGGCGAGCTTCGGAAACGGCGGCATCCTCGCGCGCTGCTCGATCGTCCCCGTCCCGGTGCCCGGCCTGCTCGCCAAGGCCCCGCGGATGCTGTTCGACCCCGACCAGCCCCTCTACCTGCGCTGGTCCTACGTGCCCCGGATGCTGCCGTTCCTGGCGAAATACCTCTCCTACGGGTCCGAGGCCCAGGTCCGCCGCATCGCCGCCGCGCTCGCCGGCCTCACCGGCGACAGCGTGGACGAGCACCGGGCGCTCGCCGCCGGCTCCGCGGCCGCGGGCTACATCCAGACCGGCGACTACGGCTTCCTCTACCGCGACCGTGCCCAGTACCAGAAGGACGCCTGGGGCCACGCGATCCGCGCCGAGCACGGCTTCCACCCCTACGAGGTCGACCGCGCCGGCCTGCTCGAGCGCGACCCCGCGCTGGGCGAGGCCTGGACCTTCGGCGCCATCTTCCCCGACCACGGCTGGATCGCGAACCCCGGCGCCTATGTGGCCGCCCTGGCCGAGACCTTCGCCCGCGAGGGCGGCGTGATCCGCCGCGCCGAGGTCGAGGCGCTCTCCGGCGACGGGCGCGTGACGCTGGCCGGCGGCGCCGTGATGCGGGCGGATCGCGTGATCCTCGCCGCCGGCGCCTGGTCGGCGCGCCTCGCCGCCGGCCTCGGCCTGCGCCTGCCGATGGAGAGCGAGCGCGGCTATCACCTGGCCCTCAAGTCCCCCGCCTCCGCCCCCGCGCACCCGTGGATGGTGGGCGAGGTCAAGGCGGTGACCACGCCCATGGACTTCGGCGTGCGGCTGGCGGGCATCGTCGAGTTCGGCGGCCTCGACGCCGGTCCCTCCGAGGCGCCGCCCAAGCTCCTGCGTAAGGCCGCCGCGCGGATCTGGCCGGGGCTGGAGTGGGAGGCGGAGGAGGAGTGGATGGGTCATCGCCCGGTCCTCGCCGACAGCCTGCCGGCGCTGGGCGCGATCCCCGGCGCGCCCGCGGTGGTGGCCGCCTTCGGCGGCCAGCACGTGGGCCTGACCGCCGGCCCCCGGATCGGCCGCCTCGCCGCCGAGATCGCCGCCGGGCGCACCCCCAACGCCGACCTCGCCCCCTGCGCCCCCGACCGCTTCCGCTGATCCCGGGGGCAGGGGGCAGGGGGCAGGGGGGGCGGCGTCCGGCGCTCCTCCTCGCCGGGTCTTCGGCGCGCCGCTCCCGCGCGATCCCGCCTCGCCCGCGCCCGACGCGCCCCGGCCGCGCTGTTGCTCCGGCGCCGCCCCGCGCCGCGCGTCGCGCCCGGCGCAACCATGGCGCGAGACGGCGGCCTCCCCATGCGTCATCCTCTTTCGGAGGGGAGCGCGAAACAGTCCCGGACGAGACCGTCGGCGCAGGCCCCGCGTTCAGGAGGAGCCGCGCCCCATGTCCCGCCCCGCCCAGTCTCGCATCGCGTCCCGCGTCCCGTCCCGCCGCTCGGCCGCCGTCGCCGCCGTCCTCGCCGCCTGGGCCCTCCTCGCCGCCGCGCCGGAGGCGCGGGCGGCCGAGGGCGCCTCGAGCCACTATCTCCCCGGCGCCACCGGCGACCTGCTGCTCGCCGCGCCCTCCCAGCCCGGCCTCACCGTCGCCAACACCGTCTGGGTGCAGAGCGGCGACGTCGGCCGCGCGGTGCTGGGCGGCCGGGCGCGGGCGGGGCTCGAGCTCGACCTGGTCCTCGACCTCGCCGCCGCCTCCTACACGTTCGAGACGCCGGTGCTGGGGGCCGCCTACAGCGTCGCCGCCCTGATCCCCTTCGGGCGCGCCGACCTGACCGCCTTCGCGGTCGGTCCCGCCGGCCGCCGCTTCGACCGCAGCGGCGACCGCTTCGACCTCTCCGACGCCGCCTTCGTGCCGATCCAGCTGAACTGGACCCATGGCCCGTTCTTCTTCGAGGCGTCCGAGACGATCATCGCCCCCACCGGCGGCTACGAGCGCGGCCGGGCGATCAACCTGGGCCGCAACTACTGGAGCTTCGACACCAACGTCGCGGCCACCTGGTTCGACCCGGAGGGCGGGCGCGAGATCTCGATCGCCCCCGGCCTGATGGTGAACACCGAGAACCCGTCCACCGACTATCGCACGGGGACCGAGTTCCACATGGACGTCACCGCCACCCAGTTCCTGTCGCAAAGCTTCGCGGTGGGCCTGCGCGGCTACTGGTACCAGCAGATTGAGGGCGACTCGGGCGCGGGCGCGCGGCTGGGCGACTTCCGCTCAAGCTCTGTGGGCCTGGGCCTGGGCTTCATGTGGACGCCGGCCGCCGCCGAGGGCCGCCTGACGGTGCTGGGCAAGTGGATGCACGACCTCGACGCCGACAACCGCTTCCGCTCCGACTATCTCAGCGCCACGCTCGCCTGGAAGTTCTGAGCCCGCGCGCCCCCGCGCGGCATGGCGCGGCTCGCGTCAGGGGGTGCCCGCTGCCGGACTCGAACCGGCACGCCCGAAGGCCAGGGTGTTTAAGACCCATGCGTCTACCGTTCCGCCAAGCGGGCTCCCCGCCGCCCTGCCTAGGGCGCCCGCGCGCGCGAGAAAAGTCCCCCCGCCCGCCCCACGCGCCCCGGCGCGACGCCAGCCCGGGCCACGAAGCGCCTGTTCCCCGGATCCGTCTCTCGCTGATGGATGCCTGAGCGACTCGGCCCCCGGGGTCAAGGACGAGCCGGCTTCGCCGGTCGCCTGCGGCGATCCTTGACCCCGGGGGCCGAGTCGCTCTGTCCGGCATCCGCGAGAGACGGCTCCGGAGAACAGGCGCGGCCCCTGTTCTTTGGTGAGTCGGGAGCCCGCCGGAGGCTCCTGACCTCCGAAGACCAGGCGCGCCCGACCCCAAAGGCCCAAGCCCGCCCGCAGGGCGCCCGTGGACCGCTCCCTCTTCAGATCGGCGGAAGCTCCGTCACGTCCGTCGCCCCCAGCGCCTTGCACATCGCGCGAAGCGCCTGGGCCGCCTGGGCCAGCTCGTCGCGGTCCTGGCTGCGGGCCACGATCGTCGCCCCGTAGCCGCCCTGGTAGAACGGGTAGCTCCCGAAGGAGATGTCGGGATGGGCGGCGGCGAGCTCGGCGAGCGGCCCCGCGATGTCGCCCTCGGCCAGCGGAATGCGGAAGGCGTGGGACAGCATCGGCGCCCCCCCCTCCAGCGTCGGCCGCACGCTCTCGACCATGGCGTTGAAGATCAGGGGCACGCCGGCCATCACGTGGACGTTCTCGATCTTGAACCCCGGCGCGCCGGAGACGGGGTTGGCGATCAGCGTGGCCCCGTCGGGGATCCGCGCCATGCGCAGGCGCGAGGGCGTCAGCTTGTCCGGGTCGCCGTAATGCGCCAGCAGGATCTCGCGCGCGTCGTCGCGCACGTCGATGCCGACCCCGAAGGCCTCGGCCACGCATTCGGCGGTGATGTCGTCATGGGTCGGCCCGATGCCGCCCGAGGTGAACACGTAGGTGCAGCGCGCGCGCAGCTCGTTCACCGCCGCCACGATCGCCGCGCGGTCGTCGGCGACCACGCGCACTTCGGTCAGGGGGGCGCCCGCCTCGGTCAGCACGCCGGCCAGGTGGTGCATGTTGGCGTCGCGCGTGCGGCCCGAGAGGATCTCGTCCCCGATCACAACCATCGCCGAGGTGGGCGTGTCGTCCTTCATCCGTCTTGTCTCCCGCGCGCCATCGGATAAGGGTCCGGGCATGGAATTCCCGCTCCCCCTCGTCAAAGCGCGGCTGGTGCGCCGTTACAAGCGCTTTCTGGCCGACGCCGTGCTCGAGGACGGCCCCGACGCGGGCGCCGAGATCACCGCCCACTGCGCCAACCCCGGCGCGATGACGGGCCTGGCCGAGCCGGGGATGACGATCCTCCTCGCCCCGGTCGCCGACCCCAAGCGCAAGCTGCGCTGGTCGTGGAAGCTCGCCGCGCTCCCCGACGGCGGCTGGGCCACCGTCGACACCGGCGCGGCCAACAAGGTGGCGGGCGAGGCGCTGCGCGCGGGCCTCGTCCCGGCCCTCGCCGCCTACGACCAGGTGCGGGCCGAGGCGCGGTTCGGCGTCCGCTCGCGCGTCGACTTCCTGCTGAGCGCGCAGGGCCTTCCCGACGCCTATGTCGAGGTGAAGAGCGTCACCCTGCGCCGGCGGGACCGTCTGGCGGAGTTCCCCGACGCGAAGACCGCGCGGGGCAGGACGCATCTCGAGGAGCTCGCCGCCATGGTCGGGCAGGGCGCGCGCGCCGCGATGCTCTACCTCGTGCAGCGCACCGACTGCGACCGGGTGGGCCTGGCCGCCGACATCGACCCCGCCTACGCCGCCGCCTTCAAGGCTGCCCGCGCCGCGGGGGTCGAGGCGCTGGCCCACGCCTGCGAGATCACGCCCGAAGGCGTGCGCCTCGGCCGCCCCCTGCCGGTGATCGAGCCCGACTGAGCGCGCGCGGGCGGCCCGCGCGGCCCCCCGCCGGCACCGCTCAGAAGATGAAGTCGTCCGAGCTCATCAGGTTCACGTTCCAGCCCGCAATCTCGAGGCTGCCGTCCCCGCCCAGCGCGTCGAGGTCGATGATCACCACGCCTCCGGCCCGGTTCTGGGAGGCCGCCTTCACGTCGCCCACCGAGGTGGTGATCTCGATGTTCAGCGCGCGCAGGTTCAGCACGTCCTCGCCGTCGGTCCAGTCGGCGATGCGGTCGTCGCCGGAATGGCGGCCGATGCGGAACACGTCGGCGTTGATGCCGCCCGCCATCTCGTCGTCGCCCGCGCCGCCCGCGATCAGGTCCTCGCCCGCGCCGCCGCGGAGCAGGTCGTCCCCGCCCCGGCCGCGCAGCGTGTCGAACCCGCCGCCGCCCTCGAAGACGTCGTCCTCGGACGAGCCGAGCAGCGTGTCGTTGTCGTCGCCGCCCTGCACGCGCCCGTCCACCTCGCCGCCCTTCCGGCCCTTGTAGGTGTCGTTGCCCTGGCCCAGCGAGACGTCGCCGCCGATCACGCCGCGGTTGATCACCGAGTCGGCGGTGGCGCCCGTGTCGACGTCGCCGCTCACCTCGCCCGCGTTCGCCACCCGGTCGGACCCTCGGCCCACGATCACGTCGCCGTCGATCTCGCCCGTGCTGCGCACCCGGTTCAGCCCGTCGCCCAGCGCCACGTCGCCCAGGATCGCGCCCGAGCTCCAGACGCGGTCGTCGAGATACCCCGCCCGCACCGCCGCGCCCAGGCCGCTGATCTCGCCGGTGTTGCGCAGATCGAGGCGCGAGGCGATCAGGTCCGGTTCCGCGTCGATCCCGGCCCCGGACAGGCCCGCGATCTCGCCGCCATTGCGGACCGTGGCGACGCCCACCTCGTCGAGCGCGAGCCCGATCGCGCCCACGATCAGGCCGCTGTTGTCGACCGAGGCCGCGTCGATCCGGTCGAGGCACGCGCCCTCCTGCGCCGCGCCCACGATGCGGCCCGCGTTGACCAGGGCGCCCGTCTCGAAGATCGACAGCTCCAGGCCCACGGCGCCGTGGATCTCGCCGCCGTTGTAGACGCTGGTCACGCGCCCGGCGCCGCCGCTCGCGTCCATGCCCGTGGCCGAGCCGAGCGACTGGGTGCGGATCACGCCGGTGTTGTTCGCCAGGAAGGTCGAGCCCTGGGAATAGACCCCGAAGCTCGGCCCCTCGATCACGCCGGAGTTGCCCACGTCCAGGAACCCGTTCGTCCGCACGTCCACGCCCGCCGCGCTGCGGTCCAGCCCGCGGATCGCGCCCGAGTTCTGCAGCGTCATGCCCGTGCCGTTGGTGGCGTAGACGCCGGTGCCGCCGGAGATGTCGCCGGCGTTGCTGACCAATTGGCGCCCGGACGACAGGCGCAGCCCGAAATCCGCGTAGGCCCCGCCCGAGCCCGAGACGATGCCGTTCGCCCCCACGCTCACCACCGTCGAGACGTTCGAGCCGTTGGGCGCGGCGAGGTCGATGGCGTCGTCCGACAGCGAGACGACCGTGCCGTCGACCCGCACCACGGCGCCCTCGCCGCCCGTGACGGCGTCGAGGGTGACGACGAGCTTCACGCCGGCCCCCACGTAGAGCTCGTCGTTCGGGGCGAGCACGCGCTGCGTGCTCGAGCTGAGCTGATTGATGAAAGCCATCGGGGGAGGTCTCCGTTCAGAGGCGCGCGGCCGCCCCGCCCCCCCGGAAAGGGCGGCCGCGCCGGGGGATCAGAAGATGAAGTCGTCCGAGCTCATCAGGTTCACGTTCCAGCCCGCGATCTCGAGGCTGCCGTCCCCGCCCAGTTCGTCGAGGTCGATGATCACCACGCCCCCCGCCCGGTTCTGGGAGGCCGCCTTCACGTCGCCCACCGAGGTCGAGATCTCGATGTTCAGCGCCCGCAGGTTCAGCACGTCCTCGCCGTCGGTCCAGTCGGTGATCTGGTCGTCGCCCGAATGGCGGCCGATGACGAAGACGTCGTTGTTGATCCCGCCGGTCATCACGTCGTCGCCCGCGCCGCCCGCGATCAGGTCGTCGCCCGCGCCGCCCTTCAGCTCGTCGTCGCCGCCCCGGCCGCGCAGCGTGTCGAAGCCGCCGCCGCCCTCGAAGGTCTCGTCCGCGGTCGAGCCCAGCAGCGTGTCGTTGTTGTCGTTGCCCTGCACGCGCCCGTCGACCTCGCCGCCCTTGCGGGCCTTGTAGGTGTCGTTGCCCTGGCCCAGCGAGACGTCGCCCCCGACCGAGCCGCCGCGGTTGACGACGGTGTCGGCCGTGTCGCCGGTGTCGATCGAGCCGTCGATCTCGCCGGTGTTGACCACCTTGTCCCCTGCGCCCGCCGTGAAGATCGAGCCGCCGACCGAGCCGTGGTTGCGCACCACGTCCGTGTCGCCCAGCGTCTCGATGCTCTGGGCGACCACGCCGCGGTTCACCACCAGGTCGACGTCGTTGCCGGTCGTGATCTCGCCGCCCACGAAGCCCAGGTTGCGCACGGTGTTGTCGCCGGCGCCGGCGTCGATGACCTCGGCGATCGAGCCGCGGTTGACCACCAGGTCCGCGTTCGCGCCGCCGTAGTAGCCCTCGCCCAGCTCGCCGGAGTTGCGCAGCTGGTTGTCGCCCTCGCCCAGGTCCACGTCGCCCCACACGACGCCGCTGTTGCGCATGTCGTCGACCGAGCCGGCCGCATCGACGCCGCCCTGGATCTCGCCGGAGTTGGTCAGATCGTTGCCGCCGCCGTTCAGGTCCAGGTCGCCCGCGATCAGGCCGCTGTTGAAGACCGCGTCGCCGTCGTCGGACAGGTCCACGTCGCCGCGCATCTCGCCGCTGTTCCACAGCGACGTCCCCTGCACGGTCGAGCGGAGGGCGAACAGCGTGCCGGCGATCAGCCCCTCGTTGTGGATCTCGGCCACGGCGTCCTGCAGGTCGATCCCGACCCCGTCGAGGGCGAGGACGTCGCCGAAGTTGAAGATCGTCCCGTCGGCGTTCTCGAGCAGCACGCCTCTCGTCCGGCCCGAGATCTCGCCCGTGTTCGACACCGTCGCGTCGACGACCTGCTGCAGGTGCACGCCCGCCGTCACCGCGCCGCGCACGATCCCGCCGTTCGCGACCGCGGCGGTCCCGATGTCCTGCGCGAAGATCCCGCGCGTGCCCGAGATCTCGCCGTCGTTGTTCAGCTCGAGGCGGCTCTCGATGGCGGTGGGCGCATCGCCGATCAGGTAGACCGAGGACGCGGCCAGCCCGCGCGCGGATCGGATCGAGGCTTCCTCCCCGAAGTGGAAGTACCACTCCACCGCGCCGTTGGCGTTGAACCAGATCGCGTTCAGGCCCACCGAAACCGCGTCGCCGTCGATGACGACCTCGGTGTCGCCGACGAGGGAGGAGCCGCGGATGGCGGCGGCCACGCTGGCGACGATGATCGACTCGGTCTCGGCGAGGTAAAAGGTGTCTCCGCCAGCGACGGAGACGGTGGTCGTTGCGGACGGCTGGTTGATGTAGGCCATGAGCGTCTGTTCCCCCTGGTCGGCGCGCGGCGGCGCCTCAGAATATGAAGTCGGATGAATCCATCAGGGCCACGTTCCAGCCCACGATGTTGAGGGAGCCTTCGCCCCCCAGCGCGTCGAGGTCGATGATCACCTCTCCCCCCGCTCGGTTCTGCGAAGCGGCCTTCACGTCGCCCACCGAGGTGGAGATCTCGACGCCCAGCCGGCGCAGGTTCAGCACGTCCTGGCCGTCGGTCCAGTCCGTGATCAGGTCGTCGCCGCTGCGCCGCCCGATGACGAAGACGTCGGCGTCCGCGCCCCCCGTCATCACGTCGTCGCCCGCGCCGCCCACGATGGTGTCCAGCCCGGCGCCGCCCGTCAGGTCGTCGTCGCCGGCGCGGCCCCTGAGCAGGTCGAACCCGCCGCCGCCCTCCATCGCCTCGTCGGTCCAGCCGCCCAGCAGCCGGTCGTTGTTGTCGCCGCCCTGGATGCGTCCCTCGACCACGCCGCCCTCGCGCGCGCGGTAGAGGTCGTTGCCCTGGCCCAGCACCACGTCGCCCTCGACGGCGCCGCCTCGGTTGATCACCACGTCGGCGGTGTCGCCCGCGTCGACGTCGCCGCCGACCCCGCCGGCGATCACCACCCGGTCGCCGTCCGCGCCGGTGCGCACCGAGCCGTCGATGGATCCCGTCGAGCGAACCAGGTCCGCGCCGCCCGCGGTCTCCACGTCGCCGCCGATCTCGCCGCGGTTCACCACCCGGTCCACGTCCGCGCCGCCGAAGAAACCCTCGTCCAGCCGTCCGCCGTTGCGCAGCAGGTTGGCGCCGCGCCCCAGGTCCACGGCGCCCGCCAGCAGGCCGTCGTTGATCACCACGTCGGCCCCCGTGGCCCCGGCCACGCCGCCGATCAGCTCGCCCGCGTTCTCCAGCCGGTTGCTGCCGCCGCCCAGCGACACGTTTCCGTTCGCGAGCCCGAGGTTCACCAGCACGTCGTCGCCGCTCGAGAAGGACGCGTCGCCCCCGAGCACCCCCGAGGAGACGACATGCGCGGACCCGCCCAGCAGGTAGATCGCGAAGTCCCTCCCCTCGAGCACGCCCGAGTTGGTCAGGTCGATCTGCGCGCCGTTGCCCAGCAGCCCGTAGTTGTCGTGGCCCGTGATCCGCCCGACGTTGTCGATGTCGGCCTGGAAGCCCGCCACGTTCAGGCCCGTGCGCCCGCGCACCTCGCCGGTGTTGGTCAGCTTGGCCTCGGTGAAGTCGTTGAACTGCACGCCGACGTTGTAGACGCCCGAGATCACGCCGCCGTTGAGCACCGTGGCCGCCGCGAAGCCGCCCATGTAGACCCCGCGCACGCCCGAGATCTCGCCGTCGTTGACCAGCCGCGCGGCGCCGTTGGGATCGGCGCCGCCGCGCTGGAGGTACACCGCGCTCGAGGTTTCCGCGCGCACCGCGCGCACCGCGCCGGTCTCGCCGACCACCATGTTGACGTTCGCGCCGGCCTCGGCGGCGTCGATGCGCACCCCGCCCGCGCTCAGGCTCGCGACCGTCCCGTCGATGCCCAGGCTCACCAGCCCGACGCCCGCGGCGCCGCTGACGGCGGTGATCGAGGGCACGATCACCTTCACCCCCTCGGGCACATACCAGGTGTCCCCGGCGACGAGCGCGACGCTCGACGCCGTGTCGGTCTGCACGATGTTGGCCATGCTCGGCTCCCCCCTCGATCGCCTTCCGTCGCAAGGCGCGCCGCGGGCCGGGCCCGCGGCGCGGCCCGGATCAGAAGATGAAGTCGCCCGCGGTCATCAGGTTCACGTTCCAGTTCGCGATCTCGAGGCTGCCGTCCCCGCCCAGCGCGTCCAGGTCGATGATCACCACGCCCCCGGCCCGGTTCTGCGAGGCCGCCTTCACGTCGCCGACCGAGGTCGAGATCTCGATGTTCAGCGCCCGCAGGTCGAGCACGTCGTCCCCGTCCACCCAGTCGGTGATCGTGTCGTCGCCCGAATGCCGGCCGATCTTGAAGACGTCCGCGTTCAGGCCCCCGGTCAGGATGTCGTCGCCCGCGCCGCCGGCGATGAAGTCGTCGCCCGCGCCGCCCTTCAGCTCGTCGTCGCCGCCCCGGCCGCGCAGCGTGTCGAAGCCGCCGCCGCCCTCGAAGACGTCGTCGGCGCTCGAGCCCAGGAGCTTGTCGTTGTTGTCGCCGCCCTGCACGCGTCCGTCGACCTCGCCGCCCTTGCGGGCCTTGTAGGTGTCGTTGCCCTGGCCCAGCTGCACGTCGCCGGTCACGCCGCCGCCGCGGTTGATCATCGTGTCGGCGGTGTCGCCCAGGTCGACGTCGCCCGAGATCTCGCCGGTGGAGACCAGCCGGTCCCCGTCTGCGCCGGTGAGGATCGAGCCCTCGACCGAGCCGTGGTTGCGCACCACGTCCTCGCCCGCGCCGGTGTCGACCAGCCCGCTCAGCAGGCCGAAGTTCACCAGCAGGTCCCCCGCGATCCCGCCGTTGAACGACGCCGCGACCCCCAGGATCTCGCCCATGTTGCGCACGACGATCGAGCCGACCTCGATCTCCTGCGCCGAGGCGTCGACGCCCACGCCGTCGATCCCGAAGCCCGAGATCGTGCCCGAGTTCACCACCCGGTTCGCCAGCACGCCGTCGCGCCCGGTGTCGGCGATCGAGCGGATGCCGAAGCGAAGCCCCTCGATCACGCCGGTGTTCACGATGTCGGTGTCGTCGCCGCCGTTGATGTGGATGCCGGCGTAGCCCGCGCCCGAGATCAGGCCGTCGTTCATCACGCTCTGCTCGACGAAGCTGGCGGTGTAGACGCCGCTGTTGCCGGTGACTTCGCCGGCGTTCAGCAGCCGGTACTCGTTGCCGTAGAGGATCACCCCGACGCCGTTGCCGTCGTTGGCGTGCACCGCGCCCGTCTGCCCCACGCGCACCGTCGAGGGCGTGGTGATCGCCCCCTGCGCAAGATAGACGCCCGAGGCGCCGAGCGAGACCACCACGCCGTCGATGATCACCTCGATCCCCGCCGAGCCGGCGACGTTGTCCACCGCGTAGTCGGCGGCGTTGCGCGCCAGCAGGACGTCCCGCCCGACGTAGAGCACGTCGTTCGAGTTCAGCGTGGTCTTCAGGTTGGAATTGAGCTGGATGATGTAGGCCATGATCGCGATCCGGGTCGGCTGAGCCGCGCGCGCCGCCCCGAAGCGGGCCCGCGGCTGCAGGAGGGGGAAGGAAACGGACGAGAAAGCCCGGAGGCGCGAAGGCGATGCAGGGGGCTCGCGGCCGCGGCGGACAGGGGCGCGGCGGCGCGCCTCCTCCCGCCGTCCCGCCGCGCGGCGGGTCCCGAACGCGGGGACGCGCGCCGGTCCGCCGCCGCGCCTGACCGGCGCGGTTGCGGAAACTTGGCGTCCATCCGGCGTCCGGACACGACCTTCACCCCCCGATCCATCCCACACGCCCCCCGACGTGAGCCGAATTGAACGCCCGGAGCGTGCACGGCGGCAACCCTTAATTTACCTTTGGGCAGGTTATGAACGGACGCGCCCTCGCCGCCCGGCCGCCGCTCCCGCCGGATCGTCGCGCGCGGGTTCGGGAGGGCGTTCCGGAACTATTCCCTCGCGCCAGACGCTTGCCGCGCGCGCGTCGCCGCCCGGGCCGCCCGCGCGCCGCCCCGGCGCGCCGCCGCTCCGGGTCGCCCGAAAGCCACGCCCGGACTGCGCCTCGCCGCGGGGCGCCGCGCCCGCGCGCCCGCCGCCGCGCCGGGGATTCGGCCCCGGCGCGAAGGTCCGCCGAGGCGTCCGCGCGCCCTAGAAGATGAAGTCGTCCGCGGTCATCAGCGCGACCGTCAGCCCCTGGACGACGACCGAGCCGTCGCCCCCCAGCTCCGTCAGGTCGATCACGACCGCCGTGCCGGAGATCGCCGCGCTCGCGTCCTTAACCGCCTGCAGCCGCGCGCCGTCGAGCGCCAGGGCCCGCAGGTGGATCGCGTCCACGCCGTCCTCGAAATCGAGGATCTCGTCCTCGCCCGCGCGCCGGCCGAAGCGGAACACGTCCGCCAGGGCGCCGCCGGTCAGCTCGTCGTCGCCCGGCCCGCCCGCCAGCGTGTCCTGGCCGAAGCCGCCGCGGATCACGTCGTCGCCGCCCCGGCCCTTCATCAGGTCGTGGCCGCCGCCGCCCTCGAACCAGTCGTCGTCGTCGCGCCCGCCCAGCAGCGTGTCGTTGTCGTCGCCCCCCAGCACCCGCCCGCCGATCTCGCCCGAGCCGCCGCGGAAGGTGTCGTTGCCCGCGCCCAGCCGCACGTCGCCCGTCACGTCCCCGCGCCCGTTGCGCAGCTGGTCTGCGCCGTCGCCCAGGTCCACGTCGCCCGCGATCTCGCCCAGGTTGCGCACCCGGTCGAGCCCGGCGCCCGAGCGCACCGCCACGTCCGCCGCCGCGATCACCCCGTCGTTGCGCAGGATCAGCAGACCGCCGGAGGCCGGCCCCCCCGCGTCCAGCGCCGTTCCCCCCGCGCCGGTCGCCGCGATCTCTCCGCCGTTGCGGATCGTGGCCTGCGCCGCCTGCGCGACCACGCCGTTCTCGCCCCGGATCGCGCCGGCGTTCTCCAGCCGCAGGGTCCCGGCCCCGAACACCCCCAGCCCGAAGCGCGCGGCGCCCCCGCCCAGGCCGAGCCCCAGGATCAGCCCGTCGTTGACCACCACGGCCGAGGCGAAGCCGGCCAGCGACGCGCCGCTCAGCCCCGTCGTCGCCCCGTCGCCGCCGAGGGCCACCCGGTCCGCGCCCGACCCTTCGGCCTGGATCCCCGCCGCCGCGTCGGGCGCGCCCGCCACGGTCCCGCGGTTCACGACCGAGAGGTCGCCGCCCAGGTGCGCGATCGCCGCCCCCTCGGTCCCCACGATGGCGCCCAGGTTGGTGATCGCCGCGTCGCATCCCGCGAGGCTGACGCCCGTCGCCCCGGTCATCTCTCCGCCGTTGGCCAGGTCCAGCGCCTCGAGCAGCGATCCCCACAGCGCCGCCCCGCCCGAGGCCAGCCCCGAGATCGCGCCCGCGTTCTCGATCGCTGCCGGCCCCGAGCCCGCCAGCCGCAGGCCCGAGCCGCCGACGATCTCGCCCCGGTTGCCCAGCCGCAGCCCGGCGGCGCCGTCGATCTCGACCCCGGCGAAGTCGGCCGCCCCCGGCGCCGCGCGCAGCACCCCCGTCTCGCCCACGTCGATGCGGAACGGGTCGGAGGAGAGGCTGCCGTCCAGGTCGATCCCGTCGTCGGCCATCGAGGTCGCGCCGCCGTCGATCAGCACCGCGATCCCCGCCTGCTGGTCGGTGTTGAGGATCGCGTCCTGCGACAGCGCCATCAGGTTGATGCCCGCGCGGATGAACAGCCCGTCGCCTCCCGCCAGGATGCGGGGCGTGGTGCTGTCGATCTGCACGTAGTTGGCCATGGCGCGCTCCCCTCGCCCTCGCGGCCGGGCGCCCCCGCCCGACGTCCCTCGCCGCGCCGCCCGCGCGCCGGCGCCCGACCCCGGCCGGCGCCGCCCGCGGCGGGCGGACGTTTCGAATTGAGCGCAATCTTGGTTAAGATCGTCTTAACCGTCCGGTCCGGGCCGCCGCCGGCCGGGGCAGGGCGCCTCGCCGCCGCCGGCGCGCCCGTCCCCCCGGTCCGCTCCGCCTCCGCGCCGCGCCGGGCCGGCCGCCAAGGCCCTGCCTTGGCGAGGAAACCTCCGGATCGGGCGGGACAGGTCGCGCCTGCGCAGGCCCGGGCCCCGCGCCTCCCCCTCCGCCTGGCGGGACGTTCCGTCGCGGGTCGGAGCGGCCCCGGCGCGACCCCGGCGCCCGTCGCCAACCCGGGCGGAATGCGCTAACCTGCCTTCCGACCAGTCCGCATCGGATCCGCCGATATCAGAGGAGTGCAGCAGGCATGGACGCGCCGCAGCCCGCCGTGACCGCCGAGGGAATCCGCATCTACCGTCCCGAGGACTTCGCCGGCATGCGCGCCTCGGGCCAGGTCGCCGCCGGCATCCTCGACCGCATCGCCGAACACGTCCGCCCCGGCGTCTCGACCGAGGAGCTGGACGCGCGGATCGAGCAGGACATCCTCGACCAGGGCGCCGCCTCGGCGACCATCGGCTACCGCGGCTATCGCCACGCCTCGTGCATCTCGGTCAACCACGTGGTCTGCCACGGGATTCCCGGGCCCAAGAAGCTCAAGGACGGCGACATCCTCAACATCGACGTGACGGTGATCGTCGACGGCTGGTACGGCGACACCTCGCGCATGTTCGTGGCCGGCACGCCCAACCGCAAGGCCGAGCGGCTGATCGACGTGACCCACGAGGCGCTGATGCGCGGCCTCGCCGAGGTCCGCCCCGGCAACACCTTCGGCGACATCGGCGCCGCCATCCAGACCTACGCCGAGGGGGAGCGCTGCTCGGTCGTGCGCGACTTCTGCGGCCACGGCGTGGGGCGCGAGTTCCACGAGCCGCCCAACGTCCTCCATTTCGGCCGCCGCGGCGCCGGCGCGGTGCTGCGCCCGGGAATGTTCTTCACCATCGAGCCGATGGTGAACCTCGGCCGCGCCGAGACCAAGACGCTCGCCGACGGCTGGACCGCGGTGACCCGCGACAAGAGCCTCTCGGCCCAGTTCGAGCACGCCGTCGGCGTGACCGAGGAGGGCTGCGAGATCTTCACCCTCTCCCCCGCCGGCCGCTTCCACCCGACCTGGGACCGCTGAGCCCGAAGCGGCCGTCGCCGTCGCCCGGGCGCGCCGTCGCGCCCGGTTCGTCCGCCATCTCGACCCGGGCCGGTCGGCTGACGTCCGTCCCCGCGTCCCGCCTCGTCCGGCGTCGAGCGATGGGGACGAGCGAACCGATCTCTCCGCCGCGGGGGCCCCCGCTTAAATCATCCGATCTGATTTAACCCGCCGGCGCCCGGCGGCGGTTTCAGCCCCGAAACGTCCTCGACGTCTTAACCCTCCGCTAACGCTTCCGGTTCACCTTCTGCGCATCCGTCTGAAGCGGAGTCGCGCATGGGCCGAAGAGCCTCTTCTGAAGAATCGTTGCGCGAGGCGCCGCTGCTGCCAGGCCTCGCGCCGTCGCCGTCTGAAGACGGGGACGTGGAGTCCGCTGGGCGGCGCGGCGCCGCCGCCTCGGGCGCGGCCCGAAACCCTCGCGGCGGGGGCGCGCCCTCGGCCGCCCCGTCCGCCGGCGCCGAACCGCCCCCGTCCGACGACGCGGGCCGTGGCCGCCAGGCCCCGGCCCCGCCGGCCGCCGAGGGCCTGGCGGGCGCAAGACGGGCGCGTCGCGCCCCCGGTTTCGCCGAGGCCGACCCCGACGCCGGCTTCGCCGCCGCCTGGCCTGCGCAGCCCCCCGCCGGCGCTCCGAAGCCGAAGAATCCCGCCGCCCCGCCCCCCGACCATGTCGAGCACCGCCGCCGCCTGCGGGAGCGGTTCATGCAGGGCGGCGCCGAGGCGATGCCGGACTACGAACTGCTGGAGCTGGTCCTGTTCCGCGCCATCCCCCGCCGGGACGTGAAGCCGCTCGCCAAGCGGCTGCTGCGCGCCTTCGGGGGCTTCGACGAGACGATCTCCGCCCCGCCCGCCCGCCTGACGGAGGTGCAGGGCGTGGGCGACGCGGTGGTGCAGGAGCTCAAGATCGTCGAGGCGGCGGCCCAGCGTCTCGCCCAGGCGCGCGTGCTGGGGCGCGACGCGCTGCAGAGCTGGGACCAGCTCGTCGCCTACTGCCGCACCCGCATCGCGCGCGAGCCGGTGGAGCAGTTCCGCATCCTCTATCTCGACCGCAAGAACCTGCTGATCGCGGACGAGGCGCAGGGCCGGGGCACGGTCGATCACGTGCCCGTCTACCCCCGCGAGGTGGTGCGCCGGGCGCTGGAGCTGCAGGCCTCGGCCCTGATCCTCGCCCACAACCACCCGTCGGGCGACCCGACCCCCAGCCAGGCCGACGTCGAGATGACCGCGCGCATCGTCCAGGCCTGCCGGGCGGTGAACATCCTGGTCCACGACCACGTCGTCATCGGCCGCGACCGCGTCGCGAGCTTCCACGACCTCGGCCTCCTAGACGCCTGACCCGCCCGCCTCCGGCGCTCCGCAACGCGCCGCGTCCCCCCTCGCGCCCGCGGCCGCCCCCCCCCGCCCGCGGCGCGCCCCGGCCCCACCGTTCGTGGCCCCTGTCTCAAACCTGGCGCCCGCGCCGCCTGGCCCCCCGGGCAGCGCCTGTTCTTCGGAGCCGTCTCTCGCTGATGCCGTGAAGAGCGACTCGCCCGCCGGGGTCCAGGATCGCGAAGCGACCCCGCGCTTGCGCGGGGCTTGTCCTTGACCCCGGCGGGCGAGTCGCTCAGGCATCAACAGCGGAGACGGCTCCGGAGACCAGGCGCGGGCGCTTTGTTCTTGGGTGAGTCAGGAGCGCCCGCAACGCCCGCCCATGTTCCTGCCTCCGCCTTTCCGCCCCCTCAGCCCCCTGCGCAACGCCCGCCCCGCGCCGCGGGCGCGCCCGTCCCCACCGGCGCGCGCCCCGACGCGGCGCCCCCCTCCCCGCAAGCGAAACGGCCGCCGCGCTTGCGCGCGACGGCCGTCGGCCTGCTCGACAGGCTCTTGCCTCGTCTGCGGCGGGCAGGGCGCGCCCCTGCGCCGTCAGGCGAAGATGCGCGTTTCCTGGCCCATCGAGATGCCGGGGAACACGGTCCGCTCCAGCCCTGCGCGGTCCATCCCGTAGAGGGTGCGCAGGGTCCAGGCCGCGTGGCGGCGCAGGTCGTCGGTGGGCATCAGGTCGCGGTCCTCGAAGAGGTCGGAGGAGCGCAGCCCCGGCCACTCGCCGAAGACCTTCGCCTTCGACAGCGCGCCGCCGGCGTAGATCATCAGCCCGCCGGTGCCGTGGTCGGTGCCCTCGGAGCCGTTCTCGCGCGCGGTGCGGCCGAACTCGGTGATGCACATCACCGCCGTCTGCCCCCAGACCGGGCCGAGGCCCTTCTTCAGCTCCAGGATCGCCTCGGCGAGCTGGTTCATCGGCTTGCGGATCGCCCCCGCCTGGCGGCGGTGGGTGTCCCAGCCGCCCAGCGAGAAGGCGGCGATCCGGCTCTCGCCGCGCAGCATCTCGGCCGAGAGGGCGGCGAGGCTGACCGCGTCCACGGTCTTGGCCGCGCCCCCTTCCATCGAGAGCGACGCGTCGATCTGCGTCGCCTCCTTCGCGGCGGCGGCGAACAGGGGATCGCGGGCCGAGATCATCTCGAACAGCTGCAGCGCCTGGGGGGTCAGCTGGATGTCGGAATCCGGCGACCAGTTCAGCGCGGGATTGGCGCCGTCGAGCAGCAGCATGTTGTCCCGCCCGACCGCGACGGCGGTGTTCGCCTTCGCGCCCGGCAGCAGCGACAGCGCCCGGTTCAGCCAGCCGTCCTTCGAGGGGGTCATGCCCCCGCTCTCGGCCTCGGTGCCGCTCTCCAGCGCGTCCTGCCCGTCGAAATGGGAGCGCTTGTCGCGGTAGGGGGTCGAGACGGCGTGCACGAACGACAGCTCGCCCGCCTGCCACAGCGGCATCAGCGCGCCCAGCTCCTGGTGGAGCGCGAAGCGGCCGTCGAGGTCGATGCCCTTGCGGTCCGGCGTGGTCGCCAGGTGCGGGCGCATCGAGAGGTAGTCGCGGTCGGTGTAGGGCCCGACGGCGGCGAGCCCGTCCAGCGCGCCGCGCAGGACGATCACCACCAGCCGGTTGTCGCCGGGGGCCGAGGCGAAGGTGACCTTCGACATCAGCGGAAAGGCCGCGGCGGAGCAGCCCAGCGTCAGGCCGCCCTTGAGCAGGCCGCGGCGCGAAAGATCCATGGACATCGTCGCCTCCTCAGCGGCGGTTGAAGTCGGGGGACGCGAGCAGCAGCGCGAAGCCTTCGCGCTTCTCGGCGGCGGCGGCGATCGCCCAGGCGGTCTTGGGGTCGAGCGCGTCGCGCAGCGCCACGTCGGCGTATGCGCGCGGGTCGATCTGCTGGGCGGCGAGCACCTGGCCCATCCGCGCAGCCCATTCCAGCCGGATGGCGAGCGCGCCGGGGTTGATCCACTCGGCCGAGGCCTCGGGCCAGCCGTCGGGGCCGGGGGCGCGGTTCACCTGCTGGCCCAGGTCCTTGAGCGCGGCGAGCGTCAGGCCCTGGTAGGGATCGTTCTTCCCCTTCAGCGTCTTCGCGGTGACGCCCGCGGCGCGCAGGGAGGCCACGACGATCTCCTGCGGCTGGCGCACCTTGCCGCCCAGCGGCCCCCAGGCGGCCGGGTGGGTCAGCAGCGTGCGCGACACCGCCGTCAGGTCGCCGCCGCTGTCGCGGAAGCTGCGCTCGAGCGCCGCGACGAGGTCGGCGGGCGGCTCGTCGGCGACGAAGTGGATCGCGAGCTTCGTCGCGATGTGCTTCGCGGTCGCCGGGTGGGCGGCCAGCATGTCGAGCGCGCGCAGCGTCTCCTGCTTGGAGGCGCCCTTGAAGGTCTCGCCCATCAGGGTGAAGCGGCCCGGCTCGGCCATGTTCTCGCGGTAGACGAACTCGCCCTTGCGCCCGCGCATGGTGAAGCCGGTCAGCAGGTTGGCGAGGGCGACCACGTCCTCCTGCGTGTAGGGCGCCGAGACGCCCAGCGTGTGCAGCTCGAGGATCTCGCGCCCGAGGTTCTCGTTCAGGCCCAGCCCGTCGCGCCTGGCCGCCTCGGAGGAGGGGCCGGCCGAGCGGTGCTGGTCGAGGAAGACGAGCATGGCGGGATGCATGACCACCGCGCGCAGCATGTCCGAGAAGCGCCCCGCGATGTGGGGGCGGATCGCCTGGTCCTCGTAGCCCGCCACGCGCGAGGCATGGGCGGGGAACTTGATCGAGACCGAGAAATGGTTGGCCCAGAAGCGGGCCATGCGCTCGGCGAAGGCATGCTCGGCCTCGACCGAGCGGGCGAGCGAGGCGTTCCAGACATGGTTCAGGGCCTGGCGGAAGTCCTTCCGCTCGTCCTTGACCATCGTGTCCATCTCGTTGGACTTGGCGCCGGACATCTTGCGGTCGGCCTTCTTGGCCTCGCGGAACTCCTTGAGCTCCTTCCACAGGCGGTCGTCCTCGGCCGGGTCCACGATGGGCGCGGCGGTCGCGACGGCGCGCAGGCCCGCGAGCATGGCCTCGGGCTCGGTCTCGGCCCGCTGGTCGGGCCGGAAGCCCAGGCCGAAGCGCAGGGCGGCGATGGTGTCTTTTTGCAGCGTCATCTCTCGTCGATCTCCGCAGCGGCGGCTGGCGGGGGGATGGTTCGGGGCTTCCACGCCCCGGCGGGCAGGTTCCGTCGCGGCCGTCGTTCCGGCCTGCAACATTCCACGGAGCGGGCCGACGCTCCATGCGCGGGGCCGGGCGCGCGGCGGCGCGGCCGCGGGCGGTCTTGCGCGCGGGCCGGGCAGGTGAAACCGTGCGGGACGAATTCGGCGAGGAGCGGGCGGGCCGGCGCCGTCGGCGCGGCGCCTGCGCCGCGCGCGCGGCCAGGCGGCGGTCAGGCGGTCGGGGAGGAGAGACGGATGGGCGAGGCGTCGCAGGGCACGGTTCTGGTGGCGAACCTGAAGGGGGGCTGCGGCAAGACCGTGATCGCCACCAGCCTCGCGGCGGCGCTGGCGGCGACCGGCGCGCGGGTGGCGCTGGCGGACGCGGACCGGCAGAAGTCGGCCCTGCGCTGGACCCGCCGCCGCCCGGTCGAGGCCGCCCCGGTCGAGGCGCTGGACTGGTCGAAGTCCAAGGACGTCGGCGAGCGGCCGAAGAAGCTCGACTGGCTGGTGATCGACGCCCCCGGCGCCCTGCGTGGCGCCAAGGCCGAGGAGCTGATCGCCCAGGCGCGGATGCTGATAGCGCCGCTCTCGCCCTCGTTCTACGACCTCGACGCCACGAAGCGCTTCCTCAAGGAGATCGAGGAGCTCAAGCGCGTGAGGAAGGGCCGGGTCGAGGTGCGCCTGGTCGGCAACCGGATCCGGCCGCGCACGAAGGCGGCCGCCGGGCTCGACGCGGAGTTCGAGAAGCTGGGCCACGCGCCGCTCGCGCGCCTGTCGGAGCGGGCGGCCTACGGGGAGCTCGCCGAGCAGGGCCTGTCGATCTTCGACCGGCCCGCCAAGGCGCTCGACCCGCTGCGCGCGCAGTGGGCGCCGATCCTCGAGGCGCTGAGGGACTGACGCCGCCGCGCGGCGCGGCGCTCAGCCGGCGCGGATCAGGTCGCCCGCGAGATGCGCGGGACGCCCGGCCGCGAGGGTGAGGCGGGCCGAGGGCACGCCCCCCTCGGGCCAGTCGAGCAGAACGAGGTCGGCGCGCAGGCCCGGCGCGATCCGGCCGCGGTCCGAAAGCCCCAGCGCCGCCGCCGGATTGGCCGAGACGCAGGCCCAGAGCGTGGCGCGGTCGCCCCGCCGCTCGGCCGCGAGCCGGCCCATGGCGGCGGGCAGGGCGGGGTAGTGATAGTCCGAGGCGAGGATGTCGCAGACCCCGTCCTCGATCATGTCGGCGGCGGAGAGGGAGCCGATGTGGCTGCCGCCGCGCAGGGCGTTGGGCGCGCCCAGCACCACGTGCTCGCCCGCCGCGCGGGCCTCGCGCGCCACGGCCTCCGACATCGGGAACTCGGCGATGCGCGCGCCGTGGGCGCGGAAGAAGGCCCGCGTCTCGTGCTGGCTGTCGTCGTGGCTGAGCATCGGCGCGCCCGCGGCGCGGCCGGCGGCGGCGACGCGCGCGATGGCGTCGGGCACCTGCGGCCGGCGCGCCCAGACCGCGGCGAGAAGCTCGGCGTAGCCGTCCTCGTCCAGCCCCGCCCGCGCCGCGACCGAGCGGATCGAGCGGCGCACCTGCGGATCGCCCGGCGGGGCCTCGACGAAGTCGGGCCCATGCTCGAAGGCGCGCTCGGTCACCGGGACCGAGCGGTCGCGCATCGTCATCGAGGTATGGTCGTTGAAGGCGATGGCCGGCGTCGGCCCGGCGGCGAGCGCACGCTCGATCACCGGCAGGGCCTCGAGCGCGAAGGTCTCCCACCGGATCTGGATGCGGTGGTCGACGCCCAGGCGCGGGCCGGCGGCGGCGAGCGCGTCGAGGAACGCCTCCCCTCGCTCGACCGAGCGCAGGCCCGGCTCCCAGCTCAGGGTCAGGGCGTGGTAGGCGGTGGCGATGCCGAGCGCGGCGAGCTGGCGGTCGACGTCCATCGCCGCCACCTCGCCGGGCATGAACACGCCGGGGCGGGGCATCACCGCGCGCTCGAACGCGTCGCCGTGGATGTCGACGAGGGCGGGGGCGAGCCACAGGCCGCGCCCGTCCACCCGCAGGGCGCCCGCGGCGGGCGGGTCGCCGATCTCGACGATCCGGCCGTCCTCGACCCGCAGGCAGGTCTCGACCGGGCCCTCGGGCAGGAGGGCCGTGGCCCCGGAGATCAGGTAGGCGGTCATCGGCGGCTCCGTTCGGGGCGGTCGGCGCGCGATCCTGGGGGCCGCGCGCGACGGGATCATGACGGGCCGCCGGCGCGCAGGGCGCGGGACGGGGCGGGCCTCAGGTGAGGATGTGGAAGGTCAGCGCGCCCCAGATGGCGAGGAAGAAATGCGTGAACTGGCTGTCCTTCCAGCCGGCCCAGTAGTGGAACCACTGCCCCCCGACGAGGAAGCCCCCCCAGACCATCGTGAAGACGAGCGCGCCGGCCGCCGCCACGCCGCGGGCGAGGACCGGCCCGGCGAGGCCGAGGGCCGCGAGGACCAGCAGCAGCGCGCCCAGCCCCATCAGCACCGTCGCCAGCAGCTCGAACGCGACGATGGCGGCGTAGGCGAGCTTGTGGAGCTTGGGGTCGTCGAGGCGGTTGCCCTTCACCTTCTCGTAGATCTCGGGGCGTTCCTCGCGCACGCGGTCCATGCGCATGACCATGCTGACCAGGTCGCCGTTCACCGGGGGGAAGCGGATGTTCTCGATCACCCCGATGCCGATCCAGGCCGCGGGAATCGCGGTCAGCAGGGCCTGGCCCAGCAAGGTCAACGTCTCCACCTCGAATACCCCCTCGTCTGCGGTCGCCGGGCGAACGGGCCGGGCGGGCGGAGGTATCGGTCGCGGGGCCCGCGCGGGTCAAGCGCGCGGGCGTCGCGCGGGCGGGGCGGGGGCCGCGACGCGGCGTCGGCGCCTGCGCGCTGGGCAAGGGCGCCCAAGGCGCGGGCACGCTCATGTCCGCTTCAGCATGATCGCCCGCGGGCGCCCCGGGGGAGGGCTTGCGCGGCGAACCTGAACGGGCCATCGTCCGAAAGAACCTTCCCTTTCCGGCGCTCGGGAGCGCGCCGGATCAAGCCCTGGATCGCTGGATGCTCGACGCCGCCCGCCCTGAGCCCGACGCCGCCTTGCGCGCGGCGCCCCCGCGCCAGCCGCGGGCCGAGGGCGAGGGCCGGGTGTCGAGCAAGCTGCGCGGCGGACGCTCGCGCGTCGACGGGCTCTACCAGCGGGGCTCGGCCAAGTGCCTGCTGCCCGCGGTCTACGAGGGGACGGCGCTGCACGCGGTCCTGCTCAACACCGCCGGCGGGCTGACCGGCGGAGACCGCTTCGACTGGGCGGCGGAGGCGGGCGAGGGTTCGGATCTGATCGCGACCACCCAGGCGGCGGAGCGGATCTATCGCGCCCAGCCCGGGGAGATCGCGCAGGTGCGCACCCGGCTGAAGGCCGCCCCCGGCTCCCGGCTCGACTGGCTGCCGCAGGAGACGATCCTCTTCGACGGCGGCGCGCTGGACCGGCGGCTGGAGATCGACCTCGCCCCGGACGCGGAATTCCTGGGCGTCGAGCCCCTGATCCTGGGCCGCGCGGCGATGGGCGAGACGGTGCGCGCGGCGCGCCTGCGCGACGCCTGGCGGCTGCGCATCGACGGCCGTCTGGCCTGGGCCGACGGCCTGCGGCTGGAGGGGGCGGCGAGCGACATCGCCGGCCGCGCCGCCTGCTTCGGCGGCCGGCTCGCCTGCGCCACGGTCGTGCGCGCGGGCCCGGGGGCGGAGGAGGCGTTCCGCTCGGCCCGGAACTTGCTTCCGGTTCCGCAGGGGGCCGCCGACGCGACGCTGGGCGCGGTCAGCCTGGTGGACGGGATCGCGGTGGCGCGGATCCTGGCGCGCGACGGGCGCGCGCTGCGCGGCCTGCTGATGCCGCTCCTGGAGCTGTGGCGCGGGGGCGCGCTGCCGCGGCCCTGGACGATGTGAGCCCGCGCCGCCCGGCAGGCGGCGGGGGAGGAGACGAGGCCGCAGGCGCGCCCGGCGCGCGCCGCGCGGCGGGTGGAACGCGAACGGGGGGACGACCCGCATGAACCTGACGCCGAGGGAGAAGGACAAGCTCCTGGTCTCGCTGGCCGCGATGGTGGCCCGCGGACGGCTGGCGCGCGGCGTGAAGCTCAACCATCCGGAGGCGATCGCCCTGATCACCGACTACGTGGTCGAGGGCGCGCGCGACGGGCGCACCGTGGCCGACCTGATGGAGGCCGGCGCGAGCGTCGTCACCGCCGAGCAGTGCATGCCCGGCATTCCCGAGATGATCCACGAGGTGCAGGTCGAGGCGACGTTCCCCGACGGCACCAAGCTGGTGACGGTCCACGATCCCATTCGCTGACCCCGACCCTTTCCGCCGGCCGAGGGGGCCGCGCGGACGACCCGAGCAAGACCCGCAAGGAGACACCGAGAATGACCAAGACCCTCGCCGCGCTGATCGCCCTGGCTCCGGCCGCCGCCCTCGCGCATGCCGGGCCCGAGGGGCATCTGCACCCCCACGGCGTCGAGACGCTGGCCTTCGCCGCCCTGGCGGTGGCCGCCGTGTGGGCCGCGCGGAGGGCGCTTCGGTGATCCCCGGCGAGCTCTTCCCCGCGGACGGGGACATCGAGCTCAATGCCGGGCGGGAGACGGTCGTGCTGACCGTCTCCAACACCGGCGACCGGCCCGTGCAGGTGGGCTCCCACTACCATTTCGCCGAGACGAACCCGGGGCTTGAGTTCGACCGGGCGGCGGCGCGGGGGATGCGCCTCGACATCGCCGCGGGCACCGCGGTGCGCTTCGAGCCGGGCCAGTCGCGCGAGGTGACGCTGGTCCCCTACGCCGGCAAGCGGGAGGTCTGGGGCTTCAACCAGCAGGTCATGGGGCCGCTGTGAGCGGGACGAGAGGGGGCAAGCCCCGCCGCGCCCGACCGGCCGACGCCGACCGCCCGCGGGCGGCCGCCGCCGGCCGGAGGGCCGCGGCGCATCCGCTCGGGCGGGCCCTGAGCCGGCCGGCGACGACTTCGGCGGCGCCGGCATGACCCCGGCGATCGCGGTGGCGCTGATGCTGGCGGTGGGCTGGGTCCTGCCGATGCTCGGCCGGCGGCTGCTGCGCGGGCGCAAGGGCGTGTGGATCGGCGGCGTTCTGGCGCTGGCCGCCACCGTCGGCGTCGCCTGGATCGTGGGCGAGGGCGTGGCCGCCCTGCGCGACGGCGATCCGCGCGCCGAGTTCGACAAGGCGTTCAACGCCTGGAAGCTGATGATCCTCTACATCCCCGCCGTCTGCCTGCACCTGGGCCGGGCGAGCGGCGGGCCCGACGCGTCGGGCGACGGGACCGGGCTGGGCGATCCGGCCTCGCGCAGCTTTCAGCGCGACGGCGGAGACGGGGGCGGCGACTGATGTCGCGCGGCCCGCATCCGGCGTCGGCAGGCGCGCGGGATCGCCGGGGCGCGGCCGCGCCCCGGCGCGCGGCCTCACTCCGGCGTGGCCAGCGGGGGCAGGGTGCGCAGGTAGGCGATGATCGCGTGGACGTCGTCGTCGGTCATCTGCGCGTAGTAGCCGTAGCCCATCGGCGGCAGCATCGGCTTGCCGTCGCGGATCCCCTCGCGGATCATCGCGACCAGCTCGTCGTCGCTGCGCCCGGCGATGCCGTCGGCCGAGGGCGTCAGGTTCGCCGAGACCGAGGTGCCCCACGGCCCGTGGAACTCGTTCCCGCCCGAGCCGAGATGGGTCGAGACCATCGGACCCGCCGGCCCGAACTTGGTGTGGCACTCCATGCAATGCGCCACCGGCCCCGCGAGATACTCGCCGTATTCGGCGGTCACGCCGCGGGCGGGGGCGGTCACGCTCTCGACCGGGGGACCGTAGGACGGGGGCAGGGGGATCGCGTAGGTCGAGGCGGGAACCTCGTTCTTCACCGGCGCGACGGTGCGCAGGAAGGCGACCATCGCGTCGAGGTCGTCGTCGCCCAGGCTCCGGTAGAAGCCGATGGGCATCGGCGGGCCGATGATCGTGCCGTCGGGGCGCACGCCCTCGCGGATCGCCTTCTTCAGCTCGGCGTCGGACCAGGCGCCGACGCCGGTCTCCGCGTCGGGGGTGATGTTGGGGGCCCAGGCCTCGAAGGCCGGGTTCTTCTCGACCAGCCGGCCGGCGAGCTCCTGGCTCATGTCCGGGCCCTGGGGGCCGAAGGGCGTGTGGCAGTTGCCGCAGGCCGCCACCACCCGCACGAGGTATTCGCCGCGTTCGAGCTGGGTCTCGGCCTGCGCGGCCGCGACGCCGGCCAGCAGGCCCGCGGCGGCCAGCGCGGAACGCGCCGTTGCCTGTCGAAGATTCAAGATGACGTCCTCTCTCCCTCTGCGACGGGCCCCTCGCCCGCCGGCGGGCAGAGGTTAACCCTACGCAAACGTTGCGGTAAAGCGGCATTCATCCAGCCGGCAGGCAAGGACGATCCGCGCCCGCAGTCCCCCCTCGTCCGGGCCGCCGCCCGGACCCCCCGTTCCAGCCCGGAGGCCTGACCATGCCCGCCCGCATCTCCCGCGCCGCCTATGCCGGCATGTTCGGTCCGACCACCGGGGACCGGCTGCGCCTCGCCGACACCGAGCTGGTGATCGAGGTCGAGCGCGACCTGACCACCTATGGCGAGGAGGTGAAGTTCGGCGGCGGCAAGGTGATCCGCGACGGCATGGGGCAGAGCCAGATGACCCGCGCCGAGGGGGCGGTGGACACGGTCATCACCAACGCGCTGATCGTGGACCACACCGGCATCTACAAGGCCGACGTGGGCCTGAAGGGCGGGCGGATCGCGGCCATCGGCAAGGCGGGCAACCCCGACGTGCAGCCCAACGTCGACATCATCATCGGCCCGGGCACCGAGGCGATCGCGGGCGAGGGAAAGATCCTGACCGCCGGCGGCTTCGACAGCCACATCCACTTCATCTGCCCCCAGCAGGCCGAGGACGCGCTGCACTCCGGCCTGACCACGATGCTGGGCGGCGGCACCGGCCCCGCGCACGGCACGCTCGCCACCACCTGCACTCCCGGCCCCTGGCACATCGGGCGGATGCTGCAGGCGCTGGACGGTCTGCCGATCAACTTCGGCCTGTCGGGCAAGGGCAACGCCTCGCGCCCCGCGGCGCTGGAGGAGATGGTCAAGGCCGGCGCCTGCGCGCTGAAGCTGCACGAGGACTGGGGCACCACGCCGGGCGCCATCGACTGCTGCCTGTCGGTGGCCGACGCGATGGACGTGCAGGTGATGATCCACACCGACACGCTCAACGAGAGCGGCTTCGTCGAGAACACCGTCGCCGCCATCGCGGGCCGCACCATCCACGCCTTCCACACCGAGGGCGCGGGCGGCGGGCACGCGCCCGACATCATCAAGGTCTGCGGCGAGGCGCACGTCATCCCCTCGTCCACCAACCCCACGCGGCCGTTCACGCGCAACACGCTGGACGAGCATCTCGACATGCTGATGGTGTGCCACCACCTCGACCCCTCGATCCCCGAGGACGTGGCCTTCGCCGAGAGCCGGATCCGGCGCGAGACCATCGCGGCCGAGGACATCCTGCACGACATCGGCGCGTTCTCGATCATCGCCTCGGACAGCCAGGCGATGGGGCGCGTGGGCGAGGTGATCATCCGCACCTGGCAGACCGCCCACAAGATGAAGGTCCAGCGCGGGCGCCTGCCCGAGGAGACCGGCGACAACGACAACCTGCGCGTCCGCCGCTACATCGCCAAGTACACGATCAACCCCGCCATCGCCCACGGCATGTCGAGCCACATCGGCTCGATCGAGCCGGGCAAGCGCGCGGACCTGGTGCTGTGGTCGCCCGCCTTCTTCGGCGTGAAGCCCGAGATGGTGCTGGTGGGCGGGACCATCGCGGTGGCGCAGATGGGCGATCCGAACGCCTCGATCCCCACGCCGCAGCCGGTCTACACCCGCCCGATGTTCGGCGCGCTGGGCCGCGCGCAGGAGGCGGGCTCGGTCACCTTCGTCTCCGAGGCCGCGATGGCCGAGGGGCTGGGCGCGGCGCTGGGCCTGCGCAAGGAGCTGGTCGCGGTGAAGAACACCCGCGCCATCGGCAAGGCGGACATGGTGCTGAACGCCCATTGCCCGCAGATCGAGGTCCACCCGGAGACCTACGAGGTGCGCGCCGACGGGGAGCTGCTGACCTGCGAGCCGGCCACCGAACTGCCGATGGCCCAGCGCTACTTCATATTCTGAGGTCGGAGGATTTTCTGAGGTCGGAGACCGCGGGGCGGATCCGCGCGCAGAACTCGCGCCGGCGCTGGAGCGCCTCCTCGGTGTCCACCGCGCGCATGCCAGTCAGGATCGCGCTTTCGAGGAAGGCGATGTAGCTGTCCGGCAGCGGCAGGCGGCGCCATTCCGCGTCGTAGCCCGCGTGGACCATGACCGAGGCGGTCGCGCCGGTGTCGCAATGGAAGACGTAGGTCAGCTCCACCGTGCGGGTGCCGGCGGGGACGACCGGCGGCTCATGCTCGTAGTGGGGCAGGGCGCGGGTGCGGGCGTCCATCTCGCCGTGAAGGCGGGCGGGGATCGAGAAGGTCTCCGCCTGCTCGTCGACATAGGCGAAATCGGGGGCCACGGAGATGTCGAGCCCGCGCAACCGGCCCACGTTGAGCCAGGTTTCGTCCTCGCCTGTTCCGATCGCCGGAACGAGCGCCGCCACGGCCACGGCCGCGAGGATCAGCAGTTTCGCCATGTCGCCGTTTCGCGCTCCGCGTTCCGTATCATGATGTTCTAGGGCGGCGCCGGTCCTCGCCAAGAGACCCGGGCGCGCTTTCTGATCGAGTCCGCGGGCGGAGTCGATGCCGCGCGCGTAAAGAAGGCGTCGCTCGCGGGCGTCACGCCCCGGCGGGCGCCGGGACGGAGCGGCGAAGACGCTCGCAGGTGGAGCGGATGTCGGCGCGCCCGCCCAGGGTCTCGACCGCCTGGATCGCCGAGCGGACGCTGTCGGTGACGACCGAAACGAAGAGACGCGGCGTCGCGATCCGCCGGCGCGCCTCGTCGTAGGCGGCGTGCAGGTCGACCTGCGCGAGCGAGCCGCTCCTGCAGTCGTAGACGAAGTGGACCTCGACCGCGCTGGCGCCGATGCGGTGCGCGTGGATCCCCTCGTGCTCGTAGAAGGGGATGTCCATCATCAGGCGGTCGAAGTCGCCCTCGAGCCGCGCGGCGAGGCGCAGGGCGTCCACGTCGTCGTCGACGTAGGCGAGGTCGAGCGCCGCCGCGACGGTGATGTCGCCCATCCGTCCGAGCGGGATCCAGTCCTCCGACTCTCCCGCGCTCACGATAGGCAAGATCGCGCCGATGGACGCCGTGGCCGCGATCGCCGCCCTCCGCAACATTTTCGCCATAATTCGCCCACCATTCGTCATGCCCCCGCCATCGGTATTAGCCCGTTCGAAGTCGGCGCCAAGGGCTGCGAGCAAGGTTTTCTCTTTGAAAACTCACATTGTTCTATGCTGATGCGTTTTGCATCGAAACGGAACGATTTTGGAAGGCGTGCTCAATCCAGCCGCATTGCCGTCCAAATTGAATCGGGGTGAAACGAATCGGCGCGGCCGTTCGGCCAGGGCGGGCGGCGCAGGGAGGAGCGGGGGGCCGCGGCCTCCCGCCCCTTGCGTCGGGCGGCGTGCGCTGCTCCCATGACCGTCCGTCCGAGAAGGATCCCATGACCCAGAAATCCGCCCCCCGCGCCCTGTCGATCGAGCCGCTGGCCGGCCCCGCCGCCGACAGCCTGTCGCTGGCCTACGACGCGCGCTGGCGCCGGCGGGGCCTGCTGGTCACCGACGCGGGCGAGGAGGTGCTGCTGGACCTGCCCGAGGCGACGGAGCTGGCCGAGGGGCTGGCGCTCGTGCTCGGCGACGGGCGCCGCGTGGCCCTGCGGGCCGCCCCCGAGCCGCTGGCCGAGGCGCGCGCCGGGGATGCCGCGGGCCTCGCCCGGCTCGCCTGGCACGTGGGCAACCGCCACACGCCCTGCGCGGTGGAGGCCGACCGGCTGCTGATCCGCCGCGACCACGTGCTGGAGAACATGCTGGAGCATCTGGGCGCCGCGGTGACCCACGTGCTGGAGCCCTTCCGCCCCGAGGGCGGCGCCTACGGCCACGGGCGCACCCACGGCCACGCCCACGGCCACGACCCCCACCAGGACCCCGACGCGCATCTGAGGGAGCCCGGATGAAGCTGTTCGAGCCCGGCGCCAAGCACGCCACCGCCCAGTCCCGCCGCATCTTCGCGATCTACGAGATCGTCTACACCTGCGTGGATTTCGGCGCGGCGCTGACCTTCATCATCGGCTCGATCATGTTCTTCTCCGACGCCTGGCAGATCCCGGGGACCTGGATGTTCCTGGTGGGCTCGATCCTCTTCGCGGTGAAGCCCACGCTGCGGCTGGTGCGCGAGGTCCATCTCTATCGTCACGGCGAGGCCGCCAAGCTCGCCCAGCGGCTGGGGGGGCGGGGATGAGCCTCGACGCCCGCGGCGCAATGCTGCTCGCCACTTGGCTGTCGCCGGCCTATCCGGTGGGGGCCTTCGCCTATTCCCACGGCATCGAGCAGGCGGCCGAGGCCGGGGCGCTGCCCGACGCCGCCGCGCTGCAGGGGTGGCTGGAGGCGATCCTGCGCCACGGGGCGGGGCGCTCCGACGCGGTGCTGCTCGCCGCCGCCTGGCGCGACCCCGAGGACGAGGCCCCGGCGGAGCTGGCGCGCGCTCTCCAGCCCTCGGCCGAGCGGCGGCTGGAGGCGACGGCGCAGGGCGAGGCCTTCGCGCGCACCACCCAAGCCGTGCGCGGCCACTCTGGAGCGCCGGCGCCGCTGCCCATCGCGCTCGGCCGCGCCGCCCGGCGCGAGGGCCTGCCGCTGGAGGAGACGGCGGCGGCCTATCTTCACGCCTTCGCCTCCAACCTCGTCTCGGCCGCGATCCGCCTGTCGGTGCTGGGCCAGACCGACGGGCAGGGGGTGATCGCCGCCCTCGCCCCCGTGTGCGAGGCGGTCGCCGCCGAGGCGCTGGCCGCCGACCCCGAGGACGTGGGCGGCGCGTGCCTGGCGGCCGACCTCTCCTCCATGCTCCACGAAACCCAGACCACGAGGCTGTTCCGGTCGTGACGATGCAGAAATCCCCCCACGGGCCCCTTCGGGTCGGCATCGGCGGCCCCGTCGGCGCCGGCAAGACCACGCTGACCGCCGCGCTGTGCCGGGCGCTGGCGCATCGCCTGTCGATGGCGGTGATCACCAACGACATCTACACGCGCGAGGACGCCGAGTTCCTGATGCGCGCCCAGGTCCTGCCGCTGGAGCGGATCCGCGGGGTCGAGACCGGCGGCTGCCCGCACACCGCGATCCGCGAGGACGCCTCGATCAACCTCGCCGCCATCGCGGACCTGCGCGCGAAGATCCCCGACCTGGACCTGGTGGTGATCGAGAGCGGCGGCGACAACCTGGCCGCCACCTTCTCCCCCGAGCTCGCGGACCTTACGATCTACGTGATCGACACCTGCGCGGGCGAGGAGATCCCCCGCAAGGGCGGCCCTGCGATCACCCGCTCGGACCTCCTGGTGATCAACAAGACCGAGCTCGCCCCCTACGTCGGCGTGAACCTCGACGTGATGCGCGCCGACGCCGAACGCATGCGCCGCGGCCTGCCCTTCGTGATGGGCAACGTGGGCAAGGGCGACGGCATCGACGAGATCGTGGCGTTCCTGGCGCGGCAGGGCGGGCTGGCGCTGAAGGCGGCCTGAGGGCCTGTCTCGAGATAGTTGCCGGTGCGCCGGAAAATACAGCGCGCTGCCGAGGCAGTTTACGTTTCCATTCCTCGCTCTCTTTGCCGAGGAGCATGTGCGATGCAAAGTGCAAACCGCACACTGGATAGCCATCACCATCATTTCCAAATCGATTGACGCGCCGATCAGGTGCAGCCACACTCTTTTTCCGTTGATTTTTAAGGACGGGAGAGGGAATTGATCGGAATTCGTTTGGCGCTGGTCGCCTGCTCTGGAAGCGCGGTTGCCTTTACAACTGCGCAGAGTCTGATTCCTAAATTTAGCATGTGGTGGTTCGTCGTCGTGGCGGCTGCGATCTTGACCACTTGTGCCGCCTCCTATTTGGGCTTGATGAATACATCGGAAGGTTCGGCTCGGCCAGTTCGACAGCTAGCGTACCCTCCGGGGCCAAGCAGATCGACTGGTAGAGGCGGCTGGCGTTTCGGTATCTTCGTTGGGGTGCTCCTCTACATCGTTTACCAGATGATCCTCAGCACGCAGGTGGTGGTCTGGTACTTGTCGATGCCGGACGTGACGCCGGAAGTATCGATGACTGCGACGATTGCGTTCTTCTCCAGTGCGCCTCCCATCACGGGCATCGTCTCGATCATCTTGGGAGCTGCGCTCCTCGCCCGGGTGCATCGTCGCATTATCGCTGGCGTGGCCGCTTCGCTCACGCTGCTCGCTCTGGCCGTTGCTGTTCAACTCGTCACTGTTGCAATTGGAGGCGTCGAGCATCTCCGGATGCTGCGCGACACTCCTATCGTCGATATTGCGCAGGGACTGCTGCAAGCTTGGGCTTTGATATGTTTGCCGCTGTTCCTTGGACTGATGATCGCGGTGGTAGTCGAAGCCCTTGGTTCCAGGATCGCGCGCATCACAAATGACGGCGACCAAAGCAGCGGTTTCAACTCCTCCGATTCTCGTTCCCGAGACATGGACGAGGAACCAACCTCCCACGGCAGCAGTCCGCAGAACGGAGAACAGGCGTCGGATGCGCCGCTCGGCAAGGACGACGAAACGTCCAAGGACAGTGGACAAGATCCATCGCAATGAGAAAGGGCGGCCCCGGGGGGCCGCCCTTCTCGGGTGGAACGGAAGCGGAGGCTCAGAGCCGGTCCGCGACCACCTCCTCGCCGCGCAGGAGCTCCTTCACGCGGACGTCGCCCGCCGAGAAGGCCTCGCGCAGGACGTCGACGGCCTTCCAGGGCTGCGCGTCGCCGCACATGAAGACGTCGAAGGCGCCGTAGCCGATCTCCGGCCAGGTGTGGACCGAGATGTGGCTCTCGGCCAGCACGGCCACGCCACTCACGCCCTGGGGCGAGAACTTGTGCGTGTGGATGTGCAGCAGCGTCGCGCCGCAGGTGTCCACGCAGTCGCGGAAGGCCTGCTCGATGCGGGCCTGGTCGTCGAGACCTTCGCCGTCGACCACCTCGATGATCAGGTGCGTGCCCGCGAAGACCTTGCCGTCCCGGCGGATGAAATGATCGTCGCGCGACTCGTCGAAGACGTCCCGGACGGGAACTTCGGTGTAAACGTCGGCCTCGCGGCCGCTCGTGCGAGCTTCCTCATGGGTGGCGCCTGTCTCCAGGTCGATCCCCAGTCGGAAGAGGCTGCCGTCATGCATGACGTAGTCTCCCCTACCAGCAGATTGTACCCAGCGGCCCCTTAGCGCCCCCCCTGTGACTCGGCGCCGGTCTGTCTCCGGCGGCGGCCCTGGTCGAGGTTGGGATCGGCGACCCTGTAGGCGGGGGACATACTGATTCAGGTCCCCCCGATCAAGGATGGATTTTCGTTTTCTCAACGATGAGCGGGGGAAAGTGCGCGGCGCCTTTGTCATTGGCGCCGCTGCGCAATTTCCAACCAATGCGGAGGCTCTGCGCGCAAGCTTCGCTCAGGCGGCCGGGCGCCGCGACGTCGCGTCCCCGCAACGGGCCGCGAGTCAGCCCGCGGCGCGGGGGGCGAGTCAGTCGGCGACGCGCGCGGCCTCGGCCCGGCGCTCGCGCGCGACGGCGCGCTCGCGGTAGGCGATGTAGAGGGTCGAGGCGATGATCACGCCGCCGCCGAGCAGGGTGGGGCCGTCGGGCACCTCGTCGAAGATCACCCAGGCGGCCGCCGCGATCAGCACCAGCCGCGCGTAGGTGATCACCCCCATCACCGAGGCGTCGCCGTGCCGGTAGGCCTGCAGGTCGCCCACGTTGCGCGCGGCGGAGGTGGCGACGAGCAGCGCCAGCAGGCTCCACCCGCCCACGCCCGAGGGCAGCTCCCACACCGGGAGCGCGACGGGCAGGGCCACCAGCGCCATGATGCCGTTGGCCGAGACGAAGGCCGCCGCCGGCCCGTCGGCGACCGCGATCCCGCGCGACAGCGCCAGCGCCAGCGCGAAGAGCACCGCCGCCAGCAGCGCCGAGAGCATCGCCCAGTCCAGCCCCTCGGCGGTGGGGCGCAGGATGATCAGGCAGCCCGAAAAGCCCACCGCCACCGCCGCCCAGCGGCGCGGGCCCACCCGCTCGCCGTTCAGGGGGACGGCCAGCAGGGTGGCGAAGATCGGCGCGGTGAACGACAGGATCGTCGCCGTGGAGAGGTTGAGGTTCGAGATCGCGTAGAACCCGAACTGGGTCGAGACCGCGATCAGCCCGCCCCGCACCAGGTGCAGCTTCGGGTTCGAGAAGGTGAGGCTGCGCCGGAACGAGGGCGAGAGCATCATCACCCCCACGCAGGCCATGATCCCCAGCGAGCGCAGCAGCACGGTCATGCGGCTGTCGAGCCCCTCGGCCATGCCCCGCACCGCCAGCACCATGGCCGAGGCGGTGACCACCGACATCAGCATCCAGGCCGCGCCCAGCGCGTTGTCCGGCCGCGCGGGCGCGGTCCCTCCCTTGGGGGAGGAGGACCCGATGGGCGGCGCGGGCGTGATCTCGCGGGGGACGAAGGGGGCGTCGGGCAAAAGAAAAAAGGTCCGGATCGAGAACGGGGGAGGGCGAAGGCATCAGCGATGCATGCGTATCGGCAACCTGCCGCTCGACAGGCGCCGGATCAACCCCGCCCGGGGCCGCACCCCGCAACCGCAGCATTCCGGAGGGGTCGGGGAGGCGTCGGCAGGGAGACGTCGCTGGAGCGGCAGGGACACGAGGGAGAGGACAGGAGGGGCCGGCCGTGAAGGGGGGAGAGACAGTCTTTGCGGCGGGGGCCGTCGCGGTCCGCGGTCCGGGGCAAGGGGAGAGGCGTAGGGCGCGGCCGGCGGTGCGCGTGCGGGGCTCTGGCGGTGCGCCGACGGGGCGGTGGGGCAAGCGTCCATGAAGCGAGAGGGAGCGCGCGTCGGAACGGCGACGCGGCCCGGCCGCGGCGCGTGGGAACAGGGGCGCGAGGGGCGGCGAAGGCGCGGCCTTCCGCTCCTCCGGCGGCGGGCCTCCCCCGGCCGGGTCGATAGGCGTGCGGAGTTCCTGGCTGGCCTTCGGTCAGGGCCTCGCCCGGTGCGCGCGCGGCCTTTTTTACGCCCTGAGTCTCCGGCATCTTCTCCGCATGACGATGACGCGTTCCATTCCCGACGCGGGCCGCGCCCGCGCCGCTTCGCCTGCCTGCAATCCCCTGCCGATCCTGGGGCTGCTGGCGCTCGCCGTCCTGGCGGCGCCCTCGGCCGCGACGGCGGGGCCGTTCCTCGACAAGTGCCTGAAGGCGGAGGCGCGCTCGGCCGAGCTCGCCGGCGCCTGCCAGACCGCGTTGAACCAGGGCGGGGTCTCGGGGCGCACGGCGGCGGCGGCCTGGACCAACTACGGCGTGGCGCTCTCGGAGATGGGCCGCGACGGGGACGCCATCGGAGCCTACGACCGGGCCGAGCGCGAGGACGCCTCGCTGACCGCGATCTACGTGAACCGGGCGCTGGCCTATTCGCGCCGCGGGCGCACCGCCGAGGCGCTGGCCGACTGGGGGCGGGCGATCCAGCTCGAGCCCGGCTCGGCCGAGCCGCTGGTGGGGCGCGCGACGCTGCAGCTCCAGCGCGGCGACGCGAGCGGAGCGCTGACCGACCTGGACCGGGCGGCGCAGCTCGCGCCCTCTGACCCGGACGTGCACTACAACCGCGGCATCGCCCTCGCGGCGCTGGGGCGGCTGACCGAGGCGGCCTCGGCCTTCGGGCGGGTGCTGCATTTCGATCCCAACGACGCCGCCGCCCACCTGCAGCGCGGCGTGGCGCTGGCGCGGGCGGGCGATCCGGCGGGGGGGCTCGCCGATCTCGACGCGGCCATCCGGCTGTCGCCCAACTGGGCCGCCGCCTGGGCCACCCGCGGCCAGCTGCGCGAGCAGGCGGGCCAGGCCGAGCAGGCCGCCCACGACTATCGCCGCGCCTTCGAGCTCGGCTACCAGGCGCCCTGGCTGAACCAGAAGATCGAGGCGCTGGGCGGCTGAGGCGACGCCGCCCGGTCGCGGGCGGCCCTCAGGCCTCCGGCGCGTAGCAGACCGCCTGCAGCTTGTTTCCGTCGGGATCGCGGACATAGGCCGCATAGTAGTCCTCGCCGTAGTGCGGCCGGGGGCCGGGCGCGCCGGCGCAGCTTCCGCCCAGGCGCAGCGCGGCGGCGTGGAAACGGTGCACCGCCGTCCGCGTCGGGGCGACGAAGGCGACGTGGGTGCCGTTGCCCCAGGTGGCCGGGCGTCCGTCCTCGGGCGTGTAGAGGTAGATCGTCGGCATCCCCCCGTTCTCGTAGGCCGGCGGCTTGCCCGGGGGCTTGGGCAGCCGCGCGAAGCCCAGCGCGCCCAGAACCTCGTCGTAGAAGCGCCCCGCCCGCTCGAGGTCGTTGGCGCCGAGCGTGATGTGGCTGATGACCGACATGCGTTCCCTCCCGTCCCCGTCGACTGAGACTAAAACGGGAACATCTGGGCGCCAAGCGTCGGTTTCCCCTCACGAGCGGCCCTGCGGACGCGAAGGGCCCGGGCATCGCCGCCCGGGCCCCTGCGGATCGTCTCGGGCCGCCGCGGGCGCGGCGGCGCGGCTCACTTGGGCAGTTCGCCCTCGATCCCCTCGACGTAGAAGTTCATGCCCAGCAGGGTGCCGTCGTCGGCGGTCTCGCCCTCCTTCAGCCAGGCCGAGCCGTCCTGCTTGTTGATCGGGCCGGTGAACGGGTGGTGGGTGCCGGCGACGATCCCGTCCTTGATCTTGTCGGCCTCGGCCGCGACCTCGGGGGGGACGTTGTTGTAGTCGCCGATCTTCACCATGCCCGAGGCGATGCCCTTCCAGGTGTCGGTCGACTCCCACGAGCCGTCCATCACCATGCCCACGCGCTCGATGTAGTAGGGCGCCCAGTCGTCGATGATCGAACTCAGCCGCGCGGTCGGGCCGAATTCCTTCATGTCGGAGGCCTGGCCGAAGGCGTAGATGCCCTTCTCCTCGGCGATGGTCACCGGGGCGGGGCTGTCGGTGTGCTGCATGATCACGTCGCAGCCCTGCTCGATCAGGGCGTTGGCGGCGTCGGCCTCCTTGCCCGGGTCGAACCAGGTGTTCACCCACACCACCTTCACCTTCACGTCCGGGTTCACCGCGCGCGCGGCCAGGAAGGCCGAGTTGATGCCGCGCACGACCTCGGGGATCGGGAAGGAGGCGATGTAGCCGATGGTGTTGGTCTTGGTCATGCGGCCGGCGATGGTGCCGATCACCGCGCGCCCCTCGTAGAAGCGCGAGCCGTAGGTCGAGACGTTGGCGTCGCGCTTGTAGCCGGTGGCGTGCTCGAACTTCACCTGCGGGAACTGCTTGGCCACCTTCAGCGTCGGGTTCATGTAGCCGAAGGAGGTGGTGAAGATCAGGCCGTGGCCGGACTGGGCCATCTGGCGCAGGGCGCGCTCGGCGTCCGGACCCTCCGGCACCGACTCGAGGTAGGAGGTCTGCACGGCGTCGCCGTATTTCTCCTCGACGGCGATGCGGCCCTGATCATGCTGGTAGGACCAGCCGAAGTCGCCGATGGGGCCCACGTAGATGAAGCCGACCTTCACCGGGTCGGCGGCGCGGGCGCGGCCCAGGCCCAGGGTCGTGGCCGCGGTCGTGGCGCCGAGACCGGCGAGAAACGTTCTTCTTTCCATGGTGCTGCAACCTCCTGTCGCGTGGATGCGTTCATCCCCGGCGGGGACGATAACGGGGCTTTCCGGGCGCGTCACGCCTCGTCTTGCGGCGGTGCGGCACGGGATGCGGCGGCCGCGTCGGGCGGCCCGAATATGAGCCACAGGGTGCGGGCGCGCAGGGCGTCGGCGCCCGGATCCTCGAACACGGCCAGCGCCTGAAACACCTGCAGGCGCGCGGCGCAGTCGGCGGCGTCGACGACATCGCCGAGGCGCGACGGCCAGACCGTCTCGGGCTGGGACCGGTAGAAGCGGAGGTAGGCCCCCGCCAGCGGCTCGGCGTCCGGATCGACCGAGCGTCCGACGGGCGCGCGCTCGCCCTGCGCCGCGGCGGCGAGCAGCGGCTCCCACTGCGCGGCGGCGAGCGCGTCGTCCGGCGCGGCGTCGGCGGGCGTGGTCCCGAGCCCGCCGGTCCGGCGGAAGGCGTCGCAGGCCTCGGGGCGGGCGGCGACCGCGAGATAGGCGTCGAACACCGCGCGCAGATGCGCGGGCCGGGCCTGGAGCAGCCCCGCGGCATGGCGTTCCTGGACGTCCCGCGCCAGGGCCCGCGCCTCCGCCGCGGCCTGGTCCGACGGCAGGCGGCGGCGCGCGAGGGCGTCGAGATCGCGCGACAGGGCGGCCGCCTCGTCGGGGTGGTGGCGCGCCAGCGCCTGCAACAGCGCGGCCGGCCCGGCCTGCGCCTGCACGCCGACGACGGCGTCGGTCCGGGGCGCAGGGGCGGGCGGCGTCTGCGCCGGCACGCAGGCGGCGAGGGCGAGCAGCAGGGCCGGGATCGCGGCGCGGAGGCGGGGCATGGCGGAGGGTCCTGGCATCCGGATCGGTCCCCAGTTCAGCTCTGAAACAGTTTCGAGGCGAGGGTCGCGCGCAGCGCCTCCGCGCCCCGTCCCCTTGCGGACTCGATCAGGCGGAAGAAGTCGATCATGGCCGAGCAGAGCGTCTCGTCGTCGCCGTCGCGGTCGCGGTAGACGGCGCGTTGAGCCGGCGTCAGCTGCGCGAACAGCCGTTCGGCGACCGCCTTCATCTCGGCGTCGTCTATGCGCCGGCCGACAGGCTCGCGCTCGCCCTGGGCCATCGCCTCGACCTGACGGCCGACCATCGGGAGGGCGAGGGGTTCGATTTCCGCCTGCGCGTCTGCGTCGAGGGCGGCGACGCCTCCGCGCGCCATCGTCGCGCAGAGCTTCGGGCGGTCCGAGAACGTTTCCATGACGGCGAGGTGGAGGCCGAGGTAGTCGTCGATGAAGGCCGTGTCGGCCTGCAGCACGCCGGCGGCATGACGCGTCCGCACCTCCCTGCCGAGCGCGGCGCCGTCGGCGGCCATCTGCTCGGGCGTCCGGCCCCCCGCAGATATCTCGGTCATGCGGCGCGCGACGTAATCGGCCTCGGCGGGGTAGACGCGCCTCAGGGCGCGCGTGAACTCCCCGCCCGGGCCGTTGTCGAGCAGCATCTGGCCCAGCATCGCGCGCTCCTCCGTGGTCAGGGGCGGGTCGTCGGGGCTGGGGCCGCGGGCGGCGCAGGCGGCGAGGACGAGGCAGAGCAGGGCGGCGATCGGCGCGCGGGAACGGAACATGGCGGAGGGTCCTGAATGGGGGGCGTCAGCGGCGGGCCATGCGCCAGACGTACTGCGCGCGCAGCGCCTCCGCGCCGGGGCCGGAGTCGGTCGCCAACATCTGGAAAAAACGGATCATCGTGCCGCACGAGGCCTCGTCGCGCATGAACGCGTCGCGCTCGGCCGGCGTCAGGCGCCCCAGGATGCGCTCGGCGGCGGCCAGGACCTCCGCGGGGTCGGTGGTCCGGCCGACGGGCGACCGCTCGCCCTCCGCCATCGCCTCGACCCGGATGCGGATCTGGGGGAGCAGGGCGGCGAGCAGGTCGGCCTGCGCCTCCATCGGCAGGGACTGCAGGCCCTGGCTCATCAGCGTCCTGCACAGCTGCGGCCGGTCCGACAGATGCTCCAGCCCGGCGCGGGAGCTGTCGAGATAGGCGGCGAGCGTCGCGTCGCTCGCCTGCAGCAGGCCCGCGGCGTGGCGGCGGCGGATCTCCGCGCCGACCTCGTTCACCGCGGCGCGCGTCGCCGCCTCGGATTCGCCGCGCGCCATGATCGCGGCGACGCGGCGCGCCATGTAGTCGGCCTCGGCCGGGTAGACCCGCCGCAGGACGCGGGCGAACTCTCCGTCCGGTCCCTGGTCGAGCATCATCCGCCCCAGCAACGCGCGCTCCGCAGTCGTCAGGGGCGGAGCGTCGGGGCTGGGGCCGGGGGCGGCGGTGCAGGCGACGAGCGCAAGGCAGAGCAGGGCGGCGAGGTGCGCCCGGGCGAACCGCAGGATCAAAATCATTCCTCCCGAAATGCCGGCCCCGTCGAGGGGACCGGCTGGGTCGCGTGCGGCGGGCCTCCCTCAGCCCGCCGCGTAGAAGGGCCGGCCCAGGCAGGCGGGCGCGTTCATCCGCGCGCGCCGCTTGTCGGCCGAGATGATCACCAGAACCACGATGGTGACCAGGTAGGGGGTCATCGAGAGATACTGGCTCTCGATCGCCACCCCCAGCGCCTGGAGGTTCAGCTGCGCGATGGTCACGCCGCCGAAGATGTAGGCCCCCAGCACCGCCCGCCACGGCTTCCACGAGGCGAAGACGACGATGGCGAGCGCGATCCACCCGCGCCCGGCCGTCATCCCCTCGACCCAGAGCGGCGAGGCGACGAGGCTCAGATACGCCCCGCCCACGCCCGCGCAGGCGCCGCCGAATAGGATCGCCGCGGTGCGGATCGCCACCACCCGGTAGCCGATGGCATGGGCCGCGTCATGGTTCTCGCCCACCGCGCGCAGCACCAGGCCCATGCGGGTGCGGGTCAGCGCATAAGCCACCCCGCCGGCCAGCAGCAGCGAGACGTAGACCAGCCAGTCGTGGGAGAAGAACAGCCGCCCCAGGATCGGCAGGTCCGACAGCACCGGCAGCCAGACCTTGGGGAAGTCCGGCGCGGGGATGCCCGAATAGGGCTGCCCCAGCATCGCCGCGAGCCCGAGGCCGAAGAGCGTCAGCGCGAGCCCCGTGGCCACCTGGTTCGACATCAGAACCTGGGTCATGAAGGCGAAGACGCCGGACAGCGCGGCGCCCGCCAGGAGGGCGCAGAGCACGCCGACCAGGGTCGAGCCGCTCTCATGCGCGCCGGCGAAGCCCGCGATGGCGCCGACGATCATCATCCCCTCGACGCCCAGGTTCAGGACGCCGGATTTCTCGACCACCAGCTCCCCGATCGCCGCGAAGACCAGGGGCGTGGCGGCGATGATCAGCGCGATGGCGATGGCCACCGGGTTGAGCGCGGAAAAGTCCATCACGCGGCCCCCTTGCGCGCGCCCCGCGGCGCGGGCGCCAGCCGGTAGCGGGAGAAGACGTCCATCCCCAGCAGGAAGAACAGCAGCATCCCCTGGAAGACCGAGATCGCGGCGGCGGGCAGCTGCATGGCGAGCTGCGCGCCCTCGCCCCCGATGTAGGTCAGCGCCATCAGCAGGCCGGCGAGCAGGATGCCCGCCGGGTGCAGGCGGCCCAGGAAGGCCACGATGATCGCGGTGAAGCCGTAGCCCGCCGGCAGGCCGGGCACGAGCTGGCCCACGGGGCCCGACGCCTCGAACGTGCCCGCGAGGCCTGCGAGCCCGCCCGAGACCGCCATCGCCAGCAGCACCGAGCGCGACTGCGAGAAGCCCGCGAAGCGCGCGGCCCTGGGGGCCTGGCCGAAGAGCTTGAGGGAGAAGCCGTATTCGTGCCGCTCCATCACCGCCCAGCCGATCAGCACGGCGGCGAGCGCGACCAGCGCCCCGACATGGGCGCGCGTGCCCTCGAGCAGGATGGGCAGGGTGGCGCTGTCGTGGAACAGGCGGCTTTCGGGGAAGTTGAACCCGTCGGGATCGCGCAGCGGGCCGGTCACGAGGGCCGAGAGCCACAGCCCCGCGACATAGACCAGCATCAGCGAGACCAGGATCTCGTTGGCGTTGAACTTCACCTTCAGGATCGCGGGGATCAGCGCCCAGGCCGCGCCCGCCGCGGCGCCGGCGAGGCACATCATCGGCAGCACCCAGACGCCTTGCGTGTCATAGACCGCGAGGCCCGCCGCGCCGCCGGCGATGGCGCCGACGATGAACTGGCCCTCGGCCCCGATGTTCCAGATGCCCGCCCGGAAGCCCATGGCCAGGCCCACCGCGATCATCACCAGCGGCGTGCCCTTCACCAGCAGCTCGGAGCGGGTGAAGTCGTTGGTCAGCGGTTCCCAAAAGATAGTGACGATGGCGCGCACCGGATCCTTGCCCAGCAGGGCGAAGAGGATCATGCCGAAGATCATCGTCAGCACGACGGCGATCACCGGGGCGGCCAGCGCCATGGCGCGGCTGCGCTCCTTGCGCGGTTCAAGCCGCAGCATGGGCCCCTCCTCCCATCAGCAGGCCGATCTCTTCGATCGAGGTCTCGCCGGCCGGGCGCGGGGCGGACAGGCGGCCCCCCGCGATCACGGCGAAGCGGTTGGAAATCTCCATCAGCTCGTCCAGGTCCTGGCTGATGACCATGATCGCGCAGCCCGACTGCGCCAGGTCGCGGATCGCCTGGCGGATCGCCTGGGCCGCGCCCGCGTCCACCCCCCAGGTGGGCTGTGAGATCACCAGCACCTCGGGGTTCTGCAGCATCTCCCGCCCGATCACGTATTTCTGGAGGTTCCCGCCGGAGAGCGACCCCGCGGCCACGTGGATCCCCGGGGTGCGGACGTCGAAATCCTCGACCACCCGGCGCGCGTAGCTCTTGGCGGCGCCGAGGTTCAGCAGGCCCTTCAGCGACAGCTTCAGCCGCGTGCGGGCCGAGACGAAGGTATTGTCGGTCAACGACATCTCGGGGGCGGCGGCATGGCCCAGCCGCTCCTCCGGCGCCACGTTCAGGCCCAGGCGGCGGCGCCTGGTGGGGCCCAGGTGGCCGATGGGCGTGCCCTCGAGCCGGATCATGCCGGGGGCCACGCGCACCTCGCCCGAGAGGGCGGCGGTCAACTCGTCCTGGCCGTTGCCCGCGACGCCCGCGACGCCCAGCACCTCGCCCGCCTTCAGCTCGACGGAGATGGAGCGGAGCGAGACGCCGAACTGCGCGTCCGAGATCACGGTCAGGTTGTCGAGCACCAGCCGCGCTTCGCCGCCCGTGCCGGCGGGGGCGCCGGGGGCCGCGAGTTCGCGCCCGATCATCATCTCGGCGAGGCCGCGCGCCGTCTCCTGCCGCGGGTCGCAGGCGCCCACGACCTTGCCCCCCCGCAGCACGGTGGCGGCGGTGCACAGGCTGCGGATCTCCTCGAGCTTGTGGGAGATGTAGAGGATCGCCACCCCTTCGTCGCGCAGCTTGCGCAGGGTGAGGAACAGCGTCTCCACCTCCTGCGGGGTGAGGACCGAGGTCGGCTCGTCCATGATCAGCAGGCGGGGGGATTGCAGCAGGCAGCGCACGATCTCGACGCGCTGGCGCTCTCCCACGGATAGCTCCCCCACCTGCCGGTCGGGGTCGAGCGGCAGGCCGTATTCGGCCGATACCTTTCGGATACGGTCGGGCAGATCGCGCCCCGCTTGCTCGGCCGGAAGGCCCAGCGCCACGTTCTCCCCCACGCTCAGCGCCTCGAAAAGGGAGAAGTGCTGGAAGACGAGGCCCACGCCCGCCGCCCGCGCCTCGCCGGGCGAGTGGGGGGCGTAGGGCGCGCCCTGCCACTCCATCTCGCCCTCGTCGGGGCGCATCACGCCGTAGATCATCTTCACCAGCGTCGACTTGCCGGCCCCGTTCTCGCCGAGCAGGGCGTGGATCTCGCCCGGCTGGATGTCGAAGCTCACGTCGGCGTTGGCGATCACGCCGGGGAAGCGCTTCCACAGCCCCCGGATCGACAGCAGCGCGGTCATTCTCCCCCCTCTCCCCTGCGGCGCGCGGCCCCTCGCGAGGCGCGCCAGCGCAGGTGGTCGGCGGCGACCGAGACGGCGATCTCGGCCGGCGCCTTGCCCCCTTTCAACCCCTCCGGCCCCGCGAGGCCGATGGGACAGTCCATGCGCGCGACCGCCTCCGCCCCGTGGCCCAGCGCGGCGAGCCGCGCCCGGAACCGCGCGGCCTTCGACGCCGAGCCGATCACGCCGAGCCGCGCGAACGCCCCGCGCGCCAGCACCGCGTGCACGATCTCGAGGTCCATGGCGTGGCTGTAGGTCATCACCAAGTGCGCCGCGTCCGGCGGCGCGAGCGCGGCGGCCGCCGCCATCTGCGGCGCGGGCAGGGCGCGGACATGGGCGGGGACCGGGTCGGGGAAGCGCGCGGGCGCGTCGTCGATCCAGGTCACCGCGAAGGGCAGCCCCTCGAACACCCGCGCCACCGCCCGCCCCACATGGCCCGCGCCCCACAGCCACAGCGGCGTCAGGGCGGGGCTCAGCGGCTCCGCCAGCCAGGGCGGATCGCCGGGCAGGTAGAGGAATTCCGCCCCCTTGCCGGATCGCGCGGCCTTCTGAAGCGACCTGATCTGGAGCGGTATCTCCTGGATACCGCCCAGCGGACGGGCGAAAATCGGGGTCGTCTCGGGGTCCGGCAGGGCGTCGAGCCGGGCGAGGTCCCAGCGTTCGTAGGCGAGCGTCGCCGCGCCCCCGCAGCATTGGGCGAGCGCGGGGCCGAGGGGGTAGTGCAGCACGCCGTCGGGGCCGCCGGCGGCGAGCCTGCGCCGCGCCTCGGCCAGCGCCTCGAACTCCAGCGCGCCGCCGCCGATGGTGCCCTCGAACCGGTCGGGGTGGACCAGCATCGCGGCCCCGGGCTCGCGCGGGGCCGAGCCCTCGGCCGCGGCCACCACCACGCGCACCAGCGGGCCGCCCGACGCGATCGCCGCGCGCAGGCCGGCGAGGTCGAGCGTCACCGGCCGCTCTCCCGCGCCGTCTCCCAGTGTCGGCCGCGCACCCGGTCGACGGCGCGCAGCACCCGCTCGGGCGTGGCGGGCGCGTCGAGCGCGGGATAGATCGTGCCGCCCCCGCAGGCCGCGACCGCGTCCGACAAGGCCAAGAGCGCGGAAATCCCAAGCATCAGAGGGGGTTCGCCCACGGCCTTCGAGCGGAAGATCGTCTCCTCCCGGTTCTCGTTGTCGAAGAGGTCGATGCGCATCTCGGGCCGGTCCGAGGCGGTGGGGATCTTGTAGGTGGAGGGGGCGTGGGTGCGCAGGCGGCCGGCCTCGTCCCAGTGCAGCTCCTCCATCGTCAGCCAGCCGAGGCCCTGGATGTAGCCGCCCTCGATCTGGCCGAGGTCGATGGCGGGGTTCAGCGAGCGGCCGACGTCGTGGAGGATGTCGCAGCGGTCGAAGCGGTACTCGCCGGTCAACGTGTCGATCGTCGCCTCGGTCACCGCGGCGCCGTAGGCGAAATAGTAGAACGGGCGGCCGCGCGCCTCGGCCCGGTTCCAGTGGATCTTGGGGGTCGCGTAATGGCCCGCGGCCGACAGCGACACCCGCGCCATGAAGGCCTGGGAGACGAGCTCGTCGAAGGCGATCTCGGCCTCGCGCACCTTCACCCGGCCGGGCAGGAAGACCACGTCGGCGGGCGTGGCCTGGAAGCGCTCGGCGGCGAAGGCGACGAGGCGCTCCTTGATCTGCTCGCAGGCATGTTTGACCGCCATGCCGTTGATATCGCTTCCGGAACTGGCGGCGGTGGGGGCGGTGTTGGCGCTCTTGCCGGTGTTGGTCGCGGTGATCTTCACGCGGTCGAGGTCGATCTGGAAGACCTCCGCCGCGACCTGGGCGACCTTCACGAACAGGCCCTGGCCCATCTCGGTGCCGCCGTGGTTCAGGTGGACCGAGCCGTCGGTGTAGACATGCACCAGCGCCGAGGCCTGGTTCATCCAGGTCAGGGTGAAGGAGATCCCGAACTTCACCGGCGTGAACGCAAGTCCCTTCTTGAGTACAGCGCTTTGCGCGTTGAATTTGTTTATTTTCGCGCGACGCGCCGCGTAGTCGGAGGAGGCCAGCAGCTGCGCGGCCAGCTCATGGATGACGTTGTCCTCGACTTCCATGTGGTAGGGGGTCAAGACGCGCTCGCCGCCCGGGCGGTCGTAGTAGTTGAGGGCGCGGATCTCGGCGGGCTCGCGGCCCAGCTCGAAGGCGATGTGGTCCATCACCCGCTCGATCCCCACCATGCCCTGCGGACCGCCGAAGCCGCGGAAAGCGGTGTTGGAACAGGTGTTTGTCCGGCAACGATAAGACCGGATGCGAGCATGGGGGAGGTAATAGGCGTTGTCGGCGTGGAACATCGCGCGGTCGGCGACGGGCAGCGAGAGATCGAGCGACCAGCCGCAATGGGCCATCTGCTCGAACGCGACGCCGAGGATGCGGCCGTCGGCGTCGACGCCCACGCGATAGTCGATGCGGAACCCGTGGCGCTTGCCGGTGATCTGCATGTCGTCGTCGCGGTCGTAGCGCATTTTCACGGGGCGGTTCAGGCGCTTGGCGGCGACGGCGCAGATGGCGGCGAGCGCGTTGCCCTGGCTTTCCTTGCCCCCGAAGCCGCCGCCCATGCGCCGCACCTCGACCGTCACCGCGTGGAAGGGGACGTCGAGCGCCTCGGCCACCTTGTGCTGGATCTCGGTCGGATGCTGGGAGGAGCAGTGGATCGTGACGTCGCCGTCCTCTCCGGGAACGGCCAGAGCGGCCTGGGATTCCAGGTAGAAATGCTCCTGGCCGCCGATGCCGATCGAGCCTTCGAGGACCTTGGGCGCGGCCGCGATGGCGGCGTCGGCGTCGCCGCGGGCCATCACGTAAGGCGGCTCGAAGAGGCTGTCGGCGGCGACGGCGTCCTCGACGGTGAGGATGGCGGGCAGCTCCTCCCACTCGATTCTGGCGAGGCGGGCGGCCTTGCGGGCGGCGAGGTGGGTCTGCGCGACCACCGCGAAGATCGGCTGGCCGACGAAGAAGACCTCGCCGTCCTCGGCCAGCAGGGGTTCGTGCCAGGCGTTGGGGGAGACGTCGTTGCGGCCGGGGATGTCCTCGGCGGTCAGGACAGCGACGACGCCGGGGGCGGCGCGCACCGGGGCGAGGTCGAGCGAGAGGATGCGCGCGCGGGCCTTCTCGGACAGGCCGAAGGCGACCGAGAGGCAGTCGGCGGGCGTGGGGATGTCGTCGACGTAGGTGGCGGCGCCGGCGACGTGCTTGTGGCCGGAGTCGTGGCGCTGGGGCGCGCGGACGCCCCCGGCGATCTCGGCCTTGCGCTCGAGCGGTTTCGCGGGGGCGCTCATGCCAGCGCCCCGGCGCCGACGAGGCGGGATTTCCCTGTGCCCTCGGTGGTTTCGTGGAAGACCTTGAGAAGCAGGTTCTGCGCGGCGCGAAGCCGGTACTCGGCCGAGGCGCGCATGTCGGACATCGGCTGGAAGTCCTCGGCATAGGCCGGGAGGGCGGCCTCGACCGTCTCCCGCGTCCAGGGCTTGCCGACCAGCGCGGCCTCGACGGCGCGGGCGCGCTTGGGGGTGCCGGCCATGCCGCCGTAGACGATGGAGGCGGAGGCGACGGTCCCCTCGGAGACCTCGATCAGGAAGGCCCCCAGGGTCGCGGTGATGTCCTGGTCGAAGCGCTTGGAGATCTTGTAGACCTTCAGCGACTCCGGGGACTTGGGGCGCGGAATTCGCATGGCGGAGACGTACTCGCCCGGCGCCCGGTCCTGCTTGCCGTAGTCGAGGAAGAAGGACTCGAGCGGGATCGTGCGCACGGCCTCGCCCTTGCGCAGCACCAGCTGGGCCCCCAGCGCGATCAGCGGCGGGGGGCCGTCGCCGATGGGCGAGCCGTTGGCGATGTTCGCCCCCACGCAGCCGGAGTTGCGCACCTGGGTCGAGCCCAGCCGCCGCACCATCTCGCCGAGGTCGGGGGAGAGGGAGGCGAGCGCTTCGGCGGCGCGCGCGTAGGTGGCGCCGGCCCCGAGCTCGATGTGATCGGGCGTCTCAACCACGCGGTCGAAGTCCCTGACCCGGTTCACGAAGATCAGGGTCTTGGGTTCCATCAGCCGCTTGGTGATCCACAGGCCCACGTCGGTGGCGCCGGCGACGATCACCGCCTCGGGGTTCGCCTCGACCAGGGCCGCGAGGTCGTCCTCGGCGGCGGGGACGTGCGCGGTGCAGCCGGCGGCGGTCAGGGTCAGCCCGTCGAAGTCGGAGAGCTCCGCCAGCGCGGGCGCCGGGTCGGCCTCCCAGTCCGGGGCGGGGAGGTCGTGCATCCTCTCGCCGGACTCGAGGATCGGGCCGTAACCCGTGCAGCGGCAGAGGTTTCCGGCCAGCGCATCCTCGATGGAGCGGCGCGGCTGGGGGCCGTCGGGATAGGCGCTCCACAGGCTCATCACGAAGCCCGGGGTGCAGAAGCCGCATTGCGAGCCGTGCAGGTCGACCATCGCCTGCTGGGCGGGGTGCAGGCGCTCGGGGCCCGCCAGCGCCTCGACCGTGGTGACCGCGGCGCCGTCGAGCATGGGCAGCAGCTGGATGCAGGCGTTCACGGCGCGGCGGCGGGGGACGCCGTCCTCGAGCCGCGTGACGCCCACGGTGCAGGCCCCGCAGTCGCCCTCGTTGCAGCCCTCCTTCGTGCCGGTCAGGCGGCGGGTCTCGCGCAGCCAGTCGAGCAGGGTGGTGCGCGGATCGACGTCGCGAAGCGCCACCGCCTCGCCGTTCAGCACGAAGCGCAGGGTGTCGCGCATGTCAGGAGCCCCGGTAGGTGGAATAGCCGTAGGGCGAGAGCAGCAGGGGCACGTGATAGTGCGCGTCCTCGGCGATGCCGAAGCGGATCGGCACGTCGGAGAGGAACGGGGGCGAGGGCAGGTCGGTCCCCAACGTCTCGAAATAGGGGGCGCAGTGGAAGACCAGCTCGTAGGTCCCGGCGCGGAAGGCCGTTCCCTCCAGCATCGGCGCGTCGGTGCGGCCGTCGGCGTTGGTTACGGCCTCGGCCAGCAGGTCGCGGCTGTCGGCGGCCAGGCGGTAGAGGTCGATGCGCACCCCCGCGGCCGGCCGGCCGGAGGCGGTGTCGAGCACATGCGTGGTCAGTCGTCCCATTCGTCCCCCTGTCGCGGGCCCCGGTCGCGGGAAGGCGCGGTTCGTCCGCGCGCTGCTGCGATGCATCAAAGACCGCTTGAGGGCCGCGCGCAAGGGCGACGCTCAGGAAGCGTTCAGGACGCGGCGTCAGGCGGTGGGCGGCGGCGGGGTCGAGGGCTGGGCGCCGCGACGCTCGGCCCGGATCAGCCACAGGTTCCGGGCGTAGATGAAGAAGCCCAGCGACTGGCCGAGGATGAAGACCGGGTCCGCGCGGTGGATGGCGTAGGCCAGCAGCACCGCCGCCCCGCCGATGGAAAACCACCAGAAGGCCAGCGGGATCACCGAGCGCTTGGCCTTCTCGGAGGCGAGCCACTGGATCAGGAAGCGGCCCATGAAGAGCGCCTGTCCGGCGAGGCCCACGAAGATCCAGATCAGCTCGGCGGTGCTGTCCGCGCCCAGGAAGTCGGCCAGCGCCTGCATCACGCCGCGTCCCCCTCGCCCGGGTCCAGCGCGGCGACCGTCTGCACCTTGCGGCGACGGATCAGCCACCAGACGCCGATCAGGTCGAGGGCGCCCACCATGGCGCGCCCGAAGTTGGTGTAGTTCGACGACCCCGCCCCGCGCGCGCGGTGGGAGACGTCGACCAGCGCGATCGCATAGCCCTCGCGCTTCACCAGCGCGGGCAGGTAGCGGTGGATGTGATCGAAGAAGGGCAGCGACAGGAACACCTGCCGCGGGAAGGCCTTCAGGCCGCAGCCGGTGTCGCGGGTGTCGTCGTGCAGCATCCGCCGGCGCAGGGCGTTGGCCATGCGCGAGGCCCATTTCTTCGAGGCCGTGTCCTGCCGGTCGACCCGCTGGCCGGCGACGAGGCCCAGGCGGCCCTCGGCGTCGTCCAGCAGCGGCTGCACCAGCTTGGGGATCTCGGAGGGCGGGTTCTGCCCGTCGCCGTCCAGCGTGCAGCAGATCGGCGCCCGGGCCGCGCGCACGCCCGAGAGCACCGCGGCCGACTGCCCGCAGGAGGCGGCGTGGCGCAGCTCCCGCAGCCAGGGGTGGCGCAGGCGGGCGGCTGCGATGGCGCCGGCGGTGTCGTCGTCGGAGCCGTCGTTGACGAAGATCGCCTCGAACGGCGCGAGATGGGCGCAGGCGGCCGCGATCTCGTCCGCCAGGGCGGCGACGTTCTCCGCCTCGTTCTTCATCGGGGCGATGACGGTGATGCGCGGGCTGGTCATGCGGGGTCCTCGGTCCGGGGACGCCGTATAACGCGCACGGCGGCCGGGGCCAAGCGGCAGGGCGACGCGAGGGGCAGGGGCGTGGCGCCTCGGCCTCGGGCGCGCCCCGAGCCGGCGCGCCCGGGCCTCGCCCCCTCAGGGGCAGTCGGCGAAGGCCTCGACCCCGTCGCGGGTGAACAGGCGCAGGGTGGTCGTCCCGCCGCGGTTGGGGTTGAAGGCGAAGACCGAGGTCAGCTCCCGCAGGTGGGGGGGCGTCGCCTCGCCGGTCAGGTTCAGCGCTTCGTCGAGCTGGTCGCGGCGGCGATCCTCGATCCAGACCAGCGGCGCCTCGGCCTCGCGCAGCTCGGCCGCGGCCTCGGAGGGGAGCAGCAGGCGGGTGCCGGTGCCCTGCAGGAAGACGAGGCTCGGTTCGCGGTAGGACTGGGTGTCGGCGGGGCGGCCGGCGCAGGCCTCGAACGGCGCGGCGGCGCGGGCCATCAGCTGGCTGGGGAAGCCCCAGGTCAGCGAGGGCAGGGCGAACTGCAGGGTCGCGGGATAGAGCAGGACCGCGGCCGCGATCATCGCCGCCACCGCGTCGCGCCGGCGCGCCGACCACAGCGCGACCGTGCCCAGCCCGACGAAGAGCAGGCCGGCGAGCGCCAGCAGCGCGCCCCAGGGCGAAACCGTCCCGTTCACGTAGAGCGGCAGGCCGACGTCGGCGAGCGCCAGCGCCCCGCCCACCAGGGCGAAGAGCACGGCGGCGGCGATCGACTGCCAGCGGCTCGGCGCGCGCACCGGCGAGGTCAGCCACAGCGCCACCAGGCCGGCGGCGGCGGGGGCGGCGGGCATCAGGTAGTGGGGCAGCTTTGTCGGCGTCGCCTCGATGATCAGCCACCAGACCAGCGCGATGGCGAGCAGCGGCGCGGTGGCGCGCGCGCCGCGGGTGCGCCAGGCGTAGGGGGCGGCGAGCAGGATCAGCGGGGCCCAGGGCCACAGCACCGCCCAGACCACGCCCAGGTAGGTTCCCGGGGGGGCGCCGTGCTTCTCCTGCCCCTCGGCGAGCTTGCCCAGGAAGTCGCGGCCCAGCGCTTCGGCCCAGAAGCCGCCGTCGGAGGCGAGGTGGATGGCGATCAGCCAGGGGATCACCAGCGCGACGAACAGGATCGGGCCGGGGCTGAGCAGGCCCAGCGCGCGAAGGGGGGCGGCGGTGCGCTCGGCGAGCAGCGCGCCGAGCACGGCGAGCGCCAGGATCGCGGGGGCGATGGGCCCCTTGACCAGCACCGCGAGGCCCAGCGCGCCCCACAGGATCAGCCGCAGCGCCAGCGCGTCGGGGCGCGGCACGCGGGGGTCGTCCACCGGGGCGCTCGCCCCTGCGCGGGCGGCGTGGGGATGCCAGGGATCCACCTTCCAGCCCTTGCCCGCGGGAGCGGAGGGGGCGTCGGGGTCCGGCACGTCCAGCGCGCGGCCGGCCGCGATCTCGATAGGCGGGGGCGCGGAGGCGAGGCCGGAGCGGGTCAGCAGCCGCACCCAGGCGCCCAGCGACAGCATCGTCAGGCCCAGCAGCATGGCGTCGGTCTTGGCGATGTTGGCCTCGCCCGCCAGCACCAGGCTGGTGGCGGTCAGGCCGGCGGCGAGAAAGGCGCTCTGCGCCCCCATCAGCGGCCGGAACGTCCAGGCGGTGGCGAAGACCGCGAGGATCGCGCCCAGCAGCGAGGGAATGCGCCAGGCCCAGATGCCGGTGCCCTCGGGCCCGCCGACGGCCGCGACGGAGGCCGCCTGCATCCAGTAGATGCCGATGGGCTTCTTCCAGCGCGGCTCGTCCTGGAAGCGGATGTCGACGTAGTCGCCCGTCTCCAGCATCTGCTTGGTGGCCTGGGCGAAGCGGGCCTCGTCCCGGTCGGTGACGGGCAGGTCGGCGATGCCGGGCAGGAACAGCGCGAGGCACAGGACCAGCAGCGCCAGCGCCCGCGCCCAGCCCCGGTCGGCCACGGCCTCGGCCGCCGCCGTGGCGCGGGCCCCGAACCAGGCGGACGTTCGCAGGGGCAGGGAGGGTCGCGCGCTCATCTCGGTCATCCGCTCTTCGATGCAAGAACGGCCGGCGGGGGCGCCGCCGGCCGAGGGGAACGTCGACCCAGCTCTGGGCCGAAATGGGGCGATCCGTGGGGCGGAACGGCGCCCCGCGCGGCGACCGCGCGGCGGATCAGTCGGCCGAGGGCGGCGCGATGGGCGCGTTGGGCGCCGGCGCGGTCCCCTGGCCGCCGCCGTCCGCGGCCGGCGGGCTCAGCAGCTTCTGCAGGTCGGAGGGCAGCTCGTCGTTCGCGTCGGGCAGGGGCGCGGTCTCGCCCGCCGCCGGGGCGCCGATGCGGTCGAGCACCGAGCGCTCGCCCGAGTTCTGCGCCGCGATCACGGTCAGCGCCAGCGAGGTCAGGATGAAGGCGCCCGCCACCGCCCAGGTGGCCTTGGCGACCGCGGTGGTCGCGCCGCGGGACGAGACCATCCCGCCGCCGCCGCCTCCGCCGATGCCCAGCGCGCCGCCTTCGGAGCGCTGCAGCAGAACCAGGCCGATCAGCACGGCGGCGAGGATCAGGTGGATGATGAGCAGGACGTTTTCCATGGGCCGGGCGCTCTTTCCTTCCGGGCCGCGCGGCACGCGCGGAGACGGAGCGCGCACGGGCGCCCCTTGGACTTGGCGGGCCATGTAACCCCTGCGCGCGGCGATGTCGAGACGCCGCCCCTGACGCGAGGGGGCGCTTGATCGCCGCGCCGCCCCGTCGCAGAGGTGGAGGGGCGGTGCCCGCGCCGCCGACCGTCGCCCATCCAGGAGATCGCGCCATGACCCTCGAGATCCGCGACCTCGCCCGCCACGAAGGCGAGCCGATCCGGGAGGCGACGCTCGACAGCGGCCTCGCCCGGGTGCGGCTGCTGAGCTGGGGCTGCGCGCTGCGCGACTGGCGCGCGCCGGTTGGCGGCGGCTGGCGGGCCTGCACGCTGGGGCTGGCGCGGGTCGAGGACTATCCGGCGCATTCGCCCGCCTACGGCGCCATCTGCGGCCGCGTCGCCAACCGCATCAGGGGCGCGCGGTTCGAGCTGGAGGGGCGGGAGGTGCGCCTGACCCCGAACGAGGGGGCGAACCTGCTGCACGGGGGCCGCGGCCTCGCCCGGCGCAACTGGCGCATGGAGGCCGCTGGCGAGGCGCTGCGCCTGAGCTGGGACAGTCCCGACGGGGAGGACGGTTTCCCGGGCGCGGTGGCCTTCACGGTGGACGTGCGGCTGGACGGGGCGCGGCTGATCTACGAGATGCGCGGGGTTCCCGACCGGCCGACGCCGATCAACCTCGCCCAGCACGCCTACTGGAACCTCGACGGCGGGGGCGAGGTGCTCGACCACCGCCTGCGGCTCGACGCGGACCGCTGGGCGGAGGTGGATGCGGGCCAGATCCCCACCGGGCGGCTGATTCCAGTGGGCGAGGGCCGCCCCGATTTCCGCGAGCCGCGCACGCTGCGCGATGCGGACGGGCGCGGGATCGCGGTCGATCACGCCTATGCGCTGAGCCCCGGTCGCGACCCGGCCCGGCCGGCGGCGGAGCTGACCAGTGGGGCGGGAGACCTCCGGCTGCGGCTCTGGACCGACCAGCCCTCGGTCCAGGTCTACGACGCGCCGGGGCTGAGCCTGGCGGTTCCTGGCCTCGACGGGACGCCGGCGGGGCCGTTCGCGGGCCTGTGCCTCGAGGCGCAGAACTTTCCGGATGCGCCGAACCGGCCGGAGTTCCCCAGCCCCCTCGCGACGCCGGAGCGGCCGTATGTCCAGCGGCTCGAGATCGAGATTCGGGAGATCCCCGCGGCCGAACGCGCGCCCCGGACCTGAGCCGGGAGCGTCGGATCGGGCGGCGGGCCCGGGGCGCCGCCGATGCGGAGGAGGCGGCGGAGGGGCGGCGGAGCGCGGGGCTCAGCCGTTCATCAGGCGCGCGACCTGGTCGGCGATGGGGTCGATGGGCAGGGCGGGCGCGTCGGCCGAGACGTCCTGGGGCCGGTCGACCCGCCGCCAGGTCTCGCCATGATAGATCTCGAAGGGCGTGAAGCGCGCCTTGTAGTTCATCTTCGGCGAGCCGGGGACCCAGTAGCCGAGGTACACGTAGGGCAGGCCCGCGGCGCGCGCGATCTCGAGATGATCGAGGATCATGTAGGTGCCCAGGCTGCGCCGGTCCTCCTCGGGATCGAAGAACGAGTAGACCATCGACAGCCCGTCGGCGAGCACGTCGGTCAGGCAGGCGGCGACCAGCACGTCGGGCCCGCGCTCGCCCTTCTCGCGGTCGGGCGCGCGGCGATATTCGACGACGCGGGTGCGCACCGGCGTCTCCTCGATCATCGCGGCGAATTCGAAGGCGTCCATCTCGGCCATGCCGCCGTCGGCGTGGCGATGGTCGAGATAGCGGCGGAACAGGTCGTACTGATCCTCGGTCGCCTGGGCGTTGGCGGCGTGACGGGTCAGGTCCTCGTTCCGCGCGCGAACGCGGCGCAGGGTGCGCCCAGGTGTGAAGCCCTCGACCGGGATTCGGGTCGACAGGCACGCCGAGCAGCCCGCGCAGGAGGGGCGGTAGACCACGCCCTGGCTGCGCCGGAAGCCGCGCAGCGACAGGAAGTCGTTGACCGCGGCGGCGTCGGGATTGCGCAGCGTCGTGAAGAGTTTCCGCTCCGCCCGGCCGTCGAGGTAGGGGCAGGGCTGCGGCGCCGTCACGAAGAACTGCGGGGCGATCTTTCCCTGGTGGTGGCTCATGGACCCCATCGAAAGCTGGAAACGAGTCGCAGCGTATCAGCCGGTCATCAAGCCGTCATCATCGCTCCGGCTGAAATGTCTTCAGGATCCTGCGACCATGGCGCCGATGCCATATCCTGAATGTTTGGAGCGGTCCGGAGGGGCCGGCGTTCGGCGGGGACTGCCCGGACATGCGAACGCCCGGAGGCCTGCGCGGCCTCCGGGCGTCGCGGCCCCCTTGCGGGGCGCGCAGGCGGTTCCCCGGCGTCGGGGGAGAGGGGAAGACCCCTTCACCGGGGGCGCCGCGGCCCGCCGCAGGGCGGGCCGGCGCGTCCGGCCCCCAGGCCCCCCGAGAGGGGCGAGGGCCGAAGCGGGGTTCAGGCCCGGGCGCGATCGCCCGGGCGGGGGAGGGCCCGTTCGGCCGGGCCGGCGGCTCAGGCCGTGGCCACGTCCGGCGCGGGCTTGCGGCGCTCGTCCATGAACTGGTCGAACTCGGCCTGGTCCTTCGCCTTGCGCAGGCGGTCCAGGAAGGACTGGAAGGCCTCCTGCTCCTCCTCGAGGCGACGCAGGGTCTCCTCCTTGTAGCTGTCGAAGGCGGTGTTGCCGCTCGAGCGATAGACGCCGCGCGCGCTCCGCTTCCAGCGAGAATTGCAGCCCTTGCCCATACGTCCGCTCCAGATCATGTAGAAAAGCATGGCCAGGCCAAGCGGCCAGGCCCCGACGATGAAGAGGAAGACCATCGCCCCGATCCAGCCGGGCTTGCCCCAGTGGTCCAGCGTGGCTTCCGCGCGTTTCAGCAGGTCCTTGATCCTGTCCATCTCCGTCTCGATCCCTTGGTCATGATGTGAATGTAATTCACATTTACATAGATGGGCGAAGCCCCGCGGTTCGCAAGGGGGGATTCAGGGATTTTCACGGCGGATCGTCGGTTTTCCGTCGCCACGGAATCCAGCGACCCCGCGCGGCCTCCGCGCCCGGTCAGTCCGCCGCCGCCTGCGGGCGCGCGGGGGCGGCGTAGAGGTCGAGGTCCGGGACCAGCCGGCGCAGGTGGTCGAGGTCGGGCGGGGGCGCCGCGCCGTCGCCGTCGAGCGCTTCCTCCTCGTCCTCGCCCGCCGGCGGGAGCGCGTCGCCGTAGAGCATCGCGCGCTCGTGGCGGTTCGGGGCGACGCCGCCGGCGAGGACGGCGGAGGCGAAGGCCGGCGGGCGGCGGATGGCGGCATGGGCGGCGCGGTTGAAGCGCGCGCAGGCGGCCTCCGCCTCGGGGTCGAGGCCCTGTGGGCCGAAGCCGGCGGCGGGGCGCAGCCGCCCGCCGGCCAGCAGCACCACCAGCGCCTGGCGCACCTTCCGGGGATCGGCGCCGCCGGCGGCGACATGCGCCGCCGCCTCGCCCAGGGTGCAGGGCGCCTGGGCCGCGAAGGCGAGCGCGGGGCGCGCGATCTCGGGGTCCGGGGCGACCGTGCCTCGGGCGGTCTGGACGGTGGGCGCCTCCGCGAGCGGGGCCGCGGCGACGATCCGCAGCGCGTCGAGCGCGGCCTCGGCCTCGGCGTCGGGCAGGGCGGTCTGGCCGCGGGCGAAGACGTCCATGCGGAAGCTGCGGGCGGCGGCGATGTCGCGCATCATCTCGACGTCGCCCTCGCCCCGCCGCTCGGCCTGGGCGAGGGTCTCGCGCAGCTCCGCGGGGAAGTTCAGCCGGTCGAAATTGTCGGTCAGGCGGGCGGAGCCGAGGTAGGCGAGCCGCGCGGGGGCCAACGCCTCGGCGACCTCGTGATGCCAGCAGGCCCCCGCGCCGCCGGGCAGGTATTCGTGGGCGAGGTAGGCCATGGGGAAGCGGTCGATCCGCTTCACGAAGCGCGACAGCGCGGGCGCCCCGCGCATCACCCCCGCCTCGGCCGCGTCGAGCTGGGCGAAGAAGCGCCGCGCGTCGAGGATCGCCCGCTCCCCCGCCGCGCCGCGTCGTCCGGCGGCGAGGGCGCCGACCAGGGCGCGGAACGGCGCCAGCGCCGCCCAGCCGGCGGCGGCGTTGTAGCCCAGGTAGACCAGCGAGCCCGGCGCCGTCGTCTCGCGCAGCAGCGCCACCAGCGCGGCGCGGGCGGGGGCGTCGAGCCAGGTCCAGACCCCGTGGGCGACGACCACGTCGAAATGGCCCAGCAGGGCGGGGTCGACCAGCAGCTCGTCGAAGGCGGCCTCGAGGAAGGTGGCGTTGGGCAGCTCGGCGGCGTCGACCAGCGCCCGGGCGCGCAGCACGTGGTCGGGGTCCGCGTCGACGCCCACGAAGCGGTGGCGCGGGTTGGCGGCCGCCAGCAGCGCCAGGCCGAAGCCCGTCCCGCAGCCCAGGTCCAGCACCCGCAGCGGGCGGGCGAGCTCCAGCCCCCGCCGTCCGCGCAGCGCCTGCAGCGCGTGCAGCGCGGCGGGGGCGGCCTCGGGCTGGAAGCTGTCCACATAGCCGCGCGCGACCCCATAGGCTCCGGTTGCGGTCATGATCGAAGGTCCTGAAGCGTGCGCCGGCGGCGCGGGGCGGGAGAGCGGGCGCGGCGGGTCCGCCGCGCCCATCCCCGCGCCCCGTCCGGCGCAGGGAGCGGCCGGGCAGGGCGCGGGGGCTTCCCCGCGGGGGCGCGCGGGGAATCGGCGGATCGGCTCAGAGGTCGGTGGAGTTTCCGCCCCCGAAGTCGAAATCCGCCAACGGGTTCCAGGCGGAGTGTTCGTCGCGTGCGTCGTCGGAACCCGCATCGCTGACCTTGAACGCCAGCAGGGGCGTGGCCTTGTCGAGCTCGCGGCCCCCGCCGCGGATCTCGAGCACCTCGATCTCGACGTCGTCGAGCAGGGCGGCCTCGCGCTTGAGGAACTCAAACGCCTCGGCGTCGTTCGCGGTGAAGCCCTCGACCTTGAGGAAGAAGTCGGCGGCCGCGGGGGCGCCCGCCGCCTCGCGCACCTTCTGCACGGCGGGCAGCAGCAGGCCCACCAGGTGCACCTCCGCGTCGCCGTCCACCAGCAGGTCGTCGAAGCGGGAGAACAGGCCGACCAGGTCGCGGTCCTCGTCCGACAGCCGCTTGAGGAGGTCTGCGTCGTCGAGGAGGTCGGCGTCGGCCCATTTCTTGATGGACAGCCGGTCGAACTTCACCTTGCCGGCGCCGCCGCCGCCCCCGGATCCCGTTGGCATGGTCGATCCTCCCCTGTCTCGCGCGCGCCCGCCGGTCCCCAACCGTCGCGGGCGCGTTGACGAACTAGGATAGGCGGGGGCGATTGAACCTAGAGTGAGGATGACGTAACGGAAGCGTTCATCTCCGCGCCCGTCAGAACCGTCGCCACAGGCCCAGGCGCACCTGCACGCCGTCGGCGACCGCATGGCTCCACGGCGTCGCCTCGACCTGGAGGGAGAGGCTGTCGCCGCGCCCGATCTCGCGCACCGCGATCCAGGAGATGCGGGCCGCCTGCCAGGCGCGGCCGGTGCGCTCCCCGTCGAGGTCGGCCTCCACCTGCACCAGGCTCAGCCAGCCGGGGCCGGGGCGCAGACCGAGGACGGCGGTGGCCAGCGCGCGGTCGGCCTCGTACGAAGCGCTCTCGACCCGCCAGCCGACCGAGGCCTCGGCCCAGGCGTCGCCGAAGCGGGAGGCGAAGCCGCGGCCCCACAGCAGGCGGGCGGTCACGTCGGCGCCGTCGTCGCTTTTCAGGAAGCCGCCCCCCGCCTCGGCCTGGAGGGAGACGACGTCGCCGGCCTCCGAGCGCAGGAGGCGGGCGCGCACGAAGCCCTCCACCCGCCCCTCGAACCGGTCGGGGCGGCCGGGGTCGATCACCTGGTTGCTGTTGAGGCCGATCGTCAGCCCCTCCCGCCAGCCATGCTCGATGTAGCGGTCGCGGCGCAGGCCGGTCGGGCCGTCGGGATCGGGGGCGACGGCGATGGAGAGAAAGCTGCTCCCCGGCTCCGCCGTCCAGGCGCCGGCGAGGGCGGGGCGGGGGCCGGCGGCGAGGGCCGCGACGAGCAGCAGGGCCGCGCGCAGGAGCCCGGCCCCGCCGCTGGCGGACGGGACCGGGCCGGGGCGACGCGTCGGGCCGGGACGGCGCATGACGGGCTCCTGACAGCGAAGGAACCCGGGCAGAGTGAGGCCCCAGGGTAAACGGAGTCTTACCACCGCCCCGGCGCAGAGGGATTTTCGCGGAACGGGCGGGGCCGGGAACGCGAAAGGGCCGGCGCGACGGCCGGCCCTTCGTCGTGCGGAGGCCGCGAGGCCTCAGGCGCGGGCGCGCGCCCGGGCCACGCCGCGGTCGTAGAGGGCGAACAGCGCCATGCCCGCGGCCATCGCGGCCATGAAGGTCAGCACCGGGCCTCCGCCGATCGCCAGCGCCGCGAAGCCGCCCCCGGGGCAGATGCCCGACAGGCCCCAGCCGATCCCGAACAGGGTCGAGCCCGCCACCAGCCGCGCGTCGATCCGCGGGCGCGCGGGGCCCGGCATGGCGCCGCCGAACAGCGCCGTGCGGCGCGGGCGCGCCAGCAGCCAGGCCACGGCGCTGACCGACATCGCGCCGGCCATCACGAACATCAGCGTCGGGTCCCACGCCCCGTCGGCGATGGAGAGCACGTCGAGGAAGGCCAGGACCCGGGCCGGGTTGGCCATGTCCGAGACCAGCAGGCCGAGGCCGAAGACCAGGCCGGCGGCGAAAGCGACTATCCTGCGCATGATCGATCCTTTCCCCGTCTCAGAACAGGCGGCCGACGGCGACGGTGACGATCGCCGCGGTCATGAACACGCCCATCGCCGCCATCGAGCGCAGCGACAGCCGCGCCGAGCCGCAGACCCCGTGCCCCGAGGTGCAGCCCGAGCCGAGCCGCGCGCCGAAGCCCACCAGCAGGCCGGCGACGATCAGGGTCGGAGCGTCGGCCTCGACCACGATCTCCTTCGCGCCGCCCACCAGGAAGTAGAGCGCCGGCGCCAGCGCCATGCCGACCAGGAACAGCAGGTTCTCGGCCGTCAGCAGCCGGCCGGCGCGCCCGCCGGGAAGGCCCTTCATCAGGTCCTCCACCAGCCCGCCGGCGATGCCGGAGATGCCGGCGATGCGGCCCGAGCCGAGAAGAAACAGGCCCGAGGCCGCGCCGATCAGCGCGCCGCCCAGCAGGCCGAGGATCCAGTCAGGAGACATGTTCAGCCTCATAAGAATTCAGGTAACAGAATATATATTCGAATCGTCGAATGCCTGCAAGACGGACGCTGCGTGAAACCGTTTCGGCGCGAAGCCCGTATCCTTGAGCGAGGCGCCGCATCCGCGGCGGACATCGCCCGCCGGTCCCGGCGGCGCGGCGCAGGAGGACGACGCCATGATCGCACGAAGCCCCGCCCGCCGCATCCCGCGTCTCGCCTTCGCGCTGGCGCTGGGCCTTGCGGGGGGCCTCGCCGCGCCGGGCCCCTTCGCGCCGGCCGCGGCGCAGGAGGCGGGGGCGGCCGCGGAGATCCGCGGCGTGATCGAGCGCCAGCTCGAGGCGTTCCTGGCCGGCGACGTGGACGCGGCCTGGGGCTACGCCTCGCCCGGCATCCAGGGCCTGTTCGGCTCGGTCGAGAACTTCGGGCGGATGGTGCGCGAGGGCTACCCGATGGTCTGGCGCCCGGCGGAGTGGCGCTTTCTCGAGCTCGCGCCCGAGGCGGCGGCCCGCGGCTGCGCCAGTCGGTGATGCTGCGCGACGCCTCGGGCGCGGTGTGGATCGCGGACTACTTCATGACCGTCGTCGACGGCGCCTGGCGCATCGACGGCGTCACGCTGCGCAAGCCCGAGGCGACGGTCTGACCCCCGCGCCGGTCTTCAGAGCCCCAGCGAGGCCTCGCCCGCGTCCAGCATGATCGGGATCACGATCTCCTCCTCGTCGAAGAGGTGGCGGTCGAGCAGCCGGTCCATGCGCTTCAGTTCCGCCAGCACGTCGGCCATCGGACGCTTGGGGTCCGCGGGCCCCGCCTGAAGCGCGTTCAGCGCCCCCACCGCGCCGGCCTGGAAGCGGTCGAGCGCGTCGTGGATCGAGTGGTGGTCGCGGTCGAGGATGTCGAAGCCGCGCTGGAGCTTCGGCTGAAGCTTCAGCAGGGCGGGGAAGTAATGCATGTCCTCGATCTGGTGATGCCCGTGGAGCTGCTGGAGGAAGAAGCCCGCGATGCGGCCGAACTCCTGGCTCCAGCGGCCGGCGGGCTTGGCGCCGTCCAGCGCCTCGTCCGTCAGCCGGGTCATCACGCCCATCGCCTCGCGGAACATGGCGTGGCGGTCGAGGTAGAAGCGGGTGGTGGGCCCGAAATTGGGATGGTCCCCCCAGATGTGGCGCGGGTAGTCGCCCAGCAGGAAGCGAAGGTCCTCCGGCAGGCCGGGACGCTGGTCGAGGGCGAGCGCGGGGTCGAGCTCGGGGGGCAGGGGGGCGGTCATGGCGGCTCCGGCGGCTGTGCGCTGGGGACGGTAGGGCCGCGGGCCCCCGAGGCCAAGGGCGGGGCGGGGCGAACGGATCGTTTCCGAGGGGGAGACGATGCCTGCGGACGGGGCGGGTCCGAAGCGGCCTCGCCCCTGTCCTCGCCGATGCGGGGAGGGAAGCGCGGCGGGAGGCGGCGCCTCCCGCCGCGGCGCGTCAGAGATAGGCGGCCAGCAGCAGCGCGGCCAGCGGCACGCTGAGGTCGCCGAACAGGCTGTTCGCGCCCCAGGCGTCGTAGCCGAACGCGTAGCCGTCGGGACGCCAGGTCGAATAGGGCGTCGGGTAGGCCGAGCGGTAGGGGCCCGAGCGGTAGGGGTCGACCACCCGCACCAGCGTCGTGCGCCGCGGCTCGGCATAGCGCACCGAGCCATAGCGCACTGGGTCATACCGCACGGGCGCGTATCGCACGGGCCGCGCGTCCCAGCCGTAGGGATAGGCGTAGGCCGGGGCCCCGACGCCGAAGAGCGTGGTCACCGGGGTCGGCCGCCAGCCGAAGGCGGGCGCGATCAGCGAGGCGACCGAGAGCCGGGCGCCCCCGGGTCGCGCCCAAGCGGGACCGGACGCGGGCAGCACGCGCACCTGGCGCGGCTCGTTCCAGCCGCTCCAGCGCTCCGTGCGGGCGGGGGCGAATAGCAGGCGGGCGCGCTCGCGCTCCTGCGCGCGCCAAGCGTCGCGCCAGCGCCGGTCGTCGCGATCCTCGCGCCAGCCGAAGTCGGCGTGACGCGCGGCGAGGCGGCGATCCTCGCGCCAGCGGGCGTCGTCGCGCCAGTCCGCCCAGGCGTGGCGGTCGTCGCGGTGCTTCGCGCGCCAGGCCTCGGCCGCGGTCAGGCGGCGGCCGTCGTCGCTGCGGTCCTTGCGGAGATCCTTGTTCTTGCGGCGGTCGTCGTCGCGGCGCGCCTCGCGGCGGTCGTCCTTGCGCCTGGCCTCGCGGCGGTCGTCGTCGCGATGCCGCTCGCGCCAGGCCGCCGCCGAGTCGTCGCGCTTGGCCTTGCGCCCGCCGGCCTCGGCGGTCTTGCGCTGGCCGGCCTTGCGCTCGGACTTGCCGCCGGCGTGGCGCTTGCCGTCGCCCTTGCGGGCCTTGCCGCCGGCCTGGCGCTGCTTCTTCTTCTTCGCGCCGGCCTTCCTGCGCGTCTCCTCGGCCTTCTTGCCGGCGACCTGGATCACCTCGGCGCCTGCGGGGCCGGAGGCGGGGATCGCGATCGACTGGACCGCCGGAGCCGCGACGGGCGCGAGCAGCGCGCCGGCCGCGACCCCGGCGGCGATGAGAGAGCGGATCTTCATGGTCCGGGCTCCTTCGCGGGCATCGGGGTCTGCAACAGGTGTGTCGCGGAACAAGGCGAACCGGCGCCGAAACCCGAGCGTGCGGGGGGCCGGGGGCCGGATATTCCGCCCGCCGGCGCCGTGCGCCGCGCCGCGGGGGGCGCCTTCAGCGGGGGTTAACCTGCGCGCAGGTCGGAGCGTGGCGCGCGGAAAGGGCGCGACGCATGCGCGCCGCGCCCCCCGCCGGCAGGCCGCCGCCGCCGGCCATCCCCGACCTCGCGCCGCGGAGGGGTTCGCGGTCGGCGACGCCGGAGAGCTCTGAGCTTCGCTCGAGGCGGGAGAGACGAGGCCTCGCCCGCCCGCATGTCCCTGTCACGCGCCGGGGGCGCGGGTCCGTCGCGGCGGTCACCAAGCCGTGAACCCCGGAGGGCCGGTCTCGGCCGCTCGCTCCGGGCGGGAGGTCGCGACGGGCGGCGCGGGGCCGCCCGTCGCGGGTCCGGGGCGCGGGATCAGTCGGCCGCGGGGCCGGCCTGCGGGCCGCGGGCGCCCGAGCGGGGGGCGCCGCCGCCCTGCCAGGGGCCCTGGCCGGTCTCGAGGCGCTCGCGCTCGCGCAGACGCTCCTGCGCGAGGTCGCGGGTCCGCTGGCCGCCGAGCTCGCGGTCGCCGACATGAAGGCGCTCCCGCTCCCGCTCCCGCTCCTGGTGGCGGAGCTGATGCCGGGCAGGGGCGCCCTGCATCGCGCCGCGGCCCCGCTCCGTCGCCTGGCCCTGGCCGCCGGGGGCGCCGCCGCCCTGGGTCCAGCGGTCCTGGGACTGGCTCTGGGACGGGCCGCGGCCTGCGCCGGGGCCGCCCATGCCCCCGCCCATGCCGCCCCCGCCGCCCTGGGCGAGGCGCATCATCTGCAGGGGCGCGCCGTCCGGCTGGGAGCGGGGCGAGGGCGCGGACTGGGCCGCGAGGGGGGCTGCGAGCGCGACGAGCGCCGCGCCGGCCGCGAGATAGGATCCGATACGCATCTGCGTCTCCTCCTGAACTGGATTCGAGGCTTCAACGCGGGGGCGTCGACGCTCCGTCGGGTGGTGACGCAACGTCATATGATGAAAATTGCATTTGAATGAATCGCGCCCGGAAGCGTCGGGCCGGGCGGCTTCAGGGCGCCCGGCGCGCAGGGCCCGGAACGCGAAAGGGCGCCGCGGTGTCCCGCGGCGCCCCCGACCTCCGGGCCTGTCGGCCGGGATCAGTTCCTGGACTTGTCGACCATCTTGTTCTCGGCGATCCAGGGCATCATCGCGCGCAGCTTCTCGCCGACCTGCTCGATCTGGTGGGCGTCGTTGTTGCGGCGGATGGCCTTGAACATCGGCGCGCCGGCCTTGTACTCGCGCATCCACTCGGACACGAACGCGCCCTGCTGGATGTCGGTCAGGACCTTCTTCATGCGGGCCTTGGTCTCCTCGCGCGGGAGGATCTGCGGGCCCGAGTGGTACTCGCCGAACTCCGCGGTGTTGGAGATCGAGTAGTTCATGTTGGCGATGCCGCCCTCGTAGATCAGGTCCACGATCAGCTTCACCTCATGGAGGCACTCGAAATAGGCCATCTCGGGGGCGTAGCCGGCCTCGACCAGGGTCTCGAAGCCCATGCGGATCAGCTCGACCAGGCCGCCGCACAGAACGGCCTGCTCGCCGAACAGGTCGGTCTCGCACTCTTCCTTGAAGTCGGTCTCGATGATGCCCGAGCGGCCGCCGCCGATGCCCGAGCAGTAAGACAGGCCGATCTCCAGCGCGCGGCCCGAGGCGTTCTGGTGAACCGCCACCAGGCAGGGCACGCCGCCGCCCTTCTGGAACTCGCCGCGCACGGTGTGGCCGGGGCCCTTTGGGGCCATCATGATCACGTCCACGCCGGGCTTCGGCTCGATCAGGCCGAAGTGCACGTTCAGGCCGTGGGCGAAGGCGATCGCCGCGCCGTCCTTCAGGTTGTCGTGGATGTACTTGTAGTAGGTCTCGGCCTGCAGCTCGTCGGGCATCGCCATCATGATGACGTCGGCCCACTTGGCGGCCTCGTCGATCGACTTGACGGCGAGGCCGGCGGCCTCGGCCTTGGCGGCGGACGCCGAGCCGGGGCGCAGGGCGACGGCCAGGTTCTTCGCGCCCGAGTCCTTCAGGTTGAGGATATGCGCGTGGCCCTGCGAGCCGTAGCCCACGACGGCCACGTTCAGGTCCTTGATCAGGTTGATGTCGCAGTCGCGATCGTAATAGACGCGCATGGGTCTCCCCTTCGGTTCGGGCGCTTCGCGTTTCGTTGCATTGCGGCGAAGGCGCCTCCGCCGCAATTTCCGTGCGCGGGGTAGACGAGGGGCGACGCTTTGTCCAGCGGCGCCGCGCGACGCCGGCCCATGCGCCGCGACGTCGGGCGGGGGGAGCGGCCGCCGCCCGGGGGCGGACGCGCCGCGGCCCGCCCCGCGCGAGCGGGACGGGCCGGGACGACGCGCGGGGGCGTCGAAGGCGGTCCGGCGCGCCGTCGGGCGGGCCGGACCGGGCGGGAGATCACATGCTCTCGCGGATCTGGACGGTCTCTTCCTCGGCCAGCTCCAGGTCGTCGGAGGGATCCTCGGCGATCATCGCCTCGAGATCCGCCTCGGTCAGGTTCACGTGCAGCTCGTCGCCGATGAACGAGGCGACCTCGACGGGGATCACGTAGTGCTTCTCGCCGATGCCGAGGAAGCCGCCGCGCTCGATCACCAGGTGGTCGCCGTCGGCGGAGCGGATCACGCCGTCGAGCTCGCCCAGCTCCTCGCCGTCGGCGCCGACCACCTCGAGGTCGTCGAGGTCGCGCACCATCACGCTGCGGGTCGCGGCCGGGGCCGGGGCGGCCGCGTCGGTCGTGGCCATAGCGCCGGCGTCGCGGTCGACGGCCTCGGTCTCGCCGGGCTCGCGGTTCAGGACCTCGCCGGTCTCGACCTTGTCGGCGGAGGGCACGGCGTCGGTGGCGGAGGCGGCGGGCTCGTCGCGGCCGGCCTGCATGTCGTCGTCCGTGACTGTCGCGTTCGACTGGGCGTAGGCGGACAGCGGCAGGGCGATCGCGGCGGCGGCGAGAAGGGCGAAACGGTTGCTGGTCTTCATGACGAAATCCTCTCTAGGGGCGGACGCCGGGGGGCTGGCGGACCGCGGGCCGGAGCCGGTCCGGCGGCCTCGGCGAACGTCGCGGCGCCGCGATCATCGCGGTCGGGCGCCGGTCGGCGGAGGGGCTGCGCCTCTCTTCGGCCGACGCTTCTAGATATCTCTCGCGAAAGGGCGCTCCCGCGGCGGGGAGGCGTTTGGATCTGGGAGACTTCTGGCCGATTTCGAGACGGCGCCCCCGGCGCCGGTCCGGCGGCCGGCCCTCGCTCCCGCCGCGGCGCCCGCCGTCCCCCCCGCGCCGCCGCGTCGCCTTGCGCGGGAGCGCGGGCGCGTCTACCTCCTCGCCCGAACGGGAGAGAGACGGAGACCAACGCCCATGATCGGACGCCTGAACCACGTGGCCATCGCCGTGCCGGACCTCGAGGCCGCCTGCGCGCAGTACCGCACGGCGCTGGGCGCCAACGTCGGCGCGCCGCAGGACGAGCCCGACCATGGCGTGACCGTGGTCTTCATCGAGCTGCCCAACACCAAGATCGAGCTGCTCTACCCGCTGGGCGAAAACTCGCCGATCAAGGGCTTTCTCGACAAGAACCCCTCGGGCGGCATCCACCACGTCTGCTACGAGGTCGAGGACATCATCGCCGCGCGCGATCACCTCAAGGCCTCCGGCGCCCGGGTGCTGGGCGACGGGGAGCCCAAGATCGGCGCCCATGGGAAGCCCGTGCTGTTCCTGCACCCCAAGGACTTCAACGGCACGCTGACGGAGCTCGAACAAGTTTGACCATCACAGCCGCCATCGTCCTGCTCGCCGTCATCTGGTTCATGACCCTCTACATCTCGCTTCCGATCGGGATGAAGAGCCAGGGGGACGTGGGCGAGGTGGCGCCGGGCACCCCCGCCTCGGCCCCGTCGGACTTCCACCTGAGGCGCAAGCTGAAGTGGGTGACGATCATCGCGACGCCGATCTGGATCGCCGTGTGCGCGGTGATCTGGTTCGTGCCCTGGTCGATGGGCGACCTCGACTTCTATTCCGGCATCGAGCCGGGCTGGAAGGTCCAGCGCGAGGCGGCCGCGGCCGCCGAGGCCGCGACGAAGGCGGCCGAGTGACGCCGGCGCGGCCCCGCGGGGGCTGCGCGGCCGGAAGAACGAGGGGCGGGGCGCGCGGGCGTCCCGCCCTTTTTCCTGACCGGGACCGGGCCGGTCAGGGACGGGGTCGGCGAGACGGCCCGCGTCGCTCGGCCCCCAGCCGGCTGAGGCGGGCGATGACCAGCTCCACCAGTTCCGGCTGCATGAAGGCGTAGCGGTCGGGGATGTCGAGGCAGACGACCCGCTTGCCCTTCAACGCGCCCCCGAGCTGACGCTTCAGGCGGGCGAGCTGGGACGTCTCCATCACCGCGATCACGTCGGCCCAGCCGAGGGCCCCGGGGCCCGCCCGCTCGTCCGCATCGGCGCTCAGGCCGGCGAAGTCGGTCTCCCAGCCCAGCCGCTCGGCCGCGACCGCCGCCGCCGTCGGGCTGCGTCGCCGGGCCTTGCCGCAGATGAAGAGCACGCGGGTCACGGCCGGGACCTGTCCCCACCGGGCGCGCGCGGGCGCGAGGCGTCGCGGAGCGCGGGGCGGCGCGGCGCCCGGTCCTGCCGGGAGGACCGACGCCCCGGCAGGGGCGGCGACCCGGTCGAAAGGGGGCGCGCGGCGCTCACCGGACCCGGAAGCGCGTGCCCGGGGCGGGCGGCGGGTTGGGGGGGCCGGCGAAGCACTGGGCCTTGGACATCCACTCGCTCGCCACCGGGCCGGTCACCGTCAGGTCCACGTCGGCGATGTTGCGGGTCTGGGCGACCACCTGGGCGAAGGCGACGGCCGGGCCCTCGATGCGCTCGACCTCCGAGGGCTCGCCGTATTCCCAGATCTCGCCGGAGGGGGCGGTCAGGCGCAGGTAGGGGCGCGGCTCGGGGACCGGCTCGCCGCGGTTGGCGAAGGTCCAGCCGAAGGTGTTCACGCCCAGCATGACGATGTTGCGCACGTAGTCATGCTCCTCCCGCTCGGCGCCCAGGATGTCGTAGACCTCCTGGCCGTGGGCCCAGGTCTCCATCAGGCGGGCGGTGATGAAGCTGCGCGCGCTCATGTCCGGGCCCGCCCACTTGAGGCGCGCCTTGGGGTCGGCGTCGACGAAGAGGTCGGCCACCCGCTCGCAGGTCTCGATCCAGGCGGCGAGGAGCGCGCGCCCGCTCAGCCCCTCCAGCCAGCGGTCGGTGTAGGCGATGGTGGTCTCGCCCGCCGCCCGCGCGGCCTTGAGATCGGCGAACAGCGCCACCAGCGCCGGCTCGTCGGTCAGCGCCAGGTCGGCGGCGAAGTTGAAGAAGTGCAGGTGCTGGATGACCGTGTCGATGGTCCAGCCCTTGAACTGCGTCTCGGTGCGGAAGCCCGCGTCGTCCACGTCGGCCAGCAGGGCGTGCAGCCCCCGGCTCTCGGCGCGGAAATCTTCGGCCTGCTCGAGCATCGCCAATCCTCCCATGGCATTTGTCCGGCGCCCGACATACTCTCGGGTACGTCGCGTCTTGCGGCGGCGCCGGTTTCGGGGAAGGTTCTGCCATGTCCCGACCCGGCGCGGAAGTCGTCGGACGGGACGAGGTCGACGCGGCGAGGCCGTGCGACCCTGCGCGCGAAGACGCGGGAGGAGACGGACATGGATGGAGCGGCGAGACCAGCCGCGCCGGCGGGGATCGACCCCGCCGTGGCTGCCGGCGCGGCCGGCCTGACGGTGGCGGCGCTGTTCGCCCAGCGCGCGAGGCTCGACGCCGGGCGCGTGGCGCTGGAGGAGGGGGAGCGGCGCTGGACCTACGCCCAGCTCGACGCCCGCGCCTCCCAGCTCGCCAACGCGCTGGCGGCGCGGGGCGTGGGGCGGGGCGACCGGGTCGCGATCCTGTCGGAGAACCGGGCCGAGTACATCGAGCTGCTGCTCGCCTGCGCGCGGCTCGCCTGCATCGCGGCCTGCCAGAACTGGCGCATGGCCGACGGCGAGCTGCGCCACTGCCTGGGCCTGGTGGAGCCGGCGCTGATCGTCGCCTCGCCCCGCTTCGCCGACACCGCCCGGTCGCTGGCGGTCGAGCTGCCGGGCGCGCCCGAGGTGCTGGAGATGGGGGAGGCCTACGAAGCCGCCCTCGCGACGGAATCGGAGCAGCCGCCCGCCGCGACGCCCCATCCCGAGGACGGGCTGGTGATCCTCTACACCTCCGGCACCACGGGCCTGCCGAAGGGGGCGCTGATCTCCCAGCGGGCGGAGGTGGCGCGCGCGATGGTGGCGGCCTCGGACCTGCCGACCACGCCCGAGGACGCCTTCGTCGCCTGGGCGCCGCTGTTCCACATGGCCTCGACCGACACCTCGCTCGCGACCCTGATGAACGGGGGCAAGGTGATCGTGCAGGACGGCTACGAGGCCGACGCGCTGGCCGACGTGGTGGCGCGCGAGACGATCGGCCGCCTGACGCTGATGCCCGGCATGATCGGCGGCTTCATCGAGGCGATGAAGCGCCAGGGCAAGCCCGCGAAGGGCGTGAAGTATTGCGGCGTGATGGCCGACCTGGTGCCGCGCGAGCAGCTGGTCGAGATCACCACGCTGCTCGACGCGCCCTACCTCAACACCTTCGGGGCGACCGAGACCGGCTCGACCCCCGCCTCCCGCGGGCGGATCCCGGTGGGGCAGGTGCCCGCGCGGCTCGACAAGACCCAGAACTCCTGGTGCCTCGTGAAGCTGGTGGACGAGGAGGATCGCGAGGTCGCCGACGGCGAGCCGGGGGAGATGTGCGTGCGCGGCCCGACGCTGTTCTCCGGCTACTGGAACAACCCCGAGACCAACGCCAAGGACTTCCGCGGCGGCTGGTTCCACATGGGCGACGTGTTCACCCGCAACCCCGACGGCACGCTCAGCTTCGTCGACCGGCGCAAGTACCTGATCAAGTCGGGGGGCGAGAACATCTACCCCGCCGAGATCGAGCGCGTGCTGCTGGCCTATCCCGGCGTGGTCGACGCCATCGTGGTCCGGCGCGAGGACGCGAAATGGGGCGAGGTCCCCGTCGCCTTCGTCGTGCGCCGCACCGAGGCGGTGACCGAGGAGGCCCTGATCGAGGCCTGCCGCGGCGAGATCGCCCGCTACAAGATCCCCAAGGCCGTGCGCTTCGTCGAGGACGCCGAGCTTCCCCGCTCGGTCACCGGCAAGATCAAGCGCCAGGACCTCGAGGCCCGTCTGAAACAGGAAAAGGCCGGTTAACGGCCGCCATCCAGGAGGAAAAGAGAATGCCCAAGCTGCTCAAGGAGATGCGGGGCCACGTGCTGGTCCTGACCCTGAACCGCCCCGAGAAGAAGAACGCCTTCGACCCCGAGCTTCTGTGCAACCTCTCCGACGCCTTCGCCGCCGCGCGCGACGACGACGCGGTGCGCGCGGTGGTGGTGACGGGCGCGGGCGACACGTTCTGCGCGGGCGCGGACCTGGGCCGGCTGATCCCGCTGATCTCCAAGGCCCGCGGGGCCGAGGACGAGTACGACGAGCGCTACCTCAAGGACCGCGAGCTGGGGGCCAAGGGCCTGCTGCGGGGCTTCGACGTCGAGAAGCCGGTGATCGCGGCGATCAACGGCCACGCCATCGCGGGGGGCATGGAGCTGGTGCAGGGCACCGACCTGCGCGTCGCCGCCGACACCGCCAGGCTGGGCGTGCAGGAGGTGAAGTGGGCGCTGTTCCCCGCCGGCGGCTCCTCGGTCCGCCTGCCCGAGCAGCTGCCCTTCGCGCGCGCGATGGAGCTGCTGCTGACCGGCGACCTGATCGACGCCAAGACCGCGATGGAGTGGGGATTCCTCAACCGCGTGGTGCCGCAGGACCAGGTGCTCGACACCGCGCTGGAGCTCGCCGAGAAGATCGCCGCCAACGGCCCGCTGGCGGTGAAGATGATCCGCCGCTCCGCCCGCGCCTGCCTGGGCCGCACCGAGCCCGAGGCGCTGGCGCTGGAGCAGGAGTTCGCCGCCCCTGTCTTCGCCTCGGAGGACGCCCGCGAGGGGCCGAAGGCCTTCCTCGAGAAGCGCAAGCCGCAGTTCAAGGGCCGCTGAGGCCCGCGCGCAGACATGCCCGAGGCCCGGCCGACGACGGCCGGGCCTTCGCACGCGACCGCCCTCGCATCGCCCCGCCGGGCGGGCGAGCCGTTGCGCTCAGGCAAGGGAGATCCCGTTGCGCAAACCGCGTCTCCACCTGACCGGGGCGTCCTGTTCCGGCGTCTCCACCCTGGCCGCGGAGCTCGCCGCGCGCCTCGGCGTGCCGCAGATCGACGTCGACGACCATTACTGGCTGCCGACCGACCCGCCCTACACCGAGAAGCGCCCGCCGGAGGGGCGGGTGGCGCTGATCCAGGCGCGCCAGGCGGCGGCGGACGGATGGGTGCTGGCCGGCTCCCTCCTGGGATGGGGCGACGCGCTGGTCGAAGGCGTCGACCTGATCGTCTTCCTCGACACGCCCACGCCGGTGCGCCTCCGGCGCCTCGACCGGCGCGAGGCCGAGCGTCACGGCGCCCGCATCCGACCGGGCGGCGACATGCACGAGGCCCATCTCGCCTTCCGCGACTGGGCCTCGCGCTACGACGATCCGAACTTCTCCGGCCGCAACCGCGCGGGGCACGAGCGCTGGCTCGGGGCGCGGTCCGCGCCGGTCCTGCGCCTGACCGGCGAGGGGCCGGTCGAGGCGCTGGCCGACCGGGTGCAGGCCGAAGGGCGCTGGGGAGCCTAGGGCGCAGGTCCCGGAAGACCGCGACGGGCGAGGGACGCAGCGACCGGCCCTGCGGGCCCGCGCGCCCGGCTCCCGGAGGGAATCCCGCCGGAAAACCTCGCCTTTATCCTACAGATCGCCGGTTTTTCCCTGCGGATCGCAACCTTGCGTCAACTCTTGCCGCGCATTCCTGCCCCGACACGCGCGGCGCAGGGGCCATCGGTCCGATCCCGGGGGAGGCGCCGCCCAGGGATCGCGTCCGCGGCCGCCCCCGCCGCTCCGGCTGCGGAGCCGCGCCATGTGCATGCGTCGCCCTCGTCCCCTCGCCAATCGCGTGTTCGGGGACCGTCCCGCCCGCCCCCAGGGCCTGAGCCTGCTGCGCCCGGTGCTGGCGGCGCTGGTGCTCTTCGCCGCCTCGGTCGAGGCGCTGGCAGGCCCGGTGGAGGACGACTGGTCGGACCTGGCCCTGACCCGCTGCGCGCAGGCGATGATCGACGCGCAGGACGCCGACGAGAGCGGGCTCGCGCCGCTCGATCCGCTGACGGCGGAGTTGATCGACGTGCGCTCCGCCGGGCTCGCCTGGGCGGGGGCGACGGGGGCGGTGCGCCTCGCCCACATGCAGCACGCGGCCGGCGGGCGCATCTACGTGGGCTGCCGGGTGGCGTTCACGCCCGCCGCCGATCCGCTGGCGCCGCCCTCGGTCCCCGTCTCGATCCCCGACGCGATCGCCGCGTTCGAGGCCTGGTTCGCCGCCGCGCAGGTCGAGCACGCCTTTCTCGACATCCATTGCCCGACGGGGCCGCGCAGCTACGCCCGCAAGATCAAGACCCGCGACCTGGCGCCGGAGGAGGTGCAGGTCTCGGTGGTGTTCGAGGTCGGCCCGGACGCCGACTGGATCTTCTTCGCCGCCGTCGAGGAGCCGCTGGGGCAGGGCGAATGCCTGGGATGAGCGCGGCCGGGCGCGGGGCGGGACGCGGCGACGCCCCGGGCGCGCCGGGACGCCTCCTTCCCTCCGCCCGCGCCCGCGCGCGGGGGCTCGCCGCCGCGGCCCGCGTGCGGGGACTCGCCTGCGCCCCGCCGGGGCCCGGATCTCCGGCGGCGCCCGGCGCGGGGGCCTTCTCCGCCGTCGGCGAAGGCCTGTCGGGGCGGGGAGCGAGGCCTGCGGGGCGCGAAAGTCGGCGCCTGCCGTCTCCCGCCGCATTGCACGCGCGCGCGTCCTGCGGTATCCGCCAGAACGTCAGGGGCCGCGCGCCGGCGGCCCGAGCGCCTCGGAGATCCGGATGACCGACTACGCCGCAGCCCGCGTCGCCATGGTGGACAACCAGGTGCGTCCCTCGGACGTCACCTCCTACCCGATCATCGACGCCATGCTGTCGGTCCCGCGCGAGGCCTACGCGCCCGGCCCCCTGCGCGAGGTCGCCTACGCGGGCGAGCATCTGCCGCTGGGCCCGGGCCGCGTGATGCTCGACCCGCGCACCTTCGCCAAGATGATCGAGTTCTCGGACGTCGGCCCCGACGACCTGGTGCTCGATATCGGCTGCGGGCTGGGCTATTCCACCGCCGTTCTCGCCCGCCTCGCCGCCGCGGTGATCGCGGTGGAGGCCGACCCCGACATGGCCCGTGCCGCCCGCTCGGCGCTGGTGGAGCACGAGGTCGACAACGCCGAGGTGATCGAGGGCCCGATGGCCGAGGGCGCCAAGGATCACGCCCCCTACAACGTCATCTTCGTGCAGGGCGGCGTCGAGGAGATCCCCGAGGGGCTGGTCGCGCAGCTTCGCGAGGGCGGCCGCCTGATCGCGATCCGCATGTCGGGCGCCTACGGCCGCTGCGAGGTGCTGACCCGCACCGCCGCCGGCGCCTCGTCCTGGCGCGCCTTCGACGCGGCCGCGCCGGTGCTCGAGGGGTTCGAGAAGGCCGCGGTCTTCGAATTCTGAGCCGCGCCGACGGGCACCGCGACACGATCCAGTTCGAAGCCGGCGCGGGGCGACCCGCGCCGGTTTTCCTTTGCGGGGCGGGGCCGGGCGCCGCGCCCGGCCGGCCGAGGTTCGTGAGCAACCGAACCCCCCGGCCCCGCGCGTGGTGAGTCCCGAGGGTCACGCCGCCCGGTCCGGCCGTATGATGACGCGCGGTTTCGCTTTTCGGCCGCATTTCCCTCCGGTAGGGTCGCCCCCGAGGAGCCGGGTCGGCCCGCACCGCGCCCGGCCCGGTCGAAATCGGGCAGAACAACGGCGGGAAAACAGGCGATGACGAGCAAACCCCTGGGCCTGGCGACGGCGCTATGCGCGCTGCTGGCCCTGGCCGGTCCTTTGCAGGCCGAGAGCCTGGCCGACGCGATGGCCAAGGCCTATGCGAACCACCCCGGGCTGGCGGCCCAGCGCGCCGCGCTGCGCGGGCTCGACGAAGCCGAGTACCAGGCCCGTGCGCAAGCCTACGGCACGGTCAATCTCCAGGCGGACTACGGCTGGCAGAACACGGACGTCCAGCGCTCGCTGGCGCGTCCGCGCTCGCGCGACGACGCGGATCCGCTGGATCTGGGGCTCCAGGGCTCGATCCCGCTCTACACCGGCGGCCAGATCGAGAACAACGCGGAGGCTGCGCTGCAGGCGGTCGAGTCGGGGCGATCGACGCTGACCTCGGCCGAGCAGAGCGTTCTGCTGGCCGCGGTCACCGCCTTCGAGGACGTGCGCCGCGACATCGCCCTGGTGGGCGTCGCGCGCTCCAACGTCCGGGTCATCGGCGAGCAGCTGAAGGCCGCGCAGGACCGGTTCGAGGTCGGCGAGGTCACCCGCACCGACGTCGCCCAGGCGGAGTCGCGCCTCGCGGCCTCGCGCTCGACGCTGGCGGCGATCACCGGGCAGCTGGCGCGGTCGCGCCAGGCGTACCTCGCCGCGGTCGGCGAGCCGGCCGGTGAGCTCGAGACCCCGCCGCCCCTGCCGCCGCTGCCCGAAAGCGAGGCCGCGGCCATCGCCCTGGCCGAGGCCCAGCACCCCGACCTGATCGCCGCGCGCTTCGACGCGCGCCAGGCCGAGTTCCAGGTGAAGGCGGCGATCGGGCGGTCGCTGCCGCAGGTCAGCCTGAACGGCTCGGCCGGCTACTCGGACGACTCGGTGTTCATCGACGACATCCCCACGGCCACCGACTCGAACGCGGTGTCGGTCGGGGTGACGGCGTCCATGCCGCTGTGGACCGGCGGGCGGAACGCCTCGGCGGTGCGCCAGGCGCAGGCCAACTACGCGCGCGCCATGGCGCTGATCCAGAACACCGGCCGCTCGGTGCGCCAGGACGTGTCGAACTCCTGGTCCGGCCTGTCGGTGGCGCGGGCCTCGATCACGGCGGCGCGCCAGCAGATCAAGGCCTCGCAGATCGCCTTCGACGGCGTGCGCGAGGAGGCGACGCTGGGCGCGCGCACCACGCTCGACGTGCTGGACGCGGAGCAGGAGCTGGCCTCGGCCAAGGCGGACCTGATCGCGGCCCTGCGGGACGAGTACGTGGCGGGCTACAACCTGCTGGCCTCGGTGGGCGCGCTGACGGTGACGCACCTGGGCCTCGACGTGACCCCCTACGATCCGGATCTCTACCGGACCGGGGTGATCAACGAGGATCCCTACGGCTATCCGCGCGGCGAAGAGACCACGTGGGCCAAGTCCTATCGGCCGTGAGCCGATGACGAACGGAGACGGCCGGATGACGGGCGCAGGCGGAGCAGGACTGGGAGACGCCGTGCGCGGCGTCATGGCCGAGGAGGACGACGGCGCCGGCGTGCTGGTGCTGACGCCCCAGATGCGCGGCGAGGACGGCCCCGGATGGGGCGCGCCTCCGCCGCCGGCTTCCGACGACGAGGAGCCGCCGTTCGTGCTGACCGAGCGGGTGGACGGGGGCGGCCCGGCGCCGGCCCCGGCCTTCCCGCCCGCCTTCGGGGGCGCGCCGGAGCCGGTCGATCCCACGCCGGCCGAGGCGGTTCAGCCCGCCCCGGAGGCCCCGCAGTGGGTCCCCGCGCCGACCCCCGCCGAGGCGGAGACCGCGGCCGATCTCGCGCCGGGTACGGAGCCCGGCTCGGATCCCGCGCCGCCGGCGCCCGAGGCCCCGCAATGGGCGCCGGAGCCCGTCGCGGAGAAGACCGAGGCCCCCGCCTGGGCGCCGAGCCCCGCGCCCGAGCCGGAGGAGACGTCCGTTACCCCCGGGTTCCGTCAGGCCCCGGCCTTCCCCGGCGCCGCCTCGGGAACCGAGCCCGCGGCGGAGCAGTCGCCGCCCGCCCCAGAGCCCGCGCCCGACGCGCCGGTCTGGGACCCCGAGCCGTCGGCGCCCGCGCCCTCGTCCGGCTTCGCCGCCGCCGAGGCGCCGGGGGAGGGGGCCCTGCGCCCCGCCGCCGCCGACCCGGAGGTGGAGCGGGAGCGGCCCAAGGTCTCCCCGCGCGAGGTGCGCGAGGCGTTCTCGGGCGCGACCCCCGGTCCGCTGGCCGCGACCGGCCTGCCGCGCAACGGGGAGGAGCTCCAGGCGATGATCCGCCAGGCGATCCGCGACGAGCTGGCGGGGCCGCTGGGCGAGCGGATCTCGACCAACATCCGCGCGCTGGTCGAGCGGGAGGTCGCCCGCGCGCTGGCCGAGCGGGAGCGCGACGGCGGGTCCTGAGGCCTGCCGCAGCGCTGTAGCCAAAGGCTGGAATCGAAACGGCCGCGCCCGGGGGCGCGGCCGTTTCTCGTTCGGGGCCTCGGGCCGGCGCGGCCTCAGGCGGCCAGCGCCAGGGTCTCGGCGGCGGCCAGCGTCTCGACCAGCTCGGTGCGGCCGGGGCCGAAGCCGTTGAAGCGGGTCGCGGTGGCGGTGCCGTAGGCGCCCAGCCCGTCGAAGATCACGAAGTCGCCCTCGGCCAGCGCCTCGGGCAGCTCGTTGTCGCCGGGCATCCGGTCGACCGAGTCGCAGGTCGGGCCGAAGATCACGCGCGCGAGCTGCGGGCCCTCGATCGAGGAGCCGTCGGCGCGGCAGGCGCGCATGGCGGGCACGGTCCCGGTCAGCGGCGCCTCGGCGAGGCCGCCGTAGACGCCGTCGTTGAGGAACACCGCGCCGTCCTCGCGGACCAGCTTCACGCGGGTCACCAGCGCCATCGAGTTCGCGATCATGCCGCGGCCCGGCTCGCAGACCAGGGCGGGGTGATCCTCGCCGAAGGCCTCGACCGCGGCGGCCTTGATCGCGGCGAAGTAGACGGGCAGGGCGGGGGCGCCCTCGGCCTTGCCGCCCGGGAAGCCGCCGCCGACGTTGAGCCGCGCGCATCGAACCCCGGCCGCTTTCACGATGCGGCCGGCCGCCTCGATGTAGGAGACGTAGGCGTCGGGCGACTTGCACTGGGTGCCCGGGTGGAAGGTCAGCGAGGTGACGAAGCCGGCCTCGGCCGCGCGGGCCAGCAGCTCGGTCGCATAGGCCTCGGTGGCGCCGAACTTGGTGCCGAAGTCGTAGGCGCCGCCCTTCACGGGCATGCGGAAGCGGATCGACAGCTCGATGTCGGCCGGGTTCGCCTCGGCGGTGAAGACCTCGATCATCTTCTCCAGCTCGGCGCGGTTGTCGACCGAGTAGGTGCGCACGTCATGCTCGAGCGCGAAACGCAGCTCGGCGCGCGACTTGATCGGGTTGTGGTAGTGCAGGGCGGCCTCGGGGCAGAGGCGGCGCAGCATCGCGATCTCCTCGGGGGAGGCCACGTCGAAGCCGCGCAGGCCGGCGGCGATCAGGCCCAGGAGAACGGCGGGGGAGGGGTTCGCCTTCACGGCGTATGTGACCAGGCCCGGGAACCCGTCCAGGAACGCCCGCGCGCCCGCGGTGACCGCGGCGGGGGCGAGGAAGAACACGGGCTCGTCCGGCTGCTCGGAAGCGATGAAGGCTTCCAGGGAGGACCAGATGGGGGCGGCCTGGGACATGCGCGGCGTTTCCTTCTGCTGCGCGGTAGACTGGGTCGGTCGGATCGCTCCGTTGCCGTTTGTTCCGATAACTGAGGATGCGGGATATGCGGTCGAAATCGACCTGACTAAATGCGCATAATGATGTATTTTGCCGACGATCCGCCATTTTGAACGGCAGTATGTCAGATGACCGAGTCGATCGACGACACCGACCGCGCCCTGCTGGGTCTGCTGGCCCGCAACGCCCGCTCCCCCGCGACGGAGCTGGCGCGCAAGCTCAACCTCGCCCGGACCACCGTCCAGGCGCGCATCGAGAAGCTGGAGCGCGCGGGCGTGATCCGCGGCTACACCGTGCGCACCGAGACCGCCCCCGGCGCGATGATCCGCGCCTACGTCCTAGTGCAGGTGGAGCCGCGATACGCGGGGCCTGTGGCCGCCACGATCAGCCGGATGAAGGAAGTGGAGAGCCTGCACACCACCTCCGGCCGCTTCGACCTCGCCGCCCAGGTGGGCGCGCCGGACACGGCGCAGCTCGACGCCGCGCTGGACCGGATCGCGATGATCGAGGGGGTGCGCGGGATCGAGACCCTGGTGCAGCTGACCACCAAGGTCGACCGGCGCTGGTGAGGCCGGTGCCGGGACAGGAACGCGCCGGCGCAAGGCGCGCGCCTGCGCGTCGTCGGGGCGTCGTCGGGGCGCGGCCCTTCGACGATCCGCAGGGGCGACGGACGCGGCGGAGGGGGCGGGGCCCCGGGTCAGGCCCGGGGCGCCCTTGGGGCGGACGCGGCGACCGGGCTGCGGCCGGGGCCGCGGGCCTCAGGCGGCGAGGCCGCGGGCGATCAGCATCCGCTGGATGTCCGAAGCGCCCTCGTAGATCTGGCACACGCGCACGTCGCGATAGATCCGCTCGACCGGGAAGTCGCGGGTGTAGCCGTAGCCGCCCAGCGTCTGGATGGCGACGGAGCAGACCCGCTCGGCCATCTCGGAGGCGAAGAGCTTGGCCATGGACGCCGCCTGCAGGGCCGGAAGGCCTGCGTCCTTCACCGAGGCGGCGTGCAGGACCATCTGCCGCCCCGCCTCGACCTGGGTCGCCATGTCGGCGAGGCGGAAGCCCACGGCCTGGTGCTCGATGATCGGCTTGCCCATCGAGACGCGCTCCCTCGCGTAGCCGACCGCGTAGTCGAGCGCGGCCTGGGCCATGCCGACCGACTGCGCGGCGATGCCGATGCGCCCGCCCTCGAGGTTGGAGAGCGCGATGCGGTAGCCCTCGCCTTCCTCGCCCAGCAGGTTCTCGGCCGGGATCTCGAGGTCCTCGAGTGCGATCTGGGCGGTGTCGGAGAGGGTCTGGCCGAGCTTCTTCTCGAGCGATGCCACGCGCCAGCCCGGCGAGTCCGTGGGGACGATGAAGGCGGAGATGCCCTTCTTGCCGGCCTCGGGGTCGGTGACGGCGAAGACGATGGCGACGTCGGCGTTCTTGCCCGAGGTGATGAACTGCTTCACGCCGTTCAGCACGTATCCGGCGTTGGTGCGCACGGCGCGGGTCTTCAGGGCGGAGGCGTCGGAGCCCGCATGCGGCTCGGTCAGGGCGAAGGCGCCCAGCTTCTCGCCGCGGGCCATGGGGCGCAGCCACCGCTCCTTCTGCGCGTCGGTGCCGTAGCGCAGGATCGGGACGCAGCCCACCGAGTTGTGGACCGACATGATCGTCGAGATCGCGCCGTCGCCGCCCGCGATCGCCTCGAGCGCCATCGCGTAGGCCACGTTGTCGGTGAAGGCGCCGTCGTGGTCCTCGGGGACCAGCATGCCCATCAGGCCGAGGCCGCCCATCTCGGCGATCACCTCTTTGGGGAACTCGCCGGTCTCGTCCCAGCGGGCGGCGTTGGGGGCCAGCTTCTCGGCCGCGAAGCGGCGCGCCATGTCGCGAACCATCGCCTGGTCTTCGGTGGGCAGCATCGCGCCTCTCCTCCCTCTGGGTGTCGTGCGGCCGCCTCCCCGGCGCTGCGGGGAGGCGACGGTCGTGCGCGCCTCCGGCCGGAGGCGGGAGGGCCTTACTTCGGCGCCATGCGGATCGCACCGTCGAGGCGGATCGTCTCGCCGTTCAGCATCGGGTTGTCGATGATCGAGAAGGCCATCTTGGCGTACTCGGACGGGTCGCCCAGGCGGGACGGGAACGGCACCTGCGCGCCCAGCGAGCGCTGCGCCTCCTCGGGCAGGGACGCGAGCAGCGGGGTCAGGAACAGGCCCGGCGCGATGGTGCACACCCGGATGCCCGAGCGGGCGAATTCGCGCGCGATCGGGATGGTCATGCCCACGATCCCGCCCTTGGAGGCGGCGTAGGCGGCCTGGCCGATCTGGCCCTCGTAGGCGGCGACCGAGGCGGTGTTGATGATCACGCCCCGCTCCTCGCCCACCGGATCCTCGGCCTGGATGCGGGCGGCGAACTTGGAGAGCACGTTGAACGTGCCGATCAGGTTCACGTTGATGATCGAGGCGAACTTCGCCAGCGGCAGCGGGTTGCCCTCGCGGTCGATGACCTTGGCGGGCGGGCCGATGCCGGCGCAGTTGACCAGGATCCGGGCCTTGCCGTGCAGGCCCTCGGCCTCGGCGATGGCCTTCGAGACCTCGTCCTCGTCGACCACGTTCACCTTGTGGAAGCTGCCGCCGATGGCCTCGGCCTTCTTCGTCCCCAGCTCCTCGTTGAGGTCGAAGATGGCGACCTTGGCGCCCTTGGCGGCCAGCATCTCGGCCGTCGCCCCGCCCAGGCCCGAAGCCCCGCCGGTGACGATGGCGGCCAGTCCGTCGATCTGCATTAGCTGCGTCTCCTCTCCTTGCCGCGGGCGGACGGGGGCTGGCCGAAAGCCAGGCCGCGCACGCTCCGCCGGGTCGGGGACGATCGGTAATGGGCGGCGCAGGCGGGCGCAAGCAGTGTCGGACACTACGCGCGGGCGGTTGCGTCGGGAAACCGAAGCGGGGGCGGGGAGGGAGGGACGGAGGCGCCCTGCGGGCGGGCTTGGGCCTGCGGCTGGGGGCGCGCCGGGATCGCGGAGGGCGGGAGCCTCCGGCGGGCTCCTGACTCACCAAAGAACAAAGCGCCCCGCGCCTGTTCTCCGGAGCCGCCTCTCGCTGATGGATGCCTGAGCGACTCGCCCCCGCCGGTCAAGGACAAGCCCCGCGCAAGCGCGGGGTCGCTTCGCGATCCCTGACCGGCGGGGACGAGTCGCTCTTTCCGGCATCCGCGAGAGACGGCTCCGAAGAACAGGCGCTCCCCGGGGAGCCCGGGGCCGGCGGGCGGCGGGCGGGGCGCCCGGGAAGCGAAGAGGGAGGAGGGGGAGAGGGGGGCGGCCCGGCGCGGGGGGGCGGGGCCGCCCGGCGGGGGTCAGCCGACCTTGCGCTCGCGGCCCTCCCAGTGGGGGGCGCGCAGGGCGACCTTGTCGATCTTGCCCAGCGCGGTCTGGGGCAGGGCGTCGACCACGTGGAAGGACTTGGGCGTGTGCACGCCGCCCTTCCTCGCCTTCACCATCTCGGCCAGCGCCTGCGTGTCGAGCGTCGCGCCGCCGCGCGCCACCACGTAGGCGCAGACCGCCTCGCCCCACTTCTCGTGCGGCACGCCGATCACCGCGGCCATGGCGACGTCAGGATGCTCGGCCAGCACGTCCTCGACCTCGCGCGGATAGACGTTGAAGCCGCCCGAGACGATCATGTCCTTGCGCCGGTCGACGATGTAGAGCCGCCCCTCGTCGTCGCGCACCGCCACGTCGCCGGTGCGCAGCCAGCCGTCGCCCAGCGTCTCCTCGGTCAACTCGGGGCGCTGGTAGTAGCCCTCCATCACCTGCGGCGCCTGGACCGAGATCTCGCCGGGCATGCCCTCGGGCACGTCGTTCCCCTCGGCGTCCAGCAGGCGCACCGTGGCCGAGGAGACCGCGAAGCCGCAGGCCGAGAGCAGCTCGGGCCGGCTCACGTCATGGTCGGCCACGGGCAGCACGGCGATCGGGTAGCACTCGGTCTGGCCGTAGAGCTGGGCGAAGACCGGGCCGAACTTGGCGATCGCCTCGCCGAGGCGGGTGGGCGACATCGGGGCCGCGCCGTAGAGCACCATCTCGAGGCTGGAGACGTCCCGCGTGGCCATGTCGGGATGGTCGAGCAGCGCGTAGATCATCGTCGGCACCAGCAGCGTCATCGAGATCTTCTCGGCCTCGATCGTCGCCAGCACCTTCGCGGGGTCGAACCCGTTCATCAGGTGGATCGTGCCGCCCTTGAGCAGGGTGGGCGTGATCTTGGTCCCCGCCACGTGGGAGATCGGGGCCACCGCCAGGTAGCGCGGCGCCTTGGGCAGGTCGAAATCCGCCATCACCGCGAGCGTGATCCGCCCCGCCCCGCCGGCGGTGCGCATCACCCCCTTGGGCCGGCCGGTGGTGCCGCCGGTGAAGTTGTAATGCGCCGGCTGCCGGGGGTGGGAGCGGTTGAGCGGTTCGCAGGCGGGCTCGGCCGCGGCGGCCGCCAGCAGGTCGGTCCCGTAGTCGGCGGGGCCCAGGGTGAGGAAGGTCGCGCCGGGGTGGTCGGACTGCAGCTCCGCCCCGCGCGGGGCGTGGTTGGCGGCGTCGACGATCACCACCTGGGCCGAGAGCTCCTCGATCTGGGCGGTCTGGCCCTCGCGCGCGCCCAGCGGGTGCAGCATGGTCACCGCGCCGCCCAGCGCGATGGTCGCGACGCTGGAGCACCAGGACTCGGGCCGGTTCGCCGACAGGATCGCCACCCGCGCGCCGGGGCCCACGCCGTGCCGCTCCAGCACCCGCTGCAGGCGCGCGATCAGGCCCGCGGTCTCCGCGTAGGTCAGGTCGAGATGGTCCGAGCGGAAGGCCGTGCGCGAGGGGTGGCGGGCCAGCGCGCGCAGCACCAGCGTCGAGTCGGTGGGCGTGTCGTGAACGGTCGCCGTCGAGGCCGCCGGCGCCGGGGACGAGGCCGGCGAAAGCTCGGGCTGCGTCATGGGTCTCCTCCGGGCGCGTCGTGTTCTTGAAGGCCGCGGGACGGCCCTGGGGGACGCGCCGCGCCGATGCGTCGTCCGCTCCATACGTCTCCCTTATGGCGCCTCGCGCGGGCGAGCGCGACGTCCGTTGCGACGAGCGGGCCGGCCGCCCGCGCTGGACGCCCGCGCGCCGCTCTGCGATCACGGGGGCGCGCCGTTTCCCTCCCCCCGATCCCGGAGCCTCCGATGACCGCCGACACCGCCGCCTTCGACCGCGAGCTGGAAGCGCGCCTGGTCCGCTACGCCGCCATCGACAGCCAGAGCGACGAGACCTCGGCGACCTCGCCCTCCTCGGAGATCCAGCTCGACATGCAGCGGCTGCTCGTGACGGAGCTGGAGGAGATCGGCGCGCAGGAGGTGACGCTGACCCCCTACGGCGCGGTGCTGGCGACGATCCCCGCGAGCGAGGGGGCGCAGGGGCCGACGGTGGGGCTGCTCGCCCATGTCGACACCGCCCCCGCCTTCCGCGCCTCGGGCGTGAAGCCGCGGGTGATCCGCAACTGGAACGGCGGGCCGATCACCTACCCCGACGCGCCCGACCTGGTGCTGAGCCCCGAGGTCTCGCCCTACCTCGCCGGCAAGGAGGGGGAGGACATCGTCGTCGCCTCGGGGACCACGCTGCTGGGGGCGGACGACAAGGCGGGTGTGGCGATCATCATGACCGCGGCCCGCGCGCTGCTGGCCGACCCCTCGCGGCCGCGCCCCCGCATCCGCATCGCCTTCACCCCGGACGAGGAGATCGGGCGCGGCGTCGACGCGCGCCTGCCCAAGGACCTGGGGGCGGATTTCGCCTACACGTTCGACGGCGCCCGCAAGGGGGAGATCGAGTACGAGAGCTTCTCGGCCGACGCGGGCCTGGTGCGGATCGAGGGCGTCTCGGTCCATCCCGGCTGGGCGAAGGAGAAGCTGGTCAACGCGCTGCATCTCGCCGCCAAGATCGTGCAGACCCTGCCGCAGGCGACCCTGACCCCCGAGACGACCGAGGGGCGGGAGGGCTTCCTGCACGTCTACAAGCTGGAGGGGACGGCGGCCGAGGCCGAGATCGGCGTCATCCTGCGCGATTTCGAGCTGGACGGGCTGGCGGCGAAGGGCGAGCTGCTGCGCGCGGTCTGCGCCGCGGTGCAGGCGGGCGAGCCGCGGGCGAAGATCACCTGCGAGATCCGCCCCCAGTACCGCAACATGCGCTACTGGCTGGAGACGGACATGACCCCGGTCGAGCTCGCCCGGCGCGCCTGCGCCGCGGAGGGGATCGAGCCGGTCTCGGCCCCGATCCGCGGCGGCACCGACGGCTCGCGCCTGACCGAGATGGGGGTGCCGACGCCCAACCTCTTCACCGGCATGACCGAGATCCACGGCCCGCTGGAGTGGATCAGCGTCCAGGACATGGCCGCCGCCACCGGCGTCTGCCTGCGCCTGGCCGCGCTCGCCGCCGGCGAGGACTGACGCGCGCGCCCGCCCCACGCGCCCGGGCGCGACGCCTACGGCCCTCGCAAAGCGCCTGTTCTCCGGAGCCGTCTCTCGCGGATGCCGGAAAGAGCGACTCGGCCGCCCCGGTCAAGGATCGCGGAGCGACCCCGCGAAGCGGGGCTTGTCCTTGACCGGGGCGGGCGAGTCGCTCAGGCATCCATCAGCGAGAGACGGATCCGGAGAGCAGGCGCGGGCCCTGTTCTTTGGTGAGTCGGGAGCCCGCCGGAGGCTCCTGCCCTCCGAAATCCAGGCGCGCCGGCCGCAGGAGGTCCAAGCCCGCCCGCAGGGCGCCTGCAGACCGCTCGCCTCCAGACCCTGTTTCGGTCGGCCTTCCGCCATCCGCCCCCGCCCCGAATGCTGCCATGCAGCAGATGCAGATCGGCTCTGCATGGCGTCGCGAAATCATCACGTGCAGCAACGGTTTGGCTGGGTAGACTGATCGAAACGGCGGGGTCGGGCGATGCGAGTCGCCTCGGCGCCGCCGCATCCGTTTCCGCGGCGCCTCGCCCGAGCCTGGGCGCCGCCCGACGAAAGGTCCGATCCTGTCTTCCCAGCAGAGCGCCGCGCAGGGCGCGCTCGTGATGCTCGCGCTCGCCCTCGGCGGTTTCGCCATCGGGGTCGCGGAGTTCGCGTCCATGAGCCTCGTGCCCTTCTTCTCCGCCGACTTCGGCATCCGCGAGACCCAGGCCGGCCACGCGATCAGCGCCTATGCGCTGGGCGTGTGCGTGGGCGCGCCGGTGATCACGGTGCTGGCCGCGCGCATCGCGCGGCGGCGGATCCTGGTGGGGCTGATGGCGGTCTTCGCGCTGGCGAACGGCCTGTCGGGGCTGGTCGAGGGCTACGGGGCCTTCGTCGCCTCGCGCTTCGCCGCCGGTCTGCCGCATGGCGCCTACCTGGGCGCCGCGGCGCTGATGGCGGCCTCGCTGGTCCCGCCCGGCCGTCGCGGGACGGCGGTGGCGCGGGTGCTGCTGGGGCTGACGGTGGCGACCATCGTGGGGGTGCCGCTGGCCAACGCCCTGGGGCAGGGGTTCGGCTGGCGCTGGGCCTACGGGATGGTGGCCGCGATCGCGGCGGCCTCGGCCGCGATGATCGCGCTCTTCGCGCCCCTGCAGGCGCCTGACGCGCTGGCGAGCCCGCTGCGCGAGCTCGGCGCCCTGCGCCGGCGGCAGGTGTGGTGGACGCTGGGCATGGGCGCGATCGGCTTCGCGGGGATGTTCTGCGTCTACACCTACCTCGGCTCGATCCTGATCGAGCATGCGGGGGCCCCGGCCTCGCGCCTGCCGGCGATGCTGGCGGTGTTCGGTCTGGGGATGACGCTGGGCTCGATGGCGGGGGGCTGGGCGGCGGACCGGGCGATGACGCCGGCGATCCTGGCGAGCCTGGGGCTGAGCGTCGTCTCGATGCTGTTCTTCTCGACGGTCGCCGACGACGCGGCCTGGATGGTCCCGGCGGTGTTCCTGGTGGGCTGGGGCTGCGCGCTGTCGCCGATCCTGCAGACGCGGCTGATGAACGTGGCGGGCGACGCGCAGATGCTGGCGGCCGCGCTGAACCACAGCGCCTTCAACGCGGCCAACGCGCTGGGCCCGTGGCTGGGCGGGCTGGCGCTGGCGGCCGGCTGGGGCTGGGCCTCGGTCGGGGTGGTGGGCGCGGGGCTCGCGGCCGGGGGCATGGTCTTCGTGGCGCTGGCCGCGCTCGACGACGCCTCGCGCCGGCGCTGGCAGGGCCGCGTGGTCTGAGGCCTGCGCCTCAGGCCTCCAGCGCGCCCTTGATCGCGGGGTGAAGGGCGCGCCAGGCCTCGCGCCGGGCGGCCATGCGCTCGACCAGCGCGGGTTCGGGCGCGACGATCTCGGCGGGTTCCGGCGGCGCGCAGACCGCGGTCGCCTCGGCGCCCGTGGCCGCGCAGAGGCCGAGGCGCGCGGCCCCCAGCGCCGCGCCGAAGTCGCCCGCCGGCGGCAGGGTCAGCGGGCGGTCGAGCGCCGCGGCCACGATCCTGAGCCAGAGGCGAGAGCGGGCGCCGCCCCCCACCGCCCAGGCGCTTTCGAAATCCGTGCCGGCCGCGCCCAGCGCCGCCTGGCAGTCGGCGAAGGCCAGCGCCACCCCCTCCAGCACCGCGCGGGTCAGGTCGGCGCGGGAGGCCGCCCGGCCCAGCCCCGCGAAGGCCCCGCGGGCGGCGGGGTCGTTGTGGGGCGTGCGCTCGCCGGAGAGGTAGGGGAGGAACATCGCCTCGGTCGCGCCCTCGCCTGCAGCGTCGGCGGCCTCAGCCTCGGCGATCAGCTCGGCGGCGGGGGCGCCGGTCACCGTCGAGAGCCACTCCAGCGCATCTGCGGCGGCGAGGATCACGCCCATCTGGTGCCACAGGTCCGGGGCGGCGTGGCAGAAGGCGTGGACGGCGCCGGCGGTGTTCGGGCGGAAGGCGTCGCCCGCGACGAACAGGACGCCCGAGGTGCCCAGCGAGACGAAGGCGGTGCCGGCGGCCAGCGCCCCCACCCCGCAGGCCGCGGCCGCGTTGTCGCCGCCGCCGCCCGCCACCACCGGCGCCTTCGCCATGCCCCAGCGGGCGCGGAGCGCGTCGCGCAGGCGGCCGGAGGGGGCGGAGCCCTCGACCAGCGCGGGCATCTGGGCGCGCGAGAGGCCGGTCGCCGCCAGCAGCGCGTCCGACCAGTCGCGCGCGGCGACGTCGAGCCAGAGCGTGCCGGAGGCGTCGGACATGTCCGAGACGGCCTCCCCCGTCAGCGCAAGGCGCACGTAGTCCTTGGGCAGGAGGATGCGCGTCGTGGCCTCGAAGACCGCGGGCTCCTCGCGCGCCAGCCAGGCGGCCTTGGGGGCGGTGAAGCCGGGCATCACCAGGTTGCCGCCGATGCCGCGGAAGTCGGCTGCGGCGTCGAGCGTGGCGCAGTCGGGGGCCGAACGCATGTCGTTCCACAGGATCGCCGGGCGCAGGGGGCGGTCGTCGGCGCCGAGGAACGTCGCGCCATGCATCTGGCCCGAGAGGCCGATGCCCTCGACCGCCGCCATCTCCGCCGGGTGGTCGGCGGCCAGCGCGTCGAGCGCCGCCCAGCAGGCGTCGATCCAGTCCTGGGGCGCCTGCTCCGACCAGCCGGGCGCGGGGCGCGAGACGCTCAGGGGCGCGGAGCGCGAGGCGATCACCGCGCCGTCCGCATCCATCAGCGCCGCCTTGGCCGAGGAGGTGCCGAGGTCGAGGCCGAGGTAGGTCATCGCGGATCTCCGGGCTGAGCGGGGGCTGTGCGGCCGGCGTCGCCGGCGCGGGGGCGGGTCGCGGGCGACCGGGCGCGGGGCCGGCGTCGCCGAGGGGGGCCTTTCCCATCCCCGCTGGGGCGCGCGACGTCAAGGGCGCCGCCCGCCTCAGGGGCGCTCGGCGCCGGTCGGCGCGCGCGGCGAGGGACGGTCCGGGCCGGGGCCTCCGCGCGCTCGCGCCGACGTGCGAAAGCGTTGCAGGGCATGGACCTGCGCGGCGGGTCGTGACAACGTGGAAGGGTAAGGTCGTGGCGCGAGGTCACGACCCGAGGCCGAGGCCGTTCCCATCCGCACCGGCCACGGGAGGCGCCCATGAGCGGGACCACCGACTCCGATCTCGAAGCCAGGGTCAAACCGAAGGCGCAGCGACCGCGCCTGTGGAAGGTGATCCTGCTGAACGACGACTTCACGCCGCGCGAGTTCGTCACCGCGGTGCTGAAAAGCGTGTTCCGGCTGAGCGAGGACCAGGCCTGGCGGGTGATGGTCACCGCCCACCAGAAAGGCGTCTGCGTGGTCGCCGTCTACACGCGCGAGGTCGCCGAGACCAAGGCCGGCGACGCGACCGAGGCGGGCCGCGCCAACGGCTTCCCGCTGCGCTTCACCACCGAACCCGAAGACTGACGCAGGCCCCCGCGGCCGAGCCGGACGCGCCCGTCGCCCGCGACGGCGCGCGCTAGCCGGTGCGCCCGCTCCAGGGCGGGGAGCCGGCGGGGCCGGGGACGAGCACGCCGCGCTCGGCCTCGGGCACGGGCAGGTCGAGGGAGGCCTGCGGCGCCCGGGGCGCCGGCTTCGCGGGCTTGCGGAGCGCCGGGCGCGCCCGGGCGGGGTCGGCCGGGGGCACGTCGGTCATGCCCGAGACGATCTCGCGCACGATCGGCGCGGCCTCGGCCTCGGTCATGCCGGGCTTCAGGCGGGGATCGTAGAGGATGCGCAGCAGGTCCGCGTCATGCCGGGTCATGAAGGCGAACTCTTCGTCGTCGTTGAAGATCGAGGGGCGCACCGTCGCGTCGTCGTTGGGCAGGCCCATCGCCTGCACCACCTCCTCGTCGAGGCAGGAGTCGCGCAGCAGGTCCGGCAGCTCGTCGCGGATGCCGATCATCGCGCCCGAGGTCCAGTCGTCGTCGCCGCCGTGGAAGGTCGTCGCGTAGCACACCACCCAGAGCTGCGAGGCCCAGAGGTCGAACATCTCGAGCGACGAATCGGACATCTCCTGGCCCAGCGCCCGGCGCATCGCGGGGCGCGTCTCGGGGCCGAGATACATGATCAGCATCCGCGCCCGCTCGTCCTTCGCGGCCTCGCGCACCTCGAGGCCGGTGGCCTCCGAGATCCGCGCGCCCAGCGCCCGCATCCGGGCGTGGTCCGAGGGGCGGTCGTCGCCGATCATCCGCCAGGTGACGGGCAAGCGCCACTTGCTCAGCGGCCGCTCGTCGATGATGTCGCCGGACCTGGGAAACTCGGTGCGGAAGGCGATCAGGCGGAAGTTCCGCTCCAGGTCGCCGCGATCGTAGGGGGCGTCGGCGGGCGCGATCTCGGTGCGCAGGCCGCCCTTGGCGAGGAGCGAGGCCTGCAGCGCCGCGAAATGCTCCTTCGCCGAGGGCTGCGCGCAGGCCGAAAGCGCGAGGGCGGGCGCGAGGATCGCGAGGCGCCGCGCGGCGCGGACGGGACGGCGGACGCTCATCCCTCCATGTCCCCGGCCGGGACCGGCGGCGGCGGGGCGGCGCGGCCGTCGAGGCGCGGGCCCGGGCCGATCTCGTCGATGATCCGGCGCACGATGGGCATGCCCTGTTCGGCGGTCATCCCGGCCTTCAGGCGCGGGTCGTAGAGGATGCGCAGCAGCAGTTCGTCATGCACGGTCAGCAGCGCGAACTCCTGGTCGTCGTTGAAGATCGAGGGGCGGGCCTCGCCGTCGTCGTTCAGCAGGCCCAGCGTCTGGGCGAGCTCCTCGTGGATGCAGCTTTCGCGCAGCACGCCGCGGGTCTCGGACTTGATGACGATCTTGGCGCTGTTGCGCCACTTGCCGCCCTTGCGCGCCCGGGTGACCTGGCCGACGCAGGGGTAGAGGTCGTTGCGCGCCCACTCCCGCATCAGCGGCTGGCGCGTGGAGTCCTTGGCCGCGTCGATCTCCTTGAGGATGGCGGCGCGCATCGCGGGCGTGGCGATCACCAGCAGGATGTCGGGCTCGCCCTCGGTCTCGATGAACTCGAGGCCCGTCAGGCGCGAAAGGCGGGCGATGTAGCCGCGGTAGGAGGCGAAATCCTCCGCCCGCGCGCCGTCGCCCATCAGCTTCCAGCGGATCGGCCCGTCCCATTTCACCAGGGTGACGGGGGTCGAGTTCTGGATCAGGTCCTCGCTCTCCTCGAACTCCATGTGGAAGGCGATCCGCTCGAAGTCGCGGGCGAGGTCGGCGTTGGTGAAGGGGGCGTCGGCGGGCGCGGTCTCGGTGCGCATCAGGCCGGCGGCGGCGTAGCGCTCCAGCGCCTGGGCGTAGAGCTCGTCGGTGTTCTGCACGCAGCCGGACGCGAGCGCGAGCGCGGCGAGCGCCGGCAGGACGCGGGCGGCGCGCAGGCTGCGCGGAAACCGGGACGCGGGACGCATGCGCGGAGCTCCGGCCGCGCCGCGGGGGCGCGGGGACCGGTCGGGGGCGACGCCGGAGAACTCGGGTTTTCGCGGCATGCGCTCGGCTCCTTTGCGGTCGGTCGGTCGCTGCGGGGACCGGACTCGTTCTAGCGCGGCGCATTGCGCCCCGCCATGCATCGCGGGGGCGCATCCCGCGGGGTCGCGGCGGAGCGCGGCCTGGCTGCGACAGGCGCCGTAGCGGCGGGCGCGACCGGCGCCGCGGCCCGCGCTTGCCCGCAGGCGCGTGTCGGCTAGGCTGGGGGAATGGATCGCGCACCCTCGCCCCCCGCCCGCCGCCCCGTCCCCCGCCGTGTCTCCCTGGCGCTCGCCGCCGCCGCGCTGGCGGGGCTCGCGGCCTGCGCCCAGCCGCCGGGGCCCGCGGCGGAGCTGCCGGCGGAGGCGACGGTGGCCGACCCGGTCTCGGGCCGCGTGCTGGACGCCGGCGCGCTGACCGAGCGCGCCCGCGCCGCAGACCTGGTGGTGGTGGGCGAGGTGCATGACGATCCCGTGCACCAGCAGGTGCAGGCGGCGCTGGCGCGGGCGCTGGACGTGCGGGCGCTGGCGCTGGAGATGGTTCCCCGGACCGCCGAGCCGGCGCTGGCCGAGCTGCGCGCGGCGCAGGCGCCCGACGACGCGATGCGCGCCGCCGCCGCCTGGGACGACTACGCGCCCTGGCAGGGTGTGATCGAGGCGGTCCCCCGCGCCGAAGTCGCCGGCGGCGGCGTCGCGCGCGAGGATCTGCGCGCGGCGATGACCGGCGGGGTCGCCGCGGCCTTCGGGCCTGAGGCCCCGCGCTACGGCCTCGACGCGCCTCTGCCGGAGGCCGAGCAGGCGGCGCTGGAGGCGGAGCTCGACGCCTCCCACTGCGGCGCGCTGCCGGGCGAGATGCTGGCCCCGATGGTCGAGGCGCAGCGCCTGCGCGACGCGCGCTTCGCCGAGGCGCTGCTGCGCGCCCGCGCGCGGGCGGGCGGCGCGCAGGCGATGCTGGTCACCGGCAACGGCCATGCCCGGCGCGACCGGGGCGTGCCCTGGGTGCTCGCGGACGCGGCGCCGGAGCTGAGCGTGCTGTCGATCCTGCAGGCGGAATGGGCGGCCGACGCGCCCGGCGACGTGGCCGCCGCGCTCGCGCCCTGGCGGCGGGCGGACGGGACGCTGCCCTACGACCTCGCGGTGATCTCGCCCGCGCCGGAGCGGGAGGATCCCTGCGCCCGGTTCCGAAACCAGGGGTGAGGAGTCGCCGTCCCGAGGGAGGACGGTGAACCGGGCGCAGGGAGGTCGGCCGGCGACGCCGGCCGAACCCGGGGGGCCGGGCCGGAGGCTCAGCCGAACAGGAAGTCGTGGGCGTCGAGCTGGCGGGGGGAGACGTCGTCGAGGATCACCACGCCGCCCTTGTGCTCGATGATCGCGTCGCCCTTGCGGAAGTCGATGTCGAGGTCCTTGAAGCGGTCGACGCTGCGGATCTCCAGCCGGTCCTTGCCGCCGAAGTCCATCACCCGGTCCTTGCCGTCGCCCTTCGAGAAGACGAAGACGTCCTTGCCCTGGCCGCCCCACATGCGGTCGTCGTCGCGCCCGCCGATCACCCGGTCGTTGCCGCCGCCGGCGTAGATCTTGTCGCGGGCGGTGCCGCCGCGCAGCAGGTCCTGGCCGCCGTCGCCCCACATCCGGTCCTTGCCGTCGCCGCCGTCGACCTTGTCGGCGCCCGCGCCGCCGTGGAGCTGGTCGTCGCCCGAGGCGCCGAAGACGAAGTCGGCGTCGTCGTCGCCCCACATCCGGTCCTTGCCCGCAGCGCCCGACAGCCGGTCGCGCCCGTCGCCGCCGCGCAGGGTGCAATTGTACCAGCCCTGGGCCGAGATCACGTCGTCGCCCCCGCGGCCCAGCATCAGGTCGCGCCCGCCGCCGCCCTCGATCACGTCGTCGCCGGCGCCGCCGTCCAGGCGGTCGTCGCCGGTGTCGCCGCGCACGAAGTCGTCGCCCTCGGCGCCGAACATGCGGTCCTCGCCGTCGCCGCCGTAGAGCACGTCGTCGCCCAGGCCGCCGTGCACCACGTCGTCGCCGCCGGCGGCCTGGATGCGGTCGTCGCCGGGCGCGCCGAAGCTGAGCAGGTCGTGGCCGTCGGCGTCCGAGCGCGCGGCCATCAGCACCACGCGGTCGCCGTCGGTCGAGGCGGCGAGGTCGGTGATCCGCGCGCCCCTGCCGGCGTCGTGCGTCTCGACCAGGTCGAGGCGCCCGCCCTCGCCAATCTCGTAGACGCGGATCCGGTCGGCCTCGGCGGCGAACAGCAGCTCCCGCCCCCCGAAGCTGGCGGTCTCGAGCGCCAGCGCCCCCTCGGTCGCGGCCACGCGCACCAGGTCGCCGGCGCCGGTCAGGCGGTAGGTCACCAGCTTCTCGGGGCCGGCGGCGTAGACGTAGTGGACCTCGCCGACCTTGGCGATCTTGAGGTCCTCGACCTCGGTGAGGTCGAAGCGGCTCTCGCCGTCGCCGGCGCGCTTGAGCTTCATCTGCGTGGGGCTGGGGCCGCCGAAGCGCCAGACCGAGACCGCGCCTTCGTCGCGCGAGGCGACGACGGCGTAGCGGACGCGGTCGACGATGGCGATCTCCATCGCCGAGACGTCGCCGATCTCGACCCGGTAGTCGTCCTCGGTGCGCTGGGCGATCTGGAGCGCGCCGTCGCGATAGCGCAGCACCGTGGCCCCGCCCTCGACGCCGCCGCCGACGAGGATGCGGAGCTCCCCGTTCAGGTCGAAGGGGACCAGCGCGCCGGGACGCAGCAGGCCGTTGCCCCAGTCCCAGTCGATGCTGGCGAGCAACTGGGGCACGCCGGCGTTGTCGAGCCGCGCGAGGCTGACGCCGAGTCCGGCGGTGACCAGGTAGGTCTGGCCCTGGTGGTAGATCGTGGCCAGCGTCTGGGCGCCGGTCAGCATGTCGTCGACGTCGTACCAGGCCGCGTCCTGCGCGTAGGTCTTCTTGAGCGAGGCGCCCAGGATGCCGTCGTCGATGCGCCAGCCCTGCACGCCCCCCGCGCCGAGGCCCGAGGCGGCGGCGTAGGCGTGCAGCTTGCCGGCCAGCGTGACCAGGACGACGTCGCCCGGACCCCGGGCCTGGTCGCCGCCCTCGCGGTCGGCCACGCGCAGGTCGAAGGGCGCGTCGGTCTTCGAGTCTCCGTAGATGACGTCGTCGCCCATCGTGCCGACGAGCGTCTGCGCGCCGGCGCCGCCGGACATGGTCCGGCCGGTGATCGTGTTCGTGCTCATCTCGCCCCCACCCCTGGGTGCCGGGATCATTTCCCGAGGGCGTTTCTAGGCGGGCGCACGTCTTCGCTAAGTGAAAGGGGCTGGTTAAATGGGATTTTTCTTCGTCGCGCTTCGGTTTATTGGTGATCTGCGCGTGAAGAGGTGGGGTTAATAGGGGGTGATCGCTCCGTAATTGGAACGTTGACGCCCGTGGTTTCTCAGGCGTTTCGAAGCAGGGTTGCGGAAGCGTGAAGGGCGCGCGGCGCCCGGCGGCGGCGGGGTCAGCCGCCCTTGCGGATCACGAAGCGCCGGCCGCCGGCGGGGGAGGGCGCGGCCGAGAGCAGGTCGTGGCCGGCCTCGGTGCAGAAATGCGGCAGGTCGATCACCGCCACGGGATCGTCGGCCACGATCGCCAGCACCTGACCGGGGGCGAGGTCCGACAGGCGCTTGCGCGCCTTCAGCACGGGCAGGGGGCAGATCAGGCCCAGCGCGTCGACCTCGAGGTCGGCGGCGACCTCGGGGGCGTCCTGCGCCTGCGGGCGCGCGTCGGGCGTCGGGGTCGAGGGGACGCCGGGGGAGGGGGCGTCGGGGGATCGGCTCATGCTCTGGCTCCGGCTTCGGCCCCCACGGCTAGCCCTCCCGGCGGGCCGGGGCAAGACGCCGCCCTCGCTTGCGAAGGCCGGTCGGCGACCCTAGGGTCCGGGTCCCGAGACAAGCCGACGACGCCATGCCGCCCCTTCCTCGCCTTCGCCGATCCCCCCTTCTCCACGCCGCAGGCCTCGTCGCCGCGGCCTGCGCCGCCATGCCGGCGGCCGGGCAGGAGGCGGACGCGGCGGCCACGGTCGAGCGCGATCCCCGCCCGCGGGCGCATGCCTACACCGTCGTCGACGGGCGCACCGTGCCGGCGCCGCTGGGCGCGGCCCTCGGGGACGCCGAGCGGGGCCGGGCGATCTACGACGACCCGGCGCTGGGCGGCTGCCGCGCCTGCCACGCGGCCCCGGGCCTGCCGCGGCAGGTCTTCGTGCCCCTCGCGCTCGCCGGGCGCGCGGCGATGCCGGAGCTCGAGCCGGAGCCCGAGGCGACGGCCAAAGATCCCGAGGCGGGGACCGACGACCTCGACGCCGGGACGGAGGAGGACCTGTCGAGCTCCGACAGCCGCTACGCGCCCGAGGCCGCCGCGCCCCCGCCGCTGCGCCCGGATCCCGAGGCGCTGGCCGCGGAAGCGGAGGCCGAAGCGGAGGCGGAGGAGGCCGAGACGGTCGGCGACGGCTCCGGCGGGCTCGCGCCTGCCGCGGCGGCCCTGCTGCCGCTGCCCCAGGGCCCGGACCTGGCCGGCGCCGCGACGCGGCTGGAGCGGGGGGAACTGCGCCTGCTGGTCATCAACCCGCGCATCGTGCGGCCCGGCTCGCGGATGCCCGCCTATCACAACGTCTCCTTCGCCCAGGCGGCGATCACGCCGTCGCTGCGCCAGCCCTGGCTGACCGCGCAGGAGGTGGAGGACGTGGTCGCCTATCTCGCGACCCTCGACGATCCCGAAGCGACCGAGCCGGAGCCCGCGCCGGCGGAGGCCGAAGGGCCGGCGGAGGCCGGGGCGGAGCCGGCGGCAGAGGCCGTTCCCGGGAGCGCCGCCGACGCCGGTGCGTCTTCCCAGGACGACGCCGCGGCCGGGCAGGCCGGGCCCACCGGAGACGGCGAGGCGTCCGAAGGCGAGGCGGAGACCCCGGCGAGCACGGGGAATTGAGCGGGCGCGCCCTCCCGCGCGGTCGACGCGGCGGGCGGGAGCGGGCAGAACGGCGCGCGACCGCGACGCCGAGATCGCCGGAACAAGGAGCCTTGCGCAGCGCATGACCGACATCGGACTGCTCGCCGCCTTCTTCGGCGGCCTTCTCAGCTTCCTGTCGCCCTGCGTGCTGCCGCTGGCGCCGCCCTATCTCGCGTTCATGGCGGGCTCGACCCTCGACCGGCTGACCTCCGACGAGCATGTGGCCGACGCGGCGTTGGCGCGGCGGGTGTTCATCTCCTCGCTGTTCTTCGTAGCGGGGCTGGGGACGGTGTTCGTGGCGCTGGGCGCGGGCGCGAGCCTGGTGGGCCAGACGCTGCAGGCTTGGCGCTACGAGTTCGGGATTGCCGCGGGCTTCGTCATCTACGTGATGGGCCAGCACTTCATCGGCTTCCGCCGCGCGCCCCAGACCGCCGCCATCGCCATCGCCGCCGCGGCGCTGCTGGCGCTGCTGGGCGGCTGGGAGGGCTTCGTCGAGCAGGCGCAGGCGCATTGGCCGGTGCTGGTCGCGCTGGCTCTGCTGGCCGCGGCGCTGCGCCTCTCGGGCATGGAGAAGATCCCCTTCCTGATGCAGGAGGCGCGCTTCGACGCGGGCGGGGCGGCGGGCAGCTTCGCGGGGGCCTACGTCATCGGCCTCGCCTTCGCCTTCGGCTGGACGCCCTGCATCGGGCCGGTGCTGGGCTCGATCCTGTTCCTGGCCGCCCAGCGCGAGACGATCGGCGAGGGCGTGGGGATGCTGGCGGTCTACGCGCTGGGCCTGGGCGTCCCCTTCATCCTGGCCGCGGCCTTCGTGCGCCCCTTCATGCGCTGGATGCGCGGGTTCCGCCGGCACCTGGGCCGGGTCGAGATGGCGATGGGCGCGCTGCTGGTGGTGGTGGGCGTGCTGATGATGACCGGCGCCTTCGAGACGCTGGCCTTCTGGCTGCTGGAGACGTTCCCGGCGCTCGCCACCATCGGCTGAGGGGCGCCTCGGAGCGGGCGGCTCAGGGCGCCACGATCACCCGGTTGCGCCCCGTGTTCTTCGCCTTGTAGAGGGCGGCGTCCGCCCGCGCGACGAACTCGGCGGCGGTTTCGCCCGGGCGCCATTCCGCCACCCCCAGCGAGGCCGTGACCGTGCCCAGCCGCTTGCGCGTGCCCGAGACGACGAAGGCGCGGGCCGCAAGCTCCTGGCGGACGCGCTCGGCGACGTGGCGGGCGCCCAGGCGCTCGGTCTTCGGCAGGATCAGCGCGAATTCCTCGCCCCCGTAACGGGCGGCGGTGTCCTTGCCCTGCACGTTCTGGCGCAGCAGGCGGGCGAACTGCTTGAGGACCGAGTCGCCCACCGCATGCCCGAAGCCGTCGTTGATGCGCTTGAAATGGTCCAGATCGCAGATCACCAGGCACAGCGGGCCCTGCGCCGGCGCCTCGTGGATCGCAAGCTCCAGCGTCCCGTCGAAGCGGCGGCGGTTGGCCAGGCCCGTGAGGTGATCGAGGTAGGCGTTCTCCCGCAGCTCCTGCAGCTCGTCGGTCAGCTCCGAGATCTGGGCGCGGGCGGCGGCGAGCTCGGCGTTGTGGCCCTCGACCTGCTGGGCGTAGCGGCCGGTGAGGTCGATCAGCTCGCGGATCGTCTGCTTGACGGTGCCGGGACGCGAGAGGATCGACATGCCGTCGCGCGCCCGGGTCAGGTCGTACTGGAAGGCGTCGTAGGAGGCCGAGCGGCGGGCGAGCGATTCCGAGAGCAGCGCCAGCTCCAGCTCCACCTGCCGGCCGACGTCGAGGAACCGCTCCGCCTTGTCGCCCAGCGACAGGTGCGCCTCGTGGATGCGTTCGACCGCGTCCATGTTGGGGCCGCCGTCGGGGGGCAGCAGGCTGTCGACGGCGGCGATCAGCTTTGCGTCCTCGCCCAGGTGGTAGAGGTAGAAGAGCTCGAACACCCGCGGATCCGGCGGCAGGCCGCGAAGCTCCGCATCCGCGATCGCGCGGGCGGCGCGTTGGGAGATCGTCTCCTGCACCTGGGGGGCGGCCCCGGGCGCCGGGGCGCGCGCCGCAACGACGCGCGGGTTCGGCGCGCTCTCGGAGGGGTCGGTCGACACGGTCGGCTCCTGCACGCGGCCCCCGTCCCGCGCCGCCCGTCGGAGAGGGTGCAGGGGCCAGGCCCCCGGCGGACGACGCAGGGGACCGGCAGAATGCACCGGCGCGGGTTGTCGAATGCCTAACCCGGCGCGCCGCGGCCGGCGTCCCGCCGCGGGACGAGCAGGCGCTTCACCTGCGCGGCCCAGCTTTCGGACGGGTCGCGGAAGACGGGTCCCAGGGCGCGCGCGGCCTCGGCGAGGCGGCGGTAGGCGACGGGGTCGTCGGCGAGCTCGGCCATGGCGGCGGCGAGGGCGGGGGTCGAATCGGCCTCGTGCACGCGGCAGGCCGCGCCCAGCGTCTCGCGCGCAGGGACCACGGTGCTGGCGATGGAGGGGACCCCGCAGGCGGCGGCCTCGATGCAGACCAGCGCCAGCCCCTCGTTGAAGCCCGAGAGGGTGGGGCAGACCAGCACGTCGCTGTCGGCCATGGTCTCGAGCACGCCCTCCGCCGGCAGGCGGCCGCGGACGTGGATGCGCTCGGCGGCGGGATGGGCGGCAGCGCGGGCCGCGAGCGGCTCGAGCGCGTCGCCGTCGCCCACGTAGGTCAGCGTCGCCTCCGGATGGCGCGCGGCGACGGGGGCGAAGGCCTCCAGCAGGGCGAAGACGCCCTTGGTCTCGGTCACCCGGCCGACGAAGAGGAACCGCGCCGCCCGCTCCGGCGCCGCGCGCAGGCGCAGGGGGCGGTTCAGCACCGGCCGCTCGACCGGGGCGGGGACGCCCGCGCCGCGCAGGGCGTGGAACTGGCGCGCGCATTCGACCGAGGTGCAGACCGCCCCCTCCGCCGGCCCCAGCGTCCAGGCGAGGATCGCGCGCTTCAGCCGGGCCGCCGCGCCCTGCGGGGGGCGGCCCATGGGCCAGAAGGTGTTGTGGAGCGAGGCGACGATCCGGGTCCGCCGCCCGATCAGCCGCGCCGAGACCATCGGGCCCATGCTGGAGAGGATCGCCGCGTCGGCCCCGAAGGCGTCGATGCGCCGGGCGACGTCGCGCCCGAAGCGGAGCTGCTCGCGCCAGTAGGCGAGGGCGCCCTCGGCGGGGCGGGTCGGCACGCGCTGGAAGGCGAAGCGGCCGTCGGAGAGATCCTCGACCCCCTCGTGCGTGTGCAGCACCAGCGCCTGGGCGTCGAGCTCGGTCGCGAGGTCGTAGAACATGCCGGAGTAGGTGCGCACCGGCACGCGCGGATCCTCGCGCCCCTCGCGCCAGTGGCGGTAGGTGCCGACCACGTCGCCCGGTCCTGCGAAATACGCGAGCTTCATGCCGAGGGCCTTCCTGCCGTCGCCGCCGCCTGCGCCTGCGGCGGCGGGCGGTCGGGGTTTCGGGTCCGACCCGTTATGTCGTCCCCGCGGGCGCCGGCGCAACGTGCCTCGCCGGCGCGCATCGCCGCGGACTCGAAATCGCCGGCGCGCATCGCAGTGGATCGGTATCGCCGGCGCGCATCGCGGCGGAAACGAAAACGGCGGCGCCCGGAGGCGCCGCCGCGTTCTTGTCCGCGAAGGGCGGGAGGATCAGCCGATTAGGCCCATCTGCTCCAGCTTCAGCAGAACGGTCTGGGCGCAGTTGTCGACGTCGGTGCCCTCGGTCTCGAGCTTCAGCTCGGGCTTCTCGGGCGCCTCGTAGGGGTCGGAGATGCCGGTGAACTCCTTGATCTTCCCCTCGCGGGCCAGCTTGTAGAGGCCCTTGCGGTCGCGCTTCTCGCACTCCTCGAGCGAGGTCGCGACGTGGACCTCGACGAAGGCGCCGTAGGCCTCGACCATCTCGCGGACTGCACGGCGGGTGGCCGTGTAGGGCGCGATCGGGGCGCAGAGCGCGATGCCGCCGTTCTTGGTGATCTCGGACGCGACGTAGCCGATCCGCTTGATGTTGATGTCGCGGTGCTCCTTGGAGAAGCCCAGCTCGGACGACAGGTGCTTGCGCACCACGTCGCCGTCCAGCAGCGTCACCGGGCGGCCGCCCAGCTCCATCAGCTTGACCATCAGCGCGTTGGCGATCGTCGACTTGCCCGAGCCCGACAGGCCCGTCAGGAACACCGTGAAGCCCTGCTGGGCCCGCGGCGGACGGGTGCGGCGCAGCTCCTCGACCACCTCGGGGAAGGAGAACCACTCGGGAATGTCGAGGCCTTCCTGGAGGCGGCGGCGCAGCTCGGTGCCCGAGATGTTGAGGACGGTCACGCCCTCCTCGATCTCGTCGGCGGGCTCGTACTGGGCGCGCTCCTGCACATAGACCATGTGCTTGAAGTCGACCATCTCGACGCCGATCTCGTCCTCGTGCTTGCGGAACAGATCCTGCGCGTCATAGGGGCCGTAGAAGTCCTCGCCCGCCGAGTTCTTGCCCGGGCCGGCGTGGTCGCGGCCGACGATGAAGTGGGTCACGCCGTGGTTCTTGCGGATAAGGCCGTGCCACACCGCCTCGCGCGGGCCGGCCATGCGCATGGCCAGCGGCAGCAGCGACAGGTGGGTGGTCGACTGGGGGTACTTGTCCAGCACCGCCTCGTAGCAGCGCACGCGGGTGAAGTGGTCGACGTCGCCCGGCTTGGTCATGCCCACGACGGGGTGGATCAGCAGGTTGGCCTGGGCTTCCTTCGCGGCGCGGAAGGTCAGCTCCTGGTGGGCGCGGTGCAGGGGGTTGCGCGTCTGGAACGCGACGATCTTGCGCCAGCCCATCTTGCGGAAGTAGGCGCGCAGCTCGTTGGGCGTGTCGCGACGCGAGCGGTAGTCGTAGTGCACCGGCTGCTGGATGCCGGTGATCGGCCCGCCGAGGTACACGTTGCCCGCGGTGTCGTGCAGGTAGCTGACGGCCGGGTGCGCCTTGTCGTCGGCGCCGAAGACCATCTCGGCCTCCTTCGCCTTGTTGGGAACCCACTTGTCGGTGACCGACATGATCGCGAGGATCACGCCCTCGGCGTCGCGCAGCGCGATGTCCTGGCCCGGCGCGATCGTGTCGGCGAACTTCTCGTTCACGTCGAGCGTGATCGGGATCGGCCACAGCGAGCCGTCGGCGAGGCGCATGTTCTCGACGACGCCGTCGTAATCGGCCTCGGAGAGGAAGCCCTTGAGCGGGTTGAACCCGCCGTTCATCAGCAGCTCGAGGTCGCAGACCTGGCGCGCGGTGAGATCCCAGGACGGCAGCTCGGCCGCCTCCATCTTCAGCTTGGATGCGCTGTCGTAGGAAACATAGAGCTCGGGAATGGGAGCGGTGTTCGCGGTCGTCATGTGTCGGCTTCTCGCTTCGATCTGCGGTCAGTTGCAGGGCCGGTTCCGGGCGCGTTCTGGACCCCCGCCGCGCGAAAGGCAACAACGGAGGAGCTTAATTGCTGCACCGCGACAATAAGCACGACGCAAGGACAGCGACGGTTCATCGGCGAATTCGGCAGGGGCGCGCGCCGCTTGGGTGACCCTAGGGAAGCCGGGGCCGGCGGGAGCGCCCCGCGCCGCTTTCGGGGCGGAACCGCCCGGCAGCATTCGCTGCGAAAGGAAGCGCCCGAGGCTTTCGTCGCGATGGCAGGCGGCGGCGGCTTTCGCCGCCCGGCGGCCCGGCCTATGGTCCGCCCAGCCGCCGCCGTCTTTCTCCAGCCTGGATGCCGCCCCCGGTGACGCCCCCGATCTCCGCCTTCCTGATCGTCAAGGACGAGGCCGCGCGCCTGCCGCGCACGCTGGCGGCGCTGCAGGGGCTCGCCGACCAGGTGGTGGTGGTCGACAGCGGCTCGACCGACGCGACGGTCGAGATCGCGAAGGCCGCGGGGGCGGAGGTGTTCCATCGCGACTGGACCGGCTACGGCGCCCAGAAGCGCTTCGCCGAGGACCAGTGCCGGCACGACTGGCTGCTGAACGTGGACGCGGACGAGGTGGTGACGCCCGAACTGGCCGCCGAGATCCGCGCGACCCTCGCGGCCGATCCCGCGCCGGCGGCCTACGTGCTGCGCATCCTCAACGTCTATCCGGGGGCCGAGCGGCCGCGGCCGCTGGCCAACGACTACGCGGTCGTGCGCCTCTACCACCGCGCCGCGGGGCGCTACCGCGACCATCCGCTGTTCGACCGGGTGGAGACCGAGGGGCCGGTGCGTCGCCTGAAGGCGCCGATCTTCCATTTCCCCTTCCTCGACTGGCACGGGCTGGTCGCGAAGGAGAACGCCTATTCCTCGTTCCAGGGACAGGCCGCGAAGCCGCGGGCGCTGTGGAAGCTGCGCCTGCGCCTGCTGGTCGAGGGGCCGTTCGTGTTCCTCAAGTCCTGGCTGGCGCGCGGGCACGTGCTGGGGGGCTGGGACGGGTTCGTCTTCTCGGTCGTGATCGCCTTCGCCCGCTTCATGCGGGTCGCCAAGATGATCGAGCGGGAAGAGGCGCGCCGCAGGGGCGAGGGCGACGGCGAGCGCTGACGCGCGGCCCGCGCCGTCAGCGGAAGGTCGACTGGATCGTCAGCAGCGCCGCGGCGGCCAGCGGGAAGGCGACGACCGCGGTCAGGATCCAGCCGTCGAACCACAGGCAGCAGACCACCAGCGCGACGAGGCCGGCGGAGCTCGCCAGCCCCTGGATCCCGCGATCCAGCCCCAGGCGCACCAGCCCCAGGAAGCCGGCCGCGAAGAGCGCGCCGATCAGCGCGCCGGTCAGCGCCTCGATCAGCATGAGGGGCGCGCCGCGGCGGCGGGGACGGGAAGGGGGACGAGGTCGGCCATCGCGGGGGCCTTTCGCCCAATCCGGCCGAGTCGCCAAGGGGCGCCGGCGCCGCGTGCGTCGCGCGGCCAGCGCCGACTCTCCCGGCGCGGGACGGCCGGGGCCGCGTCCGCGCCTGCCGCAGCGGCCGCCGGCAGGCGGGTGGGCGGGGCGCCGGACGCTTGCGAACTGACGTTGCGTCCGGCATCGTTCGGACAGCCGGCGACGTCGCGTATCGCCTTGAGCCTGAAAAGCTGTTCAGGCTAGCGTCCCATTTTGAAGCGCCGCTTCGCCGCGACGGCCGCCGCCATCCGCGCCGCGAACATCTCTTGGCGCGTCAGGAGGGGCTATGTCGATCTGCACGCCCCGGCGCGTCGTCGCCGGCAGTCTCGCCGTGATCCTCGCGCTGGCCGCGCAGGGCGATCCGGCCCGGGCCCAGACCCTGCGCTGGACCTCGCAGGCCGACGCCCTGACCCTCGATCCCCACGCCCAGAACGAGGGGCCGACCATCGCCATGACCGGCATGATCTACGAGGCGCTGGTCACCCGCGACCCCTCGATGACCCTGCAGCCGGAGCTCGCCACCGTCTGGGAGCCGGTGGCCGACGGCTGGCGCTTCCACCTGCGCGAGGGGGTGCGCTTCCACGGCGGCGAGAGCTTCGATGCGCAGGACGTCGCCTTCTCGATCCGCCGGGCGATGGCCCCGACCTCGGACTGGCGCGAGCAGCTCGGCTCCGTCGCCTCGGTCGAGGTGGAGGGGCCGCTGACGGTGGTTCTGCGCACCAAGGGCCCGAACCCGATCCTGCCCAACCAGCTGACCAACGTCTTCATCATGGACGAGGGCTGGGCCGAGGCGATCGGCGCGGCCCAGCCCCAGGACTACGCGGCGAAGCAGGAGACGGCGGCCGTGCGCCAGACGAACGGCACCGGCCCCTTCGCGCTGGAGGAACGCCGCCCCGACGAGCTGACGGTGCTGGCCGCCAACCCCGACTGGTGGGGCAAGGGCCTGTTCCCCGGCAACCTCGCGCGGATCGAGTATCGCCCGATGCGCAACCCCGCGACCCGGGTGGCGGCGCTGCTGTCGGGGGACGTGGACCTGGTGCTGGACCCGCCGCTCCAGGACCTCGCGCGCATCCGCGCCTCGGCGGGGATGACGGTCGCGAGCGTGCCGCAGATCCGCACCATCTTCCTCGGCATGGACGAGGGCTCGGCCGAGCTGCGCAGCTCCGACGTCGCGGGGCGCAACCCGTTCGGCGACCGGCGGGTGCGCCTGGCGATGAACCTCGCCGTCGACCGCGAGGCGATCCGCGACCACGTGATGGAGGGGCTGAGCTATCCCACCGGCCTGCTGACCCCGCCCGGCGTGCACGGCTCGACGCCCGAGATCGACGCGCCCTATCCCTTCGACCCCGAGCGCGCCCGCGCCCTGCTGGCCGAGGCGGGCTATGGCGACGGCTTTTCGGTGCAGCTCGACTGCCCCAACGACCGCTACAACAACGACGAGGAGATCTGCCAGGCGCTGGTGGGGATGTATGCGCGCGTCGGCGTGCGGGTGACGCTCGACCTGCAGCCGCGCGCCCGCCACTTCCCCAAGGTCCAGAACCGGGAGACGGACTTCTACATGCTCGGCTGGGGCACGCCGACCTTGGACAGCGCCTTCGTGCTCGACTACCTGGTCGAGGCCGGCGGAGCCTGGAACGCCACCGGTTTCGACAACCTGCGCCTGAACGAGCTGGTGGCGAAGATGGCGGTGGAGACGGACCTCGCCGCGCGCGACGCGATGATCGCCGAGGCCTGGGCGATCGTGCGCGAGCAGGCGCCCTACGTGCCCCTGCATCACCAGGTGATCGCCTGGGCGATGGCCGAGGGGGTCGACGCCCCGATCTGCCCCGACGACGCGCTGCGCCCCCGCTTCGTCGTGATCGGCGAATGAGCCTGCGACCGCCGGACGATCCGCGCGGCCCGCTCCCGCGGCCGCGCGCCTGCGCCTCATGAGCGCCGGGCCGCGGGATCTCCCCGGCGGCGTCGCCGGCGGGGCGCGGGGCGGCCTGCTGGGGCTGGTCGCGGGGCGGCTCGCGCAGGGGGCGCTGGTGATGCTGGCGGTCGCGGCGCTGGCCTTCGCGATCTCGGACCTCGCCGGCGACCCGGTGGCGACGCTGGTGGGGCTCGACGCCTCGGCCGAGCGGCAGGCGGAGGTGCGCGCGGCGCTGGGCCTCGACCAGCCCTTCCTCCTGCGGTTCCTGGCCTGGGCGGGCGACGCGATGCAGGGCGACCTGGGCCTGTCCTGGCGGCTGCGGATCCCGGTGGCCGAGGCGCTGGCCGCGCGGCTGCCCGCGACGCTGGAGCTGGTGGCCGTCTCGGCCCTGCTGGCGATCCCGCTGGGAGTCGCGGCGGGGACCTGGGCGGGCGTGCGGCCCCACGGCTCGGTGGCGCGGGCGGCGGGGGCGGTCTCGCTGCTGGGCGCCTCGGTCCCGACCTTCGTCATCGGCCTCGCGCTCATCCAGGTCTTCGCGGTGGAGCTGCGCTGGCTGCCGGCCTCGGGCCGCGGGGGCGTGGTGGAGCTGGGCGGGTGGCGGACCTCGCTGCTCAGCGCCGCGGGCTGGGCCTCGCTGGCGCTGCCGGCGCTGACCCTGGCGCTGTTCCAGGCGCCCACGATCCTGCGCCTGACCCGCGCCGAGGTGGCCGAGGCGATGGCGGCCGAGCACATCCGCTTCGCCCGCGCCCGGGGCCTGCCGGAGCGGGCGGTGGTGCTGCGCCACGCCCTGCGCAACGCCGTGCCCCCGGTGGTGGCGGCGAGCGCCACGAACCTCGGTGGACTCGCCGCCTTCTCGGTGGTGACCGAGACGGTGTTCCAGTGGCCCGGCGCGGGCCTGTTCTTCCTGCAGTCGGTCGAGGCGGTGGACGCCCCCGCCATCGCCGGCTGCCTGGTGCTGGCGGCGGCGATCTTCGTGGCGGTCGGGCTGATCTCGGACCTCGCGCACCTGGCGCTGGATCCGCGGCTGAGGGGCTGAGGCGATGGGCGCGCAGGACAGGGGGCCCGAGCCGCGGGGGGCGGGACGGGCGCGCGGCCTGCGCGCCGCCCTGCGCGCGCCCTCGGCCGCCGGCTGGGCGGCGATCCTGCTGGGATTGCTGCCGGCGCTGGCCTGCCTGCTCGCGCCCTGGATCGGGCCGCAGGATCCGTTCGACCCCGCCGCCCTGTCGCTGCGCAACGCCTTCCTGCCGCCGATCTGGGCGGCGGAGGGCCGCGCGCCCTTCCTGCTGGGGACCGACGGGCAGGGGCGGGACCTGCTGTCGGCGATGCTCCACGGGGGGCGGCTCTCGATCGCGGTGGCGGCGGCGGCGACGGCGCTGGGCCTCGCGATCGGGGCGTTGGCGGGGGTCGCGGCCGGGGCGCTGGGGGGCTGGGCGGATGCGGTCCTCATGCGCCTCGCCGAGGTGCAGCTGACCCTGCCGGGGATCCTGGTCGCGATCCTGATCAACGGGCTCGCCCGCGCCTTCCTGCCCCCCGGCGCGCGGGAGGCGCTGGCGATCCCGGTGACGGCGCTCGCCATCGGGCTCAGCGACTGGCCCCAGGTCGCGCGCGTCGCCCGCGCGGCGGCGGCGGCCGAGGCGCGGCGCGACTTCGTGGCCGCCGCCCGCATCACCGGCCTGCCGTCCTGGCGGATCCTGGCGCGCCATGTCCTGCCGGGGGTGCTGCGCCCGCTGGCGGCGCTGGCCGCGGTGCTGCTGCCGATGGCGGCCATCGCCGAGGCGACGCTGTCGTTCCTGGGCCTCGGCGCGCCGCCCTCCACGCCCTCGCTCGGCACGCTGATCCGGCTGGGGTCCGAGCAGATGTTCGCCGGGCGCTGGTGGATCGCGGCCTTCCCCTCGGCCCTGCTGGTGATGCTGGCGCTGGGCGCGAACGCCGCCGCGCAGTCCCTGCGCGCGCGGGCCGATCCGCATCGGGAGGGGGGGCGGTGAGCGCGCTCCTGCGGATCGAGGGGCTGCGGGTCGCCTTCGCGCCCGGCGCGGCCCCGGCGGTCGACGGCGTGGACCTGGCGCTCGCGCCCGGCGAGGTGCTGGCGCTGGCGGGCGAATCCGGCGCGGGCAAGTCGGCGCTGGCCGCCGCCGTGCTGGGCCTGCTGCCCCCGCCCGGGCGGATCGAGGCGGGGCGGATCCTGTTCGAGGGCCGCGACCTCGTCGCCGCGCCGGAGGCGGAGCTGCGCCGGCTGCGGGGCGTGCGCATCGGGGCGGTGTTCCAGGACGCCTCGGCGGCGCTGGATCCGCTGGCGACGCTGGGCGCGCAGCTGGTCGAGACGCTGCGCCTGCGCCGGGGCCTCGCCCCCGCGGCCGCGACGGTGCGGGCCGAGGCGCTGCTGGCCGAGGTCGGTCTGCCGGACCCGGCCGAGGCCCTGCGCCGCCACCCCCACCGCCTGTCGGGCGGGCAGCGCCAGCGCGGGGTGATCGCGCTGGCGCTCGCCGGCGAGCCTGCGCTGCTGGTGGCCGACGAGCCCACCGCCTCGCTCGACGTCGCCAACCGGGCGCGGGTGCTGGCGCTGCTGGGGCGCCTGTGCCGGGAGCGGGGGATGGCGGCGCTGCTGATCGGCCACGACCTCGCCGCCGCGGCCGCCGTCGCCGACCGCGTGGCGGTGATGCGCGACGGCCGGATCGTCGAGACCGGCCCCGCCGCCGAGGTCCTGCGCGCCCCGACCCATCCCTGGACCCGCGCCCTGATCGCCGCGATCCCGCGGCTGGACGGGCCGTTGGAAGCGGCAGAGCCGAAGGCCGGGGCCTCCGACGGCCCGCGCCCCGGATCGCTCGCCGCGCCGGCCGTCGTCTCGTCGTCCGGGGGGCTGGGCGCCCTCGGGCCTGCGGACGCTCCGCCCGCGCTCTCGCTCGAGGGGGTCGGCCATGCCTATGTGCGGGGCGGACTGGCGGGGCGGCGGCGGGCGCGGGCGCTGGAGGGGGTCTCGCTGCGGCTGGCGGCGGGGGAGAGCCTGGGGCTGACCGGCGTGTCGGGCTCGGGCAAGTCCACGGTGGCGCGGATCGCGGCGGGGCTGCTGCGCCCCTCCGAGGGGCGGGCCTCGCGGGCGGCGCGGGTGCAGATGGTGTTCCAGGACCCGTTCGGCTCGCTGAACCCGCGGATGCGGGCGGGGGAGATCGTGGCCGAGCCCATCGCCCACCTCGGCCTCTCCCGGCCGGGGGCGGAGACGCGGGCGGCGGTCGCCCGGCTGCTCGCCCAGGTGGGCCTGCCGGAGGATGCGGCGGCGCGGCGGCCCCACGCCTTCTCCGGCGGGCAGCGCCAGCGCATCGCCATCGCCCGGGCGCTCGCCGCGCGGCCGCAGCTGCTGATCGCGGACGAGCCGACCTCGGCCCTCGACGTCACCGTGCAGGCGCGGGTGCTGGCGCTGCTGCGCCGGCTGCAGGCGGAGGTCGGCTTCGCGCTGCTGCTGGTCAGCCACGACCTCGCGGTGGTGCGCGCGACCTGCGCGCGCATCGCGGTGATGGAGGGGGGGCGGGTGGTCGAGACCGGGCCCGCGGCCGAGGTGCTCGCCGCCCCGCGCGCCGAGGAGACGCGGCGCCTGGCGGCCCTCGCCCGCGCGCTGGAGCCGCCGGCGCCCGCCGACCCGGCCCCCGGCGCGAGGCTTCCCCGCCGCGATCCCCCCGGCTAGGGTGCCGCGCGCAGGCCGCGCGACAGGATGCGGCCGACCCCACCGAAGGAGCCCCCCGTGATCGTCATCCACTCCGCGCCCGGCGCCTGCTCGCTCGCCTCCCACATCGCGCTGCGCGAGGCGGGGGCGGAGTTCGAGCTTCGCCGCGTCGACTTCGCCGCCGACCAGCAGCGCAGCCCGGAGTACCTGGCGCTCAACCCCAAGGGCCGCGTGCCGCTGCTGCAGACCGAGCGCGGCGCGCTGACCGAGACGCCCGCGATCCTGACCTGGATCGCGCAGAGCTTTCCGCAGGCGAACCTGGCCCCGGCCGACCCCTGGGACTTCGCCCAGATGCAGAGCGTGCTGGCCTACATCTGCGCCACGCTGCACGTGAACCACGCCCACGGCCGGCGCTCGGCCCGCTGGGCGGACCAGGAGAGCTCCCACGCCGACATGCGCGCGAAGGTGCCGCAGACGGTGGGCGAGAGCTTCCGCCACCTGGAGGAGGAGGTCTTCAAGGGCCCCTTCGTGATGGGGGATGGTCACACGGTCGCGGACGCCTATCTCTACACGGTCTCCCGTTGGATGGAGACGGACAAGATCGATCCCGCGCGGTTCCCCAAGGTGCATGAGCACCGGACCCGGATGCAGGCGCGACCCGCCGTCCAGGCGGCGCTGGAGGCGGAGGGGCTCAAGCCCCTCTGAGCGCTTTTGGCGCGGCCGGGACGGGGGGCGCGTCCGCCGGGGCGGAACGTCGCGCGAGCGAGGAGCATCGATGCGCCTGTTCACCTGTCCCGCCTGCGGCGGGTCGCTTTGGTTTCACAATCTGTCCTGCGCCTGCGGCGTGCGGGTCGTCTACGACCCGGACGCCGAGGGCGGGGCGGGCGCGTTCCTGACGCTCGACCTGCCCGCGGAGGGGGAGGCGCCTGCCGCGGACCCGCCCGCCCCCTGCGCCCACCGCGAGCGGCTGGGCTGCAACTGGCGGGCGGAGGGCGGCGAGTTCTGCCGCGCCTGCGCCATGACCGAGACCGCCCCCGACCCGTCGCTGCCCGAGGCGATGACCCAGTGGGCCGAGGCCGAGGCCGCCAAGCGCTGGGTGCTGGCCAACCTCGGCCGCTGGCGCTGGTGGACGCCGGACGATCCCGGCCCCGGCCCCCGCTTCCGGATGCTGGCGGAGGAGACGCGCCACGGCCCCGTGGACGTGATCATGGGCCATGCCGACGGCGTGGTGACCATCAACCTCGCCGAGGCCGACCGCGCCGAGCGCGCCCGCCGGCGGGAAGACCTGGGCGAGGCGTTCCGCACCCTCAACGGCCACTTTCGCCACGAGCTGGCCCACGCGCTCCAGCTGCGGCTCTCGGCCTCGCAGGAATTCCTGGACGCGTTCCGCGCCCTCTTCGGCGACGAGCGGGAGGACTACGGCGCGGCGCTGGCCAGGCATTACGAGGAGGGGCCGCCCGCGGACTGGCAGGACCGGCACGTGAGCGAATACGCCTCGGCCCACGCCCATGAGGACTGGGCGGAGAGCTGCGCGCATCTCCTGCACCTGACCGACATCGTGGACAGCTTCGTCTCGGCGGGGCTGAGCGTCCCGGCGGTGGCGCCTGGCTACGACGCCTATGCCGAGCGCGACGCGCCCGCGCTGATCGACCGGGGCTGCGAGCTGGGGCTGGCGCTGAACCACGTGAACCGCTCGATGGGGCTCGCGGATCTCTACCCGTTCGTGATGCCGAAGCCCGCGCGGGAGAAGCTCGCCTTCGTGCACCGCTGGCTCGCCGCCGGCCCGCAGGCGCTGGCGGACGCGGCCCGGGCCGCGCCGGCGGAGCCGACCGAGGCGCCCGCCGAGGCCTGATCCGACGCGCCCGCCGCCCGCGCCCCCGGCGCGGGCGGCGGGGCGGGGATCAGGGGATCTCGTCGATCCAGACCTCGAACTTCGCGAGCTGGGCGAAGCCGAACGTGTGGGTCAGCGGCACGTCCGCCGCGTCCCGCCCGCGCCCCACCAGCACGCGCCCGATGCGGGGCGTGAGGTTGCGCGGATCGAAGGTGATCCAGCGCCCGTCGAGGAACACCTCCATCCAGGCGGCGAAATCCATCTGGGAATAGGGCGGCGGCTGGCCGATGTCCGAGACGTAGCCCGTGCAGTAGCGCGTAGGCAGGTTCAGGGCCCGGCAGAAGGCCACGGCCAGGTGCGCGAAGTCGCGGCACACGCCCGTTCGCTCGGCGTTCGCCTCGAAGGCGGTGCGGGTGTTGCGCGCGGCCATGTAGTCGAAGCGGATGTGGTTGTGGACGTATTCCACCACCCCCTGCGCGCGCGCCCAGCCCTCGGGCAGGTGGCCGAAGCGGGACCAGGCCTCCTCCATCAGCTTGTCGGATTCGCAGTAGCGCGAGGGCAGCAGGAACTGGATCGTCTCGGACGGCAGGTCCTGGATCGCGGCCTGGCGGGCGTCGGGGAACACCGGGTCCGGGGCGCCGTCGTCGCGGATGATGCCGTCGGTGCGGATCGAGAAGCGCCCGGCCGGCGCCACCATGCGCGCGCACCAGTTGCCGAAGGCGTCGCGGTAGTGGTCGACCTGCACCGCCGGCGAGACGGTCAGGTGGTCCGGCCGCTCGAGGTGGGACACCCGCGAGGGGTGCACGTTCAGCATCGCCACGATGGGCGTCGGGGCCTGGTAGTCGCAGGCGATCTCGCATCCGAGGCGCAGGCGCATGAGGTCTCCTCTTTGGCCGTCGGGTCCGGGGCGGGCGTCGGGAAGGCGGGGAGGTGGCGACCCTCGCGCCGGTTGCAAGGGGCCCCGCGTCGGAAAGGCGCGATCCGCCGCCCGCGCCGTTTCGGCACGCGCGACGATGCCGCCGCTGCGGGCGCGCGGTTTGCGCGGACGTCGACGGCGCGGAACGGCGATGGGGCCCAGCGTGTCGGCGCGCGGCCTTGCGGGCAAGGGAATTCGGCCCGGCGGCCTGCGGCGTTTCGCGGGGCGGGCGGCCGTTTGGCGCTCACGCCCGTGCGAGCGGGTCTTAACGCCGTTTCAACCCGACTCCGCGCCTTGCTGCCCTCCGACCGCCCGGCCTGGCCGGGCCTTGCTGGAGACGCCGCGCATGATCCGTTCCGCCGTCCTTCTCCTGTCGGCCCTCGCGGCGGCGGCGCCCGTCGCCTCGGCGCGGGCGGGGGCCGATCCGCTGTGCGAGGGGTTCGGCCCGCAGACGCCGCGGGACATCTCGGCCAAGGCCGGCGCCAACGCGCGCCTCTTCGCGCTCGCGCCTCCGGCGTCGCGGATGAACCTGTGCAACATCCACTTCCACGTGAACGCCGAGCACAAGGGCCCCGGCTTCTCGGTCCCCGGCGGGCCGGGGGAGCATGGCGGCTGGCGCTGCAACGAGACCGCGGCGCTGACGGCGGAGGAGCTCGACGACCCCCTGCGCGGCCACGGCGCCTGCGGCGGGCTGAAGCCGGGCGACACGGTCGAGGTGCACTGGGTCCACACGACCTGCGACGCGGGCCCCGGCGCGGGCCTGGGCGCCTGCGCGACCGAGACCTGCGCCAACCCCCAGCTCCGGGTCGAGACGCAGGTGTTCCTGGCGGTGAACGATCCCGAGGCGCTGGATTTCTCGGCCTTCGACTACGCCTCGTCGGTCGAGCCGGCGGGCCTCGCGCTCAGCCAGCCCCGGGCGCTGCCCACCGGCTTCGGGGAGCCGGTGGTGTTCGCCGGCTCGACGACGGGGCCCGCGTATTCGGACGCGAGCTGCTCGCCCTACCAGGTGACCTGGTCGGTGCGGCCCTGGTGCGCACGGGTGGACGTGATGACCCTGCACCGCTGGTGCGCCGAGAACGCGTTCGAGGAGGACCACGCCCACGGCGTGCGCCGACTGGTCACCGCGCCCGCGTTGCTGGCCCCGATCGAGTGACGTCGCGCGCGCGGCCCCGCGCGGCCGTCGCCGGGAGGAGTTGAGCGGCCGCGGCGGGGCGGGGCGGGAGAAACCGTGCGGCGGCTGCCGAACGCACGAGGCCGGGCAGGGCCCGGCCCCGGCGTGGGTTCAGGCCAGCCCGCCGTCGATCAGCTTCGCGGCCAGCGCGTGGAAGGCCTGCGCCTGCGGGCCGTCGGGATCGCGGGCCACGATCGGCGCGCCCTCGTCTCCCGAGACGCGGATGTCGAGATGCAGCGGGATCTCGCCCAGGAAGGGCAACCCGAGGCGCTGCGCCTCGGCCTTCGCGCCGTCGTGGCCGAAGATGTGGCTGGGCTGGCCGCAATGGGGGCAGACGAAGACCGACATGTTCTCGACCAGCCCCAGGATCGGCGTCTCGAGCTTGCGGAACATCGCCACCGCCTTCTTGGCGTCGAGCAGGGCCACGTCCTGGGGGGTGGAGACGATGATCGCGCCCGTCACCTCCGCCTTCTGGCAAAGGCTCAGCGCCACGTCGCCCGTTCCCGGCGGCAGGTCCACCACCAGCACGTCGAGCTCGCCCCAGCGCACCTGGTTCATCATCTGTTGAAGCGCGCCCATCAGCATCGGCCCGCGCCAGATCACCGCCTCGTCCTCGGGCAGCATCAGGCCGATGGACATCGCCGTCAGCCCGTGGGCCTGGAGGGGGATGATGGTCTCGCCGTCCGAGCGGGGACGCTCCGACAGCCCCAGCATCCGGGCCTGGCTGGGCCCGTGGATGTCGGCGTCGAGCAGGCCCACCCGCTTGCCGGCCCTGGCCAGCGCAACGGCGAGGTTGGCCGAGACGGTGGACTTGCCCACGCCGCCCTTGCCCGAGCCCACGGCGATGATCTTGTCGACGCCCGGGATCTTCTTGCTGGCCTGCGGCTGCGGATGGCGGCCGATCTTGAGGTTGGGGGCCCCCCCCGGCGGCGGCGGCGGCACGCCGGCCGGGCCGCGGGCCGCGGGCTGGGCGGGGGCCGCGGGGCCGTGGGCGGTCAGCACGCCCTGAACCTTCGTCACGCCGGGCAGGGCGCCCACCGCGGCCTCGGCCGCCTTCAGCACCGGGCCCATCTCGCGTCCGCGGGCGGGGTCGACCTCGAGGATGAAGCGGGCGGTGCCGTTCTCGAAGACCGGGGCGCGGACCATGTCGGCCGCCACCAGGTCCTTGCCCTGGCCGGGATCCACGACCCGGGAGAGGGCCTTCAGGATGTCCTCGCGCGTCACGCTCATCTGGGATCTCCTCTCGCGCCCGGGGGGCGCCGGCGGTTCGCGCCTACCTATGGGTCCGCGCGAGGGCCTGCAAGGCGGCGGCGGGGCGCGGGAGGGCGCGCGCCGCGCCATGGCCGCGGACGGGGCGCCCCCTCGCCGTCCGCCGCATCGGGGCGGCGAGGGCGAGGCCTCGGGGCGAGCCCGGGGCGCCGGGCGCCGGGGCCCGCGCCCCGCCCAGGCCGGCGGGGCCGGGGGACGAGGCTTCGGCGGTACGATCAGATGTCGAGCTCGATCCACACCGGCGCGTGGTCCGAGGGCTTCTCGCCGCCGCGGGCCCAGGCGTCGACCTCGGCGCCCTTCAGCCGGTCGGCGGCTTGGGGGGTCAGCAGGAGGTGGTCGATGCGGATGCCGTCGTTCTTCTGCCAGGCGCCTGCCTGGTAGTCCCAGAACGTGTAGACCTCCGGGCCGGGGCGGTGGATGCGCAGCGCGTCGGTCCAGCCCTGGTTGAGGATCCGCCGGAAGGCCTGGCGGGTCTTCGGCAGGAACAGCGCGTCCTCGGTCCAGGCCTGCGGGCGGGCGGCGTCCTCGGGCTGGGGGATCACGTTCCAGTCGCCGGCGAGCACGGCGCATTCCTCCGACGCGATCAGCTCGGCCGCGCGCGCCTCCAGCCGCTCCATCCAGGCGAGCTTGTAGTCGTATTTCGGACCCGGCGCGGGGTTGCCGTTGGGAAGATACAGGCCGCAGACGCGGACCGCGCCCTGATCGCCGGAGATCGTGGCCTCGATGTAGCGGGCCTGCTCGTCCGAGTCGTCGCCGGGCAGGCCGCGCATCACGTCCTCGATCGGGCGGCGCGAGAGGATGGCGACGCCGTTGAAGCCCTTCTGGCCGTGGGTCTCGAGGTTCCAGCCGGCGTCCTCGATGGGCTCGCGCGGGAAGGTCTCGTCGAGCGACTTGATCTCCTGCAGGCAGACCACGTCGGGCTTCGCGCGGTCGAGCCATTCCAGCAGGGCGGGCAGGCGGGCCTTCACGCCGTTGATGTTGAAGGTCGCGATCTTCATCGGCGAAGTCTCCTGCCTGTCGTCGGGGGCCTCGCGAGGCGGGGCTCGCTCGGGCCATGCCCGGCTACGCCGGGGCGCGCGATGCGCGCAAGAGGGGCGCTTCGGGAGCCCACCAGAAAACAGGCCCGCGCCTGTCCTCCGGAGCCGTCCGTCGCTGGAGATGCCTGAGCGACTCGGGGGGCGGGGTCAAGGACAAGCCGGCTTCGCCGGTCGCTTCGCGATCCCTGACCTCGCCCCCCGAGCCGCTCTTCACGGCATCAGCGACGGACGGCTCCGGAGAACAGGCGCTCGCGGGGGGCGCTTGCGGCGCAGGGGCGCCGGCGGCGGGCGTCGGAGACGGCGGGCGGCGACGGGAGACGGGGGCCCCGCGCGCCGAGGCCGGGGCGCGCCGCGGGCGGGAGGGGGCCGCAAGGCGCCCCGGTCGACGCGGCGCCTCGCGGCCGGGCGCGCGGCTCACGCCTCGGCGGCGGCGGCGAGGATCGACAGGAACGCGGGGCCGAAGCGCTCGGCCTTCTGGGGACCCATGCCGGGGATCTGGCCCAGCGCCTCGAGGCTGTCGGGACGCCGTTCGACGATCTTGGCGAGCGTCGCGTTGGTGCAGTTGAGCGGCTTGTCCGCGCCCTCGACGCCGCGCGACAGGCGCAGCTGCGCGGCATGGAGGGCGTCGAACAGCTCCCCGTCGCCGGAGGCGGCCGCGCGGATCCGGCCGGGGTGGGCGTCGCCGGCGGGGGCGCCGGTCAGCACCTCGAGGAACTCGGCCCCGTAGCGGGCGAGCTTGGCCGCGCCGACGCCGTGGCACTGGGCGAGCTCGTCCATCGTGCGCGGCTTCTTCGTGGCCATGTCGATCAGGCTGCGGTCGTTGAAGACGATGTAGGCCGGCGCGTTCTGCGCCTCGGCCAGGCGCCGGCGCAGCACCTTGAGGGCCGAGAGCAGCGGCTCGTCCGCCTCGTCCACCAGCGCGGCGGGGGCGGGGCGGCGTTCGTCCTTCTTCGAGCCGCGGGACGTCAGCGCGTCCTTGCGCAGCTGCAGGCCCTGTTCGCCGCGCAGCACCGGGCGGGCGTCCTCGCTCAGGCGCCAGCCGCCGGTCTGGCCGTCGACCTGGGTCAGGCCGAGCGCCAGCAGCTGGCGTAGGATGCCGCGCCAGGCGTTGCGATCGAACTCCTTGCCGATGCCCCACACCGTGAGGCGGTCGTGGCCCAGGCGCTCGGCCCGCTCGTTGGTCTTGCCCAGCAGCACGTCGACCACGTGCTCGACCCCGAAGCGTTCCCCGGTGCGGTAGATGGCCGAGAGGGCCTTCTGCGCCGCGACCGCGCCGTCGAAGAGCTCGGGCGGCTTCCGGCAGAGGTCGCAGTTGCCGCAGGGCTGGGGGCGGGCCTCGCCGAAATAGGCGAGCAGGGTCTGGCGGCGGCAGCCGGGCGCCTCGGCCAGCGCCAGCAGGGCGTTCAGGCGCTGGTGGTCGGCGCGCTTGCGCTCGTCCGGCGCGAGGCTCTCGTCGATCTGGAGGCGGCGGAGCTTGATGTCCTCGACCCCGTAGAGGGTGAAGGTGTCGGCCGGCGCTCCGTCGCGCCCGGCGCGCCCGATCTCCTGGTAGTACGCCTCGACCGACTTGGGCAGGTCGGCGTGGGCCACGAAGCGGATGTCGGGCTTGTCCACGCCCATGCCGAAGGCGACGGTGGCGCAGATCACCATCCCGTCCTCGCGGCTGAAGCGGTCCTGGGTGTGGGCGCGGGTCTCTGCGTCGAGGCCGGCGTGGTAGGGCAGGGCGTCGAAGCCCTCGGCCCGGAGCGCGGTCGCCAGCACCTCGCACTTGTTGCGCGAGCCCGCGTAGACGATGCCGGAGCGGCCGCGGCGGGGGATCACGAAATCCATCAGCTGCTTGCGCGGCGAGGCCTTGGCCTCGAAGGCGAGATGCAGGTTGGGCCGGTCGAAGCCGCGCAGGAACACGGCCGGGGCGCCCGGGTCCTCGCCCTCGTCCGTCAGGGCCGCGTCGTCGTGGTCGAAGAGACGGCGCAGGATCTCGGCGCGGGTCTCCTCGTCGGCGGTGGCGGTGAAGGCGGCGGTCTGGATGTTGCCCAGCGCCGCGCGCAGCTCGCCGATGCGCAGGTAGTCGGGGCGGAAGTCGTGGCCCCACTGGCTGACGCAATGCGCCTCGTCGATCGCCAGCAGCGAGATCGGCAGGCGGGCGAGCAGCTGGCGGGAGGAGGAGAGCCGCTCGGGCGCGAGATAAAGAAGCTTCAGAGCGCCGCGGTCGATCGCGTCGAAGATCCGCTCGTTGTCCTCGGGCGTGTTGGCCGAGGTCAGCGCGCCCGCCTCCACCCCCGCCTCGCGCAGCCCCGCCACCTGGTCGCGCATCAGGGCGATGAGGGGGGAGACGACCAGCGTGACGCCGTCACGGGCCAGCGCGGGAAGCTGGTAGCACAGGCTCTTGCCGCCGCCGGTCGGCATGATCGCCAGCACGTCGCGGCCGTTCTGGATGGCGGAGACGATCTCCTCCTGGCCGGGGCGGAAGGCGTCGAAGCCGAAGACGGATTTCAGGAGCGTCTCGGGTGTGGGCATGGGGATGCTGCGCGGACCTTGGGAATCTGTCTCTCGGGTGCGGGTGGCGCAGGGTATCGGCAGGGGGCGGGGAAGGCGAGAGGGAGGGGCGCGATCCGGGCCTTCGAGCGGCGCGGGAGCGGGGGGCCTCCGAGGCGGGGCTCGTCGGCTGGCCGCTGCGCGGGGGCGCTTGCGCGCCCGGAAGGCCGCTTCGGGAGCTCACCAAAGAACAGGGCCGCGCCTCTTCTTCGCAGCCGTCCGTCGCTGAAGATGCCTGAGCGAGTCGCCGGGAGGGGTCAAGGACAAGCCCGCGCAAGCGCGGGTCGCTTCGCGATCCTGGACCCCTCCCGACGACTCGCTCTTTACGGCATCAGCGATGGACGGCTCCGAAGAACAGGCGCTTCGCGCGGGCCTGCGGGCGTCGCGCCGGGCGCGTGGGGCGGGCCGCGCGAGGGCGCGGCTTACATCGAGAAGGAGGTGCCGCAGCCGCAGGAGCTGGTGGCGTTGGGGTTCTCGACCGCGAAGCGGGCGCCGATCAGCTCGTCGGTGAAGTCGATCACCGAGTTCGACAGGAACGGCAGCGAGACTGGGTCGACCAGGATCCGCTGGCCGTCCTTCTCCAGCACCAGGTCGTCCTCGGCGGGCGCGTCCTCGAGCGTGATCTCGTACTGGAAGCCCGAGCAGCCGCCGCCCTCGACCGCCACGCGCAGGCATTTCGCCTCGCCCGCGCCCTCGGCGATCTCGGCCAGGCGGGCGAAGGCGCGGTCGGTCGCGCGCGGCGGAACCGTGATCGCCGGCGTGGACAGGTCGAGCGAGAATTCGGCGTCGGCCATGGCGGTTTTCCCTTCGCGGAGGATGGTGTAGGCCTCGCGCCATTATCTAGGCGAAGGCGGGGGCGACGCAAGCGGCGCGGCCTCGACGGAGCCGGATGCTCTCGCCCGGACGGACCCGCCCAGCCGGCCCCGCCCGGACGGACCCGCCCAGACGCTTCAGCCAGGAGCCCCCATGCCCGCGCCCTACGCCTGCCGCCCCGCCGCCTCGCGCGGGCGCCTGCATCCCGAGCCGGAGTCCGCCCACCGCACGCCCTTCCAGCGCGACCGCGACCGGATCATCCACTCCTCGGCCTTCCGGCGGCTGAAGCACAAGACCCAGGTCTTCGTCGAGCATGAGGGCGACTACTACCGCACCCGCCTGACCCACTCGATCGAGGTGGCGCAGGTGGCGCGCACGCTGGCGCGCGACCTCGGGCTGACCGAGGAGCTGGCCGAGGCGGTGGCGCTGGCCCACGACCTGGGCCACACCCCCTTCGGCCACACCGGGGAGGACGCGCTGCACGCCGCGATGATCCCCTTCGGCGGCTTCGATCACAACGCCCAGGCGCTGCGCATCGTGACCGAGATCGAGGCGCGCTACGCCGAGTTCGACGGGCTGAACCTGACCTGGGAGACGCTGGAGGGCATCGCCAAGCACAACGGCCCCCTGTGCGAGGCGGGCGCCGACGTGGGCGAGCTGCACTATGCGCTGGCCGAGTACGTCGCCCGCCACGACCTGGAGCTGCACACCCACGCCTCGGCCGAGGCGCAGGCGGCGGCGCTGTCGGACGACATCGCCTACAACACCCACGACCTCGACGACGGGCTACGCGCGGGCCTCTTCACCGCCGAGGAGATCGCGACCCTGCCGGTGGTGGGCGACTGCTTCCGCGAGGTGGACCGGCGCTATCCCGCGCTCGACCCCGTGCGGCGTCAGCACGAGGCGCTGCGCCGGGTCTTCGGCGCGCTGGTCGAGGACGTGCTGGAGGAATCCCGCGGCCGCCTGTCGGACTCGGGCGCCGAGAGCCCCGACGAGATCCGCGCGCTGGGCCGGCCGGTGATCGCCTTCTCGGCCGGGATGACCGCCGACCTCAAGCAGGTGCGCGGCTTCCTGTTCGAGCGGATGTACCGCCACTGGCGGGTGGCGCGGATGCGGCGCAAGGCGGCCGCGGTGGTGGCGGAGCTGTTCGAGATCTACATGGAGACGCCCCGCGTGCTGCCCGACGACTGGCGCGACAGCGCCATGCACGCGATGTCGGCGGCGGGCCGGGCGCGGGTGGTGGCCGACTACATCGCCGGCATGACCGACCGCTTCGCCCTGCAGGAGCATCGCCAGCTGACCGATCCGATGTCGCGGACCTGAAGGATCGACGCGGGGGCGCTGGTCCCAAGGGCCGCCCCCGGGCACAGGGTCGGAGAAGGGCCCGAGGCTTGCCGGCGGACGACCGGGCCGCAGGCGCCTCGGCCGGGCCGCGCCGCGGGCGAAGGGTCGGCGGCCGGCGCGCGCGTCGACGCGGCGCCTTGCGACCGACGGGGGCCGGGGCGGTGCGGGAAGCGACGGGGTCGGGGCGGGGGGAAAGAAGTCCGGCGTCGGGGCGGGGGGAAAGAAGTCCGGCCGACCCCTGGGGGCCGGCCGCGCCTGGCATTCGGACGGTCGCGCCGCCGTCAGATCGAGCGTCCCATCATCAGGACCCCGAGGACGGAGGCGACGGCCACGGCCAAAAGCAACGTATACGCCGGCCCTCCAAGCAACTGAACGAGCTCATCTCCCATCAGGTCGCCAAGCAAACCCGGGGAGGACACCGTCTTGAAGGACATGACGGGTTCTCCTGTTCAGTTAATGAACCGATTGTTAATGTATCATTCATGTTGACGCAAGGGTCAAATTGACCTGGGCGTCAGGATCGCGGCGGCGGTCGCGGCGCGCGCTATCGGACGGCGTGGGGGGTACCCTTCGGATAGCAGCTATCCGTAAGGTAGCGACTATCCGAAGGGTATCGGCGGCTGCCCGGAAGACCCGACGGCTTCTCGGGGTGCGGCCGGGCGGGCGCTCGGGCGGCGGGTCCGCCGCCGAGACGTTGGGGCAGGGCGCCTGGGACGCGAGGCGCGTCGGCCGGTGGAACCGGGACGGGAGGCGCGAGGCTGGGACCGTCAGGGCAGGCGCCGCGCCGCGCCCCGCGCGACTGCCGCAACGCCCTCTCCCCTGACCACCCTCTCCCCCCGGGCGGGCGCCGCACCCTGTCCCTCCTTGCGCCGGCGCCGCGCTCTGCCCCCCACCCGCGGCCGCCGCGCTCCGTCTTCCCCGCCCGGCCGCTCGACCGGCGACCTGCGCCGGACGCCATCGTGCAGGGACGGTCTACGCGGCCGCAAGGCCTGCACGGCGCGGCGTGCGTTGACCCGCGGGCGCGGCGGTGGCAAAGGTCGCGCGCCGTTGAACGGAGCCTTCCATGAACCTCTTCGCCGACATCCGGGCCCTGGTGACCGACAGCCTCGAGGCGCTGGCCGCGCAGGGCGCGCTGCCCGCCGGGCTCGACCTCGCCAACGTCGCCGTCGAGCCGCCCCGCGATCCCGCCCATGGCGACATGGCGACCAACGCCGCCATGGTGCTCGCCAAGCCCGCCCGCATGAAGCCGCGCGACATCGCCGAGGCGCTGGCGCCGCTGCTGGAGGCCGACGACCGCGTCGCCTCGGCCGAGGTGGCGGGCCCGGGCTTCCTGAACCTGCGCCTCTCGCCCGCCGTCTGGCGCGGCGCCGTCGCCGCGGCGCTGGCGCAGGGGGCGGACTTCGGCCGCTCGGACATGGGCGGAAAGAAGAAGGTGAACGTCGAGTACGTCTCGGCCAACCCCACGGGGCCGCTGCATGTCGGGCACACCCGCGGCGCGGTCTTCGGCGACGCGCTCGCCAGCCTGCTGGACTTCGCCGGCTGGGACGTGACGCGCGAGTACTACATCAACGACGGCGGCGCGCAGGTCGACGTGCTGGCGCGCTCGGCCTACGAGCGCTACCGCGAGGCGCACGGGCTGGAGCCGGCGATCGCCGACGGCCTCTATCCCGGCGACTACCTGGTGCCGGTCGGCGAGGCGCTGAAGGCGACATACGGCGACGCCCTGCTGAACAAGCCCGAGTCCGAGTGGCTGCGCGAGGTGCGCGACTTCGCCACCGAGATGATGATGGAGCTGATCCGCGAGGATCTGGCCGCGCTGGGCGTGAAGATGGACGTCTTCTTCTCGGAGAAGTCGCTCTATTCCGGCGGGCGGATCGAGGGCGCGCTCAAGGCGCTCGAGGACAAGGGCCTGGTCTACGTCGGCGTGCTGGAGCCGCCGAAGGGCAAGACCCCCGAGGACTGGGAGCCGCGGCCCCAGACCCTGTTCAAGTCCACCGAGTTCGGCGACGACGTCGACCGGCCGCTGAAGAAGTCGGACGGCGGCTGGACCTATTTCGCCCCCGACATCGCCTATCACTGGGACAAGGTCGAGCGCGGCTTCGACGAGCTGATCAACGTCTTCGGCGCCGATCACGGCGGCTACGTGAAGCGGCTGAAGGCGGCGACCGCGGCGCTGTCGGGCGGGCGCGTGCCGCTCGACATCAAGCTCACGCAGCTGGTGAAGCTCTACAAGAACGGCGAGCCGTTCAAGATGTCGAAGCGCGCCGGCACCTTCGTGACCCTGCGCGACGTGGTCGACGAGGTGGGGCCCGACGTGACCCGCTTCGTGATGCTGACCCGCAAGAACGACGCGCCGCTCGACTTCGACTTCGCCAAGGCGACCGAGCAGTCGCGCGACAACCCGGTGTGGTACGTGCAGTACGCCTCGGCGCGCGTGAACTCGATCTTCCGCACCGCCGCCGAGGCCGGCCTCGGCCAGGTCGCGGCGGACGAGGCGGCGCTGGCGCCGCTGGACCACGCGGACGAGCTGGAGCTGGCCGCCAAGGTCGCCGAATGGCCCCGGCTGGTGGAGACCGCGGCGAAGCATCACGAGCCGCACCGCGTGGCCTTCTACCTCTACGATCTCGCCTCGGCCTTCCATGCCCACTGGAACAAGGGCAAGGACGAGCCGCGCCTGCGTGTCGTGCAGGAGACGGACCCTGCGGGAACCGCCGCCCGGCTGGCGCTTGTGAAGTCGGTCGCGGTTGTCATCTCCGCCGGTTTGGGTATCTTGGGCGTGACCCCGGCCGAAGAGATGCGCTGACAAAGCGTCCGCGGCGGGGACGAGCAGTCATCGCCGCGCCTCACGGGGAAAACTTCGGAGGCCGGCCTCAGCGCAGGCGGGATTCCGAATGGCCGAAATGGCCGGAGACCCCTACGGGTACGACGAACGCGGCGGCCGCGGCTGGCGGCGCCAATTCGCGGGCGCGCTGGGCGGCGCCTGCGCCATCGCTCTGGTCTGGGGACTGGTGAGCTGGGGCCACGGGCTGCTGACCCGCGACTCCGGCCAGATTCCGTTCCTGCGCGCCGAGGAAGGGCCGATGAAGATCGTGCCCGAGGATCCCGGCGGGCTGAAGCTGGCGCGCACCGACATGGCGGTCAGCCGCATCGTCGGCGGAACCGGCGCCTCGGCCGTCGAGCCGGGGCTGGCGCCCCAGCCCGAGGCGCTGAGCGAAGAGGATCAGCCGCAGCCCTACCTCGCCGCCCGCGACCCGGGCGCGGCGACCTCGGGGGAGGGCGAGACGGACGCGACCCCGACCCCCGCCGTCATGCCCGCGCCCGACGCCGACGCCATCGACCGCGCGGTCGCCCGCGTGCTGCAGGAGCAGGCGATGGAAAGCTCCGACGGCTCGACCGCCGAGGCCGAGGAGAGCTCCTCCCTCTCGGCCGTCGCCGCGCCGCCGCCGCCGCTGCGCCCGCGTGCGCCGACGCGCGCCGAGATGGCCGCGGCCGCCGCGGCCGCCGCCGCGGCCCAGCCCGCGCCCGTCGTGGCCGCCTCCTCGATGGCCGCCGGCGACATCGGCATCCAGCTCGGCGCCTTCAACTCCGAGGCCATCGCCCAGTCGCAGTGGCGCCGCGCCCTGCGCCGGCACGAGGATCTGCTGGGCGCGCTGGCCCATGCCGTCACCACCGTCGACAGCGGCGGACGCACGCTCTACCGCCTGCGCGCCGGGCCGGTCGCCGACCGCCGCAAGGCGCAGGAGCTGTGCGCAGCGCTGAAGTCGCGCGGCGAGGCCTGCATCGTGGCGACGATCCGGTGAGGATAGGGCCGATGAGGATAGGGCCGATGACGAGAGGGCCGATGACAGGGGGCGCGATGACGCCGGGGCTCGATCCCTTCGCCGCCGGGAGGGCGCGCTGATGGGCGCCCCCCGCGCCATCATCCTGGGCTGCGCCGGCCCGCGCCTGTCGGCGGGCGAGGCGGCCTTCTTCCGCGACGCCGACCCCTGGGGCTTCATCCTCTTCGCCCGCAACGTGCAGGACCCTGAGCAGCTTCGCGCCCTGACCGCCGAGCTGCGCGCCGCCGTCGGCCGCGACGCCCCGATCCTGGTGGACCAGGAGGGCGGCCGCGTCGCCCGCCTGAAGGCCCCCCACTGGCGCGAATGGCCGTGGATGGAGCGCATGGTCGAGGGCCTGCCCGAGGCCGAGGCGGACGCCGCCCTCGCGCTTCAGTACCGCGTCATCGCCCATGAGCTGCACGCGGTGGGGCTGGACGTGAACTGCATGCCGATCGCGGACGTGCGCTTCGATCAGACCGACGGCATCATCTCGACCCGGGCGCTGGGCCGCTCGGCCGCGACGGTCTCCCGGCGCGGGCGGGTGATCGCCGACGCGATGGCCCGCGGCGGGGTGCTGCCGGTGCTCAAGCACCTGCCGGGGCACGGGCGGGCCACCGCCGACAGCCACCTGGCGCTGCCCGTGGTCGACGCCCCGCTGGAGGAGCTGCGCGCCCACGACTTCGCGGCCTTCCAGCCGCTGTCGGACCTCGCCATGGGGATGACGGCGCATATCGTCTACACCGCCATCGACCCCGACGCCCCCGCCACCCAGTCCCCCGCCGGCATCCGCACGATCCGCGAGGAGCTGGAGTTCGACGGGCTGCTGATGACCGACGACCTGTCGATGAACGCGCTCTCGGGCTCGATGGCCGAGCGGGCGGAGTTGTCGATCGCGGCGGGCTGCGACCTGATCCTGCACTGCAACGGCGACATGGCCGAGATGGAGGGCGCGCTGAGCGCCACGCCGCGGCTGGAGGGCCGGGCGCTGGCGCGCGCCGACGCCGCGCTCGCCGCCCGCCGCGCGCCCGAGCCCTTCGATCCGGCCGAGGCCGACGCCCGTTTCGCGCAGATCCTGCGCGCCCTGAACGGGGAGGCCGCGGATGCGTGAGCAGGGGCGGGGATGGGAGGCGCTGCTGCGCGACGTCCCCGACGGGCGCACCGGCGCGCTGACCGGGGACGACAAGCTCGCCGCCGAGGCGCTGGTCGTCGACGTCGAGGGGTTCGAGGGCCCGCTCGACATCCTGCTGACGCTCGCGCGCAGCCAGAAGGTCGACCTGCGCCACGTCTCGATCCTGCAGCTCGCCGAGCAGTACCTGGCCTTCGTCGAGGAGGCCAAGCGCCTGCGCATCGAGCTGGCCGCCGACTACCTGGTGATGGCCGCCTGGCTCGCCTACCTGAAGTCCCGCCTGCTGCTGCCCCCCGAGCCGACCGAGGAAGGCCCCTCGGCCGAGGAGCTCGCCGCGCGGCTCGCCTGGCGCCTGGAGCGGCTGGAGGCGATGCGCGAGGCCGGCGCCCGGCTGATGGGGCGCGACCAGCTCGAGCGCGACCGCTTCGCCCGCGGCGCGCCCGAGGCCGCGACGCTGCGCCGGAAGGTGATCTACGACGCCAGCCTGATCGACCTGCTGCGCGCCTATTCGCGCATCAAGACCCGCGACGACTACCGCCCCCTGCACATGAACCGCGCCCCCGTGATGACGCCCGAGGAGGCGATCGAGCGGATGCGCGGCCTGATCGGCGACGTGCTCGACTGGCGCACGCTGAGCTCCTTCCTGCCGCCCGCCTGGCGGGGCGATCCCAAGCGCCGCCGCTCTGCCACCGCCGCGACCTTCGTGGCGATGCTGGAGCTGGTGCGCCGGGGCGAGGCGGAGCTGCGCCAGTTCGAGACCTTCGGCGAGATCACCCTCAGGCGTCGCGCCGAAGATGGCCGATGACCCCCTGAACGACGAGCCCCCGTCCGGCCACCTGTTCCCCTCGCCGCCCATCGAGGAGCAGGAACGCATGGTCGAGGCGGTGCTCTTCGCCTCGCGCACGCCGCTGTCCCCGGCGGAAATCGCGTCGCGCCTCCCCCAGGGGTGCGACGCCGCGCAGGCGTTGGAGCGGTTGCGTAGACGATACGAGGGGCGTGGCGTGACCCTCGAGAAAGCGGGCGAGTCCTGGAGCTTCCGCACCGCGCCCGACCTGGGCTGGCTGCTGTCGCGGGAGGTGGTCGAGACCCGCCCCCTGTCGCGCGCCGCGATCGAGACGCTGGCGATCATCGCCTACCACCAGCCCGTCACCCGCGCCGAGATCGAGGACGTCCGCGGCGTCGCCGTCTCGAAGGGGACGGTGGACCTGCTGATCGAGCGGGGCTGGGTGCGCATGGGCCGCCGGCGGATGACGCCCGGCCGCCCCGCCACCTTCGTGGTGACCGAGGGGTTCCTGGACCACTTCGGCCTGCAGAGCGCGCGCGACCTGCCGGGCCTGAAGGAGCTGCGCGAGGCGGGCCTCCTGGACCACGTCCCGCCCGGAGAGGGCGAGCCGGACCCGACCGACCCCAACCAGCCCGAGATGTTCGAGGATCCCGACGACTGATCGGCCCTGCGGCCGCGCCGCCGCGGGTTTCGTCCGAACGTCGCGCCGCGCTCGCCCGCGGTTCCCGACCCCTCGCGCAGGAGGCCCCGGCCTCAAGCCGGGGCCTCCTGCGGCCCGCACGCGGCGAAGGCCTGCGCGATCCCCGCGCCGCGCCGACCGGACCCACGGACGAGGCCCCGGCTCGAGGGCCGGGGCGCCCGTGGGACCGGCGCGGCGCCTCAGCCCTTCTCGGCCCCCGCCAGGTCCATCAGGATCGGGCAGTCGGGCCGGTCGTCGCCGTGGCAGCGGTGCACGAGGGTGGCGAGGGTGGCGCGCATCTCGTGCAGCTCGGCGATCTTGCGGTCGATCTCGACCAGGTGCGCCTCGGCCACCCGCTTCACGTCGCCCGAGGCCCGCTCGCGATCCTCGTAGAGCGCCAGCAGCGTGCGGCATTCCTCGATCGAGAAGCCCAGCGAGCGGGAGCGGGCGAGGAAGGCCAGCTTGTGCGCATCGGCGCGGGAGAAGTCGCGGTAGCCGTTGTCCCCGCGGGCCGGGCGCACCAGGCCGATGTCCTCGTAGTAGCGGATCGTCTTGGTGGGCAGGCCGGAGAGCTCGGCGGCGTCCTTGATGTTCATGCGCGGACCTCCTGCAGGGCGGGTTCGGCGGCGGGCTCGACCGGCGTCCAGCGGGTGAGCAGGATCGAGTTGCCGACCACCGTCACCGAGCTGAGCGCCATCGCGGCCCCGGCGAGGGCGGGGTCGAGCAGCCCGGCCGCCGCGACGGGGATGCAGAGCGTGTTCCACGCGAAGGCCCAGAACAGGTTCTGCTTGATCTTGGTCGAGGTGGCGGCGGCGATGTCGAGGGCCGAGGCGACCAGCGTCGGGCGCGGGCGCACCAGCGCCACGCCCGCCGTCTCCATCGCCGCGTCCGCGCCCCCGCCCATGGCGATGCCGAGGTCCGCGGCGGCGAGCGCGGGGGCGTCGTTGATCCCGTCGCCCACCATCGCCACCCGGCGGCCCTGCGCGGTCAGCGCGGCCACCGCCTGCGCCTTGCCCTCGGGCTTCACGCCCGCGGTCACGTCCTCGATCCCCAGCCGCGCGGCGATGGCCCGCGCGGCGGGTTCGGCGTCGCCGGTCAGCAGCGAGACGGCCACGCCCCGGCGCTTCAGCGCCTGCACCGCGGCCGCCGCATCCTCGCGCGGGGCGTCGGCGAGCGCGATCAGCCCCAGCGCCTCGCCCTCGCGGGCGACCCAGACCACGGTGCGCCCGGCGCCCGCCATCTCGGCGGCCTGCGCGCGCAGGGCCTGCGGCGCCTCGGGGGCGGCGAAGTCCTGGCGGCCGATGCGCACGGGGGCGCCGTCGACCGTCGCCTCGATCCCCTCGCCCACCACGGCGCGGAAGCCCTCGGGCTCCGACAGCGCCAGGCCGTCGGCGGCGGCGACCATGGCGCGGCCCAGCGGATGCTCGGACCCGCGCTGGGCGGAGGCGGCGAGGGTCATCAGCGCCTCGCGGTCGAGGGAGGCGAGGGGACGGACCTCGGCGACCTCGGGCTTGCCCATCGTCAGGGTGCCGGTCTTGTCGAAGATCACCGCGTCGATGTGGGCCGCGCGCTCCAGCGTGGCGATGTCCTTGATCAGGATGCCGGCCTTCGCCGCAGCCCCGGTGCCCGCGACCAGAGCGGTCGGCGTGGCGAGGCCGAGCGCGCAGGGGCAGGCGATGACCAGCACCGAGATCGCGGCCGAGACCGCGACGTCGAGCGAGGCGCCGGCGACCAGCCAGCCCGCCAGCGTCAGGGCCGCGATGGCCAGCACCGCCGGCACGAAGACCGCGGCGATGCGGTCGACCAGCCGCTGCACCGGCGCCTTGCCGGTCTGGGCCTTGGCGACCATGTCGGCGATCCGGGCGAGCGTGGTGTCGCGCCCGACCCGGTCGGCGCGCAGGCGCACGAGGCCCGCGCCGTTCACCGCGCCCGCGGGCACCGCGTCGCCGATGCGGCGGGGGACGGGCAGGGGCTCGCCGGTCACCAGGCTCTCGTCGAACTCGCTCTCGCCGCGCACGACCGTGCCGTCGACGGGGGCGCGCTCGCCCGGGCGCAGGATCACCATGTCGCCGACCGAGACCTCGGCCACGGCGACCTCCACCTCCTCGCCGCCGCGCAGGATGCAGGCGCGCTCGGGGCGCAGGGCCATCAGCTCGCGCAGGGCGGCGGAGGCGGCGCGCTTGGCCCGCGCCTCCAGCGCCTTGCCGGCGAGCACCAGGGTGATGATGACGGCCGCGGCCTCGAAATAGAGGTGCGGCGCATGGCCGGCATGGGCGGTCAGCAGCATCCAGGTCGAGAAGCCGACGGCCGCCGTCGTGCCCAGCGAGACCAGCGTGTCCATGTTCGCCGTGCGCGCCCGGGCGGCCGCGAGCGCGCCGCGGTGGAAGCGGCGGCCGCACCACAGGAAAACCGGCGCGGCGAGGATCAGCTCCACCCAGCCCGGCATCCGCCAGGCGGGGTCGATCTGCATGGCGATCATCTGGATCAGCAGCGGCGCGGTCAGCAGGGCTGCGAGCGGCAGGTCCCAGCGCTCCAGGCCCGGGCGGTCGTCCTCGGCGGGGGCGGCGCCGGCCTCGGACGGCGCGGCCTCGTAGCCCGCGGCCTTCACCGCGGCGATCAGGTCCGCGAGATCGCCGGACCCGCGGAGGCGGCGGACCTCCGCCTGGTCGATGGCGAGGTTGACCTCGGCCGAGATCACGCCCGGCGCCGCCTCCAGCGCCCGCTGCACGCGGCCCGCGCAGCTCGCGCAGGTCATGCCGCGCACGGCGAGGGTCACCGTCTCCTCCCGCCCGGCGAAGCCGGCCTCGCGCAGGGCGCGGGCGATGTCGGCGCCGGCGGCGGGCGTGGGGGCGAGGGCGAGGTCGGCGCGCTCCAGCGCCAGGTTCACCTGCGCCGCGGCGACGCCGGGCAGGGCGGTCAGCGCCCGCTCCACCCGCCCCGCACAGCCCGCGCAGGTCATGCCTGCGACGGAGACGGAGAGGGTTCCGGGGGCGCTCGCCGCGGTCGCGGGCGACTCGGGCGAGAGGTCGAGGTCTTGAAGGGCTGCGTCTTTCATGGTCCGGCTCCTTGGCTCGGCGCCGGATATAGGGTTTCCAGTCGCTGGAAGGTCAAGAGCTGTTTTCGACGATCTCGCCCCTCGCCCCACGCGCCGCGCCGGGACGCGCCGCGGGCCGTCCGCCCGCCAGGGGCGGGACGGTCGACGCGGCGCCTCCGTCGGGGCTTGGCGCGTTCAGTCGTGGGGGGCGAGCCGGTCGAGGATCGCGCGGTGGATGCCGGGGGCCGAGGCGATCAGGCCCGAGAGGCGCGGCTCCGGCCGGTTGTAGCGCGGGCGCTCGCCCCGCGCGTCGGAGACCGCGGCGCCGGCTTCCGACAGGATCAGGTCGCCGGCGGCGGCGTCCCATTCCCACACGCCGCCCACCGAGATCGAGCAGTCGAAGCGCCCCTGCGCCACCAGGCACAGCCGGTAGCACAGCGAGGCGCGGAAATGCCGGGTCACCGCGGGCGGGCCGCTCTTCCACCGCTCCGCCCGCATCCCCGCGGCCGAGACCAGCGCGTCGGCGCCGGTCAGCTCGGTGCGCGACGAGGGGGCGAGGGGCGCGCCGTTCAGCGTCGCGCCGCCGCCGCGGCTCGCGCCGTACATCGCCTCGCGCGCGGGCAGGAACATCACGCCGGCGCGGACCTCCCCGTCCTGGGCGACGGCGAGGGCGTGGCCCCAGGTCTCCTCGCCCTTCAGGAAGGCGCGGGTGCCGTCGATGGGGTCGCAGATGAAGACGCGTTCGGCCGAGAGCCGCGCCTTGCGCCGCGCGCCCGAGTCGTCGGTCTCCTCCGACAGCCAGCCGTAGTCCGGGCGCGCGGCGCCCAGTTCGGCCTTCAGCATCCGGTCGACCTCGAGATCGGCCTCCGAGACGGGGCCCTGGCCGCCGTCCTTCTCCCAGGTCTCCGGGTCCTCGCGGAAATGGCGCAGGGCGATGACGCCGGCGGCGCGGGCGGCGTCCACCAGCAGGGCCAGGTCCTCGGCGTCGCGCGGGTCCACGGGCGGGGGCGCGGGCGGGGTCAGGGGGGGACGCTCAGCCGCCGGCAACCGTCAGCCCCTCGACCAGCAGCGACGGCACGACGGCGGACTTGGTCTCGTCGCCGTCGTTCGCGGCGATCATCCCCGCCAGCATCCGCTTGAGGTTGCCCGCCACGGTGATCTCGTTGACCGGGTAGGCGATCTCGCCGTTCTCGATCCAGAAGCCCGAGGCGCCGCGGGAATAGTCGCCGGTGGTGGCGTTGATCGAGGCGCCGATCAGCGAGGTGATCAGGAGCCCCGTCCCCATCTCGCGCAGCATCTCGTCGAGCGAGGCCGCGCCCGGCGTCAGCCGGATGTTCGAGGTCCCCGGAGAGGGCGTCGACGAGGCCCCGCGCATGGCGTTGCCGGTCGACTGCATCCCCAGCTGGCGGGCGGAGGCGAGGTCGAGCACCCAGCTCGTCAGCACGCCGTCGTCCACGAAGGCGCGCGAGGCCACCGGCAGCCCCTCGGCGTCGAAGGGGCGGGAGGCGGCGGCGCCGGCGCGCAGCGGCTCCTCGACCAGGGACATGCCGGCGGGCAGCACCCGCTCGCCCAGCAGGCCCGCGGCCCAGGAGCCGCCGCGCGCGACCGAGGCGCCGTTGATCGCGCCCAGCAGGTGGCCGGGCAGGCCCGAGGCGATGCGCCGGTCGTAGATCACCGGCCAGGCGCCGGTGGGGGCGCGGCGGGGGTTGAGGCGGGCGACGGCACGTTCGCCGGCTTCGCGCCCGATCTCCTCGGCGGAGGGCAGCGAGGCCCACCGCCTGCGCGCCTCGGCGCGGTGGTCGCGCTCCATCCCCAGCCCCTCGCCGGCGATGGCCGAGACGTAGAGGGACGAGGAGGTGCGCGCATAGCCGCCCGAGAAGCCGTTGGAGGCGGCGAGGTGGATGCGCCGGCGCGACCAGGCGGCGCCCGCGCCCTCGGCCTGGCTGACGCCCTGCACGGCCAGCGCCGCGGCCTCGGCCGCGCGGGCGGCATCCTCAAGCGCCGCGGGGTCGGGCGGCCCGGCCGGGTCGGCCATGTCGAGCGCCGCCACGTCCCAGGAGGTGGCGAGCTGCGAGGGATCGGCGAGGCCGCACCACGGGTCCTCCGGCGCGACGCGGGCCATGGCCACGGCTCGCTCGGCGAGCGCGGCGAGGGTGGCGGGGCGCGCGTCGGAAGCCGAGACCGTCGCCTGCCGGCGCCCGATCAGCACCCGCAGGCCCACGTCCACGCCCTCGGCCCGCTCGGCCTGTTCCAGCCGGCCGCCGCGCACGTCGGCCGAGAGGCTCTCGCCCGAGATGGCGATGGCGTCCGCGGTCTCGGCCCCGGCGGCCTTCGCGGCCTCCAGCAGCGCCTCGCAGATCGCCTCGCCCGCGGGGGCGGTCATGTCGCCGTCCATCATCCCTCCAGTCCCGTTCCAAGGCCCATGAGCCCGTGCGCGATGGCCCCCAGCGCCGCGAGCAGCAGCGTCAGCAGGGTCAGCGCCGCGCCGGCGCCGCGCTGCCAGCCGGGGGCGTCGGCCTGCACGAAGTGCACCGCGTGCAGCACGCGGCCCAGGGTCAGCATCACGCCCAGCGCGTGGATCGCGAGCGTGGGCGCGCCCAGCAGGGCGGCCATCGCGATCAGCAGCAGGGTCATGGGCACGAATTCCACGAAGTTGGCCTGTCCGCGCATCGCCCGGATCACCAGCGGATCGCCCCCGTCGCCCATGAACACCTTCCGGTCGCGCCGCACGCGAACGACGTTGAGCGCCAGCCAGGCGAGCACGAGGCCGTTCAACCCCGCGTAGACGGCGACGGCGGAAAGGGCGGGCAGCGGCATAGGGGGCTCCGGAACCGGATCGGCGGGCGGCGACAGGCCTCCGCGCGCCCCGCAACGTATAGGGTCGGGCGCGGGCGTCAATCGCCCCGGGGGGAACGTCGGCGCGAGCGGAAAGGCCGGACGGGCGCGTCGTCGCCGCGCCGCGCCGCGCCCGGGGCGGAGGGCGAAGGAGGCCCCGGGTCAGGCCTGGGGCGCGCCCCGGGGGGGCCGAGGGCGCGCGAGGGGCCGCGGCGAGGCCCCGGGCTCGACCCGGGGCCTCGCCCGAACCGTCGGCGGCAGGGCGCGGCGAGGGCGCCGGATCCAGGTCGCTCGGGGCCCGCCTCAGAGGGACTTGTAGAGCGGCAGCCACCCCAGGAACTCGTCCGTCGGGCCGGGGGAGCCGTATTCGGCGGCCATCCAGCCGTCCCAGCCCGCCTCGCGCAGGGCGGGGAGCACGCGCTCGAGCGCCAGTTCGCCGGTGTCCGGGGGACTGCGCCGGGGGGCGCCGGCGAACTGCACGTGGCGCACGATGGGCAGGTGCTTCGCGAAGCGGCGCAGCACGTCCCCCTCCTGCACCTGCACGTGGTAGAGGTCGAACATCAGCCCCAGCTCCGGCCGGTTCACGTCGGCGATGATCGCGGCCGCATGGTCGAGGGTGGAGAGGAAATAGCCCGGTTGGTCGCGGTCGTTCAGCGGCTCCAGCACCAGGGTCAGCCCGGCCTCGCCTGCGCGGGGGCAGGCCCAGGCGAGGATCTCGCGGAAGGCGGCCTCGGCGGCCTCGCCCGAGGCGCGCCCGGCCATCACGTGGATGTGGCCTGCGCCCAGCGCCTGCGCCCAGTCGATGGCCCGCAGGATGCCCTCGCGCGCCTCGGCCCCGCGGCCGGGGACGGCGGCCATGCCGGGTTCGCCCGCCGCGCTCGGGGGGACGTTGACGCCCAGCATGGGAACGCCGGTCTCGGCCAGAGCCTGAAGGGCGGCGGCGCGGTCGTGCGCGTAGGGATACTGGGTCTCCACCGCCTCGAACCCCGCCGCGGCGGCGGCGCGGATGGCGCGGTCGAGCGGCAGGTCCTTCCACAGGTGACCCAGGTTGGCGGCGATCTTCATGGGCGAACCTCCCGGCCTGCGGCCCAGACCTGCTTCACGGCCCGGTCGTCGCCGAGCATGACGAGGGCGAACAGCGCCTCCCACACGTCGCGCGCGCGGGCGCTGCGCTGGGCGAGGGCGGGGGTGGCGGCGAGGTCGAGGGCGACGAGATCCGCCTCCATCCCCACCGCGAGCGTGCCCACCTTGTCCGACATCCGCATCGCCTGGGCGGAGCCGGCGGTCGCGAGCCACCACAGCTGCGCCGGATGCAGGGGATGCCCGCGGAGCTGCCCGACCTCGTAGGCCGCGCGCATGGTGGCGAGCATCGAGAAGCTGGAGCCGCCGCCCACGTCGGTGGCGAGCCCCACCGGCACGCCCGCCGCCTTCAGCCCCGCCACGTCGCACAGGCCCGAGCCGATGAAGGTGTTCGACGTCGGGCAATGCGCGACGCCCGAGCCGGTGGCGAGGATCGCCGCCCGCTCCTGCTCGCTCAGGTGGATCGCATGGCCCATCAGGGCGCCGGGCCCGGCGAGGCCGAAGCGCTCGTAGACCGCGAAATAGTCGGCGTCGGAGGGGAAGAGCTCGCGCACCCAGGCGATCTCCTCGGGCTGCTCGCTCAGGTGGGTCTGCATCAGGCAGTCGGGATGCTCGGCCCAGAGCGCGCCGGCGGCCTCGAGCTGCTCGGGGGTCGAGGTGGGGGCGAAGCGGGGGGTGACGGCGTAGGTCAGGCGGCCGCGGCCGTGCCAGCGCTCGATCAGGGTTTTGGACTGGTCGTAGCCCGACCGGGGCGTGTCGCGCAGGCCGTCGGGGGCGTTGCGGTCCATCATCACCTTGCCGGCCGCGAGGCGCAGGCCCCGCGCCTCGGCCGCCGCGAAGATCGCCTCGGCGCTCTCGGGGTGGACGGTGGCGAAGCAGCAGGCGGTGGTGGTGCCGTTGGCGAGGGTCAGGTCGAGGAACAGGTCCGCCTGCGCGCGGGCGTAGGCGGGATCTGAGAAGCGCAGCTCCTCGGGGAAGGTGTAGCCGTTCAGCCAGTCGATCAGCCGCCGGCCCCAGGAGGCGATGATGCCGGTCTGGGGATAGTGGGCGTGGCAGTCGACGAAGCCGGCCGAGATCAGGGCGTCGCCCATGTCGACCACGCGGGCGCGGGGGTGGGTTGCGCGCAGGGCGTCGGCCTCGCCCAGGGCTGCGACGATCCCGTCCTCGACCAGCACGCCCCCACGGGAGGAATGGCGGGCGCTCTCCTCGGGCGGAACCGCGAACGGGTCCGCCTCGAAGGCGAGGGTCTGGCCGAGGATCAGGAGGGTCATGGGCGGCTCCGCTGCGACGGCGTTCGGGGCGAGAGGGCCCTGGGACGCGCGTCGCGGGCCGGAGCCGCAATCAGGGGCCGCGACGGCGGGCGCGTCAACCGCGCCGCCGCCGCAGCCGGACGGAAGGAAGGCTCAGGGAGCCAGGAAAGGCGCCGCGTTCGCCGCGAACAGGGCCGCAAGGCCGAAGAGCGCATAGAGAACGGGCGCGGCCAGGAAGGCGCGCATGATGAAACCTCGAAGGTCGCTGATGAAAGAACCGGCCGGGAGGTGGCCGGGGAGCGCTGAGATAGGGGGCGTGCGACGGAAATGTAAGGCTTTTGCGACGGCTTTTTTGCGCCGCAGCGGAAACGCTGCGTCAGCGAAGCGTGGCCTTGTGCGCCGGCGCGGGCGAATGGGGGAGACGGGCGCCCAGGATCGCGCCATCCGCGCCGGATCGGCTGCGCGCGGAAGGGGCGGAGGCCCGCGTCCTGCCCCCGGCGCGGGCGCCGGGTCGAGGGCGGCTCATCCCGGCTCGCGTCACAGCGACATCGCTGCGATGACCTGGAGCGCGACGAGGACGAGGGCGAGCCCCAGCGTCCACAGCCGCGTCCGCGCGTCGTCGTTGCCTGCGACGACGACGCCGGCCAAAAGTCCGAAGATGACGCTGGCGAAGAGGCTGATCCAGAAGGCCACAACCAAGAAGAGAGCCAGTCCGAAGCCGCCCTCCTCTTTCCACGCGGCAGCCATCACGAGCGACAGGACCGCGGGCGCCAGGAGGCCGCCGGGGACGGCGACGGCGAGAGGCAGGACGAGCGGCAGCGCGATCCGCCCGGGCCAGCCGGCGGCGAGGCGCAGGCCGCGGCCCGCCAGTCCGCGCAGCGGCCCCACCTCAGCTCGCGGCCTTCACCGGCACGAAGGCGTCGCGGGCGCAGGCGCGGGTGAACAGCTCGATCCCGTGGTCGAAGTCGCGCAGCGACTGGGGGCCGACCGAGACCCAGCGCTCGGGCTCGACCTGGGCCACCTCGCGGGTGACGAGGACCATGCGCCCGAGCTCCTTGGACATCTCGTCCAGCCGGGCGACCTTGTTCACCGCCGGGCCGATGGCCGAGAAGGTCAGGCGCGCGGGCACGCCGATGTTGCCGAACATCACCTCGCCCACGCTCATCGCGATGGAGAAGTTCATGCGCTCCCGCCCCCCCTCCGGGGCGGCGGCGATCCAGGCCTCGCGCAGGTCGAGCGTGCGCTCCATCGCGCGCACGGCGGCGCGCACCGCCTCGGGACCGCCGGTGTCGCCGCGGATCGGGAAGATCGCGAGCACGGCGTCGCCGATGAACTCCAGGATCTCGCCGCCTTCGTCGATCACCGGCTGGGCGGTGCAGTCGTAGTAGCTCTTGAGCAGGTCGAGGTAGTCCTCGGGCGGCATCTCGTTCGAGAGCCGGGTCGAGCGGCGCAGGTCCGAGTGCCAGACGACGGCGCGGATCCGCTCCCCGTCGCCGCGGCGCACGTCGCCGCCCAGCGCCTTCTTGGCGGCGGTCGCGCCCAGGTAGGCGTCGGCGAGGTTCACCATCACCCGCTTCTGGATCGAGGCATGGCAGGCCACAGCGAAGACCCGCTGCACCCGGCTCAGCGCCTCGATGTCCCCGTCCGAGAACCCGCCCGGGCGCGTGGTGGACCAGGACGCCATGATGCCGGAATCCCCGCCGCGGAAGCCGTCGACCTCCGCCACCCGGAAGCGGGTCGAGGTCAGCAGGTAGTCGGTGAAGCCCTTCTCGTGCAGATCTTCCAGCACGGGGAAGTCGATCATCGTCTCGGGCCCCTCCAGCCGGCGGCGCAGGCGGTCGAGCCGGTTGGTCAGCGCGTGCATGAAGGGGCTGCGCTCGAAGTCCTTCGAGCGTTCGGCGTCGTGGCGGAACTGGAACAGCTCCGCGGCCTCGCCCTGGCGCCAGTAGATCTGTTCCGCCTGGAAGAGGGGATGCAGCGTGGGCCAGCTCAGCGCGGCGCGCTGAAGCGGGATTCCCAGCGCGTGAAGCCGCAGGCACAGGTCCCCGAACAGTTCGACGATGTCGGGGTCGTGCAGGGCCTGGTCGAGCAGCCAGGACTCGACCTCGTCGGTGAGGGGCGTGTGCGTCATCGGCGAAAGATAGGGAGGCGCGAACCCGACGGCAACGCGCATCGCGCGGGGCCCGGCAGGCGTAGCGAAAGCGCCTCGGGCAGGGGCGCCGGCGCCGCACGATTTCAAAGATGAACGGAACGCTTGAGCGCGGGGGGGAGGCTGCGCTAAGGTCAATTCACCGAGGTGAACGTCGTCGACTTCAGGCGGCGAGCCTCGGCTGGGGGTTTCATGCTCAAGTTTTTCAGGGGCGGCGAAGCCGCATCGCGCGCGGCGGCTTCGCGGCGCACGTCGGCCGGCGCGGGGGCGCGCGGGCTGATCGCAGGGGCCGCGGCGCTCGCGGGTCTGGGGGCGGCGCCGGCGACGGCGCTGACCATCAACGTTTCGCAGTCGTCCTCGCCGCTGACGGTGGCGGGGCCGACGAACTCGGCCGGCTCGGGCACGCTGCTGGCCCTCGCCCAGGCGGCCGCCAACGTGTGGGAGGCCGCGCTCGACGACGGCGGCGCGGGCACGGTGATCAACATCTCCGTGGGCTGGGCGAACATCAGCGGGCTGGGCGCCACGACCTCCTCGACCTCGCCCTCTGCGGGGCCGGGCACGGTGGGGCGGACCAACGTCAAGCAGGTGCTGCTGAACGCCGACGCGACCTACGACTGGTACCTGGACCCGACGCCGTTCGACATGACCGGCGAGTATTCCGGGACCGCGACGCTCGACACCACCGGCGACGGCGCCGGCGGCGTGCTGGAGACGGGGCGCCGGCACGGCTCGGCGACCGGCGACGCGGCGGGCCGCTACGACGCCTTCACCGTCCTGGTGCACGAGATCGCCCATGCCGTGGGCTTCGGCGACTACGCCTCGAGCCCCTTCGACCTGGGCGAGGTCGACGTGGTGCAGCCGGGCACGGACGACGTCTTCACCATCCCGCTGACCAACAAGGGCGGCGGCCACGTGGGGGAGTTCGACGGGTCGGGGAACGCCGTCCTGACCAGCGACTACATGAACGCGCTGCTCTATCCCTTCGCCTCGCCCAGCCGCCGGGTGCTGCCCTCGGAGGCCGACGTGCTCGTGGTCGCCGAGATCGTGGGCTACATCCTGGGCGACTCGCGGGTCGGCATGAGCCTGTCGAACGGGACCTTCGGCGCGGCGGTGCCGCTGCCGGCGGCGGGCGGGCTGCTGGCCGCGGGCCTGCTGGCGATGGCGGCCGCGGGGCGCCGGCGCCGGGCCTGAGGACGCGGAGCGGGGCGGAAACGGGAAAGGGCGCGCCGCGGTCGGCGCGCCCTTCGTCGTTCCGGGGAGGTCGCTTGGATCAGGCGCCGGCGAAGCGGGCGGCCATCTCCTCGCGCGCCTCGTCGGTGATCTTGGCGAAGAGCACCTCGGGCACCGTGAAGGCGTGGCCGGCCGACAGGGCCGACAGCGCCTCGCCCACGTCTCTGGGCCAGTCCTTCGAGGCGACCTCGGGGTCCAGCCCCAGCGACTCGAGGATCGCGTTCGAGGCGTCGGGCACGAAGGGCCGCGACAGGATCCCGTAGAGCCGCACGAGGTTCAGCGAGAAGCGGATCACCGCCGCCGCGCGCTCGGGGTCGGTCTTGAAGACGGCCCAGGGCTCGGCGCGCTGCAGGTACTCGTTCCCCGCCACCCAGATCGCGCGCAGATCGGCCGCGGCGCGGCGGATGGCGATGGCGTCCCAGTGGGCCTCGTAGGCCTTCAGGCGCTCGGCGATCTCGGCCGTCACCTCGGCCTCCATCTCGCCGTAGGCGCCGCCGCGGGGCACTTCCTCGCCGAAGCGGGCGCGGCAGAACTTGGTGACGCGGCTCACGAAGTTGCCCAGCACGTCGGCCAGGTCCTTGTTCACGCCGGCCTGGAAGCTCTCCCACGTGAAGTCGGTGTCCGCGCTCTCGGGGATGTTGGCGAGCAGCCACCACCGCCAGTAGTCGGGCGGCAGGATGTCGAGCGCCTGGTCCATGAACACGCCCCGGCCCGAGGAGGTCGAGAACTTGCCCCCCTCGTAGTTCAGCCAGTTGGTGGACTTGATGTAGTCGACCAGGTGCCAGCGCTCGCCCGCGGGGTCGGAGGCGCCCATCATCGTGGCGGGGAAGCTGAGCGTGTGGAAGGGGACGTTGTCCTTGCCCATGAACTCGACGTAGCGGACGTCCTCGGCCCCCTTGTCGTCGCGCCACCAGCGCTGCCAGGCCTGGTCGTCCTGGCCGGTGGCGTCGGCCCACTCGGCGGTGGCGGCGATGTAGGCGATGGGCGCGTCGAACCAGACGTAGAAGACCTTGCCTTCCATGCCGGGCCACTCGGCCTCGCCCTTCTTGACCGGGATGCCCCAGTCGAGGTCGCGGGTGATGCCGCGGTCCTGGAGGCCGTCGCCGTCGTTGAGCCACTTCTTGGCGATCGAGGTGGTCAGCACCGGCCAGTCGGTCTTGCTCTCGATCCATTCGGTCAGCTTGCCGCGCATGGACTGCTGGCGCAGGTGCAGGTGCTTGGTCTCGCGCACCTCGAGGTCGGTGGAGCCGGAGATGGCGGAGTAGGGCTTGATCAGGTCGGTGGGGTCGAGCTGCTTGGTGCAGTTCTCGCACTGGTCGCCGCGGGCCTTCTCGTATCCGCAGTTGGGGCAGGTGCCCTCGACGTAGCGGTCGGGCAGGAAGCGGCCGTCGGCGGGGGACCAGATCTGCTTCTCGGTCACCTCGGCGATCAGGCCCGCGTCGGCGAGCCGGCCGGCGAGGTGCTGGGTCAGCTTGTGATTGCGCTGGGAGGAGGAGCGGCCGAAGTGGTCGAAGCTCAGCCGGAAGCCCTCGGCGATGCGGGCCTGGACCTCGTGCATCTCGTCGCAGAATTCGGCCGGGCTCTTGCCGGCCTTGGCGGCGGCGAGCTCGGTCGGCGTCCCGTGTTCGTCCGTCGCGCAGATCAGCAGCACCTCGTGGCCCCGCTGGCGCATCACCCGGGCGTAGGCGTCCGAGGGCAGCTGGCTTCCCACCAGGTTCCCGAGATGCTTGATCCCGTTGATGTAGGGCAGGGCGGAAGTGACGAGGATGCGTGTCATGGTCGGTCCGGTTGCCGCGAGTCGGGCCGTCTTAACGCATCGGCTCCGCCCGGGCGAGGGGCGCGCGCGCTTGCGGCCGGCTCGCCGGCGGCGCAGGCTGCCCCTGCGGCGCCCGCCGCGGCCGTCCCGCTCCGGGCCGGGGCCGCGGGCGCGGAGGGGGGGATTAGGACATGACGTTGCAGGTCATCGGCGCCGGCTTCGGGCGCACGGGCACGGATTCGATGCGCGCCGCGCTCGACATGCTGGGCTTCGGGCCCTGCCACCACATGTTCGAGCTCAAGGACGGCTCCGAGCAGCAGCGCCTGTGGCGGGCGATGACGGCCTCGGACGCGCCGCCGGACTGGGGGTCGCTGCTGGGCGGCTACCGCGCCTGCGTGGACTGGCCCACCGCCGCCTGGTGGCCGGAACTGGTCGAGGCCTTCCCGCAGGCCAAGGTGGTGCTGACCTGGCGCAGCCCCGAAAGCTGGTGGGAGAGCTTCTCGAAGACGATCCTCCCCGTGCTCGTCCGCCTGCGCGACAGCGACCCCGACGCGGCCGGATACCGGGCCGTGGCCCTGCGCTCGCTGGGCGGGCGGTTCGAGGATCGGGCGCATTGCCTGGCGGCCTACGAGGCGAACGCGGCCGCGGTGAAGGCCGCGGTCCCGGCCGAGCGGCTGCTGGTCCACGGGCTGGGCGACGGCTGGGGGCCGCTGTGCGCCTTCCTGGGCGTGCCGGTCCCCGACGCGCCCTATCCCCGCAGCAACGACGCCGCCGCCTTCCAGGCGCGCGTCGCCTCGCAGACCCCGGCGGAGCGGTGAGCGGCGCGCGCCGCGCTCACTTGCGGCGGCGCAGCAGGCGGTCGACCACGAAGGAGGAGCGGGGGGTGTAGACGTAGGCGGTCTTCTCGGTCGCGGTCGGGCGGGCGCGCATCCGCCAGAAGCCGACGGCCGCCAGCACCAGGTGCGCGACGGCGATGAAGACGAAGAGCGAGGACGGCCCCGCCGCCTCGATCAGCCGGGCGGAGAAGAGCGGCGCGAGGATCGCCCCGACCGCGTAGATGAAGAGCAGCGAGGCGTTGAGCTCCACCGCCTCGGCCGGGCCTGCGAAGTCGTTCGCATGGGCGGAGCTGACCGAGTAGATCGGGTAGCTCACCAGCCCGAAGACCAGCGCGCCCCCGTAGATCGCGGCCGGAGAGGCGCCGCCGATCCAGGCCACGCCGATGCACACCGCCATCGCCGCCACCGACAGCCACACCAGCACCCAGCGCCGGTCGTGCTTGTCCGCGAGCCAGCCCACCGGCGCCTGCGCCAGCGCCCCGCCGAGAATGGCCGCCGACAGGAACAGCGCGATGCCCCGCGCGTCCAGCCCGACCTCGAGCCCGTAGAGCGGGCCGACCATGCGGAAGGCCGGCATGGTGATCCCCGCGACGAAGACCCCGGCCGCGCCCAGCGGCGACAGGCGCAGGGTCTTGAGGGGGCGCAGGCGGGGGGGCGTCTCGGGCCGCTCGGGCTCGGGCGCGCTGGTCAGGGTCAGGGGGACCAGGCACAGGCAGCACAGCATCGCGACGATGTTGTAGCTCACGAAGGTCGCGGGCGGCAGGAACGAGATCATCGCCTGCGCCGCCAGCGCCGCGCCGAGGTCGACGACCCGGTAGACGCCGATCACCCGGCCGCGGGTGTCGTTGGTGACCCGCGCCTGCAGCCAGCCCTCGATCACGGTGGCCGAGCCGGCGACGGCGAAGCCGGTCAGCATGCGCAGCACCGCCCAGAACCACGGCTCGTGCCACAGCGGGTGGGCCAGCGCGCCGATGGCGCCCGAGGCCGCGAAGGCCGCGAAGACGCGCACGTGGCCGATGGTGCCGGTCATCTGCGGGGCCAGCCAGCAGCCCACGAAGAAGCCCACGAAATGGGCGGAGCCGAGCATGCCGATCTCGGCCGCCGAGAAGCCCAGCTTCGCCCCCGACAGCGCGTCCAGCGGCGCGAGGGATCCCGAGCCCAGCTGCACGAGCGCCACCGACATCAGCAGGGCGGCGAAGGAGATGATCAGGCGCATGGGACGGGCTTCGGGCGGGATGGGGTCGGGGCCGACGGAGATCCGGCGGAGCGTGGGCGGGGCGGGCGAAGCGGCCCGCGGGGCCGGCGCGGCGGCCGCCCCTCATTCCCCTTGCCCCGATCCCGCGCCCGGGTCGAGAGCGAAGCGCCGGGCGATCGCGGAAAATGCAGGCGACCGGGCGCGAGGGGGCGGCCGGCGGAGGCCTGGGGGGAGGATGTGGAGAGAAGAAAAGTCGTCCTCCGGGGCCGCGGGGGCGAGGGAGGCGCGCCAGGCCGCGCCCCGGAGGACCAGCGGCGCTGACCGGCGCCGCCTCGGGTCGGGTCCGTCCCGGGACCTCGTCCTTGCCCCGCGCCCGGGGGAAGGGAGGAGGTCCCGGTCCGACATCCGGCGCGCCTACGAGGGACAGAAGCGCGCGGGACCGCCGGCGGAGGGCCGGCTCTGACGAAGGTCGGCGCGGCGTTCCGGGCAGGGACTGGCGCGTCGATTCCGTAGGGACGACTCATGTTTCGCACGGGCCGCGTGATCGGAGCGTGACCGAACGGGCCTCTCGTGCATTTTTCGTCACGCAGGCGGGCCGAGCCCGGCCCGGAACCCGGCGGGAGGGGACCTCGTCGGCCCTCCTCGCACGCCGCCCGGACCCTCTCCGGCGAGCAGGCGAAGGCGAGGGGGCGGCGACGGTCGCGCCCCTCCCGGCGGCGCGCCTCGGAGGGGCAGGGAGGGGCCCCTCCCTTGGCCGCATTGCTCCCGCCCCCCGCCGCTGGTATCCAGCGCGCGCTCCGCTCCCGGCCGGCGGCCCCCGCGCCGTCCTGCGCCGGGAGGGGGCGAGCAAGATCCCGCGCTCCGGGTCCCGCCACCCGGCGCCGGACGCCCGAACCTCAGACGGGAGCGCCCGTGGCCGACGCGAACGACACCAAGGACCGCCCGCGCTCGCGCTCGGTCGGAAGCCTCCGCCGGCTGGCGCCGCTGCTCGCGCCCTATCGCCTGATCGCCTGGGGCGCGCTGGCGATGCTGCTGACCACGACCGTGCTGAACCTGATCCTGCCCATCGCGGCGGGGCGGGTGGTCGACGGCTTCCGGGCCGAGCGCATCGAGCTGATGGACTATTACTTCCTCTCGGCGCTGGGCATCGCGGGCTGTCTCGCGATCTCGACCGCCGCGCGCTACTACCTGGTGACCCGGCTGGGGGAGCGGGTGGTCGCCGACGTGCGCCGCATCGTCTACGACCGCGTCATCGCCATGAGCCCCGCCTTCTACGAACGCCTGATGACGGGCGAGGTGCTCAGCCGCCTGAACGCCGACACCACGCTGCTGCTGTCGGTGATCTCGTCCTCGGTCTCGGTCGCGTTGCGCAACTCGCTGCTGCTGGTCGGCGGGCTGGGGCTGATGTTCTGGACCTCGCCGAAGCTGACCGCCTACGCGCTGCTGATCGTGCCGCTGGTGGTGATCCCGATCCTGACCTTCGGGCGCAAGGTGCGGCGCCTGTCGAAGCTGAACCAGCAGGCGCTGGCCGACAGCTCGGCCCGCGCCTCCGAGACGCTGCTCGCCGCCCAGACGGTGCAGGCCTACACCGCCGAGGACGAGAGCCGGCGCCTCTACGGCGGGCTGGTGGAGCAGAGCTTCGAGGCCGCCCGCCAGCGCATCTTCGCGCGCGCCATCCTGACCGCGGCGGTGATCTTCCTGGTGTTCTCGGCCGTCGTGGGCGTGCTGTGGATCGGCGCGGCCGACCTGCGCGACGGGCTGATGTCGGCGGGCGAGCTGGTGCAGTTCCTGATCTACGCGGGCCTGGTGGCCGGCGCGACCGGCTCCCTGTCCGAGATCTGGGGCGAGCTGCAGCGCGCCGCCGGCGCGACCGAGCGGCTGCTGGAGCTGATGGACGCCGAGGATCCGATCCCCCAGCCCGCCGCCCCGATCCCCGCGCCCAGCCCCGCGGCGGGGGAGATCGTCTTCGACGACGTCAGCTTCCGCTACCCCTCGCGGCCCGAGCGCTCGGCCCTCGACCACGTCTCCTTCACCGTGAAGCCGGGCGAGACGGTGGCGCTGGTCGGCCCCTCGGGCGCGGGCAAGACCACGGTCTTCCAGCTGCTGCTGCGCTTCTACGATCCCGAGAGCGGGGAGATCCGCATCGACGGCGCCGCCGCCCAGAAGATGACCCGCCAAGACCTGCGCCGCATCTTCTCGGTGGTCAGCCAGGATCCGGCGATCTTCGCCGACACGGTGGCGGGCAACATCGCCTTCGGCGCCCCCCACGCCACCCCCGAGGCGATCGAGGCCGCCGCCCGCGCCGCCGCCGCGCACGAGTTCATCACCGACCTGCCGCAGGGCTACGAGACCTATGTGGGCGAACGGGGGGTGATGCTGTCGGGCGGGCAGAAGCAGCGGCTCGCCATCGCCCGCGCGATCCTGCGCGACGCGCCGGTGCTGCTGCTGGACGAGGCGACCTCGGCGCTGGACGCGGAATCCGAGCGCCTGGTGCAGGAGGCCGTGGCTCGCCTGTCGGAGAGCCGCACGACCCTGGTCGTGGCCCACCGCCTGGCGACCGTGAAGCGCGCCGACCGGATCCTGGTGCTCGACCACGGGACCATCGTGGCCGAGGGCACCCATGCCGAGCTCGCGGCCTCCGACGGGCTCTACGCCCGGCTCGCGCGGCTGCAGTTCGCCCCGGACTGAGTGCGCGCCGACGCCGATGTGATCGCCCCCGCGCTCTCCCGCCGCGTGAAAACCATCGAGCCGGCGCGCAATCGAGGCTAGTCTCCGCGGAGGAGGCCGGCGAAGCTTCCGTTTACGTCAGGTTCGACTTGCGCCGCGACGACCGCGCGGCCAAGTGATGGACCAATCATGTGGATCGGCAGTCTCAGGGAGGAGACGGGATGGTCAGCGAGAGCGGCGCGTTCGCGACGGTGCAGGACAAGGCGCGGTGGGAGGAGGTGCCCCTGTCCGAACGCTGGAGCGCCAGGAGCGTCTACGAGCAGGTCTCGCAGACCGCCTCGAAGCACCCCCGCCGCCCGGCCGTGAGCTTCCAGATCACCTCGGGCCCCACCGACAAGGCGGTGACGATGAACTGGGCCGAGGTGCGCGCCCAGTCCGCGCAGCTCGCGAACCTGCTGCGCGAGCTGGGGGTGAACGAGGGCGACTCTGTCGCCTACCTGCTGCCCAACTGCACCGAGGCCGCGATCACGCTGGTCGCCGGCGCGACCGCGGGCAAGGTCTGCCCGCTGAACCCGCTGCTCGACGCCGAGAGCCTGGGCGGCCTGCTGCGCGAGCTCGACGCCAAGGTGCTGGTCACGCTCGCCCCGTTCCCCAAGTCGGACGTGGCCGAGAAGGCCTCCGCCGCGGTGGCGCTGGCGCCGAACGTGAAGGCGGTGCTCGAGGTCGACCTGAAGCGCTATCTTTCGCCGCCGCTGAGCTGGATCGTGCCGCTGATCCGGCCCAAGCGCGCCGGCGGGCACAAGGCCCGGGTGCTGGATTTCCACTCCGAGATCGCCAAGCGCTCGGCCGAGCTGACCTTCGCCGAATCCGGCGATCCGGCCTCCATCGGGGCCTGCTTCCACACCGGCGGCACCACCGGGATGCCCAAGGTCGCGCAGCACGCGCATGAGGGGATGCTCTACAACGGCTGGTGCTCGGCCTCGATGCTGGTGCGCGAGACCGACGTGCTGCTGTGCCCGCTGCCGATGTTCCACGTCTTCGCGGCCTATCCGATCTGGATGGCCTGCATCATGTCGGGCGCGCACATGGTGATGCCCACGCCCGCGGGCTATCGCGGCGACGGCGTCTTCGACAATTTCTGGAAGCTGGTCGAGCGCTGGAAGGCCACGCTGATGATCGTGGTGCCCACGGCCGCCGGCGCGCTGATGCAGCGGCCGGTGAACGCGGACGTCTCCTCGGTCACCTACGCGCTCTGCGGCTCCTCCCCCCTGCCGCGGGGGCTCTTCGACAAGTTCGAGGAGGCGACGGGCGTGAAGATCCTGGAGGGCTACGGGATGACCGAGGCGACCTGCCTCGTCTCCTGCAACCCCAAGGACGGGGAGCGCAAGGTGGGCTCGGTCGGGCTCTCCTTCCCCTACACCGAGGTGCGGATCCTGCATTTCGACGCCGCGGGGAACGTGACCAAGGACTGCGCGACCGACGAGATCGGGGAGATCTGCGTCTCCAACCCCGGCGTGCGTCCGGGGCAGACGTATCTCGAGGCCGCGCGCAACGTCGGGCTGTTCGCCGACGAGAAGTGGCTGCGCACCGGCGACCTGGGCCGCGTCGACGCCGACGGCTACCTGTGGATCACCGGCCGCGCCAAGGACCTGATCATCCGCGGCGGCCACAACATCGACCCCGCCGAGATCGAGGAGGCGCTGGCCAAGCACCCCGCCGTCGCCTTCGTGGGCGCCATCGGCCAGCCCGACGCCCATTCCGGCGAGGTGCCCGCGGCCTATGTCGAGCTCGCGGCCGGCTCCAACGTGACGGTCGAGGAACTGCAGGAGTGGGCGATCGAGCACGTGCACGAGCGCGCCGCCCATCCCCGCTACATCGAGCTGATGGACGAGATCCCCAAGACCGCGGTGGGCAAGATCTTCAAGCCCGACCTGCGCAAGAGCGCGATCCGGCGCATCCACGGCGAGACCCTGGCCGCGGCGGGCATCACCGCCACGATCCAGGTGATCGAGGACAAGAAGCTGGGCCTGGTCAGCGTGGTCAGCCCCGCCGAATCCGACGTGACCGAGGAGCGGGTGAAGGAGGTGCTGAGCGTCTTCCCCCAGCCCGTGCGCGTGGTCTCGGCCTCGCCCGCCATGACCTGACGGCCGCGGATCGCGATTGCGGGCGGGCCGCCCCGGCGACGGGGCGGCCCGTTCCGTTTCCGCCCGGCGGGCGCGCGGCCGCGGGGCGCCTCAGCCCTGCGCCAGGGGGTGGTGGGTCAGCACCAGCTCCTTCAGGCGCGCGTCGAGGACGTGGGTGTAGATCTCAGTGGTCGAGAGGTCCGCGTGGCCCAGCAGCTGCTGGATCGAGCGCAGGTCCGCCCCGTGCGCCAGCAGGTGCGTCGCGAAGGCGTGGCGCAGGGTGTGGGGGGAGACGCGGGCCGGGTCGATCCCCGCGCGCGCCGCCAGCGCCTGGATCAGCTGCCACATGCGCTGGCGGGTGACGTGGCCCGCCTTGCCCGGCGAGGGGAACAGGAAGGCCGAGCCCTTCCAGGCCGGCGTCGCGTCGCGCACCGACAGCCAGGCGGCCAGCATCCGCCGCGCGGGCGGCGAGAGGGGCACCATCCGCTCCCGCCCGCCCTTGCCGCGCACCAGCACCATGCGCGGATCGCCCCGCACCGCGGCGACGGGCAGGGAGACGAGCTCGCTGACCCGCAGGCCGGTGGCGTAGAGCAGCTCCATCAGGCAGGCGAGGCGCAGGGCGTCGCGTTTCGCCGCCTCCGTCTCCCGCGTCGGTTCGCGGGCGGCGGCGAGCAGCGCCTCGGCCTCCGCCTCGCTCAGCGTCTTGGGCAGGCGGCGGGAGGCGCCGGGGCCGGAGAGGCGCGCGGCGGGATCGTCCTCGCGCCAGCCTTCCGACAGCGAGAAGCGGTAGAACTGGCGCGCCGCCGACAGCCGCCGCGCCCGGGTCGCCTGGCCAAGGCCGCGGGCCTCGAGATCGACCATCCATGCCTCCAGCACCTCCCGACCGGCGTCGGGCCAGTCGGGGCCGGCGAATTCCGCCAGGTCCTGGAGGTCGCGCGCGTAGGCGGCGAGCGTGTTCGCCGCCGCCCCGCGCTCGGCCTGCAGCGCTTCGAGGAAGGCGCGCAGCGGCTCGCGGGGGCGGGCGGTCATGCTCAGCCGTTGGGCGGGGGCGCGGGCACGGCGATCTCGCGCACCGGCGCCGGCAGATCCGCGATGGCCGCGTAGACGGCGAAACCCGCCGCCGCCAGCAGCACGAGGTAAAGAAGGTATCTGAAGACCACCGACATGCCTGCTCCGCCGGGCGCCGCCCGGATCCGCCTGTTGCGTCCGATTCGACCGCGCGGCGCGTCCTCCGGCAGGTCTTGTCGCCCGCCCCAGGGCCCGGGACGCGACCCTCTCGCGCTCCGGTCCGGCCGCGACGGTCAGCCGGCCCTTTGCGCCGCGCTCCGCGCTGACGTAAAGAGGCCCGGCTCCGCCTCGGCGCGCACTCTACAGGGCGCGCCCGGCCCCCGCAACGCGCCCGGCCGAACCGCGGCCGGGACTGGACCCCGAGACGATGACCACGCCCGAACCCATCTCCCGGCCGGACGCCGCCTCCGACCCCGCCTCCGACGATCGCGCGGACGCGGGCGTTGCCGGCGCGCCGACCTGGCGGCTGGCGAAGCCGGTGGTGCTGATCGGGCTGATGGGCGCGGGCAAGACCTCGGTCGGGCGGCGGCTGGCGGCGACCCTCGCCACCCCTTTCGTCGACAGCGACGAGGAGGTGGAGCGCGCCGCCCGCATGACCATCCCCGAGATCTTCGCCCAGTACGGCGAGCCGGAATTCCGCGACGGCGAGCGGCGGGTGATCTCCCGCCTGCTGGAGCGCGGCCCCCAGATCATCGCCACCGGCGGCGGGGCCTGGATGAACGCCCTGACCCGCGAGGCGATCCGCGAGCGGGGGGCGACGGTCTGCTGGCTGCGGGCCGAGCTCGACACGCTGCTGGGGCGGGTGATGAAGAAGGGCGGCGCCACGCGCCCCTTGCTCGCCACCGGCGACCCGCGCAAGACGCTGAGCGACCTGATGGCGGTGCGCTATCCCGTCTACGCCGAGGCCGACGTGACGGTGGACAGCCACGCCGGCGAGCGGCATGAGGCCGTCGTCGCGCGCATCCTCGAGGCGCTGGCCGCCCGGGGCGAGGCGCAACCGATCTGATCCCGGCGGGACCGGGACCCACGAACACAGGGCAGGGGACACCACCATGCGGGAGACCGTGGACGTCGCGCTGGGCGAGCGCTCGTACAAGATCGAGATCGGCCCGGGCCTGATCGCGCGCGCGGGCGAGTTCATCGCCCCCCTGCTCCCGCGTCCGCGCGCCGTGGTCGTCACCGACGAGACCGTCGCCGCCCGCTGGCTGGAGCCGCTGCGCGAGGGGCTGGCCGCCTCGGGCGTCGAGATCGAGGCGCTGGCGCTGCCGCCGGGCGAGGCGACCAAGAACTGGGCGGACCTGGGCCGCACCGTCGAGTGGCTGCTGGCGCAGAAGGTCGAGCGGGCGGACCTGGTGATCGCGCTGGGCGGGGGCGTGATCGGCGACCTCGCGGGCTTCGCCGCCGCCATCCTGCGCCGGGGCGTGGGCTTCGTGCAGGTGCCGACCACGCTGCTCGCGCAGGTCGACAGCGCGGTGGGGGGCAAGACCGGCGTGAACTCGCCCCACGGCAAGAACCTGATCGGCGCCTTCCACCAGCCGCGCCTGGTGCTCGCCGACACCGACGCGCTGGAGACGCTGCCCGAGCGGGAGCTGCTGGCGGGCTACGCCGAGGTGGTGAAATACGGCCTGCTGGGCGACGCGGCCTTCTTCGAGTGGCTGGAGGCCGGCGGCGGCGCCGCGCTGGCCGCGGGCGACGTGGCCGCGCGGATCCGGGCCGTGCGCCGGTCGTGCGAGATGAAGGCCGAGATCGTCGCGCGCGACGAGACCGAGACCGGGGACCGCGCGCTCCTGAACCTGGGCCACACCTTCGGCCATGCGCTGGAGGCGGCGACGGGCTATTCCGCGCGCCTCCTGCACGGGGAGGGGGTCTCGATCGGCTGCCAGCTCGCCTTCGAGCTCTCGGCGCGCCTGGGCCTCTGCCCGCAGGAGACGCCCGGCCGGGTGGCCGCCCACTTCCGCGCCATGGGGATGCGCGCGGGGCTGGAGGACATCCCCGGCGAGCTGCCTGATTCGGACGGGCTGATCTCGCTCATGTCCCAGGACAAGAAAGTTAAGGCCGGCATACCGACCTTCATTCTCGCCCGGGAAATCGGCGATGCATTCGTGACCAGAAACGTTTCTCCGGAGGCGCTCCGCGATACGCTTGATGCGGGATTGGAGCGCCGCAAGTGACGTTCGCGTTAGTTTCGCAGCGTATCGGAAAAACGTTTTAGCAGATCGCATTTTCCGAGTTGATCCGTATCGAAACACCCCCTATGTGGGGTCCCAGGCAGCCTGAACGCTGCATGAACGATCGAGGCCTGGGGACCGGCTCGATCTTCGCTGGGGTCGAAGGATCAAATAGATGGTGTCGTTGCGTCGTCTCGCGCGTCTCGCGCGCAGGGTGTCTTTTGCATTCATGCCGGCTCTGGCGGGCCTCGTTCTCCTCTCGGGCGGCGACGCCCGGGCCGCCACCGCCTCGACCCTGCCTTGCGCGCACGTCAACTACGCCGGCGACGCCTCCGGCTTCAGCCTCGACTGCCAGGTTCTGGACGCGGAGAACGACAAGGCCGAGACCCTCGACGAGCAGACCGCGTTTTCGATCGACGGCTGGACGCAGGTCGCGAAGTACGACGTGAGCTCGCGCGGCTACGAGGGCCGCGGCTTCGGCTTCACCGTGGACGGCGACGGCGAGGGCGGGGCGTTCTCGTTCGACGACACGCTGTGGGACCAGTGGTCGAGCGCGGTGATCCTGTTCAAGAGCGGCAGCGCCAAGCAGGCCGAGAAGGCCGGCTCTCCGGGGAACGTGGTGATGTTCCTTCTGCAGCCCGACGTGCTGTTCGGCGAATATGCCCGCTCGCTGGGCAAGTACGCGATCAGCCACATCAGCGTCTACGTCGCGGGCGCCGACCCGTTCGGCGACGGCTCCTCGGCGACCCAGCCGCTGCCGACCCCGCTGCCGGCCCCAGCCCTGCTGCTGGTCGGCGGTCTTGCGGCGCTCGGGGTGCTGAGCCGTCGCCGGCGCGGAGGCGCCGCCGCCTGAGCGGCGGTGCAGCCTGGGTCTCCGCCGGTTCGGCAAGAGCGCCGCAGATCGCCGCGTAACGCTCTGAATCCAATCGTATCCACCGGCCGAAGTTTTTGTTTGCGATCAAGGTATTTTAACTTTATATTCATAACTTGGAAAGCGGATGGGGATCCGCCTCCAGAACGGGGTCTGTATTATGTTTAAGCGACGCGTCCTCGCGCTCGCAGCTGCGGCTGCATGCGCGTCAGGAACCTTTGCCGCGGCTGCGACCGTGCCGGTCGAGAGCTTTCCGGTCTACGTCGACTCGGCCGTCGACAACTATGGTCTGGGCGGCGGCGTGAAATTCGCCGGCCTTTCGGTGAATGGAACGAACGCAGGGTACAGTCCCAACGACTTCGGCAACCTGGCGTTCCGGGAGAAGATCTTCACCGCCACGTCCCCGGACCCCGCCGACCCGCTCACGGGCTACTGGAGTTCGTCCGAGAGCTACTCCCTCACCAACGCGGGTTTCCTGAACGGCGGCCTTCAGCTCGGCTACGACCTGAACCAGAGCGGTCAGGGACGCATCCGCATGGGCATCGTCCAGATCTCGGTCATGATCGACGACATCGTGGTCTGGGAGCTGGCGCCGAACACCTACGACACGTTCGAGCGGATCGTCCTCAACCCGAATTCGACCGAGTGCGCGACCTGCGAGCAGACCCAGAAGCCGCTGGGCTCGGGCGTCGACGCGGTCCTCTATATCCCGACCAGGGTGATCGTCGCCGCCGGCGAAGCGGCGGCGGGCGGTCCGGTCGTCTTCAACGGCAACAGCGAGCTCACCTTCCGCTGGAAGCAGTCGGTGGTGAGTTCGAGCGCGGGCGCCGACCAGTGGGCCTTGCTCGGCACCAACAATCCGAGCACGACGTTCCTTCAGCCGAACGATCCCCTGACCGCGCCCCAAATCCCGCTTCCGGCGACCGCGGCCTTGCTGCCGGTCGGGTTGCTCGGTCTCTTCGCGGTCCGCCGTCGGCGCGCATCGGCCTGACCCCGGCCATTGCGCAGACGTCGGAAGGGCGGCCCCTGCGGCCGCCCTTCGTCGTTTCCCGGCGCGTCCAGCGGCCTCAGGCCGAGCAGCTCGCCCCGCCCAGCACGCAGAAGGTCGCGCAGTGGCGGTGGTTGAGCTTCACCGGGGCCGAGGCCTCGGCCAGCGTCTCGCCCATGTCGAAGCCCTCGGCGTAGGGCAGCAGCGTGCAGGCCGCGACCGAGGCGCGGGCCGAGCCCTTGCGGCGCACCACCATGCGCGAGGAGGCGCACATCACCTCCTCCGGGCGCTTGTTCAGGATGCCCCAGCAGGCGGTGGTGATTTCGGGCGGCTCGGCGGCCTCGTCCATCTCGGGGAACAGCACGCAGGCCGCGGGGTCGGCGGCGTCGATCGGCAGGCGCTCGGCGGCGAAGAGGGCGGCGAAGCGGGCGCGCAGGTCGGGCTCGCGCCCCTCCCACAGCCGCCCGGCGACGGCGATCCGGGCGCCCGCGTCGCGCAGCCAGCGCAGGCCCTCGAGCGCGGCTGCGAAGGCGCCGGGGCCGCGCTCTGCGTCATGGGGGCCGGCCTCGGGGTGGTCGAGCGAGACGCGGAAGGTCAGGCGCGCGCCATGCGCCTCGATCAGCCGGCGCAGGGCGGCCTGCACCGAGGGGCGCATCATCGGGCGCATGGCGTTGGTCAGCACCAGGACCGAGAGGCCGCGGGTCAGCGCCGCCTCGATCATCGCGGGGGCCTGGGGGTTGAGGAACGGCTCGCCGCCGGTGAACCCCGCCTCCTCCAGCGGCCAGCCGAGCGCCTGCGCCTCGTCCAGGAAGCGTTCGACCTCCTCGGTCGAGAGGTAGACCAGCCGGTCGTTGGTGGGCGAGCTCTCGATATAGCAGGCGGCGCACTCGATGTTGCACAGCGTGCCGGTGTTGAACCACAGCGTCCGCGGCCGCCCCAGCGCCACCGAGGCCCTAGGCTCGCCCTTCGCGGTCACGTCGGGGTCGGCGAACTTGCGCGGGGCTGCGGGGTGGACGGGGTGGTGCGAGGTCAAGACGCGTCTCCGGCGGAAATCCTGCCGTCAATCAGGCAGCGCGTCGTGTCGGGGTCAAGCCGGGGGTCCCGCACCCTCACGTAGACGTCATGGAACGCGCGCCGGGACGCCTGCGCGCCGCGCGCTCTGGACGCGGGATCGGGCGCGCGATAAGGCGAGCGCGCCCCTCGCCATCGACGCCCAGACGCAGACGCGCGCAGCCGGAGCCGCTCCATGACCGCCGACCTTCCCATCAAGATCGCGCCCTCGATCCTCGCCGCGGATTTCGCCAATTTCGGGGCCGAGTGCCGCGCGGCCGAGGCCGCGGGCGCCGACTGGATCCACGTGGACGTGATGGACGGCCACTTCGTGCCCAACCTGACCTTCGGCCCCGACATGGTGCGCGCCCTGCGCCCGCACGTGACGGGGATGATGGACGTGCACCTGATGATCTCGCCGGTCGACCCCTACCTGCAGGCCTTCGCCGAGGCGGGCGCCGACGTGATCACCGCCCATGTCGAGGCCGGCCCCCACCTGGATCGCACCCTGCAGGCGATCCGCGAGCTGGGCTGCCGGGCGGGCGTGGCGCTGAACCCCGCCACCCCGGCGGAGGCGATCGAATACGTGCTGGACCGCATCGACCTGGTCTGCGTGATGACGGTGAACCCCGGCTTCGGCGGGCAGAAGTTCATCAGCTCGCAGATCCCCAAGATCCGCCGCCTGCGCGAGATGCTGGGCGACCGTCCGGTGCATGTCGAGATCGACGGCGGCGTGACGCCCCAGACCGCGCCGCTGGTGGCCGAGGCCGGCGCGGACGTGCTGGTCGCGGGCTCGGCGGTGTTCAAGGGCGGCTCGGTCGCCAACCCCAAGCCCTATCGCGACAACATCGCCGCGATCCGGACCGCGGCCGAGGCGGCGCGCGCCGCCGGCTGAGCGCGCGGCGTCTTCCCGGCGGCACTCCGCGTCCCGCCTCGCGGGACGTGGACGGCCTGCCTGCCGGTCGTTAGGCTGCCCGCGACGCGCCGCGCGCAAGCGGCGGCGGACCGGGAGGACCCTCATGAAAGTCTGCTACGCCCCCAACACGCGGGCGGTCAGAGTCGTCTGGCTGCTCAACGAACTGGGCCTGGACTACGAGCTGGAGCGCTACAAGCTGGGCGATCCGGCCATGCGCGGGCCGGAGCTGGCCAAGAGCCATCCGCTGGGCCGGGTGCCGGTTCTGCACGACGGGGAGGTCAGCCTCTACGAATCCGGGGCGATCGTGGAATACATCCTCGCGCGCCACGCGCAGGGCAAGCTGAAGCCCGCGGTCGAGTCCGAGGACTTCCCCCGTTACCTCCAGTGGTTCCACTATGCGGAGGGCATGATCATGCCCCCGGTGAACACGCTGGTGGTCGAGACGATCCTGCTGCCCGAGGACAAGCGCAACCCGGTGAACGTGATGCGCGCCGAGAAGCTGCTGGGCCGGATGCTGGACGCGGTCGAGCAGGGGCTGGAGGGGCGCGAGTTCCTGGCCGGCGAGTTCTCGGCCGCCGACATCATGTGCGGCCACGCCTGCATCGTGGCCTCGTCGCGGCTGACCGACCGGGCAGGGCGCCCGAACCTGTCGGCCTATGTCGAGCGGCTGAAGGCGCGCCCCGCGCTCGCCTCGGCCTGGGACGCGTGAAAGGAGCCATGCGCATGATCGACTCCCCCCTGGATTTCACCGGCAGGACCGTCCTCGTGGTCGGCGGCTCGAGCGGCATCGGCAACGGCGTGGCCCACGGGTTCCGCCGCTGCGGCGCCGAGGTCCATGTCTGGGGCACCCGCCCCTCGGCCGAGGACTATGCGGGCGTCGAGGGCTCGGACCTGACGGGCCTGCACTACCAGGGCGTCGACGCCGCCGACTTCGACGCGGTCGAGGCGGTGGAGCCGGCCTTCGAGCGGCTCGACGTCCTCGTCGCCTGCCAGGGCACCGTGATCTACAAGCGCGGCGAGTTCGAGATGGCGGGCTTCCAGCGCGTGGTCGACGTGAACCTGAACTCGATGATGGCCTGCGCGGTGAAGTTCCGCCCCATGCTCTCGGAGGCGAAGGGCTCGCTGATCCTGGTCAGCTCGATCGTCGCCTACCACGCCGCCAAGGGGAACCCGGCCTACGCCGCCTCGAAGGCCGGGGTGGTCGGTCTGACCCGCACGCTGGGCCAGGCCTGGGCGCCCGAGGGCATCCGCGTGAACGGCATCGCGCCGGGTCTGGTGGCCACCAAGTTGACCAAGGTGACGACCGAGAATCCCGACCGTCGGGCCGGCGCGCTGGCCGGAATTCCGGCCGGCCGGATGGGCGAGCCGGAGGACATGGCGGGGGCGGCGCTGTTCCTCGCTTCTCCCCTGGCGAGCTACATATTCGGCCAGACGCTGACCGTGGACGGCGGTATGATCCTGTAATGAAATACGATTCCGCATTCGTATGGGAACATGAACGCTTGACGACAGCCCGCTCTCCTCTATGTTGAGTCCCGCATCAGTTGCGTGAGCGTTGACCCCAGCTCAGCGTAGTGTGCCAATAGGCGACGAGCCCCTCCCCAGGGTCGCCGCCGTAACAGAGCGTAGGTTCGCCAGCGGGCAATTAGGCCCCCGTGCGGATATCTGAACTAGCAAGGGCCACGCGGATCGCGTGGCCTTTTCTTTTGCGCGGCGCGCTTCGCGGCGGTCCGGCGAGCCCTCCGCGCGGAGGGCCGCATGGACAGGCGCGCGCGAATTGCCTAGCGTCCGGCGCGCGTCCGCTTTCGGCCGCGGATCCCAAGCCCCCCGCCTCCCCTTGCAGCTCGTCCTCTTCACCAACGGCGTCATCTTCGCCCTGATGGGCGTGCTGATGCTGGCGCCCGCCGCCGTCGACGGCCGGCTCGACGGTCCCTTCGTCGAGGCGGCCTTCCTGACGGTCGCCGTCGGCGCGCTGGTCGCGGCCGCCGCGCGGGGCGGGCGGCCGGGGTTCCGGCCGCGCCACGCCTTCGCCATGACCACCACCGCCTGGATCACCGCCGCCGCCGCGGGCGCGATGCCCATGCTGGTGGGCGGGATCAGCTTCACCGACGCCTATTTCGAGTCGATGTCGGGCCTGACCACCACCGGCTCGACCGTGCTGTCGGGGCTGGACGCGCAGCCGCGCGGGCTGCTCGCCTGGCGCTCGATCCTGCAATGGCTGGGCGGCGTGGGGATCATCGTGATGGGCATCGCGGTGCTGCCGGCGCTGCGGGTCGGGGGCATGCAGCTCTACCGTTCCGAATCCTCGGACAAGGCGGAGAAGGAGTTCGCCTCCGCCGGGCGCTTCGCCACCGGCACCGCCTTCGTCTACCTGCTGCTGACGCTGGCCTGCATGATGGCCTACGAGCTGTGCGGCATGGGCGACTTCGAGGCGCTGATGCACGCGATGACCACCGTCTCGACGGGCGGCTTCTCGACCCACGACGCGTCGCTGGGGCACTACAACGACACGCCCGCGATCCAGTGGGTGGCGGTGGTCTTCATGCTCTCGGGCAGCCTGCCGTTCATCTGGTACCTGCGCGGCTGGACGCGGCGGACCTTCGACAGCGAGCAGGTGCGGATCTACGTCGGCTCGCTGGCGGTCATCATCCTCGCCGTCGCCGCCTGGCTGGCGGTGGAGCGGGCCGAGGCGCCGCTGGACGCGCTGCGCCTGTCGGCCTTCAACGTGGTCAGCCTGGTGACCACCACCGGCTTCGCCAACACCGACTACATGCTGTGGGGGCCGGCGCCGATGGCGCTGTTCCTGATCATCACCTGCTTCGGGGGCTGCACCGGCTCGACGTCCGGCGGGCTGAAGTCGATGCGCATCATCATCGCCACCAAGGCGCTGTTCGCGGCCGTCAGGCGGGTGCACAGCCCCCACTCGGTGCAGACCGTGCGCTTCGAGGGGCGGCCCGTCGACGACGCCACGCTGAGCTCGGTGATGGCGTTCTGCGTGTTCTTCCTGATGACCTTCCTGGTGCTGGCCATGGCGCTGGGGCTGCTCGGGCTCGACATCGACACCGCCGTCAGCGGGGCGGCGACGGCGCTGGCGAACGTAGGGCCCGGGATCGGCGACGTGATCGGGCCCGCAGGCTCCTTCGCCTCCTTGCCCGACTCGGCCAAGTGGCTGCTCTCGCTGGGGATGCTTCTGGGGCGGCTGGAGGTGATGACGGTGCTGGTCCTGCTGCAGGCGCACCGGGCCTGACGTGCGAAGGGGGCCGCGCGGTCGGCGCGGCCCCCCCTCGATCGGCCCCGGTTGGGGCGGCGTCAGGCGAAGAGCGAGAAGATCATCCCCGAGACGACCGCGCCCCCCAGGCCCAGGGCCACGTAGGTCGCGAAGACCGGCAGGCGCACCAGCGACCACACCGCCGCCATCGCCGGGATGCAGGAGACCGCGCCCGCCGTGAGGAACGCCATCGCCGCCCCCGCGCTCATCCCCTGGGAGACGAGCGCCGCCACCAGCGGCGGGGCCGCGTAGCCGTTGAGATAGGCGGGCATGCCCACCAGCGCGCCGACCACGATGGGCAGCGGCCCCTCGCCGCCGGCGAGCGCCCCCACCGCCTCGGCCGGGATGAAGCGGATCATCAGCCCCTCGAGCAGGTAGGCGAGCGCCATCCACTTCACCAGGAAGAGGGCGTTGGTCGCGGCCTCCTTGCGGAAGGTGGCGCGGCGCTTTTCGACCTCCCAGAACTTCCACACCGGCTTGCCCTTGAAGGGCGAGCCGCAGCCGCAGCCGCCCGAGGGCGCGGTCGGCTTCAGCGGGCTCGCGAAGAGGCCGGCGCGCATCGCGCCCGCGGTCAGCAGCCCGCCGCCCAGGCCGATGCCCACCGCCGCCACCGCCTTGCCGACGGCGAAGGGCCAGCCCAGCGCGCCCGCGGTGATCATGAAGCTCGCCGGGTCCATCAGCGGCGAGGAGAGCCAGAAGGCCATCACCGCCGAGACCGGCGCCCCCAGCGCCAGCAGCCCGGCGATGAAGGGGATCACCTGGCACGAGCAGAACGGCGCGAGCCCGCCGACCAGGGCGGCCAGCACGATCATGCGGATCTCGCGGCCCTGGAAGGCGCGCGCCACGATCGCCTCGGCCCCCGTCGCCTTCAGCCAGGCCACCAGCCCCACCGCGACGGCGATGAAGGGCAGGGTGGACAGGAACGAGGAGACGGCGATGTCGAAGACCGCCGGCGCCTCCGAAGGCGCGAGCAGGGCGGTCGCGACCGCCGTGAGGGCGATCAGGATCCAGACGCGGTCGAGGCCGCGCAGGCGGCTCCAGAACGCGTCGGCGGTGCGCAGGGCGAGCTCGGTCATCTCTCGGCTCCGTCGATCGGGCTCAGGCAGCCCGCGTGGGAATGGGCGTCGGGCCCGCCCGCATCGGCGCAGCATTCGCGCTGCAGGAAGCCGACGAGGGCGGAAATGTTGGCGAAGCTCGCCCGGCAGATCAGCGAGCGGCCCTGCCGCTCCTGGCTCAGCAGCCCGGCGGCGGCGAGGAAGCGAAGGTGGTGCGAGAGCGTCGAGGCGGCGATGCCCAGCCGCTCCTGCAGGGCGCCGACGGGCAGGCCGGCGGGACCGGCGCGCACCAGGGTGCGGATCACCTCCAGCCGCGGCTCGGAGCCGAGGGCGGCGAAGGCCTGGGCGGCGGCCTCGGGGGCGGGCGCGTCGAGCGCGTCGGGTTCGGGCGTCGTTCTCATGATTCCAGAATTATCGAAATGAAGGCGCGCGTCAAGATCCTTGTCGGGCGCGGGGCGGCGCTCTGCGGCCGTCAGGATTACGGTGGGCGTTGGGAGCGAAGGAGGACGGAGGCGCCCTGCGGGCGGGCTTGGGCCTCTTGCAGGCGGCGCGCCCGGGTTAGGCCGGGCGGGAGCCTCCGGCGGGCTCCTGACTCACCAAAGAACAAGCCCGCGCCTGTCCTCCGGAGCCGTCTCTCGCTGATGGATGCCTGAGCGACTCGCCCCCGCCGGTCAAGGACAAGCCCCGCGCAAGCGCGGGGTCGCTCCGCGATCCCTGACCGGCGGGGACGAGTCGCTCTTTACGGCATCCGCGAGAGACGGCTCCGGAGAACAGGCGCTTCGCGAGGGGCGCCGGCGTCGCGCCGGGGCGCCTGGGGCGGGGCGGACGGCGCGGGGGCGGGCAGGGGGCGAGGCGGGAGCGCGGCGGCGCGGGTCAGGCGCCGCCGGCGCCGTTGGAGCCGCCGGACATCCAGCCGGCCACCAGGTCGTGCTGGACGCGGGCCTGCTGCCAGGCGCGGTAGAAGGTCAGCAGCTGACGCAGCGGGGCCGACAGGCGCTGGAAGGCCGACACGAAGGCCACCACCACGCCGACCGTGGTCTCGCCCTGCGTGACCAGCCAGCCGCCGTAGCCGAGCGCGGCGAGGGGGCCGAGCTGGTTGAGCAGGTTCAGGATGCCCTTCATCCCGTACTTCACCAGGTAGATCGCCAGCCGGTTGCCGTAGATCCGCGGCAGCAGCCGCCCGACCCGGCCCTGCGCGGCCTTGGTCTCGCCCGCCCGCGCGCCCAGCGTGCGCAGCAGGCGGAAGCGCACGCTCATCAGCCGGTTCAGCCGCCCCTGCAGCAGGGGCGCGGCCAGCGCCTGCGGGGCCAGAAGCGCGGCCGAGACCAGCGCCAGCTCCGGCTGGGTCCAGGTCATGTAGGCGAAGACCCCGACCAGCATCGCGAAATTGGCGCAGGCGTCGGAGACGCCGGTGCCCACGAAGCCGCCCAGCCGGTCGATCTCGGAGCCCAGCACCACCGCCGAGACGCCGTGGCCCTCGTCCTCCTCGTCCTTGGCGGTGGAGCGCACCCGCATCTTCAGCGAGTGGCGCCGCGTGTGGACGATGGCGCTCTCGGAGATCCAGCCCTGGTACATCCGCAGGCCCAGCTTCAGGACCTGCTGGGTCACCGCGACGCCCGCGTAGATCATCGCCAGCGTCCACAGCAGGCCCACGTCGCCGGGCGTGATGGCGTCGTCGATCAGGCGGCGCTGAAGCTCGACCGGCACGAGGTCGAGCAGCGCCACCAGCACCGCCAGCACGCACAGGCCCGCCTGGTGCGGGCCGCTCATGCGGATCAGGTAGCCCCACAGGCTGTGCGCGGGACTGTCGTCGCCGCTGCGGCCCATGCGGCGGATGCGCGGCATCCGGTGGAGGGGAGGGCGCAGGCCCACGGCTTCGCGCCGCGCGCGCCGCGCCCGGCGGCGGGCGCGCCCGTCGCGCGCCTCGCCCGCCCGCTCGAGACCGCTCAGAATTCGTCCTTCCGTTTGCGCACCTCGGCGAAGACCGCCCCGGGCTCGGCGCCCGCGAGGCCCACGTTCGCCGCGACCGAGGCCTCGGTCGCCCGCAGGAACGGGTTGGTGGCGAGCTCTTCGGCCAGCGTGACGGGGACGATCGGCTCGCCGGCCGCGTCGGCCCGGGCGATCGCCTCGATGCGGGCCTTGAGGTCGGCGTTCTCCGGCTCGATCGACATCGCGAAGCGGCCGTTGGCGGCGCCGTAGTTGTGGCCCGAGTAGACCTGGGTCTGGGGGGCGAGCGCCATCAGCTTCTTCAGGCTCTCCCACATCTGGGCGTAGGTCCCCTCGAACACCCGCCCGCAGCCGAGCGCCATCAGGCTGTCCGCGGTGAAGGCGATCTTCGCGTCCTCGAAGCAGAAGGCGATATGGCCGAGGGTGTGGCCGGAGACGTCGAGGATCTTCGCCTTCGCGGCGCCCACCTCGATCACGTCGCCCTCGTTCACCGCGACGTCCAGCGCGGGCAGGCGCTCGGCGTCCTTGGCGTGGCCGATCACCTTGGCGCCGTAGGCCGAGACCAGGTCCGGGATGCCCTGGATGTGGTCGGCGTGGTGATGGGTCACCAGGATCAGGTCCAGGCGGCCGCCCGCAGCCTCGATGGCCTTGTGCAGCGGTTCGGCGTCCGGCGCGTCGACGACGGCCCAGACGTCCTGCTCCGTCTCGTGCAGCAGATAGCCGTAGTTGTCCTGCAGACAGGGGATCACCTGGACTTCAAGCGGCATTGTAGGGCTCCGTCTCTTGCATTTCGGGCGTCGAGGCGCACCCTGCACCTAGGGCGAGGGCGGAAAAAGGGCGCGCGATGCACCTGGATGTGATCGATCTGAGGCGGTTCTACTACCGCACCCCCCTCGGGCGCGCCACCCAGCGCAGCCTGCAGGACGCGATCCGGGCCCTGTGGCCCGACGTCTCCGGCGAGACGGTGGCGGGCTTCGGCTTCGCCGCTCCCCTGCTGCGCCCCTTCCTGAAGGAGGCCGCCCGCGTCATCTGCCTGATGCCCGCCCCCCAGGGCGTATGCCGCTGGCCGCCGGAGGGGCCCAACGCCTCGGTCCTCACCGACGAGACCCACTGGCCGCTGACCGCGGGCCAGGTGGACCGGCTGATCGTGGCCCATGCGCTCGAGACCTCGGAGCGGCCCGGCGCGCTGCTCGAGGAGATGCACCGGGTGCTGGCGCCCGAGGGCAAGGCCATCGTCATCGCCCCCAACCGCACCGGAATGTGGGCGCGTTCCGACGCCACGCCCTTTGGCCACGGCCGCCCCTATTCCGCGAGCCAGCTGGAGGCGACGCTGCGCAGCCACGACTTCGCGCCGGAGCGGACCGAGGCCGCGCTCTACGGTCCGCCCTCGCACCGGCGCTACTGGCTCAAGACCCATCGGCTGTGGGAGGGAGCGGGCCGGCGCCTGGACGCGCAGCGCCTCGGCGGCGCGGTGCTGGTCGAGGCGACGCGGCGGATCTACGCCATGCCCCGCTCGGGGTTGAAGGAGAAGTCGCTGTCCCCGCTGGAGGTTCTGGAGGGGCTGGCGAAGCCCGGAGGCGTGCGCCCGGCCGCGGGCGGGGGCGCGCGTCCCGCGGGCCGGGGCCTGACCAGCCGCGAGAGCGGCGGCCGCGGCCTGGCCGAGCGGGCGGCGCAGGGGGGCAGGGCGGTGGTCCGCCCCCTCGCCTGGTCTCAGAACAGCAGCCCGATGCCCCAGGACACGCCGCTCCACCCGCCCGAGCCGACGCCCACAGACAGGTAAGGGCGCAGGCGGACCGGGGCGCGGTCGCCCTCGGCGACCTGGGCCTCGGGCTCGGGGGGCGTCTCGGCGGGCTGGGAGAGGCCCTCGGCATAGGCCGCCTGGAAGGGGCCGTTCAGCGCCGCGGGGCAGTCCAGCGTGGGGGCCACGCGCCAGCGGCCCAGCTGCGCGCCGTTCGCGGGCGAGCAGTAGGCGGCCCGCCCCTCGTCATGGCCGGCCATGTAGTCGTCCTGCGCCGCATCGGCGTCGGCGAGCCGCGGACAGCCCGACAGGCGCGCCAGCCCCGAGGTGGGGGAGCGGCCGGCCATCGCGTCCTCGACCCCCTGCCGGTTCCAGTCCACCGCGGCGCAGTCCCCGGCGGTGGGCGAGACCGCCGCGCGCTCGGCCGGGGGCGCGGAAGAGCAGGCCGCCAGCAGGCCGGCGACGATCAGGGCGAGCGGGCCGCGCCGCAGGCGCGGAAGGCGAATCGCAGTCATCATGCCTCTCTATCGCACAGCTTCGCGGCGACCGGGCGCCCGGCCGCCTGCGCTCCCACCCCGTGGGCTTGATACGCACGACCGCGCGCCGGCCGTCGCGCCGCGTCGCGCCCGGCTTCGGGCGGCGGTTCCGCGCGCCCCTGCGGCCTCGCGCCCCCGGCCGCCGCTTGCCCCTCGCGTCCGCGCTCGCCAAGGTGGCGCCCGACACGGCCGCGACCGACCGGCCGGCAGATCGTTTCGAGGAGGAGACCCCCCATGACCGAGCCCCTGGTGATCGTCACCGAGCCCGAGGACGGCGTCGTCGAGGCCGTGCTGAACCGTCCCGACAAGCTCAACGCCATCACGCCGGAGCTGATGCGCGCCATCGCCGACGCCCAGGCCAAGATCGCCGGCATGTCGGGCGTGCGCTGCGTGGTGCTGCGCGGCGAGGGCCGCGCCTTCTGCGCGGGCCTCGACAAGTCGGGCTTCGAGCGGATGAAGAACACCGGCGCAGGCTCGCTCGGCATGGACATCATGGAGCGCACCCACGGCCCGGCCAACGTCGCGCAGAACGCCTGCTGGGGCTGGCGGATGCTGGACGTGCCCGTGGTCTGCGCCCTGCAGGGCTTCGCGCTGGGCGGCGGCTTCCAGATCTGCCTCGGGGCCGACATCCGCATCGCGGCGCCCGGCACGCGCTTCTCGATCATGGAGATGAAGTGGGGCCTGGTGCCCGACATGGGCGGCATGGCCGCGATGCGCCACATCGCGCGCGGCGACGTGATCCGCAAGCTGACCTACACCGCCGAGGTGTTCGAGGCCGAGGCGGCGCTGGTCTACGGCTTCGTCACCGAGCTCGCCGAGGATCCGCTGGCCCGCGCGCGCGAACTGGCGCGCGAGATCGCGGGCAAGAGCCCCTCGGCCCTGCGCTCGGCCAAGGCGCTGCTCAACATCGCCGACGAGGAGGCCGGCGCGCTGGAGCCGCTGCTGGCCGAATCCCGCCTCCAGAAGGACCTGATCGGCAAGCCCGACCAGCTCGAGGCGATCGCGGCGGGCATGGAAGGCCGCCCCGCGCGCTACGCGTGACGCCGTTTCGCGGGGCGGCGGTTCCGGCCGCCCCGCGACTCGCCCCGCGCGCCGGGTCCGCCCGGCCGGGTTCACGCGATGCGCGCGGTGGAAACGCTTCCTTAACCCTGTCCCCCCAATTTGGCTCAAGTCGGTCCACTTAGGCCTATGTTCTTGTAAAGTTCTCGGTTAAGATCGGGGCAAAAGCAGAACATGGGCAGGCCGTCCCCGCGCGCAGCGCGGCGTCGCAGTCGACGGGACCTCGCCCGCGAGGCATATGGAGACAGGCATGGCTCAGACCACCTTCGAGCTGAACGGCAGGACCGGCATGGACAAGCAGAAAGCCCTGGAATCCGCGCTCGCCCAGATCGAGCGGAATTTCGGCAAGGGCTCCATCATGAAGCTTGGCGAACGCCAGGTGATGGACATCGAGGCGGTGTCGACGGGCTCGATCGGGCTCGACATCGCTCTGGGCATCGGCGGCCTGCCCAAGGGCCGCATCATCGAGATCTACGGGCCGGAAAGCTCGGGCAAGACCACGCTGGCGCTGCACGTCATCGCGGAAGAGCAGCGCAAGGGCGGCATCTGCGCCTTCGTCGACGCCGAGCACGCGCTCGACCCCACCTACGCCCGCAAGCTGGGCGTGGACGTGGACGAGATGCTGATCTCCCAGCCCGACGCCGGCGAGCAGGCGCTCGAGATCACCGACACGCTGGTGCGCTCGGGCGCGGTCTCGGTGGTGGTGGTCGACTCGGTCGCGGCCCTCACGCCCCGCTCGGAGCTCGAGGGCGACATGGGCGACAGCTCGGTCGGCGTTCAGGCGCGGCTGATGAGCCAGGCGATGCGCAAGCTGACCGGCTCGATCTCGCGCTCGAAGTGCATGGTGATCTTCATCAACCAGATCCGCATGAAGATCGGCGTGATGTTCGGCAGCCCCGAGACCACGACGGGCGGCAACGCGCTGAAGTTCTACTCCTCCGTGCGCCTCGACATCCGCCGCATCGGCGCGATCAAGGACCGCGACGAGGTGGTGGGCAACACGACCCGCGTGAAGGTGGTGAAGAACAAGGTCGCCCCGCCGTTCAAGCAGGTCGAGTTCGACATCATGTACGGCGAGGGCATCTCCAAGACCGGCGAGCTGATCGACCTCGGCGTGAAGGCCGGGGTGGTCGAGAAGTCCGGCTCCTGGTTCTCCTACGGCGACCAGCGGATCGGGCAGGGGCGCGAGAACGCCAAGACCTTCCTGCGCGAGAACGCGGACGTGGCCCACGAGATCGAGGACAAGATCCGCGCCGCCCACGGGCTCGACTTCGACGCCCACCCCGACGAGGGCGGCGAGGAGGTCATGGACGACTGATCCGCGCGAAAGCGCCTGGATCCCGCAGACGGGCGCCCTTCGGGGCGCCCGTTTCGGTTCCGGGGGGCGGTTCCGCGCGTCTTGGTGCGCCTGGCGCCGGGGCGCGGGCCCGGGTCCGTTGCGGGAGAGGGGACGGAGCTCGGGGGCGGGTGGAGCGAGGGGCCGCATCGGAAGCCGGTGCGTCGGGCGACTTCCGGGGTTTCGAAGCGATGAGCCCGGGCGGCTCCGAGACGGTTTTCACCTCTGCGCGCGCGTCGACCCGGAAGGGAGGCGGCCCCCGCTCGCCGGCCTCGGCTGCCAGGTTTCCGAGCACTGCCGCCGCGGCGTCTGCCTGAGGGGCGCGGGGATGACGTGCCGCGCGGTCGTTGGCCCACCGTGCCGGTTCTCGCAGCGGCTGCTTCGCCGGTGCACTCCGTTCCGCAATCGTCGATGCCACGACCGAGCGCTGACGATGCCGCCATGACGTCCCCCTGAACGACTCGGCGCGCCTCGCCCGCGACGTCACGCAACTTGCGCTCGCTCGAAACCATTTTAGAACCATTCCAAACACTGCCGCAGCGAGTCGCCGATGTTCCGCTTTCTTTCCTCCCGCAAGACCTTCGCCGACCTGGACGAGCGCCAGGTTCTGGCCCTCGCCATCTCGTCGGAGGAGGACGACTCGCGCATCTACGCCGATTTCGCCGCCCGCCTGCGCGCCGAGTTCCCCGCCACCGCCGCGATCTTCGACGACATGGCCGCCGAGGAAGACGGCCACCGCCGGCGCCTGATCGACCTGTTCCAGAAGCGCTTTCCCGGCCCGATCCCCCTGATCCGCCGCGAGCATGTCGCGGGCTACTACGCCCGCCGCCCCGTCTGGCTGACCGAGACCCTCGACATCGCCGCCATCCGCGGCGAGGCCGTGCGCATGGAGCAGGTGGCCGCGGAGTTCTACGAGCGGGCGGCCGCCCGCGCCTCCGATCCCGACCAGCGCCGCCTGCTGGGCGACCTCGCCCATGCCGAGCGGGGCCATGCGCGCACCGCCGAGGGGCTCGAGGCGACCCATGTCGACGAGGACGCCGCCGCCGCCGAGGCGGAGGCCGACCATCGCCGCTTCGTGCTGACCTGGGTGCAGCCGGGTCTGGCGGGGTTGATGGACGGCTCGGTCTCGACCCTCGCGCCGATCTTCGCCACCGCCTTCGCCACGGGCGACACGATGACGACCTTCCAGGTCGGGCTCGCCGCCTCGGTCGGCGCCGGCATCTCGATGGGCTTCACCGAGGCCGCCTCGGACGACGGCGTGATCTCGGGGCGCGGCTCGCCGGTGAAGCGCGGGATCGCGGCGGGGGTGATGACCACGCTGGGCGGCCTGGGCCATGCGCTGCCCTACCTGATCCCCGATTTCATGACCGCCACGGTCATCGCCCTGGCGCTGGTCTTCGCCGAGCTCTGGGCGATCGCCTGGATCCAGAAGCGCTGGATGCAGACCCCGTTCCTGCGCGCCGCCTTCCAGGTGGTGCTCGGCGGCGCGCTGGTGCTGGGCGCGGGGATCCTGATCGGCGAGTTCTGACCCGAGCGACGACCTCTTTCGCGAGGCCGCGAGTCGAGGGACGACCAACCCGGGTCCTGCCAGGCCGGCGGACCGGGGTCCCTCACCAGAGGCGCGACGCCCGCCCCGCGCCGCGGGCGAGCGAGGGCCACGCGCGGAACGGCCGACGCGGCGCCTCCGTCTCCGGGGCGCCGCGGCTTTCAGCTCGCGGCGGCGATGGCGAGGGGGGCGCGGCCGTGGAGCTCGCGCTCCGGACGTTCGGTGGGAAAGATCAGCAGGCCCTCGCCGCGGATCTCCCAGTCGGCGTCGCGGAAATCCTCCTGCGCCAGCAGGCCGCGCAGGGTGGCGGTGCGGCCGGGCAGGAAGTCGTGCGGCTCGATCAGGATCACGGGGCGGTGGCGCCAGAAGTCGGCCTCGGGCGTCAGCGCCTCGGCCTCGGCGCCCTCGATGTCCATCTTGATCATCACCAGCTCGGCGTCCGGACGCTCCGCCAGGAGCGCGTCGATCGTCACCGCCTCGGCCGAGACGTCGCCGGCGGGAGACTCCTCGTCGACGGCGCGGTAGGCGAAGGCGCCTTCGGCGGCGTCGATGTCTTCCGGCTGGAGACGTCCCGGCGCGCTCCACAACGCGGCGTCGCGGAAGCGGACGTTGCGCAGGCCCGTGCAGTTGCGCCGCGCCATCGCCAGGTTGCCGCGGTGAGGCTCCACGCACAGGATGTCGGCCTGCGGCCAGCGCAGCGCCGCCTGCAGCGAGAACAGGCCGACGTTGCCGCCCGCGTCGATGATCAGCGGCCGCCGTCCCGCCGCGTGGGCGCGCGCGCAGCGGCGGTCGACCGCGTCGGCCCGGTCGGGCGAGAGTTCGTATTCCCGCTGCACCACGATCTTGCGATACACCCGCAGGTCCGAGGCGCGGGCGCGCAGGCGGACGGTGCGTCCGCCGAAGGCCGGGGCGCGGATGCGCCGGCCGCGCGGCGCGAGGAAGCAGAACCCCGCATGCCATAGCGCCAGCGGGACCCCGAGCGCCCCCTTCCAGCGCATGTAGTCGGCGAGCCATCCCAGCCCGGCCGCGACCCACCTGACCATCCGCGTTCTCCTCGACGTGATTTCGCTACGTCAGGGGAGCACGAAGAGCGTAAAGATCGGCTTAATCGGTTGCCGAACCGTGACCGGACCGGCACTCGGATTTGAAACGCATTTTCAGCCGCGGGGAACGGACATGGCCGGCAATCCTTTGGCGCGCGTCGATGCGTGGCTCTATCACCTGGGCGACGTGAACGCCGCGCGGGCCGAGGCGATCGCCGCGACCGACGCCGACCTGGTGGTGACCGAATGGGCCTCCTACGCCCGCAAGGAGGCACCCTACGACGCCGGGATGCTCGACGCGATGCGCGGGGACGACGCCGACCGGCTGATCGTCTCCTACCTCTCCATCGGCGAGGCCGAGCCCTACCGCTACTACTGGAAGCAGGCGTGGGAGCGCGACGCGCCCGCATGGCTGGGCGAGGTCAACCCGGAGTGGACCGACAACATCAAGGTCAAGTACTGGAAGCCCGCCTGGCAGAAGATCGTCTTCGACTATGCCGAACGCATCGTCGAGGCGGGGTTCAACGGCCTCTATCTCGATATCGTCGACGCCTGGGAATACTGGCGGCGCAAGGGCCCGGAGGGGATCGATCATCGACAGGAGATGATCGACTTCGTCGCCCGGTTGCGCGAGGTCGTCGAGGCGAAGCTGGCCGACGTGGATCCCGACCGCGAGTTCGTGGTGATCGGTCAGAACGCGCTGACGCTGCTGCGCCAGCAGGCCTATCTCGACCAGATCGACGGCGTCGCGAAGGAGGACCTGCGCTTCTACTACGAATACGGGCGCGAGAAGACCTTCGACGCGCTGCCCAATTCGGAGACGAAATTCAGCCTCAAGCTCCTGAAGCAGGCGGAAAAGGCCGGCGTCGAGTCCTTCGTCGTCGAGTACATCCCCGAGGCCCATGAGAAGAAGGCCGCCAGGCTGCTGGCCGAGGAGGCCGCGGCTCTGAAGGACGCGGGCATCCCGCTCTACGTCGCCGAGGGGCGCGACCTCGACACGATCGCGGAGGCGCCGACGGGCGGGGGCGGCACGGGCGGCGGGGGCAAGGTCGAGCGGGGCTCGAACACGGGCGACCGCATGGTCGGCGACGGCAAGGCCGACCGGCTCGACGGGCGCGGGGGCGACGACAAGCTGCTGGGCCGGGGCGGCGACGACCGGCTGGACGGCGGCGGCGGGAACGACCTGCTGGAGGGCGAGGGCGGCGCCGACCGCCTGCGCGGGCAGGGCGGCAAGGACGAACTCTTCGGCGGCGACGGCGACGATTTCCTCTACGGCGGCGGCAAGGCCGACTGGCTCGAGGGCGGCGCCGGTCGCGACCGGCTGGACGGCGGCTCGGGCGACGACCGGCTGACCGGGGGCGCGGGCGAGGACATCTTCGTGCTGGGCGCGAAGACCCGCGGGCAGGCGCGGGACTTCACGCCGGGCGAGGACCGGATCGAGGCCTCGGGCGAGGCCGAGCTGCGCGAGGTCCGCAAGGGCGTGATGGTCGAGAGCGACGGCGGCGGCCGGCTGCTGCTGCGCGGGCTGGGCCTGGGCGAGCTGGACGCCGACACGCTGTTCGTCTGAGCGTTTCGCAGGGGCGGCGCCGGGCCGCCCCCCGCGAGGCGCAGGCTCGGATCAGGCGGTGAAGCCGAAGCCGTCGGGATCGGCGACCGGCTGGGATTCCAGCGCCTTCAGCAGGCCGGTGATGAACCGCGCCAGCGCCCAGACCCCCCAGACCGCCATCACCAGCCAGCCGACCAGCAGCAGCGTGAGCAGCGCGCCGGCGGTGATCGCCACGAAGCCGATCCAGAAGGAGCGGATCTGGAAGGCGAAATGGCCGGCCTCGGCCTCGCCGACCGAGCCGCGCTTGGCGTAGGCCACGATCACGCCCGCGAGCGCGCAGAGCGGGACGAAGAAGCCCACCAGGTAGAGCACGTAGACCAGCTTCACCGCGTCCCAGCCGCCGAGGCCGGAGGACTTTCCGGCGGGCTCGGGCTCGGGCGCGCGGGCGGGGCTGTCGAGATCGGTCATCGGGACCTCCTGCTGCGATGGTTCGGGCCGAACGTGGGAGGGGATTGCGGCTGGCGGATGACGGGCGGGCGGCGCGCCGAGGGCCATCCTGGGGGCCATCGCGGGGGCTCGGCCCGGAGCCGGCGGAGGGCGCGGACGAAAAACGGCCCGCGGATCGCTCCGCGGGCCGTCGAGATCAGGCCGAAGCCCGAGAGATCAGGCGAGGGCCTTGTTGAGGTTCTCGTCGACCTTCTCGAGGAAGCCCATCGTGGTCAGCCACTTCTGGTCGGGGCCGACCAGCAGGGCGAGGTCCTTGGTCATGAAGCCGCTCTCGACCGTGTCGACCACGCACTTCTCGAGCGCGGTGGCGAAGGTCATCAGCTGGTCGTTGCCGTCCAGCGTGGCGCGGTGCTTCAGGCCGCCGGTCCAGGCGAAGATCGAGGCGATGGAGTTGGTCGAGGTCTCCTTGCCCGCCTGGTGCTGACGGTAGTGGCGGGTCACGGTGCCGTGCGCGGCCTCGGCCTCGACGACCTTCCCGTCGGGCGTCATCAGCTGCGAGGTCATCAGGCCCAGCGAGCCGAAGCCCTGGGCCACGGTGTCGGACTGCACGTCGCCGTCGTAGTTCTTGCAGGCCCAGACGTAGCCGCCGGACCACTTCATGGCGCAGGCCACCATGTCGTCGATCAGGCGATGCTCGTAGGTGATGCCGGCCTTCTTGAACTTGTCGGCGAACTCCTCGTCGAAGACCTCCTGGAACAGGTCCTTGAAGCGGCCGTCATAGGCCTTGAGGATGGTGTTCTTGGTCGACAGGTACACCGGCCAGCCGCGGGCGAGGCCGTAGTTCATCGAGGCGCGGGCGAAGTCGCGGATCGAGTCGTCGAGGTTGTACATCGCCATGGTCACGCCGGCGCCGGGGGCCTGGAAGACCTCGTGCTCGATCGTCTCGCCGTCCTCGCCGACGAACTTGATCGTCAGCTTGCCCGCGCCGGGGAAGCGGAAGTCGGTGGCGCGGTACTGGTCGCCGAAGGCGTGACGGCCGACCACGATCGGCTGGGTCCAGCCGGGGACGAGGCGCGGCACGTTCTTGCAGATGATCGGCTCGCGGAAGATCACGCCGCCCAGGATGTTGCGGATCGTCCCGTTGGGCGAGCGCCACATCTTCTTGAGGCCGAACTCCTCGACGCGCTGCTCGTCGGGGGTGATCGTGGCGCACTTCACGCCGACGCCGACCTCCTTGATCTTGTTCGCGGCGTCGATGGTGATCTGGTCGTCGGTGCGGTCCCGCTCCTCGATGCCGAGGTCGTAGTAGAGCAGGTCCACGTCCAGGTAGGGCAGGATCAGCTTCTTCTTGATGAAGTCCCAGATGATCCGGGTCATCTCGTCGCCGTCGAGCTCCACGACGGGATTTTCGACCTTGATCTTGCTCATGCGGCTCTCCATTGGCCTCGGGCCGGTCGGTGTGCGGGGCCGCGGCGCAGACGCATGGGGGCGCCGGCCGCGGGGGTCGAACGGTATGCAGCGGGATACAAAGGCCCCGCACGGATGGCAAGCGCCCGCGTGAGCGCGGCGCACGGCGGCGTCGCGACCTGACGCCGCGACCGCTGGGGACGCTAGCACTTCGGGGCCCGTCGGGGCGAGGGGCGCGGGACGGGGCGAGCGGAGATTCTTCGTCGAATTCGCCCCCCGCGCCGCCGCCTCCGGGCGCCGTCCCGCCCCTGCGCTTGCAGCCCCGGCGGGCGGGCCCTAGGGAGGGTGCGAAGCGACGAAGGGGGAGAGGCGATGGCCGGCCGCGCGTTCAGGCGCCTGCGCATGGGGCTCGAGACGGTGACGGGCCTGCGCCGCCAGGGGTTCTTCGTGCCCTACCGCTACGCCGGCTCGGTCCGCGCGCCCGAGGGCTATCCGGCGATGGAGCGGCTGCTGGCCGCCGAGACGCCGGCGCTGGAGGAGATGCTGGACGCCATCGACGGGCTGGCCGAGGCGCTGGCCGCGCTCGGCGGCCCCGCGCCGCAGCCGCGGTGGGAGCAGGACTGGTTCCCCCGGCTCGACGGCGCGGCGGCCTATGCGCTGGCGCGCGGCGCCCCGCCCGCGCGGATCGTCGAGGTGGGCTCGGGCCACTCCACCCGCTTCCTCGCCCGGGCGCTGGCGGATGCGGGGGCGCGGGCCGAGCAGGTCTGCATCGACCCCGCCCCCCGCGCGGCCCTGCTGGACCTTCCCGTCACCTGGCGGCGAGAGCTGCTGTCGCCCGCGCACATGCCGCTGTTCGAGGCGCTCGAGGCCGGGGACATGGCGGTCTTCGACAGCTCCCACCTGCTGATGCCGGGCACGGACGTGGACCTGATCCTGAGCGAGATCCTGCCGCGCCTCGAGCCCGGCGTGCGGGTGCATGTGCATGACGTGTTCCTGCCCGACGGCTATCCGGCGGACTGGGAATGGCGGGGGTATTCGGAGCAGAACGGCCTCGCGCCCTGGCTCCTGTCGGGCGCCTACCGCCCGATCCACGCCAGCCGCTATGCGCTGACCCGCCTGGGCGCGGCGGAGCGGCCGGGCATCCGCGACCTGCCGTGGACCGGCGCGCCCGAGAGCAGCCTGTGGATGGTGCGCACGTAGGGCGCGGTTCGATGCGCCATGCTGCGCACATCGGCGCGGCGGCGCATTGAAATGCGCCCTACTTGGGGGGCAGGCCGGCCACGAACGCCGCGGCCATGGCGACCAGCGGGCGCAGGCGCTCGGGGTCGGCGGCGGCCTCGGGCGTCAGCTTCACGAAGCCCGACATCGGGCGGCCGCGCATCGTCATCGGCGAGACGCCGGGCAGGGCGAGCGCCTCGGCCTCGGCCCGCGGCCCCACCCGCATCAGCGCGCCCCCGCCCATCGCCGCGCCCGAGGCGCCGCCCAGCATGAGGCCGCGCACCATGAAGCACAGGCCGCCGAACATCGTCTTCTCGACCGTCTCGGCGGCGAGCGGGCCCAGCGCCTCCCGGATCCTCTGCGCCACGCGCTCGTCCCAGGCCATGGGGTCCTCCCGCTCTGCGTGCCCTGACCACTCGCTTCGTAAACCATCCTGCTGCATAACGCGGCCGCGATGAAGCAGGAGACCGCCATGTCGATGGACGAGACCGACCGCCGCCTCGCCTTCCTCTCGGAGGCCGCGCGCCTGCGCGAGGTGGAGCGCGCGAGCCGCATCCCCACGGGGCGGCGCGAGAACTCGGCCGAGCATTCCTGGCACCTGGCGCTCCACGCCATGACCCTGGTCGAGGAGGCGCCCGAGGGCGTCAGCGTCGACCGGGTGATCCGGATGCTGCTGATCCACGACCTGGTGGAGATCGACGTGGGCGACGTCCCCCTGCACGGCGCGCAGCCCGCGAACCACGACGCCGCCGAGGACGCGGCCGCCCAGCGGATCTTCGGCCTGCTGCCCGGCCGCCAGGGCGAGACGTTGCTGGCCCTGTGGCGGGAGTTCGAGGCGGCGCAGAGCCCCGACGCCCGCTTCGCCAAGGCGCTGGACCGGATGCAGCCGGTGCTGCTGAACCTCGAGACCGGGGGCGGCACCTGGCCCGAGTTCGAGGTGAGCGAGAAACAGGTGATGGACCGCTGCGGCCCCCCGATCGAGCGCGGCGCGCCCCGCCTGTGGCCGCGGCTGCGCGACCGGGTGCGGGCGCATTTCGCGGCCCTCGCCGGCTGAGGCTCCCGCCGCGGCCCCCTTGCCCTGCGCTCCGCGCAAGGGCAAACCGCGCGCGACGAGGCGCGGGCGATCCGCGCCCGGCGGCGCGGCGCCCCTCGCCCCCGCCCCCACCTGCGTGCGGAAAGGACCCGATCCGATGAGCGGAACCGACGCCAGCCGCCAGGCGGTGACCGAGGCCGAGCAGCCCGTCTTCGTGCTGGTGCGCCCCCAGCTGGGCGAGAACATCGGCGCGGCCTGCCGGGCGATGTGGAACTTCGGCCTCGACCAGCTGCGCCTGGCCGCGCCCCGCGACGGCTGGCCCAACCCCAAGGCGGTGGCCATGGCCTCGGGCGCGAGCCACGTGCTGGAGCGCGCCACGGTCCACGACGACCAGGCCGGCGCCATCGCGGACCTGGAATACGTCTACGCCACCACCGCCCGCCCGCGGGAGCTGACCAAGACCGTCTTCACCCCCGCCGCGGCGATGGAGGACGCCTTGGCCCGCATCCGGGCGGGTCAGAAGGTGGGCGTTCTGTTCGGGCCGGAGCGCACCGGCCTCGAAACCGCGGACGTCGCGCGGGCGCAGGCCATCATCTCGGTCCCTGCCAACCCCGTTTTCGCCTCATTGAACCTCGCGCAATGCGTGCTGCTGACCGCTTACGAGTGGCGCCGGCAAGCCACGGAAGCCCCTGCGGCAAGGTTCGATCCGGGGAAACTCGGCCTCGCGGACCGCGAGTCGGTCGACCGCGTGCTGCAGCGCCTGGAGGACGAGCTGGAAGGAGCGAATTTCTTTTTTCCGTCCGAAAAGGGCCCGACGATGCGCTTGAACATCCGCAATCTTTTCTCTCGAGCGCCGCTGACCGATCAGGACGTCCGCACGCTCCACGGGATCATCCGCACGCTGGCCGAAGGGCCCAAGCGACGGCGGCCGAGATCGTAGGAGCGCGCGACGCCCGGACGGCGGCCAGGACACGAGACCGGGAAGGAGACCGACATGACCCCGACCGCCCAGACCCGCGCCCTGACCTCGGAGCGCACGATGTTCCGTCGCATGGGGATCGCGCTGTCCGCGCTGACCGCGCTGGGCCTCGTCTTCGCCGCGCAGCCCGTGCTGGCCGACCCGCCGGGCGGCGTGCCGCCGGGGCTCGCCAAGAAGGGCGTCTCCAAGCAGGAGTGGAAGCGCGCCAAGGGCGGCGGCGACGCCCGCGACTATGATCGCGACCGCGTGGTGGTGCGCGACCGCGTGGTCTACGAGCCGGGCTACCGCCTGCCGCGCGACCGCGAGTACGTGATCATCCGCGACTACGACCGGTACGGCCTGCGTCGTCCGCCGGCGGGCTACCAGTACTACCTCGTCGACGACCGGGTGATGCGCGTGTCGAGCGACACGCTGCAGATCGCGGCGGTCATCGGCCTCGCGAGCGCGCTTCTGAACTGATCCGCGTCCGCGCCTCCGCGCCCTCCGACCGACGGCGCGCAGGCCGCGGCGGCGCGCGCCCGGCAGCGACCGGGCGTCGCCTCCCTCTTGCGGCGACCCGCCGTTCCGGGCCATCTGCGCGCGCCGGCCGGGCATTCCCCCGGCCGGCGCGGCGCGCCTGCGGCTCCGACAGGCCGCGCGCCCGCGCAGATCCGGTTCCGACAGGGGGACGCCCATGTCCAAGCCCCGCTCGATCTTTGAAGACGTCTCCGCCCAGCCCGCCGCGGCCCGGCCCGCGCCGGCCGGCCCCGCCCCGGGCGAAGCCGACCGCCGCCGCCGCGCCAACCGCCGCGCGATCTCGATCTGGCTGATGCTGCTGGCGGCGCTGGTCGCCGCCATGGTGCTGGTGGGCGGGCTGACGCGCCTGACCGAGTCCGGCCTCTCGATCACCGAATGGAAGCCCGTCACCGGCGCGCTGCCCCCGATGAGCGAGGCGGCCTGGCAGGCGGAGTTCGAGAAGTACCAGACCATTCCGCAGTATCACGCGATCAACCGCGACATGGACCTGGCGGGGTTCAAGACGATCTACTGGTGGGAATGGGGCCACCGCCAGCTGGGCCGCCTGGTGGGCCTGGTCTGGGCCGTGGGCTTCCTGTGGTTCCTCCTGCGGCGCAAGATCCCCGGCGGCTGGACCTGGCGGCTGGTGCTGCCCGGCGCGCTGGGCGGCGTGCAGGGCGCGATCGGCTGGTGGATGGTCTCCTCGGGGCTGGAGGGGCAGATGGTCTCGGTCGCCTCCTACCGGCTGGCGACGCACCTGGGCCTCGCCTTCGCGATCCTGGGGCTTCTGGCGCATTACGCGTGGGAGGTCCGCCGCTCGGGCGCGGACCTGCTGCAGGCGCGGCGGCGGCGGATGCCGGGGCCGATGCGCTTCGCGGGCGTGGTCGCGGCGCTGGTCTTCGTGCAGATCATCCTGGGCGCGCTGGTCGCGGGCATCGACGCGGGGCGGGGCTACATCGACTGGCCGCTGATGGGGGGCGAGTTCCTGCCCTCCGAGTCCTTCGACTACGAGCCGCTGTGGACCAACTTCTTCGAGAACCCGGCGCTGGTGCAGTTCATCCACCGCATGTGGGGCTACCTGACCCTGCTGGTCGGGCTGGCGTTCTGGTGGCGGATGCGCCGCGCGCCCCACGCCGGCCTGCGCCGGCGCGCCGACTGGGTGGCGGTGATGATGTTCGGCCAGGTGGTGCTGGGCGTGGTGACGGTGATCCACGCCGCGCCGCTGTCGTGGTCGATCCTGCACCAGGCGGGCGCCATCGCCCTGTGGCTGCTGGTCCTTCGCGCGCGGTTCGAGGCCGGCTGGCCCGCCGAGGAGCGCATCGCCCGCGGCAAGGTCTGAGCGGCGAGGCGGGCGGCGGAGACGTCGCCCGCCGCCCGTCTCCGGACCCCCTGCGGTCGTCAGGAAAACTGATGACGTCGGCCTCGCGGGATCGTGAACGTGTTCCGGGGATCGCTACGGAAAGTTTCTGTTTTGGAGACTATTCCGTCGCGCGCATGCCTCAATTCCTCTGCTAGCCTGCGCCCGCAGGCGTCCGTCCCCCGGCGGTCGCCGACGCTTTGGACGGAGGATCCCAGGTCGTGCCCAGGAAAATGAAACTCATCGCCGCCGCCAGCGCCTGCGCGCTCATGGCGGCGGTCGCCGCCGCCCAGGCCCAGGACGTGACGCCCAAGATCGACGACCCGATCTCGCTGCGTCAGAACCTGATGAAGGACGCGGGCGCCTCGATCGGCATGCTCGCCGCCATCGCCAAGGGCGAGGCCGAGTTCAACGCCGCCGCCGTCAAGGGCGCGCTGGTCGCGCTGAACGCCGTGGCGCTCGGCTTCCCGGCGCAGTTCCCCGAGGGCTCGACCTCCGAAACCTCCGAGGCCTCCCCCAAGATCTGGGAGGACGCCGCCGGCTTCCAGTCCGCGGCCGCCAAGTTCATCGCCGACACCAACCAGGCGAAGGGCATGACCATCACCAACGCCGACGAGATGAAGCAGGCGATGGGGCTGGTCGGCGCGAACTGCAAGGCCTGCCACGAATCCTACCGCGTGAAGAAGAACTGAGCCGGATGTCCCTTCGACATTGGCTGATCCCCGCCGCGGCCCTGGTCGCGGCGGGAGGCGCGGTCGCCTGGTGGCTGACCGCGCCCGATCCGATCGACCCGTCCGAGGTCGCGGGCTGGAGCCCCTCTCCCGAGGCCGCGGCGCGGGGGGAGCGGCTGTTCCATCTCGGCTCCTGCGTCTCCTGCCACGCGGCGCCGGGGGCGGAGGGGGAGGCGACGCTGGCGCTGGCCGGCGGACGGGCCTTCCCGACGGAGTTCGGGACCTTCCACGCGCCCAACATCTCCCAGGACCCCGACGCAGGCATCGGCGCCTGGACGCCGGACCAGTTCGCCTCGGCCTTCCTGCGGGGCGTGGGAGCGCGGGGCGAGCATCTCTATCCCGCCTTCCCCTGGCCGTCCTATTCGCGCATGGAGCTGTCGGACGCGCTGGACCTGTGGGCCTATCTCAAGACCCTGCCGGCGGACCCGACGCCCTCGAAGCCGCATGACGTGGGCTTTCCCTTCTCGATCCGCGCGGCAATCGGGGGGTGGAAGCTGCTCTACCTGAAGCCGGAGCCGGTGATCGCGGGCCTGAGCGGCGAGGCCGAGGCCGGCCGGCGGCTGGTCGAGGGCATCGGCCATTGCGGCGAATGCCACACGCCCCGCGACGCGCTGGGCGGGCCGGACTACGCCGCATGGCTCGGCGGCGGGCCGAACCCGGATGGCGAGGGCAGGATCCCCAACATCACCCCCTCTTCGGCGGGGATCGGGGACTGGTCGGCCTCCGACATCGCCTACTATCTCGAGAGCGGCTTCACCCCGGACTACGACAGCGCCGGCGGCGGCATGGCGGCGGTGGTCGCGGAGACGGCGAAGCTTCCGCCCGAGGATCGCGCGGCGATCGCGGCCTATCTTAAGGCGGTTCCGCCGGTGGAGTGAGGGCCGCGAAGGGGGTGCCTCGCCGAGGCGGGGCTCGTCTCGGGGGGCGCTGCGCGCGAGCGCCCGGGTCTGGGAGGTTGGGAGAGGCTCCGGACTCACCCGGGAACAAGCCCGCGCCTGCTCCCCGCAGCCGTCCTTCGCTGACGATGCCTGAGCGACTCGGCGGGAGGGGGCAAGGACAAGCCCCGCTTGCGCGGGGTCGCTTCGCGATCCTGGACCCCTCCCGCCGAGTCGCTCTTCACGGCATCAGCGAAGGACGGCTCCGGGGAACAGGCGCTCCCGGCGAGCGTGGGGCCGGGCGCCTGGGGCGACGGTCGGGAGACGGAGGGGCCGGGCGCGCCGGGTGGGGCGCGCCGCGGGCGGGAGAGCGGCGGCAGGCGCGACGGGGGACGCGGCGCCTGCGCAGGCCTCAGATCGCGATCGGGTTGTCCTTGGCGAGGCGGTCGAAGGCGGCCAGCGTCTCGACCAGCTTCGGCATCTGCGCGAGCGGGATCATGTTGGGGCCGTCGGAGGGGGCCTCGTCCGGGCGCTCGTGCGTCTCGATGAAGACGCCGGCGATGCCGAGGCTGACGGCGGCGCGCGCGAGCACCGGCGCGAACTCCCGCTGGCCGCCCGACGAGCCGCCGAGGCCGCCGGGCTGCTGGACCGCGTGGGTCGCGTCCATGATCACCGGGTAGCCGGTCTTGGCCATCGTCGGCAGGGCGCGCATGTCGGCGACGAGCGCGTTGTAGCCGAAGGAGACGCCCCGCTCGGTCAGCAGGATCGCGTCGTTGCCGGTCGAGGCGACCTTGGCCGCGACGTTCGCCATGTCCCAGGGCGCGAGGAACTGGCCCTTCTTCACGTTCACCGCCTTGCCCGTGGCGCCGGCCGCCAGCAGCAGGTCGGTCTGCCTGCAGAGGAACGCGGGGATCTGCAGGATGTCGACGCCGGCCTCCGCCGCCATCGCGCACTGGTCGGGCGCGTGCACGTCGGTCAGCACCGGCAGGCCGGTGCGCGAGCGGATCTCGGACAGCATCTCCAGACCCTCCTCCACCCCGGGGCCGCGGCGGCCCGAGAGCGAGGTGCGGTTGGCCTTGTCGTAGCTGGCCTTGAACACGTAGCCGACGCCCGCCGCCCGGCAGGCCTCGGACATGGTTCCGGCGATCTCGAGCGCGTGCTCGAGCCCCTCGAGCTGGCAGGGCCCGGCGATCACGGTCAGCGGCTGGGCGTTGGAGATCGCGAGATCGCCCACGCGCACGGTCTTGGCATCGGTCATGAGCGCGTCCTAGCCCGGCTGCGAGGGGCCGTCCAGCGCCTTCGCGCGGCGCGCGCGCCGCGACGCGCCGAGCCGAGGCGCGACAGGGCGCCCGCGATGATCGACTGGCTGTGCGAGGTGCTGGGCTTCGCCCGGCACGCCGTCCACGCCGACGACGCGGGCGGGATCGCCCATGCCGAGCTGACGCTGGGCGACGGCATGGTCATGCTGGGCTCGGTCCGCGACACCGCCTTCGGCGCCCTGCAGGGTCCGCCGGGCGACGGTCGGGCGGGGGCGAGCCCCTACCTGGTTCTGCCGGACGACGCGGAGGTGGAGGCGGCGCACGCCCGCGCCGTGGCGGCGGGGGCCGAGATCGCGATGCCGCTGGAGGCGAAGGACTATGGCGGCCTCGCCGTCACGATCCGCGATCCGGAGGGCGGGCTCTGGAACCTCGGCTCCTACGATCCGTGGGCCGCCGCCAGGGGGTGAGCGTCGCGCCCGCTCAGCCGCGGGCGCCGTTCCAGCCCTGGAACCAGTCCATGAAGCGGGTCAGCCCCTCTTCGAGCGTGACCTTCGGGGCGAAGCCGACCGCGCGCTCCAGCGCCGAGACGTCGGCCCAGGTGGCGGGGACGTCGCCGGGCTGCATGGGCAGGAACTCCTTGATCGCCTCGCGGCCGGCGAGGCGCTCGAGGATGGCGATCATGTCCATCAGCCGCTCGGGTCGCCGGGCGCCGATGTTGTAGATCCGGTGCGGCGCCCAGCTGGTGGCGGGCGTGGGGGCGGTCGCGTCGAAGTCGGGATCGGGGGCGGCGACGTGGGGGATCAGCCGCGCGACGCCCTCGACGATGTCGTCGATGTAGGTGAAGTCGCGCTGCATGTCGCCGTGGTTGAACACCTGGATCGGGCGGCCTTCGAGGATCGCCGCGGCGAACTTCCAGTAGGCCATGTCCGGCCGGCCCCAGGGCCCGTAGACGGTGAAGAAGCGCAGGCCCGTCGCCGGCAGGTCGTAGAGATCCGCGTAGGCGTGGGCCATCAGCTCGTTCGCCTTCTTGGTCGCGGCGTAGAGGCTGACGGGATGGTCGACGCCGTCGCGCTCGGAGAACGGGACCTTGCGGTTGCCGCCGTAGACCGAGGAGGAGGAGGCGTAGACCAGGTGCTTCACCGGGCGGCGGCGGCATTCCTCGAGCAGGTTGAGGAAGCCCGCCAGGTTCGCCTCGCCGTAGGCATGCGGGTTCTCGATCGACCAGCGCACGCCCGCCTGGGCGGCGAGGTTCACCACGTAGGCCGGCCGCTCGCCCACCGCGGCGTCGAGGGCGGCGGCGAGGCCCGCGCGATCGGCGAGATCCACGGCCCGGAAGCTGAAGCCGGGGCGGCCTTCGAGGCGCGCGAGCCGGGCCTGCTTCAGGGCGGGATCGTAGTAGGGGACGAGGGCGTCGAGCCCGTGGACCTCGACGCCTGCGTCGAGCAGCGCCTCGGCGAGCGCGGCGCCGATGAAGCCGGCGGCGCCGGTCAGCACCACCGGCGCGTCGATCCGGTCCCGCCAGTCCGCCATGGGGCGCGTCCTTTCCGCTTCGCGGACCGCCCGGCGCGGGGCGGTCCGGCTCGTCTTCTGCGCCCTGCGCGGGGGCGCGGCCGTCTCAGCCGTGGACCTTCTTCACCCCGGTGACCACGCCCGCGATCAGGGAGATCACGGCGGCGAAGAAGCTGAGCAGGGCGCCCATCTTGGCCGCGTCCTGCACCGGGCCCGGATCGAAGGCGACGGACGCCACGAAGAGCGCGACGGTGAAGCCGATGGCGGCCACGCAGCCGACCACGGGCAGGTCGATGATCCGCATCCCCTCGGGCAGGCCCAGGCGCATGGGCTTGGCCGCGATCCAGCCCATCAGGGTGATGCCCAGCGGCTTGCCGATCAGCAGGCCCGCCAGCACCAGCAGGGTCGGCGCCCCGATCGAGGTGAACTCGACGCCCGCATTGGCGAGGCCGAAGAAGAACAGCACCACCTCGACCGGGCGCTTCAGCCCGTGCTCGATATGGTTGAGCAGGTCGGTCAGATGCTCCTCGGCCTCGGAGAAGATGCCGAAGCTGACGTCGGCATGCGGGATGGTGGCGACCATCGGCAGCAGGCCGAGCGCGGGGTGGATGCCCGATTCCTGGAACCCGTACCAGCACACCGCCCCGCCGATGGCGTAGGGCCAGAAGCCGAGCTTGGCGCGGATCCAGGTGGAGTTCGGGCGGTCCTGCTTGCCCCGGTCCATCCGGCGCGGCAGCCAGTTGGCGAGCAGGTAGGTCAGCCCGGCGGCCAGCGCCGAGAGCAGCAGCCACTGCGGCGCGAGATCGCCCGAGGGGTAGAAGATCGCCAGGATCACCAGGCCCGCCGCATCGTCGGCGATGGCCAGCAGCAGCAGGAAGCGCACCGCCGGGTGGCCCGCGCCGAACACCATCCGCCCCACCAGGTAGGAGAAGGCGATGTCGGTCGCCGTGGGCACCGCCCAGCCGTGGATGGTGGCCTCGAAGACCTCCGAGCCCAGCGCGATGGCGAGGCAGACGTAGACCGCGATCGGCCCCAGCATGCCGCCGGCGGTGGCGATCAGCGGGGTCATCGCCTTCTTGCCGCGCAGGGAGCCGTTCTCGAGCGCGACGGCCTCCCAGACCTCCTTGCCGGCGATGGCGAAGAACAGCGCCATCAGCACGTCGTTGATCAGGTAGTGCAGGGTCAGGGTGCGGTGGGCGTGGCCCTCGGCGTCATGGTGCAGGTGGCCGATGAAGAAGTCGTCGATCAGCGGGAACTCGACGAAATGGTGGTAGCTCTCGGGGGAGAGGTTGGCCCAGCCGAGCGCCACCAGCGCGCCGGCGATCAGGAGCAGCGAATACTCCGATACGAAGGACCAAATCTTGTACATGCCCCGGCTCCCTCCCGCCTGATCAGGGGCCTCCGTCCGGCGGGCCGGTCCCGGAGGCGCGACGGACTTGGTAGGCGATCCCGCGGGGGGCGGCAATGCACCCGGTCGCGATTCGGCGTCGCGCCCCTCCGAAACCCGACCGCGGCGCCGGCGCCGCGCGACGCGCCCGCTTGGGGCGGGCCGCGGGCCCGCGGCGCGGATCCGGCGGCGGCGCGCGGGGCGGGCGGAACCCTGGGCTAGGGGCGCGGCTGGCCGGCCGGGGCGGCGCTCGGGCTCAGGCCGGGGGCAGGGCGGCTTCGAGCCGCGCCGCGATCGCATGCGCGTCGCCCTCGAGCCGCAGGCGCTTGAGGCGGGCGGTCTCGCCGGCCTCGAGCGTCACCGCGGCCCGGGGCAGGCCCGCGACGCGGGCGACGAGCTTGAGCACCGCGGCGTTGGCCTTGCCGCCCTCCGGCGCGACCGAGACGCGCAGGGCGAGCGCAGGCCTCCCCTCGGCGTCCACCGTCACCCCGTCCACCCGGTCCCGTCCGCCGCGGGGCGTTGCGCGCACCGCCAGCAGCAGACCCGAGCCGTCAGGAGCGGGCCGCCAGGGGCGGGGCGAGGCGGGATCGCTCACGCCGGGTCGGCTCAGTAGTAGGCCGGGCCCATGAGGTTGTTCGAGATCAGCACCTGCAGCGCCAGGATGCCGAAGATCAGCACCAGCGGCGCGAGGTCGAGCCCGCCCATCGGCGGCAGGATCGAGCGGATCGGCCGGTAGAGCGGCTCGGTCAGCCGGTTCAGCGTCGACCAGACGGTGTAGACGAAGCGCTGGCGCAGGTTGATCACGTCGAAATTGATCAGCCAGCTCATCACCGCCTGGATGATCACGACCCACCACAGGAACTTCAGGATCATCAGGAGAATGATGGCGATCGAGGTCATCAGGCGGTCATCCATGCGGCGGCTGCGGAAGCGTTCGGCGACAGGTAGCGGCGGGGGCCTGCCGGATCAACCGCCGCGCGGCGCGAAGTCCGCCGAGTCGCGGCCCCGATCCCCTCTTTTCACCATGAACTCCGCGCGAGCGACGCAGAATCGCCGTGCAGCGCAGGCTTGGGATGCGACTCGCCGCCCGCCGGAGCGCGCCCGGCCGGCGGCGGCGGGCGCCTCGACCCCGGCTCACGGGCCCCCTGGCGCGGGTCGGTCGAGCCGCGTCGCGGGCGTCCGGCCGGCCCCTCCGCGCCGCTGTCGTGACGTCGCCCCGCATTCCGTGCATTTTCCGCGTTCAGGGCCGCTTGACACCCTCCGGGGGCCTGCGTAGGAAGCGCGCCAACGGGGCCGTAGCTCAGCTGGGAGAGCGTCGCGTTCGCAATGCGAAGGTCAGGGGTTCGATCCCCCTCGGCTCCACCAACACCCCGCGCATGACGAGGCCGCCCCCCGGGGCGGCCTCGCGGCGTTTCGGGGCGGGCGCGCGTCAGGACGGCGCGAGGACGCGGTTGCGCAGGACGCCGATGCGCTCGACCTCCAGCTCCACCACGTCGCCGGGCTTGAGGAAGCGCATGTGCTCCAGCCCGCAGCCGTTGCCGACCGTGCCCGAGCCGATGAACTCGCCCGGGCGCAGGGTCTCGGAGGCGGAGATGTGGGCGATCACGTCCTCGAACTTCCACATCATCTCGCCGGAGCTGCCGCGGCCCCATTCCTCGCCGTTCACCCGGGCGATCATGGTCAGATCGTAGGGGTCGGGGATCTCGTCGGCGGTCACGAGGCACGGGCCCATCGGATTCGCGTCGTCGAAATCCTTGCCCTTCGCCGGGCCGAGCTGGCCGCCCATCTCGGCGGTCTGCGCGTCGCGGGCGGAGAAGTCGTTGAAGATCGTATAGCCGTAGATGACCTCGCGCGCGGTCTCCTTCGTCACGTCCTTGCAGGTGCGGCCGATGTAGACGCCGAACTCCAGCTCGAAATCCATCAGCTTCGAATAGCGGGGCCAGACCACGTCATGCTCCGTGCCGCAGACCGAGAAGCGGTTGCACTTGTAGTAGATCGGCTGCTCGTAGAACGTCTTGGGGACGGAGAGGACGCCGGTGCGCTCCATCTCCGCCATCGCCGCCTCGGGGTCCTGGGCGTCCTGGGCGCGCACGCGGCGGGCGGCCTGGAAGGCCTGCACGAGGTGCTTCTCGAAGCACAGCGCGTCGCGCATCTGGGGCGGCGGCTGGATCGGGGCGAGCAGGCGGACGGCGGCGCGATCGTGGGTCATCTCGGCGGGCGCGCGCTCGACCACGCCGCGGGCGCGGTCGAGCGCGGCCTCCCCGCCCTCGACCATCGCGAGGACCGAGGCGAAGCCCTCGAAGCCGGGGCCGTCGAGCTCGGCGTCGGCGGCGGCGAGATCGACGATGCGTGCGTCGCCGTCGATCAGGGCGCCGGCGCGGGGGGCGTCCTCGCCCGCGACGTAGGTGACCAGCTTCATGGGGATCCTCCCGTTTCGCGGGCGTCTGGGCCGGCCCGCCTGTCCGGCGCATCGTCGTCGCGCGCCTGTCGTTGCGCAAGCCTGCCGGCCGGTCGCGACTCGGCTGCGCACGGGGGCCGGGCAGGGTAGAAGGAGGGCGAAGCGGAAGCGGGAGGAAACGATGGCGAAACGCGAATTCACGCGGGGCCTGCACGACGTGGGGAACGGCTGCTGGGCCTGGCTGCAGCCCGACGGGGGCTGGGGCTGGTCGAACGCCGGCCTGATCACCGACGGCGAGGCGAGCCTTCTGGTCGACACGCTGTTCGACCTGAAGCTGACGGGCGAGATGCTGGCGGCCATGCGCGACGCGGCCCCGGCGGCGGCGAAGATCGACACGCTGGTCAACACCCACGCCAACGGCGACCACACCTTCGGCAACCAGCTGGTCGAGGGCGCGCGGATCGTGGCGAGCGAGAGCACGGCCGAGGAGTTCGACCACGTGCCCCCCGCGATGTTCCACGCGCTGATGTCCGACCCCTCGGCGCTGGGGCGGGCGGGCGACTTCGTGCGGGAGTGCTTCTCCCCCTTCGACTTCTCCAACATCACCCTGACGCCCCCGACCGAGACCTTCGCGGGCGAGACCGCCCTGAAGGTCGGCGACCGGGAGGTGCGGCTGATCGAGGTGGGGCCGGCGCACACCAGGGGCGACACGCTGGTGCACCTGCCGAAGGAGCGGATCGTCTACACCGGCGACATCCTGTTCGAGGAGGGGACGCCCATCGCCTGGGCCGGGCCGCTGACCAACTGGATCGCGGCCTGCGACCGGATCCTGGCGATGGACGTGGACGTGGTGGTGCCGGGCCATGGGCCGATCACCGACAAGGCGGGCGTGCAGGCGATGCGCGACTACCTCGTCTTCGTGACCGAGGAGGCGCGCAAGCGCTTCGACGCCGGGCTCGACTTCCTCGCCGCCGCCCATGACGTCGAGCTGGGCGAGCACGCGAAGCGCGGCGCGCCGGAGCGGTTGGTGGTGAACGTCCAGACCCTCTACGACGACTTCGCGGGCGGGGAGCGGCCGGTGCGCGAGGCGATCCCCTATTTCGCCTACATGAAGGACCTGCGGGAGAAGTGGGGGCTGGGGCCGGTCCACGCCCATCTGCACGGGCCGGACTGCGGCTGCGGCGGCTGAGGCCGGGCGCGGCCCGCGCCGATCCGGGCGCGTGCGACGTCGCGCGCAGACGCGGCGATTGACTCGGCGCGCGCCCTGAATAGTGTCCGACAAACCGACACTGAACGCCGGGCGGTCAACGCCCGGCCCGCCGGTTCGCCGGCAAGGGAGCGACGCGCATGGGGCTGAGGCCCATCCAGGTTTCCAAGGCCTACGAGCAGGTCTCGGCCCAGCTCGAAGCCCAGATCCTCGAGGGGCGCCTGCAGCCGGGAGAGCAGCTGCCGGGCGAGGTCGAGCTGGCCGCCCAGTTCGGCGTCAACCGCTCGACCGTGCGCGAGGGGATCCGGCGGCTGGAGTCCGAGGGGCTGGTGCGCCGCGCCTCGCCGCGCAAGCTGGTGGTCTCGACGCCGAAGGCGCGCGAGCTCGCCTCGCGCAACACCCGCGCGCTGCGGATGCTGGAGGTGACCTTCGACCAGCTGTGGCGCGTGGCGGTGGAGATCGAGCCGCTGGCCGCCGAGCTCGCCGCGCGCAACGCCACCGACGCGGACATCGAGAAGCTGCAGGCCAACCAGGCGCGCATGGCCCGCGCGACCGAGGCGCGCGACGACGCCGCGGTGGTGCGGCTGGACCTCGAGTATCACTCGATCATTTCCGAGGCGACGAAGAACCCCGCGCTGGCGCTGGCGCAGGAGCCCATCGGGATCCTGCTGTATTCGGGCCTCGAGGCGCTGCTGCCGCATCTGCCCCAGGCGCCGGCCCGCCAGCTGGAGGCGCATGGCCGGGTGATCGCGGCCATCGGCATCGGCGACGCGGACGTGGCGCGCGACTGGACGCTGCGCCACGCGGTCGACTTCCGCCGCGGCTACCTGATGGCGGGCCTGCCGATGGACACGCCCATCGCGCCGCTGGTCCCGGCCCAGGCGGGCGTCGCGCCCGCCAAGCGGCGGCGGCGCGAGACACGAGACGAGACGACGCCGCGCGACGCCTGACGCGCGCGGCCCGAACGGAGGGGGAAACCCATGGACTTCGAGTATTCCGCAAAGACCCAGAGCCTGATGGCGCAGCTCGAGGACTTCATGCAGTCCTACGTGCTGCCTGCCAACCAGGAGTTCCACGAGACCTTCCACTCCACCGGCAAGTACCCCATCGAGCTGCTGGATCGCCTGAAGGCGAAGGCCTTCGAGGCTGGCCTGTGGAACATGTTCATGCCGGGCCTGAAGGACGACGAGCCGGGCACGCGGCTGACCAACCTCGAATACGCGCCGCTGGCCGAGATCATGGGCCGGGTGCCGTGGGCGTCGGAGGTCTTCAACTGCTCGGCCCCCGACACGGGCAACATGGAGATCCTCCACCAGTTCGGCACGCCCGAGCAGAAGAAGAAGTGGCTCGAGCCGCTGATGATGGGCGAGATCCGCTCCATCGTCGGGCTGACGGAGCCGGACACGGCGTCGTCGGACCTGACGAACCTCTCGACCACGATCATCCGCGACGGCGACCACTACGTCATCAACGGGCGCAAGTGGTTCTCGACCGGCGCGATGCATCCGAACGCGAAGCTCGCCATCGTCTTCGGCGTCTCCGATCCCTCGCCGGATGCGGACCGGCACAAGAAGCACAGCTTCATCCTGGTGCCGATGGACACGCCCGGCGTGAAGGTCGTGCGCGACGTGCCGATCATGCACCACCACGCGCCCGAGGGGCACTCGGAGGTGCTCTACGAGAACGTGCGCGTGCCGGTGGAGAACATCCTCGCCTCCGAAGGCGACGGCTTCATGCTGGCCCAGGCGCGGCTGGGGCCGGGGCGCATCCACCACTGCATGCGCACCATCGGCCAGTGCGAGCTGGCCCTCGAGCTGATGTGCGAGCGGGCGCTGGAGCGCAAGACCTTCGGGCGGCCGCTGGCCGACCGCGCCAACATCCAGGACTGGATCGCCGAGGCCCGCTTCGACATCGACCAGGCCCGCCTGCTGATGCTGCGCGCGGCGTGGAAGATGGACAAGGAAGGCGCCAAGGCCGCCCGCGTCGACGTCTCGGCGATCAAGGTGGTGGCGGCGCGCCTGCAGACCGGGATCACCGACCGGGCCATGCAGGTCTTCGGGGCCGCCGGCATCACGCCCGACACGCCGCTGAGCTACCTGTGGACCTGGGGCCGGGCGCTGCGCTTCATCGACGGCCCCGACGAGGTGCACCTGATGGTCATCGCCCGCGACGAGCTGGGCAAGGCCAAGGGGCGCGTGGGCTCCAACACGCATCACTACGTGCGTCCGCACTGAGGCGGGCGCAGACCTGAGAGGGGCCGCGATCCGGGGAGGAACGCCATGGCCGCAGCGAACGAACCCGCGATGAGACGGGAGCTGCATTACGGGAACCGGGTGGTCGAGTGCTTCGCCGACCGCCCCTCCGACATCCATGCGATGCTGGAGGCGGCGGCGGCCGCCCGGCCCGACGCCGAGGCTCTGGTCTGCGGCGAGCTGCGCTTCACCTGGGCGCAGCTCGACGAGGAGGTGCGCCGGCTCGCGGCCGCGCTCCACGCCGAGGGCGTGGGCCCCGGCGACCGGGTGGCGCTGCTGCTGGGCAACGACGCGCCCTTCGTGGTGCTGACCTACGCCGTGGCCCGGCTGGGCGCGATCCTGGTGCCGCTGTCGCTGCGCGACCAGACCCCGGGCCTGCGCCACGCGCTGGTGCAGTCGGGCGCGAAGATCCTGATCTGCGAGCCGGAGGCGGCCGAGGTCGTGCCGCCGGCGTCCGCGTGCCCGCGCTGGTCCGTCGCTTCGCGCTGGGCAAGGTGGAGGGGTTCTGCAACTACCACCGCCTGCTGGGCGCCGACCCCGAGGCCGCGCCGCCCCCCGCCAAGGTCGATCCCGAGGCGGTGGCGACGATCCTCTACACCTCCGGCACCACCGGCGTGCCGAAGGGGGCGATGCTGACCCACCTGGGCATCGTGCACTCGGCCACCGCTTTCGCGACCTTCATGGACAGCCGCCCCGGCGATCGCGAGGGGGTGATCGCGCCGCTGAGCCACGTCACCGGGCTGGTCGGCGGCGTGCACAAGGCGGTGCGCGCGCAGGCGACGCTGCTGGTGATGCGGGAGTTCAAGGCCTCGGCCTTCCTCAAGCTCGCGGCGGCGGAGAAGTTGACCCACTGCGCGATGGTCCCGGCGATGTACAACCTGTGCCTGGTGCAGGACGATCCGGCGAACCATGACCTCTCGGCCTGGCGCTGGGGCGGCTACGGCGGCGCGCCGATGCCCGCGCCGACCATCGAGCGGCTGGCGCAGAAGCTGCCGAACCTCAAGCTGATGAACTGCTACGGCGCGACCGAGACGACCTCGCCCGTCACCATGATGCCGCCCGAGAAGACCGCCAGCCACCGGCTGAGCGTCGGCAAGTCCAGCTTCGGCGCCCTCACGGTGGTGATGGACGACGAGGGGCGCGAGTGCCCGCCGGGCGTGCACGGGGAGCTGTGGCACTTCGGCCCGATGGTCGTGCCCGGCTACTGGGAGAACCCGGAGGCGACCGCGAAAGAGTTCGCGGGCGGGTTCTGGAAGTCGGGCGACATCGGCTCGATCGACGCGGACGGGTTCGTCTACGTCCACGACCGCAAGAAGGACATGATCAACCGCGGCGGCTACAAGATCTTCACCGCCCAGGTGGAGAGCGTGCTGGCCGCGTTCCCCGGCGTGACCGAAAGCGCGGTGATCGCCAAGCCCTGTCCGGTGCTGGGGGAGCGGGTGCACGCCGTCGTCGTCGCGCCCGAGCCGCTGGACGAGGCCGCCCTCGCCGCCCACTGCCGGCGCGAGCTCGCCGACTACCAGGCGCCCGAGAGCTTCACGGTCACGCCCGAGCCGCTGCCGCGCAACCACAACGGCAAGATCATGAAGCGCAGCCTTCGGGAAGCGCTGGATTTCGTCGCCCGCGACTGAGCGCGGGACCGAACGCGGCGCGCCCGGCCCGGTCCGGGCGCGCCCAACAACAGATCGAACGATCGCCGACCCGGACCTGCGCGAAGCGGGCCGACCACATGGGAGAGAACGCGAATGAAGACCCTGATGAAAGGCGCCCTCGCGGGCGCGGCGGCGCTGGCCGTCACCACCCTTCCGGCCGCCGCCCAGAACCTGATGATCTCGGCCTCGCTGCCGCAGGTCCACATGTGGGTGGGGCAGAGCCTGGACCCGTTCGCCGACAAGATGGAGGAGCGGACCGACCTGACCTTCACCCGCTTCTACGCGGGCGAGCTGACCGGCGTGGGCCGCGGCCTCGACGCGCTGCAGGGCGGCACGGTGGACATCGTCTCGCCGCTGCTGGCCCCCTACATCCCCGGCGCCTTCCCGCTGACCGACATCAGCCAGCTTCCGGTCTACGGCACGGACTCGGCCCAGATCACCCGGGCCTTCCAGAAGCTGATGGACTCCGACGTCGAGCTGAAGGACGGCAAAACCTTCTACCAGTACGAGATCGAGCCGAAGAACATCGTCGCCTGGGCGCTGGGCGCCTCGGGTCCCTACGCGATCAACACGGTCTCGAAGGAGATCACCTCGCCCGCCGACTTCGAGGGCCTGCCCCTGCGCGCCGGCGCGGCGCTGCAGACCATGACGCTCGAGAATCTCGGCGTGAACCCGGTCACCATGCCCGCCGCCCAGGCCTACGAGGCGCTGAGCCGCAAGACCATCGAGGGCATCCTGCTGTCGGTCGCGGACTGGAAGTCCTACTCGATGACCGACCTGCTGAAGTACTCGATCGAGGGCGTGGCGCTGGGCCACTGGGAGAGCTACGTCGCGATCTCCAAGGCCAGCTGGGACAAGCTGACGCCTGAGCAGCAGAAGGCCTTCGACGAGACCGCCCGCGAGGTCGCGCTCGACAACGCCGAGTTCATCCAGAAGCAGTACCTCGAGGTGAAGGCCGCGGCCGAGGCCGGGGGCACCACCTTCGTCGAGGCCTCGACCCTGCCGCAGGACCTGCAGGACCACATCGCCAAGGCCTCGGTCGCCACCTGGAAGCAGTGGATCGAGACGCTGGAGGCCGACGGCCATCCCGCGCGCAAGGCCGCCCAGCTCTGGGCGCAGCTGGTGCAGGAAGAGGGCGGCGAGCTGCCGCCGGGCGTGGCCGAGTACCTGGCCGACTGATCCCCGACCCCGCCCGCGCGCGCCGCGTCCCCTCAGGGGGGCGGGGCCGCGCGGGCGGACCGGATCGCCGTCGCCGCCCCGAGGGGGCGGCGTTCCGCGCCGGAGGCGAGGCCCCTGGGGCCGCCTTCGCCCGATCCCTCCTGTCACGGGGAATTCGATGACCTCTCACGAGGCCCTGATCTTCGTTTCCGCATGGTTCGCCGTGTTCCTGCTGCTGGGGCAGAGCGTGGCCATCGTGCTGATGGGCGCCGGCATCGCGGGCATGTACGCGATGATGGGCACGCGCCTGTTCGACGGGCTGCTGGCCGCCGACATCGTCGGCGCCGCCTCGTCCTATTCGCTCTCGATCATTTCGCTCTACCTGCTGATGGCGCAATTCCTGCTGCGCGGGAAGGTGGTCGAGGACCTGTTCCGCGTGGGCTACCGGCTCGCGGGCAAGCGGCGCTTCCCGCTGGGGGCGGCGACCATCGTCTCGGGCGGGCTGCTGGGCGCGGTCTCGGGCTCGGGCGCGGCCACCTCGGCGGCGCTGGCGGTGATGGCGGGCCCGCAGCTGCAGAAGGTGGGCTACACGCGCCGCTTCTCGATCTCGCTCGCGGCCGTCTCCGGCTCGCTCGCCGCGATCATCCCGCCGTCGCTGATCATGATCTTCTACGGCTCGCTGACGCTGGTGCCGGTGGGGCACCTGTTCATCGGCTCGATGGTGCCGGGGCTGCTGTGCATCCTGTGCTACATCGCCTGCCTGCACTTCTTCGGCGAGGTCGAGCCGGGCGTGGCCGAGGACCAGGGCGACGCGGACGAGGCGCTGCCGGGTTCGGCGGTCGCGGCCTTCATCTTCGTGTGCGCGCTGATGTTCGTGATCTTCGGCGGCATCTACGGGGGCGTGTTCACCGCCGGCGAGGCCGGGGGCCTGGGCGCCTTCACCGCGCTGATCGGCATGGCCGCCCTGCGCCGCATCGGCCTGCGGGATATCTTCGACAGCCTGGTGGACTCGGTGAAGGTCACCTCGATGCTGATGATCATCGTCATCGGCGCGCAGGCCTTCGGGCGGTTCCTGTCGCTCAGCCGCGCCCCGCGCGAGCTGCTGGCGGCGGTGGAGCCGATGCTGGCCCAGCCGACGGTGCTGGTGGCGCTGATGCTGTTCGCCTTCTTCGTGGGCGGCCTGCTGCTGGAGTCGGCGGCGGTGATGGTGCTGCTGATCCCGATCATCCTGCCGGTGCTCGAGGCCGCGGGCGTCGACCTGCTGTGGTTCGGCGTGATGGCCTGCTTCATGATCTCGCTGGGCCTGCTGACCCCGCCGGTGGGGCTGGCGACCTACGCGGCCTGCGCCGCGGTGCGCCACCCGGTGGGTCCGATCTTCCGCTCGACCGGCCTCTTCGCGCTGGTGGCGGCGATCCTCGTCTCGTTCATCATGGTCGAGGTGCCCGGCGTGGTGACCTGGCTGCCGTCCAAGATCAATTGAGGTCCAGCATGCTGAGAAGAACCTACGACGCGCTGGGCCGGTTCGAGTGGGGGCTGGCCGCCATAGGCGGCGGGCTGTGCCTGCTCGGGATCCTGGCGCTGACGGTGCTGAGCGTCTTCGGGCGCTACATCCTGCACACCGACCTGATCCCCGGCGCGCTGAACATGATCGAGTCGGTGCTGTTCCCGGTGATGGTGTTCTGGGGCTTGCCGCTGGCGCATCGCGAGGCGTCCTTCCCGCGGCTGGAGCTGCTGGACGGGCTGATGCAGGGGGCGGTGGGGCGGCTGATCGCCGGCGTGGTGCTGGTGGTGGAGGTCTTCGTCTACGCCATCGTCGCCTACTACTGCGCCCGCTACGCCCTGAACGCCTGGGAGAACGCGCGCGCCGTGCAGATCGGCACCGGCACCTGGCCGGCCTGGCCGGTGGCGGTGATGGCGCCGATCGCCTTCGTGCTGATGCTGGTGGAGGCGGTGCGCCTTTGCCTCCGCGATTTCCGCGCCGCGCTGTCGCGCGCCGCCTGAACCGGTTCGGGAGACTTCCGATGAAGACCAGAGTGACGGAACTTCTGGGGACCCAGTACCCCATCATCCAGGGCGGCATGCAGTGGGTGGGCCGCGCCGAGATGGCGGCGGCCGTCTCGAACGCGGGCGGCCTCGGGATCCTGACCGCGCTGACCCAGCCCACGCCGGCCGACCTGGCGAAGGAGATCGAGCGCTGCCGGGGGATGACCGACAAGCCCTTCGGCGTGAACCTCACGATCTTCCCCACCGCCCAGCCGGTGCCCTACGACGAGTATCTCGAGGCCGCCCTGAGCAATGGGGTGAAGGTGATCGAGACCGCCGGGCGCAGCCCCAAGGACTTCATCGAGAAGATCCACGCCGCCGGCGGCAAGGTCGTGCACAAGTGCACCTCGGTCCGCCACGCCCTGTCGGCGGAGCGCGCGGGCGTCGACGCGATCTCGATCGACGGGTTCGAGGCGGCGGGCCATCCGGGCGAGGACGACGTGGGGGGCCTGATCCTGTTCCCGGCCGCGGCGCGGGCGGTGAAGGTGCCGCTGATCGCCTCGGGCGGGATCGGCGACGGGGCGACGATGGCGGCCGCCTTCGCGCTGGGCGCCGAGGGGATCAACATGGGCACCCGCTTCTGCGCCACGCAGGAGGCCCCGATCCACGAGAACATCAAGAAGGCCATCGTCGAGGCCGGCGAGCGCGACACGATCCTGATCTTCCGCACCTTCCGCAACACCGGCCGGGTGCTGAAGAACGCGGTCTCCGAGGAGGTCGTCTCGATCGAGACGCGCCCCGGCGGGGCCGAGTTCGGCGACGTGCACGCGCTGGTCGCCGGCGCGCGGGGCCGGGCGGCGCTGGAGTCGGGCGAGGTCAACGACGGCCTCGTGTGGGCGAGCCAGGTCTGCGGCCTGATCGACGACATCCCCACCTGCGCCGAACTGATCGAGCGCATGGTCGCCGACTGCCGCGCCAAGCTCTCCGCCGCCGCGGCCGCGGTGGCCTGATCGGCTCGCGCCCGCGCCGGCCGGAAGGGTCGGCGCGGGCGCGGCGTCCGCGGGCAAGGTCGTCGCCCGAGGCAGGCGGCGAGAGGCCACGGGTCAGGCCCGGGACGCCCGTGGGACGGGCGTCGGCGCGCATCGGCGCCGGCGCGCGGCGGTCGAGCGAGGGCGCCGCCCCGGGGGGCTGCTGCGGCCCGCCGCAAGCCTCGGTCCCGTCGAGACGCTGAGTCCGGCGTCGATGGCGCGCGGGCCCGGCGAGGGCGGGCTCAGTTCGGGAACAGGCGTCCCAGGAAGCTCTTCTTCTTCGCAGGCTCGGTCGGAACCTCGGCGGCGGCGGCCTTCATCGTGGTCGCGACGAGGCCGTAGGTCTCGGTCCACGCCGCGGCGACCTCGGGCGTCCAGTCCTCGCCCAGGCCCTTCTCCAGCGTGAACAGCAGGGCGGCGCCGACGGTGTCGTAGTGGGCGTCGGTCACGCCGTAGGCGACATGGCGTCGGCCCAGGTCCTGCACCGCGGGCACGATGGTCTCGACCTGGTGGAGGTTGTTCACCGCCACCGCCAGCATCTGCATCAGCTTCTTCTTCTGGTCGCCCATCTGCTCGGGGAACAGCGAGCGGACCTCGGGGGCGATCTCGAAGAGGCGGGCGTAGAAGATGTCGGCGGCCGTGTCGGCGATGGGGGCCACCTTCTTGAAGCTGGTCTGCACCAGCGCGACCTTTTCGGGCGTCATCTCGGGGTCTCCTGTGGGCCCGGCGCTGCGACGGCGCGGGCGTTGCGGGGGGGAACGCGGCCCGGCGCGCGACGGGGCGCGCCGGGAGGGGGGCTCAGCCGTCGATGGGGATGCGGATCACCACGCCGCCCATCACGTCGCCCAGCTCGAAGTCGGTGCGGGGGCTGTCCTTGTGCTGGTTGTGGCAGCTGACGCAGGCCTCGGCGACGCCGGTGTCGGCGTAGACGGCGGTGAAGTACATCTGGCCGCCCAACTCCTCCTCGCCGTACCAGTTCTCGCCCACGTTCTCGGCGACGTACTCCAGCCCCTCCTTCTCGGCGTCGGTCTTGGGGGCGTTCTGCTTGTTCACCGGCCACAGCGAGAGGAGCGAGTAGGTGAAGGCGTCCGTCTTGTCGCCGACCATCTCCGCGCCGAAGCGGAACATCTGGGCGGGCAGAGGCAGGGCCTTGTCGTCCTCGAAATGCTCCGAGGCCTTGATCACGCCCTCCTTGTTGGCCAGGCGGTTGACCACCATGCGGGTGTAGACCGTGCGGTCCGAGTTCATCACCGCGTGCAGCATGTCGGCGACCTTCTGCGGCGCGATCCCGTCCGCGGCGAGCGCCGGGGCGGCGATCCCCGCCGCGACCACCGCGGCGGCGAGTTTGATTTTATGCGCGGCCATTCCTAAACCTCCTGTTGCGACTTCGGTTGCATCTCGACGGCGGGGGAGAGTCATTGGCGTGCCTCCTCCCCCGTCGTCGCTCGCCGCGCGGCCCAGTCGATGCTCGGAACATGGGCGGCGGGACGTCCCTGGAAATTCGTCCGCACCAGCGCGGGGTCGGCCAGCGCGTCGATCGCGAAGCCGAGGCCGTGGCAGTCCATGCAGACGGGGCGGATCATCTTCTCGTTCGGCCGCAGGTAGGCGTTCTGGTCGTGCGTGGTGAACACGCGGCCGGAGGCGGGATCCTCGATCTTGGGCATGTGGCAGTCGGCGCAGCCGACGCCGGAGCCGGGCGCGCCCTCGCCCGCCATCTCCGCGAGGAACAGCGCGTAGTGGGGGGAGGCGAAGTAGGCGCGCGAATGGTCGTCGTCGTGGCACGACGCGCAGGTCTCGACCCGGGCGAGGCGGCGGTCGGGCGCGTGCGGGTCGTGGCAGGCGGCGCAGGTCAGGACCTGGTGCGCGGCCTCGGGCTTCATCGGCAGCTTCGAGGCGGCGACGGACATAGGTCGCGCGGGCTCGGCGTCGGCGAGCCAGGCGCGGATGGCGGCGGGCAGGTCCTCCTCCCACCCCTTCAGGCCGATCGCCTTCAGGCGCTTGTCGAGCTGGCGGGGCTTGGCGACGCCGGCGTGAAAGGCCATGCCGTGCCGCCCCTCGGTCCAGGTCTGCGCCTCGTCGCGGTGGCACTTCGCGCAGGCCTTCAGGTCGAAGGCGTCGGACCACTCGGCGGCCAGCGCCTCGGTGTCCCTGGCCTTGGGCGCATGGCAGGCGGCGCAGGTCACGCCCGTCTCGGCATGGGCGGAGGCGGCCCAGGCCTCCAGCTCCGCGCTCGGGAAGCGGGCGAGCACGCCCTCGGGCGCCTCGGCCTGCGCCAGCGTCAGGGGCGCGCCGCGGGGCTTGGCGAAGCGGGCGTCGGGGGCGCGCAGGGCGGCGGCGCGGGCCTGCACGGGGTGGTCGAGCAGCCACGGCTCGTCGGCGTGCTTGACCAGGAAATCCTCGTAGAGGGCGCGGTTGTCGTGGAAGTTGTGGCAGCCGGCGGAGGCGCAGGTCTCGAAGCCCAGGCCCGCGTGGCTCTCGCGTTCGGCGCGCACGTTCTGCTCGCCCTCGGCATGGCAGGCGACGCAGTAGTCCATGGCCAGCGTCACCGCGCCGGGGCGGGTCAGTTCCGGCTCGTGCTCGATATGGCAGGTGGTGCAGTCGCGCGCGTCCAGCTTCGCCCAGTAGTCGGCCATGCGCGGATCGCGGAACTTCTTCCGCGGGTGGCTGTCGTCGGAGACCTTGAGCTCGGCGTCATGGCAGTTTCGGCAGCCCTCGTTGAGGGCCTTGAGCGCCTCGGTCGTGGGGGCGAGCGGCTCGGCCCCGTGGCAGCTCTCGCAGGCGGTCTCGAACTGGGCGTGGACGCCGGTGGTCTCGCCCAGCAGCAGGGGCGTGCGGTCGCCGCCGATGAAGACCGCCGCGGCGACGGCGGCGGCGCCGGCCAGGGTCAGGGCGGTCCACAGGAGCCACAGGAGGGGGGTGCGCATGCCGGGCCCCTCAGTACGCGTAGACCGAGAGGACATGCGCCCCCAGCAGCAGCGGCAGGGGCCACAGCGCCAGGATGTGCAGCCAGACGGGGACGGTGCGCGGCGGCGCGCCAGAGGAGCCGAGGCCCGCGTCGCGAAGCTTGTGCTCGGCCCCCGTGGCGAGGCCCGCGATCCCGCCCAGCAGCAGGGCCGCCACGTAGATCGTCATCAGCGCCGAGGAGAGGTTGAGGCCGAAGCGGAACCCGGTGTGCACGAAGAGGCCGAGGCAGGCGGCGACGCCCAGGCCCAGGTGCACGATCCGCCAGCCCTCGTAGGCGCCGAGCCGCCCCAGCCGCCACCGTTTGCGCAGGCCGAGCGCCAGGAGGGCGACGGTGAGGCCCAGCAGGACGTAGCCGCTCCACTGTTTGACGAGGTTGTCGAACCACAGCGTCTCGAGCCCGCCGCGCGCGGCGAAGGCGTCGGGGACCGGGATCGCCGGGGCGAGCGCGGTGACGAGCGCCAGCAGCGCCGCGGCGATGGAGATGACCGACAGCGCCTTCCACCAGCGCGTCGCCGCGGCGGAGGCCGGCGCGCCGCCGGCGAGGATCTCCTCGAGCCGGGGGACGCAGCTTCCGCAGACCGTGCCGGCGCCGGTCTCGAAGCGCAGGGCGTCCAGGGTGGCGGCGCCGTTCGCCATCGCCTCGCCCAGGCGGCCGCGGGCGACGCCGGTGCAGTTGCACACGGTCGCCGCGGCCGGCCAGTCGGCGGCGGAACGGGGCGCGGCCGCGGGCCAGAGGGCGCCGGAGCGGCGGAAGCGCCGGGCGAAGAATGGCGGCGCGGGGGCGCGGGCGGTCACGGCCTGCTGCACGCGGTTCAGCTCGTCCCAGGGCCCGATGGCGAGCGCGCCGGTGAGGCGGCCGCGTTCGACGAAGACGCGGCGGTAGAGGCCCGCGGCCGGGTCGCGCCAGGCGAGGGCGCGAACGCCGGGGCGCTCCTCCAGCGCCTCGATGTCGCCGATCGAGAACACCTCGACGCCCACCACCTTCAGGCGGGTGGCGGGGGCCGAGCGGGCGAAGGCGGCGGGTTCGCCGCAGATCGCCTTCGCGGCGGTCTCGGCCTGGTCGAGGCAGGGGCCCACCAGCCCCTCCACCCGGTCGTCGAGCTCGGCGCATTCGCCCGCGGCGTAGACGTGGGGATGGGAGGTGCGCATGGCGGCGTCGACCAGGATTCCCCGGTGGACGGCGAGGCCGGCCTCGGCGGCGAGCGTCGTCTCCGCCCGCACGCCCGCGCAGACGACCACCGTGTCGGCGGGCAGCGTCTCGCCCGAGGAGAGGCGCAGCCCGGTCACGGCGCCGGAGGGGGCCAGCGCCTCCTCGACCCGCACGCCGGTCAGGCAGGCGATGCCGAGCGTCGCGAGCCGCGCGGCGAGCAGGGCGGCCGCCTCGGCGTCGAGCTGGCGGGGCATCAGGCGCAGCTCGTGCTCGATCACCGTGACGCGCGCGCCCTGGGCCGCCATGGCGCGCGCGGCCTCGAGCCCCAGCAGCCCGCCGCCGATCACCGCGACCTGGCGGGCGGCGAAGGCGCGGGCCTTCAGCGCGGCCGCGTCGTCGGCGTCGCGGAAGGTGAAGACGTTGCGCGCGCGCAGGCCGGGGATGGCGGGGACGAAGGCGCGCGAGCCGGTGCAGATCACCAGGTCGCGGTAGGGGAAGAGGCGGCCCGAGGCGGTCTCGACCAGGCGCGCCTCGAGGTCGATCGCCACCGCCCGCTGGCCGGCGTAGTGATGCGCCAGCCCGTCGCCCACCGGATCGCGCGGCTGGGCGACCTGGCCGAACTGCACCTCTCCGGCCAGCAGGGGCGTGAGCTTCACGCGGTTGTAGGGGGCCCAGGTCTCGGCGTTCAGCAGCGCCACGCTGCGGCCGCGGCGGGAGAGCTCGCGCGCCGCGCGGAAGCCGGCGGGGCCGCCGCCGACGACCACGACGTCGGAGCGTCGGGCGAGGCCGGCGGGCAGGTCGGTTCCGAAATCGGGGTCGTGGATGGATCCATCCATGCGGGCAGCTCCCTGGGCTGGGCTCCGGAAGTCCCGGACGCCTGGCGCGAGTGGAAAGCTGGCCCGCCGTTGGACCGCTGTTCGCCGTCAACGCTGACGACTTGAGTCGAGTTAGCCCGACTCGGCGCCGCACTGCAAGATGGATCGTTCAAATCTCGGGCAGGGAGGCGCTTCTGGTTGAGTGCTGGATGTGCATCCGAACTCGGTCGCCTGAAAAATAGTCAATGCTGTCACTCCGCGTCGAACCGCTCCTCGAACACCGCGGCCATCTGCTGGGCGAAGCGGGAGGCGGCGACGGGCAGCACCCGGCCGCGAAGCTGGCCGAGCGCCACCACCCCCGGCGGCACGTCGCGCGGGTCCAGCGCGCGCACCAGCGCCCCGGGCCATTCCGAGGCATGGGGCAGGCCGACGGGGATCTGGAAGGTCAGCATGTTCTCGGCCACCGCGTGCATGCGCAGGAACTCGAAGCTGTCGGATTCCACCGCCGCCTCCAGCGCGAAGCCCTTGGCGCGGCAGGCGAGCTCCAGCAGGTGGCGCACGCCGTATTCGGGCTCGGGCAGGGCGAGCGGATGCTGCACGCAGTCGCGCAGCCGCAGCTCGCGCGCCTCGGCCAGCGGGTGACCGGGCGCCATGATCACGTGAACGGGCTGGCGCACGCGGGCGATGGTCTGGAACTCGGCGATGCGCACCGGCTCGAAGATCAGGGCGAGGTCGACCTCGTGGTCCATCAGCGCCTGTTCGGCCTGCGCCCGGTCGCGCCGCTGGACCGAGAAGGTGACGCCCGGATGCTCGCGCCGGTAGCGCGCGATCATTTCGGGCAGGAAGAAGGGCAGGAAGGCCTGGGAGCAGGCGATGGTCACATGCCCCCGGCGCACGCCCGAGAGGTCGGCGATCTGGCCGCGCACCCGCTCGAGGTCCGAGATCTGGGCGCGGATGTGGTGGATCAGCAGCTCCCCCGCCGTCGACAGGCGCACGCCGCGGGGCAGCCGCTCGAAGATCGGTACGCCCAGCTCCTCCTCCATCGCGAGGATCCGGCGGTTGAGCGCGGTGGAGGTGATGTTGAGCGTCTCGGCCGCGCGCCGGATCGAGCCGGTGCGCGCCACCGCGTCGATGTATTGCAGGGGCAGCAGGTGCCTCATGCGGGTCTCCCTAGCGACGGCCGCCGGCCGCGCCCGCCCGCGCCGGGCGCGACGCAGGCCCTGCGGCGGCGGGCGGAGGGGGCGGGCCGGGCGCGGCCGTCGCGCCGCCGCTCCCCTCCGAAGAGGGGACCGCTGCACCCGGTGCATCGGTCCGGTGCGAAACTAGCAGAATACATCGGCGCCGCCATGGCCTGAAATGCCCCGCAGGGCGGACCGGGCCCGACGCCGAGCGCCGCGCAACGCGGTTCGGCGCGGGTCCTGGGGGGCGCCGCCCGACGACATTCCATGGCGAGCCAGGAGCCGATCATGACCGAATTCCACCGCACGTCGCGCCGCGGTTTCCTGAAATCCTCCGCGGCCCTCGCAGGCGCGGCGGCGCTGGGGGGCTTCGCCACCCGCGCGAAGGCCGCCGACCTGACCATCGGCTTCATCTACGTCGGCCCGAAGGACGACTACGGCTACAACCAGGCCCATGCCGAGGGCGCGGCGGCCGTGAAGGCGATGGAGGGGGTCACCGTCGTCGAGGAGGAGAACGTCCCCGAGTCCGTCGAGGTCCAGAAGTCGATGGAATCGATGATCAACTTCGACGGGGCGAGCCTGCTGTTCCCGACCTCCTTCGGCTACTTCGACCCGCACATCCTGGAGATGGCGAAGAAGTACCCCGACCTGCGGTTCGAGCATTGCGGCGGCCTGTGGTCGGCCGACAAGCACCCGATGAACGTGGGCTCCTACTTCGGCTACATCGGGCTGGGGCAGTACCTCAACGGCATCACCGCCGGCCACGCCACCAAGACCAAGAAGATCGGCTTCGTGGCCGCGAAGCCCATCCCGCAGGTGCTGCAGAACGTGAACTCGTTCCTGCTCGGCGCCCGCGCGGTCGACCCCGAGATCACCTGCCAGGTGATCTTCACCGGCGAGTGGTCGCTGGCGGTGAAGGAGGCCGAGGCGGTCAACGCGCTGACCGACCAGGGCGCCGACGTCATCACCTGCCACGTCGACGGCCCCAAGGTGGTGATGGAGACCGCCGCCGGGCGCGGCGCGTTCGTGTGCGGCTACCACGCCGACCAGTCCGCGCTGGCCCCCGAGAAGTACCTGACCGGCGCCGAGTGGAACTGGGCCAAGGTCTACACCGACATGGTCGCGACCGTGCAGGCGGGCGGCACGATCGACAACTTCGTGCGCGGCGGCCTCGCCGAGGGCTTCATCAAGATGTCGCCGCTGGGCCCCGCCGTCTCCGACCAGGCGCGCGCGCAGTTCGAGGCGACCAAGGCCGAGATCCTCAAGGGCGGCTTCTCGGTCTTCAAGGGCCCGATGAAGTCGAACACGGGCGACACGATCGTCGACGCGGGCCAGGCCTTCGTCGAGACGGACGTCGAGCTCGAGAGCATGGGCTACCTGGTCGAGGGCGTGATCGGTTCGACCTCCTGATCGCCCTCGCAAAGGGACCGTCGCGATGTCGGACCAGGCTGCATCATCCCCGGTGACCCCCACGGCCTCTTCCGCTGCGCAAATCGCGGCGGTCCCAGCCGCCTCCGGCGCCCTCGCCCGCTGGGCGAGGAGGCTGGAGGCGGTCGCCTTGCCCCTCGGGGCCCTGGTCGTGGGCCTTCTGGCCTTCGGCCTGTTCCTGCTGACGCTGGGCAAGAGCCCGGCGGATTTCTACGCGCTGGTCTACAAGGCCGGCTTCGGCACCTGGTTCTCGTGGCAGAACACGCTCAGCCGGGCGGCGCCGCTGCTGCTGGCGGCGCTGTGCGTGGCGCTGCCGGCGCGGCTGGGGCTGATGATCATCGGGGGCGAGGGCGCGATCGTGCTGGGCGGCGTCGCCGCCGGAGGTCTGGGCGCCGCGATCCCCTGGATGCCGGCGATCCTCGGCGTCCCGCTGATGGCCGCCTTCGCGATGCTGGTCGGGGGCGCCTGGATCGGCGCGGTCGGCGCGCTGCGCCAGAAGCGCGGGGTGAACGAGACCATCTCCTCCCTGCTGATGGCCTACATCGCCATCGCCCTGATGAACCACTTGGTCGAGGGGCCGCTGCGCGATCCCGCCAGCCTCAACAAGCCTTCCACCGCGCCGCTGGCCGAGGGGCTGCGCATCGGCGAGATGCCGGGCATGGACGTGCACTGGGGGTTCGCGCTGGGCGTGATCGCCTGCGTGATCGCCTGGGTGCTGATCGAGAAGACCACCTGGGGCTTCGCGGCCCGGCTGGTCGGCGGCAACGTGCGGGCGGCGCAGATCCAGGGGCTGCCCGTGGGGCGGCTGCTGATCGGCTTCACCGCGCTGGGCGGCGCCTTCGCGGGGCTCGCCGGGATGATCGAGGTCTCGGCCGTGCAGGGCTCGGCCAACGGCTCGCTCGCGGCCGGCTACGGCTACGCCGGCATCCTGGTCGCCTTCCTCGCGCGGCATAACGGGCTGGCGATCATCCCCGTCGCGATCCTGATCGGGGGGATGGAGGCCTCCTCCGGCCTCGTGCAGCGGCGCATGGACCTGCCGGACGCGACGGTGCTGGTGCTCGAGGGCTTCGTCTTCGTGGCCATCCTGCTCGGCGAGACCTTCTACGGCCGGTTCAAGATCTTCGCGCCCGAACGCTGGAGCCAGAAATGAACGAGACCGACATCGGCTACTGGGGCGTTCCGCTGGCCATCCTGGGCGGCGCGATCCGGGTCTCGACGCCCTTCCTGTTCGTGTCCCTGGGCGAGTGCCTGACGGAGCGGTCGGGGCGCATCAACCTCGGGCTCGAGGGGACGCTCGTCTTCGGCGCCATGGCCGGCTACGCCATCGCCTACGAGACGGGGAATCCCTGGGCGGGCGTGCTGGCGGCGGCGCTGGCCGGCGCGGTCTTCGGGCTGGTGCACGGGCTGATGTGCTCGCTGCCCAAGGTCAACGACATCGCCATCGGCATCGCCCTGATGCTGTTCGGCATGGGCTTGGCCTTCTTCTTCGGCAAGCCCTACATCCAGCCCGTCGCGCCCGACCTGCCGGCGATCGAGCTCGGGTCGTGGTCCTCCTACCCGCAGGTGCAGGCGGCGCTGAGGGTCAACGTCCTCTTCGTCATCGGCGCGGTGCTGGCGGTGGTGCTGTGGTGGGTGTTCCGGGCCACCAAGGTGGGCCTGATCGTGCGCGTGGTGGGCGACTCCACCGACGCGGCGCGGGCCATGGGGCTCAGGCCCAACCGGATCCGCATCGCCTCGACCGCCGTCGGCGGCGCCTCGGCGGGCGTGGCGGGGGCGTACCTGTCGCTCTACTACCCCGGCTCGTGGAACGAGGGGATCTCGTCCGGGCAGGGGCTGATGGCGGTGGCGCTGGTGATCTTCGCCCGCTGGAACCCGATCCAGTGCTTCGGCGCCGCGCTGCTGTTCGGGGGCGCGGGCGCGCTGGGGCCGGCGCTGCAGTCCGTCGGGATCACCTCGGGCTACTACATGTTCTACGCCGCGCCCTACGTGCTGACGCTGGGCATGCTGATCGCCACCTCCTCGACCACGCGGGCCATGACCGGCGCGCCGGGCGAGCTGTCGATCACCAAGTGAGGGGCGAAGACATGCACCTCCGCCCCCCCATGGCTCCGGGTCCGCGCTCAGAGCGCCTCGATCACGCCGCAGGCGATGCGGGGGCCCGAGGCGCCGGCGGGATCGGTGGCGTAGTCGTCGGGTCCCTGGTGGATCATCAGCGCCGCGCCGTCCGCGTCGAGCACGGCCGTCCGGCCGCGGCCGCCGAAGAGCGACTGGGCCGAATCCTCGAGCTTCTCGACCGGCGTCTCCCCGTCGGAATCCGCCAGCTTGGCGAGCGGGGCGAGCGTGGTGATCTTCAGCGTTCCGCTCTGAGGCACATGGATGTTGGGCAGGTCGCCGGCGTGGGGCCCGTCCGCGGCCAGGAACCCGTGGGGCGCGTCGTCGGAGCCCAGGTGGCCGCCGGCGGCGCCGAAGTCCGGCCCGCACTTGCCGACCGCGTGGATGTGGAAGCCGTGCTCGCCCTCGGGCGCCTCGGTCAGCTCGAGCTCGATCAGCACGCCGGCGGGGGTGTTGTAGAGCGAGGCGACGCCCACCGGGTTCCCCTCGGGGCTCAGCAGCTTGGCGGTGGCGTCCTGGGCGCGGGCGGCGTCGGCCACGAGCGCGAGGCCCATCGCGCCGGCCATGGCCAGCGAGACGGAGAGCGTGAAGGGCAGGGCGCGTCGGGTCATCGGGGTCTCCTGAAGCGTCGGGCCGGCGGGGTCGCCGGCGGGTCCGTCGCATCTGATATGGGCGCCGCGCCGCGGCGGCGCGATGGCGGGCGCATGGCGCCCTCGCGACATGCACCGAAAAGAAAGGATGCGCGATGAACGGCCTGGGCGGTCTGAACCCCTCTGCGAACGGCGTGGTGATCGGGCTGGTGCAGCTTCAGCTGCCCGTCGTGGTCACGCCCGACGACCTGGCGCGGCAGACCGCGCGGATCGTCGAGATGGTGGGCAAGGCCCGGCGCAACATGGCGGGGATGGACCTGGTGGTGTTCCCCGAATACGCGCTGCACGGCCTGTCGATGGACATCAACCCGGCGATCATGTGCTCGGTCGACGGGCCCGAGGTGGCCGCCTTCAAGCAGGCCTGCATCGACAACAAGATCTGGGGTTGCTTCTCGATCATGGAGCTGAACCCGGGCGGGATGCCCTGGAACACGGGCCTGATCATCGACGACCAGGGCGAGATCCAGCTCTACTACCGCAAGATGCACCCCTGGGTGCCGGTCGAGCCGTGGGAGCCGGGCGACCAGGGCATTCCCGTCATCACCGGGCCCAAGGGCTGCAAGCTGGCGCTGATCATCTGCCATGACGGCATGTTCCCCGAGATGGCGCGCGAATGCGCCTACAAGGGCGCCGAGATCATGCTGCGCACCGCCGGCTACACCGCCCCGATCCGCGACAGCTGGCGCTTCACCAACCAGGCCAACGCCTTCCAGAACCTGATGGTGACGGCGAACGTGTGCATGTGCGGCTCGGACGGCACCTTCGACTCGATGGGCGAGGGGATGATCTGCAACTTCGACGGCTCGGTCATCGCGCATGGCACGAGCGGCCGGCCGGACGAGATCATCACCGCCGAGGTCCGCCCCGACCTGGTGCGCGAGGCGCGCGAGGGCTGGGGGGTGGAGAACAACATCTACCAGCTCTTCCACCGCGGCTACGTCGCGGTGAAGGGGGGCGCGCAGGACTGCCCCTACACCTTCATGCAGGACATGGTCGCGGGCACGGCCCGGCTGCCGTGGGAGGACGCGGTGAAGATCACCGACGGCACCTCCTGCGGCTTCCCCGAGCCGACGCGGACCTTCGCCCCGGGCGCCAAGGAGGCTGCGGAATGAACGCGATGGACGAGATCGTCGAGACGACCGGCCCGCTGGCCGCCGATCCCTATCCCTGGCCGTACAACGGCGACCTGCGCCCCGAGAACACGGCGCTGATCGTCATCGACATGCAGACCGACTTCTGCGGCGTCGGCGGCTACGTGGACAAGATGGGCTACGACCTGTCGAACACTCGCGCGCCCATCGAGCCGATCAAGACGGTGCTGGCGGCGATGCGCGCCTGGGGCGGGCTGGTGATCCACACTCGCGAAGGCCACCGGCCCGACCTGGGCGACCTGCCCGAGAACAAGCGCTGGCGCTCCCGCCGCATCGGCGCGGGCATCGGCGATCCCGGCCCCTGCGGGCGGATCCTCACCCGCGGCGAGCCCGGCTGGGAGATCATCGAGGAGCTGGCCCCCATCGAGGGCGAGCCGATCATCGACAAGCCGGGCAAGGGCAGCTTCTACGCCACCGACCTGGAGCTGCTGCTGCGCACGAAGGGCATCCAGAACTTCGTGCTGACCGGCATCACCACCGACGTGTGCGTGCACACCACCATGCGCGACGCCAACGACCGCGGCTTCGAGTGCCTGCTGCTCGAGGACTGCTGCGGGGCGACCGACATGGGCAACCACCTGGCCGCGATCAAGATGATCAAGATGCAGGGCGGGGTGTTCGGCGCGGTGTCGAACTCGAAGGACTTCGTGGCCTGCCTGGAGGCGGTCGGAAAATGACCGTCCTGCCCGAGATGAAGGCGCTGGGCGTCGAGACGGTCGGGATGACCAAGCGCTTCGGGGGCTTCACCGCGCTCGACGACGTCTCGATCAAGGTCGCGCCGGGCTCGTTCCACGCCCTGCTGGGGGAGAACGGGGCGGGCAAGTCGACGCTCGTGAAATGCATGATGGGCTTCTACACGCCCACCGAGGGCCAGGTGATCGTGGGCGCGCGGGAGGTCGACATCCCCGACCCGCGCACCGCCCACGCCATGGGCCTGGGCATGGTCTACCAGCATTTCACCCTGGTCCCCTCGCTGACCGCGGCCGAGAACCTGGTGATCAGCCGGGAGGACGCGCCCAAGATCATCGACTGGCGCAAGGAGCGGCGGGCGCTGGAGTCCTTCATGGACACCATGCCCTTCAAGGTGCCGCTGAACGTGCCGGTGATGCGCCTGTCGGCGGGCGAGCGGCAGAAGCTGGAGATCCTCAAGCAGCTCTACCTCGGGCGGCGGTTCCTGATCCTGGACGAGCCGACCTCGGTCCTCACGCCGTCGGAGGCGGACGAGGTGCTCGGGGTGGTGCGCGGGCTGACGGAGGCGGGCGAGATCTCGGTCCTGATGATCTCCCACAAGTTCCGGGAGGTGACGGCCTTCGCCGACGAGGTGTCGGTGCTGCGGCGGGGCGTGAAGACCGGCGGAGGGCTCGTGAAGAACCTGAGCCATGCCGACATGGCCGAGATGATGGTGGGCGCCGAGACGCTGGCCAAGCCCGCCGCGCGCACCGGCCGTCCCGGCGCGGTGGTGCTGCGGGTCGAGGGGGTGCGGGCCACCGACGCCTCGGGCCTCAAGCAGATCGAGATCGACGGATTCGAGGTCCGCGCGGGCGAGGTGGTGGGGGTCGCCGGCGTCTCGGGCAACGGCCAGTCGGAGTTCATGGAGATCCTGACCCAGCAGCGCCCTTGCGAGGCGGGGGTGATCAAGGTCCACGGCGTGCCCTACCGCGCCACGCGCGAGGAGCAGCGCCGCCTGAAGGTGCGCTACCTGCCCGAGGAGCCGCTGAAGAACGCCTGCGCGGCGCGGATGAGCGTGGCCGAGAACATCTCGTTCCGCAGCTTCGATGTGAACGGCAAGGGCACGCGCATCTGGCTGGACGGCGCGGGCATGACCCGGCTGGGGGCCGAGATGGTCAAGGCCTTCAAGGTGAAGACCGCGAGCCTCGAGAGCCCGATCGCCAGCCTCTCGGGCGGCAACGTCCAGCGCGCGGTGCTGAGCCGGGAGCTGTCGGGCGAGGTGGACCTGCTGATCATCTCCAACCCGTGCTTCGGCCTCGACTTCACCGCCGTCGCGGAGATCCGGCAGCGGATCATGGCGGCGCGGAACGGGGGGGCGGCGGTGCTGCTGATGTCCGAGGACCTCGACGAGATCCTGGAGCTGTCGGACCGCATCGTGGTGATGTCCGAGGGGCGCTTCGCCTACGAGGTCGCCGCCGAGCAGGCGGACGTGGCCGAGATCGGCCGGCACATGGCGGGGCACGACTGATGGCGACGCTGGCGGCCGACCCGTTTCCCATCGAGCTGGACCTCCCGGCGCTGGGCCTGGTGGTGATCGACATGCAGCGCGACTTCGTCGAGGCGGGGGGCTTCGGCGCCTCGCTGGGCAACGACGTCGGCCTGCTGCGCGCGATCATCCCCACGACCGCGCGCCTGATCGCGGGCTTTCGCGAGGCGGGCCTGCCGGTGATCCACACGCGCGAGTGCCACCGGCCGGACCTGTCGGACCTGCCGCCGGCGAAGCGCGACCGGGGAAACCCCGCGCTGCGCATCGGGGACGAGGGGCCGATGGGCCGGATCCTGATCGCGGGCGAGCCGGGGGCGGACATCATCCCCGAGCTCTACCCGATCGAGGGCGAGACGGTGATCGACAAGCCGGGGAAGGGCGCCTTCTACGCCACCCCCTTCGGGGAGGTGCTGAAGGCGAAGGGGCTCAGGCAGCTCGTCTTCGCGGGCGTCACCACCGAGGTCTGCGTGCAGACCACCATGCGCGAGGCGAACGACCGGGGCTTCGAGTGCATCCTCGCGACCGATGCGACCGAGTCCTACTTCCCCGCGTTCAAGCAGGCGGCCATCGAGATGATCCGCGCCCAGGGCGCCATCGTCGGCTGGACCGCGACCACCGACCAGATCCGGGAGGCGCTGGGTGTCTGAGATGATTTCGGCCGCGCCCGTCACCGACGCGCCCGCGGTGCTGCGCGGCTTCCTGCCCGCGGTCCTCGCCGGCGGCTGGACGGCGCTTCCCTTCGATTTCTTCCGCGAGGGCGTGGAGATCCATCGCCTCGCGGAGGGCCCCGCCGCGGTCGCGCTTCTTCGGTACGCGCCGGGCGCCTCGGTGCCGCGGCACCGGCACACGGGGCTCGAGACCATCGTGGTGCTCGAGGGGACCCAATCCGACGACAACGGCGTGGCCCGGGCGGGCGACGTGGTGTTCAATCCCGAGGGCAGCGTGCACAGCGTCTGGTCCGAGGACGGCTGCGTGGTGCTGATCCACTGGACGCGGCCGGTGGAATTCGTGGAACCGGCCTGAGCGCGGGCTCGGGGCGAAACGGCTCGGCGTCGAACAAGAAAGCGAGGCGATCCCATGAAGGACCTGCCCTTCCATATCTCGGCCCTGCATGCGGCCTACGCCAAGGGCGTCTCCCCCGTCGAGGTGATCGAGGAGGCCTGGCGGCGCATCGAGGCGGCCGGCGATCCCGGCATCTTCCTGCACCTGGTGGACCTCGAGACCCTGCGGGGGGAGGCGGCGGCGCTGCCGCCCTTCGATCCCGCGGCGAAGCCGCTGTGGGGCGTGCCCTTCGCGGTGAAGGACAACATCGACGCCGCCGGCTGCCCGACCACCTGCGCCTGTCCCGCCTCGGTCTACCAGGCGAAGGAGGACGCGGTGGTGGTCGCGGCCCTGCGCGCGGCGGGCGCGATCCTGGTGGGCAAGACCAACCTCGACCAGTTCGCGACCGGTCTGGTGGGCGTGCGCTCGCCCTATCCGCCGCCGAAGAACGCGGTGGATCCGGAGATCGTGCCGGGGGGCTCGTCCTCGGGCTCGGCGGTGGCGGTGGCGCGAGGGCTGGTGAGCTTCTCGCTCGGGACCGACACGGCGGGGTCCGGCCGGGTGCCGGCGGCGCTGAACAACATCGTGGGGCTGAAGCCCACGCTGGGGGCGCTGTCGGCGACGGGGATGGTTCCGGCATGCCGGACGCTCGACACGATCTCGATCTTCGCGCTGACCGTGGGCGACGCCTGGACGGCGTTCCAGGCGGCCTCGGTCTACGATCCGGGCGACGCCTACGCGCGGCCGGCGGTCGCCCCGGCGCTGTCGGCCACGCCCCCGTCCTTCAAGGTCGGCGTCCCCTCGCCCGCCACCCGCGTCTTCTTCGGCGACGCCGCGCAGGAGGCCGCCTACGAGGCCGCCCTGGCGGAGCTGGAGGCGCTGGGCGGGGAGCTGGTGGAGCTCGACTTCCAGCCCTTCTACGAGGTGGCGAAGCTGCTCTACGAAGGCCCCTGGGTGGGCGAGCGCTGGGCCGCGACCGAGGAGATCATCCGCGACCGGCCCGAGGAGATGCACCCCGTCACCCGGGCGATCATCGGCAAGGCCGAGGGGTTCTCGGCCGCCGACGCCTTCAAGGGCCAGTACGCGCTGCAGGCGCTGAAGCGGGCCACGCAGCCGATGGTGGACGGCGTCGACCTGATGGCCGTGCCCACCATCCCCACCTTCTACTCGGTGGCGGACCTGGAGGCGGATCCGGTGACGCCGAACTCCAACTTCGGCACCTACACGAACTTCGTGAACCTGCTCGACATGTGCGGCCTCGCCGTGCCGATGGCGGCGCGGGGCGACGGGCGGCCGGGCTCGCTGACGCTGCTGGCGAAGGCGGGGCGCGACGCGCTGCTGGCGAGCCTGGGCGAGACGCTGCACGCCCGCGCCGGGGTGCGGCTGGGGGCGACGGGCTGGATGGCCCCGCGGGGGCCCGAGCGGCGCCCGGCGGCGATGGCCGACGAGATCCCGCTCGCCGCGGTGGGCGCGCACATGTCGGGCCTGCCGCTGAACGGCGAGCTGACCCGGCTGGGGGCGCGATTCCTGCGGGCGACCACCACCTCGGCCGACTATCGCCTGCACGCGCTGCCGGGCGGGCCGCCGAAGCGGCCGGGGATGGTGCGCGCGAAGGACGGGGCGCAGATCGCGCTGGAGGTCTGGGCGGTGCCGACCGCGCGCTTCGGCGAGTTCATCGCCGGCGTGCCCGCGCCGCTGTCGATCGGCACGGTGGAGCTGGCGGACGGCACGACTGTGAAGGGGTTCCTGTGCGAGGCCGCGGGCCTCGAGGGGGCCGAGGACGTCACCGCCTATGGCGGCTGGCGGGCCTATCTGGACGCGGGCGCCTCGGACGCCGCCTGAGCGGCGCGGGGCTCCCGGTTGGGGGGAACGGGCGGGCGGCGCGTGGGGCGTCACCCGCCCGTGGCCGTTCGGGGCTCAGCCGGCGCGCAGATCCTCGACCGGGGCGCGTCGGTAGGCGGCGACGGCGGGGGCGAGGGCCAGGATCGAGGCGAGCGTGAAGGCCGCGGCGGCGAGCTGCACCTCGGGCCAGCCGAGCGAGGCCGCGACCGCCATGCCCGTGCGCGCCGAGACCGCCGCCGAGACCAGCCCCGCCGAGGCCCAGCCGAGCGCGAGGCCGCCGAGGCAGCCCGCCCCCAGCAGGCAGGCGGCGTAGAGCCAGACCACCCCCAGCACGAAGCGTCGCGGCGCGCCCATCGCCCGCAGCAGGGCGAAGCGGCGCGCGAAGAGGCGGGCGAGAGCCACCAGCCCCGCCAGCACCCCCGCGGCGGCCAGCGCCTGGGTGAGGATCGCCATCAGCGACATCGCCTCGCGCACGTCGCCCAGCACCGAGTGCAGGCGCGCGAGCGTGGCGCCGGGGAAGAAGGCCATGGCGCCGTCGCGGTCGTGGCGCGCGCGGATCGCGTAGGCGTCGGCCAGCGTCGCGCCGGACAGGACGAAGGCGGGGGCTCCGGGGAAGAAGGCCGGGTCGAAGGGGGGGCCGAGCAGCTCGGCCCGCTCGGGCGCGTGGCCGGGGGCGAGGCCGTGCATCTCCCACAGCGCCTCGATGGGCACGAGGATGGCGCGGTCCCAGGGGCCGCCTGTCGGGGCCATGCGGCCGACGACATGGAGGGCGTGGCCCTCGTGGGCATGCGCGTCGGCGCCGTCGCCCGCGCCATGGGCGGGTTCGAGCGCGTCGCCGAGGCGGACCGCAGCGTAGGCGCCCACGACGGCCTCGTCGTGCTCGGCCCAGGGGCGCCCCTCGGCGAAGGGGCCGGAGAGGCGCTCGACGAAGGCGGCGGTGGTTCCGACGATGGGGGCGCCCTCGTGGCTGTCGCCGAAGGCGACGGGGGCGGCGAGGGAGACGCGGGGATCCTCCTGGATCGCGCGCAGGGCGTCGGCGCCGAGCAGGGGCAGGGCGGCGGCGGGCTGGAGGTAGACGGTCGAGAGGAGGACGCGGATCTCGTCGCCCGGCGCCGCCACGATCACGTCGAACGGGTCGGCGACGCGGGCGGCGGCCTGGCGCAGGGCGCGCTCCTGGCTCAGCAGCGCGCCGCCGAGGCCGACCGAGAGGGCCATGAGCGCCACGAACAGCAGGTTCGTCCAGCGGAAGCGCAGCAGCAGCGCGCGGGCGAGCGGCCAGGGCGCCTGGCCGCGCAGGGCGAGGAGCGCGAGCAGGGCCGCGGGGGCCAGCAGCGCCAGCGTGAGGGCGAGGTCCTGCGCCGCGTTGGGCAGCGCGCGCCAGAGGTCGGAGGCGAGATCGGCGATCACTGGCGCACCTGTCCGTCGACCACCTGCACGACCCGGTCCATGGCCGCCATCATCGCGGCGTCGTGGCTGACGGCGATCACCGTGCGGCCCCGCTCCCGCGCGGCGGCGAGAAGATCCGCGACCAGGCGGTCGGCGTTCTCCCGGTCGAGGCTCGCCGTCGGCTCGTCGGCCAGGATCGCGGCGGGGTCGCGGGCGAGCGCCCGGGCCGCGGCGATCCGCTGACGCTCGCCGCCCGAGAGGCCGGAGACGGAGCGCGCGGCGATGGGGGCGCCGAAGCGAGAAAGGAGCTCCGCCGCGCGGGCGCGGATCGCGGCGCGCTCGGCCCGCGGCGCCCAGGCGGCGGCGACGGCGGCGTTGTCGAGGGGGGAGAGCTCTTCGAGCAGCAGGAAGTCCTGGAAGATCAGGCCCAGGGCGCGGCGACGGAAGGCGTCGCGGGCGGCCTCGGGCAGGGCGGCGAGGTCGGTCCCGCCCCACATCACCCGGCCGGCGGAGACCGGGATCAGGCCGGAGATCGCGTGCAGCAGCGTCGACTTGCCCGCGCCCGACGGCCCCTGGATGCCGAGCGTCGCGCCGGCGGGCACGTGCAGACGCTCGACCGACAGGATCGTGCGGCCCTCGGGCGTGCGGACCACCAGCCCCTCGATCCGCAGGTCGGGGGCGGTGGATCCGGCCGGGGCCTCGACGGGGGCGAGCTTCATGCCCGCTCGATCTCCGCCTCTTCGACGCGGACGCGGGAGACGAAGCCGGTCTCGGGGTCGGTCCGCGTGCCCAGCGACAGGCGGCCGGAAACCGCGATCTTCACGTTGAAGGGCACGACGTCGAACACCCGGCGGGTGAGGACGGCGAGGATGTCGTCGGGCCACTCGGCCTCGGATTCGCAGAAGGGGCAGACGGCGAGGGGGCGGTTGGTGAGCACGAAGAAGGTGCTCTCCGCCTTCAGGGGCGGGGCCATGAAGCCCTCGATCCTGACGCGCTCGCCTTCATGGTCGCGGGCGAAGGGGGAGAAGGAGAGGTCCTTCTCATAGAGGTCGCGCAGGCGGACGGTGGGCACGTCCGCGCGCGCCGCGGGGGCGCGCAGCAGGAGGGGCGCGGCGGCGAGGAGCGGGGCGGCGCGCAGCAGGTCTCGGCGGACGGGCGGAAGGGGCTTGGACATCACGGTCTCCCGTATCCGCGGCGGAGCCCCGGCGCAGGCGGGGGCGTCGCGTGGGTCGAGGGCGGCCCGCGGCGTGCGGGCCCGGAACGGCGGCGGGGGCCCGGGCGAGCGGGCCCCTGCGGGATGGGCGGCGGAGGGCGTCGCGCCCTCCGCGGGTCGGTTCACTCGGCGGTCGAGGCGGCCAGCATCACGTGGAAGATCACGTTCTGCTCGATGACGCCGCCCAGCAGGTGCGCCCAGGGGCCCTTGGCGAAGGCGATGACGTCCTCGCCCGAGTGGGTCTCGGACGACTTCGGCAGCAGGGCCTGCTGGAGGAAGTCGGGGTCCGTCGCCTGCTCCTGGGTCAGCGCGGCGCGCTCGCCGGAGTAGGAGCCGTCCTCCTGCTTCTTGAGGACCGAGCCGGGGCCGTTGAGGTAGCCGACCACCGGGTAGGGCTTGCCGTCGTCGGCGGTGACCAGCTCGTCCGAGTGCTTCACGCCCTCGTTGTCGACGTCGTAGCACAGGCCCTGGATCGGGGTGCCGCGGCCGCAGTAGCCGTTGAAGGCGATGGCGTGCTCGTGGTCGGCGGTGACGATGATCAGGGTGTCCTGGTCGTCGGTCAGCTCGTCGGCCAGCGCCACGGCCTGGGCGAAGGCGACGCCGTCGGTCAGGGTGCGGTAGAGGTTGCCGTCGTGGTTGGCGTGGTCGACGCGGCCGGCTTCGATCTCGAGGTAATAGCCGTTCTCGTTCGTCGACAGCGCCTCGATCGCCATGCGGGTCATGTCGACGAGGCCGACCTCGTCCTCGGGGCGGTCATGCTCGTACTTCATGTGCGAGGCGCCGAAGAGGCCGAGGATCGGGGCGGAGCCGTCGAGCTTGAGGGCCTGCGCGGTCTCGGTGTTCCAGGCGTACTGGGCGCCGGCCTCCTGCGCGGCGGCGATCAGGTCGACGCCGTCCTTGCGCTTGCCGCCCTTGCCGTCGCCGTCGAGCTGCTCCTCGCCGTGGAAGTTGCGGCGGCCGCCGCCGAGCGCCACGTCGAGCAGGCCGGACTTCATCGCCTCGATCATCTGGGCGGCGATGTCGGTGCAGCCCTCGGGCGCCTCGGCCTCCCAATTGCGGTAGGCGGTCTTGGCGTAGACGGCGGCGGGGGTCGCGTGGGTGAGGCGCGCGGTCGAGACGATGCCGACCGACTTGCCCATGCCCTCGGAGATCTCGGCGAAGGTGGTCAGCTTGTTGGCCGCCTCGGTCGAGCAGTCCTTGGTGATCGCGTTCTCGCCGAGGTTGATCAGGTTGAAGCGCTGCTTCACGCCGGTGTTCAGCGCGCCCGCGGTGGGGGCCGAGTCGGGCGTCTGGGCGTTGATGTTGTAGGTCTTCACCAGGGCCACGTTGGGGAACGCCTCGTAGGGGAGGACGTTCTCCTCGCCCAGCATGCCCTTCTGCTGGCCGTCGAAGACGCGGATGGCGTAGTTGGTGCCCACGCCGTTGCCGTCGGCGACGAAGAGGATCACGTTCTTCGCCTTGCCGGTGATGGGGGTCGCGGCCTTGCGCGCCTCGATCACGGCCTGGGCGTCGGTGAACCACTGGCTGCCGGACTGGACGAGGTCCTGGGCGGCGGCGGGCAGCGCGGCGGCGAGCGCGAGCGCCACGGCGGCGGTGTTGCGGAGCATGTCCCCTCTCCTTCGTCGGATTGCTTCGGCGCTCCGATAGCAGAGCGTCGCGGCGCGGGGCGTGAAGTTTGGATGACACCCGGTCGCGCAGGCAAGACGTAACGTCAAGCGGCGCGCAGACGCTTCAGCGGGCGTTCAGGGGGCGCGGAACTGCTTGGCGAGCTTCAGGCCCTGGCCCTGGTAGTTCGAGGCGAGGTCGGCGCCGTAGAGGACGTCGGGCGCCTCGGTCATCGGCTCGTAGACCAGGCGGCCGACCACCTGGCCGTGTTCGAGCGCGAAGGGCGCCTCGTAGCAGCGCACTTCCAGCACCCCGCGGGAGCCGGCGCCGTGGGCCGAGGCGTGGCCGAAGCCGGGGTCGAAGAAGCCCGCGTAGTGGACGCGGAACTCTCCGGCCATGGCGAGGTAGGGCTGCATCTCGGCCGCGTACATCGGCGGGATGGCCACGGATTCGCGGCTGACCAGGATGTAGAAGGCGCCGGGGTCGAGGATCAGGCCGCCCTGGGGGGCGGGGAACAGCGGCTCCCAGAACTCGGCGGGGTCGTAGGCGGCGATGCGGTCGAGGTCGATCAGGCCGGTATGGGGCTTGGCGCGCCAGCCCACGGGCTGGTCGCCGCGGGGCGTGAGGTCGACCGAGAAGGCGAGGCCGTGGTCGATGATCGGCTCGACGTCCACCAGCGGCTCGCGCGCATGCAGCGCGCGCAGGTCGTCGTCGGAGAAGGGGGCCGAGCCGCGCCGGAAGCGGATCTGGTTGAGGCGCATGCCGGGACGCACGAGGACCGAGAAGCTGCGGGGGCTGATCTCGGCGTAGAGCGGGCCGGAATAGCCGGGGTCGACGCGGTCGAATTCCTCGCCCCGGTCGGTGATCAGGCGGGTCAGCAGGTCGAGCCGGCCGGTGGAGGACTTGGCGTTGGCCGCGGCCGAGACGTCGGCGGGCAGGTCCAGCCGCTCCTGCAGCGGGATCACGTAGACGCAGCCCTTCTCCAGCGCGGCGCCCGGGCTGAGGTCGATGGTGTGCATCGTGAAGCGGTCGAGCCGCTCGGCCACCGTCGTGTCGCCGCCGGCGAGGAACGAGGCGCGGACGCGGTGGGCGACGTCGCCGAGGCGCAGGTCGAGGCTGGCGGGCTGGATCTGCGCGGGCGGGATCGGGGCGTCGGCGGCGATGCGGCCTTCGGCGATCAGGGCGCGGAGGGCCTGGGAGGGCAGGACGCCGGGGCGCTCAGTCCCCGTCTCGGGCTGCGCGGCCTCGGTCATGGCTCTCCCTCCCCTCGCTGTCGGCCGCGCCGGGTTGGAACCGGGGGCCGCATGCGAAGAGCGCCAGCCGTTGCCGGCTGGCGCTCGATTGGTCGGGCTAGCAGGATTCGAACCTACGACCTCCCGTCCCCCAGACGGACGCGCTACCAGACTGCGCTATAGCCCGCTCGACGAGGCGGGGTGTAGCCGGGCGCGCAGGGGGTGGCAAGAGGGGGCGGACAGGTTTTTGCGATGACGTGAGCGGAGGCCGCGGCGGGCATGCGCGGCGGGCCTCCGAGCCGCCCTGCAGCGCGGCGTTCGGCGGGGTTTTCCGGAAGGAGGGTAGCGGCGACGAGGACCCTGAAATGCGAAAGGCGCCGCTGGTCAGCGGCGCCTTCGGGGTCGATGCGCAAGGCCCGAGTCGCGGGCGCTTCAGGCCGAGACGAGCGCGTCCGCGAGGCTGCGGAACAGCGGCGCGCCGTCGGTCCCGCCATGGGCCGCGTCCACCGCCCGCTCGGGGTGGGGCATCATGCCCAGCACGCGGCGGTTCTCGGAGAGGACGCCGGCGATGTCGTGCACCGCGCCGTTCGGGGCGCCGTCGGCGTAGGTGAAGGCGACGCGGTCCTCGCCCTCGAGCGCCTTCAGCGTCTCTGGGTCGGCCACGTAGGCGCCGTCGTGATGGGCGATGGGGATCATCGCCTTGTCGCCGGCGTTCCAGGCGGAGGTGAAGGGGCTGGCCGAGGTCTTCACCGTCAGCGCGACGGGCTTGCAGAGGAACTTGAGATTGCCGTTGCGCAGCAGGGCGCCGGGCAGCAGGCCGGTCTCGGTCAGGATCTGGAAGCCGTTGCAGACGCCCAGCACGTGGCCGCCGGCATGGGCGAAGTCGGAGACGGCGCGCATGATCGGCGACTTGCCGGCGATGGCGCCGCAGCGCAGGTGATCGCCGAAGGAGAAGCCGCCGGGCAGGGCCACCAGGTCCAGCCCCTTGGGAAGGCTGGTGTCCTTGTGCCAGACCATCTCGACCGGCGCGGAGGCGACCGCCTGAAGGGCCACCTGCATGTCCCGGTCGCAGTTGGAGCCGGGGAAGACGATGACCGCGGCGCGCATCAGGCGATCTCGATCGTGTAGGATTCGATGACGGGGTTCGCCAGCAGCGCCTCGCACATCTTCTTCACCTCGGCCTCGGCGGCGGCGGGATCGGTCTGGGCGAGCTCGAGCTCGATCAGCTTGCCCTGGCGGACGCCTTCGACGCCCTCGAAGCCGAGGGTCCCGAGCGCGTGGCGGATCGCCTCGCCCTGCGGATCGAGCACGCCGGTTTTCAGCGAGACGTGGACGCGGGCCTTCATGGCGGGTCTCCCGGGGCCGTTGGGGGAATTTCGTCGCGCGGATAGCGCGGAATGGACGAGGGGGCAAGCGGGCGGGCGGTCGCGGCGGGCCGGCGCGGGCGGCCCTCGCGTCCGCTGCGCGGCCGCGTCGCCCCGCCCGGCCGTCTCCGTCGCGGGGCCGGCCTCAGCGGCAGGGCGCGTCGGGCCGTTCGGCTTCCAGCGCCAGCAGGCGGTCGAGGTCGGCGCGGGAGACGGCGCCGACGGCGACGGTTCCGCCGACCACCACCACCGGCGTGCCGGCGAAACCCAGCGCCCCGGCCGCGCGATGGGTGGCGGCGAGGGCGGCGTCGACGCGGCGGGAGGCCATGTCGCGGGCGAGGCGGTCGGGGTCGAGGCCCAGCGAGACGGCGAGCTGCGCGACATAGGCCGGCGTGATCACGAAGCGGGCGGCGAGGAGGCGGCGGCGCATCGGCTCGGCCGCGCCCTGTTCGTTGGCGGCGAGCGTGGCGCGGGCGGCGAGGCGCGAGCCTTCGCCCAGCACCGCCCACTCGTGGTGGACGAGGCGCAGGTCGGGCCGGTCCTGCGCGAGCTCGACCACGATCTCGTCGAGGCGGCGGCACCAGGGGCAGTTGGCGTCGGAGAAGACGGCGACGCGGTCGTGGGCGTCGGCGGGGCCCTGGGCGGGGACGCCGGGCGCGGACCAGATCAGGCCGCAGAGCTCGGCCGGGGAGGGCGCGGCGGGGCGGTCGTCCTCGCCCAGTCCGATCAGCGCAGCCCCGGCGCCCGAGGCGCCGCCGGAGCCGGAGGCGAGGATGCGGAAGCCGGGGTAGCTTGCGAACGGCTGGAACTCCGGCCCCCCGGCGCGGCGCAGACCCGTCCAGGCGGCGGCCGCGATGGCGATCACGAGGATCGCGGCGAGGACGGCGGCTGCGAGGGTGCGGAGCGTCATGGGATCTCGGTCCGGGATCTCGGAAGGGGAAGCGGCCGGTGCGTCTGCGCGCGAGCCGCTTTCACACCGGCGCGAGAGGAGGCCAGCCCTTCTCGCCAACGGGTGCAGGTGGATGACGCCGAGGCTCGGAGCGCAGGGGGCGCCTGGAGCTCAGGGCGCCCGGAGGCTCAGATGGTTCTGCGCTCGGCGGCCGTTTCGGCGTTCCCGGTGTTGGGCGTGCCCGTGGGTTCGATGAGCAGCAGGTGCGCTTCCTCTCGGGCGACTGGGCAATGCTCGACGCCCTTGGGAACGACGAACATCTCTCCGGTTTTCAAGGTCACCGTGTCGTCTCTGAGCTGGATGTCGATCTCGCCGGAAAGGACAAGGAAGAAATCATCCGTGTCGGCATGGGAGTGCCACGTGAATTCCCCCTCCACCTTGACGACCATCACGTCGTGGCCGTTGAACGACGCGACCGTGCGCGGGGACCACTTTTCGTCGAAGGTGGCGAGCTTCGACGCCAGGTTTATCGCGTCAGCCATCGTGTCTCTCTACGAAATCCAGGTCGCCCATGGCGTGTCTACGCCGATGGCGAATGACAGGCCAAGCCCGCTGATGGAGGCGGACGGCTCCCGAAGGTTTTTCGGGAGCCGTGGCGCATGGCGTCATGACTGCAGGGAGTTTGAACCCAAGCCGCATCACGAAATCCGAAGGGCTGGCCCACGAAGGGGCGCCGCTTCGCGACCAGCCGTGCGCGGCCCCGGATCAGTGGACCAGCTTGGGGCCCGCGGCCTTGCCGGCCTGGCGGCGCGGCATGATGCCGAGGCGCGAGGCGACCTCGGAATAGGCGTCGGCCAGGTCGCCCAGGTCGCGGCGGAACACGTCCTTGTCGAGCTTCTGGCCGGTCTTCACGTCCCACAGGCGGCAGCTGTCGGGGCTGATCTCGTCGGCGACGATGACGCGCTGGTAGTCGCCCTCGTAGATGCGGCCGCACTCGATCTTGAAGTCGACGAGGCGGATGCCGACGCCCAGCATCATGCCCGACAGGAAGTCGTTCACGCGCAGCGCCAGCGCGATGATGTCGTCGATGTCCTGCTGGGAGGCCCAGTTGAACGCCGCGATATGCTCCTCGGTGACCATCGGATCGCCGAGCTTGTCGTCCTTGTAGTAGAACTCGATGATCGGGCGGGGGAGGTGCATGCCCTCCTCCAGGCCCAGCCGCTTGGCCAGCGACCCGGCGGCGACGTTGCGCACCACGACCTCGAGCGGGATGATCTCGACCGCGCGGATCAGCTGCTCGCGCATGTTGAGGCGGCGGATGAAATGGGTGGGCACGCCGATCTCGTTGAGGCCGGTCATGATGTGCTCGGAGATGCGGTTGTTGAGCACCCCCTTGCCGTCCACCACGTCCTTCTTCTCGGCGTTGAAGGCGGTCGCGTCGTCCTTGAAGTGCTGGATCAGCGTGCCCGGCTCCGGACCCTCGTAAAGGATCTTCGCCTTGCCTTCGTAGACCAGTCTGCGTCGCGCCATCGGGAGCCCCGGAAAATGGTAGACGGGCGCGCGGGAGGATCCCGCGCACCGGGGACTGCCCTTTAGTCGCTCGTTTGATCTGCCGCAAGGATTCTTCCCGGCGGGTGTCGGAGGGTTTCTATGGGAACCCCGGCCCGGCTCGCCTATCTTTGGAGCCTCGCCGGGGGGGACCCGGCAGGACGACAGGCGGAGGACCGCGATGACCACCTTCGACGATCGCGAAAAGGCGTTCGAGAACAAGTACGCCCACGACGAGGAGATGCGCTTTCGCGCCCAGGCCCGCCGGGACCGGCTTCTGGGCCTGTGGGCGGCCGGCCTGATGGGGCTGGAGGGCGACGCGGCGGCGGATTACGCCCGCTCGATCGTCGTCGAGGACCTCAAGGAGGCCGGCGACGACGACGTCTACCGCAAGGTGAAGGCGGACATGGAGGCGAAGAACCTGTCGACCGACGGGCTGCGCGCCAAGATGGAAGAGCTGCTGATCGAGGCCAAGGTCCAGGTGATGGGCGAGGTCGAGTGACCCGCGCGCGGATCCCGGCGAGCGGGATCCGCGGCACAAGACATCGACGGGGCGGCGCGCCGGGCGGGCGCGCCGCCCTTTTCGTCCGGGCGGCCGGCCGCAGTCAGGCCCGCAGGGCGAAGAAGTGGTCGAGCGGGCCGTGCCCGCCGCCGGCGTCGATCCCGTCGGCGGCGCGCATGGCCGAGGTCACGTAGTCCTTGGCGAGGCGCGCGGCGCGGGGCAGGTCGCCGCCGGTCAGGGCGAGCTGCGCGGCCAGCGCCGAGGACAGGGTGCAGCCGGCGCCGTGGGCGTTGCGGGTGGCGATCCGCGGCCCGGGCAGGGGCAGGGCGCCCCCCTCCCACACCAGCAGGTCCGGGCTCGGCGCGTCGCCGGGCAGGTGGCCGCCCTTCAGGAGCACCGCGCGGGGCCCGAGGGCGAGGAGGGCGCGGGCGGTCGGCTCCATCTCCGCCTCGGTCGTGATCTCGGGGGCGCCGAGGAGGACGGCGGCCTCGGGCAGGTTGGGGGTCAGCACGTCGGCGAGGGGCAGGAGGGCGCGCAGGGCGGCCTCGGCCTCGGGCGCGAGCAGGCGGGCGCCGCCCTTGGCGACCATCACCGGGTCGAGCACCACTTGCGGCGGGCGGCGGGCAGCCAGCACCTCGGCCACCGCCTGCACCACGTCGGGGGCGCCCAGCATGCCGAGCTTCACCGCGTCGACGGGGACGTCGTCGAAGATCGCCTCGACTTGGGCCGCGACGAAGGCGGGGGCCATCATCGCCACGTCGCGCACGCCGCGGGTGTTCTGCACCGTCAGTCCGGTGATCGCGGCCATGGCGTAGGCGCCGTTGGCCGAGATCGCCTTGAGATCCGCCTGGATGCCCGCCCCGCCGGAGGGGTCGGAGCCGGCGATGGACAGGACGTTGGGGACGGCGCGGGGCATGGGCGGATCCTTGCGGCGGAGAACGGGAAGGGGCGGGGGCCGGCGTCAGCCGGCGCTCCAGGCGTCGAGGATGGCGCGCGCGGCGGCCTCGGGGTCCTCGGCCGCGCAGATGGCGGAGACGACGGCCACCCCCGCCGCGCCGGCGCGCCGGGCGAGGGGGGCGTTGGCCGCGTCGAGCCGCCCGATGGCGAGCGTGGGCAGCGGGCAGGCCGCGGCGATGGCGGCGAGCCCGTCCCAGCCGATCGCGGGCGCCGCGTCGGTCTTGGTGGGGGTGGCGAAGACGGGGCCGGCGCCGATGTAGTCGATCGCGGACCAGTCCACGCCCCCGAGCTGTCCGGGCGCCTCGATCGACAGGCCCAGGATCGCGTCGGGGCCGAGGATGCGGCGGGCCTCGGCGACCTCGGCGTCGGTCTGGCCGACATGGGCGCCGTGGGCGCCGGCGGCGCGCGCGACGTCGGGACGGTCGTTCACGATCAGCCGCGCATGGGGGAAGGGCGCGAGCGCCGCGCGCATCGCGCGGGCGGCGGCGAGCAGGGCGTCGTCGTCCGCGCTCTTGTCGCGAAGCTGGATCAGGCTTGCGCCGGCGCGCGCGGCGGCCACGGCCGTCGCCGCCACGCCGCCGGGCGCGGCGGGGTCGGTGACCAGGCACAGGCGCGGATCGAAGGCGAGGCGGGTCATGCCGCCTCGATCCGGGCGCGGGCGTCGAGATCCCCGGGCGTGATCGCGTGCAGGGCGTCGACGAAGGCGACGGCGAAGCTGCCGGGGCCGCGCGCGCCCTCGGCCGCGATCTCGCCGGCGAGGCCGTAGTAGGCGAGCGCGGCGGCGACATCGGCGAGCGGGTCGTCGCCGGAGGCGAGGAAGGCCGCGACCACGCCGGTCAGCGAGCAGCCCAGCGCGGTGACCTTCGGCATCAGGGGATGGCCGTTCGCGACCCGCAGCGTCCGCTCGCCGTCGGTGACCAGGTCCACCGGGCCGGTCACCGCCACCACCGCGCCGCTGCTTCGGGCGAGGGCGCGCGCGCCGGCCTCGGCGGAGGCGACCTCGTCGCCCGCGTCCACGCCGCTGCCGGCGGCGGTCCCGCCCGAGAGCGCCAGGATCTCGGAGGCGTTGCCGCGGATCGCGGTGGGCTTCAGGGCGACCAGCCGGGCGCAGACCTCGGTCCGCCAGGGGGAGGCGAAGACGGCGACGGGGTCGAGGACCCAGGGCTTGCCCGCCGCGACGGCGGCGGCGGCCGAGGCCTCCATCGCCTCGGCCCAGGCGGGGGAAAGGGTGCCGATGTTGACGCTCAGCGCCGAGGCGATTGCGGCGAAGCCCGGCGCCTCCTCCTGCGCGTGGACCATGGCGGGCGAGGCGCCGGCGGCCAGCAGCACGTTCGCCATCACGTTCATGGCGACGTAGTTGGTGATGTTGTGGACCAGCGGCGCGCCCGCGCGCATGGCCGCGAGGCGGGCGCCGGGGCGCAGGTCGGAGGGCGTCTGGGTCATCGGTCGTCTTCCCTGTCTGCGGCGGGGAAGGACGCGGCGGGAACGCGAGGAACGGACCCGTCGCGACTCCCTACGCCGGTATCAGCCGGATCAGGTTCGAAGGGTCCGTCTCAGCCCCGCGGGGCGCCCCTGTCGCGTCGGGCGGACGCTAGACCGGGGGCGAGGGCGAGCGCAAGGGCGCGCGGGGGCCGGGCGGTCAGTCGTCGAAGCGCGCGACCGGCCGCTCGAGGTCCGACAGGCTTTCGTGCAGGGCCTCGATCTTCTCGATCCTGCGCCGCGCGGCGGGGCCCAGGCGCAGCATCGCCTCGCTCGCCAGCAGCCGGACGACGGCGAAGGCGCCCGAGGCGGTGTCGAAGGCCTGCGGGGTGTTCACGGCGCAGGAGAGGGTCCAGCGCGCGGCGGCGGGCGGGCGGGCGGAGGGATCGGCGACGGCCACGACGTCGGCGCCGGCGGCCTTCAGCGCCTCGGCGAAGGCCAGGAAGCCGGTGGTGCGCCGGCGCAGGTCGATCAGCAGCACCGCGTCGTCCGCGCCGAGGTCGCCCAGCGATTCGGCGGGCGTCTGGCCGGCCCAGGTCAGCATCTGGACGTCGGGGCGGATCTGGCTGAACAGGGTGCGGGCGTACTCGGCCACGAAATGGCTGTTGCGGAACCCCGCCACGCGCAGCCGCCGCGCGGTGGCCAGGCGCTGCGCTGCGGCGGCGGTCTTGCGGGGATCGAGGCGCGCGAAGGTCGTCTCGATCGCCGAGAGCTCGGCCGCGCGGTGCCGCGCGATGGCGTCGTCGGGCGCCGGGGCGGTCGCGCCGCGCCCGCCGGCCGCCTCGTCCCCGCGGTAGAGCGGCGAGCCGCCGGCGCGCAGCGCGCGCGAGGCGCGTCGCGCCTCGTCGTAGGAGGCGTAGCCGAGCCGCCGGAACAGGCGCGAGACGGTGGGCGCGGAGACGCCGGCGCGGGCCGCCAGCTCGGTCGCCGGCCACAGCGCCAGCTCCCCCGGACCTTCGAGCACAAGGTCCACGGCCCGACGCTCGCCATCGGGCAGGGAGGCGTAGATTCGATGGATGCGCTGGATCAGCGAGGCGTCCGGGCCGGGGTCACCGTTGCCGCCGGGTTTCACTTCAGCCATCGAAATCGATTCTCCATGAAATGTGGATTTCTCTGCCATTGACACATGAAAGAATTCTTTCATCGTGGACGCAAGGCTCGCGGCGGTCCCCAGACCCGCCCCGACCCGCAGGCCCCGTCCACCCGCACCGTCCCCCAGTCGGTTCGGGATGAGATTCCGGTAGCTTGTACACCGGGGACCTGCGCGCCCGCGTAGCTTGCCGGGGCGCTTGCATGGTTGGGAACACGGCGGCCCCCAGCCGCCTTCGGGCGACCCCAGAGCCCGAGCGTTCCCTGCCGGCGGAACGACGCCGGGCGCCCCCACGCCCGGCGTCGTGCTTTGCGGACGCGTCCCTGTTCCGCGGTCGGTGCAGCGACGGCGGGCGGGACGCGTCGGTTCGCGCTTCGATCCTCGGCCGACCCGCGGTAGACTGCCCCCCCTCGACAGCGGGCGCGGAGCGCGTGATGGGCCTCAACGACGAGCAGATCGCGGCGATCCGGGCCACCTGGCCCCCGGTCTTCGCGTCCCGCGACCTGGCGGCGGGCCTGTTCTACGGGCGGCTGTTCCAGATCTCGCCGGGCAGCCGGGCGCTGTTCACTGGTGATCCGACCGGACAGGGGCGCAAGCTGACCGAGACGCTGGCCCATGTGATCGACCATCTCGAGCGGATCGAGGACGTGCGCGGGCCGGTGGTGGAGCTCGCCCGCCGCCATGTCGACTACGGCGTGCGGCCCGAGGATTACGCGGCCGTCGGGCAGGCGCTGATCTGGATGCTGGAGCGGCTGCTAGGCGAGGGGCTGAGCCACCAGGCCCGCGAGGCCTGGGCCGCGGCTTACGAGGCGCTGGCCCGGATCATGATCGCGGGGGCCTATCCCGGGGTCGACGCGGCGGGGTTGAGGGAGGCCTCGGACCTGGGCCTCCCGGCGGTTTCGCGCGCCTCGGATACCGAAAGCTAACGCCTGAGCGGCTTTTCTGCGCCGGCTGATTCCCTTTCGGCCGGAGGCGAGACATGGCCCGTTGCGGCGCCGACCCGAACCCCGTTCCCCCCGCTTGCGCCGAGGCCGGCCTCCGCGCCGGTCGGGAGCGTCGCCCATGCGCCTGCTGATCGCGGACGACCATGCGCTGGTGCGCGACGCGCTGAGCGCGTTCCTGGCGCGCGAGCCCGACCTGCAGGTCGAGACCGCCGACAGCCTGCCCGAGGCCGCCGCGCGGATCGAGACGGCGGGGCCCTTCGACCTGGTGCTGCTGGACTACGAGATGCCGGGGATGGACGGGCTCGCGGGGCTCGAGCGGGCGCTGGGGCTGAACGCCGGGCGGCCGGTGGCGCTGATGTCGGGCGCCGCCAGCCGGGAGATCGCGCGGCAGGCGCTGGATGCAGGCGCGGCGGGGTTCCTGCCCAAGACGGTCGCCGCCGCCTCGCTGGTCCACGCGGTGCGCTTCATGCTGGCGGGGGAGATCTACGCCCCCGTCGCCTTCATGACCGCCCCCGAGCCGGAGGCGGCGATGCATCCGCTGGAGGAGAAGCTGTCGGAGCGGGAGCGGCAGGTGCTGGGCGGCCTGTGCCGGGGCCTGTCGAACAAGGAGATCGCGCGCGAGCTGACCCTGCAGGAGGTGACGGTGAAGCTGCATGTGAAGACGCTGTGCCGGAAGCTCGACGCCCGCAACCGCACCCAGGCGGCGATGGTGGCGAAGGAGGCCGGCATCGCCTGACGCGGCCGTCGCAGGCGGGGGAGGGGCGTCCGGCGCGCGGGCCAGGACGCGCAGCACGATTGTTGACCGCCCTTGGACGAAGGACCTGCGAAAGCGGGGAGGGCGGCGCCGGCGCGGCGAGGCGGCGACCTGCCCGCGCATTCGCAAGCGGGCTGTCGGCCGCCGATCGGCGGGGGCGTTCGGGGCGCGGGCTCGCCGCCTGGACGTCGATCGCGCCGGGCGGATCGGCCCCGGCCGGCGGCTGCGCTCAGGTACAGACGTCGATGTGCCGCTTGAATTCCAGCGACTTGCGGTGGACGTCGGCGGCGACCTGGCGCAGCCAGGCCTTGGACTTCCAGCGGCCGCTGCGGAAGCCCGCGTGGCCCTCGTGATAGGCGAGGTACTGGTTGTAGGCGTCGTTCATGTCGATGCCGTCGAGCTGGTTGCTCTTGGCCATGTACCAGCCCACGAAATCCGCCGAGTCGTCGAAGTCGTCGCGGTCGGCGCCGGAGTTCCCGGTCTCCTTCTTGTACCAGTCCCAGGTGCCGTCCAGCGCCTGGCTGAAGCCGTAGGCCGAGGAGATGCGGCCGTTGGGAATGAAGCCGAGGATGTATTTCTTCGGCGGCGCCGCGTCGTCGCGGAAGGAGCTTTCCTTCCAGATGATCGCCATCGCGACATGGGCGGGGGCGTTCCATTTCCGCTCGGCGCGGAAGATCGCCCGCTCCCAGTGGGGGCGGTCGTCGAAGATCGCGCAGGCGTTCTCGACGTTGTCGGGTTGGGAATCGCTCGCGCAGCCGGAAAGGATCCCCAGCGCCAGGAGCGACGCGGCCGTGACTCGCGCCATCATGTCGGGTCCGCCTGTTTCGGTCGGTTGATCGTCTGCTCGTTATTTGCCGTGAATATAGCGCAGTGCGGCCCGACGTTGAAGTGCGAGGTTCACATCCCCGCGTCCGGCAGCATCAGCGCCAGGGTGAGCGGGATGGTGGCGACCGCGACAAGGGTCGAGACGACGACGGCGCCGGCCACCCGCTCGGGCTCGGCCGCGTAGCGCTCGGCCATCAGGTAGGAGGTGACGGCGACGGGCATGATCATCTGCAGGATCAGCGCGTGGCTGCCCGAGAGATCGACGCCCAGCGCCATCGCTGCCCCCCAGCCCGCGACCCCGCAGACCGCGAGGCGCAGGACCGAGAGGACGATCGCCGGCCCCACGCCCTTCACCGTCAGCCGCGCGACCGAGACGCCCAGCGTCACCAGCATCAGCGGGATCGCCATCTGCCCCGCCAGCTCCAGCGAGCGCATCAGGAACAGCGGCAGGGTCCAGTCCATCAGCGCGAAGATCATGCCTAGCGCCGCGCCGTAGAAGATCGGCTGCTTGGCGGCCTCCTTCGGCGAGCCGCCGCCGGAGACGATCCAGACGCCGACGGTGAAGCTGAGGCAGGCCATCACCGCGAAGATCACCGCGGCCTGGGCGAGGCCCTCGTCGCCGAAGGCGAACATGGCCACGGGCAGACCCACGTTGCCGGTGTTGCCGAAGGTGAGGGGGGCGAGCCAGGTGCGGCTGGAGAGGCCCGCGAGGCGCAGCAGGATCCACAGACCCAGTCCCGCGGCGAGATAGGCCAGCAGCGAGGCGCCGGCGAGGCGGGCGAAAGCGTCGGGGTCGAGCTCTGCGTTGGCGAGCGCGGTGAACAGCAGCGCCGGGACCGAGATCGAGAAACACATGCGCGTGACGAAATCCACGCGATACTCGTGCCCCGCCTTCACCCAGCCGAAGCCCACCAGCCCCAGCAGGAACACCGGGGCCACGATCTCGAGCACCTGGATTGCGATGTCCATCGGTCGTCGGTCCCCTCGTCCCGCATGGGCGACGCCCGGCGGAAACGGGCCTGGCCGGCCGGGCTGTTCAGGTCGCGTTAGCATGGGGCGGACGCGCCGTCGATGCGCCGCCCGGCGGGGCCCGGGCCGCGGGGGCGCCGATGTTGCGCTGCGGCGCCGCTCTGGACAGCGCGTGAACGATTTCCTAGGTTTGGGGATGGACAATCATGCCCAAGAGACTCGGAAGACGGCAGGGACCCCTATGGCCCACAGCCTCATGAACCGCGAAGCCAAGTTCTGCATCGGACAGGTGGTGCGTCACCGCATCCATCCGTTCCGCGGCGTCGTGTTCGACGTGGACCCGGAGTTCTCCAACACCGAGGAATGGTGGCAGGCGATCCCGGAGGAGAGCCGGCCCCACAAGGACCAGCCCTTCTATCACCTGCTGGCCGAGAACGAGACGAGCTACTACCACGCCTACGTCTCGGAGCAGAACCTGCTGCCCGACGACACCGGCGACCCGGTCGAGCACCCCCAGGTGCACGAGCTGTTCGGGGAGCTTGACGGCGGCCAGTACGAGATCGCCTCGATCCAGACGCACTGAGCCTGCGCAGCCTCCGCCCGACGGAGGCTGACGCTGAAGGTTTTTTCTCAACAGATGTGACCGGCGCGCGCCCCGGGCTTGGCCCGGGGCCTCCGTGGTTTGCGGGACGCGCCGCTCGCGATGCGCCGCATTCGATGCGCCGGGACGCTGCGGCGGTCGGGCACGGTGCTGCCGTCCGGCCGAGGCCGGCGCAAACAGTCTCTTTCAGGTTCGTGATGCCGCTCGCGCCGGGCGGGAGGCCCCGGGTCGAGCCCGGGGCGCCGGTAGGTCGAGGAGGCCGGTGCGCTTGGGGGCGTCGGGGCGCCGGCGGGTGCCGTTCCGCTGACGGGCGGCGCTCAGGCGCCCCAGGTCGCCTTCAACACGCGGGTCCAGTTCTTCCAGCACAGCTTGTCGAGCAGGGCGCCGCCCATGCCGGCCTCGGTCAGCGCCGTGCGCAGCGAGGGCAGGCCGGCGGCGTCGCCAATGGGGCTGGGGATGCGCGCGCCGTCGAAGTCGGAGCCGAGGCCCACGCGATCCTCTCCCACCCGCTCGATCAGATAGGCGAAATGGGCGACGAGGTCGTCCAGCGTCTCCATCGCCGCCATGCGCCCGTCGGGCCGCAGGAAGCCGGTGGCGAGGTTCACGCCCACCATCCCGTCGGTCTCGCGGATCGCGTCGAGCTGGCGGTCGGTCAGGTTGCGGGCGTGGGGGCAGATGGCGTGGGCGTTGGAGTGGGTGGCGACGAGGGGGCGGCTCGAGACCTCGGCCACGTCCCAGAAGCCTTTCTCGGTCAGGTGGGAGAGATCGATCATGATCCGGCGGCGGTCGCATTCGCGTACCAGCTCGCGGCCCAGATCGGTCAGGCCTGGGCCGGCGTCGGGCGAGGAGGGGAAGCGGAACGGCGCGCCGTGGCCCCAGATGTTGTTTCGGCTCCAGACCGGGCCGAGGGAGCGCAGGCCCGCGGCCTCGAGCACGTCGAGGGCGCGGAAGTCGGGGTCGATGGCCTCGGCCCCCTCGATGTGGAGGATCGCGGCGATCCGGCCCTCGGCGAGGCAGGCCTCGATCTCGGCGGCGGTGCGCACGACGGTCAGCGCGCCGCGGGCCTGGAGGCGCAGGAGGATGCCGGCCTCGGCCATGGTGACCTCGAGCGCGCGGGCGCGGGAGAGCTCCTCGGGCAGGGGGACGTCGTAGCCGGTCTGGCCCTCCTCCCGCCCGAAGCCCATCGAGAAGCCGTCGTTGGGCACGAAGCAGGCGAAGAAGCCGCCGCCGAGTCCGCCGGCCTGCATGCGGGGCAGGTCCAGGTGGCCGCCGGCGCCCTCGATGAACAGATCCTCGGGCGACTTGCCCTCCTCCTCGGCGCGCCAGAGTTTCAGCAGCACGTCGTTGTGGCCGTCGAAGACGGGAGGGGTGGCGCTCATCATGGGTCTCCTGGGGAGGGCGCGGGAAGATCGCGAGGGGGAGCCTAGGGCGGATCGGGGGCGGAGGAAACCGGGTCGCGCCCTCAGGCCCGGCGGCGGGGGAGCAGCAGGAGCGCGCCGGAGAGGGAGAGCAGGAGCGTGACGGCGAGGGTCGCGTCCGCCCCGCCCAGGGCGCGAAGGGCGCCGCCGAGGGAGGGGGCGGCGGCCATGCCCGAGATCCAGGCGAGGGCGGCGGCGCCGGAGACTGAGCCGTAGTCCTCGGTCCCCGAGGTCTCGGCCAGCACCACGGGGCGCAGGATGGTGACGGTGCCGATGGCGACGCCCTGCAGGGCCACGAAGGCCGCCGCGCCGACGAGGCCGAGACCCCAGCCCGCGGTCAGCAGGGCCGCGGAGGCGAGGGCGAGGCCGGTGAGCGCGGCCATGGCGAGGGTCCGGACAGGCCAGGCGGCGGGGGAGGCGATCAGGGCCAGACGCCCGGCCACCTGCAGCGGCCCCATCGCCGCGGCCACGCCCACCGCGATCGCCGGCGGCACGCCCTGCGCCGCGAGCAGCGGCAGCATGTGCGCCACGATCACGCCGTGGGAGATCGAGGCCCCGAGGAACGCCGCCACGATCCTCGCGACGCCGGGCCGGCGCATCGCCGCGCGGATGCTCACCCCGCGGGAGACGGCGGCGCCGGGGGCGCGGGGCGGCGCCTCGCGGTCGATGCGCCGGGCGGACCAGGCGAGGAGGGGCGCGGCGAGAAAGGCCGAGACCGCCGCCATGCCCAGCGCGGCGCCGCGCCAGCCGAAGGCGGATTCGAGCGCGGCGTTGCCGGGGAAGGAGACCAGCGTGGCGAAGCCCGCGGTCAGGGTCACGGTCGCGATGGCGCGGCGGGCCTCCAGGCCTCGGGTGCGCGTGAGGAGGGCGAAGCAGGGCTCGTAAAGGCAGAAGGCCGCCCCTGCGCCCACCACGATCCAGCCGACCAGGAACAGGGGCTGCGCGTTCGACATCGCGACGAGGCACAGGCCCAGCGCGCCCAGCAGCGCGCCCCCCGGCATCGTCCAGGGCGCGCGGCCCCGATCCACCCAGCGTCCGGAAAGGGGCGCGAGGCAGGCCATGGCGGCGAGCGACAGGGTCAGGCCAAGGGAGGCGGGGAGCGCAGCCGCGGCGTATTCCGCCTCGAAATGCGGCAGGAGGGCGGAGAAGGAATAGTGCAGCGCCGACCAGGCCAGCAGCTCGCCCAGCGAGATCAATGCGAGGGCCAGGCGATCGGGGCGCCGCGGCGGGGCGGAGGCGCCTGTCGGGCCCGGCGCCGTCGTCTCCGCCTCGTCGTCTCTGCGCATGTCCGTTCCGCTCGCTTGCCGGTCGGCCGGTCGCCGTCCGGCCCATCAGTGACGCGAAGCGGAGCGGGAGGAAAGGGGGCGCGGGATCAGGCGACGGGGTCGCGGGCCTCGGGCGCGGCGGGTGCGGGGCGGGCGAGCGCCAGCGCCCGCCGCGCGAGGGGGACGACGACGGGCAGGGCCGTGGCGACCAGCACCAGCACGGCGGGACGGCGGGCGGCGAGGTCGAGGTTCGCGGCCAGGATCCGGTCGGCGGGCAGGCCGGTTAGGAGCTGATACCAGGTCCACTCCACCCCCGCGGTCAGGGCGGCGGCGAGGATGGCGACGCCGAGGATGCGCAGTTCGGGAAACCCGCGGCCGTCGAAGAGCCGATGCAGCATCAGCGCGGCGAAGAGGCCGAAGAGGAAGGCGGGCTCTGCCACGTCCAGCTTCTCCTGCAGGGCGAAGTGGGCGAGGGCGAGCAGGGCGATGACGTAGGACAGGCGGTGCAGGCGGCGCCAGTTCGCGCCCATGCGCCGGATCGCCCGGTCGAAGGAGGTCGCCGACAGCGCGCCGAGCGCCAGCAACGCGGTGAAGCCGATGGCGAGATAGAGGCGCTGCACGATCTCGGAGGCGACGCGCAGCAGGTGGTACTGCTGCTCGACGATGTAGAGGCCGAAGTGGACGGCGGCGTAGGCGAAGGCGGTCAGGCCGATCAGGCGACGCACCTGGGCGAGCCGGCCCCAGCCGGTGATTAGGCGCAGCGGGGTCAGCGCCAGCGACGCGAGCAGGAAGCGCACGGCCCACAGGCCGGTCAGATGCTCCGCCTGGTGGATCGGCTCGGCGCCGAGCGCGGCGGGACCGAAGACGCCGCCGAGCGCGAGCGCGAGCCAGAGGCCGGGAAGGATCGAGACGGCGAAGCAGGCGGCGCGCAGCGGCGAGAGGCGCCCGGCGCGGTCGCGCCAGGGCGACCACTCGAGCGCGGTCCGCCGCCAGCCCGCGGCCCGCGCCAGGGGAGGGGCGTTCCTCGCCTGGGGTCGGGGCGTCTGCGCGTCGGTCGGGGCCATGTCGCCTCCTGCTCGGAGTTGGGTCCTGTCCTCCAGTTACGGCGGATATGGCCCGGGCGCCTCCCCGTTCACGAAAATGTCGGCGCGGCGGAGCGCGGGGGCGGAGCGGCGCGGCGCCTGTGGTTTCGGGCCGCGATCCGCGCTACATGGGCCGCGAGTCGGCGGCCCGTAGGGGGCCGCCCCCTCCTGCGTCGGCCGGGAGCCTCCCGGACCCGCGTCGGGGGCAGAGAACAGGAGGGCGCCATGAGTCTCGACCGCTCGGAAATCGCCAAGCGGGCCGCCGCGAAGGCCGCCCTCGAGCTCGTCCAGGACGGGATGCGGCTGGGGCTGGGCACCGGCTCGACCGCCAAGTGGTTCGTCGACCTCCTGGGGGAGCGCGCCAAGGCCGAGGGGCTGGAGCTGACCTGCGTCGCCACCAGCCTGCGCACCGCGCGCCAGGCGGAGTCGGTGGGGCTGAAGGTGGTGACGCTGGACGAGACCGGCTGGCTCGACCTGACGGTCGACGGCGCGGACGAGTTCGATCCCGACCTGAACCTGATCAAGGGCGGCGGCGGCGCGCTGCTGCAGGAGAAGATCGTGGCCACCGCCTCGGACCACATGATCGTGATCGCCGACCAGGGCAAGCAGGTGGAGCACCTGGGCGCCTTCCCGCTGCCGGTGGAGATCGTGACCTTCGGCTGGGAGACGACCAAGGCCATCGTCGAGGAGACGCTGGAGGACATGGACGTCGCCGGCACGCTCACGACGCTGCGCATGGACGGCGACGAGCCCTACGTGACCGATTGCGGCAACTTCATCATCGACTGCCGGCTGAAGCGGATCGGCGACGCCGACGAGCTGGCCGCCCAGCTGAACGCCATTCCCGGCGTGGTGGAGACGGGCCTGTTCATCGACATCTGCGACCGCGTGATCGTGGGCTACGAGGACGGCTCGGTCGAGGTGCTGGAGATCGAAGAGGACGAGGAAGACGACGCGTTCGTCTGACCGTCGCCCCTCGCGTCGGGTCCGGCAAGGCCGGACCTGACGCAAGGGCAGGCGCGTTTCGCCTCCGCAATGGCCCGGCGCCCATGGCGCCGGCGCGCCTGCGCGACTAAGTGTGGGCCGACAAGACGCGGCGGGCCTGCAGAGGGGGAAGAGGCGCATGTCCCACGACTACGACCTGATCGTCATCGGCGCGGGCTCGGGCGGAGTGCGCGCGGCGCGGATGTCCGCGCAGGCCGGCGCGAAGGTCGCGATCGTCGAGGAATACCGCTACGGCGGCACCTGCGTGATCCGGGGCTGCGTGCCCAAGAAGCTGATGGTCTACGCCTCGTCCTTCGCCGAGAGCTTCGAGGACGCGAAGGGCTTCGGCTGGACGGTCGGCGAAAGCCGCTTCTCCTGGCCCGACTTCATGGCCGCCAAGGACGCCGAGATCGCCCGGCTGGAGGGGATCTATGCGCGCAACCTCGCCAACTCGGGGGTCGAGTTGCATCGCGCGCGCGGCGTGGTGACGGGGCCGCATTCGGTGCGCCTGAGCTCCCACGACAAGGATTTGACCGCCAAGCACATCCTGATCGCCACCGGCGGCGCGCCCTTCGTGCCCGACGTGCCCGGCGCGTGCCACGCGATGACCTCGAACGAGCTGTTCGAACTGCCCGAGATGCCCAGGCGCGTGGTGATCGTCGGCGGCGGCTACATCGCCTGCGAATTCGCGGGCGTGCTGAACGGGCTGGGCGCGCATGTCACCCAGCTCTACCGCGGCAAGCGGATCCTGCGCGGCTTCGACGGCGAGGTCGCGGGCTTCGTGCAGGACGAGATGATCAAGAAGGGCGTCGTGATCCGGCTGGAGAGCGACGTCGCCGCCATCGAGGACCCGACCGAGACCGGCATGGTGGTCGAGTTGACCACCGGAGAGAAGATCGAGGCCGACGCCGTGCTCTACGCCACCGGGCGCCATCCCAACACCCGCGGGATCGGGCTGGAGGAGGCGGGCGTGACGCTGGGCGCGAAGGGGGAGGTCGTGGTCGACGAATACTCGCGCACCTCCGTCCCCTCGATCTGGGCGATCGGCGACGTGACCGACCGCGTGGCGCTGACCCCGGTCGCGATCCGCGAAGGCGCGGCCTTCGCGCGTTCGGCCTTCGAGGGCGAGCTGACGGCGGCCGATCACGAGCTGATCCCCACCGCGGTCTTCACCCAGCCCGAGATCGGGACCTGCGGCATGACCGAGGAGGAGGCGCGCGCCTCGCATGACATCGAGGTCTACTCGGCCGCGTTCCGCCCGATGATCCACACGCTGTCGGGGCGCGACGAGCGGATGCTGATGAAGCTGCTGGTCGACAAGGCCACCCGCAAGGTGCTGGGCTGCCACGTGGTCGGCCACGCGGCGGGCGAGATGATCCAGCTCGCCGGCATCGCCGTAAAGATGGGCGCCACGAAGGAGGACTTCGACCGCACGGTGGCGGTTCACCCCACCGCGGCCGAGGAGCTGGTGACCATGAAGACGCCGACGCGCTGAGCGCGCGGCGCTCCACCCAGGCGCGAAGCGTTTCGTCGGCGCGCCCGGTCTGCTAAACGACGAACCAACTGCACTGGAAATTTTCCGGGAGGACATCAGGGACATGCCCTTCTCCAACAACTCCGGCGGCCCGTGGGGCGGCGGGGGTCGAGACAGGAACTCGGGCGGCGGCGGAAACCGCGGCCCATGGGGCGGGGGCGGCGGCTCCGGCGGCGGCGGCGGCGGGGGCGATCAGGGCCCCGACATGGACGAACTGCTGCGGCAGGGCCGCGACCGCCTGAAGGTGATCTTCGGCGGCCAGAACGGCGGCGGCGGCGGTGGTCGCGGCGGCGGCTCGGGCCTGCCCGAAGGGATCGGGCGCGGCGGCTACGTGATCGCCGCGATCGCGCTGCTGGGCGCGTGGCTGGCGGCCTCGCTCTACACCGTCGACACCTCGGAGCAGTCGGTCGAGCTTCGCCTGGGCGAGTTCGCCTCGATCGGCGAGGAGGGCCTGAACATCGCGCCCTGGCCGATCTACACCTACGAGGTTCTGCCGGTGACGCGTGAGAACGTGATCAACATCGGCCAGAACACGCCGCGCACGGGCGCCAGCCGGCAGGCCGACGCGGGCCTGATCCTGACGGGCGACGAGAACATCGTCGACGTGGACTACCAGGTGGTCTGGAACATCTCGGATCCGGCCAAGTACCTGTTCAACCTGGCCGAGCCGGAAGCCACGATCCGCGCCGTCTCCGAGGCGGCGATGCGCGAGGTGATCGGCAAGTCGGAGCTGAGCCCGATCCTCAACCGCGACCGCGCGATCGTCAGCCAGGACGTGCAGGCGCTGATCCAGTCGACGCTCGACAGCTACGAGTCGGGCGTGAACATCGTGCGCGTGAACTTCGACAAGGCCGACCCGCCGCGCGAGGTCATCGACGCGTTCCGCGACGTTCAGGCGGCCGGTCAGGACCGCGTGCGCTCCGAGAACCAAGCCGAAGCCTACGCCAACCGGGCGCTGGCCGAGGCGCGCGGCCAGTCCGCGCAGCTGGTGCAGGAGGCCGAGGCCTATGCGGCGCAGACCGTCAACGACGCGCGCGGCGACGCGGCGCGCTTCGAGTCGATCTACGAGGCCTATTCGGGCGCCAAGGACGTGACCCGCAAGCGCATGTACCTCGAGACGATGGAGAAGGTTCTGGGCGACCTCGACAAGCTGATCGTCAGCGACGGGATCGCGGGCGGCGAAGGCGGGCAGGGCATCGTGCCCTACCTGCCGCTCGACCAGCTGCAGCGCGGCCAGGCCGGGGGTACGAAGTGATGAAGAAGCTTCCCATCCTGATCGCCGTCGTCGCCGTCGTCGTCTTCGTGCTGATCAACTCGATCTTCATCGTCGACGAGCGGCAGCAGGCCCTGAAGCTCCAGTTCGGCCAGGTGGTCGGCAAGACCGAGGGCTACCGGGAGCCCGGGCTCTACTTCAAGATCCCGCTGATCCAGAACGTGGTCTATTATGAGGACCGCATCCTGCCGCTGGAAGGCGGCGAACTGGAGGTGACCCCGATCGACGACCGCCGCCTGGTGGTCGACGCCTTCGCCCGCTGGCGCATCACCGATCCGGTGCGCTTCCGCCAGGCCGTGACCAACGAGCTGAACGCCCTGCCGCGCCTGGAGCGCGTGCTGAACGCCTCGCTCCGCGAGGTGCTGGGTTCGGTCACCTCGGACACGATCCTGTCGGACGAGCGTTCGGAGCTGATGACCCGCATCCGCGACACCACGCGGGCGCAGTCGCTGAACCTGGGCGTGCAGATCGTCGACGTGCGTCTGCGCCGGGTGGACCTGCCCCAGCAGAACCTGCAGGCGACCTTCCAGCGGATGCAGGCCGAGCGCGAGCGCGAGGCCGCGGACGAGCGGGCCCGAGGCGAGGAGGCCGCGCAGCGGATCCGCGCCAACGCCGACCGCCAGGCGATCGAGCTGGTCTCGGAAGCGCGGCGGGAGTCCGAGGTGATCCGCGGTCAGGCCGATGGCGAGCGCAACCGGATCTTCGCCGCGGCCTACGGCAAGGACGAGGAGTTCTTCGCCTTCTACCGCTCCCTGCGGGCCTACGAGACGGCGCTGAAGGGGAACAACTCGTCCATCGTGCTGACGCCGGACAGCGAGTTCTTCCGCTACTTCACCGAGGGCGAGCTGACCGAGGCGCTGCAGGAGGCCGCGGACGCCCGGGCCGCCGGGTCCGAGGCGGCGACGGAGGCCGGTTCCGACGCGGCCCCGGCGCAGTCCGGGTCGGCCGCGGCCCCGGCGCCCGCCGCCCCGTCCGCGACGGGCGGGAGCCAGGCGCCGGCCGCGGACTGAGGCCTTTCCAGACCTGAACCGACCGGCGGCGCGAACCCTCGCGCCGCCGGTTCTCGTTTCGGCCCGCCCGCTCGGGGCGAGGCCCGCTCCCTCGAGGCTGGGGACGTCGTCCGCCATGCGTGATCTTCTGTTCGCCCTCGGCGCGATCCTCGCGGTCGAAGGGCTTCTGCTCGCCATCTCTCCGGCGCGTCTCGAGACGTTGCTGGAAATGATGCGGGACTGGGGGCCGGAGCGGCTGCGCTACGCGGGGCTCGGCTGCGCGACACTGGGCACCGTGATCCTGCTGCTGGTGCACTGAACGCCCCGGAGCAGGGGCGTTGGGGGTCAGGCAGTCTCGGCGGTGGCGAAGGCGAGGGGGGCCATCAGCGCCTCGGTCCGCTCGGCGTCCGCGAAGGGATGCGCCATGCGCACCGCGTCGGGCGAGATCCGGGCGAGGATCTTCGCCACCGGATCGAGGGCGCGGGCCATCTCCTCCCGACGGCCCAGGGCCTCGAGGCAGGCGGCCTTCAGGAGGCGCGTCTGGGCCCAGTCCGGACGCAGGGCGAGCGCGCGGTCGGTGCATTCCAGCGCCCCCTCGACGTCGCCGATGGCGAAGCGGGCGAGCGCGGGGGCGCGGATCCAGGCGGCGGCCTCGGCCGCGCCGGGCGCGGCGGCGAGGGCGCGCGCAGCCCAGTCCCCCGCCTCCACCGCGTCGCCGGAGAGGGCGAGCAGGCGCGCCATCTCGCCGATCGCGGGGGCGAAGCCCGGGGCGATGGTGAGCGCGCGGAGCTGGTGGGCGCGCGCGCTGTCGGGGTCGAGCATCAGCGAGGCGGCGATGCCCAGCACGTGCTGGGGCCAGGGATCGCCGGGCGCGCGGCGCAGGGCGCGCAGCGCAAGCTCCCGGCCCCGGAACAGCGCCTCTCGCGGGCCGTCGCTCCAGCCCGACCAGCATTCCTCGAGGTTGGAGAGCGCGAGGACGCAGAGCTCGGCGGCGTCGGCCTCGCCGGTGCGGGCTAGGGGCTCGAGCAGGGCGCGCGCCTTCTCGGCCGCGCGGGGGCCGCCGTGCATCACCAGGCCGCGCGCCCGCATCAGGCGGGGCCAGGGGCGGGAGGCGCTGCAGGCGTCGTCGAGGGCGAGGGCGGCGCGGGTCTCCAGCTCGGTGAGGTCTGCGCAGATCGCGCCGGCGAGGGCGCGGCCGAGGCCGACGGCGGTCGAAAGCTCTCCGTCCGCGGCGAGGGCGAGGCGGCGCGCGGCGACGGCGGCGGCGTCGCCCATGCGGGTGGCGGCGACGATTTCGGCCGCGGTCTCCTCGCCCATCTCGACGCGCAGGGTGACCGCGTAGTCGGCGGCGTTCGCGAGGTCGGCGATCTTGATGCCCGAGGCTTCCAGCGCCGCGGCGCCGCGCACGCGCATCCAGCTGACGCGGGCGAGCTGTTCGAGCGCGGCCTCGGCAGCGGCGGCGGCGAGCATGCTTTCCGGGCACTGGCCCAGGCAGGGGGCGAGGGCGACGAGGGGGCGGTCGTCGGGTTCGGGCTGGCGGGCGGCGCGCTCGGGCGCGAACTCGCCCTGGGGCGCGGCGCCGGAGACGCGCGCCGGGCGGAGCGGGGGCAGGAGCGAGTCGAGGTCGATCTCGGGCGGACCGCCCATCTCCTGCTCGAACAGGGCCTTGCAGGTCTCCACCGCGCGGCGGGCCTGGGGGATGCGACCGGCGGCGACGTGGATGCGCACCAGCGAGGCGTGCACGTCCTCCTGCAGGCTGTCGATGTCGAGCAGCTTGCGCGCGGCGGCGGCGGCGCGGTCGAGGCGCCCGGCGCTCTCGTCGAGCAGCATCAGGCGCAGGAGGCCGTCGCCCACGGCGGCCTCGATCTGGGAGTTGCGCGCGGCGACCCAGTCCTGAAAGGCGGCCTCGGGCACCGCGAGGGGCGACAGCAGGGGGCCGCCGTAGACGTCGATCAGGGCCGAGAGGCCCGCCGTCTCACGCGAGGCATAGGCGGCTTCGACCTGTTCGAGGTCGGTCAGGACCGAGCCGGGAAGAAGCGCGATCTGGCCGCCGGGCGTCTCGATCACCCGCTCGAACAGCGGTCCCATCGCGCGCTTCATGCGCCGCAGCTCCTGGCGCAGCGAGGCGCGGCCCTGGTCGGGGGAGCCCTGGGACCACAAAAGGTCGACGAGCACGTCGCGGGTCGCCGTGCGCCCCGGCTGCATCGAGAGATAGGCGAGCACGGCCATGCCCTTGGCGCCCAGGCCGGTCAGCGCCGCGCCGTCGGGATGCCGCGCGAGGGCCGCGCCCAGCAGACGCAGCTCCATCGCGGGTCCGGTCGCGCCGATCTTCGCCCGTCGCATCTCCATCGCGGCGTTTCCGCCCCTGTCATTGGCCGGCGTTCCGCCCGCGCCGCCACGCATCATGGCCGCACCTTCCCCGTCGGCGCGGCGGGCCTCTGCGCAGGCCGGCCGCCTTCGTTCTCGTTTCTGTTCCAAAGGCCCACGCGTCGATCCCCCTCGATCGTCGCGCGGCCCCTCTCCCGGCGCCGTCGCTGGCGGCATCGCCTTCGCCCTGATATGTCGAACGAAAGGCGCGCGCCGCAGCGCCTCCAAGACCTTCCGCGCGCCGCAGGCCCTTGGCAAGGGGCAAGCGGCCGCCTCGACTCGCCGCGCCGCGGGATCGGGACGCCGCGCGGGCCGCCCACCGGGAGCCGTGATGACCCACGAAACCGCCGACCCCTCCGTCAACGCGCCGATTGCGCTGGATGCGCCGAGCGCCGATCCCTACGGACTGCCGCCCTTCGCCGCGGCCACGCCGCAGGCGATCCGCGACGCGTTCGCGAGAGCGCTGGCCGATCACAAGTCCGAGATCGCGGCGATCCGCGATTCGGAGGCCGCGCCGGATTTCGACAACACCATCGCCGCGCTCGAATCCGCGGGCCGCGGCCTGGGGCGGGTGGCGACGGTGTTCTACACGCTGGCCTCCACCTGCTCGGACGACGCGATCCGGGAGCTGGAACGCGAGATGGCGCCGGTGATGTCGCGTCACTGGTCGGCCGTCTCGATGGATCCCAAGCTCGCCGCCCGCGTGGACGCCGTGCCCGAGGACGGGCTGACGCCCGAGCAGGCGCGCGTGCTGTTCCTGTGGCGGCAGGGCTACGAGCGCTCGGGCGCGCGACTGGACGAGGCCGGTCGGTCGCGGCTGGCGGAGATCATGGAGGAGCTCTCGAAGCTCGCCACCCAGTTCTCCCAGAACGTTCTGGCCGACGAGAGCGGCTGGTTCATGGAGCTGACGGCCGCGGATATCGAGGACCTGCCCGAGAGCCTGGTCGCCTCGGCCGCGCGGGCGGCGAAGGACCGGGGCAAGGAGGGGCACGTGGTGACGCTGGCCCGCTCCTCGGTCGAGCCGTTCCTGAAGCTCGCGCCGCGGCGGGACCTGCGCGAGCGGGCCTGGCGGGCCTGGGTTTCGCGCGGGGCCAACGGCGGGGAGACGGACAACCGCGAGATCATCGCGCGCATCGTGGCGCTGCGGATCGAGCGGGCGAACCTGCTGGGCTATCCGACCTTCGCCGAGTTCAAGCTGGCGCCGGAGATGGCGAAGACGCCGGACGCGGTGCGCGAGCTGCTGATGCGGGTCTGGGGACCGGCCAAGGCCAAGGCCGAGGCGGAGGCCGCGCGACTGGCCGAGGTCGCGGCCGAGGCGGGCGCCAATCCCGAGATCGAGGCCTGGGACTGGCGCTACTGGTCGGAGAAGACCCGGGCGCGCGACCACGCGCTGTCGGAGGCGGAGCTGAAGCCCTACTTCCCGCTGTCGGGCATGATCGAGGCCGCGTTCGATTGCGCCGGGCGCCTGTTCGGGCTGGAGTTTCGGGAGGTGGAGGGCCTGGCCCTGCACCATCCCGACGCGCGCGCCTGGGAGGTGACGCGCGGCGGGGAGCCGGTGGCGCTGTTCGTGGGCGACTATTTCGCCCGGCCCTCCAAGCGCTCGGGCGCATGGATGAGCCAGATGGTGGGGCAGGAGGATTTCGACCCCGCCGTCGGCCGGGTGCGGCCGGTGATCCTGAACGTGATGAACTTCGCGCAGGGGGAGGAGGAGACGCTGCTCTCCTTCGACGACGCGCGCACGCTGTTCCACGAGTTCGGGCATGCGCTGCACGGCATGCTGTCGGACGTGACCTATCCGTCGGTGGCGGGGACGTCGGTGGCGCGGGACTTCGTGGAGCTGCCCTCGCAGCTCTACGAGCACTGGCTGGAGACGCCGGAGGTGTTGACCAAGCACGCGCGGCACTACCGGACAGGGGAGCCGATCCCGGCGGCGCTGATGGAGAAGATGCTGGCGGCGCGCAACTTCGGGCAGGGCTTCGCGACGGTGGAATACCTGGCCTCGGCGCTGACCGATCACGAGATGCACCGGCTGACCTCGGCCGACGGGTTCGACGCCTCGGCGTTCGAGGCGGGGGTGCTGGAGCGGCTGGGGATGCCGCGGGGGATCGTGTCGCGCCACGCCGCGCCGCATTTCCTGCACGTGTTCTCGGGCGACGGCTATTCGGCGGGCTACTACAGCTACATGTGGTCCGAGGTGATGGACGCCGACGCCTTCGCGGCCTTCGAAGAGGCGGGCGACGTGTTCGACGCGGCGACGGCGAAGCGGCTGGCGGACGACATCCTGACCAAGGGCGGCAGCCGCGATCCGATGGAGGAATGGCTGGCCTTCCGCGGGCGGGAGCCGGACCCGGCGGCGATGATCCGCGGTCGCGGGCTGGACGACGCGGCCTGAGCAGGCGCCGCATCGACGGAGAAGGGGGCCAGTCGGCCCCCTTTTTCATGCGCGCGCGTCCGAGGCGTTCGGCGGGGACGGTCGGGCGGGGCGAGGGCGGCGCGCAGCGCCGCACGAGGGCCGTCCCGACCGCTCCGAAGCGCCTCAGGCGGGCTGGTCGAGGATCGAGAAGCGGCTGCGGTCGCCCAGCGCGAAGCGGCGCAGGACGGCGGGGTAGAGCCGATGCTCCTGCCGCAGGACCCGGGCGGCGAGCGCGTCCGGATCGTCGGAGGGCAGGACCGGCACCACCGCCTGGCCGAGGATGGGGCCGAGGTCGAGCTCTCCCGTCACCTCGTGGACGGTGCAGCCGTGGACGGCGCAGCCGGCCTCGATGGCGCGGGCGTGGGTATGCAGGCCAGGGAAGAGGGGCAGCAGCGAGGGGTGGATGTTGAGCATCCGGCCCGCGTGGCCCGAGACGAACTCCGGCGTCAGCACGCGCATGAACCCGGCGAGGCAGATCAGGTCCGGGCGCGCGGCGGCGAGGGCGGCGTTCAGCTCCGCCTCGAAGGCGTGGCGGTCGCCCTTGTGGGGGCGGTGGTCGACGACCGCGGTGTCGACGCCGCGGGCGGCGGCCTTGGCCAGGCCGCCGGCGTCGGCGCGGTTCGACAGGACCAGCGCCGGTTCGCAGGGATGGTCGGGGTCGGCCATGTCGGCCAGCAGCGACTCCATGTTGGAGCCGCCGCCGGAGATCAGGATCGCGACGCGGACCTTCGCGCTCACGCGAGCGTCCCGGTGTAGGAGACGCCCTCGCCCTCGGCGATCTCGCCGAGGCGGAAGACGGTCTCGCCCTCCTCGGTCAGCAGGGCGGAGAGCGCCTCGGCCCGGTCGGGTGCGACGACGATGCAGAGGCCGATCCCGCAGTTGAAGACGCGCAGCAGCTCCGCCTCCTCCAGGCCGCCGGCGTCGCGAAGCCAGGCGAAGACGGGGGGCAGGGTCCATGCGGCGAGGTCGAGGCGGGCGCCGAGGCCCTCGGGCAGCACGCGGGGCAGGTTCTCGGTCAGTCCGCCGCCGGTGATGTGGGCGAAGCCGCGCACCCCGCCCGCGCGGAAGGCGGCGAGCGCCGGGCGCACGTAGATGCGGGTGGGGGTCAGCAGCGCCTCGCCGAGGGTCCCTTCGGAAAAGGGGCTCCCGGACTCCCAGGTCAGGCCGGCGTGGTCGGCGACGCGGCGCACGAGCGAGAAGCCGTTGGAGTGGACGCCGTCGGAGGCGAGGCCGAGCACGACGTCGCCGGGCTGGGCCTGCGCGGGAAGGGTCTGGCCGCGCTCGGCCGCGCCGACGGCGAAGCCGGCGAGGTCGAAGTCGCCGGCGGCGTACATGCCGGGCATCTCGGCCGTCTCGCCCCCGATCAGGGCGCAGCCGGCGGTGCGGCAGCCGGCGGCGATGCCCTCGACCACGCGGGCGGCCTCGTCGACCGACAGTTTGCCGGTGGCGAAGTAGTCGAGGAAGAACAGCGGCTCGGCGCCCTGGCAGATCAGGTCGTTGACGCACATGGCCACCAGGTCGACGCCCACGCCGTCGAGATGGCCGGTGTCGATGGCGATGCGCAGCTTGGTGCCCACGCCGTCGGTCGCCGCGACCAGGACCGGGTCCTGGAAGCCGGCGGCCTTGAGGTCGAACAGGCCGCCGAAGCCGCCGAGCGCGTCGGCGACGCCGGGGCGGCGGGTGGAGGCGGCGGCCGGACCGATGCGTTTGACCAGCGCGTCGCCCGCGTCGATGTCCACGCCCGCGTCGCGATAGGTGAGGCCGTTGCGGAGGGTCATGGCGGCTTCCTCGACTCCCGTTGCGTCGGCGCCCGTTTAGCGTGGCGCGCGAGGCGAGGAAAGCCGGCGATGGGCCTCAGGCGGGCAGGGAGGCCGCCTCGCGGAAGGCGAGGCAGGCGTTGACCCCTCCGAACCCGAAGGCGTTGGAGAGCGCGGCGCGGATCGGGCGGGTCACCGGGCCCTCGGTCGCGAGGGTCCAGGCCTGCGCGGCGGGCTCGGGGGCGGAGAGATTCGCGGCCGGCGGGATCGTCCGGCGGCGCAGGATCTCGACCGTGATGGCGGCCTCGATGGCGCCGGCGGCGCCCAGGAGGTGGCCGGTGTTGGCCTTGGTGGCGGTGACGGCGAGGTCCTTGCCGCGGTTGGGCAGGGCGGCGGCGATGGCGGCGAGCTCGGCCGCGTCGCCCACGGGCGTCGAGGTGGAGTGGGCGTTCACGTAGTCGACGTCGGCGGGCGCGAGGCCGGCCATGGCCATCGCCTTCTCCATCGCCGCGCGGGGGCCGTGCCCGTCCGCGTGGCCGGCGGTGAGCTGGTAGGCGTCGGCCGAGGCGCCGTGGCCGGCGAGGACGGCGAGAGGCGTCGCGCCCCGGGCGCGGGCGTGGGACAGGGTCTCGATCACCAGCGCCGCCGCGCCCTCGGACAGGACGAAGCCGGCGCGGGCCTGGTCGAGGGGGCGGGAGGCCTCTTCCGGGCGGTCGTTGAACTCGGTGGCGAGCGCCCGCGCGGCGCAGAAGCCGCCGATGGAGATCGGGTCCACGCAGGCGTCGGCGCCGCCGACGAGGGCCACGTCCGCCTCGCCCGAACGGATCAGCCGCATGCCGTCGGCGATGGCCTGGGCGGAGGCGGCGCAGGCGGTGGTCGGCGCGCCGATGGGGCCGGTGAAGCCGTGTCGGATCGAGATCCAGCCGGCGGCGAGGTTGGGCAGGAACGAGGGAACGACGAAGGGCGAGAGGCGGCGGGGCCCGCGGGCGCGGATCGTCTCCATCGCGCCGGTCATCGCGGGCACGCCGCCGACCCCGGTTCCGACGATCGTGGCGGTGCGGGCCAGGGGCTCGGCCGCGTCGGGCGCCCAGCCGGCCTGGGCCAGCGCCTGGGCGGCCGCGGCGACGGCGTAGACGATGAACAGGTCCATCTTGCGCAGGTCCTTGCCGTCGACGTGGTCGAGCGGGTCGAACCCGTCGGGCTCGCCCTTGCCGGGGACGAGGCCGGCGATGCGGGCGGGGTAGTCGGAGACGTCGAAGCGGTCGTTCGCGCGGATGCCGCTGCGCCGCGCCATCAGCGCGCGCCAGGTCGCCTCGATCCCCACGCCGAGCGGGGAGACGGCGCCGAGGCCGGTGACCACGATCGGGTCGGAGGGATCGGGCGGGGTCAGGGGAGCGGGGGACATGGCGGCCTCATTCGTGCAGATGCACGGTGTATATGCACGAAATGGGACCGCGACAAGGGCGCGACGGTCGGGGCGGGGACAGGGAGGCGAAGCCGAGCGCGGCCGAAGGGGGCTCGACGCCCCCTGAGGACGGCTGCTGCGGGACGCCCGCGGTCAGGGCCGGGTCAGCAGGTCCAACATGTGGAGGAAGGCGTCGGGGTCCGCGTCGCCGAGGCGGGCGCGGATCTCGTCCTGGGCCTCGGCCCAGAGGGGCATGAGGCGGTCGAGAAGCGCCTCGCCCGCGGGCGTCAGGGCGCAGCGGCGGGCGTTGCCGGCCCCGGAGGTCTTGCGCGCCAGGCCCTTGCGCTCGAGCAGGTCGAGATTGCGCGACAGCGTGGTGCGGTCCATCGCGATGCGCTCGGCATGTTCGGAGAGCGTGCGCTCGGCCTGTTCGCGGATCGAGCCCATCACCGAGAACTGCGCCAGCGTCACGCCATGCTCGCGCAGGCGCGCGTCATAGCGACGGGTCAGGGCGCGGGCCGCGCGGATCGTCGAGAGGACGAGGCAGGTGGAGAGCGGGGTCGACATGCTTCCGGCTAGCCTTGCGCGCGGAACGGATCAAGAGCCGCGAGGGCGCAAGGGCGGGGCGCGGAACGAAAAGCGCCCGCGGCGTGTCCGCCGCGGGCGCAGGAGGATTCGGCTGCGACCGGATCCCTGGATCTCAGAGACGATCGTCCTCGTCCGAGCCGCGGGGATCGGAGAGCAGGCCCTCGGCCTCCTCGTCGTCCTCGAACAGCTCCTGGATGTCGAACTCCGCGGCCGCCTCTTCTTCGGCGCGGGCCTCCTGGATGGTCTTGCCGGTGGCCTGGAGCTCCGCTTCCTCGTTCGAGCGCGCGACGTTGATCGTCACGGTCGCCGAGACCTCCGGGTGGAGGACGATGCGGATGTCGTGCAGGCCGAGCTCCTTGACGGGCTTGTCCAGCGACACCTGGCGCTTGTCGACCGAGAAGCCGCCCTCGGTCGCCGCGTCCGCGACGTCGCGCGGGGTCACGGAGCCGTAGAGGGCGCCCATCTCGGAAGCCGAGCGGATGATGACGAAGGACTGGCCGTCGAGCTTGTCGGCGACGGTCTGCGCTTCGGCCTTGAGCTCGAGGTTGCGGGCCTCGAGCTGGGCGCGCTGGGCCTCGAACTGGGCCAGGTTGGCCTTCGTCGCCCGCAGGGCCTTGCCCTGGGGGAGAAGGAAGTTGCGGCCGTAGCCGGGCTTCACGGTGACGACGTCACCCATCTGGCCCAGCTTTTCGACGCGCTCGAGAAGAACGACTTCCATCGGTCTGCTCCTCAGTTGATCGCGTACGGCAGCAGGGCGAGGAAGCGCGAACGCTTGATGGCCTTGGCCAGCTCACGCTGCTTCTTCGCCGAGACGGCGGTGATGCGGGAGGGGACGATCTTGCCGCGCTCGGAGATGTAGCGCTGCAGGAGCTTCACGTCCTTGTAGTCGATCTTCGGCGCGTTCTCGCCCGAGAACGGGCAGGTCTTGCGACGACGGAAGAAGGGCTTGCGAGCCATGGTCTATCTCTCCTCTGCCGATCAGTCGCGACGCGGACCGCGCGGGCCGCGATCCCGGCCGCCGCGGCCGCCGCGATCGTCGCGCGAGTTCTTGGCCTGGATCACGGCCGACGGACCTTCCTCGTGCTCCTCGACCTTGACGGTCAGGACGCGCAGGACGTCGTCGTGCAGGCGCATCAGGCGCTCCATCTCCATGACCGCGGCCGAGGGGCTGTCGGTCTTGAGGAAGGCGTAGTGGCCCTTGCGGTTCTTGTTGATCTTGTAGGCGAGAGTCCGCACGCCCCAGTATTCGGAGCCCTGGACGTCGCCGCCGTTGTCCTTGAGAACCTGGCCGAAGTGCTCGATCAGCCCCTCGGCCTGCGCGTTGGAAAGATCCTGACGCGCGATGAAGACGTGCTCGTAGAGCGCCATCTGGTCATCCTTTGTCGTGTCGGCGCTTCAAAATGCGGGGGCGAAGCCTTCCGAAGCCCGCATACGAGAGGCGCGACGGCATCCGTTTTCGGAAGGAAGCGCGCGTATGGCGGATTTCGCCGCCAAACGCAAGCCTCGACCGAGTCAGAGGAGACCGGGATCGTCGTCGTAGGGCCAGGGGCCGTCGGGATCGGGCTCGGCGTCCTGGACGCGCACCGTCACGTGAACCTTGTCCCGGCCGATCTCGTTCCGGATAATGTAGTCGAAGCCGGCGCGGCCCGAGAAGCCTTCCTCCGGGGTGAAGACGACCTCATCGTCGATCAGTTCGACGGTCCCGTGCTCGGCGTTCTTCACCTTGACGAACTCGATGCCGAGATCGGCCAGGTAGGCGTCGTTCGCCAGCAGCTTCGCCACGTCGACGGTCCGCGACTCTTCGTAGGCGGTCTTGAAGGTGTCGTCCAAGCCGATGGGCCGGCCGTCCACGCGATGCCGCTCGCCCGAGCTGTCGACGAAGATCTCGATGTCGGTGAACACGAAGGTCGACACGTCGTCGAACTCGTACTCGTCGTAGGTGAACGTGGTGATGTAGGTCAGCGCGCCGATGTCGTCGTAGATCAGCTCGTAGTCGTCGGGGACGACGCTGGCGACGACCTTGTCCACGCCGGCGCCGCCGTCGATCGTCGAGCCGTCGAGCGTCCACCAGGAGCGGAAGGTGTCGTCGCCGCGTCCGCCCTTCAGCATGCCGGCGGCTTCGAAGAGGTCGTCCCCTGCGCCGCCCTTGACCAGAGCGTAGTCGCCGCCGATGCGCAGCACGTCGTCGCCGCCCCCGCCGTAGACTTCGGCGGTGTATTCCGTGACGGAGTGGAGGTCGACCACGTCGTCGCCCCGGCCGGCATGGACGGTCGCGGCCCATGCGTCGCTTTCCAGGCGGTCGGCGCCGCGGCCGAGTTTCGCCACCAGCGCTCCGGCGCCGAGGAGGTCATGGATCACCTCGTCCGCGCCGCGGCCGGAATCGATCCAGATGTTGCCACGCTCCGTGTACTCGATCTCATCCGCGAGCTGGTCGGGATTCTGGTCGCCGACGATGGTGACGCCTGCGCCGTCGGGCAGATCGGCCACGGCCACGTCGCGGTCGTCGAAGCGCAGGATCTCGACCTCGAAGTAGCGGGCGTATGTGATGCCCGAGAGGCTCTCGATCCAGCCGGAGCCGCCGGTGAAGGCGGTGCTGTCCCCATCGACGAGGAGCACGTCAATGCCGTCGCCGCCGATGAAGCGGCCATTTTCGTCGTCGGAGGCGAGCTCGAAGATGTCGTCGCCGTCCGTGCCGAACGTGACGAGGCCGCGTGTGACAATGCCGGTCATGAAAAGGGGTCCTTCGATGCGGGCGGGCACGCCCGATGGGATAATCGCCTCCTGATAGCAGATCCTGGCAGGGCGCGACAGGCGCCGCCGGGCGGACGGTGCGGGATGGGTCTCCACGACGTGGAGGAGTCGACCCGGCCGGATGCGTTCCTCGGCGACCCCGGACGACGCCGTGGATTTCGCGAGCCGCCGATGCAGGGCCGGCCGGCGGACGGAATCGGCGGGACGCCGGAGCCGCCGCGCACGGCGAGCCAAGGCGTGCGGCGCGCCGGCGCCCATGTGCCGGCCGGTTGCGGACGGCAGGGGACGGCGGTAGAGCGGGGCCGAGACAGCGAAGGGAGGATCTCGCGTGCGCGCATTCGTGTTCCCGGGGCAGGGCGCCCAGGCGGTGGGCATGGGCAAGGCCCTGGCCGAGGCCTATCCGGCGGCGGCCGCCGTGTTCGAGGAGGTCGACGACGCGCTGGGCGAGAAGCTGAGCGCGGTGATCTGGGAGGGGCCGGCCGAGGCGCTGACCCTGACCGCCAACACCCAGCCGGCGCTGTTCGCGACCTCGATCGCGGCGATGCGGGCGCTGGAGGCGGAGGGGGTCTCGATCTCCGACGCGGCGTTCGTGGCGGGGCACTCGCTGGGCGAGTACTCGGCGCTGTGCGCGGCGGGCGCGCTGCAGGTGGGCGAGGCGGCGAAGCTGCTGCGCCTGCGCGGCGAGGCGATGCAGGCGGCCTGCGCGCCGGGCGTCGGCGCGATGGCGGCGATCCTGGGCCTGGGCCTCGAGGGCGCACGCCAGGCCGCGGCCGAGGCCGCCCAGGGCGAGGTCTGCGAGGCGGCCAATGACAACGAGCCGACGCAGGTGGTGATCTCGGGTCACAAGGCGGCGGTGGAGCGGGCGATCGAGGGGTGCAAGGCGCTCGGCGCCAAGCGCGGCATGCTGCTGCCGGTGAGCGCGCCGTTCCATTGCGCGCTGATGCAGCCCGCGGCCGACAAGATGGCGGAGGCGCTGGCCTCGGTCGAGATCAAGGCGCCGGCGGTGCCGGTGGTCTCGAACGTCAAGGCCGAGGGCGTCTCGGACCCCGACGAGATCCGGAAGCTGCTGGTGGAGCAGGTGACCGGCGCGGTGCGCTGGCGCGAGGACGTGCTGTGGATGCAGTCCCAGGGCGTGACCGAGCTGGTGGAGATCGGCGCGGGCAAGGTGCTGTGCGGGCTCGCGCGGCGCATCGACAAGGGGCTGGCGGCGAAGGCCGTGAACGGGCCCGAGGACGCGAAGGCCGTGGCGGCCGAGATCAAGGGGTGAGCGGGATGTTCGATCTGACCGGCAAGCGGGCGCTGGTGACCGGCGCCTCGGGCGGCATCGGGGGCGAGGTGGCGCGCGCGCTGCACGCGCAGGGCGCGACGGTGGCCCTGTCGGGCACCCGCACCGAGCCGCTGGAGGCGCTGGCGGCCGAGCTGGGCGAGCGGGCGTTCGTGACGCCCTGCAACCTGGGCGACGCGGCCGCGGTCGAGGCGCTGCCGAAGGCGGCGGCCGAGGCGATGGGCGGCGTCGACATCCTGGTGAACAACGCCGGCGTCACCCGCGACCAGCTGTTCATGCGCATGTCGGACGAGGATTTCGAGACCGTCCTGCAGATCAACCTGTTGGCGGCCTTCCGCCTGTCGCGCGGCGTGCTGCGCGGGATGATGAAGGCGCGCTGGGGGCGCATCATCTCGGTCACCTCGATCGTGGGCGTGACGGGCAATCCGGGGCAGGGGAACTACGCCGCCTCGAAGGCCGGGCTGATCGGCATGTCCAAGAGCCTGGCGGGCGAGGTCGCGGGCCGCGGCATCACCGTGAACTGCATCGCGCCGGGCTTCATCGAGACGGCGATGACCGCCAAGCTGGCGGACGCGCAGAAGGAGAAGCTGCTGGGCGGCATCCCCGCCGGGCGCATGGGCACGGCGCAGGAAATCGCGGCCGCCGCGGTCTATCTCGCCTCGTCCGAGGCCGGCTACACGACGGGCGCGACCTTGCACGTCAACGGCGGGATGGCGATGATCTGACCGCCCGGGGCGGCGGCGAAAGGGGGGCGATTCAATGTTGCCACCCCCGGAGGCTATGATATAGCCGCCCCACACGCGGCGGACCGGACGCTCCGGCCCGTCGGACAGGTTTCCGCCCCGTGGCGCAGGCGCCGCGGGACGCGATCGAGAGACGACAGGCCCGTGAACTGGGGCCAAGAGAAGTGAGGATTCTCGCATGAGCGACATCGCCGAGCGCGTTAAGAAGATCGTGGTCGAGCACCTGTCCGTCGAAGAGGACAAGGTCACCGAGAGCGCCAGCTTCATCGACGATCTGGGCGCCGACTCGCTGGACACCGTCGAGCTGGTCATGGCTTTCGAGGAAGAGTTCGGGATCGAGATCCCCGACGACGCCGCCGAGACCATCCAGACGGTCGGCGACGCCGTGAAGTTCATCTCCGAGAACGCCGAGAGCTGATCGGATCGCTCCCGAGCCGATGACGGTTTCGGGAGCGTCGCTTGCACAGGGCGTCGGGGCGCGGTTAGGGTCGCGCCCGGAACCTCAGAATTCAGGGATGGAGCAGCGCGTGAGGCGGGTCGTCGTCACCGGCTTGGGCTTGCTGACGCCGCTTGGCTGCGGCGTCGAGGAGACCTGGTCGCGTCTGGTCGCCGGAAAATCCGGCGCAGGAAAGATCAAGTATTTCGATGCCAGCCACCTGCCGGCGCAGATCGCGTGCGAAATCCCCTTGGGCGACGGGTCCGACGGGACCTGGAACCCGGACGACTGGGTGCCCGCGAAGGATCGCCGCAAGGTCGACCGCTTCATCACCTACGCGCTGACCGCGGCCGAGCAGGCCGTGCGGGACGCGGACTGGATGCCCGAGGACGAGGCCGAGCGGAAGCGCACCGGCGTTCTGATCGGGTCGGGAATCGGCGGCGTCGAGAGCATCGCCGAAGCCGCCATCACGTTGAAGGAAAAGGGTCCGCGCCGGATCTCGCCCTTCTTCATCCCGGGCGCGCTGATCAACCTGTGCTCCGGCCAGGTGTCGATCAAGTACGGCTTCAAGGGCCCCAACCACGCGGTGGTGACGGCCTGTTCGACCGGCGCGCACGCCATCGGCGACGCGGCCCGGCTGATCCGCTACGGCGACGCCGACGTGATGATCGCCGGCGGCTCCGAGAGCCCGGTCTGCGAGATCGGGGTCGCGGGCTTCTGCGCCTGCAAGGCGCTGTCGACCGGCTTCAACGACACGCCCGAGAAGGCCTCGCGCCCCTATGACAAGGATCGCGACGGCTTCGTCATGGGCGAGGGCGCCGGCATCGTCGTGCTCGAGGAATACGAGCACGCCAAGGCCCGCGGCGCGAAGATCTACGCCGAGGTGCTCGGCTACGGCCTGTCGGGCGACGCCTATCACATCACCTCGCCGTCGCCGGACGGGGACGGGGGCTTCCGCTCCATGTCCGCGGCGCTGGAGAACGCGGGGCTGACGGCGGCCGACATCGATTACGTCAACGCGCACGGCACCTCGACGCCGCTGGGCGACGAGATCGAGCTGGGCGCGGTGACCCGCCTGCTGGGCGAGCATGCCTCGAAGGTGACGATGAGCTCGACCAAGTCGGCGATCGGCCACCTGCTGGGCGCCGCCGGCGCGGTCGAGGCGATCTTCTGCGCGCTGGCGATCCGCGACCAGGTCGCGCCGCCGACGCTGAACCTCGACAATCCGTCGGTGGAGACCCCGATCGACCTCGCCCCCGGCGAGGCGCGCAAGCGCGAGATCAAGGTCGCGCTGTCCAACTCCTTCGGGTTCGGCGGCACCAACGCGTCGCTGATCCTGGGCCGACTGGACTGAGCGAGGCATGCGCCACGTCGCGGCCAACGCGCTGACGATCTTCATTGTCCTGGGCCTGATCCTCGCGGGGGTCATCGCCTGGGGCTTCAATCAGTGGACCGGCGAGGGCCCCGCGCAGGAGCCCGTGCAGGTCATGGTGCCCAAGGGCGCCAACCTGACCCGAACCTCGCAGATCCTGGAAGAGGCGGGCGTCATCACCGACGCGCGCATCTTCCGGCTGGGCGCGCGCTACGAGAAGCTGGGCTCGCGCCTGCAGGCGGGCGAGTTCCTGATGCCGGCCGGGATCTCGATGCACGACGCGCTGGTCTGCGTGGTCGACCAGACCACCTGCGAGCGGGTGACCTACCGGATCACCGTCGTCGAAGGCTCGACCGTGTGGCAGGTGATCGAGCAGGTGAAGGCCATGGACGTGCTGACCGGCGAGATCGCCGAGATGCCGGCCGAAGGCACGCTGGCCCCCGAGACCTACCAGGTGAACCGCGGCGACACCCGCCAGGGCCTGATCACCCGGATGCAGGCGGAGCAGTCGCGCATCCTGGACGAGGCCTGGGCGAACCGGGCGGACGATCTGCCGATCTCGAACAAGGCCGAGGCGCTGATCCTCGCCTCGCTGATCGAGAAGGAGACCGGCGTGCCCGAGGAACGCGGCGAGGTCGCCTCGGTCTTCGAGAACCGGCTGAAGCGGCGCATGAAGCTGCAGACCGATCCGGCGGTGATCTATGGCGTGACCGAGGGCAAGGCGCCGCTGGGCCGCGGGCTGCGGCGCAGCGAGCTGGACAAGCCGACGCCCTGGAACACCTACGTGATCCCCGGCCTGCCGGAGACGCCGATCGCCAACCCCGGGCGCGCCTCGATCGAGGCGGCGGTCAACCCTGGGGAAACCGACTTCCTGTATTTCGTGGCGGACGGCACCGGTGGACACGCCTTCGCCCGGACGCTGGTGGAGCACAACCGGAACGTCGCCCGGTGGCGGCAGATCGAACGGCAGCGCAGCTCCAGCGACTGAGACCTGCGCGGGTCTCGCAACCTGGAATTTAGTCGTTGACATGGCGAACGCTCTCTGATAGAAAAAGAGCACGCTGGGACAAGCAGGCGAACAGGGCTCCCGACCGATCGGTCGCGGGGCCCTTTTCGTTGCGGGCGGCTCAGGGTCGGCGAGGGAGACCCTATGGACCGCGACGACGACGTGCCCGACGTGCTGGGCGATCTCCAGTCCGCGCATCGCATCTACCTGACGCTTCACGGAGTGCTCCTGAAGCGGATCGATCAACTCGTCTCGGCGATGGCCGCGGAGGAGGTGGGCGGCGACAAGGAGGCGACGAAGGCCCTGGCCGACGACGTCTCGCGCCTGCAGGGCGCCTTGGTGCAGCTTTGCAAATACGAGGATCGACTTGCCGCCGAAATCGAACAGCGGGAAGGACGGGCGGCCGGGGACCTGGACCTCGACGCCGCCCGGCGGGAGATCCTGGGCGAGCTGGCTCGCCTCGCTGAGCGAGGATGAGCGGCAGGGCTTCGTCGAGGGGCTGAGCGACGAGGCGGCGGCGGCGCTGCGCTGGACCTTCGAGGTCTGGCGCCTGGCGGGGCACCAGGCGCCGCCGCCGGGCCGGTGGCGGTCCTGGGTGATCCTGGGCGGCCGCGGCGCGGGCAAGACGCGGGCCGGGGCCGAATGGGTCCGCGCCCTGGTCGAAGGGGGGACGCCGCTGGCGCCGGGCGCACGCTCGCGCGTGGCGCTGGTGGGGGAAACCTTCGACCAGGTCCGCGAGGTGATGATCGAGGGGCCCTCGGGGATCCGGGCCTGCTCGCCGCCCGACCGGCGGCCGGAGTGGATCGCGACCCGGCGCTTGCTGCGCTGGCAGAACGGGGCGGAGGCGCTGGCGTTCTCGGCCGGGCAGCCGGAGGCGCTGCGGGGGCCGCAGTTCGACGCGGCCTGGTGCGACGAGCTCGCCAAGTGGCCGCGCGGGGCGGCGACCTGGGCGAACCTGGGCCTGTGCCTTCGGCTGGGGGAGGCGCCGCAGGCGCTGGTGACCACCACGCCGCGGAGGACGCCCCTGCTGAAGCGGCTGCTGGCGGCGGAGGACACGGTGGTCACGCGCGCGCCGACCGAGGCGAACGCGGCCAACCTGGCGCCGGAGTTCCTGGAAGCGATGGAGCGCGAGTTCGGCGCGACCAGCTTCGCCCGGCAGGAGCTGGGCGGGGAGCTGCTGGAGGACGTCGAGGGCGCGCTGTGGACATGCGCGCTGCTGGAGAAGCAGAGGGTGCGCCAGGCGCCGCCCCTGGTCCGCATCGTGGTGGCGGTCGATCCGGCGACGACCTCGGGCAAGTCGGCGGACAGCTGCGGGATCGTGGTGGCCGGACTGTGCGCGGAGGACGGGATCTACGTGCTCGCGGACCTGACGGTCCAGGGGGCCGCGCCGCTCGACTGGGCGCGGCGGGCGGTGGACGCCTTCCACCAATGGCAGGCCGACAGGATCGTGGCCGAGGTGAACCAGAGCGGCGAGATGGTCGAGGCGCTGGTGCGCCAGATCGATCCCGACGTGAGCTACGCGGGCGTCTCCGCCTCGCGCGGGAAGCTCGCGCGCGCGGAGCCGATCGCGATGGCCTACGAGCGCGGGCAGGTCCGGCATGTCGGCGCCTTTCCGGAGCTGGAGGACGAGATGTGCGCCTTCGGCCCGGCGCGCGATCCGCGCGAAGGCAGCCCCGATCGGGTCGACGCCCTGGTCTGGGCGGTGAGCGAGCTGCGCCGCGGCGTGACGCAGACGCCCCGCGTGCGCCAGCTGTAGGCGCGCGGACGCGTCGGTCTCTGGCAGACAAGCATGGGAGAAGGCCGATGGCTTTCAATTGGTTGCGAAGCGCGGCCGAGATCTCGCCCGAGCGCCGCTCGGCGCGGCCGGCGGAGGCCAAGGCCTCGGCCGTGGGGGCGGCGGTGGCCTGGGCGACGACCGGGCGGGCGGCCTGGTCGCCGCGGGATACGGTCAGCCTGGCGCGCAACGGCTTCGCGCGGAACGTGATCGGCTTTCGCTGCGTGCGGATGCTGGCCGAAGCGGCCGCGGCGGTTCCGATGATCCTCTCCGACGGGGAGCGTCGGCTGGACCTGCACCCGGTCGCCAGGCTCCTGGAGCGGCCCAATCCCGGGCAGGTCCGCGCGGCGTTTCTGGAGAGCGTCTACGGGCACCTGCTGCTGTCGGGCGACGCCTTCGTGGAGGCGGCTGGAATGCTCGCGTCCGGCCTGCCGGCGGAGCTCTACGCGCTTCGTCCGGACCGGATGAAAGCGATACCCGGGACCGACGGGTGGCCGGAGGCCTACGAGTACGCGGTCGGCGGCAAAAAGCTCCGGTTCGAAATGAGTTCCGAGGCGCAGCCGATCCTGCACCTGAAGACGTTCCATCCGCTGGACGACCACTACGGGATGTCTCCGATGGAGGCGGCCTCGGCGTCCGTGGACATTCACAACGCGGCCGGCGCCTGGTCGAAGGCGCTGCTGGACAACGCCGCACGCCCGTCGGGCGCGATCGTCTACCGGGCGGCCGACGGCGGCACGATGACCGAGAACCAGTACCGTCGCCTGGTCGAGGAGCTGGAGGACAACCACCAGGGCGCCCGCAACGCCGGCCGTCCGATGCTGCTGGAAGGCGGGCTCGACTGGAAGCCGATGGGGTTCAGCCCCTCGGACATGGAGTTCCTGCAGACCAAGACGGCGGCGGCGCGCGACATCGCCATCGCCTTCGGCGTGCCGCCGATGTTGCTGGGTATCCCGGGCGACGCGACCTACGCCAACTACCAGGAGGCCAACCGGGCCTTCTATCGGCAGACGGTGCTGCCGCTGGTGAGCAAGGTGGCGGCGGGCCTCGCGGCCTGGCTCGCGGCGCAGGCGGGGGAGGCGATCGTGCTGAAGCCCGACCTCGATGCGCTGCCGGCCCTGGCGCCGGAGCGCGAAGCGTTGTGGCGACGGGTGTCCGAGGCCGATTTCCTGAGCGAGGACGAGAAGCGGGCCATGCTGGGGCTGCCCGCGGGCGGGTCGCGATGAACCGGAGTTCGCTGCGGTCCCAGGGGTCCGGGTCCCGATACCTCTACGAACCGTTCGACAGCGCCCATGCGCGCATCGAAGCGCTGGAGAGGGTGCTGGACGAACGCTGGGCGGCGCTGGAGCTTTCGCTCAAGAAGATCGACGAAACGGTTGATCGGCTTGAGAAACGCCTCTGGGTCGCGGTGTTCGGCGTGGCCACGGCAATGGTCGGCCAGGTCGCCTCGGTCCTGTTCGAGGGCCGGTTTCATCCCTGAGAGGGGTTCCGAGATGTGTTACGGAGCGAACTCCGGCCGACAAGCGACTGGCCTGGAGACGAAATTCGTCGCCTTCGATCAGGTCGCCACGGTGGCGGACGATGGCCGGATCGAGGGCTACGCCTCTTTGTTCGGCGTCGCCGACGCCTCGGGCGACGTGGTCGAGGACGGCGCCTTCGCGGCCAGCCTGCGCCGGATGCGGGAGGCGGGACGCTCGGTGAAGCTGCTGTGGCAGCACGATCCGGGCGAGCCGATCGGCGTCTGGGACCTGGTGCGCGAGGACGAGCGGGGCCTCCGGGTCTCGGGGCGTCTGATGACGGAGGTGCGGCGCGGCGCGGAGGCGCTGGCGCTGCTGCGGGCGGGCGCGGTGGACGGGCTGTCCATCGGCTATCGCGCGGTGAAGGCGGGTCGGACGCCCCAGGGCGGCCGGGCGCTGCTGGAGGTGGAGCTGTGGGAGGTGTCGCTGGTGACCTTCCCGATGCTCCCCGAGGCGCGCGCGTCGGCGGCCGGGACCGACGCGGAGGAGGATGCGTTCGAGGCCGCGCTGGCCGAGGCGCTGAGCGAGGCGCGGGGCCGCTAGAGCGGCGTATCGCGGCGAACCTGACGGTCTATGGATGAAGGAATATCCAGGATGAAGGACATGGGCCACGGCCTCGAGGCCAAGTCGGCGGTTGCAGGATTTCTCAAGGAATTCGGCGCCTTTCAGGATGAAGTGAAGGCGCGCATGCGCGCCCAGGACGACCGGCTGGAGCAGATCGACCGCAAGGCCGCCTCGGTCGGCGCGCGTCCCGTGCTGAGCCGCGCCTCGGACGCCGAGGCGCCTCATCGCAAGGCGCTGGCGGCCTATCTGCGCACCGGCGACGACGACGCGCTGCGCGGCGTTCAGATCGAACGCAAGGGCCTGTCGACGGCGGTCAACGCCGAGGGCGGCTACCTGGTCGATCCGCAGACCGCGGCGCGCATCCAGGGGGTGCTGACGGGCGCGGGCTCGATCCGCTCGATCGCCAACGTGGTGCAGGTGGAGTCGAACGCCTTCGACGTGCTGGTCGATCACGAGGACTTCGGCCACGGCTGGTCCTCGGAGGCCGGGCCGGTGGCGGAGAGCTCGACCCCGACCATCGAGCGGGTCTCGATCCCGCTGCATGAGCTGTCGGCCCTGCCGAAGGCCTCGCAGCGGCTGCTGGACGACAGCGCCTTCGACATCGAGGGGTGGCTCGCCGACCGCATCGCGGACAAGTTCGCCCGCGCCGAGAGCGATGCGTTCGTGAACGGCGACGGCGGCGACCAGCCGACCGGCATCCTCGACTACGCCTCCGTCGCGGCAGGGACCGGCGCGTGGGGGCAACTCGAGCACGTGGTGACGGGGCAGGCGGGCGACTTCAACGCGCTGAACCCGGCCGACGCCATCGTCGACCTGGTCTATTCGCTGGGCGCCCGCTACCGCGCCAAGGCGAGCTTCGTGATGAACTCGAAGACCGCCGGCGCGGTGCGCAAGATGAAGGACGCGGACGGCCGCTTCCTGTGGTCGGACGGGCTGGCGGCGAGCGAGCCGGCGCGGCTGATGGGTTATCCGGTGCTGATCTGCGAGGACATGCCGGACATCGCCGCCGACAGCCGCTCGATCGCCTTCGGCGACTTCGCGGCCGGCTACACGATCGCCGAGCGGCCGGACCTGCGGGTGCTGCGCGATCCGTTCTCGGCCAAGCCGCACGTCCTGTTCTACGCCACCAAGCGCGTGGGCGGGGACGTGACCGACTTCTCGGCGATCAAGCTGCTGAAGTTCTCGGCCTCCTGAGGCCGATGAACCGCGACCCGGACTGCTGACCCGGGCCGTGGCGGCCTGGTCCCCATGGGGACCGGGCCGGACGCCTTCGCGCTCCACGTCCGCGACCTGCTTCCCCACGTGACCGGGCCTGCGCGAAGGCGTCGCTTCTCCTGAGAATTCAAAGTGGTCGCGGCTGCGCCTGAGACGGCGTCGTCGCCTGCGGCGAGGGCGGGACCATGAGCGAATATGTGACCAAGGCGCCGAGCGAAGAGCGGCCCTTCGCCGTTCTCTATGCCGAGCTCGCCCCGGGCGAGACGGTCACCGAGGACCTGGGGTGGACGGTCGTCCCCGACGAGATGGACGCGATGGCGCTGTCGGTTGCGTCTTCCACCCAGGCCGGCGCCACGGCGACGGCGGTGCTGACGGGCGGTCGGCCCGGTCACCTCTACCACGTCGCGAACCGGGTGCGCACGAGCGATGCGCGGGTGCTGACCCGCGGCCTGCTGGTGCGCGTGACGGCCGGTTGAGGAGGATCGACGATGCTGAGCGAACTGGAGCCGGCCCCCTGGGCGCCGATCCCCCTGGCGGAGCTCGCCGCCCATCTGCGTCTGCCCGAGGGCCTGGAGGAGCAGGAGCGAGGCGCGCTTGAGCTCTATGCCCGGGCCGCGGGCGCGGCCGTGGAAGGCATGACGGGCAAGGCGCTGATCTCGCGGAAATTCACCTGGACGGTGACGCGCTGGCGGGATGCCTTCTCGGCGCCTCTGCCGATCGCGCCGGTGTCCTGGATAGACGCAGTGACGATGCTGGACGCCGAGGGCGGGTGGCAGGCCGCGGACCCCTCCACCTACGTGCTGGTTCCCTCCGCGCATCGTCCGCGGATCGAGGGGGCGCGGGGCCGGGCGCTGCCCGCGGTTCCGGTGGGCGGACGCATCGAGGTCGAGCTGACGGCGGGCTTCGGAGAGGACTGGAACGCGATCCCCGCCGATCTTCGCCAGGCGGTGATGTTGCTGGCGGCGCAGTACTACGAGCAACGCCAGGTGACTGCGGATCCCGTGCGCGAGGCGCCCTATGGCGTCGAGGCGCTGGTGGCGCGTCACCGGGAGATCCGGCTGTGAGGCCCCACCAGCCCTTCGCGCCGCTGCTGAACCGCAAGCTGGCGCTGGAGGAGGAGAGCCGCAGCCCCGACGGCGCGGGCGGCTGGACCCGCGCGTGGGTGAAGGTGACCAGCCTGTGGGCGTCGCTCGAGGCGCGGTCCGCAAGCGAGGGCGAGGATCGGGGGCGCGAGCGGGCGCAGGTGCGCTGGCGGATCCTGGTGCGCGCGACGCCGGTGGGTTCGGCATTTCGGCCGCGCGCGGACCAGCGGTTCCGCGAGGGCGACCGCGCCTTCCGCATCACCGGGGTGGCGGAGGCCGATCCCCGGGGCCGGTTCCTGTTCTGCTGGGCCGAAGAGGAGGCGTTGCAATGAGTTATGGCGCATCCTTCGCCTTGCAGGAGGCGGTCTATTCGGTCCTGACCGGGTCCGCGGCGCTGAGCGCGCTCGTCGGGGAGCGGATCTACGACGCCGCGCCGCATTCGGACGCGCCGGATGCGACGGCGGGGGTGTTCGTGACGCTCGGCGACGAGCGGGTCTCGAACTGGTCCGCGCAGGGATTGTCCGGCGCGATCCATGACTTCTCGGTGACGGTTCACGGATCGGACGAAGGGTTCGCCGCCGCCAAGGTGGCGGCCGAAGCGGTGAGCGCGGCGGTCTTGGGACCGCTGCCGCCGCTGTCGCAGGGGCGCGTGGCGACGGCGGATTTCCGCGGCGCCCGCGCGCGGCGCGAGAGGGCCGGCGGGCGCGCCATCGAGCTGCGGTTTCGCTTCAGGATCGAAGCATAAAGGTAGGAGAGGGCGCGGGAAATGGCGGCTCAGAGCGGTAAGGACCTGCTGCTGAAGGTGGACACCGGAAGCGGCTACGCGACGGTCGCGGGGCTTCGCGCCACGCGCATCGCCTTCAATGCGCAGACGGTGGACGTCACGCATGTCGGCTCGGCGGGACGGTGGCGGCAGCTGCTGGCGGGGGCGGGGCTGCGCTCGGCCTCGATCTCGGGCTCGGGCGTGTTCCTGGACGAGGCGACCGACGCGACGCTGCGCCAGGCCTTCTTCGACGGCGCCGCGCCCGACTTCCAGGTGGTGGTGCCGGACTTCGGCACGCTGGAGGGGACCTTCCAGATCACCGCGCTGGAGTATTCCGGCCAGCACGACGGCGAGGCGGTCTACGAGATCTCGCTCGCCTCGTCCGGCGCGCTGAGCTTCGCGGCGGCCTGAGATGGTCAACGCGGCGCGGGGAGAGGCGGAGGTCGTCGTCGAGGGCGAGCGACGCGCGATGCGGCTGACGCTGGGCGCGCTGGCGGAGCTGGAAGGGCGGCTGGACGCGAAGGGGCTGGCCGGGCTGGTCGCACGCTTCGAGGGCGGCGACTTCGGCGCGGGCGACCTGGTGGCGCTGCTGGGCGCGGGACTGCGTGGCGGAGGCCTGGCGGTGTCGGACGAACAGGTGGCGCGCATGAGCTTCGAGGGGGGCGCGGGCGGCGCGGCGCGGGCGGCGGCGCGCCTGCTCGCCGCGACCTTCGCCCCCCTGGGCGAGAACGGCTGAGCGATGGACTGGCCGGCGATGATGCGCTTCGGCCTGGGGATCCTGCGGATGACGCCGCGGGACTTCTGGGAGATGACCCCGCGCGAATTCCTCGCGGCCTCGGAGCCCTTTCTGGGCGACGAGGCCGCGCCGATGGGGCGCGCGGAGCTGAAGGCGCTGCGGGCGCGGTTCCCTGACGTGACGCGGGAGGCGGACGGATGAGCGACGACATGGACGGCGACCTTTCCGGCGCGCTGCGCGAGTTCGGCGCGGCGGGCGAAGAGGCGCAGGGCCTGGCGCAGAGCGTCGCCGAGGAGATGGCCCGGCTGCGCGGCGAGATGCGCGAGACCTCGCGCGAGGCGCAGGGGCTGGCGGGGGCGATCTCGGGATCCTTGCGCTCGGCGTTCGACCGGATGGTCACCGGCGGCGCCGGGGCCTCGGACGTGTTGCGGCGGCTGGGGTCGGACCTGGCGGGACGGACGTTCGACGCGGCGATCCGGCCGGTGCACGGCGCGCTGAGCTCGGCGCTGACCTCGGGGATCTCGGGGCTGCTTGCCGGGATCTCGCCGTTCGCGGCGGGGGGCGCGTTCTCCGGCGGTCGCCTGCGGGCCTTCGCGGGCGGAGGCGTGGTGGACGGTCCGACGCTGTTCGGGATGCGGGGCGGCGCGGGGCTGATGGGCGAGGCGGGGCCGGAGGCGATCATGCCCCTGCAGCGCGGCGCCGACGGGCGGCTGGGCGTCGCGGCAGGCGGAGGCGGGCGGGCGGTGAACGTGACGGTCAACGTCTCGACCCCCGACGTCGCAGGCTTCGACAAGTCCCGCAGCCAGGTCGGCGCGCAGGTGGCGCGCGCGGTTCGGCTGGGGATGCGCAACGGCTGACGGCGAGCGGCGAGGCGCGCAGACAGGAGGCGGCGATGGCCTTTCATGAAGTGAGATTTCCCGATGCGCTGTCGGTCGGTTCGACCGGCGGCCCGATGCGGCGCACGGAGATCGTGACGCTGGCGAACGGCTACGAGCAGCGGAACACGAACTGGGCCGAGTCGCGTCGCAGCTACGATGCGGGCGTCGGCGTCTCGAGCCTGGACGACCTCGAGGAGGTCGTGGCCTTCTTCGAGGCGCGGCGCGGGCAGCTGCATGGCTTCCGCTGGAAGGACTGGCTGGACTTCAAGTCCTGCGCGCCCTCGCAGACGCCCTCGGCGAGCGACCAGCAGATCGGGACGGGGGATGGAAGCACCACCACGTTCCAGCTGATCAAGAGCTACGAGGCGGCGGTGAACCCCTACGTGCGCACGATCCAAAAGCCGGTGACGGGGAGCACGAAGGTCGCCGTCGACGGAGTGGAGCAGGTTCCGGCCGCGGATTTCGTCGTGGCCGACGCGACGGGGGAGATCAGCTTCACGGTCGCGCCGACCGCCGGGCAGGCGATCACGGCTGGGTTCGAGTTCGACGTGCCGGTGCGCTTCGACACCGACCGGATCGTGTGGAGCCTGACGGCGCTGCAGGCGGGAGAGATCCCCTCGATCCCCGTGGTCGAGGTGCGGGTCTGATGCGCGCGCTGGAACCCGAGATCGCCGAGCTGCTGGGGCAGGAGGCGACGACGCTCTGCCGCTGCTGGGTGGTGAAGCGCGCCGACGGGGTGGAGCTGGGCTTCACCGATCACGACCTGCCGTTGCGGTTCGCCGGCGTCGATTTCGAGCCGGAGACGGGGTTCGAGGGCACCGAGGTCGAGAGCTCGCTGGGGCTGGCGGTCGACAACCAGGAGACGGTGGGCGCCCTGCGGTCCGACGCGATCCGGGAGGCGGATATCGTGCGGGGGCTCTACGACGGCGCGGAGGTGACGCGCTGGGTCGTGGATTTCACCGACGTCGCGCGGCGCGTGAAGCTCTCGGTCGGGGTGGTCGGCGAGATCCGGCGCGGAGACCTGGCCTTCGAGCTGGAGATCCTGGGGCGCTCGGAGGTGTTGAACCGGCCGTTGGGGCGGGTGTTCCAACGCTCCTGCGACGCCGAGCTGGGCGATGCGCGCTGCGGGGTGGCGCTGGAGGGCGAGTTCCGCAAGAGCGGCGAGGTGCAGGCGGTGCAGGACGCACGCCGCTTCACCGTCGCGGGGAACGCGGCCGACCGGCCTGCAGGGTGGTTCGATCACGGCAAAGTCGAGTGGACCTCGGGCGCCAACGATGGGCAGGTCGTTTCGGTTCGGCGCTTCTATGCGCAGGCCGGGCAGATGGTGGTGGACCTGTGGAACACGCCCTCGGCCCCGATCCAGGCGGGGGATGAGCTGCGCTTGGTGGCGGGGTGCGACAAGACCGCGTCCACTTGCAAGGCGAAGTTCAGCAATTTCCTCAGCTTCCGAGGCTTTCCTCTGATGCCGGGGGAAGACTGGGCCACGGCCTATCCGCGCGCGGACGAGGTGCATGACGGCGGGTCGCTGTTCAATGGGTGACGCACGGCGGGCCGAGGCGCGGCGCGCGGCGATCGTCGCGGCGGCGCGCGGCTGGCTGGGGACGCCGTATCGTCATCAGGCGAGCGCGCGCGGGGCGGGCGCCGATTGCCTCGGCCTGGTGCGGGGCGTCTGGCGCGAGGTGATCGGGCCGGAGCCGGAGACGCCGCCCGCCTATACGCCCGAGTGGCTCGAGGTCAGCCGGGAAGAGCGTCTGTTCGAGGCCTGCGAGCGGCTGATGCGGCGGATCCCGCCGGGCGAGGCGCAGGCAGGCGACGTGCTGCTGTTCCGTATGCGCGCGCGCGGCCCGGCAAAGCACCTCGGCATCCTGGTCGAGACGGGGGGCGACGAGCCCCGGATGATCCACGCCTATTCGGGGCGCGGGGTCGTGGGGTCCTCGCTCGGGCCTTCCTGGCAGCGGCGCATCGCGGCGGCCTTCAGCTTTCCGGAGTGATCCATGGCGACTTTGGTACTGGCCGCCGCGGGCGCCGCCGTGGGCGGCGCCGTCGGGGGCGGCATCGCCGGCGTCAGCGCGGTTGCGCTGGGGCAGGCCGCGGGCGCGGTCGTCGGCGGGCTGATCGATCAGAAGATCCTGGGCGGCGGCGGCCGCGCGGTGGAGCGGGGGCGCGCCTCGACCCTGCGGGTGCAGGCGGCGAACGAGGGCGCGCCGATCGCGCGCGTCTATGGCCGGATGCGCGTGGCGGGCCAGGTGATCTGGTCGACCCGCTTCAAGGAGCATGTGAACCGCGAGGAGCATGGCGGGAAGGGCGGCGGCGGCGGCACGACCGTCACCGAATACGCCTACACCATCAGCTTCGCGGTCGCCCTGTGCGAGGGGCCGATCACGCGCATCGGGCGGATCTGGGCCGACGGCCGGCAGATCAACGCGGATTCGCTGAACTGGCGTCTTCATCGCGGGACCGAGGGGCAGGGGCCCGATCCCGCGATCGAGGCGGTGGAAGGCGAGGGGAACACGCCCGCCTACCGCGGCCTCGCCTACATGGTGTTCGAGGACGTGCCCCTCGGCCAGTTCGGGAACCGCGTGCCGCAAATCAGCGTCGAGGTGTTCCGGCGGCCGAAGACCCCGGCCTCGGTCGAGGTGGGCGAGGAGGGGGAGCTTCGCCTCCACAAGCTGGTCAAGGGCGTGACGATGATCCCCGGGTCGGGGGAATTCGTGCTCGAGACCGAGCCGGTGCGGGAGATCATCGGCGAGGGGCAGGAAAAGTTCCTGAACCTCAACGCCTGGTCCGACAAGACCGATGCCGTGGTGGCGCTGGACCAGCTGCTGGACGAGCTGCCGGAGCTGGAGACGATCTCGGTCGTGGTCAGCTGGTTCGGCGACGACCTGCGCTGCGCCCAGTGCCAGGTGAGGCCGGGCGTCGAGTACGCGGACAAGGTGACCGCGCCTCATGTCTGGACCGTCGGCGGCGAGGCTCGGGCGGACGCGTACCTGGTCGGGCGCGACGGCGAGGGGCGGCCGATCTACGGGGGCACCCCCTCGGACGGGTCGGTGGTGCGCTATCTCCAGGAGCTGAAGGCGCGCGGCCTTCGGGTGCTGTTCTATCCCTTCATCTTGATGGATGTGGCGCCGGGCAACGGCAAACCGGATCCGTGGGGGGGCGCCGAGCAGGCGGCCTATCCCTGGCGAGGGCGGATCACGCAGTCGGTCGCGGCGGGTCAGCCGGGCTCTCCGGATCAGACGGCGGCGGCGGCGGCGGAGGTCGACGCGTTCTTCGGGGATGCGCAGCCGGGCGAGTTCACGTCCGCGGGCGACACGGTGCTCTTCTCCGGCGCAGGAGCGCATCGCTATCGGCGGTTCATCCTGCACTATGCGCATCTGTGCGCGCTGGCGGGGGGCGTCGATGCGTTCTGCATCGGCTCGGAGATGCGCAGCCTGACGCAGGTGCGCTCGGCCAAGACCGTCTATCCGGCGGTCGAGCGGCTGAAGGCGCTGGCGGGCGACGTGCGCGCGGTGCTGGGGGACGGGACGAAGATCGGCTATGCGGCCGACTGGTCGGAGTATTTCGGGCACAATCCGGGCGACGGTTCGGGAGATCGGATCTTCCACCTGGATCCGCTGTGGGCCGACCGGGACGTCGATTTCATCGGGATCGACTACTACGCGCCGCTGACCGACTGGCGGGACGGCTTCGACCATCTGGACGCGGAGCTCGCGCCCACGATCTACGATCTCGACTACCTCGCCTCGCGTTTCGAGGCAGGCGAGAACTACGACTGGTACTATGCGTCGGATGCGGATCGGACGGCGCAGATCCGCACGCCCATCGACGACTGGTATGGCGAACCCTGGGTCTGGCGCGCCAAGGACATCAAGAGCTGGTGGTCGAACGTCCACTTCGACCGGATCGACGGCGTCCGGCAGGCCGAGAGAACGGACTGGACGCCGCGCTCGAAGCCGGTGTGGCTGACGGAGATCGGTTGCGGCGCCGTCGACAAGGGGACCAACCAGCCCAACGTCTTCGTGGATCCGAAGAGTTCGGAGAACGGGCTGCCGCATTTCTCCTCCGGCCTGCGGGACGACCTGATCCAGCGTCGGATGCTCCAGGCGATGCAGTTGCACTGGGGGCGGTCTGCGAACAATCCCTGGTCCAGCCGCTACAACGGGCGGATGCTGGACCTGTCCAACGTCCATGTGTGGACCTGGGACGCGCGGCCGTGGCCGACGTTTCCGGCACGCTCGGACCTGTGGTCGGACGGCTCGAACTACGAGTACGGGCACTGGCTGAACGGGCGCGTGGCGTCCGCCTCGCTGGACCGGGTGGTGGCGGAGATCTGCGCCGAGGCCGGGTTGACCGACATCGACGTGACCGGGCTGCATGCGCTGATGGACGGGTTCGTCCAGCAGGCCACGCAGTCGCCGCGCGCGGCGTTGCAGGCGCTGATGATCGCCTTCGGCTTCGACGCCTATGAGACGGCGGGGACGCTGCGCTTCGTGATGCGCGGTATGCAGGAAGCGGTGGAGATCGATCCCGAGACGGTGGTCGAGGACGGCGCCGGCGCGGCCCGCGACGTCGAGCGCGTGCGTGCGCCGACGGGCGCGGCGCTGCGGGAGGTTCGGGTGGGCTACCTGCGCACCGAAGCCTCCTACCAGGCGGGCGCCGCCGAGGTGATCAACCCCGACGGCGCGGCCGTGGGGGTCGAGGGCTCGGAGCTGCCGATCGCGATGAGCCGGGGACGGGCGGTGGAGATCGCCGATCGCTGGGCGCGGGAAAGCACGGTGGCGCGCGAGACGATCGGCTTCGCGGTTCCGGGCTCGCGGCTCGATCTCGAGCCGGGCGACGTGGTTCGCCTGGGGCCGGCGGGCGAGCCGGAGTATCGGGTGGATCGCATCGTCGAGGGCGTCGCGCGCTCGATCGAAGGCACGCGGATCGAGCCGTCGGTCTACCAGCTGGGCGCGCGTCCCTTCGGCGAGGACCCCGAAGCGCCGCTCGACACGCGGCCCGGCGCCGGGGTTCCCGGCTATCGTCTGATGGACGTGCCCTGGGCGGTGTTCGGGGGCGACGAGGACAACGGCTTCGCCGCGGTCTGGTCGACTCCGTGGCCCGGGACGGTGGCCGTCTACTCCTCGGATCGCGACGACGACTATACGGCGGAGGCGGCGACGACGCGGCCGTCGACGGTCGCGAAGCTGCTGACGCCGCTGCCGGCGTCCCAGCCCTGGCGCTGGACGCGGGGGGTGACGATCCAGGTGCAGATGATCTCGGGCACGTTGTCGAGCGCGGACGAGCTGGCGGTGCTGAACGGGGCGAACCTCGCGGCGCTGAGCTCTCCGCTCGGCGGGTGGGAGGTGCTGCAGTTCCGCGAGGCGAAGCTGATCTCGCCGGGGATCTACGAGCTGTCGGGTTTTCTGAGGGGAACCTGCGGGACCGAGCCGGTGATCGGCGATCCGACGCCGGCCGGGGCCGTGCTGGTGATGCTGAACCAGCGGTTGATCGGGATCGATCTGGGGCTGGAGGCGCTGGAGCTGGAGCGGCACTACCGCATCGGGCCCGCGGCCGACCAGCCAGGGGACGACAGCTTCGCGCACGCGACCTGGACCTGGAACGGGGCGGCGCTGAAGCCCTTCGCGCCGGTTCGGATCTCGGCCGTGCGGGCGCCGGGGGGCGAGGTGAAGGTGACCTGGACCCGTCGCGGGCGGTTGGACATCGACCTCTGGCCGGCGAGCGAGACGCCGCTGTTCGAAGAGACCGAGGCCTACCGGGTCCGCGTCCGCTCGACCGGCGGATCGGTCGTGCGGCAGGTGCAGGTGAGTTCGCCGGAGTTCACCTACACGACCGCGATGCAGTCCGCGGACGGAGTGCCGGGCGCCGCTACCTTCGAGATCGCGCAGATGTCGGCCGCCGTCGGCGCCGGCCACTATGGGAAGGTGACCTTCGATGGCTGAGACCGCCAACCTCGATCTGCCGCTGCTGTCCGACAGCCAGGCGCGCAAGCATATCACGGTCAACGAGGCGCTGACCCGCCTTGACCACCTGGTGATGATGGCCGCGATCAGCCGCACGCTGGCGACGCCTCCGGTCTCGCCGGCGGACGGGAACCGCTACATCGTGCCTACGGGGGCGAGCGGCGCCTGGGCCGGGCGGACCTCGGACGTCGCGATCTTCGTCAACGGCGGCTGGGACTTCATCACGCCCCTGACCGGCTGGCGCGCCTATGTCGAAGACGAGGCGGCGGAGGTCGTGCACGCCGCCGGGGTGTGGAGCGTGCTGACCCTGCCGGCCGCGCCGTCGGGCGCGATCACGGTGGTCGAGTTCGAGCATCAACTGAGCGCAGGCGGCGCGCAGTCCACGACGGGGCAGATTCCGGCGGGGTCGCTGGTGCTGGGCGTGACGGCGCGGGTGCAGCAGGCGATCACCGGGGCGGCCGGCTGGTCGCTCGGCGTCGTCGAGGCCGAGACCCGTTATGGCGAGGGTCTGGCGGTGGGCGCGGGCGCAGGGATCGTCTCGGTCACGGGGGCGCCCCTGGCCTATTCGTCCAGCGTCGCGCTGCGGCTGACGCCGGAGGGCGGGAATTTCACAGGCGGCCGTGTGAAATTCAATATTCACCGACTGACCTTCGCCGCTCCGCCGGCGTGAAGCGGGGCAGGGATTGCGTGACCGATGTCTTCACAATTGGTCATGACGCCTTGGCTTGAAACGCCGGATGGGGCAACGATCTCCCTTAAGGCGCGCAATCCGCGCGCGGCCCCGAGGGAGGACCGCCATGTCCGTGGCCCCGAAGGAAGAGGCCCTTGCGAAGCTGGACCCCGTGTGGTCCCGCATTCGCGACGAGGCCCGTGAGATGGTGGACGACGAGCCGCTGATCGGCAGCCTCGTCCACGCCACCGTGCTGCATCACGACAGTTTCGAAGATGCGCTGAGCTATCGCATCGCCCAGAAGCTGGCCGCCCCGGACCTGTCGGCGTTGATCCTGCAGGACGTGGCGCGTGACGTGATCCGTCAGGACAAGTCGATCGGCGCCGCGGCGCGGGCGGACGTGGTCGCGGTCTATGAGCGCGACCCCGCCTGCCATCGCTATGTTCAGCCGCTGTTGTTCTTCAAAGGCTATCTGGCGATCCAGAGCTATCGGGTCGCGCACTGGCTGTGGATGAACGGGCGGCAGGACCTGGCGCTGTTCATCCAGATGCGCGCCTCGGAAGTCTTCGCGATCGACATCCATCCCAACGCCCGCGTGGGCCGCGGGATCATGATCGACCACGGGCATTCGGTGGTGATCGGCGAGACGGCGGTGCTGGGCGACAACTGCTCGCTGCTGCACGGCGTGACGCTGGGCGGCACCGGCAAGGAGGATGGCGACCGCCATCCCAAGGTCGGGCACGGGGTGCTGATCGGCGCGGGCGCGAAGATCCTGGGCAACATCCAGATCGGACATTGCAGCCGCATCGCGGCCGGTTCGGTGGTGCTCCACGACGTGCCGCCCTGCAAGACCGTCGCCGGCGTGCCGGCGAAGGTCGTGGGCGACGCGGGCTGCGCTCAGCCCTCGCTGAGCATGGACCAGATCATGTGAGAACGCCGCCGCTTCTGCGGGCGGAATGAAGAAGGGCGCGGAGGCTGATGCCTCCGCGCCCTTTTTTCATGTTCGGCCCTCGGCTCAGGCGAGCAGGGCCATCGGGTTCTCGAGGTTGGTCTTCACCGCCTCGAGGAACTGGGCGCCCAGCGCGCCGTCGATCACCCGGTGGTCGACCGAGAGGGTCACGGACATCACCGTGGCCACCTTGATCTCGCCGTCCGCTCCCACGACCGGCTTCTTCACGCCCGCGCCGACCGCAAGGATCGAGCCGTGGGGCGGGTTGATCACCGCGTCGAAGTTCTCGATCCCGTACATCCCGAGGTTCGAGATCGCGAAGCTGCCGCCCTGGTATTCCTGCGGCTGCAGCTTGCGGTCGCGCGCCTTGCCGGCGAGCGTCTTCATCTCGGCCGAGATCGCCGAGAGCGACTTCGTGTCGGAGCCGCGCAGCACCGGCGTGATCAGGCCGCCGTCGATGGCCACTGCGACCGCCACGTCGGCGCGCGAGAACTTCAGGATCCGGTCGCCGGCCCAGACCGCGTTGCAGTCGGGAACCTGGATCAGGGCCGCCGCGCAGGCCTTGATGACGAAGTCGTTGACCGAGAGCTTCACGCCGCGCTTCTCGAGCGCGCCGTTCAGCTCTGCCCGGAACGCCATCAGCGCATCCAGCTCGATGTCCCGCCGCAGGTAGAAATGCGGGATCGTCGACTTCGCCTCGGTGAGGCGCGCGGCGATCGTCTTGCGCATCCCGTCGAGCTTGACCTCCTCGAACTCCACGTCGCCGTAGAGCTTCTTCACGGCATCGGCGGAGGCCGGCTCGGCCTTGGCGACGGGAGCGACGGCGGCCGGGGCCTTGTCCTCGGCCTTCGCCGCGGGGGCGGCGGCCTCGGGCTTCGCGTTCTCGACGTCGGCCTTCACGATCCGGCCCTTCGGCCCGGACCCCTTCACCTTCGTCAGGTCGAGCCCCTTCTCCTTCGCGATCCGCCGCGCGAGCGGGGAGGCGAAGATCCGCTCGCCGTCGGCGGTCGACGGCGCGGCGGGGGCAGGGGTCTCGGCCGCCTTCGGCTCAGGCGCGGCAGAGGCGGCGGAGGGCTTTTCGCCCTCGCTCTCGGCCGGGGCGGGCTTGGCCTCGGGCTTGGCGGAGGCGGCCTCGTCGACCGCCGAGGCGTCCTCGCCCTCCTCGAGCAGGACGGCGATGGGGGTGTTCACCTTCACCCCCTCCGTGCCCTCGGCGATCAGCAGCTTGCCGATCACGCCCTCGTCGACGGCCTCGAACTCCATCGTGGCCTTGTCGGTCTCGATCTCCGCGATCACGTCGCCGGAGCTGACCGTGTCGCCTTCCTTGACCGTCCACTTGGCCAGCGTGCCCTCCTCCATCGTGGGGGACAGCGCGGGCATCAGGATCTGGATGGACATCTCCCTCCCCCCTCAGCGGTAGCAGACGGACTTCACGGCCTCGACCACCTCGGCGGTGGTGACGAGGGCGTGTCGTTCCAGGTTGGCCGCGTAGGGCATCGGCACGTCCTTGCCGGTGCAGTTCAGGACCGGGGCGTCGAGGTAGTCGAACGCCTCCTTCATCAGCGTCGCCGAGATGTGGCTGCCGATGGAGGCGACGGGCCACCCCTCCTCGACCGTCACGCAACGGTTGGTCTTCATGACCGAGCGCACGACCGTGTCCGTGTCCATCGGGCGCAGGCTGCGCAGGTCGACGACCTCGGCCTCGATCCCCTCGCCCGCGAGCGCCTCGGCGGCCTCCAGCGCGTAGGTCATGCCGATGCCGAAGCTCACGATCGTCACGTCCGTGCCCTTGCGCCAGATCCGCGCCTTGCCCAGCGGCACGGTCAGATCCTCGACCTCGGGCACGTCGAAGCTGCGGCCGTAGAGGATCTCGTTCTCCAGGAACACCACCGGGTTGGGGTCGCGGATCGCCGACTTCAGCAGGCCCTTGGCGTCGGCGGCCGAGTAGGGCTGCACGACCTTCAGGCCGGGGATCTGCGCATACCAGGCCGCGTAGTCCTGGCTGTGCTGGGCCCCCACGCGGGCCGCGGCGCCGTTGGGGCCGCGGAACACGATCGGGCAGCCCATCTGGCCGCCGGACATATACAACGTCTTGGCCGCCGAGTTGATGATCTGGTCGATCGCCTGCATGGCGAAGTTGAAGGTCATGAACTCGACGATGGGACGCAGGCCGGCGAAGGCCGCGCCCACGCCCAGGCCGGCGAAGCCATGCTCGGTGATCGGGGTGTCGATCACCCGCTTGGCGCCGAACTCGTCCAGCAGGCCCTGGGTGATCTTGTAGGCGCCCTGGTACTCGGCCACCTCCTCGCCCATCACGAAGACGTCGCCGTCGGCGCGCATCTCCTCGGCCATCGCGTCGCGCAGGGCCTCGCGCACCGTCTGCTTCTTCATCGGCGCGTCTTCGGGCCAGTCGAGCTCCAGCTCGGCCATCGGCGCGCCGGGCTTGGCGGCGGCGGGGACGGTGGCGTGGGGCGCATCCTCCAGCGCCTTGGGCGCCTCGGGCGTGTCCGACGCCTCATCCTTCGGCTCGGTCTTCGCCGCGGGCGCCTCGGCGGCCCCTTCGGCGGCGGAGGCGTCCTCCCCCTCCTCCAGAAGCACCATGATGGGCGTATTGACCTTCACGCCCTCCGTGCCTTCCTCGATCAGGATCTTGCCGACGACGCCTTCGTCGACGGCCTCGAACTCCATCGTCGCCTTGTCGGTCTCGATCTCCGCGATCACGTCGCCGGAGGAGACCTTGTCCCCCTCCTTGACGTTCCACTTCGAGAGCGTCCCCTCCTCCATGGTGGGGGAGAGCGCGGGCATCAGGATCTGAATCGCCATTCTTCCCCTCCTCAGGCGTACACGTCGGTCCAGAGCTCTTCGAGCGCGGGCTCGGGGCTCTCCTGGGCGAAGTCGGCGGACTTGTTGACGATGCCGCGGACCTCCTTGTCGATGGCCTTCAGCTCCTCGTCCGTGGCGTCGCCGCCCATCGTCAGCAGCTCGCGCACATGCTCGATCGGGTCGCGGGTCTCGCGCATCTTCTGCACTTCCTCGCGGGTCCGGTATTTCGCCGGGTCCGACATCGAGTGGCCGCGGTAGCGGTAGGTGTTCATCTCGAGGATGTAGGGGCCCTTGCCCGCGCGGCAGATGTCGGCCGCCTTCACGCAGGCGTCGCGCACCGCCAGCACGTCCATGCCGTCCACCGCCTCGCCCTCGATCCCGAAGGCCGCGCCGCGGGTGTAGAGCGCGGGGGAGGAGCTGGCGCGCTTCAGGCTGGTGCCCATCGCGTACTGGTTGTTCTCGATGACGAAGATCACCGGCAGATGCCACAGCGAGGCCATGTTGAAGGTCTCGTAGACCTGGCCCTGGTTCGCCGCGCCGTCGCCGAAATAGGTGAAGGTGACGTTGTCGTTGCCGCGATACTTGTTCGCGAAGGCCAGCCCCGCGCCAAGAGGGACGTTCGCGCCGACGATGCCGTGACCGCCGTAGAACTCCTTCTCCTTGGAGAACATGTGCATCGAGCCGCCCTTGCCCTTGGAGTATCCCCCCTCGCGCCCGGTCAGCTCGGCCATCACCCCGTCGGGATCCATCCCGCAGGCCAGCATGTGGCCATGGTCGCGGTAGGTGGTGATGCGCTGGTCGCCCTCCTTGGCGGCGGCCTCGGCCCCGACCACCACGGCCTCCTGGCCGATGTAGAGGTGGCAGAACCCGCCGATCAGGCCCATGCCGTAGAGCTGGCCCGCCTTCTCCTCGAAGCGGCGGATGAGCAGCATGTCGCGATAATACGCGAGCAGCTCCTCCTTGGACGCATTGGGCTTCTTTCGCCGCGTGGCGGCCATGGCGTCGTCCTCCCTGGTGTGGGCCCGGATCGTTCACGATGTCCCGGCTTTTCTAGCCTCGCACCATAGCGTCTGCACGCCAATACCGAGCAACCGAATTGCGGTTTTCTTGGGGGAAAGGGAAGTTTCGTGCGTCCCGAGGCCGAAGGCGCCGCAGCGAAATCATGTGGTTGCCATACCATCGGACGCGATTTCGCCGCCGCCAGCCTCCGCGAGGCTCGCGCGAACGCTCCGGCGCGACGGGGTCAGCGGATCACGATCTCGTCGGGGCGGGCGTAGCCCAGGATCCGGCGGGCGCGTTCATCGAGCAGGTCGAGGTCGAGATAGCGGTCCGACAGGCGGCGGGTCAGGTTCTCCATCCGCCGGCGCTCGGCCTTCAGCTCGGCCAGGTTCGCCTCCAGCGTGGTCTGCTCGCGCGCCAGGCGCACCTGCTCGACCAGGCCCGTGTCGCCCTGCAGCGCCGAATATCCGAAGTAGCTGGTGGCCCCGACCACGAAGAAGCCGAAGGCCGCGGCCACGATCCGTCGCGATGCGCCGCTCTCGCTCATGTCGTCCCGCCTGCCTGATCCGGCGTCCCCGCTGACCGCCACACGGCGGCCGGGGACCTGACTCCGCACAATGCCGCAGCCATGTCGATTTGAAAAGAGTCTTTGTGCACGCGGGCTTGTCGGCCCGCGCTCAGACGCCGTGTCGACGTCGGACCTGCACGCGCCCGAGGCGCGCCGGCTCAGACCCCGTGGGCGCTGACGTAGAAGAGGATCGCCGCGGCCGCCGCCAGGATCGCCACGTGGCGCGCCCGCAGCTGTCCGCCGAGGGACGATCCGCCCACCCGCGAATAGGCCTTCAGCGGGGGCGGGCGATGATGCGCCTCCTCTCGCGCGGTGGCGCCGGTGGAGAAGAAACGCGTCCGCCCGTCCGTCGCGGAGCGCGACGCGGCGCCCGAGTCGGTGGGGCGCAGGAAATTTCGGGAAGGACTGACCATGACTGGGCCGATACCCCATCGCGGTTGTCCGCCCGCTTAACGACGCATGCAGATTCCGTATATCTTCATGACCAAAGCGCCCTCCGACCGCCATTCCACGCCGAAAGACGTCAGGGACTCAAGGGCCTGGCTCGCAGCGAGAAAAAAACGTTTGCGCCGTCGAATCCGGGCCCGGATCCGACGGCGCGATGCTCGGCGCAATATTTCGGGCGCGACCGGCCGGGCCCGAAGGCCCGCGCCGGCCGGCGGCCCTCCTCAGCCCTTCAGGATCGAGCGGCCGGCGAAGATCGCCGCCTCGCCCAGCTCCTCCTCGATACGGATCAGCTGGTTGTACTTCGCCAGCCGGTCCGAGCGCGCCAGCGAGCCGGTCTTGATCTGCCCGCAGTTCAGCGCCACCGCGAGGTCGGCGATGGTCGCGTCCTCGGTCTCGCCCGAACGGTGCGACATCACCGAGGTGTAGCGCGCGCGATGCGCCATCTCGACCGCCTCGATGGTCTCGGTCAGCGAGCCGATCTGGTTCACCTTCACCAGGATCGAGTTCGCCGCGCCCATCTCGATGCCGGTGATCAGGCGCTTCGTGTTGGTCACGAACAGGTCGTCGCCCACCAGCTGGCACTTGTCGCCCACCAGGTCGGTCAGGGCCTTCCACCCCTCCCAGTCGTCCTCGGCCATGCCGTCCTCGATCGAGATGATCGGGTAGTCGGCGACCAGCCGGCGCAGGTACTCGGCCATCTGCTCCGAGGTCAGCACCGCATCCTCGCCCTTGAGGTGGTACTTGCCGTCCTCGTAGAACTCGGTTGAGGCCGCATCCAGCGCGATGTAGACCTCCTCGCCCGGCTTGAAGCCCGCCTTCTCCACCGACTTCATGATGAAATCGAGCGCGTCGCGCGTGCCCGCGAGGTTCGGCGCGAAGCCGCCCTCGTCGCCGACGTTGGTGTTGTGGCCGGCGGCCTTCAGCTCGGACTTCAGGGTGTGGAACACCTCCGCCCCGATGCGCACCGCCTCGCGCAGCGAGCTCGCCCCGACGGGCATGATCATGAATTCCTGCACGTCGATCGGGTTGTCGGCATGCTCGCCGCCGTTGATGATGTTCATCATCGGCACGGGCAGGACCTTGGCGTTGGTGCCGCCCACGTAGCGGTAGAGGGGCAGGGCGACGCTCTCGGCCGCGGCCTTGGCGCAGGCGAGCGACACGCCCAGGATGGCGTTCGCGCCCAGCCGGCCCTTGTTCTCGGTGCCGTCCAGCTCGATCATCGCGCGGTCGATGGCGACCTGCTCGGTCGCGTCGACGCCGGCCAGCGCCTCGAAGATCTCGCCGTTCACCGACTCGACCGCCTGCGTGACGCCCTTGCCCTTGTAGCGCGCGCCGCCGTCGCGCAGCTCCACGGCCTCGTGCGCGCCCGTCGAGGCGCCCGAGGGGACCGCGGCGCGGCCGAAGGAGCCGTCCTCCAGCGTCACGTCGACCTCGACGGTCGGGTTGCCGCGGCTGTCCAGGATCTCGCGACCCGCGATGTCCACGATGGCGCTCATTCTCGCGTCTCCGTTGCTCGGGCCGGCGGGCGGCCCGCTGCACAGGGGGCGCGCGCCGGCGGAAAGGGATGGGGCGTCAGCCGCCCCGCTTGGCGCGGCCCTTCTTGATGGGCCGCCCGAAAAGCTCCATGCGATGGCCCAGCAGCTCGTATCCCAGCCGCTCGGCCACCTTGCGCTGCAGGGCCTCGATCTCTTCGTCCACGAACTCGATGACCTCGCCGGTGGCCATGTCGATCAGGTGGTCGTGGTGCTCCCGCTCGGCGTCCTCGTAGCGCGCGCGCCCGTCGCCGAAATCGACCTTCTCGACGATCCCCGCGTCCTCGAACAGCTTCACGGTCCGGTAGACGGTCGCGAGGCTGATCCGCGCGTCCTCGGCCGCGGCCCGGCGGTGCAGCTCCTCGACGTCGGGATGGTCGGAACTGGTCTCCAGCACGCGGGCGACGGTGCGCCGCTGTCCGGTCATGCGCAGGCCCGCGGCCTCGCAACGATCCAGGATGCTGTCGGTCATGGGCGGGCGGTCTTCTCCGGGCCGTCCTGGGCCCCGTGAAACGGGTCGGGGCCGCGGTCGGGTGCGGTGATAACGGATGCGCGAGGCCGGGTCAAAGCGGCGACGCGTCCTTCGGCGACGCTCAGAGCCGGTCGTCGGGCGCGGGCCGCGGGGCGTCCGCCGCCGGCGCGCCCGCCGCCGCCTTCTCCTCGGCGCGGATCTCGTCCCAGATCGCGTCCATCTCGGCCAGCCCCGCCTCCTCCGGCCGCCGGCCGCGGGCGGCGAGCCGGCGCTCCACCTCCCGGAACCGCCGTTCGAACTTGGCGTTGGTGCGCCGGATCGCGTGCTCGGGCTCGACCTTGAGATGCCGCGCGAGGTTGGCGAGCACGAAGGCGAGGTCCCCGAACTCCGCCTCCACCTCGTCGGCGGTCAGCGTCTCGTGCGCCTCGGCGAGCTCCCCCGCCTCCTCCACCACCTTGGCCATCACGCCCGTCAGGTCCGGCCAGTCGAAGCCCACCCGCGCCGCGCGCGCCTGCAGCTTCACCGCCCGCGTCAGCGCCGGCAACCCCAGCGCCACCCCGTCCAGCGCCGAGGCCCCGGCCGGTTCGACCTTGCCCTTCGCCGCCCGCTCCTCGGCCTTCATCCGCTCCCAGTCGCCGGGGCGCAGCTCGCGCACCAGGCCGGTCTCGTCGCCGAAGACATGGGGGTGGCGGCGCAGCATCTTGTCCGAGACGGCGCGCGCCACGTCGTCGAAGTCGAAATGGCCCGCCTCGTCGGCCATCTGCGCGTGGTAGACGACCTGCAGCAGCAGGTCCCCCAGCTCGTCCTTCAGGTCTTCCATGTCGTTCCGCTCGATGGCGTCGGCGACCTCGTAGGCCTCCTCCACCGTATACTTGGCGATCGAGGCGAAGTCCTGGTCGCGGTCCCAGGGGCAGCCGTCGGGGGCGCGCAGGCGGCGCATGATCTCGCGCAGGCGCTCCAGCGCGCCGGCGGGGTCGCGCACCAGCGCGTCGGAGGCCTCTCGGCCCGCGTCTGCGGTCCGGCGGGGGGAGGGGGCGTCGGTCATCGGCGTCTCCGGCGGCGGGGGCGGCGGCGGGGGCGGGGCGGTCGGGCATCGGGGTAGCGCGGCGGGGCGGTCGGGGACAAGGCGGCAGGGCGCCCGCCCTCGCCGCCCTCAGAGGTCGAGCGCGATCACCCCCCGCCCGCGCGACACGCAGGGGATGAAGCGCCGCGCCTGCGCCATGGGCGACAGCGCCTGGTCGCGGTGGATCGCCTCGCCCGCCAGCAGGCCGCATTCGCAGGTCCCGCAGACCCCGTTCTCGCAGGCCGCGTTCAGCGCCACCCCCGCCTCCCGCAGCGCGTCGAGCGCCGAGCGATCGGCCGGCACCGTCACCTCGCGCCCGTCGCGCAGGCGGATCGCGAAGGGGGCGGGCGGGGCGCCGTCGTCGAGGGGCTGGAACGCCTCGCTCGCGACCGAGCCCTCGGGCCACCCCTGCGCCGCCTCCGCCACCGCCGCCATGAACCCCGGCGGGCCGCAATGCATCAGCCGCCCGTCCGGGGGCGGATCGGCCAGCAGGGCGGCGAGGGTGCGGCGCGCCGCCTCCGCGCCCGCGTCGTGCAGGGTCACGCGCGCGGCGGGCAGGACGGCCGCGATCTCGTGGCGGAGCGGCGCCTCGGCGCGGTCGCGCACGAAATGATGCAGCCGCCATTCCGCCCCCTGCGCCTCCAGCGCCCGGGCCATGGCGATCAGCGGCGTCGCCCCGATCCCCCCCGCCAGCAGCAGCGCCGGCCCCTCGCCCGGCGGGATCGCGAAATGGTTGCGCGGGGCCGAGACGGGGACGAGGTCGCCGACCGCCAGCCCCTCGTGCACCCAGGCCGAGCCGCCGCGCCCCTGCGCCTCCCGCTTCACCGCGATGACATATCGGCCTGTCTCGGCGGGATCCCCGATCAGCGAGTACTGGCGCACCCCTCCGAAGGGCAGGTGCACGTCGACATGGGCGCCGGGGGCGAAGCCGGGCAGGGTGGGCCGGCGGGGGTGGGCGAACTCCACGATCCGCACTTCGCCCGGCCCGTCGCGCAGGGCCGCGACCTCCAGCTTCATGATCAGGCGGGGCGCGGCCATGGCGCTCAGCCGTCCAGCGGCAGGATCGGGTCGCCGGGGCGGATGATCCCGCCCGTCTCGATCGCGCAGTTGAGGCCCGAGCGGTTGAGAAGCGCGTCGTGCAGATCCGGCATCCCCATCAGCTCCTCGAAATAGCGGCAGGGGAAGTTCAGGCGATGGGCGCGCAGCACCGTCTCGCCCACCCGAAATCGCTTTCCGACCAGGTGGTTGAGCGGCACGCCCCGGGTGGTCAGGTTGCGCCGGTGATCCTCGGGCGCAAGCGTGGCGCGAAAGCCGGGGACGCGCGGCTCGCCGGCCGCCAGCGCCTCCAGAACCTCCATCTCGATCAGCGTCACCTCGCGCACGTCGGGCTTGGGCGAATAGGTTCCGGTTCCGAGGTAATAGCGGTCGCCGACGATGCCGCGGCCGGCGACCAGCTCGGCCTCGTCCAGCGCCTCCATCTCGTAGGCGGCGGCGGGGGCGACGTGGATGTGCAGCAGCTCGCCCGACCAGCTCATGCGCGGTCCGGGCGGGCGGAGGAGGGGGCGGGCGGGCGCGGCATCGGGGCGGCTCCTGTGCAGGGTCTTGGCCGGGCGCAGTCTGCCGCGCCCGCGGCGCGGGCGAAAGATGCGGCGTGCGGGGGCTGTCAAAGGCGGGCGCAGAACTCCCATGCGACTGAAATCCCGAGCGAAAACGAAAAACGCCCGCTCCGGATCCGGAGCGGGCGTTCCTGTTCGCAAGCCGTGCGGCGCGTCGAGGATCACTCCTCGGCGGCGGCCTCCTCGGCCTCGCCCTCGGCCTCCTCGGCCTCCGCGGCGCGCAGGCCGGAGGGGGCGGAGATGTTGGCCAGCACGAAGTCGCGGTCCTTGATCACCGGCGTCACGCCCTTGGGCAGCTCGACGTCGGAGATGTGGATCACGTCGCCGAAGCTCTTGCCCGTCAGGTCGACGGTGATGTGATCGGGGATCGAGCCCGCGACCACGTTCAGCTCGACCTCGGAGCGCACCACGGTCAGCACGCCGCCCTTCTTCAGGCCCGGCGAGGCCTCCTGGTTCACGTAGTCGACGTGGACGAAGAGGTTCACGCGCGACTTCTCGGTCAGGCGCAGGAAGTCGACGTGGGTGGGCAGGTCGCGCACCACGTCGCGCTGCACGGCGCGGCAGATCACGCGGTTGTCCGCGCCGTCCACCTTGACGTTGAACAGCGTGCTCAGGAAGCGGCCGGCCTTCAGGCGCTTGAGCAGCTCGTTGTGCTTGACGTTGATGGTGACGGGGTCCTGCCCGCCGCCATAGATCACGCCCGGAACCAGTCCTTCGCGCCGCGCGGCACGGGCAGCCCCTTTGCCCGTGCCGGAGCGGGCGGTGGCCTCGAGAACGGGAAGTTCGGCCATCGTCGACTCCAATTCATAAGATGTGGCGCGAGGGGCCGATCCCCCCGCATCCTCCGCGGGCGCCTCCAGGGGTGTCGTCGCCGCGGACGCGCGCCTATACGCCGAAACCGGCCCGAGGGAAAGACCCGACGCGCCCGGCGAGGGCCTGGGGTCGGGCGGAGAGGGGCCGGGCGAATAGATCGGACCGGATGAGGAATTCTCCCCGCGCGCGCCGCCCGGAGGGGCCAAGCAGGCCGTGGATTAAATCAACTCGGTTGAAGAAATCCCTGCCGGTCGAGACGCCCCTCGACCCCCCTTCGCTCGCCTCGCGTCGGGACGCCGCGCGCCGACGCGCCTTCCGGCAGGACGGCGCCCCGCTGCCGCTCGCGGCGCCACCGCCCGACCCCCTTCCTCCCGCGCGCCGGCGAGAGACCTCCGCCCCGCGCGCCCCGGCCGGGACGCGCCGCGGGCGGAGCCTCCGCCACCGGCGCGCGGGTCGACGCGGCGCCTGCCTGCGCGGCGCTCGGACCGGCCTGCGGATCGCTCGCCTGGCGGAAAAGCCGGGCCCCCGCGCCCGCATCGGCGGCGCGCTCTTGCCCCGCGCGCCCACCCGCGCTTTACAAGAGGGAGCGAGCGACAAGGGAGGGCCGCCAGCCATGACCGGATCCGAGGGCGACAAGCCCCGCGTGGCGCTGCTGGCCACCTGCCTGGTGGACCTGTTCCGACCCTCGGTCGGCTTCGCGGCCGCCAAGCTGCTGGAGGACGCGGGCTGCGACGTGCGGGTGCCCCCGAACCAGACCTGCTGCGGCCAGCCGGCCTGGAACTCGGGCGACGAACGCGCCGCCCGCCGCCTCGCCCGCCGGGTGATCGAGGATTTCGAGGAGTACGACGCGGTGGTGGTCCCCTCGGGCTCCTGCGCGGCGACCGTGGTCAAGGACTACCCCCAGATGTTCCGCCCCGGCGACCGCTGGCGCGCCCGGGCCGAGGCGCTGGCCGCCAAGACCTTCGAGATCACCCAGTTCCTGCGCGACGTGCTGAACGTCGCGGCCACCGACGGGCGCGCGCCCGAGGGGCCGGTGACCTATCACGACAGCTGCTCGGGCCTGCGCAGCCTCGGCGTCAAGGCCCAGCCCCGCGCCCTGCTGGGCGCGATCGAGGGGCTGGAGCTGCGCGAGCTGCCCGAGGCCGAGGTCTGCTGCGGCTTCGGCGGCACGTTCTGCGTGAAATACCCCGAGATCTCGGACCGCATGGTCGGCGACAAGGCCCGCCACGCTGAGGCGACCGGCGCCGGCACGATCCTGGCGGGCGACCTCGGCTGCCTGATGAACATCGCCGGCAAGATGAGCCGCGAGGGCCGCCCCGTGAAGGCCCGCCACGTGGTCGAGGTGCTGGCCGGGATGACCGACCTGCCCGCCATCGGAGAGAGCCGATGACCCATCAGCCCACCACCCCCCGCTTCCGCGAGAACGTGCGCGCGGCGATGGCCGACGCGCCGCTGATGGAGCAGATGACCACCGCGCTCACCGGCTCGATGGCCCGTCGTGCCGGGGCCGCGGGGGCGGTGCCGGAGTTCGACCAGATCCGCGACGCCGGCCGCGACCTGAAGAACCACGTGCTCGAGCATCTCGACGTCTATCTCGAGACCTACGAGAAATCCGTGACCGACGCCGGCGGCCACGTGCACTGGGCCGAGACGGCGCAGGAGGCGCGCGAGATCATCCTCGAGATCTGCCGCAAGGCGGGGGCGAAGACGGTCAACAAGGGCAAGTCGATGATCTCGGAGGAGATCGGGCTCAACGACTACCTCGAAGAGAACGGGGTGAAGCCGGTCGAGACCGATCTCGGCGAATACATCATCCAGCTCCGCAAGGAGACGCCCTCTCACATCATCGCCCCGGCGATGCACGTGAACGTCCCCCAGTGGCGCGAGGCGTTCCGGAAATTCCACCCGCACCTGCCCGAGGACCGGGACCTCGAGGGCCTCGACAAGCTGCTGCTGGAGGCCCGCGGCGAGCTGCGCCGCAAGTATTTCGAGGCCGAGGTCGGGATCACAGGCGCCAACATGCTGATCGCCGAGACCGGCCAGTCGGTGATCGTGACCAACGAGGGCAACGGGGACCTGTCGCAGTCGCTGGCCAAGGTCCACGTGGTCATCGCCTCGCTGGAGAAGATCGTGCCGACGCTGGAGGATGCGTCGACCGTGCTGCGCCTGCTGGCGCGCTCGGCCACGGGGCAGGAGATGTCGGTCTACACGACCTTCTCCTCCGGTCCCCGCCGGGCCGAGGATCCCGACGGGCCCGAGGAATACCACGTGGTGCTCCTCGACAACGGGCGCTCGGAGATGCTGGGCTCGGACTTCCAGGACATGCTGCGCTGCATCCGCTGCGGGGCCTGCATGAACCATTGCCCGGTCTACCGGGCGGTGGGGGGCCACGCCTACGGCTGGGTCTATCCCGGCCCGATGGGCGCGGTGCTGACGCCGGCGCTGATCGGGGTGACGCAGGGCGGCAACCTGCCCAACGCCTCGACCTTCTGCGGGCGCTGCGAGGAAGTGTGCCCGATGCGCATCCCGCTGCCCAAGATGATGCGCCACTGGCGGGCGCGGGAGTTCGAGCGCAAGCTCTCGCCCAAGGGCGTGCGCAGGGGCCTGGGCGTCTGGGCCTGGGCGGCGCGTCGGCCGGGGCTCTACCGCGCGGGCGCCTCTCTGGCGGCGCGGGCGCTGCGGATGCTGGGGGCGGGCTCGATCCGCCGGCTGCCGATGGCGGGCGGGGCCTGGACCGCGACCCGCGACTTCCCCGCGCCCGAGGCCGGGGGGACCTTCATGGCCCGCTGGAACCCCGACGCCGAGGGTCGCCGCCGGGGGGGCGCGAAATGAGCTCCCGGGTGCGCATCCTCGCCAACCTCCGCCGCCGGCTGGAGGAGGGGCGCCCGGCCGCCGAGCGGGCCGAGGGCGTGGCCGCCCGCCTGCGCCTCGCCGGCGCGCAGACCGCGCCGCGCCCCGCCGCCTCGCAGCTCGAGGGGGCCGAGGCGCTGGCCCGCTTCGAGGAGAAGCTGCGCGCGGTGGACGCGAGCGTCTCCCACGTCGCCTCCTTCGAGGCGTTGCCGGAGGCGCTGGCGAGCGAGCTGCGCGCGCGCAACCTGCCGGCCGCGATCCGGATGGGCGAGGATGCCGAGCTCACGGGCCTCGACTGGTCGGGGCTGGAGGCGAGCCGCGGCCCGGGGCGGATCGAGGAGCCCGCCACTCTCTCCCGCGCGGTCTGCGGCGCGGCGGAGACGGGCACGGTGGCGCTGCGTTCGGGCCCCGAGAACCCGGTGACGCTGACCTTCCTGGGCGAGACGCATTTCATCGTCCTGCGCCGCTCGGAGGTGGTCCCGGGCCTCGAGGAGCTGTGGGCCCGGGTGCGCCGCTCGGGCGCGCAGCCGCGCACGGTGAACCTGGTGACGGGCCCCAGCCGCTCGGCCGACATCGGCGGCGTCCTGCAGCTCGGCGCCCACGGCCCCGTCGCCGTCCACGTCTTCCTGGTCGACGCCTGAAGCGCCGCGTCTCCCGTCGCGCCGGACGCAGCCTCCAGCCCGCGGCGCGCCCCACCCCCAACGCCCGGGGCAAAAGTCTCCTCCCTCGCAGACCGGGCGCCCAGGCGCGACGCCCGCACGGGTCGCGAAGCGCCTGTTCTCCGGAGCCGTCTCTCGCGGATGCCGACAAGAGCGAGTCGGGGGGAGGGGTCCAGGATCGCGAAGCGACCCCGCCTCTTGGCGGGGCTTGTCCTTGACCCCTCCCCCCGACTCGCTCAGGCATCGCAAGCGAGAGACGGATCCGGAGAACAGGCGCGGCCCTTGTTCTTTGGTGAGTCAGGAGCCCGCCGGAGGCCGCCGCACCCGCAAATCCGGGCGCGCCCGACCCCGCAGGCCCAAGCCCGCCCGCAGGGCGCCCACGCGCCCCGCCGTCGCCGGGGCCTTGCCCGCTGCGCCGCCTTCGGGGCATCGTCTCGCGCGATCCCTCGCCCGCCCCGGAGCCCGCGCCCGATGTCCCTCTCCCGCATGTTCGCCCCCTCCGACCGCGCCCCGGCGCCGCGCGCCAGCGGTCCGGTGGACGTGGGCTGGCTGCTGACCGAGCCCGAGGCGGGCGTGGTGTTCTTCCCGCCGGAGCGGGTGCGCTCGGTCGAGATGAACCGGCGCCACGCCAAGTCCGCCTCGCGCTGCCCGGCGGTGATCAACCTCGAGAGCCGGTACTTCGTGATCCGCTGCCCCTTCGACCTGGCGCTGCGGTTCGAGCGGGACAAGGACGGCCGCCCGGGCCTGCGCAACCTGATGGGCAACGCCAGCCCGGTGCGCCCCAAGAAGCTCAACAAGCACCTGCACGTGGTGGGCGAGGCGGAATGGCGCCATCCCGACCGGCCGACGGTGCAGATCAGCCTGCCGTACCTGTTCGTGGCCGACGAGCCGGTGTTCCTCACCCAGCTCTCGGCCTTCCTGCACTACCGCGCCGAGCCGCTGCCCGGCACCATCTTCGGCGGCCGTTTCCCGGTGCACGTCTGGCCGCGCCCGCTGATGTGGGCCTTCGAGTGGCACGACGTGACCAAGGACCTGGTGCTGCGCCGGGGCGAGCCCTGGTTCTACGTGCAATTCGAAACCGCCCCGCAGGAGCGCCCGGTGCGCCTGGTGGAGGCCGAGCACACCGAGGCGCTGAAGGCCTACGAGAAGCATGTCTCGGGGGCGGTGAACTACGTCAACCAGACCTTCTCGCTGTTCCAGCAGGCCGAGAAGGCGCGGCCCGAGCGGCTGCTGACCCCGGTCTCGCGCAAGGGCTGACGCGGGGGCTGACGGGGGCGCGAAAGCGCTTGACCTCGACCATGGTCGAGGATGTCGGGTGGGCGACGACCGGCCGCGCGCGGCGGCCGGAGACCCGCATCCCGGCGCCCCCGCGCCGTCGCGCAGGATGACCGACCATGGCCCTGGACCTTCCCGATTTCGCCGAGGGCGGCGACGCCCAACTGGACGCCCCGCTCGACGCCCCCTTCGACGCGCTCTTCGAGGATGCGGCGCCGCGCCTGGCGCAGGCGCGCCTCGACCGGTTCGAGATGCCCGCGGCGGCGCGCGCCGAGTTCCTCGAAGCGGTGCGCGTCATCCACGCCGTCCTGCGCCGCCGACCCGGCTTCCTGCGCGACCTGCTGCTGGAGCGAACGCTGCCCGACGGGCGGGTGGAGATCGCCACGCTGGTGGAATGGGGGGCGACGGCCGACCTCGCGGCGGCGAAGGTCGAGGCGGCGCGGGCGCAGGCGGCGGCGGGGATCGACCCGGCGGCGCTGATGGCGCGGCTGGGCGTGCAGGCGACGATCGCGAGCTTCGAGCCGGTGGAGGGGGGCGACGAGGGGCGCTGATCCTCCGGCGGGCGGAGGGGGGCGGAGGCGCCCTGCGGGCGGGCTTGGGCCTGTGGGGTCGGGCGCGCCCGGATTTGCAGGTGTCGCTGCCTCCGGCGGGCTCCTGACTCACCAAAGAACAAGGGCCGCGCCTGTTCTCCGGATCCGTCTCTCGCTTGCGATGCCTGAGCGAGTCGGGGGGAGGGGTCAAGGACAAGCCCCGCCAAAAGGCGGGGTCGCTTCGCGATCCCTGACCCCTCCCCCCGACTCGCTCTTGTCGGCATCCGCGAGAGACGGCTCCGGAGAACAGGCGCTTTGCGACCCGTGCGGCCGTCGCGCCGGGGCGCCCGGTCTGCAGGTGAGGGAGGCGGGGGCCACGGGAGATGGGGGTGGGGCGCGCCGCGGGCGGGGCGGTGCGTCCGGCGCAACGGGGGACGCGGCGCCTCAGGCGGGCGTCAGGGCGCGCGGGCGAAGGTGTCGCAGGCGGCGATGGAGCCCTCGTTCCAGCCGCGGGCGAACCAGCTCTTGCGCTGCTGGGAGGTGCCGTGCTGGAAGCTCTCGGGGCGGACGCTGCGGCCGGCCTCGCGCTGGAGCGTGTCGTCGCCGATGCGCGAGGCGGCGTTCAGCGCCTCGTCCACGTCGCCCTCGTCGAGGCTGCCGAACTTCGCCTGCGCCTTCTGCGCCCAGACGCCGGCGAGGCAGTCGGCCATCAGCTCGACCTTCACCTGCACCGCGTTCGCCTCGGCCTGGCCGAGGCCCGCCTTCAGCCGCTGGGCGCGCTTGAGGACGCCGAGCTCGTTCTGCACGTGGTGGCCGACCTCGTGCGCGATCACGTAAGCCGCGGCGAAGTCGCCCCCCGCCCCGAGCCGCCGGTCGAGCGCGTCGAAGAAATCGGTGTCGAGATAGGCCTTCTCGTCGAGCGGGCAGTAGAACGGGCCGGAGGCGGCGCTCGCGCCCCCGCAGGCCGACTGCACCGCGCCCGAGAACAGCACCAGCTTCGGCGGCTCGTAGCGCCGGCCGAGCTCGTTGGAGAAGGCGTCGGCCCAGACCTCCTCGGTGTCCGCCAGCACCACCGAGGCGAACTGGCCGCGGTCGCGGTCCTCCTGCGTCAGGGGGCCGGTGGAGGCGCCGGGCGCGCCGCCCTCGTACTGCGACCCCGCGAACAGCGAGACGCCCACGAAGATCAGGAAGATCACCCAGCCGGCCTTGGAGCGGGGCAGGGAGACGCCACGCCCCGAGCCGGAGCCGGGAAAGCCGCCCGGGAACCCGCCGGGCCGGCGCCCGAAGCCGCCGGGCAGGCCGAAGCCCCCGCGCGAGGGGGTCTGGCCCCGCCGGTCCTCGACGTTCGAGCTTCCGCGCCGTCCGCGCCACTGCATGGCGGTCTCCTCCTCGCCGCACGCCCCTCGCAGCCTAGATAGCGCGGGGAAGCCGCGGGTCCTCCCCCCGTCGGCGGCGGCGGGTCGCTTTCCCCGCGGGCGGCGGCGGGTCGCTTTCGCTGCGGCGCAGCGTAGGCCCTTGCCCCCGGTCAGACGCCTGTGGTTTCTATGATCGCACCTGTCCGCGCCCAAGCCGGAGCACGTCCCCCGATGAAAGACTTCAAGAAGATCCTGGTCGCCAACCGGTCCGAGATCGCGATCCGCGTGATGCGGGCCGCCAACGAGCTGGGCAAGGCCACGGTCGCCGTCTACGCCGAGGAGGACAAGCTGGGCCTGCACCGCTTCAAGGCGGACGAGGCCTATCGCATCGGCGAGGGGCTGGGCCCGGTGGGCGCCTATCTCTCGATCGACGAGATGATCCGGGTGGCGAAGCTGTCGGGCGCCGACGCGATCCATCCCGGCTACGGCCTGCTGTCGGAGAACCCGGCCCTGGTCGACGCCTGCGACGCGGCCGGCATCGCCTTCATCGGCCCGACCGCGCGCGCCATGCGGATGCTGGGCGACAAGGCGAGCGCGCGCAACGCCGCCATCGCCGCGGGCGTGCCCGTGGTGCCCGCGACCGAGGTGCTGGGCGAGGACATGAAGGCCGTGCGCGCCATGGCCGACAAGGTCGGCTATCCGCTGATGCTGAAGGCCTCCTGGGGCGGCGGCGGGCGCGGCATGCGCCCGATCTTCGGCCCCGAGGAGCTGGAGGAGAAGGTGCGCGCCGGCCGGCGCGAAGCCGAGGCCGCCTTCGGCAACGGCGAGGGCTATCTCGAGCGGCTGATCCAGCGCGCGCGCCATGTCGAGGTGCAGGTGCTGGGCGACAGCCACGGCTCGATCCTGCACCTGTTCGAGCGCGACTGCACCGTGCAGCGGCGCAACCAGAAGGTCGTCGAGCGCGCGCCCGCCCCGTACCTGAGCGAAGAGCAGCGGGCCATGGTCTGCGAGCTGGCCCTGCGCATCGCGCGCCACGCCGGCTACGTGAACGCGGGAACCGTCGAGTTCCTGATGGACATGGACACGCAGGAGTTCTTCTTCATCGAGGTAAACCCGCGCATCCAGGTCGAGCATACCGTGACCGAGGAGGTCACCGGCATCGACCTGGTGAAGGCCCAGATCCGCATCGCCGAAGGCGCGACGGTGGCCGAGGCGACGGGCGTGCCCGGCCAGCACGCGGTGCAGCTGAACGGTCACGCCCTGCAGTGCCGCGTGACCACCGAGGACCCCACCAACAGCTTCATCCCCGACTACGGCCGCATCACCGCCTATCGCGGGGCCACGGGCTTCGGCATCCGGCTCGACGGGGGCACGGCCTATTCGGGGGCGGTGATCACCCGCTACTACGACTCGCTGCTCGAGAAGGTGACGGCCTGGGCGCCGCGGCCCGACGAGGCGATCAAGCGGCTGGACCGGGCGCTGCGCGAGTTCCGCATCCGCGGCGTGGCCACCAACATCGCCTTCGTCGAGAACCTGCTGAAGCACCCCAAGTTCCTCGACAGCTCCTACACCACCAAGTTCATCGACGAGACGCCGGAGCTGTTCGACTTTCCCGCCCGCCAGGACCGCGCGACCAAGCTGCTGACCTGGGTGGCGGACGTGACGGTGAACGGGCATCCCGACACCGCCGGGCGGCCCAGGCCCCCCGCCCACGCCCGCAAGCCCACGCCGCCCAAGGCGGTCGAGGGCGGCCCCGTGCCCGGCACGCGCGACCTGCTCGAGGCGCAGGGGCCCAAGGCCGTGGCGGACTGGATGCTGGGCGAGACGCGCCTGCTGGTCACCGACACCACCATGCGCGACGGCCACCAGAGCCTGCTCGCCACCCGCATGCGCAGCTACGACATGATCCGCGCGGCGGAGGCCTATTCGAAGAACCTGCCGGGGCTGTTCTCGGTCGAGTGCTGGGGGGGCGCGACCTTCGACGTCGCCTACCGGTTCCTCGACGAATGCCCCTGGCAGCGGCTGCGCGACCTGCGCGCGCGGATGCCCAACCTGATGACCCAGATGCTGCTGCGCGGGGCCAACGGGGTGGGGTATACGAATTATCCCGACAACGTGGTGCAGCGCTTCGTGCACCAGGCGGCGACCTCGGGCGTGGACGTGTTCCGGGTTTTCGACTCGCTCAACTGGGTCGAGAACATGCGCGTCGCGATGGACGCGGTGCTGGAGACGGGCAAGGTCCTGGAGGGGACCATCTGCTACACCGGCGACATCAACGACCCCGACCGCGCCAAGTACGACCTGAAGTACTACGTCGGCATGGCCAAGGAGCTTCAGGCCGCCGGCGTCCACGTGCTGGGGCTGAAAGACATGGCGGGGCTGCTGAAGCCCGCCGCCGCCGGGCCGCTGGTCCGCGCGCTGAAGGAGGAGACGGGGCTGCCCGTCCACTTCCACACCCACGACACCTCGGGCATCTCGGCGGCCACCGTGCTGGCGGCCGCGGCGGCGGGGGTCGACGCGGTGGACGCGGCGATGGACTCGTTCTCCGGCCAGACCTCGCAGCCCTGCCTCGGCTCGATCGTCGAGGCGCTGCGCCATACCGAGCGCGACACGCTGCTGGAGCCCGCGCGCATCCGCGAGATGTCGGACTACTGGGAGCTGGTGCGCCTGCAGTACGCGGCCTTCGAGAGCGAGCTGAAGGCCGGCGCCTCGGAGGTCTACCTCCACGAGATGCCAGGTGGGCAGTTCACCAACCTCAAGGCGCAGGCGCGCTCGATGGGGCTGGACGAGCGCTGGCACGAGGTCGCCAAGATGTATGCCGACGTCAACCGGATGTTCGGCGACATCGTGAAGGTGACGCCGTCCTCGAAAGTGGTGGGGGACATGGCGCTGACCATGGTCTCGGCCGGGCTGAGCGTGGACCAGGTGATGGACCCGAAGGTGGACGTGAGCTTCCCCGAGTCGGTGATCGGGATGCTGCGCGGCGACCTGGGCCAGCCGCCGGGGGGCTTCCCGAAGAAGCTGGTGAAGAAGGCGCTGAAGGGCGAGACGCCCGACGAGACGCGGCCCGGCGCGCGCATCCCGCCGGCGGATTTCGAGAAGATCCGCAAACAGGTCTCCGAGGAGCTCGACGGCGAGGAGATCGACGACGAGGACCTGTGCGGATACCTGATGTATCCCAAGGTCTTCACCGACTACATGAAGCGCCACGCCGACTTCGGCCCGGTGCGCGTGTTGCCCACGCCGACCTTCTTCTACGGCATGGAGGAGGGCGAGCAGATCGAGGTCGAGATGGAGCAGGGCAAGACCCTGCAGGTCGGCCTCTCGGCGATGACCGACACCGCCGAGGACGGCACGGTGAAGGTGTTCTTCGAGCTCAACGGCCAGCAGCGCATGATCACGGTGAAGAACCGCAAGGTCGCGGCGTCGGTCGAGGCGCGGCCGAAGGCCGACGCCGCCAACGCGGCCCATGTCGCGGCGCCGATGCCGGGCGTGGTGGCGTCCATCGCCGTCGAGGCCGGCAAGAAGGTGAAGGCCGGCGACATGCTGCTGACCATCGAGGCGATGAAGATGGAGACCGCGCTGCACGCCGAGCGGGAGGGGACCGTGAAGGCCGTCCACGTCTCGGCGGGGGCGCAGGTGGACGCCAAGGACCTGCTGGTCGAATACGAGAGCTGACGGGCGACCCGCCGCGGGGGGGGGCGCCGCGTCGGGGGGCCCGCCCGTGGGGGGCGTTCGGATCGCGGCGCGGGGCGGGTGCTGCGCATTCGGCGAGGGCCTCGCGAGGCGGGGCTCGCTCGGCTTGCGCGCTGCGCGCGGGGGCGCTTCGGGAACCCACCAAAGAACAGGGCCGCGCCTGTCCTTCGGATCCGTCCGTCGCTGAAGATGCCTGAGCGAGTCGGGGGGAGGGGTCAAGGACAAGCCCCGCGCGGGGCGCGGGGTCGCTTCGCGATCCCTGACCCCTCCCCCCGACTCGCTCTTCACGGCATCAGCGACGGACGGCTCCGAAGAACAGGCGCTCTCGGCGGAGCCTGCGGCGCGCGGGGGACTGGGGCGGGCGGCGGCGCCGGGGGGGCTTTGCGGAGCGCCTGGGGCTGGGCGGGGGCGGCGCGGGGCGCGGGGGGGCTTCGGCTCTGGCGCCGGGGGGCGGTTCGGGGTATCGGGCTGGCATGGCCGAACCTGATCCCATGGAGCTGCTCGCCGACGCCTTCGACGGCGAGCCCTCGCCCTTCGGGCCGCGTGGACTGCTGGTCCTGCGCGCCCGTCCCTCCCGCCATTTCGCGCGCGACGCGCTGGTCTGCGAGCAGGGGCTCAAGCCCCTCCACGTCGGGCTGGAAGCGGAGGGGCGCGAGGTTCATGCGGCGCTGCCCGACGACCTCGGCGGCTTTCCCGCCGCCGCCGTCTGCCTGACCCGCTCGCGCGCCGAGAACCGCGCCAACCTGGACCGCGCCTGGGCGCGGACCGTCGAGGGCGGGCGGCTGCTGGTCGCCGGCGCCAAGACCGACGGGATCGAGAGCCTGCAGAAGGCCCTGCGCAAGGCGGGGCTGGAAGTGGAGGCGACCCCGCGCCGCCACGGCCGGGTGCTGTCGCTGATCCGCACGGGCGAGCCGCCCGCGATCTTCGCCGAATGGCGCGAGGAGGCCGCCGCCGCGCCCCGCGTCGAGGCGATGGGGCGCCGCTTCGTCACCGCGGCGGGCGTCTTCTCCTGGGACCGGGTCGATCCGGGCTCGGCGCTGCTGGCCGAGGCGCTGCCGGAGCTCAAGGGCGCGGTGGCCGACCTGGGCGCGGGCTGGGGGTATCTCTCGGCGAAGATTCTCGAATCGGCGGAGGTCGTCTCGCTCGACCTGGTGGAGGCGGAGCGGGTCTCGCTCGACTGCGCGCAGGCCAACCTGGACGACCCGCGGGCGCGTTTCCACTGGGCGGACGTGCGTGCCATGCCGCTCGCGCGCGCCTCTCACGACACGGTGGTGGCGAACCCGCCCTTCCATGACGGGCGCGAGGTCTCGCTGGCGCTGGGGACCGCCTTCCTGGAGGCGGGAGCGCGTCTGCTGAAGCCTTCCGGGCGGCTCTGGGTCGTCGCCAACCGCACCCTTCCGTACGAGCGGGTGCTGGAGCGGGCCTTCGTGGAATGGTCCGAGGTCGGGGGCGACCGGACCTACAAGCTGCTGTGCGGGGCGCGGCCCCGGCCGCCCGCGGGGCGCCCGCGCACGGGGCGGTGAACTCCGCCGACCTTGCGCCTCGGGCGCGGGCCGCGCATCGTGGGGCCGCGCCGCTTCCCTGATGCCGCCAAGGGGTGAAAATCCGCGCATGAACCGCACGATCGCCCGGGCCTCCGGCCCGACCCTCGCGCGCCGCGCCGCGGCCTGCACGACCCTCGCCCTCGCGCTCTCCCTGGGCGGCTGCGGCCTGTTCGGGGAGCGCAAGGGCGACTTCCCGCCCCTCGAATTCGCCGAGCCCGAGAGCGCGGTGGAATACGAGGTGGAGCTGGTCGGCTCGCCCCGCGACGAGGCGACCTCGGCGCTGGAGGAATCGCTCTCGCTCTATCGCCGGCAGGAGGACGGGGCGCCCTCGCTCGCGATCCTGCGCCGGCGGGCGGAGCAGGACGTGGAGGCGACCAAGAAGATCCTGCGCAGCTTCGGCTACTACCGCCCCACGGTGAAGGTGGAGGTGGAGAAGACCGGCGAGGAGGCGCCCGCCGAGACGGCGCAGGCCGCGCCGGAGCGCCGCGAGCCGCAGCCCGTCCCCTCCTACACCTTCGGCCAGCTCTTCGGATCGGACGAGGACGAGGCGGCGGACCCGGCCGACGAGGATGGGACGCCCGGCGCGGAGCCCGCGGGCCCGCGGGAGACGGCGGTGGCGCGGGTGATCATCGATCCCGGCCCGGCCTTCCGCCTGACGCGTCACGAGTTCGTGGTGGTGGGCGATCCGAGCCGGCGTCGGAAGCTCGACCTGATGACGCCCGAGCAGGCGGGCTCCCCCGTCGGGCGGCGGGCGGACGCGGGCGAGATCCTGGCGGCCGAGGACAAGGCGGTGGCGGCGCTGCTCTACGACGGGCGGCCCTGGGCCAAGCTCCAGGGGCGGCGGGCGATCGCGGACATGGAGGCGGGGACCATCGAGATCGAGACCTCGGTCGATCCCGGGCCCTACGCCGAATACGGGGAGATCGAGGTCTCGGGGACCGACAAGGTCGTGCCCCAGCACATCCGCGGCTACCGCGACTTCCGCCACGGGCGGCCGGTCGACCGGCGCGACCTGCGCCAGTACCAGTCGGACCTGATGGAGACGGAGCTGTTCGACTCGGTCATCGTGAAGGTGCCCGACCAGCCGCCCTCCGGCGCCTCGGGCGACGCGGTCCCGATCCTGGTGGACGTGGTCGAGGGGCCGCGCAACACCGCGACCGCCGGCCTGCGCTTCAACACCGACAGCGGCCCCGAGGCGCGCGCGGGCTACACCCAGCGCAACCTCTTCGGGCGCGGCGAGCGGGTGGACGTGACCGGCGTGCTGGGCCAGAGCGAGCAGAGCCTGACGGTGGAGGGGCGCAAGCCCCAGTTCCTCCAGCGCCGCCAGACCCTGACCGGCTTCGCCCAGGCCCGCCACATCGAGGACAACGCCTACGACGAGACCGGCGCCACGCTGAGCGCGGGGCTCGAGCGCGAGCGCGCCCGCTACTGGACCTTCGGCGGCGGCGGGCTGGTCGAGTATTCCAACATCAACGACCAGCTCTATTCCGAGGACGTGGTGCTGCTGGGCCTGCCGGCCTACGTGCGCTACGACGGCTCGGACGACCTGCTGAACCCGACCGAGGGGGTGCGGGCCGCGATCTACGGCACGCCCTACTACGCCTTCCGCGACCGGGGCGATTCCCAGTTCCTGCGCGCGGAGACCATCGTCTCGGGCTACCTGCCCATCGACGAGGAGCATCGCTACGTGCTGGCAAGCCGGGGGCGGCTGGGCTCGATCTTCGCCGAGAACCTCAACGACGTGCCGCTGACCAAGCGGCTCTATTCCGGGGGCGGCGGCTCGGTGCGCGGCTACGGCGACCAGATGATCGGGCCGATCGACCGCAACAACGATCCCACCGGCGGACGCTCGGTCGTGGAGCTGAGCGTGGAGGCGCGCGCGCGGGTCTACGGCGACATCGGCGTGGTGGCCTTCGTGGACGCGGGCTCGGTCTCGACGGCGGTGGCGCCGGACTTCTCGGACGGGGTGCAGTACGCGGCCGGCGTCGGCGGGCGGTACTACTCGCCCGTGGGGCCGATCCGCTTCGACCTCGCCTTCCCGCTGAACGGGCGGAAGATCGACGACGCCTTCGGGTTCTATTTCTCCATCGGACAGGCTTACTGATGCGGCGTGCGATCCTGAGCCTCCTCGCGCCGCTGGCGCTGGCGGCCGCGATGCTGGCGGCCCAGCCGGCGGCGGCGCAGTTCTCGCTGCTGGGGCTGAAGAACGGGCTGGTGCAGTTCGTGCTGTCGCAGATCTCGGTCGAGGGCGAGTTCGAGATCACCGCCGACGGGGTCGAGGAGAACGACGAGGGCCAGACCGAGCTGCGCGGCATCAAAATCGCCGACGGCGAGGGCGTGTGGTTCGAGGCGCAGAGCGCCTCGCTGCGCTGGAACGCGAGCCGGATCCTGCGCGGCGAGGTCGAGATCTCGGACATCGCGCTGACGGGGATGCGGGTGCTGCGCACGCCGACGCCGCCGAAGGTGGAGGTGGTGGAGGATTCCGAGCTCGACCAGGCCGGGTTCGACCCGTTCGCCTGGCCGCGCTCCCCCATCACGGTGCGGGTCGAGAGCCTGCGCCTGGTCGACGCCTTCGTGGCCGAGGGGGTGTTCGCGCCGCAGTCGCTGGCCTTCGAGGCCACGGGATCCTTCCGCGACGAGGGGCAGATCCAGAGCCTGAAGCTCGACGTCGTGCGCACCGACGACGTGGAGGGGAACATCGCGCTGGAATACGTGCGCGACTTCTCGGACGAGAGCCTGAAGCTGGCGCTGAACGCCAAGGAGGCGCCGGGCGGGCTGGTGGCGGTGATGGGCGGGCTGCCCAACACCTCGGCCAGCTTCGTGACCCTCGACGCCTCTGGCCCGCTGGTGGACTGGAAGCTGGAGCTCGCCGCCGAGGTCGAGCAGGTGATCCGCGTCGACGGCAACGCGGTGATCGACGCGCAGGCGCCGGTGGCGGTGGACGCGGCGCTGGCGCTGGTTCCGGGGCCGGAGCTGTCGGAGCAGGCGCGCACGGCGCTGGGGGATCGGGCGATCCTCGACCTGTCGGTGCGCGAGGACGACGAGGGCGTGGTGCGGATCCAGACCGGCTCCTTCGCCTCGCCCTCGATCCAGGCCTCGGCCATCGGCACCTACCGGCGCGAGACGGGGGAGATGGATTTCGACCTGCGGCTGGCCGCCGGCGCGGTGATGTCGGAGGTGGCCGAGGGGGTCGACTTCGAGGCCGTCGGCTTCGACGGCGCGCTGAAGGGCGTGCCGGATGATTTCACCGCCTCGGGCGCGCTGACCCTGCGGGGGCTCGCGACCCAGCCCGCCGACATCGGCTCGGCGGCGCTGGAGGTGGCGGCGACGGTGCGCGGGCAGGAGCTGGAGGTGACCGCCGACGGCGACGCGACGGGCGTGCGGCTGGACCGGCTGGGGCCGGAGATCATGGGCGACACGAAGCTCGACGTCCGCGCGGTCTGGGGGCTGGAGAGCCAGCAGGCGCGGCTCGAGACCCTGTCGATCGAAAGCCCGCTGCTGTCGGTCTCGGCTCAGGGGCAGGCGGACGTGGCGCAGCAGACGGCGGCGCTGGACTACGAGGTCTCGACGCCCGATCTCGCGCCGGTGGCGGCGGCCTACGACCAGGTCGCGGGCGGGCGGCTCGCGGTCGACGGGCGGGCGGAGGGGCCGTTCTCGGCCCTGCACCTGACCGGGCGCGCGGCGGGCGAGGACCTGACCTTCCAGGGCGAGGACTACGGCACGGTGGCGGTGAGCCATGACGTGACCGTGGGCGAGACGATCGCGGGCAACGTGACGGTGGACGCCTCGGGCTCCCCCTACGGGCCGGCGAAGATCGCCACCGACTTCTCGCTGGAGGGCGAGACGCTGAGCGTGACCAACCTCGACGGGCAGGCGATGGGCACGGTCATGACGGGCTCGGCCGAGGTGGACCTGGCGACGACCCTGACCAAGGGGACGCTGACGGTCGAGGTCGCGGACCTGGGCGCGTTCTCCGACCTCGCGGGGGCGCCGCTGGAGGGGTCGCTGAAGGCGGACCTGGACCTGACCACGCCCGACGGCAAGCAGGACGTGCACCTGGTGGGCCGGGCGGACGGGCTGCGGGGATATGACGGGGAGCTGGCCTTCGCCGACCTCGACGTGACGGTGCGCGACGCGCTGGGCGAGAACGCGACGGCGGCCTTCGCGGTGGCGGCCGAGGACGCGGTGCTGCATGCCGCCGGCGCGCGCAAGGCGACCGAGACGGCGGCCGAGGCGACGCAGGAGGCCGGCGCCGAGAGCGTGGCCGACAAGACCGCCGATGCGGCCGCGGATGCGGCGAAGGAGGCCGAGGCCGAGAACCCCGTCGCCGACGTCGCCCGCGTGAAGCGCCTGGAGCTGACCGGCGAGGCGACCGACCTGACCGGCGCCCCCGCGGTGCGCGCCAAGGCCGTGGTGACCGAGGCGACCTCCCCCCAGTACGAGGCGCGGCTCGCCCGCGTCACGGTGGAGGCGGATCTGAAGGACCTGACCGGCGCGCCCCAGGGCACGGTGCGGCTGCTGGCCGAGGACGCCTCGGGGCAGGGCGCCGAGGTGGCGGTGCTGGACGTGACCGTGGACGGGGTGAACCTGGTCGAGGATCCCTCCGCCCGCGCGGTGGGCTACGCCGAGGGGATCGCCGCCGAGGGCGCGACGGTGGCGCGGGTCGATTTCGACGCCCGCGGCGAGGATCTGCTGGGCGAGGGGCGGGGCGAGGCCTCGATCCGGGCCCGGAGCCTCGCGGCGGAGGGGGTGTCGGTCGAGACGCTGGACGCCTCCGCCACGGCCGAGGGGCTGACCACCGGGCGCAGCGCGGAGCTGACGGCCACGATCGGCGGGATCGACGCCGGCGGGGCGCGCGTGAGCACGGTGGAGATCGCGGCGCAGGGAAGCGACCTGATGGGCGCGCCCTCGGCCACGGTGAAGGCGACCGCGAGCGGCGTGGACGCGGGCGGGGCCACGGTGCGCACCGTGACGCTGGACGCCCAGGGCTCCAACCTGATCGCCGCCCCGCAGGCGACCGCGAAGGCGGTGGCGAGCGGCATCGACGCGGGCGGGGCGACCATCGCCACGGTGACCGTGGACGCCGAAGGGTCGAACCTGATCGAGGCGCCGCGCGGCAAGGCGACCGTCGTCGCCTCGACCGTCGACGTGCCCGGCGCGGCGGCGCTGAGCCGGGTGACCGCGCGGGCCGAGGGCGGGCTGGAGGCGCTGAGCTTCTCGGTCGACGGGGCGGGGACCACGGCCGACGACGAGCCGATCGCGATCCGGGTGGACGGGCGCGGCAAGCTCGACGGCGACCCGCAGACGATCACCGTCTCGACCCTCTCGCTCTCGGCCGGAGAGGTGGTGGTGGCCCAACAGGGGCCGCTGAACGTGCGCCTCTCGGGCGGGACGACCGAGGTGCAGGGGCTGAACGTCTCGCTGCCCGGCGGCGGGCTGACGGGGACGGCGACGCTGTCCTCGGGCGGCGCGCAGGGGAACCTCGAGCTCGCCATCGGCGACCTGCCGGCGCTGGCGCGGATCGTGGACGCGCCGGTGGACTCGGGCTCGGTGCAGGTGTCTGCGGATTTCGACACGCGGCCGGGCTCGGCCCGGGCGAAGGTGACGGGGCAGGCGCGCGACCTCGGCTTCTCGAACCTGACGGTGGACGAGGGGGCGCTCGCGGTCGACTTCGACGCGGACTGGAACGGGCGGATGATGAACGCCGAGGGCGTGATCCGCGGGCCCTTCGGCCAGGACGGGGTGCGGGTGACCGCGGCCCTGCCGCTGCGCCCGGCGGGGATGGTCCCCGCGCCGCCGCCGGGGGCGCAGATCGACGCCGCGGTGATCTGGCAGGGCCGGGCCGAGGCGATCTGGCCGCTGCTGCCGCTGCCCGACCACGTGCTGACGGGCGAGCTCGACGTGGACCTGAAGGTGACCGGCACGCTGGACGCGCCGCAGCCGGCGGGGCGCATCCAGCTGATCGACGGGACCTACCAGAACCTCGAGACGGGCACGATCCTCGACGACATGCAGGTCCGCTCGACGCTGCGCGACGGGGGCGGGCTGCGGGTGCGGCTGACCGCGACCGACGGCGCGGGCGGGCCGGTGGAGGCGACGGTGGACCTGGTGGGCGACCAGATCACCGCCTCGGCCACCACGCGCGAGGCGGTGCTGGTGCGCCGCGACGACGTGACCGCCGCGGTCTCGACGGACATCAGGGTGGAGGGCCCCACCATCGCCCCCGCGGTGACCGGAGAGATCCGGATCGACCGGGCCGAGGTGCGCCTGGTCAACGCCACGCCGCCGTCGCTGCCGGACCTCGGCGAGGTGGAGATCAAGGGCGAGCCCCCGAAGGAGGCGGAGCCCGAGGCCGACGGCGGCCCGACGCTCGAGCTCAAGATCGTGGCGCCGGGGAACATCTTCGTGCGCGGGCGCGGCCTGACCTCGGAATGGCGGGTGGACCTGGCGGTGAAAGGCTATGCCGCCTCGCCCCGGATCACCGGCGAGGTTGCGGGCGTGCGCGGCACGCTCGACTTCCTCGGCCGGGACTTCGACCTGGTGCGCAGCCAGGTGAAGTTCCTGGGCGGGCCGGAGATCAACCCGCAGCTCGACGTCGCCTTCGAGCATGAGCGCGCCGACATCCTGGGCCGGATCGCGGTGCGGGGCAGCGCCTCGGACCCGCAGCTCGCCTTCGAGTCGGTGCCCGCGCTGCCCGAGGACGAGGTCCTGCCGCGGGTGATCTTCGGGACCAACCGCCAGAGCCTGACGGCCGCGCAGGGCATCCAGCTCGCCGCCGGCGTCGCCACGCTCGCCTCCGGCGGGGAGGGCGCGCTGGGGCGGGTCCGCTCGGCGGTGGGGCTCGACGTGCTGGCGGTGGACGCGACGGGGGACGGGACCTCGATCTCGGCCGGGCAGAACGTGGCGGACGGGGTCTACGTGGGCGTGAAGCAGCCGGTGGACGGCGGCGCGACCTCGGTGGAGGTCGAGGTGGACGTGTTCGAGCATGTCACCGTCGACGCCGAGACCAGCGGCGCCGACGGCTCCTCGGTCGGCGTGAACTGGAAATACGACTGGTGAGGCGGGGCGGGGGCCTGACCCCCGCCGCGCCGAAAAGACCGGCCCGCCGCGCGTCGCGCGGCGGGCCGTTTTCGTCGGGCGGTCTTGACTCCCGGCTGCGCGGTCCGGGGCGATCCGCGTCCGCAGGAGGGGGCGGGAGATCCGCGGCCGGGCGCCGGTTGGTCCGGGCGCCCCGGCCGGGGCGCGCCGCGGGCGGAGGGGAGGCGGCAGGCGCGACGGTCGACGCGGCGCCTGGCTGCGACGGGCGAAGGTCGGCCGGGGGGCGTCGGCTCAGCCGGCGGGGAGCAGGGCCTCGATGGTCTCGGTGAGCTCGGCCGACTGGGGGTCCACGGCGCTGTCCCAGGCGCCGGCCAGCCCGCCGTCGGGGCCGATCAGGTACTTGTGGAAGTTCCAGCGCGGCGCCGGCAGGTCGCGGCCGCGGCCCTCGGCGGCGGCCCAGGCGTAGAACGGGTGGGCCTGCGGGCCCTTCACGCGCACCAGGCCCGACATCGGGAAGTCGATGGCGAAGTTGACCTCGCAGAAGTCCTTGATCGCGCCCTCGTCTTCGTATTCCTGGCGGCCGAAGTCGCGGCTGGGCGCGCCCACCACCACCAGGCCGCGCTCGCGATAGGTCTCCCACAGCGCCTGGAGCCCGTCGTACTGGGGGGTGAAGCCGCAGCGCGAGGCGGTGTTGACCACCAGCACCGGCCGGCCCGCGTAGTCGGCGAGCGCGATGCGCTGGCCGGCGCCCTCCAGCGGTTCGAACACGAAGGCATGGGCGGTGGCGCCGGCGGCCCGGGCCATGTGCGGCAGCGCGAGGGCGCCCGCGCCCAGCGCGAAGAAACGGCGACGATGGATGTTCGGCTGGCTCATGACGCTACGTCTCCTGGTCTCTCGCATCAGATACGTAGGAAACGCGCGATCGGTTTCATCGGCCGCGACGGTTCGCGCGGACGGCGGCTCGCAGGGCGGAGGGCGATCCCGCGGCGCGGGCCGGGCCCGGAACGCGAAAGGCGCGCCGCGGGGGCTCCGCGGCGCGCCTTGTCGTGGGGCTCGGCCCAGGGGGATCAGTCCTCGGCGAAGACCCGGTCGAAGATCACGTCGACGCGCTTGAGGTGGTAGCCGAGGTCGAACTTCTCCTCGAGCTCGGCGTCCGACAGGGCGGCGGTCACCTCGGGGTCGGCCTTCAGCTCGGTCAGGAAGTCCGCGCCGTGCTCCCACACCTTCATGGCGTTGCGCTGCACCAGGCGGTAGCTGTCCTCGCGCGAGCAGCCGGCCTGGGTCAGGGCCAGCAGCACCCGCTGCGAGTGGACCAAGCCTTTGAACTTGTTGAGGTTCGCCAGCATGTTCTCGGGGTAGACCACCAGCTTGTCGATCACGCCGGTCAGGCGGGCCAGCGCGAAGTCGAGGGTTATGGTGGCGTCGGGGCCGATGTAGCGCTCGACGGAGGAGTGGGAGATGTCCCGCTCGTGCCACAGCGCCACGTTCTCCAGCGCCGGGACCACGTAGCCGCGGACCATGCGCGCGAGGCCGGTGAGGTTCTCGGTCAGCACCGGGTTGCGCTTGTGGGGCATCGCCGAGGAGCCCTTCTGGCCGGGGGAGAAGAACTCCTCGGCCTCCAGCACTTCCGTGCGCTGCATGTGGCGGATCTCGATGGCGATGTTCTCGATCGAGCTTGCCACCACGCCCAGCGCCGCGAAGAAGGCGGCGTGGCGGTCGCGGGGGATCACCTGGGTGGAGATGGGCTCGGGCTCCAGGCCCATGGCCTTGCAGACGTGCTCTTCGACGAACGGGTCGATGTTGGCGAAGGTGCCCACGGCGCCGGAGATCGCGCCGGTGGCGATCTCGAACCGGGCCTTCTCGAGCCGGTTCCGGTTGCGCTTCATCTCGGCGTAGAAGCGCGCGAAGGTCAGGCCCATGGTGGTGGGCTCCGCGTGGATGCCGTGGGAGCGGCCGATGCGGACCGTGTCCTTGTGCTCGAACGCGCGGCGCTTGAGGGCGGCGAGCAGGGCGTCGACGTCGGCGATCAGGATGTCGGCGGCCTGGACCAGCTGCAGGTTGAAGCAGGTGTCGAGGATGTCGGACGAGGTCATCCCCTGGTGCACGAAGCGCGCCTGCGGGCCCACCAGCTCGGCCAGGTGGGTGAGGAAGGCGATGACGTCGTGCTTGGTCTCGCGCTCGATCTCGTCGATGCGCTCGATGTCGAAGGTCATGTCCTTCGCGGTCCAGACCTGGGCGGCGGCTTCCTTGGGGATCACGCCCAGCTCGGCCTGGGCGTCGCAGGCGTGGGCCTCGATCTCGAACCACAGGCGGAACTTGGTCTCGGGCGTCCAGACGGCCGTCATCTCGGGGCGGGCGTAACGGGGGATCATGGCGGCGGCCTCTGCGTCAGGGAGCGGGACGCGCGGGGGATAGCGCGCGGGGGCCGACGCGGCAAGACGGCGGAGGCGCGCAAGCGGGGGCGAGGGGAGCCGCGCGTCGGGCGAGGCGCCGTCGGGGCGGTCGCGCCCGCGCGGCGCGGCGGGCGGCGGCGCGGGCGGGGAGGGGCGCGGCGCGCGAGGCCGGGGCCCGGCCGGCCAGGGGCGCGTCGCGTCGGGGCCGCGCGGGCGGGGCGGCGCGGCCGGCGCGCGGGTCGACGCGCGGCTTCGCTGAAGGAGAGCGCTTCGGCCGGCGTCAGTCGCCGCTGGCGCGGACGCGGAACTGGTCGGCGTCCTCGGGGTTCGGCTCCAGGATCCAGGCCTTGGCGCCGATGCGCGCGCCCTTCGAGGTGCGGTAGGCCGCGACCTCGAGCCTCGTGCGCCCGCCGGGCATCGCCGCGGCGCGGCCGGAGGCGACGACGCCGTCGGAGAACTCGACCCGCACCGGGTTGCCGGCGGGCGACACGGCGTCCGCGTCGAGCAGGCGGCAGGTGGCGCCGAGGTAGAGATGGGTGTGGTCGACGAAGACCTCGCCCCCCGTTTCGGCCGCGTCGCCCTTCCTGCCGAGGAACCGGATCATGCCGCCGCGCCGCCGAGCGCCGCGCGCATCAGCTCCCGCGTGTAGTCGGTGCGGGGGGCGGAGAACACCTCCTCGGCGGTTCCGCTTTCGACGATGTCGCCGGTCTTCATCACGATCACCCTGTGCGACATGGCCCTCACGACCTTGAGGTCGTGGGATATGAACAGATAAGCCATCCCGTGTCGCGTCTGCAGTCGTCGCAGGAGGTCGACGATCTGCACCTGCACCGTCATGTCGAGGGCCGAGGTCGGCTCGTCCAGCACCAGCAGCTTGGGCTTGAGGATCATCGCGCGGGCGATGGCGATGCGCTGGCGCTGGCCGCCGGAGAACTCGTGCGGGTAGCGGTCCATCATCGCGGGGTCGAGGCCGACCTCGGTCATCGCCTCGGCCACCGCCGCGCGGGGATCGTCGACGCCGGGCAGCTGGTGGACGGTCAGCCCCTCGGAGATGATCTGCTCGATGGTCATGCGGGGGCTGAGCGAGCCGAACGGGTCCTGGAAGACCATCTGCATCTGGCGGCGCAGCGGGCGCAGGGCCTTGGCGTCGCGGCCCTGCATGTCCTCGCCCAGGAACACCACCGGCCCGTCGGAGGAGATCAGCCGCATCAGCGCGAGCGCGAGCGTGGTCTTGCCCGAGCCGCTCTCGCCCACGATGCCCAGCGTCTCGCCGGCATGGACGGCGATCTGGGCGTGGTTCACGGCCTTCACGTGGCCCACGGTCTTGCGCAGCAGGCCGCGGCGGATCGGGAACCAGATCTTGAGGCCCGGCGTCTCGACCACCACGGGGGCGTCGGCGGGGGCGGGGGGCGCGGTCCCCTTCGGCTCGGCCGCCAGCAGCTTGCGGGTGTAGGCGTGCTGGGGGTCGGCGAAGAGGGGGGCGGTCGCGTTCGTCTCGACGATATGGCCGTCCTTCATCACCGCGACCCGGTCGGCGATGCGGCGCACGATGCCGAGGTCGTGGGTGATGAACAGCATCGACAGCCCCTCGTCGCGCTGAAGCTGCTTCAGCAGGTCGAGGATCTGGGCCTGGATGGTGACGTCGAGGGCGGTGGTCGGCTCGTCGGCGATCAGCAGCCGGGGGCCGTTGGCGAGCGCCATGGCGATCATCACCCGCTGGCGCTGACCGCCCGAGAGCTGGTGGGGATAGGCGCCCAGCCGCTCCTCCGGGTCGCGGATGCCGACCTTGCGCATCAGGTCCAGCGTGCGCTCGCGCGCCTTCGCGCCGCTCAGGCCCTGGTGGAGGGCGAGGCTCTCCCCGATCTGGCGCTCGATCGTGTGGAGCGGGTTGAGCGAGGTCATCGGCTCCTGGAAGACGAAGCTGACGTCGTTGCCGCGCACGCGCCGAAGCTCCCGCTCGGGCGCGCCGACCATCTCGGCGCCGTCGTAGAGGACGGAGCCCGAGACCTCGGCCGTGTCGGGCAGGAGGCCCACGGTGGAGAGCGCGGTGATCGACTTGCCGGAGCCGGATTCGCCCACCAGCGCCAGCGTCTCTCCGCGCTCGACATGGAAGGAGACGCCGTGGACGGCCTGGCTCACGCCCTCGCGGTTGCGGAAGCCGATGGCGAGGTCGCGGACGTCGAGGAGGCGGCTCATCGGAACGCCTTTCGCGGATCGAAGGCGTCGCGCACGCCTTCGAAGACGAAGACCAGCAGCGACAGCATGATGGCGAAGGTGAAGAAGGCGGTGAAGCCCAGCCACGGCGCCTGGAGGTTGTTCTTTCCCTGCAGCGCGAGGTCGCCCAGCGAGGGGTAGGAGGCCGGCAGGCCGAAGCCGATGAAGTCGAGCGTCGCCAGCGTCGAGATCGAGGCGGTGAGGATGAAGGGCATCATCGTCAGCGTCGCCACCATCGCGTTGGGCAGCAGGTGGCGGAACATGATCGTCCAGTCCCCGACGCCCAGCGCGCGGGCGGCGCGGACGTACTCGAAGTTGCGCGCGCGCAGGAACTCGGCCCGCACCACGTTCACCAGCGCGGTCCACTGGAACAGCGACAGCAGGATCAGCATCGACCAGAAGGTCGGCTCGATGATCGCGGCGATGATCATGATCAGGAACAGGGTGGGGATGGCGGACCAGATTTCCTCCACCCGCTGGAAGGTGAGGTCCACCCAGCCGCCGAAATAGCCCTGCGAGGCGCCCGCCACCACGCCGATCACGGTCGAAAGCGCGGTCAGCGCCAGCCCGAACAGGACCGAGATGCGGAACCCGTAGATCACCCGCGCCAGCACGTCGCGCGCCTGGTCGTCGGTGCCCAGCCAGTGGGTCGCGTCGGGGGGCGAGGGGGCGGTCTCAACCCCGTAGGAGATGGTGTCGTAGCTGAACGGGATCAGCGGCCACCAGATCGAGCCGGGATGGGCGCCCTCGATCTCCTCGCCGGCCTCGACCTGGGCGATCAGCCCCTCGGGGTCGTCGAAGCAGGCGTCGAGCCCGCCGGTCAGGATCAGGCAGCGCACCTCGATGGCGCGGTAGTCGGCCTCGGTCTCGAAGTCGCCGCCGTAGTCGGTCTCGGGGTGGAACTCGAAGATCGGGAACATCGCCTCGCCCCGGTACATGACCAGGAACGGCTTGTCGTTGGCCACGAACTCGGCGAACAGCGAGACGACGAACAGGACCAGGAAGACCCACAGCGACCAGAAGGCCCGGCGGTTGGAGCGGAAGTTGTCCCAGCGCCGCTTCTGCAGGGGGTCGAGCTGGAACAGCCGGCGCCGCGGCGGCGGAACCAGCGCGGGCGCGGGCGCGGGGCCGGCCGGGGTCTCGGTCGGGGCGACCGCGTCGAGCGCGGCCACGGTTTCGGGCGGGGTCTCGGGCCGGGTCATGTCTCGCGGCTCTCGAAGTCGATGCGCGGGTCGATCCACACGTAGGTCAGGTCCGAGATCAGCTTCACCACCATGCCCAGGATCGAGAACAGATAGAGCGTGCCGAACACCACCGGGTAGTCGCGGTTCACGATGCTCTCGTAGCCCAGCAGGCCGAGCCCATCGAGGGAGAACACGATCTCGATGATGAAGGCGCCGGTGAAGAAGATCGAGATGAAGGCGGCCGGGAAGCCCGCCACCACGATCAGCATGGCGTTGCGGAAGACGTGGCCGTAGAGGACCTTGCGCTCCGACAGGCCCTTGGCGCGGGCGGTGACCACGTACTGCTTGCGGATCTCGTCCAGGAAGGAGTTCTTGGTCAGCAGCGTCAGCGTGGCGAAGCCCGAGATCGACATGGCGATGACGGGCAGGGTGATGTGCCAGAAGTAGTCGAGGATCTGCGCGCCCGTCGACATCTGCCAGAAGCCGTCCGAAACGAGGCCCCGCAAGGGGAACCATTGCCAGTAGCTGCCGCCGGCGAAGAAGATCAGCAGCATCACCGCGAACAGGAACCCCGGGATCGCGTAGCCCACCACCACCACCGCCGAGGTCCAAGCGTCGAAGACGGTGCCGTCGCGCACCGCCTTGCGGATGCCCAGCGGGATCGAGACGAGGTAGGCCAGCAGCGTCGTCCACAGCCCGAGGCTGATCGAGACGGGCATCTTCTCGAGGACCAGGTCGATGACCGAGATCGAGCGGTAGTAGCTCTCGCCGAAGTCGAAGCGCAGGTAGTTCCAGATCATCAGGCCGAACCGCTCCAGCGGGGGCCGGTCGAAGCCGAACTGCTTCTCGAGATCGGCGATGAAGTCGGGGTCGAGGCCCTGGGCCCCGCGGTACTCGGAGCTCGCGGGCCCGCCGCCGCCGCCGCCCGCCTCGCCGCCGCCGCCGCCCGTGAAGCGGTCGGTGGCCGAGGAGGGGTCGTTGAGCTGGGAGATGATCTGCTGCACCGGGCCGCCCGGCGCGAACTGGATGACCGCGAAATTGATCGCCATGATCCCGAACAGGGTCGGGATCATCAGCAGGATGCGGCGAAGGATGTAGGCGCCCATTCAGGCGTCGGTCCGGTCGGTCTCGGCCGTGTCGGGGCGGCGGCGCGGCCGGTCGACCGGCACGCGGATGGGCTCGCGCTCGGGGCGGCGTCCGGCGCCGAGCAGGGCCGCGGCGGCGGTGGCGCCGGCGAAGCCGATCAGGATCAGGGTCTCTTCCGGGGTCACAGCGGCGCGCCCTCCGACTTGAGCTTCTGGTATTTCGTCTCGTCCCACCACCAGTACTCGTCGCCGCGGGAGTAGGGGGGCGGGCTGTCGGGCCGCCCGAACACGTCCCAGAAGGCGATGTTGTACCGGCTCTTGTACCAGTTGGGGATCCAGATGTGCAGCGCGCGCAGCACGCGGTCGAGCGCGCGGGCCGCCACGTCGAGGCTTTCGCGGCTGTCGGCGGCGATCACCTTCTCGATCAGCGCGTCGACGGCCGGGTTGGCGAGGCCGGTGAGGTTGGGCGTGCCCGGCTTGTCGGCCGCTTCGGAGGAGAACAGGGGCCGCAGGCCCTGGCCCGGGGTCATCGACATCACGAAGCGGCCGGGGACCACGTCGTAGTCGAAATCCTCCTGCCGCTGCTGGTACTGGGCGGGATCGACGACGCGCAGGCTGGCGTCGACGCCCATCTTGCGCATGTTGGCGATCATCGGGCCGATGATCCGCTCGAACGTGGGGCTGTCGTCGAGGATCTCGACCCGCAGGGGCTGGCCCTCGGCGTTGACCCGCATGCCGTCCTTCACCGTCCAGCCGGCCTCGTCGAGCAGCTTCATCGCCCGCCGCAGCAGGCGGCGGTCGGAGCCGGAGCCGTCGGAGACGGGGGGCATGTAGGCGGGATCCTCGAAGACCTCCGCCGGCAGCTCGTCGCGCAGCGGCTCGAGCAGGGCGAGCTCGGCCTCCGACGGCATCCCCTCGGCCACCATGGGCGAGTTGCCGAAGAAGGAGACGGTGCGGTCGTAGAGGCCGTAGAACAGGGTCTTGTTCGACCACTCGAAGTCGAAGGCCAGGCTCAGCGCCTCGCGCACGCGCGGGTCCTGGAACTGGGGGCGGCGCATGTTGAACCAGAAGCCCTGGGTGCCCGAGGGGCGCCCGTCGGGGATCTGGTCCTGCTTCACCCAGCCCTTCTGGAGGGCGGGGAAGTTGTATTCCGTGGCCCAGGTCTTCGAAAAGAACTCTTCATGGAAGGTGAAGGCGCCGCCCTTGAAGGCCTCGAAGGCGGCCGTGTAGTCCTTGAAGTACTCGAACACGTAGCGGTCGAAGTTGCTGCCGCCCACGTTCACCGGCAGGTCCGCGCCCCAGTAGTCGGCGCGCCGGCGGTAGATGATCCGGCGGCCGGGTTCGGCGCGCTCGACCTCGTAGGGGCCCGACGCCAGCATCGGCTCGAGCGTGGAGGCGGAGAAGTCGCGCTCCGCCCACCAGGCCTTCGACAGCGCCGGCAGGCCACCCACGATCGCGGGCAGGTCGCGGGTGGCGACGCCGGGCTTGAAGTCGAAGCGGATCGCGAGGTCTTCGACCACCGTCGCGCTTTCGATGTCGCGATACTGGATGCGGTAGGACGGGTGGCCTTGGTCGCGCAGCGCCTCGAAGGTGAACTTGATGTCCTCGGCGGTGACGGGGGAGCCGTCGGAGAACCGCGCCTCCGGGCGCAGGCGGAACAGCACCCAGGAGCGGTCCTCGGGATATTCGAGGGTCTCGGCGAGCAGGCCGTAGGCGGCGTCGATCTCGTCGGGGGAGCCGACCAGCAGCGTGTCGAACAGCGCCCCCATGCCCTGCGCGGCCTCGCCCTTGAGGATGAAGGGGTTGAGGCTGTCGAAGGTGTTCGAGGCGGAGGTCCCGCGGCCCGACCAGGTCCCGCCCTGGGGCGCGTCGGGGTTCACGAAGTCGAAATGCTTGAAATCGGGCGGGTATTTCAGATTCCCGAAGGTGGAGATGCCGTGGGAGACGATCACGCCGTCCGCGTTCGCGGCCGGGGCGGCGCCGGCGGGGGCGTCGCCCGAGGCGGCGCGCAGGGCGCGCGGCGCGAGGCCGATCGCGGCGCCGAAGGCGGCGAAGCCGAAGGCGAGCTCGCGGCGCGACAGCGCGTGGGGCGCCCGGATCGCGAGCGTCTCGGCCGGCGTCGCGCCGCGGGCCGCGTCCGCCCGCGCCGGGGCGGCGTCGGTCAGGGCTGCGGGGCGTCTGTCGGCGGGGCGCTGCGGCATCGGCGGATCTCCCTTGTCTCCGTCCTCTAAAGGGTTAGGCCGCGCCCCCCTCCAGTTCAAGCGCACCCGCGAGGACGTGAGCGCGCGCCCCCCCTCGCGGTCGCCCGGGGGCGGGGCCGCGAGGGGGGAGGGCGGTCGGCTCAGGCGGCCGACTCGGCCTCTTCCACGAAGCCCTTCCAGTTGCGCATGTACTGCACGAAGGAGGGCGACAGACCCTCGGCCAGCAGGTGCGCCTCCGAGACCGGGGTGGCCGGCGAGACGTAACCCGCGTCGGCGATCGCCCGGTCGGGGAAGTCGTGGCGCAGGATCGCGGCGCGCCCGATCACGGCGAAGTCGCAGCCGCGGTCCAGCGTCTCCTGCGCCTGGGCGGCGGTCATCAGCTTGCCGGCCACGCCCAGCTTCGTGCCGTGGCGGGGCAGGTCGGTGAACCAGCCCAGCAGGTCGCGCTCGGCGAAGCCCTCGTCCATGGGCTTCTTGAAGACGTCCCACAGCGACATGTCGAGATAGTCGAGCTTGCCGCCCGCCATCACCTCGGCGGCGAGGTCGCGGATCTCGGCCAGCTCCATCCCGAAGCGCTCGGGCGACAGGCGCAGGCCCACCTGGAAGTCCGGACGGCAGGCGGCGCGGATGCCGTCGAGGATCTCGAGCGTCAGGCGGGCGCGATTCTCCAGCGCGCCGCCGTACCGGTCGTCGCGACGGTTGTACTGGGTCGAGAGGAAGGCGCAGAGGATGTAGCCATGCGCGCCGTGGATCTCGACCCCGTCGAAGCCCGCCTTCTGGGCGCGCACGGCGGCGGCGATGAAGTCGTCGCGCAGTTGCTCGACCTCGGCCGTGGTCAGGGCGCGGGCCCCGGTCTCGGCGTCGTCGGAGGGGGCGACCACGTCGTCCACCAGCGTCTTGGGGCAGCGCATGCCCCCATGATGGAGCTGGACGGAGGAGACGGAGCCCGCCGCGCGGATCCCGTCGGCGAGGCGCGTCAGCCCCTCGAGGTGCTGGTCCCCGAAGATGCCGAGCTGGCCCGCGAAGGCGTTGCCCGAGGGCTGGACATGGGCGGCGCAGGTCATGGTCAGCCCGAAGCCGCCCTGCGCGCGCAGGGTCAGCCAGCGGTATTCGTCGTCCGAAAGCGTGCCGTCGGCGTGGCTCTGCTGGTTGGTCAGCGGCGCCAGCATGAAGCGGTTCTTCCAGGCGGGTCCGCGCGTCAGGGACAGGGCGTCTGCAAGGCGGGTCATGGCGGGTCGGGCTCCTCCTGAATCTGGTTGGGGGGACGGGACCAAGTCGCGCGGCAAGTGTCAATCGCGGGAGGGGGTCCCGCCCCGCGGCGGCGGCGCGGCCGGACGGGCGCGACAAGCGTGAATGAGGCGGAACCGGGCGCCGAATGGTCCGGGATGGGACACGTTCCCGCCCTTGGCCGGCCGTCTCGCGATGCAAGTTCATAAGCATCGGCGGCCCTTGCGGGGTCGCCCCCCTTTCGCAGGACGACCGGGCGCCCCAGCCCCGACTGCGTGCAAGACAGAAGAAGAGGAGCCGCCCCATGGCCGACCCCAAGCATGATCCCATCGTCGAGTTCGCCGGCAACGGACACGATTCCGTCTACGGCCTCGACAACGACGATCGCCTGCATGGCGAGAACGGCCACGATTCCCTCTGGGGCCGGCAGGGCGACGACCGCCTGTTCGGCGGCAACGGCAAGGACGCGCTCTACGGCGGCGACGACGACGACCTCCTGCAGGGCGGCAACGGCAAGGACCTGCTGGAAGGCGGCGACGGCGCCGACAAGCTGGTCGGCGAGAACGGCAAGGACGAGATGCACGGCGGCTGGGGGGGCGACTGGCTCTCGGGCGGCAACGGCAAGGACTACCTCGACGGCGGCAAGGGCTCGGACGTGCTGATGGGCGGCTCGGGCTCGGACGAGCTGCGCGGCGGGGGCTTCGCCGACGAGCTCTACGGGAATTCCGGCGCCGACCTGCTGATCGGCGGCGGCGCGGACGACTTCCTGTTCGGCGGCAAGGGCAGCGACGCGCTGTTCGGCGGCGATGGCGACGACGTGCTCGACGGCGGCCTGGGCAAGGACCGGCTGATCGGCGGCGACGGCGACGACACCTTCCTGATCGGCGCCGGCGGCAAGGCGAAGGTCGTGGACTTCACCGACGACGAGGACTCGTTCCACGTGGCCGGCAATGCCGACGGCTTCGCCGACCTGACCCTGAAGGAGAAGGCCAACGGCGACGTGGTGGTGAAGTTCGACGGCGACATGCTGGTGCGCATCAAGGATGCCGACATCGGCGACCTCGACCATCACGACTTCATGTTCGGTTGAGGCCGGACCGAGCCTCCGGGCGACAAGGGGCGGGGCCGCGCGACGGCCCCGCCCCTTTTTCTTGCGCGCCGCGCGCCCGGCCGGACGCGCAGGCGCCGCGTCGACCCTCGCCCCCGGCCCGACCGCTCCGCCCGCGGCGCGCGGCGGACGGGGCGCCCGGCGCGACGGCCGCGGGCGGAGACGGCGGGGCCGGGACCGCCGCCCGCCCTGCGCCGCGGGCGAGGCGCCGGGGCGGGCGCGACGGCGGCCGCGGCGCCTCCCTCGCCCGGGACCGGCGCGCGGCCGGATCGGCGGCGGGGGCGCCGCGGGCCGCTCAGACGATCAGGCGGACCGCCTCGCGGTAGGGGTGGGCGGGGTAGACGCCCAGGATGCGGCGGTAGGAGGTGAAGAAGGCCAGCTCCTCCATCGCGTTGCGCACGCCGGGATCGTCGGGGTGGCCCTCGATGTCGGCGAGGAACTGGGTCGCGGTGAAGGAGCCGTCGACCATGTAGCTCTCGAGCTTGACCATGTTCACGCCGTTGGTCGCGAAGCCGCCCATCGCCTTGTAGAGCGCGGCGGGCACGTTGCGGACCTGGAAGATGAACGTGGTCAGGACCTTCGGCGTCGCAGGCTCGGCCTCGACCTTCTGGCGCGACATCACCAGGAAGCGGGTGGCGTTGTGCTTGTTGTCATGCACGTCGCGCGCGAGGATCTCGAGCCCGTTGATCTCGGCGGCGAGCTCGGAGGCGAGCGCGGCCTGGGTCGGGTCGTTCGCCTCGAACACCTGGCGGGCGGAGCCGGCGGTGTCGGCGCCGGTGATCGCGCGGATCCGGTGCTCGGCCAGGAACTCGCGGCACTGGCCCAGCAGGACCGTGTGGCTCATCGCCGACTTCACGTCCGAAAGCTTGGCGCCCTTCGGCCCCATCAGCTGGATCGCGACCGGCACGAAGGTCTCGCCGATGATGAACAGGCCCGAGCCGGGCAGCAGCGCGTGGATGTCGGCGACGCGGCCGTAGGTGGAGTTCTCCACCGGCAGCATGGCGAGCTTCGCCTCGCCCGTCTTCACCGCGGCGATGGCCTCCTCGAAGGTCTGGCAGGGCAGGGGCTCGAGCTCGGGGTGCTCCTGCTTGCAGGCGAGGTGCGAATAGGCCCCCGGCTCCCCCTGGAAGGCGATCTTCTCGACGGTCTTCTCGGGCGAGATCTCCGGGGTCCGGTCGGTGCGGTCGTGGGCGTCTGTCATGAGCTCCGTGCGGTCCCGCGGGCGCGGGCGCGCCCGAGAGAAAGCTTTCTCCGGTCAATGGGTCGCGCCTTATACGCCTTGCGGGGGGCGGCGGGAAGCGGGTAGGAGATCGCTCACCCAGCCGCGCCTCGCCGGCCGGCCGCGGCATCCGCGCGCCGGCCCCGGGAGGGGGGCGAAACGGGCCTCGAGCGATACACGACGCGAGCGCCGGGCAAGGAACGAAAAGGGGTCTGGACCGTTATGGACACGATGGAGATCAACAAGATCGTCGGCGCCTGCGTGGGCGCGCTTCTGGTCTATCTCGGCGTTCAGTTCTTCGCCGACCTGATCTTCCACCCCGCCTCTCACGGGGACGAGCATCACTACGCCTACGCGCTGGAGGTCGAAGAGGCCGGCGGCGGCGAGGAGCAGGAAGTCGACGTGGCCGCGCTGCTGGCCGCCGGCGATCCCAGCCGCGGCGAGCGCATCTTCGGCAAGTGCAAGGCCTGCCACAAGGTGGACGGCTCTAACGGCACCGGCCCGCACCTCGACGGCGTGGTGGACCGCGCGGTCGACGCGGTGGACGGCTTCGGCTACTCGGGCGCCCTGCTTCAGGTGGGCGACACCTGGACCAAGGAGAACCTGTTCCACTTCCTCGAGAACCCCAAGGGCGTCGCTCCGGGCACCGCCATGGGCTTCGCGGGTCTGAAGAAGGCCGACGACCGCGCCGACCTGATCGCCTACCTGGCGACGCTTCAGAACTGATCCCGACGCTGAGCGCCGGATCTGCAGGAGCCGCCCCCCGGGGCGGCTCTTTCGATTCCGGGGCGGCGTGGTGCCCGGCGCCCGGCGGCGGGGCGGAGAGCGGGCTTCGCCTCGCCCCGCGCGCGCCGCGATCCTTCGTAGGGCGCGGCGCTCCGACGGCGCCGTGCGCCCGGGGACGCGTCAGCCTGCGGCGTCCGCGCCGCGCCCCTACGCATGAGCGTTCAGGTCGGTTCGCGATGCCGGGCGGCTGCGAGCCGCTCCGAGGCTCCGAGCGAGCGCATCCGGCGGTCGCTCGGCGGCGCGGGGCGGGCAGGATGAGCCCGGTCCTTCGAACCCGCTGCGGAGCATTCCCACTGACCGCGCAGGAAAAGAGGCGGACCCGGAGGTCCGCCTCGCATTTCAGGACGCAAGCGTAGTCGACAGCTCTGGCGCGGCGGCGTCAGCTCTGGCGCGCGCCGCGCTTCTCGGTCAGGCGCTGCTGGATGCGGCGCCAGTTGCTGGCTTCCTCGCGGTCGCCTTCGCTTTCGAGCTGGGCGGCCCGTTGCGCCGCGGTGGCGATGGCGCGGGGGCCGAGTTCGTCGAAGAGCGCGCGGGCCTGAAGTTCGACGTCTTCCATGCGCATGTCGCATCCTCCCAGATTGGCTCATGCGGAGGGCCGGCGCGCCGGAGCGGGTCCGGCGCAGGCGCCGGCCGGGAACGCAACGTAAGGGAGATGAGCCGACGGGGGAACCCCCGATGCGTCAGGGCGCCGCAGTTCGACGGCCAGGCGCGACGGGGTCGACGCGAGCGCGCATCCAGGCGAGGGACCCCGCTCCCCGCTCCCCGCTCCCCGCTCCCCGCTCCCCGCTCCCCGCTTGCCGAGCGCCGCGGCGGACGTCGCGCAGGTCCCGGCCTCGCGCCCGCGGCGCAGGGCGGGCGCTGCGCCCGGACGACCCGTCGCCGAAGGGGCGCGCGGGGCGCCCTGCGATCCGGGGACGGCTGCGCGTCGGAAACCGGCGGGAGACGGGAGCGGCCGGCGCAGGCCCTTGCCGCGCGCCGCGGGCGAGACGCGAGCCCGGGGCGCGACGGTCGACGCGGCGCCTCCGCGCGACGGCGCGGAGACGGGAGGGCCCGGCGACGAGACGGCGCGCCGGGGCTCAGCGGAACTCGGGCACCCGGCCGTCGACCCAGGCCTCGAGCACCGAGCGGGCGATGGCGCCGGCGCGGGCGGGGGCGATCTGCGGATGCCGGCCGGCCAGCGCCTCGCGCATCTCGTCCTTCTCGACCCACATCGCGGCCTCCAGCTCGGCCGGGTCGATGCGGATGTCCTCGTCCAGCGCCTCGCCCGCGCAGGCGATCATCAGCGAAGCGGGGAAGGGCCAGGGCTGGGAGGCCACGTAGATCACCCGGCCGACCCGGATCATCGCCTCCTCGTCCACCTCGCGGCGCACGGCGGCCTCGAGCGTCTCGCCCGGCTCCATGAACCCCGCGAGCAGGGACCACATGCCCCGCGGCCACATCGTCTGGCGGCCCACCAGCACCTTAGAGCCGCGGGTGATCAGCATGATCACCACCGGGTCGGTGCGCGGGAAATGCTGGGCGCCGCAGGCGGGGCATTCGCGCCGCCAGCCGGCGTGGACCATCGCCGAGGGCTGGCCGCAGCGCGAGCAGAAGCGGTGCGAGCGGTGCCATTCCAGCACGCCCTTGGCGGTCGAGGCGTCCGCCGCGTCCTGCACCGACAGGCGCGCCATCTCCTGGCGCAGGTCGAGGAAGGCGTGGGTGTCGGGCAGGTCGGGGTGGCGGTTCACCGTCTCGTCGCGGAACGTGCCCGGCGGGCCGTCGGGGGCGGCGGGATCCTCCCAGGCGGAGACGTCGAGGGCGAAGCGCCCGCAGGGACGCCCGCCCGCATCCTCGAGGCCGAGGAACACCGGCGTCTCCTTCGCCACCTCCAGCATCGGGGAATCGGAGGGCAGCCAGCCCAGGCCCAGGTCCGCGCCGTCCGCGACCAGCAGCGGCTTGCCCCGCCACATCGGCAGCACCCGCGCCTCGGGATCGTTCCAGAAGCGCCGGATCAGGGCGGCGTCGCCGCGCATGCGGTCCGCGCGGTCGCGGGTCCCGCCGGCGAAGGCGATGGTCTCTTCCGGGATGATCGGATCGGGCATCTTGGGCGGCCTCCCCTCGGCGCAAACCTTTGTTTGGGGGACTCTATGGACCGCGGGGGGCGGCGGGGGCAAGCCGGAGCGTGCGGGAGGGGGCGCCGCGTCGGGGGGCCCGCCCATGGGGGGCGTTCGGCCCGCGGCGCGGGGCGGGTGCTGCGCTTGGGGCGAGGGCCTCGCGAGGCGGGGCTCGCTCGGCTTGCGCGCTGCGCGCGGGGGAGCTTCGGGAACCCACCAAAGAACAGGGCCGCGCCTGTCCTTCGGATCCGTCCGTCGCTGACGATGCCTGAGCGAGTCGGGGGGAGGGGTCAAGGACAAGCCCCCTTCGGGGGTCGCTTCGCGATCCTGGACCCCTCCCCCCGACTCGCTCTTTACGGCATCAGCGACGGACGGCTCCGAAGAACAGGCGCTCGCGGCGGTGCGTTCGGCGGGCGGGCGCGGGCCGGCGGGCGGGCGCATGGGGTGATGGAGGCGGGCCAGCGGAGGCGGGGCGGCGCAAACGGGGGCATCCGATTTCTTCGGCATGCGCGGGGGCGCGACCGACTGCGACGCGGGCGGGCGATGCGAGGGGGTTGAAACCGGGCGGCGCTCGACGTATCTCGCGTCTCGAGAGGTTGGCGTGGGCGAGCGCCTCGCCAACCCGGTCAGGTCCGGAAGGAAGCAGCCGTAACGAGTCCCGCTTGGGTCGCGTTCAGCCTCTCACCCAGCGAAGCCGCTCCCCCGGGGGCGGCTTCGTCGTTTCCGAGGGTCTCGCCGCGGGCTCTAAGCTCCGGAGCGGCGCCCGTTCCGCGGCGACGGCCGCCCCGCGGGGACGGGGCGCCTTGCGGCGGCCCCCCGCGGTCCTTACCCTCTGAACCGCGGGCGCGCCCGCCCGTCCGCACGGCCGCCAGGGCCCGGCAGGGCGAGGACCCCACGATCCCACCCGCCCGAGAGGGAGCGCATGGCCGACGACGCCGCCCCGCCGCCGATGAGCCTCCCCTCCGCCGAGGGCGCCGCCTATCAGGTCCTGGCGCGCAAGCATCGCCCGCAGACCTTCGCCGACCTGATCGGGCAGGAGGCGATGGTGCGCACCCTGCGCAACGCCTTCGAGACCGACCGCATCGCCCATGCCTTCGTGCTGACCGGCGTGCGCGGCGTGGGCAAGACCACCACCGCGCGCATCGTCGCCAAGGGGCTGAACTGCATCGGGCCCGACGGGCAGGGCGGGCCCACCGTCGCCCCCTGCGGCGTCTGCGAGCCCTGCCGCGCCATCGCCGAATCCCGCCATGTCGACGTGCTGGAGATGGACGCGGCCTCGCGCACCGGCGTCGGCGACGTGCGCGAGATCATCGAGTCGGTGCGTTACCGCGCGGCCTCGGCGCGCTACAAGGTCTACATCATCGACGAGGTCCACATGCTCTCGACCAGCGCGTTCAACGCGCTGCTCAAGACGCTGGAGGAGCCGCCCGAGCATGTGAAGTTCATCTTCGCCACCACCGAGATCCGCAAGGTGCCGGTGACGGTGCTGTCGCGCTGCCAGCGCTTCGACCTGCGCCGGATCGAGCCGGAGGTGATGATCGCGCACCTGGCGAAGATCTGCCGGATGGAGGGCGCGAAGGTCGCCGAGGACGCGCTGGCGCTGATCGCGCGGGCGGCCGAGGGCTCGGTGCGCGACGCGCTCTCGCTGCTCGACCAGGCGATCGCCCACGGCGCGGGGGAGACCTCGGCCGAGGAGGTGCGCGCGATGCTGGGCCTCGCCGACCGCGGGCGGGTTCTGGACCTCTTCGAGACGGTGATGAAGGGCGACTGCGCGGGCGCGCTGGCGGAGCTGTCGGAGCAGTATGCGGCCGGCGCCGATCCGCTGGCGGTGCTGCGGGACCTGGCGGAGGTGACGCACTGGATCTCGATCGCCAAGGTCACGCCGGAGGCCGCCGAGGATCCCACCGCGGGCCCCGAGGCGCAGGCCCGCGCCCGCGATTTCGCCGCCCGGCTGGGCCTGCGCCCGCTGGCCCGCGCCTGGCAGATGCTGCTCAAGGCGATGGAGGAGGCCGCGGGCGCCCCCAACCCGATGATGGCCGCCGAAATGGCGATCATCCGCCTGACCCACGTGGCCGACCTGCCGAGCCCCGAGGACCTGGTGCGCCGGCTGACCGAGCAGGGCGGCGCCCCCGCGGGCCCCGGCGCCCCGGCGCCGGCGGGGCCGGGCGGCGGCGGGCCTTCGGCGGGACCGGCCATGGGCGCGCCATCCGGCGGGCAGGGCGGCGAGATGCGCGCGGCGGCGAACGGGGGGGCGGCGACGCCCGCCCATGCGCCCGCCACCGCCGCCGCGCCCCGCGCCCAGAGCGCGCCGCGCCCGACGCTGGCCGCGGCCTCGCCCGACGTGGCGCGGCGCGAGGCGCCGCCGCTGCCCGAGGCCGTGGCCGCCCTGACCACCTTCGAGGCGGTGCTGGAGCTGGTGCGCGACAAGCGCGACGCCCGCCTGCTGGTGGAGCTGGAGGCGCATGTGCGCCTGGTCTCCTACCAGCCCGGGCGCATCGTCTTCGAACCCGCCCATGACGCGCCCGAGAGCCTCGCCTCCGACCTCGCCCAGCGGCTGATGGCCTGGACCGGCTCGCGCTGGATGGTGGCGGTGGAATCGGGCGGCGGCGCCCCCACGGTGCGCGAGCGCGAGGCCGCCGAGCGCGACGACCTGCACGCCCGCCTGAAGGAGCATCCCCTGGTCGCGGCCGCCATCGCGGCCTTTCCGGGGGCCGAGATCCTCGCCACCCGCGCCTTCGGCGCGTCGGAGGAGCCGGAGGAGACCCAGACCGCGCCCGAATGGGAGGAGACCCCCGAGGACGAGGACTGGGACGGATGGGAGCCGGTGGACGCGTTCGACGGCGACTAGGCCGCGAGGCGCCCCGGCAGGACATGGATGGGCGGGAGAGGCCGACGCTCCGCCTGAAGAAAGGACGACATCATGCTGAAGGGACTTGGGAACCTTGGCGACATGGCCAAGATGATGGCCAAGGCGCAGGAGTTCCAGACCAAGATGGCCGAGGCCCAGGCCGCGGTCGAGGCGCTGGAGGTCGAGGGCGACGCCGGCGCGGGGATGGTCAAGGCCTGGGTGACGGGCAAGGGCGAGCTGAAGCGGCTGTCCATCGACCCCTCCCTCTTCGTGCCCGAGGACCGCGAGGCGGTCGAGGACCTGGTGGTCGCCGCCATCAAGACCGCCCAGGAGCGCGCCGCCGAGGCCGCCCAGGCCGAGATGGCCAAGGCCGCCGAGGGCCTGCCCCTGCCGCCGGGCATGAAGCTGCCGTTCTGATCCGGCGTCCCTGACGCCATCGCCCGCCGCGCTCCACCCGGAGCGCGGCGGGCTTTTTCATGCGCCGCGCCCGGACCGCGGCGGGGGGCGCGGGGGCGCTTCGGACGGGGCGCCGGATTCGGCGCGGCGGGGCGCCGGGCGCGGGCGCGAGGGGCGTCCGCCCGGCGGTTCGGGGGCCGGGCGGGGCGCGCCCGCCGCGGCCTTGTCTGCGCGTCGGTTTTCTTCCAATATGAACGAGAATATAACTTGATCTTCACGTAAGGTTCATTTATCCCGATCCCCAGATGACGCCACGCCAAGCCGCGCCCGTCTGGGGAGGGGCGCGGGGGGAGGTGCAGCATGGAACGCGACGGGTTCGCGGCGACCGGCATCGGCCGGGACGTCGCTTCGACCTCGAGCGTCGCGCGCGGCGGGACCACGGTTCGGTTCCGGCATTGGGTTCGCGCGAAAGCGGGCAGGGCATGCGACCGGGGGTCGGTCGCGCACGTCGGGACGCGGGGAAGCGTCGCGATGCGCCCCGCCTGGCGTCACGCCGGCCGGCGAGCCGGAGGCGTCCATCATGCCGCCGTGAGGGCGGCCGCATGATGGCGCCGATCGCCCGCTTCGTCCGACGCTCCCGCCTGCCGAAACCGGCCGACCTCGCGCGCTTCGTCCCCCGGGCCGAGACCGCGCTGTGGGCGCCGGCGGCGCTGGTGGCGGGATTCGCCCTGACCGATTACGTGCTGGTGCTGCGGGCCGAGGCGGAGCTGCGCGTCGCCGCCTCCCAGGCCGCGCTGTCGCTGGGCGCGGGCGAGATCGCGCCGCGCGAGGCCGCGCGACGGGTGCGGGCGCGCTTGCAGGGCGAGGCGCGCCATGCGGTCTCGGTCAGCGTCTCGATGAGCGACCGCGTGGCGGTCGAGGCGCGCATCCCCACCGGCGCGGCCACGCTGTTCGGCTTCCACTGGTTCCTGCCCGGCGACGTGATCGGCGCGCGCGCCGAGGCGCCGATGCTGGAGGGCGGCGCCGAGGTCGAGCTGGTGCAGGGCGACCGGCCGGCGAACTGACGCCCGGGCCCCGGCTTTCGGCCTTGGTGCGGCTAGGTCATTGCTTTTCCAAGGGAATCGACCGGCGACGGAAGCGCTATCCAAAAGATAGCGCCTTCGCGGCACGGCCTCTCGGGGTCACTCGCGGCGCAGGAGGCGGTCGGTGATCCAGCCGGAGATCCGCTCGACCAGGCCCCGGCGGCCCTGGGCGCGGTGGGCGGTCTCGATGGCCTCGCGGTCGTATTCGGTCTCGATCCAGACGCGGAAGGGCACGCCTCGGGCCTCGGCCGCCACCGCCTCGGCGAAGAAACGGTCGAGCACGCCGGTGGGCCCGTGGGAGAGATGCCCGTAGCGGAGCGAGAGCTGCCCGGCCGCCTCGGCTGCGGAGCGTCCCTCGTGCAGGATCATCCACAGGGCGGCCATGAAGCCGGCGCGGTCGGCGCCCGACTTGCAGTGGAAGAGGACGGGGGTCGGGGTTTCGGCGATCAGGGTCTCGAGCGCCGCGAACTCCTCCCGGCTGGGCAGCCCGCGGGAGCGCAGGACGGCGCGGGTGAAGACCAGGCCCTCGGCCTCGCAGACCTCGCGCTCCAGCGGGTAGGAGCCGTGCAGCACCCCGCCGCGCAGCGAGATCACCGCCTTGAGGCCCGAGCGGCGGGCGAGGCGGGCGATCTGCCCGGGCAGGGGCTGGGCGGCGCGGAACGCGTCGGGGCCGACGGGATGCAGGTTGAGGTAGACCGCGCGGATCACGCCATGGTCGACGAAGAGCATGTCGAGCCAGGCGCGCAGCCGGGCGCGGGGGCTTTCGAGCGAGGTCTCCCACCGCTCCTGCGCGCGCAGGCGGCGGGCCTGGCGCTTCGCCTCCTTCGCCGTCTTCGGCGGGGCCATCACCGCGTCGGGCCGCAGGGGGTCGGGCCTGAGCGGATCGGGGCGCGCGGAGGGCTGGGGGGCGTCGGGATCGGTCAAGGGTCCGGGTCGCTCAGGGGGGCGCGATGGGCGCTGGGATCGCGCCCATCTAGCCTTCCCGGCCGGGCATTGCCAGCCGCGGCGGCGCGGCGGGCGTCCTGCGCCCCGCCGCGCCGGGCGCTCAGCGGATGGTCTTCAGCGCGCCGGCCCAGGCCTGAAGCTCGTCCAGCATGGGGCCCACGGCCTCGGTGTTCGGGCCCGTCGGAGTGAAGACGCCGTCCTTGAGCTGCTCGAACACGAAGGGGATCGTGACCTGCTGGGCGATGCACATCAGGTTCGCGGTGGCGAAGATCGGCTTGATCGCCTGCACGCCGCGCAGGCCGCCCGAGACGCCGCCGTAGGAGACGAAGCCGCAGACCTTCCGGCCCCATTCCTTGGCGAGGTAGGTGAAGGCGTTCAGCAGCGCCGGGGTGGGGCCGTAGTTGTATTCCGGCGTCACGAACACGAAGGCGTCGGCGGCGCCGATCACCTCCGACCAGCGCCGGGTGTGCTCGTGCTGGTAGTCCTGCATGCGGGGATGCTTCGGCTCGTCGTAGACGGGCAGGTCGTGGTCGGCGAGGTCGACCTCCACGATCTCGAAGCCGCCGTGGGCGCGGGCGGCCTCGGCGAACCACTTGGCGACGGCGGCGCCGTTGCGGCCCGGGCGGGTGGAGGCGGTGACGATGGCGAGACGAAGCATGGGGGGCCCCTCGGCTGGATGCGGCATCAGGTTCGCCCCCCACACCTAACTCCTCCGTCGCGGCGAACAAGCCCGCCGTAGGCTCCGATCGGTTTCGAATATGAGAACATTCGCGGACGGCGGGGCGGCCCGACGTCGGCGTTGCATCCCCGCGCGGGGGTCGTTAACCACGGAGCCAGGTCGAAGCCCGCACGAGCCGCCGTCCCGCGCCCTGGGACCCCAAGCGCCAGCCAGCAGACGACCCGATCTCCAACGGATCCTGCATCAGACGCGCGCCGGTCCCCGGGACCGGCCGGGAAAAGGGGCGCCATCATGGCCAGAACCGATTACGTCACCGTCGACGTCGCCGCCGCGGGCGGCGTGAACTTCGACGACTACCTCGCCGACTATTTCGCGGCGCTCGAAGACGGCTCGACCGCCTTCTACGGGGGCGAGCCGGACAGCGCCTTCGGCGGCACCTACTACATGAACGGCAGCCAGGTTCTGGTCTCCTACGAGACGGCGGGAACCGACGAGGCGGCCTCGGCCTCGGTGCTGCTGGAGGGGGCGGAGCTCGCCTACGACTTCATCCACAACGGCCCCGCCTTCGGCCACGGCATCTCGGGCGCCATCGACGCCATCGTCTTCGGCGACTGGGTCGAGGGCGAGACGAGCGGCGAGCAGGGGACCGGCGAGGCGGGCGAGGTGACGGGCCTGGACGCTGCGGTCACGATCTCGGGCCTGGGCCTCTCGCTCGAGCCGGGGGCGGGGTCGGACGCCGAGACCAACCCGGTCTACGCGCTCTATTCCGCCGCGCAGACCGGCGACGCCGAGGCGATCACGTCGCTTCTGTCGGGCTATTCGCTGTCCTTCCAGGGGGGCGAGGGGGCCGACCGCTTCACCGGCGGCGACCTGCAGGACGAGGCCTTCGGCGGCGCGGGCGACGACGTGCTGCGGGGCGGCGGCGCGAAGGACCGCCTCTATGGCGGCGACGGCGACGACGTGCTGCGCGGCAACGCCTGGCGCGACCGGCTGGAGGGCGGCGACGGCGACGACCGGCTCTACGGCGGCAAGGGCGCCGACCGGCTGATCGGCGGCGAGGGCGACGACGTGCTGAAGGGCGGTCGCGGCGGCGACCGCTTCGACTTCGTCGACGGCGGCGGGCATGACGTGATCCTCGACTTCGACGCCTCGGAGGGCGACCGGCTGGCGGTCTCGGCCGAGGCCTTCGCCGATTTCGAGGCGCTGTCCGCGGCGATCAGCGACGCCGACGACGGCGTGCTGATCGCGCTGGGCGAGGGCTGGGACGTGACCCTGCAGGGGGTGACCGCGGCCTCGCTGGAGGCGGAGTCCTTCGCCTTCGTCTGAGCGGACGCGCATCGGGAACCGAGCGGGGGCCGCGCCGGACAGGCGCGGCCCTTCGCCGTTCGCGGCGCCGCCTCGCGGAGCGCTCCGCTTGACCGCCCCCCGCCCGCCTGCTCTGGCTTGGGGGGAAGACCCCGGAGCCGCCGGGGCGGGACGAATGCAGGGGAGGATCGCATGAGCGACCGCGTCCGGGAGCTGCGGGGCGTCGTGCCCTATCTGCCCACGCCGCTGACCGCCGAGGGCGCGGTGGACGAGGGGGCCCTGGCGCGCCTGAGCGACCACCTGATCGGGGCCGGGGTGCACGGGCTGACGCCGCTGGGCTCGACGGGGGAGTTCGCCTATCTCGACTTCGCGGCGAAGGAGCGGGTGGTGGCGACGACCGTCGCGGCCGCGGCCGGCCGGGTTCCGGTGATCGCCGGCGTCGCGGCCACCTCGACCCATGACGCGGTCGCCCAGGCGCGGCGCTGGGTGGAGCTGGGCGCCGACGGGATCCTGGCGGTGCTCGAGGCGTATTTCCCGGTCTCCGAGGCCGGGGTGGTCGCCTATTTCACCGCCGTCGCCGATGCGGCGGGGGTGCCCACGACGCTCTACACCAACCCCAATTTCCAGCGCTCGGACCTGTCGCTGGAGGCGATCGAGGCGCTGTCGCGCCATCCCGACATCGTCTTCGTCAAGGACGCCTCGACCAACACCGGGCGGCTGCTGTCGATCCTGAACCGCTGCGAGGGGCGGATCGGGGTGTTCGCGGCCTCGTCGCACGTGACCACGGCGGTGATGCTGATCGGGGGGCGGGGGTGGCTGGCGGGTCCGTCCTGCCTGATCCCGCGCCAGAGCGTGCGCCTGTTCGAGCTGTGCGAGGCCGGCGCCTGGGCCGAGGCGATGGATCTGCAGCGCGAGCTGTGGGCGGTGAACCAGGTCTTCGCGCGCTACAACCTGGCGGGCGCGGTGAAGGCGGGCCTGCGGCTTCAGGGCTTCGACTGCGGCGACCCCGCCCCGCCCCAGTCGCCGCTGACCCCCGATCAGGTCGAGGCGGTGCGAAAGGTGCTGGAGCGGGTCGGGGCGCTGTAGGCGCCGGGAGGGGCGGAGACGGCAGGAGCGGAGACGGCGCGGGGGGATGAGCGCGCCCGCCGCGCAGCGGAGACCTTGCCCCGGGCTTGACCCGGGACCTCGCGCCCACGGCCCGCGCGCCGATCACGACGAGACGCCCAGCGGCCAATGGCGGGAGGGGCCCCGGGTCAAGCCCGGAGCGCAGAGGCGAGGCGGCCGATGGCGGGAGACGCCCCGGGCCGAGCCCGGGGCGCGATGCCGAGCCGGTCGGGCCTAGCCCGGGGCCGAGGCGGCGAAGGGCGGGAGAGGCCGGGCTCAGATCGAGAGGTAGCGGTCGGTTATCTCCCGGTTGGCCTTCAGTCCTGCGATGGTGTCGCGATAGACCACCACGCCCTTGTCGATCACCGCGGCGTGGGTGGCGACGGCGAGGCAGAAGTGCATGTTCTGCTCGGCCATCAGGATCGTCACGCCCATCCCGCGCAGGGTGGCGATCAGCTTGCCGATCTCGGCCACGATGATCGGGGCGAGGCCCTCGGACGGCTCGTCCAGCAGCACCAGGTCGGGGTTGCCCATCAGGGTGCGGGCGATGGTCAGCATCTGCTGCTCGCCGCCCGAGAGGCGGCCCGCCATGCGCCCCTTCATGCCCGCGAGGATCGGGAACACGTCGTAGACCCGCTCCAGCGTCCAGTCGCGCTTGCCGGTGGCGCCCTTCTTCTCGCCGATCAGGAGGTTGTCCTCGACGGAGTGCTCGGGGAACACCTGCCGGTCCTCGGGGACGTAGCCGATGCCGGCGCGGGCGATCCGGTGGGGGGGCTGGCCCGCCATCTCCCGCCCCCGCAGACGGACCGAGCCGCGCCGCGGCGGCGCGATGCCGGCGATGGCCTTGAAGGTGGTCGACTTGCCCGCGCCGTTGCGGCCCAGCAGGGCGACCGTGTGCCCCTCGCCGACCGAGAGGCCGAGGTCGAAGAGGATCTGGCTCGCGCCATAGTAGACGTCGAGATGCTCGACCTCGAGCAGCGGCGCGCCCGCCTCGGCGGCGCGCGTCTCCAGCGTGGCTGTCTCGGCCATCAGGCGCCCTCCGTCACGGCGTGGTGGTGATCCTGGCCCAGGTAGGCGTCGATCACGTCCTGGTTGCGCTTGATCTCGTCGGGCGTCCCCTTGGCGAGCACCTGGCCGTAGCTGAGCACGTCGATCTGCTGGGCGATCTGGAACACGATGTCCATGTCGTGCTCGATGAAGATCACGGTCAGGTCCGAGGCCTCCCACAGGGCGTGGACCTTCTCGATCATCCGCCAGCGTTCCTCGGCGCCCATGCCGGCCGTGGGCTCATCGAGGAGCAGCACCTTGGGGTCGAGCGCCAGCGCCAGGCCGATGTCGAGGAGCTTCTGCTCCCCGTGGCTGAGGTTGCGCGACAGCGCCTCGGCCCGCGGCGTCAGGCCCAGCAGGTCCATGATCTCCCGCGCGCGGTCGCGGGACTGGGGCAGGGGCGCGCGGCGCAGCATCGAGAAGAGGTCGCCCCGGTGCGCGGTGACGGCGGCGACCAGGCTCTGCTCCATGGTCATGTCGGGGAAGATGCTGGCCACCTGGAAGGCCCGCGTCATCCCCCGGCGCACGACCTCGAGGCTGGAGAGGCCCACGAGCTCCTTCCCGTCGAGCTTCACCGAGCCGCGGTCGGGGCGGATGTGGCCGGAGATGAGGTTGAAGAAGGTGGTCTTGCCCGCGCCGTTGGGGCCGATGATGGCGGTGAGCGAGCCGGCGGGGAAGTCGAGGCTGACGCCGCGCATCGCCTCGACGCCGCCGAAGGACTTGGCGAGGTCGCGGATCTCGAGCATGGGCTGGGTCATGCGTTCCCCCTGGCCGCCGGGAACGGCGCGTAGGTGGTCCAGGCGGGGCCGGAGAGCCAGCCGCCGTCCACGGGCAAGGTGACGCCGCTGATCGCGGAGGAGGCGTCGGAGCACAGGAAGCAGACGGCCGAGGCGATCTCCTCCGGCTTCACCAGGCGGCCCATGGGGGTCATGTCCTGCATCGGCTTGGGATCCCGCTCGCCGTTCTCGAACCGCTCGGCGAGCGCGGGGGTGAGGGTGAAGCCGGGGGACACGGCGTTCACGCGCACGCCCGAGCGGCCCCATTCGGTCGAAAGGCACTCGGTCATCGAGATCACCGCGGCCTTGGCGGGGGAGTAGGCGTGCAGCGGCAGGGCGCGCATCCCCGCGATGGAGGCGATGTTGACGATCGAGCCCGCGCCGCGCAGCGCCATGCGCCGGCCCCAGGCGACGCAGCTGACCCAGACGCCGCGCTGGTCGACGGCGACGACCCGGTCCCATTCGGACATCGGCAGGTCCTCGGGCGACTGGGGAAGCTGGAGGACGCCGGCGGAGGTGACCAGCGCCGAGGCGGGGCCCATCTCGGCGTCGAGCTTCGCGGCCAGCGCCTCGACCGCCGCCTCTTCGCGCACGTCGAGCCAGGCGGCGACGTGGCCCTCGCCGGGCAGGGCGTCGGCCACCGTCTCGGCGCCGGCGAGGTTCACGTCGAGCACGGCGACGCGGGCGCCGAGGTCCGCCAGCATCCGGCAGCAGGCGGCGCCGATGCCGCTGGCGCCGCCGGTGACGACCGCGACGCGGCCGGTCATGTCCATCATGCGTTTCCTCCCGTCGAGGCCGGGCGGCCGCCGCCGGCGGGCTCGCGCGCGGCGGCGAGGCGCCGCTCGCGCCGCGCCTCGCGCCAGTCGAGCGCGAAGTCGGCGATGCCCCGGCGCAGGCCGAGCACCGCGACCACGATCACGATGCCCAGCACCAGGCCGTGATGCTCGGTCACCGCGGTGACGTAGTGGTTGAGGCCCTGCAGCAGGATCGCCCCCAGCAGCGGGCCCAGGAACACCCGGCTGCCGCCGAGCATGATCATGAAGATCGCCTGGCCGGACATGGTCCAGTAGGCGAACTCGGGGTAGGCGCCGGACGCGAAGAGCGCCAGCAGGATCCCTCCGACCGAGGCGATGGAGCCCGCCAGCACGAAGCTGAGCAGCTTGGCGCGGTAGGTGTTCACGCCCAGGAACACGGCCCGCTGGGGGTTGTCGCGGATCATGCGCAGCGTGTGGCCGAAGGGGCTCTGCACGATCTGGCGCAGGATCAGCACGCAGATCACGAAGACCACCATGCAGAACGTGTAGAAGACCGAGGCCGAGCCGAGGTCGATCCCCCAGAAGGCGGGCCGCGGGATGCCGCCCATCAGCCCCTGGTCGCCGCCGGTCAGCGAGACCCATGTGAGGATGATGGAGTGGAACATCATCTGGAAGGCGAGGGTGAGGAAGGCGAAGTAGATCTCCTTCAGCCGCACGCAGATCGCGCCCACGATCAGCGCCGTCAGCGCCGAGAAGCCCACCGCCAGCACGAAGGCGAGCGGGATCGACACCGCCCCCGACTGCATCAGCAGCCCGAAGGAATAGGCGCCGGAGGCGAAGTAGGCCGCGTGCCCGAAGCTGACGAGGCCGGTGTAGCCGGTCAGCAGGTTCAGCGACATCGCCAGCAGCCCGTAGGCGGCGACGTAGATGATGAAGTCCGTCAGCCCCGCCGAGTTCGCGAGGCCGGGGATCGCCAGCAGCACGACCAGGGCGACGACGCCGACGCCCAGGTCCCGAATCAGGCCCTGTCCCATGCTCACACCTGCCGCCCGAAGAGACCCGAGGGCCGCAGCACCAGCACCAGCCCCATCATCACGAACATCGCCCCGTCCACGAAGAGCGGGAAGCCGATGGACCCGAAGGACCGCGTCAGCCCGATCAGCAGGGAGGCGACGAAGGCCCCCACGATCGAGCCCATGCCGCCGATCACCGTGACGATGAAGCTCTCGATCAGGATCGAGAGGCCCATGCCCGGGGTCAGCGTGCGCACCGGCGCCGCCAGCGCCCCCGCGAGGCCCGCGAGCAGCGAGCCGATGCCGAAGACCGAGGCGTAGAGGACGGAGGTGTTCACACCCAGCGCGCCCACCATCTGCGGGTTGACCGCCGCGGCGCGCACCAGCTTGCCGAAGCGGGTCTTGGCGATGCCCAGCCACAGGATCGCGCCGACCCCGACCGAGGCGCCGATCATGAACAGGTAGTAGGGCGGAACCGGCCCGCCGCCGATGAACATGGGCGGCATCGCGAAGCTCTGCGGCATGCCCATCATCTTGTACTCGGCGCCCCAGATGATCTTCACCATGTCGTCGAGGATCAGCACGAAGGCGTAGCAGAGCAGCAGCTGCATCAGCACGTCCCGGCCGTATATCCGCGAGATGAACAGGCGCTCGAACAACGCTCCGAACAGCGCCATGCCGATCGCGCCCGCGCCCAGCGCCACCACGAAGTTGCCGGTCAGCTGGTAGCCGGCGAGCGCGAAATAGGCGCCCAGCATGTAGAAGGCGCCGTGGGCGAAGTTGATCACCCCCAGCACGCCGAAGATCAGCGACAGGCCCGAGGCGACCAGGAACAGCAGCATTCCGATGATCAGCCCGGTGGAGATCTGGGTGACCGCGCAGGCGGGCACGGAGAGGCAGCCGGTCAGCGCCGTGAGGTCCATGAAGGTCTCCCGATGAGGGGCGGAGAGGCGGACCCGCCCCGGCCGCGAAGCCGGGGCGGGCGAGGAATGGAAGAGGGGCCGCGCCGGCGGGTCCGGGTTGGGGTCCGGGACCGTCGGGCGCGGCCGTCGCTCAGGCGTAGCCCTGGCGCTTCTTCCACTCCTGCTCCATGGACAGGATCTCGTCCCAGTCGCCGCGCTCCCAGTTCTGGAAGCCCTTGGGATCGGGGCGCGACTGGCCCCAGGCGACGGGGTAGCCGATGATCGTGTGGTCGTCGGCGCGCATGGTGATGGTGCCGGTCTCGGTGAACGGGCTCTCGACCTCGGCGCCCTTCACCGCGTCGGCCAGGGCCTGGCCGTCGGTCTTGCCGCCCGTGGCCGCCAGCGCCTGGTCGATGAACTGGACGGCGGTGTAGGTCTGCCAGGCCCAGTTGGTCGGCTCCGTCTCCGAGATGTCGGTGAAGCCCTTGTAGAAGTCCTTGTTGGCCTGGGTGTCGGGGTAGTCCGGGTCGTAGCGGAACACCGAGTGCAGGCCGGAGGGGAGCTGCTTGAGCGCGTTGACGATCGGCGGATCGGCGAGCCCGCCGGAGAACCACTGCAGGCCGCCCGCGAAGATCTGGTAGAGGTTCGCCTGCTCGAGGAACGACACCAGGTCGCCGCCCCAGAGCGCCGAGTAGATCGCGTCGGGCTGCACCTGCAGTACGCGGGTCACGTAGGCGGTGTAGTCCGGCTCGAACAGCTTGGGCCAGGCCTCGTTCACCACCTCGACCTCGGGGGCGAAGATCTTGAGGTACTCGACGAACTGCGCGGTGTTGTCCCGGCCGTAGGCGTAGTCGGGCGAGCAGGTCATCCACTTCATCAGGTTGTTCTGCTTGGCGATGTTGGCGGCGTACTTGCCGCCCGCCACCGCGTCGTGGATGCCCTGGCGCGCAGCCCGGAAGGCGGTGGGCTTGTGCAGCTTGGGATCCGCCGTCAGCGCCGAGGTCTCGGAGCAGGTGTGCAGGCAGAGCACGCCGAGATCGCCCACCACCTCGTGGACCGCGAAGGCGCCCGAGGAGGCCTCGGCGTCGATGATGATCTCGCAGCCCTCGGTGTTGACCAGGTCGCGGGTGACGCGCGCGGCCTCGTCGGGCTGGCCCTTGGAGTCGCGCACCACCAGCTCGACCTCGCGGCCGCCGAAGCCGCCGCCGGCGTTGAGCCTGTTGACGGCGAGCATGGCGGCGTCGCGGCTGGAGGTGCCCAGGATCGCGACGCGGCCCGACAGGATGGTCGGCATGCCGATGCGGATCTTGGCGCCCTGGCCGCGGGCGACGAAGGGCGTGCCGAGGGCGGCGACGGCGGTCGCCGCGCCGGCGCCGGCCAGCACCGCGCGCCGGGACGGAGTCGGGGCGTGGGGTCTCTTCATGTGTGCGTATCCTCCCTTGCGCCGGGCGCGTCGTTGGCGCGCGCCCTGGCGGGCCGACGCGGGGAAGCGGTTCCACGCGTCGACGGTTCGCCATCCTGACCAAGCGGTTGGCACGGCGTCAAGGATTCATGCGACCGCCTGCCGCAGCGCCCGCGCCCAGCACAGAAGGCCGCGCCGGGGCGGGCCCGGCGCGGGAGGGAAGGGGGATGCAGGCCCGAGGCCCCGGGCGGAAGCGGACGGCGCCGGAGGGCCGGCCCGGCCCCGGGGCCGGGCGCCGAACCCGCCAAGCCTCGCGGCCTCGCCCCGGAAGATCCGGCGCCGCCGTCCGCGCGCCCCGGGCCTGACCCGTGGCCTCGTGCCTCCGCCGCGAGCCCGCCGGACGGGGAGCGGGGGGCCCCGGGTCAAGCCCGGGGCGCGCGGGGGCCGAAGAGGGCGCGCCCAGGCGTTCGCGGCCCGGGGCGCGCGTGGGGCCCGGGGGCGCACGCACGCGCCCGGGGCGCGCCCGCCCCGGGGGCGTCGTCAGACGCCGGGCGCTTCGACCAGCGAGGTCTTGGCGCCGGCGGGGTAGCCGGGCAGGGGCGGGGCGTCGGGGCCGGTCATCTCGGCCAGCACCGGGGGCGGGGGCGCGTCCGGATCGGCGGGCTTGCCGAGCGCGAAGCCCTCGTAGCCGCGCTGGGCGGCGGCGTCGCAGATCTGGCGGAAGCGCACCATGCCGCCGGCGTAGGGCATGAACACCCGCGGCTTGCCCGGCACGTTCGCGCCCAGGTACCAGCTGTGCCCGGCCTGGGGCAGGAGCGTCGCCTCGGCCGCGTCGTTCACATGGGCCATCCAGGCCTCGGCCGCGGCGGGGGTCGCCTCGATCCGGTCCATGTCCTCGCGCATCAGGGTCTCGATGCAGTCGGCGATCCACTCCACGTGCTGCTCGATGGGCACGATCATGTTGGCGAGCACCGAGGGGCTGCCCGGTCCCGTCACCGTGAACAGGTTCGGATAGCCGGGGATCGCCACGCCCAGCCAGGTCTTCGGCCCCGCCGCCCAGTCGTCGCGCAGCTTGCGCCCCTCGGTCCCGGTGAAGTCGATGGACAGGAGCGGCCCGGTCATCGCGTCGAACCCGGTGGCGAAGACGATCACGTCGAGCTCGTGGACCTTCCCCGATTCGAGCTCGATCCCCTCGGGCACGATTCGCTTGATCGGGTCGGCGCGCACGTCGACGACCGAGACGTGGTCCTTGTTGAACGTGTCGAAGTAGTTGGTGTCGATGGGCGGGCGCTTGGCCGCGTAGGGGTGGTCGATGTCCGAGAGGATCCGGGCGGTCTCGGGGTCCTTCACGATCTCGCGGATCTTGCCCTTGAGGAACTCGGCGGCGGTGTCGTTCGCCTCCTTCGACAGCAGAAGGTCGTGGAAGACCGCGCGGAAGCGCAGGCCGCCGATGTCCCAGGCCTTCTGGTAGCGGGCCAGCCGCTCCTCCGGGCTCAGGTCCAGCGCGCGGTCGGTCGAGATCCGGAACGGGTGCGAGTTCGGGGTGGAGCGCACCAGGTTGCGCACCTCCTCGAAGTTGTCGCGCCACTCCTGCTTGCGCTGCTCGTTCAGGGGGCCGTTGCGGGCGGGCACCGAGTAGTTGGCGGTGCGCTGGAAGACGGTGAGGGTCTTGGCCGTCTCGGCGATCACCGGGGCGGCCTGGATCCCGGTCGAGCCGGTGCCGACCTGGCCCACGCGCTTGCCGGAGAAGTCCACGCCCTCATGCGGCCAGCGGCCGGTGTGGTGCCATTCGCCCTTGAAGTCCTCGAGCCCCGGGATGTTGGGCACGTTGGCCGAGCTGAGGCAGCCCACCGCGGTGATCAGCCAGCGGCAGGCGAAGCGCTCGCCGGCCTCGGTCGTCACGGTCCAGAGCTTCGAGGCCTCGTCCCAGGACGCGGCCGAGACGCGGGTCGAGAGCTGGATGTCCGGGCGCAGGTTAAGCGTGTCGGCGACGTGGTTGAGGTAGGCGCGGATCTCCTCCTGCCCCGGGTAGCGCTCGGAATAGTCCCAGCTCTCGTGCAGCTCCTTCGAGAAGAAGTAGCGGTAGGAGTGGCTCTCGCTGTCGCAGCGCGCGCCGGGGTAGCGGTTCCAGTACCAGGTGCCGCCGACGCCGTCGGCGGTCTCGAGCACGCGGGCCTTCAGCCCGAGGCGGTCGCGCAGCAGGTGGAGCTGGTAGAGCCCCGCGAACCCCGCGCCGACGATCACGGCGTCGAGGGATTTGGGGGCGTCTGCGGCGGCTTGGGTCATCTGGGTCTCCTCCCGGGTCGCGTCTGGGCGACTCCTGATTATGGGGCCCGCGGGCGGGCCGGCGCGGGGGCGGCCGCGGAGCGCGGGGTCGGCTGGGAGTTTCCGTCGAGGAGGGGGCCGATTGCAAGGCCCGCTTACGAAGCCGTTGCCAAGCGGGGCGGCGGCCGCCACGCTCGGGCGCTCTGGAGAACAAGAGGTCCGCGCCCACGGGGCGACGGGCCGGGGAGGATGAGATGGCCGATCTGGACGGGGCGCCCCGGGGCGCCGGGGGCCTGCGCCGGCGGAGGGTCGCGCGATGAGCCGGCCCGTGGTGCGCGCCTACACCGACTACAAGAGCCCCTACGCCTACGTGGCGCTGGCCCCGACGCTGGAGATGGCCGCGCGGCACGGGGCGACGCTCGAGTGGCTGCCCTACACCCTGCGCATCGCCGAGTTCATGGGCACGGTCGAGGCCCGCACCCCGCATTTCTGGCGCAAGGTGCGCTACGCCTACATGGACGCGCGGCGCTACGCGAACCTGCAGGGGCTGACGCTGAAGGGGCCGCGGCGGATCTACGACGGCTACTGGTCGAACGCCGGCATGCTGTTCGCCCAGCGGGCGGGGATCTTCGAGGGCTATCACCAGGCGGTGTTCGAGAAGTTCTGGCGCCACGAGCTGGACGTCGATTCCCCCGAGGACATCTGCGCCGAGATCGGGGCCCAGGGCGGCGACGCCGAGGCCTTCCGCGCCTACGCCGAGGGCGAGGGCCGCGAGGAGCAGGCCCGCATCGTGACCGAGGCCGAGGAACTGGGCGTCTTCGGCGTCCCCAGCTTCGTCTACGAGGGGGAGCTGTTCTGGGGCGGCGACCGGCTGTGGATGCTCGAGGCGCGGCTGGAGGAACGCGGGGCGGCGGGCTGAGGGCCGGGCAGGGGCGCGCCGGGCGCGCGCCCCCTCAGCCCGGACCCTCGGGGGCGCCCAGGGCGACGAGGGCGATCTCGCCGGGCCAGACCGCGGACAGGCGCTCGGCGGCGCGCCAGGCGCGCAGGCCGGAGCGGCAGCACAGCACCGCGCGCTGGCCGGGGGCGGGGACGGGGCCGTCGGGGCCGAAGGCGGTGGCGGGCAGTCGCAGGGCGCCCGCGCGGACCAGCGGCCCCTCGTGCGGTTCGCGCAGGTCCACCAGGAAGTCGCCGGGCGCTATGGCCGAGGGGGCGAGGAAGCGGGGGCCGCGCTCGGGCTCCGGCACGCCGTCGAAGCGGAAGCCGCCGAAGCGGAAGCTCCGCGCCTCGAAGGTCACGAGGCGGCCGAGGGGGGAGGGGTCGAGGCCCGCGAGGATCGCCACGGCCATCTGCGCCTGCAGCGCGCCGATCACCCCGACCACCGGCCCCAGCACCCCGTCCGCCTCGCAGGAGCCGAGCTGCACGGGAAGCTCGGGGAACACCGCCCGCAGGCTGGGGGCGCCGGCGCAGAAGCCGCCCGCGTAGCCCTCCAGCCCCGAGACCGAGGCGCCGACCAGCGGCCGGCCGGCGGCGAGGCAGGCGTCGGAGAGGATGTAGCTGACCGCGAAGCCGTCGGCGCAGTCGAGCACGAGGTCGACGCCCTCGCACAGGGCCGCGACGTTGGCGGGGTCGAGGGCGAGGGCCGCGGGCTCGACCCGGCAGTCGGGGTTCAGGGCCGCGACCGCGGCGGCGGCGGCTTCGACCTTGGGGCGGCCGACGTCGGCCTCGCGGAACAGGGTCTGGCGGTGGAGGTTCGTGACCTCCACCCGGTCGGGATCGACCAGGCGCACCGCGCCCACGCCGGCGCCGGCGAGGTATTGCAGCGCGGGCGCGGCCAGCCCGCCGGCGCCGACCACCAGGATCCGGGCGCGGGCGAGGGCCGCCTGGCCCTGCGGGCCGAACTCGGGCACCGCGACCTGGCGGGCGTAGCGGTTCATCGCGTCGCCTCGATCCATGCGCGCACGCGGGCCTCGGGGTCCTCGTTGAGCGTGATGTCGGTGACGACCGAGACGACGTCGGCCCCGGCCGCGAAGGCGCCGGCGGCGCGCTCGACGCTCATGCCGCCGATGGCGACCAGGGGAAGCTCGCCGATGCGGCGCTTCCACTCCGCGACGCGCCCGAGGCCCTGACGCTCCCATTTCATCTTCTTGAGGATCGTGGGGTAGACCGGCCCCAGCGCCACGTAGTCGGGGGAGAGGGCCAGCGCCCGCTCCAGCTCCGCCTCGTCATGGGTGCTGACGCCGAGCTTCAGGCCGGCGCGGCGGATGGCGAGAAGGTCGGCCTCGTCGAGATCCTCCTGGCCGAGGTGCAGCCAGTCGCAACCCGCGTCGATGGCCTGGCGCCAGTGGTCGTTGACCACCAGCGTCGCGCCGTGGGCGCGGCAGAGGGCGAGGGCCTGGGGAATGGTCCGGTCCAGCGCCTCCTCCGGCGCGTCCTTGATGCGCAGCTGCACCAGCTTCACGCCCAGCGGCAGCATCCGCTCCAGCCAGGGCAGGCCGTCGAAGATCGGGTAGAATCGGTCGAGGCTCATTCCAGGAACGCCTTTCCGATCACGGGGGTGGAGGGGGCGGCCATGTCGCGCGGCTCCATCGGATCGGCCTCGTAGGCGAGGCGGCCGGCCTGGACGGCGCGGGCGAAGCCCTCGGCCATCGCGGCGGGGTCGCCGGCCTTCGCCACGGCTGTGTTCAGGAGCACGGCGTCGAAGCCCATCTCCATCGCCTGCGCCGCCTGGCTGGGCAGGCCGAGGCCGGCGTCGACCACCATCGGCACGTCCGGAAATTGAGCGCGCAGGGTGCGCAGGCCGTAGACGTTGGTCAGGCCGAGCCCGGTGCCGATGGGAGCGCCCCAGGGCATCAGCAGCTCGCAGCCCGCCGACAGCAGCCGGTCGGCGAGCACCACGTCCTCGGTCGTGTAGGGGAACACCTGGAAGCCGTCTTCGACGAGGATCCGCGCGGCCTCGACCAGGCCGAACGGGTCGGGCTGGAGCGTGTCGGCGTGCCCGATCACCTCGAGCTTGATCCAGGGGGTGTCGAAGAGCTCGCGCGCCATGTGGGCGGTGGTGACGGCCTCCTTCACCGAATGGCAGCCGGCGGTGTTGGGCAGGATCGCGACGCCGAGGCCCCGGGCGAGCTCCCAGAACGCGGCGCCGGCCTTCTCGCCCCCGGACTCGCGGCGCACCGAGACGGTGGCGATGCCGGCGCCGGAGCGGCGGAAGGCCTCGGCCAGCACCTGGGGGGAGGGATACTGCGCCGTGCCCAGCATCAGGCGGGAGGCGATCTCGGTTCCGTAGAGGCGCATCTCAGCCCCCCTGCCGGGGCGAGACGATCTCGACCCGGTCGCCGGGGGAGAGGGGCGTGGCGGCGCGCGCGGCGGCGGGCACGAAGGCCTCGTTGAGGGCGGTGGCGACCTTGGCGTCGCCGTAGCCCAGCTCCTCCAGCGCGGCGGCGAGCGTTTCGGCCTGCACTTCGGCGGGGGCGCCGTTAAGCGTGATCTTCATCCATCAACTCCGGTTGGGTCCCGTCGAAGGCCGCCTCCGCCGCCATCCGCGCCAGCACGGGCGCGAGCAGGAAGCCGTGGCGGAACAGGCCGTTGACGAGGATCGTGTCGCCCCGCCGGCGCAGGCGGGGCAGGTTGTCGGGGAAGGCGGGACGGGCGTCGGCGCCGTGCTCGAGCAGCTCCGCCTCGGCGAAGGCGGGGTGCAGGGCGTAGGCGGCCGACAGCAGCTCCAGCGCCGCGCGCACGCTGCGGCGGCGGTCGTCGCTCTCGATCTGGGTGGCGCCGAGCATGAACAGGCCCCCCTCGCGAGGGACCACGTAGAGGGGGAAGCGCGGGTGCAGCAGGCGCACCGGGCGCGCGAGGCGGATCTCGGCGCTGCGCAGCACCACCATCTCGCCCTTCACCCCGCGCAGGTCCGCCAGCGCGTCGCGCGCGGCGAGGCCGCGGCAGTCGAAGACGAGAGTGTCGGGACCGGAGGGGGCCTCGGTTCCCGCGACGAAGGTCGCGCCGTCGCGCTCCAGCCGCGCGCGCAGGTGGGCGAGGGCGGCGCGGGGGTCGAGGTGGCCCTCGTCGCGCACGAAGAGGGCGCGGTCGAAGCGGCCGGCGAGGTCGGGCTCCAGCGCCGCGAGGGCGTCCGCGTCGAGCCGCTCGGCCTCGGGCACCCGGCGGGCGAAGCGGTCGAGCTCCCGGCGGTCACGTCCGGGGGCCACCACCAGCGTGCCGCAGCGGTGGACGGTCGCGCCCTGCCGCTCCCACCAGTCGGCGGAGCGGCGGCCGAGGCGCACCACCGGCTCCTCGGCCGTCTCGCCCTCGCAGAACGGGGCCAGCATGCCGCCCGCCCACCAGGAGCAGCCGTGCGGGCCGGGGCTGGGGCAGGGGTCGAGGACCGTGACCGCGCAGCCCCGCGCCAGGAGCTCGGCGGTCACGCACAGGCCGGCGACGCCGGCGCCGAGCACGGTTGCGCGCGTGACGCTCGCGCGCGTCATCGCGGCCCGCCCGGGAGCGGGAGGGCGCGGCGGTCGGCGCGTCGGCAGGTCTGCGGGGTCAACTCGTCCTCCCCCGACGACGGGAGGCGGACGTCGCGACGGCGCCCGGGGGACGTCGTCGGCTCGGTCTCCGTTCCCTACGCCGGCATTGCCCGGATCAGGTTCGATGGGTCGACTCGGCGTCTCTCAGCCCCGGACGGGGCCCCCCAACGGATCGCCAAGCGGTAGCAGCCGGCCGGCCGCGTTGCAAATGCTCTCCCGCCCCTCCGCCGGGGCCGCGGCGCAGGCGACTTGCCGACCGGCAGGGCGGGGGCTATGGCTGCGCCCTCGACCCGCTGAGTCGGGAAAATCGTTGTGGCACAAATATTTGCGTGCATTCGATGCGCGTGAGAGGAGACCGCCGATGACCGCCCCGAACGTCGACCGGCAGGAGCTCGCCGGGCGCTACGACCTCGCGCCCTCGCCCGAGACGGCGCGCCGGATGCAGGACGCCTACGCCCGCATGAGCCGCGTGGTGACCCCCTTCGACTGGGCGATGCACGCCCCCTACGTCGAGGCGATCAACCGCCTGAAGGCCGAGCGCGACGCGGTGATCCTGGCGCACAACTACATGACGCCGGAGATCTATCACGGGGTCGCGGATTTCGTCGGCGACAGCCTGCAGCTCGCGATCCGGGCGAGCGAGGTCGACGCCTCGGTCATCGTGCAGTGCGGGGTGCACTTCATGGCCGAGACCTCGAAGATCCTGAACCCGGAGAAGACGGTGCTGATCCCCGACCGCGAGGCCGGCTGCTCGCTGGCCGAGAGCGTCACGCCGGCGGGGATCGAGGAGATGCGCCGCCGTCACCCCGGCGCGCCGGTGGTGACCTACGTGAACACCTCGGCCGAGGTGAAGGCGGTCTCCGACGTGTGCTGCACCTCCTCGAACGCAGCCCGGATCGTGGCGGCGATGGAGTCGGAGACCGTCATCATGGCCCCCGACAAGCACCTGGCGCGCAACGTGGCCAAGCAGGTCCCCCACAAGCGGATCGTGTGGTGGGACGGCGCCTGCGTGGTGCACGAGCGCTTCACCGCCGACGACCTGCGCCTGTTCCGCGAGGGGCGCCCCGACGCCCTGATCATCGCCCATCCCGAATGCCCGACAGACGTGGTGGCGGAGGCGGACTTCGCCGGCTCCACCAGCGGCATCATCGATTTCGTGCGGCGGGAGCGTCCGCGCGAGGCGATGCTGGTCACCGAATGCTCGATGGCCTCCAACATCTCGGACGAGCTGCCCGAGGTCGCGTTCGTCGGGCCCTGCAACATGTGCCCCTACATGAAGACGATCACGCTGGAGAAGATCCTGTGGTCGCTGCACGCGATGGAGGGGGCGGTGGAGGTCGCCCCCGACGTCGCCGCCCGCGCCCGGGTTCCCATCGAGCGGATGATCGCGCTCTCCGCCGCGGCCGCCTGAGGCGGCGCGGGGGATGGAGCGCATCGCGACCGCCCGTCCGGTGATCGTGGGGGCGGGGCTCGGCGGGCTCTACGCCGCGCTGGCCCTCGCCCCGCGCCCGGCGCTGGTGATCTCTCCCGAGCCGCTGGGCGAGGGGGCGAGCTCGGCCTGGGCGCAGGGCGGGGTGGCCGCGGCGCTGGCGCCGCCGGACGCGCCGGAGGTCCATGCCGCGGACACCTGCCGCGCGGGGGCGGGGCTGGTCGACCCGGCCGTCGCCGCGGCCGCCGCGGCGGAGGCGCGCGGCCATGTCGAGGCGCTGGTCCGCCTCGGCGCGCCCTTCGACCGCACGCCCGACGGCGGCTACGTGCTGTCGCGGGAGGCCGCGCACAGCTTCGCCCGCGTGGCCCGCATCGGCGGCGACGGGGCGGGCGCGGGCATCATGCGCGCGCTGGTCGCGCGGGTGCGGGAGACGCCCTCGATCCAGGTGCTGGAGGGAGCGGAGGCGACGGGCCTGCGCGTCTCGGCCGGGCGCGTGACGGGGGTGGAGATCGCCCCCGCCCGTCCCGGCGGCCCCGGCCCCGCGGCGATCGAGGCGCCGGCGGTGCTGCTGGCCGCGGGCGGGGCCGGGGGGCTCTTCGCGCTCACCACCAACCCCGCGCGGATCCGCGGGCAGGCGATGGGCATGGCCGCGCTGGCCGGCGCGGCGATCGCGGATGCGGAGTTCGTGCAGTTCCACCCCACCGCGCTCGACGTCGGGTTCGACCCCGCGCCGCTGGCGACCGAGGCGCTGCGGGGGGAGGGCGCGATCCTGGTGGACCGCGCCGGCCGCCGGATCCTCGAGGGCCTGCACCCGGACCTCGAGCTTGCGCCCCGCGACGTGGTGGCCCGCGCCGTCTACGCCTGCGCGCAGGCCGGCGGGCGGCCGATGCTGGACGCGCGCGCGGCGGTGGGGGCGCGGATCGAGAGAGCGTTTCCCGCCGTCGCCGCCGCCTGCCGCCGCGCCGGCATCGACCCGGTTCGCGAGCCGATCCCGGTCGCCGCCGCCGCCCATTACCACATGGGCGGGATCGAGACCGACGCGGCCGGGCGCAGCTCGCTCCCCGGCCTCTGGGCCTGCGGGGAGGCGGCCTCGACCGGGCTGCACGGGGCCAACCGGCTCGCCTCCAACGGGTTGCTGGAGGCGCTGGTCTTCGGGGCCCGCTGCGCGCGCGACATCGACGCGGCGCTGGGGCCGGCCGGCCCGGCGCCCGAGGTCGCGGTTCCCCGCGGCGGCGCCCTGCCGGCGCCCGACCCCGCCCTGATCGCCCGCCTGCGCCGGGCGATGACCGACGGCGCAGGCGTGGTGCGCGACGCCCCCGGCCTGCGCCGGACCTTGCGCGAGATCGCCCGGATCGAGGCCGAGGCCCCCGCCTGCGCCGCCCTTCGCCCGATGACCGCGGCCGCGACCCTGATCGCCGCCGCCGCCCTGCTGCGACCCGAGAGCCGGGGCGCCCATTTCCGCGCCGAGCGTCCCGCGCCGCCGCCGGGCGAGGGGCGGCGCAGCCGCCTGACGCTCGACCGCGCGCGGGAGATCCGCGAGGCCGCCCTGCTGGAGACCGCCCGATGACCGCCGCCCCCCTGCCTGACCTGCTGCTCGAGCCCCTCGTGCGCGCCGCCCTGATCGAGGATCTGGGCGCCGGCGGCGACGTCACCACCCGCCTGGTGATCCCCGAGGGCGCGACCTGCCGCGCGCGGCTGCGGGCGCGCGAGGCGGGCGTGCTGTCGGGCATCCAGGTCGCGGCGCTGGCCTTCCGGCTGGTGGACCCGGCGCTGAGCGTCCGCGTCCTGCGCCCCGACGGCGCCCGGGTCGCGGCCGGCGAGACGGGGATGGAGATCGCGGGCGCCGCCGCCTCGGTCCTCTCGGCCGAGCGGGTGGCGCTGAACTTCGCGGGCCGGCTCTCGGGCGTCGCCACGCTGACCGCGGCCTTCGTGGGCGAGACGCGCGGGACCGCGGCCCGCATCGCCTGCACCCGCAAGACCACGCCCGGCCTGCGGCTGGTCGAGAAGCAGGCGGTGCTGCACGGGGGCGGCGTGAACCACCGCTTCTCCCTGGCCGACGCGGTGCTGATCAAGGACAACCATATCGCGGCCGCGGGGGGCGTGCGCGCGGCCCTGCGCGCGGCGAAGGCCTCCGCCTCGCACATGCTGCGCATCGAGATCGAGGTCGACACGCTCGACCAGCTCGCCGAGGCGCTGGAGGAGGGGGGCGCGGACGTGGCGCTGCTCGACAACATGGACGCGCCCACGCTGGCCGAGGCGGTGCGCCTGACCGCCGGCCGCCTGGTCCTGGAGGCCTCCGGCAACATGCGCCTCGACCGCGTCGCCGAGGTCGCCGCCGCCGGCGTCGACGTCATCTCCGTCGGCGCCCTGACGCACTCGGCCGCGGCGCTGGACCTGGGGCTGGATTTCTGAGGGCGGCCGGCCCGGGAGGCGCGCTGGCCGCAGGTCGGAGGCCCGCCCGGCGCCGGCGGCCGACGGCGCATCGACCATGCCGTCGGCGAGCGGGACGAGGACGAACGGGCGCCGGTCCCGTTCGAGCAGGCGGCGCGCCAGGTCCGGGCGGAGAATGTCGAGCCGACGGCACGGAACGACCAGCGCAAGGCGCAGTGGACCAATCCACGCACGACCCATGCCTTTCCAAGACGGGGCGCGTCGCCGGTGCACGCGGTCGGGCAGGGGGACGTCCTGCGCGTGCCCGCCCCTCTCCGGATCGAGAAACCGTAATCGGCGCGTCGGGTCCGCCAACACATTCGGACAGGGCTCGCCCGGGCCCGGACGGCCGGTCGTCGGGTCGGGATCGACCCGGTCGAGGCCATGGAACGAGGCCTGCCGAAGCAGCGCGACCGCGCGCGACGCCACCAAGCGCCTGGGTGGCGGGAGTTGCCGTCGCCGATGCCGCGTATCGAGGGCGTCCAGCGCTCCGGAGCCTTGGCCCTGCGCTCCGCCATCCTGACCGCCGCTCGATCCGGCGGGGCGCGCGTTGGGAGGAGACCGACCTCGACCGCCGCATCTGGACGGCGCCGGCGAAGCGGATGAAGGCCGGGTTTCCTCATCGAGTTCCGCTGACGCCCGAAGCCTGCGCCTTGCTCGAGGCTGCGAAAGGGTTCGATCCGGATCTGGTCGTTCCGTCGCCTCGGCGAGGGAGGCCGATGTCCGACATGACGCCGTCCGCCGTGCTCAGGCGGCTTGAGGTCACGGTTCAGGGCTGCGACTCGATTTTTCGCCGCCCAGCACCACGCGAGCCAGCGTCGGGGGGCGCCGGACCCACTCCCGGAACGCTTCTTCGCCCATGGCCTCCGCCAAGCCTCCCCACGCTGTTGGCGGCAGGCTGCATCTTCGATCCTGCGCCGAGGCGGGCCGTGGCGCTCTTTGCAGCCAGCGTCTGGGACGTCGCTGTCGGCGGCACGAAGATGGCGAGCCCAGCCGACATTCTCGCCGTCCGGACCGTGCAGGTCGATCCGATGGTCTAGGGCGTGTTGACGAACTTCCTGATCCATAGGCGGATCGAGGTGATCTGGACGAAGCCGCAGTAGCTGTCGGCGGTCTTGTCGTAGCGAGTGGCGACGCATTTCTCGCGTCCTTGAAGCGTTCAGTCGCGCAGCGTCAGGCGATGGCGGTGCGCTTCCAGACCTCCGCCGCCGCGCTGCGGCCCCGGATCGGGACGTGGGCGGCGAGGGCGTAGCCTGGTCGCGCCGCATGGTCCCCGCCGGCCGCCTCGAGCGCTTCGCGGGTCGCGACCAGCTCCCCCCCGAGGTCCTTGGCCTTCTCCTGCAGGCGCGAGGCCAGGTTCACCGTATCGCCGGCCACCGTGACCACCGCCGTCTTCAGCTTCGCGGCCATGTCCGATGGGACGCCGGCGCGACGGCCGTTGTCTGTCTCCGACTTCTTGATCCGCTCGTTCAGCGTCTGCGCCGAACAGCCGGTCTTGGGCGCGACGGAGAGGATCGCCTGCCAGCGCGATGGGTGATCGCCCTCATGCTCCAACACGAGCCGCACTGGCCGGGCCCGGATCTCGGGGCTGAACTTGCCGGTGGTCTTGTTCATGGTGCTCCGACATTCTCAGGAATGCGAGCCTTCGGCAGACCCGGTGCGGTTCAGGCGGCTACGTGCCGCTCGGCTACGACGTGGTCGACCGCAAGCTGATCGTGAACGAGGCCGAGGCCGCGCACGTCCGCACCATATTCGAGCTCTTCGCGCGGTCGGATTCCACGGCGGCCGTGATCCGGGAGCTGAACGCCCGCGGCATCCGCTCCAAGCGGGGCCGGCCCATCGACCGCGGGGCGCTCTACAAGCTGCTGCACAACCGCATCTACCGCGGCGAGATCACCCACAAGGGCGAGACCTATCCCGGCATGCACGAGCCCATCTTCGATGCGGAGTTGTGGGACGCCGCGCATGCCGTGCTGGCCGGCAACCGGAACCAGCGCGCCGGGCGCACGCGGAGCACCGAGCCGGCGCTGCTGCGCGGCCTGATCTTCACCGAGACAGGCGCCGCGATGACGCCGCACCACACGAAGAAGGGCAACAGGCGGTACTGCTACTACGTCTCGATGGATGTGATACAGAAGCGACCCACTGCCGAGCTGCGCGGGCCCCAGCGGCTCCCCGCGGCCATGATCGAGGAAGCGGTGATCGGTGAGATCCGGCGGCTGCTGCGCACGCCGGAGATCATTGCGCGCACCGCTCGGGCCCTGAAGAAAGAGCGCCCCGACCTCGATGAGGGCACCGTGACCGCGGCGCTCACGCAGTTCGACGATCTGTGGAAGGCGCTGATCCCCGCCGAGCAGGCCCGCGTCGTCCAGCTGCTCGTAGCGCGCGTGACCGTGGGCGAGGACGGGCTCGACATCGACCTGCGCCATGACGGCCTCGGCGCGCTTGCGAGCCTGATGACGCCCGCACAGGAGGACGCTGCCTGATGCCCGCGAACGAGACGATCCGTGTCCACATCCCACTCACGGTCCGCAAACGCGGTGGCCGGCCGCGCATCTTGCCGCCGCGCGATGTCGAGACTTCGGGCCCACCGCCGGGGCAGGATCCCCGCGTGCTGCGCGCCATCGGCAAAGCGTGGGCGTGGCGGCAACGGATGGAGCGCGGCGAGATCACGACCATCGCCGATCTCGCCGCCGAGGAAGGCCTCTCCGACCGCTACGTCAGCCGCCTCCTGCGCCTCGCTTGGCTGGCGCCCGAGGTTCTCGAGCGACTGGTCGTGCGCCGCGAGCCCTGCGCGATCAGCCTCTACGACCTCTGCTTCGTGGCATCCCTGCCTTGGGACGAGCAGCCGGCGCGGGTGTTCTAGGTTGCCCAAAACCAAAGAGGCAGATAGTCACGCAGCTTAGCGACTACTTCGTCAGCGAAGGCTTCCACTATTTTTGTCGGGCAGCGCCTCAGAGCGTACGCGAAACGGCAAACAAACCCATTCGAACGAACAACGGGCTCAGCGGAATGAACCGGGCGGAAATATCTCGATCAACCAAGGAAGCATCTGAACGATGGATTGAAGAATTTCCAAAAGTTGCTGCCATGGAACGAGATCCCCGGGGCCTGCCGATTCCCACGAACGTCAGCTACGACTCGAAGAACGGAAAGCCGATTTTTGCGATCACAAATCCGATAAAGGAAATTGAGCTGTTTTGCTCTCAAAAGTGCGCCGTGACCGGGACGTTGCTCGACACAGAAGATGTATGGTTCGTCACTACTCCGGACCTGGCCTTCGTACCCTTCGGCCTCTTGATGGACGCCCCGATGTGTGGTGAGGCCAAAGACTTTACCTTGCGGGTCTGCCCATACTTTGGGATAAGGAATTACGACCGCCTTTCAGACAAACAGGCGAAAGCAATGGCTCCGAAGCTTTCCGATGTAAGCTCTGAAAAAAGCGCTCAAACTCCTTCTGAATTCGTAGCGATTAAAGTCAGAGGATTCCGGGGAGAACCTACCGCAGAGGGCATGCGATATTTACCGAGTCGGCATTACTTGAGTGTTGAATTCTGGGAAGGGCGGAACTGTCTCCGTGTGATTGATGAGCAAGGCGTCCGGGCCGAGCTTGCTCAGGGACGGAAAAAAGCTTCAACGATCTGTCAGCCGACGCAGTGGCCGAGCTGGACGAAAATGTCTCTAGATGGGAGCTTGAATGGGCATTGGCCTTGGGCGCAACCTCGGATGAAGGAATTTCTGCTTCACGAGGCTAGAAAGTTCGCCTGAAACGACGTCGGCGTCAGCGAGACATGCGCATCGAGCGGCGGGTGCAGCTCGAACGCCCTCGGCTCGCGCGAGAAATTCCACATCCGGAATAGACACCAATCAGTGCGCCGTTCGTCGGCAACGGCCAGTTCGTTTCGCGTGATGTGGAAAGGCGTCCGCTCCCAGCCGTTCGTCGTCTTCACCTCGATCAAGCGCGGCCGGCCATCGGGCGCATAGCTGGCGATGTCATATCCCGCTCCATCGCCGTCCTCCCCCGAGACCCAGCGGACCTTGCGCGCCAGGTCATCCCGTCCCGCGGCCTTCAGCGTGGCATGCTCGTGCGCAAGCACACGTTCCTCGCCGGCACGGCCGAGGGCGCGATTGCGCTCGTCCCGGCCTGCCACGTCGAACTTCCTCGCGATGTGCAGCATCTGGTCGAGCTCTTGCGGCGGAGGCTGGTTGGAGAGCGTAGGCGGAGGACCGATCCAGACCTGCGCCGCCTCGTGCATGCCGTCCGCGGGCCACATGCCTGGCAACCGGCCGAGCCAGTCCGGATGTAGCTCCAGCCACCGCGCCACCGCATCGACCAGCGTCATCTGGAAATTGAAGGCGGGCTTGTAGCCGGGGATCCAGTCCTCGCCGAGCCCCTTCAGCACCGCGCTGATGTTCTGGTGCTTGAACTCGACCGATCCCTCAGACCGGTCATTCAGAAGCGGCAGGAGTGCCCGTCGATGCTCCGCCTTGTTGTAGGGACGCCCGGCGATGTCGTCGGCCAGCATCGCGAAGTAATCCGCGACGATCAGGTCGTTTTCTTCATCGGTCCAGGGGCCACTCGCCATGTCGCCAGGCTAGAGGCGCGATGTGCGTTTGTCATCAATGGCTTCGCTCGGCCCGGCGCCGATTGATCCGCCACCGCTACGCGCCGTTCAACCAGCGCACCCATCGGCTACGTCTCCTGCATGTTCGGTCTCTGTTTCACTCGATAGCGATGGAAACAGGGCGCGCAGTTTTGGCGGCGCTGCAAGTCAGGCCATTGGAAAGGCGAAGAAATTTTCGACCGAACCGAAATCGGCGCGGTTCGCCCAACCAGAGACGACGGGCCATTCAGAGACGGAAATCGCAGCGTACCCGCGTCTCAACGGTTCGCATCCAGCCAGCAAACCCCTTTGAAAACAGGAGAAAATCCGCCTCGGTCGGGCGGCCTGAACGGGTTCGAAAGGGTGATAATGGCGGAAGGGGTGTCTTCCGCATGTTTCCGATAAGGAATTGATTCACAATAAAAAAACGGGGGATGGCTGGGCGTGTACCACAGAAAATACCACCACACGCTGAAATTCCGGCCCCTAGTTCGGGTCAGCTAGGGCATCCCGTAGATCTGAGCATATGAGGCGAACGGCTCGCCGCAAAGACTGCATCTCCTGCGACCGTAGCCCATGGCGATAGTTCGGGTGAGCTTCCCCAGCGGGCGCGCCGCCGCCTGCGCCATGAAGGCGGCATACGCCCCATCCCCGGACCGATGGGCACCGGCAGCGTCGGCCGGTGCTCTTGGCCTTAGCCGCGCACCTGGGGGCGTTCCTGAGCCGTTGAGTGGGGTCTATGAGGTTACCGGCGGTTTCGGTCATGTGCTCCCCCCGGAGTGGGTCACGTCGCCCACAATCGCTTGCCCGCCGTCATTGACGGTCACGCGCTCGACCCGAACGACTTGCTGCGCCTTGGCACGGTACTTTTTCAGCGCGTCCATCTGCGCCAGGTAGGTCCGGCTTAGGCGGGTCACGGATCTCTCCGCGCTCTCGCGCATCTGATAGGTGGGCAGGCGGCTCATCCTGTCCGCAGTCCGGGTCATCGCGACATGGGTCGCGGTCATCTGCGCTATGAGCATGGCCTCGACCGCATCTCTGGGCTTCATCTCAGCGAACATCGCGGACGCCATGGTGCCGTACATCTCCGCTGACTCGCCCAGCGCCGCAATCGCGGTTGTGAATACGGCGCTTGCCGCGTCCGGGGTCTGCACGCCCAAGAGGTTTTCCATCTCTACGGCGTCTTCAAATTCGACATGAAACCCATCGGTGCTGTTGCCGGTCAGCTTCGGGTATCGGGGGCAGGGCGCATCTGCGCTCAACTGCGGGTCGCTCCGTGGCGCGCTCATCTCCGCAAGGCTCCTGTGAGTGGTAAGTACTAGTGTTCCGAACCAGAACCGTGGCGCGGCTCCGGATTGCACCTGACGGGTTCCGGAATGGAACCACGCGCTCGGCTTGGGTTCTCGAATGGAACCACCGCGGCGGCCGACGGTTCCGCCTTGGAACCGCGTTCTGATTTTTCCGGCCGGTAGTTCCGCCAGTCATGCGTCGGCGGTTCCGTGCCCCGCACGCGCTGCATCGGCTTGGTGGTCAGCCGCCATTCGTGCGCCTGCCGATGATACCAGTTTCCTTCGCGCGCCAGCGCCAGGAAGCCCTTCGCCATCAGTTCGCGATACGCCCGCTGGACGGTGGCCTTCCCAAGCCCCAGCGCCTCGGCCGCCTCTGCATAGGAAAGGGTCAACGCCCCGTTGTTCCCGCCGTTGTACCGCGTGTGGAGTTCGAGGAAGACGCGCACCGCAGCCCCCGACAGGCTTCGCCATGCCGGGCTTTTCAGGATGGCGTAGGGGAGGGGCACATACTGCCCCTCCACGGACCTCTTGCCTCTCTTACCCATGCGGTTGTCCCGTCGCCCCGGCAGGCGTGCCGTCCATGGCCCCTGCGGCCTCGGCCGCCGCTCTCAGTTCCTCCTGAAGCGCCTTGGCGGACTGGGGGTAGTCGAGGGCGAGCACGTCGCACCGGCTGGACAGGCGATAGTGGGCGATACGGTCGGGGCCGCGGTAGTCGGTGAAGATGGGCCATCCGTACCGGGTCCGCAGGGTGTGGATGATGGCCCCGAGACGCCAGCCGCGCGCCTCCCCGATCTCGTCCAGGTGGTTGATGGTCCGGCCGCCGGAGAGGGCGCGGCAGGTCCAGTAGATCTGCGTCTTGTTGCTGTGCCAGTGTTCAGTCATGGGCGATGCATCCCTTGCGGAGTTCGAACGTCTGGACGGAGTTGCTGAGCGGGCACCAGCGGAACCTGCGTCCGGAAAAGCTTGTCGGGGGGAGGTCCGATGTGGCATCGACTGAACTTGCAACGGTGGCAGTCCATGCCGCTCGGAAGGCCCCAGCCCCGCGTGCGGAGTTGGGGCTTTTCATTTCGGGGCCTCCCCGTTCGGGTCGGTTCGGCGGGCGCGGAGGTAGGCGTTCAGGTCAGCGCCGTGGTAGCCGATGCGCCGCCCGATGCGTATGAAGGCCGGGCCGCAGTTCAGATAGCGCCAGCGGGCAAGCTTGCCCCTGCGCAGCCGCAAGTCATCGCCGCCGATCGGCCCCATCTCGGGGTCCTCTGCGAAGTAGATGCGGTCGTCGTCGAAGATGTCTGCCATCGGCAATCCTCCTCATCGGATTGGTTTCGATGGCGAACGCTAGCCTCAGGGAGCGTAGGGAAAAAACCCTGATGGGATACTTGGCCGTTTCGATACGGTGCCCTATTTTCCTCTGCGCCCGGGGCGAGCGAGTTCCGGGTGCTCCTCGCGAAGTCTTGCCCAGACGCGTTCGAAGCCACGAGCGGTCAGCTGCTCTGGGCAGGCGTCTCTCAATTCGGCTTTCGTGAACGTCAAGCCGTGGGCGGCGACGTAGCTTCTAAGGTGGTTGAGAGCGCGCGTTTCGGAAGCAATTGTCGCATTCACGGAGGCGGCGGCGTTTGCGCTGTTACCGAATAGAAACGATGTCCATTCCTTGGGGGAGTCCGACTTAAAGCTTTGAACTAAATCGTCTCCGACCGCAGCGCTAAAGACGAGTTCCACCAGCGCCTCGATGAACTTGGAACGAAACTTGCCCCAATCGAAACCGCTGGCTTCTACACAGAGTGCCCAGCCTTCGAATGGCTCTATGTCCGAAAGCCTGAAAGGGTATCCGTAAGAATCGAGACTAAACCCGTAGGTAAGGAGTCGATCTAGGGACCGCGTGGCCGAATAGTCGAGTAGGCCAAATGTCCTCGCGAAAAAGAGGTTTGGAGACATGTGGGCGCGACTTAGGAAAGTCTCATCCCATGGGTCGCGATGCTCTATGATGCATTGTGCGACGCGTTGGTGGTGGGCATGCCAATCCCGATCCACTTCGTAGAGGGCATCAGCGCCATCCGGGGTGTAGTTCAATAGGGTTCTATATCGGACTCGTCGAGCGAAGACCGGAAACCGAAACTGCCAGATCCCCTTTTCGGGATGGCAGGTGAATACCGCGATGCCATCTATGGCCGTTTCAAAGGCGATTAATTCGGCCTCTTGAAGGTTCAGCGTGTTTGCCAAGTAAGCCCTATGGGTGAGGAACGCATCGCGTTTCTCATCTTCCAAGCTCGACGTTGAATTGATAATCCCTGACAGCATTTCTACTCGCGCGCTGCTGGCGTCTGCTAGCTCATCCATCAAATCAGAAACCATTAAAAATCCCGCTGGGGCAAACATTGGCGTTGCTCCTCAATGGTGTTGCTTTGTTACGGTAAGCGACCATTTAGCCATCAGCGTTCGCCGATGCTCCAACAAATCAGATCGCGCATACGCTCTCTCGACCTCCGAGCCGACTTGGTGAGCCAAGGCCGTCTCGGCGATTTCGCGCGGCGCACCTGCCGCTTCCGCGGCCCAATCTCTGAATGCGCTACGGAAGCCATGGACTGTGAAGGCGTTGCGACCCATCCGCCGCAACAGCATCAACATCGACATGTTCGAAAGTGGTGAGTGGCGCTTTTGACCTTCAAAGACATACTCTGATGCCATCGCTTTCATTGGCTCCAAGATGGCAATCATCTCGTCTGTGAGCGGCACGCGATGCGTCGCGCCGCCTTTCATCCGCTCGGATGGAATGGTCCACAGGCGGGCTTCTAAATCCACCTCGGGCCAGGTCATTCCCAGCACCTCGGAAGTGCGGCAGGCGGTCAGGATGGTGAATTGAAGCGCCTTCGCGGCGGTGGCGCTGCGCTTCGCCAGTTCGGCGTAGAACGCGGGCACGTCCTGCCATGGCATCGCGTCATGGTGCTGCGCCCTGGCCTTCACCTTGGGCAGAACTTCCGCCTCTTTGACCGCGGTCACGGGGTTCTCGCCCGAGCGCAACCCCATCGACTTCGCCACGTCCAGGACCGTCTTCATCCGCTGCGCAAGGCGAGTCGCCGTCTCGTGCTTCGCCGTCCAGACGGGTGACAAACACATCAGGACCTCCGGCTGGCCGATGGTGTCCACCGGCATCCGGCCAATCTTCGGAAAGGCGTAGTCGCGCAGCGTGTTCAGCCATTGCTGGGCATGCTTCGGGTTTTTCCAGGTGGGCAGGCGGTCGATATGAACCTGACGGGCCAGTTCCTCAAACGTCGGAATCTCCCGCTTGGCGTTGAAGCGCGGGTTAAGTCCGGCCTTCGCCATGCGCCGGTATTCCAAGGCCCGTTCTCGCGCTTGAGGCAGCGAAACCACGTCGGCCCCGCCCAGCCCGAAGTCGGTGCGGAGCGGTGCGCCCTTGCGGTTCTTCTGGCCCTTCACGGTGACGCGCACCACCCAGCGCCGCGCGCCCGACGGGTCAACGACGAGGTAGAGGCCCGCGCCGTCGCCATGGCGGCCGGGGCCAAGATTCTCCACCAGCCGTTTCGTCAGCTTCCCGCCCAGCGCCGCCATTTTCCGTACCACCTTCCGTACCACGCAACGGAAGCATACTAGGCGAACCGAACGAAAACCACGAGAATCGAATGGCAAGGATATCGCATTAAAAATGGAGACTTACGCTATCGTTCGGAAGCGAATGCGATGCATGGGAAGCTGGGGGTGGCGGAAGGGGTGGGATTCGAACCCACGGGACCCTTGCGAGCCCAACGGTTTTCAAGACCGCCGCATTCGACCGCTCTGCCACCCTTCCGGTTGCGGACTCGGTAATCGTTGCGGGCGCGGACGACAAGACCGTGCGAGGGGGGATCGGGGAAGAGGCTCGCGCGGGCGTGCGCGGGGCGACGGGGGCGGTTTCCTCGGGCGTGGGGCTCCTGTAGCTTCGGGACCGGTCGGGCGACGCACGCCCGGGATCCCGGAGACGCTTCATGCGGTCGATGACCCTGCTCGTCGCTCCTGCGCGCGCGGCCCTCGCGGTCGGCGCGGCGTTGGGGCTGGGAGCTCTCGCGCCCGTCGGCGCAGGCCCCGCCGCGGCCCAGGAGACGCAGAGGCCGGCGGCCTCGGCGCCTGCGGCCGCGACGGATGCGGCGACGACGGAGGCCCGTGACGCCGCCGCGGCGGGCGTGCAGGCGCCTGCGTCTATGTCGGAGACCACGGACGCGGCGCAGGCGGAGCCTGCGTCGGGGGTCGGCGTCTGGGCGGGGGGGCCGACCTTCGGGGGCGCCTGGATCGCCCATCCGCTGGTGAAGACCCCGCGCGACGTGGAGATCGAGACCGAGGACGGGGCGCGGACCCGCGCGCGGCTGCTGCCGCTGACCGAGTCGTCGCGCGCGCCTGGGTTCCTGCTCTCGGCCGAGGCTGCGGCGGAGCTGGGGCTCGAGGCCGGCGCGCCGGTGCGCCTGACCCTTCACGATGTCGAGACCGGGACGGCCCAGGCCTCCGCCGCCCCCGCGGCGCGTGAGACGGGCGGCTTCGCGGCGCCCTCGAAGGTGGAGCTGAACCGGGTTCCCGCGCCGGCCGGGGAAGATCCCGCGCCGGCAGAGGCGGTCGCGCAGGCGGCGCCGGCCGAGGCGACGGCCCCGCGCGACGCCGCCGACGCGGCGACGGCCGAGGCCGCGCCGTTGGAGACGGCCGCGAACGTTTCTGCTTCGACGGCGGAGGCCTCGGGGTCCGAGTCCGCCGCGTCGGAGACGGCCGGGACCGCGCCGGTCGAAGCGGCGGAGGCCGCGCCGGCCGTCTCGCCCTTGCCCCAGGCGACGCCGTCGGCGGCGGACGCGGCGGCGGCGACGACGGCGGCCGCGGAGGCGCCGGCCTCGCGGCCGGACGCGGGCGAGACCGCCCGCCCTGCGCCCGAGGCGGCGCCGGTGGATGTCGCGCGGCGGCCGCCGTCGCAGCCGGCGACCGGACCGCTGGCGCCGCCGAGCGCCGCGCCGGAGACGAGCGGAACGCCGCCCGCGGTGCCCTCGGCGCCGCTGGCGGCCCTCGCGCCGCCCTCGCGGCCCGCGGTCGGCGCGCCGGCGCGCAGCCCTTCGCCGGCCCCGACGCCGGCCTCGACATCGACGCAGGCGGGCGGCGCGCCGGGCGCGCTCGCCCCGGCCTCGGCCCGTCCGGCCGCGCCGCGCGCGAGGCTGGCCCTCGCCGGGCCGCCGGCCGCGCGGCCCTCGGCCGCGCCCACCGCCTCGCCCGCCGCCGGTCCCGCGCCGCTCCCCGCCGGGCTGCTGCGCGGCGCCCCCGTTTCGAGCCCGCGGCCGCCCTCGCGCCCCGCCGCGGCCGCCCCCGCCCCCCAAGCCGGAGGAACCGACCCAGCATGACCCGCCGCCCGCGTCTGCGCGCCCTCGCGGCGCTCGCCCTCACGCTCAGCCTCGGGCTCGGCCTCGCGCCGCGCGGGGCGGAGGCGACCGAGCTCGACATCGAAGCCCGCGAGGGGCTGGTGGTCGACATGACCACCGGCGCGGTGCTGCTGTCGAAGGATCCCGACACGCTGACCGCCCCCGCCTCGATGCTGAAGCTGATGACCCTGACCATGGTCTTCGAGGCGCTGGAGGAGGGGCGGCTGAGCCTGGACGACACCTTCCTCGTCTCCGAGAAGGCCTGGCGGATGGGCGGCTCGAAGATGTTCGTGAAGGTCGGCGAGCGGGTGAGCGTCGAGGACCTGATCCGCGGCGTCATCGTGCTGTCGGGCAACGACGCCTGCGTGGTGCTGGCCGAGGGGCTGGCGGGCTCGGAGGACGCCTTCGCGCGGCGGATGACCGAGCGCGCGAAGGAGCTGGGCATGACGTCCACCTTCGGCAACGCCACCGGCTGGCCGCATCCCGACAACCTTATGACGCCCCGCGACCTGGTCTACCTGGCGCAGCGGATGATCGCCGAGCATCCGGAGTTCTACCGCTATTTCGCCGAGACGGATTTCGAGTGGAACGGGGTGGCGCAGCGCAACCGCAACCCGCTGCTCTACGCCGATCTCGGCGCCGACGGGCTGAAGACCGGGCATACCGAGGAGGCGGGCTACGGCCTCGTCGGCTCGGCCGTGCAGGACGACCGGCGGGTGGTGTTCATGATCGGGGGCCTCGGCTCGACCCAGGCCCGCGCGCAGGAGAGCGAGCGGATCGTGAACTGGGCGTTCCGGGAGTTCCGCAACATCACCCTCTACCGCGCCGGGCAGGACCTGGGCGCGGCGGAGGTGTGGCTGGGAGCCAAGCCCTCGGTGCGCATGACGGTCGAGAAGGACGCGCTGGCCACAATCCCCTTCGCGGCGGCCGAGGACCTGCACGCGACCCTGCGCTACGAGGGGCCGATCGAGGCGCCGGTGACCCGCGGCCAGAAGGTGGCGGAGCTGGTGGTCGAGGCGGCGGAGATCCCCGAGATCCGCATCCCCGTGATCGCGGCCGAGGACGTGCCCCGCGGCGGCTACCTGACCCGCCTGCAGGCGGCCGCGGGGCTGCTGGCGCGCAGGGCGATGGGCGCGGTGCTGGGCGAGGGCGACGAGGCCGAGGCCCCCGCGGACGCGGCGAATGCCGGCGGCTGAGCGCCGGGCCGGTCCGGCGCGGGGCGAGGGGCAGGCCGGCGCGCGCGGCGCCGCGCGCCGCGACGGCGCGACATCCCGGAGCCGCGACGCCTCCGCCCGCCCCGAGGGCGCCCCGGGCCTGAGCCGGGGCCTCCTGCGGGCCGCCCCGCCGGTCCTGTCCGCGAGGCCCCGGGTCGAGCCCGGGGCGCCGACGTCGGAGGGCGCGCGATGACCCGGCAGACCCCCGCGGGCCCCGGCCTTTTCGTCAGCGTCGAGGGCGGGGACGGGGCGGGGAAGTCCACCCAGCTCCGCCGCCTGGCCGAGGCGCTGCGCGCCGAGGGCCGCGACGTGGTGGTCACCCGCGAGCCCGGCGGCGCCCCCGGCGCCGAGGAGATCCGCCGCCTGGTGCTGGAGGGGGAGCCGGGGCGCTGGTCGCCGGTCTCGGAGTTGCTGCTGTTCAACGCCGCCCGGCGCGATCACGTGGAGCGCACGATCCTGCCCGCGCTGGCCCGCGGGGCGGTGGTGCTGTGCGACCGCTTCGCGGATTCGACCCGCGTCTACCAGGGCGCGGCGCGCGAGGCCGCGGCCCAGGCCGCGGGGCAGGGCGGCTCGGCGGGGCGGACCGGCCTGCCGGAGCCCGACCTCGCGATGGCCGACGCGCTGCATGCGCTGGTGATCGGGATCGAGCCGGACCTGACCCTGATCTTCGACATCGACCCGGAGGTGGGCCTCGGCCGCGGCGTCGCGCGCGGCGGCGAGGAGCTGCGCTTCGAGCGGCTGGGCCTCGAGTTCCACGCCCAGGTGCGCGCCCGCTTCCGGGCGCTCGCCGAGCGGTTTCCGCAGCGCTGCCGGATCATCGACGCCTCCGGCGAGCCGGACGCGGTCTTCGCCCGCGTCCGCGCGGCGCTGGCGGATCGGCTCGCGCCGGCCTAGAACCCGCCCATGGCCCGCGCCCCCTACGTCCCCGAGAACGAGCCCCCGCCCCCCGAGGCCGACCGCGTCGAGGGCGCGCCGCATCCGCGCGCGACCCTGCGCCTGTTCGGGCAGGAGGCGGCCGAGCAGGCCTTTCTCGACGCCTGGGCCTCGGGGCGGATGCATCATGCCTGGCTGCTGACCGGGCCGCGGGGCGTCGGCAAGGCGACGCTCGCCTGGCGCATGGCGCGCGCGCTGCTGGCCGCGCCCGCCCCCGGCCAGGACGGCCCGGCCCTGTTCGGAGAGCCGGTGGAGACCGAGCCGCCGGCGCCCCCCAGCCTCGACATGGCGCCCGACGATCCGGTCTTTCGCCGCACGCTGGCGCTGTCGGAGGGGCGGCTGCGCCTGCTGCGCCGGCCCTGGGACGACAAGGTCAAGCGCCTGAAGACCCAGATCGCGGCCGAGGACGCGCGGAGCTTGCGCGAGCTGTTCGCCAACACCGCGCCCGACGGCGGCTGGCGGGTGGCGGTGGTCGACTGCGTGGACGAGATGAACGCGCAGTCCGCCAACGCGCTGCTGAAGCTGGTCGAGGAGCCGCCGGCGCGCTCCATGTTCCTGCTGGTCTGCCACCAACCCTCGCGCATCCTGCCCACCATCCGCTCGCGCTGCCGCACGCTGGTGCTGCGGCCGCTGTCGCCGCCCGACCTGTCGGCCGCGGTCGTGCAGGCGATGGAGGCGGAGGGGGAGGCGGCGCCGGACCTGGGCGCCTCGGCCGAGGCGCTGCACGCGCTCTCGGGCGGCTCGGCGGGGGAGGCGTTGCGCCTCGCCGCCGAAGGGGGGCCGAAGCTCTATGCGCGGCTGGTGCGCATGGCCTCCGGCGCGCCGGGGATGGACCGGGCGCAGTTCCACGACTGGGCCGCCACGGTCACCGGGCGGGACAATGCGCCGAGGCTCGACGCCTCCCTGCGGCTGGTCGAGCTGCTGCTCGCGCGCCTCGCCCGCGCCGGCGCCGGCCGGCCGATGTCGCCCGAGGCCGCGCCGGGGGAAGAGGCGCTCGCCGCCCGCCTCTCGGCCCATGCGGGGCAGGCGCGGGTCTGGGCGGAGGCGGCGCAGGAGATCCCCGCGCGCGCCGCGCGGGCGCGCGCCGTCAACCTTGACCCCGACCGGATCATCCTCGATACCTTCTCCGCGTTGGACGCCTGCGCCCGCCGGGCCGCCGCGCTCCAGGGCTCTCAGCCCGCCTGATCGCAATTCCCGGAGCCGCCGCTTGCCCCCCGTGCTCGTCGACAGCCATTGCCACCTGGATTTCCCGGATTTCGCCGACGAGCTGCCCGACGTGGTCGCGCGCGCCGTCGCCGCCGGGGTGACCCGGATGGTCTCGATCGCCACCACCCTGAAGTCGGAGCCCCGCGTGCGCGCCATCGCCGAGGCGCATCCGGAGGTCCTCTACGCCTGCGGCCTGCACCCGCTGCACGTCCACGAGGAGCCGGTTCCGACCGTCGAGGCGCTGGTCGCCGTCGCGCGCCACCCCAAGATGGTGGGGATCGGGGAGACGGGGCTCGACTACCACTATTCCGCCGAGACGAAGGACGTGCAGCAGGAGAGCCTGCGCCTGCACTGCGAGGCGGCGCGGCGCACCGGCCTGCCGCTGATCATCCATTCCCGCGACGCCGACGCCGACATGAGCCGGATCCTCGCGGAGGAGCACGCGGCCGGGGCGTTCGAGTGCGTGATGCATTGCTTCTCGTCCTCGGCGCAGCTCGCCGAGGACATGCTGGCCTTGGGCTTCTACCTCTCGATGTCCGGCATCGCGACCTTCCCCAAGAGCCAGGAGCTGCGCGACATCTTCGCCGCCGCGCCGCTCGACCGGATCCTGGTGGAGACCGACAGCCCGTATCTCGCGCCCAAGCCCAAGCGGGGCAAGCGCAACGAGCCGGCCTACACCGCGATGACCGCGCAGGTGGGGGCGGACGTCTTCGGGATCTCGACCGAGGCGTTCGCCGCCGCCACCACCGCCAATTTCGACCGCCTGTTCTCGAAGGCCGCCGAGTGGACGAAGCGGGAGGCCGCCTGACCTTGGCCGAACTGCGCTTCACCATCCTGGGCTGCGGCTCCTCCGGGGGTGTGCCGCGGCTGGGCGACGTCTGGGGCGCCTGCGACCCGCAGAACCCCAAGAACCGCCGCCGCCGCTGCTCGATGCTGGTCGAGCGGATCGAGGATGGGCAGGGGATCACCCGCGTCCTGATCGACACCGGCCCCGACATGCGCGAGCAGCTGCTGAGCGCGGGCGTCGGCCTGCTCGACGGGGTGATCTACACCCACGAGCACGCCGACCACATCCACGGGCTCGACGACCTGCGGATGATCGTCTTCAACAAGCGCAAGCGCCTGACGGTCTGGGCCAATCCCGAGACGCAGGACAGCCTGATCTCGCGCTTCGGCTACGCCTTCGTGCAGCCCGAGGGCTCGCCCTATCCGCCGATCCTGAACCTCAAGACCATCGCCGGCCCGGTGACGGTGTGGGGCGACGGGGGCGACCTGGTGTTCCGGCCCTTCAAGGTGCGCCACGGCTCGATCGACGCGCTGGGCTTCCGCATCGGGCCGCTCGCCTACCTGCCCGACGTCTCGGCCATGTCCGACGAGGCGTGGACGGAGATCGAGGGCGCGGACACCTGGGTGGTCGACGCGCTGCGCTACACCCCCCACCCGACGCATTCGCACCTGGAGCAGACGCTGGGCTGGATCGAGAAATCCGGCGTGCGCCGCGGCGTGCTGACCAACATGCACGTCGACCTCGACTTCGAGCGGATGCGCGTCGAGACGCCCGAGAACGTCGAGCCCGCCCACGACGGGATGGTCCTGACCTTTGCCGACTGAGGCGTCCGCCCCGCGCCTCCCGCGCGCAGCAGACGCCCCCCGGCGCCCCTCCGACCCCTCCGCCCCCCGGCGCCGCGCCCCCGACACGGCTGCGCGCGCGGGGGGCGATTTCGTTCTCAAGCCCCCGCGAGTCCCCGCCTGATGCTCGACATCCTGCTGATCGTCCTGCCCGTCTTCGTGATCGTGGGGCTGGGCTACGTCGCCTCCCGCATCGGGCTCTTGAAGGACGCGGACATCGACGTGCTGCTGCGCTTCTGCACCGGCATCGCGATCCCGTGCCTGCTGTTCTCGGGCGTGGCGCGGCTGGACCTGGCGGACAACTTCAAGGCGGCGCCGCTGATCTCGTTCTACGGCGGCGGGCTGGTGGCCTTCGGCCTGGGCTACGTCGGCGCGCGCAAGATCTTCAAGCGTCGCCCCGGAGAGGCCGTGGCCGTCGCCTTCTGCGCGCTGTTCTCCAACTCCCTCCTGCTCGGCATCCCGGTGACCGAGCGCGCCTACGGGACCGAGGCGCTGTCGGCCAACTTTGCGATCCTCTCGATCCACGCGCCCTTCATCTACTTCGTGGGGATCGTGGCGATGGAGTTCGCGCGCGCCGACGGCCGCTCGGCCGCCGCGACCGCGAAGGCGACGGCGCGGATGATGTTCCGCAACTCGCTGACCATCGGCATCGCCATCGGCCTGGCGGTGAACCTGACCGGCCTGCCGCTGCCCGACCCGGTGTTCGAGGGCGTGCAGACGCTGGGCCGGGGCGGCATCCCCGTGGCGCTGTTCGCGCTGGGGGCGGCGATGACGCGCTACCGGCTGCAGGATGGGATCGGCGAGGCGGCCTTCGCGGCCGCCCTGTCGTTGCTGCTGCATCCGCTGATCACCTTCCTCGCCGGCCACTACGGCTTCGGGATCGAGGACCGGTTCCTGCGCTCGGCGGTGGTCACCGCCTCGATGCCGCCGGGGATCAACGCCTATCTCTTCGCGGTGATGTACCAGCGCGCGACCGGCGTCGCGGCCGCGACGGTGCTGCTGGCGACGATGTTCTCGGTGGTGACCGCCTCCGGCTGGCTGGCGGTGCTGCACGTCGTGGCGCCGTAGGGCGGGGGGCGATGCCACGCGCGGGGGAAACCGGATCGGCTTGCGGCGCGTATGTCTCGACATGGCCCATGACCCGTCGACCCTCACCCGCCGCGCCGTCCTGCTGGGCGGAACCGCCGCCCTCGGCGCCCTCGCAGGAGGCTGCGCCGTGATCCCCTCGCCCTCGCGCATCGAGGCGCGCAATCCCCCCGCCGGGCAATTCGTCGAGGCGGCGGGGCTGCGCATCCACTACGTCGAGATGGGCCCGCCCGAGGCGCCGCCGGTGGTGCTGGTGCACGGGGCGACGGGCAACCTCAACGACATGACCTTCGACCTCGCCCCGCGCCTGGCCGGACGGCATCGCGTGATCGCCTTCGACCGCCCGGGGCTGGGCTGGTCGGAGCGGCCGGCGAAGGAGGGCTGGCGCCCCGCGGTGCAGGCCGCCGTGCTGCGCGAGGCCGCCGGCCGCCTGGGCGTCGAGGCGCCGGTGGTGCTGGGCCATTCCTGGGGCGGGGCGGTGGCCACGGCCTGGGCGCTGCAGGATCCCGGGATCCGCGGGGCGGTGGTGGTCTCGGGCGCGACCATGCCCTGGTCGGACGGCGACGACTGGCTGACCTGGCTGAAGACCTCGGCCCCCGCCGCCTGGCTGGGGGCGACGATCTTCGGCCTGTGGGCGGAGCGGGACGGCGGCGCCTCGGCCGCCGCGCGGATCTTCCGGCCCCAGCCGGTGCCCGAAGGCTATCTCGCGCACCTGCAGCCCGAGCTGCTGCTGCGCCCGGAGACCTTCCGCCACAACACCGAGGACATCGAGCGGCTGGACGGGGAGCTCGCCGAGCTCTCGCGCCTCTATCCGGATCTGCAGCCGCCGCTGGAGATCGTGCACGGGCTGGCCGACCCGATCGTCTCGGCGCAGGTGCATTCCGAGGCGCTCGCGCAGATTGCGCCGCGGGCCCGCCTTGCACTCTTGCCGGGCGTGGGCCACATGCCCCATCATGACGATCCGCAGATCGTCGTCCGCAGAGTGGAAATACTTTCCGGAATATAGCGGATATTCCATGGAAAGTTTCGCACTGTAACGGTATACTGGGCGCAATCCGCGTGGATCCCAGACACCCACGCGCCCCTTTCGCAGGCCGCCGCCGGCGCAGGACGCCCGCCGCACCTGCACGACCAAAGCGTATCAGGAGGCGCCATGTCCCCGGAGGACCTCCCTCACCCTCCTCTTGAACCGGGAGGCGACGCCGACGCGGCCCTGTCCCGCGCGGTCGAGGAGATCGGCGACCGCTGGTCGCTGCTCATCGTCTGGGCGGCGGCCGGAGGCACCAGCCGTTTCGACGACTTCCACCGCGACCTCAGCGTCGCGCGGAACATCCTCTCGAACCGCCTCAGGCGCCTGACGGACCTTGGCATTCTCGAGAAACGCCCGGTGCGCGACGGCGCCCGGCGGATGGAATACGCGCTGACGCGCAAGGGCGCGGCGCTGCGCGACGTGCTCGACCGTCTCGTCCGCTGGGGCGAAGTCTGGACGGCGACGGCCGAGGTCGAGAAATAGGCTCCGCCCACGAAAAAGGCCGCGCCCGGGGCGCGGCCTTGGCTTGCGTGGGTCGGTCCCGGCCGGCCCGTTCAGCGCCACTGCGCGAGCAGCGTGCCCAGCGTCTCGAGCGAGGTCGCGGCCTTCGCCACCCGCTGGGAGGCCGGCCCGCAGACCGATTCCTTCACGATGTACCCGCGCGAGCACTGCACCGCCGGCATCAGCTGGCCGATCTCGCGGTCGACCGCGGCCTTCCAGTCGCTGAAGCGCCCCGCGCTCTGCAGGCGCGCCACCGTCTTCTCGATGTCGGCGCAGCCCGCGCCCTGGCCGCGCAGCGCCTCGGCCAGCAGGCCGCGCTGGGTCTGGGCCTGGCACAGCTTCCACAGCACGTCGGCATGGATCTGCGGGAACATGCGCAGGATCGTGCGGTAGCGCGGGCCGATGTTGTCGAACCCGTTCGCCACGCCCTCGGGCGGCCAGAACTGGTAGCTCGCCAGGAACACGTCCGGGTCGATCTCCGAACCCGCGCGCTTGGGCGGATCCTGGTAGAGGGCCGGTTGCTCGGGCGTCTCGATCCCTTCGCGCAGGAAGGCGAGCACGCGGGCCTGCTCGCGCAAGGGCTTGCCCTCGGGGTCCAGCGGCAGCACGGCCATCTGCATCCCCAGCGCCGAGGGGGTCATGCGCACGAAGACGGGGCGGCCGGGAAAGTTCAGCAGCGCCTCGAGTCCGCCTTCTTTCCAGCCGCCGCCGATGTCGGCCTCGACCCCGTTCGAATCGTGGAACTTGCCGGCGGGCTTGCGGCCGACGTCGGTGATCTCGACCTGCATGCCGCGGGCGGGGCCGATGCCCACGTAGCGGCCCTGGAGATCGCGGACGGGCGAGTCGTCGGCCCGCACGGGCGCGGCGAAAAGCAGCGCGGCCGCCAGCGCCGCCGTCGCGAGCGCCGCGAACAGGGCCGCGCGCAGGCCGAACGGGTCGCCGGAACGGGACAGGGGACGAAGAACGATCGACGACATGAAGGGCTCCGGCTGTTTCGGTCGCGTTCTGGCTATACCGTAACTTTGACCGCCGCGAGGCGGCAGGGGTATATCGACCCCGAATCGTCTTTCGGGGGACCGTGAATGGACTGGGACAAGCTGCGCATCTTCCACGCCGTGGCCGACGCGGGCAGCCTGACGCATGCGGGCGAGAGCCTGCACCTCAGCCAGTCCGCCGTCAGCCGCCAGATCCGCGCGCTGGAGGACGAGGTGGGCGCGACCCTCTTCCACCGTCACGCCCGCGGCCTGCTGCTGACCGAGCAGGGGGAGCTGCTGTTCGCGGCCACCCGCGAGATGACCCGGATGCTCGACACCGCCAGCGCCCGCATCAAGGACGCCAAGGACGACGTCTACGGGGAGCTGCGCGTCACCTCGACCATCGGCTTCGGCACCATGTGGCTGACGCCGCGGCTGCCCAACCTGTTCGACATCTACCCCGATCTCTCGGTCGACCTGATCCTGACCGAGACGGTGATGGACCTGCCGATGCGCGAGGCCGACGTCGCCATCCGCATGAAGGAGCCGTTCCAGGCCGACCTGATCCGGCGCAAGCTGTTCGACGTGACGATCCGCTTCTTCGCCTCGAAGAGCTATGTCGAGAAGCACGGCGCGCCGGAGACGGCGGCCGACTTCGCCAACCACCGCATCGTCGGCCACAGCCCCGGCTATCCGCAGATCCAGGCGGGCGAGGCGTTCCTCGCGCCCATCTACGCGGGCGCGCACCGGGCGCGGGCGACGGTGAACAACTACTTCGGCCTCTACACCGCGGCGATCAGCGGGCTGGGGATCTGCGCGCTGCCCGACTACCTGGCGCGCGACGTGCCCGACCTGGTGAACGTGGCGCCGAGCCTGTCGTCCGACCCCACCACCGTCTATTTCGTCTACCCGACCGAGCTTCGCCGCTCGAAGCGGGTGGCGGTGTTCCGGGACTTCGTCCTGGACGAGCTGGAGAAGGACGGCTTGCTCACAGGTTGAGCGATCTCCGTTGTTGCGGAAAAGCCATGCGCTGAGCGCAAACCGGCGTTGAATTGGTTTTTCCCGCGATTGTTGCGCTTGCTAAGCCCGAAGGCCGGGCCTATATCGCGCCTTGTAGCCGACGCCCCGCGACACTGTTGCACTCCGGCGACGGCTGCACCTCCCTGTTGGACTTGGCCGGACGTTCGCGTCCGGCTTTTTTTCTGTCCGGACGGCGGAACCCCCTGAACCCAAACGAAAAGGCGAGACGCTCGCGCGCCTCGCCCTGGGATTGGAAACCGTAGCCGGTTTGCAACTTACGTTGCGGCATGCGCCCGGCGGAAGGCCCGCCGCGGCGCCGCGAGGGGACTCAGAACCAGAGGCCGCGCTGGGTCAGGTCCATGTCCTTGTAGAGGCCGGCCACCTCCTCGCCGTAGCCGTTGTAGATCACCGTCGGCGCCTCGTCCCCGGTGCCCAGCACCCGCTCCTGCGCCTGCGACCAGCGGGGGTGCGAGAACTCGGGGTTCACGTTCGCCCAGAACCCGTATTCCGAGCCCTGCAGCTCCTGCCAGAAGCCCATCGGCTTCTCGTCGGTGAAGGAGATGCGGGCGATGGATTTGGCCGACTTGAACCCGTACTTCCACGGCAGGTGCAGGCGGATCGGCGCGCCGAACTGCTTGGGCAGCACCTTGCCGTAGGCGCCGGTGACCATGAAGGGCAGGGGGTTCAGCGCCTCCTCGATCGTCACGCCCTCGACATAGGGCCAGGGATACCAGGACTGGCGGATGCCGGGCATCGTGTCCTTGTCGACCAGCGTCTCGAAGCGGACGTATTTGGCGTCCGAGGTCGGCTCGGCCCATTTCACCAGGTCCGCCAGCGGGAAGCCGATCCAGGGGACCACCATCGACCAGGCCTCGACGCAGCGGTGGCGGTAGACCCGCTCCTGCACCGGCATCTTGGCCAGCAGATCCTCGAGCCCGACCTGGCCGGCCTTGGCGCACATCCCCTCGATCGAGATCGTCCAGGGATCGGTGGGCAGGGCCTGGGCGGCGTCGGCGATGCCCTTGTGGGTGCCGAACTCGTAGAAGTTGTTGTAGCTGCCGTTCACCGCCTCGGGCGTGATCGCGCGGCCGGCGTCGGCATAGGCGGGATCGGTCGGGGGGGCGGGCGTCCAGGCCTCGCCCGCCGTGCGGGCCCGGGCGGCGCCGGGCAGGGCGATCCCCGAGGCCGCCGCCGCGCCCGCGAAGCCGAGGCCGGCCAGCACCGAGCGGCGGTTCAGGAACACGCGCTCCGGGGTGACCTCTCGCTCCGGGATGCGCCAGGAGGGGCGACGGTGGAAGATCATCTGCGGTCCTTTCGGCTGACGTCGCGAGGGGCGGACGTTGCGAAAGGATAGGGTTGCGGCCGGGTCCGGTCCAATCACGAGGCGTGGAAAGGCCGAGAGGGAATGTTTCAGGGCCAAGGGGCGTAGCGGGGAGGAAGGGGCGGAGGCGCCCTGCGGGCGGGCTTGGGCCTCTGGGGTCTGGCGCGCCTTCGTTTGCGAAGGGCGGGAGCCTCCGGCGGGCTCCTGACTCACCAAAGAACAGGGCCGCGCCTGTCCTTCGGATCCGTCTCTCGCTGAAGATGCCTGAGCGACTCGTCGGGAGGGGACAAGGACAAGCCCCGCTTGCGCGGGGTCGCTTCGCGATCCCTGACCCCTCCCGCCGAGTCGCTCTTTACGGCATCAGCGAGAGACGGCTCCGAAGAACAGGCGCTTCGAGCGGGCCGCAGGCCGCGCGCCGGGGCGCCTGGAGAGGCGGGCGGCGCGCGGGAGTGGGCGACGCGAGGAGTGGGCGATGCGGGGGGTCAGGCGGCGTAGTCGGCCTCGGGGATGCCCTGCAGGGCCAGCAGCGCGGTGAGGTCGGAGACGGCGAGCACCGCGTCGGCCTTCGCGGCGAGCGCGGGCTTGGCGTGGTAGGCGACGCCCAGGCCCGCGGCCTCGACCATGGCGAGGTCGTTGGCGCCGTCGCCCACCGCGATCGCGGCCTCGAGGCCGATGCCGTGCTCGGCGCACAGCCGCTCGAGCGCGTCGAGCTTGGCCTGGCGGCCCAGGATCGGCTCGCCCGGCTCGCCCGTCAGGCGCCCGCCGTCCTCGAGCAGGGTGTTGGCCTGGGCGAAGCGGAAGCCCGCGGCCTCGGCCACCCGGTCGGCGAAATAGGTGAAGCCGCCCGAGACCAGCGCCGTGACCGCGCCGCGGGCGTTCATCGTCTGCACCAGCGCGCGGGCGCCGGGGTTGAGGGAGACGCGCTCGGTCCACACCGTCTCCAGCGCCTCGACCGGCAGGCCGCGCAGCAGGCCGACGCGGGCGCGCAGCGCGCCCTCGAAGTCGAGCTCGCCCTGCATCGCGCGCTCGGTGATCTCGGCGACCCGGGCGCCGACGCCGGCGACGTCGGCGATCTCGTCGATGCACTCCACCGGGATGATCGTGCTGTCCATGTCCGCGATCAGCAGGCGCTTGGCCCGGCCCGCCTTCGCCACCAGGTTCACGTCGACCGAGCCGCCCAGCGCCGCGTGAAGCTCGGCCGCCATGCCGGCGGTGCCGTCGATGTCGGCCGAGCGCGGGCCCAGCCGGCGCGGGGTCGCGCCGCAGATCTTCTCGGCCTCGGCCAGGAAGTCGTCGGGGACGCCTGCCTGCGCGGTCAGCACAACCACGTGGGTCATTCGCAGCTCCTGAACGGAAACGCCCGGACGGCCGCGAGGCTCCGTCCGGGCGAAAGGGCAGGGGGCGCGCAGGCGCCCCCGCGCAGGTCTCAGCTCGCGGCGGCCAGGTTCACCCGACGCTCGCGCTCCAGCTCCTCGGCCAGCAGGAAGGCCAGCTCGAGGGCCTGGGCCGCGTTGAGGCGCGGGTCGCAGGCGGTGTGGTAGCGCGAGTGCAGGTCCTCGTCGGTCACGTCATGCAGGCCGCCGGTGCACTCGGTCACGTTCTTGCCGGTCATCTCGAAATGCACGCCGCCGGCATGGACGCCCTCGGCCTTGCAGATCTCGAAGAACTCGGAGACCTCCTGCTGCACCCGCTCGAACGGCCGGGTCTTGTAGCCCGAGGCCGACTTCACGGTGTTGCCGTGCATCGGGTCGCACGACCACACGACCTTGCGGCCCGCCCGCTCCACCGCCCGGATCAGGCCGGGCAGGTGGTCGCCCACCTTGCCGGCGCCGAAGCGGTTGATCAGCGTCAGGCGGCCGGGGACGTTGTTGGGGTTGAGCAGGTCGATCAGCTCCAGCAGCCCGTCCGGCGTCAGCGAGGGGCCGCACTTCAGGCCGATCGGGTTGATCACGCCGCGGCAGTATTCCACGTGCGCGCCGTCGGGCTGGCGGGTGCGGTCGCCGATCCAGATCATGTGGCCCGAGCCCGCGACCCACTGGCCGGTGATCGAGTCCTGGCGGGTCAGCGCCTCCTCATAGGGCAGCAGCAGCGCCTCGTGCGAGGTCCAGAAGTCGACGCGCTGCAGCTTCTCCTCCGTCGCGCGGTCGATGCCGGCGGCGGTCATGAAGTCGAGCGCGGCCGAGATCCGTTCGGCCAGAGCGGCGTAGCGCTCGGAACCCGGGGTGCCGGAGGCGAAGCCCAGGTTCCAGGCGTGCACGCGGTGGATGTCCGCGAAGCCGCCCTGCGAGAAGGCGCGCAGCAGGTTCAGCGTGGCGGCCGACTGCAGGTAGGCCTGCTTCATCCGCTCCGGGTCGGGCTCGCGCGCCTCGGGGTTGAAGTCGAAGCCGTTGATGATGTCGCCGCGGTAGGAGGGCAGCTCCACCCCGTCGATCTTCTCGAAATCCGAGGAGCGCGGCTTGGCGAACTGGCCGGCCATGCGGCCCACCTTCACCACCGGCATCGAGGCGCCGAAGGTCAGCACGATCGCCATCTGCAGCAGCACCCGGAAGGTGTCGCGGATGTTGTCGGCCCCGAACTCGCCGAAGCTTTCGGCGCAGTCGCCGCCCTGGAGCAGAAAGGCCCGCCCCTCGGCCACCTCGCCCAGGCGCGCGGTCAGCGCGCGGGCCTCGCCGGCGAAGACCAGCGGGGGATACGAGGCGAGCTGCGAATAGGCGGCGTCCAGCGCGGTCTGATCGCGATAGACGGGCATCTGCAGGGCTTCGTGGTCACGCCAGCTGCGCTTGGTCCAGGCCTCGGTCATTGGCTCCATCCCCGGGTCGGGTTTTCGTCAGGGCGCCCCCTGTAGCCGAGAACCCCCCTCATTCCAAGCCGCGACGGCGCGGAATCGGGCGATTTTGCGGCGCAGCAGGGCCTTCCGGCCGCAGGCGCCGCCGGGGCGGGCGGAGCGGCCTTTCCGCAAAGTCATCGCATTTTGCGGCGCAGCAGGACATCCTGCCGCGCTGCACAATGGGCGGCCTGGCTTACCATCGACAGGTCCGAGCCCGTCCCGCTTCCCGAACCAGCCCCGAAAGGCGCGTCCATGGAGGAGCTTCAACCGGCAGAGACGATCGGCGAGGTGGTCGGCTCGCTCGACCAGCTCACGGCGCCGCTGCGCGAGTTCGTGGCCGGGATTCCCGCGCTGCTGATGGGGGCGAGCGCGCTGATCGGGGGCGTGCTGGTCTGCCTCGCGCTGCACTGGGCGATCCGGCGCACGCTGCTGCGCCTGACCCGGGGCGGCGACGGCTTCCTGCGCCAGGTGCTGCTGCGCACCGGCGGGCTGACCCGGCTCGCCTTCGTGCTGGGGGGCATGATCGTGACCCTGCCGGCGACGAGCCTGCCGGCGGAGTGGATCGCCCTGATCCGGCACGTGATCTCGATCCTGCTGATCGTGATGGTGGGCTGGGCGCTGATGACCACGGTCAGCCACACCGCCGACCGCTCGCTGCGCCGCTGGATCGGCGCGGACGAGGAGAACGTCGAGGCGCGCAAGAACCGCACCCAGATCCGGGTGTTCCGACGGATCCTGAACATCGTGATCTTCCTGGTCACGGCGGGGGCGTGCCTGCTGACCTTCGACTCGGTGAAGGAGTACGGCGCGGGGCTGTTCGCCTCGGCCGGCGTGGCGGGGATCGTGGCGGCGGTGGCGGCGCGGCCGGTGCTGGCGAACCTGATCGCGGGGATGCAGATCGCCATCACCCAGCCCATGCGCATCGACGACGTGGTGATCGTCGAGGGCGAGTGGGGCTGGATCGAGGAGATCACCGCCACCTACGTCGTGGTGCGGATCTGGGACTGGCGCAGGCTGGTGCTGCCGATCAGCTATTTCATCGAGAAGCCGTTCGAGAACTGGACGCGCGAGAGCGGGGCGATCATCGGCTCGGTGGTGCTGCACCTGGACTACGCCGCCCCGTTCGAGGCGCTGCGCGAAAAATTCGACGAGGTGGTGCGCGCCTCGAGCTGGTGGGACGGGCAGGTCTCGGTCTTCCAGGTGATCGGGGCGAGCGAGCGCACGGTGGAGGTGCGCGCGCTGATGTCGGCCCGCTCCTCGCCGCGCGCGTGGGAGCTGCGCTGCGAGGTGCGCGAGAAGATCCTGCTGTGGCTGCGCGAGGCGCACCCCGAGGCGCTGCCGCGCGACCGCGGCGACGTGCGCCTGCGGCCCGAGGGGCGGGAGGCGGCGCGCGACGGGCCCGGCCCGCTCGCCGGCCGACCGGCGGCGGCGGAGTAGCGCGGGCCGCGGGGGAATCGGGCGCCGCCGCGGGCGGATGCGCGGCGGGCCGGTTCCGGCGGCCGGGACGCGGGGCGGACGCCGCGGCGGCGTCGCGTCCGCGCGCCGGCCGGTCGTTTTCGTTTTCCTTGCGGACGAACCGCGTAGCGGGGGCGCCTCGGCTCTTGCGCGGATGTCGGATTTCGTTTGACGTGCCGTCCTTCGCCGACGATGACGGCTCTGGAAACAAGATGAACACGCGACCGGCAAACTCCCCCAGAACGGGCATGACGGCTTCGGCCGAGCCGGCCCAGTTCGTCTTCGTCCTCCTCGACCAGTTCTCGCTGATCGCCTTCGCCTCGGCCATCGAGCCGCTCAGGCTCGCCAACCATGTCTCGGGCCAGACCCTCTACCGCTGGCGGCTGGTCTCGGAGACGGGGGCGCCGGTGCGCGCCTCGGCCGGGCTCGAGGTCGCGGTCGACGGCGCGCTCGACGAGCTGCCGCGCGGCGCGACGGCGGTGGTCTGCGGGGGCATCGACGTGGCCCGCGCCACCACCAAGGGCGTGCTGAACTGGCTGCGCCGCGAAAGCCGCAAGGGCGTGACCCTGGGCGCTGTCTGCACCGGCGCCTACGCGCTGGCCCGCGCGGGGCTGCTCGACGGCAAGCGCTGCACCATCCACTGGGAGAACCAGGACGGCTTCACCGAGGATTTCCCGGACGTGGAGCTGTCGGACCAGATCTACGTGATCGACCGCGACGCGATGACGGCGGCGGGCGGGGCGGCTGCGGGCGACATGATGCTGCGCGTGGTCGCCAACGCCCACGGGCCCGAGATCGCGGGCATGGTCGCCGACCAGATGGTCTACACCAACCTGCGCGGCGACGAGGATCACCAGCGCCTGTCGGTGCCCGCGCGCATCGGCGTGCGCCACCCCAAGCTGAGCCGCGTCATCGCCCTGATGCACGAGAACATCGAGGAGCCGGTCTCGGCCGCGCGCCTGGCCGAGAGCGTGGGCATGTCCACCCGCCAGCTCGAGCGGCTGTTCCGCCGCTACCTCGACCGCTCGCCCAAGCGCTATTACCTCGAACTGCGGCTGGAGAAGGCGCGCCGGCTGCTGCTGCAGACGGACATGAGCGTGATCAACGTGGCGCTCGCCTGCGGCTTCACCAGCCCCTCGCATTTCTCCAAGTGCTACCGGGCGCACTACAAGCGCACCCCCTACCGCGAGCGCGGCGTCTCCGGCCCCAGCCCCGCGAAGGGCGAGGAGGCGGCGGAACTCGGCGAGGCGGATCTCGAGGAGTGAGAACTCGCGACCGCCGCGGGCGAGTTGACAGCTGTCAACTCGCCGACATTGGCGGCAGCGGCTTCTCGAAGAACACCCGCTCGAACCCCTTCTCGGCGCGCCGGCCGGTCTCGACGTAGCCCAGGCGCGGGTAGAGGGCGAGGTTCTCGACCATCTTCGCGTTGGTGTAGAGGCGCACGCAGGGCAAGCCCCGGCGGCGGGCCTCCGCCTCGGCGAAGGCGATCAGCGCGCGGCCGAGGCCGGTCCCCTGCGCGGCGGGCGAGACCGCCACCGTCTCGAGGTGGAAGGAGGGGTCCTCCGCCGGGCCGTCGTCATAGGCGACCACGAGGCCCAGCAGCCCCTCCGGGCCGTCCGCCGCCCAGCAGCGGCCGGCGGCGATGTCGGCGGGAAAGTCCTGGGACATCGGCGCGGGCTCCTTGCCCATCCGATCGACGTAGAGGGCGAAGGCCTCGCGCACGAGCGCGCTCAGGGCCGGGGCGTCGGAGGGGACGGCGGGGCGGATCGCGGCGGGCATGGCGCGGGCCTGGTGAACGGGGGCGGAACGACGAAGGCCCCGGCGCGGGTCCGGGGCCTTGACGGCGCGGGCGGGCGGCGGGGCCTGCGCCCCGCCTTCGGCCTCACTTCGGCCCGAGCATGTCCTCGGGGCGCACCACGCGGTCGAAGGTCTCCTCGTCCACGTAGCCCAGCGCGATCGCCTCTTCCTTGAGGGTCGTGCCGTTCTTGTGGGCGGTCTTGGCGACCTTGGTGGCGGCGTCGTAGCCGATGGTGGGGGCGAGCGCGGTGACCAGCATCAGGCTCTCGCGCATCAGCTTGGAGATCCGCTCCTCGTCCGCGCGGATGCCGACCACGCAGTTGTCGGTGAAGGCGCCGGCGGCGTCGCCCAGCAGCTGCATCGACTGCAGGAGGTTGTAGATCATCATCGGCTTGTAGACGTTCAGCTCGAAGTGCCCCTGGGAGCCCGCGAAGCCGATGGCCGCGTCGTTGCCGAAGACATGGGCGCAGACCTGGGTCAGCGCCTCGGACTGGGTGGGGTTCACCTTGCCCGGCATGATCGAGGAGCCGGGCTCGTTCTCCGGCAGGATCAGCTCGCCCAGGCCGCAGCGTGGGCCCGAGCCCAGGAAGCGGATGTCGTTGGCGATCTTGAAGAGCGAGGCCGCGACCGTCTTCACCGCGCCCGACATCTCGACCACCGCGTCATGGGCGGCCAGCGCCTCGAACTTGTTCGGGGCGGTGTGGAAGGCCATGCCGGTGATCTCGGCGACGTTCTCGGCGAACTGCTCGGCGAAGCCCACCTTGGCGTTCAGGCCGGTGCCGACCGCGGTGCCGCCCTGGGCCAGCGCCAGGATGTTGGGCAGCGCCCGCTCCACCCGGTCGATGCCCTGGGAGACCTGCCAGACGTAGCCCGAGAACTCCTGGCCCAGCGTCAGGGGCGTCGCGTCCTGGGTGTGGGTGCGGCCGATCTTGATGATGTCCTTGAACGCCTCCTGCTTCTCCTGCAGGGCGGCGTGCAGCTTGCGCAGGCCGGGCAGCAGGACGTCGCGGGCGGTCATCGCGGCGGCGATGTGCATCGCGGTCGGGAAGGTGTCGTTGGACGACTGGCCCATGTTGCAGTGGTCGTTGGGGTGGACGGGCTTCTTCGAGCCCATCTCGCCGCCCAGGATCTCGATGGCGCGGTTCGAGATCACCTCGTTCGCGTTCATGTTCGATTGGGTGCCCGAGCCGGTCTGCCAGACCACCAGCGGGAAGTGGTCGTCGAGCTTGCCCTCGATCACCTCGTTCGCGGCCTCGACCATGGCCTTGCCCAGGGTCTCGTCCAGCACGCCCAGCGCCATGTTGGTCTTGGCGGCGGCGCACTTGATGACGCCCAGCGCGCGGACCACCGCGACCGGCTGCTTCTCCCAGCCGATGGGGAAGTTCATCAGGGACCGCTGGGTCTGGGCGCCCCAGTAGCGGTCGGCGGGAACCTCGAGCGGGCCGAAGCTGTCGGTCTCGGTGCGGGTGGCGGTCATCGAGCGGGGCCTCCGGGAAATGCGATCCGGGGGCTGTATACGGGCGTCCACGAAGCGGAGCAACGGCCGCCCGCGTCGGGCGGCGCGGATCAGGGTCCGCCCGCGGCGGGCGGAATGGATCGGGGCCCGGGCGCGACGGATGCGGGAGGGGGGCAGGGCGCGCCGGGCGGGCCGCGCCGCGGGCGCGGCGCCGGCGCGGGGCGCGCGGGCCGACGCGGCGCCTCCGGCCGGGGGGCGGGGTCAGCCCTTGCGGAAGCGGTCGAGGCTGACGACTTCGCCCTTGCCGCCGGAGGGGGGCGTGGGCTCGGGGTCGTCGTCGTCCTCGTCGTCGAACCCGTCCTCGAGCTCGCCCAGCTCGTCCTCGTCGTCGACCTCGTGGGGGTCGAACTTCAGGCCGAATTCGGCGTGGGGGTCCACGAAGGTCAGCACCGCGTCGAAGGGCACGGTCAGCTTCACCGGGCGCTCGGAGAACGACAGCCCCACCGAGAAGCGGTCCGAGGTGACGGCCAGGTCCCAGAACTCATGCTGCAGGACGATGGTCAGCTCCTCGGGGTACTGGGCCTTCAGCCAGTCGGGCAGGTCGACGCCGGGATGGGTGGTGTCGAAGGAGATGTAGAAGTGATGCTCCCCCGGCAGCCCTTCCTCCACCGCCACGGCCAGCGCTTCGTGCACCACCGAGCGGAGCGCGCGTTGCATCAGGCGGCCGTAGTCGAGGGGATTGGATGTCATCGGTCGTTCCGGGTGCGATGGGCCGGCGAAGGGGGTTTCGCGCGACCATATCCGATTCGGCGCGCGAAGAAAGGCGAGGGGGACATGCGCGCGCGCCGCGCCGCGCGTTCGTCCGCCGTTCCCCGACGTTCGTGCGGAACTCGTGAGCGGGCGGTTAACGCGCCGGCCGTGGCTCGCGGCCGAGCGAGGGCGCGGGTCGGGTCAGGGGATCGACCATTCGTAGGTCTCGACGAGGTTCAGGTCCTCGCCCGACCACAGGAAGTCTTCCCACAGCGCCATCGGCAGGCCGGCGGGCGAAAGATCGAGCACCTGAAGCATGTCGGCCCCGCAGTCCGCCTCTATGCAGTCGCCCGCCTCGATGCAGTCGCCCGTCTCGATGAAGATCTCCCGGGCCGTCTCGCGCCGCTGCATCCGAAGGGCGAGACGCGGGGGCGTGAGCTTCGACATCCGTCTGTCGTCCAGGACGATATCGTAGCGGCAGACCCCGAGGACGTTGCCGCAATCGTGCGGGATGTACCGGGTGTCGATATAGACCGTCGTGCCGAGGAGGTTGTGGGCTTTGCCGTCGGCGAGCAGGTTGCCGTCCTCGTCATAGAGACGCCGCCGCGCGACCTTGCCGTCGAGGTCGGCGTCCCGGTAGGCGTGAACCGTGGTCAGCCCGTCTTCTTCGCGCGAGACGATGCGCAACGCCTCGATCGGCGCGTCCTCCCGTAACCTTTGATTGTAGGAGAGGCGCGTGGTTCCCACCGGCAGAACGCCGAAATGGCGGGCGACGACCAGGGGCGCGTCGGGATCCTCGGGGCCGAGGGGGGGAAGCGCGCTGGTCTGGGCGGCGGCGGACGTCGTCGTCATCAGGACGACGGCGAAAGCAAGAAAACGCGACACGAACGAGCCTCCGAAACAAATCGGGGCGAGCGTCGCATTCCTGTGGGGTGAAGGAAAGTGCTGGCTTCTGTTGCCAGGCGCCAGCGAGCCCCGCCTAGAAGTGCAAACCCCTAGGACTTCAAGATCGGTGGTTTAAGCTGCATTACGCAGCGACGGCCACCGGAGCACGGTTGTCATTGGCAACTGTACAATTTGAGCCGGTAACGGTGGCATCCTGCCGAGCGAAAGCAAACACCTTTACACGTCCGTCGATCCTGTTTCGGCCCCTCGCGTCCTGTGATCCCCCCGTCCAAGACCGGGAAGCAGGAGATTGGTGGAGCCGCCGGGTACCGCCCCCGGGTCCGAGCCGCTTATTCCGTGCGCGTTTATCGCCATAGTCCCCTTGCGGAGACAGGACACATATAGCCCCCTCCTCCCCGGATTTGAAGGGGGCGCCCGGGGTGGCGGCGCGGATTTCCGCGGGACCGGCGGAGCGGGGGCCGCGGCCCGGCCCGGTCCCGCCCCGCCCGGTCCCGCCCCGATCAGTCCCGCCCCGATCAGTCCCGAACCGCGTAGAGCCGGTCGGCGATGCAGGCGACCATCCGCCGCCCGTCCGAGAGCACCACCACGTCGGGCCGCCACCCCGCGCCGAGGCCCGCGCCCGTGCACACCACGCTGCGGTCCTCGTCGAGCAGCAGGATCCGGCCGGGGACGCAGCCCTGGAAGGTCTCGCTGCGCCCGGAGGGGTCGACGGTGCCGCTCAGCGTGCCGCGGTAGATGATCTGCCAGCCGACGAACTCGGCCACGTTCATCCGGCAGCCGGAGGGCGCGGCGGCCGAGGACGCGGGCACGGCGGCGAGCGCTGCGGCGAGGACGGGGGCTGCGGCGACGGCGGGGCGGGGCATGGGGCGACTCCTGGGCTCCCGGCCCGGGGCGCGGGCCGCGGGGCAGGGTAGGGGCGCCAGGGTTGCCGAACCCTCTCCGGAGGGGGGGCGGGCCTGCGGCCTCGGCCGGGGTCCAGCGCGCGCGGCGGTGGGCGAGGGGCGGCGGCGAGCCCGGTCCTCCGCGGCGGGGGCTCCGCGCGGAGGGGCGGGCCGTCCCGGCTCCCGACGCCGCCTCCCGCGCCCCGCTCCCACGCCCCGCGCGGCGCGCCGGGCCGCGTGCCCCTTGACCGGCCCCGCCTGCGGAGCGACGAATGTCCGAACCTTCGCGCCCCCCGCGCGGCCCCCCACGTCCCGCTCCCGGAGCCCCCATGCCCGTCATCCCCGAGATCGCCGACCGCCTCGAGACCTTCGCCGCGATCCGCCGCGACATCCACGCCCATCCCGAGATCGGCTTCCAGGAGGTGCGCACCTCCGGCATCGTGGTCGAGAAGCTGAAGGAGTGGGGGATCGAGGTGCACACCGGCATCGGCGGCACCGGCGTGGTGGGCGTGATCGAGGGCAAGTCCCCCGGCCGCACCGTGGGCCTGCGCGCCGACATGGACGCGCTGCCGATCGAGGAGGAGACGAACCTGCCCTGGCGCTCGACCGTGCCGGGCGTCTCCCACGCCTGCGGGCACGACGGGCACACCACCATCCTGCTCGCCGCCGCCCAGCGCCTGGCCGAGACGCGCGACTTCGCGGGCCGCGTGGTGCTGATCTTCCAGCCGGCCGAGGAGGGGCTGGGCGGCGCGCGCGCGATGATCGCCGACGGGCTGTTCGAGAAATTCCCCTGCGACGAGGTCTACGGGCTGCACAACTCCCCCTACACCGATCCGGGCGTGGTGGGGATCAAGCCGGGCGTGGCGATGGCGGGGGCGGATTTCTTCGACATCCGCATCCGCGGCGTCGGCTCCCACGGCGCCTCGCCCCAGCACTCGAAGGACCCGATCATGGTGGCGACGGCGCTGGCGCAGGCGCTGCAGACCATCCGCTCGCGCAACGCCCCCCCGCATGAGGCGGCGGTGCTCTCGATCACCCAGATCCACTCGGGGGCGGCCTACAACGTGGTGCCGTCCGAGGCGACGCTCTCGGGCACCATGCGCTTCTTCACCGACGAGGCGGCCGAGCGGATGCGCACCCGCATGCGCGAAATCGCCGGCGGCCTCGCCGCCGCCTTCGGGGTGGAGATCGAGGTCGACATCCGCGACATCTTCACGGTGCTGGAGAACGACGGCGGCCTGTCGGAGATCGTGGCCGGCATCGCCGCCGAGGTCACCGACAAGGCGCTGGTGAAGATCCAGGACGAGGCCGCCACCGGCTCGGAGGACTTCGCCGACATGCTCAAGGCCGCGCCGGGGGTCTATTTCACCGTCGGCCACAAGGGCGACGTGCCGCTGCACAACCCCGCCTTCGTCTTCGACGACGATGCGATCCCGCTGGGCGCCTCGATGCTGGTGAAGGTCGCCGAGGCGCGCCTCGCCGCCGGCTGAACCCGAACGCAGACCCGCGACGCGCCGCCCCGGAACGGGCGGCGCCTTCGCTTTCAGGAGGTCCCATGGGCGACCGCTACACCCCGCGCGAGATGCTCGAGAAGCTGGTGTCCTTCGACACCACCTGCACCCGCTCGAACCTCGCGCTGATCGAGTTCGTGCGCGACTACCTCGAGGGCCACGGAGTGGCCTGCACGATCACCCCCAACGATGCGGGCGACAAGGCGAGCCTGTTCGCCAACGTCGGGCCGATGGTTCCGGGCGGCGTGGTGCTGTCGGGGCATACCGACGTGGTCCCGGTGGAGGGGCAGGACTGGTCGCGCGATCCCTGGACGCTGGTCGAGGAGAACGGGCGCCTCTACGGCCGCGGGGCCTGCGACATGAAGGGGTTCGACGCGCTGGCGCTGACCATCGTGCCCCATGCGCTGGAGGCGGGGCTGAAGCGCCCGATCCAGATCGCGCTGAGCTACGACGAGGAGGACGGCATGTACGGCGCCCCTCCGATGATCGAGCGGATGCGCGCCGAGCTGCCCGAGGCCTCGGCGGTGATCGTGGGGGAGCCCACGAACCTCTCGGTCGTGGGGGCCCACAAGGGGATCCTGGAGCTGATCGTGCGCGCCAAGGGGTTCGAGACGCATTCCTCGATCCGCCACAAGGGCGTGTCGGCGGTGCATCTCGCGGCCCGCATGGTCACCTGGCTGGACGACCGGCAGGACGAGAACCTGAGCCGGCCGCTGCCGGGGGCGGAGCTGTTCGACCCGCCCTGCACCTCGGTCCACGTGGGCGAGTTCCAGGGGGGCGAGGCGCACAACATCACCGCCGGCCGGGCCTGGTTCTCGGTCGACGTGCGGGCCTGCCCGCCGGAGACCTCGGCCGAGTGGCTGGCGCGCATCCGCGAGAAGGCCGCCGAACTGGAGGCCGCCGCGCGCAAGGTGCGCCCGGAGGCGGAGCTGCGGGTGGAGGTGAAGGCCGACGTGCCCCCCTGCGCCCCCGAGGAGGGCGGCGCGGCCGAGGCGCTGCTGCGCCGGCTGACCGGGGACAACGCCTCGAACGCGGTCAGCTACGCGACCGAGGCGGGGCTGTTCCAGCGGGTCGGCTACTCGACCGCGGTCTGCGGGCCGGGCGACATCGCCCAGGCCCACCAGCCCGACGAATACCTCGAGGTCGAGCAGCTGGAGAAGGGCGAGGCCTTCATGAAGCGGCTGGTGGAGACGCTCTCCGCCTGAGGGCGGCAACTGGGGCTTTCGGGACCAGAACGCGCCGCGGAGCCGCCCGGACGGCCCCGCGGCGTTTCGCTTCGGCGAGGGAAGCGGCGGCTGGTCGGGCGCGGCCGGGGCGGGCGCGTCGATGGCGCTGGGGCGCCACATGCGTGGCATTTCGGGCACAGCCTGCGGACGCATTCAGCTTCCTGATAAGATTCAGGATGCATTCATAATGATTGCTGCATTCATGGCGATGGCCCGGTTCCCGAAAGGGTAGTTGGTCCAGAGCGTTGCGTCGCGTCATGCGTGTAAGGTGTGAAGTCGTATGGCGTCCTGACTTCACCGCTGCAGCAGTCCCGTCGGCCGACTTCCCCGGCCGGCGGGCGATGCGCCCGCCCCCCCTTTCCCCCGCTCAGCGCATCAGGCCGTCGAGGATCGCATCGATCTCCGGCGCCGCCTCCTCGCGGGTCATGCCGGTCTTCAGGCGGGGGTCGTAGAGGATCGACAGCGCCAGCCAGTCGTAGGTGGTGGGGATCGTCTCGACGCCGTCGTCGTTGAACATGGTCTGCGCCACGGTGCGGCTGTCGTTGATCGGGCCCAGGGCCTGGATCACCTCCTCGTAGACGCATTCGGAGAGGTGGGGGCTGATCTCGAGCGCCACGACCGACAGCGCGAGCTCGGCCGAGTCCTCGGCCCGGAAGCGCACCTCGGCGAAGCAGACCGGGCGGCCGCGCATCAGGAAGGGCAGGGCGAGCCGGTCGAAGCGCCGCGCCGCCATCTCCTCGTCCGCCCCGGCCAGGCGCGCGAGGCCCACGAGGCTGTCCTTCAGCCAGAGGCGCTTGCCCACGAAGATCATCAGGCCGGGGGGGCCGTCCCACAGCTCGATGCGCGAGCGGGGGATCAGGGTCAGGCCGGTCAGGGCGGGGAGCTTCTCGGCCAGCAGCTTGAACGGGCCCCAGAAGGCGGGGTTGGTCGCGAAGTCGGGGTCGTCGGAATAGACCTCCACCGGCACGCCCCCGCGGCGGAAGCGGCGCAGGCGCGCGTCCGACCAGTGGGCGGCGTCGCCGGGAAGCTGGAACATCTCCCGCCCGAAGCCGATGTCGAGCGCGAGCTGGCGCAGGATCGCGGGGTCCAGCGTCTCGCCCCCCGGCAGGCGGATCGCGGGGCGGTCGGGGGCGGAGGGGGCCTCGCCCGGAACGCTCTCGCTCGTGGCGCTCTCTTCTACTGCATCGGGCGCGCCGGCGGGCGCCTGCGCAGGCGTCTCGGTCTGCGCGCCGCCCGCGGTCTGCGCCGCGGCGGGCGGGGACGTGGCGAGGCACAGGGCGCTCAGCAGGGCTGCGAGGAGCGGCGGTCGGAACATCGGGCCTCCAGAATCGGTCGGCGCACGATGCCCTGCCAATCGGGGCGAGCGCGAGGCGCCGCGCGCGGCGCCTCGTCGCCCGGGGGTCGCTCAGGCGCCGGGGCCGCCCTCGGCCTCCATGGCCAGGGGCCAGGGGAACAGAGCCCGCAGGCCGCGCCAGGTCAGCCAGCAGGCGGGGGCGAGCAGGGCGACCTCGGCCCAGAACAGGGGGCCGGCCTCGCCCGAGAAGGCCTCGACCAGCGTGGCGACGCCGCCGTAGGCCGTGCCGAAGACCACCAGGTAGCTGATCGAGGCCCCCAGCATGTAGCCGGAGATCCCGGGATCGCGCCCGGGGCGGTTCAGCCAGATCCGCGCGAAGGAGAGAACCAGGAACCCGGCGTAGAGCACCGGCGCGCCATAGCGAAGCATCGAGGGGCGGCTCCCGTGACGGCGGGCGACCCGCGCCGCGCCGAGGCGCCGGCGGAGCGCCGGCGATGGGAGCAGATGGGGCGTCCCGAGCGGCCGCGCAAGCGGTCCCCGCGCGCGTCTTTCAGGCGACCGGAACGCCTGGGCGCCGGACTTTGGCGATCCAGGGCGTCGCGCTTGGCGCAGCCGTCGAGGCGGCGTTCGCGCGCGCCTTCCGCGCCGTTTCCGGCCGGGTCGCCGCGGCGGGGGGCGGCGCCCCCTCGCCCGGGCGGCCGCGGGGCGCTAGACTCCTCCCCGCAAGGGAGAGACGCCGATGGCCGAGATCATCAACCTGCGCCAGGCGCGCAAGAAGCGCGGCCGCGAGGCGCGCCGCAAGGAGGGCGACGCCAACGCCGCCCGCCACGGCCGCGCCGCCGCCGACAAGGCGCGCGAGGCCGCCGAGGAGGCGCTGGCCCGCCGCCGCCTGGACGGCCACCTGCGCGAGGCGACGGAGGACGAGGCCCCCGACGCGCCTGAAGATCCCGCCCCCGACGATCCCGGCCCGCGATGAGCGCCGCGTCCCTCTCCTCGACCGCCGCGTCCCCGGCGCCCTACGCCGCGCCCGAGAAACGCTCGCTGACGCTGCGCGGCCACCGCAGCTCGGTGACGCTGGAGCCCGAGTTCTGGGAGGCGTTCCGCGCGCTGGCCGCGCGGCGGGGGCAGGCGCTGAACGCGCTCGCCGCCGAGATCGACGCGACCCGCCCGCCCGAGGTGGGGCTCGCCTGCGCCCTGCGCACCTTCGTCCTGCGCCAGGCCATCGCCGGCGCGCTGTCGTCCGAACCTGACGCCCCCGACACGCACGCAGAGGGGCCCCGATAGCGTCGCCCGCGTCCAAGCGCGGCGCCCCGACGCCCCCCTTCGCCTTTTCCTGCCGCGCCCGAGAAGCTACCTCTTGTGCGCCGAAGCGAAACCGGAGCCATTCATGACCCGCATCGTCGACTTCCTGGTGGAGATCCTGGAGCGGATCGGGCGGTTCTTCGGCCTCCGCCGCAAGACCGACCCCAACGATCCCTTCGCGGACCCCAACCGCGGCTGGTTCCGCCGCCTGCTGGGCGCTCTGCCGGCGATCCTGACGGTGCTGGCCATCGTCTACGTGGGCGTGCTGTTCTGGCGGTTCTGCTTCTATCCCGGCATGGACGTCGCCTATCCCCAGCGGATCATCCCGCAGGAGGGCGTGATCCTGGACCGGCCCGAGGTGACGCGCCCCAACGGCGACGCCGAGCCCGGAACCTCGACCACCGCCAGCGCCGACTCCGGCCTGCCGGCGGGCGACACCAGCGCGGCCGGCAACTCGGACCCGCGCACCTGCGCGCATTCGCGGATCGTGCAGATGCAGGTGGGCCTGCTGGACCTGATGGTGAACCAGAACCCCTGGGTTCCGGGCGATCCGCAGTACCGGCTGGGCTTCTTCGGCCTGATCGACTTCGCCGACACGCCCTGGTTCGACAACAAGGCGGCGATGCAGATGGGCATGCTGACCGTGGTGCGGCGCGTCTCGCTCGACCTCGCCGACACGCTGGGGCGCGTGCGCGGCACCTCGGAGGCCGACCCCGACCTGCAGGCCGCCCAGGGCCGCCTGCGCGTGAACGAGCGCGCCTGGGTGCTGAACAATCCGTTCGACCCGCAGCTGCAGACGGTGATGGAGGGGGCGGAGCAGTCCTATCGCGGCGCGATCCCGCTCTATCAGAGCTACAATGACCGCCTGGGCGCCTGCAACGCGCTGTTCGACGTGCGCCGCGACAACCTGCGCACGCTGATCGACCGGCTGGCGGCGGACCTCGGCTCGATGGCCTCGCGGCTGAACACCCGCTCCAAGGCGAAGGAGTGGTCGGTCGAGAAGAAGGCCTTCGTCGACGCGGGCGGCAACAACCTGGGCTACTTCGACTTCCGGGCCGACAATCTGTTCCACGAGGCCCGCGGCGAGCTCTTCGCGCTGCACGGCGTGCTGCAGGCGGTGCGCCAGGACTTCGCCAAGACCATCGAGGTCTCGGACCTGCGCCAGGTCTGGGACCGGATGGAGGCGCATATCGCCGAGGGTGTGCGGATGAACCCGATGATCGTGGCCAACGGGCAGGAGGACGGCACCGTGACCCCCGACCACCTGGCCGTGATGGGTGAGAAGCTGCTGCGCGCGCGGGCCAACATGGTGGAGCTGCGCGACATCCTTGATCGCTGACCCGGGCGCCGGCCGGGGCGGGCGCCGGTCCTTCGGGGGCGGCGGGGCCCTCGACCCCGGCGGGCGACTCGGGCAGTCTCTGGATGAGGGGGGGCCGGTCCGCCGGCCCCCTTTCGCGTCAGGCGTGACCCCGCGTATCGGAGGGTTGAGCGATGGAAGCCGCGTCATGACGGCCGCGCGATGAGCGCGGCCGCCGAGGATCCCCGGAGCAGGCGCAGCGTGCGCGGGGCGCAGATCAGCGTCGCGTCGTCCTTCCTGCTGCTGGGGGCGCTGGCCGTCTACGGCGCCTCGCTGGGCCTGGGCGAGGCGCTGGGGCCCGACCGCGACATGGCCGCCTGGATCGAGGACCTGGCCGCGGAGGTCGATCCGAACGCCGCCGCGGCCCTGGAGCCGTTCGAGCTTCGCCAGCGCTTCCGCGACAAGGTCCTTCGCTGCACCGGCATCAGCGCCGGCACCTGGCCCCTGCATCTCGACGACCTGCCCGGCCGCACCTCGCTGCGCCACGGGAGCGAGGCGATGCCCTCGCTGACGGTGGATTTCAACGCGCTGCGTGCCCAGGGCCTGCGCGGAACCTTCGTGCGCCGGGGCGTCGAGGGGCAGGCGGACGCGGCGACGGTCGACGCGGTGCTCGCGGCCGGGCTGCTGGGCGTCTACGCGCCGGGGCGGCCCTGTCCGCCGGCCGCGGGCTGAGCGGGGCGGGCATGGGGCGCGCGGCGCCCGGCCGGAGGCCGCGGGGCGCACCCCGGAACGCCGACGGCCGGGCGCAGGGCCCGGCCGTTCGGAACGTGTCGCATCGCTCAGGTCTTTCGCGCCCGCGCCCGGAGGAGGCGAAGGCGATCGGTCCGGCCCGTCGGGGCCGCGTCAGGCGCCGCGTGCGGAGGGGCTCAGGCGCCCCAGGTGCGGACGGGGCCGCAATCCATGTGCACGAAGTTGGAGCGCGAGTACCGCCCCACGCCGCCGGCGCTCAGGCTCTCGGCCGCGCCGGCGATCTGGCGCACGGTCCGGCCCTTGAGCTTCACGTCCACGGCCATCGCCCGGGTGTGGTAGCTGTTGCGCGCCACGCCCGAGGAGCGCTGGCGCATCGCCGCGTTGGTCTGCGGCGAGCGGTAGCCCGACACCACCTCGAACGGCTCGTTAACGCCCAGCCGGGCATGCGCCGCGGCCAGCACGTCCAGCGCGCGCTCGTGGTAGGGCTTCACCAGATCGGCGCGCCAGTCCCGCAGGATGCCGCTGATCTCCTGAAGCGCCTCGGGCACGTATTCGCCATCGATCCAGTAGACCGTGTCGAGCTGCTCCTGCAGCCGCGAATTGACGAACCGGATGCGTCGGAACGCGCCCTTTCCGGAGTTGATCGACGGCGCTGCAAGGGCCTGCCCGCCCATGGTCGCCGCAAGGAGTCCGCCAGCGAGACCCGCTAGGGCCGCGCGACGGGACACTCGCCCGTAATCGCTCGGTTTCACTGTCTGTCGCCTCGTTCGTCCGTCTAGCCGATGTTTCTCGGCGGTTCTTGGTGGACGCCCGGAATATGCCACGCGGGGCGCCAAGGTTAAAGTTGCAGATTCGCAGCGCTTTCCCGTCCGGCGCCCGGGGAAAAGGCGCCTGTCGCAGCGTGAAACGATCGCCTGCCTGCCGGTCGGGCGCCGCGTCGCTTGGTGGAGGGCGTCGCCGCCCCTTGGAAGCCCGGGCCGGTTCGGCCCTGTATCTGCGGCGGATTTCACACGCCCCGACCCTTCGTCCGCGGCTCACGGGGGCGTGTCCTCGTCGACCCCCGGCGTTCACGCTATGATCTTCGCAAGCGGATCCCTGTGTCAGAGGCGCCACTATGTCGTTCAAGTTCCACATTGTCGCCGCAATCGCCGTCGGCGGGCTCGCAGGAGGCGCGTCGCTCGCGCCCGCGGGTCCCGCCGTCGCCCAGACCCTGGGTCTGACGGCGAGCCCGGCGGCGACGGCCTCCTCCACGCCGGTCAAGGATGCCCTGCTGGGCGCGGACCGCACGGCCTCCGAGGCGGCCGCGGCCCCCGCAGAGACGTCCGCCGAGGTCGCCTCCGTCGAGACCGCGCCCGAAGCCGCGCCCCAGGCCGGGACGGGCGCCGCGGCGCCGGTCGAGGCGGTTCCGCCCGCCCCGGCGCCGGCCCCCGAGACCGTGGCCGCCGTTCCCTCGCCCCAGACCCCGCTGGCCGCCGCGATCCTGCGCGCCGCGGCCTCGGACGGCGAGCTGAAGGCCTGGTACGCCGCGCGCGACGGCCGCCCCGCCTGGACCGTCTCGGGCGGCGAGCTGGACGCGCAGGCGCTGCTCGCGCGTCTCGACGAGGCCGAGAGCCACGCGCTGCCCGCCGCCGCCTATTCGCCCGCCGCGCTGCGCCAGCGCGCGCAGGGGGCGCTCGCCTCCTCCGGCGCGCCCGAGGACATGGCGGCGCTGGAGCTCGACCTCAGCCGGGCGCTGGTGCGCTATGCCGGCGACATGAGCGCGGGCGCGCTGGTGCCCAGCCGCATCGATTCCGACATCCACGTCTTCCCCGACCGGCCGAAGGCGATGGCGCTGATGACCCAGGCCGAGACCGCGCCGGACCTGGGCGCCTGGCTCGACGGGCTGGCCCCGACCGATCCGGGCTACGCGCCGCTGCGCGCGCTCTACGCCCGCCTGCAGACCGAGGCGGCCTCGGGCGGCTGGCGCGCCACCCTGTCCGAGGGCGGCACCCTGCGCCCCGGCCAGACCGGCGAGCGGGTGACCCAGCTGCGCGCGCGCCTGGCCGAGCTCGGCGAGCCCACGCCGGCCTCCGCGAGCCCCGAGCTCTACGACGCGGGCCTCGAGACCGCGGTGAAGGCCTTCCAGCGCCGCCACGGGCTGAACGACGACGGCATCGCCGGCGCGCGCACCTTCGCGGCGCTCGGCGCGGACGTCGGCTCGCGCATCCGGCAGGTCGCGGTGAACCTCGAGCGGATGCGCTGGGCGCCCCATGACCTGGGCCGCAAGTACATCGTGGTGAACCAGCCCGACTACCGCCTGCGCCTCTACGAGGACGGCAAGCTGATCCACCAGACCCGCGTGGTCGTGGGCCAGCGCCAGCACCAGACGCCCGAGTTCATCGACGACATGGACCACCTGGTGGTGAACCCGTCGTGGAACGTGCCCCGCTCGATCGCGACGAACGAGATCCTGCCGGCGCTGCGCAAGGATCCCTACTACCTCGAGAAGCAGAACATGCGGCTGATCTCGACCGACGGCGGCCCGGTGCCGGCGGATCCGTCGTTCGTGGACTGGACGCAGTATTCCAAGGGCCACTTCCCCTATCGCGTGAAGCAGGCGCCGGGCGACGGCAACGCGCTGGGGAAGGTGAAGTTCATGTTCCCCAACCAGTTCTCGATCTACCTGCACGACACGCCGTCCAAGCGGCTGTTCTCGCGCGACGCGCGGGCCTTCTCGCACGGCTGCGTGCGGGTCGAGAACCCGTTCGAGCTGGCCTACATCCTGCTCGCCCCGCAGTACGCGGACCCCAAGGGCTCGTTCCAGTCGCTGCTGGATTCGGGCCGCGAGCGCTGGGTGAACCTCAAGGAGCCGGTGAAGGTGAACCTCACCTACCGCACCGCCTGGGTGGACGAGCATGGCCAGGCGCAGTTCCGCGCCGACGTCTACGACCGCGACGAGGCGGTCTGGGCCGCGCTGGAGGAGAAGGGCCTGGCCCCCGCCTACTGAGGCCCGCCTGAAAAGCCGCGGCGCCCCGCGCCGCGATCCCGCCCCCGCGCCGTCCCCGGCGCGGGGGTTTTTCATGCGCCCGATCCCGCGCCGGGGACTGGCCGGGGCGCCTCGCGGCCGCTAATCAGGGCGCGGGGGAGGCGAGCCGGCCCCCCGCAATCGACGGAGCCGCCCATGACCGCCCATCGCATCGCCGACGTCGCCGCCGCCCTGGGGCTGGAGCATGCCGGCGACGGGGACCTGATGGTGCGCACGCCCGCTCCGCCCGCCCAGGCGGGGCCCGAGGACCTGGCCGTCGCGATGGACCCCAAGTTCCTGGGCGACCTCGCCGCCGGCCGGGCGCGGGCGGCGGTGCTGCCGGCGGGAGCCGACTGGCGGGGGCTGGGGCTCGCGGCTGCGATCTTCGCGCCGCGCGCGCGCTACGCCATGGCCGGGCTGACCGCGCGCTTCCAGCACCCGGTCGACGCGCCCGCGGGGGTGCACCCTTCGGCGATCGTCGACCCCTCGGCCGAGATCGGGCCCGGCGCCTCGATCGGGCCGTTCGTGGTGATCGGGCGGGACGTGAAGATCGGCGCGCGGGCGCGGATCCTGAGCCATGTCTCCGTCGGGGCCGAGGCGCGGATCGGCGACGACGCCCTGCTGATGGAGGGGGTGCGCATCGGCGCGCGGGCCCGCATCGGGCATCGCTTCATCGCCCATCCCAACGCGGTCGCGGGCGCGGACGGCTTCAGCTTCGTCACGCCCGAGCCCGGCGCGGTCGAGGCCGCGAAGGACCGCGGCGCCTCGGACGTGTTCGGGGCGGCGGCGACGGTCTACGTGCGCATCCACTCGCTGGGATCGATCTCGGTGGGCGACGACGTGGAGCTGGGGGCGGGCGCCTGCCTCGACCGCGGCACCCTGAAGGACACCACGATCGGGAACGGCACCAAGATCGACAACCTCGTGCAGGTCGGCCACAACGTCTCGGTCGGCGCGCACTGCCTGCTGTGCGCGCATGTGGGCATCGCCGGCTCGGCGGTGATCGAGGACCGGGTGGTGCTGGGGGGCAAGGCGGGCGTCGCCGACCACCTGACCATCGGCCATGACAGCGTGATCGCGGGAGGCTCGGGCGTGGGCACCAACGTGCCGCCGCGCTCGGTCATGATCGGCTCCCCGGCGATGAAGCGCGACGAGTTCAACCGCATGTACATGGCCATGCGCCGCCTGCCGCGGGCGATGGACAAGCTGCGCGCCCTGACCGGAAGCCTGCGCTGACCCCTTGCGCCTGCCGGAGGGTGGGACCAGATTTCGCCTTCCCTGACCTCCGTCGAGGGGGTAACAGGGCCGTCGGGCGGACCGTCGCTCCGTCGACGTCGCCGGGCTTTGTCGTTCCGTGGGAGGTCGAGATGACCGATGCCGCCGCCGCCGCCGCCGCAACCGGATCCGCCGAGGACGAGGTCGCCCGCGAGGTGATCCGCATCATCGCCGACCAGGCCGTGCTCGATCCCGCCGAAGTGCGCCTGAGCTCGACGCCCGAGGAGCTGGGGGTCGACAGCCTCGGCCTCGTCGAGACCGTCTTCGCCATCGAGGAGCGGTTCGACATCTCGATCCCTTTCAACGCCAACGACCCTGCGCAGAGCGAGTTCGACATCGCCGACGTCGCGGCGATCGTCGCAGCGGTGAAGCGCCTGATCGCCGAGCAGAAAGGCTGAGCGCATGACCGCTCCGCGCGCGCAGAGCGCCGCAGGCGGCCCGCGCCGGGTCGTCGTCACCGGCATGGGCGTCGTCTCGGCGCTGGGGCTCGACTCGGGCGCGCACTGGCGGGCGCTGGTCGAGGGGGTCTGCGGGATCGGCCCGCTGGAGATCCGCGACCTCGACCGGCTGAGCGTGGGGATCGGCGGGCAGGCGAAGGGCTTCGACGGGGGGGAGCGGTTCTCCCGCTCCCAGCTCACGCTCTACGACCGTCACGCGCAGCTCGCGCTGACCGCGGCCGCCGAGGCCTGGGCCCAGTCCGACCCCGGCCTGAGCGAGGCGGAGGCCCTGCGCGCCGCGGTGGTGATCGGCACCGCGCTGCCAGGGATGAACACGGTCGACGACAGCTATCGCGCGGTGTTCGAGGAGGGGAAGAGCCGGGTGCATCCCTTCGTGGTGCCCCGGCTGATGGTCTCGGCGCCCGCCTCCCACATCTCGATGACCCACGGGCTGAAGGGGCCGGCGTGGACGGTGTCGACCGCCTGCGCCTCGGCCAACCACGCCATCGGGCAGGCCTTCCACCTGGTCCGCTCGGGCGCCGCGCCGCTGGCGGTGGCGGGCGGGGCGGAGGCGCCGCTGACCTTCGGCGCGATGAAGGCCTGGGAAGGGCTGCGGGTGATGACGAAGGACGTCTGCCGCCCGTTCTCTAAGGGCCGCACCGGCATGGCCATCGCCGAGGGCGCGGGCGTCTTCGTGCTCGAGGACCTGGAGCGGGCGCAGGCCCGCGGCGCGACGATCCTGGGCGAGGTGGCGGGGTTCGCGATGTCGGCGGATGCGGGCGACATCGTGCAGCCCTCGGTCGACGGCGCCTCTCGCGCCATCGCGGGGGCGCTGGCGGACGCGGGCATGGACCCGGGCGAGGTCGCCTACGTGAACGCCCACGGCACCGGCACCGCGGCCAACGACCGGACCGAGGTCGCGGCCCTGCGCCAGGTGTTCGGGGGGCTGGCGGACGGGCTCTCGATCTCGTCCACCAAGTCGATGCACGGGCATGCGCTGGGGGCCGCGGGGGCGCTGGAGTTCGCCGCCGTCCTGGGCGCGCTGCGCGAGGGGGTGATCCCGCCGACGGCGAACCACCTCGAGGCGGACCCCGAGTGCGATCTCGACGTCACCCCCAACGTGGCGCGGGAGCGGGCGGTCCCCGCCGCGCTGAGCAACGCCTTCGCCTTCGGCGGGCTGAACGCGGTGCTGGCGCTGCGGCGGGTCTGAGGGGGCCGGGGGCGCGGTCCGAGGGGGCCGGGCCTTGCCGAACGCGAAACGGGCCGCCCCATGGGGCGGCCCGTTCGGTTTCCGGCCCGAGGGCGCGCGGCTTACTCGGCCAGCGCGTTGTAGGCGGCGGTGAAGCCCGACAGCGAGATGTCGATGTTGAACTCGGTGCCGCCCTGGCCGCCCTGGGGCACCACGAAGCCGAACTTGGCGACCGCGCCCTTCTTCATGGCCGAGACCATGGCATTGGGAATCGGCTGGCGCATCAGGCAGCCCTCGGACAGGCAGATCGAGAACTGGGCGCGCTGGCTCTCGGCGCTGTCGATCTGCAGGCTCAGCCCCTCGCGCAGGAACACGCCCAGGGGGACGCGCACGTCCATCACCGCCTCGACGGTGCCCTGCTGGGTCTGCTGCGGGGGGATGCGGCGGATCGACAGCTCCATCACCTCGCGGCCGTCGGCGTTGTAGCCGAGCTGGCGCATGATGCAGGGCGGCTTGCCGTCGAGGCACAGGATCGTCCAGTCGCCATGGGTCGCGACCACCTGCGGCTGCGGGCCGGCGGGCTGCTGCGGGGCCTGCTGGGCGGGCGCCTGCTGGGCGGGCGCCTGCTGGGCCTGGGCGGGGGCCTGCTGGGCGGGCGCGGCAGGCGCCAGGGCGGGGGCCTGGGCCGCGGGCGCCTCGGCGGCCGGGGCGGCGGGCGCGGGGGCCTGCGCCGCCGGGGCCTGGGCGGGGTCGCTCGTCCCGGTCTGCGCCTGCTGGGCGAGCGCAGGGGCCGCCGCGCCGGCCATCAGGGCGGCCAGCGCCGCAAGGCGGAGGGAAGAGCGGACGTGGGTTCTCGGCATGTCGATTCCTGTGCGCTTCGGGCTCGGTCTCCGCGCGGCGTCTCCGGGCGCGCCCGTCGCGGCGCTCGGCCCCGGACGGTGCGCCGCGGTGCACGCGCGGCTCGGCTCGGGTTCGGGTTCTCGCCGCCGCTAAAGGCGAAATCAAGGCCCGCGCCGGAGAGGGGCGCGGGACCTCCCCGGAAAATGAAAAGGACGCCCTCCCAAGCGTCCTTTTCCCGCATGTGCGGCGTTCTTTTGGTGGACCGCTCCCCGTTTCGCCCGGTCTCCGGGTTCTCGGCGGGGGCGGGCCCCGTAGGTCCCTGTCGGACTGGCCGTGCCAATCGCAAGGGGGACGCTACGGTGAGTCGCAGGGGGGGTCAAGCCCCGTGGAGGGCTGGCAAGCATTGATCTTTCCCTAACGCCATTCGTCAGGAAACCGTAGCGTTGGCGCGACGCCGCCGCGGGCCCGCCACGCAGGCCAGCGCCAGGATCGCGCCGGCGACCACGGCGATCATCCCCGCCGCCCCGACCGCGTCGGAGGCCCCGAACCACAGCGGCCCGTAGCCCGCCAGCACGTAGCCCAGGATCGAGGAGACGGCGGCGAACAGCAGGCTCCACGCCACCTGCCGGCCCAGCCGGTCGGTCATCAGCCGAGCGGCGGCGGGGGGGCAGACGAACATCGCGATCACGATGATCGAGCCGACGGCGTCGAAGGCCGCCACCGCCGCCGTGGCGGTCGCCATGGTCAGCCCCACGCCGATCAGCCCGGTGGGCAGGCCGATGGCCGAGGCGTGGCCCGGATCGAAGGTGGTCAGCGTCAGCTCCTTCCAGAACAGCCGCGTCAGGATCGCCACCGCCGCCAGCACCACCGCCAGCCGCGGCGCCGCGTCGGGCAGGGAGGCGAGCGCGGCGGGGTCGAGCAGCGAGCTCCACCCCTGCGCGTCGAACCAGATCAGCGACTCGAGATTGCCGTAGAGCGCATGCTGCACGTCGAGATGGACCGAGGAGGCGTCGGAGCGCTCCAGCAGCAGGACGCCGGCGGCGAAGAGGGCGGTGAAGACCACGCCCATCGCCGCCCCGCTCTCGATCCGGCCGAGGCGGCGCACGGCCTCGATCAGGGCGACGGCGACGACGGCGGCCGCGCCCGCGCCCAGCAGCATCGGCCAGGCGGCCACCGTGCCGGTGACCAGGAAGGCGAGCACGATGCCCGGCAGCGCGACGTGGGAGATCGCGTCCCCGATCAGCGCCTGCCGGCGCAGCAGCAGGAAGTTGCCCGGCAGCGCGCAGGCGAGCGAGGCGAGCAGACCCACCAGCATCGGCGGCAGGGAGATCATCACGAACTCGGGCGAGCGGATCTCGGCGATCATGGCGACGATCATGCGGGGGCGCCCCCCAGGGCGAGGCGACGGTCGATCTCGGCGATCTGGTCGGGGGTCAGGCTGCGCTCGAGCGGGGTGAGCCCGTCGTAGCGCTCGGCCACGCCCGCCTCGGGCAGCAGGGTTCGGGCGAGGGTCCAGCGGGCCTCGTCGCGGGCGGCGCGGGCGGCGGCGGCGCGGCCGGCCTCGGTCATCGCGCCGTCGGGGCGGATCAGGCCCCGGCGCAGCATCAGGCGCAGGGTCAGCCGGTCGTAGACCGCCTCGCCCCGCGCCAGCGCCAGCAGGCCCTGGCGCAGGTGGACCCGCGCCTCGAGCCGGCGGCGGCGCAGGAGGGCGGCGAGCACCCCGCGGCGCGGGGAGGCGAGGAAGGAGACGGCGAAGATCGCGAAGGCGACCAGCACGATGATCGGCCCGGTGGGCAGGCGCCCCTCGATCGAGGAGATCGCCGCGCCGACGTAGCCCGAGAGCCCGCCGAAGGCGGTGGCGAGCAGCGCCAGCGTCGAGACCCGGTCGGTCCAGAAGCGGGCGGCGACGGGGGGGATGATCAGCAGGGCGACGATCAGGACCAGGCCCACGATCTTCAGCCCCACCACGGTGACCAGCAGCGCCACGCCCATCATCGCGAGGTCGGTGCGCCAGACGCCCACGCCCGTCGCCTCGGCGTGCTCGGGGTCGAAGGCGACCAGCGTCATCGGGCGGCGCAGGGCGAAGACGAGGGCGGCGGCGAGGGCGCCCGCGACGGCGATGGTGATCGCCTCGGACTGAAGCATCCCGGCGGTGGAGCCCAGCAGGAACCCCTCGAGCCCCGCCGCCTTGCCCGCGGGCACGGTCTGGATCACCGTCAGCAGCACGATGCCGAGGCCGAAGGAGACGGAGAGGACGGCGCCGATGGCCGCGTCCTCGGCGAGCCGCGTGGCCCGGGTGATCCAGGCGACGAGGGCGAGGCCCAGCCCCGCCGAGATCGCCGAGCCCAGCATCAGCCCCGGCAGGAAGCGCCCGTCGCCGCCCAGCGCCACCATCGCGAGGAAGGCCGCCGCGACCCCGGGCAGGGTGGCGTGGCTGGCGGCGTCGGAGACCAGCGCGCGCTTGCGCAGGAACAGGAACGAGCCCGCCCCCCCGGCCGCGAGCCCCAGCATGCCCGCGCCCAGCGCCACCAGCGAGGCGTTCCAGCCCCCCTGAAGCGTCAGCGCCGCGATCAGCGCGCCGGCGAAGTCCATCTCAGGCCCCTGCGGCGAGATCAGGGGCGAGGTCGGCGGCGGGGCCGCCGAGGCCGAGGCCGGTGGTCGCGAGGCGCCCGCCGTAGGCGGCCTGGAGGTTCGCCTCGGTGAAGGCCGCCGCCGTCGGCCCCTCGGCTATCTTGGCGCCGTTGAGCAGCAGCACGCGGTCGAAGTATTCCGGCACGGTCGCGAGGTCGTGGTGGACGCAGGCCACCGTGCGCCCCTCGTCGCGCAGGGACTGGAGGACCGAGACCAGCACCCGCTCGGTCGCCGCGTCGACGCCGGCGAAGGGCTCGTCGAGCAGGTAGAGGTCCGCGTCCTGCGCCAGCGCGCGGGCGAGGAAGACCCGCTGCTGCTGGCCGCCCGAAAGCTGGCCGATCTGGCGCTCGGCGAAGGCCTCCATGCCCACGCGGGCGAGGCAGGCGCGCGCCGTCTCCCGGTGGCGGCGGGAGGGCAGGCGGAACAGGCCGATGCGCCCGTAGAGGCCCATCATCACCACGTCCTCGGCGAGCGCGGGGAAGTCCCAGTCGACGGAGGCGCGCTGGGGCACGTAGGCGACGCGGGCGCGGGATTTCGCGAAGGGGCGGCCGAAGACCGTCACCTCGCCCGAGACGGTCGGGATCACGCCGAGCGCGCCCTTGAGGAAGGTGGACTTGCCCGCGCCGTTGGGCCCCACGATGGCGGTCATCGAGCCGGCGGGCAGGTCGGCGTCGACGGAGAAGATCGCGGGCTTGTCGCCGTAGGCCACCGTCAGGCCGCGGACGCGGAGCGGCGCGTCGGCGCTCGCGCCGGTCGCCGCCGGTCCGCCCGCGCCGCGCTCCGGCCCCTGCGCGCGGGGCGGGCGGGCGGCGCCGGGAACGGAGGCTCCCAGCGCCACGCGCGGCGCGCGGGGAGCGAAGCTTTCGAACAGGCGCATGATCACAGCCCCGCCGAGAGGCGGCCGTCCATGCCCCGCTCGGGCGCCGCGCCGCCCAGCGCGCGGGCGATGGCGGTGACGTTGTGGTCGATCATGCCGGGGTAGGTCCCCTCGTAGGTGCCGGGCTGGCCCATGGCGTCGGAGAAAAGCTCCGCCCCCACCCGCGCGTCGTGGCCGCGGGCCTGCGCGCCCTCGATCAGGGCGCGCACGTTGCGCTCGGGCACCGAGCTTTCGACGAAGACCGCGGGGATCGAGCGGGCGGCGAGGACGCCGACCAGCTCCTCGATCCGGGCGAGGCCGGCCTCGGATTCGGTGGAGATGCCCTGGATGCCCATCACCTCGAACCCGTAGGCGCGCCCGAAGTAGCGGAAGGCGTCGTGGGCGGTGACCAGCACGCGCCGCTCCGGCGGGATCGAGGCCAGCGCCTCGCGCGAGTAGGCGTCGAGGCGGGCCAGGGTCCGCGTCGCCTCCTCGGCGCCGGCGGCGTAGGTCTCGGCGCCCTCGGGATCCAGGTCGGAGAGGGTCGCCTGCAGCGAGGGGATCAGGCGGGACCAGAGGGCGGGGTCCATCCACACGTGCGGGTCCCAGCGGTTCTCGTAGACCTCGGCGCCCAGGCGCAGGTCCTCGGGGATCGAGACCTCGGCGAGTTCGACCACGGGGCGGCGGGCGGCGAGCTCGTCCAGGAACTCCTCCATCTGCGCCTCGAGGTAGAGGCCGTTGGCGAGCACCAGGTCGGCGCGGGTCAGGCGCACGATGTCGGTGCGGGTCTGGCGGTAGGCGTGGGGATCGACGCCGGGGCCCATCAGGGCCGCGACCTCGACCCGGTCGCCGCCCACGCGCCGGGCGAGGTCGGCGATCATCGAGGTGGTGGCGACCACCTGCAGGGGCGCGGCCGCGCGGGCGCCGCGGGGCAGGCCCGCCGCCAGCGTCGCCGCCGCCGTCCCCGCCAGCAGCGCGCGGCGGGAGAGCCCGGAGGCGGGTCGCGGTCGGGCGGCGGCGGGGCGGATCGAAGCCTCGGGGAGCGTGGCCATGGGGGGCATGAAGGGGCGGGGCCTTGGATTGCTGAGATTGAGAAGCGTTCGCAAGTAACATGGCGCCTCGCGGCGCTGCGTCAAGAGGATTCCCGCGGCCGCGGCGCCGAATTGGGGGCGCCGGCGCCCGGGCGCCGTTCATTCGGGCGCCTGCGGCCCCCAGGCGCCCGCATCGCGGGCGCAAGCGGGGGGACGGGTCCGCGCGCAAACGCGGGCGGAAGCGAAACAGGCGCCCCCGAAACCGACGGCCGCCGCGCGAGATGATTGACAACGGGCGCGCGAGTTTGCCTAACGGAACATGAACGCGCCGGCGACGGGCCCGGGGAAGGGCCTGCGCGACACGGGCGCACGCGGGGGCCGGCCGGGGCCGGCGCCCGCGGATGGGGGGAGACGCACGACCGCCCGCTTCGACCGGTCCGACCCGGCCGCGCCCGTTCCGGCGCGTCGGCGGCCGGGCGTCGCCGCCCCGCCTCCGCCGCCGGCCGCCGCGCGGCGCGCGGGGGTGCAGCGGAGCCGCGGCGCGGAGGCGAAGATGAACGAGCAGGACCTGCTTCCCGACAGCGTCGACAACGTGATCGCGGCGGCGGCGCCGCGGCCGACCAACGGCGACGACACGCTGACCATGGACACGCCCGGGCGGCTGGACGCCAAGGGCGGGAACGACTTCGTCTCCGGCAGTTCGGGCAAGGACAAGATCCTCGGCGGGGCGGGGAACGACGGGCTTTACGGAAACGACGGCAAGGACGTGGCGAGCGGCGGGGGCGGCGACGACATCGTCTACGGCGGGCAGGGCGACGACGTGGTGAAGGGCGGCGGCGGCGACGACATCCTGTTCGGCGCAGGCCACGGCCTCGCCTTCGCGAACTCGGGCGACGACCGGCTGCTGGGCGGCGGGGGCGACGACCTGATCTTCGGCGGCGACGGGGACGACCTGCTCAAGGGCGGGCGCGGCGGCGACGAGCTGGCCGGCGGCGAGGGCGACGACCGCATGTTCGGGCAGGGCGGCAAGGACCGGCTGACCGCGGGCGCCGGCAAGGACGAGATGACCGGCGGCGGCGGGCGCGACCTGTTCCACTTCTCCGAGCTCGCCTCGGGGCGCAACATCGTGCGCGACTGGAAGGACGGGACCGACCGGTTCGAGATCGACTTCGAGGGCCTGGGCTTCTCCGACCTCGATTTCGCGAAGAAGGGATCGGACGTGAAGGTGACCATCGGAGACACCGGCGTCGCGTTCTTCGTCGACGACGCCCGGCCGGGCGATTTCGACAAGGGCGACTTCCTGTTCTCCGAGGGCTGAGGCCGTCGGGCGGAGCCGGCGGGGCGCAGGCGTCCGCGCCGCGGCTGCGCTCCGTGGAGCGGGCCGCCCTGCGCCCATCGCGAGCGCTTCGGTCGCCGGGCGCGCGCGTCGCGCGGGGGCTCGCTCTCGGCCGACGGGCCGCGGGCGGCGCTCTCTCCCGCCCGCCCGGACCGCGACGCCGCCGCCCTGCTGACAATCGCGGGCGGGCGGGCGATTGTGCGCGGGACCGCCTCGCCGCCCTTCGCCCGTCCCGCGTTCCTTCGGAGCCTCGCCGCATGCCTCGACCCCGACCGCCCTGGCCGCCGCGCCATGCCGTGATCTCCGGCGGCTCGTCGGGCATCGGGCTGGCGATGGCGCAGGCGCTGGCGGCGCAGGGGAGCCGGCTGACGCTGCTCGCCCGCGACCCGGTCCGGCTGGAGGCGGCGGCGGAGGAGATCCGGGCGGCCTCCCCCGCGGCGGCGGTTCTGACGATCCCCTGCGACATGCGCGAGGCCGAGGCGGTCGCCCAGGCCGTGGCGCGGGCGGAGGCGGAGGCGCCGCTCGATTTCGTCGTCGCCTGCGCGGGCGTTGTGAAGGCGGGGACCTTCGAGGCGCTCGACCCGGCGGCGCATCGCGGGTTGATGGAGACGAACTATTTCGGCGTCCTCAACCTGCTGCGCCCAAGCCTCGCGGCGATGCGGGCGCGGGGAGCGGGGCGGTCGCTGATCGTGGGCTCGGCGGCGGGGCTGGCGGGGCTGTGGGGCTACTCGGCCTATGCGCCCACCAAGTTCGCGCTCCGGGGCCTCGCCGAAGCGCTGCGCGCGGAATGCGCGCCCGACGGGGTGCGCGTCTCGATCGCCCATCCGCCGGACGTCGAGACGCCGCAGCTCGCGGCCGAGCGGGCTGAGCGTCCGCCCGAGCTCGCGGCGATCGCGGGAACGGCGAAGGCGCGGTCGGCGGAGGACGTGGCCGCGGCGCTCCTGCGCGGGGCGCGGCGGGGGCGGGCGGACGTGCCCGTGGGCCTTGCGACCTGGGCGCTCCTGCGCCTCGCCCCCGCGGTGCGCCCGGCGCTGGACGTCTGGTTCGACCTGCTCGCGTCGCGGGCGCGCAGGGGCTGACGGGCGCGGCGGGGGAGCCTCAGGTCTCGGGGGCCACGGCGCGCTTGTAGAGGTGCCAGGTGGCGTGGCCCAGCACCGGCAGCGTCACCAGCAGCCCCAGGAAGCCCGCCAGGATCGAGACCATCATCAGCGCCGTCACCGTGATCCCCCAGCCGATCATCGGCGCGGGCGAGGTGGTGACCGCCTTCACCGAGGTGATGATGGCGGTGATGAAGTCGCGGTCCCGCTCCAGCAGCAGGGGGATCGCGACGACCGTCACCGAGAACAGCACCAGCGCCAGGAACCCCCCGACCAGCGTGCCGACGGCGAGGAAGGTCATTCCTTCGGTGGTGGTGAAGACGAGGGCCAGGAACTGCTCGAAGCTGCTGAAGCTCATGTTCTGCATGGTCAGCACCATGATGGTGCGCACCTGGTAGAACCACACGAAGCAGATGAAGAGGGTGACGAAGGCCATCCAGCCGAGCTCGCGCTTGCGCTGCTCGAACACCACGCCCAGCACCGACTGCCAGTCGAGGCTCTGGCCCGCCTGGAGCCTGCGGGAGACGTCGTAGAGCCCCACCGCCACGAAGGGGCCGATCAGCGGGAAGGCGAGCGCGAAGGGCAGCATCAGCCAGGGCGCGTGGGCGAGGTTCAGGAGCGCCCACATGACCCAGCCGCCCAGGAAGTAGACGCCGCCGAAGAACAGGCCGAAGCGGGGCGCGCGCTTGAAGTCCGAGACGCCGGCGCGGAACGCCTCGCCAAGGTCGTCGTAGGTGATCGGCCGCACCTGCGGCATCGGCCGGGGCCGGATCGTCGCCTGGGTCATCGCATCGCCCTCCCTGCGCCTGGCCGCCGTCCCGCGGCCTTGGCCCCGATCATGCCGCAGGGAGGCGGGCGGGGGAAGGAGTCGCGGTCCGTCCCGCTCGCGTCGGAGGCGAGCGTGGGAGCCGCGCGTCGACCCCCGCGCCCGTGGCCCGCGCCCGCCCGCGCGGCGCGGCGGGCGTCGGCGCGTGCGGGGAGGGTCCCTGGCGGGGAGGTTCGGCGCTGTTCCGCGGCCCCTCCCGGCGGCGTCCGCAGGCGTCTTCGCCATGAGGCGGAGCGCGACCGGAGCCGACGGGCGACCCGTCCCACCTGCGCGACGGCCGCCCGGCCGCGCGGGCGGGCGCGACGCACCGGCGCGGCCGTCGACGCGCGGCTTCCGCCTGACGCGGGAGGCGCGGCCTCAGAGGTAGGAGGCGAAGACCTCGGCCATGCGGCGCGGCGAGATGATCGGGGGCAGCAGGGTCAGCACCTTGCCGTCCGGGCCCACGAGGTAGACGAAGCTGCCGTGGGCGTAGACGGGCGAGCCGTCGGGGAGCTCGGCCACCTTCTCCATCTGCACCTGGAACGTGTCGCGGATCGCCTGCAGGTCCTCCTCGGAGCCGGTCAGGCCCACCAGCTTCTCGTGCCACTGGGGCAGGGCCTCGGCCAGCGCCTGGGGCGTGTCGCGGGCGGGGTCGATGGTGACCACCACCGGCGTCACCTCGAGCCCTGCGTCGAGCAGGATGTTGGTGGCCCCCGCGATCCGCGGCAGCACCACCGAGCAGATCGACTGGCAGGAGACGTAGCCGAAGAACAGCGCGTAGGGCTTGCCGGCGAAGTCCGCCTCGGTCACCTCGCGGCCGGTCTGGTCGATCAGGCGGAAGTGCGGCTCGATCTCGAAGGGCAGGGGGGCGGTCTCGGGCATCGCCCCCGCCTCCTCGTCGCGCACCGCGAGGCCGGCCGCGCGCAGCTCGGCCGCCGTCTCCTGCGCCTGCGCGGCCGGGGCGAGCCCCGCGAAGAGCCCCGCCCAGACGCCCACCCAGAGCCCGGCCGCGGCCAGCGCCGTTCCGAGCGCCTTGCCCGACGACGGAGCGCGGCGGGCGGGGGAGGTCTGCGTCATGGGAACCACTCTTCCAGGAACTTGGCGTCGGTCTCGAGCCCCAGCCCCAGCCAGCCGTTCGCCTCGACCAGCGAGGCGACGCGCGGGTCCTTGCGGAACCAGGGGCCGGGCAGGGCCGCGAGCTCGGGATAGCGCGCGTCCCAGGTCTGCGTCCAGCGGTCGGCCTTCACGAAATCGCCGTCCGAGCCCGCCGCGCGGATCAGCTGGATCTGGAAGACGCGGGCGGGGGCCTCCTCGGGGTCGCCCACCATCAGGCCGTCGACCTCCACCGCCTGCCCGCACCAGGGCAGCAGGTCCTGGCCGGCGCCGGTGAACAGGGGCTGGCCGTTCTTGGCCGCCAGCACCAGCGCGCCGTCGGCCCCGCGCAGCAGGCCCAGCTGCCGCCGCCCGGCGCCGCAGTCGGCGGGGCAGTCGCCGGTCAGCGCGCACAGCACGTCGACCACCGTCGCCTCGAACCGCGCCTTCTCCTCGCCGGCGAGGCCCCAGGACTCGGCCTGGCTGCCTTCGGAGAACGGACCCGGATCCTGCGCCAGCGCGGCGGAGGGGTGGAGGAGGCACAGCGCGAGGGCCGCGGACCGCAGGCTCATGGCGCTCACTCCTTCGGCTCGGGGATGGCGAAGGGGGGGACCACGCCGTAGTCCTCGTGGCTGAGGTTCGCGATCCCCTCGTTGGCCACCACCTTCTCGACGATGATGTAGCTGACGCCGTCGCGCCGGTGCAGGACGCCGTCGGCGACCACGCGGTCGGACTGAAGCTCGAGGATCGTGTCGCCACCGGCGACGTCGTCCGAGCCCTCCCATTTCAGGACCATGTAGACCTCGCCGTCGTCGCCCAGCAGGCCCACGGGGATGCCGCCCGCCGCGCACCACATGGCGCAGGTGTGGTGGGCCGAGCCCACCACCGCGTCCTGGCCGCCCATCACGCCCGAGAGGTAGCACCAGGTGTCGATGATCTCCCCCGTCACCTGGATGCGCTCGCCCGAGGCCGCCGCCCGCGCAGGCCCCGCCTGCGCCGCGAGCGCCGCCAGCCCCGTCGCGACGAGCGCCAGCGCCGCGCGGCCCCGGCGGGCCGGCCGTTCCCGGCCGAGCGGCCGTCCGCCGCGTGTCAGGTCGCCGATCATCGTCCCCTCCCGTCCCTCCCGCGCGCCCCCGGCCGCGTTCGTCGCCGACTCTAGCCCCGTGCCGGGCGCCGTGTCGTCACATCCTTGCGTGCGCCGCGCGATCCGGGATCGCGCGGGGGGCGGGAGACAGCGGCGCGCGGGGGTGATAGCCTCAGCCAACCGGCCGACAGGCAAGCAAATCGGAGGGCGCCATGCCGCCAGAGGGTTTCGCCCCGCATTTCCGCTCCAGCCCCCTGACCGACCCGTGGGAGCCGATCCTGTCGCGCATCGACCCCGGCGAGGCGGTGCGCCTGGGGCTGGAGCTGCGGCCTGCGCATTGCAACGGGCGGGGCTTCGTCCATGGCGGGCTGATCGCGGCGCTGGCGGACAACGCCATGGGCCTGTCCTGCGCGCTGGTCGCCGGCGCGCTCGAGGCGCCCGGCGCGCCGGCGCCCGCCCCGGCGGAGGACGGCGCCCCGCGTCGCGGCTACCTGACGGTGGGGCTGACGGTCGACTACCTCGCCACCGGCCGGCCGGGCCAGTGGTTCGAGGTGCGCCCGCGGGTGATCCGGGTGGGGCGGCGCATGGCCTTCGCCGACGCGCTGATCGAGATCGACGGCAAGCCCGCCGCCCGCGCCTCGGCGAGCTTCCAGTCCGCCTGAGGCGCGGCGGCGGCGGCCTACTCGACGGGCCGCAGGATCCTGCGGGATTCGTAGTCCACCACGAAGTCCGCGGTGAGGTCCGCGCGCCGGCGGCAGTCGCGGGGCAGCCGGCTCTGCGACACCGTGCGCCCGTCGCCGCGCTGGCCGCAGCAGCGCATCAGCTCGTGCGCCTCCTCCGCCCAGGCCTTGAACGCCTCGCCCTGGAACTCGAAGGCGACCTGGCGGTCGGGCTGGTAGGGGTTGGTGAAGGCCACGGTCAACTTCTGCGCGTCGCGCAGCTCGTCGGCGAAGAGGATCGTCGACGACGTGCGCCACAGCCTCGCGTCCTCTTTCTCGCGCGACAGCGCCACGACCGAGTCTAGGTCCATATCCGGCGCCGGCGGGGGCGTGACGCGGTCCATCTCCTGCGGGCTCCAGCGCATGCGGCCGTCGTCGGCGAGGAACAGCGCCTGCAGGCGGCGGGTCTCGCGCGCGCCGTAGAAGACGAAGGCGTCGGCGTCGGCGTCGATCTCGGCCACCAGCAGCGGCTCGCGCAGGGTGAAGCGCGGGTCGGAGCGGGAGGGATACTCGGTCACCGCGCAGATCATCTCCAGCCGCGCGGCGCCGTCGCCGCCCGAGGAGGGCAGCTCGGCGCCGAAGCTGACGGCCATCTGCACCTCCTCGGGCAGCGCCCCGCGGGACTGGGCGAGCGCGGACGGGACGAGCAGGGAGGGGGCGATCAGCGGCGCGGCGAGAAGCGAGAGGAGGACGAGGGCGCGGCGGAGGGAGGGACGGCGGACGAAGGGGGGGCGGGGGGACGGCAAGGCGGTCTCCTGCGGATCGAGGCGGGCGCGGGGCGCGCGAAGAAAAGGGGACGCGCCCCGATGGAACGCACGCCCATGCCGCGCCGTCAATGATCCGTTCATCCCTGCGTCAGGTCGCCCGGGGGGCCGGGCCGTGCGGCCCCGGGCGGCGCACGCAGTCCGTGCCGCGGTCCCGGCCGCTCAGTCCTCCAGGAACTCGGCGATCAGGCCGTCGACCACCGCCGTCAGCGCCTCCCGGTCGTCGGCGCCGTCCTGGCGGGCCTTGGCGTAGGCGGCGCGCTGGCGGGCGGAGGAATCGCCCTCCGCTGCGATCCGGCGGGCGTGCAGAAGCTCGGCCCGGCAGCCCAGCGTCTCGGCGTCGGGCAGGGTCAGCTCCAGGATCTCCTCGACCAGGTCCGCGAAGGGGGCGAGGCGCTGGCGGCCGTGGTCGACCAGCTTCGCGCCCGAGCCGTAGCGCTGCGCCCGCCAGCGGTTCTCGTTCACCAGGGTCGCGGGATAGACCCGCCAGCGCTGGTTGCGGGTGCGCAGGCGCAGCAGGAAGCCCAGCAGCGACTGCCACACCGCCGCCACCGCCGCCGCGTCCCGCACGCGCGAGCACACGTCCGTCACCCGCTGTTCGAGCGTGGGGAACTTGTCCGAGGGGCGCACGTCCCACCAGATCCGCGTCGCGTCCTCGATGCAGCCCGAAGCGACCAGGTGCTCGGTCAGGCGGCGATACTCGGACCACGAGGCCAGCGGATCGGGCAGGCCGGTGCGGGGCAGGGCGTCGAACACCGTCAGCCGGTAGGAGGCGAGGCCGGTGTCCTCCCCCTCCCAGAACGGCGAGGAGCACGACAGCGCCAGCAGGTGGGGCAGGAAATAGGCCGCCTGGTTCATCAGGTCGATGCGCAGGTCGTCGTCCTCGACGCCGACGTGTACGTGGCAGCCGCAGATCAGCATCCGCCGCACCGGGTGTCCCAGGTCCTCCCGCAGGGCGTCGTAGCGGGCCTTGCGGGTGTGGGTCTGCTCGCGCCACTTGGCGAACGGGTGGGTGGAGGCGGCGATGGGGGCGTAGCCGAAGGCCTCCGCCGCCTCCGCCACGCCGCGGCGCAGGGCGGTCAGCTCCTCGATCGCCTCGGGGACGGAGCGGTGGACCGAGGTGCCGACCTCCACCTGGCATTGCAGGTATTCGGGCGTCACCCGGTCGCCGATCTTGTCCGAGCACATCTCGAGAAAGCCGGGATCGGGCGAGCGCACCAGGTCGCGCGTCTCGCGGTCGACGACGAGGTACTCCTCCTCGATCCCCAGCGTCAGGCTCGGACGGTCCATGGCGCGCCTCCCTCCCGGTTCGTTCCCCCAAGGTCCGACCCTGCCCGGCGCAGGGGCGCGGAGCAATGGGCGGGGGCCGCAACGACGAACGGCGCGCGCTCCGGCAGGGGAGCGCGCGCCGCGATGGGGTTCGACGGACCGGGGGGGCGGAGCGCCGCCCCCGGCCGTCGTCGGCCCCCGCCCGTGCAGGACGGGCGGGGGCCAGCGTCGTCAGAGCACGAACCAGCCCTCGACCGCCGAGGCGTCGCCCGCGACCTCGATCGCGAAGTCGGCCGCGCCGTCGCCGTCCACGTCGCCCTCGATCCGCTGGGCGCCGTCGAGGTGGACGGCCCGCAGCTCGCCGGCCGCGCCGCTGAAGGCGGCGTAACCCAGGAACGCGAAGGCGTCGTCCTCGGGCGTCGAGGCGTCGGCGTCCATCGGGTCGAGCCGGATCCGGTCGCCCTCGGCCGCCGAGAAGTCGAGGATCGTGTCGACCGGCGCCTTGGCGGCGCGGAACACGAAGTCGTCCGCGCCCTCGCCCCCGGTCAGCTCGTTCGCGCCGCGCCCGCCGCTCAGCCGGTCGTCGCCGTCGCCGCCGTCCATGACGTCGTCGCCGAAGCCGCCGCCCATGCGGTCGTCGCCCGCGCCGCCGAACATGCGGTCGGCGCCCTGGCCGTAGACCAGCCGGTCGTCGCCCACGCCGCCGCGCATCACGTCGTCGCCGTCGCCGCCGTCGAGCAGGTCGTCGCCGCGCTGGCCCTTGAGGAGGTCCTCGCCGTCGCCGCCTTCCAGCGTGTCGTCCGCGCCATGGCCCAGGATGGTGTCGTCGCCGCCCCAGCCGGCCAGCAGGTCGCTGTCCGGGCCGCCCTCGATCAGCTCGTCCTCGTCGCCGGGGGCGTCGATCTCGAAGGCGCCCACGTTCTCGTGCAGGGCGTAGATGACCGCGCGGGCGTCCTCGACGGCCTGGGCCCAGTCGTTCACGCCGGCGCTGTCGGCCGCGACCGTCTCGAAGCTCAGCCCGTCGGCCGAGAGGGCGATGTACTCGTCCGTCCAGGCGCGGCCGGAGCCCACGTCGTTGATGCCGTCGCCGTTCTTGTCATAGCCCCAGACCAGGTCGAACAGCGAGCGCTGCACGGCCTCGAGGTCCGAGGGGTCGCCGTCGATGTCCTGGAACCACTGGATCCACTTGCCGCCGTAGGCCGCCTCGCGGTCGTAGTCGAAGGCCTCGCCCCCGTCCTCGAGGAAGCTGTAGAAGGTGGTGACCGGCGCCGGCCCCGTGTCGTCGAAGTCGTTGATCCCCATCAGCGTATGGGCGGTCAGCACCTCGTCGAGGCCCACCGGCACGAACTTCGAGAACGTGCCCGCCAGCAGCCCGGTGGGGTTCCAGCCCGCGGCCATCAGGTCGACGATCGCGTGAGGCAGGACGCCGTCGGCGTTGGCCTGGGCCTCGGTCCAGCTCATCGCGCCGCCGGCGGTCATGATCAGGTCGTAGAGGGCCATGCACTCGCGCGGGGAGTCGATCAGGACCCCGTCCACCGCGATCCGGCCCGAGGCGTCGGCGGTGATCTCCGTGCCCCCCTCGATCTTGGCCAGCGCCTCCTCGAGGGCGGCCTCCTTCACCGAGTCGGGGGAGCGGATGATGTTGGCCCGCTCGAGCTCCACCTCCTGAACGCTGTCGAGCAGCTCGGCCGGAACCTCCCAGTCGTCCTCGCCGGCGTCGACGAGGTGGATCGGGAACAGGTCGCCGGTCTCGGCGTCGAGCCCGACAGGGACGACCTGACCGTTCTCGTCGAGCACCGGCTCGCCGTTCCCGCCGCCGTCGCTGGGATCGAGGTCGCGGACCAGGACCCAGAGGTCGCCGTAAAGGTCGCCACCGCCGCCGCCGCCGCTGCCGCCACCGGAATGTGCCATGATCGAAATCCTCCAGACGGTCCCCCGTCGCTTGGGGGACTCGGTTTCGTTTCAAAGGCAGTCTGATCATCGGCGGCGCGCCGGCCTTGATATATATCAAAACCAGAATGCTTTTCGCCGCACCGTCGCGCCGGGCGCTCCCCGCGCCACACGCGGACGCGCGGCCCGGGCCCCCGCCGGCGCGGGACCAGCGTCCCGCGCCGCCGAAGGCGCGGGACGGCTGCGACGGTCGCGACGTCCTTCGGTCGCGGTCCCGAGCGCCCCCTCAGGCGGGCTTCGGGCCGACGGTCAGCGCCAGGACCTTGGAGATCTGCATCATCGGCCGCCCGCTTTCGGAGTGCCAGATGTCGAAGGCGGTCTGGATCGCGCGCAGCGCCTTCTTCGAGGTGGCGGGGCCTTCGATCACGCCTTCGCGCTGCAGGGCCGCGACCACGTCGTCCGACAGCACGAAGCCGTCGATCCCCCGCCAGCGCAGCAGGTACATGCCGGTCAGCCCGCCCAGGCGCGAGCCGCGGGTCTTGAGCAGGTCCAGCAGGCCCACGTAGTCGGTCCGGGGCCAGTCGGCGAAGACGTGGCCCGCGGGCTTCTTGCGCTCCTCGGACAGCTCGCACAGGAAGGCCGCGTTCTCGCGCAGGCTTTCCATGCGCATGCGGTTGCGGATCAGGTCCTTGTTGGCGGCGAGGTCGTCGAGCGCCTCGTCGGACAGCATCCGGATCTTCCAGGGGTCGAAGCCGTCGAAGGCGGCCTCGAAGGCGGGCCACTTGGCGTCCACGACCTTCCAGTTGAACCCGGCCGAGAACACCCGCTTGCCCATGTCCGACAGCCACTGGCTGTCCGAGACCGCATGCAGCGCCTCGGGCGTGGCGGGCCGGGGCAGCTCCGATTCCACCGCCGCATGTCCGCCCTTGCGCGCGCGCGCCATCTCCCACAGGTCCTTGAACGGGGTCACGGCCGCCTCCCTTCGCCTTGCGTCGGGGCCGCATCCCCCGACCGCCTTCACCAAGCCCCGCCGCTGCGCCCCCTGTCCACCCAGAATCGCCTGCCGCCCGCCCCGAGGGCCGGCGCGCCGCCTGCGGCCCTCGCGAAGCGCCTGTTCTCCGGAGCCGTCTCTCGCTGATGCCGTAAAGAGCGACTCGGCGGGAGGGGTCAGGGATCGCGAAGCGACCCCGCGCAAGCGGGGCTTGTCCTTGACCCCTCCCGTCGAGTCGCTCAGGCATCTTCAGCGAGAGACGGATCCGGAGGACAGGCGCGGCCCCTGTTCTTTGGTGAGTCAGGAGCGTCCCGCCCCCTCCCGGCAAGGGCCCCCCAGGCGGTCCTCCCGCGCGAAGCGCCCCCCGAGAGGAGCCCCGCTCCGGCGAGGCTCCCCCCCCGGTTCGACATGGCGCCCCATCCCCGGTATCGTCCGCCCTTGCCCGCCCCTCCCCGCGCCGGAGACCGCCCCCATGCGCATGATCGAGATCGACTACGAGGCCCGCCCCCCCATCGACGCCTACGGCGGCGGCGGCTTCCGCATCGCGGGGGAGAAGCGGCTGGGCTCGCTCCTGCACCTGCCCTCGGGCCTCGCGGCCTGGTCGGTGGCGGCCCCGGCCGAGACCACGCCCGAGGCCTTCGCCGCGGTGCTGGCCGAGGCGGGCGAGATCGACGTGGTGCTGATCGGCATGGGCCCCGACATCGCCCCCCTGCCGCGCGCCGCGCGGGAGGCGTTCGAGGCGGCCGCGCTGGGCTACGAGACCATGTCCACCGCCGCCGCCTGCCGCACCTTCAACGTGCTGCTGGCCGAGGATCGCCGCGTCGCGGCCGCGCTGATCGCGGTCTGAGCTCCCGCCCGAGCGTCCGCCCGGCGCGGCTGCTGGCGAACGACCATGCGCCCGTCCTCCAGCCCGCCCTTGCGCCTACCTTCGCGCCCGTCGTCGCGGCGCCGCGGCACGAAGCGCGCTTCCATCTTGCAGGACGCCCTTTAAGGCCTGCCGGTCGGGGGCTATGTGTGGTGTCGAGCGGAAACCGACGCGCCCTTTCCGGGCGCGGAGCCGCTCTCAGAAACGCCGGGCGGCCCCCGCCGCCCACCGGGGCGCACGCGCGTCTCCGGCATTCGACGCGAGATACGACCGGGAGCTTTCCATGGCCTTCGAACTTCCCCCGCTGCCCTACGCCCACGACGCGCTGGCCGACGCCGGCATGTCGAAGGAGACGCTGGAGTTCCACCACGACATCCACCACAAGGCCTATGTCGACAACGGCAACAACCTGATCAAGGACACCGAGTGGGCCGACAAGTCGGTCGAGGAGATCGTGAAGGGCACCTACCAGTCCGGCGCGGTCGCCCAGTCGGGGATCTTCAACAACGCCTCCCAGCACTGGAACCACACCGAGTTCTGGCAGATGATGGCGCCGAAGATGGCGATGCCCTCCGAGGTCGAGAAGGCCCTCAAGGAGGCCTTCGGCTCGGTCGACGACTTCAAGAAGGAGTTCTCCGCCGCCGGCGCCGGCCAGTTCGGCTCGGGCTGGGCGTGGCTGGTCAAGGACAAGGACGGCTCGCTGAAGGTCACCAAGACCGAAAACGGCGTGAACCCGCTGTGCTTCGGCCAGACCGCGCTGCTGGGCTGCGACGTGTGGGAGCATTCCTACTACATCGACTTCCGCAACAAGCGCCCGGTCTACCTCCAGAACTTCCTGGATAACCTGGTGAACTGGGAATACGTGGCCGCCAAGCTCTGAGGCGCCGACCCGGTCCGGGCCCTCGGGCCCGCAAGCGAAGGCCTCGCCCCCCGGGCGGGGCCTTTCGCGCGTCCGGGCTCCGACGTCCCGGCCCGGAGCCGGGACGCGCGGTGCGGGTGGCGTCAGCCCTCCGCCAGCGCCTCCAGCCGCGCGAGCAGGGCGGTGGCGTCGGGCACGGTCTCGTAGAGGTCGAGGAAGCTCTCGCCCGCCATGCCCTCGGCCACCACATGCTCGATCAGCGCCAGCAGCGGATCCCAGTAGCCCTCGGTGTTCAGCAGCAGCACCGGCTTGTCGTGCAGGCCGAGCTGGCGCCAGGTCAGCGCCTCGAACAGCTCGTCCAGCGTGCCGGCGCCGCCGGGAAGGGCGACCACGGCGTCGGAGTTCATCAGCATCACCTTCTTGCGCTCGTGCATGGTCTCGGTGACCACGTAGGAGGTCAGCTCGCGCCGCCCGACCTCCAGCGCCTCGAGGTGGCGGGGGATCACGCCGAAGGTCTGGCCGCCGGCCTCGCCGGCCGCGCGCGCGACCTCGCCCATCAGGCCCACGTCGCCCGCCCCGTAGACCAGCCGAATGCCCCGCGCGGCCAGTCCCCGGCCCACCGCCTCGGCCGCGGCGCGATAGCTCTCGCGCGCCCCGTGGCGGGAGCCGCAGTAGACGCAGACGCTGTAGGGATGGGCGCGGGCGGCGGAGGCGGTCATGGGAGCTCCTTTCGAAGATCGCGGGGCGAGGCGTCGCGATGGGGCGTCGGCGGGCGGCGCGGCGGATGGCTGCGCGCGGGCCCGGCGCCATGAAACGGACATGAATTGCGCGGGGGCGCGTCGGGAGGCATGCTAATGGGAGGGAAAGCGAGGCGGGGCAAGGGAAAACGATGGCCGAATCGAGGGCCCCGATGCGGATCGCGACCGTCGTCGCCGCGCTGGCGCTCGGCGCGGGCGCGCTGGCGCTGACCGGCTGGATCGGCCCGAAGGGACCCTCCGCGCCCGGAGGCGGGCCCGACGCCTCGCCCGGCGCCGCCCCCGTGGCGGCGATCCCGGGCCGGCCGCCCGCGACGACGCCCGGCGCCTCCGCGCCCGAGACCCCCGCACCCGAAGCCGCCCCCGCCGCCGACGCCGATGCGCCCTCCGCGCCGGAGGCCGGGACGAGCGTGGCCGAGGCGGCCTCCCCCGACGCGCCCCGCTTCGACGTGGTGCGGGTCGAGCCCGACGGCGCCGCCCTGGTCGCCGGCCGCGCCGCGCCGGGCGCGACGGTCGAGGCGCGGCTGAACGGCGCCGTGATCGGCGAGGCCGTCGCCGACGCCACGGGCCAGTTCGTGCTCTTCGCCGAGACCGCGCCCCGGGCCGAGACCCAGGCGGGGCCCGAGGCCGCCCCCGCGGCCGTGGCGCAGGAGCTGACGCTCGCCGCCCGCCTGCCGGGGCGGCCCGAGACGCTCTCGGCCGACAGCGTCCTGATCCTGCCCGCCGCGGCCGCGCCGGGCGCGACCATCGCCTCGGTCGCGCCGCTGGAGGCGCCGCAGGCGGGCGCGCCGCGCCCCGGCGCCCCCGCCGCGCCCGGTCCCGCGCCGCCCCCCGCTCCGACCCGGACGGAGGCCCCCGCCGAGGGCGAGTTCGCCGACGCGCCCGCGGCTGGAACCCCGGACGCGTCGCAGGCGCCGCAGATCGCCGAAGCCTCGGCCGAACCCGCCGGGCAGGGCGACGCGGCGGGTGAGGCGACGCAGCAGGCCGCGGCGCTGGAACCCGCGCCGCCGGTGCTGCTCAAGACCTCCTCGACCGGCGAGGTCTCGGTCCTCGATCCCGAGCGGCTGGGGCCGGCGCGGGGCGTCACGCTCGACGCGCTGACCTATACCGAGCGGGGCGACGTGCACCTGGCCGGGCGCGGAGCGGCGGGGCGCACGGCGCGCATCTACGCCGACGACCGCCACCAGGCGGACGCCGCCGTGGGCGAGGACGGCGCCTGGCGCATCACCCTCGCCGGCCTGCGGCGGCCGGGACATTACACGCTCAGGGTCGACGAGGTCGACGAGCGGGGCCGCGTCGCCAGCCGCATCGAATCCCCCTTCCTGCGCGAGCCGCCCGAGGCGCTGGCCGCCCAGCCGGGGCAGGTGGTGGTCCAGCCGGGCCACAGCCTGTGGGCCATCGCGCAGGCGCGCTATGGAAGCGGGACGCGCTACGCCCTAATCTATGGGGCGAACCGGGACCGCATCCGCGACCCCGACCTGATCTATCCCGGCCAGGTCTTCGACCTGCCCTCGGGAGAGACGCCGCCGCCCCGCTAGAGCCTGCGCGCCGAGGCGGGGACGACCGCGGCGGCCCTCCCGCGCCCCGCCTCCGCGCCCGCGCGCCCCGCAACCGGGGCCGCCGCGGGCCTCCCGCCCAAGCCCGCCGCCCGCGCGCCCCCCGGCCTGCGCGAGGCGCGCCCGCCAGGACCCAGGAGCTTCATGAAACGCATCCGTACCCCGCCCGTCGGCGCCCCCGATGCGCTGGAGGGCGCCGACGGCGACCTGCGCATCCTCTCCCGCGTGGCCCCGTGGCTGTGGCCTGAGGGCGAGGGCTGGGCCAAGCGCCGCGTGCTGATCGCGCTGGCGCTGCTGGCGCTGGCCAAGGCCGCGACCGTCGCCACGCCCTGGTTCTACAAGGCCGCCGTCGACGCGCTCGCGCCCGAGGCGGGCGCGGGGCAGGGGGGCGGCACGGGCAACCTCGCGATCCTGATCGCCGCGGGGCCGGTGGCGCTGGTCGTCGCCTACGGGGTGATGCGCCTGACGGGGGCGGGCTTCCAGCAGCTGCGCGACGCGGTCTTCGCGCGCGTGGGCCAGCGGGCGCTGCGCAAGATGGCGCTGACCACCTTCCGCCATGTCCACGCGCTGAGCCTGCGCTACCACATCTCCCGCCAGACCGGCTCGCTGAGCCGGGTCATCGACCGGGGCGTGAAGGCGGTCGACTTCCTGCTGCGCTTCCTGCTGTTCAGCCTGGTGCCGCTGGTGATCGAGCTGGCGCTGGTGGCGGTGATCTTCCTGCTCGCCTTCGACTGGCGCTATTTCGCGGTCGTGGTGGCGATGATCGTGGCCTACATCGCCTACACCTTCGCGGTGACCGAGTGGCGGGTGCGCATCCGGCGCAAGATGAACCACGAGGACCAGGCCGCCACCCAGAAGGCCATCGACAGCCTGCTGAACTTCGAGACGGTGAAATACTTCGGCGCCGAGGCGCGCGAGGCCGAGCGCTACGACCGCTCGATGGCCGCCTACGAGGATGCGGCGGTGAAGACCGCCACCTCGCTCGCCGCGCTGAACGCGGGGCAGGCGACGATCATCTCGCTGGGGCTGGTGGCGGTGATGGCGATGGCCGCGCAGGGCGTGCAGGCGGGCACGCTGACGGTCGGCGACTTCGTGATGGTCAACGCCTACATCATCCAGATCACCATGCCGCTGGGGTTCCTGGGCACCGTCTACCGCGAGATCCGCCAGGCGCTGGTCGACATGGCCGAGATGTTCCGCCTGATCGACCAGCCGCCCGAGGTCTCCGACAAGCCCGGCGCGCCGGCGCTGCGCCGGGGCGACGGGCGCTTCGCCTTCGAGGACGTGCATTTCGCCTATGAGCCCGACCGCCCGATCCTGAAGGGCGTGACCATCGAGGGCGCGGGCGGCGAGACGGTGGCCGTGGTCGGGGCCACCGGCTCGGGCAAGTCGACGCTGGGGCGGCTGCTGTTCCGCTTCTACGACGTGCAGTCGGGCCGGGTGACCATCGACGGGCAGGACGTGCGCGACGTGACCCAGGTCTCGCTGCGCGAGGCGGTGGGCGTGGTGCCCCAGGACACGGTCCTGTTCAACGACACCATCGGCTACAACATCGCCTACGGGCGCGAGGGCGCCTCGCAGGCCGAGGTGGTGGAGGCCGCGAAGGCCGCGCGCATCCACGACTTCATCGAGGCGCTGCCCAAGGGCTATGAGACGGTGGTGGGCGAGCGGGGCTTGAAGCTCTCGGGCGGGGAGAAGCAGCGGGTGGCGATCGCCCGCGCGATCCTCAAGAACCCGCGGATCCTGCTGCTGGACGAGGCGACCTCGGCCCTCGACACCCAGACCGAGCGGGAGATCCAGGACAGCCTCGAGCGGCTCTCGCGCGACCGCACGGTGCTGGTCATCGCGCACCGGCTGTCGACGGTGGCGGCGGCGGACCGGATCGTGGTGCTCGAGGAAGGGCGCGTGGCCGAGACCGGGACGCATGGGGAGCTGCTGGCGCGCAACGGACGCTATGCGCAGCTGTGGCGGCGTCAGCAGGAGGCGGACGAGGCGGCCTGAGGGCGCCGGCCCGGGCTGGAGGCGGCGCCGCGTCGGGCGTCGCGCCCGCGGGGGGCGTTCGGCCCGCGGCGCGGGGCGGGCGGGGCGCATGGGGCGAGGGCCTCGCGAGGCGGGGCTCGCTCGGCTTGCGCGCTGCGCGCGGGGCCGCTTCGGGAGCTCACCCGGGAACAGGGCCGCGCCTGTCCCCCGGATCCGTCCGTCGCTGTTGATGCCTGAGCGAGTCGCCGGGAGGGGTCAAGGACAAGCCCCCTTCGGGGGTCGCTGCGCGATCCTGGACCCCTCCCGGCGACTCGCTCTGATCGGCATCAGCGACGGACGGCTCCGGGGAACAGGCGCTTCGCGCGGGCCTCCGGCGTTGCGCTGGGGCGCCTGGAGGCGAGCGGGCTCAGGCGAGCCAGCCGTGGGCGACGGCGGCGGAGACGGTGACCACGATGGCGGCGAGCAGGCCCGCGACGAGGTCGTCGGCCATCACGCCCGTGGCGCCGGGCAGACGCTCGGCCGTCGAGACCGGCGGCGGCTTGAGGATGTCGAACAGGCGGAACAGCACGAAGGCCCCGACCCAGCCCGGCCAGGGAAACACATGCGCGGGCGCGCCGGCCAGGAACAGGCCCAGCGACAGCGGCGCGAGCGCGAGGAGCTGGCCGGCGAGCTCGTCGGCGATCACCTCGCCCGGGTCCTCGTCCTCGCCATGGATGGCGAGGTAGCGGTCGATGGACGTGTAGCCCAGCGCGATCGCCACGATCAGCCCGAAGGCGAACAGCGGGAAGCCCCCCGCCCAGTGCAGAAGCCACCCCACCGGCAGCGCGACCAGCGAGCCCACCGTGCCCGGCGCCGCCGGCGTCGCCTCGCCCAGGCCGAAGAGGGTCGCGAAACGGGCGGTGATCATGCGTCCATATCCTCCGGGCAGACGGGTCAGGGAGCGGGCAGGGCGAGCGAGGCGACGGCCTGCGCCGCGATCCCCTCGCCCCGACCGGGGAACCCGAGACGCTCGGTGGTGGTGGCCTTCACCGAAACGCGCTCGGGCGGAACGTTCATGATGAACGCAAGGCGCGCCTGCATCTGGGCCGAATGGGGGCCGATCTTTGGCGCCTCGCAAATCAGCGTGACGTCGGCGTTGACCAGGCGCCCCCCGCGGGCGGCCACCCGCTCCATCGCCTTGCGCAGGAAGATCTTGGAGGCCGCGCCCTTCCACTGCGGGTCGGAGGGCGGGAACCAGCGGCCGATGTCGCCCTCGGCGAGCGCGCCGAAGATCGCGTCGGTCAGGGCGTGCATGCCCACGTCGGCGTCGGAATGGCCCGAGAGGGTGCGGTCGAACGGGATCTCGATCCCGCACAGCCACAGGCTGTCGCCGGGGGCGAAGGCGTGGACGTCGAAGCCGGTCCCCACGCGCGTCTCGGTCGCGGGGGCCGCGGCGCGCAGCCAGGTCTCGGCGCGGGCGAAATCCGCAGGCGTGGTGAGCTTCAGGTTCGCCTCGTCGCCGTCGACCATCTCGACCTCCTGTCCCGCGGCCTGCGCGACCGCCACGTCGTCCGTCATCTCCCGGCCCCGCGCCGCGCGGTGGGCGGCGAGGATCGCCTCCAGCGCGAAGCCCTGCGGGGTCTGGGCGCGCAGCAGGCCCGCGCGCTCCACCCCCTCGCCCGCGAGGCCCCCCGGCGCGCCGCGGCGCAGGGTGTCGACCACCGGCAGGGCCGGGCAGGCGCCCGCGGCGCCGCGGGCAAGCGCGTCCAGCACCCGGCCGGCGAGGGCCGCGTCGGCGAAGGGGCGGGCGGCGTCGTGGATCAGGACCGCGCCCGTCGCGCCCTCGGCCGCCAGCGCCTCGAGGCCCAGGCGCACGCTCTCCTGCCGGGTGGCGCCGCCGGGGACGGGGGCGCCGAGGGGCAGGCCGCGGGCGGCCTCGGCGTAGGCCTCGGCGTCGTCGGGGTGGATCGCCACCCGGATCCGCGCCGGCGCGACCCCGGGCCAGGCGGCGACGGCGGCCAGGGTGCGGCGCAGCACCGTCTCGCCCCCGAGGCGGCGATACTGCTTGGGTCCGCCCGGTCCGGCCCGCGTGCCGCGGCCCGCCGCGACCACCAGGACGTGGATCGGGCCGGGCGAGGAATCATCGCGCGGGACGGGCGGCGGGGACGGGTCGGACACGGGCGGCGGCGCCTCCGGCGAGCAACGTTCGGGGGGCGTCGGGCCCCCGGGCGCCCGGGGATCGGGCGGGTTCACGCCTTGCGCGTGGAAAACACGGGCCCGGCGGGGCGATGGGTGGCACGCGGCCTTGCGTCCCGCAAGGGGCGGAGATATCCCTTGCCCGAGCTGCATAAGGAATGGGCAGGTGTCCTTCGCGATAGGCAAACTGGCGTTGCGAAATCCGGTTCTGCTCGCGCCGATGGCAGGAATCACCGATTTGCCGTTCCGCAGGCAGGTCGCGCGGTTCGGCGACGGCGCGGACGGATCGGGCGAGAACGCCCCCGGCCTGATGGTGTCGGAGATGATCGCCTCCCGCGAGGCGGCGCAAGGCGACGCGCGCGCGCGGGCCAAGGCCGAGATCGACGGCGCGCTGGGCGCGACCGCGGTGCAGCTCGCCGCCCGCGACCCCGAATGGATCGCCGAGGCCGCCCGCTACGCCGAGGGGCAGGGCGCGCCGGTCATCGACATCAACATGGGCTGCCCCGCGCGCAAGGTCACCGGCGGCCAGTCCGGCTCGGCCCTGATGCGCGAGCCCGACCATGCCCTGCGCCTGATCGAGGCGACGGTCGCAGCGGTCTCGGTCCCGGTCACCGTCAAGATGCGGCTGGGCTGGGACGACGGCTGCCTGAACGCGCCCGACATCGCCCGCCGGGCCGAGGCGGCGGGGGTGGCGATGGTCACCGTCCACGGCCGCACCCGCTGCCAGTTCTACAAGGGCGCCGCCGACTGGGCGGCGGTGCGCCGCGTGGTCGAGGCGGTCTCGATCCCCGTCGTCGTCAACGGCGACGTGGTCGACGCCGCCACCGCGGCCGAGGCGCTGCGCCTGTCGGGCGCGGCGGGGGTGATGGTGGGGCGCGCGGCGCGCGGCCGGCCCTGGCTGCCCGCCCAGATCGCCGCGGCGCTCGCAGGACGGCCGGTCCCCGCGACGCCCAGCCTCGCCGACCAGGCCGGGAGCCTGATCGAGCACTATCGCGACATGCTGCGCTTCTACGGCCGCGACGTGGGGCTGCGCTGCGCGCGCAAGCACCTCGACTGGCGGCTGGAGGGGATCGAGGGCGCGCAGGCGCTGCGCCCCGCCCTGCTGCGCGAGACCGATCCCGAGCGGGTGCTGGCGACGCTCGCCGGCCTCGCCGACCTGCCGCAGGGCCTCGCCGAGGCCGCGCCCCCCGGGGCCCGCGCCGCCTGACCCGTTCCGCTCCGCCGCCCGCCGCCCCGCCCCCCGGCCTGACATACGGTTCCCAGATGCCCGAGATCCCAGCCACGTCCTGCCCCGCCATCTGGAACGCCGTGCCCTTCGCCGCGCTGGTTCTGGACCCCGAGGACCGCGTGCAGGACGCCAACTCCGCCGCCGAGGTGTTCTTCGGCATGTCCTCCCGCTCGCTTGCCGGGCGCTCGCTGGAGACGATGTTCGGCCCCGCCTCGCGGGTCGCGGACCTGGTCGGGCAGGTGCGCCATGGCTCGGTCAGCCTCGCCGAGCACCAGATGGAGCTGTCGGCCACCGACCGCGCGCCGCGGATCGTGGACCTGTACGTGAGCCTCGTCTCCGACGACGCGGGGCAGGTGCTGGTGATGATCCAGCCCCAGTCGATCGCAGAGAAGATGGACCGCACGCTCAGCCACCGGGCCGCCGCGCGCTCGGTCTCGGGCATGGCGGCGATGCTGGCGCACGAGATCAAGAACCCGCTGGCCGGCATCTCCGGCGCGGCGCAGCTGCTGGCGATGCAGCTCGGCGACGAGGAGACCGAGCTCACCGACCTGATCCGCGAGGAGGCCGAGCGCATCGCCTCGCTGCTCAACAAGGTGGAGCTCTTCGGCGACAGCCGCCCCGCGCCGCGCGATCCGGTGAACATCCACGACGTGCTCGACCGCGCCAAGCGCTCCGCGGCGGCGGGCTTCGCGCGCCACGTGCGCTTCGTCGAGGAATACGACCCCTCGCTGCCCCCCACCGCGGGCGACGCGGACCTGCTGATGCAGGTGTTCCAGAACCTGCTGAAGAACGCCGCCGAGGCGACGCCCGAAGTGGGCGGCATGATCACCATCCGCACCTCCTACCGCCCGGGCATCCGCATGGCCGTGGCGGGCGGGGGGACCGAGTCGCTGCCGCTGCAGGTCTCGATCTCGGACAACGGCTCGGGCGTGCCCGAGCAGCTCAAGCGCGACATCTTCGAGCCCTTCGTCACCTCCAAGGCTACCGGCTCGGGGCTGGGGCTGGCGATGGTCTCCAAGCTCGTGGCCGACCATGGCGGCGTCATCGAGTGCGAATCCGATCCCGGCTGGACCACGTTCCGCGTGCTGCTGCCGGTGTGGTCCGACCCCGAGGTGAAGAAGAAGAAACCCGCGCCCCGGCGCCGAAAGGAGAAGACGGCATGACCGGCCGCATGAACGGCACCATCCTCGTCGCCGACGACGACCGCGCGATCCGCACCGTCCTGTCGCAGGCCCTGTCGCGGGCCGGCGCGCGGGTGCGCTCGACCGGCTCCGCCTCGACGCTCTGGCGCTGGGTCGAGGACGGCGAGGGCGACCTGATCGTCACCGACGTGATGATGCCCGACGGCGACGCGCTGGACCTGCTGCCGGCGATCCGCAAGAAGCGGCCCGACCTGCCGGTGATCGTCATGTCGGCGCAGAACACGATGCTGACCGCGATCCGCGCGGCCGAGGTCGGGGCCTACGAATACCTGCCCAAGCCCTTCGACCTGCGCCAGGTGCTCGAGCACGTGGACCGCGCGCTGGAGGGGGTGAAGAAGCCCACCCCCGCCGCCGACGCGCCGCGCGACGAGGGCCTGCCGATCATCGGGCGATCCCCTGCGATGCAGGAGGTCTACCGGATCATGGCCCGCCTGATGAACACCGACCTGACGGTGATGATCAACGGCGAGAGCGGCACCGGCAAGGAACTGGTGGCCCGCGCTTTGCACAGCTTCGGCTGGCGCAAGCAGGGTCCCTTCATCGCCGTCAACATGGCCGCCATCCCCCGCGACCTGATCGAGGCGGAGCTGTTCGGCCACGAGAAGGGCGCCTTCACCGGCGCGACCGAGCGGGCGGCCGGCAAGTTCGAGGCCGCGGCCGGCGGCACGCTGTTCCTCGACGAGATCGGGGACATGCCGCTCGACGCCCAGACCCGCCTGCTGCGCGTCCTGCAGGACGGCCAGTTCACCCGCATCGGCGGGCGCACGCCGATCAAGGCCGACGTGCGTGTGATCGCGGCGACCCACCAGGACCTGCGCTCCCTGATCAACGAGGGCTCGTTCCGCGAGGACCTGTTCTACCGCCTCAACGTCGTGCCCATCCGACTGCCGCCGCTGCGCGACCGGACCGAGGACATCCCCGACCTCGCCCGCGCCTTCCTGCGCAAGGCCGAGACCGAGGGTCTGCCGCGCAAGTCCATCGCCAACGACGCGGTCGAGGTGCTGAAGGCCCAGTCCTGGCCCGGCAACGTGCGCGAGCTGGAGAACCTGATGAAGCGGCTCGCGGCGCTGTGCGCCGACGAGGTGATCACGCTGGCGGACGTGGAGCGGGAGCTGGCGGCGCGTCCCTCCGCCGCTGCGCCGGAGATGGAGCGGGGGGCGTCGCTGGGCGCCTCGGTCGAGGCGCATCTGCGCGCCTATTTCCAGCTCCACGGCGACGCGCTGCCGCCTCCGGGCCTCTACGACCGGATCCTGCGGGAGGTGGAGCTGCCGCTGATCGCGCTGACGCTCTCGGCCACCCGGGGCAACCAGCTTCGCGCCGCGGACCTGCTGGGCATCAACCGCAACACCCTGCGCAAGAAGATCCGGGAGCTTGACATTCCTGTCACGCGCGGCAAGACATTGATGTAAGTTTGCAACAGTGACCGGCGGCGGTCCGACAGGTCCGCCGCCCGCGCGCTTCCGGGACGGAGGGGGTTCCGACGGCTGCGCGAGGTCGCCGCGCGCGGGTCGCAGCCCCGGGCGCGGCGCCGTCGCAACCGGGGAGGCCTTGTGACCCAGCGCACGATCCGCGCCGCCAGATCCGCCGCAGAGGCGTTGGCGTCGCTCCCCTCCGTCGCGCTACGCGGAGAGCTCTCGCGTCGAACCCGGGCCCGCCTGACGCTGGCGGTGGCGGCGCTCGGCCCGCTGCTGGCCGTCGTCACCGGCTGGGCCCTGTCGGGGGGCGAGCGGGGCCCCGTGCGGCAGGAGGTGCTGCGCGGCGTCTTCCTGCTCGATCTCGTCTACATCCTCGTCATCGCGGGGCTGGTCGCCTGGCGGGTGGCCGCGCTGATCTCGGCGCGACGCGCCCGCTCGGCCGGCTCGCGGCTGCACCTGCGGCTGACCGGCGTCTTCGCGGCGATGGCGCTGGCCCCGACCATCCTGGTCGCGGTCTTCGCCACGCTGACCGTCTCCTTCGGCATCGAGGGCTGGTTCTCGAACCAGATCGGCTCGGTGGTGCGCAACTCGCTCGAGGTCGCCGAGAGCTACGAGGACGAGCACCGCCGCCGCATCCGGGGCGAGGCGCTGGCCATCGCCGGGGACCTCGCCTCCGAGGCCGCGCGCATGGTCAACGACGCCCAGCTGGGCGACATGCTGCGCGCCCAGGCCTACCTGCGCGAGATCCCCGAGGCCTACATCTTCGACGGCTCGATGGAGCTGCGCGCGCGGGGCGAATTCTCCTACCTCTTCAACTTCACCCCGCCGACGGCCGAGCAGATGGCCCGCGCCCGCGAGGGGCAGGTGGTGGTGATCTCGGACGAGAACGAATCCGAGGTCCGCGCCCTGGTCGCGCTGAAGGGCTTCGTCGACTATTACCTCTACGTCGGCCGCAACGTGGACGGCAACGTCCTGAGATTGCTCGACGAAACCCAGGACACCGTGCGCCTCTACGAGGCGCTGGAAGGCCAGCGGAACTCGATCCTGCTGGAATTCGCGATCCTCTACGTGGGCTTCGCGCTGGTGGTGACGCTGGCCGCGATCTGGGCCGGGCTCTACTTCGCCGAACGGCTCGCGCGGCCCATCGGCCGCCTCGCCGGCGCGGCCGAGCGGGTGGGCGCGGGCGACCTCGACGTGCGCGTGCGCGAGGAGCGGGGCGACGACGAGATCGCGGTGCTCGCCCGCATCTTCAACCGCATGACCGAGCAGGTGAAGGCCCAGCGCGACGCGCTCGTCGCCGTGAACCAGGAGACGGAGCGCCGGCGCCGCTTCTCCTCGACCGTGCTCGCGGGCGTCACCGCGGGGGTCGCGCGCCTCGACTCCGAGGGGCGGGTGGAGCTGCTGAACGAGGCCGGCGCACGGATGCTGGGCGTCACCCCGGCCGAGGCCGCGGGCCGCACGCTGGCCGAGGTCGCGCCGATGTTCGAGGGCCTCCTCTCCCAGTCGCGGGAACGGCGCGGCGGTCAGACGACCGAGCGCATCCACGCCCGCGTCGACGGGACCGAGCGCGACTTCCTCGCCCGCGTCTCGCGCATCGCGCCCGAGGGCGACGCCGAGATCTTCGTGCTGACCTTCGACGACCTGACCGAGCTGGTGACCGCCCAGCGCATGGCCGCCTGGGGCGACATCGCGCGGCGCATCGCCCACGAGATCAAGAACCCGCTGACCCCCATCCAGCTCTCGGCCGAGCGCCTGAAGAAGAAGTTCGCCGACGGGTTGACCGGGCGCGACCGGGAACGCTTCGACAGCTACGCCGACATGATCGTGCGCCAGGCCGGCGACATCCGGCGCATGGTGGACGAGTTCTCGAAATTCGCCCGCATGCCCGCGCCGGAGCTGGCGCGCGACGACCTCGCCGGGATCGTGAGCGAGGCGGTGCTGCTGCAGGCCGAGGCCGGCGGCCCCGTGCGCTTCGAGGCGGAGGGGGCGGACGAGCCGCTGCCGCTGCGCTGCGACCGCGCGATGCTGAGCCAGGCGCTGACCAACCTGCTCAAGAACGCGGGCGAGGCGGTCGAGGCGCGGCTGGCCGACCGGCCCGAGCCCCCGGGCCGGGTGATCGCCCAGCTTCGCCGCGACGCCGAGACCGCCGAGATCCGGGTGATCGACAACGGCGTGGGCCTTCCCGAGACGGGCCGCGCCCGGCTGCTGGAGCCCTACGTCACCACCCGCGACAAGGGCACGGGCCTCGGCCTCGCAATCGTCAAGAAGATCGCCGAGGAACATGGCGGAACCTTCGCGCTCGACGATGCGCCGTTCGATCCCGACGCGCCCGCCGACGCGCCGCGCGGGGCCATGGCCGTGATCCGCCTGCCGCTCGCCGGCAAGCGCGGCGGCGGCGGCGACGCGACGACCCAGAAACAGACGCCGGCGAAGCCCGGCGCGACCGAGACCGAGGCAGGAGGCCCGACCGATGGCTGACATTCTGGTGGTGGACGACGAGGCCGACATCCGCGAGCTGGTCGCCGACATCCTGGAGGACGAAGGCCACGCCACCCGCACCGCCTCCGACGCCGACGGCGCGCTGAAGGCGGTCGAGGTGGCGCGCCCCGACCTGATCATCCTCGACATCTGGCTGCAGGGCAGCCGGATGGACGGGATCGAGATCCTCAAGACCGTGCGGCGCAACCAGCCCGACATCCCCGTGGTCATCATCTCCGGCCACGGCAACATCGAGATCGCGGTCGCGGCGGTGAAGCAGGGCGCCTACGACTTCATCGAGAAGCCCTTCACCACCGACCAGCTGATGCTGGTCTCGACCCGCGCGCTCGAGGCCTCGCGCCTGCGCCGGGAGATCGCCTCGTTGCAGGAGGCGGATCGCGCGCAGGCCGAGATCATCGGCTCCTCCCACGCCATCGCGGCGCTGCGCCAGAAGCTCGACCGGGTGGCGCGCACCGCGTCGCGCGTCCTGCTCTCGGGCCCGCCGGGCTCGGGCAAGGAGGTGGCGGCGCGCTACATCCACACCCATTCCGACCGCGCCCGCGCGCCCTTCGTGGTGCTGAACGCCGCCAACATCGAGCCCGCGAAGATGGAGGAGACCCTGTTCGGCCGCGAGCGGGAGGACGGCGCCGTGGTGCCGGGCCTGTTCGAGAAGGCCTCGGGCGGCACGCTCTTCCTCGACGAGGTGGCCGAGATGCCGGCGGGGGCCCAGTCGAAGATCCTGCGCGTGCTGGTCGACCAGAAGTTCGCCCGCGTCGGCGGCTCGGACATGGTGCAGACCGACGTGCGGGTGATCTCGGCCACCACGCGCGACCTGCAATCGCTGATCCAGGCGGGGCGCTTCCGCGAGGACCTGTTCCACCGCCTCTCGGTCGTGCCGCTGGAGACGCCGTCGCTGGCCGCGCTTCGCGAGGACATCCCGGTGCTGGCCAACCACTTCCTCGCCCGGCTGGCGAAGACCGAAGGCCTGCCGCTGCGCAAGCTCTCGCCCGACGCGGCGGCGCTGCTGCAGACGCAGAACTGGCCCGGCAACGTGCGCCAGCTGCGCAACGTGATGGAGCAGGTGCTGATCCTGGGCGGGGGCACGGGCGAGATCTCGCCCGACGAGCTGCCCCTGACCGCGGGCGATCCGGCCGAGGGGGGCGCGGTGCTCTCGCCCGCCATGGCGACCCTGCCGCTGCGCGAGGCGCGCGAGCTGTTCGAGCGGGACTACCTGATCGCCCAGATCAACCGCTTCGGCGGCAACATCTCCCGCACCGCCGCCTTCGTGGGGATGGAGCGATCGGCCCTGCACCGCAAGCTCAAGAGCCTGGGCGTCGCCACCGTCACCCGCGGCGGCGCCCGCGTCGCCATCGCCGGAGAGGGCGACGGGGACGAGGACGAGTTCGAGGATTGATCGCCCCGGGGGCGGGCTCGCCCGCCCCCCTCGACCTCGACGCGGGCGGGCGGACCCGCCCCCGCGGTGTTTTGCGAGGGCGGGCAGGCCCGCCCTCGCGGTTCTCCTCAGGCGGCCGCCGCCAGGCCCATGCGCTGCGCGAAGGGCTCGGGCAGGGCGGCGCGCACGCCGGGCAGGGCGTTGACCCGGTCGAACCAGGCGTCGAGCGCCGGCGCCGAGGGACGGGCGTCGATGAAGGCCAGGTTCTGGAAGCCGGTCACGAGCGCGAGGTCGGCGATCGTCGGCCCCTCGCCCACCAGCCACTCCCGCCCGCTCAGCGCCGCTTCGAGGATCGGGACGAGGTCGGCCAGCAGGCGCCTGCCTTCGGCGATCAGGGCAGCGTTCTCGATCGGGTCGGCGACGATGGTGTTGAAGAACACCAGGCTCGTGGGCCGGGCGATGCGGCACTGGATCCAGTCGAGCCACTGGTCGACCTGCGCATGACGCGCCGGATCCCCGGGATGCCAGTCTTCCAGCCCGCGGGAGCGGCAGATGTGGCGCAGGATCGCCATGGACTCGGCCAGCACCAGCCCGTCGTCCTCCAGCACCGGGATCTGGCCGTTGGGGTTCAGGGCCAGGAACTCCGGCCGCCGGTGGTCGCCCTTCATCAGGTCCACCACGCGACGCTCGCAGACGACGCCGGCGCAGTTCAGCAGGGCCTCGACCCGGCGGGAATTCTGAGAGAACGGATGCAGATGCAGGATCATGCTCAGGGTCCTTGCGAAGATGGGGGCGGCCATCCGCCTCCCTTGCTGCGCACCCTGCGCCCCGCCTGCTGACAGCATCGTGTCAGCAGGCTTCGGAGGGGCTGAAGAAAGTTCCGCGGTCGCTGGGTCGATCCCGGAATTCGGTGGGAAGTCAGATAGATGTCCGGCGTTCCTCAAGCGGCCCTTCGGCGCGGCCCCGCCTCAGATCGCCCGCGCCCCCAGCCGTTCCGCGGCGGCGGCGCGGCGATCCTTGAGCTCGCGGGGCAGGGCGATCTCCTCGATCTTCTCCAGCGACTCGACCTCCTCGAAGGTGAAGGCCTGGCCTCCATGGGCCGCGAGCGCGGACTTCATGTCGGGATGCAGGGGCGAGCCCTGGCGCATTGAAAAGTCGAAGCGATTGCGCGCGGCGACGAGGTCGCGGCCCGCCCCCACCCAGGCCTCGCCCGTCGCCTCGCAGCGCACGAGCCATACGCCCGGGCGGCGCTTGCTTTCCTTCCACGCGGCCATGGCCGCCTTGCGATCCGACGTCTTCATGACCGGCTCCTCGAATTAAACCCGGGTTTAATTGACATGACCGCCGCCCGATGGCAATGGGTCCGCGACGCCCCCCCGCCGTCCCCGCACCGGACCCCGAGCCATGACCGATCCCGCCCCCCTCCACGCCGCCTTCCTCGGCCCCCGCCTGCTGGCGCGCGGATCGCTGGCCGAGGTGGCGGCGGCGCTGCACGCCTCGCCCGCGCCGGGGGCGCTGGTCTTCGATCCGCAGGGCCGCCAGATCGACCTCGACCTGCGCGGGACCGAGGCCGACGTCCGCGCCCGCCACGCCGATCCGGCCGAGACCGCGCCCCGTCCCCGCGGGCGCGGCCGCCCGAAGCTGGGCGTGGTGGCGCGCGAGGTCACGCTGCTGCCGCGGCACTGGGACTGGCTGACGGGGCGGGGCGGCGCCTCGGCCGCGATCCGCCGCCTGGTCGAGGCCGCGCGCCGCGCCGAGGCCCCCAAGGACGCCCGTGACGCCGCCTGGCGCTTCATGTCCGCGGCCGGCGGCGACCTGCCGGGCTTCGAGGAGGCCGCCCGCGCCCTCTACGCCGGCGACGCCGAGGGCTTCGCCGCCCGGCTCGCCGCCTGGCCCGCGGACCTCGCCGAGCACGCCCGCCGCCTCGCCGCCCCGGGGCTGCGCCAGCCGGCGGGCCATCGGGACGTCTCCCCAACCGCCGTGCGCGCGCTGATGGCCGACCCGCCGCCGGGTGCGGCCCTGATGCTGAACCTGCTGCGGCTGCGGGAGGTGGCGGACTATTCCGAGACCCCCGACCTCGCCCCCGAGACCCCGATCTCGGGCGTCGCGGCCTTCGAGCGCTACGTGCGCGAGACGCTCCCCCTGCTGCGCGAGAGCGGGGGGGAGCTGACGCTGCTCGCCCGCGCCCACCCCGCCCTGATCGGGCCGGAGGGGGAGCGGTGGGACCGCGCGATGCTGGTGCGCCAGGCGAGTCTCGAGGCGTTCCTCGCCCACGCGCAGGATCCGCGCATCGCCGCCGCCCTGCCGCACCGGACCGCCGCCGTCGCCGACAGCCGCCTGATCCCGCTGACCGAGACGCCGCTGGACTGAGCCCGGCCACGGCCACCGGACGGGGCAGGGGGCGCGCGCGCCCCGGCCGGCGCCGCCCCGTGCCGCGGGGCCTGCCGCCCGGTCCCCGTTTGACACCGCGCGGGCGCCGTCGCATCCTCCGCCCCGGCGTGCAGGCGACGACCTGCGGGGACGGAGATCCCATGAAGATCATCATCTGCGGCGCGGGCCAGGTCGGCTCGCAGATCGCCCGCCACCTCAGCCGCGAGGCCAACGACGTCACCATCGTCGACCAGGACGCGGGGCTCGTGCGGCGTGTGACGGACTCCTTCGATGTCAATGGAATCGTTGGATTCGCCTCCCATCCCGACGTGCTCGAGCGCGCGGGCGCCGAGGACGCCGACATGTTGATTGCAGCCACCTTCGCCGACGAGGTGAACATGGTGGCCTGCCAGGTGGCGCACTCGGTCTTCTCGGTGCCCCAGAAGATCGCCCGCATCCGCGCGCAGTCCTACCTCGAGAACCGCTGGGCGGACCTGTTCCGGCGCGATCACATGCCCATCGACGTGGTGATCAGCCCGGAGCTCGAGGTCGCGCGCGTCGCCATGCGCCGGCTGGAGAACCCCGAGGCCTTCGACATCGAGAACTTCCTCGACGGGAAGGTGCGGCTGGTGGGCACGCGGCTGCTGGACGACTGCCCGGTGGTGAACACGCCCCTGCGCCAGCTGTCGGAGCTGTTCTCGACCCTGCGCGCCATCGTGGTCGCCTACCGCCGCGACGGGCAGCTTCACGTGGCCTCGCCGCAGGACTCGCTGTTTGCCGGCGACGACATCTACTTCGTGGCCGCGGCCGAGGACGTGACCCGCACCCTGTCGCTGTTCGGTCGCGAAAGCCGCAAGGTCGCGCGTGTGGTGATCGTGGGCGCCGGCAACGTCGGGCTGCAAGTGGCCAGAATGCTTGAGAAACACCCGGGCCGCCCCCGCGTGAAGATGATCGACCGCAACCGCGTGCGCGCCGAGCGCGCGGCCGAGGAGCTGGAGCGCACCATCGTCCTGCTGGGCGACGGCCTCGACCCGATCCTGCTCGAGGAGGCGAACGTCCGCGACGCCGACGCGATCCTGTCGCTGACCGACGACGACAAGACCAACCTGCTGGCCGCGGCGCGGGGCAAGAAGGCCGGCTGCCGGACGGCGATCGCGCTGTCGAACGATCCCTCCTACGCCGAGCTTTCGGACAGCCTGGGCGTCGACGCCCTGCTGGTGCCCCGCTCGACCACCGTCTCCTCGATCCTGCGCCACGTGCGCCGGGGCCGGGTGCGGGCGGTCTACGCGGTGGGCGACGCCGAGGCGGAGGTGATCGAGGCGCAGGTGCTCGCCACCTCGCCCATCGCCGGCAAGCCGCTGCGGGCGGCGGGCTTTCCCGAATCCGCCATCGTCGGCGCGGTGCTGACGCGCGACGGGGTCAAGATGCCCTCGGGCGACCTCGTGATCCAGGAGCATGACCGCGTGGTGGTCTTCGCGCGCCGCGACGTGGTGCGGGAGGTGGAGCAGCTGTTCCGCGTCTCGGTCGACTTCTTCTGAACCGCGCAGGCCCGCCATGCGCCTGAGGGGCTTTCCCGTCTTCCTGGTCTTCGCCTTCGCGCTGGGGGCGATGATGCTGCTGCCCGCGCTGGCGGCGGGGCTGGAGCGGGACTGGCGCTCGGCGCGGCTGTTCTTCTACGCGGCGCTCTTCGTGATGCTGGCGGCCTCGGCGCTGGGGGCGGCGGCCTGGCGGCGCGGGGCGTCGGGGGCGAACGCGCGGGCCGAGCTGATGACGCTGCTGGGCGTCTTCGCCGCGGGGCCGGTCTTCGCCGCCGCGCCCATCGCGCTGATCCTGCCGGAACTGGGCTGGACCGGGGCCTATTTCGAGGCGACCTCGTCCCTGACCACCACCGGGGCCACGCTGATCACGCCCTTCTCGGCGCCGCCGTCGATCCACCTGTGGCGCTCGATGCTGGGCTGGGTCGGGGGGCTGGCGACGCTGGTGGGCGCCGTCTCGATCCTCGCCCCGCGGGAGTTGCTGGACCTGCCCGGCGCCTCGTCCGCGGGCGAGGCGCGGATGCGCGTCGGCCGGATCCTGGCGCTGGGGCCGGGCGGACGCCGCGCGATGCGCGCGCTGATGGCGATCGGGCCGGCCTACGCCGCGCTGACCGCCATCGCCGCTGCGGCGCTCGCCACCGCGGGAACGCCGAGCTTCGTGGCCCTGTGCCACGCGATGGGCATCGTCTCGACCTCCGGCATCTCGCCGCTCGCGGGCGGGCTCGCGGCCCAGGGCAACCGCATGGCCGAGGTGGTGGCGGTGCTGTTCCTGATCCTGTCGATCTCGCGCCTGACCTTCGGGCGGCGCGGCCCCACCGCGGGCCCCGGCGCCGCGCGCAACTGGCTCGAGGCGCGGCGCGACCCCGAGATCCAGCTGTTCCTGATCGCGGTGGCCGTGGCGACGGCCTGGCTCTTCGCCCATGGCGTCTGGGTCGGGGCGGGGCCGAGCCAGATCTTCGACAACCCCTTCCACGCCGGCCGCGCGCTGTGGGGCGGCTTCGCGACCTCGGTGGGGATGATCTCCACCTCGGGCTACGTCTCCGCCGACTGGCCGGACGTGGTGACCTGGGCGCAGGTCGAGGCGCCCTCGCTGATGCTGATGGGCCTCGCCACCCTCGGCGGGGGCGTGGCCACCACCGCGGGGGGCGTGAAGCTGTTTCGGGCCTATGCGCTCTACCGCCATGGCGGGGGCGAGCTCGACCGGCTCTGCCACCCCTCGCGGGTCGACACGGCGCGCACCTCCGGCGGGCGGCTGTCGCGCGACGCGATCGTGAACGCCTGGGTCTACGTCATGCTCTACATGACCGCGCTGGCCGTGGCGCTGATGGCGCTGACGCTGGCGGGCATGGATTTCGACGCGGCGATGGCGGGCGCGGTCGCCTCGCTGTCGAACACCGGGCCGCTGTTTCCGCTGGCCACCGGCCACGATTACCAGCAGGCCTCCGAGGGCGCGCGCGCGGTGATGATGGCCGCGATGATCCTGGGCCGGATCGAGGTGCTGGCCGCCGTGGCGCTGTGCAACCCGGCCTACTGGCGCTCCTGATCTCGCACCCGCAGCAAACGGACGCACGCGCGAAAAGGACTTTCAATTCGCAGGCCGCGCCCTCATCTTGCCTTCATCGACCCAAGAGCGCCGAAGGGCGCCCGACTCATAAAACTGAAACCCCATGAGAGGGGGACGCAAACATGGCGGCCGACAAGCAGAACCTGCAGGATGCCTTCCTCAATCACATCCGCAAGAACAAGGTCCCGGTCACGATCTTCCTCGTGAACGGGGTCAAGCTGCAGGGCGTGATCACCTGGTTCGACAATTTCTGCGTGCTGCTGCGCCGGGACGGGCAGAGCCAGCTCGTCTACAAGCACGCGATCTCCACCGTGATGCCGTCGCAGCCGATCTCCCTTTACGAGCCCGGCGAAGAGGCTTAATGCGCGCGGGATGACCCGCGCTCATGTGCTGCATCCCGATATCCGCAACCGCCCGACGGACGACCTCCGCCTGCCTCAGCAGGCGCTGGAGGAAGCCGTGGGCCTCGCCGCCGCCATCGACCTCGAGGTCGTCGGCGCGGACGTCGTCCGCCTGCCCAAGGCGGACGCCGGCCATCTCTTCGGCTCCGGCAAGGTCGAGGAGCTGGGCGAACGCTTCAAGGAGACGGAGACGGAGCTGGTCGTCATCGACGGCCCCGTCTCCCCCGTCCAGCAGCGCAACCTGGAGAAGGCCTGGAAGGTCAAGATCCTCGACCGCACCGGCCTGATCCTGGAGATCTTCGGCGAGCGCGCCCGGACGCGAGAGGGCGTGCTCCAGGTCGAGCTGGCGCATCTGAACTACCAGAAGACTCGCCTGGTCCGGTCCTGGACCCACCTCGAGCGTCAGCGCGGCGGCCTCGGCTTTGTCGGCGGACCCGGCGAGACCCAGATCGAGGCGGACCGCCGCGCGCTGAGCGAGCGGATCAAGAAGCTTGAGAAACGCCTTGAGACGGTGGTGAAAACCCGCGAGCTGCATCGCGAGTCCCGCCGCAAGATCCCGTATCCGGTGATCGCGCTGGTGGGCTACACCAACGCCGGCAAGTCCACGCTGTTCAACCGCCTGACCGAGGCGCAGGTGATGGCCGAGGACATGCTGTTCGCGACCCTCGACCCCACGATGCGCGAGATCCGGCTGCCCTCGGGCCGCCGGGCGATCCTGTCGGACACGGTGGGCTTCATCTCCAACCTGCCCACGCAGCTGGTCGCGGCCTTCCGCGCCACGCTGGAGGAGGTGCTGGAGGCCGACCTGATCCTGCACGTGCGCGACGTCAGCCACGAGGACGCCGAGGCCCAGGCCGAGGACGTGGCCCGCGTGCTGGGGGCGCTGGGGGTCGGCGACGACCGCCGCGCCGGGATGCTGGAGGTGCGCAACAAGGTCGACCGGCTGCCCGACGCGCAGCGGCTCGCCATGCTCAACGAGACCGACCGCCGCCCCGAGGCGGTGGCCTGCTCTGCGCTGACCGGGCAGGGGATCCCCGACCTCCTCGCCGCCATCGAGGCGCGGCTGGGCGCGCGGGAGCTTCCGCGCCGCCTGCGCGTGCCCTCCGAGAACGGCGCGGCGCTCGCCTGGGTCCACGCCCACATGACCGTCGACCGGACCGAGACGACCGACGAGGCGACGATCCTCGACGTGCGCGGCGATCCGGAAGATTTCGGCCGTCTCGCCAAGCGTTTCGAGGACGTCGCCGAGATCCCGTCCGAAGAAAACCTGCCGCGCGTGGCCGAGTAGGCGCGCGGGGCAGGGCGCCTTGGCGCCCCCCGGAAACCCGATCCGATCCGGCCCCCGGGCCGCGCATCGTCGCGCGCCCGGCGCCGCGCGTGGCCGTCACGTGTCGGAACGCGTTTCCACCGCCGCAGCGTTCATGTTCTTGCAACAATCCCTTTCCTGTCGCAGAAGGGCCGTTGGGGAAAGCGGGAGCGCGCGCCGCAGAGCGCGCCGATGGGGCAGGACGCACGCATGACCATACCGAGCTGGGATGGGCCGGATTTCCTGACCTCCGACGGCGGCTACGCCAAGTATCGCCCGCAGATCGTGGCGCTGGCCGACGGCGATTTCGCCGTGGTCTGGGCCGGGTTCCGCGGCCCCGACGTCGACGCCGACCAAGGCCAGACGCTGATCGCGCGCATCTTCGACGCCGACCGCAACCCCAGGGGGGCGAGCTTCGAGGTCCCCGGCGATCTCGACGGCTCCCAGTCCGACTTCCTCGTAACGGCCACCGCCGACGGCGGCTTCGCGGTGCTCTACACCGACGTGACCGTGGCCTCGGACCCCGGCTCCTTCGTCGCGCGCTTCGACAAGACCGGCGCGCGGGTGGCGGACGACGCCAAGGTCTCCGAGGGGACCGGCGCGGTGGGCGTCGCGGGGCTCTCCGACGGGTCGGTGGCGGTGCTGCGCGTGATCTACGGCCCGACCTCGGGCATCGTCGCGACCATCGTGGACGAGACCAACACGGTGGGCGCGACCGACGTGCCGACCGGGGCGGCCGCCGTGTCGATCGGGGGGGAGAACATCCTCAGCCCGCTCGGCGACGGCGCGGCCTTCGTCGAGCTCTCCGGCGGCGCCTCCTCGCGCAGCGCCACGCTGCACGTGCTGGGCGCGGACGGGGCGGTGGTCTCCTCGACCCCGCTGATCGCCTCGGAGAACTCCTTCGGCAACTACCTGGGCCAGGTGCTGCCGGACGGGCGCGCGGTGGTGGCGCTTTCGTTCCAGGACGGCGACGCGAGCGTGCTGCGCGTGCGCCTGTTCGGCGCCGACGGCGCGGCGCTGACGGACGCGACCTTCGATCCCGATCCCGACGGCGACAACTATCCCAGCCAGATCGTGCCCTCGCCCGACGGCGGCTTCCTGGTGCTGATGACCTCCGGCGACGTCTTCGGCCCCGACAAGCAGGAGGCGATCGCGCTGAAGTTCGACGCCGACGGCGAGGTCGAGGGCGAGGCGTTCCCGATCCACCGCGAGTCCGCCGGCTTCCAGTCGCGCGCCCACGGCGCCTGGCTCGAGGGCGGCGACTTCATCGCGGTGTGGGAGGATTCGCCGACCGCCTCCGTGGTGCAGATCATGGGGCAGGGGTTCGACCCCTCCGGCACGACCGCGGGGAACGCGCCCACCGACATCGTGCTGACCGGCGACCCGATCGAGCCCGGCGTGCAGGGCCAGACCATCGGCACGCTCTCGGCCGTGGACCCGGACGCGGACGAGAGCTTCGTGTTCTCCTTCGTCGACCCCTACGAGGCCCTGCGCTTCGAGATCGTGGGCGACGAGCTGCGCTTCAATCCCGCGATCGCGCCGACCGACATCTACGCCTACAACCAGGTGCAGATCCGCGTCACCGACGCCCAGTTCAACACCTATGTCGAGACGCTGACGATCCCCTTCGCCGGGACCGAGCCGGAGCCCCAGCCCCGCAACCTCGTCGGCACGAAGAAGAAGGACACGCTCGAGGGCGCGGCCGGCGACGACGTGCTCAAGGGCAAGGGCGGCAAGGACAAGCTGCTGGGCCGGGACGGCGACGACGACCTGCGCGGCGACGGCGGCAAGGACCTGGTGCGCGGCGACGCCGGCGACGACCGGCTCGACGGCGGCAAGGGCCGCGACCGGCTGATCGGCGGCGAGGGCGCGGACCAGTTCGTGCTCGACGGCAAGGGCGGTCCCGACCGGGTGAAGGATTTCGCCGACGGGTTCGACACGCTGGCCATCGCCTCGGGCGCATCGGAGTTCGACGACCTGAAGCTGCGCGGCAAGGGCGACGACGTCCTGCTGAAGGACGGCCGCGTGAAGCTCGCGATCCTCGAGGACGTGGACAAGGCCGATCTCGACGCCTCCGATTTCGTGTTCGTTTGATCCCGATTGCGTGAACGAACGCAACGGCTTGCAAGGAGAAACTGAATGACCGTGCCAAGCCTCGACGGCGCGCCGATCGAGATCACCCAGTCCTCCACCAGCTATTCGCCTGCGGTCCTCGGACTGCCGGGCGGCGGGTTCGCGGTGCTCTACCAGACCACCTTCGACGCGGCGACCGACCCTGACGGGGGCGCCGGCGCGGCGGTGCGGATCTACGACGCCGACGGCCAGCCCGCGGGCCCGGCCTTCCACGTGGCGCTCGACACCACCGGCTCGCACCTGCCGCAGGAGATCATCGCCACGCCCACCGGCTTCGCGGTGCTGTGGCTCGCGAGCCCGCTCGTGGGGAGCCCGCAGGTTCCCATGCTCCAGCGCTTCGACGCGGACGGGACCCGCGACGGCGATGCGGTGGAGCTGGGCTACAGCGACTTCGGCGGCGTGATCGGCCTCAGCGCCGCGCCCACCGGCGAGATCGTCGTGATCCATTCCGACTTCACCGACGACAGCACCCGCGTCAGCGTGGTGGAGACGAACGGCACGCTCTCGAAGGACTACGAGGACGAGGGGATGGGCCGCAACTCGCTGGTCGGGGGCGCGTGGCAGGCGACGACGGCCTCGAACGGCGACATCCTGTTCCTGCGCAACACGGTGGGCTCGCGCCTGCCGGACATGAGCTGGTCGCGCGACCTGACGCTGCACCGGCTGGACGCGGACGGGAACCTGCTGTCCTCGACCGTGATCGTCGACGATCTGCCCAATCCCGGCTCGTTCCTCTTCGCCGCGACCGCGGACGGCGGCGCGGTGGTGGTCGAGGTCGTGCGCACGGGCGACAGCTCCGAGCTCTCGATCTGGAAGGTGGATGCGGACGGCACCGTGGCCGCGCCGCTGGTCTCGACCGTGGACGAGACGCTGGAGGCGCGCTCGATCTCGCCGACCGCCGACGGCGGCTTCCTGGTGGTCTACCTGGGCGGCGACTACGCCGATCCCGCGGGCTACGAGGTGATGGCCCAGAAGTTCGACGCCGACTGCCTGTCCGAGGGCGATCCCTTCGTGGTCAACCAGGATCCCGATGGTCACCAGGGCCGCGCGGACGTGGCGCTGCTGACCGACGACGACCTGATCGTCGCCTACGAGAGCGGCCCGGACTACGAGATCCTCGCCCAGCGGCTCGATCCCTCGGGGACGACCACGGGCGTGGTGCTCGACGATCCGGTGATCGCCGACTACGGCAACGGCAAGGACCGCGAGCACGGCGGCAACAACGACGACGTGATGCGCGGCGGGAACGGCAAGGACAAGCTGTGGGGCCATGAGGGCGACGACAGCCTGTTCGGCAACAACGGCAAGGACGACCTTTACGGCGGCGACGACGACGACGTGCTGCGCGGCGGCCGAGGCAAGGACGAGCTCTTCGGCGGCGACGGCGACGATTTGCTCGACGGCGGCTCGGGCAAGGACTGGGCGATGGGCGGCGAGGGTTCGGACACGTTCCTGGTCGAGAAGAAGACCAAGCTCGCGATCGCGGACTTCCAGCATGGCGTGGACCAGGTCTGGCTGACCTGGGGCGCGTCGGAGTTCGACGACCTGAAGTTCAAGGAGAAGAAGGGCGACGTGGTGCTGAAGCTCAAGGCCGGCACGACGGTGGTGTTCGAGGACGTGAAGGACGCCGACGCCTTCGACCACCACGATTTCCTCTTCGGCTGAGGGACTTGCGGGGCGGCGTTGCAACGTCGCCCCGCGTTTCTCCATCCAGATATTTTACATAATATTGATTATACGAAGAACGGACATGCGCGCGGACGGCCGCGTCCGCCTGCGCCCCTCGCCCTCCTGATCCCCCCTTCCGGCGCCGCGCGCGGCCTCAGAGCGAGGCCGACGCGTCGCCGATCAGGACGAACGGTCCCCAGAACACCGGATGCGAGGTCGCGGGATTGCGGCGCAGCTCCTCCTGCGCCTGCTGGAGCGCGTCGGCGAAGTCGAGGCCGTCGTCCTTCAGCAGCCGGAAGAACCGCTCCATCAGCAAGGTCGTCTCCTTGTCCGCCACCGGCCAGTGGGTGGCGAGCACCGCGCGCGCGCCGGCGGCGAAGAAGGCCCGCGCGAGGCCCGACAGGCTCTCGCCCCCCGCCCCCGACAGGCCCACCTGGCGACGCGCGCCGTAGATCGAGTTCGAGGCCGTGGTCAGGTAGCCCGAGGCCGTGTTGCAGGCCGACAGAACAACCAGTTGCGCGTCGAAGTTCATCAACCGGATCTCGGAGGCGGTCAGCAGCCCGTCGCTGTCCTCCGAGGTCGTGGCGGTCACGGTCAGCGCGGGATCGGTGAAGCAGTCCGGCGTCGGCCACAGGATGCCGTGGGTCGCGAAATGCAGCACCCGGTAGTCGGCGAGCGTGCCGTCGGCCGCCTCCCGCTTCACCGCGTCCTCGTTGAACTCCGCCCCGGTGGCGAGCAGCGCCTGGTCGCCGAAGATCTCGCGGATCACCTCCGCCTCGCGCGCGGTGCCCGGCAGCTCGCCCACCCGGTCGACCGCCTGGGCGAGCCGCAGGCAGGTCTGCGGCAGGCTGGAAACATCGAGCACTTTCTGAGGGTTCACGCCCGCTCTGAAGTCGGCGAAGGACGCGACCGCGCCCGAGGCGTTCGAGGTTCCGGCCCGCGCGCGGATGTCCACCAGGTTGCGCGGGCTCGGCACGTAGCTCACGGCCCGCTGCGCGCCAAGGAACGGCACCTGCGTGTAGTCGCCCGACTGCCAGGCCGTGCCCGGCGACGACGTCACCAGCAGCTCCAGCGGCAGGCTCTGCAGCGCGCCGGAGGTCGAGAAGATCAGCCGGTCGTGCTTCATCAGCGCGTCGCGGTAGCCCGGGAACAGCAGGTTGAACACCTGGAAGGCCACGTCGGCGCGGTAGGCGGGCACCCTGCCCTCGCGGTCCGTCTCGACCCCTCTGCGAAGAACGCCGACCAACACGTTGATCTGGCTGTCTGTCACCGGCAGCGCGCCATAGGTGACCTCGTCGCGCGAGATGATCAGCAGGAAGCTGCGCGGCCAGCCCACCAGCACCTGCACCAGCGCCTCGCCTTCCTGGAGCACCGACTGGAGCTGCTCCAGCGACACGGGGCTCGAGATCGCGGACTGGTACTCGGGCGCGATGCGGTCGCGGGCGGCGCGCAGCCGCTCGACCTCCGTCTGCGCCTGGGACACCGCCTCGGCGAGCGCCCTGGCCTGATCGGGCTGGCTCAGCGGATCGCGAAGCTGGAGCACCTGCAGCGCCTTGAGGGTCGCATAGCGCTCGTTCGCATCGCGCCAGGCGCGCACCGCGCGGGCCTTGTCGTTGTCGCCCTCGCCCAGCAGCGCAGCGGCGCCGGAGACGGTCTGCGCGGTGATCGACTGGCGCACGATCTGCGCGGCGCGGAAGATGCGCGCGCCCATTTCCGTTTGTCGTTCAGGCTGTTCCGAGACGATGCTGAGACCGAGCTGGAAGAACGGCCACAGCGAGCCGTAGTCCACCACCACCGGGTTCTCCTCGTAGACGAGGAAGCCGCGCTCGAAGACCTCCATGGCCTCGTCCTTGCGTCCCAGCGCCACCAGCGCCCGCCCCTCGCGCAGGCGCGCGCGGGCCTCGAGCGGGGTGTCGGGCATCAGCGCGCCGAAGGTCTCCGCGGCTTCGTGCGCGTCGCGCCGGGCGTCCTCGTAGTCGCCCTGCTCCAGCTCGATCAGCGCGCGCTGGGACAGGAACCGCGGCCGGTAGGCCGCAGCCGCCCGCGGGGCCAGCGCGATCACGTCGAGGGCGCGGTTGATCGCCTGCTCGGCGCCTGCGTCGTCGCCCTCCAGCAGCCGCACGTGGCTGAGCGTGTGGTTGTTCGAGGCCTCCTCGATCAGGGCGAGCTGCTCCTCGCCCGAGGTCTCGATCAGCGCGCCCCCGGTGATCTGGCCGGAGCCGGAGGAGCGCGCGGCCGGCGCGTTCAGCCCGAACTGAACCGTGTCGGTCAGGCTCGCCGAGGCCTGGTCCACGAAGGCGCGCGCGCCCTCGAGGATCGAGCGGTTGAGCTGGTCCTGCGCGCGGTAGGCGACCAGCAGGGCGCGGTCGCGCTCGGCGTCCGCGCGCCCCGCCTCGACCCCGTCCAGCAGCGCCTCGGCCCGGTCGAACAGGCCGTCGGCGGTTACGAACCGCTCTTGAGACGAGTGCGCAAGCGCCTGGTTCATCAGCACGAACGCCCGGCTGGGGGCGGTCGGGCAGTTGGCCGTCACGTTCTCGATCTCGTAGACCGACAGCAGCTCCGAGAACGCGTCCTCCGCGGCGCGGAAGTTCAGGCCGAAGCTGTTGCGCTGGCCGCGCAGCAGGATCTGGTCGACCCGGCCGCACAGCTCCGGCGCGTCCTCGCGCGAGGCGAGCGAGAACGTGCCCGGTGGGACCGAGCCCGCGCAGGCCGCGAGCGCCGCAGCCGCCCCGGCCAGCAGCCAGCGGGAGATGATCCGCCTCATCGGTCCGTCCCTCCGACCTGGACGCCGCCCTGGGCCGCGGCCTGGTCCTCCTCCTCCTCGTCGTCCTCGTCGTCGTCGCCCGCGGCCTGGCGATTGGCCTCGGCGCGCGCGCGGGCGAGGTCGGAGTCGTCGAAATATCCGTCAGGCACGCCCCAGAGCTCCTCGTTGCCGTAGGAGACGAACAGTTCGAGGAGGTCTTCCTCCTCGACGTTCAGGATCTCCGGCTGGTCGACCGTGACGATGTTGAGGATGCGCGGCGGGCTGACGCCGGTGCAGTCCTGCACGTCGCCGATCACGCAGCCGTTCAGCAGGTAGTCCACGCCCTTCGGCCCCACCGGGTAGAGGCCGGCGGCCTTCTGGCCGCTGTCGCCGATGTAGCCGAACAGGCTCAGGCTGTCGGGCTCGATGTTCTCGCCGTAGGTCAGGCCGGGGGTGTTGAGGCCGAAGTAGTCGTCGTTGGTCTCGTATTCCTCGAGCAGGCCGGCGGGCATGTAGATCTCGACCGCGCCGCGGGCGTCGATGACGATGGGACCGGAGGTGAAGATGTCCACCGACTGGCCCTTGCCGCGCAGCAGGAAGCGGTCGGGATCGTCGTCGGGGCGCGCGTCGCGCTGGGCGAAGGTGTGACCCAGGCTGACGTTGCGCGCATCCACGATCGTGACCGCGCCGATCGGGTTGGCGGCGCCCACGTAGTCGCGGAAGCGCACGTCGCCGCCGGGCCCGGCATCGATCTCCAGCGCCCCCGCGCCGTCGCGCCCGGCGGCGGCGTCGGGCTCGCGCGCGCTCGACAGGGCGTTGGCGCCGTCGATGGGGCGGTCGAAGCGCACCTGGCCGCCCTGCCCGTCGGCGCCCCCCGCGGTCGTGTCGATGGCGAAGACCGTGCCGTCGCGGATGAACAGGCGCAGGTCGGCGCGCTTCACGCCCTTCCCGCCCTGCTCGATCCACGCGTCGGCCGAGGCGGCGCTCGGCGGCAGCAGCGGCCCGTCGGGGTCCATGTCGTCGGTCAGGCCGGTGGTGCGGCCCATGAACAGCACGTTGTCGGAGGTGCGGATCAGCACGTCGCCGCCCGCGTCGAACTCGGCGAAGCGCAGCCAGCCGGCGTCATGGGCGTCGACGCGCAGGGCGCCGGGCGCGGATTCCTCGATCAGGGTCACGTCGCCGAAGATCCGGCGGATCGCGACGTCGCCCCCGAAGACGTTGGTCCCGGCGTCCAGCGTCAGGTCCGCCCCCTGGTCGGAGGCCGGCGCATGGGGATCGGCGCCGGTGGCGAAGTCGGCGTCGCCGTTCACCCGGATCGGGCCGGAGAGGTCGATCATTCCGTCGGCCGCGCGCCCGTTCTCCATCCCCAGCTTGGTCACCCGCGCCGAGGTCGTCTGCGTGATCGAGGCGTAGTCGCCCGAGCTTCCGGCCAGCGCCATCAGCGTGCCCGAGGCCTGGATCGGCCCCAGCCGCAGGTCGCCGCGCACCGCCACCTCGACGTCGCCGGCGCGCGCCGCGAAGGCGCCGCCGAAGTCGTGCCGGCCGGAGTTCAGCCGCACGTCGCGGCCCGCGACCACCCAGGCATCGCCGGCGGTGCGGATCTTCGCCCCGGCCGCGTCGGTCACGTCGCCGCCGGCCTCGATGTGGATCGTCGCCAGCCGCTCCCCGTCCACGCGGTTGTAGAGGCCGCCCTGCGCCGTGCCGCCGTCGGGCAGCGTCGTCTCGGCCGCGCCGATGCGCAGGTCGTTGCGGTCAGAGATGGCCGCGTGACGCGCCCGGCTGACCGTAACGCCGCCGCGGAAGTCGTTGTTCCGCCCGTTGAATTCGCCCGGCAGCAGGACCGATCCGGCGGCGTCGAAGACCGCGTCGCCCTCGACCCGCAGAAGGTCGGAGTAGGCGCGCGCGGCGACCTCGGCCGCGCCCGCCGCGATCGAGACCTCGAGCGGGGCGCCCAGGCTCTCCCCGGTTTCGCCGCTCGGCAGGCCCGTGGGGCTTGCAGGAGAGGCGGGACCGGAGGCGCCCGCGACCGACCAGCCCGCGGTCGAGGCCGCCCCCACCTTGGTGCGGATCGAGCCGCCGTTCGCCTGCGCCGTCAGCGCGCCGCCCACCGAGAGCGAGCCCAGCAGCAGGTCGCCGCTGCGCGCGCGCAGGCTGGCGTCGGCCCCGGTCGCCACGCCGTCGAGGTCGATCTGGCCGCCCGCGTCCGCCACGAGCCGGCCCGCCTCGACCGTGCGCAGCTTCAGCGCCGGCGCGTCGGCGGAACCGTCGAGGTCCGCGCTCGCGCGCAGCAGCCCTGCCGCGGCGACCTGGGTCAGGGTCGCGGCGTCGCCCGCGCTCAGCGTCGCGTCGCCGCCGCCCGCCAGCTTGCGCACGTCCAGCCCCGCGCGGGCCGCGACGCTCACGTCGCCGCCCGCGGCGAGGTCCAGCAGCGTGACGCCCTTGCCCGAGAGGGTCATCGCCTTCTCGGTCCACAGGCGCGTGCCGGTCAGGTCGCCATCGGCGGCCGCCTCGATGCGCATGGCCGAGAGGTCGGTCAGCGTCGCCGCGCCCCCGGCGGTCGCGAGCAGCACGTCGCCCTCGGCGCGCGCCACGCTCAGCCCGCCGCCGGCGTCGAGCACGGCCCGGCCGTGGGTGAGGTCGGCGACGGTCATCGCGCCGCCCGACGTCGCCTCCAGCTGATCCAGCGCAACCCGCGTCAGCGTCGTCGCCGCGCCGGAGGAGAGCACGCCCTGCCCGCCCGAGAGGTCGGTCGCGCTCAGCGCCCCGCCGGCCGTGAGCGCGCCGCTCTGCGCCGCCACCCGCAGCGCCGTCATCGCGCCGCCGGCGTCGAGCGCGAGCTCGCCCGCCTCCACGTCGCGGACCGTCAGGTCGCCCAGGGCCGCCACGTCGAGGCTCGCGCCCGCGCTGCGGGCGAGGGCGGCGCTCCGCCCGGCCTCGGCCGCGAGGGAGGTGAAGCGCGAGTCCGCGACGCCCAGGTCGCGCCCCGCCGTCACGCTCGCCGCGCCCAGCGAGACGCGGCTCAGCTGCGCGTCGCCCGTCGTCGCGACGCCCGCGGCTGTGGCGAAGCTCAGGTCCGTCCAGCTCAGGTCGCGCCCGGCGGTCAGGTCCAGCGCGTCGCCGCGCACGCGGGCGAAGATCCCGTCGCGCCCGGCCAGCGCCGAGACGCGCGTCAGCTCCGAGTCCGTCGCGATCACGTCCGCCGTCGCGCTCAGCGTCGCGTCGGCCGAGGTCACGTTCGCGAGGATCGCCGAGCCCTCGCCGATCCCCTCGCCTTCCGAGACCGAGGCCGTGCGCCGCCCCTCTCCGCCGCCGAAGTCCACGCCGGCCGCGACCGCCAGATCGCCGGCCGCCACGTTCGTCAGCAGCGCGTCGCCCAGCGCGATCAGGTCGAAGCGTTCGAAGCTCGCGTCGGTCACGCTGACGTCGCCGCGGGCCGAGATCTCGGCCGTCTGCGCCTCGACCTCGCTCAGGACCGCGCCGCCGCCTCGGGCCACGCCCACCGCCGCGCCGTCGACGGAGACCGAGGTCCAGCTCATCGCGAGGCCCGCGCGCGCGTCCAGCGAACCCGCCGCCACCTCGCGCAGCGAGATCCCGCCGCCCGCGTCCACGTCGAGCGTTCCCGCCTCGATCCGCGTCAGGTCCGCGTCGCCGCCGGCGTCGACCGCGCCCGCGTCCATCGTCACGTCCGTCAGCCGCGCGGCGCGGAGAGCCGCGAGCGCCAGCGTCCCGAAGTCCGAGGCGTCGACGCTCGCCGCGTCGCCCGAGAGCGTCGCCTCGTCCGCGGCGACCCGCAGGAGGGCGAAGTCGCCCCCCGCCCGCCCGCCGGCGATCCGTGCGCCGACGTCGGTCCAGCTCATCGCGCCGCTCGCGTCCGCGTCGAGCGTGTCCGCCGTCACGCCGCTCAGCGCCGCGTCGCCGCCCGCGACCAGCCCCAACGCGCCGGCGACCGTCACCGTCTCCAGCGAGGCCGCGCCGCCGGCCTCCAGCGCCAGCGAGGCGAAGGCGGTCCCCGCGACCGAGGCGCCCTGCCCCGCGCGCGCGGTGACGTCGCCATGGGCGCCGCCCTCGATGCTCAGCCCGCCGCCCGCGGTCAGCGAGGCGGTCTGCAGGGCGCCGCCCGCGAGGCCCAGGTCGCCATCCGCCGAGACGGCGGCGTCCGTCGCCTCGACCGCCGTCAGCGCCACGTCCGCGCTGCCCGCCGCGGTCAGCGCCCGCGCGGTCAGCCGCGTCAGCGCGGCGTTCCCGCCGGCGACGAGGTCCAGCGAGCCGAAGGCCGCGTCGGTCAGCGCCGCCGTGGTCCCCGCTCGCGCCGTCACGTCGCCGTGCGTGCCCCCGGCCAGTCGGAAGGCTCCGCCCGAGACGAGCGTCGCCGCCTCCAGCGCCCCGCCCGTGAGGTCGAGGTCGCCCCCGGCCTCGACCGAGGCCCGCGCCGCCGTCACCGCGTCGAGCCCGGCGTTTCCGCCGGCCAGGACCGCCAGGTCCCCGGCCCCGATCCGCGCCAGCGCCGCGTCGGTCCCCGCCGTCAGGTCCAGCGCGGCGAAATCCGCGTCCGCGAGGCTCGCCGCCCCGCCGGACCGCGCGGTCACGACGCCATGCATGCCGCCCGAAAGGCTGAAATCCCCGCCCGCGGACAGCGAGGCCATCTCCAGCGCGCCGCCGATCACGCCCAGGTCGCCCACGACCTCGACCGTCGCGTCCAGCGCCGACACGTCCTCCAGCGCGCCCGAGGCGGCGCCGGCGACCGCGAGATCCTCCGCCGCGACCCGCAGCAGCGCGACGCCGGCGCCCGCGGTCAGGTCCAGCGAGCCGAAGTTCGCGTCGCGAAGGTCGGCCGAAGCGCCCGCGGTCGCGGCCACGGTCCCGTGGCTCCCGCCCGCGACGCTCATCGCGCCGAGGGAGGTCAGCGAGGCGGTCTGCAGCGCCCCGCCGGTCAGGCTCAGCGCGCGCCCGGCCGCGACCGTCGCGGTCTGCGCGGTCACGTCCTCCAGCGCCGCGTCGCCCGCCGCGTCGACGCCCGCGGCCAGGTCCAGCGAGGCGAACCGCGCATCGGCGACGCTCGCCGACGAACCCGCCGCCGCGGTCACGTCGCCATGCGCGCCGCCCTGCAGGACGAGCGCGCCGCCCGCCGTCAGCGCGGCCGTGCCGAAGGCGCCGCCGGTCGTCGACAGGTCCGTGCCGGCCAGGGCCACGAGCGTGTTCGTCTGCACCTCGACGAGGCGCGCGTTGCCGCCCGCGTCCACCGACAGGTCGGTCGACGTGACCCGCGACAGGGAGGCGTCCCCGCCCGCGGTCAGGCCCAGCGAGGCGAAGCCTGCGCCCACGACCTCGGCCGAGGTCGCGGCCTGCGCCGTCACGTCGCCATGCACGCCCACGATCAGGCTCAGCGACCCGCCCGCGACCAGCGAGGCCGTGCGCAGGGCGCCGCCCATCACGCCCAGGTCCCCCGCGACGGAGACCTGCGCGGTGCGGGCCGCGACCTCGTCCAGCAGGCCGTTTCCGCCCGCCTCGACCGAGAGATCCTGCGCCGAGACCAGCCCCAGCGCCGCGTCGCCCCCGCTGGTCAGGTCCAGCGAGGCGAAGGTGCCGCCCGAGACCGAGGCCGCGCCGCCCGCCGTCGCCGCCACGTCGCCATGGGCGCCGCCGGCGATCGACAGGGCCTTGTCCGCCGCCAGCGTCGCCGCGTCGAAGGCGCCGCCGGTGGCGGAGAGCGCCCCCCCCGCCGTCGCCGCGACCGAGCGCGCGCGCACCGCGTCGAGCGCCAGGTTCCCCCCGGCCTGCGCCGCGAGCGCGGCCATGAAGGAGTCGCTCACCGCCAGGTCCGTGGCGGCCGTCGCCTCCACCCGCGCGGTCGAGGCGACGTCGGCCAGCGACACCGCGCCCGTCCGAGAGGCGAAGCCGGAGTCCGCCCGCAGCGCCACGTCCACGCCGTCGACGTCGCCCGCGGCCAGCACGAAGGCCCCGCCGTCGGCCGAGACGGCCGAGAGGGTCACGTCCCCCGCCTGCGCCACGCCGCCGCCGCCCACCGTCAGGCGGCCCGAGAGGGTCGTGTTCGCCAGCGCGAACCCGTCGGCGTCGCGCAGCGTCGCGTCGCGCGCCACGACCTCGAGCGTGGCGAAGCCGTTGCCCGCGAGGTCCAGCGTCACGTCGCCCAGTTCCGCGCCCGCGGGCGCGTCGCCCGAACCGGTCACGAAGCGCGCCAGCCCCTGCACCTGCAGCGCGCCGCGCTGGTCGATGCCCGCGCCGCCCGCCAGGTCCGCCCCGTCGGCGTTCGATCGCGCGAAGAGATCGCCCAGCACCGTGGTCGCGCCGAAGGTCAGGCCGCCCGCCGCCTCCACCCGCGCCGAGCCGCCGGAAGTCAGCATCAGCGTGCCGTCGAAGCGGTTCTGAAGCCCGCCCGCGGGGGCGTCCTCGCCCCGCAGGTCGATGCCGTTCGCCGCGGCGAAGACCGCCTCGCCGCCCACGCCCACCATGTCGGTCGTCGCCTGCGCGCCCAGCGCCAGGTCCGGGCCGGCCGCGAGGCTCAGCTGCTGCCGCCCGGGCGTCGCATCGCCCAGCCGCGCCTGCGTCTCGACCCCCACGGTCGCGCCGCGCACGCCCGCGATCGTGACGGCCGAGAGCTCCGCCGGCGCGTCGTCCACCGTCGCGATCCGGTCGAGCGAGACGGCCGAGAGGTCGCCCGTCGCGCTCACCCCGCCCAGCGCGATCGCCCCGACCGCGTCGAGCGACAGCGCGTCCGCCGCGATGCCGAGCGCCGAGATCGCGCCCTCCGCCTCGACCTGCGCCGTTCCCAGCCGCAGGTTCGCCAGCGTCGCGTCGCCGTCCGAGAGGGCCAGCAGATCGCCCGCCGCCCCGTCCCGCAGGCTCAGCGCCCCGCCGGAGACGAGATCGAGCGAGGCCGCCGAGACCCGCGCCAGCGTCAGGTCGCCCGCCGACTGCATCGCCAGCGCGCCCGCGGCCTGCACGTCCTGCGCCTGCGCGGCGCCCAGCGTCGCCGTCAGCGCCACCTCCGCGCCCGAGGCGATGCGGCGGGCCGAGACTCTCCCGGCCTCCACGGTCAGGTCTCCGGCCGTCGCCACGTCGCGCAGAGTCACGTCGCCCGCCTGCCCGGCGACCGAGAGCGAGGCCGCGCGAAGGTCCGCGACCGCGAAGCCGTCCGCGTCCCGCGCCGCCAGCGCGCCGCCGATCCGGCCCGAGAGCGCGCCCAGCGCGTTGTCCGCCCGATCCAGCGTCGCGTCGCCCGCGACGTCCAGCGTCAGCGTGCCCGCGACCGAGGCCGCGCCGCTCTGGCCCAGCCCGCCCGCGTCGCCGTCGGCCAGAACCTGGATCGCCGCGTCGCCCCCGACCGCGAGCGCCGCCAGCGTCAGGTCGCCCGCATGCGACAGCGCCAGGCCGCCCCCCGCCGCGAGGTCCGCCGCGCCGCCGACCCGCACGCGCAGGCCGGACGCGGCCGCCCGCGCGCTGGTCCCGGCCTCGGCCTGGGGCAGCAGCAGGTCTCCCGCCGCCGCCAGCTTCAGGTCGCCCGCCGTCGCCAGGAGGTCCGCATAGGGCGCGAGCGCCACCGAGGCGACCGTGGTCTGCGAGCCGTCGGGCAGCAGGATCGTGACCTCGCCCCCGCCGGCCGCCGCCGCGCCGAAGTCGATGGCGGCGTCGGCGAGCTTCAGGATGCTCCCGCCCGTGGAGGTCAGCGACAGGTCGCCCGCGCCCTTCGCGCCGGCCGTCAGCTCGACCAGCCCCAGGCGGATGTCGCCCGCGACGCTCGCCGTCAGGTCGCCCGCCGCGCGCACCCGGTGCAGGGTCAGCACGCCGGTCACGTCGCCCGGATCGAAGCCCGCGTCGGTCGCCAGCGCCACGCCGTCCAGCGTCAGGTTCGGCGCGCCCGCGACGCCCAGGTCGCCCGCCAGCACCACCTCCGCCAGCCGCACGCCGTTCAGCGCGCCGCCGCCCGAGGCCGCAACGTTCAGCGACCCCAGCGAGGCCGCCTCGACCGTGACGTCCTGCGCCGCGGCGCCCGTCGCGCCGCCCAGCACCGTGTCGCCCGCGAGGACCGAGGCGAGGAAGATCGACCCTCCGTCCGCGCCGCCGGTCAGCGCGCCCGCTCCGCCGCCCACGCGGACCCGCGCCATCGACAGGTCGCCGCCCAGCGCCATGGCCTCGAGCGTCGAGCCCGCCTCCACCGAGACCAGGGTCAGCGCGTCGGCATCCGTCACCGCCACCGCGTCGCCCGAGATCGAGACGGCGCCGTCGAAGGCGTTGGCCGCGGTCAGGATCACGTCGCCCGGCGTCTCGATCCGCGTGGTTCCGGATACGGCGATCGCGCCGCCCTGCCCCACGTCGTCCCCCGCCGAGAGCTCCAGCGAGGCGAGGCTCGAGGCGCCGAAACGTACCCCGCCGCCGGTCGCGAGCCGCGCCGCGCCGCCCTGCAGCGACAGCTCCGCCCCGAAGTCGTTGGCGAGGTCGAGCAGGGTGAAGCTGCCGGCCGCCAGGTCGCCGCCCGCGATCAGGCTCAGCGCCCCGGTCTGGGTCAGCGCGCCCGTCGCCTCGACGCTCAGCCGGTCGGCGATCACGCCGGCCAGCACCAGGTCGCCGGTCGCGCCCAGCGTCACGTCGGCCGCCGCCGCGCCCGTGTCGGTCGTGTCCACCGAGACGGCGCCGCCGAAGCGGTTGCCCGCGGCGCCGAGCGTGGCCGCCCCGCCCGCGGTGCGCACCATGGTCAGGCCCGCCACGTCCAGGCTCGCGCCCGCGCCCTGCCCGACCGCGCCCGCCGCGACCACCTCCAGCGAGGCCGCCGTCACGTCGCCCAGCACCAGGTCGCCCGCGTCCCGCAGCAAGGCCGCGCCGGGCGTCGAGACGCTCGCCAGCGCGCCCAGGTCGTTGGCGGGGTTGGAGAAATCGACCGAGGCCGCCTCGGCCTCCAGCCCCGCGCCCAGCAGCAGCGCGCCGCTCTGGGTCAGGGCCCCGGCGACGTCGAGGCGCAGCAGGTCCGCGGTCGCGCCCGCGATCTCCAGGTCGCCCGCGGCCCCCAGCGTCACGTCGCCCGGGGCGTCGACAGAGACCGGGCCGCCGAAGAGGTTCGTCGTCTCGCCCAGCGCGACGTCGCCGCCCGCGCTCCGGATCGCCGTCGCGCCTGTCGCGACCAGGCCCGCGCCCGCGAGCTGGCCGAGGTCGCCCGCGGCCACCAGGCTCAGCCCCGTCGCGCTCACGTCGCCCAGCAGCAGGTCCTGCGCGGCGTGCAGCGAAACGTCGCCGACCGACGCGGCCGAGACCGCGCCCCCGAAGCGGTTCCCGGCCATGTCGAACGTGATGGCGGCGCCCGACAGCGTCGCCGCCCCCTCGACCGTCAGCGGCGCGAGCTGCGCCAGCGCCCCGGTCGCCGTCGCCTCCAGGTCCCGGGCCCGCGTGCCGCCCAGCGTCAGGTCGCCGGTGGCGGCCAGGACCACGTCGGCGGGCGAGGCGCCCAGCAGCGAAGTGTCGACCGAGACCCGGCCGCCGAAGCGGTTGGTCGGCGACTCCAGCCGCACCGCGCCGCCGTCCGTGGCGACCGTCGTGCTCGAGTTGACCACCGCCGCCGAGCCCGCCGCCTGGCGGATCTCGCCCATCGAGACGAGCTCGAGCCGGTTGGCGAAGACCGTCGACAGCGTCACGTCGCCGGCCGCGCCCAGCGCGGCCGTGCCCTGGGTCAGCATGGCCACCGGCCCGCCGAACAGGTTGTCGAGCAGCGACAGGTCGATCGCCCGCGCGATCAGCGTCGAATCCCCGCTCACGAAGACCGGCCCGGTCTGGTCGATGTTTCCGCGGGGCGACAGCGCGCGGACCTTGTCGGCGACGAGCCCGTCGAGGCGCAGCCCGAGCTGGGAGAGGATCGACACCGACGCGGGCGCGAACAGGCCCCCGCCGCTGGTGTCCAGGGTCACCTCGCCCCGGAAGACGTTGCCGCCGCTGACCGCCGTGATGTCGCCGCCGCGGGTGGTGATCTCGGCCGCCGCGTCGACGTGGACCGCGCCCGCCGCCTCGAAGGACAGCGCGTTCGCCGTCAGCGTGTGCGCGTCGAGCCCCGCCAGCATCGCCGGCCCCAGCACGTCGAGCGCGAGCCCCCCCGCGAGGTCCGTCTCGGGCAGGGTCAGCCCCTCGTTCGTCTTCAGCAGCAGCACGTCGCCGAGCGCCATGGCCCCGCCGTCGATGCCGCCGGGCGCGGCCAGCGACAGCGCGCCGAAGCTCGATTCCAGCGTCAGCGCGTTCAGCACCTTGATCGCCCCGGTCCCGTCGGCGGGCTGGGAGGCGAAGTCGGCGTCCGCGATCAGGGTCAGGTCGCCGCGCAGCTGCAGCGAGGCGCTCAGCAGGATGTCGCGCCCTGCGCTCAGCGTCATGTCCACGGTCGAGCGGCGGTTGCTGACCGCCGCCTCCACCGAGATGTCGCGCGTCGCCTCGATGCGCACGTCCGCGACGCTCGCGCTCAGCGAGGAGGCGGCGATGGTCAGATCCAGTCCGGCGGCGTCGTCCGCGAAGATCGGCCCCGTGAGGACCGAGCCGCCCATGCCGTCGGCCACGATGCGCACGTCGCGCGGATCCAGCAGCAGCAGCCCCGGCGCGCCCGCGGGGGCCGCGAGATCCACGATCCCGTGGAAGCCCAGCGCGGCGGCCGAGGAGATCTCGGCGAAGCCGCCGTCGCCGCCCAGCTCGCCGCCGCGCGCCTCGATCCGCCCGCCCATCCAGGTGGCGGCGGACGACCACAGCACGACCTCGCCGCCGTCGCCCTCGATCCGGGCGTCGGCGTCGATGGTCGCGCCCGCCTCCATCGCCACGACCTCGGCCGCGCGCAGCCCGCCCTGGGCGGGCCCCGCGCCATGGGCGCCGCCGCCGATCCGCGCGGTTCCGCCGCCGGTGCCGCCCGAGACGTCGATGCGCGCGCCCCGCGCCAGCCGCACCGTGCCGCCGGTCACGTCCACGCGCCCGCCCCGCGCCCCGTCCCCGCCCGAGGCGTCGAGCGTGCCCGAGACGACCACGTCCCCCGCCCCGCCGTCGAGCACGATGGTCCCGCCGTCGACGCGGGCGCTTTTGGCCTCGATCACGCCGCCCATCGACACCGCCGCCTCGACCGCGTCGCGCGCGGCGGCGGCGGTGATGATGACCGTCCCGCCCTCGGAGATCAGCAGGCCCGAGTTCTCGGCCCGCGCGCCCTTGGTCTTCGCGGCGTCCTTGAGGTCGATCTCGAACAGCCCGTCGCCGGAGACGTCGACCGAGAAGCTCTCCTGCCCCGCGACCACGATCTTGCCGAGCTTGCCCGCGATGACGCCGCGGTTGGCGACCTCGGGGGCGACCAGGCCGACCATGCCGGCCTCGGCGAAGGTGATGGTCCCCTCGTTGACCACAGCCGCGCCGGGCTCGCCCGGCTTGTCGAACGTGCCGCCGCCGGCCATGAAGGCGGCGTCGTCGATGTCGGCGGTGGTGGCGATCAGCCCGCCCACATCCACCACCGAGCCCTTGTGGAACATCACCCCCGACTGGTTGACCAGCCAGACGTTGCCGTTGGCCGTCAGCTTGCCGCGGATATGGGTGGGCAGCCCGTCGAGCACCCGGTTCAGCGCCACCGAGCTGCGCCCGGGCTGGAGGAATTTCACCGCCTCGTCCGCGCCGATGTCGAAGCTGGTCCAGTCGATGATCAGCCGGCGCGAGCCCTGGCGCACCACGGTCACGTCGCCCCGGGTGACGATGGTCGCCTGCCCGCCCTTCACCTGCCCGCCGCTGGGTCCCGCCGCGGCCGGCGGCGGCGCCGCCAGCGCCGCGGCCATCGCCGCGGCCGCGACCCCCGCCAGCAGCCCTCCGCGCCCCCGCGCCGCGCGCGGGGCGGCCGACGGGGCCGGGATCGGGAAGACGCGGGTGGGGGGAACGCGGAAGGAACGGACCATGCTCAGAACTCCTTCACCGCGCTGAACAGAAGCCGCCACGAGCGGCTCTGGTCATAGGCGAGGGGAACGTTGATCGGCTTCGCGGCCTCGAGGTTCAGCGACAGGCGGCCGGGGAAGGTGGCGCGCACGCCGAACCCGGCCGAGAAGATCTCGGCATGCGGCGGCGCGCCGCCGTCGAGGTTGCGCACCTCCGCCCAGTCCATGAAGCCGTAAAGCTCGTAGGGCGCGCGCAGGGAGTCGATGACCAGCTCGTCGCCGTATCGCACCTCCACCGCGCCGCCGAGGCCGGTGTCGCCGGAATATTCGGACGGGTGATAGGCGCGGCCCAGCTCGGGCCCGCCGATCGACATCTCCTCGGAGGCGAGCAGCGCCCGGTCGGCGGTCTGCGCCCAGGCCTTGCCCCAGAGCGAGAACCCCTCCCCCAGCACCTGGGTGCGCGAGAGCTCCGCGCGCACCGACAGGAACACGCCGTCGCCGTCCTGGCGGCTGAGGTTGACGTCGCCCGCCCGGCTCGCGTCCAGCACCGGCAGGCCCTGGCGCAGCTCGATCCGGCCCTCGGTGAAGCCGCTCTCGTCGCGCATCACGCCTTCGTAGCCGAAGAACAGCACGTTCAGCCGGTCGTCGGTCACCAGGTTCTGGCCCACCGCCGGCAGGCCCGGGATCGGCGCGACGGCGGGGGTCAGGGAGTTCACCTGCACCGCCTCGAAGCCGCCGAAGAAATCCAGGCTGATCGCGCGGGTGCGCACCGCGGGATAGCGCAGGCCCAGCTCGATCTCGGTCTGGTCGTTCGAGATGTCGAAGCCCTTCACGATGTCGCCCGGCGCGCTCTCGGAATATAGCGCGCGGAACCACCCGCTCAGGCCGGAGGTCCCCAGGAACCGCTCGTGCTCGAGCTGGACGGTCCAGCGCTCCTCCCAGCTGTCGCCCAGCAGGTCCTCGTAGTCGGCGGAGTTGAACCAGCTCAGCGTGGTGGTGTCGGCGGCGGGCGACCAGGAGTTGAACGTGCCCACCAGGCCCACCAGGCCGGGGCCCAGGATCGGCGACTGGCGGTTGTCGGCGAAGGCGGTCAGCGAGAACGGCTCCCGCTCCATGTTGATGTAGAGCTCGATGGCCCCGCGCTCGTCGCCGCCGATCTTGGGCACCGCGGCGGCGCGGGTGATGCCGGGGATGTCGTTGAGCTGCAGCAGGACCCGCTCCAGCTCTTCGAGCGTGGGGTTGCGCTTGCCTTCCAGGGGTTTGGCGAAGGTCTCGGCCAGGGCGCGGACGGGGCCGATGGGCAGCTCCGGCGCCTCGATGGCGACCTTGGTGATCACCGCCTCGACGATCTCGATCCGCGCGCGGCCGCCGTCGATGCGCTGGGCGGGCACCACCACGCGGGTGAACAGGTAGCCGTCGTCGCGATAGCGCTGCTGGAGCCGCCCGGCGATGGCGAAGAGCTCGGTGAGGTCGATCTCCTCCCCCAGCAGGCCCTCGTAGGCCTGCGCCAGGGTCGCGTCGTCGTAGAGCGTGCCGCCCGACAGCGTCAGCCCGGTCAGGACGAAGCGGATGTCGCGGGCGTTGGCGGGCGGGGTCTGGGAGGTGAACTCGACGTCGGCCGCGGGCCCCAGCGCGCCGGGCTCGGGCCGGACGCGGTCGGTCGCCTCGCGCATCGCGCGCCCCGGATCGGGAAGGCGCGTGGCGATCGGCGGCGCGGTCTGCGCCTCCGCCGCGAAAGACGTGAAACCGGCCGCGAACGCCGCGGCCGTCGCCGCCGACGCGCGTCGCTTCCCCCGTCGCGACCCACCGGCCTTGCCCAAGATATCCCTCGCCGTGCTGCGACCCGCCCGATCAAGCGTTAACATCGCGTAAGGTATGCGGTCAAACGAATGAACGGGGACTCCTACAGAGAAAGACCCCGGTTAACCATACGTTCAGAAAGGGATTTTCGTCGCGCGGATCGGGCCCCCGCCACGCGCGGCGCGCGCCGGCGGCGTCCAGCGCTCGGCCGGTCCGACGCGCGCGTCAGCCGGGGGCCGGCGCGCGTGGGTGCGGTGCGAAAAGCGGGACGCTCAGCCCAGGTTCTCAACCCAGAGGCTCAGCCCCTTCGCGCGGTCGCGCCCGGTCCGCTCACTCCTGGTCCCAGGAGGGGGCGCGGATGGCGCCGACCACGTGGCTCGAGTCGTTGCGCTCGGCGGTCAGCCGCTCCAGCGCGCCGGGGGCGTCGGAGCCCGCCTTGCCCAGCGCCCCGGAATACGGGCCGTTCACCGAGCGGGTCGAGCCGTCGGCCGCGATCATCACCAGCTTCTGCCCGCCCGAGAGCGACACGCTCTGCGAGGCCGGAATCACCGAGCCGGGCACGATGGAGGAGACGTTGCTCTCCAGGATCACGAAGTCGGAGGCCGCCGCGGGCTGCGCGGCCAGGGACACGGCGGCGGCGAACAGGACCGTGCCGATAATCTGGGTCACAGGCCGTTTCATGCCGAATACTCCCATGTAAAAGGTCGACGGACCCTTTGCCTTGAAACGCGGCGAAATTGCGGACGCCGACGACGGCGGGGCCCAGGCGAACGCGTGGATAATCCACCGTCGTCAAACACAAGATCGTATCCACACCCATGTGACGCAAGGACACGATACCTCATTTCCGCCCGATTCACGACTCCGCTCCACGGAGGGCGTGTCGTGGGCGCCGCACACCGGGGGCCGGCGGAAACCGTCGCCGCTCAGGCGATGCGATCGTCCATGAGCCCGGCGCGCAGCCGAGCCACGTGCAGCTCGACCAGCGGATCGCCCTGCCCCAGCGCGCCCTCGGCCGCCAGCGCCTCGAAGGCGGCGAGCGCCGCGGCGGGGTCGGTCGCGATCAGCGCATGGGCCTGCGCATAGGCCTCGCGCAGCCGCTCGCCGGCGCGGGGATCGTGGTTCCACACCTGCACCGGCTCGGCCTTGCCCTTCAGCATCACCCGGCCCACGGGACGCAGCGCGGGCAGCGGCTTGTCGGGCTCGGCGAAGACCTCGGCCGCGGCGCGCGCGGCCTCCGACACCGTCACCCGGGTGCCGAGCGTCTTGTTGATGCTCTCCAGCCGGGCGGCGGTGTTCATCGCGTCGCCCATGGCGGTGTAGTCGAAGCGCTTGCGCCCGCCGAAGTTGCCGACCGATGCCGCGCCCGAATGCACCCCGATCCGCGTCACCCCCAGCCCGAGATGCGCGTGCGCCCTGCGGAAGTCCTCGGCGAAGGCGTCCATCGCCACCGCGCAGCGCACCGCGTTCAGGGCGTGGTCGCGCTCGGGCGTCAGCGCGCCGAACAGCGCCACCACCGCGTCGCCGATGAACTTGTCGATCGAGCCGCCATGCGCCCCGATGATGTCGGACATGCCGTCGAAATACTCGTTCAGCATCCCCGCCAGCACCTCCGGCTCCAGCTTCTCGGACATGTCGGTGAAGCCGGCGACGTCGGTGAAGATGAAGGAGATCTCGCGCCGCTCTCCGCCCAGCCGCAGGCTCGAGCGGTCGCGCGCCAGCCGGTCGACCATCGCGGGCTCCAGGTAGTGGGAGAACGCTTGGCGGATGAAGGCCTTCTCCTGCACCGAGAAGAACGCCTCCGCCGCGCCCCCCAGCCCGAAGGCCAGCGCCAGCGCGGCGAGGCCGGGGCCGATGGGCAGGTAGGGCCCGCCCCAGACGCCCGCCAGCGTCAGCGCCAGCGCCATGTAGCCCACGAAGGCCACGACCACCCCGACCGCGCGCCAGTGCAGCGCGATCGAGGAGATGCCGATCAGCGCGCCCAGCAGCGCCATCGCCGCCACCACCGCCATGCCGCTGCGCTGGTCCACGCTCCAGTTGCGCACCACCCGCCCGTCGAGCAGCTGACTCAGCACATGCGCGTGCACCAGCACGCCGGCGTAGCCCTTGAACTCGGTCAGGCCGGGATCGACCAGCAGCGAGGTCGCGTGCCGGTCGGTCTGCGGCAGGTCCGCGCCGATGAAGACGAAGCGCCCCCCGAACCAGCCCGAGAACATCTGCCGGGGCAGCGCGGGGTTCAGCAGCACCTGGCTCTGGATCTTCTGGAAGGCCTCGGCGTGATCCACCGTCTCGCGCCGCCAGTCGACGATGCCGCGCTTCTGGAAGTCGCCCTCGACGCCCGCCGATTCCAGCATCGCCGCCGACATGCCCAGGATCTCGCCGGTCATGTAGTTGTCGAAGCGGCGCACCACCCCGTCGGGGTCGTAGTCGAGCACCGCCGAGCCGGGGATCGCGCCCGCCTGCTCCCGGAACCAGTTCATGTATTCCATCTGCCGCGGCAGCATCCCCGCCCGCTCGTCGGCATAGGCCAGCACGACCTTGCCGGGGAAGTTGCGGATCGCCTCGATCAGGCGCTGGTCCTTCGCGGGCTCGGTCGGCTGGTCGATCAGGATGTCGAGCGCGAAGCCCTTCACCCCCGCCGCTCCCAGCAGGTCGATCACCTCGGCCAGGTGGTTGCGGTCCACCGGCGAGCGGTAGGGGAACAGCGCCAGCGTTTCCTCGGTGATGGTGATGACCGAGATCCTTGGGTCCTGCTTGTCGGTCAGGGGCGAGAACAGCACCCGCAGCCGGTCGTTGAGCCCCGATTCCAGGCTCTTGAGGACCTGCACGTTGGCGAAGCCCATCACGCAGACCAGCGCCACGCCCAGCGCGATGACCAGCCCCGCCAGACGCCGCGGCGAGGCCAGCGTCCGCAGCCGCCCGTGCTCGCCTGCGCCCGAGGCGCCCTCGTCGCTCGTCGCGCTCACCCTCGATCGTCCTCCCCCCGAGACGTCCGTGGACGCCGCAGACCGAGGTGGCACGCGCTCCGCAGCCGCGTCAACCTTGGCGACGCCTCGGGATCAATCGGCGGGGATTTCACCGGGTTGCGGCGCGGGCGCGGACATCAGCGGCATCAGCGCCGCCATCTCCGGCCCCCGGTCGCGCCCGGTCAGCGCCCGGCGCAGCGGCAGGAACAGGCCCCGGCCCTTGCGCCCGGTCGCGGCCTTCAGCGCCCCGGTCCACTCGCCCCAGGTCGCCTCGGTCCAGGGCTTGGGCGGCAGGGCGGCCAGCGCCTGGGCCACGAACGCCCGGTCCTCGGGCGCGACCACGGGCGCGGTCCCCTCGCGCAGCAGCGCGTCCCACTCGGCGATCTCGTCGAAGCGGGTCAGGTTGGCGTGCACCGCCGCCCACAGCGCTTCGGGGTTCGCCACGCCCAGGGCCGCGAGCCGCGGCGCGGCGGCCTCGTAGGGCATCGCGTGCAGGATCTTCTCGGACAGCGGCCCGAGGTCGGCCGCGTCCAGCCGCGTCGGCGCGGTTCCGAAGCGGGTCACGTCGAAGCCCTCGGCCAGCTCCGCCGGCGTCTGGCGCGGCTCCACCGGATCGGCCGAGCCCAGCCGCGCGATCAGCGACAGCAGCGCCATCGGCTCCAGCCCCTGCGCGCGCAGGGCCCGCAGGCTCAGCGCCTCGGCGCGCTTGGAGAACGCCTCCCCCTCTGGCCCGGTCAGCAGCGAGTGGTGGGCGAAGCGCGGCGCCTCGGCCCCCAGCGCGCGCATGATCTGCACCTGGGCGGCGGTGTTGGTCACGTGGTCCGCCCCGCGCACCACGTCGGTGACCCCCATCTCCGCGTCGTCCACAGAGCTTGCGAGCGTGTAGAGGACCTGCCCGTCCTCCCGGATCAGCACCGGATCGGAGACCGAGGCCGCGTCGATCGAGACCGGGCCCAGGATCCCGTCGATCCACTCCACCCGCTGCCGCTCAAGCTTGAAACGCCAGTGGGGCGGACGCTCGGCGGCGAGCCGCGCCTTCTCCGCCTCGCCCAGCGCCAGCGCCGCCCGGTCGTAGACCGGCGGCAGCCCGCGCGAGAGCTGCACGCGCCGCTTCAGCGCCAGGTCGTCGGGCGTCTCCCAGCAGGGATAGAGGCGGCCGGAGGCCTTCAGCCGCTCCGCCGCCTCGGCGTAGCGGTCGAGCCGTTCGGACTGGCGCAGCTCCGCGTCGCGATCCAGGCCCAGCCAGTCGAGATCCTCGCGGATCGCCTCGACGTAGCGCTCCTCCGAGCGGGCGGCGTCGGTGTCGTCGATGCGCAGCACGAAGCGCCCGCCGGCCCGGCGGGCGATGGCCCAGTTGAAGAAGGCCGCGCGCAGGTTGCCCAGGTGCAGGAACCCGGTGGGCGAGGGCGCGAAGCGCGTGAGGGTCATTTCCCCTCCAGCTCCGGGCGATGGGCGCGGAAGGTCAGCAGCATCGGGTCGCAGCCGCCCACGATCATCTGCTTGCGGAAGCAGCGCGCGGGCATCCCCGACAGCATGTTCATCGCCTTCTGGAACTGGAAAAGCGCAACGGTCTTCGGGGGTCGCACGCCTTTCTTCAGGCTGTATCCGAAGCCGGGCGAGAAGAAAGACGAGACCAGGCGGTAGCTCTTCACGTTCGCCCAGGGCACGAAGCCGAACAGGCGGTCCTCCAGCCCCTCGGCCGTCACCCGCAGCACCGGCTGGGTCTTCGCCCCCTCGCGCCACAGCAGCAGGCCCATCAGGGCGAAGCACAGCCCGCCCACGCCCGCGATCATCGGCGAGGGCGGCTCGGCCGGCCCCGCGGGCGCGTCGCCGCCCTGCCCCGCATCCTCGCCCGAGGCGTCGGCCGAAGGCGAGGCCGGACCCTCCACCGAGGGCAGCGCCTCGATGGTGGGGCCGGCGTCGGTCTGCGCCCGCGTCTGCGCCAGCTGCTGGTCCAGCGCGGCGCTGACCGCGGTCCACAGGAACAGGGCCGCGACCAGCAGCGCCATCACGCTCATCATCTTCAGCTTGAACGTGTTCTGGTGGAACTCGATCACGCGCGGGATCTCGCCCCCCTCCCCGTAGAGGAAGGCGACGGGGTCGGTCGGGGTCGGATCAGTCACGGTCGCGCCAGCTCATCGCTATGGGGTAACGGCGGTCCAGCCAGAAGGCCTTGGGGCCCAGCTTGGGGCCCGGCGCCGACTGGAAGCGCTTGTATTCGGCGAGGTAGAGCAGCCGCTCCACCTTCTCGACGGTCTCGCGGTCGTGGCCCCTCGCCACCAGGTCGCCGACCGAGAGGTCGCCCTCCACCAGCCCTTCCAGGATGTCGTCCAGCACCTCGTAGGGGGGCAGGCTGTCCTCGTCCTTCTGGTCCTCGCGCAGCTCGGCGCTCGGCGGCTTGTCGATCACGCGCGGCGGGATGACGACGCCCTCGGGCCCCTTCATCCAGTCGCGATGGTTGGCGTTGCGCCAGCGGCAGGCCGCGAAGACCCGCATCTTGTAGAGGTCCTTGATCGGGTTCCAGCCGCCGTTCATGTCGCCGTAGAGCGTGGCGTAGCCGACCGCCACCTCGGACTTGTTGCCGGTGGTCAGCAGCAGCTCGCCGAACTTGTTCGAGAGCGCCATCAGGATCAGGCCGCGCAGGCGGGACTGGAGGTTCTCCTCCGTCACGTCGGCGGCCAGCCCGTCGAACAGGGGCGCCAGCGTCTGCGTCATGGTCTCGACGCCGGGGCCGATCGGCACGGTGTCGAGCTTCGTGCCCAGCGCCTTCGCCACCCCCGCCGCATCTTCGAGGCTGTGCTCGGACGTGTAGCGGGAGGGGAGCATCACGCAGCGCACGTTCTCGGGCCCGATGGCGTCGGCGGCGATGGCCGCGACCAGCGCGCTGTCGACCCCGCCCGAGAGGCCCAGCACCACCTTCTTGAAGCCGGTCTTGGCGAGGTAGTCCCGCGTGCCCACCACCATCGCCTGGTAGTCGAGCTCCGCCGCGTCGGGCACGGGCGCGAGCGGGCCCTGCGCGCAGCGCCAGCCCTCGTTCGTGCGTTCGAAATCGATATGGACGACCTGCTCCGTGAAGAACGGAAGCTGCACGGCCAGCCCGCCGTGGACGTTCAGCACGAAGCTGCCGCCGTCGAAGACCTGGTCGTCCTGACCGCCGGTGCGGTTGAGGTAGACCAGCGGCAGGCCCGTCTCGATCACGCGCGCCACCATCAGGTTCTGGCGCATGTCGTGCTTGCCCCGCTCGTAGGGGGAGCCGTTGGGCACGAACAGGATCTCGGCCCCGGATTCGGCCGCGGTCTCGGCCACGTCGGGGAACCAGGCGTCCTCGCAGATCGGCACGCCGATGCGCGCCTCGCCGATCTGGACCGGGCCCGAGGGGTCGGCGGAGTGGTAGAGCCGCTTCTCGTCGAAGACGCCGTAGTTGGGCAGGTGGTGCTTGGAGATGCGCGCGCGCACCTCGCCGCCCTGCAGGATCCAGTAGGCATTCTCCGGCCGCTCGAGCCCCGCCCAGGGCGCGCCGATGGCGAGCGCGGGCCCCTCCCGGGTGGCTTGCGCCAGGCGCTCAATGCGCGCCATGCAGGCCTTCACGAAGGCGGGCTTGAGGACGAGGTCCTGGGGCTGGTAGCCGGCCAGGAACATCTCGGGCAGCGCCACGAGGTCGGCGCCGGCGTCCCGGCCCTGCTCCCACGCGGCGAGCGCCTTGGCGGCGTTGCCGTCCAGGTCGCCGACGCGGGGGTCGAGCTGGGCGAGCGTCAGGCGGAAGGCGTCGGGCATCGCGGTCTCCGGCGCGGGCGGCGGGGTCGGTTTCAGGTCGGGCAGTTACAGGCGCCCCGCCCGGCGAGGCAAGCCCGCGCGGCGACGCGGCCTTGGGGAGGGGGGCTCGCGGATGGCGCCTCAAGGAGGGGAAGCGCCGAGGGAGCCGGCCTGCGGCCGGTCCTCGCCTGCGGCGGGCGAAGGCGGCGCCGCGTCCCTCGCCGCCGGCCTGCATTCGCGAGAGCGGCGGGAGCGGAACGGAGAGCGGGGCGATGCCGAGGCGCCCTCCCTGCCCGATCGCATCCGCGGCGACGGCGCCTGGGCGTCTGCAATGGCGGCCGCGCCTGGGCGCCGGCGGCGCCCTCGGAAAGTAAGCCGGCCTGCGGCCGGGTTTCGCCTCCGGCGCAAAGACGCGGCTGCGCGGAGGCCTGGCGGGGAGGCCGTCGGCTCCCTAGGGCGCTATGCGCGCTTCGCGGAGGGGAGCCGGCCTGCGGCCGGGATCGCCTCCGGCGGACGCGGCCCGGTTGGTCGGCCGCGTCGTCGACGGGCGTCGGCGGAACGGCGGTCGAAAGACTCCGGGGGCGGAGCGCGGGCCGGCCTGCGGCCGGATCCCGCCTGCGGCGGCTTCGCGGAGAATTCGTCCCGAACTGGAAGGGCTTCCGCTGCGCACCGCCTCGCGCCCGGTTGCATGGGGCGGAGGGCGCGCCTACTGTCCGCCTTGCGTGCCGCGGGGCCTGGGGACTGCGCCCTGCGACGCCGACGATCGCCCGGCGCGCGGACGCCGCGAGGGCGCGCGTCGCATCGGGACGCTGAACAGGCGGGAGATACATGGGCCGAGGTTGGGTCTGGGCGCTGGTCGGCGCCGGCGCGGCGGCCGCCGCGGGGGTCGCGACCGCGCAATCGAACGTCGAGACCAAGCGCTACGACACCGGCGAGGTCTACGAGGGCCAGTTCAAGGAAGGCCGCCAACACGGGACCGGCACGCTCGTGCGTCCCGACGGCTTCCGCTACACGGGCGAGTTCGTGGACGGCTGGATCCAGGGCAAGGGCGTCGCCGAATACCCCAACGGCTCGGTCTACGAGGGCGAGTTCGTGGGCGGCAAGCCGCAGGGCCGCGGCACCATCCGCTACTCGGACGGCGGCTCCTACGAGGGCGAGTGGGTCGAGGGCAAGATCCAGGGCCAGGGCGTGGCGCGCTATGCCGACGGCGTGGTCTACGAGGGTGCCTTCGTCGAGAACCAGCCCTCCGGCCAGGGCGTGCTGACCCGCCCCGACGGCTATCGCTATGAAGGAACCTTCGTCGCCGGCGCGCCCGAGGGCGAGGCGACCGTGCGCTACCCCGACGGCTCGGTCTACCAGGGCGGCATGCAGGGCGGACTGCGCCACGGCGAGGGCAAGATCGAGCTCGCCGACGGCTTCGTCTACGAGGGCGGCTTCGTCGAGGGCCGGATCGAGGGCTCGGGCCGCGCCCGCCAGGCCAACGGCGACGTCTACGAGGGCGCCTTCGTCGACGGCCGGCGCGAGGGCGAGGGCCGTGTCGTCTACGCCAACGGCGACGTCTACGAGGGCGGCTTCAAGGACGACCTGCGCCACGGCGCGGGCCGCTTCGTGGGCGCCGACGGCTTCCGCTACGAGGGCGAGTGGGTCGAGGGCCGGATCGAGGGCCAGGGCAAGGCCACCTACGCCGACGGCGCCGTGCACGAGGGGACATTCGTCGCCGGCGCGCCCGAGGGGCCGGGCGTGGTGCGCTATCCCGACGGCTCCACCTTCCAGGGATCGTGGTCCGGCGGGCGCATCCAGGGCGAGGGCGTGGCGGTCTACGCCAACGGCGCGCGCTACGAGGGCGGCTTCGTCGACGGCAAGTACGACGGGAGCGGCCGGCTCGAATACCCCGACGGCTACGTTTACGACGGCGAATGGACCGCGGGCGTGCAGGACGGGACGGGCACGACCACCTTCGCCGACGGCTCGGTCTACTCGGGCGGCTTCGTGAACGGGCTGCGCGACGGCCAGGGGCGGATCGAGATGCCCGACGGCTTCGTCTACGAGGGCGGCTGGCAGGAGGGCGAGATCCACGGCGAGGGCGTGGCCTCCTACAAGGGCGGCGACGTCTACCGCGGCCGCTTCGAACATGGCCAGCGCAACGGCCCCGGCCGGATGGAATACGCCGACGGCACGGTGTTCGAGGGCTGGTGGGTCGACGGCCGACCCGGCGCCGAGCCCTCGGGCGAGGCCGAGGGTCAGGCCGCCGGCGAAGCCTCGGGCGACGCCGCCGCCGGGTCCGCCGGCCAAGCCGCCGACCAGCCCGCTGCAGATGCGTCTGGCGCCGACGCAGGCACCTCGGGCGAGACCCAGCCGGCGGAAGGCGACGGCTGAAGCCTGGACGTCGGCGCCTCGGGGGGCGGAGAGCCTCCGGCGCGCCGGCGTCTGGAACCCGTCCGCGGGGCAATGACAGGCGCCTCCCCTGGCCGGAGCTGACCCCGCCGGCGTCCGCGACCGTCTCGCCGACACCCGGTCTCCAGGCGAACGCCCGGTCTCCCCGGAATTCCTCCCCTTCCCGGCCTCAGGCGGCGCGAGACTTCGCGGCGGGGGCGGCGCTGTCGCGGGTGCGGAACATCGCGGTCAGGCGGTCGAGCTCTTCGGATTCGCGGGCGAGATCGCGGGCGGAGCGGGCCGAGCTGTCGGCGAGCGCCGCGTTGCGCTGGGTGTTCTCGTCCATCTGGGTGACCGCCTGGTTGATCTCCTCCACGCCCGAGGCCTGCTCGCGGCTGGCGGCGTCGATGCGGCCCACCCGCTCGGAGATGCGCCGCAGGCTCTCGGCCATCTCGGAGAGCGAGGCGCCGGTGCGCTCGACCAGGCCCACGCCCTCGGTCACGCGCTCGGCGCTCTCGGCGATCAGGCCGCGGATGTCGTCGGCGGCCTCGCGCGAGCGACGGGCGAGCGCCCCGACCTCGGAGGCGACCACCGCGAAGCCCTTGCCCGCGTCGCCGGCGCGCGCAGCCTCCACCGCGGCGTTGAGGGCGAGCAGGTTGGTCTGGGTGGCGATCGAGGCGATCACGTCCACGATCTCCCCCATCCGGCGGGAGCTTTCGGAGAGGCGGCCCATCGCCTCCACCGCCTCGTCGACCACCACGCGCCCGCCGTCGGCGCGGCGGTCGGCGTCGGTCGCCTCGCTGCGCGCCTCGGAGGCGGCGTCGGCGTTGGCCTTCACCGAGCCGGTCATCTCCTCCATCAGGGCGGCGGTCTGCTCGAGGGCGGCGGCCTGGCTCTCGGCCCGTTCGGCGAGCGAGCCCGCGCCCGAGGCGATCTCCTCGGAGGCGCCGCGCACCCGGCCGCCGGCGGACTTGATCTCGGAGACGAGGGTGTCCAGCCGCTCGGTCGTCTCGTTCACGCCGCGCGCGAGCTGGCCCAGCACGCCCGCGTATTCGCCCTGCACCTGGCGGGTCAGGTCGCCCTCGGCCAGCGCCCGCACCGAGGCGTCGACGTCGGCCGAGAAGGCGGCCACGATCTCGCAGATGCGGTTCATGCCGCCGCCCACGTCGCGCAGGAAGGCGTCCTGCGTGTCGGTGTCGATGCGGCGCGAAAAGTCGCCGTCCGCCGCCGCCGTCAGCACCTCGCGCAGCTGCGTCTCCAGCCGGCGGCTGTCGGTGACGTCGTCCCAGGTGATCACGTAGCCCAGCCGCCGCCGGTTGCGGTCGACGATGAGCGAGGCCGAGACGTCGAACATCCGCTCGTCGAAGCTGATGGTCGAATGGTGGCGGCCGGTCAGCCCCTCCAGCATCTGCTGGATGCGGGCCTTGTCCTTGTGGAAGATGTCGATCTTCTTGCCCGCCAGGCCGTCGATGTCCGAGCCCATCGAGGCGAAGTAGCCGCGCGAGGGCTCGATCATCTTCGAGAAGGCGGGGTTGGCGTAAGTGATGTAGAAACGCGCGTTGCAGACCACGATCGGCGCCTCGGAGACGTCGAGCGCGGTGGTGATGCGGTGCATGCGGTCGGCGAGGCGCTGCGTCTCCTCGGCGGTGCGGGCCAGCACGCCGACCTCGTCCTTGCGCGCGGTGACGCCCGGGGGAAGATCGACGTCCTTGCCGGAGTTGAGCGCCTCGAACACCCGCGAGAGGGCGCGGATCGGCCCGACCACGCCGCGCGCCAGCACGAAGGCCACCGCGGCGGCCGCCAGGAAGGTGACGAGCATCGCCCCGACGGTCGTGGCCAGGCGTCCGTCGGCCTGCGCCGTGACGCCCGCCGCGGCCGCCTGCAGGCGGTCGGCCACCTGGTCCTCGAGCGCTTTCAGCTCCCCGATTCGCCGGGTCGCGGCGTCGAACCACTCCGGCCCCGTCACGCCGGCCAGGAAGCCCAGGCGCACGCCGTCGGCGGCGGCTGCGCGCAGGCGCTCGACCTCCTGCGAGGCGGGCGAGGCGGCGAAGGCCGCGATCGTCTCGGCGAGGTCCCCTTCCGCGGCCACGCGGGCGGTGTCGAGGTGGACCGACTGGCGGATGCCGAGATCGGTGAACCGCGCGTACACCGCCGGTTCGAACCGGCCCCCGCCGAAGCCGTTGGCGCCCATCGCCCGCTCCAGCCCCGCGGCCTCCTTCGCCTCGACCAGGGCGGCGTAGACGCCCATCAGCCGGTCGCCGGCGGGGAAGTCGAGGGAGGCGCGCAGGTCGCTCTCAACCTCGATCAGGTCGCGGATGCCGCCGGTGTAGGTCTTGGCCATCTCGGGCAGCGGCATCGTCAGGGCGTCCACCGCCTGGCGGGCGGCGGCGAGCGCGCCGAGCTGCGCCATCGCGGCCGCGGCCGAGTCCAGCGCGGCCTGGGCGCCGCCCTCCTCCCGGTAGGCGTCGACCGCGGTTGCGAAGGCGGCGCGGTCCGCGTCCGTCTCCCCGCGGACGGCGGCCAGGCGCGAGGCGAAGCCGCCCTGCCCCTGCGCGCCGATGAAGCCCGCCGAGACGCCGCGTTCCTTCTGCAGGGAATGCACCAGGTTCGAGGCGGCGCGCATCATGGCCACGCCCTTGCCCACCTCCTGCGCCGCCTCCCGCCGGCTCCAGGCGTCCTGCACCGTCACGGCGGCGAAGGCCGCCATGAACAGCAGCGGCACGCCCACGGCGAGGGCGAAACGATGCACGATGGTGAAGTTGAACATCCGGCGGCTCCGCTGCGATCCAAGGTCTCGGCGGCGGGACCATCGGCCGATATGCTTTCCAGAGCGTCAACGCCGAGGCGCCCGACGCCGCGATTTCGCGCTTTTCTTCCCCGGCGCGACGCGTGTATAAGCCCGCCTATGGTCACCGACGCCCATATCGCCCCCGCCGACGCCCGCGCGCCCTTCGCGCCCGGCGTTCCGGCGCGCGCGCATATCCGCGTCCTCCGCGGCCTCGACCTCCTTCTCCTTACGCGCCCCTGAGCGTGCCGGGATCTGCGGCGCGCGCGCTCAGGGGACGTTCGCGACGCGCCGCGCAGACCCGACGGAGCCTCGGCTGATTTCCCGGCCGGTCCGTCTCAGGCACAAGCGCAAAGGATCACCGACATGACCGCTCCTGCTCCCGCGTCCGACCGCGTGCAGATCTTCGACACCACCCTGCGCGACGGCGAACAGTCGCCCGGCGCCACCATGACCCTGGCCGAGAAGCTGTCGGTCGCCCGCCTGCTGGACGAGATGGGCGTGGACATCATCGAGGCGGGCTTCCCCATCGCCTCCGAGGGCGACTTCGAGAGCGTCTCGGCCATCTCCGGAATCGTCGAGAAGGCCACCGTCTGCGGCCTGGCCCGCACCGGCGCCGCCGATATCGAGCGCGCCGCCAAGGCGGTGGAGAAGGCCAAGACGAACCGCATCCACACCTTCATCGCCACCTCGCCGATCCACATGGCCCGCAAGCTGCAGCTGGAGCCCGAGGCGGTGCTGGAGAAGATCCACTTCGCCGTCACCCACGCGCGCAAGTTCGTGGACGAGGTGCAGTGGTCGCCCGAGGACGCCACCCGCTCGGAGCATGACTTCCTGGTCAAGGCCGTGCAGGTCGCCGTCGACGCCGGGGCGAAGGTCATCAACATCCCCGACACCGTCGGCTACACCGCGCCGGAGGAGAGCGCCGCCCTGATCCGCATGCTGCGCGAGCGGGTGACGGGGATCGAGGACGTGGTCTTCTCGACCCACTGCCACAACGACCTGGGCATGGCCGTCGCGAACTCGCTGGCCGCCGTCTCGGCCGGCGCGCGGCAGGTGGAGTGCACGATCAACGGCCTGGGCGAGCGGGCGGGCAACGCCGCGCTGGAGGAGATCGTGATGGCGATGCGCGTGCGCCATGACATCCTGCCCTGGACCAACGGCGTCGACACCACCCGGATCATGCAGGCCTCGCGCCTGGTCAGCCAGATCACCGGCTTCCCGGTGCAGTACAACAAGGCCGTGGTCGGCAAGAACGCCTTCGCCCACGAGAGCGGCATCCACCAGGACGGGATGCTGAAGGACACCACCACCTACGAGATCATGCGTCCCGAGATGGTGGGCCTGAACGAATCCAGCCTGGTGATGGGCAAGCACTCCGGCCGCGCCGCCTTCCGCGCCAAGCTGCGCGAGCTGGGCCATGAGGTCGGCGACAACCAGCTGAACGACGTCTTCGTGCGCTTCAAGGCCCTGGCCGACACCAAGAAGGAAGTCTACGACGAGGACATCCTGGCGCTGATGGCCGAGACCGGCGCCGACGGCGCCCCCCAGCGCTTCGAGGTGAAGGAGCTGGCGGTCACCTGCGGCACCACCCGCTCGCCGAAGGCCGAGCTGACCATGGTGGTGGACGGCGTCGAGAAGTCCGCGACCGAGACCGGCGACGGCCCGGTGGACTGCTGCTTCAAGGCGGTGCGCGCGATCGTTCCGCACGAGGCGAAGCTGCAGCTGTTCCAGATCCACGCGGTGACCGAGGGGACCGACGCGCAGGCCACCTGCTCGGTCCGGCTGGAGGAGGACGGGCGCATCGCCACCGGCCGCGCCTCCGACACCGACACGATCCTGGCCGCCACCCGCGCCTACGTCCACGCCCTGAACCGCCTGCAGGTGCGCCGCGAGAAGTCGGTCGCGCCCCAGGAGGCGAAGGCCGGCTGACCCGGACCCCGGAACGCCCCCGGACGCCGGCCGCCAGGCCCGGCGCCCGGCCCGGCGCGAGAGAACGCCCCCGCGGAGCCTCCGCGGGGGCGTCGTCGTCTCTGCCCTCCGCATCCGTCGGGGGGGTGGTTGCGCCCGGCTGCCTCCGGGGTCGCCGCGTCGCCCGTCGCGTGGGCGTCGCCGTCGCGCCACGCCGCGGGGCCGGTCTCCGGGGCGCGCTGCGCAGGGCCGTTGACGGCCCGGCCGGGCGGGGGTAGAGCCGCGCCATGACCTCGACGCCCGCGACCCTCTTCGCCGTCAGCTATCGCCCGCTGCCCTAGCAGCGGACCGATCGTCGTCTCCCGCTGCCCTCGCGCCAGCGGTCGACCGTCGAGCCTCATGACCCCTGGCCCCAAGTTTCCGGACCAGGACCATGAACGCATCGCCCCGCCCCTCCGACTTCCGCCCCGCGCCGGCCCCCGCCGATGCGCCCGCCGCCTCCGTGGCGGTGGTGGGCTTCGGCGCCTTCGGCCGGCTGGTCGCCGAGGCCCTCGCCCCCCACGCCGCCGTCTGCGTCCACGACCGCAGCCCCCGGGCGCTGGCCGAGGCCGAGGCCGCGGGCTTCCGGCCCGTCCCCGACCTCTCGGGCCTGTCGGCCGAGATCGTGGTGCTGGCCGTGCCCCTGCCCGCGCTCGCCGAGGTGTTGCGCGCGATCGCGCCGCACCTGCGCCCCGGTCAACTCGTGCTCGACGTCTGCTCGGTGAAGGAGGCGCCCGCGCGCCTGCTGCGCGATCTGCTGCCGCCCTTCGTCGAGATCCTCGCCACCCACCCGATGTTCGGCCCGCAGAGCGCGCGCGACGGGCTCGCCGGGCGGCAGATCGTGCTCTGCCCGATCCGGGGGCGGCGCTGGCGCGGCCTCGCGCGGTTCCTGCGCCGCCTCGGCCTTGAGGTGCTGCGCGCCACGCCCGAGGAGCACGACCGCCAGGCGGCGCTGAGCCAGGGCCTGACGCACCTTCTCGCCCACGCCTTCGCGAGCCTGGGCGAGCGCCCCCGCATCCGCACCCGCAGCTTCGAGCTCATGAGCGAGGCGCTGGCCATGGTGCTCGACGACGCGCCGGAGGTGTTCGAGGCGGTGACCCGCGCCAACCCCCACGTGGCCCCCCTGCGCGCGCGCCTGGTCGAGGCGCTCTCGACCGCCGCCCCGCCGGCCCGCCCCGGCGGGACCGCCTGAGGCGGGCGCGGACGACGCGCGCCTGCGTCGCCGCCTCTCGACAACGCCCCTCCGTCGCACGATCTTCCCCGCCATGACCATCACCCGCGAAGACGAGCTCCTCGGCCTGAAGGAGATCGGGCGCATCGTCGCCGAGACGTTGCAGGCCATGGCCCGCGCCATGGCGCCCGGCATGACCACCGCCGAGCTCGACGCCATCGGCGCCGCGCTGCTGGCGCGCGAGGGCGCCGTCTCGGCCCCGCAGAGCAGCTACGGCTTCCCCGGCGCCACCTGCATCTCGGTGAACGAGGAGGTGGCCCACGGCATCCCCGGCCCCCGGATCCTCGTGCCCGGGGACCTGGTGAACATCGACGTCTCCGCCTCGAAGAACGGCTATTTCGCCGACACCGGGGCGAGCTTCGCCCTGCCCGCCGGCGGGGGCGCCGAGGCCCCCCACGCGCGCCTGCGCCGCGACGGGCGGCGGGCGATGGAGCTGGGCGTGGCGCAGGTGGTCCCCGGCCGCCCCCTCGCCGGGATCGGCCAGGCCATCGGGCGCTTCGCGGCCAAGCGCGGCTACACGCTGGTGACCAACCTCGCCAGCCACGGCGTCGGCCGCTCGCTGCACGAATGGCCCGAGACGGTGGCGACCTGGCCCACCCGCGGCGACCGCCGGCGGATCCACGAGGGGCTGGTGCTGACGGTGGAGCCTTTCCTGTCCACCGGCGCCCGCCACGCGACCGAGGGCGCCGACGGCTGGACCCTGCACGCCCGCCCCCGCGCCCCGGTCGTCCAGTACGAGCATACGGTTGTGGCGACGGCGAAAGGCCCGCTGGTCCTGACCCTGCCCGGCCGCGCCGCCGCCTGAGCCCGCAGGCCCCGTCCGCCTCCCAACAGGCGGACGGGGCGCGGGAGGGTCGTCGCGCGCCGGCCGGCTTCCCCACCGTCCGCCCCGCGTCGTCTCCCGTTCCAGGCGCCGGGGAGCGGCCGCCCGCCTCCCCCGCGCGATGCGGACCGGACGGCCCGGCCCCGCGCGTCGCCGCGCCGGGCCGGGTCGCGACCGGGGCGGACCATAGGAACTCCGCCCGACCCGTGGCCAATGGAAACTTTGTCCCCGATTGGAAAACCGCAGCGCGGGCGCGCCCTTGACCTTTTCCCCAGCGCGCCCTCCCCATGGCCGACGCCCCGCCTCCGCCGGGGCCGGAGGAGACGCATGACCCGGATCGAGCTTCGCGAAGCCCTCGCGCCCGAGGACCACGACCGGGCCCGCGCCCTGTGCGAGACCTTCCGCGACTGGCTGCGGGTGCGCTACGCGGACCATCCGGTGGTGGTGGGCGACTACTACGGCGACGCCGCCTGGGCGCCGCTGATGGCGGACCTGCCGACGCTCCACGCCCCGCCCGAGGGCGCAATCCTGCTCGCCTTCCTCGACGGGCGCCTCGCCGGCTGCACCATGCTGCGCGCCCTGCCCGAGCCGGGCCTGTGCGAGATGAAGCGCATGTACGTGGAGGCGTTCGCCCGCGGGACCGGCGTCGCCTCGGCGCTGGTCGAGGGGCTGTGCGACCTCGCCCGCGCGCGGGGCTATCGGACCATGCGCCTCGACACCGGCAGGCTGCAGGTCGAAGCGCAGGCCCTCTACCGCCGCAGCGGCTTCGTCGAGCGCGGGCCCTACTACGACCCGCCCGAGAACCTGTGCGAGCTGCTGGTCTATTTCGAGCGCGCGCTCTGAGCCGGCGTCAGTAGCGGAAATCCCACTGGGTCAGGTGCACGCCGGCCGCGCCGCGCAGCACCACCTCGCCGCCGTCGAAGCTCAGCACCAGGTCGCGCCCGCGGATCGAGGGCAGCAGGTCCCATGGCGTCAGGCCCAGCCCCTCGAGGCTGATGACGTCGCGCCCCTGCTCGAAGTCCAGGATGAAGCCGCGCCCGCCCGAGAGGCGGAACTCGAACCGGTCGCCCTCCAGGAAGCGCTTCAGCCCCTCGGGATCGTCGCCCTCCCCGCCCGGCGCCTCGCCGCCCTCCAGCCGCGGGGCGTCGCCGAGGTTCAGGCGCAGCGTGTCCTCGTCGTCCAGGCGCAGGGGGTCGCCGCCCTTCGGGCGCTCGGCATCGTCGCCCTCCGGGCGCGGGGCGTCGTCCCCCTCCGGCTCGGGCGCGTCGTCGGTCTCTCCTCCCGGTCCGGTCATGTCGGGACCGCCCCGTGATAGAAGAACCGGCCCAGGCCGATGGTGAAGATCAGCCAGCCCGCGATCGCGTGCAGCAGCACCGGGAACCAGAAGTTGCGCCCCCGCCCGTGCAGGTAGGCCAGCGCGAAGATCGCCCCGCCCGCCGCCGTCAGGATCAGCGCCACCCCGTTCCACAGGAACAGGTGCGCCAGCGCGAAGACCGCCGCGTTGGTGGTCACCGCCGCCGCCTTCGAGGGGAACAGCGCGCCGTAGCGGCGGAAGAACAGCACCCGGAACAGCGCCTCCTGCGGCAGCGCCGACAGGATCGGGTAGAGCAGCAGGATCATCAGCCACAGGTCGGGCATGGCGATGGGCATCCAGAACATCGCCTGCGGGATCAGCCACAGGGTCAGCGTCCAGATCGCCGCCCCCGTCGCCACGGCGAAGACCGGCGCCGGCCAGATCCCGGGCGAGGGCGACCCCTCCAGGAACTCCGCGAAGCGGAACCCCGGCGTGATCGCCAGCAGCGCCAGCCCCAGCGCGAAGCTGCAGGCCAGCAGCGTCCACATGATCGAGGGCGGCAGACCGAATGCCAGCGCCAGCGGCAGGCCCACGAACAGCACCCCGAACTCCACCGCCAGCCGCCGGCGCGAGGGCAGCGTCGCCGGCGCCGCCGCCTCGGGCAGGTCCTCGGGCACGCCGGGGGGGGCGCGCAGGGGCGCCCGCTCCGCCTCCGCCGGCGCCGGACGCAGCCCGTCGCGCGGGCTCACCGCCGTCCCTCCCGCACGCGCAGGGGGAGCGGAGCGGGGCCGGAACGGGCTCGCGGGCGGCGGGGGCGCATGGCGGTCTCCGGTCGAGAGGTCGGGGCGTCTTGCGTCGGGTCGGGCCGCGGGGCCCGCAGAGGCGAAGGCTCACACCTAGCCCATGGACCGCGCGGCGCAAGCCCGCGGCGCCGGCGACGTGGCGCAGGGCGCGAGGGGCGCGGTCCGGAACCGCCCCGCCCTGAACTGCCCCGTCCTGAAACGAGAACGCACGCCGCGCGGTAGAGCCGCGGGCGTGCGTCGCCCGGCGCCCCGGCCCCGGGGTGCGACGGGAGGGGCCTCGGCGCCGGTCTGCAAGGGGCCGCGCCCGTCCACGGACGCGGCCCCGAAGGGAGGGTCCCGCCGGCGCGCTCAGGCGCCGGCGGCGACGGTCGTGCGGCGCGGCCCGGAGGCCGGCGCGCTTACGAGTCGGTCGCGGGGACGATCAGGATCTCGACCCGGCGGTTGGCGGCGCGGCCCTCGGCGGTCTCGTTCGAGGCGACGGGCTGGTTCTCGCCGCGGCCGTAGGACTCGATGCGCGCGCGCTTCACGCCGCGGTCGATCAGCTCCGAGGCGACGGCCTTGGCGCGCTGGTTCGAGAGCTTCTTGTTGTAGGCCTTCTCGCCGGTCGAATCGGTGTGCCCGATCACGTCGACGTAGGAGGACGGGTACTTCTGCAGGGTTTTGGCGACGCGGTTCAGCGGGCGCTTGAACTCCGGCTTCACCACAGTCGAGTCGGTGTCGAAGGTGACGCCGCCCGGCAGGGTGACCAGCAGCGCGTCGTCCACGCGCTTCACGTCGGCGCCGGTGCCCGACAGGTCCTGGCGCAGGTCGTCCTCCTGCTGGTCGAGGTAGCTGCCCACCGCGGCGCCGGCCAGCAGGCCGATGCCCGCGCCGACCAGCGCGTTCCGGCGGTCGTCGCCGCCCACCAGCATGCCCGCGCCCGCGCCCAGCACCGCGCCCACGCCCGCGCCGGCGAGCTGGTTGTCCGAGGGGCCCTGCCCGCTGGCGCAGGCGGTCAGGGTGGCGGCGGCGCACAGCGCCACGACCGGCGCGCGCAGGCTGCGCAGCGCGCGGGTCGGACGGGCGGTCGGGCGGGCGGTGGGGATCGCGGTCATGGCGTCGAGCTCCTCGCTTGATTCCGGTGCGGCCGACGCGGCGTCGGCTCCGACGCTCACCCTGTCGAAAAATGAGGCCGCCCAAGGGCCGCGCGGCGGCCATCGCAAGCCGATTGCACGACCGTGCGGCGTCCCGGGGGGCGCCTTGCGGCCCACATTCCATGCAAGCATCTGATTTCGTTGGCCTCGGACGTCCCGGGCGAGCTCGGGTCCCCGCAAAGCGACCGCTCCGCCGCCGGACGCCTCGCGCCGCCGCCGCCCGCGACGGCGCCCTTCCCCTGCCCCGACCGGCGCGTCCCGCGCGCCGTCCGCCTGCGCTCGCGCCCCCTGCCCCCAGTCCTCCCGGTCGTCCTGCGCCGCGCCGACTCGTCCGGCGCCAGCCCGCCGGGCGGAGACGCTCCGCCCGCCTCACCCGGCGCCGGTCTCCCGTCCACCGCCGGACGGTCCGGCGACACCGGCCGCCGTCTCGCCGCGCGGCGCGTCCCCGACCGGCGCGGACCGGTCCGCGGCTTCCGAATCCGCCGCGTCCGCATCCGGGACCTCTCCCGCCGCGCCGCCCCAGCTCTCTTCCGCTTCCAGGGCAAGCCCCCGATCGCGTGCATGCTGGCGCAGCCGCGCCTCCGCCTCCTGGAAGCGGGGGGCCAGCGTCTCGATCCGCTGGAGGATGAAGGCGGCGTCGTCCCGCCGGCCTTGAGCGTCCAGCAGCGGACCGCCGTAGGAGCTCAGCATTCCCAGGATCGAGTCGCGGATGCAGGTGCGATCCTCGACCATGTCGGTCAGCACCGCCAGCGCCTCCATCCCCAGGGGAGCGTCATGGCGGCGGGCCGCGAGCTTCAGCGCCTCGGCCGCCCGCTCCACCGCCGCGTCGAAGCCGCCGTGATCTGCCCGCAGGCGGCGGCGCTCGGCGTCGGGCGCCGGCAGGCCGGAGGCTGCGACGCGCAGGAAGCCCAGCGCGCCGGTCTCTAGGAAATACATGTGCCGCAGGCGCGCCAGCAGGGTCGCGGCATGGCGGCTGAACTCGGCCGTGCCCACCTTGAAGTCCATCGCCAGGACCAGGGGCAGCAGCCGCGCCAGCCCGCGCGCCTCCTCCTCCACCCGTCGCTGCCAGCCGTCCATTCCGCCGCGCGGTCCCCTCCGCCAGTGCGTCCGACGCCCCGGACCGGGCGGCCCGCGGCCGCCGGGCCGTCGCCCGCGCGCGACCCTAGTCGGGCCGGGTTAACGAGCGGTTCAAGCCTGCGCGGCCGGCGCCCGCGCGGGGCGCATTGGCGCCCGGCTCCGGGCCAAGTAAGACAGGCCCCATGACCGACGCGACGGGACCCAGCGGCGAGGGAGAGGACGGCGGCCGCGCGCGACGCGGCTACCATCACGGCAACCTGCGCGAGGCGCTGGTCGAGGCCGCCCTGCCGCTGATCGCCTCCCGCGGCCCGCAGGGCTTCACCCTGGCGGAAGTGGCGCGGGAGGCCGGCGTCTCCAACGCCGCGCCCTACCGCCACTTCAAGGGGCGCGAGGACCTGATCGCCGAGATGGCGCGGCGCGGCTTCGACCTCTTCGCCGACCTGCTGGAGCGGGCCTGGAACAAGGGCCAGCCCAGCCCGATCTCGGCGTTCGAGAAGATGAGCCGCGCCTATCTCCACTTCGCGCGGCGCGAGCCCGGCATGTATATCGCCATGTTCGAGAGCGGCGTGGCCGTCCACGCCGACCCCGCGCTGCGCGCCGCCTCCGACCGGGCGATGGGCGTGATGCGCGCGGCCTCCGAGGCGCTGGTGATGCGCCTGCCGCCCGAGAAGCGCCCGCCGGTGCAGATGATGAGCTACCATATCTGGGCGCTCTCCCACGGGGTCGTGGAGCTGTTCGCGCGCGAGAGCGCCGGCCAGCGCGCCTCGATCTCGCCCGAGGACCTGCTCGAGACCGGCGCCATGGTCTACCTGCGCGGCCTCGGCCTGATCCCCGGCGACGACTGACGCCCGCCCTCCGCTCGTCGAGGCGCCGCGTCCCCCGTCCCGTCCGACCCCGAGCCCCCGCCCGCGGCGCACCGCGAAGCCGGCGCCCGGTCCCAGCCGTCCCCCGCCCCCGACCGCCGCTCCTCCCCCCGCCCGCAGACCTGTCGCCCCGGCGCGACGCCCGCAGCGGGTCGCCAAGCGCCTGTTCTCCGGAGCCGTCTCTCGCGGATGCCGGAAAGAGCGAGTCGGGCGGAGCGGTCAGGGATCGCGAAGCGACCCCGCGCTTGCGCGGGGCTTGTCCTTGACCGCTCCGCCCGACTCGCTCAGGCATCCATCAGCGAGAGACGGATCCGGAGAGCAGGCGCGGCCCTGTTCTTTGGTGAGTCAGGAGCCCGCCGGAGGCAGCCACGCCCGCCCCTCCAGGCACGCCCGACCCCAAAGGCCCAAGCCCGCCCGCAGGGCGCCTGCAGACCGCCCCTTCTCCAAAACGACGAAAGCCGCGCAGGTCGCGCGGCTTTCGGACGTTCGCTCGCCGGTCGGGGGACGCCGCCGTCAGGCCGCCTCCACCAGCTCCCCTTTCAGCGCCCGCTCGATCAGCGCCGCCGTCTCGGCCACGCCGTAGAGCGCCACGAACCCGCCGAAGCGCGGCCCCTGGGAGGCGCCCAGCAGCACCTCGTAGAGCGCCTTGAACCAGTCGCGCAGGTTCTCGAACCCGTGGTCCTTGCCCACCGCGTAGACCTCGTCCTGCAGCGCCTCGGGCGAGGCCTCGCCCTGCCAGCCCCGCAGGCGGGCGGCGAGGTCGGCCAGCGCCGCCTGCTCCTGCGCGGTGGCCTCGCGGAAGACGCGGGTGGGCTTCACCTTGTCCTGGTAGTAGGCGACCGCCCGGCCCACCGCGGCGTCGAAGCCGGGGTTTGTCTCGGCCGAGGCGCCCGGCGCGTAGCGCGCGAGGAACCCCCACAGCGTCGCCTTGTCCTCGGCGCCCGTCACCGAGGCGAGGTTGAGCAGCATCGCGAAGGGCACGACCATCTCGTCCGCCGGCGGGGTTCCGCCGTGGATGTGCCAGGCCGGGTTCATCAGCTGCGCCTTCAACTCCTGCTCGGGGAAGGCGCGCAGGTGCTGCGAGTACTCGTCGACCGTGCGCGGGATCACGTCCCAGTGCAGGCGCTTGGCGGTCTTGGGCTTCTGGAACATGAACAGCGACAGCGATTCCGGCGAGGCGTAGGCCAGCCACTCCTCGATCGAGAGGCCGTTGCCCTTCGACTTGGAGATCTTCTGGCCGTCGCCGTCCAGGAACAGCTCGTAGTTGAACATCTCCGGGCTGGGCATTCCCACCGCCCGGCAGATCTTCTTTCCGAGGTCCGCGGACGGGATCAGGTCCTTGCCGTGCATCTCGTAGTCGACGCCGAGCGCCATCCAGCGCATCGCCCAATCCGGCTTCCACTGCAGCTTGCAGTTCCCGCCCGTCACCGGGATCTCGACGCGCTCGCCGTCCGGCTCCTCGTAGACGATGGTGCCCTTGGTCAGGTTGCGCTCCAGCGTCGGGACCTGGAGGACGTGGCCGGTCTTCGGCGACACGGGCAGGAAGGGCGAGTAGGTCGCCTGCCGCTCGGACCCGAGGCTCGGCAGCATCACCTCCATCACCGCGTCGAACTTTTCGAGGATGCGCAGCAGCATCGCGTCGAAGCGGCCCGACTTGTAGTAATCGGTGGCCGAGGCGAACTCGTACTCGAAGCCGAAGGCGTCGAGGAACGACCGCAGGCGGGCGTTGTTGTGCTCGCCGAAGCTGGGGTGCGTGCCGAAGGGATCCCGCACGCGGGTCAGCGGCAGGTTCAGATCCTCGAGCAGCATCTCGCGGTTGGGCACGTTGGTCGGCGCCTTGCGCAGGCCGTCCATGTCGTCCGAGAAGCACAGCAGCTTGGTGGGGATGTCCGAGATCGCCTCGAACGCCCGCCGCACCATGGTGGTGCGGGCGACCTCGCCGAACGTGCCGATATGGGGCAGGCCCGAGGGGCCGTAGCCCGTCTCGAACAGCACGTAGCCTTTCTCGGGCGGCGCCTTCTCGAACCGTTTGACCAGCCGGCGCGCCTCTTCGAAGGGCCAGGCCCTGGAGTCGAGGGCGGCGTCGCGCAGCTCGGTCATGTCGTCGGTCTCCTTGAGGAGAGGCTCGGGGGTGCGAGGCTCGTCTGTCCGCGCAGGCCCCGGGGCCTGAGTCGGAGGTTGCGTTGAGTCGCCCCCTCTAGGGCGGGCGCCCCCGCCCGTCAATGCCGCCGGGTTCCGCGCCGGGGCGGCCCAAGCCCGTCTCCGCAGGCGTCCCGACGGCCGCGGCGGCGGGTTCCCTTGCGGCCGGCGGGGGCGCGCAGGCTTGACCCCGGCAGCCGGGGCGGCTTGATGGGAGGGCAGCATTCACCACGGGTTCATTGATGACGTTCCGATTTCCGCCGGTCCTCGCGGGCCTGCTCGTCCTCGCGCCGCTTGCCGGTCCCGCCCAGCCGGCCGCCTCCGAGACCTCCCCGCCGCAGACCGCGCCGCCCGTGCATCTCGACGCGCAGGACTGCGAGACCATCCGCGCCTACGACCGCCGCATTTTCTCGCCCTCGTTCCTCAACCAGTGGGCCCACATGGCGCTGACGCACGAGGCCTGCGGCGGCTCCACCTACGACTGCAAGCGCGAGCGGATGCGCCGCTGGCCGGGCGGCTTCACCCTGGTGCTGCCGCCCCAGAAAAGCTGGGAGCGCCTGGGCGAGGAGGCCGCGCGCGTCGCCGCCGGCGCCCGCGACGCCGCGCAGTTCTACGCGCGCACCCTGGGCCTCGACCCCGCCGAGACGATCCACGAGAGCGACCGGATGACCAGCGACCGGCCGCAGATCGTCGTCTACGCCGGCACCATCGACGAGCTGGTCAGCATCGCCTCCGGCCTGCCCGACTCCCTGCGCTCGGACTTCCGCACGGACTACCTGCGCCGGGGGCGGCACTCCCGCCGGCCGACCTGCGTGGTGACGACCCACAACCTCAAGGCCAGTCCGGCGGAGTCCTACCTGTCGCTGATCTTCATCAGCCTCGAGAACCGCTGGAGCCTGCTGGGCGCCTGCGGGCGGGAGGAGGTCTTCAACGCCTTCGTGCCCAACGACCCGGTGGGCGACGGCTCGCTGTTCGAGGACGCCTGGGGCCACGACGACCTCGGCCCCGTCTTCGGCCCGCGGGAGCGGGCGCTGCTGCGCCTCCTGCACCACGCCGACGTGACGCCCGGCCTCTCCTACGACGACGCGAAGGCCGCCGCTGAGAAGGCGATCCGCCAGGATTGCGGCGGCTGAGGCGCGGCCAGGGGCCCGGGGCTCCCGCCCCGGCGAAACCGCGCGTCTCCGGCGTCCCGTCCCGCCCGCCGCCGACCGGGGCGCCGCGCCCCGCGCCCGCCCGTGGCGGACCGCCCGCCCGCGGCGCGCGCCCCGCGTCCCGCCCGTGGCCGGGCCGCCGGCCGGGCGCCCCGCCCCCGGCCGCCCCCTCGCCGCCCGCGCCGACGCCCGCCGCGCGCCGCGGGCCCGACCGTCCCGCCCGCGCCCGGCCCGACGCGGCGCCTCCGCCCTGCCGGTTCGCCCTGCTGTTCCGCCCTCCCTTTTCGTCCGTCCGCCCCCGCCCTATGCTCCGCCCCGACCGCCGCAGGGCGCCCCCGCACGAGGCGCCCCGGCGCTGGGAGGAGCACCGCCGCATGACCACCGAATTCCCCGAAGAGCCGATCATCTGGACCCCGCCGGCGGAGCTCGCCGAGAGCTCCGAGATGGCGCGCTACATGCGCTGGCTGGCGGCGGAGCGGGGCCTCTCCTTCCCCGACTACGACGCGCTGTGGGACTGGTCGACGACGGATCTCGAGGGCTTCTGGACCTCCCTCATCGAGTTCTGGGACCTGCCCTTCGCCACCCGCGAGACCCGGGTCATCGACCGCGAGGTCATGCCCGGCGCCAAGTGGTTCGAGGGCGCGACCCTCAACTGGGCCGACCAGGTCTGGCGCCATGTCGAGGCGAACGGCCGCGACGCCCCCGCCTTGCGCTTCCGCTCCGAGACCGGAGAGGGGACGTTGAGCTGGGGCGAGCTCGCCGACCGCGCCGCCTCGCTGGCCGAGACGCTGCGCGGCTGGGGCGTGGCCCCCGGCGACCGGGTCTGCGCGATCCTCCAGAACGGGCCCGAGTCGGTGATCGCCTGCCTCGCCACCGCCTCCATCGGGGCGATCTGGTCGCTGTGCTCGCCCGACATGGGCCAGACCGCGATCCTGGGCCGCTTCGCCCAGATCACCCCCAAGGTCCTGATCGCCGCCGACGGCTACGCCCACGGCGGCAAGACGGTCGAGCGGCTCGACCTCGCCCGGGCGGTGGCCGAGGGCCTGCCGGGCCTCGAGCGCCGGATCCTCGCCCCGATGATCGGCGCCCCGCGCCCCGAGGGCTGGGAGGACTGGCAGGCGGTCACCGCCGGCCACGCCGGCCCGCCGCGGACCGAGATCCTGCCCTTCGACCATCCGCTGTGGATCGTCTATTCCTCCGGCACCACCGGCACGCCCAAGCCGATCGTGCACGGCCACGGCGGGATCCTTCTGGAAGGCTCCAAGTTCCCGCTCCACAACGATATCCGCGACGGCGACACGTTCATGTGGCTCACCGCCTCGGGCTGGATCATGTGGAACTGCCAGGTGATCGCCCTGACCCGCGGCTGCACGGTGGCGATCTTCGACGGCGCCCCGAACCTGCCCGACATGGCCGAGCTCTGGCGCTTCGCCGCCCGCGCCGGCTGCAGCTTCGTGGGCGCGGGGGCGGCCTTCTTCTCGACCTCGATGAAGGCGGGCGTGGTCCCGAAGGAGGAGGCCGACCTCTCCGCCCTGCGCGCCATCGGCTCCACCGGCTCGCCGCTGGCGCCCGAGGCCTACGACTGGATCCAGCAGAACGTCGCCGACGTCTGGATCACCCCCATCGCCGGCGGCACCGACTTCGCCGGCGCCTTCGTGGGCGGCTGCATCCTGCTGCCCGTGCGCCGCGGCGAGATGCAGTGCCGCTTCCTCGGCGCGCGGGTCGAGGCCTGGGACGAGGCCGGCAAGCCGGTCGAGAACCAGGTGGGCGAGCTGGTCTGCACCCGCCCCATGCCCTCGATGCCCCTCTACTTCTGGGGCGACGCCGACGGCAGCCGCTACGCCGAGAGCTATTTCGAGACCTGGCCCAACGTGTGGAAGCACGGCGACTGGATCCGCATCACCCCCACCGGGGGCGCGGTGATCTACGGCCGCTCCGACGCCACCATCAACCGCCGCGGCCTGCGCCTGGGCACGTCCGAGATCTACCGCGCCGTCGAGGACCTCGACGAGGTGCTCGACAGCCTGGTGGTCGATCTCGAGTACCTGGGCCGCGACAGCTTCATGCCCCTCTTCGTGGTGCTGCGCGAGGGCGTCGCCTTCGACGCGGCGATCCAGGAGAAGATCCGGAGCGCGATCCGCGCCTCCGTCGGCCCGCGCTACCTGCCCGACGAAATCGTGCAGATCGCGCAGGTCCCGCGCACCCTGTCGGGCAAGAAGCTGGAGGTGCCGGTGAAGAAGCTCCTGCTCGGCGTCGACGGCGCCAAGGCGGTGAACCGCGACTCGATGGCCAACCCCGAGGCCTTCGACGCCTTCGAGGCCTACGCCGCCGCCCGCGCCGCCACCGCCTGACCCCTCGCGCGCGGCCTCGCCGTCGAGGGCCGCGCGCGCCTCCCTTTCTCCTGACCGCCTCCAAGCCCGGACGGACCGCGCGCCTGCGTCCGCCGCTCCAACGCGCGCGCTGCGTGCCCCGCTCCCAAAACCTCGCAATCCGCCTCGCGCGGCCCTGCCCCCCCGTCCGATTTCCCCCGCCCAGGCAGGCCGCAGCGTCATCCCCCTGACGCTCCTAGCCCCGCCCTCTCCCTCCCAGGCGCCCGGCGCTCCGCCCGAGGCTCGCGCGAAGCGCCTGTTCCCCGGAGCCGTCCGTCGCTGATGCCGTAAAGAGCGAGTCGGCGGGAGGGGTCAGGGATCGCGCAGCGACCCCCGAAGGGGGCTTGTCCTTGAGCCCTCCCGGCGACTCGCTCAGGCATCTTCAGCGACGGACGGCTGCGGGGAACAGGCGCGGCCTTGTTCCCTGGTGAGCTCCTGAAGCGGCCTTCCGGGCGCGCCAGCGCCCCCGCGCAGCGGCCAGCCGACGAGCCCCGCCTCGGAGGCCTCCCCCCCTCGCCATCCGAGCCCCGCGCCCCATCTAGACCTCATCTCCAACCCAGAGAGAGGCCCATGCCCCGCGACGCCAAGCCCCTGCCCCTCGACCGCGCCCGGACCGGCACGGTGGACATGCTGTTCACCCATCACGACCGCATCGCCCATATCGACGATCCGATCTGGGCGGACGTCTCCAGCCTCGCCGCCGCCGGGCGCACGCTGTTCGTGACCTGCGACGAGACCGCCTCGGTCGAGGGGCTCGACTGGGATCCGGAGACGGGGATGGCCGGCGGCCACCGCTCCTACCCGCTGGGCCTGGTGTTCGAACTGCCCGAGGGCGCGAAGGGCGAGATGGACATCGAGGGGCTCGCCGTCTCCGACGGCTGGCTTTGGGTCTGCGGCTCGCACGGGCTCAAGCGCGGCAAACCCGGGGGCAAGAAGTTCAAGGACCTCGCCGACATCGACTGGGACCCCAACCGCGGCTTCCTCGGTCGCCTGCCGCTGGTCGAGCGCGAGGACGGGCGGGTGGAGCCCGTCGGCGCCGTCGATCCGATCGACGCGGGCCCCGCGCGCCGCGCCGCGATGCTGCCGATGGTCGGCACCCGCGACACCTACCTGCGCCGGATGCTCGCGCGCGATCCCCTGATCGGCCCCTTCATCGACCTGCCCTGCAAGGAGAACGGCTTCGACGTCGAGGGGCTGGCGGTGCGCGGGAACGAGGTGATCCTGGGCCTGCGCGGCCCGGTCCTGCGCGGTTGGGCGCTGATCGTGCGCATGGAGATGGCGGAGACCGCGGCCGGCGAGCTCGAGCCCGTCAAGCGCGAGGACGGCCGGCGCTACTCGGTCCACGCGCTCGCGCTGGGCGGCCAGGGGATCCGCGATCTCGCGTGGGACGGCGACCGTCTGCTGATCCTCTCGGGCGCCATCGCCGACCACGAGGCGCTGCAGTCGGTCTTCGCGCTGGAGGCCGGCGACCTCGACCGCGAGGTGATCGGCGCCGACCGCCTGCCCCGCCTGCTCGACCTCCAGATCCTGCGCGGCGGCGACAACGCCGAGGGGCTGGAGGTGGTGGGCGAGGGCGCGGACCGCCGCCTGATGCTGGTCTACGATTCGCCCCACAACGCGCGCACCGACGCCGACGAGGGCCGCCTGACCGGCGACCTCTTCGCCCTGTCCTGAGACGGCCCGGCCGGCGCGCCCGGGCGACGCCCGCGCCGGAGCGGCGCCCCGGGCGCCTGCGGTTCGGCACGCCGTCGCGGCCTCGCGCGGTTCGCGCCCCGCCGAAGCGGTCGGCGAATCCCCGCGGAGGCCGCGAGACGCGCCCGTGCGGAAATCCGACTCGCGCCGCGACTCGTTAAGCCTTTCGAAGCTCTTGAAGGGATCAATGCGCCCGACGCCCCGCGACGCGCCCGCGCAGGGGCGAGGCGCGCGCGTTCCCCGCGCCGAAGCGCGGGACCTGACGGTCGAACGAAGATGGGAGGAGCATGGTGCCGCAGGGGAGGATTGAACTCCCGACCTCACCCTTACCAAGGGTGCGCTCTACCACTGAGCTACTGCGGCGGTGCGGGGCGGGTAATGCCGCGTTCGTGGGCCGAGCGCAAGACCCCTCCTGCACGGTTTTTCGCCTGCCGCTGCGGCGGGTCCCGCCCGCGCCCGCCGGGGCCGCCCGGCTGCACCCCGCGCCGCGCCCGGGTTTCCCGAGCGTCCCGCGAGACCCGGCGCGGCTTCGCGCGCGGCGCTGGACGTGCTCGCGGCCGGAGGCTAGGGGGATTTGATGACCGACGACGCCCCCATCCCGCCCGGCCCGCGCGACGGATCCGGGCCCGAGACTCCCTCGGCCCCCGGGTCCGGGACCGCGCCCCTGCCCGAATCCCGCCCCGAATCCCTGGCCGACTCCCGACGCGGCGCCCCGGCCGACTCGCGCGCCGCCCGCCGGGCCGCCTCGCAGGGCGATTCCCTCGAGGCGCGCGAGGCGCGGCTGGCCGAGGCGCTGCGCGCCAACCTGCGTCGCCGCAAGGACCGAGCCCGCGCCGCCCGCGCCGCGCCTCCGACCGACGCGTCCGGAGGGGAGGACGAGGCATGAGCGCCCCCGACGATTCCCGCGGGCGGTCCGAGGCCGACGCCCCCCGCATCCCCGCCGCGCCCACTCGCGCCAAGGCCGCGCCGGGCTCGCCGCTGGAGCGGCTGCGCGCGCTGGCCCTCGCCCTGCCCCGCACCTCCGAGAAGCTGAGCTGGGGCGAGCCGACCTTCCGCGTCGACGACCGCATCTTCGCGATGGTCAAGGGCGGGGACGGCGAGGCCTCGGTCTGGCTCAAGGCCCCCGACGGCGCGCAGGAGATGCTGATCGCCGCCGCGCCCGAGCGCTTCTTCCGCCCGCCCTACGTGGGCCAGAAGGGCTGGATCGGGATCCGCCTCGCGCGCGATCCCGACTGGGAGGAGGTGGCCTTCAACCTCGCCCGCTCCCACGAGCTGATCGCCGCCCGCGGCGCCCGGCGGCGGGACGACGCCGGCTGATCCCGCCCGCCTGATCTCTCCTGCTTCGAGGCACGTCCCACCGCCGCGCGCTGGCGCACCGGCCCCTCCCTGCGCTCTCCGGCCGCCCGCTTGCCGCAGCCGAACCCGCCCGCAAGGCGCCTCCTCCTGCACCGTCGCGTCCGTCGCGCGCGGAGGCGCCGCGCCGGGCGGCGCGCCCGGCCTCGCCCTTGCGCCGCGCGGCGCGGTCGGACGGGCGCCCGGCCCCGACCGCCGCCCGCGGCGGGCCGCCCGCCTCATCCTCGCCCCCTTCGCCCCCGGATCGCCCGGTCCGCGTCATTGAACCGCCCCGCGGCGCACGATATCGCGGTGCGGAAGCCGACGAACAGGAGGGGCGGATGGACAGGATCGCGATCCGGGGCGGAAAACCGCTGCATGGCGAGATTCCGATCAGCGGAGCGAAGAACGCGTGCCTGACGCTGATGCCGGCCGCCTTGCTGACCGACGCGCCGCTGACGCTGACCAACGCGCCGCGCCTCGCCGACATCCGCACGATGCGCGAGCTCCTGGGCTCGCTGGGCTGCGAGATCGCGGCGCTGCAGGACGGCAAGGTGCTGGCGATCGGGGCGGAATCCATCGCCTCGCACCGCGCCGACTACGACATCGTGCGCAAGATGCGCGCCTCGATCCTGGTGCTGGGCCCGCTGCTGGCGCGCCATGGCTGGGCCGAGGTCTCGCTGCCGGGCGGCTGCGCCATCGGCGCGCGGCCCGTGGACCTGCACCTGATGGCGCTCGAGGCGATGGGGGCGACGCTCGACCTGCGCGACGGCTACATCCATGCCGAGGCGCCGGGCGGGCTGAAGGGCGCGGTGGTGGAGTTCCCCGTCGTCTCCGTCGGCGCCACCGAGAACGCGCTGATGGCCGCCACCCTGGCGAAGGGGACCACGGTCCTCAAGAACGCCGCCCGCGAGCCGGAGATCATCGACCTCGCCGCCTGCCTGACCGCGATGGGCGCGCGGATCGAGGGGGCGGGGACCGCCACGATCACGATCGAGGGGGTCGACGCCCTCCACGGCGCCACCCACCCGGTGATCGCGGACCGCATCGAGCTGGGCACCTACATGCTCGCCCCCGCCATCGCCGGCGGCGAGGTGGAGCTGACCGGCGCCGGCCGCGCCGCCGTCGGCGCCCTGTGGGAGCGGATGGAGGAGGCGGGCCTGACCCTCTCCGAGACCGAGCGCGGGGTGAAGGTCGCGCGCAACGGCGGCCCCCTCAAGCCGCTCCACGTGATCACCGAGCCCTTCCCGGGCTTCCCGACGGACCTGCAGGCGCAGCTGATGGCGCTGCTGACGCTGGCCGAGGGCGAAAGCGTGCTCGAGGAGCGGATCTTCGAGAATCGTTTCATGCACGCCCCCGAGCTGCAGCGCATGGGCGCGCGCATCGACGTCCACGGCGGCGTCGCGAAGATCCGCGGCGTGCCCGCTCTGAAGGGCGCGCAGGTGATGGCGACGGACCTGCGCGCCTCGGTCTCGCTGGTGCTGGCAGGGCTCGCGGCGGAGGGCGAGACGACCGTCGGGCGCATCTACCACCTCGACCGCGGCTACGAGCGGCTCGAGGAGAAGCTCTCGGCCTGCGGGGCGGACGTGCGGCGGATTCGGGACTGAGCGAGGCCGTCTTGCGGGGGCTCGGGGGCGGGCGTCGAGGCCGCTCCTGACTCACCGAAGAACAAAGCGCCCGCGCCTGTCCTCCGGTTCCGTCTCTCGCTGAAGATGCCTGAGCGACTCGGGCGAAGGGGTCAAGGACAAGCCCCGCCCAGGGGCGGGGTCGCTTCGCGATCCTGGACCCCTCCGCCCGAGTCGCTCTGATCGGCATCAGCGAGAGACGGCTCCGGAGAACAGGCGCTCCCGGGGGGCGCCGCGGGGCCGGCGTCGCCGGGCGCGCCCTTGTCAGCGGCTGGTCCCTTCCCCTATCTGGCTCGGGAGCGGACGCCCACCGTCGAATGCAGGAGCCGCCATGAGCGATGCGCGTTTCGAGGACGCGGCCGAGAGGCCGATCCGCCTGAGGGCCGAAAGCCCCGAGGACCTGGAGGTCGTCTCCGCCCTCCTGCAGGACGCCGCCGGCGTGGCGGGGGACCTCGCCTGGATGCGCCGCAAGCGCCGCTTCGCCCTGTTCCTCAACCGCTTCCGCTGGGAGGACCGCGCCCGCGCCGAGCGCGCCGGGCGCCCCTACGAGCGGGTGCGCTGCGTGGCGCTGGTCGAGAACGTCGAGAGCGTGCGCGCCGCCGGCATCGACCCGAGCGAGCGCGACCAGGCCCTCTCGGTCCTGCGCCTCGAGTTCGAGGGCTCCCCCGACCCCGAGGATCCCTCGGGCCTCCTGCGCATTATCCTGGCCGGCGACGGCGAGATCGCGATCCAGGTCGAGGCGCTGGAGATGCGGGTCGAGGACGTCACCCGCCCCTACCAGGCCCCCAGCGGCAAGGCCCCCAGCCACCCCGACTGAGCGCCCGGCCCGCGCCCGGCGCCCCGGCGCGACGCCCGCCCCCCTCGCAAAGCGCCTGTTCCCCGGAGCCGTCTCTCGCTGATGCCGATCAGAGCGACTCGGCGGGAGGGGTCAGGGATCGCGAAGCGACCCCGCGCCTGCGCGGGGCTTGTCCTTGACCCCTCCCGGCGAGTCGCTCAGGCATCGTCAGCGAGAGACGGATCCGGGGAACAGGCGCGGTGGCCCTGTTCCTGGGTGAGTCTGGAGCGTCCTCCCCGCCCGCCCCCCGCGCCTCCCGATCCCGTCCGCCACGACGCTCGCCCCCGGGCCCAAGCCCGCCCGCAGGGCGCCCCCTCTCCGCCCCCTCTCCGCCCCCTCTCCGCGTTCGCCCCCGGTTGTGACCGCCGCCGCCGCCCGCTATCACCGCGGAACGCTTATTTCGGAGGGCCCATGACCGTCACGCTCCGCGCCGACGCCCCGGATTTCGAGACCCGGTTCCGCGACCTTCTGTCGATGAAGCGGGAGTCCTCCCCCGAAGTGGACGACGTGGTGGCCGCGATCCTCGAGGATGTGCGCGCCCGCGGCGACGATGCGGTCATCGACTACACCGAGCGCTTCGACCGGATGCAGCTCGCCCCCGACACGCTCGCCATCTCCGAGGAGGAGATCGCGGTGGCCTGCGCCGCCGTCCCCCCCGAGGAGGCCCGCGCGCTGGAGATCGCCGCCGAGCGGATCGAGGCCTACCACGCCCGCCAGCGCCCCGAGGACGTCAGCTTCCAGGACCCCCACGGCGCCACGCTGGGCTGGCGCTGGACGGCGGTCGAGGCGGCGGGGCTCTACGTGCCGGGCGGGCTCGCCTCCTACCCGTCGTCGCTCCTGATGAACGCCATCCCCGCGCGGGTGGCCGGCGTCGAGCGCCTGGCGGTCTGCATGCCCACGCCGGGGGGCAAGGCGAACCCGCTGACGCTGCTCGCGGCCCGCCTCGCCGGGGTGCAGGAGGTCTGGCGGATCGGCGGCGCGCAGGCCATCGGCGCGCTCGCCTACGGCACCGCCACGATTCCCCCCGTCGACAAGATCGCGGGGCCCGGCAACGCCTACGTGGCCGCGGCCAAGCGGCGCGTCTTCGGCACGGTGGGCATCGACATGATCGCCGGCCCCTCCGAGATCCTGGTCATCGCCGACGCCACCGCCAACCCCGAGTGGGTGGCCATGGACCTGATGTCCCAGGCCGAGCACGACCCCTCGGCCCAGTCGATCCTGGTCACCGACAGCGCCGCCATGGCCCAGGCGGTGATCGCCGCGGTCGAGCGCCTGCTGACCTCGCTCGAGCGCGCCGAGATCGCCGCCGCCTCCTGGCGGGCCAACGGCGCGGTGATCCTGGTGCGCGACATGGTCGAGGCGGCCGCCATCTCGGACCGGGTCGCGCCCGAGCATCTCGAGATCGTCACCGCCGACCCCGAGGCGGTGGCCGCCCGCATCCGCCACGCCGGCGCGATCTTCCTCGGCGCCTGGACGCCGGAAGCCATCGGCGACTACGTGGGCGGGCCCAACCACGTGCTGCCCACCGCCCGCTCGGCGCGCTTCTCCTCGGGCCTCTCGGTGCTCGACTTCATGAAGCGCACCACGGTGGCCCGGATGACGCCCGGCGCGCTCGCCGCCATCGGCCCCTCGGCCGAGGCGCTGGCGCGCTCCGAAAGCCTCGAGGCGCATGCGCTCTCGGTCGGGCTGCGCCTCGCCGCCCTCAACGAGGAGGGATCCAGATGAGCCGTCTCGTCGCCATCACCCTGGACGAGGCCGGCCTCGCCCCCCCGACCCCCGAGGTCGAGCAGGAGCGCAAGGTCGCCATCTTCGACCTGCTGGAGGAGAACTCCTTCGACGTCGAGAAGGAGGGCGTGCCGCCCGGCCCCTACCAGCTCAACCTCTCGATCCGCGACCGGCGGCTGGTCTTCGACATCCGCACCGAGGCGGGCGACCCGGCGGCGGAGTTCCACCTCTCGCTCGGGCCGTTCCGGCAGATCATCAAGGACTACTTCGCGATCTGCGAGAGCTACTTCGACGCGGTGAAGCGCCTGCCGCCCAGCCAGATCGAGGCGATCGACATGGGCCGGCGCGGCATCCACAACGAGGGCGCGCGGATCCTCGAGGAACGGCTCGAGGGCAAGGCGGTGGTCGACAGCGACACCGCCCGGCGCCTGTTCACCCTGGTCTGCGTCCTGCATTTCCGCGGCTGAGGACCCAAGCCCTTGGCCGAGCTTCCCGCCTCGATCCTGTTCTGCTGCGATCACAACGCGGTGCGCTCCCCCATGGCCGAGGGGATGATGAAGAAGCTGCACGGCACGCGGGTCTTCGTGCAGTCGGCGGGCGTGAAGCACGACATGGACGTGGACCCGTTCGCGGTGGCCGCCTGCGCCGAGATCGGCGTGCCGCTGACCGCCCACAAGGTCCGCAGCTTCGAGGACCTGGCCATGGGCGGCGACCAGATCGACAGCTACGAGCTGATCGTGGCCCTGTCGCCGGCCGCCCAGCGCGCCGCCCTCGACCAGACGCGCTGGTTCGCCACGGAAGTCCGCTACTGGCCCACCCTCGATCCCACCGGGATCGGCCAGACGCGCGAGCAGAAGCTCGACGCCTACCGGCAGGCCCGCGACCAGATCCTCGCCAACCTGCGCCGGGAATTTCCCGCGTTCTGACCGGCGCGGCGGCCGCGCCGGAGACCGGGAGCGGAGGCGCCCTTATTATCCGTCGGAAGAGCCTCGTCGGCACGCCTCGCGTAGCGGGCGGGAGGCGCATGGCGGCCCGGCCGCGCGCCCTGACCCGAACCGATGCCTGCAACCTATGCCTGCAACGCCGGGCAGCGCGCCCGCCTTCAGGCGATTTCGCGCGTGGCGGGCTTTGACGCCTTGTCGGGGCGCGGCTCCGGGGCGTCGGGCGCCTTGACGCCGTCGAGCCGGTCCAGCCAGGCGCAGATCCCGGCCGCCAGCGTCGGAGCGCCCTCGGGGCGCACGATGTCCATGTGCCCGCCCGGCAGGCGCAGCAGCTCCGCCTCCGGCCCCAGCAGCGCCTGCCAGGCGCGCTGACGCTCCTCGGCGCTGGGATCGTCGACGGCCACCACCAGAAGCGTGCGCTGCCCCGAAGGCGGGGTCGGCGCGCGCGCGAGCGCGAGCGCGGCTGAGGCCGCCGCCGGCCGTCCGCCCGGACCCGCCATGCCCAGCATCGGCAGGGCGAGGCGCGTGACGCCCGCCATCCCCTCGTTCCGCGCCGCCCGGCGCAGGCGCCGCGGCGCCAGCAGCCGGTCGAGCCAGGGCGCCGGCGGATCCATCAGCACCAGCCGCGGGGCGGGCTGGCCCGCTCGCACCATCGCCCGCGCCGCCTCGGCCGCCACGATCGAGCCGAAGCTGAAGCCCACCAGAACCGCGGGCGCGGCGGGATCGACCGCGCCGCCGCCCACGCCGGTCGCGCGCGCGCGGGCCTCGCTCTCGTCGATCACCGCCGCGGCGGCGTCGCGACCATAGGCCGGCATCCGGCGCCGCGGGGGCGCGTCGGTAAACGGGCGCACGCCGATCACCTCGGCCCGCCCTTCCAGCGCATGGGCGAGCGGCAGCAAGTCCGACAGGTTCCCGTCGCCGACGTGCATCGCATGGATCACCCGGGTCGCGCGCGGATCTGGCCGGTTCAGCGCCGCCAGCCGTCCGCCCGCGGCCTCGACGCTTCCACCCGCCGCGCGGGCCGCGTCCAGCCGGGCGGCGATGGCGGCGACCGTGGCCCCGTCCAGCATCAGCGACTCGAGCGGCACGCGCACGCCCAGGCGCGCCTCGCACTCCAGCGTCATGGTCTTGGCCTGCAGCGAGTCGCCGCCGATGTCGAAGAAATCGTCCTCGCGCCCGAAGCCGCCCGCGCCCAGCGTCTCGCGCCAGACCTCGGCGACCAGCGACTCGGTCGGGCCCTGCGGCGGGCCGCCTTCGCCCCCGGTCTCGGCGGGCTCGGCGAACGGGTCGGGGAAGGCCTGGCGCTTGACCTTGCGGGTGGGGCCGGTGCGGGGGAAGTCCTCGACGACCCGGATCCGCCCCGGCACCATCCAGCCCGGATAGGCCTCCGCCAGGCGCCGGCGCAGCTCCGACGGGTCGGGCCGCGCGCCGGGCGAGGGGATCACGAAGGCCGCCAGCCGCCGCACGCCCCCCGGCCCCACCGGCGCCACCGCCGCCACGTCGCGCACCCCCGGCAGGGTCGCGATGGCGCGCTCCACCTCGGTCAGGCGCACGTTGTAGCCGCGGATCTTCACCTGGTCGTCCTTGCGCCCCGCGGGATGCAGCATCCCCTGCGCGTCCCGCCAGCCCAGGTCGCCCGAGAACCAGCGCCGCGCCGCCGGGTCGCCGGGCGGGATGTCGAAACAGGCCGCCGTCTCCTCGGGCAGGCCCATCCAGCCCACCGAGAGATGCGCGCCGTGGGCCACGAGCTCGCCCACCTGCCCCTCGCCGACCTCCGCGCCCGAGGCGTCGAGCACCCGCAGAATGCCGGGGATGTCCACCGTCCCCAGCGGCACCGTCTCGGGGATCGGGTCGCCGTGGCGATGGGTGTAGGTCGAGCCGACCTGGCTCTCGGAGGAGGCGTAGATGTTGCGCAGCTCCGCCCCCGGCGCGCTCATCCGGTCGAAGTCGCGCAGGTCGTCGGCGCGCAGCGCCTCGCCCGCCATCGCGATCACCTTCAGGTCCGGGAACGGCCCCAGCCCGGTCGCGGCCAGCGCCCGGTAGCCGGCGGTGAAGATGCGCATGAAGGTGATCTTGTGGGCGAGCAGCGTCTCGGCCACCCCCGCCGGCCCCAGCAGGGCGAAGTCGCAGACCGTCAGGGTCGAGCCCTCGGCCATCAGCGCGTAATAGGAGTTCGGCCACCACGAGCCGGTCAGCAGCGTCCGGTCCTCGGGCGTCAGGATCTGCACCGCGCGGGTGCAGGCCAGCACCGCGTCCATCCCCACCGCGTCCATCATCGGGCATTTCGGCGTGCCGGAGGAGCCGGAGGTGAAGCGCACGATCACCGGATCCTCGTCCCGCAGCGCCACGCGCTCGAACCGCGGGATCGCGGCGCGGTCGGCGTCTTCCGGCGGGGGCAGGATTTCGGTCCGGATCATCGGGGCGAAGCGGACGCGCGCGGCCTCGTCGTCGACCAGCGCCAGCTTCGCGCCGGTCTTGCGGAACACGTCCGCCACCACCGGGTCGGGCATCGCGGGGTCGGGCGCCCCGAAGGCGCAGCCCGCCTTCGCCGCGCCGAAGTTCGACGCCAGCCGCGGGGCGCCCGTGCCGCCCAGGTGCAGCACCACGTCCCCCGGCCCGAAGCCTTCCGCCGCCAGCCAGGCCGCCAGCCGGTCCGACGCCGCGTCCATCGTGGCGCGCGTCAGCGAGGTCCCGCGCGCGATGTCGTGCAGGAGGATCGAGTCAGGGCGTTCGGCCGCGTGCCGCGCCATGGCGTCGAGAAAGACGTTCATGAATCAGTTTACCATCAGTGGAATCGCCGCGCCCCTGGAATGTCGCGAATGGCGACCTTCCCGCTACATGAACGTTTATTGCAGGGGACCGGACGACCGGCAAGTCGTTAGCATTCATCAACGAATTTCAATATGAATCGACGCGCCCCGCGAGAAACTCGCGGGGCGCGTCTCTCCCGATCGGGGCGGTCGGCGCGAGGGATGGTGCGCGACCGGCCGCAAGAAAGCCCGGGTTCACGAAGCTAGGCGTCACGGCGTCGGGAGGAGGCCGGCCCGCAGGCCGCCCCTCCCGGACGGAGACCCCGTCGGGAGGAACCCCCGCCCCGGGCTCGACGACCCGGGGCGGGAGATCACGGTCAGGCCCGGATCACGAGGGATCGACCGAGCGGAGCTCCATCGACTCGAGGCCCACGGCCAGGCCGTAGCCCTCCTTGCCCGAGACCGACAGCGGCTGCAGCGAGATGGCGTCGGACTCGCCGCCCACCAGCACCCGCACGCCCGCGCCGTACTTCACCGACACGTCGGCCGAGGCGCCCACGTACTCGCCGTCCATCATCGTCGGGTTGAACTTCTCCTGGGTGGTCAGGACCGCCCACTTGATGACCTCCTGGTCGGTGGTCGAGAGGTCCACGCCCCACTTGGTGATGTTGGCGACATAGGTGCCGTCGAACTGGTCGTCCTGCGCGTCGAGGTTGCAGACGTACTCGGTCTTGGCGCGGATGATGTCGTTGTCCTTGGCGGTCAGGTCGCAGGTCAGGACGCCCACTTCCACGGCCGCTTCGCGCTCGTTGGCCTGGCCGGCGGCGAGCGCCGGGCCGGACACCGCGGCGGCGGCGGTCAGGGCGAGAGCGGAAAGGCCGGCGATCTTGCGGGTGATCATGTTGTCCTCCGTTACGTTTCGGGCGCCGCACGCAGCGTCGCGCCGTGGTGAGAGAGATGGGAGGGCCGCGGCCCCCTTCAACGCGGGTCTCAACAAGACCCCGACATCGCCCCGATTAGGGCGGCGCCGCCGCAATCGGCCCGGATCGGGGCGCCGCCCGGGCCCCGGCCCCCGGCGCAAGGCGCCGCGTCTCCCGTCGCGCCCCTGGCCCGGCCCCGCCCGCGGCGCGTCCCCCGGCCGCCGCCCGTGGCCCGCGTCTGCCGCCTCCCGCCGCCGGCGCCCTGCCCCTAGGTCACCAGGGCGAGCGCCTGTTCCGCGGAGCCGTCCGTCGCCGACCTCGTGCAACGCTTCGCGGGAGGCCGGACCATGGATCGCCGAGCGGCCGGCGAAGCCGTCTCGTCCTCGACCCGGCGCCCGTCGGGGCTCGGGCGGCGCCGGCCACGGACGGCTGCGGGGAGCGGGCGCGGGCCCTGATCCCCGCGGGGCTCCCGACGCGTCGCCGGGCACGCACGGCGCCCCCGCGCGCAGCGGCCGGCCGGCGCGCCCCGCCTCGGAGGCCCTCCCCGGCTCCTGCGCCCCCCTCTGCCCGGCGCACGCGCGCTCACCCGCGCGCGAGGCCCCCGCGCGCGGCGCCTTGAAAAACCTCTCCCGCGGCGCCATACCCCCCGGCACGCGACGCGCAGGGGTGCGCCGCGTCGATCCCTGTTTGCTGCTCCGGAGATGGCATGGCCAAGGAAGAGACTCTCGAATTTCCCGGGGTCGTCGTCGAACTTCTGCCCAACGCGACCTTTCGGGTGAAGCTCGAGAACGGCCATGAGATCATCGCCCACACCGCGGGCAAGATGCGCAAGAACCGCATCCGCGTGCTGGCGGGCGACAAGGTCCAGGTGGAGATGACGCCCTACGACCTCACCAAGGGCCGCATCACCTACCGCTTCAAGTAAGACGATGACCGCCGACCCCGCCCCTGCGCCGCAGGCGCTCGGCGCGGACGGGCCGGCGGCCGCGATGCGCGCCGCGCCCCGCCTCGTGCTGGGCTCGGCCTCTCCGCGGCGCCTCGCGCTGCTCGCCTCGATCGGCGTCGTCCCCGACGCCGTGCTCCCCGCCGACATCGACGAGACGCCGGCCCGGGACGAGGAGCCGCGCCGCTACGCCCTGCGCCTCGCGCGCCAGAAGGCGGCCGCGGTGACCGAGGCCCTGCCCTTGGGCGACGACGCCGCCGTGCTCGCCGCCGACACCGTCGTCGCCGCCGGCCGCCGGATCCTCGGCAAGCCGGCGGACGAGGCGGAGGCCTACCGCTTCCTCGCCCTGCTCTCGGGGCGCCGCCACCGGGTGATCACCGGGGTCGCCCTGCGCCGCGGGGCACGCGAATGGACCCGCCGGGTCGAGACGCAGGTGCGCTTCAAGCGCCTCTCCCAGGACGAGATCTCGGCCTACCTGCGCTCCGGCGAATGGCGCGGCAAGGCCGGCGGCTACGCCATCCAGGGCATCGGCGCCGGCTTCATCCCCGCCATCAACGGCAGCTACACCAACGTGGTGGGCCTGCCCCTGACGGAGGTCGCGAACCTCCTGCAGGGGGCGGGCGTGCCCGTCACATGGGAAGGACCGCCCGCATGAAGGGTCGCGCCGTTCTGATCCTCGAGGACGAACCCGGCTGGCCGATGCTCGCCGCCCGGATGGAGAACGGGCGGCTGGAGGACCTGCTGGTCGACCCGCCCGAGAGCGATCCCACCCCCCGCATCGAGGCCGTGCACCTCGCCCGCGTGATCCGCCGGGTCGAGGCGCTGGGGGCCGTCTTCCTCGATCTCGGCGACGGGCGCGAGGGCTTCCTCAAGGCGCCCCGCAAGGCCAGGCCCGGCGAGCGCCTGCTGGTGCAGATCGCCCGCCATGCGGAGCCCGGCAAGGCCACGCCCGTCTCCGACGAGCCGCTCTACAAGGGCCGCTACGCGATCCTCACGCCCCACGCGCCCGGCATCAACGTCGCCCGCCGCATCCGCGACGACGACGAGGCCGCGCGCCTGCGCGCGGTGGCCGAGGACGCGCTGGCCGAGGCGGGCCTGGGCCCCGACGACCTGGGCGAGGCCGCCCCCGGCGCGATCCTGCGCAGCGCCGCCGAGGGCGTGGACCCCGACGCGGTCGCCGAGGACGTGGCCGCCCTCGCGGGCCTCCTGAACGAGGCGCGCGCAGCCGAGGCCGGCGACGCCGCCCCCGGCGAGATCGTCGCCGCCCCCGACGCCGTCACCCGCGCCTGGCGCGACTGGGTCGACCCCGAGCCCGACGAGGTGATCCGCGGCGATCTGCGCCTGTGGGACGACCTCGGCGCGCTCGACCAGCTCGGCGCGCTGCTGCGTCCGCGGGTGGGCCTGACGGGCGAGGCGTGGATGATGGTCGAGCCGACCTCCGCCCTCGTCGCGGTCGACGTGAACACCGGCGGCGACTTCTCCACCGCTTCGGGACTGAAGGCGAACCTCGCCGCCCTCGCCGACCTGCCCCGCCAGCTCCGCCTGCGGGGCCTGGGCGGGCAGATCGTGGTGGACCTCGCGCCGCTGTCGAAACGCGACCGCAAGCAGGCCGAGACCGCGATCAAGCGCGCCCTGCGCGAGGACCCGGTGGAAACCCAGGTCCTCGGCTGGACCCCGCTGGGCCACCTCGAGCTCTCCCGCCGCCGCGAGCGCCGCGCCCTCTCCGAGCTGCTGCCCCGCGACTTCGCCTGATCGGGGCCTAACCTGGGGCCCGACCCGGCCGGCGGCCCCCACGACGCGCCGCCGCCGGTCAGAGCCCGCAGCCAGGCGCCGCGTCGGCCGTCCCGCCGGCGGCCGAGGCCCCGCCCGCGGCGCGCCCCGGCGTTTCGCCCCGTGGCCCGCGGCGCCCGCCGGGCAAGTCCCGCATCCCGGGCCCGCCGCAGGCGCCCTGGGGCGGCCTCCGATCCTCCTCAGGCCGCGCCCGGGCGCCGCGCCCGCAGTCCGATCCGCAGGGGAGGCCCGGCTTCCGCCGCCTTCGTCCTCCCCCGTTCCCGAAACCGGCGCGCCCGGCCCCCTTGCCTCCGCGCGCCGCCTCCGCGACCCTGCCCGTCCTCCCTCCCGATCCGAGAGGCGCCCATGCCCTGCCCGATCTGCCGTAAGCCCATGGCCGAGCGCTACCGCCCCTTCTGCTCCAAGCGCTGCGCCGACGTCGATCTCGCGCGCTGGCTGAACGGCGCCTACGCCATCCCCGCCGTCGAGGAGGACGATCCCGACGCCGAGGACGCCGCCTTCCACGCCCTGCACGCCCCCGACGCCGACCCGGACCGCTGACGCCCTCGCCCGCGGTCCTTCCAGCCGACCGGGCCGCCCCGCCGCAGGGTCCGGACGCGCCCCTGACGAAACGTCCGGCGCCTCGGAGCAAGAAAACGCTCCGGGGCCTCTTGCCAGCCCCTCCGCCATTCGATATCTCCCCCCTCGCGCCGCCCAGCGGCGCCCCGCCCGGGTAGCTCAGTTGGTAGAGCAGCGGATTGAAAATCCGCGTGTCGGTGGTTCGAATCCGCCCCCGGGCACCATTTTTTCTCATAAATATATGATTTCAAATCACTTTTGAGGGTGATGCCAAGTTGGCCCACCCCTCAGCCCACCCGGCAGAGCAGTTCACGTCGATCCCGATGAAGGTGGCACGCATTCGAAGCGGTTCGAGCTCATACCTGCCCTGCATACGGCTGACGCCCAACCCGATCGTGACAACGTGGATAACGGAAATTCGTTTTGCTTCAGAATGTTAGAATGAGCCCGGACCAGAACCTACGGAGGGCTCCATGACACTGATGCTTCACTGCGGCGCCGATGAGGTGACCTACCTGATGCTCCGCGATCTCGACACCCCGGCCGCGACGCCGACCCACGTGCCGATCCCGCACCACCGCCTCGTCGATCTCGTGCGCCACTCGCTCGGCTTCTACGGCCACGAGATCGTCGAGGAGCACCACGGCCTCACCGCCGACGGCGCGCGCTACTTCGGCCTCATGACGCTGGAGAGCGCCTGGACGGGCTACCGCGACACCGTCGTCATGCGGAACAGCCACGACAAGAAGTTCCCGATCGGGATCGGCTTCGGCAGCCGCGTCTTCTGCTGCGACAACCTCGCCTTCTTCGCCGACCACGTCGTTCGGCGGCGGCACAGCCGGCACGCGATGCGGGACATCCCCGGCCTAGTTATGAACCTGATCGAGCCGCTGGTGGAGAGCCGCGAGGCCCAGCACCGGGTGATCGAGCTCTACCGCCGGACGCCACTAACCGACGCGGCGGCCGACCACGCGATTCTCGAGATGTACCGGCGCGGCGTGATCAACGTGCAGCGCATCGCCGCTGTGCTGAAGCAGTGGGAGGAGCCGGAGCACGAGGAGTGGGGCGAGCGGACGGCCTGGCGGCTGTTCAACGCCGCGACCTTCGCGCTCTCCGGCCGAGTCGCCGAGGACCCGAGTGTCACACGGCGTCTGCACGACGTCATCGACGGAACCTGCGAGACGATCCACTGAGGGGCCACCGGCCCCTCTTTTTCGTGGGGGCCATGCAGGCTCGAAAATACACCCTTGCGATCCGCCGTATCGCGTTCATCATCCAAGATGACGTTACGTGATCCGCGCAAAGGGAGGCGGCGACCATGGGCAGGGACTACACCACCGCGCGCACAGTACTCGGGTTCCTTGAGATCATTTCCTGGGTTGCGCTCCTCTTGGGCGCCTTGATCGCATTGGCTGGTGGGAGTTCGGCGAGCCGGGGCTTCGGGTCGATGTCCGGCCTCGCGGGCATGTACGCGATCATGCCTGGGATAGCCCTTGCCTTTCTGGGGCTCCTGGGCGCGGCCATCTGCCAGGCCTTCCGCGCTGTCGTCGATCAGGCGCAGACGACGGATCGGCTCCTCGACGTCGCGCAGGAGCAACTCCGCCTACTGAAGGCCGCGCCAAGTTTTGCACAGGCGGGGAGCATTCCGTTGGAACCGAACGCCGGAGCTCGTCATGCAGAAGCCACTAACGGCAAGACGCCCGCGAAGCAGCCGACGCTCGGCGGCGGCGAGGCCCATCCCGTTCTGCAATCGGCAATCGAATACCGCGGCCACACGATCGCACCCATGGGGAACGGCGTGCTTGTAGAGAAACAGTATTTCGCGTCGCTGCCGGACGCGAAACAGCACGTCGACCGCCTCCTCGGTACGGTGGAGCACAGGCCCGGCGACATCGAACATCGCCGGCAGGTCACCCGACCGGCCGAGAACCTTTTCGAGGTCGGCGACAGGGACTCGCAAACTCTGCCGGAAGCGCAGATGGATATCGGCGCCAGCGTCCGGGCAGGTGCGCAGGCGTCGGAACCGAGGCTGACGGCGCTCGACGCCGAGCCGCCGCTCACAGCGCCCGAACGGTCGAAGGGCTAGGCACCTCCCGTGGCTCTGCTCGCGAACGTGCTGCTAGGCTTGGCGGGGCTTCTCGGGCTGATCGGCCTCGTCTTCATCTGGATGCCGCCGATCGGCATCCCGCTGCTCTTCGTCGGCGGCGGGCTCTACGTGCTGTCTCATTGGCTGAAGAAAGAGACGCGGCGGCGGGCGGTCGGTCGACAGCTAGGCGATCGGTGAGCTACTCTGGGCTTCCCATGGGGAAACCCAGGGGCATCGCGATGCTCCGCAGCAACGGAGTGTTCGCGATGAAACTGCTCACGAAGAGAGAGGTGCGGGACAGGGTCTGCTACTCGCCCCAGCACATCGCCCGACTGGAGAAAGTCGGCCTGTTCCCGAAACGGGTGCAGCTCGGCCCGAACCGGGTCGGGTGGGTCGAGGACGAGATCGACGCATGGATCATGGACCGCATCGAGACTCGTGATCGCTCCTGACCAAGGAGCAAGGGGGCGGTCGTGCACAGGCCGCCCCCACTTTCTTCAGTTCGCGTCGCGGACCGCCATTCGCGCTTGTAGAAGCGCGAATGGCGCTGGCTGGTGACATAGAGAGTGCAGTGGGCTCCAGGCGTCTCCTGCGTTCGGCGACCCTGGAGCCACTACCGGCATCATGGACGGCGCTCGCTCTAAGAGATGGCGCCACATTGATGAGCCATACGTCGCTCAATTGGCTATTGTGACGTCAGATTTTGACGCCATATTTGTAGCGAGCAACGCAAGGAGCCCGTCATGACCATCAATCCAGAGACCTTAAAGAGCCTGAGGACCAAGCAGGGGCTCTCCCAGCAAGCGCTGGCCGACAAGGCTAGCGGGATCCGGGGTGCCAGCATCAGCAAGAGAACAATCAGTCGGATCGAGAACGGCGAGACGCCGCCCCACAAGGTGCGTGCCCATACCGTGGACAGCCTCGCAAAGGCGCTTGATGTTTCACCCGAGGCACTCGGCAAGCCGCCCAGTGAAATTAGCGATGAGGAGTGGCGGGATCTGGGGTTCACCCTAATTAAGATCCGCCTCCCCGACCAAGTGCGCCATAACTACCGCTGGGCACTTCATCACTACGAGGTATCGTTTAACGACCTCGTTGAAGCGGCTCCGTGGATGTTTACGCTGCTCGCCGAAATGAGCCTTGCACGTCGTCGCCGCGAACTGGTGGAGGCCAACGCAGCGTTCGAGGAGGCAATGGCAAAACTCCCTCGTCACCTGAGGCACGGCGCAGTTGCGCAGATGGACTTTGACGACGCCTACTACGGCGAAGATGTTTCGATATCGGCGCGAGACGTATTCGGCGCGAAGGTACTGGAAGAGGCACAATTCGCAGAGCCATTCGACCCCAGCGAGACAAACCCGTTTGTCGATTTTCTTCGCGATGCGGCGACGTCGGTTGGGGGCGGCGCCATCAGCCCGGAAGAAATCGAGATGTCATACAGAGGCGGATTGCCCAACTGGCCGATCTTCCAGCAGTGGCTCCAGGATCTGACTGGGGGCGACTCCTGGGCACGTTTCGCCGTCGAGAACGTCAAAGTCGCGCTGAACACGATGCCGGAGGAGCTTCGCGGCCAGGAAAACACCACTGCGCGCATCGAATGGCTCGTGGACAAAATCCCGGCCGAAATTCGCGAGGAAGAGGAGAAGCGGCGCGCAGAGCGGGAAATTTCGTTGGAGGGGATCGAGCTGTGAGCACTTTCTCATACACCCGTCACGTCGAAGCCCGGATGCGCCAGCGCGGCCTTCGCGATGCCGATCTCGCGCTGGTCATGGAGGTGGCCAGCCCGGTCGGCGACGACGCCTGGCTGCTCACCGACGCCGACGCTGACGACGAGATCGTCCGTCTGAAGCACCGCCTGCAGCGCGTCGAGCGTCTACGCGGCACCAAGGTGGTGCTTCTGGGGGATGCAGTGATCACGGCCTATCGATCGAAGCCTGCCGATCAGAAGCGCGCGCTGCGCAAGGGGAGGGAAGCGCGATGACCGGAACACCTCAATCGCCGATGATGACGGTCAGGCTCCGAGAGTCGACCGTGGCGCTGCTCCTGCCACTGCGCGAAGGCGGCGATGAAGCGCTGGACGCTGTCGTGGCACGGATCGCGAAGGCCGCCGCCAGGGTCGAGCCCGCTCCGCCGCTTGCGCCGGAATCGCAGCATGTCGATACGGAGCTGCCGACAGATCAAAGCGCCACTCAGACGGCATCGGCGGACATGGAGCCGCGGCCACTGCCAGCCCGGCGACCTGCGGCGACGCCGCGACGGCGTCACCGTCGCGCGGACGAGAAGTACTCGCTCACCATGCTCGGCGAGGAGATGCACGCCGCCACGCTTGGCGACATGTTCCTCAAGGTCGTCGACGCGCTGCACCAAGTGGCGCCGAACGCTGTCGAACGACTCGCCGCGAGCCCGTCGCGGAAGCGCGCTTTCGTCTCGAGGCGCCGGGAGATCGTCCATCCCGGTCGCCCCGACTTGCCAGTGCTGCGGACGACATCAGGTTGGTGGGTGAGCGCCAACATCGGAACAGCCGACCTCGAGCGAGCACTTCGCGCAGTCTGCGAAGCGGCCAAGCTGGAGTACGGGCGCGACATCCAGTTCCACGGCCAGGCCGATTAGACCTTCGACGCCTACCCCCCCCACACGACCTACCCAACCCCTATGGGTATCCCGCATGTGGAAACATGCGGCCTCGTTCCAACGCATTCCGTCACACAGATCGTCAGGCTCACGCCATGACTTCACCGGCCCCAGGCCGCCTGCGGACGGCCCGAGCCACCGCGGGCGACGGCCGGGGGCCGCGGCCGCGGGGGTGGGTCCGGTGAAGTCATGGCCTTTCGGCCAGACGACTGTGGACGGACGGTTCCTGTAGAATAAGGGAGGACGGTTCCTAGACGACGCCGCCTCGCATCGGAGCGCCTCGCCACCGCACGACGGCGCCTCCGGTCTTCGGGACGGCGTCCTCATGGCGCCCGACGACAGACACCGCTTCCAGCACCGCTGGATCCTCGGCCAGACCGGCATGGGGAAGTCCACGCTGATGCTGAACCTGATGCTCGCCGACATCGACCGCGGCGACGGGCTGTTCTACGTGGACCCGCACGGGGAGGACGCCGACCAGCTGCTGGAGCTGATCCCGCCGCGGCGGGTTCCCGACGTGATCCTGTTCGATCCCTCCGACCTGGAGCACCCCGCGCCGATCAACATGCTCGAGCGCGTGGCGGAGGACTGGCGGCCGTTCGTGGCGTCCTCGATCGTCGACGCGTTCAAGAGCGTCTGGGGCTACGAGCGGCTCGCGACGCCGGTGATGGACCAGTACCTCTACAACGCCTCCGCCGCGCTGCTGGACGCGCCGGACGGCTCGCTGATGGGCATCCGCTTCATGCTCACCAACGACCGGTTCCGCGAGCGGGTGCTGGCGCACCTGCGCGACCCGATCGTGCGGGACTTCTGGGAGACGGAGTACGCGGGCATGTCGGAGCGGGAGCGGCGGGAGAGCGCGCGCTCGACGCTCAACAAGATCGGCATGCTGCTGGCCGACCCGCGGGTGCGCAACGTGATCGGGCCGGCGCGGAGCGCGATCGACCTGGACGCGGTGATGCGCGGGAGGATCCTGATCGCGCGGCTGCCGCAGGGGCGGCTGGGGCTGCAGAAGACAGCGACGCTGGGCGCGCTGCTGCTGGCGCGGCTGCACGCGGCGGCGCTGGCGCGGGAGGACGACCGGCCGTTCCACGTGTACCTGGACGAGTGCCACCACTTCGGCGGCGGCACGCTGGTGGAGATGATCTCGGGCATCCGGAAGTTCCGGGTGAGCCTGACGCTCTGCCACCAGTATCTCGACCAGCTTCGTCCCGGGCTGCGCGAGGCGGTGACGGGCGGCGTCGGCACGCGCATCGCCTTCCGGACGGGGCACGCCGACGCCGAGGCGCTGCGGCACGTGTTCCCGGTGGACGGGCTGCACGACTCCATCGCGAAGCTGCCGCCCTACGCGGCGCGGATCGTGACGCCGTCGGAGAGCCGGGTAATGTGGCGGACGCCCACGGTTCCCGAAGAGAGAAGGCCGGAGGTCGCGAAGCGGATTCGGGCGTTCAGTCGGCGGCATTACACGCGGTCGCGAAGGAAGGTGCGTGTGGAGATCAGACGACTGGCGGGCTTAGGGCTTCGGTGCTCTCGGCCCAGAACCGTCGTATAGTTCACGCGCGACGAAATTCCGAATCGACTGTCGGCCTTCAAACGATCAAAATTAGCGGAAGCGCAGGCTCATACGGACAGTCCCGGGAATGTGTCCTGGGATAGCCTCCTCGCGGCCAGAACGGCCGATATCGCTTGATGTAATGGAGCCCGATCTTTTCAAGGAGACTATTCTGGGCCACAACTGCATGGTTGACAACTTACACAGTGGACTCGCTTTTGATCGATAGTCGTATTTTCCCATTGCTTGAAACGTTGGCGGCATCCAATCTCGATTGGCTTGTGAGAGACATATTGGCCACCATCGAAATGGGCGACTTAATGATCGAGTCCGAAGATGCGGTGTCTGGCGCTCAGGAACGAGTCCGACAAAATGAAGACGTGCGTTCTGAGAACGAAGACCAAGCGGAGACAACCCTTTCAAGACCTTGGACAGGGGACGAACAAGTCGATATTGCTGCCATACTTGTTGTGAGGAGGATCGAGGAAACACTCCTTATGGCTCGGGGATCCATCGAGGCCGTTTCAAGTTTGATTGGGGAGTACGAAGGCGCGGGTATTGATCGTTCGGAAGGGGGCGTGGCTCTCTTGGGCGACGATGGGGAGCTTGAAGCCTCAATAGACGGGCCAGCCGTTGAGCATGCCTTGGGCGGGTTGGATCAACTGCGTCTCGCTGTTGAGGAATGGAAGTCTGAAATACTAGGCGGAACCGAAAATCTATGATTGCCGCAATTTCTGGTGCGCTAAACTCAGTCGTTGGCAGTGCAACTGTGCTGAAGAATGCCAATGGCGCAGGTCGCGTTTACGAATTGTATATTATGACATCTATCGCGGATAAACTGCGATCCTTAGGTGCTACAGTTTGGGTAAGGCGGTCTGACGGCACCAAGATAAGTCCTGGCGACGCAAACCGACAGTTCGTTCAGCGCGGAGGTTCGCCTTCCGGTTTGCCAGGCAGGAGACAAGGCGCCAATGGTATGAGCGTTTTCGCATTTCAATTGAAAAACTCTCAACGCGAGTGGGAAATATGGAATGGCGTCCAGTTTTCCGGAAGGAGTGGCGCGAAGCACGAGTTCGATATTGCCATCGTGCCGGCGCACACAGCCTCTACACTACGAGCGCGGAGGACTGGTGGTGTCCCATTCGGGCGCCCTGTCGTTGCTATTGAGTGTAAGGACGTGTCTACACCTGGGACGGTTGATGAGATGCGGGCCTTCATTGCTCGCCTGTACGATGTTACCGCTTTGAAGGGGCATGCGCCCTATCTAGCGAGCGTATGCAGCCCGCTAACAAGTATTCATCCGGGCCAGCTGCCTGATGACGAGCCACACCGGACTTTTCGCGAAAGCAATTTCGCGTTTCGCAGTATCTTGGTTCGAAGGACTAGTTTTGTTTCTGGAACTTTGGCGATGACCATTTACTATTCTATAGATCCTCGAAGCAATGTTGTGCTGGGCTCTGCTCAAAAGATAGATCTGCTATCGGATTTGGCCGCCTGGATAGGAAATAACTTAGCATAATGCTCCTCACAACATGGAATTATCTTGCATATTGCCGCAAATCACTCTCGGCCTTTTCCGGCCTTTTCCGGCCTTTCGTACCGAGCGCAGTGGAGGTTCGGTCTCCGCCCGGAGCGGGCTTGTCAGCCGCTGCAAGAACGGGACGGTTGTTCGCCCGCCGGCGTGGGTAGATCATGACGCATGCGCATCGCCATCGACCACGCCGAAACCCGCGCCGGCCTGCTCTTCCGCAGGCCCCTGCACGAGGTGCGCGTGACGGTGCACTTCACGCATGAGGAGACGCAGATCATCCGCCAGCGCGACCTCGGCGAGACGGTGCTGCTGGAGCGCTGGCCGGCCGACGCCCGCGCCGAGGACGATCCGGACTGGTACGCGCTGCGCGTGAAGCACCTCGTCGAGCGCAAGCCCGACCGGTTCCGCTGCGCGACGCCCGGCGACGCGAAGCTCTACGAGGCGCAGCTCGTCGACGCGCTGCACCGGCTGAAGGCCTGGCTCGACGTCAACGCCGAGCCCGGCGGCCGCAAGGTCATCGAGATCTGATGGCGCGCTCGACGGGCCAGGAGTTCGTCGAGCTCTACGGCACGCTGATCGTCCTCGCGCTGGCCCTCGCGCTCGCGATCCTCGTCACGCCGCTCTTCCTCGTCGGCGGCGCCGCGTGGATCGGATACCGCCTCTATCGCGACAGCCCGGCCCGCGCCGAGCGCATCGCCCGTCGCGAGACCATGGAGCTCTACGAGCACGCGCGTCGCGCGCGCGTGCGCCTGAGCCCCGAGGAGATCGACGACGCCCTCGGCCGCCGGCTGCCGTCCGGCACGCCCCGCGTGCTCCGCGAGGGGCTGCTGGAGATCGGCCGCGAGATCTTCCGCGCCGAGGGGCTGGAGCGGGAGATCCCGCCGCCGCCGGCGCTGCACAACACCGTCGAGGCCGCCCGCTACCGCGACCGGCTGGCCCGCGCCGGCGAGGCCGGCCACGACCGGGAGATGTCGCTCTCCGCGCTGCACGCGATCTCCGAAAGCCTCGCCGCGATCGCCCGCCGCGTGCCGCCGCTGGAGGGGGACGTGCTGGTCGAGATCACCCAGTTCGTCGACGAGCCCGGCAGGGCGGTGGCGGAGGTGATCGCGCCCTTCTTCGCCGAGACCGGCTACGGCCACTTCAAGCCGATGCGCGACCGGCTCAACGCCAACTACGCCGCCACGCACCGCACCACGCCGGTCCTGCCCGAGGACTACCGGGGCGACGACGTCGTGCAGGCCTATCTCGGCGGCACGCCGCTGGCGCGGCTCTTCGAACTCCGCACGCCCTTCGCCATTCCCGAGGCCGTGCGCTTCGAGCACGCCCACATCGTCGCCGGCTCGGGCCACGGCAAGACGCAGACGCTGCAGTTCCACATCGCCCGCGACCTCGAGGACGTCGCCCGCGGCGAGAAGAGCGTGGTGGTGATCGACAGCCAGGGCGACTTGATCCGCAACGTGCTCGCCGCCCGCACGGTCGATCCCGAACGGATCGTGGTGATCGACCCGGAGGACATCGACTGGCCGGTCTGCCTCAACCTCTTCTCGGTCGGGCAGGAGCGCCTCGCCGGCTACGACGCGCTGGAGCGGGAGCGGCTGACCAACTCGATCATCGAGCTCTACGACTTCGTGCTCGGCTCGCTGCTGCAGGCCGGCATGACCGCCAAGCAGGGCGTGGTCTTCCGCTACGTGACGCGGCTGATGCTGCACATCCCCGACGCCACGATCCACACGCTGCGCGAGCTCCTGGAGCCCGGCGGCGCCGACCGGTTCCGCGTCCACATCGAAAAACTCGACGGCACCGCCCGGCACTTCTTCGAGAGCGAATTCGACGGCAAGGAGTTCGAGCAGACCAAGCGCCAGGTCGTGCGCCGGCTCTACCAGGTCTTGGAGAACCGCACCTTCGAGCGGATGTTCTCGCACCCCGCCTCGAAACTCGACATGTTCGCCGAGATCAACGCCGGCAAGCTGATCCTGATCAACACCTCGAAGTCGCTGCTGAAGGAGAGCGGCACGGAGATCTTCGGCCGCTTCTTCATCGCGCTGATCGCCCAAGCGGCGCAGGAGCGCGCCGTGCTGCCGGACTGGGAGCGCACGCCCACGCTGGTCTACATCGACGAGGCGCAGGACTACTTCGACCGCACCATCGCCGTGATCCTCAGCCAGGCGCGCAAGTACCGCGTCGGCATGGTGCTGGCGCACCAGTATCTCGGCCAGCTCGACGCCAAGCTGCAGGAGGCGATCGAGGCCAACACCTCGATCAAGATGGCCGGCGGCGTCTCCGCCCGCGACGCCCGCGCGCTGGCGGGGCAGATGAACGCCGACGCCGACCTGGTGCAGCGCCAGCCCAAAGGCAGCTTCGCGGTCTGGGTGCGTGGCGTAACCCGGCGCGCGGTGTCGATCTCGTTCCCGTTCTTCGTGCTGGAGAACCTTCCGCAGGCGAGTGCCGAGGAGATTGCGGAGATCCGGCGGCGCAGCCGGGAGCGCTATGCCGAGCCGCTGCAACGGGACGACGAATACGAGCAGGCGGATCTCGGAGAGGGGAAGACGCCAGACCATCCGCCGCCGGAGGACGATGGCGGCGACGGGCCGTCAGGCGAGGGGGAGAACCTGCCGAGCGCTGACGAGGCCGAGCCGCCCAAGACGACGCCGCCCCGGAAGAAAAAGCCCCGCCGGCGTCCCGGAGCCGAGGACACGGATCCCTCGACGGAGTGGTGAAATGCTATACTGCGTTGCATGAGGGCGACGGACAGTATCGGCAGGGCCACATTCCATCACATAGCGCCGCTTCGGGGAATTCGCCCGACGGAGCGCGAGATTCGCTGGCTCAAGCACCTCGAACGGCACGGCCCCCAGTCGTCGCGCTACCTGCATGCGCTGACCTCGGACACGCACCGCGACCTGGATACTTCGTTACGTCAAATGAAGAAGCTCCGCGCCGGCGGGTTCCTCTTCTGCCCGCGCCAGCAGCGCGCCACGGAGAACGCGAACTTCAACGCCTATGTCTATGATCTCGCGCCCGCGGGGCGCGCATTTCTGGAGGACGAGGGTCTCGCTGAGGACACGGTCACGCCGCGTGGCCACTGGGTCCACCAGTACATGACCGCCTGCATCACCGGCTCGATCGATATCGCCGCCCGCCACGCCGGCGTGGACTACATCCCCGCGCACCGGATCCTGGAGCGGAGCGGCGCCACGCTCGCCGTCGAGATCGGCCGCAAGCGGCTGATCCCCGACCAGCTCTTCGGCCTCGACCACGGCGGCCTCTACCGCTTCTTCTGCGTGGAGGCCGACCGCGGCACCGAGCCCCGCACATCGACCCAGGCGCGCAAGAGCGCCCGTTCGCTGCTGGAAGACTACCGCGCCTTCATCGGCGGCAAACTCTACAAGGAGCGCTACGGCCTCACCGCCGGCATGCTGCTGCTCTGCGTCTTCTCCAGCGCCGCTCGCGAGCGGCGCTTCCTGAGCCTCGTGCCGGAGGTGATGGGGGAGCGCAGCGCCTATGTCCTGACCCGCACCGTGCCGGAGTTCCACGCCGCCTTTCGACCGCCGGCCTTGCTCGATCATCTCTTCGACGAGCCGTGGAACCGTTCCGGCTGGCCTGGCTTCCGGATCTCCGAGGTCCGACGCGAAAAGGACGCGCCCGAGGGACGCGTCCGGTAGGGGGGAGCCCGTTCAGTCGGCCTCGTCGTCCTTCGGCGGGACGAGAAGGAACGAGCCGTCCCAGTTCACGGGCACGCTCTCCAGCCGCACGACGTAGCCGTCGCCGTCCCTGAAGCGCCAGGCGGCGCCGATGGTGGTCATGAATTCCTGGTCCGGATGCGTCTTCGCTCGCGCCCGGAACGCCGGCTTTTCGCCCTTGGCCATGTGCACAACTCCGCTGATGGGTCTCATGTCTGCAGTATAATGCATTGAGATCCCGTACATTTCGGAGTTGTCCCCATGGCCTACGTCGACTTCGCGGAGCTGAAGTCGCGGCTGTCGATCGCCGACGCCGCCGATCTGCTCGGCCTGAAGATGATCGAGCGCAACGGCCAGCGTCGGGGTCCCTGCCCCGCCTGCCGCAAGGGCGGTCCGCGCGCCCTGGTCGTCACGCCCGCGAAGGGCGTCTTCTACTGCTTCGGCGCCCGAACGGGCGGCGACATGATCTCGCTGGCGGCCCACGTGCAGGACTGCGGGCTGAAGGAGGCCGCGGCCTTCCTTGCCGGCGACAGCGGAACCGTACCCGGAGACAGTACCAGTTCCCGGAACGGTCCCCAGGAACAAGTTCCCGAAGAGAGAAGAAGGGGGAACGGGGAGCGTCGCCTCCTCAAACCCCTCGAGCATCTGCAGCCCGCCCACCCGAAGGTCCTCGCGCTCGGCCTGACCGAGGAGACCTGCCGGGCGTTCGGCGCGGGCTACGCCCCAAAGGGCGTCCTGCGGGGGCGGCTGGCGATCCCGATCCACGACTGGGCGGGGGAGTTGGTCGCCTACTGCGGGCGGGCCGTCGGCGGAGAGAGCCCCGAGTTGATCTTCCCGAACGGCTTCCGGCCGGAGGCGCATTTCTTCAACGCTCACCAAGTCGGCAAAGGGGAGATCCTGCTCTGCCGCGACCCGTTGGAGGCGATGCTCGCCGCGCAGAACGGCATCGAGAACGTCGCCGCCCCGCTGACCGAAGGCCTCGCAGCGGAGCAGCTCCACGCGATTGCCGCCTTGATGGACGAGCGCGGCTGTGACGCTGTCCATGTCCACTGACCCCTCCACGGAGGGGTCTTTTCTTGTGCGGTCATCATCTCCTGCGGGGCGTGATTCTTTTAATTTTTCAGTTTCTTGACACCGGCTCCGAGGTCTGAGCGGACTGCGCCCACCGCTCTCAGCGCAGCGAGACGTGGCCAGCGGATGGAATGCTGACCAGCCGCGTCCATCGCCGAAAGCCGACGGGCAAGTTGATGCCCCGGACCATAGCCGCATCAACGCGAGGAAGTCCTCGGTCCGCGCCGCCGTCGAGCGTGTCTTCGAGCATCAGAAGAGCCACTCCGAGCCCATCATCCGCACCATTGGTCAGACGCGGGCGGAGGCAGAACTGTCCTTGGCCAACATGGCCTACAGCTTCGACCGCCTAGTCTTCCACAAACGGCGGCGTGTCATGTAATGAGTCTGTCCGAAATCGTCCGGCAGGGGCGCCCAGCCCGGATCGCCAAGATCTAGGGCCGAAAGACAGGCTCAATCCGTTGGCTGCATTCAACGGCGCTCAATTCGCAGGGTTCTCACGGGTGTCCAGCTCGCGCGATCCCGCGTCCACCGGCCGATGCCGGATCTCCTCTATCGGGACAGCCGGCTGCAACCCTGCTTCTCGGAGACCATGATGCACTGCAACGAAAAGGTCGTCACGTGCTTGGAACATCGAGGGCTAGTCAGGAAAGTACACCCAGAGGTAGTAGGTGTAGGGAATTGTCCCGCCGTCCTTCAGGCGCGCGCTCGGGGCCGGATTGCTCAGTATTCCCGGGCAATTCATGGCGGCGGCCTTCAGGATCTGCTTGACTAGAGCTGGATCCGCGTCGGCCGACACGCGCACGTCGAAGGATCGAGCATGAGGGTGTCCGCGTCGATGCAGATTGGTAAGGGTCTCGCCCGCCAGCACGCCGTTGGGGATCGCACAGGTGGCGTTGTCCCAGCCCCGAAGGCGTGTCGTCCTCCAGCTGACGTCGATCACCTCGCCTTCGACGCCGTCGCTCAAGCGTATCCAGTCGCCGATGCGGAATGAGCGCTCGAAACCCATGGCGAGCCCGGAAACCAGGTCGCTCAGAATCTGCCGCGTGGCCAATGCTAAGAAGGCGGTGAAAAAACCCGCCGATAGGAATACCTTCGTGGGTGCAAGGTGATAGGTGGCGACAAAGACGAGCAGACCGATCACCATGCAAAGAACATAAAGAACCGTACGGCCCAGTTGAGATAGCACCGCCTCATCCCTGCCCCGGCGAGACGAGCCAAGCCAGGCTTCGACGAAACGGCCTGCGACGAAGGCGACTCCGAGATAGATCAGCAGCGCGACGGCGAGTTGCGCGCCGCTCTGCCAGCGCTCCCATCCAAACGCGGCGACCAGCGCTACCGCCAGCCCGCCGGCGCCGTGGGCCGCGGCCAGAAACAGCGACATGTCCGCTATCGCGCCGAACCAAGGACGCTGCGCGATCATCGCTTTCACGGAGCCCGAGCGCTTCGCCAGTTGCCAGGCGACGAAGGCCGCCACCAAAAGGGTCGACAGCGGAGCGCCGTTTTCGATCAAACGCGCTAGCGTCGTTCCGCCATCCATCAAAGTGGGCTCCACGTCATCGCGGGGCTGCCGTCAGCGCGCCGGACCTCGGGCATCGCGCATTCGAGCGCGGCCGGTCGAACGCTGTCTACGGGCAGGGACGAGAGCAAGCCCGAACGAGGGCCAAAGCCTTCACCTTCAGTTGGCAAGTCGGCCCCGGTTGGCGACCGCAGGATCCGTGCCGCCCCACCCGTCGTCGGACTTCCGTCCACACCGCGCAAGATTTAGACCTTGAATATGATCAAGCCTTCGCCGGCGCGTGAGCGCATTCATCGCGCATGAACCAGCGAGGCCTGCCGCTCCGCATCCGTCATCAGCTGCGGCGGAAGGCTCTCCCAAGCTCGGCCCTCGAGGATCAGGTCGCGGCCGTAGCGCTGGAGCGCGGTCATGTAGGCGGGGCCGAAGGGACCGGGATAATCGGCCTGGAAATCGTCGCCGATCCAAGTGAGGTGGACCGTCGCTCCCCTGAGCCGACCGATCTCATGGGCCGTGAGCAGATCGTCGACGCCTTGGCTCTTGATCATGGTCGCGGCTGCGCGCCCTCCGACCGCCAAAAGATCGTAGTCGACCACCTTCGACTCCGGCCCGATGCGGCCGTTGCGGATCACGTAGATCACGGGCGCCGCATCGGCCGAATAGGAGAAGCGGCCCGCCAGATCGGCGTGCCAGTCCGCCAGAAGCGCGCTCTGCGAGATGGCGCCCCCGTCGACGTGCATCTCGTCATGGCGCAGGCCGTCGAGCTCGACCCCGATCAGCACCGGCGGGAAAGCGCCCGGAACGGAGGCGGAAGCGAGCAGCACGGCGCGGAACACCTCCGCCGCGTTCGGGGCGCCGCTCGCGGCGATCGCGCCCATGTCCCAGATCATGCCCTCCTGCGCGTCGAGATGGGTGGTCTGAACATAGAGCCGCCTTCCCCGGCGATGCTCGCGGGCGATTTCGGCCAGAAATGCGTCATCCACGTATTCGGCGATGAGCGCTGCGAGGGGTGCCGATTCCGCGGCCGAGGCCTGCCGCAGGATATTCAGCAGGAACCGCGGGGCGAAGGTGCGCTCGGACGGGAAACCACCGTAGATCTGCTGCAGCTCGTCATCCCAGTTCGGTCCGAGGAACACGAACGGCGCCGAAAGCGCGCCGGTGCTGACGCCGGTCACCACCGGGAATTCAGGTCGGTCGCCGCGCTCCGTCCAGGCCGCCATCAAGCCCGCGCCGAAGGCGCCGTCGTCGGCGCCGCCCGAGATGGCGAGCGCGGCGACGCTTCGATCGAGACCGGAGGCCTGGCGCTGGGCGATCATCTCCTCGACCATGCCGTCGATGTCGGCCGGCGTGCGGTCGGACCAGTGACGCGCGTTTGGAATGTTCGGGATCGCCGCCTCCGCCAGCCGGTCGAGCGGCGGAGCGTCACGCTCGATCGACGGCGCGCACGCAGCCAGCGCGAAGGCACTCAACAGAGCCAGGATCCTGGACATGAGGGCATCTCCGTCGCGGCTGTCGCTCCAAGGCGGAGGGCGACGGCCAAGCACAGCGCTTTCCGGCGTCGCCGAGAACTTGAACGCCCCCGATCGCCTCGGCAACGGCGATCACGGGGTCGCTTGACCGTCAGGCCGCGACAACAAGGTTTCTTTGGGAGATTCCCCGAACATGGCGCTGTAGTCAGCCGCGAAGCGTCCGCTGTGGAGAAAGCCCAGCTGGAGCGCAGCGTCCTTCACCGAACGCGACTGCGGGTCCAGCAAACGGTCGCGCGCCATGCTGAGTCTGCTCGCGCGCAGGTAGTGGACCGGCGACGTGCCGCATACCTCGACGAAGCACCTGTGGAGCCATGTCTGCCCGACCCCGGCCGCCGCGCACAGATCGGCCAGGCTCGGCGGGCGGGCGCGGCGAGCGTCGATCGCGCGACGCGCGGCCCTGACGACGCGGAGCGCGTCGCATCGCGCAGGCTCGCGTGGCGGACCACGCAGCGTATGGGGCGCGAGGACAGCGGCGATGTCGGTGATGAGGTCGTTCTCAACGACCTCCGACAGCACTTGGCTCCCTGCGACGGTCGGCATACTTCGCGCCGCATCGATGGCCGTCAGAAAACGATGCCGCAGCCAACCGACCTCGTCCGCGCCGAGCGGCAGGCGTTGGTCGGACAGTGCGATGCAGTCGATCGAACCGCCCGCCAGCGCCCGGCAGGCGGCCTCGAACCGCGCCCGACGCAGCCCGACGGAGAGGGTGTCGCGATGCTCCCCGAACGTGGCGCAGCCATCTCGACCCGCCGAAATGAACAGATCGAACGAACGGGCTTCGAGCCCGTTGAAGACGTAACGCCCACGAAGAGCGAGCGGGAGGAGCAGCAGGATCCAGTCCGGGTCCATGACGACTTGAGTGACGGCCTTAGGCGCGAACCGCAACCGGACGAGGCGCATGTCGCGGCCTCGGATTTGCTCGGAGACGTATCTCGGGGCGCCGCGGCCGATCTGCGCGACCTCGGACTCGAGGACCGGCTGGTCGAACAGATGGTCCTGGTAGCGCCGGCATAGCCGTAGCGACTCGGGGGCCAGCGCCGAAGCCGCCACCTCATCGACCTTTTGATTCTCCGACGTTTTCAACGCGTACACCCTGGCTCATATGCCGACAGTGTAAGATCTGACCCTTGAAAGCGGAAGGCTCATCGATCCCTTGCAGCTATTCTGGAGTCGGCGCGGAGTTGAACCTGCAACGCCTGCCATAGACTCGAGGGAGGCTGAAACATGCGCCTGGTCTTCGCCTTCACCTTCGCGATCGCACTCGCCGGCGCCGGGACCTCGTCCGCGCATGACATCGTGATCGAGGGCGGCAGGGTCATCGACCCTGAAACCGGGCTCGACGCCATTCGCAACGTCGCCGTCGACGGCGACAAGATCACGGCGATCAGCGAGTTCCCGCTGGAGGGCGACGAGGTGATCGACGCGACCGGTCACGTCGTGTCGCCTGGCTTCATCGATCTCCATTCTCACGGCCAGAACATCGGCGACTACCGGATGCAGGTCATTCAGGGCGTCACCACCGCGCTGGAGCTCGAGTCCGGCCTCGTGCCGGTCGGCGAGTGGTACGAAGGTCAGGCCAAGAAGAACCTGCCGGTGAACTACGGCGCCTCCGTGGGCTGGGTCCACAGCCGGATCGCGGCGTTCACCGAGACCGATCCATTGGCAACGGTGGAGTATTTTCAGGACGCGCAGGGTCGCACCGACTGGAAGTCGGACATCGCCAGTCCCGAACAGTCCGGGCGCATCATGTCGATGGTCGAACAGGGCCTGAAAGACGGTGCGCTCGGCATCGGCGTCAACGCCGGGTATGCGCCGGGCTATGGCCATAAAGAGTATTACGAGCTCGCCGAATTGGCGAGGAAATACAATGTCCCGACCTATACCCACGTGCGATACGCCAGCAACATCGAGCCGAAGAGCTCGTTCGAGGCGATCCAGGAGCTGATCAGCCTCGCCGCCATCACGGGCGCGCATATGCATGTGTGCCATATCAATTCGGTCTCGCTGTCGGACATCGAAACGACGATGGCGCTGGTCGAGGAGGCGCGGGCTCAAGGCATCAACGTCACAACCGAGGCCTATCCATACGGCGCCGCCAACACCGTGGTCGGCGCGGCCATGTTCAGCGGCCAGGACTGGCGCGCTCGGATGGATTCCACGGCCAGCAACTTCCAGCTGGGCTCCGACAGGATGACCGAGGAAGAGCTGGCCGACTATCAGGCGAACAGGCCCGGCACCTTCGTCACCTGGCATTTCCTGGACGAGACCAATCCACGGGATCTCGCGCTGCTGGACGTTTCAGTCACCAATCCCGCAACTCTGATCGCTTCGGATTCCGTGTTCTGGTCCTACTTCGACGAAGACGGCAACGTGAGGTTCTATGAGGGCGATGAATGGCCTCTTCCGGAGGGCGTCTTCAGCCACCCGCGTTCGGCCGGAACCTTCGCCAAGATTCTGCGCTCCCATGTGCGCGAGCGCGGGGTTCTGTCGCTGAACGAAGCGATCCGCAAGATATCGCTGATGCCGGCGCAGACGCTGGAAGACAGCGTGCCGCAGATGCGCAGCAAGGGCCGCCTTCAGGTGGGAATGGATGCGGACATAGTCGTTTTCGACCCGGCCACCATTGCGGACAGGGCCACTTTCGAAAACTCAAATCGACCGGCGGTCGGCGTTCAGACCGTTCTGGTGAACGGCGGCGTCGTCGTGCGTGATGGCGAACTGGTGCTGGACGCGCCGCATGGCCGGCCGATCCGGCGGCAGGTTTCCAATTGAACCCGAGGAAGCTCATGATGCAGGCTAGGCCAGCCCGCGCGCAGATGGCGCTGTTCGCCGCCATATCGCTGACGGCGACCATGGCGTACGCGCAGGAACAGCCTGCGCCGCCGAAGTCGACTGACGAGGTCGCGCGAGAACTCGCCAATCCCAACAACTCGCTGGCGAGCCTGACGTTCAAGAACCAGTACCGCTGGTACACCGGCGACCTTCCCGGGGCCGACAGCCAGGACAACTTCACGCTCCTGTTTCAGCCGGTGTTCCCCTTTTCGCTGCCGCCGACCGAGAGCGGCGGAAAGGCTAACTTGTTTGTCCGCCCCGCGTTCCCGCTCGTGGTCGATCAGCCCGTTCCCTCCGCGACGGGCTTCGAAGGCGTCACGGCCCTTGGCGACGTCGGTTTCGACATCGGCTACGGCGTAACCGAGCCGAGCGGATTTCTCTGGGCGTTCGGCATGGTCGGCACGCTGCCGACGGCGACGGACGGGGACATCGCCGGCAAGCAGCTCCGCCTCGGCCCCGAGGCGCTGATCGCGCAGTTCGAAGACTGGGGCGTCTACGGCATGTTCCCGAGCCATCAGTGGAACGTGGCCGGCTGGAGCGACAGCTACCACAGCGCCTCGCAGATGCAGCTGTTCCTGAATTTCCTGCCCGGCGGCGGCTGGTCCTACGGCAGCACCCCGATCATGAACTACGACTGGCGGTCCGGCGACTGGACGATCCCGCTGAACTTCGGCGTCAGCAAGACGACGCAGATCGGCGGTCTGCCGGTCAAGGTGCAGGTCGAACTCAACTACTACGTCGAGCAGCCCAACGCCTTCGGGCCGCGGTGGATGATCGGCTTCAACATAACGCCGGTCGTGCCCAACTTCGTCGACTCGTGGATCCGCCGGTGAAGGCCGGAGCGCCTCCCCGCCCCAAGCGGCGCGCGGGCTCGGGGTCACGCACGCGCTTCGCGAGACGAAGGTCGGGCGGATCGGCCATCGCGGCGCCGGGCCGCGCGGCGATCGCCGGTCTCGCGCTGCTCGGCCTTGCCGGCTGCGGCGTGCAGGCAAGCGTCATCCAGGCCCGTCATTGGGACCTGAACGAGATGATGCGGCAGACGACGAACGAGCAGCTACTGCTCAACATCGTTCGGCTGCGCTACGACGAGACGCCGTATTTCCTGCAGATCGGCAGCGTGACGACGAGCTTTTCCGCCGGAGCCAACGCGGGCGCGCAGGCGACGCTGCCGGACGGCGCGCCGAACGTGCTGGGGCTGAGCGCCGGCGTCTCCTACGCCGAGACGCCGACGGTGACCTGGGGTCTGCCGGATTCGCGCGAGCTTCTCGGCCGGCTGCACGCGCCCATGGGCGCCGACCAGCTGACGGTGCTGACCCAGTCTGGGCTGAGCCCCGCGTCGGTGCTGCGCATCGGCGCGAAGAAGATCAATCGGCTGAGGAACCTGGAGTTCGACCTCGAACGCGGCAGCTACGAGCCCGACAGCTACGGCGCCTTCGTCGAGGCGCTCGACCTGCTCGGGACGCTGCTGCGCGAGGGTTTGGTCGATCTCTCCTACGGCGTCTACAGCAACGCGGCCGGGGGCAAGATCCCGATGTCGAAGATCGACCCTGTCGCCATGGCCGAGGCGCTGCCGTCGGGCATGCAGTTCATGACGCGCGACAACCCCAACGTCTTCGAGCCGCTGAAGCTGTCCAAGCCGCTGTTCCTCCGTTTCACGCGGGGCTCGGCGGCGGATCCACGGGTGCTGCGGCTGCGCGACCTGCTCGACCTGGACCCCGAGCGCCAGTCCTTCGCGATCATCGACACCGGCGGTTCGGGGACCGAGGAGCTCCTGTCGGAGTCCGGTCGCCAATCGCGCGTGCTCGACGACGCCGCGCCGCTGCGGGAGATCGTTCTGAACAACCGTTCGGTGATGGAGGTCCTGCGCTTCGCGTCGGCCTACGTCGCCGTCCCGCAGCGGGACCTCGCGGCGGGCATCGTGCGTCCGCGCAGCGCGCCCGCGCGCGTGTGGCTGGACGTCGAGACGTCCGACATCCGGCCGAGCGACGCGTGGCTCGCGGTCGAGCGCGACGGACGCTGGTTCTACATCCGCGCCGACGACCTCGACACCCGCATCGGCTTCACCCTGCTCAACGCCCTTTTCGACTCCGTCGTCGGCGAGGTGCCTGGCGCGAAACCGCTCCTCACCCTGCCGGTGAAGTGACGTGGTCGGACACATGAAACGAACGCGGGCGCAATGCCCGCCGCACTGCAACAGGAGCGATGGATCCATGGCGACGAGACACATTAAGGCAATGATCGTCCTCGGCGGATTCTTGGCGGCCTCGACAGCGGTCGCGCAGGACTACGACCTCGTGATCAGCAACGGCAGGGTCATCGACCCTGAAACCCTGTACGACGACATCGCCAACGTCGGCATTACGGACGGGCGCATCGTCGCCATCAGCAAGGATCCGCTGACAGGCGCGGAGACCATTGACGCAGCGGGGCACATCGTGGCGCCGGGCTTCATCGACACCCATTTCCACTTTCAGATGCCGATCGGCTATTCCCTCGGACTGCGCGACGGCCTGACCAGCAGCATGGATTTCGAGATGGGCTGTGCGGGATCCTATGTCGCCGCCTGGTACGAGGCGCGTGCGGGTGTGACCCAGGCCAACTATGGCTGCGCGGTCAGCCACGAGTTCGCCCGCGCGATGATCCTGGACGGGTCGGACGGCGCTGAGTACCTGATAAACGGCCCCGTAGCCGCTTACACAACTCGGGCGAAAACAGGCTGGAGCGTGACGCGCCCGACCCTGGAACAGGGCAACGCGATTCTCGAAGAGATCGACAAGGGCCTGATGGCTGGCGCGCCCGGCATCGGCAGCACCACGGGATACATGAGAGCGGGCATCTCTTCCCGCGAGTTGTTCGAGGTGCAGAAGGTCGGCGCACGCTATGGCCGCCCGACGGGCTCCCATACACGCTATACGCTCGGCAACGACACGACCGAGGTCAACGGCGCGCAGGAACTCATCACAAACGCGATCGCGCTCGGCGCGCCTGCGATCGTCCTGCACTTCAACAACCCCGGCTGGCGCGTGACTCACGAATTGATTTCAGGGCTGCAAGAAAGGGGCTTCAACATCTGGGGAGAAATCTATCCCTACGCTGCAGGCTCCACCACGATCAATGCCGAGTTTCTGGAGCCCCAGAGCTGGGTCGACGATCTGGGCAACCGCTATGAGGAGTCCATTCTGGATCCGGTCACGGGTGAATACTACACCCTCGAGACCTACACGGCGACCGTCGCCTCCGAACCGACCAGGCCGGTCGTCGTATTCAAGATGCCCGAAGCAGACCAGGCGAAGTGGTTGACGTTGAAGGGCGTGACCATGGCCAGCGATGGGGTTGGCGCCAAGCCGTACGATGCCCCGTGGGATTTCCCGATGGACCAGCTGGGCGGCACGCACCCTCGCACCGCCGGATCCCGGGGCGCCACGATCCGGCTCGGTCGGGAAAACAACATCCCGATGATGCAGCTGATGTCGATCCTCAGCTACAACGCCGCCAAGCATCTGGGCGATACGGGCCTAAAGGCGATGCAGGAGCGCGGTCGCATCCAGCCCGGCATGGTCGCCGACATCGTGGTGTTCGACCCCGAACTCTTCACGGACAATTCGACCTACGAGAACGGCGCCATCCCTTCGACGGGCATGAAAGCCGTGATCGTCAACGGCCAGGTGACGGTGCGCGACGATGTGCTGCTTCCTGTCTTCGCCGGTCAGGCGATCCGGTTCGATCCCGAAGACAAGCCGCGCTTCGAGCCGATCTCGGTAGAGGCATGGAACGCCGAGTTTTCGACAGGGATGCCCAGCGACTTCACGGGCGCCTTCCCCATGGGCGGTGGAAACTGATCGTGACGATCGAGCGCGAGGAGGCAGGATCATGCGGTTCTTGATCTCGGCCTTTGTGGCGGCCGTGCTGGCTGCCACGCCCGCGGTGGCGGATCCGGAAGCGATAGAGTTTTCCGATCTCCCGGACCCGTTGGCCATGGCCTTCGACGACCCCTATGCGGACATGGGGCTCGAGTTGCTCAACGAGCTGAAGGTTCTGGTTCAGCTAGACCAGAAGCTCGCCGGCGACGACCTGACCGAAGAGACGCGCCTGCGCCTCGACGCCCGCCGCACCGCCGCGCGGGAGACGCTCGAAGCGAACGGGCAGGACGTCGCCGCGTTGCTCGAGCAGCGGTGGGAGGTCGCGAGGAAGCGGCAGGCGGCCCGCATGGCGACGAACCCGATCCTCGATGGCGTCGAGGTCGCGATCTCCGGCTACATCATCCCTGCACCACCGGCCGCTGATGGCGGCGGATTGGGCTATCTGGTCCCCACCGTGGGGATGTGCAGCCATCTTCCGCCGCCGCCGCCGAACCAGCTCGTGCGGGTCAGTCTGCCCGCTGATCATCGGCCTGCGTCGCTCTACACGCAGGTCAACGTCACCGGCCTGCTTCGCGCCGAGCCGAGCGACGCCACGATCTTCATCCTCGATGGAGAGGCGCGGATGCTCAGCGGCTGGACGCTGAGAGCCGCCGCCGTCGACCTGTCGGCCGGCGGAGCCAAGCGGACGACGCCATGGATACGTCGGCTCCCTGGCTACGGTCCTCGTGAACCGAGCGCGCCGAGCGAATGACCCCAAGGACGAACGGGCGGCGCGCTCGAGGCGCGCTGTCCTCAGGAAATGCTGACCGGAAAAACATGAAGATGGGAAAAAAGATGAAAGTCCTTGTCTGCACGTTGATCGTGTCTGCGCTGGTCTGCTCGCCTGGGCTTGCTCAGGACTACGACCTCGTGATCGCCAACGGCCGGGTGATGGACCCCGAGACGTTGTTCGACGACATCGCCAATGTCGGCATCACCGACGGCCGCATCGTCGCCATCAGCACGGACCCGCTGACCGGAGGCGAGACGGTCGATGCGACCGGCCACATCGTGGCGCCGGGCTTCATCGACACCCATTTCCATTGGCAGACGCCGATCGGCTACCGGGTCGGCCTGCGCGACGGCCTGACCAGCAGCATGGATTTCGAGGCGGGCTGCGCGGGATCATACATCGCCGCCTGGTATGAAGCGCGCGCCGGCGTGACCCAGGCCAACTACGGCTGCGCGGTCAGCCACGAACTGGCCCGCGCGGTGGTGCTCGACGGGTCGACGGGCGATTTCCTCATAAACGGTCCCATTGCCGCTCTGGAAACCCGGAAGAAATCGGGCTGGAGCGTCACGCGCCCGACCCTGGAACAGGGCAACGCAATTCTCGAAGAGATCGACAAGGGTCTGCAGGCGGGCGCGCCGGGCATCGGCAGCACCGTGGGGTACATGAGAGAAGGCGTCTCTTCCCGCGAGATGTTCGAGGTGCAGAAGGCTGGCGCGCGCTACGGCCGCCCGACCGGCGCACATACGCGCTATACGCTCGGCACCGACACGACCGAGAACAACGGCGCGCAGGAACTCATCGCCAATGCCTTGGCGCTCGGCGCCCCGGCGATCGTCCTTCACTTCAACAACCCCGGCTGGCGGCTTGCCCACGAAATGATTTCGAGGCTTCAGGAACAGGGCCACAACATCTGGGGTGAAATCTATCCTTACGCTGCAGGGTCCACCACGCTGAATGCCTCTTTTCTGCAGCCGGAGAGTTGGGTCGAGCAGTTGGGCAACCGCTACGAGGATACCGTGCAGGATCCGGTCACGGGTGACTTCTACACCTTGGAGACATTCAAGGCCGACACGGCTTCCAATCCGACCAAGCCGATCGTCGTGTTCAAGATGCCCGCCGAAGATGCGCCGAAATGGCTGACGCTGAAGGGCGTCACCGTGGCCAGCGACGCGCTTCCTCCCGAACCGCATTTCGGCCCGTGGGACATCCCGCTGGACCAGCTCGGCAACACCCACCCCCGCGCGGCTGGCGCCCGGGGCATAACGATCCGTTTCGGCCGGGAAAACAACATCCCGATGATGCAGCTGATGTCGATCCTCAGCTACAACGCCGCCAAGCGCCTGGGCGATACGGGCCTTAAAGCGATGCAGGAACGCGGCCGCATCCAGACCGGGATGGTCGCCGACATCGTGGTGTTCGACCCCGAACTCTTCACGGACAATGCGACGTACGAGAAGGGCGCCGTGCCTTCAACGGGCATGAAGGCCGTGATCGTCAACGGGCAGGTCGCGTCGCGTGACGACAAGGTGCTTCCTGTCTTCGCCGGTCAGCCGATCCGGTTCGATCCCGAAGACAAGCCGCGCTTCGTGCCGATCTCGGTAGAGGCGTGGAATGCCGAATTCTCGACCGGGATGCCCAGCGACTTCACGGGAGCCTTCCCGGCGAATGGCGGCAACTGAGGTCTATGTGGTCAGGCAAGAAGACGGGATCATGCAATCTTGGTCTCCGTCTTGTTGGCGGCCATTTGCCCAGATCTTGAGCGCGTGCTGCCGGTTCCGCTTCGTCAACACCGAACGGGACGGTCCCGAAACCCAACTCACGGAAAAGGGAGAGCGAGAATGAAATTTCGCAACACCATCATGGCCCTTGCGGTTTCTGCGGCGGCGACCTTCGGCCCGGCCTACGCCCAGACAACAGAAGGCCTGCCTGTTGCCGCCGCGATCGAACAGGTCGCGACGAAGCTTGCCGGGCGCATCGGCTTCGCGGCGCAGGAAATCGGCGGCGACGACGTCATCGCGTTCAATGGCGATGAGACCTTCGCCATGGCCAGCACCTACAAGGTTGCGATCGCCACTGCAATTTTGGACCGCGTGGACAGGGGGGAACTGAGCCTCGACCAGATGGTCGAAATCACACCCGACATGATGATGATCGGGGACGCTGCGCTCAGCGACACATTCGTGCACGCAGGGCTTCAGCTTTCGGTGGCGAACCTGATCGAGATCATGATCACGGAGAGCGACAACACCGCGACCGACACCTTGATGGGGCTGGCCGGCGGACCCGCGGCAGTGACCGAGAATCTGCGCAGGCTCGGGATCACCGATTTCAGGGTCGATCGGACGACCGGCGAGATCATCGGGGAATTCTATGGCCTGCCGGGACCCGCCACGACGAAGGTCGCCACTGAGGCTTTCAAGACAAGGCCAGAGCTTGCAACGATCGTAAGTAACCGCAATCTGGACTTCGAGGCGGACCCCCGCGACCAGGCAACGCCCCTTGCGATGCTGCAACTCCTGCTTGCCATCGACAGCGGCACGGCGATGAGCGCCGAGAGCCGCGACTTCCTGCTCGATGTCATGTCGCGTACGCGCACCGGCGCTGGCCGGCTCAAGGGGCTGCTGCCCAGGGGAACGCCCGTGGCGCACAAGACCGGAACCATTGGGGGAGTGGCCAACGACGTCGGTTACATCACGCTCCCCGACGGTCGTCGGTTTGCAATCGCCGTGTTCACCAAGAGCAGCGCGACGTCCGAGGCGGACAGGGACCGGGCAATTGCCGAGGTCGCCCGCTCGCTGTTCGACTACTTCTACGTCGGGCAGATGGCGAAGCCTTAAGCGGGAAAACTTCGCCGTGCAGTCTGTCGCGGTGAGATCTTGCATGGCGCAGACAGAACTCTTCGGGAAGAACCATCGTTATCCCGCCAGGAGAAATCCGGTGAAGACCCCAATGCAAAGGAAAACCCCAGTGAAGAGCCTAGTGAAACCATTACCTGCCCTGCTTGTTTCGTCGCTGCTGTGCGTCACACCAGCACTCGCACAGCAGGCCATGACACAGGAAGAGGGCCAGGCGACCTTTGATGCGGTGCTCGCCGAAACTGCTGAACTGATCAAAGAAATGAACATCCCGGGACTTGGTGTCGGGGTCATCCATGGGCCCAACACTTACAGCGCCGGACTCGGTGTCACCAAAGTAGGCACCGACGAGGCCGTTACTCCTGATACGCAGTTTCAAATTGGCTCTGTGACCAAAACCTTCCTTTCGACAGTGGCCCTGCAGCTGTCCGAACGGGGCGAGCTGGATTTGAACGCGCGTGTCGTCGACCTCCTGCCGTGGTTCAGGGTCGCGGATCCCGACGCAACGTCGAAAGCCCGGGTCGTCGACCTGTTCCACCATCGCGCTGGCTGGTATGGCGACCATGGGTTTCTTCGTGTTCCTCCGGGCGGGTCGATCAGCGAGAAGGTCATGCTCCAGGCGGCTTACGTCGAGCAGCTCTATCCGTTCGGTCAAACCTGGATGTACAACAACACCAGCATCACCTTCGCGACCCATGTGGTGTCGCATGCCGGCGGAAAACCGATCGAGACCCTGATCGAAGAGAACCTGTTGACGCCGCTCGGCATGGAGTCGTCATCCTTCAATTACGATGCCACCCCGCCGGCTGAAAACTACGCATGGGGTCATCCGCCGATCTACGGGGAAGGCAGCATCAGCGATCTCAAGCCGTACTACATTCCGTTGATAAGAGAGTCCGCAGCCTCCGGCGCGCTCCGGTCGACGATTAACGACATGCTGAAATACGCCCGCTTTCAGCTGGACGGCGCGGACGCCGCCGGGAACCAGCTGCTGTCCAAAGAAGCGCTGGACTATGCCCACGCTCCGGCAGTCGAGGCCGAGGCCGGCGACTTTACCGGGCTGACATGGTTCATCCACGATTACGGCGGGGTCACCAGCCCCAGCCACGGGGGGAACTGGCCCGGCACGCGGTCTTTTCTGCAGCTGATCCCGGATCACGACTTTGCCGTGGTGGTTTTGATCCACAGCGATCGCGGAGCCGAGGCCTACAAGAAAGTTGCGAATGCAATGGTCAAAGCCTTCACGGGAATCGAGGCCGACTCTCCGGTCGCAGCGGGGGCTGATCCGGCTGTGCTCGATCCCTTCGTCGGCGTCTTCAAGGGAAATTCCCAGAACATCGAGATCCGGAAAGAGGACGACAAATATGTGTTTGTCCAGTTCTCCGCATTGACCAGCGGAGCGGATCCCGCGCCTGCCAATGTGGCCAACACGGCCGAGGGCTGGTTCATCATCACCGAAGGCCCGAACGAGGGCGCCCTTGGCGAATTGCTCGAAGATCCGTCTGGCGAACTCAACTACGTGCGATTCAACCACCGGATCTTCATTCGGGGCGACGGGGCGGTCGACGAATTCTCGCTCTCCGGGTCTGTCTTCGATAAACCGGCTGAGTAAGAGCCACGGATTCGGTGGAGGGGCGATCCTGCACGGCGCAGATCGAACTCTCCACCGAACCCGCTGCGTCGACATCTGGAGAAATCCAATGCGGAAACTGAACCTAAAGACCCTGACCGCGGCGCTTGCCGTCGCCGTCAGCGTCTCCCTTCCGGCGGCAGCTCAGGACGCCTCCGGGTCGATCCTGTTCACCAACGTCAATGTTTTTGATGGCTTGAACGAAGCCCTGATCATGAATGCCAATGTCGTGGTAACGGGCAACAAGATCACCGCGGTGTCGACTGAACCACTTGCTGTCGCGGGTGGCACGGTGATCGACGGACGGGGGCGCACGCTCATGCCAGGGCTGATCGACGCCCATTGGCACTCGTTGTTTGCGACGCTTTCTGTGGCTGAGTTGATGACAAATGATCTGGCCTACATGAGTTTTAAAGGGGCTATAGCGAACGAGGGCGCCTTAATGAGAGGTTTTACCACTGTTCGCGATATTGGCGGAAATGTCTTTTCAATCAAGAAGGCGACTGATGAAGGGCTTATAAACGGACCACGCATCTACCCTTCTGGGGCGGTGATTTCCCAGACTTCGGGTCATGGGGACTATCGTGCACCTTTGGCTGTGCCCGAGAATCCTGGGCAACCTCTGGATTATCTTCAGCAAGCAGGTATAGGGATAATAGCGGACGGGGTGCCCGAGGTAATTAAGCGGTCGCGAGAAATCTTGCGCCAGGGCGCGTCCCAGCTCAAAGTGATGGCTGGCGGCGGGGTGTCATCGGACTTCGACCCTTTAGATGTAACCCAATACACGTTTGCTGAAATGAGCGCCCTCGTGGAGGTCGCCAACACCTGGAATACCTACATCGCGGTACATGCCTTTACGGACACGGCCGTCAAACAGGCCTTGGAAGCAGGTGTAAAGAGCATTGAGCATGGACACCTGTTGGGTGAAGACGTAATCAAACTCTTGGCCGAAAAAGGTGCATGGCTCAGCATGCAACCCATTCTCGATGATGAGGATGCTATTCCCTTTCCTGAGGGCTCGCTCAATAGAGAAAAGTTTATAACTGTGACTGCGGGCACAGACGTCGTTTACGGATATGCCAAGAAACACGGCGCGAAAATCGCCTGGGGTACAGACGTGCTTTTCGATGCAGGACTTGCGGCAAAACAAGGCAAGTTGTTGGCCAAGATGAAGCGCTGGTTCACGCCCTTTGAAGTGCTGAAAATGGCAACACACGACAATGCCCAGTTATTAAAGCTGTCCGGTCCACGCGACCCCTATCCGGGCGAGCTCGGGGTAGTGAAGGCGGGCGCATTGGCTGACCTGATTCTAGTAGATGGAAATCCGCTCGAAAATATCGATTTGGTTGCTGATCCGCTGAAGAACTTCGTCTTGATCATGAAGAACGGCGCGATCTACAAGAACAGCATCGAGTGAACTTTTGCTACAGGCGTTTATCCAGAATGCCTGCAGCATCGTTCTGAGGAATCTGGGGGAAGGAGGCGATACATGAAGCGTAGAACATTCAATATACTAGCTGTCTCTGCGGGCGTAACTGCATTATCGTCCCCTTTGCTTGCTTCCCCAGGAAGCGGTGGAAAATTGCGTGTCTGCTGTGTCGGTTTCTTCCATGAAACCAACACTTATCTCACCGAAGGCATGGGCGAAACCACGCTGGACAACATGCGTATTTTTCGGGGTGATGAAATCAAGGCATTCAGAGGAACAGCCTTAGGCGGTGCAGTAGATGTGTGTGAGGAAAACGGCTGGGAATTACTCCCGGGTCTCAGAGCGTGTTTGAGAAGCCTGTTCAGCGCCTCCTGACGAGGGTGGCGATGGCGGCGACGGTGATGAGGGCTTCGGCGACGCGGGTGATCTGCTCGTAGTCCCGGACCAGACGTCTGCATTTCA
>NZ_JARHUC010000004.1 GCF_029223255.1 Albimonas marina
CTGTCCAGCACCAAGCGAACCGCGCGATCGCGGACCTCAGGGGAGAACTTGTTCGTCGTCTTGCTCATGGGGCTCCATCCTACTCAGGAGTGGGAGCCTCCGGCAGACCCGGAGCGGTTCACCTGGGCCGCCAACGGCTGCAGGGTCCTGCACGGCCGCTGGTTCGACCCCTACACGAACCGCATCTACACCGAGGCCCGGGATCTCGACATCGATCATCTCGTGCCGCTGGCCTACGCTTGGTCAAGAGGCGCCGCCGACTGGAGCGCGGAGAAGCGCACGGCCTTCGCCAACGATCCCGCGAATCTGTTCGCCGTGCAGGCTTCGGCCAACCGGCAAAAAGGCGCCGCGGGGCCGGTGGAGTGGATGCCGCCCCATGAGGGGTTCCACTGCCAGTATCTTCTCCGCTTCGTGCGGATCGCGAAGTCCTACGGCCTGACCATCCCCAGTTCGGAGATGAAGGTCATCGACATCATGATGCAGAACAATTGCGGCGACTGAGCTGAGCGAGGACGGCGACCGGCCGACATGGCCGAAGGTCGCTCCCGGCCGCTCGCTCCTGATGTCGGCCGCTCGACGCAGAGACATGTCTGTCGCATGGCGCGACCGGTCCTTGACCCGGTTCTCCCCAATCGAGGCGGACCAGGAGCGCGCCTGGCTCTCCTGCGCGCCTTCGCTCCGGAGATCCCGGCCCGTTTGCCGATGCCGACCGTCTCGCGTCTTGGATCGAGCACTTGGTCGATACCTGATCGCGGCGACCATGCCGCTCGCGCGAGGCAAGAGGCTGCATGACGTGAGATCGGCTGGACTTGCTGGCGCGAGACCGGCCTCCCTTGGCCGCCGCCCCCCGATTTCTCAGTGGGCATGTCGGCCCGGACGCTGTTCGGAGCGTGTCGGCGGAAGAGGGCTGGCCGTCAACGACGGGTCGCTCTGATCAAGGGCGGCGCGATCTGGCGGCGCGATGTCTGCTGGTCTCGAGAGCGCCTCCAGGCTTGAGGAGAGCCTTTCTCATCCAGTGTGCGGCGCACCGCCCGGGCCTCCGGCGGGCCCGCCGCCCAGGCGTGCAGGTCGGCGGCCGCGAGCGTGCGGGTGGCGAAGTCGGCGACGGAGAAACGCGCCGGTTCATGAGCCACCGGCGCCAGGGCGTCGCTGCGCGGAATCTCGGCGCGGATCAGCAGATCCCGCCCTGCTCCCGAGACCAGCCGCAGCGCGGGCGAGCGGCCGGCGGCGAAGGCGTGCTCGGTCAGCAGCCGCTGGCCGAGACCGTGGATCGTGCCGACATAGGCCCGGTCGATGGCCTGCGCGTCCTCGACCCGGCCATGCTCCAGCAACTTGCTGCGCAGGCGGCCGCGAAGCTCCGAGGCGGCGGCCTCGGTGAAGGTGACGGCGAGGATCCGATGGGCGCGGATCTCGCGCGAGATGACCAGTAAGGACAGGCGCCGAGTATCCCGGCGCCCTTCTCAGGCGATCCGGGCGCTTGGACCGGCGACCTCCAGCGTGGATCGCGGATCCCGCCACGACGGCGCCCCTGCGATCCTCTCCGGGCGTCGCGCCAGCCTCCCAGTTTGTCCAAGCGCAACGTTCGCCGTTCGGCTGCGCGGTAGGTGGACCCATGACCTGCTCGCGCCCCGCCCTCCTGACCAACGACCTTCCTCGCCCTGGCCAACCCATCGCCGGGCGTGCGGATGCAGGGGAGGGGCGAGCCCGGGAAATGGACGCGACCGTCCGGATACGATTTCTGGTCGCCCCGCTGCCGACCCCTGCCGAGCCGCACATGCTCGACCGGGTCGCCCTTCGTCTGCCGCAACCGGCCTCCGCCAGGCGCCGGGCCGGCGCCGGCATTGCGCTCGGCGCCCGCGGCCCGTCCTCGCGCAACCGGGAGCTTGCGGCATGAGTTTTTCGATCCCTCGCCCCTGCCTAAAGGCGCCTGCCGCACGCCTGCTCCTGGCCGCGCTGCTGCTGATCGCGGGCTCGCTGGCCCCCGCCGCCGTGATGGCCGAGACCGTCCTCTCCCGCTTTCTGCCCCAGGTCGCGCCTGGCGATCTGGCCGAGGGCGCCGACGCCTTCGGCGCCCCGCGCGAGGATATCGCCGTCGCCCCGGTGCTGCGCGACGGAGAGCGGATCGGCTGGGTCTTCGCGACCTCCGACTTCGTCGGCACGACCGGCTATTCCGGCAAGCCGATCCACACCCTGGTCGCCGTCGACGACGACGCCCGCGTGCTGGGCGTGGACCTGGTCAAACACTCCGAACCCATCGTGCTGATCGGCATTCCGGAGCGCGAAATCCGCGAGATGGTCGCCGGCTATCGCGGCGCGAGCCTGGTCGAGGAGGCGGCCGAGCGCGGCTCGGCCCACGCGCTCGACATCATCTCGGGCGCCACGGTGACGGTGATGGTGATCGACGACTCGATCATCCGCGCAGGCCTCAAGGTCGCCCGGGCGCTCGGTCTGGGGGGGCTCGCCCCCGAAACCAGCGAGGGCCCGGTCCACGAGATCGACGAGAGCGCCGGGACCCCGGAGGAGTGGGTCAGCATGGAAGGCGACGGGACCGTGCGGCGCCTGTCGCTGGACGTGGGCCAGGTCAACGCCGCCTTCGCGGCGATGGACGATCCGCGCGCGGCCGCCCGCGCCCTGGCCGAGCCGCCCGAGACGACCTTCATCGACATCGAGCTGGCGCTGGTTTCGGTCCCCTCGATCGGCGCCTCGATCCTGGGCGAGGCCGAGGCGCGCAACCTCCGCGCCTGGCTGGGCGAGGGCGAGCATGCGATCGCGGTGGTCGGCCGCGGGCTCTATTCCTTCAAGGGTTCGGGCTATGTGCGCGGCGGCATCTTCGACCGCATCGTGCTGATCCAGGACGACGTCTCGGTCCGCTTCCGCGACCGCGACCACCGCCGCATGGGCCCCATCGCCGCCCCCGGCGCGCCCGACTTCGCCGAGCGGGACCTGTTCCGCATCCCCGCCGATGCGGGCTTCGACCCCACCCGCCCCTTCCGCCTGCAACTGCTGGTGCAGCGCGAGGTGGCCGCGATCGAGAAGGTCTTCACCACCTTCGAGCTCGGCTACCAGCTCCCCGCCCGCTACCTGCGCGCCGTCGCCCCGCCCGCCCCTGTGTCGCAGGCCGAGGATCCCAGCGAGGCCGAGGCCCAGTCCGCCCTGTGGAAGCGGATCTGGGAGGACAAGACGCTGGAGGTCGTGGGGCTGGGCGTCATGCTCGCCATCCTGACGCTGGCCTTCTTCTTCCAGATGCAGCTCACCCGGTCCGAGCGCGCCACGACAATCTTCCGCGTCGGCTTCCTGAGCGTGACCCTGGTGTTCCTGGGCTGGTATGCGAACGCGCAGCTCTCGGTCGTGAACCTGATGGCGCTGTTCGGGGCGCTGACCTCGGAGTTCAGCTGGCAGGCTTTCCTGCTGGATCCGCTGACCTTCATCCTGTGGTTCTCGGTCGCCGCGGCGCTGCTGTTCTGGGGCCGCGGGGCCTATTGCGGGTGGCTCTGCCCCTTCGGCGCCCTGCAGGAGCTGACCAACCGCATCGCCCGCAACCTCGGCGTGCCGCAGATCAAGCTGCCCTGGGGCCTGCATGAGCGTCTGTGGCCGCTGAAATACATGATCTTCCTGGGACTGTTCGGCGTCTCGCTGGCCTCGATCGAGCAGGCCGAGCACCTGGCCGAGGTCGAGCCCTTCAAGACCGCCATCGTCCTGAAGTTCGTGCGCGCCTGGCCCTTCGTCGCCTACGCCGCCGCCCTGCTGATCGCGGGCCTGTTCGTGGAGCGGTTCTACTGCCGCTACCTCTGCCCGCTGGGCGCGGCGCTGGCGATCCCGGCCCGCCTGCGGATGTTCGACTGGCTGAAGCGCTACCGCGAATGCGGCTCGCCCTGCCAGACCTGCGCCAACGAATGCATGGTCCAGGCCATCCATCCGACCGGCGAGATCAACCCCAACGAGTGCCTGAACTGCATGCATTGCCAGGTGCTCTACCAGTCGAAGGTCAAGTGCCCGGTGGTCATCAAGAAGCTGAACCGCAAGGCGCCGACCTCGGACCCGGCCGCGTATCTCAAGCGCAAGGCCGCGGTCGCCAACCACCCCAACGTGCATTCGTAACCGGAGGGACGAGAGATGTCCGACCACGATCGCAACGAAAGCGGCCTCAACCGCCGCGACTTCATGGGCGCGGGCGCGAGCCTGGGCCTCGCCGGCGGCTCGGCGCGGCTGGGCCTGCTGGGCGGCGCCTCGGTCGCGGCCGCCGGCGCCGCGGCCGGCGCGCCGAGCGCGGCCCGCGCCCAGGGCGCGGCCGGCCACGCCACGCCCGCGCCGGGCGAGCTGGACGAGTATTACGGCTTCTGGTCCTCGGGCCAGAGCGGCGAGATGCGGATCCTCGGCGTGCCCTCGATGCGCGAGCTGATGCGGGTGCCGGTGTTCAACCGCTGCTCGGCCACCGGCTGGGGTCAGACCAACGAGAGCCTGAAGATCCTGACCCAGGACATGCTGCCGGCGACGAAGGATTACCTCGCCGCCCAGGGCAAGACGGTCCACGACAACGGCGACCTGCACCACGTCCACATGTCCTTCACCGAGGGCAAGTACGACGGCCGCTTCCTGTTCATGAACGACAAGGCCAACACCCGCGTCGCCCGCATCCGCTGCGACGTGATGAAGCCCGACAAGATCATCGACATCCCCAACGCCAAGGCCATCCACGGCCTGCGCCCGCAGAAGTGGCCGCGCACCAACTACGTCTTTGCCAACGGCGAGGATGAGGTGCCGATGGTCAACGACGGCAAGACGCTGGACGATCCGTCGAAGTACGTGAACTTCTACACCGCCATCAACGCCGACGAGATGACGGTGGCCTGGCAGGTGATGGTCTCGGGCAACCTCGACAACACCGACGCCGACTACGACGGCAAGTATGCGTTCTCGACCTCCTACAACTCGGAAATGGGCATGACCCTGCCCGAGATGATGGAGGCGGAGATGGACCACGTGGTCATCTTCAACCTGCACGAGATCGAGAAGGGGATCGCCGCCGGCGACTACATCGAGCTGAACGGCGTGAAGGTGATCGACGGGCGCAAGGGACAGAACAAGAAATACACCCGCTACGTCCCGATCCCCAACAGCCCTCACGGCATCAACATGGCCCCGGACCGCAAGCACCTGTGCGTGGCGGGCAAGCTGTCGCCCACAGTCTCGGTGCTGGACGTGACGAAGTTCGATGCGCTGTTCGAGGACGACACGCTCGATCCGCGGTCCGTGGTGGTGGCCGAGCCGGAGCTGGGCCTCGGCCCGCTCCACACCTGCTTCGACGGCAAGGGCAACGCCTTCACCACGCTGTTCCTCGACAGTCAGGTGGTGATGTGGAACCTCGAGAAGGCCATCGCCGCCTACAACGGCGAGGCCGTGGACCCGATCCTGACCAAGAAGGACGTCCACTACCAGCCGGGCCACAACTCCACGACTATGGGCGAGACGCTGGAGGCCGACGGCAAGTGGTATCTTTCGATGAACAAGTTCTCGAAGGACCGCTTCCTCAACGTCGGCCCCCTGAAGCCGGAGAACGAGCAGCTGTTCTCGATCGACGGCCAGGAGCTGACGCTGGTCCACGACGGCCCCACCTTCGCCGAGCCGCATGACTCGATCCTCGTCCATCGCTCGGTGGTGAACCCGAAGTCGGTCTGGGACCGCCACGACCCGATGTGGGCCGACGCCCGCGCCCAGGCCGAGAAGGACGGCGTGGACATCGACGACTGGCAGGACACGGTGATCCGCGACGGCAACAAGGTCCGGGTCTGGATGTCGAGCCAGGCGCCCGAGTTCAGCCTGTCCCAATTCACCGTGAAGCAGGGGGACGAGGTCACGGTCTACGTCACCAACCTCGACGAGATCGACGACCTGACCCACGGCTTCACGCTGAACAACCATGGCGTGGCGATGGAGGTGGCGCCGCGGGCCACCGCCTCGGTGACCTTCACCGCCTCCAAGCCGGGCGTCTACTGGTACTACTGCCAGTGGTTCTGCCACGCCCTGCACATGGAGATGCGCGGGCGCATGTTCGTGGAACCCACGGGGGCCTGAGCCAATGCGCCGTCTCGTCCCCCTTCTGCTGGCCCTGATCCTCGTCGCCCCGCCCCTGCGGGCGGAGCGGGTCGAGGTCGCGCCCGCCCCCGGCGCGCTTTCCGCCGCGCTGGCGGGGGCGCGGGCGGGGGACGAGCTGATCCTGCTGCCGGGCCGTCACCACGGCCCGGCGGTGATCGCGGTTCCCCTCACCCTGCGGGGCGAGCCCGGCGCGGTGATCGACGGCGGCGGCGTCGGCTCGGTCGTGCGCGTCGAGGCGGCGGACGTCACCGTGCAGGGCCTGCGGATCGTCAACTCCGGCCGGGTCCACGAACCCATCGACGCCGGCGTCAGCCTCGGGCGCAAGGCGACGCGGGCGCAGGTGCTGGACAACGACCTGTCGGACAATCTGGTGGGCGTCGACATCCACGGCGCGCGCGACGCCCTGGTCGCCCGCAACCGGATCGAGGGCCTGCGGCTGGCCCGCATGAACAACCGCGGCAACGGGATCTACGTCTGGAACGCCCCCGGCGCGGTGGTCGAGGCGAACGAGGTCCGCTACGGCCGCGACGGCATCTTCTCCAACGTCTCCAAGCGCAACGTGTTCCGCGGGAACCTGTTCCGCGACCTGCGCTTCGCGGTCCACTACATGTACACCAACGACTCCGAGGTCTCGGAGAACGTGTCCATCGGCAATCACCTGGGCTTCGCACTGATGTATTCCGACCGGATCGTGGTGCGCGACAACCTCTCGATCAAGGATCGGGATTACGGCGTGATGCTGAACTACACGAAGGCCTCGGACATCTTCGGGAACTTCGTAACCGGAGGGGCGGAGAAATGCGCCTTCGTCTACAATTCCCACCAGAACCTGGTGGCCGAGAACACCTTCCACGGCTGCGCCGTCGGCGTGCACTTCACCGCGGGATCCGAGCGCAACACCTTGACCGGAAACGCCTTCGTCGCCAACCGCACCCAGGTCAAGTACGTGGGAACCCGCGACCTGGAGTGGAGCTTCGAGGGCCGCGGCAACTACTGGTCCGACCATGCCGCCTTCGACCTGGACGGCGACGGGCTGGCCGACGGCGCCTATCGGCCGACCGACGCCATGGACCGGATCCTGTGGTCCCAGCCCGCCGCCCGGCTGCTGCTGGGCTCGCCCGCCGTGCAGCTGGTGCGCTGGACCCAGTCGCAGTTCCCCGTGGCCCGCACCGGAGGCGTGGTCGACAGCCACCCGTTGCTCCATGCCCCGCTGCCCGACCTTCCCCCCGCCTTCGCGCGCATGGCCGCGGCCGAGCCCCTGTGGGCGCAGGAGCCGAGGACCGTCACGCAGGCCGAAACGGGAGACGATCATGCTCGCCATCAGCCATCTCGCTAAGGCCTATGCCGGCCGCCCCGCGCTCGACGACGTGTCGCTGAGCGTGGGCGCGGGCGAGCGGGTCGCCCTGCTGGGCCACAATGGCGCCGGCAAGTCGACGCTGATGAAGCTGGCGCTGGGCCTGCTGCGCCCCGACGCCGGCCGGATCGAGGTCGCGGGCCACGCCCCCGGCTCGCCCGCCGCCCGCGAGGCGACCGCCTACCTGCCCGAGAACGTCGCCTTCCACCCCGCCCTCACCGGGCGCGAGCAGATCCGCCACTTCCTCCGCCTGCGCGACCGCCCCGCGCGCGAGGCGGACGGGCTGCTCGAACAGGTGGGCCTCCGCGCGGCCGCCGGCCGCCGCATCGGGACCTATTCCAAAGGCATGCGCCAGCGGGTCGGCCTCGCCCAGGCGCTGATCGGCGCGCCGCGGCTGATGTTGCTGGACGAGCCGACCTCCGGCCTCGACCCTGTCTCCCGCCGCGAGTTCTACGCGCTGCTCGACGGCCTGGCGGCGGGGGGAACGGCGATCCTGCTCTCCTCCCACGCGCTGTCGGAGCTGGAGGCCCGAACCGATCGCATCGTGATCCTCGCCCGGGGCCGCAAGGTCGCCGCCGGCACGCTGGCCGAGCTTCGGGCCGAGGCCGCGCTGCCCCTGACCGCGATCCTGCGCGCCCGCCCCGGCGCGGCCGAGGCCCTCGCCGCCCGCTTCCCCGAGGCCGTGGCGGAGGGGGAGCGCCTGTCCTTCCCCTTCGCCGTCGCGGAGAAGCTGGCGGTGCTGGAGCGCATCGCCGCGGCGCGTGACCTGGTCGCGGATTTCGACCTGGCCGCGCCCAGCCTCGACGACCTCTATTCCCAGATCAGCCGGAGGGCCGCGTGATGTCTCCGTCGGGCGCCGCGAGGCGCATCCTCTCCACCGCCGCGCTGGAATTCCGCATCGCGCTGCGCAACCGCTGGGTGGCGGTGGCCTCGGCGCTCATGGTGGTCTTCGCGCTGGTGATCGCCGCCGCCGGCATCGGCGGCGCGCAGGGGCTCGCGGTGGATCCGCTGTCGGTGACGGTGGCGAGCCTGGTGTCGCTCGCCGTCTATATCGCGCCCTTGCTGGCGCTGCTGATCTCCTTCGACGCGGTGGCCGGCGAGGTCGAGCGGGGCACGCTGCCCCTGCAACTCGCCTATCCGCTGTCGCGCGGGGAGCTGCTGCTCGGAAAACTGCTGGCGCAGCTGGCCGCCCTGACGCTGGCGGTCGTGGCGGGCTATGCGGCGGCCGGGGCGGCGGCCTTCGCCGCCGGCGGCGCGGCGGCGGCCGAGGGGCTGCCCGCGCTGTGGCGACTGACCTGGACCACGGTGCTGCTGGGGGCGACGTTCCTGTCGCTGGGCCACGCGCTGTCCTGCGCCTCCCGCCGGCCCTCCGGCGCGGCGGCGATGGCCATCGGGCTGTGGCTGGTGGCGATCGTGCTCTACGACCTCGGGCTGCTGGCGGCGATCGTGGCCGACGACGGCGGCGCCTTCACCACGCGCATCCTGCCCTGGGCGCTGGCGCTGAACCCCGCCGATGCCTTCCGCATCCACAATCTCGCAGCCTCCGGCGCGGTCGAGGCCGCCTCCGGGCTCTCGGGCGCCGCGGCCTCCATCGCGGCGTGGAAACCGCTCGCCGCCCTGCTGGCCTGGCCTGTGGCGGCGGCGGGGCTCGCCCGCCTCGCCTTCGCAAGGGTGCAGCCATGAAAGCCCGCCTGTTCCTGCTTCCACTCCTGCTGCTGCCCGCCTGCAAGGAGGAGACAGCGGCCCTCCCCGCCCCGGTCCCGATCACCGCCGAGACGGCTGGCCACTACTGCCAGATGGGCCTGCTGGAGCACGAGGGCCCCAAGGGCCAGGCGCATCTCGAGGGCCTGCCCGCGCCCCTGTTCTTCGCCCAGGTCCGCGACCTGCTGGCCTATCTGCGCATGCCCGAGCAGAGCCACGCGGTCGCGGTCGCCTATGTCCAGGACATGACCGGCGCCAGCTGGACCGAGCCCGGCGCCTGGATCCGCGCCGACCGTGCCGTCTACGTCCTCGGCGCCGGCCTGCGCGGCGGCATGGGGGCCGCCGAGCTGGTTCCCTTCGCCACCGGCGAGGCCGCCGACGCCTTCGCCCGCGACCACGGCGGGGAGGTCCGCGGCTTCGACGCCATCGCCGCCGCCGACGTCCTCGCCCCCGAAGACCCGGCGCCGGACATCGCGCGGGCCGGGACCGACATGCGCCGCCGGCTCGACGTGTTGGCCGGGCGCGCCGCCAACTGATCGAGGGAGCGCCATTCCATGACCCTGTCCCGCCGCCGTTTCCTGACCATCGCCTCCGCCGCCTGCCTTGTCCCCGTCGCCGGCCGCGCCGCCAGGGCGCCGTTCCGCTGGCAGGGCGTGGCGCTGGGCGCGAAGGCGCAGATCGTGCTCGACCACCCGCAGGCCGAGCGCATCGCCCGCGACGCCCTGGCCGAGATCGCCCGGCTGGAGCGGGTCTTCAGCCTGCACCGCCCCGACACCGAGCTGGCGCGCCTGAACCGCGACGGGCTGTTGGAGGCGCCCTCCTTCGCGCTGCTCGACTGCCTCGCCCTTGCCCGGCGGGTGCATGGCCTGACCGGCGGCCGCTTCGATCCGACCGTGCAGCCCCTCTGGGCCGTGCTGGCCGAGGCCGGCGCGCGGGGCGAGGCGCCCGATCCCGCCCGCCTGGGCGAGGCCCACGCGGCGCTGGGCTTCGAGCGGGTGCGTTTCGACGCATCCGCCGTGGCGCTCGATCCCGGTCAGGCGCTGACCCTCAACGGGATCGCGCAGGGCTGGATCGCCGATGCCGTCGCCGCGCGCATGCGCGCGGCCGGCGTCTCCGACGTGCTGGTCGATACCGGCGAGATCGTCGTCATGGGGCATGCGCCCGACGGCGACGCCTGGCCCGTGAGGCTGGCGGGCGAGGCGCAGGCGCGGCGCTTCTCCGACCGGGCGCTGGCCACCTCCGCCTCGCTGGGCACGGTTCTGGATGGGGAGCGGCTGGGGCACATCCTCGATCCCGTCGGGGCCGCCGCGGCGCCCCGCCAGGTCTCGGTCAGCGCCCCGCGGGCGGCGCTGGCGGATGCGCTGTCGACCGCGCTGTGCCTCGTCCCCGACGCGCAGCAGGCGCAGGCGATCTGCGCCGCCGCCCCGGGCGCCCGGCTGGAGGCTTTCGCAGAGGTCGAGCCCTCGCCCGCCGGCTGAGGGCCGCCCGCGCGCCCCTCAGTTCCAGCCGTCGACCCCGGCCATGTCGGGCAGGCGGTGGGCGATGCCCTTGTGGCAGGAGATGCAGGTCTTCTCGCCGGTCAGCAGGAATTCCTCATGCGCGGCCGAGGCGCGGGGGTTCTGTCCGGTGAGGTCCATCGACTCCGCCGAATGGCAGTTCCGGCACTCCAGCGAGTCGTTGGCGTGCATCCGCGCCCATTCCCGCTTGGCCATCACCAGTCGGTGCTCGACGAACTTGTCGCGCGTGTCGATGGTGCCGAAGATCGCCCCCCAGACCTCCTTCGAGGCCTGGACCTTGCGTGCGATCTTGTGGGTCCACTCATGCGGCACGTGGCAGTCGGGGCAGCCGGCGCGCACGCCCGAAGGGTTGGCCCAGTGCGGGGTGGATTTCAGCTCCTCGTAGACGTTGTCGCGCATCTCGTGACAGGAGATGCAGAAGGTCTCGGTGTTGGTGGCCTCCAGCGCGGTGTTGAAGCCGCCCCAGAACATCACCCCCGCGACGAAGCCGCCGAGCGTCAGGAACCCGAGGCTGAAATGCACGCTGGGCCGGCTGATCAGCCGCCACAGGCGCAGCAGGAAGGCTTTCATGGCTCACTCCCCCGTGCGCGGCGCCAGCAGGGAGTCCACGTCCACGAAGGTGTTCTCGACCAGCGGGCGCACCTCCTGCTGGGAGACGTGGCACTGGGTGCAGAAGTAGCGGCGCGGGGTGACGGCGGCGCGGAACTGGCCCTCGCGGTCCATGAAGTGGGTGATCGAGACCATCGGCGCGCCGGATTCCTCGACCCGCGAGCGGGCGTGGCAGCTCAGGCAGCGGTTGGCGTTCAGGTCGACGATGTAGCCGGTGATGTCGTGGGGGATCGTCGGCGGCTGCTCGGGGTAGTTGCGCACGCGGCGCCCGGCGCCTTCCTCCCACTGCGCCATGGGGGGCGGGGTCGCCGTCTCGGTCGGGGGCGTGTCGCCGCGCAGGGTGGCGGCGACGGGGGACTGGGCCAGGGCCGGGGCGGCGAGGCCCAGGGCCAGCAGGACCGCAAGGAGATGACGGATCATGGCGGGCTCCCTCACGCCTTTTCCAGGCGGACGGCGCACTTCTTGAAGTCCGTCTGCTTGGAGATCGGGTCGGTGGCGTCGAGCGTCACCTTGTTGATCAGCTGGCTGGCGTCGAACCAGGGCACGAAGACCAGTCCCTTCGGCGGACGGTTTCGCCCGCGCGTCTCGACCCGGGTCAGGATCTCGCCCCGGCGCGAGACGATGCGCACTTCGGACCCCCGGCGCATATCCAGCGCGGCGGCGTCGTCGGGATGCATGAAGCAGACCGCGTCGGGGAAGGCGCGGTAGAGCTCCGGCACGCGTTCGGTCATCGAGCCGGAGTGCCAGTGCTCAAGCACCCGGCCGGTGGAGAGCCAGAACGGATATTCTTCGTCCGGGCTCTCGGCCGCGGGCTCGTACGGCAGGGCGAAGATCCAGGCGCGGCCGTCGGGCTTGCCGTAGAAGTCGAAGCCCGAGCCGGGGGCCGCGTAGGGGTCCGAGCCCTCGCGGTAGCGCCACAGCGTCTCCTTCCCGTCCACAACCGGCCAGCGCAGGCCGCGTTCCTCGTGGTAGCGCTCGAACGGCGCGAGGTCGTGGCCGTGGCCGCGGCCGAAGGCGGCGTATTCCTCGAACAGGCCCTTCTGGACGTAGAAGCCGAAGGCCTGGCTTTCGTGATTGCCGTAGTCGGGCGCCGTCTCCTCGAGCGGGAAGGCGTCGACGTTGCCGTTGCGGAACAGGACGTCGAACAGGGTCTTGCCGCGGGTCTCGGGCGCCTTGGCGATCAGTTCCTCGGGCCAGACCTCCTCGACCGTGAAACGTTTGGAGAATTCCATCAGCTGCCACAGGTCCGACTTCGCCTCGCCCGGCGCCGGGACCAGCTCATGCCACATCTGGGTGCGGCGCTCGGCGTTGCCGTAGCAGCCTTCCTTCTCAACCCACATGGCGGCGGGCAGGATCAGGTCGGCGGCGAGCGCGGTGACCGTCGGATAAGCGTCGGAGACGACGATGAAATTCTCCGGGTTGCGATAGCCGGGCCAGGTCTCCTCGTTCATGTTGGGCGCGGCCTGGAGGTTGTTGTTCACCTGGATCCAGTAGGCGTTGAGCTTGCCGTCCTTCAGCATCCGGTTCTGGAGCACGGCGTGGTAGCCGACCTGGTCGGGAATCGTCCCCTCGGGCAGCTTCCAGATCCGCTCGGCCATTGCGCGATGCTCGGGGTTGGTCACCACCATGTCGGCGGGCAGGCGATGGGCGAAGGTCCCGACCTCCCGCGCCGTGCCGCAGGCCGAGGGCTGGCCGGTGAGCGAGAAGGGCGAGTTGCCCGGGGTCGAGATCTTCCCGGTCAGCAGATGGATGTTGTAGATCAGGTTGTTGCACCATACGCCGCGGGTGTGCTGGTTGAAGCCCATGGTCCAGAAGGACGTGACCTTGATCTCGGGGTCGGCGTAGAGCTCGGCCAGCTCGATCAGCCGCTCCTCCGGCACGCCGGAGATCTCGGAGGCCTTCTCGACGGTGTATTCGGAGACGAACGCGGCGTAGTCCTCGTAGCTCATCGGCTGCGAGCCGTTCGCGTCGCCGGCGTTGGCGGCGGCCTGCTCCAGCGGATGCTCGGGGCGCAGGCCGTAGCCAATATCGGTGTTCCCGCGCCGGAAGGCGGTGTGCTTCGAGACGAAGTCCTCGTTCACCTTCCCGGTCTGGATGATGTGGTTGGCGATGAAGTTCAGGATCGCCAGGTCCGCCTGCGGCGTGAACACCATGGGGATGTCGGCGAGGTCGAAGCAGCGATGCTCGAACGTCGACAGCACCGCGACCTTCACATGCGGGGCCGACAGGCGGCGGTCGGTCACCCGGGTCCACAGGATCGGGTGCATCTCGGCCATGTTGGAGCCCCAGAGCACGAAGGCGTCCGCGGCCTCGATGTCGTCGTAGCAGCCCATCGGCTCGTCAACGCCGAAGGTGCGCATGAAGCCCGCCACGGCCGAGGCCATGCAGTGCCGCGCATTCGGGTCGATGTTGTTCGAGCGGAACCCCGCCTTGTAGAGCTTGGAGGCGGCGTAGCCCTCCCACACCGTCCACTGGCCGGAGCCGAACATGCCGACCGCCGTCGGCCCCTTCTCACGCAGGGTCTTCTTGAACTGCTCCGCCATCACGTCGAAGGCCTCGTCCCAGCTCACGGGCTCGAACTCGCCCTCCTTGTCGTAGGCGCCGTTCGTCTTGCGCAGCAGGGGCGTGGTCAGCCGGTCGCGGCCGTACATGATCTTGGAGAGGAAGTAGCCCTTCACGCAGTTCAGCCCGCGGTTCACCGGGGCCAGGCTATCGCCGTGTGTGGCCACCACCCGCTCGTCCTTGGTCGCCACCATCACCGAGCAGCCGGTGCCGCAAAACCGGCAGGGGGCCTTGGACCATTTCAGGTCGGTCAGCTCGGACTCCGTGACCAGGTTGGCGGCCTGGGCCGGCAGGGCGATCCCCGCGGCCGCGGCCGCCGCGGCGGCGGCTTGGGCTTTCAGCGCCTCGCGGCGCGTGATCTCGCGGTCGAGCATGAAGGTCCCTCCCTGGACGTCATCGGGGCGCGCGCCAGTCCGGCGAAAGGCCGGCCTGTCCCTCGGCGCGCGGTTCGGAGTGGTGGTAGACGAGCGCCACGCTCAGCACCCCCGGCAGGGCGGCGAGCGCGTCGGTCGCGTCGGCGAGGCCCCGGTCGCTGGCCGTCTCCAGCACCACGACCAGCTTGCCGACCGGGTCCATGGCGGCGATTTCGGCGTCGGAGCGGGCCTGAATGGCGTCCACGATCTCCGCCAGACGCTCCGGGCGCGCCTGCACGACAAGGCTGGAGATCACGCCGAGAGGCTCGGCGGCGGCGCGTTCGGGGTCAGGCATCGTCGGGGGGCCTTTGCTGGAGGCTCAGCGCCTCGACCGGGCAGACGCCCAGGCAGTCGCCGCAGCCGGTGCAACGGTCGGGATCGATGGCGATCTCGGCCCGCCCGCCCGGCAGGGGGCGGATGCGCAGGGCCGCGGCCTCGCAGCTCTCGGCGCAGCTTCGGCAGTAGACGCCGCGGGCGGCGAGGCACCCCTGGCCCACGACGGCCAGACGCGGCGAATCGGGCGCGGGCGTCGGCTCGGCCCCGCCCAGGAACGCCCTTCGGCTAAGGGAAACGCCCATGATCGCCTCAGCCCGGCGGTCCCGGAGGCCCGGCGATCATCTGGTAGATCCAGATCGCCAGTCCCAGCCCCCCGACGCCTGCGATCGACAGGCCGGGCACCAGGATGAAGGCCAGGAACAAGAAGGTCGACAGCTCGGAGATCCGGCTCGGCCGATCGACGGGGGCGCTTTGCGGCTGCGCTTCGGTCATGGCTGGGACTCCATGGCTGCTGCCGGAACCTTGCGGTAGACCCGGGCACGCTACCCGACGACTCGGACGCGCGCCTTGACGATCATCAAGCGCCAACACATCTGCGCGATCAACCCAAGGGGGAAATTTTTGCAAAAAGATTCGTCTCAGTTTGATATGGCCGACCGCGAAGCGCTGTTCGCCTGTCCGCTGCTCGCGGCTCTGCCGGCGGACGATCGCGACGCGGTGCTTTCGAGGCTTAGACGGGTCGAGGCGTCCAAGGGTCTGCGCCTGTTCTCCGAGGGCGACGAGGCGGCGGCCTTCTACATCGTGCTCTCCGGCTGGACGCGCCTGTTCCGAGCCGACGCGGGCGGCGCCGAGGCCGACGTCGGCCTGTTCGGCCCGGGCCAGTCCTTCGGCGAGGCGGCGATGTTCCTCGGCGGCCGCTTCCCCGCCTCGGCGCAGATGGCGGAACCCGGGGCCCTGGCGCGGATGGACCTTGCCGAGATGCGCCGGCTGCTCGACGAACGCCCGCGCCTGGCGATGGCGCTGATGGGCTCCCTGTCGCTGCACCTGCACGGGCTGGTGGGGCGGCTCGCGGCCATGCGCCTGTTCACGGCCGAGCGGCGGGCGGCGAGCTACCTGCTCGCCCGCGCGCAGGAGCATGACGAAATCCCCGCCCGCGTCCGCCTGCCCTATGACAAGGCCGTGCTGGCCGGCGCGCTGGGCATGGCGCCCGAGGCCCTGTCGCGCGCCTTCGCCGCCCTTCGCGCCCAGGGCGTCGAGGTCCGCGGCCGCGAGATCGAGATCCGCGACCCAGACGCCCTGCGCCGGATGCTGGACTGAGCGGTCGGCGCGGGACGGGCGCGCGCAGGGTCAGTTCCGCCCAGGGCCTGTGGATGCCTCGGGGCTGCTCGAGAGCCGCTCGCGATGCGCCACGTAGAGGCCCGAGCCCAGGATGATGGCCACGCCCAGCCAGGTCGCGGCGTCGGGAAAGTCTCCGAAGACCAGGAAGCCCATCGCTGTGGCGCCCAGAATCTCCAGATACTGGAAGGGCGCCAGGGCGCTGGCCTCGGTCCGCCGGAAGGCCTCGCCGATCAGGCTGAAGCTCAGCGCGGCGCACAGGCCCGAGGCGGCGATGGCCCACCAGCTCCAGCCGGGCAGGGAAGCTGGCGACAGCCGGATCTCTCCGAGCCCCGCCAGGGCGCCGACGGCCAGCAGCGAGACGCCGGCCGCGACCAGGGTCGCGCCGCATTGCAGCTCCAGCGCCGACGTATGGGCGCTGGCCTTGCGCAGCACGATCATGTTCAGCGCGTAGCAGGTTGCGGCGACGAGGGGCAGCAGCGTGACCGGTCCGAAATCGGCCCCGCCGGGACGGATCACGATCAACGCCCCCAGCAGCCCGACCGCCACAGCCGCCAGCCGGCGCGGCCCCGGCCTCTCGCCCAGCAGGGGGCCGGCCAGCAGGGTCAGCAGCAGCGGCTCGACGAAGAAGATGGCGAAGGCGTCGGCGATCGGCATCACCGCGAAGGCCGGGATCAGGCTGGCCAGCATCCCCGCGGTCAGGCAGCCGGAGGCCATGCTCGCCCGGGACAGCGCAGGCGAGCGCGCCCGGCCGCCCAGCAACCACCTCGCGGCAAGCAGGGCCGCCGCCTGGGCCAGCAGCCGGCACAGGATCACGGCCAGAGGATCCATCTCGGCCGCCAGCCGCTTCGACAGCGTATCGCCCAGCGGCGGCGGCAGCATCGCGCCGGCCATGCAGATGATGCCGGGATCGACGCGAACGCCCGATGCGGGCCGGCGGGAGGGACGCGCGAAACCGGGGACAGGGGTCATGGCCATGACTCCCTGCTCGAGCCCCGCTTGGACTGCGGGGTATCCGGGCGTTCAGGATCAACTCAGGGAGGGTCGCCTGCTGCTGGCGGGACGCGCCCCGCAGGCGATGGCAAAGCGCGACGCCATCGCGCTCTCAAGCCCGCCGATAGGCGCGGCCAAGGCGGGCCCGGTCGAGGCAGTGACCTACCGGGGGGGCGCCGACGCAAGACCGCCCCCCGTATCCGGATCAGCCGCGCCTGAGCTGCGCCAGCTCCGCGCGCAGGGCCTTGCGCTCGGCGAAGTCCTCGGTGACGTCGCGCATGATCGCCGCGACGCCCTGGATCTCGCCCGCCGCGTCGGTCAGCGGCAGGATCGAGAACTGCACCGAGATCGTGCGCCCGTCCTTGCGGATCGCGGGAACCGACAGCAGGTCGCCCGCGCCGTAGCGGGTGCGGCCGGTGCGCATGGTCTGGTCATAGCCCTGCCAGTGGCGGGCGCGAAGCCGCTCGGGCGTGATGATGTCGAGGCTCTCGCCCAGCGCTTCGGCTTCGGAGAAGCCGAAGATCCGTTCCGCCGCCCTGTTCCAGACCCGGATCGCGCCCTCGCGGTCGGAAACGATCAGCGCGTCGGACATCTCCGCGACGAGGCGGGCGCCGAGGGTCTCGGGGGCGAAGAGGTCGGCTGGGATCTGGTCCTGGCTCATCTGGGGGCTCCTTCCCTTGGATGCGGCCCGGTCTGCGCCGGGCTCGGGTGCGCCGGTTGCGCTCAGGGCGCGCGCATCGCGGCGTCGATCGTCTCCAGGTGCCGGCGCATGGCCTCGGCGGCGGCGGCGGGATCGCGGGCGGCGACGGCCTCGACCACGGCGGCGTGCTGGTCGCTGTGGTCGGTCTGGAACTCGTCGGGGCGCAGGCGGCGGTAGGTCGCCTCCCATTCCCGCTGCCAGACCGCGCGCCGACGGGCGCCCGAAAGGAACGACAGCAGGCCGACCAGCACCGGGTTGCCCGCGGTCTCGGCCAGGGCGCGATGGAACCGGTCGTCGGCCAGTTCGCAGGCGGCGCGGTCGCGGGCGACGCGGCCCTCCGCCGCTCGCGCGCGCAGATGCGCGACCGCCGGCGCGTCGGCGCGGCGGGCGGCGGCGGCGGCCACGCCGGGCTCCAGCGCCAGGCGGGCGTCCATCAGATCGCGGGGCGAGCTCGCCTCGATCACCAGCCGGTCGCGGATCGGGCGGCCGGCGGGACGCGGCCCGAGAAAGGCGCCCTGGCCGACATGGCGCCACAGCCGCCCCTCCGCCTCCAGGATGTCGAGCGCGGCGCGCAGCGTCTCCCGGCTGCAGCCCAGTTCAGGCGCGAGGCGGCGCTCCGGCGGCAGGCGGGCGCCGGGGTCGAGCGCGCCGTCCTCGATCATCGCGCGCAAACGTCTCAACGCCTCGTCGCGCGAGATGCGGGTCACAGGCGGTCTCCGATCCGTTCCAGACCAATTTGCAGGCCAATCTCTTTGCGGGCAAGAGCCGGCCGCGACGGGCCGCAGGTCGCCCCGCGCCGATCGATGGAGGGAGCCGCGCGATGGTGGAGTTTCTGGCGCTGGCGGCGGCCGGCTTCCTGGCCGGGGCGCTGAACGCCGTGGCGGGGGGCGGGACCTTCATCACCTTCCCGGCGCTGGTCTGGCTGGGCCTGCCGCCGATCGCGGCGAACGCCACCGCGACGGTGGCAGCCCTGCCGGGCTATGTCGGAAGCGCGCTCGCCTTCCGAAGCGACATCCGCCCCGAGGGCGCGCTGGGTCTGCGCGCGACGGCGCTGTGCGCCGCCTTGGGAGCGGGGATCGGGTCGCTGCTGCTGCTGATCACGCCGTCGAGCCTGTTCGAAGCGGCGGTTCCCTGGCTGCTGGTGGTCGCCACGGGCCTGTTCGCCGTCGGGCCCCGCCTGCTGGCGGCGTTGCGCGCGCGTGGCCGGGGCGTGGCGGGTGTCGGGGTCTCGGCGGCGGCGATCGTCGCCGTCTCGATTTATGGCGGCTACTTCAACGGCGGCCTGGGGATCATGCTGCTCGCGACCTTTGGGTTGCTGGGCTACGTCGATCTGCATGGCATGAACGGGCTGAAGAATACGCTGTCGGCGCTGCTGTCGCTGGTCTCCGCCATCGCCTTTGCCCTGGCCGGCATCGTCGCGTGGCAGCCGGGCGTCGTACTGGCGCTGGCCTGCGCGGCCGGCGGCTGGGCGGGGGCGCGGGCCGCGCGCAGAGCCACTCGCACGGACCGGCTGCGCGTCGGCATCGTCCTGATCGGCCTGGGGGTGAGCGCGGCCTTCTTGCTGCGCTGAACCTCCGGCGCCGGCCGCCCGATTGACCGGCGAGACGATCGCGCTTAGATCGCAACCCATGGTCGATCGAGCGACATATCCCGGCGTGCGTCGCCGCTGCGGCGCTTCCGGCGCACGCCTTCTGCCCCGGACGACGCCTGCGGTCTGACCGCTCCGTCGTCCGGGGAGGATCCCGCCCGCCGCAGCGGATTCCCGACCTTTTCCGACATGCCATCCTCTGCCGATCCCGCTTCGCGCGGGTCCGCTTGGAAGGTTTCCTCACCCCGCCGAAAGGCGTCCGAGGGCGGGACCGGTTCGGCCCCCCTGCGCCCCCTCGACCCGTTCCGCACAGGCGCCCAGCGACCGCAGCCGCGGCGCTCGCGTCCTGCGCGCTCTTGAAAGACAGAAAGATGGATCATTCCACGACGCCCCGCCGCGGCGGCCGCAAGCCTGCCATCGTCATCGACGCCCGGCACATCCCGCATCTCGACGCCCTCGCGCACGGCGCCGCCGCCCGCGATCCGGAGCTCGCCGACCAGCTCCATGCCGAGATCGACCGCGCTCGGGTGGTCGCGGCCGCCCGCATGCCCGCCGATGTGGTCGGCATCGGCAATCGGGTGCGCTATCGCGACGAAACCACCGGCCGCGAGCAGACCGTCAGCCTGGTCTGGCCCGAGGAGTCCGACATCACCGCCGGGCGAGTATCCGTCATGACCCCGATCGGCGTGGCGCTGCTGGGGTTGAAGCAGGGCGCGCGCTTCGACTGGCGCCGCCGCGACGGCGAACGGCGCACGCTGTGCGTGATCGAAGTCCTGCCGGCCCACGCGGGCGAGAGCGTCGGCTGACGCCGGGCCCGCTCCGCACGGCCCTTCGTTCGGCTCATGACGGCAGTCGAAAGCCATCGCCCGCAACCTGCGGCAGCAGGGCCATGCGCAGGCCCGAGGCGATGCGCCTGGCCTTAGACAGGGCCGAGCGCGCGGCCGCCGGCGACAGATGCGCCTCGGTCGCCTCGGCCCACAGGGCCAGCCAGCGCTCGAACATCGCCGCGGTCATCTGCGGCGCGTGCGGGCGGTGGCGGCCGAACGGGTCGCCCTTGTAGGCGCCGCTGCCCAGCAGGGCCGAGGACCAGAAGGCCGCGATCCGCTCCAGATGCGCCGGCCAGTCGGCGACGGCGGCGTTGAACAGCGGTCCCAGCTCGGGATCCGCGCGCACCTGCGCATAGAAGTCGTCGACCAGCGCGCGCAGCGTCGCCTCGTCCGGTCGATCCTCGTCGGCCAGCCGGGACGGCGCGGGCGGCCAGGCCGGCGGCGGCGCGGCCGTCAGCGGCGTGGGGTAGCTCCGCGGCGGGCTCCCGCGCGCGCCCTTCGGCGGGGGCGGAACCGAGATCCGGCTGCGACGCAGCTCGCGCCCCTGCGCATCGACGACCAGCCGCGCCCGGTCCGCGCCGCGCAGGAAGGTCAGGCGCCAGGTCCCGGCGTCCTCGCCCTCCCCTTTCTCCACGCGGGTGACGATGCGGCCCGCGTTCAGCTCCGCGCGCACCTGCTCGGCCGGAAGCCCCAGCAGGGCCGCGAGCCGCTCGGCCTCGATCACGAAGCCGCCCTCGCGGCGCTCCAGCCTTTCGGGGGTGACGGTCATGGCGGATCCTCCCTCGTCTCGCGCCCGGTCAGAGCGCGTCGAGCACTTCTCCGAAGCTGATCGCGAAGGCGGCGGCGACGCCGATCATCAGCATCCAGGTGAAGCCGCGCAGGATCATCGCCCCGATCGGGTCCGCGACGGGCCCTTCGGCCTCGGGGGCGGGCTCGGAGGGGGCGCTCCGCACGATCTTCACGACGAACCAGGCGAGGATCAGCAGAGTCGAGATCCCGGCGATCTTGGCGATGGCGACGGCGGCGAGCATGGCGTGTCCTCTCGAACGGGCCGAAGGCGCGCGCCGGGGCGGGTGTCGCCGGGGCTTCTGAGGCGGGCTTCGGGTCGCTCCCGATATGGGCTCAAAAAGACGCATCTGAAATGCGTCTTTTTGGCCGCGGGGCTTGCGCGCCCCGCCGCGACCCGGCATGTCCCTCTCAGGGGCCGTGACGGGAGCGGACGAGATGCGGCTGACCAAGTTCTCCGACTATGCGCTGCGGCTGCTGATGTACGCCGCGGCTTCCGGCGATCGGCTGGCGACGATCGACGCGGCGGCGGCGGCCTATGGCGTGTCGCGCGCGCATCTGACCAAGATCGTCACGACCCTGGTCCGTGAGGGGTTTCTGGAGGGGGTGCGCGGCCGCTCCGGCGGTTTCCGCCTGGCGCGCCCGGCCGCCGAGATCCGCCTGGGCGACGTCCTGCGCGCGACCGAGCCCGATTTCGACATGGTGGAGTGCTTCGCGACCGGCGAGACCTGCGTGGTCAGCGGCTGCTGCCGGCTTCCCAGGGTGATGCAGCAGGGGCTGGACGCCTTCCTTGCGGTGTTCGACGGCGTCACCCTGGCCGACGTGGCGCTGGCCCCCGACGCTTTCCTGATCCCCATCCGAGACGATGCCCCGAGGGTCCCGAGGCCGACGCCCGGATCGGGCACCCCCGAGGCTGGCTGACCCCCTCAGCTCCGCAACGCCCCCCTGGCCAGCGCCGCGACGAGGTCGGTCCGGGTCACGATCCCAACCAGCTTGCCGCCATGCAGGACCGGCACGGCCTCGGTCTCGCCCTCGGCCAGCATCGGCAGGATCGCCCCCAGCGGGGTCGACGTGGTCGCGCGCGGCCCCGCCACCGACATCACGTCGCCCGCCCGCGCCGGCGTCCGCCAGCCTCGGTCCAGCAGCCGCGACAGCGCGGCGGAGAAGCCTCGCCCCAGCCGGATGCGGTCGGCGACGGCGCGCCGGATCAGGTGCAGCTGGAAGATCACGCCAAGGAAGCTCCCGTCCGGCGCGACCACGGGCAACGAGGCGAAGCCGTGCCGCTCGAACAGGTCCGCCACCGTCGCCAGCGGCGTCGTCGGGCCGACGGTGACCAGGTCGCGGGACATGACCTGCTCGGCCGTCTGCGGGCCCAGCCGACGCCCGGCGGCCTGGATCTCGGCCGCGCCGATCAGGCGGGCGAGGTCCTCGACCCCCAGGTTCAGCGACTGCCGGTAGCGCTCGAGCAGGGCGGCCAGCTCGTCTTCCGACAGGCCAAGGCGTTGGGCGGCGGGAGGATCGGCCGTGCCATGGGCGTTCGTCGCGCCGAAATGGCGGAACGGATAGCGCCGCCCGGTGGCGCGGGCGTAGAGCGCGGCGACGACCACCAGCAGCACGGTCCCCGCCGCCACCGGGGCCAGGGCGAAGCCGAAGCCCAGTTCGCGCACCGCGTCGGGGCTCATCGCCGCGGTCATCGCCACGGCGCCGCCGGGCGGGTGCATGGCGCGCAGCAGCCCCATGACCGCGATCGCCGCCCCCACCGCCAGCGCGATGCGCCAGGCCGGATCGGGGATCAGCAGGCAGGCCGCCACCCCGACCAGCGCCGCCGAGACGTTGCCGACCACCGCCGACCAGGGCTGCGCGAGGGGGCTGTTGGGCACGGCGAAGAGCAGCACCGACGTCGCCCCGAAGGGCGCCACGAGGTAGAGCCCCAGTTCCAGGTCCACGCCGGGCGACAGCGCGAAGAGCCCCGCGGCCAGCAGCCCGACGAAGGCGCCGAGACCGGCCCGCAGCGCCTCGCGCGGCGGCGAGGCGGCGACGGCGGGACCGAGGCTTCTGAGCAGGGCGCGGACGCGCGTCTCTTCCGGATCGCGCATTCCGCGTCCCCCTTGTTCCCGGCGGTTGCGCTCGATTTATATCGCAACACGATGCACCTCAAGCCGCCATCGCGCTTGCCGACGACCGGGACCGGCGCCAGAACGCTGCGCATGACGGCGACGCCCCCCATCGACGACCCGGTCTCGGACGCGGACATCCGCACGCTGGCGGCCTTCCGCCGCCAGCTTCGCGGCTTCCTGCATTTCAGCGAGACCGCCGCCGCCGGCGAGGGGCTGACGCCCCAGCAGCACCAGGCGCTGCTGGCGATCCGGGCGGCGGAGGGGCGCGCGCTTTCGGTCGGGGAGCTGGCCGAGGCGCTGCTCCTGCGCCCCCACAGCGCCAGCGAGCTGGCCAGCCGGCTCGAGGCGCTGGGGCTGGTGCGCCGGCTCGACGACGCGGAGGACGGCCGCCGCCGGGTGATCGCCCCGACCGAGCGGGCCGAGCGCCTGCTGCTGGCCCTGTCGGAGGCGCATCGCGAGGAGCTGCGCCGCCTGCGGCCGCTGCTGGTGGGGCTGCTCGAACGGCTCTGAGATCCCGCTTGATCGGCGCCACGGGCGCGGCTATCGGAGTCGGGCGCGCTCCGCGGCGATGGCGTCGACGCGGGCGGCCGGGGCTGGCCCCGGGCGCGCACCCGCGGCGCCCCTGCGCCCCGGCCCCCTGTCCTGCACGCCCGGATGCCTCGTCGGGCGCGGCGCGTCCCCGTCCGGCGACTGGATGAGGACACGCGATGAGCGGCCTTCCCGACCGTCCCGAAAGCTTCGTGCGCCCCAACGGCCCGCGCGCGCCGCTGCCGTTCTCCGAGGGCGAGTACGCCCGCCGCATCGCCAGCCTGCGCGCGATCATGGCCGAGCGGGGGATCGAGGCGGCGCTGCTGACCTCGATGCACAACATCGCCTACTACACCGGCTTCCTGTACTGCAGCTTCGGGCGGCCCTACGGCTGCGTGGTCACGCCCGAGGCCTGCACCACGATCACCGCCAACATCGACGCCGGCCAGCCGCGGCGGCGCAGCTGGTGCGAGAACGTGATCTACACCGACTGGCGGCGCGGCAACTTCCAGCGCGCCGCAGCCGCGCTGATGGGCGGCGCGCGCCGGGTGGGGATCGAGGCCGACCACCTGACGCTGGCCGCGCGCGACGCGCTGGCGGAAGCGGCGCCGGGGATCGAGCTGGTCGACGTCGCCCAGCCCGCCATGCAGGCCCGCATGATCAAGTCCCCCGAGGAGATCGCCCTGATCCGGGAGGGCGCGCGCATCGCCGACCTCGGCGGCGAGGCGATCCGGAGCGCGATCCGCGAGGGCGCCCGCGAGATCGACGTGGCCATGGCCGGGCGCGACGCGATGGAGCTGGAGATCGCCCGCGCGCACCCGAACTCGGAGCTTCGCGACAGCTGGGTGTGGTTCCAGTCCGGCCTGAACACCGACGGCGCCCACAACCCGGTCACCACCCGCGCCCTGCGCGGCGGCGACCTGCTGAGCCTGAACGCCTTCCCGATGATCTCGGGCTACTACACCGCGCTGGAGCGGACCCTGACGCTGGGCGAGCCGGACGCCGAGACCCTGCGCCTGTGGCGGGCCAACGTCGCCGCCCACGAGCTCGGCCTGTCGCTGATCCGCCCCGGCGTGAGCTGCGCGCAGATCTGCGAGGGGATCAACGCCTTCTTCGCCGAGGAGGGCCTGCTGGAGTTCCGCTCCTTCGGCTACGGCCACTCCTTCGGGATCCTCTCGCACTACTACGGCCGCGAGGCGGGGCTGGAGCTGCGCGAGGACGTGGAGACGGTGCTGGAGCCCGGCATGGTCGTCTCGATGGAGCCGATGCTGTGGATCCCCGAGGGACGCCCCGGCGCCGGCGGCTACCGCGAGCACGACATCCTGGTGGTCGGCGAGACCGGGGCCGAGAACATCACCCGCTTCCCCTACGGACCCGAGGCGAACGTCGTCGCCTGACCACAGCGCCGGGGGCCCCGCGGCCCCCGCCCCCCCGCTCAGGCGCTTGTGCGGGAAGGCGCCTTGCGCCCCGCCCGCGGCCCGAGCAGCCAGGGCGCGGCGCGCCAGGCGAAGATCGCGAAGCCCAGGGTCCAGCCCAGGGCGGCGAGGTCGAGGCTCGCCGCCTCCCATCCCTCCGCCAGCGGTCCCAGCGCCCGCAGCAGCGCCGCCGAGATCACCAGCGCGAAGGCAAGGCTCAGCGCCGGCCCCGCCGCCAGGCTGCGCCCGGTATGGCCGCGTGTGGCGCGGATCATCACCGCCAGCGTCATCGCCGCAATCGCCCCGATCCCCAGCAGATGCAGCCCGGCCGCGGGCGCAAGCCAGCCGGCCTCGCCCATCGCCGCGACGGCGAGGCCCAGCGGCAGGAAGGCGAAGGCCGCATGCAGCATCGCCAGAAGGGGCGAGCACCAGGTCGCCGCCCCCCGCCAGCGCGCCAGCCGCGCCGCCTGAGAGACCGCGCCCGACGCCAGCCCCGCCGCCGCCACGACCGTGCCCGGCGCCGCGATCCAGGCGGCCAGGCCCGCCGCCGCGATCGCGATGCAGATGCCGTCGAAGCGCCCGAACGGCGCGGGCAGGCGCGGCTCCCTCCGCTTCGCCAGCCAGTTGCGGGTGAAGCTGGGGATGATCCGCCCGCCGATCAGCATCACCAGGAAGATCACCACCCCGAAGGCCAGCCTGCGCGAGAGGTCCGAGGACCCCAGCCGAACCGCCTCGACATGGAAGGCGACGTTGGCCGCCAGGAACAGCAGCACCGGGACCACTACCAACAGGTTGCGCCAGTTCCGGCCGGCCACGATCTCGACCGTCGCCATCGCCGCGATCGCGGCCAGGAAGGCGCAGTCTACCGCCGCGACCGCCACGGTGCTCAGCGGGATGATCCCCGCCACCGCCATTCGGCCCGCCAGCCAGAGCGCCGCCAGCGCCGCCAGCGGCCAGCCGCGGGTTGGCATCCGCCCGGTCCAGTTGGGGATCGCGGTGAACAGGAACCCCGCCAGCACCGCACCGACATAGCCGAACAGCATCTCGTGGATATGCCAGTCGACCGGATGGAACGGCCCGCCCAGCTCCAGCGCCCCGCGCCAGGCCAGCATCCAGATCGGAATCGCCGCCAGCGCGAACAGACCCGCGAGCAGAAAGAACGGACGAAAGCCGACGCTCAGCAGCGCCGGCCCCGAAGCCTCCCGAGACTGCGCCATCACGCGCCCTCCTCCAGCAAACGCGGCGCCGGCAGGGCCCCGGCGCCCCTTGCCCCGGCGTCTTGTCAGGAGAAGACGCCGCAGCGATGTCGTTTTCGCCTCACTCCACCTGGGCCAGCAGCGGTTCGAACCGCGCGGCGGCCTTGCCCTTGAGCTTCACGGACTCGACCGCGTCTCGGTTCACCGCCTCGCCGACCTGGATCAGCGCGACCATGCCCATGCCGAAATGCGGCTGGCACTTGACGCCGTAGAGCCCTTCGTCCTCCACCGTCAGCTCGAATTCCTTGTTCATCTTGGAGCGGAACGGCGCGACGTCCTGGGGCAGCATCCCGTCGATGCTGGCGGCGTTGTGCGAGCGATCCGTCGGCACGAAGCGGATCACGTCGCCGGGCGCGGCCTTCACGAAGGCCGGCTCGAAGACCATGGTCCCCTCGGCGCCCTTGTTCAGCATCTGGATCTCGAAGGTCTCGGCCGCCGCCTCTCCGCCCCCGGCGGCGAGGATCGGCAGAAGCAGGGCGGCGAGGGGCAGCAGGCGGGTCATGTCTCGGTCCTTTCGATCGTCAACTGATGCGTTTCGTTGCCCCGGGTTCTGGGCTATGCCGGGCCCGCGGACGTTGCGCGGCCGCAAACTCCGCCGCAAACGGCGCCGCGAAGGATCGAGGGGAGACGCGCCCTGGCCCATCTCGACGAAAGCCTGCTGACCGGCCTGCCGCCGTTCTCCCGCCTCTCGCGCCCGCAGATCCGCGAGATCCTCGACCGCGCCGCGCCGCACCGCTTCGAGGAAGGAACCCCCGTGTTCCGCGAGGGCGAGCCGGCCGAGCGCTTCTTCCTGCTGCTGGACGGCTACATCCGGGTGATCCGCACCACCCCGGGGGGCGAGCAGGTGATCGCCCTGCACATCCCCCCCGGCCAGCTGTTCGGCATCGCCCCCGCCATCGGCCGCGACACCTATCCCGCCACCGCCCAGTGCGCGGCCGAGTCCCTGGCCCTGGCTTGGCCGGTCGGCCTGTGGGCCCCCTTCGTCGCCGACTACGACGGCTTCGCCACCGAAACCTACAAGACCCTCGGCGCCCGCCTGGGCGAGTTCCAGACCCGCGTCACCGAGCTCGCCACCCAGGCGGTCGAGCAGCGCGTCGCCGCCTGCCTTCTGCGCATGGTCAACCAGTCGGGCCGCCGGGTGGAGGGCGGCATCGAGATCGCCTTCCCGATCACCCGCGCCAATATCGCGGACATGACCGGGGCGACGCTGCACACCGTCTCGCGGCTGCTGTCGGCGTGGGAGAAGGAGGGCGTGGTCTCGTCGGCCCGCCGCAAGGTGACCGTCACCGCGCCCCACCGGCTGGTCGAGCTCAGCGGCGAGGGGGGCTGACCTCCGGATCCTCGTTCCCTTCCCCCTCGGTCACTTCCCCCCGGGCGGCGGTCGTTGCGCGGATATCGGCGCGAAGTCCCGCCGGATCGACGCCGTATTCGGCGCAGGCGTCCGTCAGGCTGTGAAACGGAGCGATGGGGCAGCCCGGGCAGCGCATGCCGCGCGCCCAGAACGCCGCGGCCGCCTCCGGCTGGCGTGCGAAAAGCTCGGCGAGCGTTTCTTCAGCTTCTCCCCCGCGGGTCTCTGGGGAGCGGCATAGGGTCATCGGGCGTCTCCTGTCCGGGGCGCCCTCAACTTGCCTGAGACAGAGATGGCGAACGTTGCGTCGGCTCAATGTCCGAGGCGTGCGCCGCCGGATGGATCCGTTGGAAACGGCGGCGGTGGAGTCGTGCCGCCACTCCCAGTTTCGGCTCCGCCAGCTGGGGCCCCGGCCTTCTGATGTGCATCGTGCCCTATGCGGATCGGCCCTCTAATTGCGGTGCTGGGTCAAGCCTGTTTCGGTATCCGCGCCGGGGTCATGGTCCAGCACGGCTCAAGGATGGTCGAGACGAGATACCCGAGATTCCAGCTGCGAGCGGTCCAGGTCTCTGGGGGCAGAGCAACCGCCACCCCGCGCCCGTCCACGGCTTCGTCCTGAAGGGCCGCTGGCATTATCTCGAACACGATTGGGTGGCCGAGGAAGGCGGCTACGTCTTCGAGTCCCCGGGCGAGACCCGCACCCTGGTGGTTCCCGAGGACGTGACCGAGATGATCACCTACTTCCAGGTCAACGGCGTGATGATCTACGTCGACCCCAGGGGGAAGACGGTGGGCTACGAGGACGTGTTCACCAAGATCGACATGTGCCGGGCGCACTACGAGGCCGTCGGCCTGGGCGCCGACTACGTGGACCGCTTCACACGCTGACCGGCCAACCCGCGCCCTCCCGGAGAGGGAGCGCGGGCTTCGATCAGTCGACAAGCCCAGCATCGTCCTCATACGATTGGCCTGCAGTAGTGCCCATTGCAGCAGACAACACTCTGCGGGTTCCGCCCGAATTGAGTCGTGCACATGAAGACGAGCGATCAGCGGGAGATCAAGCGTCAAATCGGCTCCGACACTTGCGTCGGGCATGAGGCGCACGAAGACCGAAGCGCACAGGTTGTCGGGATTTTTCCATGTTTCGCACGGAGATCCGCGAACAGAACCTCGATACATGTCGGGAGGCCTCAGTGCAGATGTCGGGAGACTGGCGGGGGTGTCAGGACTTCCCGACCTGGTTTGTGCTGAGACCTCCCGATCAGGAGACGCCGACCCTACCGACGGTTCGGCGATCCGTTCGATGACGTAAGTGGGCCCGATGCGGACGTGCGCTTCGCTTGATGGGTATTCGGGATCGGCTATGCATGCACGGATAGGGAGCCCCTGCGCATGGTCCAGACAGCGGGCTCAAGCGAACGGGTCGTCATCCTCGTCCTGATCCAGGCGGAGCTCGTTCAGTTCCGCCTCCATCGCGCTCTGCGCCGTCTCCAACGCCTGCCTTGCGAACTCCTCGCCCTGGTAGGCCTTGGCCGTCCGTTCAGACCGCTGGCCGGTCATGAGCATGGCGGTGCGGGTGGGGACCTGGGCGTGGATCAGGGTGCGGGCGATGTGTTCGCCGGTTCCGAGGTGGCGGCGCCAGAGGTCGGAGACGTAGCCCGGGCCCGCGGGCGTGCCGGCGGGGGTCAGGAACAGGGCCCGTTGACGTGCAAGGCAATCGTCGCGCAGGTCATCGAGCCAGGCGGGGTCCGCGCCGCGGAGGATCAGCGTGTCGATATAGGGGTCGACGCGGCGGTCGAAGCGGAGGCCGTAGGCGTTCTTCCCTTTCGACAGATGCATCGAGAGGGACCAGCCCTCGGCGTCCCAGCGAAGCTGCCGGCCGAAGTGCAGGGCGGTGTCGGCTAGCCGCACGGGGGCGAGGGCGAAGAGGGCGAGGGCGGCGGCGGCGTTCTCGAGGGTTCGGCGTGAACGACGCGGCTGGGTCGCCTGGGCTTCGCGCAGCAACGCCTCGGCTTTCACGATCACATCCACCGTCGTGCCGATGGCATGGACCTTCCCGTGCTTCAGAGCCGGGGTCAGGCGTTCGTCCTTCCCGAGGGTGTTGTACGTCCTCTGCAGGGCTTCGATCAGGTCCGGCGACATCGCGGCATGTCGGGCGAAGCGACACAACTCCTCGAAGCTGGCCCGGAGGGTCGCCGGGCGGAGGCCGCGCGCCTGAAGGTCCGTGTAGTAGGCCCGCGCCGTGGCGACGGAGAGCTCGTCGGGCAGACCTGCCTTCCGCGCGGACCAGATCAGCTGGCGCAGCTTCTGATCCATGCGCTTGACGATAGACGGCGCGGGCGGCGCCATGTCGACGACGCTCTCCCCAAGGGCGAGGCCGTCGAGGATCTTGCGCCAGGCTGGCGGCAGGTCCTCCGGCGGAACGGAGACCGAGCGGCCCGGCCGCTCCTTGCCAGGTCTCCCGCTCCTTCTCGCCGCGTCGCAGGCCCGGTCCTTTCGCCGGATGGCCTCCTCGAGGCGCTCAAGCACCGGGTGCGCGCCGATCAGGCGCTCCAGCACCTTCCGCTGGCGTCGCAGCCTGTTCGCGGAGACCCGCTCGCGGTCCATCGCCAGGATGTCCTCGACGCCGGGATCCGTGCGGCCCGTCTCTTCGACCCACGCGTAGAACGCGTCGGCGTCGCGGAGTTCGGCGAGGGAGAAGGCCTCGAGATCGACGCCGCGCTCGAAGAAGGGCAGCCAGCGCGGGTGGTTCAGCAGGCGCTCGCGCGCGGTCAGGGATCCGCTCATCGCCGCGCCCCCGCTTCGTCCAGGATCGCGGCCTGCGCCGCGGCGATCTGCAGCCGGGGCGAGATCCAGGCGTAATACTTCGCCGCCGTCCCGACCGTGTCGCCCAAGCATTGGGCCACGAGGGCGATCTGCTCCGGATCGCGGTTCACCAGGATCGACGCCACCGCGTGGCGGAAGTTGTGCGGAGCCATCCGACGCCCGGAGATCCGGACATGCTCGGACAGCCAGCTCGCCGCCGTCGCCGCGGGCAAGGGCTCGCCCGGCGATTCGATCGCGGGGAACAGGTGCTCGCTGTCTTCGTGCTGCGGGTAGAGCGGACGGATGACCTTCAGATACCATTCCAGCGTCTGCAGCGCCCGAGCGCCGTTCCGCGTGATCAGGATCGTCGGCAGCGTCGCCTTGTTCTTCACCCAGGCCGGGGGCATCACGATCTTCGCATGCGGCGTCTTCGCCGTCGGCATCATCAGCTCTGGGCTCTCGCCGAGATGGCGCAGCCGCAGCACGTTCGCGATGCGGAACGGGGCGCCGTAGGTCTCGATCGCGGCGATGCAGGCCAGCGTGCCGAGCGCCCGCGCGTCGACCCGTTCGTCGTCCCGCAACTCCCGTCCCTCCGCCGTCGCCTGCTCCAGGATCTTCCTGGCGCCGCGGGCGAGATCCTGGTTGAGCCGCAGGAACGTCCGTTTCGCGGACGGGGTCTCGATCAGATGCTCGCAGAAGGCCCGCGTCTTCGGGGACATCTCGTCGGACGCCTTGAGGCCGGCCTTCAGCGCGGGATTTCTCCGGCAATGCAGTCGGAGGTGCGCCGCGTCGACGCCGTTGCGCTCCGCCACCGTCGCGATCGCGATCGTGTAGGTCGCCGCGGTTCGCGGCGAGATCCCGGCCTCCGCCGACCGGGTCCAGTCGCGCAGCACCAGGACCGCGAGGTCCGGCTCCAGCAGCGGCGTGAGGCCGTTCACCTGGCGGAGGTCGCGCAGGCCGAGCCGCTCGATCGTCGACAGCCACTTCCGCAGGGCGGCGTGGTGCACGCCAAGCGCGCCTTCGGACGGGGTGGTGGCGAAGGCCTCGGTGATCTCGTCCCAGTCGTGATGGGTCGCCCTGTCGATCCAGGCCGAGATCTCCAGCTCCAGCGCCTCCGGGATATCTCCGTTCGGGCGCCGCCGCACGCGCCTGACTTCGCCGATCGGGTCCGCCGGCAGCAGGTCCGCCAGCTCCGGCAGGAACCGGAGCCAGTCCATGAACGCGAGACCCTTCTCGAGGGTGCGGCGACGCGCGACGCCGCAATCGTCGACCATCCGGAGCGCCGCCTCGCACTCGACCTGCCAGGGCTGGAGGTCGAGCCGGCGCGCGTCGTCGGCCACGGCCTTCAGCGGGATGAGGCGCTGGGGCTGGATCGCCGCGTCCATCCGGCTGCCCTCGGTATAAGGCTCCAGCCGCTCGACCAGCTCCGCCCAGCCGTCGACGCGGCTCCGGCGCGCCTTCGCCGCCGCCAGCTCGCCGGTCGCGTTCTTGATCGCGGCGATGACCTTGCCGCGCCAGCGCTGATACGCGACCTGCGTGCGGAAGCCCGTGCCGAGCGCGTCGCGCGGCCACCGGGCTTCGAAGGCGACGAGATCCGCGGGAATGCGCTCCAGGTCGTGACCGTAGAGTTTCGCGCAGCGGCGGACCGGGCTGTCGTAGTCCGTCAGCTCCCTGGCGATGACGTGCTCATGGACCTGCTGCATCGTCAGGAGGGCGGGCGCGGCGAAGGGCGCGGCGACGGGGGCGGGATGGGTCATGCAGACCTCCGAAAAATGATCGCTGAACGGAAGATTGGCCGTTATCCGGCGCGACGAAGCGGGAAATGACGAACGCCGATCCGTTTGGCTGTGCCTAAAACGGCGGGGTGTTTCGCACTTTTCCCGTTACCCCGCATTCTGGCCGTTAAGCCGGGGCGCCCCGCGAAGATCGTCATTTTTCGCAGCGCGGAGCGCTTTCTTCGAATTACTTGGGCGAGCATTGTCGACCTCTTGCCACTGCGCCAGGAGCGACGCGGGCAGGAGGTGGGTCGATGCGGATTGCGCGCAAAACGCCGGATAACGCCCGGACGCCAATTTCTCGATGGGGTCGACTCCCCGACCCCGATCCGAGCCCCCGACGCCGCCTCGCGTGATCCGGGCCCGGCGCCTGATATGAAGCCGGACGATCGCCGGCCGCCCGCCTCGCCCACGCCGAAGCGCCCTCGCCATCGACCGGCGCGATCGACCTCGAGTCTCGGTCCACGCTCGCGTTTCCGGCGAAAGCCTCGTCGCGCCCGGCATCTCCGTGCCTCGCTTCTCGCCGCTCCGCAGAGAGAGGCCCCAAGGGACCCGTCGGGTCGACGGTCGCGACCAGCAGGATCGTGCCGAAATTCGACGGCGTGGATGGCGGAGACGGCGCGCATCCCCCGAACCGGGACAGCGACCTCACCCCGGTTCGACGCCGCTGCCCAAACGTGAACCCGGCGTCGGGATCGGGCGTCGCGGAGCAACCGGATGTCGCCCGCCGAATGACGCATCCTGCCTGCGCATCAACGGAAGCGCAGGCCCCGCATGACCGAGCCCCGGTACGACGACGACCGCGACCTGCCCGCGCCGAAGCATCCCGCGAGGGTCCTCGACAGCACGGCCCTGCGTCCCGCCGAAGCCAGCGAGCCATCCCGCGAGCAGGATGCCGCTGGCGCGATCGCCGACTACAACAGCTTCATCGAGGCGAATGGCCTGCCCCTGGCCAGGTACAGGAAGTTCTGACTCCACCGCCCGCGCTCGCCGAGCCGGCGGATCCTCTCCTGCTGCAGCCGACGCTTTGCTCGAAGCCTCGCGTAGGCGGCTGAGAAACGACACGAACGGCCCTGAGCGGACATCCTTGCGTGCCGCAGCGAACGGCGAGATCGAGTCCAATCTTGACAATGGAGGTGGTGTAGCGGCGTCACGCGAAAGCCCGGATTGCTGACCATCGCTGCCCCGAGTATCAATGGCAGAGTGGCGAAAGAAGCGGAGGTCGCAAGATTTGCTGGTAAGCCCATCCATGAACCAAATTCGAACGTCGATAGACAGCTTAAGTGTGTGCCGTCCAATGCGTGAATATACCTCGCATCTCGCAGGATGCCCATGGGGAATAAAGTAAAAATTTGCCCCAAGGTGATACGTCCAGATCAGCTGTTCATTTGACCCTGGTAATGCAAGGCTCGATCAAGATGAAGATATTCATTTCCCATGCATCCCGAAATGCGTCCTACGGACATGCGCTAGTATCGTTGTTGACGGGGGTAGGCGTCGCTCGCGAAGAAATTGTATTCACAAGTGATGTATCATGTGGAGTTCCACTTGGCGAGAACATCTTCAGGTGGCTGAAGAGTCAAATCGTCGATAAGCCATTTGTTATTTTTCTACTCTCGCGTGACTATTGCCAAAGCATCGCGTGCCTCAACGAGATGGGAGCAGCTTGGGTTGTGGAGAGCCAGCATGCAGCAATATTTACGCCGAGCTTCGATCTCGACGATAGTAAATTCAGGAATGGAGCCTTGGACCCGAGGGAGCTTGGATTTTACATCAATGATGAAGATAGGGTCACAGAATTCATTGAGAGTTTGAGGGGCAATTTTGAGATCACATCCAATCAAGTCGCGGTGAATCAAAGGCGACGGGAATTCCTTGATAAAATATCAGCGCTTGAACGCCAAGATGGCATTGCGAGCGAGGGGCGAGTGGGAGGAATTGTATCTCCTCAAGAGCCGACTGAGAGAAATGGGAGTTCATCCACGGAGCTTTACGTCCCAAGTGCTTCGTCGGATTTGACCGACTTCAGACGTCAGTTCCTCGCTGGGCTATTCCACGAAGATGAGGAACACTCAAGTAGGGTCTCCCAAGCCTACCTTGCGACGCTGAGTCTCGAGGATCGCGATGCGATTGGCGAGTGGAAATCGTTTTGCGAGCTTTTCAAGCTGACGTGGGGCAAGCATGGGGATTTGGCCAAGCTCGCCGCGCTAATCAATGAACACGAGAATAATCCGCTAATACATGAGCGTGTGGCGAGCGGCTATCTGCACTTCGGTGATGTGAAGAAGGCTCAATGTCATTTTCGTGCGGCGATTGATCATTCCAATGATCGCAGCCGAAAAATTGCCTTGTTGGGGGAGCTGGCGCTTGCTGCTCAGACGGAGGGTTGCTGCAAAGATATACACCCAATCATAGTTGAAATGCGCGAGCTCGTAGATGGCCCGGAAACTGAAGAAACTCTGCTGGCGACGATTGCGAAGTTTTCTGATTGGCATCGAGATGATGCGTTGAAGGCGGCAATGTTGGAACGGCAGCTTTCAATTGATCCAACTGACATATCAAAACGGTTTCAGCTTGCTTATCTCCATTCGCAGATAGGCAATGAGGCTCTCGCCATGTTCCACTATGAAAAGATTCCCGCCAATCTTAGGGATGGAACGACTTGGAACAACTTAGGCGTCGCCTATCGACATTTCTCTTTGTTTGAAAAGTCAATCAGCGCTTACAGGGCTGCTGCGGGAAGGGGTGAAACGCTTGCGATGAGCAACCTTGCAAACGAATACATTCGCGCTGGATTTCTATCCGAGGCTGGCGAAATACTCAAAGAAGCCCAGAAGCATCAGGATTGTCACAGCAATGTGGCGTCGGCGCTTGTTCGCCTAAATGAAGTTCCCGAAGAGGAAGCTAAAACCCATAAAGAAAATTTGAAAGGGGTGAAGCCCAAGAGTGAGTTTCTGAGCTACGTCGGTCAGCATCTTTGGCTGAATACACCTGGCACCGTTTCTCGAAAGATGAGCGACGCAGACTGTGAATTGGAAGTGACGGTGGAAGGCGAAAAATTCTTCGCAAGCGGCGAATTTAATAGAAGTGAAGATGCAATAGTCAATGCCTTGATGGGTGTCTCACGTCAACCCAAGGCTGAGACCTACCGTGTCGAATACAAGGGTTGCCTTGTTGGAAGAGTGGCAATCGGGGAGCGTTTAAAACACAAGGACAATGATCATCCGGGGGCCTCCTCGATTCTCTCTATTTCCGCGGCTGCGCAGAAATTTATTATTGTGTTTGCTGATGGTGCAACAAATCTTCGCGGAATGGTTGGCAGTGACTTGTTGGAGTTTCGCCTGCACGAATAATGGGCTAGCTGGTCGCTTGGCACTGAGGCCAGTAGCCTTCAGAAACTGAGCAAGGATCGCAATAGTCCCCTCAGTCGAACTCCTCCAAGCCCTTCGTGCAGGCAATAAACGAAAGGCGTTTTCGGGTCGGTCAGCTGCGGCGCGAATATGAATGTTGAGAAAAGGTCGTATGCGACTGGATTGCCTGAGCTTTTGTCGCGACACGGCAAGCATGCTAACGGAAATGGATGGGGGAGCTCCAAGCGTCATTCGATGAATGCGCTCTCGCAACGAAATTGATCAGCTGGTGCCCCGCTTCAAGAAACTCCCGTGTTCGATCATGTGTGAAAGGCGCCGGGAGCTGAGCTTTGTTTCCGTGTGCAATATTGTTGCGTAGCTGAGCATAGCTGCGCCCTAGCAATGTTTGCCAAGAAGAAACTCGAACTTCGTCACTGTCCCATTTTAACCCGCCGCCCTCCCGTATTGTTAGATACTGGGGAGGTGTTTCTATGAAAATCTGAAATCCGTGTCCTGCGAAATCAAAGCTGGCGAAAGGGTGCTTTTCTTCCAGTGATTGACCTATCTGGTCCCAGTTGATGCCCCTAACTGCTCGTGTAGCTCCATCCATATGCGCGAAGGAATGGTCGTGATTGACCAAGAAGAACTCGAGCTTGGCCGCTAAAAGTATGAATTTTGCGATCTCTTGGTCCAAGCCAGCCTCCCTCACATTGGCTCTAGCCTACAACTGAAGCTGGCCAGCGGCAACTCAGCCTTGCCATTCGGCATTTGTCCGCTTTGGCAAGCTGCGTCGCAGCATTCATTCTCCATGCTTGGGTCCGGATTGGGCCGGATCACGGTCAATAGCGTTGATCGGCCGAGTGTCCGGAAGGTCCGCGTTGCCGACCTCCGTTGGAGGCGCAGCGAACGGCGGCTTCCCGCCCGATCGAGCCGATCGCGCGCGCTTCGGTAGTGACAAGCCGTCTGTTCGCCGGCGCCTCCCGCGTGGATGTCGGCGAAGCTGTTCCGCCGAGACGCCGGCTTCCCGATGCGATCATAGGTGTCCGGCCTGGAATGTCGGATGGGGCCGCCGATCGCTTCCGCAACCGCATGTACGACCTGGGGGAGATCCGCAACCGGCCCGGATCCGGGCCGGGCTCCGGTTCATGGCTAGTCGACGCCGCCATTGAGGATCACGTCGAGGCGGCCGGTGCGGAGTGGGATGAAGAGGTCTTCGCCCTGGAGGACCGCTTGCATGTCGAGGCGATCGCCGGGGAGGGCGATGCGGAGAAGGTCGATGGCGGCGGGGCGGTGCACGCTCAGCGACCGGCGGGCGCCGGGCGGGACGAGGCTGGGGGCTTCGGATCGGTCGATCAGGATCGCGCAGGTCGCGAAGCGGCGGCCGCCTGGCAGGCGTCCGATCGTCGGGAAGTCGCGCAGGTGGGCGGTGATGCGCACGTGCATGCTGGGCCTTCTGTCTGTCTGGGTGTCTTTCGCGGCGGGCGGCTGCGGACGTGCGGCGAACGCATCCGCAGTCGGTGTCCTGCCGGCGCCTGGAGGCGTCGGGCGCCGGCGCTTTCGGGTTACGGCCGGGCGAGGCGGCGCAGGGCGGCCTCGGCGGCGAAGTGGTCGATCACGCTGCGGCGGAGGAGGAGCAAGCGGCGCAGGGTGTCGGCGGTCTCGGCCATCGTTTCTCCCCGGGGCGAGCGGAGGGGCACCTCGACGAGGCCGAATCCGAGGTCCTGGTCCTCGACGGGCGAGAGGGCGGCGAAGGCGGTTCGCGTGCCGCGGGTCTCGAGGGCGACGACCGCCTCCGTCGCCGCCAGGAGCGCCTCCAGGACGACCTGGTCCTCGGCGGCGAACGGCTCGCCGTCGGCCAGGCGTCGGCGTGCGGCGTTGGCGGTCGGCATGTTCAGGCGGCCGAATTCGGCGGCCAGGGTCTCGGCGATGGCGCGGCCGAGGCGCACGGCGGCGGTCGCCCGGAAGAGGACGGCCTGGTCGGTTTTGGTCATGATCGAACCTGCGGATGTTCGCGCGCGATCCTGCGCGTCAAGCGGCCCCCGGAGGGGCCGGGGAGATCAGGCGACGCGGTCGAGCGGGACCGCTTCCCGGATCTCCATGTCGGCGAGGGCCTCGAGCAGGGACGTCAGCGCGTCGGTGAGCAGGCAGATCTCCTCGACCGCGGGGCTCGCGGGGTCGATCGCCGCGAAGAAGGCCGCCGCGTCGGAGTCGGGGTCGTCGACGTCCTGGAGCGAGAGCAGCCGGTGCAGCGCCACCAGCTCCGCCCGCAGGCGACGGGTCAGGCGGGGCGCGCCGGCGAGGTCGCGGATCAGCCGGCCGGTGCGCCGGCGGGCGGCGTCGCCGCCGAGCAGCTCGGCACCCGAGAGCAGGGCGTCGGCCCGGTCGGTCGTGAAGCGGGACGCGGCCTCGGCCGCGGGCTCGGAGAGCGGGGTGTCGGAATCGTACATTCTGGGCGTTCCATCGCGAACGCCGAGCGGAAGCGCTCGGTCAAGAGCCGCCTGCTTTCGGCGGCGTGGCCCTTGCGGGCCGGGGTCTCGCCCAGACGACCCCGGCCCGCCAGGGGCCCGCCGCCTTTTCGAGGACCCTCGTTCACGGCCGCGCGGCCGTGGTCTTCGAGCGCTCAGGCGCATCGGCATCAGCAAGCGGCGCCTGCCGGCGATCTCGACATTCAGCCTGGATTGGCCGCGGAGAATCTCGCCTGGCGCCGTCGTCGCCCGGCGTGCCGAACCCTGGACGCGGTCCGACCCGGCGATCAGACCGGCCGGCCCATCAGGTCGACCTTGCCGGTCGGACGCGCCGGAGGTTCGGGGCTCGCGGGAGGCGTCGGCGCCGCCTCTTTCTTCCTGTCTTTCAAGGCCTTGGGATACTGCGGAACCTCGTCCCCGTCGCACCAGGCCAGCGCCTGCGCGGCGTGGAACCGCCGCGTCCTGGGGCCGAGCGCGTAGTGCGGGAGGTCCGGGAACCGGCCCTCCCGAAGCTTGCGCCGGAACGTGCCGACCGCCTCGCCGCGCTGGACCGCGACCTCCGCCAGCGTCATCAGCGGCGCCTTCAGCTCTGCGATCTGCTCAGGCGCAGGCGCGCCGATCCCCATCGCGCGCCAGACCGCGATCCACGGATACCGTCCCGCCCGCGCGCGCAGGCCGAGGCGCTCCGCGAAGCCCGGCGCTTCGCTCCGGTTGACCCGCCACCAGGCGGCGAGCTCGGCGATGGTGCAGCTGCCGGGGCTGTTTCCACGGTCTCCGGACATCCGGTCGTCTCCTCGATCCGTTCGGGATCGGGAGATGGGTTCGTCTCTGGCGACGCGGAAACGCGGGAGGCGGCCTTCGCGGATCTTTTTCGGGGCGGGCGAACCTGATCCAGTTCAACGTCTTCCAGGAAAGCCGCCTCGCCATCCTCGGTCGCAAGCGAAATGCCCGCCTCGGCGAGATCCTCCCAGAGCGCCAGCTGCGAGCACCGCTGCCGCTGGCGGGCGAGAGGTCCGACCGCCAGCGGCTCTCGCGGCAGGCGCGCCGCCTGGTCCGGCAGGAGCGCCCGCAGAACGTCGAGCCCGCGCAGGCCGACGCGGAAGGCCGACCGCGCGGCCTGATCCGGCATCGCGTCGTGAGTCGCGCTCGCCCAGGCATGGTCGAGCTCCGGCAGGCGCAGGCCGGCGCGATCGGCCGGACCCTTGACCAGGCTCAGGTAGCTTTCGAACCCGCAGATCCCTGCGTCGCGGGCGGCTTGCCGGACGACCGCCCATTCGCCGGGGCATCGCAGGATCTCGCCCGGCAGGAACTCCTCCAGCCCCGGGAGCCCCTGCAGCGCGAGCAGGCGTCGGACGCCTTGCCGGAACTGGCTGCGCGCCCGGCCCTCCAGCCCACCGTCGACCTCGTCGATCCAGGCTTGCGTCAGGTCGCGCGGCGCCAGCTCGTGCTCATCCGCGCGCCTCTTCAGGTGCGAGATGTGGTTGAGCTGCTCCCGCTCCCCCGCCCGCCGCGCCGCGGCCCGCATCCGCGCCCAGACGCAGTCCTCGCCGATCTTTGGCATTGGCCCGAGCGGCTCTTCCGGCAGCAGCCCCGAGGCGCGGATCGCCGCAACCTGGCGCCAGGCGTCCAACGCGGCCACGCCCAGCCGGAAGGTCGCCCGTGCATGGCCGTCGAGCCGGTCGTTGACGTCCAGCGCCCAGGCCCGATCGAGATCCCTCGACGCCAGCCCGCTCTCGTTCGCAAGCCTCTCCACCTTGTAGAGCCCGTTGATCCGGTGCTGCGGCTCCTCCGCGACCCGCGCCAGCCGCCGAAGCCGCGCCCAGGGGCAGGCGTCGACCAACCCCGCCGCCTCGAAGACGCCGAGAAGCGCGCCGCGCCACGCGGCCATGTCTCGGGAGCTCAAGAACGCGCCCGGCCTCGCGGCCCGCGGAACATCGTCGAGCAGCGCCGGATCCGCCGCGATCGCCGCCAGCGGCCGACCAACCAGCGCCGCCGTCCGATGCAGCGCCAACCGCGACGCCGGCCAGTTCGCGACGGCGAGATGTCCGGCTTCGCCCAGCGCGAGGAGGTCGGAGAGGTATGAGGGGCGGGGGAGAGGGGTCTGATATGTCATTGGTGCAAGATTGGTCCGTTCGACAAACACGGAAATCGATCGGTGAATTTCCAGAAGTTTCGCACGGGGCGCCTGCCGCAGACGGACGGGCGGCAGCTCACCCGCGTGGCTGCCGCCCGGCCGTCAGCGGCGGGCGATCCGGCTTTCCCCATCGCTTCAAGCGCGACGCAGTCGCTGCCGTAGCGCTGCAAGTCCCGACTTTTCAGCCAGACAAGCGAAGGGGAGCGGCTCGCGACTTTGCGGACGATAGGGGCGCCTCGAAGTACGAACCGCGGCGCTGGGGGTGATGTCCCGCGTTTCGACGGACCGAAGGCGAGACGAGCAGGCGACGCCTACAGCCGCGGACGAATGTGCAACGTGTCCGCCGCAATCCGATCGACGCACCGCTTCAGGTCCGCGAGGCACTCATTCGCGGGGCCGTAGTTCGTCTCCGACACGTCTTTGAGCGCATGACCCATCAGGTGCACCCGAATGGGATAGTCGACCTCGGCCGAGCGCAGCGCCTGGTAGAAATCCTTGCGCAGCGAGTGGAAATCCTTCCCCGGGGCGTAGATCTTCTTGCTGACCCGGTAGTTGTGATAGCGCTTCGAGAACCACGACGAAAAGGTGCCGAGGGGGCCGCGCTTCACTTCGAACAAGCGCCTCTTGCCTTGCGCTTTCCGGCGCTCCGCCAAGGCCACGATACCGAGACGGAGCAGTTCGTCGTGGACCGGGATCTTGCGCGTTGCAGAGCACGACTTCAGCGAGTTGCCCGGGCCTGCGTGGATGTCGAAGATGACGACGCCGTCTTCCCATTTCACGTCTCCCGGCGCGAGCTGAAGGATCTCCTCGGCTCGTCCGCCGGAATAGCGCGCGATCAAAGGGGACCAGAACAGTGCATCGGCGACATCGTCGCTCGGAGCGGTGAACGCGCTCGTCGAGAAGAGCGCGGCGCGGCCGTCCGGGCCGAGGGCGGTCCGGGTCTCGCCCTGCTCGTCCTTCAGCTTCCGCAGGTGCTTCTTCGACCAGATCACGTCCTCCATGGGATTTCGACCGAACTTGGAGCGCGACGCGATCATCTCGAAGACGCCCTTGAGGTAGCTCTGGTGCTTGTACTGCGTCCCCGGGGCAAGACGCCTGGTCAGCCTGGCTTGGAGCTCCTGCTCCCAGCGGTCCTCGCTCCACCCGAGTTCGAGCGCCTGCAGTTCGATCCGCAACGTCGCCTCCTCGTCGGCCTCGTCGGCGATCGCGATGACCTCGTGCATCGTGCCCTGCACCTTCTCGCCCTTGTTCCAGTTGTTCGGCACTCGGGAGAGGTCCTCGACGAACATCTCGAGGTCGGCGAGGGCCACGTCTCGCACGCGCGGCATCGCGCCGAGGTGTTCGACGAACCATGTCGTCGCGAGCTTCGCCATGGCGTCGAAGCCCCGCAGGGAGGCCTCGAGCCACGAAGTGTGCGTGCCGAACTTCGAGCGCACGCCGCGCTCCAGGTCGATCGCCTGGTCGAGGGGAAGATCCCAGAGCGCCTCGCCTTGCAGCTTGCGGATTTCGAGCATCTCAGGCGTCCTGAAATGCGCGATCCACTGCGCCTCGGTCAGCGGCTTTGACGCGCTCGGACGCTTGGCCGAGGCGCTTGGGGACTTCGGAGTCAGGGTCTTCTTGCGCACCTGCCGCGTCTTCGCGCGCGCCCTCGTGACGACCGGTTTGGCGGAAGTCTTCGGCGCTTCGGCCGGCTCGATCTGTCTGTCTTTCGGATCGATCCGCGCATCCGCAGGGCGATCCACGAGCGCGGCGAGATGATCGACCCGAGGCGTCTCGAGCGTGGGCGACGCGATGGGGATTGCGATGGCGGCGGGTCGCGGATTGGCGACCGCCTCGGCCTCAGGCATCTCGATCGTCGCCTCGGCGGCCGGATTTCCCTGGGGCGAAGCCGCCTGTTCGAAGGCAGGAGCAGCGCCCAGAGGCGTTGACGCAACAGCAATCGCCACGGGCATCGGCGCGGGAAGCGAGGTCGCGAAGGCGTGGCTCGGCGTGGCCGCGGCATCGAGGCGGGCGCTCAGCCGGGCGCGGTCGCCTGCGTAGATGCCATGCTCGCGCGAGATGTTCTCTTCCGCTACGGCCGCGAGCGTGCGGGCGGCGTCGCGCATCACGACCGGCGAGGCCATGGCGGACGCCGGCACGCCCGCCTCCGTCGCCGCCAGGCCGACCTTCGCGCTGAGTTGCGAAAACTCGTTGCGGGCCAGGGCGTCACGCCACCGGCCAAGGTCTTCTTCATGGCGTCGGCAGGCCTCGGCGACGCGTGCCGCGTCGCGGACGCCGGCAAGGGCGCGCGACGCCTCGGCCGCGGCCAGCGCATTCTGCGCCAGCCGGGTCAGCATCGCCTCCACTTGCACCGCGTCGACCATCGACGTCCCGATCTCGAACCTCGCCAGAGCGAAGCCTCGGTCGAGCGCAGCGCGTACATGCGCTGCGGCCCGCAAGGCCTCTGAGAGGCAATTGGTGCGAGTCGAAAATCTGAAGTAACGCCTCAGCGCATTTTCTTCGGGATCGAGCGCGGCGGGCGTTCGGATGCGCACCCACCAGGTGCTGTTGCGCAGGTAGAGCCCGGAGCCGCGGGGGGCCGTCGCCGTCTTCGCCATTGTGTCACATCCTGTGCCACAGTCGGCGCCACAGGGGACTCGAGCGAGAAGGACGATCGGGCGATCGTCCTTACTGTTCAACGGCTTGTCGGAGGTGTGGCTGGGGAACCTGGATTCGAACCAGGACCGACGGAGTCAGAGTCCGCTGTTCTACCGTTAAACTATTCCCCAACGGCGACGGGCGCTCACCTACCCCCGCCGGCGGGGCGGGTCAAGAGGGGGGAGGCGATTCCCTTGCGCAAACCCGGAAGGTCGGGGCGGAGGCGGCCTTCGGCCGGGACGGGGGCGCCGCCTGCGTCGGGGGAGACGGGCGGGGCCGTCGACGCCCGGGGCGGGGGAGCGCGGGGGCCGGCGAGAAGGGGGGGCGCGAGGAGATCGGGAAAACTCCGCGCAGACGGGGGGTTCTCAACGGGGGGCGGCGGGACTATCTGGGTGGGCAGGCGGGTGCTGTCCCTCTCGTCATGGGCCCAAATCCTGGTGGCCTATTCATTCTCGCGGGAGCTGGCTCTGTTTCGGGTCGTGGCCTGAAGCACCCGGCGCCCACCTGGTATTCCAGGCTCGCGAGGATTGGATGCCCGGACGGTCGCGACGGGCCCGCCGTCTGTTCCCCCCCTCTCCGTCGAGCCGGCGTCGAGGCGGGGCGACGTCGCCTCCGGGGCCGCGCGCGACGCGGGTCCGTGCGTCGGGCGGCCTTCTTGCGCTGGGGCGCGCGGCGGTGCATCGTCCGCGCCGTCGCGAAATGCGTATCGCCGACCGCGACGTCCGCATTCCGCCCGTCGGAACCGGCCGCCCGAACAGACCCGGGGTGCGCCGTCCGACCCTGTCGCCCGTCCTCTTCCCTGCTCCGGAGCCCCTGCATGTCCGCCCCTCTCGACGGCGTTCGCGTCCTGGACCTTTCCCGCATCCTCGCCGGCCCCTGGTGCACCCAGATGCTGGCCGACTTCGGCGCGGACGTGATCAAGATCGAGAACCCCGACGGGGGCGACGACACCCGCTCGTGGGGGCCGCCGTTCCTGAAGGACAAGGACGGGAACGACACCAACGAGGCCGCCTATTACATGTCGGCCAACCGCAACAAGCGCTCGGTCACCGTCAACCTCCGCTCGGAGGAGGGCAAGGAGGTGATCCGCGAGCTCGCCAAGACGGCCGACGTGGTGGTCGAGAACTTCAAGGTCGGGGGGCTGGCGAAGTTGGGCCTGGGCCATGAGGACCTGATGGCCCTGAACCCGAGGCTGATCTACTGCTCGATCACCGGCTTCGGCCAGACCGGGCCGAAGGCGCCCGAGCCCGGCTACGACTACCTGATCCAGGGCCTGGGCGGGATCATGTCGATCACCGGCAACCCCGACGGCACGCCGGGCGCGGGGCCGCAGCGGGTCGGCATCGCGATCTGCGACCTGACCACGGGCATGTACTCGACCATCGCGATCCTCGCCGCGCTCCAGCACCGCGAGCGCACCGGCCGGGGGCAGCACATCGACATGGCGCTGCTCGACGTCCACGTGGGCTGGCTGGCGAACCAGGCGATGAACTACTTCATCGGCGGGCAGGTCCCCCAGCGCACCGGCGCCTGGCACCCGAACCTGTCGCCCTACCAGCCCTTCCCCTGCGCCGACGGCGAGGTGATCGTGGCCTGCGGAAACGACCGCCAGTTCAGGATCCTGACCCGCGAGCTGGGCGTGCCCGAGCTGGCCGACGATCCGCGGTTCCTGACCGTGCCCAACCGCAACGCCAACCGCGAGGCGCTGGCCGAGATCATCTCGGAGCGGATGCGCGAGAAGCCGCGCCAGCACTGGCTGACCCGCCTGCCCGAGGCCGGGGTGCCGTGCTCGGGTCTCAACACCATCGACAAGACCTTCGAGGAGCCGCAGGTGATCGCCCGCGGCATGAAGGTCGAGGTGCCGCATCCGCTGTCGCCGACCGGCACGGTTCCGAACGTCGCGAACCCGATCAAGTTTTCGGATTCGAAGATCGCATATCGGCGCGCGGCGCCTATGCTGGGCGAGCACACCGACGAGGTCCTGACCGAAGTGCTCGGCCTCGACGCGGGCCGGATCGCGGCTCTGAAGGAGTCCGGGGCGCTCTGACGCTCCGGCCCGATCGACTTCCCGGGGGGGGAACGAAGACGACGACCCGGGGCGGCGCGGCCGGCCCGGAGGCGCCCGAACCGCGACGACGCCCGCGAGGCGCGTCGGAAGCGGGGTCGGGCCGCGCCGACGACCGACTGGAGAATGCGAATGTCCCCCCAGAGAGCCCCGAGCTTCGACGTGTCGGGCCCTGTGGCCCAGTTCAACATCGCCCGCATGCGCTGGGGTCGCCAGGACCCGCGCATGAGCGGCTTCGTGCACAACATCGACCGTCTGAACCTGCTGGCCGAGCGCTCGCCCGGCTTCCTGTGGCGCGAGATCGAGGAGCCCGAGCTGTTCCCCGGCGATCCGCGCATGACCTGGACCCTGACCGCGTGGGAGACTGCGGACGCCCTGTCCGACTTCGCCTTCCGCACCGTCCACGCCCGCTTCCACGCCCGCCGCCGCGAGTGGTTCGAGGAGCCGGGCGAGGCCTTCATGGTGCTGTGGCGGATCACGCCCGACCAGTGGCCCACCCCCGAGGAGGCGCTGGAGAAGCTCGAGCGGCTGCGCCGCGAGGGCCCGAGCGAGCATGCCTTCGGCTGGGAATCGCTGCCCGAGGTGCGCAAGGCCCGCAAGGTCTCGCCCGAGGTGGCGCTGGTGGGCACGGGCGCCGGCGGCGCGACCGAGGAGCCGTCCGAGGAGGTCGAGGCCCCCGGCGTTCCCCGCGGCCGCTCCGGCTCGGGCGGCGCGCCGGGCGACCTGCACCTGCACTGAGGGCGCCGGCCGCGCCGGCTCGACATCGCAGGGGGCCGCGCGGGCGAGGGCCGGCGCGGCCCTCGCTTCATCGGCTCGCGCCGGACGGGATCAGGGCAGGGGGCGGCTTTTGCCTTCCTCGTCGATGGCGACGTAGATGAACACCGCCTCGGTCACCTTGTGGCGCTCGCCCGAGGGCATGCGGGTGATCCAGGCCTCGACCCCGTAGCGCATCGAGGATCGGCCCTCCTTCTGGAGGTCGGCGTAGATCGTCACCATGTCGCCCACCTGCACGGCGCGGTGGAAGGTCATCGCCTCGACATGCACCGTCGCGACGCGGCCGCGGGAGCGGGCGCGCGCGGGGATCGAGGCGCCGAGGTCCATCTGCCCCATCAGCCAGCCGCCGAAGATGTCGCCGTTGGCGTTGGTGTCCGCCGGCATCGCCAGCGTCTGCAGGGCGAGGTCGCCCTTGGGTTCCGTGGCCTCTTCGGGCATGGCGGGCGCTCTCCCTCGCGTCGTTTCGGGTCGGTTGCGGCTCAGAGCCCCGGGCCGCGGGGGCCGGGCTCGAGGTCCTGCACGAAGCACAGGACATGGCCTTCGGGGGTCGCGACCTCGACCTCGCGGCAGGCGTAGGGCGTGTCCTCGGGCCCCCGGCGGATCGCCACGCCGTTGGCGGCGACGAGGGTCGCGAAGTCGCGCGCATCCTCGACGTAGAGGCAGGCGGACCAGGCGGCGGGGCCGTCGCCGGCCGGCGCGACGGGCGCCTCGCCCCGGCGCAGGCCCAGGGTGACGTCGCCCAGGCGCGCGACGCCGAAGGTCTCGGCCCCCGCCTCGTCGCGCCACCACCCGGCGAGGGTGAAGCCCAGGCCTGCGGTCAGGAACTCGGCCACCGCCTGCGGCTCGGCGCAGGCGAGGACCGGCATCGAACGGATGCCGCCCATCAGTAGAGGCTCTTGGCCAGCGCGCCGTGGATCTCCTCGGTCGACTGGGCGGGGCCGTCGAGCTTGAGGTGATCCTTGAACATCTCGCCCGGCTTGGGCAGCGCGTCCTTCTCGGGCCAGGTCTCGGTGTCCCACAGGCCCGAGCGCAGGAAGGCCTTGGCGCAGTGCAGGAACACCTCGCGCGCCTCGACGCGCATCACGGTGATCGGCAGGCGGCCCCGGTGCTCGAACCGGGCGCGGATCGCCTCCTCCTCGTGGATCGTGGCGGGGCCGTTCACGCGCAGGGTCTCGCGCAGGCCGGGGATCAGGAAGATCAGGCCGACATGCGGGTTCTCGAGCACGTTGCGATAGCCGTCGAGCCGCTTGTTGCCCGGCCAGTCGGGCAGCAGCACCGCCTCCGACCCGTCGGCCTGCGCGAAGCCCGGGTGATCGCCCTTCGGCGAGACGTCCACGGTGGTCCCGTTCGAGGTCGCGACGAAGCAGAAGGGGCTGAGCTCGAGGAACCGCAGGCAGTGGCGGTCGAGGTGGTTCAGCTCCTTGTCCAGCACGCGCTGGGAGGGCTCTCCGTACACGTCGCGGAGGTGCTGAAGGTCGGTGATCATGGGCGGGCTCCGGCCGGGGGAGAGGGGACCGCGGAGGGCGGTCGCGGCGAGACTAGACGCGGATGGCGACGGGCGCCAGCGTCGGCCCGCGCGCGGCGCAGCTCATGCGGTTTCGATTGCTTGCTTGCGACAACCTCGAGAGGATCGCGGCGGCGGCGCGCGGGAAAGTCGCGCGCGCCCCCTCTGGAGGAGGATCGCCCATGTCCATCCGTCGTCTCGCGGCCGTGGCCGCCGGCGCGCTGCTGCTGCACGCCCTTCCCGCCGCGGCGGCCGATCCGGTCACCGTGGACAATTTCAAACGGGTCGAAACGGACATCTACTTTTCGAAGTTCGCGAAGGCCGCGCCGCTGGGCACATTCTCCCACGCGCGGGCGCCGGCGGCGATCGACGCCCAGGACGTGATCCGAATGAACCGCGACACGCTCTATTCCTCGGCGGTGATCGACCTCGGCGCCGGGCCGGCCACGGTGACCCTGCCCGAGGCGGGCGGACGGTTCATGAGCATGCAGGTGATCGACGAGGACCACTACACGCCCACGGTGATCTACGAGCCCGGCGCCCATCGCTTCACGCAGGAGGAGATCGGGACCCGCTACGTCCTGATGCTGGTGCGCACCTTCGTCGATCCCAGCGACCCGGCCGACCTCGACAAGGTCCACGCCCTGCAGGACGCGATGACGATCGAGCAGGGAGCGGGGGCGACGTTCGAGGTCCCGGATTGGGACCTCGACCGCGCGGCGACGCTGCGCAAGGCGCTCAACGACCTGGGGACGGCGAACGGGGGCCTGGATTCGGCGCGCATGTTCGGGCCGAAGGACGAGGTCGATCCGGTCCAGCACCTGATCGGCACCGCCGCCGGCTGGGGCGGCAACCCGGCCAAGGACGCGCTCTACGTGGGCGTGGTGCCGGAGAAGAACGACGGCCAGACGGTCTACGAGCTCAGCGTGGGCGAGGTGCCGGTGGACGGTTTCTGGTCGATCAGCGTCTACGACGCGGACGGGTTCTTCGCGAAGAACGACCTGGGGCGCTACTCGCTCAACAACGTCACCGCGGCCAAGGAGGCGGACGGGAGCGTGAAGGTGCGCTTCGGCGGCTGCACGGCGCAGAGCGTGAACTGCCTGCCGATCACGCCGGGCTGGAGCTACGTCGTGCGCCTCTACCGGCCCCACGCCGAGATCCTGGAGGGCGCCTGGTCCTTCCCGGAGCCGACGCTCGCGCAGTAGCGGCGGGGAGGCTCCGAACGAAAAGGACCGGGCCGCGGGCGGCCCGGTCCTGAAAGGCGCGGGGGCGGGCCCGCTCAGCCGGCGGCGGCGACGCCGACCATGGCGGGACGCAGCAGGCGGCCGGCGATGGTGAAGCCGGTCTGCATCACCTGGATCACCGTGCCCGGCTGGGCGTCGGGGACCGGCGCCTCGAACATCGCCTGGTGCAGCTTGGGATCGAACTTGTCGCCGATCTCGGGGGCCACGGCCTCGATCTTGTGCTTCTCGAACGCGGCGAGCAGGGCGCGGCGGGTGAGCTCGACCCCCTCCATCACCGGGCCCGCGGCGGCCTTCGCGCCGTCGTCGGCGGCGTCGAGCGCGCGGCCGAGGTTGTCGTAGACGTCCAGCAGGTCGCGGGCGAGCCGGGTGCCGCCGTAGGCCTGCGCGTCCTTCACGTCCCGCTCGGCGCGCTTGCGCACGTTCTCGGTCTCGGCCAGCGCCCGCATCAGGCGGTCGCGCAGCTCGTCCCGCTCGGCCAGCGCCTGGGTCAGCGAGGCCTCGAGGTCGTCCTGCGGGTCCTCCTCGACCACGCCGGCGCCCTCGGCGTCGGAGATGTGCATCGCGGCGTCCTCGGCCCAGGCCTCTTCCGTGTCGCCGGCGCCTTCGCTCACGGCATGTTCGCTCCAGGTCTCGCCCTGGTCCTCGGCGCGGTCCTCCGCGGTCTCGGTTTCGGTCTCGACCCGGCGGCCGCCCTGTTCCTGTGCGCTCATCGTCGTTCGTTCCATGCGTTCAGCCGCGGCGCCTGTCGGTCACCACCCGCCCCATCAGGCGGGCGGTGTAGTCCACGATCGGCACCACGCGGCCATAGTTGAGGCGCGTCGGGCCGATGACTCCGAGCGCGCCGATGATTCTGCGTTCCGCGTCCATATAAGGAGCGATGACCAGAGAGGAACCCGAAAGCGAAAAGAGCTTGTTCTCGGAGCCGATGAAGATCCGCACGCCCTCGCCGTCCTGGGCGAGCTCCAGCAGGTCGAGAAGGTCCTTCTTTCGCTCCAGGTCGTCGAACAGGCGGCGCATCCGCTCCAGCTCCGCCTCGCCCTCCATGCCTTCCAGGAGATTGGACTGCCCGCGGATCAGCAGGCGTTCGGGCCCCGCGGCGCCGGTGTCGCCCGACCAGACCGCGATCCCCTGCTCCACCAGGCCGGCGGCGAGCGTGTCGAGCTCCTGCCGGCGGAGCGAGATCTGTTCGGAGACGGCGCGCGCCGCGTCGGTCAGGGTGCGCCCGCGCAGCATGGCGTTGAGGAAGTTCGCCGCCTCGCGCATTGCCGAGGGGGTGACGCCCGGCGGGGGCGTGATGACGCGGTTCTCCACCGCCCCGTCCTCGGTCACCAGCACCACCAGCGCGGCGCCGTCGGAGAGGGTGACGAACTCCAGGTGCTTGACCGCGGCCTCGGTCTTGGGGGCGAGCACGAGGGAGGCCGAGTGCGTCAGGCCCGACAGCAGCGCGCCCGCGCGCGCCACGGCGCCGGCGACGTCGGCGTGGTCCTCGTTCATGCCGCGCTCGATCCGCTGGCGTTCCTCGGGGGGGACGTCGCCGATCTCCAGCAGCCCGTCGACGAACATGCGCAGGCCATGCTGGGTGGGGATGCGGCCGGCGGAGACGTGGGGGCTGCCCAGCAGGCCCATCTCCTCGAGGTCCTGCATCACGTTGCGCACGGTGGCGGCGGAGAGCGGCTGCTCCAGCGCCTTGGACAGCGTGCGGGACCCGACCGGGTCCCCGGTCTCGAGGTAGGTCTCCACCAACTGCCGGAAGATCGCCCGGCTGCGGTCGTTCAGATCCCCCAGGGTCACGCTTTGCGCGGTCATGTCGGCGTCGTGCTTTCTCTCCTGGCGCGCTCATTGCGGGGCGCGCCCGCGAACCGTCCTGACTGAGAGGTATGGCGCGGCGGGGGCAAGGTCAATTCGCCCCGCCGTCGCTGCGTGGTCCGGGGGCGATCTCAGGCGCGCGGGCCGCCGCCGGTCTCGTCGCCGCGCGGACCGCGGCGCATCTCCTCCGCCGCCGCCTGCATGACGCCCGCGACGAGCAGGCCGAGGACGGCCGCCAGGATCGGCGTCAGGTCGAGCGTCGGACGCCCGCCCGTCCCTGCCGCCGGCGCCCCCGGCGTCGCGAGGGCCGCGACGGCGAGGCCCGCGAGGGAGACCAGCGCCGTCAGCCGCCCCAGCGCGCCCAGCCCATCCGCCGCCTCGGCCCGCCGCAGGGGCGCCTCGCCCAGCAGGCGGAACCAGCCTCCCGCCCGCCACAGCGTCCAGGCGAGGAGGGCGAGGAAGGCGACCTGCGCGAGCCCGGCGCCGGCCGCGAGCAGCATCGCGCCCGGCGTCTCGGGCAAGGGGGCGACCGTCCCGCTCCAGCGCCCCGCGCGCCAGCTCTCGGGCAGCGCGCCGGCGAAGACCGCGAGCGCGGCGAGCAGGCCGAGGCCCGCGGCGAGGGCCATCGCGAACGCCGGCAGCGACAGCAGCCGCGCGAGCAGCGCCAGCCGCGCGAGGCGGCGCGCGCGAGGCGAGCGGACGTCGGGCGGATCGCCGCGCAGCATCCGCCGCTCGGCCGTGTCCCTGGGGGATTGTTCGGTCGAAAAGGTCATCTGGAACCTTCGTTCGACGCCGCGGCGGTCACTGGTAGCCGTAGGGGCGCAGGTCGAGGCCGGTCAGCGCCTCGAGCCGGCGGTTGCTCTCGGCGAAGCTGCCGGCGTAGCGGGCGGCGATGCGGGCGCTCCAGCCCTCGACGATGCGCCGGTCCAGCGCGGCGGGCGCGGCCCGGTCCACGACGCGCAGCAGCCGCTTGGCCGCGCGCTCGGCGAGCGAGCGCCGGGGCGTCAGGGGGCTTCGCGTGACCACCGCGTTCAGCGTGCGCGCCACGATCAGGGCCGCGCCTCCGCGACGCACGTTGGCGCGGTCCTTCGGGGGGCGGGCGGGCAGGGGGCGCCCGGTTCTCCCGGCCCGCCGCGAGGTCGCGGCGAACTCGGGGCGGTTGAACACCTGCTTCTGCAGCCAGGTGGTGGCGGTCTTCATATAGCCGACGTGCAGCAGCGCCGGGCCGTCGTAGGGCGAGGCGGCTTCTGGCGGCTCGCCCTCGTCGATCTGATCCATGCGATCCCCCCCTCCCCCGTCGCGCGGCGTCCTGCGTCCTGGCGCGCGTCCGCACCGGAATTGAAATCAGGTTCCGGGCGGGTTGCGAAGGGCCTTTGGCGCGCCTGGCGCCGCGGGGCGCTGCTCCGGGCCGCCGCGAGCGCTTCTCCCGCAGCGCCGGGTTGCTCCCACCCCGGCCGCGGCGGTAAGAGACCGCCGGACGCCCGGTCCCCCCGGGCTGAAATCATCGCCGAGGTTCCTACATGCGCCCATCCGGCCGCGCGCCCGACCAGCTCCGCACCGTCGTGATCGAGACCGGGGCGACCAAGCATGCCGAGGGGTCCTGCCTGATCCGCATGGGCGACACCCACGTGCTGTGCACCGCGTCGATCGAGGGGCGCACGCCGCCGTGGATGCGCAACTCGGGCCTTGGCTGGGTGACGGCCGAATACGGGATGCTGCCGCGCGCGACCCACACCCGCAACCGGCGCGAGGCCTCGACCGGCAAGCTGTCGGGCCGCACGCAGGAGATCCAGCGCCTGATCGGCCGCTCGCTGCGCGCGGGCACCGACCGGGTGATGCTGGGCGAGCGCCAGATCACCGTCGACTGCGACGTGATCCAGGCCGACGGCGGCACCCGCTGCGCCTCGATCACCGGGGGCTGGGTGGCGCTGCGGCTGGCCGCCCAGAAGCTGGTGGACGCGGGCGAGCTGAAGGAGAACCCGATCTCCCAGCACGTCGCCGCCGTCTCCTGCGGGGTGTTCAACGGCAAGCCGGTGCTGGACCTCGACTATGCCGAGGACAGCGACGCGGGCACCGACGCCAACGTGGTGATGACCGGCGCCGGTGGGCTGGTGGAGGTGCAGGGCTCGGCCGAGGGCGCGACCTTCTCGCGGGGCGAGCTCGACACGCTGCTGAATCTGGCCGAGGCCGGGATCGCGCAGCTCGTCGCCGCCCAGAAATCCGCGATCGGGGGCTGAGGCCATGACCCGCCGGCTGGACGCGAAGAAGATCGTCGTCGCCTCGCACAACGCGGGCAAGGTGGCCGAGATCCGCGCCCTGCTGGCGCCCTGGGGGATCGAGACGGTCTCGGCCGCGGAGCTGGACTTCCCGGTTCCCGACGAGACCGAGGAGACCTTCGAGGGCAACGCCGCGATCAAGGCGCTGGCCTCGGCGAAGGCCGCGGACCTGCCGGCGCTGGCGGACGACTCGGGCATCGAGGTCGACGCGCTGGGCGGCGCGCCCGGCGTGCACACCGCCGACTGGGCCGAGACGCCCCAGGGCCGGGACTTCGCCCGCGCCATGGCCCGCACCCATGCCGCGCTTCTGGAGGTCAACGCCTCGCCGCCGTGGCACGCGCGCTTCGTGTGCGTGCTGGCGGTGGCCTGGCCGGACGGGCATGTCGAGACGGTGCGCGGCGCCGCCGAGGGCCATGTCACTTGGCCCGCCCGGGGCGACCAGGGCCACGGCTACGACCCGATCTTCGAGCCCGCCGCCGGCGACGGCCGCACCTTCGCCGAGATGACCGAGGCCGAGAAGAACCTGATCTCGCACCGCGCCGAGGCCTTCGCCAAGCTCTCCGCCGAGATCCTGCCCGCCCGCGGCTGACCCCGTCCCGCGGGGCCGGTTCGTCGCGACGCCCGCCCCCCGCGACGCCCCGGACTTGATCCGGGGCCTCCCGCGGCCGATGTGGCAGAGGCCCCGGATCCGGTCCGGGGCGCCCCCAGCAGAGGCGTTGCCGCCCATGACCCCGATCCCCGTCCCCAGCGCCGGGCGCGACGACCCGGCCGCCGCCGCCGACTGGCAGGCGGGGGGCTTCGGCGTCTACGTCCACTGGCCGTTCTGCCTGGCCAAGTGCCCCTACTGCGACTTCAACTCCCACGTCAGCCGCGAGGTGGACCAGGACGCCTGGCGGCGCTCGCTGCTGTCCGAGATGCGCGCGGCCCGCGAGCTGACCGGCCCCCGCCGCGCCCGCTCGATGTTCTTCGGCGGCGGCACGCCCAGCCTGATGCCCCCCGCCACCGTCGCCGCCCTGATCGAGGAGGCCGACCGCCTCTGGGGGTTCGAGCCGGACGCCGAGATCACGCTGGAGGCCAACCCCACCTCGATCGAGGCGGAGAACTTCCGCGGCTACGCCTCGGGCGGGGTCAACCGCGTCTCGATGGGCGCGCAGGCGCTGAACGACGCGGACCTGAAGAAGCTCGGCCGGATGCACACCGCCGCCGAGGCGCGCGCCGCCTTCGACGTCGCCCGCGCCGCCTTCGCCCGCGTCAGCTTCGACCTGATCTACGCCCGCCAGGACCAGACCCCCGCCCAGTGGGAGGCGGAGCTGGCCGAGGCGCTGGCCATGGCCATCGACCACCTGTCGCTCTACCAGCTGACCATCGAGGCCGGGACCCGCTTCGGCGACCTGCACGCCCGCGGCCGCCTGCGCGGCCTGCCCACCGACGACCGCGCCGCCGAGATGTACGAGATCACCCAAGGCCTGACCGAGGCCGCCGGCCTGCCGGCCTACGAGATCTCGAACCACGCCCGCCCGGGCGCCGAGAGCCGCCACAACCTCGTCTACTGGCGCTATGGCGACTACGCCGGCGTCGGGCCGGGGGCGCATGGCCGGATCACCACGCCCGAAGCGCGGCTCGCCACCGAGACCCGCCGCGCCCCGACCGCCTGGCTTTCGCAGGTCGCCGCCCAGGGCCACGACCTGAAGACCGCCCCCGTCGCCCCCGACGAGCAGGCCATCGAGTACCTGATGATGTGCCTGCGGCTGGTCGAGGGCGCGGACCTCGCCCGCTACGCCCGCCTCGCCGGGGCGCCCATCGCCGAGGCCCGGATCGCGGGCCTGGAGGCCGAGGGGCTGGTCGTGCGCGACGGCGATCGGCTGCGCGCCACCGCCCGCGGTCGGGCGCTGCTGGACGCGGTGCTGGCGGCCCTGCTGGCCTGATCGCGCCGCGGACGTCGCGTCGCACGGCGCCCTGTGGCGAGGGCGCGCCGAATTTCATATGGTCCGGCGACAGTTCGCCCGCCGCAGCGGGCGCTTCGGCTCAGGGGAGAGCGCGGCCTACATGACCATCGAACTCGACGCGCCGGCGACCGCGCCGCGGGCGGACCTGTCCGCGAACCCGCTGGCCGCCCGCATCGCCGTCTCGACCGTCAACTACAAGGCCGCCGAGCTGGTCCTCGCGGGCCTGCCCGCCCTGCTGGCCGAGCTCGCCCGGTTCGAGGAAGGCGTCGCGATCGTGGTCGACAACGCCTCGCCCGGCGGCGACGGCGACCGGTTGGCGGCGGGGCTCGAGGCGATGGGCTCGCCGGAGGCCGTGCGCCTCGTCCGCTCCCCCGTCAACGGCGGCTTCGCGGCGGGCAACAACCTCGCCTTCGCCGAGGCGAAGACGCTGGGCTGGGCGCCGGACGCGATCCTGCTTCTGAACCCCGACGCCGAGCTCCGCCCCGGCGCCATCGAGGAGATGGTGCGCGTGATGTTCGCCCGTCCCAAGGTGGGCGTGGTCGGCGCGCGGCTGGAGAACGAGGACGGCTCCACCTGGATCGCCGCCCTGCACTTCCCCTCGGCCATGCGCGAGTTCTCGGGCGAGTTCGGGCTGGGCGTCGTCCAGCGCCGCTGGCCGATGCTGATCGAGGACACCGAGGTCCCGGTCCCCTGCGACTGGGTCTCGGGCGCGTGCATGATGATCAACGCCCGCCTGCTGGAGGCCCAGGGCCCGCTGGACGAGGCCTATTTCCTCTACTTCGAGGAGGTGGACTACCAGCTCCAGGCCCGCCGCGCGGGGTGGGAGATCTGGCATGTCCCCGGCGCCCAGGTGATGCATATCGAGGGCGCCTCGACCGGGATCGAGCACAACAAGGCCAAGGAAGGCCCGATGCCGGCCTACTGGTTCGACTCCTGGCGGCGATACTACACGAAGAACCACGGCGCGCCCTACGCGCGCGCCGCGGCCCTGGCCAAGATCACGGGCATCGTGCTGGGCGACCTCCAGCGCCGCGTGCGAGGAAAGCCCGCGACCCGCCGCCCGCCCCGGTTCCTCGCCGATTTCGCCCGCGCCTGCCTTCTCGGCGGCGGACCCTCATCTTCGTAAACCCGTCCGGCCTCTCCTTCCGGGCGCTGGTGCGCGAGGATCTGGCGACCCACGACGGGGACCTGTTCGCGCAGGGCTTCTGGGCGGTGTTCCGGTGCCGCTTCGGCAACTGGCGCAGGTGATCGGGGGGATCGAGCTGCCCTATTCGATCCCCTTGGGCCGGCGCGTGAAGTTCGAGCATTTCGGGGGCATCGTGATCTCGGCCCGCCGGATCGGCGACGACGTGATGCTGCGGCAGAACACGACGCTGGGGATCGCGGATCTCGACGACCTGAACGCCCGCCCCACGCTGGGCAACCGGGTGCAGGTGGGGGTGGGCGCGGTGATCATCGGCGACGTGACGGTGGGCGACGACGCGGTGATCGGCGCCAACGCCGTGGTCGCCCGCGACGTCCCCCCGGGCGACGTGGCCGTCGGCGTCCCTGCCCGCAGCCGCCCGCGCAAGGGATTCTCCCAGGCCTGAGCCGATGCGCGCCCGGCCGTGCCGCAGGGGCGGCCGGAAGGGTGGTCAGGCGGTGGCGCCGCCTTTCGCCCACCGCGGCGGGCGGCGCGCACGAGGTCCCGGGTCAAGCCCGGGGCGCCTTCGGGTCGCGATGGCGGCGCGCCGTTCCTCAGTGGCAGTGGTAGGGCTGGGAGCCCGCATGGCAGCACTGGCCGGGAGGCGAGCTCTTGCGGCAGCCGCCGGCGTGGGCGAGCTCCGAGGCCTGCGAGGTCGTCGTGGCGGCGGGAGCCGACGGCGAAGCCGGGGCGCCGGCCGCAAGGGCGGCGACGAGCAAATTCATCATCGGGCGATCCTGTTCCGTTCAATCTCGTTCAGAAGTGTTAACGGATCGCGCGGCGTCAAGCGAGCCCCGCCTCAGCGCCCCTGCGCCTCCACCCGGTCCAGCAGCCCCGCCACCGCGGCCTCCAGCAGGTCGAGCACGTGGTCGAAGCCCTGCGGGCCGCCGTAGTAGGGGTCCGGCACCTCGCGCTCGGGCAGGTGGGGGGCGTGGGAGAGCATCAGGCTCAGCTCGGCGCGGGCGTCGGCGGGGCGGGCGCGCTGGAGGGCGGCGAGGTTGTCCTCGTCCATCGCCAGCACGTGGTCGAAGTCGGCGAAGTCCGCGCGGCGGACCTGGCGGGCGCGCAGGGACGAGAGGTCGTAGCCCCGGCGCAGGGCGGCCTCGCGCATCCGCGGATCCGGGGCCTCGCCCGCGTGCCAGCCGCCGGTGCCGGCGCTGTCGATCTCGACGCTCAGGCCGCGGGCTTCGGCCATGGCGCGGGCCACGCCCTCGGCGGCGGGGGAGCGGCAGATGTTGCCGAGGCAGACGAAGAGCAGGCGGGTCATGGGGCCTCCGGTCCGGGATGGGCGCGGGGTTCCGCTGCCCCGTCGCCTCGTGCCACTGTCCCAGCCGAAGGGCGGAAACGAAAGGGGACGCGCCGATGATGACGCCGCGCATCGTGATCCTGACGGGGGCCGGCATCTCGGCCGAGAGCGGGATGGGCACCTTCCGCGACGTGGGGGGCCTGTGGACGCAGGTGCGGCTCGAGGACGTGGCCACGCCCGAGGCCTTCGCCCGCGACCCGGTCATGGTGCTCGACTTCTACGACATGCGGAGGGAGCGGGCGGAGGCGGCCGAGCCCAACGCCGCCCATTTCGCGCTGGCACGCCTGCAGGCGAAGCGGCCGGGCGAGGTGCTGATCATCACCCAGAACGTCGACGGCCTGCACGAGAAGGCGGCCGAGGCCGAGGGCGCCGACCCCGCCGAGCTGATCCACATGCATGGCGAGTTCGCCAACGGCCTCTGCGCCGGCTGCGGACATCGCTGGAAGTGGCCCGGCGGCAAGATGACGGTCGAGAGCCTGTGCCCCCGCTGCGCCAAGCCCCGGGTGCGTCCCGACGTGGTCTGGTTCGGCGAGATGCCCTACCGGATGGACGAGTGCTTCGCGGCGCTGGCGATGTGCGAGACGTTCGTGTCGATCGGCACCTCGGGCGCGGTCTACCCCGCCGCCGGCTTCGTGGCCGAGGCGCGCGGCAACGGCGCGCGGACGCTGGAGCTGAACCTCGAGCCCTCGGAAGGCGCCCACTATTTCCACGAGGCGCGCAACGGCCTCGCCTCGGAGATCGTGCCGGCCTGGGTGGACGAGGTGCTGGCGGGCTGAGGGCCCGCGGGGTCCCCGACCGGAAAGCCGGGCGCCCGGCGGGGCGCCGACGCCCCGGGGGCCGGGGCGTCGCGGAGACGGGCCGGGATTGCGCCCGGCGCGGCCTCAGTTGGTGGGCTTCATCGTCCCGTGGTTCATCTTGCCGTGGTCCATGGCGGGCATGTCCTGGCGCTCGTTGTCCACGGGGATCTCGACGTCGAGCGTGTCGCCGTCGTCGAAGACCAGCGTCACCGCGATCACGTCGCCCTGCTTCAGGGGCTCATGCACGCCCATCATCATCACGTGGTCGCCGCCGCGCTGCAGGCGATGCTCGCCATGGGCGGGGATCTCCATCGCCTCGACCTGGCGCATCTTGGCGATGCCGTCCTGCATGACGTGGGTGTGCAGCTCGACCTTGCTCGCGACGTCGGAGCGGGCGTCGACCAGCTTCACCGGCGCGTCGCCGTGGTTGACCAGCACCAGGAAGGCGCCGGCGACCTTGGGGTTGGCCGAACGGGCGTAGGCGTCGGCGACGCTCACGTCGGCGGCGAGCGCGGGGAAGGCGAAGAGGGCGGCGAGGGCCGCGGCGGAAAGGGTGCGGGTCATGTCCGACTCCTGGGTCCGGGATCTGGAAGGGATCTGGGGCGTCAGGAGGCGGAGGGCGGGTCCCGGGCGCAGGCCGAGGGGCCGGCCAGGCCGTCGCCCGCGGGGGCGTCGGCGAGGGGCTCGACCGCGGAGGAGTCGAGGCTGCGGCCCGGCGCCTGGGCGGCGGGCTCGGGCAGGGCGATTGGGGCGAGGCAGCAGTCGAGGCAGCCGAGATGCGAGGTCCCGTGGGGGTCCGCAGGCTCGCTCGCCGGATCGAGGGGGGCGCCGTCGGGGCCCAGCGTGATCGTGCCGCCGGAGCACAGGTGCAGCTCCATCCCCGGCGCGGCCGCGCCGGGCGCGGCGAAGGGCGCCGCGCGCAGGGCCACGCCCTGCAGCGCCAGCACGAGGGCCAGAAGGCCGATGAGCGCGCCCCGGAACATGGCGGCTGTCTAGCCGGTTCGGGGCCGCGAGGTAAGGGCCGCGGCGCCGCATGGGGCGGCCGGGCGCCGCGCCCCGCGCCCGCCCGTGGGCGGCCGCGCGCCCGCGGCGCAGGGCCGGCGACGGCGCGGGTGGCGGGGGGCCGCCCAGGGCGCGGGCCGTGCGAGGCGGCCGGGAATCGGGGGGGAGGGGCAGGCCTCGCGGAGGCGGGCGCGCCGGGCCGCCGGGGCGTGCGTCGGGGGACGCCTGCGTCGGGCGAGGGGCCGCGCGAGTCGCGACGGAGGCGGGCGAACGGATGCGCAGGTTGCGCCGGAGACGGGCGAGCCGACCTCCCCGCGTCCCCGCGGCGCCTCTCCCGCGGGTCAGTCGCCGTCCGTCCCGCGCTCTTGGCGCCGCGGAGCGGACATGCGAAAGCCCGGCCCCGGATCGTCCGGGGCCGGGCTTTCGGCGTCGACCGGCGCGCGGGCCGGGCGGACGGCTCAGGCGGCGGCCTGGGCCTTCTCGATGTCGCGCTTGACCTTCAGGGCCTTCGGCGACAGCTCGCCGTCCTTCGCCTTGGCGAGGAACGCGTCGAGACCGCCGCGGTGGTCCACCGTGCGCATGGCCGAGGCCGAGATCCGGAACCGGAACGACCGGCCGAGCGTCTCGCTCTGCAGGGTCACCTGGTTCAGGTTCGGCAGGAAGCGCCGGTTGGTCTTGATGTTGGAGTGGCTCACGTTGTGGCCGGTCAGCACGCCCTTGCCGGACAGCTCGCAGCGACGGGACATCGTTTTCCGTCCTTGTTTCAAGTGCACGCAGGGGCGCGCGGACCTGTCCCGCGCCGCGCCCGAATTCGAGGCGCGTTCCATATCGAGTCGCGGGCGGGGCGTCAACCGGCGCCGGCGGGATCGGCCCCGCGCGGAGGCGCTCCGCGGCGCCCGGCGAGCGCTCCGGCCGGGGCCTTGTCGCGCGCCTCCCGGCGCGCATGCGCCGTGACGGCGGCGACACGGCGACGTGAAACCGTTCATGAACCTTTGCGTGTCTCTTGTTCCGCAAGGGCTTTCCGGCGAAGCCGGTCCCAGACCCGTTCGGTTCGCGGCGCCGGCCGCGCTTCCTTGATTTCACTCCTGGCGCCCGGACCCCGCGCGATGCCGAAGCTCGGACGATTCCACAGCAATCCGCTCGATTCGATCGACTGGGGCACCCGCGTGCGCACCAACGACGTCGCGGTCTATTTCGCCGAGCGCGGCGAGACCTTCGCCCGAACCACGTCCGAGGGCTGGTCGGCCTACGAGAAATCCCGCGCCATGGCGGCGCTGGAGATCTATTCCGAGGTCGCGGACCTGCGCTTCCACGAGGTCTCGCGCCCCGGCAAGGCCGACTTCAAGCTCGTGCTGGACGACTTCGGCTCCCGCAACAACCTGGGCTGGTTCCTGCCGCCCAAGGAGACCCGCGCCGGCGTCGGCGCCTTCAACTCCAACGGCGCCGGCTGGAACCCCGAGGCGGGCGAGCGCAGCGGGCTCGAGACCGGGGGCCTGGGCTTCGAGACGCTGGTGCACGAGTTCGGCCACGGCCTCGGCCTCGCCCACCCCCACGACCGGGGCGGCCGCTCGGAGCTGATGAAGGGCGTGCGCAAGCCCTTCGACGACTACGGCCGGCTGGGGCTCAACAAGTCCGTCTTCACGGTGATGAGCTACAACCAGGGCGGCCCCGACGGCGACGGCGGCGTGGGCATCCGCAACGCCTGGGGCAAGATGGCGGGGCCCGGCGCGCTCGACATCGCGGTGCTGCAGGCGAAATACGGGGCGAACGAGACGACGGCCGCGGGCGACGACGTCTACCGGCTGCCGCACTGGCAGCAGCGCGGCACCTATTTCCAGACGATCTGGGACACCGGCGGGGTGGACGAGCTGCGCCAGAACGGCGGGCTGGGCGCGACGCTCGACCTGCGCGCGGCGACGCTGAAGGGCGACGCGGCGGGGGGCTTCGTCTCCTCCGCCCGCTTCTCGCCCGGCGGCAGGACCATCGCCGAGGGCGTGGTGATCGAGAACGCGACCGGCGGCGCCGGAAACGACGTGATCGTGGGCAACGCGGCCGACAACGTGCTGCGCGGGCGCGGCGGGCGCGACGCCATCGACGGCGACGCCGGGCGCGACGCGCTGGGCGGCGGCGGCGGCGCCGACACGCTCTACGGCGGGCGCGGCGCGGATGCGCTGACCGGCGGCGCGGGCGCGGATTCGGTGCAGGCCGGCGAGGGCCGCGACCGGGTGAAGGGCGGCGGGGGGAGCGACGATCTGTCGGGCGACGGCGGCGACGACGCGATCCGCGGCGGCGGCGGCGCGGACCTGGTCCTGGGCGGCGAGGGCGACGATTCGCTTTCGGGCGGCGCCGGGGCCGACGAGATCCTGGGCGACGCCGGCCGCGATTCGCTCGACGGCGGCGCCGGGGCGGACGCGCTCCACGGCGGCGGCGGGGCCGACGTCATCGGCGGCGGCGCGGGCGCGGACCGGATGTGGGGCGACGCGGGCGCCGACCGCTTCGTCTTCGATCGCGCGCCCCAGGGCGACCGGATCATGGACTTCGAGGTCGGGGTCGACGTCGTCGACCTCTCCGGGGCCGGCTATGCGCCCGAGGACCTGACCCTCGTCGACCGGGGCGAGGGCCGCCTGCGGGTGCGCTTCGACGACGGCGGCCTGCTCGACCTGCGCCACGACGGCGGCCCGGACGCGCCGACGCTCGACGACTTCCTCTTCGCCTGACCGGGCCGCCACGGGCGGGCGTGCGGCGCGGGCGCTCCCGCGGCCGCCTGCGGGAGCGCCCGCCTCTCTGGAATCAGGCTATCCGGCGCGGCGGCCTCCCGCCCGGGGTCGAGCCCCTTGCGCTCAGTCCTCCTCGCCCAGCCCGAAGGCCGCCAGCGCCCGGGCGGCGGCGAGCTGGGGGGGCGTGGCGCCGTCGGCCACCGTCGCCTCCAGCCGCGGCCACAGCTCGGCCACGGCGGGGTGGCGGCGGAAGCGGCGCAGCAGCGCCTCCTCGACCTCGGCGCGGAACCACGACACCGCCTGCTCGCGGCGCCGCTCCTCCAGCACGCCGGTCTCGCGCCGCCATTCGGCGAGCGCCGAGATCTCCTCCCACGCCGCCTCCAGCCCCGCGCCGCTGACCGCCGAGACGGCGGTCGCCTTGGGGAAGCCGTTCGGATCGTGGGGCCGCCCGCGCAGCAGCCGCAGGGCCGAGGCGTAGTCGGCCCGCGTGCGCTCGGCCGTGGCCTTCAGGTCGCCGTCGGCCTTGTTCACCAGGATCATGTCGCAGATCTCCATGATCCCGCGCTTGACCCCCTGCAGCTCGTCGCCCCCCGCCGGCGCCATCAGCAGCAGGAAGATGTCGGTCATCTCGGCGACCATCGTCTCGGACTGGCCGACGCCCACGGTCTCGACCATCACCAGGTCGAAGCCCGCCGCCTCGCACAGCAGGATCGCCTCGCGCGTGCGCCGCGCCACGCCCCCCAGCGCCGCGCCCGAGGGCGAGGGGCGGATGAAGGCGTTGGGGTGGCGGGAGAGCTGCTCCATCCGGGTCTTGTCGCCCAGGATCGAGCCGCCGGTGCGCGCCGAGGACGGGTCCACCGCCAGTACCGCGAGCTTGTGGCCCTCCTCCGCCAGCTTCAGGCCGAAGGCCTCGATGAAGGTCGACTTGCCGACGCCCGGCGTGCCCGAGAGGCCGAGGCGCAGGGTCTTGCGGGGCAGGGCGTGCAGGCGGCGCACCAGGGCCGCGGCGGCGCGGCGGTGGTCGGCGCGGGTCGATTCGATCAGCGTCACGCCGCGCGCCAGCGCCCGGCGGTCGCCGGCGGCCAGCTTCTCGGCCAGCGCCTCGGCGGTCGCCTCGGCCTTCGGGTCCGGCTTCGCCTCCTCCAGCGGGTCGGAGGGCAGGTCGGCGGGGTCGGCGGAGGGGGCGGTCAGGCTCACGCGGCGGGGGCTCCTCGCGTCATTGTGACGAAATCGGCGCCGGCGCGCCTAGCTTCCGCCCGTGTCTAGCGCATGGATGGGGAGCGTCGGAAGCCCTGCCGCCCGAGTCCCATCGCCGAGCCGGGCCCCCGATCGCCGACGTCGCCAGCCAGCCGCCCCGCCCCGGGCGCGTGCAAGCCGGGCGATCGCAAGGGGCCGGAACAGGCCCGGCAAAACGGGATGACGAGGAGACCAGACCATGACGCGCGAACCTGCGCCCCCCGAGACGCCCCCCGAAGCCGCCGAGGCCGCGGCCGTCGCGACCGGGACGCGGCCCCGCCGGCCGGCCCGCCGCCTGCCGATCCGCTCCCGCGCCGGCGGGACCGCGGTGGTGGCGCTGTGCCTGTCGGTGCTGGCGGGCCTGGGGATGCCGCTGGCCGAGCGCTACGACCACGGCTCCGCCGTCGCCGCCACCGTCGCCGACGCCGGACGGTTCGAGGTCTGGTTCGGCGGGCTGCCCATCGGCTCGCTCGACTTCGCGCTGTCGGTGGGCGACGCGCGCTACTCGGCCACCGCCGAGGCGCGCCCGTCGCGCACAATCGACACCCTCTTCGGCGCGCGGCTGCAGGCGGAAGGCGAGGGCCTGTCCGACGAGCGTCTGCCGCGCCCCACCCGCTTCGAGTTCGCCACCCGCTTCGGCGGCGACGCCCAGCGCGTGACCGTGGCCTATTCGCCGCCGGGCCGCCCCCAGGCGGTGCAGGCGATCCCCGAGTGGAAGCCCCGCGACTGGGAGATCGACCCGACCGCGCAGGAGGGCGTGACCGATCCGATCGGCGCCGCCGCCCTGTTCCTGACCCCCACCCCGCCCGAGACCCTGTGCAACGGCGCGGTCGAGGTCTTCGACGGTCGCCGCCGCTCGCGCATCGAGCTGGACGAGCCGAGCCCGAAGGCCGACGGCTGGCGCTGCGAGGGCCGCTGGATGCGCGTCGCCGGCTTCCGCCCCCGCGATCTCGACAAGGAGCCGGTGCCGGTGGCCGTCGACTTCGCCGCCTCCCCCGACGGGCTGGCGCGGGTGATGCGCCTCGAGGCGCGCACCGGCTACGGCCTGGCGGTGGCGACGCGGGTGGTCGCCAACTGACGACCCGTCCCGCTCCCCGCAACGGGCGCCCGCGCCGCGCGGTCGCCCGCTGCGGGCCGGCGGGTTCGCGGGCGCGGCCCGGCGAGGCGCCCGGTCTCCGGCGTCTCCCGGCCTGCGCGCGCGACGGGGCTGCGAGCGGCGGGCCGGGGCCGGCGCGGTCTCCCTCGGATCCGCCGCGGAAGCGCCAGGCCGAGCGGCCGCCGCGCCGCTCCTCCTCCGGTCTTCCCACTATCGCGCCGCCTCCCGTCGCCGCCGCGCCCCCGGCCGTCCGGGCGGCGCGTGACAGGGCGGCGCGCGGGGGGTAGGCAGGGCCGCTCTCCGCTCTCCGCCCTCCCCGCAGCCTGCCCCTCCTCGCCCATGACCGACCGCCCCTCCGCGCCCGACATCGCTCCCGGCGTGCCCTCCCAGGGCCTGCCGGCGGAGGCGGCGTTGCCGGCCCTGCGCGCGGCGCTGGCGCAGGCGGGGGAGACGGGGGCGCGGGCCGTCCTCCAGGCGCCGCCGGGCGCGGGCAAGACCACGCTGGTCCCCCTGGCGCTCGCGGCCGAGCCCTGGGCCGCCGCCGGCCGCATCGTCGTCCTCGAACCCCGCCGCGTCGCCGCCCGCGCCGCCGCCGAGCGCATGGCCGAGCTGCTGGGCGAGACCCCCGGCGGGCAGGTGGGCTACCGCATCCGCGGCGACTCGCGCCCCGGCGCCCGCATCGAGGTGGTGACCGAGGGCGTGCTGACCCGGATGCTGCAATCGGACCCCGAGCTGCCCGGCGTCGCCGCCGTCCTCTTCGACGAGATCCACGAGCGCGCCCTGACCGCCGACCTCGGCCTCGCCCTGACGCTGGAAGCGCAGGCCGCCTTGCGCCCCGACCTGCGCATCGTGGCCATGTCCGCGACGCTGGAGACGGAGCGGCTGTCGGCCCTTATGGACGCTCCCGTCATCTCCTCCGAGGGCCGCGCCCACCCGGTCGAGACCCGCTGGCTGGAAAAACCCTGGCGCGCCCCCGCCGGGCGCCGCGGCCCGCGGGTCGAGGACGCCATGGCCGACCTGATCGTCACGGCGATGGAGGCGGAGGGCGGCTCGGCGCTCGCCTTCCTGCCCGGCGTGGGGGAGATCGAGCGCACCGCCTCCCGCCTCTCCGGCCGCCTCCCCGCGGACGTGGACATCCGCAAGATCCACGGCTCGATGCCGCTTTCGGCGCAGCGGGCGGCGCTGGCGCCCTCGCCGAAAGGGCGGCGCAAGCTGGTGCTGGCCACCGCCATCGCCGAGACCTCGCTGACGGTGGAGGGCGTGCGGGTGGTGGTCGACGCCGGCCTCGCCCGCCGCGCCCGCTTCGACCCCGCCTCGGGCATGTCGCGGCTGGTCACCACTCCCGTCACCCGGGCCGAGGCCGAGCAGCGTCGTGGCCGCGCCGGCCGCCTGGAGCCGGGCGTGTGCTATCGCCTGTGGACCAAGGGCGAGGAGGGCGCGCTCGCCGCCCATCCGCCGCCGGAGATCTTGGAGGCGGACCTCGCGGCCCTGGCGCTGGAGCTCGCGGTCTGGGGCGCGGCGCCCGAGGACCTGCCTTTCCTCGATCCGCCCCCCGCCCCCGCGCTCGCCGAGGCGCGCGCCCTGCTGCAGGGGCTGGAGGCGCTGGACGACGCGGGCCTGCCCACCGCCCACGGCCGGCGCATGGCGGCGATGCCGGCGCATCCGCGGCTCGCGCACATGGTGCTGACGGCCGAGGACCTCGGGCTGGCCGCGGAGCTTGCGGCGGCGCTGGAGGAGCGGGACCCCCTGCCGATCTCGGCCCCCGCCGACCTCGCGCTGCGGATCGAGGCGCTGCGCGACCCCGGCCGCCTGTCGCGCGAGCGCGGGATCGAGGCCGACCGCGGCCGGGTGCAGGCGCTTCGGGAGGCGGCCGAGCGGCTGGCGCGCGCCGCCGCCCGCGCGCTGGGCGTCGCCGCGCCGAAGACCGGGCGCGGCGCGCCGCCGCCGGCCGGCGCGGTCGCGCGTCTGGCGGCCCGCGCCTATCCCGACCGGGTGGCGATGAAGCGGCCCGAGCGCAAGCCGGGCGACCTGCCGCGCTACCTGACGGCGGGGGGCAAGGGCGCGGCGCTGCCGGCCGACGCGGGTCTCGGCGCGCCGAGCTTCCTCGCCGTCGCCGACACCGACGGCGACCCGCGGGAGGCGCGCATCCGCCGCGCCGCGCCGCTCGCCCTCTCGGACCTCGAGGCGCTGTTCCCCGCCCGCCTGCGGGAGGTGGAGGTCTGCGAATGGTCCCCGCGCGACCGGGCCGTGCTGGCGCGCCGGCGGCGGATGCTGGGCGCGCTGGCGCTGGAGGACCGCCCCTGGCGCGAGGCCCCGCCCGAGGCCCGCGCCGCGGCGATGGCGCAGGGGGTGCGCGACCTCGGCCTCGGCGCCCTGCCGTGGAGCGACGCGGCCCGCCGCCTGCAGTCGCGCGTGGCCTTCGCCCGCGCCCATGGCGCCGACCTGCCGGACTTCTCCGACGCCGCGCTGCTGGAGACGCTGGACGACTGGCTGACGCCCCTGCTGGGCGGCATGCGCAAGGCCGAGGACCTGGGCGGGCTCGACCTCGTCTCGGCGCTGGAGGGGCGGCTGGACTGGCCCGCGCGGCAGGCGCTGGACGCCGCCGCCCCGGCGGCCTGGACCGCGCCCACCGGCGCCCGCTGCCCGATCGACTACGGGCGCGAGCCGCCGGCGGTCTCGGTCCGGGTGCAGGAGGTCTTCGGCCTCGACGTCCACCCCTGCATCGGCACGGCGGCGGGGCGCGCGCCGCTGCTGATGGATCTGCTGTCGCCCGCGCGCCGGCCGGCGGCCACCACGCAGGACCTGCCTGGCTTCTGGCGCGGAGCCTGGGCCGACGTGCGCCGGGACCTGCGGGGGCGCTACCTCAGGCACCCCTGGCCGGAACGCCCGTGGGAGGCGGAGGCGACGGCGCGCGCGAAGCCCCGGGGAACCTAGCCCGTCCGGCTCAGCGGCGCAGGGAGAGCAGGCCCGCCCCCACGATCAGCGCCATGCCCAGCGCGGCGACGCGGTCCGGCGTCTCGGCGAAGACCGCCAGCCCCCACAGCGCGGCGAATCCGACGTAGGTGAAGTCGAAGGCCCCGATCACCGCGGGCGGCGCGTTCTGATAGGCGAAGGCCGCGCCCAGGCTGCCGATCAGGATGGCGACGGCGAGCAGCGCCATCGCCCCCCATTCCCGCGCCCCCATCGCCGACCACGGCGCCAGCAGGAACCCCTGCCGCGCCGCCTCGGGCAGCAGCGCGATCCCCGCGGTCGCGACCAGGCCGACGAGCACGAAGCCGAGGTTCAGCGCCAGCGACAGCAGGATCGGATCCTCGCCGCGGCAGCGGGTGCGGGTCAGGATCATCGCCCCCGCGTAGAGCATCGCCGAGACCAGCGGCAGCAGCGCGTGCAGGTTGAAGTCGCCCGGCGCGGGGCGAAGGATCAGCGCCGCGCCCGCGAAGCCCAGCGCGACCGCGATCCAGCCGCGCGCCGAGATCCGGTCGCCGACGACGGCCGCGGCGAACAGGGTGATGAAGATCGGGGCCGTGTAGTAGGCCGCCGCCGCCGCCGACAGCGCCAGGTGCGGAAGGGCCGCGTAGTAGCTGACCCACATCCCCACCAGCATCAGGCTGCGCAGAGCCGTCCAGGCCGGCGCCGCCTGCGCACGCGGCCGTCCCCGGCCCCGCGCCAGCAGGATCGCCAGCAGCGCCGGCAGGGCGATCAGCGAGCGCAGGACGAAGATCTGCCAGATCGCGAACCCGTCGCTGGTCAGCTTGATCAGCGCGTCCCCCAAGCGACAGCGCCGCCGCGGTCAGCACGATGACGCCGACGGCGAGCGGCACGCGGTCGGCGCCGGGAACGGCGGGGCGGGGGCGGGTCATCCGGGCGGGCTCCTTCGGCGGGCTCCGGAGCCTTGCCCGGCGCCCGGGCCGGGGCAAGGCCGCGCCCGGGCGCCGTTGCGGCGCCTCGACCGGAGGAGGGGCGCCGTGGCGACGCCCGGACCGGAGGGCCGGAACGAAAACGGCCGCCCCGGGGGGCGGCCGCGACGATCCGGAAGGCGGCTGCGCCTCAGCTCTCGACCTTCGGCAGGTTCTCGAGGTGGGGCATGCCGATGGCGTGGTAGCCGCCGTCGACGAAGATCACCTCGCCGGTGGTCGAGGCGCCGTAGTCCGAGCAGAGCCACATGGCGGTGCCGCCGATATGCTCCAGCGTGGCGTTGGCCCGCATCGGCGAGTTGTCGGCGACGGTCTTGTAGACCCGCCGCGCGCCGCCCACGGCCGAACCCGCCAGCGTGCGCATCGGCCCCGGCGACAGGGCGTTCACGCGGATGCCCTCGGGGCCCAGGTCGTTGGCGAGGTAGCGCACCGACGCCTCGAGCGCGGCCTTGGCGACGCCCATGACGTTGTAGTTCGGCATGATCCGCTGCGCGCCCAGGTAGGACATGGTCACGATGGAGCCGCCGTTCGACATCAGCGGCAGGATCCGCCGGCTCATGTCCACGAGGCTGTAGCAGGAGATGTCCAGCGACTTCAGGAAGTTCGCCCGCGTGGTGTCGGCGAAGCGGCCCTGCAGCTCGTTCTTGTCCGAGAAGGCGATGGCGTGGATCAGGAAATCCACCCGGCCCCAGGACTTGTCCAGCGCCTCGCACACGCTCTCGAGGCTCGCCTCGTCCTGCACGTCGGCGGGCAGCAGAAGCTCGGCGCCCACGCTGTCGGCCAGCGGCTTCACCCGGCGGCCGAAGTTCTCGCCCTGGTAGGTGAAGGCCAGCTCCGCGCCGTGTTCGTGCAGGGTCTTGGCCACGCCCCAGGCGATGGAGTGGTCGTTGGCGACCCCCATCACCAGGCCGCGCTTGCCCGCCATGAGGTTGCTGAGCGAGCCGCGCGGGCCCACCGTGGTCTCGGATGCAGGCATCGCTCTTCCCCCGTCCTCAGCCGTGATACCGGCTGAGGGCGAGCGTCGCGTTGGTGCCCCCGAAGCCGAAGGAGTTCGACAGGATCGTGTCGAGCCCCGCATTGTCCACGCGCTCCATCGCGATCTCGGCCGGGTCCAGCTCGGGGTCGAGCTGGGTGATGTTGGCCGAGGCGGCGATGAAGTCGTTCTGCAGCATCAGGAGGGAGTAGATCGCCTCCTGCACGCCGGTCGCGCCCAGCGAGTGGCCGGTCAGCGACTTGGTGGACGAGGTGACCGGCATGTCGTCGCCGAAGACCCGGCGCATGGCCTTGATCTCCACCACGTCGCCCGCCGGCGTCGAGGTGCCGTGCGCGTTCACGTACTGCACCTTGCGGTCGCCAAGGGTCTCGAGCGCGAGGCGCATCGAGCGCTCCCCGCCCTCGCCCGAGGGGGCGACCATGTCGTAGCCGTCGGAGGTCGCGCCGTAGCCGGTGACCTCGGCGTAGATCTTCGCGCCGCGGGCCTTGGCGTGCTCGAGTTCCTCGAGCACGACCACCCCGGCGCCGCCGGCGATCACGAAGCCGTCGCGGGTGGCGTCGAAGGGACGGGAGGCGGTGGCCGGCGCGTCGTTGTACTTCGAGCTCATCGCGCCCATGGCGTCGAACAGGCACGACAGGGTCCAGTCCAGCTCCTCGCCGCCGCCGGCGAAGACCACGTCCTGCTTGCCCCACTGGATCTGCTCGGTCCCCGACCCGATGCAATGCGCGGACGTCGAGCAGGCCGAGGTGATCGAGTAGTTGATCCCCTTGATCCCGAACGGGGTCGCGAGGCAGGCGGAGTTCGTCGAGCTCATCCCGCGGGTGACCATGAACGGCCCCATCCGCTTGGGCGAGCCCTTCTCGATGACGATCTTGTGGGCCTGGAACAGGTTCTTGGTGGACGGCCCGCCGGACCCCATCACCAGCCCGGTGCGCGGGTTGGAGACGTCCGAGGGCTCGAGCCCGCTGTCCGCGATCGCCTGCTGCATGGCCACGAAGTTGTAGGCCGCGCCGTCGCCCATGAAGCGCAGGTTGCGCTTGTCCACGGCCTCGGTCAGGTCGATCTGCGGGGCCCCGTGCACCTGGCTGCGGAAGCCGTGCTCGGCGTAGTCGTCGGCCTTGACGATGCCGGACTTGCCCTCGCGCAGGCTGGCCAGCACCTCCTGGGCGGAGTTGCCGATGGAGGAGACGATCCCCAGTCCGGTGATCACGACGCGGCGCATATTCAGCGGCCTCCCTGTGCCTCGATCCTCGCGCGCGGCGCGGCCTGGCGGGATCCTCCCGCGGCCGCGCGCCGAAGGCCCGGGCGGGCCCCGGCGGCGTTCGGACTCAGCTGTCCTGAAACAGTCCCACGCGCATGTCGCTCACCGCGTAGGTGGGGTTTCCGTCGGCGAGAACCACCCCGTCGGCGATGCCCATCTTCAGACGGCGGTCGATCACGCGCTTCATGTTCACTTCGTAGCGCAGGCGCTTGGTCTCGGGCGTGACCATGTGGGTCAGCTTCACCTCGCCCACGCCCAGGGCGCGGCCGCGGCCCAGCATCCCGCGCCAGCCCAGGTAGAAGCCGGTCAGCTGCCACAGGGCGTCGAGCCCCAGGCAGCCCGGCATCACCGGGTCGCCCAGGAAGTGGCACTGGAAGAACCACAGGTCCGGGGTGACGTCGAACTCGGCGATCACCTGGCCCTTGCCATGCTCTCCGCCATCCTCGGTGATCGAGGTGATGCGGGAGATCATGAGCATCGGCGGGGCCGGAAGCTGGGCGTTGCCGGGGCCGAAAAGTTCGCCCCGGGCGCAGGCCATCAGGCCGTCGTGGTCATAGCTGTTCGCGCGTTCGCTGCTCATGCCCTGGTCGTGCGCCCCCTGCGCATCCCTCTCGCCATCATCGCGCTCCCCTAGCACCGGCGCGGAGCACGAAGCAAGCGCCGGGGCGGCCTGCGGCGGCGCCCGCGTCCATGACTCTCTTGAAATCCGACGCTTTCGGGCTGTATTCAACGCGGTCATGGACAGTCTATCGACCGCAAGCGGACCCGAGGCGCGCACCCGCGCCGCGAGCTGGCTGGCGAAGGCCGGGCTTCGCCCGACCCGCCAGCGGCGGACGCTTGCGCTGCTTCTGAAGGGCGACGGCCGGGACCGCCACGTCACCGCCGAGAGCCTGCACGAAGCCGCGCGCTCCGCCGGCGACCCCGTCAGCCTGGCCACGGTCTACAACACCCTGCGCAGCTTCACCGAGGCCGGCCTGATGGCCGAGATCACGGTCGACGGCGCGCGCAGCTACTACGACACCCGGATCGAGGATCACCCCCATTTCTACTGGGAGGCCGACGGCCGCCTGACCGACGCGCCCCGGGACTCGGTGCGCATCGAGCAGCTGCCCGACGCCCCCGAGGGGACCGAGATCTCCAAGGTCGACGTGGTGATCCGCCTCCGCGCTCGTTGAGGGCTGGCCTGTGAGCCGAGGATCGGAGAGCGCCCCGCGGGGCGCTTTTTCATTGGGCATGGCGGGAAAGGGTATTGGTCCGCTTCGAGCCCTTGCCGGACATGCCCTCGTCAGGCAGTGTCAGGCGAAAGGGGCGGGAAGCGGAGGTTCGCTGCAGACGCAAGGTAGGCCGCCGTAGCCCGCGAAAGCAGACCGTCTGGCACACTGCGGCGGACGACCTACAGCCTTCTACAGGAGTGCGGACAAGGACCTTCGCTGCTCTAGCAAATGCAGTGCCTCCACAGGGGTTAGCAGTCTTTCAACGTCCGCCGAAACCATGTAGGAGGCCTGGCCGCGTCAATTTCTATAGATATCTGGGCTTGACTTCGACATATTGTCGCCATCGGCTCGGGCGGTCCATTATGTGGGGGGGTGGTGCCGAATGACCTCGGAAGTATGCTTGATGAACAGCCTGTCGGTGGTTCTGGCTGCCGATAGTGCGACGACCGTTGAATACTATGGCCAAAACGGTGCCGAAAGGCGCTACTTCAAGGGCGCGAACAAGATTTTCCAGCTTTCTGAGGCCCATTCAATTGGCCTGATGATCTACAATTCGGCTAGCCTATTGAGTGTCCCTTGGGAAGTCACGATCAAACAGTTTAGGAAGGAACTGGCAGATAAGTCCTTCAATTCCGTTGAGGGCTTCGCTGACGAATTTATCGAGTGGGTCAACGCTTCCCAAAGACTGTTTCCCGACGACATCCGGCGTTCTGGCTTTGCACAACAGGTTGGCAGCTCCATAATTCGAATTATTATCAGTTTCAATGAACAACGCCAAGAAGATGATGCTCTTGATTTTGCACCGTGGGTTGATGTCTACATAGAAAACGAGAGAACGTCCGTCCAAGATTCAGAGCTTAGCGATGAAGAGATTGAAGAACTTACGATCACTTCAAAAAATGATTTTGTAAGTGAGTTCGACAAGTGGGTTGGATTCGCGAAAACTGATAACATAGATGAAGCGACCCGCGATAAAGTCATTGAGGAGGCCGCAAAACAGGCACTCAATACGTTGGCCCGCGAAAACAATTATACTGGCTTGATATTTGCGGGATTTGGAGATCACTCTGTATTTCCCGAGTTGGTATCGTATTCGCGATGCAAGCTTTGGGGCACCAAATTTATTGCGTCTGGGAAAAAGGTCGAGAAAGTTACTCATGATATCCCTGCAGTTCTGTCTGCTTTTGCACAAAGCTCCATGACGGATACGTTCGAGATCGGTCTTAGTTTTGATGTTTTTGCCAAGATGCAGGAAACATTCGCTGCGGAGCTGAAGGTAATTTCTAACAACATAAATGAATTGGCTGGCGGCACAGTTCCAGATGCGAAGATCAATGAGCTAATCGGTGAACGACTCGCGAGCTCGAAGGATAAGATCTTCGATTATGCTAGAGCTGAGCACTCGTTTCCGCTGCGTCGTGTTCTGGGAGTCCTGCCCGTGGACGAGATGGCGGAGCTTGCGGAGACCTTGATAAATCTGCAATCCTTGAAAGAAAAGGTAACCAAGCCTTCGGAAACAGTGGGTGGCCCTGTTGATGTCGCGGCCATCACGCGAAGCGAAGGTTTGGTTTGGATAAAGCGCAAGCACTTCTTTGACCCGAGCTTGAACAGCCGGTTCTTTGAGCGTAGGCGGTAAGGGAGGAGCAGATGACTGATCAGACATTGCAGGCGCGTCGCGAGAAGCAACTCACGCGCGAGGAGCTAGATAGCTTGCTTGAAGAACTTGGTGTGTCAACCGACACGGCCAAGAATGAATATCGAAGCCGCGTAGAGAGCTTCAACAAGCTAACTTTGTGGCAAGATCAGCGGAATACACAGATAGCGCAACTGATCGCAACATAGTGAAATTCCACACTCGCGGCGAGCAGTAGCAGTGCATAGAGCGATCGCAACATCAAGATATTCAGCCTGATGTGTGCCACGGGCCAGCTATGCTCAAGAGGGCCGATCGACCGAAGGTCTGGAATGTCCGCTTAGCCGACGTTCTCCAGGCCCGTCGTGCTGCGCGACGAACGAACGACGGCTTCGGTGACACTGCAGGGCAGCCTTCGTCTGAAGGCAAAGGTCTCCAATGGGCCGGTCGCGTCAGCAGACTTTCCTCGTCCGAATGTCAGGAAAGTCCGCATAGCGGACCAACGCGGCTCGCGGGCATGCCCTCTTCATTGGCCGACGGGCCGCGAACCTGCGGTCGAGCCTCGGCGGGTTCGCACCGGCGGAGCCCGTCGGCCCAAACGACCCACACGTCGGCCCAAACGACCCACACGCCGCGCCGCTCAGTCGAAGATCTCTTCCGGGCCCACGCCCCAGAGGTCCGCCTTGGCGGCCCAGCCGTCGACGCCGTCCTTCTCGACCTCGCACCAGTCGCGCTCGCAGGCCTCGATCTCGAAGACCACGCCGCGCTCGGCGCGGGCGGAGACGGCGGCGGCGGGGGAGGGTTCGAGGCGCAGGTCGGTGGTCTCGGCGACCACCAGCGCGGTGCGGTTGCCGCGGATCATCGAGTAGTGCACCCAGCCCGAGGCGCCCTCGGGGTCGCGCACGCGCCGCCAGTGGCCGTATTCGCCGATCACCTCCAGCGGCATCCCCTGGCGCACGAACACCCAGTCGACCCGGTGTGTCATGCCGGGGCCGCGGCGGACGTTGGCCTTGGTGGCCTTCAGGGACACGAAGCGGGGCATCGGCAGGCCGGTGATCGGCCCCAGGCCCTCGGCGCCGACGCGGACCGAGGCGGTCTCGGCCCCGCTCTCCGGCGCGCTCCGGGCGGAGGGCTCGGCGCCCTCGTCCGCGGCCGCCGCCGCGCCGGCCGGGGCCGCGAGCATCGCCAGCGCGCAGGCCAGAACGCAGCCGAGCGCGCCCGCGCGCGCCGCCGCGGCGCGCGCGCCGGCCGTTTCCGTCATCCGCGCGCCTCGGCGCGCCGGCGTCTTCATCGTCATCGGAAGCCTGCTCCGCCCCCGTGCCTCATGCGCCGCGGACCCCTTCGGCCGGCGGCGGTGCGCGAAACGCTTGCGACAGATCGTTGCGCCATCGCCGCGCCTTCCGCATTTTCTTTTCGCGCCCGCGTCTCGGCGCCCGTGGACCCGAGGGGACCTTTTCGCTAAGGCTACCGCATCCTCGCGGCCAGGAGAAGCCTTCGCCCATGTCCACAGACGCCCGTCCCTCCCCCTTTCCCGGCGGCCGCCCGAAGGTGGTCGTGACCCGCAAGCTTCCCGACGTCGTCGAGGCGAGGATGGGCGAGCTGTTCGACGTGGAGCTGAACCTCGACGACGCGCCGCTCTCGCGCGAGGCGCTGGTCGCCGCGGTGCAGCGCGCCGACGTCCTGGTGCCCACGCTGGGCGACAAGATCGACGCGGGCCTGCTGGGCCAGGCCGGCCCCAACCTGCGCCTGATCGCCAACTACGGCGCCGGCGTCGACCATATCGACGTCGAGACGGCCCGCCGGCGCGGGGTGCAGGTCTCCAACACCCCCGGCGTGCTGTCGGACGACACCGCCGACATGACCATGGCCATGCTGCTGGCGGTGCCGCGCCGCCTGCAGGAGGGCGCCAAGCTGATGGAGGCCGAGGAGGTCTGGACCGGCTGGTCCCCCACCTGGATGCTGGGCAAGCGCATCACCGGCAAGCGGCTGGGCATCCTCGGGATGGGGCGCATCGGCCAGGCGGTGGCGCGGCGCGCCTCGGCCTTCGGCCTCGAGGTGCACTACAACAACCGCCGCCGCCTGCATCAGCAGACCGAGGCCGAGCTGAACGCCCGCTGGTGGGAGAGCCTCGACCAGATGCTGGCGCGGGTCGACTTCCTGTCGATCCACTGCCCCCACACGCCCGGCACCTACCACCTGCTGAACGCCCGCCGGCTGAAGCTGATGAAGCCGGACGCGGTGATCGTGAACACCTCCCGCGGGGAGGTGATCGACGAGAACGCGCTGGCCCGGATGCTCCAGGCGGGCGAGCTGGGCGGCGCCGCGCTCGACGTGTTCGAGCGCGAGCCGGCGGTGAACCCCAAGCTCCGCGGCCTGCCCAACGTGCTGCTGCTGCCCCACATGGGCTCGGCCACCGAGGAGGGGCGCATCGAGATGGGCGAGAAGGTGATCATCAACATCAAGACCTTCGCCGACGGCCACCGGCCGCCGGACCTGGTGGTCCCGGCGATGCTCTGACCCGCCGGCGGCCCCGCGCCGCCGCCCAGCGTCCGCAACCACGGCCCGTCCCGGAGACCCCGGGGCGGGCCGTCGGCGTTCAGGCCTGGGGCGAGCGGGCGGGCGGGGGCGCCCGTTCCGCGGGCAGGGCGACGTCTTCGCCTTTCTGAACATGAACTGAACGACTCGGGCGAGAAACAGTCCCTGCCTTCGATCTTGACTGTCCAAGATTTTGGCAAATACTGAACGAATGCGGAATCCGACGTTCGATTCGCGCCCGCACGGGGCGCGGCGGACCTCGGCCGAACAGGGGGGACGACGGATGGCGTCGTCGCTGTCGCAGTTGACGGGAGGCGGCGTGAGCGCCGCGCCGGGCGGCGCGGGCGACGGGATTCCCTTCCTCGACGGCGCCATGACCTACGTCTACACCGGCGAGGTCGGCCTGATCTTCTCGGGCGTCGTGGTGGTGTTCTTCGTCTACGTGATCCTGAACGGCCGCAGCACCGGCGGCGCCCGCCGCCCGCGCCGCCGCAGCCCGCCGATCAGCCGGGGCGACGGGCGCGACGTGGCCGCCCTGCGCCGCGCGCGCATGACCGCCCGCGATCCCGACTACGACGAGTGGAGCTGAGGCCCGGCGCGGCCCCTCCTCCCGGATCCGCTCAGTCCTCCACCCCGCATACAGGGCAGCCGGCGCGCTTCTTCACGCGGATGGTGCGCGCCTCGGCGTCGAGCGCGTCCCACAGCAGCAGGCGGCCGTCCAGCGGCTCGCCCGCCCCCACGATCAGCTTCACCGCCTCGGAGGCCATCAGCGAGCCGATCATGCCCGCCAGCGCCCCCAGCACGCCGGCCTCGGCGCAGGCGGGGACCTGGTCGGGGGACGGCGCCTCGGGGAACAGGCAGGCGTAGCAGGGCCCGCCCAGCCAGGGGCGGAACACCGACACCTGCCCCTCCCACCGCCCGATGGCGCCCGAGACCAGCGGGATGCGCAGGGCGGCGCAGGTCTCGTTGACAAGGCGGCGCGTCTCGAACCCGTCGCAGCCGTCGAGCACCAGGTCTTGGCCGGCCAGGATCTCCTGCGCGTTGGCGGCGTCGAGGCGGACGTCGCGGGCCGTCACCTTCACCGAGGGGTTCAGGGCGCCCAGCGTCTCGACCGCGCTCTCGACCTTGGGGCGGCCCACGTCGCGGTCGCGGTGCAGGACCTGGCGCTGGAGGTTCGACAGCGACACGCGGTCGTCGTCGATCACGGTGATCTCTCCCACCCCCGCCGCCGCGAGGTAGAGCAGCGCGGGCGAGCCCAGCCCGCCGGCGCCCACCACCGCGACCCGCGCGGCGATCAGGGCCTGCTGGCCGGGGCCGCCGATCTCGTGCAGCACGATGTGGCGGGCGTAGCGCTCGAGCTCGTCGTCGGCGAGGGGCATGGACGATCCTCCGGTGGGCGGGGGCCAGAGGTAGAGGCCCGCCGCCCCGATGCCAAGCGGCGCCTTCGCCGGGCGCGCTTCCGCCGGTCGCGCCGTGGCCGGGCGCAGGCCGCGGCCCCCGCGGTCCCGCGCGCCCGAGGGCGCGCGCGGAGGCCCGGGGCCTCCGCCGCCGCCCGAAGCCGGGCGGCGGGGACCGCTTCGCGCCCTCCCTCCCGCCGGGCGCCGGGGGCGGGCCGGGGGCGCGCGGGACGGAGGGAGCGGCAGGGCGGGAGCGGCGGCGACGCCGCGCGCGGCGGGGCTTCGGCGCGGGTTTCGCAACGGCAGGGTCGGGGGGGCGGAGCCGGGGCGCACGCCCGCACCCGGCCGACGCGCCCACGGGGCCGTGATGGCGCGGCGCCGCAGCCCCGCCCGGCGCCCGTTGCGCAGGCTTGCGCGGCTCCGCTAGGGTCCGCACGCAGCTCCTCCCGCCCGAAGGCCCCCCATGCTGGACGTCGAGGCCATCGAGACCTTCTACGGCCCCTCCCAGGCCCTGTTCGGCGTCGACCTCTCGGTCGCGGCCGGCGAGGCCGTGGCCCTGATGGGGCGCAATGGGATGGGCAAGACCACCACCATCCGCTCGATCTGCCGCCTGACGCCGCCCAGGCGGGGCCGCGTGCGCCTGGACGGGCAAGACCTGGCGGGCCTGCCGGCGCATCGCGCCGCGCGCCTCGGCCTCGGCCTCGCGCCCGAGGGGCGGCGCTGCTTCCCCAACCTCTCGGTCGAGGAGAACCTGACCGCCACCGCCCGCCCCGGCCCCTGGGACCGGGCGCGGGTCGAGGGCCTGTTCCCCCGCCTTGCCGAGCGCCGCCGCCAGTCGGCGCGCACCCTCTCGGGCGGGGAGCAGCAGATGCTCGCCATCGGGCGGGCGCTGATGACCAACCCCCGCCTGCTGATCCTCGATGAGGCGACCGAGGGCCTGGCCCCGGTGATCCGCCAGGAGATCTGGGCCGCCGTCCATGCGCTGAAGCGCGCCGGCCAGGCGCTGCTGGTGGTGGACAAGAGCCTGAAGGAGCTGCTGCCCGTCGCCGACCGCTGCGTGATCCTCGAGAAGGGCCGCAGCGTCTGGACGGGCGCCCCCGCCCAGCTGACGCCCGAGCTTCGGGACCGCTGGCTGGGCGTCTGACCGCATCCGACCGCGGGCGGAGCCGCCGCCCCCGGACCCCAGCCAAGCCAACCGCGGCGCAGCCGCAGGGAGCCCGCCATGACGCTTCTGATCCTCGGCCTGATCCTGTGGTGGGTCGTGCACACCTTTCCGCTCGTGGCCAAGCCCACGCGCGACGCGATGGTCGCGAAGCTGGGGGAGGGGCCCTACAAGGGCGTCTATTCCCTGCTGATCCTCGGCTCGATCGTGCTGATGGTGATCGGCTACCGCGGCGCGGAGTTCGTGAACGTCTGGTTCCCGCCGGCCTGGGGCATGCATCTGACCGACCTGCTGATGCTGGTCTCGGTGTTCCTGCTGGGCGCCTCGCACTCCAAGGGCAACGTGAAGCGGCATGTGCGCCACCCGATGCTGCTGTCGGTGATCGTGTGGTCGCTGGCGCACCTGGTGGTGAACGGGGATCTCGCCTCGGTGGTGCTGTTCGGCAGCCTCGGGCTCTGGGCGATCGTGGCGATCTTCGCGACCAACGCCCGCGACGGGGCCTGGGTGAAGCCCGCGCCGGCGCCGCGGAAGAAGGACCTGATCCTGGTGGGCATCACCGTCGTGGTCTACGTGGTCATCGGCCTGATCCACGGCCTCGTCGGCCCCTCGCCCTTCCCCGGCGGCTGACCTCGCGATGACCGAGGCGCTGGTCGTCCTCGGCGCGGCCCTGCGCCCCGACGGCCGGCCCAGCCCCGCGCTGACGCGGCGGATCGAGACCGCCGCCCGCCTCTTCGCCGCCGGCCGCGCCCCCTGGGCGCTGGTCAGCGGCGGGCCGGCGCGCGGCGGCGTCTCGGAGGCCGAGGCGATGCGCCGGGCGCTGGTCGAGCGGGGCGTGCCCGAGGCCGCGATCCTGGTCGAGGACCGGGCCCGCGACACGCTGGAGAACGCCCGGTTCGCAATCCCGATCCTGCGCGCGGCCGGGGTGCGGCGGGCGGTGCTGGTCACCGACCGGGTGCACATGCCCCGCGCGCTGGCGGTGTTCCGCTTGCTGGGGATGCCCGCGGCCGGCGCCCCCTGCGCCGCCCCGACCGGCCGACGCGGCGCCGTCTACCGCGTCCACGAGGCCGCCGCCCTGCCGCTGCACGCCGCCCGCGCCGCCGCGATCCGGCTGCGCCGCGGGCGGCATTGAGCGGCGTCGCTCAGTCCGCGGGCGTGTCGAGGCGGAACTTGCGGAACGCCACGCCCTCATGCTCGACCACGCCCAGCGGCCGGGCGCCGAGCCGCGCCAGCGCCCCGAGCCTCAGCCGCGACAGCGGCAGCAGGAAGGTCACGTAGGGGATCCGCGGATCGGCCCGCGCGAGGGCGAGAGCGGCGGCCGCGATCCGCAGGCCCTGGCCGAAGGCTTCCGCCGTCAGCACCAGGCCGAAGTCCCACTCGTCCCCTTCCTTCTGGAACCCGCCCCAGCCGACATAGGCCCCGCCCTGGAAGATCGCCCAGTGGCCCAGCCCGTCGCGGGCCCAGCACGCCTCCTTCGCCGCCACCAGCGCCGCGATCCCGGCGAGGTCCCAGGCCGGCGGGGCGAGCGGCAGGTGCGCCGCGACCCGCGGGTCGGACATCTGGGCGAGCAGCGTCTCGGGCGGAACCTCGGTCAGGCGCCGGAAGGCGATGTCCGGGGGCGGGGCGGGCGGCATGGGCGACCTCGGCGAAGAATGCAGCGCGGCGCGTCTTCTATCCCGCCGCGGGCCCCGGCGCGCGTCACGTTCGAGGGAGCGGGCGGGGGAGCGGCCGGGGAGCACGGCCGGGGAGAGATCCCCGAACGGAAACGGACGGCCGCGCGGGCCGTCCGTCGAGCTTGTCCCGGGCGCCTAAGGCGCCGGGCGGGCGATCAGTAGAGCGCCACCGGGTTGATGATCATCTGCACCGCGCCGCGGACGCGGGCCTGGCCGAGCACGAACATGAACTCATTGACCCCGTCGTCCAGCACCGGACCCACGTTCATGGTCTCGAGGATGTAGATCCCGTTGTCCTTCAGCAGGACGGCGTGGGCGTAGAACAGCTTCCCGCCCTCGGGCGCGGGCACCACGTCGAGGCCCCAGGTGTCGGCGCCCACGGCCATCACGTTCCGCTCGGCCAGGAACTCGGCCACGTCGGGCAGGATGCCCGGCTCGACCGAGCCCCACTCCTGCGGGGCGCTCTCCAGCTTCGCCTCGGTCCAGCCGGTGTGGATCATGACGATGTCGCCTTCGCGGATCTCGACCCCCTGCTGCTCGACCGCCTCCTGGAAGTCGGCGAGCGAGATGGCGTGACCGCCCTCGAGGAACTCGACCCCGCCATGCGCGGCCATGTCGACGATCACGGCGCGCCCGACCAGCGGCGGCACGTTGTGGGTGCCCATCTTGGTCAGGCCGGTGATCGGGGCGAAGTCGGCCCAGTCGTTGCAGTTGTAGAAGGTGCCGCCGACCCCGAAGTGCCCCAGCCCGTCGAGCTGGCTGCCCACGCCGAACCACAGCTGCGCCAGGTCGTCGTTGGCCACCGCCGGATAGCCCAGGTCGATGGCCTTGCCGCCGGTGTGGTTGGGCTGCACGACCTGCAGGCTGACGCCGCGGGGCGGATAGGCGGGGGTGTTGGCGTCGATCACGATCCCCAGCGGCCGGGTCTTGCCCTGCTTGATCAGCTCGGCGGCGAGCTTCACCCGCTCCTCGGTGACCAGGTTGGCCGAGCCGATCTCGTCCTCGGCCCCCCACTGCGACGGCTCGCAGTCCTGGGCCAGCGCGGGCGCGGCCAGGCCCGCGAGGGCGAGCGAAACGACGGCGCCGGCGGCGCGAAATGATCTGAACATGACATCCTCCCGTGTCGGGGCCGCGTCGGGGCGGCTCCCAATTTCTTTCGAGGACTCGAACATACGCACGGGTATGGAGTCGATCAACGACAGGATTCCAGCGTGAATTGAATGAATCCCCCGTTGGTCCGGACGATTGATGAACAGATCAAAAAGAAACGGGCGGCCGGAGCCGCCCGTTCGCAAGTCGTTCAGGCGCGCGCCGTGCGAAGACGGCGCGACGGTCCGATCAGTAGAGCGCGACCGGGTTGATGATCATCTGCACCGTGCCGCGGATCCGGGCCTGGCCAAGGACGAACATGAACTCGTTCACGCCGGCATCGACCAGCGGCTTGGTCTCGATCGTCTCGAGGATGTAGATGCCGTTCTCCTGCAGCAGGACCACATGGCCGTAGAAGGCGCCCTCGCCCTCCTTCGGGGGGACCGGCTCGACGCCCCAGGTGTCGGCGCCCACGGCCATCACGTTCAGGCCCGCCAGGTAGCGGGAGCCCGAGACCGACAGGCCCGGCTCGCCCGAGACCCAGGCCTTGGGATCGCTCTCCAGCATCGCCGAGGTCCAGCCGGTGTAGAACAGGACGATGTCGCCCTCGCGGATCTCGACGCCCTGCGCGTCGGCGGCGGCCTTCACCTCTTCTTCGCCGAAGCTCTCGCCGGCGGCGAGATGGTCCTTGCCGAAGTGCTTGGTCATGTCGATCACGACGCCGCGGCCCACCAGCGGCGGGATGTCGTGCACGCCCAGCTTCGTCAGGCCGGTGATCGCCGAGATCTCCTTCTCATCCAGGCAGTTGTAGTAATAGCCGTGCTCGCCGAGGTGCCCCAGGCCGTCGATCTGGGAGCCGATGCCCACCCAGGTCTGGAGAATGTCGTCGTTGTAGTTGCCCGGATAGCCGAACTGGCTCAGCTTCTGGCCGCCCTGCTGGTTGGGCTGCACCACCTGCAGCGACAGCGAGCGCGGCGGGAAGGCCGGCGTGTCCGGGCCGATGGTGATGCCCAGCGGCACCGACACGCCCTGCTTGACCAGCTTCAGCGCCTCGAGCGTGCGCTCCGGCGTGACCAGGTTGGCCGAGCCGATGGTGTCGTCGTTCCCCCAGCGTTCGGAATGGACGCACTCGCCCGCCGCGGCGGTTCCCGCGAAGGCGAGCGAGGCCAGCGCGACGAGCGCACCTCGGGCGTGAGTTGTCAGCGACATTTCAATCCTCCCTGTGTCGGGGGCGTCTGTTGCGCGCCCCTCGTTCGTGAGGCGAACTTTGTCGGGGAGCCCCGCGCCGATCAAGAAAAGATTTCTGAACGTCAACTTGGAGCCGGCGTCAGGCAGGCGCCGGCGCCGCGGCCGGATCCGCCCCGGCGCGCCGCGGCCTCTGCGCGCACGCTTCCGGCCCGCTTGCACCCCCGTCGCGCAAGATTATTGTGCGCGGACTTCGGCGCCCCCCGCGGCGGCGCCCCTCCCCCCTCCTGCGACGGAGCCTGCGCATGACCGCCTCCAAGACCAACCCCGGATACTTCTTCGAGGACTTCTCGGTCGGGCAGGTGATCCGCCACGCCACGCCGCGCACGCTGACGGAGGGGGACCGCGCGCTCTACACCGCGCTCTATCCCACCCGCTTCGCGCTGCCCTCCTCGGACGCCTTCGCGCAGGCCTGCGGGCTGCCGCGCTCCCCGCTCGAGGACCTGATCGGGTTCCACGTGGCCTTCGGCAAGACCGTCCCCGACATCTCGCTCAACGCGGTGGCGAACCTGGGCTATGCCGAGTGCCGGTTCCTCAAGCCGCTGTATCCCGGCGACACGATCTCGACCGAGACCGAGATCATCGGCCTCAAGCAGAACTCCAACGGCAAGTCGGGCGTGGTCTACGTCCGCTCCGTCGCCTCGACCGCGGACGGGGAGAAGGCGCTGGAGTGGGTGCGCTGGGTGATGGTGCGCAAGAACGACCTCGACGCGCCGGCGCCCGAGGCGGTGGTCCCCGAGCTGAAGGCCGCCGTGCCGGCCTCGGAGCTCGCGATCCCCGCGGGGCTCGATTTCTCCGCCTACGACTTCGCGGCGGCGGGCGAGCCGCACCGCTTCGGCGACTACGAAGTCGGCGAGCGGATCGACCACGTGGACGGCGTGACCATCGAGGAAGCCGAGCACATGATGGCCACGCGCCTGTGGCAGAACACGGCCAAGGTGCATTTCAACGCCCAGTTCCGCGAGGACGGGCGCCGGCTGATCTACGGCGGCCACGTCATCAGCCTGGCGCGGGCGCTCAGCTTCAACGGCCTCGCCAACGCGCAGACGATCGTCGCGATCAACGGCGGCTCCCACGCCAACCCGTGCTTCGCGGGCGACACCGTCTACGCCTGGTCCGAGGTGCTGGAGAAGGCCGAGACGCAGGCCCCCGGCGTCGGCGCCCTGCGCCTGCGGCTGGCGGCGGTGAAGGACGATCCGACCCCCGCGCCGCTTCGGGGCGAGGACGGGAAATACGCCAAGAACGTGCTGCTCGACCTCGACGTCTGGGCCCTCTGCCCGATGTGATCGCGCTTTGCGCCGGGCCTCGGCCCGGCGCCCGGCCGCGATCCGTTCATCCCCGGTTTCGGCTGTGTTCATCCGCCGTTCGGGGCGCCACGCACCTGTTGCCCGCCCGCGACGCGACCTCTGCGCACGGTGGGCGCGCGGACCGGGGACAAGGCTGTCGCCGGGGGCGGCCGAAGGGTAGCCTTCGCTCCATCCGGTGGTTGGAGCCTTGGACTTGTCGATCGATTTCCGTGCGACCCTGCGCGCCGCGTTCTATTCGCTCGCGGCGGTCGCCGCGCCGCCCCTGCTGAGCCTCGCGACCGTGGCCCCGGCCCAGGCCGACGGCCCCTTCACGGTCCTGCCCGCGAACGCCACGCCTTTGGCTGAGCGCCGGGCGGACGGCTACGCGCTGACGAGCTGGCTGACCTTCTCGCAGCTCGACTCGGTTTGCGGGGGGGAATGCGCGGTCACCCTCTCGGCGGGCAAGTTCATCGAGTCGAACATGTCCGAGATCTTCATGTACGGCGACCCGGTGTTCCCCTGGGAATACAACTTCACCGACGACTACATCGTCACGCTGGCGGCCTCCCGCCGGGTGGCGACGCTGTTCGACGTGATCGACCTCGAGGTCGAGGCGGGCGTGGGCCAGCGCTTTGGGCTCGAGTCCACGGTCGAGGTCTGGGTCGCCGGCTACGCCCGCTGGACGGCCTTCCCCTGGAACGACCACGTGCGCACCTCGATCGCGATCAACACCGGCCTGAACTACGCCAGCGACGTGACCGCGCTGGAGCGCAAGCGCGGCGACACGCCCAACGGCAGCGAGCTGCTGCACTACCTCGCGCCCGAGATCACGGTGGCCCACCCGGACTGGAAACGCTCCGCGGTCGTGCTGCGCTTCCACCACCGCTCGGGCGGCGAGATGCTGTGGGGCGACAGCTGGCTGTTCAACGGCGTCTCGGGCGGGGCGCAGTACTTCACGCTCGGGCTGCGGCAGCGATTCTGATCCCGCGCGGGCCGTGGCGCGCGCCGCGGCGCGGGCCACGGGCGGCGGGGGCGCGCGCTTGCCGCCGGTCGGTCGAATCGCCCGGCCGCGGTTTGTGATCACAACCGGAAATTCGTGATCACAAAACCGACCGCGAGGCCCGATGCGACAGATTTTTTCGTCTCCCAGCGACGTCGGGACGCTTTCATGCCGCGATGCGACGCGTTATGCAGTCGCCAGCCAGGGGTTGCGCGCCGCCGATCGCCGCGTGTCCGCGCCCCCGCGCCGGGAGAAACGAAAGGGGTCGCAATGGCCGACGTGAACCGGGGCAACCGCCCGCTTTCCCCCTTCATGATCGGGCCGTACTACCGCCCGCAGTGGACGTCGATGCTGTCCATCGTGCACCGCATCACGGGCTGCGCGCTGGCGGTGGGCGCCGTCCTGATCGTGTGGTGGCTGCTCGCCGCCGCTTCGGGGCCGGACTATTTCGCCACCGCCGACTGGATCGTCACCTCCTGGCTGGGCCAGCTGGTGCTGTTCGGCTGCCTGTGGGCGCTGCTCTACCATTTCTGCAACGGCATCCGTCACCTGATCTGGGACGTGGGCCTGCTGTTCGACGTCGAGAAGGCGGAGCTCGCCGGCAAGATGACCGTGGTCGTCTCGGTGCTGCTGACGCTGATCGTCTGGATCATCTGAGGGGAGGGGACGAGATGAGCTACAAGACCGACTTCGGCCGCGTTCTCGGCCTCGGCTCCGCCAAGGAGGGCACCGGCCACTTCTGGAGCCAGCGGGTCACCGCCGTGGCGCTGATCCCGATCCTGCTGCTGGCGATCTGGCCGCTCGACGCCGCCGTCGGCTCCTCCTACGAGGAGGTGCGCGCCATCTACGCCAACCCGTTCAACGCGATCATGCTGATCCTGCTGATCGCCGTCGGGTTCCGGCACCTGCAGCTCGGCCTCCAGGTCGTGATCGAGGACTACGTGTCCAGCCCGGCCGTGCGCACCGCGTCGCTGCTGGCCAACACGATGTTCTGCACGCTGTTCGGCCTGACCGGCGTGTTCGCCGTCGCCAAGATCGCCTTCGCCGGCTGACGCCCGCCGCGCCCCCTCCCGCAGCGAGGGGGCGCGCGCGCAGCTCGGCAAGCGCCAAAGCAGAGGACCAGCCATGGCCGCTTACGAATATGTCGATCACGCCTATGACGTCGTGGTGGTGGGGGCCGGCGGCGCCGGGCTTCGCGCGACGCTGGGCATGGCCGAGCAGGGGCTGAAGACCGCCTGCATCACCAAGGTGTTCCCCACCCGCTCGCACACCGTGGCGGCGCAGGGCGGCATCGCCGCCTCGCTGTCGAACATGGGCCCCGACCACTGGCAGTGGCACATGTACGACACGGTGAAGGGCTCCGACTGGCTCGGCGACACCGACGCCATGGAGTATCTGGCCCGCGAGGCGCCCAAGGCGGTCTACGAGCTGGAGCACTACGGCGTGCCCTTCTCGCGCACCGAGGAAGGCAAGATCTACCAGCGCCCGTTCGGCGGCCACACGACCGAGTTCGGCGAGGGGCCGCCGGTGCAGCGCACCTGCGCCGCGGCCGACCGCACCGGCCACGCGATCCTGCACACGCTGTATGGGCAGAGCCTGAAGAACAAGGCCGAGTTCTACATCGAGTATTTCGCCACCGACCTCATCATGACCGAGGACGGGCGCTGCACCGGCGTGGTGGCCTGGAAGCTCGACGACGGCACCATCCACCGCTTCCGCGCGAAGATGGTGGTGCTGGCGACCGGCGGCTACGGGCGCGCCTACTTCTCGGCGACCTCGGCCCACACCTGCACCGGCGACGGCGGCGGCATGGTGGCCCGCGCCGGCCTGCCGCTGCAGGACATGGAGTTCGTGCAGTTCCACCCGACCGGCATCTACGGCTCGGGCTGCCTGATCACGGAGGGCGCCCGCGGCGAGGGTGGCTACCTGACCAACTCCGAGGGCGAGCGCTTCATGGAGCGTTACGCGCCGACCTACAAGGACCTCGCGTCCCGCGACGTGGTCAGCCGCTGCATGACCATCGAGATCCGCGAAGGCCGCGGCGTGGGCCCGAACAAGGACCACATCCACCTGCACCTCGATCACCTGCCGCCCGAGACCCTGGCCCTGCGCCTTCCGGGCATCTCGGAGTCGGCACGGATCTTCGCGGGCGTGGACCTGACCAAGGAGCCGATCCCGGTGCTGCCGACCGTGCACTACAACATGGGCGGCATCCCCACGAACTACTACGGCGAGGTCCTGACCAAGGGCGAGGACGGCGGCGACCAGATCGTCCCCGGCCTGATGGCCGTCGGCGAGGCCGGCTGCGCCTCGGTCCACGGCGCCAACCGCCTGGGCTCGAACTCGCTGATCGACCTCGTGGTCTTCGGCCGCGCCGCCGCGATCCGGGCGCGCGAGGTCGTCGATCCCAAGTCGGCGATCCCCGAGCTCGACCTCGCCTCTTGCGAGAAGTCGATGGAGCGCTTCGACCGCCTGCGCCACGCCGACGGCGGCACGCCGACCGCCGAGCTGCGCCTCGACATGCAGCGCGCCATGCAGTCCGACGCCGCGGTGTTCCGCACCGAGGAGACGCTGCAGGACGGCTGCAAGAAGATGGCCGAGATCCGCAAGGGCTTCGCCGACGTGAAGGTCTCGGACCGCTCGCTGATCTGGAACTCCGACCTGATGGAGACGCTGGAGCTCGACAACCTGATGCCGAACGCGCTGGCGACGGTGGTCGGGGCCGAGGCCCGCAAGGAGAGCCGCGGCGCCCACGCCCGCGAGGACTATGCCGAGCGCGACGACGACGAATGGCGCAAGCACACCCTCGCCTGGGTGACCTACGAGGGCGACGTGACGCTCGACTACCGCTCTGTGGTGCTCGACCCGCTGTCCACGCAGGACGAGGGCGGCATCGACCTGAAGAAGATCGCGCCCAAGGCGCGGGTCTACTGAGGGAGGCCTGACAGGCCATGGACGGAGCCCAGCCGCGCGGACGCAGCCAGGCGGAGATCGACGAAAAGCTGGACCTTCGGGCCCGGCTCGCCGTCGAGCACCTGGCGCGTCTGGCGGCCGAGGGCGCGGCGCGCGAGTGCTGCCTGTGCGGCTATCGCGGCCGGTTCAGCCCGGTGCGGACCAAGCCCGGGATCTGGTGCCCGTCCTGCGACAGCCGTCCGCGGCATCGCCTGTTCAAGCTCTGGCTCGACCGCGGCGGGGCGGCGGAGATCGAGGGGCGGCGCGTGCTGCACTTCGCCTCCGAGCCGATCCTGACCGCGGTGGTGCAGCCCCTTGCGGGGCGCTACGCGACCGCCGACATCCTGCCGGGGCACGACCTGCACCTGGACATGGAGGCGATCGACCAGCCGGACGCGAGCTGGGACGTGGCGATCGCGAACCACGTGCTCGAGCATCTCGACGACCGCCGCGCGCTGGCCGAGCTGCACCGGGTGCTGGCGCCCGGCGGCCTGTTCCTGGTCACCGTGCCGCTGGTCGAGGGCTGGGCGGAGACCCTGGAGAACCCCGCCTGGACCTCCGAGGAGGACCGGCGCGCCTACTACACCGACCCGCTGCACCTGCGCTTCTACGGCCGCGACTTCCGCGACCGCCTCGCGCAGGCCGGCTTCGCGGTCGAGGACTTCACGGCGGTCGAACCGGACGTGTTCCGGTTCGGCCTCCAGCGCGGCGAGACGCTGTTCGTCGCGCGCAAAGACTGACGCCGAAAGGCTGAACGGGCTCCGCCCGGGAGAAAGGAGCGACCCATGGTTCAATTCAACCTGCCCAAGAACTCCCGCGTGACCGTGGGCAAGACCTGGCCGCGGCCCGAGGGCGCGACCAACGTGCGCGCCTTCAAGATCTACCGCTGGAACCCCGACGACGGGGCCAACCCGCGGGTCGACACCTATTTCGTCGACATGGACAGCTGCGGTCCGATGATCCTGGACGCCCTAATCAAGATCAAGAACGAGATCGACCCCACGCTGACCTTCCGCCGGTCCTGCCGGGAAGGCATCTGCGGGTCCTGCGCGATGAACATCGACGGGATCAACACGCTGGCGTGCATCTACGGCCTCGACGAGGTCGAGGGCGACGTGAAGATCTACCCCCTGCCGCACATGCCGGTGGTCAAGGACCTGATCCCCGACCTGACGCATTTCTACGCGCAGCACGCGGCGATCATGCCCTGGCTGGAGACCTACACCACCGCCCCCGAGAAGGAGTGGCGCCAGTCGATCGAGGACCGCAAGAAGCTCGACGGCCTCTACGAGTGCGTGATGTGCGCCTCGTGCTCGACCTCGTGCCCCAGCTACTGGTGGAACGGCGACCGCTACCTCGGCCCGGCCGCCCTGCTGCACGCCTACCGCTGGCTGATCGACAGCCGCGACGAGGCCACGCAGGAGCGTCTCGACTTCCTCGAGGACCCGTTCCGCCTCTACCGCTGCCACACGATCATGAACTGCGCCAAGACCTGCCCCAAGGGCCTGAACCCGGCGAAGTCCATCGCCGAGATCAAGAAGATGATGGTCGAGCGCACCATGTGATCCTTCGGCCCGTGGCCGGAGACGAAGACCCCCGCCCTCGGGCGGGGGTTTTTCTTTGCGCAGGCGGGCGCCGCGGCGGGCGTCGCGCGCGGGGCTGGCGTCGGGCTCGCGGCGCGGGGCGGGCGGGGCGCTTGCGGGCGCCGTCTTTCGGGGCGGCGTCGCGGAGACCTCCGGCCGCGCGCGGGAAGGTCGGGGTTCGCGATCTGCTGAGACGGCCGGCAGGGCCGGCCTCTGGCGAGCGTGCGGCGAGTCGCCCTGCGCATCAAGGCCGAGCCCCGCTGGCGCGGGGTCGCTTCGCGAGCCTTGACCCGCAGGCCGACTCGCCACGTTTTGCGGGCGTGGAGCCCGCGGCGGGCCGGGCAGGCCCGGGCGGACGCCGGGGCCTGGACCCGTTGGCCGCTCAGCCGTCGGCGGGCAGGGGCGGGCCGACGAAGCTCAGGTGGAAGCGCTCGGCGACCGCCACGATGGTCTCCATGTCCTCGGGGATGCGGCAGGCCTTCTCGGCCATTTCCTTGAAGAAGCCCTCGAAGCCGCCGGGGGTGAGGATGATCGTGTGATGCGCGGTCTCGGTCCCCAGGATCTGGAACGTGTGTTCCTTGCCCCGCGGGATGAAGACCACGTCGCCGGGGCCCTTCTCGAACGTCTCGCCCTCCAGGACGAACAGGTGGCGGCCCGCGTGGATCACGAAGGTCTCGTCCGCGTCGTGGTGCACGTGCAGCGGCGGGCCCGAGGCCGGCGGGCTGGTCGCGGTGGTGATCGACAGCGCGCCGCCCGAGTCATCTGTCGTCAGCAGGGGCAGATAGCGCACACCGCCCCAGTCGAAAGCCTCGGGCCCGGCGATGCGGGCCAGCGTCTCAGGTCCCATGGAGTCCCCCCTCGGCTCGTCGTTCCATCCCGCGAGAATGCCGGCAAGCCTCCGCTACGGAAAGCCCTGAGCGCTTGCATGCCGGCGAGAGCCGGTCGACAATTCCTTTTGCAACCGTGGCGCGCAGACCCTATATATTTGGGTCAACATCCACGACCTAAATAGGGAGGAGGCGCGGATGGCTCCGCTGGACGCCCAGGTCGCCCTTACCGACAAGTATCGTGTGTCGAAGGGCGCGGCCCTGATGAACGGCATGCAGGCGCTGGTGCGCCTGGCGCTGGAACAGGCCGACGTCGACCGAGACGCCGGACTGAAGACCGGGGGCTACATCTCCGGCTATCGCGGCTCGCCCATCGGCGGCTTCGACCAGGAGCTGATGCGCGCGGCCGAGGAGCTGCGCGCGCGCAACATCGTCTTCAACCCCGGCCTGAACGAGGACCTGGCGGCCACCGCCATCTCGGGCACGCAGAGCCTGGGGCCGACCGAGGATCCGTCCGTCGAGGGCGTCTTCTCGATCTGGTACGGCAAGGGGCCGGGCGTCGACCGCAGCCTCGATGCGATGAAGCACGCGGCGCTGGCGGGCGCGCACCCCAAAGGGGGCACGGTCTACCTGCTGGGCGACGACCCGATGTCGAAGTCCTCGACCACCGCGCACCAGTCCGAACAGGCGATGATGCACGTGATGGTGCCGGTGCTGGTGCCGTCCTCGGTGCACGAGATCGTGCCGCTGGGCCTGCACGCCTTCGCCATGTCGCGCCACACCGGCGCGGTGACCTCGCTGAAGATCCTGACCGACGTGGCCGACAGCGCCGCGACCGTGGCGCTGGACCGGCTGCGCCCCTCCCCCGTGCTGCCGCCGCTGCCGGGCTTCGAGGTTCCGCTGCACAACACCGGCGGCTTCCTGCCCTACGTCACGCAGGAGCGGCGGATGGCGGTGCGGATGCAGGCCGTCATGGACTACGCCCGCGCCAACCGCCTGAACGAGCCGGTGTTCGAGCCGTCGGGGCCCAAGCGCCTCGGCATCGTCGCCGTCGGCAAGGCCTATGGCGACGCCATGGCCGGGCTGAAGCTGCTGGACCTGGATCCGGAGCGCGCCGCCGCCTCGGGCATCGGCCTCTTCCGGATGCGGATGGCCTGGCCGGTGGAGCCGGCGAGCCTGCTCGAATTCGTGCGCGGCTACGACCAGGTGCTGGTGATCGAGGAGAAGCGCTCGCTCGTCGAGACCGAGCTTGCGCATCTCTTGGTCAACGCCCCGAGCCCGCGCCCCATCGTGACCGGCAAGAAGGACGCCGGCGGCTCGCCCCTGGTCAACGACTTCGGCGAGCTGTCGCCGGAGCACCTGGCGGAGGCGATCTCCCGCGAGGCCTCGGACCTCGGCGTGTGCGACCGCACCCCGCCCGCGCCGCCGAAGCTGACCGGCAACGCGCCGGCCCTGCCGCGCACGCCCTGGTACTGCGCCGGCTGCCCGCACAACCGCTCGACCAAGCTGCCCGACGGCAGCCTCGCGGGCGGGGGCATCGGCTGCCACGCCATGTCGGTGCTGCACAGCCCCGAGACCACGCAGCTGTTCACCCAGATGGGCGCCGAGGGCATGCACTGGGTCGGGCGCGCGCCCTTCGCCGGGCGCAAGCACATGTTCCAGAACCTGGGCGACGGCACCTACACCCATTCGGGGATGCTGGCGATCCGGGCGGCCATCGCGGCCGGCGTGAACATCACCTACAAGATCCTCTACAACGACGCCGTGGCGATGACCGGCGGCCAGATGGTCGAGGGGCATCCGCTGCCCGCCGACATCTGCGCGCAGGTGCTGTCGCTGGGCGTGAAGCAGGTGGTGGTCGTCTCCGACGACATCGAGTCGACGAAGGAGACGGGGACCTGGCCCTCGGGCGCCGTCAGCTTCCGCGACCGGGCCGAGAACCTGCTGGTGCAGACCGAGCTGCGCGAGGTCGAGGGGACCACGGTCCTGCTCTACGTGCAGACCTGCGCCGCCGAGAAGCGCCGCCGCCGCAAGCGCGGCAAGTTCCCCGATCCCGCCAAGCGCGCCGTGATCAACCCGCTGGTCTGCGAGGGCTGCGGCGACTGCGGGATCCAGTCGAACTGCGTCGCGATCAAGCCGCTGGACACGCCCTTCGGCACCAAGCGGCGCATCGACCAGACCGCCTGCAACAAGGATTACTCCTGCCTCGAGGGGTTCTGCCCCTCCTTCGTCACCGTCGAGGGGGTCGAGTCCGACCCGCTGATGGGCAAGAAGGGCATCCGCATCGACCCGCCCGAGGGGCTGCCGGAGGCCGCCACCGCGCCTGCGCTGGACTACGCCGCCGTCATCACCGGCATCGGCGGGACCGGCGTGGTCACCGTCGCCGCGGTGCTGTCGATGGCCGCCCGGCTCGAGGGGCTGCATGCCCTGACGCTGGACCAGACGGGCCTTTCCCAGAAGAACGGCGCGGTGCAGTCGCATCTCCAGATCGGGCCGCATCCGATCGACGACCGCCCCGCCCGCGTCGCCCGCGGCAAGGGCCGGCTGCTGCTGGCCTGCGACATGCTGGTGGGCGCGGGGGACGAGGCCATGGCCCTGATCGACCCCGCCCTGGGCCAGGCCGTCGCCAACGGCCAGGTCGAGCCGCTGCCCGCCTTCGCCCGCAACCCCGACGCCCGCGCCGACGAGGGCGCGCTGGAGGGCCGGCTGAAGGGCCAGCTCGGCGACGACCGGGTGCTGGTGAAGGACGTCACCTACCTCGCCACCCAGCTCGTCGGCGACGGCATGGGGGCGAACCTGATGCTGGTGGGCGTCGCCTGCCAGGCCGGCGCCCTGCCGGTGACGGCCGAGGCGATCGAGCGGGCGATCCGCCTGAACGGCGCGGCGGTGGAGATGAACCTCGCGGCCTTCCGCTGGGGCCGTTGGCTGGTCGCCCAGCCCGGTCTGGCCGAGGAGAAGGCCGGCGAGAAGACCCTGCCGGCTTGGCAGACCGAGGACTACGACGCCCTCGTCGCCCGGTTCGAGCGGTTCCTGACCGACTACCAGTCTGTCCGCTACGCCCGCCGCTTCCGCGACCATCTCGCGAAGGTGGAGGCGGCGGAGGAGGCGCACTGGCCCGGGCGGCGCGAGGTCTCGCGCCTCGCCGCGCGGGCGCTGCACAAGTCGATGGCGATCAAGGACGAGTACGAGGTCGCCCGCCTGCATCGCCACCCCGACTGGAAGGCCCAGCTCGCCCGCGACTTCGCCCCGGACGCCAAGGTGAACTACCACCTCGCGCCCCCGGTCACGTCGAAGATCGACCCGGTCACCGGCCGCCCGCGCAAGCAGAAGTTCGGCCCGTGGATGGAGAAGGGCTTCGCCGTCCTCGCCGGGATGAAGTCCCTGCGCGGCACGCCCCTCGACCCGTTCGGGCGGACGGAGGAGCGCAAGGCCGAGCGGACGCTGCGCGACGAGACCTTCGCGCTCGTCGATCTCGTCGCCGCGAAGCTGTCTCCGGCCACCGAAACCCTCTGCCGGGAGGCGCTGATGCAGCCCCTCGCGATCAAGGGATTCGGCCCCGTGAAGCATGCGAATCTCGAGAAGACGAAGCCGGTCTGGGATCGACTTGTCTCGGATTTGTCTAAGATTGCATGAACTTGGCGGCGCCGCGGGCCCGGTCCCGCGGCGCCCCGCCACGGGCCCCGTTTGTGACGGCCGTTTACGGGGATAACCTGCAATCGTTCCCAGAATCCGTTTTGCGACAGCCACTTGGGCTGTCATAAAACCTTGGCCGTTTTGCGAATAAACAGCACGCGCACCGGTGCTAACCAGCGCCCGACGACCCGGGCGTTCATCGCTGACGCAGACGGGTCGATGACGGATTACGGAGAACGCCCGTGAAAGCCACCAACCTCATCGCCCTGGCCGTGGCCGGGATCATGGCCGCCGGCGCCGCCGCCGCGCAGTCCCGCGACCAGATCCAGGTCGCCGGCTCCTCGACCGTGCTGCCCTACGCCTCGATCGTGGCGGAGGCCTTCGGCGAGAACTTCGACTTCCCGACCCCCGTGGTCGAGTCCGGCGGCTCCTCGGCCGGCCTGAAGAAGTTCTGCGAGGGCGTGGGCCTGAACACGATCGACGTCGCCAACGCCTCGCGCAAGATCCGTGAGAAAGAGGTCGCCGCCTGCGCCGAGAACGGCGTGAAGGAGATCATCGAGGTCCGCATCGGCTACGACGGCATCGTCTTCGCCTCCCAGATCGACGGCCCCGCCTTCACCGAGTTCACCCCCGCCCAGTGGTACCAGGCGATGGCCGCCGAGGTGGTGGTCGACGGCAAGCTGACCGCGAACCCCTACAAGACCTGGAACGAGATCGACGCCTCGCTGCCCGAGACCGAGATCCAGGCCTTCATCCCCGGCACCAAGCACGGCACCCGCGAAGTGTTCGAGGAGAAGGTCCTCGAGTCCGGCTGCGAGGAGACCGGCGCCCTGCAGGCGATGATCGACTCCGGCATGGACAAGAAGGCCGCGCAGAAGACCTGCATGGCCGTGCGCACCGACGGCGTCGCGGTCGACATCGACGGCGACTACACCGAGACGCTGGCCCGCATCGACGCCAACCCCAACGGCGTGGGCGTCTTCGGCCTCGCGTTCTACGAGAACAACACCGACAAGCTGAAGGTCGCGACCATGGGCGGCGTCGCCCCGTCGACCGAGACCATCGCCTCGGGCGAGTATCCCGTCTCCCGTCCGCTGTTCTTCTACGTGAAGAAGGCGCACATCGGCCAGGTCCCCGGCCTGAAGGAGTACGCGGAGTTCTTCGTCTCCGACGCCGTCGCCGGCCCGGACGGCCCGCTGGCCGCCTACGGCCTGGTCTCGGACCCCGAGCTCGCCGACACCCAGGCGATGATCGCGGACGAGAAGTCCATGTGATCGACCGCCGGTCGCATCCCACGGCCGGAACGAAACTCGGAGGCGGCCCTCGGGCCGCCTCCACGTCTCCCGAGGGGTCGAACGGGTCATGATCGCCACGATATTCTTCGCCTTGCTGGTCCTCGCGGCCGTGGGCGGCTATTTCCTCGGCCGCCGCAGGGCGGCCGCCGCGGCCTCGGGCGACGTCCGGGCGCTGCATTCGCTTCTGAACTACCATGGCTGGAGCGTCGCGCTGGCGACCGGGCTGACGGGCCTGGGCGTGCTCGCGCTGGGCAGCTTCGCCTCGAGCTTCATCGGCCTGCCGGGCGAGATCGTCTACGCCGTCGCCACGCTCGCCGCCGCCGCGGCCTTCGTCCTGGCGCTGCGACGGATCGACCGCGACTTCCGCGCCCGCAACGCGGTCGAGGCGATGGTGATGGGCCTGCTGATCGTCGCCTCCTCGATCGCGATCCTCACCACGCTGGGCATCGTGATGTCGATGCTGCTCGAGACGGCGCGCTTCTTCTCCCAGTATCCCTGGACGCAGTTCTTCTTCGGCACGACCTGGTCCCCGAACTTCCGCGGCGACTCCGACCTCGGGATCCTGCCGCTGCTGTGGGGCACTCTCTACATCAGTTTCATCGCGCTGGCGGTGGCGGTGCCCATCGGCCTCTACGCCGCGATCTACCTCTCGGAATACGCCTCGCCGAAGGTGCGCGGCGTGGCCAAGCCCCTGATCGAGGTGCTGGCCGGCATCCCGACCATCGTCTACGGCCTGTTCGCCCTGATCACCGTGGGCCCGCTGCTGCGCGACTACTTCGCCCAGCCGCTGGGCCTGGGCGAGAGCTCGTCCTCGGTGATGACCGCCGGGCTGGTGATGGGGGTCATGCTGATCCCGTTCGTCTCCTCCCTGTCCGACGACATCATCAACGCCGTGCCGCAGGCGATGCGCGACGGCTCCCTGGGCCTCGGCGCCACGCAGTCCGAGACGATCCGCCAGGTGATCATGCCCGCCGCCCTGCCGGGCATCGTGGGCGCGATCCTGCTCGCCGCGTCCCGCGCCATCGGCGAGACGATGATCGTGGTGCTGGGCGCGGGCGCGGCCGCCAAGCTCTCGATGAACCCGTTCGAGGCGATGACCACCGTCACGGTGAAGATCGTCTCCCAGCTCACCGGCGACACCGACTTCGCCTCGCCCGAGACGCTGGTCGCCTTCGCGCTGGGCATCACCCTCTTCGTCCTGACGCTCGGGCTGAACGTCCTGGCGCTCTACATCGTGCGCAAGTACCGGGAGCAGTACGAATGACCGACGCCGCCTTCTCTCCCGACGGCTACGCGGCGCCGAAGTCGCTGCACCAGCCCGACGCCCGCACCCGCGCCCGCAACGCCGCCGAGCGTCGCTTCCGCTGGTACGGCATGGCCGCCGTCTCGGCGGGCCTGCTGGCGCTGGTGGTGCTGCTGAGCTCGATCCTGAGCCAGGGCCTGCCCGCCTTCCAGCAGACCTACATCAAGGCCGAGATCTACCTGGACCCCAAGATCCTCGACAAGAACGGCAATCGGGACCCGGCCGACATCGCCAAGGTGATGACCTTCGGCTACGCGCCGATCATCAAGAACTCCCTCGCCGACGTGGCCGAGCGTCTGAAGGCCGAGGGCGCGAGCGAGCTGACGCCCAAGCTGCTCGCCGACATGGTCTCGGGCGCGGCCAACGTGCAGCTGCGCGACTACGTCCTCGCCAACCCCGACCAGATCGGGGAGACGGTCGAGTTCGAGTTCCTGACCAACGCCCGCATCGATCAGTACATGAAGGGCAACGTGACGCGCGAGAGCGCGGCGCTCGACTCCAAGGTGGACGTGGCGCAGCTGAACGCCGCCGACGCGCTGGTCGCCGCCGGCGCGATGGAGACCCGCTTCAACTGGGACTTCATCACCGCCCCCGACGCCTCCGAGAACCGGCCCGAGGCCGCGGGCCTGGGCGTGGCGCTGCTGGGCTCGGCCTACATGATGCTGATCGTGCTGTTCCTGGCGCTGCCCATCGGCGTCGCCGCCTCGATCTACCTCGAGGAGTTCGCGAAGAAGAACTTCTGGACCGACGTGATCGAGGTGAACATCTCCAACCTCGCCGCCGTGCCCTCGATCGTCTTCGGCATCCTGGGCCTCGCGATCTTCATCAACTGGATGCACCTGCCGAACTCGGCCCCCATCGTGGGCGGGCTGGTGCTGACGCTGATGACGCTGCCCACCATCATCATCGCCACCCGCGCCTCGCTGAAGGCGGTGCCGCCCTCGATCCGCGACGCGGCGCTGGGGGTCGGGGCCTCGAAGATGCAGGCGGTGTTCCACCACGTGCTGCCGCTGGCCGCGCCGGGGATCCTGACCGGCACGATCATCGGCCTCGCCCAGGCCCTGGGGGAGACCGCGCCGCTGCTGCTGATCGGCATGGTCGCCTTCGTGAAGGACTATCCCGACGCGCCCCCCGCCGGCCTGTTCGAGCCCGCCACCGGCCTGCCCGTGCAGGTCTACAACTTCACCCAGCGGGCCGATCCGGCCTTTGTCGAGCGCGCCTCGGGCGCCATCATCGTCCTGCTGGTCTTCCTGGTGATCATGAACCTGGTCGCCATCATCCTGCGCCGTCGCTTCGAGCGTCGCTGGTGAGCCCGGAGGAGGACATGGATATGTACGATACCAACGAGGCGAGAAGCGCCGTGCAGAGCGATGTGAAGTTCAACTGCTCCGACGTGCAGGTCTACTACGGCGACAGCCACGCGATCAAAAGCGTCTCCGTCGACCTGCTCGACAAGACGGTCACCGCCTTCATCGGGCCGTCGGGCTGCGGGAAGTCGACCTTCCTGCGCTGCCTGAACCGGATGAACGACACCATCGACATCTGCCGCGTCGAAGGCTCGATCAACCTCGACGGCGAGGACATCTACGACAGCCGCGTCGACCCGGTGCAGCTTCGCGCCCGCGTCGGCATGGTGTTCCAGAAGCCCAACCCGTTCCCCAAGTCGATCTACGACAACGTGGCCTACGGCCCCCGCATCCACGGCCTGACCAAGAACAAGGCCGAGCTCGACGAGGTGGTCGAGAGCTCGCTGCGCAAGGCCGCGATCTGGAACGAGGTGAAGGACCGCCTGCACGCGCCGGGCACCGGCCTCTCGGGCGGCCAGCAGCAGCGCCTGTGCATCGCGCGCGCCATCGCCACCGCGCCGGAAGTGCTGCTGATGGACGAGCCGTGCTCGGCCCTCGACCCCATCGCCACCGCCCAGGTCGAGGAGCTGATCGACGAGCTGCGCGAGAGCTACTCGGTCGTGATCGTCACCCACTCGATGCAGCAGGCGGCGCGCGTCTCCCAGAAGACCGCGTTCTTCCACCTGGGCGTGATGGTCGAATACGACGACACCACCAAGATCTTCACCAACCCGTCCGACCAGCGGACGCAGGACTACATCACCGGCCGCTTCGGCTGATCCGGGCGCAAGGGGCGGGAGAAAGACGAATGTCCACCATGGGAACCGGGCGCCACACGGTCACGGCCTTCGACGAGGAGCTGATGGGCGTGCGCGCCAAGATCGCCGAGATGGGCGGTCTGGCCGAGAAGCTGCTGGACGAGGCGCTGGACGCGATCGAGCGCCGCGACGTCGAGCTGGCCGAGCGGGTGATCGCCTCCGACCGCCGGCTCGACAAGCTGGAGCAGGAGACCGAGGAGCTGGTGATCCGCACCATCGCCTTGCGGGCCCCCGTCGCCACCGACCTGCGCCTGCTGGTCGCCGCGATGAAGGCCTCCTCGACGCTGGAGCGGGTCGGCGACCTCGCCAAGTCCACCGCCCGCCGGTCGATCGACCTGGCGCGGGAGCGTCCGATGCGCATCTCCGGCTCGCTGGTGCGCATGGGCCGCACGGTGCAGCGGCAGCTCTCGGACGTGCTGAACGCCTATTCGGCGCGCGACAGCCAGGCGGCGCTGGCGGTTTGGCGGCGCGACGTGGAGGTCGACGAGCTCTACAACGCCCTGTTCCGCGAGATGGTCACCTACATGATGGAGGATCCGCGCACGATCACGCTCGGCTCCCACTGCCTGTTCATGGCCAAGAACCTCGAGCGGATCGGCGACCACGCCACCCACCTGGCCGAGATGACCTGGTACGTGGTCGAGGGCGAGCCCCTGACCGCCGACCGGCCCCGCGCGCCGCGCGGCTACGGCAACGAGCCGCTGGTGGAAGGCGACGCGCCCGCCGCCGACCCGGACGCGCAGGCCTGACCGGCCGCGGCCATCGACACGACCGGGGAGGGCGGCCGCCGCCCTCCGCCTCCGGCGGCCCGCGCATGGCCGCTCAACAAGGAGACGACGCGCCATGACGGCCCGCGTGATGGTGATCGAGGACGACGAGGCGCTGTGCGCGCTGCTCGAGTACAACCTCGTGAAAGAAGGCCACAAGGTCAGCCTGGTGTCCGACGGCGAAGAGGCGCTGATCGCGATCGAGGAGGAACGCCCCGACCTGATCGTGCTGGACTGGATGCTGCCGCATGTCTCGGGGATCGAGATCTGCCGCCAGATCCGCGCTCGCGCCGAGATCAAGGATACGCCGGTCATCATGCTGACCGCGCGCGGCGAGGAGGAGGACCGCATCCGCGGGCTCGAGACCGGCGCCGACGACTACCTGACCAAGCCCTTCTCGACCTCCGAGCTGCTGGCCCGCATCCGCGCCGTGCTGCGCCGCTCCCGCCCCACGCTGGCGGGCGACGTGGCGACCTTCGGCGACATCATGCTCGACCGGCAGGCCCATCGCGTGCGCCGCGGCGAGCGCGACCTGCACCTGGGCCCGACCGAGTTCAAGCTGCTCGACGTGCTGATGCAGCGCCCGGGCCGCGTCTTCTCGCGCGAGCAGCTGCTGGACCTGGTCTGGGGCCGCGACGTCTACGTCGAGATCCGGACGGTGGACGTGCACGTCGGCCGCCTGCGCAAGGCGATCAACCGGCGCGGCGACCGCGACCCGATCCGCACCGTGCGCTCGGCCGGCTACGCGCTCGACGAGACCTACACCCCCGCCCCCGCCGCCCTGCGGCGCGAGGCGCGGGCCTGAACGCCCGCCGCCCTCCCCCCGTCGGGGGAGGGCCGGCGCCGGGCGGGGGGCTTGTCTCCGCCGCCCCGACATGCAGGCTCCGCATGGTTTCCCGATGCGAGCCGATATCCCCATGCCCTTGCAGACCGCCCCCGAAACCCTTCTCGCCATTCCCGGCGGGCGCGCCCTGCTGGATTGGTTCGGCCATGCGCCCCGCTTCCACGACGCCGAGATCCTGAGCTTCGACCTCGTCGGCGGCGGCGCCGCGACGCTGCGCCTGCACGCCTGGACCCTGCTCCGCGAGACCGACGCGCAGGGATATTACCTGACCGAACGGCACGCCGTCGTGACCCTGACCCTGCGGGGGATCGAGCGTCTCGAATGCCGGGACCTGGACGCTGTTCCCGCCATCGTCTTCGACCTCGCGATCCTGCCCGATCCGCGGGGCTTCGAGGTGGAGTGGACCTCCAGCGTCGGCCTGCAGGGCGCCCTCCTCGCCCGCGAGATCGAGATCGGGTTGACCCCGGGCAGGCCCGCCTGACCGGGGCGAGCGCGGCCCGGCCGCGCCGCCGCGTCCTTCGGACGGATTGAAGCGAAGCGGATCCGCTTCCCGGTTTCCGTTGCGGATACGATCGGCTAGGGTCCCCCGGAATTTATCAGGGGGAATGCTTGTGCCCACGCTGTCTTTGCGCGCCGACGACTTCATCGACATGCCCGCCGCCTTCGCCCTCCTGCGCGAGATCGCGCGGGAGGAGATCGCCGGCGGCGCGGTCGAGACCGCGGACGACCGCCGCACCCAGCGGTTCGAGACCGGCGACGGCCGCGCCGCCGTGGCGGTCTGGCCGCCGGAGGACGACGCGCCGCTCAGGATCGAGATCTCGGGCCTGCCCACGGACGCCGACGGCTCGATGGCCGGCGCCGTTCTGATCTCGGGCGAGGGGCTGGCGGGGCTGTTCGAGGCGCTCGCCATCCCGGCCCCCGGCGACCCGACGCCCCCCTCGACCGGGGAGGGGCGCGCCGCGGCCTTCGACGCATGGCTGGCCGCGCAGAGCTTCGAGGCCGCGGGCGGCCGGCGCTTCGACATCCTCCAGACCGGCGCCGGCGACGACGCGATCTCGGGCGGCGATCGTCGCGACGTGGTCTACGGCTCCCAGGGCGGCGAGGACGTCTTCGACGGCGGGCGCGGCAACGACGTGTTGGTCTACCGCGAGACGGTGGAGGCGTCGCTCGACCCGCCGACCGGCGGCGTCGCGGTCGACCTGCCCGGGCGCACCGTGACCAAGGCCGGCGGCGCCGTGGACCGCTTCGCCTCGATCGAGCGGCTGATCCTCACCGGCTTCGACGACGTGGTCGAAGGGGGGCGGCGCAAGGGCGCGGTGAACGTCGGCATGGCCGGCGGCGACGACGTCTACCGCGCGACGGCCGGCGGCGTGGACCTGGTGATCGCCGGGGACGGCGCGGACCTGGTCGCCACGGGGCAGGGGAGCGACGTCGTCTACGGCGGCGCGGGCGACGACCGGCTGAGGACCGGCGCCGACCGCGACCGCATCGACGCGGGCGAGGGCGACGACGCCGCCCGCGGGGGCCGCGACAACGACGTGGTGGACGGCGGCGGCGGCGACGACCGGCTCTTCGGCGGCGCCGGCCACGACCACCTGAGCGGCGAGGACGGCGCCGACCGGCTCGTCGGCGGCCGCGGCAAGGATGTCCTGCGCGCCGGCGGCGGCGACGACCTGCTGTTCGGCGGCTTCGGCGCCGACAAGATGCTCGGCGGCAAGGGGGCGGACCGCTACGACGGCGGCGGCGGCGCGGACGTGCTGCTGCTCGGCGACGCCTTCCGCCGCCCCGACGGGGCCATGGACGTGGTCGTGCTGCGCGCGGGCGACGGCCGCGACGTGATCCGCGACATGGCGCTGGAGGAGGACCGCTTCGCGCTGGAGGGGCTGACCTTCGCCGAGCTCAGCTTCGTGGACGCCGGCGCCGGGGCCGAGATCCGCGCGGGCGACGAGGCGCTGGCGGTGGTGCGCGGGATCGCGGCGGCCGATCTCGACGACGCGGGCCTGTTCCTCTGAACCGCCCCTAGCGCAGGTTCACCCGCAGCGCGGCGGCGGCGGCGAAGGGCGAGACGCCGGCCGCCAGCGCTGTCACCGCGCCCAGGAAGGCGAGGGCGGGCAGGGGGTCGAGCCCCGTCGCCGCCCGGTCCGCCGCCTGCGCCCCGAAGATCAGCGTCGGCACGTAGAGCGGCAGCACCAGCACCGACAGCAGCAGCCCGCCGCGGCGCACCCCCGCCGTCAGCCCCGCGCCGACCGCGCCCACCAGGCTCAGCGCCGGCGTGCCGATCAGCAGCGCCAGCAGCAGCGCGCCGAAGGCCTGCGGGTCGAGGTTCAGCATCACCCCGATCGCCGGCGCCGCCAGCGTCAGCGGCAGCCCGGTCGAGATCCAGTGCGCCGCCGCCTTCGCCAATACGATCGCCTCAAGCGGCAGCGGCCCCAGCGCCAGCTGGTCGAGCGAGCCGTCCTCGAGGTCCGCCTGGAACAGCCGGTCGAGCGACAGAAGGCAGGCGAGCAGCGCGCAGACCCACACCACCCCCGCCGCGATCCGGGTCAGCGCCTGCCCCTCGGGCCCCACCCCCAGCGGGATCAGCAGGGCGGCCAGCAGGAAGAACCCCAGGCTCAGAAGCCCCCCGCCGCCGATCCGGAAGGCGAGCGCGAGATCCCGGCGCATGAGGGCGAGAAAGGCGCTCATCGCCAGTCCCCCGACAGGAACGGATCGTCCTCGGCCTTCTCGGGCGCGGGCTCCGGCGCCTTCGCCTCGGGCGTCGACGTTTCGATGAAGCGCACGCCCGCCGGCCGCTCGGGCATCGCCACCGCCGTGTCGCCGAAGCCGAGGTCGACATGCGTCGCCGCCAGCGCGATCCCGCCTTGCGCGCAATGCTCGCGCACCACCTCGGCGAAGACGGCGGTCGAGCCCGCGTCGAGCGACACCGTCGGCTCGTCCAGCAGCCACACCGGGCGCGCGGTCACCAACAGCCGCGCCAGCCCCAGCCGGCGCTTCTGCCCGGCCGAGCACCAGTGCGCGGGATCGTCGGCCAGCCGCTCCAGCCCGAAGCGCTCCAGCGCCGCGTCGACCCGCGTGGCGGGCGCGCCGTGGAAGGCGGCCCAGGCCGCGAGGTTGCCGCGCACCGTGAAGGCGGGCTTCACCGCGTCGAGATGGCCGGCCAGCGCCACCCGCTCCCGCCAGGCCTCGCCGTCCGTCGCGACCTCGAGCCCGTCCAGCACCGCGCGCCCGGCCGCCGCCGGGGCGAGCCCCGCGAGGATGCGCAGCAGCGAGGATTTGCCCGACCCGTTCGGCCCCCGCAGCGCCGCCGCCTGGCCGGAGACGAGCGCGAAGGACAGGCCCTCGAACACGAGGCGCCCGGCGCGGCGGCAGGCGAGGCTTTCGGCGCGGAATTCCATGCCCGTCCCTTAGCGGGACCGGCCGGCCGGGGGAAGGCGGCGCCGCGCCCGGGCCGCGGCCCTCACCGTCGCTGGGTCAGCAGGCGGGCGAGATAGTCGCCGTAGCCGCTCTTCTTCAGGGGGGCCGCCAGCGCCTCCAGCTCCGCGTCCCCGATCCAGCCCGAGCGCCAGGCGATCTCCTCGGGGCAGGCCACCTTCAGGCCCTGCCGCTCCTCGATCACCTGCACGAACTGGCCGGCCTGGAGCATCGAGGCGTGGGTCCCGGTGTCGAGCCAGGCGTAGCCGCGCCCCATGATCTCGACGAACATGTCGCCGCGCTGGAGATAGGCGTTGTTGACGTCGGTGATCTCCAGCTCCCCGCGGGCCGAGGGCTTCACGTTCGCCGCGATCTCCAGTACGTCGTTGTCGTAGAAATAGAGGCCGGTGACGGCGTAGGAGCTTTTCGGCTCGGCCGGCTTCTCCTCGATCGACAGGGCCCGGCCCTCGCGGTCGAACTCGACCACGCCGTAGCGCTGCGGATCCTGCACGTGATAGCCGAAGATGGTGCCGCCCGTGGGCCGCCCCAGCGCGGCCTTCAGCAGCTCCGGCAGGCCGTGGCCGTAGAAGATGTTGTCGCCCAGCACCAGGCAGACGTTGTCGGTCCCCACGAACTCGCGCCCGATCAGGAAGGCCTGCGCCAGCCCGTCGGGGCTGGGCTGGACCGCGTACTGCAGGTTCACGCCCCACTGGCCGCCGTCGCCCAGCGCGCGGCGGAACTGCTCGGCGTCGTGGGGCGTGGTGATGACCAGGATGTCCCGGATCCCCGCCAGCATCAGCACCGACAGCGGGTAATAGATCATCGGCTTGTCGTAGACCGGCAGCAGCTGCTTCGAGACGCCCAGCGTGATCGGATGCAGCCGCGTGCCGGATCCCCCGGCGAGAATGATGCCCTTCATCGGGGGCCCCCCATGGATGGCGCCGCGGCCTGCCCGCGCCGTCCCCGGCGCAAGGGCTCAGGGCAGCAGCGTGAAGTCGTGGGTCAGCGTCAGGCTGAGACGGTGCGAGTCGTCCTCGTCGTCGATGTCGCCCATCGGCATGCGGAAGTCGTAGCCCAGCCGCATCCCGGTGTCCTGGGTCAGCGAATAGCGGTAGCCGGCGCCCGCGCTGATCACCACGTCGCGGTCCACGCCGTCGTCGCGATACAGCGAGCCCAGGTTGAAATCGAGCCGCGTCAGGGAGTTGACCTGGTAGTTCAGCCCCGCGTTGTAGGTCACGCGGATCGTCTCTTCGGAGACGTTGGTCGAATTGGAATCGAGCGGCGTTTCGATCGACGCGCCGATGCGCGACAGAAGCGTCGTCGTCGGCGTGATCCGGTGGCGCAGCGAGGCGTTGATCGAGGTGCGGTTTACCGCGTCGCCGTTGTCGTTGGGCGTCACGTCCTGGTTCAGCGACAGGGCCGTCTCGACGTTGTCGTAGGCGTAGGTCATCCCCGCCGAGGCCCGCAGGCCCAGGCTGTAGCTGGTGTCGGGGTCGAAGCCGCCGCCGGCCAGCGGCTCCTTGCGGTCGGTCACCGACCAGCGCGGACCCAGCGACACGTTGTAGACCTGCGCCGGCGTCGCCGCGTAGGTCAGCGTGGGCGCCACGCTCATCGTGTAGGTCTCGGTGTCGGTCGTGCCCTCGGCCTTGAGCATGCTGCCGTTGAACGTCAGCCCGGCGGTGGTCGAGGTCGAGACCTGGCGCGACCAGCCGGTGGCGACGGTGAACTGGTTCGACGGCGTCAGCCCCGGCCCGCCGTCCACGAAGTCGCGGCGCTGCAGGGTGAAGGCGACGTTGGTCGAATCGCGGGAGTTCACGCGCGCGTCGTAGCTGAAGCTCGCGCCGTAGATCACCCGGATCGCCTCGCGGCTGGCGGCCGAGAGGTTCGGGGTTCCGCCGGTGGGGTCGGTCGGGTCGATCGGCGTCGGCTCGGCGTTCGGGTCGAAGAACGAGAAGCCGCTGAAGTCCAGGAAGTCGACCGGCTGGGCCGAGCCGAACAACGACGCCTGCACCACGCTGCGCGTGCCCGTCAGCTCGTAGCTGGCGGTCAGGTCCGGGAACAGGCCGGTGAGGTTGTCGTTGTCCGAGCCGGTATAGGCGTCGTAGTTGATGTCGCCGGCGAAGCGGAACAGCGAGGTCGAGGTGCGGTCGCTGTAGTCCACCGACAGCCGCGAGCGGGAGCCGAGCGCGGCCCCGTCGCTCGACGTGGTTCCGCCCGTCGTGGTGGTGGAGCGGTCGACCTGCAGGTTGGTGTCGCCCAGGAAGGTCTGGGTCAGCCGGCCGGTCAGCGTGCGGTCGCTCGCGTCCGAGGGCGCGCCCGCCAGCACGACCGAGGCCGCCGCCGCCGCCGCGACGCCGCCCTGGGCCAGGCGGCGCACCCGCCCCGCGCGGCCCGGCGCGTCGGCGCCGGTTCCGGCAGGCCGCTCTCGGTCCGGCCCGTTCATGGCGCGTCGCACGTCGCGTCTCCCCTGCATCGGCCTCGATGCTCCCGGCGCAGGCCGGGGCTCAGTCCCACAGGCCGCGCTCGGGCGCGAAGATCACGTCGCCTTCCTGGATCACCTCGTTGTTCTCGACCGGAAGCCCCTCCTCGACCCGCTCGAAGTCGAACAGGTAGACGGTCTCGACCCCGTTCTCGTCGCGGCGGCGCAGCTGGATGCGGCTCGTCGCGGCGAAGGGGCTGGGTCCGCCGGCCATGGCGATGGCCTCGAGCAGGGTGATCTCGCGGTCGGACTCGATCGGCCCCGGCCGGTTCATCGCGCCCATCACGTAGAAGCGCACCGGCTCGTCCAGCACGTCGTCCGAGGTCAGCGGCGCCAGGCCCGCGACCGCCACGGTGATCGTCGGGCGCACCGAGAAGCCGGCGGCGAAGCTGCGCTCCAGCGTCTTCTCGATCTGGTCGGTGGAGCGGCCGGAAACGAAGACCGAGCCCGCGATCGGCAGCGAGATCCGCCCGTCCGGCAGCACCAGCGCGGTGGTGCTCAGCGACGGATCCTCGAGCACCGAGATCGCCAGCCGGTCGCCGACCCGCACCTTGTAGGGGGCGCCCTCCTCGACGATGCCGTCGTCGGACTCGGGAAGCCCCAGGTTGGCGCGCACCGTCGCCGCGTCGGTCTGGGCCGCGGGGGCCGCCGACGGCGACTGGCTCAGCGGCGTCCCGACCTGCGCCGAGGCCGGAAGCGCGAGCAGGAGACCACCTGCCATAAGAAAAGCCTGCTTGAACAAGACCTCGCCCCTCGTTGTTCCTCTCGTGCTTTAACGGCACGTTGTGCAGCGAATCGAGTGCGGATTCCATTCAAAATTGCGGCGGCGGGCGGCCCCGCGGCGTGCGAAAGGGCGTGCGTGACCAAGGCGCCGCACCTGTCTGGACGGTCTCGCGCCGAGATTCGCGCCGATTCGGGCCGTTCATCTCGCCACGAACCTGTACGGTCGTCGCCGCGAGCGCGCCAATCGTGCGAGGTCGTTGAGAGTTCGTCGAATTTGAAACCTGAATCCAACGTTAACGAGCGGAATAGAGATTGTGCGTGCGACGGATTTATGGAAACGTTCATCTAACGCCGCCGCGCATGGGGATGCGGCAGCCGTTCCGGGAAAGAGCGGCAGGCGTTCATCCGACCTTCGGGTCCGGGCGTGTGGGGAAGTTGGGGGAAGTCGATCGGTGTTGCATCACGCCGCATTCCACAAAACGGGCGAGACTGGATCGGTGTCCGCACGCGATCTCATGAACGCCGGAACCCGCGAGGGGTTCTATGTGCGTCACGGCAAGCGGGCGCTCGACGTTCTGCTCTGCCTCGTGTTCCTGCCGGTGGCCGGCCCGCTGATCCTGCTGTTCGCGCTGCTGGCGCGTCTGGACGGCGGCCCGGGCTTCTACGGGCAGAACCGGGTCGGCCGCGGCGGCAAGCTGTTCAAGTGCTGGAAGGTCCGCACCATGGTCGTGGACGCGGACGACCGGCTGGAGGCTTACCTGGACTCCAACCCCGCCGCGCGCCGCGAGTGGGACGTGACCCAGAAGCTTCGCGACGATCCGCGCATCACCGTCTTCGGCGGCTTCCTGCGCACCACCTCGCTCGACGAGCTTCCGCAGCTGTGGAACATCTTCGTCGGCGACATGTCCTTCGTCGGCCCGCGCCCCTTCACGCCGAGCCAGACCGACATCTACAACGGCATGAGCTACTACGCGCTGCGCCCCGGCCTGACCGGCCCCTGGCAGGTCGGCGCCCGCAACGACGACAGCTTCGCCACCCGCGCGATCTACGACAGCACCTACGCCCGCCGCGTCTCGCTCTGGGTCGACCTGGGCGTCCTGCTGCGCACCGCGCGCGTCGTGTTCGAGCGCACCGGCCGCTGAGGGCCTCCCCTCTCCCGCCGCTTGCGAAAACGCCGCCGAGGCTCCCGCCCGGCGGCGTTTTCCGTTGCATTGCAGCGATCTGGCCCCTGCGCCCGCCTGTCGCAACCAAACCTGCAAAGATGACGTGACGAGCGGTTCAGACCCCTCTTGCACCCCCCCGCGAATCTCTGTAGATCACCGCTCACCGACGGACGCGGGCGTAGCTCAGGGGTAGAGCACAACCTTGCCAAGGTTGGGGTCGTGAGTTCGAATCTCATCGCCCGCTCCAACGGTTCCCCTTGAAGGGGAAGGAAAAAAGACCGGTCCTCGCGGGCCGGTCTTTTTCGTTCCGGGCCCTGAACTTCGCGTGAGGGGGCTGGCCGCCGGCCCTCCCCGCCGCATCTCCCGACCCGACCGCCCTTCCCCCGTCGCGTGCAGGGAGACGTGCCATGTCCCGATCCGTCCGCCCCCTTCGCCTCGCCGCCGCGGCCGTGCTGGCCCTCTCCGCCGCCGCCTCGGCGCAGCCGCAGGGCGTCTCGCCCCTGCCGCCGCAGACGCAGGACCTCTCGGCCTGGAGCTGGCAGGCGCGCCCGCTGCTGATCTTCGCCGACTCGGCGCAGGACCACGCCTACCGCGCCCAGATCGAGGCGCTGCAGGGCGTGGAGTCTGAGCTGGAGGCGCGCGACGTGGTGCTGCTGGCCGACGTCGATCCCGACGGCGACGGGGCGCTCAGGCGCAAGCTGGGGGTGGAGGGGTTCGCGGCGATCCTGGTGGGCAAGGACGGCGGCGTGAAGCTGCGCGAGCCGCATCCCGTGGCCCCGGCGGAGCTGTTCGCCCTGATCGACGCCATGCCCATGCGCCGCCGCGAGATGCAGGCCGACTGAGGCGCGCCCGCGCCGCCGGGCCGCCCCGCGGCGCCCCGCCTGGCCAGCGCCGCGGGCCCGCCGCCCGCCACGGGCGGGGCGCGTCGCGCGGCGCCCCCGCCCGGGCGGGGGCCGCCCGGACGTCGATCGAAAGCGAGCTCAGTAGGCGAGGTCGGCGGGGGGCGCGATGCCGTTCTGGCGGCTGGCGGCGATCACGGTGTTGGCCAGCAGGCAGGCGATGGTCATCGGCCCGACGCCGCCGGGGACCGGGGTGATCGCACCGGCGACCTGCACGGCCTGGTCGAAGTCCACGTCGCCCACCAGCCGCACCTTGCCCTCGCCGCGCTCGGGCGCGGGGATGCGGTTGATGCCCACGTCGATCACCGTGGCGCCCGGCTTGATCCAGTCGCCCTGCACCATCTTCGGCCGGCCCACCGCCGCGATCACGATGTCCGCCCGCCGGCAGACCGCGGCCAGGTCCTTCGTGCGCGAATGGGCGATGGTCACCGTGCAGTTCTCGCGCAGCAGCAGCTGCGCCATCGGCTTGCCCACGATGTTCGAGCGGCCGATCACCACCGCCTCCTTGCCCGACAGCTCCCCCAGCTGATCGCGCAGCAGCATCAGGCAGCCCAGCGGCGTGCAGGAGACCATCGCGTCCATCCCCGTCGCCAGCCGGCCCACGTTCTGCACGTGAAAGCCGTCGACGTCCTTCTCGGGCGCGATGGCGTCGATCACCTTGTCGGCGTCCAGATGCCCGGGCAGGGGCAGCTGCACCAGGATCCCGTGCACCGCCGGGTCCGCGTTCAGCCGCGCCACCAGGTCCAGCAGCTCGGTCTCCGAGGCGTCGGCGGGCAGCTTGTGCTCGAAGCCCTGCATCCCGGCCGCGGCCGTCGCCACGCCCTTGTTGCGCACGTAGACCTCCGAGGCCGGGTCCTCGCCCACCAGCACCACCGCCAGGCCCGGGGTCACGCCCTGCGCCTTCAGGGCCGCGACATGGCCCCCGATGCGCTCGCGCAGGGCGGCCGCGAAGGCCTTGCCGTCGATGATGCGGGCGGAAGCGGTCGTCTGCTGATCCATGAGGCTCTCCTGGGAAGGGTCGGGAGCGGTCGGGAAAGGGAAGGCGCGGGCGGAGGCTCAGCCCCGGCCGCGATAGGGGGGCACGCCCTGGTCGGGCAGCCACAGCCCCTCGGGCGGGGCGCCGGTCTGCCAGAACACGTCGATAGGGATGCCGCCGCGGGGATACCAGTAGCCGCCGATGCGCAGCCACAGGGGCTTCGCCGCCTCGGCCAGGCGCCGGCCGATGCCCACGGTGCAGTCCTCGTGAAAGGCGCCGTGGTTGCGGAAGCTGGTCAGGAACAGCTTCAGCGACTTCGATTCGATCAGGCTCGCGTCCGGGGCGTAGTCGATCACCAGGTGGCCGAAGTCCGGCTGTCCCGTCACCGGGCACAGCGAGGTGAACTCCGGCGCCACGAAGCGGGCGGCGAACAGCGTCCCCTGCTGGGGGTTGGGCACCACGTCGATGACCGCCGCCTCGGGGGAGGCGGGGGTCTCGACCGTGCGGCCCAGCGAGGTGATCTGGCTCAGGTCGGTCATGGGCGCCTCCGGCGGCCGGTCCCGTTGGGGGTCACTTGAAGTAGACGCGGTGGGACCAGGTCTCGCCGTCGGTGATGGTCAGCGACTCGAAGTCCATCAGCTGCAGCACGTCGAACAGGGTGGCCGTGGCCTCGATCCCCTGGTCCTTGAAGAAGGGCGAGTTGCGCAGGCTGTAGGTCATCTGCGCCAGGATCGCCCGCGCGCGGTACAGCGTCTTGAAGGAGCCGTCGTCCAGCCCGACCATGATCAGCCGGCGCGAGCCGTCGCCCTTGGCGAAGATCGCGAAGCGCGGGTTCTCGGGCGCCGCCAGCTGGGCGGTGGTGATCATCGTCACGAAGGTCTCGCGCGTCAGCGGATCGGCGGTCGGCCCGTCGATCATCTCGCGGTCGAACTCCTCCTCGGAGGTGACGGGCGGGTAGTAGTAGCCCTCCTGCGAGTCGGCCGCCGCGGGCGAGGCGACGCCGGGCGCGAGGGCGAGGGCGAACGCGGCGGCGGCGAGACCGCAGGCGGTCCGGGCGGCGCGGGCGGAACGAAGGGTCATCTGCTGTCTCCGGTGCGCGGGCTGGCGGGCGGCGCCTTTCTACGCCGGTCGGGCCGTCGCGGAAAGCGGCGCGGGCGCCGCGCGGCGCCCGAACCCCCGGCGAACCCTGCGCCCCCCGCCCGCCGCCCGCGTTCCCGAATCCGACCCGGCGAGGCGAGGCGGCGACGCGCGCCCCGCCGCGGTCCGGTCCGGGCGCGCGGCGCGCGCCCCGGCGGCCGGATCCGGGCGCGCGGCCCCCGCCCCGCGGCCCCCGCCCCGCGGCATCGTCGCAGCGCCCCCGCCGTTGACCCCGCCCGGGCGCGCCGCGACAGTCGCCGCCGACCGGCCGGCCGACAACCTCGGGCGCGCCGCAGGCGACAAGACCCCGAAGGAGGAGCGAGCGAATGGGCGAGACGATGCGCGCCGTGATCTGCGAGAGCTGGCGGCCCTACGACGAGATGGAGCTGAAATCGGTTCCCGTCCCCGGCCCCCTCGCCCCCGGAGAGGTCCGCATCGGCGTCTCCCACGCCGCGGTCAGCTGGGCGACCACGCTGGTGGTCGAGGGCAAGTACCAGCGCAAGCCCACGCTGCCCTTCTCGCCGGGCGCCGAGGTCTCGGGCACGGTGCTGGAGCTGGGCGAGGGGCCGCTCGACGCCGATCTGAAGGTCGGCGACCGGGTCTGCGCCGCGCTCGACTGGGGCGGCTACGCCGAGCAGGTCGTCGTCCACTCCCGCCACGTCTACCCGATCCCCGAGGGGCTCGACTCCGGCCCCGCCACCGCGATCCCCATCGGCTGGATGACCGCCTACGGCGGCCTGATGTGGCGCGCCAGGCTCCAGCCCGGCGAGAAGGTGCTGGTCCACGGCGCCTGCGGCGGCGTCGGCCTGCCCGCCGTCGACATCGCCCGCGCGGTGGGGGCCGAGCCCTTCGCCGTGGTCCGCGGCGAGGCCAAGGCCGCCTTCCTGCGCGAGCGGGGAGTCGAACACGTGATCGACACCACCAAGACCTCCTTCCGCGACTACGTGGCCGAGGCCACGGACGGCCGCGGCGTCGACGTCGTCTACGACACGGTCGGCGAGAAGGTGTTCCACGACTCGCTGCGCTGCCTCGACGTGGGCGGCCGGCACATCGTGATCGGCTTCGTGGGCGGCGGCATCCCCTCGGTCCCCGCCAACATCCTGCTGCTGAAGAACATCCACGTGGCGGGCTTCAACATGGGCCAGCACGTCGGCTGGGGCGTGAAGGACGAGCGGGTGCGCTGGGCGGCCGACTACCGCGCGGGCGTCGAGCAGCTGATGGACTGGTGGAAGGCGGGCCGGATCGCCCCGCAGGTCCACGCGGTCATGCCGCTCGAGGATTTCCGCGAGGGGATGCGGCAGGTGACCGACCGCAACGCCATCGGCCGCGTCCTGCTGACGCCATGAGCGGGGCCGGCGCGACCCTGGGCGGGGAGGATCCCCACGACCTCGCCCGCTTCCTCGCCGCGCAGGACGGCGCGATCGACCGCGCGCTGGCCGAACTCAGCGCCGGCGCCAAGCGCAGCCACTGGATGTGGTACGTCTTCCCCCAGATCGCGGGGCTGGGAAGCAGCCCGATGGCGCAGCGCTACGCGATCTCGGGCCTCGCCGAGGCCCGGGCCTACCTCGCCCACCCGGTCCTCGGCCCCCGCCTGCGGGAGGCGGTCGCGGCGGCGATGCGCTCGGGCGAACGCTCCCCCCGCCGGCTGATGGGGACGCCGGACGACCTGAAGCTGCGCTCCTCCCTCACCCTCTTCGCGCAGGCCGCCCGCGCGGCCGGCGAGGACCCCGCGGCCTTCGAGGACGCCCTCGCCCGCTTCTTCGACGGCGAGCGCTGCGTGGCGACGCTCTCGCGCCTCGGGGCCCGCCGCCCGCGAGAAACAGCCGCGGGGGCGCCGCAACGGCGCCCGGCGGACTATATCGAAGAGGCACGCCCCCCAAGAGGCCCAGGGGACAGCCGTCCCCCGGACGACCACCGGAGAGGAAAGCCATGTCCCAATATCACGCCATGACCCGCGAGGAATATGCCGAGCACATGGCTCGGCGGCTGGCGAAGTGGGAAGACGACATCAACCACCTGCGCGACCGGACCGAGGCCCATGACAACGCCGAGGTGAAGGCCGAGTGGAAGGCCCACCTGGCGGAGCTGGAGCATCACCACGCCGCCGCCAGGGCCCGCTACGACCGCGCCGCGCGCGACGACACCGGCGCCCAGGACGAGATCCGCCGCGGGTTCGAGCGCGCCGGCGACGAGATCGCCCGCATCTGGAGCCGGGTCGCGGCCAAGCTCTGATCTCCCGACGCGCGCCGGCGAGCCCCGCACGGCTCGCCCGCCCGCGCCGGCCGATCCGCCGTCGCGACCTGCCGGGGGGGCGGAGGGGTCCGCGCCCCTCCGCCCCCCCGGCCCTCAGATCCAGCGCCGCTTGACCGGCGGCGGCACGTGCAGCCGCATCCGCTCGCCCAGCGCCAGCGCGCCGGGACGTTCGACCCAGCCGGTCACCCCGCGGCGGTGCAGGGCGGCGGCCTTGAAGCGCTTGCCATGGCCCGGCGCCAGGTCCTCGATCACCCGCGCCGGCAGCTGGCAGGGCGCGTTCTCCATGTCCACGGTCAGCGAGACCCCGCCCTCCGCGATCAGGCGCGACGAGGGGGGCACGTCCGTGAACCCCTCGATCCCCTTCAGCACCAGGTTCGCCCCCACCCATTGCGGCGGCAGACGCTCGAGCCCGATGTCGGCCGCGATCCCGGCCAGCTCCTCGTCCGAGAGGATCGAGAGCTGGCGCACGTTGCGGATCTCGGTCCCCTTGCGCGGATACTGGGAGGTGACACGCGAGCACGACGGCCGGGTCAACCCGCCGTGGCATTCGCCCGCGAATCCTTCCCACTCCACGTCCACCCGCTCCAGCGGGGTCGAGACGAGCCCCGCCTCCCGGTCCGGGACGATCCCGAGGTAGACGATTTCGGCGGTGAAGTCGGTGGGGGTCAGGATCGGCATGGGGGGCTCCGGCAGGGGGTCAGGCGCGGGCGAGATGGGCGGCTGGCAGGAACGCCTCCGCCCAGTCTTGGGGCGGATCGTCGGCGAGGAAGCCGGCCGCCGCCTCGCCGCAGGCCGCGGCGAGGGCGAGGCCCAGGCGCTGGCCGCCGCCCGCGACCACCACGCCGGGCCGGTCGGGCAGGGGCCCCACCACCGGATCGCGGGAGGCCGCGCGCGGCCGCAGCCCCGCCCAGCGTGACAGCACCGGCGCCGTGCGCAAGGCCGGGCACAGCGCCCGCGCGCGCGCAATGACGTCGTCGAGCTGCGCGTCGACGCCCAGGTCCGCGCGCCCCTTCTCGGCCGTCGCGCCCACGCCGACGGTCCCGTCGGCATGGGGCACGACCCACAACCCGCGCGCCATCAGCACCGGCGCGCCCTCCGGCGCGCGGAAGGCCAGCCGCGCGGCCTGCCCGTGCTCGGGCCCGCCGGGCAGGCCCGCCGCCCCGAACGCCGCCGCCCCGGTGGCGAGCGCCAGGCGCCCCGCCCGCAGGGGGCCGGAGGTCAGCGCGAAGCCCTCGGGCCGCGGGGCCGGGTCCGCCAGCGCCTCGCCGTCCAGCATTCGCGCCCCCCGCGCCTCGCAGGCCGCGCGCAGGGCGAGGAGCAGGCGCGCACCGTCGATGCGGCCGGTCAGCGGATCGAACAGGGCGGCCGGCGCCTCCAGCCATTCCGCGGCCCAGTCGCCGGGGGAGAGGACCGCGCAGGCCTCGCCCATCGCGGCGCGCATCCCGGGCAGGCGGGCCTCCGCCCGCTCCCGCGCCGGGGCGTCGGGCAGGACGGTCAGGCGCCCGTGCCGGGCATGGCCGACGTGGCGCCCCGTCTCCGCCTCCAGCGTCGCCAGCGCCTCGGGCAGCCCGGCCAGCGCGCGGGCCTGGAGGGTCTTGAGGGGCGTGGGCTTGCCGGGCTGGTGAGGGGCGAGCGCGCCGGTGGGCGTGGCCGAGGCGCCGCTTGTCCCGATCCGCCCCGCGTCCGCCACCGCCACCCGCAGCCCCCGACGCAGGCAGGCGAGCGCGGTCCATAGCCCGAAGGCCCCGCCGCCCGCCACCAGCACGTCGATGCCCTCGCTCCGGTTCATGGGCGCGACGTAGCCACGCGCGGGCGGCCGCGGCAAGGGCCCCCCGCCGCGCGCCCGCGGCCCGCGCCGCCCGCGCCGGCGCGCCTCCCGCCCGCCCTCCCCGGCGCGCCGGCGCGGGCGGCGCTCCCGTTTCGGGCGCGACCGCCGGGCTGGAGGAGCCCTTCGGGCCTGCACATCTCGGGGAGGGCCGCGGTCGGGGCTTGCGCGGCGGGGGGCGGCGTCGCCATCCTAGGCGGCATGGATTTGAACATGACGGCCGATCCCGCCCCCTTCGCCGACGCGACCCCCGCGCCCTCGCCCCCCGGCGAGGCGGCGATCGTCCGACGCCCTCGGTCCTCCCCCGCCCGACGGCCTGCCGTCCGCCGGACCCGCCCGCGCGCCGCGGGGGGCCGCGCATGAGCGCTCCCGCCCGCGCCCCCGCCGAGAGCGCCCGCGAGCTGGAGGCGGAGATCGCCGCCTGCCGCGCCTGCGCCGGGCGCTTCGCGGCCACCCGCACCGCCCACGCCCCGCGCCCGGTCACCCGGATCTCGACCACCGCGAAGCTGCTGATCGCGGGGCAGGCGCCGGGCGCGCGGGTCCATGCCTCGGGCCTGCCCTTCGACGACCGCTCGGGCGACCGGCTGCGGGACTGGCTGGGGATCGACCGGCCGACCTTCTACGACCGCGACCGGGTGGCGATCCTGCCCATGGCCTTCTGCTTTCCCGGCTACGACGCGCGCGGCGCCGACCTGCCGCCGCCGCCGCTCTGCGCGGAGCTCTGGCGCGCGCGGGCGCTGGCGGCGATGCCGCAGGTGGAGCTGACGCTGCTGATCGGCGCCCATGCGCAGGCCTGGGCGCTGAACGGGAAACGCCCTCTCACCCAGCGGGTGCGGGACTGGCGCGATCACCTGCCCCATCTTATTCCCATGCCCCACCCCAGCTGGCGCAACACCGGCTGGCTGCGCCGCAACCCCTGGTTCGAGGAGGAGCTGGTCCCATGGCTGCGCGCCCGCGTCTCCGAGCTGCTCTGAGCGCGCTCGGCTTCGGCCTCGCCGTCTCGGCCTGCGCGCCGGGGCCGACGACGCCGGCCTTCCTCGACGGCCTGCTGACCGGGGCCGAGGACGGGCAGGCGATCGTCACCCCCCGCGGCCCGCTGGCCCTGTCGGTCTGGACGGCGGAGCGGCCGCGCGCGGCGCTGCTGGCGCTGCACGGCTACGGCGACTACGGCCCCTCGACCTTCGGGGAGGCGGCGAAGAACTGGTCGGCGCGGGGCATCGAGGTCTACGCCTACGACCAGCGCGGCTTCGGGCGCAACGGCTCCAACCGGCGCTGGCCGGGGGAGGCGGCGTTGATCGAGGACCTGGAGGCCGCTGCAAGGGACGTGCAGGCGCGCCGCCCCGACCTGCCGCTGTTCGTGGCCGGCCACTCGATGGGCGGCGGCGTGGCGCTGGCGGCGGCGGGGGAGGGGCGGCTGCCCGGCGTCGCGGGGCTGGTGCTGCTCGCGCCCGCCGTCTGGGGCGGCGACACGCTGAACCCGCTGTTCCGCGCCTCGGCCTGGACCGCGGCGCAGGTGATGCCCGACCAGCGCTTCTCGGCCCGCGCCAGCCCGGTGACGATCTACCCCTCCGACAACATGGAGATGCTGCGCGCTCTCTCGGCCGATCCGCTGCACTACGCCAACCCCTCCTCGCGGGAGTTCCTGGGCCTGATCCGGCTGATGGACCGCGCCTACGCGGCCGCGCCGCAGGACCGGCTGGACACGCTGGTGGTGCAGGGCGCCCACGACCAGGTGGTGCCCGAGCGCAGCGTGCGCGCCGCCTTCGAGCGCCTGCCGGGGCCCAAGGAGTTCGCCTACGTCTCCACCGGCTGGCACATGCTGCTGCGCGACCTGGAGGCGGCCGAGGTCCACCGCATCGTCGGCGACTGGATCCTGGCGCGGGCCCTGCCGCCGACCGAGGCCGCGGCGCTCTCCGACTGAGCGCGGCCCGGGGGCGGCGCCCGCCCCCCTCCGCGTCGCGGCATGCCATTGACCCCCGCCCTGCGACGGTCGAAAGGAACCGCGCAGGGCGCGCCGGCGCCCCGCCCCCGGACCCGCCGCCAGGAGACGCCCCGATGACCGACGCGCCCGAAACCCCGCTCGACCGCGCCATGCGCCTGGCCGGGGGGGACGTCGCCGACGGGCGGGTGGTGGACGCGCTGCTGAACGCGCGCCTGTGCCTGCTGCTGAAGGAGGCGCCGGGCGAGGACGGCGCGCTGTCGCCGCTGATGCTGGAGCTCGAGGCCGGCCCCACCGCGCTCGCCTTCGACGACGAGGCGCGGCTGGCGGCCTTCGGCGGCGGTGAGGACTATGCCGAGGTGCCGGGCCGCGCCCTGATCGGGATGCTGGCGGGGCAGGGCGTGAACCTCGCGGTCAACCCCGGCGTCGCCCCCTCGGAGCTGTTCCACGGGGCCGAGGCGCTGGACTGGATGGCCCAGGTCTCGGCGGCCGAGGCGCAGGGCGCCGAGGGGCGGATCGAGGCGCTCTCGGCCCCCCGCGGCGCCTCGGAGGCGCTGATCTCGGCGCTCGACGTGAAGCTGGCGGCGCTGGGCGCGTGGCTGTCGGAGGCCTGGCTGGTCACCGCCGCGACGCCCGAGGGCCCGCGCCTCGCCCTGGCGCTGGCCGAGCGGGAGACGGGCGCCCCCCAGGCCGGCCGCGCGCTGGAGGCCGCCGCCGAGGCGCGCCGCCGCGCCGTGGTGCTGGCCGTGTCTGAAAGCGCCCGCCTCGCCGACCCGGAGACGTCGCTCGAGGTGTTCTTCGCCCCCGCCGACGCCCCGGCGCTGGCCGCCGCCCGCCGCACGGGCCTGGGCTTCGAGATCCCCGAGCCCGAGGCCCCCGCCGTCCCCGGCGCCGCCCCCGGCATGGACCCCAGCCGCCCCCCGAAGCTGCGCTGACCCCCCGCCTCGCGCCCTCCCGCGGAGGCGCCGCGTCGGGTCTCGCGCCCGTGGGGGGCGTGGCTCCCGCGGCGCGGGGCAGGCGTCGCGCGTGGGGCGAGGGCGCGGCCGCACGCAGCGGACCCTGACCGGCGGGCGCAGGCCCGGCCGGAAATGCAGAAGGCCGCGCCCTCGGGCGCGGCCTCCGCCACTTGCGGTCCGGGGATCGGCGGGCCCGCAGGCCCGCCGCCCGATCAGTTGGCGGCGTTGGCCAGCGAGGCGGCCTGGCCGATCAGGTTCGGCACCAGCTGGTTGATCACGCGGCCCCAGGAGGTCACCGGCTGCTCGGCCACGAAGACGATGTCGTTCGGGCGCATCTCGAACAGGGTGGCCGTGGTCAGCATCGCGGCGTTCGAGGCGTCGAGGTGATAGGCCGTCACCGCCCCCGGCGCCGCGGGCGTCAGGTTCTGGCGCAGGACGTAGATCTCCTCGTAGTCGGCGAACTGGATCGTCAGGCCCGCCTCGCCCAGCAGGACGTCCGCCAGGTTCGCCCGGCTCTCGAACGGCAGGGGCGAGCGCACGACCTGCTTCACCTCGCCCGCGACGTAGACGTAGTCGCGGCGCACCGCGCCCAGCTCCAGCCGGTCGCGGAAGGCCTGGCGCTGGGCCAGAACCTCGTCGCGCAGGTCGTTGTTGCGCTGCAGCTCGTACTGGGCGATCTGCACCCGCATCTGGTTGAGCTGCTGGCGAAGCTGGGCCTTGCGCAGCTCGAAGTCGGCCAGGGTCACGGCGTACTGGGCGTCGTCGATCTCGGCCCGGCGCTTCTGGAACTCGAACTCCCGCTCCTGCAGCTGGAACTGCCGCAGGCGCAGCTGCTCCTCGAAATAGGCGCGGGCCTGGGTGACGTCGTAGTCGGCGTCCACGAAGATCGCGTCGCCGTCCTCGAGCAGGACGTCGTTGAGCGAGTCGGTCCCGTAGAGCGAGCGCACCGGCGCCTGGTAGACCTGGCCGTCGCGGAACAGGCGCACCACGGCGTAGTCCAGGTCCTCGGAGTTGACGCCGCCGGCGAGCTGCAGGGCTTCGGTCAGCTTCAGGGGCTTGAGGCTGATCGGCTCGACCTGCGGGTTGCGCACCGCGCCGCCGACCGAGACGCGCTGCGAGTTGAACTCGGCGATCTCGAGCGAGAAGGACGGGTCGAGGCGCTGGGCGACGAGGGCCTGGAAGATCTCGGCCTCCGCCTCCTCGATGGTCATGCCGGCGATCTGCACGCGGCCGACGTCGGGAATGGCGATCGCGCCGTCGTCCTGCACCACGTAACCCTGCCGGGAGGACTGGGCGTTGAGCAGCGAGGGCACGTCCTCGAGCGTGGCGCCCGAGGTGTTGGTCGACAGCAGCACCACGTCCGACACGCCGATGCGGTAGGGCGTCGGCTCGGTCGGGGCGGGCAGGTTCACCGGAACCTCGGAGGCCGGCGGCTGCAGCGCGGTGGCGGTCGGCGGAAGCTCGAACTCGGGCCCGGAGGCGGTGGACACGGAGTCGATGCTCGGCAGCGCGGGCATCGAGACGTTGCCGGCGCCGATGCGGCCCGGCGCGCCCACCGGCTGCGGCCGGAAGGAATCGGGCAGGCGCTGCGGGACGTAGGCGGTCAGATTCGCCTCCATCGCCGTTTCGAAGGTCATCGGAATCACCTGGACGTCCGTGGTGGCGTCCGAGGCGAAGCCGCGCCCGTCCCCCTCTTCGTAGACGTGGGGCGCGGTGTAGACGAGACCGCAGCCTCCCAGCGCCAGAACCGCGAGAACGGCGTGAACCCTCATTGGCGAGCCCCTCTTGTTTGTGCTGCGCCGCAACAATCGGCGCCCCTCGGACGCGAACCGGTGTTAGCACCGCATCCGACTGGCGTTAAGGCGGAATCCTGAGAAATGGGATCGACAAGGGCGGCCTGAGGCAATCCGGCCGCATCGTTCAGACAGCATTAACGCAAAATTTTCCATTGAGTTCACACAGCGAAAACCCAATACTGGCTGCGTGTGTGAGGGATGGCCCGGCATCCGAAGGTTCCGGGCGACGTGCCGGCCGGTCCGTGGGGACCGGGTATGAGTGGGGATATGATGAAGCATGTGAATGCCGACGATCACTTCTATGCTGCGGACGCGTTGTCGCCCCGCAGGTCGTTCGCGTCCGTTCGCGGCGTGTACGAGGCCGGCGGCAAGCGTCTGCTGGATTTCGTGATCGCCCTGGCGCTGGTTCCGATCGTGGCGCCGGTGGTCTTCGGCCTGGCCGCGATGGTCTGGGCCCGCGACGGGGGCGCGCCGTTCTTCGGCCATGTGCGCACCGGCCGGAACGGAAAACCGTTCCGTTGCTGGAAGATCCGCACCATGGTCCGCGACGCGCAGGAGCGGCTGGCCCGCCACCTCGAGGAGAACCCCGAGGCCGCGGCGGAGTGGGCCGCCACCCGCAAGCTGACCGACGATCCGCGGATCACCCGGGTCGGCGCCTTCCTGCGCAAGACCTCGCTCGACGAGCTTCCGCAGCTGTGGAACGTGCTGAAGGGCGAGATGTCCTTCGTCGGTCCGCGCCCGGTGCCCGAGGACGAGCTCAACGACCTCTACGGCCCGGCCCGCACCGTCTACTGCGCCATGAAGCCGGGAATCACCGGCCTGTGGCAGGTGTCGGGGCGCAACGACGTCAGCTACGCCCAGCGGGTCTCGCTCGACATCGAGTACCTGCGGCGGATGGCCCCGGGCTTCGACCTGTGGGTGATGCTGCGCACCGCCCTGGTCATCGTGCGGCCCACCGGCCGCTGACCCCATTCGGCGCCGCCGCGACCTCGCGGCGAGGCCCGTCCGCCGGAGCCCTCGGCTCCGGCGTTTTCATTTCCGAACGAGGGAACAAACGCGCATGCGCGTCGCCATCATCCACTATTGGCTGGTCGGGATGCGGGGCGGGGAGCGGGTGCTCGAACAGCTCTGCCTGATGTTTCCGGACGCCGACATCTACACCCATGTCTGCGACCGCGAGAAGATCAGCCCCTTGCTGCGGCGCCACAGGATCCGCGAGACCTTCATCGCGAAGCTCCCGGGCGCGAAGAAGCATTACCAGAAATACCTGCCCCTGATGCCCTACGCGCTCGAGCAGCTGGACCTGTCTTCTTACGACCTGGTGCTTAGTTCCGAAAGCGGACCGGCCAAGGGGGTGATCTGCAACCCCGACACGCCGCACCTGTGCTACACGCATTCGCCCATGCGGTATATCTGGGACCAGTACCACGCCTACCGCGAGGGGCTGAGCTGGCCGATGCGGATGATGTGGACCGTGGTCAGCCACAAGCTGCGGATCTGGGACGTGGCCGCCGCGAACCGGGTGGACCGCTACGTCGCCAACTCCTCCTTCGTGGCGCGGCGCGTGATGCGCTGCTGGGGGCGGGAGGCGGACGTGGTGCACCCGCCCGTGGACCTCGACGCCTACCGGCCCGCGCCTGCGCTGGGGCCCGATGCGCCCTACCTGTTCCTGTCCGAGCTCGTCCCCTACAAGCGCGCGGACCTCGCCATCGAGGCCTGCCGGCTGCTGGGCCGGCGGCTGAAGATCGTGGGCTCGGGCCCGGAGATGGAGCGGCTGAAGAAGCTGGCCGGGCCGGGCGTCGAGTTCCTGGGACGCGTGCCCGACGGCGAGATGCGCGCCCTCTACCAGTCCTGCCGCGCCCTGCTGTTCCCGGGCGTCGAGGACTTCGGCATCGTGCCGCTGGAGGCGATGGCCTGCGGCCGCCCGGTGATCGCCTACGGCCGGGGCGGCGCGCTGGACACGGTGAAGGAGGGCGTCTCGGGCCTGCTCTTCGACGCCCAGACCGCCGAGAGCCTCGCCGACGCCATGCGCCGCTTCGAGACGGAGATGGAGCCGGGCCTCGACCCCGAGCGCGTCGCGGCCCACGCCGCGGGCTTCGGCCCCGAGACCTACCGCGCCGGCATGTGGGCCGCCATCCGCCGCATGGCCCCCGAGCTGGGCCTGCCCGAGGCCCCGCCCGAGGTCGCCCAGGCCGCCTGAGCCTGCGCCCCCGGCGGGCGGGCGCCGCGTCGGGCCTCGCGCCCGGGGCGGGCCGTCCGCCCGCGGCGCAGGGGCGGGGGCGGCGCCGTGGGGGCGCCGTTTCTCCGGCGCGGCGTGGGGAAGACCTCCGGCGTCGCGGCGTCTTCAGGGATTTTCGCCGTTTGCTGAGACGGCCGGCAGGGCCGGCCTCTGGCGAGCGTGCGGCGAGTCGGGCCGCGCCTCAAGGCCAAGCCCGGCTTCGCCGGGTCGCTGCGCGAGCCTTGACCCGCGGCCCGACTCGCCATCGCGTCCCTGCGTCCGACCCTGCAAGAGCTTGAGCCTGCCGGCGCGACGCGCCCCGGGCTCGGCCTGGGGCTTCTCCCGAGGGGGCGTCCCGGCGCTCGTCCGGTGAAAGGTTGCGCCGCGCCGTCGCGCGCCGGGATCCGAATGCAGGACGCCGTCAGGCCGGAGCGCGCGCCAGCCTCAGTCCGGGGCCAGCATGTAGCCCGACCCGCGCACCGTCTGCAGGTAGCGAGGCGCCTTGGGGTCGGCCTCGATCTTGCGGCGCAGGCGGGTGACCTGGACGTCCACGGCGCGCTCCTGGGCGTCGTCCATCTCGGCGAGCAGGGTCTGGCGGTCCACCGGCTCGTGCGGGGTGCGCGCGAAGATCTTCATCAGCGCGCTCTCGGTCGTGGTCAGGCGCACCTGCTCGTCGCCCCGCCACAGCTCGCCCCGCGCCACGTCGTAGCGCACCGGGCCCAGCTGCAGGGTGCGCGGCGTCTCCGGCCGCGGGCCGGCGGGCTGGGTCCGGCGCAGGATCGCGCCGATGCGCAGCAGCAGCTCCCGCGGCTCGAAGGGCTTGGCGAGGTAGTCGTCCGCCCCCGCCTCCAGCCCCGCGATCCGGTCCTCGGCCCCGCCGCGGGCGGTCAGCAGCAGGATCGGGGCGCCGAGGCTCGGGCGCACCGCGCGCGCGAAGCTGATCCCGTCCTCGCCCGGCATCATCACGTCGACCACCAGCAGGTCGAACTCCAGCCCCTCCAGCAGCCGCCTGGCATGGGCCGCATCCCGCGCCGCGGTCACGTAGAAGCCCGAGCGCGACAGGTAGCGCTTCAGCAGCGTGCGGATCCGCTCGTCGTCGTCGACCACCAGGATATGCGCGTCCGGCGCCTCCGCCGGGGCGGAGGCCGCAGGCTCGGCCGCCGGCCGCGCCGCGGGCGCGAGCATCTCGTCGTCCATGCGCGCCGTCAGGCCCCGGCCTGGTCGTTGACCAGCGCCAGCACCGATTCGCGGCTGTCCTCGTCGATCATGTCCGCGAGCACCGTCTTGAACCCCTGAACCGCATCCGCGCCCGCCTCCATGAAGACGCGGCGCATCCGCGCATTCTGCGCATCCGACAGGCTGCGGACAAGCGCCTCGCCCTCCGCCGTCACCGTCAGCAGGCGCTGGCGACGGTCCGAGGGGCCCACGCGCTGCTCGATCATCCCGTCCTCGACCAGCTGGCGCAGCACCCGGTTCAGCGACTGCTTGGTCACCTTCAGCGTGTCCAGCAGGTCCGAGACCGACATCCCCGGCCGCCGCCACACGAAATGCAGGCAGCGGTGATGGGCGCGCCCGTAGCCGCGCGTCTCCAGCACCCGGTCCGCGTCCGCGATCATGTCGCGATAGGCGAAGAACATCAGCTCCACCCCCTGGCGGAGCTGCGCGTCGGTCAGGAACAGGAGCTGGTCGCCCCGGTTCAACCCGGCCCCGCGCACGCGGGCGGCGGACAGCCGGCCGCCCTCGGGGCGGGGGCCGGCGGAGCGGGGGCGGGTCGGGGCGTCTGAAGGGCTCATGGCGGGATTTTACGTCAGCCTTGTTGACTGTCCAAGTGCGCGTTGCTATATCGCCGCGGCGTCCAGGAAAGCAACATTATTTCTTGCCGCGCTGCAACAGCGACATTTCCGGCAACCGCCGGGGTCGCCGACGAAACGGGCCGGAGGCTCCGCTAGGAGAGCCCCGGCGAGGATACGGGAACTTGGCCATGGCCGGTGGAGCCTACGACGATCGCGACGGCGTCATCTGGATGGACGGGGCGCTGGTGCCCTGGCGCGAGGCCAAGGTGCACGTACTGACCCACGCGCTCCACTACGCCTCCTCGGTTTTCGAGGGCGAGCGGGCGTACGGCGGCCAGATCTTCAAGAGCCGCGAGCATTCCCAGCGCCTGCTGGATTCGGCCAAGGCGATGGACATCCCCTCGCGCTGGACCGTCGACGACATCGAGCAGGCCAAGGCCACCGCGATGGCCGCCAACGGGCTGAAGGACTGCTACGTCCGCCCCGTCATGTGGCGCGGCTCGGGCGAGGACATGGGCGTCGCCGCCCTCCTGAACCCCGTGCACCTCGCGGTCGCGGTCTGGGAATGGGGCGCCTACTACGGCGACGCCAAGACCCAGGGCGCCAAGCTCGACATCTCGAAGTGGAAGCGGCCCAGCCCCGAGACCATCCCCTGCCACGCCAAGGCGGCCGGTCTCTACATGATCTGCACCATGTCCAAGCATGCGGCGCAGGCCAAGGGCTGCTCGGACGCGCTGATGTTCGACTACCGCGGCTACGTGGCCGAGGCGACGGGCGCCAACATCTTCTTCGTCAAGGACGGCAAGGTGCACACGCCGACCCCCGACTGCTTCCTCAACGGCCTGACCCGCCAGACGGTGGTCGAGCTGCTGAAGCAGAAGGACGTCGAGGTGATCGAGCGCCACATCATGCCAGACGAGCTGGAGAGCTTCGAGCAGTGCTGGCTGACCGGCACCGCGGCCGAGGTCACCCCGGTGGGCAAGATCGGCGACTACAGCTTCGACGTCGGCCCGATGGCCGTCGGCATCGCCGAGGAATACGAGCGCCTGGTCCGCGGCAACCGCTGACCGCCGCGCCGGCGAGGGATCCCGGGGCCGGGGGCGCGAGCCTCCGGCCCCGTTCGTTTTCCGCCCGGGCCCGACGCCCAGGCCAGTCGCCCGGACCCATGGCGGCCCTGCGGGCAGGCCCGGGCCTGCGGCGCAGGGGCGCAGGCTAGGACCCGGCCATGCCGAGACGCTTCTGGATCGAGTTCGAGCGCGCCCCCGGGCAGGTCGCCACCGCGCTTCACAGCTTCGGCGTGACCGCCCCGTCGCGCGACGCCGCCCTGGCGCTGATCCGCGAGCGCGCTTATTGCGGCAAGGTGCCGCTGCCGGTCGCCAAGATCGTCGAGGACGTGGACGTCTCGACCCTCGATCCCAACCACGTCCTGCCCAACATGGAGCCGCCGCACGAGACCGGCATCTGGTTCCCGATGGGGTTCCGCGACGCCTTCGCCCCCGACGATCCCGATTGACGCGAGACGTCGGCGAGCGCTTCGCCGGTCCGCGATCCCGTCGGCTCGCCGAGGGAGGCGGCGCCCCCGGGCGCGACGCCCGCCGCGCGCCGCGGGCAGGGCCTCCGCCCTTGGGATGACGCCCGACGCGGCGCCTCCTCGCGGATTGCGCATCATCCGGGCGTGGAAACCCATCCCACGCCCTCCTCACGCGATTTTCGCTTGCACGTTGCGGCGCCGCATTTAACGGTTCGGTGACGTTTCCGAGATGAACGGAGTCCCGGGATGCGCCGATCCGCCTGCCTCGCCTTCGCCCTCGCGCTGCCCGCCCTGCCGGCCCAGGCGCAGGGGCCCGCAGCCGCCTCGACCCAGCCCGCGGCCGAGACGGCGGGCGCGCGCGAGCTGCTCTACCACCTCGACTGGGGCCCCGTGGCGCTGGGCGAGTTCCGGGTGCGCCACGAACCCGGCGACGCCGGGGCGCTGACCATCGAGGCGCGCTCCCGCGGCCTCGCCTCGATGCTCTTCGACTTCTCCCTGACCGAGGCCACCCGGCGCGAGGCCGACGGCGGCCGCCTGTTCACCATCACCGGCGAATTCGGCGACCGCGACTACGACCGCCTCGTCGACTGGACCCCAGGCCAGGCGCCCGAGGTCACCCACCGCGCCGGCGCCCCGGACGAGGAGCTGACGCCCGTGCCGCAGGCCCTGCTGCCCCGCTCGGTCGACCCGGCCGCGGCGGTGCTCGCGGTGCTCGACCAGATCGAGGCGGGCAAGGGCTGCGCCGGGGAATGGGCGATCTACGACGGCGTGCGGATGACCGCGCTGACCGTGCGCGACGAGGGGCTCGACCAGATCGAGGCCGACCGCGACTGGACCTACGCCGGCCCCGCCCGCCGCTGCCGCCTGGGGATGGAGCGCCTGGGCGGCTACCCCGTCGACGACGAGCGCGAGACCTCCGAGGCCGACTTCGACCGCGTGCTGTGGATCGCCCAGATGGACGGCCGCCCGACGCCCGTGCGCCTGCAGGTCTCGTGGCCGCTGGGCTACGCCACCGGCCGAATCGACTTGCGTTGATCCCGCGCCCGCTCTATCCGCCGGTTTTCCGGGCGCCGGGCGCCCACTGGTTGAGCGAAGCCCCCCTTTGAACTATGTTGAGACTCCGCCCTGCGCCGGGGCGCGAACGGGATTTCCGGCGCGCGACGTGGAGGAAATCGAACTGACCGGACTCGATAGCGCGGGGGCGACCCCGCCGGAGAACACGGAGCGAATGGGTGGCGAAGACCTGCTCCGTCTTGTTCTGAACTCGCTCGAGGACGACAAGGCCGAGGACATCGTGCAGGTGGACCTGCGCGGCAAGTCCGACATCGCCGATTTCATGGTGATCGCCTCCGGCCGCTCGTCCCGACAGGTGGCCGCCATCTCGGAAAAGCTCATCGAACGTCTCAAGGCCGAGGCCCGGGTGTCCGCCCGCGCCGAGGGCAAGGATGCGGGCGACTGGGTGCTGATCGACGCGGGCGACGTGATCGTCCATGTCTTCCGGCCCGAGGTGCGCGAGTTCTACCAGCTCGAGAAGATGTGGCTGCCCGCCGGCGACGCGGCGAAACGCGCCTCCGGCACGCCCTCCTACGCCTGACCCGCCGGACGGGTCGGGCGTGAAAGTGCATCTGGTCGCCGTGGGGCGCGCCCGCGGCGGGCCCGAGGCGACGCTCGTCGACGACTGGCTGACGCGCTTCGACCGCGCGGCGCGGCCGCTGGGCCTGGGCCCGGCGCGCCTGCTGGAGGTCGAGGACCGCAAGGGCCGCGGATCGGAGGCGGAGGGCGAGCTGATCCTCGCCGCCCTCCCCGACGGCGCGGCGCTGGTGGTGCTGGACGAGCGCGGAAAGCAGCTGACCTCCCCCGACTTCGCCGGCCGCCTCGCGGACTGGCGCGACCAGGGCCGCCGCGACGCGGTGCTGGCCATCGGGGGCGCCGACGGCCATTCGGACGCGGTGCGCGCGCGGGCCGACCTGATGCTCAGCTTCGGAAAGATGGTCTGGCCGCACATGCTGGCCCGCGCCATGGCGGCCGAGCAGATCTACCGCGCCGCCACCATCCTCGCCGGAAGCCCCTACCACCGCGCCTGACCGGGCGCGCACGCGGCCTGCAGGCGGGCCCGGGCTCGCGGCCGGCGGGCGTGCGCCATCGCGCGGCGCGGCGCTCGAGGCGCATCTTCAGGAAAACTCGGCAAGACGGGCGTCTTCAGGCCCCGGCGCGCCGCGCGCGGCGGCGGCGAGGGGCACGACCAGGCCGGGCGGGTCCCCGCCCGCCCGGCCCGGTCGCGGTCGCGGCGGCGCCGCGCGCCGGCTGGGAGGGGACACGTCTCCCGGCCGGACCGGCCCACGGGGCCGGGAGGCGGGGAGGGGCCCCAGACCCCGCCCCGCGCCGCCGGCGCGGCGCCGCCGCGGGAACGGGGCCGCATCGCGATCTCCCGTCCCGTTCGGTTCCTCAACCAACGACGCCGCCGATCCCCGGGGGACCGACGGCGCCTGCGCCCGGCCTGCGGGCGAGCGGCGCGGGCGCGCCGGACCGCCGCGCGGGCGATCCGACGAGCCGCGGGGCCTCGATCAGGCGACCGTCAGGCCCACGTCCACGTTGCCGCGGGTGGCGTTCGAATACGGGCACACCTGGTGCGCCGCCTCGACCAGCTTCTCGGCGTCCGCCTTGTCGACGCCCGGCATCGAGATCTTCAGCGCCGCGGTGATGCCGAACCCGCCCTCGGAGCGCGGGCCGATCCCCACCGTCGCCTCGACCGTCGCGTCGTTGGGCACCTTCACGAAGCCCTCGCCGCGCGAAACGGCCTTCATCGCGCCCAGGAAGCAGGCGGCGTAGCCGGCGGCGAACAGCTGCTCGGGGTTGTTGCCGTCGCCCGAGCCGCCCATCTCCTTCGGCGGCGCGAGCTTCACCTTCAGGGAGCCGTCCAGCGTCTCGGCGGCGCCGTCGCGGCCCCCGGTGGCGCGGGCCTGGGTCGTGTATTTCACGTCGACGGGCATGGTGGCCTCCTCAGTCATCCGAATATGTCGTGTGCGATTAGATCGCGTGAGACATATCTGGGCTCATCCCCTCGCAAAGTCAATCTCAATCGATTATATCGGGTGCGATATTTTGCGAGACGCAGCGGACATCCGCTCAGGAGGCTCCATGTCCTGCACCGGCGCCGATCCCGCCGAGACGCCCCAGGAGGCGCCCGCCGAAGAGTCCGTCGAGACCGGGGCGCCCCCGTCCGAATCGATGCTGTGCTTCGCGCTCTACTCGGCCAGCCACGCGATGAACCGGGTCTACCGCCCCTGGCTCGAGCGGCTGGGCCTGACCTATCCGCAGTTCCTGGCGATGACCGCGCTGTGGTCGCGCGACGACCGCATGGTGGGGGAGCTCTGCGCCGAGCTGAAGCTGGCCACCAGCACCCTGACCCCGGTGCTCAAGCGCCTCGAGACGCTGGGCCTGATCGAGCGGCGGCGCGACCATGGCGACGCCCGCGCCGTGCGGGTGACCCTGACGCCCGAAGGGCGGGCGCTGCATTCGCGGACCGAGGGCCTGGGCCCCGCGATCCTCGAGGCGACGGGGATGACGCTGCAGGAGGCGCTGTCGCTGAACGCCGCGGTGGCGGGCCTGCGCGACCGCCTCCTCGCCCACGCCGACCGCCGCGACGCCGAAGCCGCGGCCTGAGCCCGAGCGGGCGAAGCCCCTAGGGACGGGACGGCGGGGCGTAGCCCCTCAGGCACCTTCGGCGCAGGCGCCCTCGGGCCCGGAATTCCCGGTCCCAGACCTCCCGGCCCCGCGTCCTCAGTCGGCGCAGATCTCCTTCAGGGCGATCCAGTCCGCGTCTTCCAGCGCCGGCTTCCAGGCGCTGCCCTTCAGGCGGTCGGCCGCCTCCGCCGCCTCCACCCGCGCCTCGAGGTCGGGGTGGGAGGCGAAATGCCGGGCCATGCCCTCGGTCCGCGCGCCCTGCATACCCTCCAGCTTGCGGAAGAAGTCGGCCAGCGATTCGGCCGGCAGGCCCGCGTCGGCGAGCATGTCGTGGGCGAAGGCGTCGGCCTCCATCTCCATCTCGCGCGAATAGGAGGCCGCCAGCGCCATCTGAGTCAGCCCGGCCAGCGTGCCGCCCGACAGGTCGCCCATGAACAGCGTCATCAGCCCCTGCGTCCCCGCCTGGCGCAGCAGCGCGCGCAGCCCGTCGCGATGGGCGACATGGCCCAGCTCGTGCGCCAGCACCGCGGCCACCTCGTCGGGGCCCGAGGCGGTCTCGAGCAGGCCCGACAGGATCGCCACGCGCCCGCCGGGGGCGGCGAAGGCGTTCACCTGGGGGGAGCGGATCACCTCCAGCGTCACCGGCACGTGCAGGCGCACCCCGGCCAGCAGCCGGTCGGCCAGGTGCTCCAGCGCCACCGCGCCCTCGGGGCTGGTGCAGACCGGGTCCTCGCCCTGGCCCATCGCCGCGATCTGCTGCGCCATGATCGCGTCGCCCAGCTTGCGCTCCTGCGCCGGCGGAACCAGGTCGGCCATCCGCTGCGTCGCCCAGGGCAGGCCCCAGACCACCAGCGCCGCCCCCAGCGCCACCGCCGCGGCGAACCAGCCGAACAGGCGCATCAGCATCGGCAGGCGCGAGGGGCGGCGGTCGAGGTCGGCGCACACCTCCTCGATGGCGCGGATCATCTCGGGGTCGGTGATCAGCAGGCTCTCGTCGCCGTCGGCGTCGCCCCAGGCGTCGTCGGGCTCGGGCGTCAGCGACAGGGCCGCGCGGTCGCCGCCCGGCGCGCGCACCCGGCGCAGGCTCGCCAGCGTCCAGTGGGCGACGGGCATGTCGTCGAAACTCATCAGGATCAGCGAGGCCTCGCCGAAGCGGACCACCACCTCCTGGGGTCGTTGCGAGAATCCGTCCCGATAGACGCCCGTGGATTCCAGGAGCGCATATCGCGTCAGCGCGGTTCTGCCCGCCGTTCCGCCGCGTCCGAAGCCGCCCGCCATGCCTGCGCGTCGCGCTCCTCTTGCGCGCGGCCGTTCCGGCCTGCGCGTCATCCTGCCTTCGGCTCCCCTCTTAGACGGTTTGTCCGCGGGAAACGAGGGCGCCCGCCGCGGAGCCTCGCCGCAGGGGGCGCCGCAGGTCGCCGTTCGCGCGGAGGCGCAGCGCCCCCGCGCCGCCTCAGACCGGCGGCTCGCGCATCAGCGCGGCCAGCGTCTCCAGTTCCGCCCCGATCGAGCCGGGCATGGCCTCGGCCGCGCCCAGGCGCATCGCCTCGGGCTTGTTCTGGCCCAGCTTCCAGGTGCCGTCGGTCTCCTCGATCTCCAAGCGCACGGGCAGGATCATCCGCTCCATCTTCTCCAGCGTCCCGCGGTCCATCTTGTCGAGCGTCCAGGGCTTCTTGCCCGGCAGCGCCCCCTCGAACCGGGCCGACAGCGCGGCGAGGTGGGGGCGCAGCGCCTCCGGCTCGCGCAGCGACAGGCGCCCGCGCAGGTGGGCGGCGACGTAGTTCCAGGTCGGCACCTGCCCCGGGTCGCCGTACCAGTCGGGCGAGACGTAGCCGTCCGCCCCCTGCACCGCCAGCACCGCCGCCGCCGGCCCCTCGGCCAGCCGCCGCGCGATGGGGTTGGAGCGCACCAGGTGCAGGTCCGCCGCCCCGTCCGTCTCCATCACGAAGGGCACGTGGGAGATCAGGGGGAACGGCTCGGCCGAAACGACCAGCGTGCCGAAGCCGCGGGCCTTCGCCAGCGCCAGGTGATGGGCGCGGGTGGATTTGCGGAAGGCGGGATTGGGATGCATGTCAGGCGCGGCTCCAGCGCAGCACGGCGAGGCCGGGAAGGGCCGCCCCCTCGTCGAAGGCGGCGGCGAAGAGGGAGTGGGGAACCTCCGGCGCGGCGTCCGCCAGGCGCTCCATCGCCTCGTCCCGCGCGGCCAGCCCCTCATGCGCGAGATGCCCCAGCTTCAGCGCGGCCGCGCGGGCCACGCCCTCGCGCCCGCCCGCCGGGGCGGCGCGCAGGCGGGCGAGCTCGTAGCCCGCGAGGCTGCGCACCCGCGCCTCGGAATATTCGTCGAGCAGGGCCATCCGCCCGTCGCGGACCAGCCCCACCCGCTCCAGCACCCGCACCGAGGCGGGGTTCAGCAGGTCCCAGACGGTGGCGTAGAGCGAGAGCGGCCCCGGCAGCGCCCGGAAGGCGGCCAGCGCCGCCGTCGCCGCCTCGCTCATCACGCCGCGGCCATGGGCGCGGCGGTCGAGCGCGTAGAACACCTCTCCGCCCCAGCCCCCGCCCGCGGGCGCAGCGCCGTAGAAGCCCACGACGCCGAGAAAGCCGGCCAGCGCCGGATCGCTCTCCGCCCGCCCCTCGACCGCATAGGCGCCCAGGCCCCCGGCCGTCCAGATCGCCGCGCCGCGGTCGCCGTCCTCGCCCAGCCCCTCGCACCAGTCCTCGGCCCAATGCCGTTGCAGCTCGGGGGTCGAGCAGTCGTGGAACAGCATCGTGGCGACCTCGCCGTCGGCGAAGACCGCCGCGCGCAGCGCCGACGCGTCGGCGCGGCGCAGCGGGCGCAGGACCAGCCGGTCCGTCGTCAGGGTCCGGGGGCTCATCGCGACGATCAGGCCGCCGCCCGCTCCGGGAACAGCCCGGCGATGCCCTCGCGCGTGGCGGGGCAGACGCCGCGCTCGGTCACCAGCGCCGTCACCAGGCGCGCGGGCGTGACGTCGAAGGCGGGATTGGCGGCCTCCGAGGTCTCCGGCGTCAGCCGCACCCGGGTGTAGTCGCCCGCGTCGGTCAGGCCGGGGAGGTAGGAGACCTCGTCGCCCGAGCGTTCCTCGATCGGGATCTCGAACCCGTCCTCCACCGTGAAGTCGATGGTGGGGGAAGGCAGGGCCACGTAGAACGGCACGCCGTTGTCATGGGCCGCCAGCGCCTTGAGGTAGGTGCCGATCTTGTTGCACACGTCGCCGCGCGCGGTGGTGCGGTCGGTGCCCACGATGCACATGTCCACCAGACCGCGCTGCATCAGGTGGCCGCCGGCGTTGTCGACGATCACCTTGTGCGGCACGCCGTGGCGGCCGAGCTCCCAGGCGGTGAGGAACGCGCCCTGGTTGCGGGGCCGGGTCTCGTCCACCCAGACCTCGACCGCGATCCCCTTGTCATGGGCCTTGTAGATTGGCGCGGTGGCGGTGCCCCAGTCGACGGTCGCCAGCCAGCCGGCGTTGCAGTGGGTGAGGATGCGCACCGGCTCCCCCGGCGCCTTCTTCGCCGCGATCTCCTCCACGATCTTCAGCCCGTGGTCGCCGATGGCCGCGTTGATCGCCACGTCCTCGTCGCAGAGCGCGGCGGCCTCGGCCCAGGCCGCCTCGGCCCGGTCGGCGGGGGCGAGGGGGCCGAGCGCCGCCTTCATCCGCTCCAGCGCCCAGTGCAGGTTCACCGCCGTGGGGCGGGTCGCCAGCAGCAGCGCGGCGGCTCTGGCGAGCCCCTCGTCCGAGGCGTCCTCGCGCAGCGCCAGCGCCAGCCCGTAGGCCGCCGTCGCCCCGATCAGCGGCGCGCCGCGCACCTGCATCGAGCGGATGGCGTGGGCCGCCTCCTCGACCCGCGTCAGGCGCAGGATCTCGAAGCGGTGGGGGAACAGGGTCTGGTCCAGGATCTCGACCGCGCCGTCCGCGGCGGGCCAGATCGTGCGATAGGGGACGCCGTCGATCTTCATGGGGTCTCCTCCAGCGGGGTGTAGCCCGCAGGCGTGAAACGGGGGGTGCACAGGCACAGGAACACCAGGTCTTCCGCGCCCGTGTTGGCGATGCGCTGGGCGCAGCCGGCGGGGATCAGCGCGGCGTCGCCGGGGCCGAGGTCCCGGGCCTCGCCGTCCAGCTCCAGCCGGCCGGTCCCGCGCAGGATCACGTAGCGCTCGTCCACGTCCAGCGCGTGCAGCTCGGTCACTGCGCCCGGCGCGACGGTCGCCTCGGCGAGGCTGGCGGCCGGGTCGGCGGGATCGTTCAGCAGCTCGCGGATCTCGCAGCGCTCGCGCGTGTCGAACGGGGCGCCGGCGGCGCCGGGAAGGACGAGGGGAGCGCGCAGGCGGGTCATGGCGCGGATGATAAGCGCCGGCCGGGCGGGAGGAAAGCCGCGCCGCCCGCCTGAGGCGGAATGGGCCGCGGCCGCCGCCTCCGTCCCGCGGTTCACGCGCGGCTCATCGCACGGGTCGGCCGGACCCTGCCAGGCGGATTTCATTCCGGAGAATGGAAGCTTCGGGCGCGGAAACCGTCGGCCGCGCCCAATCGTCTTGCGATGCAGCGAAACCGTGCGATCCTTCCGCAAGGCGAATTCGATGGAGGATCCGGCGATGGCGACGGCCGTGAAGAAGATGTCCCTGACCGTGCAGGTCATGCTCGGGATGGGGCTCGGGATCGTGGTGGGGTTGATCTTCAACGCCATCGGCTCGCAGTTCATCGCCGACTACGTCACCGGCGGCCTCTTCGCCATGCTGGGCAAGATGTTCGTCAACGCCCTGAAGATGCTGGTGGTGCCGCTGGTCGTCTTCTCGCTGATCTGCGGCGTGGCGGGGATCGGCGACGTGAAGGCGCTGGGCCGCGTCGGCGGCAAGAGCTTCGGCCTCTACCTCGCCACCACCGCCATCGCCATCGCGGTCGCCATCGCGCTGGCGCTGATCGTGGGGCCGGGCGTGGGCTTCGACATGGCCGGCGTCGACACCTCGGGCGTCACCGCCAAGACGGCGCCCACGGTCTGGGACGTCTTCGCCGGGGTCGTGCCCACCAACCCCATCGCGGCCTTCGCCAACGGCGAGATGCTGCAGATCATCTTCTACGTGATCGTCGTCGGGATCGCCGCCCTGATGCTGGGCGAGAAGTCCTCGGGCTTCGTGGCGGCCTGCGAGTACATGAACGAGCTGATGATGAAGGTCGTCCAGATCGTCATGGCCTTCGCCCCGATCGGCGTCTTCTGCCTGATCGCCAAGACCTTCGCCGAGCAGGGGATCGACCTGTTCCTGCCGGTGCTCGCCTACGTGCTGACGCTGACGGCGGCGCTGTTCATCCACCTCTTCGGCACGCTGATGATCATCCTCAAGGCGCTGTCGGGCCTCAACCCGCTGATGTTCATGCGCAAGATGCGGCCCGCGCAGCTCTTCGCCTTCTCGACCGCCTCCTCGAACGCCACCATCCCCGTCACCTACCGCTGCGTGACCGAGCGGATCGGGGCCGACCAGTCGGTCGCCTCCTTCACCGTGCCCTTCGGCGCCACCATCAACATGGACGGCACCGCGATCATGCAGGGCGTGGCGACGGTGTTCCTGGCCAACGTCTACGGCATCGACCTGGGCGTCGGGGGCTACTTGACGGTGATCGCCATGGCGGTGCTCGCCTCCATCGGCACCGCCGGCGTGCCCGGCGTGGGGCTGGTGATGCTGACCATGGTGCTGGGCCAGGTGGGCCTGCCCATCGAGGGCATCGCCATCATCCTGGGCGTCGACCGGCTGATGGACATGATCCGCACCGCGGTGAACATCACCGGCGACGCGGTCGTCTCGACCATCGTGGCCAAGGGCGAGGGCAAGCTCGACATGGCGGTATTCAACGACCCCGACGCCGGGCTGATGACCGGCGACGAGCTCGAGATCGATCCCAAGGCCGAGGCGAAGCTCGCGGGCCTCGCGCATCCCCACCCGGCGGGGGAGTGAGGCGGCCGGGGACGGAGGCGCCCTGCGGGCGGGCTTGGGCCTCCTGCGGGCGCTTCGCCTTGACTGGGCGAGGGCGGGAGCCTCCGGCGGGCTCCTGACTCACCAAAGAACAGGGGCCGCGCCTGTCCTCCGGAGTCGTCTCTCGCTGTTGATGCCTGAGCGAGTCGCCGGGAGGGGTCAAGGACAAGCCCGCGCAAGCGCGGGTCGCTTTGCGATCCCTGACCCCTCCCGGCGACTCGCTCTTCACGGCATCAGCGAGAGACGGCTCCGAAGAACAGGCGCTTCGCACGGGCCTGCGGGCGGCGCGCCGGCGAAAGCCGGCGAGGGGAGAGCCTTGGGGCGGAAGGGGAGAGAGGGGCGGGGCCGCGGCGGGCGGGTCAGCGCGCGCCGGCGGGCTTGCGGGGCTTTTTCGCCTTGGCGGGCTTGAACGGGGCCATGCCTGCGCGGGCGAGCGCGTCGGCGCGCTCGTTCTCCTCGTGGCCGGCGTGGCCCTTCACCCATTTCCAGGTCACCTTGTGGCGGGCCTGCGCGGCGTCGAGGCGCCGCCACAGGTCCTCGTTCTTCACCGGCGACTTCGAGGCGGTCTTCCAGCCGTTGCGCTTCCAGCCGTGGATCCAGCCGGTCACGCCGCCCTTCACGTAGTTCGAATCCGTCACCACCGTGATCTCGGTCGGGCGGCCCAGAGTCTCCAGCGCCGAGATCGCGGCCATCAGCTCCATGCGGTTGTTGGTGGTCTCGGGCTCGCCGCCCGAGAGCTCCCGCTCGCGCACCACCGCGCCGTCCTGCATCGCCACCAGCAGCGCGCCCCAGCCCCCCGGCCCGGGGTTCCCCGAGCAGGCGCCGTCGGTGTAGGCGAAGAACTCGGCCATGCTCAGCGCTCCGCGAAGGCCAGCCGCAGGCCGAGGCCCGCGAAGCAGGTCGCGAAGACCCGGCGCATCCAGCGCATCGCCCGCGCCGAGCCCAGGATCCGGTCGCGCGCCGAGGCGGCGAACAGGCCGTAGACCGCAAAGACCGCCGCCGTCAGCCCGGTGAAGACGAGGCCCAGAACCGCCATCTCGGCCGTCGCCCCGGGGCCGGGATGGACGAATTGGGGCAGGAAGGCCGCGAAGAAGATCGCGAGCTTGGGGTTCAGCAGGTTGATCAGCACCGCGCGCGTCGCGATGCGGCGTAGGCCCTGCTCGGCCACCGCCGCGGGCGCGGCCGGGCCGTCGCCCTCGCGCAGGGTCGTCCAGGCCATCCACATCAGGAACAGGACGCCCGCGATCTTCACCCCCTGGAACAGCGCTGCCGAGGCGTGGAGGATCGCCGCCAGCCCCGCCAGCGCCGCGGCCATGTGGAACAGGACCGCGAAGGTGCATCCGGCGACCGCGGCCATCGCGGCGGCGCGGCCGCGGGCCAGCCCGCAGGACAGGGTGTAGATCGCTCCCGTCCCGGGGATCATCACCACCGCGAGCGCGGTCAGCAGGAATTCGGGGCTGATCATGCGGGTCTCCGTTCCGGGCGTCGCCCGGCGACGCCGCCCGCCGGGGCCGGCAAGATGCGGCGCGGGGCCGGGCGGGTCAATGGCCCGGCGGGACGCGCCGGGCGAGGCGCCGCTTGACCGGCGCTCAGCGCGCATTCATCATCGCGCATCGAGCGACCCATTGATCCTGCATTCAATTCTCGAGGTGCGTGCATGCCTCTGCGTTTCCTGGCGATCGTCGCGGCGGCCCTGTTCCCGGTCCTTCCGGCGGTCGCGGCCACCGACTATTCCGAGGCGGTCTCGGGCGACCTCGCCGGCTCCGCCGGGCCCGCCAACGTGGACCTCGGCCCGCTGGGCCCCGCGCAGGCCTTCACCGTGACCGGCACGCTGGATGCGGGCGAGACGCTCGACGTCTTCGGCGACGGTCCGGACGAGCAGGACAGCTTCCGCTTCACCGCCGCCGTCGACTTCGCCTTCGATCTCGCGGTGGTCTCCGGCGCCCCGGTCTGCGAGCTCTACGAATTCGCCGGGCCGGACCTGAACCTGCTGGGCGACTGCCTCGGCCAGGTCTGGGCGCCGGCCTCCTACGCCGTGGCGCTGGTCATGGACGGGAACCAGGGCCAGGGCGGCTACGCGCTGACCGCCCAGGCGGCGCCGGTCCCGGCGCCCGCCGCAGGCGCGCTGCTGGCGGGCGCCTGCGCGGCGGGGCTGGCGCTGTCGCGCAGGGGGCGGCGCGGGGCCTGAGGCGGCGCTCAGGCGAGGCGGGCGAAGGCGGCGAGGAGCCCGGTCTCCGCCCCGTCGCGGCCCACGCCGCGGCTTGTCGAGACCTCGATCTCCGCGAAGCCGGCCTGCGCCAGCAGGGCCCGCAGGCCGGGCTCGCGGATGTAGGCGTAGCGGCGGCCGAGGCGGTCGCGCCGCTCGCCCTCGCCCTCCTTCAGGCCCAGGAACAGCAATCCCCCGGGGCGCAGGGCGCGGGCGACGCGCGCCAGAACGTCGGGCCAACTCGCGAGCGGGGCGTGCAGCAGGCTGAAGCTGATCCAGGCGCCGTCGTAGGCGGCCACGTCTTCCAGCGTCTCGAACCGCCCGACCTCCGCCGGGACCCCGCGGGCGCGGGCGCGCGAGACCAGCCCGGCGGAGGCGTCGAGCGCCCGGACCGAGAGGCCGGCCGCCATCATCGCCGCGGCCGCATGGCCCGCGCCGCAGCCGAGGTCGATCACCCGAGCCCCCGCAGGCAGGCCGGCGAGGAACCGCGCGAGCGTCCCGTCCTCTCCGCCGTTGAAGGGCGCGGACCAGGCGTCGTAGTCCGCCGCCGCGCCGTCGTACCAGGCGAGCGTCGCCGCGTCCGCGGTGGTCGGCGCCGCGGCGGTCGGGGCGGTTCGACCAGGGGCCTCGCCCGGGGCGCCGAGGGGGGCTCGTTCCCCGTCCGCGCCGCTCACGCGGCGTCGCCGGCGGGCTGGCGCAGGATGCGGGGGGGCTTGAACTCGACCCGCTCGACGGCGGTCTCGACCAGCTCGACGGTCACCGAGTGGCGGGCGCGGAAGGCGTCGATCACCTCCTCGACCAGCACCTCGGGCGCGCTGGCGCCGGCGGTGACGCCGACCGAGCGCACGCCCTCGATCGCGCGCCAGTCGATGTCGGTCGCCCGCTGCACCAGCTGCGAATAGGCGCAGCCGGCCTTCCTGCCGACCTCCACCAGCCGCTTGGAGTTCGAGGAGTTCGGCGCCCCGATCACCAGCAGCGCCTCGATCTTCGGGGCCATCGCCTTCACCGCCTCCTGGCGGTTGGTGGTGGCGTAGCAGATGTCTTCCTTGTGCGGCCCCTGGATCGCGGGGAAGCGCGCCGCCAGGGCCGCCGCGATGTCGGCGGTGTCGTCCACGCTCAGCGTCGTCTGGGTCACGTAGGCCAGCCGCTCGGGGTCCCGCGGCACCAGCCCCGCCACGTCCTCCACCGTCTCGACCAGCAGCACCTCGCCCTCGGGCAGCTGGCCCATGGTGCCGATGGTCTCGGGGTGGCCGGCGTGGCCGATCATCACGATCTGCAGGCCCTTGGCGGCGTGACGCTCGGCCTCGACATGCACCTTCGAGACCAGCGGGCAGGTGGCGTCGACGAACAGCATCTCCCGCGCCTGGGCGGCGGCGGGCACCGACTTGGGCACCCCGTGGGCCGAGAACACCACCGGCCGGTCGACCGGGCATTCGTCCAGCTCCTCGACGAAGACGGCGCCCTTGTCGCGCAGCCCGTCCACGACGTAGCGGTTATGCACGATCTCGTGGCGCACGTAGACCGGCGCCCCCCATTTCTCGAGCGCCATCTCCACGATCTTGATCGCCCGGTCCACGCCCGCGCAGAAGCCGCGCGGCGCGGCGAGGTGGATCGTCAGCGGGGGCAGGGCGCCCGCCGCGGGGGCGGCGCCTTGGGGGGTCGGGGACATCGCGGCCTCCATCCGGCCGCGCGGGTCGCGGCCTGTCGCCCAGACCTACGCGCGCGGGCCCGCGTCTTCAACCGCCTGCCCCGCGCCGGATCGCCCCTCGCGGCCCGCGGTTGCGCGGGCCGGGCGCCTGGGCCACGCTGCGCGCGAACCGCCCGCCGGGCGAAGAGACGACCCGAAGCCGCCCGCCGGCGGCGGGAAGGAGCCGCATGATCGTTATCCACCACCTGGGCGTCTCCCAGTCCGACCGCGTGGTCTGGCTGATGGAGGAGCTGGGCCTGCCCTACGAGCTGCGCTGGCACGACCGCGGCCCCGACTTCCTGGCGCCCGAGAGCTACCGCGCCCTGCACCCCGCCGCGACCGCCCCGGTGATCGAGGACGGGGAGCTCGTGCTGACCGAATCCGCCGTGATCCTCGAGCACATCTGCCACCGCCACGCCGGCGGGCGGCTGACCGTGGGGCCGCAGGACGCGAACTACACGGACTACCTCTACTGGATGCACTTCAACGCCTCGATGCTGGGCATCTACTTCACCCGCGGGGCGCTCGGCTCGGGCGCCACCGGCCCGCGGGCCGAGCGGCTGGGAACCGTGATCGCCCGGCGCGAGGCGGGGATGATGGCCTTCCTCGAACAGACGCTGGCCCGGCACGACTGGCTGGCGGGCCCCGAGTTCACCTGCGCCGACATCATGTGCGCCTTCGGCCTCTCGCCCGGCTCCCGCTACGGGGCCACGCCGATCGAGGACACGCCCAACGCCGCGGCCTGGCTGGAGCGGATCCGCGCCCGCCCCGCCTATCGCCGCGCGCAGGAGATCGCGGGGCCGAAGGCCGTCCGCCCCGACTGAAACCGCGGAACCCGCCCCCGGCCCGCGGAAAACGCCCCCGGACCCGGGGCGCCCCGCGGGGCCGGGCGACGGAACCCGCGCGGCCGCCCGTGACAGGGAGGCCCCGCACGCAGGCTCGCCCCCCGGGCCTGCGCGGGTTAAGTCTGTTCATCCAAGGGTCGGCCGCGCCCCGCGGCCTCGCCGGACGGGAGAGCCCATGCGCTTCGTGATGCGCAGCCTGACGGGACTGGTCCTGCTCGCCCTCGCGGCGGCGCTGATCGCCAACGGCGCCTGGCGGCTGCACCTCGCGCAGGAGGCGGCCGAGGCCAAGGCCCCGCGCCGCGCGCCCGCGGCAGAGCGGGTCTTCGCTGTCGAGGTGGTGCGCCCGCAGCCCGCCGACGTCTCCCCCACCCTGACCGCCTATGGCGAGATCGTCGCCGCCCGCCGGCTGGAGCTGCGCCCCGCGCTGCCCGGCCGCCTGGTCGAGCTGTCGCCCGCCTTCGTCGACGGCGGCGCGGTGCGGGCCGGGGAGCTGCTGTTCCGCCTCGATCCCGCCGACGCCGAATCCGCCGTCGACCGGGCCGAGATCGCGCTGGCCGAGACCGAGACCGACCGCGCCGCCGCCGCCCGCACCGTGGAACTCGCCGAGATGGACCTCGAGGCCGCCGAGGATCGCGTGCGCCTCCAGCGCCAGGCGATGGAGCGGCAGAAGGGCCTGGCCGAGCGGCTCGTCGGCTCCACCGCCGCGGTCGAGTCGGCCGAGCTGAACCTCGCCGTCGCCGTGCAGACCCGCATCGACGCGCAGCAGGCGCTCTCGGCCGCGCGCACCGCGTCGGAGATGAACGCCACCGCCCTGCGCCGCGCGCAGCTGGAACTCGCCGACGCCCGCCGGGCGCTGGCCGACACCGAGGTCCGCGCCCCCTTCGACGGCCTGCTGACCGAGACCGCCGCCGTGCTCGGCCGCCAGGTGGCCGCGAACGAGAAGCTGGGCGCCCTGATCGACCCCCGCCGGCTGGAGGCCGCGGTGCGCGTCTCCAACGCCGAATACGCCCGCCTGCTCGACGACGCCGGCGGGTTGCGCGACCTCGGCGCCGAGGTGCGGCTGGAGCTGGGGGAGGTCGACGCCTCGGTCCCCGCCCATATCGCCCGCGCCGCCGCCGCGACGGGGGAGGCGCGCACCGGCCGCACGCTCTACCTCGCGCTCGACCCCTCCGCCGGCGACCTGTTCCGGGAGGGGGACTTCGTCGCCGCCGCGGTGCGCGAGCCGGTGCTGGAGGGCGTCGCCGTGATCCCCGCCGCCGCCGCGACCGAGGACGGGCGGGTGCTGATCGTGGACGCCGACGACCGGCTGCGGGAGCGTCGCGTGCGCATCCTGCGCCGGGTGGGCGAGACGCTGATCGTCGCCGACGCCCCCTTCGGGGAGCGGATGGTGGCGATCCGCAAGCCGCAGCTCGGCGCCGGCGCCCGCGCCCGCGTCGCCGCCGAGGGCGAGGACGCGATGCGCGCGGCCGAGGCGGCGGGCGCCCCGATCCCGGGCGGCGTCTCCTCCCTCTCCGCCACGGGCGAGGAGATGCTCTCCCTCACCCCCGAACGCCGCGCCGCCCTGCGCGACCGGGTCCGGGCCTCCAACCTCGGCCCGGCCGAGCGCGCCCGCCTGCTCGACCGGCTCGACGGCGAGGCCGCCCCTCGCGGCCTGGTCGAGCGGCTGGAGGGCGTCGGCGCCCCGGCCTCCGACGGCGCGGCCCCCGCCGCCTCCACCTCGGGCGGCTGAGCGCGATGCGCCGCGCCCCCGGCTTCTTCGGCTATTTCGTCCGCCACGGCACGGCGGCGAACCTCCTGCTTCTGGCGATGATCATCGCGGGCCTGGGCGCGGTGCAGAACCTGCGCACCCAGTTCATGCCCGACATCGTGGCCAACGACGTCTATGTGAACGTCAAGTGGCCCGGCGCCGGCCCCGAGCAGGTGGACCGCAACGTCGTCCAGGTCCTCCAGCCCGCGCTGGCGGTGGTGGAGGGGGTGGACGAGATCTCGGCCAAGGCGCGCGAGGGCTCGGCCGCGATCACCCTGACCTTCGAGCCGGGCTACGACATCTTCGCCGCGGCCGAGTCCGTCTCCGCCGCCGTCTCCTCCGTCGGGCCGCTGCCCGAGGGGGCCGAGAGCCCCACCGTCGAGCGCCACGCCTGGACCTTCCCGGTCACCGACGTCGTCTTCCACGGCCCCGTCGACCCCGACCTGCTGGTGCGCCTCGCCGACGAATACGCCGAGCGCCTGCGCGTCGAGGGGCTGTCGCGCATCTCGGTGCGCGGCGCCCCAGACCGCCGCATCCGCATCGAGGCGTCCGAGCCCCTGCTCCTGCGCCACGACGCGACCCTGGCCGAGATCGCCTCCGCCGTCTCCGCCGCCGCCGCCTCCAGCCCCGGCGGCGCCACCCCCGGCGGCGCCCGGATCTCGACGGGGGAGGAGACCCGCTCCCGCGAGGACCTGGGCGACGTGGTGGTGCGCACCACCGCCGAGGGCGAGAAGCTGCGCGTGCGCGACCTCGCCCAGGTGGTCGACGACGGCGACCGGCGCGGCGCGCGCTTCTACGTGAAGGGCGAGCCCGCGGCCCTGGTCCGCGTCAGCCGGGGCGAGACCGGCGACACCCTGCGCCAGTTCGCCGTGGTGCAGCGGGTGGCCGAGGAGATGCGCCCCTCGCTCCCCGCCGGCGTCGAGATCGCCTATTTCAACACCTTCGCCGACCGCATCGCCCAGCGCCTCTCGCTCCTGCTCGACAACGCCCTCTTCGGCCTGCTGCTGGTCGTCGGCGTGCTGTTCCTGTTCCTCAACGCCCGCACCGCGCTGTGGGTCGCGGCCGGCATCCCCACGGCGCTGCTGGCGGCGGCGGCGGCCATGTGGGCGTTGGGCGTCTCGATCAACATGGTCTCGCTCTTCGGGCTGATCCTGACGCTGGGCATGGTGGTCGACGACGCCATCGTGGTGGGCGAGCATGCCGACCACCTCGCGCGCCGCCGCGGCCTCTCGCCCATCGCCGCGGCCGAGACCGCCGCCCGCCGCATGGCCGCGCCGGTGTTCTCCTCGGCGGTCACCACGCTGCTCGCCTTCTCGGGGATGCTGGCGCTGGGCGGGCGCTTCGGGAAGATGGTCGAGGACATCCCCACGGTGGTCTGCATCGTGCTCGCGGCCAGCCTCGCCGAGTGCTTCCTGGTGCTGCCCAACCACATGCGCCACGCGATCGAGGGCATGGGCCGCCGGCGCTGGTACGACCGCCCGGCCGAATGGGTGAACCGCGGCTTCGACCGCTTCGTCGCCGTCCTCTTCCGCCCGGCGGTCGTGTGGATGATGCGCCTGCGCTACCCGCTGATGGGCCTCGCGGTCATGCTGCTGCTGCTGTCGGTCGAGCGGCTGGTGAGCGGGGAGCTGCAATGGCGCTTCTGGAACGCGCCCGAGCGGGGCCAGATCAGCGCCAACATCGCCATGCTGGCCGGCGCGGAGCGGGAGGACACGCTCGCCCAGCTCGCCCTCGTCGACCAGGCGCTGGAGGAGACGGCGGCCGAGTTCGAGGCCAAGTACGGGACCAACCCGATCCGCTTCGCCCTCTCGCGCATCGGCGGCGCCGCCGGCCGCGGCCTCTCGGTCCAGGACGAGAAGGAGCCCTGGCAGCTCGCCTCCGTCGAGGCCGAGCTGATCGACGCGGACCTGCGGCCCTACTCCTCCTCCGACTTCAACGCCGCGGTGCAGGCGCGGGTGCAGCGTCACCCGATGGCCGAGATCATCGCCTTCCGCTTCGTGCGCTCCGGCCCCGGCGGCGACGCCGTCTCGGTCGAGCTCACGGGCGCCGACCCCGCCGTCCTGAAGCACGCGTCCGAGGACATCCAGGCCGCCCTCTCGGCCTACCCCGAGGTCTCGGCGCTCGAGGACAGCCTCGCCTACGACAAGACCGAGCTGGTGCTGACCCTCACGCCGCTGGGCGAGGCGCTGGGCTTCACCACCGACGCGCTGGGGGCGGAGCTGCGCCGCCGCCTGACCGGCGTCACCGCGGCCGAGTTCGCCGTCGACGGGCGCGAGGCCTCGATCGTGGTGGCGCTGGCCCGCGACGAGCTGACCGCCGACTTCCTCTCCCGCAGCCGGGTGCGCACACCCTCGGGCGACTGGGCGCCGATCTCGGAGCTGGTCGAGGTGACCGCGCGGCCCGGCTTCTCGCTGATCCGGCGGGTGGACGGGGTGGTCTCGGTCACCGTCTCGGGCGACATCGACCAGTCCGACGCCGCCCGCGCGCAGGAGATCGAGGACGACTTGCGCGACCGCATCCTGCCCGCGGCGGCCGAGCGGCACGACGTGCGCTGGTCCCTCTCGGGTCTCGCCGAGCAGGAGAAGCGCTTCCTGGCGGAGGCAGAATACGGCTTCGCCGCCGCGATGATCGGCATCTACCTGACGCTCGCCTGGGTCTTCGGCTCCTGGACCCGGCCGCTGGCGGTGATCGCGGTGGTGCCCTTCGGCCTGATCGGGGTGGTCTGGGGGCACCTGTGGATGGGCCTGCCGCTGACCCTGTTCTCGGTCGTGGGCATGATCGGGATGAGCGGGATCATCATCAACGACTCGATCGTTCTGGTCTCGACCGCCGACGAATACGCCCGCAACCGCGCCCTGCGCCCGGCGGTGATCGACGCGGTCTGCGACCGGCTGCGCCCGGTGATGCTGACCACGCTGACCACGGTGGTCGGCCTCGCCCCCCTGCTGACCGAGACCTCGAAGGAGGCGCAGTTCCTCAAGCCCACCGTCGTCTCGCTGTGCTTCGGGCTGGGGGCGGGCTTCTTCCTGGTGCTGCTGGTCACGCCCGCGCTGATCACGCTGCAGCGCGACGTGCGCGCGGCCCTGGTCTCGACCCGGCGGATGGCTCGGCTCGCGCTCGACGCCGCCTCGGGCAGGCCCCGCCGGCGGGGCCTGGGGGGCGCCCGGCGCCCGGTCTGAGGCCCTGCGCCGCAGGCCCGTTCATGACGGGCCCGTGAAAGTCCTTCAAAAAACGTCGCGCATCGTGGAAAATGACCCGCCCCGCCGCATCGAACGACGGTGGCGGCGAACCGAGGGACACGCGCCGAGCATGGCCGAGAAGATGACGCGCTTCGTCTGGCGGCACTCCGCCCGCGACCAGCTCGTGCTGCTGTTCTTCACGTTGCTGACCTTCCCGATCATCTGGATCACGCTCGAGCTTCCCAAGACGATCATCAACGAGGCGATTTCCGGGACCGACTTTCCCAAGGAGTTCCTCGGCATACCGCTCGAGCAGACGGAATACCTGATCGCGCTCTGCTTCGCCTACCTGCTGGCGATCTCGATCAACAACGGCGTCAAGTACGCCCAGAACGTGCAGCGCGGCATCCTGGGCGAGCGGATGCTGCGCCGGATGCGCTTCGACCTCTATCGCCGGGTGATGGGCCGGCCGCTGTCGCGGCTGAAGAACACCTCCCCCGGCGAGCTGGTGCAGATGATCTCGGCCGAACTCGCCCCCATCGGCGATTTCGTCGGCGCGATCATCTCGACCCCCGTCTCCCAGGGCGGCAGCTTCCTGGTCTACCTGTCGTTCATCATCGTCCAGAACCCGCTGATCGGGGCGGCGGCGCTGTGCCTCTACCCGGTGCAGGCCTGGCTGGTGCCCAAGCTGCAGGCCAAGGTCATCGCGATGATCCGGGTGCGGCTGGCCAACATCCGCGCCATGGCCCGCGAGATCGACGAGTCGATCGACGGCGCCACCGAGATCCGCGCCCTGCGCGCCCGCCGCTGGCACCAGGCGGTCGTCTCTCGCCAGCTCTACGACAACTACGTGATCCGGCGGCGGATCTTCCTGCTGAAGAACCTGATCAAGTTCGTGAACAACGTCGCGAACCACCTGACGCCGTTCTTCATCTTCCTGATCGGCGGCTGGTTCGTGATCCACGGCGAGCTCAACGTCGGCGCCCTGACCGCGGTGCTGATCGCCTACAAGGACCTCGCCGCGCCCTGGAAGGAGCTGCTGCGCTTCTACCAGGACTATTCGGACATGAACGCCCGCTACACCTCGGTGATGGAGAACTTCTCCGAGGACGGCGACCCCGCGCCCCTGCTCGACCGCGCGCCGGTCGGCCCCCACGCCCTGGCGCTGAGCGACGCCCATGTCGACGGCCTGCCGGGGCAGGTGAGCGTGCATGTCCCCCACGCCTCGGTCGTCGCGGTGCACGGCGAGGACGCGGTCGCCCGCTCGGCCCTCCTGCAGGCGCTGTCGGGCATGGTCGACAGCCAGATGGACAGCTGGTCGGCGGGCACGCCGATCCTCTACCGCAGCGCCGCCTACGTCCCCTCCGACCCGCGGGTCTTCGCCGGCTCGATGCGCGACAACCTGGTCCACGGCCTCCTGTTCCGTCCCGTCGCCCCGGGCGACGACGACCAGCACGAGCTTCGCCGCCGCGAGGCCGCGATCACCGGCGCCCCGGACGACGACATCTCCGACGAGTGGATCGACCCGGTGGAGGCGGGCTACGACGACCTCGCGGCCGTCGAGGCCCGCATCCATGAGCTGGTGGCGGTGCTGGGCCTCGAGGACGACCTCTACGCCATCGGCCTCCTGTCGCGCTTCAACCCCGAGGAGGCGCCCGAGCTCGCCTCCCGCCTCGTCGAGCTGCGCGGCGCCATCTCCGCCTCCGAGGAACTGGGCGAGATGCGCGAGGACTTCATCGATCACTGGCAGGTCGACCGCTACAACCCCAACGCCTCGGTCGGCGAGAACCTGTTCTTCGCGCTGCCCGTCGACCCCGACGTGCGCTGGCCCGACGTGGCCGAGGACCGCGCCGTCCTGCGCGCGCTCGAGGAGGCCGGCGTCCGCGCCACCATGGTCGAGATGGGCCTCGACCTGTGCGAGACGCTGCTCTCCCTGTTCGAGGGCGTGGCCGCCGACTCCGACCTGTTCAAGCGCTACGGGCTGTTCCCCCGCTCCGAGACGGCGACGGTCGAGGGGATCCTGCGCATAGGCCGCCAGCGCGGCGCCGACAAGCTCAACCGCGCGGCGCAGGCCAAGATGATCGCCATCGCCTTCTCCTACTGCTCCGCCCGCTACCGCCTGGGCGTGATGCGCGGGACCGAGCGGGTCGAGGCGCTGCTCGCCGCCCGCCCCAAGCTGATGGCCTTCGCCGAGAAGGACCCCCGCTTCGCGGTCTTCGACGCGGAGTCCTTCCATCCCGCCTTCTCGATGGCCGAGAACATCTTCTTCGGCCCCGTGAAGCTCGACCGCCGCGACAGCTGGACCCCGTTCAAGGAGCGGGTGGACGCCCTGGTGGGCGAGCTGGGCCTGCGCGAGCTGATCCTGCGCGCCGGCATGGCCCAGCCGCTGGGCGAGGCGGGCACGACCCTCAACGCGCTGCAGCGACGCAAGATGGGCCTCGCGCGGGCGTTGATGAAGAATCCCGGCGCGCTGGTGCTCGACGGCATCGCGGCCGGCGACGCGGAGGCGGACCAGGCGTTGCGCGCCCTGCTGCGGGGGCGGCTGGGCGACGGCGCGCTGGTCTATGGAACGGAGCGCGAGACGGCCGCGCAACAGGCCGATCACGTGATCCGCATCGACCGCCAGGGGCGGGTGACGCAGGAAGTCGGGACGGGCGACGCGCCTCCCGCAGTTGACGGGGCTCGCGATGGCGGCAGATAGTGGTGTGGTTCGGCGGCTAGGGGAGGGCGCCTGGTGAAGTTCGAGGCCGAGGTCAACGCCCTTCAGCGTACCCCGATGTTTCAAGGGGTCGACCCCTCCAGATTGAGGTTGCTCGCCTTCATGGGCGAGGATCGCACATTCAAGGACGGCGAGATGGTTGTGCGCCAGGGCGACAGTTCCGACAGCGCCTATTTGATCCTGTCGGGAAAGGCGGACGTGATCGTCGAATTCGGCGGCCGCGCCTCCACCGTCGCGCAGCTCGGCGAGTCCGAGGTGTTCGGCGAAATGGCGATGCTGTGCGAAACCCCGCGAACCGCGACCGTGCAGGCGCGCGGAGAGCTCCGCACCCTGCTGTTCGAGCGGGAGGGGATGCTCCGCCTGCTCCGCGAATTCCCCGAGATGGCGATCGAGATGTCCCGCTCGCTGGCCCAGAGACTGGAGCGGACCACGGTGGAGCTCGCGCGCCTGCGCTCCCAGGCGACGGCGCCCGCCGGCGAAGAGGGCTGAGAGATGTCGCCCGCCGCGGACCCGTCGGGCCCCGGGGCCTCTTCAGGCGGCGTGCGCCTGACCGTGTGGGGGGCCGGCGGCTCGGCCCCCACCGGCCGGGCCGGGCGGGCGCGATTCGGCGGCGACACCGTCTGCTTCGAGATCCGGCGCGACGGCTGCGGTTCGCCCCCGCTGATCGTCGACCTGGGCAGCGCCGCGCGCGACCTGGGCCGGACCCTGAAGGCCGAGGCGCTGGCCACCGGCCGCCCGACCGAGGCGGAGATCCTGCTCTCGCACCTGCATCTCGACCACATCATCGGCGCGCCCTTCTTCGCGCCCTTCTACGACCCCGCCTCCCGCATCCGCATCCGCTGCGGCCTGGGCGAGGACTCGGGCTTCGCGCGCGACACGCTGATGGCCTTCGCCGGCCCCCCGATCTTCCCCATCCAGCCGATCCACATGAGCGAGCCCGCCTGGGACATGTTCCGCCCCGGCGAGACGTTCGAGGCCGCGGGCTTCCAGGTGACGCCCATCGCGCTGAACCACCCCGGCGGCTGCTGCGGCTTCCGGATCGAGACGGGGGAGGGCGCGATCTGCGTGATCGGCGACCATGAGCATGGCGACCCCGCGATCGACGCCGGCGTGGCCGAGGCGGTCGAAGGCGCGGCGGTGATGCTCTACGACGCCGCCTACGACGACGCCGACTACGAGCGTCACCGCGGCTGGGGTCATTCGACCTGGTCCGTGGGCGGCGCGCTGGCCGCGCGGGCGGGCGTCGGCCTGACCCTCTTCCACCACCACCCGCCGGAGCTCGACGACGCCGCCCTCGACCTGCGCGAGGCCGACGCCCGCGCCGCCTACCCCCGCGCCCGCCTCGCCCGCCAGGGCATGTCCCTGCGCCTCGCCGACGGCCGCGCCGAACTCCTCTGACCGCCCGCCCGGCGCCCGCTCCCGGCTCCCCTCGCAGGCGCCCGCTCCCGCAGGCACCCCGGGCCTGACCCGGGGCCTCCACCACTCGTCTCCGCGAAGCGCCACGTCCCCCCGACCGCGCGTCGTGCCCCCCGCAGGCGCTCCGGGCTCCACCCGGGGCCTCGGTCCCAGGCGCCCCGCAAGGCGCCCCTCAACCGCCCTCCGACGGCCCGTCCATCCGCGCCCGCGTCGCCGCGTCCGCCGCCTCGCGGATCGCACGCAGCAGAGGGTGGGCGTCGGTGCGCGCGACGCCGTAGTCGAGGTTGAAGCCGTAGTCGAAGTCCGGCGGGTTGGCGCCCGTGGCGTGCTGGAGGATCGTCTCCAGCTTGTCGAAGCCCTTCACCAGCACCGCCTCGGGCGTCGAGGCGGCGGCGTAGTCCTCCCACAGCGCCAGCAGTTCGGCGCGCAGATCGTCGGGCAGGGGGGCGCACAGCGTCTCCATGTCCCGCCGCTCGCGCGCCTCGCGCCCGTCGTCGGCGCGCTGCTCCACCGCCGGCACGTCGCCCGAGATCGCCTCGCCAAGGTCGTGGATCAGCGCCAGCTTCAGCAGCCGCTCGAGATCCACGCCCGGCAGGTCGCGGGCGAACAGCGCGATCATCAGCGTCAGGCGCCAGCTGTGCTCGGCCGTGCTCTCGGGCCGCCCGCCCGAGGTGTGACCGGAGCGCAGCGTGTCCTTCAGCCGCTCGGCGCCGCGGAGGAAGGCGAGGATGCCGGCGAGCCGGTCAGGGTCGATGGCCTGTGTCATGCCGCGGACCATGCCCCGCCCGGCGCGCCCGCGAAAGAGGCCGCGCGCCGCGCCGCCGCCCTTGCGCCGCGCCCCGCCGCCCCCGCCCGGACGGAGGCTCCCGCCCGCCCACCCCCGCCTCCGCCCGACCGGGGTCGACGGGGCGCGGCCGGCGTGGCGACCTGGACGGCCGGAGGCTCGCCCCCATCCGGGGCGCCCCGGTCCGTCGCCTCCTCAACTCGTCTTACGCTGCGGGCGCCCCGGCTCCCTCGCTTCAGCAACGCGCGTTGCGCACCGGGCGCTCCGGATCCCGAAACGAGACCGCCCCCGCCGGGGGGGGGGCGGGGGCGGATGTCTGCACAGGCGTCTGCACATGTCGTGCACGCCTGGATCGTCCCGTTTCGGGGCGCCTGCGCCTCAGGCGCGGGCGTAGACGTCCTCGTAGCGGATGATGTCGTCCTCGCCGAGATAGGTCCCCGACTGCACCTCGATCAGGAACATCGGCACCTTGCCCGGGTTCTCCATCCGGTGGACGGCGCCCAGCGGGATGTAGACCGACTGGTTCTCGGTCAGCAGCTTCACCTCGTCGTCGACGGTCACCTTCGCGGTGCCCTCGACCACCACCCAGTGCTCGGATCTATGCACATGGGATTGCAGGGAAAGCTGCGCGCCGGGGTAGACCATGATGCGCTTCACCTGGAAGCGGCGGCCGAGGCTCAGCGTCTCGTACCAGCCCCAGGGACGGTGGAAGCGCGGGAAATCCTCGGCCTGCCCCTTGCCCTGCTGCTTGAGGGCGGAGACCGCCTCCTTCACCCTCTGCGCCTGGCGGATGTCGGCGACCACCACCGCGTCCTGCATGGCGACGGCGACCACGTTCTCCAGCCCGATCCCCACCAGCTGCACCCCGTCCGAGTCGGTGCGCAGGTAGGTGTTCGCGCAGTCGATCGCCGTCGCCCCTCCGGTGGTGGCCACGCCCTGGCCGTCCGGCCCGCTCTCGCGCCACACCGTCTCCCACGAGCCGAGGTCGTTCCAGCCGCCGTCGAAGGGCACGACCGAGAGGTTCTTCGCCTTCTCCATCACCGCGTAGTCGATCGAGATCTCGTCGGCGCCCTCGTACTCCGTCTCGCCCAGGCGGAAGAAGCACAGGTCCGGCCGGCCCGCCTCGACCGAGGCGCGCACCGGGCCCATCAGCTGCGGCGCATGCTCGGCGAAGGCCGCGAGGATGGTCCTGACCGAGAACAGGAAAATGCCCGCGTTCCAGAGGAACCGGCCGGTGGCCAGCATCTCGGCGGCCTTCTCGGCGTTGGGCTTCTCGACGAAGCGGGTCAGGGGCGCGGCGGCGCCGGCCGCGGGGGCCGAGGGCAGCTCGAGGTAGCCGTAGCCGGTCTCGGCCCGGTCGGGGGTGATGCCGAAGGTGACGATCTGGCCGGCCTCGGCGGCCTGAGCCGCGACCTCGACCGCGGCGCGGAAGGCCGCGTCGTCGCGGATCACGTGGTCCGAGGGGGCCACCAGCATCAGCGCGTCAGGCTCGCTCTCCAGCGCCACGGCGGCGGCGAGCACGGCGGGGGCGGTGTTCCTCAGCGCCGGCTCGATCAGGATCTTGGAGGCGTCGCCCCCCATCTCGCCCAGCTGCTGGGTGGCGATGAAGCGGAACTCGGCGTTGGTCAGCAGCACGGGGGGCGCGTAGCCCGGGCCCGACAGCCGGCTCACGGTCTGCTGGAACAGCGAGGTCTCGCCCATCAGGGCGGAGAACTGCTTCGGATAGCTCTTGCGCGAGAGCGGCCACAGGCGGGTGCCCGAGCCGCCGCACAGGATGACCGGATAGATCTTGCGGGTCATGTCGACGTTCGCCTCCGAAGGCAGGTTTTTCCACACACACGATGTCCCCGCGCCCCCGTCCCACCGGGAACGCACGGACCTTGATAGCGGGTCCCGCAGGATGGTCAAAGTTTCGGGAGGGAAGCGCGGCGGTTGGGCGCGGTCGACGAAGGCGGCGAGATGAATTTCAGGATGACGCTAGGCAACATCGGCGAAGCGCACTGGAAATCAGACGCCTTGGCCGCAAAGAGGATGATGATTGGACGCGCCTCGCTCATCGCCGTCCTGCCAGCTTTGGCTATTGGTCTGGCAGGACCGATCGCCGATGCATCCCTTGCCATTTCGTGGGCCCTGGCCCTGGGAGCTTACTGCGCAAGCTGGCTGCTAACGGTGACGGCTTTCAGACAGGTCGACGTCGTCGCTCGGTCAGCAGATCGTCGGTAGTTCCTTGCGTGCCTTTCAGCAGCGCGGAGCGAGGAAGAACTCCAAATTGCGGGGCTCGGCGAAACTTTCGAGACGATCCTGCCGATCGCTGCGGAAGCGCTGTCGGAACCCTGGGACGACTTCGATCCGCGGCGTAAGGTCAAGATCGAGTTTCTGAGACGGGTTCACCGGCAGTCGGATTTGCGCAGAATTGCAGACGCCCTGGATGGCAGGCCAGCGGACTGAGCCGCTCACCCCTCCGGGTGAAAATGCGCCCAGACGGTCTCGGCGAGCGCCTCGCTTACTCCCTCCACCGCCTTCAGATCCTCGATCCCCGCATGCCCCACCGCCTTGGCCGAGCCGAAATGCGCCAGCAGGGCGCGTTTGCGGGCGGGGCCGACGCCGGCGATTTCGTCCAGGGGGTTGGCGCTGACGGCCTTGGAGCGCTTGGCGCGGTGCGTGCCGATCGCAAAACGGTGGGCCTCGTCGCGGAGGCGCTGGATGAAATAGAGGGTGGGACTGCGGTGGGGGAGGGCGAAGGGGGGTCTCCCCGGGGCGTAGAAAATCTCCTTGCCGGCGTCGCGGTCCTCGCCCTTGGCGACGCCGAAGAGGGCGATGTCGTCGAGACCGAGCTCCGTCATCACCCCGTGGGTGGCGGAGACCTGGCCCTGGCCGCCGTCGATCAGCAGCAGGTCCGGCCACAGGCCCTTGTCGCGGTCCGGGTCCTCCTTCAGGAGGCGGGCGAAGCGGCGGTCGAGGACCTCGCGCATCATCGCGAAGTCGTCGCCGGCGGCGCCCTCGCGCTTGATGTTGAATTTTCGGTACTGGGACTTCTCGAAGCCCTCGGGGCCGGCGACGATCATCGCGCCGACCGCGTGGGCGCCCTGGATGTGGGAGTTGTCGTAGACCTCCACCCGGCGTGGGGGGGCGTCGAGGCCGAAGCTTTCGGCCAGGCTCTCCAGCAGGGCGGTCTGGGCGGAGCTTTCGGCGAGGCGGCGGGCCAGCGACTCCTTGGCGTTCTTCAGGGCGTGCTCGACCAGCATCCGCTTCTCGCCCCGCTGGGGGACCGAGACGCGCACGCCCTTGCCGCGGCGGGTGGTCAGCGCCTCCATCAGCAGCTCGGGGTCGTCCACGGGGTCGGAGAGGAGCACGCGCTTGGGCGGCTCCTTGGTGGAGTAGAACTGGACGAGGAAGCTCTCGAGGATCTCGGCCGGCTCGGCGCCGGAGCCGGTGCGGGGGTAGTAGGCGCGGTTGCCCCAGTTCTGGTGGGCGCGGAAGAAGAACACCTGCACGCAGGCCTGGCCGCCCTCCATGTGCAGGGCGACGACGTCGGCCTCGTCCACGCCCTCGGGGTTGATGCCCTGGACGGCCTGCACCTGGGTCAGGGCGCGGATGCGGTCGCGGAGCGCCGCGGCGCGCTCGAACTCCATCTCGGCGCTGGCGGCGGCCATCTCGGCGGCCAGCGTCTTCTGCACGTCGGTGCTCTCGCCCTTCAGGAAGCGCGTCGCGTCGGCGACGGTCTGGGCGTAGTCCTCCTCCGAGATCCGGCCCACGCAGGGGGCCGAGCAGCGCTTGATCTGGAACAGCAGGCAGGGGCGGGTCCGGCTCTCGAACACGGAGTCCGTGCAGGTGCGCAGCTGGAAGGCTTTCTGCAGCTGGTTGAGCGTGCGGTTCACCGCGCCGGCGGAGGCGAAGGGGCCGAAGTACTTGCCGGGCTCGCGCCGCGCGCCGCGGTGCTTGCGGATCTGGGGATAAGGGTGGGCGTCCCCGATCAGCACGTTGGGGAAGCTCTTGTCGTCCCGCAGCAGCACGTTGAAGCGGGGCTTGAGCTGCTTGATCAGGTTCTGCTCGAGCAGCAGCGCCTCGGTCTCGGAGTTCGTGGTCAGGAACATCATCGAAGCCGTGGCCGAGATCATCCGCGCGATCCGCGCGGTATGTCCCGTGGGCCGGGCGTAGCTGGCCACCCGCTTCTTCAGCGAGCGGGCCTTGCCGACGTAGAGCACGTTCTGCGCGGCATCGAGCATCCGGTAGACGCCGGGCGCGTCGGGCAGGTGGCGAAGCTCCGCCCGGATCACCTCCGAGCCGGTCCGGGGGGCGCCTGTTTTCTGGGCGCCGGGGGTCGGGTCGAGCCCGGTCTCCCCCTCCGCGACCGGGGTCCCGGGGGTTTCCTCGGCGTCCCGGCGGCTTTCCGGGGACGGTCCGTGATCTGGAGGCGTCTGGTTCATGAGTCGCTCAGCGGGCTAGTCCAGCGGTTCGCGGGGTGCAAGAACGAATGAATTCACCGATCCTGTGGATAAGTCTGGGGGCATCCTTGAATGGTTCTTGCTTCTCGTTGGCGTACAAGGGTTTTTCCCTCCTGACCCAAATTTTGGGCACATCTTCAAGGTATTGAAAAGACAGGGAAAAAAATCTTCACCTGCAAAATCCTGATTTTGTTTACAAATCCGTGACGATCCCGCGACGCAAACGGGGGGAGGTGGACAACTGTTGCGTCGCGGCAGGTTGCGGTTGCGCTCCCGCTGCGTCAGACGCCACGGAAAATCCACCTGGGGTTGCAAGACTTATTCAGGTCCGATGACGTCCGGCGTCCGCCAGCCGAGGTGCTGGCCGGCGTCGACGGCGATCATCTGGCCGGTGACGGCGTCGGCCGACAGGATGTAGCGCAGCGCGGCGCAGACGTCGCGGGGCGAGGCGCCCCGGCCCAGGATCGTTCCGCGGCGCTGGGCGTCGAAATGGTCCTGGGTCTGGCGGTCGCCGCGCAGGGTCGGGCCGGGGCCGATGGCGTTCACGCGGATCGCGGGGGCCAGCGCCTGGGAGGAGGTGCGGGTCAGCGCCCACAGCCCGTGCTTGGCGAGCGAGTAGGTCATGAAGGCCGGCGTCGGCTTCCAGACCCGCTGGTCGATCATGTTGACCACGCAGGCCCGCGCCACCGGCCAGCCCTCGGGGTCGGTCCCGGCCTCGGGCGCCTGGGCGGCGAAGGCCTGGGTCAGGAACAACGGCGCGCGCAGGTTCGAACCGACGTGGCGATCCCAGCTGGCGGCGGTGACCGTGCCGATGGCGTCGGGCTCGAAGATCGAGGCGTTGTTGACCAGCAGGGTCAGGGGCCGGCCCAGCGCCTCGGCCGCGCGGGGGACGAGGGCGTCGACCTCGGCTGCGTCCAGCAGGTCGGCCTGCAGCACCGCGGCGCGCCCGCCCGCGGCCTCGACCTCGGCGGCGGCCGCGTCGGCGCCCTGGCGCGAGGACATGCAATGCAGCGCCACGTCCCAGCCCATCGCGCCCAGCGCCTGGGCCATCGCGGCGCCCAGCCGCCGCCCCGCGCCGGTGATCAGCGCCGCTCCGGGCGCAAGGCCGCCTTCGTGGTCGTGGTGCATTCTGCGTCCCCCTGGCTGCGGCCCTCGGGCCGCGGTCTGCGTCGACGGCCGCCGGCGCGCGGGCGTCTTCAGCCCGCGACGGTCAGCGCCGCCCATGCGTAGAGGAGATAGAGCGCGGTCATGCCCGCGCCCATCCACCGCGTGATGGGAGTCCATCCCGCGACGAAGGGCGCCAGCAGCGCGGCCGCGCCGATCATCACCCACAGGTCGATGCGCAGGATCGCGGCGGGAACCTCGAGCGGGCCGAAGAAGCTCGCCACGCCCATGATCGCGAGGATGTTGAAGATGTTGGAGCCGATGACGTTGCCCAGCGCCACGTCCGCCTGGCGGCGCAGCGCGGCCATCACCGTGGTGGCGAGCTCGGGCAGGGAGGTGCCCAGCGCCACCAGCGTCAGGCCGATCGCGGCCTCGGAGACGCCGGCCTGAAGGGCGACGCCGCGCGCGCCCTCGATCAGCAGGTGCGCGCCAAGGGGCAGGCCGGCGAGGCCCAGGCCCAGGAACAGCGCCAGCTTCCAGGGCGCCATGTGGGGGTCGGCCTCGGCGATCTCGTCGGGCAGGTCGTCGTCGATCTCCTCGCCCGCCGCGGCGGCCTCGCGCCGGTGGTCGCGCGCGGTGCGCCAGGCGTCCCACAGGACGGCGCCCAGCAGCGCCAGCAGCAGGATCCCCTGGGGCCAGTGGAGCGGGCCGGTCCACAGCAGGCCCGCGAACACCAGCGTCGCCGCGCCCATCATCACGTAGTTGCGCCGAGTGTCGCAGTCGCGCGCGTCGATCGGCTGCAGCATCGCCGGCACGCCCAGCACCAGCAGCACGTTGGCGATGTTGGATCCGACCACGTTGCCGAAGGCGATGCCCGGCGCGTCGTCCAGCGCCGACTGGACCGAGATCAGAAGCTCCGGCGCCGAGGTGCCGAAGGCCACGATCGTCAAAGACACCAGCAGCGCAGGGATGCCCAGCCTCAGGGCCAGGGCCACCGCGCCTCGCACCAGCGCGTCTCCCGCCCCCAGAAGGATGGCGAGCCCGACGACCGCGATGACGAGGTCCATGAACTTCCTTTCGCGCTGGCTGCGGCTGGCGGCCCCTGCATATGGGGGCGGTCGGGGAGAATGGAACGGGGCGGGGGGTGCGTCGTCGCGACAGCGGAGGAGGCGGGCGGCCGGCCGCGACCGTCCGGGTCCCGCGCCATGCAGGGCCCTCGTCGCGGTCGCAGGCGGCTCAGCGCCGGGGGTCGTCGGGGGGGCGTCCCCTGCGGCCGAACCAGCGCCGCCGCCGCACGCCGTCGCCGGCCTTCGGGCGGCCGAAGATCATCACGATCAGCGCCATGACCACAAGGAAGAGCAGCGCGAGCTTGGCGAGCATTCGTCGTCAGATCCCCAGCCGCGCCCACATGGCCTGCGTCTCCAGCTGCGCGGCCGCGGCCGACGCCGCGTCGGCCGCGACCCCGCCGCGTCCGCCCACCAGGCCCAGGCGCTGTCCCAGCGCCCGGCGCGGGCCGTATTCGCGGAACTTCACCTTGGCGCCCAGCTTGTCGCGCATCACCGCGGGCAGGTGGCCGATGCCGTCGGCCAGGCCCAGCTCGGTCGCGCGGGCGCCGGTCCAGAACTCGCCGGTGAACAGGTCCACGTCCGACAGGCGCGCGCCGCGTCGCTCGCGCACGTGGGTCTGGAACAGGCGATGGATCTGGGCCTGCATCTGGCGCAGGGTCTCGACGTCCTCCTCCCGCTCCGGCTGGAACGGGTCGAGGATCGCCTTGCGCTCGCCGGCCGTGTGCACGCGCCGCTCGACGCCCAGGCGGGCGATCGCCTCCTGGAAGCCGAAGCCGGCCGAGATCACGCCGATCGAGCCGATGATCGAGGCGCCGTCCACCCAGATCTCGTCCGCCGCGCAGGCGAGCCAGTAGCCGCCCGAGGCGGCCGCGTCCTCGCAGAAGGCGTAGACGGGGATCCGGGTCTCGTCCGCCAGGCGGCGGATGCGGCTGGCGATCAGGCCCGATTGCACGGCCGATCCGCCGGGCGAGTTCACCGCCAGGGCCACCGCCGCGGGTTTCGCGCCGAAGGCGGATTCCAGGGCCGGGCCGATGAATTCGTCGCTCAGCGAAGACGCCAGGCGTCCGGGCATTCCGATCGGTCCATAGAGGCGGACGACCGAGACCCGGGGCGGACGGCGCAGGATGCGCGAGAGTTCACCACGTATTTTCATTACGGGGTACTTAGAAGGGAGTCCCCGTCGCGGCAACCGCAGGCTTCGCGATAAGCGATCCGCTCGGTGAAAAGCCCTCGGACCGTGTCGCGCGGGGGTCGGAAGGGGGCGTTCGGCGCCGGCCGCGCCCGCCCGGTCGCGTTCCGCGGGCGCCGGGGCGCCCGGTTCGCTTGTGCGGCGCGGCGCGGCGGCTACAATGGCGGGGTCCGCGGCGCCCCCGGTCCCCCAAGCGCGCCGCCGGTTTCGGAGCGCCGATGACCCACCTGATGAGCCGCGAAGAGCTGCTGACCCTCGAGCTCGAGCGCCTGCGCGCCGAGCACGGGGATCTCGACGCCGCCATCGAGGCGATGCAGGGCAATCCCCTGTCCGACCAGCTGTCCATGCGCCGGCTGAAGAAGCGCAAGCTGGCCCTGAAGGACCGCATCGCGCGGATCGAGGACGAGCTGTTCCCCGACATCATCGCCTGAGGCCGCGCCGCCCAGGGCGCCCGCGGAACCCCGCCGGCGGTCCTGTCGCACGGGCGTCACGCCGAGTGTGCGGATCCCTGTCCTGCCGGCGGGGACAGGCCCCGCCGTCGCCGCAGGGAGACAGGGCCATGGCCTTCGAGACCGCCGACTTTGACCGCTTCGACTTCCGCGCCCTGGACGGCGCCGACGAGGCTGCGGAGGCGGGCGACTGGCTCCCCGTCGCCGGCGGCGAGGACCCGATGGACTGGGCCCCCGCCGACGCCGCCTCGATCGCCTTCTGACGACGCCCGCCCGGCGCGGTCCCGCGCCGCCCGCCGGAAGGCGCGGCCCCTGCGCCGCCGCGCCGACGTGACAGACGCCGCCCCGTCCGCTATGCGGCCCGAAGGCGGCCCCGGCGCCGCCTCCGCCGCCCAGGATGAGGTGACGCATGGCGCAGGATCCCGACCAGACGCTTCCCGACGAGGGAACCCCGGACGACGACGTCGCGACCGACGAGACGCTGGAGACCCTCGAGGAAGAGGCCGTCATGGCCGCCGAGGAGGTCCCGCCGCTGGTGGGCGTGGTGATGGGCTCGCAGAGCGACTGGGCCACCATGTCGCTGGCCCGCGACGTGCTCGAAACCATGGGCGTCCCGCACGAGGTGCGCATCGTCTCGGCCCACCGCACCCCCGACCGGCTGTTCGCCTATGCCGAATCCGCGGCCGAGCGGGGCCTGCGGGTGATCATCGCCGGCGCGGGCGGGGCGGCGCACCTGCCGGGCATGCTCGCCGCCAAGACCCGGGTGCCGGTGCTGGGCGTGCCGGTGCGCTCGAAGGCGCTGTCGGGCCTCGACAGCCTGCTCTCCATCGTCCAGATGCCCCGCGGCATCCCCGTCGGCACGCTGGCGATCGGCGAGGCGGGGGCGGCCAACGCGGCGCTTCTGGCCGTTGCGATCCTCGCCACCACCGACCCCGAGTTGGCCGAGCGGCTGGAGATCCTGCGCGAGGCGCAGACCGAGGCCGTGGCCGAAGAACCCCATGACGACTGAGCCTGCGCCCATCCCGCCGGGCGGCACGCTCGGCATCCTCGGCGGCGGCCAGCTCGCGCGGATGCTGTCGATGGCCGCGGCTCGCCTCGGCATCCGCTGCGTGATCCTCGCGCCCGAGGCCGAGCCCTGCGCCGGCGACGTCGCCCACCGGGTGATCCGCGCCGACTACGCCGACCCCGCCGCCCACGCCGAGCTCGCGGCCGCCTGCGCCGCGGTGACCTACGAATTCGAGAACGTCCCCGTCGACGCCGCCCGCGCGCTGGCGGCGCGGGTCCCCGTGCGCCCCGGCCCGAAGGCGCTGGAGATCGCGCAGGACCGCCTGCCGGAGAAGGATTTCCTCAACGAGATCGGCCTCTCGACCGCGCCCTACCGGGCGGTCGCGTCGGAGGCGGAGCTGGCCGCGGCCCTTGCCGAGATGGGCGGCCCCGCGATCCTCAAGACCCGGCGGCTGGGCTACGACGGCAAGGGCCAGGCCCGGCTGAACGGGGCCGACGACGTCGCCGCCGCCTGGGCCGCCGTCGCCGGCGCGCCCAGCGTGCTGGAGGGGTTCGTGCCCTTCCGCCGCGAGGTCTCGGTGATCGCCGCGCGCGGCCTCTCAGGCGAGGTCGTGGCCTTCGACCCGGCCGAGAACGTGCACGCGGAGGGGATCCTGCGCACCTCGACCGTGCCCTCGGCCCTGTCCGCGATGCGCCGCACCGACGCCGTGCTCGCGGCCGGCAGGATCCTGCAGGCGCTGGACTACGTGGGCGTGATCGGGGTGGAGTTCTTCGAGACCGCCCAGGGCCTCGTGGTCAACGAGATCGCGCCGCGGGTGCACAACACCGGGCACTGGACGCTGGACGCCTGCATCGTCGACCAGTTCGAGCAGCACGTCCGCGCGGTCTGCGGCTGGCCGCTGGGGGACGGCGCCCGGCACTCGGACGCCGTGATGACGAACCTGATCGGCGACGACGCCACGGACTGGCGCGGCCTCGCCGCCGATCCCACGGCGCGCCTGCATCTCTACGGCAAGGGCGAGGCGCGCCCCGGCCGCAAGATGGGTCACCTCACGCGGCTTTCGCCCAGAAGCTGAGGCGGCGCATCCGCCGGCCGAACAGGGGTGTGGCGCACTTGCGCCGCGCCGCCTCCGCGCGCGCGGCCTCGGCGACGCGGGCGCGGGCGGTCAGATCGGCCTTGGCGCGGGCCTCCGCCTCGCGCCGGGCGGCCTTCGCCTGCAGCTCCCGCGCCGTCGCGGCCAGCGCCTCGGCCTGGCGGCGGGCGCGCTCGGCCCGCTCTCCGGCCGAGGGGATCGAGTCGTAGGCGTCCCGCAGGGTCGCAATGCGGATCGTCTGGGCCATGATCTGAAACATCGTATGCTCCATCGCTTGGCGTCGAACAGGGGGCGGCGCCGGGTTTCGATAGGTGACAGATGCGGTTTCCGGCGCGAGAATGCGACTCAGGAAAAATCGCGACCTGAAAGCTGGGATTTCAGATGAGCCGACCCGCCCCGCTCCCCTCCCTGGCCGCGCTGCGCGCCTTCGAGGCGGCGGCGCGCACGCTCTCCTTCTCCGAGGCGGGGCGGGAGATGAACGTCTCCCACGCCGCGGTGGCGCAGAACGTGCGCAAGCTGGAGGCGGAGCTGGGCCGCCCCCTGATGCGCCGCGCCGGCCGCGGGCTGGCGCTGACCGCGGACGGGGCGCTGCTGGCGCGCGGGGTTTCGGCCGGGTTCGACGAGATCCGCGCCGCGCTGGAGGCCTTCGCGGAGGAGGACGCGGCCCGGCCGGTGCGCGTGACCCTGACGCCCAACTTCGCCGTGGGCTTCCTGATCCCGCGGCTGGGCGGCTTCCGGCGGGCGCATCCGGAGATCCAGCTCGACATCGACCCCTCCGCCCGGGTGGTGGACCTGTCGGAGGGGCGCGTGGACCTCGCCATCCGCTACGGCGACGGGAGCTGGCCGGGGGTCGAGAGCCGCCTGCTGCTCGCCAGCCCCCGGATCATCACCGCCGCCCCCTCGCTGGTCGAGGGACGGCGGGTGGAGCGGATGGAGGACCTCGCCGCCTTCCCCTGGCTGCAGGAGCAGGGGACCGAGGAGATGTCGCGCTGGCTGGTGGAGCACGGGGTGGAGGGGCTGACCGGCGCGGGCGGCGCCTACCTGCCGGGCTACATGATCCACCCCGCGCTGCTGGACGGGCAGGGGATCGCGCTGTCGGGCAAGGTGTTCGTGCAGGCGGACCTGGACGCCGGGCGGCTGGTGAAGCTGTTCGAGGACGACGACCCCGAGGGGCGGCTGGGCTATCACATCGTCCGCCGCCCGGGGCCCGAGCGGCCGGCCCTGCAGGCCTTCATCCGCTGGCTGCGGCGCGAGGCGGACCGGCCGGACGGCGCGATGGCGCTGTCCGGGCGGACCTAGGGACGCGGAGCGGCGGCGCCCGGCCGCCGCGGTCCGGCGTCAGCCGCCGGCGCGGCGGCGGGGGGCCTTCTTCAGGCCGCGCGACAGCGCCTCGACGCCCGAGGTCGCCATGCGGCCCAGCGGGTTGGCGCGCATCCGGGCCTTGGCCTTCTCGATCTTCATCACGTCCGAGATGCGCCGGTCGAGGTAGGCCCAGGTGTCGGCCGCCCCCTCCGAGTCGTCGCCCAGCCAGTAGAGCACGGTCGAGGAGATCACCGCCGACAGGGTGGCGCGCTTGGAATACCAGTTCAGGTCGTCGCTCTCGTCGCCGAGCGCGGTCCAGATCGCATCGGCGGTCGCCCAGATCAGCCGGGCCCCGCGCGCGGTGTTTGTGGGCAGCGCGAACAGCGAGGCCGCGCGGCGCACCGCCTCCTTCTCGGTCTCCGACGAGACCGATTCCAGCCGCAGCCGGATCGCCAGCGTGATCTTCGCGGTCATGCCCATCGCGCCCAGCGGCTCGCGCGACAGGGCCTCCAGCATCCGCCGGTCGCCCAGCGCATGGAAGGCCGCGGCGGCGTCCACCCCGGTGGGGAAGGCCATGCGGGCCACGTCCTCGGGCACGTCTGCGTCCACCGCGGCCATGTCGATCGCGGCGCGCGACCAGCCGTCGAACTGGACGTGTTCAGGAAGCTTTTCCAAAAGCTTGGCGCGAACGGCGTCGAGGCCGGAGGCGCCCTCGGCCGCCGTCGCCGTCGCGCCCGGGGCGGTCGCGGTCTCGGCGGCGGGGGCGTCGTGTTCGGGCAGGGACATGGTCGCTCCTTGTGGTCGGCGCGGGTCGTTGGCCGGACGAAATGAGGCGCCTCTCCGCCGCGGCAAGGGCGGTGGACAGGTCCGGGCCTCGTTGATATATAGCGCGCTCCTGCGGCCAGACAGCTATGAAAGGTGGTGAGTACCCGTGCAGGTTATGGTCCGCGACAACAATGTCGACCAGGCGCTCCGCGCGCTGAAGAAGAAGATGCAGCGCGAAGGCGTGTTCCGCGAGATGAAGCTTCGTCAGCATTATGAGAAGCCGTCCGTGAAGCGTGCCCGCGAGCAGGCCGAAGCGATCCGTCGCGCCCGCAAGCTCGCGCGCAAGAAGGCGCAGCGCGAAGGACTGCTGTAAGGCTCACGCCTGACGGAGAGCGTCGCGCCATCGGCGCGCGCCCCGCATGAAAACCTTGAACCCCCGGGCCCGGCCCGGGGGTTTTTCATTGCGCGCCCCTCGCCAATCCACCTCGCGCCATCCCATATGACGGAACGCCGTCCCGACAGGTAGCCTCTCGGCATCGTGCGCGGGGCGCCGGCGCGGCGCGCGACGGAGGCGGCGGCCGCCGGCGTATCGTCACCGGGTCTTCACGACCTCGCCCCCGGGCCGTCCATCTTTCGCCCTTCCGCATGGGGAAGGTCGCGTCGATCAACGACAGGAGGACCTCCATGAAAGCCCCGCGCTTGATTCTCAGCGCCTTCGTGGCCTTCGGCGTCGCGGCCTGCGGCGCGCCGCAGGGCGGGACCGTCGCCGGACCCGGCTCCGGCTCGACCTCGCAGGCCGAACGGCAGCAGTCCCAGCAGCTCCTCGCCGAGCTGAAGAACAAGAACATGCTGATCAACGGCGACAAGGTGAACGCCTACGTCGACCAGATCACCGCGCGCATCGACGCCGCCCGGCCGAAGAGCGCCAGCCGCCTGAAGACCTACATCATCAAGGACGCCTCGGCGAACGCCTTCACCTCGGGCGCGGGCTACGTGTTCATCCATGCCGGCCTGCTGGCCACGATGGAGAACGAGGCGCAGCTGGCCATGGTGCTGGCGCACGAGATCGCGCACGAGGACCTGGGCCACGTCTCCGCCGGCATGGCCAAGCGCCAGGAGGTCGCCATCGGCCAGGCGCTGGCCGGCATCGGCGGCGCGCTGCTGGGTGTGCCGGGCGAGCTGACCAACCTGGTGGCGGGCATCGGCGGCCAGGCCTACTACGCCGACTTCTCGCGCGAGCAGGAGGCCGCGGCCGACGACCTGGGCATGAAGTACCTGGTGAAGGCCGGCTACGACGGGGTCGAGGGCGCGCAGAGCTTCCAGGTGATGCGCCGCATGTACGGCGACAACACCAGCTTCCTGTCGACCCACCCCGGCGCCGCCGACCGCCAGCGGCAGCTGGAGGCCGAGGCGCGCCAGCTGGGCGGCGCCAAGGGCCGCGTGGCGCAGGACGAGTACCTCAAGAAGACCAACCACGTGCGCAAGCTGGCGATCAAGGTCTACCAGCAGAACAACCGCTCGGCCGAGCTGGCGCAGGCCCGGCGCAACCTCAACGCCGCCCGCTGAGGACGGCGACGGGGCCCTGCGAGGCTTTCGCGAAGATCGACGCCGGCCGCCTCGCGCGGCCGGCGTTTCTCGTTCGGGGGCGGGCGGCCGCTCAGGCCGCCACGGGGTCGATCGGCGCGACGGGGCCCTGCGCGCGTTCCAGCGCCGCGCCGGCGGCCAGCAGCAGCGGTTCCCAGAAGCGGGCCGAGAGGAGCTGCACCCCGGTCGGCAGCCCGTCCTCGACTCCCATGGGGACCGACAGGCCCGGCAGGCCGATCACCGGCGGCGCGGCGGAGGGGACCTGCTGGCGGAAGAAGGTCTCGTAATCCGCGTCCGGGCCCACGTCCGCGCCCAGCGGGTGCGGCTTCGCCCAGGAGGAGGCGGTCAGCAGCAGCGGCGCCTGCGCGAAGAAGGCCTGCCACTCCCGCAGCAGGGTCGAGCGGCGGCCCAGCAGCTTCAGGAAGCCGCCGGGATCGGTCGGCATCCGGTCGCGCAGCACGCCGTGGCAGCGCTCGATCTGGATGCGGATGGCGTCGTCCCCCTCCGCCTCGACCAGCGGCCAGAGGGTGGCGTAGAGCTCGGCCCCCAGCATCAGGCGCCAGTACTCGCCCAGCTCCAGCAGCGAGGGCGGGGCGACGTCGACGATCTCGTAGCCCGCCTCCGCCAGGATCCGCGCGGCGCGGCGGATGGCGTTGGTGACGGCGGGGTCGGTGGGGCAGCCCTCGCCCGATTCCAGCACCGCCACGCGGCAGGGGCCGAGGGCGCCGGGCGCCGCGGGCGGGGCGATCTGCCAGACGTCGCGCGGGTCGGGCAGGCTCAGGGCCTGCATCGCGCGCGCCGCATCCTCGATCGAGCGGGCGAGCGGCCCCTGGACCGAGGCCATCTGGCTGACGATCGGCCGCTCCGCCGCCTGGCTGGGGTTGAAGGCGCCGGCGATCCCCGAGGTCGGCCGCAGCCCCACCAGCCCGCAGCAATAGGCCGGGTAGCGGATCGAGCCGCCGAGGTCGTTGCCGTGGCCCACCGCCCCGATCCCCACGGCCGTCGCCGCCGCCGCGCCGCCCGAGGAGCCGCCGGGCGTGCGGCCCGGATCCCAGGGGTTCAGCGTGGCGCCGTGCAGGTCGTTGTCGGTGTACCAGCGCATCGAGAAGCAGGGCGTGTTGGTCCGCCCCACGATCACCGCGCCCGAGGCCTTCAGCGAGCGCACGACCGAGCCGTCCTCGGGCGCCGTCAGGTCCTTGAAGGCGACGACGCCGTTGGTGGTGGGCCGGCCGCCGTAGTCGACGTTGATCTTCACGGTGACGGGCACGCCGTGCAGCGCCCCGGTCGCCTCGCCCCGGCGCAGGGCCTTGTCGGCGGCCTCCGCGGCGGCGAGCGCGTCCTCGTGCAGCGGGTCCACGACCGCATTGATCGCGGGGTTCACGGCGTCGAGCCGGGAGAGCGCGCTGCGCGTCGCCTCGACGCTGCTGATCCGCCCGGTGGCGATCCCGCGCGCGAGGTCGCCCGCGGTCCAGGTCCAGAGGTCGGATGTCATGGCGATGCTCCCGTCGGCCCGATGTGCAGACATCGGTCCCACCGGGCGCGCGCGGTTTCAACCGCAAAGCCGCCCCGGGCCGGGGCGCGGACGCCGCACCGGCGGGGGGCGCAGGGTTGCGGAGCGGGCGGCGCAAATGCGAAGGACCGGCGCGAGGGCGCGCCTCGCGTCGGTCCTTGCGGAAGCCGGGAAGGGGCCGCCGCGCCGTCCGGGGGGACGGGCCGGGCGGCCGATGGCGTCAGCTGTTGACCAGCGCCATGAAGATCAGGATCAGGACGACCACCACGCCGACGATGTTGATCGTCTTCAGGAACAGGGCGAAGGTCTTCTCCTGCTCGGTGATGTCCATCTTGCCGGGCTCGTGGTCGGCCATGTCGGTCGCTCCCCTTGGTCGGCGCCGCCTGCGGCGCGCGTCGTTCGTCCCCTGCCTCCTAGCCGCGCGGGCGCGCGGGGATCAAGGCGGAAATGGTCGCAATCCGCGCGCCGGCGGGCGGCGCGCAGGGCTCAGCGGGCCAGGCGCCACAGCCAGGCGCCGTCGTCGCGCGTCTCGCGCATCGCCTCGCCCGAGCGGCGCATGTGGTTGAGGTGCCCCAGCGCCTCGTTCAGGGCCAGCCGGTAGACCGCCGGCGGGATCTCCCGCCCGAACAGGGGCACGAAGCACTCGGCCGCGGTGCGCGGCTCGGCGAGGTGCGTGCGCAGGCGCTTGATGGCGCCATGGTGGTTCGAGATCAGCTGCCGGAACCGCGTGGGCAGGCCGGTGTAGACCCCCTTGTGGCCGGGCAGGGCCAGGTGATCCTCCCGCGCGTGGGCCAGCAGCTTCTCGCAGCTTTCCAGCCATTCGCCGACCGGGTCGGCCTCCGGCTCGGTCGGATAGACCCCGAGGTTCGAGCTGATGCCGGGGATCGCCTGGTCGCCGACCACCACCAGGTTGTCGTCCATCGACCACAGCGTCGCGTGCTCGGGCGCGTGGCCGTCGCCCATGCGCACGATCCAGCGCCGGCCGCCCATGGCGATCTCCTCGCCCTCGACGATGCGGCGGTAGCCCAGCGGCAGGCGATAGGTGGCGGCCGAGGTGTTGAAGGGACCGTCCTTCACGAACCCCTCCACCAGCTCGGCCGGCACGCCGCCGCGGGTCCAGTGGGCCAGCATCTCGGGCGGGTGCTTCTCCTGGTGGTCGAGCTGGTGCATCCGCGCGGTCAGCCAGGCGGTGCGCGTGGTCCAGAATTCGGCCCCGTGCTCCTTGATGAACTTGCCCGCCAGCCCGACGTGGTCGGAGTGGTGATGCGTGCCGATCACGCGGGAGACGCGCTTGCCCTTCAGGGGCCCCTCGTCCAGCTTCGCCCAGGCCTCGAGGCACAGCTTGTGGCGCAGGCCGGTGTCGACCACGGTCCACGAGTCGCCCTCGTCGAAGAGGTAGACGTTGACGTGGTTCAGGCGGCTGGGGAGCCCGATGCGGGTCCACAGCACGCCTTCCGCGATCTCGACCGTTTCGCCGCGCTCGGGCTCGGGGAACGGGTGGCGGACGCCTGTGCGCGTCTCCTCCGCGCTCACGAGGCGAGCTCTTCCGCGCTCAGGGCGTAGAGGGGGGCGGCGCCGTCCATCGCCGCCTCGCACAGAGAATCGAGGGCCGGAAGCTCCCGCCCGAAGAAGTAGCGGGCGATGGCGGTGCGGCGGGCGGCGTCGTCGCCCGTGGCGGCGGCGGCGCCCTTCAGCAGGTAGGCCCCGCCCAGCGCCAGCGCCCAGGCGCGCAGGTAGTCGACCGAGCCGGCGTTGCGGTCGGAGGCGTCGGCCGCGAGCATCCACTGGGTCGCGGCCTCCAACGCGTCGGCGCCCGTCGCCAGCTGGCCGCCCATTTCGGCCAGGTCGCCCGCCGCGGCGCGGGCCACGGCGCGGATCTCCTTCAGCAGTCCGTCCGCGGCGACGCCGCCGTCGGCGAGCTTGCGGCCCACCAGGTCGGCCGCCTGCACGCCGTTGGTGCCCTCGTAGATCGCGGTGACGCGGACGTCGCGGTAGAACTGGGCGGCGCCCGTCTCCTCGATGAAGCCCATGCCGCCGTGGACCTGGATGCCGAGCTCGGCGACCTCCATGCCCGCGTCGGTGCCGAAGGCCTTGGCGATCGGGGTCAGGAAGGCGCCGCGGGCGAACCAGGCCTTGGCGTCGGCCTTCGGCGCGGCCTTGGCCATGTCGAGCGAGACGGCGGTGTCGAGGCAGATGGCGCGCGCCACCTCGGTCAGCGCCTTCATGCGCATCAGCATCCGGCGCACGTCGGCATGGCCGATGATGGTCTTCGAGCCGTCGGCGGTGCGGCCCTGCACGCGCTCGTTGGCGAACTCCAGGGCCTTCTGGTAGGCGGCCTCGGCGATGCCCAGGCCCTCGACGCCCACGCCGAGGCGGGCGTTGTTCATCATGGTGAACATGCAGGCGATGCCGCCGCCCTCGGGGCCCACGACCCAGCCCTTCGCGCCCTCGTAGCCCATCACCGCGGTCGGGGAGCCGTGGATGCCCATCTTGTGCTCGAGGCTGACGACCCGCAGCGCGTTCGCCTCGCCGGGGTTCCCGTCGGCGTCCGGGATGAACTTGGGCACCAGGAACAGCGACAGGCCGCGGGTGCCGGCGGGGGCGTCGGGCAGGCGGGCGAGCACCAGGTGGCAGACGTTCTCGGCCACGTCATGGTCGCCCCAGGAGATGTAGATCTTCTGGCCGGTGATCGAATAGCTGCCGTCGTCGTTGCGCTCGGCCTTGGTGGTCAGGGCGCCCACGTCCGAGCCGGCCTGCGGCTCGGTCAGGTTCATGGTCCCGGTCCACTCGCCCGAGGTCAGCTTGGGCAGGTAGAGGGCCTGCATCTCGGGCGAGGCATGGGCCTCCAGCGCCTCGATCTGGCCCTGGGAGAGCAGGGGGCAGAGGCTGAGGGCGAGGTTGGCCGAGGCGAACATCTCGCCCATCGCGGTCGCCAGCGTCAGGGGCAGGCCCATGCCCCCGTGCTCGGGGTCGGCGGCGATGCCGACCCAGCCGCCCTCGGCCAGCTGGCGGTAGGCGTCGGCGAAGCCGGGCGAGGTGCGCACGACCCCGTTCTCGAGCTTCGCGGGATGCAGGTCGCCGTTGCGGTTCAGCGGCGCCAGCACGCCGGAGGCGAGCTTGCCGGCCTCGTCGAGGATGGCGGCGCGGGTGTCGGCGGTCGCCTCGGCGAAGCGCTCGGTGGCGGCGAGCTTGTCGGCTTCGACGACGTGGTCGAGGCAGAAGGCCAGGTCGCGGATCGGGGCCTGGTAGGGCATGGGCGGCTCTCCCTTCGAGCCGGACGTCGCGCGTCGGAGGGGGGCCTCCGCGGCGCCGTCGCGGGCGCTGTTTTCGGTCGCGCCGGGGGCCCGCCGCGCCGCCGGGGCCGAGGCCGGGCGGACGCGCCGCGCGCCCTCGTGCGCGGTCGCGCGGACGCTACGCCGCAGGGCGGGGCCTGTCCAGCGCAGGGGCGGGGGCGGACGGGGCGCGGATCGTCGCGAGTCCGGGCCGCCGGGCGCCCGTCGGGGTTGCGTCGCGGTTCGCCGGGCGCGCCGGGCGCCGCGCGTCTGGCGTCGCGGCCCCCGCCCGGATTAGGCTCGCCCCGACCCACGCCCCCACACCCCCTCGCCGGCGGCCGCGCCCCGCGGCCCGGAGCCAGACGCGGAGCGCCCGTTCGATGATCGCCGCCAGCCCCCTCGCCCCCCGTCCCGGCCGCGCCCGATGCTGAAGGGACGCCCCTCCCGCCCCGGCGCCCCTCGGCCCGGCAAGGCGAAACCCGCGCTGCCGGACTGGATCGCGCCCTCCCCCCGCCTCTCGCCCGCGGACCGGGAGCGCTACGCCGGCCTGATCGCGGGCCTCCAGGCGCTGATCGCCCGCCCGCGGGAGAAGGTGGTGACCGCCCTGCTGCAGGAGGCCTCGGCCCGCGTCCTGCTGGACCTCGCCGCCGAGGCGGTGCGCACCGGCGCGCCCTGGAAGCGTTTCTCGACCGCGGTGATGGAGGGGACGCCGGCCGCCGCCCTGGGGGAGGAGGACCTCGCCGCGCTGCTCGCCCGCCTCGCGGGGACGGCGCCGGCGCTGCCGGGGCCGCTGGCGGCGCTGGAGGCGCGGGTCGAGGCGCGGCGCGACGACTGGGCCTGCGGGGCGGGCTGCTGGATGTGCTGCGCGATCAACGCCCGCGTCACCGCCCTGCCGGGGGAGGTCCGCGCCGCCTGGGAGATCCTGCGCCACCTGCCCGAGGAGACGCCGCCCCACCCTCGCGCCTGCCCCGCGCTGGGCGCGGACGGGCTGTGCCGCGTCTACGCGGCGCGCCCGGCGGTGTGCGGGCGGCTGGGCTCGACCGACGTGGCGGCCTGCGAGGCGGCGCTGGCCCGCTACGACGAGACGGGCGAGGTGGGGGCCTTCATGCAGTCCGCCGCCTCGGCGCTCGATCCCTGGGCCTTCGCCTCGCTGCTCGCGGACCTGGCGGACGAGCCGAAGCGCCACGTGGACCTGGTCACCTGCCTGCGCCGCCTGCGCGCGGGGGCGCCGATGGCCGCGGCGCTGACCGCGGGGCGGGCGGCGCACCTCGCGGCCAACCCCGGCGAGCGCAATCGTCTCGATCCCCCGCCGCGCAAATCCTGAAAGGGGGGCCTCGTCGGGGCCGGGCGCGACCTCGCCCGCACTTGCCCCCCGCCCCCGGCCTGCGGCAATGATCGCGGCCTCCGCCCCGCGCCGCCTCTGGCGCCCGACGGGCGGCGAGAGGGCCCGATGAGCGCAGGACGTCCCGCAGACGACTGGCCCGAAAGGGCGACCGAGCGCCTGGCCGGCGACCCGGCGGGCGTCGCGCGCGCGGCCGCGATCCTGCGCGAAGGCGGCCTCGTCGCCTTCCCGACCGAGACGGTCTATGGCCTCGGCGGGCGCGCCGACCGGGCGGAAAGCGCCGCGGGCATCTACGCGGCCAAGGGCCGGCCCAGCTTCAACCCGCTGATCGCCCACGTCCCCGACCTCGCCGCCGCCGAGCGGCTGGCGGTGTTCCCCGAGGCCGCCCGCGCCCTCGCGCAGGCCTTCTGGCCCGGCCCCCTGACCCTGGTGCTGCCGCGCCGCCCGGACGCGGAGCTCGCGCCCGCGGTGACGGCGGGCCTGCCCACGGTCGCGATCCGCGTGCCGGCCCATCCGCTGGCCCGCGCCCTGCTCGCGGCGACGGGCGCGCCGGTGGCGGCGCCCTCGGCCAACCGCTCGGGCAAGGTCTCGCCCACCACCGCCGACCACGTGGCCGAGGGGCTGGGCGGGCGGATCGACGCCATCCTCGACGGCGGCCCCTGCCCGGTGGGGGTCGAGAGCACCATCCTGGGCTTCGAGGGCGAGACGCCCGTGCTGCTGCGCCCCGGCGGCCTCGCGCTGGAAACCATCGCGGCGACCTGCGGCGCCTGGCCGGCGGGCGAGGGGGCCTCGTCCCACGGCCAGGCGCCGGCCGGCGCGAAGCCGGCGCTGTTCGCGCCGGGGATGCTCGCCTCGCACTACGCGCCCGGCGCGGCCCTGCGGCTGAACGCGGAAGCGCCGCGGGCGGGCGAGGGCTGGCTGGGCTTCGGGCCGGGGCCCGAGGCCGCCGGGCCTGCGCTGAACCTCTCCCCCGCCGGCGATCCGGCGGAGGCGGCGGCGAACCTCTTCGCCCATCTGCGCACGCTCGACGCGGCGATGGGCGGCGCGGGGACCATCGCGGTGGCGCCGGTGCCCGAGGCGGGGCTGGGCCTCGCCGTCAACGACCGGCTGCGCCGGGCCGCCGCGCCGCGCGCCGATCCCCTGGCCGACCCGTTCGCCGACCCCGCGCCCTGACCCCCTCCCGCTCCAGCCGCCCGAGCCGTTCATGACCGATCTCCGCGCCCCGACCCCCGCCTTCCTTGACGGCCTCCGCGACCTGCTGGGCCCGGCGGGCCTGCGGGAGGGCGGGGAGGCGGCCCCCTACCTGCGCGACCAGCGCGACCTCGCCCCCGGCCGCGCCGCCGCCGTGCTGCGCCCCGGCACGGTCGAGGAGGCCGCCGAGATCGTGCGCCGCTGCGCCGAGGCCCGCGTCGCCATCGTCCCCCATGCCGGCGGCACCGGCCTGGTCGGCGGCGGCCAGCGGCCGGAGGGGATCGAGGGCGTGGTGGTCTCGGTCGACCGCCTGAACCGGGTGCGCGAGGTGAACCCCGACGACGACGTGATGATCGTCGAGGCGGGCGTGATCCTGGCCGACGCGCAGGCCGCGGCGGAGGCGGCGGGGCGGCTGTTCCCGCTCTCCATCGCCTCCGAGGGTTCGGCCCGCATCGGGGGAGTGCTGGGGACCAACGCGGGCGGGCTGAACGTGCTGCGCTACGGCATGGCCCGCGACCTGTGCCTGGGGGTGGAGGCGGTGCTGCCCGACGGCTCGGTCCTGCGCTCGCTCAAGCGGCTGCGCAAGGACAACACCGGCTACGACCTTCGGGGGCTGCTGATCGGCTCCGAGGGCACGCTGGGCCTGGTCACCGCCGCCTGCCTGCGCCTGTTCCCGCGCCCGGCCGAGATGCAGGCGGCCTTCGTCGCCGTCCCCTCCCCCGACGCCGCGCTGGCGCTGCTCCACCGGATCCGCGGCGCGGTGGGCGAGCAGTTGACGGCGTTCGAGCTGCTCTCGGGCGTCGGCATCGGCTTCGCGCTGGAGCATGTGCCCGGAACCCGCTGCCCCGTCGATCCGGTCCCCGAGTGGTCGGTGCTGATGGAGGTCGGGGGCGGCGAGGGCTCGGGCGTCGCCGACACGCTGGAGGGGGCGCTGGCGCAGGCCTTCGAGGACGGGCTCGCCACCGACGGCGCGCTGTCGCAGTCCGACCAGCAGCGGGCGGAGTTCTGGCGCCTGCGCGAGTCGATCCCCGAGGGGAACCGCAAGGTGGGCTCGGTCGCCTCGCACGACATCTCCCTGCCGCTCAGCCGCGTGGCGCGGTTCTGCGAGGAGGCGCCGGCGAAGCTGCGCGAGGTCGCGCCCGACCTGCGCATCAACCCGTTCGGCCACCTGGGCGACGGCAACCTGCACTACAACCTGTTCCCCGCCGTCGGGCGGACGCGGGACGAATATGCCCAAGCGAAGGGCGCGCTGACCCGGATCGTGCATGACCTCGCGGACGCCCACGGCGGCTCGATCAGCGCCGAGCACGGGATCGGCCGCTTCAAGACCGACGATCTCGTGCGCTACGGCGATCCGGCGAAGCTGGCGGCGATGCGCGCGATCAAGGCGGCGCTCGACCCCCACGGGATCATGAACCCGGGCGCCGTTCTGGGCTGAGGGGCCGGCTCAGGCCAGCGTCCACAGGCCCGCGCGCAGGTCCGCTGGGGCGGAGCCGGCCTCGGCCAGCTCCGCGTCCACGGCGGCGTGGGTCTCGATCCAGATCGGCACGGCGGCCTCCAGCAGGTCGCGCCCCGCGTCGGTCAGGATCAGCAGGCGGTTGCGGCGGTCCTCGGGGTCGGGCTCGACCTGCACCAGGCCGCGGCGCACCAGCGGCTTCAGCGCCGCGGTCAGGGTGGTGCGGTCCATCGCCAGGAACGCCGCGATCCGTCCCATGGGCGGGGGCGCGGGCTGGTTCAGCGACATCAGCAGCGAATACTGGCCGTTGGTCAGGCCGAGCGGGCGGAACGCCTCGTCGAAGCGGCGCGCGAGCGCCCGGGCGGCGCGCTGCGCGGCCAGGCACAGGCAGCGGTCGCGCACCTCGGCCGTCACCGCGTAGGGCGGGCGGGGCGGCGGCGGAGGGCTCGGGTTTGCGGTCTGTTCGATGGACATGGAGTGATTATGTTGATATCAACTGATTCAGTCAACCCGGCGCGCGGCCGCCGCGCTCCGGGGCCGAAGGGAGAGAATTCATGAGCTATTGTTCGGGTTTCGTCTGCGCCGTCCCCACCGGGAATCGCTCGGCCTACGCCGATCACGCCGCCGAGGCCGCGGCCCTGTTCCGGGAGATGGGCGCGGTGCGCATCGTCGAGGCCTGGGGCGATGACGTGCAGGACGGCGAGGTCACCGACCTGCGCCGCGCCGTGGCCGCCGAGCCCTCGGAGACGGTGGTCTTCTCCTGGATCGAATGGCCCTCGAAAGAGGCCTGCGAGGCGGGCCACAAGGCGATGATGGAGGATCCGCGGATGGAGGCGATGGCCGCGGAGATGCCCTTCGACGGCGGCCGCCTGATCTACGGCGGGTTCGAGCGCGTGTCCGAGACCGGCGCCGCGGGCGGCGCGGCCTACGTGGACGGCGCCCTCATGCCTGCCCCTTCCGACGCGCGCGCCTCGACCGTCGAGCGTTCCGCCAAGGTCGCCGAGGCGCTGATGGAGGCCGGCGCCCTGCGCGTGGTCGACGGCTGGGGCGATGACGTGCCCGAGGGCAAGCGCACCGACATGCGCCGCGCCGTGGCCGCGCAGGAGGGCGAGACGGTGATGTTCTCGTGGATCGAGTGGCCCTCGCGCGCGGTGCGGGACGCGGGCTGGGAGAAGGCGATGGCCGACCCCCGCCTGACCTCGGCCATGGGCGGCGGCGGGCTCGACCTGCGACGGATGATCAGCGGCGGGTTCGAGATCCTGCTCGACGCCTGACGCCGGCGGAGAGAGGCGAGGATCCGGAGCGGGGCGAAGGACCGGCCGTCCCCACCTCGCCGATTGCCGACGCCACGCCGGCGACGGTCAGCGGAACCTGCCGGCGCTCGCCAGTGCAGGCTAGCGGCCAAAGCCGACCTGCGGCGCCCCTATCGCCGGGCGCCGCGGCCTCGGCGCCGAAGGCGGCCTCGGGAGCCCTGTCTGCGGCCATGCGCTTTCCCGCCCGGCCGCCTGTCGTCGTGATGGACGCCGGCCCCGCCGGCAAACGAAACGCCACTCACCCCATACGCTCCCACGCCGCCGATACGCACGGGGCCGCGTCCATCGGAACACGCCTCCGGGACGGAGCGACGCCGCTTCGCGCACGGCGTCGCGCATCCCGGCGCAGGGCCTTTGTGGACCGAACGGGGTTCAGCAAAGGTTACCGGCGCCGGGGGCGGGACGGGAAACAGGGTTTGCGGAAGCTTGCCGGGCGGGTTCAGTCGCCCTCGTAGGCGCACAACGCATGGACGCGCACGCCCATCCGCTCCAGCCGCGCGCGGCCGCCGAGGTCGGGCAGGTCGACCACGAAGGCGGCCCCGACCACCTCGCCGCCCAGCCGCTCGATCAGCTTCACCGCGGCCTCGGCGGTGCCGCCGGTGGCCAGCAGGTCGTCGACGATCAGCACCTGCTCGCCGGCCTCGATGGCGTCGTCGTGCACCTCCAGCACCGCCTCGCCGTATTCCAGCGCGTAGGACTGGGCGAGGCGCGGCCCGGGCAGCTTGCCCTGCTTGCGCATCGCCAGGAACCCAGCCGAGAGCTGGTGGGCGCAGGCGCCGCCGATGATGAAGCCGCGCGCCTCCAGCCCCGCGACATGCTGGATGCGCTCGCCCGCGAAGGGTTGCACCAGCCGGTCCACCGCGGCGCGCAGGCCGCGGGGGTGGCCGAACAGCGGCATCACGTCCCGGAACTGGATGCCCGGCTTGGGGAAGTCGGGGATCGTGCGGATGAAGTCGCGCACGTCGTCCCCCCAGCCGAAGGGCTTCGCGGCCGCCGCGCTCACGGCTTCATGTTCCCCGCGTCGCCGCCGCCGGGGCGGGTCATCGAGAACAGCTCCCGCACCACGGCGTAGTCCTTGTAGCCGCAGCGGGCGACGGGCTGCACCTTGGTCAGGTCGAAGATCCCCTCGGTCAGGAATTCGTCGCGGATGTGGACGGCGACGACCTCGCCGATCACCATCACGTTCTCCAGGGAGCGGTCGCCGTGGGGCAGCACCACCTCCTGCACCAGCCGGCACTCCATCGAGGCGGGCGCCTCGGCGATGCGCGGGGCGGCGACCTCGAGGCTGGGGGCGGCGGTCAGGCCCGCCATCGCCAGCTCGTCCTCGTCCGGCGCGTAGGCGCCCGAGGTCAGGTTCATCGCGTCCCGCAGCTCCCAGCCCACCACGTTGGCCACGAACTCCCCGGTTTCGCGCACGTTGACGAGGGTGTCCTTGGTCTCGTCCCGGCGGCCGACCTTGCGGTCGTTGATCGAGAACATGACCATCGGCGGGTCGTCCGCCACGCCGTTGAAGAACGAGTAGGGGGCGAGGTTCACCCGGCCCGCCTTGTCGACGGACGAGATCCAGCCGATCGGCCGCGGCGCCACGATCGCCTTGAACGGGTTGTGGGGCAGGGGATGTCCGTCACGGATGCGGTACTGCACGCGGATCTCCTTCGCGGCTCGGTCCCCGGAGCGGGGGGGATGCGTCGGGGCCCGTTCTAGACGAGAACGCGCGGGACATGCTACGGGGCCCATCGCATTCTCCCCGCTCCGGGCGCGCCGCCCGGTCGCCGCCCCTCCCCAGCCGATGGATCTTCGCCCATGTTCCGACTGATGCGCGAGCGTCCGCAGGACGAGGCGGAGGTCGAATGGCTCTACGACACCTGCTTCGCGCCCGGGCGGACCGCGCTCAGCTCCTACCGCCTGCGCGAGGGGGTGGCGCCGATCCCCGAGCTGTGCGTGCTGGCCCGCGACGAATACGACGCGGTCGCCGGCGCCATCCGCTACTGGCCCGTGCAGATCGGGCCGGCGCGCATCCCCTGCCTGCTGCTGGGCCCCGTCGCCGTCCACCCCACCCGCCAGGGCGAGGGGCTGGCGGCCCTGTTGATCGGGCGGACGCTGGAGACGGCGGGGGAGCTCGGCTGGACCCGCGTGGCGCTGGTGGGGGACGAGCCCTACTACCGCCGCTTCGGCTTCAACCGCGAGATGGGCGCGGGCCTCGTGTTCCCGCCCCCCACCAACCCCGCCCGCGTGCTGGGCCGCGAGCTGCAGGTCCCCGGCGCCTGGGTGGGCGTGGCCGGCGAGGTGCAGCGCTGGGAAGGCGAGGTCCGCCCGGGCTGAGCCCGAAGGCCGCGCTCCGCGCCCCCGATCCGCCCGCGTCCGCGGGCGGGACCTGCCGCCGCAACCGCCCTCGGACGGGTCGCGGAACGCGCCCGTCGCCGCTAGGATGCCGTCATGTCGATCTGGACGAGGATAGCCGAGGCGCTGCGCGCCCTGCGCGAGGGGGAGACCCTCGCCGACGTGTTCGCGCGGCTGAAGACGCCGCCCGAGCAGACGGCCGGCTTCGCCATCGCCGTGATCGCGCTGGGCGCCAAGATGGCCAAGGCCGACGGCCAGGTCACCCGCGACGAGGTCGCCGCCTTCCGGGAGGTGTTCCACATCCCCCCCAGCGCCGAGCGGCAGGCCGCCCGGATCTTCAACATGGCCCGCACCGACGTGGCCGGGTTCGAGGGCTACGCCGCCTCGGTCGCGCGGATGTTCGGGGACCGCAAGGCCCCGCTCGAGGACCTGCTGGAGGGGCTGTTCCACGTCGCCGCCGCCGACGGCGAGTTCCACCCCGACGAGGAGGCGTTCCTGCGCCGGGTGTGGGAGATCTTCGCCCTGCCCGAGCGGGTGTTCCGCGCGCTGCACGCCCGCTACGCCCCCGGCGCGCCGCCCGATCCCTACGAGGTCCTGGGCGTGGCGCCCGAGGATTCCAACGACAAGATCCGCCGCGCCTGGCGCCGGCTGGTGCGCGAGACCCACCCCGACCGGATGATCGCCCGCGGCGTGCCCGAGGAGGCCGTCCGCCTCGCCACCCAGCGCCTCGCCGCGGTGAACGACGCCTACGACGAGATCATGCGGATGCGCCAGGGCGCCCACGCCTGAGGCGCGGCCGGACGGATGTCGGTGCGCCGCCCGTGCGCCGGCCCCTGCGCCATCCTCGCCGCCCCGGAGCCGAGGCGCATTGAAATGCGCCCTACGGGATCAGGACGTCGGTCAGCTCGAAGGTCTCCACGTCGACAAGCCCCTTGTCGGAGATCCGCAGGCTTGGGATCACCGCGAGCGCCAGCAGGGAGTGCTGCATGAAGGCGTTGTTGAGCTCGCAGCCGCAGTCGCGCAGGGCCTGGGCCAGCGCCTCGGCCTGGGCGGCGACCTGCTCGGCGGGGGCGTCGGACATCAGGCCGGCGACGGGCAGGGGCACGCAGGCGAGCTCCGCGCCCTCCTTCCACACGCAGGCGCCGCCGCCGATCTCCATCAGCCGGTTCACCGCCCGCGCCATGTCCGTCGCCGAGCGGCCGACCACGATCACCTGGTGGCAGTCGTGCGCCACCGTCGAGGCGACCGCGCAGGGGACGTCGTAGCCGAAGCCGCAGACCAGGGCGTTGGCGATCTCGCCGGTGCCGTGGTGACGTTCGACCACCGCGATGCGGCACAGGTCCCCCGGCGCGGCCTCGGGGGCGAGGGCGCCGTCGACCACCGGAACCTCCGCCTCCAGCGCGCGGGTGGGGGCCTGGTTCTCGACCACGCCGATGACCCGCGCGCGGGCGTAGTTGGCGCCGGCGGGGGCCTCGATGCGGAAATCCTCCGGCGCGGCGGCGCGGGCGAGGCGCACGGTGTCCTTCGCCTTCGCGGGCCACGCGAAGCCGGGGCGGGGGGCGAGCATCTCTCCGCCCTCGGCCACCACCTCGCCGCGGCAGATCACCGTCCGGGCGCGGAACTCGACCAGGCTGTCGGTCAGCACCACGTCGGCGCGGCGGCCGGGGGCGATGGAGCCGATCTCCCGCTCCAGCCCGAAGTGGCTGGCGGCGTTGACGGTGCACATCTGCAGCGCCGTCATCGGGCGCAGCCCCTGCGCGATGGCGTGGCGCAGGACGCGGTCCATGTGCCCCTCGCGCACCAGGGTGGGGGCGTAGCAGTCGTCGGTGCACAGGATCAGCTTGCGGGTGTCGAGCCCGGCCTCGGTCACCGCGCGCACCTGGGCCGCCACGTCGTACCAGGCGGAGCCGAGGCGCAACATCGCCGCCATCCCCTGCCGGACGCGGGCCACGGCGTCCTCGGGCCGGGTGCCCTCGTGGTCGTCGGCGGGGCCGCCGGCCGCGTAGGCGTGGAAGGCGCGGTCGAGCGCGGGGGACGCGTAGTGCCCGCCCACGGTCTTGCCCGCGGCCATGGCGGCGGCGATCTCGCCCATCATCTTGGGATCGCCCGCGGCGACGCCCGGGAAGTTCATCACCTCGCCCAGGCCCGCGATGCCGGGCCAGGTCATCATCTGCGCGATCTCCTCGGGCCCCAGCTCGGCGCCCGGCGTCTCCAGCCCGGGGGCGGAGGGCACGCAGGACGGCGCCTGCATCCAGACGTTGATCGGCTGGACCATCGCCTCGTCATGCATCAGACGCACGCCCTCGAGGCCCATGACGTTGGCGATCTCGTGCGGGTCGGCGAAGAGGGTGGTGGAGCCGTGGGGGGCGACGGCGCGCACGAACTCGGTCGGCGTCAGCATGCCGGATTCGACATGCATGTGCGCGTCGACCAGGCCAGGGCTCATGATCCGGCCGCGCGCCTCGATCACGCAGGTGTCCTCGCCGATGCAGGGGCTCGCGTCCGGGCCGCAATAGGCGAAGCGGCCGCCGAGGACGGCGAGGTCGATGCCGGGGATCAGCTCCCGCGAATGCACGTTCGCCCAGACGCCGCCGCGGATCACCAGGTCGGCGGGGGCGCGGCCGGCGGCGACCTCGACCAGCGCGGGCGCGAGCTCGGCCCAGGGACGGAGACCATGGGCGAGGCGCGGGTCGGCGGCGGGAAGGCTCGGCATCCGGGGGAAGGCTCCGTCAAGGGGCGGGACAGGGGAGGAACCGTGGCGCCCTGCGGCGAAGGGGGCAAGAGCGGGGACGGGGGAGGCCTCCGAGGCGGGGCTCGTCGGCTGGCCGCTGCGCGGGGGCGCTTGCGCGCCCGGAAGGCCGCTTCGGGAGCTCACCAAAGAACAGGGGCCGCGCCTGTCCTTCGGAGCCGTCCGTCGCTGAAGATGCCTGAGCGAGTCGGCGGGAGGGGTCAAGGACAAGCCCCGCGCAGAGCGCGGGGTCGCTTCGCGATCCCTGACCCCTCCAGCCGACTCGCTCTTAACGGCATCAGCGACGGACGGCTCCGAAGAACAGGCGCTCCGCGCGGGCCTTGGGCGTCGCGCCGGGGCGCCTGGAACGGGGCGTGGAGCTAGAACAGGGCCTGGAGGAGGAGGAGCAGGCCGACGCCGGCGACGATCGACAGCATCAGGCGGCCGGTGGCCATGCCCACCGCCACCACCGTCAGGGCGGCGAGGATCCGGAACGGGTCCGTCTCGCCCTCCAGCGCGCGGGGCCAGGCGACCATCGGGGCCACCATCGCGGGGATCACCGTCACCGGCACGTAGCGCAGCAGGCGCATCGCCCACTCGGGGAACTCCCGCCCCCCGGCGAGGCCGATGAAGGACCAGCGGATCAGATAGGTGCACACGCCCAGCGCCGCGATCGCGGCCCAGAGCGTGGCGTCGGAGGCGGTGATCATCGCGAACCCTCCGCGGCCGGGACGGCGCCGGCGGGCTCCGCCGGACGGGCGCCCCCGCGCGCGGCGGCGCGGCGGGCGAGGCGCAGCTCCACCGCCGCGCCCACGCCCATGCCGATGGCGGCGGCGACGATCAGGCCCAGGTTCCACGGCATCCAGGCCAGCGCCAGCGAGGCGCCCACCGCCGTCGCCATGGCGCAGATGTTGGCCGTGCCGCGGATCATCGGCGCCACGATCGCGAGGAACATCGCCGGCGGGATGAAGTCGACCGGCAGGCCCTCGGGGATCGCCCCGCCCACCGCCAGGCCCAGCGCCGAGCTGCCCACCCAGGCGCTGCTCATCGGCAGGGCCGCGCCGAAGTAGAAGGCGAGCTTGCGGGGCAGCGGCTCGTGCGGGATCACCGACCAGCGGCGCATCGACAGGCCGTAGACCTGGTCGACCACGAAGAAGCTCGCGATCGCGCGCACCCAGCCCTTCGCCGGGCCCAGGTGCGGCGCGAGGGAGGCCGAGTACATCGCCATGCGCAGGTTCACCGCCAGCGCCGCCAGCACCGCGACCACCGTCGGGGCCTGGTCGGACATCAGCTCGATGAACGCGAACTGGGAGGCGCCGGCGATGACCGAGACGGTCAGCACCATCGCCTTCACCGGGTCGAGGCCGGCGGCCGCGGCCACGGTGCCGAACAGCATGCCGAAGGGCACCGCGGTGACGATGAAGGGCAGGGAGGCGACCGCCCCCTCGACCGCCACGCGCCAGGTGGGGCCGGCGAAGGCCGGGTCTTCGACGGCGGAGGCCGCCGGGCCTGCGGCCGCGCGCGGCGGGTCGGACGGGTTGCGGCGCGGCGCCGGGTCGCTCATCCTGCGCATGGTCTCCCGGCCCCGAAGCGGGCCGTCTTCGTTGCGGGGGGCTTCGTCAGCGTTCCTTACCGTGGGGGCCGGGCCCGTGCAATTCACGGATCGTGAGCCGCGACATCGCCATCCCTCATCGTCCCGACCGCCATTTCGACCGGGCCGGCGCGACTGCGCGGGCCGCCCATGAGGCGCCCGCCCGCGGCGATCCTCGCCGGCGGCGAGGCCCGGCGCATGGGCGGCGGGGACAAGGGGCTGGCGACGCTGGGCGGCCGGCCGCTGCTGGCGCATGCGCTGGCGCGGCTGGCCCCGCAGGCGGGGGCGCTGGCGCTGAGCGCCAACGGCGACCCCGCCCGCTTCGCGGAATGGGGCCTGCCGGTCCTGCCCGACGCCTTCGTCGATCCCGGCGGGCGGCGGCCGGGGCCGCTGGCGGGGATCCTCGCCGCGCTCGACTGGGCGGCGGAGCTGGGGGAGGCGCAGGTCGCGACCGTCCCCTGGGACACGCCCTTCCTGCCTATGGACCTGATCGCGCGGCTGGCCGAGGCCGCCCGGGCCGAGGGCGCGCCCGGGGCGCTCGCGGCCGCCCCCGATCCGGGGCGGCCCGGCGGCTGGGCCCCGCAGCCCGCCGTCGGCCTCTGGCCCACGGCCCTGCGCGAGGACCTGCGCGCGGCGCTGGGCGGGGGGCTGCGCAAGGTCGGCGCCTGGGCGGATCGCCACGGGCTGGCGCAGGCGCGCATCAAGGCGCGCGGCGGGCCCGATCCCTTCTTCAACATCAACACGCCGGCTGATATGGCCGAGGCCGAGCGGCTGTGGCGGACGCATTTCCCCGCCCCCGCCGCGCCCCCCTCGACGCCACGAAAGGACGAGGCGTGATCCAGCGGAAGACCTCGACGCCCTGCCTCCGGCGCGCCGCCGGCGGCGCGCAAGGCCGTGCGGCACGCGCCACGGGCGGCGCGGGCGCCCACGGGCGTCGGGCGGCGCGCGCGCGCGGGGCGGTCGCTTTCGCGGCCTCCGCCCGGCGCGCGACGCCTCTTCCGTCGGCCGGTCCCGAGCCCCGCGCCGCGGCGGAGCGGGCGCGATGAGCCCGGTGTTCCTCTCCGGCCCGTTCCTGCGCACCGGCGGCTACTACGTCGCCTTCTTCGGCGCGATGGGCGTCTACCTGCCGTTCTGGCCGCTGTGGCTGAAGGACTGGGGGCTGACCGAGGCCGAGATCGGCGCCTACACCTCGGCCGGCATCGTGATGCGGCTGCTGGCGGGGCTGGCGCTGCCGGTGCTCGCCGACCGGATGGAGGCGCGGCGGCTGACGCTGGCGCTGGTCGGCGCGGCGGGGGCCGTGCTGTTCCTGATGCACCTCGTGGCCGGCGCGCCCTGGGTGCTGCTGGCGCTGACCATGCTGACCGCGGGCGTGTTCTCGGCGATGATGCCCATCGGCGACGCGCTGGGGGCGGCGGCGGCGCGCAGCTTCCGCTTCGAATACGCCCATGCCCGCGCGGTGGGCTCGGCCAGCTTCCTGGTGATGAACATCGTCATGGGCGGCGCGCTGGCGCTGATGGGGGCCGACGCGGCGCTGTGGGCGATCGTGGCCTACCTGGGGGCGGCGGCCTGGCTGGGCGGCACGCACCCCGGGGGCGGCAAGGTGCAGGGCGCGACCCCGCCCTCGTTGCGCGAGATGCGCCGGCTGGTCGCCTCGCCCCTCTTCGTGATCTTCGCCCTGGCGTCGGGCTTCGCGCAGGCGAGCCACGGGGTGCAGTACGTCTACGCCTCGGTCCACTGGCGGACGCTGGGGGTGGCCGAGGAGACCATCGGCCTGCTGTGGGCCTTCGGGGTGCTGGTCGAGGTGGGGCTGATGATCTTCTTCGGCCCCGCCCTGATCCGCCGGCTGGGCGCGCCGGGCGCCATCGCGCTGGCGGGCGGCGTGGGGGTGCTGCGCTGGGCGGCGATGACCTTCGACCCGACGGGGCCGCTGCTGTGGGTCCTGCAGGGCTCCCACGCGCTGACCTTCGCGGCGGCGCACCTGGGTTCGATCGCCTTCATCCAGGCCGCCGCGCCCGAGCGGCTGGCCGGCGCGGCGCAGGCGGTGATGCAGGTGCTGGGCTCCGGCGTGCTGATGGCCGGCGCCTCGGCGGTCGCGGCGCTGGTCTACCCGCAGTTCGGCGGCGGCGCCTGGTGGATCGCCGCGGCGATGTCGGGCGCGGCGCTGCTGCTGTCGCTGGAGCTGCGCCGCCGCTGGGACGGGAGCATGCAGCGGCCCGCGTAGGGCGCATTTCAATGCGCTGCGCCGGGCAGGGGACGCAGGCGCATCGACATGCGCCCTGCGGCGCCCCGGGGCGGGCCCGGAGCGCCGGTTCCGCGCGTCAGGCGGCGGGCGGGGCGATGACCTCGATCTCGCCGGAGATGTCGAGGGGCGCGCCGGTCTTCTCGGCCACCTCCTCGGGGCTCACGCCCGGGGCCACGGCCTTCAGGACGAAGCGGCGGTCGACCACGTGCACCACCCCGAGGTTGGTGTAGATGCGCGTCACCACCTGGATGCCGGTCAGCGGGTAGGAGCAGGCGTCGACCAGCTTCGGTTCGCCGGTCTTGGTGGTGTGCTCGGTGATGCACCACACCTCCTTGGCGCCCGAGACCAGGTCCATCGCCCCGCCCACGGCCGGGATGCCGTCGTTGCCGGCGCGCCAATTCGCGAGGTCGCCGTTGGGGGCGATCTGGAAGGCGCCCAGCAGGGCCAGGTCGATATGCCCGCCGCGGATCATCGCGAAGCTGTCGGCGTGGTGGAAGATCGAGGCGCCGGGATTGAGCGTCACCGGCTTCTTGCCGGCGTTGATCAGGTCCCAGTCGACGTCCTCGGGCGCAGGCCCCTCGCCGAAGCCCAGGATGCCGTTCTCGGAGTGATAGGTCACCCGGCGCCCGTCGGGCACGTATTGCGCGGCGAGCTCCGGCATCCCGATCCCGAGGTTCACGAAGGACCCGTCGGGGATGTCCTGCGCGGCGCGCCAGGCCATCTGCTTGCGGCTCAGGCCGGCGGGCTTCGCCTTGGTTGCGGCGTCGGTCATGGGTAGCGCGCTCCCTGTTCGAACAGCACCTGCTCCTGCACGGCGTCGGGGACGTGGACGAGGCGGTTCACGAAGATGCCGGGGGTGACCACCTGCTCGGGGTCCATCTCCCCGGGCTCGAGGATCTCGGCGGCCTGCACAACGGCGCAGCGGGCGGCCATGCACATGATCGGGCCGAAGTTGCGCATGGCGAGGTGGAACTGGAGGTTGCCGCAGCGGTCCGCGCGCGACGCCTTCACCAGCGCCACGTCGCCGACGATGGCGCGCTCCTGCACGTACTCGCGCCCGTCGAAGGTCGCGACCGGCTTGCCCTCGGCCAGCGGCGTGCCGACGGAGGTGCGGGTGTAGAAGGCGGGGATGCCCGCGCCGCCGGCGCGGATCCGCTCGGCCAGCGTGCCCTGGGGCACGGTCTCGAGCTCGATCTTGCCCGACAGGTAGGCGTCGTTGAAATGGTGGGAGGAGGCCGCGCGGGGGAACGAGCAGATCACCTTGCGCACCCGACCCTCGCGGATCAGGGCGGCGAGGCCGACCTCGCCGTTGCCGGCGTTGTTGTTCACCACGGTCAGCTCGCGCGCGCCCTGGTCGATCAGGGTGTGGATCAGCTCGACCGGGTTGCCGGAGCCGCCGAAGCCGCCGATCAGCACGGTGGCCCCGTCCTGCACGTCGGCCAGCGCCTCCTGCGCGGTCATCACGGGACGGGTCACGCCCATCGCCTGGGTCACGTCTCGCTCCTTCGTTCTTGTGCGTCCGGGGGGATTTCTGGACCCTTTCGCCGCGAAACGCCAGCGGCAGGCGGCGGCGGTCAGGGCCACAGCGCCCAGACGTAGCCGGCGTAGCCCGCGACCAGGACCGCCCCTTCGCGCCGCCCGATCCGCAGGCCGGTGGCGGCGAAGACCACCAGCAGCAGCGACACCGCCACCATCGCCGGGGCGTCGAAGCGCACGATCTCCGCCGGCACGTGGGAGGGGGCGATCAGCGCGGTGACGCCGCCGATCCCGAGGATGTTGTAGATGTTGGAGCCCACCACGTTGCCGAAGGCGACGTCCCCCTGCCGCTTCAGCGCCGCGATCACCGAGGTCACCAGCTCGGGCGCCGAGGTGCCGACCGCGACGATGGTCAGACCGATCACCGTCTCGGAGACGCCGAAGCCGCGGGCGAGCGCCACCGCGCCGTTCACCAGCAACGCGCCGCCCGCCACCACCAGCGCCAGGCCGGCCAGCGCGATGACCAGCGGCAGGACCAGCCGCCTTGCGGACGGGTCGGGCGCGAGACCGGGGTCGGCCCCCACGAGGGCCGCGCTCTTGTCGTGGATCGCCCCGCCGTCGGCCGAGGCGCGCTCCTGCCGGATCACGAACCAGATGTAGGCGACGAGCAGGACCACCAGTCCCGCGCCCACCGCCCGCCCCATCGGCAGGGTCGCGGCCAGGACCGCGAAGCCGGCGGCGACGGCAAGCATCGCCACGGCGTCCCGGCGCAACGCCGAACGGGCGACGATCACCGGGCAGATCAGCGCCGAGATCCCGGCGATCAGCAGGATGTTGGCGATGTTGGAGCCCACGACGTTGCCGTAGGCGATCCCCGGAGAGCCGTTCAGGCCGGCCTGCACGGAGGTCACCAGCTCGGGCATCGAGGTGCCGAAGCCGACCAGCGTCAGGCCGATCACCAGCGGCGGGATCCCGATCCGTTCGGCGGCCTGCACGGCGCCGCGGACCAGGAGTTCGCCCCCGGCCATGAGAAGGACGAGCCCGCCCAGAAGCGGGGCCCAGGTGTCCAGCATGATTGAGATTTCCCTTCTACGCGGGTCCATGCGCAGTGGGGCGTAGGTGGGGATCGTCGCGCGGCCTGCAAGGGGGGGCGCCCCCGTCGGCGCGAGGCCATCCTTCGCCCCGGGCGGGCGCCGCGCCGGTCGGGGCGGCGGATCCTCCGCCCGGTCGCGGGCCGCCGAAAACCCGCCGCCGGGGCGCCCGCTCTTGCGCCCGCGACGCGGCGGAGGTAACGCGGGCGCGCCCGCGGTCAGGCATACGGCCTGGCCGCGGCGCCAAGGCCGCAACCCGGAGACCCGCAATGTCCGCGCCCAAGAAAGTCGTCCTCGCCTATTCGGGCGGACTCGACACCTCGATCATCCTCAAGTGGCTGCAGGTGGAGTACGGCTGCGAGGTCGTCACCTTCACCGCCGACCTCGGCCAGGGCGAGGAGCTGGAGCCGGCGCGCAAGAAGGCCGAGCTGCTGGGCATCAAGCCCGAGAACATCTTCATCGAGGACGTTCGGGAAGAGTTCGTGCGGGACTTCGTGTTCCCGATGTTCCGGGCCAACGCGGTCTACGAGGGGCTGTACCTGCTGGGCACCTCGATCGCGCGTCCCCTGATCTCCAAGCGCCTGGTCGAGATCGCGGCCGAGACCGGCGCCGACGCGATCGCCCACGGCGCCACCGGCAAGGGCAACGACCAGGTGCGGTTCGAGCTCTCGGCCTACGCGCTGAACCCCGACATCAAGGTGATCGCGCCCTGGCGGCTGTGGGACCTGACCTCGCGCACCGCGCTGATCGCCTGGGCCGAGAAGCACCAGGTGCCGGTGCCCACCGACAAGCGCAACGAGGCGCCGTTCTCGGTCGACGCGAACCTGCTGCACACCTCGTCCGAGGGCAAGGTGCTGGAGGATCCGGCGGTCGACGCGCCCGACTACGTCTACCAGCGCACGGTCAACCCCGAGGACGCCCCGAACGAGCCCGAGTTCATCGAGGTCGGCTTCGAGAAGGGCGACGCCGTGTCGATCAACGGCGAGGCGATGAGCCCGGCCACGATCCTGACCGCGCTGAACGAGTACGGCCGCAAGCACGGCATCGGCCGGCTCGACCTGGTCGAGGGCCGCTTCGTGGGCATGAAGTCCCGCGGCATCTACGAGACGCCGGGCGGCACGATCCTGCTGCAGGCGCATCGCGGCATCGAGCAGATCACCCTCGACCGCGGGGCGGCGCACCTGAAGGACGAGCTGATGCCCCGCTATGCGGAGCTGATCTACAACGGCTTCTGGTTCTCGCCCGAGCGGCAGATGCTGCAGGCCGCCATCGACCTGAGCCAGGAGCATGTCGAGGGCACGGTGCGCCTGAAGCTCTACAAGGGCTCGGCCTCGGTGGTCGGGCGCTGGTCGGACCGCTCGCTCTACTCGGAGGCGCACGTGACCTTCGAGGAGGACGCCGGCGCCTACGACCAGAAGGACGCCGCCGGCTTCATCAAGCTCAACGCCCTGCGCCTGCGGCTGCTGGCGACGCGCGACCGCAAGCTGAAGGGCTGAGCGGCCGGCCGCGGAGGCGCCGCGTCGGGCCGCGCGCCCGTGGGTCCTGAGGGGCTCGCGGCGCGGGGCGGGCGAGGGCGCGCGTGGCCCGGGAGCGGGATGGCGAACGCCGGTCCAGCAGGGCCGGCGTTCGTGCTTTCGGCGAGCGTCAAGGCGCAGGCGGCGAGGGCTGGGCGACCTCCAACGGCGCGACGCGTCGAGGTCGGGCGCCGCCGCGCCTTCGGCGCGACGCAGCCAAGCCCGCCCGCAGGGCGCCTGCAGACCGATGCGGAAAGGGGCGGAGCGGTCGCCGCGATCCCCTTTCGTTCCCTCCCCGCGGGGCGTAGCCTGCGGGCCATGGACGCCGCCCCCTCGCCCGATCCCAGCCTGCTGCCGCCCCGCTTCGCCGACTGGTTCGCGCGGCAGGGCTGGGCGCCGCATCCCCACCAGCTGGCGCTGCTGGAGAACGCCCGCCTGGGCGGGGCCGACCTGCTGGTGGCGCCGACGGGCGGCGGCAAGACGCTGGCGGGGTTCCTGCCCTCCTTGGTCGCGCTGGAGGGGCAGCCGCGGCCGGGGCTGCACACCCTCTACGTCTCGCCCCTCAAGGCGCTCGCCGCCGACATCCGCCGCAACCTCCAGCGGCCGATCGAGGAGATGGGCCTGACCGTGCGGGTCGAGGACCGCACCGGCGACACCAAGCAGTCCGCCCGCCGCCGCCAGCGCGCCGACCCGCCCCAGATCCTGCTGACCACGCCCGAGAGCCTGGCGCTGCTGCTGTCCTACGAGGACGCGCCGCGCATCTTCGCCGGCCTCAGCCGCGTGATCGTGGACGAGGCGCATGCGCTGGCCGAATCCAAGCGCGGCGACCAGCTGATGCTGGGGCTCGCCCGCCTGCGCAGCCTCTCGCCCGGCCTGACCGTCGCGGGCCTCTCGGCCACGGTCGAGGATCCCGCGAAGCTGGGCCGCTGGCTCTCGCCCGCCGGCTGCCGGGTGCTGGCGGCCGATCCGGGGCCCGAGCCCGACATCGCCATGCTGGCCTCGCAGACTCCGCCGCCCTGGTACGGCCAGGGCGGCCGTTACGCCGCGGCCGAGGTCATGGACCTGATCCGCCGCCACCGCACCACGCTGATCTTCCACAACACCCGCGCCCAGGCGGAGCTGTTCTTCCAGGCCCTCTGGTCCGTCAACGACGACGTCCTGCCCATCGCCATCCACCATGGCTCGCTGGACCGCGAGACCCGCGTGCGGGTCGAGGCGGCGATGGCCGAGGGCGCCCTGCGCGCCGTGGTCTGCACCGGGACGCTGGACCTCGGGATCGACTGGGGCGACGTGGACCTGGTGGTGCAGGTGGGCGCGCCCAAGAACGTCAAGCGGCTGGTGCAGCGGATCGGACGCGCAAACCACCGCTACAACGCCCCCTCCCGCGCCCTGATCGTGCCCGCGAACCGCTTCGAGGTGCTGGAGTGCCAGGCCGCCCTCGAGGCCGTGCGCGAACACGACCTGGACGGAGAGGCCGAACGCCGCCCCTCCCTGGACGTCCTCTGCCAGCACATCCTGGCGACGGCCTGCGCCGGGCCGTTCCAGCCGGATGCGCTGTTCGCCGAGGTGCGCCTTGCCGGCCCCTACGCCGACCTGACGCGGGCCGACTTCGACGCCTGCCTCGAATTCTGCGCCACCGGCGGCTACGCGCTCGCCGCCTACGACCGCTGGAAGCGGCTGGTCGAGGGGCCGGACGGCGCCTTCCGCCTGCGCGATCCCCGCCTGACCCGGCCGATCCGCATGAACCTCGGGACCATCGTCGGCACGGAAACCCTCGGCGTGCGCCTCAAGGGCAAGCGCGGCGGCGGGCCGAAGCTGGGCGAGGTCGAGGAGGACTTCGCCGCCAACCTCTCCCCCGGGGACACCTTCCTGATCGGCGGCGAGGTGGTGCGCTTCGAGTCGATCCGCGAACTGACGCTCGAGGTCTCCCGCGCCCCCGGCCGCAAGCCCAAGATCGCGGTGTTCGGCGGCTCCAAGTTCTCCACCTCCACGCTGCTGTCGAACCGGGTGATGGACCTGCTGCAAAGCCCCGAGCGCTGGTCCACCCTCCCCCCCGCCGTCGAAAGCTGGCTGCGCCTGCAGGCCGACCGCTCCGAGATCCCCCCGCGCGAGGGCCTGCTGGTCGAGACCTTCGGGCGACGCGACCGCTTCGGCGAGGGCCGCCATCACCTCTGCGCCTACGGCTTCGCCGGCCGCAACGCCCACCAGACCCTGGGCCTGCTGCTGACCCGGCGGATGGAGGCCGCGGGCCTCGCGCCCCTGGGCTTCGTCTCCTCGGACTACGCCCTGCTGGTCTGGGGGCTGGAGGAGGTGACGGACCCCGCCCCCCTCTTCGAACCCCAGGGCCTGCGCGACGGGCTGGAAACCTGGCTCGGCGACAACGCCGTGATGAAGCGCACGTTCCGCAACGCCGCCATCATCGCCGGGCTGATCGAGCGCAACCAGCCCGGCGGGCGCAAGTCGGGCCGGCAGGCGACCTTCTCCTCCGACATCCTCTACGACACCCTGCGCCGCTACGATCCCGATCACCTGATGATGCGCATCACCCGCGAGGAGGCGATGCGCGGCCTGGTCGACTTCGACCGGATCGAGGAGATGCTGACCCGCGCCGCCGGCCGCATCCGACACGTCCGCGCCGAGGGCGTCACGCCTCTGGCGGCGCCCCTCCTGCTCGAGGTCGGCAAGGTGCCGATCAAGGGCGAGGGCTCGGAGCGGCTGGTCGAAGGCGAGGCGGCGGCGCTGATGGCCGAGGCGGGGCTCGATCCGCTCTGACCCCGCCCGCCTTCCTGGCGGCCCCCGAACCGGGCGCCCTCAGCGCACCGCCTCGCGCTTGACCGAGAGGCCGGCGGCCTCGCGGTCCCAGACGTCGGGGGTCAGGCCCTGCCGGCGCAGCTCGGCCTTCTGGATCTTCAGCGTGGGGGTCTTGGGCAGCGCCTCCATCACCCGGAAGAACCGCGGGACCATGTAGTGGGGCATCCGCTCCCGCGCGAAGGCGAGCAGCTCGGCCGGGTCCACGCTCGCCCCCGCGGCGGAGACCACCGCCACCAGCACGTCGTCCTCGCCATGCTCCGAGGTCACCGCCACGGCGGCGCATTCGGCGACGGACGGGTGGGCCTGGATCTCGATCTCCACCTCGAAGGAGGAGATGTTCTCCCCCCGCCTGCGGATCGCGTCCTTGATCCGGTCGACGTAGAAGAAATTCCCCTCCGCGTCCCGCCGCAGGGCGTCGCCGGTGTGGAACCAGCCGTTGCGCCAGGCGCCCGCGGTCGCCTCCGGGTTCTTGTGGTAGCCCGAGCAGAACACCCACGGATCGTCCGAGCGCAGGATCAGCTCGCCCACCGCGCCGACGGGCAGCTCCTCGTCGTTCGCATCCACGATCCGCGCCTCCATCCCGGGGCGCGCGCGCCCGCAGGTTCCGGGAACCTCGGGGTTGATCTGGGTGATGATCGGGGAGGCCGTCTCCGACATGTTGAAGACGGAGTAGAAGTCGAGCCCCACGCGCCGGCACAGCGCCTCGGACTCCGCGTTCGAGGGCGCCAGCAGCGCCAGCCGCAGGGGGGTGCGGATCTCGTCCTCGCTGCGGGGGAGCTTGGCGAGGAAGGTCGCGATGGTGCCCATCATCACCGCGAAGGTCGCCCCGGTGCGGCGCACGTCGCTCCAGAACGTGTCGGTGCGGAAGCGGTCCAGCACGGCGATCGAGCCGCCGGTCGCCAGCGCCCAGGCGATCTTGGCCATGCCGGTGATGTGGAAAAGGGGCGTGTGCACCAGCCCCCGGTCGCCCGCGCCCGTGGTGGGGAAGGACACCCGCGCCCCGGTGTTGATCTGCACGTAGGAGGCCAGCACCGCCTTCGACGGCCCCGTGGTGCCCGAGGTGAACAGGATCGTCTGCACGTCCCAGGGCTCGATCGGCCGCTCGAGCGCCGGCGCCTCGGTCCCCGAGCCGGACGAGAGCGCCGCCTCCGGCAGCACCGTCAGCCCCGGCGCCGGCGCCTCGGCCGGGCCGTCGAGCGCGATGATCGTGCGCAGCGGCCCCGTGTCCACGTCCGCCAGCCGCGGCAGCATCGCGGCGTGGCAGACCATCACCGACGCGTCGGCGAGGTGCAGCACATGCTCCAGCAGCCCGCCCTTGTAGGCGGTGTTCATCGGCACGAAGACCGCGCCCAGGTGGTTGACCGCCAGCCACAGGCGCACGGGCGCGGGGCCGTTCTCGAGCCAGGACAGCACGTGGTCGCCCTGCCGGACCCCCAGCGCGTGCAGGGCGTTCGCCGTCTCCAGCGTCTTGCGGCGCAGGTCGGCCCAGGTCCAGTCGGGCTCGTCGCCGCCGAAGACGGCGAAGGGCGCGTCGGGCGTGCGCTCGGCGTGCAGGTCCAGAAGGTGGCGGAAGACGCAGTCCTCGCGGGGCGGGATGCGGCGCGCGACGTCGGTCATGGCCCGGTCCTTTGCTGGCGAGGCCCCGCCGGGGGCGGGTCGGGCGGGGCCGGATGGGGGCGGCGGGCCGCGCCCGGCGCGGGGCGCGGCCGAAGGGTCACCAGGTGTCGATGTAGCGGTGCTTCTTCTCGGTCCGCGGCGGGACCGGGGGCAGGCGGCGCAGGCCGTTGACGATCCAGGCGCGGGTGGCGGCGGGGTCGATCACGTCGTCCACCCCGCCCCCCACCACCGCGTTCACCGCGCGCGCCGTCTCGTAGGCCTCGGCGACGCGGCGGTCGAACTCGGCCTTGCGCTCGGCCGGGTCGGTCATCGCGGCCAGCTCGTTGCGGAAGCCCAGCTTCACCGAGCCCTCGATGTTCATGCCCGCGAACTCGGCCGTGGGCCAGGCGACGGTCATGAAGCCCACCAGCGTCCCCGCCCCGCACATCGCCTGCGCGCCCAGCCCGTAGGCCTTGCGCACGATGATGGTGAACAGCGGCGTGGTCATGTTCGCGCCCACGTTGAACAGCCGCGCGCAGTGGCGCACCAGCGCCGTGCGCTCGTGATCCGGGCCCACCATGATGCCGGGGCAGTCGACCAGGCTGATCACCGGGATGTCGAAGGCGTCGCACAGCTGCAGGAACCGCGCCCCCTTGTCGGAGCCGTCCGAGTCCACCGCCCCCGACAGGTGGTGGGGGTTGTTGGCGATCACCCCCATCGGCCGCCCCTCGACCCGGATCAGGGCGGTGATGATGCCGATCCCGAACTTCTCCCGGATCTCGAGCACCGAGCCCTCGTCCGCGATCAGGTTGATCACGTCGCGCATCTCGTAGAGGCGGGTGCGCTTCTCGGGCACCACGTGGCGCAGGCGGCGCTGGTCGGGGGCGGTCCATTCGTCGATCGGACCCTGGAAGTAGGAGAGGTATTTCTTGGCGACCGCGACCGCCTCGGCCTCGTCCTTCACCAGGATGTCCACCACGCCGTTGGGCACCTGGAAGGACATCGGCCCGACCTCCTCGGGCGTGTAGATGCCCAGGCCCCCGCCCTCGATCATCGCGGGCCCGCCCATGGCGATGGTCGAGGCCTCGGTCGCGATGATCACGTCGCAGCAGGCCAGAAGCGCCGTGTTGCCCGCGAAGCAGCGCCCGTTGTTCACCCCCACCATCGGCACCAGGCCAGAGAGGGAGGAGAAGGTGGTGAAGGTGGTCACGTCCAGCGCCACCCGCGGCCCGTCGACGTCGTCGCCCGGCCGTCCCCCGCCGCCTTCCGAGAACAGCACCACCGGCAGGCGGAAGCGATGCGCGAGCTCGAACATCCGGTCCTGCTTGTAGTGGTTCTTGCGCCCCTGGGTGCCCGCCAGCACCGTGTAGTCGTAGGCCACCACGATGGCGCGGGACCGGTCGTCGGAGAACTTGTCCCCGTTGATCGAGCCGGTGCCCGCCACCACGCCGTCCGCGGGCGTGGTCCGGCGCAGCGTTTCCATGTCGTGGCGGGAGTGGCGGTGCGCCACGATCAGAGGCCAGTATTCGGAGAAGGAGCCCTCGTCGAACAACTCGTCGATGCTCTCGCGCAGCATCCGGAAGCCGCGGGCGCGGCGCTTGGCGACCGCCTCGGGGCGGTTCTCGTCGAGCGTGTAGGCGTGGCGGTCGATGGCTTCCTGGAGGTCGGCGCGGATGTGGTCGAGGTCGATCTCCTCGGCCGCGTCGGCGGCGGCGCCGGCCTCGACCTCGGCCTCCTCGAGATAGACGATGGGCCAGCCCTCGCGGACCACGTCGCCGGGCTTCATGGTGACTTCGCGCACGATGCCCGAGCGGTCGGCGACGATCACGTGCTCCATCTTCATCGCCTCGACCAGGGCCACCTGGCGGCCGGCCCAGACCGCCTCGCCGGGCTCCACGTCGATGGTCACGATGGTGCCCTGCATGGGGGCGACGAGGCCCACCGCGCCGTCCTTGGTGGGCGGACCGGCGTCGACCGCCGCCGCGCCCGCGGCCTTGGCGGCGGCGTCGTGGGCGAAGAGCGCGAGCGGATCCTCCCGGTCGATCCGCGCGCCGGCGTAGCCGTCGCCGGCGGCGGGCGCGGCGGCTTCGGGCGCGGCCTCGGCCGCCTCCTGCTCCAGCGCGGCGGCCGCGAGGCCCGCGATCTCCTCGTCCACCCAGCGGGTGTGGGCGCGGCCGGCCAGCACGTCGGGATGCGCCAGGATCGCGCGCAGCAGGCCCTTGTTGGCGCGCACCCCCTCCAGCCGGAACTCCGCCAGCGCCCGCTCGGCGCGGCGGGCGGCGGCCTCGAACCCGCCCGCGGGAGCGTGGGCGATCACCTTGGCGAGCAGCGAGTCGTAGAGCCCGCTGGTGCGATAGCCGCGGTAGCCGAAGCCGTCGACGCGGATCCCGGGCCCGGTCGGGGGCTCGTAGGTCTCGATCAGGCCGCCGCCCGGGCGCACCGCGCCGTCGGCGCCGATGGTCTCGAGGTTCACCCGGGTCTGCACCGCCCAGCCCCGCGGAACCGCGGCCGCGGGATCGTCCAGGCCCAGCTCCGCCAGGCTCGCCCCGTCGGCCACCTTCAGCTGCGTCTGCACCAGGTCGACGCCGGTCACCGCCTCGGTCACCGTATGCTCGACCTGCAGGCGGGCGTTGGCCTCGATGAAGACGAAGGGCAGGGCGCCGGGGCGGCCGGTGGCGTCCACCAGGAACTCGAACGTGCCCAGGTTGAGGTAGTCGACGCTGCGCGCGATGCGCAGGGCGGCGTCCAGGATCTCCTCCCGCAGGCCGGGGTCGAGGCCGGGGGCGGGGGCGATTTCGACGATCTTCTGGTAACGCCGCTGGATCGAGCATTCCCGCTCGCCCAGGTGGGCGACGGCGCCGTGGCGGTCGCCGACGATCTGCACCTCGACATGGCGGGCGCGGGGAATGAACGCCTCGACGTAGAGCTCGGGGCGCCCGAAGGCCAGCCGCGCCTCGGAGGTGCAGCGGGCGTAGGCCTCCTCGACCTCCGCCTCGCTCAGCACGGCGCGCGAGCCCCGGCCCCCGCCGCCGCCCACCGCCTTGATCATCATCGCGCCGCCGGGGCCGAGATCGGCGAGGAAGGCGCGCGCCTCCTCCAGCGTCACGGGGCGGTCGATGCCGGCGTTGACCGGCGCGCCGGCGGCGACGGCGGCTTGGCGGGCGCGGGCCTTGTCGCCGAAGAGATCGAGCTGCGCCGGCGTCGGCCCTACGAAGACCAGGCCTGCGTCCGCGCAGGCGGCGGCGAAGTCGGCCCGCTCGGCGAGGAAGCCGTAGCCGGGATGGACCGCGTCGCAGCCGGCCTCCTTCGCCGCGGCGATCACCGCGGCGACGTCGAGATAGGCGGCCGGCCCCTGGCCGGGCAGGGTCACGGCGGCGTCGGCGCGCCGCACGTGCAGGCTGTCGGCGTCGTCCTGGGGGTGGACGGTCGCCGTGCGCAGGCCGAGGTCGCGGGCCGCGGTCGCGATGCGGATGGCGATCTCGCCGCGGTTGGCGATCATCAGCGCGGACATGCTCATCGGGGGGCTCCTGTGGTCGCGGCGCGGGAGGCGTCGCCGGAAAGGGAGGGGCGCGCGCAGGGGCTCGCGCACGGGCCCGCGAGGGGGCCGCGCGGCAGGGCCGCGCCGGGCGGGGCGCGCCGCCGGTCGGGCCGGGGCGTCACGCGGGGCGCCCCGTGGGCAGGGGATCGGGCGTGGCGGCGGCCTCGGCCCGCCGCGGCGCGCCCTCCGCCGTCAGCAGGTGGCAGCGCGCCCAGGCGTCCGGCGCGGTGACGACGACCTCCGGGTCCGTCTCGCTGCAGGGCGCGAAGGCGTGCGGGCAGCGCGGATGGAACCGGCAGCCAGACGGCGGCGACAGGGCCGAGCCGATCTCGCCATGGATCACGTCGCTGGCCGGCGGCCGGTCCGGGTCGGGATGCGGGGCCGAGGCCAGCAGCGCCTGCGTGTAGGGGTGGCGCGGCGCGCCGAACACCGTCTCGGTCGGCCCCTGCTCGACCATCGCGCCCAGGTACATCACCCCCGTCTCGTGGGAGAAATGCTCCACCAGCGCCAGGTCGTGGGCGATGATCAGGTAGGCGAGGCCGAACTCCTCCTGGATGTCCGACAGCAGGTTCAGGATCTGCGCCCGGATCGAGACGTCGAGCGCCGAGGTCGGCTCGTCCAGCACCAGCGCCTTGGGCCGCAGCGCCAGGGCGCGGGCGATGGCGATGCGCTGGCGCTGCCCGCCGGAGAACTCGTGCGGATAAAGCCGCGCGGCGCCCCGGGGCAGGCCGACGACGTCCAGCGCCTCCTCCACCCGGCGCGTCGCCTCCGCCCGGCTCATGCGGTTGTGGGCCAGCAGCGGCTCGGACACGATGCGCCCCACCCGCAGGCGGGGGTTGAGCGAGGAATAGGGGTCCTGGAACACCGCCTGCACCTCGCTGCGGAACTCCTTCAGCGCGCTCCCCGACAGGGCGGAGACGGCGCGCCCCTGGTAGATCACCTCGCCGGAGGTCGGGCGTTCGAGCAGCAGCATCAGCTTGGCGACCGTGGTCTTGCCGCAGCCGCTCTCGCCGACCAGGGCGAAGGTGCGCCCCGGCTCGATCCCGAAGCTCACGTCCTCGACCGCGTGGACGAGGCCGGCGCGGGAGAACAGGCCGCCCCCCACCTCGAACCGCTTCACCAGCCGGCGCGCTTCAAACAGCATCGGCGGTCTCCGTCTCGTTCAGCCAGCAGGCCGAGGTCTGGCCGCCGGGCAGGGCGAACTCCGGCGGATAGGCCGCGTCGCATTTCGGCATCCGCCGGGGGCAGCGCGGCGCGAAGCGGCAGCCCTTCGGCAGCGCCAGCAGGTCCGGGGGCTGGCCGCCGAGCGCGTAGAGCCGGCGGCGCCGCGCCCCCAGCCGCGGGATCGAGTCGAGCAGCGCCTGGGTGTAGGGATGCGCGGGGCTCTTGAAGATCGCCCGCGCCGGGCCCTGCTCGACGATGCGGCCCGCGTACATCACCGCCACCCGGTCGCAGATCGAGGCGGCGACGCCCATGTCGTGGGTGATCAGCACGATGGCCACGCCCGTCTCGCGCTGGATCTCGCGGTAGAGCTCGATCATCTTCACCTGGATGGTGACGTCGAGGTTCGAGGTCGGCTCGTCCGCGATCATCACCTCCGGCGCGCAGGCGATGGCCATGGCCGAGACCGCGCGCTGGCGCATGCCGCCCGAGAACTGGTGGGGATAGTCGTCCAGCCGCCGCTCGGGCGAGGGGATGCGCACCCGTCCCAGCGCCTCGGCCGCCTTCGCCCGCGTCTCGCGCAGGGTGCGGGTGATGCGGTGGTGGCGCAGGGGGGAGCCGACCTGGTCGCCGATGGTGAACACCGGGTTGAGCGAGGTCATCGGGTCCTGGGTGACCATCGACAGCCGCCGCCCCCGCCAGTCGCGGGCGAGCTCGCGCTCCGAGAGCGTGGTCAGGTCCACGCCCCCCACCCGGACCGAGCCGCGCGCGATGCGCCCCGCCGGCCGGGGCAGCAGGCGCAGGATCGACAGGCAGGTCATCGACTTGCCCGATCCGCTCTCGCCCACGATGCCCAGGGTCTCGCCCTTGGCCACCTCGAAGCTGACGCCGTCGACCGGGCGCAGGGCGCCGCGCCGCAGGCGCAGCTCGACGATCAGGTCCTCGACCTTCAGGGCGGGGTCCGCGTGCAGGGTCAAAGCTGCTTCCTCCGGGGATCGAGCACGTCGCGCAGCCAGTCGCCGAACAGGTTCGACGACAGGCACACCAGCATGATCGCGATGCCGGGCATGGTGATCGCCCACCAGGCGTTGGTCAGGTAGGCCCGCGCGTCCGCCAGCATCAGCCCCCAGGAGATCGCGGGCGACTGGATGCCCAGGCCCAGGAAGCTCAGCGAGGCCTCGAAGATGATCACCTGCCCGATCTGGAGCGTGGCGAGCACCAGCATCGTGTTGACGATGTTGGGCGCGAGATGGCGGTGGAAGATGGTGAACGAGCTGACGCCCGCCACCTTCGCGAGCGCCACGTAGTCCCGTTCTTTCAGGCTCAGGATCTCGCCCCGCACGATGCGCGCGTACCAGGTCCAGTAGGTGACCACGATCACGATCACCACCGTCTCCAGCCCCGGCTCGAGCACCGCGGCCAGGATCAGCGCCAGCGCCAGCGCCGGGATCGACATCTGCACGTCGACCAGCCGCATGATGATCGCGTCGGCCCAGCCGCCGAAATAGCCCGCGATCATCCCCGCGAGCGAGCCGATCCCGCCCGAGAGCACGATCGCCCACAGCGACACCACCAGCGACACCCGCGCGCCGGCGATGATCCGGCTGAGGATGTCGCGGCCCAGGTTGTCGGTGCCCAGCGGATGCGCCCAGGAGCCTTCGGCCGCCCAGACCGGGGGCTGGAAGTTGGCCCGCAGGTCCAGCGCGGCAGGGTTCCAGGGCGTCAGCGCGTCGCCCCCCACCGCGCAGACCACCAGCAGGATCAGGATGAAGCCCGAGAACCACGGCGCGCCCGCGGCCGGCAGGCGGAAGCCGAAACGCCGGCGCGGCGTCGCGGCGGGGGGCAGGTCCGCTTCAGCCGCCATGACGAATCCTCGGGTCGATGAGCCCGTAGCTGAGATCCACGAGCAGGTTGGCCGCGACGAACATCGCCGCCGCGAACAGGACGCCCGCCTGCACCACGGGGAAGTCGCGGGCGAACAGCGCCTCGACCACGGTGCGGCCCAGGCCCGGCCAGGCGAACACCACCTCGACCACGAAGGAGCCGCCGAGCATGGCGGCGAAATAGACGCCCAGCATCGTCACCAGCGGCACGGCGGCGTTGCGCAGCGCGTATTTCCACACCAGCACGCGCTCGGGCGTGCCGACGCTGCGGCCCATGCGGATGTAGTCGCTGTCGAGCACGTCGAGCATCGCCGAGCGCACGATGCGCGTCTGCGCCGCCACCGGGTACCAGCCCAGCGCGATCGCCGGCATGATGACGTGGACCGGCGTGTCGGCCCCGTAGGCCGGCAGCCAGTCGAGGTGGATGGCGAAGACCAGGATCAGCAGCAGGCCGACCCAGAAGTTGGGCATCGCCTGGCCGGCCATGGCGAAGACCTTGCCGAAGCGGTCGATCCAGCCCCCGCGGTTGACCGCCGAAAGCACCCCGAAAGGGATCGCGACCGCCATCGAGAACATCAGCGCCACCGCCGACAGCAGGATCGTCGCCGGCAACCGGTCCAGCACCAGCTCCAGCGCCGGCATCTCCCAGCGGTAGGAGCGGCCGAAATCGCCCTGCAGCGCGTTGCCCGCGAAGACCAGGTACTGGCGCCAGACCGGCAGATCGAGGCCGAGCTCGACCCGCAGCGCGGCGATCACGTCGGGCGGCGCCTCGGGCGGCAGCATCAGCACCACCGGGTCGCCGGTGAGGCGCGTGATCGCGAAGATCACGATGGACGCTCCGACGATCGACAGGAGGCCCTGCACGATCCGGCGCATGAAATATCTCAGCATGGTTCGGCCCCTGGTGAGGAAGGATCCCGCGTCGCGAAGGAACCGGCCGCCGGCGCGCGCGCGCCGACGGCCGCGAGGATCAATCCGTCTTCAGGCCGATCTCCTGGAAGTTCCGCCAGAAGCCGGGATGCGGCCAGGGCGTGTAGCTGACCTTGTCCTCGCGCCAGGCGAAGGTGACCAGCGGGCGGTAGGTGGTCACCCCGCCCAGCACCAGCTCATGCTTCTTGCGGGCGATCTCCTTCAGCGCCGCCTCGCGCGCGTCGGGGTCCATGATCTTGTTCACGGCCTCGATCATCTCGTCCATCTCGGGATAGCCCGCGGTGTGCGAGTAGGAGCCCCAGCCCTTGCCCGGCACGAAGGAGTGGACGTGCCCGCTCCAGGCGGTGCCGGGATCGCCGGGCACCCCGTGGCCCCACATGTGCGAGAGGATGCCCCCCTCCATCTGCGGCGTGTCCTCGGCGCGGCGGTTGACGTTGATCCAGGCGCCGTACTCGAGGTTCTTCATGTTGCAGCGGATGCCGATCGCCGAGAGGTAGGCGAAGAAGGCCTCGCCCATCTCCTTGATGTTGGGCTCGCGCGGGGTGATCAGGTTGTAGCAGTTGGTCTCGAACCCGTTGGGATAGCCCGCGTCCTTGAGCAGCTGCATCGCCTTGGCGGGATCGTAGGGATAGGGCTTCAGGTCGGGGTCGTAGGCGGTCTCGCCCTCGCCGACCTCGACGTAGCGCTGGCCCTGGCCGAACAGCACCTGCTCGATGATCGCGTCGATGTCGGCGCCGTAGGCGACGGCCTGGCGGACCTCCAGCTTGCGGAAGGGCGAGTCCTCGGGGACCATGTCCATGTCGAAGAACAGGTTGTTGCCCGACACCCGGCTGGCGGTGGCCACGTTGTCCAGCGCCTCGATCTCCTCGATCATCGCCGGCGGCACCGAGTCGATCCAGTCGACGTCGCCGGTGCGGAAGGCCGCCACGCGGGTCAGGTCCTCGGGGATGATCTTGATCACCAGCTCGTCGACGGTGGGGTGATGCTCGGTGTTCCAGTAGGCCTCGTAGCGCTTGAGGCGGAGCTCCTCCTTCACCTTGCGCGAGACGAAGGCCCAGGGTCCGGTGCCGATCGGGTTCTGGGCGAAGGCCTCCTCGCCGACCTCCTGGAAGTACTTCTTCGGGATCGCCCACAGCTGCAGCCAGTTGGCGACGTAGTTCGCGTCCCCGTCCGAGAAGTGCAGCTTGAAGTGCAGGTCGTCGATGATCTCGAACTGCGAGACGTTGGCCTGGTAGTGCGGCCAGCGGGAGACGGCGGGATCGCGCAGGCGCTCGTAGGCGAACTCGAAGTCCGCGGCGGTCAGCGGGTCGCCGTTGTGGAAGGTCACGCCGGGGCGGATCTTCACGTCGATCACCGGCTTGCCGTCGACCTCCAGGACCTCCCAGCTCTCGGCCAGCCAGTTCATCCGCTCGCCGTCCGGGCCCGGCCGGACGAGCTGCTCGAACATCGTGCCGATGTAGTACTGGTCGACCCCTGCCGAGTACTTGGCGGGGTCCATCGTCGTCGACTCCGCGGCGAGCGCGACCGTCAGGGACGACTTCTCCTGCGCTCCCGCGGCGTAGGCCGTCGCGGATGCGGCGAGCGCGAGCGCCATGGCGCCCCATCTCAGATGGAACATGATCCTCTCCCCTTGGCGTTTCCTCCGCCGGGCCGCTCTGACGGCGATCCTCAGCTTGCGACAAGTTGACCCTGCGACATTCGCCCTGTCAAGAAAAGTTCGTATTCCTGATGAGTTAGCGGCCCGCAGGGCGCTCCGCCCCAGGTTGCGACGGGCTATGCGCGGCACGCCTGCAGGGGCGTGCGGCAGGCTCAGCGCAGGGCGCCGGGGTTCAGCAGGCGGGGCAGGGGGCGGCCGGCGGCGAAGTCGGCGAACAGCGCCGCGGCCATGCGCGCCACCCGCTCCCGGCTCTCGTGGGTGACGCCCGCGAGGTGGGAGGTCGCGATCACCGCGGGATGCGCCAGCAGCGGATGGTCGGGGGCCGGCGGCTCGCGGTCCCAGACGTCGAAGGCCGCGCCGGCGAGGCGGCCGGAGGCGAGCGCCGCCAGCACCGCCGCCTCGTCATGCACGCCGCCGCGCGCGGTGCTGACCAGCACGGCGCCCGGCCGCATCGCCGCCAGCGCCTCGGCCCCGATCAGGCCGCGGGTGCTCGCGTCCAGCGGACAATGCAGGCTCACCGCCTCGCTGCGGGCGAGCAGCTCAGGCAGCTCCACCTTCTCCGCCCCGCGCTCGCGGCAGGTCTGCGCGTCGAGGAACGGGTCGCAGGCCAGCACCGGGCAGTCGAAGGCCGCCAGCAGCCGCGCGAGCCGCCCGCCGGTGTGGCCCAGCCCGACAAGGCCCACGGTGCGGCCCGAAAGCTCCCGCCCCATCCAGCGGTCGCGGTCGCCGGCCTCGCCCCGGTCGATGGCGGCGCGGGCCTCGGGGAGGCGCTTGAAGAGCGAGAGGAGGAAGGCCAGCGCATGTTCGGCCACTGCGCCGGCGTTGCCGCCCGCCTGGTTGCAGGCCGCCACCCCGCGCCGGGTGCAGGCGGCGACGTCCACGGTGTCGAAGCCCGCGCCGTAGCTCGCCACAAGGCGCAGGCGCGGGGCGCGGTCGAGCAGCGCCTCGCCCACGTGCAGCGCCGCGGGCAGCTCGTTGCGGGCGGAGGTGATGTAGTAGGCGTCGCAGCCCGCCAGCGCGTCGAGCGCCGTCTCGACCGGGGCGTCGGCCGGAATGCGGACCAGCTCGCAGCCCTCCGCCCCCGCCATCGCCTCGAGGAAGGCGGGATGGGCGGGGGCGCCGATCATCGCCACGCGCACGGGCGCGGCGGCGGGCGGGGTCCGGTCCTGGGGCATGGCGCGTGCGCTCTCCGTCTTGGGCCCGCCGGGGCGGGGGATCGGTCGGACGCGGCGCGGCGCCGGGGCGAGGCGCCCCTCAGACCCGGTGGAGGTAGAGGTCGAAGTCCACGTCCGGGATGGTGCGGGCCACGCGCGCGTATTCGGCGGCCTTCACGGCGGTGAAGGTCCGGTGCATCTCCTCGCCCAGCGCGTCCTTCAGGAACGCCGACCCCTGCGCCGCCGCGATGGCGGCGTTCCAGTCGCGCGGGATCTCGGCGCCGGCGTCGGCGTCGTAGGCGTTGCCGGTGGTCTCGGGGCCGGGATCGATCCGTTCGACGATGCCCTTGCGCATGGCGGCGAGCACGGTGGCGGCGACGAGGTAGGGGTTCGCGTCCACGCCCGCGGGCCGATGCTCGATCCGCCGCGCGCGGCGGTCGCCCGCGGGGATGCGCACGGCGACCGAGCGGTTGTTCTCCCCCCAGGTCGGGGAGACAGGGGCGTAGCTCTGGTTCGCGAAGCGCCGCCAGCTGTTGGCGTGGGGGGCGAAGACCAGCATCGACTCGCCCATCGTGGCCAGCGTGCCGCCGATGGCGTGGCGCAGCGTGTCGGTCCAGCCCGCGCCCGGCGCCTCGGCCATCGCGTTCTCGCCCGCGCCGTCGCGCAGGCTGACGTGCAGATGCATCCCCGAGCCGGCGAAATCCGCGAAGGGCTTGGCCATGAAGCAGGCCACCACTCCGTGCCGGCGGGCCTGCGCGCGCACGATCCGCTTCAGGCGCACCAGGTCGTCGGCGGCCTGCACGATGTCGTCGCGGTGGCGCAGCGTCAGCTCGTACTGACCCGGCGCGTATTCCGAGATCAGCGTTTCGGCCGTGATCCCCGCCAGCCGCGCCCCGGCGTAGACGTCGTCGAAAAGCGGCTGCATCCCGATCAGCTGGTCGACCGAGTAGACCTCGGTCCGCTCCGAGCGGCGCCCGTCCAGCACGTCGCGCGCGGGCTGCACGCGGCCGTGGCTGTCGCGCTCGGGGTCCAGCAGGAAGAACTCCAGCTCGAAGGCCGCGGTGGGGTTCAGGTCCAGCGCCGCCATCTCCGCCACCTGGCGCGAGAGCGCGTGGCGCGGGTCCGAGAGCATCGGGGTCCCGTCCAGGTGATGCTGGGTCAGGAACAGCTCGGCCCGCGCGGGCTTGGTCCCGTGCAGCGCGACCAGCGTGCCGGGCGCGGGCCAGGCGCGCAGGTCGCCGTCGCCCGCGTCCCAGATCAGCCCGGTCTCGTGGACATCCTCCCCCACGATGTCGAGGCCCAGGATCGAGATCGGCAGGTGCCGCCCGCCGCGATAGAGCGCCTCGAGCTCATGGCGGCGGATGATCTTGCCGCGCCCGATGCCGTTGGAATCGTGCAGCAGGATGTCGATCGCCTCGACCTCGGGATGGGCGGCGAGGAAGGTCTCGGCCTCGGCGAGGGAGGCGCCCGAGGGGCAGGCGTCGGTCACGGATCGGGTCCTTCCAGCTCAGCCCCGGCCCGGGGGCGGGCCGCCGCGGGGCGTCGTCGCGCCCCTTGTCGCCGGATTTCGCCCGGGATCAAGGGGAACGAGGGCCGAACGCCCGCGCGCACGGGCCCGCCGCCCCTGCGCTCAGGCCCGTCGCCCGCGCGCCAGGCGCAGGCCGCCCCGCGCCACCCCCGCCAGCCCGCCGGGCAGGAAGGACAGCACCAGGATCAGCACGCCGCCCAGCACGATCGAGTCGACGTAGCCGCCGAAGGAGAAGAACTTCTCCTGCATCAGGATCAGCGCCACCCCGATCAGGGGCGCCAGCAAGAGCCGCCGCCCCACCAGCACCACCGCCGTCAGCATCAGGATCAGGAAGTAGGTCTCCAGCACGTCGGCCGAGATGTAGGCGCGCTGATAGGCGTAGAGCCAGCCCGCCGCCGCGGTGATCGGGGCCGAGACCAGGAACACCTGCAGCCGCGTGCGCAGCGGGTCGATGCCCGACATGGTGGCGAGCTCGGGGTTCAGGTGCACCGTCATCGCCCGCTGCCCGAGGCCCGAGCGGCGGAACGCGTCCACCAGCCAGATCGCCGCCATCAGCAGCGCCCAGGCGACGGGCCACAGCTCCCGGTCGGTGCGCGCCTGCCAGCCGGCGAGGCTGAACAGCGGGATGCCGCTGATCCCGTCCGAGCCGCCCAGGAACGCCCAGTTCGCCGCGACCGTCATCGCCACCACCGCCACCGCGTAGGTGACCAGCGAGAACACGAACTCCCGCAGGCGCAGCGTCACCAGCCCGATCAGCGCCGCGATGACCAGCGAGACGAGGACGGTCAGCGCCAGGCTCTCGATCGGGCCGAAGCCCAGCCGCGTGGTCGACAGCGCCGTGGCGTAGGCGCCCGAGGCGAAGAACACCGGATGGGCGAGGCTGACCTCGCCCAGGTCCGAGACGATGATGTCCAGCCCGTAGGCCATGGTCGCGAAGATCGCCACCAGCACGAAGGCCGAGAACACCGCGCCGCCGCCGCCCAGAAGCCAGGGGCCGGCGAGGCCCAGAAGCGCCAGCACGGGCCACAGAAGTCCCCGCATCATCTCAGCGTCCCCCCGCCCGCGCCGCCAGCCCGCCGGGCCGCAGCGCCAGCACCACGATCAGCACCAGGAACATCGCCGCGGTGGCGTAGGCCTGGCTGACGTAGGCGCCGAAGAAGGCGGTGAAGAAGCCCAGCCCCAGCCCCGCCAGATAGCTGCCCGTGACGCTGCCGATGCCGCCCAGCACCACCACCACGAAGGTGATGATCACCTCGTGGAAGCCCATCGAGGTCAGGATCGGCGTGCGCGGCGCCACCACGGCCGCGGCCAGCGCCACCGCCGCGCCCTCGAAGGCGAAGACGCCGAGGTAGACCTTGCGCACGTCCACGCCCGCCAGCAGGGCGAGCTTGGGATCCTCGGCCACCATCCGCACCAGCCGGCCCAGGCGCGAATGCTCCAGCACCAGCTTCAGCGCGATGAAGACCACGATGGTCACGATCACGATGGCCACGTCCTGCCAGGTGATCCACAGGTCGCCGATGTAGATGTCGCGCAGCGACAGCGGCGTATCCAGGATCTGCCCGGTGGAGCCGAAGGACAGGCCCGCCGCCCCCTCCAGCAGGTGGCCGAAGCCCAGCGTCACGATCATGATCGAGACGAGGTCCTGCTTGATCGTCAGCCGCAGCAGCGTGCGCTGCATGATCCAGCCGATCACGATCCCCGCCAGCATCGCGACGGGAACCGCCAGCAGGTAGGGCAGGCCCCAGGCGGACATCACGAACCAGGCGACGAAGGCGCCGATCATGTACATCTGCCCGTGGGCGAAGTTGACCAGCCGCGCCGTGCCCAGCAGCACGGTCCAGCCGATGGCGATCAGCGCGAAGGCATGGCCCAGGATCAGGCCGTTCAGCGCCTGCTGCGCGAAGTTCATGAGCCGGCCCCTCCCAGGTAGGCTTCCGCGATGCGCGGGTCGTCCTGCATCTCGGCCGTCGGGCCCTCGGCTAGGATCCGCCCGCGTTCGAGCAGCACCAGCCGGTCCACCACGGGGATCGTCGCCTTCACGTTCTGCTCGACCAGCAGCACCGTCAGCCCGTCGTCGACCAGCATCCGGATCGTCTCCAGCACCGTCGAGACCAGCCGCGGGGCGAGGCCGATCGACGGCTCGTCCAGCATCAGCGCCCGCGGCGCCAGCCGCAGGGCGCGCGCGAGGCCCAGCATCTGCCGCTCCCCGCCCGAGAGCTGCCCGCCCAGGTGCCCGCGGCGCGAGGCGAGGTTGGGGAACAGGTCGAAGATCTCGTCGGTGGAATAGACCCGCCGCCCCTCGGCGTGGCGGGGGTGGGCGGCGTGGGCCAGGTTCTCGTCCACGCTCAGCGTCGCGAAGACCAGCCGGCTCTCGGGGATCAGCAGCAGCCCCGCCTTCACCCGCTCGGGCGTGCGCAGGCCGGAGATGTCGCGCCCGTCGAGGCGCACCGTCCCCGACACCTTCGGATCGCCGCGCGACCAGCCCTCCAGCGCGTTGACCAGGGTGGACTTGCCGGCGCCGTTGGCGCCGACCACGCCCACCAACTCCCCCTGCGCGATCGCCAGGCGCTCGATGGACAGGGCGAGGTTGCCGCCGTAGCGGACCTCGAGCCCCTCGGCCTCCAGGACCGGCGTGCTAGCGGGCGCGCTCATGCGCTGCGCCCCAGGTAGGCTTCCAGGACGGCGGGGTCGCGGCGGACCTCGTCGGGCGGACCCGAGGCGATCATCCGCCCCTGGTCGAGCACCACGATGCGGTCGGTGACGCTCATGATCAGGTCCATGTGATGTTCGATGACGACGAGGGCCATGCCCTCGGCCCGCAGGGACTGGAGCAGGGTCACCAGCTCGGCCATGTCCGCGCCGCCGAGGCCGGCGGCGGGCTCGTCCAGCATCAGGATCTTGGCGCCCGAGCCGTTGGCGAGCGCGATCGACAGCATCCGCTGCACGCCATAGGGAATCTCGCCGGGGTAGGCGTCGTGATAGCGGGCGGGCACGCCCATGCGCTCCAGCGCGGCGGCGGCGGCCCTGCGGGTCTCGGCCGCGTCGCGGCGGGTGGCGAAGGGGCGGAACACGGCGCGCGCCAGGCTCGCGCCGCGCTCGTCCTGCAGGACGGCGGCCATGTTCTCCAGCACCGTCAGGTCGCCGAAGAAGGCGTTCTGCTGGAAGGCCCGCCGCAGCCCGCGGGCGGCGAGGCGATGGGCGGGAACGTCGGTGACGTCCTCGCCCATCAGGGTCACGCGGCCTTCGCGGCGCACGAGGTGGGTGGCGGCGTTGTAGCAGGTGCTCTTGCCCGCGCCGTTGGGGCCGATGATGCCCAGGATCTCCCCGGGCCTCACCTGCCAGGACACGTCGTCGAGGGCCACGAGCGCCCCGAAGGCGACCCGCAGCCCCTCGACCTGCAGCGCGGGCGCCGCGGAGTCGGTCGACGCCATGCTTACTGCTCGACCACCATCTTCTGGTCCTTCACCTCGAAGAGGTAATGGTGGCTGTCGAGCTGGCCGTTGGGCTGGAAGTTGATGTCGCCCAGCAGCGTGCCCTGGAACGAGCCGCCGCGGATGCGGTTGGCCACCGCCTCCTTCTCGAAGGACTTCACGTCCTCGACCGCCATCGCCCAGACCTGCAGGGCCGCGGCCGCCAGCGCCATGTACTTGTCGGGCGTGCGGTCGTGCATCTCCTGCAGCTTGGCCACGAAGGCCTGGTTCACCGGGTTCGAGGCGAAGGGCTCGATGTCGGGGAAGTAGATGTCGGCGCCGATGACGCCGTTGGCGGCCTCGCCCGCGACCTCGATCACGCTGGGCGCGACGGTCCCCACGGCCGAGACCAGCTTGCCCGGCAGGCGCGAGCGGGAGGCCTGGCGGATCAGGGCGGGCATGCCCAGCCCCTCGTTGGCGTTGATCGCGATGGTGATGTCGGGCTCGGCGGCCTTCACGGTGGACAGGGGCACGCGGAAGTCGGCCTGGTCGAACGGGAACTTCTCGACCGCCACGATCTCGACCTCGTGGCCCAGCGCCGCCAGCTCCTTCTCGATCGAGGCCTGGGCGCCGTTGCCGTAGGCGTCGTTCTCGGTGAGGAAGGCGATGCGCTTGGCGCCCTGGTCGGCGATGTACTTGGCGATCACCGCGCCGTCGAGCGCGTTGGAGCTGTTGAAGCGGATCGCCAGCGGGTTGCCCTCGCCCGACAGGATCGGGTCGGCCTTCGAGATGGCGGTGATGTCGAGGATCCCCGCCCGCGCGATCACCGGCTGCATGGCCAGCGTCACCGGGCTGTTCCAGCCCTCGATGATCACCTCCACGCCTTCGCCGATCAGCTCGTTGGCGCGGCTGACGCCCACCGCGGGGGTGGATTCGTCGTCGCGGATGTGGAGCTCGATCTTGCGGCCCATCACGCCGCCCTTCTCGTTGATCATCGTCGACATGGCGTCGAGCGAGTCCGAGATGTGCTGCCCCTGCGGACCCGCGCCGCCCGAGAGCGGAAAGATCACCCCGACCTTGACCGTGTCCTGGGCCCAGGCGGCCCCGGCGGAGAAGGCGGCGGCGGCGACGAGCAGACTCGTTGCGAGCATGCGCTTCATGACGTTCCTCCCTTAATTGGTCGCTTAATTGATTCGACCTTGAGGCAACCTTAGCATTCGAATTTACGTCGGGGCGAGGCTCTTTCGATCTCGCCGCGCAAGCGCGATGGGCGGGTGAAAAGCGTTCCAGGGCAGGGCCTTGCAGGGGGCGCGCGCGGGCCGTATCGCCTGGCGGATCGCTGGCCGCAACCCTTGCGGGAACGGCTCGCGGGGCGCCTCGCGCCTCGCGGTCCGCATCCCGGGGCGCGGTCCCGCCGGGCGAGGCGATTTGCGGGGAAGCGCCCGTGGCCCGCGGCCCGCCCCGGGGCCGGTCGGCCCGTTCCGGCGCCCATTTGTGGCTCAGGCGCCGCGCGCGGCCGGCTTCCGTGGGGGCGGAGCCTTGCGGAATCGCGTCTTTTCGCACATGTTGTTTCCCAAGCGAGCCTCCCTCAGGACGGCGCGCTTTTCGCGCTTCGGCTACAGAGGACACGAAGACCATAGCCCGCAGACCGCATCAGGCGCCGCCCACCCGCGACACCGGCCCCCGAGTGAACGACAAGATCCGCTGCCCCGAGATCCGCCTCATCGATCATGAGGGCGAAAACCGCGGCGTGCTGGATCCCCGCGACGCCATGCGCATGGCCGAGGACGTCGGTCTGGACCTCGTCGAGATCTCGCCGAACGCCAACCCGCCCGTGTGCAAGATCATGGACTTCGGCAAGTTCAAGTATGAACAGCAGAAGAAGGCCAACGAGGCGCGCAAGAAGCAGCACATCATCGAGATCAAGGAAGTCAAGTTCCGTCCGAACATCGACAAGCACGACTACGATGTGAAGATGCGCAACGTGACCCGCTTCCTCGAGGATGGCGACAAGGTGAAGGTCACGCTCCGCTTCCGCGGCCGCGAGATGGCGCACCAAGACCTGGGCCGCGACGTGCTCGAGCGGATCGCCGCCGACACGCTCGAGCTCGGCAAGGTCGAGTCGATGCCCAAGATGGAAGGCCGCCAGATGATCATGGTCATCGCGCCCAAGCTCTGATCCCGGATCGCCGGACCTTCGATGGGGCGCGCGCCGCAAGGCGCGCGCCCCTCGTCGTTCCGGCGGGACGTCTTTTCGGAGGGGCGTCGTTTCGCAGGATGCCTTCGGGGGCCTCGTTCCGAGACGGCGGCACCTCGGCACCGTCGTTTCGGGCGGTCGCCTGACCAAGGCGGACGGTCCTCGCTCGCTCCTCGACGGGGGAGGCGTCGCCGCCGGGCGGGGTCTCGCCCAGCCGGGGGCGGGTCTGCGTCTCAGTCCAGCGGGATCGCCGTGGTCGAGCGCACCACCTTCAGCGAGAACGAGGACTGCATCTGCGCGACGCCCGGCAGCTGGGCCAGCGCCTCGCGGTGGATGCGCGCGAAATCCTCGGGGTCGCGGGCGGAGATCTTCAGCAGGTAGTCCGCCGCCCCCGCCATCAGGTGGCACTCCATCACGTCGGGGATCCGCGCCACCGCCGTCTCGAACGCGTCCAGCAGCTCGGTCGTCTGGCCCGAGAGCTTGATCTCGACGAAGACGGTCGAGCGGCGCCCCGCCGCCTTCGGCTCCAGCAGCGCCGCGTAGCCGCGGATCACCCCCTCCGCCTCCAGCCGCGCCACCCGCCGGTGGCAGGCCGAGGGCGACAGGTGAACCCGCTCGGCCAGCTCGGAATTCGGCAGCCGCCCGTCGCCCTGAAGGACCGACAGGATCGCCAGGTCGATGGAATCGAGCGCCACCGAGGGCTGGGGCGCGAGGGGCTTCGAAGATCGGGTCCGCATGCCGCGGATCATTGCGCAAGACGCGCCCCGACGCCATCCCGTGTGGAAGCCGCCCCAGGCAGCCGCCGTTCCACGCCCGGGACCTCACGGGCGAGGATGCCCGCGCGGAGACGCCGGCCCGTCCCCGCCTTGAGCCTGCGGCGGCGCTCGCCCGAGCGTGGACTCGTCGAGAGCGATCGCTCCGCCCCCTTCGTCCGCTCCGCGCCCATCGCCGTCCCGGATGTCCCTGCCGCCTCCCGCCCGCCGTGGCGCCGTCGTTCGCCCCGGCCGCCGCCGGTCCTGCGCCTCTCCCGCCCGGCCTCCCTGACAGGCCGCGCCTCCCCCTTTCCCCCGCGGCGCGCTTGACTTGCCCGTCACCCTCGGGCGCCCTGCGCGGCGAAGAACGCGCGGGGACCCCGCCTCGCGCAAGGGAGGAGACCCGCCATGACCCGCACCCGCCAGGTCGTCATCCAGGAGCTGCCCAAGGGCGCGCTCGACGCCTCGAATTTCGCGCTGACCGAGGCCGACCTGCCCGCCCCGGCCGAGGGCGAGGCGCTGGTGAAGACCATCCTGATGTCGATCGACGCCGCCAACCGCGCCTGGATGCAGGGCGCCACCTACCGCGAGGCGGTGAAGGCCGGCGACGTGATGCACACCTACGCCATCGCCGAGGTGGTCGAGAGCCAGGACCCCTCGCTGGCCCCCGGCGACGTGGTGGCGGTGGAATCCGGCTGGACCGAATACGCCGTGGTGAAGGCCCGCAAGGCGATCAAGCTGCCCGCGGTGCGGCCGCTGTCCAACCTGCTCTCGGTCTTCGGCATCGCCGGCAAGACCGCCTATCACGGCCTGGTCCACGTCGGCCGACCGAAGGCGGGGGAGACGGTGCTGGTCTCGGCCGCCGCCGGCTCGGTCGGCATGTACGTCGGCCAGATCGCCAAGGCGCTGGGCTGCCGGGCCGTGGGCATCGCCGGCGGGGCGGAGAAGTGCCGCTGGGTGGTCGAGGAGCTGGGCTTCGACGCCTGCGTCGACTACCGCGACCCCGGCTTCTTCAAGGCCCTGAAGGCCGCCTGCCCGGACGGGGTGGACGTCTATTTCGACAACGTCGGCGGCAAGATCCTCGAGACCGCGCTGTTCCTGATGAACCTCAAGGGGCGGGTGGTCTGCTGCGGGGCGGTCTCGCAGTACGACGAGACGGCGCCGAGCGGCCCGCGCAACCTGCCCGGCCTGGTGGTGGTCAAGCGCCTGCGGATGGAGGGGTTCATCGTCATGGACTTCGCCGACAGGGACGCCGAGGCGAACGAGAAGCTGGCGGGCTGGGTGCAGTCGGGCGCGCTGAAGGTCGCCGAGGACGTGGTCGAGGGGCTCGAGAACGCCCCCGCCGCCCTGATCGGCCTGCTCAAGGGCGAGAACCGCGGCAAGCGCATGGTCCGGGTCGCCCCCGACCCCGCCTGAGCCGAAGGCGCCGCGGCGGGCGTTCCGCCTGGCCGTCCCCTCCCGCCCGCGGCGCATCGCGGGCGGGATCGCCCGGGCGCTCCGTCTCTCGGGGTGTAGGACGCGCCTCGCAGACTGGGCGCGTCGCCGGCCCTGCGGCGGCGCTCCTTGCGCGCTCCGGCCTTGCGCCGGCGTCTTTCGCTAGCGAAGGCGCCACCTACGCCCGCTGCGGCGACCGCTCCCCTCCCTTCCCCGGTCCCGCCCACGCGACGCCCGCCCTGCGCCGCGGGCGGGACCTGCGCTTCGCCGCGCCGCCCGACGCGGCGCCTCCCTCCGGGGGGCAGGGCGCAGGCGCGGGGCGACGAATCCTTGCCGAGCCGCGCCCGATCGGATAGCCGCCCGCCTTCCCGATCCGCCGCCCGCCTGATTGCCAAGGAGCCGCCCGATGTCCGACGCCCCCCTCGCCATCGACTTCGGCACCTCCAACTCCGCCGCCGCCATCCTCGACGGCGCCGCGCCCCGCCGCCTGCCGGTCGAGGGCGCCTCGGACACGCTGCCCACCGCCGTGTTCTTCCCCGCCGAGGGCGGCGCGATGCGCATCGGCGCCGCCGCCGCCGAGGCGCTGATCGAGGGCGACGAGGGCCGCTACATGCGCGCCCTGAAAAGCGTGCTCGGAACCGCGCTCTTCCACGAGCAGCGCCTGCTGGGCGGGCGCCGGCGCACGCTCGCCGACGTGGTCGCGGCCTTCCTCGCCGAGGTGAAGGCGCGGGCCGAGGCCGCCTCGGGGCGCCGCTTCGCCTCCGCCCTCTCGGGCCGCCCGGTGCGCTTCCACGCCGACCCCGCCCGCGACGCGCGGGCCGAGGCGGACCTGCGCGCCTGCTACCTCGCCGCCGGCTTCGAGGACGTGCGCTTCATGTACGAGCCGGAGGCCGCGGCGCTCGCCGCCCACGGGCTCGGCCGCCCGGGCGAGACGGGCCTCGTGATCGACATCGGCGGCGGCACCTCCGACTTCTCGGCGTTCCGCGTCGAGGGCGGGCGCGTCGCGATCCTCGCCAGCCACGGCGTGCGCCTGGGCGGCACCGACTTCGACCATGCCGTCTCGATGTCCCACGCCATGCCCCTGCTGGGCCTGGGCGGCGAACTGCGCGAGCCGATGGGCGGCGCCCTGCGCCCGGTGCCCAACGCCACCTATGTCGAGCTGTCGACCTGGGCCACCATCCCCTTCCTCTACACCCGCGAGACCGAGCGCCTGGTCGAGGGCATGGCGAAGGAGGCGGTGGACCCCGCCGCCCTGAACCGCCTGGCGAAGGTGATCCACGACCAGCGCGGCCACGAGCTCGCCTTCGCGGTCGAGGCCGGCAAGATCGCGGCCAACGGCGGGGACGACGACGCGGCGATCGACATGGGCTGCGTCGAGCGGGGCCTGCGCGCGCCGATCTCGCCCGCCTCCCTCGACGCCTCCCTCGCCGGCTTCCGCGCGGAGCTGCGCGAGGCGATGGCGGAGACGCTGCGCCGCGCCGGGATCGCGCCGGAGGCGGTGGGCTCGGCGATCCTGGTCGGCGGCTCCTCGCTGATGGGTCTGGTGGCGGAGGAGGCCCGCGCCGCCTGCCCGCAGGCGCGGATCGAGCGGTCGGACGCCTTCGGCTCCATCGTCGACGGCCTGGCGCTGGCCGCCGCCCTCCCCGCCGCCCGCGCCGCCTGAGGGGCGGCGGGCAGGGCAGGAACTTCCCGCTGGCCTTCGCCCCCCCGGCCCGGCCTATCATCCCCCGCCGATCCGCGGAGGGACGACCATGACCGCCGAGCCCATCGGCCAGCGCATCCTGGCCGCCTACGACGAGATGCCCCGCGGGGAGCGGCGGCTGGCCGACCTGCTGCTCGAGGACCTGGGCGTGCTGCGCCACGAGGCCGCCGGCTCGCTGGCCGAGCGGGCGGGCGTCTCCAAGGCCACCGCCGCGCGGCTGTTCCGCCGGCTGGGCTACGTCGGCTTCAAGGCCGCCCAGCGCGAGGCGCGCGAGGGCGCGGCGCCGGGCGGCCCGACCGGGGCCGTGCCGGCGGCCTCCGACCTCGCCGGCGCCGCCCCCAGCCCGTCCGCCTATCTCGAGGCCGAGGTGAAGCACCTGGTGCGGACGTTCGAGCTGCTGCGCTCCGACGACATCGCCCGCGCCGTGCGCCTGCTGCGGGAGGGGGAGAAGCTGTGGGTGGTGGGCTTCGGCGACGACTACCCGCTGGCCCATTTCGCGCGCGCCCTGCTGATCAAGCTGCGCCCCGACATCCGCATGATCCCCATCGGCGGCTTCCCGATCCCCGAGGAGCTCGCCTCGATCTCCGCCGCCGACACCGTCCTGGCGCTGGCCGTGGGCCGGCGCACCCAGGCGCTGCGCAACGTGGTGGGCTCGGCCGGCCGGGTGGGGGCCAGGGTGATCCTGGTGGTCGACGCCCCCGTCGCGGGCGACCTGACCCACGCCGCGGTGGTACTGCGCAGCCGCGCCCACGGCCCCACGCTGTTCGATTCCATGACCGCCACCGTCAGCCTGCTCAACTACCTGTGCGCCTCGCTCGCCAGCCGAATCGGCGCCGACGCGACCGAGCGCCTGCGCGCCATCGAGGAGCTTCACGCCGAGTGGGGCGGCGCCTCGGAGGCCTCGGAATGACCCGGCGGCGTTTCATCGCCGACTCGTTTCCGGCGTGATGCACCGCAATAATCATCAGTTGTGAAAATAAAGAATTCAGAAACGAAAAAAGTTTGCCGCCGCGGAAAAACCCTCCGACGCTGATCCCCGGGGGCGCCGTCGCGGGCGCCCGGTTCGAGGGGCGCCGCCGCGGCGCCGGGGCCGACGGAGGGATCCATGACGACATTCAAGGCCGGTCTGAGAGGGGGCGCCGTCGCCGTCGCCCTCGCCGCCGGGGCCGCCGCGCAGGCGGCGGACCTGGTGTGGGCGCGCTACGGCGACGCGGATTCGCTCGATCCGCATCGCGCCACCTCGACGCTGTCGATGCAGGTCTGGGACCAGATCTACGACACGCTGCTCGCCTTCGACATGGACGGAAACCCCGGCCCGAACATGGCCGAGAGCTGGCAGGTCTCGGACGACGGGCTGACCTACACGTTCAAGCTGGCCGAGGGCATAAAGTGCCATGACGGCAGCGACTTCACGGCCGAGGACGTGAAGTTCACCATCGACCGCGCCTTCGGCGAAACCCCCTCTCTGACCAAGACCTCCTGGGGGCCGATCACCGAGGTCGCGGTCGTCGATCCGCTGACCTTCACGGTCGCCATGTCCTCCAAGTTCGGGGCCTTCATCCCGTTCCTGGCCGACAGCTTCTCCTCGATGGTCTGCGACACCAACACGGCGGAGACCTTCGGCTCCTCCACCGCCATCGGCACGGGCCCGTTCAAGCTGGTGGAGTGGGTGAAAGGCGACCAGGTCACGCTGGAGAAGAACCCCGACTTCGTGAACCGCGGCGATCCGGTCGAGAATCCCGGCGCGCCCTACATCGACCGGCTGATCATCCGCACCGTGCCCGAGCCGCAGACCCGTCTCGCCGCCCTGACCACCGGCGAGGTCCACATCGCCGAGCCGCCCTTCGACGACGTGCCCGCGATCAAGGAGAAGGGCGAGCTCGACATCGTGGTGGCCGAGAACACCGGCCAGGACGTGTTCTGGGAGTTCACCACCTCCCGCCCGCCGTTCGACGACATCCGCGCCCGCCAGGCCGTCGCCTACGCCACCGACCCGCAGATGGCGATCGAGATCATCTACGGCGACCTGACCAACCGCGAATGGTGCCCGGTCGCGCGCGGCGTCTTCGGCAACGACCAGGACTTCTGCGAGCAGCACGGCTATCCCTACGACCCCGACAAGGCCAAGGCCCTGCTCGAGGAGATGGGCTACGGGCCGTCCAACCCGCTCGAGACCACGATGTTCGTGTGGACCGGCGGCAACCGGCACAAGCTGGCCGAGATCTTCCAGGCCCAGCTCGCCCAGGTGGGCATCAAGGCCGGGATCGAGATCATGGACATCGGCACCATGAACGCCCGGGTGAAGGCGCAGAACGAGGACACGACCTCTGACGAGCCCGGCACCTTCGACATGATGACCTGGTCCTGGTACGACCCCGACATCCTCTACCAGCTGTGGCATTCGCCCGGCGCCTACTCGGGCTTCCAGACGCCGGAGCTCGACGCGATGCTGGAGGAGACCCGCACCACCATCGAGCCCGAGGCCCGGCTGGAGAAGGTGCAGGCGGTCATCAAGTACCTGATGGAGAACGCGGTTCACATCGGCCTCTATTCGCCGGGGTGGGAGTGGGTCTTCGCCGTGCGGCCCGAGGTGTCGGGCTTCAAGGTGGGGCCGTTCCTCCACCCGATCTTCACCGACGTGAAGATCGACGGCTGACGGCGCCGCCGTCCGGGGCCCGGCACGGCCCCGGACGGATCGCGCGCGGGGGGCCTTGCGCCCTTCGCCGCGGCCGGCGCGCGACGGTCGCCGCGCGCCGGCCGCTCCCCCTCCTCCGTCCCGGCGCCGCCACGGGAGGCTCCCCCGATGACCCGCTTCATCGCCCAGCGCCTGCTGGCAGCCCTGGTCACCATCTGGATCGCCACCATCGCGGTGACGCTGCTGGTCCACGTGGTCCCCGGCGACCCGGTGCGCATCATGTACGGCAGCTTCCAGACCACGCCCGAGGAGCTGGAGGCGATCCGCGTGCGCCTCGGCCTCGATCAGCCGATCTGGATCCAGTACGCGAAATACCTCGGCCGGGTGCTTCAGGGCGATCTCGGCCGCTCCATCGTCGGCGACCAGCCGGTGCTCGACATCCTGCTGGTGCGCTTCCCGATGACGCTCGCGCTGGCGCTCTCCAGCCTCGCCATCGCCGTCGCGGTGGGGATGAGCCTGGGGTTCCTCGCCGCCTACAAGCGCGGCACCTGGGTGGACGCGGGCGCGATGATCCTGGCGATCGTCGGCGTCTCGATGCCCCATTTCTGGCTGGGCCTGCTGCTGCTGTTCCTCTTCGCGCTGACCCTGCAATGGCTGCCGGTGGCGGGGGGCGACTGGCAGAGCCTGATCCTGCCCGCGTTGACGCTGGGTCTCGCCAACGCCGCGGTGCTGGCGCGCATGACCCGCTCGGCGATGATCGACATCTTCGACCAGGACTTCGTGCGCACCGCCCGGGCCAAGGGCCTGCCGCAGACGCTGGTCCTCTACCGCCATGCGCTTCGCTCCGGCCTCGTGCCCATCGTCGCCATGCTGGGCCTGCAGTTCGCCTACCTGATGGGCGGCGCCATCGTGGTCGAGAACGTCTTCGCCTGGAACGGCGTCGGGCGGCTCGCCATCGAGGCCGTCTTCGCCCGCGACTACCCCCTGATCCAGGGCTTCATCCTGTTCTTCGCGACCGTCGTGGCGCTGGCCTCCGTCGTCGTCGACGTCGCCTACGCCTTCCTCGACCCCCGCATCCGGTATTCCTGATGACGACCGAGACCCTCGACCCCCACAGCGGAGAGGACGACGCCCCCGTCGCCGCCTCCGCCCGCCCCGGTCAGCGCAGCTTCCTCCGTGCGCTGCTGCGGTCCCCCTCCGGCCTGATCGGCATCGCGATCGTGGCGCTGCTGGTGGTCTGCGCCCTGACCGCGCCGATCATCGCCCCGCACGATCCCCTGCGCATGGCCGCGGGGCCCAGGCTTCAGCCCCCCACCTGGGACTACTGGATGGGTACCGACGACTTCGGCCGCGACGTGCTGAGCCGCATCCTCTACGGCGCCCAGCTCACCCTCCAGATCGGCGTCATCGCGGTGGGCATCTCGCTGACCTCCGGGCTGCTGCTGGGGCTGGTGGCGGGCTATTCCTCCGGCTGGACCGAGCGGATCCTGATGCGCCTGGTGGACGTGCTGTTCTCCTTCACCGAGATCGTCATCGCGCTCGCCTGTCTCGCCATCTTCGGCGTCGGCCTGACCAACGCCATGATCGCCATCGGCATCGCCTCGATCCCCTTCTACGCCCGCGTCACGCACTCCGTCGTGCTGGTCGAGAAGGGCAAGCCCTACTTCGAGGCCGCCACCGCCGCCGGCGCCGGGCACCTGCGGTTGATCTTCGTGCACCTGCTGCCCAACGTCGTGCCCACCCTGATCGTGGTCGGCACGCTGGGCGTCTCGACCGCCGTGCTCGCCGCCGCGGGGCTCAGCTTCCTCGGCCTCGGCGCCCAGCCGCCGGAGCCGGAGTGGGGCTTCATGCTTTCTGCATCGCGCGATCTGATCTCCCGCGCGCCGTGGATGATGATCTTCCCGGGCCTCGCCATCGCCATCACCGTGCTCGGCTTCAACCTGCTGGGCGACGGCGTGCGCGAGGCGCTGGACCCCCGCCAGAGGCAGCGCTGATGACGCAGACCCTTCTCTCCGTCCAGGACCTCACCGTCGCCTTCGGCCGGGGGCCGTCGCGCAACGTCGCCGTCAAAGGCCTCTCCTACGACCTCCACCAGGGCGAGACGCTGGCCATCGTGGGAGAGTCAGGCTCCGGCAAGTCCGTCTCCTCCATGGCCCTGCTGGGCCTGCTCCCGCCCCGCTCGGCGAGCATCGACTCCGGCCGGGCCATGTTCCGCGGCAAGGACCTGCTGACCCTGCCCGAGGCCGAGAAGCGCGCCATCCGCGGCGACGCCATCACCATGATCTTCCAGGAGCCGATGACCTCGCTGACCCCGGTCCTGCGCATCGGCCTTCAGCTGACCGAGGCGCTGGTCGAGCACAAGGACATGTCCCAGAAGGAGGCTGAGGCCCGCGCCCGCGAGATGCTGCGCCTCGTCGGCCTCGACCAGCCCGAGCGGCGGATGCGCCAGTTCCCGCACGAGCTCTCGGGGGGCATGCGTCAGCGGGTGATGATCGCCATGGCCATGGCCGCCGACCCCGCGATCCTGATCGCGGACGAGCCGACCACCGCGCTCGACGTCACCGTGCAGGCGCAGATCCTGAACCTGATGCGCGGGCTGAAGGACCAGTTCGACACCTCGATCATCCTGATCACCCATGACATGGGCGTGGTGGCCGAGATGGCGGACCGCGTGGTGGTGATGAACCGCGGCGAGAAGGTCGAGGAAGGGCCGGCGCGCGCCATCTTCAGCGCGCCGCAGGAGGCCTACACCCGCAAGCTGCTCGACGCCGTGCCGCGCCTGGGCGCCTTCGCCGCCGCCGCCGAGCCCCGCCGGGTGGTCGAGGCGCCCGCCCCCATCGGCGACACGCTGGTCAGGGCCGCGGGCATGTCCAAGACCTTCTCCTCGGGCGGGTTCCTGTTCGGCAAGGGCGGCGCGACCACCCACGCCATGCAGGACGTGGGCTTCGACCTGAAGGCCGGCGAGACCCTGGCGCTGGTGGGCGAAAGCGGCTCGGGCAAGTCCACCACCGGCCGTGCGGTGCTTCGGCTGATGGAGCTCGACGCCGGCTCGGTCGAGGTCGACGGGGTGGACGTGCGCAAGCTCTCGTCGAGCGGCCTGCGAAAGGCCCGTCGCCGCATGCAGATGATCTTCCAGGACCCGTTCGCGTCGCTGAATCCCCGCATGTCGGTGGGAAAGCTGGTGGCCGAGCCGATGGTGATCCACGGCATCGCCTCGGGCGCCGAACTGGAGGACCGCGTCGAGAAGCTGTTCCTCCGCGTGGGCCTCGAATCCGACCACATCCGCCGCTACCCGCACGAGTTCTCCGGCGGCCAGCGCCAGCGCATCGCCATCGCCCGGGCGCTGGGCGTCGGCCCCAAGCTGATCGTGGCGGACGAGCCGACCTCCGCCCTCGACGTTTCCGTCCAGGCGCAGGTGCTGGAGCTGATGCTGGAGCTTCAGCAGAGCCTCGGCCTCGCCTACCTCTTCATCTCCCACGACATGGCGGTGGTCGAGGAGGTCTCGCACCGCGTCGCCGTCATGCGCCGCGGCCGCATCGTCGAGATCGGGCCCCGCCAGGCGGTGCTGAACGCCCCCGCCCATGACTACACCCGCGCCCTGCTGGCCGCCGTGCCGGTGCCCGACCCCGCGCGGGAGCGGCAGGTGCTGCCCGAGCTCGACGTCGGCGCCCTGCCCATGGGCGCGCTGGCCGAGGTCGCGCCGGGGCATATGGTGGCCCAATGAGACCAACGACGACGGGAGGCCGGGGGGCATGACCATCGGGATCGCGGCCTCGGGGCCCAGGGCGGGCCTCGCGGTCTATCGCGGCCTGCGGGCGGTGGAGACGGTCGGCCGCGGCGCCATCGGCGGCTTCGTCAGCCTGGTCGCCATCGCGCAGGACGGGACGCTGGCCCAGGCCTGCACCCAGCGCGGCGGCGCGCTGGCGCTGTTCGACGGCGCCGACCCGCCGCCCCGGATCGCCGAGGCCCGCCTCGCCGGCCTGATGTCCTCCGGCCCCGACCGTCCCGAGCCGCTGATCCAGTTCACCCCCGCCGACCCCGCCGTCGGCATCGTCACCGGCCACCGCCTGCCCAACATGCCCGGCCCCTCGGGCGAGGCCCCCAACCTCCACGCCCTGCGCCTGCTCGCCGCCGGCGCCAGCCCGGAGGAGGCGGTCCTGCGCGCCCTCGAAGCCGCGCCCGAGGCCGACGCCGGCCTGATCGCCATGGACCTCGCGGGCCGCATCGCGCTGGGCGACGCGCCGCCGGTGCTGGCCCGCGACGACCGCGGCCGCGCCTTCGTCGAGGATCCCGAGTCCGGCCTGCGCGTCGCCGTCCTGCACAACACCATCTTCCCCGTCGGCGGCCTCGCCGGCCTCGCCGCCGGCGCCGCCGTCGACGCCTCCCTCCCCGGCGACGCCGCGCCAGAGTCCTTCCTCCTGATCGGCCTCACCGTCCAGCCGGGCGAGCGTCACGCCGCCCATATCGCCCCCGACGGCGCCGTCACCGTCACCGCCCCCGGCCCCGAATGGCTGGCCGGGGAATGGGAGGGCTCGGTCCTGCGCCGCAACGATCCGGTCTTCCAGGAGGGCCGCGCGGTGGGTCGCGTGACGCGGGAGGTCTATGCCATCCTCCGCTCCGGCCGCGTCATCGGCGGGCGCGGCGGCGAGACCGTGGGATGGCGCCGAACCGGAGACCGCGCATGAGCCTTCTGATCCGCAACGCCCTCGTCTACGACGGCTCCGGCGCCGCCCCCATGAAGGCCGACGTGGCCGTCGAGGGGGGCGCCATCGTCGGCGTGGGCCCCGACCTGCCCGTGCGGGCGGACGAGGTTCGCGACGCGGGCGGCCTGGCCCTCGCCCCCGGCTTCATCGACGTGCACACCCACGACGACGCCGTGGCGCTGGAGGCGGACGGCCTGCACCCCAAGCTCAGCCAGGGCGTCACCACCGTCGTCACCGGCAATTGCGGGATTTCGCTGGCGCCCTCGCCCATGGCCGGCCGCGAGGCGCCCCCGCCGCCCCTCGACCTGATCGGCGAGGCCGCCGCCTACCGCTTCCCCCGCTTCGTCGACTTCCTCGACGCCCTGCGGGCCTTCACGCCGGGCTGCAACGTGGTCCCCCTCGTCGGCCACCACGTCCTGCGCGCGCGGGCCATGGCCGACCTCGCCCGCCCCGCCGCCGATCACGAGATCGAGGCGATGCGCGCCGACCTCGCCGAGGCGCTGGCCGCAGGCGCCGCCGGCCTCTCCACCGGCCTCGCCTACCCGCCCGCCAGGCACGCCACCACCGATGAGATCGCGGCGCTGGCCGCCGACGTCGCCGCCGCCGGCCGGATCTGGACCACCCACATGCGCGACGAGCGGCTGGGCGTGGTCTCCTCGGTCGCCGAGACGCTGGACGTCGCCCGCCGCTCCGGCGTGCGCACCCTGATCTCGCACCACAAGTGCTGCGGGGAGGCGGCCTTCGGCCTCTCGGCCACCACGCTCGCGATGATCGAGACGGCGCGGAAGACGATGCCCATAGACCTCGACCTCTACCCCTACACCGCCTCCTCCACCGTGCTGATCGAGACCTTCGCCCGCGACAGCCGCAAGGTCACCGTCTCCTGGTCCGACCCGCACCCGGAGATGGCGGGCCGCGATCTGGCCGAGATCTGCGCCGAGTGGGGCGTGGACCAGAACGAGGCCATCGGCCGCCTGCGCCCCGGCGGGGCGATCTATCACCAGATGGACGACGGCGACCTGGAGCGGATCCTCGCCTACCCGCCCACGCTCGTCGGCTCCGACGGCCTGCCGCGGGACAAGCGCCCCCACCCCCGCCTGTGGGGCGCCTTCCCGCGGGTGCTGGGCCACTACGCGCGCGACAAGGGGGTGATCTCGCTCCAGACCGCCATCGCCAAGATGACCGGCCAGACCGCGAAGACCCTGCACCTGGCGGACCGCGGCCGCATCGCGCCGGGCTGCAAGGCGGACCTGGTCCTCTTCGACCCCGCCGCCATCCACGACGCCGCCGACTACGACCACCCCGTCCGCCCCGCCGAGGGCATCGCCGGGGTCTGGGTCAACGGCGTGCTCGCCTGGGCCGAGGGCGCCCCGACCGACGCCCCGCGCGCGGGCCAGGTGCTGGCCGCATGAGCCGCCCCGCCATCGACCTCGCGCGCCTGCGCGCCGACGTCGAGGCGGTCAACGACCTCGGCCGCGTCCCCGGCCGCCCGGGCGTCAACCGCCCCTCCTTCTCGCCCGAGGACATGGCCGGCCGCCGCTGGCTGATCGGGCGCATGGAGGCCGCGGGACTGGACGCCCGCATGGACCCCGTCGGCAACGTCTTTGGGCGCTGGTCGGCGGGGCAGGGGGCGGCGGTGCTCGTCGGCTCCCACCTCGACACGGTCCCGGATGGAGGCCCCTTCGACGGCACGCTCGGCGTCTGCGCGGCATTGGAGGCGGTTCGGGCGATGCGGGACGCGGGTATTACGCCCGCCCGCCCCGTCGAGGTCGTCTGCACCGCCGACGAGGAGGGCCGCTTCGGCGGCATGCTCGGCTCCCAGGCGATCTGCGGCGAGGTCGGGCCCGAGTGGATCGCGCAGGCCCGCGACGAGACCGGCCGCCCCCTGCGCCAGGCGCTCGCCGAGGCGGGCCTGCCCCCCTCCGGCGAGGGCGCCGCGCGGGACCTTTCGGACATCGCCTGCTTCCTCGAACTCCACGTCGAACAGGGCCCGGTGCTGGAGCGCACGGGCGACCAGATCGGCGTGGCCGAGGCCGTGACCGGCGTCTTCAACTGGACCGTGACCCTGACGGGCGAGGCCAACCACTCCGGCACGACCCCCATGGACATGCGCCGCGACGCCTTCCGCGGCATGGCCGACTTCGGCGCCGCGATCCCCGCGATCCTGTCGCGCGCCGGCGGCCCCGACGCGCGCCTCACGGTGGGGCAGGTGGCGCTGCTGCCCGGCTTCCCCCACTCCGTCGCCGGCGAGGCCCGCTTCTCGATCATCGGCCGGGACGCGGAGGAGCCCTGGATGCAGGCCCTCGCCCAGGCCTGCGAGGCGGAGATCGCCCGCGCCGCCGACGCCCACGGCCTCGGCGTGCAGATCGACCGGCAGAGCTGGCTGCCCCCGACCCGCCTGAACGATGCATTGGTCGAGCGGCTGACGGACCTCTCCGCCCGAGCCGGCTTCCGCACCCGCCGCATGCCCTCGGGCGCCGGCCACGACGCGCAGACCTTCGCGCGGCACGTGCCGGCGGGGCTGATCTTCGTCCCCTCGGTGCGCGGGATCAGCCACGCGCCGGAGGAATGGACCGAGTGGCCCGACATCGCCCGCGGCGCGCAGCTGCTGGCCGAGGCGACGGCGGCGCTGGCCTCCTGAGGCTTCCGCCGCCGTCCGGGTTGGCCGCGCCTACTCGGGCACGCTCTCCCCGCTGCCGCCCATCTCGGCGGGGAAATCCTTCATCTTCGGCAGCCCGTCCTTCATTGGCAGCACCGTCTCGGCGTAGTTCACGTGGATCATCGGCGCGAAGGCGAGGCCCGGGATCGTGGCCGCGTAGACGTCCATCAGCCCCCAGTGCGGATGCAGGGTCATCAGGTGGCCGCCGCACTTCGTGCACCAGCGCCGGTCGCTGCGCTCGGTCTTGGCGTAGCTGCCGACGTGCTCGGCGCCGCGGACCACGCGCACGTTCGCTTCCTTGAACAGGGTGAAGGCGTTCACCGGCCCCGCCGACCACGACCGGCACGAGGCGCAGTGACAGTAGCCCATCGCTTCGGGCGCGCCCGAAGCCTCGATCTCGACCGCTCCGCAGAAACAGGCGCCCTTGTATGTTTCGGTCATGGCGATCCCTCCCGACGCAGGCGCGGCCGCCAGGACGGCGGTCGCCGCCGCGCGGCGCGAACCTAGCATGGGGCGCCGCGCGCCCGCACGGAATTCCCGCTGCGTAAACAATTCGCTCCCGTCGCCGGAAACGCGAAGACCGCGCCGGGGGCGCCGGCGCGGTCTCGAGGCGGTCGGGGCGTGGTCCGGCCCCCGCGCAGGGCGGGGGCCGGTCCGCGGATCACAGGTCGAAGCGGTCCGCGTTCATCACCTTCGTCCAGGCGGCCACGAAGTCCTTCACGAACTTCTCGGCGTTGTCGTCCTGGGCGTAGACCTCGGCATAGGCGCGCAGCACCGAGTTCGAGCCGAACACCAGGTCGGCGCGGGTGGCGGTCCACTTCGTCTCGCCGGTCTTGCGGTCCTGGATCTCGTAGAGACCCCCGCCCACCGGCTTCCACGCGTAGCGCATGTCGGTCAGGACCTCGAAGAAGTCCGGGGTCAGGACGCCGACGCGGTCGGTGAACACGCCGTGCTTGGCGCCGCCGTGGTTGGCGCCCAGCGCCCGCAGGCCGCCGACCAGCACCGTCATCTCGGCCGCCGTCAGGCCCAGGAGCTGCGCCCGGTCGAGCATCATCTCCTCGGGCGAGACGACGTAGTCGGTCTTCTGCCAGTTGCGGAAGCCGTCGGCGACGGGCTCCATCGGCTCGAAGGACTCGGCGTCGGTCATCTCGTCGGTGGCGTCGCCGCGGCCCGGCGCGAAGGGCACCGCCACGTCGAAGCCGCCGGCCTTGATCGCCTGCTCGAGGCCCACGACGCCCGCCAGCACGATGACGTCGGCGACCGACGCGCCCACCTCGGCCGCGATCGGCTCCAGCACGCCCAGCACCTTGGCGAGACGCGCGGGCTCGTTGCCCTCCCAGTCCTTCTGCGGGGCCAGGCGGATGCGCGCGCCGTTGGCGCCGCCCCGCATGTCCGAGCCGCGGAAGGTCCGGGCGCTGTCCCACGCGGTGGCGACCATCTCGGCGACCGACAGGCCCGAGGCCGCGATCTTCGCCTTCGCCGCCTCGACGTTCCAGGCGGTCGAGCCCTCGGGGATCGGATCCTGCCAGATCAGATCCTCCTGCGGCACGTCGGGGCCGAAGTAGCGGGCCTTCGGGCCCATGTCGCGGTGGGTCAGCTTGAACCAGGCGCGGGCGAAGGTCTCCGAGAAGTAGGCCGGGTCGGCGCGGAACTTCTGGCAGATCGCGTTGTAGGCCGGGTCCACCTTCATCGCCATGTCGGCGTCGGTCATGATCGGCATGGTGCGGATCGAGGGATCCTCGACGTCCGCGGGCATCTCCTCGGGCTTGATGTCCACCGGCTGCCACTGCCAGGCGCCGGCGGGCGACTTCTTGAGCTCCCACTCATGGTCGAACAGCATGTCGAACCAGCCCATGTCCCACTGGGTGGGGTTGGTCGTCCACGCGCCCTCGATGCCCGAGACCACCTGGTCGCGCCCGATCGAGCGGCCCTTGGTGTTCATCCAGCCGATGCCCTGGTACTCGACGTCCGAGCCCTCGGGGTTGGGGCTCAGCGCGGCCGCGTCGCCGTTGCCGTGGCACTTGCCGATGGTGTGGCCGCCGGCGGTCAGGGCCGCGGTCTCCTCGTCGTTCATCGCCATGCGCTTGAACGTCTCGCGGACCTGGGCGGCGGTCTTCATCGGGTCGGGCTGGCCGTTCACCCCCTCGGGGTTCACGTAGATCAGGCCCATCTGCACCGCCGCCAGCGGGTTCTCCATCGTCGAGGGATCGGCGACGTCGCCGTAGCGGTTGTCGGAGGGGGCCAGCCACTCCTTCTCGGCGCCCCAGTAGGTGTCCTTCTCGGGGTGCCAGATGTCCTGCCGGCCGAAGGCGAAGCCGAAGGTCTTCAGGCCCGCGACCTCGTAGGCGATGGTCCCCGACAGGATCATCAGGTCGGCCCAGGAGATCTTGTTGCCGTACTTCTTCTTGATCGGCCACAGCAGGCGGCGGCCCTTGTCGGTGTTGACGTTGTCGGGCCAGGAGTTCAGCGGCGCGAAGCGCTGGTTGCCCGTGCCGCCGCCGCCCCGGCCGTCGGCCAGGCGGTAGGAGCCGGCCGCGTGCCAGGCCACGCGCGCGAACATCCCGACGTAGGAGCCCCAGTCCGCCGGCCACCAGTCCTGGCTCTCGGTCATCAGGGCGCGCAGGTCGGCCTTCAGCGCCTCGACGTCCAGCGTCTTGAGCTCTTCGTGGTAGTCGAAGTCCGGCCCCATCGGGTTGGTCTTCGCGTCATGCTGGTGAAGGATGTCCAGGTTCAGCGCGTTGGGCCACCAGTCCATCACCGAATGGCCGATGGCGGTCTGGGCGCCGTGCATCACCGGGCACTTGCCCTGCGGGGTGTCGTTGCCGTCCATGGACGTCTCTCCTCAGGCTTGCCGCCCGCGGAAGGGCCGCGGCGGCGTCGTATGGGCGCGGGGTCCGCGCGGCCGCTCCGGCGCCCCGGTCGATCCGGGGGGGCCGGCGCCAGGAGGGCCGCCGCGAATCCGCGCGCGATCCGTGGGGACGCTTCTAGCACTTTTTAGAATTAGTAAAATTGCGAATTTTCAATCGCCGTGATAGGTTTCGTTTATGGCAAACGTCACCCTCCGGCAGCTGCGGTATTTCGAGGCGCTCGCCCGCCTGCGCCACTTCGGCCGCGCGGCCGAGGCCTGCGCCATCTCCCAGCCGGCGCTGTCGGTGCAGATGAAGGATCTCGAGTCCCTCCTCGGCGCGCCGCTGGTCGAACGCGGCCCCCGCGAGGTGCGCCTGACCCGGCTGGGCGAGGCGCTCGCCCCCCGCGCGCGGGAGGTGCTGCGCGCGGTCGAGGAGATTGAGGACCTGGCCCGCGCCTCGCTGCGCCCCTTCGCCGGGCGGCTGGGCATCGGGGTGATCCCCACCGTCGCCCCCTACCTGCTGCCGGCGCTGATGAAGGACCTGGCCGAGACCTGGCCCGAGCTCGACCTGCGCCCGCGGGAGACGGTGACCGCGACCCTGGTGCGCGACCTGCTCGACGGGCGCCTCGACGCCGCGGTGGTGGCGCTGCCGATCTCCGAGCCCGCGCTGGTCGAGACGCCGCTGTTCGCGGAGGAGTTCGTCCTCGTCCGCCCGCTCGCCGACGCCGACCGCCCGGTCCCCAGCGCCGAGTCCCTGCGCGAGATGCGCCTGCTGCTGCTCGAGGAAGGGCATTGCTTCCGCGACCAGGCGCTGGATTTCTGCGGCCTGGGCGCCGCGCCGCCGCGGGACCTGATGGAGGGGAGCACGCTGGCCACCCTGGTGCAGATGGTCGCCGTGGGCATCGGCGTGACGCTGATCCCCGAGATGGCCGTGCCGGTCGAGACCGCCTCGGCCCCCGTCTCCCTCGCCCGCCTCACGCCGCCCCGGCCCATGCGGACCATCGGCATGGTCTGGCGACGCAGCTCCCCGCTCGCCGACCAGCTCGCGATCATCGCCCAGCGCGTGCGCGACGTGGCCCAGGCCGCGGCGCCCGGGCCGGGCTGAGCGGGTCGGGCTGAGCGGGGGCGGGGCCGCGCGCCTCTCCCCTCGCCGCTCTCTCGTCCCCGGCCGGCCGGGCCCGGCCCCTCCCGCCCTCCCGAAACCTGTCGGCCGGCAGGGACTGGCCGCGGCGCCGATCAGCGCATAGGAAAGAGGGCGAGCAGACCTCCGCCGCGCCTGCGCGGGCGGGCGCGGACCCACGACGAGAAGAGAGACGGGATGGCAAGCACGGCAACCACGGACCCCGCGGCGGCGATCGGGCGGACCGAGACGCGGATCGACGCGGTCGACCTGCCGCGCGTCGCCGGCATGGCCGCCACGCTGGGCGTCGAGGCGCCCGCCCCCGGCGCGCCCCTGCCGCCGGGCTGGCACTGGCTGTTCTTCAACGGCGCCGCCGACCGCGCCGACATCGGCCACGACGGCCACCCGAAGCTCGGCGGCTTCCTGCCCGACACCGGCCTGCCGCGCCGCATGTGGGCCGGCGGACGGCTGAGCTACCTCGCCCCGATCCCCGTGGGCGCCGAGGTCGTGCGCGACAGCGAGATCCTCGACGTCTCCCAGAAATCCGGCCGCTCGGGGCGGCTGTGCTTCGTCACCGTGCGCCACCGCATCTCGGCGAACGGGACCCTGTGCATCGAGGAGGAGCAGGACATCGTCTACCGCGATCCGCCCGCCCCCGACGCCCCCGCCCCGAAGCCCGCCCCCGCCCCCGAGGGCGCCGAGGCCTCCGAGACCGTGACCCCCGACCCGGTGCTGCTGTTCCGCTACTCGGCGCTGACCTTCAACGGCCACCGCATCCACTACGATCGCCCCTACGCGACGCAGGAGGAAGGCTACCGGGACCTCGTCTTCCACGGCCCCCTGACCGCCACCTACCTGCAGGACATGGCGCGCCGCCTGCGCCCCGAGGCGCGCCTCGCGGGGTTCGAGTTCCGCGGCATGTCGCCGATCTTCGTCGACCGCCCCTTCCAGACCCAGGCCGCGGCGGGCGAGAGCCCCGACGCCCTCTCGCTCTGGGCCCGCGGCCCGGAGGGGGAGCTGTGCATGAAGGCCTCCGCCCGGTTCGAGGACCGCTGATGCCCGATCCCCGCAGCTACCTCTTCGTTCCCGGCCAGCGCCCCGACCGCTTCGCCAAGGCCGCGGCCTCGGGCGCGCAGGCGATCATCCTCGACCTCGAGGACGCCGTGGGCCCCGAGCAGAAGGGCGAGGCCCGCTCCCATGTCGCGAGCTGGCTCGCCGACGGCGGCGCCGGGCTGGTGCGCGTGAACGGGCAGGGCACGCCCTGGTTCGACGACGACCTCGCCATGCTCGCCGCCGCCCCCTCGACCGGGGTGATGGTGCCCAAGGCGGACCCGCAGGCGCTGGCCGAGGTCGCCGCCCGCCTGCCGGGCCGGCCCCTGCTGGCGCTGATCGAGACGGCCGCCGGCCTCGCCTCCCTGCGCGAGGCCGCCCGCGTGCCCGGCGTCGCCCGCCTCGCCTTCGGCAACATCGACTTCTCCGCCGACCTCGGCCTCGACGGCCCGGACGAGGCGCTGGACCCCGCCCGGTTCGAGATCGTCCTCGCCTCCCGCCTCGCCGACCTGCCGCCGCCGGTGGACGGCGTGCGGGTGGAGCTGGAGGACGCCGCGGGCCTGAGCGCCGAGGTCGTGCGCAAGCGGGGGCTGGGCTTCGGCGCGAAGCTCTGCATCCATCCCGCGCAGGTCGGCCCGGTGAACGCCGGCTTCGCCCCCTCCGAGGCCGAGATCGCCTGGGCCCGCCGGATCGAGGCCGCGATGGCCGAGGCCGCCGGCTCCGCCGTGCGGGTCGACGGCAAGATGGTCGACAAGCCCGTGCTCGACAAAGCCCGCCGCATCCTCGCCAACGCGCCCGGCTGAAAGGGCGCGCGCCCCGGGTCAGGCCCGGGGCGCCGCGCGCCGGCCGTTTCCGTTGCCCCTTCGCGCGCGCGGGTGCAGACAGGGGGCCGCGCGCCCCAGAGCCCAGCCAGGAGCCAGGCCATGACCGTGATTCACCCCGACCACATCGTCGAAAGCGTCCGCTCGGCCCTGCAGTACATCTCGATCTACCACGCGCCCGACTACCTCGAGCGCCTGGTCGAGGCCTGGCATGCCGAGGAGAGCGTGCCCGCGAAGAACGCCATCGGCCAGATCCTGCAGTCCGCCCGCCTCGCCGCCATCGGGCGCCGCCCGATCTGCCAGGACACCGGCATGGTCACCGTCTTCGCGAAGCTGGGGCAGGGCGCCCGCATCGGCGGCGACCGCCCGCTGGACGAGCTGATCAACGAGGCCACCCGCCTCGCCTATCTCGACGCCGGCAACCCGCTGCGCGCCTCGATGGTGCGCGATCCGCTGTTCGACCGCACCAACACCCGCGACAACACCCCCGCCGTCACCCACGTGGAGCTGACCACCGGGAACGAGCTGGAGCTGATCCTTGCCGCCAAGGGCGGCGGGTCCGAGAACAAGGCGCGCTTCACCGTCCTCAACCCCGCCGCCTCGGTCGAGGACTGGGTGGTCGAGACCGTCTCGAAGCTCGGCGCGGGCTGGTGCCCGCCGGGCGTGATCTCGATCGGGGTGGGCGGCAGCGCCGAGAAGGCGATGCTGCTGGGCAAGCGCGCCGCGCTCGACCCCATCGACATGGGCCGCCTGCTGAAGGAGGGGCCGAAGGACCGGATCGAGGAGATGCGCCTCGACCTCTACCACCGCATCAACGGGCTGGGCATCGGCGCGCAGGGCCTCGGCGGTCTCGCCACCGTGGTGGACGTGAAGGTCGCGACCTACCCGACCCACGCCGCCTCCAAGCCCGTGGCGCTGATCCCGCAATGCGCCGCCAACCGCCACGCCCACCTGCGCCTGACCGGCGAGGGCGCGGTGCACCTGACCCCGCCCCCCCTCTCGGCCTTCCCCGAGATCGAGCCGGGCGCCGACGGCCCCGCCCCCCGCCGCGTGAACCTCGACACGCTGACGAAGGAGGAGGCGGCGGGCTGGAAGATCGGCGAGACGCTGCTCCTCTCCGGCCGCCTGCTGACCGGCCGCGACGCCGCCCACAAGCGCATGGCCGAGACGCTGGCGCGGGGCGAGGAGCTGCCCGTCTCCCTCCGCGGCCGGGCGATCTACTACGTCGGTCCCGTGGACCCGGTGGGCGACGAGGTGGTGGGCCCCGCCGGCCCCACCACCTCCACCCGCATGGACGGGTTCACGGACATGGTGCTCGACCAGGGGATCATCGCCATGATCGGCAAGGCCGAGCGCGGGCCCGCCACGGTCGACTCGATCGCCAGGCACGGCGCCAGCTACCTGATCGCCGTCGGCGGCGCCGCGGTGCTGGTCGCCCAGGCGGTGCGAGAGGCCCGGATCCTCGCCTGGGAGGACCTGGGCATGGAGGCGATCCGCGAATTCGTGGTCGAGGACATGCCCGTCACCGTGGCCGTCGACGCGCAGGGCGGCTCGATCCACGCCGAGGGTCCCGCCCGCTGGCGCCGCCCCGCCCCCCCGCGCCAGACCGCGGACGCCTGAGCCGACGGCGGCCGCGCCGGCCCGCCCGACCGGCGGGCCTCCCCGCCCCGCCCCGACGGCAACCGACCGGCGGCAGGGACGTCTTGCCTCGCGCCTGACCGGCCGGCAGGCCCGGTTGCATCTTTCATCGGGCGGTTAACCCGCGTATCCGTAGAGGCTGAACCCGGCCCCGCGGGCCGGAAGCGATGAGGAGAGGAAACGTCATGGCCGAGGCCTATATCGTGGACCACTGCCGCACCCCGCGCGGCATCGGCAAGGTCGGCAAGGGCGCGCTGGCGGACATGCATCCCCAGCACCTGGGCGCCGCGGTGCTCGGCGCGCTGCGCGACCGCAACAACCTCGACACCTCCAAGGTCGACGACATCGTCTGGGGCACCTCCAACCAGACCGGCACCCAGGGCGGCGACCTGGGCCGCATGTCGGCGCTGGACGCGGGCTACGACGTGCGCGCCTCGGGCGTGACGCTCGACCGCTTCTGCGGCTCGGGCCTGACCGTCGCGGCGCTGGGCGCCTCCACCGTCATGGCCGGCTGGCAGGACGTGGTCATCGCCGGCGGCTGCGAGATGATGTCCTACTCCTTCTCGCCCGAGGGGCGCCGCTCGGTCGGCCTCGACGGCGGCAACATGCGCCTGCGCGAAGCGCATCCGCAGGTCTCGCAGGGCGTCTGCGCCGACGCGATCGCCTCGATCGAGGGCATCTCCCGCCGCGCGACCGAGGAGCTGGCCGTCGAATCGCAGCGCCGCGCCGCCCAGTCGCTCGCCGACGGGCGCTTCGAGAAGTCGCTGATCAAGGTCTACAAGGCCGACGGCACCCTGGCGCTGGACCATGAGGAGTTCCCGCGCCCGCAGACCACGCTCGAGTCGCTGGCCCAGCTGAAGCCCTCGTTCGAGGCGATGATGGACTATCCCATCGACGCCACCGGCGCGACGCACGGCCAGCTGATCCGCAAGGCCTACCCCGACCTGAAGATCGAGCACATCCACCACGCCGGCAACTCCTCGGGCGTCGTCGACGGCGCGGCCGCGATCCTGGTCGCCTCGAAAGAGGCCTGCGAGGCCAACGGCTGGAAGCCCCGCGCCAAGATCACCCACGCGGTGAACATCGGCGACAGCCCCGAGCTGATGCTGAACGCCCCCGTCCCCGCCGCCCGCAAGGCGCTGGAGCGGGCCGGCCTGACGCCCGACGACATCGACCTGTGGGAGGTCAACGAGGCCTTCGCCGTGGTCGCCGAGAAGTTCATCCGCGACATGAAGCTGGACCGCGACAAGGTGAACGTTTGCGGCGGCTCGATCGCGCTGGGCCACCCGATCGGCGCCACCGGCGCGATCCTGATCGGCACCCTGATCGACGAGCTGGAGCGCCAGGACAAGCACCGCGGCCTGGTCACCATGTGCGCCGCCGGCGGCATGGCCCCCGCGCTGATCATCGAGCGTCTCTGACCTCGCCCGGCCCCTGAGGGCCGGCCGATCCCGGGCGCGGCGCTCTTCCCGAGCGCCGCGCCCTTCCCGTTCCGGGCCGCGCCCGGCGCCGAGCCCCCCGTTCCCGACCGGTCAGGCGACGACGTTCGCCTCGGGGCCGTAGGGGAACCGGGTGATGTTCTCTGCCCCGGTCTCGCCGACCACCAGGATGTCGTGCTCGCGGTAGCCGCCGGCGCCGGGGCGCCCCTCGGGGATCCACAGCATCGGCTCCATCGAGACGACCATGCCGGGCTCCAGCACCGTCTCCACGTCCTCGCGCAGCTCCAGCCCCGCCTCGCGGCCGTAGTAGTGCGACAGGATCCCGAAGGAGTGGCCGTAGCCGAAGGAGCGGAACTCCAGCAGGCCCTCCTCGGCGAAGAAGGCGTTGATCCCCTCGCAGATCTGCGCGCAGGTCACGCCGGGGCGGATCAGCGACAGGCCGAGCTCATGGGCGGCGACGTTGGCCCGCCACAGGCGCAGGGTCTCGGCGTCCGGCTCGCCCAGCGTCAGGGTCCGCTCCAGCGCGGTGTAGTAGCCCGAGATCATCGGGAAGGCGTTCAGGCTCAGCAGGTCGCCGCCGCGCAGGGCGCGGGTGGTGACGGGGTTGTGCGCGCCGTCGGTGTTCAGGCCGGACTGGAACCACACCCAGCTGTCGCGAAGCTCCGAGTCGGGGTGCGCGCGGGCGATCTCCAGCTCCATCGCGTCGCGCCCGGCCATGGCCACGTCGATCTCGCGGGCGCCCTCGCGGATCGCGCTCCGGATCGCCTCGCCGCCGAGGTCGGCGATGCGCGCGCCCTCCCGGATCAGGGCGATCTCCTCGGGGGACTTGATCATGCGGGCCTGCATGGCGGGCTGGGCGACGTCGACCAGCTCGATCCCCGGCGCGGCCTCCGCCAGCGCGTCGCGCGCGGCCAGCGTCAGGTGGTCGGCCTCGATCCCCACCCGGCGCGCGGCGCCCATCCGCGCGGCCGCGGCGCGCTGGAAGTTGCCGCGCCGCCAGTCGGTGTAGATCACGTTCTCGCACCAGCTGCGCCGCCGCGGCTGGCCGGCGTCGATGTTGGCGGTGATCGTGGTGCAGGCCTCGGGCGTGACCACGCAGCCGTAGGGCCGCCCGAAGCTGCAATAGAGGAAGCCGGTGTAGTAGGCGATGTTGTGCATCGAGGTCAGCAGCGCCGCCTCGATCCCCCGCTCGGCCATGATCGCGCGCAGGCTGGCGATGCGGCGGGCGTACTCGCCCTCGGAGAACGGCAGCGGCGCGCGCGGGCCGTTGGGGCGCACGAAGCTTTCGGGACGGTCGTGAAGGCCGCTCATCGCGTGTCCTCATCCAGTCGCCGGACGGGGACGCGCCGCGCCCGACGAGGCATCCGGGCGTGCAGGACAGGGGGCCGGGGCGCAGGGGCGCCGCGGATGCGCGCCCGGGGCCAGCCCCGGCCGCCCGCGTCGACGCCATCGCCGCGGAGCGCGCCCGACTCCGATAGCCGCGCCCGTGGCGCCGATCAAGCGGGATCTCAGAGCCGTTCGAGCAGCCCTACCAGCAGCGGCCGCAGGCGGCGCAGCTCCTCGCGATGCGCCTCCGACAGGGCCAGCAGCAGGCGCTCGGCGCGCTCGGTCGGGGCGATCACCCGGCGGCGGCCGTCCTCCGCGTCGTCGAGGCGGCGCACCAGGCCCAGCGCCTCGAGGCGGCTGGCCAGTTCGCTGGCGCTGTGGGGGCGCAGGAGCAGCGCTTCGGCCAGCTCCCCGACCGAGAGCGCGCGCGCCTCCGCCGCCCGGATGGCCAGCAGCGCCTGGTGCTGCTGGGGCGTCAGCCCCTCGCCGGCGGCGGCGGTCTCGCTGAAGTGCAGGAAGCCGCGAAGCTGGCGGCGGAAGGCCGCCAGCGTGCGGATGTCCGCGTCCGAGACCGGGTCGTCGATGGGGGGCGTCGCCGTCATGCGCAGCGTTCTGGCGCCGGTCCCGGTCGTCGGCAAGCGCGAAGGCGGCTTGAGGTGCATCGTGTTGCGATATAAATCGACCGCAACCGCCGGGAACAAGGGGGGCGCGGGATGCGCGATCCGGAAGAGACGCGCGTCCGCGCCCTGCTCAGAAGCCTCGGACCCGCCGTCGCCGCCTCGCCGCCGCGCGAGGCGTTGCGGGCCGGCCTCGGCGCCTTCGTCGGGCTGCTGGCCGCGGGGCTCTTCGCGCTGTCGCCCGGCGTGGACCTGGAGCTGGGGCTCTACCTCGTGGCGGCCTTCGGGGCGACGTCGGTGCTGCTCTTCGCCGTGCCCAACAGCCCCCTCGCGCAGCCCTGGTCGGCGGTGGTCGGCAACGTCTCGGCGGCGCTGGTCGGGGTGGCGGCCTGCCTGCTGGTCCCCGATCCGGCCTGGCGCATCGCGCTGGCGGTGGGGGCGGCGATCGCGGTCATGGGCCTCCTGCGGGCCATGCATCCGCCGGGCGGGGCCGTGGCGATGACGGCGGCGATGAGCCCCGACGCGGTGCGCGAGCTGGGCTTCGGCTTCGCCCTCGCCCCGGTGGCGGCGGGCACCGTGCTGCTGGTCGTCGTCGCCGCGATCCACGCCCGCCTGACCGACCGCCGCTACCCGTTCCGGCGCTTCGGCGAGCCCGACGCTCACGGCGCCGCAGACGCCCCGGCCGCCGAGCGGCTGGGCCTGTCGGAAGAGGACCTGACGGGCATCCTCAACCGCTACCGCCAGTCGCTGAACCTGGGCGTCGAGGACCTCGCCCGCCTGATCGGCGCGGCCGAGATCCAGGCCGCCGGGCGCCGCCTCGGCCCCCAGACCGCCGGGCGGATCATGTCGCGCGACCTCGTCACCGTCGGCCCGGCCACGCCGCTGGAGACGGTGGCGGACCTGTTCGACCGGCATGGCTACGCCTCCCTGCCGGTGGTCGCGGCGGACGGCAGCTTCCTGGGCGTGATCTTCCAGCTCCACCTGATCCGGCGCGCGGTGGCCGACCGGCTGCGCCTGGGGCGCGGCTTCTCGGCGGCGCTGTCGCGGCTGGTGGACCGGGGCTGGCGGACTCCGGCGCGGGCGGGCGACGTGATGTCCGTGGCCGTCCCGCGCGCGACCACCTCGACCCCGCTCGCCGCCCTGCTGCCGATGCTGGCAGAGGGCGAGACCGAGGCGGTGCCGATCCTGCATGGGGGCAAGCTGGCGGGCATCGTGACCCGCACCGACCTCGTCGCGGCCCTCGCCCGCGAGGCGCTGCGGGGCTGACCTCAGCGCCGGCGCCGCGGGGACGCCGCCCCTCAACCCGCTCCCGCGCCGGATCCTGGCGCGGCGCGCTCGGCCGCGGTCAGGAAGGCGTCGGGGGCCAGGGCCACGTCGGCCAGCGTCACCCCGTCGAAGACCGCCAGGAACGCCTCCAGCCCCTGCTGCATCACCCGCGGCAGCCGGCAGCAGTCGCCGATCACGCAGGACTCGCCGGTCGCGAAGCACTCCACCATCTCGAAGTCCGGCTCGGTCGCGCGCAGCACGTCGCCCAGCCGGATCTCCGCCGCCGGCCGCGCCAGGCGGAACCCGCCCGAGCGGCCGCGCACGCCCTCAAGGAACCCCGCGCGCACCAGCGCGGTGACGATCTTGGTCAGGTGCGCGCGCGAGACGCCGTAGGCCGCCGCCGCCGCGTCGATGGTGGCCAGCCGGTCGCCCGAGGCCGCGGCGTACATCAGCACCCGCAGCGCGTAGTCGGAGAACTTGGTCAGCCGCATCCCGTCCGCTCCCGTCCCGGCCCCTCCCGTCCGGACATGCCGGGGCGGAGGCGGGGGCGCAAGCCCTCCGGCCAAAAAGACGCATTCTAAATGATTCTTTTTGGCGCCATATCGGGACCGACCCGAAGCACGCCCCCCGAAGCCCCGGCGACCTCCGCCCCGGCGCGCGTCTTCGGCCCGTTCGAAAGGACACGCCATGCTCGCCGCCGTCGCCGTCGCCAAGATCGCCGGAATCGCGACCCTGCTGATCCTCGCCTGGTTCGTGGTGAAGATCGTGCGGGGCGGCCCCTCCGCCCCCGCCGAGGGAACCGCCGCCGATCCGATCGGCGAGATGATCCTTCGCGGCTTCACCTGGATGCTGATGATCGGCGTCGCCGCCGCCTTCGCGATCAGCATCGGCGAGGTGATCGACGCGCTCTGACGCGCCGTCGACCCGAGGGAGGACCGCCCATGACCCCCGAACCCCCGCTGGAACGCCAGGACGACGGCTTCGTCATCGAGGCCGGGCGCCTCGCCGCCCTGCTGGGCCTGTCGCCCGAACAGGTGCGCGAGGAGCTGCGCGACGGCCGCATCGTCACCCGCGTCGAGAGGGGCGAGGGCGAGGACGCCGGAACCTGGCGGCTGAGCTTCCTGCGCGGCCCCGACCGGGTGCGCCTGGTGGTGGACGCCGCGGGGCGCGAGCTGCGCCGCAGCCGGATCTCGGCCCCGCCGCCGCCCGCCTCGCCGGCGCCCTCTCCCGCCCGCCTGCCCGGCCCCTCGCGCCTGGCGCCGGCCGACCGCCCGGACCCGGCGACCCTGCGCGCGCTGGTCGAGGACTTCTACGCCCGGGCGCGCGCGGACGCCGAGCTGGGGCCCCTGTTCGAGGCCGCCGTCACGGACTGGCCGGCGCACCTGGAGCGGATCGCGGCCTTCTGGTCCGCGGCCCTGCTGGGCGACGGCGGCTGGAAGGGCGACGCCTTCGGCCGCCACCGCCCCCACGCGCCGCGGATGACCCCGGCGATGTTCGCGCGCTGGCTGGCCCTGTGGCGGCAGGCGACCGAGGCGCATCTCTCCCCGGCCGCCGCGGCCCTCGCCCAGTCCAAGGCCGCGCGCATCGCGGCGGGGCTGCGCATGGCCCTGCTGCCGCAGGACCCCGGCGACGGCTTCCGCCTGCCGTCCTGAGAGGGCGGTCGGAGCGCCGGCCTCAGCCGGCGCCCTCCGTCTCGCTTGCGGGCAGGACCTCGATCACGTGCAGGGTGCGCCGCTCGCCGTCGCGGCGGCGCCACTCGAAGCGCGCCCCCTGCTTCAGCCCCAGCAGCGCCACGCCGATGGGCGTGACGACCGAGATCCGGCCCGCGCTGATGTCGGAGCGCTCGGGCCAGACCAGGCTCACGGTCTGCTCGCGCCCCGTGGTCTCGTCGCGGTAGCGCACGCGGGCGCCGATGCCGACCACGTCGGGCGGCATCCGGTCTCCCGCCACCACGCGGGCGCGGTCGATCTCTCCATGCAGCTGTTCGGCGAGGTCCGGGTCGCGGCTCTCGGCCCCGTGGGCGAGCGCCTCGAGGTGCGGCAGATGCCGGGCGTCGATGACGACGGCGGGCTTGCGTCCGCCGCGGCGGGGCGGGGTGGGGTGGTTCATGGCTTCGTCTTTCGTGGAGGCGCAGGCCCGGACCGCCGCGGATGCGGTCGGCCGGCGCCGGCGCGGAATTTCTGGAAGGATCACGGCGGCCTCGCGGCCGTCCCGGCCTCGGCCCCCTCAAGACGCATCGAGGACGCTGTGACCGGACCGCGCAGAGCGCGGTCGCGGACATCGCTTCATCGGGAGATCGCGAGGGATCGGTCGTTGCGCGCGGGGTCGTCCCCGGACGTCGAAGCGGTCAGCCCGCCGGCGTCGTCCGGGGCCGGATGCGTGCGCCCGAAGCGCCGCAGCGGCGACGCGCGCCGGGATATGTCGTCCGATCGACCATGCGCCGCGACATAGGCGCGAACCCCGCGCCGGTCAATCGCACGCCCCGGCAGGCCCGGAGCCGCCTCGCGCCGCCGGCGCGAGGTCATGCCGATGCAGGCCTGCAGGCGCACGGTCGCCGTCGTGCGCAGTTCCGACGTCGATGTGGGGAGGGGGGCTTGGTAGCGGAGGAGGGACTTGAACCCCCGACACGCGGATTATGATTCCGCTGCTCTAACCAACTGAGCTACTCCGCCGAGCCGCGCGCCTGATAGCCAAGCCACGGCGGGGCGTCAAGCGGCGTCGGGCAGGAAATCGCGGGTTCCGCAGCGGAGCCCCGCATTCGCCGCGCCCCGCGACCGGGCCGGGAGGGGGCCGGCCGCAGGGGCGGGGACCCGGGCGGCGCCTCGAAGCGGGGCCGCGGGGCAGGCGCCGGGACCCTCCGCGTCCGTTGGGGGCGGAGACGGGGAGCCGCGGCATCCGCCGGCGTCGGGGCGGGGCCCCCGCAGGGGCCCCCGCGGCTCAGCGGTGCTTGGCCAGCAGGGCGGCCGCGCCGCGCAGCAGCAGGGTCACGTCCGAGCCGACGGCCACCATGTCCGCGCCCATCTCCAGGTACTTCGCCACCGTCGCCTCGTCGAAGCCCAGCGTGCAGGCGGGCTTGCCGCAGGCGTGGATGCGCGCGATCGAGGAGCGGATCACCTCGTCCACCTCCGGCGCCCCCGGCTGGCCGGTGAAGCCCATCGAGGCCGAGAGGTCCGAGGGCCCGATGAAGATCGCGTCCACGCCGTCCACCGCGCAGATCGCCTCGATGTTCTCGACCGCGGTCAGCGTCTCGACCTGGGGGACCACGCAGATCTCGGCGTTGGCCTTGGTCAGGTAGCCGGGGATCCGCCCGTAGCGCGCCGCGCGCACCACGCCGGCCGCGCCGCGGATGCCGCGGGGCGGGTAGTGGCATGCCTGCACCGCGGCCTCGGCCTGCTCGGCCGTGTCCACCATCGGGATGATGAAGCTCTGCGCGCCCGCGTCCAGCAGCTGCTTGAGCACCCAGGCCTCGTTCACCGGCGGGCGGGCCACCACCGAGGAGGCCCCCCGCTCCGCCGCCGCGATCTGGCGGCGCATCAGGTCGATGTCGAGCGGCGCATGCTCCCCGTCGATCAGCACGTAGTCGAAGCCCGCGTCGGCCAGCAGCTCGGTCGAGGCGTCGGCCCCCAGCATCAGCCACAGCCCCAGGACCGGGTCCTTGCGCGCGGCGAGCTTGGCCTTGAAGGCGTTCCGGGGGAGGGAGAATTCGGTCATCTTGAAGCTCCTTGCGCGACGGCGGGCCGCGGTCTCGGGGCCTCAGGATTAACCGTGCGGCCGGTCTGCGGGAAGGGCCGATCCCGATACGGCCCCCGCACGCCCCCTTCGCCGCCCTTGCCCGGCGGCGCGCGAGGGGCGAGGCTTCCCTGCCCGACGTCGCGGAAGCAAGGCCCGCGGCGCGGCGGGCGGGCGTCACGGATCCGACGCGCAATCTTCGCGCCTCCGCGATGCGCCCGTCACCAAGCGCGGCGAGCTTCGCGCCGCATCCCGCATCCGCAATCGTTCGGAGCCCCCCATGCCCCAGCTTCGCCTCTCCCGGCGCCAGGTCCTCGCCGGCGGAACCGCCGCCGCCTCCGGCCTGTTCCTGCCCGCCTACTCCCGCGCCAACCAGCGCCCCGCGCTGACCCACGGCGTCCAGTCCGGCGACGTCTCGGCCGACGGCGCGGTGATCTGGGCGCGGGCCGACCGCCCCTCGCGCATGATGGTCGAGGCCTCGACGACCGAATCCTTCGCCAACGCCATCCGCCTGCCGGGCCTGGGCGTGACGTCGGCCACCGACAACATGGGCAAGCTGGAGCTGGCGGGCCTGCCCTCCGACCAGGACGTGTTCTACCGCGTCACCATGCTGGACCTCGCCGACGTCAACGTGGCGTCCGAGCCGGTGGTGGGCCGCTTCCGCACCGCCCCCGGCTCCGCCCGCGACATCACCTTCACCTGGTCGGGCGACACCGCCGGCCAGGGCTGGGGCATCGACGAGAGCCGCGGCGGCATGACGATCTACTCGACCATGCTCAAGCACCAGCCGGACTTCTTCATCCACTCCGGCGACACAATCTACGCCGACGGCCCCCTGAAGGCCGAGGTGGAGCTGAAGGACGGCACGATCTGGAAGAACCTGGTCACGCCGGAGAAATCCAAGGTCGCCGAGACCCTGCAGGAGTACCGCGGCAACTTCCTCTACAACCTGCTCGACCACAACGTCCGCGCCATGGCCGCCCAGGTGCCGATGCTGGCCCAGTGGGACGACCACGAGACGGTCAACAACTGGTATCCGAACGAGCAGCTCGAGGACGACCGCTACACGGTCAAGTCCGCCGCCCTCCTCTCGGCCCGCGCCAACCGCGCGTTCCGCGAGGTGATGCCGATGCGCGAGAGCACGACCGAGCCCGGCCGCATCTACCGCAAGGTGTCCTACGGCCCGCTGCTGGACGTGTTCTTCATCGACATGCGCACCTACCGCGGGGACAACACCTCCAACGACCAGATGGAGCCGGGGCCGCAGACCGACTTCCTCGGCGCCGCCCAGCTGCGCTGGCTGAAGGCCGAGCTCGCGGCCTCCCGCGCCACCTGGAAGGTGATCGCCTCGGACATGCCCATCGGCCTGATGGTGCGCGACGGCAAGTCGGCGTTCGAGAATGGCTCGAACGGGAACGGTCCGGTGAAGGGGCGCGAGTTCGACATCGCCGAGGTGCTCAGCTTCATCAAGCACGCCAAGGTGAAGAACACCGTCTGGCTGACCGCCGACGTCCACTACACGGCGGCGCATCACTACAGCCCCGACCGCGCCCAGTTCCAGGATTTCGAGCCGTTCTGGGAGTTCGTCTCGGGCCCGCTGCACGCCGGCACCTTCGGCCCCAACGACTATGACGACACCTTCGGCCCCAAGGCCGAGTTCGTGAAGGCGCCGACCCCCGAGATGGGCCAGAACCTGCCCCCGTCCGAGGGCTACCAGTTCTTCGGCAAGGTCGACATCGAGGGGGCGACGGGCCGCATGACCGTGCGCCTGATGGACGCCGCCGACGTCGAGCTCTGGTCCACCACCCTCGACCCCGAGCGCGCCTGACGCCCCGGGCGCCCGCAAGGCGCCCTGACGATCCTCCCGAGAGCCCCCGCAGCCCCGGCCGCGGGGGCTCTCCCTTCGATCCCGCCGACCTCGGCCCCGGCCGCCCCTGCGCCGGCCTCGCCTGCGCGGAGGGCGAAGGACGAACGGGAGGCGCGGCTGAGCCGCGCGTCCCCTCGGAGTCCCCGCCCGGAAACCGTCCCGCCGCCGGGCGTCGCCTCGCCGAACCGGCGGTCGGCGCGCCTCCGCCGCAGGGCCGCCTTCCGTCGCGCGTTGCGGTCGCGCGGAGGGGGCGCTAAGGCCGTTCGGGCGGCCGCGCGGTTCGACGCCCGGCCGCCGCAGAAGATGAACTCCGGGGAGGATCTCCATGTTCAACCACGTCATGGTTGGAACCGACGACATTCAGGCCGCCAAGCGCTTCTACGACGCCGTGCTCGGCGCGCTGGGCTATGGCGAGGGCGTGATGCCCACCGAAAGCCGCTGCTTCTGGCGCTCCCCGAACGGGGCGTTCGGGGTGACCACCCCGATCGACGGCAAGGCCGCGACCTTCGCCAACGGCGGCACCATCGGCTTCCTCGCCACCAGCCAGGACGAGGTCGACGCCTGGCACGCGGCCGGCCTCGCCAACGGCGGCGTCGCCTGCGAGGACCCGCCGGGCGTGCGCGCGAACGGCATGTACCTCGCCTACCTGCGCGATCCCGACGGCAACAAGATCTGCGCCGTGAAGCGCGCCGGCTGACCCGCCGGACGCGCCCCGCGCCCCGCTCAGGGGCGACGACGCGCAGGGCCGGCCCGAAAGCGCCGGCCCTGCACGCAGACTTCGCGGCCCCCGCCGACCGCCGAAGGCCCTCCGCCCGCCGACGCCTCTTAGGCTGCTCCGGCGGGCGCGACGCGCCCGTCCCTTCCTCGCCCTCTGCCGATGGAAGACCTCGCCTCCACCCCGCGAGCGGCCGTTCCCCGGGCTTGACCCGGGGCCTCTCTCCGCCGCTGCTCCTCGCGCCGCCCGGACCCTTGCGCCGCCCCGCCGCGCGCGCTGTTTCAAATCGATACATCGCGCCCCCGGCCGGCGCGCGTGGCCTGGCCCCCTCCGCCGGGAACAGCGGTCTCCCCGCGCTCTCCCGCCCCGCCGCCCTCCCGCTGGCGCCTCCCGGCGATTGGGTCTAGAGGGAGGGGCATGAAGCTAATGTTCCTCGGCGACGTCATGGGTCGGGCCGGCCGCACCGCGGTCATCGAGCGGCTGCCGAAGCTGCGCGAGGCCTGGAAGCTGGATTTCATCGTGGTCAACGCCGAGAACTCGGCGTCGGGCATGGGGCTGACCGGGGCCATCGCGGCGGAGATCTTCGCCGCCGGCGCCGACTGCATCACGCTGGGCGACCATGCCTTCGACCAGAAGGACATGATCTCCTACATCGGCTCCGATCCGCGGATCCTGCGGCCGCTGAACTTCTCCCGCGCCGCCCCCGGCCAGGGCGCGAAGATCTTCGAGGCGACCCGCGGCCGCCGCGTGCAGGTGGTGCAGGCGCTGGGCCGGGTGTTCATGTCGCGGCCCTACGACGATCCCGTGCCGATGGTCGACGCGGCCCTGAAGACCGCGCCGCTGGGCGGGGCCGTGCAGGCCACGATCCTCGACTTCCACGCCGAGGCGACGTCGGAGAAGATGGCCATGGGCCGGATCGTCGACGGCCGCGCCAGCCTGGTGGTGGGCACCCACACCCACGTGCCGACCTCGGACGCGATGATCCTCAACCGGGGCACCGCGTACCTCTCGGACGCGGGCATGTGCGGGGACTACGACTCGGTGATCGGGATGCAGGCCGACGAGCCGATCCGCCGCTTCGTCACCGGCATGGCCAAGGGCCGCTTCCAGCCCGCGCTCGGCCCCGCCACGATCTGCGGCGTCTATGTCGAGACCGACGACAAGACCGGTCTCGCCAAGCTCGTCCACCCGATCCGCATCGGCGGCCGCCTCGCCCCGTCGGTGCCCGAGGGCTTCGCGATCCCGGACTGACCCCCGCCGCCGGACGGCGCCTGCGCCCGAGTTGACAGCTGTCAACTCGCGGTTGCGCGCGGCTCAGCTGCGCAGGCCCGTCTCGGTGACGAGGGCGTCGAGGGGGCGGTCGGTGGGCTCGGCGGGCAGGGCCCCGGCCTCCTGCGCGGCATAGGCGAAGCCGAGCGCATAGGCGCCGGGGCCGCCGGGCGCCTGCAGCCCCGCCAGCGTGCGGTCGTAGAAGCCGCCGCCGTAGCCCAGCCGGCGCAGGCGCGCGTCGAAGGCCACCAGCGGCACGATCAGCGCGGCGGGCGTCAGCCAGTCGCCCGCGGCGGGGACGGCGGCGCCGAAGGGGCCCTCGACCATCTCCGCCCCCGGCGTCCATTCCCGGAACCGCAGCGGCCGCTCCGCCGCCTCGATCACCGGCACGCACAGCCGGCGGCCGGCGGCGTGCAGGGCCGCCATCAGGGGACGGGGGTCGATCTCGGTGCGGATGGGGACGTAGCCGGCCACCACCTCCTCCGCCGGGCGGACCAGCAGGGCGGCGAGGGCGGCGTCTGTGGCGGCCTGCGGCGCGGGGCCCAGCGCCAGGCGCGCCTCCCGCCTGCGGGCGAAGGCGGCGCGGCGGGCCTCGGTCTTGGCCTGAGCGATGTCCATGGCGCGCGTCCTCCCGATCCGCCCGGCGCTCCGGGGCGGCGCGCCCGGGGCCGGAAAAGCGAAAGGGCCGACGCTGGAGCGTCGGCCCTGGTCCGCGAGCCGCGGAAGATTGGCATCCCCTAGGGGAATCGAACCCCTGTTTCCACCGTGAGAGGGTGGCGTCCTAACCGCTAGACGAAGGGGACAGGATGCCTCGGCTGCGGTGAGCGGGGAGATATTCGGAGGGCGGAGGGGAGTCAAGGCCCCCTCCAAGGCCGCCCGAAAGATTTCCTGCGACGGAATGGCAGGCCGGGCCGGAGGCCCGAAAAGCGACGCCGCGTCAGGATTTGCGGCGCGCGGCGAAGCCCAGCGCCGCCAGCCCCGCGCCCAGCAGCGCCACGGGGGCGGGCAGGGGCACGGCGGTCCCGTCGGGGCCGCTCAGCTGGAAGATCGGCGCCGAGCCGAGGAAGGTGGTCCACTCGTTCGGCGTGAGATCCGCGTCCGCGTCCGCGTCTCCGAAGAACAGGTCGTCGGAGCTGCTGCCGGCGGAGAGCATGTAGTAGGGGTCGTCGGCCAGGCTGGCCACGGCGAACAGGTAGTCGCCCGCCGCAAGCGTCAGCGGCGCGAAGCTGGTCTGCTGCGTCGCGATCGTGCCGCCCGACGAAACGGCGTCGACCGCGCCCCCCCAGATCTGCGCGCCGACCGTCGAGCCGACCACGGAGAAGACGGCGATGTGGAAGTCGGGATCGGCCGGGGCGGCGATCGGCGTGCTGGTCGCGAGGTCGATGTAGGCGCCTACCCAGGCGACGGCGTCGATCGTCGTCTTCGCGGAGAAGGTGAAGCGGCCGGCGGAATATTCGCCGGCGGCCACCGAGCCGGGATAGCCGGAGGGGCTCTGGCCCCAGCCTTCGCTTTCGAAGACCACCGTGGCCAGGGCGGGGGCGGCCGAGGCCGCCAGAAGGGCGGCGGCGAGGATGGTGGACCTGATCGGCGGCATGGGCACGCTCCGGACGGTTACGCTACGGAGCGGGAGCCTTGCGCGCATTCAGAAACTATTCAAGAAGGTTAACGGCGCCGCAGCGGCATGTTCCGCTTGATGAAAATCCATCCCGGGCGGGTCGGCGGCGCGGCTTATTCCCGGCGGATCGGGGTCTCGGACAGCAGCTTGCCGTCGGCGCGGCGGAAGGTCAGCAGGGATTCGGCGCCGTCGGGACGGCGGACCGTGGCCAGTATCTCGGAGGGGGAGGCGCCCAGGCCGGTGACCTCGGCGCCCGCGGGCAGGGCGAGCGTCTCGGCCTCGATCGCGCGGGCGGGCGGGGCGGCGGACCACAGCCGCCAGGCGACGGTGCCCGCGATCAGGATCATTCCCAGCGCCAGCGTCACCGTCAGCGCCGTCACCAGGCGGCGGAGGGCGCGAAGCCGCGGGGGTTCGGGAAACTCGTCCTCGTCCTCGGCGAGGGCAGGAGATAGGTTCCGGGACATGAGCGAGCACCTGACCGAAGATCAAGACGACGACGGGGACGACGGGTTCGACGGACCCGCGGCGCCCCCGGCCGCGTCCGGCCCCCTCCTGTTCGAGATCCCCGAGGCGCAGGAGGGGGAGCGCCTGGACAAGGCCCTGGCCACGCTGGCGCCGCCGGGGCTGAGCCGGTCGCGCCTGCGCGCGCTGGTGGAGGGCGGCGCCGCCGAGCGGGACGGCGAGGTGGTGCGCGACCCGCGCGCCAAGGTCAAGGCCGGCGAGGTCTATGCGCTCGAGATCCCCGCGCCCGCGCCCGCCCGGCCGGAGCCCGAGGCGATCCCGCTGGACGTGGTCTACGAGGACGCGCACCTGATCGTGGTGAACAAGCCCGCGGGCATGGTCGTGCACCCTGCGCCCGGCGCGATGACCGGCACGCTGGTCAACGCGCTGCTCGCGCATTGCGCCGGCTCGCTGTCGGGCGTGGGCGGCGAGGCGCGGCCGGGCATCGTGCACCGGATCGACAAGGACACCTCGGGCCTGCTGGTGGTGGCGAAGTCCGACGCGGCCCACCACGGCCTGTCCGAGCGCTTCGCGGCCCATGACCTCGAGCGCGCCTACCAGGCCTTCGCCTGGGCCGCGCCGATGACCACCGATCCCCGCGCCCTGGGCCTGCCGGGGGTGGAGGACGAGGGCGGCGGCTGGCTGCGGATCGAGACGCGCCTCGACCGCCACCGCTCGGACCGCAAGCGGATGGCGGTGGCGAAGGCGGGGGGGCGGATCGCCGTCTCCCATCTGCGCACGCTGTCCTTCGCGGGGCCGCCCACGCGCCCCTCGGTCAGCCGGGTCGAGTGCCGGCTGGAGACGGGGCGCACGCACCAGATCCGGGTGCACATGAGCTGGCTGGGCTGCCCGCTGGTGGGGGATGCGACCTACGGCGGCCGCTCGCGCAAGGCGCCCGCCGACCTGGGCGAGGCGGCGGTGGAGGCGCTGACCGCCTTCCCCCGCCAGGCGCTGCACGCCGCCACGCTGGGCTTCGACCATCCCGTCACCGGCGAGCCCCTGCGCTTCGAGGCGCCGCTGCCCCCTGACATGCAGGCGCTGGCTGACGCGCTCGGGCTGTGAGGGGCGCCGCGTCTGGCGTCCCGCCTGAGCCCCCGGTGAACCGACCCCCGGATCGCTGTTGACGCAACGTCGTCTGCGCGGCAGCCTTTTTCCGAGCGCCCCGCCGTCCGCCCCTCGCGGACGGCGCGCGGGCGGGCGGAAGGGGGAACGGGCCATGCCGCGGGACGAAACCGCCGACCAGGGCCCCGGCGACGCCGGGCCGCCGCGCCCCGCCGGCGCGGAGGCGGAGCCCGAGGTCGGCATGGCCATGCCGATCTCCGAGTCCGCCGACGACGAGACCGCGGAGGAGGACGGCGCCGCGCCTGCGCAGGGCGACGAGGACCATGTGAAGGAGTGGCTCGACGACCTCGCCGCCGGGCTGGGGGAGCGGGTGACGCGCATCTACGTGTGCACCGATTCCTACGTGGTGTTCTCGACCGACGACAGCGACGAATCCTCGGACCTGCGGGCGCTGCGCTACGCCGTGCGCCGCGGCGACGGGCGGGCGTTCCGCGAGCGCTACCATGCGCTGTCCTCCGACCTCGCGGCGATGGTGACCGCCATCGTGGGCGCGCGCCCGGTGCTGCCCTGGGACGTGGCGGTGCGCAACTACGAGGCCACGCGCGAGCGCGCGATGTGGCAGGCGGCGCAGGCGGTGGCCGCGGCGCTGGACGGCGACGCGCAGGTGGCCCAAGGCCTCGCGACCCGCGCGCGGGAGGCGATCGAGACCTATCGCGACAGCATCGTGCGCAGCCGCTACCTGGTGGGGGCGAGCGTGGCGCTGGTCCTCTTCGTGCTGGTCGCCTTCGCCTTCTCGGGCCCCGCGCGGGCGTTCTTCGGGGCGCTGGGGCCGGAGGGGGCGGAGCTGCCGGCGGTCGCCAACCTGCTGCTGACCGGGGCGGTGGGGTCGTATTTCTCAGTGATCTACGCGCTGGGCAAGGTGCGGGTGAACCACGCGATCTCGCTGGCCGAGATGGTGGTGCTGGGCGCCTCGCGCATCGCGACGGGGGTGATCGCGGCGGGGGTGGCGGTGCTGCTGATCCAGGGCGGCTGGCTGATGGGCGGCGTCGATTCCGAGCGGCTGTCGATGACGCTGCTGCTGTTCGCCTTCCTGGCCGGCTTCTCGGAAATGTTCATCCCCAACGCCCTGAAGGAGACCGAGGCCAAGACCCGGGTCGAGAGCCCCGCGCCAGCTCCTGCCCCCGCCGCCCCGTCGCGGCCCGCCTCCGGGGGGTGAGCGGGGGCGCGCGGGCGCGGGTTTTAGCGCCGCGCGCGCGGACTCCCTGCTCCCGCCCGCTCACGAACAGGAAACCGCCCCAAACGTTGTCTTAACGTTCTCGCATCACCATATGGCTTTTCCGGAGGACGCACGCGTCCCCCGCAAGGCCGACTGCGCCCTGCTTTCCGCACGCTGCGGGACGGGCGCGGGCGAAGGAGGGATGTATGACCACTTACGCCAAGCTCCCGGCGCCGTCGCCGGAACAGGGGCTCTCCCGCTACCTGCAGGAGATCCGCAAGTTCCCGATGCTGGAGCCGGAAGAGGAGTACATGCTCGCCAAGGCCTGGGCGGACCACGACGACAAGGAGGCGGCGCACAAGATGGTGACGTCGCACCTGCGTCTCGCGGCGAAGATCGCCATGGGCTACCGCGGCTACGGGCTGCCGACGGCCGAGGTGATCTCGGAGGCGAACGTGGGCCTGATGCAGGCCGTGAAGCGGTTCGACCCCGAGAAGGGCTTCCGCCTCGCGACCTACGCGATGTGGTGGATCCGCGCCGCGATCCAGGAGTACATCCTGCGCAGCTGGTCGCTGGTGAAGATGGGCACCACCGCCGCGCAGAAGAAGCTGTTCTTCAACCTGCGCAAGGCCAAGAACCGCATCGGCGCGCTCGAGGAGGGCGATCTGCGCCCCGAGAACGTCGAGACGATCGCCAAGAACCTCGGGGTGACCGAGGACGAGGTGATCGCGATGAACCGGCGCCTGTCGGGCGGCGACGCCTCGCTCAACGCGCCCCTGAAGGCGGACGGCGAGGGCTCGGCCGAGTGGCAGGACTGGCTGGCCGACGACGACGCCGACCAGGCGGCGGAATACGCCGAGCGCAACGAGCTCGAGAGCCGTCGCGAGCTGCTGATGGCCGCGATGGAGAGCCTCAACGAGCGCGAGCGCCACATCCTGACCGAGCGTCGCCTGAAGGACGACCCGGTGACGCTGGAGGACCTGTCCAAGGTCTACGACGTCTCCCGCGAGCGCGTCCGCCAGATCGAGGTCCGCGCCTTCGAGAAGCTGCAGAAGAAGATGCGCGAGCTCGCCGCCGAGAAGGGCCTGATCCGCGAGGTCGCCTGATCTCTTCGGGCCCGGCCGGACGACCGACATGACGAGCGCCCGCGGAACGCCGCGGGCGCTTCGTCTTTCCGGCCCCGGGCGCCGCGGGGTCCGTCGCGCCCCGGGCCGGCCTTTCGCCCGCGGCGCGCCCCACCGTTCCGCCCCTGGCCGCCGTCTCTCCGCCGGCCCGCCAGGCGCCCCGGCGCGACGTCCGCCGGCCCTCTCGAAGCGCCTGTTCTCCGGAGCCGTCCATCGCGCTGCCGATCAGAGCGACTCGCCCGCCCCGGTCAAGGATCGCGAAGCGACCGCGCTTGCGCGGCTTGTCCTTGACCGGGGCGGGCGAGTCGCTCAGGCAGCAAAAGCGATGGACGGCTCCGCAGACCAGGCGCGGCCCTGTTCTCGGGTGAGTCAGGAGCCCGCCGGAGGCTCCGACCCTCTCCGATCCAGGCGCGCCCGCCCGCGACGGGCCCAGGCCCGCCCGCAGGGCGCCCGGTTCCCGGCCCCGCCGGGCGCCGTATCGGAACCCTCTTTCCTTCTCGTCCGATCCGGTGCATAAGCCCGCCTTCCGTGAAGGACCGCGCTGGACGACATCCCGGCGCGCGCCCCGACCGGAGCGGAGGCCCCGAGGGCCCCGCCGGAAACCCCAAGCCCAAGGAGGCCCCCGATGTCGATCACCGTCGAGCGCAAGGAAGCGCTGATCAAGGAATTCGCGACCAAGGACGGCGACACCGGCTCGCCCGAGGTCCAGGTGGCGATCCTGACCGAGCGGATCACCAACCTGACCGAGCACTTCAAGTCGCACAAGAAGGACAACCACTCCCGTCGTGGCCTTCTGAAGATGGTGGCCCAGCGCCGCAAGCTGCTGGACTACGTGAAGGGCAAGGACGAGGATCGCTACAAGACGATCATCACCCGCCTCGGCATCCGTCGCTGAGCGGCCAAGGCGCGCCCCCGGGCGCGCCTTTCGCCATCTGAATGGCGCCTGCAAGGGGAGGACGACGCGCGGCGCGCCCTCCTGAATCCGCCGCCCCACGGGGCGGAAGCCGCGAACCGCGAGGGCTCCTTTCCGGGAGGGGAGACCGGCCCCGCGACACCGTCCGTTCGTTTCCGCCCCAGGCCCCGGGGTCGAAGCGTCTGCGATACGAAACCAGGGGCCCGCGCCCGCACCGGCCCGGCCGGGGGCGCGCAACGCGACGCAGCGCAGGGGCGCGGCGTCGCCGAAGGGAAACGAGAATGTTCCAGATCCACAAGAAATCCATGGAGTGGGGCGGCGAGACGCTGACCCTCGAGACCGGGCGCGTGGCGCGCCAGGCCGACGGCTCGGTGATGGCCACCCTGGGCGAGACCACCGTCCACTGCGCCGTCACCTTCGACAAGAAGCCGAAGGAAGGCCTCGATTTCTTCCCGCTGACCGTCCACTACCAGGAGAAGATGTACGCCGCGGGCAAGATCCCCGGCGGCTTCTTCAAGCGCGAGGCGCGCCCGTCGGAGAAGGAGACGCTGACCTCGCGTCTCATCGACCGTCCGATCCGCCCGCTGTTCGTCTCGGGCTTCAAGCACGAGACCCAGGTGGTCTGCACCGTGCTGTCGCATGACCTGGTCAACGACCCCGACATCGTGGCGATGATCGCGGCCTCGGCCGCGCTGACCCTGTCGGGCGTGCCCTTCATGGGCCCGATCGGCGCCGCGCGCGTCGGCTTCTGCAACGGCGAGTACGTCCTGAACCCGGACGTCGCCGACATGCAGAAGCTGATGGACAACCCCGAGCAGCGCCTGAACCTCGTCGTCGCCGGCACCAAGGACGCCGTGATGATGGTCGAGTCCGAGGCCTACGAGCTCTCCGAGGAGGAGATGCTGGGCGCGGTGACCTTCGGCCACGAGGCGATGCAGCCGGTGATCGACATGATCATCGCGCTGGCCGAGGAGGCCGCGAAGGACCCGTTCGACTTCACGCCCCCGGACCGCTCCGCCCTCTACGCCAAGGTCAAGAGCCTGGGCGAGGACGGCATGCGCGCGGCCTTCGCGGTGCGTGACAAGCTGGAGCGCCAGGACGCCATCGCCGCGGTGCGCGAGACCGTGAAGGCGGGGCTCTCGGAAGAGGACCTGGCCGACGGCTCGGCGCTGAAGGACTGCTTCAAAAAGCTCGAGTCCGCGGTGCTGCGCGGCGACGTGATCGCCGGCGGCGCGCGCATCGACGGCCGCGACCGCACCACCGTGCGGCCGATCCTGGCCGAGGTGGGCGTGCTGCCCCGCACCCACGGCTCGTCGCTGTTCACCCGCGGCGAGACCCAGGCCCTGGTCGTGACCACGCTGGGCACCGGCGACGACGAGCAGATCATCGACGCGCTCGAGGCCGAGTGGCGCGAGCGCTTCCTGCTGCACTACAACTTCCCCCCCTACTCGGTGGGCGAGACCGGCCGCATGGGCGCGCCCGGCCGTCGTGAGATCGGCCACGGCAAGCTCGCGTGGCGTGCGCTGCAGGCGGTGCTGCCGGCGGCGACCGACTTCCCCTACACGATCCGCCTGGTCTCGGAGATCACCGAGTCCAACGGCTCGTCGTCGATGGCCACCGTCTGCGGCGGCTCGCTGTCGATGATGGACGCGGGCGTGCCGCTGAAGGCCCCCGTGGCCGGCGTGGCGATGGGCCTGATCCTCGAGGACGACGGCCAGTTCGCGGTGCTCACCGACATCCTGGGCGACGAGGACCACCTCGGCGACATGGACTTCAAGGTGGCCGGCACCGAGAAGGGCGTGACCTCGCTGCAGATGGACATCAAGGTCGCCGGCATCACCCCCGCGATCATGCAGCAGGCCCTCGCCCAGGCGAAGGACGGCCGCATGCACATCCTGGGCGAGATGTCCAAGGCCCTGTCGTCCGGCCGCCAGGAGTTCTCGGCTCACGCGCCGCGCATCGAGACCATGCAGATCAACCCCGACAAGATCCGCGAAGTGATCGGCTCGGGCGGCAAGGTCATCCGCGGGATCGTCGAGGAGTCGGGCGCCAAGGTCGACATCAACGACGACGGCCTGATCAAGCTCGCCTCCCCCGACGCCGAGTGCATCGAGAAGGCGCGCGAGATGATCAACTCGATCGTCGCCGAGCCCGAGGTCGGCAAGATCTACAAGGGCAAGGTCGTCAAGATCATGGATTTCGGCGCCTTCGTGAACTACTTCGGCAAGCGCGACGGCCTGGTCCACATCTCCCAGATGACCCACGAGCGCGGCGCCAACCCCAAGGACCTCGTCAAGGAGGGCCAGGAGGTTCGCGTGAAGCTGCTGGGCTTCGACGACCGCGGCAAGACCCGCCTGTCGATGAAGGTCGTCGACCAGGAGACCGGCCAGGAGATCGTGCGGGAGAAGGAGGAGGGCTGAGCCCTCTCCAGACCCGTGACGTGATGCGAGGGGCCCCGGCGACGGGGCCCCTTCGCCGTTCGGGGGGGCCTTTCGCCGGTGGCGCATCCTGGCGTTCCGGCGCTCGCGGCCCCATGCTGCGGGGCGTCGCCCCCGAGCCGCCCGCTCGCCGCATCCGAGGCCCCGCCGCCATGCCCCGCGCCGACGCGCTCCCTGAAGCCGATATGGACGATGTCCGCTGGCGAGCCCTGCTGGGGCGCCGCTGGGGGTCCCACGCCGCCGCGGCGCGGGCGCGCAACCGGTCCGGCCGCCCGATGGCCCACGCCTGCGTGCCCTGCCGCCGCTCGTTCAAGCTGCGCGAGGGGCCGGCCCGCCGCTGCCCGGCCTGCGCCGGCCCGCTTCTGCCGATGGGCGAGGCCTTCCGCGTCCCGCCCCGCGCCGACCGCGAGGCCTGGGCGGTGGTTGCGGCCCTGCGCTCGGCGGGCTTCCTGTTCCTGCCGGCCGCGGCCCTGCGCGACCTCGGCCCGGGCCGCGAGCCGTTCCCCCGCCGATTGCGCGACGTGGCGGGGTTCCTGAGGCGCAACGCGGACCACCCGGCCCGCTGCGCGCCCCGGGCGGGCGAGCGGACGCCGGCCTTCCCGGATCGCACGATCCGGTTCTGAAGGGGGGCGTCGGGCTCGCAGGCGCCCTGCGGGCGGGCTTGGCTGGGACGCGCGTGTGCGCAGGGGCGCGAAGGATCGGGGAGGGCGGGAGCCTCCGGCGGGCTCCTGACTCACCCAAGAACAGGGGCCGCGCCTGTCCTCCGGATCCGCCTCTCGCTGAAGATGCCTGAGCGACTCGTCCGACAGGGTCAAGGACAAGCCCCGCCCAAGGGCGGGGTCGCTGCGCGATCCTGGACCCTGTCGGCCGAGTCGCTCTTTGCGGCATCAGCGAGAGACGGCTCCGGAGAACAGGCGCTCGGCGAGGGCCGGCGGGCGTCGCGCCGAGGGCGCCTGGGGGGGCGTTGGGAGAACGCTGGGGGAGGGGGAGGGCGGAAGCCCTTGCCTGATCGTCGCTGCGCGAACCAAGAAAGGGCCCCGGCGACGGGGCCCTTTTCGTGACGGTGCGGGCGTCCCGCTTGGGGCTGGGGCGCGGGGCGCGTCAGGCTGCGCGAGGCCGGCGGGCGGCGGCGCCGAGCATGCCGAGGCCGCCCAGCAGCAGCAGGCCCGCGGCGGGAACCGGAACCTGGGCGCCGGAGTCCATCGCGTCGCCCAGGCGCAGGGCGTTGACCATGGCGAAGCTGCCGAGGGAGGTCAGCGTCAGGGTCAGCGTTCCGTCCGTCGGGGTCAGCGACGACCAGACCAGCCAGTCCAGCGGCGCCGTTCCATCCGTCTTCGCGCCCCAGGTCGCGCCGACCGTCGCCCCGCGGTAGGTGGCGTCGGCCGCGACGCCGTTGATGGAGAAGCTCTGCTCGTACTCGCAGCAGTCGCGGGAGGAGACGAGCTGCACCGACAGGGGCGCATTCTCGAGGCCGGAGACCACCAGCGTCATCGTCGCCTCCTGGCCGACGGACATGTCCAGCGCGATGTCGCTGACCCAGTCTTCGCCGGCGCTGGTCTCATCGGCGAAGAGGTTGCGCCAGTCCTGCCCCGTGCCGTCGAGCGTCAGCCCCGAGGCCGTTCCCGTGGTGTCGGTCAGGGCGATCGCGCCGGCTTCGAGCTGCGTGTCGACGATGTTGTTCCAGGCGCCGCCGGCGTCACCGCCGCCGAAGTTGATCTGCACGCTGAGGGCGGCGGCCGGGCCTGCGAGGCCGACGAGCACCGCCAATGCGGCGGCGAAGCGCAGGAGGGGGGGACGCGACATGACGGGCTCCGAGAGAGACGCTGAGAAGATTAACCCTTCATTAATTATCGCTCGAAAATGAACAAGCTGAATCTTGCGCCTCGGCGTCGATCGTCGGGACGCTGCGTCCGCCGGGCGACGTCGGGGCGCGGCCCGCGCCCGTCGGCCGCGCCCGGCGACGTGTCCTCAGGCGTCCTCGATCACCGAGAGGTTGGACCAGGCGTCGGACATGAAGTCGGGACGCAGGACGCGCGGGACGCCGTGGAAGTCGCAGGAGGCGATGGATTGATCGACCACGTAGACCGCGTGGTAGGCGGCGAAGTCGAGGCCGCTCTGGGGGTAGAGCACGTCGGTGATGTAGCGCTCGGCCTCGGGGGAGGTCTCGACCTTGCGGGCCTTGCAGACGCGGCGGAAGATCTCGATGAAATCCGACTGGCTGGGGCGCTCGATCATGATCTTGTAGTAGATCCGGCGCAGGCCGGCGGCGTCCATCAGCTCGGCCGGGGGGATGTTGGTCGAGAAGATCATCAGCGTGTCGAAGGGGATCTGGAAGCTCATCCCCGACTGCAGGGAGAGGTAGTCGACCCCCTCCTCCATCGGCACGATCAGGCGGTTGATCAGCGCCTGCGGCGTCTGCCGCTGGCGGCCGAGGTCGTCCACGATCAGCACCCCGTTCACCGCCTTCATGTGCACCGGCGCCTGGTAGGTGCGCGAGGTCGGGTTGAAGCGCAGGTCGAGCATGTCGGTGGTCAGCTCGGCGCCCGTCACCACCGCGGGGCGCACGCAGTGGGCGTAGCGCAGGTCCGGCGCGCCCTGTTCCAGCAGGTCCTTCGGCGTCCAGGGATCGTCCTCGGGGATCATCCGGTGCAGGGCGGGGTCGAAGACCGAGATCAGCTCCCCATCCACCAGGATCGCGTAGGGGACGTTGATCCCCCCCTCCATCGCCACCGAGAGCGCATGGGCGTAGGAGCTCTTGCCGTTGCCCGGGGGCCCGTAGAGCAGGATCGAGCGGCCGGAGTTCACCGCCGGGCCGAGGCGGTCCAGCACCCCCTCGGGCGTCACCAGCTTGGCGAAGGCGGCCTCCAGCTTGTCGCGGCCGATGCGGTGGTCCTTCACCGACTGGGCGGCGACCACGCGGCGGAACTGCTCGAGCGTCACGGGGCAGGGGCCGGCGTAGTCCATGCGCCCCGCCGCCTCCATCGCGCGCAGGCGGCCCATCTCGGTCAGCTCGTAGCGCATCTCGGCGCGCACGTCGGCGCGCAGGCTGCCCAGGGTCTGGATCAGCCGCTCCTCGCGCAGCATCTCGAACAGGTCCGAGACGATGCCGGGCGAGATGCGGATGATCCCGCAGGTCGCCGAGACCGTCTCGGCCCCGCGCCGGTACATCACCTTCAGGATCAGCTCGAGCAGGAACTCCCGGCTGACGCCCGTCTCCTCCACCGACTGGGGGGCGGGGGGGGCGCTGTCGGGGCCGTCCTCGGCGAGGCCTGCGGCGGGATGGGACATGACGGGTCCTCCAGGCCCGCGGAACGGAACGCGAGGAAGGGGTCGCGGGCGCGGGGCGAGTGAACGGAACTTCAGACTTTCGCGCAAGGGCGAGGTCATGCCAAATGTCCGCGCCGTCGGGCGCCGGCCCGCCCGGACGGCGCGCAGGCGGCGTTCGCGTGCCGGGCCGGAGACGTCGGGGGCCCCGCCGCGCATGACCCAGACCGCCGGCCGTCCGCTGTGGACGGCGCTGATCCTCCTCGCCCTCGCCGCGCTGGAATTCGCCCTGTCGGCGGGGCCCGGCCGGATCCTGGTCACGGCCTACGAGGTCGACACGCTGCATTACCTCGACGGAATCGAGCGGGTGCGCCGGGGCGAGATCCCGCATCTCGACTTCCGCACCCCGCTGGGCGCGCTGACCTTCGAGGCGATGGCGATCTGGAACGCCCCGCCGGCGCGGGCGATGGCGCTGGCGAACCTGGCGACGGCGGCGCTGTGCGCGCCGCTGGCCGCGTGGCTGGCGGCGACCCGGATGAGCTTCATCGCCGCGCTGGGGCTGGGCGCCTTCGCGATCCTGCTGGCGAGCTCGCTGATCGTGGACGCGACCGAGCTCGGCGCCTCGCTGGCGCTGGGCTACAACCGCTGGGGCTGGGCGGCGCTGGTGCTGGTCGCGCCGATCATGGTGCTGCCGCCGCGCCGGCCGGGGCCGGCGGCGGACTGGGGCGACGCGCTGGCGCTTGGGCTGGCCGGGGCGCTGATCGCCTTCCTCAAGATCAGCTTCGTCGCCGCGCTGGGGCCGCTATGGCTGGGCTGGCTGCTGCTGGGCGGGCGGCCGCGGGCGGCGCTCGCCTCGCTGGCGGTGGCGCTGGTCGCCTCGGCGGCGCTGGCGGCGGCGCTGGGCGGGGTCGAGGCGACGCGCGCCTACGGGGCCGACCTGTGGGACGTGGCGACCTCCGACAGCCGCGCTCAGCCGGGCGCTTCGATCGGGGGGGTGGTGTCCTCGCCCGACGCGGCGCCGCTGATGCTGTGCGCGCTGGTGGCGGTGCTGGCGCTCCTGCGCGCGGGCCTGCGGCGGGAGGCGGCGGCGACGGCGCTGTTCGTGCTGGGGGTGGCGCTGGCGGCCTGGCAGAACTGGGGGAACGAGCTGATCGGCCTGCTGTGCCTGCCGTTCCTGCTGCTGGCGCTGGCGCCCCGGATCGGGGCGGAGGCGAAGGTGCTGGGTCGTTCGGGCCGCCGGACGGTGGAGACGATCGCGGTGGTGCTGCTGGTCTGGGCCGCGCCGATCGCGGTGAACGCCCAGCGCAGCCTGGCGCTGGCCTGGGTGGACCAGGAGGACATGGCCGCCCTGACCCCCGAGGTCGCCCCCGACCTTCTGTGGCGCGCGCCCGAGACCGGCCCCACCGTGGTCTCCCCCCTCTACCCCGAGCGCCAGGACGACCCCGCGACCATTGCGGGAGAGAGCCTGCCCGCCTGCGGCGCCAGCCGTCACTACGTGATGATGCTGACCGAGGCGGTGGAGGCGGTGCGCGCCGCGCCCGCCCTGCAGGGCCGGCGGATGATGGTGCTGGACCTGACCAACGCGCTGTGGATGCTGGCCGGCGGCGCGCCGCTGAAGGGGGTCTACATCTGGGTCTACGGCGACAGCGGCGCGGCGCTGCGCCAGGCCGAGGTGCTGGCGGTGCCGCTGTGTCCCTCGACCCGCAAGGTGCGCAACCTGATGATCGACGAGGCGAAGGCCCTGGGCCTCGACCTGCGCGTCATCGAGCGCACCCACTCCTGGCTGTTTCTCGAGAACCTGTCCGCCGCCGGAGGCTGACGCCCCCGGCCCGCGCCGTGCGCGGCCGGCCGCAGCGCGGCCGCCCGCGCACGGCGCTCTCGCGCCGCGGCGGTCGGTCAGGTCCGGAACTTCTGGGTGGGAAGTGGTGGGCGGTACTGGGCTCGAACCAGTGACCCCAGCGATGTGAACACTGTGCTCTACCAACTGAGCTAACCGCCCGGACCGGCGCTGCTGATAAAGGGGTCTCGGGGGCGGGTCAAGAGGGGTTGCGACGGGAATCTCGGGTGGCCTTGCGGAAGGGCGCGCCGGAGCCCGGGCGAAACCTCACGACGGGGGGCGCAGGCGTTCGAGGACGGAGGGGAGGTCGGCGTAGCGGGAGAGGACGGCCTCGGCGTCCAGCTCAGCGACCACGTCGGCCGAGACGCCCATGTCCATCAGCACGCAGGGCAGGCCGGCGGCGCGGGCGGCCTCGCGGTCGGTGACCGTGTCGCCCACCATCACCGAGCGGTCGCGCGCGGCGCCCGCGCGCTCGGCCGCGGCCCAGACGGGGCGGGGGTCGGGCTTGCGCACGGGGAGCGTGTCGGCGCCGACCAGGGCGGCGAAGCGGTCGAGCACGCCCAGCTCGGCCAGCAGGATGCGGGCCAGGCCCTCGGGCTTGTTGGTGCAGACGGCGAGGCGCCAGCCGGAGGCGGAGAGGACCTCCAGCGCCGCCTCCACCCCCTCGAACAGGCGGGAGTGGACGGCGATGGCGGCCTCGTATTCCGCGAGGAAGCCGGGGAAGGCGGCCTCGACCCAGGGCTCGACCTCCTGCGCAGCCACGCCCGAGCGGGCGAGGCCGAGGCGCAGCATCGCCCGCCCGCCCTTGCCCGAGGTGCCGGCGTCGGCCGTCGGGTCCAGCCGGCCGGGCAGGCCGCCGGCGGCGAGCGTGGCGTTGGCCGCGGCGATCAGGTCGCCCGAGGTGTCGGCGAGCGTGCCGTCGAGATCGAAGAGCGCTCCGCGCGTCATTCGCCCACCTTCCGCCCCATGGGCGCCGCATCCGAAATGCACTGCAACAAGATATGACCCCGCTCGCCGTTCCTCAGCCCCTTCGCGGGTGGTAAATGCTGCGCCATGACCCGTCCAGACGCCTCTCGAGACCTGACCTCTTCCGACCGCCCCGTGGCCGTCGTCGTCCTCGCCGCCGGACAGGGGACGCGGATGCGCTCGGCCCTGCCCAAGGTGCTGCACAAGGTCGGCGGCGCGCCGATGCTCGCGCATGTGCTGCGCACCGCGCAGGCGCTGGCGCCTGAGCGGGTGGTGGTGGTCACCTCTCCCGACGCGCCGGAGGTCGGCGCGGCCGCCCGCGCGCTGCGCCCCGACGCGGTGGACGTGCCCCAGCGCGACCGGCTGGGCACCGCCCACGCCGCCCTGCAGGCGCGCGAGGCGCTGGCGGGGTTCGAGGGGGACGTGCTGGTCCTTTACGGTGACACCCCGCTGGTGCGGCCCGAGAGCCTGGCGGCGATGTCCGAGGCGCGGGCGCAGGGCGCCGCGGTGGTGGTGCTGGGCTTCCACGCCGCCGACCCCGCCCCCTACGGCCGCCTGATCGTCGAGAACGGCGAGCTGACCGCCATCGTCGAGGCGAAGGAGGCGACGCCGGAGCAGCTGGAGATCGCCTTCTCCAACTCCGGCGTCATGTGCATCGACGGCGCGCGGATGTGGGACTGGCTGGACCGGGTGTCGAACGACAACGCCAAGGGCGAATACTACCTCACCGACCTCGTCGCCATCGCGCGGGCCGACGGCGCGCAGGCGGCGGCGGTGGAATGCCCCGAGGCGGAGACTCTGGGCGTGAACTCCCGCGTCGACCTCGCCGCCGCGGAGGCCGCCTTCCAGGCCCGCCGCCGGCTGGAGGCGATGGAGGCCGGCGTCACCCTGACCGCGCCCGAGACGGTGTTCTTCGCGCTCGACACCGAGATCGCGCCCGACGTCGAGATCGGCCCCAACGTGGTCTTCGGCCCCGGCGTGCGGATCGAGACGGGGGTGGAGATCCGGGCTTTCTGCCATCTCGAGGGCTGCACGGTCGCGACCGGCGCGATCCTGGGGCCCTATGCGCGGCTGCGGCCGGGGGCGGAGATCGGGCCCGACGCCCACGTGGGCAACTTCGTCGAGGTGAAGAATTCGATCCTCGGCGCGGGGGCCAAGGCCAACCACCTGACCTATATCGGCGATGCGGATGTAGGCGCGCGCACCAACGTCGGCGCGGGGACCATCACCTGCAACTACGACGGGTTCCTCAAGCATCGCACCGTGATCGGGGCGGACGCCTTCATCGGCTCGAACACCGCGCTGGTGGCGCCGGTCGAGGTCGGCGAGGGCGCGAGCGTCGGCGCGGGCTCGGTGGTGGTCGAGGACGTGCCGGCCCACGCGCTGGCGGTCGCCCGCGGAGCGCAGGAGGTGCGCCCCGGCGCGGCGAAGCGCCTGCGCGAGCGGCTGGCCGCCGAGAAGGCCGCCCGCAAGGGCTGAACGCAGAACAGGACGCGCCCCGGAGCGCCGGACAAGGAAAGGAGCCCGCGCATGTGCGGCATCGTCGGAATCCTGGGGCAGGGGCGCGAGGCGGCCCCCATCCTGCTCGACGCGCTGAAGCGCCTGGAATACCGCGGCTACGACAGCGCGGGCATCGCCACCGTCGACCACGGCCGGCTGGACCGCCGCCGGGCGACCGGCAAGCTCTCGGAGCTCGCCAAGGTGCTGGAGAGCGCGCCCATCGCGGGCTCGGTCGGGATCGGGCACACCCGCTGGGCCACCCACGGCGCCGCGACCACCGAGAACGCCCATCCCCACGCCTCCGCCCGCGTGGCGGTGGTGCACAACGGGATCATCGAGAACTTCCGCGAGCTGCGCGAGGCGCTGAAGGCCGAGGGCCACGCCTTCGTCACCCAGACCGACACCGAGACCATCGTCCACCTGTGCCAGTCGCTGCTCGACCGCGGCCTCGCCCCCGCCGACGCCGCCGCGGCGACGCTCGCGAAGTTGGAGGGGGCCTTCGCGCTCGCCTTCCTGTTCGAGGGCGAGGAGGACCTGATCGTCGCCGCCCGCCGGGGCAGCCCGCTGGCCATCGGCTACGGCGAGGGGGAGATGTTCGTGGGTTCGGACGCGCTGGCGCTGGCCCCGCTGACCAACCGGATCGCGTACCTGGAGGAGGGCGACCTCGCCATCGTCACCCGCGAGGGCGCGCAGGTCCATGACGCCTCGGGCGCGCCGGTGACGCGGCCGGTGCAGATCATCGAGGTGTCGTCGGTCGTCGTCGACAAGGCCGGCTACAAGCACTTCATGCTCAAGGAAGTGAACGAGCAGCCCACCGTCTCGGCCTATGCGCTGGCGCATTACGTGGACAACGAGACGGGGCTGATCCGCTCGGAGGCGGAGGCGGTGGACTTCGCGCAGGCCGACCGCATCGTGCTGGTGGCCTGCGGCACCGCGCATTACGCCTGCCATATCGCCAAGTACTGGTTCGAGAAGCTGGCCCGCCTGCCGGTCGAGATCGACGTGGCGTCCGAGTTCCGCTACCGCGAGCCGCCGCTGTCGAAGCGCGACGTGGCGGTCTTCGTCTCCCAGTCCGGGGAGACGGCGGACACGCTGGCGGCCCTGCGCCATGCCGCGCCGCAGGTGGGGCACGTGGTGTCGGTGGTGAACGTCACCACCTCGACCATCGCGCGCGAATCCGAGGTGGTGCTGCCGATCCTGGCGGGGCCGGAGATCGGGGTCGCCTCGACCAAGGCCTTCACCTCGCAGCTCGTCACGCTGGCCACGCTCGCGATCCTCGCCGCCCGCCAGCGCGGGCATCTGGACGAGGAGGAGGAGCGGCGGATCGTGCGGATCCTCTCCGAGACCCCGCGCCACCTGGCCGAGGCGATCGCGGCCGCCCCCGAGATCGAGGCCGCCGCCCGCCAGATGGCCGAGGCGCGCGACGTGCTCTACCTGGGGCGCGGGCCGTTCTATCCGCTGGCGCTGGAGGGGGCGCTGAAGCTCAAGGAGATCAGCTACATCCACGCCGAGGGCTACGCCTCGGGCGAGCTGAAGCACGGGCCCATCGCGCTGGTCGATTCGACCGTGCCGGTGGTGGTGCTGGCGCCGCGGGACCAGCTGTTCGACAAGACCGTGTCGAACATGCAGGAGGTGATGGCCCGCGGCGGCCGGGTGATCCTGTTCACCGACGCCGTGGGGGCCGAGACCGCGGCCGAGGGCGCGGCGCGCGTGGTGGTGATGCCCGCCTGCGACCCGTTCATCGCCCCCATCGTCTACGCCGTTCCCGCCCAGCTGCTGGCCTATTACGCGGCCGCTTTCCTCGGAAAGGACGTGGATCAGCCTCGGAACTTGGCTAAGTCGGTCACCGTGGAGTAGATTGCCGCCAACGGGCGTAGACCCGAGCCGCCGGTCTTCTGGCGGGCGGCGCGATGAACGAGCGGAACACGCGCGCAGGCGGTCGGGGCCGCGACGCGCGCGGATCAGGAGCGATCGGATGAAATCGTCACGTGCGCGGCTGACCCTCGTCGGCGCGATGGCCCTGGGCCTCGCCGCCTGCGGGGGGGACAAGCCTGCCCCCAAACCCGCGGTCAATCTCTACCAGGCCGACTGCTACACCGTGGATCCCTACCAGCCGATCCGCATCGACAAGCCCGCCGCCGGGGTGCCCGAGAACATGACGGCGTTCCTCGGCGCCTGGGGCGGCGGCGCCTGGGACGGCTCGGTCTGCCACGACCTGTGGGTGATGAACGTCGATCCCGCGGGCAACGTGCTGATGTTCGACGCCCACGGGCCGGGCTTCTTCCCCGACGCCACCGCCTTCACCCGCAAGGGCAAGATCACGCCCGAGGGCCGCATGCGCGTGCGCAAGGGCCCGGCGACGGTGGAATACTGGATCGGCGACGACGGGCGGCTCTACGGCTCGCGCACCATCGGCAAGAAGACCCAGCACGTCATCATGAGCCGCCGCTCCTGAGCCGGAGCGCCGGCGGGGACCCGCCCATGACCGAGACCGGATCCCCCGATCCCGCCGCCCCCGCTCCCGTGTCGCCGGAGCGGGCGATGGCGGAGCTGCGCGCCCTCGCCGACCCCGAGCGGGCGGCGAAGATGGCCGCCTACCACAAGACCGAGCGGGAGGTTCTGGGCCTCGCCGTGCCGCAGGCGACCGAGCTCGCCGACGCCTGGCGGGCCGAGGACCCGACCGTCGCCGGCCGCGTGGCGCTGGCCGGCGCCCTGTGGGACACGGGCGTGTTCGAGGCCCGGATCGCCGCCGCCAAGCTCCTGACCCAGGCCCGCATCCGCGGCGAGGGGCCCGAGGGCGACCGCCCGGTGTGGGAGCTGATCGCAAGCTGGGTTCCCCAGTTCGACGGCTGGGCGCTGGCCGACCACGCCGCCGACGCCGGCGCGCGGCGCCTCGCGGCCGATCCCTCGCGCCTCGACGAGGTGGAGCCCTGGACCCGGTCGGAGCACCTGTGGACCCGGCGCGCGGCGATGGTCTTCACCCTGCCCTGGGCGAAGATGCGCCACCCCTCGCCCGAGGACCTCGCGCGGCGGGAGCGGATCCTGGGCTGGGCCGCGGACTATGCCGCGGACCGCGACTGGTTCATCCAGAAGTCCGTCTCCTGGTGGCTGCGCACCCTCTCGACCCGCGATCCCGCGCGGGTCCAGGCCTTCCTCGACGCCCATGGCGCGGCGATGAAGCCCTTCGCCCGCCGCGACGCCCTGCGCCGGATGGGCTGAGCGGGGGCGGCGCCCCTCCGCCGCGTCCGGCCCGGGCGTCGGCCGCTGGAGGGAAACGGTTTGTTCATGCTGGTTCATCGGTCTGTCGATGGAATCCGCTTGCGTGCAAACGAAACTCTCCTATTTACCTGCACGTCAATCAGGCTGCTGGGGAGCTTGCCATGTACGCCGCGTCGCATCGCGCCGCGGGCTGGGGTCGTGCGTTCGTCGTCGCGCCGGCTCTGGCCCTTCTGTTTTCCGCCTCCGGGGCGCTCGCGCTGACCGTGACCGAGTCCGAGAGCGGGGAGTTCTCGTCCGACTGGGCCGCGCCGACCGAGATCGGCGCCGGGGTGGACCGGATCGAGGGGATCGGATCCGGGAACGCCTACGACATCTTCCACTTCACCGGCCTCTCCGCCGGCGCGCAGGAGCTGACCTTCAGCTTCGTCGCGCCCGAGGAGATCGACGAATCCTACTCCGCCGGCGGCGAGATCCGCTGGAGCGAGGAGGCCTTCCGCTGGGGCTGGGACGGCGCGGCGACGACCCCCGCGATCCAGGTCGACTACTACACCGGCCCGCAGACGCTGACCCTGAGCCTGGCGGACGACTTCGCGGGCGAGCTGTGGCTGGGCCTCTACTTCACCCATGGCGCGAGCCTCGCCTACACGATCCTGGCGGACGTGACCGGGGTGGGCGAGGGCGATTTGGGCGCGGGCGGGCCGGGCGCGCAGCCGGACGTGGGCGCGCCCTCGGACGGAGACTCGGCCTCCGCCGTGCCCCTGCCGCCGGCGCTGGCGATGCTGGGCGCGGGCCTCGCGGCGCTGGGCGTCGCCGCCCGCCGCCGCCGCGCGACGGCCTGAGCGGGCCGCGGGGCCGCCCCTGACCGCCCGAGACGACGCGGCGCCCCGGACCCGGTCCGGGGCGCCGCGTCGCGTCAGCCGAGCCGCGCGCCCTTCGGCACGGCGAAGCCGCGCAGCAGCTCCTGCGCCTCCATCGGGCCGCGGCCCGGGCGCTGCAGGCGCAGGAGCCGCAGCGCGCCCGCGCCGCAGGCGATCAGCAGCCCGTCGTCCAGCGCCTCGCCCGGCTCCGCCTGGTCGGAGCCGGCTTCGGGACGCGAGAGCAGGATCTTCACCCGCTCCCCCTCGATCTCGCACCAGGCGCCGGGGAAGGGCGAGAGGCCGCGCACCAGCCGGTCCAGCTCGTCGGCCGGGCGGGTCCAATCGATCCGCGCCTCGGCCTTGTCGATCTTGGCGGCGTAGACCACCCCGTCCTCGGGCTGGGGCGTGGGCGCCTCGCCCGCGGCGATGCGGGGCAGGGTCTCGACGATCAGCCCGGCGGCGAGGGCCGACAGGCGGTCGTGCAGGGTCTGGGCGGTGTCCTGCGCCCCGATGGCCGTGCGCGCTTCGGCCAGCACCGGGCCGGTGTCGAGCCCGGGCTCCATGCGCATCACCCCCACCCCGGTCTCGGCGTCGCCCGCCATGATCGCGCGTTGGATCGGCGCCGCCCCCCGCCAGCGCGGCAGCAGCGAGGCGTGCAGGTTCCAGCAGCCCAGCCGCGGCGCGTCGAGCACCGCCCGCGGCAGGATCAGCCCGTAGGCCACCACCACCGCCGCCTCGGCCCCCAGCGCGGCGAAGGCCGCCTGCGCCTCGGGGTCCTTCAGCGAGACGGGCGTCCGCACCTCGATCCCCAGCGCCTCGGCTGCGGCCTGCACGGGCGAGGGGCGGGGCTTCTTGCCCCGGCCCGCGGGCCGGGGCGGCTGGGAATAGACGGCGGCGATCTCGTGCCCCGCGGCGTGCAGCGCGCGCAGGATCGGGACCGAGAAGTCGGGCGTGCCCATGAAGACGAGGCGCATCGGGGCGGGCTCCTGTTCGCTGGCGGGCCGGGGCGGCGGACCCGGGGTCGGCATGGGCCACGAGGGGAGGGGGCGGGTCAAGATCTCGGGGGTGCGAGAGGGGCGGTCTACGGGCGCCCTGCGGGCGGGCTTGGGCTTCCTGCGGGGGGCGCGCCTGGATCGGGACTGGGGGGAGCCTCCGGCGGGCTCCTGACTCACCCAAGAACAAGACGCCCGCGCCTGTTCTCCGGATCCGTCTCTCGCGGAGGATGCCTGAGCGAGTCGCCGGACGGGGTCAAGGACAAGCCCCGCGCAAGCGCGGGGTCGCTTCGCGATCCCTGACCCCGTCCGGCGACTCGCTCTTTACGGCATCCGCGAGAGACGGCTCCGGAGAACAGGCGCTACCGGGGGCGCTCGGGGTGCAGGGCGCGGGGGGCGGGCGTCGGGGATCGGGCGCGGGCGGGCGCCTGCGGGAGACGGGGCCCGCGGGCGGCGACGCCGGGATGCGCCGCGGGCGGGCGGGCGGCCGCGGGCGCGACGGGGGACGCGGCGCCTGCGTGGGGGCGGGCGACTTGGCGGGAGACTTGGGGGAAGCTTGGGGAGCGGCGTGGAGCGGAGAGGGTTATTCGCCGGTCTTGGCGCGCTCGCGCTTGAGCTTCTTCATCTTCTGCGTGATCAGGCCGCGCTTCACCGCGCCGAGGTAGTCGATGAACAGCTTGCCGTCGAGGTGGTCGATCTCGTGCTGGGCGCAGGTCGCGGCCAGGCCCTCGAACTCGGCCTCGCGCTCGGCCCCCTCCGGGTCGGTCCAGCGCACCGCCACGCGGGCGGGGCGGGTGACCTCCTCGTAGATGTCGGGGATCGAGAGGCAGCCCTCCTCGTAGGTCGAGGTCTCGTCCGAGCGCCACAGGATCTCGGGGTTGAGGAAGGCCATCGGCTCGGGCGGATCCTCCTTGCCCGAGACGTCCATCACGAACACCCGCTTCATCACCCCGATCTGCGGCCCGGCGAGGCCGACGCCGGGGGCGTCGTACATCGTCTCGAGCATGTCCTCGACCAGCTTGCGCACGGCGTCGTCGGGCTCGGAAACGGCCTCGGCGGCCTTCTTCAGGCGCGGGTCGGGATGGATCAGGATCGGGCGCAGCGTCATTCCGCCGGACCTATGCGAGCGGCGGGAAACGGTCAAGCGGTTGCCGAACCCGTCCGGCCGCCTTAATTTTCGCCCGAGTCAAATGCGGAGCCCCCCGAATGTCCGACGCCCAGCAGGCCGACCCCTTCGGCTTCGGCACCCCTGTGAATCGCCGCGGAACCCATTGCGCCAAGTGGGACAAGATGGAGACGCTCTACGGCGTCTCCCCCGACGACGGCATCCCGATGTGGGTCGCCGACATGGACTTCCGCACCGCCCCCGCGGTGATCGAGGATCTGCAGGCCCGCGTCGCCCACGGGATCTTCGGCTACTTCGGCGACAACTCCGACTATCTCGCCGCCATCCAGGGCTGGATGAGCCGCCGCCACGGCTGGCAGGTCGATCCCGACTGGGTGCTGACCGTGCACGGGCTGGTGGCGGGCGTCAGCCACTGCATCCGCGCGGTGTCCGAGCCGGGCGAGGGCATCATCCTGTTCACCCCGGTCTACCACGCCTTCCACAAGATTGTGGCCGCCAACGGCCGGCGCATCCACCAGTCGCCGATGAAGCTGGTGGACGGGCGCTACGAGCTGGACCTGGAGGGGCTGGCCGCCTCGCTGACCGGCGACGAGCGGATGGTGATCTTCTGCTCGCCCCACAACCCCGGCGGCATGGTCTGGTCGCCCGAGGACCTGAAGGCGGTGGCGGATTTCTGCGCCGAGCACGACCTGATCTTCCTGTGCGACGAGGTCCACCACGACCTGGTGCTGCCCGGCGCGAAGCACACGGTCGCCCTGCTGGCCGCGCCCGAGCATGCCGACCGCACGATCATCGCCGCCGCCGCCTCGAAGACCTTCAACCTCGCGGGCGGGATGACCGGGGCGCTGTTCATCCCCAACCCGGAGCTGCGCGCGAAGGTCTCGGCCAAGCACGCGACCGCGGGCGCCTCGCCGAACTCCTTCGGGCCGGAGATGACCACCGCCGCCTACACCCATGGCGACGCCTGGCTGGACGCGCTGCTGGCCTATCTCGACGGCAACCGGCGGGTGTTCCACGAGGGCGTGAACGCGATCCCCGGCCTGCGCTCGATCTGGCCGGAGGGGACCTACATGAGCTGGGTCGACTTTTCCGGGACCGGGATGGAGATCGAGGAGTTCACCGGCCGCGTCCAGACGGGCGCGCGGATCGCGGCGAACCACGGGCCGGCCTTCGGGATCGGCGGCGAGACCTTCCTGCGCTTCAACTTCGCCTGCCCGCGCGCGCGGGTGGAGCTGGCGGTGGAGCGGCTGGCGGAGGCGTTCTCCGACCTTCAGTGAGGCGAGGGGCGCCCGAGGGAGACTTCCGGGCGCCTCGCGAGGGGTGCGGGCGTCGGGCGAGGCCCCGAATCAAGTCCGGGGCGCCTCCCTCGCGCCGCGCCGAGGACCTCCGACCGTGAGCCAAGCGCGGTCGTTGTAGGGCGCATTTCAATGCGCCGCGCCCTCGCCGCGCCCCCTCGTCAGAACGGCAGCAGGACCGGAATCAGCCCCACCGACACCGCCAGCACCGCCGCCGAGAACGGCGCGCCGATGCGCATGAAGTCGAGGAACCGGTAGCCCCCCGGCGCCGTGACCAGCAGGTTCACCGGCGAGCTGACCGGCGTCATGAAGGCGGTCGAGGCGCCCAGCGCGGTGATCATCGCGAAGGGCAGGGGGGAGGCGCCCAGCCGCTCGGCCAGCTCCACCGCCACCGGCGCCATCAGCACCGCGGTTGCGGTGTTGGAGATGAACATCGACATCCCCGCCGCCGCCAGGAACAGCAGCGCGAGCCCCCCTCGCGGCCCCAGGTCGGAGGCGACGGCGGCCAGCCCCTCCGCCGCCAGCGTCACGCCCCCGGTGCGCTCCAGCGCCAGCGCGAAGGGCAGCATCCCCACGATCAGCATCAGCGTGCGCCAGGAGACGGAGCGATAGGCCGCGTCCATGGTGATCGCGCCCGAGACGCCCATGGCGAGGCAGGCGAGGAAGGCCGCCTGCAGGTTCGTGGTCAAGCCCGTCACCATCAGCAGGATCATCCCCGCCAGCGCCGCCACCGCGAAGGGCGCGCGGTCGGCGGCGGGGGCGACGTCGTCGAACTCCGCCGGCAGGGTCAGCGCGATCAGGTCGCCGCCGGGGCGCGCCAGCTCCCCGATCCGTTTCCAGGGGCCGGAGAGCAGCAGCACGTCGCCGGGGCGCAGCGGCTCGGTCGAGGCGGGGCCGGGCGCGATCTCCCGCCGGCGCTTCACCCCGATGACCGAGAGGCCGTGGCGCGTGCGGAACCCCGCCTCGATGGGCGAGCGGCCGATCAGGTCGGCGCCCGGCGCCACCAGCGCCTCGACCAGCCCCATCTCGGGGCCCAGCGCCTCCCGCCAGGAGGGGGGCGGGCCCAGCAGCTCCAGCCCGTCGGCCCGGGCCAGCGCCTCGATGGGGAAGCCGGGGGCGGCGACGTCGAGGTTCAGGACGTCGCCCGCGGCCAGCAGCGTCTCGGCGCGGGGCATGACGACCTGGCGGAACAGGCGGGCCTGCCGCTCGATCGAGAGGATCGTCAGCCCCTCGCGCGCGTGGAACCCCATCTCCGACAGGGGGCGGCCGATGGCGGGGGAGCCGGCGGGCACGCGCAGGCGCCGGGCGCGGGCGGTCAGCCCGTATTCCGCCGCCCAGCCGTCGAGGCTGGCGCGCGCCGCCTCCTGCGGGGCGCCGTTGCGGGCCAGCGTGCCGCGCATCAGCCACATCCAGCCGATGGCGAGCGCCAGCACCGGCAGGCCGATGGGGGTGAAGGAGAAGAAGCCCAGCAGCTCATGCCCGCGGCGGGCGAGCTCGCCGTTGATGACGATGTTCGGCGGCGTGCCGATCAGGGTCATCATCCCCGAGATCAGCGCGCCCATGGAGAGCGGCATCATCAGCCCGCCCGGCGCCTGGCCGCGGATCCGGCACAGGCGCAGCACCACGGGGATCAGGATCGCGACGATGGCGGTGGAGCTCATCACCGCGCCCGCGAAGGCGCCCGCCATCATCACCAGCGCCAGCATCCGGAAGGGGGAGTTCCCGGCGCCGAGCGCCAGCAGGTCCCCCATCCGGGCCGCGACCCCGGTGCGCACCAGCCCCTCGCCCACCACGAAGAGGGCGGCGATCAGCAGCACGGTGGAGTCCGCGAAGCCCGCCACCGCCTCCTTGCCCGAGATCACGCCGGTGAAGGGCAGGGCGACGATCACCAGGAAGCCCACGATGTCCATCCGCGGCCGGTTCAGCGCGAACATCGCGGTGGCGGCGGCCAGGAGGGCGAGGACCAGGGCCAGGTCGAGGGACATCGGGGCGGCTCCGCTGCAGGTGCGACGCCCGCTCTAGCACGCGCGGCCGCGCCCTCGCCCGCGACGGGCCCGCGCAGCGGCGGGGAACCGCGCGGACGCGGCGGCGGAGGGAGAGGGACGGCGACGCCGCGCGGGGGCGGCGGCGAGCCTCGTCCGGCGGGCATGGGGCCGCCGCATCGGCGCCTCGCGCAGCCCGCGCCGCGCGGCGTGGAGCGGTCGCGAGGAGGCGGGGGCGGTCGCGAGGGGGGCTTCGCGCGGCGAGGCGGCGCTCAGCCCTCGTCCTTGCGCCGGCCGACGAGGCCGGCCAGCGCCTCGACCGCCGGGGTGATGACGCGGGTGACCACGGGGATCAGCATCAGGCCGAGGCCCAGGCCCAGCACCCCGTCGAGCGCGGCGGTGACGATCCAGGCCACCGCGCCCTCGGCCGTGGCGACGGCGTGGGCGACGGCCTCGGCGACCACGTGGATCGCCTCGTAGGGCCAGTGCCAGCCCAGGTCGTGCAGGCCGTGGGTGATGATGTTGCCGCCGACCCACAGCATCGCCGCGGTGCCGACCGTGGCGATCACCTTCATCACCGTGGGCATCGCCCGCACCAGCCAGCGCCCGAAGTTGCGGGTGGCCGAGAGCCGCCCGTCCTGCGCCAGCTTCAGGCCCAGGTCGTCGGCCTTCACCAGCGCCGCCACCGCGCCGTAGACCAGCACGGTGATGCCCACCGCCACCGCCGCCAGCGCCACCGCCTCGATCCAGAAGCTGGAGCTTTCGATCGCCGACAGCGAGATGGTCATGATCTCGGCCGAGAGGATGAAGTCGGTCTTGATCGCCCCCGCGACGCGCTGCTTCTCGAGATGCGCGGCGTCGAGCGTCGTGGCCTCCTGCGCATGCGACTCCGGGTGCGGATGCAGGGCGTGCCAGATCTTCTCGCCGCCCTCGAAGCACAGGTAGCAGCCGCCCAGCATCAGCAGCGGCGTCAGCAGGCCGGGCAGGAACGCCTCCAGCAGCAGCGCCGCGGGCAGCAGGATCACCAGCTTGTTGAACAGCGAGCCGCGTGCGATCTGCAGGACGATCGGCAGCTCCCGCGCGGCGGGGATGCCGTGGACGTACTTGGGCGTCACCGCGGCGTCGTCGATCACCACGCCCACGGCCTTGGAGCCCGCCTTGGCGGTCTGGCCCACGATGTCGTCGATCTGGGTGGAGGCGAGCTTGGCGATCGCCGCCACGTCGTCCAGAAGGGCCAGAAGTCCGCTCATTCCCGCTCCCGTCGGCTGCCTGTCCGGCCGGCGGGGCCGGCGTCCCCTTCAGGTAGCGCCCCGAGCGCCCCCGATCCAGTGCCGCGGCCGCGGGACGCGCCGGGAGAGGGCCGAGGGGCGCCCGCCAGGCGGCCCCAAGCCTCACGCATCCGTGCGTCGCCGCCCGCTTGCCGGCCGGGGGCGCGGGGCGCATGCTCGCGCCCGTTCCCCTGCGTATTCCCGAGGTCCTCCCATGTCGTCCCGCCGCATCGCGCCGCTCGCCGCCGCCCTTCTCCTCGCCGGATGCGCGGGCGCGGGGACGGTCAGCCAGGTGGACCGCTCGCCGGGCTCGGCGGGGCAGATCCGGGTGTTCCTCGCCACCCAGCCCGTGGCGCAGGTGGTGGGCACGCCCCCCGACGGCGCCACGGCCGAGGCGGTGACGGCGGCGCTGCGCGCGCCCGCCTCCCAGGGCGGCAAGGGCTTCGGGCCGGCGGGGCCGGGCACGGACCCGCGGCTGGTGATCTCCTTCGCCGGCGGCTCTCCCGACGCGCTCTGCGCGGGGTCGACGCCGGGAGGCGGCGCCGCGGCCGACGGACGGCTCGAGGCGCTGATCGTCTACTGCGCGGGCGGCGCGTCGCGCGGCAGCGCGCGGGTCGCCTCGGGCGCGGTGGCGGGGCCGTCCTCGCCGGGCTTCTCCGACCTCTTCGCGACCGCCTTCGGCCAGATGGCCCGGCAGCGCCAGTCGGGCGGCGACGGGCGGGGCTGAGGCCCCTGCGCCCCGGGCCGGGCGGCGCGCGTCCCCCTCCGCGGACTTGAGTCGGGCGCGATTGATTTTTCCGCCGCCCTCTCCCATATCGATGGATGACGGGTCGCCTGATCGGGGCCCGTTCGTCACGTCGCTTGCGAGAGGACTGGCAATGTCGCGAATGACCTTCGCTTCGCATCCCTTCCTGCTGGGATTCGAGCAGCTCGATCGGCTCGTCGAACGCACCGCCAAGGCGTCCAACGACGGCTATCCGCCCTACAACATCGAGCAGCGGCGCGAGAACGCCTATCGCATCACCCTGGCCGTCGCCGGTTTTCGGGAGGAGGACCTCCAGATCACCGTCGAGGACGCCCAGCTGGTGATCCGGGGCAAGCAGACCGAGGACATCTCGGAGCGCGTCTTCCTCCACCGCGGCATCGCCGCCCGCCAGTTCCAGAAAAGCTTCGTGCTGGCCGAGGGCGTCGAGGTCGAGGGCGCGAGCCTGGAGAACGGCCTGCTCCACGTCGACCTGGTGCGCTCCGAACCCCAGACGGTGGTGCGCACCATCGAGATCAGCCGCGGCTGATCGGCAGGCCCCGAAACGCAGGTCCTGAGCAGAAGGAGAATGCCATGAGCGACCAGACCCATCGCGCGCCCGGCCTCGAACTGCCGAGCGACATCGTCTACGTGCGCGAGCTGCGCCCCGAGGAGGCCGAGGCCCTGCCCGGCGGCGCCGAGGCCACGGCGGAGCATCGCAAGCTCTACGCCATCCACGACGCCGAAGGCGCGCGGCTGGCCCTGACCGACGACCGCGCGCTCGCCTTCGCGCTGGCCCGCCAGCACGACAAGCAGCCGGTCAGCGTCCACTGACCCCCGCGGGCGGCCCATTGGGCCGCCCGACGTCTTTTCGGGCCCCGCGATCGCGACCGGGCCCGCCCTCCCCCTTCCCCACCGCTCCGCCCCACGGCCGCGGGTCCGCCCCTGACGGGGGGAGCCTCGCCGAGGCGGGGCTCGTCTCGGGGGGCGCTGCGCGCGGCGCCCGGAGAGGCGGAGCGGGATTTCCCGATGGCTCCGCTGGAGGCCCCATGCGAGGCTGCGCGCGGGATTTCCGGAGCATTGCATGATCCGACGCATTCTGCGCGCCGCCGCCTGCGCGGCGCTGCTCGCCGCGCCCGCGGCCGCGGATCCGGGAGGCGCGCGCATGGAACAACGACTGGCCGAGGCCCACGCGGCGGGCGAGCTGGCGGGGCTGCACGCCGTGCTGGTCCTGAAGGACGGCGAGACCTTCGCCGAGGCCTATTTCCCCGGCCCCGACGAGGCCTGGGGCCAGGACCTGGGAATCGTCGCGCACGGGCCCGACACGCTGCACGACCTGCGCTCGGTGACCAAGAGCCTGGTGGGGCTGCTCTACGGCATCGCGCTGGAGGAGGGGCTCGTGCCCGCGCTCGACGCGCCGCTGGTGGAGGCGTTTCCGGACTATCCCGACCTCGCCGCCGATCCCGCGCGCCGGGCGATCCTGGTGCGCCATGCGCTGACCATGACCCTGGGGCTCGAATGGGACGAGAGCCTGCCCTTCTCGGACCCCCGCAACTCCGAGATCGCGATGGAGATGGCCGACGACCGGCTGCGCTTCGCCCTCGACCGGCCGGTGGTGGAGGCGCCGGGGGAGCGGTGGACCTACTCCGGCGGGGCGACGGCGCTGGTGGGGGCGCTGATCGCGCGGGGGACGGGGATGGAGCTCGACGCCTATGCCCGCGCGCGGCTGTTCGCGCCGCTGGGGATCGAGGACTGGAGCTGGACGCGGGGCTTCGACGGCACGCCCTCGGCCGCCTCGGGGCTGCGCATGACGCCCAGGGAGCTGGCGAAGCTCGCCGCGATGCTGCTGGCGGAGGGGCGGGCGCCGGACGGGCGGCATGTGGTCCCGGCCGAATGGATCGAGGAGAGCTTCCGGCCGCGGGCGCCCACCGGGCCCGCCGAGTTCGATCCCGGCTACGGCTGTTTCTGGTGGACGGCGCCGGGCGAGGCGCCGCCCTGGGCGGCGGGCTTCGGCAACGGCGGGCAGCGGCTGTCGATCAACCGGGGCCTGAACCTGGCGATGATCGTGCTGGCCGGGAACTGCAACCGCCCCGACGCCTGGGAGCTGCCCGTCGCGATCAGCCGCGACTTCCTGGGCCCGGCGCTGGAGGGGCGCTGACGGCCCGGCCGACCGGGGGCGGACACGAAAAGGGGCGCCCGGCGGGCGCCCCTTCGTCATTCCGGCAGGGAGCCGCGCTCAGGCGAAGGCGAGGCCCAGCCCGGCGGCGGCGGTCAGCCCGCCCAGCACGCGCGCGACGCGGGGCGAGGCCAGCACGCGCCCCAAGCCCAGGCCCACGCCCAGCAGCGCCGCGGTGGAGGCGAGGAAGCCGAGCCCGAAGACGGCGGCGTCGGCCGCGCCCACCTCGGCCCCATGGGCCGCGCCGTGGAACAGCGCGAAGACCGCGGCCAGCGCCGCGCCGACGCCGGCGTCGAGCCGGGTGGCGGTCGCGGCCAGCAGGCCCAGCGCGATGACGGAGGCGGCGATCATCGGCTCGACCGAGGGCAGGCTCACGCCCGCCAGCGCCAGGCCGTAGCCCGCCGCCATCGCCGCGGCGAAGGCCGCCGGCATCATCCAGATCGCCCGGCCGCCCACCTGGCTCGCCCACAGGCCCACCGCGACCATCGCCAGCAGGTGGTCGACGCCCGTCAGCGGATGCGCGAGCCCCGCGCCCAGCGAGCCATGGGCCCCGGCGCCGGCATGGGCGAAGGCGGGAGAGGCGAGAAGAACCGCCGCGAAGGCGGCGGGAAGCAGACGGGTCATGTCGGTCCTCCTTGGGTCGGCCCGGCGCCCCGGGACGGGTCGCGCCGGCGCGCCCTTCGTCCGTGAAATCGGCGCGCCCGGCATCCCTCGCACGCGGGCTGCGCGCGATCAACCCGGCCCGCGGCGCCTGTCGCGGGGGAAGGCCGGGCGCGGACTCACCAGCCCGAGACGTCGCGCAGCGTGCGCAGCATCTGCGCCGCCGCGAGGCCCGAGAGCGCGCAGAACGCCGCCAGCAGGAGGCCGAGGAAGCGGAAGGGTCGGTCGGCGATGGGCGCCGTCCGCTCGACCCGCCGCCACAGCTCGGCGGTCCAGGGCCGCGCCCCCGCCAGCCGCAGCGTCATCAGCAGGAACCACGGGAAGCCCGACAGCAGCGCGGCGTAGACCTGCGCCCCCGACAGCGCCCGGAACTGCAGCGCCGCCGCGATCGTCTCCGGCACCACCGAGACGGCGACGGCGGGCGAGCCGCCGAAGCTGCCGAAGACCTTGGCGAAGAGCGCGAAGATCACCGCGCTCAGCCCGCACAGCAGCGCCAGCTTGAAGGCGATGTCGAAGACGATGTGCAGCGCCAGCCGCCCCGGCCCCGCGCCCGCCAGGCGCGGGATCATCGCGCCCCCCACCGCCCAGGAGGCCCAGGTGACAAGGAAGGCCGAGACGAACCCGTTCAGCGCCACCTGCCGCAGCAGCAGCTTCAGCGAGGTCCCGTCGGTGAAGAAGTCGACGGGCAGGCCGGGGATCGAGAGGAAATAGATCAGCGTCATCGCCGCCAGCGCCCCGGCCGAGGCGGTCGCGGCGCGCAGGGCGAAGCGTACGAAGGGCGCCTCCGGTCCCAGGGCCGCGCGCAGGAAGGCCTCGCTCGCCGCCCGCGCCGCGGCCTGCTTCGCCGAGCGCTCGGCCGGGCCGTCGCCGGCGCCGGGGGCGGCGAGCGCCTGCGCCAGGTCGCGCGCGGTGCGGGTCAAAAGGCCGGCGTCCCAGTTCCAGGTAACCGCCGCCAGCACGGCGAAGATCCCCGCCCCCGCCGCCAGCGCCACCCCGACCGAGGCCAGGAACTCCATCGCGCCTCTCCGTCATCCTAGCCCGCGGCCCCAACCTAGCACGTCGGCGCCGGGCGCGCAGGGCGAACCCGGCCGAGCCGGCGGGGGCCGCGCCGCCCGGGCGCCCGGCCCGCCGCCGTCCCCGCCCGCCATCCGCGCCGACGCCGGTCCGCCGCGCCGGCGCCCGGCCGCGACGGGCGCGAGGCCGGGGGCGCGGCGCCCGCGGAAGCGGGCCCGGGGGATGCGGCCGGAGCGCGGAAGGCGGGGGGAGGGGACGACGCGGGCGAAGGGCCTCAGGCGGCGTCGGTGGTCAGGGTCTCGACCAGGATGGCGTAGAGCGCGTTGGCGTCCTGGGTCGAGCGCAGCTTGGCGCAGCGGCCCTCGTCGCGCAGCAGGCGCGAGACGCGGGCCAGCGCCCGCAGGTGGTCGGCGCCCGCATCCTCGGGGGCCAGCAGCAGGAACACCAGGTCCACCGGCGCCCCGTCCGCGGCGTCGAAGTCGACGCCTTTCTCGAGCCGGGCGAAGTAGCCCATGATCCGCGGCGCGGACTTCAGCCGCGCATGGGGGATCGCGACGCCGCGGCCCATGGCCGTGGGTCCCAGGCGTTCGCGGTCCATCAGGGCCTCGAACACCTCGCGCGCGTCCAGGTTGAAACGGTCCGCCGCGCGGGCCGCCAGTTCCTGCAGGAGCTGCTTCTTGCTCGAGGCGCGCAGGGCGGGGGCGAGCGCCTCCGGCCCGATCAGTTGCTCGAGTGTCATAACGCCTGTCTCTCGGTCTGCCGGGAACTGCTGTCGGCCGGCGCGCGCATCGCGCCGGCCTCGTCGGACTTCAAGTCCGATCTCGCTCACGTTCCGGTTTACTCAGCCTTCGGGCAGATTCGCAGGATCGATCCACCCGATGTTTCCGTCGGGCCGGCGGAATACCACGTTGATCCCGCCATGGGAATTGTTCTTGAACAGAAGGAACTGCTCGTCCGCCATCTCCATCGCCATCACCGCCTCGCCCACCGTAAGGTGCTGAACGGGGTGGCGCATTTCGGCGATGATCATGGGATCGAGGCTCGCGGGCTCCTCCCAGTCGTCGTCGTGGTGGGCGTCGTCGGCCGCGCCCTGCAGGATGTAGCCGGGGGCTTCCAGGGCCGGAATCGGATTCGGACGCTCCTTGTGGTGGTCCTTCAGGCGGCGCTTGTAGCGGCGCAGCTGCTTCTCCAGACGGTCGCAGGCGCTTTCGGCGGCGGCGTAGGGATCGGTCGCCTTGCCCTTCGCCTTGGCCACCATGCCGGTGGACAGGTGGGCGGTGGCGTCGCACACGATCTCATGCCGATCGCGGGAGAAGGTCACCGTGCTGTCGATTGGATTCTCGGCGTATTTTCCGACGGCCGCGAGAAAACGATCCTCGACATGGCCCCGAAGCGCCTCGCCGACGTCGATCTGCTTGCCGTTCACCTGGATGTGCATTCTGGCCGACCTCCACTCTTGGCCGCCGAGGGGGGCACGAACGCCCTCCCCGGCCATCCCGGCCGCCGGACGATCGGCTGCGCCGCGTCTGGCGGCCGTGTCCTTCTCATCTAGGGAGCGCGGAGGCGGTTTGCGAGCTATGCGGAAGGTCATCCCACCGCTCGCCTGCTCCGCCGCGCCCCCCTTCAGGAGGCCGCGGCCGCGGTCTTGAGACGTCTGCGCTGCACCGACGACGGGATGTTCATGCCCTCACGATATTTCGCGACAGTACGTCGCGCAATATCCACGCCGTCGTTGCGGAGAATTGAGGTCAATCGGTCGTCCGAGAGGGTCTTGCGCGGCTCCTCGGCGTCGATCAGCGACTTGATCCGGTCGCGGATCGCGGTGGCGGAGTGCGCCTCCCCCCCGTCGGTGGAGGCCAGCGCCTGGGTGAAGAACCAGCGCAGCTCGAAAATGCCCCGCTCGCAGGCCAGGTGCTTGCCGGCGGCGACGCGGCTGACGGTGCTCTCGTGCATGCCGATCTCGTCGGCGACCATGCGCAGGGTCATCGGGCGCAGCGCGGCGACGCCCTCCTCGAAGAAGGCCTCCTGCCGGCGGGCGATCTCGACCGCGACGCGCAGGATGGTGCGGGCGCGCTGCTCGAGGGAGCGGACCAGCCAGCCGCCGGACTGGCGGCATTCGGAGACGAAGGCCTTCGCCTTCTCGTCCCCGCCCTTCGCCAGCGTCGCGGCATAGGCGTTGTCGACCAGCACCCGGGGCAGGGTGTCGGTGTTCAGCTCCACCACCCAGCCGCCGTCGGGGCCGCGCTTGATGAAGACGTCGGGCACGGCGGCGAGCGCGGGGGGCGCGGTGAACTCGCGCCCCGGGCGGGGGTCGAGCGCGCGGATCTCGGCCGCCATCTCGCGCACGTCGGTCTCGTCCACGCCGCAGATCCGGCTCAGCGCCTTGAAGTCGGCCCGCGCCAGCAGCGGCAGGTTGTCGACCATCGCCTGCATGGCGGGGTCCAGCCGGTCCTTCTCGGCGAGCTGGAGCGCGAGGCATTCCGCGAGGCTGCGCGCCCCGATGCCCGCCGGCTCGCACTGGTGCAGCAGGCCGATGGCGTCGTCGAGGACCTGGTCGGAGACGCCCAGGCGCCGCGCGGCCTCCTCGGGGTCGATGCGCAGGTAGCCGGCCTCGTCGATGTCGGCGGCCAGCGCCATGGCGGCGTTGATCGTGGTGCGCGGCGCGCGGATCAGGGAGAGCTGGCCGGCCAGATGCTCGATCAGCGTGGTCTCGGCGCCCAGCGTCTCCTCCAGCGGGGGGAGTTCGGCGCCCACGCCGCCCGAGCCCGGGCGGGCGATCGGCGCGGTCCAGGTCGAGGCGGGGGCGGCCTCGCCCAGCCCCTCCCGCCCGCCGGCCCCCTCGGGGGCGTAGAGCTGTTCGGCGCCGGTCTCGTACTGGCTGGAGCTGTCGGGCGCGCCGTCGCGCAGCGCCGCGTCGGCGGGGGCCAGGCGCTCGGCGCTCTCGCGCTTGGGTTCGGGGGCGTCGCCGCTCTCGGCCTCGGGCGCGCGGTCGAGCAGGGGGTTGCGTTCGATCGCCTCGTCGACGAAGCGGCCGAGCTCCAGGTTCGACATCTGGAGAAGCTTGATCGCCTGCTGCAGCTGGGGCGTCATCACCAGCTGCTGAGACGTGCGCAGTTCCAGGCGCGGTCCGATCATGCGGCCGTCGCTCCCCACCCCTTTCTCTCCCCTCGCGGCCCCCCTCCTGCGAGGCGGACCGATCAAGGACCGGGCGGGTCCCTCCGTCGCGTCAGATGCGGAACCCCTCGCCGAGATAGACCCGGCGGACATCCGCGTCCGCGACCACCTGCTCAGGCGTCCCGCTCATCAGGACGTGACCTTCATGCAAGATGTATGCCCGGTCGATGATGCCGAGAGTTTCGCGCACGTTATGGTCGGTGATCAAGACCCCGATGCCCCGGTCCTTGAGGTGCGACACCAGCGTGCGGATCTCGCCCACCGCGATCGGATCGACGCCCGCGAAGGGCTCGTCCAGCAGCACATAGGAAGGGTCGGAGGCGAGGCAGCGCGCGATCTCGACGCGCCGCCGCTCGCCGCCCGACAGGGCCTGGGCGGGGGTGCGGCGCAGGTGGGTGATCGAGAACTCGGCCAGCAGCTGGTCGAGGCGCGCGTGGCGTTGGGCGCCGTGCTGCACGTGCAGCTCGAGCACCGCGAGGATGTTCTCCTCGACCGTCAGGCCGCGGAAAATGCTCGCTTCCTGAGGCAGATAGCCCAGGCCCAGGCGGGCGCGGCGATACATCGGCAGCTCGGTCACGTCGGCGCCGTCGATCTCGATCCGGCCGGCGTCGGCGGGGACCAGGCCGGTCATCATGTAGAAGCAGGTGGTCTTGCCCGCGCCGTTGGGGCCCAGCAGGCCCACCACCTCGCCCCGGTGCAGGCTCAGCGAGACGTCGCGCACCACCGGCCGGCGGCGATAGGCCTTGCCGATCGACCGCGCGACCAGCCCGCCGGCGGCCGCGCGCGCCTGCGCCTCGGCCTCGGCGGCGCGGAATCCGGTCTCGCCGTCGGCCATCGCGCTCAGCCGCCGTTCTGCGAGGGCGGGGAGAACACGCTCTTCACCCGGCCGCCGGAGATCTCGCCGACGCCCGCGTTGAGGTCGATTCGCAGCGACTGGCCGGAGATCGCGTTCTCGCCCTGGGTCAGCACCACGTCGCCGCCCATGGTCACCACGCCGTTCGAGACGTCGTATTCCGCCCACTCGCCTTTCGCCGTCTCGGCGCCCGACGACAGGAACACCGAACCCTCGGCGCGCAGCTTCTCGATCTCGCCGGTGCCCTGGGAGGAGGCCTGGCCGCCGCCGGCGCCGCCGTAGTTCACGGTGACCTTGTCCGCGGTCAGGCGCAGCGTGCCCTGGCCGGCGACGACCTCGCCGGTGAAGGTGGCGGTCTGGGCCTGGTTGTTCACCGCAAGGCTGTCGGCGGTGATCTCGATCGGCTGGGTGCTGTCGTGCTTGAACGAGCCGAAGGGGTTGTCGCCGGACTGCGCAGCCGCGCCCTGCGCGCCGGCCGCGATCGCGGCCGCCGCGACGATCGCCGCGAGCCGACGGCGCGGCGCCATTTCGAAGGTCATGCTCGACGTCCCGTATCGCAGGGCCTGCGCGCAGGATGCGCGCCCGCGGCCCGTTTCCCCCCGCCCGCCTTGCGTCATTCGCCGGCGGCCGCCGGCGTCCAGGTGACCCGGACGCCGTTCTCGAACCAAAGATAGTCGCCCGGCTCTGCGTCGCCAAGCGTGTCCGAACCGGGCTCTCCCGCCTCGACCCGGCGCGCCCGGAAGGAGCCGGACTCGATCGAGCCGGCGGGACCCCTGGCGCTGACCGGGCCGGGGGCCGAGGCCTCGCCCGCCTTCAGGTTCGCCTCGATCCGGTCCGTCGTCACCTCGTAGCCATCCGAGGTGGTCATGGTCACCGCGCCGTCCAGCGCCAGAAGCTGGTCCTTGGGCCGCAGCGAGCCATGGGCGGCCGCGACCGTGATCCGCCGCCCCTCCGCCTGGGTGAAGGCCGCGCGCACGGCGTCGAGCTCCACCAGCTTCGGGTCCGGCCCGTCGGGGGTGGCGCGCTCGGCCTCGACCACGAAGGGCTCTCCCTGGGCGGTCGAACCCTCGATGCGGGGATTGGAGACCGAGAGCCCCTCGCCCAGCTGGATCAGGTCGGCCGACGAGTAGATCAGCCCGAGGTCGAGATCGTCGCGCCCGGGCAGCAGGAAGATCGCCGACAGCAGCGCCAGCGCCAGCAGCGGCAGGCCGATCTTCAGCCGCCGGACCAGCCGCGAATAGGCCGAGACGTCGCGCCGCGGGGTCGGCGGCATCGGCTCATCCCCCCGCGCCGGCGCCGCCGTCGACCCCGGCGCGCAGGCAGTCGTGGACATGCACGATGCCCACGGGCGCGGGGCCCGCGGCGGGGTCGGCGACGAAGATGCACAGCACCGGCCGCTCGCGCCGGTTCATCACCGCCAGCGCCTCGGAGGCGAGCGCGTCGGGGCGGATGGTGCGCGGATCGCGCGAGCAGACCTCGCCGGCCTTGCGGTCCAGCAGCCCGTCCATGTTGCGCCGGAGGTCGCCGTCGGTGATCGCGCCGACCAGCCCGCCGTCGGGCCCGGTGACCCCGGCGATGCCGAAGCCCTTCTGGCTCATGATCAGCAGCACGTCGCGCATCGAGGCGTCTTCGGAGACCAGCGGCATCTCGGCGCCCGCGTGCATCAGGTCGCGCACCTTGATCAGCTGCGCGCCCAGCTTGCCGCCGGGATGGAAGACGCGGAACCCCTCGGCGGTGAAGTGCCGCCGCTCCATCAGCGCCACGGCCAGCGCGTCGCCCAGCGCCAGCGCCAGCGTGGTCGAGGTGGTGGGGGCGAGGCCGACCGAGCACGCCTCGGGCGCGCGCGGCAGCAGCAGCGCCACGTCCGACTGCACCAGCAGCGCGGATTCGGGGCGCGAGGCCATGCCGATCAGCGGGATCGCGAAGCGCTTGCAGTGCGCGATCACGTCCGCGAGCTCGGGCGTGCCGCCGGAGTTCGACAGCACCAGCGCCACGTCGGAGCGGGTCAGCATCCCGAGATCGCCGTGCGAGGCCTCGGCCGGGTGCAGGAAGAACGAGGGCGTGCCGGTGGAGGCGAGCGTGGCCGAGATCTTGCGCCCCACGTGGCCCGACTTGCCCATGCCGCAGACGACGATCCGGCCCTCGCAGGCCAGCATCATCTCGATCGCGTCGGCGAAGCTGTCGCCCAGCGTCTGCGCGAAGCCGGCCAGCGCCTCGGCCTCCAGCCGCAGCACGCGGCGGCCGATCTCCATGTCCTTGGCGCGCGCCTCGGCGGGGGAGCGGTCTTCGGCTGCTTGGGTCTGGGTCACGGGCGTTCCGCCTTCTCGCGTTCAGGGGGCCGGAGGGGATGCGGGGGGCTCAGTGGGCGAAGATGTCCTCTTCCGGCCAGCCCGCGAGATCGAGGGCCGCCCGGTCCGGCAGGAAATCGAAACAGCGGGCCGCGATTTCAAGGCGCCCCTCCCGCGCGAGCCGGGTCTCGAGCTCCGCCTTCAGCCGGTGCAGGTGCAGGACGTCGGAGGCCGCGTACTCCAGCTGCGCGTCGCTCAGCCTGTCCGCGCCCCAGTCCGAGCTCTGCTGGACCTTGGACATGTCGACGCCCAGAAGCTCGGCGCACAGGTTCTTCAGCCCGTGGCGGTCGGTGTAGGTGCGCACCAGCTTCGAGGCGATCTTGGTGCACCACACGGGCCGCGCCACGACGCCCCAGCGATGGGCCATGACGGCGATGTCGAAGCGGCCGAAGTGGAACAGCTTCAGCACGTTCGGGTCGGCCAGCATCTTCTCGAGGTTCGGGGCGCGGGGGCTGTCGAGCGGGATGCGCACCACGTGCGCGTCCCCGTCCCCGGCCGAGAGCTGCACCACGCACAGCCGGTCGCGGTGGGGGCGCAGGCCCATGGTCTCGGTGTCGATGGCGACGACGGGGCCCAGGTCGAGCCCGTCGGGCAGATCGCCCTCGTGGGAATGGATGGTCATCGCGAGCCTCCGGCCGTCCGAGCCGTCACGCCGGCCCGCGTCGGCGCCGGTCATGCCCGCTGGCGGGGCGAAGATCAACCGGGACGGCGATTCGGGGCGGGCTCAGAACAGCAGCGCGGCCAGCAGCAGCAGCCCCAGACCCAGCGCCAGGACCCGGTTGAAGGCGATGTCCGGGCGCGCCCCGGGCGGCGCGTGGGGCGGATAGTCGACCAGCCAGCGCCCCGCCTCGGCCGAGCGGCGCAGCAGCTCCATGTCGATCTCGATCCGGGGGAGGCGCGCGTGGGGCGGGCGGACGAACAGCGCGCCGAGGTTCCAGCCTTCCTCGCCATGATGGAAATACCACCGATAGCCGTCGAGGCTCACGCCGAAGCGCTCGGCGTAGCCTTGCATCAGGTCGACGTGGTCGTCGCCCTCGACGCCCAGGTCGCCCAGCGTGGTCCGCGGGCCGATCGGGCCGCGGCCCGCGGTCTCCTCGCGCACGAAGGCGACGATGTCCTCGATCCGGCAGGTCATCGGCGCGCGCGCCTCGGGGCGGGAGATGTCGGGGGGCCTGAAACGCGACCGCCCCGCCGAGGGATGCTCGGCGGGGCGGAAGCGACTGGTGCCCAGGAGAAGACTCGAACTTCCACTTCCATACGGAAACCAGCACCTGAAGCTGGCGCGTCTACCAATTCCGCCACCTGGGCAGGTGTCGTGGAGCGGGGATTTATTGGGTGGCGCGGGGGGTGTCAACGGGGGTCGAGCGGATTTTCCGAAGCCTTTTCGCCCACGGCCCTCGTCCATCGCGCCGCACCCCGGCGCGGAGCCGCGGGCCGCTGCGTCAGGCGGATCGCGGCGATGCGCGGCGGGGGCGGAGCGCGGGGAGGGCGCGGCCGCGGCGGAGGTCCCGCGGCGGGGGAATCGCATAGGGGCGGGGCGAATCTCCCCCCGATTCAGGCCCCGGGCGTCAGCCGCGCCAGGGGCGAAGCTCGCGGCCTTCGCGCAGCCACAGGCGGCCTTCGGGCAGGTCGAGCCGCGCGCCGCCCACGTCGCGGCGGAAGCGCCCCTCGGTCAGGCGGAAGGCCTCGCCGGCCAGCAGGCGGCGGCCCAGCTCGGTCCGGCGCAGCTTCGCGCCGCGCAGGCTGCGGCCCGCGCCCTTCCATTCCAGCGCCGGCGGGGCGATCTCGGGGTCGGCGAGCTCCCCCAGCAGTTTCGCAAGCCACAGGTCCCCCAGCCGGTCGGGGCCGACGTTGGCGCGCAGGGCGGCGCCGAGGATCTTGCGCGCCGGCGTCCAGTCGTCCCCGGCGGCGGCCAGCAGCAGGGCGTCCTCGCGCGCCAGGCCGGACTCGGCCGAGGGGAAGCGCGCCAGCCGCGCCGCCAGGGCCGCGGCGACGCCCGGCAGCGGCCAGGCGCCAGGCGCGCGGGCGGCGAGGCGGGGCAGGTCCGTGGGGTCGGAGGCGGCGGCGGCCCAGATCTCGGCCAGCGCCTCGGCCATCGGCGCGACGGGGCGCGCGGGCGGGGCCGCGGCCAGCAGCGCGGGCGGCAGGGTCGCGAGCCCGCCCGAGGCCCCGCCGGCGCCGTCGCCCAGGGCGGAGGCCACCGGGTCGGCGGCCTCGGGCCCCGCGTGGACGCGGACATGGAGGCGGTCGAGCGCGCCCTCCTGCCCGGCGAGGCGCGCGAGGAACGCCAGCGCCAGGATCTCCTGCAGCGAAGCGGCCATGGCGAACTCCACCGTCCCGGCCTCGGCCAGCGCTCTTCGCAGCGTCGCGAGGTCGGCGGGAATCGCCTGTTCCGGCTCGGGCACGCCCTCGATCGCTTCGGGGACCGGGGGGCCGTCGAGGGTCGCGCGCCAGGCCGCGGCGCGCGCCCCGGCCCAGGCGGCGTCGTCCGCGGGGCCGTCGAGCGGCGGCAGCGGCCCGCAGGAGATCTCGTCGCGCAGGGCCGCGGCGCCGGGGCGGCCGGCCGCGGCCAGCGCCCCGCAGGCGCCGTCGCCCAGCGCCAGCAGCAGGACGCCTCCGGGCGCGTCGTCGGTCGTCGGAGACTGGATCGCGCGCTTGGCCATGGGAGGTCCCCGCAGGATTCGTCGAATTGCCGCCTTGTTCCGGCGTGTCTGCGAGACTAGAGGAAAACCGTGGCCGCATGCAGGCGTTCGCGCCCGCGCGCCGCGCGAAACTTCCGACCGCGCGCCTCCCCCCGGGGGCGGCGCGGTCCGCAGCAGCATCGGGAGAGCCAGGCGCATGACCCAGTCCGCCCCTCTGGTGACCATCTTCGGCGGCTCCGGCTTCGTCGGGCGCTACGTCGCGCAGCGCATGGCGCGGCGCGGCTGGCGGGTCCGCGCCGCGGTGCGCCGCCCGAACGAGGCGATGTTCCTGCGCCCCTACGGCGACGTCGGCCAGGTGGAGCCGGTGCAGGCCAACATCCGCGACGACGCCTCGGTGGCCAAAGCCTGCCTGGGCGCGGACGCGGTGATCAACTGCGTGGGCATCCTGGCCGAGGCCGGCAAGCAGTCCTTCGAGTCGGTGCAGGCGCAGGGCGCCGCCCGGGTGGCGAAGGCCGCGGCCGAGGCGGGGGTGAAGACCTTCGTGCAGATCTCGGCCATCGGCGCGGACGCCGAGGGCCCCTCCGACTACGCCCGCACCAAGGCCGCGGGCGAGAAGGCCGTGCTCGACGCCTTCCCCGACGCGGTGATCCTGCGTCCCTCGGTGATCTTCGGGATGGAGGACGAGTTCTTCAACCGCTTCGCCGGCATGGCGCGGATCTCGCCGGTGCTGCCGATCGTGGGCGGCGAGACTCGCCTGCAGCCGGTCTACGTGGCCGACGTGGCCGAGGCCGCGGCCCGCGCCGCCTGCGGCGAGGCGGCGCCGGGGATCTACGAGCTCGGCGGCCCCGAGGCCGCGACCCTGCGCGAGCTGCTGGAGCGGATGCTGAAGTTGATCCGCCGCCGCCGGCTGATCGTGGACATGCCCGCGGGGCTGGCGGGGATCCCGGCCTCGATCCTCTCGACCCTGCAGTCGCTGTCGGGCGGGCTCTACGTCAACCGGACGCTGACCTCGGACATGATCGCCCAGCTGGGGCGGGACAACGTGGTCGCGGACGACGCCAGGACCTTCGCGGACCTCGGGATCGAGCCCACCGCGATGGAGGCGATCCTCGAGAGCTACCTCTACGCCTACCGCCCGCAGGGCCAGTATTCGCGCCTGACCGAGAGCGCGAAGAACATGCGCGGCGCCTGACAGGGCGACGTCGGCGGGACTTGAGCGGCCGCGCGGGGGGACCTGCGCGGCCGCTTGGCGTCCGGGGGGAGGGCGAAGCGCCATGGCGCGAACGGCGACGGGGCGCGGGACGCCGCGAAATGCGGCGTCATCGACGGCCTGCGTCGAAATTCAATCTACTTTACTGAAATAATTAGAAAATAATTTCGGCCATCGCCCCCGCCGCTCCGCCGTGGTCGAGGATGACGCGGCCTGTCGCTCAGTTGCGCCGCCGCCTCACCGCCTGCCCGGCAGATCCCCGGCCTCGTCCACGTCCGACAACCGATCCGCGAACCCCGCCCGCCGCCCGCCCAGCGTCGCGAGCGCGTCGGCGAGCGCGTGGGGCGTGGACCACTGGGCGCCCTCGAACAGGCGCGCGGGCAGGGCCGTGCCGTTGCGCAGGCCCACCAGCCAGAAGCCGCCGTCCGTCGCGGGGCCGAACACCGCCTCGGCGCCGCCCAGGGCGCGGAAGGCGCGCGCAAGGGCGGCGGGCGTGGCGTCGGGGATGTCGGAGCCGATCAGCGCCACCGGCCCGCGCCAGCGCCCCCGGCCCGGGCCGCGCAGGGCGCGGGCCATGCGCACGCCCAGGTCGCCGGGGCCCTGGGGGATGCGGGGCAGGGCGGGGGGCCAGATGCGGCTCGCCAGCCCCTCGGCGTCGGGCGACACCGCCAGCACCACCCGGAACCGCGGATCGGCGGCGAGGCGGCGCAGGCCCTCCAGCGCCTGCCGGCGATGCCAGCGCGCGGCCTCCAGCCGGCCGATGCCGCGGGCGAGACGGGTCTTCACCCGGCCGGGGCGCGGCTCCTTCGCGAAGACGATCACCGTGGGCCGGGCGGAGGCGGCGAGGGCCTCCGGCCCGCCCGATTGCCCGGTCGGCCGCGCGCCGCCGGGGGAGGGAGCACGCCCGCCGCCGGGCGCAGGGGGGCGCTTGCGGGCGCCCCTGCGCCTAACGGGCATAGCGGCGGGCGAGCCGCTCGGGGTCCGCGCCCAGGAAGTAGAGGCCCAGCGTGGTGAGGTTGCGCCAGCCCCGGCGCAGCCAGCCCTCGGCCCGGTAGCGGCGGGCGGAGGTGACCGCCTCGGCCGCCAGCGGCGCCAGCGGCAGGCGCCGCGCGAGGCTCACGTCCTCCATCAGCGGCTGGTCGGGATAGCCGCCGGCGCGGCGATAGTCGGCGGCGCGCACCAGCAGGCCCTGGTCGCCGTAGGGCAGGCCCAGGCGCCGGGCGCGGAAATTGGCCCAGGCCGCGACCAGCGCGGCCGGCGTCCCCGGCTCGTCGAAGCGCAGGCGGAACCAGCCGGCGCGGTCGGGGCGCTCCTCCATGTGGCGGCGCACGGCGGCGGACCAGCCGGGCGACAGCACCGTGTCGGCGTGCAGGAACAGCAGCCACTCGCCCTTCGCGGCCTGCGCCCCGCGGGCGAGCTGGCCGCCCCGCCCCGCGGGCCCTGTCATCAGCACCGCCCCGGCGGCGTCCGCCACCTCGGCGATGGCGTCGCGCGAGCCGCCGTCGCTCAGGATCACCTCGCGGATCAGCCCCTCGGTCAGCGCGGTGGCGAGCGCGCCCAGACAGGGCCCGATCTCCTCCACCGCGTCGAGGGTGGGGATCACGATCGACAGCGGCGCGGCCATCAGGCGACCTTGCCCCAGCGCACCGCGACCAGGCCCACCGCGCCCGCGGCGCCGATGATCAGCGCCAGCGGCACGACGGTTCCGTCGAAGATCTCCGCCATCAGCCCCCCCAGAGCCACCCCGCACAAGGTTCCCGACGCCGACAGCACCGAGGAGGCCGAGCCTGCCCGGTCCCCCATCGTCGCCAGTCCCATCGACAGCAGGTTCCCGAACAGGATCCCGAACAGCGCCAGCGTCGGACCTAGCCATAGCATGAACGGAACCAGCGGCGGGACCCCGTCGAAAGCCCAGGCCGACACGGCCGCGCCCCCGAAGCCCGAGATCGCCCAGGCCGCCAGCGCGCGGCGCGTCAGCGGGCCGGCCCCGATGGTCATCACCAGGCGGGAGTTGGCGAAGCTGACCACCCCGAAGCAGGCCGAGATGCAGCCGAAGGCGAGCGGCAGCCCCCACTCCAGCCCGTAGATCCCGCCCAGAACCGCGTGGGCCGAGCCCAGGAAGGTCGCGAAGGCGCCGAACACCAGCGCGATGGCGATCACCGCCGCCAGCATCGCGGGGATGCGCAGCATGTCGAGGAAGGTCCGCGCCACCGCGGCGGGGGAGATCGGGCGCCGCGCCTCGCGCGCCAGCGTCTCGGGCTGGGCCAGCGCGAACCAGATCGTGGTGCCCAGCGCCTGCAGCGCGGTCACCGCGAAGACCCAGCGCCAGTGCGCGAACTCGACCATCACCTGCCCAACCACGGGGGCGGTGAACACCATCAGCACGAAGACCGAGTTGGTCAGCGAGACGACCCTCGCCATCTCGTCGCCCGAGAAACGGTCGCGCATGATCGCGTAGCTGACCACCCTGAGCCCGCCGGTGCCGAAGCCCTGCAGGAAGCGCGCCACCACCAGCCACCCGAAGCCGGGCGCGAGGGAGGCGAGCAGCCCGCCCGCCAGCGCGATCCCCATGCCCACGAAGATCGCCGGCCGCCGCCCGAAGCGGTCCGAGACCGGCCCGAGGCAGAGCTGCGAGCAGGCCATGCCGAGGAACATGGCCAGGATCGCCCATTGCGGCTTGCTCTCGCCCTCGATCCCGAAACCCTCGGCGATGCGGCCGAGCGCGGGGATCACGATGTCGACGGCGAAGGCGTTCATCGCCCCCAGCGCCGCCATCAGCAGCACGAAGCCGGCCGCCGCCTTCTCGGCGCCCGAGGCCGGGCCCCGCGCCGCCGCCGCCGCGCCGACGCCCGAGGGGCGGGGCGCGTGGCCCGCGGCCTCGGGCCGGACGGCGTCGGCGCGCGGCTCGGTCCGGCGGGGCGGTTCGCTCATGCCTCGATCCTCTCCAGCCCGCCCCAGCGCATGGCGGCGAGGCCCGCGAAGCCCGCGATCGCCAGCATCCCGGTCATCGGCAGCACGGTGCCGTCGAAGATCTCGGCCATCAGCGCGCCCAGCGCCACCCCCGCCAGCGTCCCCGAGGCCGCCAGCGCCGAGGAGGCGGAGCCCGCCCGGTCCCCCAGCGGCGCCAGCGCCGCGGCCAGCAGGTTGCCGTAGAGGATGCCGAACATCGCCAGCGTCGGCGCCAGCCAGGCCAGGAACAGCCACAGCGGCGGCACGCCCCCGAAGGCGCCCCAGAACAGCGCCAGCGCCAGCGAGCCGGAGACCGCCCAGCTCCACAGCCCGATGCGCGCCATCCGCGCCGCGCCCAGCCGCCCGACCATGCGGGCGTTGACCACGGCCACCACCGCGAAGCCGACGGTGGTGCCGGCGAAGACCGCGGGCAGCCCCCAGGTCAGCCCGTAGACGCCCCCGAAGATCGGCTGGGCGGAGCTGAGGAAGGTCGCCAGCGTCCCGAACGCCCCCGCCATCGCCAGCGCCGCGCCCATGGCGGAGCGCATCCTGAGCACCCCGGCGTAGGTCGCCAGGACCGAGCGCAGCGCCAGCGGGCGGCGGTGGGCGGGGTCCAGCGTCTCGGGCTGGAGCAGGTGGAAGGCGACGGCGGTGCCCGCCACCTGCACCGCGGTCAGGGCGAGGCCCAGGCGCCAGTGCGCGAACTCGACGATCAGCTGGCCCAGGATCGGGGTCACGAACATGATCATCTCGAAGACCAGCGCCTGCATCGAGACGATGCGCGCCATGCGGTCGCCCGAGCAGCGGTCGCGGATGATCGCGAGGCTGACCACGCGCAGCCCGCCGGCGCCCAGCCCCTGCACCATGCGGGCGGCGACCAGCAGCTCGAAGCTCGGGGCGAGCGTGGCAAGCAGCCCGCCCGCGAAGGCGAGCGACAGGCCCAGGAAGGCCGCGCGCCGCCGCCCCCAGGCGTCGGCCACCGGCCCCAGGATCAGCTGCGACAGCGCCGCGCCCAGGAACATCGCCAGCACCGCCCATTGCCCGCCCGAGCCGGGGGGCAGGCCGAAGCCCTCGGCGATCAGCCCCTGGGCGGGGATCACGATGTCGACGGCGACCGCGTTGGTCGCCCCCATGGCCGCCATCAGCGCCACAAAGATCAGGGAGGTCCGCTCCTCCTGCGCGCCCGCGGGCGCGGAGCCGGCCTGCGCCCGCGCCGCGGCGATGGCCATGCCGCTGGGCAGGGGCGCGCGGCCCGCGGCCTCGGAGGGGACCGGGGCGGGCGCGCGCGGCTCGGCGCCGCGAGAGGGCGCGGGGGGGCCGGCCTCGGGGGCGGAGGAGGGCCCGGGCTCTACAGGCCGGGCTTCGCCCGGCCTCGCCTCCGGCGGGTTCGCCTCGGCCCGGTCCTGCGCCTGCGGTCTGCGGTCCTGCCCGTCATCGGGGTGGCGGGTCACGAAAACCCTTCCTGGAAGCGCACCGGCTCGCCGCCGCGGGGCTCGAGCAGCGTGTCCTCCCACATCACGCGGCGGCCGCGGATGATCGTGCCGATGGGCCAGCCCTGCACCTCGGTCCCCGCGTAGGGGGTCCAGCCGCAGCGGCTCTCGATCCAGTCGTTCTCGATGGTGCGGCGGGCCTTGAGGTCGACGACGGTGAAGTCCGCGTCATACCCGGCCGCGATCCGGCCCTTGCCGGCGATGCCGAAGATCCGCTGCGGGCCGTGGCTCGACAGGTCCACGAAGCGCTGCAGGCTGAGCTTCCCCTTCGCCACGTGGTCCAGCATCACCGGCACCAGCGTCTGCACGCCCGGCATGCCCGAGGGGGTGGCGGGATAGACCTTCTCCTTCGCCTCCCTCTCGTGGGGGGCGTGGTCGGAGCCGAGCACGTCGATCACGCCGCGCCGCAGCCCGTCCCAGACGCCCGCCCGGTGGCTGGCGTCGCGCACCGGCGGGTTCATCTGGATCAGGGTCCCAAGGCGGGCGTGGTCGTCGGTGGTGAAGGTCAGGTGGTGGGGGGTGGCCTCGCAGGTCACCAGGCCCTTGTTGGCCTGCAGCATCGGGATCTCGTCGGCGGTCGAGATGTGCAGGATGTGGATGCGCCGGCTGGTCTCGCGGCTCAGGCGGATCAGGCGCTCGGTGCACAGGCGCGCGGCCTCGGCGTCGCGCCAGACGGGGTGCGAGGTCGGGTCGCCCTCCACCCGCAGGTGCTTGCGCTCCTCCAGCCGGAACTCGTCCTCCGAATGCACGGCGACGCGGCGGCGGCCATGGACCAGCACCCGGCGCACGTCGTCGTCGCCCGCCACCAGCAGCGTGCCGGTGGAGGAGCCCATGAACATCTTGATCCCGGCGCAGCCCTCCAGCCGCTCGGCCTCCGCCAGCAGATCCACGTTCTGGGCCGAGGCGCCGAACCAGAAGGCGAAGTCGCAGGCCATCCGCGCCCGCCCCCGCGCCACCTTGTCGGCGAGCGCCTCGTAGGTGGTGGTGGTGGGGTTGGTGTTGGGCATCTCGAAGACGGCGGTCACCCCGCCCATCACCGCGGCGCGGGCCCCGGTCTCGAGGTCTTCCTTCGCCTCGGCCCCCGGCTCGCGGAAATGCACCTGGCTGTCGATCACGCCGGGCAGGACGTGCAGGCCGGTGCAGTCGATCACCTCGCCCGCGGAGAGGTGCGACAGGTCCCCGATGTCGACGATCCTGCCGCCCGAGACGGCCACGTCGGCGAGCCCCTCGCCATCGTGGTTCACCACCGTTCCGTTCTTCAGGATCAGGTCGGGGGCGGTCATGGCAGGCTCCATCGGTTCCAGGCCCCTCCCTCTAGCAGCGCCCGCCGCGGGAGGCGAGCCGAAGCCGCCCCTCTCGCGCCGCCCGCTCCCGGGCGCCCCGGCGCGACGCCCAAGGCCCTCGCGGAGCGCCTGTTCCCCGGAGCCGTCTCTCGCCGATGCCGATCAGAGCGACTCGCCCGCCGGGGTCAGGGATCGCGAAGCGACCCCGCGCAAGCGGGGCTTGTCCTTGACCCCGGCGGGCGAGTCGCTCAGGCATCGTCGGCGAGAGACGGATCCGGGGAGCAGGCGCGGCCCTGTTCCTTGGTGAGTCGGGAGCGTCCGCGACGCCCGCCCCGAGCGCACGGGAACCCAGTTGCGATTCCGCCCGCCACGGGCCCAAGCCCGCCCGCAGGGTGCCTCCGCTCCCGCTCCCAGATGCGCCGGCCTCCGCGGCGCCCTATGTTGCGCGCTGAGACCGTATCGCCCGCCCTCCCCTTTCGTCGACGGAGCCCCGCCATGTCCCCCGCCCCCCGACCCCACGGCCTCGTCCCCGCCCGCGTGACGCTGCGCCTGACCGGACCCGAGGCGCGCGGCTTCCTGCAGGACCTGGTCACCAACGACATCCGCCGCGCCGAGGGCGACCGCGCCGTCTACGCGGCGCTGCTGACCCCGCAGGGCAAGTACCTCGCGGACTTCTTCGTGCTGGCCGACGGCCCCGAGGATCTGCTGATCGACGTCGCCCGCGACCAGGCTCAGGACCTGGGCCGGCGCCTGGCCATGTACCGCCTGCGCCGCAAGGTGGGGATCGAGGTCGCGCCGCTGGGCGTCGCCCTCCTGTGGGGCGCGGAGGCGCCGACCCCGCCCGAAGGCGCGCGGCTGGTCCCCGACCCGCGCGACGCCGGCCTCGGCTGGCGGCTCTACGCCCCCGACCCCGCCGCGGCGCTGGCCGAAACCGGGGCCGAGGCGGCCTCGCCCGCCGACTACGACGCCCTGCGCGTCGCCCTCGCCGCGCCCGAGAGCGGGGTGGAGCTGACCCCGGACACCTTCGTGCTCGAAGTCGGGTTCGAGCGGCTGAACGGCGTCGACTTCCGCAAGGGCTGCTACGTGGGCCAGGAGATCGTCGCCCGCATGAAGCACAAGACCGAGCTGCGCCGCGGCCTCGTGCGCGTGGCGGTGGAGGGCGAGGCGCCCCCGCCGGGCGCCGAGATCCTCACCGCCGAGGGCCGCGCGGCGGGGGTCCTGCACACCGTCGCAGGGGGCGAGGGGCTCGCGCACCTGCGCCTCGACCGCAGCGGGGGAGAGCTGCGGGCGGGGGAGGCGCGGCTGCGGGTGCTGTGAAGCCGAGGCGGTCTACTGGCGCCCTGCGGGCGGGCTTGGGCCCCGGGGCGGGCGGGATCGCGATCGGTGGCCGCTGCGCTTCGGGCGCGTGTGGAGGACGCTCCCGACGCACCCAGGAACAGGGCCCGCGCCTGTTCCCCGGATCCGTCTCTCGCTGAAGATGCCTGAGCGACTCGCCCGCCGGGGTCAAGGACAAGCCCCGCTTGCGCGGGGTCGCTTCGCGATCCCTGACCCCGGCGGACGAGTCGCTCTTCACGGCATCAGCGAGAGACGGCTCCGGGGAACAGGCGCTTCGCGAGGGCCGTGGGCGTCGTGCCGGGGCGCCTGGGAGCGGGCCGTGGCGCGTCAGGGCTCCGGGGTCTCGGCGAGGAGGGCGGCGAGGCCTTCGCGGTAGGTGGGGAAGGACAGGGCGACGCCGAGCTCGGTCTTGATGCGGTCGTTCTTCGTGCGCTTGCTCTCGGAATAGAAGCTGCGGGCCATCGGGGTCATCTCCGCCTCCTCGAAGGGGATCGCGGGGGGGATCGGCAGGCCCAGCAGCTCGGCGGCATGGGCGATGACGTCCTCGGGCGGGGCGGGAAGGTCGTCGTTGACGTTGTAGGCGGCGCCGGGGTTCGGGCGGGCGATGCTGGCGCGCAGGGTGGCGGCGATGTCGTCGACGTGGATGCGCGAGAACACCTGCCCCTCCTTGATGATCCGCCGCGCCTCGCCCTTCCTCACCTTCTCGAACGGGCCGCGGCCGGGGCCGTAGATGCCGGCCAGCCGGAACACGTGCACCGGCAGGCCGTGGGAGGCGTGCAGGCCCAGCCAGGCGTCCTCGGCCGCCACCCGCCACGCGCCGCGGCGGGTGGCGGGGGTGCGGGGCGAGCTCTCGTCGATCCACTCGCCGCTCCGGTCGCCGTAGACGCCGGTGGTGGAGAGGTAGCCGACCCACGCAGGCCGCGCCTGCGCGATGCGCGCGCCGGCCGCCCGCAGCACCGGGTCGCCCTCGGCGTCGGGGCCGGCGGAGACCAGGATGTGCGTCGCCGCCTCCAGCCAGGGCGCCAGCGCCTCGGCCGGGTCGCCGTCGGGACCGGGCCAGACCAGCGCCTGCGCGCCCTCGGCGCGGATCGCCTCGGCCTTCGCCTCCGAGCGGGTGGTGCCGATCACCCGCCAGCCTTCGGCCAGCAGGTCGCGCGCGAGCCGCCGGGCCGAGTAGCCGTGGCCCAGGCTCAACAGGGTGGGGGTGGGGGTGGACATCGCCTCGCCTCCGCGCCAGATGTGGACGCCCCCGTCTAGCCGAGGATCGTTCCCGATGCGATGGATCGCCGCCCTGCCGGCGGCCGCCCTCTGCGCCGCGGCCCAGCTTGCCGCGCCGGCCGCGGGCGCCCAGACGTCGACGACCGCGCCCGCCAGCGCGCCGGCGCCCGCCCCCAGGCCCGAAAGCGGACCCGCGGCCCAGGCCGCCCCCGGCGCCGCGCCCGGCGTCGACCTGACCCGCCCCGCCCTTGGCCCGTTCGGCGCGGGCGCCCCGGCGCTGTCGCTGCCCGACCCGACCCTCGACGCCGACGCGCAGGCCCGCGCCCGCGCCGCCGATTCCGCCCGCTGCCAGGCCCTGGTCGAGACCGACCCCGCCGCCGCCCGCGAGGTCGCGCGCGAGTGGGGCCGCCGGGGCGGAGGCGTGCCGGCCGCGGTCTGCGAGGCGCTGGCGCTGGAGGCTCAGGGCGCGCTGGCCACCGCCGCCGCGCGGCTCGAGGACACCGCCCGCCGCGCGCCCGAGGAGGCGCTGCCCGACCCCGCGCGCGCCGCCCTGTGGGAGGTCGCCGCCGGCTTCCGCCTGCGCGCCCTGCAGCCGAGCGAGGCGCTGGCCGCCGCAGACGCGGGCCTGGCGCTGGAGGGCGCCGGGCCGGTGCTGCGCCGCGAGCGGGGCGAGGCGCTGGCCGCGCTCGGCCGGGACGCGGAGGCGCTGGCCGATCTCGACGCCGCGCTGGAGGCGATGCCCCGGGACCTGCCCGGCCTGCGCCTGCGCGCCCGGCTGAGGGGCGAGGCCGGCGACCTGGCCGGCGCGCTCGCCGATGCGGGGCGGGTGGCGGCGCTCGACGACCGCGACCCGGAGGCCTGGCTGGCGCTGGGCCAGGCCCAGGCCGCCGCCGGGCGCAAGGCCGAGGCGCGCGAGAGCCTGCTGCGCGCCATCGCCCGCGACCGCGAGGGTCCCGTGGGCGACCGCGCCCGCCGGGCGTTGCAGATGCTGGACGCGCCCGGGTCCGCGCCGGTCCCGGCGCCCGTCTCCGCCCCTGCCGGGGCGGCGGAGACCGAGGCTGCGCCGACCCAAGCCGCGCCGGCCGAGACCGCGCCCGCCGAGGCGGAGGCGACCGGGACCGAGCCGTCCGGCACGCCGGGCGCGCCGTCGCCGTCCCTGGCAGAGGAGACGGCGCCCACCGAGTAGGGGGCGTCGTCGCGGCGCACGGCCGGCAGCGCCCCGACGCCGGGCGGAACGGCCCGCGCCCTCGCGGCAGGGGCCAGCCGCGTCGCGGCGCGGCTGCCGATGGACGGCCGCGCTAGCCCAGGGCCGCGCGCCACTCCTCCTCGACCCAGTCCTCGGGGTCGGGCGCACGCCCCTCGTCCCGCGCGCGCAGACGTTCGGGCGAGAGGCGCGAGAGGGCCCAGACGGCGTGGCCGCGCACCAGGGGCTCGGGGTCGTCCAGCAGCGCCTCGGCCGCGGGGATCAGCTCGGCGAGGCCGGAGTTGCCCACCGCCACCATCACGTTGCGCAGGAATCGCGCCCGGCCGATCCGCTTGATCGGCGAGGCGCGGAACACCTCGCGGAAGGCCGCGTCGTCGAGGGCTGCGAAATCCGCAAGGCGCGGCCTGTTCAGCTCCACCCGCGACTGGTAGAGCGTGCCCGCCTCCACGGCGAACTTGTTCCACGGGCAGACCGCCAGGCAGTCGTCGCAGCCGTAGATGCGGTTGCCGATCAGGGGGCGCATCTCCCGCGGGATCGGGCCCTTCAGCTCGATCGTCAGGTAGGAGATGCAGCGCCGCGCATCGAGCTGGAAGGGCGCGGGGAAGGCGTTGGTCGGGCACACGTCGAGACAGCGCCGGCAGGAGCCGCAGTGCTCCACCTCCGGCGCGTCGGGGGGCAGGTCCGCGGCGAGGAAGATCGCGCCGAGAAAGACCCAGTTGCCGATCTCCCGCCCCAGCAGGTTGGTGTGCTTGCCCTGCCAGCCCAGCCCCGCGGCCTGGGCCAGCGGCTTCTCCATCACCGGGGCGGTGTCGACGAAGACCTTCACCGGTTGGCCCGTCTCCTCCGCCGCCCAGCGGGCCAGGCGCTTGAGCTTGGCCTTCACCTTGTCGTGGTAGTCCGGCCCGCGGGCGTAGACCGAGACCGAGGCGCGCTCGGGCATCTCCAGCAGGTGCAGGGGGTTCTCGGCCGGGGCGTAGGTCTCGGCCAGCATCACGATCGAGCGGGCTTCGGGCCACAGCGCCTTGGGGTCGGCGCGCCAGGCGGCGCGGGCCTCCATCCAGCCCATGTCGCCATGGGCGCCGGCGGCGAGGAAGCGGCGCAGACGCTCGCCCGTCTCGCCCCCGCCCGGGCCCAGCGCGTCGGCGCGGCAGACGCCGAAGCCCACGAAGCCCTCGGCCCGCGCGCGGGCCTCGAGCGCGGCCTTCAGCGCGGCGCCTTCAGGGGGTGACGTAGGGGAATTTTGGGAGGGCGCGACGTCGTCGGTCGCGGCCGTCGCCTCGGCGCCGGCGCGATCCGTCGCCCGCGTCAGCGCGGGGCCTTCCGTCGGGCGCGGCGCAACGCGGCCAGCCCGCCCAGCGCCGCGATCCCCGCGGCCGCCAGCGGCGCCGCGCCGGGCAGGGGCACGCTGGCGCCCACGCCCTGCGTCTTCTCGAGATAGCCCATCGCGTCGGCGTAGATCGACAGGCTCAGGCGCTCGCCCGGGCTCAGCACGATCGAGAAGCTCCACGCCCCCGTGGCCTGCGCCGCCTTCGGCCCGTAGTCGCCGCCGGCGAAGACGTCCACGCTCCGCGTCAGGCGGGGCGCGGGCTCCAGCGCCTCGATCATCAGGCTGGCGTAGGCCTTGGCGATGTCGCCGGGCTCCGGCGTCTCCACCGTCGCGACCAGGTCGTAGCTGAGCAGGAAGTCGATGGTCGAGAGCGCGTCGCCCAGGTTCTCCAGCGTCACCGCGCCGTCGTTGAGCGACTCCGCCTGCACGATGGCCAGCCCGTCGGTCGAGCCGGAGACGGAGGGCGTCATCGTCAGGCCGCTCGCGTCGATCACGTGGGCGTCGGACCAGTCGGCGTCGAAGGCGCCGAACCCGTCGGCATAGCCGGAATAGCTCGAGGCGCCGTAGCCGATCGACACGCCCGTGGGAACCGAGGTCGCCTCGATCCGCGCGTCGATGCCGCCGGCGAAGCTGACCAGCGCCTGCGCCGGCGCGGCGAAGACCAGGATCGCGCCGACGACGAAGATGGACCCCAGGGGCTTCATCTTGGTGAGCATCCTGTAAATCTATATGAACGCACGCCTAAAGCGTGTCGTTTCATTCCTAACCTATTAACATTTTCGGGCCCCGCGGGCAATCTTCCTGTCCCTGCGTAAGTTGATGCGCATCGAATACGTCATCTCCGCCGCGCTTCATGAAAAACCGACATGGACGGCGCCCCGCGGCCGACGCGGTCGGCTCCCCGTCGCGGCCCGCCCGCCCGGCCGGCCCCTCGGCCTCCGGCCGGCGGCGCCGGGCCGACTCAGAAGTCGAGGTCGGCGTAGTGCGGCGGCGGCGGAAAGCCAGAGAGGTGGTCTGCCAGCAGGGTGCGGAAGGCCGGGCGCGACTTGATGCGCTGGTACCATTCCTTGGCCGAGGGCGCCGCGTCCCACTGCACGTAGCCGATGTAGTCCAGGCAGCTCAGGTGCGCGGCGGCGGCGAAGTCGGCCAGGCTGATCTCGTCGCCCGCCAGCCATTTCCGCTGGTCGGCCAGCCAGCCCACGTATTCCAGGTGCGTGGCCAGATTCTTCGAGCCGGCGCGGATGCGGCCGCTGTCGGGGTGGCCCCCGCCGCGGACCTTCTTCATCACCCGCTCCTCGACCAGGTTGGCGGTGACCTCGCGCATCATCTTGTCGTCGAACCAGGCGACCAGGCGGCGCGCCTCGGCGCGGGCCAGCGGGTCGCCGGGCAGCAGGGGGCGCTCGGGGCGCGTCTCCTCGAGGTATTCGCAGATCACCGCGCTGTCGCAGATCACGGCGCGGCCGTGGGCCTCGTCGTCCTCGAACACGGGGACCGAGCCGGCGGGGTTCAGGCGCAGGAACTCCAGGCTGCGGGTCCAGGGCGTCTGCTCCACGAGGTCGACCTCCAGCCGCTTTTCGGCCAGCGCCAGGCGGACCTTCCGGCAGTAGGGGGAGAGGGGGATGTGGTGCAGTCGGCGCATGGCGGTCGGCTTGGTTCCTGATCGGGTCGGACGGTCGGGGCGGCGGGGCGAGGGGCGCGGACGGCGGCCCGGAGGAGCGGGCGCGCGGCGCCTGCGCGCGCCGCCGACCCTGCCGTCCGCGCCGCGGCGATGCAAGCCGCCCGCCCGGGGGCGCGCCGCCGCACCGCGCCCCGGAGGTGCGCCGACGAACCGCGCCCCGGAGCGCGCCGCGGGGCGCCGAGGAGGCCTCAGGTTCCTGAATGGGGGGTGAAAAACCGTTCATCCTGTGATGAACTGAGCGGCGATCACCGGGGGGAGTCGCGATGGACCAGATCATGATCGGCGAAGGGCTCGCGGCCGGCGCCGGGGCTCTGGCGGCCCTGGCGCTGATCCTGCGCGATCCGCTGCGCCTGCGCCTGCTGATCTTGCTGGCGGCGGCCTGCGGCGTCGCCTCGGCGGTGATGCTCGAGGGGCGCGTGGACCCCCGGCGCGCGCTCGAGCTCGCGACGCTGGGCCTCGGCCTCGCGGCGCTGGGCGCGGTCCTGGGGCTGGCGCGGGCGGCGTGGTCGGCCTCCGCCGTTTCGGTGCGCGCGCGCAACCGGCCGCTGCGCCGCGCCTTCGGCCCGATCCCCCCCGCCGCCTTCCGCGCCCTGATGCGCCTGGCCGAGCGGCGCACCCTGACCCAGCCCCAGCGCCTGACGCGGGAGGGCTGGGCGCCCGAGCAGCTGTGGTACCTGGTCGAGGGCGTGCTGCGGGTCGAGCAGGACGGCCGCGCCACCGAGGTCGAAGGGCCGTTCTTCGTGGGCGAGGTCAGCTTCGTCACCGGCGCGACCGCGCCCGCCACGATCACCGCCCTGCCGGGCGCGGACCTGCTGGAGTGGGACGGCAAGGCCCTGCGCCGCGCCTTCCGCGCCGACCCGTCCCTGCGCCCGGCGGTCGAGGCGATCCTGGGCCGCGACCTGGCGCGCAAGGTCTCGGCCGCGCGCCCGGCGGCCGAGCTCGGCGGGCCGGAGCGCGAGGCGCCGGCGCGCCTCGCCGTCTAGCCGCGCGCCGTCGTCGTCCCGCCGCGCTCCCTCCGCCGCCCTCAGTCCAGCACGCAGCTCCCGCCCGCGGCCTCCAGCGTCCCGGCCCCGCTCTCGATCTGGCCCGCGCGCCGCGACAGCCAGCCGGTGGGGTGGGCGGGATCCCGCTCCTTGGGGTCGGGCAGGGCGGCGGCGATCAGGGCGGCCTGGCGGGCGGTGAGCTTCGCCGCGGTCACCCCGAAATGGCGCTGGGCGGCGGCCTCGAGCCCGAAGATCCCCTCGCCCATCTCGGCGACCGAGAGGTAGACCTCCAGGATCCGCCGCTTCGGCCACATCGCCTCGACCAGCACGGTGAAGCCGGATTCCAGCCCCTTGCGGATCCAGCTGCGCCCCTGCCAGAGGAAGGCGTTCTTGGCGACCTGCTGGCTGATGCCCGAGCCGCCGCGCAGCCCGCCGCCGTCGGCGTTCGACTCCAGCGCCTGGCGGATCGCCTCGACGTCGAAGCCGGAATGCTGGCAGAAGCGCGCGTCCTCGGCCGCGGGAAAGGCCAGGCGCACGCGGGCGGGCAGGGCGTCGAAATCGAGCGGCCGGCGGTCGATCTCGCCCAGCCGCGCGCGCTCCTGCTCGATGTAGATCGTGGTCGGCGGGATCAGCACGCGGTAGAGCGCGACCCACAGCACCACCACGGCCGCGATCAGCAGGAGCAGCTCCACCGCCCGGCGCAGCAGCCCGCGCCGCCTGGTCTTCCTGGCCTTGGCCATCCCGCTCCCTGCCCGTCGTTCCTCGCCCGCAAGCTAGGCCGCGCCGCCGCCAGGCACAACGCCCGCCCCCCGCCCGCGGCAGGCCCCCCGGGAAGCGCCTGTTCTCCGGAGCCGTCTCTCGCTGATGCCGTTAAGAGCGACTCGCCCGCCGGGGTCAGGGATCGCGAAGCGACCCCGCGCAAGCGGGGCTTGTCCTTGACCCCGGCGGGCGAGTCGCTCAGGCATCAGAAGCGAGAGACGGCTCCGGAGAACAGGCGCGGGCGCTTTGTTCTTTGGTGAGTCAGGAGCGCCCCCAACGCCTGCCGCCTTACCTGCCCCAGGCTGAAGGCGATTGTGCTCGCCCCAGGCCCAAGCCCGCCCGCAGGGCGCCTCCGTTCCCCCGGAACGCAGAAGGCGCGCCCCGTCTCCGGGGCGCGCCCTGTTCGTCGTTGGTCAGCGATCAGGCGGTGGCCTTGGCCTCGGCGTCCGACAGCGGGTGCGCGATGCGGCTCACCATCTCCTTGGGGCAGACCTGGAGGAAGCGGCCGCGCTCCAGCTCCCAGTCGCGCAGCAGGCGGGCGGCGAGCGGGCTGCCCGTCTGCGCCGCATGCTCCTGGATCAGGGCCTTCATCTCGCCCTCCCAGTGCGCGGACTCGAGCGGCTGGACCACCAGCGTCTCGAGGTTCGCGCGCTTCCGGAAGTCGCCGTCCACGTCGTAGATGTAGGCCATGCCCCCGGTCATGCCGGCGCCGAAGTTGTCGCCGACCGAGCCGAGGATCACCGCGACGCCGCCGGTCATGTACTCGCAGCCGTTGGTCCCGCAGCCCTCGACCACCACCGAGGCGCCCGAGTTGCGCACACAGAACCGCTCGCCCGCGCGGCCGTTGGCGAAGAGCTTGCCGTCGGTGGCGCCGTAGAGGACGGTGTTGCCGATGATCGTGTTGGCCGCCGGGTCCAGCGGGCTGCCCCGGGTCGGCCGCACGACGACCACGCCGCCCGACAGGCCCTTGCCGACATAGTCGTTGGCGTCGCCCCAGACCTCGATCTTCAGGCCCGGCGCCGCGAAGGCGCCCAGCGACTGGCCGGCCGAGCCGTTGAGCTTGATGGTCAGGTGCCCTTCCTGCAGCCCGTTCTCGCGCATCCCGTAGGTCTGCACGATGTGGGACGACACGCGCGCCCCCACGCTGCGCTGGGTGTTCTGGACCGAGTAGCTCAGCTCCATCTTCTCCTTCTTGTGGAAGAAGGGACGGGCGTCCTCGACGATCTGGGCGTCGAGCGTGTCGGGCACCTCCACCCGCGGCTTGTCGCGCAGGTAGGTGACGTCCTTGCCCTCGTCGATCTTGATCAGCAGCGGGTTGAGGTCGAGGTCGTCGAGATGCGCGGCGCCGCGCGAGACCTGGCTCAGCAGGTCCGCCCGACCGATCACCTCGTCCAGCGACCGCGCGCCGATGGAGGCGAGGATCTCCCGCACCTCCTGGGCGTAGAAGGTGATGAGGTTCACCACCTTTTCGGCCGAGCCGGTGAACTTCGCCCGAAGCCGCGCGTCCTGGGTGCAGACGCCCACGGGGCAGGTGTTCGACTGGCACTGGCGGACCATGATGCAGCCCATGGCGATCAGCGCCGCGGTGCCGATGCCGTATTCTTCCGCGCCCATCATCGCGGCGATCACGATGTCCCGGCCGGTGCGCAGACCGCCGTCGGTGCGAAGCGTGATGCGCTCGCGCAGGTTGTTGAGCGCCAGCACCTGGTGGGCCTCGGTCAGGCCCATCTCCCACGGCAGGCCCGCGTACTTGATCGAGGTCATCGGCGAGGCGCCGGTGCCGCCGTTGTGGCCCGAGATCAGGATCACGTCGGCCTTGGCCTTGGCCACGCCCGCCGCGATGGTCCCGACGCCGGTGGAGGACACCAGCTTCACGCAGACCTTGGCCCGCGGGTTGATCTGCTTGAGGTCGTAGATCAGCTGCGCGAGGTCTTCGATCGAGTAGATGTCATGGTGCGGCGGCGGCGAGATCAGGGTCACGCCGGGGGTCGAGTGCCGCAGCTTCGCGATCATCTCGGTCACCTTGAAGCCGGGCAGCTGCCCGCCCTCGCCGGGCTTCGCGCCCTGGGCGACCTTGATCTCCAGCTCCTCGCAGTGGTTGAGGTATTCCGCCGTCACGCCGAAGCGCCCGGAGGCCACCTGCTTGATCTTGGCCGAGGCGTTGTCGCCGTTGGGCATCGGCTCGAAATGCGCCGGGTCCTCGCCGCCCTCGCCGGAGTCGGACTTCGCGCCGATCCGGTTCATGGCGATGTTGAGGGTCTTGTGCGCCTCGGGGCTCAGCGCGCCCAGCGACATGCCGGGGGTGACGAAGCGCTTGCGGATCGAGGTGATCGACTCGACTTCCTCGATGGGCACGGGCGCGCCTTTGGGCTTGAAGTCCAGCAGGTCGCGCAGGTGCACCGGCGGCTGGGCCGCCTGGCCCGCCGAGAACTTCTTCCACATCTCGTAGGAGCCCGAGTCGCAGGCCGCCTGCAGCATGTGCATCCCCGCCGCGCCCCAGGCATGGGTCTCGCCGGACTTGCGCAGCTTGTAGAGGCCGCCGATGGGCAGCACCGTGTCGGGCATCCCGAAGGCCTTGGCGTGGATCGCCTCGGTCTTCTGCTGGAGACCGGCGAGGCCGATCCCCGAGATGCGCGAGGTCATGCCGGGGAAGTAGTCGGCGACCATGGCGCGCGACAGGCCGACGGCCTCGAAGTTCAGGCCCCCGCGGTAGGAGGAGATCACCGAGATGCCCATCTTGGACATGATCTTCAGCAGGCCCGCGTCGATCGCGGCGCGGAACTTGGTCACCGCCTCCTCGGCGGTGCCGTCGATCAGGCCGCGCTCGATCCGGTCGGCGATCGACTCCTGCGCGAGGTAGGCGTTCACCGTCGTCGCGCCGCAGGCGATCAGCACCGCGAAGTAATGCGGGTCGATGCACTCGGCCGAGCGCACGTTGAGCGAGCAGAAGGTGCGCAGGCCCTTCTTGGTCAGCCACGAATGCACCGCCGAGGTCGCGAGGATCATGGGCACGGCGATGTGGTCGGCGTCCACGCCCTCGTCGGTCAGGATCAGGTGACCGATGCCGGCGCGCACGGCCTCCTCCGCCTCGGTGCGGATCCGCTCGAGGTAGACGCGCAGCGCCCCCTGCTCCTCGCCCACGGGATAGACGCAGTCGATGGTGCGAACCGAGCTGCCGAAGGCCTCGACCATGGCGTTGAACTGGCCGTTGGAGACGAAGGGGCTCTCCAGCGTCAGGATCTCGGTCTGGCTCGAATCCTGGTCCAGCACGTTCTTGAGGTTGCCGAAGCGCGTGCGCAGCGACATCACCCGGTGCTCGCGCAGCGAGTCGATGGGCGGGTTGGTGACCTGGGAGAAGTTCTGGCGGAAGAAGTGGCTCATCGGCCGGTACTTCTCCGACAGCACGGCCGAGGGCGTGTCGTCGCCCATCGAGCCGATGGCCTCCTTGCCCTCCTCGGCCATGGGATGGAGGATCGCCTCCAGCTCCTCGATCGAGTAGCCGGCCGCGATCTGGCGGCGGCGCAGCTCGTCGCGCTGGTAGAGGCGCGGCTCCTTCGCGCCCTCCACCTGGGCGTCGAGGTCGGTGATCGTGCCCACCCAGTCGCCGTAGGGCTGCGAGGTCGCGAGCTCGTCCTTGATCTCGTAGTCATGCAGCAGCCGGCCGGTGGCCATGTCGACCGCCAGCATCTGCCCGGGGCCGAGCGCCCCCTTCTCCTGCACGCCCATCTCGTCGACGGGGACCATGCCGGCCTCCGAGCCCGCGATCACCAGGCCGTCGCCGGTCACCACGTAGCGCAACGGGCGCAGGCCGTTGCGGTCGACGCCGGCGACGACCCAGCGGCCGTCGGTCATCGCCAGCGCCGCGGGGCCGTCCCAGGGCTCCATGACGGAGTTGGAATAGGCGTACATGTCCCGCCAGGTCTGCGGCATCGCCGAGGCGGTCTTGGACCAGGCCTCGGGCACCAGCATGGTCTTGGCCATGGGGGCCGAGCGGCCGGCATGCACCAGCACCTCGAACACCGCGTCCAGCGCGGCCGAGTCCGAGGAGCCCGACGGGATGATCGGCTTGATGTCCTCCGCCATGTCCCCGAAGTAGGTCGAGGCCATGCGGATCTCGTGGGACTTCATCCAGTTGACGTTGCCCTTCAGCGTGTTGATCTCGCCGTTGTGGGCGAGCATGCGGAAGGGCTGGGCCAGCCACCACTGGGGGAAGGTGTTGGTGGAATAGCGCTGGTGGTAGATCGCGAAGGCGGACTCGAAGCGCTCGTCCTTCAGGTCGGGATAGAACTCCGCCACCTGCTCGGCCAGCATCATGCCCTTGTAGATGATCGACCGGCACGACAGCGAACAGATGTAGAAACCCGAGACCTGCGCCGCGGCCACCGCCTTCTCGATCCGGCGGCGGATGACGTAGAGCTCGCGCTCGAACGTCTCCTGGTCCACGCCGGTGTTGTTCGAGATCAGGATCTGCTCGATCTCGGGGCGGGTGGCGTTGGCCTTCTCGCCCAGCACCTGGATGTTCACGGGCACATGGCGCCAGCCGTAGATGTAGTGGCCCATGCGCAGGACTTCCGTCTCCACGATGGTGCGGCAGGTCTCCTGCGCGCCGAAGTCGGCGCGGGGCAGGAACACCATGCCGACGGCGACATGCTCCTCGTTCGGCTCGTGGCCGGTGCGGCGGATCTGCTCTTCGAAGAAGGGCTTGGGGATCTGCACGTGGATGCCCGCGCCGTCGCCGGTCTTGCCGTCGGCGTCCACCGCGCCGCGGTGCCAGATCGCCTTCAGCGCGGCGATGCCGTTGGCCACGACCTCGCGCCGGGGCTGGCCGTCGACGGCCACCACCAGGCCCACGCCGCAGGAGGCATGTTCGAACTCCTCGCGGAACATGCCGGTCTCGGACAGACGCTTGCGCTGTTCCTCGTGGGCCTGCGCCCAGGTCGCGTCGAATTTCGTCATGTCCGTGCTCCTTTTCCTCAAGAGCGTCTCCAACCGCCGGCCGCGGGCGTCGCCCGGGTCCGGCATCTCGATCGGGCGGCGCGGCGCGCCGGCCCGGGGATCAGGTCGGGCGGCGCGCGGGGCGCCGGCCCGGGGTCTTGCGGCGCGCCCTCAGGCGGCGCCGATCATCTTCAGGAACTCCGCCCCGGTCAGCTTCTTCGAGCCGTCGGAGAGGAAGCCGTAGGCGGCGGGCTTGGAGTCGGCGAAGATCTCCATCCCCAGCTCCAGCCCCGCGGCGTCGTCCAGCGTGCCGAGCGCGACGTTCGCCTCGCCCGTCGGGACCACCTTGAAGAACAGGGTCCCGCCGCAGGCGGCGCAGCTCACCCGCTCGCCCCACTCGGACGAGCGCCAGGCGTTCAGCCGGTCCTCGCCCTGCGTGACGGTCAGCGTCTCGACCTGCAGGGCGACGAAGGGGCCGCCGACCCACTTGCGGCAGGTCTCGCAATGACAGACGCCGAAGGCCGGGCCGCCGCCCGTCGCTTCGTAGCGCACCGCGCCGCAGGCGCATCCGCCGGTCCGAACCGTCATCGCTTCGATCTCCCTGGGTCGCCCTCCGGGGGGGCGGACCGGCCCGGGCGGGGGGATCCCGCCGGGGCCTCTCGTCGCGTCGTCCCGGCCGGGCCGGGGGCGCGGCTCACTCGGCCGCGATGACCTGGGTCCTGGCGTCGAGCTTCGCCGCGATCGCCTCGGCCGCCTCGCGCCCGTCGCGGATCGCCCAGACCACCAGAGAGGCGCCGCGGACGATGTCGCCCACAGCATAGACGCCCTCGAGCGCGGTCTCGTGGGTGCGGTGGTCGGTCTTCACGGTGCCCCAGCGGGTCACCGGCAGATCCTCGCAGCCCCACAGGGTCGGCAGCGCCTCCGGGTCGAAGCCCAGCGCCTTGATGACCAGGTCCGCCGGCTCGGTGTAGTCGGCGCCCTCGATCTCCTCGGGCGTCTGGCGGCCGGTCACGTCGGGAGCGCCGAGGCGCATCTTCGCGACCCGCACGCCGGTGACCTTGTCGTCGCCCACGAAGCCCTTGGGGGCGGCGAGCCACACGAACTCGACCCCCTCCTCCTCGGCGTTGTTCACCTCGCGCTGGGAGCCGGGCATGTTCGCCCGGTCGCGGCGGTAGAGGCACTTCACCGACTTGGCGCCCTGGCGGATCGCGGTGCGCACGCAGTCCATCGCGGTGTCGCCGCCGCCGATCACCACCACGTTCTTGCCCGAGGCGTTCAGCTCGCCCGAGGTGTAGGCCGGCACGTTGTCGCCGAAGCCGTGACGGTTCGAGGCGGTCAGGTAGTCGAGCGCCTTCTGGATCCCCGGCAGGCCCACGCCCGGGCCGCCCAGGTCGCGGGACTTGTAGACGCCGGTGGCGATCAGCACCGCGTCATGCGCGCCGCGGATCTCCTCGAAGGTCCGGTCCTCGCCGACGTTGCAGTTCAGCACGAACTTGACGCCCGCGGCCTCGAGCTGGCCGTTGCGGCGGGTGACCACGTGCTTCTCCAGCTTGAAGCCGGGGATGCCGTAGATCAGCAGGCCGCCCGCGCGGTCGTAACGGTCATAGACCGTGACCTGAAAGCCCCGGCGGCGCAGCGCGTCGGCGGCGGCGAGGCCGCCCGGACCCGCGCCGATGATGCCGACGGATTCAGGCCGCTCCTTCATGGGCTTGCCGGGGGTGACCCAGCCTTTCTCCCACGCGGTGTCGGTGATGTACTTCTCGACCGCGCCGATGGTGACGGTGCCGTGGCCCGACTGCTCGATGACGCAGTTGCCCTCGCACAGGCGGTCCTGGGGGCAGATGCGGCCGCAGATCTCGGGGAAGGTGTTGGTCGCCTGGGAGACCTGGTAGGCCTCCTCCAGCCGGTCCTCGGCCACCAGCTTCAGCCAGTCGGGGATGTTGTTGTGCAGCGGGCAATGCTGCTGGCAGTAAGGCACGCCGCACTGCGAGCAGCGGCTGGCCTGCTCCTCGGCCTTCGCGGCCGCGAATTCGCGATAGATCTCGCCGAAGTCGTCGCGGCGCGCTTCCGCAGCGCGCTTTTCGGGCATGCCGCGCGGCACGTCGACGAACTTGAGCATCTTCTGAGCCACCTGGCGGTCTCCCTCGGGCGAGCATGGCTGGGGCCCCGGACTCGCGTCCGGCGTCTGGGGGACGTGCCTAACCGATCCTTATCGAGAATAAAAGACAGCAATACTGACGTAATTTCGGGTCACCGCAGGCCGGCGGTCGACTCCCGCGGCGTCGCCCATCCGATCGGCAAGGGAAAATGAGTCAGCATAACTTACCCAAATTCGCCGCATTCCCAGCCGGCGTCCGCAGGTCTAACGCTGAACCCCTCTCCCGTCCCCGTCGCAGGACAATCCCATGCCCTTGATGAACCTCGTGATTCTGGCCCTCATCCAGGGCATCACCGAGTTCCTGCCGATCTCCTCCTCCGGTCACCTGGCGCTGTTCCCCGCCCTCTCGGGCGAGGTGGACCAGGGCCTCTCGATCGACGTCGCGGTGCACGTGGGCACTTTGGTCGCGGTCTGCATCTTCTTCTGGAAGGACGTCTCCGCCGCCATCCTGGGCGGGATCCACGTCCTGACCGGGAAAGTCTCGACCTACGAGGCCGGGCTGGCCCTGCGGTTGGTGGTCGCAACGATCCCGGTGGTGATCGCGGGCCTGGCCCTGTCGATGGCGGGGATGACCGACATCTTCCGCGACGTGCAGGTCATCGCCTGGGCCACCATCGTCTTCGGCGTCGTGCTCTACGTCTTCGACCGCTGGGGCCCGCTGGTCCGCGAGGCCGAGGGCTGGTCCTGGCGCGACGCGATCGTCATGGGGCTGGCGCAGGCGGTGGCGCTGATCCCGGGCACCTCGCGCTCGGGCATCACCATCACCGCGGCGCGGGGGCTGGGCTTCAAGCGGCCGGACGCGGCGCGGATCTCGATGCTGATGTCGGTGCCCACGATCCTGGCGGCCGGCGTGCTGACCACCAAGGACCTGCTCGACCAGGGCGACGTGAACCTGGGGACCGAGGCCGCCATCGCCGCGGTCCTGTCCTGCGTCGCCGCCCTGCTGGCGCTGAGCCTGATGATGCGGATGCTGCGGACCTGGAGCCTGACGCCCTTCGTGATCTACCGCATGATCCTCGGCGTCGCGCTGCTGATCTGGCTCTACGCCTGAGGGATCGCCGAGCGGGGCGCACGAAAAAGGGGAGGGCCCGGGCCCTCCCCTTTCGCGTTCCGGCAGGGGCGTTCAGCCCTTCTGCGGCTCGACGATCAGCTTGCCGGCGGCCTTGCGGTCGGCCAGGCGCTGGATCGCCTTGGGCGCATCCTCGAGCGAGTAGCGGTCCGACACGCGCGGGCGCAGCTTGCCCTCGCGCAGCCAGTTGAACAGCACCTCCATGTCCTTGAGGTACTGCTGGTACTCGGTCTTCACGAAGGCGCCCCAGAACACGCCGACGATCGAGGCGTTCTTCAACAGCGGCAGGTTCAGCGGGATCTTGGGGATCGAGCCGCCGGCGAAGCCGACCACCAGGAACTTGCCGCGCCAGCCGATCGAGCGGAACGCGGGCTCCGCCAGGTCGCCGCCGACGGGGTCGTAGATCACGTCGGGTCCGTTGGGGCAGACGCGCTTGAGCGCCTCGCGCAGGTCCTCCTCGACGTAGTTGATCACCTCGTCGGCGCCGTGCTCCTTGCAGATCGCGAGCTTCTCGGCCGAGGAGGCCGCGGCGATCACCTTGGCGCCGACGGCCTTGGCGATCTCGACCGCCGCCAGGCCCACGCCGCCGGCGGCGCCCAGCACCAGCACGGTCTGGCCGGCCTTCAGCTCGCCCCGGTCGAGCAGCGCGTGATACGAGGTGCCGTAGACCATCGGGAAGCCCGCGGCGACGGCGAAGTCCACGCCCTCGGGCAGGGGATCGAGGCGGGTCTCCTCGGCGATGGCCTCCTCGGCGAAGGCGCCCCAGGGGGTCATGCCCATCACCTTGTCGCCCACCTTGAAGCGGGTCACGCCCTCGCCCACCGCGGTCACCACGCCGGCGAGGTCGGAGCCGGGCGAGAACGGCAGCTCGGGTTTGAACTGGTACTTGTTCTGGATGATCAGAACGTCGGGAAAGTTGACCGAGCTGGCGTGGATCGCCACCCGCACCTGGCCCTTGCCGGGCTCGGGCACGGGGATGTCCTCGATCACCAGGGATTCGGGCGGTCCCCATTCCTTGCAGAGCACGGCGCGCATTCGATTCCTCCCCTAGAGGCTTTCGTCTAACTACTGGCCGCACGGTCGGCGCGGCGGGGCCCTGTTTCGCCCAGAGACGATCCCGGCGCAATCGCGAGGAACGATTCGGCCGCGGTCGGAGGGGCGGGACAGGACCCGAAGGATGGCTTATCATGCCGCAAGCGAAACGACGAACGAAGCGGGCGCAGCGCAAGCGCCCGATGGGGAGACGAGAATGAGCGAGCAGGTTCCCGTGCGGGCCGCGGCCACCATCATGCTGCTGCGGGAGACCCCCGCGCTGGAAGTGCTGATGGTGCGCCGGAACTACCAGATCGACTTCTTCTCCGGGGCGATGGTGTTCCCCGGCGGCAAGCAGACCGAGGACGACGCGGCGCCGGAGTGGGCCGAGATCGCCGCCGGCTGGGACGCGGTGCCCGAGGTCGAGCGCGGCCCCCGAATCGCGGCCATCCGCGAGACCTTCGAGGAGACGGGCATGCTGCTCGCCCAGGACGCCGTCGCCGGCTCCACCGAGGAGCGGCTGGCGGTAGAGCATGGCGAGATCCGCTTCCTCGACTACGTGCGCGAGCGGGGCGTGACCCCCGACCTGCGCCAGCTGACCCGCTTCGCCCGCTGGGTGACGCCGGCGCATGTGCCCAAGCGCTTCGACACCTGGTTCTTCATCGCGCGCGCGCCGCTCGACCAGGACGCGATCCATGACGGGCGCGAGACGGTGGAGACCGAGTGGATCGCCCCGGCCGAGGCGCTGCGCCTCTACGAGGCCCGCAAGCGCGCCATCGTCTTCCCCACCCGCATGAACCTGCGCCTGCTGGGCGAGGCGCCCGATTTCGAGGCCGCCGCGACCGCCGCCGCCGCCCGCGCCGCGCGCACCGTGCACCCGATCGTGGACATGAGCACGACGCCGAGGATGATCCGCCTCGACCCCGAGGACGGCTACGGCATCGTCGAGGAGCGGCTGGAGATCGGCTGATCCCGGTTCGGGAATAGGACAGGCTCAGGGCTCAGGGCTCAAGGCTCAAGACGCGGGGCCGCGCGGCCCGGCGCGTCCGCTGCGCGGCCGCGACCGACCCGCCCGGCCCCCCCTTGGCGCGAACGTCGAGGGGGCGCCCGGTCGGCGAGGGCGGGCGGCGTCGCGCGCGCGATCGCTTGCGGCGAACCGCGTCGCGGCGGCCGGCAGCGCGCGCCGGTCAGGCGCGTGGCTGCGGTTGACCTGCGCGCAGAGGCTCGGGAATCTCCGCTTCTCCGCTTCTCCGCTTCTCCGCTTCTCCGCTTCTCCGCTTCTCCGCTTCTCCGCTTCTCCGCTTCTCCGCTTCTCCGCTTCTCCGCTTCTCCGCTTCTCCGCTTCTCCGCGCCGGGACCGTTCCGCCGCTAGACTGCTGGAGCCGTGGCACGCTCCCTAAAGCTGCCGCAGGAACACGTGCAGGCTCGCGTCCATCGCCGCGGGCAGCGTCGCCTGCAGGGCGCGCATCGCCCGCCAGGCCAGCGCCGAGCGGCCGGCGTAGGCGGGCTCGGAGTTCCAGCCGTGGACATGGTGGCTCCACGCCTCCCCCGGGAAGGCGCGCAGCAGGTCGGCGCGGGTGTTGAGGCGGTAGAAGGCGGGGAACACGTCCTCAGACCGCCGGTGGGGCTGCGCGCGGGAGAGGACGGCGGCATGCAGCCGTCCGGGGATCGCGCGCGAGGCGAGCGAGACCAGGCCCAGCCGGTTGGGCGTGCGCGCGCACAGCCAGCCGCCGGGGCGCAGCAACCGCCGGCACTCGCGCGCGAAGGCGTGCGGATGCTCGACATGCTCCAGCACGTGATCGGCCAGCAGCAGGTCCACCGAGGCGTCGGGCAGGGGCACCGCGTTCGGCGAGGTCATCACCAGCGCGTCGTCGAGCGACGGGTTGGCCAGCACCGCCGGGTCCGGGTCCGCCCCGATCACCCGCGCGCAGCGCCCGCGCAGGTCCATCAGCGTGCGCCGGAACGAGACGGGATCGTCCTGGTGCGCCCGTCCCCGCCCGGCGCCCAGGTCGAGCGTCACGGCCTGCGGCTCCAGCAGCGCGGCCACGCGCACGTAGAAGATCACCGTGCCGTCGATGGCCGAGAAGCCGCCCGCCCCGCTCTCGGGATGCAGGCGCGCCCGCAGGCGTTGCATCGGCGGATCCGCGGCCTGCGGCGCCTCCCGCGCCGGGGGCGAAACGGAGGGATCGAGGGTCTGCGTCATCGAGCGGCTCCTTCGGGAGGGGGCGCGGAGGGACCGGGAAGGGGGGGCGGGGCGGACAGCCCGGCGGGGGCGCGGGCGCGCAGGACGTCGTGCCAGGCGCGGGCGCGGACCTGCAGGCGGGCGACGCGCGGGTCGGCGGCGGCGGCGCGCGCCACGACCTCGGCCGCGGCGGCCGCGCGGGCGCCGCGCCGGGCGCGCTCGGCCTCGGCCTGCGCGGGCGAGTAGCTGACATGCGCCCGCCCCACCCGGTCGCGCGTCAGCCGGTCGACCTGCGCCCAGGCTCCGGCCTCGCGCGCGGGCGACCAGTCGGGGACCGGCCAGTCCAGTGCGAACCGCGCGACCAGCGCCCGGGCCACCGCCGGGAACGGGCCGGTCGCGGCTTCGAACGGGACCACCAGCAGGCGGTCGACGGCGCCGGCCAGGCCCGCGTGGAAGCGCACATATTCCTCGAAGCCGAGCGCAGGGTCGTAGATCGCCGGCTCGCGCAGCAGCAGCGAGGCGACCGCGGCCTCGGGCGCGCGCAGCAGCAGCATCGCCGGCAGGCCGCGCCGCGCGGCCGCGCGCAGCGACGCGGCCGCGTGGAGGTGCTGGGCGACGCGCAGGCCCGGCCACGCCTCCCGCACGCAGCCCTCGATCCAGGAGTTGGCGGAGCGGGGAAACCCCTCCACCACCAGCTCCGTCGCCGGGCCCACCGCATGGTCGGGTCGCGCCAGGCGGGCGAGCGGCAGGTAGAGCCCGTCGAGCTCCGCCAGCCGGTTTCGCAGCCGCCGCCGCAGGCGGGGCAGGGCGCGCGGTGCGGCCGGATGCTCCGGCGGGTCGGCGCCGCGCGCGGGCGGGTCGCCGCCCGGCGGAGGCGGCGCGAGGTCGACGACGGGGGACGAGCGCATCGGGCGCCTCCCGGTCAGGGCCGCGGCGGGCGCGGCGGACTGCGGTGTGCGGGAACGATATGTTTACCAGTCTCGTTAAGATTGCGTTTCGCCGGGCCCGGTTCCCCGGCGGCGAGGCGCGAGGCGAGATCCGCAGATGACCCGACCCCTGCCGCACGCCGCGCCCTTTCGCGCCGGCGGCGTCCTGGCGACGCTGCGTCGCGGCCGGTTCCTGCGCGCGCTGGGGGGCGCGGCCGTGGCGGTCGCGGCGGCGCGGGCGGCGCAGTTCGCCATGGCGCTGGCGCTGGGGATGCAGCTGGGGCCCGCGGGATTCGGCCAGGTCGCCTTCGCGCTGGGGGCCGGCACGCTGGCGGGGCAGCTCGGCGCCGGGGGCTGGCCCGGGCTCGCCGTGCGCCGGACCGAGGCGCTGGCCCCCCGCCCCGAGCGCCTGCGTCGCCTGATGGCCCTGTCGGCGCGGGCCGCCTGGCGGGGCGGGGCGCTGGCGGCGCTGGGCCTGGCGCTGGCGGCGGGAGCGGCGGCGCTGGCCGAGGCCCGCGCGCCGCAGGTCCTGCCCGCGGGCCTTGCCGAGGGCCTGGCGCTCGCCGCGCTGGTGGCGCCGGGGGCGGCGCTGCGGCGGCTGGGGCGCCAGCAGCTCTCGGCCTTGTTCCGCCCCGCGGCTGGCCTCGCGCTCGAGGATCTCGCCGCCCCCGCCGCCACGCTCGCGGCCGCGCTGGCGGCGATCCCCGCCGGGGGGCTCGGTGGGGCCACGGCCGCCGTATTGGTATTCGCCGCGGCGGGCCTCGTCGCGGGCGGGGGCGCGCTGGCGCTGGCGCGGCGCACGCAGGCCGGAGCGTCGATCCGGACCGCTCGCGCCGACGCCGCCTCCGTCCAGGAGGCGCCCCTCGACGAGGCGGCGGTATGGCGGGCCGAGGCGCGGGCGCTTCTGCCCTCTCTCGCGCCGCGGATGCTGCTGGCGCGGGCCGACATGCTGCTGATTGCGCCGATCCTGGGGTTCGAGGCGGCGGGCCTCTACGCCGCCGCCCAGCGCCTGGCCTTCCTGGTCAGCGCGCCGCCGCTGCTGCTGGCGCAGGTGCTGCAACCCTGGGCGAGCCGCGCCTTCCACGCCCGCGACCGGCGGATGCTGCGCCGGACGCTGGGCGGAGGCCTCGTCGCGGTCGGCGCCTGGGCGGTTCCCGCAGTTGCGGCGGTGGCGTGGTTCCCTGAGACCCTGGCAGGCCTTTTCGGCGTGGGCTTCGAGGCGGCCGGCCGCCTCGCCGCGCCGCTGGCCCTGGCCGAGACGGCGGCGGCCCTGTCGGCGCAGCTGATGGTGGTGGCGATTTCGGGCCCTTGGATGCGCGCGCTGGGTCGGGTCGGCCTGGCGCTGGCCGCGGCGCAGGCGGCGGCGATCGCGCTGGGCGCGCCGGCCTGGGGCGTCCACGGCGCCGCCTGGACGGTCTGCGCGGCCTCCGCCGCGCTGGGCCTGGCGACGGCGCTGGCGGCCCGGGGCGCGTTGCGTCGGTGAACGCATCGTCGGTTGAGTCGACGGCAGGGAGCATTCCGCCTCGATCGCTCCGATGCCGGCAGGCAAGGCGGTGGACGGGTGGGCGCGGACGTCCAGACTGCAGGCGACCCACGCAGAGCCTCACGGCCCCCATCCTTCGGCCCAGTCCCGACGCCTGCGGCGTCGCCTGGCGCCAGAGACCTCCGGCGCCGGAGGCTCATGCCGGGACGGCCTGCATCCCTCTCTCCGCCGCCCGTCTTCGCCATCTCACGCTCAGCCAGGAGATCACCGCGATCGCGACCACGATCCGCAGCGAGGCGCGGATCGGGTAGGTCTGCAGCTTCAGCAGGCACACGAGGTAGAGGGGGAACAGCGCCGCGCTCAGCGCGTCGCCGTCCCGGAAGAACCCCAGCGTCAGTTGCCGCGTCGCCGCGAGGCAGGCCGCGAACAGCAGCGGCGGGGCGAGCGGATGGAAGTGCACCGCCTCGCCGAAGGCCGAGAACGGCACGTAGATGTTGATCCGCTGCTCCATCTCGCCCGCGTCGAACCCGTCGAGGAAGGAGGGGAGCGGGCTGAAGCTGAGCGCCTGGTAGCCTGGGTCGTAGACCGGCGCGTGGCGCAGGGCGTTGGCGAAGCTCATGCCCGCGTCGAAGGAGGTCGCGCCCAGCTTCGCCGCCAGCCAGCCCAGGTGGCCGACGTCCAGCGCCTCGATCACCGGCAGCACCGAGGCGAGGCCCTGCGTCGCGTGCCCGCGGCCCGCCAGCGCCACCACGAAGCAGCCCAGGATCAGCGCGGTGTAGAGCGCGAAGGCGACGATCGCGCCCGTCCCTCCCCGGCGATGCGAGAACACGCGCCCCATGAAGAAGACGAACACGTAGACCATCAGGTAGCGCGAATAGACCGCCAGGCTGAAGGCGAAGGCATAGGCGCAGATCCCCAGCAGCAGGGCCGCGTGCAGGTCGGGGCCGCGCCGGGCCGCGCCCTCGGGCCGGTCGCGGATCGCGAGCAGCAGGAAGGCGGGCAGGGCCAGCGGCCGCAGCACGTTGTTCACGAAGGCGCCCACGCCCGCGCCGACGCCGTTGCGCGTGGGATCGGCGAGCGAGAGATACTCGCTGTTGAGATAGAAGGCGTCGCGGTCGATCATCGCCAGGTGCAGGGCGCAGACGGTCGCCGCGACCAGCGCGTAGAGCCGCGCCGCCCCGCTGGCCCGCGCCCGCCCCAGCGCCTCGCGCAGAGCCTGCGCCGCGCGGATCGAGGCGCCGCCAACGCCGTTTTCGGCGTCGGCCGGCCCGGCCGCGGGCCGCCAGCCCAGCACCGACAGGGGGCCGATCAGCGCCTGGACCGAGAAGAACAGGGCGGTCGGTGCGAACTGCTCCCCCAGCCGGATCGTGGGCATCGGCGACAGGCCCAGCGCGGGCAGGTGCACGCCGCTGACGACGACGACCCACAGCGCCAGGATGCCCGCGAGGCAGAAGCCGCTCCACAGCACGGCCGGGGCGAACCAGGCGGTGCGCCGCCACGCGAAGAGCGTGCAGGTCGCGGTGAAGCCCACGGCCGCGAGGCCGACGGGCAGCAGGTCGGGAGGCATCTTCGGGATCCTGCGCCGTTCCGGTCGATCGCAGGATGGGGCGGCAGGGTAAATGTCGGGTTAACCGTCGCGGGGCGCGGTCAGACCGACTCCGGTTCCGGCTGGCGCGCGACACGATGCGGGCGAAGGGCCGGGCGTTGGACCCGCTCCGTCCGTTCGCGGGCCGCGCTGCGGCGGCGCAGGGTCCTGCGGGCGTGGAACAGCGCGGCCAGGGTCGCGACGATCATCCCAGCCCCGATGTGCGAGACGATGGCGGCCCAGATCGGAAAGCCGGAGAGAAGGGCCGCCACGGCGAGGACGAGCCCCGACGAGGTTCCCAGAACAAGAAAGCCCATACGCGTTTCACCAACGTTACGCCGACGAAGCTCGTCCCCTTCCGACCCGGCGACGTGCCGGCGGCATGGAAACGACGTCTCCCTGACTGTATCCGTCCGAAGATGAACGGAGGCTGAGAATCCCGGTCCCGATTTCGAACTTCTCCTTGTTTTGCAATCGCTTCCGTGGCCGGAGGCCTTGGGCGCGGCGGGATCGTCTCCGCTGGCGATACGCGCCCGGATCGCCCCCTCAGGCGAGTCGCTCGGCGCGGGGCAGGCCTTCCCGCCCCAGCAGCTCCAGGTCCGCGGCCACCATCTCGCCCACCAGGTCGTCGAGACCGCGGCGGTGGGTCCAGCCCAGACGCTCGCGCGCCTTGGCCGCGTCGCCCATCAGCAGATCGACCTCCGCCGGGCGGAAATAGCGGGGATCGACCTCGACCCGGATCTCGCCCGAGCGCGCGTCGACCCCCTTCTCCGCCAGCCCCTCCCCATGCCAGTCGAGCCCGATGCCCGCCGCCGCGAAGGCGCGGGAGGCGAAGCTGCGCACCGAATGCGTCTCGCCCGTCGCCAGCACGTAGTCGTCGGGGGCGTCCTGCTGCAGGATCCGCCACATCCCCTCGACGTAGTCGCGCGCATGCCCCCAGTCCCGCCGCGCGTCCAGGTTGCCCAGGTAGAGCCGATCCTGCAGGCCCAGCGCGATGGCGGCGACGGCGCGGGTGATCTTGCGGGTCACGAAGGTCTCCCCGCGCAGGGGGCTCTCGTGGTTGAAGAGGATCCCGTTCGAGGCGTGGATCCCCCAGGCCTCACGGTAGTTCGCCGTGATCCAGTAGGCGTAGAGCTTGGCGCAGGCGTAGGGGCTGCGGGGGCGGAAGGGCGTCGTCTCGCGCTGCGGGGTCTCGGCGGCCTGGCCGTAGAGCTCGGAGGTCGAAGCCTGGTAGAAGCGCGAGTGGTCCTCCAGCCCCAGGATGCGGATCGCCTCCAGCAGGCGCAGGGTCCCCAGGGCGTCGGCGTTGGCGGTGTATTCCGGCGTCTCGAAGCTGACCTGGACGTGGGACTGGGCGGCGAGGTTGTAGACCTCGTGCGGGCGCACCTCCTGCATGATGCGGATCAGGTTCGAGCCGTCGGTCATGTCGCCGTGGTGGAGGCGGAAGTTGACGTTGCCCTCGTGCGGGTCGCGGTAGAGGTGGTCGATGCGGGCGGTGTTGAAGGACGAGGCGCGGCGCTTCAGGCCGTGCACCTCGTAGCCTTTGTCCAGCAGCAGTTCGGCGAGATAGGCGCCGTCCTGGCCGGTGACGCCGGTGATCAGGGCGCGTTTCATGCGGCGGCTCCATGAGCGGTGGGGAGGGCGGCCGCCCCGCAGGGCGGCGCGCATCGTCGGTCCGGGCCGGCGCGTCGGACGCGGAAGTGCGCGCAGGCGGGCGCGGAGGGCGGCGGCACGCCTCCCGCGCCGGGGACGTCGAGACGGGGCGCGACGGACGGCATCCGCGCTCAGCCCCGACGTCCCGCGCGGCGGGCGTCGGGGACGGCGGCGGCGGGCGGCCAGGGATCGGGCGCCGCCGCGCTCTCGGCATAGCGCAACGGGGCGGGCGCCGGCGGAGCGCCCGCCTCGATCGCCCGGTCGGTCGGGCGCGGGGCGATCCGGCTTCGGGCCGCCATGGCGCGCAGCTCGAGCTCGGCCGAGGCGATGGCCGAGGCGCGGTCCCAGCGCGTCAGCGCCCGTGCCCGCGCCGCCTGCCCCAGCGCCGCGCGCATGCGCGGCGCGGCCGCCAGCGACGCGATGGCGTCCGCGAAGGCCGCCGCGTCGCCCGGCGGGGTGACCATGCCGCAGCCCGCGACCTCGGCCGCGAGCTGCGTGCCCTCGGCCGCGGTCGCCACGACCGGGCGGCCGGAGGCGAGCATGTTGGCGAGCTTGGAGGGCAGCACCAGGTCCGCCGCTCCGGCCACCTGCGGCAGCAGGTGCAGATCCGCGAGGCCCAGCAGCTCCCCCAGCCGCGCCATCGGCTGCAGCGGGCGCAGGACCAGGTTGGGCAGGTCCGCGCCCTCGGCCCGCAGGCGGGCCATCGCCGGCCCCTCGCCGCAGATCACGAAGACCAGGTCCTCGAACCCCGGGCGGTCGGCGAGACGGCGGGCCGCCTCCAGCGCCAGGTGCAGGCCCTGCTTGGCCCCGAGGTTGCCGGAATAGAGCGCCACGCGCCGCCCCTCGAGCCCCCATTCGGCGCGGTAGGGGGACGGCCCCTCCAGCGGGCGGATCGCATCCTCGGCCCAGTTGCGAAGCTCCCGGATCCGCTCCGGCGCGACGCCCTTCTGCGCGAGCTTGGCGCGCATCGCGGGAGAGATCGCCGAGACCCGGTCGAAGCGGCGCAGCAGCCGGGCCTCGAACCCCAGGGCGGCGCCGGCGGCGAGGCGGCCGAGGCGCCCGCGGGAATCGATCAGGCCGGCGCCGAACACCGCCTCCGCCTCGAAGTCCTGCACGTGCAGCCAGGCGGGGACGCCCCCCAGCCGCGCCGCGGCCAGCGCCACGGGGGCGGCCAGGGCCGCGGGGGCGACGGCCAGCACCGCGTCGACCCCGGCGGCCGCGCGCGCCAGCAGCGGGGGCGCGGCCGAGGCCGCCCAGCTCGCCTGCTGCAGGATGCGCCGCGCGGCGCTGGGCCGGGCGGGGATCGGGTGCGGGCAGCGGATCACGCGCACCCCGTCTTCGCGCCGGTCGGACCAGCCGCGGGAATGGCCCGGCATCGGCGCCCAGGCGGGATACCAGGGCGTGGCCGCGACCACCGTCACTTCGTGCCCGCAGGCGGCCAGCCCCTGCGCGAGGCCGGTGGTGTAGATCGCGACCCCCACCGGCTCGGGCGCGTAGTTCATGCCCAGGATCAGCAGGCGCAGCCGGTCGGCGCGCGGCCGGGCGAAGACGCTGCCCTCCTCGAACGCATAGGCGACGTCGGGCAGGGGCGCCGCGCGCGACAGGGGCGTCGGCGCGGGAAAGGTCGGTCTGCGGGTCATGGCGCCTCGCCTGGGTTGGGGAGGGAAAGCGAAGGGGCGGCGGCGGGGCGGCTCACCGGCCGGCCCCTTTCAGGACGATCCCGACGGTCCGTAGGATCACCTGCAGGTCGGCCGCCAGCGACAGCTCGCGCCAGTAGCGCGCGTCCTCGACCGCGCGCAGGGCGAAGTCGCCGCCCTCGCCGCGCGGCCCCACCTGCCAGTAGCCGGTCAGCCCGGGGCGCAGGCTCTCGTAGAGCTCGGGCAGCGCGTGCAGCGCCCGTTGCGAGGGGGTGTAGGGCCGCGGCCCCACCAGGCTCATGTCGCCCGCCAGCACGTTCCACAGCTGCGGCAGCTCGTCGAGCGAACTGCGCCGCAGCAACCGGCCGGCGGGGATCACCCGGGGGTCCCGCTCCAGCTTCTGGCGCCGCTCCCACTCGGCGGCGGAGCGGGCGTCGGAGGCGAGCAGGCGGTCCAGCTCCGCCTCCGCGTCCGGGGCCATGGTGCGGATCTTCCAGCAGGTGAAGCGCCGCCCGCCCCGCCCCACGCGGACCTGGCCGTAGAAGGCCGGCGCGTCGCCCGAGCGGGGATCGAGCCGCACCCAGGCGGCCAGCAGCGCCACCAGCGGCGCCGCGATCGGGGCCGCGAGCAGCACCAGCGCGACGTCCAGCATCCGCTTGAAATACATGGCATAGAGGCCCCGCGGAGGGGCGAAGACCGGCGGGCGGGGGCGCGGCGCCGCGTCGGGCCGCGTCCGGATGTCGTCCGACAGGGCCGCGTCGACCACCAGCCGCAGGCCCGGCCAGGGCGCGGCCGCGCCGTCCGGATGGGCGCCGGAGGCCGGCCCTGCGTCGAGCGCCGCCGCGCCGAGGCGCGGGGACTCGGGCGCCGCGGCGCGGTCTCCCGCGGGCGGCGCCCCGGCGGTCGAGCTCTGCGCGAGCCCGGATGCGGGTTTCGGGACCGTCGGCGCATCCGGTCGGGATGCGGCGCGGGGCGGCGTGATCGCCATACGGCTCTCCGTCCGTCAACCCGGCTGCGGCCGCGCCGGCCCGGGGACTCGCCCCAGGTGGTTCGGCCGCCCGTCCGGGCCCCCCATCGCTCCCTTTCCTCGGAGCGCAGATTTGCCGGGAATAGTTAACTCGCCCTTAAGTTTAGCGACGAAAGGTGAACGGGCCGGCAGATGCGTCGGCCGGCGCCGCCCCCGGCGTCAGGAAGGACCCGATGTCGAGATGAAGCGCCGTCGTCGCCGCTTCGCCGCAGATCCCGCGCAAGGGCCCGCTGCGGCCCCGAGGCGCCGCCTGTTCCCAACCCGCCGGGCCGGCGCGGCCGCACGGAAGAACTCCGTCGCCCGCCCGCCCCGCCCACCCGTTTCCGGAGCCGCTCGATGAACGACCAGTCTCCGCCGCCCCAGGCCCGCGATTCGCGCCCCGCGGCCCCGCTCAGGCCCGCCCCGGCGCGCCGGCTGGCCGCCCCGGCGCCGGATCTCTTCGAACCCCGCACGCTCCTGCGCCTGCTGCGGCGGGAGATGTGGCGCATCGCCTTCGCGCTGGTCCTGGCGCTGGCGCTCGCCGCCTGGCGCCTGCTCGCGGCCACCCCGATGTGGCAGGCCGAGGCGACCGTGGTGCTCGACACGCGCGAGGCGCAGGTGGTCGACATCGAATCGGTGATGTCCGGCCTCTCGGCCGACAGCTCGGTGGTGAACACCGAGGTCGAGGTGCTGCGCTCGCGCAACCTGATGGACCGGGTGGTGGCGCGGCTGGACCTCGAATCCGACCCCGAGTTCAACCCCGATCTGGTCGCCCCCGGCCTCGTCGACCGCGCCCTGGGCGCTCTTCGCCGCGCGCTCGAGAGCGGCGGGGCCGAGACGCTCGTCCCCCTGCTCGACGCCGCCCCCGCGCCCGAGGCGGAGGACCCCGCCTTCCGCCGCCGCCAGACCGCCATCGACCGGCTGCTGGAGCGGCTGAGGGTGCAGAACGTGCCCCTCTCCTACGTCTTCGTGATCCGGGTGCAGAGCGAGAGCGCGCAGAAATCCGCCCGCATCGCCAACACGATAGCCGATCTCTACATCCTCGATCAGCTCGAGGCGAAGTTCGAGGCGACGCGCCGCGCCACCTCCTGGCTGAGCGAGCGGGTGGCCGACCTCCAGGTCGATCTCGAGGCGGCGGAGGAACAGGTGAAGGACTATTCCGCCTCCACGTCCCTGATCTCCGAGGCGTCGCTCGAGGCCTCCAATCGCCAGATGAAGGAGCTGCGCGAGCGGCGGGCCGAGCTCGACGCCCGCGTCGGCGAGGCGGGCCTGCTGATCGAGCGGCTGGGCGTCCTCTCCGAGGCCGTGCGTCGCGCGCCGCCCGGCGCGCCCGAGGCCGACGCCGCCCGGGCCGAGGCCGCGGCCCTGCTGGGCGACCGCAGGCTGGAGGCGCTGGCCGCCGATCTCGCCCGTCCCGGCGGCGCGGGGCGCGAGGCCGCGCTGGCCCCGCGCTTCGATTCCATGCTCGCCGCGGCGGTCGAGCGGCTGGCCCGCGACCGCGACCGCCAGGCCGCCCAGGCCGAGGGGATCGAGACCTCGATCGGCGAGCTGGAGGGACGGATCTCCGAACAGTCCGAGGACCTTGTCCGCCTCCGCCAGCTGCAGCGGGAGGCCGAGGCGAGCCGCCTGCTCTACGAATATTTCCTCGGCCGAATGAAGGAGACCTCGGTCCAGCAGGGCATCCAGGAGGCCGACAGCCGGATCCTGTCGCCGGCCGTCGCGCCGCTCGATCCCGCCAGCCCGCGCAAGGGCCTGACGCTCGCCATCGCCGCGGCGCTGGGCCTGATCGCGGGCGTCGGCTGGGCCGTCGCGCGCGAGACGCTGGACGACCGCGTCCGCGGCCCCGAACCGCTGGAGGCCGCGACCGGCCTGAAGGTGATGGGCGTGATCCCCGACGCCCCCTCCCGCCGCCGGGGCGCGGCGTTGAAATTGCTGGTGGAAAAGCCGTCTTCGGCGCTGGCGGAGGCGGTGCGCAACCTGCGCACCTCGGTGCTGCTCTCGAACGTCGACCGGCGGCCCCAGGTGGTGATGGTCACCTCCTCCGTCCCCGGCGAGGGCAAGACGACCACCACCCTGATGCTCGCCCAGAACGCCGCGGCGCTGGGCAAGCGGGTGCTGGTGATGGAATGCGACCTGCGCCGGCGGGTGTTCCAGGCCTATTTCGGCCTCGACGAGAAGACCGGCCTGCTCTCGGTCCTTTCCGGCCAGGCGAGCGCCGAGCAGGCGATCCGCCACGATCCCGTCACCGGCCTCGACGTGCTGACCGGCCAGCGCAGCCGGGCGAACGCGGCGGACGTGTTCAGCTCCGAGCGCTTCGCCGAACTGATGGAGGAGCTGCGCGACGCCTACGACTTCATCTTCATCGACACGCCCCCCGTGCTGGCGGTGCCCGACGCGCGGGTGATAGCCGGGCGGGCCGACGCGGTGCTCTACGCCGTGCGCTGGAACGCGACGGGCAAGGAGATGGTGAAGGCGGGCCTCGACCTCTTCGACCAGATCGGGGTGCGCGTCACCGGCCTGACCCTGACCCAGGCGGATCCCCGCGGCCTCGCGCGGTACGGCTACGCGGGCTACGGCTACGGCTACGGCTATGGGGCGGCCGCGGCGCGGAAGTACTACACGACATGAGCGGCGCCTTCGCACTCCGCCTGCGCGGCGCAGGATCGCCTGACCGCCGGCGCTCCGCCAGTTCCGCATTTCGTGCGCGGGGCGCGGGTTTCGCCCATCGGCCGTCCTGCTCATGGGGCGTCGCCCGATCGGGCGGAGTCCTCCCCGCAACGCTTCGCCGGCCGCCGCCGCTCCCAGACCTCCGGGGAGACGGAACATGAGGCCCGCCGACCTCTTCGACGCGCCCTCTCCGGCGCCCGCCGCGATCCGCCGGGCCCCCCCGATGCCGGTCATAGGCAACCTGCCGCCGCCGGTCACCGGCCAGGCCGCGATCACCCGGGCGGCGGCCGAGCGTCTGGCCCGCGCCGGACCCGCCCCCTGCCGCTCGCTGTCGCCGGGCGCCTGGCGCGGCCCGCTGCGCCATCCGGCGCGGGGCTGGCGCACTCTGCTCGCCGCCGGCGCGCTGATCCGCGCGCGCCTGCTGGGCGGACGGCGCGCCTATCTCGCCGGCGACGGCGGCTGGGGCCGGCTGCACCAGCTGGCGCTGATCGCGCTCGCCCGGGCGCTGGGGATGCGGGTGCGCCTGCATCACCACTCCTTCGCCTACATCGACCGGCCCGACGCGCTGATGCGCCTGATCCTGCGGACCGGGGGCGCGGGGCTCGATCATGTCTTCCTCTCGCCCGGAATGCGCGCGCGGTTCCGCGAGGCCTATGGCGGGGCGGGCGCGCGGGACCTGACGATCTCGAACGCCGTCTTCCTGCGCCCCGCCGCCCCGGTCCCGCGCCGCGCCCGGACCTCGCGCCGGCTGCGGGTCGGGTTGCTGGCCAACCTCACCGCGGCCAAGGGGCTGCACGAGATGATCGCCCTCGCCCGCGCCGCCCGGGCGCAGGGCCTGCCGGTGGAGGTGCGCCTCGCCGGCCCCGTCTCCGACCCCGCGGATCTTCGCGCCCTGCACGTCGCGCTCGCGGCGCTGCCCGGACGCCTGCGCTGGACCGGCGGCGCGGTGTCGGGCGAGGCGAAGGCCGCCTTCTACGCCGATCTCGACGTCTTCGCCCTGCCCACGACGCACCTGGACGAGGCCGAGCCCGCCGTGATCTGGGAGGCCGCCTTCGCCGGCCTGCCCACCCTCGCCTGGACTCGGGGCGCCGTCGCCGAGCAGCTGCTCCCCGGCTTCGGCCTCGCCCCGGACCGGCCGTTCCCACCCTGGGCGCTGAGCCGCCTCGCGGCGCTGCACGCCGACCCCGACGCGCTGGCCGAGGCCGGCCGCGCCGCCTGCGCGCGGGCCGAGGCCGCGGCCGAGGCCGGCGCCCGCGCCCTCGCCATCCTCGTCGCCGAGAGGGACCTGCCATGACCCGACCCGCGCTCCACCCCGCCGACGCCCCGGGCCCGACGCCCGCCCCCGACGCCTCCGACGCGCCGTCCCTCGCCCCGGGCGCCCCGCCCGGCGCCGGTCCGGATCCGGCGACGCCCGTCGAGGGCGGCGCCCCGGCGCCGGCTGCCCCCCGGCCCCCGGCGCCGGTGATCTACCCGCTCGCCGGACGCCGCGTTTTCGTGGCGGGGCACGGCGGCATGGTCGGCGCCGCGCTGGCCCGCCGGCTCGAGCGCGCGGGCTGCGAGATCCTGACCGCCCCGCGCGCCGCGCTCGACCTCTCCGACCCCGCCGCCGTCGCCGCCCATTTCGCGCGGACCCGCCCCCAGGCCGTGTTCCTCGCCGCCGCCCGCGTGGGCGGGATCGAGGCCAACCGCACCCGCCCCGCCGACTTCCTGCGCGACAACCTCGCCATCCAGCTCGCCGTGATCCACGAGGCCTGGCGCGCGGGGGTCGAGAAGCTGATGGTGCTGGGCTCGTCGTGCATCTACCCCCGCGACGCCCCCCAGCCGATCCCCGAGGAGGCGCTGCTCTCCGGCCCGCTGGAGCCCACGAACGAGGCCTACGCCATCGCCAAGATCGCCGGCCTGAAGATGGCCCAGGCCTACCGCCGCCAGCACGGCGCGGACTTCATCGCGGCCCAGCCCACCAACCTCTACGGGCCCGGCGACAACTACGATCCCGCCGCCTCCCACGTCCTGCCCGCCCTGATCCGCCGCGCGGCCGAGGCCGCCGACGCCGACGCCCCCCTCGAGGTCTGGGGCAGCGGCGCGCCCTTGCGGGAGTTCCTGCACGCCGACGATCTCGCCGACGCGCTGGTCTTCCTGATGGAGCGGTATTCCGACGACGTGCCCATAAACGTCGGTTCGGGGGAGGAGGTCTCGATCCGCCGCCTCGCCGAGCTCTGCGCCCGCGCCGCCGCCCTGCGCGGCCGCCCGCCGCCGCGGCTGGTCTTCGACGCCTCGCGCCCCGACGGCACGCCGCGCAAGCTGGTCGACCGCTCGCGCCTGCTGGCGCTAGGCTGGGACGGCGCCCGCCCCCTGCGCGAGGGCGTCGCCCAGGCCATGGCCGACTGGCGGGCGGGCCGCGAACGCCGCCGTGGGGAGGTTTGAGAGACCCCGCCCGTCGCCTGCGCCGGCCGGCCCGAAGCGTCGCGCCTTCGCCGATCCGGTCGCCGCAGAGCGATCCGGAGGCCGCGGCGCATCCGGAGCGCGACGCCGGTCTTCCTCCCGACGCCGCCTCTCTCCTGTCGGGGCGCGACGGTTTCGTTCGGCCCCGTCTCCGCTTCGATCGAGGTCTGGAGCCCCGGTCGCATCCCATCTGTTCCGGACCGCCGGGCGCGGCCCTGGGTTCTAGACCAACGCCTGCTGCCCGGTCGCCCACCATGGTGAGCGCCAATCCGCTTAGGGTCCCCTGAACCTGTCGGCCGCTCCGCCGCCCCCTTATAGCCCGACCCCTCCTCCCGCCGGCCCGCAGCCCCCCGCCATCCGCGCCCGGCCCGCCCCGCCGCGGCGGGCGGACGCGGGCCACGGGCAGGGGCGTCGCGCCGCGGCTCCCTCGCCGAGGAGGCGCGCCGCCGCCGGCTTCGGGCGCCTCCGGCCCCTCGCCCGCGGCGGCGGGGTGGGCCGCCCCCGCGCCGCGTTGACGCGAGGCGCGACATAATCTAGCTGTCGCCGCGACCCTCCAGGACGCTTTCTTTCGCGAAGGACCAGCCATGAGCTTCAAGGTTCAGCCCACGCCGCCGGCGCGCCCCAATCGCTGCCAGCTCTTCGGCCCGGGCTCCAACACCAAGCTGTTCCCCAAGATGGCCGCCTCGGCCGCGGACGTGATCAACCTCGACCTCGAGGACGCCGTCGCCCCCGCCGACAAGCCCCAGGCCCGCAAGAACATCATCGAGGCGATCAACACGATCGACTGGGGCAAGAAGACCGTCTGCGTGCGCATCAACGGCCTCGACACCCCCTTCTGGTACCGCGACGTCGTCGAGGTTCTCGAGGAGACCAACGGCCGCCTCGACATGTTCATGATCCCCAAGGTGGGCTGCGCCGCCGACGTCTACGCCGTCGACGCGCTGGTCAGCGCCATCGAGGCCGCCAAGGGCTCGGAGAAGAAGGTCGCCCTCGAGGTGATCATCGAGACCGCCGCCGGCCTCGCCCATGTCGAGGAGATCGCCGCCTCCTCCCCCCGCCTGCAGGCGATGAGCCTCGGCGCCGCGGACTTCGCGGCCTCGATGGGCATGGCGACCACCGGCATCGGCGGCACGCAGAAGAACTACTACATGCTGGCCGACGCCGCCGCGGAAGGGGGCGAGCGCGCGATCTCCTACCCCGACCCCTGGCACCACGTGACCTCGGCCATCGTCTCGGCCTGCCGCACCCACGGCATCCTGCCCGTCGACGGCCCCTTCGGCGACTTCTCGGACCCCGAGGGCTACCGCGCCCAGGCCCGCCGCTCGGCCACCATGGGCATGGTCGGCAAGTGGGCGATCCACCCCAACCAGATCGCGCTCGCGAACGAGGTCTTCACCCCCTCCGAGGAGGCGGTGACCGAGGCGCGCGAGATCCTGGCGGCGATGGAGGAGGCGACCCGCACCGGCTCCGGCGCCGTGACCTACAAGGGGCGCCTCGTGGACCTCGCCTCGGTGCGCCAGGCGCAGGTGATCGTGAAGCAGGCGGACATGATCGCCGCCGGCTGATCCCGCCCGCCCTTGCCAATCCCGCGCGCCGGCCGTTTCCTGACGGCCGGCGCGCGCCGTTTCCGCCCTCCCGTCTCCAGCCCGAGCAGCCCATGTCCCTTCCCGACCGCATCCTGGCCGAGGCCCGCATCCCCGAGCTTCCCAATCCCTATTTCGGCAAGGTGCGCGACTGCTACGACCTGCCCGACGACGGAACGCACGGGCCGCGGCGGATTCTGATCGCCTCCGACCGGATCTCGGCCTTCGACCGGATCCTCGCCTGCATCCCCTTCAAGGGCCAGGTGCTGACCCAGATCGCCCGCTTCTGGTTCGACCGCACCGCGGACATCTGCCCCAACCACGTGCTCGAGTATCCCGACCCCAACGTGGTGATCGGCAAGCGGCTCGAGATCCTGCCGGTCGAGGTGGTGGTGCGCGGCTACCTGGCCGGCACCACCTCCACCTCGATCCTCACCCGCTACCGCAAGGGCGAGCGGGAGATGTACGGCCACAGCTTCCCCGACGGCCTGCGCCCCAACCAGGCGCTGCCCGAGGCGATCATCACCCCCACCTCGAAGGCCTTCGACGGCGGCCATGACGAGCCGCTGACGGGCGCCGAGATCCTGTCCCAGGGCCTGCTGACCGCCGCCCAGTGGGACAAGGTGCAGGACTACGCCCTCGCCCTCTTCGCCCGCGGCCAGGCCCATGCGGCCGAGCGGGGGCTGATCCTGGTCGACACCAAGTACGAGTTCGGGGTGGACGCCGACGGCACGATCCTGATCGCGGACGAGATCCACACGCCCGACAGCTCCCGCTACTGGATCGCGCGGGGCTACGAGGGGGCGTTCGAGACGGGCGGCCGTCCGCCCTCCTTCGACAAGGACGTGATCCGGTCGTGGGTGGACGCGCGCTGCGACCCCTACTCGGACCCGCTGCCCGAGATCCCGCAGGACCTGATCGAGGCCACCGCCCGAGTTTACGTCGACGCCTTCAAGGCGATCACCGGCCAACCCTTCGTGCCGGACCTGACCGGCGACACGCCGCTCGCGCGCATCCGCGCCAACCTCGCGCCGTACTTCACGGCCTGACCGCGACGGCCCCGCCCCGGGGCGCCCCGGGCTCGACCCGGGGCCTCCCGCGCGCCGCCTGCGGCGGAGGTCCGGGGAGCGCTCTGGAGCGTCCCCCGGTCCGCGCCGCTCAGGCCGCCTCGGCCCGCGCGTGGGCGTCGAGCGTGCCGACGACGGCGCGCGCGGCCTCCTCGCCCTTGCCCACGAAGTGGTCACGGAAGAAGGCGCCGTGGGCCTCCGTCTCCTGGTAGGCCTGCGGCGTCAGCGAGACCGACAGCACCGGCACCCCGGTCTCCAGCCCCACCTGCATGAAGGCCGAGACCACGGCCTGGGCCACGAACTCGTGCCGGTAGATGCCGCCGTCGACCACGAAGGCCGCGCCGACCACCGCGTCGAAGCGGCCGGACTGCGCGAGCTTCTTGGCCAGCAGCGGGATCTCGAAGGCGCCGGGGACGTCGAAGGTCTCGACCTCGGCCGCGCCGTTGGTCAGGCGGGCGAGCTCCAGCAGGAAGCCCTCGCGCGCCTGGTCGACGACGTCGGCGTGCCAGCGGGCGCGGATGAAGGCCACGCGCGGCCCGGAACCGGGCGCACGGGTTTCGGTGGTGGTGTCGTTGGTCTGGGTCCGATCCATGGGGTCCTCCTTCGAACCGTATGAACCGGGACGACGGAGCCGGCGCGCCACTCGCCCGCGCGAACCCGCGCGGACGCCGGAAGGCGCCGTCCCGTTCTCTTCCATCCGGACTATGACCGTCGGCGCCGGGATCCCACCGGGCTCTGCTCGACCCTTCCCCCCAAGGGGAGGAAGGCGCTCGCGGGCTCGTGCCTTTCGGCCATCACCGCCGGTGGGGACTTTCACCCCGCCCCGAGAACTCGTCCCGCGCAGCCGCGGGACGGCACAGAACTAGCCGCTCGGTCAGGAAACGTAAAGGCGCCTTCGCATCCCCCCGCGCCGGCGCGGGCGGAGGGCGGCTCAGGGCTCCTCGGCTGGGCGTCCGCGGCCCAGGGGATCGAGGTCGGTGGGTTTCTCGTCGCCCCACCAGGCCAGCGCCCGGCGCATCAGCGCGGCGCGGCCGATGCAGACCATCGCGGGCGGGACGAGACCGGCGGCGGCCACGTCCTCGGCCGCGTGGCCCAGCGTCGTCTCCAGCACCCGCTGGCCGGGCAGGGTGGCGTCCTGCACCACCGCCACCGGCTCGTCGGCGGAGCGGCCGGCGTTCATGAACTGGCGCGCGAGCTCCCCCAGCGTGCGCAGGCCCATGTAGACCACCACCACCTGGGAGCCCTTGGCGATGCTCTCCCAGTCGATGGCCGCCGGCGCCTCGCCGCGCGCGTCATGGCCGGTCAGGAAGGTCACCGACTGGTTCACGTCGCGATGGGTGACCGGGATGCCGGCGTAGGCGAGGCCGCCGATCGCCGCGGTGATGCCCGGGATGATGCGGATCGGCACGCCGTGCTGGACCAGCGTCTGCGCCTCCTCGCCGCCGCGGCCGAAGACGAACGGGTCGCCGCCCTTCAGCCGCAGCACCCGCTTGCCGGCGCGCGCCAGCTCCACCAGCCTCAGCGAGATGTCGCGCTGCTTGGCCGAGGGCTTGCCTCCGCGCTTGCCGGCGAAGACGAGCTCCGCGTCCTTGCGGGCGAAGTCGAGCACCCGGTCGTCGACCAGCGCGTCGTAGACCACCACGTCCGCCTGCCGCAGCCCGTTCAGCGCGTGCAGGGTCAGCAGGCCCGGATCGCCCGGACCGGCGCCGGCAAGCCACACCCAGCCCGGCCGCATCTCGGGCCAGTCGTGGCCGGGCGGCGGGAAGCTCTCAGCGGGGACGTCGTCGCGGGTCATGGGCCCAATTACGACGCAGGCGCGCCGCCCGCCAGCCCCCCGGGGCGGGGACCGGAGTCGCAGGGGGCCTGCCCGCCTCGCGCAGGGTTGACGCGCCCGCCCGCGCCGCCGCGCTATGTCGGGGACGGGAGGGCGCGCATGACCGGCGTTCTGGAGACCGACGACGCCGAGGCCGCCCTGGGCCCCGTCGTCGCGATGAACAACACCTGGGGCCGGCGCGACCTGGTCGCGGGGCGCGACTACGTCCAGCGCATCGAGCATGGCGAGACCCTCGCCGACGGCCTGCGCATGGACTGGGCCTGGCCCGAGGGCGACGGCCGCGTGCTGGCCTTCCCCGAGCTGATCGTGGGCCGCAAGCCCTGGGGCGGCGTGACGGGCGGCGACCTGCTGCCCCTGCCGCTGTCCGCGACCGAGGGCCTGAGCGCGCGCTGGTCCGTCGACTGGGGCGGAGAGACCGACCGCTTCAACCTCGCCTTCGACCTCTGGATCGGGTCCGAGGCCGCCGGCGGCCCCGAGGCGATCCGCCAGGAGGTGATGATCTGGGTGAAGCGCGGCGACTTCCCCTCCTCCGGCGCCGCCGTGGGCGACCACGCCCAGCAGGGCCTCTCCGGCCCGCTCTTCGTCGACGCGACCCACGGCAACGCCCCGGGCGAGAGCTGGGGCTACATCGCCTGGCTGCCCGAGACCGGGGAGGGCCTGCGCGAGGGGGAGCTGGACCTCGGCGCCCTCCTCTCCCGCCTCGCGGCCGAGGGGCGGATCGACGCCGACGGCTGGCTGACCAGCGTCGAGTTCGGGCCCGAGATCACCGGCGGCGCGGGCTGGCTCGCGATCACCGAGTTCTCGGTGACCCTGGACGGCGCCGCGGCCGGCCCCGCCGACACGGGCGCCGAGGTCCTGGTCCCCCCGCCCGCGCCGCCGGCGAACTGAGCGCGCTCAGCCCAGCCGCGCCGCGATCCCCGCCAGCCGCTCGGCGAAGTCTTCGGCGAGGCTTCGAGGCGCCAGCATCTCGAACCCCTCCGCGACCCGCAGCAGGGTGACGGTGGCGTGGCGATGGACGGTCGTCGCCGCGGCGCCGGACGGGAAGGCCGCGGCGCGCAGGTCCAGCGTCACGGCGCGGGCGGCCAGCGCCTCGGCCGTCTCCCCGTGCAGGCCGATGATCGCGAGGCCGGGGCCGAGGTCGCTCAGCGCCGCGCCGTCGAGGGCGGCGAAGGCCTCGGGCGCCGGCGCGCCCGCCGCCTCGGCCCGCATCCGCCATCGGCGGGGCGCGCCGCGCCACAGCAGCCCCTCGGCGGTTTCGAGCGTGCGCCCCGGCGCCGGCGGCGCCGCGCCCAGCGCCGAGGCCAGCCGCCGGATGGCCGAGGCCGCGCCCTCGGCCGGCACGCTCGCCTGCCACAGGGCAGGGCAGGGGCGCAGGGTCACCGGCTCAGCCATGCAGGCGCTCCCCCTCCGGATCCACGAAACAGGGCGCGCAGGCGACCATCTTCACGTCCTGGCCCGAGATCGGGTCCTTGGCCATCAGCAGCTTGCCCTCCCATCGCGCCCGCCCGCCGGCGGCGAAGCCCAGCGCGATCCGCATTCCCAGCGCGGGCGAGTCGGCGATGGAGGAGACATGGCCGATCCCGCGCCCCGTCTCCGCCCCCAGCGGGTGCAGCAGGGACCCGGCGCGCAGCTTCGCGCCCCGCTCCACCGGGCGCAGGCCGATCAGCGCGGGGCGGCCGGGATCGACCAGCCCCTCCCGCTCGATCAGCGCACGCCCCACGAAGTCCTTGGCGCGCGAGGCCATGCCGGGCATGCCGAGGTCGCCCAGCGTGACCCGCCCGTCGATCTCGCGCCCGGTGACATGGCCCTTCTCGACCCGCAGGATGTCCAGCGCCTCGAGCCCGTAGAGCCCCCCGCCCTCGGCCTTCGCGGCGGCGAGCGCGGCGTCCCACAGGGCCGGCGCCGCCTCGGGCCGGACCAGGATCTCGAAGGCCCGCTCGCCGGAGAAGGACAGCCGCGCCACCCGCACCGGGGCGCCGGCCACCGTCATCTCGCGAACGCCCAGGTGGGGCAGGGCGGCGTCCGAGACGTCCCCCTCCGCGATCGCCGCCAGCACGGCGCGCGACCGCGGCCCGGCGACGGCGAGCCCGCACCAGGCCTCGGTCGCGTCGTCCACCGAGACCTCAAGCTCCGGCCAGCGGAAGCGCCAGCGGGAGAGGTGTTCCTCGACCGTCGCCGCGTGGGCGGTGGTGCAGGTCACGAGGAACCGCTCCTCGCCCAGCCGCCAGACCGTGCCGTCGTCCAGCACGATCCCGTCCTCGCGCAGCAGGAAGCCGTAGCGGGCCCGGCCCACGGGCAAGGTCCCGATCCGGTTGGAGAAGACGCGGTCCAGGAACGCCGCCGCGCCAGGCCCCTGCACCTCGAATTTTCCGAGGGTGGAGACGTCCACGACCCCGACCGAGGCGCGCACCATCGCCGCCTCGCGCATCGAGGCGGCGGTCAGGTCCTCGCCGGGCTCGGGGAAGAACCAGGCGCGTTTCCACAGGCCCGCGTCGACGAAGACCGCGCCCTCGGCCGCCGCGGCCGCGTGGAAGGGCGTGCGGCGCACGGGCGCCCAGCCGGCGCCCCGGTCGAGCCCTGCGAAAACGCCCATCGACACCGGCGCATAGGGCGGCCGGAAGGTGGTGGGCGAGAGGGCGGAGGCGTCCTCTCCCCGCGCCGCCGCCAGCACCGCGAGCCCGATCACGCCGCCCGCCTTGCCCTGGTCGGGGGCCATGCCCAGCGTGGTGTAGCGCTTCATGTGCTCGGGCGCCGCGAACCCCTCCTGGTGCGCCAGGCGCACGTCGGCGGCGGTCACGTCGTGCAGCGGATCGACGTAGCCCTTGCCGAGCCCGTGGAAGGCGCGCCCGGCGGGGCGGACCTCCCACAACGGCTCGGGCGGCGCCGCGTGGCCGCCGGGCTCCACGTCCTTCAGCGGCCGGCGGCGGGTGGCGCGCAGGGCGATGGCGGCGAGACGCCCGGCGGCGCGGCCCGAGGCCTCGGCCCCCTCCCGCGTCCACACGCCCGCCGCGGCGCCGCAGGACAGGACCTCCCCCGGCCCCGGCAGGAAGCAGCCCAGCGCCTCGTCCCAGGCGGGCGTCTGGCGGGCCTGCGTGGTCAGGTGGATCGCCGGCGACCAGCCGCCCGAGACGGCGAGCGCCCCGGCCGAGATCCGCGTCTCCGCCCGCGTCCGCCCGCCGCCGAGGTGGCGCCCGATGCTCAGGCCCGTCAGCTCCCCGGTCAGCGGATGGCCCTGCGTGCGCACCGGAACCCAGCCCGCGCGCAGGTCCACGCCCGCGGCCCGCGCCTGTTCGACCAGCGCGCCCGCAAGCGCCTCCCGCGCGTCGAGGTGGATGACGTCCAGCCCCGCCTCGGCCAGGGCGATCGAGGCGGCGAAGGCCGAATCCTCGGCGCCCGCCACCACCACCTCCCGCGCCGGCGCCACGCCGAAGCGGCGCACATAGGTGCGCGCGGCCGCGGCGGACATCACGCCGGGCCGGTCGTTGTCCCCGAAGACGAAGCCCCGCTGGATCGCGCCGGTCGCGGCGATCACCTTGCGGGTCCGCAGCACATGCAGCCGCTCGCGATACGCGGAAGCCGCGGGCAGCCGCTCCACCAGCCCGGCGACGCCGTGGTCGTAGAGGCCGAAGACCATCGTGCGCGTCATCAGGCGCAGGTTCGGCAGGGCCGCGATCTCCGCCAGATCAGCCGCCAGGGCCTCCGGCTCCCCGTCCGACAGCCGGTCGCCGCCCGGGGCGAAATCCGCCTCGGCCAGCGCCACGTCGAGGCCGGCCTCCGCCGCCTCGCGCGCCGCGGCCATGCCCGCGGGGCCCGAGCCGACCACCAGCACGTCGCAATGCCCGTGCACCTGGTCGTAGAGGTCCGGGTCCGGCAGCGCCGAGGCCGCCCCCATCCCCGCCGCCCGCCGGATCGCCCGCTCGCAGGCCATCCAGATGCGGGTGTCGGCGAAGGGGCCCATGAAGGTCTTGTAGTAGAAGCCCGCCGCGAACAGCGGCGACAGCAGGTCGTTCACCGCGCCCAGGTCGAGGCGCGGCGAGGGCCAGCAGTTCTGCGCCCGCGCGCTCAGCCCCGCCTCCAGCTCCACCACGGAGGGCTTGAGGTTCGGCGTGCGCCGCGCGCCCTCGCCGACGGTGACCAGCGCGCCCGCCTCCTCCTCGCCCGCCGACATGATCCCTCGCGGACGGTGGTGCTTGAAGCTGCGCCCCAGGGTGCGCACCCCGTTCGCCATCAGCGCGGCCGCGAGCGTGTCGCCCTGCGCGCCCAGCATCTCCCGCCCCTGCCAGGAGAACGGCACGGGGGCCGCGTCATGGCCGCGAAGCCGGAAGCCGCTCATCGCTTCGCCCTCATCGCCCTGGCGTCGGCCGCGTCGGCGAAGGCGACCGAGATCACCTCGTGCGTGACGGTGTTCCTCAGCACGTCGAGGAAGCAGCCGCAGCCGTGAACATGCCGCCACAGCTCCCGCGTCTCGCCCTTGGGCTGGTCGCGCAGGAACACCGCCTCGACCCAGGCGGCGGGCGGGGCTGAGAGCGCCGGGCGCTCGGCCGCGGGATCGCCGCCGAAGGGGCCGTCGTAGACGAACTCGGCCGCGTCGCGCGGGCCGCAGAAGGGACAGGTCAGTCTCATGCTTCTGGGCGCATCAATGGAGCCTCGGGGTCGGGCCGGTCGCCTCCTCGTCCAGCTCCCGCCCTCGGGCGAAGCGGTCGAGCGAGAAGGCGGCGTTCAGCTCATGGGGCGCGTCATGGGCGATGGTGTGGGCGTAGCACCAGCCCGAGGCCGGCGTCGCCTTGAACCCCCCGTAGTTCCACCCCGCGTTGAAGTAGAGCCCCGGGATCGTGGTCGGCGTGATGAAGGGCGAGCCGTCCATGGACATGTCCATCACCCCCGCCCACTGCCGCAGCACCCGCACGCGGGCCAGGAACGGGGCCAGCGCCACGGCCTTGGACATCACCTCGGAATACATCTCCAGCCCGCCCCGCTGGGCGTAGGAGGGATGCCCGTCGATCTCGCCCCCGAAGACGATCCCGCCCTTGTCGGACTGGCTCATGTAGAACAGGCCCTGCTGGGCGCTGGAAATGACCTGGTGGACGATGGGCTTCAACGGCTCGGTCACGAAGGCCTGAAGCTTGTGCGTCTCGAGCGGCAGTTTCCCCAGCCCCGCGGCGGTCGCCAGCGGCCCGGTGGAGCCAGCGACGGCCAGCGCCACCTTCTCCGCCCGGATCTCCCCGCGGGAGGTCTCGACGCCCACGATCCGGCCACCCTCGCGCAGGCAGCCCGTGACCTCGCAGTTCTGGACGATATGCACGCCCCGCGCGTCGGCAGCCCGCGCGAACCCCCAGACCAGCGCGTCATGGCGCGCGGTGCCGGCGCGGGGCTGCAGGAACCCGCCCTCGATGGGGAAGCGGGCCCGATCGGACCAATCGAGGAAAGGCGCCCGCGCCTGCACCTCCGACCGGCTCAGCCACTGGCCGTCCGAGCCGGTCATCCGCAGCGTGTTGTAGCGGCGCGCGAAGGCGTCGCGGAAGCCGGGGTCGAAGCTCAGCGCCAGGTGCCCGCGCTGGGAGAACATCAGGTTGTAGTTGAGCTCCTGGCTCAGCCCTTCCCAGAGCTTCAGCGTATGCTCGTAGAACTCCCGGTTGCCCGGCAGCATGTAGTTCGAGCGCACGATCGTGGTGTTGCGCCCCGCGTTGCCCTGGCCGATCAGCCCCCGCTCGAGCACCGCCACCCGGCGGATCCCGTGGTTCTTGGCGAGGTAGTAGGCGGTGGCGAGCCCATGCCCGCCGCCCCCCACGATCGCCACGTCGTAGGCCGAGCGGGGCTCGCGGTCGCGCCAGGCGCGGGTCCAGCCGCGCTGGCCGGTCAGCCCGTTCCACAGGACGTCGAGGGCGGAATAGGGTTTCACTTGCGTCTCCGGCGGTCTGCGCCGGGGCGGACGTTAGGCCGGGGCGCGGGGCCGCGCAAAGGGGGCAGGCGGCCGCGGGGCTTTTCCTCCGGGCGCCGAGCGGGCATGTCAGGGACGACACGAAGCGGAGGACCCCCCATGCGGCTGAACGCCATCGTCCACGAGCCCCAGGGAGCGGAGACGAAGCCCCCCCTGGTGATCGCCCACGGCCTGTTCGGCTCGGCCCGCAACTGGGGCGCGGTGGCGAAGCGGCTGAGCGAGGGGCGGCGCGTGATCGCGGTGGACATGCGCAATCACGGCGACAGCCCCTGGTCGGACGACCATTCCTACGCCGGCATGGCCGAGGACCTGGAGGACGCGCTCGAGACCCACGGCGGCGGCGAGGCGGACCTGCTGGGCCACTCGATGGGCGGCAAGGCGGCGATGACGCTCGCGGTCACGCGCGCGCCCGCGGCCCTGCGCCGGCTGGTGGTCGCCGACATCGCGCCGGTCGCCTACCGGCATTCCCACCTCGCCTATGTCGAGGCGATGCTGGCGGTGGACCTGGGCTCGCTCTCCCGCCGCTCGGAGGTCGAGCCGCTGATCGCCGACGCGGTGCCCGACCGCTCGCTGCGCGCGTTCCTGCTGCACTCGCTGGCCTCGGGGCCGGATGGGCTGCGCTGGAAGCTCAACCTGGTCGCGCTGCGCGACTGGATGGGCTCGATGGTGGGGTTCGAGCCGCTGGAGGGGAGCTGGCCGGGCGAGACCCTGTTCCTGCGCGGCGGCGCCTCCGACTACGCCGACGACGCGGGGCTCGCGGCGGCCAAGCCCCTGTTCCCGGCGATGGAGGTCGCGACGCTGCCCGGCGCCGGCCACTGGCTGCATGCCGAGCAGCCGGCGGAGTTCTCGGCCGCCGCCGCGGCGTTCCTCGACCGCTGAGGAGGTCTCCCGGGGCGGGCGTCGCCGGGCCGCGCCCGTGGCGGACCCCGGCCGCGCCTGCGGGCGCGCCCGCAGCGCCGAGCGGAGCTCGGCGGCCTCCGCCGGGGCGGAGGCGCGCGGCCTTCGCGCCTTGCTCCGGCCGGGGCGCCTTTGGGCAGGCGTCGCCGGGCGCAGGGGGCGGGCGTCGGGCGCGCCGGTTGATTTCGCTCAAGGCGGGGCGGGCGGTTCGGGCGCATCCATGCATTCCCGAAACCGAATTTCCCCTCAGGAGCCGCCCCCCATGGACTGGACCGACTTCCTCTCCGACACCAACCGCCAGCTGGCCCTGTTCCGCGCCGCCCAGCCCGAGGCCGCCGCGGGCTTCGCCGCGCTCGCCAAGGCCGCGACGGCGAACAAGGCGCTGGACCCCAAGACCAAGGAGCTGATCGCGCTCGCCATCGGGGTGGCGGTGCATTGCGACGGCTGCATCGGCTTCCACACCAAGGCCGCCCGCCGCCACGGCGCCACCCGCGACGAGGTCGCCGAGGTGATCTCGATGTGCCTCTACATGGGCGGCGGTCCGTCGCTGATGTACGGCGCCAAGGCGCTGGACGCCTACGACCAGATGGAGGCGGCGGAGGGCTGAGGCCCTCCCCCCCTCAGTCGAAGACGACCTGGCCGCCCGGCCCCTCGACCACCGCGCGCAGAAGCGATCCCCCGGTCTCGCCCTCCGGCAGCACGGCCGCGAGGCCCAGCGCCTCGAGCGCCGCGGTCGCCCGCGGGTCGGGGCGGCGGGCGAAGGCGGTCAGGCGCAGGCCGGTCGCGGGCATGGCCGTGGCGGGGGAGACGCCGCCCGGCCACTCGATCAGCGAGGGGACCACGCCCCCGCAGGCCGAGACCCCGTCCGGCGGCACCGACAGCCGCCACTCCAGGTCCCCGCGGCGCATCGGCAGCAGGCGGCCCATGTCCTCGGGGCAGGCGGCCATGCGCGCCTCGGCGTCGTCGCAGCGCGCGACCCAGGCCAGCAGCCGCGGGCCCTGCGCCAGGCGCGCGCGCACGTCCTCGCGGTGCAGGCCGAAGGGCATCGGGCCGCGCTCGGGCGGGGTCTGATCGGGGTCGGGGGCGATCAGCTCGAGGTAGCAGGCGCCCAGCGGCCCGCCGTCCAGCGCCCAGAGCGCGTTGTGCGTGCCCCGGCCGACATGCACGCCGCCCTGGTCGGTCGCGCCCAGCGCGGCCTCCAGCTTCGGGCGCGCCTCGGCCAGCGACAGGCAGGCGACGACGAGGTGATCCAGTTCGACGGCCATGGCGTCCTCCCTTGCCGGTCGCGGGCGTGGGGCGCATAGGATCGTGCGTCGCCCGCCGGATCAAGCCCCGAGCCGCAGGGCGCCCTCCGCCCCGCCGCGCTTCGCCTGACCCGAGCCCCCGCATGACCGCCGGACTACGCATCGCCCCCGTCGCGCCGACCTTCGACGACTGGGACGGCTTGCTGGACCTGATCCGCCAGGCCTTCGCCTACATGGAGGGGCGCATCGACCCGCCCTCCTCCCTCGGCCGCATGGACGCCGCCGCCCTGAAGGCGAAGGCGGGGGAGGAGACGCTGCTGCTCGCCCACGCCCCCGCCGACGGCCCGGACGGCGCCCCGCGCCTCGTCGGCTGCCTCTTCGCGGCCGAGCGGCCGGGCGCGCTCTACGTCGGCAAGCTGGCGGTGCGCCCGGACCTGCAGGGCGCGGGCGTGGGCGCGGCGCTGATGGGCGCGGCCGAGGCGCTGGCCCGCGCCCGCGGCCTGCCGGCGCTGGAACTCCAGACCCGGGTCGAGCTGACCGGCAACCACGCCGCCTTCGCCCGCATGGGCTTCGTGAAGGTCGGAGAGACCCGCCACCCCGGCTACGACCGCGCCACCAGCCTCACCTTCCGCAAGACGCTGGACGTGGCCTGAGCAGGGCCCGCCATTGGGGCCGGCCGGACCGGCGGCGCCCCAGGCTCGACCCGGGACTTCGCCCGTTCCCGCCGCTCGCGCGAATTCAAAGGGGTTCGAGGGCGCCCTCAGCCGCCGCCCTGGCCGAGGATGAACACCGTCGGCTCGGCCGGCAGGGTCCGCGGGGTCAGCGTCAGCTCCCCGATCTCCGTCGCGTTCACGATGCGGAAGTCGTCCGACATCCCCGCCGTGAAGCGGTCGAGCGAGGCGTAGCCCCAGTAATGCATCGGCAGCACCACCGAGGCGCGCACCCGCTTGAGCAGCGCGATCATCTCCGGCAGGCCCAGCGTCACGCCGCCGTCCACCGGCGCCATCACCACGTCGAGCCGCCCGATCGCGGCGTAGTGGTCGGGGCCGAGCTCATGGTGCAGGTGACCCAGGTGGCCGATGCACAGCTGCCCGACCTCGAAGATGAAGATCGAGTTGCCGTTCGGCTCCCGCCCCCCGCCCCAGCCGCGGATGTCGGTGGACACGTTGCGCACCAGCACGTCGCCGATCTCCTCCCAGATCTCGGCGCGCTCCTGCCCCGGGTCGGGCCAGCCGCGGAAGACATGGGGGATGCGCGGGTCGGGATGGGCGGTCCAGTGCGTCTCGTGGGCGTGGTTCATGGTCACCACGTCGGGCACCGCCTCGCGTCCCGCCCAGCCGTTGTAGTCGGTGGCGATGCTGACGCCGCCGCCGGTCTCGATCAGGTAGGTGGAGTGGCCGATGAAGCGGATCGTCACCTCGCCCTCGGTCTCCGCCCCCGCCTGGGCGAGCTTCACGTAGCTCGCGCCCGGCAGGATGCCGGCGACCGACTGGCAGACCGAGGCGGCCGCGGGCGCCGCCAGCGCCGCCAGCGCGAGCGCCGCGGGCGCGAGGCGCCGGCGAAGGACGTCGAGAGAGGCGAGGACGGTCGGGGCCATGCGATCTCCTCCCGCTGGCGCGAGGCTGGGACCGGGCAAGCCTAGCCGTTGCGCCCGGATACGGAAGTCGCGATGCCGTGAGCGCCGCGTCAACCGCGGGCCCTGCCGCCCTCAGCCGCGCGTCCAGGTCGGCTCCGCCCCCCGACGGCCGGGCAGGGCGCGCTCGCCGGCATAGGTCCAGCCGGCGGGCGGGGCGCCCAGCGCGTCGATCACCGCGCCCGAGGCGCAGGCGGCGCAGCCCAGCGGGCGGGTCAGCGCCTCCATCCGGCTCGCCACGTTCACCGCGTCGCCGACGGTGGCGAGCTCCATGCGTCCCTCCGCGCCCACGTCGCCCACCACCACCGGCCCCAGGTGCACCCCGATCGAGAGCCGCACGGGGTCGAGCCCCGCCGCCCCCCGGCGGGCGTTCAGCGCCGCGATCCCCGCGAGGATCGCCTCGGCGCAGCCCAGCGCCCGGGCGGCGAGCTCCGCCGGGTCCGCCCGGTCGGGATCGTGGGGGGCGAGGCCGAAGCTCGCCATCGCCCCGTCGCCGATGAACTTGTCGAGCACGCCGCGCGCGCGGAACACCTCCTGCGCCACCACCCCGTGGACCTCGCGCAGCAGGCCCGCCACCTCGGCCGGGTCCCGATCCTCGGCCCAGCCGGTGAAGCCCACGACGTCAGTGAACAGGATCGCCGCCACCGCCCGGCGGTCGGACCCGAAGGGGGCGTCGGCCTCGGCCATGCGCTCGGCCATCTGGGCGGGGAGATAGCGCGCCAGGTTCGCGCCCCGCCGCTCCAGCGCCGCGCCGCGCCGGGCGGTGCGCCGCGACAGCCGCGCCGCCTGCGCCAGCATCCCCGAGACGACCATGAACACCACCGCCTCCTGGATCCACACGCCCGGATCGATGTGGAAGACCGAGAGCGACTCCTCCAGCGCCGCGACGTAGGCCGCCTGGTCCACGGGCTCCGCGCCCACGCCCGTCCCCGCCAGGCTCACGCCGGGCTGGGACAGCATCCACAGCCGCGCCAGCGCGCTGAACAGCGTCGCGCAGACCCCGCCCCACAGCACCAGCCCGGGCGAGAAGCTGAAGGCCAGCGCCGCCAGCATCACGAAGAAATACCCCGTGTTCCCGAAGTGCAGCATGGCCGAGGCGGGCAGGGGCGGGTCGTTGAACGGGTTGGGGAAATAGAGGGTGAAGGCCATCAGCGCGAAGTTGAAGGCGACGATGGCGCCGTTGCGCCAGCTCGCCGGTCCCCAGCGCCGGGCGGCGTAGGCCTGCGACCACACCGAGCCCGCGAAGAGCGGCATCAGCGAGATGTGGTAGAGCCCCTCGGGCCAGCCCGCCACCAGCAGCACCAGCGGCGCCAGCACGACCAGCGCCACGGTCACCACGCGGGCGGTGACGAAGGCCCGCGCCGCGGCCTCCTGCGCCATGATGCGGTCGATGCGCGTCTCGGCCGTCCCCGCCGCAGGGAGCGTCGTCGCCAGGGCGGAGACGGGGGGCGCCTGCGCGTCGCGCGGCCCGTCGCCCGGTCCCTCGCTCCTCGCCATGCTCGCCTCCCCCGGCCCGTCCGCGCGCCCGCGGCCCCGGGGGCCGTCCTCGTCGGGTCCGATATGACCGCGGGCCTCCCGCACGCGCAAGCGCGCTGGGCCGGGGCGCTTGCTCGCTCCGCAGGCTAGTCCGCGGCGCGCCGCCGCCGCGCGACGTCGCGTCCGCGGGCGGCGGCGCGGGATTGTTCTGCCGGCCGGCCGGCCTGTATCGTCCCCCCGACTCGCGCGCGCCGCGCCCGCGCCTGCGGGCGGCCGGGGCGCTTTCCCGTCAGCCTCCCGCCAAGCCCGGCCGACGAGCCGGGCCGCCACAAGGAAACGCCCATGTCCGACTATGAAACCGTGCTCGCCTCGACCTCCGGCCCCGTGTCGGTGGTGTCGCTGAACCGGCCCGACGCGCTGAACGCCTTCGACGCGAACCTGCGCCGCGACCTCGCCGCCGCGCTGACCGCGGCCCATGCCGACCCCGAGACGCGGGTGATCGTGCTCTCGGCCGAGGGGCGCGCCTTCTGCGCCGGCGCCGACCTGAAGGCCGCCAAGCCCGGCCGCGACACCCAGGCGAGCCTGATGAACGAGTACAAGCCCGTGATGGACGCCATCACCAAGGGGCCCAAGCCCGTGGTCGTGGCCGCCCAGGGCGCCTGCGCGGGCATCGGCGCCTCGCTGGTCATGGCCGCCGACCTCGCGGTGATGGAGGAGGACGCCTACCTCTACCTCGCCTTCGCCGCGATCGGCCTGATCCCCGACGGCGGCGCCCACTGGATGCTGCTGCGCGCCATCGGCAAGAAGCGCGCCTACCAGATGATCGTCGAGGCCGGCCGCCTGACCGCGCCCGAGGCGCTGGAGGCCGGGCTCGCCAACAAGGTGGCCCCCAAGGGCGAGGGCGTCGCCACGGCGATGGAGTGGGCGGCGAAACTCGCCCAGGGCGCGCCGCGCACCCTGCGCTACGCCAAGTCGGTGCTGGCGGCCGCCAACGACCACAGCTTCGACGACAGCTACGCCTACGAGGCGGCGCTGCAGGGCATCTGCTCGGGCAGCGAGGACAACGCCAACGCCGTGAAAGCCTTCCTCGCCAAGCAGAAGCCGGTTTTCACCGGCGCCTGATCGGGGCATGAAGCGTCCCCCGGCCCGCCCGTCGCGGCGGACCGGGGGACGCGGTCCCGCGCGCCCGCCGGGTCGGAGCCGTCGCAGCCTCCGCCCCGGCGCGGCGCGGGCGCAGGGCCGCGCGACGACGCACGACCCCGGCCCCGGTCGCTAACCGCCTGGGCCGGGCAGGGGACGCGCCGCGCCCATCGGGCCGGCCAGGGGACGGACAGGGCCCGCCGCGCGGGCAGGGGGAGAGCGGCGCATGACGCGCAGGCTTCAAATCGTCGTGGTCGGCGCCGGGGTCGCCGGCCTCGCCTGCGCGGCCGCGCTGGGGCGCGCCGGGCATTTCGCCGTCGTGGTCGAGCAGGCCCCCGCGCTGGCCGAGGTCGGCGCCGGCCTCCAGCTCTCGCCCAACGCGGTGCGCGCGCTCGACTGGATGGGCGCGGGCGAGGCCGCGCGCGCCGCCGCCTCCCGCCCCGAGGCGACCGAGCTGCGACTGCACCGCTCGGGCCGGGTGGTCTACCGCATGGCGCTGGGCCGCACGGCCGAGACGCGCTGGGGCGCGCCCTACCTGCACATGCACCGCGCCGACCTGCTGCGCGCGCTGGAGGGGGCGGCCCGCGCCTCGGGTGCCGAGATCCGCCTCGGCCAGCGGGTCGAGCGGGCGGGCGACGTGCGCGGCGGCGCGGCGGTCTACACCGACGCCGGCGTGATCGAGGGGGACCTGGTGCTGGGCGCCGACGGCGTCCGCTCGGTCCTGCGCGGCAACCTGCCGGGCGGGAGCAAGCCGCTCTTCGCCGGCCACGTCGCCTGGCGCGGCCTGGTCCCGGCAGAGCGGCTGCCCGCCGGCCTCCTCTCCCCCCGCACCACGGTCTGGATGGGCCCCCGCCGCCACCTGGTGACCTACCCGCTGCGCGAGGGGCGCCTGCTGAACTTCGTCGCCGTCGAGGAGCAGGAGAGCTGGACGGCCGAGGGCTGGTCCACCCCCGGCGACCCCGCCGCCCTGCGCGCCAGCTTCGCGGACTGGGGCGAGGAGGTGGACACCATGCTCGCCGCCGTGCCCGAGACCTTCCGCTGGGGCCTCTTCGGCCATCGCCCCCTGCGCCGCTGGTCGCAGGGGCGCGTGGCGCTGGTGGGCGACGCGGCCCACCCCACGCTGCCCTTCCTCGCCCAGGGCGCGGCGATGGCGCTGGAGGATGCGGTGGTGCTCGCCCGCGCCCTCTCGACCTTCGAGCCGACGGCCGGGCTCGAGGCCTGGGAGCGCGCCCGAAAACCCCGCGCCACGCGCCTGCAGAAGGCCGCGGCGCGCAACGGCCGGCGCTTCCACGCCCGCATCGCGCCCGAGCAATGGGTGAAGGCGCTGGCGCTGGGAACCTTCGCCCGCGCGGCGCCCGACCTCGCGCAGGGGCTGAACGACTGGGTCTATCGCTACGACCCGACCGCCGCGCCGATCTGATCGCCGGGCCTTGCCTCTCCGCGCCGGTTCCCCCATGTCCCGCCGACCGGAATTCGTCTCCGAAGCGTGAGGCGAAGCCGGCTGTTCAGGCTCGCGGCCTACGCTATACTCGTATTCATGACGGCGCAGATCCATTCCATCTCCGACAGCTACCGCGTCGAGAGTCCCCGGGGCGGAGCGACCACGGCGGTGGTGTTTTCCTCGCCCCATTCCGGGCGGGCCTACCCCGAGGATCTGCTGCGCGCCTCCCGTCTCAGCGCCCATGACCTGCGCCGCTCCGAGGACGCCCATGTCGAGGCGCTGTTCGCCACGGTCCCCGATCACGGCTCGCCCCTGATCCACGCCCTGGCGCCGCGCGCCTACGTCGACCTCAACCGCGGACCGGAGGAGCTGGACCCCGCCCTGATCCAGGGCGTGCGCCCCGCCGGGCTGAACCCGCGCCTCGCCGCAGGGCTGGGGGTGATCCCCCGGGTGGTGGCCGAGGGGGTGGCGATCTACACCGGCAAGCTTTCGCAGGCCGAGGCGCAGGACCGGCTTCGCCGCTGCTGGCGCCCCTACCATGCCGCCCTCCAGGACCTGTGCGAGGACGCGCGCGCCCGGCACGGCCACGCGATCCTGATCGACTGCCACTCGATGCCCTCCGACGCGCTGCGCGCCGCCCCCCGGGTGAAGGGCCGCCGGCCGGAGGTGATCCTGGGCGACCGCTTCGGCGTCTCCTGCGCGCCCTGGGCGACCGAGCAGGTCGAGGCCGCCTTCCGCGAGGCCGGCTTCGCGGTGGCGCGCAACTCCCCCTTCGCGGGCGGCTACATCACCCAGCGCTACGGCCGCCCCGGCCGCGGGGTGCACGCCATCCAGATCGAGATCGACCGCGCCCTCTACCTCGACGAGGCCCGCGTCGCCCCCGGCCCTGGATTCGAGGCGGTGCGCACCGCCCTGCGCCCGGTGGTGGCCGCGCTCTGCGCGCTCGAGCCGCCCTCGACCGCGCTCGCCGCCGAATAAGCCCCGCAGCCGCCGCCGAATCGCGTCGCCGGGCGGCCCGGTGATTCGCGTCGCGGCGATTGTTCTGCGGTGGAACAGTTGCGGAAATCGGTCGATCAAGATCGCTTACGTAAGCGTCAACATCTTGATCGCGCAAAAAAAAGGGCCGAGACGAACTCGGCCCAAGTCTAGGGAGGAAACGCCCAGAAGGGCGGTGACGTCAGACGCCACGGATTTCAAGCTATATGTGCGCTGCAGCAATTTCAACGATGACCTTTGGGAAAGCGTCATCCTGCCGCGCAACCCCCTGATAAGGCGGTTAAATTACTTGTACGAAAGATTAATTTCCGCGGCCCCGGCCCGCCGATGACAGCGCTGTCGCCGCATCTGCTAAGCCTCTGGTTTAGTTACGCTGCGTCACCGAAGCGAGCGCCCCTTCAGAATCGCCCCTTTCCCGAAGCGAGCCCGGATCGAATCCGCCGCTTTCTCAGCCGCGCTCCGCCGGCCTGCGTCGGGATCGAGCAGGTCGCCGCTCCGCTCCGCCTCGGATTCGGGCGCCAGGTCCGAAATCCCCACCCCCAGCAGCCGGAACGGGGCCGATCCCATTTCGCGCTGCAGCATAGGTCGGGCGATCCGGTAGAGCCGGTCGGCCAGCTGCACCGGTTCGGGCGGGGTGGTGCGCCGGGTGATCAGGCGGAAGTCGGCGCGCTTGAGCTTCAGCGTCACCGTGCGCCCCGCCAGCCCCTTGGCCTTCGCGCGGCCCGCCGCCTTCTCGGCCATCCGCCACAGGTGCCCGTCCAGCAGGTCCACGTCCGACACGTCCGTCTCGAACGTCGTCTCGTTGGAGATCGACTTCAGCCCCGCGTCCGAGGCCACCCGCCGGTCGTCCTGCCCGCGCGCCAGCTTCAGCAGCCGCGCCCCCATCGCCCCGTGGCGCGCCGCGATCCGGTCGGGGTCCGCACGCAGGATGTCGCGCAGGGTGCGCAGCCCCTCCGCCTCCAACTTCGCGGCCGAGGCCTCGCCGATCCCCCAGATGATGCGGATCGGCTTGTCGATCAGGAAGGCCTCCGTCTCCGCCCGCCCGATGATCGAGAAGCCCCGCGGCTTGTCGAGATCCGAGGCGATCTTGGCCAGGAACTTGTTGTGGCTCAGCCCCACCGAGGCCGAGACGCCCACTTCCGTCTCGATGCGCCGGATCAGCCGGGCCATGGCCGCGGCCGGCGACATCCCGTGCAGGCGGTGGGTGCCGCCGAGGTCGAGGAAGGCCTCGTCCAGCGACAGCGGCTCGATCAGGGGGGTCAGCTCGTCCATCAGCGCCCGGATCTGGCGGCTGACCTCGGCGTAGTGCTCCATCCGCGGCTTCAGCACCACCGCCTCGGGGCACAGCTTCAGCGCCTTGAACATCGGCATGGCCGAGCGCACGCCCCGGGTGCGCGCGATGTAGCACGCAGTCGAGACCACGCCCCGCCGCCCGCCCCCGATGATCAGCGGCACGTCGCGCAGGCCTGGGTCGTCGCGCTTCTCGACGCTGGCGTAGAAGGCGTCGCAGTCCAGGTGCGCGATCGACAGCGCGTGCAGCTCCGGATGCGCCAGCGCCCGCGGGCTGCGGCAGAGCGGGCAGCGCGGCCGCGCGCCCGCCGCGACCTCGAAGGTCGCGCCGCAGTCGCGGCACAGCGCGGGCGTCGAAGTCGGAGCGGCGGCGGGCATGGCACGCAGTCTAGCGCGGCGCCGGACGCGGCGCGCGCGAATTCGCGACGGAACCGGGGGCGCGGGAGGCGGGGCCGCGCGGGCCCCGCCGCGCGATCAGCCGGTCAGCTCGGCGATCTTCTGCTTGGCGATCTCGGCGACGCCCTCGATGCGCAGGCGCGCCTTGTCCACGGCGTCGGACCAGGCGTCGAGATAGGGCGCGGCCTCGGGCGCCATGCCGGCGACCGCCTCCTTCTCCACGTAGGCGAAGGCCAGCAGGCCGCAGACGATCAGCGCCAGCACGAAGCCCGCCGCGTAGCCCGCGCCGCCGCCCGAGCCGCGCTCCTCCTCCGCCTCGGCCGCGCGCAGCTCCGCCGACAGGCGCTCGGCGTCGATGGCGGCGGGGCGGCGGGGGCGGGAGTCGGGGTCGCGCGTCTCGCCCGGGCGGGGCGCGCCGGGCCGCGCGGGCCGCGGCGCCTCCCCCGTGCGCAGGCGCGAGCCGGAGGCGGCCGGCTCGGGGGCGAAGGCGGGTTCGGGCGGCGGGGCGGGCGCCGGATCGGGCTCGGGCGCCGACAGGTCCGACAGGCTCCGCGCCGCCTCGGACATGCCGGGCAAGGTCGAGGCGCCGCTCTCCATCCCCTCCAGCTCCGGTCCGGGCTGGAACCACTGGTGATGGCAGGCGCTGCACTCCACCCGACGCCCCCCCACGCCGAGCGCGGAGTCGGGCGCCTCGTAGACGGCGGAGCAGTTCGGGCAGGTCACGCGCATGGGTCGGCGTCTCCGTGACGGAGGCGGTCCCTGGGCCGGACCGCCGAAAGGGCCTGCCGAACGTCTTAGCGCGGGCGCCGCGGCCGGCCAAGCGTCGCGCGCGCCGCCCGACGCAGCGGCGCCCGTGCCGAGCCCCCGGGCGGCGTCCATCCGGAGCCATCGGGCCGCGCCCATCCCTATCCCCTGCGTTGCGCCCATCCAGATCTCCTGCTTGGCGCCCATCCCGACCTCCTGCGTCGCGCCCGTCCCGACCTCTTGCTTCGCGCCCGTCCCGGGCGACGCAGCGGCGCCCGTCCCGGGCGGGGGGCCGCATTGCGCCGGACGGGCGCATTTGCGAATGTCTCGCGGCCTGCCCCGAGCGGGCGCGCGACCCGGAACGCGGAGACGGCATGACGGCGCTGGAGATCGGCGGAATTCGCGTGGCGCGCGGCGGCCGGGCGGTGCTGGACGGCGCCGACTGGTCGGTCGCGCCGGGCGAGCTGCACGTCGTCACCGGCGCCACCGGCGCCGGCAAGTCCACGCTGCTCGCGCTCGCCGCCCTGTCGCTCGCCCCCCAGGCCGGCGACCTGTCGCTCTTCGGCGCCCCCGCCCCCGCGCCCGACGCGCCCGAGGCCCCGGCCCTGCGCCGGCGCATCGGCGCGGCCGAGCAGCGCCCCCGCTTCCTCGAGCACCTGGCCCTGGGGGAGAACGTCTCCCTCCCCCTGCGCCTCACGGGCCGCGATCCCCGCGACCGCGCCGCCCAGGCGCGCGAGCTGCTGGACTGGCTGGGCCTGGGCGACCGCGCCGGCGACCCGCCCGCCGCGCTGTCGGAAGGCGAGCGGCGCCGCGCCGCCCTCGCCCGCGCCGTCATCGCGGGCCCCGAGCTGATCCTGGCCGACGAACCCTCCGAGGCGCAGGACCGTCCCGGCGTCGCCCGCGCGCTCGAGATGCTGGCCGCGCTCGCCGAACATGGCGCGGCGGTGGTGATCGCCACCCGCGACGCGGAGCTCGTCCGCCTCGCCCGCCACCACGTCGAGGCCCGCCTTTGGCGCCTGGAGGACGGCCGCCTCGCGCCCGGAGCCGCCGCATGAGGCGCCCCGTCTCTTCCCTCACGGAGCGGCGCCGATGAGCCCGCCCGCCGAAGGCCAGGCCCCCGCGAAGCGTCGCCGCCGTCGCCGCGCCGCCGACGATCCCGTCGCGGCGCCCGAGGACGCGGCGCCCACCCCCGCGCCCCGCCGCAGGAAGGCCGCCAAGGCCAAGCCGGCCGAGCCCGAGCCCGAGCGCACGGCCCCCGATCCCGACGCGCCCGAAGCCGGCGCCGAGGCCGCGCCCGCCGCCCCCGGCCGCCTCTCCCGCGCCTGGGCCGCCCTGCGCCACGCCGCCCGCCGCGCCTGGGTCGAGCGCGGGGCCCCGCCGCTCGCCCCCCGCTCCGGCGGGGCGCCGGCGGCGGCGTTCCTCTGCGCCTTCGTCGCCGCCCTCGCCCTCGCCGCCGGCGTGGCGGGGGAGCGGCTGTCGCGCGCCTGGACGGCGGAGTTCGGCCAGGCCGCCACCCTCGTCGCCTTCGGCCCGCCCGAGGCCGCCGAGCGCGACTTCAAGGCCGCGCTCGAGGTGCTCGACACCACGCCAGGCATCGCCTCGGTGCGGGTGCTGGAGGCGCCGGAGCGCCGCGCCCTCCTCGCCCCCTGGCTCGGCCCCGGCCAGGCCGCCCCGGTCGAGCCGCCGCCGATGGCCGCCGTGCGCCTCTCGGGCGCGGGGCCGGACCCGCGGATGCTCGCCCTGCGCCTGGCCGAGGAGGCGCCGGGCGCGGCCTTCGACGACCATTCCGGCTGGCGCGGTCCGCTGCAGTCGGCCGCCGACGACGCGCGCCGCATCGGCTGGGGCGCGGCGGGGCTGGCGGGGGGGCTCGGCGCCCTGCTCTGCGCGCTGATCGCCGGCGCCTGGACCGCGCGGGCCCGCGACGACCAGCGCCTGCTGCGCCGCATGGGGGCCGAGCGCGCCCAGCTTCGCCGCGCCTGGGCCGGCCGCGCCGGCTGGCGCGCCTTCCTGGGCGGCGCGCTGGGCGCGGGCCTCGCCGCCGCCGCCCTCGCGGGGCCCGAGCTCGCCTGGGGGCCCGCCGCTCGCCTGCCGATCGCGCCCGCCGGCTGGGACTGGCTGGCGCTCGCCGCGCCCGCGCCGCTCCTGGCGCTCGCCGCCTGGGCGGGCGCCCGCCTCGCCCTGCGCCCCGCGCTGCGCGGCGACGCCGGGCCCGCCTGACCGCAACCCTGGACGATGGGAGAGCCGACGTGACGCGCGAAGAGCCGACGAGGCCGCCGAAGACCGGCCTGGCGCCCCGCCTGCGCGGGCTGGTCTTCGTGATCTTCATGTACGCGCTGATGGCGGTGATGGGCCTGCTGTGCGCCCCCGCGGTGCTGATCGCGCCGCGCAAGGCCGCGATCTGGTCCTGCCGGACCTACTGCCGCATCGTGCTCCCCGCCGCCCGCCTGATCTGCGGCCTGCGCTGGGAGGTCCGCGGAGAGATCCCCCGGGGCGAGGCGCTGATCGCCTGCAAGCACCAGAGCTTCCTCGACATCATCATCCTGGTGCGGGTGCTCGAGGCGCCGCGCTTCGTGATGAAGCGCTCGCTGCTCTGGGCGCCGGTGCTGGGCTGGTATGCGCGCAAGCTGGGCTGCGTGGCGGTGGACCGCGGGGCCAAGGGCGCAGCCGTGCGTCACATGCTGCGCGAGACCTCGTCCGACGGCACGCCGGGCCAGCTGATCATCTACCCCCAGGGCACCCGCGTCCAACCCGGCGCGAAGGCCCCCTACAAGGTCGGCGTCGCCGCGCTCTACGACACGCTCGAGACCCCGATCACGCTCGCCGCCACCAACGCCGGCGTGTTCTGGGGACGGGCGGAGATCGCCCGCCGGCCGGGCCTCGCGGTCGTGGAGTTCCTGGATCGCGTGCCGGCGGGGCTCACCCGCTCCCAGGCGATGGCGCAGGTGGAGGGGGAGATCGAGGCGGCGTCGGACCGGCTGCTCGCCGAGGCGATGGGGCGGGCTTTGTAGGCTCGGTCCGGGAGCCTCCGGCGGGCTCCTGACTCACCAAAGAACAGGGGCGGCGCCTGTCCTTCGGATCCGTCTCTCGCTGAAGATGCCTGAGCGACTCGCCCGCCGGGGTCAAGGACAAGCCCCCTTCGGGGGTCGCTTCGCGATCCTGGACCCCGGCGGGCGAGTCGCTCTTCACGGCATCAGCGAGAGACGGCTCCGAAGAACAGGCGCTTCGCGCGGACCCCGGGCGTCGCGCCGTGGGCGCCTCAGCCGAAGAGGTCGCCCTGCTTGGGCGGGCGTTTGGCGGGCGCCTCCGAGGGAGAGGTGGGGGGCGTCTTCGGCTTCGCCGGGGGCTTCGCGGCTTTCGGCGCGGGGGGCTCGGCCTCGGGCGGGGAGGCTCCGCCTGCAGGCGTGCCGGCGGGATCCAGCGCGGCGGCGCGGCGGGCGTCGGCGAACTCGATCTCCACGGCGGCGCCCTCGGGCAGGGCGGCGGAGCGGCCGACGGGCGCGCCGTCGAGGCGCACCACCGCGTAGCCGCGCGCGAGCGTCTGCTTGTAGCTCAGGCTCTCGAGCAGGCGCTGGGTGCGGTCCCACCGCTCCCGCTCCCGCGAGATCGCGAGGCCGCCGGCGCGGTCGAGCCGGGCGGCCAGCGCGCCCAGGCGCTCCCGCCGCCGGCCGATCTCGGCGCGCAGCGGCGCGGGGCGCAGGCGCAGGCCGTCCAGCCGGTCGCGCTTGCGCGCCACCAGCATCCGCAGCAGCGCCGGTCCGAACCGCCCGCCGCGGCCCGAGCCGAGCGCCGCGCGCCGCCCCTGCACCCCGGCCACCAACGCGCGCGGCAGACGCTCGGCCGCGAGATCCAGCCGCTGGGCGCGCTCGGCCAGCAGCGCCTCGGGGCGGGGCAGCACCCGGGCGAGCGCGCGCAGACGCTCCCGCCGGTCGGCGAGGCCGCGGGCGGCGGCGCGCACGCGACGCTCCTCCAGCCCCGCGAGGGCGGCCATCAGCTCGGCCCGCACCGGCACCGCCAGCTCCGCGGCCGCGGTCGGCGTGGGCGCCCGGCGGTCGGAGGCGAAGTCGATCAGCGTGGTGTCCGTCTCGTGCCCCACCGCCGAGATCAGCGGGATCGCGCTGTCGGCGGCGGCGCGCACCACCGCCTCCTCGTTGAAGCCCCACAGATCCTCGACAGAGCCGCCGCCGCGGGCCACGATCAGCACGTCCGGCCGGGGCACGCGGCCCCCCGGCGCCAGCGCGTTGAAGCCGCGGATGGCGCGCGCCACCTCGCCCGCGCAGGCCTGGCCCTGCACCGCGACCGGCCAGATCAGCACCTTGCGCGGGAACCGGTCCGCCAGCCGGTGCAGGATGTCCCGGATCACCGCGCCCGAGGGGCTGGTCACCACCCCGATCACCTCGGGCAGGTAGGGCAGGGGCTTCTTGCGCTCGGCCGCGAACAGGCCCTCCTCGGCCAGCGCCGCCTTCAGCCGCTCCAACCGCGCCAGCAGGGCGCCCATGCCGGCGAGGCTCATCTCCTCGATCACCAGCTGGTAGCGCGACTGGCCGGGGAAGGTGGTCAGCCGGCCCGTGGCCACCACCTCGTCCCCCTCGGTCGGCTGCACCGAGAGCTTGCCCACCTGCCCCTTCCAGATCACCGAGGCGAGCACCGCCCGGTCGTCCTTCAGGTCGAGATAGACATGCCCCGAGCGGGGCCGCGACACGCGCCCCACCTCGCCGCGCACGCGCACGCGCCCGAACTCCCCCTCCACCACCCGGCGCACCGCGCCCGAGAGCTCGGAGACCGACAGCTCGGGCAGGTTTCCGGGGCCGGAGGCGGGATCGGAGGGCGGGTCGGGGGCGTCGAAGAGACTGCTCATGCCCCCGTTCTAGCCTGCCGCGCGGCGGCGCGAAACGGTCTCTCGCAGGGCCGGGCCGGCGACGCGGCGGCGCCCCGCCTCAACCCCTGCGACGGAGGCGGGGGCGAAGCCGGAAGCCGGCCAGCGACGCGAGGCCCAGCCCCAGCATCAGCGCCGGCGCGGGCAGGGGCACGGGGGCGGTTCCCCGGGTCACCGAGGCGTCCATGAACCCGATCAGGTTGCGCACCAGGGCCTCCGCCTCCGCGCCCCGGCCCCATTGCAGCACGTTCGCGTCCATCATCACCGCCAGCGTCCCGCGCCCGCCGCTCAGCGCGCCCGAGCCCCAGGCGACCCCCGTGCCGCTCGCGCCCGCCCGGGTGATCCACCGGCCGCTCCCGGCCGAGGTCAGGCCGTTGGGGCTGAGATACTCGATCGTCCCGACCGCGGCGGGCCCGTCGAAGGGCGCCTCCACGCTCTGGACGTCGGAGACGTAGCGCGTGCCCAGCGCGCCGCCCCCGGCGTCGGCCACCAGCGACAGCACGGCCGCGTTGCGGTCGGCGAAGCTCGCGTTCTCGCCGACCAGGAACAGGCCCTTGCCCGCGTCGAGCAGGTCCAGGTAGGCCGCCCGCTCCGCCCCGGTCAGGGAGCCGACGGCGGAATAGCGCACGTCCCAGACCTGGTCGTAGGCGCTCAGGTCCATCGGCGTCGCGTCCGCCACCGTCACCGTGTTCCCGGCCTCGGCCTGCAGGGTCTTGAGCTGGTAGACGATGTCGCGCGTGACCGAGGACGAGGCGCTCGTGCTCATCCCGTCCACGACCAGCACCGAGAAGGCGGCGGCCTTCCCGGCGAACAGCAGGACGGCGGCGCCGGCCGCGACGGCTGCGGCGGCGGTTCTGGCGAGCATGGTCATGGTTCTTCCCCCCGCCCGTCGCCCCAACGACGGGCCCCCGGCGACGCCGCCCCATGCGACGCCTCCCGCCGCCCAGCTAGCGGGCGCGGGGGCCGCCCCTCAACCGCGGCCGGTCGGCATCTTTGGAAGCCCTGGCCCGCGGCTGGAAGCGGTTGGCGCCGATTGGAAAACCGGCCCCGTCGCCGGCCCGCGGGCCGGAGCGGCGCCGGCGCGCGCCTCCAGAAACCGGCGCGAAATGGCCCGGAAAACCGCCGCAAGCTGACGCGAAGGCGCCACGATCGGTTGCAAATCTCTGCATACCGGCGCAGCGGGCCGCGAGCGATCGCGCCTGCCGCGCCAAAGGAACAGGAGGTACCACATGACCCGCCCGAACCGCTTCGCCCTGGGCATCGCCGCCGCGCTCGCCGCGGGCGCCGTCGCCGTTCCCGCCGTGGCCGGCGTGGGCCTGCCCGACGCGAGCAAGGAGCACTGGACCGCCCACACGATCACCGAGGGCCACCTCGCGCAGATCAACGCCAAGGGCGAGGGCCGCTTCGCGGTCTACTGCACCCCCGGCGACAAGAAGGGCGCCGTCTTCTACCGCACGCCCGCCGCCGCCCGTGACGAGGTCCGCGCCGACGGCGACAAGCTCGATGTCGTGTTCACCTTCGACGGGACCGAGAAGATCGAGCGCACGATGACCTGGAACGAGGCCGGCCAGTACTGGACCGATCCGTTCGGCCCGAACTCCTCGCTCGCCGAGGCGATGAAGCGCTACTACGACGTGCGCATCAACGTGAAGGACCACCCGGGCGTCGAGAGCGACTTCACGCTCAAGGACTCCTGGCGGTCGATCGAGGCGATGTTCGCGGGCTGCTGAGCCCCGGACGAGAGCGCCTCGGCGCCCGGATCGCCTGATCCGACGCCGCAAGATCCGGGCCGCGCACGCCAGTCGTGCGCGGCCCTTTTCGTGCGCGGCTTTCGTATGCGGCGGCAGGCGCCTGGCGCCATTTCGCGCACGATTTCGTGCACGCGGCGGCCGACGGCGCCGCCCGCGCCGACCGTTCAAATCGAACGAAGACCGGCGCCGCGGACCGCCGGATGCGCTTGGTTTCGCGTCCAAGCGATGTATGGTCCGCAAAGTCGAATGCATGAAGGAGACGGCTCGCATGACGAAGCGTCTGGCCGCGACGGTGCTCGCGGGGATTATGGCGGTTTCGGCGGTGGCGCCGGCCTGGGCGGTGAACCTTCCCGACGCGCGCCGCGACGTCTGGACGGCCCACAAGATCAACCGGGGCGCCATCGCCCAGGTGACCTCGAAGGGCGAGGGGCGCTTCGCCGTGGTCTGCAACAAGACCGACCGCAAGGGCTACCTGGTCTACGTGCTGCCCGCAGCCGACCGCGGCGCGATCCAGGGCGGCTCGATCGACGTCGTGTTCAACTTCGACAAGGGCCGCAACAAGATCTCGCGCACGCTCAGCTGGGATCCCGACGGCTTCTACACCGACCCGTTCGGCCCCAAGTCTGAGCTGACCGAGTGGATGAAGCGCGCCTACGACGTGAAGATCAACGTCAAGGGCCACAAGGGCGTCGCGTCCGAGTTCTCGCTGAAGAACTCCTGGGTCTCGATCACCAAGATGTTCGAGATCTGCGACTGATGCGCCCTGCGCCGCCGGCGGCGCGAGGCGAGGCGGCCGGTCCCGTCGGGGCCGGCCTGGCCCAGGTCCCCAGCCGCCGGCGGGGCTGACCTGAAGGCCTGCGCCGACCCCGCGCGAGTCGCCGCCTCTCGTCGATCGCGATCGTCCCTCCCCCTTGGTTCGCCAGGCTTCCGCGCTCTCGCGTGATCGCCCGCATCGCGTATCGCGCTGCGCGATTCCGCCGCGAAACCTTCCCTTTCCGTCCGGTCCGCGCTAAATGCCCGCCTCTGTCAATGGAAGCCGGAAGGGCTGGATCTTATGGGCTACCGAGTCGCCGTCGTCGGCGCCACGGGCAATGTGGGCCGCGAAATGCTGAACATCCTCGCCGAGCGGGAATTCCCCGTCGACGAGATCGTCGCTCTGGCTTCCCGCAAATCGCTGGGGACCGAGTGCTCGTTCGGCGACAAGACTCTCAAGACCAAGGACCTCGACACTTTCGACTTCACCGGCTGGGACATGGCGCTGTTCGCCATCGGCTCGGACGCCACCAAGGTCTACGCGCCCAAGGCGGCGGCGGCGGGCTGCGTGGTGATCGACAACTCGTCGCTCTACCGTTACGACCCCGACGTCCCCCTGATCGTGCCCGAGGTTAACCCCGACGCGATCGAGGGCTATTCCAAGAAGAACATCATCGCCAACCCCAACTGCTCGACCGCGCAGATGGTGGTGGCGCTGAAGCCGCTTCATGACCGCGCCACGATCAAGCGCGTCGTCGTCTCGACCTACCAGTCCGTCTCGGGCTCGGGGAAGGAGGCGATGGACGAGCTGTGGAACCAGACCAAGGGCCTCTACGTCCCCGGCCAGGAGGTCGCGCCCTCGGTCTATCCCAAGCAGATCGCCTTCAACGTCATTCCCCACATCGACGTCTTCATGGACGACGGCTCGACGAAGGAAGAGTGGAAGATGGTCGCCGAGACCAAGAAGATCGTCGATCCGAAGATCAAGGTGACCGCCACCTGCGTGCGCGTCCCGGTCTTCGTCGGCCACTCGGAGTCGATCAACATCGAGACCGAGGAGTTCCTGGACGAGGACGAGGCGCGCGAGCTGCTGCGCGAGGCGCCCGGGATCATGGTCGTCGACAAGCGCGAGGCCGGCGGCTACGTCACCCCGATCGAGTGCGTGGGCGAATACGCGACCTACATCTCGCGCATCCGCCAGGACGGCACGATCGAGAACGGCCTGAACTTCTGGTGCGTCTCGGACAACCTGCGCAAGGGCGCCGCCCTGAACGCCGTCCAGATCGCCGAGCTGCTGGGCCGCCGGGTCCTCAGGAAGGCCTGAAGCCCGGGCCGTCCGCCCGGACGCCGAACCTGACATCCGAACGCCGCGGGCCCCGCCCGCGGCGTTCTGCGTTCCGGGCGCCTCGCTCGGGCTCCGCGCGCGTCGTTTCGCATTCCTGAATGATCTCCGAACGTCGGAATCGCATCCCGAAATCAAGGCTTTGCGCGGCTGCGGCAGACCGACGCGGCGCGTCGGAAATGCGCCGGCCGCAATTGCGGCGGGATTGCGGCGCCAACCGACCTCCGGCAAGGTAGCTCCCGGGGGGCGGATTCCGAACGACGCGGAGGACGCCGGATGACGGCTCTGACGACAGGCACGGCGCCGCTGGGCGCGCTCCTGATCCTCCTGGCCTCGGCCGCCGCGGCGGCCGCGCCCCTGCGCGCGCCCGAACCGCCCGCCCGGCCGGTCATGGCCCTCCCCGATCCGCGCCCCTCCGCCGCGCTGCCCCTCGATGAGGAGGCCGCCTGGCTCGACGGGCTGGGCGCGCTGACCCGCGCCCCCGCGCCGGGCCTGCGCGGCTGGCGCGCGGCGCCCGACGGCTCGCTCCGCGTCCCCGCCCGGGCCGAGACGATGCGCGCCCGCGCGGCTCCGGCCGCGCCCGCCGCGCTCTCGGTCGCCGCCGCTCCGATCCCCTCGGACGCCGCCTGGGACCAGGGCTTCCAGAGCGGCCGCGCCGCCATGCTCGCCCGCCGCTGGGCCCAGGCCGCCGCCACCTTCCGCGCGCTGGCCGAGCGGCGCCCCGACCTGCCGCGCCCGCGCCTCGCGCTCGCCCGCGCCGCGGCCATGGCCGGGGACTGCGCCGCCGCCCGCTCGGAGCTGACCCGGGTCGAGCCGCAGCGCTCCCGTCTCGCGCCCGGCGCCTTCGAGGACGCGGAGGCCGACGTCGCCGCCCGCTGCGGCCCGCGCCGCGAATGGTCCATGGCCTTCGACATCGACATGGGCCTGCCCGGAGAGGACCGCCCCCTCGCGGCCCCGCCGCCGGCGCTGTTCGACCTCGCCGGCCCCCGCGTCGCCGCCCGGATGACCGCCGCCCCTGCCGACCGCGCCTGGAGCGTCGCCCGCCTGGAGGTGACCGAGCGCCTGCGCGGCGAGGAGGCCGCCTACGCCCGCTTCGCCCGGTTCGAGCTGATGAACTGGGAGGACGCCCCCGCCCGCGCCGTCGCCGCCCTGGGCGGTGAGGCCGCCGCCGACGCGATGCGCGCCAGCGGAGAGATCGCCGCCGACCTCGGCGCCGACTGGCAGGCGTTGCGCGCCTCCCTCACCCAGCGCGTGGCGCTGGGCCCCGGCCGCGACGCCGCGGCCGTGGAGTTCGGCGCCGGCGCCGAGGCCCGCGCGGCCGAGGCCGGCGACCGCTCCGCCCGCGCCGAGCTGCGCCTCGCCGCCGAGGCCCAGCTCACCCGCCGCGCCCGGATGCGGGCCGAGGCCGCCCACGCCGTCGCCCGCGCCGGCTGGAACCGGGGCGCCGTGCAGGAGCGGTCGACCACCGCCGCGCTGACGCTCGCGCGCGCCGCCCCCGCCGCCGGACCGGCCGCCCAGGCCGAGCTTTTCGCCGCCGCCACCCTGGCCGAGCCCGCCGACGGCGACCTTCAGGCCGCGGCGTGGCGGGCCGGCGCGCGGCTCAGCGGCCTGGGCCCCGACGCCGCCGCGGCGGCGGAGCTGGGCGTGGGCCGCCACGCGATCGAGGAGCCGGGACCGTCGGTATGGATGATCCTGTCGCGCAGCTTCTGACCCCCGCCCGCCCGCGCGGGCGGCGTCCGGGTCCCGTCCGCTCCCGCGGGGTGAGGCGCGGATGCGACGCCCCGCGGCCGCCTCGGTGCGAGCGATTCGCACCCCGTTGCGCCGGCGCGAATCCTGCCCATAGCGTCCGCCCATGCGCGCGCCCCTGATTCTCCCCCTCCTCCTCGCCGGCCTCGGTTCGCCGGCGCTCGCCGATTGCGTCGAGGTCGGACGCGGCGGCGGCGAGATCCTCGCCGAGCTGACCCGCGTCGAGCTCTCGCGCGACGAGCGCGCCCTGGTCGAGGAACGCTTCGGCCCCGATTTCGCCGAGGCCGCGCGCCTCGGGATCGCCGCCGACGCCCTGTTCCGCTTCGCCCGCTGCGAGCTGAACGGCGCCGACCCGGTCGAGCTGGTGGCCGTCGGCCGCTCCCCCGCCCATTGCGCCGGCGCCGCCGCCTTCGGCGACCGCGGCCAGACCCCGGTCTGCGGCGTCTGGGCCCTGTCGGAGACGCCCGACGGCTGGGTGCAGGTGCTCGAGACCGCGGGCGTGGCGCGCCTCGGCCCCTCCACCACCAACGGCTGGCGCGACGTGGTGATCGAGCAGGGCGGCGCGCCGATCGTGTGGAAATACGGCGGCGCCGCCTACCAGGAGGACCTTGGCGACGCCGACCCGCAGGCCTATTCGCTGGAGGATTTCGGCGGCTACGGCGACGGCCCCTCGGCCATCGCCTGGTACGCCTTCGACGACCCGATGCCCGAGGCGATCGACGCCGCCTTCCTGTGGTTCTACGGGGCCGAGATCCGCGGCGCCGAGGGCCGGGTCGGGGTGCTCCCCGACGCCTTCCGCGTGGGCGCGGTCGACCTCGACGAGGACGGCGCCGAGGAAGCGGTGGTGCAGGGCCTATCCCCCGACTTCTGCGGGCCGGAGGGCTGCCAGCACTGGATCCTCGGCGGCCTCGGCCGCCAGGACCCGCCCTATGTGGCGGGCCGCCTCGTCGGCTTCGACCTCCAGGCCGCCGCCACCGGCGGGCGGGGCGGGCGCGACCTGATCGTCTCCACCGCCCTGGGCCTGATCGTCTACCGCAACGACGGGGCCGGCTGGGCGCAGCCCTGAGCCGGCGCCGGCCGCGCCGCAAGGCCGCCCCGGCCCGACGCGGGGCCCCTCCCGACCCGTTCCCCAAGCGCGCCCTTGCCGGATCGCCCGGGCCGCAGGCTCCGCGACCGTCCTTCCGGGCGCGTCCGGGACCCCGCGCCGTCCTGAACCCGCTCGCCGCGCGACGCGCGCGCAGAGGCCCCGGATCAAGTCCGGGGCGTGGCGGGCGCGCAGAGGCCCCGGATCAGGTCCGGGGCGCGGCGCCGCGCGCGCCCGTCCGTCAGCCCGGCTGTCCGTCCTGCTCCCGCCGCCTCTGCGCGGCGCGGTCCCGCTCGGCGCGGGCGCGCTCGACCAGGTCCTCCAGCGCCCGGCGACGGGCGAGGCCCTCGGCGGCGTGGTCGCGGGCGCGGTCGGCCGAGGCCTCGGCCGCGTCCGCCGCGCGCACCGCCTCGCGGATGCGGGCGCGCTCGGCCTCGCGCCAGCGGGCGGCGGCGGCGAGCTCGGGCGGGGCGGCGTCCGCGGCGGCGGCGAGCTTCGCCTCCTCCGCCGCCGCGCGGGCCTTGCGGTTGGCCGCGGCCGCCGCGGCCGTGTCCCGCGCCCGCGCCTCCTCCCCCAAGCGCGCGAGCCGCGCCAGCTCCGCGATCCGCGCCAGCTCCGCCAGCCGCGCATAGGCCTTCACCCGCCTGCCCATCGCTCAGCCCCATCCCTTCTCGCGGGCCAGCGCCCGCATCTTCTCGGCGTAACGGATCGCGGCGGCCACGGCCTTGTAGTGCTCGGGCGCCACCTCCTCGCCGATCTCCACCGTCGCCAGCAGGGCGCGGGCGGTGGGGGGATCGTGGTGGATCGGCACGCCCGCCTCCTGCGCCTTCTCCCGGATCGCGAGCGCCACCGCGTCCTCCCCCTTGGCCACGCATTCGGGGGCCGAGCCCGGCCGGCGCGACCATTTCAGCGCCACCGCGACGTGGGTCGGGTTCACGATCACCACGTCGGCCTTCGGCACCTCGGCCATCATGCGGTTGGAGGCGATCTTCTCCGCCCGCCGGCGCCGCTCCCCCTTCAGGTGGGGGTCGCCCTCGGACTCCTTCATCTCCTCCTTCAGCTCCTGGAAGGACATCCGGTGCTTGCGGGCGTGGTCGAAGCGCTGCCACAGCAGGTCGGCCGCCGCGATCATCACCGCCACCGCGGCGATGGTCGCCAGCAGCGCCACCCCCACGCGCACCATCTCGGGCCCGATCGCCAGCGGATCGGCGCGCACCAGCGCCACGATCCGGTCCGCCTCCGCCGCCATGAACAGCGCCAGGATGATTGAGATCGCCACCAGCTTGACGGTGGATTTCGCGAACTCCGCCAGGCCGGTGGGCCCGAACTTGTTGCCCGCGTTGGCGATCGGGTCGATGCGCGAGAGCTTGGGCGCCAGCTTCGAGGGCGCGAAGACGATCGCCATCTGCGCCGCGTAGGCGAGCACCGCCGCAACGAAGGGCGCGAGCAGCAGGGGCAGCGCCGGGGCGACGGCCTGCCCCACAGCGCGCGCCGACAGCAGCGCGCCGCCGGGACCCAGCACCTTGCCCTGGAGCTGGTCGGCGTTCTCGACGAACCCCGCCAGGACCGAGCCCGCCCCCACCGCCGCCGAGCCGCCGAACGCCCCCACCGTCGCCAGCATCGCGATGTAGATCGCGGCCACGCCCACGTCGGCGGATTTCGCGACTTCGCCCTTGCGCCGCGCGTCCTCCAGCTTGCGCGGCGTCGGCTCGTGGGTCTTTTCGCCGCCGTCCTCGCCTCCGGCCATCTCACGGGCTCCGGAACGGGAAGGCGAGCGCCTCGTCGAGGCTCTCGGACCAGTGGGCGAGCATCTCCGGCGCGCCGATCCACAGGATCACCAGCGCGCCCATGGTGATCGCGGGGGCGCCGACGAAGGCCACCATCAGCTGCGGCATCGCCCGGTTCAGCGCCCCCAGCGCCAGGTTGTAGGCGAAGGAGGCGACCACGAAGGGCGCCGCCAGCGAGAAGGCCAGCCCGAAGGCCGCCCCCGCCCGCGCCACGCCCCATTGCGCCAGGTCCCCGGGCGGCGCCACGCCGCCCAGCGGCACCACCTCGTAGGAGCGCAGGATCAGCACGGCCGCCTTCACCGGCAGCCCCAGCGCCATCGCGAGCGCGATGCCTCCGACCGTCAGCAGCGCGCCCACCGCGGGCATCGGATCGGGGGTCACCTGCGCCCCCGCGATCTGGCTGACCGAGGTCGCCTGCCCCGCGATGGCGCCGGCGAGCTGCAGCGACATCACCAGCAGGCGCGCCGCGATCCCCAGCGCGACGCCTGTCAGCGCCTCGGCCGCGAAGACGCGCAGGAGCGCGAAGGGCTCCCCCGCCGCCAGCCCCGGATCGGCCGCCGCCGCGGCCCGGGCCAGCGGCGCCAGCGCCGGGAACAGCAACAGCGCGAAGCCCAGCGCGACCGCGAGCTTCACCCGCATCGGCAGCGTCCGCTCCCCGAAACCGGGCAGCAGCGAGACGATCGCCCCCACCCGCACGAACAGCGCCGTCAGCGCATGGATCGGCGCGTCGTCCAGCCGGATCAGCCGCGTCAGCTCGGGCCAGACGCGCGCGAGCGTGGTCATCGTCTCATCCATAGCGGCCGGGCGCGGCGCCCCTCCCACCCCGCGGAGACCCTCCGCGGGCGGGCGCGCCGCGCCTCCGGTCCTGGCGGAGCCCTTCGCGAACAAGGGGGGACCGAGCCATGCGCCCGGACCGCCTCGACCCATCGGCCGCGAGCCGCCCTCCCGGTTCCCGGGCGCGGCCCGGCGCGCGCGCCGCCGCCGTCCGCCGGCGACCGGGGGCGAACGCGTCCATCGTCATGCCTGCCCCAGCAGGGTGGGGCGGCCGTTGGCGCCGATCTCCTCGAAGCTCAGCACCGGGTTGCGCACGCCCTTCGCCGACAGGACCGTGCGCAGGAAACGCCTTCGGCGGGTCGAGGTGACGATGGCGGGATACCGGCCCTCCGATCCCGCGCGCGCCACCCGGTCGGCGACCGCCGCGGCGAGCCGGTTGAACTCCGAGGGCGGCAGGGCCACGTCGCCCGCCCCCTCTCCGTCGCGCAGCTCGTGGGCGGCGAAGGTCTCCTCCCACTCCGGGCTCAGCTGGATCAGGGGCAGGGCGCCGTCCTCCTCCAGCAGCTCGGCCACGATCTGGAAGCCCAGGCGCTGGCGCACATGCTCGGCGATCGCCTCGGGGGCGACGAGGACCGGCTTCGCCTCGGCGATCGCCTCCAGGATCAGGGGCAGGTTGCGGATCGAGACACGCTCCTCCAGCAGCAGGCGCAGGATGGTCTGCAGCAGGTCGACGGGCACCTTGTCGGGGATGAACTCGTCCAGGATCCGCCGGTTGGATTCCGCCCGCTGGGGGTCCGAGACCTTCACGAAGCTGTCCAGCAGCTTGCGCAGCCCGCGCCGCGAGAACAGGCGGGCGAAATTCTCCTTCACCGTCTCCAGCAGGTGGGTCGCCACGACCTCGGTGGCGCTCACCACCGGCAGGCCCAGGATCGCGGCCTCCTCCTGCTGGTCGGGCTCGATCCAGCGGGCGGGGGCGCCGTACACCGGCTCCTTCACGTCGCGGCCCGGGGGGGCGGCGTCGGCGTTCTCGCCCAGCAGCACCAGGGCCTTGCGCGGCTCCAGCGTGGCGCGGGCGATCTCCACCCCCTGGATGCGGATCGCGTAGGTCCCGGGCGGCAGGGCGTCCTCGTCGGTCAGGCGGATCTCCGGGATCACCACGCCGTAGACCTGCGCCACGTGACTTCGCATGTTGGCGATCCGCGCGCCGAGGCCCGTGGCGTCGTCCATCACGATGGGCACCAGGTCGGGCGCGAACTCCACGTGTATCTCGTCGAGGTCCAGCACGTCGCCCAGCGGACGCTCGGCCGGCGCGGCCTCGGCCCGGGCGGCGGGGGTCTCCTCCTCCGCCTTCTGGGCGGCGGCGGCGCGGGCGGCGAACCAGGCGGCGGCGGCGAGCAGGACGGCCCCGCCGAGGAAGGGCGTGAACGGCAGGCCCGGCGCCAGGGCGAAGCCCGCCATCAGCGCCGCCACCGTCCCCAGCGCCGCCGGGAACCCGCCCAGCTGCCCGATCAGCGCCCGGTCGACCGAGCCCATCATGCCGCCCTTGGCCAGCAGCAGCGCCGTGGCGATCGAGATGATCACCGCCGGGATCTGGGTCACCAGCCCGTCGCCCACCGTCAGGATCGCGTAGGTCTGGAAGGCCAGCCCCAGCGGCATGTCATGCCCCAGCACCCCCACCGCCAGCCCCACCAGCAGGTTCAGGAGCGTGATCAGGAGGCCCGCCACCGCGTCCCCCTTCACGAATTTCGAGGCGCCGTCGAGCGAGCCGAAGAACGTCGTCTCCTCCTGCTCGATCTTGCGCCGTTTCCTCGCCTCGTCGTGGGAGATCGCGCCGGCGGCCATGTCGGAGTCGATCGCCAGCTGCTTGCCCGGCATCCCGTCGAGCGCGAAGCGCGCCCCCACCTCGGCCATGCGGCCCGCGCCCTTGGTGATGACGATGAAGTTCACGATCAGCAGTACGCCGAAGACGACGAGGCCGAGATAGAGCGACCCCCCCATCACGAACATCGCGAAGCCCTCGATCACGTCGCCCGCGGCGCCCGTGCCGGTGTGCCCCTCGCCGATGATCAGCTTGGTGGAGCTCACGTTCAGGCTCAGCCGCAGCATCAGCGAGGCGAGCAGGATCGTGGGGAAGGAGGAGAAGTCCAGCGGCCGCTCGATGAACAGCGTGTTGGTGAAGATCAGGATGGCGAGCCCGAAGCTCGCCGCCAGGCCCACGTCCAGCACCCAGGCGGGCATCGGCAGGATCATCATCACGATCACCGCCATCAGCGCCAGCGCCATCAGGACGGTGGGGTGATAGAGGTTGCGGATCGACCAGCCGCCCATCAGCGCGCCTCGATCAGGGGCGAGGCGCGCCGGAGCAGCCCGCCGCCGGCCGGCGCGGCGAGCAGCGGACGCTGCGCATCCGGCGGCGTGGGCGCGCGCCCCGCGCTCAGCCAGGCATGGGCGAGGCTGGCGGCGCGGGCGTCGGCGCGCGCGTCCTCGGCCGGGTTCTCGCCGGGCAGGGTCGTCGCGGCGGCGGGGGGCGCCTCGGCCAGGCCCGGCGTGCGCTCGAGCGGCGAGAGCGAGGCGAACCACCAGGCGGGCCGCCCGCCGGGCGCGTCGAGGCCGGGAATCGGCCCGGCCTCCGGCGCGAACGGGTCGGGCAGGTCGGCGGCCATCGCCAGCACCCGCGCGCGGTAGCGCTGCGCCAGGTCGGGGGTGCGCGAGTGATAGTGGCCGGCGGCGACCTCCCAGCTCCCGGTCTCCTCGCGCAGGGCGCGCAGGAAGCGGGCGGCGTAGCGGGCGTTGGATTCGGGATCCAGCATGTCCTCCAGCCCCTCGAAGGCGGCGCCATGCCAGAGGTGGTTGACCTGGAAGCACCCCAGATCGAAGGAGCGCGCGCCCTGCGACTGCCTGCGGCGGACCCAGGTCAGCAGCTCCTCGGGGGTCGAGAACCAGCGGCCCTCCCCCTCCATGTTCACGGTCCAGGGCCAGGGCGCGAGGCGCCCGTCGAGCGGGCGCCCCGTCTCGGCCAGCGAGATGGCGCGCATCAGCTCCAGCGGCACCCCTTCGGCCCGCGCCGCCCGCTCCGCCGCCGCCTCGCAAAGGCCCGCCAAGGTGAAGGCCCGGTCCTCGCGCGCGGTCGTGGCGAGGGCGGGCGTCGCGGCGAGGCAGGTCAGGAGAAGACCGGCGAGCGCCGCGCAGGCGCGCGCTGCGCGCGCGCCTCGCCGCCGGAGGCGGCGGGGGAGCGCGTGGACGTCGTGCGATCCGGCGGGGCCCGGGGAAGCGGCCGGAGGCATCCCCGCGGGCCGGCGACAAGCGCGCGCCTCATCGCGCGAGGCGATGCGGAGACCTTCGGGGTTAGGCCCGAGGTCGGCGCAGGCGGGCGCTTCGCGCGCGCTTCGCCGCCGGAGGCGGCGGAGGGGCGGCGTTCGCTCCGCCGGGGAGCGGACCTGCCGCTCCGTGGGGCCGAGGGCCTGCCGCTCCGCCGCGACGGGGACCAGCGGCTGCGCCAAGGCGAGCGTCTGCGCGAGCCGGCGCAGGACGGACCGGACTGAACGGGTGACGGGACCCGGCCTCGCGCGGGTCTCGGCCGGGCGATCCGCGGCGTCGGTCCGCCGGGTCTGCAAGGCGGGGGGGGCTGGGCGCCGGGGGCGGGAGAGCTTGCGGAGCATGGCGCGTCACCCGCCCTGGGCGATCAGCGGCACGATCAGGTCGCGCCACAGGTCGAGGAAGGCGGCGCCCATGAACTCCATCGACAGCCAGAAGGTGGCGGCGATGGCGGCGAGCTTGGGCACGAAGGTGAGCGTCAGCTCCTGGATCGAGGTCAGCGCCTGCACCAGGCCGATGGCGAGCCCCGTGGCCAGCGCCACCGTCAGGATCGGCAGCGAGGCGATGATCGCCGCCCACAGGCCCTGGCGCATCATGTCGTAGAGGGTGACGTCGTCCATGGCGCTCTCCGCGCGGTCTGCGCTTCGGTCGGGCGATCCCGACCGGGGGGTGGGGCCGCCCGGTTGGGTCGGGCGGCGGCCGGCATGAGGGGCGGTCCCCCCGATGGCCTGCGGGCGGCGGCCAGGCGGTGGGGGGGAGTCCGGTGCGCCCCGACCTGCCCGGACGGGAGACGAGCCGCCGCCTGCTCCGTCGAGATGTCCGGCTCTGGCTGGCGCAATCAGGCGCCGTTGAGCGGAAGAGGTCGTCGCCGGCCCAGATCGCTTCACGCCTCAAGTGTGAAGGTCCAGGAGGACCGCGCGCCCCGCGGACCGCTCGTCGCCGGGCCCGGCTCGGTCGCTCCGCCTCGGAGCGGGCGCCGCGGATCGGCCTGCCGCCCCGTCGCCGCCGGGAGCGCCGGCACGTCCCTCGGCCTTCTCCGAGCCAGCCGGCGAGGGAGAAAGCGCGTCCCGCGTCGCCTCTCCTCTCTCGGCCGCGCCGTGCGCCCGGACCGCGATCCGTCGCGCCGCCCGCGTCCTGTTCCGCCGAGGCTCGGGGGCCGTCGACGCCGCGCGTCGGCGCGGGACGACGGCCCCCGGTCCCTCGTTCTCCGCCCGTCCGCCGCGCCTGTCCGGCGCGGTCCCGCGGGCGGTTCCAGGGCCCGGGCCGGAGGGCTCAGACGGGCATCCGCAGGATCTCCTGATAGGCTTCGACGACCTTGTCGCGCACCGTCACCGCGGTCTGCACCGCGATCTCGGCCGAGCTCAGCGCGGTGACCACCGACTGCATGTCGGCCTGGCCGGCGAGGCCCCTGACCGCGGTCGTCTCGCCCTCCCTCAAGGCCTGGGCGAAGCCGCCGGCGGCGGCGGCGAGCGCCTCTCCGGGGCTGCGGGTCTGGGGGCTCGGCGCGCCGATGGCGGGCGCGAGGCCCTGGTACATCCGGGCGGCGAGGCTGTCGGCGGCGGGCATGGGCGGTCTCCGGCGTCAGGGGCGCGCATCGGGCGCGCAGGTCTCGGGGGCGCGCGTCGCGCGCGGCGGGGCGATCCGCGCGGGGGCGCGGACCAGGGGGGCGGCTCGGCGGTCAGCGGCGCAGAAGGTCCAGCAGGCCGCGGGTCATCTGCCGGGCCTGGTCCAGAAGGCGCAGGTTCGCCTCGTAGCTGCGCTGCGCCTCGCGCGAGTCGGCGATCTCGATCATCAGGTCGACGTTCGACCCCTCGTAGTTCCCCTGCGCGTCGGCCAGCGGATGGTCGGGGTCGTGGATCTTCGGCAGCTCCTTGCGGCTGAGCTGCACCCGGCCCGCGGCGACGGCGGCCGAGCTCTCGGCGTCCGGCGTGCGGGCGTGGAACTCGACGAACTTGCGCCGGTAGCCGGGGGTGTCGGCGTTGGCCAGGTTCTCGGCCGACAGGCGCAGCCGCGCGGATTGCGCGGTCATGCCCGAGGCCGAGGCGGCCATGGACTGGATGAGATCGGTCACGAGAATCTCCGGTCCTGGGAAGGGAAAAGAGGGATCACCGCGGCCGCTCCATCGACGCGCGCAGGATGTCGAGCGTCTTGCGCCAGACGCCCAGCGCCATCTCGTGCTGGAGCTTCGCCTCCGCGCCGCGGACCATCTGATCCTCCAGCGCCACGGTGTTGCCGTTGGGCGAGGCCGCGCCCGGCAGGAAGGCCGCGCGGACCTCGGCCCCCGACAGCGCGTCCGCCGCGCCCTCCACGTGGCCGGCGCGCGTGGCGGCGGGGCGGAAGGGCGGGTTCTCGGCCACGGCGGCGCGGGCGGCGTAGCTGTCGGAGAAGGCGGTCAGGTCGGCCGCCCGGTATCCCGGCGTGTCCGCATGGGCCACGTTGCGGGCGATCAACGCCTGCCGGCGCGCGGCGTGGTCGGCCAGCGCCTCGGACAGGGACAGGATCGTGAGGCCTTCGCTCATGACGGGGATTCTCCTCCGGCGGCGTTCTCGAAACCGGGGATTAACCCCTGTTCGTTGACAAGAAGTAAGCGCGGGCCCGGATCGGCCGATCGCCGCCCCGCGCGCCCGCCGAAGCCGCGAGGGGAGCGACCGTTGGATATCGAGCATCTGGGCGCCGACTTGCGCCGCGTGGCCGCGATCCGGCGCATCGGCCGGGTGGTGCGCGCCGACGGCGGCGTGCTGACCGCCGCCGGCCTCGCCCCCCGCGCGCGCCTCGGCGATCGGGTCGAGGTCGCCCTGCGCGACGCCCCGCCGCTGGAGGGGGAGATCGTCTCGCTGGGCGACGGCGTCGCGCGCGTGATGACCTACGGCCCGGCCGAGGGCGTGGGCCTGGGCGACGCCGTGGCCCTGACCCCCGACCCCGGCCTGCGCCCGTGCGAGGCCTGGATCGGCCGGGTGGTCGACGCCTTCGGCGCGCCCCTCGACGGCCGCCCCCTGCGCCAGGGCGCGGTCGCCGTCCCCCTGCGCCCGCCCGCCCCCGACCCGATGCGCCGCGCGCGCCTGGGGCCGCGGCTCGACACCGGCCTCTCGGTCTTCGACACGCTGCTGCCGCTGGTGCAGGGGCAGCGGGTGGGGCTGTTCGCCGGCTCGGGCGTGGGCAAGTCGAGCCTGCTCGCCTCGCTCGCGCGCGCGGTGCAGGCCGACGCCGTGGTCTTCGCCCTGATCGGCGAGCGCGGGCGCGAGCTGCGCGAGTTCACCGAGGGCGTGCTCGGACCCGAGGGCATGGCCCGCTCGATCGTCGTCTGCGCCACCTCCGACCAGTCCCCCCTGGTCAAGCGCCGCGCCGCCTGGACCGCCATGGCCGCGGCCGAGACCCTGCGCGACGCCGGCCGCCACGTCCTGCTGCTGGTCGATTCGCTGACCCGCTTCGCCGAGGCCCACCGCGAGGTCGCCCTGACCGCCGGCGAACCCCCGTCGCTCCGAGCCTACCCGCCCTCCACCGCCGCCATGCTGGCCGAACTGGTGGAACGCGCCGGTCCCGGCCCCGAGCGCGAGGACGGGAAGCGCGGCGACGTCACCGGCATCTTCTCGGTGCTGGTGGCGGGCTCGGACATGGAGGAGCCGGTGGCCGACATGACCCGCGGCCTGCTCGACGGCCACGTGGTCCTGGAACGCGCCATCGCCGAGCGGGGGCGGTTCCCGGCCGTGGACGTGGGCCGCTCGGTCTCAAGATCGCTGCCCGGCTGCGCCTCGGCCGAGGAGAACCGCCTGATCGCCGGCGCCCGGCGGGTCTTCGGCCTCTACGAGAAGGCCGAGCCGATGCTCCAGGCCGGCCTCTGGCGCGAGGGGGCGGACCCGGAGGCCGACCGCGCCGTGCACCTCCACGACGCGCTCGACGCCTTCTGCGCCTCACCCGCGCCGGAGGGCGTCGTCGGGAGCTTCCGCCGCCTCGCCGAGGCGCTGGAAGAGGCGCCGCCGGCGCCGGCGGCCGCCCCGCCGACGGTCGAGGATCCCCGCGCCGCCGCCCGCGCCGGCTACGCCCGAAGCGCCGCGCCGGCGGCCGGCCAGAAGCCCGCGGCAGGGGAGGAGGGGGGCGCCGCAGCCGCGGACGCGCCGCCGCCCGGGGCGCCCGAAGCCCCGCCCGCCGCCGAGACGCCGCCGGACGCGGCGCGGACCGCCGGCAAGGCCGGATCGCCCGCCCGCGTCTCCGGACGCGCGCGCAAGGACAGGGGCTGCGCGCCTTGATCGCGACGCCCGTCTTCCGCCGCCGCCGTCTCGGACGGCGCCGGGATCGGCCGCCCGGGCTTCGCCGCAGCGCCTCGCCGCGCGCCTCGCCGCGTCCGAAGCCGACGGCGCCCGGTTCGCGATCCTGGAACCGTCCGCTCGGCGCCCGGCACGGAAAAGGGGGAGCCGGCGCCACGGCTCCCCCCGTCGTCAGGCCTGGATCGGCCGCGCCCTCAGAGGGCGGCGAGCATCGCGTCGCCCGAGGAGATCTCGGCCTTGCCCGGCGTCTCCTCGAGGTTGAAGGCCGTCACCACCTTGTCCTCGACCACCATCGAATAGCGCTTCGAGCGATTGATCAGCCCCGCCGGGGGGGCGGTGAAGTCCATGCCGATGGCCTTGGTGAACTCCGCCTGCGGATCGGCGAGCATGTGCAGGCCGGCGGCCGAGGCGCCCGAGGACTCGCCCCAGGCCTTCATCACGAACGGGTCGTTGACCGAGACGCAGACGATCGCCTCGATCCCCTTGGCGGCCAGCGCCTCGGCATTGTTGACGAAGCTGGGCAGGTGGTTGAGCGAGCAGGTCGGGGTGAAGGCGCCGGGCACGGCGAACAGCGCCACCTTGCGGCCGGCGAAGATGTCCGAGGTGGACTTCGGCTCGGGGCCGTTGGGCCCGATGGCGATGAAGGTGGCGTCCGGCAGGGTGTCGCCCACGGCGATGGTCATGGCTGGGTCCTCAGCTTGGCGTCGGCCCCGTCCGGCGGAACGGGGGCGCCCGGGGGGCGGGTGCGCGCCAAGGGGTAGCGCGCTTCGCGCCGCCGACCAACTCCCCTTTCCGCCTTCCCTCCGCTTTCCGCCTTGCCCGCGCCGAAGGCGCGCCCGCCGCCCGCAGGGCGGCGCTCCGGCCCCGGCGCGAAGCGCTCGCCGACCGCCCCTCCCGTCCGCGTCCCGCCCGGCCGGACCCCGCCGCCGCCCCGTCCGCGCCTCCCGCCCGCCCACCCCGGCGCGCACGGGGCGGCGTCTTCGCGAGACGCGGCGGCGGGCGGCCCGCGGCGCACGCGGAACCGCCGAAGGCGGATGTCCGCCCGCAGGGCGGCTTGCCTTCCCTCGCGCCGTAGGCGCGGTCCCGCCCGCAGGGCGGCTCCCCGGCCGGTCGGCGATGAAGGAAGACGGCGCGCGCCCGTCAGGCGGCGCGCAGGAGGCGCAGGACGCCGGCGCCGTAGCGGCGCTCGTCGAGGATCTCGAAGCCCTCGGGCGGGGTGACGACCGCCTCGGCGGCCTCCTCCCAGCAGACCAGGGCGCCGGGGGCGAGCCAGCCGCCGTCGCGCGCCGCGGCCAGCGCGGCCTCGCCCAGGCCCTTGCCGTAGGGCGGGTCCAGGAAGACCAGGTCGTAGGCCTCGCCCCGGCAGGGGCCCAGGCGCGTGGCGTCACGGCGATAGATCTTGGTGGCGCCGGTCAGGCCCATCGCCTCGACGTTGGTTCGGATCAGCGCCCGCGCCGCCGGCAGGTCGTCCACGAACTGGCAGCGCGCCGCGCCGCGGCTCAGCGCCTCCAGCCCCAGCGCCCCGGTGCCGGCGAAGAGGTCCAGCACCCGCATCCCCTGCGGCGCCGCGGGCTGGGCGAAGCCGCCGTGGGCGAGCAGGTTGAACAGCGATTCCCGCATCCGGTCCGAGGTCGGACGCAGCCGCGCCTCGCCCCCGTCCTCGGCCACGCCCACCGAGGCCGGCGCCGCCAGCTTCGCGCCGCGGAACCGGCCGCCGACGATCCGCACCCCCTCAGACCTCGCGCGAGGCGAGGGCCTCGAGCGCGTCGATCGCCTGGTCGACCTCCTCGGGCGAGGTGTAGTGCAGCAGCGACAGGCGCAGCGCCCCGCGCTCGGGCGCCAGCCCCAGCGCCTCGATCAGCCGCCAGGCGTAGAAATGCCCGCCCCCGCACATCACGCCCTTGCCCGCCAGCCGTTCGGCCGCGGTCTCGCCGGGCATCCCGACGTCGATGGCCAGCGTCGGCGCGCGGGTCTGCGGATCGGACGGGCCCAGCAGCCGGAAGCCGGAGTCGACCACATGCTCCAGCAGCGGCGCGGTCAGCTTGCGCTCCCGCGCCCGGATCAGGGTGCGCACCCGGGTGCGCCGGGCGCGCGGATCGGGATCGGCCTCGGGGAAATGGTGCAGGTCGAAGGCGTCGAGGTAGTGCGCCACCCCCGCCGCCGCGGCCACCTGCGCATGGTCCGGGCCGGCCGGCGTCAGCCGCTTGCCGGGATGGGCGGCGTTGAAGAAATGCCCCTGGTTGGCCAGGCGCATCGCCAGCTCCGGCGAGGCGACCATCACGCCCAGGTGCGGCCCGAAGGTCTTGTAGGTCGAGAACAGGTAGACGTCCGCCCCCAGCTCGCCCACGTCCGGCAGCCCGTGGGGCGCCATCGCCACCCCGTCCACCACCGAGACCGCGCCCGCGTCGCGCGCCATGGCGCAGATCTCGGCCGCCGGGTTGATCTCGCCCACGATGTTCGAGCAGTGCGGGAAGGCCACCAGCTTCACCCGCCCGTCGGCCAACAGCCCCGCCAGCGTCTCGACCTGCAGGCTCCCGGCCTCGTCCACCGTCCACTCGCGCACCTCGACGCCCGCGTCGGCGAGCCGCCGCCAGGCGCCCGAGTTCGCCTCGTGGTCCTGCTGGGTGACGACGATGGCGGCGCCCTCGTCCCAGGTCTCGCGGAAGGCGCGGGACAGGACGTAGACGTTCATCGTGGTCGAGGGGCCGAAGTGGATCCAGTCCTCCGGCACGCCCAGCCACGGCGCGAGGGCCGTCGCGCTCTCGTCCATCTGCTCGCCGGCGGCGCGGCCGGCGGGATATGGCGCGTAGGGCTGCACCTTGTTGCGCCGGTAGAACTCGGTCAGCCGGTCGACGACCTGAAGACACGGATAGGACCCGCCGGCGTTCTCGAAGAACGCCCAGCCGGCCAGCTTTGGTTCCATGAAGGCGGGGAACTGAGACCGCACGAACTCCATGTCGAAGACATCGTCTTCGTCCGAAGGAGAATCGGGGCGGGAGAAACCGAACATCAGCGTTCCTGTGGTGGGGGGCGGTCTGCGACGAATCCGTAGCGCATGAGCATTTGCAGCGCCAGCATCGCAATCAAATAGATGAAGACGCGATGCCGCAATGCGCCGCGGCGGACCCCACGATCGCCCCAAAAAGGCGCATTCATTCTACGTCCTCGTCTCCGACGGGTGAAGCGCTGTTCCAAAGAGCGGTAGACGAACGCGCCTCTTTTCCCTTGGGGAAGAAGAAGTCGCCGCCCCGGCGGGCGGGCTCAGGCCGTCGCCCGCTCCGCGCCCGCGTCCACCGCGTCGAAGAAGGCCGAGAGCTCCGCCAGCACCTCGCGCCAATGGCTGACCGGGCTCAGGTGGCCGGCGCCGGGGATGGTGCGCCGCCGCGCGCAGGGGATCGCGCCCGCGATCGCGCTCACCACGGCCGAGGCGCGGGCCTCGGTGGTCTCGCCGTCGATCAGCAGGGCGGGCAGGCGGAAGCGCTCGAAGTCGCTCAGCTCGATCTGGCCCGGCGGGCGGCCCATCACCCAGGCGTTGTCCTCGCGCAGCAGGCGGAAGCAGCGCTTGGCGAGCTGGAAGCGCTCCTCGCCGCCGAAGGGATCTCGGCCGGGCGCGCCCCACTGGCCCACGAAGGCGCGCATGTCGGCCTCGAGCTCGGCGTCGTCGGCGGGCGGGGCCTGGATCTCGGGCTGCACGTGGGGCGGGTGCAGCAGGTGGAACAGCACCGGCTCGATCATGGTCAGCGAAGCGGCGAGCTCGGGGCGCTTCCACGCCACCCGCGCCAGCGTGGCGCCGCCCAGCGACAGGCCGCACAGGTGCACGGGGCGGCCGAAATCCTCGGCCAGCCTGGTGCAGAACTCGGCGGCGAAGAGCTGGAGCGACTCGCCCTCCGGCGGCGGGTCCGAGCGGCCGTGCGCGGGCAGGTCCGCGGCGACGACGGGCCGGGTCTCGGCCAGCGCCGCCTGGATCGGCTTCCACAGCCCGCTGTGCGCCAGCGAGCAATGCGCCAGCAGCACCGGCGCGCCGGGCCTGTCCATGCCCTCGGCCCGCCACGTGAGGCGCCGGCCGCGCAGCTCCATCTCCGGCATGCTTCGCTCCCCTTAATTCTTTTCGCTCCCGCCAAGATGCCGAGCCGGGTCGCGAAGGCAAGGGGAGAAGGGCGGGGGCGCCGCCCGCGGTCCGGCGCGCAGGGGGCGGCCGGGCGGCCCTCGCGTCCGCTGCGCGGCCGCGTCGCCCCGCCCTGCCGTCCCCGTTCCGGGCCCCGGCCCCCGGCCCTCCGCGCGCCTGGCTCTCGTCGCGTCATGGTGCGCTGCGGCGTCGGGCGCGTCCGGGCGCCCTTTGCAATCCGGGTCCCCGGTGCTACGGGGACCGCAGGCGGCCGCCGCCCCGCGACGGGGCCGAGGCGCCGCCGGGGCAGACGCCGGCGGAGGGGACCCATGAAGGCCGACATCAACCTCAAGCTCATCGCGGGCAACGCGAACATGGAGCTGGCGCAGGCCATCGCGCGCCGCATGTCCGTCTATCGCGGCATGCCGGTGGAGCTGGCCAACGCCCGCGTCGAGCGCTTCAACGACAAGGAGATCTTCGTCGAGATCTTCGACAACGTCCGCGGCGAGGACGTGTTCATCCTGCAGTCCACCTGCAACCCCGCCAACGACAACCTGATGGAGCTCCTGATCATCGCCGATGCGCTCAAGCGCAGCTCCGCCTCGCGGATCACCGCGGTGGTGCCCTACTTCGGCTACGCCCGCCAGGATCGCCGCACCGCGGCCCGCACGCCGATCTCGGCCAAGCTGGTCGCCAACCTGATGACCGAGGCGGGGATCGACCGGGTCCTGACCCTCGACCTGCACGCCGGCCAGATCCAGGGCTTCTTCGACATCCCCGTCGACAACCTCTACGCCTCGCCGGTCTTCGCGATGGACATCCGCCACCACTTCGAGGACCTCTCGAAGGTGACGATCATCTCGCCCGACGTCGGCGGCGTGGCCCGCGCGCGCGAGCTCGCCAAGCGCCTCAACCTCGGCCTGGCCATCGTCGACAAGCGCCGCTCGCGCCCCGGCGAGGTCGACGAGATGACCATCATCGGCGAGGTCGAGGGCCGCACCTGCATCATCGTCGACGACATCTGCGACACCGCGGGAACGCTGTGCAAGGCCGCGGGCCTGCTGAAGGACAACGGGGCGGAGGCGGTCCACGCCTACATCACCCACGGCGTCCTCTCGGGCCCCGCGGTCGAGCGGGTGAAGGCCTCGGTGATGGAGAGCCTGGTGATCACCGACTCGATCCCGCTCTCGGACGAGGCCAAGAGCGCGCACAACATCCGCACCGTCTCGGTCGCCCCGATGATGGCGCAGGCGATCCTGAACGTGGCCAACGACACCTCGGTCAGCTCGCTGTTCTCCGAGCAGACGCTGCGCCCGATCTACGAGGCCTTCTACCGCTTCGACTGAGGCGCGCGGCGGGAGGCCCCGCCGCCCCTGCGCGAAACGACCTCGCGGCCGGCCGATCCCCTCGGCCGGCCGCGGGCGTTTCCGGCGGGCCGCGCCTCAGCCCAGCGGCTCAGGCTTCAGCGCGGCGGCGGGCGGCCCGCCGTCCCGGCGCTCGCGCGGGGTGCGCGCCACCACCGCCAGCGCCACGAGCGCCAGGACCGCCGCGAGCGCGAAGGGCGCGCCCGGCGCGCGGGGGGAGGCGTCGGCCGCGGCCCAGGCCTCGAAGATCCCCGCGAAGACCGGCGGGGCGAGGGCCGCGGTCAGGCCATGCAGGCTCGCGATCACGCCCTGCAGGCGGCCCTGGCGATCCTCGGCCACGCGCGCGCTCATCATCGCGGACATGGCCATGGGCGCGAAATCGCCGATCGCCACCAGCGGCAGGATCGCGAAGATCACCCAGGCCGCCGGCCCGATCGCGTAGACCCCCAGCGTCAGCACGCTGAAGGCGAGCCCCAGCAGCACCGTGCGCCGGGTCCCGATCCGCGCCGTGGTCCAGCCCAGCCCGAAGGCCTGGGCGAGGCCCATGCACACCCCGAAGGCCGCCAGCGACAGGCCCACGCCCGCCGCGGTCCAGCCGTGCAGCTCGATCAGGTAGAAGGCCCAGACCGCGGGATAGACGTTGAAGGCGAAGAGGAAGATCGCGCTCGCCGCCAGCAGGGCGCCGATGCCGGGCAGGCGGGCGGCCTCGGCCAGCGCCCCGAACGGGTTGGCGGACCGCCAGGAGAAGGCGCGCCGCCGCTCGGGCGGCAGCGACTCGGGCAGCCAGATCAGGCCGGCGATGCAGGCCGCGAGGCACAGCAGCGCGGCGGCGAGGAACGGCGCCCGCGGCCCCAGCGTCGCCAGCAGCCCGCCCAACGCGGGCCCGGCCACGAAGCCCACGCCGAAGCCGCCCCCGATCCAGCCGAAGGCGGCCGCCCGCCGCTCGGGCGTCGTGACGTCGGCCACGTAGGCGGCGGCGGTGGCGTGCGTCGCGCCGGCCATGCCCGCCAGCGCCCGGGCGAAGACCAGCAGCCACAGGCTCTGCGCCGCCGCGGCGATCAGGTAGTCGAGCGCCAGCATCCCCAGCGCCGCCAGCAGCACCGGCCGGCGGCCGAAGCGGTCCGACAGGTCCCCCAGCAGGGGTCCGCACAGGAACATCGCCGCCGCGTAGGCGAAGGTCATCCAGCCGCCCCAGGGCGCCGCCTCCGCCGCCGAGAGCCCGGCGATCCCCGCCAGCAGCTCCGGGATCGCGGGCATCACCAGGCCGATGCCCATCGCGTCCACCGCCACCACGCCCACCGCGAAGGCGATGCCGCGGCGGGGCGCCCCGGCGGGGGCGAGGGAGGGGGAGGGGGCGGAGCTCATGACGGACGTCCGGAGGCAGACGGAAAAGGGCCGGGCGCGCCGGCCGACGGCCTCGGCGCCCTTGGAAACGCGGATGCGCGCGCCGGGGGATTCGGCGGAGCGCGCAGCCTAGCCGCCCCCCGCGTCCCGGCAATCGCGCCCGCCCGCCCGCGGCGCCGCGGCCCGCCGGGGTGGGAAATGCGCAACGCCCGCCTTCCGTCCCCGCGCGCAGGCGCCGCGCCACGCGCGCGCCCGCGGCGGACCGCTCGCCCGCGGCGCATCCCGGCGGCCGCGCCCGTGGCGGGCGGGCCGCGCCGTCGCAGGGCGATCGCCGCCGGAGGCGCGCCGCGCATGAAAAGACCCCGCCCGGAAACCCGGGCGGGGCCCTCGTCGCCCATCCGCCGGAGGGGGGCTTCGGCGGCCGCGCGACGATCGCGGCCGGACGGCCCGCAGGCCGTCCGGCGAAGGCGTCACAGCATGAAGTCGTCCGTGTGCAGGTCGCTCTTCTGCGTGTCGAGCAGCGTCAGCGTGTCGTCGCCGAAGGTCAGCACCAGGTCGTCGCCGACGTTCTGGGCGTGCTCCTTCACCTCGCGCAGGCTGCCGAGATCGAACTTGGTCAGGTCGACCACGTCGCCCTCGAGCCCGTCGAAGTCCTTGGCGACGTCGTTGCCGGACTTGAACTCGAACAGGTCCGAGCCATTGCCGCCCTTCATCACGTCGTCGCCGCCGCCGCTGCGCAGCCAGTCGTCGCCCGCGCCGCCGACCAGCTTGTCGTCGCCCTTCTGGCCGACCAGCTTGTCGTCGTCGGCGCCGCCCTTGATCTTGTCTTTCCCGAGGCCGCCGCGCATCAGGTCCTCGCCGGCCTGGCCGCGCATGAAGTCGCGGCCCTTGCCGGCGTTCATGATGTCGCCGCCGCCGCCGCCGTAGAGCTCGTCGGCGTGGTAGCCGCCGAACAGCCGGTCGTCCTCGCCGCCGCCGTAGAGGATGTCGGCCCCGCGCGAGCCGACGATGAAGTCCTCGCCGCCGCCGCCGTAGACCAGGTCGGAGCCCATCTGGCCCTTGATCAGGTCGTCGCCGTCGGCGCCGTAGATCTCGTCGGCGCCCTTGCGGGCGGTGATGAAGTCGTCGCCCTCCAGGCCGAAGATGTCGTCGTCGCCGCTCGTGCCCTTGATCCGGTCGTCGCCGTCGTCGCCGCGAATGGCCATGTCGCTCTCCTTCCGTCGTTGGTCTCGGCGTCCGGGTCTCAGGCCTCCGGTGGAGGCGGGATCGGCGCCGCGTCGAGCCAGAGCTAGGCGGGGAGGAGGGCGGGCGCCAGAGGGCGGCTGCGGGTGATTTTCATTTCAGAACAGTAACATGGCGGCCACGATCGCGCCGCGTTTGGGGCGAAAGCGGGGCAGGGTCGTCGCCACCTGCACCGTCCCGCGGCCGTCCGGGGCGGCCGTCGCCGTCGGTCTCGCGGGCGCGCGACGCCGCGGGCGAAGGCGGTTCGGGGCACGCCTGCGCGCGCCGCCCCCCCCGCGCAGGGCGCCGCCTCAATCCGCCGCGATCGGCCGCGATTGGGGCGGCTCCGCGGCCGGGCCCTCACGCCGGGCCCCGGCGCGGCCCGCCGGCGCGCGCGGCTCTTTCCCCTGCATGGAAAACGGCGCCACGTCCGGGCGGCCGCGGAGGGCGCGAGCCCGCCGCGCCGCGCGGCCCGGCGCCCCCGATCCCGGCCTTCCGCGCCGCCTCGCGGCGATCTCCCCGTCCGGCTTGCCGCCGCCTGCGATTCGGGGTAGATGCACGCGCTCACCGAACGGGCGCGTCGACGGGAGACCGGGCCGCCCCAGGACCCGGATTCATTCAGCCCCGGCGCGACCGGGGGAAAGACGCGCCATGAAGAACGACATCCATCCCGAATACCACACCATCGAGGTCAAGCTCGTGGACGGCTCCACGGTGCAGATGCGCTCGACCTGGGGCGCCGAGGGCGACACCCTGACCCTCGACGTCGACCCCTCGGTCCACCCCGCCTGGACCGGCGGCGGCGCGCGCCTGATGGACACCGGCGGCCGCGTCACGCGCTTCAAGAAGAAGTTCGCCGGCCTCGACTTCTGATCCCGCAGCGGGCGCCTCGCCCGCTCCGCGGTCGATCCGACCCTGCCCACGGCGCGCTCCCACCCCGGAGCGCGCCGTTCGCGTTTCCGCCCGTCTCCCCTCCTCTCCCTGCCGGGCGCCCCGGCGCACCGCCCGCACGGGTCGCGAAGCGCCTGTTCTCCGGAGCCGTCTCTCGCGGATGCCGGAAAGAGCGACTCGGCCCCCGGGGTCAAGGATCGCGCAGCGACCCTCCGAAGGAGGGCTTGTCCTTGACCCCGGGGGCCGAGTCGCTCAGGCATCCATCAGCGAGAGACGGCTCCGGAGGACAGGCGCGGCCCTGTTCTTTGGTGAGTCAGGAGCCCGCCGGAGGCTCCGCGTTCCCGCCCATTGCCTCCACCCGCCTGCCTCGCCCGCCCGCCCCGGGCCCCGCCCCGAGCCGAGCGCCGCGGGCCCGACGCCGGCCCCGGGGCGCCTCCCGTCGCGCGGCGCCTCCTCCCGACCGCCGCGACCATCGCGAAACCTCCCCTCCCGCTGCGTTTTCTCGCCCGCCGCGCGTTGCCACCGTCCGCGTCCCGCGCGATCATGCGCCCGCGAAGCGGCCCGCCAAGCGGCCGCCGCGGCCGTGGGGGCCGGCAACAGGCAGGAGCGCGGGCGCCGTGGCCCATGTGATCGTGACCGGAAACGAGAAGGGCGGATCGGGCAAGTCCACGACCGCCATGCATCTCTTCGCCGCCATCGCCCGCCAGGGCTTCCGCGTCGGCGCCATGGACCTCGACCTGCGCCAGACCACCTTCTTCCGCTATCTCGAGAACCGCGAGGCCTTCGCCCGCCGCACCGGCCAGGACCTGTCCCTGCCCGAGCGCTTCCGCCTCCAGCCCTCCACCCTGCGCGACCGCGTCGAGGCGGAGGCGGAGGAGGAGCGCTGGTTCACCGAGGCCATCGCGGCCCTCGACGCCTCCTGCGACTTCATCCTGATCGACTGCCCCGGCGCCGACAGCTTCTACAGCCAGATGGCCCATGCCTCCGCCGACACGCTGATCACGCCGATCAACGACAGCCTGGTGGACTTCGACCTCCTCGCCCGCATGGACCCCGAGACCGGCAAGGTGCTGGGCCCCTCGATCTATTCCGAGATGGTCTGGCAGGCGCGCCGCCTGCGCGCCGGCGCCGGCCTCAAGCCCGTCGACTGGGTGGTGCTGCGCAACCGCATGTCCCACATCGACGCCCGCAACAAGCGCAAGGTCGGCGACGCGCTGGAGCATCTGGCCAAGCGCATCGGCTACCGCCTGGTTCCCGGCTTCTCCGAGCGGGTGATCTTCCGCGAGATGTTCCTCAACGGCCTGACGCTGCTCGACCTGCGCGACCAGGGCTTCGCCTTCTCGATGTCCCATGTCGCCGCCCGGCAGGAGATCCGCGACCTCCTGCGCGCCCTGAACTTGCCGGGCATGGCCGAGGCGGCCTAGAACCCCCCCCACCCATTCCGCACCGGGGCCGAGGGGGCTCCACCGCCAGGGAGAAGCGCCTCATGCGCGTGACCATGATCGGGACCGGCTACGTGGGCCTCGTCTCCGGCGTCTGCTTCTCGGACTTCGGCCATGAGGTCGTGTGCGTCGACAAGCTCGAGAGCAAGGTCGAGACGCTGCGCGCCGGCGGCGTGCCGATCTACGAGCCGGGCCTGGACGAGCTGCTGGCCCGCAACGTGGCCGCCGGCCGCCTGAGCTTCACCACCGACCTCGCAGAGGCGGTGAAGGGCGCGGGCGCGGTGTTCATCGCGGTCGGCACCCCCACCCGGCGCGGAGACGGCCACGCGGACCTGAGCTACGTCTACGCCGCCGCGCGCGAGCTCGCCGACGTGATCGAGGACGGCACGGTCGTCGTCACCAAGTCCACCGTCCCCGTCGGCGCCAACCGCGAGGTCGGCCGCGTGATCTCCGAGCGCCTCGCCGAGACCGGCCGCGAGATCCGCTTCGAGATCGCCTCCAACCCCGAGTTCCTGCGCGAGGGCGCCGCCATCGAGGACTTCATGCGCCCCGACCGCGTGGTCGTGGGCGCCGAGACCGAGGCCGCCGAGCGGGTGATGCGCGAGATCTACCGCCCCCTCTCGCTGCGCGAGGCGCCGGTGATGGTCACCTCGCTGGAATCCGCCGAGATCATCAAGTACGCCGCCAACGCCTTCCTCGCCGCCAAGATCACCTTCATCAACGAGATCGCGGACTTGTGCGAGAAGGTCGGCGGCGACGTGAAGGCGGTGGCCAAGGGCATCGGCATGGACGGGCGCATCGGCTCGAAGTTCCTGCATGCCGGGCCCGGCTACGGCGGCTCCTGCTTTCCCAAGGACACCATGGCGCTGGCGCGCACCGGCCAGGACCACTCGGTCCCGCTGCGCATCGTCGAGACGGTCATCGACGTCAACGAGCGTCGCAAGCGGGCGATGGTGGACAAGGTGCTCGACGTCTGCGGGGGCACGGCGAACCGCAAGCGCATCGCGGTGCTGGGGGTGACCTTCAAGCCCAACACCGACGACATGCGCGACAGCCCCTCGCTGGTGGTTGTGCCCTCGCTGGTGGGCGGCGGCGCCGAGGTGCGCGTCTGCGACCCCCAGGGCCGCAAGGAGGGCGACGCGCTGCTCCCCGGCGTGACCTGGTGCGAGGATCCCTACGAGGCCGCCGCCGGGGCCGACGCCGTGGTGCTGCTGACCGAGTGGAACGAGTTCCGCGCCCTCGACCTCGCCCGCCTGCGCCAGGGGATGCGGGGCCGCGGCTTCGCCGACCTGCGCAACGTCTACGACCCCGCCGACGCCGCCGAGGCCGGCTTCCACTACGTCTCCATCGGCCGTCCCCCGGCCGGCGAGACCGGCTGACCGCGCGCCCGGGGCAGGGGGGCGGCGTCGGGGGGCGTCGACCCCCCGCTCCGCCGCCCGCGGCTTGCGCCGCAAAGGCGCCCGGACGATGGTCCGGGTCTCCGGGTCTCCGGGTCTCCGGGTCTCCGGGTCTCCGGGTCTCCGGGTCTCCGGTCTGGATTCTGGGTCGCCGGTCTGCACCCCCCCGAATCTCGGGAAGGCCGGCGTTGGGGTCTCCAGTCCGTCCGCCGCCAGGTTCCCGCGTCGCGGACGTCAGCTCTGGTGTGCAACTCCAGGCCTCGTCCTCGCTGATCTGTCCCGACCAAGCGCCCACCGACGCCGCGACGCGAGGGCTCGCCGAGCATCCGGCGAGTCCGGCGCCCTCCGCGCCCCCAAGCCGCCTCCGCCCCCGCCGTCCGCTTTCGCGTGCGCTCCCCGCCGTCGCCGGTCGGGGACGGACGCAGGCCTCGCCCTGCGCCGCGGGCGGGGCGGTCCGGCTCGACGCCCGGGCGACGCGGCGCCTCATCCGGCCCGTCCCAAGCGCCCGGCGGACGAAAAAAAGGGCCCGGACGTTTCCGTCCGGGCCCTTTCTCGTCGCGCGACGCCCCGTCCTGGGGAAGGCTCAGGGGCGTCGCGGCGGCAGGTTGATCGCCAGGCCGAACTCGGTCGCCGGCCGCATCGAGGGCAGGGCCGCCCGGCGCGGCGCATAGCGCGTGCCGTTGTCCCGCTCCCCCGCATGGGCGGCCGCGGGCGCGATCGCCTGGCCCACGCGGGCCAGCAGGGAGGCCGGCGCGTCGGGCCGCTCCTCGGGAATCGGCGCCGCGGCGACCACCGTGCCGGCGGTGGCCGAGGCCGGCGGAATCGCCTTGGCGTAGCGCGGGGTCTTCTGGAAGCCCATGTCCATCAGCCGGGAGATCTTCGCCGTGCGGTCGGCCGAGCTGCGCGCCCCGAACACCGCCGCGATCACCCGCTGGTCGCCGCGATGCGCCGAGGACACCAGGTTGAAGCCCGCCGCCCGGGTGTAGCCGGTCTTGATCCCGTCCGCGCCCGGATACTCCGACAGCAGCCGGCGGTTGGTCGCGTAGACCGTCTTGCCCATCGCCGTCGTCTTCTTGCGCGAGAACAGGTTGTAGTACTCGGGGTGATCGAAGAACAGCCGCCGGCCCAGCGTGGCCATGTCCCGCGCCGTGGACAGGTGCCCGGCCTGGGTCAGCCCGTGGGGGTTCTTGAAGGTGGTGTTCGGCATCCCGAGGATCCGGGCCTTGGCCGTGGCCATCTTCGCCCAGGCGTCGACCGAACCCGCGGTCGCCTCGGCCAGCGCGGTGGCCGCGTCGTTGGCCGACTTCACCGCCGCCGCCCGCATCAGGTTGCGGATCGACACCCGCTCCCCTGCGCGCAGCCCGATCCGCGACGGCGGCTGCCGTGCGGCCAGGGCCGAGACCTTCACGGTCTGGTCCAGCTTCAGCCGACCCTCCTTCACCGCCTCGATGGCGAGATAAAGGGTCATCATCTTGGTCAGGGATGCGGGGTGCAGGCGCGTGTCCGCGTTCTCGGCGTACACGACCTCCCCGGTCCGCGCGTCCATCACCAGCGCCGCATAGGGCGCCGCCTGCGCCGGGGCCGGAGCCCAGCTCAGCAACGCCAGCAAAGCGAGCCCGATGGCCAACGCCAGGCGCGCCGGCGCCCCTGGTTTCGTCCGTCTCATAGCCGCCCTCGTTCGTCCGTCGCGCCTGTTCCGGCGCCTGTCCGTGTCACGTCCTGTCGACGTTTGGATCGTCGCATTCGCGCGATCTCTTCACAAAAGACCGTAACACGCTGCGGCGCAATTTTAAATGCCCGAGGCGAGATTCGATTCATCTCCATGAGGCGAAGGCCGGAGGGCCTTGTCGCCGCAGGCGTGTGCTGCGCCGCGTCAATTCCCTTGACGCGACGCAGCATGAGGCGTTATTCCCATCCCCGCAGCATTATACGGCTGCGCGGAGACCGCCCCCCGACGCCAACGAGTCGGCCCGGACGGACCCTAAACCGAGCCCGCGAGGAGCCGCCCCATGAACGCGATGTCCGACACCACCGCCCAGTTCGAAACCTTCGCCGCCGAAGCCCAGGCGAAGATGACCGAATCGATGGAGAAGATGGCGAAGTCCTTCGAGGACATGGCCTCCTTCGGCCAGGCCTCGCTCGACGCCTTCATGAAGTCGGCGAACATCGCCATGAAGTCGGCCGAGGAGATGGGCGCCGAGTCGATGGCCTTCTCCAAGAAGTCGATGGAAGAGGGCGTCGCCGCGACGAAGGACTTCGCCGCCTCCAAGTCCGTCATGGAGCTGATGGAGAAGCAGTCCGACTTCGCCAAGACCTTCTTCGACGGCTACATGAAGCAGGCGACCAAGATGAACGAGATGGCCATGGCCGCCTCGAAGGACGCGATGGAGCCGATCGCCGCCCGCGTCACCGCCGCCGCCGAGCTGGTGAAGACCCCCGCCTGATCCCGCGGGCGCCCGCCGCCGGCCCGTCGGGCGCGGCGGCGCGGGGCCCGGGACGGCGGCCGGAACCGGGGTCCGAAGCGGCCCCGCCGCGCGCCTGAAGGCGCGATCCGGCGGATCGATGCGAAAAGGGGGCCTCGGCCCCCTTTTTCATTTCGGCGCGAGTCATATAATATCAGGCCATGCGCACAGCGACGATGATGGGCCTGGCCGTGGATCAACACCGCGAAGCGATCCGGGACGAGATGACCGACGGCGACGGAGCGACCCTCGCCTCGGGCCGACCGCCCCTGCGCGCCGTGCCGGCGCGCGCCCTGCCGCCCGTGCGCGCGGGACGCACCCGCGCCGCGGGCCCCTCGCGCCCGACCGGCGACCCCGACGGCGCGCTGGCGGTCAAGCCCTCGACCCGCCCGCAGCGGCCCTCGATGTACAAGGTCCTGCTGCTGAACGACGACTACACCCCCATGGAGTTCGTGGTTCACGTGCTCGAGCGCTTCTTCGGCCTGCGGCACGAGAGCGCGGTGGAAATCATGCTGACCGTTCACCGCCGCGGCCTCGCCGTGGTGGGCGTGTTCTCCTTCGAGGTGGCCGAGACCAAGGTCACCCAGGTGATGGACTACGCCCAGCAGCACCAGCATCCCCTGCAGTGCACGATGGAGAAGGAGTGACGGCGCCCCGCGCCCGGAACCCCTTGATCCGCCTTCCAGCCTGAGCCTGCGCGCCCCTCTTGCGCCCGCGCCCCCGGCCCCCCACATGCGCGCTTCCCTCCCGGCCGTCCCTCGGATCGGTTCCGGGGCCGGATGTTCCCGACGCGGAACCGCTCCCGCCCCGTCATGCTGCAACGCGGCGCCTTCGACTTGGGCGTGACATGCCTGCCGCATGGGCGCCTTACGTTGCGTCGAACGCAAAAAAATGATCGCGCGCTAACCCGCCCTTGATCCGATGCTGACAAAGCCGAAGTTTAATGGTGCACTCAGGCTCTAGCCCGGGATCGAACCCTCGGGCGGGCCGGATCGCAGCCGCGCCCATGCGGGCGCGGGTCCAGGCGGAAAGGTGACGCGCATGCCCTCGTTCTCGAAGACCCTTGAGGAAGCCATCCACTTCGCGCTGAGCCTCGCGAACGAGCGCAAGCACGAGCTGGCCACCCTCGAACACCTGCTGCTCGCCCTCATCGACGAACCCGACGCGGCCCGCGTGATGAAGGCCTGCGGCGTGAACCTCGACACCCTGCGCGAATCCCTGACCCGCTTCGTGGACAACGAGCTCGAGGCGCTCGTCTCCGACGTCGACGGGTCCGAGGCCGCCCCCACCACCGGCTTCCAGCGCGTCATCCAGCGCGCCGCCATCCACGTGCAGTCCTCGGGGCGCACCGAGGTGACCGGCGCCAACGTGCTCGTCGCCATCTTCGCCGAGCGCGAGAGCCACGCCGCCTTCTTCCTGCAGGAGCAGGACATGACCCGTTACGACGCGGTCAACTACATCTCCCACGGCGTCGCCAAGAACCCCGCCTACGGCGAGGCGCGCCCCGTGCGCGGCGCCGAGGACGAGAGCGAGCAGCCCTCCGCCTCCCGCAACGAGCCGGAGAAGGAGAAGGAGGAGACGGCGCTCGGCAAGTACTGCGTCAACCTCAACGTCAAGGCCCGCAAGGGCGACGTCGACCCGCTGATCGGGCGCGAGCACGAGGTCGAGCGCGCCATCCAGGTCCTCTGCCGCCGGCGCAAGAACAACCCGCTGCTGGTGGGCGACCCCGGCGTGGGCAAGACCGCCATCGCCGAGGGCCTCGCCAAGAAGATCGTCGACGGCCAGACCCCCGACGTGCTCGGCGGCTCCACCATCTTCTCGCTCGACATGGGCGCGCTGCTCGCCGGCACCCGCTATCGCGGCGACTTCGAGGAGCGTCTGAAAGCCGTCGTGAAGGAGCTCGAGGAGCATCCCGACGCGATCCTGTTCATCGACGAGATCCACACCGTCATCGGCGCCGGCGCGACGTCGGGCGGCGCGATGGACGCCTCCAACCTGCTGAAGCCCGCGCTTCAGTCGGGCTCGCTGCGCTGCATGGGATCCACCACCTACAAGGAGTTCCGCCAGCACTTCGAGAAGGACCGCGCCCTGTCCCGTCGCTTCCAGAAGATCGACGTGTACGAGCCGACGGTCGAGGACACGATCAAGATCCTCAAGGGCCTCAAGCCCTATTTCGAGGAGCATCACGACATCCGCTACACGCAGGAGGCGATCAAGACGGCCGTGGAGCTTTCCGCGCGCTACATCAACGACCGCAAGCTGCCGGACAAGGCCATCGACGTCATCGACGAGGCCGGCGCCTACCAGCACCTGCTGCCCGACTCCAAGCGCCGCAAGACGATCACCCCCAAGGAGATCGAGGACGTCGTCGCCAAGATCGCCCGCATCCCCCCGAAGTCCGTCTCCAAGGACGACGCCGAGACGCTGCGCGACCTGGAGGCGAGCCTCAAGCGCGTGGTCTTCGGCCAGGACGCGGCGATCGAGTCCCTCGCCTCGGCCATCAAGCTGAGCCGCGCGGGCCTGCGCGAGCCGGAGAAGCCCATCGGCAACTACCTGTTCGCGGGCCCGACCGGCGTCGGCAAGACCGAGGTCGCCAAGCAGCTCTCCGAGCAGCTTGGGGTGGAGCTGCTGCGCTTCGATATGTCCGAGTACATGGAGAAGCACTCGGTCTCCCGCCTGATCGGCGCGCCTCCGGGCTACGTCGGCTTCGACCAGGGCGGCCTGCTGACCGACGGCGTCGACCAGCACCCCCACTGCGTCCTGCTGCTGGACGAGATCGAGAAGGCGCATCCCGACGTCTTCAACATCCTCCTGCAGGTGATGGACCACGGGCGTCTGACCGACCACAACGGCAAGACGGTGGATTTCCGCAACGTGGTCCTGATCATGACCTCGAACGCGGGCGCCTCCGAGCTCGCCAAGGCCGCCATCGGCTTCGGCCGCGACCGGCGCGAGGGCGAGGACACGGCAGCGATCGAGCGGACCTTCACGCCGGAGTTCCGCAACCGTCTCGACGCGATCATCTCCTTCGGCGCGCTGCCCAAGGAGGTCATCCTCCAGGTGGTCGAGAAGTTCGTCCTCCAGCTCGAGGCCCAGCTCATGGACCGCGGCGTCTCGATCGAGCTCACCAAGCCGGCGGCCGAGTGGCTGGCCGAGAAGGGCTACGACGACCGCATGGGCGCGCGTCCCCTGGGCCGCGTGATCCAGGAGCACATCAAGAAGCCGCTGGCCGAGGAGCTGCTGTTCGGCAAGCTCACCAAGGGCGGCCTGGTGAAGGTGGCGATCAAGGACGGTCAGCTCGACCTCCAGATCTCCCAGCCCACCAAGGCTCTCTCCGGCGACAAGAAGCCCCCGCTCCTGACCGCCGAGTAAGGCGCAGGCGCGAGCGAAACGAAAAAACGCCCGGCGGGTCCCCCGCCGGGCGCTTTGCGTTCCCCGTAGGGGGCATTTCAATGCGCCCCCCGCTCCAGGCGCCCTCAATGCTTCTGCGCCAGATACGCCGCATACTGGTCCACGATCATCGCCGTGCCCCGCCGCCGGTCGGCCATGTCGGCCTCGGGGCTCACCATCTGGATCTGCTCCACGTAGGTGACCTCGCAGCCCTCCGGCACGTCCCGGAACGAGACGCCGGTCAGCGAGATCGAGTAGGGCGCCCCCTTCACCACCATTTCGAAGGCGTAGACCAGGCGCATCTCCGGCTCGATCAGGTGAAAGCGCGCCTCGTAGCGGGAGTTTCCGCCGCCCGGGAAGGCGCCGTGCAGGATCTCGGTTCCGCCGACGCGGAAGTCGACGCTGCGCTCCAGTTCCTCCATGCCCGGGCCGCCGAACCAGTTGCGGCGATGCTCCGCCTGCGTCCAGGCGGCCCAGCAGGTCGCCCGCCGGGCCTTGATGATGCGGGTCTCGACCATCGTCGCGTGCTCGATGGCGGCGGTCGTCTCGGTCAGGGTCATTCCGGGTCTCCTCGCTTGGCGTCCAGCGCCTCGGCATAGGCCGCGAAGCGGTCCAGCTGCGCCTTTACCTGCCGCCTGCGGGCGGCGAGCCAGTCCTCGACCTCCCCCAGCGCCTCCGCCTGCAGCCGGCAGCTGCGCACGCGGCCCACCTTCTCGGTGGCGACCAGCCCGCTCTCCTCGAGCACCCGGAGGTGCTTGAGGAAGGCGGGCAGGCCCATCTCGAAGGGCGCGGCCAGCTCCGTCACGCTGGCCTCCCGCCGGTCGCACAGCCGCGCCACCACTGCCCGACGCGTGGGGTCGGACAGGGCGTGGAACGCCTGGTCGAGGGAAAGCGAATAGTGTTCCATGTGGTGAACCATATTCGATAGTTCACCACTTGGCAAGCTTTTCGACGCCCCGATCAGGCGCCCGCTCGCCCACAACGCCGCGGATTAAATCAACCGAAGTGATTTAATCCGCGGCGCGCACAAGCGGCGCATGTTCCAATCTGGTGCAAACTTTGCGCTCCGACGCATCGGCGCCGGGCCGAGGAGGGGCGTCACCCCTCCATCTCATCCAGCGCCTGGGCCATCTTCACGTCGCGCTCGCTCAGGCCGCCGACGTCGTGGCTGGTCAGGGTGACCTCGACTTTGTTGTAGACGTTCGACCACTCGGGGTGATGGTCCATCTTCTCGGCGAGAAGCGCCACGCGGGTCATCCAGCCGAAGGCCTCGGAGAAATCCTGGAACTTGAAGGTCTTGGTCAGGGCGTCGCGGCCCTCGACCACGGCCCAGCCGCCGTCCTGGAGGGTGGCGAGGGTGGTTTCGCGGGTGTCCGGATCCAGCTTCTCGGGCATCAGTCGTGCTCCTCGATCTCTCGGGTCAGGTCGGACTTGCGGAACGGCGAGCGCTCGGACAGCCAGGCGATCTCGTCGCCCACCGCCTCGCGCTCGGCGTCCAGGTACTCGGCCACGGCGCGGCGGAAGTTCGGGTCCGCGATCCAGTGCAGCGAGTGCGTCTTCACCGGCAGGTAGCCGCGGGCGAGCTTGTGCTCACCCTGGGCGCCCGCCTCAACGGTTTCAAGGCCTTGCGCGATGGCGAAGTCGATGGCCTGATAGTAACAGAGCTCGAAATGCAGGCAGGGGTGATGCTCGGTGCAGCCCCAGTAGCGCCCGAAGAGCGACCGCCTGCCGATGAAGTTCAGCGCCCCCGCCACCGGGCGCCCGTCGCGCTCGGCCAGCACCAGCAGGGTCTCGTCGCGCAGGCTCTCCTGCACCCGGTTGAAGAAGTCGCGCGTGAGGTAGGGCGAGCCCCATTTGCGGCTGCCGGTGTCCTGGTAGAAGCGCCAGAAGGCGTCCCAATGCTCCGGGCGCAGGTCGTCGCCGGTCAGGGCGCGGATGGTCAGGCCGGAGGCGGTGGCCTCCCGCCGCTCGCGCCGGATGTTCTTGCGCTTGCGGGAGCTGAGGTCCGCGAGGAATGCCTCGAAGTCGGCGTAGCCGCGGTTGCGCCAGTGGAACTGCTCGCCGGTGCGTTGCAGGAGGCCGATCTCCGCGCCCATCTCCCACTCCGCCTCGGTGCAGAAGGTGACGTGCAGGGAGGAGAGGCCGTTCGAGGCGGTCAGCTGCACCGCCCCCTGCACCAGCGCCGAGACGACGGCGGCCGGGGTCTCCCCCGGCGCCACCAGGAAGCGGCGCCCGGTGGCCGGCGTGAAGGGCACCGCGCCCTGGAGCTTGGGGTAGTAGTCGCCGCCCGCCCGCTCGTAGGCATGGGCCCAGGAATGGTCGAAGACGTATTCCCCCTGGCTGTGCCCCTTGGCGTAGAGGGGCATGACCCCGATCACCCGCTCCCCCAGGCGCGCCACGAGGTGCCGCGGCGCCCAGCCCGAGCCTCGCCCGACCGAGCGGCTGTCCTCCAGCGCCTTGAGGAAGCGATGGGTCAGGAACGGGTTCTCGGGCGGCTGGCCGGGGGCGCCCTCGGGGTCGGCGCAGCGGTCCCAGTCCTGGGCGTCGATCTCGTCGATCGAGGTCAGGGCCGTGATCTCGACGACCTCGGATCCGTCCATGGGGAAGCCTCCCGCGGTTGCGTGCGTAACAGGATGGGGAGCGGCGCGGGCCGGTCAATGCCCGGCGCGGCGCGATGCAGGGTCGCGGGGACGCGGTCCGGCGCCGGCGGCCATCCGGGGGAGGAGCGCGTCCGGGCGCGCCCGCTCAGGGCCGGTAGCCCTCGAAGGTGACGTTGTCGACATGGCGGCGGGCGGCGGCGTCGTCTTCCGGGCTGCGGGTGGTCCAGCACAGGACCGGCAGGCCCGCGGCGCGCAGGGCCGTCGTTCGCGCGGTCGGCAGGTCCTTCCAGTGGTAGGAGCAGAAGCCGCAGCCCGACGCCTCGAAGGTCGAGAGGGCGGAGAGGTCGGCGCGCGCCTGCGCCGACAGGCCCCGCCCGTCCGCGTCCCGGTCCCAGTCCATCGAGACGAGGCCGCGCGGGATCGCGGGGGCGTGCACATGAAACCAGGCGACGGCGCGGGGATCGAAGCTCATCACCGCAACGGGGCCGCCGCCGGCGGCGAGGTGGGCCGCGATCAGCTCGGCGGCGCGGGCCTCCAGCGGGCCGACGCCGACGCTCTCGTGCTGGCGCTTGATCTCCACCAGCAGGGGGGCGTCGTGGGCGGCCTCCAGCGCCTGCGCGAAGGTGGGGATGCGCGCCTCGGGCGCGGCGCCGACCAAGGGCAGGGCGCCGAGCTCCGCCGCCTCGCGCTCGCGCACGGGGCCCGAGGCGGCGGTCAGCCGGTCGAGGTCGTCGTCGTGGAAGCACATCGCCTCGCCGTCGGCGGAGATCTGCAGGTCGATCTCGCAGCCGTAGCCCGCGGCAGCCGCGGCGCGGATCGCGGGCAGGGAGTTCTCGATCACCCCCGCGGCGCGATCGTGCAGGCCGCGGTGGGCGATGGGACGGTCGAGGAAGCCGGGGGGCAGGGCGGGCATCCGGAAGCTCCGTCGGGATCGGAAGGGAGAGCGGAAGAGACGGCGGCGGGCGCCGGCCCTCGAACCGGCGCCGGGCTCTGGCGCGGGCCCGGGCGCAGGGCCTGCAGCCCGCGCCCGCCGCCCCCCGGGACCGCCGGGGCGGGCGGGCGGGAGGCGGGCCCGGGGGGCGGCGCGACGCCCGTCTTCGGGCGTCGCCCGGCGGAGACGCGCAGAGTCCCCGGCCGGGCGCGCCCGGCCGGGGCCCCGCACGCGTCAGGCGATCTCGAAGATCGCCTCGATCTCGCAGGCCACGCCGAAGGGCAGGTTGGCCACGCCGAAGGCCGAGCGCGCGTGCACGCCGGCCTCGCCGAACACCTCGCCCAGCAGCTCCGAGCAGCCGTTGATCACCTTGGGGTGGTCGGGGAAGTCGGGGGTGGAGTTCACCAGGCCCATCAGCTTCACCACCCGCACCACGCGGTCCAGGTCGCCGTCGCAGGCGGCCTTGGCCTGGGCGATCAGCGACAGGGCGCAGGTCTTGGCGGCCTCGTAGCCCGCGGCCACGTCCATGTCCTGGCCCAGCTTGCCCTTCACCAGCCCGTCGGGGCCCTGGCTGACCTGGCCCGAGACGAACACCAGGTTCCCGGTCTTCACGAAGGGCGTGTAGGCCGCGGCGGGCACGGGCGGGTTGGGCAGGGTGATGCCGAGCTCGGCGAGGCGGGCGTCGATCTTGCCGGTCATGGAGGTCCTTTCCGGGGTTCGGCCCGGGGAGGACCCCCGGGCGGTCATTCCTCGCGCATCGAGTGGGCGAAGTAGTCCATGAAGGGCTTGACCAGGTAGTTCAGCGGCGAGCGGTCGTAGGTGCGGATGAACGCCTCGACCGGCATGCCGGGGACCAGGGTCTTGCCCTCGAGCTTCTTCTCCTCGCCCTCGTTCAACGCGAGCTCGATCGGGAAGTAATGGATGCCGGTCCGCTCGTCCACGATCGCGTCGGCCGAGACCTTCACCACGTGCCCGTCGATCTCGGGCGTGGTGCGCGCGGCGAAGGCGGGGAAGCGCACCGTCGCCTCCTGGCCGGGGAACACCTCGTCCACGTGCTGGGGGTCGATGCGGGCGTTGAACACGAACTTGGCGTCGGTGGGCACCAGGTACATGATCGGTTCGGCCGGGGTGAGCACCGCCTGCTGGGCGAAGACCTTGGAGTTGAAGACCGTGCCCGAGATCGGGGCGCGCACCTCCATCCGCGACAGACGCTCCTTCAGGGAGGCCAGCTGCTCGCGCACCTGGTTCTCCTGGTACTGGATGTCGCGCATCTGGGTGATCGCCTCTTCCTGGCGCTGGGTCTTGGCCTGGATGATCTGGATCTCGATCTCGGTGGCGCGGCCCTGGTATTCGGCGACGGCGGCGGTCAGCTCGCCGATCTGGCCTTCCAGGCGGGCCTGCTCGCGCTGCAGGGCGAGGACGCGGTTCAGCTGGGCCAGGCCCTGGTCGAACAGCTTCTGCTGGCCTGCGAGCTCCTGCTGGATCAGCTCGTCCTGGCGGCGCAGGGCGGAGATCTGGGCCTCGGCGCCCTCGACCTGGCGTTCGATCTGGCCCTGGCGCTCGCCCAGCTGCTTGACCTGCTCGTTCAGGGTGCGCAGGCGCGCGTCGAACAGCGAGGTCTGGCCCTCGACCATGCGCTGCACGTCGTCGTCGGTCTTGGCCTTCTCCAGAAGCCGCTCGTCGAACCGGATGGCGTCCCAGTCGTACTGCTCGGCCTCCAGCCGGTTGCGGCGGGCGACGAGCTCCCAGTACTGGTCCTCGAGGATCACGGCCTCGGAGCGGGCCAGCGTGTCGTCGAAGCGCAGCAGCACGTCGCCGGCCTGCACGCGGTCGCCGTCGCGGACCATGATCTCGCCGACCACGCCGCCGTCGGGATGCTGGACGACCTGCTCGCGCGTCTCCACGTCGACCTCGCCCGAGGCGATGATCGCGCCGGAGATGTTGGCGAAGGCCGCCCAGGCGCCGAAGCCGCCGACCAGCAGAAGCAGGCCCACGAAGCCGATGATCAGCGCCTTGCGGGCCGAGAAGCGGTCGGCCGCCTCGGCCGGGCCCAGGGGCGCGGAGGGGCCGCCGGTGCGCGGCTTCGCGGGCACGCCGCCGCCCGCGCCGCCGCCGCCGGGGGCGGGCGTGGGGGCGGGGGTCTTCGGCGTCGCGGGCAGGTCGGCCGCGTCCTCGGACTTCGCCTCGGGCGAGGCGACGGGGGGGCGGGAGGGCAGGGACATCGAGGGCAGGGTCCCTTTGCGTCGGGTCAGCACCGCCTGGCCCGCCGCGGCGGCCGCGGCGGAGGCCGCGTCGGGCGCCGCTTCGGCCTGGGGCTGGGGCCGGGATTGGGGCCGAGGCTCGGGACCGGGCCGCGCGGTCGGGGGCGTCTCCGTCTTCGGGGCGGACGCGGTCGTCGGAGCGGCGGGCGCGGCGGAAGTCGGCGCGGAGGTCGTCGCGCCGGGGCGCTGCTCGGCCCCGGCGCGCGCGGCGCGGGCGGCGTCCAGCCGGGCGCGGGCGGCGGCGAGCGCCGCGGGGTCCGGCGGCGGCGCGGCGCGGGAGCCGGCGGGCGCCGGCTGGGACGAGCTGGACGGCGACGGGGCCGGCTGCCCGGGCGTCGCGGCCGCGGCCTGCGGCGGCTCGGCGGGCGCGCCTTCCGCGGCGGGCGGGGCGGCGGGGTCGTCCACCGTCTCGGCGTCCACGGCGTCGTCGTGGCGATGCAGCGGCGGGTGCGACGCGGCGGGCGGGTCGATCGTCTCGGCGAACACGTTGAACGGCGCGGGCTCCTGCGCCCGCTTCGGGTCGCCGGTCTCTCGCCGGCGGTCGTCGCCCTGCATCTCGGTCATGCTCGCGTCACTCTCCGGCCGGGGTCACGACCTGGGGGTAGTTGCGCACGTGCTGGCGCAGCACCTCGTCCTTCGGCCCGAAGGCCTTCCGCACCCCGTCCTCCATCATCAGGATCAGGTCGCAGTGCTGGATGGCGGCGGGGCGGTGGGCCATGATGATGACGGACCGGCCGCGCGCCTTGATGTCCACGATCGCGCGGTTCAGCGCGTCGGAGCCGGCGGCGTCGAGGTTCGAGTTCGGCTCGTCCAGCACCACCACGGCCGGGTCGCCGTAGAGCGCGCGGGCGAGCCCGATGCGCTGGCGCTGCCCGCCCGAGAGCTTGCCGCCCCCCGCCGCCACCTGGAAGTCGTAGCCGCCGGGCAGGCCGAGGATCATCTCGTGCGCGCCGGCGCGCTTGGCGGCCAGCACCACGGCCTCGGCGTCGGGCTCCCCGGTCAGGCGGGCGATGTTCTCGGCCACGGTGCCGTCGAAGAGCGCGATCTCCTGCGGAAGATAGCCCACGTGGCGGCCCAGGTCCTCGTCGCCGTACTGCTCAAGCGCGGCGCCGTCGAGGCGGACGTTGCCCGCAGCCGGCTTCCAGATCCCCACGATCGCCTTGGCCAGCGTCGACTTGCCCGAGGCCGACGGGCCGATCACGCCCATCGCCTGCCCCGGCTCCATGCGGAAGGAGACCATGCGGATCGCCGCGGTCTGCTCGCCCGGCGCCACCACCGTGACCTGCTGCGCCTCGAGGATCGAGCGCGGCTCGGGCAGCTTGGTGCGCACCTCGGGGGCGGGGGTCTTCTCGAGCAGCTCCGAGAGGGACTTCCACCCCTGCACGGCGCGCTGCACCAGCGCCCACTGGCCGATGGCCTGCTCGATGGGCGCGAGCGCGCGGCCCATCAGGATCGAGCCCGCGATCATCGAGCCGGGCGACAGCTCCCCCTGGATCGCCAGCCACGCGCCCGCGCCCAGCATCAGCGACTGCAGGAAGAAGCGCAGGGTCTTGGAGGCGGTCGAGAAGCCGCCGGTGCGGTCGGAGGCCTGGATCGTCGTCTCCAGGCTGCGCCCGCGCAGCTTCTGCCAGCGCTCGAGCACCGAGCGGCGCATCCCCAGGCCCTGCACCGTCTCCCCCTGGGAGCGGACGGCCTCGGTGAAGCCCTCGGACTGGGCGGAGGCGACGTTGGCGTCGATCTGCAGCTTCTTGGAGAAGATCTGGTTCAACCAGGTCAGGCAGACCAGGATCAGGCCGCCGCCGATGGCGATGCAGCCCAGGATCCAGTGGAAGGTGAAGATCGCGGCCAGGAACACCGGCGTCCACGGCATGTCGAAGACCGCGAAGGGCGCGGGGCCCGACAGCAGACGCTGGATGGACTCGAGGTCGCGCAGCCCCGTGGCGGGGCGCGCCCGCTCCACCGGGCTGACCGAGCGGCGCAGGATCGCCTCGAACACCCGGTTGTCGAGCCGGGCCTGGAAGCGCGCGCCGGCCCGCGCCAGCACCCGGCCGCGGGCGTAGTCGAGCACGCCCATCATCAGGAACAAGAAGCCCATGATGACGATCAGCGCCAGCAGCGTCGCCTCGGAGCGCGAGCTGAGCACCCGGTCGTAGACCTGGAGCATGAAGATCGGCCCGGTCAGCATCAGCAGGTTCACGAAGAAGCTGAAGATCGCCACCGAGAGGAACAGCATCCGTCCCTCGCGCAGGACCGAGCGCAACTCGTCCCGACCGCTCTCCGTCTTTCCTCGCACCCTGGCCCCCGGACATCAGGATACCGCAGGCGTCCCCCGCGCTGCGGATGATACGTCTCAAGTCTCGTCCCCCGCGGGGAGGCCCGCGGAGGGTTGGCCGCGGGCCTCCCCCGCAGCCGGCGCCCCGCGGGTTTAACCGCAGGCCGTTCCCTGCGGGTTCATCCACGCAGGACCCGTGTCTTACGCCCCGCGATCCGGCCGCGCCAGCGGACAGATGGACCGTCTGCCGGGGATTTGAACCGATTCCCGGCCCGGCGATACCCCTTGTCGCGCACAGGACACAATGAAAGGCGCCCTGACGATGGGCCCCGGCGAATCTTCCGCTGCGATTGCGAAGCGCTTCCGGCTGCTCTAATGCCGGACTCGCCCGCATTGCGCCGCACCCTGTCAGAATCGAGATCCGTCTTGACCGAAACCTCCGCCAGGGCCTTCGAGTCCGCCCCCGTCCGTTCCCGCGGCCGCCGGCGCGCGCTGCTCGCGATCGCCGCCGCCGTTCTCGTCGCCGGCTGCGCGTCGAGCGAACCGGTCGAGCCGGGCGGCATCGCCGACCCCTACGAGTCGACGAACCGCCAGATCCACGAATTCAACAAGGGCTGGGACACGGTGCTGCTGCGACCGGCCAGCCGCGTCTACGACCTGGCCATGCCGGGCCTGGGCGACCTGCTGCTGACCAACGCGGTCAATTTCCTGCGCATGCCGATGAACTTCATCAACCACACCGCGCAGGGCGATTTCGAGCAGGCCGGCGCCGACGTGCTGCGCACCGGCATCAACCTGGTGATGGGCCTGGGCGTGCTGGACCCCGCGACCGAGTTCGGCCTGCCGCAGGAGGAGACCGACATCGGCGAGACGCTCGCCGTCTGGGGCGTCGCCGAGGGGCCCTATGTCGAGCTTCCGCTGCTGGGCCCGGCGACCGCGCGCGACGGCTTCGGCCGCGTGGCCGAGATCGTGCTGGACCCGTTCGGCTTCTTCACCGGCTACGACGCCCTGGTGACCGCGCGGCGCGGCCTGGCCGTGGGCAACATCGCCCGCATCCGCGCCGAAAACACGCAGGTGATCGACCAGGCCTTGTACGAGAGCGAAGACAGCTACGTCACCACTCGGGCGGGCTACGTCCAGTATCGCCGCCGGAAAGTGGCGGGCGGGGCGACGGAAGAAGCCCTGACGGACGTGTTCGCCGAGTGAGATCTCTCCGCGCGCCCAACGCTCCTTGGGGGAGGGGCAGGGCGCGCGCAACCGCAAACGGGGTGATGCGATGACACCGAACCGACGCGACTTTCTGAAGACGACCCTGGCCGGCGGCGTGGCCGCGCTGGCGGTCTCGACCCTGCTGCCCGGCGCCGCGCGCGCGCTCGAGGTCGACCAGGCCCGCAGCTTCATCGAGAAGGTGGTGGCCGAGATCACCACCCTGATCCAGTCCGGCAAGAGCGCCGACGCCCAGCGCGCCGAGTTCTCGGAGATCTTCCGCCGCAACGCCGCGGTGCCCCAGATCACCCGCTTCGTGATGGGCCAGACCTGGCGCGACATGAGCGACGCCCAGAAGGCCAAGGCCGAGGACGCGCTGGTCAGCTACGTCGGCCGCGTCTACGCGGGCCTGCTGTCGGACTACCAGGGCCAGACGCTCGAGGTGGTGGCGGCCAAGGACTTCGGCGGCAAGGGCGTGCTGGTGACCAGCAGGGCCAAGGGCGCGAAGGTCGACGACTCGACGGTCGAGTGGCAGGTCTCCGACCGCGGCGGCAAGGTGCAGGTGGTCGACGTGGTCGCCGAGGGCGTGTCGCTGCTGCAGACCCAGCGGCAGGAGTTCGCGGCGATGATCGACAAGCGCAACGGCGACGTCGACCGCTTCCTCGACGACCTCGCCGCCGGCCGCGTCGCCGAGGGCTGAGACCCCGGGGACCATCCGCCCCCCTCCAGATGAAACGGCGCGCCGGTCCCCCCGGCGCGCCGTTTTCCATTTGAACGCTCCAGACGCCGCCCGAGCGCTACCCGGGGCCTCCCGGGCCGGGCGCCGCCCTCAGCCCGGCTCGCGCAGGTCCGGCCGCTCGCCCTTCCCGAGCGCCCGCAGGCTCTCGACGATGCGGTCGAAGGCGAGGCCGGCCTGCGCCGAGGCGTGGCGGGCGCGCAGGAAGCCGTGGGTCAGGCCCGGCTCCTCCACCGACATCGCCCGCCCCCCGACCGCGAGGATGCGGTCGCGGTAGTCCTTGCCGTCGTCGGCCAGCGGATCGCATTGCGCGTTGATGCACACCGTCATCGGCAGGTCCGAGAAGTCGGGGTCGCGCAGCGGGTAGGCGCGGGGATCGTCGTCGGGCACCAGGCTCATGTCCCGCTGGGTCGCGTAGAACGCCCGGTCCGCCTTCGACAGCAGCGGCGCGTCCGCGTGCAGGGCGAAGCTGCCCCGCGTGGGGTCCCCGCCCAGCGAGGGATAGATCAGCACCTGGCCGACCGGCGTGCCCGGCCGCCCGCGGGAGGCATGGACCACCGCCGCCGCCAGCGTGCCCCCGGCGCTGTCGCCCGAGATCACGATGGGCCGTCCGCCCGCGCCCTCGCCCGCCGCCCATTCCCAGGCGGCGAAGGCGTCCTCGAAGAAGGCCGGGTGCTGGAACTCCGGCGCCATGCGGTAGTCGACCGAGACCAGCTCGTAGCCCGTCCGGTCCGCCATCTCGGCGCAGATGTCGTCGTGGCTGTCGAGCCCGCCCACCACGAAGCCCCCGCCGTGGAGGTAGAGGATGAAGGCCGCGCCGGGCCCCGAGGCGGGCGTGTAGCGCCGCATCGGGATCGGGCCGCGGGGGCCGTCGACCGAGAAGTCCTCGACCGCGATCCCCTCGGGCCGGCCGTTGTGCCAGTAGCGGCAGTTGGCGTCGTAGGCGGCGCGGCGGCTGGCGGCCGTCTGCTCGCCCGTCACCGCCGAGTTGCGCCGGCTGGTCTCGACGAAGGCGCGGGTGTCTGCCTCCAGGATCCAGTCGTAGTCGGGGCCCGTTCCGGTCCCCGTCGCGCGCGTGCGGCCGGCGTCTCCGTCCATGGCGAAATCCTCCCGTCGCCGGCCTCTTGGGTCGCGGGCCGGTCCTGCGCGATCCTTGCGCCGACCGGCCGGCAAGACAACATGTTTGCAGGGTGGGGCGCGCTCCCGCCCCCGCGCCGGCCCCGACGCGCCGGGCGGCGGACGCGAGGTTCCGCTTTCCGTTGCGCCCTCCGCGGGTCTAGGGTCGCCGCGCCAGAACAAGGAGGACCGAGTCCCCATGGAGTGCGTGTTCGACGCCCGCCAGATCGCCCACGATCCGCAGACCTTCCTCGTCGCAGGCCGCCTGCGCCCCAGCCCCGAGCAGCCCCGCCGGGCCGAGGTGCTTCTGAACGGCGCGACCGCCGCGGGGCTCGAGGTGATCGCGCCCGCCGACTACGGCCGCGGCCCGATCGCGGCGGTGCATACGGCGGAATACCTGGAGTTCCTCGAGACCATCCACGCCCGCTGGTCGGCGCTGCCCGACGCCAACGCCGAGGTGGTGCCCAACGTGCATCCCGACCGGCGCGCGGCCTCCTACCCGTCCTCGCCCGTGGGGCTCGCGGGCTGGCACCTGCAGGACACCGCCTGCCCCGTCGGCGCCGCGACCTGGGAGTCGGCCTACTGGTCGGCCCAGACCGCGCTGACCGCGACCGAGCTGGTGATGGAGGGCGAGCGGTCGGTCTACGCGCTGTGCCGCCCGCCGGGGCACCATGCGCTGGCCGACGCGGCGGGCGGGTTCTGCTTCCTCGCCAACTCCGCCATCGCGGCGCAGCGGCTGCGGGACGCGGGGCGGCGGGTGACGATCCTCGACGTCGACGTGCACCACGGCAACGGCACCCAGTCGATCTTCTACGACCGCGGCGACGTGCTGACCGTCTCGATCCACTGCGACCCCTCGGTGTTCTACCCGTTCTTCTGGGGCCACGCCTCCGAGCGCGGGATCGGCCAGGGCGAGGGCTGCAACCTGAACCTGCCGCTGGCGCGCGGCACGAGCGACGACGGCTTCCTCGAGGCGCTGGAGGCCGCCTTCCGGCGCATCCGCGCCTTCGGGACCGACGCGCTGGTGGTGGCGCTGGGCCTCGACGCCTACGAGGGCGACCCGCTGGCGGGCCTGGGCGTGACCACGCCGGGCTTCGCGCGCATCGGCGAGGCCATCGGCAAGCTCGGCCTGCCGACCGTCCTGGTGCAGGAGGGCGGCTACCTGTCGGAGGAGCTCGGCCAGAACCTGACCAGCTTCCTCGGCGGCTTCGGGACCGGCGCCGCGGCGACCGGCCGGGTGGAGGTTTGACGGCGCGGGGGCGGTCCGCTGCGGGGCGCCCCTGTCTGCGACGACCCATTTCACGAAGGCCCGTTTCGCGACGCCCCCTTTCGCGACCCGACGTCCGCTTGATCCAGCGCAAGGCGCGGGTCGGGCGCACGGATTAACAATTCCCTGAAACAACGATCCGGGGAGAAGGATCACATGTCCATCAAGACCATCACCGTTTTCGTCGACGGCGGCCCGGCCTCCGACGCGCGGCTCTCCGCGGCCTGCGACATGGCCGGCAAGTACGGCGCCCACCTCGTCGCCGTCGCCTTCGCGCGCCAGTTCGACATGGGCGTCTACGCGATGCCCGGCGCCGAAATGGCCATGGACCTGAGCGCCATCGACACCGCCCGCGCCGAGGCCAAGGAGCTGGCCAAGAAGGCCGAGGCGAAGATGCAGGCGGCCGGCGTCTCGGCCGACGCGCGCTGGGCCTCGTCCATCGCCGCGGGCCTCGAGGAGACGGCCGCGCGCGCCGCGCGCCACTCCGACATCTCGATCGTCGGCCCCGCCGGCGGCGAGGGCCCGGCCGGCGAAGCCGCCGAGGCCGCCTTCGAGGGCGCGCTGTTCGGCTCGGGCCGCCCGGTGCTGATGCTGCCCGAGGGCTGGTCGAAGCCGGTGGGCACGAACGTCATGCTGGCCTGGGACGGCAGCCATGTCGCCGCCCGCGCCTTGCAGGACGCGATGCCCCTCATCAAGGCCGCAGGCAGCGTGACCATCGCCATCGTCGACCCGGAGCCCGGCGTCGACGGCACCGGCGAGGAGCCGGGCGCCGACATCGCCACCGTCATCGCCCGCCATGGCGTGAAGGTGGAGGTGAAGACCATCGCGCGCGCCGGCGCCTCGACCGCCGAGCGCCTGATGGCCACGGCCGGCGAGCTGGGCGCGGACCTGATGGTGATGGGCGGCTACGGCCACTCGCGCCTGCGGGAGGCGATCTTCTCCGGCGTCAGCCGCTCGGTGCTCGAGGCGCCGAACGTGCCGGTGCTGGTCTCGCACTGAGGCCGGCGGGGCCGGGGACGGCCCTTCGGGAGGAAACGGGAAACGGCGCGCCCTCGCGGGGCGCGCCGTTTTCGTTTCGGCCGGGGGCGCGGGCGTCGCGCCGCCGCCGCGCGCCCCCGCCCGGACGGGGGCTCCCCGCCCGCCCGCCCTCGCCCCCGACCGGGCGGGAGCGCGCGGCGGCCCCTCTGGAGCCGGCGCGGGAGGGGGAGTAGGGTCGCGCCAGAACGCGACCACGGGAGGGTCCCCCATGAACGTCCAGTCCCCGCTTTCCGCCGTCCGGCCCGCTTCGGACGGGGTGTTCCTCGACAACGCCTGGGTGCCCTCGCGGGCCGGCGAGACGCTGGAGACCTTCGCCCCCGGCGACGGCCGCGTGCTGGGCCGGATCGCGGCCGGCGGGGCCGAGGACGTGGACCGGGCGGTGCGCTCGGCCCGCAAGGCCTTCGACGAGGGCCCCTGGGGGCGGATGACCGCCTATGACCGCGGCCGGATCCTGATGCGCTTCTCGCGCATGGTCGAGGACCAGCACGAGGCGCTGGCCCTGCTGGAGAGCCAGGACACCGGCAAGCCGATCCGCCAGGCCCGCGCCGACATCGCCGCCTGCGCGCGCTATTTCGAGTTCTACGCCGGCGCCGCCGACAAGCTGCACGGCGAGGCGATCCCCACCATCCAGGGCGTGCTGGCGGTGGCCGAGCGGGTGCCCTTCGGCGTCACCGGCCACATCATCCCGTGGAACTATCCCGCGCAGATGTTCGGCCGCTCGGTCGGCGGGTCGCTGGCGGCGGGCAACGCCTGCGTGCTGAAGCCCGCCGAGGACGCCTGCCTGTCGCTGCTGCGCATGGCCGAGATGCTGGCCGAGGCCGGCCTGCCCGAGGGCGTGCTGAACGTGGTTCCGGGGCTGGGCCGCGTCGCGGGGGCGGCGCTGGCCGGCCATCCGGGCGTCGACTTCGTCTCCTTCACCGGCTCCCCCGAGACCGGCGCGCAGGTGCAGATCGCCGCCGCCGCCCACCACGCCGGCTGCACGCTGGAGCTGGGCGGCAAGTCCCCCCAGATCGTGTTCGAGGACGCCGACCTCGACGCCGTGACCCCGGTGATCCTGAACGCGATCATCCAGAACTGCGGCCAGACCTGCTCGGCGGGCTCCCGCGCGCTGGTGCACGAGAGCCTGGCCGACGAGATGGCCGAGCGCCTCGCCGCCGGCTTCCGCGCCCTGCGCGCCGGCCCGCCCGAGGCGGACATGGACCTGGGCCCGGTCATCAACCTGCGCCAGCGCGCCCGCGTCGAGGGCTTCTGCGAGCGCGCCGAGGCCGACGGCGTGACCCTGGCGGCGGCGGGCGAGATCGCGCCCGAGGCGCCCGAGGGCGGCTTCTACGTGCGCCCGCGCCTGTTCGCCCCCACGCCGAAGGACCACACCCTGGCGCGCGAGGAGGTCTTCGGCCCGGTGCTGGCGATGCTGACCTTCCGCGACGAGGCCGAGGCGGTGGCGATGGCCAACGGCACCGACTACGGGCTGGTGGCGGGGGTGTGGTCGACCGACGGCTCCCGCGCGCTGCGCGTCGCCCGCCGGATCCGCGCCGGCCAGGTCTTCGTCAACGCCTACGGCGCCGGCGGCGGCATCGAGCTGCCCTTCGGCGGCATGGGCAAGTCCGGCCACGGCCGCGAGAAGGGCTTCGAGGGCCTGCGCGAGTTCACCACCCTGCGCACCCTGGTGGTCAAGCACGGCTGAGGCCCGAGCCCTGAGCCCTCTGCCGGGCGCCGTCCCCGCGGCGCCCGGTCCGAAGTCGGGGGCCGCGCGCCCTCGCCCCGCCGCCGTCGCGTCCCGGCGGACGGCGCAAGGTTTCTTTAAGATTTTCCGAGAAGACTGGGCGAAACCGACTTGGCGGTCGAGGGCGCGTCCCGTGACGCGCCGGCCCGCGCCGGGATCGGTCCACGCGACGCGGCCTTCGCGCGCCGGAAGGGGCGCGCCGCTCGCGGGATCGTGCGCCGGGGGGATGAAAAACACCTGCGACCAACCGTTCCGGTTGATCCAGGTCATCCCCTCGAAACGGTTGCGGCGCTAATCGACCCTCCGAGCCCCAGCCCCGAGGAGATCTCGATGGACCCGGTCATCGCCCGCTACGCCCGCCGCGCCGCGCCGCGTTACACCTCCTACCCGACCGCGCCGCACTTCCGGCCGGACTTCGAGGAGGCGGAGCTGCGTCGATGGCTGGGGGGGCTCGCGGTCGACGATCCGGTCTCGCTCTACCTCCACGTCCCGTTCTGCCGGAAGATGTGCTGGTACTGCGGCTGCAACATGAAGCTCGCCCGGCGGTACGAGCCGGTGGCGGACTATGTCGAGAGCCTGCTCGCGCATCTCGCGCTGACCGCCGACGCGCTGCCGGGGCGCATGGCGGTGTCGCATCTCGCCTGGGGCGGCGGCACGCCCACCTCGCTGACGCCCGGGGACCTGACGCGGGTGATGGAGGCGGTGCGGGAGCGCTTCGACATCCGCGAGGGCTCGGAGCTCGCCATCGAGGTCGATCCCCGCACCCTGAGCCCCGAGATGGCGACGCGGCTGGGCGCGCTGGGCTTCACCCGCGCCTCCTTCGGGGTGCAGGAGTTCGATCCCCAGGTTCAGCAGGTCATCAACCGCGTGCAGCCGCCCGAGATGGTGGAGGCCGCGACCCAGGCGATGCGCAAGGCGGGCGTGGGGGAGATCAGCTACGACCTGATCTACGGCCTGCCCTTTCAGACGGTCGAGAGCCTGCGCCGCACGGTGATCCAGGCGACCGGGATGGGACCGCAGCGCATCGCGCTGTTCGGCTACGCCCACGTGCCGTGGATGGCCAAGAACCAGCGCATGATGCCCGAGGAGGCGCTGCCCGGACCGGGCGAGCGCGCCGCCCAGGCCGAGGCCGCCGCCGAGACGCTGGAGGCGCTGGGCTACGAGCGCGTCGGCCTCGACCATTTCGCGCTGCCCGACGATCCGATGGCGGTCGCGGCGCGGGCGGGCACGCTGCGCCGGAACTTCCAGGGCTACACCACCGACACGGCCGAGACCCTGCTGGGCCTGGGCGCGACCGCGATCACGAAGACGCCGGACGGCTTCGCGCAGAACCTGACCGAGACGGGCGCCTGGGCGCGCACCGTCGCGCAGGGCCGCCTGCCGGTGGCGCGGGGCCTGGGCGTCGACGCCGACGACCGCCTGCGCGCCTGGGTGATCGAGCGGCTGATGTGCGACTTCGAGGTGGACCTCGCCGCGGTCCCCGCCCGCTTCCCCGAGGCGCCGGCCGACTGGGCGGAGGAGGCGCTGGAGCGGCTGGTGGAGTTGCGCGCCGACGGCATGGTCGAGATCGCGGGATCGCGCGTGCGCATGACCCCGCGCGGCCGCCCCCTCGTCCGCGTCGCCGCCTCCGCCTTCGACGCCCGCCTGGCGCGGTCGGAAGCCCGCCACTCCCTGGCCGTCTGAGGCCTTCGGCGGGCCGCCGGGCCGCCCTGAGGGCGGCCTCGCCCCTTCGGGGCGGGGAGACGTCGCGCCCCGTCGCCCCGTCGCCCGTTCGCGCGTCCAGTCGCCGGTCGCGCGCCCCTACGCCCGTTCGCGTGCCCCGGGCTTGACCCGGGCCTCGCGCGCCGGCCGGGATGCGCGCCGGTCCGGTCGTGGGGCGGCGTCTCCGCCTCTCCGCATGGGGCCGGCTCCTCTCCTTGACCCCGCCCCCGCGGATCGTCGCAAGCGCGGCTCCCCTCTTGCGCGCCGGACCCTTGCGCCGCCCAATGCCGGCTCAGGCAACAGGGCGGAGGCGGACATGGCGGAGCATCATCTCAAGGCGAGCGCCGGGACGGCCCACTGGGGCTGGTTCGAGGCGGGCATGGCCCCCGCCCTGACCATCGACAGCGGCGACATCGTCACCATCGACAGCGTCTCGGGCGTGAAGGGCTCGCTGCCGGGGGAGGGGTTCCACATCCCGCCCGAGCTGCACGAGATCCATGAGCGCGCGCCTCGCAACGCCATCGGCCCCCACATCCTGACCGGCCCCGTCGCCGTGCGCGGCGCGATGCCGGGCGACGTGCTCGAGATCCGCATCCGCCGCGTCTCGCTGCGCCAGGACTGGGGCTACACGCTGGTGCGCCCGCTGGCGGGGGCGCTGGCCGGGGAGATCGAGGCGGGCTTCGTGTTCTCGCGCCTCGACGCCGAGGCGGGGACCGCCACGCCCCCCTGGGGGACCGAGCTGCCGCTGGACCCGTTCTTCGGGGTGATGGGCGTGGCCCCGCCGCCGGGCTGGGGGCCGATCTCGACCATCCAGCCCCGCGCCCATGGCGGCAACATCGACTGCAAGGAGCTGCGCGCGGGCGCCACCCTGTTCCTGCCGGTGCTGGCGGAGGGGGGGCTGTTCTCGGTCGGCGACGGCCATGCGCGCCAGGGCGACGGCGAGGTCTGCGTGACCGCGATCGAGACCGCGCTGCAGGGCGAGTTCGAGATCATCCTGCGCCGCGACCTGCCCTTCGACTTCCCCCATGCCGAGACCGACGCGGCGCTGATCTCCTTCGGCACGCACTACGCGCTGGACGAGGCCGCGCGCGCCGCGCTCCGCCGGATGCTGGACTGGATCGAGCGGCTGACCACCCTGACCCGGACCGAGGCCTACATGCTGTGCAGCCTCGCCGCCGACGTGCGCGTCACCCAGATGGTCAACCAGGAGCAGGGCTGCCACGTGGTGCTGCCGCGCTCGGCGCTGGCGGGGGTGATGAAGGCGGGCTGAGGGGGGCGCCCCCGGTCCCGCTCAGGCCGGGGCCACCAGCGCCGCGATGCGGCGCGCGAGCCAGGGGCCGAGGAACAGGACCGCGAGGAACCGCGCGGTCTGCATGGCCATCACGAAGGGCATGTCCACGTCCGACGAGGCGGCGACGATGGCGACCGAGTCCATGCCGCCGGGGCTGGTCGCCAGCACCGCGGTCAGCAGATCCTCGCCCGTCGCCCAGGCCAGCGCGGCGCCCAGGCCGAAGCACAGCGCGATCAGCGCCACGATCCCCAGCAGCAGCCGCGGCAGGGCCCGCGCGGCATGGGCGAGGATCGGCCGGGTGAAGCGCAGCCCGATCCCCCAGCCCGCCACCGCGTAGGCCGCCGCCAGCAGCCAGGGCGGCAGGGCGGGCGTGGGCAGGTCGGCCCCGTGCAGGGCGATGGCGATGGCCATGGGCGCGAGGAACAGCGCCGAGGGCATCCGCACGATGCGCCCGATCAGCAGGCTCGCCCCCACCACCGCCGCGGTGACCGCAAGGCCGCCGGGGTCGAGCGGCGGAACCCAGTCGACGGCGGGCGCCTCCGCCCCCTCGGGCACGCCGACCCAGAAGCGGGCGATCAGCGCGGCCGAGGCGGCGACCAGCCCCACCCGCAGGTACTGCATCACCGCCACCAGCCGCATGTCGGCGCCATGCGCATCCGACAGGATCACCATGGCCGAGGCCGCGCCCGGCCAGGCGCCCCAGACCGCCGTGGTCCCCGGCAGCACCTGCGCGCGCGCCAGCAGCCAGCCGAGCCCCCCCGCCAGCGCCACCACCGAGCCGACGCCCGCCAGGAACACCGGCCAGTGGGCGAGGATGTCGCCCAACACCGTCGGCGGCGTCGCCGCGCCCACCATGCAGCCCACCACGCCGAGCGCCGAGAAATGCGCCGCCCGCGGCAGCGGGACCCCGCGTCCCGAGACCGCCATCGCCCCCGCCGCGATCATCGGCCCCAGCAGCAGCGCCGCCGGCAGGCCCGCCGCCTCCATCCCCCCGCCCAGCAAGGCGGACAGCGCGAGGATCGCCAGCCAGCGCCCGGCGAGCACGGCGGCCGAGGGCGCGGGGGCGACGGCGCCCTCCTGGACGGGATCGGGTTTGAAGACGGGCATGGACGCCTTGGGCAGGACGGCGGGAACGGGGGACGGCGGAAATCGACGGTCGCGGCCCGCGGCGGGCCGGCGAAGGGGGAAGGCGGCGCGAGGGGCGCGCGCCGACGGGGCGCGGAGTTACGCTGCAGTGCAGCAGATGTCCAGACCTTTACGCCCTCGCGTCGCTCCCGTCCAGCGGCAGGCGCCCGGTCAGGCCGGGGGGCGGCGCAGCAGCAGGCGGGTCATCCAGGCCACGCCCTGGTGCAGGCGGCCCTCGTCGAGGCGCACGCGGCCCTCGATCGCCTCGTGCAGTTCCAGCCCCTCGTTCGCCAGCCAGCCGAGGCTTTCGGCGACGCTCCAGCGCAGCTCGGGGGCGGAGGGGCCGGGGCCCTCGACGGGGGCGCCCGGGGGCGGGGCGCCGAAGCCCTCCAGCACCAGCCAGCCGCCGGGGGCGAGGGCGCGGGCGGCGACCGAGAGGCCGCGGCGGCGCAGCGGGGGCGGGCCCTGCAGGCAGATCAGCGCGACCAGGTCCCAGCGCCGGGCGCCGGGATCCCAGTCGAAGAGGTCGGCGGCGATGCGCTCGGCCGTCACGCCGGCGGCGGCGTCGCGGGCGAGGGCGCGGCGCGTGGCCTCGGCCGAGAGGTCGACGCCGGTCGTCTCCAGCCCCTGCCGCGCCAGCCAGGTCCCGTTGCGCCCGTCCCCCTCGGCGAGGCTGAGCGCGTGGCGCGGCGCGAGCTCCGGGCGGGCGAGGCACATCACCAGCCAGGCGTTGGGCGCCTCGCCGAACAGGCCGCCCTGCGCGGCGGCGTAGCGCGCGTCCCAGTCGGGACCGCGGCGGCGCGCAAGGGGCGTCCCCTCGCCTGGCCCGCTCACCGGGCGCCCTTTCCGCTGGGCGAAGTCATCGCGGCGCTTTCCGGGCGATCCGGCGCCATCGCTTGAAGCGCGGGCGAAACCACGCAGATCGAGGCGGGAACGCAACGCAGCGACCCATTTGAAAGGAGGCTTCCATGGCCGACCTGAACGGCAAACGCATCGCCATCCTCTCCACCCACGGCTTCGAGCAGTCCGAGCTGATGGTCCCGCGCGACAAGCTGCGCGAGATGGGCGCCGAGGTTCACGTGATCTCTCCCGAAGAGGGTCCGATCCGCGGCTGGAAGGGCGCCGACTGGGGCGAGAGCGCCGAGGTCGACCGCCCGCTGACCGGCGCGACCCATGACGACTACCACGCGCTGGTGATCCCGGGCGGGCAGATCAACCCCGATCTCCTGCGCGCCAATCCCGACGCGGTGGCGCTGGTGAAGGCGTTCCACGACGCCAAGAAGCCGATCGCCGCCGTCTGCCACGGGCCCTGGCTGCTGATCGAGGCCGACATCGTGCGGGGCCGCCGCGCCACGTCCTACGGCTCGGTCAAGACCGACATGATCAACGCCGGCGCGCGATGGGAGGATTCGAAGGTGGTCTGCGACGAGGGCATCGTCACCTCGCGCAATCCCGACGACCTCGACGCCTTCGTGGCCAAGATCGCCGAGGAGGTGCTGGAGGGCAAGCATATGAGCCGCGCCGCCTGAGCGCGCGGACCGCACCTCGGCCGGGGGGCTACTCATCGCTCCCCGGCGACTGGCGCAACGCCTTGACCTCGCCTCGCCGCGTCTTCGCGGCGAGGCGTCTTTTTTGCGAGCCCAGCGTGGGCCGGGTGGCGATGCGCTTCTTGGGCCGCTCCAGCGACTTGGCCACCAGCTCGGCGAGGCGCGCGCGCGCCTCCTCCCGGTTGCGGGCCTGGGAGCGGTGGGTCTCCGCCCGGATGATCAGCGCGCCGTCCGCCGTCCAGCGCCGCCCTGCCAGCCGGCGCAGGCGGGCCTTGGCGTCGGGCGGCAGGTTGGGGGAGCGGGCGGCCTCGAACCGCAGCTCGACCGCGCTGGAGACCTTGTTCACGTTCTGCCCGCCGGGCCCGGAGGCGCGGGTGAAGTGCTCGGTCAGCTCCCAGTCGGCGAGGGTTACGGCGTCGGTGATGCGGAGCATGTCGGTCGCTGCTGACTGCGGGAGGTCGGGGGGAGGGAGGACGGGGGGAACGGCTGCATGGGTCAAGGATGCACCGCGGGCCGGGCCTGACAAGGGGCGCCGCGGGGCGGAGGGTCTGAAAGGGCCGTCCGGAGACGCTCGGGGGCTGGCGGCGCCAGGAACGGGGCCTCGCGGAAGGAGAGCCGGCGGTTCGATCGGCGGTGGGCGGCAAGGGCGACCGGCGCCCCGAGACCTGCGCGCGGCAGGCGAACCTCGCCCCGAAAACGGAAGGACCGCGGCTTTCGCCGCGGTCCCGTGAGCCGTGGAGCCTCAGGCGGGCAGGGACTGAACCCCTCGCGCCCGAAGCGTCGGAAAAGGAGGCTGCCCCTTAGGCGATCACCTCGAACGTGAACCCGACCTTCAGCTCCAACGTATCACTCGACATTGGATCACCTCCTTTCCTTCAGTTGAACCTGACTGAGAGCATGCGCGCGCATCCTCCGACGGTCCAGCAAAAAATCCCGAAGATCACGCGGATCGTGAGGCGACGGGGACGTCAGGCGGCGCCCGTCAGGCCCGCTGGCCGCGCGGGCCCATCAGCGACAGCGCCGCGCGGAAGGGCGCCAGCGCCAGCAGGGCGAGCGCCATCTTCACCCCGAAGTCCGCCAGCGCCAGGCTGATCCACAGCGGGACCGGCCGGCCGACGCCCAGCACCGGAACCAGCTCGTTCGCCCAGGCGACGTCCTCCCAGGGCGCGAGCGGAGTCAGCCAGGCCGAGAAGGCCAGCGTGAAGAAGATCGCCGTGTCCGTCGCAGAGCCGATCAGGGAGGAGACCAGCGGCGCGCGCCACCAGGATTCGCCCCGCAGCCGGTCGAAGACGCCCACGTCCAGCATCTGCGCGACCAGGAAGGCGAGGCCCGAGGCGGCGGCGATGCGCAGCGTGGTGGCGCCGAAGCCCGCCGCGACCAGGCTGCACGCGACCCCCGCCGCGAAGCCCGCCAGCACCACCTTGCGCGCCGCCTGCGGACCCATCGCGCGGTTGGTCAGGTCTGTCACCAGGAAGGCGATGGGATAGGTCAGCGCCCCCCAGGTCAGCCAGTCGCCCAGCAGGTGCTGCACGAGGATGTTGGAGGCGACGACGGTCGCCGTCATGGCGATGGCGCCGATGATCAGGCCGCGGGAGCGGGTCATGGGAGATGTCCTCAGATTTCGCGGGAGGCTGCGCGGGAAGGGAGCATGGGGCGGGAAAGAGAAAGGGCGCGCATGCCGCGCGCCCGCTCAGGGGAGGCGCCCGGGGGCGCCGGTCGCGAGGTCTGGTCCGGGCCTCAGCCCGGCAGCATCCCCAGCGCGTTCATGTAGAGCTCGAGCATCGCCTCCTCCTCGGAGCGCTCCTCGGGCTTCTTCTTGCGCAGGGCCACTATTTTCCGGAGCGTCTTGGCGTCGAAGCCGTTGCCCTTGGCCTCGGCGTAGACCTCCTTGATCTGCTCGGAGACCTCCTTCTTCTCCTCCTCCAGCCGCTCGATCCGCTCCACGATGGCGCGGAGCTGGCCGGCGGAGACCGTGGTGGTGGAGAAGTCGTTATCGTCGTCGTCGAGCATCTCGTACTCCCGAGTCGGGCCGCGCAGGGAGCGCGGAAGCTATCCGCGCCCGGGCGGCGGGGCAAGGCGCCCCGCGCCGGCGTGGCGGGGGCCTCAGCGGTTGAAGCCGGAGCGGTGGGCCCAGCCGGTCATGCGCTTCTCGAGCCAGGCCATGACCGCGTACATCACGATGCCCTCGATGGCCAGCGCGATGAGGCAGGCGAAGACCAGCGGCACCTCGAAATTCGCCTGCGCGGTCAGCATCATGTGGCCCACGCCGGCGTTGGCCGCCACCGTCTCGGACATCACCGAGCCGATGAAGGCCAGCGTGATCGCCACCTTCAGCGAGCCGAAGAAATAGGGCAGCGAGCGCGGGATCCCGACCTTGGTCATGATGTCGAGCTTCTTGGCGCCCAGCGCGCGCAGCACGTCCTCCATCTCCGGCTCGATGGTGGCGAGGCCGGTGGCGACGTTCACCACGATGGGGAAGAACGAGATCAGGAAGGCCGTCAGCACGGCGGGCAGCCAGCCGGTGCCGAACCACAGCACCAGGATCGGGACGACGGCGACCTTGGGGATCGAGTTGAAGCCGATCATCAGCGGATAGAGGCCCGCGTAGATCCGCCGGTCCCAGCCGATGAACAGCCCCAGCGCCAGGCCGAAGACAATGGCGAGCAGGAACCCCGCCACGGTGGTCCACAGCGTCTGCAGCGAGTTCTCGGCCAGCCCGCCCGCGAATTCGTAAGCCGCGTAGGCGACCGAGCTGGGGGCGGGGAGGATGTAGTAGGGCACGCCCAGCACCCGGACCGCGATCTCCCAGACCACGAACAGGCCGATGGTGCAGACCCAGGGGGCGAGGCGCACCCAGGGGTCGGACTTGTAGGCGGCGACGACCGCCTCTTCGCTCGCCTCGCTCACTGGCGCGCCTCCGCGATCAGGCCGCGCAGCTCGTGCACGATGTCGGTGAACTCCCGCTCATAGGTCACGTCCAGCGGGCGGGGGCGGGGCAGGGGCACGTCACGGACCTTGATGACCCGGCCCGGGCGGGCGGAGAGCACGAAGATCCGGTCGGCGAGGAACACCGCCTCGCGCAGGTCGTGGGTCACCAGGATGGTGGTGAAGTTCTTCTGGGCGTGGAGGTCGCGCATCACGCACCACAGCTCCTCGCGGGTGAAGGCGTCGAGCGCGCCGAAGGGCTCGTCCAGCATCACCAGCTCGGGCTCGTGAATGAGCGCCCGGCAGAGGCTGGCGCGCTGCTGCATGCCGCCCGAGAGCTGCCAGGGGTACTTGTCGCCGGCGCCCTCGAGGCCGACGGAGGCGAGCAGCGCGTCGGCCTTGGCCTGGTACTCGGCCTTTTTCGCGCGCATCTGGCGGCGGTGCGGCTGCACCACCTCAAGCGGCAGCAGGACGTTGTCGCGGGTCAGCCGCCAGGGCAGCATCACCGGGTTCTGGAAGGCCATGCCGGCGATGGAGACGGGCCCGTTCACCGGCTTCCCCGCCACCGAGACGGTTCCCCGCGTGGGGAAATTCAGCCCGGTGGCGAGCTTCATCAGGGTGGACTTGCCGCAGCCCGAGGGCCCGACGACGGCGACGAACTCCCCCTTCTCGACCGAGAGGGAGAGGCCGTCCACGGCGAGCGTCCCCTCCGCCCCGCCCTGGGGGGCGTAGCGAAGGGCGACGTCGGCGATCTCGACGAAGCTCATCGTCGGAGCCCTGCGCGCCGGGTCAGTCCAGCATCCGCTCCTCGGCGGGGGGCAGGAAGGACGGGTCGAAGATGTCCTCGGCCGCGGGGCGCTTCTGGAAGTCGTAGGTGTCGGCGATCTGGTCCATCGACTTGGTCAGACGCTCCATGTCCACGGCGCCGAAGCCATTGGCGCGCACCTCGTCGGTGACGATGTTGTCCTTCAGCGCCATCTCCAGCCGCTCGAGCTCGACCTCCTCGCGGGCCACGTCGTTGTGGGCGGTGACGAACTTCACGGCCGCGGCGGGGTCGGCGACGGTCTCCTTGAAGCCCTTCACGAGCGCCGCGAGGAAGGCCTTCACCGCCTCGGGGTTCTCCTCGGCGAAGGCGGGGTTCACGAGGACCACGTTGCCGTAGAGGTCGAGGCCGTTCTCGGTCATCAGCAGGACGGTGATGTCGTCGGCCGGCACCCCGTTGGCCTTGAGGTTGATGTAGGACGAGAAGCTGAAGCCGGTGATCGCGTCGACCTTGCCCTGGGCCAGCATCGGCTCGCGCACCGGGAAGCCCACGTTCTCGATGGTGACCTTCGAGGCGTCGATGTCGTTGGCCTTGGTGAAGGCCTTCCACTGGGCGTAGGCGCCGTCGGGGGCGGGCGCGCCGAGGATCTTGCCCTCGAGGTCCTTGGGCGTCTCGATCCCCAGGCTCTTGCGGCCGACCACCGCGAAGGGCGGCTGGTTGTAGATCATGAAGATCGCCTTCACGGCCAGGTCGGGGTTCTGGTCGCGGAACTTGATCAGCGTGTTGATGTCGGCGGCGCCCATCTGGTAGGTGCCCGCCGCCACGCGCGGGATCGCGTCGAGCGAGCCCTTGCCGGTGTCCATGGTGACGTCGAGGCCGGCCTCCTCGAAATAGCCCTTGTCCAGCGCCAGCAGGAACGGGGCGGCGGGGCCTTCCCATTTCCAGTCGTTGGCGAAGGCGATCTTGGTCTGGGCCTGCGCCGCGCCGGCGGCCACGAGGGCGGCGGCGGCGAAGGCGAGCGTGCGGAATCGGATCATCGGGGGCCCCTTTCGCGGTGGTTCTGCCGACAGCGCAGGCATTAGGCACGCAGCCCGGCGCAGCCGCAAGCAGATGAACGGAGGGCGCCCCGTTTTGCAGCGCTCCATTCTGTCGCGGTGCGGGAGGAGAACGCGGCAGGCGGGACGCGGCGCGTGCCCGCCGGGGCTGGGACAGGGCGCGGATTCGCCTGCGGTTCGTCTTGCGACGGAGGCGCGCATCGGCCGGGATCGGGCCGCAGCCGCGGATCCGGAGGGGAACCGGCGGGGGGCGGCGCCCCCGCCGGGTCCGGTCGGGCGATCAGCCGCCGAAGCGGTCGCGCAGGCCGCGCAGGCCGGATTCGAAGACGCCGGCGATGATCTCGTCGGCCTTGGGATTGTCGCTGTCGAAGCTCGCCGACCAGTAGACCCGGCAACCGGTCGCGCCCGGCTCCTCGCGGTCGAAGCAGGTCAGGGTGGCGAGGTAGTTCTCCACCGGCAGGGGGCTTTCGGCGATCGAGTAGCGCTGCAGGCGGTCGCCCTGCTCCTCCAGCTTCTCGAGGAAGGCGGCGCCGCCCTTGGCGCGCACGTGGCGGTAGGCCTCGCCTTCGAGCTCGACCTTCTCCGAGCTCTCGACGCCGGGGTGCCAGAGGTCGAGGCGGAAGAAGTCGCCGATCACCGCCCAGACCTCGGCGGCGGGGACGGGAAGGTCGAGCCAGCGCTCCACCCGGTCGGTCTTGTGGTGATGCTCCATGGCGCGGCCTCCCCTGGGGTTGTTGGACCTTCGAGGTATGCCGCGGGCGGGCCGGGGGCAAGCCGCGGTCGATCGGTTTCGCGGGAGACTGGATTCCGCTCCGCGCCCGGACCATGATCGCGGCGCAAGCCCCCCGGCCGCCGCCCCCGGCGCGCGGTCCCCATCTCGCCCCCCGAGCGCCCGTCGCCCGGGCGCGCCCGCCGGTCGCGGCGGCGCGCCGGGGCCGCGGGCGGTCCGCGGGCCGGCCCAGGAGAACTCCCATGGAGAAACGCAGGCTCGGCGCCACCGGCCTTTCCATCGCCCCCATCGTGTTCGGCGGCAACGTCTTCGGCTGGACCATCGACGAGGCCGAGAGCTTCCGGGTGCTGGACGCCTTCGTCGACCACGGCTTCGATGCGATCGACACCGCCGACGTCTACTCGCGCTGGTTCCCCGGCAACGAGGGCGGCGAGTCGGAGACGGTGATCGGCCGCTGGCTGGCCGCCCGCCCGGGGATGCGGGAGAAGGTGACGATCTTCACCAAGGTCGGCTCGGACATGGGGCAGGGCAAGCGGGACCTGTCGGAGGCCTACATCCTCAAGGCGGTCGAGGATTCGCTGCGCCGGCTGGGGATCGAGCGGATCGACCTCTATTTCTCGCACTGGCCCGACCCGACCGTGAGCCACGAGGAGACGCTGGGCGCCTACGCCAAGCTGCTCGAGGCGGGCAAGATCGCCTCCATCGGGGCCTCGAACTACGACGCCGAATTGCTGGGGGCGGCGCTGGCGGCCGCGAAGGCGCAGGGGCTGCCGGCCTATGCGGCCCTGCAGAACGAGTACAACCTCTACGACCGCGGGGCGTTCGACGCGGAGCTGAAGGCGCTGTGCGCCGAGGCGGACGTGGGGCTGGTCACCTATTTCTCGCTGGCCTCGGGGTTCCTGTCGGGCAAGTACCGCTCGGCCGAGGACGCCAAGGGCCGGCCGCGCGGGGCGCGGCTGGAGAAGTATTTCGACGCGAAGGGCATGAAGGTGCTGGCGGCGCTGGACGAGGTCGCGGGCGCGCAGGGCGCCAAGCCCGCCGAGGTGGCGCTGGCCTGGCTGATCGCGGCCGAGGGCGTGTGCGCGCCCATCGCCTCGGCCACCTCCGTCGCCCAGGTGGAGAGCTTCGCGCGGGCCGCTTCGATGCGGCTGAGCGACGAGCAGATGGCGCTGCTGACCGACGCGGGCGCCTGATGGGCGGTCCGCGAGGCGAAGAGGGGGGAGCCGTGGGCGCCTGACGGCGCCGCCCCCCGGCCGCGCCTCCCGCCCGCCCTCCCCGGCGCGCCCGGGGGGCGGGCGCGGACCGGCGACGGGGAGCGGCGCGGCCGCTGGAGAGAGGGAGAGGTCGATGATCTTGATGCATCGCCTGGCGCTCGCCGCCGGGATCGCCGTGGTTCTGGGAAGCGTCGGGGTGGGGAGCGGGGCCTGGGCGGCTTCGCCCCCGCGCCCCTGCCCGGAGGGGACGGATCCGATGATGCGGCGCGAGCTGTTCTTCGGAACCGCCCGCCCGGACGCGCCCCCGGTCGACGAGGCGCAGTGGCAGGCCTTCGTGGACGCCGAGGTCACCCCCCGCTTCCCCGACGGGCTGACGCATTTCCCCGCCGCCGGCCAGTGGCGGGGCGCGGACGGCGCGGTGGTGCGCGAGCGGGCGCATGTGCTGCTGATCTTCCACGCCCCCTCGCCCGCCGCCGAGGCCGCGCTGGCCGAGATCCGGGCCCTGTGGAAGGACCGCTACGACCAGGAGAGCGTGATGCAGGTCGACGGAACCGCCTGCGTCGGGTTCTGAGGGCTGCGCGCCTGGGGCCGTCGGTCCTCGACCAGGAGCCCTCCGGGCGGCGCCCTCCGCCCCGCGCCCTATGCGCCGCGTCCCATGCGTTCCGCCCCGTCTTCGCCATGAAGGCGGCGCCGCGCCTCCCCACCCGTCGCGGACAAGGAGCGGGGGCGGGACCCCGGCGATTGGGAGAGGCGGCATGGTCGATTGGATGCAGGCGGTGATCGAGGCGGCGGGCGCCGCGGGGGTCGCGGCGCTGATGTTTCTCGAGAACCTGTTCCCGCCGATCCCGTCCGAGCTGGTGATGCCGCTGTCGGGCTACGTCGCGCATCTCCACGAGGGGGGCGTCGTCTCGCTGCTGTGGATGATCCTCGGGGGGGTGCTCGGCTCCACCGCCGGGGCGCTGCTGTGGTACTGGATCGGCCTGCGGATCGGCACCGAGAGCCTGCAGCGCTTCGCGCGCCGGCACGGGCGCTGGCTGACGCTGACCCCGGGCGACGTGCGCAAGGCCGACGCCTGGTTCGACCGCTGGGGCGGCTGGGCGGTGCTGCTGGGGCGGATGGTTCCCACGGTGCGCACCTTCGTCTCGGTGCCCGCCGGCGTGTCGGGGATGCGGCTGCGACCGTTCCTGGCGCTGACCGTGGCGGGGACGACGGTCTGGGTCTCGGCGCTGGCCGGGGCGGGCTGGGCGCTGGGCGCGGAATACGACGCGGTCTCGGCCTGGCTGGACCCGGTGGCGACGGCGGTGCTGGTCGCGATCGCGGCGATCTACCTCTACCGGGTGGCGACCTTCCGCCGGACCGTGCGCCGCCAGGACGCGGCCCGCGGCGCCGACGGCTGAGGCCGCCTTCCCCGCCCGCTGGCGCCGAGCGCGCTTCGTCCCGGTCGGCGGTCGGCCCGGGCGCCCACGCCCGCCCTGCGCCGCGGGCGGACGGCCGGGCCCGGCGCGCGGGTCGCCGCGGCGCCTCCGACCGGGAGGGCGGGAGCCGTCTCCGGGTCGTCCGGGTCCGGGCAAGGAGAGGGGCGACGGCGGGTCGCCGAGGCGGAGCCGCCCCGAACGGCGCCCCCGGGCCGAGCCGTCCCGCAATTCGTCGCCGCGAAAACCTCCCCCCTGCGAAGCGCAGACCCCATCAGCTGCGTAGACTGCATCCCCCGAAACGCAGAACGGCGGCCCCTAGGGCCGCCGTTCGCTCGTCTCGGGAGGGTCTCGCTCAGCCCTGGGGCTGGGGCGCCATGCCGCCGTCGTCGCCGGGGCGGCGCTTGCCGGCCTTGGGGATCGAGGCGATGCCGGAGCCCTCGCCCGGCGTCGGCGCCGGCGGTTCGTCGGAGGAGCGGTCCAGCGCCTCCCCGCGGATCACCTTGCCGATCTCCTCGCCGGTCAGCGTCTCGTATTCCAGCAGGCCCTGGGCCAGGCGCTCGAGGTCCTCGGCCCGCTCGGTCAGGATCCGCTTGGCGGTCTCGTAACCCTCGTCCACCAGGCGGCGGACCTCGGCGTCGATCACGCGCTGCGTCTCGGGCGAGGCGCTGGACGGGCCCTGGCCGGCGCCCAGGAAGCTCTGCTGCTCGTTGGCGTAGTCGATGTTGCCCAGCTTCTCGGACATGCCGAACTGGGTGACCATCGCGCGGGCGATCTTGGTCACCTGCTGGATGTCCGAGGACGCGCCCGAGGTCACCTTGTCCGGGCCGAAGATCAGCTCCTCGGCCACCTTGCCGCCCATCGCCATGGCGATCTTCGAGCGGTACTTGGTGTAGCTGACCGAGAGGTGGTCGCGCTCCGGCAGCGACAGCACCAGGCCCAGCGCGCGGCCGCGAGGGATGATCGTCGCCTTGTGGATCGGGTCATGCTCGGGGACGTTGAGGCCGACGATGGCGTGACCGGCCTCGTGATAGGCGGTCAGCTTCTTCTCGTCCTCGGTCATCACCATGGACCGCCGCTCGGCGCCCATCATGACCTTGTCCTTGGCGTTCTCGAAATCGTCCATCGTCACCAGGCGCTTGCCGAGACGCGCGGCGGTCAGCGCGGCCTCGTTCACCAGGTTGGCGAGGTCGGCGCCCGAGAAGCCGGGGGTGCCGCGGGCGATGACCTTGAGGTCCACGTTCGGCGCCAGCGGGGTCTTGCGGGCGTGGACGTGCAGGATCTTCTCGCGGCCGGCCACGTCGGGGTTGGGCACCACGACCTGGCGGTCGAAGCGGCCGGGACGCAGCAGCGCGGGGTCGAGCACGTCGGGGCGGTTGGTGGCGGCGACCAGGATCACGCCCTCGTTCGCCTCGAACCCGTCCATCTCGACCAGCAGCTGGTTGAGGGTCTGCTCGCGCTCGTCGTTGCCGCCGCCGTAGCCGGCGCCGCGGTGGCGGCCGACCGCGTCGATCTCGTCGATGAACACGATGCAGGGGGCGTTCTTCTTCGCCTGCTCGAACATGTCGCGCACGCGGCTGGCGCCGACGCCCACGAACATCTCGACGAAGTCGGAGCCCGAGATGGTGAAGAACGGCACGCCGGCCTCGCCCGCGATGGCGCGCGCCAGCAGGGTCTTACCGGTGCCCGGAGGGCCCACCAGCAGGGCGCCCTTGGGGATCTTGCCGCCGAGGCGGGAATATTTCTGCGGGTCCTTGAGGAACTCGACGATCTCCTCGAGCTCCTCCTTCGCCTCGTCGATGCCGGCGACGTCGTCGAAGGTGACCTTGCCCGACCGCTCGGTCAGGAGCTTGGCCTTCGACTTGCCGAAGCCCATGGCGCCGCCGCGGGCGCCGCCCTGCATGCGGTTGAGGAAGAAGATCCAGACGCCGATCAGGATCAGCATCGGAAGCCAGAAGCCCAGCGTCGACAGCAGGCCCGAGGACTGCTGCGGCTCGACCCGGATCTCGACGCCGTGCTGGCGCAGGTCGGAAATCACGTCCGCTCCGCCGGGCTGGATGGTCTGGAATTCCGCGCCCGTGCCGAGGCGGCCCGAAATGCGCTCTCCATCGATGACGACGGAGGAGACCTGGTCGCTTTCCACCCTCTGGAGGAAATCCGAGAAGGTGATGCGCGCCCCTTGAGCGCCGCTGCCGCCCTCCTGGAACACGCTGAACAGCGCGACCAGAAGCAGGATCACGACGGCCCAGAAGGCCAGGTTCTTGGCGTTGCCCAAGGTTGATCTCCGATTCGGTGCGCGGGGACTGACCCCTCACATAGGTATCACACGGCGACGGTCAACGCGCGGCGGCCCGCGCGGTCGGCGTCCACTGGGACGGGGCGGCTCGACCGGGTCGCATGAACCTCGGCGTTTACCGCAGAATCCTTTCAGAAAGAAGGTCACGCAGGGTCGCGCGTGCAAGGGGCGCGACGCCTTGACCGGGGCCCTGGCCGGGATCGACGCCCCAGCCCGCCAGCGGCGCCGCCGCCAGCCGGCCGCCGACGCGCAGCGCGGGGGCCGCGGCGCGGGCGTGACGCGGGGCGCGGGCCCAGGCGGGGGAGGGGGTCCAGGCGCCCGAGCGCTCCTCCGCCGCGAGCAGGGCGAGGCCGGTGGCCCCCAGCGGTCCCAGCACCGCGCGTTCGGCGGCGCGGGCGACGTCGGGGTCGCTCCCTTCCAGCCGCCAGCGCCCGTCCCAGGCCTCGCCGAGCGGCGCCGTGGGCGCGGGCAGGGCGGCAGGTTCGCGGTGGAGCACGATCTCCGCCCCCTCGCCCGGCGCATCGGCGAGGATCACGCAGCCGCCCAGGGTGCGGGGGGCGAGCGGGTCGGGGGAGAGGAGGGCGCCCTCGATCTCGGCCAGCGCCCGGGCGCGGGGGGCGTGGGCGGCGCCGGCCAGCGCGCGGAACAGCTCGGCCAGCACCCGGCGGCGCAGGGCGCGGGGGGCCTCGGCCAGGGCGGCGCGGGGCAGGCGGAGTTCGCCGGCGCCGCCGATCTCCAGCCGGCCGCGCAGGAAATCGGCGGCGAGATCGCGCAACGCGTCGCTGTCCTCGGCCAGGCGCCCGGCGGTGGCGGCGATGCCCTCGGCGGTCACCCCCACGGGGCGCAGGGCGGCGAGCGCGCGGCGGGCCTTCACCCGGTCGCGGGCGGGGTCCTCGTTGGAGGGGTCCTCGATCCAGCCCTGGCCGGCATGGCGCAGCAGGGCGCGGAGGTCCTCCCGGCGCAGGTCGAGCGCGGGGCGCAGCCAGCGGGCGCCGGCGCGGTGCGAGACCTCGCGCATCGCGCTGAGCCCGTCGAGGCCGGAGCCGCGGGCGAGGCGCATCAGCAGCGTCTCCGCCTGGTCGTCGAGCGTGTGGGCGAGCGCCACCGCCTCCAGCCCCCGCTCCGCCGCCCAGCCGGCGATCAGCCCGGCGCGGGCGTCGCGGGCGGCCTCGGCGAGGTTGCCGCTCTCGGGCCTGTCGGTCCAGCGCAGGGTGGCGTGGGGCACGCCCAGGCGGGCGCAGAGATGGGCGGTCCAGGCGGCCTCGACGCCGGCTTCGGCGCGCAGGCCATGGTCGACGGTGACCGCCTCGATCCGCAGAGGGCGGCGGGCGGAGAGCTCCACCGCCGCGAGCAGCAACGCCAGGCTGTCGCCGCCGCCGGAGACGGCGAGGCCCAGCGTCGGCGGGGCGAGCGCGTCGAGGCGCGAGATCAGGGCCGCGCGGACCTGCGCGGCGATCTCGGCGTCGCCGGGCTCCGGCGGGGGGGAGACGAGGTCGATGGGCAGGCGCGGCGGCGGGGCCGCGGCGGCGGGCTCGGCGAGGGTGGAGAGCGCCTCGGGCGACGGTTGGGAACCGCCGGGCCGAGAAGCGGTCGCCTCGGCGCCGACGGTCAGTCCCGACGCGGCGAGCGCCGTCGCATCGGCGTCTGCCCGCAGGCCGGGGGACCCGGCGGGGGCGGCCGTCTCGTCGGATGAGAGGGGGGCGGGCCCGGGGTCCGGGCCCGCGCCGGGGTCGGCGCGTCCGCTCACCGGCTCACTTGCAGCCGAGGCGGCCGCGCTCGGCCTCGGCCGTCGAGACGGCGCCCGAGCCGGGATAGCGCGCGCCGACCTCGGCCAGCGTCATGCAGGCCTCGTTGACCTGGTTCAGCCGGCCCAGCGCGACGCCCAGGTAGGCGAGGCTGTCGGGCGCCGAGCGGGCCTGCGGATAGGCGGTGACGTTGGTCAGGAAGGTCTGCGCGGCCTCCCGCGTCTGGCCGAGCTCGAGCTGGGCGCGGCCCAGCTTGTGCTCCGCCTCCGGGGTCAGCGGCCCGTCGGGATACTGCGCCAGGAACTGCAGCAGCCGCGCCCGGGCGCCCGCGTAGTCGCCCGAGGCGAGCGCCTGCTCGGCGTCGTCGAGGGCCACCTGCTCGGACACCGCCACCGCGCCGCCGCCCGAGGAGGAGGGACGCGGACCGGCCTGGCCCAGCGGCGTGGGATCGCCGACCAGCGAGGGGTCGCCCCCCTCGATCGTGGTCACCCGCCAGTCGAGGTCGTTGATCCGCTGTCCGCCGTCGGCGGCGAGCTGGTTGAGCTTGTGCTCCAGCTCCTGGATGCGGCCGTTGAGGCGGCGCACCTCGTCCTCCAGCGCCTGCACCTGGGCGGCGACGGCGCCGCCCTGCTGGGCCTGGACGGAGACGGGAAGCAGAGCGGCGGGGGCGGCGAGAACCGCCCCCGCGAGGATCGGCCCGGCCAGAGCCGGGCGCAGCAGGCGCGCGAGGGCCGTGGCCCCGCGCGTCCCGCCCGTGAGGGCGCGCCGCCGGCGCGCCCCCCGGGCGCCGTCGCGACCGCGCCCCGTCATCAGCTGATCGGCCCGCCGGCGACGACGGTCACGGAGCGGCGGTTCTGCGACCAGCAGCTCTCGTTCGAGCACAGGGCGTCGGGACGCTCCTTGCCGTAGGTGACCATGCGCAGGCGCGAGCTGTCGATGCCCTCGCCGATCAGGAACGACCGCGCGGCGGCGGCGCGGCGGGCGCCCAGCGCGAGGTTGTACTCGCGGGTCCCGCGCTCGTCCGCATGGCCCTCGATGGTGGCGGTGCGGGCCGGGTTCTGGCGCAGCCAGTCGGCCTGGGCGCGCAGGGTCGCCTGGGCGGCCGCGTCCAGCAGCGAGCTGTCGGTGGCGAAGAACACGCGGTCGCCGATCGACTGGTTGAAGTACTCGACCGAGGTCGGGTCGAGCGTGCCGGCGCCGTAGCCCGGCGTGGAGCCGCCGACGTCGGCGCCGGCGGTTTCGTCGACGTCCGTCGAACAGGCCGCGAGGCCTGCGACGAGCATCAGGGCGGCGAGGGGTTTGAGCAGGGTCATCTCAGGTCCTTGGCTCAGGCCTGGCGGACGGTCCGCCAGACGATGGGGGGTGGTGTCCGGCGGTTCGCCCGCCGTCTTGTTGCCGACCGGCGCCGCGGCTCAGGGGAGCAGCGGCGACCAGGACGGATCGGAGGCCGCGCCCGGCGTGGGGGCCCGGCGCAGGTTGCGCCCGTTGGCGTCGACGCGCCAGATCTGCGGCGCGCCCTGGGCGCCCGGGCTTTCGCGGAAGAACATCAGCACCCGGCCGTTGGGCGACCAGGTGGGACCCTCGTCGAGGAAAGAGGCGGTCAGAAGGCGCTCGTTGGACCCGTCGGTGCGCATGACGCCGACGTGGAAGCGCCCGCCCAGCTGCTTGGTGAAGGCGATCAGGTCGCCGCGCGGCGACCACACCGGCGTGCCGTAGCGCCCCTCCCCGAAGGAGATGCGGCGCGGCGCGCCGCCGTTCGCGGGCATCACGTAGAGCTGCTGGGTGCCGCCGGCGTCGGATTCGAACACGATCTCCGAGCCGTCGGGCGAATAGTCGGGCGAGGTCTCGATGCCCGGGCCGGAGGTCAGCTTGCTGAGCTGCCGCGAGGCCAGCGACATCGAGTAGATGTCGGTGTTCGCCCCGTCGGTCAGCGACATCAGCACCCGGCTCCCGTCCGGGGAGAACTTCGGCGAGAAGGACATCGAGGGGAACGAGCCCAGCACCTCGGAGCCGCCGCCGCGCAGGTCCTGGTAGACCACCTTCGGCGCGCCCGTGCCCCAGGAGATGTAGACCAGGCTGTCGCCCGAGGGCGAGAACTGCGGCGACAGCGCCAGCGAGGAGCCGTCGGTGATGTAGCGCACGTTGGCGCCGTCCTGGTCCATGATCGCCACGCGCTTCTGGCGGGCGTTCTTGGGGCCGGTCTCGGAGATGAAGGCCACGCGGCTGTCGAAGTAGCCGGGCTCCCCGGTCAGGGCGAGGTGGATGGCGTCGGCGATCTTGTGGCCGATGCGGCGGGCGTCGCCGGGCGCTGCGCGCAGGCCCAGCCCGTCGCCCAGCGGCTTGCCGCCGAACACGTCCCAGAGCTGGAAGCGCACCTGCAGGCGGCCGTCCTCGGCCAGCGAGGATTCGGCCACGCCCAGCGCCTCGGCGTTGATCACGCGCCAGTTCTCGAAATCCGGGCGCGCGTCGACCGGGCCGCCGGGGACCAGGTAGGCGGAGGGATCGACGATGCGGAACAGGCCCGAACCCGCGAGGTCGTCGCTGACCACCTGGCGGATCTCCTGCGCGTAGGAGGCCGAGCCGCCGTCCGCCGCGAAGGCGGGAAGGGCGATGGGCATCGGCTCGATCACGCCTTCGGTGATCTCGATGCGCAGGGGCTCCTGCGCGGCGGCGGGCGCGGCGGCCAGGCCCGCGCCGGCGGCCGCCAGCGCGAGGAGGGAGACGGCCAGCAGGGACCGGAACGGGCGGCGTCGGGCGGTCATCGGAGCGATACCCCTTCTGCGGATCTTGTCGTCGGTGCGGCGGGAGGGATGGGGCGCGGTCCGCATCACATCTCGACCCCCCTGCCGGGGTTGAACTTGAACTCGATCACCTGCCAGCGCCCGTAGGATTCGCGGGGCAGGTCGAAGCCGGCCGAGGCCGCGCGGGTGGCCGCGATCTCGGCCACCTGGATCGCCACCCGCCAGCGCGCATCGGGCACGCCGTTGGGCTGCACGATCTTGGGCTTGCCGACCATCTTGCCGGACTGGTCGAGGCGCACCTGCACCACCACCACCAGCTCCTCGTAGTTGGGCAGGTTGGTGACGCGGTCCATGCGCCAGTACTTCTGCACGCCCAGCTTCACGCCGTTGACCTGGCCCGAGGTCAGCCGCGGCCCCTGCGGCGCGTTGGTCGTGGCGCCCGAGGAGCCGGAGTTGGCCGAGGCCGTCTGCGAGGGCTTCTCGGCCGGCTTCGGATCCGGCTTCTGCGCGGGTTTCTCCGCAGGCTTGGGGTCGGGCTTCGCCTCCGCCGGCTTGGGATCGGGCTTCGGCGTCTCGGCCGGAGCGGGATCGGCGGCGGCGGTCTGGGTCTCGGGCTCCGGCGCGCGGGGACGCTCGGGCGCCTCGGGCCGGCCGCGGGGCGGGGCCGAGGCGACGGGGGCGAGCGTGTCCTGCTCCGAGGTCTCGTCGGCCTCGGTCACGATCTGGGTGGTCGCCTCCTGCGGGGCCGCGGCGGGCTGCTGCGGGGGCGGGGGCGTCTGCGTCGCCTGCTCCGTGGGCTGGGTGGCCGGCGTGGGCTTGTCCGCCTCGGCGATGGTCTGCTTGGGCGGCGCCGGCGTGGGCGCCACGCGGTCGAGGTCGCGCGGGGGCGCCGCGTCCGGGGAGACCGGCGCGTCGCGCTGGGGCGCGTCGAGGTTCTGCGGACCCGCGGGCAGCGGCGGCGACGAGGCGGTCACGCCCTTGGGCGGCGCCACCGGCGCGTCGGCGGCCTTGGGCGCCTCCGGCCGGGCGGCGGGGCGCGCCGTCTCCTGCGGGGCGACGGTCTCCTGCCGCTTGGGGGGCTGCGTGGGCGCGGGCGCCGCGTCGGTCGAGGCCGTCTCCGAGCGCTGGGGCGGCGCGTCGGACTTCGGCGCCTCGGGCGCGGGCTTATCCTCGCCGGGCTTCGGCGGCACCAGCGAGGCGACCTCGCCCCGCGGGCCTTCCGGGGCCTGCGAGACCATGGCGTCGAATTCCGAGGACGAGATCAGGTCGACGTCCGCGATGCGCACGGCCTGCGCCTCGTCCCCCTTGAACAGGGGGCCGCCGAAGATGGCCACCAGCACCACGGCGACATGCGCCGCGGCCGAGACCATCAGGCCGCGCTTCTCCTCCGGCTCCGTATCCGGCACGGCCGGGGGGCGGCGAAGGGGACGGCCGCTCATTCCTTCGGCGCCTCCCCCGCGGGCTGGGCGCGGGGCGCGGAATCCGTCACCAGCGCGATCGAGGAGAAGCCGCCGCGGTTCAGCGCGCCCATCACCGACATGATCGCGCCGTAGCTCAGCGACTGGTCGGCGCGAAGGTAGACCTGGTCGTCCTTGCGCTCGCGCGCGATGGCGGTCAGGCGGGTCAGAAGCTCGTCGGCGGGGACCTCGGCGTTCATCAGGTAGACCTTGCCGTCAGGCGCGAGCTGCACGGTCAGCGGCTCCTCCTGCTGGTGGGGCAGGGGGTCGGCGGCGGTCTGGGGCAGCTCCAGCGGAACCCCGGTGGTCAGCAGGGGGGCTGCGACCATGAAGATGATCAGCAGCACCAGCATCACGTCGACCATCGGCGTGACGTTGATGTCGCCCATCGGGCGGTGGCGGCCCCTGCGGGTCCCGCGCGCGCCGCTGCGGCGCTGGACGGTGGCGACCATGGCTCAGCTCTCCCGCTTCTGCATCTGCCGGTCGAGAATGGCGCCGAACTCGTCCGAGAAGGCCTCCATGCGGCCCACCAGACGGTCGGCGTCTCCCGACAGCTTGTTGTAGAAGATCACCGCGGGAATCGCGGTCACGAGGCCGAGCGCGGTCGCGACCAGCGCCTCGGCGATGCCGGGGGCGACGACGGCCAGGTTGGTGTTCTGGCTCATCGCGATCGCCTCGAAGCTGTTCTTGATGCCCCAGACGGTGCCGAACAGACCCACGAAGGGCGTCACCGAGCCGACGGTCGCGAGGCTGGAGAGCCGCGACTCGAGGCTCTCGGCCTCGCGGGAGATGGCGACGTTCATGACGCGGTTGATGCGCGCCTCGGCGCCCGCGATCAGCTTGCCGCCGGTGGCGTGCGACTTGCGCCATTCGTTCATGCCGGCGGTGAAGATCCGCTCCAGCGCCGAGCGGGGACGGTCGCCCAGCCGCTCATGCAGCTCGTCCAGCGGCTGGCCGGACCAGAACGCGTTCTCGAACAGCGTCGCCTCGCGACGCGCGCGCTGGAAGCGCAGGTACTTCGAGATCGCGACCGCCCAGGACCAGATCGAGGCCATGACCAGCATCACCATGACGATCTGAACGGTCAGCGTGGCGCGCAGGAACAGCGCCGCCAGGGAAAAATCAAGCTCGTGCGCCGCGGCGATCGCGTCGGCCGCCTGCTCGGGATTCATGCCTCGTCTCCGCCTCTGCCCATCGCGGCCGACCCGTCTGTCGGGGCCTTGGTCCGCGCGCGCCCGCCTCGCCGCCCACCCCGGGCGGTCGTCACGGGCGCACTATAAAGCAAGCGCGAGCGGTGAAACAGCAGCGCGGCGGGATTAAGGCGGATCGGCGCCCTGCGGCGGCGGAGCGCGGGCGATTTCGGGGGGGCTCGCGCGGTCGTGACGGCGCGAACGCCGCGCCCGGCGCGCCAGGGCCGCCCGCGTCCGCCGGCGGCGGTGCGCGAACGCCACGTCAATTCGCTGTCGGAAGCTCCGGGGCGGGTGTAGTCTGCTCATCGATTCGGCACATGCGCCGCCTATTGGACCGGCGGAGGAAACGTATCATGCTAATTAGATCGATGATTTCGTCTCTGGCGATGGCCGGCGCGGCCGCGGTCGCCTCTCCGGCGGCGGCCGCCTTCGTCGACTGGGAGCTGCACGACGCCGTCGGCACCAACCTGGGCGGCTTCCGGCTGGAGTTCTCGGGGCCCACGGTCACCAACCTCTACATCCATGGCGAGGTCGAGCGCTACTCGATCGTCTCGACCTTCATCTTCCTCGACACCTCGGACCATATCGCCGGCGAGACGGTGCACGATTTCCTGCTGTTCTTCTCCCCGGTCAGCGGCTCGCTCTTCCACGAGGACTACGGCGGGGGCGAGTACTACGAGCAGCGGGTGAACGAGGCGGCGGTCCGCATCGGCACCCTGTCGGCGCCGCTGAGCCCGCTGGGCGGGACGTTCGACGTGGTGATCGACGAGACCTTCAACTACGACGAGAGCTACGTCTACTGCAGCTACTACGAAGAGATCTACGACCCCGACAGCGGCGACTACATCGGCCAGGGGCCCTGCCAGGCCTATTACGCCGAGAATTATTACAACATCGAAGCCGGCTATCACCACTACGGCACGCTGGTCGGCACGGTGGTGGCGACGCCGCTGCCGGCGGCGGCCGGGCTGCTGGCCGTGGGCGTGGGGCTGCTGGCGGCGGGGGGCGCGGCGCGGCGGCGGGCGGCCTAGGGCGCCCGGCGGGTCAGGAGGCGGCGTCGGCGGGCGGCTGCAGCGCCAGCATCGCCGCGCGCGCCTCGGCCGGCAGGCGCACGGGGCGGCCTTCCAGCGTCATGCAGGCCACGAAGACGCGGGCGCGGTTCAGCACCTGCCCGTCGCGCCGGATCTCCTGCACCATCTCGGCCGAGGCGCCCTTCAGCGTCTCGACCCTCGTCGCGACCTCCAGCAGGTCCTCGAAACGGGCGGGGGCGACGTAGTCCACCTCGATCCGGCGCACCACGAAGACCACGCCCGCGGCCTTCAGCGCCGTCTGGTCGACCCCGAGATCCCGCAGCGCGTCCGAGCGCCCGCGTTCGTAGTAGCGCAGGTAGTTGGCGTAGAAGACCACGCCGGCGAGGTCGGTGTCCTCGTAGTAGACGCGGACGGTCAGGCGGTGTTCGGTCATGGCTCGTCGAAGAGGTCCGGGGCGGGGCGCGGCGCCTCGGGCGGGCGCGGCGCCTCCATGCCCAGGTGACGCCAGGCCTTCGCGGCCAGCATCCGGCCGCGCGGGGTGCGCTGGATCAGGCCGGATTGCAGGAGGAACGGCTCGATCACCTCTTCCAGCGCGTCGCGGGCCTCGGAGAGGGCGGCGGAGATGGTCTCGATCCCCACGGGGCCGCCGCCGTAGTGGTCGGCGAGCAGGCGCAGGTAGCGGCGGTCGCCGCCGTCGAGACCGAGGTCGTCGACGCCCAGCCGCGTGAGGGCCCGGTCGGCGATGGCCTGGGTGACGGTGCCGTCGCCCTCGACCACCGCGAAGTCCACCACCCGGCGCAGCAGGCGCCCGGCGATGCGGGGCGTGCCGCGGGCGCGCCGCGCGATCTCGGTCGCGCCGTCGGGGGTGGCGGGGGCGTTGAGCAGGCGGGCGGCGCGCTCGACGATCTTCACCAGGTCCTCGACGGAGTAGAACTCCAGCCGCACGGGGATGCCGAAGCGGTCGCGCAGCGGCGTGGTCAGCAGGCCCAGGCGGGTGGTGGCGCCCACCAGGGTGAAGGGGGGGAGGTCGATGCGCACGGTGCGCGCGGCCGGGCCCTCGCCGATGACGAGGTCGAGGGCGTAGTCCTCCATCGCGGGGTAGAGGATCTCCTCCACCACCGGGGACATTCGGTGGATCTCGTCGATGAAGAGGACGTCGCGGGCGTCGAGGTTGGTCAGGATCGCGGCCAGGTCGCCGGCCTTGGCCAGCACCGGGCCGGAGGTCATGCGGAAGTTCACGCCCAGCTCGCGGGCGACGATCTGGGCGAGGGTGGTTTTGCCGAGGCCGGGAGGGCCGTGGAACAGCGTGTGGTCCATCGCCTCGCCCCGGCGGCGGGCGGATTCGACGAAGACGCGCAGGTTGGCGCGGGCCTCGGGCTGGCCGACGAAATCGTCGAGCGCCTGCGGGCGCAGGGCGCGGTCGGCCTCGTCGCCGGGCAGGGGCTCGCGGTCGGTGAGGCGGCCGGTATGGGCGGCGTCGGCCATTCAGGGGCTCACTTCGGGGCCAGGGCGCGCAGGGCGGCGCGGATCAGGTCGGCGGAGGCGGGCGGCGTCTCGGCGGCCGCCGCGGCCTCGGCCACGGCGACCGCGGCCTGGGACTCGGGGTAGCCCAGGTTGACCAGCGCCGAAAGGGCGTCGGCCTGGGCGGCGGCCGCCGCGGCCGCGCCGTCGTCGGCCTTCGGCTTCGCCGCGGGGCGCCTGCGCGCGGGGGCGGGGGCCTCGTCGTCGACGACCGCCGGGGTCAGCGTCGGGGCGGCGGCGCGGGCGCCGCGGCCGCCGAGCGCCATGACCGTGGGGGCCTTGTCGCGCAGCTCCAGCACGATGCGCTGGGCGAGCTTGGGGCCGACGCCCGGCGCCTTGCGCACGGCGGCGGTGTCGCCGGTGACGATGGCGCGCCCGGTACCCTCGGGGCCGAGAAGCCCCACGATGGCGAGCGCGCTGCGCGGCCCCACCCCCTGCACCGAGGTCAGCAGGCGGTGCCACTCCTTCTCGGCCAGCGTGGGGAAGCCGAAGAGCTGCAGCAGGTCCTCGCGCACCACCAGCTCGGTGTAGAGGGCGCAGGGCTCTCCCGGCTGGGGGAGGGAGGCGAGCGTGCGGGGGGAGGCGTAGATGACGTAGCCCACGCCCGCGGCCTCGATCAGCGCGTGATCCTCGGCGATGTAGTCGAGACGGCCGGAGACCTTTCCGATCATCGCGGGCCCTCCTGCGCGCCGATCATCTGCGGCCCCCCGCGGCGGCGGCGGCCAGCGCGGCCTCGAGCTTGCCGCCCGCGCGGGAATGGAAGGCGTGGCAGAGCGCGATGGCCAGCGCGTCGGTCGCGTCCGGCCCCGCCAGCTTCGCGCCGGGGAGCTGCAGGCGCACCATGTGCTCGACCTGCGCCTTGGCGGCGTGGCCGACGCCCACCACCGCCTTCTTCACCGCGTTGGGCGCGTATTCGGCGACCTCCAGCCCGGCGCGCGCGGGCACCAGCAGGGCGATCGCGCGGGCCTGGCCCAGCTTCAGCGTGCCGGCGGCGTCCTTGTTGACGAAGGTGTGCTCGACCGCGGCCATCTCGGGGGCCTGGAGGGCGACGACCTCGGTCAGCTGCTCGAACAGCGACAGCAGGCGGGAGGCGAGGTCCGTCCCCCGCGATTCGCAGACCCCGTTCGCCACGTGCCGGATCCGGCTTCCGGAGGTCTCGATGACCCCCCAGCCGGTCCGTCTCAGGCCGGGATCGACCCCGATCACCCGCATGCGTCCCGCCTTCTTCCGCTCGATTTTCGCGAGGCTAGCACGAAGCGCGAACATCCGGCCAGAGGGCGAGCGCGGTTCCGCCCGGATTCCGCCACGTTTGCGATCTGCAACCGACATTGGATGGTCTGAATCCGACGTGGCGTCGGGTAATGGCAAGGGACTGAAAACCTAGAGGTTTTTGCTATGCGTGCCGCGCAAGGCGCCCATGCGTTTTGCAAGGTTGCACAAGAAATCGGCGCCCTCTAGATGCGCCGTCATCCGGGACGTCGCCGCGTCCCGTCACCCGGAACATCGCCGGCCCGAAGGAGACCGCCATGACCCAGATCAACGTCAACGCCCCCGTGCTGCCCCGCGGCGCGCTCGCCATCCATGCCGTCGTCAGCGCCGTCGAGGCCCTGATCGCCGAGTTCGCCCTGTGGAACGCCCGCCGCAACACCGCGCGCGCGCTGTCCCGCCTGTCCGACCGCCAGCTGCAGGACATCGGCCTGCTGGGCGCCGACCTCGAAGAAGTCGCGGCGCGCCTGCGCCGCTGATCCCGAACCACCTTCGGGACCGGCGAAGCGCCGTCCTCGCGAAAGCGGGGACGGCGTTTTCCATTTCAGGGGGCGATTTCGCGCGGCGGCAGCGCCGACGGCGAGTCCGGCCCCTCAGCGCCGCCGCAGCACCAGCGTCGTCCAGCCCTCGAGCTTGATCACCCGGTGGCGCACGAAACCGTTGGCGAGGAAGGTCTGCTCGACCCCCGGCGCCTGGCGGTGCAGCAGGCCCGAGAGCACCGCGAAGCCCCCCGGCGCGGCGGCGCGCGCGATCGAGGGGGCGAGGCGCTTCAGCGGCCGGGCGAGGATGTTGGCGAAGACCAGCCCGTAGGGCCCGGCCTCGCGGATCAGGGGGGCCTGCAGCCCGTCGGCCTGGCCGATGCGCATCCAGGGGCTCAGCCCGTTGGCCCGTGCGTTGGCCTGGGCGGTGCGCACCGCGACCGGGTCGATGTCGGTGGCGACCGCCAGCTTGCGGAACATCGCGGCGGCGGCCATCGCCAGCACGCCGGTGCCGCAGCCCACGTCGAGGGTGCGATCGAAGCTCCAGCCCTCGCGCACCAGCCCCTCCAGCGCCAGCAGGCAGCCGCGGGTGGTGCCGTGGTGGCCGGTGCCGAAGGCCATGGCGGCCTCGATCTCGAGCCCCACGCGGTTGAGCGGGATCTTCTCGGCGTCATGGGAGCCGAAGACGATGAAGCGGCCGGCGTGCACGGGCGTCAGCTCCCGCCGCACCTGGGCGACCCAGTCGCGATCCTCGAGCTTGGAGACCGCGAAGGGCCGGGCGCCATGGGCGGCGGCCAGCAGGTCGAGCGCGACCGGGTCGGGCTTCTCGTCGTAATAGGCGCCGACCTCCCACAGGCCCGAGCCGTCCTCGACCTCCAGCACCGCGAGCGCGAGGGGGGAGAGGGGCAGGCTCTCGACCGCGGCGCCGAGCGTGTAGGCCTCGGCTTCGCCGGGCAGGGTGGTCAGCGCGGTCCAGGTGGTCATGGCGGGGCTCCGGATGCCTTGGGCGCAAGGGGGATGCGGGCGCTTTGGCCGGTGGGGGGCGCGAGGTCAAGAGGGGGGAGCGGGGGCGCCCTGCGGGCGGGCTTGGCGTGCGCGCTGTCGCGCGCGCGGCCCGGGGGGCCGCGGAAGGCCGCTTCGGGAGCTCACCAAAGAACAGGCCCGCGCTTGTCCTTCGCAGCCGTCCGTCGCTGAAGATGCCTGAGCGACTCGCCCGCCGGGGTCAAGGACAAGCCCCGCCAAGGGCGGGGTCGCTTCGCGATCCCTGACCCCGGCGGGCGAGTCGCTCTTTACGGCATCAGCGACGGACGGCTCCGAAGAACAGGCGCTCCCGGCGGGCCCGGGGGCTGGGCCGGGGGCGCCTGGGGGCGGGCGTCAGGCGCCGACGCCGATGGGGCAGGTGACGCCGGTGCCGCCGACGCCGCAGTAGCCGCCGGGATTCTTCGACAGGTATTGCTGGTGGTAGTCCTCGGCGTAGTAGAACTCCGGCGCGGGCTGGATCTCGGTCGTGATCCGGCCGTAGCCGGCGGCGTCGAGGCGCGCCTGGTAGGCGTCGCGGCTGGCCTCGGCGGCGGCGCGCTCCTGGCTCGAGGCGGTGTAGACGCCCGAGCGGTACTGGGTGCCCACGTCGTTGCCCTGGCGCATGCCCTGGGTGGGATCGTGCCCCTCCCAGAAGGTGCGCAGCAGCTCGTCGTAGGAGATCTTCGCGGGGTCGTAGACCACCAGCACCGCCTCGGTGTGGCCGGTGCGGCCGGTGCAGACCTCGCGGTAGGTGGGGTTCGGGGTCACGCCCGCGACGTAGCCCACCGCGGTGGTCCAGACGCCGGGCAGGGACCAGAACTTGCGCTCCACCCCCCAGAAGCAGCCGGCGGCGAAGATCGCGGTGCGCAGCCCCTCGGGGAAGGGCGGCTTCAGCGGGCGGCCGGTGACGTGGTGAAGCTCGGCGGTGGGGATCGGGTCTGGCCGGCCGGGCAGGGCGGTGGCGGCCGTCGGAAGCTCGGGCGTTCTGCGCGTGAAGAACATCGGGCGGTCTCCTCCTGTGTCGCGTCCTAAAATAGGCGCCCGGCGGCCCCGCGCCTAGTCGCTTCCGGGCCGGGCGGCAGGCAGGCGGCGCGGGACGAGGCCCTTGTCCCCCCGGGCGGATCCAGAAACGCCCGGTCCTGGTTAACGAAACGTTGATCCGGCCGAGAGCCGGGGGCCCGGCGGCGCGGCCGCACGCAGGGCGCAGGCCCGCCGGCCCCCGCGACGGGCCGCCACGGGGTGGAACGCAACGCGAACACCCCCTTTCGCCCGAGGCCCCGTCGCGCTAGTCTGCGCCGCATGAGCGGCAGTGGAAATTTCGGCGACTTCGACGGCGACTGGGGGCCCGAGGGCTTCGGCGACGATCTCGGCTCGTTCGAGGCGGCGGCGACGCAGAGCCTGTCGGCCCGGGCCATGGCGGCGCGCCCGAAACCCTATCTCGACGGTCTGAACCCCCCGCAGCGCGAGGCGGTGGAGACGCTGGACGGCCCGGTGCTGGTGCTGGCCGGCGCGGGCACCGGCAAGACCCGCGCGCTGACCGCGCGGATCGCGCATATCCTCGCCCAGGGCCGCGCCAAGCCGTGGGAGATCCTGGCGGTCACCTTCACCAACAAGGCCGCGCGGGAGATGAAGCACCGCGTCGCCGACCTGCTGAACCAGCCCGCCGACGGCATGCCCTGGCTGGGCACCTTCCACGCGCTGTGCGCCAAGATGCTGCGCCGGCACGCGGAGCTGGTGGAGCTGAAGTCGAACTTCACGATCCTCGACACCGACGACCAGCTGCGGCTGCTCAAGCAGATCATCGTGGCCGAGGGCATCGACGAGAAGCGCTGGCCCCCACGCCTGATGGCGAGCCTGATCGACAACTGGAAGAACCGCGGCTGGCGGCCCGAGCAGCTGCCGGCGGCGGAGCACGCCAGCTTCAACCGGCGCGGCGGCGAGATCTACGACATCTACCAGTCCCGCCTGCGCACCCTGAACGCCTGCGATTTCGGCGATCTGCTGCTGCACATGATCACGATCTTCCAGGCGCATCCGGACGTGCTGGAAGGCTGGCGGCGCCGGTTCCGCTACATCCTGGTGGACGAGTACCAGGACACCAACGTCGCCCAGTACCTGTGGCTGCGGCTGCTGGCGGGCGGCGCCAAGAACATCTGCTGCGTGGGCGACGACGACCAGTCGATCTACGGCTGGCGCGGCGCCGAGGTCGGCAACATTCTGCGCTTCGAGAAGGACTTTCCCGGCGCCAAGGTGATCCGGCTGGAGCAGAACTACCGCTCGACGCCCCATATCCTCGCCGCCGCCTCGGGGGTGATCCACACCAACGAGAGCCGGCTGGGCAAGACGCTCTGGACCGAGGCGAACGGCGGAGAGAAGGTGCGCCTGATCGGCCACTGGGATGGCGACGAGGAAGCCCGCTGGGTCGGCGAGGAGATCGAGGCCTACCACAGCGGCACCCGCGGCCATGACCGGCTGAGCCTCGACGACATCGCGATCCTGGTGCGCGCCTCGTTCCAGATGCGCGCCTTCGAGGACCGCTTCCTGACCATCGGCATGCCCTACCGCGTGATCGGCGGCCCCCGCTTCTACGAGCGCCGCGAGATCCGGGACGCGATGGCCTACATGCGCCTCGCCGTCTCCCCCGACGACGGGCTGGCGTTCGAGCGGATCGTGAACGTCCCCAAGCGGGGCTTGGGCGACAAGGCGCAGCAGGCGATCCAGCTGGCCGCGCGCGACGCCGGCGTGACGCTGATCGAGGGAGCGCGGCTGGTGCTGGAATCCGGCGCCCTCGCCGCCCGCGCCCGCAACGCGCTGCGCGAGCTGGTCGAGAGCATCGGGCGCTGGCATGCGCAGGTGCTGGCCGGCGCCTCGCACACCGAGCTCGCCGAGCAGATGCTGGACGAGAGCGGCTACACCGCGATGTGGAAGGCCGACACCTCGCCCGACGCGCCGGGGCGGCTGGAGAACCTCAAGGAGCTGGTCAAGGCCGTGGGCGAGTTCGAGAACCTGCAGGGGTTCCTCGAGCATGTCTCGCTGGTCATGGACAACGAGAGCGAGGACGGCGGCGAGAAGGTCTCGATCATGACGCTCCACGCCGCCAAGGGGCTGGAGTTCCCGGCGGTGTTCCTGCCGGGGTGGGAGGACGGTCTGTTCCCCTCCCAGCGGAGCATGGACGAGAGCGGGCTGAAGGGCCTGGAGGAGGAGCGGCGCCTGGCCTACGTCGGCCTGACCCGGGCGCGCGAGCACCTGACGATCTCCTTCGCCGCCAACCGCCAGACCTACGGGCGGTGGCAGAACGCGCTGCCCTCGCGTTTCATCGACGAGCTGCCGGAGGCGCATGTCGAGGTGCTGACCCCGCCGGGCCTCTACGGTCACGGCGGCGGGCGGGCCGGCGCGCCGACGGACATCCCGGGCGTGATGAAGGGCTCGCAGCTGGAAGAGCGGGCGGTCCGGGCGGACGCCTACAACTCGCCGGGCTGGCGGCGGATGCAGGCGCGCAACGCCTCGCGCCCGATGAGCCAGCCGCGGGAGGCCGCCAACCTGGTGATCGACGCCGAGGCGGTTCCGGCCTTCGACGTGGGCACCCGCGTCTTCCACCAGAAGTTCGGCTACGGCGCGGTGACCGAGATCGAGGGCGACAAGCTGGGCATCGAATTCGAGAAGGCCGGCTTCAAGCGCGTGGTCGCCAAGTTCGTGACCGAGGCGCCGGCCGCGGCCGACCCGGGCCCTGCCGCGGACGACGTGCCGTTCTGAGGCGACGTCCGGGGCGCCTGGACGCCCCGGAGCGCCGTGGTCCGCGCCGACGCCTCAGGGCCGCGCCACAGACACTCCTCCATCCGCCATCAGCGCCGATCCGGTGACGAAGGATCCCGCCTCCGAGACCAGGAACAGGGCGGCGCGGGCGATCTCCTCGGGCTCGGCGAGGCGCTTGAGGGCGTGCATGGCGGCCACCGTCGCGTGCCACGCGGGATCGTCGCCGGCCATGGCGGTGCGCGTGCCGCCGGGCATCAGGGCGTTGACGCGGATGCGCTCGGGGCCGAGCTCGACCGCCAGCGCCCGCGCCAGCCCCACCAGTCCCGCCTTCGCCGCCGCGTAGGCGCCCATGCCGGCGAGGCCGGAGGCATGGCCGACGAAGGACGAGGTGAACACGATCGAGCCGCCGCCCCGCGCCCGCATCGCGGGGATCTGCGCCTGCGCCAGCAGGAAGGCCGAGGTCAGGTTGGCGGCGACGACGTCCTGCCAGGCGGCGAGGGGCATCGCCTCGATCGAGCCCAACTCTCCCAGCGTGCCGGCGTTGTTCAGGGCGACGTCGAGGCCGCCGAAGCGGTCGACGGCCAGCGCGGTCAGGTCGCGGGCGTGGGCGGGATCGGCGACGTCGCCGGGCAGGGCTTCGGCCCGGCCGCCCTCGGCGCGGATCGCCTCGGCGACGGCGTGCAGGCGCTCGGGCCCGCGGGCGGAGAGGACGACGGCGGCGCCCTGCGCGGCGAACAGGCGGGCGGCGGCGGCGCCGATGCCGGCGGAGGCGCCGGTCACGACCGCGACGCGGCCTTCGAGCGAGAACGGGGGGAGAGAGACGAGGGGCATGTCGCGGGCTCCTGCGCGAGGGGGATGCCCGGACCGTGCCGGCGGAGGCGCCCCCACTCGACCCGGTTCCTGCGCCCGGATCCTGTGCAGGGGGCGCAAACGCGAACGCCCCGGCCGGGGCCGGGGCGTCGCGAGGATCCGTAGAGGGCGGCGCCGGTCAGCGCTTCTTGGCGTCCTCGGGGGTGATCGTGCAGCGCATGTCGCGCAGCAGGCCGTCCTTCAGCCCGTAGCACAGGCCGTGGAGGTTGATGTTCAGCCCGCGCTTCCAGGCCTCGCGCAGGATCGGCGTGTCGGCGAGCTTGCGCACCCCCTCCAGCACGTTCAGCTCGCACAGGCGGTCGATCTTGGCCTCGTGGCTCTCGATCCGGCCCAGCTCGTCGACGTTGATCTGGGCGAGGCGGCGCACCGGCTCCAGCCAGTGGTCGACCAGCGCGCCCGTCGGCTCCTCGAGCGAGGCGCGCACGCCGCCGCAGCCGTAGTGGCCGGTTATCATGATCTCCTTCACGCCGAGGCCGAAGATCGCGAACTCCAGCACCGAGAGCATGTTCATGTCGGCGGAGTGGATCACGTTGGCCACGTTGCGGTGAACGAAGACCTCCCCCGGATCGAGACCCGCGACCTGGTTCGCCGGCACCCGGCTGTCCGAGCAGCCGATCCAGAAATACTCCGGCGTCTGCTGGGCCGCGAGGCGCGGGAAGTAGTCGGGGGAGGCCGTGCGGATCCGGTCGGACCAGGCTTTGTTGCGCTTGAAGATTTCGTCGATCATCGGGGTCTCCGCTGGGGGGGCGTGACGGACGGCGGGTCGACCGCCTCCCCGGCCGCGCCGGCCGGTTCAGTTAGCCCGAGCCGCCCGCGACGGCAACACCGGCCGGACGCCTCGGGGCGATGCGGATCGTCAGGGCCCCTTGCCTTTCGGGCGCGGCGCAGGCGGAATGCGCGCCGCGGCCGGACGTCGGAAGCCGGCAGGGATACATCGGAGGAACGCCGGCATGCTGAGGCTTCTGGACGGAAAGCGCGTGGTCGAGATGGGCCACATCCTGCTGGCCCCATACGCGACGCAGATGCTGGGCGACTTCGGCGCGGACGTGGTGAAGGTGGAATCGCTCGACGGCGACACCTACCGCGGGCTGGGCCAGCCGCGCAGCCCGGGCGGGATGACCGCACAGTGGATGGCCAACAACCGCAACAAGCGCTCGATCGCGCTGAACCTCAAGGATCCGGAGGCGCGCGACGCGCTGATGAAGCTGGTCGGGTGCGCCGACGCCTTCGTGCACAACATGCGCCCCGCGGCGGTCGAGCGGCTGGGCTTCGGCTACGAGGCGCTGTCGAAGCTGAACCCGAAGCTGGTCTATGCGCAGGCGGTGGGCTTCGGCTCGTCCGGGCCCTACGCGGGCCGGCCGGCGGTGGACGACGTGATCCAGGGCTGGTCGGGCTTCGCCGACCTGATGGGCCTGCATGGCGAGGGGCCGGAGATGGCGCCGGTCGCCGTGTGCGACGTGATCACCGCGCTGATCCTGGGACAGACGGTGCTGGCGGGGATGCTCAAGGCCGCCGAGACCGGAAAGGGCTGCTTCCTCGAGACCGCGATGTTCGAGGCGATGGCGACCGTCGGGCTGAACCAGCACCTCAACGGCCACACGTTCCACCCGCCGAACGCGGGGCTGATCTACGCGCGCACCGGCTCTCCCCATCGCCGGCCGGTGGCGACCAAGGACGGCTGGGTGATCCATGCGGTCTACAACTTCATGCACTGGACGAAGTTCCTGAAGGCCGTGGGGCGCGAGGATGTGCTGAACGGCCCGATGATGGTCGACCGCTACGCCGCCGCGGCCAACGTCGGCGAGCTCTACCGCCTGCTCGCCGAGGAGATCCTGCCCACCCGCACCACCGCCGAGTGGCTGGCCCTGTTCGGGGAGCTCGACATCCCCGCCGCCCCCTGCACCGAGCTGGAGGCGCTGGAGACCGACCCCCACCTCGCGCAGGTCGGCCTGTTCCGGGACTACGAGCACCCCTCCCAGGGCCTGTGCCGCGAGACCCGCGCCCCGGTGGAGAGCCGCGACGTCGAGGAGGCCCCCGACCGCCACCCGCCCGAGCTGGGCGAACACACCGAGGAGATCCTGCGCGAGGCCGGCGTCTCGGCCGAGGAGATCGCCTCGATGTTCTCGCGCGGGGTGCTGAAGGGCTTCGCGCCCGAGCCGGCCTGATCGGGCCGCCCCGCGCGCCCGGAGCGGCCCCGAGAGGGGTCTTTCCCGGCCAGTCAACTTCCCGGCCGACCGGTTGAAAGCCCGAGACGGGCCCGCTCCGCCGCCCTATAGTGCGCCCGCCCACCGCCGGCGCCGCGACCCGCGCCGCGCCGGCCCGCGTCGCCCATCAGGAGGACCCCCGCCGCCATGGCCATCGACTACGACAAGCTGATGCAGCTCGACATTCCCGCGGTCGAGCAGACCTATACCGAGCGCGACTCGATGCTCTACGCGCTGGGGCTCGGCCTGGGGTCGGACCCGATGGACCTCGAGGAGCTGGGCTTCGTCTACGAGGACGGGCTGGCGGCGCTGCCGACGATGGCGAACGTGCTGGGCTCGAAAGGGTCCTGGGTGCGGGACGAGGATACGGGCGTCGACTACCTCAAGGTCGTGCACGGGGAGCAGTCGCTGAGCCTGCATGCGCCGCTGCCGGTCGCCGCGACCGTGGTGGGCAAGACGCGCGTGGCCGAGATCGTCGACAAGGGCGAGGGCCGCGGCGCCCTGCTGGTGGGCGAGCGCGAGATCACCGACAAGGCCACCGGCACGCTGCTGGCCACCGTGCGCCAGACCATCTTCGCGCGCGCCGACGGCGGCTTCGGCGGGCCGAGCGAGGCCTCGCGCAAGCCCGCGAAGATGCCCGAGCGGGCGCCGGACCTGACCATCGTGCGCGACACCCGCCCCGAGCAGGCGCTGATCTACCGCCTGTCGGGCGACTACAACCCGCTGCACGCCGACCCGCGGGTGGCCGAGAAGGCGGGCTTCCCGCGGCCGATCCTGCACGGGCTGTGCACCTTCGGGATCGGCGGCTACGCGGTGCTGAAGGGCGCCTGCGGGCTCGACCCGGCGAAGCTGAAGCGGCTGGACGCGCGCTTCACCTCGCCCGTTTTCCCGGGCGAGACGCTGGAGACCGACATCTGGCTGGAGGGCGCCGAGGCGTTCTTCCGCGTGCGCGTGCCGGCGCGGGAGAAGGTGGCGCTCGACAACGGCTACGCCGTGATCGGCTGAGCGGGTCCGCGCGCGGGGGCGAGGTCCCCTGCGCGCGGCCCGAAAAACCAAGAACGACAAGGAGGGAACGCATGTCCCAGGAGATCCGGCCCGAGGCCGACTTCCAGGCGCACCTCGCCGAGGGGCGCTTCATGATCCTGCGCGCGAAGGGCTCCGGCCGCTGCTTCTGGCCGCCCCGGGTGGCCGAGCCGCGCACCGGCGACACCGATCTGGAGTGGGTCGAGGCGAGCGGCGACGGCGTGGTCTACTCGACCACCGTGATGCGCCCGCGCCCGCCGGCGGCGGCCTACAACGTGGCGCTGATCGACCTCGCCGAAGGCGCGCGGATGATGTCGCGGGTCGAGGGGCCGGCGCCCGAGGACGTCGCCATCGGCATGAAGGTGAAGGCGCGGATCGCGCAAGGCGAGGACGGCCCGCTGGTCGTCTTCGATCCCGCGTGAAGGAGGGCGACATGACCGGATTTCCCCGCGGACGCACCGCCATCGTCTCGGCCGTCACCCATGGCATGGGCGAATGCCCGGGCTTCCACGAGACCGACCTCGCCGCCGCGGCGGCGGTGAAGGCGCTGAAGAAGGTCGGGCTGACGCCGGCCGAGGTCGACGGGCTGTGGATCGCCCAGCCGACCGACATGCTGGCGGGGCTGAGCTTCGCGCAATACCTTGGAATCCATCCGAAAATCACGGGAAACAACCGGGTCGGCGGGTCCTCGTTCCTCACCCACATGCACGAGGCGGCGCTGGCGCTGGACGCGGGGCTGATCGACGTGGCGCTGATCGCCTACGGGTCGAACCAGCGCAGCTCGACCGGCAAGCTGGTCTCGACCGCGCGGCCCGATCCCTGGGACGGGCCCTACAAGCCGGTGCTGCCGGTCGCGGCCTACGCCTTCGCCGCCGCCCGGCACATGCACCAGTACGGCACCACGCCCGAGCAGCTGGCCGAGGTCGCGGTAGCGGCGCGGGGGTGGGCGAAGCTGAACCCGGATGCGTTCATGCGGGGCGACCTGACGGTGGACGACGTGCTGTCGGCGCGGCGGGTGGCCGATCCGCTGGGTGTGCGCGACTGCTGCCTGGTGACCGACGGGGCGGCGGCGATCGTGATGACCCGCGCCGACCGGGCGAAGGACCTGACCAAGACCCCGGCCCACGTGCTGGGGATCGCGGCGGCGACCACGCACATGCAGGTGAGCTCGATGGCGGACCTGACGGTCTCGGCCGCCGCCGAGTCCGGGCCGCGGGCGATGGCGCAGGCCGGCGTGAAGCCCGCCGACTTCGACGTGGTGGAGCTCTACGACGCCTTCTCGATCAACACCTTGCTGTTCCTCGAGGATCTCGGCTTCTGCAAGAAGGGCGAGGGCGGGGACTTCGTCTCGGGCGGCCGGATCGCGCCGGGGGGCGAGCTGCCGGTGAACACCAACGGCGGCGGGCTGAGCTGCGTGCATCCCGGCATGTACGGCCTGTTCACCGTGGTCGAGGCGGTGGAGCAGCTGATGGGCGCGGCCGGCGAGCGGCAGGTGGAGGGCGCGAAGCTGGCCCTGAGCCACGCCAACGGCGGCTTCCTGTCGAGCCAGGTGACCGCCGTCCTGGGCGCGCCCGAGACGGTCTGAGGCCGCGCTCCGGGCCCCCGGAGCGCGTGCACCATTCGTGCAGACGGATGTGCAGACGTCCGTCCCGAATTGAGACAAGCGCCCCGGCGGGACCCCTCCCGCCGGGGCGCGGCCGTCTCAGGTGTCGATCGAGGGGGCGAGCTGGGCGTTCACGATGCCGCCGTCCACGGTCAGGGTGTTCCCCACGATGTAGTCGCCCGAGCGGGCGGCGAGGTAGAGCGCGGCCGCGCCGATGTCCTCCTCGTTCCCGATCCGCTTCGAGGGGATGCGGCGGGAGACGACGTCGGCATGGTCGCGGGCGGCGGTGTTCATGTCGGACGCGAAGGCGCCGGGGGCGATGGCGGTGACGTTGATCTGGTCCTCGATCAGCTTCGCCGCGACCCGGCGGGTGAGGTAGATCAGCCCCGCCTTCGAGGCGTGGTAGGCGTAGGTGTCCCACGGGTTCAGGCGCTGGCCGTCGATGGAGGCGATGTTGATGACCTTCGAGGGGCGCGAGGGCCCCGCGTTGACCTTCAGCATCCCGTGCAGCTTCTGCATCAGGAAGAAGGGCGCCTTGAGGTTCACGTCCATCGACTTGTCCCAGCCCTTCTCGGAGTAGTCCTCGAACGGCTCCCCCCAGGCTACGCCGGCGTTGTTGACGAGGATGTCGAGGGCGGGCTCGCGCTCCTTGAGCTCTGCCACCAGGCGGTCGATCCCCTCGATCGTGGAGACGTCGCCGGGCAGCGCGTGGCAGGTCGGGCCCAGCGCCTCGGCCGTCTCGAGGCAGGCGGGCGCCTTGCGGGAGGTGACGTAGACCTTCGCCCCGGCCGCGACGTAGGTCGCGGCGATGATCCGGCCGAGCCCGCGCGAGCCGCCGGTGACGAGGGCGACGCGGCCTTCGAGCGAGAAGAGCGTGGCGAGATCCATGGCGTTCCTCCTGGCCGGTCGTGCGCGCCGGCGGTTCGTGTTCCCTGTCGACCGGCCGGTCGGGGCCGGGGGTCGGCTCCGGTTGTAGAGCGGACGGGAGCAGGGGGACAGGGGGGAGGGGGACAGGGGGGGAGGGGACCGGCCGAGCGCTTCGCCCGCCTGCGGGGTCGCCGGGCGCTCTGCCGGCCGCTGCGCGGACGGGACGCCCGCCCGCCGACCCCGGCGCGGCAGGGCGGCGGGGCGCGGCCGCAAGGGGCGCGCGGCCCTGCGGGGGAGCGGAGCCTCGCGGGGCGGCGACGCGGCGCCCTCCCGGGACCCGCGTGCGGAGTTGGGGCCGGGCGGAGGCGCGCCGGGATGGGCGCAGGTCGCCGAGGGCTCCAGCCGGAACCAGCGCCCGGCCGGGGCCGCCGCCGCCCCGGTTCAGGCGGCGGCGGTCCGCAGGGCCTGCCAGACCCGGTCGGGGGTGACGGGCATGTCCAGCGCCTCGACCCCGCGGGGGGCGAGGGCGTCCATCACCGCGTTCATCACCGTGGGCAGGGCGCCGATGGTGCCGGCCTCGCCCACGCCCTTCGCGCCCAGCTCGTTGGTGGGGGACGGGATCTCGAGATTGTCGAGCGCGGCGGCGGCGGGCAGCAGGTCGGCCCGCGGCATGTAGTAGTCCATGAAGGTCGCGGTCAGGAACTGGCCCTCGGCGTCGTAGACGCAGCGCTCGCCGAAGACCTGGCCCAGGCCCTGCATCAGCCCGCCCCAGACCTGCCCCGCCACCAGCGTGCCGTTCACCACCACCCCGCAGTCGTCGAGGGCGGCGTAGCGCTCGAGCGTTACGACCCCGGTCTCGGGGTCGATCTCCACCTCGGCCACGTGCAGGCCGGAGGGGAAGTTGCGGGGGCTGGGAAGCTCCACCGTGGTGTCAAGCGCGCCGGGGTGGGCGGCCGCGATCTCCATCAGCCCCAGCGTGCGGTTGGAGGCGCGGGAGCGGAACTCGCCGTCGGCGTAGTCGAGGTCGTCGGGCGCCACGTCCATCTCCTGCGCCGCGAGGTCCTTCGCCTTGGCGACGACCTGGCGGGCGCATTCCACCAGCACCGAGCCCTGGGACATCAGCGTGCGCGAGCCGAAGGCGCCGGCGCCCTTCTTCGCGGGCCCGCCGTTGCGCTGGAGGCTGAGGCTGATCCGCTCGGGATCGATCTCGAGCCGCGAGGCGACGAGTTCCGGGAACACCGTCTCATGCCCCTGGCCGGAGGCGACGGCGAGCTCATGGAGCAGGATCGCGCCGTCGGCCTCGAAGGTGATCGCGGCCTCGTCGGAGGGGAGCACCCCGCCCGAGGGCTCGACGAAGAGCGCGCAGCCGATGCCGCGCAGGCGGCCCTGCGCCTCGGAGGCGGCGCGGCGGGCGGCGAAGCCGTCCCAGTCCGCGAGGCCGAGGCCGCGGTCGAGCATCTGGGGCAGGTCGCCGCTGTCGTAGGCGCTGGGCATCGGGGCGGTGGGAATCGGGTAGGGGTAGGCGTCGGCCGGGATCGCGTTCAGGCGGCGCAGCGCGATGCGGTCGAGGCCGGTCCTGCGGGCGGCCTCGTCCACCAGCCGCTCGACGATGTAGGCCATCTCGGGCCGGGCGGCGCCGCGGTAGGCGGCCATCGGGGTCTTGTTGGTGACGCAGAGGCGCACGCGCCCGTCGATGGCGGGGATGCGGTAGGCGCCGGTCGCCATCATCGCCGCGTTCATCACCGAGGTCAGGGGCCCGGCCGAGCAGGGATGCGAGCCGAGGTCCGCGATCCAGTCGTGGCTGAGCGCGAGGAAGCGGCCCTCGGCGTCGAGCGCGAGTTCGGCTTCCATCACGATGCCGCGGCCCATGTAGTCGCTGACCATCGTCTCGGAGCGGGTCGAGAGCCATTTGACCGGCCGCCCCAGGGTGCGGGAGGCGAGCGCGATGGCGATGTATTCGGGGTAGGCGTCGCCGCGCACGCCGAAGGCGCCGCCCACGTCCTCGGCGAAGACGCGCACCTTCTCGGGCGGCAGACCGGTGGCGAAGACCAGCCCGTCGCGCTGGCCCTGCATGCCCTGGCTGGGGGCGTGGAGCTCCAGCACGCCGTCCTCGGTCCAGGTGGCGACGGCGGCCTTGGGCTCCATCGGGTTGGCGACGACCCGCTCGGAGGTCAGCGCGATGCGCACGCGGTGGGGGGCGGTGGCGAAGGCCTCTGTCACCGCGTCAGGGTCGCCGAACCGGTATTCGAAGGGACGATTGCCGGGGATCGCGTCGTGGAGCTGCGGGGCGCCCTCGGCCAGCGCCGCGGCGGGGTCGACGACGGCGTCGAGGGGCTCGATCTCCACCTCGGCGAGCTCCAGCGCGTCGCGGGCCTGGGTCTCGGTGTCGGCGATCACCACGGCCAGCGGCTCGCCGACGTGGCGCACGCGCTCGTAGGCGAAGACGGCGGATTCGGGGGCGAGCATCGGGCCGTCGTAGCCGGGGAAGGGCATCGCGGCGGCGGTGCGCCGCCAGCCGGCGGCGAGGACGTCGTCCTGGGTGAGCACCAGGCGCACGCCGTCGGCCTCGCGCACCGCGTCGAGGTTCAGCGAGGCGATGCGCCCGTGGGCGTGGTCCGAGCGCAGGAAGACCGCGCGCAGCTGGCCGGGGAAGGAGACGTCGTCGGTGTACCGCCCGCGGCCGGTGGTCAGCCGCGGATCCTCGCGTCGGCCCTGGTAGGTCATCCCGTTCCCTCTTCGCTGCCAGCCAAGTCCGGACATATGAACCGGAACCGGCGCGGGAGGGAAGGGGCCGCGAGGGCGCCCCCCGGGGGGCGCTTCTCAGCCGGCCAGTCGCGCCTCCACCGCCTCGCGGCGGGGGAGGGGGGCGACGGCGCCCCAGCCCTCGACCGAGAGGGAGGCGGCGGCGGAGGCGAAGCGGGCCGAGGCCTCGGCGTCGCCGGTCTCGAGCCAGCGGGCGAGGAAGGCGCCGTCGAAGCAGTCGCCGGCGCCGGTGGCGTCGACGGCCTGCGCCTTGCGGGCGGGGATCGAGACGCGGGCGTCGGGGGTGGCGACCATCACGCCCTCGGCGCCGAGCGTCAGGGCGACGACCTTGGCGCCGAGGGCGAGGTAGAACTCGCAGACCGCCTCGGGCGTGTCCTTGCCGGTGAGCTGCTTCGCGTCGTCGAAGCCGGGCAGGGCGATGTCGACCTTCGCCATGGCGGCGTGGATGACCTCGCGGGCGCGCTCCAGCGGCCACAGGCGAAGGCGCAGGTTGGGGTCGTAGGAGACGGGGACGCCGGCGGCGCGGGCGGCCTCGATGGCGGCGAAGCCGGCCTCGGCCGCGGTGTCGGAGATCGCCTGGGTGATGCCCGACAGGTGCAGGCAGCGGGCGGAGCGGATGGCGTCGAGCGGCAGGTCCGCGGGCGTCATCCGGGCGGCGGCGGAGCCGGCGCGGCGGTATTCGAATTCATGCCCCTCGGGGCCGTGGCGGACGAAGTAGAGGCCGGTGGGGGCCTTGTCGTCCCGGGCGACGGCGGAGGCGTCGACGCCCTCGCGGGCCCACAGCGCCGTGAGGGCGTCGCCGAAACTGTCGGCGCCCAGCCGGGTGGCGACGCCGGAGCGGGCGCCCAGCCGCGCCGCCGCGATCGCGACGTTGGAGACGTCGCCCCCGAAACCCTCCAGCCAGCGGCCGGGCTCGGTCTCGTTGAACTCGACGAGGGGTTCGCCGAGGCAGAGCAGGTCCAGTCCCATCAGGCGGCCTCGCGGGCCGCGCGCACGGCGGCGACGAGCTGGGCGGCGACGATTCCGACCTCGGAAGCCGGGCGGCCGGGCTTGTAGAGGGCCGAGCCGATGCCCGCGCCGTCGGCGCCGGCCTCCATGAACTCGGCGAGGTTGGCGACGCCCACGCCCCCGGTCACCACGATGCGGGCCGAGGCGGGCAGGACGGCGCGGATCGCCTTGATGAACTTCGGCGCGATGGCGTCGCCCGGGAAGATCTTGAGGCAGTCGGCGCCGGCGTCCAGCGCCGCGAAGGCCTCCGAGGGCGTGAATACGCCGGGGCAGGAGACGAGGCCGAGGCGCTTGGTGGCGCGCACGACCTCGGCGTTGAAGTTGGGGGAGACGATGATGCGCCCGCCCGCATCCGCCGTGCGCTGCACCTGCTCGGGCGTCAGGACGGTGCCGGCGCCGATCAGGCAGGTCTCGCCATGGGCGTCGGCGAGCTGGCGGATGGTGTCGTAGGGCTCGGGCGAGTTCAGCGGCGCCTCGAGGATCGAGAAGCCGGCGTCGACCAGCGCCTTGCCGACGGGCAGCGCCTCGGGCGGGGCGATGCCGCGCAGGATGGCGATCAGCGGCAGGCGGTCGAGGGCGGCGTCGAGGGGGATCATCAGGCGTCTCCGGTCAGGCGGGCCGCGCGGGCGACGGCGTGGAGGCCGGCGGCGGCGATGTCGGGGGGGAGGATGCGCGAGGGCAGGCCGAAGGCCGTCAGCGCGGCCGCGTAGCGTGCGGCGAGCGCCTCATTGGCGATCAGGCCGACGGGGGCCTCGGGCGAGGCGTCCCTGGGGGCGTTGGCGGCGATCTCGGCGCCGATCAGCAGGCCGGAGAGGAACGGGCCGGTGCGGCCGGGGGGCAGTTCCGAGAACAGGGCGCGGGCGCGGATCGAGAAGAAGGCGCCCAGCAGGTCGCCTGGGGTCTCCAGCGCGCGGGCGGCGGCGAGGCCTTCGGCGAAGCCGGCGGCGTCCTCGGCCGCGTCGGCGGGGGGCGCGAGCGTGTCGGCGAGGATCGTGTGGCGCGAGAGGGCGGCGTAGAGCTCTCCGGTCATCGAGGTGCGGAAGCCGGCGATGCGGCCCGCGCGCAGCTCGACCCACTTGGAGTGGGTGCCGGGCAGGGCGAGCGTGCCCTCGACCGCGCCGGCGCCGACGATCTGGGTCTCCTCCCCGCGCATCACGTCGGGGCCGGAGGGGCCGCGGGTGGAGACGCCGGGGACGATCCAGGCGGGGCGGCCGGTCAGGTCGGAGACGTCGGTCAGCGCGGCGGCGAGGTTGGCGAGGCCGACGCCCTGCGGGCCGGTCTCGGCATAGGGCGCCTCGCGCCAGCCGGAGCGGGCGCCGACCATGCCGGACATCAGGACCGGCAGCGCCTCGGGCCAGGTCTGGATCGCCTCGGCGAAGGCCGCCGGAAACCCGCCCTCGGGCAGGGCGCGGATGCCGTGGGCGCTTTCGCGGCGGTCGAGCACCGCGCCGGCGGCGTCGAGCAGGCAGGCGCGCAGCGAGGAGGTGCCCCAGTCGAGGGCGATCAGGGTCGCGGGGGCTTGGGCGTCGGGCATCGGGGTCTCGGGTCGGTCTGGGCGCGCCCCGGGCTTGACCCGGGGCCTCGCGGAACGGGGCGGCCTGGCCCCCGGTGTGGGGCGGGGGCCAGGCGAGGGCGACCTCGGAGTCGAGGCGGGGCCGCCCGTCCGGGGAGGCGCGCGCGGGCGGCGCGCGGCCTCAGTGGTTGTCGCGCGGCAGGCCCTTGGAGGCGATGCGCTGGTACTTGACCGCCGGCTTCAGGACCATGCCGTTCCCGAGCTGGTCGACGCAGCCGCGCTGGATCTCCTGCCAGGGCGTCTGGTGGTCGGGGTAGGCGTAGCCGCCCGCCGCCTCCAGCTCCGCCTTGCGCATCGCCCAGTCGGGCTCCGAGACCAGCGCGTCGACCGAGCCGGTCTTGAGGTCCACGCGCACCTTGTCGCCCGTGCGCAGCAGCGCCAGCGGGCCGTTCGCGGCGGCCTCGGGCGAGGCGTTGAGGATCGAGGGGGAGCCCGACGTGCCCGACTGGCGGCCGTCGCCGATGCAGGGAAGCTCCCGGATGCCCTGCTTGAGCAGGTAGTCGGGGGCGCGCATGTTCACGACCTCGGCCGCGCCGGGGTAGCCGATGGGGCCGGCACCGCGCATGAACAGGATGCAGTTCGCGTCGATCTCCAGCGACGGATCGTCGATGCGGTGGTGGTAGTCCTCAGGCCCGTCGAAGACGATGGCGCGGCCGACGAAGGCCTCGGGGTCCTCGGGGTTCGAGAGGTAGCGGGCGCGGAAGTCCGGCGAGATCGTCGAGGTCTTCATGATCGCGCTGTCGAAGAGGTTGCCGCGCATCACCCGGAAGCCGGCGGCCTTCTGGATCGGGTTGTCGAAGCCGCGGATCACGTCCGCATCCTCCGGCGCCCGGCCGCGGCAGTTCTCGCCCATGGTCTTGCCGGTGCAGGTGAGGGCGGATTCGCGGATCAGGCCCTTCTCGATCATCGAACCGATCACGGCGGGGACGCCGCCGGCGCGATGGAAATCCTCGGCCAGGTATTCGCCGGCGGGCTGGAGGTTCACCAGCAGGGGGATGTCGCGGCCGATGCGCTCCCATTCCTGCAGGTCCAGCTCGACGCCCGCGTGCTTTGCGATGGCGGCGATGTGGATGGGGGCGTTGGTGGAGCCGCCGATGGCGCTGCTCACCGCGATGGCGTTCTCGAACGCCTCGCGGGTGAGGATGTCGGAGGGCTTGAGGTCCTCGTGCACCATGTCGACGATGCGCTTGCCGGTCTCGTAGGCGATCTGGGCGCGCTCGCGGTGGGGGGCGGGGATCGCGGCGCAGCCGGTGAGGGACATGCCGAGCGCCTCGGCGAGCGAGTTCATCGTGGTCGCGGTGCCCATGGTGTTGCACCAGCCGGGGGAGGGGGCGGAGGCGGCGGCCATCTCCATGAAGCCCTCGTAGTCGATCTCGCCCTTGGCCAGCATCTCGCGCGCCAGCCAGATGATCGAGCCGGAGCCCGCCCGCTTGCCCTTGTGCCAGCCGTTCAGCATCGGCCCGCCGGACAGCGCGATGGCCGGGATGTCCACGGTGGCCGCGGCCATCAGCATGGCCGGGGTGGTCTTGTCGCAGCCGATGGTCAGGACCACGCCGTCGAGCGGGTAGCCGTAGAGGACTTCCACAAGGCCCAGGTAGGCGAGGTTGCGGTCCAGCGAGGCGGTGGGCCGCTTGCCCGTCTCCTGGATCGGGTGGACGGGGAATTCGAAGCAGATGCCCCCGGCCTCGCGGATGCCCTCGCGCACGCGCTTGGCATGCTCCATCAGCGGGCGGTTGCAGGGGCTGAGGTCCGAGCCCGACTGGGCGATGCCGATGATCGGCTTGCCGGACTGCAGCTCCTCCCGCGTCAGGCCGTAGTTCAGGTAGCGCTCGAGGTAGAGCGCGGTCATGCCCGGGTCGTCGGGATTGTCGAACCAGGCGCGGGAGCGGAGCTTCTTGGGCGCTTCGGTCATGGGTCTGGTCCTCAGTTCGTCGATCCGCGGAGAATGGCGTCGGGACGGTCCTCGAGACCAGCCCGAAGGACGACGCCGTGGCCCGGCGCGTCGGAAACGTCGATCATGCCCTGCACCGGGGTGGGGACCGCCTCGGCGATCTCGAGGTGCCAGCCGGTGTAGAAGGCGCGCACCGACTCCTGGATCAGGGTGTTGGGCGCGTGCAGGGACAGGTGGCACGACGCGGCGTAGACCACCGGGCCGGTGCAGTCGTGGGGGGCGATGGGGACGCCGTAGGCCTCGGCCATGCCGGCGATCTTGCGCGCCGAGGAGACGCCGCCGCACCAGCCGAGGTCGAGCATGGCGACGCCGGCCACGCCGGTCTCGAGATACTCGCGGAAGGCGTGGATCGAGGGCAGCGTCTCGGAGGCGCAGATCAGCGCGTCGGTGTGGCGGGCGTATTCCTTGAGGTCGGAGAGGTTCTCCAGCCGGAACGGGTCCTCGTGCCAGTAGGTGTCGAAGGGTTTCAGGGCGCGGGACAGGCGGCGGGCCATGGGCGGGGACCACAGGGAGTGGAACTCGACCATGACGTCCATGTCGTCGCCCACCGCCGAGCGGATCTTCTCGAAGGGCTCCAGCGCGGTCTTCAGCTCGGAGGGCGTGATGTCCCAGCCGTTGGAGCGTTCGGCGGCCGGGTCGAAGGGCCAGATCTTCATGGCCGTGATGCCCTGCTCCTTGAGGGAGAGGGCGAGCTCGTCGGCGCGGTGGAGGAAGGCGTCGAGGTCCTCGTAGGGGCCCTCGGCGGCTTCCGTGTTCCAGTTGGCGACCTTCTGGCCCTCGGCGGATCGCACATAACGGTAGCCGGCGCAGGTGTTGTAGGTGCGGATCGAGGGGCGGGCGCGGCCGCCCAGCATCTCGACCAGCGGGACGCCGTGGACCTTGGATTTCAGGTCCCACAGGGCGATGTCGATGGCGGACATCGCGCGCGTCTCGACCCCCGCCCCGCGCCAGCCGATGTAGTCGCGCAGCTCGGTCATCCGGGCGGGGATGGCCAGCGGGTCGCGCCCCAGCAGCAGGGGCGCGCACCAGTCGTGGACATAGGCCTCGACGGCGGAGGCGCCGAAGAAGCTCTCGCCCAGGCCCACCGTGCCGTCGTCGGCGGTGACCTTCACCCAGCAGAGGTTCGCGAACTCCTTCAGGCGGAGCGTCTCGACCCTGGCGATCTTCAGTTGCGAGACCATGGGACCCTCAGCGCCCGGTGATGCCGGGGAAGGCGATCAGGACGGCCACCGCCAGCATCTGCATGCCGATGAAGGGCAGCAGCGACTTGAAGATGGTGCCCAGCGAGATGTCGGGCGGCGCCACGGACTTGAGGTAGAAGGCGGCGGGTCCGAAGGGCGGGCTGAGGAAGCTGACCTGCATGTTCATGCAGAACAGCACGCCGAACCAGACCGGGTCGTAGCCCAGCTTGGTGATGATCGGCACGAAGATCGGCATGGTCAGCAGCGCGATGCCGGTCCAGTCCAGGAACATGCCCAGCACGAACAGGATCAGCATCATGAACAGCAGGATGTAGAGCCGGTTGTCGGAGATGCCGGTGATCAGCTCGGTCACGAACTTGATCCCGCCCATCAGGTTGAACACCCCGACCAGCGCCGAGGCGCCGATGCCGATCCACACGATCATGCCCACCGTGCGCAGGGTCTGCATCGCCGCGCCCTTGAGCAGCTCGAAGGTGAACTCGCGCCGGATCACGGTCGACAGCAGCACGCCCATCACGCCCACGGCCGAGGCCTCGGTCACCGAGGCGACGCCGCCGTAGATCGAGCCGAGCACGCAGGCCACCACCAGGATCGGCAGGATCAGGCCCTTGAGAAGGCGCAGCTTCTCGGCCCGGGGCATCTCGTTCTCTTCGAGGATCGGGGCGACGGCGGGGTTCAGGTAGGCCCGGATCAGGACGTAGATCACGTAGAACCCGGCCAGCATCAGCCCCGGCAGGAAGGACGAGGTGAACAGGTCGCCGATCGAGACGTTGGCGGTCAGGCCGTAGAGGATGAGCACGATCGAGGGGGGCACCATCGTGCCCAGCGCGCCGCCGGCGCACACGACGCCGATGGCGAGGTGCTTGTCGTAGCCCAGGCGCAGCATCTGGGGCAGGGCCAGCAGGCCCAGCAGCACGATCTCGCCGCCGATGATGCCCGACATGGCGGCGAGGATCACCGCGACCACCAGGGTCTGGATCGCCACGCCGCCGCGCAGGCGGCCCCCGACCAGCTTCATCGCGTCGAAGAGGTCGCGCGCGATGCCGGAGCGGTCGAGGATCGCGGCCATCAGCACGAACATCGGCACCGAGACGAAGACGAAGCTGCCGACGAAGGAATAGACGCGGGACGTGATCAGCGGCACCGCCATGGGACCGAACCAGCCCAGCGCGAAGACCAGCGCGACGAGCAGGGTGACGAAGGCCAGCGGGATGCCGGTGAGCAGCAGCACCATCATCATCCCGAACATCAGGAGGGTGCCGCCCTCGACCCCGAGGGCCTGGAAGGAGCCGAAGAAATCCATCACGCGCGCCCCTTGGTGCCGATCGTGCGGGTCCCGCGCAGGTAGCCCCACGCCAGGATCAGGAACTGGATCGCCATCACGCCCATCACCAGCATCAGGAAGATCTTGATCAGCGCCGGGTAGACCGGATCCCAGGCGGAGCCCGAGCGCTCGAGCCGCACGGACCCGTCGGGCGCGAAGGCGGCGCGGGAGACCATCACCCAGGACGCCCAGCAGAACATCGCCGAGGCCAGCGCGCAGATGGCCGAGATCACCACGTTCAGCCCCCGGCGCACGCGCGCGGGCAGGGCGTCGTAGATCAGCACCACGCGGATGTGCCGGTCGTGGGAGGCGCAGTAGAGCCCGCCGTAGACGAAGGCCGCGCCGCACAGGAACACCGTCGTCTCATGCGCCCAGATGGTGGGCGAGTTGAAGACGTAGCGCAGGAACACCTCCTGGATCAGCACCAGCATCGAGACCACGATGCCGGCGGCGAAGAGGAGGCCGCCGCGGTCGATCCAGCGCCCGAGCCGTCCGGCCTCGGGGATCGGGCCGCCTTCCTCGTCCAGCGGGGATTCGGGCGGGGGGGTGTCGGACATGAGATCAGGCTCCGCGTCGCGGCCGCGTCCGCGTTCCGGCGCGGGGAGCGGGGCCGCAGGGGACCGGCGCGGAGCGGGTCCGCGCATGGGGAAACGGGGGGCGAGCCGGGGCTCGGAAACGGAAGGCGGGGGCCGAGGCCCCCGCGATCCGGCCTCAGTTCATGAGGCCCTTGTCCTTCAGGTACGCCACCAGCGTGTCGTAGACCTTGCGGGCGTTCTCGGAGCGCTCGGCGACCTTCTCCCACTCGCCCATGGCGATGGCGCGGAACTTGGCGCGCTCCTCCGCGGACCAGTCGTGGACGGTGATCACGCCGCCGGCCTTCGCGGCCTCGACCGCCTCCTGGTCCTTCTGCTTGACCGTGGCGGTCTGGACCTGGCCGAACTCCTTCACCGACTCCTCGAGCGCGGTCTGGATCTCGGGGGGCAGCTCGTCCCACTTGGCCTTGCTCATCGAGATCTCGATCAGCGGCAGGGAGTGGAAGCCGGGGTAGACCGGGTGGTGGGCCACGTCATGCAGGCCCTGGGCCTGGTTGGTCGAGAAGACGTTGTAGTCGGCCGCCTCGATCACGCCCTTGTCGAGCGAGGTGAACACCTCCGAGCCCGGCAGGTTCACCGGGGCCGCGCCGGCCGCGGCGAAGACGTTCTGCACCAGGCCCTCGGGGGCGCGCAGCTTCAGGCCCTTGAGGTCGTCGACGCCCTCGAGCGGGACCTTGGAGACGAAGGCCTCGAGGCCCGGCGAGGTCGGGCCGATGAACTGGAGGCCGTAGGGCGCCTCGAGCTCGCGCATCAGCTCCATGCCGCCGCCTTCGTAGATGAAGTCGAACATCTCCTGCGGGTCGGAGTAGGCGCCCACGGGGTTGGCGATCAGGCCGAAGGCCGGATCCTTGCCCGCGAAGTAGCTGACGTCGGTGATGTGGCCGTCGAGGATGCCGGCCGCGATGGCGTCCTGCGTCTCGTTGTGGGCCACGAGGGACTCGACGGGCAGCAGCTCGATCGAGACGGCGCCGCCGGTCTTCTCGGCGACCATCTCGGTCCACTTCTTCTGCATCTCGAAGTTCGGGTTGCCGGCGGGGTCGCTCGACTGGAACCGGAACGAATACTCCTGGGCCGAGGCGGCCCCGGCGATGAGCGCGAGGGTGCTCGCCGCGAGCGCGGCCTTCATCCACATCATCTTGATGTCCTCCCTAGGAATTCGCGTCGCCGGGCCCGCGGGCTCGGCGTTCCCGACGTGGGAATCACGCATGGTCAACCTTGTGACAGCGCTGTCATGACGCTATGATAGCGCTGTCATGCTTGTCAATGGCCCCCGATCGCCGCCGCGGCGTCGGGCTCCGTCGACAATGGCGGGGCGATGGGCAGGATGTTTCGGCCCGCGTCGCCGGCGCCCGGGGAGGCGGTTTCGCCTCCGCGGCGCGGCGGGCGCGCGGGCGAAGGGGGGAGGGACCGCGGATGCACGCGCCGGCACGCAGGAGAGGGGCATGAGCCAGCGACGCTCGGGCCGCCCGACGCTCGCCGACGTGGCGGCGCTGGCGGGCGTGGGGGCGATCACCGTCTCGCGCGCGCTGCGCCGGCCCGACCAGGTCTCCCCCGCCACGCGCGAGCGGATCGAGCGGGCGGTGGCGGAGCTGAACTACATCCCCGACCCGCAGGCGCGGATCCTGGCCTCGGGGCGCTCGGACGTGATCGGGGTGATCCTGCCGAGCCTGACCAACAACGTCTACGCGGACGTCCTGCAGGGCATCTACGACGGGGTGGCGGGGACCGGCTTCCAGATCCAGATCGGCAACACCCGCTACGACCCGGAGGAGGAGGCGCGCCTTGTGCCGCTGTTCGCCTCCCAGCGGCCGGCGGCGATGCTGCTGACGGGGATCGACCAGACGCCCCCCACCCGCGCGCTGCTGGAGGCGGCGGGCTTTCCCGTGGTGCAGATCATGGAGAAGGGGGACGACCCCATCGACATGATCATCGGCTTCTCGCATTTCGACGCGGCGCAGGAGGCGGTGCGCCACCTGCTGTCGAAGGGCTACCGGCGCATCGGGGTGCTGGGCGCGCGCATGGACCCCCGCCTGATGCGACGGCGGGAGGGCTGGCGCGCGGCGCTGGCCGAGGCGGGGCTGCCGTTCCTCGAGGCGATCTCGCCCGAGCCGTCCTCGGCCACCATGGGGCGCAGGCTGGCGGCGGAGCTGATGGACGTGCATCCCGACCTCGACGCCCTGTTCTGCGCCAACGACGACCTGGCGCTGGGCGCGCTGTTCGAATGCCAGGCGCGGGGGATCGTTCCGCCGCGGGACTTCGGGATCGTGGGGTTCAACGACCTGGAGATGATGGCGGCCGCCGTGCCCTCGATCACCTCGGTGCAGACGCGGCGCTACCGGATGGGGCGGCTCGCGATCGAGATGCTGGTGGAGCGGATCGGCGGCGGGCGTCCGGCCGAGAGCAACGTCGACCTCGGCTTCGAGCTGATCGAGCGCGAGAGCACGCGGCGCGACTGAGGGCGCCCGCCCTCAGCCCCTGCGCTCGATCATCGCCAGGAAATCCTCGGCGAAGCGGTCGAGGGGGGCGGGGCCGCGGTCGAGCTTGGCGCGCAGCACCGCGCCCTCCCACCCGATCCAGAAGAACGAGGCGAGGCGGGCGCAGTCGGCGTCGGGGGCGATCTGGCCGGCGTCACGCGCGGCCTCGAGCAGGCGGGCGGTGCGCGCCTCCCAGTCGGCGAGCACGGCGCGCAGCGCATCGCGGAACGGCTCGGGCAGGGTCCCGACCTCCTGGCCGAGGTTGCCGATCAGGCAGCCGCGGCGCCACGCATGGCGTTCCATGCCGGCGCGGGCGTCGTCCACGAAGGCGCGCAGGCGGTCGAGGGGGGCGCGGCGCTCGTCGAGGAACCAGCGGTCGAGCTTGGCGGCGAAATAGGCGGCGTAGGAGTCGATCAGCGCCAGCCCGAACTCGGCCTTCGAGCCGAAGTAGTGGTAGAAGCTGCCCTTGGGCACGCCCACGGCAGAGAGCACCTCCTCGAGCCCCACCGCGCCGAAGCCTCGCTCGGTCAGCATCGCCACGCCCGTGCGCAGGAGCTTCGCGCGCGCCTCCTCCAGCCTGGCCTGGTCGCGCGGCGGGCGGCCGCGGCGGCGGGGCAGGGAGGGGGGCGGGGCGTCGTCGCTCATCCGAACAGCGCCTGGGCGGCGAGCATCGCCAGCGGCACGGCGAGCGCGGCGACGACGGTCTGGGTGGCCACGAGGCTCGCCATCAAGGGCGCGTCGCCGCCGAGCTGGCGGGCGAGGACGTAGGACGACGAGGCCGTGGGCAGGGCGTTGAACAGCACCGCCAGCATCGCCGGCGCGCCGTCGAGCCCGAAGGCGATGCAGCCCAGCGCCGTGAGCAGCGGCATCGCCCCGAACTTCGCCGCCATCGAGATCCCGGCGAGGCGCGGGGCGCGGCCGAGCGACTCGCGGTCGAGCGCGGCGCCCACGCACAAAAGGCCCAGCGGCAGCGCGGCCTGGCCCAGCGCCTTGAAGAAGCCCTCGATCCCCGGCGGCAGGCCCAGGTGGAAGGCGTGCAGCGCGATGCCCACCACGCAGGCGAGGATCAGCGGGTTGCGCGACAGCAGCTTGAGCGTGTGGAGGATCGAGGCGGAGCCGGCCGCCGACCCGTCCTCGGACGCGCCGCCGGGGACGTAGCGGGCGAAGACGGTGACGCACAGCACGTTGGCGATCGGCACGATCGTGGCGATGGCGATGGCCGAGAGCGCGGCGCCCTGCGGGCCGAAGAGGGCCAGCGCCGCGGTCACGCCCACGTAGTTGTTGAAGCGCACGCCCCCCTGGAAGACCGAGGTGAAGGCCGCCGGCGCGATCTCCAGCGGCCGCTGGACGGCGACGAGGCCCGCGCCGGTGACCAGCAGCGGCAGGCCGATGGCCGCGACCATGCCCGCGACCGGCACCTCGGAGAGGTCGGCGGTGGCGAGGCCGTGCACGATCAGCGCGGGCAGCAGGACGAAATAGGCGAGCTTCTCGGCCGGGGGCCAGAACGCCTCGGGCAGCAGCGCGGTGCGCCAGCGCAGGACGTGGCCGAGGGCGATCAGCAGGGCGGTGGGCGCGAGGGCCACGATCATCATGTAGATCATCGGGCCCCCTCCGAGGCGGGGTCGGCGGCGGCGAGGGGCGGCGCGGCGAGGGGCGCGCGGGCCCCCCGCCGCGCCGCGCGGCGGTGCTGGCGGCCTGCGCTCACCGCGCGGTCTGCTCGGCGGGGGCGTCCTCGCCGAGCTGGTCGAAGGCCTCGAGCGTGCGCATCGCGTAGCTGTAGGCGGCGCCGGCGTTCATGGCGATGGCGGTGCCCATGGCGTCGGCGAGCTCGGCCTCGGTCACCCCGGCCTTGCGGGCGCGCTCGGCATGGACCGCGATGCAGGTGTCGCAGCGGGTGGTCACGGCGACGGCGAGCGCGATCAGCTCCCGCGTGCGGGCGTCGAGCGCGCCGTTGCCGTTCTGCCCGGCGGAGAGGGCCTGGAACCCCTCGACCATCTTCGGGTTGGCCTTGGCCAGCACGGCGCCGGCGCGGCGGCCGGTGCGCAGGTAGGATTTCCAGTCGAGGAACATGGGCGCGACCTCCCTTCAGTCGCCGGGGGTCAGCCCCGGCCCATCGTGTAGAACTCGGGGTTCGGGCGCATGCCGGTGACGTTGGCCATGCGGTTCGAGAGCGCGAAGAAGGCGGCGATGCCGGTGATGTCCCAGACGTCGTCGTCGTCGAAGCCGTGGGCCTTCAGCGCCTCGATCTCGGCGTCGCCGACCTCCTGCGCGGACTGGGAGACCTGCATCGCGAAGTCGAGCATCGCCTTCTGGCGGGGCGTGATGTCGGCCTTGCGGTAGTTGATCGCGACCTGGTCGGCGATCAGCGGGTTCTTGGCCCGGATGCGCAGGATCGCGCCGTGGGCGATCACGCAGTACTGGCACTGGTTGAGGTTCGAGGTGGCGACCACGATCATCTCGCGCTCGGCCTTGGTCAGGTTGCCCGGCTTCTCCATCAGGGCGTCGTGATAGGCGAAGAAGGCGCGGAATTCGTCGGGGCGGTGGGCGAGGACGAGGAACACGTTGGGGATGAAGCCGGCCTTCTCCTGCACGGCCTCGAGCTTCTCGCGGATGTCGTCGGGCAGCTCGGCGAGGGTCGGGACGGGGAAACGGCTGATCGGCAGGTCGGCGGTCATGGAGCGGGGTCCTGAAACGGGCGGCGCGCGGGGCTGGTCCCGGGGCGCGGAAATCGGAAGACCGCCCCGGCGCGGGGCCGGGGCGGGGAGGTTCGGCGGCGTCAGGCGATCGAGGGGTCGATCGGCACCACGGCGCGGCCGCGGACCTGGCCGGCGAGCAGGCGCTCGCAGGTGGGGATCACCTCGGAGAGCGGAACCTCGACGGTCATCGAGGCGAGGAGCGCGGGGTCGAGGTCGGCGGCGAGGCGGGTCCACGCCTCGATCCGGTCGGCCTTGGGGCGCATCACGCTGTCGATGCCCGCAAGCGTCACGCCGCGCAGGATGAAGGGGGCGACGGTGGCGGGCAGGCCCATGCCGGCGGCGAGGCCGCAGGCCGCGACCGTGCCGCCGTAGCGGATCTGGGAGAGCACGTTGGCGAGCACCTGGCCGCCGGCGACGTCGACGGCCGCGGCCCACCGCTCCTTGCCCAGGGGGCGGCCCTTCTCGGCGAACTCGGCGCGGTCGAGGATCTCGGAGGCGCCGAGCGCCTTGAGGTAGTCGCTCTCCTCCGGGCGGCCGGTGACGGCGTGGACCTCGTGGCCGAGCTTGGCGAGCAGGGCGACCGCGACCGAGCCGACGCCGCCGGCGGCGCCGGTGACCAGCACGGGGCCCGAGGCCGGGGTCACGCCGTTCTTCTCGAGCGCCAGCACGCAGAGCATCGAGGTGTAGCCGGCGGTGCCGATGGCCATGGCCTGCTGCATCGAGAACGCGTCGGGGAGCGGCACCAGCCATTCGCCCTTCACCCGGGCCTTGCCGGCGAGGCCGCCCCAGTGCGTCTCGCCCACGCCCCAGCCGTTGAGGACGACGCGGTCGCCTTCCTTCCAGTCGGGGGAGGTGGAGCTTTCCACGACGCCGGCGAAGTCGATGCCGGGGACCATGGGGAACTTGCGCACCACCGGCGACTTGCCGGTGACGGCGAGGCCGTCCTTGTAGTTCAGGGTGGAGGCGGCGACGCGCACGGTCACGTCGCCCTCGGGCAGGGCGTCGTCGTCGAGCTGGGTCAGCTTCACGGTCTGGGCGTCGTCGGCCTTGTCGATGAGGATGGCGTCGAACATGGGGTCTCCTTCCCTTCGGGCGTTGCGCCCTCGGCGTTGGGGAGGGATTAGACCGGGCGTCTCTTAAAAACAAGCGTCGCGTTCCGGGACGGGCCGGCGGGGCGGCTCCGCCGGCCGCTGCGCGGCCGGGACGCCCGCCCGCCGCCCCCGGATCAGGCGAGGGTCGGGAAGACCTCGTGGACGTTGCGCGTGATCCAGTCCCGCACCCGGGCGGCGGCGGGGGAGGGCGCGCGGTCCTGCCGGGTCAGCACGAACCAGTGACGCACGATGGGCAGGCCCTCGGCCCGAATGACGGCGAGGCGGCCGCTGCGCAGCTCCTCGGCCACCGTGTGGGCGGAGATGATCGCGACGCCCAGGCCGCTCATCACCGACTGCTTGATGGTCTCGTTGGACGACATTTCCGTGGTCCGGGCCTGAAGACCCTCGCCGAGGTCGTCTAGGAAGCGCTCCGCCAGGATCCGGGTGCCGGAGCCGGGTTCGCGCATCACGAAGCGCTCGGCCATCAGCGCCTCGCGCGGGGCGAGGGGGAGGGCGGCGAGCGGGTGGTCGGCGGGGGCGATCAGCACGTGGGGATGGGCGGCGAGCGGGATGGCGTCGCACAGCGGCTCCCGCGGGGGGCGGCCCATGATGGTGAGGTCGTATTCGCCGCGGGCGAGGGCCGCGAGGGTCTCGGTCCGGTTGCCGACGCGCAGCGCGATCTCGACGTCGCGCATCTCCTGCTGGAGGCGGGCGACGATGCGGGGGGCGAAGTACTTGGCGGTCGAGACGACGCCGAGCACCACCCGGCCGCTCGCGCCTGCGTCAAGCGCGCGCACGGTTCCCAGCGCCCGGGTCAGGGCGGCCTGGATCTCGGCCTGGGCGTCGAGCAGGGCGCGGCCCTGGGGGGTGGGGGCGGTGCGCTCGGGCCCGTCGCGCTCGAACAGCGGGGAGCCGATCAGGTCCTCCAGCGTTTTCAGCTGGTTATGGATGGCGGGCGCGGTCAGGTGCAGCCGCTCGGCGGCGGCGGAGAGGGCGCCCTCCTCGGCCACCGCCTGCAGGGCGCGGAGCTGCTTGAGGGTGATGCGGTCGAGGCGGCGCATTCAATTTTCCTGAAGGCATCGGCAGAATTTCTAAATTTTCTTATCGCGTCTCCCGTCCGAAAGCTAGCGCCGACGACACGACGAACGACCGGGAGGACCCAGCCATGCGCCCTGAGACGCGCCCTGACGCGCCGCCGATTCCCCAGGCCTTGCAGGGGGTTATGGAGGCGCTGTGCCGGACCGCGGCCGAGCTGGCCGAGCGCATCGGCCGCGGCCCGCTGGACGGCGCCCTGGGCGGCGACGCCGGCGCGGGCCGCAACGCCGACGGCGACGCGCAGACGACGCTGGACGTCGAGGCCGACGCGGCCTTCGCCGCGGCGCTGGGCGGGCAGGACGTGCGCTGGCTCGCCTCGGAGGAGCGCGAGGGGGTGGTGGAGCTGAATCCCGAGGGGGCGCTGGCGGTGGCGATCGATCCGCTGGACGGGTCGTCCAACATCGACGTCAACGTCTCGATCGGGACGATCTTCGGGATCCGGCCGGCGCTGGCGGACGGCGAGGCGACCTTCCTGCGCGACGGGCGCGACCTGCTGGCGGGGGGCTATTTCATCTACGGCCCGCGCACGGTGCTGGCGGTCAGCTTCGGCGAGGGGGTTCGCCTCTTCACGCTGGACCGCGCGGCGGGCCGGTTCGTGGAGACCGAGCCGGCGGCGCGGATCCCCGAGACCTCCTCCGAGTTCGCGATCAACGCCTCGAACTACCGCCACTGGGAGAAGCCGGTGCGCGCCTACATCGACGACTGCCTGGCGGGCGCCGAGGGGCCGCGGGGGCGGGAGTTCAACATGCGCTGGGTCGCCTCGCTGGTGGCCGAGACGCACCGGATCCTGACCCGCGGGGGGATCTTCCTCTACCCCGCCGACAGGCGGGACGGCTACGGGCAGGGGCGGCTGCGGCTGGTCTACGAATGCGCGCCCATCGCCTTCCTGATCGAGCAGGCGGGCGGGCGGGCGACCACCGGCACGGCGCGGATCCTCGACCGCGCGCCCTCCAGCCTGCATGCGCGCACGCCCTTCGTCTTCGGCTCGGCCGGGAAGGTGGACCGGGTGACGGCCTACCACGACCTGCCCGAGGCGGAGGTCGCCTCGCTGTTCGGCGCGCGCGGCCTGTTCCTGGCCTGATCCCCGACCCTTCGGAAGAAACCATGTCCAAGAAGCATCCGATCATCTCGGTGACCGGCTCGTCCGGGGCCGGCACCACGACGGTGAAATCCACCTTCGACCAGATCTTCCGGCGCGAGGGGGTGAAGACCGTCTCGATCGAGGGCGACGCCTTCCACCGCTACGACCGCGCGGCGATGAAGGCCGAGCTCGACGCCCGCAAGGCGGCGGGGGACGAGACGTTCTCGCATTTCTCCTACGACGCCAACGAGTTGGAGAAGCTGGAGGAGGTGTTCCGCAGCTACGGCGAGACCGGCTGCGGCGAGACCCGCCACTACGTCCACGACGAGGAGGAGGCGGAGCGGCACGACGTCCCGCCGGGGAACTTCACGCCCTGGGCGGCGTTCGACGACCGCTCGGACCTTCTGTTCTACGAAGGGCTGCACGGGGCGGTGGTCAACGACCGGGTGAACCTGGCGGCGCTGGCGGACCTGAAGATCGGGGTGGTGCCGGTCATCAACCTCGAATGGATCCAGAAGGTCCACCGGGACTCGTCCAAGCGCGGGTATTCGACCGAGGCGGTGACCGACACGATCCTGCGCCGGATGCACGCCTACGTGCACTGCATCTGCCCGCAGTTCTCGGAGACGGACATCAACTTCCAGCGGGCGCCGCTGGTCGACACCTCGAACCCGTTCGTCGCCCGCTGGATCCCCACCGCCGACGAGAGCGTGGTGGTGATCCGCTTCAAGAACCCCCGCGGGATCGATTTTCCCTACCTGATGTCGATGATCCACGACAGCTGGATGACCCGCGCGAACTCCCTGGTGATCCCGGGGGGCAAGATGGACCTGGCGATGCAGCTGATCTTCACGCCGATGATCCTGCGCCTGGTCTCCGACTCCCGCCGCGCGTGAAGGAGCCCATGACCATGACCTACGCCACGCCCGCGAGGGCGCTCGAGTCCCGCATGGCCGACGCGATCCGCGTGCTGACCATGGACGCGGTCGAGGCCGCGAGCTCCGGCCATCCCGGCGCGCCGATGGGGCTCGCCGACGTCGCGGCGGTGCTGTTCAACCGCTTCGTGAAGCTGGACCCGGCGGACCCCGCCTGGCCGGACCGGGACCGGTTCGTGATGAGCGCGGGCCACGGCTCGATGCTGGTCTACGCGGTGCATCACCTGCTGGGCTACGCGGACATGGGGGCGGACCAGCTGAGGCGCTTCCGCCAGCTGGGCGCCCGCACGGCCGGGCATCCGGAATACGGCCACGCCGCGGGGATCGAGACCACCACCGGCCCGCTGGGGCAGGGCGTCGCGACCGCCGTGGGCATGGCGTTGGCCGAGCGGATGCTGAACGCCCGCTTCGGGGACGCGCTGGTCGACCACCGCACCTGGGTGCTGGCGGGCGACGGCTGCCTGATGGAGGGGATCAGCCACGAGGCCATAGACCTCGCCGGGCACCTGCGGCTGGGGCGGCTGTGCGTCTTCTGGGACGACAACCGCATCACCATCGACGGGGCGACGTCGCTGTCGACCTCGATGGACCAGCGCGCCCGGTTCGTCGCCGCGGGCTGGCAGGTGAGCGAGGTGGACGGCCACGACCGCGAGCAGATCGCGGCGGCGATCGAGGCGGCGGCGCTGGACCCGCGCCCCTCTATGATCGCCTGCCGCACGCAGATCGGGCGGGGGGCGCCGAGCAAGGCCGGCAGCCACAAGGTCCACGGCGCGCCGCTGGGCGCCGCCGAGATCGCCGCCGCGCGCGAGGCGCTGGACTGGCCCCATCCGCCCTTCGAGGTTCCCGCCGAGATCGCCGCCGCCTGGCGCGCCGTCGCCGCCCGCGGCGCCCGGGCGCGGGCCGAGTGGGCGGCGCGGCGCGACGCCAGCCCCCGCGCCGCCGCCTTCGCCGCCGCCCATGCCGCGCCGGACGCCGAGGCGCTGGCCGCGGCGCTGGGCGAGCACAAGGCGCGGCTTGCGAAGGAGGCGCCGCGCGTCGCCACCCGCCAGGCCTCGGAAATGGCGCTGGAGGTGGTGAACGCGGTCCTGCCCAACAGCGTCGGCGGCTCGGCCGACCTGACGGGATCGAACAACACCCGCTCCTCCGCCCAGCGGGCGGTGGCGCCGGGGGACTACGGCGGCGACTACCTCCACTGGGGCATCCGCGAGCACGGCATGGCGGCGGCGATGAACGGCATCGCCCTGCATGGCGGGCTGCGGCCCTACGGCGGCACCTTCCTGGCCTTCGCGGACTATGCGCGGCCGGCGATGCGGCTCTCGGCGCTGATGGGGGTGCCGGTCGTCTACGTGATGACCCACGACTCCATCGGCCTGGGCGAGGACGGGCCGACCCACCAGCCGGTGGAGACGATCGCGAGCCTGCGCGCCATGCCGGGCATGGCCGTGATCCGCCCCTGCGACGCGGTCGAGACGGCCGAGGCCTGGGAGATCGCCGCCGCCTCGGCCCGCACGCCCACGGTCCTGTGCCTGTCCCGCCAGGCCCTGCCGACCCTGCGCCGGACGCCCGAGGCGCGGAACCTGACCGCGCGGGGCGCCTACGTGCTGGAGGAGCCGGAGGGCGGCCGGGACGTCACCCTGATCGCCACCGGCTCCGAGGTCGAGATCGCGGTCGAGGCCGCGGGACTGCTGGCGGCCGAGGGGCTGCGGGCGGCGGTGGTCTCCGCCCCCTGCTTCGAGCTCTTCGCGGTGCAGGAGCCCAGCTACCGCGCCTCCGTCCTCGGCGCCGCGCCCCGCGTGGGGGTCGAGGCCGCGATCCGGCAGGGGTGGGAGCTGATGCTCGATCCCGCGGACCTCTTCGTCGGGATGACCGGCTTCGGCGCCTCGGCGCCGGCGGCCGACCTCTACCGCCACTTCGGCGTCACGCCCCAGGCCGTCGCCGACCGCGCCCGGGCGCTGGTCGCCCGCCGCGCCGCCTGAACCCGGGAGGAAACCCCATGGCGCTGATCACCCTCAGACAGCTTCTCGATCACGCGGCCGAGCATGGCTACGGCGTGCCGGCCTTCAACATCAACAACATGGAGCAGGGGCTGGCGATCCTGGCCGCGGCGCGGGCCTGCGACGCGCCGGTGATCCTGCAGGCGAGCCGCGGGGCGCGCAAATACGCCGGCGACGTGATGCTGCGCCGGATGGTCGAGGCGCTGGCCGAGACCAACCCCTCGATCCCGATCTGCCTGCACCAGGACCACGGGAACGACGACGCCACCTGCCTGAGCGCGATCCGGCACGGGTTCACCTCCGTCATGATGGACGGCTCGCTGGAGGCGGACATGAAGACGCCGGCCAGCTGGGACTACAACGTCGCCATCACCGCCCGCGTCGCCGCCGCGGCCCATGCCGTCGGCGCCTCGGTCGAGGGGGAGCTGGGGGTGCTGGGCAGCCTCGAGACCGGGGAGGCCGCGGCCGAGGACGGCTCGGGCGCCGAGGGCAAGCTGAGCCACGACCAGCTTCTGACCGACCCCGACGAGGCGGTGGACTTCGTGCTGGCCACCAAGGTCGACGCGCTGGCCATCGCCTGCGGGACCTCGCACGGGGCCTACAAGTTCTCCCGCAAGCCGGACGGCGAGATCCTGTCGATGGAGACCATCGCGCGGATCCACGAGAAGCTGCCGGACACGCACCTGGTGATGCACGGCTCGTCCTCGGTCCCCCAGGCGCTGCAGGACCTGATCAACGCCCACGGCGGGCGGATGCCCCAGACCTGGGGCGTGCCGGTCGAGGAGATCGAGCGCGGCATCAGGATGGGCGTGCGAAAGGTCAACATCGACACCGACTGCCGCATGGCGATGACCGGCCAGATGCGCCGGGTGGCGATGGAGCACCCCGAGGAGTTCGATCCCCGCAAGTTCGCCATCCCCGCGATGCGGGAGCTGGAGGCGCTGTGCCGCGACCGGTTCGAGCGCTTCGGCGCCGCCGGCCACGCCGCCCGCATCCGCCCCCTGTCCATGGACGAGATGGCCGCCCGCTACGCCGCGGGCGCCCTGGACCCCCGCGTCGCCTCGCGCGCCGCCGCCTGACGCCCCACCCCGGAGGAAAGACGATGAACGACATGAGCGACCCGCAGGAGATCCGCGACGTCCGCAAGCGCTATGCCGCCGGCGTCCTGAAATACGCCCAGATGGGCTACTGGGACGGGGACTACGAGCCGAAGGACACCGACGTCCTGGCCCTGTTCCGCATCACCCCCCAGGACGGCGTGGACCCGATCGAGGCGGCGGCGGCCGTGGCGGGCGAAAGCTCGACCGCGACCTGGACGGTGGTCTGGACCGACCGGCTGACCGCCTGCGACCAGTACCGCGCCAAGGCCTACAAGGTGGAGCCGGTCCCCGGCCAGCCGGGCCAGTTCTTCGCCTGGGTCGCCTACGACCTGATCCTGTTCGAGGAGGGCTCGATCGCGAACCTCACCGCCTCGATCATCGGGAACGTGTTCAGCTTCAAGCCCCTGGCGGCCGCGCGGCTGGAGGACATGCGCCTGCCGGTCGCCTACTGCAAGACCTTCGCCGGCCCCCCCACGGGCCTGGTGGTGGAGCGCGAGCGGCTGGACAAGTTCGGCCGGCCGCTGCTGGGGGCCACGACCAAGCCCAAGCTCGGCCTGTCGGGCAAGAACTACGGGCGCGTGGTCTACGAGGGGCTGAAGGGCGGCCTCGACTTCATGAAGGACGACGAGAACATCAACTCGCAGCCCTTCATGCACTGGCGGGACCGGTTCCTCTACTGCATGGAGGCGGTCAACAAGGCCACCGCCGAGAGCGGCGAGGTCAAGGGCCACTACCTCAACATCACCGCCGGCACGATGGAGGAGATGTACGCCCGCGCCGAGTTCGCCAAGGAGCTGGGCTCGGTCATCGTCATGGTCGACCTGATCGTGGGCTGGACGGCGATCCAGTCGATCTCGCGCTGGTGCCGGGCCAACGACATGATCCTGCACATGCACCGCGCGGGGCACGGCACCTACACCCGCCAGAAGAACCACGGCGTCAGCTTCCGGGTGATCGCCAAGTGGCTGCGGTTGGCGGGGGTGGATCACCTGCACTGCGGCACCGCCGTCGGCAAGCTCGAGGGCGATCCGCTGACGGTGCAGGGCTACTACAACGTCTGCCGGGAGACGCACAACGCCGTCGACCTGCCGCGGGGCATCTACTTCGAGCAGGACTGGGCCGACATCAAGAAGGTGATGCCCGTCGCCTCGGGCGGCATCCACGCGGGCCAGATGCACCAGCTGCTGGACCTATTCGGCGACGACGTGGTGCTGCAGTTCGGCGGCGGCACCATCGGCCACCCGATGGGCATCCAGGCGGGCGCCACCGCCAACCGCGTGGCGCTGGAGGCGATGGTCCTGGCCCGCAACGAGGGGCGCGACCTGAAGGGGGAGGGCCCCGAGGTCCTGCGCGAGGCCGCCAAGTGGTGCAAGCCGCTGGAGGCCGCGCTGGAGACCTGGGGCAGCATCACCTTCAACTACGCCTCGACCGACAGCTCGGACTACGTGCCGACGCCCTCACCCGCGATGTGAGCCCTGCGCGCCCGGCCGGCCCGGGCGCGCCCCCCTCCCGATCCGACAGGAGACGCGATCATGCGCATCACCCAGGGCTGCTTCAGCTTCCTGCCCGACCTCGACGACGCCCAGATCACCGCGCAGGTGGAATACATCCTGAGCCGCGAGTGGGCGGTCAGCCTCGAGTTCACCTACGACCCCCACCCCCGCAACACCTACTGGGAGATGTGGGGCCACCCGATGTTCGACCTGCGCGACGCGAAGGGCGCGATGATGGAGCTGGACGAGCTGCGCAAGGCGCATCCCGAGGCCTACATCCGCGTGCAGGCCTTCGAGGATCAGCGCGGCTTCGAGACGGTGATGATGTCCTTCATCGTCAACCGCCCCTCCTCCGAGCCCGGCTTCCACATGCAGCGCACCGACGTGCGGGGCCGCTCCCAGACCTACGCCTGGGACGCGCGGTTCTGATTGCCGCGCGCGGCCGCGGGGGCGGGGCGCCCCGGGCTTGATCCGGGGCCTCCGTCGCGGCGATGGGGCGGACGCCGGAGCCACGGCTCCGCTCCCCGCGCGAGCGCCCCGGTTCCGCCCCGGAGCGCCGACCGCCCGGCCGCCCCTCATCCTCGCCGTCGTCCGGGGCCGGGCGGCGGCCACGATCTCCGCCGTCGTCTCCGCATTCCTCTCCTTCCCCGGGCCACATCCCGGAGCGGAGGCGGCGGCGGGGCGGGCCGGCCTCCCGTTCCACCCGGCCCGCGGGGGAGGCGAAGGCGCCGCCTCCCCCCACCCATTCCTCGCGCAAGGAGCCTTCCGATGACCCAGGCCGCGACCCTCGAGGCGGAGACCCCCGCCACACCGCAGACCCCCGTCGCCACCATCGACCTCGCCGCCGAGCGCGAGTCCTCGGGCGTGGACGAGGTGCTGGGGCGGCTGGACGCCGAGCTGATCGGCCTCGCCCCCGTGAAGGCGCGGATCCGGGAGATGGCGGCGCTGCTGCTGGTCGACCGGGCTCGAAAGGCGATGGGGCTGGGGGGTGCGGCGCCCACGCTCCACATGTCCTTCACCGGCAACCCCGGCGCCGGCAAGACGACCGTGGCGCGGATGATGGCCGGCCTGCTCCATCGCCTGGGCTACGTGCGCAAGGGGCACCTCGTCTCGGTCACCCGCGACGACCTGGTGGGCCAGTACATCGGCCACACCGCCCCCAAGACCCGCGAGGTGCTGAAGAAGGCGATGGGCGGCGTCCTCTTCATCGACGAGGCCTATTACCTCTACAAGCCCGACAACGAGCGGGACTACGGGCAGGAAGCCATCGAGATCCTGCTGCAGGTGATGGAGAACAACCGCGACGACCTGGTCGTCATCATGGCGGGCTACGCCGACCGGATGGACCGGTTCTTCTCGGCCAATCCCGGTTTTCGTTCGCGCATCGCCCATCATGTCGACTTCCCGGACTACTCGGACGACGAGCTTCTGCGGATCGCCGAGTCGATGCTGGACGGCAGCGGCTATGCGCTCGACGGCCCCGCCCGGTCGGCGATGAGCGAATACATCGGCCTGCGCCGGGCGCAGCCGCATTTCGCCAACGCCCGCTCGATCCGCAACGCGCTGGACCGGGCGCGGCTGCGGCATGCGAACCGGCTGGTGGCCGACGCGACCGGGCCGGTGGACGCCGCCGCCCTCTCGACCCTGACCGAGGCGGACCTGCGCGCCAGCCGCGTCTTCGCCGGCGGGCTCGACGTCGACCGCGCCGGAACCGGGGAGGCCCGCAAATGACCTTCGACCGCACGCCCAAGATCGCGCCCTCGATCCTCTCGGCCGACTTCGCCGATTTCGGCCGGGAGATCCGCGCGGTCGAGGATCAGGGCGCCGACTGGATCCACGTCGACGTCATGGACGGCCACTTCGTCCCCAACCTCACCTTCGGCCCGCCGGCCGTGGCGGCGTTCCGAAAGCACGTCCGCACGGTGATGGACGTCCACCTGATGATCGCCCCGGTCGACCCCTGGATCGAGGCGTTCGCCCAGGCCGGCGCCGACGTGCTGACCGCCCATGTCGAGGCCGGCCCCCACGTCCACCGCACCCTGCAGGCGATCCGCGGGGCGGGCATGAAGGCGGGCGTGGCGCTGAACCCCGGAACCCCGGCCTCGGCCGTGGCGCACCTGCTGGATCTGGCGGACCTGGTCTGCGTGATGACCGTGAACCCCGGCTTCGGCGGCCAGAGGTTCATCGACCTGCGCGGCAAGGTGGCCGAGCTGCGCGCGATGATCGGCGACCGTCCGGTGCATGTCGAGATCGACGGAGGGGTTGATCCCTCGACCGCGCCGGGGCTGGTCGCGGCGGGCGCCGACGTGCTGGTGGCGGGCTCGGCGGTGTTCCGCGGCGGCTCGGTCGCGCAGCCGGAAGTCTACGGGCGCAACATCCGCGCGATCCGCGAGGCCGTGGCCGCCGCGAGGACCGCCGCATGACCCTCCGCGCCCTGATCTTCGACGTCGACGGGACCCTGGCCGAGACCGAGGAGCTGCACCGCGCCGCCTTCAACGCGGCCTTCGAGGAGGCTGGGCTGGACTGGCGCTGGGACCCGCCGCTCTACGCCCGCCTCCTCAAGACCACCGGCGGCAAGGAGCGCATCGCGGCCTGGACCCGCGACCACCTCGGCCGCCCGATGCCGGAGGGCGAGATCGCGGCCCTGCACGCCGCCAAGACCCGCGCCTACGACCGGCTGGCGCGGCGGGAGGGGCTGGCCCTGCGCCCCGGCGTGGCCGCGCTGATCGCCCGCGGCCGGGCCGAGGGGCTGCGGCTGGCGGTGGCGACCACCACCAGCCGCCCCAACCTCGACGCGCTGGCCGAGCTGGTCTTCGGGCGCAGCGCAGGCGCGGTCTTCGACGTGATCGCGGCGGGCGACGAGGTGGCGCGCAAGAAGCCGGCGCCCGACGTCTACCGGCTGGCGCTCAGGCGCCTCGGCCTGCCGGCGGAGGCGTGCCTGGCGCTGGAGGATTCGCGCAACGGCATCCTCTCGGCCCGCGCCGCGGGGATCGCCACGGTGGCCTGCGCGGGGCGCTACACCGCCGACGAGGACCATGGCGAGGCGACCCGCCGCGTCGCCTCGTTCGAGGCGCTGGCGCGCGCCCCCGACCTCGCCGGCTTCCTCGCGCCCGAGGCGGCCTGAGGGGCGGGCCGGAACCTGCGCCCGCGCATTCGCGCTGGCGCGGGGCTCGGGGATCCCGCAGGCTCGGCCCCGTCGCCGCCGAAGGAACCGCCATGCCCCCCACCCCCCTTTTCCCGGTCGTCGAGACCCGGGACGTCGTCTACGGTCACGCCCTGCGCCGGGACGGGCCGGCGCCCGAAGTCATGGCGCTGGAGCTCGATCTCTACGCCCCCGACGCGCCGACGCCGCCGGGCGGGCGGCCGGCGGTGATGCTGGCCTTCGGCGGCGCCTTCCACCGCGGCTCGCGCCAGGACGACGCCTTCGCGGACGAGCAGGGGCGGACCAGCACCGCCATGGCCGAGTATTGCCGCAGGCTCGCGGCGCGCGGCTTCGTGGCGGCCTCGGTCAGCTACCGGCTGGCGCAGCTGCGGCCCGAGGCGGGGCCGACGCAGGCGATGGCGCCGGGGGCCGCGAACCTCGACCGCATCCAGGTGGTGCGCGGGATGCTGGGCCTGCCCCCGACCACGCCCGAGGAGATGCACGCGGCGATCGAGGGCGCGATCGACGACGTGACGGCGGCCTATCGCTTCCTCGCCGGGGCCGCGCGGCGCTACGGGATCGACCCGTCGCGGATCGTGATCGGGGGCTTCTCGGCCGGGGCGCGGCTGACGATCTCGGCGGCGCTGACCCATGACGTGGACCCCGCCGGCGTGGTCTGCCTGTCGGCCGCGGCGCCCGAGCGCTTCGCGCAGGATCACCGGGCGGCGGGGGGCGCGCGCTTCCCCGCGCTGCTGGTCACCTCGGACGACGACCTGCCCGCGATCCGCGAGGGGGCGCCGCGGCTGCACGGCGCGCTGGTCGAGGCGGGCTTCGACGCGCGCTGGGTGGTGGTCCCCGACCACGGTCATTTCTACCCGGCCGAGGCCCGGATCGAGGGCGGCGAGACCGGGGTGCTGTGGGACGAGATCCTCGCCTTCCTCGACCGCGTCGTGGGCCTTCCCGCCGCCCCGGCGGAGGCGCGCGAGACGGCCTGAGCCGGAGGGCGGGCGCGGGCCCGCCCGCCTCAGGGCAGGCCGGCGCGCGGGGCGTCGACGCGCACGGTCTCGACCCGGCCGGCGCGGCGGCGGCGGGTGTCCTCGCGGTCGTGGTTCACGGCGGTCAGGATGTGCAGGGTGCGGTCGTCCTCCCCGCCCAGCATGCAGGCGAAGGCCTCGGTCTCGACAGGGATCTCGTCCAGGACGCGGCCCCCCTCGGCCACCCGCACGCAGCCCCCGCGGCGGGGCGAGGCGACCCAGACCGCGCCCTCGGCGTCGAGGCAGATGCCGTCGGGGCGCAGGTCGGGGGGCGCGGACCAGACGCGATGATTGCTCAGCGCTCCCCCGGGCCCGAGGTCGTAGGCCGAGAGGCGCCCGCCCCGGGTCTCGCCCACGATCAGGGTCTTGCCGTCGGGGGTGGCGACCATGCCGTTGGGGAACAGCATCGGCTCGCCCACCCGCTCGGCGGTTCCGTCGGGGGCGACGCGGATCAGGCGGGTGGCGGAGGGCTCGCCCTCGCCCCGCAGCACGGCGTCGAGGTCGAAGCCGAAGTTGCCCACCAGCGCGGTCCCGTCGGGCAGGACCAGCATGTCGTTGCAGTGGAAGTCGGCGAGGTCCCACAGCTCGGCATGGACCGAGACGGCGCCGTCGCGCACCCGCAGCAGCCGGCGCGAGGTCATCGCCACCACCAGCAGGTCGCCGTCGGGCATCCAGCCGAGGCCGCTGGGGCGGTCCTCGAGCTCGAGCATCACCTCCTTGGCGCCGTCGGGGGCGATGGCGAGCACCTTGTGGTCGTGCATGTCCGACAGCCACAGCCGCCCGTCATGCCAGCGCGGCCCCTCCCCGAAGCACAGGTCGTCGGCCAGGATCTGCGTCCTGCGGGTCATGCGGCTCCTCCCTTTCTTGTCGGCCGACAGGTTTGCAGAGCCGGGGCGGGCGGGCAAGCGGCGCGGCGGGGGATGGGCGCTCAGGCGACGGGATTGAGCGGGGGCAGCCGCCGGGGGGCCGTCGCGGAGGGGCCGCGCGCGTCGAGGGGCGGATGGCGGCGGCGGGCCTCGGGCAGGGCGCGGGCGAGGGCCTGCCAGGCGGCGGCTTCGTCGCCTTGGCCGGGCGCGTAGCGCGCGGCGCCGAGGGAGAGGAGGGCGGCCTGCACCGCCGGGTCCGCGCGCGGGTCGCCCTGCACCCGCGCCGACCACAGGTCGAGCGCCGGGCGCAGGCCGGCCCGGTCGCGGGCGCGCAGCGCGGATCGAAGCCGGCGCCAGGCCCAGGTCTCGGAGGCGCGATGCGCGGCGCGGCGGCGGGAGAGGCGGGCGCGCAGGCCCGGCGCGGCGCGGCGCAGGAGGGCGGCGAGCACCCCCAGCGCCAGGGCCGCGGCGCCCAGCGACAGCCACAGGCGCAGGCGGGCGGCGGGATCGGGCGGCGCGGCGGCGAGCGGCGGGCCCGAGACCGAGATCGCCACGGCCGGGACCTCGGCGGTCTTCACCCGGCCGTCGTCGAGATCGTACCAGCGCAGGGAGACGGCGGGCAGCTCGCCCTCGCCGCCGCCCTGGGCGATCAGCGAGAGGCGTTCGGTGCGCGCGCCGCCGATCCGGCCGCGGTCCTCGGTCTCGGTCAGCTCGGGCGCCTCGGGATAGGCGGCGAGGCCGGGCGGGCCGCCGGGGGCTGCCAGGGGCGGCAGGACCATCGGCGAGGCGCCGGCGATCCGGGCGGTCAGCGTCACGGCCAAGGCGTCGCCGGGCGACATGGCCTGCGGATCGCCCTCGACCCGCCGTTCCAGCGTCAGGTCCTGGGCGGCGATGAAGGGGGAGAGGTCCTCGGCCCCCGGCGGGATCGTGGCGCGCAGGCGCAGGGCGGGGGTGGGCAGGACGGCGCGCAGGGGCGCGCCGCCCGCGGGATCGGCCCAGGTCACCTGCAGCTCGCCGGCGGGCAGGGCGAAGGCGCCGGGGACCAGCGGCGCGATGCGCCAGCGGCGGGAGACGCCGGACCAGGTCTCGCCGTCCACCTCCGCGCTGGTGGGGTTGGTCGCGCGGGGCGGCAGGCGCACCAGCAGGTCGGGCGCGTCCAGGTCCGGCCAGACCGGCGGGGAGGGGAGGTAGGTGGGGACCAGCAGGGTCATGCGCAGGGTCAGCGGCTGGCCGGGCACGACCTCCTCGGCCGAGAGCTCGACGCTGAGGCGGGGCGATTGGGCGTCTGGCACGGCCGCGGGGCTCTGCGCCGGGGCCGGTCCCGTCGCGAGGAGCGCCGCCGCCAGCGCGAGGATCGGGCCGAGGCGGCCCCCGGCGAGGGGCCTGCGCGGGCGGGCGCCGGCGGGCGCCCGGCTGCGCGAGGCGACGGGGAGGCCGCGGAGGCGGAGGGCGGCGTCGCGGAGGCGGGCCATCGTCGTGGGGATCGTGGCGGCGGCGCCGGGCGCGGGGGGGTCGGGAGGGGTCATTCGCTCGTCCCCCCGCCCGTCGCGCCGCTCCCCGCCCCGGCGGCTTCGAGGGCGAAGCGCTGGCGCAGGAAGTCGGCGGGGCGAGTGTCGACGGTGCGCATCCACTGCTCGGCGGTCAGGGGGGCGGAGCCGGTCTCGGCCTCGCGGGGGACCTGCATCTCCTGGCCGCGGTTCTCCTCGTTGTCGTAGGTCACGTCGTCGGCGCCGAGGTCGGGCTGGTCGCCGGCGTCCTGGTCCTCCTGCGCCTGCTCGACCCAGGCGACGATGCGCCGGGCCTGGGCGAGGTTCTCGGCCGCGTCGGGATAGGCGGGGTCGCGCGCCAGCGCCGTCTCGAACGCCCGCACCCCGTCGCGATAGGCCTGCGAGCGGATCGAGGCGAGGCCCTGCAGGAACGCCGCCTGCGCGGTGTCGAGCGTGGAGAGGGTCGCGACCGCCGCCTTGTAGTCGCCGTCGCGATACTGCGCGTAGGCGCGCCGGTAGGGATCGGCGTAGAGCCGCGCGGCCTGGTCCCAGCGCTTGCGGCGTGCGGCGAGGTCGCCCTGCTGGTCGGGGGCGAGGAACCAGGCGGCGAGGGGGCCGCCGAGCGCGAAGATCCCCGGCGGCTCGGTCGGGGCGGCGGCGCGCAGGTCGCGCGTCCCCTCCTGCGCCCGGGGGGCGGAGGGGAGCGTCAGCGCGGCCGCGAGCAGCGCCGCGGCCGCCCAGCGCATCGTCCAGCCGCGGCGGAACCACAGGAGCGTCAGCAGCGCCGCCGGCCAGGCGAGCCAGCGGCCGCGATCCTCCCACGGCAGGCGCTCGTCGCCCAGGCGCGCCCGCTCCCACGCGGCGTTCAGCAGCCCGTCGATGCGGCGCAGGTCGGACCCGTCGGGGGTGACGCGGATCACCGGCGCGCCCAGCGCGTCGAGCCCCGGGTCGGCGGCGCCCTCGGGCAAGGGGGCGAGCACGGCGAGGCTTGCGCCCGAGCCCTCCAGCGCCGCGCGCGCCTCGCGGGCTTGGGCGAGGTCGACGGCGTCGGCGACCAGCAGCACGCCGCCCGTTCCCTGCGCGCCCTCGGCCGCCAGCAGGTCGCGCGCGAGGCGCAGGGCCGCGGCGGCGACGTCGCCCTCGCGCGGCATCGTCTCGGGCGTCAGGGCGGCGAGGTAGGGGGCGATCAGGCCCGCGTCCTCGGTCATCGGGATCACCACGTGGGCGGAGCCCGCGTAGGCCACCAGCGCCGTGCGCCCGCCAGCGCGCAGGTCGAGGAAATCGCGCAGCTTCTGGCGCGCGCGCTCCAGCCGCGAGGGGGAGAGGTCGGTCGCGAGCATCGAGGGCGCGACCTTGAGCACCATCACCGCGGGGGCGGCCTGGGCGGCGAAGGGATCCTCGGCCCGGGTCCAGGCGGGGCCCGCCGCGCCCAGGGCGCAGAAGACCAGCGCCAGGGCGACGCCGTCGATGGGCTGCGGCCGGCGCCGGCGCGCGGCGTCGAGGCTGAGGGCCGCGTGCAGATGCGGGGCGATCTTCGCCGCCGGCGCCCGCGGCCGGCCCCGGGCGCGGCGGGCCAGCGCCCAGAGCAGCGCGATCAGCGGCAGCGCCGCCAGCCAGCCGGGGCGCAGGAAGCGGAACGCCTCCCAGGCGAGCGCGAGGGACTCGGCGCTCATGCCCGCCCCCGGCGCCGCGAGGCGAGGTGCAGGCCCGCCGTGGTCCCGCCCGCGATCAGCAGCGCGGCGGCCATGGGGATCCAGGCGAGCGCCGTGCGCGGGCGCCAGGACAGCCGCTCGACCTCCCGCGGGGCGAGGCGGTCGATGCGGGCGTAGACCTGCGCGAGCGCATCGGCGTCGGAGGCGAAGGAATAGCCGCCGCCGCTGCGCCGGGCGATGTCCTCGAGCGCGCCGAGGTCCACCCGGTCCTCGCCCGTGGCGTCGGGATCGCCGACGCCGACGGTGTGGATCTCGACCCCGCGGGCGGCGGCGATCTCGGCGGCGTTGACCGGGCTCATGCGGCTGGCGGTGTCGGCGCCGTCGGAGAGCAGGATCAGCAGGCGCTGCTCGACCTCGCTCGCCTCGAAGGTGCGGATGGCGAGGCCGATGGCGTCGCCGAGCGCGGTGTGGGGGCCGGCCATGCCGACCTCGGTGCGCTCCAGCAGGTCGGCGACGGCGTCGAGATCCTCGGTCAGGGGCGACTGGAGATAGGCGCGCGAGCCGAAGACGATCAGCGCCACGCGGTCGCCCTCGCGCCCCTCGACGAAGGCGCGCACCACCTCGCGCACGGCGGCGAGGCGCTGGAGGGGGACGCCGTCGGGGCCTGGGAAGTCGCGCGCGTCCATCGAGCCGGAGATGTCGATCGCGAGCGCCACGTCCCGGGCGGCGCGCGTGACCTCGACGGGCTTCCCCAGCCGCTCGGGCGCGGCGAGGGCGAGCACCAGCAGGGACCAGCACAGGATGGCGGCGGCCATCTGCAGGCGGGAGCGGGCGCGCACGGACGCCCCGCGGCGGGGCTGGGCGCCGGCGGCGCGGGCGACCCGGCGGAAGAAGGGCACGCGCAGGGCAGGCGAGGGCGCGCGATGCGGGGGCGCGAGCAGCCAGACCAGCAGCGGCGCGGGAAGGAGCAGGAGGGCCCAGGGCTCGGCGAGGGAGATCATCGCGCCCCCTCCGCCTTCACCCGCCGCACCCAGCGCGCGGCGAGGGCGCCGAGGCCCGGCGCCGAGGCGCCCCGGCCGTCGTAGGGGCCGTGCAGCAGCGCCCGACCGGGGCCGTGGGCGAAGCCGCCGGATCTCTCGGGCGGAGCGCCTGCGGTCTCGTCCAGGAAGGCCAGCCAGCGCTCGCCCGAGAGGCCGGCGACCGCCTGCCGCGGACGGGCGGTGAGGGCGGCGCGGCGCAGGATCGGGGCGACGGCGGCGGGGTCGTCGCCGGCCTGCGCGAGGGCGGCCAGCGCCTCGCGCCGCCAGGCGTCGGCGCGGCGCCGGCGGCGGCCCGACCGGACGGCGAAGGCGAGCGCCAGCAGGAGCAGCAGCCCCAGCACCGGCCAGCCCGCGGTCTGCGGGAGCATCGAGACCGGCGGCGGCGGAGGCGGCTGGCGCAGCTCGTCCAGCAGGTCGACCAGGTTGGGCGGGGCGGAGGCGGGGGCGGCGGTCGCGGCCTCGTTCCGGGAAGTCGGTGTGGGGCCGGCCTCCGTGGCGACGGATCCGGGCGCGGTCCCGGTCTGGGCCATCCGCACGGGAGGCTCGCCGGCCGGGGCGAGAACTGGGCCGGGAACCGGGCCGGGGGCCGGAGCGAGGGCCGGGGCGTCGAGAGGGCCGCTCATCGGCGCGGCCGGGGGGCGAGGCCCATCAGGCGGCGCATCTGGGGCGTCGTCTCCTCGGCCGTGGTCAGGGGCAGCACGGACACGCCGAGGCTGCGCTGCCAGTCGAGCACCGCGGCCAGCCGGCCGCGCGCCATCTCGCGCAGGGAGCGGTGGGCGCGGCTGTCGGCGGTGTTCACCTCGGCCTGGAGCTCCCCGTCCGAGACCGACAGACGCAGCCCCGCGGGCAGGTCCTGGGCGAACGGGTCGGAGACGAGGCCCAGCACCAGGTCGTTGCGCCGCGCCAGGGCCGAGACCAGGCGGCGCGTCTCCTCCTCCGCCGCGGGGTCGGGGCCCTCCCCGCCCTCCTCTCCGCCAGCGTCGAAGTCCGAGAGGACCACGATCAGGTGGTTGCGCGGCGCGATCCGGGCCACCGCGCGCAGCACCTGGGCGAGGGGCGTGGGCGCGAGGGTCGGGGCGTCGGCCGCGAGCATCCCGTTCGCCTCGGCCAGCGCGGCGAGGAAGCGGTCGAGCGCCGCGCGCCCGCGGGCGGGGCGGATCTCGGCCAGGTGGGCGTCGCCGAAGACGATCCCCCCGACCCGGTCGCCCTGGTCGGCGATGCGGAAGGCGGCCAGCGCCGCCGCCTCGGCCGCCGTCACCGCCTTCATGTTGAGGACCGAGCCGAAGAACATCGACATGCGCTGGTCCACGACGATCAGGGCGGGGCGGTCGCGCTCCTCCGTCGTCACGCGCACGAAGGGCTCGCCCATGCGCGCGGTGGCTTTCCAGTCGATGGCGCGCACGTCGTCGCCGGGGACGTAGGCGCGCAGCTCCTCGAAGGTCAGGCCGCGGCCGCGCAGGCGGGAGGCGTGGCGCCCGTTCAGGGCCGAGCGCGCCGGCTGGCGCGGCGCGAAGCTGAGCGCCCGCGCCCGCCCCTCGAGCGCCCGCAGGCCGGCGAGCGAGACATGCACCCGCGGATCGTCCAGCGCCTGGGGCCGGGCGGCGACGAGGCCGGCGCGCAGGCGGGCGCGGTCGGAGGGGGAGGGGCCGGCCACCGGGCGGGCCCTCAGGGCAGGGCGACGGTGGCGAGGATCTCCTCGACCACGCGGTCGGGGGCGACGCCCTCGCCCTGGGCCTCGTAGCTCAGGCGCAGGCGGTGGCGCAGGACGTCGGGGGCGACGGCGCGCAGGTCCTCGGGGTCGACGTAGTCGCGCCCGGCGAGCCAGGCGTGCGCCCGCCCGCAGCGGTCGAGCGCGAGGGAGGCGCGGGGGCTGGCGCCGATCTCGATCCAGCGGCCCAGGTCCTCGCCGAAGGCGGCGGGCGTGCGGGTGGCCTGCACGAGGTCGGCCATGTAGCGCTCGATGGCCGGCGCCGCGTGGATCGCGGCGATCTCGCGCCGGGCGGCGAAGATCGCGGCCTGGGGGATCGGCTCGGGCGTCGGCGCGGGGGGCGCGTCGGAGGCCTGGGCCTGGGCGGCGATCTCCTCGGAGCGGACCAGGCGGATCACCTCCACCTCCTCCTCGACCGAGGGCCAGGTGACGAGGACGTGCATCAGGAAGCGGTCGGTCTGCGCCTCGGGCAGGGGGTAGGTGCCTTCCTGCTCGATGGGGTTCTGGGTGGCCATCACCATGAAAAGGGGCGGCATCCTGTGGGTCGCGCCGCCGACGGTGACCTGGCGCTCCTCCATCGCCTCCAGCAGGGCGGCCTGCACCTTGGGGGGCGCGCGGTTGATCTCGTCGGCCAGCACCAGGTCGGCGAAGATCGGGCCCGGCTGGAAGCGGAAGCCGCCGGTCTCCTGGGAATAGATCTCGGTGCCGGTGACGTCGGAGGGCAGCAGGTCGGGCGTGAACTGGATGCGCGAGAAGGCGCATTCCAGGTTCTTCGCCAGCGCCTTGATCGCCCGGGTCTTGGCGAGGCCGGGCAGCCCCTCGACCAGCAGGTTGCCGTTGGCGAGCAGGCCGATCAGCAGCCGCTCGATCACCCCCTGCTGGCCGACGATGGCCTCGCCCATGCGGGCGCGCAGCGCCTCGACCGAGTCGCGCGGCGTCACTCGCCGCTCCAGATCTTCGACCATTCGGACTTCATGTCGACGATCACCCAGCCGCGGCCCTCGGCGTCGTCGAGGCCCTTGTCGAGCACGCCGATATGGCCGTCGCGGTCGTAGGCGAACTCGCGCTCGGCGTCGGTGTGGTGGACGATCAGGCCCAGCGAGGGGCCCTCGCCCGAGGTCACGTAGTCCAGCATCTGGTAGTCGCCGTCGGAGTTGCCGAAGGCCAGGATCGGGCGCACGCCGATCTGCTGGGCGATGCCGACGGGCTTGCCCTCCTTGTCGTCGATCAGGGTGGCGCCGCCGGTCTTCATCACGGTCTTGGTCGCGGGGTCCCATTCGGTGTTGCCGCGGGTGCCGACGACCTGCCAGGGGGGGATGCCGTAGGCCGCCTCGGCGAAGCCGCGGATGAAGTCGACGCCGCCGCCCGAGACGATCCAGGTGGCGAAGCCGTTGTCGCGCAGGTAGCCCAGCAGCTCGACCATCGGGGCGTAGGTCATCTGCGCGTAGGTCAGGCCGGTGGTCGGGTGCGTGGCGGTGGTCGCCCAGTCGCGGGCGCGGTCCTGGAACGCCTCGACCGAGAGCCCGGCGTGCGAGACCTCGATCACCTCGAGCAGCCCGTCCATGCCGGTGGCGGCCAGCGCCTCGAGGTCGCCCGCGGCGCCGGCCTTCAGCGCCGGGGAGGTCAGGATCGAGGGGTCCTTCGCGGCCTGGGCCTTGAGGTAGTCGAGCGCGAAGACCGCCTGGAAATACACCGGCTGCTCGGACCACAGGGTGCCGTCGTTGTCGAAGACGGCGATGCGGCGCGAGGGCTCGACATAGCCGGCGCCGCCTTCCTCTGTGACGCTCTCGACGAAGGCCACGATCTTGGCCTGGGCGCCGTCGTCGGCCCACAGGGGCAGCGGATCGGCGGCGAGCGCGGGGGCGGCGGCGAGCAGGGCGCAGAGCGCGGCGGCGGAGGCGGGAAGGCTGCGCATGGCGCGTCTCCTGTTGGCGGGCGGCGGTCCGGCGGGCGCGGGACGGCGGGGCGGATCGCCCGTCGCGCGGTCTCGCGCCGACGCCTGCCCGGACGCGGGCGCCCGGCGAGGGGCGGCGTCGCGTCGGGTCCGGTCGGTCCCGGCGCCGGACGCGCCGGCGGCGGCGGGCGGAGGCGGATCGGAGAGGCGCGGACGACGGGGGCCGTCGTCCGCGCCGGGGTCAGGATCGGGCGCCGGGCCTCACTGGGCCGGGGGCGCCATCTTCTCCATCACCTGGTCGAGCGAGAAGCTCGCCGCCTTCTGTCGGGGCGGGAACTCCTGGAACGTGGACAGGAAGTTCGCCACGTACTGCTGGGCGGGGACCAGCATGTAGGCGCGGTCCAGCATCCAGTCGTAGTAGGTGTTGGAGGTGCGGTAGGCCCGCTCGTAGGGGTCGCGGCGCAGGTTGAAGATCAGCGGCACGCGCAGGGGCGTCAGCGGCTCCATCCAGGCGCGCAGCGTGCCCCAGGCGGTCTGCTCGAGGAAGGTCAGCTTCCAGTCGTTCCAGCGCAGGGCCGCCAGGTCGCCGTCGTCGGTGAAGTAGAAGATCTCCTCGCGCGGGGACTTGTCGGTCTCGCCGGTCAGCATCGGCAGGATGTTGTAGCCGTCGAGATGCACCTTGTACTCGCGCCCGATGGCCTGGACGCCGCCCTGGAGGAGCTGCTCCTTGATGTCCGGGGCCCCGGCCATGGCGAGGAAGGTCGGCAGCCAGTCCATGTGGTGCACGATCTCGTTGGAGACCGAGTGCTCGGGCACCTTGCCGGGCCAGCGCACCATCGCGGGCACCCGCCAGGCGCCTTCCCACTGGGTGTTCTTCTCGGACCAGAACGGGGTCATGGCCGCGTCGGGCCAGGTGTTCATGTGCGGCCCGTTGTCGGTCGAGTAGAACACGAAGGTGTTGTCGGCGATGTCGAGCTCGTCGAGCGTGTCGAGCAGCTGGCCCACGTGCATGTCATGCTGGATCATGCCGGCCTGGTATTCGTCCAGGTGACGGCCGGCGAGCTCGTCGGCCTTCTGGCGCATCTCGGGGGCGACGTGGGTGCGGAAGTGCATCCGGGTGCCGTTCCACCACACGAACCAGGGCTTGCCCTCGTCGGTCTTGCGCTTGATGAAGTCGATCGCCGCGGCGACCGTCTCGTCGTCCACGGTCTCCATGCGCTTGCGGGTGAGGGGGCCGGTGTCCTCGATCGTGCCGTCGGCGGAGGACTTGATCACGCCGCGGGGGCCGAACTTCTCGCGGAAGGTCGAGCCGTCGGCGAGCTTCATGTCGCCGGGATAGTCCTCGTTCTCGGGCTCCTCCTCGGCGTTGAGGTGGTAGAGGTTGCCCAGGAACTCGTCGAAGCCGTGGTTGGTGGGCAGCATCTCGTCCTTGTCGCCGAGATGGTTCTTGCCGAACTGGCCGGTGTCGTAGCCCTGCGCCTTCAGCAGGCCCGCGATGGTCGGATCCTCGACGCGCATGCCGAGGTCGGCGCCGGGCAGGCCGACCTTGGACAGGCCCGTGCGGAACACCGACTGGCCCATGATGAAGGAGGAGCGGCCCGCGGTGCAGGACTGTTCGCCGTAGTAGTCGGTGAACATCATGCCCTCGGAGGCGATCCGGTCGATGTTGGGCGTGCGGTAGCCCATCAGGCCGAAGGTGTAGGCCGAGATGTTCGACTGGCCGATGTCGTCGCCCCAGATCACGAGGATGTTGGGCTTCGATTCCTGCGCGAAGGCGGCGCCGGCGACGCAGGCCAGCGCCGCGGCGGCGACCCAGGCCCGTCTGAAGGTGTTTGGAACAATGCTGCTCATGACGCAGTCTCCCTGTGTTCGCCGGAGGCGGCGTCGCGCAGGCGAGTCCCAAAGGGGCGGAGCCCGACTCGGCGTCGCGTCGCTGGAACGTGATCCTGCGGCAGGCGGGAGTGTGCCTGTCCGGAACATCTTCGATCAAGCGTTGAAATGATGACGTTTTCATAAGGCTGCGGTTGAGCGGGGGCGCCGGCGGCCCGTGCAGGGCGCCGGCGCCGCCCGCGACCGTCAGGCCGTCTCGGCGGCCAGCAGACGTTCGAACAGGCGCGCGACCGCCTCCGCCCCGGGGTCGTTGTGGCCCGCAAGGCTCTGCTCGGACAGGTAGCTCGCCCGGCCGGCGCGGGCGCGGGTGATGCGGGCGGTGGCGTCGGCCCCCTCCCGCGCGGCCTTGGCCGCCGCGCCCAGGCCGCGGGGCAGCGCCTCGAGCGCAGGCGTCAGGGCGTCGACCAGGGTGCGGTCGCCCGGCTGGGCGCCGCCCACCTGCTGCACCCGCTCGAGCCCCGCGCGCAGGGCCCCCACCATGTCCTTGCCCGAGGCCGAGCCGTCGCCGGCGGCCGCGAAGAAGATCGCCAGCAGCACGCCCGAGGAGCCGCCCATGGTCTGGCTCAGCTCCAGCCCGATGGCGCGGTAGAGCTGGGTCTGGTCGGCGAGCGGCAGCCGGTCCATCGCCCCGGCCAGCGCCCGGGCGGCGGTGGCGAGCGTCGAGCCGGTGTCCCCGTCGCCGGACTTGGCGTCGAGCGCGTTCAGATCCGCCTCCGCCTCCACCAGGATCGTGCAGCACCGCTCCAGCAACGCGCGCACGGCGGGGTTGGCCGAGGGGATCGGCTGGATGGGGGTCAGGCCGTCGGGAAGCTCGACCACCTCCACCTCCCCCACCGCGCGGCAGCCGGGCCAGGCCCAGGGGGCGGCGGGGGCCTGCAGGGCGGCCTCATCCTCGCGGGTGGCGGGCAGCAGCGACACCGAGAAGCCCTGCATGTCGAGGGAGGTCATCAGCGGCGCCGGCCCCACCATCCAGCGGACCTGCGAGCCGATGCGGGAGCGGACCAGCTCCTCGGCCAGCACGCCCATCTCCAGCGGCGTGGCCCCGCCGAGGTTGTTCAGCAGCGCCACGTGCGGGCCCGGGCCGATGTGGGGGGCGAGGCGGTCGACCACCATCTCCATCGCGTCGCGGGCGGTGGAGAACTCCACCTGCTCGATCCCCGCCTCGCCGTGGATGCCCAGGCCCAGCTCGGCCTTGCCGCGGGCGATGCGGGTTTCCTTCGGCGATCCGGGGATGGTGCAGGTGTCGAGCGACATGCCGATCGAGGCGACGCCCTTGATGACGCGCTCGGCGGCGGCCTGCACGGCCTCGAGGTCGGCCCCCTGCTCGGCCAACGCCCCGGCGATCTTGTGGACGAAGAGGGTGCCGGCGACGCCGCGGGCCTGGGGCAGGTCGGGCAGGGCCACGTCGTCGTCGACGATGACCATGCCGACCTTCAGGCCCTGGGCGCGGGCGCGCTCGGCCGCCAGCCCGAAGTTCAGCCGGTCGCCGGTGTAGTTCTTCACGATCAGCAGGCACCCGGCCTTGCCGGTGACGGCGAGGATGCCGGCCAGCACCGCGTCGACCGACGGGCTGGCGAAGACCTCTCCGCACACCGCCGCGGTCAGCATCCCCTGGCCGACGAAGCCCGCGTGGGAGGGCTCGTGCCCCGAGCCGCCGCCCGAGACGAGGGCCACCTTCGAGCGGTCCCAGTCGGTGCGCACCACCACCTTGATGTGCGGGTAGCCGTCGAGCCGGGCGAGCCGCCCGCCGGCGGTGCGCAGGGCGCCGTCTATGGCCTCGGTGACGAGCCGGTCCTTCGTGTTGATGAACTGGTCCATGGGGCCTCTCCCTTCAGGCGATCCGGGCGCCGGCGGCGTCGAAATAGAGCGGGTTGCGGGGGGCGACGGGGACGGCGTCGCCCGGCTCCAGCGCGGTGTGGGGGTCGGCGAGCGTGACCAGCGCGTGGCCCGCGAGCGCGAGGTGCAGGCGGGTCTGGTCACCCAGCCGCTCGACCCGGATCACCTGCGCCTGCGGGCCGTGATCGTGGGCGATGTGCTCGGGGCGCAGGCCGATGACGGCGGCGCCGGCGGGCGCGCCGGCCCAGAGGTCGGCGGGCAGGGCGTTGATCCGCGGCAGGCCGAGGCGGCCGGCGACGTAGAGGCTGACCGGGTCCTCGTAGATCTGGCGGGGCGTGCCGAACTGCACCATCCGGCCGTGGTCGAGCACGCCCACGTGGGTCGCCATGGTCATCGCCTCGACCTGGTCGTGGGTGACGTAGAGCAGGGTGGCCCCCAGGCTCGCCTGGATGCGCTTGAGCTCGACGCGCAGCTCCGCGCGCAGCTTGGCGTCGAGGGAGCTCAGCGGCTCGTCCATCAGGTGCGCCGCCGGGTCGCGCACCAGCGCCCGGCCGATGGAGACGCGCTGCATCTCGCCCCCCGAGAGCGCGGTCGCCTTGTTGTCGAGCTTGTGAGAGATCCGCAGGACCTCGGCCACCTCGGCGATCTTGCGGGCGATCTGGGGCTCGGGCGTGCGCAGGATGGGGGAGCGGAGCGGGAAGGCCAGGTTCTCGCGCACCGTCATGTGGGGGTAGAGCGAGTATTGCTGGAACACCATCGCCACGTTGCGCTGGGCCGGCGTGTCCGAGAGGACCGAGCGTCCGGCGATGCGGATGTCGCCGCGGTCGGGCCGGTCGAGCCCCGCGATCAGGCGCAGGGTGGTGGTCTTGCCGGCGCCGGTAGGGCCCAGCAGCACCACGAAGGCGCCGTCGGGCACGGTCATCGTCACGTCCGACAGGGCCTGCGTGTCGCCGAAGGCCTTGGAGACGCCGGCGAGCTGGATCTCAGCCATGCAGGACCCCCTCGTTCAGCTCCGAGCGCAGGGCGCGGCCCGATTGCGCGTCGAAGACGGTGGTGGTGCGGCCGTCGAACTCGAGGCCCACGGTCTCGCCCATCCGGGCGGGCTGGTCGGCGGGGATGCGGGCCTTCACCTCGCCGTTGGGGGTGGCGAGCGTGACCACCTGGGTGGTGCCCAGGTACTCGGTCGCCAGCACCTCGCCGCGGTAGGGGGCGGCGTCGGACAGGCGCACATGCTCGGGGCGCACGCCGTAGACCATGTCGCCCTCGAAGGCCTCGCGCAGGGCGGGCAGGCCGAGGGCGGCGTGGTGCAGGCTGGCCTGCGTGGCGCCGGGGGGGAGCGTTCCGTGGAAGCGCAGGAAATTCATCGGGGGCGAGCCGATGAACTCCGCCACGAACAGGGTGGCGGGCTTGTCGTAGATGTCCTGCGGGGCGCCGAACTGCTCGATCACCCCGTGGTTCATGACCACGATCTTGTCGCCCATCTGCATCGCCTCGAGCTGGTCGTGGGTGACGTAGATGGTGGTGGCGCCCATGCGGTCGTGCAGGGCGCGCAGCTCCTCGGCCATGCGCTCGCGGAACTCGGCGTCGAGCGCGCCCAGCGGCTCGTCCATCAGGAAGCAGGCGGGGTCGCGCACGATGGCGCGACCCAAGGCGACGCGCTGCCGGTCGCCGCCCGAGAGGCCGCCGACGGGGCGGTCGAGGATGTCCTCGATCCCGAGGATGCGCGCGGCCTCCTCGACCTTTCGGCGGACCTCGGCGCGGGGCATCCCCTGGCTGACCAGCGGATAGGCGATGTTCTTGCGCACGTTCAGGTGCGGGTAGAGGGCGAACATCTGGAAGACGAAGGCGATGTCGCGCTGGGAGGCGGGGCGGGAGGCGACGTCCTCGCCCCCGATCAGGATCTCGCCGGACGTCGGCAGCTCGAGGCCGGCGATCATGCGCAGGGTGGTGGTCTTGCCGCAGCCCGACGGGCCAAGCAGCATGAAGAACTCGCCGTCCTCGACCTTGAACGACGAGGACTGCACGGCGGTGAAGTCGCCGAACTGCTTGCGGACGTTGCGGATGACGATCTCGGCCATCAGCGATCCTCCGGGAAATGGCTGACGATGATGAACATCACCGTGCCGGTCAGCAGCACCAGGAACGACCAGGTGAAGGCCGCCAGCCAGAACGGCTGCATCAGCATGAACACGCCCAGGCCGATGGCGATGGAGGCCACCATCTCCCACGGGCCGCGGCGGAGGCGGGCGAGGCCTGACAGGAACCGGGTCATTTGCGCACCGCTCCGAAGGTGATCCCGCGCAGCAGGTGTTTGCGCAGCAGGATGGTGAAGACCATGACCGGCAGCAGGAACAGCGTCGCGCCGGCGGCGACGGCGGGCCAGTCCTGGCCGCCCACGCCGATGATCGTGGGGATGAAGGGCGGCGCCGTCTGCGCGGTGCCCGAGGTCAGCAGGACCGCGAAGGCGTACTCGTTCCAGCTGAAGATCAGGCAGAAGATCGCGGTGGCGGCGATGCCGGTGGCCGCCTGCGGCAGCACCACCTTCCGGAAGGCCTGGAAGCGGGTGTAGCCGTCGATCAGCGCGGCCTCCTCGTATTCGCGCGGGATCTCGTCGATGAAGCCTTTCAGGAGCCAGACCGAGAGCGAGAGGTTCACCGCGGTGTAGAGCAGGATCATCCCCAGGTGCGTGTCCGAGAGCCCGAGGCTGCGGAACATCAGGAAGATCGGGATGGCCACCGCGATGGGCGGCATCATCCGGGTCGAGAGGATGAAGAACAGCAGGTCGTCCTTCAGCGGGATCCGGTAGCGGGAGAAGGCGTAGGCCGCGAGCGTGCCGAGGAAGACCGAGAGGAAGGTCGAGCCGAAGCCGATGATGACCGAGTTCAGGAACCGCTCCCCGAACCGGCTCGGCCCGGCGATGACCATGCCCTTCTCGTGCACGATCTCCTCGTACCAGGTCTGCGGCGGGTTCTCGGCGAGGTATTCGGGCGTCTGCCGGGTCTGGGCGGTGAACAGGTTCACGTAGCCCTCGAGCGTCGGCTGGAAGGCGATCTTGGGCGGGTAGGCGATGCTGTCCGCCGAGCTCTTGAAGCCGGTGGACACGATCCAGACCAGCGGCAGCATCGTGACCAGCGCGTAGAGGATCACCAGCGTGCCGGCGACGGCCTTCTGGCGGGGAGACGGATCGGTGGTCGAAAAACTCATCGTTCCTTCACCTTGTTCAGCGCCTTCACGTAGATCGAGGCGAGCCCGAAGACCGTGACGAACAGGATGATCGCGTAGGCGGAGGAATAGCCCGTGCGCCACTTCTCGAAGGCCTCGCGCTTGAGGTCGATCGAGGTCAGCGTGGTGGTGTTGCCGGGGCCGCCGCCGGTCAGCTGCACCACCAGGTCGAACATCTTGAAGTTCTCGATGCCCCGGAACAGCACGGCCAGCATCAGGAAGGGCAGCACCATGGGGACGGTGATCGTCCAGAACTGCCGCCAGGGGGAGGCGCGGTCGCACTCGGCGGCCTCGTAGATCGACTCGGGGATCGAGCGGAGCCCGGCGAGGCAGATCAGCATCACGAAGGGCGTCCACATCCAGGTGTCGACGATGACGATGGCCCAAGGGGCGAGCGAGACCTCGCCGATCATCGAGAAGCTGGTGGCCGGCGCCCCGGTCAGGAACTCGATGGCGTAATTGAACAGGCCGATCTGGGGCTGGTAGAGGAAGGTCCAGAAGTTCCCCACCACCGCCGGCGACAGCATCATCGGCAGCACGATGATCGTCGTCCACAGGTCGGAATGGCGGAACTTGCGGTTGATGAGCCAGGCGAGCGCGAAGCCCAGCAGCACCTGGAAGAACAGCGTCCAGAACAGGAAATGCGCCGTCGCCTGCATCGTCGCCCAGATGTCGGCGTCGGTCAGGATGCGCTGGTAGTTGCGCAGGCCGATGTTCTCGACCTCGGCGTTGGGGCGGTTGGCGCGGAAGTTGGTGAAGCTCAGCCGGATCGTCCAGATCAGCGGGAAGATGTTCACCGCCAGCAGCAGGAAGATCGTCGGGGCCACGAAGATCCAGGCGATCGCCCGGTCGGAGAGGCCGCGGATGCGTCGGGCCATGCCGGGCGGCGTAGCCTCCGCCACGCGGCCCATCGCCGTGTCGGTCATCGGAAGTCCTTGCGGTTCGCGGGCGCGGGGGGCCGCCCGGCCGGGGGAGGAAGCGTGGTCCCGGCCGGGCGGTTCAGGGCGGACGCGGGGCGCGAGGATCCCGCGTCCGCCCGGACCGGACCGCCCGTGCGGGGGCGGGCCGGCGCCCGGGGCGACCCCGTGGGGTCAGAGCTTGCCGTCGTCCTCGAAGACCTCGGTCCAGTCCTTCACCAGGCCGTCCAGCGCCTCCTGCGCGGTGCCCTGGCCGGCGACGACGTACTTGTGGACCCGGTCCTGCATCGCCAGGAGCAGCGAGGCGTAGGAGGGCTCCGCCCAGAAGTCCTTCACGATCGCCATGCTGTCGAGGAAGGTCTGCGCATAGGGCTGGGAGGTGGCGAAGCCCGGATCCTCGACCACCGCCTTCAGGGCCGAGTAGCCGCCGAGGCTCCACCACTTCTTCTGGACCTCGGGCTGGGCGAACCACTGGATGTATTCCAGCGCCGCCTCCTGCTGGTCGGAGTAGCTGACGACCGAGATGCCCTGGCCGCCGAGCTGGGCGAAATGCCCCGCGGGGCCGGCGGGATTGGCGAAATAGCCCGACTTGCCGCCGCCCACGTTCGGGTCGGCCTCGACGCCGGGCCAGATGAAGGCGAAGTTCATCTGCAGCGCCACCTGGCCCGACTTGTAGGCGTCGATGTCCTCGGACATGTACCAGTCGGACGAGCCCGGCGGCGTGCAGCAGTCGTAGAGGGCCTTGTAGAACTCCAGCCCTTCCACCGCGCCGGCCGAGTTGACGTAGCCCTCGAGGTCATAGGGCTTGTCCGGGTTCTCGTAGAGGAAGCCGTAGTTGTAGAGGGCGTTGGTGACGCCCATGGTGATGCCTTCCGAGCCGCGCTCGGTATAGATCGCGGCGCCGTAGACGGTCTTGCCGTCGATCTCGCGCTCCTGGAAGAACTCGGCGATGTCCTTGAGTTCGGCGAGCGTCTTGGGGGGCGCGAGGTCGCGGCCGTATTTCTCGCTGAACTCCTTCTGGAGCTCGGGCTTCTCGAACCAGTCCTTGCGGTAGGTCCAGCCGACCACGTCGCCGAAGGCGGGCAGGGCCCAGTAGTTGGGCGTGCCCTTGGGCCATTCGGCGTAGCCCGTCACGGTGGCGGGGATGAAGTCGCCCATGTCGATGCCGTTGGCGTCGAAGAAGTCGTTGAGCTTCACGTAATGCCCGGCCTCGGCGCCCAGGCCGATCCACTGGCTGTCGCCGATCATCAGGTCGCAGAGCTGGCCGCCGGAGTTGAGCTCGTTGAGCATGCGGTCGGCGAAGTTGGGCCAGGGGACGAACTCGAAGCTCATCTTGTGGCCGGACTTCGCCTCGAAGTCCTTGCTCAGCTCGATGAGGGCGTTGGCGGGGTCCCAGGCGGCCCAGCACAGGGTGAGGTCCGCGGCGCTCGCCTGTCCGGCGCCCAGCGCCGAGGCGACGGCCACGGCCGACGCGAGGGTGACGGGGGTGGTCTTCATGGTGGGGTCCTCCCTGGACGAAGGCGCGTGTGTTCTTCTTCACACCTCCGCTGCGCGCCGGGGTGCAGGGAATTCGTAAATGAGGGGCGTGCCTCACGTCCACTGTTTTGAGGTACGTTCATCATTTTGCGCAGACCGCCGGGCGCGGGCCCGAGGCCGGTTTCCGGGCGCAAGCGCTTCGGTCGCAAGGCGGATTCGGCGCGCGCGACGGGGCAGGGCGGCGCGGGCGAAAATCGGGGGAGAGTGGGGGCTGGGGCGGGCCGGAGGGCGCGGGGCCTGCGAATCAGGGCAGGTTCTCGCGCAGCACGATCTCGATGCGGATCCGCTCCTGCGCCTCGAAGACGGGGGCGGCGTCGCAGGCGGCGCGCAGCACCCGCAGGGCGCTGCGCGCCAGGTGTCCGACGTCCTGCGAGATGACGGCCGCCATCTCGTCGAGCTGCAGCGCGCGGCGGGTGGCCGGCGTCAGCTCGTGCCCGATCACCACCAGGTCGTCCAGCCGGCCGGAGCGGCGCAGCGCCTTCAGAAGCGGCGTGTTCCCCGAGCCCATCGAGTAGACGCCGACCAGCTTCGGGCGGTTCAGCGCGGCCTCCAGCGCCACCGTCTCCATGCGGGCGGGATCGTCGTAGGACTCGGCGGTGGGCAGGGCCGAGAGGCGCGGGAAATCCTCGGCCATCACCTGGTCGAAGCCGAGGCGTCGGTCGAGACTGTCCCGCGATCTCAGGGAGTTGGTGACCACCAGCACCTCGCCGCCCTGGGGCGCGAAGCGGCCCATCAGCAGGGCGGCGGTGCGCCCGGCGGCGACGTTGTCGATGCCCACGAAGCGGTCCCGCGGGGCGTTCGGCAGGTCGGAGACGAGGGCGACCACGGCCAGCCCCTCGGCCTTCAGGCGGGCGACGGCGTCGCGGACCTGGGGCGTCTCGGGCGCCATGATCGCCACCCCGTCGAGGCGGCGGGGGTTCAGCGCGCGCAGCGCGCGGACCACGGCGTGCGGGTCCTGCGCCGGGGTGGTCACCACCTTGACCGCCGCCCGGTCCGCGACCTGGGTGGCCGAGGCCTCGAGCAGGGCGGCGCGCAGGGCGTCGACGAACTGGTTGGGCCCCTCCGGCAGCACGAAGGCGAGGCGATAGAAGCGCTGGCGGGCGAGGTTGGCGGCCGAGGCGTCGCGCACGTAGCCCAGCCGGGCGACCGCCTCCTGCACCCGGGCGATGGTCTTCTCGCGCACGCCGGGGCGGGCGTTCAGCACGCGATCGACCGTCGCCAGGCTGACGCCCGCCTCCTTCGCGATGTCGTGAACCGTCGGTCTCATCGGGCGCCTCCGCCCCGAAACCTAGACGTCGTCCTGAGGTACGTCAATCAAGCGCGGAGAGGGGGGAGAGGGCCTCAGCCCTCCTCCTCCAGCACCTTGCCGGGGTTCATGCGGCCGTCCGGGTCCAGCGCCCGCTTCACCAGGCGCATCACCGCGATCTCCTCGGGGGAGCGGGTGTGGCCGAGGTAGGGGCGCTTGGTGGTGCCGATCCCGTGCTCGGCCGAGATGCTGCCCCCGAACTCCCGCACCGTGTCGTAGATCGCCCGGTCGAAGCCCTCCCGCGGCTGGTCGGTCCCGCAGGCGGGGGAGCGCACGATCAGGTGCAGGTTGTTGTCGCCCAGGTGCCCGTAGGCGAGGTGCATCGCATCGGGCCATTGCGCGCGGACGCGGGCGGCCGAGGTCTCGACGAAGCGGTCGGTGACGCCCGCCGGCAGGCCGATGTCGTAGGAGACCAGCGGCCCCGCCTTCTGGCGCAGGTCGCCCACGATCTCGCGGATCTTCCAGAAATCGGCGGCCTCGCGCTCGGTCTGGGCGATCAGGGCGTCCTCGATCAGGCCCTCCTCCATCAGCTCGCCCAGGGCGTCGGGCAGGCGGGCGTCCTCGCCGGCCCCGAAGCGGGAGATCTCGACGATGGCGTAGAAGCGGTGGGGGGCGGCGAAGGGGCGGCGCAGCTCGAAGGTGGAGGTGATGGTGTCGAGGTATTCGTCCCACATCGCCTCGAAGCTGGTCAGGCCGGGGCCGAAGCGGGCGCGCAGGGCCGAGAGCAGCGAGAGAAGCGAGGCGTAGTCGGGCAGGGCGCACAGCGCCACGTCCAGCGCGGCGGGCTTGGGCTGGAGCCGCAGCGCCAGGCGGGTGATGACCCCCAGCGTCCCCTCGGCCCCGATGAACAGGTGCTTGATGTCGTAGCCGGTGTTGTTCTTCACCAGCCGGTTCAGGGCGTTGACCACCGTGCCGTCGGGCAGCACCACCTCGAGCCCCAGCACCTGGTCGCGGGCGGTCCCGTAGCGGATCACCCGGTTGCCGCCGGCGTTGGTCGAGACGTTGCCGCCGATCGAGCAGGAGCCGCGGGAGCCGAGGTCGAGCGGGAAGAACAGGCCCGCCGCGTCGGCCGCCGCCTGCACCTCGTGCAGGGGCGTGCCGGCGCGCACGATCATCGTGGCGCCCTCGACGTCCACCTCCTCGACGCCGGTCATCCGCTCCAGCGACAGGGCGACGCCGCCGGCGACGGGGTGGGCGCCGCGCACCAGCCCGGTCAGCCCGCCCTGGGGCACCACCGCGAGGCCCGCGCGGGCGCAGGCGGCGAGCACCGCGGCGACCTCGGCGGTCGAGCGGGGGCGGGCGAGGGCGAGCGGGCGCACCGGGGGCTGGCGGGACCAGTCCTGGCGGTTGCGGGCGGGCACCTCCTCGCCGAAGACCAGCAGGTCGGGGGGGAGGTCGCCGCCCTGGGCGGCGAGCGCGGCGGAGAGCGCCTCGGCGGCCGCGGCCTCGGCGGAGGTCTCGGCGGGCCGGTCGATGGATCCGGTGTCGGTCATGCTGCGCCTCCCATGCGCGTTGCGCCGGGGGCCGTGCCCGCGGCGTCGTTCGGTTTCCATAGTGTTAACGCGTCCTTTGGCCGAATGCGCGCCCGACGCGCCGGGCCGCGGCGCTTGCCGTTGCGTCGCTTTGCGGCCACCATGCCCGTCCGGTGCGTGGCGTAGGGGTGGGACGATGATCGGTTTCCTTTTCGCGGCCCTGCTTGCGGTCCTGCTCGCGCCCGGGGCGGCGCGCGCGCAGGACAACACGACCTGCGATGCGAACGCCTATGCGCTGTGCTCGCACGCGCTGTGCGCGTGCCTCGACGCCGACGGCGCGCCGACCGACTGCCCGGAGGATCCCGCGGCGGCGGGGACGGTGACCTGGGCCTCTTGCGCGTGTCCGGTGGTCAAGGTGGGTCCGGAGCCCGCCTACAATGCCAACATCGGCGACACGGCCTGCCTGCAGCGCTCGGCGACGACGCTGCCGGACTTCGCGACGCCGCTGGGCGGGAGCGGGCAGGTGCAGCTGATCTTCTCGCAATACTCGCTGGGCGACGCGGCGCCGGGGGCGCGCTACGGCACGCTCGACGGGGCGCGGATGCAGCTTTGCCCGCCGACGGACGCAGCGGGGAAGCGGGCGCTCTATGCCAACTGCCTGGACCAGCCCTGCTTCTGGGACGGCGTCTCGGCGGAGGCGAGCTGCTTCTGCCCGGTGAACCCCGCGACGGGGACCTGGAACACCTTCGCCAGCGACTGCGGCGCGGGCCTGTGCGAGACGCCGCCGGGCAAGGTCTGGTCGGCCGCCGACGCCGGCGCGACGGCCGAGGCGACGGGACGGCTGCAGGGCTTCATCGCCGCGACCGGGCGCACCCCGCCCGAGGTCGGCTTCTGCCCGCCGGGCTGAGCGCCCGGCCTCCCCCATGGCCCTGCCCCTCAGTCGGGGGGCGAGACGCAGCCGTCGGCGGCGAGCGCGTCGATCTCGTCGTCGGTGAAGCCCGCCTGGCGCAGGGTGGCGCGGGTGTCTGCGCCCGGCGAGGACGCCGGCGCCCGGATCGTGCCCGGCGAGGCCGAGAGCCGCGCGATCAGGCCCGCCAGCGGCAGGACGGGGCCGTCCGCTCGCGGCTGGTGATCCTGGAACACGCCCGAGCCGCGCACGCCCGGATCGTTGATCGCCTGGATCGGGCTGAGGGCGGGGCCCGAGGGGATGCGCGCCTGCGCCAGCGCGTCCATCGCCTGCTGCATGGTCAGGGGCGCGGCCCATTCGGCGAGGATCGCCGACAGCTCGGCCCCCGCGGCGCCGCGCTTCTCGTCGGTGTCGAAGCGGGGATCGGTCGCGAGCTCCGGCCGGCCGATGGCGTCGCACAGGCGGCCGAACATCGCCGGGCCGACCACCTGCACCACCACCGCGCCGTCGCTGGTGGGGACCAGCTCGGCGGGGCCGGCGTAGGGGCTGCGCCCCTCGGCGGGGGGGCGGTCGACGCCGGTGGAGGCTTCGAGCAGGACCGCGTTCATGAAGGTCAGCGCGGTCTGGAGGAGGGAGGCCTGCACCTCCTGCCCCTCGCCGGTCTGCTGACGGTGCATCAGGGCGGCCAGCACGCCGATGGCGGTGCCCAGGCCGGTGCCGAAGTCGACGTAGTTCGCCGCGGTGCGCACCGGGCGGCCGGGCCAGCCGCTCATGTAGGTGGCGCCGCTCATCGCCTGGCCGATCAGGTCGAAGCCGTTGCGCCCCGAGAGCGGACCCTCTGGCCCGTAGGCCGAGACGTTGGCCGAGATGATCCGCGGGTTCGCCGCCTTCAGGGAGGCGTAGTCGAGCCCCAGCTTCGCCAGCGCGGGCGGCGGCATGTTGGTCAGCGTCACGTCCGCCACCGCGACGAGCCGGTCGAGCACCTCGCGCCCGCGCGCGCTGCGCAGGTCCAGGGTGATGGACTTCTTGTTGCGGTTCAGGGCCAGGAACTGGGCGCCGTCCTCGAACCCGTCGAGCCGCAGCAGGTAGCGGTCGTCGGCGCCGCCGTGGGGCTCGACCCGGATCACCTCGGCGCCCAGGTCGCCGAGGATCGAGCCGCAGTAGGGCCCCGCGATGTAGCGGCTGAAATCCAGAACCCGGACGCCGTCAAGCACCCCCGGCGCGGCGGCCGTCGACGCGGCCTCGCGGTTCATGCCGTCGTCCATGCGCGGCCCTCCCGTATTGCGGGCCGGTCGCGGGCGCCGGCCTTCGTTGGGGCGCAGTTTCTATCGGCCGGTCGGCAAGTTCCAGTGATTCCCGGCGGATCGTGCGGCAGGGGCGTCGGCCCCCGGCGGCGGGCGGATCAGCCGAAGAGCCGCCCCACCAGGCCCGAGATCCCGCCGGGGGCGAAGCGCTTCAGGCGATAGGCCGTCGCGCCGTCGTCGCGTTTCTCGGCCTCGACCCGGCAGCGGTGGTCGGCGCGGACCTCGCGCAGGTGGTCGAGGGTGCGCTGGATCTCGGCGCGCTCGTCGGCCTCGGCCCCGGGGTGCAGCGGCGCCTCTCCGCGGCTGCGGCGGCCCTGCGCGAAGGCCTCGGCGATCTCGGCGACGGTGGTCCCGGCGTCGGCGGCGGAGACGAGGCGGGCGACGACGCCGCGGGGCAGGGGCTCGTGGAAGCTCTCCGGAAGCTCCAGCTCCAGCAGCCCGTGCTCGATCAGCGCGGCCTCGAGCGAGCGCAGGGCGATGGCGAGGATGCGGTCGCGCCCCAGCCCGTTCCACAGCGCCCAGCCCGCCGCCCGCATCGCGAAGCCGGGTCGGGCGGAGGCGATCTGCGTCTCGTAGAGGCCCTGCAGGCGGGAGCGCATGGGGCCGCGCAGGGCGTCGAGCTCGGCGAAGGACATGCGCGGCCAGTCGGGCTGCGGGATCTCGCGCGCCAGCTCCGGCGGCAGCTCGACCACCGGGCGCTCGGAGCCGTCGGCGGTGCGCGGGCCGCCGGGGTCGCCCCCGAAGATCGGGTTGGCGGGGTCGAGCGCGAAATGCTCCTGCAGGAAGCGCTGGCAGTTGCGCTGGCCGAGGATGAAGTCGTGCTGGCGGAAGCGCAGGTCGAGGAAGCCCGAGAACCCGCCCAGCGCCCCGCAGGCCAGCAGCGAGGCGCCGGTCAGCGCCTGGCTGCCGCCCTCCGCCGGGCGGCTGGGGGCGATCATGAAGCGGGACTTCACGTTGGGCATGGCCGCGGCCGCGAGCTCCGCCGGCTTGAAGCGCGCCTGGGAGATCATCGCGCCGAAGAGCTTGCCGACCACGCCCGGCAGCCCCGCGCCGGCGAGGTCGAGCGGGTTCTCGGGCGAGACGGTGGCGAAGACGCCGCCCTCGGGGAAGGCGTCGATCATGATGACGGCGCGGTCGGCCTCGGCCGAGCCGCGGGGGTTGGGGTCGAGCCAGTCGGAGCCCTTCTTTCCGCCGCGCCCCTTCGCCTTCGGGCGCAGGGTGTAGCGGGCGAATTCGAAGGGCTCGTTGTTGGTCACCCCGCCGTCGACGGCGACGTAGGTGGCGTCCCCGTCGGGAGAGGTCTTGGCGAGGCCCCAGTCGGGGCGGGGCAGCTCGTCCAGCGGCAGGTCCAGCGGCCAGGCGCCGCCGGCGGCGCTGGGCGCGCCATCGATCTCGAAGGCCTGGTGCTCGCCCATCTTCGCATGGATGAAGCGGGAGGGGAGGCCGACGGGGAAGGCGCCCGAGGCCATCGCCGTCTCCCGCAGGTCGGTCCAGGCGGTGGCGGCGCGGCCCTTGCGACGGGCGCCGAGGTCGACGGCGCCGCCCCTGGGGGGCGTGCGCAGGGGCACGCCGCGGTCGTGGTGGCCCTCGAGCCAGGCCGAGCCCAGCGGGACCGTGCCCAGCCCGTGCACCGCGAAGTGGCGCGCCATGGCGTGGCGGGACATCTTGTGGCCGGCGCGGCGGTCGAAATGCGCCTGGTAGACCACGCCCTGAACGTTGGTGGTGGTGATGAACAGGTCCAGCGGCTCGGCCAGGAACGGGTAGCCCTCGCCGCGCCGCCAGACCACGTCCTTCAGCGCCCGGTTCGCCGCCCGGTCGATGGCGAAGCCGCTGAGCAGCGAGGGGATCGGCAGGCGATGGCGGCGGCAGGCCTCGAGGTCGGCGACGCCCAGCAGGCCCTCGGGCGTCTCGTCGTCCTCGGGCGCGGCGTCTGGGTCGGGCTTCGCGCGCCGGGCGGCGCGGGGATCGACGGTCAGGGCCAGCTCGGTCACCCAGATGTCGTGCAGGCGCCTGAGGGCGAAGGCGTAGTCGCGCGCCGCCTGCGGGCGGGGGGCGTAGGTCCCGGCATGCAGCTTGCGCTCGGAGGGGAGGCCGTCGAGCAGGGAGGCGACCACGAGGCTCGCCGAGGTGCCGCCCCCGGACGTGCCGCTGATGACCTTCAGGACCACGGGGCGGTCCGGGTGCGCCTCGGCATGGGCGGCCAGCGCGCGGGTCAGGAAATCGACCACCCCCGCGAGGTAGGCGCCGGCCGAGACGGAGCCCGCCATGGTCAGCCCCAGAAGGAACGGCTTGGTCGGCTCGGGATCGCCGGGCATCGGTGAGGCCCCCCTCGGATCGGCACGCATGACGCAGCGTCCGAGCATGGCGCGCCCCGGCCGGGAATTCAATCGGAGGGCGCGCCGGCGCGGGGCGGCCCGCGCCGGAGGGGGGCGGGCTCAGCGGCCGTGGAAGACCGGGGCGCGGCGTTCGACGAAGGCGGCGGCGCCTTCGCGCAGGTCCTCGGTCTGGAACAGGATCGCCTGCTCCCCCGCCTCGGCGTCGAGCGCGTCGGCGAGATCGGCGGTCCAGCCCTCGCGCAGCTGTCGCTTGATCGTGGCGAGGGACAGGGGCGGGCCGTCGGCGAGGGCCCGGGCGGTCGCCATCGCCTCCTCCGCCAGGGCCTCGTCGTCGACGACCGACCAGACCAGGCCCCAGCGCTCGGCCGTCTCGGCGTCGAGGGGTCGGGCGAGCAGGGCCATGCCCCGCGCCCGCGCCGCGCCCGCGAGCTGCTGCACCAGCACCGAGGTCCCCCCGTCGAGCGCCGCCCCCAGCCGCCCGAAGCTGAGCAGGAAGCGCGCCGAGCGGGCCGCGATGACCACGTCGCCGGCCAGCGCGATGCCCACGCCCGCCCCCGCCGCCGCCCCGTTGACGGCGCAGACCACGGGCTTGGGCCCCTCGCGCAGGGCGAGGATCAGGGGGCTGAGCTCGCGGCGCATCCCGTCGGCGATGGAGGCGCCGGAGGCGAAGACCTCCCCGCCCAGCTGCGCGCCGGCGCAGAAGCCGCGCCCCTCGCCGGTCAGCAGCAGGGCGCGGACCTGCGGATCGTCGATCGCGCGCTGCACCGCCCGGCGCAGGGCGCCGATCATCGGCAGGGTCAGGGCGTTGAGCTGGGCGGGGTTGTTCAGCCGCAGCACCGCGACGGCGCCCTCGCGGCTCTCGATCACCGCGCTCTCGGGGTCGATGGGGTCGGTCATGGGGCGGGGCGTCTCCGGCGTAAGTGGGGGCGAGAGGGGGGCGGGGCCCCCTCAGGCGCGCTCGTAGAGGGTGGTCACGCAGGCGCCGCCCAGGCCGAGGTTGTGCTGAAGCGCCAGGCGCGCGCCCGCGACCTGGGTCGCCTCGGCGGTTCCGCGCAGCTGCCGGGTCAGCTCGTAGCACTGCGCGAGGCCGGTGGCGCCCAGCGGGTGGCCCTTCGACAGCAGGCCGCCCGAGGGGTTGGTCACCACCCGGCCGCCGTAGGTGTTGTCGCCGTCGTCGATGAACCGCTCGGCCCCGCCCTCGGGGCACAGGCGCAGCGCCTCGTAGGTGATCAGCTCGTTGTGGGCGAAGCAGTCGTGCAGCTCGACCACGTCGAGGTCCTCGGGGCCGACGCCCGCGGCCTCGTAGACCTTGTCGGCCGCCTCGCGCGCCATGTCGTAGCCGACCACGCGCATCATGTCCCCGGCCTCGAAGGTCGAGGGGCGGTCGGTGGTCATCGCCTGGGCGCGGATGCGGACCGAGGCGTCGAGGCCGCGGTCCTTCGCGAAGCGCTCCGACACCAGCACCGCCGCCGCCGCGCCGCAGGTGGGCGGGCAGGCCATCAGCCGGGTCATCACGCCGGGCCAGATCACCTGGTCGGCGAGCACGTCCTCGGCCGTGACCTCCTTGCGGAACACCGCCTTGGGGTTCTTCGCGGCGTGGCGGGAGGCCTTGGCGCGGATCTTGGCGAAGGAGGCCAGCGGCGTGCCGTGCTTCTCCATGTGGCTCAGCCCCGCGCCGCCGAAATAGCGCAGCGCCAGCGGCACCTCCGGATGGCCGACGAGCGCGTCGGTGGCGGCGTCGAACGCGGCGAAGACGTTGTCGCGGTCGTGGAAGACGGCGCCCAGCGCGCCGGGGTTCATCTGCTCGAACCCCAGGGCCAGCACGCAGTCGACCTGGCCCGATTCCACCGCCTGGCGCGCGAGGTAGAGCGCGGTCGAGCCGGTGGAGCAGTTGTTGTTCACGTTCACGATCGGGATGCCGGTGGCGCCCACCTGGTAGAGCGCGCGCTGCCCGCAGGTCGAATCCCCGTAGACGTAGCCGACGTAGGCCTGGGCGACGTCCTCGTAGCCGATGCCCGCGTCGGCGAGCGCGAGGCGCGCGGCCTCGGCCCCCATCGCGTGATAGGGGGCCGACGCCCCCGGTTTGGCGAAGGGGATCATCCCCACGCCCGCGACATGCGCCTTGCCGGACATCTGCGGCCCTCCCTGGCCGTCCCGGGCGGTTCCTACCCGTGGACATTTGGTTACCCGTGGGTAATAAACGGGCCCGTGGTCGTGGTCAACGACCGCGTTCGGCGCCATGATGCGCCCGACGGCGCAGCCCCGCGACTCCGGTTCGCGGGCCCGGCAGGAGACGACCCCGCGCATGACCCGTCCCGCGACGCAGATCTCGCCCTTTCCGACGCCGGAGCGGCGCCGCCGCGACCGCTCGGCCAAGCGCGAGGCGATCCTGGACACGGCGCTGGAGCTGTTCCTCGAGCAGGGCTACCACCACGTCACGCTCAACCAGGTGGCCGAGCGGCTGCACATCACCAAGCCGGCGCTCTACAACTACTTCTCCGGCAAGACCGAGATCCTGTTCGCCTGCTGGATGGCGGGCTACGAGCAGGCGGCCGAGGCGATCGCGCGGATCGAGGCGGGGCCCGGCGACGGGCTGGCGCGCCTGCGGGCGCTGATCCGCGCCTACGGACTGCTGATGACCACCCCGCGCGGGCGCTGCCTGATCCGCTTCGACGTCCAGGATTTCACGCCCGACCAGCGCGAGGGCATCTCGGAGTGCAAGAAGCGCGTGGACGCGGCCTTCCGCGGCTGGATCGAGGCGGGGATCGCGGACGGCTCGATCCGCCCGTGCGACGCCAAGATGGCGGCCTTCGCGCTGGGCGGCGCGCTGAACTGGATCGGCCGCTGGCATCGCGACGACGGCCCGATGAGCGCCGAGGCGGTGGTGGAGGATTTCGCGCAGACGCTGACCCAGGGGCTCGCGAACGACTGACGGACCGGCGCGACGGGGTCGAAAAGACGCCCCGCGCGCAATCAGGGAGGACGAGATGAATCTCACGCACGGACTGCGCCGGGCGGCGCAGATCAACCGCGACGCCGTGGCGACCGGGTTCGAGGGGCGATACCGCACCTGGGGCGAGGTGGCCGAGCGGGTGGCGCGCGCCGCCGGCGGCCTGCGCGGCCTGGGCGCGGCGGAGGGGGAGCGGGTGGCGATCCTGTCGCTGAACTCGGACCTCTACCTCGAGGCCTATCTCGCCGCCGCCTGGGCGGGCGCGGTGATCGTCCCCCTCAACGTGCGCTGGAGCGCGGTCGAGAACCGCGACGCGCTGGAGGATTGCCGCGCGAAGGTGCTGATCGTCGACCGCGCTTTCGCCGAGCTGGGGGCCGAGATCGCCAAGGCCTTCCCCGGCATGGCGCTGGTCTACGCCGACGCGGGCGAGCCGCCCGCGGGCATGACCGCGTGGGAGACGCTGGCGACCGCCTCCGACCCGATCCCCGACGCGATGCGCAAGGCCGAGGACCTGGCCGGCATCTTCTACACCGGCGGCACCACCGGGCGATCCAAGGGGGTGATGCTCTCCCACGGGAACCTGACGGCGAACGCCTTCAACGCGCTGGCCGAGGGGCTGTTCGGCGTCGACGTCACCTATCTGCACGCGGCGCCGATGTTCCACCTGGCCAACGGGGCGGCGATGTTCTCGCTGCTGCTGTCGGGCGGCTCGAACCGGATGATCCGGGCCTTCACGCCCGACGGCGTGCTGCAGGCGATCCAGGACGAGAAGATCACCGACGCGCTGCTGGTGCCCACCATGATCCAGATGCTGGTCGATCATCCGAAGGTGGGGGACTACGACCTCGGCTCGCTCCGCCGCATCGCCTACGGCGCCTCCCCGATCTCGGAGGCGGTGCTGGACCGCGCGATGAAGGCCCTGCCGGGGGTCGAGTTCGCGCAGGCCTACGGGCAGACCGAGCTCTCGCCCATCGCCACCGTCCTGCACTGGAAGGAGCATATCGGCGAGGGCCGCGCCAAGGGCCGCCACCGCTCCGCCGGGCGCGCCACGCTGGGCTGCGAGGTGCGGATCGTGGACGCCGAGGACAACCCGCTGCCCGTGGGCGAGGTCGGCGAGATCTGCGTGCGCGGCGACGTGGTGATGATGGGCTACTGGGAGCGTCCGAAGGAGACCGCGGACGCCCTGAAGGGCGGCTGGATGCACACCGGCGACGGCGGCTACCTGGACGAGGACGGCTTCGTCTACGTGGTCGACCGGGTGAAGGACATGATCATCACCGGCGGCGAGAACGTCTACTCGGTCGAGGTGGAGAACGCGCTCGCCCAGCATCCCGCCGTGGCCCAGGCCGCGGTGATCGGCATCCCGCACGAGCACTGGGGCGAGCAGGTGCACGCCGTGGTCTACGCCGCCCCCGGCGCGACCGCCGCCGAGGCGGAGCTGATCGAGCACTGCCGCGCCCTGATCGCGCACTACAAGTGCCCCCGCTCGATCGAGATCCGGTCCGAGCCGCTGCCCCTGTCGGGGGCGGGCAAGATCCTGAAACGCGATCTGCGCGCCCCGTTCTGGAGCGACGCCGGCCGCAACGTCAGCTGATTTCAAGCCGCGCCGGGAGGGCGGGCGAACCGCCCCCCGGACACCGTTTCAGGGCGTGCGGAGACGCGCCGACAGGGAGAGAGCGTCATGGATAGAGCGCTGGGAAAGATGCTGCCCGGCAGCCTGCTGGCGACCGCCGCGATCCGCAGGGGCGAGCGCACGGCGGTGGTCGACGTGGGGACCGGCCGGCGCGCCACCTACGCCGAGGTCGATGCGCGCGCCAACCGCCTGGCCAACGCGCTGGGCGCGGCCGGCTTCGCCAAGGGCGACGTGCTGGCCTTCCTGGTGTCGAACCGCACCGAGATCGTGGAGATCTACTTCGCCCTGTCGCGGGCGGGGATCGTGGGCGTGCCGCTGAACTACCGCCTCGCGCCGCCCGAGCTCGACGGGCTGATGGAGGCGATGGGCGCCCGCGGCCTGATCTACGAGGACCGCTTCGCCGCCGCCGCGGGCGCCTGCCGGCACGGCCGCGACCTGCGCATCCGCGTGGGCGAGGCGGACGGCGACGCCTCGGCCCGCCTCTACGAGGAGGTGCTGGCGCAGGGCGCGCCGACGCCGCCGACGGTGGAGGTCGAGGAGAGCGATCCCTTCTACTTCAACCTCACCTCCGGCACGACGGGCCTGCCCAAGTCCTACCTGCTGTCGCAGTACAACAACGCGACGCTCGCCCCGATGTTCATCGGCTTCGACTGCTCGCCCCGCGACGTGATGATGACCGTGTTCCCCGCCTTCGGCCGGGTCGGCTTCGCCTGGATCGGGGCCGCGGCGGTCTACGGCGTGCCCAACGTGCTGATGAACTTCGAGCCGGCGGCGGTGCTGCGCGCCATCGAGGCCGAGGGGGTGACGATCCTCAACCTCGTGCCCACCATGGCCGCGATGCTGCTGACCGCGCAGGACGACGTGCAGGCGGACCTCAGCAGCCTGCGCGCGGTGGTCTTCGCCGGCTCCTCCCTGCCCGAGCCGATCCGGCGGGCGACGGAGGCGCGGCTCTGCCCCCACGTCTACGAGTATTACGGGATGCAGGAGACCGGCGCCCTGGTCGCCTCGACGCCCGAGGACCGCCGGCGCGCCCCCGGCTCGGTCGGCCGCGCGGTGCTGTTCGCCGAGGTGCGGGTGGTGGACGACGCGGGCCGCGACCTGCCGGTGGGCGAGACGGGCGAGATCATCGGCCGCTCCCCCAACGCCACCACGGCCTACTGGCAGAACCCCGAGAAGACGGCCGAGACCTTCCGCAACGGCTGGATCCATACCGGGGACCTCGGCTCGATCGACGCCGAGGGCTACCTGACGATCCGCGGGCGCAAGAAGGACATGATCGTCACCGGCGGCCAGAACGTGCATGCCGCAGAGGTCGAGGAGGTGCTGCTCGACCACCCCGCCGTGCAGGACGCCGCGGTCTTCGCGCTGCCCCACGAGATGTGGGGCGAGGCGGTCACCGCCCTGATCGTCGCCAGGCCCGGCTCGGTCGACGCGGCGGCGCTGGAGGCGCACTGCCGCGCGCGGATGGCGGGGTTCAAGACGCCCAAGCGGTTCCTCTTCGACACCGAGGCCCTGCCGCGCACGCCCACCGGCAAGGTGCAGAAGTTCCTGCTGGTGGAGCGGTTTTCGGTCCCCGAATCCGCCGACGGATGAGCGCCCAGGGTCCCGGGCGGCGCGCCCGGGACCCGCGCGCAGGGGCGGGGCGCGGGGATCAGAGTTCGGCGTAGAGCTCGACGATGTTGCGGTCGGGGTCGGCGAAGAACATCGCGCGGTGGCCCCATTTCGGCAGGTTCGTCGGCGCGCGCAGGAGGGTCGCCCCGTGGCGCATCAGCCGGTCGTGCCAGTCGTCCACGCTCTCGGCCGGGATGCGCAGGGCGATCTGGACCGGCGACGCGCCGGCCGGCATCGGGCCGTCGTCGCAGACCCACCAGACGCCGCGGGGCCGCAGCGTCAGCAGCGTTCCGCCGACGTCGAAGCTGACCCAGCCCTCCAGGTCCTCGACGACCGGGAGGCCCAGGGCCTGCTCGTAGAACGCGCGCGACCGCGCGAGGTCCGCGCAGGGAAGAACGGTATAGGTCATCTGCATCGTCGCGCGCCTCCGGGCTCGGTCGATCCACGGCCCGGGCCGCGTCGAAAAGGCAAGACGCCCCGCCCGGTCTCCCGGGCGGGGCGTCTGTGGTTCAGGCCGGGCGGCGCTCAGGCCGCCCGGGGAGGCCTCACGGCCCTTCGAACAGCTTGCCGCCGGCGGTGTTCTTCATCGCGGCCTGGCGGTCGTTGGAGGACTGGAAGTCCTTCACCTCGGCGCGGGCGATGACGTTGTGGTGGACCTCGTCGGGGCCGTCGGCCAGGCGCAGGGTGCGCTGCTTGGTGTACATCTCCGACAGCGGCGACCACTGCGAGACGCCGGTGGCGCCGTGCACCTGCATGGCCTGGTCGATGATCTGGCAGCACTTCTCGGGCACCATGGCCTTCACCATCGAGACCCAGACGCGGGCCTCCTTGTTGCCCAGCACGTCCATCGCCTTGGCGGCCTTGAGGACCATCAGGCGCATCGCCTCGATCTCGATCCGGGCGCGGGAGATGGTCTCCATGTTCTTGCCGAGATCGATGATCCGCTTGCCGAAGGCCTGGCGGTTGAGCCCGCGCGAGATCATCAGGTCCAGCGCCTTCTCCGCCGCGCCGATCGAGCGCATGCAGTGATGGATGCGGCCCGGGCCCAGGCGGACCTGGGAGATCTCGAAGCCCTTGCCGACGCCCCAGAGGATGTTCTCCTTGGGGACGCGCACGTTCTCGAGCTTGATGTGCATGTGGCCGTGGGGCGCGTCGTCATGGCCGAAGACGCACATCGGGCCCACGATGTTCACGCCGGGCGTGTCCATCGGCACCAGGATCTGGGACTGCTGGCGGAAGGGCTCGGCCTCCGGGTCGGTCAGGACCATGCAGATCATGATCTTGCACTGCGGATCGCCGGCGCCGGAGATGTAGTACTTCTCGCCGTTGATCACCCACTCGTCGCCCTCCAGCACCGCGCGGGTGTGGATGTTGCGCGCGTCGGAGGAGGCGACGTCCGGCTCGGTCATGCCGAAGCAGGAGCGGATCTCGCCGTTCAGAAGGGGCTTGAGCCACTTCTCTTTCTGCTCGGGCGTGCCGACGCGCTCCAGCACTTCCATGTTGCCGGTGTCGGGGGCGGAGCAGTTCAGCGACTTCGAGGCCAGCGGGTTCTTGCCCAGCTCGACCGCGATGTAGGTGTAGTCGAGGTTCGACAGGCCCTCGCCGGTCTCGGCGTTGGGCAGGAAGAAGTTCCACAGGCCGTCTTTCTTGGCCTTGTTCTTGAGGTCCTCCATGATCTCGAGCTGGCGGGGATGCCAGGTCCAGCGGTCGGACTTCTGGGCGTCCAGGCTCTGGAATTCCTCGAGCACGGGGTCGCAGTTGTCGCGCACGTGCCGGATCACCTTGTCCAGCAGCGGGCGGACCTTCTCGGACATCGTGAGGTCGTTGATGTCCTGATGGGGCAGGGAATGCTTCACGGGTCTCCTCCCAGAGATGGGCGCCGTCGCGGGGCGCTTTCGAGTGTTGGGACCGCGCCTTGCGGCGGGTCCGGGACGGGCCTTGTCGAGGGGCCCCGGGGGACGTCGGATGCGACGCTAGGGGGCGCCGCCTTCGCCGTCAAGTTGCCTGTCGGCCGGTTGGCAAGCCGTGTCGCCGCAGGCGGTCGAAGGCCGGGTCGGAACGCCCCGCGGACCGGCTGCCGCGCCGGTCCGCGAGACGCGGCGGGGGGCCTCAGCCGCCCGCGGCCGCGTCGGCCTGCTCGGCCACGCGGCGACCGGCGGCGGCCATCACCTGGCCGCGTTCGCACATCGCCCGCGGGTCGACGCCCGCCGAGCTGACGTTGCCCTGGGCCGCGCGGGCGGCGACGCCCATGGCGATGGCGCCCAGCCGGAACATCGAGAAGGCCACGTAGATCGGCCAGTCGTCGATCCGCTCCCGCCCCGAGCGGGCGCGGTAGCGCTCGAGCATCTCGGCCTCGGTCGGCATGCCGTCGGCCTCCGGGTCGACCCGGTCGGGCGCGCCCGGGGGCATCGACCAGGGCCGCAGCAGGTAGGCGAGGTCCGAGAGCGGGTGGCCGATGGTGCACAGCTCCCAGTCCAGGATCGCCAGCAGCTTCGGCTCGGTCGGGTGCATGATGACGTTGCCGGGCCGGTAGTCGCCGTGGACCACGGTGGATTCGTCGACGGCGTTGGGGGCGTGCGTCTCCAGCCAGCCGCGCAGCCAGTCGAGGTCGGAATAGTCGACGTCGGCCGGCAGCACGTCCTTCGACGCCTCCACCTGGCCCGCCCAGCGGGCGGTCTGGCGCACCAGGTAGCCGCCGGGCTTGCCGAACCCCTCGAGGTCCCTGCGCCAGTCGACGGCGTGCAGGTCCGCCAGCGCGTCGATCAGGGCGAAGGCGGCCTCGCGCCGGTGCTCGGGCTTCATGGGCGCGAGCGCGGCCGAGGGGATCACCCGGCCCTCGACATGCTCCATCACGTAGAACTCGGCGCCGATCACGCCCGGGTCGTCGCAATAGGCGATCATCTTCGGGGCGGGGACGGGCGTATGCTCCATCGCCGCCATGGCCCGGAACTCGCGGTCCACGGCATGGGCCTTGGGCAGCAGCTTGCCGGGCGGCTTCTTGCGCAGGACCCAGCGTCTGCCGCCGGCGCCGGTCAGCAGGAAGGTCGGGTTCGACATGCCGCCCTGGAACTGGTGCACCTCCAGCCCCTGCGCCGCCTCGGGCAGGTGGGGCGTCAACCAGGCGGCGAGCGCGTCGGCGTCGAAGCGGTGGATCTCGCTCGGCGCCTGCACGCGGGGGGTGTCGCCGTCTCCCTGCGGGGAGGCGGCGGAGGGGCGGGGGGCCTGGGCCACGCTCATCGCCCCCTCACTTCGCGGCGACGGCGGGGAAGGCGGGGGGACGGCGCTCGACGAAGCTCTTCACGCCCTCGCCGAAGTCGGGAGCCTTGAAGCTGGCGCTCATCTCGTCGTCGGCGATGGCGAGCGACTCGCCGAAGCTCTGGAAATAGGAGGCGCGGACCTGCCGCTTCATCACCGCGATGGAGCGGGGCGAGACCTCCTTGGCGAGGCTCTGCGCCACGCCCTCGACATGGGCGTCGAGCGCGTCGCCGGGGACCGAGCGGTTGACGAGGCCCAGCTCCTCGGCCTCCGCCCCGGTGAACTTGCGGGCGGTGAACAGCAGGTCGAGCGCGCGCGCCTCGCCCACCAGGCGGGGCAGCAGCCAGGCGATGCCGTGCTCGGCCACCAGGCCGCGGGCGGCGAAGGCGGTGGTGAACTTGGCCTCGTCCGCGGCGAAGCGCAGGTCGCAGTAGAGCGCGAGGATCAGGCCGATGCCCGCGCAGGGGCCGTTGATCTTGGCGATCACCGGCTTGGGGCAGCTGTAGAGGTAGCCGAAGCGCCCGTCGTAGACCGTGCCCAGCGACGGGCCGGGCGCGCCGGCGAAGCTGGAATCGGGCTTCGGCGTCGGGGCGGCCTTGCGCTCGGACGTGCCCTTGGAGGCGACCGCGTTCTCGAGCACGCCCATGTCGGCGCCCGCGCAGAAGCCGCGGCCGGCGCCGGTGATCACGATCACCCGGCAGGCGGGATCGGCGCCGGCGGCGACGACGGCCTGCTGCAGCTCGTCGGCGAGCGTGGGCGTGTAGGCGTTCAGCCGGTCGGGCCGGTTGAGGGTGATGGTGGTCACGTCGTCGGCGGTCGAGACGAGGATTTCCTGGAAGCTCATCGGAGCGTCTCCTGCAAGGCGGGGGCGCCCGCCCGCGCCGGGCGGGGCGCGGGCGAGCGAAGGGGAAAGGTCATTCGGCGGGCACGGCGGCTTCGGCCGCGGGGGCGGCGGCGCGCAGGGCGGTGGGGCGCAGGCTGATCACGCCCGAGGTCACCAGCGCCTGGTAGGCCGTCTCCTCGACGCCCAGGATGCCGGTCAGCACGTCGTGGGTGTCGGCGCCCAGCAGCGGCGCGGGGCCGAAGGGCGGCTTGCGCGCCCCGTCCTCGAGGATTGAGAGCGAGAACTGCCGCTGCACGCCCACGTGGGGCCGCTCGATGTCGAGATGCGCGCCGACGGCGGCGAGATGCGCGTCCTCCAGCGTCTCCTCGGGCGTCAGCACCGGGGCGGCGGCGACGCCGGCGGCCTGCAGCGCCTCGGCGGCGTCCAGGATGTCCTGCGTCGCGGTCCAGGCGGCGACGGCGGCGTCGAGCTCGTCCTCCCGCGCGCGGCGGGCGGCGAGGTCGAGGCCGGCGAGATCCTCGCGCCCGATGGTCCGCGCGAGCGTCGCCCAGGCGGCGTCGTCCTGGGCGGCGACGTGGATCCAGCGATCCTCGCCCGCGCCGGGATAGATGCCGTGCGGGGCCATCACGGCGTGACGGTTGCGGATGCGGGGCGGCTCGGCCCCGGTCGCGCCGCGGGTCAGCATGGCGGCGGCGGCGAAGGGCACCAGGCACTCCACCTGGCTCATGTTCACCCACTGGCCCTTGCCGCCGCGCTTGCGGTGCACCAGCGCCGCCAGCGCCGCCGCGGCCCCGTAGAGGCCGCCGATCGGGTCGCCATAGGCGATGTGGCCCATCGTCGGCGGCCAGGACGGATCGCCCCGGAACGAGGGCAGGCCCGAGGCATGTTCGAGCGTCGAGCCGTAGGCGCGGGTGTCCGACCACTCGTTGCGCCCGCCGAAGGCCGAGGCGGAGATCATCACCAGGTCGTCGCGCCCCTTCGAGAGCGACTCCCACCCCATGCCCAGCCGGTCCATGACCGAGGCGGCGTGGTTCTCGACCGTCAGCTGGCTCGCGTCGACCAGGGCCTTGGCCAGGCGCTTGCCCTCGTCGGTGGTCAGGTCGAGGCTTACGCTCTTCTTGCCGCGGTTCAGGGCGGTGAAGCGGCGGCTTTCCTCGTACTGGCGGCGCGCGATGGACTCGGCGTCCCACAGCGTGCCGCGCCACCAGTCGGGATAGCGGCCGGCCTCGATCTTGATCACCTCGGCCCCGAGGTCGGCGAGGATGCGGGTGATCAGCGGCCCGGCCCAGCCCATCGAGAAGTCGGCGACCCGAAGCCCGGTCAGCGGCGCGCCGGGGGCGGCGTCGCGCGCGGCGGAGGTGTCGAGCGGCTCGCCCCCGCCGCCGGTGTCGGCGACGCGGATCGGGCTGCGCGGGGCGACCAGGCCGCGCCCGCCGGCCTCGATCGTCTGCAGCAGGCCGCGGGGGCCGAAGATCGGGTGGTTTATCAGGGTCTCGGCGTCCGGGATCACCGCCATCGGCACGCGCATCTTCCGGCCCAGCGCGGCCCATTCCTCGGCCGTCTTGGCCTTCAGGCGGCGGTCGATCTCGGCCTCGATCTCGTCCGCGCGCTCGCCGCGCAGCTGGATGGTGGCGAGGCCGGGGTCGGTCGCCCACTCCGGCAGGTCCAGCATCTCGCAGAAAGCGGCCCACTGCGCGGGCGTCAGCACGGTGATGCCCAGCCAGCGCCCGTCGGCGCAGAGGTGGGAGGAGACGGGGCAGGTCGGGAAGAACCGGTTCACGCCCAGCCGCTCGCACTTGCGGTCGTAGACGATGGAATCGGCCATCGCGAGCTCGGACAGGCACAGGTTCGATTCGAGGATCCCCACCTCGAACCCCCGATGCCGCCCGCCCGCGTAGAGCGCGGCGAGGGCCGCGTGCAGCGCGAAGACGCCGCCCACCATCGAGGCCTGGAGGTCGCCGAGCTGCTGGGGCGGGCCATCCTTGGGGCCGACCACGTAGATCATCCCGATCAGCGCCTGCACCACGGCGTCGGAGCCCGCCCAGGTCGCCCGTGGGCCCTGGGCCGCGAACCAGCGCAGGTCGACGGTCGCCGCGCGGGGGCGGGAGGCGAGCGCGGGGCGCGCCGCCTCCTCGCCCAGGATCAGCAGGTCGGCGTCGGCGACCAGCGCGTCGAGGTCGCCCTCGGCCGCGGTCTTGCCGTGGTCCAGCCAGGCGTGGAGCAGGCCCTCGGTGCGGGGATCGTCGGCGATCTCGCGGCGCCGGCGCAGGGGATCGCCGCCCTCGGGCTCGACCCGCAGCACCTCGACGCCGAGGTCGGCGAGCATCCGCCCGCACCAGGCGCCGCCGACGCCGCCGCCGATCTCGACCGCGCGGATGCCGGCGAGCGGGCCCGCGCCCGGGCGGGAGGTCTGCGCGCCGCTCATCGGGCGAGACCCGGACGGACGGCGGAGGCGGGGGTCAGGCGGGCGCGCGCGCCCAGGGGGCGCGACTGCGGTGCGGGCCGCATCATGGGGATCCTCCCAGATCGTTGTCTGCGTCCGCCCTCTCCTGTCCGCGGGGAGGGCGGACGGGGGGCGGATTCTTCGCGCGAGCGTAGGCCTGACAGCTGTCAGGAATCAAGGCCGACGATCAGCCTGCCTTGCGATCCGGAGGCGAGGGCGGGGGGATGCGGGCGCGGCGGCGCCGGCGCTGCGGCTCAGCTTCGCCGCGCGGCCTCGGCCCCGGCGACGGGCGCGCCGGCGCCGGCCGCGGCCTGGGACGGGCCGCTCGCGGGGGCGTCGCCGCGGGCGGCGGATTCGCGCGCCAGCCGCTCGACCATCGCGGCCATCGAGAAGGCGACGGTGCGCAGCACCACCTCGGGGTCCACGCCCCGGTTCAGCCGGTCGCGCATGGGGCCGAAGGCGGTCATGAACACCATCAGGTTGGCCATGATCTCGGCGTGGGGATCGTCCTCGGGCACGCCGGCGAGGCGGCGCAGGTGCACGGCGAGGTCGGCCATCATCCGCCGCTCCCGCGCGATCATCGCGCGGCGGTCGGCGTCGCGCAGGTGGGGCACCGCGCGGTAAGAGAGCATGATTCCCTTGCCGTTCGTCCCCCAGAGCTGGCGCAGGTAGTCGACCAGCACCTCCTCCAGCGGCTCGTCCGGGCGGGCGTCGAGCATCTCGGGCAGGGTGGGGGCGTCGGTGCGGAACCACAGCTTGTTCAGCAGCCGGCGCAGGATGTCGTGCTTGTTGGCGACGTAGTCGTAGATGCTGGCCTGGTTCACGCCTGACCGGGCGCAGATGTCCCGGATCGTGGTCGAGGCGAAGCCCTTCTCCAGGAACAGCTCCAGCGAGGCGTCGCAGATCTGGTCGCGGCGGATCTGGACGAGGTCGGGGTTCTGGATCCCCTCGACCACCGCCTCCGCCAGCTCGGCGCGCGGCTTGCGCCCTGCGCCGGTCCTGCCCCCGGTCTTCGACTGCTTCGCCGTCACGCGAACGTTCTCCGATGTCCCCGGCGGCCGAGCCTAGGGGCCGCCCGGAGGCGGCGCAAGCGAGGCGCCGGGCGCGCGCCGCCCGGGTGCGACCGATTCTGCTGACCGGCCGGCAGGCGGCTTGACGCTCCAAGGCGCCCTCTGTAGCCTGACAAGCGTCAGCCTGTCGACCGTCAGGAATCGTTCCGGGGTCGGCGGCGCGCACCAGACAGGGGTCAACCCTGCGGACTGCGGGAGGAGAACGACATGAGCGTGGCGACACGCGAGCGCGCGCGGCCGGTCCGCGACGCGCAGCGAGCGGCCGTCTGCGGACGCGCCATCATCACCCGTCTTCCGGTCGGCCGGGGCCTGTCCGCCGCATGAGCGTCGAGGCCGGACTCGCCCCCCGCCCCTCCGCCGCCGCGCGCACCGACGCGGCCTCCGCCCCCCTTCTTTCGGTCGAGGGGCTGGGCATCGCCTTCGGCCCGCGCCGCGGCTTCGGCGGCGTGCGCGTGACCGAGGGGGTCGACTTCCAGATCGCCCGCGGCGAGCGCGTGGGCCTGGTGGGCGAAAGCGGCTGCGGCAAGACCGTCACCGGCCTCGCCCTGATGCGCCTGCTGCCGCCCTCGGCGCGCATCGACGGCCGGGTGATGCTGGACGGCGAGAACCTGCTGACCGCCTCGGCCTCGCGGATGCGGCGGATGCGGGGCGCGAAGATCGCGATGATCTTCCAGGAGCCGATGACCGCGCTCGACCCCGTGTTCACCATCGGCGAGCAGATCGGCGAGGCGCTGCGCATCCACAAGACCGTCTCCAAGGCCGAGGAGAAGGAGCGGGTGATCGAGGCGCTGGCCGAGGTCGGCATCCCCGCCCCCGCCCGCCGGGCGCAGGAATACCCCCACCAGCTGTCGGGCGGCATGCGCCAGCGCGCGATGATCGCCATGGCGCTGGTCTGCCGGCCGGAGCTGATCATCGCCGACGAGCCGACGACCGCGCTCGACGTCACCATCCAGGCCCAGATCATGGACCTGCTGGCGCGCCTGTCGGAGGAGACGGGCACCGCACTTCTGTTCATCACCCACGACCTGGGCGTGGTGGCCGAGACCTGCACCCGCATGATCACCATGTACGCGGGCCAGGTGGTCGAGGACGCGCCGGTGGACGAGGCGCTGATGCGCCCGCGCCATCCCTACACCTCGGGGCTGCTGCGCTCGCTTCCCCAGCTCAACCGCGGGCTGGACGAGGACGGGCGACGCTCCTTCGCCTTCATCCCCGGCCGCGTGCCCTCGCCCATGGCGATGCCCGAGGGCTGCCGCTTCCGCGACCGCTGCGCCTACGCCGAGGCGGGCTGCGAACGCCCGCAGGTCCTCGACGACGTGGCGCCCGGCCGCCGGGCCCGCTGCCGCCGCACCTCCGAACTGACCCTTCCGGGAGCCGTCGATTGAGCGCCGCCCCTTCCCCCGCCGCCGCCTCCGCCGTTTCCGCCGGGACCGAAACGCCGGTCGTCCGGGTCGCGGGCCTGCGGATCCTGTTCCCCTCGCTCGACGGCTCCGACACGGTGAAGGCCGTGGACGGGGTCGATTTCGAGATCCGCCCCGCCGAGACCTTCGGGATCATCGGCGAGAGCGGCTCGGGCAAATCGACCATCGGCCGGGCGCTGGTGGGGCTGCTCGATGCAACGGAAGGCGTGATCGAGCTCGACGGCCGCACGCTGGACTCGGTCCCCCGGCGGGACCGGCGCAAGGTGCGCCAGGCCTACCAGATCGTCTTCCAGGATCCCCATGCCGCGCTGAACCCGCGCATGACCCTGATGGAGAGCCTGACCGAGCCCCTGCGCATCCGCGGCGGCGTTGCCGAGGACGAGATGCGCCGCCTCGCGCAGGAGAGCATGGAGCGCGTGGGCCTGCGCGCCGAGATGCTGGCGCGCTATCCGCACGAGCTGTCGGGCGGCCAGAAGCAGCGCGCCAACATCGCCCGCCTGCTGCCGCTGAACCCCCGCCTGATCGTCTGCGACGAGGTGGTGGCCGCGCTCGACGTGTCGATCCGCGGGGAGGTGCTGAACCTCTTCGCCGACCTGCAGCGCGACTTCGGCATCGCCTACGCCTTCATCGCCCATGACATCGCGGTGGTGGCCCAGGTCTCGGACCGGATCGCGGTGACCTACCTGGGGCGCTTCATGGAGGTCGGCCCCGCCGAGGCGGTGACCGAGAGGCCCCTGCACCCCTACACCACCGCGCTGCTGTCGGCCGAGCCGCGCCCGCTGCCCGCCCACCTGCGCGAGGCGCGCCGGATCGACCTGAAGGGCGAGATCCCCAGCCCCGTCGATCCGCCCTCGGGCTGCCGCTTCCGCACCCGCTGCCCCTGGGCGCAGGAGCGTTGCGCGGCCGAGGTCCCGGACTGGCGCGAGCTGCGCCCCGACCACTACGTCGCCTGCCATTTCGCCGGTCCCGACGGGATCGAGACGGCGATGACCCAGGCGGACGACTGACGACCAGGACGCGACGCCGGGCGGGGGAGAGCGGCCCCCCGCCCGACGACGAGACCCCCGCGAGAGCGTCGCGAAAGGCGCCGATGCGGACCCCGGAGGAGGAAAGACGACGTGACCGACAGGTTCGAGAAACAGGGCGTGCTGGCCCATCTGCCCCCGCTGAGACGCCGCCAGTTCCTGGCCGGCGCGGCGGCGCTTTCGGCGCTGGGCGCGGCCGGGGTGCCGCTGCGCGCGGGCGCGGCGCCCTCGGGCAACCTGCGGGTGATGGCGAACGCCAACCCCTCGAGCCTCGATCCCGCCACGGGCGGCGCGGGCTCGGATCACGTCTTCCTCTACTGCTTCTACGACACGCTGGTGGACTGGGACTTCGCGACCCTCGCCCCCCAGCCGGGCCTGGCCGAGAGCTGGGAGTTCACCGATCCCCAGACCCTGGTCTTCAAGCTGCGCGAGGGCGTGAGCTTCCACGACGGCACGCCCTTCGACGCCGCCGCGGTGGTCTTCAACCTGGAGCGCAACCGCTCCGCCGCGCTGTCGAACATCAAGAAGGACCTCGGCAGCGTCGAGAGCGTCGAGGCGACGGGCGCGCATGAGGTGACCCTCAGGCTCTCGGCCCCCGACACCGCGCTGCCGCTGATCCTGTCGGACCGCGCGGGAATGATGATCTCCCCCGCCGCGCTGGGCAACGATCCCGAGGCCAAGGTCGACCGCGAGCCGGTGGGGACGGGCCCGTGGAAATTCACCGGCTGGACCGACGGCGAGAAGGTGACCGGCGAGGCGAACCCCGACCACTGGCGCGACGGCATCCCCAAGGTCGAAAGCATCGAGCTTCAGATCATCCCCGAGCGCGCCACGGCGCTGCGCGCGGCGCAGTCCGGCCAGGCCGACATCGCCTACCAGATCGCCGAGCAGCAGAAGGTGCTGATCGAGCGGATGCCGACGCTGGCGCTCGCCTTCGGCCCGACGCTCTACGTCTACCAGCTCTATCTCAACGCCTCCCGCGGGCCGCTGTCGGATCCGCGGATCCGCAAGGCGATGACCATGGCCATCGACCGCGACGCCTGGGTGAAGGCGACCCAGGCCGGGGTGGGCGAGCCCGCGCACATGAACCTGCCCAAGGCCCACTGGGCCTGGTCGGAGGCGGCGGCGAAGCACACGCAGTACGACCTCGACATGGCCAGGTCGCTGATGAAGGAGGCCGGCGTCGAGGGCGGCTTCGAGCTCGACTTCCGCGGCTACACCGACCAGGCCTCGGTGCAGCGCTCGGAGGTGATGCTCGAGCAGCTGGGCAAGCTCAACATCACCGGGCGCTTCACCAACGGCACCATCGCCGAGACCTCGTCGCGCTTCTTCTCGGCGGAGAAGGCGGGCGACGTCCTGCTCTCGGCCTGGACCGGGCGGCCGGACCCGAGCCTGACCTACTCGCTGCTCTACTCGGAAAGCTCCTACTACAACCCCGGCCGCGTGGCCCCGCCCGAGGGGTTCGAGGCGGCGATGGCCGACAGCCGCGCCTCCGCCGACCAGGCCAAGCGCGCAGAGGCGCTGGGACGCGCGCAGGAGCTGGTGATGGACGCCGCCCTGACCATCCCGCTGAGCATCCGCTACGAGGTCGACGCGCTGTCGACCAAGGTTCAGGGCTATTCGGCCAACCTGCTGGGCAAGCCGAAGTTCCTGCACGTCGGCCTGGGCTGAGGCCCGCCGACGAGACCCCACCCGCGCGCCCGGTTCCCGGGCGCGCAGACCTCGCCCGACACGGTCGCGAAGACGGCCGGGGCGCCCCACAGGGAGGACGATCGATGGATGACAAGCTGAAGAAGATGAAACTGGAGGGGATGCTCGCGCATCTGCCGCCCCTGCGCCGCCGCCAGTTCCTGGCCGGCGCCGCCGCCGCCGCGGGCGTCGGCGCGCTGGGCCTGCCGCGCATGGCGGCCGCCCAGTCGGGGAACACGCTGCGCATCTCCAGCTACACCAACCCCTCCTCGATGGACCCGGCGATCGGCGGCAACGGCGGCGACCACGTCTATCTGTGGAACTTCTACGACACGCTGATCGAGTGGGACTTCCAGACGCTGGCCCCGATCCCGAGCCTGGCCAAGGCGTTCGAGTTCACCGATCCCCAGACCCTGGTGCTGACCCTCGAGGAAGGCGTGACCTTCCATGACGGCTCGCCCTTCAACGCCGAGGCGGTGGTCTTCAACCTCGAGCGCAACCGCTCGGCCGAGACCTCGAACGTGAAGCCCGACCTCGCCACGATCGAGAGCACCGAGGCGACCGGCGAGTTCGAGGTGACCATCCGCCTCAAGCAGCCCGACACCGCCCTGCCGCTGATCCTGTCGGATCGCGCGGGCATGATGGTCTCGCCCACCGCGCTGGGCAACGACCCCGAGGCCAACGTCAACCGCAACGCGGTCGGCGCGGGCCCGTGGAAGTTCGTCTCCTGGACCGACCACGACAAGGTCGAGGGCACGCGCAACGAGAACTACTGGCGCGAAGGCCAGCCGGCGATGGACAATCTGCTGATGACCATCACGCCCGAGCGCGCGACCGCCATGCGCGCCGTGCAGTCGGGCCAGTCCGACCTCGCCTATTCCCTGGCCGAGACCCAGAAGACGCTGATCGAGCGGCTGCCCAACCTCAAGCTGATCGAGGGGCCGACGGTCTACATCTACCAGCTCTACCTCAACCGCTCCCGCGGGCCGCTGCAGGACGCGAAGGTCCGCCAGGCCCTGCAGCTCGCCATCGACCGGGAGGCCTACGTCGCCGCCACCCAGGCCGGCGTGGGCGAGCCGGCGCGCATGTTCCTGCCGCAGGCCCACTGGGCCTATTCCGAGAACGCGGCCGAGCATGTCTACTTCGACCTCGACAAGGCCAAGTTCCTGATGAAGGAGGCCGGGCTCGAAAGCGGCTTCGAGATCGACTTCGTCAGCTACACCGACCAGGCCTTCGTGCAGCGCCAGGAGGTGGTGCTCGAGCAGCTCTCCAAGATCAACGTGACCGGGACGTTCCGCAACGGGCCGGTCCCCGACATCGTCTCGCGCTTCATGGGCAAGGAGAAGTCGGGCGACTCGATGCTCTCGGCCTGGACCGGGCGGCCGGATCCGACCCAGACCTACGACCTGCTGTTCTCGGAGAACTCGTTCTACAACCCCGGCCGGACCCCGCCGCCCGAGGGCTTCGTCGAGGCGCTCGCCGAGACCCGCGCCACCTCCGAGCAGGACAAGCGCAAGGCCGCCTTCGACAAGCTGCAGACCATCGTCATGCGCGAGGCTTTGGCGATCACGCTCTCGGTCCGCTACGAGGTCGACGTGGCCACCACCAAGGTCTCGGGCTTCGAGCCGAACCTGCTGGGCAAGCCCAAGTTCCGCAACGTGAAGGTCGGCTGAGGCCGAAACAGCGCCGCGCGGAGCCCTCCGCGCGGCGCCCCCTGTCCCCCAGCGATCGGAAGGTTCGACGTGCTCAACCCGCTCCAGCGCCGGATGCTGCGCCGCCGCCTTTTGCAGGCGATCCCGGTGCTGTTCCTGGCCACCTTCTCCGTCTTCATGCTGATGAAGCTGCTGCCCGGCGACGTGGCGGTGGTCCTCGCCGGCGAGCAGGCCACAGACGAGCGCATCGCCGAGATCCGGGAGATCTACGGGCTGAACCGCCCGCTGCTGGTGCAATACGGCGACTGGGTGCTGGGGGCGTTGCAGGGGGACCTGTCGCAATCCCTGCTCTCGGGCGAGGAGATCGGCACCACCATCGCCCGGGTCTTTCCCAACACGATGTTCATCGTGGCCTACGCGATCCTGATCTCGATCGTGCTGGGCGTGCCGCTGGGCGTGCTGGCGGCCAGCCGGCCCAACACCTGGGTCGACAAGTTCGTGATGACCTTCTCGTCCGTGGGGGTCGCGCTGCCGAACTTCTGGCTGGCGATGATCTTCGTGGGCGCCTTCGCGCTGAACCGCGCCTGGCTGCCCGCCACCGGCTTCGTCCCCCCGCAGGAGGATCTGTGGGCCGCCATCTCCCACTCGACCCTTCCCGCCGTCGCCCTGGCGGCCTCGGGCGTGGCGGAGGTGGCGCGGCAGCTGCGCTCCTCGCTGGTCGAGATCCTGCAGTCGCAGCACTTCCGCACCCTGCACGCCAAGGGCCTGCACCCGCGCGCGATGCTGTGGCGGCACGGGCTGCGCAACGTCTCGGTCAACCTGCTGACCGTCATCTCGCTGCTGGTGAACCGGACGCTGGCCGCCACTGTGGTGGTCGAGGCGGTGTTCGCCATTCCCGGCATGGGCACCACGATGGTCAACGCCACGCTGCAGCGCGACTTCCCGGTCGTGCAGGGGGTGGTGCTGATGATGGTGCTGACGGTCATCACCGTGAACCTGATCACCGACATGCTCTACAGCGTGCTTGACCCGAGGATCGGCCAGAAATGACCTCCGCTCCCCGACCCGCCCCCGCGCCTGACGCGGCGCCCGAGGCCCCGCGCCCCGATCCCGCCCCCTCGGCCGTCGCCGCCGCGCGGCAGGCCTCCCCCGGCGCGACCGCGGCGGCGGGCAAGGCGCCGGCCGCCCGCTCCATCGCCGACGTGGCGCCCGTCCGCCGCTCCTTCGGCCGCAAGGTCCGGGACTGGGGAGCGGACGATCCGCTGGCCGTCGGCGCGCTGATCGTGCTGCTGGCGATCGTCGCCTGCTCGATCTTCGCGCCCTGGATCGCGCCCTACGACCCGACCTTCCAGGACTACGGCAAGATCCTGATGCCGCCCTCGCCCGAGTATCCGCTGGGCACCGACGACCTGGGCCGCGACGTGCTCAGCCGCCTGATCCACGGGGCCTCGGCTTCCGTCTACGCGGCCTTCCTCGCGGTCGGCGTGGCGGCGGTGCTGGGCATCCCCGTGGGCCTGATCGCGGGCTACGCCGGCGGCTGGGTCGACGACGCGATCAGCCGGATCATCGACACGTTCCTGTCGTTCCCCGCCATCGTGCTCGCCATCGCGGTGACCGGCGTGCTGGGGATCGGGCTGACCAACGCGATGATCTCGGTCGGCATCGTCTTCGCCCCGCAGCTCGCCCGCCTCGCCCGCGCCCGCGCGCTGGTCCTGAAGCAGGAGCTCTACGTGGATGCGGCCCGCTGCTTCGGCGCCTCGCCGACGCGGATCCTGTGGAAGCACGTGCTGCCCAACGCCATCCAGCCGGTGCTGGTGCAGATGACGCTGCTGATGGCGGTCGCCCTGCTGGCCGAGGCGTCGCTGTCGTTCCTCGGCCTCGGGATGCAGCCGCCCGAGCCGTCCTGGGGCGGCATGATCGCGCGCGCCTACCTCTACATGCAGATCGCGCCCGAGCAGATGTACGCCCCCGGCCTCGCGATCCTCGCGACCGCGCTTGCCTTCAACACGCTGGGCGAGAGCCTGCGCGAGGCGATGGACCCCACCTCGGCCAAGAGCTGAGCCCCGACCTGTCCCGGCGCGCCCCGCCCCTCCCGCGGGGGCGCGCCGGCCCCGTTTCCAGGAGATCCCCCCGAATGCCCGCGCCCCAGCCCGCCGCCGCCTCCGCCGCGCCCGCCATCGACCGCCTGCTGATCGCCAACCGCGGCGAGATCGCGCTGCGCATCCAGCGCACGGCGGCCGACCTGGGCGTGGCGACGGTGGCGGTGCATTCCGAGGACGACGCCAAGTCGCTCCACGTGCGCCGCGCCGACGCCGCCGCCGCGCTGAAGGGCGTGGGCGCGCGGGCCTATCTCGACGTCGACGCGGTGATCGAGGCCGCCCGCGCCACCGGCGCCGACGCGGTCCACCCCGGCTACGGGTTCCTGTCCGAAAGCGCCGCCTTCGCCCGCGCGGTCGAGGCGGCGGGCCTCGTCTTCGTCGGCCCCACGCCCGAAGCGCTGGCGCTGCTGGGCGACAAGGTCTCGGCCAAGCGGCGGGCGAAGGAGCTCGACGTGCCGATCCTGCCGGGCACGGCGGAGGACACCGACCTCGCCGCCGCGACCGCCTTCTTCGACGGCCTGCCCGAGGGCGCCGCGATGCTGATCAAGGCCGTCGCCGGCGGCGGCGGGCGGGGGATGCGCGTGGTCCGCGAGCGCGCCGAGATCGAGGAGGCCTGGACCCGCTGCCGCTCCGAGGCCAAGGGCGCCTTCGGGGATCCGGCGGTCTACGTCGAGCGGTTCCTGCCCGCGGCGCGACACCTCGAGGTGCAGGTGCTGGGCGACGGCACCGGCACCTGCATCCACCTCGGCGAGCGGGAATGCACCCTCCAGCGCCGCCACCAGAAGGTGGTCGAGATCGCCCCCTCCCCGACCCTGCCGGCCGAGACCCGCGAAGCGCTCTGCACCCACGCCCTGAAGCTGGCGTCCTCCGCCGACTACCGCAGCCTCGGCACCTTCGAATTCCTGATGGACGCCGAGACGGGCGAGATCTTCTTCATCGAGGCCAATCCCCGCATCCAGGTCGAGCATACGGTGACCGAGGCGGTGACGGGCCTCGACCTCGTGGCGCTGCAGATCGAGATCGCGCGGGGCCGGACGCTGGCCGACCTCGGCCTGACGCAGGCGGCCGTTCCCGCGCCGCGGGGCCACGCGATCCAGCTGCGCGTGAACATGGAGCGGATGGACGCGACCGCCGCCGCCAAGCCCGCCTCGGGCACCGTGCGGGTCTACGAGCCGCCGGCGGGCGCGGGCGTGCGGGTCGACGGCTTCGCCTACGCGGGGTTCAAGACCTCGACCGGCTTCGACAGCCTGCTGGCGAAGGTGATCGTGCACGCCCCCGGCGACTGGGCCTCGGCCGTCGCGCGGGCCGAGCGGGCGGCGGCCGAGTTCCGGATCGAGGGGATCGACACCAACCTGCCCTGGCTGCGCGCGCTGCTGGCCCGGCCGGAGGTGAAGGCCAACGCCGTCACCACCCGCTTCATCGAGGCGGAGGCCGCGGCCCTGCACGCCGCCGCCCAGAGCATCGCCCCGCCCCTGTTCTTCGAGAGCGAGCCGGGCCTGGCCGAGGCCGCCGACGCCGCCCCCGGCTCGGTCCCCGAGGGCGCGGTGACGGCGCCGATGCAGTCCACGGTGCTGTCCATCGGGGTCGCGGCGGGCGACGCGGTCGCCGCCGGCCAGCAGGTCGCGGTGCTGGAAGCGATGAAGATGGAGCATGTCGTCGTCGCCCCCTACGCCGGCACGGTCCGGCGCGTGATGGCCCAGCCCGGCGTCACCCTGATGGACGGCGCCCCGATCCTGGTGATCGAGCGCTCCGAGGACGCCGGCGACGCGGTGGCGGCGGAGGAGGAGATCGACCTCGACCTGATCCGCCCCGACCTCGCCGAAGCCCTTGAGCGCCGCGGCTTCGGGCGCGACGAGAACCGCCCCGAGGCCGTCGCCAAGCGCCGCGCGCGGGGCCACCAGACGGGGCGCGAGAACCTCGCCCAGGTCTGCGATCCGGGCACGTTCCTGGAGTATGGCGAGACCGCCATCGCCGCCCAGCGCCAGCGCCGCAGCCTCGAGGATCTGCGCAAGAACACCTCCGGCGACGGCATCCTGACCGGGATCGGGCTGGTGAACTCCGACGAGGTCGGCGAGGACCTGGGCCGCTGCGCCTTCGCCATCGCCGACTACATGGTGCTGGCCGGCACCCAGGGGCAGCGCCATCACCGCAAGCTCGACCGCATCTTCCACCTCGCCAAGGAGTGGACGATCCCCATGGTCCTCTTCGCCGAGGGCGGCGGCGGGCGGCCGGGCGACACCGAGCGGGCGACCTACGCCGGCATCTCGACCCGGACTTTCAGCGCCTTCGCGGAACTGTCGGGGCAGGTGCCCATCGTCGGCGTCGTCTCCGGCCGCTGCTTCGCGGGCAACGCGGCGTTCCTGGGCTGCTGCGACGTGATCATCGCCGACGAGTCCTCCAACATCGGCATGGCCGGCCCCGCGATGATCGAGGGCGGGGGCCTGGGCATCTACCAGCCCGAGGAGATCGGGCCCATCGACGTGCAGTCGAAGAACGGCGTCGTCGACATCCGCGTGAAGGACGAGGCCGAGGCCTGCGCCATGGCGCGCAAGTACCTCTCCTACTTCCAGGGGCCGGTGAAGACCTGGGAGGCGCCCGACGCCCGCGCCCTGCGCCACGTGGTGCCCGAGAACCGCCTGCGCTCCTACGAGGTGCGCGACGCGATCCACGGGATGGCCGACGTGGACTCGGTGCTGGAGCTGCGGCCCGAGTTCGGGATCGGCATCGTCACCGCCTTCATCCGGATCGAGGGCAAGCCCTTCGGCGTCATCGCCAACAACTCCAAGCACCTGGGCGGCGCCATCGACGCGCCGGCGGCCGACAAGGCCAGCCGCTTCATGCAGCTCTGCGACGCCTTCGACATCCCCATCGTCAGCCTCTGCGACAGCCCCGGCTTCATGGTGGGGCCGGAGGCGGAGAAGACCGCGCTGGTGCGCCACGTCTGCCGGATGTTCGTCACCGCCCGCTCGATCACCGTGCCGCTGTTCGGGATCGTGCTGCGCAAGTGCTACGGGCTGGGCGCCCAGGCGATGCTGGCGGGCGGCACCTACGACGACTTCTTCACCATCGCCTGGCCGACGGGCGAGTTCGGGCCCATGGGCCTCGAGGGCGCGGTGCGGCTGGGCTACCGCAAGGAGCTCGACGCGGTGGAGGACGAGGCGGAGAAGCAGGCCCTCTACGACAAGCTCCTCGACGAGATGTACCAGCAGGGCAAGGCCGTGCGGGTGGCCGAGACGCTGGAGGTCGACGCCGTGATCGACCCGGTGGAGACGCGGCAGTGGATCCTGGGCGGCCTGCGCACGGCGCGCGTTCGCCCGCCGATGTCGGGGCGCAAGCGGCCCTTCGTGGACGCCTGGTGAGGGAGAGACCCATGCCGAAAGACGAGAAGCCGGCCGTGGGCTGGGCCCCGGAAGTCGAGGCGCTGGACGCCCGCCGCGCCCGCATGCGCCAGATGGGGGGCGAGGCGAACATCGCCCGCCACCACGCCCGCGGGAAGCTGACCGCGCGCGAACGGCTCGACATGTTCATCGACGCTGGCAGCTTCCGCGAGATCCACCCCTTCTCCGCCGACGCGGTCTACGAGGGCGCGGACCTGGTGGAGTTCACGCCGAAGGGCCTGATCGAGGGCTCGGGCAAGGTCGGCGGGCGCAAGGTCGTGGTCACCGCCGGCGACTTCACCGTGAAGGGCGGCTCGGGGCGCGGCACGCGCGGCGGGCTGGGGCAGGAGATCGGCTCGGCCAAGAAGGCCCTGCAGTGGCGCCTGCCCTACATCCGCCTGCTGGACGCGGTCGGCGGCTCGGTCCGCGGGTTCGAGGCGCTGGGGCGCACCTACCTGCCCGACGGCAACGACTACATCGCCCCCGAAGTGGAGCTGCTGCAGGAGGTGCCGGTCGCCTCGGCCGTCCTCGGCTCGGTCGCCGGTCTGCCGGCGGTGCAGGCGCCGATGTCGCATTTCTCGGTGATGGTGAAGGGGATCTCCCAGATCTTCCCGGGCGGCCCGCCGGTGGTGAAGGCGGCCTTCGGCCTCGACATCACCAAGGAGGAGCTGGGCGGCGACCAGATCCACACCCGCGTCTCGGGCTGCATCGACAACGTGGCGGCGACCGAGGCCGAGGCGATGGAGATGATCCGCCGCTGGCTGAGCTACCTGCCCCAGTCGCGCGACGAGATGGCCCCGCGCGTCGAGACCGACGACGACCCCGAGCGGCGCGACGACTGGCTGCTGGAGGCGATGCCCCGCGACCGCCGCAAGGTCTACGACGCGAAGAAGATCCTCGCCTCGGTGGTGGACCGGGACTCGTTCTTCGAGATCGCGCCGCTCTACGGCCGCTCCCGCATCACCGGGCTGGCGCGGTTCAACGGCTACCCCGTCGGCATCATGATCAACAACCCGCGCGCGCTGGGCGGGGCGACGGACGCCCATGCAGGCGCCAAGGCGATGCGGCTGATGCAGCTGTGCGACCTGTTCAACCTGCCCCTCATCTCGCTGGCCGACGAGCCGGGCTTCCTGGTGGGGCTGGAGAGCGAGAAGCAGGGGATCGAGCGGGCGGGCGCGCGCATGGTCTCGACCGTCTGCCTGACCACGATGCCCTGGTGCACGGTGGTGATGGGGCGGCTCTACGGCGTGGCGGGGCAGTGCCACCACCGCGCCTCGGGCATGTTCCAGCGCATGGCCTGGCCCTCGGCCAACTGGGGCTCGATGCACATCGCGGGCGGCGTCTCGGCGGCCTATCGCGCGGAGATCGAGGCGGCGCCGGACCCGGAGGCCAAGCGGCAGGAGATCGAGGCGCGGCTGAACGCCATCGCCAACCCCCTGCGCACGGCCGAGGCGACGGGCCAGGACCTGATCGACCCCCGCGACACCCGCGCCCGGATCTGCGAGTTCGTCGAGGAGGCGCAGCGGGTGCTGGTGCGCCAGCTCGGCCGCTCGCGGATGGCCTACCTGCCCTGAGGGGTGCCCCCGCGCGCGGCGTCCACGGGCGCCGGGCGGGGACGGTCGAGCGCGCGTTCGCGCCTCGGACGGGCGGCGAGGTCGGGAGAGGCCGTGGGGCGAGCCCGTCCCGTTGCTCCGAGCGGCGAGCGGGCGAAGGGGCGGGCCGCGGCTCGTCCGACGATTGCGGCGCGAGCCTGCATCGGCCAAGCTGAGCGCCGAGGGAGGATCGCCCATGTGCTTCTCGGCCACGGCGAGCTTCGCGGCGGCGGGCGTGCTGGGCGCGACCGGGGCCGTGGCGCTGGCGGGGGCGATCCGCGGCCGGCTCGGCGCCGGATGGATCGTCTTCGCGGCCTTCCCGCTGATCTTCGCCCTTCAGCAGGCGCTGGAGGGGCTGGTGTGGCTGGGGCTGGAGGGGCGGCTGCCGCCCGCGCTGGCGCCCTGGACGACCGCGGGCTTCCTGTTCTTCGCGCTGCTGTTCTGGCCCGTCGCCGGCCCCCTGACGGGGCGGCTGATCGAGACGGAGCCGCGCCGCGCCCAGCTCTTCACGGGGCTGACGGCGCTGGGCGCGGGCCTGGGGGTCTATCTCTTCGGCCGGGCGCTGGCGCATTCGGTCGTGCCGCAGGCGGTGGGCGGGCGGCTCGTCTACCTGGCGGGCGTCGACTATCCCGCGGGGATCGAGTTCGTCTACCTCGCGGTCGCCGCGGGCGCGCTGCTGGCGTCCTCCCACCGCGAGGCGCGGCTGTTCGGGGGGGCGCTGACCGCCTCCTTCGCCGTGACGGCACTGAGCTGGGACGTGAAGACCCTGCCGTCGGTGTGGTGCTTCTTCGCCGCGATCTGCAGCCTGGTCGCGGCGTGGGGGGTGCTGCGCCGCGTCTCCGCGGCGCAGGCGCTCACTCGGCGGCGGCCGGCTTCCTGGGGTTGAAGCGGCGGTTGAGCTTCTTCATCCCGCCGATCCAACGGTCGTAGTTCGCGGTCTTGTTGCGCATGTACTCCAGCACCTCGGGGTGCGGGAGGACGAGGAAGGTCTCCGCCTCGATGCAGCGCAGGCACTCGTCGGCGACCTTCTCTGGCGGCAGCAGCCCGTCCTGGGAGGCGACGCCGCCCTCGTTCCCGCGCACCATGTTGGTGTCCACGGCCTGCGGGCAGAGCAGGGAGACGCGGATGCCGTCGTCGCCATGCGTCAGGGCCAGCCACTCGTTGAAGCCCACCGCCGCGTGCTTGGTCACGGCGTAGGAGGCGGAGCCGACCTGGCTGAGCAGCCCCGCCGCGGAGGCGGTGTTGAGGAAATAGCCGCCGCCGCGCGCGGCCATGCGCGGGACCAGGTGGCGGGCGGCCCAGACGTGATGCATCACGTTGACCTCCCAGATCTTCTGCCAGTCCTCGTTGGGGATCTCGAGGCCCCCGCGCTGGATGATGCCGGCGTTGGCGCAGAACAGGTCGATGGGGCCGACCTGGTCCTCGACCTCCTCGATCAGCGCCTGGATGTCGGCCTCCTTCGAGACGTCGCACTTGCGCCCGATCCCGCCGATGCCCTCGGCGGTGGCCTTGGCGCCGGCCTCGTCGAGGTCGGCGCAGACCACCGTCTTGGCGCCGGCCTTGGCGAAGCGCTCGGCCAGCGCCTTGCCGATGCCGCCGGCGGCGCCGGTGACGACCACGATGCGGTCCTTCACGTCCATGCTTGTTCTCCCTATCGGGGCCTTCGGGCCCGCGTGTCGTGGGGACCCGTCAGGTCCACATGTTGGAGCCGCCGCAGACGGTCAGCGCCTGCCCGGTCATGTAGCGGCTGGCGTCCGAGGCGAGGTAGACCGCGAGGCCCGCGAAATCGTCCGGCTCGCCCAGGCGGCGCAGGGGGATGTCCTCGTTCGCGCGCTTCTCGGCCGCGGGGTTGTCCCACAGGGCCTTGGCGAAGTCGGTGCGGATCAGGCCGGGGCAGATGGCGTTGGCGCGCACGCCCTGGGGCCCGAACTCGGCCGCGAGGTTCCGCACCAGCCCGATCAGCGCCAGCTTCGAGACGCCGTAGAGCCCGAGCGTCGCCGACGGCTTGAAGGCCCCCACCGAGGAGGTGAACATCATCGAGCCGGAGCCCTTGGCGATCATGTCCGGGACCACCAGGCGGGCGAGCCAGAGGTTCGCCTGCACGTTCGTGGCCATGGTCTTCTCATAGGCCGCGTCCGGGATCTCGGAGATCTTGCCGTAGAAGATGTTCACGCCGGCGTTGCCCACGACCACGTCGATGGGGCCCGCGACCTTGCGGGTCTGGACGACCAGGTTCTCCAGCTCCTCGTGCCGGCCGGCGTTGGCGGCGATGGCGTGCACGCGCTCGGCCCCGATCGCGCCGTTGATCTCGGCCGCCGCGGCGTCGAGCTGGTCCTGCTTGCGCGACGAGATCACCACCGTCGCGCCGTGGGCGGCCAGCGCGCCGGCCATCGCCTTGCCCATGCCCTTCGAGGCGCCGGTGAGCAGCGCCACCTTCCCCGTCAGGTCGAAAAGTCGGGTCTCCACCATCGCGGAATCTCCTCCCATAAGCGGGCGGCCGGTCTTGGCGCCGGTCCTGCCCCGTCGCGGCGCGTCTCGCTTCCCGGGATCAGTCCCGAAGGTCGAAGCGCACGCCGCCGATCACGATGTCGCCCGCGGGGGTCAGCACCCCGCGCGCCTTCGCCTGCTCCTTGGCGCGGGCCGCGTCGACCGCGTGCAGCCGCACCGCCGACAGGCCCGGGCCCCGGCCGTCCGTCGCCTCGACGAAGCGCATCAGCGCGTCGGCGAGGCGCACCACCGGCAGGCCGCCCTCGCGCTCCACCGGCAGGCCGCAGACCGCGGCCCACTTGGCGGCCAGCGCGTCGGGGTCCTCGCCCTGGAGCTCGACCCCGGTGATGTCCGAGATGACCTCGTCCTTCACGTGGGGGCGCCACTCCTCGCCGCCGGCGGGCATCCAGTTGCCCGCGACGTCGGCCTTCTCGTCCCAGTCCACCTCGAGGAACGCGGCCGCGAGGTCGCCGGGATGGAGCTGCATGATGTTCCAGGTCTTCATGTCCATCTCGTGCGCCACCCGCACGCCGGTCTCGGCGGCGCGGGCGCGCACGGCGGCCTGCTCGGCGAGCGTGGGGACCTGGCAGATCACCATGTAGCCCCCGTCGCCCCCGCGGCGGTCGAGGTAGCGCCCCGCCGCCGTGCCCTCGCGCACCGGGGCGACCACTTCCAGGAAGCGGGCGCCCACGGCGATCAGGGTGTTCTCGAGCCCGTACTTGCCCACCGCCGGATCGACGTGGCAGGGCTCGAGCGAGAAGGTCGCGCAGAGGTCGTCGATCACCGGCGCGAGCTGGTGCGCGACGGTGCAGACCTGGCGCAGGTGGATGGCCATGGGCGTCTCCTCCGGTTCGGGCTCAGGCCCTCAGCGGTTCTTCCACTGGGGCGGGCGCTTCTCGACGAAGGCCTTCACGCCCTCGGTGAAGTCCTCGGTGTTCTTCAGCTCGTTCATCACCGGCTTCGAGGCGGCCATCGCCTCCTTGAAGCGCTCGATCTCGTCCATGGCGACCAGCACCTCCATGGTGGCGCGGACCGAGGAGGGGGAGACCGAGGCGATCTCCTTGGCCTTCTTCATCGCCGCGTCCATCAGCTCGGCCTTGGGGACCACCTGGTTGACGAAGCCCAGGCGCGCGCCTTCCTCGGCCGAGACATGGCGGCCGGTCAGCATCATCTCGACCGCGAGCTTGCGGCCGATCTGGCGCGACAGGCGCTGCACGCCGCCGGCGCCGGCGAAGAGGCCGACCTTGACCTCGGGCAGGGCGAAGGTCGCGGTGTCGGCGGCGATGATCACGTCGCAGGCGAGCGCGGTTTCGAACCCGCCGCCCATGGCGAAGCCGTTCACGGCGGCCACGATCGGCTTGGTGCGGTCGTAACGGGTGGCGAGGCCGGCGAAGCCCGCGGGGTTCTGGCTGAGCGGCGCGCCCGAGGCGGTGGCCTTGAGGTCGTTGCCGGCCGAGAACGCCTTGTCCCCGGCGCCGGTCAGCACCGCGACCCACAGGTCCGGGTCGGCCTGGAAGTCGTCCCACACCTTCGCCAGCTCGTCATGCATGGGGCCATGCATGGCGTTGTAGACCTCGGGCCGGTTCAGGGTGACCAGCAGGATGTTCCCCTGGCGCTCGGTCTTGCAGAATTCGTAGGTCATCAGGCGACTTTCTCCTCACCCACCTTCAGTCCGCCCAGGTCGAGGTCCACGAAGCGGCCCCCCTCGGCGGCGAGTTTCTTCAGGGTCTCGGCGGGGGCGAAGGCGGGGTCGTCGGCGCCCAGCTTCTCCATCCGCGCCAGCACGGCCCTGGGGCCGACCATGTCCCCGAACCACATCGGCCCGCCCTTGTCCGAGGGCCAGCCGTAGCCGTTGAGCCAGATCACGTCGATGTCCGACGGCCGCTGCGCCTTGCAGTCCTCGAGGATGCGCACCCCCTCGTTGATCATCGGGAAGATGCAGGTCTCGATGATCTCGTCCCGGCCCATCGAGGAGGGCTCGGCCCCCGTCACCTCGCGGATCACCTTCGCGGTGACCTCGGAGGGCGAGCCCTTGCGGTTCTCGTCGTAGTCGTAATAGCCCGCGCCGGTCTTCTGGCCGCGGCGGTCCATCTCGCACAGCGCGTCGCGGATCGGGTTCTGGGTCTTGGCGCCCTTGGACCAGCCGATGTCGAGGCCGGCGAGGTCCGACATCTGGTAGGGCCCCATCTTGAAGCCGAAGGCGTTCAGCGCGGCGTCCACGTCCCAGGGCATCACGCCCTGGTAGACCAGCTTGTTGGCCTGCACCTGGCGCGCGCGCAGGATGCGGTTGCCCACGAAGCCGGGGCACACGCCCACCAGCGAGGCGACCTTCCCGATCTTCTGGGAGATGTCCATGCAGGTGGCGACCACGTCGTCCGCGGTCTGGTCCGCGCGCACGATCTCGAGCAGCTTCATCACGTTGGCGGGCGAGAAGAAGTGCAGCCCGATCACGTCCGCGGGGCGCGAGGTCTGGGCGGCGATGGCGTCGATGTCGAGGCCCGACGTGTTGGTGCCGAGGATCGCGCCGGGCTTCATCACCTTGTCGAGGTTGGCGAAGATCTTCTTCTTCAGCTCCAGGTCCTCGAACACCGCCTCGATGATCAGGTCGCAGTCGGCGAGGTCGGCCATGTCGAGCGTGCCGGTCAGGCGGTCCATGCGCTCGGCCACCTCCTCCTGCGGGAAGCGGCCGCGGTCGGCGCTGCGCTGGTAGTTGGTGCGCACCACGCCCAGGCCGCGGTCCAGCGCCTCCTGCCGGGTCTCGAGGATCGTCACCGGGATGCCGGCGGAGGCGAAGTTCATCGAGATGCCGCCCCCCATGGTGCCGGCGCCGATGACGCCGACCTTCTCGACCTTGCGCAGGGGCAGGCCGGCGGGCAGGCCGTCGATCACCCAGGTCTTGCGGCCGGCCTCGGCGATGTAGGCGCTCAGCGCCTCCTTGTTGGGATCGGCGGCGGTCAGGTCGGCGACGGTCATGGGCGAAGGCTCCATCGGATGCGCCGGCGGGCGGACGACGTCGCGTCGGCCCCGCGCGGACGCGGAAAGCGGGTCGGGGAAGGACGAGGCGGCGCGCGCGGGCGCGGACCCTCCGGTGCGGATGGCGGTCGGTCTCTCCTCCCCTTGGCGCGTCGCGGCTCCGGCGGATCCTGAGCGTCCCCGGTTGAACCGACTGACGAGCGTCAGGACGCTAGGCCGGAGGGCGTCGCCGGGTCAAGCCTGTCGTCCGGTAAGTGGCGCTCAGGCCGTGCCGTCCCGAGACGGTTCGTCGTCCCGCCGCCCCGTGGCGATGGAGCGGACCAGCCAGAAGGGCGCGAGCCCCAGCCCGGCCGCGACCATCGCCAGCACGAAGCTGGCCCCGTAGCCGCCCGTCAGGTCGTGCAGCAGCCCCGAGGCGAAGCCCCCGACGGCCGAGCCGATGCCGAGCCCGATGGTGATCATCCCGAACACCGCGCCCACGTTCTGCGGGTAGAGCCGCGCCACCAGCGCCGTCACCACCGGTCCGCGGGAGCCCATGTTGCAGCCGAAGATCGCCACGAACCCCGCCAGCAGCGCGAAACCGGGCGCGAGCTGCAGGAGCCACAGCACCACCACGCCCAGCGCGCTCATCGTGAAGGAGGCGGTCAGCACCGGCCGCCGCCCGAAGCGGTCCGCCAGCCAGCCGGTCGCGAGGATGCCGACGATCGAGAGGCCCCCCACCACCCCGTAGGCGGTCGCGGCGGCGAGCGGCGAATATCCCAGCTCGGTCAGGTAGGCGACGAGCTGCAGCAGCACCGACCAGGTGCAGACCGCGGTCATCATCAGCGCCACGAAGAGGCCCAGGAACTCCTTCTCCACCAGGATCCGCTTCGGCGGGAACAGGGAGCGCGAGCGGGGGGCCGAGGGCCAGCGCCCAGCGCTCAGCCGCCGCCAGGGCAGGGCGACCAGCAGGACCGGGCCCGCGACCAGCAGCGCGCCGCCCATCAGCCGGTAGGCGAAGCGCCAGCCCTCGGCCTCGATGATCGCGGCGGCCAGGGGGGCGACGGTGATCATGCCCACCGAGAGGCCCGCGTAGGCGCCGGCCATGGCCATGGTCAGCTCGCCCCGGAACCAGCGCGCGATCAGGCCCGCGCCCACCGCCATGCCGGCGCCGGCGACGCCGAAGCCGACCATCACGCCGGGGCCCAGCACCGCCATCCACCACTCGGTCATCATCGAGGCGATCAGCAGCCCCGCGCCGAACAGCATCAGCCCCGGAACCCAGACCGCGCGGGCGCCGTGGCGGTCGAACATCGCGCCCGCCAGCGGCGCCGCCAGTCCCTGCGCGATCATGTAGACGGCGTAGATCGAGGAGAATTCGCTCCGGCTCCAGCCCAGGTCCTCGGTCACCGGCAGCAGGAACACCGCGAAGCTCTCGCCCAGGCCGCGGGCGATCATGTTCATCGCGAAGCACAACGCGACGACGGCGAGGCCCGCGCCCGCCATCTCGCGCCCCTGGAACTCGGGAACGGACGGGCCGGCCGGGGGAGACCCGGCCGGCCCTGCGCCCCGCGGCGACGCCGCGGGGCCGGCCTGCATCTGCGGTCGTTCCATCAGCCGTACATCAGGTCCGGCAGCCAGGTGATGATCTGCGGGAACACGATCAGCAGCACGATGGTCAGGGCGTCGGCGATGAAGAACAGGAAGATGCCCTTGAACACGTCCGACAGCGGGATGTCGGGGCGCACGCCGTTGACCACGAAGCAGTTCAGCCCGATGGGCGGCGTGATAAGGCAGACCTCGGCCATCTTCACCACGATGATGCCGAACCAGACCGAGCACTGCGCCCCGGTCATCCCGAAGGCGCTGTCGGCGGCCGAGACGTCCGGGCCCCCGTTCAGCGCGATCACCGCCGGGTAGACCACCGGCAGCGTCAGCAGCAGCAGCCCGATCGCGTCCATGAACATGCCCAGCACGACATAGCCCATCAGGATGCCGCCGAGGATCAGGTAGGGGTCCGCGTCGAAGCCCAGGATCCAGGTCGCGAAGGCCTCGGGCAGGCCCGAGAAGCCCAGGAACCGCCCGAAGATCAGCACGCCCCAGATCAGCGAGAAGATCATCACGACGAGCTTCGAGGTCTCCATCAGCGCCGCGCGCAGGGAGGCCCAGCGCATGCCGTTGATCCAGGCCACCACCAGCACCACGAAGGCGCCCAGCGCGCCCGCCTCGGTCGGCGTCGCCCAGCCGCCGTAGACGGCCGAGACGATGATCACCACCACCGCGATGATCGGGAACAGCCCGGGCAGGGAACGGAACCGCTCCCCCCAGGAGATGCCCTTGATCGCGGGGCCCGCGTCGGGGTTCATCATCGACCACACGATGATGATGCCCGCGTAGACCACGGCCGAGAAGATGCCCGGCAGGAAGCCCGCCAGCAGCAGCGCGCCCACGGATTCCTCGACGATGACCGCGTAGATCACGAGGATGGTCGAGGGCGGGATCAGAGAGGCGAGCGTGCCCGCCGCCGCCACCACGCCGGCCGCGAGGCGCTTGTTGTAGCCCGCCGCCAGCATCTCGGGGATCGCCACGCGGGAGAACACCGCCGCCGTCGCGACCGAGGCGCCCGAGACCGCCGCGAAGCCCGCCGCCGCGAACACGGACGCCACCGCGAGGCCGCCCGGCACCCAGCCGATCCAGGCCCGCGCGGCGGCGAAGAGCTGCCGCGTCATGCCCGCGTGGAAGGCCAGGTAGCCGATGAGGATGAACATCGGCAGCAGCCCCAGCACGAAGCTGACGGACTTGGAGAACGGGATCTGCCCCACGGCCGAGGCAGCGCCGTGCCAGCCGATCAGCTCGACCAGGCCGACCAGCCCCACGATGCCGGCCGCGAAGACCACCCGCACCCCCAGGACCACCAGGATCAGCAGCAGCGCCATGCACAGCACGCCGACCTCGGTTGGGTTCATGTAGCCGATGCCGAAGATCGCCTCCGGCTGGCCGTCGATCAGCGCCTGGAAGTTCACCGGCGGCCCTCCCTCTCGTGGGCATGGAGCTCGCGCTCATGCACCAGGGCGTCGTCGTCGCGCTCGATCCCGGCCTCGCGGATCTCGCGCTCGGCCTCCTGGGCGGGGGTCAGCTGCAGGGGCACCGCCACGGGCTCGAGCGAGGGCCAGATCGCGAGGCGCAGGTAGCCGACCGTCTCGATCGCCAGGCGCAGGGCCCAGATCGAGAAGGCGATCGGCACCAGCAGCTTGGCGGGCCAGGTCGGGAACTCGATGTCGACGGTGGAGTCGCCGATTTCGTAGGCGTTGAGGAAGAACTCCCAGGAATAGCGGATCAGCACCACCACCAGGCACAGGCCCGCGAAGGTGGCCAGCGCCTCGACCAGCCAGCGCAGGCGGCCGGGCAGGGCGCCGATGATCAGCTCCATGCGGATATGGGCGCCCAGGCGCTGCGCGTAGGCGGCGCCCAGGAAGGCGAAGATCGCGATCGCCTGCTCGGAGATGTCGAGGTAGCCGGTGATCGGGAACCCCGCGATCCGGCTGGCGATGGAGATCGTGGTGCCGATCATCAGCACGAAGATCGTCACCGCCGCGAAGATGTTCAGCCCGTCCTCGAGCCGCGCCAGCAGCCCCGAGATCGCGCCCAGCGGACCTCCGCCGTCCGTTCCGCCGGGATGGCTCCCGACCGTGCCCACGCCCGCCATGGGGTTCCTTTCGCATCCGCGCCGAGGAAAGACCCCGGCGCCGGGCCGCGGGGCGGCCGGTGGGCGGGGCGTTCCTGGAAAATGAAGTTCTGCGCTCCGGCCGGTGGCGCCGCGGCCGGGCCCGCAAGGGGCGCGGGGGCGGCGAGGCGGCCGGAGATTGCGGAAAGCGGCGCGCCGGGGCCGGCGCGGGAGGGGCGGGGGCGCGGCGCGCCCCGCCCGGTCCCCGCGCCGGCCCCGGCGCTCAGGTCGTCAGCTCCCCTCGCCCTTGGCGAGCGACATCACCAGGTCGAGAACGGCCTGCGCGTCGAACTTGTCCTGGTTCGCGGCGACCCACTCGTCCCACACCGGCTTGCCGGCGACCTTGCGGAAGGCGTCGAGCTGCTCCTCGGTGTAGGTCACCTCGGTCAGCGTCTCGCGGAACAGGGGCAGGTTCTTGGCGTCCGCCTCCTCGTAGGCCGCCTTGTAGACGTCCTTGATCTCGGGCTTCAGGTCCTCGAGCAGCTGCTTGTACTGGTCGGGGAGCGCCTCGTAGGCCGTCTTCGAGATCACCACCGGGCAGTCCGAGGTGCCGGGGCTCATGTTCGAGGTGAACCAGTCGGCCACTTCCTGGATCTTGTAGGAGGCGTGGGCGTAGGTGTAGGGCAGGCTCTCGGCGTCGATCGTGCCGCGCTGCAGGGCGGTGTAGACCTCGGTCGCGGGCATCGACTGACGGATCGCGCCCAGCTTCTCCATCGCCTCGCCCACGCCGCCGCCGGCCCGCACGCGCAGGCCCGCGAAGTCCTCGGGCTTCAGCGGCGGATCGCCGGCGCCCATGAACTCGTACTGCGGCAGGTTGGTGGTCACGTAGTACATCGCGTTCCACGCCGACATCTCGTCGACCAGGATCGGATGCTCGTAAAGGCCCATGCGGACCTTCCAGGCGGTGTCGAAGTCGGGGATCGGCAGGAACGGCATGGTCATGACCATGTTCGCCGGGTTCTTGCCGGGGTGGTAGAAGTTGCAGTAGGCGGCGGCCTCGAACGCGCCGGCCTTCAGCCCGTCGAGGTTCTCCTTCGCCTTGGAGATCTGCTCGCCGTAGAAGATGCGCATCTTGAACTGGCCGCCGGTCTCCTCCTCGAGACGCTTGGCCATGTGCTCGACGCCCGCCGAGAAGGCGCGGGGGTTGCCCCACATCGAGAACTTCCAGAACACGCTGGGGCCGTCGACGTTGGCGGCCGAGGCGGCCGAAGGCGCGACGAGGCCGAGAACGGCGGCGGCGAGGACGGCTTTCGCGCCCTTCCGCAGGTTGCGGCGGTGGGTCATGACACCTCCCTGTGTCGGTCCGGGGCGCTCTTTTCGGCGCCTTGGATGGCATGGCGGGCGGCGACGCCGCCCTGTCCGAACGTCAGGAGAGACAGGCCGGCGGGGCCAAGTCAACCGTCGTCAGCCGCCATTCAGCCCGAACCCGCCGCGGGGCGCCGGATTCGGGCCAAGTCCTTGTCTCAAGGCAGCAGTTTGCCGGGGTTGAGGAGGCCGTCGGGGTCCATCGCGGCCTTCAGCCGGCGCATCAGCGCCATCTCGACCGGGTCCTTCAGGCGAGCCATCTCGTGCATCCTCAACCGGCCGACGCCATGCTCGGCGGTGATCGAGCCGTTCATCTCGGCCACCAGGTCGTGGACGATGCGGTTGATGGCGTGGGTCTCGGCCTTCCAGTCGGCGTCGGTCCAGTCCTCGGGGCGGATCGGGTTGTAGTGCAGGTTGCCGTCGCCGGCATGGCCGAAGGTGCAGGGGCGGAAGCCGGGGTAGACGGCTTCCAGCGCCGCGTCGGCCTTCTCGACGAACTCGGGGATGCGGGAGACGGGGACCGAGATGTCGTGCTTGATCCCGGCGCCGGCGCGCTGCTGCACCTCCGCCTGGTCCTCGCGGATGCGCCAGAGCTTCTGCGCCTGTTCGACCGAGGAAGGGAGGATCGCGTCGGTGGCGATGCCCTGTTCCAGCGCCTCGCCCAGCGCGGCCTCCAGCGCCTCCGCCATCTTGCCCTGCGGGCCGGGGCCGTCGACCTGCAGCAGGACGCGCCATTCGGAGCCGGGCATCGGATCCTCGTGGCCCATGGTCTGGGCGGCGAGCGTGAAGCAGATCTCGTGCATCAGCTCGAAGGCGGTGACGGTCTCGCCCATCGCCGACTTCATCAGGGCCAGAAGCTCGATCCCGGCCTTGGCGGAGGGGACGGCGACCAGCGCCACGGCGCTGTCCTTGGGCATCGGGAACAGCTTCAGCGTGGCGGCGGTGATGATCCCCAGCGTGCCCTCCGAGCCGAGGAACACCTGCTTCATGTCGTAGCCGGCGTTGTCCTTGCGCAGCGCCCGCAGGCCGTCCCAGATCTCGCCCTGCGCGGTCACCACCTCCAGCCCCAGCACCAGCGCGCGGGCGTTGCCGTAGCGCAGGACCTGCACGCCGCCGGCGTTGGTCGAGAGGTTCCCGCCGATCTGGCAGGTCCCCTCGGCGGCCAGCGACAGGGGGAACAGGCGGTCGTGCCTCGCGGCCTCCTCCTGCACCGTCTGCAGGACCACGCCGGCCTCGACCGTCATCGAGTCGTTCAGCGGGTCGACCTCCCGGATGCGGTTCATCCGGGCGAGGGAGAGGATGATCTCCGAGCGGCCCATGTGCGGCTGCCCGCCGCCGGTCAGGCCGGTGTTGCCGGACTGGGGGACGATGGGGGTTCCGGTCTCGGCGCAGATCTTCACGATGGCCGCGACTTCGGCGGTGGACTCGGGGCGCATCACCAGCGGGACCTCGCCCTTCCAGCCGTCGCGCCAGGCGGTGACGTGGCCGTCGAGGGCGGAGGGGTCCTCGGTGAAGCCCTTCGGGCCGACGGCGGCCTTCAGGCGGGCGATCACCTCGGGCGGGACGGGGGCGGCGCCGGGCAGGGGATAGAGACGGTCGTCCATCTTGGTCTTTCAGATCTTGGCGAATTTCTGCAGCGCGTCGCGGAAGGAGAGGCCGTTGCGCATCTCCTCCATCGCGCGGGCGTCGTCGCGGGCGTAGCCGAGGGCGAGCTCGGCGATCTCTTCGGCGCGGTCGGCGGGCAGGACCACCACCCCGGTCCCGTCGGCGACGATCACGTCGCCGGGGGAGACGGGGATGCCGGCGGCGACGATCGGCTCGTTGATCGCCTCGACCCGGATGCGGGTCTTGCCTGGCGTGGGGACCATGTGGGCGGAGAAGACGGGGAAGCCGAACTCGAGGATCTCCTCGCGGTCGCGCACGCCGCCGTCGACGATCAGGCCCTCGATCCCCTTCAGCTTGGCGGCGTAGGAGGCCATGCCGCCCCAGGTGGAGACGGGCGCGCCCCCGTTCGCCACCACGATCACGTCGCCGGGGCCGGCGGCGTCGATCATGTGCCCGACCTTGAAGTCGGAGGTGGGGAAGGAGCCTTTGGGCCCGGTGACCTCGCGCGCGGTGACCGCGCGGCCGACGCAGCGCAGGCCGGGGCCGGCGGCGTGCAGGCCCAGCATCACGCCGCCGGCGCCGGTCTCGTCGATGGCGTTGGCGAGCGTGGGGGTGGCGAGGGTGCGGAGGCTGTCCAGCACCTCGTCGGGAACGCGGGTCATGCGGAGGCCTCCAGGTCCAGGGCGGCGTCGATCAGGGTCTTCTCCTCGGCGTCATGCCAGGCGTGCCAGCCGACGGCGGGGGAGGCGGCCTCGGGGCGGGAGACGAGGCGCGCGGGGCGGCCCAGCGCCCGCTCGATCCGGCGGTCGAGCCAGGGGAAGGGGCCGAGGTTCTCGGGCTCCTCCTGCACGAAGACCAGCTCGCCGGGCGCGCCGGCGAGGGCGGCGGCCAGCGCCTCGGCCGGGAAGGGGTGGAGCTGTTCCAGCCGGACCAGCGCCACGCGGCCCTCGAGGCCCCGGTCGGCGCGGGCCTTGGCCAGCAGCCAGTAGACCTTGCCGGAGCACAGGAGGATGCGCTGGGCGCCCGAGACGTCCTCGGCCAGCACCGGCGCGAAACCGGTTCCGGGGGCGAATTCCTCGGGCGCCGACGTGCAGGCGGCGAGGCGCAGCAGCAGCTTGGGGGTGAACACCGCCAGCGGCTTGGGGCTGGGCAGCGCCATCTGGCGGCGGAGCAGGTGGAAGTATTGCGCCGGGGTCGAGGGGTTGGCGGCGATCAGGTTGGCCTTGGCGCAGCGCGCCAGCACCCGCTCGACATGGCCGGTCGAGTGGTCGGGTCCGCCGCCGTCCCAGCCATGCGGCAGCAGCATGGTCAGGCGCGAGGTCAGCAGCCAGCGGTCCTCGCCCCCGGTCAGGTACTGGTCGAACATCGGCTGGAAGACGTTGAGGAAGTCGCCGAACTGCGCCTCCCACACGTCGAGGCCCGGCGCGGCGGTGGCGTAGCCGTACTCGAAGCCCAGCGCGGCGTTCTCGATGAGGGGGGAGTTGAAGACCTCCGCCTCGCCGAATTGCGCGAGGCTGTGGTGGACTTCGCCCGTCTGTTGGTCGTGCAGGCGCAGGTGGCGCTGGGCGAAGGCGCCGCGGACGGCGTCCTGGCCGGAGAAGCGCAGGGGGCGCCCCTCGGCCAGCAGCGAGGCGAAGGCCAGCGCCTCGGCGAAGGCCCAGTCCACGGGCGCCTCGCCGCGGGCCATCTTGCGGCGCCTGGTCAGGAACTGCTGGATCTTGGGGTGCAGGGTCATGCCCGCGGGCGGCTGGGCGAGGGCGCGGGCGAGGCGCTGAAGCTCGTCGAGGGCCACGCCGGTGTCGTGGTGGGCGAGCATCGGCGCCTCGGCGCCTGCGGCCAGGCCCGGCGCCTCGGGGGCGTTGGGGGTGGCCGGGGGCGCGGCGAAGGCGGCGTCGAGCTCGGCGCGCAGGGCCGAAAGGTCCGGGGCGGGCAGGCCGGCGGCGGCAGCGAAGCGCTCCGAAAGCGGGGGCAGGGCGTCGATGGCGGCGTACATGCGCGGCTGGGTGAAGCGCGCCTCGTCCATCTCGTTATGGCCGCGGCGGCGGTAGGCGATCAGGCGCACGAGGATGTCCTCGCCCCAGCGGGCGCGCCAGCGGGCGGCGGCGCGGGCGGCGAGCAGGATCGCGTCGGGGTCGTCGCCGTTCACGTGCAGGATCGGCGTCTCGGTGATCTTGGCGACGTCGGCGGCGGTGCGGGCGGAGCGCGCCTCGGGCCCGTCGGTGGTGAAGCCCACCTGGTTGTCGAGCAGCAGGTGCAGCGTGCCCCCGACCGAGTAGCCGGGCAGGCGGGCGAGCTGGAGCATCTCCATGTTCACGCCCTGGCCGGCGAGCGCGGCGTCGGTGTGCAGGACCATCGGCAGGACGGCCGGATCGCGCCCCGCCCCCTCGGCCCGGGCGCGGCCCAGCGCGACCGGGCCGACGATGGAGAGGTGCGAGGGATGCGGCGCCGTCCAGACCTCGACCCCGTCCTCGCGCACCCCGTCGAAGCCGAGGTGATAGGGCACGTCCGAGGCCGCGCCGAGCGACGCCGGCAGGTCCGGCGCCCCGCGCAGCTCCGCCGCGACGCGGGTCAGGGGTTTGCCGAGGACCAGCGCCATCTGGGTGATGCGGCCGCGGTGCATGCCCCCCGCCACGACCCGGCGGGCGCCCGAGGCGCGGATCGCCTCGTCCATCAGCAGCGCGAAGCCCTCTGCGCCGGACATTCCGAACGTCTTGGTGGTGGGCAGGCGGCGCTTGACGTCGCCCTCCAGCAGCTCGGCCGAGGCGATCAGGGCCAGCGCCCGGGCGCGGTCGGCGTCGGAGGGGGGCTCGGCGATCTCGGCCTCGGCGGCCAGCCAGTCGAAGCGGGCGGGGTCCTGGACGTGGCCGATCTCCCACCCCAGGCCGCCGCCGTAGATGGCGCGCAGGGCGGCGCGCAGCGGCTCGGGGCCGGGAAGGTCGAGCGCGGGCGGCGCCTCGGGCGCGGCCAGGCCCAGCGGATCGAGCCGCGCGGCGCGCCAGCCGTGGCGGCGCCAAGCCTCGCACAGGCGCTGGGCGGCGGGGTCCCGCGCCCAGTCGTCGGCGTCGCGTCCCGCCGCGGGGGCGCCTGCCTCGCGACCCGCCGCGGGGTCGACCTCGTCTCGCATCTCTTGCCTCCCGCAGTCGCGGCCTTATGCTGGCCTTACCTGTCGGCCGAAAGACAACCACGCGGCCGATCCCGGGTCAAACCACGAGAACCGAAATCCGGTTGGGAGGAAAGACATGCGTCTGCCGGCTGGCGGGAACGCCCTGGCCGTCGCGCTGGGCCAGATCCTGCGCGCGCTGAAGGCCGCCGTGCTCGGAGGGCTCGGGCGATGAGCGATGCGCTCCCCCTCAAGGGCCGCCTGGTGCTGGACCTGAGCCAGGGCATCGCGGGCCCGTCCTGCGGCATGACCATGGCCGAGCTCGGCGCCCGGGTGATCAAGGTCGAGCCCCCCGCGGGCGACTGGATCCGCAACCTGGGCGCGGCCGCAGCGCCCGGGGCGACGGCCTTCTCGCTCTACTACAACCGCGGGAAGGAGAGCCTGACGCTCGACCTGAAGTCCCGCGCCGGACTCGACGCGGCGCTGAAGCTGGCCGCCCAGGCCGACCTGCTGATCGAGAGCGGGCGCCCCGGCGTGACCGAGAAGATGGGCCTGGGGTTCGAGGCGGTGAAGGCGCTGAACCCCGGCATCGTCTACCTGACCATCTCCGGCTTCGGGCTGGAGGGGCCGCGCGCGCCCGAGCCGATGGTGGACACCTACGCTCAGGCCTACACGGGCATGATGTCGATCACCCGCGACGACCGCGGCCAGCCGGTGCGCTTCGGCCAGCCGCTGGTGGACGCGGTGACCGGCCTCTACGCCGCGCAGGCCGCGCTCGCCGCCCTGTTCCCCACCGAGGGCAAGCGCGAGGCGCGCCGGCTCGACGTGTCGCTGGTGCAGTCGGCCGCGGCCCTGATGGCGCCCAAGGTGCTGGAGTGGGAGATCACCGGCGGGCGGGTCCTGTCGATCAACCCGCCGGCGGGGATCTACATGGCCTCCGACCGCCACCTGGCGCTGACCCTGGTGCGCGAGATCGAGTGGGCCGGCATCTGCCGGGCGCTGGACCGCGAGGCGTGGATCGACGATCCCTGCTTCAACAGCTTCGCCGCGCGCAACGCGAACTACGACGAGATGCGCGCGGCGATGGAGGCGATCTTCGCCACCGACACCGCCGACGTCTGGAGCGAGCGGCTGACCGCGCAGGGCATCCTCGCCCGGCCGGTCAACGACTACGGCGACTGGCTGAGCGACCCGCAGGTGGTGGCGATGCGCGCCTCGCCGGTGATGGACCTGGGCGCGGCGAGCCTGCCGGTGCCCCGCACCCCCTCCCGCCAGCCGTTCGACGCGCCCTCGCCCGAGGCCGGCCAGCAGACCGCGGCGCTGGCCGAGGAATTCGGACTGGTGCTCGACTGAGCGTCCGCGGCCCGCCCGAGCGGCGGGCCGTCCTTCCCCCTGTCCGGCGACCGCGCGGCCCCCGGGTCTGGCGCCCCGGGCTCGACCCGGGGCCTCGCGGCGCCCGCCGCGCTCTGCGCGCCCGCCCTGTCCCAAGGAGCCTCCGATGGCCGACACCCCCGACCGCATCGACCCGATGTCCCTTCGCCTCTGCGAGACCCGCTGGTTCGAGGACTACGAGGTGGGGGAGGTCTTCTACATCCCCTCGCGCACCATGACCGACGCGCTGTTCTCGGCCTTCCAGCTCGCCTCGGGCGACAACCACCCGATCCACTACGACCGGCACTGGTGCGCGGCGCACGGTCACCGCGAGCTGCTGGCCCATGGCTACCAGGTGGTGATCCAGACCTGCGCGGGCGCGGGCCAGCTGCCCCACGTGATGGGCGACGCGCTGGTGGCGTTCCTCGAGCAGGGCTCGAAGTTCCTGGGCGCGGTCTACGCGGGCGACACGCTCTATCCGCAGCTGAAGATCTCGGAGCTGAAGCCCGGCCGCACCACGGGGGTGATGACCTGCGAGGCGACGGTGTGGAACCAGGACGGGACCAAGGTGCTGGAGGGGTTCCACAAGTACCTGCTCAAGAAGCGTCCCGCCTGATCGCGGCCGACCGCCGCCGGCCCGCCCCCGCCCCCGCCGGCGGCCGGAGCCGCGTCGCCTCGCCCGCGGCGGGCGAGGTCGACGCGATCCGGACGGGATGCGGCCGGGACATGGCCGACGGCGCGGGCGGCCGGCGTCAGGCCGTCCTGGCCCGGGCGGCGACGGCGGCGATGGCGTCGGCGATGCGCTCGTGCAGCTCGGTCGGCAGGTCGTGGCCCATGCCCTCGATGGCGACCAGCTCGCAGCCGGGGATCGCCTCGGCGGTGGCCTTGCCGCCCTCGAACGGGACCAGCGGATCCTGCACGCCGTGGATCACCGTCGCCGGCAGGTCGAGCGCGGCCAGCTTCGCCGCCCGGCCGGGCGAGGCCATGATCGCGGCGTACTGGCGCGCGAAGCCCTGCGGGCGCCAGGCGCGGCGGGCGTCGGCCAGGGCGCGGGCGTGGATCTCGGCTTCCGGCGCGGGGAAGGCGGGCGAGCCGATGGCGCGCGAGACCTTCGCCGACAGCGCCAGGAAGGTCTCGAGGTCGTCGTCGGGATGGGGGCGGGGCGTCGACAGCGCCTCCATCGCCGCGGGCGTGCCGGGGGGCAGGCCGGGTTCGGAAGTGGTCGACATGATCGAGGTCAGCGACAGCGCCTTCGCCCGGTGATCGCAGGCGACCAGCTGGGCGATCATGCCGCCCATCGACATGCCCATGACATGCGCCGCCTCGATCCCCAGCGCGTCCAGCAGCCCGGCGCAGTCGGCGGCCATGTCCGAGAGGTCGTAGGGCGCCTGCGGCCAGCGGCCGGCGTTGCGCTCGGCCGCCATGGCCTGGAGGTCGGGCACGCCGGCCTCGTCGAAGCCCTGCGACAGGCCGACGTCGCGGTTGTCCATCGCGATGGTGCGGAAGCCGCGGGCGGCGAGCGCGTCGAGGAACCCCTCCGGCCAGCGGATCGCCTGCATGCCCAGGCCGCAGATCAGAAGCAGCGGTTCGCCGGTCTCGGGGCCCGAGAGCGCGTAGTGGAGGCGGACGCCGTTGGCGGTCGCGAGGGGCATTCGGGGTCTCCTTGCCTGCGTCGCGGGGGAGGCGCCCGCGGCGCGGTCCAGCGCCGGCGCGCTCCCCCGGAGGCTCGTGTCGCATATTTTAACCCGGATTAAAATAGCTTCCTGCACGATCCTTCGTCCTATCGGCCGGATTGGACCGGCGAGGCGGACGGAGGTCCGCTGCCGCGCGGCCAGCCTTGGGCGTTGGGGCGGGAAGGCGTCGAGCCGGCCGTTCCATGGGTGATGCGGGTTTCGGTGCAAACGATTGCAGGCGCGGTCCACCGCAGGCGCGACGCGGGACCGCGGAGGCGGGAGCGCCCGTCCGCGAGGCTGCCTCCGCCTCGACGACCTCCAGCGTCAGGACCTTCGTCCGGCGTCAGCCCTCGGGCGTCGCGCCGCGGAACATGCCGAAGGCCAGCACCGAGGCGTAGAGGGCGATCGCCTCGTCCCGCGGCATCGGCAGGGCCTGCGCCCAGGGATGCACGTCGTAGGCGCCGTTGATCATCACCGCGAGGCACTGGGAGGCGATCATCGGGTCCACCGGCCGCACCGAGCCGTCGGCGATCCCGTCCGAGATCATGCCCGCGTAGCGCCGCGCCATGCGGTCCGCCCCGCGCAGGGCGCGGGCGCGCAGGTCCTGGGGCAGGGCGTGCAGGGCGGTGATGCGCAGGAGCGGGAAGCGGGCGTCGAACTGGCGCGCCAGCAGCGCGCCCACGCAGTCGGCGAGCCGCTCCCACCCCGTGCCCGGCAGCTCCATCGCCAGGGTCTGGGCGCGGGCCACCCGCTCGTAGCTGCGCCCGAAGCAGTCGAGGACCAGGTCGTCCTTGCCCTCGAGGTGGTGATAGAAGCTGCCCTTCGAGACGCCCAGCTGCGCCGCGATCCGCTCGACCGAGGCGCCGCGGTAGCCGCGCACGTTCACCAGCACGGTGGCCGCGCGCAGGAACGCCTCCGGCCCCGGCTCGCCCGAGGGGCCGTCGACCTCGGGCGGGTCGATCTCCAGCGGGCGCGGCGCCCAGCCGCCGCCGGGGGCGGCGAGCCCGTCGGACAGGATGTCCACCATCCGCGCGCCGATGCGGTCGAAATCCTCGGTCCGGTAATGGTGCAGCCAGGCGCGCATCCAGTGGGTGACGTCCAGCAGCACCTGCGCGCAGGCCACGTCGCGGGGCGGCGCGGGCGTGCGGGCCGCGGCGGCGGGATCGAAGGGGCCGGGCGCGAAGAAGCCCGCCGTCTTGGCGCGCATCGCCTTGTAACGGTCGATCAGCTCCTGCCGCACGGGATCGTCGAGGGCGCGGATCTCCGACAGGATGGCGATGTGGCGATCCTCGCCGGCGCGCACCCGCCGCTCCTGCTCCAGCCGCTGGGCGATGAACAGCGCGACGCGCGCGCGCGGATCGGGGGCGGCGCCGGCGGCCTCGGCGGCGGCGTCGAGGCGCGCGACCGCGCGGTCGAGCGCGGCGGCGGCCAGCTGCTCCTTGCGCTTGAAGTAGTAGGTGATCGAGGTGGTGTTCAGCCCCACCGCCTCGCCCACCGCCCCGAAGGTCAGCCCCTTCAGCCCGCGGGACGAGATCAGCTCGTCGGCCGCGTCGAGGATCCGCTCGCGTTTCTTGCGCCAGCGGTCGGATGGATCCGTGATCTGCGGGGCGTCCAGTGTCATGGTCCCGAAATAGCAAGAGCGCGGGGGCGCCGTCCATCCGGCGAGCGCGCCCCGCCCATTTGAAAGGGAGGAGAGAGCATGAAGCCGCAGGAAGGCGTGGACCTGTCGGGCAAGGTGGCGGTGGTGACCGGCGCGGGCTCGGGCATCGGACGGGCGAGCGCGCTGATGTTCGCGGCCGCCGGCGCGGCGGTGGTCTGCTGCGACTGGGCCGAGACGGTCGAGGGCGTGGCCGAGGAGATCCGCTCCGCGGGAGGCCGCGCCTCGGCCCGGCGGATGGACGCAGGGAACGAGCCCGACGTCGCCGCCGCGATGGAGGCCGCGGAGGCGGAGTTCGGCGGGCTCGACGTGGTATTCGCCAACGCCGGCATCACCGGCGGCGTGCGGGAGTTCCTGGACGCGGGCCCGGACGTCTGGGCCGAGGTGCTGCGGGTGAACCTGATCGGCCCTTACCTCGCGATCCGCCACGCGGCGCCGAAGATGACGGCGCGGGGCGGCGGCTCGATCATCATGACCGCCTCGGTGGCGGGCATCCGGGCCAACGCGGGGCCGGCGGGCTACTCCGCCTCGAAGGCGGGGGTGGTGAACCTGACGCAGACCGCGGCGCAGGCGCTGGCGGGGACCGGCGTGCGGGTGAACTGCATCTGCCCGGGCCTGATCGCCACCGAGATGACCCGCCCGATCTACGAATACGCCCAGAAGCAGGGGATCGAGGTGCCGATCGGGATGATGAACCCGCTGCAGCGCGGCGGCGTGCCGGACGAGATCGCCTCGGCCGCGCTGTTCCTCGCCTCGCCGCTGTCGAGCTACGTGAACGGCCATGCGCTGGTGGTGGACGGGGGGCTGTCGTCCTCGCATCCCTATTCCGGGGCGAAGGGCTTCTCGGCGGCGCTGGGTGGAGAGGCGAAGGCCGCGGAATAGGCTGACGCCGGGCGCCGGGCCGCGCTGCGCGCGGCCTCGCGCCTTCGGCGCGGGGGAGGGCGGCCCCGGCGAAGGCGCTACAGGCGGGGCGCCGGGCCGGAGCCGTCGCTTGGAGGGACGGCGCCCTGACCCAAATTGTTTTCTAATTATTTCAGTAAAGTAAGGTGAACATCAGCGCGAACGTCGATCGCGCCCTATTTCGGGGCGCGCTGCGGTTCCGTCGACTTTCGCGAAAGCGGAGCGCGACGTTTGGTTCTTACAGCCCGCCCTCCTGCCCCGGACTTCCCGGCGAGGCGGGCGAGGGCGCCTGCGCCCCCGCCCTCCGGTCTCAGAACGCGAGTTCCAGGATCTCCCGCACGTCCTGGGGCCCCGCGATCTTGCGGGGGTTGCGGCGCACCGGGCCGTAGCCCATCGCCTTCTCGGCCAGCGTGGGCAGGTCCGCCTCGGTCAGGCCGGCCGCCTGCAGGCTGCCGGGCACGCCGAGGACCTGCACCAGCTCGGCCAGCAGGTCGCCGGCGGCGCGGCCGGGGTCCCCCAGCGCGGCGGCGAGGGTGCGCTGCCGCTCCCCGTTCACCGCCGCGTTCCAGCGCATCACCGCGGGCAGCATCACGCAGCTCGTCACCCCGTGGGGCACCCCGAAGCCCGCCCCCAGCGCGTAGCCGATGCCGTGGCTCGCGCCCGAGCCCGCGCCCCCGGTCAGCGCCAGGATCGCCTGCCACATGCCGAACTGCGCGTCCTGGCGGGCCAGCAGGTCGTCGGGCCGCTCGCGGATCGCGGGCAGGGCGCGCGACAGCCGGTGCGCGGCGCCCAGCGCGTAGAGGTCGGTCATCGGGTTGGCTGTGGGCGAGCAGAACGCCTCGCAGGCGTGGTCCATCGCCCGCATGCCGGTCGAGACCAGCAGCTCCAGCGGCGTCGTGTCGGTCGAGGCCGGGTCCAGCACCGCCACCCGCGGGATCAGGACCGGCTTGGAGAAGCCGTGCTTCACCCCCGCCTCGGGGTTGGAGATGCCGGCGATCCCGGTGAACTCGGCCGCCGACAGCGTGGTCGAGACCGAGATCGCCCGGATCTCCCCCTTCGGCCGCAGGTCGGAGGAGGGCTTCCAGCGGTCGGCCTGGGCGCGCAGCCCCTCGACCGTGTCGACGCCTTCCTCGAGGCAGATCTGCACCGCCTTGGTCGTGTCGATGACCGAGCCGCCGCCCACCGGCACCAGCACGTCGGCGCCGGCGGCGCGCGCGGCGCGGGCGATCTCGATCACCTCCGCCTCGGGCGAATGGGCCGAGACGTGGTCGTAGATCCCCACGCAGGCGTCGCCCAGGCCCGCGATCACGCGGGCGAGCGGGCCGCCCTCCGCCCGGGCGAGCGAGCGGGTCGAGGTCACGAAGGCCCGCTTCAGGCCGGCCCGGGCCATCTCCTCGACCACCGCCTCCGCCGCGGGGCGTCCGAAGACCACCCGCTCCATCGGGGCGAGGTCGAGGGCGCCGCTGAGCAATTCGGCCGCCTCGGCCTGCGTGTCGGTCGTCATGATCTGAATCCTCCCGTCTCTTGTCTTTGCGCCCAGCATGGCGCGGGACGGGCGCGCTGGCGATAGCGGATGCGACCTGCGCCGACGGCAGGTGTCGCGCGCAAGGCGCCGGCTGCGCTAGAACCGGAGCAGGACGCAGGAACCGGGACCCCGAGATGAACATCGCCCTCTGGCTGCACCAGACCGCCGCGCGCCGCCCCGAGGCCCCCGCCGTGAGGGTGGGCGAGGCGCTGCACGCGACCTATGGCGACTACGCCGCCCGCACCCGGGCGCTGGCGCGGGGCTTCGCCGCGAGGGGCGTGGGGCCGGGCGACCGGGTGGTGCTGTTCGCGAAGAACGGGCCGGACTACCTGGCGGTGATGCACGCGGCGCTGTGGATCGGGGCGGCGATCGTGCCGGTGAACCACAAGCTCCACCCCGCCGAGGCCGCCTGGATCGTCGCCGACGCCGGCGCCCGGCTGGCGGTGACCGAGACGGGCGATCTCTCGACCCGGCCCGACTGGCCGGCGGACTGCCTGGAGGTGGGGCTGCACTCCGGGGACTTCGCCGAGGCCGCGACGCCGGGACCCGGGGACCGGACAACGCCGCCGCGGGAGGCGCGCGAGGACGACCTCGCCTGGCTGTTCTACACCTCCGGCACCACCGGGCGGCCGAAGGGGGTGATGCTGACCCACGGCGCGCTGCGGGCGATGGCCATGACCTACCCGCTCGACGTCGACCCGGCGCGGGCGAGCGACCATCCCCTCTACGCGGCGCCGATGTCCCACGGGGCGGGCCTCTACACCTTCCACTACATCCGTCTGGGCGCCTGCCACGTGATCCCGCCGGGGCAGGGGTTCGATCCGGCGGAGATCGAGGCGCTGGCCCGCGCGCTGGGCGACCTCGTGTTCTTCGCGGCCCCCACCATGATCCGCCGGCTGGTGGCGCATGCCCGCGCCTCGGGCTGGCGGGGCGAGGGGGTGCGCACCGTGATCTACGGGGGCGGGCCGATGTACCTCGCCGATCTCGACGAGGCGGTGGACCTGATGGGCCCGCGCTTCGTGCAGATCTACGGCCAGGGCGAGAGCCCGATGACTATCACCGTCCTGCCCCGGGACATGGTCGCCGACCGCGCCCACCCGCGGGCGGAGGCGCGGCGCGGCTCGGTCGGCTACGCCCAGGCCTGCGTCGAGGTGCGGGTGGTGGACGAGGCGATGGCCGACGTGCCCGTGGACGCGCCGGGCGAGATCGTGGTGCGCGGCGCGACGGTGATGAAGGGCTACTGGAACCGCCCCGAGGCCACCGCCGAGACGCTGGTGGACGGCTGGCTGCGCACCGGCGACGTCGGGCGGCTCGACGCCGACGGGTTCCTGACCCTGACCGACCGCTCGAAGGACGTGATCATCTCGGGCGGGACCAACATCTACCCCCGCGAGGTCGAGGAGACGCTGCTGGCGCACGCCGGGGTCGCCGAGGTCTCGGTGATCGGCGTGCCGAGCGCGGAGTGGGGCGAGGACGTGCTGGCCTTCGTGGTCCTGCACCCGGGCGCGGACTGCGGGCCCGAGACGCTCGACGCCTGGTGCCGCGCGCGCATGGCCTCTTTCAAGAAGCCCAAACACTGGCGGTTCCTCGACGAGCTGCCGAAGAACGCCTACGGCAAGGTGCTGAAGACCGAGCTGCGCAAGCAGGCGTAGGGCGCATCCCGATGCGCCGCCGCAGCCGACCGCCCGCCCGCCGCGAAAGCCGCCGCCGCGCCCACGGCGGCCCGCGCTCAGGCCAGCAGGAACGCGCGGATCAGCACCTGCTCCTGCGGGCGCACCACCTCCAGCGTTCCCACGAAGACCCGCGCGTTCAGCCACCCGCACGGCCCCTCGGGCGCCGAGACGAAGATACGGGAGCGGGCGTAGGCGAGCGAGCCGTCCGCCGCGTAGTCGATCAGCACCAGGTTGCGGACCTCGATCGCGTCGCCCGCGTCGGTGCGCATGTGGTAGATCGCCTCCAGCTCCTTGCGCCCGTCGGGACGCAGGCGCTGGAGGTCGAAGCCGCCGGGCAGGATCTCGCCCGCGAAGGGGCGCGGCGCGTCGGTCTCGGGCGCGAGCCGCCCCGCGAACCGACCGCCCAGGATCGGCACCACGAAGCGATGGCCGTCCGGGCCCGGCCCATGGTCCTGCGTGGGGGCGATGTCGACATGCGCCTCCCAGCAGGGCAGCAGGCGGGGCTCGGTCGGGGAGAAGGACATGGGCGGCTCCGGGAGGGGGATCAGGCGACGCGGTCGCGGATCGCCTGGGGCGTGGGGACGGTGGCGGCGAAGGAGGGACGCGCCTCCAGCCGGTCGGACAGGGCCGCGAGGTTGGGATGCCGCGCCCGCCAGGGGAAGTCCGGCCAGCGCACCTCGAGGTATTTCAGCGCCGCCCCGGTGGAAATGTCCGCCTGGGTGAAGCGGTCGCCCCAGGCCCATTCGCCCTCGCCGACCAGGCGCGAGAGCTCGGCGAGGCCCCCGTCGACCTTGCGCAGCTGGCGGTCGAACCATTCCTGGCTGAACTTCTCGGGCGCGCGGGATTTCTCGAAGAACATCAGCACCAGCGCGTCGCAGATGCCGTCGCCAAGCACCTCGTAGCGCTTCACCGCCAGGCGGTCGTCCAGCGCCTCGGGGACCAGCGGCGGGGACGGGTGCTTCGCCTCGATCCACTCGTTCACGTAGCGGCTGTCGAAGATCGCCTCGCCGCTCTCCAGCACCAGCGCGGGGACCTTGCCCAGCGGGTTCACCGCGGGGACCTCGGCGTCGGCGTTCCAGGGGACCTCGGTCACCAGCTCGAAGGGGATCTCCTTCTCCAGCAGCTGGATGCGCACCTTGCGGGCGAAGGGACTGGGGGTGGCGGAGTAGAGGCGGTACATGGCGACCTCGCGCGGCGTCGGACCGGGGGCAGCCTCGCCGCGCCCGCCGCGGCGGTCAAGCGGGGCGCGTCGGCCGGGGTGGTCAAGCCGGGCCCGTCGGCGGGGGCGTCGAGCGGGCGTCCCCTCTCCCTCGGCTGTCAGGCTGGCGTGGCGAGGCCGGCGCGAAACCCCTAGGGTGCGCGGCGAAGGGGACTGGAGGCCCGCCATGGACATCCGCCAGCTGCGCTACCTGATCGCGCTCGCGCGGGAGAAGCACTTCTCGCGCGCGGCGGAGGCCTGCGGCGTCACCCAGCCCACCCTCTCGGCCCGCATCCGCCAGCTGGAGGAGGAGCTGGGCGCCCCCCTCGTCGCCCGCGGCCAGCGCTTCCACGGCCTGACGCCGGAGGGCGAGCGCGTGCTGCGCTGGGCCCGGCGCATCGTCGAGGACTGGGAGGGGCTGCGCGACGACCTCGCCGTCGGCGACGGGGGCCCCGAGGGGCGGCTGAGCCTGGGCGTGATCCCCTCGGCCCTGCCGGCGGTGGCGGGGCTGATCACCGCCCTGCGCGACCGCTGGCCCCGGGTGCGGTTCGAGGTGCTGTCGCGCTCCTCCGCCCGCATCGCGCAGGGGCTGGAGGATTTCGAGATCGACGTGGGCGTCACCTATCTCGACGACGCCGCCTCGCCGTTCCTGACCCGCCCCCTCTACCCCGAGCGCTACCGCCTGTTCGTGGCGCCGGGCCATCCGCTGGCGGGGCGCGCCGCGGTCGGCTGGGCGGAGGCGGCGGCGCATGCGCTGTGCGCCCTGACGCCTGACATGCGCAACCGCCGGATCATCGACGCGGCCTTCGCCGAGGCCGGCGCCGCGGCCGTGCCGGAGGTCGAGAGCAATTCCATGATCTCGCTCTGCGCGCTGGTCCGCACGGGCCGCTTCTGCGCGGCCCTGCCCGAGCGGTTCGGGGACCTGGTGGCGGGGGGCGAGGGGTTGCAGGCGATCCCGCTGGTCGCGCCCGCCGTCTCGCGCCCGGTGGGGCTCGCGACGCTCGACCGCGACCCGCTGCCCCTGCTGGTCGAGGGGCTGATGCAGGCCGCGGGAGGGGTGGCGGCCGCGATGATCGACGCGACCGATCAAGCGATAGAAACGCCCGATTTGAAGTCCTGACGCCCGGGCGTCACAATGGCGCGCGAAACGCCGAGCCAGCGCGCATAGGGAGGACGCCCCGAATGCCGGATCCAGCCAGGCCGACCCGTTCGGGCGACGCCTCTCCCCTGCCGCTGCGCGGCGCGGCGCACGAGGTCGCGCGCGAGATCTGCGCGCGCCACGGCGACGAGCCCGCGGCGCTGATCGAGATCCTGCACGACCTCCAGGCGGCCGAGGGCCACGTGGCCCCCGAGGCGGTCCCCGAGATCGCCCGCGCCCTGAACCTGGGCCGGGCCGAGGTGCATGGCGTGCTGACCTTCTACCACGATTTCCGCCAGGCCCCCGAAGGCCGGGTCGAGCTGCAGCTCTGCCGCGGCGAGTCCTGCCAGGCGATGGGGGCCGAGGCCCTGATCGCCGCCGTCTGCGCCCGCCGCGGCGCGGCGCTGGGCGAGACCTCGGCCGACGGCGTCACGATCAAGCCGGTCTATTGCCTGGGCAACTGCGCGCTGGCCCCCGCCGCCCGGGTGGACGGCCGGCTGGTCGGCCGCGCCTCGCCCGAGCGGATCGACGCGGCGCTCGACGCCGCCCTTTCGGAGCCCGTGCGATGATCCGCCTCTACGTGCCCGACGACAGCGCCGCCCGCTCGGTCGGCGCGGATGAGGTCGCGGCGGCGCTCGCCGCCCGCCTGCCGGGCGCGGAGATCGTCCGCACCGGCTCCCGCGGCGCCCTGTGGCTGGAGCCGATGGTGGAGGTCGAGACGCCCGAGGGCCGCATCGCCTACGGCCCGGCGACGCCCGACGACGCGCCCGGCCTTGCGGAGGTTCTGCCCTCCGCCGGCCCGCACCCCCTGCGCCTCGGCCGCCCCGAGGACCTGCCCTGGTTCGCGGATCAGGAGCGCCTGACCTTCGCCCGCTGCGGGATCATCGCGCCGCTGGACCTGGCGGCCTACGAGGCGCACGGCGGCCTCGCCGGCCTGCGCGCGGCGCTGGGGATGGAGCCCTCGGCGATCTGCGCCGCGGTGCTCGACAGCGGCCTGCGCGGCCGCGGCGGCGCGGGCTTCCCGACCGGCATCAAGTGGAAGACGGTCCACGAGCAGACGGCCTCCCGAAAACACGTCTGCTGCAACGCCGACGAGGGCGACAGCGGCGCCTATGCCGACCGGATGCTGATGGAGGGGGACCCGTTCCTCCTGATCGAGGGCATGGCCATCGCAGGCCTCGCCACGGGGGCCACGGAGGGCTGGATCTACATCCGGTCCGAATACCCCGAGGCCATCGCCCGCATGACCGCGGCCATCGAGGTCATGGAGCGCGCCGGCTGGCTGGGAGAGGACGTCGGCGGCTCCGGCCGCGCCTTCCGCCTGCGGGTCCGCCGCGGCGCCGGCGCCTACATCTGCGGCGAGGAGAGCTCGATGCTGAACAGCATCGAGGGCCGCCGCGGCGTGGTCCGCGCCAAGCCCCCGATCCCCGCCATCCAGGGCCTGTTCGGCGAGCCCACCGTCGTCAACAACGTCCTGACGCTGGCCGCCGGCCCGCTGATCCTGTCGAAGGGGCCCGAGTTTTACCGCGACTTCGGCATGGGCCGCTCTACCGGCACGCAGCCCTTCACGCTGGGCGGCAACGTCGCCCGCGGCGGCCTCATCGAGAAAGCCTTCGGCGTCACCGTGCGCGAGCTGATCGAGGGCTTCGGCGGCGGAACCGCCTCTGGCCGCTCGTTCCGCACGGCCCAGCTCGGCGGGCCGCTGGGCGCCTATGTCTGCGACGAGCAGCTGGACCTGCCGATGGACTACGAGGCGCTGGCCGAGGCGGGCGCGATGCTCGGCCACGGCGGGATCACGGTCTTCGACGACACGGTGGACATGGGCGCCATGGCCCGCTTCGCCTTCGAGTTCTGCGAGATCGAGAGCTGCGGCAAGTGCACCCCCTGCCGGGTCGGCGCCACCCGCGGCCGGGAGACGGTGGAAAAAATCCTGCGCGGCGAGAACGTCGCCGCCAACATGGTGCTGGTCGAGGACCTGTGCGAGCTGATGCGCGACGGCTCGCTCTGCGCCATGGGGGGCCTGACGCCGATGCCGGTGCTCTCGGCCCTGCGCCTGTTCCCCGAGGATTTCGACCGGGCGCCCGCCCAGGCCGCCGAGTGAGGAGATCGACATGGGCCTCATGAAGGAAATCGACCGCGGCACCCCGGCCCGCGAGGGCGCCTCGGTGACGCTGTGGATCGACGGCGAGCCGGTCTCGGTCCCCGAGGGCACGTCCGTCATGGCCGCCGCCTCGCACGTGGAGCGGGACATTCCCAAGCTCTGCGCCACCGACATGCTGGAGGCCTGGGGCTCCTGCCGCATGTGCCTGGTGGAGATCGAGGGGGTGAAGGGCACCCCCGCCTCCTGCACCACGCCGGTGCGCGAGGGTATGCGGGTCACCACCCAGTCCGCGCGCCTTGAAAAGCTGCGCAAGGGGGTGATGGAGCTCTACATCTCCGACCACCCGCTCGACTGCCTGACCTGCGGGGCCAACGGCGACTGCGAACTGCAGGACATGGCCGGCGCCGTGGGCCTGCGCGAAGTCCGCTACGCGATGGACGGCGACAACCACCACGACGCCGCCCACGCCGCCCCCATCGACCTGTCGAACCCCTACTTCCAGTTCGATTCCTCGAAGTGCATCGTCTGCTCCCGCTGCGTGCGCGCCTGCGAGGAAGTTCAGGGGACGTTCGCGCTGACCATCGAGGGCCGGGGCTTCGAGAGCCGCGTCTCGGCGGGGGCCGCCTTCGACGATTTCTTCTCCTCCGACTGCGTCTCCTGCGGCGCCTGCGTGCAGGCCTGCCCGACGGCGACGCTGGTCGAGAAGTCGGTGGTCGCGCACGGCACGCCGACCCGCCACGTCGACACCACCTGCGCCTATTGCGGCGTCGGCTGCTCCTTCCGCGCCGAGATGCAGGGGAACGAGGTGATCCGCATGGTCCCCTCCAAGTCCGGCGGCGCCAACGAGGGCCACTCCTGCGTGAAGGGCCGCTTCGCCTGGGGCTACGCCACCCACAAGGACCGCCAGACCGAGCCGATGATCCGGGACGCGATCACCGACCCCTGGCGCAAGGTGAGCTGGGACGAGGCGATCGCCTTCGCCGCCGCCCGCTTCAAGGCCATCCAGTCCGAGCACGGCAAGAGCTCGATCGGCGGCATCACCTCGTCCCGCTGCACCAACGAGGAAGTCTACGTCGTCCAGAAGATGATCCGCGCGGCCTTCGGCAACAACAACGTCGACACCTGCGCGCGCGTCTGCCACTCGCCGACCGGCTACGGGCTGAAGCAGACGTTCGGGACGTCGGCCGGCACCCAGAATTTCAAGTCTGTGGAACGCGCGGATGTGATCCTGCTGATCGGCGCCAACCCCACCGACGCGCACCCGGTCTTCGCCAGCCGCATGAAGAAGCGCCTGCGCGAGGGCGCGAAGCTGATCGTGCTTGATCCCCGCAAGATCGACCTGGTGCGGACCCCGCACGTGCAGGCCGCTCACCACGTCCAGCTTCGCCCCGGGACCAACGTGGCGGTGATGAACGCGCTGGCCCATGTGGTCGTGACCGAGGGTCTGGTGGACGAGGCCTTCGTCGCCGAGCGCTGCGAGGCGAAGGACTTCCAGCGCTGGCGCGATTTCGTGGCCGAAGAGCGCAACTCCCCCGAGGCGCTGGCCGAGACCATCGGCACGGATCCGAACACCCTGCGCGAGGCCGCCCGCCTCTTCGCCACCGGCGGGAACGCCGCGATCTACTACGGGTTGGGCGTCACCGAGCACTCCCAGGGCTCGACCATGGTGATGGCCATGGCGAACCTCGCGATGGCGACCGGCAACATCGGGCGCGAGGGGGTGGGCGTGAACCCGCTGCGCGGGCAGAACAACGTGCAGGGCTCCTGCGACATGGGCTCGTTCCCGCACGAGCTGCCGGGCTACCGCCACATCTCCGACGACGCCGCGCGGGCGGAGTTCGAGGCCGACTGGGGCGTCCCCCTGCTCGACGAGCCGGGCCTGCGCATCCCCAACATGTTCGCCGCGGCTCTGGCGGGGAGCTTCCGCGGCCTCTTCGTGCAGGGCGAGGACATCGCCCAGTCCGATCCCAACACGCTGCACGTCCACGAGGCCCTGCGCGCGATGGACTGCGTGGTCGTCCAGGACCTGTTCCTCAACGAAACCGCCGCCTTCGCCCACGTCTTCCTGCCCGGAACCTCGTTCCTGGAGAAGGACGGCACCTTCACCAACGCCGAGCGGCGCATCAACCGCGTCCGCCCGGTGATGGCCCCCAAGTCCGGCCTCTCGGAATCCGAGGCGGTCTGCCGGCTCGCCCGCGCCATGGGCTACGACATGGCCTATGAGAGCCCCTCGGAAATCATGGACGAGATCGCCCGCCTGACGCCCTCCTTCGCGGGCGTCAGCTTCGCGCGGCTGGACGCGGGGCCGTCCCTCCAGTGGCCGGTGAACGAGGCCTTCCCGAACGGCGCCCCGATCATGCATGTCGACGGCTTCGTGCGCGGCAAGGGCCGCTTCATGCTGACCGAGTTCGTGCCGACCTCGGAGCGCGCCAACCGCCGCTTCCCGCTGATCCTGACGACTGGGAGAATCCTCAGCCAGTACAACGTCGGCGCCCAGACGCGCCGCACCGAGAACTCGCGCTGGCACGCGGAGGACGTGCTCGAGATCCACCCCCACGACGCCGAGGAGCGGGGGATCGCCGACGGCGACTTCGTCTCGGTCGCCTCGCGGACGGGTTCGACGATGCTGCGGGCCGAGATCTCCGAGCGGATGCCGCAGGGGGTGGTCTACACCACCTTCCACCACCCGACCTCGGGGGCCAACGTGATCACCACCGACAACTCCGACTGGGCCACCAACTGCCCGGAATACAAGGTGACGGCGGTGCAGGTGACGCCCTCGAACGGCCCGTCGGACTGGCAGGAGTGGCGGCGCGAGATGGAGGACGTCCACCACCGCGTCGCGGTCCCGGCGGCCGAGTGATGGAGATCCTGCGCCTCGACGTCTCCGACGGCTCGGTCTCGCCCGCCGCCCCCGGCCGGCTGGTCGGTCCCGACGGCGAGCGTCCCGCCGCCTGGGCGGTGCCCGAGGAGACGCCGGTCGCGATCCTGCTCAACGGCGAGAGCTTCGCGGTGATGATGGCGACGCCCGCGGACCTCGAGGATTTCTGCGTCGGCTTCGCCCTGACCGAGGGGCTGATCGAGCGGGCCGGGGACCTGGCCTCCCTGCGCCTCGCCGAGGCCGCCGACGGCATCGTCGCGAACCTGGTGCTGGACCCCGGCCGGGTGGCCGCGGCCGAGGATCGCCGCCGCACGCTCGCCGGCCGCGCCGGCTGCGGGATCTGCGGCGCGCAGACCATCGCCGCCGCCGTGCCCCGCCCGCCCCGCGTGAAGGGCCGCCTGCCGGAGGCCGCGGCGGTGCTGGCCGCCTTCGCCGCCTTCCCCGAGGCGCAGCGGATGAAGGCCGAGAACCGCTCCACCCACGCCGCCGCCTATTGCGCGATGGACGGGACGGTGGAGCGGGTGCGCGAGGACGTCGGTCGCCACAACGCGCTCGACAAGCTCGCCGGCGCGCTGGCGCGCGAGGGGCGCGACGCCTCCGCCGGCTTCGTGATCCTGTCGAGCCGAGTGGGCGTCGAGATGGTGCAGAAGGCCTGCATGATGCGCGCGCCGTTCCTGGCCGCGGTCTCCGCCCCCTCGGCGCTGGCGCTGCGGGTGGCGGCGCAGGCGGGGCTGCGGGTGGCGGGGCTGGCGGGCGAGGCGCTGATGGTCTTCGATCCCGCGGACCCAGGGGAGGGACGGACATGAAGACGGACGAGCTGGTCCGCATGGCCAACCAGATCGCCGCCTTCTTCCAGGCCTATCCCGAGGAGGAGGCGGTCGACGGCGTCGCCGAGCACATCCGCCAGTTCTGGGATCCGCGGATGCGGGCGGGCCTGCGCGCGCATCTCGACGCCGGGGGCGCGGGGCTCGACCCCCTCGCGCGGCGCGGCGCGGCCGAGGCGCTGAAGACCGCCGCCTGACGGCGGCGGCGGGGGACGGAGGCGCCCTGCGGGCGGGCTTGGGCCCCTGTCGAAGGGCGTGCCAGGAGGGGCGGGCGTCGGAGCCTCCGGCGGGCTCCTGACTCACCCAAGAACAGGGCCCGCGCCTGTCCTCCGGAGCCGTCTCTCGCCGATGGATGCCTGAGCGACTCGCCCCCGCCGGTCAAGGACAAGCCCGCGCAAGCGCGGGTCGCTTCGCGATCCCTGACGGGGGAGGACGAGTCGCTCTTTCCGGCATCCGCGAGAGACGGCTCCGGAGAACAGGCGCTATGCGAGGGCCGCAGGCCGCGCGCCGGGGCGCCCGGGCGGGCGACGGGGGGATGGCCGCCGGGGGAGCTGGGGGGCTGCTCAGGGGGCGTGCGCGCCGGCGGCGGCTTCGGCGAGGAGCCAGTCGCGGAACAGGCGGGTGGACTCGCGGGCCGGGCCTTCGGCGGGCTCGGCGAACCAGTAGGCGCCGCGGGAGCGGATGCCGCGGCCCACCTGCACCAGGCGGCCGTCGGCGAGCTCGGGGCGCACCAGGAAGTCGGGTGCGAGCGCCAGCCCCACACCTGCCTGGCAGGCCTGGATCACCAGGGCGAACTGCTCGAAGGCCATGCCCTGCGCAGGCGCGGCGGGCAGCGCGTGGGCGGCGAACCAGTCCTGCCAGTCGTGGGGGCGCGATCGCATCAGGAGCTTCGGCGCCTCGCGCACCGCCTCGGGCGAGAGGCCCTCGGCCGCGCCGGGGAAGGCGGGGGAGGCGACGGGGATCACCGTCTCGGCCATCAGGGGCGTCAGGCGGGCGTCGGGCCAGTCGTCGGCGCCGTGGTGGATCGCGGCGTCGATCCGCTCGGCCGCCAGGTCGAAGCGGCCGATCCGGGTGGCGAAGGCGATGGTCACCTCCGGGTGCAGGGCGGCGAAACGGGGCATGCGCGGCATCAGCCAGCGGGCGCCGAAGGTCGGCAGCAGCGCGATGGTCAGCGAGCGGCGGCCCGAGTCGGTCATCACCCCCAGCGTCGCGTCCCGGATCCGGGCGAGCGCCGGCGCCACCTCGCGCGCGTAGGCCGCCCCCTCGGGCGTCAGGGCGACCCGGCGGGTGGAGCGCTCCAGCAGCCGGCGGCCGAGCTGATCCTCCAGCGCGCCGATCTGGCGGGACAGGGCGCTCTGGCTCAGCGACAGCTCGGCGGCGGCCTCGGTGAAGCTGCCCAGGCGCGCCACGGCCTCGAAGGCGCAGAGGGCGGTGATCGAGGGGTAGAGGCGGCGAGGATGGCTCATTCTTGTGGATATTGCATGAATTCATGCGGGAAACAAATTTTGAGATGGGGCCGGAAGCCGGTATTGAGACGCAAACCGCAACTGGAGGAGGACGCCATGAGCGCGCAGCTGAAGCCCAAGGACCGCCCGTCGCAGGCGTCGTTCGTGTGGGAGGACCCGTTCCTGCTGGCCGACCAGCTGGAGGAGGACGAGCGCGCGCTGATGGACGCCGCCCACGCCTTCGCGCAGGAGAAGCTGGCGACCCGCGTCACGAAAGCCTTCCTCGAGGAGACCTCGGAGCCCGAGATCTTCGCCGAGATGGGCGAGATGGGGCTGCTCGGCTCGACCATCCCCGAGGAATACGGCGGGATCGGCGCGGGCTACGTGAGCTACGGCCTGATCGCGCGCGAGGTGGAGCGGGTGGATTCGGGCTACCGCTCGATGATGTCGGTGCAGAGCTCGCTGGTGATGTACCCGATCTACGCCTACGGCTCGGAAGAGCAGCGCAAGAAGTACCTGCCGGGCCTCGCCGCCGGCACGCTGATCGGCTGCTTCGGGCTGACCGAGCCGGAGGCCGGCTCCGATCCCGGCGGCATGAAGACTCGCGCCGAGAAGATCGACGGCGGCTACCGGCTGACCGGCGAGAAGATGTGGATCTCGAACGCGCCCTTCGCCGACGTCTTCGTGGTCTGGGCCAAGTCCGACGCCCACGGCGGCAAGATCCGCGGCTTCGTGCTCGAGAAGGGGATGAAGGGGCTGTCGGCGCCGAAGATCGAGCAGAAGCTGTCGCTTCGCGCCTCGATCACCGGCTCGATCTCCATGCAGGGGGTCGAGGTCGGCGAGGACGCGCTCCTGCCCAACGTCGAGGGCCTGACGGGTCCGTTCGGCTGCCTCAACCGCGCCCGCTACGGCATCGCCTGGGGGGTGATGGGGGCGGCCGAGGACTGCTGGTTCCGGGCGCGGCAGTACGGGCTCGACCGCAAGCAGTTCAACCGGCCGCTGGCGAACACGCAGCTGTTCCAGAAGAAGCTCGCGGACATGCAGACCGAGATCGCGCTGGGCCTGCAGGCCGCCCTTCGCGTGGGGCGTCTGATGGACCGCGCCATGGCGGCGCCCGAGATGATCTCGATCATCAAGCGCAACAACTGCGGCAAGGCGCTGGACATCGCGCGGATGGCCCGGGACATGCACGGCGGCAACGGGATCTCGGCCGAGTACCACGTGATGCGCCACGCGATGAACCTGGAGACGGTGAACACCTACGAAGGCGCGCATGACGTCCACGCGCTGATCCTGGGCCGCGCCCAGACCGGGCTGCAGGCGTTCTTCTGAGCCGCCGATCGAACGGCGCCCGCTGACGCGGGCATTCCTATGCCTCGGCCCTTGCGGGCCTCAGGGCCCCCGCTTCGGCGGGGGCTTTTTCGCTTCGAGAACCCACCCAAGAACAGGGCCGCGCCTGTCCTTCGGATCCGTCCGTCGCTGTTGATGCCTGAGCGAGTCGGCGGGAGGGGTCAAGGACAAGCCCCGCTTGCGCGGGGTCGCTTCGCGATCCTGGACCCCTCCCCCCGACTCGCTCTTCACGGCATCAGCGACGGACGGCTCCGAAGAACAGGCGCTCGCGGCGGGGCTTGGGGCGGAGGGGCGCCTGCTGGGGCGACGTCAGGGCAGGGGGCGAGCGCGCCGGCGTCGTCGGGAGCGCCGATTGACGACCGGCCGACCGGCAAATAGCGTCGCGAGCGGTGGAGGAGGCTCCGGCGCGGCCCTGCGGGGCGGGCGCGGAGCGCACAGCAAGGAGGGGCGTGCGTGAGCGACGACCCGCGGCGGATACCCGTCATCATCGGCGTGGGGCAGGTGAACGACCGGCCCGAGGACCCCCTGCAGGGGCTCGATTCGCTCGGCCTGATGGTCGAGGCGCTGCGGCGCGCGGATGCGGACGCGGGCGGCGGCTGGCTGGCGCGGCTCGGCTCGATCGCCATCGTCGACCAGATCTCCTTCCCCGGGCTGACCGACCTCGCCGACAAGGCGGCCGAGGCGCTGGGCGCCGCTCCCGCGCACCGCAAGGTCACCGCGGGCCCCATGGGCGACGGGCCGGTGACGCTGCTGGCCGAGGCCGCCAACCTGATCGGCGCGGGCGAGGTCGAGGTCGCCGCCGTCACCGGGGGCGAGGCGCTGCGCACCGCGGCCCGGCGCGCCGCGGCGCAGGGGGCCGGCGACGCCAACGCCTCGCGCGCCTCCTCCGAGCGACGCTCGAAAGGGATGCTGCGCGCCCGCTACGGGCTGACGGCGCCGGTCGACGTCTACCCGCTCTACGAGAACGGCTGCCGGGCCGCCTGGGGCCAGACCCTCGCCGAAGGCCAGGCCGAGAGCGCCGAGATCTGGTCGCTGATGTCCAAGGTCGCGGCCGAGAATCCCGACGCCTGGCTGCGCAAGCCGCTGGAGCCCGCCGACATCCTCTCGCCCGAGGGCGGCAACCGGCCCATCGCCTTCCCCTACTCGAAGCTCATGGTCGCCAACGGCTCGGTCAACCAGGGGGCGGGGTTCATCGTGGCGAGCCTCGCGGCCGCGCGCGAGGCGGGGATCCCCGACGACCGGCTGGTTCACATCGGCCTCTCGGCCCGCGCGCAGGAGGATGCGGACGTGCTCCGGCGCGACCGCTACGACCGCACCGCGACCATCGAGGTCTCGATCCGCAAGACGCTGGAGAAGAACAAGGTCTCGGCCAGGGACCTGGACGCGGTGGAGCTCTATTCCTGCTTCCCCTGCGTGCCGAAGATGGCGCGGCGCGTGCTGGGCTGGCCGGCGGACAAGCCCGCCACCGTCTACGGCGGGCTGACCTTCGGGGGCGGGCCGATCGGCAACGTGATGAGCCACGCGATCGCGGCCATGGTCGGGCGCATCCGCGACGGCGCGAAGCTGGGCCTGGTCTTCGCCAACGGCGGCCACGCCACCTACAGCTGCACCGTGGTGCTGGGGCGCGAGCGGATCCCGGGCGCGGTCTTTCCCGCCTCGTTCGACCACCAGGCCGACGCGGACGCGATCCGCGAGGAGGTTCCCGAGCTCGTCGAGGACTACGCAGGCCCGGCCACGGTCGAGACCTACACGGTCTTCTACGGCCGCGACGGCGCCCCGCGGAACGGGGTGATCGTGGCGCGCACCCAGGACGGGCGGCGCACGGTGGCGACGGTGCCGGCCGGGGACGCGGCCGCCATCGCCTGGCTGACCGACGGCGCAGAGGAGCCGGTGGGCGCCGCGGGCGAGATCGTGCCGGGGACAGAGCCCGCCCCCGACGGCGGCGCGCCCCTGCAGGTGTGGAAGCGGGCGGGCTGAGGCCCGGCCGCGGCGGGGGCCGAAAGCAGGCCCCCGCGCCAGGATCCGTCCCGCGCCCGCGCTCCGGGCGCGGGACGTCCCAACGAACAACCAGAACCGCCCGGCCGCGCCGGGCCGGAGCCCGGCCGGATCCGGGCGGGAGGAAGACCATGGCTCGTTTCGAAGGCAAGATCGCGCTGATCACCGGCGCCACCGGCGGCATCGGCGCCGTCACCGCCCGCCGCATGGCGGCCGAGGGCGCGAAGCTGGTGCTGCAGGACCTGGACGAGGGCAAGCTGAAGGCGCTGGCCGACGAGATCGGGGGCGCCGAGATCACGCCGGGCGACGTGGCCGAGCCCGCGGTGATGCAGGCGGCCGTCGACCAGGGCATGAAGGCCTTCGGCAAGATCGACGCGGCCTTCCTGAACGCCGGCGTCGAGGGCCCGATCCGGCCGCTGGACGAGGGCGACGTGGACGCCTTCGACCAGGTGATGCGGGTGAACGTGCGCGGGCCCTTCGTGGGCCTCGCGGCGCTGTTCCCGGCGATGAAGGCGACGGGCGGCTCGGTCGTCATCACCTCCTCGACCGCGGGCCTGCGGGGGGCGACGGGGCTGTCGCGCTACACGACGTCCAAGCACGCGGTGATCGGCCTGATGCGCACCGCGGCGCTGGAGGGCGCGCCCCACGGCATCCGGGTCAACACCGTGCACCCCGCCCCCATCGACACCCGCATGATCCACGCGCTGGAGGAGGGCTACGGCAAGGGCGACCCGGCCCGGGCGGCGGAGATGCTGAAGGCCGCGATCCCGATGGGCCGCTACGGCGAGCCCGAGGAGGTCGCGGCGCTGGTCTGCTGGCTGCTGTCGGACGAGGCGAGCTTCTGCACCGGCGGCCTCTACCAGGTGGACGGCGGCTCGACCGCCGGCGCGCGGCGCTGAGGCGACGCGCCCGGGGCGCGGCGGCGGCCGCCGCCGCGCCCCGGGCGTCTTGCGCGGACGGCCCCGCCGGGGCCTCCGCCTAGATGAAGTCCTTCGAGCCGACGGCCCAGCCCAGCATCAGCGGACGGCCGGAGGGGAGGCGCACCACGCTCGCCGCGCCGGGCGCGGCCTCGGCCCCCATCAGCCGGGCGAAGTCCTCGAAGTCCTTGAACCAGCGGTGGTTCTGGCAAAAGGACTGCACGATCATCCCAGCCCGGTCGGTCTTGAACCGCTCCGCCTCCAGCGCCGCCGCTGCGGTCCGGTGCAGGAGCTGGTAGCGCAGCCCCGTCGGCGGCGCGTCCGACAGGCCCAGCAGATCGCACAGGAACCGCATCCGCGCGAGCTTGCCGGTGGAGGCGTCGCGCAGCCAGTCGCCGACGGAGGGGCCGAAGGGCTCGTGGACCTTCGCCTCGACCGCGAGGGCGAGCGTCTGCCCTCCGGTGCGGACCAGGGCGAACACGTCGCACTGGCTGGCGCGGCCGCCGGGCAGGGCGACCTTGTGCTCGGGCAGGGCGAGCAGGAGCTCGGGCTCGTCGTCGAACAGCGCGGCGATCTCGGGGGGAAGGCCGTCGGCGGCGGCCTCCCACGACAGGGCGGCCGCCATCGCGGAATGGCCGCGTTTCCACTGGGTCGCGGGGTCCGCCAGCAGGGATTTCCAATCGTCGGGGCCGGTCGAGGGCACGTGAATGCGGGGGATGGTCGAAACTCCTTCTGCGGGCGGCGAGGGGCGCCGGCTCGCGTTGCAATCGAGCATTCATAGGCGATGGGTCCTTCGCCGCGAAGCCTGCATCGCGCGCCCCTGCGCGACGCCGATGCCGCGCCCGCCGTCCGCGGTCGGCGCGACAAGCCGCGATGGTTCATTGGTGGGCGGCCCGGTTGCGGCTATTCTGTCGCAGGCCGGCCGCGCCCAGCGGCCCACAGGGAGAGAGATTCGATGAAAAGAACCATTGCGATCCTGGCGGGATGCCTGCTGGCCGCGGCCCCCGCGGCGCAGGCCCAGTCCGACGATCAGGGCGCGATCGCCGACAAGGTGCGGGGCCTGTCCATCGCCATCGGCAACGCCTACGCCTGCACGGACGAGGCCGACCGCCCCACCTTCAAGGAGGAGGCGCACCACCTGTTCGACCTGATCCTGCAGGACGTCGGCTCGGACATCGCGTTCCTCTACGCCACGGGGCTGGGCTACGGCTCGGCGGTGCCGGCGGCCGAGATCGATTGCCCGGCGATGCTGGAGCAGTGGGAGGGCATCCGCACCGACTACGACCTGAAGGCCGAGGAATGAGGTCCCTGGTCCTGGCCGCCGCGGCCGCCTGCCTCGCCGCGAGCGCGGCGGGAGCGGCCCCGTCGGACGGCCTGCCGGCGACGGGGGCGACGGCCTCGCCCGCCCCCTCCGGCCTGATCCAGCCGCTCGCGATCCCCGGCCTGGCGGGCGCCCCCGCCTCGCAGGAGGCGCCGATGCTGATGGCGAAGAAGTCGGGCAAGCCCAAGATGCCGGGCAAGCGCGCGGGCGCGCCGGCGCGCAAGCCCAAGATCGGGGCGGGCAGCCGCCACGGCTCGGGCGTCAACTACAAGAGCGGCAACAACATCGTGGTGAACCGCGGGCGGCCGAACTATCGCCACTACGGCGCGGGCGGCCGCGTCTATTACGACGACGACGACAACGACGGTCTGGCGGGGGCGCTGATCGGCGGCGTGGTCGGCCTGGGCGTGGGGGCGGCGATCGCCAACTCCGGCGATACCGACAACACCTGCGTCGACAACAACGGCGACGGCGTCTGCGACGCCTACTGAGCCGCGGGACGGCAGGGGGCGGGCGGGCTGCCCGCCCCCGATCCTTCGGAGGCGCTCACTCCCCGATGCGGGTGATCTTGGTGCCCTCGATCCCGGCGCCGGCGAAATAGCCCTTCTGGTCGACGAAGAACACGTAGACCCCGTCCTGGTAGGTCGTGGTCGACAGGCGCCCGGCCAGCATCCCGTCGTCGGCCACCACCACCGAGGGGCCCACGCCCACCTCCCACCCGTCGGTATCGTCGAGGTAGCTCAGCGCGCCCTCGGTCATGAACACCATCACGTAGCCGAAGCGCTGGATGCCCGCCTGCAGGCCGTAGGAGACCGAGGCCGAGCGGTAGACGCCCGTCGTCTCGCCGTTCACCCGCAGCACGCCCTTGCCGGTCGAGCCGCCGATCAGCAGGCCGCCCTTCACGATCTCGGGGAAGATCAGCAGGCCGGCGGCGCGGTCGAACATCTCCTGCGTGACGGGCTGGGTGGCGACCAGGCGCTGCATCGTCTGGTCGGCCATCGCCTCGAGCTCGGGCAGGCTCTGGGCGCGGGCCGGCGCGGCGGGCGAGAGCCCCGCGGCGGCGGCGAGCGCCAGGGCGGCGCCAGCGGCGAGCGCCTTGCGTCTGTTCATCGTCTTCCTCCCCCTTCAGGCGCCGACGGGCCCGGGCCGGCGCCCGGGCCCGCGCGGCGCGGGCGCGCGGTCAGTGACCGCCCAGAACCAGCGTGCGGACCGGCAGAAGCAGGGTCTGCGCGCGCAGGATGGCCGCGTGGATGATCGCGACCGTGTCCACCACGTGGTAGAACACGAAGGTCCCCAGGCCGAGGTCGGGGTCCTCCAGCTTCTCGTAGTTCGACGTGTAGGCGTTCGCCACGCAGCGGCTGCCGAGCGTGATCTTGCCCTCGTCCGCCTTGTAGATCGGGGCCATGAACACCAGCACCGTGCCCGGCTGGCGGTTGGTGGTCACGTCCGCCAGGTTGTCGGTCGAGCGGAACTGACCCGAGGCGTAGACGTCCTGCACCTCGGTCACGAACACCGGGATCACGTCCATGGGGCGCGAGGGGCAGGTGATCTCGCCGATCATGCCGACCTTGAGCACCTCGGCCGAGATCTGGTCGAAGCCGGCCACGAACTGGTTCCGCCCGGCGCCCGCGGGCACCATGATGCCGGCGGGGCGCAGCATCGGGTTCACCACGTCGCCGGGGCGCAGGGTGAACTGCTGGAGCTGGCCGTCGGTGCCCGCCGTCACCAGGGACTTGTCGATCTGCACCTGCGCCTCGTCCAGCTGCGCCTGGGCCGAGGCCTTCTGCGCGGGAATCTGGACCTGCAGCGTCTTGCGCGCCGTCTCGAGCTGCGCCTTCGCGGCGTCGACCTGGCCCTGGGCGCTCTTCACCTGGGCCTGCAGGCGGTCGAGCTCGCGCTGCGCGACCACGTTGGGGTTGCGCTTGTTGAGCTCGACGTTGCGGTCGTACTCGATGTTGGCGAGGTCGAGGGCGCTGTTGGACGCGTCGAGCTGGGCCTGGGCGGCGTCGATCTGCGCCTCGGCGAGCTGGGCGTTGGCGTCGAGCTCGGCCAGCCGGCTGCGCGCGGTCGCCGCCGCGGCCTGCTGGGCGGTGTCGTCCAGCTTGAACAGCGGCTGGCCCTCCTTCACCTCGTCGGAGATGCCGACGTAGACCTCCGACACCCGGCCGTTGCGCTCGGGCAGGATCGAGACGGTGCGGAACATCGCCGTGACGTTGGTCGAGGACGGGTGGAAGTAGAACACCAGCGTGATCAGCGACACCGTCAGCAGCACGCACAGCGTCAGGCCCCAGCGCAGCTCGTACCAGACCGAGAACAGGGTGATCTCGTGGCCCAGGCGCTTGCCCTGCACGTAGCGGCGGAACAGGTAGTCGGGAAGGATCGTGACCGAGGAGCAGAACAGCAGCTCAAACATCGCGGGTCTCCTTCCCGGCGGACGCCTCGGGCGAGGGGGTGGGCGCGGCGGAGAAGGCCGGCGCCGCGGTCTCGGGCGCGTCGCGCTCGCTCGCCGGCTGCGGATCGAGCCGCCGGGCCGCGACCGAGAGCGCGTCGGCGATCTTGTTCAGCGGCGACAGGAAGTCGGGGATGTTCAGCGCCGCCAGCAGCAGCGCGCCAACCCAGAACACCGAGTTGTGGGTGAACAGCGCCAGCAGCGCGAGGATGCCGACCAGCTGGAACTGGGTGTGGCTGGCCCGGTGGGCCATCTTCTCGGGCAGGGCGTGCATGTAGAAATACACCAGCCCGATGCTGACGATCACCGCCAGCAGGAACAGGCCCACCACCACCAGCATCTGGTCGGGCTGGCCCGGGGGCGTCACGAAATAGGGCACGTGTTCGAGAACGACGCCGTGCGTGTCGGCGAGGGCCGCGCCGGGGGACGCGGCGGGGGTCGGATCTGCCAAGGCGGAGCCTCCGGTGGTTCGGTCCCGGCCGGCGACACGCCGACGGGGAGGAGTGCGGGCTGCGCGGCCCTCGCCGCCGCCCCGAAGGCCGGAGGGCCGGAAGGGGCGGTCGCGAGGGCCGCGCGCCGGTCCGACGGGCGCCGGGCCGGCTGGATCCTCGGGCGCGTCGCGGCCCCCGGAAGGGGCTGGGGCGCGGGCCCCGGACGGGCCGGGGCGGGGAGGCGCGCCGCGCGGAGCGCGCCGGAGGCGTCGGGGCCCGGACGTCCGCGCCGTGGCGGCGGCCGGCCGGGGCCCGGCGGGGACGCGCCGGCCCGGGTCGACGAGCGGCCGGGCGGGCGCGGGGGCGGGAAGGCCTGGGTCGGACGCTCGCCTCAGCGGGCGTCGGCCGGGGTTCCTCCGCCCTCGGTCTGCTGGGCCGCGGCCTGGGCGGCGGCGCCGACGGCGGCCTGGCCCTTGGCGCTGTCGGCGGGGATCTCCTCGCCGTCCTCGTCGGTGACGCGCACCCGCACTTCGCGGCGGGCGAACTCGATCCCCGCCTCGGAGAAGGCCTTGTTCACGCGGTTCAGGATCTCCTTGCGGACCACGAACTGGCGGCCGGGCTTGGCCATGAACTTGCCGCGCACCACGATGCCGACGTCGTCGAACTCCAGCACGCCCTGGCTCTTGAACGGCTCGATCATGTCGGCGCGATACTCGGGCATCTCCCACAGCTCCTTGCCGATCTGCTTGAAGATCTTCTTGATCTTGTTGGGATCGGTGCCGAAGGGGACGGTGAACTTCAGCTTCATGATCACCCAGTCGCGGCTGTAGTTGGTGACCTTGGAGATGTCGCCGTAGGGGATCGTGTGGACTGCGCCCAGGTGGTGGCGCAGCTGCACCGAGCGGACCGAGATCTTCTCGACCGAGCCGAAGGTGCCGCCGACGTCGATGAACTCGCCGGTGCGGAAGGCGTCGTCGACCAGGAAGAACAGGCCCGAGACCACGTCCGACACCAGCTTCTGCGCGCCGAAGCCGATGGCGAGGCCGAAGACGCCGGCGCCCGCGATCAGGGGCGCGATGTCCACGCCCGCCTGGGAGAGCGCGAGCATGATCGTGAAGACGGCCACGAAGCTGAGCGCCGCCCAGCGCATCAGCGGCAGCACGGTCGCGAGCCGCGAGGCGGCGGCGCCGCCGCCCTCGACGTCCTCGGCCCCGGGCTCGGCCTTCTCGCCCGTGGCCTCGCGGCTCAGGCGCGTCAGGAACTGGATGTTGACCAGCTCGAAGAGGATGTAGCCGACCGCCGCGATGGTCAGGAAGCGCATGGCGCCGGCGGCGACGCCCGCCCCCACGCCCGAGGCCGCGAGGCCGAACAGCGAGAGGCCCCACAGCTTCGCCAGCAGCAGCACCAGGCCCACGTAGACGAAGACCCGGCCCATGCGCAGATAGGCCCGCGCCACGCGCCCGCCCGCGTCCTGCGCGGCCTCGCCCGAGCCGGTCGTGCCCGGGGCGAGACGCAGGGCGATGGCGCGGATCAGGCTGTCGATCGCCGGCAGCACCAGCACCAGCGACACGCCCAGCCGCGCCTGCCCGCCCAGCGGCTCGCCGGGGTTCAGCGCCAGGATCAGCTCGGCGATCAGCCACTGGCCCACGATCAGCACGATGGCCAGCCGCGGCCAGACATGCGGCCAGGTTCCGGGGACGACCGACTCGTTCGGCGCGGCCATCATGCCCGAGAGGGTGTCGCGCTCGCGCCAGGTGAACCAGCAGGCGGCGACCACGAAGATCAGCGCCAGCCAGAAGAACCAGCCCTCGGCGGGATCCTCGCCGGCCAGGGCCATGATCGCCGACAGGCGGGTGAGCACGGCCATCAGGATGGCGAGCGCGAAATAGCCCCGCCAGGCGCGCGTCGCGTCGGCGTCGGTGGCCGACAGCAGCCGCAGCTCCGGCCGGTCGGGCGACAGCGCCAGCGTCAGCGCGGCGGCGAAGAGCGGCACGTTGATGCCGATGGCGGCCAGGATCTGCCAGGCGGCGGCGCGGGGGAACTCGGTCTCGAAGACCAGCGGGAAGACCACCCGCAGCAGCAGGCCCGCGGCGATGGCGAAGCCGACAATGCCCGCGACCGAGATCGCGAAGCGGCGCAGCGCGGCATGCAGGCGGCGGGAGGAGGAGACGACCATCACCGGCTCGGGCGGCGTCTGCGGCTCCGGCGCGGCGGGCGGCGCGGCCAATGCGGCGGCCTCGGGGGCGGCCTCGGGGGCCGGGGCGGGCTCGGCGGCGGCGGCCGCGACGGCTTCGGGCGCGGCCTCGACCGGCGCCGGCGCCGGACGCTCGACCGCGACGTAGAGCGAGGGCTCGCGCCAGGCGGAGGCGACCATGCGCCGGACGACGAAGTTGGCCGCGAAGCCCACCGCCGCGCCGACCGCGATCAGCACCAGCAGGAGCAGCGCGCCCCCCAGCCCGCCCTCGGCCCCGAAGGCCGCGAAGGTGCGGCCCAGCGCGCGGAAGCGTGCGCCCGCGTCGAGGACCTGGTCGATCAGGTGCGCGCCCACGGCGGCGCCGGCGGCCTCGATCCCCGGCACGGCGGCCTCGGACCGGGCGGCCTCCTCCTGCGCCACGGCGTCGAGCCGCTCGAGCAGGAGGTGGCGGACGTCCTCGTCCGAGAGGCCCGCGACCAGGGCGCGGGCGGCCTCGGGCGTCAGCGGGTCGGGCAGGGCGGGGGCGGCGGCCTCGGGCGCCGCCGTCTCCTGCGCGGAGGCGGGCGGCGAGACCAGGACGAGCGTCGCGAGGACGAGGAACAGCGCGGCCCGGAGCGCGGCGGCTCCCCGCCTCATGGCATGGGCGCCCGGTCGCGCGCGGTCGCAGAACGTGGTCATCATCGGCCTCGACAATCCCCTCGCGGATCCCGTCGCGCCGGCGTCGAATGGGCGCGTCGCTGATCTGGAATCCGCCTCCATCGAGCGGACCTTATCCAAGCGTCACCGGACGGGCTAGCCGCCGATTCGCGAATATCAAGGGGAGGCGGCGTTTCTGCATCGGCGCCCCTGCGGCGCCCGGGATCGCTGCCCCGCGGCGCCCCTGCGGGCCAGGACGGCGGAGACGCGGACAGGTCGCGCCTGGGTTGCGCCCGCGCCGGCGCGGACCGGATCGGCCGACGCGCGATCGGCCCGCAACTCCGTGTAGAAAAAGGATGTCGGCGCCGCGGCGCGTGCTACTCTCCCCCCGAGCGCGAGTCCCGGGGGGTCGCCCGACGGACCGCGCGCTCGCGGCCAGGTCGTGTCCTGCGGGCGCGGCCGGGACGCCGGGTGGGGCCTGGGCGACGGGAGGATGGCTCATGCTGGATTCGACCGCCCTGCGCGGAACGCTCGCGCGGCTGGCCGGAGGCGGCCTGCTGGCCGCGGCCCTGGCCTTCGCGCCGGCGCCCGACGCGCCCCGGGCCCAGACCGGCGCGGACGCCGCGCAGGCCGAGGACGCGGGCGACGAGGCCGCGGCGCAGGCGGACGCCGACCTGCTGAGCGCCGAGGAGCTGGACGACCTCGCGGCGCCCGTCGCGCTCTATCCCGACGCGTTGCTGACCCAGGTTCTGGTCGCCTCGACCTATCCGCTGGACGTGGTGAAGGCCTCGCGCTGGATCGACGCGAACGCGGACATCGCCGCCGCCGAGCGCGACGAGGCCACGGCGGAGGAGGGGTGGGACCCCTCGGTCGCGGCGCTCGCCGCCGGCTTCCCCACGCTGGTGACGCGGATGAGCGAGAACATCGACTGGACCCAGGCGATGGGCGACGCGATGCTGGCGCAGAGCGACGACGTGCTGGACGCGATCCAGCGCCTGCGCGCCCAGGCGCAGGAGGTCGGCAACCTCGAGAGCAACGACGCCCAGTCGGTGACGGTCGAGAACGAGCAGATCTACATCGAGCCGACCTCGGAGGACGTGGTCTACGTCCCCGCCTACGACAGCGAGGCCGTGTACACCCGGTCGAGCGGCGGCAAGACCGTGGTCTACGACGACGGCGACGATGGCTGGGATTCGACCGACCTGCTGGTGACCGGGGGCATCGCCTTCGGGGCGGGGATGCTGGTCAACGAGATCTTCGACGACGACGACGACTGGAACGGCTACTGGCGCCCGGGCCGGCCGCCGATCCGCTGGGGCGGCGGCGGGGTCTATCCGCGGCCCTGGCATCGCAACGGCTGGTACGGCGGGCCGAACCGCGGCGGCGTGGGCAACCGGGTGAACATCGGCAACCGGGTCAACATCGACGTGGACCGCAACGGCCGCTGGCGGCCGGGCGACGCCCGGCGCGGCGACGCCTTCGACCGGCTGGCCGGGCGCAGGCCGGGCGACCGGCCGACGCTGGGCGGCCGTCCTGGCGGGAACAACCGGCCGGGCCTGGGCGGCGGGCGGCCCGGGGGACGCCCGAACCTGGAGTCCTCGATCAAGGACCGGCTGGACGGCGGGAACGGCAATCGCCCGAACCTGGGCGGCGGGAACAACGACCGCCCGAACCTCGGGGGCGGGAACAACAACCGTCCCAACGCGGGAGGGGGCGGCGCCAACCGTCCCAACCTCGGCGGCGGGAACAACAACCGTCCCAACATCGGCGGCGGCGGGGGAAACCGGCCGAGCCTGGGCGGGGGCGGCGGAAACCGTCCCTCGCTGGGCGGCGGCGGCCGCAACCGGCCCAGCGTGGGGGGCGGGTCGCGGCCCGGCTCCGGGGGGCTGTCGGCCCTGAAGAAATCCTCGGGCAAGGGCGGCGCCGCGGCGCGTCCCTCGCGGCCCGCGCCCACCGCCAAGAAGCCCAAGCTGCCCAGCCGCAAGCCGGCCGCGGGCGGGGGGATCTTCTCCCAGCGCGGATCGGCGGGCGCGGTGCACAAGGCGACCAGCCGCGGCGCCGCCAGCGCCGGCCGCGCCAAGCTGCCCATCGCCAAGTCGCGCGCCGCCCGCGGCGGCGGCGGCCGTCCGGGAGGGCTGCGTCGATGATCCGCCGGAGCGAGACCCCGATGATCCGTGTTCCCCGATCCCTCGCCGCGATCCCGCTGGGCCTGGCGCTGCTGTCGGCGCCCGCCCTGGCCGAGCCCGCGGCCTACCCCACCCCGCAGGACGCGGTGGCCGCCGTCGTCTCGGCCGTCGAGGCGCAGGACCCCCAGGCGCTGCTCGCCGTCTTCGGCCCCGAGAACGAGGACGTCGTCTTCGCCGGGGACGAGACCCGCGACCGCCGCACCTGGGCCCGGTTCCTGGAGAACTACCGCGTCTCCCACCGGCTGAAGGTCAGCTCCCAGGGCTGGGCGAAGTTCTACCTCGGCGAGGATCAGCACCCGTTCCCCGCGCCCCTCTACCGCAACGAGGACGGCACCTGGTCCTTCGACGCCGAGGAGGCCCGCGACGCCGTGCTGCTGGAGCGGATCGGGCGCAACGAACTGGACGTGATCGCGCTGATGCACGCCTACGTCGAGGCCCAGGCCCGCTTCCGGGAGGTGGACTACGACGGCGACGGCCAGCTCGAGTTCGCGGCCCATGTGCTGAGCGACGCCGACGCGCGCGACGGCCTCTACTGGCCGCCGGCCGAGGGCGCGCCCGACAGCCCCATCGGCGACTTCATGGCCCGGGCCTCGGCGGACGGCTACTCGGTGGGCGACGCGGTCGAGTCGCCCGAGCCCTACCTCGGCTACTATTACCGGGTGCTGGACGGTCAGGGCCCCTCGGCCCCGGGCGGGGAGATGAGCTATCTCGTCAACGGGCAGATGCTGGCCGGGCACGCCCTGCTGGCCTTCCCCGCGGACTACGGCCGCGGCGGGGTGATGAGCTTCCTGGTGGCCGAGAACGGCGTGGTGCTGGAGGCCGACCTCGGCGAGGACACGGTCGAGCGGGCCTCGGCCATCGTCGTCTACGATCCCGGCGAGGACTGGGTCCCCGTCGACTGAGACCGGAGGGGAGGGGCGGGGCGTCTCTCCCCGTCCGCCGCCCCGGCGCCTGCGGCGATCCGTCTGACCCAGCGGCGCCCGGGTTGGCGCGACCCGGCATTCTCTTCGCAAAACCAGCTTCCTGGCGGGCTCCGGCCCCCCGCGTCGGCGCGTCCGGCCGCCGGGGGTGTTGGTTGGTTCTGAAAACGAATGAACTATAGTCCGGACTAGATTTGAGGGAGGAGCAGCGGAATCCGTGCCGGATTGGGCGACGAAGAGCGACCGGACGCCGTGGTTGGCGGACGGGGCGAGCGAGCGGCTGACCTGGCTTCAGGCGCTGGACCGGATGGCGAGGGCGGAGATCCTGTGCCTGGGCGAGTACCACGACCGCGCCGACATCCACCGCTGGCAACGCGACGTGATCGAGGGTCTGCTGCCGTTCCGCTCGGACCTGGTGGTGGGGCTCGAGATGCTTCCGCGCTCGGCGCAGGGGGCGCTGGACGCCTGGATTTCGGGCGTGGCGAGCTTCCCGGCGTTTCTCGAGGCGACGGACTGGCGGCGGGTCTGGGGCTTCGACCCCGAGCTTTACGCCCCCCTTTTCGAACTGGCGCGCGACCGCGGCCTGCGCCTGCTGGCGCTGAACGTCGAGCGCAGCCTGGTGCGCCGGGTGGGCGCGCAGGGCTGGGATGACCTGCCGGGCGCCGAGCTGGAGGGGCTGAGCCCGCCGGCCCCCGCCTCGGCCGCCTACCGCGCCCAGCTCTTCGCGATGACCGGCGGGCGGCGGCCGGGACGCGAGGCGACCTCGCCCGAGGATCCGGCCTTCGACCGCTTCGTGCGCGCCCAGCAGGTCTGGGACCGGGCCTTCGCCCAGCGCCTGGTCGAGGCGCGGGCGCTGCCGGGGTCGCCGCTGGTGGTGGGCCTGATCGGCCGGGGCCACCTGGAGCGTCGCCTGGGCGTGCCCGAGCAGCTCGCGGCCCTGGGCGCCGGCGGCGTCGCGGTGGCCCTGACCCTCGACGCCGCCGAGCCGGAGCCCGAGCCGGGGCTCGCCGATTACCTGTTCCGGCTGCCTGAATAGCTTGCACGGCGCGGGCTAGAGCGCGCCCAGCCGCCGCGCGGCGGTCGCGAGCCGGGCCACGCCCTCGGCGATCCGATCCTCGGCGATCGAGGAGAAGGCCATCCGGAAATAGTTGCGCGGGCGCGGCTCGCCGCCGGGGCCCGGCTCGGCGAAGAGCACGTCGCCCGGCTCGATCAGCACGCCCTCGGCGCGGGCCTCGGCGGCGAGCGCCGCGGCGTCCATCCCCTCCGGGCCGCGCACCCAGAAGCAGGTGCCGCCGAACACCGCCCCCTGCGCCCAGCCGGGCAGGTGGGCGTCGAGGGCGGCGTGCATCGCCTCCCACCGGCCGGCGAAGTTGCGGTGCAGGCGGCCGATCAGGGCGTCATGCGCCCCCAGCGCCAGGAACAGCGCCACGGCGCGCTGGTTGTTGCCGGGCGGGTGGCGCAGCATCAGGCGGCGCAGGGCGCGCGCCTCGGCCACGAACGCCGCCGGGCCCACGATGAAGCCCATGCGCAGGCCGGGCATCAGCGACTTCGACAGCGAGCCGACGTAGATCACCCGCCCCGCGCGATCCATCGACTTGAGCGCGGGCGTGGGCTGGCCGCGGTAGTTGAACTCGAACTCGTAGTCGTCCTCGACGATCAGCCCGTCATGGGCGTCGGCCCAGTCCAGCAGCGCGTGGCGGCGCGCCATGCTCATGGTCACCGAGGTCGGCGACTGGTGGGAGGGGGTGACGAAGGCGAGCGCCGCCTCCGCCGGCAGGCGCGCCACGTCCAGCCCCTCGGCGTCCACCGGGATCGGCAGAACCCGGTCGGTGCCCAGCCCCAGGATGTTGCGCGCGTCGGCGTAGCCGGGGTTCTCGATCGCGGCCGGCGTGTCGGGGCCGACCAGCAGCTGGGCGATCAGGAACAGCGCGTTCTGCGCGCCCAGCGTCACCAGCACCTCCTCCGGCTTCGCGGTGATGCCGCGCCGGGGCAGCAGCCGCTGGCGGATCTGCTCCACCAGCATCGGGTCGTCCTCGGCGAAGCGGTCGTCGGACCAGGCGTCGAAGCTCTTGCGGGCCATCGACTGGCGCATGCAGTCGCGCCAGGCGGCCAGGGGGAAGAGGTCGGAATCGAGCTGCCCGTAGAGGAACGGGTAGGGGTATTTCCGCCAGTCCGCGGGCTTCACGATGTTGCGCTGGGCGGAGGGGGCGACGCGAAAGCGCGCGGCCCAGTCAGGGGCGCGGCCCTCGGGCTCCGGGGCGGGGGCCTGGGGGGCGGCGGCCTCGGGCGGGGTGTCGGAGACGTAGAAGCCCGAGCGTTCCCGCGCCGCCAGCCAGCCGTCGTCGGCCATCGCCTGGTAGGCCAGCATCACGGTGTTGCGCGACACGCCCAGCCGCTGCGCCATGGCGCGGGTCGAGGGCATGGCCGCGCCCGGCGGAAACTGCCCGGCGAGGATCGCCGAGACCAGCCGCTCCCGGATCTGGGCCTGGAGCGAGACGCCCTCGGCCCGCTCCACATGGATCAACATATCGCGCATGCGACGACCTCCGCCGCGGGGATGCCGCGGCGCCGGGCGGGAGGCAAGCCGGACCCTGCGTCAGGGCCGCAAGGCGCCGCGCCGCCCGCCGGCGACGGAGGTCAGACTAGCAGAGCCCGCCAGCGCGCATCCAGCGCGGCCGCGTCGAAGCGGGCGGCGAAGCCGATGGCGACCGCGCGCGACAGGCCGTCGGCGGGCGCCTCGGCGGGGTGGAAGGAGGTCTGGGCGCCGGCGCGGTGGAACTCGACCCAGCCCCCGGGCGTGCGCGCGACGCCCTTCAGGCGGTAGAGGCCGAGGTCGAGGGCGGCGACCAGCGCCTCGGCCGCCGCACGGTCGAGGGCTTCCGGCCCGCTCCAGGACCAGCTGCGGTAGTGGGCGGCGTGGTCGTGCGCGGGGTCGTGGGAATGATCGTGGTCGTGGCCGCAGTCCGGACCGCAGACGTGGTCGGCGGGCGCCGGCGTCTCGCCCCGGTCCAGCAGCATCTCGACGGGCAGGGCGCCGAAGGCGGCCTCCAGGCGCGGCACGGCGGGGGCCATCTCCGCGAGCGTCGCGGCGACGCGGGCGGCGGCCTCGGGGCCCGCATGGTCGGCCTTGGAGATCACCACCAGCCCCGCCGCGCGCACCTGGCGCACCAGCGTGTCGGAGAGGAGGGGGTCGTCCAGTCCCGCCTCGAAGTTGGCCGCGTCCACGAGGGTCGCGGTCAGGGCCAGGTCCATCTCCGGCTCGGCCATGGCGATCTGGGCGACCTTGGCGGGGTCGGCGACGCCCGAGGTCTCGATCACCAGGTGCTCGGCCCGCGGGCGCGCCTCGAGGATGCGGTCGATGGCGTCGAACAGGTCCCCGCCGATCGAGCAGCACATGCAGCCGTTCGCCAGCGAGAGCGTGTCGCCGTCGCGGTTCAGGATCAGGCTCTCGTCCAGCGGGATCTCGCCGAAGTCGTTGACCAGCACGGTGATGCGCCGGCCATGCGCCTCGGTCAGCAGGCGGTTGACCAGCGTGGTCTTGCCCGCGCCGAGGTAGCCGGAGATCACGGTGACGGGCAGGGGGGGGACGGGCAGGGGGGCGAGACCGCCCCCCTCGTTGCTCGCATCTGCGCTCATGCCATGAACACCCGGCCGCCGGAGACGGTGCCCAGCACCTCGATGTCGCGCAGCTCGTAGGGGCCGACGGCCAGCGGATCGTCGGCGAGCACCGCGAAGTCCGCCTTCTTGCCCGTCTCGATCGAGCCGATCTCGTCGTCCATCTTCAGCGTCTGGGCCGGGCCCAGCGTGATGGCGTGCAGCGCCTCGGCCACCGTGATGCGCTGGTTGGCGCCCAGCACGCGGCCCTTCGGCGTGATGCGGTTCACCGCGCACCAGGCGACGGTCAGCGGCCCCATCGGCGTGACCGGCGTGTCGGAGTGGATCGCCAGCGTCACGCCATGGTCGAGGGCCGAGCGGCAGGCGTCCATGCGGCGGGCGCGGTCCGGGCCGATCGACATCTCATAATGCGCATCGCCGAAGTACCACATGTGGTTGGCGAAGAGGTTCGCGCACACGCCCATCGCGGCCATGCGCCGGAACTGGTCCTCGCCCGCCATCTGCACGTGCTGGAGGGTGTGGCGATGGTCGGGCCAGGGGCTCTTGCACAGCGCCGCCTCCAGCGCGTCGAGGGTGACCTCGGACGCCTCGTCGCCGTTGGTGTGGATGTGCATCTGCACCCGCGCCGCGTTCAGCGCCTCGATCACCTCGAACAGCTGCTTGGGCGGCACGTTCCAGATGCCGTTGGGCTGCCCGCCCAGGTGCCCCGGCCACTTCAGGCGCGCGGTGAAGCCCTGGATCGAGCCGTCGGTGACGATCTTCACCGAGCCCAGCCGCAGCATGTCGGTCGAGCGCTTGCCCAGCGCCTGGGCGCGGGCCACGAAATCGGCCGGCGACATCTCCCGGAACACCAGCGTGGGGACGATGCGCAGAGAGAAGTCGTCCGCGGCGGTGATGCGCAGCAGCCCGTCCACGTCCTCGTCCTCGAGCACGGCGGCGAGGTCGGTGGCCGTGGTCACCCCGCAGCGCATCGCCGACTTGGCGTAGGCGCGCACCGAGGGTTCACGGCGCGACAGCTCCCGGAAGTCGATCTTGCAGCGGCGCAGGATCGGGAACATCGCCGCCATCTCCTGCAGCTCGCCGTTGGGCTCGCCGTTCGCGAAGCGGGCCACGCCCTCGACGTTGGTGTCGCGGGAATAGCCCGCCATCTCCAGCGCCTTGGAGTTCACGGTCAGCAGGTGGAAGTTGGAATGCACCACCGCCACGGGACGGTCGGTCGAAACCTCGTCGAGGTGGCGTCGGTTCAGCCGCTCGGTCGGCAGGAAGATCGGGTCGAAGCCCCAGGCGACGATCGGCTCGCCCTCGGGGATCTCGGCCGCGGCCTCCTTCAGGCGGGCGACGACCGCCTCGACCGAGGGCATGCCCTTGTGCAGGTTCCCGTCGGGGTCCACCCGGTCCTGGTCGCCGGCGTAGACGTAGCGCCACATCGCCCCGGTCATCATGTGCCCGTGCCCCTCGACGAAGCCGGGCAGCAGAACGGCGTCGCCGAATCGCTCGTCCAGCGTCCCCCCGCCCCAGGGCTCGGCGCAGTCGGGGCCGCCGACGGCGAGGATCCGTCCGTCGCGGACCGCGACATGGGTGGCCTCGGGCCGGTTCGGGTCCATCGTGACGATCTTGCGGGCGCGGTAGACGACGGTGGCTGACATGGTTTCCGGGGGCTCCTCAGGGGGACGCGAGGGATAGGGCTTCCGCGCGCGAGGCAGGGCGCGCGGCGTCGGGGATCACCCTCGCCGGGGGCCGGCCGGGGCCTTAGGACCAGATGCGGAGAACCGTTGTGCCAGTCCCGTGTGCAGGCGCATTGGGGTTTGCGTTTCGACCGGCGAGGCGTCTGACTTCGGTTTAGGCATTAACCGAACCGAGGCCAGAACATGAGCATCACGCGCCGGACCCTGTTCGCATCTGCGGCGGCCCTCGCCCTCGCGACCCGTCTGACGCCGGCCTTCGCGGCCGAGCCCACGCCCGGCGGCGATCTGGTGATCGTCGCGACCCAGGTGCCCCGCCACCTGAACCCCGCCGTCCAGTCCGGCACCGCGACGGCCGTGCCCGGCACGCAGATCTTCGCCTCGCCCCTGCGCTTCGACGGCGAATGGAAGCCCCATCCCTACCTCGCCGAGGCCTGGGCGTGGTCGGAGGACAAGCTCTCCCTGACGCTCACCCTGGTCGAGGGCGCGACCTTCCACGACGGCGAGCCGATCACCTCGGAGGACGTCGCCTTCTCGATCGAGACGATCAAGGCGAACCACCCGTTCAAGACCATGTTCGCCCCGGTCGAGACGGTCGAGACCCCCGACGCGCGCACCGCGGTCATCAAGCTCAGCCAGCCCCACCCGGCGCTGCTGCTGGCGCTGTCGGGCGCGCTGTGCCCGATCATCCCCAAGCACGTCTACGGCGACGGGCAGGACGTGGCCTCGCATCCGCGCAACGCCGATCCCGTCGGCTCCGGCCCCTACAAGCTGGAGAGCTTCGAGGCCGGCAAGCAGATCGTGATGGTGAAGAACGAGGACTTCTTCATCCCCGGCCGCCCCTACCTCGACCGCATCATCATCCGCATCGTGCGCGATGAATCGGCCGCGCTCCTGTCGATGGAGACGGGCGAGGGCGACATGATGCCGTTCCTGTCCACCTCCCAGGGGATCGGGCGGATGACCAAGGCCGACGGGATCGAGGTGATCTCCGAGGGCTACGCCGCGGTGGGGCCGATCAACTGGCTCGCCTTCAACACCCGCGTCGAGCCGCTGTCGAAGAAGGAGGTCCGGCAGGCCATCGGCTACGCCATCGACCGCAACTTCATCACCAAGGCGCTGATGCGCGGCGTGGCCAAGCCCAACAAGAGCCCGATCATCGAGAGCTCGCCCTTCTTCAACCCGGACATGCCCGCCTACGACTTCGACCTCGACAAGGCGAAGGCGATGCTGGACGCGGCCGGCTACCCGATGAACGGCGACAGCCGCTTCGCGCTGACCGTGGACTACATCCCCGGCAACGACGAGCAGCAGCGCAACGTGGCCGAGTACCTGCGCTCGGCGCTCGGCAAGGTGGGCATCGCGATCGAGGTCCGCGCCTCGCCCGACTTCCCCACCTGGGCCAAGCGCATGGCGGCTGGCGACTTCCAGATGTCGATGGACACGGTGTTCAACTGGGGCGACCCGGTGATCGGCGTGCACCGCACGTACCTGTCGACCAACATCCGCCCCGTGGTGTGGTCGAACACGCAGGGCTACGCCAACCCGAAGGTGGACGAGCTGCTGAACGCCGCCGCCGTGGCCACCGACGAGGCCGAGCGCAAGAAGCTCTACGACGAGTTCCAGATGATCGTGGGCGACGAGCTGCCGGTCTACTGGATCAACGCCTCGCCCTACCACACCGCGGCCGATGCGCGGCTGGGCAACGTGCCCGCCTCGATCTGGGGCCCGATGCAGTCGATGGACGACGTCTACTGGGCCGAGCCCCGCTGACCCCCGCCTGACCCCTGCGCGCCGCCCGGCCGACCGGGCGGCGCGCCCCCGCGACCCGGCCCGGCGGCCGGGTCCGCCCGACTTCCGCGGAGGACCCCCCGATGGGCGCATCCGGCTACATCCTCAGGCGTCTCGGCTACGGCATCGTTCTGCTGCTGGGCGTGGTCGTGCTGAACTTCCTGCTGATCCACGCCGCCCCCGGCGACCCGGCCGAGGTGATCGCCGGCGAGATGGGCGGGGCGACCGAGGAGATGATGGCGAAGATCCGGGCCGACTACGGCCTCGACCAGCCGCTGATCGTGCAGCTGGGCATCTACCTGGGCGGCGTCGCGACCGGGAACCTGGGCGAGAGCTACTTCTTCAACCAGCCGGTGATCGAGCTGATCGGCGCGCGCATCGTGCCCACCATCCTGCTGGTGGTGGCGGCCCAGCTGATCGCCATCATCCTGGGCGTGGGCATGGGCGTGCTGGCCGCCCGCCGGCCCCAGGGCGCCTGGTCGGCCTTCGTCTCGGTCTTCTCGACCATCGGCTACGCCGCGCCGGTGTTCTGGACGGGGCTGATGCTGATCATCCTCTTCGCCTCGATGCTGCCCCTGTTCCCGGTCGAGGGGATGGAGAGCGCGCGCTTCCGCGGCGGCGACATCGCCTATGCGATCGACGTCCTCCACCACCTGTTCCTGCCGGCGCTGACGCTGGGGATCATCTTCCTCGCGCAATACGCGCGCCTGTCGCGCGCCTCGATGATCGACGTGCTGGGGGCGGACTACGTGCGCACCGCGCGCGCCAAGGGGCTGAGCGAGCGCAAGGTGACCTTCAAGCATGCGCTGCGCAACGCGGTGCTGCCGATCCTGACGGTCGCCGGCATCCAGTTCGGCAACCTCATCTCCGGCGCGCTGCTGGTCGAGACGGTGTTCAACTGGCCCGGCATGGGCCGCCTCGCCTTCGACAGCGTGCTGCGCCGCGACTACCCGACCCTGCTGGGCGTGCTGTTCTTCGCGGCCCTGATGGTCGTGGTCGCGAACCTGCTGACCGACCTCAGCTATCGCCTCGCCGATCCCCGCATCCGAACCGGAGGCGCCCGCAAGTGACCGACGTGGCCACGAACCCGCCCCCCGCCTCCGCCGCGGCCCCCGCGCCCGCCCGCGCCGCGGCCGGGCCCGCGCTCGACGCGGTCAGCCCCCTGCGCGAGAGCTGGCGGATATTCCTCCAGAACCGCCCCGCGCTGGTGGGGACCGCGATCCTGGGCCTGATCCTGCTGGGCCTGCTCTACGGCACGTTCTTCGTGACCGCCGATCCCTACGAGATCGTCTGGGCCCCGATGACCGCCCCGTTCGAGGCGCCGGAATACGCCCTGCTGGGCACCGACTACCTGGGCCGCGACATCCTCGCGGGGCTGCTGACCGGGGGCTGGCCGACGCTGGCGGTCGGCGCCTCCTCGGCGCTGCTGACGGTGTTCATCGGCATCCTGGTCGGGGCGCTGTCGGGCTATTTCGGCGGCTGGGTGGACGACCTGCTGATGCGGGTGACCGAGTTCTTCCAGGTGCTGCCGGCGCTGCTGTTCGCGATGGTGCTGGTGACGCTGTTCTCGCCCTCGCTGGTGACGATCTCCATCGCCATCGGGGTGGTCAGCTGGCCGCAGACCGCGCGCCTGACCCGGGCCGAGTTCCTCAGGATCCGGGAGCTGGAATACGTCGCCGCCGCCCGCTCGATCGGGGCGAGGAATGGGCGGATCATGTTCCGCGTGGTGCTGCCCAACGCGCTGCCGCCGCTGATCGTCTCGGCGACCCTGACGGTGGGCGTGGCGATCCTGTTCGAGGCGGGCCTGTCCTTCCTGGGCCTGGGCGACCCCAACACCATGTCCTGGGGCCTGATGATCGGCCAGAACCGCGGCTATCTGCTCGAGGCCTGGTGGCCCGTGACGATCCCCGGCCTCGCGATCTTCCTGACCGTCTTCGCGATCTCGCTGATCGGGGACGGCCTGAACGACGCCTTCAACCCGAAGCTCCGGTCGAGGTGAGCGCCATGACGGATCCCCTCCTCAGCGTCCGCGACCTGAAGGTCGAGTTCGACACCCGCCACGGGCGCGTGACCGCGCTGGCCGGCATCTCGCTCGACGTGATGCCTGGCGAAACGCTCGGCATCGTGGGCGAGAGCGGCTGCGGCAAGTCCATCACCGCGCTGGCGATGATGGGCCTGATCCCCAACCCTCCCGGTCACCTGACCGGCGGCGAGATCCGCTTCGAGGGCGAGGACATCACCCGCGCCAGCCCCAAGCGCATGCGCCAGCTGCGCGGCCGCGACATCTCGATGATCTTCCAGGAGCCGATGACCTCGCTGAACCCGGTCTTCACCGCCGGGGACCAGATCGCCGAGGCGATCATGCTCCACCAGGACGTCTCGAAGAAGGAGGCCTGGGAGGAGGCGGTCGAGCTCCTGCGCATCGTCGGCATCCCCGAGCCGCGCCGCCGCGCCGCCTCCTACCCCCACGAGATGTCCGGCGGCATGCGCCAGCGGGTGATGATCGCCATGGCGATCTCCTGCCGCCCGAAGGTGCTGATCGCCGACGAGCCGACCACCGCCCTCGACGTCACCGTGCAGGCCCAGATCTTCGACCTGATGCGCGACATCCAGGAGAAGTTCGGCGTCGCCATCGTGATGATCACCCACGACATGGGCGCCATCGCCGAGATGGCCGACCGCGTGGCCGTGATGTACGCGGGCCGGGTGATCGAGCAGGGGCGGGCCGACGACATCCTCGACGATCCGCAGCACCCCTACACCCGCGGCCTGATCGGCTGCATCCCGGCGCTGGGCCGGGCCGCGGCCTCGGCCGAGCGTCTGCCGCCGCTGGCCGAGATCCCGGGCGTGGTGCCGCCGCTGCACCTGCTGGGCGAGGGCTGCGCCTTCGCCGACCGCTGCGCCCTGGTCCACGACCGCTGCCGCGCCCAGCGCCCGGCGCTGGAGGCGCACGGCATGTCCCACGGCCACGCGGTCGCCTGCCACGCCGCCGAGAAGGAGATCGCCGCATGAGCTTCGACGGACACGCCCAGGCGATCCCCGGCGGCGCCTCCCCCTCGGACGAACGGCCGCTGCTGGAGGCCGTCGGCCTCTCGGTCCGCTTCGCGATGCCCAAGGCCTCGCCCTTCGCGGAGCGCGACCACCTCCACGCCGTGCGCGGGGTGAACTTCAAGGTCCACGCCGGCCGCACGCTGGGCATCGTGGGCGAGAGCGGCTCGGGCAAGACCACCACCGCCATGGCCGCCGTGCGCCTGACCGAGGCCTGGGACGGCGCGGTGCTGTTCGAGGGCCGCGACGTCCTGAAGATGGGCCCCGAGGAGCTGCGCCGCCAGCGCCGCGACATGCAGGTGATCTTCCAGGACCCCTATTCCTCGCTCAACCCCCGCGACCGCGTCGGCGCCATCGTGCGCGAGCCGCTGGACCTGATGGACGTGGGCGAGAAGGCCGACCGCGCCGACCGGGTGAAGGAGCTGTTCTCCCTCGTCGGCCTGCGCCCCGACCAGATGGCGCTGTTCCCCCACCAGTTCTCCGGCGGCCAGCGGCAGCGGATCTCCATCGCCCGGGCGCTGGCGACGAACCCCAAGCTGATCGTGTGCGACGAGCCGGTCTCGGCGCTGGACGTGGCGATCCAGGCGCAGGTGCTGAACCTGCTGCGCCGGCTGCAGGACCAGTTCGGGCTGAGCTACCTCTTCATCTCCCACGACCTGGGCGTGGTGCAGTTCATCTGCGACGACATCGCGGTGATGTACCTGGGCGAGATCGTGGAATACGCCGACCGGCCCACGCTGTTCGCCACGCCCCGGCACGCGTACACGTCCGCGCTGCTCGACGCGGCCCCCTCGCTCGCGCGGCGCAAGTCGGCGGGCTATTCGCGGGCGGGCGCGGTGAAGGGGGACCCGCCCTCGCCGATGAACCTGCCTAAGGGCTGCGCCTTCGCCTCCCGCTGCCCCCGCGCGCAGGCCCGCTGCACCGACGAGAAACCCGTGCTGCGACCCGTCGACGGCGCGAGGGTCGCCTGCCATTTCCCTCTGGAAGGCTGAACCCATCTGGTCCTAGGCTCGCGCCAGCCTGGTCCTATGACCCGCCCCCCGGCGCTGATATGCCGGCATCATGCATCCGCCGCACCTGCCGGGGATGAAAGGAGTTCCGATATGAACGTCGCCGCCAATCCCAACGACCTCTCCGACGTCATCGCCGCCGACAAGGCCAACGTCTGGCACCACCTGGTGCAGCACGCGATGTTCGAGACGGTCGATCCCAAGATCATCGTCGAGGGCAAGGGCATCCGCGTCTGGGACGCGACCGGCCGCGAGATGATCGACGCCGTCTCGGGCGGCGTGTGGACCGTCAACGTCGGCTACGGCCGCGAGCGGATCGCCGACGCCGTGCGCGACCAGCTGGTGAAGATGAACTACTTCGCCGGCGCCGCCGGCTCGATCCCCGGGGCGCTCTTCGCCCAGAAGCTGATCGAGAAGATGCCGGGCATGACCCGCGTCTACTACTCGAACTCCGGATCCGAGGCCAACGAGAAGGCCTACAAGATGATCCGCCAGATCGCGCACAAGAAGTACGGCGGCAAGAAGTACAAAATCCTGTTCCGCGAGCGCGACTACCACGGCACCACCATCGCAGCCCTCGCCTCCGGCGGCCAGCCCGAGCGGGCGGCGCAGTACGGGCCGTTCCCCGACGGCTTCGTGCAGGTCCCCCACTGCCTCGAGTACCGCAAGCAGTGGGACGTCGAGAACTACGGCCGCCGCGCCGCCGACGCGATCGAGGAGGTGATCCTGCGCGAGGGCCCCGAGACCGTGGGCGGCCTGGTGCTGGAGCCGATCACCGCCGGCGGCGGCGTCATCACCCCGCCCGAGGGCTACTGGGAGCGGGTGCAGGAGATCTGCGAGAAGTACGACATCCTGCTGCACATCGACGAGGTCGTCTGCGGCATGGGCCGCACGGGCGAGTGGTTCGGCTACCAGAACTTCGGCGTGAAGCCCGACATCGTGACGATGGCGAAGGGCGTCGCCTCGGGCTACGCGGCGATCTCGTGCACCGTCACGACCGAGCGCGTCTTCGACATGTTCAAGGACGACAGCTCCGATCCGCTGAACTACTTCCGCGACATCTCCACCTTCGGCGGCTGCACGGCCGGCCCGGCGGCGGCGCTCGAGAACATGAAGATCCTCGAGGAGGAGAAGCTGCTCGAGAACACCAAGGCCCGCGGCAAGCAGCTTATGGCGCGGCTCGAGGACATCAAGGCCAAGCATGAGATCGTGGGCGACGTCCGCGGCCTGGGCCTGTTCCAGGGCCTCGAGCTGGTGGCGAACCGCGAGACCAAGGAGCCGCTGGACGAGAAGATCGTCGCCAAGGTGGTCGCCGCCGTCGGCGCCCGCGGGGTGATGATCGGGATGACCAACCGCTCGCTCCCCGGCCTGAACAACACGCTGTGCCTGTCGCCCGCGCTGATCGCCACCGAGGCCGACATCGACGCCATCGCCGACGCGGTCGAGGGCGCCATCGCCGAGATCGCCGCGACCCTCTGATCGCGGTCTTCCGGCCCACCTGATCCGCATCGCAGACCCGGCCCCGAAAGGGGCCGGGACCCCCCTCCGCGGCCGCCCCTGGCGACCGCGCCCTCTCCGTGCGTCTTCACGCCGGCCCCCTTTCCGCGCTTTCGCCGCGCGCAGCCGACCGGACCGATCCCGATGAACAAGCCCCTCTCCCCGCTCGACGCCGCCCCCGAAGCCCTGGCCCAGGATCCCGACGCCGCCGCCCGCGACTGGCTGGCCGCGGTGGAGCGGCGCAACCTGATCGCCGGCGCGCTGGTCCCGGCGCCCGCGGGGATGGAGGTGATCGAGCCCGCCCAGATGCGCCCGCTCGGCGTCGCCGCCGCCTCCGGCCCGCAGGAGGTGGACGCCGCCGTCGAGGCCGCCGCCGCCGCCCAGCCCGGCTGGGCCGCCATGCCCGCCCGCGCCCGCGGCAAGCTGGTCGCGCAGGCGGGCCGCCTGCTCGCCGCCCAGGCCGAACCCGTCGCCCGCCTGCTGGCGCGCGAGACCGGCAAGGCCCTGCGCACCGAGTGCCGGGGGGAGCTGGCGGTCGCCGCCGACCTGCTGGAGTTCTACGGCGGCCTCGGCTCCGAGCTGAAGGGCGAGACCATTCCCTTCGACCCGAAGACCCTGTCGGTCACCACGCTGGAGCCGCTGGGCGTCGTCGCCGCGATCCTGCCGTGGAACGTGCCGCTGGTGCTGATGATGCTGAAGATCGCGCCCGCGCTGGTCGCCGGCAACACGGTGGTGGTGAAGGCCGCGGAGGAGGCGCCCTTCGCCACACTCGTCGCCGCCGCGATCCTCGACCAGGTGCTGCCGGACGGCGTGGTCAACGTGGTGGTCGGCGACGGGCTGGAGTGCGGCGCCCCGCTGACCAACCATCCCAAGATCGCGAAGATCACCTTCACCGGCTCGGAGGAGGTCGGCGAGACGGTCTACGGCGCCGGCGCCGACCGCATCATCCCCGTCTCGCTGGAGCTGGGCGGCAAGTCCCCGATGATCGTGTGCGCCGACGCGGACCTGGAGAAGACCGTGGCCGGCGCGGTCGCCGGCATGCGCTTCACCCGCCAGGGGCAGAGCTGCACCGCCGCCTCGCGCATCTACGTGCATCGCGAACTCTACGACGCCTTCCTCGCCGCCCTGACCGCGAAGCTGGAGGGGCTGGCGATCGGCGATCCGCTGGACGAGGCGACCGACGTCGGCACCATCATCTCCGTCACCCAGAAGGCCACCGTCGAGCGCTACGTCGCCATCGCCGAGGCCACCCCCGGCGCGACGGTCGTGCGCATCGGCAAGCTGCCGGAGGAGGGGGTCGCCCCCGACCTCTTCATGCAGCCCACCCTGCTGCTGGACCTGCCCGAGGACAGCCCCTGCGTGCAGGAGGAGATCTTCGGCCCCGTCTGCGTGATCCAGGCCTGGGACGACTACGAGGCCGTGATCGCCGCCGCCAACGCCACCCGCTACGGGCTGGCGGCGACGATCTGGACGCGGGACCTCGGCGTGGCGCTCGACGCCTCGCGCCGGGTGAACGCGGGCTACGTGCAGGTGAACCAGAACCTGACCATCCAGCCGAACCTGAGCTACGGCGGCTTCGGCCGCTCGGGCCTGGGCAAGGAGGCCTCGCTCGAGGCGATGCTGGCCCACTTCACCCGCAACAAGACCATCGTGCTGGCGGGCATGTAAGGGCGTGGAGGCCCTGGCGGAGTTCTGGTCGGCCTGGGCGCCGGAGGCGGGGACGCTGGTCCTCGCCTGCCTCGCCGTCGCCGCGGCGGGGGTGCTTCGGGGGCTGACCGGCTTCGGCTTCGCGCTGGCCGCGGTGCCGCTGCTGTCGATGTTCCTCGCCCCCGCCGCCTCGGTGGCGCTGGTGATCTGCCTGCAGGCGATGGTGGGCTTCCGGGACCTGGTGCAGGTGGGGCGGCTGGTGGACTGGGCGTCCGTCTCGCGTCTCTCGGTCGGCTCGCTGGTCGGAACGCCCGTCGGCGTGGCGCTGCTGGCGTGGCTGGACCCGGCGGCCATGCGGCTCGCCATCGCCGCGCTGGTGGGGCTGGGGCTGGCGATGTTGCTGCGCCCCGGCAAGGTCCCGGTCCCGGCGGAGCCCTCGGCCGGCGCGCCGCGGGGGGCGCTGCCGACGGGGCTCGCCTCGGGCGTCTTCGGCGGTCTCGCGGCGATGGCCGGGCCGCCGGCGATCGTGTGGTACATGCGCGCCGGACACCGGCCGGCGGTGATGCGCGCCAGCCTGATGGTGTTCTTCTTCATCGGCTCGGTCTTCGCCGCGCCGATGATGGCTTGGAACGGGGTGCTGGGCGCCTCGACCGTGGCGCTGGCGGTCTGCGCGCTGCCGGTGCTGATCCTGTCGACCTCGGCCGGGGCGCGGCTCTTCGCGCGCACCACCGACGCGGGCTACCGCAAGGTGGCGCTGGGGGTGCTGGCGGCGATGGCCGCGGCCTCGGCCGTCCGCGGCGCGATGGACCTGCTGGGGGGCTGACGGCCCCGCCCCTACGACCATGGTCGCGTTGCGCGCGCGGCCCCCTCCGCCAGACTGTCGCAGGGTCCGGAACGCCTCCGGACCGCGATGAACCAGCGGAGGAAACCATGGCCTGGACCACCCCCAAGATCGACGAGATCTCCTGCGGCATGGAGATCAACATGTACTTCCCGGCCGAAGACCGGGAAGCCGACGAGCTGTTCTGAGGCGCGGAGGCCGGTCGTGGCGGGACTCGAGATCATCGTGCTCGGCGCCGCGGCCGGCGGCGGCCTGCCGCAATGGAACTGCGGCTGCGCCAATTGCGACGCCGCACGGGCGGGGCGGCTTCCCCCGATGACGCAGAGCTCGCTCGCGGTCTCCGCCGACGGGCGCGACTGGGCCATCGTCAACGCCTCGCCCGACATCGGCCGACAGATGGCCGCGACCCCGGCCTTGCACCCCACGGGGCCGCGGACCTCTCCGCTGAAGGCGGTGCTGCTGACCAACGGCGACATCGACCACGTCGGCGGGCTGCTGACCCTGCGGGAGAAGCAGCCCTTCGATCTCTGGGCCACCGCCGACATCGGCCGGGCGCTGGCCGACAACCCGGTCTTCGGCGCCGTGGACCCCGCGCTGGTCCCCCGCCGGACGGCCCGGCTGGAAGAGCCGTTCCCGCTCCTCCCCGGCCTGACCGCCACCCTCTTCGCCACGCCCGGCAAGGTCCCCCTCTACCTCGAGGGCGACGGCGAGGGCCTGCAGACCGACGTCGAGGGCGAGCAGACCGTGGGCGTCCTGCTCGAGGCCGCCGGCCGCCGCGCCGTGATCGCCCCCGGCTGCGCCCGCATGACGCCGGCGCTCGCCGCGCGGATCGAGGGCTGCGACCTCCTCTTCTTCGACGGCACCCTGTGGGAGGACGACGAGATGATCCGCATGGGGCTCGGCGCCAAGACCGGCCGGCGCATGGGGCACATGTCGATGTCGGGCCCCGAGGGCTCGATGGCGGCGCTGGCCGAGGTGCCGGTGGGCCGCCGCATCTACGTTCACGTCAACAACTCCAACCCCGCCATCCGCCCCGACGGGCCGGAGCGGCGGGCGCTGGAGGCGGCGGGCTGGACGCTCGCCCAGGACGGCATGGAGTTCCGCGCATGATGGATGGATCGTTCCCCGCCCCCGCTCCCGCCCGCGAGGCCCAGAGCCGGGAGGCCTTCGAGGCCCGCCTGCGCGCCATCGGGGCCGCGCGCTACCACGACCGCCACCCGTTCCATCACCGCCTGCACGGCGGCGAGTGCTCCCCCGACGAGGTGCGCGCCTGGGTGGTGAACCGCTGGTGGTACCAGTCCCGCATCCCGATGAAGGACGCCGCCTTCATGAGCCGGGTCGAGGACCCCGCCCTGCGCCGCGAATGGCGCTCGCGCATCGAGAACCACGACGGCTCGGACGGCGCGCCGGGCGGCATCGCCCGCTGGCTGAAGCTGGCCGAGGCGGTGGGGCTGGACCCGGATTACGTCGCCTCCGGCCGGGGCGTGCTGCCCGCCACCCGCTTCGCCGTGGACGCCTACGTGCGCTTCGTGCGCGACATGCCGCTGCTGGACGCGGTCGCGTCCTCGCTGACCGAGATGTTCGCGCCCAAGATCCACGCCGACCGGATCGAGGGGCTGCTGCGCCACTACGCCTTCGCCGACGAGACCTCGCTCTCCTATTTCCGCACCCGGCTGGTCGAGGCGCCCAGGGACGTGGCCTTCGGCCTCGCCTGGGTGCTGGACCACGCCGACACGGCCGAGAAGCAGGACGCCGCCGCCGCGGCGCTGACCTTCAAGACCGACGTGCTGTGGGCCCAGCTCGACGCCCTGTGGCACGGCTATGTCGAGGGCCACGCCCCGCCCGGCGCCTGGCGGCCCGGCGAGGGTCTGCTGGCGGCCCGGTCGTGACCGCCGCCGGCAAGAGCTTCCCCGACGAGGCGCGCCCCCGCCTGCTGCGCGGCGTTCGGGTCAAGCGCGACCGGGTGCGCGGCGCCGACGTGCTGCTGGCGCCCGAGCGGGTGCTGCGCCTCGATCCCGTCGGCTGCGCGATCCTGGCTGAGACCGACGGCGAGCGGAGCTTCGCCGAGATCGTGGCCGCGCTCGCCGCCCGCTTCGACGCGCCCCCCGCCCGGATCGCCGCCGACGCGCGAAATTTCCTGCAGACGCTGATCGACCGGCGCATGGCGGAGGCCGCATGACCGAGACCGCGCTCGCCCCCTCTCCCGCCGCCGCTCAGCGTCCCGCGCCGCCGCCCCCGCTGGCGATGCTGGCCGAGCTGACCCACCGCTGCCCGCTGGCCTGCCCCTACTGCTCCAACCCGCTGGAGCTGACCCGCAAGGCCGCCGAACTCGACACCACCCAGTGGACCGAGATCTTCGCGCAAGCCGCGGAGCTCGGGGTCCTGCAGCTGCATCTGTCGGGGGGAGAGCCCCTGTCGCGCAGGGATCTCGAGCCGCTGGTGCGCGCGGCCCGGGCGGTGGACCTCTACGTGAACCTCATCACTTCCGGCATCGGGCTGACCGAGAAGCGGCTGGATGCGCTGGAAGCCGCCGGCCTCGACCACGTGCAGCTGTCGCTGCAGGGGGTGGACGCGGATTCGGCCGACGAGATCGGCGGCTATCGCGGCGGCTTCGCGCGCAAGATGCAGGCGGCGAAATGGGTGGCCGCGCGGGGCATCCCGCTGACGCTGAACGCGGTGATGCATCGGAGGAACCTCGACCGGCTCGAGGCGACCATCGCCATGGCCGTCGAGATGGGCGCGCGCAGGCTCGAGGTCGCCACCGTCCAGTTCCATGGCTGGGCGAGCCTCAACCGCGGCGCCCTGATGCCCACCCGCGCCCAGGCCGAGCGCGCCGCGGCCGTGGTCCGCGAGGCGCGCCGGCGCCTGAAGGGCGTGCTCGCCATCGACTACGTCCCCGCCGACCACCACGCGGACTTTCCGAAGGCCTGCATGGGGGGCTGGGGCTCGACGGGGCTGAACGTGACGCCGGACGGGACGGTGCTGCCCTGCCACGCGGCGCAGACCATTCCCGGTCTTCGGTTCGAGCGGGCGCCCGAGACGCCGCTGGGCGAGATCTGGCGCGAGAGCCCGGCCTTCCAGGCCTATCGCGGGACCGACTGGATGCAGGAGCCCTGCCGCTCCTGCGACCGCAAGCTGAAGGACTTCGGCGGCTGCCGCTGCCAGGCGATGGCCATGACCGGCGATCCGGCGGCGACCGACCCGGTGTGTTCGCGCTCGCCCCACCGCGGGGCGCTGACGGCGGCGGCGGAGCGTGAGTCGCAGGACGCCGGCGCGGCGCTGACCTATCGGGCGGGGCCCGGCTGAGGGCGGCGGGGGGCCTCCGAGGCGGGGCTCGTCGGCTGGCAGCTGCGCTGGGGCGCGCAAGCGCGCCCGGGGCGCTTCGGGAACCCACCAAAGAACAGGCCCGCGCCTGTCCTTCGCAGCCGTCCGTCGCTGAAGATGCCTGAGCGAGTCGGCGGGAGGGGGCAAGGACAAGCCCCGCGCGGGGCGCGGGGTCGCTTCGCGATCCCTGACCCCTCCCGCCGACTCGCTCTTTACGGCATCAGCGACGGACGGCTCCGAAGAACAGGCGCTTGCGGCGGGGCTTGGGGCGCGCGGGCGCCTGGGGCGGGCGGCGGGAACGAGAACGGCCGGCCCGTTGCGGGGCCGGCCGGTCCTGCGCGGGGCCGGGAGCGGGCGCTCAGTTGGCGGGCGGGGTCTCGGGCAGGCCCTCGGGCTGGCCGACGACCACCACCTTCAGCTTCGCGGGGTCCAGCAGGCGCCTGGCGACGCGGTCGATGTCGGCGAGCGTCACCGCCTCGATCAGGCCGTTGCGGTCCTTGAGGTAGTCGGGGGTGAAGCCCTGCTCCATCAGGCCGGCGAGCTGGCCGGCGATCTTGGCGTTCGAGTCGAAGCGCAGCGGAAAGGCGCCGGTCAGGTAGCGCTTGGCCTCGTCGAGCTCCTCCTCGGTCACGCCCTCGTCGCGCATCCGGGCCCACTCGGCCTTGATCACCTCGATCGCCTCGGCCACGCGGTCGTTGGAGGACGACACGCCCCCCGCCATCAGCGCCGCCCGGTCGTAGGGCGCGAGGTAGGAATAGACGCCGTAGGTCAGGCCGCGCTTCTCGCGCACCTCCTCGGTCAGGCGGGAGGTGAAGCCGCCGCCGCCGAGGATGTGGTTCATCACGTAGGCCGGGATGAAGTCGGGATCGTCGCGGGCCAGCCCCTCCTGCACGAAGGCGGCAGTGGACTGGGGGATGTCGAAGGGCACGACCTCGAGCCCGCGGTCCTGGGCCAGCTCGGCGGGGGGCAGGGGATCCCACGGCTCCGCCGGCAGGTCGCCCAGCAGGCGGTCGAGCAGGGGGCCCAGCTCCTCTGCGGTGATGTCGCCCACCACGCCGATGGCGAGCTGGGAGCGGTTCAGGGCGCGGACGCGCGCCGCGCGCAGGTCGTCGGCGGTGACGGCGGCCACCGACTCGGGCGTGCCCTCCAGCGGGCGGGCGTAGGGATCGGTCCCGAACATCGCCTTCCGCCAGGCCTCGCCGAGGATCGCCTGCGGGTCGGTCGCCGCGTCGCGCAGGTTGGCGAGGATCGCGGCGCGCATCCGCTCCAGCGGCTCGGGGTCGAAGCGCGGCTCGACGAGGGCCGAGCGCAGCAGCTCCACGCTCTCGTCCCGGGTCTCGGTCAGCATCCGCGCGGAGACGGAGAACGAATCCCGCCCCGCGTCGAAGCCGTATTTCAGCGCCAGCTGGTCGGCGCGGGCGGAGAAGGCGGCCGAATCCAGCTCCCCCGCCCCCTCGTCCAGCATCGAGGACAGGAACGAGGTCACCCCGACCTTGTCCTCGGGCTCGCGCGAGGCGCCGCCCTTGAAGCTGATCTCCAGGGCGAGCATCGGGATCGAGGGCTCCTCCACCAGCCAGGCGGTGATGCCGCCGGGGGAGGTCACGATCTGCACGTCGGTCGCCGCCTGAGCCGGCAGCAGCGGCAGCAGCGACGGGGCGAGAAGCGCCAGCGCGGGCGCGACGATGCGGGCGAGGCGGCTCATCCCTGCTCCTCCTGGCTGGCGACGGGGGCGACGGGCGCGGCCTGGGCGGCGTCCGCGCCGGCGGGCTTGCGCAGCCAGCCGGTGACCGAGCGGCGCTTGTCGAAGACCTCCTGCGCGGCGGCCATCACGTCCTGCGCCGTCACCGCCTGCAGCAGGTCCGGCCAGTCCTTGATCTGCTCGAGCGTGTAGTCGGAGGCGAGCGCCTGGCCGTATTCGCGGGCCAGCGCCATCTGGCTGTCCTGGCGGTACACCTCGGCCGAGCGGTAGCCCATCTTGATGCGCGCCAGCTCCTCCTCGGTCGGGCCGCCGGAGGCGAGGAAGTCGGCCAGCGTCGCGTCCATCGCGTCCTCGCCCTCCTGCAGCGTATGGCCGGGGGAGGGGACGACGTAGAGGCCGAACTCGCCGTAGTCGCGCCAGTCGCCCGAATACCAGGCGCCGGCCTGCAGGGCGACGCCGCCGCCCACCACCATCGCCTGGGAGAAGCGGGAGTTGATGCCGTCGCCCAGCACGTCGGCCAGCACCTGCAGCGCGGCCGCCTTCGCCTGGTCGTCGCGCCGCGCGATGGTGAGGTACTCGCGCATCACGTAGGGCTGGCCGATACGGGCGTCCTCGTAGATCAGCCGGCGCTCGGCAAGCTGCGGGGGCTCCATCGGGCGGGCGCGCTCGGGCAGGTCGGGGGTGGGGGCGAGGGGGCCGTACCACTCCTTCGCCAGGCGCTCGACCTCCTCGGGCGTCACGTCGCCGGCGACCACGAGGATCGCGTTGTTGGGCGCGTAATAGGTCTTGTAGAAGTCCAGCGCGTCCTGCCGGGTCAGCCCCTCCATCTCCTGGCGCCAGCCGATGATCGGGATGCCGTAGGGGTGGTTCATGTAGAGCGCCGCGTCGCGCTGCTCGCCGAAGATCGCGCCGGGGTTGGTGTCGGTGCGGGAGTTGCGCTCCTCGATGATCACCTGGCGTTCGGGCGTGACCTGGGCGTCGGTCAGCACCAGGTCGCGCATCCGGTCGGCCTCCATCTTCATCACCAGCCCGAGGCGGTCGGCGGCGATGCGCTGGAAATACCCGGTGTAGTCGCGCGAGGTGAAGGCGTTGTCCTGCCCGCCGTTGGCCGCCACGATCTTCGAGAAGGCGGCGTCCGGGATCTCGTCCGTGCCCTTGAACATCAGGTGCTCGAGGAAGTGCGCGATGCCGGACTTGCCCGGCGGCTCGTCCGCGGCGCCGATGCGGTACCAGACCATGTGGGTCACGACCGGGGCGCGGTGATCCTCGATCACCACGGCGCGCAGGCCGTTGTCGAGCTCGAAGGTGGTGGTGCGGGGCTCCGCCCCGGCGGGGGCCGCGACCAGCGCGGCGGTCAGCGAGACGGCGGAGGCCAGGACGGCGAGCGCCGGCGCGGCGCGCAGGCCGCGGGACCGCAGGCGCGCGGGCCCGGTGGCGGGAAGGGTCATGCAGGGCTCCCCTTGCGTCGGAACGGGCCGCCCGCGCGCGGTGGCGCGCGGCGACGGCGGTCGACCGAACCTAGGCCCGGGGGCCGCGGGCGCAAGGTTCGCGACGCCGCGCAGGCTTCACGTCCCCGTTTTCGCCGCGGGAGCCGGCGCGCGCGCGTCCCCGGAACGGCGACGGCCCGCGCCGGGAAGGGCGCGGGCCGTCGGGATCGTCCTGCCGCTCGGGGTCAGCCGCCGAGGGGGATGGTGATCTCGTTGCTGGGCGACTCGGGCCGGGCGGGGCTCGGCGTGGGCGCCGGGGCGCCCTGGGTGCGCAGCGTCTCGGCCTCGTCGCGCGCGTCCAGGGTCTCGGCCGCCAGCGGATCGTTGATCTTGTAGCCGAAAATGCTGTCGAGCGCGTAGATGCTCTCTTTCTCGGGCGGCTCCTCGTCCACCAGGCGCTGGCGGATCGTGGGGTCCGCGGCCTCGGCCCCGGCGGCGTCGAGCAGGGCGAGCTCGCCCGGGGTCGGCGCCGTGGCGCCCGCGGCGGGGCCGGCGCCCAGCGCGGCCTGCGCGGCCTCGGACGGGCGCGGCTCCAGCGGGCTGGTCTCGCCGGGCTGGGGCGGGGGCAGGGTCTCGAAGCTCGGAGGCAGGCGCAGGGGCGCGTGGGGCGAGACGTTGAACGGGTTGGGGGATTCGTAGTTCAGCCCCATCGCGTCGCCGATCGCCTCGCGCCCGCCGCTGCACGCGGCCAGCGCGGCGGCTGCGCCCAGCAGGGCGACCGCGCGCGGCAGGCGGCCGGCGAGGGGGCGGCGCGCGCCGCCGGGGATCGTCGTCCGCGCGGCGGAAGGGGCGATCGGAAGAGTCATGTCCCGCGGTCTCCTGTCGGCCCGGCGGGGCCTTCGCCGCGCGTGGGCGGCGAGGCCGGGGCCCGTTCAGGCCCTCTGCTTGTCAGAACCGTCGAGCAGGATCAAGCCGGCGGCGCCGGCGAAGATGCACACGTCGGCCACGTTGAAGGCGTATGGATTGCTGATTCCGCAGCAGCTCATGTTGAGGAAGTCGAACACCGCCCCGTGCACCGCGCGGTCGAGCGCGTTGCCCAGCGCCCCCCCGATCAGCAGCCCGACCGAGGCCCGCCGCCAGGGATGCGACATCCGGCGCGACCAGATCGCGAGGCCGAGGGAGATGAGCACGGCCGCCGCGATCCACACGCCGCGCCCCACGTCGGCCCCCAGGCCGAAGTTGGCGCCCGTGTTCCAGGCCATGACGAAACGCAGGAAGGGCGAGGCGATGTCGATGCTCAGGCGATCGCGAAGATCGAGCCCCTCCAGCACCCACCACTTGCTAGCCTGATCCAGCGCGAAGGCCGCGATCGCCGCGGCCAGAACGACGCCAGCCCGCATGGGCCCTCCGGTATTCGCGCCGGCGCCGGAGCGCCGTCTCAGTTGCTCGCCGCGCGCGGCTTGAAGCCGCCGCGCAGGATCTCGGTCGCGCTCGCCGGATTCGCGCCGAACGATGCGCAGGAGGAATAGTAGCGGTTGGAGACGCGGCCCTCGTACTCGAACAGCCGCCGGTCGCGCGGATCGCGCGGTCCCGCCCGCAGCCCTCTGTAGTTGGTCGCGTCGATCTCGTCGATCTTCGCCAGCAGCTGCTTGCACGACAATTGCGCCGCCGGCGTGAGATGGATCTCAACCCCGGCGCTGGTCACGAACGAATCCTGCGCGGCCGGAGCCGGCGGAGCCGTCGCCAGCGGCGCTATCGCCGCCAGTGCAATCAAGAATCGGTTCGTCGCGGTCATGGCCTCGTCGTCACGCGTTCGTCGCGCCCTCTTCGGGTTTCTTCCTGTACCTGACAGACAGCCGGTGTTCAAATTTGGGCGAGTCCTCGGCGTGGAGGCGCCGCGGGTCAAGATTTCGCGCCCTCCGCGAGTTGGCGCGGCGCTCCGGCGTGGATATGTTCCGACGATGACCTTCTTCCAGTCTCCGGCGATGGGAGTGACCGCCCTGATGCGAGCCAAGCTGAACGGGGCCTTCATCGGCCTGGTGCTGGCGGGATGCGGGGTCGCCCTCGGCGCCCAGGCTTCCGCCGCCACCCTTTCGGGCTCTTACCTCGCGGCCCAGTCCGCCGCGGCGCGCAACGACTATGCGGAGGCGGCGCGCTATTTCGCCGCAGCGCTGGCCCGCGACCCCGAGAATCCGGGTCTGCGCGAACGGACCATGAGCTTCAAGCTGCTGACCGGCGACCTGCGCGGGGCCGCGATGATCGCGCGGCTGATGGTGCAGGACGACGCCGCCACCCAGCTCGCCGAGCTGGCGCTGGCCGCCGACGACGTCGCCTCGGGCGACTTCGACGGCGCGGCCGAGATCCTGGGCGACGAGACCAGCCGGGTGAACGCCCTGGTCGGCGCCCTGATGCGCGGCTGGGCCGAGGCCGGGCGCGGCGACCGCGAGGCGATGGAGGAGGCGTTCTCCTCCCTCGACGGCGACGCGATGGGCGAGCTCTTCGGCAACTACCACCTGGGCCTCGCCCGGGCGGTGATCGGCGATCTCGACGGCGCGCGCGAGGCGCTGGAGCGCACCCGCGAGGAAGGCGCCGTCACCGGCCGCCCCGCCATCGCGCTGGGCGCGGTGATGGAGATGACGGGCGACGCCGACGCCGCCCGCGCGCTCTATGAAAGCATGGTCGCCACCAGCCGCGACGAGCGCACCGCCGCCGCCGCGCTGGCGCGCATGGACCAGCGCGAGCCCGCGATCCTGCCGGTGCAGACGCCCGCCGCCGGCACGGCGGAGGCGCTGTTCTCGATCGCCGCGGCGCTGGGCTCGGACCGCAACGCGGCCGTGGCGCTGCTCTACGCGCGCATCGCCCTCGCCCTGCGCCCCGACCTGCACGAGGCGCGCCTGCTGGTCGCGGGCCTGCTCGACGCGCAGGGGCAGGAGGAGGCCGCGGTCGAGGCCTACCAGGTCGTCCCCCGCCGCTCGCCGCTGTTCATCTCCGCCGAGCTCGGCCGCGCCGACAGCCTGATGGCGCTGGAGCGCGAGGACGAGGCGGTGGTGGTTCTGGAAAGCCTCTCGGCCGCCTACCCGCAGGAGCTCGACGCCCAGCTCGGCCTCGCCGCCGCCCTGCGCCGGACCGAGCGCTGGACCGCATCGACCGAGGCCTACGACCGCGCGCTCGCCCTGATCGACCCGATCGAGCGGCGCCACTGGTCGGTGTTCTACGAGCGCGGAATCGCCCATGAGCGTGCCGGCGACTGGCCCGACGCCGAGGGCGACTTCCAGAAGGCGCTGGAGCTGTCGCCCGACAACCCGCTGGTGCTGAACTACCTGGGCTATTCCTGGGTGGAGATGCACATGCACCTCGACGAGGCGCAGGCGATGATCGAGAAGGCCGTCGAGCAGCGCCCCGACGACGGCTACATCACCGACTCGCTGGGCTGGGTGCTCTATCGCCTCGCGAAATACGAGGAGGCGGTGCCGCACCTGGAGCGGGCGGTGGAGCTGACGCCCACCGATCCGATCATCAACGACCACCTCGGCGACGCCCTGTGGATGGTCGGGCGCAAGCGCGAGGCGCAGTTCCAGTGGTCCCGCGCCCTGTCCTTCGAGCCCGAGGAGAAGGACGCCCAGCGCATCCGCGCCAAGCTCGCCAAGGGGCTGGACGCGGTGCTCGCCTCCGAGGAGGCGTCGGGCCCGCCGCGCACCGCGGGGGCCGAGGCGCCGAAGGCGGATGGCGGCTGAGGCGACGGCGCCCGCCGACGCCGACCCCTCCGCCCCCGCGCCCGAGGCCGCCGGATCCGCTTCGGCGGCCGGCGGGCCTGCGCGCTCGGCCCGCTCCGGGCCGGCGACCGCGCGCGCCCGGGCCAAGGTCAACCTGCACCTGCACGTGCTGGGCCGTCGCGACGACGGGCTGCACCTGCTCGATTCCCTCTGCGTCTTTCCCGACGTCGCCGACGGGGTGACCGTGCGTCCGGCCCCGCCGGGCACCTTCACGATCGAGGTCACGGGCCCCTTCGCCTCCGGCGCCCCGGCCGATTCCCGCAACCTCGCCCTGCGCGCCGCGCTGGCGCTGGCCGAGGCCGCGGGCAGGGGGCCGGGTTCCGCCGCGCCGCTGGGCGTCGCGCTGAGCCTCGAGAAGGTCCTGCCGGCGGCGGGCGGGGTGGGGGGCGGCTCGGCGGACGCCGCGGCCGTGCTGCATCTGCTGAACCGGGAATGGGGCCTGGACCTGTCGCTGGAGCGGCTGTCGGAGATCGGCCTCGCGCTGGGCGCCGACCTGCCGGTCTGCCTGCGCGCCCCCGTCCCCACCCTGATGCGCGGCATCGGCGAGGACGTGCGCCCCGCGCCGGGCGTCCCGCCGCTCGCCCTCGTGCTCGCCAATCCCGGCGTCCCCACGCCCACGGGCGAGGTCTTCGCCCGCCTGCGCCGCCGCGACGGCGCGCCCTGCGCCCTGCCGGCGGAGGGGTTCGCCACGCCGGGCGCGCTGGCGGCGTGGCTGGAGGGCACCGCCAACATGCTCGAGCCGCCGGCGCGCGAGGTCGCGCCCGCGGTCGCCGACCTGATCGAGACCCTGGCCGCGCAGCCCGGCTGCCGCCTCGCCCGCATGTCGGGCAGCGGCGCCACCTGCTTCGGCCTTCACGAAACCATGGCCTCGGCCGAGGCGGGCGCGGCTGCGCTGCGCGCCTCGGGCCTGTGGGCCGCCGCCGGACGAAGCGCCGGCGCCTGAGGGGGATGCGGATGGAAGAGGTCGATTGCCTCGTGATCGGGGCGGGCGTCGTGGGCCTGTCGGTGGCCCGCGCCATGGCGCTGGCGGGGCGCGAGGTGGTGGTGCTGGAGGCCGAGACCCTGATCGGCTCCCAGATGTCGAGCCGCAACTCCGAGGTCATCCACGCCGGCATCTACTACCCCAGGGACAGCCTGAAGGCGCGGCTCTGCGTCGAGGGTCGCCGGCGGATGTACGCCTATTGCGAGGAGCGCGGCGTCGCCCACCGCAAATGCGGCAAGCTGATCGTCGCCTCGGAGCCCGAGCAGCTGCCGATGCTCGCCGACCTGCTGGCCAAGGCCGAGGCGAACGGGGTCGAGGGGATGCGGATCCTGTCGAAGGCCGAGACGCTGGAGATGGAGCCGGCGCTCCGCGCCGAGGGCGCGCTGCTCTCGCCCGAGACGGGGATCGTGGACAGCCACGGCCTGATGCTCGCCTACCAGGGCGAGGCCGAGGACCACGGCGCGATGCTGGCGCTGGGGGCCGCGGTCACCGGCGGCGAGGTCGGCGAGGCGGGGATCGTCATCGAGGCCTCCGGCATGACCCTACGCGCGCGCACGGTGGTCAACTGCGCGGCGCTGAACGCCATCGCCATCGCGGGATCGCTGCGCGGCTACCCGGTGGAGACGCTGCCGAAGCTGACGCTGGCGCGGGGCAACTATTTCTCGCTGACCGGCGCGACGCCGTTCTCCCGCCTGATCTACCCCGCCCCGGCCGAGCGGGGCGGCCTGGGCGTGCACCTCACGCTCGACCTGCAGGGGCGCGCGCGCTTCGGCCCGGACGTGGAGTGGATCGAGACGGTCGACTACGCGGTGAACGTGGCGCGGGGGGAGCGGTTCTACGACGCGATCCGCAGCTACTGGCCGGACCTGCCCGACGGGGCGCTGGCGCCGGCCTATGCCGGCATCCGCCCCAAGATCGGCGAGGACCCCGGCGGCTTCGCCGACTTCACCCTGCACGGCCCCGAGACCCATGGCGTGCCGGGCCTGTGGAACCTCTTCGGGATGGAGAGCCCAGGGCTGACCTCCTCGCTCGCCATCGGCGAGTGGGTGCGGGGCACGGCCATGCCGGCCTGACGCCCGCCGACGGCGCCCGGTTCGGGGCGCACTTGAAGCAGGCGCCCTGCGGGCGGGCTTGGGCCGGCGGCTGAGGGTGCGCCCGGTTCTGGAAGGGCGGGAGCCTCCGGCGGGCTCCTGACTCACCCAAGAACAGGGCCCGCGCCTGTCCTCCGGATCCGTCTCTCGCTGAAGATGCCTGAGCGACTCGTCGGGAGGGGTCAAGGACAAGCCCCGCTTGCGCGGGGTCGCTTCGCGATCCCTGACCCCTCCCGCCGAGTCGCTCTTAACGGCATCAGCGAGAGACGGCTCCGGAGAACAGGCGCTTCAAGCGGGCCGGCGGGCGTTGCGCCGGGGCGCCTGGGGGCGACGGCGGGGATGGCCGGGCGGGCGGGACGCGCAGAGGCGGCGCTCGGAATGGCGAGGGGCGGCGGGCCGGACGCGCGGGGGAGGGCCGGCGAGGCATTGGATCGGGTGCCGGGGAGATCGAACGGGTCGGGCGCGGGGCCGTCGGCCTCGGGCTCCTGGAGGCCGGCCGGCGCACTCGCCCCCTCCCGGGCGCTTTCTGCGCCCGGTCCGAGGCAAGCTCGGACCCGGTCTCGCGACGGCTTCGCCATCGACGGGCCGCGGCGCGGTCCCCGCCCGGCTTTCGCCAAATAGGACCACGCACGGACCACCCAGCCGCACGGCCCGCCCTGTGCGCCACGCCCGCGCCGGTCCGCAGGCGCCCTCCCACCGGCGGCGCCCGCTTCCCGACTCGACCCGGTCATGCTACCCCTTGGGGCATGAATGCTCCCAGCCCCTATATCTCGAAAAATCGACCGATCCAGCGGCTGGACGAATCCGCCCAGAACCGCATCGCCGCCGGCGAGGTGGTGGAGCGTCCCGCCTCCGCGGTGAAGGAGCTGGCGGAGAACAGCCTCGACGCCGGCGCCCGGCGGATCGAGATCGCGATCGCCGACGGCGGGCGCACCCTGATCCGGGTGACCGACGACGGCCATGGCATCCCCGCCGACCAGCTGGCGCTGGCGCTGGAGCGGCACGCGACCTCGAAGACCGACGGGGCGGACCTGCTCGACATCCGCAGCTTCGGCTTCCGGGGCGAGGCGCTGCCCTCGATCGGGGCGGTCTCGCGCCTGACGCTGACCTCGCGGGCCGAGGGCGCGGAGGAGGCCTGGACCCTGCGCTGCGACGCCGGGCGGCTGGGCGCGCCGGCGCCCGCGGCGCTTGCCCGCGGCACGGTGGTCGAGGCGCGCGACCTGTTCCACGCCACCCCCGCGCGGCTGAAGTTCCTGCGCACCGACCGGGCCGAGACCCAGGCGGTGGCCGACATGGTCCGCCGCCTCGCCATGGCCGCGCCCGGCGTCGGCTTCGTGCTGCGCGACGTCTCCGAGACCGCGGCCAAGGCCTCGCCCGAAGGCCGCGTCCTGTTCCGCGCCGACCCCGAGCCGGGGGAGGCGCGCCTCGCCCGCCGGGCCCGGCTGGCGCGGGTGATGGGGCGCGAGTTCACCGACAACGCGCTCGAGATCGAGGCCGAGCGCGAGGGGCTGCGCCTCGTGGGCCTTGCCGGCCTGCCCACCTATTCGCGCGGCGCGGCGGTGGCGCAGTTCCTGTTCGTCAACGGCCGCCCGGTGCGCGACAAGCTGCTGACCGGGGCCCTGAGAGCCGCCTACATGGACGTGCTCCACTCCGGCCGCCACCCGGCCGCGGCGCTCTACATCGAGTGCGATCCGCAGCTCGTGGACGTGAACGTGCACCCCGCCAAGACCGAGGTGCGCTTCCGCGAACCCGGCGTGGCGCGGGGGCTGGTGGTCTCGGCCCTGCGCCATGCGCTGGCGGAGGGCGGGCATCGCGCCTCCTCGACCGTGGGCGACGCCGCGCTGGGCGCCTTCCGCGCGGAGAGCGAGAGCCCCGCCGCCCCGCGCCTGACCGGCTGGGGCCCGCGGATGGACCGCCCCTCGGCCGCCGAAGTGCGCCGCGCCTACGACTTCCAGGCGCCCGGGGCCGCCGCCACGCCGGCGTGGGAGAACCGCTGGACTCCGCCGGCCCCCGAGGCGCAGCCCGGCCTCTCCGAGGACCCGATGGCCTGGCGCGCCGCCCGCGCCGAGCCCGCGCCCGAGCCGGACGAGGCCGCCGAGGACCTGCCGCTGGGCGTCGCGCGGGCCCAGCTGCACGAGAACTACATCGTCGCCCAGACCCGCGACGGCATGGTCATCGTCGACCAGCACGCCGCCCACGAGCGCCTGGTCTACGAACGCCTGAAGCGCCAGGCGGCCGAGGCCGGCGTGCGCCGCCAGGCCCTGCTGATCCCCGAGATCGTCGAACTGCCCGCAGACGACGCCGAGCGCCTGCTGGGCGCCGCGGACACGCTGGCCGAGCTGGGCCTGGTGATCGAGCCCTTCGGCCCCGGCGCGCTCGCCGTGCGCGAGACGCCGGCGGAGCTCGGAACCCCCGACGCCGCCGCCCTGCTGCGCGACGTGGCCGACGAACTGGCCGAGGAGGGCGAGACGGCGGCGGTGCGCGCGCGGCTCGACGCGGTGCTCTCGCGCATGGCCTGCCACGGCTCGGTCCGCTCGGGCCGGCGAATGGGGGCGGCGGAGATGAACGCGCTGCTGCGCGAGATGGAGGCGACGCCGATGTCGGGCCAGTGCAACCACGGCCGCCCGACCTACGTGACGCTGACGCTCGCCCAGATCGAGAAGCTGTTCGGGCGGCGCTGACGAGCGGCGCGGGGAGGCGGGGACGGAGGCGCCCTGCGGGCGGGCTTGGGCCTCTTGCGTGGGGCGCGCCCGGATCGGGGAGGGCGGGAGCCTCCGGCGGGCTCCTGACTCACCCAAGAACAGGGCCGCGCCCGTCCTCCGGATCCGTCTCTCGCTGAAGATGCCTGAGCGACTCGTCGGGAGGGGTCAAGGACAAGCCCGCGCAAGCGCGGGTCGCTTCGCGATCCCTGACCCCTCCCGCCGAGTCGCTCTTTACGGCATCAGCGAGAGACGGCTCCGGAGAACAGGCGCTTCGCGAGGGAGACCTGCGGGGGCGCGGGCGGCGGCGGGGGCGATTGTCGCAAAACTGAATCGGAACCGTCGGCCGACTGTCGCCGAACGCCCTTAGACGGCCCCCAGCGCAACGGGAGCCGCGAATGCTGTTGAAGATCGAGTCGCTCACCAAGACCTTCGGCGCCGCGACCGCGGTGAACGCCGCCGAGATCAAGGTCGAGAAGCCCGCGATGATCGGGATCATCGGCCGCTCGGGCGCCGGCAAGTCGACGCTCCTGCGCATGATCAACCGCCTGACGCCCGCCACCTCCGGGCGCATCCTGGTCGAGGGGACCGACGTCCTGACCCTGAAGGGCGCGGCCCTGCGCCGGTGGCGGCGCGACTGCGCGATGATCTTCCAGCAGTTCAACCTGGTGCCGCGGCTCGACGTGGTGACCAACGTGATGCTGGGGCGGCTGAACGGGCATTCGGCGCTCGCCTCCGCCTTCAACGTCTTTTCCGAGGACGACGTGCGCCAGGCGCTGGCGCATCTCGACCGGCTGGGGATCGCCGAGCACGCGCTCAAGCGCGCCGAGGCGCTCTCGGGCGGGCAGCAGCAGCGGGTCGCCATCGCGCGGGCGCTGATGCAGGACCCGAAGTTCGTGCTCGCCGACGAGCCCATCGCCTCGCTCGATCCGCTCAACGCCCAGGTGGTGATGGACGCCCTGCGCCGCATCCACGTCGAGCAGGGGCTGACGGTGATCTGCAACCTGCACACGCTCGACACCGCGCGGCGCTATTGCGACCGGGTGATCGGCATGCGCGCGGGCCGCATCGTCTTCGACGGGCCGGCCGAGCTGCTGACCGAGTCCATGGCCCGCGAGATCTACGGGGCGGGGGCCGAGTTCTCCGAGGCCACGACCTCGACCAGCCTCTCGACCCCCTTCCCATCGGAGGCCGGCCGCAGCGCCGTCTCCGTTCCGGGCTGAGCCTGCGCCGCGCCCGCGGCCCGAGGGCGCCCGAGACCCGAACCTCCACCCGCACGATCCCCGCCGGGGACGCATTCCGAGGGACCAGACCATGAAGACCATCGCGCTCGCCGCGCTCGCGGCCGCCACGCTCGCCCCGCTCTCCTTCACGGCCGCCTCCGCGCAGGAGATCACCGAATTCCGCATCGGCCTGCTGGGCGGCGAGAACGCCTCGGACCGCATGCGCTCGAACGAGTGCCTGCGCGAGAAGACCGAGGCCCTGCTGGGCGTGCCCACGAAGCTCTTCGCCCCCGCCGACTACAACGGCGTGATCGAGGGCCTGCTGGGCGGCAACCTGGACATGGCCTGGCTGGGCGCCTCGGGCTACGCCAAGGTCTACCTCACCGACCCCGAGGCGGTGGAGCCGGTGCTGGTCAAGGTCAACAACGACGGCTCCTACGGCTACTATTCCATCGGCTTCGCCCGGGCGGACAGCGGCATCGCCTCGCTCGACGACATGAAGGGCAAGACCTTCGGCTTCGGCGACCCGAACTCGACCTCCGGCTACCTGATCCCCTCCATCGAGATCCCCGCCTCGGGCTACTCGATGAAGCCGGGCGAGTATTTCTCGGACGTCGTGTTCACCGGCGGGCATGAGCAGACCATCGTCGCGGTGTACAACGGCGACATCGACGCCGGCGTGACCTGGGCCGACGGCCTGGGCGAGTGGGAGGACGGCTACAACTCCGGCGCCCTGCGCAAGGCGGTGGACGCGGGCCTCGTCGACATGACCGAGATGGTGCAGATCTGGACCTCGAAGCAGATCCCCGAGGGTCCGGTCGTGCTCGCCAAGGGCCTGCCCGAGGACGTGAAGCTGAAGATGACCGCGCTGATGGCCTCGCTCGAGTCGATGGACCCCGAGTGCGCCTACGGCGTGATGGCCGGCGAGGCGAAGGGCTTCATGCCGATCACCCACGACGCCTATCTCTCGATCATCGACGCCCGCAAGTCGAAATCCGAGTGATCCAGGCCCAGGCCTGATCCCGAGGCCCCGGAGCTCATCCGGGGCCTCGTCTCTTGCGCGCCGCCCATCCCGCGGGCGCCCCGGGCCTGGCCCGGGGCTCCCCGGGGCCGGCCGCGAGCGGCCCCGGATCGCGTCCGGGGCGCCCCCTTCCCACCATCGCAGCCCCGAGGCCCCCATGACCCTTGCGGACCTGGAATCCGAGATCGTCCGGCAGACCCGCCGGCGGCAGATGTATTCGGGCCTCGCGGTCCTGATCGTCGCCGCGGTGCTGATCGCGGGGTTCGACCTGTCGAACTCGATGAACTCCGGGTCCTTCTGGAACGGCATCGGGCAGTTCTTCGACTATCCCGCGGGGCTCCTCGCCGAGGCGTGGGAGACGGGGCTGGTCGGCATGCTCGAGCTGATGTGGGGCTTCCTGCCCGCGCTGATCGAGACGCTGAACATCGCGGTGGCGGCGACCCTGCTGGGCGGGCTCGGCGCCTCGGTCCTGTCGCTGGCCGCGACGCCGAACCTGGGCGCGCCGGCCTGGCTGCGCATTCCGATCCGCCGCACGCTGGACGTGATGCGGGCCTTCCCCGAGCTGATCATCGCGCTGTTCCTGATCTTCGTCCTCGGGACCTCGCCCGTTCCGGCGATGATCGCGGTGGCCTTCCACACCGTCGGCGCGCTGGGAAAACTCTTCTCGGAGGTCAACGAGAACATCGACGTGAAGCCGATGGAGGGGCTCGCCTCCTCCGGCGCGTCGTGGTTCCAGCGGATCCGCTACGGGGTGATCCCGCAGGTGGCGCCGAACTGGCTGAGCTATTTCCTGCTGCGGCTCGAGATCAACGTGCGCGCCTCTGCCATCCTGGGCTTCGTGGGCGCCGGCGGCATCGGGACCGAGCTGCGCCGCACCATCGGCTGGGGCCAGGGCTCGGGCGACGAGACCATCGCGCTCTTCGTGCTGCTGATCGTCTCGATCTTCCTGATCGACCAGCTGAGCTCCTGGGGCCGCGCCCGCCTCGCCGGCCGGCAGGGCCAGGGCGAGGAGACCGAGGCCCAGACCGCCCATGGTCATGAGAACCGCGTCGCCCGCACCCGCGCCATGGTGCGCCGGCGCGCCCTGCTGACCATGCTCGCGCCCGCGCTGGCGCTGGGCTACCTCGCCTACGCCTGGGTCGCCTTCGACGTCTCGGGCCTGATCGCCTCGGCGCGGCCGGAGCGGGCGGCGATCCTCGCCACCGACTCGGTCATGTACAAGACCCATGTCGAGGAGAGCCTGCGCACCGGCGAGGTCGAGGTCGCCATCGAGGGCGAGCGCACCGCCACCTACGCCCCCGACGCGCTGCCCGACTGGGTGCGCGTGCAGGGCGGGACCTGGGACGTGGACCTGGGCGACGGCTATTTCGTCGCCCTCGACGGCCCCCGCATGACGGTCGAGATCCCCGGCTACGGGACCGTCGTCGTCACCGCGCAGGAGCGCGAGCTGGTCTACGACCTGCCCGCCGGCCCGCAGCCCGAGTGGCTTCGCACCGACCCGGTGAAATTCGACATGCGCCCCGAGATCGGCAAGCGCGTCCAGGCCTCCCGCGCCAAGTTCGAGATCCACCGCTACCACTGGGGCTGGGAGAACTTCTGGTTCCCGTTCCGCTCTCCCCTCTGGGGGATGTCCGCCGGAGAGGTGTGGTCGCTCGCTTGGTCCGAGGATCGCATCGACCCCGCGATGTCCAACGCCGCCTTCGTCTTCGACCAGTTCTGGGGCAACCCGGACTGGCAGCACGGCGAGGTCTTCAAGGCCCTGCTCGAGACGATCATGATGGCCCTGCTGGGCACGCTGGTAGCGGCCTTCGTGGGCCTGCCGCTGGCCTTCCTCGCCGCCGCCAACTTCACCCCCAGCCTCGCGATCCGCTTCGGCGTGCGGCGCCTCTTCGACCTGCTGCGCGGCATCGACATGCTGATCTGGTCGCTGATCTTCATCCGCGCCTTCGGCCTCGGGCCCCTGACCGGCGCGCTCGCCATCGCCTTCACCGACACGGGCTCCCTCGGCAAGCTCTTCTCCGAGGCGCTGGAGAACGTGGACGACAAGCAGATCGAGGGGGTGCATTCCACCGGCGCCTCCCAGCTCCAGCGCTACCGCTTCGGGGTGCTGCCGCAGATCCTGCCGGTGTTCCTGAGCCAGGCGCTCTACTACCTCGAGTCCAACACCCGCTCGGCCACCGTGATCGGCGCGCTGGGCGCGGGGGGCATCGGCCTGATGCTGGTCGAGACGATGCGCACCTCCCGCGACTGGGAGAACACGCTTTACATCATCGTCCTGACGATCTTGGTGGTGTTCGCGATGGACGCCCTGTCCGGCTGGCTCCGCCGCCGCCTGATCCAGGGCAAGGAGGCGCGGGAGAGCTGAATGGCGCGGCTGAGCGAGAGCCCCTGGATCGACCCCACCAGCCGGGTGATCGACAGCCGCCTCGGGGCCTATACCGAGGTGATGGCCGGCTCCTGGCTGCTGGAGGTCGACTTCGGCGACTATTCCTACTGCGCCGGCCGGAACGAGATCGCCTATTCGCGCATCGGCAAGTTCGCCAACATCGCCTCGGGCTGCCGGATCTGCCCCACCAACCACCCCTACCAGCGCGCCTCGCTGCACCATTTCATGTATCGCGCCTCGAACTACTGGGACGACGCGCAGGACGAGGCGGAGGTGTTCGAGGAACGCAGGCGCAACGGCGTGACCATCGGCCATGACACCTGGTTCGGCTACAACGCCATCATCATGCCGGGCGTGACCGTCGGAACCGGCGCCATCGTCGCTGCCGGCGCGGTGGTGACCAGGGACGTCGCCCCCTACACGATCGTGGGCGGGGTGGCGGCCTCCGAGATCAAGCCCCGCTTCCCCGCGCGGGTGGCCGAGCGCCTGCTGGCGCTCGCCTGGTGGGACTGGGATCACGCCACGCTCCGCGCTAGGCTCGACGACTTCCGCAGCCTCCCCGTCGAGGCGTTTCTCGAAAAGTACGAACGGGCCTGAGCATGAGCTATGACGTCGCCGTGGTCGGCGCGGGGATCCTGGGGCTGGCCCATGCGCTGGCGGCCGCCCGGCTGGGCAAGCGCGTGGTGGTGATCGAGCGCGACGCCCAGGCCAACGGCGCCTCGATCCGCAACTTCGGCTTCGTCACCGTGAACGGCCAGCAGGCCGGCGACTGCTGGACCATGGCGCGCCGCGCCCGCGACGTCTGGGCCGAGGTCGCCCCCCAGGCCGGCATCGGCATCCACCACCCCGGCATGCTGGTCACCGCCCGCCGCCCCGAGGCCGAGGCCGTGATCGACGCCTTCCTCGCCACCGAGATGGGCGCCGAGTGCCGCCGCTTGACCCGCGCCGAGGCCGCCGAACTCGCCCCCGTCTCCGACCGCGTGACCGCCGCGCTGCACTCGCCGCTCGAGTTCCGCGTCGAGTCCAAGACCGCGATTCCAAAACTGGCCGCCTGGCTCTCCCAAGCCCACGGGGTCGAGTTCCGCTGGCTGACCGAGGTTCACGCCGTCGAGGCGCCGCGGATCGAGACCTCCCGCGGCGTGATCGAGGCGGAGACGGTGATCCTGTGCCCCGGCGACGACTACACCGGCCCCTTCGCCGAGCGCCTGAAGCCCTACGGCCTGACGCGCTGCAAGCTGCAGATGCTGCGCGTGGCGCCCTCGCGGCGCTTCGAGCTGGGCGCCGCGGTGATGTCCGACCTCGGCCTCGCCCGCTACCTCGGCTACGCCGAGCTGCCCGAGGCGCAGGCCCTGAAGACCATCCTCGACGCCGAGCAGCCCAATCACCGCTCCAACGGCGTCCACCTGATCGTGGTGCAGTCCGAGGACGGCTCGCTGGTGGTCGGCGACAGCCACCACTACGCGGATACGCCCGACCCGTTCTCCTCGACCCAGGTTGACCAGCTGATGCTGGGGGAGATGGAGGCGGCCCTCGACCTCGGCCCCTACGCGGTGACCGAGCGCTGGCTGGGCACCTACGCCTCGGCGCCCGACCGCTGGCGCCTGACCGACGCGCCCGACGACGCCACGCGGGTGTGCATCGTCACCGCCGGCTGCGGCGCCTCGACCTCGTTCGCGATCGGCGAGGAGACCGTCGCCGCCCTGTTTTCCTGACCTTCGGAGCCGCCCCATGAAATTCGACGCCGCCATCTTCGACTGGGCCGGGACGATGATCGACTTCGGCTCCTTCGCCCCGATGGGCGTCTTCGTCGAGGCCTTCGCCAGGTTCGGCGTGACCGCCACCATCGAGGAGGCCCGCGGCCCCATGGGCTCTCCCAAGCGGGCCCACATCCAGGCGATGATGGCGATGCCCTCGATCAGGGCCCAATGGGAGGCCGAGCACGGCCGCGCCCCGACCGAGGCCGACGTCGACGAGGTCTACGCCATCTTCGTGCCGATGAACGAGGCCGTGGCGCCCAAGTACGCCACCCTGGTTCCGGGCGCGAAGGCGACGCTCGATGCGCTGGCGGCGAAGGGCATCCGCGTCGGCTCCACCACCGGCTACGTCCGCTCGATCATGAAGGGCGTGATCCCCGTGGCCGCCGAGCAGGGGTTCTCGCCGGAATGCATCGTCTGCGCCGACGACGTGACCGGCGGCCGCCCGGGGCCCGAGCAGATGCAGGCCGCCTTCGCCCAGATGGGCCTGCCCGAGGGCGCGAAGGTCCTCAAGGTCGACGACACCGAGCCGGGCATCGCCGAGGGCGTGGCGGTGGGGGCCGTCACCGTGGGCGTGGCGCTGTCGGGCAATATCGCCGGCCTGACGCCCGAGGACCTCGCCGCCCTTCCCGAGGACGAGCGCGACGCCCTGCGGGCCAAGGCCGCCGGCATCCTGCGCGCGGCGGGCGCCCATCACGTCATCGACACGGTCGCCGACCTGCCCGCCCTGATCGAGACGCTGGAGGCCGAGGGGTGAGCGGCGGGGAGGGCGACCTCGCCCCCTCCGATCTCAACATCCTCTTCATCACCGCCGACCAGCTGCGCGCCGACGTGCTGAGGGGCCGGCTGGCGGGGCTGGTCCCCACGCCCAACCTCGACCGGCTGGCGGCCGAGTCCGTCAGCTTCGACAACCACTTCACCGTCACCGCCCCCTGCGGCCCGGCGCGCGCGAGCCTGCTGACCGGCCTCTACGCCTTCAACCACGGCAGCCTGCGCAACGGCACGCCCCTGGACGCGAGCCTGACGAACCTCGCCAAGGAGTGGCGGAAGGCGGGGCGCGAGCCCCTCCTCTTCGGCTACACCGACGCCACCCCCGATCCCGATGCTTTCGACCCCGCCGACCCCGCGCTCGCCTCCTACGAGGGCCTGCTGCCGGGCTTCCGCGAGATCGTCGAGATGCGGTTCGAGAGCCCGTACACCTGGCTCGCGCACCTGATCGCGAAGGGCTACGACCTCCCCCGCCCGCTGCCCCAGCGCCTGTTCGAGCTGTATCTCCCGCAGGGCGGCCGGATCACCGGCCCGGCCCTCTACAAGGCCGAGGACAGCGACACCGCGCTGCTGACCGACCTGACCCTCGCCCATCTCGACGCGCGCCGGGACCACCCCTGGACGGCGCACCTGACCTACATCCGCCCGCACCCGCCCTTCGTGGCCCCCGCGCCGTGGAACGAGGCCGTCTCCCCCGACGCGATCCCCCTGCCGGGCGAGGACCGCGCCGAGCATCCGTTCACCGAGGCCTGGTTCTCCGAGCGGAACTCCTTCGGCCTGTGGATGGGCTTCAACGGCGACTGCGAGGGCCTGCCGGTCGAGACGGCGCAGCAGCTGCGCGCCGTCTACCTCGGCCTCGTGGCGGAGCTGGATCACCACGTCGGCCGCCTGCTCGACTGGCTCGACTCCACCGGACAGGCGGAGCGGACCGTGGTGGTCTTCACCGGCGACCATGGCGAGATGCTGGGCGACGGCCGCCTGTGGGGCAAGCACGCGGTCTTCGAGAAGGCTTTCCACATCCCCCTGTTGATCCGCGACCCCCGCCGCAAGGCGCAGGCCGGCCGCCGGGTGGAGGCGTTCACCGAGAGCGTCGACCTCGCCCCCACCCTCCTGACGTTGGCGGGCCGCGAGGCCCCCGCCCCCTGGGACGGCCGCGCGCTCACCCCGTGGCTCGACGGCGAGACGCCTGCGGACTGGCGCACCGGCGCCCTGATGGAGATCGACTTCGCCGAGCCCGAGGGCCGCGCCACCCGCTTCCAGCGCCATTGGGGCACGGGCCTCGAGGACTCCGGCGCCGTGATCCTGCGCGAGGGCCGCTGGCGCCTGGTCCGCTTCGCCGCCGAAAGCCTCCCCCCGATGCTCTTCGACATTGAGACGGACCCGGAGGAGACCACCAACCTCGCCCCCCAGATGCCCGAGCTGGTGGCGAGGCTGACCGAGGCGATGCTGCGCCGCCGCCTCGCCCGCTCCGGCCGCGGCAAGGCGCATCTCGCCGTCGGGGTCTGAGGGCCGCACCGCCTGAAACGCGAAACGCCCCGGGAGCGATCCCGGGGCGTTTCTGCGTGGCCGGCCTCAGTGGGCGTCGACGGTCTTGCCGTCGGGCGGCTTCGACATGAACAGCGCCACCATCGCCAGCGCCCCGAACAGGATCGCGATCAGGAAGAAGATGTCGATGAAGCTCATCACCGTCGCCTGGCCGTGCAGCCGCCCGGCCATCTGCGCCAGCGCCCCCGCCGGGTCCAGTCCGTGCGAGGTCAGGTTCCCCTCCAGCATCTGCATCTGGCGCAGCGCCTCGGGGTTGGCCCAGGTCACCGACTCGCGCAGCCGCTCGTAGTGCAGGTCGGCGCGGTCGGACATGATCGTGTTGATCACCGCCAGACCCACCGCGCCGCCGAGGTTGCGCATCAGGTTGTAGAGGCCCGAGGCGCTCTTCATCTTCTCCGGCGGCAGGGTGCCGAGCGCCAGGTTGTTGATCGGCACCATGCACAGCATCAACGACAGGCCGCGCAGGATCTGGGGGACCAGCAGCTCGTCGAAGTCCCAGTCCGCGGTCAGCCCGGTCAGCATCCAGGTCGAGGTGGCGAAGCCCAGGAACCCAATCAGCAGCATCACCCGCAGGTCCAGCTTGCGCGAGAGGATGCCCGCCAGCGGCGCCGAGCAGAACATCGCCAGGCCCGAGACGAACACCGTCTCGCCGATCTGCAGGCTGTCGTAGCCCCGGATCGAGGCGAGGTAGAGCGGGTAGAGATAGGTCAGCCCGTAAAGCCCGATCCCCATCACGAACGAGAAAGCCGAGCCGATGGTGAAGTTCACGTCCGAATAGGCAGAGAGGTCGACGATCGGATCCTCCCGCGTCAGCGCCCGCCAGAAGGTCACGATCCCGCCCACGACCATGATCACGGCGAGCACCGCCACCGCCTCGTCCTGCAGCCAGTCGTTCGACGGCCCTTCCTCGAGCACGTATTCCATGCCGCCCAGGAAGCCCGCGAGCGCCAGCAGCCCCCACCAGTCGAAGCGATCGAAGAGCTTCCACTCCGGCTTGTCGAAGTCGATCAGCAGGAAGGCGCCCAGCGCGACCAGGATGCCGGGGATCACGTTGACCAGGAACAGCCAGTGCCAGGACAGGTGGAACGACAGATACCCTCCGACCGTGGGCCCCACCGTCGGCGCCAGCGTCGCCACCAGCCCCACCATCGGCGAGACGATGGGCCGCTTGGAGGGGGGGAAGATCGTGAAGGCCGCGGCGAAGACCGAAGGGATCATGCCGCCGCCCAGGAACCCCTGCACGCCGCGCCACAGGATCATCTCGCCGATGGACGAGGACATCGCGCACATGAAGGAGGCGAAGGTGAACCCCGCCGCGGCGGCGGTGAACATCAGCCGCGTCGACATCATCCGGCCGAGGAAGCCCGACAGCGGGATCATGACGACCTCGGCGATCAGGTAGGAGGTCTGCACCCAGCTGATCTCGTCGGGGCCGGCCGCCAGGCCCGCCTGGATCTCGGGCAGGGAGGCCGAGACGATCTGGATGTCCAGGATCGCCATGAACATCCCGAAGACCATCACCAGGAAGCTGATCACCCGGCGGGGCGTCAGCTCCGGTTCGGCGACGCGGGGGGCGGGCGACGAGGTCGCGGCGGCGGACATGCGGTGCGTTCCCTGGCTCTGGCGGAACGTCCCGGTCGGCGAGCGTCGCGTCGGCCGAGGCGAAGGGCGGGCCCGGTCTGCGGAGCCCTGAACGGATGCGCCCGCGCGCGGGGTGCGGGCGACGGGCGGCGCGCGCGCGCCGCGAAGGAAACGGGCGGCGCGCGGCGCGAAGAAAACGGGGGGCCGGCACGCCCCCCTTCCGCTGGATCGCCGGCGAGGCGCCGGGCGATCAGCGGGCGGAGGCGACCCGGGCCGCCTCCGCATCCGGGGTCCCCGCGGGGGCCGAGGCCGGGCGTGCCGCGGCGGCGTCGCCCCCGGGCGCGGTGCGCAGGTCGACCGAGACGATGGCCGAGAGGCCGGCGCGCAGGGCGCCGCTCTCCTGCGCCTCCATCGGGATCTCGATGCGCACGGGCACGCGCTGCACGACCTTGGTGAAGTTGCCCGTCGCGTTCTCCGCCGGGAGCAGCGAGAAGATCGAGCCGGTGGCCGGCGCGGTCGAGGCGATGGTCCCCTCGAAGCTGCGGTCGGGCAGGGCGTCGAAGGTGATCTCCACCCGCTCGCCCGGCGCGACGCCGGGCATCTGCGTCTCCTTGAAGTTCGCCTCGATGTAGTAGCCGTCGTCGGGCACCAGCGCCGCGAGCCGCGCGCCGGGGGCGGCGAGGTCGCCCGTCTCGACCGCGAGGTTCGCGAGCGTCCCGTCCACCGGGGCGCGCAGCGTGGTCAGGTCGAGGTTGCGCTCCGCCTGGTCGACGGCCAGCTCCAGCTCGTGCTTGGCGCCCTCGCTCTCGGCGCGCTGGGCGGCCAGCACGTCGACCTGGGCGCGGGCGCTCTCGACCGCGGCCTGGGTGGAGGCGAGATTGGCCGAGGCGGTGTCGTAGGCCTCGGTCGCCGCGTCGAGCTGCGCCTGCGCGGCCACCTTGCGCGAGACGAGGTCCTTCGCCCGGTCGAGGCTGATCGAGGCGTTCTTCAGCGTCGCCTCGGCCGCGTGCTGGCCAGCGATGGCCTGGTCGATGGCGGCGCGGGCGGCCTCGATCTGGGCGTCGATGCGCGCCAGCGTGCGGTCGGCGGTGGCGACCCGGCTGCGCGCCGTCGCGAGCGCGATGCGATAGTCGCCGTCGTCGAGCTGCACCAGCACGTCGCCGGCCTTCACATGGGTGTTCTCGTCCACCGGCAGGGCCGCGACGTAGCCCTGCACGCGGCTGGAGATCAGGGTGATGTCGGACTGCACGTAGGCGTCGTCCGTCTCGACCATGAAGCGGCCGACGGTCCAGTAATGCCAGCCCTCGTAGCCCCCCGCGCCCAGCGCGGCGAGGCCGAGGGCCGCGAGGATCGCCTTGCGGCGGCCGGAGCGTTTCGGCTTCGCGGGCGCCTGCGGCTCGGGCGCGCGGGCCGCCGCGGCGGGCGCCTCGGCGCCGTCGCGCAGGGCGGGCGCGACGGGAACGGCGTCGCGCGCGGCCTCGGCCGTCCTGGGATCGTGCTTCGACATCTCGGCGTCCTCGGGGTCTTCCGCGCCGCGGCCGGGCCGCGGGCGGGCGTGTCTCGGTCAGGCCGGGAGGCGGAGGGAGGGGGCGTCGACGCCGCCCGGGTCCGCCGTCGAACCGGCTGGTTCGATCTCATCTAGTGGGTCGGCGCGCCCGGATCAAGACTTCATCGAACCGCTCGGTTCGATTATATATGAACCCCGACGCCACGCTCCTGGAGCTCCGATGACCGTTTCGACCGCCGCCGCAGACGCTTCCGCCCCGCGCGCCGGCGAGGGCGCGCCCGCGCGCCGCCATGCCGCCGGCGCCGATCCCGCCAAGCGCGCGCAGATCCTGCACGGCGCCGCGCGGGTGTTCCTGGACAAGGGGTTCGAGTCCGCCTCGATGGAGGACGTGCGCCGCGCGGCCGGCGTCTCGAAGGGGACGATCTACGTCTACTTCTCCGACAAGGAGGAGCTGTTCGAGGCGCTGATCGCCGACAAGCGCGACCGGATCTTCGCCGGCCTCTCGGCGGTGCTGGAGCAGGACCTGCCGCTGGACGAGAAGCTGACCCGCTTCGGCGAGGCGCTGTGCCGGATCCTGTGCTCGGACGAGGTGGTCGCCGCCCAGCGCATCGTGATCGGCGCGGTGGCCCGCCTGCCCGAGATGGGGGAGCGCTTCTACAAGGTCGGCCCCAGCCACATGAAGGCGCGCCTGGCCGAGGCGCTGGCGCGCGAGGTCGAGGCGGGGCGCCTGGCGGTCCCGGACCCGATGATGGCCGCGACCCAGTTCATCGAGCTGGCGACCGCGGGCCTGTGGCGGCGCCGCCTGTTCTGCGGCCAGCACGGCCCGGTGGACGAAGCGGAGGTGGCGCGCACCGTCGCCGCCGCCGTGGACATGCTGCTGCGCGCCTACGGGCGGGGCGAGGCCGCGCGGGGCTGAGCCTGCGCGCCGCGTCTCCCCGCCCGGGCGCGGCTCACTTCATCCGCTGAAGCAGGTCGGTCTTCCACACGAACTGGTGCACCAGCACCGCGGCCACATGCGCCGCGATCAGCGCCAGCAGCAGGTTCATCATGATCTCGTGCGCCTCGGCGACCGAGCCGACCAGGCCGAACCAGGCGACCAGCCCCGACAGCGGCATCAGCAGCAGCAGCGCGTACATCGCACGATGCGCCCACTTCGAGGCGGTGCGGAACAGCTCCGGCTCGTCATCGGGCGCCTCGGGCGCGCCGTGGCGGGCGCGCAGGCCCAGACGCGCCAGCGCCAGCGCCAGCACCGCGACGCCGATCCCGAGGTGAATGACCGGGATCGTGCTCCAAACCGGGGCGCCCGCGTCCATCGAGGCGTGGAACGGGCGGCCCATCGAGTCGAAGATCAGCCATTGCGCGGCGATCAGAACGACCACCGCCCAGTGCAGGATCTTCTGGCCGGAGGTGTAGGCGATGGGGGCGGCGGCGGTGGCTTGGGTCATGTCCTGGCTCCGCGGGAAGAAGGGTCGGCGTGCATCCTGCACGATGGGACCCGGCGAGACGGTGTTCAACGGCCACGGACGCCGTGCCGCCGGGGCGTCCGCGGCGGGGCTGCGCCCAGGAGGCGGGCTCAGCCCTCGGGCGATCCGCGGTCGGGGAACAGCTTCGCCTGCTCGGCGGCCACGCGGACGGGATAGCGCTCGGGGAACAGGCGGATGAAGCGGTCGAGCCAGACCGCCGTGCGCGTCACCACGATGCGCGTCCGGCCGCGCGCGACGCCGTCCAGGATCACCCGCGCCGCCGTCTCGGGCGGCATCTTCAGGAGCTTCTCCTCGTAAACCTTCACGCTCGCCTCGGCGCGGGCGCGCTCGGCCGCCGGCGCCTCCTGCAGGTCGGCGAGGCCGGCGCGCGCGATGTTGGTGGCCACGCCGCCGGGATGCACCACCACCACCTGCACCGGGGCCTTCGCCATCAGCATCTCCACCCGGATCGCCTCGGTGAAGCCGCGCACCGCGAACTTGGAGGCGCAGTAGGCCGACAGCCCCGCCTGCGCCATCAGCCCGTTGAGCGAGGAGATGTTGACCAGCGCCCCGTCGCCGCTGGCGACCAGGCGGGGCAGGAAGGCGCGGGTCCCGTGGATCACGCCCCACAGGTTCACCTCCACGATCCGCTCGAACGCGCCCTGGCGCATCTCCAGGAACGGGCCCGACCCGCGGGAGATGCCGGCGTTGTTGTAGAGCTGGTGGACCGCGCCGAAGCGGGCCTCGGTCGCCTCCGCCCAGGCGGCGAGCGCGGCGGGATCGCAGACGTCGAGCGTGGTGGTCTCGACCTCGGCCCCCCGCTCGCGCGCCTGCGCCGCGGTCTCGTCCAGTCCCGCCTGCGCGACGTCGGCCAGCGCGAGGCGCGCGCCCCGCGCCGCCAGCTCCAGCGCCAGCGCCCGCCCGATGCCCGAGCCGGCGCCGGTGATCGCGCAGACGCGCCCCTCGAACCGGCTCATGCGGCGCGCTCCTCGGCGCGCGGCCCGGCGGGGGCGGGCTCGAACCGCAGGGCGGGGTCGTCGACGGGCCCGCGGCGCAGCAGCTTCTCGTCGGCGTGGTAGTTGAAGGTCATCTCCCACGGCGCCCGGTCGCCCTGGCGCGGCAGCGCGTCGAGCGCGCGCAGCACGTAGCCCGCCTTGAAGTCGAGCAGGGGCCGCGTGTCGATCTCGCCCTCCGGCCGCACGGGCGTGCAGACGGCGGCGCCGGTCGCGTCCATGTGGGCGAGCAGGCGGCAGAAATGCTCGCACAGCAGCCCCACCTTCAGCGTCCAGGAGGCGTTGGTGTAGCCCACCGCGAAGCAGAAGTTCGGCACGCCGTCGAGCATCATGCCCTTGAACACCAGCCGCTGCGCGGGATCGACCGGCGCGCCGTCCACCGACAGGACCGCCCCCCCGAAGAGCTTCAGCTTCAGCCCGGTGGCGGCGACGATCACGTCCGCCTCGATCTCGGTCCCGTCGGCCATGCGCAGGCCGGCGGGGGTGATCCGCTCCAGCGCGCCGGTGACGACCGAGGCGCGCCCGGCCTTGATCGCCTCGAAGAAGTCGCCGTCGGGCACGGCGCACAGGCGCTGGTCCCAGGGGCCGTAGGGCGGGTTGAAATGCCGGTCGACGTCGTAGCCCGCGGGCAGCGACTTGCGGTTGGCCCAGCGGATGATCCGCCGCGCGGTCTGCGGATACTTCTGGCACAGAAGCCACACCCAGCGCTGGCGGGCGATGTTCTTGCGCCGGGCCAGCGCATGGGCCGTCTTCGCGGGCAGCAGCCGGCGGAACAGGTTCGCCAGAGGATCGCCCGAGGGCATCGGCAGCACGTAGGTCGGCGTGCGCTGGACCTGCACCACGTGGGCCGCCGTCTCGGCCAGCGCCGGGACCAGGGTGACGGCGGTGGCGCCCGAGCCGATCACGGCGATGCGCTTGCCGGCCGCGTCGAACGCCTCGGGCCAGAACTGGGGATGCAGGATCGGGCCGGCGAAATCCGCCTCGCCCGGGAAGGCGGGACGGTGGCCCTCGGCGTAGTCGTAGTAGCCCGTCGCGCCGAACAGCCAGCGGGCGCGCAGCACGCTCTCGCTCCCGTCCTCCTCGTGGCGCAGGCGCACGGTCCACAGCGCCTCGGCCGAGGACCAGTCGGCGCGCAGCAGGCGGCGGCGGAAGCGGATCTTCGGCGTCACGCCATGCTCGTCGGCGGCCTCGCGCAGGTAGGCCAGGATCTCCTCGGCCCCGGCGATGGCGTTGGGCGAGGTCCAGGGCTTGAAGTCGTAGCCGAAGGTGTAGAGGTCGCTGTCCGAGCGCACGCCCGGATAGCGGAACAGGTCCCAGGTGCCGCCCAGCGCCTCGCGCGCCTCGACGATGGCCCAGGCCTTCGACGGCGCCTCGCGGGTCAGCCAGCAGGCGGCGCCGATGCCCGACAGGCCCGCGCCCACGATCAGCACGTCCAGCGTCTCGACCGGCTGCGTTGCGATGCTCATGCCACGTCCTCCCCAAGCCCCAGTCTGGCCGATCCCGGGCGTGAACCAAAGCCCGCAGGTTGGGGACGGTCGATTTCTCGGGAGGGTTTGGGTATCGTAACGGAAACCCTGGGGAGGGACGCGCCATGACCATCACCCTGACCGGCGGGGAAGGGCCCGACACGCTCGTCGGCGATCCCGCGAACCGCGACGAGCCCTACGTGGTCCGCGGCTACGGCGGGAACGACGTGGTGGGCGGGGGCGAGCGCACCGACGACACCGTCTACGGCGGCGAGGGGGACGACCGCGTCTCGGGCGCCCCGGGGATCTATTTCATCTACGACTATTCCGATGACACGCTCTACGGCGGGGCCGGGCGCGACCTGGTGCGGGGCGGCACGGGGAACGACCGGCTGTTCGGGGGCGAAGGCGACGACCAGTTCTCGGTCATGCCGCTGTCGGGGCAATACGCCATCGTCGACGGGGGCGCGGGGCGCGACACCTTCGATGCCGAAGGCGGCGTGGTCACCTTCCAGACGCCGGGCCTCGCGCGCAGGGGCACGGCCGCGGACGGCCTCACCGACCTGATCTCGATCGAGATCATCCGCAACGCGTCGGCCGTCTACGGCGGCGGGCTGGGGCCGGCGGACGCCGACTTCGTTCTGGTCGACTACGCAGAGGGGAGCGAGGGCCGCAACTCGATCTACGGCGGGCCGGGGAACGACGAGCTCTACGGCGCGGGCGGCGACGACACGGTGAACGGCGGGGACGACGACGACTCCCTCTTCGGGGGCGAGGGCGCGGACTACGTCGACGGCGGCAAGGGCTCGGACGAGGTCCACGGCGGGGCCGGGAACGACCGGCTCTACGGCGGCTACGGCTTCGACGAGATCTACGGCGACGCGGGGGACGACCGCCTCTACGCCGGCCCCTCCGGTTTCATCCTGTTCAACAAGGACGACGGCGGCTCCCTCTTCGGCGGGGAGGGGGAGGACGAGCTGCGGGGCGAGCACAGCTCCCGCGACTGGCTCTTCGGGGGCGCCGATGACGACCGCCTGCACTGGAGCCGCGGCGGGCCGGCGGACGCCGAGCAGCCGGGCGGCGACGTGATGAACGGCGGGGCGGGCGACGACGTCTTCGAGGGCGTGCGCCTCGACCTCGCCGACGAACCCGCGCCCGAGATCGACGGCGGCGCGGGGTTCGACGTGCTCGACCTGCCCCTCGCCTCGCTGGACGAGGGGGCGGTGGTCCGCGTGACCCTGGGCGCCCAGCGCCTGGTGCTGGAGCGGCCGGGAGAGGAGGACGTGACCCTCGACTTCGCCGGGATCGAGGACGTGCGCGACCTCGACCACGAGATCTCCTACGGCCTGCGCAACCCGCAGATCGTCTTCACCGACGGGGACCGGCGGGCGGCGGACCTGCTGCTGGGCTCGCCGGAGGCTCCGCCCTGGGCGCCGCCGGGATCGTTCCCGCGGGACGCCCACCACAAGGGGCCGTTCATCACCGACGACCCCTGGCGGATCTGGGGCTACCTCGACAAGGCCAACCAGCACGACGTGGTGACCTTCCACACCACCGCCAAGCTGGGCGGGGAGCTCGACGTCGTGATCCACCGCACCCAGGGGCCGGCGCTGTCGGGCCGCCCGATGGACGTGCGCCACCTGAGCTTCGAGCTGGGGGCGGGGCAGGACTACCTCGGCCACCTCGTCACGCTGAAGCCGCCGAAGCTCGACGGCGTGCCGCAGTGGTACAACGTGACCTTCACCTTCGCGCCCGAGCGCACGCCGCTGCTTTCGGACGTCGAGGACCTGCTGGACGACACCAAGCTGTCGCTGCTGCAGCTGGGCGTGGTGGACCTGGAAGGCTTCGGGCTGGAGCTGTTCGAGAAGATCAACGCGGCGCTGGAGGCGGGCGACGACGTGGTCGCCTTCCTGGGGACCTGGGCCGCGCGCTTCGGCGCGGCGGCGAAGGTCTTCGACGTGGCGGGGCGGCTGCAGAACATCGGCTCGGCCCTCAACCAGGGGGGCGCGGCGCTGGGCGCCAAGCAGGCGGCGGTGGAGATCACCGACTTCATCGCCGGCATGGTCGCGACCGGCGCGGCGGGCCTGGCCGGGGGCGCCACGCTGGGGCCGGTCGGCGCGGTCGGGGGCGGGTTCCTGGCGGGCCTGGTCTACACCAACGGCTACTCCGCCTCGGTCCGCAAGATGGTCGAGGACAAGATCAACGGCGAGACCTCGGGCGGCGGGGGCGCCTCGGCGAAGGCCTTCCTCGCGGCGGCGGAGGACGGGGGGGCGCCCCTCTTCGATCCCGAGTGGTACGCCGAGCGCCATCCCGAGGCGGTCGCGGCGGTGAACGCGGGCCAGCATTCCAGCCTGCTGGCCTGGTTCCTCGACCGCGGCCTGAAGCAGGGCCATGCGCCGAGCGCGGGGGCGGGCCCGATCGAGGCGCGCGACGTCGCGATGAAGCTCAAGGCGCTGGCGCCGGCGGCGGAGGTGAACCTCGCCGTCCGCGCGGTCGCCTTCGGCGACTACGTCGGCGACGGCCGCGGCAAGCTGGAGGGGCAGGTCGCCGCCCTTTTCGCCGAGGCGGCGGCGGGGGATCGGGAGCTGTCCGTCGGCCTCTTCGCCGCGGCCAACCGCATCGCGCGCGACTGGGTGCTGAACCGCCGGGCCGAGTGGCACGAGGCCGCGCAGGAGGGGGGCGCCGCCGGCTGGGCCGACGTCCTGGGCGACGGCCGGGCCTTCGCCGAGGCGCTGGCCGGGGCCGCGGGCGGCTTCGGGGGCCTCGCGGGCGCCCAGCTCTTCGCGCTGCCGGCCGCGGGCAAGGCCAGGGGCGTGGCCGAGGCCTTCCTCGAGGATCCCGACGCGGCCGCGGCCCTCGCCGGCGCCAAGGCGATCGGGGTGGCGGAGGTCGGCGGGCTGTGGGCGCTGCTGGTCTCGGACGCGGCGCCGGACGACGGGGCGCCGGGCAAGGACGACCCGAAGTTCCGCTTCACCGGCGACGACGCCCCGGACCTGGTGTTCGCGGGCGCCCGGCCGGGCATCGTGGACGGCGGCGGGGGCGACGACCTGATCTTCGGCGACCGCAGGAAGGACAAGCTCAAGGGCGGCGACGGCGACGACCAGGTCGAGGGCGCGGGCGGCAAGGACAAGGTCCTGGGCGGCGCCGGCGGCGACCTGCTGCTGGGCGGCGCGGGGAACGACCGGATGAAGGGCGGCGGCGGCGGCGACGAGATCGTGGGCGGCGCCGGGCGGGACAAGCTCGCCGGCGGCGGCGGCGGCGACCGCTTCCGTTTCGCGCAGGGCGACGGCAAGGACCTGCTGCTCGACTGGCAGGACGGCCGCGACCGGATCGTCTTCGACGGCGGCGCCGACCGCTTCAAGGACCTCGAGATCCGCGACAAGGGCAAGGCCGCGCTGGTCGACTACGGCGGCAAGGGCGACCTGCTGAAGCTCAAGGGCGTGGACGCCGACGAGCTGACCCCGGGCGACTTCCTCTTCGCCTGAGGTCCCGCCCCGGGGCCGGGCGCCCGGCGCCCCGGGCTCGACCCGGGGCCCCGCGCGGTCCGCCTCTCCGCCGGCGGCCGTCGGAGGGGGGCGGCCCGGGCCAGGCGCGCCGCGCCCGGCTCAGGCCTCCCAGGTGACGCGGCCGCCGCAGATCGTCAGGGCGGCGCGGGCCCGGTCGATCTCGGACGGGGGCAGCGCCTCGAGGTCGTGGGACATCACCGCGACGTCGGCCATCATGCCGGGGGCGAGGCGGCCCTTGCGGGCCTCGTTGAACTCGATCCAGGCGTTGCCGGCGGTGTAGCTCTCCAGCGTCTCCATCAGGGTCTGGGTGTTGTCCGCCCAGGGGCTCCCGAGGTCCATCGGCGCCACGGCGGCCTTGAGGTTGGTGGTGACGTCCACCGGCATCACCGGCCAGTCGGTCGAGAAGATCACCCGCGCCCCCGAATCCCGGATCCTGCGCCAGGCGTAGGACCAGGGGATCTGGCGCTCATGCAGCATCTTGCCGGCGCCGTCGGGGGGGAACACGCCGCCGAAGGGCGCGTGGCCCGGCTGGATCGAGGCGACCACGCCCAGCTCGACGAAGCGGGGCAGGTCGGCGGGGTCCAGCACCTCGATATGCTCGATCCGGTGGCGGGAGTCTCGCACGCCGTTCGCCTCCCGCGCCGCCTGGTAGCCGTCGAGCGTGCGGCGCACCGCCAGGTCGCCGATGGCGTGGACCGCGATCTGGAAGCCCAGCCCGTCGGCCTTGATGCAGGCCGCGTTGAAATGCTCCGGCTCGAACACCGCGTCGCCGGTGGTCTCGAGCCCGGGGTAGGGCTCGATCATCAGGGCGGTCGAGCTCTCGACCACGCCGTCCATGAACATCTTCACGCGGTTCGACCAGACCCAGTCGCCGGTGAAGCGGCGGCGCATCTCTTCCGCCTCCTCGAACCGGTCGAGGCTGTCGAAGCTCTTGTAATGGAACGGCACCTCGGTGCGGCAGAGGAGGTCGCCGGCCTCCTCGCAGGCCTTCAGCAGCTCGGCCGTGTAGAAGTTGCCGTCCATGTTGTGCAGGCCGGTGATGCCGTGGGAGGCGGCGTGCTTCAGGCCGCGCGCCATCACCTTCGCGTCGATCGCGCGCTCCTCGGCCGTGGGCGCGGGCACGGGGTCGGCGCCGGTGACGAGGCCGAACATGTCCCGCCCGCCATAGCGGGTGTGGCTCAGGATCGGGGCGTAGGCGCCGGGCTCGCGCAGCTCTCCGGTCGCGGTCCCGTCGGGGGCCATCATGATCTCGGAGCCCATGTCCGTCTCGCCGCCGTGCAGCAGGCCCGCGAGCTCCAGCGCCTTCGTGTTCGCCCAGACGGTGTGGTGGTCGGGCGCGAACATGGCGAAGGGACGGTCGGGCAGGACCTGGTCGAGGTCCTGGCGGGTGGTGTGGCGCCGGGGGCCGAGGATCGAATAGTCGCCCTGGATGGCGAAGACGACCGCGTCCGTGGGGTTGGCCTCCGCGTAGGGCCGCACCTTCGCCGTCAGCGCCTCGATCCCCTCGGTCCCGTAGAGGTCGAGGTAGTCGAGCTCGATGGCGCCCTGGAACAGGTGCACGTGGCTGTCGATGAAGCCGGGCAGGACGGTGGCGCCGCCGGCGTCCACCACGCGGGTCGCGGGGCCGGCGAGGCCGCGGATCTCGGCCGTCTCGCCCACCGCCACGATGACGCCCGCGGCGATGGCCAGGGCCGAGGCCCGCGGGCGGGCGGGGTCCATGGTGATCAGGCGGCCGTTGAGGATGACGAGATCGGGGGTCACGGCAGAGGCTCCGTCGTTGGGTCGGCGCGAAAGGCGAGAGGGGCGCCGCTTCGCGGCGTATCGGCTTCGCCGGGGGCGGGCAAGCGCCGCTTCGCGGCGGGATCGGCCTGCGGCCGCGGCCAGGGCGAGGGGGTCAGGGCGTGACGATCTGGCCGCAGTGATAGGCGACGACCTGGTCGCTCCGAACGGCGACCATGAGGAGGACCGAGTCGAGGTCGGAGTAGCGCTTGTGGAAAATCTCGACCCGGTCCGGAAACGCGTAGGCGAGGAAACCCATCAGCCGCACAGGGTCGATCTCGGGATCGTCGTAGAAGTCCTCCGGGACCGGCATGCTCTTGTCGTAGACGCCCGCGAAGGCGCCTTGCACGGCGGCCTGGTCATAGGGCGCGAAGAGCGTGAGCGAGGGGCAGGAGATCGGATCCGGCCCCGACTGCGCGATCCCCGCCGCGGGCGCGAGACACAGGGCGAGGGACGTCAGGAGGCGGCGGGCGCGGGGCATCGGCTGGGGTCTTTCCGGCGAGCGGGAGAGGGGCGCCCGGACGGAGGACCGTCCGGGCGCGGGTCAGCTCACTTCTGAAGCTCGGTCCAGATCGCGGTGTAGATCTTCTGGGCCTCGGGCGGGCAGGTCTTGGCGACCATGCCGGCCGCCTTCAGCTCCTCAGGCACGACGACCTCGGGGGCCTTGGCCATCTCCTCGTCCATGAACGCCTCCGAGCCCTTGATGCCGTTCGCATAGCGGGCGAAGTTCGACAGCATGGCCGCGTTCTCGGGGTCCATGATGAAGTTCAGGAAGGCCTTCGCGTTCTCGACGTTCTGCGCGTCGGCGAGGATGGCGGCGTTGTCCATCCACACCGGGTAGCCGGTCTTGGGATAGCCGAAGGCGATGTCGGGGTTCTGCAGGCGGGCGCGCAGGCTGGCGCCGTTCCAGTTCACGCCGGCCGAGAGGTCGCCCTTGGCGTATTTCTCGATGTTGCCGTAGTCCATCGAGAGCCAGGACTTCTTGGCCTCGACCAGCTTGTCGCGAACCTTCTTAAGCACCTCCTTGTCGGTCGTGCACTGTTCGCCGCCCATGTAGTAGATGGTGGTCGACATCACGTCCATCATCTCGGGCACGACGTTGATCTTGCCCTTCAGCTCCTCGGGCGGGTCGAGGAAGATGGCGGCGGTGTTGATGTCGCCGCCGTAGACCGAGGTGTTCACCGTCACCCCCACGGTGCCCCACTGCCACGGCACGGTGTAGCGGCGGCCGGGATCGAACTCGACGTCGACCCAGGTCGGGTCCATGTTCTTGAAGTTCTCCATCTGGTCGGGCCGGCTCTCCATCAGCAGGCCTTCGGCGACGAAGATCGGCACGTAGGTGCCCGAGGGGACCACGATGTCGAAGCCGTGGCCGCCGGCCTTGATCTTGGCCAACGCCGTGTCGTTCGAGTCGTAGTCGGTGATCGTCACCTTGACGTCGAACTCCTTCTCGAACTTCTCGATCATCTCGGGGCTGGTGTAGTTGCCCCAGTTGTAGATGTTCAGCTCGCCCGCCGCGAAGGCCGGGCCGGCCGCCAGCACGGCCAGCGCCGCGACGGTGGACTTCAGATGAGTCATCGAATGCTCCTGTCGGTCATCGGCGATTGTTTCATGTCGGTTCACTTCCTGCGCCGATTCAGGAAGAAGAACACGACCACCATGGCGATCGAGATCGCCAGGAGGGCGGTCGAAATGGCGTTGACCTCGGGCGTCACCACCCGACGCATCTGGCCCAGCATGTAGGTCGGCAGCGTGTCCTGGCCGGCGGACTTGACGAACTCGGTGATCACCACGTCGTCGAGCGAGATCACGAAGGCCAGCATCGCCCCCGCCAGGATCCCGGGCCACAGAAGCGGCAGCGTCACCCGCCGGAACGCCATCCAGGGCGAGGCGTAGAGATCCATCGCCGCCTTCTCGAGGCTGAGGTCCATGCCCTGCAGGCGGGCGCGGATCGGCATGTAGGCGAAGGGGATGCAGAAGGCCGAGTGGGCGATGATCAGGTAGAACAGGCCCGTGTAGCCGGTGGCGACCTTGATCATCGCGAAGAAGATCAGCAGCGCCACGGCGGTGACGATCTCGGGCACCATCAGCGGCTGGTTGATCAGCGCGAAGACGGTGGTGTAGCCGCGGAAGCTCCCCTGCCGGGTGGTGGCGAGCGCGGCGGGCACCGCGCAGGCCGTGGCGATGGCCGAGGCGAAGGCCGCGATCACCAGCGAGCGGACCGTCGCCTCCTGCACCTGCTCGTTCTGCCAGGCCGAGATGTACCAGCGCCACGAGAACCCCTCCCAGATCGCGATCGAGGAGCCGGCGTTGAACGAATAGACCACCAGCAGCACGATCGGCAGGTAGAGGATCACGAAGCAGGCGGTCGCGATCGTGGCGAAGCCGGTCTGGCGGCGGACGTCGAAATGATCCCTAGCCATGGGGCTTCTCCTCCGCCCCGGCGGCGCGCACGTAGAACAGCAGCGCCACCGTCACGATCAGCAGCAGGGTCAGCGACAGCGCGGCCCCCAGCGGCCAGTTGCGGCCCTGGCCGAACTGCAGCTCGATCAGGTTGCCCAGCATCAGTTGCTTGCCGCCGCCCAGCACCCGCGGGGTGACGTAGGCGCCGAGAGAGGGCACGAAGACGAGGATCGAGCCGGCGATCACGCCGGGCTTCACCAGCGGGAAGATCACCCGGCGAAGGACCTGGAGGCGGGAGGCGTAGAGGTCGTAGCCGGCCTCGACGAGGGAGAAGTCCAGCCGCTCCATCGAGGCGTAGATCGGCAGCACCATCAGGGGCAGGTAGACGTAGGCCATGCCCAGCAGGATCGCGAACTCGGTGAACAGCATCTGGATGGGCTCGTCGATGATGCCCAGGCCCATCAGGACCATGTTCACCGTGCCCTCGGCCCGGATCAGCTCCATGATCGCGAAGGTCCGGATCAGGAGGTTGGTCCAGAACGGGATCATGATCAGCAGCATCCACATGTCCCGCTGCCCGCGCGGACGCGTGGCGATGAAATAGGCCGTGGGGAAGCCGAAGACGAAGGTGATCAGCGCGGTCAGCAGCGACAGCTTGATCGAGCGCCAGAAGATCGACAGGTGCGCGTCGGCGAAGCTGAGCTCCTCGGAGAAGAAGTCCCGCTCGAGGATCACCGAGAACCAGCCGTCGGTGGAGAAGTTCCACACCACGCCCCCGTAGTCCCCGGGCGCGAGGAACGAGTAGACCAGAACGATCAGCAGCGGGCCGGAGGCGGCGAAGACCAGCACCGCCAGCGCCGGGGCCAGCAGCAGCCAGCGGCGGCGGGCGGCGGCCCGGGCGGCGTCGTGGGGGGCGTCGGGGCGGGGCGCGTCTGGCGCGGAAACGGCCATGCCCGTCAGCCCCTCAGCACCTGGCCGACCTGGGCGGCGAACTGCACGCCCGCCCGGTCGCCGGGCGCGAAGGCCGAGGTCATGCCCGGCTGGTTCTGCTGGCGCAGGACGAAGCGGGTCTCGGCCCCGTCGAGGACCACGTGGAAATGGGTGTCGGTGCCGAAATAGACCACGTCGGTCAGGGCGCCGGCGACCAGCCCCTGGTCCGGGCCCACCAGCGTCGCATGTTCGGGCCGGATGGCGAGCGTCGCGGGGCCCGGCGAGGCGTCGCCCTGCGGCGCGCGGGCCAGCGCCTCGACCCCCGAGGGCAGGCGCACGCGGGCGCTCTCGCCCTCGACCGAGATCAGCTCGACCTCGAGGAAGTTGGTGTCGCCGATGAAGTCGGCGACGAACCGGTCGGCGGGATGGTCGTAGATGTCGCGCGGCCCGCCGATCTGGCGGATCTCGCCCGCGCTCATCACCGCGATCCGGTCGGACATGGTCAACGCCTCCTCCTGGTCGTGGGTGACGAAGACGAAGGTGATGCCGGTCTCGGACTGCAGGCGCTTGAGCTCGAGCTGCATGTCCTTGCGCAGCTTGAAGTCGAGGGCCGACAGCGGCTCGTCCAGCAGCAGCACCTTGGGCCGCGGGGCCAGCGCGCGGGCCAGCGCCACGCGCTGCTGCTGGCCGCCCGAGATCTCGGAGGTGCGCCGGTCGGCCATGGCGGTCATGCGCACCAGCGCCAGCATCTCCTCGACGGTCGCCTTCACCTCGGCCCTGGGACGCTTGAGCATCTCGAGCCCGAAGGCGATGTTCTGGGCCACGGTCATGTGGGGGAACAGCGCGTAGTTCTGGAACACGGTGTTCACCGGCCGGCGGTAGGGCGGCAGCCCCAGCACGTCGCGCCCGTCGAGCGAGACGCGCCCCGAGGTCGGATCCTCGAACCCCGCGATCACCCGCAGGAGCGTGGTCTTCCCGCAGCCGGAGGGGCCGAGCAGGGTGAAGAACTCGTTGTCTCGGATGGTCACCGAGACGTCGTCGAGGGCGGTGAAGGCGCTTGGGCCGGCGCCGAAGACCTTGCTGACGTGGTCGATCTCGATCATCGGGGCGGGCGCGCCTCCGTGTTCGCGCCGCGCGGGGCGGCGTCGTGGCTGGGGGTGCGCCTCGGGCTCGCGGAGCGGGCGCGCGGGTCGGGGGAAGGATCGGCCGCAGGACGGGGCGGCGGGCAATGGCTCAAGTCTCGTCTCCGTCGCGGGCGGCGGGAGAGGGCATGTCCAAAGCCTAGCTTCGTTCGTGTGCGAAGCAAGAACGCAAACGGAAAGGGGGCGGAGAGGAGGCGCCCTGCGGGCGGGCCTGGCGGGCGCGCGGGCCGCGCGCGCGGGCCGGGGGCCCGCGGAAGGCCGCTTCGGGAGCTCACCAAAGAACAGGGGCCGCGCCTGTCCTTCGGATCCGTCCGTCGCTGACGATGCCTGAGCGAGTCGGGGGAAGGGGTCAAGGACAAGCCCCGCGCAGAGCGCGGGGTCGCTTCGCGATCCCTGACCCCTCCCCCCGACTCGCTCTGATCGGCATCAGCGACGGACGGCTCCGAAGAACAGGCGCTCTGCGGCGGGCTCGGGCGTGGCGCCGGGGCGCGGGGGGCGGATGGCGGCGAGAGACGCCCGGCGTGCGGGCGGCGCCGGGACGGGGTTGCGTGGAGCGCCGCGGTCGGGCGACGCTCCGCGCAGGGATCGGGTCGGCGCGGGCTCAGGGCTGGAACGGGGTTCCGAGCGGCGAGGTGCGCAGGCCGGGGCGCAGGCGGGTCCAGGGCAGGGTCGCGGGGTCCACGGCCATCGGGCCGGGGGCGGCGCAGACCAGGATCGTCTCGGCGATCGGCTGGAAGTCGGCGCGGAAGTGGTTCGAGCTCTTGACCACCAGCACCTTCTCCTCCTCCGGCGGCACGCCGAGCGAGCGGAACATCTCTCGGTCCGCCATCTGCGCCTTGGAGGAGACCACGGCCACCTTCACCTCGCCGATGCGCAGCAGCGCCGAGGGGCCCATGTCCATCTGGCGGCCGGAGTAGTAGCCGCCCTTGGCCAGGAACCGCCCGTCGGTCAGGCGCTCGATCACGAACTCCGCCTCGAACGGGGCGTCGCCGGGGATCTTCGACTTGGCGCCCAGCGCCAGCCGGATCGTCGCGCCCTCGCCCGCCGCGTGGCAGGCCGCCGCGCTCTCGGGATCGAAGATGTTGCCGATGGCGCCCGAGGCCCCGCAGGCGACCAGCGCGCGCAGCATGCCCATGGTGTCGCTGTCGCCGCCGGCGCCGGGGTTGTCCTGGGTGTCGGAGATCACCACGGGCTTCGTCGCGCCTTCGGCGATGCGCATCGCCTCGCGCACGCCGTCCTCGGGCGACCAGACGGGGCCCTTGAAGTCGGCCTCCGCCGCCTCGACGGCCGCCGCCAGCTGCTCGGCCGCGATCTCGGCGCCGGGGCCGTAGGCGGTGATCGCCATGCCGCAGTCGGGGAAGTCGGCCGCCGGGAAGCCCATGTTGAAGCTGAGCGACGGGCAGCGCGGGTCGGCGACCAGCTCCTCGAGCTTCGCGTAGAGGGCCCGGGCGGGGTCCTCGAACGTCGACTGCCAGCTGATCGCGGTCAGGAAGTCGATCTGGCGGAAGGCCTTGGCGAATTTCTCGCCGGCGAGCAGCCGGGCCATCATCCGGGCCGAGCGGCGGCCCGTCTCGGCCATGTCCACGTGCGGATAGGTGCGGTAGCTCTCCAGCACGTCGGCCATCTCGACCATCAGGGGCGTGACGTTGGCGTGCAGGTCGAGGCTGACGGTGATCGGCAGCTCGGGCCCCACCAGGTCGCGCACGCGGCGCAGGAACTCGCCCTCGCCGTCGTCGAGATGCTCGGTGACCATCGCGCCGTGCAGGTCGAGGCAGATGCCGTCGATCTCGCCGGCCTGGGCGATCAGCTCCAGCAGGCGGGCCGAGATCCGCTCGAACGCGTCCTCGGTCACGTGGGCGGAGGGGGAGGCCATGCAGTAGAGGGTGGGGATGCACGCCCACCCCTCCTGCTCGCCGATCTCCATGGCGCCGGCGATGGCGGCGTTGACGCCGCGCACCTTGGCGCGCAGCTCCTCGCCCTCCGACATGCGGCCGTAGCCGCCGCCGCCCACGAAGTCCTTGTAGGTCGCCAGCGACGGGCCGAAGGTGTTGGTCTCGTGCAGGAACCCGCCGAAGACGATGCGGGGTTTGCGCTCGGGGGCGGGCATCACGCGGCCTCGATCTTGTTGAGCCCGCACCAGCGGGCGATGAACAGGGCGATGGTCTCGGTGACCTTGAGCATCGAGGCCAGCTCCACCTTCTCGTCGAAGCCGTGCACGTTCAGGGCCTTGGGGCCGAAGCAGACGGCGGGGATGTCGTAGTAGAGCTCGTAGAACCGCGTGTCGGTCAGCGCGGTGGAGGAGCGCAGCTCCATCATCTCGTCGCCGAAGACGTCCGCGTAGGCGTCCGAGAGCACGCCGTGCAGTTCGTCGCCGTTCTCCAGCACCCAGCCCTCGGCCTGGAAGCCGTTCCAGACGACCTCGGGCGGGTTGTTGGCCAGGAACGGGTTGTCGCGCGCGGCTGCGGCGACGCAGTCCAGGATCTCCTGCTTGCACTTGTCGAGGTCGAAGCCCGGCAGCACGCCGATGCGGCAGTCGACGTCGCACCAGGCGGGGACGGAGGAGGCCCAGTCGCCGCCCTTGATCTTGCCGGCGTTGAAGTTCAGCGGATGCGGCACGTCCTTCCAGGCCGGGTCGTCGCCCTTGCGCAGGTTCCACTCCTCCTGCAGGGCGTGGAGCTTCTTGAGCACCTCGTAGGCCGCCATGATCGCGTTCGAGCCTTCGCCTGCGACGGAGACGTGGACCGGCTTGCCGCGCACCTTCAGCTTGAACCACAGCACGCCGACCTGGGCGTTGGAGAACTTGTGGCCGGTGGGTTCGGGCAGCAGCGCCGCGTCGGCGCGGTAGCCGCGCTGCAGGGTCGAGAGGGCGCCGAGGCCGGTCGACTCCTCCTCGATCACCGACTGGAAGAAGACGGGCGCGGCGGGCTCGAACCCGGCCTTGCGCAGGGCGTCGAGGGCGAAGAGGGCGCAGACCGTGCCGGCCTTCATGTCGCCCGCCCCGCGGCCGTTCATCCAGCCGTCCTTGATCGCGGGCTCGTAGGGGGGCGTCTCCCACATCTCCAGCGGGCCGGTTGGCACCACGTCCAGGTGGCCCTGCAGGATCAGCGAGCGGCCCTTGACGGTCGCGGGACGATGCGCGCCGACCACCGTGCGGGCGCGGGAGAAGTCGCCCTCGATCGGGCCGAAGCCCTTCAGGTCCTTCAGGTCGTCGAGCTCGATCTTCCAGTCGTCGACCTCGTAGCCGCGCTCACGAAGCGCCGCGGCGATGAAGTCCTGCGCCGGGCCTTCCTCGAAACGTTGGGAAGGAATCCTGACGAAGTCGGCCAGAAACGAAGTCTCCGCCTCGAAATTTTCTGCGACCGCCGCGACGATCGCGTTGCGATCTGCATCATCTATAGGCAGCGAGGGGGTCATCTGGGCCTCTCCTTGGCATCTCCGCGCAATTCGGACAGCGATACGGAGCTATTGGTGCGGACATAGATTGACAACGTGCGAACCCACGACGCAACCTTTCTCTCGCACCCGCGAAAGGGGTGCGCGAGATCGCAGCGGGACGTGCCGTGGCTCGCTGCGCAAAGACAAAAAGCCGGAGCCGGGCGTTCGAATCCTCCGGGGGTGGAGGGAACGCCGGCGCCCACGGCCGGCCATCCGACAGGAGACGAGAATGTTCGACTTCCTCGCAAAGACGGGACGCCGCGCGGCGCCGCGCCGCCGCGCCGCGGCCGCGCTGATGGCGGCCGCCGCGGCCTCGGCCCTGCTGGCGACGCCGCTCTCGGCGCAGACCCTGAAAGTGGTCATGCACTCGTCGCTGCGCGTGCTCGACCCGATCATCACCACCGCCTACATGTCGCGCAACCATGGCTACATGGTGTTCGACACGCTGTTCGCGCTGGATGAAGACTTCAACATCAAGCCGCAGATGGCCGAGGGCTACACGGTCTCGGACGACAAGCTCACCTACACGATCACGCTGCGCGACGGGCTGAAGTTCCACGACGGCGCCGACGTGACCGCCGAGGACGTGATCGCCTCGCTGAAGCGCTGGGGCGAGCGCGACGGCATGGGCCAGAAGCTGATGTCCGAGATCTCGGGCTGGGACGCGCCGGACGCCAAGACCGTCGTGATCACGCTCAAGGAGCCCTACGGCCTGCTGATGGATTCCATCTCCAAGCCGTCCTCCAACGTGCCCTTCATCATGCCCAAGCGCCTGGCCGAGACCCCCTCGACCGAAGGCGTGCCGGAGCAGATCGGCTCGGGTCCCTTCAAGTTCGTGCAGGACGAGTTCCAGCCCGGCGTGAAGGCGGTCTACGAGAAGTTCGAGGACTACGTGCCCCGCGACGAGCCCCCCTCCTGGGCCTCGGGCGGCAAGGTGGTGAAGGTCGACCGCGTCGAGTGGATCGTGATGGCCGACGCCCAGACCGCGATGAACGCGATCATGTCGGGCGAGATCGACTACTGGGAGCAGCCCCCCTACGACCTGCTGCCGGTGCTCGAGACCAACCCGGACCTGACCATCCACGTCCAGAACAAGATGGGCTCGACCACCATCGGTCGGTTCAACTTCCTCAACCCTCCGTTCGATGACCTGAAGGTTCGCCAGGCGGCGATGATCGCCATGAACCAGCAGGACGTCATGGACGCCATGATCGGCAACCCGGATTACTACACGATCTGCGGCGCCATGTTCATGTGCGGCACGCCCCTCGAGTCCGACGTGGGCGCCGAGGGCGTGATGGAGAAGGACGACCTCGACAAGGCCAAGGCCCTGCTGGCCGAGTCCTCCTACGACGGCTCGCCGCTGGTGATCATGCACCCGACCGACGTGGGCTCGCTGCGCACGCAGCCGGTGGTGGCGGCGCAGGCGTTCCGCGACGCGGGCTTCAACGTCGACCTGCAGGCGATGGACTGGCAGACCCTGGTCGGCCGCCGCGCGTCGCAGGCGCCGCTGTCCGAGAACGGCTGGAACATGTTCTTCACCACCTGGGTGGGCGCGGACGTGTTCAACCCGATCGCCAACAACATGGTGAACGGCAAGGGCAAGAACGGCGGGTGGTTCGGCTGGCCCGACATGCCCGAGGCCGAGGCCCTGCGCGACGAGTACGCCAAGGCCCCGGACGCGGCCGCCCAGAAGGCCGCCGCCGAGAAGCTGCAGAAGTTCGCCTACGAGAACGCGATGTACATCCCGCTGGGCCAGTTCACCGCCCCGCAGGTGTGGACCTCGAAGATCGAGGGCGTCCTGGACGGCCCCGCGCCGTTCTTCTGGAACATCTCGAAGTCCGAGTGACCTGATCCACCGGCCCGGCCCCCCTCGCGGGGCCGGGCCTTCCCCTCCGCGTCGCGCGCCCGGGCGGCGCGCGGTGCGGCCGACCCGATGCCCCGCCCGGAACGTCCGCTGAAGACGCCGCGGCTGCGAGCGAGGTTCTCCCCCATGCTCTCCTACATCCTCCGGCGCGTGCTGGCGGCGATCCCGGTCATGATCTTCGTGGCCCTTTTCGTCTTCCTGCTGCTGCGCCTCTCGCCCGGCGACCCCGCCGCGATCATCGCAGGCGACACCGCGACGCCCGAACAGCTCGAGCAGATCCGCGAACGCCTGGGCCTGAACGACCCCCTCTACATCCAGTTCGCCGACTGGGGCTGGCGCCTGCTGCAGGGCGACTTCGGCGAGTCGATCCTGTCGGGCACGCCGGTCACCTCGATGATCGCCGACCGCATGGAGCCGACCATCAGCCTGGCGCTGACCACCATCATCCTGTCCATCGTCATCGCCGTGCCGCTGGGCGTGGTGGCGGCGTGGAAGCACGGCACGATCATCGACCGCGTGGTCATGGCGATCTCGGTGCTGGGCTTCTCGGTGCCGGTGTTCGTGATCGCCTACGTGCTGATCCAGCTGTTCGCGATCGAGCTCAAATGGCTGCCGGTGCAGGGCTTCACCTCGATCTTCGACGATCCGGGAACCTTCGCCCAGCGGATAACCCTGCCGACCCTGACGCTGACCTCGCTCTACATCGCGCTGATCGCGCGCATCACCCGCACCTCGATGCTCGAGACGCTGGGCGAGGACTTCGTGCGCACCGCGCGCGCCAAGGGCCTGGCCGAGCGGCGGGTGCTGATGAAGCACGCGCTGCGCAACTCGGCCGTGCCCATCGTGACCGTGATCGGCATCGGCTTCGCGCTGATCATCTCGGGCGTGGTGGTGACCGAGTCCGTCTTCAACCTGCCGGGGATCGGCCGCCTGACCGTGGATGCGGTGCTGGCGCGCGACTACCCGGTGATCCAGGGCGTGATCCTGCTGGCCTCGCTGCTCTACGTGGCGATCAACCTGCTGATCGACATCGCCTACGTCATCCTTGACCCGAGGATCCGTTACGCATGACGACCGCACCGGACCTTTCCGCCCCCGCGCCCTCCCGCGGCGCCCTGATGTGGAAGCAGGCCCGCGCGATGTTCTTCGCGGGCCCGGTCACCTCGCTGGCCACGATCGTGATGATCCTGATCGTGCTGATGGCGATCTTCGCGCCGCTGATCGCGCCGCACGATCCCATCCGCCTGAACCCGGCGATGCGCCTAAAGCCGCCCTCCGACGAGTACCTGCTGGGCACCGACGCCTACGGGCGCGACCTGCTGAGCCGCATCATCTACGGCGCGCGCATCTCGCTCGCCGTGGGCATCGGCGCCGCGATCCTCTCGGTCGTGATCGGGCTGGCCATCGGCCTGGTCTCGGGCTTCTTCCGGGGCCTCGACGCGGTGCTGATGCGCATCGTCGACGGCCTTATGGCGATCCCCTCGATCCTGCTCGCCATCGCCATCGTGGCGCTGTCGGGCGCGACGCTGGGCACCGTGCTGCTCGCCATCGTCATCCCCGAGGTGCCGCGCGTGGTGCGCCTGGTGCGCTCGGTGGTGCTGTCGGCGCGCGAGGAGCCTTACGTGGAAGCCGCGATCTCGGTCGGCACGCCGACCTCCAAGATCCTGACCCGGCACCTGCTGCCCAACACCATCCCGCCGCTGATCGTGCAGGGCACCTACATCTGCGCCGCCGCGATCCTGACCGAGGCGATCCTGTCGTTCCTGGGCGCGGGCATCAACCCGGAGACCCCGACCTGGGGGAACATCATGGCCGAGGGGCGCGTCTACTTCGTGATCAACCCCGGCATCATCCTGTGGCCCGGCCTGGTGCTGTCGCTGGCGATCCTGTCGGTGAACCTGGTGGGCGACACCGTGCGCGACGCGCTGGATCCGCGCATGGCCAAGAGGGGGATCGACCGATGAGCGCGACCCAGACCGCCGCCCAGACCGCCCCCGAGGCCCGCGCCGCGGCCGGGGAGAACGTCCTCGAGATCCGCAACCTGTCGATCGCGCTCGAGGGCAACGACGACGCGAAGGTGGTCAAGAACCTCAGCCTGTCGATCCGCCCCGGCGAGACGATGTGCCTGGTGGGCGAGTCCGGCTCGGGCAAGTCGCTGACCTCGCTCGCCACCATGGGCCTGCTGCCCAAGGCCCTGCGCCCGGTGAGCGGGGAGATCCTGGTCAACGGCGTGGACGTGCTGAAGCAGTCGCCCAACAAGCTCCGCGAGATGCGCGCCACCCAGATGGCGATGATCTTCCAGGAGCCGATGACCGCCCTGAACCCGGTGATGAAGGTCGGAGACCAGATCGCCGAGGTGATGGAGGCCCACGGCCAGTCCCGCGGCGACCGCAAGAAGGCCGTGCTCGAGATCATGGAGCAGGTGCACCTGCCCGACGTCGAGCGCATCTACGGCTCCTACCCCCACCAGCTCTCGGGCGGCCAGCGTCAGCGCATCATGATCGCCATGGCGCTGGTGCTGCGGCCCAAGCTGCTGATCGCGGACGAGCCGACGACCGCGCTCGACGTGACCACGCAGGCGCAGGTCCTCAAGCTGATCCGCGAACTGCGCGAGGAGCTGGGCACCGCGGTCCTGTTCATCACCCACGACATGGGCGTGGTGGCCGAGATCGCCGACGACGTGACCGTGCTGCGCCTGGGCGAGGCGGTGGAGCGGGGCCAGGTCGACGCCCTGCTGCGCGGCCCCAAGACCGAGTATGCGCGGGAGCTGCTGTCGGCCGTCCCCTCGCTGATCCCGCGCGCCCCGCGCCCCGATCCGCACAAGGCGACGCCCGCCCTGTCGGCCGAGGCGCTGACCAAGGTCTATTCGACCAAGACCCTGCTGGGGAAGGCGAAGGAGACGCGGGCCGCGGACGCGGTGAACCTCACCCTCGCCCCCGGCCGCACGCTGGGCATCGTGGGCGAGTCCGGCTCGGGCAAGTCCACGGTGGCGCGCTGCATCGTGCGCCTGATAGACCCGACGTCGGGCTCGGTGAAGATCACCGGCGAGGAGATCGCGACCGTCCCCGTCGCCAAGCTGAAGCCGCATCGCAAGCGGGTGCAGATCGTCTTCCAGGACCCGTTCCGCTCGCTCAACCCGCGGATCGAGGTCGGCGAGTCGATCATCGAGGGTCCCCTGAACTTCGGCGTCTCGCGCAAGCAGGCGCTGGAGGACGCCAAGCGCCTGCTGGAGCTGGTGGGCCTGCCGCGCTCGGCCATCGACCGGTTCCCGCACCAGTTCTCCGGCGGTCAGCGCCAGCGCATCGCCATCGCGCGGGCGCTGGCGATGAAGCCGGACCTGCTGATCGCGGACGAGGCGGTCTCGGCCCTCGACGTGTCGGTGCAGGCGCAGGTGCTGAAGCTGCTGGACGAGATCCAGGAGCAGATGGGCATCGCGATCCTCTTCATCACCCATGACCTGCGCGTCGCGGCCCAGATCTGCGACGAGGTGATGGTGATGCGGAAGGGGCAGGTGGTCGAGGCCGGGCCGGCGGGCGAGGTGCTCGCCCATCCCCGGACCGAGTACACCCGCTCCCTGATCGAGGCGGCGCCGGGCCGCCACTGGGACTTCGCCAATTTCAGACCGGTGTCGGAGACCATCGCCGCCGCGGGCTGATCCGCCGATCCCCCTTCGCGCCGCCCCCACCGGGGCGGCGTTTTCATGTTGCGCGGGGCGCGCGCGCGCGGCGAGCGCCGTGGCCCCGGCAGCCCCCCGAGAAAGACCACAGGACGACCGACATGGATATCGACGCGCTTCCCTTCGACGCCGACGCGATGCTCAAGGGACTCAACGCCTGGGTGGCGCAGGAGAGCCCGACTTGGGACGCCGGCGCGGTGAACGGGATGCTGGACATCGCCAGCCGCGAGCTCGCCGAGCTCGGCTTCATGATCGAGCGCATCCCCGGCTCGATGGGCCTGGGCGACGTGCTGCGCGCGACCCAGCCCAACCACCCCAGGGCCGGCGAGAAGGGCGTGCTGATCGCGGGCCACATGGACACCGTCCACCCCGTCGGCACGCTCAAGGACCTGCCGATCCGGCGCGAGGGCGACAAGGCCTACGGCCCCGGCATCTGGGACATGAAGTCGGGCAACTACCTGTCGCTGGAGGCGATCCGCCAGCTGAAGAAGGCCGGCATCGAGACGCCCCTGCCGATCACCGTCCTGTTCACCCCCGACGAGGAGATCGGCACCCCCGCCGCCCGCGGCATCATCGAGGCCGAGGCGTCGCGCGCCCGCGCCGTGCTGGTGCCCGAGCCGGGCAAGACCGGCGGCGGCGTCACCTCGGGCCGCTACGCGATCGCGCGCTTCAACCTCAAGGCGCTGGGAATCCCGTCCCATTCCGGCGCCCGGCTGAAGGAGGGCAAGTCCGCGATCCGCGAGCTCTGCCGGCGCATCGAGCAGATCGAGAACATGACCACCGACGACTGCACCTTCTCGGTCGGCGTCATCAAGGGCGGCCAGTGGGTGAACTGCGTCAGCTCCTCGGCCTTCGGCGAGGCGCTGTCGATGGCCAAGGAGCAGGCCGACCTCGACCGCGGCGTCGAGGCGATGCTGGCGCTCAACGAGCCGGGCCTCTTCGAGGTGACCCGCGGCGTCACCCGCCCGGTCTGGACCCTCGACGACGGCACCCGCGAGCTGCTGGCGATGGCCGAGGACTTCCACAAGCAGGTGGGCATGGGCTTCTCCCACGCGCCGTCGGGCGGCGGCTCGGACGGCAACTTCACCGGCGCGATGGGCGTGCCGACGCTGGACGGGCTGGGCACCGAGGGCGAGGGCGGCCACACGCTGCACGAGCACATCATCGTCCCCACGCTCGCCACGCGCGGCAAGGTGATGGCGGGGCTGCTGGCGACGCTGTCGTGATTCCTCGCGCCCCGGGCCGCCGCGCCCGGGACGAGACTTCCCCTCCCCCCGCGGGGGAGGGGGCCGAGCCCGCAGGCGCCCTGCGGGCGGGCTCGGGCCCCCGGCGCGGGGCGCGCCCCGACGCCTGCCGCCTGCGCCGGTTGCAGGAGGGGGGGCGCCGACGCAAAAGGCGCGACGCAGCCCAACCCGACAGCAGGGGCCGGTCGTCCGTTTCTCGAAAAGGACCGGTCTCAGCGCGCGGTGATGCCGCCGTCGACCGGCAGCGCCGCCCCGGTGACGAAGGAGGCCTCGTCCGACAGCAGGAACAGGGCCGCGGCGGCGATCTCCCGCGGCTCGGCGACCCGCTTGAGGGGGACCACGCCCAGCGTCGCCTCGGTCACCTCCTCCAGCGTCTTCTGCGCCGCGTCGGGGCGCGAGCCGAAGGTGTGGAACATCGGCGTCATCACCGGCCCGGGGCAGACCACGTTGACCCGGATGTTATCGTCGGCCAGCCGCAGGGCCAGCGCCTTGGCGAAGCCGATCACCCCGTGCTTCATCGCCGAGTAGACCGGCGAGTAGCGCGAGCCGATCAGCCCCGCCGTCGACGACGTGTAGAGGATCGAGCCGCCCCCCGCCGCCCGGATCCGCGGAATCGCGGCTTCGGTCGTCGCCATCACCGAGCGCAGGTTGAGGTCGAAGGCGAGGCTCAGGTCCTCCTGCGCCATCCCCTCCACCTTGCCCGGCCCGGGGTGGCCGAGGTGGTTCCACAGGAAGTCGATGCGCCCCAGCGCCTCCTCGGCCTGCGCCACGATCGCCTTGGCGGCGGCCACGTCGCGCAGGTCGGCGGAGATGGCGACGGCGCGCCCGCCCGCCGCCTCGATGCCGGCGACGACCTCCTGGGCCGCGGCCTCGTCCCGGTCGACCACGGCGACGGCCGCGCCTTCGGCGGCGAACATCTCGGCCCCCGCGCGGCCCATGCCGGAGGCGGCGGCCGTGACGATGCCGGCGCGGTTCTTCATGCGCATGGGGGCGCTCCTGTCAGGTCTTACGCGGCGCGGATCCGGTCGAGGACCGGGCGCAGGTGGTCGAGGAAGGCGGCGGGGTTCTCGCTCATCGGGAAGTGGCCCATCGCCTCCATCAGCGTCCACTCGATCCCCAGCGCCTCGGCCAGCGCGCGGGTGTCCTCGGGCGAGCAGGAGTAGTCGTATTCGCCGGTCAGCAGGTGGATCGGGCACTTCGAGACGTCGATGCGGGCCACCCGGTCGCGGAAATCGCCGTCGACGGTGTAGTAGAACAGGTCGCCGCGGAACACGCCCGGGCCGCCCTGCATGTAGTGCCAGCGGGTCTCGTCGCGCTCCGCCTCCGGACTGTTCGGCGCCATCAGCCCGTAGGCGATGGCCCCGCAGACCTCGCCGCCATGCACGTCGGCCCGATGCAGCCAGGAGGTGTCGTAGTAGGGCGGCACCGCCGCCCCGCTCTGCAGCCCGATCAGGGCGCGGAACCGCTCCGGCGCCCGCTCCGCCAGGTGCAGCACCACGCGGCCGCCGATCGAGCAGCCCATGACCACGGGCGCCTCCAGCTCCAGCGCGTCGCACATGGCGAGGATCTGCGCCACGTAGCCGTCCGCCGTCAGGCGATAGTCCTCGTCCACCGTGCCGGGGCTTGGCGAGCTCTTGCCATGCCGGGGCATGTCGTAGGCGATGACGCGGAAATGGCGCGTCACCTCCGGGTCGTTGAGCACCGCGCGCCATTGCCGCCCATCCGCGCCGGCGGTGTGCAGGCACAGGAGCGGAATGCCCTCGCCCGCCTCCTCCCAGTAGACGCGGTGGGGGCGGCCCTCGATCTCGACATGGCCGTAGCGGCCTGTGATGGGCTCGACCTTCATGCCGCGGGCCCGCCGTCGGTCCGGGGGCGCAGCGAGGCGAGCAGCAGCTTGAAATACATCAGGTTCGCCATCAGCGGATGCAGGTTCCCCTCGAAGCGCATCACCCCCCGGCGCACCAGCGCCATCAGGTCGTGGGCGCCGGGCGGAGGCACGGCCTCGAGGAAGCGGCGCCACTCGTCGGCCGGCGCCGACAGCGCCACGTCCCACGACGGCATCACGAAGGGCCCGGCCTCGACCGAGACCACCGCGCCGCCGCGGATCACGACCAGCGTCTCCGCCTGGTCGGCGCGCAGCATCACCCGGGCGTTCAGCCCGCGCGCGCGGGCGGCGAGGGCCGTGCCCTCGCCTCCGGTTCGCTGAAGTTCGGCGAACATGCGTCCTCCCCGGACCTGGCCGTGCCTTGGCCGCGCATCGGGATGCGCGGCGCCCCCTTCCTAGCGGCGTCGCCCGCGCCGGGCGAGCGGCCGGTGCGCAGGGCGCCATAACCTCAGTTTATCGCCCGCGCCGCCGAGACCCCCGCCGCGCTCAGGCCCCCGCCGCCTTGCGCGCCGCGCCGGGAAAGAACTCCGGCGCCTCTCCGGCGGTGGTCAGCAGCCAGTCGACGAAGCGCCGGGTCGAGGCCGCGGCCGAGGTCATCGTGGGCCAGGCCACCCAGAACGCTGCGCCCGTGCGCCAGGGCCGGTCGAAGGGGCGCACCAGCTCGCCCGCGGCCAGCTCCGCCTCCAGCAGGTCGAGCTGCCCGACCGCCAGCCCGAACCCCTGCCGGCAGGCGGAGTAGGTGAGCAGGGAGCTCTCGAACTCCGTTCCCGCGTGGGGGTCGATCTCGACGCCCGCCTCGCGCGCCCACAGCTCCCACTCCTGCCGGCGGTACTTGGAATGCAGAAGCTCCGCCCGCGGCAGGTCGGCCAGCGTCAGGGCGCCGCCGAAGCGGGCGAGGTAGGCGGGGGCGCAGACCACGTCCACCACCTCGTCGAAGAGCTTCCGCGCCCGGGCGTCGCGCCAGGCCCCGTGGCCCAGCTGCAGGGCGGCGTCGAGATGCGCGCCGCGGAAATCCAGCGGCTCGACCTTGGTGTCGAGGCGGATGCGCACCTCCGGATGCGCGTCGGTGAAGCCCTTGAGGCGCGGCAGCAGCCAGTGGTGGGCGAAGCTGGGATAGAGGCGCAGGTTGACCGTGTCGCGCCCCTCGTCCGCCAGCATCCGCGCGGTCGCGGCCTCGAGCTGGTCGAACAGGCCCGCGATCTCGTGCCCGAAGGCGCGCCCCGCCTCGGTCAGCTTCACGGAGCGCGAGCCGCGCTCGAACAGCTTCACCTCCAGCCAGTTCTCCAGGATCGCGATCTGCCGGCTGATCGCCACCTGGCTGACCCCCATGTGCTGCGCCGCCGCCGTGAAGGTGCGGTGGCGCGAGGCGACCGCGAAGGCCCGCAGCGGGTTCAGCGGCAGGTTGCGGTAGGGGCGATCCATAAGCTGCGGTTTCCCGAGGCTGAGATATGCGGGGTTTCCAGAACCGATGCTTGGGCTAGGCTCCGCGCCCGATCAATCCCCTTCCGCCACCGGAGCTCCGCGTCCGCATGGATTTCAACCTGACCGACGACCAGCGCATGTTCCGCGAGAGCGTTCAGCGCCTGGCCCGCGCCGAGCTTGCCGAGGGCGCCGCCGCACGCGCCCGCAGCCATGACTACCCCTGGGCCGTCGCCCGCCGCTTCGCCGAGGCCGGCCTGCTGGGCATCACGCTCGCGGAGAAGGACGGCGGGCAGGGCGGCACGCTGGTCGACGCGATCCTCGCCATCCAGGCGGTGGCCGAAGTCTGCCCCCGCTCCGGCGACGTGGTGCAGGCCGGCAACTTCGGCCCGATCCGCACCTTCTGGGAATACGCGACGCCCGAGCAGAAGGAGCGGTTCCTGCCCGACCTGCTGGGCGGCCGCGCCGCGATCTCGCTGGGCATGACCGAGCCGGACGCCGGCTCCGCCGTCACCGAGCTGAAGACCTCGGCGAAGGACGACGGCGACCACTGGATCGTCAACGGCCAGAAGATCTTCGGCACCCACTCGGCGGAGGCGAACCTGTTCCTCGTCTACGTCCGCTTCGGGCCGGGGGTGGACGGCATCGGCTCCCTCCTGATCGAGAAGGGGACGGAGGGGTTCGAGATCGGCAAGCCGTCGGCCTTCATGAACGGCGAGGACTGGGCGCCGTTGTATTTCCACGACTGCAAGGTGCCCAAGGCCAACACGCTGCTGGGCCCCTGCGGCTTCAAGAAGCAGATCGCCGGCTTCAACGTCGAGCGGCTGGGCAATTCCTCCCGCGCCGTCGCCTGCGGCCGCCACGCCTTCGAGGTCGCCCGCGACTACGCCCTGACGCGGCGCCAGTTCGGCCGCCCGATCTGCGAGTTCCAGGGCCTGCAATGGAAGTTCGCCGAGATGGCGATGCGCCTCGACGCCGCCCAGCTGCTGCTGATGCGCGCCGCGGTGAACGCGGCCGACGGCCTGCCCTCGGCGCAGGAGACCGCTATGGCCAAGCTCGCCTGCAACGAGGCCGGCTTCTTCGCCGCCAACGAGGCGTTGCAGGTGATGGGCGGCCACGGCTTCTCCGAGGAGAGCACGGTGCAGTACTGCGTCCGCCGCACCCGCGGCTGGCAGATCGCGGGGGGCTCGACCGAGATCCTCAAGAACCGCATCGCCGAGGGCGTCTTCGGGCGCCGCTTCTCCCAGCGCGCGCCGAAGCCCGTGCCGCTGGAAGGGACGGCCGCCGAATGACCGCGCCCGCCCGCGCCGAACTGCTGCGCGCGCTGACCGATCCGGCATCGGTCGCCATCGTCGGCGCCTCGGACAACCCCGCCAAGCTCCAGGCGCGGCCGATGGACTTTCTGCGCCGCCACGGCTTCCGCGGCGCGGTCCACCCGGTCAACCCGGGGCGCGAGACGGTGGCGGGCGCCCGCGCCTATCCGCTGGTCAGCGCGATCCCCGAGCCGGTGGACCACGCCTACCTGCTGGTCGGCGCCGAGGCGGCCGAGAGCGCGCTGAGCGACTGCGCGAGCGCGGGGGTGAAGGTGGTCAGCCTCCTCGCCGACGGCTTCGCCGAGGCGGGGCCAGAGGGGCGCGCCCGCCAGGACCGGCTGGCCGCCCTCGCCGCCGAGGCGGGGATCCTGCTGATCGGCCCCAACTCCACCGGCGTGGTGGCGACCCATTCCGGCTTCTCCTGCACCACCAACGCCGCCTTCCGGCTGGACGCGCTGCGCCGCGGCCGGCTCGCGGTGCTGTCGCAGAGCGGCAGTCTGATCGGCACGCTCCTCTCCCGCGGCGAGGCCCGCGGCCGCGGGTTCTCGACGCTGATCTCGGTGGGGAACGAGGCGGGCGCCGGTGTGGGCCAGCTCGGCTCCCTCCTGCTCGACGACCCGCACACCGACGCGTTCCTCCTGTTCCTCGAAACCATCCGCGACCGCGAGGCGCTGGCCGAGTTCGCCCGCGCGGCCCATGCGCAGGGCAAGCCGGTGGTCGCCTACATGATCGGCGCCTCGGAGGAGGGGCAGGCGCTGTCCGTCTCCCATACCGGGGCGCTGACCGGATCCTCCGCGGCCTGCGCGGCGCTGCTGCGGGGGCTGGGGATCCGGCAGGCCGAACAGTTCGAGACGCTGCTCGACGCGCCCCCGGCGCTGGCCCGCGCGCGCCTGCCCGCGGCGCGGCCGCGCCAGGTGACGGTGGTCTCGACCACCGGCGGCGGCGGGGCGATGCTGATCGACCAGATGGCCGCGCGCGGCGCGCGGATCGCCGGCCCAGGCGACGCGGCGCGCGCGAAGCTCCAGGCGCAGGCGATCCCGATGGGTCACGGCAAGCTGGTGGACGTGACGCTGGCGGGCACGAACTACGCCACGATGAAGGAGGTCGTCTCGACGCTCGCCGCGGACCCCGAGACGGGGCTGCTGCTGGTCTGCATCGGCTCCTCCGCCCAGTTCCAGCCGGACCTCGCGGTGAAGCCCATCGTCGATGCCGTGGCCGAGGCGCCCGAGGGCGCGGCCCCCGTCATCGCCTTCCCGCTGCCGGAGGCGACCGACGCGCTCGCGATGCTCGAGGCCGGCGGCGTGCCCACCTTCCGCTCGGTCGAGGTCTGCGCCGAGACGGCGGCCATGCTGCTCGCCCCCTGCGCCCCCGCCCCGGTCCCCGACGGCCCCCTGCCGCCTCGCGCCGCCGCATTGCTGGACCGCGCGCCGGCGGGGGTGATGGACGAGCTCGACGCGGGCGAGGTCTTCGCGGCCCTGGGCGCGCCGCGGCCGCGGCAGGCGCTGTTCGACCTTGACCTGCCCATCGTCGATCCGGGGCTGGGCTGGCCGGTGGTGGCCAAGCTCGTCTCCGCCGACCTGCCCCACAAGACCGAGGCCGGCGCGATCCGCGTGGGCGTCCCCGACCTGCCGGCCCTGCGCACGGCCGCGGCCGAGATGCGCGCCGCCGCCAGGGCCCATGCGCCGGGCGCCCGCCTGCGCGGCCTGCTGGCGCAGGAGATGCGCCGCGGGCTCGGCGAGGCGATCGTCGGCGTCTCCCGCGATCCGCTGGCGGGGCCGGTGGTGACCGTCGGGCAGGGCGGCGTGCTGACCGAGATCTACCGCGACGCCGCCGTGCGCCCCGCCCCCGTCACGGTCGAGATCGCGCGCGAGATGCTGGCCGAAGTCCGCGGTTTCGCCCTCCTGCGCGGCTTCCGCGGGGCGCCCGCGGGCGACCTCGAGGCGCTGGCGCGGCTGGTCGCCGACGTCTCGCGCATCGCCCTGCACCCGCGGGTGGAGGAGGCCGAGATCAACCCCGTCCTCGTGGGGACTGACGGCGTCGTACTGCTCGACGCGCTGGTGCGGCTGGGCTGAGCCGCTCTGGCGCGCCGCGCCCCCGTTGCCGACGCCGCCCTGCGGGAGTATCGAAAAGCGGAAACCCCTCCCACGGGTCGGAGGGGGCCGGGGCCTTCGCGCATGTCCAGCGATGCGGACGCCGTTTCCGTTCCGAACCCGCCGTCCGGCGCCGCGCCGCGGGACGTGGGCCCGATGTCGGCCGAGCTCGCGGCCTTCGCCTCCAGCGGCGTGACCGTGCTGCTGGGGGTGGGCGACATCGCCGGCCGCCCCATCGCCGCCGTCGCCGGCGCCTGCGTGCCGGACCCCGAGGCGGGCGAGCTGCGCCTCTACGTCGACGCCGCCGGTCCCGGCGCCGCGCGCCTGCTGGCGGCGGTGCGCGCGGGCGGCACGGTGGGGGCGAGCTTCACCGACCTCTCCCACCGCTCGATCCAGGCCAAGGGCGCCCGCGCCCGGCTGGAGCCGCCGACCGCCCGCGACCATGCCGAGTACCGCCGCCAGGTCCGCGGCCATGCCGAGTGGCTGGCGACCGCGGGCTTCTCGCCGGGCTTCTGCCACGCCTTCAGCGACGTCGAGGAGAGCGACGCGGTGATGATCGTCTTCGCGCCCGAGCAGGTCTTCCACCAGACCCCCGGTCCGGGCGCGGGCGAGGCGATCCCGGTCTCCTCCGCCCCCCGACGACCGGAGGCGCCGCGATGAGCCCGCGCGCCTCGGCCTCCGGCGCGGCGGCGGAGCGGGAGGCGCCGCTGCCCGCGCCCGATCCCGCCCTCTGGCCCGGCGTCGCCCATGCCGGCGGCGTGGGCGCCCCGGCGCCCGATGCGCCCGTGCCCTCGATGGACCTGCTGCGCAACGCGATGGAGGGGGTGTCGGCCTCGGCCCTCGCCACCTGCGATCCGCAGGGGATGGTCAACATCTCGATCATCTCGCAGGTCCACTACGTCGATCCGCAGCGGGTGGCGCTGAGCTACCAGTTCTTCAACAAGACCCGCCGCAACCTGCTGGCGACGGGGCGCGCCTCGGTGGTCATCACCGACCCCGAGACGGTGGCCCAGCACCGGCTGGAACTGGTCTACGAGGAGACCCGCACCGAGGGCCCCCTGTTCGAGCAGATGCGCGCCGAGCTGATGGGCATCGCCTCCCACTCCGGCATGGACCGGGTGTTCCGCCTGCGCGGCGCCGACGTGTTCCGCGTCGAGGCGGTCGAGGTGGTGCGCCCCCCGGTCCTGCCGCCGCCCGCGCCCCATCGCAACCTGATGGCGGTGGCGCGGCGGGTCTTCGCCTCGATGGCCGAGTGCCGCGAGCTGGGGGAGCTCTTCGACCGCACGCTCGCCTGCCTGGAGGCGGACCTGGGCGTCGAGCACGCGATGATCCTGCTGCAGGACGACGATCCCGGCGAGGGGGAGGGCGGGCGCCTCTACGCCATCGCCACGCGGGGCTATCCGGCCTCGGGCGTCGGCTCGGAGGTGGCGCTGGGCGAGGGGGTGGTGGGCGTCTGCGCGCGGGAGCGGGCGCCGATCCGCATCAGCCACATGACCGCGGCCTATGGCTACGTCGCCGCGATCCGCGACAGCGCCCGCAGCGCCGGGCTCGACTGGGAGGCGCGCACCGCGATCCCCTTCCCGGGGCTCGCGGCGCCGGCCAGCCAGCTCGCCCTGCCGATCCTGCGCGACGGGCGCCTGTTCGGGGTGCTGCTGTGCGAGAGCCCCCGGATGCTGCGCTTCTGCCACGACGACGAGGACGCGCTGGCCCTGATCGCGGACCACCTGGGCGCGCTGGCCGCCCTGCTGCCCCAGGCGGGCCACGCGCCGGAGGGCGCCCCGGCCCCCGCCTGCACCGGCGAGGACGCCTGCCCCCCGGCCGTCACGGTCCGCCATTTCGCCTTCGACGACAGCGTGTTCCTCGACAACGACTATCTCATCAAGGGGGTCGCCGGCGCGATCCTGTGGCGCCTGCTGCGGGAGCATGCCGCGACGGGCCGGGTGGAGTTCAACACGCGCGAGCTGCGCCTCGACCCCTCCCTGCGCCTGCCCGAGCACGCCGAGAACCTCGACGCCCGCCTGGTCCTGCTGCGCAAGCGCCTGGACGAGCGCGAGGCGCCGATCCGCCTGATGAAGAGCGGCCGCGGCCGCTTCCGCCTGGCCATCGCCGTGCCGGTCGAGCTGGAGAGCGCGGAGCCGCCCGCGGTCTGAGCCGAAGGCCTCGCCGCGCGGCGCCCCTCTCCCATCCCGCCGATTTCATTTGTGCGCTTACTATTCTTTTAGCGTTCCGTGCGGGAACGTTTAGCAAGCCTCTCGCCCCCTGCGGGCCTATCCCCGTCGCATCGAAACCGCTCCTCCCCCTGGCGCTCGCCGCCGCGCCGAGGAGCCGCCCGCGAGGACGCCGGGCCCGGCCCCGCGCCGGGATCCCGCAAGGATGGACGAGATGCAGATCGAGACGCTCCGCGCCCAGGTGCGCGGCATCGTGCTGGCCGCCGGAGAGCCCGGCTGGGAGCTGGCGCTGGAGACCCTGCTGTGGAACGGCCGCAAGCCCGCCCGGCGCCCCGCGGCGATCGTGCGCGCGGCCGACGTCGAGGACGTGCGCCACGCGGTGCGCTACGCCGCGGCCAACGGGCTGACGGTCAGCCCCCGGGGCGCCGGGCACAACTGGTCGGGCGCCGCCCAGCAGGCCGGCGTGGTGATCGACCTCGCCGGCCTGGACGAGATCCGGGTCGACGCCGCCGCGATGACGGCCGAGGTCGGCCCCGGCGCCACCAACCGCGCCCTCGTCGCGGCGCTGGAGCCCCACGGCCTGGGCTTCCCCGTCGGCCACTGCGGCTCGGTCCCGATGTCGGGCTACCTGCTGGGCGGCGGCATCGGCTGGAACGCCGGGCGCTGGGGCGTGGCCTGCATGCGGGTCGAGAGCGTCGAGGTGGTGACCGCCGACGGCGCGCTGCTGACCGCCTCGGCCGAGCGCAACGCCGACCTGTTCTGGGCCGCCCGCGGGGCGGGGCCGCTGTTCTTCGGCGTGGTCGTGGGCTACCGCCTGCGCCTCGCGCCGGCGCCCAGGGCGATCCGCACCGGCGTCTGGACCTGGCCGCTGGAGGCGCATGAGGACGTGGCCGCCTGGATGCAGGCGACCATGGCCTGGGCGCCCGCCTCGGTGGAGTTCACCGCCAAGTTCTGCGCCGCCCCGCCGCCGCTGGCGCTGGTCTCGGCCAAGGTCGTGATGGCCATCGCCACCGTCTTCGAGGACGCGGCGGAGGCCGGCGACGCGATCCTCGCGCGCATCGGCGCCGCGGCGCCCGCCGGGGCGCTGGAGGCGCAGGTCGGCCTGCCGACGCCGATCCCCGCCCTCTACGACCTGATCGACGCGGGCTTCCCGCGCGGGCGGCGCATGGCGGTGGACGCGATGTGGTCGGACGCGGCGCCCTCGGCGCTGTTCGGCGCCATCGCCCGCGGCGTCGCCCGGGCGCCGGACGCCGAATGCTTCGGGCTGGGGGTGGTCCGCTCCCCCCTCGCGCCGGTTCCCCCGGCGGGGGCGGCGGCCTTCTCGATGATCGGCCCGGTGTTCGGCGCGCTCTACGCCATGTGGCGCGACCCCTCCGGGGACGCCGCCGGCCGCGCCTGGGTCCGCGGCGTCGCGCGGGAGGCCGCGCCGGCGGTGAAGGGCGTCTACGTGGGCGAGGCGGACCTCGCCGCCCCCGGCCGCCTCGCCCAGGCCTGGACGCCGGAGGCGCTGAGCCGCCTCGCGGCCCTGCGCGCCCGCCACGACCCCCGCAACCGCTTCCGCCGCGAGTTCGCGGAGCCCGGTTGCGAGGAGACGGCCGCCGCCTGAGCGCGGCCGCCTCCCCCCTTTTCATTGTCTCAAGACCAAAGGAGCGCCGCGATGAGCGAGCGACCGAACCCCCTGTCCCTGCTGGCCGTGCGCCTGGGCGCCGTCCTCTCCGTCTCCGCCGTCGCGCTGCTGACGCTCTGGGCGCCCGATCTCGCGCCCCGGGCGCAGGCGGCTTCGCCCGCCGCGGGCGGCGAGGCCGAGCTGCAGGCGCGGGGCGCCTACCTGCTGCGGATCATGGATTGCGGCGGCTGCCACACCCCGCGGGACGCCCAGGGCGCCCCGCGCGAGGACGCGGCCCTGGCGGGCGGCGACATCGGCTTCGCGATGCCGGGCTACGGCATCGTCTGGCCGCCGAACCTGACCCCCGACGCCGCCGGCCTCGGCGGGTGGAGCGACGCGGAGATCGCCGAGGCCCTCACCGCCGGGCGGCGCCCCGACGGGCGGACGCTGGCGCCGGTGATGCCCTGGCCCGCCTACGCGGGGCTGGACGAGGCGGACCTCGCCGCCCTGATCGCCGGCCTGCGCGCGCTGCCGGCGGTCGCCAACCGCACCCCGGACCCGGTCGAGGAGGGCGCCCCCGCCCCGGCCCCCTATTTCACCGTCGCCCTGCCGCAATGACCCCGGCCGGGCGCGATTCCAGCAAGGAGTCCGCTATGAAACGCATCCTCAGGCGCGGGGCCGCCGCGGCGCTCGCGCTGGCGCTGGGCGGGACGCCGGCCTTCGCCACCACCGTCGCCGACGCCGCGCTGGACGTGACGCTGTCGAACTTCTCGTCCAGCTTCGTCTCCTGGTCGCAGGGGGAGGAGCCGCAGGTCCGGTCCAGCCGCGCGCTGGGCGGCGGCTGGGCGAGCGAAGGCTCGATCGTGCAGGCGCAGAACCGCTCGATCATCGCCGCCAGCGCAGGCGTCGACGCCCGCACCGGCGCCCCCATCGATCTGGGCGAGAACCGGGTCGAGCTGGTGCGCACCTTCACCCTGGTCAATCCCACGCCCTACGTGGGCAGCTTCGGTCTGCGGGTGGACTACGCGCTGACCGCCTCGGTCCTCGGCGACGTCTGGGGCGGCGTCTCGGGCGACGTGGCGACCGGCGAGGTCGGCCGCGCGCAGGCCGCGATCAGCTTCCTGCGCCTGGACGCGACCGATGACGGGGGCTTCGCGGAAAGCGCCTTCTACACCCCCCGAAGCCTTTCCGTGGACTACGGGCTGGAGGGCGATTCCCGCTTTCCCGCCAGCGGCAAGGCGGCCTTCTACGCCTCGATGCAGGTCGATCCGGGCGAGGTCGTGCACCTGCGCGTGGTCGCCTCGGTCTCGGCGGCGGTCTACGCGGCGGAGGGGGCGCAGATCCCGCCCTCGGAGGTCGTTGCGACGCCGGCGCCCCCCGCGCTGGCGCTGCTGGGCGCCGCGGCCGGGGCGCTGGGCCTCGCCGCCCGCCGACGCCGCGCGGCCTGATCCCCCCTCTCGTCGCCGCGCGGCCCCGCCCGCCCCTCTCCCCGGGGGGCGGGCGGCTTCGCGCGCGGAGGCGTCACTCGGCGGCAGGCTGCGGGCGCAGGCCGTCCACGAAGACGTCGAGCAGGCGCAGCACGGCGGGCTGCCAGTCCTCGGCGTCGATCGTGTAGCAGAAGCCGAAGAGGGCGCGCATCACGTCCGCGGGGGGCACGTCGGCGCGCATCGCGCCGGCCTCCACCGCCCGGCCCACCAGCGCGTCCACCGCGTCGAGCAGCATCACCCGGACCTCGGCGAACAGAGGCTCGGACGTGTCGAGCGCGGGCGACAGCACCGCCACCATCCCCTTCTTGGTCGCCACCATCCCCACCGCTGCGCGCAGCCAGCGGCGCAGCGCCTCGACCGGGTCGTTGGCCTGCGCGAGGCTCGCGGCCAGGGCCGAGAGCTCCTCGGCCTCGCGGCGGTAGACGGCCAGGAACAGCGTCTCGCGCGTGGGGAAGTGGCGGTAGAGCGTGCCGATGCCCACCCCCGCCCGGCGCGCCACCGCCTCGAGGCTGGCGTCGGGACCGCCGGCGGCGAAGATCTCCCGCGCGGCGGTCAGCAGACGCTCGCGGTTGCGCAGGCTGTCGGCGCGCGGCTTGCGGGGCGCGCGGGCGGCCCCCGACTTCGAGTCCCCGGACTTCGCGTCCACGGTCTTCGCGTCCACGGTCTTCGCGTCCACGCTCTTCGCCGCGCCGGCCGTCGCGTCGCCGGCCGGCGCGCGCTCGATCCCGGGGGCCTTCGCCCCATGTCTTCCGCCGTCGCCCATGCCTCTCCGAGACGACCTGCGCCGGTCGCCCTTGAAAAGCGGAGGGTGCCTCCGCATATTCTCGCCAAGGCCGCGTCCGCGGTCGACGCGGACGGGGCCCGATCCCTTCCGTGGCACAGCCCCGCCCCAAGGTCGACTCGAAACCAGACCGCCTCCAGGCCAACGGGAGCCCCCCATGACCCATCCGACCGCCTTCACCCTGAACGGAGAGCGGCGCGAGATCGCGCTGGACGATCCCCGCGTCACCCTGCTGGACCTGCTGCGCGAGCGGCTGGGCCTGACCGGAACCAAGAAGGGCTGCGACCGCGGCCAGTGCGGCGCCTGCACCGTGATCGTCGACGGCCGGCGGGTGAACGCCTGCATGACCCTGGCCGCCACGCTGGACGGCGCCGAGGTCGTCACGATCGAGGGGCTCGCCCTCGACGGCGCCCTGCACCCCGTCCAGCAGGCCTTCATCGACCATGACGGCTTCCAGTGCGGCTTCTGCACGCCGGGCCAGATCATGTCCGCCGTCGCCCTGATCGCCGAGGGCGAGGCCGGCGCCGACCCCGAGCGGATCCGCGAGGGGCTGAGCGGCAACCTCTGCCGCTGCGGCGCGCACAAGGGCATCGTCGAGGCGGTGCTGAACGCGCAGGCGAAGCTCGAGGGCCGCGCGTCCGACGAGAAGGAGGCCGCGGCATGAACCGCTTCGACTACCTGCGCCCCGCCACGGTCGAGGAGGCGGTCGCCGCCGCCGCGGCCCCCGGCGCGGCCTACCTGGCCGGCGGCACCAACCTGCTCGACCTGATGAAGGTGGGGGCGGCCTCGCCCTCGACGCTGGTCGACGTGACCCGCCTGCCCGGCCTCGACGCGATCGAGGACCTGCCGGACGGCGGCCTGCGCATCGGCGCGATGGTCCGCAACTCCGACGTCGCCCGCGCCCCCGCGGTCCTGGCCCGCTTCCCGATGGTGGCCGAGGCGCTGCTCTCGGGCGCCTCCGCCCAGCTGCGCAACGCCGCCACGGTGGGGGGCAACATCCTCCAGCGTCCCCGCGCCGCGCTGTCGGGCGGGCTCGCCGGAGAGCCGCGCGAACATGCGGTGCTGGGCTGGACCGAGGCCTGCCGCTCGGTCCACCCCTCCGACTTCGCCGTGCCGCTCGCCGCGCTGGGCGCGGTGCTGGAGATCGCGGGGCCGGACGGGCGGCGGCAGACGCCGCTCGCCGCCTTCTTCTCCCTGCCCGAGGGCGCGCCCGAGGCGGTCGCCGACCTGCGCCCGGGCGAGCTGGTCACCGCGCTGATCCTGCCGGCGGAGGCCGCGGGCCTCGCCGCCCACGCCCGCTACGTGAAGCTGCGGGAGCGGACCTCCTTCGCCTTCGCCCTCGTCTCCGCCGCCGCGGCGCTGGAGATCGAGGGGGGCGCGATCGCCCGCGCCCGCCTCGCGCTCGGCGGCGTGGCGCACCGGCCCTGGCGGGCGGAGGCGGCGGAGGCCGCGCTCGTCGGCAAGGCGCCCGGCCCGGATGCCTTCGCCGAGGCCGCCGCCCTGGCGCTGGCCGAGGCCAAGCCCAGCGGGGACAACGCCTTCAAGATCGAGCTCGCCCGCCGCACCGCCGCCCGCGCCCTGGCGCTGGCCGCGGCGGGGACGCCCGCGCGGATGCCGGCCCTGCCGGCCTCCCCCTTCGACGCCGAATACGGAGCGCCCGCCCATGTCTGACACGACCGCTCCGGGCCTCGCGCCCGCCACGCCGACGCGCCTCGGCTCCAACGCCGGCCAGCCGCTCAGCCGCCGCGACGGCGTGCTGAAGGTGACCGGCGCCGCCACCTACGCCGCCGACAACCTGCCCGACGGCTGCCTGCACGCGGTCACCGCCACCGCGCCCGTGGCCCGCGGCCGGCTGGTCGGGCTCGACGTCGAGGCCGCCCGCGCCCATCCGGGCGTGGTCGCGGTCTGGACGCATGAGAACCGCCCCCCGCTCGCGGACGATCCCGACTCCACGCCCTTCCCCTTCGCCTTCAAGATCGACGCGCTGCAGAACGACCGGGTCCGCTACGCCGGCCAGCCCGTCGCCTTGGTGGTGGCCGAGACGCTGGAGGCCGCGACCGAGGCCGCGCGCCTGCTGAACCCGCAGGTGGAGGCCGAGGCCCCGCGCCTGGGGCACGCGGGCGGCGAGGCCTACGAGCCCCAGAGCGTCGGCGTCGGCGCGCCCCCGACCCACGTGGTCGGCGACGCCGAGGCGGCGCTCGCCGCCGCCGAGCGGACCTTCGAGGGGACCTGGGACACGCCCGACCAGTACCACAACGCCATGGAGCCCCACGCGATGGTGGCCCGGTGGGACGGCGACGCCCTGACGCTCGACGTGCCCAACCAGGCGCCGGTGATGGCGCGGGCCATGTTCGCCCGCTTCTTCGGGATCGCGCCCGACCGGATCCTGATCCGCACGCCCTTCCTGGGCGGGGGCTTCGGGTCGAAGGCCATTCCCACGGGGCCCTACGTGCTGGCGATCCTGGCGGCGCGGGAGCTGGGGCGCCCGGTGAAATACGTCTTCCGGCGCGAGCAGATGTACGGCCCCACCGGCCATCGCGGCGCCACGCGCCAGACCCTGAAGATGGGGATGGACGCGCAGGGGCGGCTCTCGGCCCTGCTGCATCACGCCGACAGCTTCACCTCCAGCTTCGACGAGTTCCTGGAGCCGGCGGCCAACGTCTCCAAGAACCTCTACGCCGCGCCGAACCTGAAGGTGACGCACCGCGGCGTGCGGGTGGACAAGGGCACGCCCATGGCGATGCGGGCGCCGGGGGAGGCCTCGGGCTCGGCCGCGCTGGAATGCGCGGTGGACGAGGCGGCCTATGCGCTGGGCCTCGACCCGCTGGAGTTCCGGCTGCGCAACTACGCGGAGGTGGACCCCGCCACCGGCCTGCCCTTCTCCTCCAAGGCCCTGCGGGAGTGCTACGCCCAGGCGGCGGAGGCCTTCGGCTGGGCGGGGCGGCCGCTGGAGCCGCGCTCGATGACCGACGCGCAGGGGCGGCGGCTGGGCTGGGGCATGGGCACCGCCCAGTTCCCCGCCACCTTCTTCGCCGCCCAGGCCCGGGCCACGCTTCGCGCCGACGGCACCGCGCTGGTCGAGACCTCGGGCGTCGACATGGGGCAGGGGGCGTGGACCGCGCTCGCCCAGATCGCGGCCGACGGACTGGGGCTCGACATCGACCAGGTGGAGTTCCACTCGGGCGCCTCGAACCTGCCCGACGCGGGCATCGCCGGCGGCTCGGGCCACACCGCGACCGCGGGCTCGGCCCTTCATGCCGCAGGCTCGGACGCGATTGGGCGGCTGACGGAGCTGGCGACCAACGACCCCGAGTCGCCCCTCTTCGGCGCCGGCAACTCCGGCGTCGTCGCCCGCGACGGCCGCCTGCACCGGCGCGACGACGAGAGCCGCTCGGAAAGCTACGCCGAGATCCTCGCCCGCGCCGGGCAGGAGGTCGTGGTGGGCGAGGGCTCGTCCTCGCGCCCCGAGTCCGAGGGGCAGGCGCACGCCTTCTTCTCCCACGGGGCGATCTTAGCCGAGACGGCGGTGGACCCCGAGCTGGGGCAGGTGCGGGTCACCCGCATGGTCGGCGCCTTCGCGGCGGGGCGGATCATCAACCCCAAGCTGGCCCGCAGCCAGCTGGAGGGCGGGATGATCTGGGGCCTAAGCTTCGCCCTGCACGAGGAGGCGGTGCACGACCCCGTCACCGGGCGCATCGCCAACGCCGACCTCGCCGGCTACCACGTCCCGGTCCATGCCGACATTCCCGAGCTGAAGGTCCTGACCGTCCACGAGGACGACGCCTTCGTGAACGCGCTGGGGGTGAAGGGCGTCGGCGAGCTGGCGATCTCGGGCGCGGTCGGCGCCATCGCCAACGCCGTCTGGCACGCCACCGGCAAGCGCCCGCGGCGCTTCCCGATCCGGCTGGAGACGCTGATCGACTGACGCCGCCGCCCGGCGGAACCGCGCGCCCGTCCCCGGCGGACCGGGGGCGGGCGTCTTCATTTATGCTGTTGAATTATCGGCCGGATGTGGCGCCGACGCCGCTGCGCGAGGCGAGATGAACGCCGGAGCCTCGCCGGCGTTGGACGGGAAGCGGCCGCCGGGTCAACTGGCGGCCGGCCTTCATTCCCGGACCCGTCCCGATGCCCGATTTCAACCTGATCTCCGGATCGCTCCGCAACGACGCCCAGATCCTCGACATCGTGGGAACCTCGGACGGGGGCGCGGCCGTGCTCTTCGTCAACCTCTCGCTGGAGAGGGAGGACGATTCCGAGATCGACCGCCTGTGCCTCGCCTTCTTCCGTCCCGACGGCTCGGGCGGGCTGGCGGCGGCGGGCGCGCCGAAGGTGATCGAGTCCGAGAACCCCTCCGACCTCTCGCTGGTCGCGGGGATCGCGCCGACGGACGACGGCGGGATCCTGTTCCTCGGCCGGCGGCTGAACGGGGTCGAGACGCCGGTCTCCCGCTTCACCGCGCGCCTCTTCGACGACGAGGGCCGGCAGGTCGCCAGCCGCTCCGAGAAGTTCGACGGCCAGATCTCGCCCTCGGCGTTCCTGGAGCGGGGCGCGCCGGACGAGGGCGCGCAGCCGACGGTGTTCATGGCCGGGACCGGGGAGCTGTTCGGCTTCAACCTCAAGACCGGCCGGATGCTGGCGCTGAACCAGTCGGTCCCCACCGACGCGCGGGTGCTGGCGCTGGACGACGGCACGCTGGTGCGCACGCCCTCGCTGTTCGATCCGGCGAACTTCGCCTCCGGCTTCACGCTCGAGAGCGTGGCGGGCACGGGATCGGACGTGGACCTCGACTTCCTCAACGTCGCCACGCCCTTCACGCCGACCTTCTCCTCGGCGGGCAACACCGCCGCGGCGCTGATCACCTTCGGCGGGCTGCGGCTGGCGGTGGCCAAGCCCGATGCGGGCGCGGCGGAGGAGGCGGCGCTCGACTTCCTCGCCGGCGCGGACCTGCTGCCCGCGGCCGGCGCGGTCGAGATCGCGGGCGTGGGCTACGCGGTCGCCATGGCCTCGACCTTCAGCGGCGAGGCGCAGGTGCAGCTGGTCGACTTCGACGGCGACCTGATCGCCACGGCGGTCGCCCCGGGGGCGGTCTCCGGCGCGGCCACGGCCCTGCGGGTCGTCTCGCTGCCGCAGGCGCCGGGGGAGGGGGTGCGGCTGCTGATCGCCTCCATCGCCCTGGAGAACACCGCCGACGGAAGCCGCGACGCCTCCACCGCGACGACGGTCGACCTGCAGCCCCAGATCGACGTGACCGGCACGGTGCTGGACGACTTCCTGACCGGCTTCGACAAGGAGGACGCGATCCGCGGCGACCGCGGCGACGACCTCATCTTCGGCCACGGCGCCGGCGACTTCCTGTTCGGCGGCGACGGCGACGACCGGATCGAGGGCGGCGACGGCGCCGACCTGATCTCGGGCGACGCGGGCCGCGACAAGCTGTTCGGCGAGGCGGGGAGCGACCAGCTCGACGGGGGCGAGGGCGCCGACAAGCTGGAGGGCGCCGGCGGCGCGGACCTGCTGGAGGGCGCCGAGGGCTCCGACGCGCTGGACGGCGGGGGCGGGAACGACACGCTGAACGGCGGGTTCGGGGTCGACCGGCTGCTGGGCGGGGGCGGCAAGGACGCGCTCGACGGCGGCGACGGCGACGACCTGCTGGACGGCGGCGGCGGCAAGGACCGGCTGGTCGGGAGTCTGGGCTCGGACCTGCTGCACGGCGGCAAGGCGGCCGACCGCTTCGTGTTCCTGTCGGTCGAGGACAGCCCCGCCGGCCAGGAGCTGGACCTGATCGACGACTTCTCGCGCCGCGAGGGCGACCGGATCGACCTGACCGGCATCGACGCGCGCGAGAGCACGGACAAGGACGACGCCTTCAAGTTCATCGGCAAGGCCGCGTTCTCGGAGCGGGCGGGCGAGCTGCGCCTGAAGATCCTCGACGACGGGGGCCAGTTCGTGCTGGCCGACGTGGATGGCGACGGGCGCGCCGACTTCACCCTCGGGGTCGAGGCCGACGCGACGCTGCGGGCGGGGGACTTCCTGCTCTAGCCCCCCGCGCCGGGGGCGTCAGCCCCGCGACCAGGCCAGCGTCGGCCGCCCCGCGGTCAGCGCCGCCCCGCGCTGGGCGATGGAGCGTCGGTCGATCCCGTGCAGGCGGTAGAGGTCGCCGATGGTGCCCGTCTGCCCGAAATGCTCGACGCCCAGCGGGATCGTGCGGTGGCCGTGGACGGCGCCCAGCCAGGACAGCGTGGCGGGGTGGCCGTCGATGGCGGTGACCATCGCGCAATGCGGGGGCAGGGCGGCGAGCAGGCTCTCGGCATGGGATCGCGCCTCGGCCCTTCCGGCGGCGCGGGCCTTCTGGGCGGCGCTCCAGCCGGCATGCAGCCGGTCGGCGGAGGTCACCGCCAGCACGCCGATGTCGCGCCGCCCCTCGGCCAGCATGCCGGCGGCGGCGATGGCTTCGGGCGCGACGGCGCCCTGGAAAGCGATGACCACCTCGCAGTTCGGCCCCGGCTCGCGCAGCCAGTAGGCGCCGTCGATGATCGACTGGCGCAGCGCGGGGGTCATCTCGCGCGTGGGTTGCTCGATGGGGTTGGTGGTCAGGCGCAGGTAGACCGAGCCGCCGGTGGCGTCGCGCAGCCAGGTCCGCGCGTCGGGCTCATGGTCGCCGTCGCGCTGCAGGTAGTCGAAGGCCCATTCCAGGATCACGCCCAGCTCGTCGGCGAAGGCGGGCTCGAACGCCGCCAGCCCGTCCTGGCTCATCCCCACCAGGGGCGTGCCGACGGACTGGTGGGCGCCGCCCTCCGGCGCCAGCGTCACGCCCGAGGGCGTGCCGACCACGATGAAGCGGGCGTCCTGGTAGCAGGCGTAATTCAGCGCATCGAGGCCGCGGTTCACGAACGGGTCGTAGAGCGTGCCGATGGGGATCAGCCGCTTGCCGAACAGCGAATGCGACAGGCCCGCCGCGCCCAGCAGCAGGAACAGGTTCATCTCGGCGATGCCGAGCTCGATATGCTGGCCCTCGGGCGTGAACTCCCACTTCGCGGTGGAGGGGATGCGATGCTCGATGAAGGCATCGGACTGGGCCCTGCGGGCGAACAGTTTTCGCCGGTTCACCCAGGGGCCGAGCGAGGTCGTGCCGGTCACGTCGGGGGAGGTCGTCACGATCCGCTCCGCCAGCTCGCCCCCGCCCTTGGCGATCCCGTCGAGGATTTTTCCAAACGCCATCTGGGTCGAGATTTCCCGGTCCGTGGCGGCGTCGATGGCCGGCGCGGCGACGCGGGCGTCCTCCAGCCTGCGGGTCCCCTTGCGGAAGAAGGGGACGCGGTCGAGGAAGGCGCGGAAGGCGGGCACGTCGCGCACGGTGGCGTCGGGCTCCCACTCCTGCCCCTCGGGCACGCCCATGTGCTCCTGCCAGGCGGCGAACTGCTTGGCGGTCATCAGGCCGCCGTGGTTGTCCTTGTGGCCGGCGATGGGGGTGCCCCAGCCCTTCACGGTGTAGGCGAGGAAGCAGGTCGGGCGGTCATGGTCCACGGCGGCGAAGGCGTCGGCCATCGTCTCCACGCAGTTGCCGCCCAGGTTCTCCATCAGCGCGGCCAGCTCGCGGTCCGAGCGGCGCTCGATCAGCGCGGTGACGTCGCCCTGGTCGCCCAGGTCGTCCAGCAGCCGCTTGCGCCACACCGCGCCGCCCATGAAGGTCAGCGCCGAGTATTCCTGGTTCGAGCAGGCGTCGATCCAGCCGCGCAGCTTGTCGCCGCCCTTCTCCTCGAAGGCGGCGCGCTGCAGGGCGCCGTACTTCACCCGCACCACGTCCCAGCCGAAGGCCCCGAAGATCTTCTCGATGCGCTCGAACAGGCCCTCGCGGACGATGCCGTCGAGGCTCTGGCGGTTGTAGTCGATGATCCACCAGCAATTGCGGAGGTCGTTCTTCCAGCCCTCCTGCAACGTCTCATAGACGTTGCCCTCGTCCAGCTCCGCGTCGCCGACCAGCGCGATCATGCGGCCCGTGGGCAGACCTTCGCCCCAGTTCTTGGCCTGCACGTAGTCCTGCACCAGCGAGGCGAAAGCGGTGATGGCGACGCCGAGCCCGACGGAGCCCGTCGAGAAATCCACGTCGTCCACGTCCTTGGTGCGCGAGGGGTAGGACTGCACGCCGCCCAGGCCCCGGAACGCCTCCATCTTCTCGCGGCTGAGGTTGCCCATCAGGTACTGGATGGCGTGGAACACCGGCGAGGCATGGGGCTTCACCGCCACCCGGTCCTCGGGCCGCAGCGCCGAGAAATACAGCGCCGTCATGATCGAGACCATCGAGGCCGAGCTCGCCTGGTGCCCGCCCACCTTGATCCCGTCCACCTTGGGGCGCACGTGGTTCGCATGGTGGATCATCCAGTGCGACAGCCACAGCAGCCGCTGCTCGATGGTCTTCAGGAAGGGCGCGTCGGGACGGGACATGGGCGGACTCGGGCGCTGGAGGTCGATCGCGCGAGCATAGCGCGGACGCCGCGGCAGGTTCCGTCTTTCTCGCCGCCTCCCGCCGCGATATTGGTGGATTCCATCGCAAGGAGGGGAAATCTTGGCTGAAACCGCCGCGCTCGACGATTTCGACCGCGCGATCCTGCGCGAGCTTCAGCGCGACGGCCGCGCCCCCGTGGCCGAGATCGCCGAGCGGGTGGGGCTCAGCGCCTCGCCCGTCGCCCGCCGCCTGCGGATGCTCGAGGCCTCGGGCGTGATCGCGGGCTACGCCGCGCAGGTGGACGAGGGGGCGCTGGGGCGCGGCTTCTCGGTCTTCGTCTCGGTGAAGCTCGACCGGCAGGTGGACGACGCGCTGGCGAGGTTCGAGGCCGCCGTCGCCGCCTTCCCCGAGGTGGTGGACTGCTGGCTGATGACCGGCAACCGCGACTACCTGATGCGCATCGCCACCGCCGGCCTGCCGGAGTTCGAGGCCTTCCTCGTCGGGCGCCTGACCAAGGTCCCCGGCGTCGCCTCGATCGAAAGCTCGATTCCGCTGCGCCGGGTGAAGGGCGGCGCGACGCGGCCCGCGGGGCGCTGAGGGCGCCGCCTCCGGGCGGCCGGCGGCGGCCTGGAATCGCGGGACAGGCGGCGGTCGCGCCCCCCTCGCGCCGCGCCCGGCCCGCGCGGCAGGTCGTCGCGCTTGTCCGCTCGTCCGATCCGACGGCGCGCCGCGCGCCGAGGGGGTGAAATTCAAGCGCGCAGTTAATATCTGGCGCTCCGCGCCGTCGCCCTGCGGGGCCGGGCTCGGCCCGGCGCCCGGGCCGCTCCGCCCGCCCGCGGCGCCAGCCCATCGACCGGGGCGCGGCGATGGCGTAGGGAACAATTCAATCGCCCGGTTAACGGGTGGGCCGGGGCGCGCGTCCCGGACCGACGAGATGGCCGGGGAGGCCGGGAGGAAACCATGACCCAGCTGGTGCTGCGCGACGACCGCGACGGACTGACGATCCTGACGCTGAACCGCCCGGAGAAGCTCAACGCCCTGACCATCGCCCTGTTCCAGGAGTTGCGCGACCATGTCGAGGCGCTGACCGACGACGAGAGCGTGCGCTGCGTGGTGCTGCGGGGCGCGGGCAAGTGCTTCTCGGCCGGCAACGACCTGGCCGACATCGGCGCGGGCGCCAAGCCGCCCTCGCGCGGGTGGCACTCCGAAACCCTGCGGATGATGGAGAAGATGCCCAAGCCGGTGATCGCGGCCGTGCACGGGCATTGCTACACCGGCGCGCTGGAAGTGGCGCTCGCCTGCGACTTCATCCTGGCCGCCGAGGACGCCAAGTTCGCCGACACACACGGCCGCTGGGCGCTGTCGCCCGTCTGGGGGATGAGCCAGCGCCTGCCGCGCCGGGTCGGGATCGCCACCGCCAAGCGCATGACCTTCACCGCCGACACCGTGCAGGCCTCCGAGGCGCTGCGGATCGGGCTGGCGGAATACGTCGTCCCCCTCGCCGCCTTCGAGGCCGAGATCGAGAAGCTGGGGCGGAAGATCGCCGACAACTCCCCCTTCTCCCACGCCGCGGCCAAGCGCCTGCTGGAGGCGACCGACGCCCGCCCGCTCGACGCCGGCCTCGCCTGGGAATGGCAGGAGAGCGAGGGCCGCGGCCCCGACGCGGCCGAACGCATCGCCCGTTTCCTCAAGAAATAGTCCGACCGGAGGCTGACCCGCATGAGCACCGATCTGGAGGCCTTCCGCGCCGAGGTCCGCGCCTTCCTCGAGGCCGAACTGACCGACGAGATGCGCGAGGCCGCGGCCAAGTCGACCAGCGTCTTCACCCCCTTCGCCCCCTGCATGGCCTGGCAGCAGGCGCTGGCGGCGAAGGGCTGGGCCGCGCCGCGCTGGCCGCTGGAGGCGGGCGGCTGCGACTGGACCGACGCCCAGCACGACGTCTTCGAGGCCGAGCTCCAGGCCGCCGGCGCGCCGGCGCTGCTGCCCCATAACCTCAAGATGATCGGCCCGCTGCTGCTGGACCTGGGCACGCCCGAGCAGAAGGCGAAATACCTGCCCGGCATCTACTCGGGCACGGATTTCTGGTGCCAGGGCTATTCCGAGCCGGGCTCGGGCTCCGACCTCGCCTCGCTGAAATGCGCGGCGGTGGCGGACGGGGACGACTACGTCCTGAACGGCTCCAAGACCTGGACCACCTACGCCCACCACGCCAACCGCATGTTCCTGCTGGTGCGCACGCGCTTCGAGGGCAAGCCCCAGCAGGGGATCACCTTCCTGCTGATCGACGACATGAAGACGCCCGGCATCGAGGTCCGCCCGATCATCGCGCTCGACGGCTTCCCCGAGCAGTGCGAGGTGTTCTTCACCGACGCCCGCGTGCCCCGCGCCAACGTGGTGGGGGCCGAGAACGACGGCTGGACCGTCGCCAAGCACCTGCTGAAATACGAGCGCGGCGGCGCCTCCCCCACGGCCGGGCTGCGGCGCAAGCTGATCCAGGTGCAGGCCGCGGCCGAGGCGCGCGACGACGGCTTCGGGCGCAGGCTCGCCGACGATCCCGCCTTCCAGGAGCGCCTGGGCCTGCTGGCGGCGGAGGTCGAGGGGCTCGATCACCTGTTCCGCGTCTGCTCGCCCCGCGCCGGCGGCGGCGAGATGGACCCCGCCTTCCCCTCGATGATGAAGACGCTGAGCGCCGACCTCGGCCAGTCCATCGCCGCGCTGATGATCGAGGTGGCGGGGACCGAAGGCCTGCCGCGCCAGCTCGAGGCGCTGGAGGTGGGCTCGGGCGTCGATCCGCTGAGCTCGGACTTCGACATGCTCGCCATGCCGTTCTGGCTGAACGCGCGGGCGACGACGATCTACGCCGGCTCGAACGAGATCCAGCGCGACCTGATCGCGCGCCGGGTGCTGGGCTGAGGGGGACGGACGCCATGGGATACGCCTTCACCGAGGACCAGGAGTTCTTCCGCACGAGCGTCGAGCGCTGCCTCGCGCGCGAGATGGATTTCGCCGCCCGCCAGAAGCTGCTGGCCGCGGGCGCGCCGCATTCGAAGGCGGTCTGGTCCGCCTTCGCCGAGATGGGCCTGCTGGGCCTGCCCTTCCCCGAGGCGCGCGGCGGCATGGACGGCTCGGCCGCCGATCTCGCCGCGGTCTGCGAGGTGATGGGCCGGCGCATGGCGGTGGAGCCCTACGTCTCGACCGTGGTGCTGGGCGGGCTGGCGCTGGCCGGCGCTCCCTCCACCCCCGCCCGCGACGCCCTGCTGGAGGAGGTCGCGGCGGGGACCGAGCACCTGGCGCTGGCGCATGAGGAAGGGCACGGCACGCCCGACCCCGCGCGCGTGGCGCTGGCCGCGACCCGCTCGGGCGCCGGTTGGCGCCTGGCGGGCGAGAAGCGTCTGGCGCTGGGCGCCGACATCGCGGGCTGGCTGGTGGTCAGCGCCCGCGTCTCCGGCGCGCCGGGGGACGAGGACGGGCTCGCCCTGTTCCTGGTCCCCGCCGACGCGCCGGGCCTGTCGTCGCGCGCCTATCGCACCATCGACGGCCGCACCGGGGCGCACCTGGCGCTCGCGGACGTCGAGCTGGGGCCGGAGGCGCTGCTGGCCGAGGGCGAGGCGGGCTTCGCGCTGCTGCGCCACGCGCTCGACCGCGGGATGCTGGCGCTCTGCGCCGAGGCGGTGGGCGCGATGGCGGCGCTGCTGGCGGCGACGGCGGACTATGCCAACGGCCGCAAGCAGTTCGGCGTGGCCATCGGCAGCTTCCAGGCGCTGCGCCACCGCATCGCGGACATGTACATGGCCCACCAGCGCTGCCGGGCGAGCCTGCTGGTCACCGCGGCGATGCTGGACGCGGGCGAGGCGCGCCCGCGGCACCTGTCGATCCTCAAGGCCCAGGTCGGCCGGCTGGGGCGGGAGCTGGGCGCCTCGGCCGTCCAGGTCCACGGCGGCATGGGCACGACCGACGAGCTCGAGGTCGGCCACCACGTGAAGCGCATCCTCGCGGCCGGAACCCTGTTCGGGACCGACCAGCAGCACCGCCGCCTGGTCGGCCAGGCGATGGGCCGCAGCCGCAACGCGGTCGAGGCGCTCTAGCCGCCGGGCCTCCGCGCGACGCAGGCCTCCCGGACCCCGGGGGGCAGGCGCACCGCCGGCCCCGCGCCGCGGGCGGGCGGCCGGACCCGGGCGCCGCGGCCGACGCGGCGCCTGCGCCCCGGTTGCGCCCGCGGCGCGGGGCGGGCGTCGCGCCCTCGGGCGCCGTCTTGCGCCGGCAGGGCGGAGCCTCGGGCCCGGCTCAGCCCGCGTCCAGCGGTCGGCCGAGGCCGTTGCCGCGCACGTGGCCGACGAACTCGCGCGCCGCGGCGCTCAGCCCCTCGCGCCGCCAGCACATCAGGATGCCCTGTTCCGCGCCCGCCCCGTCGACCTCGACATAGGCCACATCGCCGAAGCCCTTGCGGCTCAGCGCGGCGGGCACCAGCGCCACGCCCATCCCCTGCGCCACCAGGGCCACGATCGTGAACCAGGTGCGGATCTGCCAGGGCGCATGCGCCGCCACCCCCGCCTCCGACAGCAGCCCCGCGATGCGGTCGTGGTTCGCCGCCGCGTATTCGCGCGAGAACAGCAGCGCCCGCTCCCCCGCCAGCTGGTCCAGCGAGATCCGGCTGCGCCCCGCCAGCCGGTGGCCGCGGGGCAGGGCGCAGACCAGCCGCTCGGTCTCGATCAGGTGGCTGGCGAGCTCCTCGGGCAGGGGCGCCTCGTGCAGGAAGCCCACGTCGAAGCGCGCCTGCAGCAGCCCCTCGACCTGGCCGGAGGTGTTGACCTCGTGCAGCGCCAACTCGACGTCGGGAAACCCCTCCTCGAAGCCCTTCAGCGTCTCGGGCAGGCGGCGGAACAGCATCGAGGGCACGAAGGAGACGGTCAGCCGCCCCCCCGCCCCGCGCGCCGCCCGGCTCGTCAGCGCCTGCGCATGGTCGAGCTGGCCCAGGATCCGCGCCGCCTGCGCGGCGAAGACCGCCCCCGCCTCGGTCAGGCGCACCTGCTTGGAGCTGCGCTCCATCAGCGCGCAGCCCAGCTGCTCCTCGAGCTGGCGCAGCGAGGCCGAGAGCGGCGGCTGCGAGATGTTCAGCTTCGCCGCCGCGCGGCCGAAGTGCAGCTCCTCCGACAGGGCGAGGAAGTGCTGGAGCTGACGGAAGGTGATGGCCATGGCGGCGGTCCATATCAAATGCGATATCGTTCAATAGAAAATCGGTATTGGATCGGCAATCGCCCACAGGGCAGTCTCCGCCCCGGCCCCGCCCGACCCTGGATCGGGCGAGAGAGACCGGGAGAGACGACGCCATGGCGAGCATCCACCGCAACATTCCCGACAGCGCGGGGCTGAACGTCCTGCGCGCCGATCCCGCGATGTCGGCGCTGCTGGAGGTCTATCTCGACCCCGCCGTCCACGCCCGCATCATGCCCCAGGTCGACCGCATGGGCGCCCTCGCCGGCGGCGCGCTGGAGGAACTGGCGCTGAGCGCGGACAAGAACCCGCCGGTCCTGCACATCCGCGCCCGCAACGGCGCCGACGACGAGCGGATCGAGAAGCACCCCGCCTACCGGGAGCTGGAGCGGGTGGCGTTCTCCGAGTTCGGCCTCGCCGCCATGTCCCACCGCGCGGGCGTCTTCGGCGCCGGGGACAAGCTGCCGCCGCTGGTGAAATACGCGCTCGTCTACCTCTTCGTGCAGGCGGAGTTCGGCCTGTGCTGCCCGCTGTCGATGACCGACAGCCTGACCCGCACCCTGGTGAAGTTCGGCGACCGGGAGCTGGTCGACCGCTACTTCGACCAGCTCACCTCCCAGGACATGGACCAGCTCTTCCAGGGCGCGATGTTCATGACCGAGCAGGTGGCGGGCTCCGACGTCGGCGCCATCGACACCGTCGCCCGGCGGGAGGGCGAGGCCTGGAAGCTCTACGGCGACAAGTGGTTCTGCTCGAACCCCGACGCGGCGCTGGCGATGGTGCTGGCCCGGCCCGAGGGCGCGGGCGAAGGCACGAAGGCGCTGTCGCTGTTCCTGCTGCCCCGCCACCTGCCGGACGGCAAGAAGAACGCCTACCGGATCCTGCGGCTGAAGGAGAAGCTGGGCACCAAGTCCATGGCCTCGGGCGAGATCTCGCTGGAGGGCGCGACGGCCTACATGGTCGGCGACCCCGGCCAGGGCTTCAAGCAGATGACCGACATGATCAACAACTCGCGGCTGGCGAACGGGGTTCGCTCCGCGGGGATGATGCGGCGGTCGGTGAATGAAGCGCTCTTCATCGCGCGCAACCGCACCGCGTTTGGAAAACGCCTGATCGACCTGCCCCTGATGCGCCGGCAGATCCTGAAGATGCTGGTCACGGCCGAGCAGGGCCGCTCGATGGTGTTCCAGACCGCCCGCGCGCTGGAGGCCTCCGACACGGGCGACGCGCGCATGGCGAAGGTCCTGCGGATCATGACGCCGCTCCTGAAGTTCCGCACCTGCCGCGATGCGCGCAAGGTGGCGGGCGACGCGATGGAGGTGCGCGGCGGCTGCGGCTACATCGAGGAATGGTCCGACGCCCGCGTGCTGCGCGACAGCCACCTCGGCTCGATCTGGGAGGGGACCTCGAACATCGTGGCGCTCGACGTCTCCCGCGCGGTGAAGCGCGAGGATGCGCTGACCCACCTGAGCGCGTATATGGACGAGCTCTCCGCCCAGTCCGACGGCGATCCCGCCGCGGCGGGCCGGGCGCGGGAGGCCTATCTGCGCGCCGCCGAGTTCCTCGACGGCGTGGCCCACGACCGGGCGCGGGAGGCGGACGCCCGCCAGGCGGCCTCGGCCGTCTACAACGCGACCTCGGCCGTGGTGATGTGCTGGGAGGACGCCCGCCTGCGCGAGCGCTCCAACGCCTATGCCGGCGACCGCGCGCGCCTGTCGGACGCGGTGATCGCCCACAAGCTGGCCGCGCGCGATCCGTTGCGCGGGACCGCCGACGAGGAGGCCGATGCCGCCTCGATCCTCGAGCGCGCCCTGGCCGACGGGCCGGGCGCCGACGCCCTCGCCGCGGAGTGACGCGAATGAAAGACGCCCCTGAAGCCAGCCCCGCCCTCGCCCCGACCGGGGCCCTCGCGGGCCTGAAGGTCGTGGACCTCTCGCGCGTGCTGGGCGGCCCGTTCTGCGGCCAGATCCTGGGCGACCACGGCGCCGACGTGATCAAGGTCGAGCCGCCCGCGGGCGACGAGACCCGCGCCTGGGGCCCCCCGTTCCTGGAGGGGACGGCCTCCTACTTCCTCGGCCTCAACCGCAACAAGCGCGCGATGGCGCTGGACCTGACGAAGCCCGAGGGGCGCGAGGTCCTGTTCCGCCTGCTCGACGGCGCCGACGTGCTGCTGGAGAACTTCAAGACCGGCACGCTCGAGAAGTGGGGCCTGGGCTACGACGAGGTGCTCGCCCCGCGCTTTCCGAAGCTGATCCACTGCCGCGTCTCGGGCTTCGGCGCCGACGGCCCGCTGGGCGGCCTGCCCGGCTACGACGCGATCCTGCAGGCGATGGGCGGCATCATGTCGGTCAACGGCACGCCCGAGAGCGGCCCGACCCGCGTCGGCCTGCCGGTGGTGGACATGGTGGCGGGGCTGAACGCCACGCTCGCCGTGATGCTGGCGCTGCGCAACCGCGAGGAGACGGGCAAGGGCCAGTTCGTGGAGAGCTCCCTCTTCGACGCCGCGCTGTCGCTGCTGCATCCGCATGCGGCGAACTACGTGCTTAACGGCAAGACCCCGCGCCTGACCGGCAACGACCATCCCAACATCAGCCCCTACTCGGCCTACGCCACCGCCACCCGCCCGGTCTACCTGGCGGTGGGCAACGACCGCCAGTTCCAGCGCCTCTGCGCCCTGATCGGCGCGCCCGAGATCGCCGAGGATCCCCGCTTCGCCACCAACGGCGACCGGGTGACCAACCGCGAGGATCTGCGCGTGGTGCTGGAGGCCGCGATGGCCGACCAGGACGGCGGTCCGCTCGCCCAGAAGCTGATCGAGGGCGGCGTGCCCGCGGGCCCCGTGCTCGACGTCGCCGAGGCGCTGGAGCAGCCCCATGCCCGTCACCGCGGCATGCGGGTCGAGATCGACGGCTACCAGGGCCTCGGCGCGCCGGCGAAGCTCGACCGCACCCCGGCGAACTTCCGCCGCAAGCCGCCCGCCTTCGGCGAGCACACCGCCGAGATCCTGGCCGAGGCCGGCTATTCCGACGACGAGATCGCGGCGCTGCTCGACAGCGGCGTGGTCCCCGCCGCGAAGGGCTGAGGCGCGCGGCCCGCGTCCGGGCGCGCCGGGCCCGGGCGCGACGCCCGCCCTGCGCCGCGGGCGCCGGGCCCGACCCGGGCGCCGCGTCGGCCGCGGCGCCCGGTCCCCGCGTCTCGCCCGCGGCGCTCGGCAGGCGCCGCGCGCGCCGCGCGGGTCTCCGACCGGGCAGGACGGCGCCCGGGGGCGCGGAGGCTTCGGCCGGCCGCCGGCCGGGGCCGCGCACCGCGGCCGCCGCATTCGCCCTCGACGCGCGGCGCCCGCGCTGGATAGGCTGCGGCTCCCCGCGCCGCAGGAGACCCGCCCGTGACCGCCCCGAAAGACCTGCCGTGAGAGCTCCCGTCGCCTCCGGCCCGCTCGCGCGCTTCCGCATCCTGGACCTCACCCGCATCCGCTCCGGCCCCACCTGCGTGAAGCAGTTCGCGGACTGGGGCGCCGACGTGATCCGCATCGAGCCGCCCGAGGACGCCTCCGGCTACGCCGACCGCTCCGGCTCCGATTTCCAGAACCTGCACCGCAACAAACGGTCCCTGACGCTGGACCTGAAGGCGCCGGAGGGGCGGGAGCTGCTGCTGCGCCTCGTCGACGGGGCCGACGCGCTGGTCGAGAATTTCCGCCCCGGCGTGATGGACCGGCTCGGTCTGGGGTGGGAGACGCTGCATGCCCGCAACCCCCGGCTGGTGATGGGCTCGATCTCCGGCTTCGGGCAGACCGGGCCCTACGCCTCGCGCCCCGGCTTCGACCAGGTGGCGCAGGGGATGGGCGGGCTGATGTCGGTCACCGGCCTGCCCGGCCAGGGGCCGGTGCGCGCCGGCATCCCCGTCGCGGACCTGACCGCCGGCATGTTCTGCGCCATGGGCATGATGGCCGCGCTGCTCGAGCGCGAGGTGACGGGCGAGGGACGCTGGGTGCAGACCTCTTTGCTGCAGGCGCAGGTGGCGATGCTGGATTTCCAGGCCGCGCGCTGGCTGATCGACGGCGTGGTCCCCGGCCAGGCCGGCAACGACCACCCCACCGCCACGCCGATGGGCGTCTACCCCGCCGCCGACGGCGCCCTGAACATCGCCGTCACCGGCGCGCGCATGTGGCGCGACTTCTGCGACGTGATCGGCCGGCCGGACCTCGTCGACCATCCCGACTACGCGACGCCCAAGGACCGGCTGCGCAACCGCCCCGCGCTCAACGCCCTCATCGGCGGGATCACCGCCACGCGGACCATCGCCGAGTGGACCGACGCCCTGCTCGCCGCCGGCATCCCCTGCGGGCCGATCAACGCCGTCGACCAGGTCTTCGCCGACCCCCAGGTCCAGGCCATGGGGCTGGTGGGCGAGGTCGAGCACCCGACCCGCGGCCCCCTGAAGGTCCTGAACCAGCCCGTGAAGATGTCGGGCGCAGAGCCGGTGCTGCGCGCCCCCGCGCCAGAGGCCGGCGAGCATTCCGAGGCCCTGCTGGAAGAGCTGGGCCTCGCCCCCCAAGAGATCGCCGACCTCAAGGAGCGCAAGATCACATGACCGCCGTCCCCATGCCCGAGCCGATCCCCGAGGCCGACGGCTACACGCCGCAGATCATCGTCCGCGTCGAGGACGGCGTGGGCTGGATGATCGTCTCCAACCCCCGCCGCCGCAACGCGCTGACCCTCAACATGTGGCGCCAGATCCCCGGCGCGATGGCGCAGCTGACCGCCGACCCGTCCGTGCGCGTGGTGGCGATCCGGGGCGAGGGCGAGGCGAGCTTCGTCTCGGGCGCCGACATCACCGAGTTCGCCCGCCTGCGCTCGACGCCCGAGCAGGTCGCCGCCTACGACCAGGCCGGCCGCGCGGCGGGCGAGGCGATCTCGGGCTGCCCGCTGCCCACCGTCGCCGTGATCCGCACCTGGTGCGTGGGCGGAGGGCTGGGCACCGCGCTGGGCTGCGACCTGCGCATCGCCGACGCCAACAGCCGCTTCGCCATCCCCGCCGCGAAGCTGGGGCTGGGCTACCGCTATCCGGGGGTGAAGACGCTGGTGGACCTGGTCGGCCCCTCCCACGCGGCCGAGATCTTCTTCACCGCCCGACAGTACGACGCCGAGGAGGCCCTGCGCATCGGCCTGATCAACCGCGTCCTGCCGATGGAGGACTTCGACGAGGCGGCCGCGCGCTACCTCGCCGCCATCGCGGGCAACGCGCCGCTGACGATGAAGGCCGCCAAGATGGCGATCCGCGGCGCCACGGCGAGCGACGACCCCGCCGACATCCAGGCGATCGACGCGGCGGTGCAGACCTGCTTCGACAGCGCCGACTACGCGGAGGGGCGCGCGGCGTTCAAGGAGAAGCGGGCGCCGAAGTTCCAGGGGCGCTGAGACGGGGCAGGCGTTCCGGGCGAGGGGGAGAGGGGGCGCCCTGCGGGCGGGCTTGGGCCTGCGGCTGGGGGCGCGCCTTTGTTTGCGAAGGGCGGGAGCCTCCGGCGGGCTCCTGACTCACCAAAGAACAGGGGGCCGCGCCTGTCCTTCGGATCCGTCTCTCGCTGAAGATGCCTGAGCGACTCGCCCGCCGGGGTCAAGGACAAGCCCCGCGCAAGCGCGGGGTCGCTTCGCGATCCTGGACCCCGGCGAACGAGTCGCTCTTTACGGCATCAGCGAGAGACGGCTCCGAAGAACAGGCGCTTTGCGAGGACCTCCGCGCATCGCGCCGGGGCGCGTGGGGCGGGCGGCGGGCGGGATCGCCGGGCGGGCGGCATCAGGCGGCGCGGGCGCAGGCGCGGGCGGCGTCGACGAGGGACTGGCCGCGCGGGTTCAGGAGCAGGCCGGGGCCCATCTTCGTCATCGCGTAGCCGAAGGACATCTCGAGATCCGGGTCGGCGAAGCCGAGGCTGCCGCCCGCGCCGACATGGCCGAAGGCGCGCGGGCCGATCACCAGGCTGTCGAGGCCGCGCGCCCGGTTGTCCATCGCAAGCATGAAGCCGGGGCCGAAGCGGGTCGGGATCTTCAGCGTCGCGTCGAGGTGGCCGGCGGAGCTGGCCTGGGCGAAGGCGGCCGCGGTCTCGGGCGCCAGCAGGCGGGGGCCGGCCGACGAGGCCAGGGGGGCGAACATGCCCGCCAGCGCGCGGGCGTTGGCGACGCCGCTGGCGGCGCCGATCTCGGCGGCGCGGCCCTCGGGCGTGTTCACCCCGCCGCTCGCCCAGGTCCCGTGGTTGAACAGGAACAGGTTGGGGATCGTGCCCGGCGTCTTCGCTTCGCGCGAGAAGGCGGTCTCGGGCGCGTCCCTGGGCGGGCGGAACAGGATCATCGGCGCCACCCGCGGCTCCTCCGACGCGGGCAGGCCGATGTGGAAGTCGAGGCCGAGGGGGCCGGCCACCTCCTCGGCGAAGACCTGGCCGAGGGACTTGCCGGTCGCGCGCCGGATCATCTCGCCGATCAGGAAACCGTAGGTCAGGGCGTGGTAGCCGGTGCGCTCGCCGGGTTCCCAGAAGGGCGTCTCGGCGGCGAGGCGCTCGACCATGTAGTCGGGGTCCAGCAGGCAGTCGGGCTTCACCTTCTCGCGCAGCGCGGGCAGGCCGACGGTGTGGTCGAGCATCATCCGCAGCGTCGCCCCGCCCTTGCCGGCGGCCGCGAACTCCGGCCACAGGTCGGCGGCGGGGGCGTCGAGGTCCAGCAGGCCCCTTTCGACCAGCCGGTGGGCGGCCAGCGCGGTGGCGGCCTTGGTGCAGGAGAAGACCACGCAGACCGTGTCCCGCTCCCACGCCCGGCCCGCGGCGGGATCGGCGAGGCCGCCCCACAGGTCCACGACCGTCTCGCCCTTCACCGTGACGCAGACCGAGGCGCCGACCTCGCCCCGCTCGGCGAAGTTGCGGGCGAAGGCGTCGCGCACCGGCTCGAAGCCGGGGGCGCAATGGCCGTGGATCGGGGCGGCGGCGTCGGTCATGAAATCCTCCCGGCTCGCCCATGCTCTTGGCGGCCGGGCGTTCGGCCTCCTGCATAGACCGCGCCCGGAGAGAGGATCAACGCGCAGGATCGGGGCGCAGGATCATCGACCGGCGCGCGCAACCGCTCTATCCCTTGCAGGGTCGGCCGCGCAGACGGCCGCCCGCCAGGCCTGCCCGAGGAGACCGCCCCGTGATCACCCACCTCAAGACCGCCCGTTCCGCCGCCGAGCGCCAGGACGACGACGCGAAGGTCCGCGCCGCGGTCGAGGCGACGCTGGCCGAGATCGAGACGCGCGGCGACGCCGCCGTGCGCGAGCTGTCGGAGAAGTTCGACAACTACTCCCCGCCCGCCTTCCGCCTCTCGCCCTCCGACATCGAGGGGCTGATGTCGCGCGTCTCCCCCCGCGACATGGAGGATCTGAAGTTCGCCCAGGCCCAGGTCCGCGGCTTCGCGCAGGCCCAGCGCGCCTCGATGACCGACGTCGAGGTCGAGCCGATCCCCGGCGTGATCCTGGGCCACAAGAACATCCCCGTGCAGTCGGTGGGCTGCTACGTGCCCGGCGGCAAGTTCCCGATGGTCGCCTCGGCGCACATGTCGGTCGCCACCGCCTCGGTCGCGGGCGTGCCCCGCATCATCGCCTGCACGCCGCCGTTCAAGGGCGAGCCGAACCCCGCGGTGATCGCCGCCATGCACCTGGGCGGCGCGCATGAGATCTACGTGCTGGGCGGCATCCAGGCCGTCGGCGCCATGGCGCTGGGCACCGAGACGATCGAGCCGGTGCACATGCTCGTCGGCCCCGGCAACGCCTTCGTGGCCGAGGCCAAGCGGCAGCTGTTCGGGCGGGTGGGCATCGACCTCTTCGCCGGCCCCACCGAGACGCTGGTGATCGCCGACGAGCACGGCGCCGACGCCGAACTGTGCGCCACCGACCTGCTGGGGCAGGCCGAGCACGGCTACAACTCGCCCTGCGTGCTGATCACCAACTCCCGCGCGCTGGCCGAGGGGACGATGGCCGAGATCGAGCGCCTGCTGAAGATCCTGCCCACGGCCGAGACCGCCGCCGCCTCCTGGCGCGACTACGGCGAGGTGATCCTGTGCGACACCTACGAGGAGATGCTGGCCGCCGCCGAGGAGGTCGCCTCCGAGCATGTGCAGGTGATGACCGACCGCGACGACTGGTTCCTGGAGAACATGAGGAGCTACGGCGCCCTGTTCCTGGGCGCGCGCACCAACGTGGCGAACGGCGACAAGGTCATCGGCACCAACCACACGCTGCCCACCAAGAAGGCCGGCCGCTACACGGGCGGGCTGTGGGTCGGCAAGTTCCTCAAGACCCACTCCTACCAGAAGGTGCTGACCGACGAGGCGGCGGCGATGATCGGCGAATACGGCTCGCGGCTGTGCATGCTCGAGGGCTTCGTCGCCCATGCCGAGCAGTGCAACGTCCGCGTGCGCCGCTACGGCAAACGCAACGTGCCCTTCGGCGCGGCGGCCGAGCCGGTCGAGGGCTGAGGGCGGCCATGACCCTTGCCCACGGGACGCCGGACGATGCGGCGGCCCTTCCGCCTCGCCCCAGGGTCTACGGCCGCGCGCTGCGGCCGCTGTGGGCGCTGCGGGAGGGGACGGCCTTCCTCAACCACGGTTCCTACGGCGCCGTGCCCTGGACGGTGGCGGTCCGGCAGAAGGCGCATCGCCGGCGGATGGAGGCTGAGCCCGACCTGTTCTTCGCCGAGATGCAGCGCCGCGGACCCGGCGCTCCCCTTCGGCAGGTCGCCCGCGTCTTCGCTGGGCTGCTGGAGACGCCGGCGGAGCGGCTGGCGCTGGTCGAGAACGCCTCGGCCGGGGTCACCGCCGCGCTGGCCTCGGCGGAGCTGAAGCCGGGGGACGAGGTGCTGATCTCCTCCCACCAGTACCCCGCCGTCCGCCTCGCCGTGGCGGCGCTCGCCCGGCGCACCGGGGCCGTGCCGGTGGTGGCCGACGTGCCGATGCCCACGACGCCGGAGGAGGCCGCCGAGCGCCTGATGGCCGCCGTCACGCCCCGCACCCGGCTGGCGGTGCTGGACCACATCTCCTCGGCCAGCGCGCTGCGCTGGCCGGTCGAGGCGCTGGTCCCCGAGCTGCGCGCCCGCGGGATCGCGACGCTGGTCGACGGGGCCCATGCGCTGGGCCACCTGCCGGCGCGCCCCGCCGCGATGGGCGCCGACTGGTACGTCTCCAACGCCCACAAGTGGCTCTACGCTCCGCGGGGGACGGCGGTCTTCTACGCCTCGGAGGAGGCCGCGGCCCGCCTCTCGCCGCCCACGGTCAGCCATTTCCTCGAAAGCGGCTTCCCCGACGCCTTCGACTACCTGGGCACGCGCGACTACTCCGCCTGGCTCTCGGCCCCCGCGGGCGCCGAGTTCGCCGAGCGGATGGGGCAGGAGGGCGCCGCCCTGCATGCCGCGATGCTGCTCGGCGCCGCGCGCGAGGCGCTGGGCGCGCTGGGGGCCGTCCCGGTCTCGCCGCTCGAGCCGGGAATGCGGATGCTCTCCTTCCTGATGCCCCCGGCGCTGGTCTCGCCAGACCCCGCCGAGGTCGCCGTCCTGCGCGAGGGGCTGCTGGCCGAGGGGATCGTCGTCTACCTCCAGCCCTTCCTGGGCCGCGCGATCCTGCGCGTCTCGGCCCCGCCCTACGCGGACGCGCAGGACGTGGACCGGCTGGCCGAGGCGCTCGGCCGCCGTCTGGGGGCGCGCGCGGCGGTCTGAGGGGACCGCCCGTCGACCGGGCGCCAGCAAGCGCCCGCCGACCGGGCGTCGCCGAAGCGCCCGCGGTCCGGGCGTCGGCTCGCGCGCGCCCTCCATCCGGGCGTTGCTTTCCAGCCGTCCGACAGGTTCACTCGTCGGCAACGGCCCGCGCGCGCGCCTCCGAAGACGCGCGGCAGACGGGCGAGACCCTGGGAGGATCTTCATGGACGACGCGACCCCCGCGCCCGCCCGCATCGCCGTGCAGCCCGCGCCGAAGGCGGCCCAGCCCGCCGACCCGCGCATCCCGCCCATCGACCGGGTGGTGACCCGCGACCTGATCGACCGCTGGGCGCGCGAGCGCGGGGACAAGACCTTCGTGGTCTTCGACGACGACGGCGAGAGCTGGAGCTACCGCGCCTTCCGCGACCGCGTGGTGCAGACCGCGCTGGGCCTCCAGTCGCTGGGCGTCGCGCAGGGCGACCACGTGCTGGTCTTCGCCCCCAACGGGCGCGAGCAGCTCAGGATCTACTTCGCGATCAACTACCTCGGCGCCGTCTACGTGCCCATCAACACCGCCTATCGCGGCAAGCTGCTGGAGCACGTGGTCGAGGTCTCCGACGCCCGCCTCGCCGTCGTGCACGGCGACCTCGCCCCCCGCCTGTCGGAGGTCGCGACCGCGAAGCTGGAGCGGCTGGTGATCCTGGGCCCGGACGCCGAGACGGTCCTGCCCTCCTTGCGCTACGAGGACGCCCTGCTCCCGCAGGAGGGCGAGCTGGCGGCGCCCGGGCGCCCGATCCAGCCCTGGGACCCGATGGCGATCATCTACACCTCGGGCACCACCGGCCCCTCCAAGGGGGTGCTCGCGAGCTACCTGCACATCTTCTCCAACGCCGGGCCCGAGACCTGGCCCTTCGTGGGCGAGGACGACCGCTACCTGATCAACGCGCCGATGTTCCATATCGGCGGCATGGGGCCGATGTACGTGATGCTGGCCCGCGGCGGCTCGCTCGCCATGGTCGACCGCTTCGACACGGCGACCTTCTGGGACTCGGTCCGGCGCACCGGCTCGACCGTGTGCTTCCTGCTGGGCGTGATGGCGACCTTCCTCATCAAGCGGCCCCCCGCGCCCGACGACGCCGACAACCCGCTGCGCCTCGCGCTCGTGGTGCCGCTGGGAGAGGAGGCGGCGACCTTCGGCGAACGCTTCGGGATCGAGATCCGCACCATCTTCAACATGACCGAGATCAGCTCCCCCATCGTCTCGGAGGCCAATCCCTCGGCCGTGGGCGCCTGCGGCAAGCCCCGCGCCCATGTCGAGGTGCGCCTGGTGGACGAGAACGACTGCGAGGTGCCGCGCGGAACCGTGGGCGAGATGCTGGTGCGCACCGACCGGCCCTGGGCGATGAACTCCGGCTACTACAAGAACCCCGAGGCGACCGCGAAGGCCTGGCGCAACGGCTGGTTCCACACCGGCGACGCCTTCCGCCAGGACGCGGAGGGGAACTTCTTCTTCGTCGACCGGATGAAGGACGCGATCCGCAGGCGGGGGGAGAACATCTCGTCCTTCGAGGTGGAGGTCGAGGTGCTGGCCCACCCCGACGTGAACGAAGCCGCCGCCGTCGCCGTGCCCAGCGAGCATGGCGAGGACGACGTGATGGTGGTGGTCTCGCCGGTCGCGGGGCGCGAGATCGACCCCGAGGCGCTGCTGGCGTTCCTCCGCGCGCGCATGGCCTACTTCATGGTCCCCCGCTACATCCGCGTGATGCCGGACCTGCCCAAGACCCCCAGCGCCAAGGTGATGAAGACCGAGCTGCGCGCGGAAGGCGCGGCGGGCGCCTGGGACCGCGAGGCGGCGGGGATCCAGGTGAAGGGCGAACGCTTCGCAGGATGAGGCTCGGGTCGGGCCGGTCGCAGGGAAGCGGAGAGGAGGCGCCCTGCGGGCGGGCTTGGGCCTGCGGCTTCGGGCGCGCCCGGATCGGGGAGGGCGGGAGCCTCCGGCGGGCTCCTGACTCACCAAAGAACAGGGCCCCGCGCCTGTTCTTCGGATCCGTCTCTCGCTGACGATGCCTGAGCGACTCGCCCGCCGGGGTCAAGGACAAGCCCCGCGCAAGCACGGGGTCGCTTCGCGATCCTGGACCCCGGCGGACGAGTCGCTCTTTACGGCATCAGCGAGAGACGGCTCCGAAGAACAGGCGCTTTGCGAGGACCTCCGCGCGTTGCGCCGGGGCGCCTGGGGTGGGCGAGGCGCCTGTTGGGGCGAGGGGAGGCGGGCCGGGCGGCCGCGGAAGGGGGGCGCCCGGCGCCTGCGCCTAGTCCCCGCGGGCAGGCCACCAGGGGTACTGGCTGGGCATGTCGGTCGAGACCTTGCCGGGGAAGTCGGCCTTGCGCTTCTCGAGGAACGAGGCGACGCCCTCCTTCACGTCCCCGTGGCGGCCGCGCTCCAGCGACATCGGCGCGTCGATCTCCAGCACGCCCCAGGGATCGGGCGCGCCCGCGAAGCGCCACAGCAGCTGGCGCGTCAGCGCCACCGAGACCGGGGCGCTGTCGGCGGTGAGCTCGGCCGCGATCTCCAGCGCGCGGTCCAGCAGCGCCTCGGGCGCGACCACCTCGGAGACGAGGCCGCCGGCGAGCGCCTCCTCCGGGCCGAAGACCCGGCCCGACATCGACCAGCGCAGGGCCTGCGGCAGACCCACGATGCGGGGCAGGAACCAGGCCGAGCCGGCCTCGGGCACCAGGCCGCGGCGGGCGAAGATGAAGCCCAGCTTCGCGCCCTCGGCCACGATCCGCACGTCCATCGGCAGGGTCAGGGTCAGGCCCACCCCGACCGCCGGGCCGTTGATCGCGGCGATCACCGGCTTGGGGCTGTCGAAGATCGCCTCGACGAAGCCGCCGCCCACCTTGCGTCGGCCGGTGCCGGCCATCTCGCCGAACATCTGCGCCTTGCCCTCGCCGCTGGAGTCAAAGGCGTCGGCGCCGGCCGAGACGTCCGCCCCCGCGCAGAAGGCGCGGCCGGCGCCGGTGACCACCACCGCGCGCACCGCGTCGTCGGCGGCGGCCTCGGCCAGGGCGCGGGCCAGCTCCTCGCCCATCACGCCGGTGTAGGCGTTCAGCTTGTCGGGGCGGTTCAGCGTGATCACCATCACCTCGCCGCGGCGTTCGACGGCGACGTCGGACCAGGCTGCGGGCGCATCCTGCATGGGGTCTCCTCCCGGGATTCGGCTCCGCCTCGCACGGGCGGATTCCATCAGGGACCCATACTGCCTTGCGTATCCGCGCAGGTCACCCGGCGATTGCGGCGGCGGCCGCGCGCCGCGCGCTCAGTTGCGGTTGATCCGGCAGATCGCGCCCGAGCGGCGGAGCTGCAGGCAGAAGTTCATCGCCTGCGTCCGGCTCGCGGCGGGGGCCTGCACCGTGTACCAGCGCATCGTTCCCCGCCCCGGCACCGTGGTGCGCACCACCTGCAGGCGCTTGTCGGCCAGCAGCGAGGCGTGGGCCCGGCGCATGTGGCCGGCCAGCCGCTCGGCCTGGCCGCGCTGGCGGGCGGTGGCGATCACCACGCCCCAGGGCGAGATCGGGTCCGCGAACTCCCGCACCTTGCGGGTCGAGGCCTGCTCGACGCAGGCGTCGTGGAAGGCGGTGTCGCCGTCGAGCCGGTAGTCCACCGCCTCGGGCGGGGCGTCGCGCCAGGCGCGGGCGGAATGGCCGGTGATCGCGTCGACATAGGCCAGCGTCTCGCCCGGCAGCAGCGCGTCCTTGTCGGCGAGGAACCGCTCCGCCCGGTTCTCGCCGCCGTTGTAGGCGACCGCGGCGAGGCCGGGGTTGCCGTAGCGCTCCGACAGCTCGGCGAGGTAGGTCGCCGAGGCGAAGATCGCCTCCGCCGGGTTGAACGGATCCTCCAGCCCGCGCAGCTTCGCGGTGCCGGGCATGAACTGGGCGATGCCCTGCGCGCCGGCGGGGCTGACCGCGGCGGCGTCGAACAGGCTCTCCTTCCACAGCAGGCGGGCGAGGAAGCCGGTGTCGAGCCCCGTCTCCCCCGCCGCCAGCGCGATCGCGGAGCAGACGTCGTCGAAATAGCTGTCCAGCCGGATGCAGCTGCGCCCGTCGGGGGTGCAGCGGGCGTCGGCGGGGGGCGCGGGCGGGTCCTCGGCGCGCGCCGGCGGGATCGCGACGGCGGCGGCGTCGAGGAGGGCGTCGCCGGGGGCGGGCGCCTGCGCCTCGGGCGGCGCGTCGGACGAGGCGGGGGCCGCGGCGGGGGAGGGCGTCTCCTGCACGGCGGGGGGCGCGTCTCGGTCGCCCGGACGCGGCATGACCTCGGTGTCCGCCACGCCCGGTCCGGGCGTCGCGAGCAGGGCCAGCGCGGCGGCGAGGGGGACGAAGCGGCGTCGCATCGGGATGCAGATGGGGCCCGATGCGGCGCCTGCAAGCCCCGCCCGCGCGCGCAATGAAGCATGACGCGGGGGAATGGCAACCCGGCGGCGCGTCGGATGCGGCCGAAGGGCGGTCCGGGGCCCCGCGGGGCCCGGACCGGCCGCGGGCGACCGGCGTGAAGGTCGCTTTCGACGCGGACGTCGCCCCGCGCTATCTTGCTGACGGACGGCGACGCTCGGGATCGGCCGGGGGGCGGCGTCCGATGGCGCCGCCGGATCCGCGGCGTCGGCGCGTGAAACCCCGGGGGCGACGGTGGAGGAGACGATGATGACCCGTTTCGGACTGGCGACGGCGGCGCTCGGCGCGACGCTGGCCATGGCCTTCGCGGCGGCGCCCGGCGAGGCGCGCGCCAGCGAGGCCACGGCGCAGCAATCCTGCCTCTACCAGCTCAAGCGCAGCGGCGAGCAGAACACCGATTTCGCCACCGTCGCCCGCTCTCGCCGAAGCGGCGGGGCCTGGGACGTCGAGCTCGAGGACACGGTCGGCATGCCGTGGGACTGCCGGGCGCGCGACGACGGAACCATCGAATACCTGCGCAGGGGCGTGCCCGGCGCGACGGGCGGCGGCCACGGCGGCGGCAAGGACAAGGACAAGAACCACGGCCGCGACGACGACGGCGGCCGCTGGGGGGAGGAGACCCGACCCGCCCGCCAGGCCTGCCGCGAGGCGGTGCGCGCACGCTCGGGCCGCGGCGGGATCTCGATCGAGCGGGTCGAGTTCTCCCAGGCCAACACGCTGGTCATCCTGAGGGACGACGACGAGAAGGGGACCTGGCGCTGCCTGTCCTCGAACCGCGGCAAGGTGGCGGAGCTGAAGTTCGTGCGCAACTGAGGCGGCCCCGAGCCGGGGCCCGGAGCGGGGCGGGGGGGCGCTCAGCCCCCCAGCAGCTCCGCCACCGCCGCGCGCAGCACGGCCTCGTCCGGGGGCGAGAGCGAGGGGTTGCCCGCCCGGTGCCCCCAGTCCGAGCGGATCGGGCGCAGCTCCAGCCGCGGGGCGAGGGCGACCTCGGCCTCGTTGTCGGCGACCTGGAAGTAGAGGTCGGTGTCGCAGGGCATCAGGATCGTGCGCGCCGTGATCGCGTTCAGCGCGGCCGAAAGGTCCCCCTCGAACACCGGGTTGTCCGAGATGTCCGAGCGCAGCCACGTCTCGATCATCGACAGCAGGTCCTCGCCCTCGCGGCGCAGGAAGTTGCCCTCCCAGCCGCGGACGATCCAGTCGTCGTAGCTGGCGAAGCCCGCCTCGCGCCACATCTCGCGGCGATAGAAGGTCTGGCTGACCGCCCAGCCGGCGTAGATCCGGGCGAAGGCGCGCAGGCCCCGCAGGGGGCGGGAGACGAAGCGCCCGTCCTGGTAGGCGGCGTCCGCGGTCAGGGCGGCGCGGATCCCCTCGAGGAACACCTTGTTGTGCGGGCTGGTGCGGGCCGAGGTGCAGACCGCGCAGATCGCCGCGACCTGGTCGGGGAACAGCGCCCCCCAGTGCAGCGCCTGCTGCCCGCCCATCGACCAGCCGTAGACAAGCGCCAGCCGCTCGATCCCGAAGACCTCGGCCAGCAGGCGGCGCTGGGCGTGGACGTTGTCCCAGTGGGTGAAGACCGGCCAGCGCCCGTCGGAATAGGGCAGGGGCAGGTTGGAGGGCGAGGTCGACAGGCCGTTGCCGAACTGGTTGGGGATGACGATGAACCATCGCTCGGGGTCCAGCACCCGCCCCGGCCCCACCAGCCAGTCGACGTCGGAATGCTGCGCGCCGTAGGAGGTGGGGTAGAGGATCGCGTTCGAGCGGTCGGGCGCCAGCGTGCCGTAGGTGCGGTAGGCCAGGTGCGCCGCGGGCAGGACGAAGCCCGATTGCAGGACCGTGGGGCCCAGGTCGAAGGTCTCGTATCCGCTCATCGCGCTCTCCCGCCCGGGCCGCGCCGCCGGGCCCCTCGGCGCGGATGTTCGGGGGGCGCGGGGCGGGGGTCAAGCGCGGCGGCGCGGCCCGGGCGCAGGCGGGACGGCTCAGGCGGTGGTGCGGTCGTAGCGCTCCACCAGCCCGGCGAAATCGGTCAGGGCGGCGAGGTCGGGCAGCTCGAACCGCTCGGGGCCCAGGATCCGGATCAGGCCGCGGTCGTGGAGCTCCTCCAGCAGGGGGTCGAGGGTCGGGGCCGGCAGGTCCACCAGGTCCGCCACGTCCGCGCGGGGCAGCGCCAGGACCAGCACGCCGCCGCCCTCGCGCCGCGGGGTCCAGGGCTGGAAATCCGTCGCCGCGGCGAGGAAGGCGGCCAGGCGCGCGGCCGGCGGCTCGACCGCCAGCAGGCCCGCGAGGCGGCGCACCCGCTCCAGCTCCTCCTGCGCCTGCACCAGGCTCGCGCGGCGCAGGCCGGGATCGGCGGCGCGCAGACGCTCGTAGGCCTCGGTCTCGACCCGGCAGATGCGCACCTCGGTCGCGGCCTCCAGCTCTGCGCCGCCCGCGCGCAGGGGCTCGATCAGCTGGCCGGGCGTGACCAGGCCCACCACCCGCCGGCGCCCGTCGCGCCCGCGCCGCACCCGGCGCAGCCAGCCCTCGGCCAGAACGCCGGCGCAGACCGGACGCGCCTCCGGCGCGCCGGAGATCCCGCCCGCGATCTCGCCGGGGGGCGCGGCGACGGTGACCATGCATTCCGCCAGGCTCGCCAGCGTCGCGGGGGGGACCTTGCCGCACACGCCCCCGACCCGCGCGCCGCAGACGGCGCAGGGCGGATGGCCGGCAAGGCCCCCCGATCGCGGCCCGGCGGTCGACGCGGACGGCTCCGGGTCGGCCATTCGGCTCTCCTCCACGATGGGTTCAGGGGGCTCACAGTCGCGAGGTTCGCGGGTTTCGCATTGATATCGATCAAGCCGCCGTCGGGGCGTGCGCGCCTTCACGAACATGCGATCCCCCCGCCCGCCGTCCCGCTCAGGCCGAGGCGGATTTCAGGAAGCCGGCGACGCGGGCGAAATAGGCCTCCGGCTCCTCGTAGAACGGGCAGTGGGCGCTGTTGGGGAACACCTCCAGCTCGGCGCCCGGAATGGCCTTCGCCAGGCGCAGGGCGCAGGCGGGCGTCATCTCGTCATGGGCGCCGCACAGGACCAGCGCCGGAGCGTCGAAGCCGCCCAGCTCCGCCAGCCGGTTCCAGGTCGACAGGTTGCCGATGTAGTGGAACTCGTTGGGCCCCTGCACCTCCATGTAGGGGGCCATGTTCCAGTCGGCGACCGAGGCGGTCATCGCCTCGGGCCACACGTCCAGCCGGCACATGTGGCGCCAGGTCAGCAGGGTGATGGCGGCCTCGTACTCCGGGTGGTCGTACTGGCCCAGGGCCTCGCGCCGCTGCATCATGCGCACCGTCTCGATCCCCAGCCCGTCGCGCAGGCGGTTCAGCTCCGAGACCAGGTGCGGGATGTCGCCGGCGGTGTCGGCGAGGGTCAGGCTCTTCAGCCGGCCCGGGAAGGTCACGGCGAACTCCATCCCCAGCCAGCCGCCCCAGGAATGGCCCAGCAGGTGCGGCCGCTCGAGGTCGAGCGCCCGCAAAACCTGGTCCACCTCGGTCGCGAAGCGCGCCACCGTCCACAGCGCCGGGTCCGTCGGCCGGTCCGAGGCGCCGGTGCCGAGCTGGTCGTAGCTCACCACCCGGAACCCCTGATCCACCAGGCGCAGGTGCGGCTCCGCGAGGTAGCGGCACGGCAGGCCCGGCCCGCCCGAGAGCAGGACCACCGGCTCCCCCTCGCCCCAGGAATAGGCGACCACCTCGTGCCCGGTGTCGAGCGTGATGCGCGTGGTCGCGTCGGGGGCGGCGAAGTCGGGCATGGGCAGGTCCTTCCGGGGGGATCAGGGCGCCTCGGCGAGCGCGTCGGCCAGCGCCTCGACGAAACGCGTCGCCTCGGCGTCGGAGAGGATCAGCGGCGGGCGCAGCTTCAGCGTCTCGCCGTAGCGCCCCGCGGCGCCGATCAGCACGCGCCGGCGGCCGAGCCCGGCCAGGACCTCGCGCACCAGCGCCCCGTCCGGGGCCCCGTCGCGCCCCAGCGCCACGCCCAGGAACAGGCCCGCGCCGCGCACCGCGGCGATGCGCGGATCGCGCGCGGCCAGCGCCTCGAGATCCGCCTTCAGCCGGGCGCCCGCGGCGGCGGAGCGGGCGACGAGCCCCTCCGCGCGGATCGTCTCGATCACCGCGAGCCCCGCCGCCGCGGCCACCGGGTTGGCGCCGAAGGTGTTGAAATAGCCGAAGTCCTCGACGAAGCGGGAGAGGATCTCGGGCCGCGTGACCGTGCCCGCCATGGGGAAGCCGTTGCCCATCGGCTTGCCCATTGTGACGATGTCGGGGGCGAGGCCGTGCCGCTCGAACCCCCACATCACGCCGGTGCGCCCGAAGCCCGGCTGAACCTCGTCGGCGATCAGCAGGCCGCCGGCGGCGTGCACCGCGTCCTGAGCCGCCTTCAGGAAGCCCGACGGATCGGCGTGCACCCCGTCGGAGGAGAAGATCGAGTCCCAGATCATCCCCGCGAAGCCGTGGCCCGACGCCTCCAGCTCCGCCGCGGCCTCCGCCACCGCGGCCGCGAAGCCGCCCGCCAGATCCTCGCCGTAGACCGCCGGGTCGGGGGCAGGGACGGCGCGCACCCGGGGGGAGCCCGCGCCGCGCTTGTAGGCGCTGGGCGAGATCTCGGTCGTGGCGGCGGTGTTGCCGTGATAGGCGGTCTCGGTCACCACGAAGCCGCGCCGGCCGGTCCAGGTCTCGGCCAGCCGCAGGGCGAGGTCGTTGGCCTCGGAGCCGGAGCACGACAGCACCACGTTCGACAGCTCCGCCGGCAGCGTGGCCTTCAGCGCCTCCATGTAGCGGTCCACGATCTCGACCAGGTAGCGGCTGTTGATGTTCAGCCGCCCGATCTGCTCGGACACCGCCTCGACCACCGCCGGGTGGCAATGTCCCAGCGAGGGGACGTTATTGTAGAAATCGAGGTACCGCGCCCCGTCCCGGTCGGTCATCCACGCGCCGCGGCCCGAGACCATCTCGACCGGCTTGTCGTAGAACAGGACCGCCGCCGCCCCCATGTTCGCCAGCCGCCGGGCCAGCAGCGGGTCGTCCCCCGCCTCGCCCGAGAAGGCGTTCATCGACAGGATGGCGCGGGGCTCGGCGGTCATCGGCGGTCTCCTCAGGCCTCGACGAGGCGGCGTTCGGCGAGCTCGACCGTCCCGGCGGAGAAGCCCTGCGCGGCCAGCTCCTGCGCGGTCGGCGTCTCGGCGTGGGAGGCGATCCAGGCGGTCAGCAGCATCCGGCGCAGCAGGATCATGTCGGGCAGGATCTCGGCCGCCTCGGGGGGCAGGGGGGCGACGTCGGCGTAGCCCTCCAGCCAGGCGGCGGCGAGGTCGGAGATGTAGGGCTCCGTCTCCAGGAAGGAGATCGCGGCGGCGAAGTCGTAGGCGAACCAGCCGAAGCCGCAGTCGTCGAAGTCGATCACCCCCAGCCGGCCGTCCTTCTCCAGCAGGTTGGCGAGCCGCAGGTCCGCGTGGATCAGCCCGAAGCGGTCCGCCCCCTGCCCGTAGTCCGCGAGCCGCTTGCGCAGCCGCTGGGAGGCGCGCTCGAGGATCGCGCGGCCCTCGGCGTCGAGCCCCTCGGCCGCGCGCCAGTCGCCCCAGTGCATCACCGGGCCGATCGTCGTCTCCCAGGTCCAGGACTTGCGCACGAAGCCGGGGGGCGGGGTCCAGTCCTGCACGTGGGCGTGCAGGCGCGCGCTGATCGCGCCCAGGTCGCGGAAGCCGGGGACGAGGCCCTCGCCGGCCTCGGGCTCCTCGCCCTCCATCCACTCGAAGGCGACGGCGTGCCGGGTCTCGCCCTCATGGGCGAAGGTGGCGACCTTGCCGCCGCCGGCCACCGGCAGCAGGGCGGGGGTGGCGACCACCTCGGCCTCGCGCAGCGCCTCGGTCCAGGCGATCTCCGAGGCGATCTCGGCGGGCGTGTGGTAGGCGGGGCGGTGGACGCGCACCACCACCGGCGCCGGCGCCTCGGGGTCGTCGAGCCGGAAGGTCGCGTTCTCCGAGATGTTCAGCAGCCGCGCGCGCGTCGCCGGCGACAGGCCCCACCGCGGGGCCAGCGCCTCGGCATGGGCGCGCAGATCCTCCAGAAACGCCTCGGTGTAGAGCCCCGTCATTCGCCGCCGTCCTTCGTGTCGTCCTCGCGCGTCCGGACCTGCAAGCAGGGCGCCAGACGCCGCGACGCTAGCCAGCGATTGTGCATGGCACAAGAATTGCGGGGCGGTCCCTTGCAATGCAGCGAAGGAGGCGAGGTCGTGCTGACATCGATCGAAGGGCGCGCGGTGGTGGTGACCGGGGCGTCGAAGGGCATCGGCAAGGGGATCGCGAAGGTCTTCGCCGAACGGGGCGCGAAGGTGATGCTGGCCGCCCGCGGCGCCGAGGCGCTGGAGGCGACGGCGCAGGAGCTGCGGGCCGGCGGCGCCACGGTCGCGACCCATGTCTGCGACGTCTCGGACTGGGCGGCGGTGCAGGGGCTGGTGGCCGCCACGCTCGACGCCTTCGGCCGCCTCGACGTGATGTGCGCCAACGCCGGCGTCTTTCCGCAGACCAGCCTCGCCGAGATGAGCCCCGAGGACTGGGACGGCGTGATGGCCACCAACCTGCGCAGCGCCTTCCTGTGCACCAAGGCGGTCCTGCCGGTGTTCGAGAAGGCGGGGACCGGCCGCGTGGTGCTGACCTCCTCGATCACCGGGCCGATCACCGGCTTTCCGGGGTGGTCGCACTACGGCGCCTCGAAGGCCGGGCAGCTCGGCTTCCTGCGCACCGCGGCGATCGAGCTCGCGAAGGTCGGGGCCACGATCAACGCGGTGCTGCCGGGCAACGTGATGACCGAGGGGCTGGACGGGCTGGGCGAGGACTACCTCGCCACCATGGCCGCCTCGATCCCGCTCAGGAAGATCGGCTCGGTCGCCGACATCGGGCACGCGGCGCTGTTCTTCGCCTCGGACGAGGCCGGCTACGTCACCGGCCAGACGCTGGTGGTCGACGGCGGCCAGATCCTGCCCGAATCGCTCGAGGCGCTGGAGTAGCGCCGCGGGCGACCCCCGCCGGGGCGCGGCCGCCGCGGCGGCGCCGCGCTCCGGCAGGGTTGGCGCCTGCTTTGCGGGCATGGCCGAAAATTGCTGCGCGAAATTTGTTCAGACAAACGGGTTGCGCCTATTTTTTGTCGACAGTCGGCCGGCGGCAGGCGCAGCCTTCGCAAGCGCAACACGCCGGAGCCCGTCGCGCCCCGGTTCAGCCCCATGGAGACCCTTGCGCCGCGAGCGACGGCGCATCTGCCGAGGATGGACATGAACAAGCCCGAACACCCCATCGCCGCCGACCACGCGCCGACCCATCCTCTGGAGCCCCTGACCGAGACCGAGATCGCCTACGCCGCCCAGCTGGTGCGCGAGGCCCGCAAGACCGACGCCCTGCGCTTCGAGATGATCGAGCTCAAGGAGCCCTCGAAGAAGAAGGTCCGCGCCTTCGAGCCGGGCGACGACTTCCCCCGCGAGGCGAGGGTCAACGTGTTCGAGATGGGCAAGATCGGCGTGTGGAAATACGTCGTCTCCCTCTCCCGCGGGAAGATCCTGTCCGAGACCTTCATCGAGGGCGCCCGGCCGATGATCATGGCCGAGGAGTTCCTCCAGATCGAAGCCACGGTGAAGGAGAACCCCGAGTTCCAGGCCGCCTGCGCCAAGCGCGGGATCGAGGACGTCTCCCTCGTCTGCGTCGACCCCTGGTCCGCCGGCAACTTCGGCGTCGAGGACGAGGAGGGCAAGCACGTCGCCCACACCTTCTGCTGGGTGAAGTCAGGCCCCTACGACAACCTCTACGCCCACCCGATCGAGGGCCTGAACCCCGTCGTCGACATCAAGAAGATGGAGGTCATCCGCATCGACGACTACGGCGTCCGCGAGGTGCCGAAGGAGGACGTGAACTACGAGGCGCAGTTCCAGGACGGCTTCCGCAAGGACCTCAAGCCCATCGACGTGGTCCAGCCCGAGGGCGTCAGCTTCGACATGGACGGCCGGCGCATCACCTGGGCCGACTGGGACATGGTCATCGGCTTCAACGGCCGCGAGGGGCTGACGCTGCATGACGTGAAGCTCGACGGCCGGCCCGCCTTCTACCGCCTGTCGATCGCCGAGATGGTGGTCCCCTACGGCTCGCCGGCCAAGCAGCACGCGCGCAAGAACGTCTTCGACATCGGCGAATACGGGCTGGGGAAACTGGCGAACTCGCTGGAGCTCGGCTGCGACTGCCTCGGCGCCATCCAGTACCTCGACGGCTACGTCTCGGGCATCGACGGGTCCCCAGAGAAGATCAAGAACGCCATCTGCATCCACGAGGAGGACGACGGCGTCCTGTGGAAGCACTGGGATTTCCGCACCGACCGCACCGAGGTCCGGCGCGCCCGCAAGCTGGTGATCTCCTCGATCTCCACGGTGGGGAACTACGAGTACGCCTCCTACTGGTATTTCATGCTCGACGGCACCATCGAGTTCGAGATGAAGGCCACCGGCATCATCAACACCGTGGGCTGCGAGCCGGGGAACCCCGGCAAGTACGGGACCGAGGTCGCCCCCGGCGTGCTCGGCCAGATCCACCAGCACACCTTCTGCGCGCGCATCGACCTCGCGGTGGACGGCGACGCGTGCACCGTCACCGAATGCGACACCATCGCCCCGCCGATGGGCCCCGAGAACCCCTACGGCAACGCCTTCTACATCCAGGAGACGCCGATCACCGCCGAGGGCGGCCGCAAGCGCGCGCCGGAGAAGGAGCGCTACTGGAAGTTCGTCTCCGCCGAGGGGCGCAACCGCATGGGCCGGCCCACCGCCTTCAAGCTGGAGCCGGTGCACTCGATCACGCCCTTCAACAAGCCCGAGGGCCCGTCGGGCAAGCGCATGCCCTTCATCTACAACGACCTGTGGGTGACCGCCTACGACCCGGAGGAGCGCTTCCCCGCCGGCGAGTTCATGAACCACTCCGACGGGACCGACGGGCTGCCGAAATACGTCGCCCGCCAGCGCCCGGTGGAAGGCGCCGACATCGTCGCCTGGCACGTCTTCGGCCTGCACCACATGCCCCGGCTCGAGGACTTCCCCGTGCAGCCGGTGGTCAAGACCGGCTTCAAGCTGATGCCCAACGGCTTCTTCGACATCAACCCGGCCCTGAACATGCCGCCCGAGAAGAACGAGGCGAGCACGCACGCCGGATGCTGCGGGGTCGCGGCCGAGTGAGGCCGGCCCCGCGGGGGTGAGGCGGCCGCGAGGCCGCGGGATGAGCGAGGCGCTCCGGCGGCCGTGGGGACGGTCGGCGGGGCGCGACCAGGGACGGATCGGGGATGCAGCCCCGGCCGAAGACCGACCAGACAGGGAAACTCCACCGCATGAACAAGAACCAGTTCCTGCCCCCGTTCCGGGGTCCGTCGCGCCGCACCGTCCTCGCGGGCCTGGGGGCCGGCTTCGCCGCGTCGCTCGCCGGCGGTCGCGTGAAGGCGGGCCCGGGCGCCACCTACGCCGACGACCTGTGGGCCAAGACCGTGGACGAGCTGAAGGGCGGCGACTTCCGCAAGACCCTGAACATCCACGCCTGGGAAGGCTACACCGAGGAGCCTGTGCTGGACCCGTTCGCCAAGGCGGTCGGCGCGGACGTGAACCCGCAGATGCTGATCTCGGACCCCTCGGCGGTGAACAACCTGCGCTCGGGCGGCACCTCGACCTGGGACCTGATCAACCTCAACAACGCCTGGCAGCGCAAGATCCTCTACCCCAACCAGCTGATCACGCCGCTCGACGTCGAGAAGTTCAAGCCGCTCTACGAGATGAACGTCCCCGAGTTCGCCTGGCCCTACAAGTGGGCGATGGCCGACGACGGCGCGCTGCTGGGCATGATCCAGCGCTACGGCCCCTCGGGCGTGGCGATCAACTCCTCGATGATCGACGCCTCCGAGATCGAGGACGGCGGCTACGCCGGCCTGATCGACGGGCACGCGGGCGAATACGGCATCCTCGACTACGAGAACTGGGTCATCATGCACGCCTGCATGGCCGCCGGCTTCTCCCCCTTCCGCAAGCACACGGAAGAGGAGATGGCGGCCTATGAGGAGATGATCTTCAAGGTGATGAAGAACGCCAAGAAGATCTCCGCCGACGCCGCTGCGCTGGCGCGCGACATGATCACCGGCGAGATCGTGGGCTGCTTCCCCGGCTCGCTCTACTCCGTCTCCGCCGCGCGCATGGAGGGCATGTCCGAGATCACCTGCGTCCTGCCCAAGGAAGGGATCGAGGAGACCAAGACCGACGCCGACCCGATGGGCCGCTCGGGCATCATCTGGATCGAGGTCACCAGCCTCGTGAACAACCCCGACCCGACGCCGCTGGCCGAGGCCTTCCTGATCTACTGCCACACCCCCGAGGCCGCGCACCGCGTCGCCGCCGAGGCGCCGGGCACGCTGAACCCGGTGGTGCAGATGGGCGATCCCGCGGTGCTGGACCTGTTCACCGAGGACCAGCTCGCGGCGGTGATGTGGGGCTCCGACGGGGCCGAGCTGCGCACGCTCGTCGACCGCTGCATCGATTTCGACATCAACCCCGACTACGACGCGATGCACGACCTCTACACCGAGGCCAAGCGCTCCCGCGGGTTCTGATCTGCGGCGGGGGCCGGGTCGACAGCCGTCGACCCGGCCCCCGCCTCCCCTTTCCGCGCCTTCCGCGCGCACATCCTCGCGCGGGCGCCCATCACGAGACGGGAGACCGGCGCATGCCGCAGCCCATCCTGGAACGCAGCCCCATTCTCGAGCTGAAGGACGTCGACAAGATCTTCGGCGACTTCGCCGCGGTCGAGCGCGTGAACCTCTCGATCGCCGAGGGCGAGTTCTTCACCATCGTCGGGCCCTCCGGCTCGGGCAAGACCACGCTGATCCGGATGCTGGTGGGCATGGACGCCCCCACCCGCGGAGAGATCCTGCTGCGCGGCCGGCGGATCAACGAGGTCCCCGCCAACAAGCGCCCCTTCTGCATGGTGTTCCAGTCGCTGGCGCTGTTCCCCCACATGACCGTGGGCGAGAACGTGGCCTATTCCCTCAAGTGCCGCGGCGTCGGCAAGAAGGAGCGGCGCGAGCGCGCGACCGAGTGCCTGGCGCTCGCCCACCTTCCCGCTTCCTACTACGACCGGGCCGTGACCAAGTGCTCGGGCGGCGAGAAGCAGCGCGTGGCGCTGGCCCGGGCGTTGGCCTACGACCCGGAGATCCTGTTCTTCGACGAGCCGCTCTCGGCCCTCGACTACCGCCTCCGCAAGACGCTGGAGAAGGAGCTGAAGGACATCCAGCGCGAGACGGGCAAGACCTTCATCTACATCACCCACTCCCTCGAGGAGGCGATGGTGATGTCCGACCGCATCGGGGTGATGCGCGACGGGCGGCTGGCCCAGGTCGGCTCGCCCCGCGAGGTCTACGACCGCCCCAGGACGCGCTTCGTCTCCGAGTTCTTCGGCGAGGTGAACGCCTTCCCCGTGGTCGCGAAGGACGGCCGGCTGTGGTGCGATCCGCTCAACATGGCCTTCGACCCGCCCCCCGACGCGCCCGCGGGCTTCGCCAAGGGCGCGCTGATCGTGCGGCCCGAGCATCTGCGCTTCGACCCCGCCGCGCCCAACCCGATCCGGGGGGAGCTGTTCAACGAGTACCTGCTGGGCTCCCGCGTGCAGTACCAGGTGCGCGCCGGCTCGACGACGCTGCTGGTCGAGGGCATGGGCGCCACGATGCCCCCCGACCGCCAGGTGGCGCTGGCCTTCGCCCCCGAAGACAGCCTGCTGTTCGCGGAGTGAGCGGGACATGACCGACATGGCCGACGCCCTCCCCGCCTCCGCCCGCGCCGCGCCCGCCGACGCGGCGCAGGCGCCGCGCGCGTCCTGGCGCCCCTCGGCGGGGCTGCTCTGCGCGCTGCCGATGATCCTGCTGCTGGGGCTGGGCTTCCTCGCGCCGCTGCTGATCGTGGCGGTCTACAGCTTCATGCCGCGCGGTACGTTCTCGCTGACCGGGACGCCCACCTTCGAGAACTACGTCGACATCGTCGCGCAGAACTTCCACATCTCGTTCCTGTGGTCGATCTGGCTGGCGCTGCTGACCACGGTGATCCTGATGGCGGTCTGCTATCCGCTGGCGCTGTCGATCAAGAAGCTCTCGCCCTCGAAGGCGGTGCTGCTGACGGTGCTGATCGTGGCGCCCCTTTTCGTGGCCGAGAACATCCGCCTGCAGGGCTGGTCGCTGTTCCTCGACCGGGCGGGGCTGCTCGACGGGGGGCTGCGCGCCTGGCTGGGGATCTCCACCGGCTCGCTCACCGCCAACGTGCCGGTGGTCGTCTTCGGCATGGTCTACATCTACCTGCCCTTCATGCTGTTCCCGATGATGCTGGGGCTCGCCAACGTGCCCCCCGCGGCGGTCGAGGCCGCCCAGGACCTCGGCGCGAGCCGCTGGCAGCAGTTCCGCGACATCGAGCTGCCGCTGGCGGCCCCCGGACTGGTGATCGGGGCGCTGCTGGTCTTCGTGATCTCGCTGGGCGCGTTCTCCGAGTCCAAGTTCCTCGGCAAGGGCGTGATCGTCACCGTCTCCGAGGACATCGAGAGCGCCTTCACCTTCGGCCAGAACTGGCCGCGCGGCTCGGCCCTGTCGGTGCTGGTGATCGCGCTGGCGGGCGGGGCGGCGTTCCTGGCGCTGCGCCGGCTCGATCTCGACTCGATGCTGGGGAAGAAGTGATGGAGCGGCGCTCGATCCCCGACCGCCTCCGCTCGGTCTGGCTGTGGGCGGTGGTGGTGGTCCTGTACCTTCCGCTGGTGGCGGTGGGCCTCGCTTCCTTGTCCGAGAGCCGGTTCTTCCTGTTCCCGATCCGCAAGTATTCGCTGAAGTGGTACGAGGAGAGCTTCGCCTCCCTCCAGATCCGCGACGCGCTGTGGACCTCGGTGGCGCTGGCGGCCGTGGTGGGGGTGATCGCGACCCTGCTGGCGGTGTTCGGCGCGCTCGCCTACGCGCGCCACGACTGGAAGGGGAAGGCCTGGTACCAGCAGATCGTGCTGGCCCCGATCTTCTTCCCCCAGTCGGTGCTCGGCCTCGCGCTGCAGCTGTGGTTCAACACGCTGGGCTTCGAGATGACCTGGCACGCCTCGGTCTTCGCGCACCTGGTGTGGATCGCGCCCATCGTGACGATGGTGGTGGCGATCCAGGCCTACGGCTACGACGCCTCGGTCGAGGAGGCGGCGCGGGATCTCGGGGCCACCCGCTGGATGGTGTTCCGCGACATCACCTTCCCGCTGCTGTGGCCGGGCGTGTTCTCGGGGATGCTGTTCGCGGTGCTGCTCAGCTGGGGGAACTTCCCGCTGTCGTATTTCACCTCCGGCGCCGACGTGACGGTGCCCGAGTGGCTCTACGGCAAGATGATCGGCGGCTACACGCCCATGGTCCCGGCGCTGGGCTTCCTGAGCGTGCTGGCGGGCGGGCTGGTGCTGTCCATCGGCCTGATGATCCAGGCCCGGCTGTCGCGCGAGCGCTGATCGCCGGGGCGGCGGGGCCGAGGCGCCGCCGCCCCTCCGCGTCTCGGTCAGACGCCGCGCGCAAGGCGAGCGCGGCGCGTCAGCCTCGCGGGGCCAGGGCGCGTTCCAGCAGGTCGACCAGCTCGGCGCAGAAGGCCTCGGCCTCCGGGCCGGTCATCTCGCGCGGGGTGGTCTCGATCCGCGCGAAGCGGGAGGCGATGGGTCCCATGATCAGCAGCACCGCCAGGCTCTTGCGGATGCCGGGGTCCATCTCGCCCCGCTCCTGCGCGCGGGCCAGCATGCGGAACATCGGCCGCGCGGCGCGGGTGAGGAAGGGCAGGGCCATCTCGCGGAACTCGGACGACAGCATCCCGTCCACCTGGGCGTGCAGGGCCACCGCGCCGCGGTTGTCCCGGTAGCGGCCGACCGCCATCGCCACCAGCGCCTCGAGGTCGCCGCGCAGGGAGCCCTCGTCGATCTCCTCGATCGCCTCCCAGCGGCGCTCGAACGTGTCGCGCAGGATGTCGCGCTTGTCGGACCAGCGCGCGTAGATCGCGGCCTTGCCGACGCCCGCATGCCGGGCGATCCGCTCGATCGAGAAGCCGGACCAGCCGGTTTCGGCGTAGACGTGCATCGCCGCGTCGTAGACCCTGTCCTCCAGCGCCGCGTCCCGCGGGCGACCCGCGCCGGGCCGCCGGCCGCGCGCCGCCGCCTCGGCGGCGCCCGCCCCGGCGCCCTCGCCGTCGCCCGCCGAGACCGGGTCGCCGGATCGCGGGTCTTGCATGGCGTCGGCTCCTGTGCCTTTTTCGGACGAAGGTCGTCCGCAAACATGGTCTCCAGAAGCCAGACTGCGACAGCCGGGGAGACGCCGCAATGACCGCCGAAGGGACCGGCCCGCTGCAGGGCCTCGAGGTTCTCGACTTCCTCGCCGGGCCGATGGCCTCGATCGGCCGCGCGCTGGCCGACCTGGGCGCGTGCGTGACCCGGATCGAGCCGCCGGGCGGCCAGCCCGACCGGCCCGCGCCGGGGGACGATCCGCGCCGCGGCCTCGCCTTCGCCGTGCGCAACGCGGGCAAGGGCTCGGCCCTGCACGACCCGCAGGACGCGGGCGACCGCGCGCGGCTGGCCGAACGGCTGTCCCGCGCCCACGCGGTGCTGCTCGACCTCGGCCCCGACGCGCGGCTGCGGCTCGACCCGCAGGCGCTGCGCGCGCGGCATCCGGGGCTGGTGGTGGTCTGCCTCTCCGACTTCGGGATGACGCCGGGCTTCGCCGACTGGCGCGCCGCGGATCCGGTGATGCACGCGCTCTCGGGGTCGCTGTCGCGCTCCGGGATCGAGGGGGCGCCGCCGCTGGTGCCGCCCGGGCGCATCGCCGAGGGGGCGGCCGCCTCCCAGGCGTTGATGCTGACGCTGGTCGCGCTCTACGCCCGGATGCGGCGGGGCGAGGGGGCGCTGCTGGACGTGGCCCTGGTGGACGGGGCGGCGCTGGCGCTGGACCCGGTCTTCGGCATCGCCGGCGCCGCGGGCGTCGCCGCGGTGCAGGGCCTGTCGCTGACGGACATCCCGCGCGCCCGGCCGCCGGTCGGGGCCTTCTACCCGATCCTGCCCTGCGCCGACGGCCGGGTGCGGATCTGCGTGCTCTCCCCCCGCCAGTGGCGGGCGATGTTCGAGTGGATGGGCTCGCCCCCGGCCTTCGCCGACCCCCGCTTCGCCCAGACCCGGGTGCGCTTCGAGACGCCGACGATCAACGCCGCCATCGCCGCCTTCTTCGCCGACAAGACCCGCGCCGAGCTGGAGGCCGAGGGCGGCGCCCGCGGCGTGCCCGTCGGCGCGCTGCTGACCCTGGACGAGGCGCTGGCGACCGACCACGTGGCCGAACGCGGGGCGCTGACGAGCGTGCCGACGCTCGACGGCGGGACCGCGACGCTGCCCGACGGGGTGGCGGTGATCGACGGCCGCCGCGCCGGCCCCCGCGCCGGCCCGCCCGCGCCGGGCGAGGCCGCGCCCGCCGCGGCCCCCGTCCCGCCCTTCCCCGCGCCCGAGCCGGGCCGCCCCGGCGCGGGGCCGCTGGCCGGGCTGAAGGTGCTGGACCTCGGCGTGATCGTGGTGGGGGCCGAGCAGGGGCGGATCCTCGCCGATCTCGGCGCGGACGTGCTGAAGGTGGAATCCAACGCCTTTCCCGACGGAACCCGCGCCTCGATGATCGGCGTGAAGATGACCGCCAGCTTCGCCGTCGGCCATCGCAACAAGCGCGGCCTGGGCCTGAACCTGCGCGCGCCCGAGGGCCGGGCCCTGTTCCTGCGCCTCGCCGCCGAGGCCGACGTGGTGCTGTCGAACTTCAAGCCCGGCACGATGGAGAAGCTGGGTCTGGGGCCCGAGACGCTCTCCGCCGCCAATCCGCGGCTGGTGATGGTCGAGAGCTCCGCCTTCGGCGACGTCGGCCCCTGGGCGGCGCGGATGGGCTACGGGCCGCTGGTGCGGGCCAGCGCGGGCCTAACCGAGCAATGGCGCTATCCGGAGGCCGACGACGGCTTCTCGGACGCCGTGACCATCTACCCCGACCATGCCGCGGCGCGCTTCGGCCTCGCCGCCGCGCTGTCGCTGCTGATCCGCCGCCTGCGCACCGGGCGCGGGGGGCGCGCCTCGATCAGCCAGGCTGAGGTGATGTTCGCCCACCTGGAGGTCGACATCGCCCGCCGCGCCGCCGGCCTGCCCGCGCAGGCGCCCGGCGCGCCCTGGGGCGTGTTCCCCTGCGCGGGCGACGACGCCTGGTGCGCCGTGGCGGTCGAGACCGACGCCCACTGGGCCGCGCTCGCCCGCGCGCTCGACCGCCCGGACCTCGCCGAGGATCCGCGCCTCGCCGCCGCCCGGGGCCGCCTCGCCGACCCCGCCTCCGCCGAGGCGCCGCTGCGGGCCTGGCTGGCCGGGCGCTCGCCGCAGGAGGCGATGGCCGAGCTCCAGGCCGCGGGCGTCCCTGCCGGCGCCATGCTGCGCCCGGTCGACCTGCCGGAGTGGGCGGAACGGCCCGGCCGCGGCCTCTACCGCACGGCCCGCCACCCGCGGGTGGAGCTGCCCTATCTCGAGGAAGCTGCGCCGGCCCGCGTCGACGCCTGGCCCGCGCCCCCCTCCCGCCCCGCCCCGCTGGCGGGGGAGCACTCGGTCGAGGCGGTCGCCGACTGGCTGGGCCTGCCGCCCGAGGAGACCGCCCGCCTGGTGCGCGAGGGCGTGCTGGAGGTCGCCGACGCTCCGCACCCCGCCCCCGGCTGACGCCCCCCGCAAGGAGCCCCGCGCCAGGATCTCCGGATGACCCCGGAGACCCGCGCCCCCGCCCGGACGCCGCGCCGAGCCGGGGGGGCGCCGCGAGGGCGCCGGGCGCTCCAGGCGCGGGTCCGGGCCGAGGACGACGCCGGCCTCGCCGTCCCGACCGACGGCGCGGTCGCGCCTGCGGGCGCCGAGGGCGCGATCGGGCCCGCCCGCGGCGGCCGGCGCCGGCCGCGCCGACGCCCGGCCGACATGCCCGGGGCCCGCGAGTTGACAGCCGTCGACCCGCGGGCCTCTGATCGCCGCCGGCCTCGCCCGAGGACCGGCCAGACCATCGACGCACCGGCCCCGCGCCGGGGAGGACCCATGACGACGCCCCTGCTGTTCACCCCCTTCGACCTGCGCGGCGTGCGGCTGCGCAACCGCGTCGTCGTGCCCCCGATGCTGCAATACAAGGGCGAGAACGGCCTGCCCGTGGACTGGCACGCGATCAACGTCGGGCGCTTCGCCGCCGGCGGCCCGGGGCTGGTGTTCGTCGAATCCACCAAGGTCGAGCGGCGCGGCGCCGGCACCGTGGGCGACCTGCTGCTGTCCGAGGACCGTTTCATCGAGCCGATCTCCCGCCTCGCCCGGGTGATCCGCGAGAACGGCGCGGTCCCCGGCATCCAGCTCGGCCACTCCGGACGCAAGGCCCGCGGCCGCTTCCCCTGGCAGGAGCGCGGGCCGCTGGAGCGCTCGCCCGAGATCCCCGATTTCGACGAATGGGAGCCGGTCGCCCCCAGCGCCGTCCCCTTCGCCGATGGCTGGCCCGCCCCGCGCGCGCTGGAGCTGTCGGAGCTGCCCGGCCTCGTCGACGCCTGGGCCCAGGCCGCCCGCCGCGCGCACCAGGCCGGCTTCGAGGTGCTGGAGCTGCACGTCGCCCACGGCTTCCTGCTGCACTCCTTCCTCTCCCCCCACGCCAACCGGCGCGCGGACGCCTACGGCGGCTCCGAGGCCAACCGCATGCGGTTCCCGCTGGAGGTGATCGAGGCGGTGCGCGCCGTCTGGCCGCAGGACAAACCGCTGTTCCTGCGCCTGTCGATGGAGGACGACGCCGGCTGGGGGCCGGACGAGAACGTGCGCTTCGTGCGGGCGGCGAAGCCGCTGGGGGTGGACGCGATCGACTGCTCCTCGGGCGGGACCACGGACAAGCCGCCGTCGCTTCCCACCGTGAACACCTATGGCTTCCAGGTGCCCTGGGCCGCGAAGCTGCGGCGCGAGGCGGAGATCCCCACCATGGCCGTGGGCCTGATCATCCACGGCGACCAGGCCGAGCGGATCCTGCAGGACGGCGACGCCGACCTGATCGCCGTGGGCCGCGAGTTCATGCACAACCCCAACTGGGCGGTCGACGCCGCCCAGAAGCTCGGCCTCGACGGCTATGACGCGACCCCGGTGCAGTCCGGCTGGTGGCTGTCGCAACGCGCCAAGCGCGGCTTCGGCGGCAACCCCTCCACCTGGCAGACCGGCCGCGCGGCGGACGCCCCGGAGACCGGCGCCGACTCCGGGCGGGACTGAGGCCCGTGGGCGGCGCCGCGGCCGGCCCTCTCACGCGAATGGCACTTGCCGCGCGCGGCGCGAGGCCGGATGGTGGCGCCATGATCGCTGTGGCCCGCCTGCTTTCGGTCTGCCTGACTCTGCTCGCGCTGTGGTGCGCGGGCGGGGCGCCGTCGTTCGCCGGCGCCTCTGCGATGTCGGCGCCGTCCGTCGAGGCGCCGGTCCACGCCGGGCATGGGGCGCACGCCGCCCCGGCGCCCGCCGCGCCCGACGAGGCGCCGACCCGGCATCGCCATGCCGACTGCGCCATGGCGGCCAGCCATTGCGCGGCGCTGGAGCCTCCGGCGCTCGCGACGCCGGGCGCCCTGCAGACCGGAACGATGGTGCACCCGCGCCCGGTTCCGGCCGAAGTCCATGCCCGCAACCTCGGGGCCGAGCCGCCGCCTCCGCGAACCTGATCCCTCACGACGCCGACCCGCGCCCGGCCCTCGCGCCGCGCGCCCCTTCGTGATCGATCGGAGTTCTTCCTGATGACCGTCCTTTACAACGCCCGCGGCCTGGCCGCGGCGCTCCTCCTCGCATCCGCCGCGCCGGCGCTGGCCGCCGGCGGCCATGACGGCCATGGCGCGACCGCCGCGGGCAAGGCCGGCGGCTCGCCCTCGCGCACCGTCGAGGTCGTGCTGAACGACACCTTCTTCGAGCCGGAGGAGATCGACGTCGCCCCGGGCGAGACCGTGCGCTTCCGCATCCGCAACGCCGGCGCCATGGCCCACGAGTTCGGGATCGGCACGATGGAGATGCACGAGGCCCACCAGAGCGAGATGCAGATGCTCGCCGACCACGGCGTGCTGAAGCCGACCGGCATGGACATGGCCGCGGCGAAGGCGATGCAGGCCTCGATGGGCCACGGCATGCACGACATGTCCAACACCGTGCTGGTCGCGCCGGGCAAGACCGCCGAGCTGGTCTGGACCTTCCCTGCGCACATGATGGAGCCGGTGGAATTCGCCTGCGGCGTCCCCGGCCATGCCGGCGCCGGCATGGTCGGCATGTTCCACGCCCCCGGCCACTGAGCGTCCCGGCGCGGCCCCGGGGCCGCGCCGGCCCTCTCCAGACAAGGATCCTCGCGATGCGCTTCAACGCGACCCTGCGCGTCCTCGCGCTGGCGCCTGCGCTCGGCCTTCCGGCCGTCGCGGCGCTGGCCGGCGACTACGCGCTGACCATCGACCCGGTGCGGGTCGAGACCGCCGACTTCTCCCGGTCCGGCGTGGGCTTCAACGGCTCCACCGAACCCACCGTGCTGCGCTTCAAGGAGGGGGAGGAGGTCACCATCCGCGTGACCAACAACCTGGCCGAGAGCAGCTCGGTCCACTGGCACGGCATCATCCTGCCCCCGGACCAGGACGGCGTGCCCGGCATCTCCTTCCCCGGGATCGAGCCGGGCGAGACCTTCACCTACCGCTTCCCGATCGAGCAGGCGGGGACCTACTGGTTCCACTCCCACTCGCATTTCCAGGAGCCGGACGGCGCCTACGGGGCGATCGTGATCGAGCCGCGGGCGCCGGAGACCTACCGCTACGACCGCGACTACGTGGTGCAGGTCGCCGACGCCCATCCCCACCGGGGCGAGCGGATCTGGCGCAACCTCAAGGCCAGCCCCGACTACTACAACCGCGAGCAGCGGACCCTGTTCGACCTGCTCTCCGACGCCTCCGAGAAGGGGTTGGGGACCGCGCTGGCGGACCGCGCGGCCTGGGGCGACATGCGCATGATGCCCACGGACGTCGAGGACGTGCAGGGCTTCACCCCGGTGATCAACGGCAAGGACTCGGCCGCCAACTGGACCGGCGTGTTCGAGCGGGGCGAGCGGGTGCGGCTGCGGCTGATCAACTCCTCGGCGATGACCTTCTTCGACGTGCGCATTCCGGGGCTGAAGATGACGGTGGTCGCCGCCGACGGGCAGGACGTGCAGCCGGTGACGGTGGACGAACTGCGCATCGCGGTGGCCGAGACCTACGACGTCATCGTGCGCCCCACCCGCGCCGAGGCCTATCCGATCCTGTTCGAGTCCATGGGCCGCTCGGCCATGGTCCGCGGCACGCTGGCCCCGGCCGAGCTGGTGGGAACGGCCCCGGAGATCCCCGAGCTGCGCTCCTCGCCCCTGCTGACGATGGCCGACATGGGCATGATGCACGGCATGGACCATGGCGACATGGGCCACGGGGACATGGCCGGGATGGATCACGGCTCCCACACGATGCCCGACGGCTCGACCATGGCGGGCGCCGCGCATGACGAGAACGCGCAGTCCGGGGCCGAGAAGGCGATGGGCGACATGACCGACGGGACCATGGCGGGCGGCGGCGCCGGCCACGTGATGCCCGACGGCTCGACCATGGCGGGCGACAGTCACGCGGGCCACGCGATGCCCGCGGGCGCCCACAGGATGCCGGACGGGACGATGATGGGCGGCGACGCGCACGCGTCCGACCCGTTCTACGCCCCCGGCTCCGGCCTGACGCCCTCGGCGGCGGACGGCGGCAAGTTCCTCAGCTACGCGGACCTGAAGGCCGCCGCGCCCCTCTACCCCGACCGCGAGGCCACGCGGGAGGTCGAGCTGCGCCTGACCGGCAACATGGAACGCTACATGTGGTCGATCAACGGCGTGAAATACGAGGACGCGCCCCCCCTGCGCCTGCAGTACGGCGAGCGGGTGCGCTTCAAGTTCGTCAACGAGACGATGATGACCCACCCCATGCACCTGCACGGGATGTGGACGATCCTCGACAACGGCTCGGGCCAGTATGATCCGGTCAAGCACACCGTCTCGATCGCGCCGGGGACCACCGTCTACACCGAGACCGAGGTCGACGCGCCGGGCGAATGGGCCTTCCACTGCCACCTCTCCTACCACATGGAGGGCGGCATGTTCCGCAAGGTGATCGTCGAGGGCGGGCCGCAGGCCGCGTCCGCCCCCGCGGCCCCCGCGCCCGCCCATTCGCACGGAGGCTGAGATGCGCCGCATGACCCTAACCGCTGCCCTCCCGGCCGCGCTGATCGCCCTCGCCGTCCCGGCGGCGGCCGAGCCGCTCGCCTGGAACTTCAACGCCGAGCAGTTCGAGTTCCGCACCGGCGACGAGGACGTGCTGGCCTGGAGCGCGGACTTCACCGCCGGCTACGACGACCTCAAGGTCCTGATCCGTTCGGAGGCGGAGTACGGGCTGGACGAGAGCGCCTTCGAGAAGCTGGAGACGCAGGCGCGCCTCGCCACCCCGATCTCCGACTTCTGGGACGCCACCGCCGGCGTCATGGTCTCGACGCCCGAGGGGCCGGACCGGGTCTACGGCGTGATCGGCTTCCACGGCCTCGCGCCCCAGTGGTTCGAGGTGGACGCGGACGCCTACCTCTCCGACAAGCCGTTCCTGCGGGCGGAGGTGGACTACGAGGCGCTGATCACCAACCGGGTGATCCTGACCCCCTCGATCGAGGCGACGCTGCCGCTGGTGGACGACGCCGGCATCGACCGGGGCGGCTTCGCCCCGATCGTCGAGGTCGGCGCGCGGCTGAGCTACGATCTCGTGGACCGCCTGGTCTCGCCCTACGTCGGCGTCCACTACGAGCGCGCCTTCGGCGAGAGCGGCGACCGCCGCCGCGCCTCGGGCGGGGCGCGCGACGCGCTGTTCTTCGTGGCCGGCACGAAGATCCTGTTCTGAGCCGGGCGGCCTGAACACAAAGCGGGCGGCCCCTTCCGGGGCCGCCCGCGCCGTTTCAGCCTATCGAGCGGACCGCGTCACTTCTCGATGCGGAAGTCCTGGTGGCAGGCCTTGCAGGTCTGGGCCAGGTGCATGAAGGCGCCTTCCGGGGGCATGGCGGCGAGCCGCTCGGCCGACGGGCCGCCGTCTCCCATCATCGACCCCATGGCGCCGCTCGTCATGCCGCCGCCGCCCATCATGCCGGCCTGCTTCATCGCCTCCGGCCCGCGGGCATTGTCGGCGGCCTCGGCCAGCGCCTCGGCCACCGCTGCAAGCTCGTCGGCGAGGGCGGCGAACCGCTCGGGATCGCTCCAGATCGCGGGCGCGGCCTCCGAGGGCGCATGGTCGGTCCCCTTGGGGAACATCGCCACCAGCTTCTCTCCGCCTTGCGAGGCGATCACGCCGGCCTGCTCGCGCACGGCGGCGGCGTCGTAGGGCGTCGCGCCCTTCAGCATCTCGCCGATGGCCTTGGTGGCGTCGGCGATGGCCTTCATCGCCTCCATTCGCTCCTTCACCACGCCCTCGGCGCCGCCATGGGCCAGGGCGCCGGCGCCCGCCAGAATCGCGCCGCCGCAGGCGAGCGCGAGAATTCCACGTTTCATCATTCAAGGTCTCTCCAGGTGGATCTCAGGGTGGCCGCGGGTCCGCGGCCGCTCAGCCCTGCCTGGAGATCGGAGGCGGCACGCCCGGCGCCGGGGCGGCCAGCGCCCGCAGGCGCACCGGGGACGGCGGCGGCGCGAGAGGGGTTGGCGTGCGCACGGCGACGTGGCGGCTCCGCTCGGCGGCCAGGGCGGCGCAGATCCCGCCCGCGGCCGCGTGGCAGCAGGGCCACTCGTCCGCCGGGTCGCCGAGCTCCGCCGACGCGAAGGCGCGGTCGGGATCCGCGACCGACGTCGCCGGCGCCGCGCCGTGGGCGTGCGCCTCGCCGGTCGCGACGAGCAGCGCCAGCGCCGTCAGCGCCGCCGCCAGAACCATGCGCCACGCCGTCCGCGGCATCGTCCCGCTCGCCGTCATCCTTCGCCTGGGTCCCTTTCTGAGGTTCGTCGCGCCCGAGACTAGCGGGGGATCCGGCGGATGTCCCGTGACGATCGCGGCGCCGCCCGAGGGCCCGGCGCGGGGATCAGGCCGGATGCGCGGTCCGCCGCAGCAGGTCGTCGTCGGCGATGGCGTCGGCGATGGTGGCGCCGTCCAGGACCGCGCGGCTGGCGTCGGCGACGCGGGCGAAGACGCGCCGGATCTCGCAGGCCGCGTCGTCGGTGCAGCCGTCGCAGCGCCGGTAGGCGATGCGGCTCAGGCAGGGCAGGGGCGCCAGCGGCCCGTCGATCAGGCGCAGCACCTCCCCGAAGGAGATGTTGTCGGCCGGGCGCAGCAGCAGGTAGCCGCCCGCCTTGCCGCGCTTGCTGACCACGATGCCCTGGTGCTTGAGGTCCAGCAGGATCTGCTCGAGGAACTTCTTGGGGATCCCCTGCGCGTCGGCGATCTCGCCGATCTGGCGCGCTTCGCCCGGCGCGGCCCGCGCCAGTTCGATCAGCGCGCGCAGCGCATACTGGGCCTTCTGGGAGATCATCGTGCCACGGCGGCCGGAACCGCCCTTTCTCGACGCGGGGAAGGAGGTTTCCCGATAGCCCGGATGCGTCGCCGAGACAAGGCGGGAGCGGGGAGTCCAGGCTCCGGAGAACTCTCTTCTTGATTAAGTATACCTATCAGGTAGTGATTAAGGTGTTTCGAGTCGCAAGGAGACGCCCCATGGCCCTGATCCGATCCCTACGCCCCCTGGCCTTCGCCCTCGCGCTCGGGGCTGCGCCCGCCATGGCGCAGACCACGCTGCTCAACGTCAGCTACGATCCGACCCGGGAGTTCTACGCCGAGCTGAACCCCGCCTTCGCCGCCGACTGGAAGCGAAAGACCGGCGAGGAAGTCGAGATTAGGATGTCGCACGGCGGCTCCGGCAAGCAGGCCCGCTCGGTCATCGACGGGCTGCCGGCGGACGTGGTCTCGCTGGCGATCTCGGTGGACATCGACGCCATCGCGGAGCGGACCGGCAAGATCCCCGCCGACTGGCGGGAGCGCCTGCCCGACGCCTCGAGCCCCTACACCTCGACCATCGTGTTCCTGGTGCGGAAGGGGAACCCCAAGGGGATCGCGGACTGGGACGACCTCGCGCGCGAGGACGTGGCCGTGATCACCCCCAATCCCAAGACCTCGGGCGGGGCGCGGTGGAACTATCTCGCGGCCTGGATCTGGGCGCAGCGGGAATTCGCCGGCGACGCGGCGAACGTCGAGGCCTACGTCGCCTCGCTCTTCCGCAACGTGCCGGTGCTGGACACGGGCGCGCGCGGCGCGACCCTGACCTTCACCCAGCGCGGCATCGGCGACGTGCTGCTGGCCTGGGAGAACGAGGCGTATCTTTCGCTCGACGAGCTGGGCGCGGACGCGTTCGAGATCGTGGTGCCCTCGATCTCGATCCTGGCCGAGCCGCCGGTCGCGCTCGTCGCCGCCAACGCCGAGGCGAACGGCACGACGCAGACGGCGCAGGCCTACCTCGACTTCCTCTATTCCGAGACCGGCCAGAAGCTGGCCGCCAGGCACCACTACCGCCCGGCGAAGCCCGAACTGGCGGACCCCGAGCACATGCGCCTGTTCCCGGAGGTGGAGCGGGTGCGGGTCGAGGACGTCTTCGGCTCCTGGGCGCAGGCGCAGAAGACCCATTTCGCCGACGGCGGCGTCTTCGACCGCCTCTACCGGCCGGGGAACTGAGCCATGGCGCTGGCGCTTCCCGCGATCCGGCGGCCCAGCGTCATCCCGGGCTTCGGGCTGACGCTGGGCTTCACGATCCTCTACCTGTCGCTGGTGGTGCTGATCCCGCTGTCGGGCGTGGTCTGGCGCACGGCGGACCTGGGCTGGGAGGCGTTCCTCCGCCTCGCCACGGACGAGCGCACGCTGGCGGCGCTGAAGATCTCCTTCGGCTGCGCGCTGGCGGCGGCGGCGATCAACGTGGCGTTCGGCGCGCTCGTCGCCTGGGTGCTGGTGCGCTACCGCTTTCCCGGGCGGCCGCTGCTGGACGCGATGGTGGACCTGCCCTTCGCCCTGCCGACCGCGGTGGCCGGCATCGCGCTGACCGCGCTCTACGCCCCCGACGGCTGGATCGGCGCGCCTCTGGCGGCGCTGGGGCTGAAGATCGCCTGGACGCCGCTGGGCATCGTCGTGGCGCTGGTCTTCGTGGGCCTGCCCTTCGTGGTTCGCACCGTGCAGCCGGTGATGGAGGAGATCGAGCGCGAGATCGAGGAGGCCTCGGCCACGCTCGGCGCCTCCCGCGCGCGGACGGTGTTCCGGGTGCTGGCGCCCTCGCTCTCGCCCGCGCTGCTGACCGGCTTCGCGCTCGCCTTCGCGCGGGGGGTGGGGGAGTACGGCTCGGTGATCTTCATCGCCGGGAACCTGCCGTATCGCTCCGAGGTCGCGCCCCTGCTGATCGTGATCCGGCTCGAGGAATTCAACTACGCCGCCGCCACCGCCGTCGCCGCGCTGATGCTCGCGATCTCGTTCGCGATGCTGCTGGCGATCAACTCGCTCCAGGCCTGGAGCCGTCGGAGATACGGTCATGGTTGACATCGCCCGCAGCCTGTTCTTCCCCGCCTGGCCCGGCGCCGGGCCGGCCGACTGCACCGACGAGAGGCCGGGCGTCCGCGCGGGCCTGATCGCAGCCTCGGTGCTGTTCCTGGCGCTGTTCCTGCTCGCCCCGCTGGTCGCGGTCTTCGCGCAGGCGCTCTCGGCCGGGGTCGGCGCCTGGGTCGCGGCGCTGACCGAGCCGGACGCGCTGTCGGCCATCCGCCTGACCCTGCTGGTCGCCGCCGTCGCCGTGCCCCTGAACTGCGTGTTCGGGCTGGCCGCGGCCTGGGCGGTCGCCAAGCACGAGTTCCGCGGCAAGGCGCTGCTGATCTCGCTGATCGACCTGCCGTTCTCGGTCTCGCCGGTGATCGCGGGGCTGATCTACGTGCTGCTGCTCGGGGCGGGATCGGCGCTGGGACCGTGGCTGGCCTCGCAAGGGGTGCAGGTGCTGTTCGCCGTGCCGGGCATCGTGCTGGCCACCGTCTTCGTCACCGTGCCGTTCGTCGCGCGCGAGCTGATCCCGCTGATGCAGGCCCAGGGCACGACCGAGGAGGAGGCGGCGCTGTCGCTCGGCGCCTCGGGCTGGCGGACCTTCGCGCGGGTGACGCTGCCCAACGTGCGCTGGGGCCTGCTCTACGGCGTGCTCCTGTGCAACGCCCGGGCGATGGGGGAGTTCGGGGCGGTCTCGGTCGTCTCGGGCCACATCCGCGGCCTGACCAACACCATGCCGCTGCATGTCGAGATCCTCTACAACGAATACAGCTTCCAGGCCGCCTTCGCCGTGGCCTCCCTGCTGGCGCTGCTGGCGCTGGTCACCCTGGTTCTGAAGACGGCCCTCGAAGCCCGCCTCGGCGGCGCTTCCGGCCGCGCGCGCTGAGGAGGCGATCCCATGGACGTCCGCATCGAAGCCGTCGCCAAGGCATTCGACAGCCATCCCGCCCTGCACGACGTGTCGCTCGACATCGCCTCGGGGGAGCTGGCGGCGCTGGTCGGGCCCTCTGGCTCCGGCAAGACCACGCTGCTGCGTTTGATCGCGGGGCTGGAGACGCCGGGCGCGGGGCGGATCCTGTTCGGGGAGGAGGACGCCTCGCGCCTGAGCGTGCAGGCCCGCCGGGTGGGGTTCGTGTTCCAGCACTACGCCCTGTTCCGCCACATGACGGTGCTGGAGAACGTGGGCTTCGGCCTCTCGGCCCGGCCGCGCGCCCTGCGCCCCGCCCGCGCCGAGATCGACCGGCGCGCGCGGGAGCTGCTGGAGCTGGTGCAGCTCGACGGGCTGGAAAAGCGCTATCCGCCCCAGCTTTCGGGCGGCCAGCGCCAGCGCGTGGCCCTGGCCCGGGCGCTGGCGATCGAGCCCCGCGTGCTGCTGCTGGACGAGCCCTTCGGCGCGCTCGACGCCCAGGTCCGCCGCGACCTGCGCCGCTGGCTGCGGGAGCTGCACGACCGCACCGGCCACACCACCGTCTTCGTCACCCATGACCAGGAGGAGGCGCTGGAGCTCGCCGACCGCGTGGTGGTGATGAGCCGGGGCCGCATCGAGCAGGCCGCGACGCCGGACGAGGTCTACGACCGCCCCGCCACCGCCTTCGTGCATGGCTTCATCGGCGAAAGCTCGCGCCTGCCGGTGCGGGTGGCGGGGGGCGAGGTCCTTCTCGACGACCGCCCCACGGGCCTGCGCGCCGACTGGGAGGGGCCGGCGGAGCTGTTCTTCCGCCCCCACCAGGCGGTGGTGGGCGACGGCGCGGGCGGCCTGGCCGGGGCGGTCGTCGGCGGCCGCCGCATCGCGGGCGTGCGCCGGGTGGAGCTGGAGCTGGACGGCGCGCGTCGACGGGTCGAGCTGGACCTGCCGCTGGCGCAGGCCTTCGCGCCGGGCGGCCGGATCGCCTTCCGGCCCACGGCCTTCCGCCTCTACCCGCTGGAGGGCGCGGGACGTCCCGCGCGGCCGGCGCCGGTCCGCAGGCTCGCCCATGGCTGACCGTCGCGACGCGCTCGCCCGGGCGCGCGGGCTGGTGGCCCGCCATGCGCCGCCCCGCGTGGCGATCCTGGGCTGCGGCTTCACCGGCGCCGCCGCCGCCATCGCCCTGGTCGAGGCCGCGCGCGGCCCGCTGGCGATCACGATCGTGGACCGCGACCGCTCCCGCGGGGGCGGCCTCGCCTTCGGGCGGGCCCCGGCGGGGGAGTTGCTGAAAGTGCGGGCGCGGGATCTGTCGATCCTCTCCGGCCGGCCGGGCGATTTCGCCGGCTGGATGGCCTGCCTGACCGGCGCCGAGACCGACCCCGCCGAGCGGGCCGCGATCGCCGACGGCTTCGCCCCGCGCGCGCTGTTCGCCAACTACGTGCGCAGGCGCCTGGACGAGGCCGCGGCCGCACGCGACGAGGTCTCGCTCGAGCGGCTGGAGCGGGAGGCGCTCGACATCGCCCCGGCGCCGGGCGGGGGCTATGCGGTGGCGCTCGACCAGGGGCCGGCGCTGCAGGCGCAGGCGGTGATCCTCGCCACCGGCTACGACGCGCCGCGCCCGCGCTTCGGCCGCTGCCCGCACGCGCCGATCCCCGCGCAGGCGCTGGCCCGCGCCCGCCGCGTGGCGCTGGTGGGGAGCGGCCTGACCATGGTCGACGTGCTGCCGCGCCTGCGGGCCGAGGGCTGCGAGGCCGAGGTCACGGTGATCTCCCGCCGCGGCCTCGTCCCGCGCCCGCATGCCGAGACCGCGGTCCGTCCGCCCGCCCTGCAGGTCCCTGCCGGCGCGCGCCTGGCGGAGCTGGTGCGCGACCTGCGCGCCGCCTGCGGCCGGGCCGAGGCCGAGGGCCGGCCCTGGCAGGGCGAGGTCAACCGCCTGCGCCCCCACGCCCAGGCGATCTGGCAGGCGTTGAGCGAGGCCGACCGCGCCCGCTTCCTGCGCCACCTGCGCCCGTTCTGGGACGCCCACCGCCACCGTCTGCCGCCCGCCCAGCACGCGCGGCTGGCCGCCGAGCTCGCCCGCCCCCGCACGCGCCTGCGCCCCGGCCGGGTGCTCGAGGCGGTCGGCGAGGCCCCCTGCCGGCTGCGCGTCGTCTGGCGCGGAGCGCGGACGCCCGAGACGCTGGGCGTCGACATCGCCATCGACTGCTCCGGCCACCGTCCCGAACTGGCGGCGCCGCTGCCCGCCTCGCTGGCGGCGCAGGGGCTGGCCGCGCCCGATCCATCGGGGCTGGGCCTGCGCGTCGCCGCCGACGGGCGCCTGTGGAGCCCGCGGGGCGGCGACCTCTCCGGCCTCTTCGCGCTGGGCCCCCTCGGCCAGGGAAGCCTGTTCGAGATCACGGCCGTGCCGGAGATCGTCCGCCAGGCCGCGCAGGCCGCGGCGACGCTCGGCGACCTGCTGGCGATGCCGGGGCGCATGACGGGGCGGGCCGCCGTCTGAGCGCCCTCGACGGACGCCCGCCCTGCGCGACCCGTCCGGAACCTGCCGGCGGGCCGCGGACCCTTTCATCGCCGCGGCCGCCGTGCTTGGCTCCGCCGCCGCTCCTTCCCGCGCCGAGACGATGACCGCGGACCAGATCGCGATTCTCGCCCTGCTGGCAGGCCTTCTGGCCGCCTTCGCCTCCGGCCGCCTCCGGCTGGAGGCGGTGGCGCTGTCGGGGTTGGCGCTGGGGGGCGTCGCCGGACTGGTGCCGGCGGACCGGTTGTTCTCGGGCTTCGCCAACCCGGCGGTGATCACCGTGGTCGAGATCCTGCTGATCGTGCGCCTGCTGTCGCGCGCGCGCCTGCTCGAGGCCCTGGTCGCGCGGCTGCCGGCGCGCGCCGCAGGCGCGGGACGCGCGCGGGCGATCCTCGTGGCGCTGTCGGCGGCGCTGTCGAGCGTGATGAACAACGTCGGCGCCTTCGCCCTGATGCTGCCCGTGGTCCGGGCCGCGGCCCGGCGCGCCGGGCTGGCGCCGCGGTCGATCCTGCTCCCCGTCTCCTACGCCACCCTTCTGGGGGGCCTCTGCACCCTGATCGGCACGCCCCCCAACCTGCTGGCGAGCGAGGCGCTGGCCGACGCGACGGGCGAGGGCTTCGGCTTCTTCGCTTTCGCGCTGGCCGGGGCGCCCGCGGCGCTGGCGGGACTGGCGGCGCTGCTGCTCTGGGCGCCCCGGGTCCTGGACGCCGACCCGCAGGAGGAGGAGGCGGCCTCCCCGGGCCCGGTCGCGGCGGAGCTGACGCTGCCTCCAGGCTCGGCCCTCGTCGGGCGGACCCTCGCCGGGCTGCCGCGCGGCTTCGCCGTGCGGGCGATCACGCGGCAGGGGCGCGCGGTGTCGCCGCTCTGGCCGCGGACCTCGCTAGCGGCGGGCGACCTGCTGCTGGCGGAGACCGAGATGCCCGTCCTCGACGCGCTGCGCGCCGCGGGCGAGGTGGACCTCGCCGCGCCCGCGCCCCTGCGCGAGTCCGAGGCCGCGCAGGCCGTGATCGCCCCCGCCTCGCCCCTGGTCGGCTCGCCCGCCGGCGCGCTCGCCTTTCTCGAGGACGCCGGCGCCCGGCTGGTCGCGGTCGGGCTGGGGCCCCGGTCCCGGCGCCTCGACGGGCGGCTGGCGGACCTGCGGCTGGGCGTCGGCGACGTGCTGCACCTGGAGGGGCCGCCCGGGGCGCTGCGCCGCGCGCTGGGCGAGCGCGACGCGCTCCTCCTGGCCGGCGCAGACCCCGGGGCGGGCCCGGTCCCGCCGCTGTGGCCGCTGGCCGCCTTCGCCCTGGGCGTCCTCGCGGCGGGCTTCGGCCTGGCCGATCCGGCCGCGGCCTTCGGCGCGGTGACGCTGGCCCTGATGTTGGGCGGGGCGCTGCGGCTGCGCCCGGCGCTCGCCTCGCTGGACTGGGGCGTGATCGTGATGCTGGCGGCGATGGTCCCGCTGGGCGAGGCGGTGGCGTCGACGGGCGCCGCCGCGAGCCTCGCCGCCGCTCTGGCGGGCCTGTTCCCGAGCGGCTCGACGCCGCTGGCCGTGGGCGCGATCCTGCTTCTCGCCGCGGCCCTGACGCCCCTGGTCAACAACGCGGCCCTGGTCGTGGCCCTCGCGCCGGTGGCGGTCGAGTTCGCCCGCGCCTCCGCCGCGCCGCCCGAGCCGTTCCTGGTCGCGCTGGCGATCGGCGCCTCTCTCGATTTTCTCACCCCGTTCGGGCATCACAACAACACGCTGGCGCTGGGCCTCGGCGACTACCGCTTCGCCGATTTCCCCAGGACCGGCTGGCCGGTGCTGCTCGCCTCCGCCGCCGCCGCCTGGTGCGCGATCCTGCTGTTCTGGATCTGACCCGCCGGTCCCGTCCCTATTCTCCGGCTAATCCGCGGTCGGCTGCATCCAAACGCGGACGATGGCCCGTTTCCCCCTGAAACGAGGCTTGCTAGACCTTTTGCAGAACCGGTCGGGGCGACGGGCCGGTCGGGGGAGATGGGAGCTGCGATGGTCCGCGAGGACGACGAACTGGAACGCCTGCTCGAACGCTGCGCGAACGGCGACGAGCGGGCCCTCAAGGCGCTGTTCGACGCCGAGGCCTCGCGGATGAAAGGCATAGCGATGCGCGTGCTCCACCGGAGCGACATGGCCGAGGAGGCGGTGCAGGAGGCGTTCCTGCAGATCTGGCGCAATGCGCGCCGGTTCGACCCCGCGCTCGGCTCGGCCCGCGCGTGGATGTGCACCATCGCGCGCTTCCGGGCCATCGACCTGCTGCGCTCGCGCCCGCAGGAGGACGCCCTGGCGCCCGAGGATCTCGACCGCCTGCGCGAGGCCGCGGTGGACCACGCCTGGGAGACGCTCGACCGCGACGGACGGCTGGCGGGCTGCCTCGAGGCGATCGAGGCCGCGCCGCGCCGCTCGCTGCTGCTGTCCTACGTGGTCGGCCTGACCCAGGAGGAGATCGCCGGCAAGCTCGGCCGTCCGCTGGGCACGGTGAAGAGCTGGATGCGCCGGGCGCTGCTCTCGCTGCGGGAGTGCCTGTCATGAGCGCGTCGCAGGAGCTCGCCGAAGCCTATGTGCTCGGCCGGCTGGAGCCCGAGGCGCGGGCCGAGGTCGAGGCGCGCATCGCCGCGCCCGCCGATGCCGAGGACGCCGCGCTCGCGGCCGAGGTGCGCGCGCTCTCGGCGGACTGGCACGACGTGGATCTGACGGCGCCGCCCGCGCCGATGTCGCCCGGCGCGTGGGAGAGCCTGCAGGCCGAGCTGTCGGCGGAGCGGGGCCGCGCGGCCCCGGCCGCCGCCCGGCCCGCGCCGCCGATGCGCGCCGGCGCCCGCGCCGTCCCGCGGCCGGCTGCGCGGACGGGCCGGGGCTGGAAGATCCTGGCGGGCGCGACGACGGCGGCGAGCCTGGCGCTGGCCGCCGTGCTCGCCCTCGATCTGTTCACGCCGCAGCCCGCGGTGATGGCGATCCTGCTCGACGACGACGGCGGCTCGGTCGCGCTGATCGAGGCCTTCGACGACGACAGCCTGCGGGTCACGCCGCTGGAGGATTTCTCTCCCGAGGGCGCCCAGGTGCTGCAGATCTGGACCAAGCCCGATGCGGACGGGCCGCCCGTCTCGCTGGGGGTGCTGGGGCGGGCGATGCGCGCGATCGTCGACGGGCCGGACCTGCCGCGGCCCGCGACCGGCCAGCTCTACGAGATCACCATCGAGCCGCCGGGCGGCTCGCCCACCGGCCTGCCCACCGGCCCGATCGTGGGCAAGGGGCTGGCGCAGCGGCCGCTCTAGGCCCGCGGCGCCCGCCCCGATCCGACCTGCGCCGGGGGCCCTACGGGGCCCCTTCGTTTTTTCCGAAACTTTTTTCGGATCGCTGCATCCAGACGCCTCCCGCCCTGCGTTCCCCTCATGACCCCTCCCGCCCGCCGGGTTCGCCGGCGGGCGGGGACGAGGGAAAACAGAGGAGGCGTTGCCTTGGGCATGCTTGGAAAACTCAATCGCCTGTTCCGCGGGCCTGACAGCGAATTCGAGATCGGCTTCTGGGCGAGCGCCACCGGCGAGCACGCCATGGCGCTGGGCAAGCGCACCGAGGCGTCGGGCGACGACGCCATCGCCATCGGCAAGCGGGCCTCCGCCTCGGGCGAGGCCGCGGTGGCCATCGGCAAGAAGGCCGAGGCCTCGGGCTCCGACGCGCTGGCGCTAGGCAAGAAGAGCATGGCCGCGGGCGACCAGTCCGTGGCCCTGGGCATGAAGGCGAGCGCCGACGGCCAGGACGCGCTGGCGCTCGGCGCGCAGGCGACGGCGATGGGGACCTCCTCGACCGCGGTCGGCGCCCTGAGCACGGCGAGCGGCACGGCGGCGACGGCCTTCGGCTGGCAGGCCTCGGCGGTCGGCGAGCGGGCCCACGCCATCGGCCACCTCGCCTCCGCCGCCGGCGAGCGCAGCCTGGCGATCGGCGAGGCCGCCACCGCCTCCTCCGCCAACGCCACCGCCATCGGCAACATGGCGATGGCCGACGGGGTCGACGCGCTGGCCATCGGCGACAACGCCATGGCGACCGGCCCGTCCACCACCTCCATCGGCGGCGAGACGGTCACCGAGGGTCCCGGCACGACCGCCGTCGGCTGGCAGGCCTCGGCCACCGCCGAGCGGGCGCAGGCCTTCGGGCATCTCGCCTCGGCCGACGGGGTGCGCAGCCTGGCGGTCGGCGAGGCGGCGACGGCGGCCTCGGACAACGCGACCGCCATCGGCAACATGGCGATGGCCGACGGCGTCGACGCCGTCGCCATCGGCGACAACGCCATGGCGAGCGGCCCTTCGACCACCTCCATCGGCGGCGAGACGGTCACCGAGGGGCCCGGCACGACGGCCGTCGGCTGGCAGGCCTCGGCCACGGCCGAGCGGGCGCAGGCCTTCGGGCATCTCGCCTCCGCCGACGGGGTGCGCAGCCTCGCGGTCGGCGAGGCGGCCAACGCCCAGACCGACAACGCCACCGCCATCGGCAACATGGCGGTCGCCTCGGGCATCGACGCCATCGCCTTCGGCGACGCGGCGATGGCCGCCGGCCCGTCCACGACCTCGGTCGGCGGCGAGAGCATGACCTCCGGCCCGGGCGCCACCGCCATCGGCTGGCAGGCCTCGGCGGGGGCGGAGCGGGCGCAGGCCTTCGGGCACCTCGCCAACGCCGACGGGGTGCGCAGCCTCGCGGTCGGCGAGGACGCCAACGCGACCTCGGACCTCTCGACCGCCATCGGCAACCAGGCCTCGGCCTCGGGGACCGACTCGCTCGCCATCGGCGACAACGCCATGGCGAACGGCACGTCCACGACCGCGGTCGGCGGCGAGAGCGTCGCCTCCAACACCGCCGCCACCGCCTTCGGCTGGCAGGCCGAGGCGACCGGCGAGCGGGCCCACGCGTTCGGCCACCTGGCCGAGGCGGGCGGCGACTTCTCGCTGGCGGTCGGCGAGGCGGCGAGCGCGAACTTCGCCAACTCGGCCGCCATCGGCTACGGCGCCGAGGCCACCCAGGCCAACGAGTTCGTGCTCGGCAACGCCGACAACACCTACACGCTGGCCGGCTTCTCGGACGACGTGGCGGACGGGACGATGGAATACCTGGTGGTCGACGGCGACGGCATGCTGTCGAGCACCTCCGTCGCGCCCCCCGCCGCCCTGTCGGCGATGGAAGCGGACATGGAGGCGGCCTCCGTCGCCAGCGCCGACGCGCCCGGGGCCGAGAGCGTCGAGCCCTTCGTCGCGACGAGCCTGCCGGACATGCCCGACCTGGACGACGACGCCTCGGCCATGGGCTGAGCGCCGATGGCCGACGCGACCGCGGCCTGATCCCTCCCCACCCGGGCGCGCGGGGTCCCGCACCCAGCGCCGCGCGCCCGGGACAAGGGGGGACGGGCCGGACGGCCCGGGCCGTCGGGGAAACCGGCCCGGGCCCCCAGGCCGCGGCGCGCCGTCGCGCCGCGGCCGCCCCCTCGCCCTCTCCCCCACGACGCGTTCCGCCGCCCCCCGTCCCGCCGTTCCCAGCCGCACCGGAGACCCAGATGCCCAGGACACCGCTCGAACCCGATGCCGAGGCGCGCGAGCGACTGCGCGCGGCGCTGGCCCCTCACCTGGCGCTGGCGATGGGGTTCAGCCTGGCGGTGAACACGCTGTTCCTGGCCTCGCCGCTCTACATGATGCAGCTCTACGGCCGGGTGCTGAACTCCCGCAGCCTCGAGACGTTGGCCTCGCTGTCGGTGGTGCTGCTGCTGGCGCTGGCCGCCATGGGCGCCGCCGACGCCGCCCGCGGACGACTGCTGGCGCGCGCCGCCGCAAGGGCCGAGCGGCGTCTGGCCGAGGCCGCGCCCCAGGGCCGCCAGGCGGACCGGCTGCGCGACCTCGGCGTGCTGCGCGCCTTCCTGGCGGGCTCGGGCGCGACGACCCTGTGCGACGCGCCCTTCACGCTCCTGTTCCTGTGCCTGCTGTTCCTGCTGCACCCCCTGCTGGGGCTGGTGGCGACGCTGGGCGCCGCGATGATCCTCGCCGCGGTGATGGTCGGCCGCTGGCGCTCCCGCGTGCGGGAGCGGCGGATCGCGGCCGGCGAGGCGGAGCTGCGCGAGTTGGGCGGCGTGCTCGACGCCGACCGCGGCGACCTGGCGGCCTTCGGGGCGCGCGCCGGCCTCTCCGCCCGCCTGACCGCGGGCGTGCTGGCCCTGGGCGGCCTGCGCCAGTCGGTGGACGAGGGCGCGGCCGCCATCGGCGCCTTCACCCGCACCGTGCGCATGGTCGCCCACAGCGCGGCGCTGGCCGCCGGCGCGGTGCTGACGCTGGAGGGCCAGCTCGCCCCCGCGGCGATGCTGGCCGCCGCGATCCTCGCCGGCCGCGCGCTGGGGCCGATGGAATCCCTCCTGGGCGCCCTGCGCCAGGCCTCGGCCGCGCGCGAGGCGCTCGACCGCCTGACCCGCCGCGCCCCCGCGCCGCCCGCCGCGGCCCCGGTGCGCCTGACCGGCGCCGGCGCCGCGGTCGAGGCCCGCCGCGCCACGGTTCTGCTGCCCGTCGACCGCCGCCCCGCCCTGCGCGGCGTCTCGGCCGAGATCGCCGCCGGCGAGGTCGTGGCCGTGGTCGGCGAAAGCGGCGCCGGCAAGTCCACCCTCGCCCGGGCCCTGGCCGGCGTCGTCCCGCTCGACGGCGGCCAGGCGCGGGTGGCGGGCGTCGAGCCCGCCGCCATGGACCCGCGCGCCCGCGCCCGCCTGATCGGCTGGATGCCCCAGGACGTCGAGCTGCACGCCGGCGCCGTGGCCGAGAACATCGCCGGCTTCTCCGAGGCCTCGGAGGCGGAGATCCAGGCCGCCGTCGACGCCGCCGGCCTGCGCCAGGCGATCGAGCGGCTTCCCGGCGGCCTCGGCTTCCAGGTCGGCCCCGGCGGCCGCGACCTGACGCCGGGCCTGCGCCAGCGGGTGGCGCTGGCCCGCGCGCTGTTCGGCGCGCCGGCGCTGGTGGTGCTCGACCAGCCCACCTCCCAGGCCGACGCCGAGGGCGAGGTCGCCGCGCTGAACGCGATCCGCGCCCTGAAGGCGGCCGGCGTCACCGTGATCGTCGTCTCCCACAAGCCGGTGATGGCCGCGCTCGCCGACCGCATCGCGCTGATGCGCGACGGCATGATCGAGCAGTTCGAGCCGCGCGAGCGGGTGATCGAGCTGATGCGCCGGACCATCGGGCCGGCGTCCCCCGCCGCCGCGCCCGCCGCCCAGCCCCTGAAGGAGGCCGCCCGATGACCGCCCCCCGCCCGACCCCCTCTCCCGTCGCCGCCGACGGCGTCGGCAAGCCGCTGCTGCGCGCGGGCGTCGCGCTGGGCCTGGCCGCGGCCGGCTTCGGGCTATGGCTGTGGACCGCCCCCCTGTCGGGCGCGGTGATCGCCGAGGGCCGCTTCAAGGTCGAGGGCGACGTGAAGACCGTGCAGCATCTCGACGGCGGCATCGTCGCCCAGATCCCGGTGCGCGACGGCGACCGGGTGCGGGCCGGCGACACGCTGATCCGCCTGGACGCGTCCCAGGCCGAGGCCGCGCTCGCCTCCCTCTCCGCCGAGCGGGACTCGCTGCTCGCCCGCCGCGCGCGGCTGGAGGCCGAGCGCGACGGCGCCCCCGCCCCCGACTTCGCCGCCGCCCGCGCCCAGGGCGCGCCGGACCGTGGCGCCCTCGTCGCCGCCATCGCCAGCCAGCAGGCGCTGTTCCGCGCCCGCCAGGCCGAGATCGCCGCCGAGGACCAGGTGCTCGACGGCGCGCTGACCCGCCTCTCCGCCCGCCTTCGCGCGCAGGAGGCCGAGCTGCGCGCGATCCGGACCCAGCGCCGCCTGGCCGAGGAGAACGCCGAGGCCGCGCGGGAGCTCGCCGACCGGGGCCGCCTCGCGCGGCCGCAGCTGAACGCCCGCGAGCAGGAGCTCGCCGCCCTCTCGGGCCTGCGCGAGTCGCTCGAAGCCGCCATCGCCGAGACCGAGGCCGCCGCCGGCGAGGCCCGTCTCGACCATGCCCGCGTCCGCTCGCGCCGCCTCTCGAGCGTCTCGACGGAGCTGTCGGAGGTGGTGGCGCGGCTGGCGGAGCTGGCGCCCTCCATCGCCGCCGAGCAGGCCCGCATCGCCCGGGCCCGGGTGCCGGCGCCCGCGTCCGGCGTGGTGGTGGGCCTGCGCGCCACCACCGTGGGCGGCGTGGTCGGCGCCGGCGAGCCGTTGATGGAGATCGTGCCCGACGGCGGCGCCCTGGTGGTCGAGGCGCGCCTCGCCCCGGCCGAGCGCGAGCGTCTGCGCGCCGGCATGCCGGTGGAGCTGCGCCTGCCGGGCGTCCGCTCCCGCCAGCAGAGCGGCTTCCCCGGCGCCATCGTGCTGATCTCCGCCGAGCTGACCGAGGACGCCGAGCGCTCCGACGCCGGCGCGGACCCCACCTACACCATGCGCATCGCCTTCCCCGCCCCGCCCGAGGGCGTGGCGCTCGAACCCGGCATGCCCGTCACGGCCGTCGTCCCGACCCAGGCGCGCACGGCCGTCGACTACCTCGTCGCCCCCCTCTCCGACGCCCTGTCGCGGTCGCTGCGGGAGCTCTGAGCCGATGTCCGCCCAGCCCCCCTCCCGCCGAGAGATCGCACAGGACCTGTTCCGCGACCACCACGACCTGACCCGCCTGTCCCGCGCGATGGCCCTCTCCCGCGCCGAGCGCGAGGGCGCCGCGCGCAAAGCGGCCGCATCCGACGCCGCCGGCGGAGATCCGAGGCGCGCCTCCCCGCAACGCCCGCCGGGCCCCTCGCGAGCCCCCGTCCCGAAAGGTTGATGCCCCTTCGCCCGGCCTGGCGCGTCCCCGCGCCGCCCTGCGTCTCCGGACCGGGCCGGCTCCTGGCGACCACGCGCCTGGCGCCGACCTGAACCCGCCCCTCGTTCGGGCGCCCGCGGAGGGCGACGGCCCCCTCCCCAACATCGGCCCTAGCCGCCCGCCGCCGCATCCGATCGCACTCGACGCGAGCGCTCCGCCGCCCCGGGAGGGGCAGTGAGGCCATCAGGCGATCGGTGCATACCACATGGGTACCGCGGTGGAGCGTGCGGGTCGGCAGAGCGGAATCGCCGTACCACCTGCCCCGGGCGGCGACATGGACCAGGGCCGGCGGCGCGCCGCCGGGGGCGATGATCACGTCGAGCCAGCCCTCGGCCAGGCCGTGGAAGCCGCCCGGCTCGCCGCCCTCGTCGAAGCCGGTCTCTCCTCGTGCGAAGCGGCGGGCTGCGCAGGCGTCCGGCGCCGCCTCGCGCAGCGCCGGGGTCTGTGCGCCGAGCCGGCCGCGCCCGGCGAGCGCCTCCCGATCCGCGAGATCCAGCGCGCCGGGTCTCGAATGTCCCATAGGCGGGCGGTTTCCTCCCACGATCCGCGGCATCCTGCATGCCGAAGACCCGTCCCCTCGCTCAGCCGTCGCGCGAGCCGCGGCTCGGTTGGTCCAGACATCGTCCCATGTTCGCCATCGCCCGTGCTCCCCCGCCTGCGCGCCCGCATCTGCGCGATCCTGCCGCTGGCCGCTCCCCCTGCCGGCCCTGGCGCAGGCGTCCCAGGCAGACGCCCCGCGCAACCCGCTGAGAAAGGCGTAACTCGGCGGGCAGCACGTGCACGTCGGCGTCTGATGGACGCCTTCATCGCCGGCAACAGCCCGCCCCCCGCCGACGCCTGTCCCTTCGACAAGGACGAGGCGATCATGGTCGACGGCAGCCTGCACCGCATCGAGCGGCCGCTGGATTTCGTCGCCGTCACCGACCATTCCAAGTTCATCGGCGAGGCCTGCAGCCTGATGAACGAGGGCGCGCCCGGCGTCTTCACCACGATCCACGCCCATGAGTGGACCTCCGCCCCCGGCTGCTCGAACCAGCATCGCAACGTGTTCTTCCGCGACGCCAACATGCCGGACGTTCCGTTCTCGTCCAACTAGGGCGGTGGACCCCGAGCGCTGCGCGCCTGGATGCAGGCGCAGCGCGACGATGGGAAACAGGTCGTCGCGATCCCCCGCAACTTCAACGAATCCAAGGGCCTGAACTTCGCCGAGGCGAGCCTGAGAGGCGTGCCCATCGGCAAAGCCTACGCCGAGCGGCGCTCCAGCACGGAGCCGCTGATCGAGATGACGCAGACGAAGGGCGACTCGGAAGCGGCGCCCAACTTCGGCCCGACGACGAGTTCGCGGATTTCGAGAGCGCCGTCGCCATCCAGCCGTTCAGCGGCCGCGGCTTCGTGAAGGAGACCTTCGCCACCTCCGGCCCCTGCGAAGGTGCGCGTCTTCGCGGGCCAGGGCATCGCCGAGCGCTGCGACAGCTGCGACGCCATAGCGGCCGACGGCTACGCCAAGGGCCTGCCGATGGGCGGCGACGACGCGGGGACCGAGGCGCCCCAGTCCCCGGTCTGGGCGATGAAGGACCCGATCGGGCCGAACCTCGACCGCATCCAGATCGTCATGGGCCGGGTCGAGAACAGCAAGCGGCACGACGCGATTTTCGACGTCGTCGCCTCGGGCGACCGGCGGCAGGCCGACGGAACCGTGACCCCCATCGACGCGCCCATCGACCTCGCCACCGGCGCCTTCGGCGCCGAGAGGGGCGATCCGGAATGGGTGGGCGTGTTGACCGACCCTGACCGGAACCGCGACCAGCAGGCCTTCCGCAACGTCCGCGCCCTGCCGCTGCCGACCGCCGGCTGGACCCTCTACGACGAAATCAACGCCGGCGCGACCTATCCCCCGGAGGTGAAGCGCGAGATCGTCGAACGGGCCTGGGTCTCGCCGATCCGGCACGTTTTGAACTGAGGTAGCGCGACCCGAACCGATGCGCCGGGACCCCGCTGCGGGCGTTCCTGCGCGAGCCGTTGGTGCATTTCCTGGCGGCGGGGCGATCCTCTTCGCCGCCTGGTACCGGCTCGCGCCCGCGGGCCCGGTCGAGGATCGCCAGGTCATCGTGCTCGACCAGGCCGCCTCGACCACCTGACGACCCTGCAGCGCGCCCGGTGGCGGCGCGACCCCGCCCCGCCGACGTCGCCGCCACCGTCGAGCGTTCCTGCGCCAGGAAGTCTTTCGTCGCCAGGCGCTGGCGATGGGCCTCGACCTGGACGACGAGATCATCCGCACCCGCCTCGCCCAGAAGATGGACGCGGTGGCGAGCGACCTGGGCGCCCTATTGCGGCCCTCGACGGAGGACCAGTGCGCGCCCTCCATGCCGAGCGGGCGGACCTCTTCACCCTGCCGCCGGTCTTCGCCTTCCAGCAGGTCCTCCACCTGCCTTCCAAGGCCGACGACGCCCGCCTCGCCGCCCTGCGCGCGGGCGAGGCGCCGCCGCCCGACCGGCGCAACAAGCTCTCGCTGCCCAACGCCTGGGCGACACCCCTGCGCAGCCGCTCGAAAACGCCTTCGGGCGGGGCTTCGCCGAACCCCTCTCCGAGATGCCGGTGGGCGAAGGGACGGGCCCGGTCCGCTCCGGCCTCGGCCTGCACCTGGTGCGGGTGAGCGAACGCCAGCCCGCCCGCCTCGCCCCGTTCGAGGAGGTCCGCGAGCCGGTCGACCGCCGGTGCGGCTGCTACGCCGGGTTCGAGGCCCAGGACGGCATGTTCCGGGAGCTGCTGGCGAAATACGACCTGCGCATCAAGGCGCAGGGCGTGCCCGAGCCGACGAGCCGCGCGTTCGCGCAGCCACGGCCCCTCGCATGGAGGCTTCCAGCCGCGCCAGCCCCGCCCCGACCCCGAAGCGCCTGGCCCCGGCCCCGGCCGTGGCCCTGTCGCGGGTCCCCCCCCCCGACGCGCCATGTGCTCGCGCCCCTCCTGCTCCTGGCCGCCGCCAGCCCGGTCCAGGCGCATGAGATCCGCCCCGCCTACCTGCAGATCGAGGAACGCGCCCCCGGCCGCTACGACCTGCTGTGGAAGGCCCCGACCCGCGACGGCCCGGTCTCCGCGATCCGTCCCGCCTTCACCCTGATCCCTATGCCGGGTGAGCGCGTCGTCGACGGCTTCGCCCTGTTCCGTCACGCCCTCGACGGCGACGCCCCGCCGCGAGGGACCAGCCTGCGCATCGAGGGACTGGAGAGCGCCGCGCTCGAGGCGCTGGTCAACCGCTCGCTTCTCGACGACGCCCGCCATGGCGTCCTGCTCGAGCCGAGCGCCCCCGCAGTCGAGTTCCAACGCGCGCCCTCGCCCTTCCAGGCCGCCGCGACCAGCACCTGCCTGGGCGTCGAGCGCATCCTCGCCGGCATCGACCACCTCGCTTTCGTCGCCGCCCTGCCGCTGGCGGTGCGCGGCTGGTCGATGCCGCTGAAGACGGTCACCGCCTTCACAGCCGCGTATTCCGTCACCCTGGCGCTGGCGAGCCTCGGCTACGTCTCCCTGTCGCCGCCCCCGGTCGAGACCCTGATCGCCCTCTCGATCCTGGTCTTGGCCGTGGAGGCGATCCACCTGCGCCAGGGCCGCCCCAGCCTCGCCTCCCGCCACCCCTGGGCGATCGCCTTCGCCTCCGGCCTCCTCCACGGCTTCGGCTCCGCCGGCACCCTGCGGGAGATCGGCCTTCCTCAGGGCGACGTCCCCTTGGCGCTGCTGTGCTTCAAATTCGGCGTCGAGCTTGGCCAGCTCGCCTTCGTCGCCGCGATCCTGGCCACCCTCGCGGCGCTTCGCCGCCTCACTCCGTCCCCGCCGCCGCGCCTCGCTTCGCCGCCTACGCCATCGGCGCGATGGCCGCGTTCCGGGTCATCGAGTGGCTAGGCGCCCTGTTCGCCTGAGGGACGCGGCTCGCCTATACGACCGTCGCGCCCGGTCCCGCCGTCGTGGATCTCTGGCCCGCCCGTCGAGTCGAGGGATTGCTCGTCAAGGGCATGCGCGATCTTGAGGGCGGGGCCGAAGCGGACGTCCTCCGAGCAAGTCGACGAAGTCCGCGGTTGGCCGATCAGGAACCTGCCGGCGGACGATGCCGCGGAGAGCCTTTCGGCAGGCGATCGGATCCACATCTCCGATTTCCGCCCCTGCCGGCGAGCGGGAGCGGTCGGTGCGGGGGCCTGTACGCGGCACCGTCAGGATGCGGCGGGTCGTCCCGATTCCCGAGGCCGCTCGCGCGTCGCCTCCCTTCGGCCTCGCGTCCTCGCGCAGCTATGGGCGACGGGGCGGGCCCCGAATGCGCCGGCAAGTTTTCCAACGGCGGAATTGGGTTGTGCGCGGTTTGAAATGCGGACGGCGTCAGGCCGCCATTAGCTCCATGTTGGCCGGCGAGCGGCAACCTGTCGCGGCATGCCGCCGCCGAGAATTGCTGAAGCTCTCGATGCAAACGAAGACGTCGCAGCGTGCCTCGGTTCTGGCGGCGAAAATGCGATGGCGGATGCGCTCGAGGTCGAGAATGTGAACGACGTTCTCCATCGGCGCGTTATCGATGCCGTTCACTTGAATGGCGTGGGCCCTGCGGCTGCATGGTGATAAGAGGGATGCGCCCGTTGCGTCCCAGACGCCCCAGTCGCAATGACGAACGAGCCTTGGCGCAGGTTGGTGTGTTTCGACGGCCGCCTCCAGCGCCTCGAACGCGATGCAGGAGTTCAGCGTGTCGCGCGCCGCTCCGCCGACGACCTTGCGGTCAGGCCTGTCGATCCGCGCCGCGAGGTGAAGCTGACCATGGTTCCCGCGGGGCCGCGCAAGCCCCGCGAGTGCCTGCCGACGCCGGGGCGCGCATAGGTCGGCTCGACGAGCCAGCGCTGGTTCGGCCTCGGCACGGTGAAGCTACGGCGAAAACGGTTCGGCGCGATCGGGTGGCCCTGGCGACTGTCGGTCATGCGCACCCTCGGGGCATGACCATGGGTCCGCGCGGTCACGCCCTGCGTATCAGTCGCGCGATCCGGTGGCGGCCGACAGATCTTTCGTGCGCGCGCAAGCGCGCGGGCATGCGTGGTTCGTCATAGATCGCTCGGCTCGCGGCATGGAGCGCCCGGGTCTCCGCCAGCAACCCTCGGTTCGCAACGGCGCGCCTGCTCTCAGGCAGGTGCCGCAAGGACTGGCAGCCGCTTGGCGACGCGCCCAGCACCTGGCAATGCATGCGGACAGGCCAGACGCCACGATTCTCATCGCCCAACCGGTGCTTCGCCGGCTGGCCGCTCCGACGACGAGCGCGGCGTTTTCTAGGATGGCGACCTCCATCCGCGCCTGCGATAACTGCCGTTGCAGAGGCGTGTCCGCCGCGGTCGGGTCCGCCGAAGACGGGACCTGCATCGCGGGCCGCCGTGCAGACCGGGTTCGAGAACGGAATCCCCTCTCACCGCAACACCGTCTCGTGACGACCCAGGTCCTCGGCCTCGGGCAAGAGCGGTTGGCTTTCGAGCGCACGCTCGACGGCCTGCCGCTTGAAGCGCTCGAGGAAATGGCGGCGCTTCTTCATCTCCAAAGGGCACTTCTTCGTTAGCTCCAAGGCAGTGGCATGGATGTCGACCGAACCGTCAGCAGGCCGGCTCCACCCATCCCGGCGGCGAGACGGTCGAGTGGGACGTCGGCGGCGACCCGGCCGTAATCGACGGGACCGACTTGCTGTCGGCCGCCCGGCGGACGGCGGCAGTAGCGCTGCTCGCGAGGCGCTGGGGCCCGCCGCACGGCCGGAATGACTACCCCATGGCGTTGCATGGCATGCTGCTGCGGGAGGGTTGGGACGTGGAGGCGGTCGCCGCCTTGGTGCACGCGGTCAGCGTCGCGGCTGGCGGCGCCCCCGAGCTCGGCGCCAGGCTCGCCGAAGCGAAGGACGCGGCTGCGCGCCTCGTGCGGGGCGACGTCCCGGTGTTCGGCTTCAACACGCTCGCCGACCTCATGGGCGAGCCGGTCGTTAAGCAGGCGCTTGCCTGGCTGGACATCGCGGCGCTCGGGAGCAGCGTCTCTCGCGGCGGGGCCACCGGGGCCGCCGGGGCCGCCGGCCTGCCCAGGGGCTTCGTGCTGCGCAAGAGCGGGATATTCCGGCTCGACAAGGACGAGAAAGGCGAAGAGCAGCCGCGGTTCCTGTGCTCGCCGGTGAAGGTCGTCGCGTTGAGCTGCGATGCCCATGGCGGCAATTGGGGGCGCGTCCTCGAGATCACGGACCCTGACGGCAGTGTTCACAGGTGGAATCCGCCGGCCCGTCCGTTCGCCGGCGACGGGACCGCGCTGCGAGAGGAATTGATGTCGGTGGGCTTCGAACTCGAGTCCTCGCCGAAGGGCCGGTCGGCTCTCAACACCCTTCTGCAGAGGTGGAAACCTTCCCGCAGGGCTCTGGTCGTGGAGCGCATGGGCTGGGTCGACGACGCGTGCGACGCCTTCGTTCTCGGCGGCGACCGGGCGCTCGGCAGGCGTGACGTGATCCGACGGCACGAAAGCGACGCCGACGCCGCCCAGGCCATGACCAGCCGAGGGGGCCTCTCCGATTGGGACGGGTCGATCGGGGAGCGCCGCCTTGGCGATCCCGCGGTGATGTTCGGCGTCCTGGTCGCGCTCTCGGGCCCGTTGCTCGAGTTGCTGAACGTGCCCGGCGGCGGCTTCCACCTGCGCGGCGCCTCCAGCCGCGGCAAGACCACGATTCAGAAAGTCGCGGCGTCCGTCTGGGGGTCTGCGGACTTCATCCAGACATGGCGGGCCACGGCGAACGGCCTCGAGGGCGTCGCGTCGGTCTGCAACGGCACGCTCCTGGTTCTGGACGAGCTCGGGGAGGTGCACGGCCGCGAGGCAGGCGCAGCCGCTTGCATGCTGGCCAACGGCAGGGGAAAGGTGCGCGCCAACAAGAATGGCACGGCCCGCAGGCAGGCGACCTGGAGGCTGAACTTCCTGTCGTCGGGCGAGCAGAGCCTCGAGCGCAAGGTCGCGGAGGCCGGCGGCAAGACGTATGCCGGTCGGCATGTCCGCTTCCTTGACCTGCCGATCGACGATCGGGCGCATGGCGTCTTCGACGATCTGCACGGCGATGCGGACGGCGGGGCCGTCGCCAACAGGCTGAATGACCTGACCGCCGAAAGCTGCGGGGCGGCCGGCCCTGCGTTCGTGGAAGCGATCATCGCCGACCCGGACGCCGCGCGCAGGTTCTGCCGCGAGCGGATGGAGCGCTTTCGCCTGCTGGCAATCGAACGGGTCGGGCTCGACGGCATGGATGCCCAGGTCTCCCGCGCGCTCGACCGGTTCGCCCTGATCTTCGCCGCCGGCAGCTTCGCCGTCGCCAGAGGGATCGTCGGGTGGACCGAAGAGGCCGTCGAGGGAGCCGTCCTCACCGTGTTCCGAGTCTGGCTGGAGGGCAGGGGCGGTCGCGAGAGCCACGAGATGCAGGAGATCGTGGAGCAGCTTTCCAAGGTCATCGAGCGGTACGGTTCGTCGCGCTTCGTCGCCATCGGTCAAGCCGCGGGTCGCCTCAATCCGTCGCCCGTGCGGGACATGGCCGGTTGGTTCGATGGCGCGAGCTGCTACGTGAAGCCGGCGATCTGGAAAGAGGAGACAATGCGCGGACTGGATCCCCAGCGCGCGGCGCGGCGCCTGGCCGATCTCGGCGTCATCCGCCGCGATGCCGACGGTCGACTGACGACGAAAGCGCCCCGAGTGAACGGCGAGCGCCCCCGGGTCTACGCTGTGCACGCGACGGCACTCCGTGCGATCATCGAGGGCGAGGAGGGCGGGGACCTCTAGGCGGGCGGCGGGGCTCTGGATCCAGCCGTAGGGGCGGAGACGTCCGGGGCCTTTCCTGTCGCAGGGGTTGGCCCCGGCGGCCCCGTTGGCCCCACCTGCGAATGAAGACTTGGGGATACCGCCGTGGGACACGCCACCGCACTCTTTCTGAGGTGTGCGCGAACCAGGGCATCCAAGGCTAGGACTCGCGTCGTCGCTCCGCCGCCCGGTGACAAGAGGGGATCCGCTCGACGCGGCCAAGACACTTTCGGCCCAAAACCGACATTCAAATGGCTCCAATCAAATGTCTGCTTCCCGCTCGACGCCGATATACGGCAGCGAGGCGCCCTCCGCGGCCCGTCGCAGAAACCTGGGCCTGGGCCTCGAGACGTCCGCATCGAACGAAGCGAGAGGTCCGGCGCTTCAGCGTCCGGTCCGAAGGTCTCCGGCTCTGGCGCGCAGGGCGTCCCTCAGGCGAGCATCGCGCCGAGCCGCTCGATGGTCCAGTAGGCGGCGAGGGTCCCGGTCGCGTAGGCGGCCAGACGCCGGGTCGCGGCGGGGAGAGGGACCAGGCGGGTCAGGAGGCGCAGGGCGGTCAGGACCGCGGCGATGAAGGCCAGCTGGCCGAGTTCTACGCCGAGGTTGAAACCGAGCAGCGCCAGGGGGACGTCGCCCCGCGGCAGGCCAATCTCGCGCAGGGCGCCCGCGAAGCCCAGACCGTGCAGGAGACCGAAGGCGGCGGCGACCGCCCAGGGGTGGCGCGCGGTCAGCCGCAGGCCGCGGCCGGGCGGACGGGCGAGCTCCGCCGCCAGCACCGCGATGGAGAGCGCGATCGACGCCTCGACCGGAGGGGCGGGCACGATCAGCCAGCCCAGCGTCGCCGCCGCGAGCGACAGGCTGTGGCCGAGCGTGAAGGCCGTGATCGCCGCGGCCAGCGGACGAAGCCGTCGCACCAGCAGCAGAAGCGCGGCGACGAACAGCAGGTGGTCGAACCCCTCGAGGATGTGTTCGAACCCCAGGCGGCCGTAGTCGAGCAGCAGCGCGGCCGGCCCCCTCGGCGGCGGCGGCGAAAAGGCGGGCGCGTCGGGCGTCAGCCGATCGCTCTGCACCGCGCCGCCGGGGGCAAGGATATAGCGGACCAGAACATCGGTGCGGGTCGCCTCGAGCCCCTCGATACGGATCTCGCCGCCGGCGATGCCGTGCGGACATCGGGCGATCCAGCCCGAAACGAAGGCCCGCCCGTCGCTGACGGGCGGCGGTCCGCGCCGCGGGACGCAGCCCTCGGGAAGCAGGGCTTCGATGGGCATCGGGCGGCCCTGGACCTCCGGCCGACGCCAGGTCGCGCGCCACTCCTGCCCGGCGAGGGGGGTCAGCTCCAGAAAGCCGGGCTCCAGCGCGTGGGACTGGGCGGGCAGCGGCGACAGAGCCGCCAACGCGCCCAGCGCCAGGAGGAGGATCGAAAGCAGGCGTCTCATCGGTTCGCCGCCGCCGCGTCGAGGTCCGGCAGGATGACCTCGTAGCGGGCCTTCAGCGCCTCGATGCGGGCCTGCGCCATCTGTTCGCGCAGCGCGGCGCGCCAGTCGCGCGCGACCGCCTCGCGGATCTCGTCCAGCGGAGGGAGGCCTCCGGGAGTGGAGACGACGATGCGGACGGCATGGACGCCGTAGGCGCTCTGCACCGGGCCCTGCCATTCGCCCGGGGGCAGCGCCGCCAGCCGGGCGAAGAAATCGGGGCCGAAGGTGCGGTCGACGACCTCCGGCGGACTGGGCGGCATCGCCGCCGGCAACAGGGACCGTGCGCCGAGCGTCTCGGGCGCGGCTCCCTCGCGCAGGCGGGAAAGGGCGGCGTCGGCGTCTCCGGCGTCGTCCAGCCGCACCTGCTCGAAGGCGATGAGAGGCGGGCGGAGGAACCGGTCGGGATTCTCGGCGAGATGGGCGCGCAGGTCGGCGTCGCTCGGCTCGTGCTCCGCCACGCTCTCCAGCACGAAGCGCATCTTCTGGGCCAGGCGCTGGCGCACGGCCGCGTCGTCCCGGTCGAGCCCCAGGGCGCGGGCCTCGCGCACCAGCACCTCTTCGGAGACGTGCCGATCGACCAGCGCGGCGAGCTCGTCGGCTGCAGGAGGGCGGCCCCAGGTCGCCTCGAAGGTCGCGGCGAGGCGCGCCGCGTCGGCGGTCGTCACTTCCAGCCGGTCGGCCGCCGCCGGGGGCGGGGCGTCGTCCAGAACGGCGAAGAGCGCGAAGATCCCGGCTCCGAGCACGACGAAGTGCAGCAAAGGCTCGCCCAGGACGGCGCGCAGGATCGCGCCCCCCCTCCGCCCTGTCCCGCGGGCGGCCGCGTCGTCGTCAGAACGCAATGGAGACCCCCGCGACCGGGCCATGGACGCCGACCGAGACGTCGCGGCCGTCGATCTCCTTGTCGATGGTCATCGACCGCCAGCCGGCGCGCAGCGACCAGGACTCCCCGACCCGCCAGCCGAGGCCGGCGTAGATCTGCCAGCTGGGGCTCGAGGCGCCGCCGATGCCGAAGCCGCCGACGTCGCCGAAGGCGTCGAACCCGAGCCGCTCGGTCAGCGGGACGTGAAGGCGCAGGCCCGCCACCGGGTCGACCCAGCCGTCCGAGGACGAGAAGGCGCGGTTGCGCGCGGCGGCCGCCGCGACCAGGCGCGTGTCGAAATCGAGGTCGATGTAGCGCAGCCCGGCCGCCGCATCGAGGCGGATCGAGGGCGTGTCGACCAGCGCGTAGCCGACGTAGCCCGAGACGACCAGCAGCGTGGTGTCGACCTCCGCCCGGCTGAACAGCACGCCGAAGGGCGTCGGCTCGCTTCCGCCGAGGGCGCTGTAGTTGATGTCGGCCAGCAGGCTCCAGCGGTTCCTGCGGGCCTCGACGGCCGCGAAGCCGGCGAAGTCGAGCGCATCCCAGACGTCGCCGAAGTCCAGGCTGGTCTCGACCTTGCCGCGCCGGGTCTCCACGCTGGAGTCCAGCGCCGAGAACCAGCCGTAAACCGTGGCGCGGTAGGTCCATTCGTCCGACTGCGCGGCGGCGCTTCCCGGCCCGAACAGGGTCGCCAGAAGCGCCAAGCCCGCAACGAAGGCGCGGCGGCGCGGCCGGGATGCGGGCGGGGAATTCGGAATGCGGAAGAGAGTCATCGGGATCGCCCATACTGATCGGCCGAAGGCTCTGGCGGCCGGAGGGGCGGGGCGACGGCCGTCGCCGCCCCGCGTGGAGACGGCTCAGTTCTGGCCGATGGTGGAGATGGCGACCGTGGCGACCATGTCGATCACCACCTCGTCCCCGCGCGAGAGGCTGCGGGCGAAGGCGCGGTTCTCGGCCTTCTCGACCGTGATCGTATGGACCTCGCCGTCGGCGTCGCGGTAGCGCACCGTGTCGCCGGGGGCGGTGACCTCGACGACCTCGACGATCTGCCGGGTCGCCAGCAGGCCGTCGCGGGCCGGGCGGCCTTCGCGCTGGCCCACGACCGTGGCGACAAGCGCGGCCGCGTCCATCTCCTCGGGCGAGGCGAGGCGCGCGACGGCGCGGTCCACCACCACCACCTGCACCAGATCGCCGGCCGACACCTCGTCCAGCGGTCCCGCGGCGGGGTCGACGGTGACGGCCATGCGCTCGCCGTCGTCCGCGACCAGCACCGCCTGGCGGGTCGCGCGATCGATCGACTCGACCGAGGCGACGCTCTCGGAGACGGTGGTCGATCGGGCTTCGGTCGCCACGGGCGCGCCGCTGCAGCCGGCCAGCAGGACGGCCCCCAGCAGCAGGGCGGCGCTCCATCCGGCGGAACGGGTCGTGCGGATCATTCTGGAAAATCTCCTGGCGGCCGGGCCCGAGGCGCGCGGTCTTGCGGAAGCCGAGGCGGGTCGAGCGCTCGGGCGAAGACGGGGACGGAGGGGGGACCGACGCGCACAGAGCGCGCGCGCCGGGGGCGTTCACTTCGCCGGGGTGTACCAGATCGGTGCGGTGTAGGCGCGTTCGACGATCTTCATGCGCGTGCCCTCGGGCCCCGTCACGCCGAAGCGCGCGGCGTCGTAGGCGGTCCAGCGCGGCGTCGGGATCTCGATCACGCGGGCGTAGTAGAAGGCCGACTGGCTCGCGTCGAACTCCGGGTCGGACCAGGTGGCGATCAGTTCCGGGGCGCCGATGGTGTTGGTGTAGGTCGCGGCGGCCACGTCGACCGTGTCGCCGACGGAGGGCAGCTTGCCCGTCGTCGCGTCCGGCGCGCGATCGCCCGACCAGGCCACGTCATGGATCGTCTCGTGCAGCTCCCCGGCGGCGTCCATCCAGCCCTTGACGATCTGGATGCGGTCGAGGTTGGCGCCGATCGGATCGCGCAGGGCGGCGACCAGGAAGGTGGGGGCGGCCGCGCCCTCGGGCGGGGGCGCCATGTCGCCGCCCATCGGCACGCCCTTCGCGTAGCCGATGAAGGCGGGCATCCGGTCCTCGGCGTCCGCCTCCGTGAACTCCCAGCCGCCGAAGAAGCGCACGATCATCCGCGGGCCGGTGGTGGCGTAGGTCTCGCGCCGCTGCATGGCGTCCCAGATCGCCTCGCGGGTGTTGTCGGTCGCCCAGACCGCGGCGTAGCCCGAGGCCCCGACCTCCCAGTCCATGATCCGCACGCCGGTCTTGAGGTTGGCCACGAAGGTGGCGGAGATCCGCTCCGGCTTCGGCTCCTGCGGCACGGTCTTGCCGAAGAAGTTCTCCTCCTCCATCGCGGCGAGGCCGGTGTGCGCGTCGCTGCTGGCGATCATGCCGAACTTGTAGGGGTTGGTCCCCAGCTGCTTCTCCAGCGCCAGGCCGGTCTTGAGCGCCTCGCGCGCATATTCGCGGGTCAGCATGTCGTTCGTCTTGGCCACGCTTCCGTCGAGGTTGCCCTTGTCCCAGAGCTCGAAGTCCGCGAACTCGTCGTTGGGCGACAGGATCGGGTGGGACTCGCCGGTGCCCTTGGTCTGGCTGACCTCGTAGAGCCGCTCCCACCTGGCGCGGCTCTCCACGTACTCGGCGTCCAGCGCCTTGCCGAAGGCCTGCTCGGTCGGGAACATGATCCCGTTGGACAGGTTCCCGTTGTGGGGGATCGCCAGCACGCTGCCCGAGGTCTTCTCCTCATAGGCGGCCATCCACTTCCACAGGTCGACCGGATCGTCGCTGCCCTGGGGCTTCAGCACCGTGAAGGGCTGCATCAGCTGCGCGCGGGCCGCGCCGTCGCGGTAGATGATGTTGCGGTGCAGGTTGTTCCCGTCGGTGTTCGAGGTCCACTCGTAACCGATGAAGGCGGTGAAGGTCCCGGGATCGTTGAACTCCTCGGCCGCGTCGATGGTCTGCTGCCAGGCGTCCTTGTAGCCCAGCGACCCCGGATCGAAGAGCAGCGCCTTGGGGAACTTGTCGTGCGAGAAGGCGACGATCACCTCCATCGCGGCGGTGTTGCCCTGGCCCGAGCGGATCAGGTCGTACCAGCGCCGCCCGGTCGGGTCCGCCAGCAGGTCCGGCTTGCCCGACATCAGCGCCGGGAAGAAGCCCATGTTGTCCGAATGGTCGGCGACGACCAGGAAGTCGAGCGGGCGCGACAGCTTCACCGGCTGTCCCGTGCTCGAGGTCACTTGCTCGCCGCGCGCGAAGCGATAGGCCTCCCGTGGGCCCAGGCGCGCTCCGAAGGCCCCCGCATCCATCGAGAACGAGGTGTGCAGGTGGGTGTCGCCGAAGAACGGCCGCGTTGGAAAGCTCCTGTCGGCATAGGGAGAGTAGGCGCGCCGGTCGAGCCCGCCGGCGGTGTTGGCCTCCGATGCGGCCCCGGTGATCCCGACATGCCGATTGTCCTGCGCCGCCGCCGGCGCGGCCGCGAGCATGACCAGCGCCGCGGACGCGGCGCCTTTCGCGAAGATGTTCATCGTCGCCCTTCCCCCCTGCCGCAAGACGCTGCGGCTTGCCAAACGACGCGAGGTTAACCTACTTGGCGGAAACTCGCTTCGCATCCCGCGCCAAAATCGACGAGGGTGGCGGCAGGCGCGCGCGGGAGGACGGGATGGCGACGTTTCCGCTGATATGCTCGGGGGCGGTGTCGCCGCTGCTCGACTGGATGGAGCGGCACGACCGCCCCGTCGACGCGACGCTCTCGGACGTAGGGCTCGGCTGGCTCCCGCGCGGATCGCCCGCGACCCCCATCCCGCTGGCGGCCGGCCTCGCCCTGCTGACGCGGGCGTCGGAGCGCGAGGGCGCCGACTTGCCGGCGCGAGCCGCCGCGGACCACGGCATCCAGGACATCGGACCGCTCGGCGATTGCGCCCTAGGTGCGCCGCGCCTGCGCGACGGGCTGGAGCGTGCGTCGGCCAACATGCACCGCCACTGCACCCACGAGATGATCGTGATCGCCTCCGGGCCGGAGGGGCTTCGCCTGTCGGACCTGTGGTCGACCCGCTTCGGCGACGACGCCTCGGCCCACTATGTCCAGCAATACGTGGCCTCGATCGTGGCCTCGCTGTGCCGTCTGGCCTCGCCAAGGGCGCTGGAGGGGCTCAGGATCTCCATGCGGCCTCACCCGGAGGCGGGGCTGGCCCATCTCGCTCCCTGGTTCGGCGCGGCCCTCGAGGTCGCTCCGGAGGGCGCGCTGGAGATCCACGTGCCCGCGGGTCTGGCCGACCGGCCGCTTCCCCGCCCGGGCCCCCAGCCGCAGGACGTCGCGGCCGATCCCCTCTGGCCGGACCTGCGCGGCGACGGCACGCTGGCGCACGGCGTTCGCCTGCTGGTGCGCGCGATGCTTCCCTTCGCGACGCCCCGGCTCGCCGACCTGGCCGCCAGCGGGGGCATGAGCCGGCGAACCTTCCAGCGCCGGCTCGCCGAGGAAGGCGCCAGCTTCTTCGAGATCCTCGACGAGGCGCGCCAGGCCGCGGGTCTCGCCCGGGTGGGCACGGGCGCCCACGCCCTGTCCCAGGTCGCCGCCGAACTCGGCTACGGCCACCCGGGCAGCTTCAGCCGCGCCTACCGCCGCTGGACCGGCGCACCGCCGAGCCGCGCGCGCCCGGGATAGCGCCGGGCGCTTGCTGCGTCCCGTTCGCAAGCCATCTCTCCCGCCGCCGAAACGCAAGTCTCTCCTGGCCCGCAGCGGTCGTTCGTGCCGATCGCGACGAACGACGGCTTCCCGCCTATACGACCAGACGCCGGATCACCGAAGAGGGGGAAGGATAAAGTCGCCAAGCGGACCGACCCGGTAAATGGCTCCGCAGGAGGAAGCGGGGAGGGGGCTTTGCAGGGCTCGGGTCTGGAAGCGACTGCCGCTGTGGTTGCCGAAGTTCTTCACGCAGAGCTCATCGCTGAGCGCATCGTTTCGATGCTGGATGAGCATGGGGGCGCCGGCGATGCTGACGAGCGCCTCCGCCATGCGGATGATGCGCTCGCGACCAGGTGCGAGAGGGCGACGTTCCGTGGTTCGGACGGCATTCCGTGGGGACGCGGTCGCCATTTCGGTCGAAGCGCCGCGAGGACGAGATTGGGATAGCGAAACTTTGTGGGCGCGTCGGTCCGACAAGAACCCACATGTCATACGGCTACCCCCAGGGGGCGGCTGCGGGTTCGGGGCCGGATCAACGTGTCTGGCGCTACACCGCTTTGTCAGAGGACACAGTGGCGATGTGCATTCAAGCGGCAACCGGGCTCCGTGCCAAACGGTGCGATCGCAGCAGAGTTCGTTCGTGGGGTGAGTTGTGGGGCGCCCGGCGGCGAGCTGTCGAAAATATCTTAGAAAACGACGCCTTCCAGGCGGAAAGTGGCGGAGGGGATGAGCCTGACGTCCAACCTTCTCCACATTGAGACGCCACAGCGTGCTGCTCAAGGCGCTGACGCGCGCCCTCCGGTGGAAGCCGATGTTGGAGTCGGGCGAGTTTGCCACCACCGCCGAACTGGCCGAACGTGAGGGGATCGCGCCCTCGTACATGACACGTGTCCTGCGCCTGACGCTGCTCGCGCCGGACATCGTCGAGGCCATTCTGGACGGGAAGAAGGGGCCGGGGGCGACGCTGGCGAGCCTGTTGAATCCGTTCCCGGTTGAATTGGCGGGGCAGTCGGGTCACTCCGGCCAAGCAAGCTGAAGCGCGCGTTCGTGAAGGTAGCAGCGATCGGCAGTTCAGACCCTTCTCAGACATTGGGGTCCGGCGCAGCATTCGTCCCGCAGGATGGCAACCAGACACTCGCCGCGTCGTGACCGAAGGTCTACTCTGCGGCTGGCCGGACCTTCGATCTGGCAAGAGCGCTTCCCCTTATGCAGCGTCACTGGCAGCACGGGATCACGCGCGGGTCGTAGGCCGGTTGCGAGTTCGGCACGCCGCCACCGAAATCCTGCGGAACGGCGTAGAAGGCCTGTGTCCATGCATGGACGTCCAGTGGCTCGAACAAGCTTTCCTGCGGCTCGTTGCGGATCGGCTGGCCTGGGTTCACGCCGCGCAGCACCTCGCCGCCATCGACCACCACCACGCCGTTGACGATCACGAAGGGAATGCCGGAGGACGGCAGATTGCCCTGCGCGTAGGTGGCGTTGTCGGTCACTGTCTCCGGGTCGAAAATCGTGATGTCGGCGATCATGCCCTCCTGCATCCGCCCGCGCTCCTGCATCGCCCTCAGCCCCGTAAGACCGAGCGGGCGCGCCGAGTTCCAGCTGAGTTGGGCGACGCTCTGCATCAGGGGGATGCCGTTCTCGCGCCCCATGCGCAACGTCCGCGCGCAGGTGCCGGCCCCGCGTGGGTGGGTGTTGGGCAGATCCTCGAAGGGCGTATCCCATGTGATGCTGTCGTCGAGGATCGGCATCCCGTCTGACGCGATCGCCACGTCAGGCAGCCGCAGCCAGTCGACGATGGCGCTCTCAGGCATCTTGTAGGCCAGCACCAGCCGCGCGGGCTCGCGCGCCATCATCTCCGTGCGGCTCTCCTGCGTGTACCATTCCCCGGTCAGCGCATCCTGGATAGTCTCCTCGTACTTGTAGCCGAGCTGATCTACCCAGATCTCCGGTTCGAGGAAGACGGCGTTCAGCGCCGTTGAGCCTGCCGCGTAGGGGTAGAGCTCGCCCCACATGTTGTGGCCTTGCGCGCGCATCCGCACCAGCAGCTCGTGCACGAGGTTGTAGCCGGGGTTGTTGAAGTGACAGGCGATGGCGGGCGCGCCGAGCGCGGCTGCGTTCGCGAGCATCTCCTGGATACCGTTCGCTTCGCTCGTGTCCGTGCCGGGCGTGTAGCGGAAGTGGAAGCCGCAGGGCCGTCCATAGGCGGCGGCGACCCGCTGGATCTCGAACACTTCGCGTGCCGATGCGCCGTCTCGCATGTAGCCGAGCGTCGAGCCGATGCCGACCGCGCCCGCGGCGAGACCCGCATCGAGCACGCGCAGGATCTCGTTGCCCTTGTCGAGGTCCGGGCGGGTATGGGACCAGCCAGACTTGTCCGAGCCGCGATGGTTCATGGCCTCGGGCGCATCGATCGTCGTGATGCCGTCGAGCACCAAGGTACGCGCGAATTCGTGGCAGCTGGCGCAGCCGTAGTTGATCTGGTTGGCACCGGTGCGCTCCGCGTACCAGTCGTCCACCATCGTTCCGAGCGTCCCGATCTCGAGGTCCATAACCGTCGTTCGCCCGTCGAGCAGCGCGAGCTTGTTGCCCATGGGCCGGGGCCAGTGAAAATGCGTGTCGATAAAGCCGGGGGCGACGACATGGCCGCTGGCGTCGATCTGGCGGCCGCCTTCGAGCGGTTCGACTGTGATAGAGACGATCCGACCTGCGCGCACGCCGACATTCGCGACCTGGTCGAACCCAGTCTCGGGGTCCATCACCCGCCCGCCAAGGATCACAAGGTCGAATGGCTCCCTCGTCTGCGCCAAGGCTCTACCGGCGGACCCAATGGCGGCCGCACCCGCGGCAACACCGACGTTGAACTCCCTGCGGGTGATCTCGTTTTTGGTCATGTTGTTTTCTCCTCTCCATTCCGGCGGGGCGATGCAGACGGCGACGCCACGCGCCGCAGTCAGGTTCTTTGGTTTTGGTTTCGGCGTTGGAGCCTCATGTTGTCGATGCAGCGCGTTCGATGGAGAGTTCGATCTGCACTGTGCAGGATCGCCCCTCCACTTGATCCGTGGCTCTTGTGGCCCCGGTTATTCGAAGACCGACCCGGAGAGCGAGAATTCGTCGACCGCTCCGTCGGACCGAATGAAGATCCGGTGGTTGAATCGCACGTAGTTGAGTTCGCCAGACGGATCTTCGAGTAATTCGCCAAGGGCACCCTCGTTCGGGCCTTCGGTGATGATAAAATAGCCATCAGCCGTGTTGGCCACATTGGCCGGCGCGGGATCCGCTCCCTTGGTCAATGCGGAGAACTGCACAAACACATACTCGTCGCCCTCTTTCCGGATCTCGATGTTTTGGGAATTCCCCTTGAAGACGCCGACGAACGGGCCGAGGACAGCCGGATCAACGCCCGCTGCGACCGGAGAGTCGGCCTCGATTCCCGTGAAGGCTTTGACCATTGCATTCGCAACTTTCTTGTAGGCCTCGGCTCCGCGATCGCTGTGGACCAAAACCACCACGGCAAAGTCGCGATCCGGGATCAACTGCAGGAAGGAACGCGTGCCGGGCCAATTCCCGCCGTGGCTGGGGCTGATGACCCCGTCATAGTCGTGGACAAACCACGTCAGCCCGGTAAAGTCGCCGGCCTCGGCCTCGACTGCCGGAGCGTGGGCATAGTCCAGCGCTTCTTTGGACAGCAGCTGGTTCCCGGCGGCGTCCGCGCCGTCCAGCTGAAAGCGGGCGTATTTCAGCATGTCGTTAATCGTCGACCGGAGCGCGCCGGAGGCTGCGGACTCTCTGATCAACGGAATGTAGTACGGCTTGAGATCATTGATGTTGCCTTCGCCGTAGATTGGCGGATGACCCCATGCGTAGTTTTCAGCCGGCGGGGTGGCATCATAGTTAAAGGATGACGACTCCATGCCGAGCGGAGTCAACAGGTTCTCTTCGATCAGGGTCTCGATCGGCTTTCCGCCGGCATGCGACACCACATGGGTCGCGAAGGTGATGCTGGTGTTGTTGTACATCCAGGTTTGACCGAACGGATAGAGCTGCTCGACGTAAGCCGCCTGGAGCATGACCTTCTCGCTGATCGACCCGCCCGGAGGAACACGAAGAAATCCATGGTCGCCATACCAGCCAGCGCGATGGTGGAACAGGTCAACGACCCGGGCTTTCGACGTTGCGTCGGGATCCGCGACCCGGAACCACGGCAGGAGGTCGACGACACGCGCGTTCAAATCCAGCTGGCCCCGTTCGGACAGCTGCAGGGCCACTGTCGAAAGGAAGGTTTTGGTCACAGAGCCAATTTGAAACTGCGTATCAGGAGTAACGGCCTCGTCGGTGCCTACTTTGGTGACACCGATTCCGGCGCTGTAAGTGTTGGGCCCATGGATGACCCCGACACCAAGCCCCGGGATGTTCATTTCTTTGATCAGTTCAGCAGTTTCGGCGAGGACCGCATCAAAGGTCGCCTGGCCCTCTTCCTGTGTCATGGCCTGCTGTGCGAGTGCTGGTGTGACGCACAGCAGTGACGAAACAAGCAGGGCAGGTAGTGGTTTCATTAGGTTCTTCACTGGGTTTTTCCTTTGCATTGGAGTCTTCACCGGATTTCTCCTGGCGGGATAACGATGGTTCTTCCCGGAGAGTTCTGTCTGCGCCGTGCAAGATCGCACCGCTACAGACTGTACGGCGAAGTTTTCCCGCTTAAGGCTTCGCCATCTGCCCGACGTAGAAGTATTCGAACAGCGAGCGGGCGACCTCGGCAATTGCCCGGTCCCTGTCCGCCTCGGATGTCGCGCTGCTCTTGGTGAACACGGCGATTGCAAACCGACGACCGTCGGGGAGCGTGATGTAGCCGACGTCGTTGGCCACTCCCCCTATGGTTCCGGTCTTGTGCGCCACCGGCGTTCCCCTCGGCAGCAGTCCCTTGAGCCGGCCTGCGCCGGTGCGCGTGCGCGACATGACACCCAGCAAAAAGTCGCGGCTCTCGGCGCTCATCGCCGTGCCGCTGTCGATGGCAAGCAGAAGTTGCAGCATCGCAAGGGGCGTTGCCTGGTCGCGAGGGTCCGCCTCGAAGTCCAGATTGCGGTCACTTACGATCGTTGCAAGCTCTGGCCTGGTCTTGAAAGCCTCAGTGGCGACCTTCATCGTGGCGGGTCCCGGCAGGCCATAGAATTCCCCGATGATCTCGCCGGTCGTCCGATCGACCCTGAAATCGGTGATCCCGAGCCTGCGCAGATTCTCGGTCACTGCCGCGGGTCCGCCGGCCAGCCCCATCAAGGTGTCGGTCGCGGTGTTGTCGCTCTCCGTGATCATGATCTCGATCAGGTTCGCCACCGAAAGCTGGAGCCCGGGGTGCACGAATGTGTCGCTGAGTGCAGCGTCCCCGATCATCATCATGTCGGGTGTGATTTCGACCATCTGGTCGAGGCTCAGCTCCCCCCTGTCCACGCGGTCCAAAATTGCAGTGGCGATCGCAACCTTGTAGGTGCTGGCCATGGCGAAGGTCTCATCGCCATTGAACGCGATGACTTGGTCGCCACCGATTTCCTGCGCCGCAAAGCCGATGTGCCCGGCAAGCCCCGTCGCGACCCGCTCGATCGCGGCTCCAACGGACTGTCCTTCCGCTGTCTGGGCATAGGCCGGGGCGAAGGTCGCCGCCGAAGCCGTCATCAGCCCGGCAACAAGTGTTGCCGTCAGCAGGGCATGTTTGGCTTTCATGTTATTTTCCCTCAACATCTTGAGGCTCCAACACGTTCCGGAATGGCCCGCGCCGTGGTGCCGTCGCCGGCGGCGGGTGGCGACGGCCTGTTAAATAACATGCCCGGAGCGCAATATGTTTGCCGCCCGCACCACGCCTGTCATAATTCTGTCCCGCAGGGTTAATCCTCAGGGCCTTGAGGGAGCGGCACCGATGCACAGGAAATCCGACCCGAAATTCACGCGCGGGATGCTGATTTTGGCGCCGCTGGCAAGGGCATTCACCGCGCGGGGCGGCGATATCGAAGCGCTGCTGGTCCGACACGGGATTCCCCTCGGCGCGCTGAGCGACCCCGCGATGCTCGTTGAGGCGTCCGCCTGCTATTCGGCTCTGGAGGACATGGCGGAAACGCTCGGCGATCAGCATTTCGGCGCGAAGGTGGCGATCGAAACCGCCGGGAAAGGAACGCCCGCGTTCCGGGACTCGGTAACCCACGCCATCAACCTTGGAGACTTTCTGTCCCGCCTGGTGGTGGAAGTCTCGAAGCAGGTTGATAACGTGCGGTATTCCGTGTCGATCACCCCGGGCATTGCGGCCTTCGAAATCCACCGCGCCGTGAGCATGCCCGAGCCGTCCACGCAACTCGATGCAATCGGCGTCTCCCTGTATGTCACCTTGATCCGGAAGGGGATCGGGGACGCCTTCGACCCGAAAGACATCCTGATCACGGTGCCGTCCACCCGGGGGCTTCTGCCGGGTTTTCTTCCGAAACAGGCGCTGATCACATCGCAGATCGACGGCTTGCGGATTTCATTTCCGCCGCACTGGCTTTGGGCACCATTCTCGCTGGACTGGGACCTGGTGGAAAAGTCACGAGCGGAGTTTGCCTCAGATGGCGCCAGCGAAGCGACCCTTACCTATCTTCGCGGCATGCTGAAGGACAACATCGCTTATCAGGATCTGACACTGAACGACTTCGCCTCGATCTGCCGCATGCATCCACGCCGCATCCAGCGCACCCTGTGGGCGCAGGGCACCTCCTACAGTCAGATAAAGGATGACGTGCGCCAGAGTATCACGGAAGACCTCTTGTCGAACACGACCCTACGCATCGCGCAAATTGCCCTTCAGGTAGGTCTCTCCGGCCCGGCTGCCCTCGACCGGGCATTCAAGCGATGGACCGGCAAGACGCCGACACACTTCAGAGCAGGCTCGAAGCTCAAAGGGGTTGAATAGGATCCCAGGTTAACCCGGTGCCGAAGCACCGCTTTTCAGGTGGACTAGCATTGCGCCGCCCCTCGGCATCGCCATTCTTCTACCGCTCGCGCCTGAATCTCCCAACTGTATTCCACGACCGGTGGACATGCCGCCAGGCCGTTCGCTTCAAAACCCGCCGTCGCGCAGCCGTTCGGCAAGCTCGTCGCGATCGTGAGGACGAGGAGCCGCCGCCTCCAACATTCGGCCTTGGGCATCAGCGGCCTTCTCCATGGTTTCAAGGCGTTCGGCAAGGCGTCCCGATCGCTCGCCGGAGCGACGCAGGGCCAGCAGGAACAGAAGGATTGAACCGCTCCGGGTCTGCCGGAGGCCGATGTTCGTTAGCTACGCGGCCACATCGCGCGTTTCCAGCGCAGCGTGGAATGCGGCTTCGGCTTCTGCGGGCGGCACATTGCCTATGGGCTCGAG
>NZ_JARHUC010000005.1 GCF_029223255.1 Albimonas marina
GCTGTCCAGCACCAAGCGAACCGCGCGATCGCGGACCTCAGGGGAGAACTTGTTCGTCGTCTTGCTCATGGGGCTCCATCCTACTCAGGAGTGGGAGCCTCCGGCAGACCCGGAGCGGTTCAGTCACAAGAAAATCGTCATCTCCAGTCATATCGCCCAGCCTCAATCAAGCGAACCCTACGACGCGAAAAATTCACACCACGCGAGCATCACCGGTATTCTAATTGACCAGCCTGACAGAGCAAGTGACTTTCTTCGGCCTGCTGCCATCTTCCCAGCTTAATTTTGGCAGTCTCTATAGAGAGACTTGCCTTACCAAATTCTGGCAGCGCCGTAGTTTCGACACCTGACGTGCCCGCAGCGCGGCTGAGCGTCTAACTCACCCAACTAAATGCGTAGCTTGCCGCTGGCTTTGCCTTGCGATGCCTTATCTATATTCGTGCTGATGGTTAGAAAAATCAACCCGAGACCAACTCCCTCCACTATGGCTGCGGCAAGTTTCGCTATGCTGCCACAGTTGAAGTTGATGAAGTCATACGCGCTCAACATTAAGGCCCACCTGAAGCACCACAACCATGGCGCGCAGTTCACTCGCCTTCTGGACGGTGCCATGCCTGACTGGCGCGAGATCAAGGCTCGGCTCGATGCCAAGGTCAAGGTGCTGAACGGCTAGATTCTTCGAGCCTTCGGACCATGCCGGCCCGAGAATGCACCGCCCTTACTGACCACAGTGGGCGAGGCGAACTGCCTCGCTCGTGAAGCGACCACCAAGTCTGAGAAAGTCGGGAACCCGGTGTCGAACACGCCCGGGCCTCGCCTCGCGGCTGACCCGAGTCTCGCCTCGATTTCGGTCCTCTGACTCGCAATCGGGAGCGGCGCGAACGCATCCGAGACGTCCCCGAGATCACCTCGGAGCTAACCAAGCCTTCCCCCTGCCACCCGGCGCCATCCCACCACTTGCCGATTGGTCCGAAGGCCTCCGGGATTGCTTTTTTGACTCCACATCCGCATACACAAGCGAAATCGTCAGGATTGTGGAAACCTGAAATACAGCCACAAAGTCGGCCGGGAACGAGACTCGCAAAGTTCAATGAAAGCAACACGTAAGACCCAGGTAAGGTCTGCAGCGTTGAACTCGCCTGTGGGGTAACTCCCGTGGAAGTTCGAGTCTTCTCGACCGCACCACATCAAGGCATGCTGCGGACGGAAACGTCCCCAAGGGCTCCTTCGGGAGCCCTTTGCATTTGCGGATCCGGGACGCCGCCGGTTCGGGCCGCCCGGACCCTCACGCAGCGCCCGCCCACGCCTCGCATGAACGGCCGGACGCCGCCGCGCGCCCCCGCGGCGCGTCGGAGTTCCCCAGCTTCCGCAACGGAATAGCGCGCCACGGTGCGGTTTGGCGGCCGCGAGAGGCCCGCCGGATATCGACGCGGATGAACCGGCGCCTCTATGGTCCGCCCGGGGGCGGGGCGGCGACGCCGCGCCGGGGGGACCGTCGGGCGCAGCTCGGCGTCGCCGGCGGCCGTCCCTGGGGAAACACCCTCAGCACGAGGCGAAAAGCACATTCATGACGCGTTCCATCATCAAGGCGATCAAGCCGATCGCGGATTTCTACGCCGACGCGGTCTCCTTCGCGACGCAGGGCTACTACAGCTTCGACGCGCAGGACTGGGCCGACGCCCTGCCCAACCGCAAGTCGGCCAAGGCCATCGCGATCGAGACCGATTTCACCTACGCCATTCACAACCAGCCCGATTATGAAGCGAAGGTCGGCTACAAGTTCGTCGGCGACTTCTCGAAGAAGGGCGGCGTCTGGTCCGGCACGGTCGACAAGCTGCAGTTCCTGCGCGACGGCGAGGTCGTGGGCGTCATCAACCTCAACTCCGAGGTCGACATCTCCCGCGTCGTGAACGTGGCCGGCTCGGGCCTGATCTGGAACGAGCTGACGGTGACCGGGCTGAAGGGCGCGCTGAGCAAGACCCATGACCGGATCAACGGCTCGCTCGGCGACGACGTGATCAAGCTGGGCAAGGGCAACGACCAGATCAACGCCTCGCACGGGGACGACGTCGTCAAGGGCGGCGGCGGGATGGACTCGATCGACGGCTTCGACGGGAACGACAGGCTCTACGGCGGCGGCGGCGCGGACCTGCTGATGGGCAAGGGCGGCGACGACCGCCTGTTCGGCCAGGGCGGCGCGGACCGGTTCCAGTTCGACGGCCAGGGCACGAACGTCTGGACCGGCGGCAAGGGCGGCGACCTCTTCCAGGCCTGCGGCCTGCTGTGGGACAAGACCAGCCCCACCACGGTCACCGACTTCAAGGCCGCCCAGGGCGACAAACTGGACCTGTCCGGCCTCTCGGCGCTGCTGTTCGGGGAGGCGGACGAGGTCCGCTACATCGGCACGGAGGCCTTCTCGGGCGAGGCCGGCGTGGTCGAGATCCGCATGGAGGACGGGCTGGTCGCGATCGACGACGGCGGCGACGGGATCGCCGACTACGGCCTGATGCTCGAGGGGCTGGGGGCGTTCGACCTCTCCGACACCAGCTGGATCGCCCTGCCCGAGCCCTGGGCCTTCGCCTGACGCGCCCGGCCGGCGGCCCCCGCGGCCGCCGGCCCGAGCCCCCCGGTCTAGAGGATCTCGCGCACCCGCTCGGGCGGGCGGCACAGGCGGGTTCCCTTCGGGGTCTCGACGATCGGCCGCTCGATCAGGCGGGGGTGCGCGATCATCGCCGCGACCAGCTCGGCCTCGGAGCGGGCGGGGTCGGCGAGGCCGAGCTCGCCATAGGCCGCCTCGCCCTTCCTCAGCAGCTCGCGCGCCGTCAGGCCCATGGCCGCCAGCAGCCCCTCCAGCCGCGCGCGGTCGGGCGGGGTCTGGAGGTAGAGGACCACCTCCGGCTCGATCCCCGCCTCCCGGATCAGGGCGAGCGTGGCGCGGGATTTCGAGCAGGCGGGGTTGTGGAAGATCGTGACGGTCATCGCGCGGGCCCCTCGGCCGGGAACCAGCCGCGGGTGCGGTTGGCGAAGGCCACCAGCGACAGCATCACCGGCACCTCGACCAGCACGCCCACGACGGTGGCGAGCGCGGCGCCCGAGCCCAGGCCGAACAGGCTGATGGCGACGGCCACCGCCAGCTCGAAGAAGTTCGAGGTGCCGATCAGCGCGCAGGGCGCTGCGACCGAGAACGGCACCCGCGCGATCCGCGCCGCGAAATAGGCGAGGAAGAAGATCCCGTAGGACTGGATCAGCAGCGGCGTCGCGATCAACCCGATCGCCAGCGGCCGGTCGAGGATCACGCCCCCCTGGAAGCCGAAGAGCAGCGCCACCGTCAGCAGCAGCCCGCCGATCGAGGCGGGGCGCACCCGCTCCTTGAACGCGTCGACCGCGGCCTCGCCGCCCCGGCGCACCAGGCGCGCGCGCACCGCGACGCCTGCCAGCAGCGGCGCCACGACGTAGAGCCCGACCGAGAGCAGCAGCGTGCCCCAGGGCACCTCGATGTCGCCCACCCCCAGCAGGATCGCCACGATGGGGGCGAAGGCGAAGACCATGATCACGTCGTTCACCGAGACCTGCACGAGCGTGTAGTTGGCGTCGCCCCGGGTCAGGTTCGACCACACGAAGACCATCGCCGTGCAGGGGGCCGCGCCCAGCAGGATCAGGCCCGCCAGCCACTCGCGCCCCTCGGCCGGGTCGATCAGGCCGGCGAAGACGTGCTGGAAGAACAGCACCCCCAGCGCCGCCATGGTGAAGGGCTTCACGAGCCAGTTCACCACCAGCGTGATCGCCAGGCCCTTCGGCCGGTCCCAGACGTGGGAGAGGGAGCCGAAGTCCACCCCCACCATCATCGGGAACACCATCGCCCAGATCAGCACGGCGACGGGCAGGTTCACCTTCGCCACCTCCAGCGCGGCCAGCGCCTGGAAGGGGCCGGGCAGGATCTCGCCCAGCGCGATCCCCGCGGCCATGGCGAGCGCCACCCACACGGAGAGCCATTTCTCGAACAGGCCCAGGCCCCCGGGGGCGGGGGCGGCGTCGGTCTGCGTCACGGGCGGGTCTCCTCGGGCGGGGCGGAACAGGGGGACGGCGGGCAGGCGGGGGCGATCTGCTCGATCAGGGGGCGGCACAGCTCGGGCCGGCCGCCGCAGCAGTCCTGGAGCAGGAAGCCCAGCAGGGCGCCGAGCCCGTCGAGGTCGGCGAAATAGCGGATCACGCGCCCCTCCCGCCGGCTGCGCGCCAGGCGCGCCTGCTGGAGGATCGCGAGGTTGGAGGACAGCGTGTTGTGACGCACGCCCAGCCGCTGGGCGACCTCGCCCGCCGGCAGACCCTCCTCGCCCGCCTCGACGAGCAGGCGGAAGGCGTCCAGCCGGGTGGGCTGGCCGAGGGCGGCGAAGGCTGCGAGGGCGTCGGACGAGTCCATATGTCGGGAAATATCGACGGATCATCGGAAGGGCAAACGATTCGCCCCCTGCGCCCCTCGGCGCCCGGCGCCCGGGCGGCGGCGCAGGCTCCGCGACCGGGCGCGCCGGTCGGGGGCCCGAGCGCTCCCACGGGGGCGCGGCTGCGCGGGAGATCGCGGGAGAGGCGACGGGCGCGAGCCCATGCGCACGCGCCGCTCAGGGCGGGTCCCCGCGCCCCGAGGGCCGAAGTTCCGCCCTCAGGCCCCTCTCCCGCCCCGGCCCCGCCCCCTGCCCGGCCGTCCCGGCCTGCGCGCCACGCGTGCGATTCGACGACCCCCGAGGTCATCGACAGGCCGCGCGCCGGCCGCATATGTTGGCCCTCGCCATGCACCGCGCCGGCAGACGCGCGGGCCTCGGAGGAGATTTCGATGACCATCGCCCCACCCCCGGGGGCCGCGTCCGCGGCTCGCAGACGCCCCCGGCTCTATTACGGCTGGATCGTCGTCGCGGTCGCCTTCGTGACCATGGGCGTCGCGGTGACCGCGCGAACCGGCTTCGGCCTGCTGTTCCCCGAGGTGATCGCCGAGTTCGGCTGGAACTCGGGCGTCACCTCCGGCGCGTTCTCGGTGGGCTTCCTCGCCTCGACCGCCTTCCTGCCGGTGGTGGGCTGGATGATGACGCGCTGGGGCCCGCGCGGCTCGATCCCCGTGGGCGCCGCGATGGTGGCGCTCGGCTACGTGGCCGCGACCTGGATCACCACGCCGCTCGAGCTCTACCTCGCCTTCGGCCTGCTGGCGGTGAACGGCTCGATGGCGATGAGCTACATCACCCACTCGATGTTCCTGCCCAACTGGTTCGTGCGCAACCGCGGGCTCGCCATCGGGCTGGCCTTCGCGGGGGTGGGGGTGGCGAGCGTCGCCCTCCTGCCCGCGATGCAGTGGCTGATCGAGACCGAGGGCTGGCGCGCCGCCTGCCTCGCGGTGGCGGCGGTGACGGCGGTGGCGATCATCCCCCTCAACCTCGCCTTCCAGCGCATGCGCCCCGAGGACATGGGCCTGCTGCCCGACGGCGAGAGCGCGCCCGAACCCGGCGACGCCCCGCGCCAGGCGATCGACCCGGTGGTCGACCGCAAGTGGGCCGAGACGGACTGGACGCTGGGCCTCGCGATCCGCACGGCGCGGTTCTGGTGGATCGCCGCGGGCTATTTCTGCGGGCTGTTCATCTGGTACGCGATCCAGGTCCACCAGACCCGCTTCCTGATCGACCAGGGCTTCGGCCCCGGCGTCGCGGCGCTGGCGCTGGGCATGGTCGCCTTCTTCGGCATCGCCGGCCAGATCGGGGTCGGCGCGCTGTCCGACCGCTGGGGGCGCGAGATCGGCTGGACGGTGGCGGGGACCGGCTACATCCTGGCCTCGGCCTGCCTGCTGATGCTCGAGCAGGCGCCCACGGCCGCGCTGATGTGGACGATGGTGGTGGTGCAGGGGCTGCTGGGCAACGGCGTCTCGGCGATCTTCGGAGCGATCCCGGCCGAGGTCTTCCAGGGCCGCCGCTTCCCCTCGATCCTGACCGCGATCAGCCTGGTCGCCAACACCGGCGCCGCGGCGGGCGTGTGGCTGATGGGCGTGATCCGGGACGAGACGGGGGGCTACGCGGCCGGGTTCTGGCTGTGCCTGGTGCTGTCGGTGGTGTGCATCGGCTGCATCTGGGCGGCCTCGCCCCGCAAGGTGCGGCTGGTCTCGCGCCAGGCGGCGAAGCGGGCGGCGCGGGCGGCCTGAGCCGTCAGATCCAAGCCGTGGGGGCGACGCCCAGCGCCGGCCCGTGCAGCGCCAGCAGGAGCGCATAGAGCGCGAGGCCCAGCGCGGCCTCCGCCGCCAGCCGCGGAGAGGCCGCCCGGCGCAGCCGCGCGCCGAGGGGGCCGCGGGCGGGCGCGAAGCCCGCCGTCTCTCCCCGCCGCCGCGCCCGCCGCTCCAGCCCCCGCATCCCGACCAGGGCGAAGAGCGCGAAGCCCCCAAAGAGCGTGACCGAGACGAGGTCGCCGTTGGCCAGCGCATGGGCGCCGCCCCAGAGCGCGAAGGCCCACAGGATCGGGTGGCGCGTCAGGGCCAGCACGCCCGGCCGGGCCGCGTCGACGGGCCCGCCCCGGAAGGAGACCGAGACCGGATTGGCCCGCGCGGCCCCCGCCGCCAGCAGCATGCAGGCGAGCGGCATGACCGCGAGCGCGACCAGCGCCAGCGGGCGCGAGGGCGCCCAGAGCTCCACGTAGGGCGCGCGCAGGGCCGCCGAGATCAGCCAGGCCAGCAGCGCGATCGAGAGCAGCGAGTAGCCCAACACCCAGCGCCCCCGCCCCACCCGCGCCACCGCCGCGGCGCGCAGCCCGGTGGCCGCCGGCAGGACATGGGCGGCGAGGAAGACGGCGAAGGCGAGGGCGAACTCCGGCATGCCCCCTCATCGCCCGCGCAGGCGCGCCGGGCAAGCCGCCCCGCCCGCCCCGGTCCAGCGCATTCGATCGACCGGGGAGGCGCCGCGTCGACGGTCGCGCGGGTCGCCGGCCCCTCGCCCGCGGCGCATCCCGGCGTCGGCGCGTGGGGCGAAGGGGCGCCGGGCGGCCGCCGTTCCCCAGGAAGGCGCCCCCGTCCGCCCTGCCCCCGACCGCCCCAAGCGCACCGGCCGGGGCGCGCCGCGGGCGGGCGGGCGGCCGCGGGCGCGCGGGGCGACGCGGCGCTTTCGTCGCGGCCGGGGGGACCTCGCCGGCCGGCGCGCCCGCGCCGGGGCCTTGACCTCGGGCGTCGCGGCGCGTCCCCTGACGCTCGATCTGCAGGAGACGGACATGACCCTTGCCAGCGGGCGCGCCGGCGCCGAAGCCGCGCCCACGGACGAGCCGGGGGGAGCGCCGGAGGACGGGCCGCCCCCGCGCCAGCTCGACCTGCTGCGCGCGCGCCGCTTCTGGCCGCTGTTCTGGGTGCAGTTCCTGGGCGCCTTCAACGACCAGGTGTTCAAGAACGGCTTCATGGCCCTGCTGACCTGGCGCCTGGCCGAGCAGCTGGGCCTCGACGTCGACCTCCACGTCCTGATCGCCGGAGCGCTCTACATCCTGCCCTTCGCGCTGTTCTCCGCAGTCGCCGGCCAGATCGCCGACGGCGTGGACAAGGCGCGGATGATGCGCTGGGTGAAGGGGGCGGAGGTGGCGCTGATGCTGCTCGCGGCGCTTGCCTTCCAGGTCCAGAACATCTTCCTGCTCTACCTGCTCCTGTTCCTGATGGGCGCCCAGTCGGCCTTCTTCGCGCCGATCAAGTACGCGGTCCTGCCCCAGTACCTGGCGCGGCGGGAGCTGATGGCGGGCGCGGGCCTGGTGCAGTCGGCCACGTTCCTCGCGATCATCCTGGGCCAGATCCTGGGGCTGAAGGTGGCGCTGATGACCGGCGGCGCCACGCTGGTGGGCGCGGCGGTGGTGGCCGTGGCCCTGCTGGGCTGGGCCGCGAGCTTCATGGCCCCCTCCGCCCCCCGCCAGGGCCGCCCGCCCGAGATCGACGTCACCGTGGTGCGCGCGATCCGCGACGTGGTGCGCGGCTGCGCGCGCAACCGCCGGCCCTTCTTCGCGATCCTGTGCATCAGCTGGTTCTGGTTCGCCGGCGCCACCTTCCTGACCCTGATCCTGCCCATCGCCAAGGAGACGCTGCACGCCTCCGAGGACGCGGCCCTGGTGCTGCTGGCGGCCTTCGTGACCGGGCTCGCGCTGGGGGCCGCGCTGACCAACCGGGCGACGCGGGGGCGCATCGGCCTCGCCCTGCCGCCCCTCGGCGCGCTGGGCATCGCGGCGGGGGCGGTGCTGTTCTGGCTCGCCGCCACGGCCTACGGCGCGGGGCTCGACCGGGCGGGGCCGCTGCTCGACGCGGGCGGGTTCCTCGGGCGGGCGGACGCCTGGGCGGTGCTGGGGGCGGCCGTGGTGCTCGCCACCTTCTGCGGCCTCTACGTCGTGCCCCTGAACGCGGTCTACCTCGACGCCGCCCCGCCCGAGGAGCGGGGGCGCTTCGTCGCCTGCTCGAACATCACCGACTCGGCGGCGATGGTGCTCAGCTCGCTCTTCGCCATGGTCCTGCTCGCGGTCGGGCTGGGGCGGGAGGAGGTCTTCGCCGTCGTCGGCCTGACCGGGCTGATCGCCGCCGCCGTGATCCTGCGCCGCAGCCGCAGGGACCGGGCGGGCCGATGATCGCGCCATTCCCCCTCTGGACGCGGGGGCGCGCCTGCGCGACAACCCTTCGATGACCCCCACGACCGACTTCTGGAAGACCAAGACCCTCGCCGAGATGACGCGGGAGGAGTGGGAATCGCTCTGCGACCGCTGCGGCCGCTGCTGCCTGGTGAAGCTCGAGGACGAGGACACCGAGGAGCTGCTCTACACCCGGGTCCACTGCCGCCTCTACGATCCGCAGACCTGCGGCTGCCGCAACTATCCCCTGCGCCGCACGCTGGTGCCCGGCTGCGTGAACCTGACCCCCGACACGCTCGAGGAGGCGAAGGAGTGGATGCCCACCACCTGCGCCTACCGACTGCTGGCCGAGGGCCGCGACCTGCCCGAGTGGCACCCGCTGGTCACCGGCGACCCGGCCTCGACCCGGCGCGCGGGCATCGCCGCCGACGGGCGCAACTTCCCCGGCCGCCTGATCCATGAGGAGCGCGTGGCGGAGGAGGACCTCCAGGACCACGCCCTCGACGCGCCGCTCTGAGCGCCCGCCCCCGCCTTTTCCCAGCAGAGGATCCGCCGCGATGATGTTCGCCTCCGACAACGCCGGCCCCGCCGCGCCCGAGCTGATGCAGGCCGTCGTCGCGGCGAACGAGGGCGGCGCGATGCCCTACGGGAACGACCCCCTGACCGCCTCGGTCACCGAGCGGATCCGCGAGATCTTCGAGGCGCCGAAGGCCCAGGCCTACCTGGTCGCCACCGGCACCGCCGCGAACGCGCTGGCGCTCGGCACGCTCGTGCAGCCCTGGCAGACCGTCTACTGCCACCGCCGCGCCCATATCGAGGAGGACGAGTGCGGCGCGCCCGAGTTCTACTCCGGCGGCGCCAAGCTGACCCTGCTCGAGGGCGACCACGCCAAGATCGACGCGGGCGAGCTCGCGCGCGCGCTTGACGCGGGCGCGCAGGCGAGCGTGCACAACGTCCAGCCCGGCGCGGTCTCGATCACCCAGGCGACCGAGTTGGGCGCGGTCTACACGCCCGCCGAGGTGCGCGCGCTGGCCGACCTCGCCCACGCCCGGTCCCTGCCCGTGCACATGGACGGCACCCGCTTCTCCAACGCGGTGGCGCGGCTGGGCTGCTCCCCCGCCGAGCTGAGCTGGAAAGCCGGCGTCGACGTTCTGTGCCTCGGCGCCTCCAAATGCGGGGCGATGGCGGCCGAGGCGGTGATCTTCTTCGATCCCGACGCGGCGCGGACCTGGGAGTTCCAGCTGCGCCGCAAGCGCGGCGGGCACCTGTTCTCGAAGATGCGCTACGTCTCGGCGCAGATGGACCGCTGGCTGACGGACGGGCTGTGGCTCGACCTCGCCGGCCGCGCCAACGCCGCCGCCGACCGCATGGCGGCGGGGCTGGCTGAGGGGAACCTCGCCACGCTGCTGCACCCGGTGGACGCCAACGCGCTGTTCGTGGAGCTGCCCCGCTCCGCCCACCAGCGGCTGCACGCGGCGGGGGCGAAGTATTACCTCTGGCCTTTCGACCAGCCGCTGGAGGGGCCCGGCGACGAGATGCTGAGCTGCCGGCTGGTGTGCAACTGGGCCACCACCGAGGCCGAGGTCGACGCCTTCCTCGCCGCCGCGCGGGGCTGAGCGCACACGCGGGCCGCGGCCGGGGCGCGAGGCCCGGGCCGCGGCCCGTCGCTCAGGCGAAGATCAGGTCGTCGAAGCCCGGCGCTTCGCCCCGCTCGGTGTCGAAGCGCCCGATCACCTCGCCGAACAGCAGCGTGTTCGAGGTGCCGTCGCCCAGGTCCTGCACCGTGACGTCGGTCCGCTCGACCGGGCCGTCGACGTCCGTCACCACCAGCCGGTCGGTCCCGGACTGGAAATCGCCCACGAAGATCGTGTTCGAGGTGCCGTCGACGACCGTCTCGAAGCGGTCGCGGCCGCCGCCGCCGAAGAAGGAGTCGTCCCCGCCGCCGCCCACGAACCGGTCCCGGCCCCCCTCTCCGTAGAGCACGTCGTCCCCCGCGCCGCCGTTCAGCAGGTCCGCGCCGGCGCCGCCATGCAGCCGGTCGCGTCCGCCGTCGCCGTAGAGGGAATCGTTCCCCGCCCCGCCGTAGAGCCGGTCGCGCCCGGCGCCGCCATGGATCAGGTCGGCGCCGCGCTCGCCATGGGCGGTGTCGTTCGCCCCGCGCCCGTCCCAGACGTCCCCGCCCTCGCCCAGGAAGACGGTGTTCGAGGTCCCGTCCCCCACCGTCGGCGCGCCGCCGCGGGCGGAGACGGCGGACGCCGCGGCCGTCGCGGGCGCGCGGCCGGCGGCGGGCGCGAAGACGATGTCGGCGTAGACGGGCGTGTCGCCCTCGAGGTGGTTGAAGTAGCCGATCCGCTGGTCGCCCATCGCCACGATCACCGGCAGGCCGGAGTGATCGACGATGCGGAACGCCGCCTCGCCCAGGTCCTCGAAGCCGTGGACCACGATGCGGTCGCGGCCGCTCTCGAAATCCATGATGCACGTCAGGCCCTTGCCGGTCTCGAAATGGAAGGCGTCGGCGCCGCGGCCGCCGTAGAGCTCGCCCTGCCCGCGCGCGCCCCACAGGTCGTCGTCGCCGCGCCCGCCCCAGATGAAATCGGACTGCCCGCCGCCGCGCAGGTCGTCGTCGCCGGTCCGGCCGTAGAGGCTGTCGTTGCCGGCCCCGCCGCGGATCCGGTCGTCGCCGCCCTGCCCGTCGACGCGGTCGTCGCTCCACTCATGCCCGTCGCCGGTCCAGCGGTCGTCGCCGGAGCCGAGCAGCAGGATCTCCCCGGCGCGCGGCGCGGCGGCGGCCTCGATCGAGGCCCCGATCTCCGCGGCGAAGGCGGCCTTGCGCCCCCCGCCGCCGCCACCGCCTCCGCCAAGGTCGAAGACGCGGGTCACGATCTCGGACGGGGCGCCGCCGAAGCCGAAGGACTGGTCCGCCCAGCCGATCATCAGCTTGCCGGCCTTCGTCTCGACGATGAAGGGGTCGTACTGGGGACCGGTCTCGGTCTTGTTGGCCTGCACCTCCTTGCCGTCGCGCGCGCCCTTCGCGGTGAAGGCCGCGGCGTGGATCGAGGACGCGTCCCCCGCCCCGCCGGTCTGCGTCCAGGCGAGCGCGAAGCCCCCCGACTTCAGCGCCGTCAGATCGAAGAAGCCCGAGGTCGTCGCGGCGCCGTCCTTCGGCACGCCGATCAGGTCGCCCACCGGCTTGCCCTTGGCGTTGAAGAGCTGCGCGACCACCGTCTCCTGCCAGTCGGGGCTGCCGTTGTCCTTCACCGGCCCGCCTTCCAGCCAGGCGACCACGAAGCCGCCGCCCTTCAGCGCCGCGACCTGCGGCTGGTCGACCTTCTCGCCCAGGCTGACCTTTCGAAGCTCCCGTCCCGCGTCCGAGAGCGTGCGCACCACGATCTGCGCCAGGTCGTCGACCACCACCACCCGCTTGCCGTTCTTCAGCTCGGCGAGGTCGGGGGTCAGGCCGCCGCCGTCGACGAGCAGCTTCTCCTTGCCGACGAACCGGCCCTTTGCGTTCACCTCGCGCCAGTAGAGGTCGCTCTCGGTCTCGCCCAGCGGGTCGCGGTCGTCCTCCCAGATCATGAGGGCGTTCCCGTTCGACAGGGGCGCGACCTGCGGGCGGGCCTGGGAATCCTCCGAGGTCGAGGCGGGCGTCAGCTCCGGCCCCAGGCGCTTGCCCGCGCCCGAGAACACCTGCGCCTGCGCCTCGGGGTCGCCGCCCACCAGGTTGTTGTGCCAGGCGACCATGAAGCCGCCGTCCTTCAGCGCCTCGACCTGGGGGTTGAGCTGCTGGTCCTCGGGCGTGCGGTTGACCTCGAACGGCTTGCCCGCGGGACGCCCGTCGGGGCGCAGGATCCGCGCCGAGACGAGCGAGAACTTCTGGTCGACGGTCGCGTCCTCGCCCGCGAGGACCGCGTTGTTGATCCAGGCGACGACGACCTTGCCGTTCTCCAGGACCGCCGCGTCGGGCTGCAGCCCGCCCGCGGGACCCAGCGCGCCGACGGCCCGTTCCTTGCCGCCCTTGCCGATGCCCATGTCTGGAATTCCTTCGTCCCGCCGGCCTGTGCAATGGCGCCGGCGCTTCCCCTTGCGGAAAGTTCTCCTCCCGCGGCCCGGACTTGGCAACGGTTTTGAAAGGCCCGACGCGAAACGCTTGCCGGAGGAGGGGCGCGCCGTCCCGAAAATGGAAACGCCGCCCGCAGGACGGACGGCGTCGGATCGCAGGTCGCGGCGGAGCGCGGGGCGGGCCGAGGCGCCGCCCCCGCCGGCTCAGGCGGAGGGGCCGCCCACGTTGTCGCCGTCGCCCTCGGCGGGGTTCTCGGCGTCGAAGCCCAGGGTGTCGGGCTCGAACTCGTAGTGCGCCCCGCAGAACTGGCAGTCGGCGGTGACCTTGCCGTCCTCGGTCGTCATGTGGCCGATGTCGCGCGACGAATACTGGGCGAGCGCGGTGACCACCTTCTCCGCCGAGCAGGTGCAGCCGAAGCCGACCGGCTGCGGGGTCCAGACGCGGGGCGTCTCCTCGTGGAAGAGGCGCACCAGCAGCTCCTCGGGGGAGACGTGGGGGCCCAGCAGCTCATGCGTCTCGACGGTGTCGAGCAGCATGTTGGCCCGGGTCCAGTCCTCCTCGTGCCCGCCCATGGCGGCCACGTCGGCGGCCATCATCACGCCGCCCTCGCCCGAGCCGCCCGCGCCCGAGCGCAGCGGCGAGGCGGGCGGCATGTGCTGGAGCATCACGCCGCCCGCGCGCCAGGCGCCGGCCTCGCCGGGGGCCGTCGCCTCGGCCGAGGCGATGGCGAAGCGGGTCGCGATCTGCTCGGACTGGGCGAAATAGGCCTCGGCCGAGGCGGCGAGCGAGCCGCCGGCCAGCGGCGTCAGCCCCTGGTAGGGCTGGCCCGATCCGTGGTTGATGATCACCGCGAAATAGCCCTTGCCGAACTGGCCGAACGGATCCGCGGCCTCGTCCAGGCGCTCGGCGTCGTAGCCGGCGTAGGCGCGCAGGCGGGCGGGCGCGCCCTCGGTCTCGGGGGCGAACCAGTCGGTGGCGACCAGGCGGATCGGCCCGTCGCCCCGCACCTGCAGCGACAGGCGCCACTGCAGCTTCAGGGTCTGGCCGATCAGGGCGGTCAGCATGGCGGCCTCGGCCACCAGCCCCGCGATCGGGCGCGGGTAGGCGTGCTGGCCGAGGATGGTGGCGAGCGTGGCGTCGAGCCGGGCGGCACGGCCGCGCATGTCGCAGCGGTCGAGCTGAAACGGCAGAACGGCGTCGTCTCCGGGGGCGCCGCCCGGGTGGACGGCGGACCCGCCGGCATGAAGGTCCAGCGGCATGGGAATCTCCTCGGGCCGGCGAAAGGCCGGCCTGTCGGGGGCGATATAGATTCCATGGCCGCCCGGCGCCACCCCCGCCGCCGGCGCCCCCCGGCGAGGCGTGACGCATACGTCACGCAGGGAAGCGCCGCTTCTGCCCGCGCGCAGGCGGGATCCAGCGCGCCCGCGGCGCAGGGCGGATGGCGGCGCGGGCGGCGGGCGGGGACCGGACGCAGGCCGCCGCTTGGCCGGAGGGGCCTGCGCGCGCCGCCCGCGTCCCGCCCCCTGCGCCCCACGCGCCCCGGGTCCCGCGCGCCGCGGGCAGGCCGCCGGCCCCCGGCGCGACCGCCGACGCGGCGCCTGCGCGCCCGCGAGCCTCCCGGCGCAGGGTCCTAAACGCCCCCCCCCCGCGACGCCGCGCCCCTTGCCCCGGCCCGCGGCCGGGAGGATGGTGCCCGCCATGCGCCGCTTCGGAGATCCTTGGCGTTCCGACGCCCCTTACCGCGAGCGCCCGGGCGCCTATGCGGCGATCCTGGGCGGGGGCGTCAACGCCGGCCGCCTGCTGCTCGCCGCCACCCCGAACGAGGGCGAGAGCTTCCTCCTGCCCGGCGGCGGCATCGACCCGGGCGAGAGCCCGCTGCGCGCCCTGACCCGCGAGGTCTACGAGGAGACGGGGTGGAGCGTTCAGCCCCTCCGCCGTCTCGGCGCCTTCCAGCACTACCGCTGGATGCCCGACTATTCGATGTGGGCGCGCAAGATCTGCCGCATCTACCTGTGCCGCGCCGGCCGACCGCTGGGCCCGCCGGTGGAGCCCGACCACACCCCCGTCTGGATGCCGGTCGCCGAAGCCGCCCGCCGGCTGAGCGTGGAGGGCGAGCGCCATTTCGTGGCGCAGCTCGCCCGTCGCATGGCATGCTGACACGGCGCCCCGAGAAAGAGGTTCCCATGACCCGATCCCTCGCCGACCTGATCCCCGCCCTCGCCCGGGCCGTCGCCCCGGCCGTCGCGACCTCCGCCCGCCGCGCCGGCCTGGCGCTGGCAGCGCTGGCGATGGGCGCGGGCCTCGCCGCCCTGCCCGTCGCGCCGACGGCGGACGCGGCCTCGTCGCGCTACGACTCGAGCTTCCCCAACATCACCGACGAGGACGACGACTACTCCCCCGGCGCCCCGCCCGCCGGCCGTTTCGAGAGCGGCGGCGGCCCGATCCGCGAGGTGCGCATGGATCCCTCCGACCCCGGCCGCTACGTCGGCGTGTGGGAGGGGCCCTTCAAGCTGATGAACATGCGCTATTTCGAGACCGAGGGCGGCATCGTCGGCCGCGCGCGCCTGACCATCGCCGACGTTCAGGGCACGCTCGCCCGCGGCCTGATGCGCATCGAGCTGGAGGGCGAGGAGCGCCCGGTCGAGCGCTGGACCGGCGCCTTCACCAAGTCGGGCCACATCATGGTGCTGAACGCCCACGCGATCCTGTTCCAGCAGGGCCGCCAGCGCTACATCGAGGCCGACATCCAGCTCAACAACGGCAAGTTCTACCGCATGCGCCTCAGCCGGATCGAGTGATCCGGGCCGCATCGCGAAGACGTCCCGAAGGGGGAGAGGCGCGCCTCTCCCCCTTCGTCGTTCTTCCTTCGACTTCGGCGGATTGGGACGGGCCGCTCAGTCCCAGTCGGGCATCAGCTCCGGCCGCGAGGGATCGCTGACCAGCCGCGGGCCGGTCGCCAGGGCGTCGATCTCGGCGATCTCCTCCGCGGTCAGGGTCACGTCGAGGGCGGCCGCGTTCTCGGCCAGCCGCGCGGGGTTGGCGGTCTTCGGGATCGCGATCGCGCCCTTGGACAGGATCCAGGCCAGCGCCGCGCCCGCCGCGCTCACCCCGTGGGCCTCGCCGATCCGGGCCAGCGTCTCGTCCGTCGCCGCCTTGCCGCGGGCGAGCGGGATGTAGGCGGTCAGCGCCATGCCCAGCTCCGCCAGCGCGTCCAGCATCGCCGACTGGTCGAAGAACGGATGGAACTCGACCTGGTTGGTCGCCAGCGGCACGTCCGCGAGCTTCGCCGCCTCGCGAAGCTGCCATCTCGGGAAATTCGAGACGCCGACGTTCGCCGCCAGCCCGTCGGCGACGAGCTTGGTCAGGGCCGGGATCGTCTCCTCCAGCGGCGCGGTCTTCGAGGGCCAGTGCAGCAGCATCAGGTCGACGTGGTCGACGCCGAGGTTTTTCAGCGAATCTTCCGCCGCCGCGCGCAGCCGGTCGGGCGCATGGTCGTCGGGCCAGATCTTGGTGGTCAGGAACACGTCGGCGCGGGGCACGGAGGCGGCGCGGATCCCCGCGCCTACCTCGGCCTCGTTGCCATACATGCGGGCGGTGTCGACATGGCGCCAGCCCTCGGCGAGGGCGCGGGCGACCATGTCGGTCGCCTCCCGTCCCCGCAGCTTCCAGGTGCCGAACCCCAGGGCGGGGATCGTCGCGGCGCCGGCCTGAACGGTTTTCATGGGGCGGTCCTTTCGGGTCTGGCCCCGGCCTTGGCGGCCCGGGGCGGAACGGCGGGAGCGGCGGCGAGCGCCGCCGAGAGCGCGTCGAGGTCGATGGCGTGCAGCGTGTCCGCCGGCCCCTCCGCCACCCCGTCGTCGCGGGCGGCGGCGACCAGGGCCGGCAGGTCGGCGCCCTCGATCAGGTCCACGCGGGCGGCGATCCAGTCCGAGGGCCGGTCCCACCAGCGCAGCGCCAGCATCGCCTCGACGGCCGGGGGCGACAGGCGCATCCGGATCACCCGCGCGGGATTGCCGGCGAGGATCGCGTAGGGCGGCGCCTCGCCTTTCAGCACGGCGCCCGCGGCGAGGATCGCCCCCGCCCCGATCCGCGCCCCCGGCAGCGCCAGCGCGCCATGGCCCAGCCAGGCGTCGGGCCCGACCTCGGTGTCCGCGAAGGGGCCGCAGAGCCGCGCCCAGTCCGCCTCGGCCGTCGGCCCGAAGGTGCGGAACGGATAGGTCGAGAGCCCCCGCATCGGATGGTCGGCCGAGGCGGTGACGAAGCGCACGCCGTGGGCGACCTGGGCGAAGGCCCCGATGCGCAGCCGCTCGGGCGCCCCGGGATAGAGGTAGGGGGCGAGGCGGGCGGCCCAGTCCGTCACCGGCTCGAAGTCGTTGGCGTAGGCGTGGGGGCCGACCTCGATGTTGGGATGGTCGATGACCTCGGCGAGGTGCACGACGTTGGGGTGGGCGGTTCCGTCGGGAAGACGGATCGGATGACGCGCGGCGGCGTCGAGACGAAGGCCTTGCATGGCGCTCTCTCCTGGAGGTCCGGGGACCGCATGGGTCCGGGTCGGGCTGGGTCAGGCGAGCGTCTGGTCCATCGTCTCCTCCCTCGGCGGGGCGCCGCGACGCCGGGCATCCGCGGGGCGACGGTCCGGGGAAAGCTAGGGGCCTGCGGCGGCGTGGACAAGGGGGGCGCGACGGCGCCGGGCCGCAGGCGGAGCGCAAGGCGGTCGGGGCGGCCCTCGCCCGCCGCTGCGCGGCGCTCTCGCCCCGCCCGACCATCCCCGTCGCAGTCCCGGTCCCTTCGTCTCCCGCCCGGCGACGCCGCCCGTCGCGCAGCCGCCGCGGTTCCCCGTTGCGCAACGGCGCGCGGTCGCGCGAAATGGGCCGACGCGTCGCAGGTCCGGCGCCCGAATTTCGCCGCGGAGCCGCCCGAGGGTCCGCCCCGATCGCAACCGCCTGGAACGCTCGATGACCCCACGCCTTCCGACCCTGCTCGCCGCGGCGCTGCTCCTCGCGGGCTGCGCGCTGGCGCCGGACGCCCCGCCGCGGATGGCGCTGGACCAGGGGGAGCCGCAGACCGCCTCCCCCCACCCGGTCGAGGCCCGCACCGGCCACCGCGCCGCCATCGAGCCCGCGGTGCAGGGCGAGGGCGCCCGCAGCGGCCCCGTCGCCCTCGTCACCGCCGCCACCCTGCCCGTGGCGCCCGCGCCCGGCGCGCCGGATTCGCCGCTCGAGGATCCGCTGACCTGCCTCGCGCGGACCGTCTATTTCGAGAGCCGCGGCCGCGCCGAGCGCGAGCAGACCGCCGTCGCCTGGGTGGTGCTGAACCGGGCCGAGGCCTCGGGCTATCCCGACGACGTGTGCGAGGTGGTCAAGCAGGGCGGCTCGGCCCGGCCCTGCCAGTTCAGCTGGTTCTGCGACGGCCGCCCGGACGAGGCCCGGCACGCGCGCGAATACGCCCAGTCGCTGAACGTGGCCCAGAAGGTGCTGGCCGGCGAGGTCGAGGACCCCACCAACGGCGCCAACATGTTCCACAACCTGACCGTGCGCCCCTACTGGACGGCCAAGGCCAAGCTGATGGCCCAGATCGGCGCGCACCTGTTCTGGAAGCTCTGACCAGGCCCCGGGCCGGGCCGCGCCGCCCGCCCCCCTCGCCCGCCGGAAGCGGGGTCGGCGGGCGGGCGAGGCCGGGCGCGCAGCGCCTCGGCGAGCGCCGCTCCGCCGCCCCCTATCTCAGGTATCGGTCGAAATGCGCGATGGTGCGGGACCAGGCGAGCTCGGCCGCCGCCTCGTCGTAGCGCGGGGTCGAATCGTTGTGGAAGCCGTGGTTCACGCCCGGGTAGATGTGCGCCTCGTAGGTCTTGCCCGCCGCCTTCAGCGCCGCCTCGTACTCCGGCCAGCCGGCGTTGATGCGCTCGTCGAGCTCGGCGTAGTGCAGGAGCAGCGGCGCCTGGATGCGCGGCACGTCCTCGGCCTTCGCCTGCCGGCCGTAGAAGGGGACAGAGGCGCCCAGCTCCGGATAGGCCACCGCCAGCGCGTTGCACACGCCGCCGCCGTAGCAGAAGCCCACGCAGCCCACCTTGCCGGTCGAGCGCTCGTGGCCCATCAGCCACTCCGCCCCCGCGAAGAAGTCGTTCATCAGCTTCGCCGGGTCGACCTGCTTCTGCAGCTCGCGCCCTTCCTCGTCGTTGCCCGGGTAGAAGCCGACCGAGGTCAGCCCGTCCGGCGCCAGCGCCAGGAACCCGGCCTTGGCGACGCGCCGGGCGACATCCTCGATGTAGGGGTTCAGGCCTCGGTTCTCGTGCACCACCAGCACGGCGGGCATCTTCCCCTCGACCTTCGCGGGCGTCACCAGGTAGCCGCGCACCTCGCCGTGCCCCTGCGGCGAGGGATACATGACGTATTCCGGGGTGATGTCGGGATCGGTGAACTTCACCTGCTCGGCCAGCGCGTAGTCGGGCTTCAGCGCGTTCAGCAGGGCCGCTGCGGTCATCCCGCCCACGGCGAACTTCGCCGCCCGGTCCAGGAACTCCCGTTTCGAGATCCGGCCGTGAGCGTAATAGTCGTAGAGGTCCAGGAGCTCCTGGTCGAAGTCGGCGGCCGTCAGGCGGCGGGGGGCGTCGGCGGGCCCGTCCATGGTCGTCTCCCTCTCGTCCCGGCGCCACCCGTCGGGCGCCGTTAGGTCAGGATGACGCGGCCCGCCGCCTCCGCAATCGACGTTCGCGTGAGCGGGGCGCGCCTGCGCCCGAGCCCGTCAGCGCATCGCCGCGACGTGGCGCTCGGTCAGCTGGGCCAGCATGTCCAGCAGCTCGATCGCCGCCTGCCGGTCGCCCTCGCCCAGCGGCAGCTCGGCGCCGCTGGCGATCAGGTCGCGCCCGGCCGCGAAGCTTTCGCCCAGCGCGGTGATGGAGACCTCGCTCAGCCGCCCGTTCACCCGGCGCAGGAAGCTGGTGTGGTCCGGCTGCTCGCCGCGCGCGCCCGGGGCCAGGCGCTGCTGCATCATCGCGTCGAGCTCGCCCGGCGAGAAGCTGTCGAGGTAGACGTCGGCCAGCGCCGGGATCAGCTGCCCGCGCAGGCGCCCGCGCAGCTGGTCGCGCACCAGCTCCGCCAGCAGGGGCCGCGCCTCGTCGCTGATCTCGGGCCCCACCTCCTCGATCCGCGACAGCGAGCTTGCGACCAGCGGCTCGGTCTTGCTCAGCACCTTGGCGGTCAGCCCGCCGTCGCACAGCGCTGCGGCCAGCGCCAGCGCCTCGCTCGAGGGCTGGGCGGCGGCGAATCCCTGGTCCGCGGCGCGGCTCCAGGCGGCGGCCTGGGCGGCCGCGAGGGGCGCTCCCGCCGCGGCCGCGAGCGTCAGCAGGGCGGCGAGGCGGCGCGGAAAGGCGGCGCGGATCGGGCGACGTCGATGCATCTGGACCTCCGGTCTGATCGCGTTCGCCACGAGTCTGCCGCAATTCATCGGGGCCGTCGATGAAATGCGAGGGCGCCCCCTTGATAATTCCGTGAAGCGGACTAGGCGCCACGGTCACGCGCCAGCGGCGCCCCGGATCAGTCCGGGATCGAAACCTCCACCGACCAGGCGCGCAGCGGCAGGCGGATCGGGCCGGGCCCCAGCGTCTCGCGCAGGCGCGTCTCCAGCGCGGCGCGGCGCCCGGGCGGCAGGCCCGTGCAATAGGCCGGCGCCGGCCCCGCGCCGAGGGTGAACGGGCGCCACAGGTCCTCGAAGTCCGCGAAGACGGCCTCGGCCTCCAGCGGCGCGACCTCCGGCTCGGGCAGGCCCGCCGCGGCGACGTCGGCGGCGAGGCCCCGGGGCGTGCAGAAGGGGAAGCGGCGCGCCTCGTCCAGCGCTGCGGCCTCTGCATCGAGCGAGGCCGCCGCCCGCCAGAAGGCGTCGATCATCCCCACGCCGCCGCCCGGATAGTCCCAGACGTAGAAGGCGAGCCGCCCGCCCGGCCGCAGCGCCCGCGCCATCTGCGCCAGCGCCGCCGCCCGGTCGGGCACGAAGTTGATCGCGAGCGCCGAGACCGCCAGGTCCGCCGCCCCCGCCTCGAACGGCGGCGACTGCGCGTCGCCGGCCGCGAAGCGCGCGCGCGGATCGGGCGAGGCGGCGCGGGCATGGGCGATGAAGTCGGCCGAGGCGTCGAGCGCGAAGACCGAGCGCGGATCGAACCGCGCCAGGATCTCCCGCGTCAGCGCCCCTGTCCCGCAGCCGACCTCGATCCAGTCGAGCCCAGGGCCCGGCGCCAGCCGGTCGAGGAACAGCGTCGCCACGCGGCGGCTCCACCGGCCCATGTAGAGCTCGTAGGCGTCCCCCGCGCTCCACCCGTCGCCCGTCGTCCCGGTCATCGCTCCGCCCTCCCTGACCCAGGGTCGCCCCCTCAGCCTGCGCGCGAAGCCGCGGCCCGGCAAGCGCGCATGCGGCGTGCAGGCGTGAAACGGGCGGGAGAGGGCGGAGCGGGCCCCGAGGCGTCGCCGAGGCCGGCGCCCGGGGCTCAGGCGCGCCGCGCCCGCGACCGGCGCCTGCGCGCCGCCTCCACCAACGCGCCTAGAATCCCGAAGAGACGCAGCCACGCCTGCCGGTCGTCCAGCCGCCGGACGCCGTCCTTCGCCAGGCGGGCGCGGGCCCAGAGGAGTTCCTCGATGTGATCCTGGACGATCGCCTCGCGGCGCAGCGCCCGGAACAGCCGGTCGACCGAGGGCGCCTCCGCCTCGCGCAGGACGCGCCAGGCGGCGACGGGGTCCTCGACCTCGCCCAGGCGCCGGGCGGCGACGGTCGCCTCGGCCTCGATCAGCGCGCAGCGGATCCGCGCAGGCTCCAGCGCCAGCGCGGCCTCGGTCAGCAGGGCGTCGCCCATCGCACGGGCGGCCGGACCGAGCCTTTGCAGGACGGGCGGCACGAACTCGCCGCGGAACATCGTGGCGCCGCTGGTCATCAGATCGAGGCAGGCCGGCGTCGGCGCGCCGCGCTCGTCGAACAGGCGCGCGTCCACCTCCGCCTCGATGGCGGCGCGCAGGGCGGGAGAGCAAGTGAAGATCAGGGTAAGAGGAGGACCGACGGGCCCTCCGAACCTGGGGCGAGAAAGCCGCCCGGTTGCGATGCCGCGACCCTAGCGGTCGGCGCCGCGCCCTTCAAGCGGAAGGGCCGCCGCGGTTGCCCGCGGCGGCCCTCGAAGTCTTGCGTCTCAGGCGCCCCGCAGGGCGCGCCGGATCACTTCAGGATCTTGGAGACGACGCCCGCGCCGACGGTGCGGCCGCCTTCACGGATGGCGAAGCGGAGCTTCTCTTCCATCGCGATCGGGGCGATCAGCTGGACGGTGAACTTCAGGTTGTCGCCCGGCATCACCATCTCGGTGCCCTCGGGCAGCGCCACCGTCCCGGTCACGTCGGTGGTCCGGAAGTAGAACTGCGGGCGGTAGTTGGTGAAGAACGGGGTGTGACGGCCGCCCTCTTCCTTGGTCAGGATGTAGGCCTCGGCCTCGAAGTCCGTGTGCGGGGTGACCGAACCGGGCTTGCACAGCACCTGGCCGCGCTCGACGTCGTCGCGACCCACGCCGCGCAGCAGCGCGCCGATGTTGTCGCCCGCCTCTCCGCGGTCCAGCAGCTTGCGGAACATCTCGACGCCGGTGACGGTGGTCTTCTTCGTCGGACGGATGCCGACGATCTCGATCTCCTCGCCCACGGTCACGATGCCGCGCTCGACGCGGCCGGTCACCACGGTGCCGCGGCCCGAGATCGAGAACACGTCCTCGATCGGCATCAGGAACGGCTGGTCGATGGGACGCTCAGGGGTCGGGATGTACTCGTCCACGGCCGCCATCAGCTCGCGGATCTTGTTCTCGCCGATCTCGGGGTCGCGGCCCTCCATCGCGGCCAGGGCCGAGCCCGCCACGATCGGAATGTCGTCGCCGGGGAACTCGTAGGACGAGAGGAGCTCGCGCACCTCCATCTCGACGAGCTCCAGCAGCTCCTCGTCGTCGACCTGGTCGACCTTGTTCATGAACACCACCAGCGCGGGCACGCCGACCTGGCGCGCGAGCAGGATGTGCTCGCGGGTCTGCGGCATCGGGCCGTCGGCGGCGTTCACCACCAGGATCGCGCCGTCCATCTGCGCCGCGCCGGTGATCATGTTCTTCACGTAGTCGGCGTGGCCGGGGCAGTCGACGTGGGCGTAGTGGCGCGCCTCGGTCTCGTACTCCACGTGCGCGGTCGAGATCGTGATGCCGCGCGCCTTCTCCTCCGGCGCGCCGTCGATCTGGTCGTAGGCGCGGAACTCGCCGAAGTACTTCGTGATCGCAGCCGTCAGCGTCGTCTTGCCGTGGTCGACGTGGCCGATCGTGCCGATGTTGACGTGGGGCTTGTTGCGCTCGAACTTCGCCTTGGCCATCGCGGTCATTCCTCACTTGGTCGGGTCGCGCGGCGGACCCATGGATTTCGCCGGCGACCGGATAGAGGGATTCCCGGGCCGAGGCAACAGTCATGGGCGCGCGGCGCGCCCGCACGCGGCGGCGTCGCTACGTCAAGCGCAGGAGCACCGGAATGAAACAGGCGATCACGCCCCCCTCGATGGCCCATTACCCCGGCTACCGCTTCTCGCCCGCCGTCCGGGCGGGGGGCTTCCTGCATCTCTCGGGCCAGCTCGGCCTGCGCGAGCTGCGCCCGCCGGTCCTGGCCGAGGGCGCGGCCGCCCAGATCGCGGCGGCCTTCGACCTGCAGGCCCAGGTGCTCGCCGAGGCGGGGGTCGGCTGGGAGGCGGTGGTCGAGATCACCTCCTACCACGTCGCGGGCCCCGAGGGCGGCCTGCCCGCCCAGATGCCCCTGATGATGGCCGCGCTGGCCGAGAGATTCGCCGAGCCCTACCCCGCCTGGACCGCCGTCGAGGTCGCCGGCCTCGCCCTGCCCGGCGCGCTGGTGGAGCTTCGGATGCTGGCGACCGGCTGAGCCGGGCGCGCGATCCCGGCGGCGCGCCGCGCCGAAGGCCGGCCCGCTCGCCGGCCCGGCGCAGGCCGCGCGGCCCCTGAAACGCGGATCGGCCCGCGAGCGGGCCGATCCTTATTGCGGTGGAGACGGGCTCGCTCAGCGGCCGCCCGACAGCGCCACCACCGTCTTCCACAGCTGCTTGCCGCCGCCGGCGATGGCGTCGCGGCCCAGGCGCTCGGACCAGGCGTTCTCGTCGCCCGCCTCGTCGCGCCACTGCCACAGCCGCCGGGTGGTGTGGTGGAGCATGTGCTCCTCCGTCACGCCGATGGCGCCGTGGACGGCGTGGGCGACCGCCGCGACGGGCTCCACCGCCAGGCCCGCGCGGATCTTGGCGACCGCGGCGGCCTGCCAGGAGGGCGCGGCGTCCATAGAGCGCAGCGCGAGCTGCACCGCCGCCTTGGCCGCGGCCGCCTCGCCGGCCTGCTCGGCCACCAGGTGCTGGATCGCCTGGAACTTGCCGATCGGGCGGCCGAACTGCACGCGGGTGTTGCCGTAGTCGATCGACTCGGCCAGCGCATGGTTGATCGCGCCCGCGATCTGGCCCGCGCGCACCACCGCCAGCGCCGCCGGCAGCCCCTCGCCGCCCATCGGCGCCGGCCCGGAGGCGAGCGGCGTCGCGCCGGCGAACTCCACCACCAGGCGCGGGTCGCGGCCGATGGTCGGCAGGGCGCGGCCTTCCGGGATCTCCAGCAGGACCAGCTTCGCGGCCTCGCCCTCGCCGGCGGTGACCAGCACCCGGCCGCCGGCCTGGCCCCAGGGCACGACGCAGGCGCCCGAGACGGTCTCGCCGTCCAGGGTCAGGCGGTCCCAGCTCGCCAGCGGCACGTCCTCGGGGACCTCCATCCCGGCCTGGGCCATCGCCCAGGCGGCGGCCATCCGCTCGCCCAGCGCGACGGGCGCGGCGAAGCGGCCCAGCGCCTCGAGCACGCCGCCGACCTCCGACCAGGCGAGCCCGGCGCCGCCGGCCTCCTCGGGCACCAGCGCCAGCGTCAGGCCCAGCGCCTCGACCTCCGCCTCCAGCGCCGAGGCGGGCTCGCCCGCCTCCACCGCGCGCAGGAGCTTCGCGTCGACCTTCTGCGCGAACAGGCGGTCGAGCTGATCCGCGAGCAGGGTCGCGGTGTCGTTGTCCAGGCTCATCGCAGACCCATCCCCTTGGCCATGATCCCGCGCATGATCTCGCGCGTGCCGCCGCGCAGGCTGAACGTCGGCGCCTGCTGCGCCACCGCCGCCCGCATCTCGGCCAGCGCGCCCTCGACCGCGCCCGGGAAGGCGCCGGGGGCGAGGTCGCGCACCATCTCGGGCATCCGCTGCTCCAGCGTCACGCCCACCTCCTTGATGACCGCCGCCTCCTGGGCGGGGTCCTCGCCGCGGTCGAGCATGCCGGCGGTGCACACCGACATCTCCCGCAGGGCGGCGAGCTCGGCGACGGTGCGCCCGATCTCGCGCGCCGACAGGCGGTCGGGCTCGCCGGCGGCGGCGATCTCGTCCACCAGCAGCGGCATCAGCGGGAAGGCCGAGAGGAACCGGTCGGGGCCCGAGCGCTCGAACGCCAGCTCGGACATGCCCTGGGCCCAGCCGTTCCCCTCCTTGCCCACCAGCGCGTCGGGGCCGAGGTCGACGTCGTCGAAGGTCACCTCGTTGAAATGCGCCCCGCCCGTCATGTCCGCGATCCGCCGGATCGAGACGCCGGGCAGCGTCAGGTCCACCAGCACCTGGCTGAGGCCCTTGTGCCGGTCCTCGGGCCCGCCCGAGGTGCGCACCAGCGCGATCATCGCCTGGGAGTGATGGGCGTTCGTCGTCCAGATCTTGCGCCCGTTCAGCCGCCACGTGTCGCCGTCGCGGGTCGCGCGCGTGCGCACGGAGGCGAGGTCGGAGCCCGAGTCGGGCTCGCTGAGGCCGATGCAGAACGTGGCCTCGCCCGAGCAGATCAGCGGCAGCCACTTCCTGCGCTGGCTCTCGGTCCCGACGCGCAGAATCAGCGGCCCCGACTGGCGGTCGGCGATCCAGTGCGCGCCGACGGGGGCGCCCGCGGCCAGCATCTCCTCGATCACCACGTAGCGCTCGAGCGCCGAGCGCTCGTGCCCGCCGTATTCCTTGGGCCAGGTCATGCCGATCCAGCCGCGCGCGCCGACCGCCTTCGAGAACTCGCGGTCGAAGCCGGTCCAGGAATGGCCGATCTGCCAGGGCGTGAAGCGGGGCGTCCACTCGGCCAGGAACTCGCGCACCTCTGCGCGCAGCTCTGGCTCGACCTCGGGCATGGCCACCGGGTCGAACCGGAAGGGCGATGACATGAGCGTCTCCTCTCTCGGCGCCCGCGCGGCGCGGCGGGCGGGGGGCGGCGTCGTCTTCTTGCGGCCCTCGGGGCCGGGCGACGGCGGGCGCAATGTCCGACAAAAGCCCCGACGGGTCCAGTGGGCGCGAACCGGCGTTCCGCTGTTCGGTCCCGCCGACCGCTTGTCCGACCCCCGATGCCGTTGGGCGGATCGCCCCCGCCACGCGAAAGTGGACAACCGGGGGCGGTTCGGACAAGGCTGCAGGAGTTCACGACGAGGAGAGCCCATGTCCAGAAACGACGCCGCCGGTGAGTCCGAGGCCAAGACCGCCCCTGCGCCGGTCTCCTCCCGCTCGGCCGTGCCGCTGGACCTGGACGGCGAGCAGTCCGAGCGCCTGGCCCATGACCGCAAGTTCGTCTGGGCGCTGGCGCGGGGGCTCGAGATCCTGCGCGCCTTCTCCGCCCGGCCCGCGCCGCTGGGCAACTCGGAGCTCGCCGAGATCACCGGCCTGCCCAAGGCCACGATCACCCGCCTGACCCACACGCTGACGGAACTGGGCTACCTGCGCCTGATCCGGCGCCTGTCGAAATACGAGCCCACCGCCGCCCTGCTGACGCTGGGCTACCCGGTGATCTCCTCCCTGCGCGTCCGGCTGGTGGCGCGCGAGCCGATGCAGAAGCTCGCCAACGACGCCGAGATGTCGATCGCGCTGGGCGCGCGGGACCGGCTGGGGATGATCTACGTCGACGCCTGCCACCCGGCCACCGTCTCGACCATCCGCCTCGACGTGGGCAACCGCGTGGACATGGCGACCACGGCGCTGGGGCGCGCCTTCCTCGCCGGCATCGCCGAGGCCGACCGCGAGTTCATCTTCGAGCGGCTGGCCCGCAAGCTGGGAACCGCCTGGCCCGACCTGAAGGCCCGCATCCTCGACGCCAAGGCCCAGGTGGACGAGCGCGGCTTCTGCATCGCCGACGGGGAGTGGCAGTCCGACATCCGCGCCGTCGCCGTGCCGGTCGTCTCGCCCGACAAGTCCGAGGCGATGGCGATGAACGCCGCCGGCCCCGGCTTCCTCGCCACGCGCGAGAAGCTGGAGACCGAGGTCGGCCCGCGCCTGGTGCATCTGGGCCGCTCGATCGCGCCGATGCTCAGCCGCTGAGATCCGAGCCGGGATCCGCCCGGCCCACGAAGGAGGAGACCCCCCATGAAGGACCAGATGGAGGCCCCGGTCGAACCCGGCGCCGACGATCCCGTCTGCGTGACCCAGCGCATCGGCGCGACCGCGCTGGTGTGGATCAACGACCCCAAGCGGCGCAACCCGCTGTCGATGGCCCTGCGCCCCGCCCTGATCGAGGCGATGGCCGAGGCGCAGGCCGACCCGGAGGTGCGCGCGATCGTGCTCGCCGGGGCCGGCGGCTGCTTCTCGGCGGGCGGCGACATCTCGACCATGAAGGGGATCACCGCCGCCTCGGGCCGCGCGCGCCTGCAGGACGTGCATCGCCTCGTGAAGATCGTGCAGGGCGGGACCAAGCCGGTGATCGCCGCGGTCGAGGGCTACGCGGTCGGCGCCGGCCTCTCCATCGCCGCGATGTGCGACATGGTCGTGGCCTCGTCCGAGGCGAAGTTCTCGCTGCCCTTCGGCAAGCTGGGACTGATGCCGGATCTGGGCGTCTTCCACACCCTGCCCGCGCGCATCGGCATGGGCCGCACCAAGCTGCTGGCGATGACCGGGCGGATGATCGACGCGCAGACCGCCGCCGACTGGGGCATCGTCGAGGAGATCTGCGCCCCCGGCGAGGCGGTCGAGAAGGCGCTCGCCATGGCCGAGGAGGTCGCGCGCTGCGCGCCGCTCTCGGTCGCCACCTCCAAGCAGACGCTGGCGCGCGGACCGATGAGCCTCGACGCCCTGCTCTCGGCCGAGGCGGACACCCAGGCGCTGCTGTTCTGCTCGGACGACGTGAAGGAGGGCGTGGCCGCCTTCCTCGACAAGCGTCCGCCCGCCTTCAAGGGCGCCTGAGACCGGCGCACGACAGCCTCGCGGGCGCCGGCGCGCCCGCGAGCGGACCGGCGCCGGAATCGCCTCGTCCCGGCGGGTTTCCGCGGGGGCCTCGCTTGCGCGTCGGTTGGGGCGCGCCTATGGTCTCGCCATGACCCGAAAGCCCCTCATCGTCGGCCTTGGCGGCACGCTCCGCGACTTCTCCTCCACCGAGAAAGCCCTTCGCATCGCCCTCGACGCCGCCGAGGCGCAGGGCTGCGAGACGGAGCTGATCGCGGGCCGCGCGCTCGACCTGCCCCCCTACTCGCCCGAGGATCCCTCGCGCACCGAGTCCGCCCGCCGCCTGATCCACGAGATCCGGCGCGCCGACGGGGTGATCCTGGGCTCGCCCGGCTATCACGGCGGCATGTCGGGGCTGGTGAAGAACGCCATCGACTACATCGAGGACCTGCGCGAGGACGCCCGCCCCTACCTGGAGGGGCGCGCCGTGGGCGTGGTCGCCACCGGCGGCGGCTGGCAGGGCGCGGTGACCACGATGAACTCGCTGCGCGACGTGGTCCACGCCCTGCGCGGCTGGAACACGCCGCTGGGCGTCGCGGTGAACACGGCCGAGCCGGTGTTCAGCCCCGACGGCGACTGCGAGGACGCCAAGATCCGCGGCCAGCTCGAGGCGCTGGGCCGGCAGGTGGCCGCGTTCGCCCGCGCCACCCTCGACGCCGCCGCCTGATCGCGGCCTAGAGCCAGCCGAACGCCCGCTTCAGCAGCGCCGCCGCGTCGCGCTCGACCGGCGCGCCGTGGGCGATCACCAGCCGCTCCGCCGGCCAGTCGAACACGGGCGCGAGCGAGGCGCGCGCCGCCTCGCGGTCCTGGAAGGCCATGCGGAACTTGCGCGGCACGGTGGGCTCCGCCTCCTGCATCAGGTCCAGCTTCGCCACCAGCCCCCGCCAGCCGCGGAACCAGCCCGGCGGCAGCGCCTGAAGCAGGTCGGTGAAGATCGCCGTGCGGCTGGCGCGGTGGAAGACGGCGACCTCGGTGGTGACGCGGTTGCCTCGGATCGGGGCGATGTCCAGCGCCCCCTCGAAGGCCGACGGCGGCGGATCCTCCCCCAGCACGGCATGGATCACCATGTCGGGCCGCTTCTCGCGCACCCCGGGGGCGGCGAGCACGCGGACCCGCGGGACGGCCTGCACCCAGTCGGGCAGGAACAGGTGGTGCAGGTCGTTGGGCGCGAGCAGCCAGCGCACCGGGCCCAGCGCCTCGACCTCCGCCAGCAGCGCGTCGTTCGGCGCAACGGGCGACCAGACGGCGAGGCCGGCGTCCCCCAGGCGCATCACCGCCATGCGGGTGGGGAAGCGGAACCCCGCCATCCCCTCCACCACCGGCCCCTCGGCCAGCCACAGGTCGGTTCCGAAGGGGGCGAGCATCGCGATCTCCCGCGTCGCGGCAGGGAGGCCTGCGCTTCGCGCGGAGGCTAGCGGAGGGGCGGCGCGGGAGGCAAGGCCGAGCGCCGGCCCATCCGCCCGCAGGTTCTCCGCCCGGCGCGGGACCGTGCAACGCCCGCCGCCCGGCGCAGGGGGAAGCCCCGGCCACGGGGGACCGGGGCGGGCGCCCGAGGCGGAGGGAGGCGCGCCGCCTCCAGCGGGTCGTCGGGGCCCGGGAGAGGGAGTGGCCCCGGCTCGGAGGCCGGGGCGCCCGCTTGGCGGCGGGCCCGTGCAGGTTTGCCAGTCGCCTGCCCGCGGCTGGCGGAGGGAGAGGCCCCGGCTCGCGGGCCGGGTCGCGCTTCACTACCGGGCCTGCGCCCAGATGCGAAGGGGCGGCCCGAGGGCCGCCCCCTGTCTCTCCCGTCGCCTCGGCTCAGGCGATGCGGCGGTCGCGGCCTTCCCAGTACTTGTCGCGCAGCTGGCGCTTGTAGAGCTTGCCGTTGTCCGCCCGCGGCAGCTGGTCGATGAAGTCGACCGTGCGGGGGCATTTCACATGGCTCAGGTGCGCGCGGCAGAAGTCGATGATCTCCTGCGCCAGCTCGGGCGAGGGCGAGAGGCCGGCGGGCAGCTCGATCACCGCCTTCACGGACTCGCCGAACTCCTCGTCCGGCACGCCGATCACCGCCACGTCGCCCACCTTGGGATGGGTCGCCAGCAGGTTCTCGATCTCGGCCGGGTAGATGTTCACGCCGCCCGAGACGATCATGAAGGTCTTGCGGTCGGTCAGGAACAGGTAGCCGTCCGCGTCCACGTAGCCGACGTCGCCCAGCGTGGTCCAACCCTTGTCGTTGCGGCTGTCCGCGGTCTTCTGCGGGTCGTTGTGATACTCGAAGCTCGGCCCGTCGGAGAAATAGATCGTCCCCTCGGTCCCCGCCGGAACCTCGTTCCCGTCGTCGTCGCAGATCCGCACCCGGCCCAGGATCGTGGTCCCCACCGAGCCGGGCTTCTTCAGCCACTCTTCCGAGCTGATCGTGCACACGCCGTTCGCCTCCGAGCCGGCGTAGTATTCCTCGATCACCGGCCCCCACCACTCGATCATCGCCTTCTTCACCTGCGGCGGGCACGGCGCGGCGGCGTGGATCGCGCAGCGCAGGGAGCTCAGGTCGTATTTCGCCTTCACCTCCTCGGGCAGGCGCAGCATCCGCACGAAATGGGTCGGCACCCACTGGGAATGGGTGACCTTGTGCTTTTCGATCGTGGCCAGCGCCGCCTCGGGGTCGAACTTGCCCGAGACGATCATCGTGCCGCCCCAGCGCATCACCCGCAGGGCGTAGCCGATGGGGGCCGCGTGATACATCGGCGCGGGGTGGAACCAGACGGTCTGGTCGGTGATCCCCCAGCGGTCGCAGGTCAGGAACATGCCCTTGGTGGGGGTGCCGAAGGGCGCCTCGGACATCGGGCGCACCACGCCCTTGGGCTTGCCGGTGGTGCCCGAGGAATAGAGCATCTCCGAGCCTTCGGACTGGTCGGCGATGGGATGGTCGGGGAACTTCTCGAGCGCCTTTTCGAACGAGACGTAGCCCCCGCCCGCGTCGTCGAGCATGAAGCGCGCGCCCGGCAGCAGCTTCGGCCCGGTCAGCTTCTCGGCGACCGCGCGCTTGGCCTGCGAGGTGACCAGGATCTTCGCGCCCGAGTCGTTGAGCAGGTAGTCCACCTCCTCCGGCGTCAGGTGGGTCGGGATCGGGGTGACCTTCAGGCCCGCGCGCATGAAGCCCCAGAAGATCGGCGTGTAGTCGATCCGGTTCTCGAGGAACACCGCCGCGCGGTCGCCGCGCTGCAGCCCGAAGCTGCGCGCCAGGTGGACGACCCGGTTGGAGAGCGATTCTACCTCGGCGTAGGTGATCGCCTCGCCGGTGACCTGGTGCAGGAAGGCCGGCTTGTTCGGGGTCCGCACGGCCCAGACGCCCGGGTGCTTCTCGTCCTCGCGGAATTCGCTCACTGGGATCGCTCCTCCATCTGCGCCTGTCGGCCGGCAGGTCTTTCGCTTTGCTTAGCGTGTTATAACGGCGGACGCACGCGCTGGGCGCCCGGACGCAAGGGGATGCGGCGCCAAGTCCCGCTGTGCGGAACCGGGAGGGCGATTTTGCACGCCGCCCTCTCCTTTGCCGGTTCGGAGACTCCTGCTCGGCCGCCGCCGCCGCGCTTGACTTGGCCGCGGCCCGCGGAAAACCTGCCGGCCGACAGGTGGTGGCGCAAGCCCCGGCCGCGCCCCCGGGCCCGACCCCCGGCCCCGCCCTCGACAGGGAGACGAAACCTTGAGCGATCCGAAACGCTTCGTGCCGGCGCCCACGCCGGAGACCGCGCATTTCTGGGAGGGCGCGCGCCAGGGCGAGCTGCGCCTGCAGCGCTGCACCGCCTGCGGCGACGCATATTTCCCGCCCCGCGCCTTCTGCCCCGAATGCGGCTCGCGCGAGGTGAAGGTCGAGGCCGCGTCCGGCCGCGCCCGCCTCTATTCCTACGTCATCAACCACCTGCCGGCGCCGGGCTTCGCCGCCCCCTACGCCATCGCGGTGGTCGAGCTCGAGGAAGGCCCGCGGATGATGTCCAACATCCTCGAGTGCGAACAGACGCCCGAGGCGCTGGTCCTCGACATGCCCCTCGAAGTCACCTTCGAGAAGCTGAGCGACGAGATCTCCCTCCCCCAGTTCCGCCCGGCGAAAGGGGCCTGAGCATGACCCCCAATTCCGTCGCCATCGTCGGCGCCGCCGAGACCACCGAGCTCGGCAAGATCCCGACCCTCTCCCAGATCGGCCTGCACGCCGACGCCGCCCTGAACGCGATCGCGGACGCCGGGCTGACGATCAAGGACATCGACGGCGTCGCCACCGCCGGCCACAACGCGGTCGAGGTCGCGCATTACCTGGGCATCACCCCGTCGTGGGTCGACGGCACCTCGGTCGGCGGCTGCTCCTTCATGGTCCACGTGCGCCACGCGGTGGCGGCGCTGGAATCCGGCATGTGCAAGACCGTCCTCATCACCCATGGCGAGAGCGGCCGCTCCCGCCTCGGGCGCTACGGGAACGCGATCTTCCCCTCGCTCTTCGACCAGCAGTTCGAGCAGCCCTACGGCGTCACCGCCCCTCCGAACCGCTTCACCCTGCCGGTGCTGCGCAAGATGAAGGACGACGGGCTGACCGAGGAGCAGCTGGCCATGGTCGCGGTGGTCCAGCGCGAGTGGGCGGCCTTCCATCCCCGCGCCAGCTTCCGCGACCCGATCACGGTGGACGACGTCCTGAACTCCCGCATGATCGCCTGGCCGTTCCGCCTGCTGATGTGCTGCCTGGTCACCGACGGCGGCGGGGCGCTGATCCTGACCAAGGCCGACCGCGCGAAGGACTTCCCCACCAAGCCCGTCTACGTGCGCGGCGTCGGCGAGGGGGCGGAGACGCCCGTCGTCTCCCAGATGAAGGACTTCGGCAGTTCCGCGGCCTTCCGCACCTCGGCCCGCCTGGCGTTCGAAAGCGCCGGCATCACCCACGCGGACGTCGATCACCTGATGATCTACGACGCCTTCGCCCACCTGCCGGTCTACGGGCTCGAGGACCTGGGCTTCGTGGGCCGCGGCGAGGGCGGGGCCTTCATCGCCGAGGGGCACACCCGCCCCGGCGGCAAGCTGCCGCTGAACACCAACGGCGGGGGGCTGAGCTACATGCACTCGGGCATGTACGGCATGTACGCGCTGCAGGAGGGCGTGCGCCAGATGCGCGGCGTCTCGCCCGCCCAGGTCGAGGGGGCGAAGATCTCGCTGGTCCACGGGGTGGGGGGCATGTTCGCCGCCTCCGGCACCGTGGTCCTGACCAACGAGGCCTGAGGGGGGACCCGGCGCGGCGGGGCGCCCCCGCCGCGCCCGGGCCCGCCCGGTTCAGCCCGCGACGGTCGAGGCGCGCACCGTCAGGCGCGCGTCGGGGGCGCGGGCCGGGCCGACGAGCGCGTCGCCCTCGATCATCGGGATCAGCATCTTCACCGCCTCGCGCGCCACCTCCGGCAGGCCGAGGTTCACCGCCGTCAGCGGCGGGTCCGCGGCCAGCGAGCGGGGGCCGTCGTAGCGGGTGGCGATGCGCAGGTCGCCGGGGATCGAGCGGCCGATCTCGCGCGCCGCCTGGCAGGCGCCGGCGGCGAACACGTCCACCATCGCCAGGATCGCGTCCACCTCCGGATGCTCCTGCAGCAGGCGCAGCGCCTCGGCGCGGCCCAGCGCCATGCCCCCGCTCTCGTCCAGGCGCAGGTGCACCGGGGCCATGCCGCGGGATTCGGCGAAGCGGGCGTACTCGGCCTCCGTCTCCTCGTGGCTGGCGCGGCGGGCGGCGGCGGTGATCAGCGCGATGCGCCGGGCGCCCGTCTCCTCGAGGTGGCGGAGCAGCAGCGCCGCCGTCTCGCCCGAGCGCAGGTCGACCGCGGGCGCGTCGTCGCGCCCCGGCTGGCGGCCGATGCGCACCACCGGCAGGCCGCGGGCGTCGAGCAGCTCGGCGAACGGGTCGTCGCGCGCCGGCTCGATCAGCAGCGCCCCGTCGATCAGCAGGTCGTCGACCGAGGGCGAGGCCTCCATCGGCGGGATCAGCATCAGCGAGAGGCCCGAGCGCATCGCCTCCTCGGCCGCGGTCGCCGCGATCTCCATCATGAAGCCCAGCCGGGAGGTTCCCCCCGTCACCGCGAAGGGCATCGCCGAGAACAGCCCGATCGCCGAGGCCCGGCCCGAGCGCAGCCGCCGCGCCACCGGGTTGGCCCGGTAGCCCAGCCGCTCGGCGGTGGCCTTCACCTTCGCCACCAGCTCCTCGTCCACGTAGCGCCGCCCCGAGAGGGCGTTCGAGACCGTGGAGGGCGCCACGTTCAGCTCCCGCGCGATATCCAGGATGGTGACCTTGCGTCCCCGATTCGCAGCCATGTGCCCCCGCCCCTGACCGGATTCCGCCCATGAAATGCGCAAACCCTGCGCAAACGGCGTGCATCCGCCCTCAATTGCCCGCCTCTTGGCAGGTTTCGCTTCACATCGCCCGGAAAAAACGTTTTTCTTGGGGCGTCAAATCGTTTTCCCCCGCGGCGCACCGCGCAACTGGAGGCCGAGACAGATGACCTGCACCGCCCCGATAACGCAAGTCGCCACGGCGGACCTGCCCGACCAGGTGACCTTCCGCCGCCGCCTGACCGGGCTGACCTGCAACGACCCCTCCCGCGCCTTCGGCGGCCTGACGCTCTATGCGCCGCAGACCGCGGCCGGGCTGGTGAAGCTGATCGACGAGGACGGGGCCGAGGTTCACCGCTGGACCCTCCCCGTGCGGCCCGGCCGCCACGCGGTGCTGCTGAAGAACGGCAACCTGGGCTACAACGGCTCCTGCCAGGACGGCCCGATCCTCTACCCGATCTGGCCGCTGTGGCGCGGCGGCGACTTCATGGAGGTCGCCCCCGACGGCGAGATCCTGCGCCGCCACGTCGATCCCGCCCACCACCACGACGCCCAGTGGCTGGACGACGGCTCGATCCTCTACACCGCCGCCCATCCCCTGCCCGAGGACGTGGTCCGCCGCCTCGGCGGCGCGCCGGGCGCGCGGGTCTACGGCGACGTGGTCAAGCAGGTGAACCGCGACGGCGACCTGGTCTGGGAGTGGAAGAGCTGGGAGCATCTGCGCCCCGAGGACTTCCCGACGCAGCCCGTCTTCGACCTCCAGCACTGGCCGATGATCAACGGCCTGTGGGACGCGCGGAGCGGCCTGGTGCTGATGAGCCTGCGCACCACCTCGGGCGTGATCGCCGTCTCCCGCGAGAGCGGCGCGGTCGCCTGGGTGATCGGGCAGGACATCCTCGCCCAGCAGCACACGCCCGTGGAGCTCGACAACGGCAACGTGCTGATCTTCGACAACGGCACGATGCGGCCGGGCGTCTCCTCCCACTTCTCCCGCGTGGTCGAGGTGGATCCGGCGACCAACGCTATCGTCTGGGAATACCGCGACCCCAACGCGCCCAGCTTCTTCTCGCCCTACATGGGCGGCGCCCAGCGCCTGCCCAACGGCAATACCTTCGTCACGGAGAGCGCCACGGGCCGTCTCTTCGAGGTCACGCCCGCGGGCGAGGTGGTCTGGGAATTCGTCATCCCCGAATTCGCCCCCTATCCCGAGCCGGGGATGGACCGGATGATCGGCGGCCATCACAACAGCGTCTTCCGCGCCTACCGGTATGCGCGGGAGGACGTGTCATGGCTGTAGCGGAGATGATGACCGAGCGACGCCCCCCCTCCGCCGCCCCGGCCCGTCCGGGGATCGCCGCGCGGCTGCCGGCGATCGGGCGCACGCTGGCCGGCCCGCTGCGGCCCGCCGTCAGCCTCGGTTTCGTGCTGGCGCTGTGGGCCGGGGTCTCGGCCTCCGGCTCGGTGAACGAGGCGCTGTTCCCCGCGCCCTGGACCGTGGTCGAGGCCTTCGTCGAGATGGCGCAGGCGGGCGTGCTGGCGCAGGACCTGACGGTCTCGCTCTCGCGGGCGGCCATCGGCTTCCTGATCGGCGCCACGCTCGGCGTCGCCGTGGGGCTCGCCACCGGGCGCACGCAGCTCTTCCAGATGCTGCTGGGGCCGTTCCTGACCCTGATGCGCCCGATCCCGGCCATCGCGCTGGTCCCGGTCGCCATCGTCTGGTTCGGCATCGGCGAAAGCTCGAAGCACTTCGTCATCGCCTACACGGTGTTCCTGACGGTGTGGTTCAACACCCACCACGGCATGCAGTACGTGCCCGAGATCTACATCCGCGCCTCCCGCTCGATGGGCGCCTCGCGCCTGCGGGAGTTCGTGCAGGTGGTGATCCCGGCCGCCGCGCCCCACATCGTGGCGGGCCTGCGGCTGGGGGTGGCGCTGGCGCTGCTGAGCCTGGTGGCGGCCGAGCTGACCGGCGCCTCGTCCGGCATCGGCTACCGCCTGCAGGAGGCGCGCCAGTACGTGCGCACCGACCGCATGTTCGCCCTTCTCATCGTCCTCGGCCTCGCCGGCGCGGTGGTGGACCAGATCGTCCACCGCATCTCGCGACGCCTCGTGCACTGGGAGCAGGCGTGATGACCCAAGCGACCCGAGGCCTGGTCGAGATCGACCGCGTGGCGATCGACTTCCCCACCAAGACCGGGGACGCCAAGGGCGGGCGCACCCGCGCCCTGACCCCCACCACCCTGCGGCTCGAGCCGGGGACCTTCACCGCGATCATCGGCCCCTCGGGCTGCGGGAAGTCCACGCTGATGAACGCGGTCGCGGGCTTCCTGGCCCCGTCCGAGGGCGAGGTCCGCGTGGACGGAAAGCCGGTGACCGGCCCCGACGCCGAGGTCGGCGTGATCTTCCAGCAGTACGCCCTGTTCCCGTGGTTCACGGCGCTGGGCAACGTGAAGTTCGCGCTGCGCCGGCTGGGCCTGCCGCGCGACGAGATCGAGGCCCGCGCCCGCGCGGCGCTGGCCGAGGTCGGCCTCGCGGGGCAGGAGCGCAAGTATCCCGGCCAGCTCTCCGGCGGCATGAAGCAGCGGGTGGCCATCGCGCGCACCTTCGCCGGCGGCCCCAAGGCCCTGCTGATGGACGAGCCCTTCGGCGCGCTCGACGCCCAGACGCGGAGCCGGATGCACGACCTGCTGACCCAGGTCTGGCGGGCGCACGCGGCCACCACGCTCTTCATCACCCATGACGTGGACGAGGCGCTGGTGCTCGCCGACCGCATCCACGTGATGTCCCCGGCCCCGGGGCGGATCGTCGAGACGCTCGACCTCGACCAGCCCCGCCCCCGTTCCGCCGCGCGCTTCGACGAGCGTCAGCTCGCCGCCCGCGCCCGGATCCTCGACCTGCTGCGCGGCGAGCCGGAAACCCTCGCCGCCTGACCCTCTCGACCCGACGTCCCCTTGCTGGAGCTCTCGACCATGAAACGCGCTTTCCTGGCCGCCGTCGCGGCCGCCGCCCTCTCGCTGCCGACCCTCTCCCTCGCCGCCGAGAAGCTGGTCTTCGCCTGGACGCCCAACCCGCAGACCCCGCAGGTCGACGTGGCGCTGGCCAAGGACTACTTCGCCGAGGCCGGGCTGGAGGTCGAGATCGTCTCCTTCCCCTCGGGCCGCGAGGGGTTCGAGGCGCTGATCGGCGGCCAGGTGGACGTGGCCTTCATGGCCGAGTTCCCCGCCGCCGTGGGCGTGCTGCGCGGCCAGGACTTCAAGGTCGTCGGCGACCTCGCCCGCTTCCGCGGCTCCCGCGTGATCGGCAACACCAAGGCCGGGCCGCTGGCCTCGCCCGCCGACCTCGCAGGGCGCAACATCGGCACGGTGCTGGGCACCAACGTCGACTTCTACCTGTCCAAGGTGCTGGAGCAGGCGGGCGTTTCGGCCACCGTGATCAACGCGGGCCCCGCCGACCTCGCCCCCGCCGTCGCGCGCCGGGACGTGGACGCGATGGTCACCTTCCCCACCTTCTACGCCGCCGCGAAGGCCGCGCTGGGCGACGACTACGTCGAGCTGAAGGCGCCGGGCTACTCGGTCCACTTCATCCTGTCGGCCAACGGCGAGTCCCTGCGCGCCAAGCCCGAGGCGTTCGAGGCGTTCATGGCCGCCCTCGCCAAGGCCGACGCCGACGTGGCGGCCGATCCCTCCGCCGCGCAGGACGCGGTGCTGGCGAACATGAAGGGCGCCATGCCCAAGCCCGCGCTCGAGGCGATGTGGTCCGAGGTCGAGATCGGCCTGACCCTCGACCGGGAGCTGCTGGACCTGATCGTCGAGGAGGCCGCCTGGATCGTGGGCAAGGGCATCGTCAAGGCCGACGCGCCTTCGACCGAGGCGGTGCGCGACGCCTTCGATCCCGCCCCCCTCTCGGCCGCGAAGCCCGAGGCGGTGGCCCTCGACTGACGCGGCCTTCCCCGCGCCGAACCCGCGGCCGTCGCCCTCCCCGGGCGGCGGCCGTTCGCGTTCAGGCGAACTGGAAGTCGCCCGCGTCCAGCGTCTCGGCCGCGACGCCCACGAAGGTCAGGTCCACGCCTCTGGCGGTCACGTGGGCGTCGCCGCCTTCATCGGAAATCGTCAGCTGCGCGAAGCCCTTGACCTTTGTGATCACAACCGTCTCGCCCTCGGCGAAATCGAGGATCCGGTCGGCGCCGCCGCCGCGGGCGTAGCGGAATTCGTCCAGCCCCGCCCCGCCCTTCAGCCGGTCGGCGCCCCCCTGCCCGTCCAGCACGTCGTCGCCCGCGCCGCCGATCAGCCGGTCGCCCCGCCCGCCGCCGCGCAGCGCGTCGTCGCCGCCGGCGCCCTTCAGGACGTTGCGCGCCTCGTTCCCCGTCAGCCGGTCGTCGCCCCCGCCGCCCTTCGCGTCCTCGATGACCGTGCCGTAGGCGATGGAGACGTCGCGCGGCGCGCCGAGCGAGCTGAACGCCCCCTCGCGCAGGTCGACGACCGCGTCGGCGGCGCCGCGGTGCACGATCCGGTCGCGCCCGCCGGCGTCCCAGATGGTCATAGCCTCGCCCGTCTCGGGCGCCGTCCAGCGGGTGCGGCCGAGGTGCGCGCTCTCATTCGCGCCCCATCGGGCCTGGAGGGCGGCGACGTCGTAGATCATCGGCGTCGCGGGATCGTGGCGCCCCTCGGTGTAGGACATCACCGTCAGGTCGGTCGTGTCCTCGCGGCTGGGCAGGTAGGGCCGCGGCGCGCCGCCGTAGTTCCCCGGATGCTTCAGCGCCAGCGCGTGGCCGATCTCGTGCATCAGGAGCCCGTGGTCGCGGTCGGAGTCCGAGCGCATGGCCACGTATCCGTCCCAGTCGTCGCCCACGTAGCGGAAGCTGCCGTAGCCGTTGGAGCCGCCGAGGTCGTCGGCGCGGAAGAACTTGAAGTCGGCCTCCCGCCCGTCGCGCACGGGCCGGAAGGTGACGTCGATCACCGCCGCGATCTCGGCCAGCGCGGCCTTCACCGCGGCCTTGCCCGACTGCGTCCAGCCCCGGTAGCCCGAGACGATCCCGTCGAGCGGGCTGCCGGGATCGGCCTTGCGCTCGAACGCATACTCGAAGACCGCGCCCTCGGGCCGCGGCCCCCCGCGGTAGGAGAGCGCGTCGATCCTGTCGTCGAGCTGCGCCGCCGAGAGCCGCTGCGGAAACCCCATGTCCGACCTCCTGTCGCGGCCCCGGTCCCCCGCCGCGCCGGCCGACCGGCGACGCTACTCGCCCGCCTGCGGCGCCGCAACGTCCGGCCACGCCCCGCGGCGCGGGAGCCTCGCCTCCCCCCGCTCGCCTGCCGGTGGCGCGCGCCGGCCGCGTCCGGACGCCCGCCGCTCCGACCCTATCGCGGGAGTTTGAGCAAAGAATCAACATTTACGCGCCGCTTGGCCGCGGCTTTCGGGCTGCAACGGCTTGGATTTTGGAGTGAATGCAGGTTAAACGATGGAGGGAACGGCAATACGACTCGCGGCGTTCGCTTGGGGGAACCGCGGAGTCGCCGATCAAAAGCCACGCGGCACGGGGACGAGGGCGTCGTGCGCAGTGGGCATCCGGCCGGTTGAAGCCCGGCGGACGTCCGTGTTTGGGGATGCAGGCGATATGAAAATTCGGGGTCGGCTCTTCTCGGTGGTTCTTGCGGCCGCCGTGGGGACCATGCTGGCGGGGTGCGATTCCGCCGAGGAGAGGGCGCAGTCTCACCTCGAGAGCGGTCTGGAACTGATGCAGGAGGGCAAGCCTTTCCAGGCGCAGCTCGAGTTCCGGAACGCGATCAAGCTGCAGCCCAACAACGTCGTGGCGCGCTACGAACTGGTGAAGTTCTACAAGAACCGCAACGACATCCGCGGCGCGGTGGAGCAGCTGCGCGCGATTCTCTCGACGCAGCCCGACCACGTGCAGGCGCGCATCGACATGGCCGAGATCATGCTGGTGGCCAACCAGCTCGAGGAGGCCGAGAGCCATATCGACGTCGCGATGAAGGCGCAGCCGGACGATCCGCGCGTGCGCGCCATCCGCGCCTCGATCGACTACAAGCGCGGCGACCGCGAGAAGGCCGTCGCCATGGCCGACGCGGTGCTCGAGGAGGACCCCTCCCAGGTCACCGCGCGCCTGGTGCGCGTCGCCTGGCTGGTCGACCAGGGCAAGAACGCCGAGGCGCTCGAGGCGCTGGACGCGGGCCTCGCGCTCGACGAGGGGGACCTCTCGTTCAACGTGATCCGCCTCGGCCTGCTCGAGAAACTGGGCCGCGACGAGGACGTCGGCGGCCAGCTCGAGCGGCTGGTCGAGCATTTCCCCAAGACCGACAAGTTCCGCGAGGCGCTGGCCCGCTGGTACACGCTGCGCAAGGACTACGACGCCGCCGAGGCGCAGTACCGCGCCATCGCCGAGAACAACGCCAAGGACTTCCAGAAGGCGCTGGACGTCGCGCGCTTCCTCAACGCCGTGCACGGCCCCGACCGCGCGCGGGAGGAGCTGCTGCGCCTCGCCTCCCAGCCCGACGCGCTGGTCGAGTACGACCTGGCGCTCGCCGCGCTCGACCTGCGCGAGGGCGACGAGGACGCCGCGGTCGCGCGGCTCGACAAGGTCATCGCCGAGAAGAAGGGCACCGACGGCGGCGGCAAGGCGATGATGGAGCGCGCCAAGATCCACATCCGCCACGAGGAATACGAGGCCGCCGACGCCCTGCTGGCCGAGCTGCTGAAGATCGACCCCAAGAACGCCGGCGCGCTGACCCTGCGCGCCTCGCGCTACCTGGTGGTGGACGAGAACGAGCTGGCCATCCGCGACCTGCGCTCGGCGCTCGACGTGGCGCCGGACGACGTCCAGGTGATGATGATGCTCGCCTCCGCCTACGAGCGCGACGGCAGCCGCGAGCTGGCGCTGGAGCGCATGGGCCAGGCGGTGCAGAAGTCGGACTACGAGCCGCAGATCGTGCTGCGCTACGTGCAGGCGCTGATCGACGCCCAGAAGGTCGACGTGGCCGAGAGCCTTCTGCAGGACGCCATCAAGCGCAAGGGCGAGCGGCGCGAGCTGCTGATCTCGCTGGCCCAGATCAAGCTGCGCCAGCAGCAGTGGGCCGCCGCCGAGCAGGTCGCCCAGCGGCTGCGCGCGCTGAACCCCGACGACGAGTCCGCCGACCGCATCGAAGCGGGCGCCGCGCTGGGCCAGCGCAAGTTCTCCGAGAGCGCCGACATCCTCGAGAACCTGGTGACCGAGGGCAGGCAGGGCGACGCGGGCATGATCTCGCTGGTCCGCGCGCTGCTGGCGGGCGGCGACGCCGACCGGGCGCTGAACTTCCTCGACCAGCGGCTGACCGACGATCCCGACGACCCGACCGCGCTGGTGCTGCGCGCCTCGATCCTGTCGGGCCGCGGCGAGCTGGAGCTGGCCGAGGACGACCTGCAGCGCGCCATCGAGCTGCAGCCCGACAACGCCGCCGCCTACGCCAGCCTGGCGCGCATCTACAACTCGATGGGCCGCACCGACGAGATGTCGGCCGCCCTCGAGAAGGGCGTGGCGATGAACGACGACGACGTCGCCCTGCGCCTGACCCAGGCGATGCAGGAGGAGTACGCCGGCGACTTCGACGAGGCGATCGAGATCTACGCCGAGCTGTATCGGGAGCGTCCGAACTCCTCGGTGATCGCGAACAACTTCGCCTCGCTGCTGGCCGACCACCGCGCCGACGACCCCGAGCAGGTGGAGCGCGCCTTCAACATCGCCAAGCGGTTCCGCGACTCTCGCCAGCCGCACCTGATGGACACCTACGGCTGGCTGCTGCACCTGACCGGCTCCAGCGCCGACGCCCTGCCCATCGTGCGCGCGGCGGCCGAGGGGCTGCCCACCAACCCGCTGGTCCAGTACCACCTGGGCGTGGTGCTGGCCGCCAACGGCCAGCTCGCCCAGGCGCGGGAGCAGGTGAAGCGGGCGATCCAGCTCTCGGAGCAGGTGAACTTCCCCCAGAAGGACCGGGCGGAGGAGGTGCTGGCCCGCATCGACGCGCTCGAGGCCGACGCCCTGCGCCGGCGGGAGGAAGAGCAGAAGAAGCGCGACGCCGCCAAGCAGCAGGGGGTGACCCAGTGAGCCATGCCCGGCGCCAGACGCGCGACCGTCTTTTCGGTCACCGACCCGCGCCGGGCGGCGCTCTCCCGGCGGGAGGGCGCGGCGATGCGTGATCTCTCCCGCCTCTACAACGAGCACTTCGGCCTCTCCGAGAGGCCGTTCTCGTTGCTGCCGGATCCCGATTTCCTGTACTGGGCCCCTCCGCACCGCAAGGCCTACACGATGCTGGAATACGGCATCGCGGCCCACTCCCCGATCACCATGATCACGGGCGAGATCGGCTCGGGCAAGACGACGCTGGTGCGCAAGCTCCTCGACGACATGCCCCAGGACTTCTCCGTCGGGCTGATCTCCAACGCCCAGGGCGACCGGGGCGAGCTGCTGCACTGGGTGCTGATGTCGCTCGACCGCCCGGTCGAGCCGGGCCTGGGCTACGTGCAGCTGTTCCGCCAGTTCCAGGACTTCCTGATCGAGGAATACGCCGCCGGCCGCCGCACCGCGCTGATCTTCGACGAGGCGCAGAACCTCTCGCCGCTGGCGCTCGAGGAGCTGCGGATGTTCTCGAACATCAACGCCGACAAGGACCAGCTGCTGCAGCTGATCCTGGTGGGCCAGCCGGAGCTGCGCGAGCTGGTGCGCCAGCCGATCCTCCAGCAGTTCGCCCAGCGCATCGCGGCCGAGTTCCACCTGCGGGCGCTGACCGCCGAGGAGGCGGACGAATACATCCTGCACCGCCTGCGCCACGCCGGCGCCACGCGCGAGATCATCGACCCCGAGGCGCGGCGGATGATCCACCTCGCCGGCCGCGGCATCCCGCGCCTGATCAACCAGCTGTGCGACTACGCCCTGGTCTACGCCTTCTCCGAGGATCGTCCGGTCGCCGACGCCGCCCTGGTGCGCGAGGTGCTGGAGGACCGCCGGCAGTCCGGGGTCTTCGCGGCCGTCACCGGCGGCGGCGCCGAGGCCGCGCTCGGCCTGCCCGAACCCTCGTCCGCCCCCGACCGGGGCTGGGCGCCCGCCGCGCCGCAGGCGCATTCGAACCCGCAGTCCTCCGGCCAGGCGACGTGGAGCCAGGACGGATCGTCGTCTTCGCCGTCCGACGCCGGCCCGCAGGGCGATTCCAACATGTTCCACGGCGTTTGGGACCGCAACGGTTGACCCGCCGCGTCCGGCTTTCAAGGGGCGAGCCATGCTGAACGATCTGGATCCGCGTTACCTGCTGTCGATCCTGCTGCGAAGGTTCCCGATCTTCCTGCTGACGGCGGTGCTGATCTTCTCCGGCTTCGCCGCCGCGGCGGTGCTGCTTCCGGCGGCCTACACCTCGAAGGCGCGGATCCTGGTGGAAAGCCAGCAGATCCCCACCGACCTGGTGCAGTCGACCGTCACCAGCCACGCGGCCGAGCGTCTGCGCGTCATCCAGCAGCGCCTGATGACCCGCGACAACCTGCTCGAGATCGCGGCCCAGTACAGCGTGTTCCGCGACGCCGGCGACATGACGCCGACCGAGATCGTCGAGGCGATGCGCCGCCAGTCCAGCTTCACCAGCGAGGTGCTGGGCACCAACACCCGGCGCGACGTGGCGATGGCGATGACCTTCTCGATCTCCTTCTCCGCGCGCGATCCCAACATCGCGGCCCGGGTGGCGGGCGAGTACGTGACCCGCATCCTGGAGAACAACCTCAAGCTGCGCACCGCGCGCGCCGCGGACACCTACGAGTTCTTCGAACAGGAGAGCCAGCGCCTGGGCGGCGAGCTGACGGCCATCGAGAGCCAGATGGTCGAGTTCAAGCGCGCCAACCGCGCCACCCTGCCCGAGACGCTGGAGTTCCGCACCACCCAGGTGCAGCGCGTCCAGCAGCGCATGCAGCTTCTCGACCGCGAGATGTCGGACCTGCGCGAGCAGCGCAAGACCCTGATGGCCCTGAAGGAGAACCCCTCCGACCTGGTCGACCAGGAGCGTCCGCTGACCCCGTCCGAGCGGGCGAAGGAAGACCTCGAGCGCCAGCTCCAGCTGCGCGCCGCCGTCCTCTCCGAGACCCACCCCGAGATCAGGGCCCTGCGCAACCGGATCACGGCCATGGACTCCCTGATCGAGGCCGACCGTGCCAAGCAGGAAGCGGCGCTGCGCGACAGCAATTCCTCGGTGATCGAGGAGAAGCTGAGGGAGACCAACCAGCGCATCGAGCTGATCGACACCCAGCTCAACCAGATGGCCGACGAGATCGCCGAGCTGGAGCGCCAGGAGGCCGAGCTGGAGCGGTCGATCGCCGAGACGCCGAACACCCAGATGGCCCTCAACGCCCTGCAGCGGAACTACGAGGGCCTGCAGAACCAGTACGACCAGGCCCGCGCCAAGCTCGCGGTCTCGGCCACCGGCGAGCAGCTCGAGCTCAAGCAGCAGGCTGAGCGCTTCGAGGTGATCGAGCAGGCCGGCGTCCCCGACAGCCCCGACAAGCCCAACCGCCTGAAGATCCTGCTGATGGGCTTCGCCGGCGGCACCGGCGCGGGCCTCGGGCTGGTCTTCGTGCTCGAGTTCCTGAACCGCGCCATCCGCCGGCCCTCGGACATCATCTCGACCCTCGACATCCAGCCGCTGGCGGTGATCCCCTACATCTACACCGACCAGGAGGTCCGCCGCCGGTCGCGCCTGCGCTGGACCATCATCGTGCTCAGCGTGGTCACCGTGATCACCGCCGTCGCGCTGGTGCACACCTACTACATGCCGCTCGACCTGATCGGCGAGAAGATCATCGAGAAGACGAAGATCGACTCGCTCATGGATCTGGTGAAATCCCGTCTGAGGTTCTGACGCGATCCCCGCGCCGCCGCGTCCCCAGGGGCCGGCGGCGCGGGACTGCAGCGCCCGCGTCGCGTCGATTCAAGAGGCTCGAAGACCCATGGAACGCATCAAGGCCGCCATCAACCGCGCCAAGCAGGCCCGCGCGGCCACCCTGGGCGACGAGCCCGTGCCCCCGCCCCGCACCGATTTCGAGGACTACGAGACGCCCCCGGGCTGGCTCGCCCTCCAGCAGATCGAGCCGGACGAGGAGGTGCTGACCCGCAACCGCATCGTCACCTTCACCAAGGACGATCCGGCCCACGTGCCCTTCGACATCCTGCGCACCAAGATCCTGCGCATGATGGAGGCCAACAACTGGAAGAAGATCGCGGTCACCTCGCCGACCATGTCCTGCGGCAAGACCATGATCGCGACCAACCTGGCCTTCTCCTTCGCGCGCCAGCGCAACACCCGCTGCGTGATCTGCGACGTCGACCTCAAGCGGCCCCAGGTGCGCAAGGTCATCGGCCTCGAGAGCCAGCTCTCGATGGGCGACTACCTGATGGGCGGCGTGCGGCCGGAGGAGTTCTTCATCCGCATGGGCGACAACCTCGCCGTCGGCCCGACCTCGCAGTCTTTCCGCCACTCGGCCGAGCTGCTCCAGCACCCCGACGCGGCCGAGGCGCTGGAGGAGATGGACCGGGTGCTGAAGCCCGACGTGACCATCTTCGACCTGCCGCCGATGCTCGCCTCGGACGACGCCATGTCGTTCATGAACTACGTCGACTGCGCCCTGCTGATCGCCGCGGCCGGCACCACCAAGGTGCGCAACCTCGACGATTGCGAGCGGCAGCTGTCGGAGATGATCCCCATCGCGGGCGTCATCCTCAACAAGTACGCGCTGAACTCCGAGTCCTACTCCTATTACGAGTACGACTACATGTGATCGGCCCCGCGCCCTGCGGCCCGACCGACGGCCCGCGCCCCCCGGCGCAGGCCGTTCGCATTTTAGCGATCGAGGGGCCCGTTAACCCATCTTTCCAACGTTTTGCTCACGCCGCCCGGCGATGGTCCCCCGCGAGCGAAACGAAAGGGGGCCACTCATGGGAACCGACTTCTCCCGCGCCAAGATCAGCGCCGACCGGATCGAGATCCGCCACGCCGACGGCACGCGCGAAACGCTGAAGGACGGCATCTACCGCCTGAAGGCCAAGCGCGGCGAGGACGTGCGCCGCATCGCGACCGAGGACGACGTCGCGCACCTGCTCGAGGTCGGCGCGACGGCCGACTTCCAGACCCGCCTGCTCGCCGATGGCTCGGTGTGGAAGCTGACGCCGCGCTCCATCCAGGTCTCCTGGCCCGACGGGTCCGAGGAGACGGTGAAGGGCGACGTCTATGAGCATGTCGACGCCGAGGGGGTGGAGACCGAGCGTCCCGCCACCCTCGACGACATCGCCCGGCTGGAGGGCCTGGGCGAGGGCGAGCTCGGCGCGAAGGGCGGCGACGACGAGGACGAGGGTCCCGAGGTCGAGCGCGGCGGCCGGCGCGACGACGACATGAAGGGCGACGACGCCGACGACGCCTTCGCCGGCGGCGCGGGCGACGACCGGATGCGCGGCGGCGGCGGGAACGACGACCTCTCGGGCGGCTCGGGCCGCGACGAGCTTCGCGGCGGCGACGGGGACGACGCGCTGTCGGGCGGCGACGACGACGACCGGCTGCGCGGCGACGCGGGCGCGGATTCGCTCTCGGGCGGCGCCGGGCGCGACCGTCTCGACGGCGGCGACGACGGCGACCTGCTGAGCGGGGACGCCGGCGACGACCGGCTGGACGGGGGCAAGGGCGACGACCTGCTCTACGGCGGCGAGGGCGACGACCGCATCAAGGGCGGCCAGGGCGACGACGTGATCGAGGGCGGCGCCGGCGACGACCGGCTGTGGGGCCAGGAGGGCGCCGACCGCTTCGTCTTCGCCGCCGGCGACGGCCACGACCGCATCCACGGGTTCGACGCCGGCGAGGACGTGCTGGACCTGACCGCCTTCGCCTTTTCCGACGCGGCCGCCGCGCTGGCGACCGCCGCCCAGGACGGCGACGACGTGCTGCTCAGCCTCGCGCCCGACTGCACCGTGCGCCTGGACGAGACCGACCTCGCGGACCTTTCGGAGGCCGCCCTGCTGATCTGAGCGCCGCCCCCTCCGGGCCTTTCATCCCCCCGCTTTTCGGGCGGAGGCGCTCCCGTCCGAAAAGGCGTCGGCGCGGTCCCTTGCGGGGCCGCGCCGATCTGCATTCCGGGAAGCGTGGGGGGCGCGCCCCCCGGCTCAGTTGCGGTCGCGGATCGAGCCGACGATCAGCAGCAGGATCGACCAGACCAGCAGCAGCCCCACGAACACCGCCACGGTCCAGGTGATGCGGCGGGGATACTCCGCCTCCTGCGCCAGCGTCGGGTGGATGTGGGTGGCGAGATAGCGCTGCGTGCGCCGCGCCTCGGCCCGGGCCGCCTCCAGCGAGGCCTGGGCGGCGGTGTACATGTTGGTCGCCAGCTCCAGCTCCACCTGCAGCCGCTCCTGCTCGCCCGCGGCTTCGGCCAGCGTGGGGCGCGCGCTCGGCAGCGCCGGGCTGCCGTCGGCCGTGGGCGCGGAGGCGATGCGCGCCTCCTCCGCCGCGATCTGGGCGTCGAGGCTCTCGATCCGCCGGCGCAGGGCCGACAGGGTGGGGCTGTTCGCGCCCAGCAGGTCCTTGCGGCTGTCGAACTCCGCCACCGCCTCCGACCGCGCCGAGCGCAGCTGCGAGATCAGCGCCATCTGCTGGGTGATGTCCGAGCCGATGTCGGCCGTCCCCTGGGCGGAGCGGAACTCCTGCAGCGCGAGGCGGGTGCGCCGGATCCGCTCCTCCGCCTCCTCCAGGTCGCGCTGGGCGTAGCGCACGGCGTCCTGGCGGGCGCCGGTGGACAGGCCGTTGATCAGCGTGTCGCTCGCGCTCAGCACCGCCTCGGCCACGTCCTGCGCATCCTCGGCGCGGAAGGCGCGGGCCTCGACGTAGATGATGCCGGCGCCGGTGTCGTAGCTGACGGTGACGGCGCGGTTCCAGTACTCGACCATCTCCTCGATGGTCCGGTCGCGTCCCATCGAGAACAGCCAGTCCGCCTCGGGCCGGTTGTAGAGCTCGACCAGGTCGACCTCGGACTGCACCTTCTCGACCAGCGGCTGGGACTGGAGGTATTCGAACAGCATCTCGCTGTCGCCGGCGGTGCTGTCCGAGGCGCCGCCCAGGAACTCGGTCAGGGGCGAGGGCAGGCCGCCGTCGAGGCTGCGCACCGCGAAGCTCACCTGGCTGGCGTACTGGTCCGCGGCGACGGTGTTGAGATACCAGCCCGCGACGCCCGAGGGCGCGGCGACCAGCGCCAGGAAGCTCAGCCACAGCCAGATGCGCGACCAGATCCGCCGGCGCCGGGCGCGGCGGGCGATGGCCTCGGACTGCACGTCCACGATGATCGAGGCGCCGCGGGGCGTGTCGGAGCCGCCGCCCCCGCCGCCGCCCGAGCCGCCCTCGGCGCCGGCGCGCCGCGCCTTGCGGGCCGAGCGGCGCGCCTCGCGCGCGTCGGCCTGGGTCACCACGGCGCCGCCGGACGCGCCGGCCGCGGGCGCGTATTCCTCGTCGAAATCGTCGTCGAGCGGATCGTCGAGCAGCTCGCCGCCGCCCTTGCCGCCGCGGCCGCCGCCCTTGCCGCGGCCGCCCTTGCCGCCGCCGCCGCCGCCGTTGCCTCCACCGCCGCCGCCGCCGCCCCCTCCACGGGAGGCCTTGCGGGCGAGACGGCGGGCGCGCTTCTCCTGGTTGCGCCGACGGCGCGCGGGACCGGCGGCCTCGGGCGTCTCGACGGTTCCGTCGGGATGCTCGGCGCCCTGGGTCTCCAGCGGGTCGTTGAACAGGTTGGGCACGGGCTCTTCCCCGGGCCGGCGGTCTTGCTCGTCCATCTCAGATCAATCCTCGCCGCGCGCCGCGGCGCTTTTTCATCCGCGCCTTGACGCGCGCCTGGTCCCGGCGCCGGCGCTGGCGACGCTCGTCGCCCCCCGCCCCGCCCGGGCCCATCTCCATGTTGCGCATGTGCCGGTTGATCGCGTCCTCGAGGTCGTCATAGACCTCGACGCGCCCGTTCTCCAGCACCATCCCGCAGTCGCAGTACTGGCGCAGCTGCTTCATCGAGTGCGAGACCATGATCACGTCGGAGTTCGACAGCTTCTCCTGGAACACCGCGCGGCTCTTCACCTTGAAGCTCTGGTCGCCCACCGCCGTCAGCTCGTCCACCAGGTAGGTGTCGAACTTGATCCCCATCGAGACGCCGAAGGCCAGCCGCGCCTTCATGCCCGAGGAATAGACCCCCACCGGCTGGTCGAGATACGGCCCCAGCTCGGAGAAATCGAGCACGTAGTCCGTCAGCTCCTCGACGTCGACGCCGTAGATGCGGGCCACGAAGCGCAGGTTCTGGCGCCCCGTCATGTCCTTGTGGAACGAGCCCGAGAAGCCCAGCGGGAACGAGACCTTGCAGTCCCGGATGATCCGCCCGGTGTCCGGCTTCAACGAGCCCGCGATCATCGACAGCAGCGTCGACTTGCCCGCGCCGTTGCGCCCCAGCAGCGCCAGCGACCGCCCGCGCGGGATGGTCATGCTGAGCTGGTGCAGCACGGTCTTCACGCCTCCCTTGATGTGGAAGGACTTCGAGACGTTCTCGAGCTGGATCACCGCTCCAGCAGCCTCTCGTCATAGCGGCGCAGCAGCAGCAGGCCGAAGAACAGCAGCACCAGGCCCAGCGCCACCGGGTATTCCAGGTGGTTCAGCCGCGCGTGGTAGACCGGGTAGATCCCCTCCCGGAAGGCCGAAACGACATGCACCAGCGGGTTCAGCGCCAGCAGGTCCATGGCCGGGCCGGGGATCAGCTTGCTCTCGGGCGTGTAGAGCACGCCGGAGATGATGAACAGCGGCCGGTTGATGATCTTGAAGATCCGCTCCCAGGTCGGGAAGACGTGGAACAGCACCGCGTTCAGCGTGCCCGCCCCCAGCGCCAGGATCGTCGCCGCGCTCAGCGCCGCGGCGATGCGCGGGAAGTCGAGGGAGATCCGCTCCCCCGTGAAGCCCACCGCCAGCCCCAGGATCAGCACCGCGACCATGCAGTTGGTCAGCGTCTGCAGCACCAGGCGCGCGACCAGCGCGTCCCAGATGTTCACGTTGGGGTACTTCAGCAGGCTCGAGTTGTTGCGCACCACCGTGAACAGGCCCTGCGCGGTGTTGCGGTAGAAGTTGAAGCTCAGGAAGCCGGTGGCGAAGAAGACCACGAAGCTCTGGCCCAGGTCGGGGCTGCGCGACATGAACGACCAGGCGAAGGACATGATGAAGATCATGCCGCAGGGCTCGGCCACCGCCCAGAAGTAGCCGCCGACCGAGCGGCCGTATTTCGTCGACATCTCCCGGCGCAGCAGCGCGATCACCACGCGCAGGTGCACGCGCAGCGGGGATTCGGCGGCGGAGGCGTTCGTTGCGGTCATGGCTCCAGCGGCATGTCCGGGCGGCCCGGCGCAGGTCCGGGCGGACGTCGCAGCCGACGTCGGCCCCCGGTTAGCATATCCGCGCGGCCCTTGGCGAGGCGGCCCGATGACCGCGGGCCGGCCGGCGACCCGAGCCTGCGCCGGGCGCGCCCGGGGCGCGTCGCGGCCCGGGCTCCGGCCCGGGCTGCGCCGCGATGCCGCGGTGCAGCAATTCTTGTGGCGCCGCGGCGCCCGTTTCGTCACGCTTTCATCACGCCTCGCCGCTAAGACTGCGCACGACCGTTCACGGACCCGTTTTCAAGGAGCCTCCCGGTGTCGACCCGTCGCGCCCGCCCGATCCTGACGCTGACCTGCGCTCCGGCCCTGTGTCTCGCCCTCTCCGCCGGCCTCGCCTCCGCCGTGCAGCAGGACCCGGCGGAGCAGCCGGGCCACCTGGCGCTGGTCACCGCGCCCGACTCGACCGCGGCGTCGCCGGGGGAGGCGAACCTCCTCGCCTGGCCCTGCATGGAGGGGCCGGGATGCGGCGACGCCGGCGACGCGGCCGCCCGCCGCGCCGCCGAGGCGGCCGCGGCGCAGAAGGCCTCGATGGACGCGACCGCGATCCCCCTGCCCGCCGCGCTGGGGCTGATGGGCGCGGGGATGACCGCGCTGGGCCTGTTCATGCGCCGGCGCCGGGAAGACTGAGCCGCCGCTCCCGCGTTCCGCCTCCCGTCCCGCGCTGCGCCCTTGCCTGCGCGCCGCGCGCGGGGCACACAGACCCTCGGGACAGCGCGTCCTCAAGAGGCGCGCGCCGAGGGACGAGCAACGGGAGATCTGCCACATGCGCGGACGGGAAGCGGGACGCGGCGACGACGCCGCGACGGCGCGGCACGGGCTGCGCGCGGTCGGCGGACGCCGCCGCGGGCTGCGCATGCTCGGCGCGGGGCTGCTGGCCGCGGCGCTCGCCGGCTGCGCCGCGGCGCCGGCCTCGGGCCCTTCGGGCGACGCGGTGCGCTCGGCGGCGGCCGACCCCCAGGCCACCGTCGCCCCCTACGCCTACACGATCCTGACGCCCGAGGTGATCGAGCTGCTGGAGCGCTCGCGCGCCGAGCCGCCCGCCGACCTCGCCGGCCGCGGGGCCGAGGACGCGCAGGTGTTCCGGGTCGGCGACATCGTCGGCATCACCATCTGGGAGGCGGTCGAGGGCGGCCTCTTCTCGACCCAGAACAGCGAGAGCCGCGGCGCCGCCCTGCCCGTGCAGCGCATCAGCCCCGACGGCCAGATCAGCGTGCCCTACGCCGGGCGCATCCGCGCCGCCGGCCGCACGCCCGAGGCGGTGGGCGACGCGATCGTGCGCGCCCTCGCCGGAAAGGCGATCGAGCCGCAGGTGATCGTCACCATCGACCAGTCCCCCGTCTCCACCGTCACCGTGCTGGGCGACGCCATCGGCAAGCCCGGCCGGGTGAAGCTGAACGGGGTGGGGGAGCGGGTGCTCGACGTCATCGCGGCCTCGGGCGGCTCCAAGCCGCCGGCGCACCGCACCCTGATCCGCCTGACCCGCGGCGACGTGCAGGCCGAGGCGCACCTCGCCCGCATCCTGCGCGAGCCGGCGCAGAACGTGCGCGTGCGCTCCGGCGACGTGATCGCGGCCCTCGACATCGGGCAGAGCTTCACCGCGCTGGGCGCCGCCGGGCGCCCGCGCCGCATCGCCTTCTCGACCGAGGTGGTGACCCTCGACCAGGCCATCGCCGAGGCCGGCGGGCTCGACGACAACCGCGCCGATCCGCGCTCGGTCTTCGTCTTCCGCTACGAGAATCCCGAGGTCGCCATGGCCCTCGCCGGCCCCTCGGCCGCGCCGGCGCCGGGCACGGCCCTGTCGCCGATCGTCTACGGGCTCGACCTGTCGGACCCGGGCTCGTTCTTCCTCGCCCGGCGCTTCGCGATGGAGGACGGGGACATCGTCTACACCGCCAACTCCGACCTCGCGCAGGCGGGCAAGGTGCTGCAGGTGGTCGACAAGGCCCTGTCGCCGACGACTCAGACCCTGCGTCTGCTGAACACGCTGGACTGAGGCCGGGGCGCTGAAGCCCCTGCCTACGCCTACCCAGATATCGAACGCCGCGGGCCCCGCCCGCGGCGTTTTCCGTTCCAACCGCCCCCGCGCCTCGCCTTCCGCCGCCCGCCGAATACGCTTCGCGCGGCCCCGGAGCGCCGGGGTGGGCGGGCGGGAGGCGCGTCGGGGCCGCGCGGGGCGCCGCGGGCGCCCGGGTGGAGGGGGAGAGGGGACGCGCCGGCTTGGGGCCGCCGCGGGGGCCCGGCCTCAGGCGGCCGGGTGCGCGGCCTCGAAGGCCACGTCGGCGTCGCGGCGGCGCACCGGCAGGCGGGGGGGCGCCGTGACGAAGGCGCCCGGCTCGTTCACCTCGCCCGCGGCCACCCGGCGCACGATCTCCTTCGCGGCCAGCGCCCGGCCGGCGGGGTTGTAGAACGACCCCTTCACCTGGATCGTGTCCGCCAGCACCTTCATCAGGTCCGCGGCCAGGTTCGCGTCCACCGGCTCCGGCGCCGTCCAGAAGCTCGCCAGCGGCCCCTGGTGGGTCAGGCCCGGCATGTCGTAGACCGCCGGCCCCAGCGCCAGCGTCGGCGTCCCCGCCCGGATCGCGTGCAGCCCCACGGTCGAGTTCACCGACAGCGCCCCGTTGGCGTGGACCAGCAGCGCCTCGAGGTCGCCGCCGTCGATGGCGATCACCCGATCCGCCACCCCCGCCTCCTTCGCCAGCCGCTTCACCAGGCCCGGCCAGTTCTCCTGCCCGTTGTCCAGCGGGTGCAGCTTGAACACCAGCCGGTGCTCCGCCGCCGCGTGGCGCGCGAAGGAGGCGATGGCCTCGGCGATGGGCTGGGCGAGCGTGTCGTAGGGGGAGTTGTCGCGCAGCTGGTAGTCCGCCTCGATCTGCAGCGCGAACAGGTGATAGGGCCAGTCGCCCGCCACGCAGCGCGCCACCACCGCGTCGGCCTCCCGCTTCAGCCGGTCGCCGCGCATCAGGCGGGGGATCCAGCTGGGGTAGTCGGTCAGCGGGTGATAGCGCTTGTCCATGTCGAAGAACGGCCAGGGCCAGCAGAACAGCGCGTTGACCAGGTTGAACAGCAGCTCGTCCGTCGCCTCGCGGATGAAGGAATGCGCATAGCGCGTGCCCAGCGGCGGCTTCTCGACGATCGCCTCGGCGAGCGCGCGGATCGTGGCGGGATCGTTGGGGAAGTGCGAATAGGCCCCCATCCCCCGCCGCTCCAGCGTCAGCCAGTCGGGGCGCAGGTAGCCGAACTCGACCGCGTGGCAGGGGATGCCGCGGCGCTCGGCCTCCTCGGCGGCGACCACGTGATAGGGCAGCCGGTCGGCGTAGTAGAGGACGTCGGTGATCCCCTCGGCGTCGAGGTAGCGCCCCAGCCAGCTCCGCCAGCCGCCCAGCGTGCCGCGGTAGTTGTCCGCGCCCCGGCGTCGCCAGGTCAGCCAGTCGGCGGCGCTGAGGTTGATGCGGCGGGTCTCGTGGCCCTGCGCCTCGAAGGCGGCGGCGAGCTCGCGCCAGAACACCGTCGGCGGGCCCTGCAGGAACAGCACGCGCCGGGCCCGGGTTCTGCGGCCCTGCGGACCGCCCGCCTTGACTGCGGCCTTGACTGCGGCCATGCGCCTGCCCTCTCCGCTGCGGTCTGCGCTCCGCCGCGGGCGACGGCCCCCGGCGGTGGCAGGGGCTAGGCTGCGCGCCGCGCCAAGTCAATGCGCAGGCCCCCGCCCGCCCCCTTGCGCCCCGCCCCGCGCCCGTGCAGACCGAGGCCGCGCCGTCCCCCCGGCGCCGCGGACCACGGGAGAGATCGAGCGATGGGCGAGCGTTGCGCGCTGCTGCTGCAGGGGCCCTCCTCCCCGTTCTTCTCGCATCTGGGCGATGCGCTGGAGGCGCGGGGCGCGCGCGTCCTGCGCCTGCACCTCTCCCCCGGCGACGCCCTGTTCTGGCGGCGCGGGGGCGGGCGCTCCTACCGCGGATCGTTCGACGACTGGCCCCGGTACGTCGCCGATTTCATGGCGCGGGAGGGGGTCACCGACCTCGTGCTGCTGGGCGACAACCGCCCCCTGCACCGCCCCGCGGTGGACCGGGCGAAGGCGACGGGCGTGCGCGTCCACCATGTCGAGCTGGGCTACGTCCGCCCCGACTGGCTGACGGTCGAGCCCGACGGCGGCGGCGCCGCGGCCCCCTTCCCCACGGACTGGGCGGCGATCGAGGCGCTGGCCGCCCGCGGCGAGCTCCCGCAGGAGCGCCGCCTCTACCGCTCCTCCTTCGCGGCCTACGCGGCGATGGACGTGGCGTGGAACCTCACGAACCTCGCGCTCTCCTGGGCGACGCACCCCGGCTATCGCCGGCACCAGACCTGGCATCCGCTGGCGGAATACGGCGGCTTCCTGTGGAAGATGCTGCGCGCCCGCCGCGACCGGACCCACGCGGCCGCGGTCTGGGAGGCGTGGGCGGCCGACGACGCCCCCCTGTTCCTCTTCCCCCTGCAGCTGCGCACCGACTTCCAGATCCGCGCCCACGGCCCCGACCCCGACCTGCGGGAGACGGCGAAGGCCGTGGTGCGCAGCTTCGCCCTGCACGCCCCGCCCTCGGCCCGCCTGCTGGTCAAGGAGCATCCGATGGACAACGGCCTGACTCCCTGGCGGCGCCTGCTGCGGGGCGTCGCGGCGCGGCACGGGGCCGAGGCGCGGGTCGAGGCGATCGACGGCGGCGACCTCTCGGTCCTGCTCGGGCGCGCGGCGGGGCTGGTCACGGTGAACTCCACCGTCGGCCTCTCGGCCCTGCGCCGCGGCGTGCCGGTGAAGCTGCTGGGCCGGGCGATCTTCGACCGCGAGGGGCTGGTCGACCCCCAGCCCCTCGACGCCTTCTGGCACGCCCCCCGGCCGCCCGAGCCCGGCCGGGCCGACACGTTCCTCAAGGCGCTCGCCTGGACGAGCCTCGTGCGCGGGAATTTCGACGGCACGGGCGCGGCGGAGGGCGCGGCGAACCTCGCCGAGCGCATCCTCGCCCCCCGCCGCCACCCCTGAAAGAAAAGGGGCGCCCGCGCCTTCCGGCCCGGACGCCCCGTCGCATGCGGGAGCGCGCGTCAGCTCACTGGCACAGCTCCACCGTCGCGGTCACCGAAGCGCGCAGCTCCTGGCTGCCCTCGGCGATGGGCATGTCGGCCATCGAGGCCTCGCCCACCGCCGCGCGGGCGAACATCGGCCGCGGGCCGGGGCGGTAGACGCCGGTCTCGCTCAGCTCCAGGATCGCGCCGACGCGGGCGCCGGCGGCCTCGGCCAGCAGGTCGGCGCGCGCGAGCGCCGCCTTCACCGCCGCGGCGCGGGCCTTCTCCAGCCGCTCGTCCTCGTCCGAAACCGCGAAGGTCACGCCCGAGATCCGGGTCGCCCCCGCCTCGGTCGCCGCGGTCGCGAGCTTGCCGAAGGCCGAGACGTCATGCAGCGTCACCGCGAGGCTCGAGCCCGCCTCCCAGGCCACGATCTCCGGGGCGCGGTCGCGCTCCGAGCGGTCGTAGACCGGGTTCAGCGAGACCTGGGTGGTCGAGACGTCCGTCTTCTCGACGCCGGCCGCCAGCACCGCGTCGAGCAGCGCCTGCGTCGCCTCCGAGGCGTCGTTCAGCGCCTGCCCCGGCTGCTCGGCGCGGGCGTCGGCGCCGAAGGTGACCTGCAGCACGTCGGGGGTCGCGGTCTCGATCCCCTCGCCCTCGACCATCAGCCGGCCGCGGCATTCCTCGACCGCGCGCTTCGCGGGCTTCTCGGCGGGGCGGGCGACGGGGGCCGGGGCGGGCTTGGGCGCGGGCTGCTGGGCCGGCTGGGCCTGGGCCAGCTCGATCTTCTGGGCCAGCGCCTGGTTCGCCTCCATCGCCTTGCCGATGCGCGCGTCCAGGTCCTCGCTCTCGCGCCCGGCCTGCTTGATCGCCTTCTCCAGCCGGTCGGCGGCGGCGTCGGCCTGGTCGAGCCATTCCTCGCGCGCCTCGCGCCGCATCTCCTTCTTCTCCGCCTTGCCCGAGGCCTCGGCCAGGGGCTGGGCCGCGAAGGCCGGGACGGCGAGCGCCACGGACGACGCCAGCAGCGCCGCCACGGCGATCACCGACAGCATCGAGGGCGCGTAGGTCGCCTGCCGCGCCAGGGCGCGGGAGCGGCGGATGGCGCGGGGCGCCGGCGCGGGTCGGTCGCCGGTCGTGCGAGGGGGTTTAGCCGGGGGGGTCATGGACGCTCCTCCTGTCCGTTTCGGGTCCCGCACCTAGGCCTGCACGGGCGCAGGCGCGTGGCCGGAAGGGGTCGATTCCGTGGCGCCGCGCCGGGCGCCATCATACGGAAAAGGCCCCCGCGATGCGGGGGCCTGTCTCGAACGTTCCAGCGGCGCGGTTCCGTCGCCTCAGCCGGTCATCCCGTCCCAGAAGGACTTCACCTTCGAGAAAAAGTCGGTGGTGCCGGGGGAGTTGTCCTTGCCCGCCGCCTCGAACTCCTTCAGCAGCTCCTTCTGCCGGGCGGTCAGGTTCACCGGCGTCTCCACCGCAAGCTCGAGGTAGAGGTCGCCGCGACGCCCGCCGCGCAGCGTGGGCATGCCCTTCTCGCGCAGGCGCAGCTGCTTGCCCGCCTGCACGCCCGAGGGAACCTTCACGCGGCTGCGGCCGCCGTCGATCAGCGGCGCCTCGATCTCCCCGCCCAGCGCGGCGGTGGTCATCGGCACCGGGATCCGGCAGTGCAGGTCCGGCCCCTCCCGCTCGAAGATCGGGTGGGGGGAGACCTCGATGAAGATGTAGAGGTCGCCCGACGGCCCGCCCATCACGCCGGCCTCGCCCTCGCCCGCCAGGCGGATGCGGGTGCCCGTCTCCACCCCCGCGGGGATGTTCACGTTCAGGCGGCGATCCTTCTGCACGCGGGTCGCGCCGTTGCAGACCTTGCACGGGTTCTTCACGACCGAGCCGCGGCCCGCGCAGGTCGGGCAGGTCCGCTCGATGGTGAAGAAGCCCTGCTGGGCGCGCACCTTGCCCAGCCCCGAGCAGGTCGGGCAGGAGGTCGGCTGCGCGCCGCCCTCGGCGCCGGTGCCCGAGCAGGCGTCGCACTGGACCGAGCCGGGGACGTTGATCGTCTCGGTCTTGCCCTTGAAGGCGTCTTCCAGCGTGACGCGCAGGTTGTAGCGCAGGTCCGAGCCGCGCGCGGCCCCGCCGCGGCGCCGCGCGCCGCCGCGCTGGCCGCCCATGAAGTCGCCGAACAGGTCCTCGAACACGTCCGAGAAGGCCGAGCCGAAGTCGCCCTGCCCCGGGCCGCCGCCCGGCCGGAAGCCGCCGCCGCCCATGCCGCCGTCGAAGGCGGCGTGGCCGAACTGGTCGTAGGCGGCCTTCTTCTGGGGGTCCTTGAGGTGGTCGTAGGCCTCGTTGACCTCCTTGAACTTCGCCTCGGCGCCCGCGTCGTCGGGGTTGCGGTCGGGGTGAAGCTCCTTGGCCTTCTTGCGATAGGCCTTCTTGATCTCGTCTTCCGAGGCGCCCTTGGACAGGCCCAGCACCTCGTAGAAATCCCGTTTGGACATTCCTGGGGTCTCTCCCGTCTAGCCGGTCCGTCGCGGTCCGCGTGGCGGTCGGCCCGCCCCGCCCGCGCCGGGCCCGCCAGGGGCGGGAAACCGGGAGGCGTCGGGGCCGAAGGTCCACCGGCACGCCGCGCGGGTCAAGCGCGCATGCCCAATTTCACGCAACGGCCCCGCCCCTTCGGGGCGGGGCCGCGCATCGCGTCGGACCGCAGGCCTCAGCTGGCCTTGCGATCGTCGTCCTTGTCCTCGGTGAACTCGGCGTCCACCACGTCGTCGCCGTCCTTGGCCGCGTCGCGCGCGGCGGCCTCCTGGGCGGCGGCCTGCTCGGCCTCGGACGAGGCCTTGTAGATCGCCTCGCCCAGCTTCATGGACGCCTCGGTCAGGGCCTGGGTCTTGGCCTTGATCTCCTCCAGGTCCTCGCCCTCGATGGCCTTCTTCAGGTCGTCGATGGCGGTCTGGATGGCGGCCTTGGTCTCCTCGTCGACCTTGTCGCCATGCTCGGCCAGGGACTTCTCGGCGCCGTGGACCATGGACTCGGCCTGGTTGCGGGCCTCGACCATCTCACGCCGCTTCTTGTCGGCGTCGGCGTTCTCCTCGGCGTCCTTGACCATCTTCTCGATGTCGTCGTCGCTGAGGCCGCCCGAGGCCTGGATCGTGATCTTCTGCTCCTTGCCGGTCGCCTTGTCCTTGGCGCCGACCGACACGATGCCGTTGGCGTCGATGTCGAAGCTGACCTCGATCTGCGGCATGCCGCGGGGCGCGGGCGGGATGTCCTCGAGGTTGAACTGGCCCAGCAGCTTGTTGTCGGCCGCCATCTCGCGCTCGCCCTGGAAGACCCGGATGGTCACCGCCGTCTGGTTGTCGTCGGCGGTGGAGAACACCTGGGACTTCTTGGTCGGGATCGTGGTGTTGCGGTCGATCAGCCGGGTGAACACGCCGCCCAGGGTCTCGATGCCCAGCGACAGCGGGGTCACGTCCAGCAGGACCACGTCCTTCACGTCGCCCTGGAGCACGCCCGCCTGGATCGCGGCGCCCATGGCCACGACCTCGTCGGGGTTCACGCCCTTGTGCGGCTCCTTGCCGAAGAACTTGGTCACCTCCTCGATGACCTTGGGCATGCGGGTCATGCCGCCGACCAGGACCACCTCGTCGATCTCGGACTTCGAGACGCCCGCGTCCTTGATCGCCGCCTCGCAGGGCTTCAGCGTGCGCGCGATCAGGTCGCCCACGATGCTCTCGAGCTTGGCGCGCGACAGCTTCAGCACCAGGTGCAGCGGCTGACGGGTCTCGGGGTCCATCGAGATGAAGGGCTGGTTGATCTCGGTCTGGGACGAGGACGACAGCTCGATCTTCGCCTTCTCAGCCGCCTCCTTGAGGCGCTGAAGCGCGAGACGGTCCTTGGTCAGGTCGACGCCGGACTGCTTCTTGAACTCCTCGGCGAGGTACTCGACGATGCGCATGTCGAAGTCTTCGCCGCCCAGGAAGGTGTCGCCGTTGGTCGACTTCACCTCGAACAGGCCGTCGTCGATCTCGAGGATCGAGATGTCGAAGGTGCCGCCGCCGAGGTCATAGACCGCGATGGTCTTGCCCTCTTTCTTGTCGAGCCCGTAGGCGAGCGCGGCCGCCGTCGGCTCGTTGATGATGCGCAGCACTTCCAGGCCGGCGATCTTGCCGGCGTCCTTGGTGGCCTGGCGCTGGGAGTCGTTGAAGTAGGCGGGGACGGTGATGACCGCCTTCTCGACCTTCTCGCCCAGGTACGACTCGGCCGTCTCCTTCATCTTCTGAAGGATGTAGGCGGAGACCTGCGAGGGCGAATACTTCTCGCCGCGGGCCTCGACCCAGGCGTCGCCGTTCTTGCCCTCGACGATCTTGTAGGGGACCATCCCCTTGTCCTTCTCCACCGCCTTGTCGGTGTACCGGCGCCCGATCAGGCGCTTGACGGCGAAGAGGGTGTTTTCCGGGTTGGTGACCGCCTGGCGCTTGGCCGGCTGGCCCACCAGGCGCTCGTCCTCGGTGAAGGCCACCATCGAGGGGGTGGTGCGCGCGCCCTCGGAGTTCTCGATCACCTTCGCGGTCGAGCCATCCATGATGGCGACGCAGGAGTTGGTGGTCCCGAGGTCGATGCCAATGACTTTCGACATAGCGACGTCCTTTCGTTCGGCGATGTGAGAGGGTCGGGTCCGACTGCGGCCCCCGCCCTCGATCCCAGCGCCCCGTCCCCGGTCTCCCCCCTGGCCGAGGCCTGCGAGGATCACGAAAAGCGGAGCGCGACGTTCGGGGCGGATATAGGCGCCAACCGACGGGGCTGCAAGCGAAGGAGAGGGCGGAAAGCATGTCTCCGGCGCCCCGAAGCGGCGCCCTGCCGCAGGCCGCCGCGCCCCCTGCCGCCGGCCGGCGCCCGGTTCCGCCCCGCGGCGCGGCAGGGGACGGCCGCGACGCGCCGCGGCCGGGGCCCATGAGCGCCCTTCGGGCGGGCCCGACCGCGTCGCGCGGAGCGCCGGCGAGGCGCCGACGCCGTCTCCGCCGAGGCAGGCCTCAAGCGGCCGGCGACCCCGCCGCCCGCCTCAGTCCTCCGCAGGCGGCACGCCCAGCGGCGGCGGCGCCGCATCCTCCGACAACCAGCGCTGCGCCTGCGCCCAGGCCTCGCCCGGCGCCTCGGCGATGGCGTCGCGCACCTCGGCCACGGTCGGGACCTGCTGGCCGCAGACCTCCTCCCGCTCCGCCTCGCCGGGCGGCGTCCCGGCCAGCGAGGCGCCCTTGCCGTCGGGCGCCATCGGCGGCTCCAGCGCGTCCAGCGCCCGCTCCAGCTGGTGCAGGTCGTCGAGCATGGCGCAGGCGTCCGAGATCTCCCAGGCGGTCACCCCGACCACCGCGGCGGCGCCCACGAAGGGCACGCTCTGCGCCACCACCGACCCGACCGAGCGCGCCGCCCCGCGCGCCACCCGCGTCGAGACCCGCCGCGCGGCCGAGCGCGCCACCGCCCGCGTCGAGACCGCCGTCGCCGCCCGCGCCGAGGCGCGCGCCGCGACCGTGGTCACCCCCACCGCCGCCATCGCCCCGTTCACCGCCGCCGAGACGCCCGCCACCGTGAACGCCGCGACGTTGAACGCCAGCATCCCCAGGAAGGCCAGGAACCAGACCAGCTTCCACGACAAACGCAGCAGACGCATCGCATCCTCTCCCGGCGGCCTCCAAACGGCGCCCGCCCAAGAAATAGCCCTGCCGCGCGGCGACCGAAACCGGCCGGGGCCGCGCCGTCGCGAGCGGGGTCGGCGGGCGGGCGTCCCGGCCGCGCAGCGGACGGCAGCGCCGCCCCCGACCCCGCCCTCAGCGCCAGCCGAGGCCGGGCGCCACGTGGGTCAGGATCGCCTCGATGACATGGGCGTTGTAGGCGACGCCCAGCTGGTTGGGCACGGTCAGCAGCAGCGTGTCGGCCTCGGCCACCGCCTCGTCGCCCTTCAGCTGCTCGACCAGCTGGTCCGGCTCGTCGGCATAGCCGCGCCCGAAGATCGCCCGCGTGGTCTCGTCGAGCATCCCCACCGAGTCCTGCTCCTTCCCCCCGCGCCCGAAATAGCGCCGGTCGAGGTCCGAGGTGATCGCGAAGATCGAGCGGCTGACCGACACCCGCGGCGTGCGCTTGTGCCCCGCCTTCGCCCAGGCCTCGCGATAGGCCCGGATCTGGCGGGCCTGCTGGATGTGGAAGGGCTCGCCCGTCTCGTCGTCCTTGAGGGTCGAGCTCTGCAGGTTCATCCCCTGCTCCGCCGCCCAGACCGCGGTGGCGTTCGAGCCGGAGCCCCACCAGATCCGATCCCGCAGCCCCTCGGAATGCGGCTCCACGCGCAAGAGGCCCGGCGGGTTGGGGAACATCGGGCGGGGGTTGGGCTGGGCGAAGCCCTCGCCCCTCAGCAGTTCGAAGAACATCGCGCCGTGGGCACGGCCCATGTCGGCGTCGCTCTGCCCCTCCGGCGGGCGGTAGCCGAAGTGCTTCCAGCCGTCGATCACCTGCTCGGGCGAGCCGCGCGAGAGGCCCAGCTGCAGCCGCCCCCCCGCGATCAGGTCCGCCGCGCCCGCGTCCTCGACCATGTAGAAAGGGTTCTCGTAGCGCATGTCGATCACGGCGGTGCCGATCTCGATCCTCGAGGTGCGCGCGCCCACCGCCGCCAGCAGCGGGAAGGGCGAGGCCAGCTGGCGGGCGAAGTGATGCACCCGGAAATAGGCGCCGTCGGCCCCCAGCTCCTCGGCCGCGACCGCCAGCTCGATCGACTGCAGCAGCGCGTCCCCGGCCGAGCGCGTGCCCGACTGCGGCGAGGGCGACCAGTGCCCGAAGGACAGGAAACCGATCTTTTTCATGGCGAGGGCCCTCTTCCGGCGGCGGCGCAGGCCCCAGCACATGGCGCCGCCCGGCCCCGCTGTCACCCACGGCGGCGCCGCGGCTCCGGACACAGAGCGTCCGCGCCCCGGCGCCAATTCCCCTCGCGGGGCGCGCAACGTCCCGGTCAGGAAACGGGTTGGCCTCCTCCGCCCCCGCCCCCATCTTGTCGGTCCACTCCCCCAGGTATGGAGAGCCGCCTTGCCGCCCCTCGACCTCAACGGCGTGACGATCTGGAAGGCGCATCTCGACCGCCTCGCGCAGGAGGCGATGGTCGAGGACGTGCGCGCGCTGGCCCGCGCCGCGCCCTTCCAGCGCTACACCACCGCCTGGGGCAAGCCGATGACGGTGCGCATGACCGCGGCCGGGCGGCTGGGGTGGGTGATCGACCGCGGCCGCTACCGCTATGCCGAGGCGCATCCCTCCGGCGCCCCCTGGCCGCCGATCCCGGCCTCGATCCTCGCCGTCTGGCGCGAGCTTTCCGGCTGGCCCGCGGATCCCGACTCCTGCCTGGTGAACTTCTACGGCGAGGGCGCCCGCATGGGCCTGCACCGCGACGAGGACGAGGGCGAGTTCGCCGCGCCGGTGCTCTCGATCTCGCTGGGCGACCCGGCCACGTTCCGGATCGGCGGCCTCGACCGCAAGGCCCCGACGCGCTCCATCCCGCTCGAGAGCGGCGACGTGGCGATCCTGGGCGGCCCCGCCCGGCTCGCCTATCACGGCGTCGACCGGATCCGCTTCGGCGGCTCGACCCTGCTGCCCGAGGGCGGGCGCATCAACCTCACCCTGCGCGTGGTGACCAGCGCCTGAGCCGCCCGCCCGCCGCGCAGGCGCCGCGTCCCCCGTCGCGCCGGTCGCCGCCCCCTCGCCCGCGGCGCCCCCCGCCCCCCGCGCCCGTGGCCCCCGTCTCCCGGCCCGCGGCCCAGGCGCCCCGGCGCGACGCCCGCAGGCCCGCACGAAGCGCCTGTTCTTCGGAGCCGTCTCTCGCTGATGCCGTGAAGAGCGACTCGGCGGGAGGGGTCAGGGATCGCGAAGCGACCCCGCGCAAGCGGGGCTTGTCCTTGACCCCTCCCGACGAGTCGCTCAGGCATCTTCAGCGAGAGACGGCTCCGAAGGACAGGCGCGGCCCCTGTTCTTTGGTGAGTCAGGAGCCCGCCGGAGGCTCCCACCCCCCCGAAGACCGGGCACACCCCCCAGCCGCAGGCCCAAGCCCGCCCGCAGGGCGCCTCCTCAACGAAAACCGGCGGCCCGTTTCCACGGACCGCCGGTTTCTTCGTTCCCGCGCGAGGCAGGCCTGGATCAGGCCACCTTGCCGGGGGCCGCCGCGCGGACCTCGTCGCCCACGAACGGGTCGTACTGGGCGAAGTTGTCGGCGAACATCTTCACCAGCTTGGCCGCCTGGGCGTCGTAGGCGTCCTTGTCGGCCCAGGTGTCGCGCGGGTTCAGCAGGGTCGAGTCGACCCCCTGCACCGCCACCGGCACCTCGAAGCCGAAGAACGGGTCCTTGCGGAACTCCGCCCCGTTCAGCGAGCCGTCGAGCGCCCCGGTCAGCAGCGCGCGGGTGGCCTTGATCGGCATGCGCGAGCCGACGCCGTGGGCTCCGCCGGTCCAGCCGGTGTTGACCAGCCAGCAGGTCGCGCCGAACTGGGCGATCTTGTCGCGCAGCAGGGCGCCGTAGACCTCGGGGCGGCGCGGCATGAAGGGGGCGCCGAAGCAGGTCGAGAAGGTCGGCTGCGGCTCGGTCACGCCCTTCTCGGTGCCGGCCACCTTCGAGGTGAAGCCCGACAGGAAGTGGTACATCGCCTGCGCCGGGGTCAGCCGCGCGATCGGCGGCAGCACGCCGAAGGCGTCGCAGGTCAGCATCACCACGTTCTTGGGCGCGCCGCCCAGGCCCGACTCCGAGGCGTTGGAGATGTAGTCGAGCGGATAGGCCGCGCGCATGTTCGGGGTCAGGCTGTCGTCATGGAAGTCGAGCGCCTTGGTGTACGGGTCGTACACCATGTTCTCGATCACCGTGCCGAACATCGAGGTGGTGGCGAAGATCTCGGGCTCGGCCTCGGGCGACAGGTCGATGGTCTTGGCGTAGCAGCCGCCCTCGAAGTTGAAGATGCCCTGGTCGGTCCAGCCATGCTCGTCGTCGCCGATCAGGATCCGCGAGGGATCGGCCGAGAGCGTGGTCTTGCCGGTGCCCGACAGGCCGAAGAACACGGCGGCGTCCGAGGTGTCGCCGATCGCGTGGTTGGCCGAGCAGTGCATCGCCATCACGCCCTTGCCGGGCAGGATGTAGTTGAGCAGCGTGAACACCGACTTCTTGTTCTCGCCGGCGTAGGAGGTGCCGCCGATCAGGATGGTCTTCTGCTCCATCGAGATCGCGATCACCGTCTCCGAGCGGCAGCCGTGCTTGGCGGGATCGGCCTTGAACGAGGGGACGTTGATGATCGTGAACTCGGGGTCGAAGCTCTCCAGCTCCTCCTGCGCGGGGCGGCGCAGCAGGTGACGGATGAACAGCGCGTGCCAGGCGAGCTCGGTGCACAGGCGCACGTTCAGGCGGTGGGCCGGGTCGGCGCCGCCGTAGAGGTCCTGCACGAACAGCTCGCGGCCCTTGAGGTGCTCGAGCATGTCGGCCTTCAGCGCGGCGAACCCGGCGGGGTCCATCGGCTTGTTGTTTTCCCACCAGATGGTGTCTTCCACCGAGGGCTCGCGCACGACGAACTTGTCCTGCGGCGAGCGGCCGGTGTGCTTGCCGGTCGAGACGAGGAACGCCCCGCCGCGGCCGATCTCGCCCTCTCCGCGCTGCACCGCCTCCTGGATCAGGGCGGGCTCAAGCAGGTTGTAGTGGGCGGCCTTCAGACCCGTGACCCCCTGGGTCTCAAGGCTCCGCGCGGGGTTGAACACGCCTCGCTCCATGCTCATGGGCTCCTTCGATCGCTTCCTCTTGCGGCCGCGTCGCGGGGTCGGCGTCTGTCGACGCGGCGTCCTCGCCCGGCCGTTCACCCGGTCTCGTTCCGTTCGGGGCGGCCCCACACAGCCTGACCCCTCGCCTGGGCGCGTCACGATTCCGATCCGCTTCCAAGATGCGCGGGCTATAGCATAACGACAACACTTCAACAGCGCCCCGGCGCTGGGCGAAATGGCGCAGTTCGGCCGCAATGGGGCCGCTTTCGCACCCGATACGTTGAGAAATGATATGGAAGGTCCATCTCAGGATCAGGCGCATCGGGCGCCGCAGGGCGGAAGATCGCCCCGCGCGCCGGCGCCGGCCGTCGCCCAGGGGGGCGGGCGGAACGCAGGTACGGAGCAAGCATGACGAACATCGCGCTCGTGGATGACGACCGCAACATCCTCACCTCGGTGTCCATGGCCATGGAAGCCGAGGGCTACGAGGTGCGCTGCTACACCGACGGCGCCGCGGCGCTGGCGGCGTTGACCTCGCAGCCGCCGGATCTCGCGGTCCTGGACATCAAGATGCCCCGCATGGACGGCATGGAGCTTCTCCGCCGCCTGCGGCAGCAGTCGGACCTGCCGGTGATCTTCCTCACCTCCAAGGACGAGGAGATCGACGAGGTTCTGGGCCTTCGGATGGGCGCGGACGACTACGTGCGCAAGCCCTTCTCCCAGCGCCTGCTGGTCGAGCGGGTGCGCGCCGTGCTCCGCCGCCGCGAGGCCGCCGCCCAGGGCGACGCCGAGCGCGCCGAGGCCGACCGCGCCATCACCCGCGGCAAGCTGAGCCTCGATCCGCTGCGCCACTCCTGCCTGTGGAACGACGAGCCGGTGACCCTGACGGTGACCGAGTTCCTGATCCTGCAGGCCCTCGCCCAGCGCCCCGGCTTCGTGAAAAGCCGCGACCAGCTGATGGATGCGGCCTACGACGACCAGGTCTATGTGGACGACCGCACCATCGACAGCCATATCAAGCGCATCCGCAAGAAGTTCCGCCAGGTCGACGACAGCTTCGCCTCGATCGAGACCCTTTACGGCGTGGGCTACCGCTACAAGGAGGTCTGAGGGGGGCATGACCGACGTCGCCGACGGGGTCGACCGGTCGTCTTCCGGGGGCCGAGGCTGGAAGGCGCGCGCAGACGCCCCGCCTCCGCCCCTGGACGAGACCGAGGAGGACGAGGCGTCCTCGGAGCGGACCGCGCAGGACGCGGCCCCCGCCGCGCAGCCGCGCGCCGAACCTGCCGCGCCCGCCCAGGCCCCGCTCGACCAGGCCCCGTTCGACCAGACCCCGTTCGACCAGACCCGGCCGGATCCCCCGCTCTCCGATCCCGACTCCGTCGCCTTCGAGGGCCCGGCGAACCGCCCCTCGCCCGAGCCCGAGGTGGAGCCCGCCCCCGCGCCGAAACCCCGGCGCGAGCGGCTCCTCGCCCGCGCGGCCCGCGCCCGCTCGGCGCGCGCGGACAAGCGCACCGCCCGCGCGGCCGAGCTGCGCGAGGCGCGCCGCCGCGCGCGCGCCGGCGCGAACGGCGACGACGGCGACGACGAGCCGCCCGCGCGCAACCCCTCCCGCCTGACCCGGCGCATCGTCTCGTTCAACCTCATCGGCCTCGGCCTGCTGGTGGCGGGCGTGCTGGCGCTGAACGACTTCCGCGGCAAGCTGATCGAGCTGCGCACCCAGGCGCTGGAGACGCAGGGCGAGATCATCGCCATCACGCTGGCGGAATCCGCGGGGCGCGACGACGGCGCGCTGGGCATCGACCCGCCCAAGGCCCAGGTCGTGCTCGCCCGCGTGATCGAGCCCGCGCGCGTGCGCGCCCAGATCTTCGACCGCGGCGCCCGGCTGATGGTCGACACCCATCTCGCCGCCGGCCAGACCGGCGGCGTGCAGATGGAGAACCTGCCCGCTTCCCGCTTCGACCGCTACGACGCCCCCGACGGCCCCATGGCCTGGATCGAGGGCGCCGGCCGCTTCCTGCGCGACTTCGCGCTGGGCGACACGCGCAAGCCGGTGGCGACCGAGATCCTGGGCGGCGTCGCCCGCATGCAGGAGGTCTACGCGGCCCTCGGCGGCGCCGTGGCCCGCGGCGAGCGGGTGAACGCCCGCGGCGAGCTGATCGTCTCCGTCTCCGTGCCCATTCAGACCCTGCGCAAGGTCCACGGCGCGCTGGTCCTCTCGACCGAGGGCGGCGACATCGACGCCATCGTGCGCTCCGAGCGGGTCTCGATCCTCCAGGTCTTCCTCGTGGCGCTCGCCGTGTCGGTGGTGCTCTCGGTCCTGCTCGCCAAGGCCATCGGCCGCCCGATCGAGCGCCTGGCCGAAGCGGCGCTCGCGGCCGAGCGCGGACAGCGCGGCAAGACCCGGGTCGAGCTGCCCGACATGACCGCGCGCGGCGACGAGATCGGCCACCTTTCGGGCGCGCTCAAGCGCATGACCGACACGCTCTACCAGCGCCTCGAGGCGACCGAGAGCTTCGCCGCCGACGTGGCGCACGAGATCAAGAACCCGCTATCCTCCCTGCGCTCGGCCGTCGAGACGCTGGGCTACGCGCGCACCGAGGCCGACAAGCTGCGGCTGATGAAGGTGATGAACCACGACGTGGCCCGCCTCGACCGGCTGGTCACCGACATCTCCAACGCCTCCCGTCTCGACGCCGAGCTGGTGCGCGAGGAGCGCGAGCCCTTCGACCTTTCGAACCTGCTGACCATGATCGTCGAGTTCACCCAGCCCAAGGCGCAGGAGCGCGCGGTGCGCATCCGCGACGAGGCGGTGGACGACAAGCTGCGCATGCGCGGCATCGAGGGGCGCCTGGCGCAGGTCTTCGTGAACCTGATCGAGAACGCCCTCAGCTTCAGCCCGGAGGGGTCGGAGATCCGCGTGGCCGCGGCCCGCGGCGGCGACGGCCGGATCCGCGTGACGGTCGAGGACGAGGGGCCCGGCATCCCCGACGAGAACCTCGAATCGGTGTTCGAGCGCTTCTATTCCCAGCGCCCCGACACCGAGGCCTACGGCAACCACTCGGGCCTCGGCCTCGCGATCTCGCGCCAGATCGTCGAGGCGCACAACGGCTCGATCGCCGCCGAGAACATCCGCCCCGCCGGGCACGATCGCCGCGGCGCCCGCTTCGTGGTGGAGCTTCCGGGGTGAGGGACGACGGCCGCGGCGACGCTTCGGCCCGCGCCGCGGCCCCCGCCTCTGGCGAACCGCCCGCCCTGCCCCTCTCGCCGGCCGCCGAGGCGGCCGCCGCCGCGCGCCCGGACGCCCGGGGCGCGGCGATCCTCCACGCCTCCTGCGTCGCCCTCGAAGCCGAGGGCCCGACCGGCGCCCCCGTCTTCGCCGCCGCCCTGATCCTCGGCCCCTCCGGCGCGGGCAAGTCGGCGCTGGCGCTGGAGCTGATCTCCCGCGGGGCGCGTCTGGTGGCCGACGACCGCTGTCGGGTGCAGGCCGGGCCCGGGGGCCTCGTCGCCTCGGCGCCCGCGACCCTCTCGGGACTGATCGAGGCGCGGGGCGTGGGCCTCCTGTCCCTGCCTGCCCTGCCAGAGGCGGCGCCGGCGCTGGTCGTCGACCTCTCGGTCCCCGAGCCCGAGCGGCTGCCGCCCCTGCGCCGGCTGACCCTGCTGGGCCACGCGCTGCCGCTGATCCTGTCGCCCTCGCCCGCCGCCCTGCATGCCCTGCTGCGCGCCGGCGGCCGGCGGTTCGCGCCGCGGTGACTTGAAGCGGCGGTTCGCGCCGCGGCGAGATGATGCGGCGGTTCGCGCCGCAGGGAGTTGAAGCGGCGGTTCGCGCCGCGGGGAGACGACCCGCCGCCGCGCGGCCGCCGGCCCCGGCTCACCGCCCCGTCACGCTCGCTTGATCGGGGCGGCGCGGGGCCCCGGCGCGCCCTATCTGCTGCGCCAGGCCGGCGGTCCGGCGCCGCGGCGCGGCACGGGCCGAATTCCGCCAAGCGCGACGTCGGCGCCGCACCTCGCGTTTTTCGGCGCCGCACTGCGGCACGCCCTTGCCCCGGCGCGTGCCGCGGCGCATGCTCGCCCCTGCGGCGATCCCGCGGCGCCCTTCGCGCCGCGACGCCGCCCCGCGGCGCCCCAGCCGGGCGCCGCAGCCCCCGCAGGCGCCTCCCGGCGCCCAGGACCCGAGATCGAGGACGCGACGGCCCCAGGCATGACCCCGCCCGACGGCTCCGAATCCCAGCCCCGCCCCGACGCCCCCGGCGACGGCGACGCCTGCCCGGCCCTCGCGCCGATCCCGCTCGCGCTGGTCACCGGCATGAGCGGGGCCGGAAACTCGACCGCCATCCGCGTGCTCGAGGACATGGGCTACGAGGCGATCGACAACCTGCCGCTGGGCTTCATCGACCGCCTGTTCCCCCCCACGGGGACCGAGCCGCGCGATCCCCGCCCGGTCGCGCTGGGCCTCGACGTGCGCACCCGCGGCTTCTCGGCCCCCGCGCTGCTGTCGCGGCTGGACGTGATGCGCGCGCGCGCCGATCTCGCGCCCGTGCTGATCTTCCTCGACTGCGCCGACACCGCGCTGCTCGACCGCTTCAAGACCACCCGGCGCCGCCACCCGCTGGCCCCCGACGACAGCCCCGAGGCCGGCCTCGCGCGCGAGCGGGACCTGCTGTGGCCGGTGCGCGAGAAGGCGGACCTGGTGCTCGACACCACCGACCTCTCGCCCCACGACCTCAAGGCGCGGCTGGCGCATCTCGCCGCCCCCGGCGCCCGGCGCAGCCTGTCGCTGTCGATCCAGTCCTTCAGCTTCAAGCGCGGCGCCCCGCGCGAGGCCGACACGGTGATCGACTGCCGGTTCCTGGCGAATCCGCACTGGGACAAGGACCTGCGCCCCCTGACCGGGCGCGACGCGCCGGTCGCCGAGCATGTGCGCCGCGACCCGCTCTACGCCGCCTTCGTCGAGCGCGTGACGGAGCTTACGCTCCTGCTGCTGCCGGCTTATAGACGCGAAGGTAAGGCCTACTACTGTATGGCCCTGGGGTGCTCGGGCGGGCGTCACCGCTCGGTGGCGGTGGCCGAGGATCTGGCGGCGCGCCTGGCCGAGGCCGGATGGCCCGCCACGGTGCGCCACCGCGAACTCGACCGGGCCGCGGCATGAGGGGCGGGGACCGCGCCGCCCGCGGAGGGGACGGAGACGACGGGGATCGCGCGGCGGGGGCCGCGCACGGCAATCGGGCGGCGGCGGCCGCGGTAGAAGTCACGCGCACCCGGTTCCGGCGGAAGGGGACGACCCGCCGGAACCGTCCGCAAGGATGCAGATCGCAGGCCGCGCCGGGGTGCGCGGCGCTCGGGAGGAACGCATGAAGAGCTGGATGGCCGTGCAGGGGTGCGCGGCATGATCGGGTTGGTGATCGTGGCCCATGGCGGCCTGGCGGCGGAGCTGCTGGCGGCGGCCGAGCATGTGGTGGGCCCGCTGGAGCGGGCGCGCGCCATCGGCATCTGGCCGCAGGACGACCTGCGCGCCCGCCAGGCCGAGGTGGACGCGGCGGCCGAGGAGGTCGACTGCGGCGACGGGGTGGTGCTGATCACCGACATGTTCGGCGGCAGCCCCTCGAACCTCGCCATGGGCGCCCTGTCGCGCCCGCGGGCCGAGGTCGTCTACGGCGCGAACCTGCCCCTGCTGGTGAAGCTGGCGAAATGCCGGGGGATGCCGCTGGAGGAAGCGGTGGAATGCGCGCTGGGCGCGGCGCGCAAGTATCTCGACAGCGCCGGCGGGATTCTCGCCGCGCGCCGCAAGATGCGGGCCTGAGCTCGATGACGTCGACGACGGCGCGGCGGCTGACGATCGTCAACCGCAAGGGGCTGCACGCGCGCGCCTCGGCGCAGTTCGTGAACGTGGTCGAATCCCACGACGCCGCCGCCTACGTGCGGCGCGACGGGATGGAGGTCTCGGGCGATTCGATCATGGGCCTGATGATGCTGGCCGCGGCCCAGGGCGAGGAGATCGAGGTCGAGACCTCCGGCCCCCAGGCCGAGCAGCTTATGGACGCGCTCGAATCCCTCGTCGCCGGCCGCTTCGGCGAAGGCGAATAGGGCGGGGCCGACGGGCGCTGCCGGCCGCTGCGCGGCCGGGACGCCCGCCCGCCGACCCCGTCCCGGCCGGCGTCCCTGAAGGCGACCGCGCTCGCGTGGGCTCGTGCGGCCGCAGGATCCTTCCGCGGACGTCCCGGCGCGTCCGTGGCGTCATCTCCCCGGCCGGATCCCGCGCCGCCGCAGGCTCGCCGCCCGTCTAGCCGCCAAGCCCCAGCGTTTCGCGCACCCAGCCCAGCGCCGCCTGCACGTCCGGCAGCACCGGGCCCGGCTGCGCCGGCGGCCGCTCCGCCAGCAGGATTTCGACGCCCAGCTCCCGCGCGACCGCGAACTTGGCCCCGTCGATCCCTCCCGAGTCCCGCGCCAGCAGATGGGTGATCCCGCGCCCACGCATCAGCGCCCGCTCCGCCTCGGCGTCGTGCGGGGGGCGGGCGACCAGGGTCTCGACCCCGGCGATCTCGTCCCCCGCCTCCGCCACCCGCACCAGGATCGAGAGGTCCCCCCGCCCCGCCAGCAGCGGCGCCGAACCGCGCCCCGTCGCCGCCAGCACCCGCGCGCCCGCGGGCGCCGCGGCCAGCGCCGAGGCGAGATCGGGGAAGCGCCGCGCCGGCCCCTCCCACCCCGGCCGGCGCAACTGCGCGCGCGCCACGCCCTGCGCCGCGCAGGCGGCGGCGGCGTTGGCGCTGATCCGGGCGGCGAACGGGTGGGTCGCGTCCAGCACCGCGCCGATCCGACGCTCCTCGAGGAACGCCGCCAGCCCGTCCGCCCCGCCGAAGCCGCCCACGCGCGTCTCGACCGGCAGCGCCCGCGGCGCCCGCGTGGCGCCGGCGAGCGAGGCGACGATCCGCAGCCGCCCCGCCGCCGCCTCCCCGCCCAGCGCCTCCAGCACGGCGCGCGCCTCGGCGCTCCCGGCCAGCACCAGCAGGGCCGGCGGCTCAGCCCCCATGCGCCCGCTCCACGGTCGACCCGCGCCCCCGGAGGCGCGCCGCCGTCCGGGCGCGCCGGGGTGGGCGGGCGGGAGGCGCGCCCGGACGGCGGGGCGCCGGCCGCACGCGCGCCGGCCGCGCGCCGGGGGCGCCCCTCACCTCTGCGCCTCCACGAAGGCCAGCGGCGCGCCGGCCCGGTCGCAGACCAGCACGTCCACCGCCACCGGCGCCTCGCCCAGCGCGGCCTGCGCCACGCGGGCGGCCTCGCGCCCGATGGCCTCGGCCAGCGCCGGCGCCGCGGCGCCGGCCTCCTGCAACGCCTGCAGCACCGTGTTGGCCTGCGCGATCCGCCCCGCCTCCGGCACGCCCGCCGCCTCGGCCAGCGCCGCCAGCCGCGCGAAATCCACCTGGGAGCGCGAGGAATGCAGGTCCATCGCCCCCTGCCCCAGCTTCGCGAGCTTCGCCGCCCCGCCCGCGATCGTCAGCCGCGCCACCGGGTGGCGGGCGAGGTACTTCAGCAGCCCCCCCGCGAAATCCCCCATGTCGAGGCACGCATGCACCGGCAGATCGAACCGCGCCCGCGCCGCCGCCTCCGAGCTCGAACCGGTCGAGCCGACCACGTGGCTCAGCCCCGCCGCCCGCGCCACGTCCACGCCCCGGTGGATCGAGGCGATCCAGGCCGCGCAGGAATAGGGCCGCACGATCCCGGTGGTGCCCAGGATCGAGAGCCCCCCCACGATCCCCAGCCGCGGGTTCCAGGTCTTCTGCGCCAACGCCTCGCCGCCGGGGATCGAGATCTCCACCTCCGCGTCCGGCGCCTCCGCGAGCTCGGCCGAGACCTCGGCGATCGCCTCCTCGATCATCCGCCGCGGCACCGGGTTGATCGCGGGCTCTCCCGGGGGGATCGGCAGGCCGGGGCGGGTGACGGTTCCCACGCCGGGACCCGCGCGGAAGGTCACGCCCGCCCCGGGCGCGCCGCGGCGCACCCGCGCCTCGATGATCGCGCCATGGGTCACGTCGGGGTCGTCGCCCGCGTCCTTGCGCACGGCGGCGCAGGCGAGACCGTCGGAGAGCGCCCGCCGCTCCAGCGCGAAGCCGACGCGCGCGCCCCTGGGAAGCACGATGGCCGAGGGGTCCTCCCACCCGCCGCCCAGCAGCGCGCGCCAGGCGGCCTTGGCGGCGGCGGTGGCGCAGGCGCCGGTGGTGAAGCCCGTGCGCAGCCCCGCGCCGCCGGTGCGCCCGGCGCGCGCGGCGGCGTCCGCGTCGGGGCCCGCGGCCTCGCCCCCGGAGGCCGCGCCTTCGCCGGCCGCGGGGCCGGGCGCCGCGTCCGGGTCACCGTCCTGGGGCGGGTCGACGGCCATCGGCGCCCTCAGCCCTCCGTCTCGAAGAGGTCGCGCATCCAGTCGGCCGACTTCCACGCCGCCTCGGGCGGGGTGTGGCCGGGGCGCGGCGCGTGGGGCGAGGGCTCGGCCTCCCCCATCACCGGGATGTAGCGGGGGCAGTTGGGGAAGATGTGCTCGGCCGTCACCCGCACCAGCCGCCGGGCGCCGGGCAGGCCCTCGACCGCGGCGGGGTCGTCCACCACCTCCGCCCGCCCCGAGATCCGCATTCGCGCGGCCGAGCCGTCGAACCGCGCCCCGTCCATGCGGATGAACAGCAGCCCGCAGCGCCCCGTGGCCGCGATGTTGCCCAGCGAGCGGTACATGCGATTGCCGTCGTAGTCGGGGAACTCCAGCGTGTTCGGCCCCGTGACCCGCACGAACCCCGGCGCGCCCCCCTTGAAGGAGCAGTCCACCGAGGTGTCGGAATAGGTCGCGAGGAAGAAGAACGAGGCCTGCGCGATCATCGCCAGGTCGGCCTCGGCGAAGGCGTCGTGCCGGCGCACCTGCTCCAGCCGGTCGGCGACGGCGCGGCCTTCGTAGCGGTCCTGAAGCTCGCGCATCTTCGGGTCGTAGAACGGCATCGCGGATCCTCCGGCTGGGTGGGCGGGGGCGAGACTAGGCGAGCCGCGCCCCGCACGCCAGCCGCCGCGGGCCGCGCGGGCGCCGGCGGCCTCGGGGCGGGTCGGCGGGCGCGCCGGCGCCCGCCCCGCGATGCGATGGAGGCGGAGCGGACCCGGGAGGAAGACCGCCGCGCTCCGACGCAGGCGGCGGCGCCCCCGCAGGCAGGGTGGCGCCCGGCCCCGCGGCTGATAGAGAAGGGCGCGAGACGCCGGAGGCCGCATGTCCCACCCCCAGGATCCCGATCCCCAGTTCGCCGCGGACGAGACCGCCCGCCGCCGCGGCGGCGCGGCGGGGCGCGCGTGGGAAGAAGTCTCGCTCCTGCTCTACGCCCTCCAGTTCCTCACCCGCCTGCCCGTCCCCGCCTCCGCCGCCGGCCACGGGCCGGACCGGCTGGCCCGCGCCGCGCGATGGTTCCCGCTGGCCGGGGCGCTGGTGGGGGGGATCGCGGGCGGGGTCTTCGCGCTCGGCGCCCTCGCGCTGCCGCCGCTGGCCGCCGCGGGGATGGCGCTCGCCGTCTCGATGGCGCTGACCGGGGCGCTGCACGAGGACGGGCTCTCGGACACGCTCGACGGGCTGGGCGGCGGCTTCACCCGGGAGCGGGCGCTCGAGATCATGCGCGACAGCCGCATCGGGGCCTACGGCGCGGCGGGGTTGGCGACGAGCCTGCTGATCCGCGCCGGCGCCTTGACCGCCTTCGCCCCGGCCGAGGGGCTCGCCGCCCTCGTCGCCGCCCATGCCGCCGGCCGCGCCGCGATGATCCCCGCCATCCGCTTCGCCGCCTACGCGCGGGCCGAGGGCGCGGCCTCGACCGTCGCGGCGGGGGCGCCGGCGGGGGTGTTCCCGGCCTCGGTCCTGCTCGCCGCCCTGATCTGCGCGCTGGCGGCGGGCTGGGCGGGCCTCGCCGCCCTCTGCGCGGCCTACGCCGCCGGGGCGCTGGTCCTGTGGCGGCTGCGCCGGCGGCTCGGCGGCTACACCGGCGACGGGCTGGGCGCGATGGAGCAGGCGGGCGAGATCGCGGCCCTGCTGGTCCTCGCCGCCCTCCTGCCCCTCTGATCCAGGGGGGAGGCGCCCGCCGCCGCCCCGACCCGCCGGCCAGCGGCCGGTTATCGCAACCCCGAACGCGCCCCGCCCGCCTCCGCCCAGCCTGTCCCCGCCCCGGACCCGACCGCCCCGATGAGCGCCCCGCCCTCTTCCCGCCCTACCCTGCTGGTGATGCGCCACCCGCGCACCGCGGCGGCGCCGGGCCTGTGCTACGGCCGCCACGATCCCGGCCTCGCGCCGGGATGGGAGGCGCGCATCGACGCGCTCGCCCCCGGCCTGCGCGCCCCCTCCGGCCCCGCCTGCATCGTGACGAGCCCCGCCCCGCGCTGCCTCAAGCCCGCCCGCCGTCTCGCCGCCGCCCTCTCCCTGCCCCTCGCCGAGGACCCGCGCCTGCGCGAGCTCGACTTCGGCGCCTGGGAAGGCCGTCCCTGGTCCGAGATCCCCCGCGACGAGAGCGACCCCTGGGCCGAGGATCCCCGCCGCCGCGCCCCCCCGGGCGGAGAGACCTTCGAGGCGCTCGCCGACCGCACCGCCCGGGCGCTGGCCGAGGCGCCGCCCGGCGCGCTGCTCCTGTGCCACGCGGGCCCGATCCGGGCGATTCTGATGGCCCTGCGCGGCCTGAGCTTCGACCAGGCCTTCGCCCGCCCCGTGCCCTACGCCACCCCGTTCGACCCCGCCCCGCCCGGCTGATCCCCGCCCCGGAATCCCCGCCCCGAGCGCCCCGGCGACGGGGTCGGCGGGCGGGCGAGGCCGCGCGCGCAGCGCCGGCGAGCGCCGCTCCGCCGCCCCTCTCCGGCGGCCCTGCGGCGACTCTCCGCCCTGACGCAGGTTTACCCGGCCCTACATCCATGCTTGGCTGAAACCTACGGCCGCCCCGCCAGCGAGGAGACCGCCTTGACCGACGCCGCATCGCCCGCCCCCGGACCGAGCGCAGATCCCGCGCCCGCGATCCCCGTATACGACCTCGCCGTCGTCGGCGGCGGCGTGAACGGCGCGGGCATCGCCCGCGACGCGGCCGGCCGCGGCCTGAAGGTGCACATGTGCGAGGCCGGCGACCTCGCGCAGGCCACCTCCTCGGCCTCGACCAAGCTGTTCCACGGCGGCCTGCGCTACCTCGAGTTCTACGAGTTCGGCCTTGTGCGAAAGGCGCTGATCGAGCGCGAGACGCTGATCCGCGCCATGCCTCACATCTCCTGGCCGCTGCGCTTCGTGCTTCCCCACCATCCCGGCCTGCGCCCCGCCTGGCTGCTGCGCATCGGCCTGTTCATCTACGACCACCTGGGCGGCCGGAAGATCCTGCCCGCCACCAAAACCCTCGACCTGCGCAAGGCCGAGGTCGGCAAGCCCCTGAAGCCGGAGTTCGTGAAGGGCTTCGAATATTCCGACGGCTGGGTGATGGACAGCCGCCTGGTGGTGCTCAACGCCCGCGACGCCGCCGCCCGCGGCGCGACGATCGAGACGCGCACCCGCCTCGTCGGCGGCTCGCGCGAGGACGGCGCCTGGCGCCTGCGCCTCGAAGGCCCCGACGGCACGATCCGAGAGATCCGCGCCAAGGCCGTGGTCAACGCCGCCGGCCCATGGGTGGACGAGGTGCTGCGCCATCGGCTCGGCCGCAACGCGCCGGCCCATATCCGCCTGGTCCGCGGCTCCCACATCGTGACGAAGAAGCTCTTCGACCACGACCGCGCCTACATCTTCCAGACCTCCGACGGGCGCATCGTCTTCGCGATCCCCTACGAGGAGGACTTCACCCTCGTCGGCACCACCGACCGCGACCACCAGGGCGACCCCGCGGACGCGAAATGCACCGAGGAGGAGGCCGACTACCTGCGCGAGGTCGCCTCCCAGTACCTCGCCAGGCCCATCGAGAAGGACGACGTGGTCTGGACCTACTCCGGCGTGCGCCCGCTCTACGACGACGGCGCCAAGTCCGCGACCCAGGCCACCCGCGACTACGTCCTCCAGCTCGAGGACGAGGGCGGCGCGCTGCTGCTCAACGTCTTCGGCGGCAAGATCACCACCTTCCGCAAGCTGGCCGAGGCCGCGCTCGAGAAGCTCTCGACCGGCTTCCCGCAGATGAAGGGGCCCTGGACGGCCGAGGCGCCCATGCCCGGCGGCGACATGCCCTGGGACGGCGTGCCCGCGCTGGTCGCCGAGCTCCGCGCCGCCCACCCGTTCCTGACCGAGCGCTGGGCCCGGCGCCTGGCGCGCATGTACGGGACCGAGGCGAGGAAGATCCTCGCCGGCGCCGCGCAGGAGAGCGACCTCGGCGCCCGCTTCGGCTGGGACCTGACCGAGACCGAGGTCCGCTGGCTGATGGCGAACGAGTGGGCGCGCACCGCCGAGGACGTGCTCTGGCGCCGCTCCCGCCTCGGCCTGCGCTTCTCTCCGCAGGAAGTCGAGGCGCTCGACGCCTGGATGGCCGCCGAGACCGTCCCCGCCTGAGCCCCGCCCCAGGCCCGCCCGCGATCCGGGGCGGACCGCCCCCGGACGCCGCCCCCCGCATCCCTCGCGCAGGCGCCGCGTCCGCCCGCGCGCCCGCGGCCGCCGTCCCGCGCGCGGCGCATCCCGGCCGGGGCGCCGGGGGCGACCGTCTCCCGCAGGCCAGCTCGCGTCCCCCGGCTCTCCGTCCGCGCCGCCCCGCCGGCGGCAGGTCCGGCGGGCGGGCGATCCGGCCGCGCAGCGGGCGGGAGGGCGCCCCCGGACCGGCGCTGGACAGTCCGGCGCGCCGCCGCCATCCTCCCGCCGACCCAGCGGAGACCCGACCCATGCCCTCGCCCAAGCGCAAGAAATCCGACCCCGAGGACCTGGCCCTCCGCCGCTCGATCATCGAGCACTGCCTGGCGATGAACGCCGCGGGCCTCAACCAGGGCGCCTCGGGCAACATTTCGGTCCGCCGGGGCGAGGCGATGCTGATCACCCCCTCGGGCATCCCCTACGCGCAGACCACGCCCGAGATGATCGCCCTGATGCCCCTCTCCGGCGGGCGCGAGGACGCGCAGGGCCCCAAGGCCCCCTCCTCCGAATGGCGCTTCCACCGCGACATTCTTCGCGCCAGGCCCGAGGTGAACGCGGTCGTGCACTGCCACGCCCCCTACGCCACCGCGCTGGCGATGACGCGGCGGGGCATCCCGGCCTCGCACTACATGGTGGCGCTCTTCGGCGGCGACGACGTGCGCTGCGCCGACTACGCGACCTTCGGCACCCAGGCGCTGTCCGACAACGCGCTGCGCGCGCTCGAGGGCCGCAAGGCCTGCCTGCTCGCGAACCACGGCCTGCTCGCCTGCGGCCCGTCGCTGGAGAAGGCCATGGCGCTGGCCGTCGAGCTCGAGGCGCTGGCCCGCCAGCACCACCTCGCCCTGCAGATCGGCGGCCCCGCGATCCTCACCCCCGGCCAGATGGACGAGACGCGCGAGATGATCCGCTCGCTGAACTACGGGAACGGCTGAGACCGGGCCGGCCGCCGCGGACGCCCTGCGCGCGGGCGTCCGCATCCGACCGACTATCCATTTGATACCAAAATATTAAATCGCAACGCCACCCCCACCGCCGAGGCGAAGGGGGAGGCGGCGCGATCCGCTCACCCCCGCCCGACCAGCGGCATCTTCGTCGCCATGATCGTCAGCCACTGCATGTTCGCGCTCAGCGGCAGCTCGGCCATGTGCAGGACCGAGTCGGCCACGTGCTCGACGTCCATCAGCGGCTCCGGCCGCACCGAGCCGTCGGCCTGGGGCACGCCCTTGCCCATCGCCTCGGTCATCTCGGAGGCCGCGTTGCCGATGTCGATCTGGCAGCAGGCGATGTCGAAGGGCCGCCCGTCCAGCGACAGCGCCTTGGTCAGCCCGGTCATCGCGTGCTTGGTGGCCGAATAGGGGAACGAGCCCGGCCGGGGCGACTGCGCGGCGATCGAGCCGTTGTTGATGATCCGCCCGCCCTGCGGATCCTGCCGGCGCATCCGCCCGAAGGCCTCCCGCGCGCAGAGGACGGAGCCGGTGAGGTTCACGTTGACCGAGCGGAACCAGTCCTCCAGCGGCGTCTCGTCGATGGTGGCGGACTTGGTGAATATCCCGGCGTTGTTGAACAGCGCGTCGATCCGCCCGAAGGCCGCCTGCGCGGCGTCGAAGAGCGCCGTCACCTGCTCGGGGTCGCTCACGTCGGTCGCCACGCAGATCGCCTGGCCGGAGGCCGCGGCCTCGCCCGCCGTCTCCTCCAGCGCCTCGATCCGCCGGCCCGCCAGCGCCACCCGCCAGCCGGCCGCCAGGAACCGCCGCGCCGTGGCCCGCCCGATGCCCGAGCCCGCGCCCGTGATCACGATCGACCGCATCTGCGCCATGCCTCGTCCCTCCCTGGGGCCCTGCGGCCCGTTCCTCGTCTCCCGCCCCCGCAGGCCCGGCCCGCAAGGCGGCCCCGGAGGGATGCGGGTCGAGAGAAGCCCGCCCGCCCGCCGATTGCAAGCCGCGCCCCCGCGGCGCGCGCACGGCCCCGGACCTGCCCCGCCCGGTCCCCGCAACCGAGGGCGGAACCCGCCGGGCCATGACCTCCTGCCGCGGGGGGCCGGGCGAGGCGCGCCGCCGCCCTCGTTCCTCCGTCGCGGCGTCCCGAGCCCCCGGCCCCTGACCCACGCCTCACGATCCACGCCTCACGACCCGCCAGGTAATCGACCCGACTCCCCGCCGGCGCCAGCTTCGGCGCGGTCCCTGTCGGAAATGGAGATGAGAGATGGACGCGCTTTCCCTTCGCACCCTGCTGCGGCTCGACGCGCTGATCGGCGCGCTCTGCGGGCTGGTCCTGAGCCTGGGCGCCGGCCCGCTCGGCGCGGCGCTCGACCTGCCGCCGGGCCTGCTGTTCTGGGCGGGTCTGCTGCTGTTCCCCTGCGCCGGGCTGATGCTGCTCGCGGCCGGGCGGCGCGCGCCCTCGCGGCCGCTGGCCCGGCTGGTCGTGGTCGGCAACTGGGCCTGGGCGGCGGCGAGCCTCGGCGTGCTGGCCCTGACTTCGCCCAACGCGGCCGGCGCGGCGCTGGTGCTGGCGCAGGCGGCGGTGGTGGCGGGCTTCGCCTGGACCGAGGGCCGGGCCCTCGCCCGCGCGCCGCTGGCCGCGTGACCCGAGGCCGCCGCGGGTCCCGGCCCGCGGCGGCCTCGCCCAGGGCGCCCGTGGTCGAGTTGACAGCTGTCAACTCGCGCCTCGCGCGAGCTCAGGCTTCGGCGCGCGGGGCGGGGGCGAGGCCGGTCAGCGCCTCGGCCGTGGCGGCGTCGGCGGGGAAGAAGCACTCCAGCGTCAGCTCGGAGAGCGTCACCTCGGCCGCCGTCCCGAAGACGGTGGTGGTGGTCAGGAACGACAGCTCCCGCCCCCCCATCGCCAGCTTCAGCGGCACCGCGATGCCGGCCAGCGGGTCGGGATGCGGGCGGGGCGAGGGGCGGGGCGCGGGGTAGTCGGCCAGCTCCTCGATCAGCGCGTCGAGCGCGGCGTCGGGGGCGAGGATCGCCTGGCCGCGCAGCCGCTCCAGCACATGGGCCCGCCACTCCGCCAGGTTGACGATCCGCGGGGCGAGGCCCCGGGGATGCAGGCTGAGCCGCAGCACGTTGACCGGCGGCGCCAGCAGCGCGGGATCCTCGACCAGCGCCAGCATCGCCTCGACGCCCGCGTTGGCCGCGAGCAGGGTCCAGCGGCGGTCGACGGCGAGGGCTGGGAACGGCTCGTGCCCCTTCAGGATCCGCTCCACCGCGGCGCGGGCGGCGGCCATCTCGGGCGCGTCGAGCGGACGCTCGGGATAGACCGGGGCGAAGCCGGCGGCGAGGAGGATGGCGTTGCGTTCGCGCAGCGGCGCCTCGAGCCGGTCGGCGAGGCGCAGCAGCATCTCGCGGCTGGGCTTCGCGCGGCCGGATTCGACGAAGGAGAGGTGGCGCTGGGAGACGTCGGCCTCGAGCGCGCAGGCGAGCTGGCTGAGCCGGCGGCGGCGGCGCCAGGCACGCAGGTGGTCGCCCACGGTCGGGGCGCCCGAAGGGGGTGGAGCGGGGGTCTGGGTCATGCGCGGCCTCCCTTGCCGAAGCGCGCAGGGTAGGCCCGGCGGGGAAGCGGGTCGATGACCTGGGAGGTAATGGAAGCGACGATCGCGCGGGGGTGCGGTGAGCCTGTTGCGGGTCGGCCGGGGCCCTGGCGCGTCGCTCGGAGCCGCCGTCCCTCCGCTCGGGGCCGGTCGGGCGGCGCTGTCGCGGGCTGCGCCCGCGAGGCGCCCGCCCGCCGACCCCGTCGCGATGCGGGGGGGGGCGGGCGTCTCAGCCGAGCTCGAAGGTCGTGACGCCCCAGGTCCAGCCGAGGGGGAGGTCGGGCGCCTCGCCCCGGTACATGCGCGCCGTCTCGAAGGAATAGGCGAGGCCCGCGGCCTCGGCCATCGCCACCGCCGGCGCGTTCGCCTCGGGCACGTCGAGGTTCACGGACGCGCCGGCGGGCGCGAGGGCGCAGAGGCCGGCGAAGAGGGCGTGGGCGGCCTCGGGCTCGGTCGCGAAGAGGGGGCCGATCTTGAAGCCCTCCCGGCACTCGCGGATCGTGCCGAAGCCGGCGAGGGCGCCGCCGCGGAAGGCCGCGAGGCTGCGCCGCCGCACGCCGGGGCCGGGCAGGACCCAGTCGGCGGCGAAGCGGTCGCGGGGCGCGCCGAAGCAGGCGCGGTCGAGCGACAGGATCGCCGGCAGGTCGGCCTGTTCGGGCGCGCGCAGCACGACGCCCCGCGGCGGCTCGCCCACCGACGGCACGCCGGTGAAGCGGATGTTGCGCCCCACCCATTCGAAGCCCGAGCGGCGGTAGTTGTCCTGCTGGGCCGGCACCCCGTCGAGGCCCACGGTCCGGTCGCCCAGGTGGTGCATCCCCGCCTCCCACACCGCGAGGCCGCAGCCGGTTCCGCGCGCCGCGGGCGCGGCGATGTAGAAGCCCAGGAAGCCGAAGGCGGGCGTGTAGCGCACCACCGAGATGCAGGACATCGGGACCCCGTCCTTCCAGCTCATCCAGAAGCCGCGGGGATCGACGGCGGCGAAGGCGTCGAGGTCGTCGAGGCCGGGGTTCCAGCCCTCGGCCGCCGCCCAGTCGATGGCGAGGGCGAACTCGTCCCTGCTGGCGGGGCGGAGGGTGAGGCCGGGCGGGGGGACGTAGAGCTTCGACATGCCCCAGCAGAGGCCCCGGCGGCCGGGCGCCTGTCAAGCGCGATGCGCCTGGAATTGGAGGGATCGCGGGGGCCGCGCGCCGCGCGTGGACGCCCCTCGCCCCGGGAGGGGGCGACGCGTCGGGGGCGGGGTCGGCGGGCGGGCGCCTCGCGCGGCGCAGCCCGCGACAGAGCCGCCCCGCCGGCCCCGGGCTCAGGCGGCCCCGGGCTCAGGCGGCGCGGGCGGCGGCGAGGCCCGGCAGGCCGTGCATCGCCTCGGCCAGGCGCACGGCGGCGGCGACGCCGTCGATCACCGGCAGGCCCGCGTCGGCGGCCATGCCCTGGGCGAGATGGGCCATGCCCGCGCAGCCCAGCACCACCGCCTCGACCCCGTCCTCGGCGGCCGCGCGCAGCACCTCCTCGCGCACGGCGCGGGCCGAGGCCTCGGGGTCGTCCTCCAGCGCCAGCACCGGCACGCCCGAGGCGCGGACCTTCGCGCAGCGCTCGCCGAAGCCGTAGCGCGCGGCGTTCGCGGCGATCACGGGGACCGAGACCGCGAGCGTCGTCACCACCGAGAAGCGGCGCCCGCGCAGGACCGCGGCCATCATCCCCGCCTCGCCGATGCCGATCACCGGGTGGGGGGCGGTCGCCTTCAGCTCCCACGCGCCGGTGTCGTCGAAACAGGCGATGATCGCGGCGTCGGGGGCGTTGCGCGCCGTCTCGGCCGCGTGCAGGGCGAGGACATGGGGCAGCGCCGCCTCGCCGTCCGCGGCCCCCTGGATCGCGGGGGGCGCGCCGGCGGGGTTGGTCGCGGCGATCTCGGTCCCCGGCGCGGCCACGGCGCGGGCGGCCGCCGCGATCGAGCGGGTCATCGAGGCGGTGGAGTTCGGATTGAGGATCAGCAGGCGCATTCCGCTCAGACCATTCCCTTGCCGGCGTCGGAGGGCGCGCGCGCCTTGCGCCGGCGCATCAGCGCGACCGCGCCGATCGAGCCGCCGATGATGACGAAGCTGAACACCGTGGTCAGCGTGCCCAGGGCGTAGAGCACCGGCGTGGTGACGTTGGTGGTCATGCCGAAGATCTCCAGCGGCAGCGTGTTCTTGGAGCCCGACGTCATCAGCGTGCGGGCGAATTCGTCGTAGCTCAGCGTGAAGCCGAACAGCGCCACGCCCACCAGGCTGGGCCCGATGATCGGCAGCACCACGTAGCGCACCGTCTGCCAGGGCGAGGCGCCCAGGTCGCGCGCCGCCTCCTCGTAGCTTTTGTCGAAGCGGTTGAACACCGCGAACATGATCAGCAGCCCGAAGGGCAGCGTCCAGGTGAGCTGGGAGCCGAAGGCCGAGCTGAACCAGTTCGGCGTGATCCCGGCGATGTCGAACATCAGCCCCACGCCCAGCGAGACCAGGATCGAGGGGATGATCAGCGAGGTGACCGCCAGGTAGAACAGCCAGCCCGCGCCCGCGAACTTCCGCCGGAAGGCGAGCCCGGCCATCACCGAGACGACGACGGTCACCACCATCACCATCAGCCCCAGCCGCAGCGAGCGCGAGAAGGAGCCCCAGAAGTCGCCGACCGCCTGCTGCTCGAACAGGTCGAAGAACCAGTGGGTGGAGACCCCGTTCATCGGGAAGGTCAGCCCCCCCTGCGGCCCCTGGAAGCTGAGGATGCCGATGGTCAGGATCGGGCCGTAGAGGAAGGCCACGAACAGGGCGAAGACGCCCGCGAGGATGTAGAAGGAGGCGCCGCGCTTCTCGGACATGGCTCAGAGCTCCTTGCGGATGTCGACCAGCCGCAGCATCACGGCGATCATGATCAGCACCGTGATCAGCAGCACCACCGCCGAGGCCGCGGCGGCCGGGTATTGCAGCAGCGCGATCTCGTTCTGGATGATGCGCCCCACGGAGGCGGACTGGGATCCGCTCATGAAGCGCACGGTGATGAAGTCGCCCATCACCAGCGTGACCACGAAGATCGAGCCGATCATCAGCCCGGGCTTCGACAGCGGCAGGATCACGTTGGTCAGGATCTGGAAGCCCGAGGCGCCCTGGTCGCGGGCCGCCTCGATCAGGCTGCGGTCGATGCGCATCATCGAGTTGAAGATCGGCACCACCATGAACAGCGTGTAGAGGTGCACGAAGGCCAGCACGACGGCGAAGTCGGAGAACAGCAGGAACTCCAGCGGCTCGTCGATCACGCCGATTCCTTGCAGGAACTGGTTGGCGAGCCCGTTGCGCCCCAGGAACGGCACCCAGGAGATCATGCGGATGATGTTCGAGGTCCAGAACGGCACCGTGCAGACCAGGAACAGCACCGTCTGCCAGACCACCGAGCGCACGTGGAAGGCCAGGAAATAGGCCACCGTGAAGCCGATCACGGCGGTGAAGGCCCACGACAGCGCCACGTATTTGAGGGTGTTGAGATAGGTCGCCCAGGTCACCGACGAGGTCAGCAGGTACTCGTAGTTCTCGAAGGTGAAGTCGGGGAAGAAGTCCCACTCGTTGTAGCCCCAGAAGCTGACGATGAAGATCACCGCGATGGGGATCAGCAGGAACGCCGCCAGCACCAGCGCCAGCGGGGCGACCAGCAGCCACGACGCCAGCCAGCCGGGCATCGTGCGCACCTCGGAGCCTGGGGTCTTCTCGGCCGGCGGGGCGGCGTCGAGGGGCATGTCGGTCATGGGCGCGTCCCTGCGTCTGGCGGGCCTGGGAAGGCCCGGTCCCCGCCGCGGCGGGCGGGGACCGGAAGTCATGGGCGGGGTCGGCGGGCGGGCGCCTCGCGGGCGGAGCCCGCGACAGAGCCGTCCCGCCGGCCCCGGATCCTCAGGCGGCGATGAACTCGTTCCACTTGCGGACGAGGTACTTGTTCTCGTCCATCACCGCGTTCCAGCAGGCGACCGAGCCCATGCGCTCGTAGAAGGAGCCGCCGTCGCGGGTCTCGCCGGGCTGGGCCATCACGTCGCCGAAGGGGTTGGTGATGGGCTCCACGGCCTCCTTGCCCTCGAACCAGTAGCCCCACTCGTTCGCGGACATGAACTCCTTCGAGGTCTCGGGCACGGCCGAGTAGTAGCCCTGGCGCATCAGGAAGCCGCCGACCCAGCCCGAGAGATACCAGTTGATGTACTCGTAGGCCGCCTCGAGCTCGAGGCCCGAGAGCGCCGCCGACAGGCCTATGCCGCCGCCCCAGGAGCGGTAGCCCTCTTCCAGCGGCTGGTAGACGCAGGGGATGCCCTTGGACTTCACCGCGGTGATCGCGGGCGACCACATCGACTGGATCACCACCTCGCCCGAGGCCATGAAGTTCACGCTCTCGTCGAAGCTCTTCCAGAAGGCGCGGAACTGGCCGCGCTTCTTGGCGTCGGTGAAGATCGCGATGGTCTTGTCGATCTCCTCCTTGGTCATGTTGCCCTTGTCGCCGTAGGCGATCTCTCCCATCGACTCGCAGACCATGGCCATGTCCATGATCCCGATCGAGGAGATGTCGAGGATCGAGGCCTTGCCCTGGAACTCGGGGTTCAGCAGCTCATGCCAGTTGTTGATCGGGCGGCCGATCAGGTCGGGGCGGATGCCCAGCGTGTCGGCGTTGTAGATGGTGGGGATCAGCGTCATCCAGCCGGTCTCGGTGTCGGCGAACTTCTTGGAGCCCGGGCCTTCGGTGAAGCCGACGGTGTGGGGGGCGGTGCCCTGGGCGATGACGCTCTCGGGCGTCAGCTTGCCCGATTTGAAGATGCCCACGATCTTGTCGTAGTTCTTGATCTTCGAGGTATCCATCGCCTGCAGGTTGCCGGCGCCCCAGACCTTCTTGCAGATCCAGTACTCGATGTCGGCGATGTCGAAGGAGTTGGGCTGCGTCGCCGCGCGCTGGGTGACGGAGTCGGAATCCAGCGCCGTCATCTCGAGCGTGAAGCCGAGGTCTTCCTTCACCTTCTGCGCCACCTCGTTGAGGTTCGACACGCCCGTGCCGAACTGGCGCAGCGTCACGTCCTTGATGTCCTGCGCCCAGATCATCGGCGCGCCCAGCACGCCGGAACCGGCCGCGGCGCCCACCGCGGCCGCGCCGCCCTTCAGGATCGCGCGGCGGGACCAGCCGCCGTTCTTGGTGGTGTATTTCGTCGTCTCGGTCATGGTCTGCTTCCTTCTCCCTGTTGCGGGGCGGTCGGCCGACCGCCCCGGGCTCGTGTCGAACGGATCGTGCTTCGGGCCGCGCGCCGCCCCCTCAGGCGGCGAGCCGGTGGGCGTCCTCGGGCTTCCAGGCGAGCGTCACCGCGTCGCCGATCTGCACGGGGTCGCTGAAATAGGCGTGGTCGGGGATCACCGCGGTGATCTCGCCCGCAGCCCCCGTGGCCGCGGCCACGGAGACGGACGCGCCCAGGTACTCGACGTCGCGCACCACCGCGGCCAGCCCCTCGGTCCCCGCGCCGGAGCGCGAGACCTGGATGCGGTCGGCGCGCACGGCCATCGCGCCGGGGCCGTCCTTGATGACGTTGTGGCCGCCGATGAAGCGGGCGACGAACTCGGTCCGCGGCGCGTCGAAGACCTCGCGCGCGGGCGCGGCCTGCTCGATCCGGCCCGCGTTCATCACCACCACCAGGTCCGCGAGCGCCAGCGCCTCGTCCTGGGAGTGGGTGACGTGCACGAAGGTCAGGCCGAGGTCGCGCTGGATCTTCTTCAGCTCGCCCCGCATGCGGATGCGCAGGAACGGGTCGAGCGCCGAGAGCGGCTCGTCCAGCAGCAGGGCCTGGGGACGGGTGATGAGCGAGCGCGCCAGCGCCACGCGCTGCTGCTGACCGCCGGAGAGCTGGGAGGGCAGACGCTCGCCGAACTGGCCCATGTCCACGAGGTCGAGCATCTCGCGCGCCTTGGCCTGGCGCTCCTGCTTCGAGGCGCCCTTCATCTTCAGCGAGAAGGCCACGTTCTCGACGATGGTCAGGTGCGGGAACAGCGCATAGCTCTGGAACATCATCGAGGTGCCGCGCTTGGCGGGCGGCAGGTGGTGGATGCGGTGGGACCCCAGCAAGATGTCGCCGTCGGTGACGCTCTCATGCCCCGCGATCATGCGGAGCGTGGTGGACTTGCCGCAGCCCGAGGGCCCCAGCAGGCAGCAGTAGGCGCCCGAGGCGATCTTGAGGTCGATGGCCTCGACCGCCAGCGCCGTGCCGTAGCGCTTGGTGACGGAGACCAGCTCCAGCGTCTTGTCCTCGACCATGCCCTGCCGTTCCCTGGGATGCCGCGTCCGAAGCCCGGAACGGAGCAAGCGGCGTGCCAGTTGCGCGCGGGCCGGCGCTGGCGCAGATTGATCCGGGCGTCGGCGCGCGTTCCGGGCGCATCTGCCGCCCGCGCGGGCGCCGACGGCCTTTCAGGCGCCGCATTGCTGTGCAGATTGAACACGATGATAGTTCTCTTCGTATCCGCAACGTCATGGATCGTATCCAATCGTCCGCCTTTGCACCGCCGGGCGCCATCGGCTAGAGCTTGCGGAGACCAGAGGGATGAACGGCGATGACGCTGGGCGATGACGACGCCCGCCTCGACGAGATCGAGACGGACTCCGCGGACGACGGCGAGGCCGGGCGGCTGTTCTCCCTGCCGCCGGGCCGCGCGCTCGACATCTGCACCCGCCTGCACAACGCCATCCTGGAGCATCGGGTCAGCCCCGGCGCGAAGCTGTCGGAAGACGAGGTGGGGGAGCTGTTCGGTGCCTCGCGCACCGTCGCCCGCCAGGCGCTGCACGCGCTGGCGCACTCCGGCCTGGTGACGATCGAGCGCAATCGCGGCGCCTTCGTCGCCCGCCCCTCCCGGCGCGAGGCGAACGAGGTGTTCGAGGCCCGCGCGCTGGTCGAGCCGCGGATCGCGACCCTGGCCGCCCAGTCCGCCACGCCCGCGCAATGCGCCGCCCTGCGCGCGCACCTGGAGCGGGAGCACGAGACGGTCGCCGCCGACGACAAGGGCCGGGCGCTGGCGCTGTCGGGGGATTTCCACGTCCGCATCTGCGACATCGCCGATCAGCAGGTGCTGGCGGGGATGGTGCGCGCGCTGGTGGCGCGCTCGTCGCTGATCATCGCGCTCTACTGGCGGCGCGCCGACGCCACCTGCGAGAGCCATGCGCACCTGGCGCTGGTCGAGGCGCTGGAGGCCCGCGACGGGACGGCGGCGGCCGAGATCATGCGGGGGCACATCGTCGACCTGCGCTCGGGCCTCGACCTGGACGAGCGGCCGGCGCCGGCGATGTCGCTGGCCCAGGCGCTGACCCGGACCGACCCGATCCGCTGAGCGCCGCGCCGCCCTGCCCTGCGGGGCCTAGGGCGGAATGCGCGAAGGGGACTGCGTGCGCCCCCTCCGCGGGTCCTATCCCGGCGAGGCCGGGGGCGAAATCACTTCGTGAGAATCAATTTCTTCAGCCGGGTCACGCGCAGCGTGTAGACGGACCCGTCGAGCACGATGCGGGCCTCGGCCCCGCCCGCGGTCAGCTCGCGGGCGTCGTGGATCGGCGGGGCCTTCAGCTCGGCTTCCCGGCGCAGGATCTCGCCGCGGCTGAACTCGGGGCGGCGCGCCTCGGTCGCCCGGGCGGGCGTGGCGGGGGAGCCGGGTTCGGAAATCGGTCGGAGATAGCTCATCTCGCCTCCTCAAGCCGGTCGAGCCAACGCTCGACGGAGATGTCGAGCGGGGCGAGGTCGCCGGTCAGCAGCGCCGTCCAGGCCTCGGTCCGTTCCGCCGTCGGTCGGGCCGGGCCCGCCGGGGCGGCCGTCCGCCTGATCCAGTTCCGCAGCATGCGTTCGCTCCGCGTCCAGTCGCATACGACGCCGGTCCCGCAGGGGGGAGAAAACCCCGCCGCGCCGTCGTCCCTCAATTTTCTGAGCGAAACAGTCGGATTCGTCAATCCCGATGATCTCACTCAGGAATAGGCCGCCGCAACGTCATGCCGGGCCTCGCGACCGGAGGCGGAACGCCGCGCCGCTCACGCCCGCGCGACGTGAATCCGCGCCGGCGCCGCGCCCGTCACCTTGACGCCCGGCAGGATTGCCGAAACTCTGGCGCCGCCACGACAAGACCAAGACCGCGATGAACGCGGTCGCCGAGACCCGGCCGCCGCCGAGGCGGTCGAGACGAAACTGGGAGGACACCCATGAAGCATCTTCGCGCGCTCTGCGTCGCGGGCGCCGCCGCCGTTGCGCTCTCCGCCCCCGGCCACGCGGCCGACCTGACCCTGCCCGACCAGCTGGTCTGGACGGCCTACGACACCGGCTCGTCCGGCTACGCGCAGTCGGTGGCCATCGGCGCCGCCATGCAGGACGCCACCGGCACCAACCTGCGCATCCTGCCCGGCAAGAACGATATCGCCCGCATGGAGCCGGTCCGCCAGGGCAAGGCGCCCTTCTCGGCGATGGGCGTGGGCATCTACATGCTGCAGGAAGGCGTGTTCGAGTTCGGCACCGACCGCTGGGGCCCGCAGTCGGTGCGCCTGGTCGCGATGAACAACTCCGGCGAGGCGGCGCTGGCCGTGGGCGTCGCCAAGGACGTGGGCGTCGAGACCTACGCCGACCTGAAGGGCAAGCGCGTCGCCTACGTGAAGGGCGCGCCCGCGCTGAACGTGAACATGGAGGCCTACCTCGCCTACGGCGGCCTGACCTGGGACGACGTCGAGGTGGTCGAGTTCGGCGGCTACGGCGACAGCTGGAAGGGCATGGTCAACGGCGACGTGGACGCCGCCTACGCGATCATGACCTCGGGCTCCGCCTTCCAGATGGAGGCCTCGCCCCGCGGGCTGATGTGGCCGCACATCGATCCGAACAACAAGGAGGGGCTCGACCGCATGCTGGCGATCGCGCCCTACTTCCAGCCGGTCGTCGCCACCAAGGGCGCGGTGGCCGCGACCACCGAAGGGGGCATCCCCTCGGCCGCCTATCCCTACCCGGTGCTGATCGCCTACGCCGACCAGGACGAGGAGCTGGTCTACAACCAGACCAAGGCGATGTTCGAGCTCTACGACCAGTACGCCGGCAAGGCGCCGGGCATCGACGGCTGGGCGATGAAGTACCAGAACTTCGAGTGGGTGGTCCCCTACCACGACGGCGCGATCCGCTACTTCAAGGAAGCGGGCGCGTGGACGGACGCGGCGCAGGCGCATAACGACGCGCTGATCCAGCGCCAGAAGGTCCTCCAGGACGCCTGGGCCGCGCTCGAGGCGCAGAAGCCCGCCGACTGGGAGGCCGCCTGGGCCGAGGCGCGCCGCAAGGCCCTGACCGACGCGGGCCTGTCGGTCGTGTTCTGATCGGGCGGGGGCGGGCGCGCAGGCGTCCGCCCCCGTTTTCGTTTCCGGGACGCGCGCCGCGGCGCCTGCGCGAAGCGCGCGCCCGCCGACCGACGCCCCAGACCGACTCCGCAGACCGCCGCCGCCGTCCCGCCCGTTTGCTCCGGCCCGCCCGCCCGCCTTCGCCCGCGCCCCCGGCGCGGCGTTCCGCGCCCGGCCGGCCGCCCGCCCGACCGCTCCGCACCACCCCAACCCGAAGGACCCCGCCGCCCATGGACGAGGCCGAACGTAGAGAGATCGCCGGGGTCGCGCCCGCGCCCCTGCCCCCCGTCGCCCGCGCGCTGACCATCGCGATCACGCTGGCCGGCGTGGCGCTGGCGATCCACCAGCTGTTCAACATCCAGGCGTTCGGGGTCGTCCTGATCGAGGGGGCCTACCTGTACATCCTGGGGGCCGCCTTCATGGGCCTTGCCTTCCTGGTCTACCCGCTGTCGTCCTCGAAAGGGACGGGGGCGCTGGACTGGGCGCTGTGCACGCTGTCCTTCGTCGCGGGCGCCTACATGGCGATCACCGCCGAGACGAGCCTGGAGGAGGGCTGGGAATACGCCGCCCCCGACACGGCGCGCTGGGTCTCGATCGTCTTCTACCTGCTGATCCTCGAGGCGACGCGGCGCGCGGGCGGGCTGGTGCTGTTCCTGATCGTGACGGCCTTCTCGCTCTATCCCACCATCGCCGACGTGATGCCCGACCCGCTGAACGGCTTCGCCTCGCCGTTCTGGGACCTGGCGGCCTATCACATGATCTCGTCCGAGAGCTCCTTCGGCATCCCGATGGGGGCCTTCGGCAGCCTGGTGATCGGCTTCATCGTCTTCGGCGCGGTGCTCCAGCACACGGGCGGCGGCAAGTTCTTCAACGACCTGGCGCTGGCGCTGGTCGGCGGCTTCCGCGGCGGCGCGGCGAAGGTCGCGATCTTCGCCTCAGGCTTCATGGGCTCGATGTCGGGCTCGGTGATCTCGAACGTGCTGACCACGGGCGCGGTGTCGATCCCGGCGATGAAGCGCACCGGCTTCTCGGCCCGCTACGCGGCGGCGACCGAGGCCTGCGCCTCGACCGGCGGCGTGCTGATGCCGCCGGTGATGGGCGCCACGGCCTTCGTCATGGCCTCGTTCCTGTCGCGGCCCTACGTCGACATCGCCATGGCCGCGGCGATCCCGTCGCTGCTGTTCTACTTCGGCCTGTTCATGCAGATCGACGCCTATGCCGCGCGCCGGGGCCTGAAGGGCCTGGCGCCGGGCGAGGCGCCGACCCTGCGCGCCACCTTCGCCGAGGGCTGGCCCTACATCGCCGTCTTCGCGGTGCTGATCTTCTTCATGCTGGCCCTGCGGCAGGAGACGCTGGCGCCCTTCTACTCGATCGCGCTGCTGCTGCTGATCAACCAGGTGATCCGCCGCCAGCGCTTCAGCCTGTCGAGCTTCGGCGACCTGATCGTGGGCATCGGCCGGGCGCTGGCCGAGCTGACGGCGGTGCTGCTGGGCGTGGGCCTGATCGTGGGCGCGTTCTCGGCCACCGGCCTCGCGGGCACGCTGGTCAACGAGCTGGTGTTCCTGGCGGGCGACTCGACCCTCGCGCTGCTGGCGATGGGGGCGATCACGGCCTTCATCTTCGGCATGGGGATGACGGTGACGGCCTGCTACATCTTCCTCGCGGTGGTGCTGGCGCCGGCGCTGACCCAGGCGGGGCTGAACGAGATCGCCGTCCACCTCTTCATCCTCTACTGGGGCATGGTCAGCTACATCACGCCGCCCGTCGCGCTGGGCGCCTTCGCCGCCGCGACGATGGCCGGCGCGGGGCCGATGCGCACCGGGTTCGAGGCGATGAAGCTGGGGGGCGTGATCTACCTCGCGCCCTTCTTCTTCGTGCTGAACCCCGCCCTGGTCGGCGAGGCGCCGGCCTGGGAGGTGTGCGTGACCCTGACCACGGCGCTGACGGGGGTGGTGTTCATCGCCTCGGCGCTGCAGGGGCACGTCAGCCTGGTGGGGGACCTCGGCTCGGACCTCAAGGGGATGGCGCTGCGGGTGATGCTGTTCTTCGCGGGCCTGGCGCTGGCCATGCCCGGCGACGGGGAGCTGGGGCTGGACCGCTGGACCCTGAACGGGGTCGGCGTGGCGCTGGCGATCCTGCCGCTGATCGTGGCGAGGGCCACCGGCACGCGGGCCGCCACCCGCGCGCCCGTCACCTGAGCGGCCCGCCGGCGGCGACGCCGGCGCGCCAGCAGCTTTTTTCCCGGGGCGGCGCCATGCGCCGCCCCGCTTGCGCTTCAGGGGGCGGCGTCATGCGCCGTCTCTCTCCCGTTTCCACGGGCGGCGAGCCGCGCCGTCCTTCTCACTTTTCAGCGGCCGCGCGCGGCTGCGACCGCATGGGCGCATGGCCTTGGCGGGCGCGAGTTCCTAGATCGCTTCGAACGCCGCCCCGCCGACCGCGACCGACCCGGAGCTCCGCCATGTCCTCCCAGCGCGCCTCTCTGCGCGACCGCCTGCGCGACCTCGTCGACGCCCCCGCCTTCGAACGCGCCATCGTGGCGCTGATCGTCGCCAACGCCCTGATCCTGGGGCTGGAGACATCGCCCAGCGCCATGGAGGCGATCGGCCCCGTGCTGGTCGCGCTGGACCGCGCCATCCTGGCGGTGTTCGTGGCCGAGATCGCGCTGCGCCTCTACGTGCGCCGCCTCGCCTTCTTCCGCGATCCCTGGCGGATCTTCGACCTGGTGGTGGTGGGCGTGGCGCTGATCCCGGCCTCGGGGCCGCTGTCGATCCTGCGCGCCTTCCGCATCCTGCGGGTGCTGCGGCTGGTCTCGACCGTGCCCTCGATGCGCCGGGTGGTGACGGGGCTTCTGCGCGCGATCCCGGGCATGGGCTCGGTCGTGCTGCTGATGAGCCTGATCTTCTACGTCTTCGCCGTCATGGCCACCAAGCTCTTCGGCGGCGCCTTCCCCGAGTGGTTCGAGACCATGGGCGAGAGCGCCTACACGCTGTTCCAGGTGATGACGCTCGAGAGCTGGTCGATGGGCATCGTGCGCCCGGTGATGGAGGCGTTCCCGATGGCCTGGGCCTTCTTCGTGCCCTTCATCCTGATCACCTCCTTCGCGGTGCTGAACCTGTTCGTGGGCATCATGGTCGACGCCATGCAGACCCATCACGAGGCCGAGGACGACGCGGCCGTCGCCTCCGCCGCCTCGGGCCACCCGCACGGCGCGGCGGCCGAGACCCTGGCCGAGCTGCGCGCCCTGCGGGCCGAGATCGCGGAGCTGCGCAGCGAGATGCGCGGGCGCGGCGCGCCGAGCCCAGAGGTCTGAGGTCCGAGGTCTGAGGGCGGCCGCGGCCCGGGGGGCGCCTCGGGCCGCGGGCCGCGCGGGTCAGAAGATGAAGTCGTCGACGCTCATCAGCGCGGTGTTCCAGCCGACCACGTTGATCGAGCCGTCGCCGCCCAGCTCGCTCAGGTCGATGATCACCTCGCCGCCGATCCGGTTCTCGGAGGCGGCGACGACGTCGGCGAGCTTGGTCCCGCCCGACATCGCCAGCTTGCGGAAGTCGAGCTTGTCCTCGCCGTCGGTCCAGTCCGTGACGGCGTCGTCGCCGGAATGCTTGCCGAACTTGAAGACGTCGGCCTGGCCGCCGCCGGTCAGCTCGTCGTCGCCGCCGCCGCCCACGAGGGTGTCGGCGCCCGCGCCCCCCACCAGGTCGTCGTCGCCCGCCCGGCCCTTCAGCAGGTCGAAGCCGCCGCCGCCCTGGAAGACGTCGTCGAAGGCGCCGCCCTTGAGCGTGTCGTTGTCGTTCCCGCCCTGCACGCGGCCGTCGACCCAGCCCTGGGCGCGGGCGACGTAGGCGTCGTTGCCGTCGCCCAGGTTCACGTCGCCCACGACCGTGCCGCCGGCGTTGCGGAACTGGTCGGCGCCGCCGTTCAGGGCGACGTCGCCCAGCATCTCGCCGGCGTTGCGCACGGAGTCGTTGGCGTCGTCGGTCTCGAGCGCGAAGAGCGGCCCGGCGATCAGGCCCTGGTTGATCAGCTTCAGCGCGCCGACCATGCCCGAGCCCTCGATCGCCCAGCCGGTGATCACGCCGAAGATCGGCGAGGAGACGTCGGTGTTGGCGACGATCTCGCCGGTGTTGAGGATCGTGGCGGCGTTCTGGACCAGCGAGACGCCGGCGCCCCCCGCGATGCGGCCCGAGTTGACCAGCGACAGCGCCTCGTTCGAGGACAGGCGCACGCCGGCCTGGTAGAGGGCGGCGACGTCGCCGGCGTTGTCGATCGAGACGTCGCCGTAGCCGCCGACCAGCACGCCGCGGCGGCCGCCGGATATCTCGCCCAGGTTCACAAGGTCCACCGTCTGGCCCGAGCCGTTGGCGATCGCGAACCCGTCGGCGCCGCCGTCGGCGGAGACGATGGCGCCGGTGTTCAGGGCCGAGACGGCGGAGTCGTAGATCTCGGCGGCCGCGCTCTCGCCCACGAGGCGACCGGCGTTCTCGAAGACGACGTAGTCGATGTAGGCGGCGCGGAAGCCCGCGGCCTGCAGGCCCTCGATCAGGCCGGAGTTCGAGAAGCGCATGGCGTCGGCGATGGTGGCGTAGACGCCGTAGCCGCCGGTGATCTGGCCGGCGTTGCTCAGCTCGACCCGCAGGGCCTGGAGGTAGACGCCGTAGTTCGCGGCGCCCGACTGCTCGGCGCGCACGATGCCGGTCTGGCCGACCACCACGCGGTTGGCGCTGACGTCGCCGTTGGCGCTGAGGTAGACGCCGTCGTCGGCCAGCGAGACCACCGTGCCGTCGATGGTGGCCTGGACGTTGTTGGCGTTGTTCCCCTGCACCGCGTCGGAGAAGGTGTTCAGCACGATCCCGGGCGCGACGTAGTAGCGATCGTTCGTCGCCAGGACGCGGGGGGTCGTGCCGCCGGTTTCGAAGATGGTCGCCATGTCGCGTCTCCCCGTTTTCGCGGAGCGAAGCGCCCCCCCGCCCCGATCAGAGCCGGGAGGGCGCCGCAAGGGCAAGGGCGAAGACGCCCCTCGCCCCGGCTTTTCAACCCAACGTCAACCGGACGTTCATCCCCGCGCCGCAAGCGCCGCCCGCGGCCGCCGGGCGTCAGAAGATGAAGTCGTCCACGCTCATCAGGGCGGTGTTCCAGCCGACCACGTTGATCGAGCCATCGCCGCCCAGTTCGTCGAGGTCGATGATCACCTCGCCCCCGATGCGGTTCTGGGAGGCGGCGATGACGTCGCCCAGCTTGGTTCCGCCGGTCATGCCCAGCTTGCGCAGGTTCAGCACGTCCTCGCCGTCGACCCAGTCGGTGATCACGTCGGCGCCGGAGTGCTTGCCGAAGCGGTGTTCGTCGCGGAAGCCGCCGCCGGTCATCTGGTCGTCGCCGGCGCCGCCGACGAGCGTGTCCTTGCCGGCGCCGCCGACCAGCACGTCGTCGCCCGCGCGGCCCTTGAGCATGTCGTAGCCGGCGCCGCCCTCGAAGTCGTCGTCCAGCGCGCCGCCGATCAGCGTGTCGTTCTCGTCGCCGCCCTGCACGCGCCCCTCGGTCGAGCCGTCGCCGCGGGCCACGTAGCGATCGTTGCCGGCGCCGAGGTTCACGTCGCCGCCGAAGACGCCGGAATTGACGATCCGGTCGGCGGAGTCGCCGACGTCCACGTCGCCCTCGATCACGCCGCGGTTGACGATGCGGTCGAAGCCGTCGTCGGCGGAGACCGTCCCGGCCACCGCGCCGCGGTTGATGAAGACGTTGGAGCCGTCGCCGAGGTCGACGTAGGATTCGATGTCGCCGGAGTTGCGCAGCACGTCGTCGCCGCCCGAGAGGATCACCTGCCCGCCGACGACCCCGCGGTTGGTCACCTCGTCCAGGTCCGCGCCGGTGAAGATGTATCCCAGCACCAGGCCGGTGGTGAGGATGTTGTTGGCGCCGGCCCCCGCGTCGATGGCGCCCAGGATCTCGCCGGAGTTGGTGATGTTGTCGATCAGCTCGGCGGAGGCCACGGTGCCCTCGATCAGCCCGGAGTTGAGGACGGTGTTGCCGCCCCCGCCCAGGCTGACGGACCCGTAGATCGATCCGACGTTCGAGATGTAGTCGGACTCCGACCCGCCGGTGACCGAGCCCCGCATCTCGCCCAGGTTGTCCACGAACAGGGTCCCGGCGTAGGTGCGCACCGCGGCGGCGGACCCGAGGATGACGCCGGTGTTGGTCAGGTCCAGCCGCGTGCCCGAGAACAGGATGCCGACCTGGTCGACCGCCTCGATCAGGCCGCTGTTCATCATCTTGAAGGAGCCGGTGAAGAGCTCGGCGCCCGAGCGGCCGCCGATCTCGCCGGAGTTGCTCAGGTAGGCCGTGCCGCTGTGCACCACCCGCATGCCCGACGCGTCCACGCCCTGGATCGTGCCGCGGTTGGTCAGGCGCGAGCTCGGCCCGGAGATCGCCAGGTGCACGCCCTCGTTCCCGAAGATCGAGCCGTCGTTGTAGATGTCGACCTCGGTCGAGCCCGAGACATCGAGGCCGATGCCGCCCGAGCCGGGGGCGGCGCGCAGCACGCCGGTCGCGCCGATCGAGAAGCTGAGGTCGATGGCGTCGTCGAGCAGGAAGAACGCGCCGTAGTCGTTGAGAGAGGCGACGGTCCCGTCGATGGCGACCTGGAGCGTCCCGGCGACGACGTTGTTGGTGATGCCGCTGTTGGAGCTGGTGACCAGCACGTCCCTGGGCACGTAGAGCGAGTCGCCTCCCCCCACCACGACGGTGGAGGAGGCGTTGGTCTGCACGATGTCGGTCATGAAAATTCCTTTCGGGGGGGGCGCGCCGCGCGCCCCCGGCAGGGGGACCGCGCGGCGCGGGATCAGAAGATGAAGTCGTCCACGGTCATCAGGGCGGTGTTCCAGTTCTCGACGGTGATCGAGCCGTCGCCGCCGAGGTCGTCGAGGTCGATGATCACCGCGCCGCCGGCGCGGTTCTCGGAGGCCGCGACCACGTCCGCCAGCTTGGTCCCGCCGGTCAGGCCCAGCTTGCGCAGGTTCAGCACGTCGACGCCGTCCTGCCAGTCGAGGATCGTGTCGGCGCCGGAATGCTTGCCGACGCGGAACTCGTCGCCCTGCGAGCCGCCGGTCATCTCGTCGTCGCTCGCGCCGCCGACGATGACGTCCTCGCCGGCGCCGCCCTTGATCTCGTCGTCGCCGCCGCGGCCCTTGATCGTGTCGAAGCCGCCGCCGCCCTCGACCCGGTCGTCCTCGGACGAGCCGAGGATCCGGTCGTTGTCGTCCTGGCCGCGGATGAAGCCCAGCACCTCGGCCCCGGCGGAGGCGCGGAAGGTGTCGTTGCCGGCGCCCAGCTCGACGTCGCCGCCGACCATGCCGCCGCGCAGCAGCACCTTGTCGGCCGAGCCGCCGGTGGTCACGTCGCCGAAGATGTCGCCGGTCGACACGACCAGGTCGCCGTCGGCGGTGGTCGAGACCTTGCCGCCGATGACGCCGTGGTTGCGCAGCACGTTGGCGCCGTCGAACAGGTTCACGTAGTCGTCCACGATGCCGAAGTTGCGCACCGTGTCGGCGCCGTAGGACAGCGCGATCCCGGCGAGGGAGCCGCGGTTGACCAGCGCCTCGTCGCCCGATCCGCCGAAGGCGTAGCCGAGGATCTCGCCGGAGTTGACCAGGGTGTTGGCGCCGTCGCCCATGTAGATCGTGCCGGCGACCCGCCCCGAGTTGCCGACCGTGTCGGCCGAGGCGCCGGTGCGCAGGTCGCCGCCGATCTCGCCGCTGTTGTCGACGCTGGCGACGCCCTCGCCGAGGTCGATCGCGCCGGTGATGCGCCCGTCGTTGTCGAGCGTGTCGTCGCCGTCCTGGCCGTCGAGCAGGCCGATCAGGTCGCCCGTGTTCTCGTAGCGCCCGCCGGAGGCGCCGCCGTAGAGGTCGCCCTCGATCGTGCCGGAGTTGCGCAGCGCCCCCTGGCCCGCCCCGAAGTGGACGCTGCCCACGATCTCGCCGGAATTGGCGAGATCGGCGCCGTCCGCGGCGTAGATCGCCGAGCCGAAGGAGGTGATCTCGCCGGTGTTGGCGACGGTCAGGAAGCCGCCGTCCATGAACACCGCCGCGCCCGACCGGGCGGCGACGACGCCGTTGTTGACCAGCGCGCCGTCGCCGGTCATCGCGTCGAAGCGCAGGCCCTCGGCGCCCTGGATGACGCCGACGTTCGACACCCGGGCGCTGGACCCCTCGGTGATGCGGACCGCGTAGCCCTCTGCCCCGACGATCGAGCCGCCGTTGTCCAGCTCCGCGTCGGCGCGGGCGATGTAGACGCCGTTGCCCGCGGTCAGCTCGCCCAGGTTGACCGCCGAGGCGCTCCCGCCGCCGGCGTCCAGGCGCACCGCGTAGTAGGTATCTCCGCCCAGGCCGCGGACCGTGCCGACCTCGCCGACCTGGACCTTGAGGGTGGCGCCGAAGTCGCCGGCGCGCAGGTCGAGCGCGTGGCCGATGGTGGCCATCATCGCGCCGTCGACGCCCGCGTCGACCGTGCCCAGGATGCCCGCGCCATAAACCGCGGGCCCCGTGGTCACGATGTGGGAGACGTCCTGGCGGAGGTAATAGTTGTCGCCGCCGGCGAGGGTGACCAGCGCGGTCGAGTCGGCGGTCAGGATGAAATCGGACATGATCGGTTCCGAAAGGGTCGATGGGGACGAGCGCCCCCGGAAAAGGGAAGCTCCGGCGTCGGGGGCCCGGGGAAACGCTCCGGGAAGAGGCGGGCCGGCCGCGGGGCCTGCGATGAACTCGCCGGCGCGCCGCGGCCGCGCGCTCAGAAGATGAAATCGTCCACGGACATCAGGGCGGTGTTCCAGTTCTCGACGGTGATCGAGCCGTCGCCGCCGATGTCGTCGAGGTCGATGATCACCGCGCCGCCGATCCGGTTCTCGGAGGCGGCGATCACGTCGCCCAGCTTGGTTCCGCCGGTCAGGCCCAGCTTGCGCAGGTTGAGGACGTCGACGCCGTCCTCCCAATCGAGGATCGTGTCGGCGCCGGAATGCTTGCCGATGCGGAACTCGTCGGCGTTGATGCCGCCGGTCAGCTCGTCGTCGCCCGCGCCGCCCTTGATCTCGTCGTCGCCGCCGCGGCCCTTGAGCGTGTCGAAGCCGCCGCCGCCCTCGATCCGGTCGATCTCGGAGGAGCCGAGGATCCGGTCGTTGTCGTCCTGTCCGCGGATGACGCCCAGCACCTCGGCCCCGCCGGTGGCGCGGAAGGTGTCGTTGCCCTGCCCCAGGTTGACGTCGCCGGTCGCCACGCCGCCGCGCAGGAACATCTTGTCGGCGGTGGCGCCGAGGTTCACGTCGTCGCCGATCGTCCCGGTCGAGACGACCAGGTCCGCGCCGGAGCCGCCGCCGACCGGGCCGCCGATCAGGCCGTGGTTGCGCAGCACGTTCTCGCCCGACGAGAACAGCACGAAGTCGTCGACGACGCCGTTGTTGCGCACCAGGTCGTCGCCGCCGATCAGGCTGAGCGACTGGACGGAGCCGCGGTTGATCACCTTGTCCGCGTCGTTGCCCCCGGCGACGCCCTCGACCACCACGCCGGCGTTGACGAGCGTGTCGGCGCCGTTGCTCAGCAGCACCCGGCCCATCACCACGCCGGAGTTGAGCACCGTGTCGCCCGAGGTGCCCAGCCGCAGGTCGCCGCCGATCTCGCCGCTGTTCTCGACGTCCGCGGTCCCCGCGCCGAGGTTGACCTGGCCGGTGACCACGCCCGAGTTCTCGAACCGGTCGAGGCCGGCGCCGGAGGCGATGTCGCCCAGGATCTCGCCGGTGTTGACGATGGACGTCGTGCCGGACCCGATCTGCACGTAGCCGTTGATCACGCCGCTGTTCATCAGGGTCGCGTCGCCGGTTCCGAAGTCGATCACGCCGGTGATCTCGCCGGTGTTCAGCACGCTGCCGCCGACGGAGGCGTAGTAGGCGAAGCCGTCGCGCGCGACGATCTCGCCGGCGTTCTCCAGCACGACGGAGGCGCCCGCGCCGTAGACCGCGTTGCCGGCGCCCGCGATCATCTGGCCGGTGTTGTTCACCGCGCCGGTCCCCGACAGCCCGTCGAAGCGCACCGCGCTTTCGCCCTGGATCACGCCGCTGTTGTTGACGACCGAGCCGGCGCTGGTCGAGACCCACACGCCGTAGCCGTCCTGGGCGGTGATGCGGCCGCCGTTGTCCACCGTGTAGCGGCCGTCGATCAGGATCACGCCGGCGTCCGCCGTCAGCTCGCCCATGTTCGCGACCTGCGAACTTCCGCCCCCGGAATCGAGCCGGATGGCCCCGAAGTTGGTGGTGCTGAGGCCGCGGATCGTCCCCGCCTCGCCGATCTGCACGTTGAGGAAGATGGCCGTGCCGTTGGAGCTGAGCGAGACGCCGTGATTGGCCACGGCGACGATCGCGCCGTCGACGCCCACGGAAACGCCCGTCGAGAGGCCTCCGCCCAGCACGGCCGCGCCGACCTCGACGATGTGGGAGACGTCGTGGCGCAGGTAATAGGTTTCGCCGTTGGCGAGAGGGGTGGAGGTGGTCGTGTCCGCGGTCAGGATGTGGTTGGGCATGGGTACGCTCCGCCGAAAATCGAAGGGGACGACCGCCCCCGGCGGCGGGGACGATCCTTGGTCAGGGTCCCGCGTGGGCGGGGATCGGAACGCCGGACGCGACCGGCGCGTCCCGGGGCCCGCAGCGGAACGGCGGGGCCGGGGAAGGGAAGCGGCCGGGCCGGAGGGCCGGGCCGCGGGACTACGTCGGACGCGGGCCCGGGGCGGGCCCGCGCGCTCAGAAGATGAAATCGTCCACGCTCATCAGGGCGGTGTTCCAGCCGACCACGGTGATCGAGCCGTCGCCGCCGATGTCGTCGAGGTCGATGATCACCGTGCCCCCGATCCGGTTCTCGGAGGCGGCGATCACGTCGCCCAGCTTGGTTCCGCCGGTCAGGCCCAGCTTGCGCAGGTTGAGGACGTCGACGCCGTCCTCCCAGTCGAGGATCGTGTCGGCGCCGGAATGCTTGCCGATGCGGAACTCGTCGGCGTTGGAGCCGCCGGTCAGCTCGTCGTCGCCCGCGCCGCCCCCGATCGTGTCGTCGCCCGCGCCGCCCTTGATCACGTCGTCGCCGGCGCGGCCCTTCAGGCGGTCGAAGCCGCCGCCGCCCTCGAAGGTCTCCTCGCCCGAGGCGCCGATCAGCACGTCGTTGTCGTCGCCGCCGCGGATCCGGCCCAGGACCTCGCCGCCGGCCGTGGCGCGATACGTGTCGTTGCCGGCGCCCATCTGGACGTCGCCCTCGATCAGGCCGCGGTTGATCACCTCGTCTGCCGTGTCGCCGGCGTCGACCGAGCCGCCGACGACGCCCGTGTTCACCAGCCGGTCGGCATCGGCGCCGAGCTCGACCGCGCCGCCGATCTCGCCGCGGTTGCGCACCAGGTCGAGGCCGGCGTCCATCTGCGCCGCGCCGTCGAGCGCGCCGGTCACCACCAGCACGTCGTTCTGCACGCCGGTCTCGACGTCGCCGGCCACCGCGCCGTGGACGCGCACCTGGTCCTTGCCGCCGCCGGTGGTCACGTCGCCGCCGGTCTCGCCGCGCACGACGACCCGGGCGCCGCCGTGGCCCGCGTCGACGTCGCCCTCGACCCGGCCGCCGACGCGGATCACGTCGCCGCCGCCGAAGCTGTAGAGGGGGCCCTGCACCCAGCCGCGGATGACGGCGAGGTCGGACTGGGCGCCCATCGCGATCCCGCCGACGACCGTGCCCTCGACGTAAAGCTCGTCCGCGCCGCCGCCGGTCGCGATCGCCCCGCCCACGAGGCCGCCGAGATGCACGATGTCGACGCCCGAGCCCAGGGACAGGAGGCCGGTGATGTCGCCCTCCGAGACGATCCGGGAGCCGAGCGCCCCGGTCAGCTCGACCGCGCCCTGGATCTCGCCGCTGTTGATCAGCGTCAGCCGCCCGTCGGAGGCCACGTCGCCGACGATCAGGCCGGAGGTCAGAAGCTGGTCCGCCGTGCCGCCGCCCATGTCGAGCGCGCCGTGGATCTCGCCGGAATTGTCCACGCGGTCGGCGTCGCCGCCCAGGAGGAGGTTCCCGCCGAGCAGCCCCGTGTTCTCGACGTCGACCTGCGCGCCGGCGGCGTTGATCGAGCGATAGTTGCCCACGATCTCGCCGGCGTTGCGCAACTCGAGCGTGCCGCTGCTGACGATGATCCCGCTGCCGCCGGTGGCATGGGCGAGGATCTGGCTGGTGTTGGTCACGATCAGCGCGTCGGAGTCGATGGCGTAGAGCCCCGTCGACCCCGAGATCACGCCCGAGTTGGTGACGACGGGCGCGACGGGCTGGTAGAGATAGACGCCGGTGCTGCCGATCGAGGCGATGCGCCCGTCGTTGATCAGATGGAAATACGAGGCCCGCGAGGAATAGACGCCGATCTGGCCGGTGATCTCGCCGCCGTTGTTGACCAGGGTGCTGTCGGAGGCCGAGTAGATGCCGCCGCTGCCCGAATAGCTCAGCAAGCCGCGGACGTTGCCGGTGTCGCCGACCGCGATGCGCGAGCCGTAGGCGTCGGCGCCGAGGTCGATGGCGTAGCCGCTGAACGAGATCACCGAGCCGTCGATCCCGATGTCGCGGCCCCCGAAGGACGTGTCGGCGGCCACCGCGTCGCCGCTGACGCTCAGGCGCACGCCGTCGGGCACGTAGAGGTTGTCGGACGCGGTCAGGACGCGCTGGGTCGAGCTGGTGGACTGCACGATGTCGGTCATGGCGCCTCTTCGTCGCTCGGGACGGATCCGCGCCGGTCGGACGCGCGCACGGACGCGGACGCGGGCGAAGCCTGCGTCGGCGACGGCGCGGCCGATGACGGTCGGGTCCCTCCCACTTCCCCAGGTCGTCGCGACGGGCGTCGCGGCGACGTCGGCTCCCCCCCCGGGATGGACGGGCCCTGAAACGGAGCCCGCCCCGGCCGCCCCGCCGTGGGACGACCATACGTAAAGATCACATCAAATCCGCCCGAATGCGGCGATATCGTGACAGCGGACCTTGCGGCAGGCCCCAGGCGGCCCCTGACAGGCGCCCCGGTCCGCGGGCGGCGACGCGGCGGGGCGACGGTCGGGACAGGAACGCGGCCTCCCGCACGGCGCCGCGAAGAGGCCCTGGAGCCCGAGGCTGTCGGCGGCGTCCTTGATCCCCCCGCCGGGCGCCGGCCCCGCCGCCGGCCCCGCCCCGCGAAGACGCAGCGGCCGGAAGGGCGGACGGCGGGGAAATTGAGGGTGGACCAATGAAAAGCCCGCTCTCATAGTCGAGGCTTGTGCGCCGCACCACGCCCGACGCCGAGGGGAGATCATGCCCGAGTTCGCCCGCGCCTACGTGCGCTGGATCGACAGGATCAACCGTGCGGTGGGGCGCGCGGCCATGTGGGGCATCTTCGCGATGATCGGCGTGCTGTTCTGGTCGGCGATCTCGAAGGCGGCCTTCACCCCCTCGGTCTGGACGCTCGAGGCGGCGCAGTTCCTGATGGTGGCCTACTACCTGCTGGGCGGCCCCTATTCGATGCAGACGGGCGACCACGTTCGCATGGACCTCGCCTACGGGCGCTGGTCGCCGAGGACGCGGGCGATGGTGGACTCGGTCACCGTGCTGTTCCTGATCTTCTACCTCGGCTTCCTGCTGGCCGGCGGGATCAGCTCGACCGCCTATTCCATCGAGTTCGGGGAGCGGGCGCGGTCCCTGTGGCGGCCGTACATGTGGCCGATCAAGGTGGTGATGTGCCTGGCGATCCTGCTGATGCTGCTGCAGGCGATCGCCCAGTTCATCCGCAACATCGCCGAGGCGCGGGGCGAGCCGCTGCCCTCGGGCCTGCATCCGACCCGCGACCACCTGGGCGAGGCCCCCGAATGACCCTCGACGAAAGAGCCTTCCGCGCCGGCCCGGACAGGGGCGCCTGCGCATGAGCTACGAGGCCATCGCCCTGCTGATGTTCGCCTCGATGATGGTCATGCTGATGACCGGTCAGCGGGTGTTCGGCGCCATCGGCGCGGTCGCCGTGGCCTCGGCGGTGCTGCTGTGGGGGGGCGGGGGGTTCGAGCTGGCCTTCTCCTCGGCCATGAAGCTGATGAAGTGGTATCCGCTGCTGACGCTGCCGCTGTTCATCTACATGGGCTACATGATGTCCGAGAGCGGCATCGCCGACGACCTCTACGAGATGTTCCACGTCTGGTCGGGGGGGCTTCGCGGCGGCCTCGCGGTCGGGACCATCGGGCTGATGGTGGCGATCTCGGCGATGAACGGGCTGTCGGTGGCGGGCATGGCCATCGGGGCGACCATCGCCCTGCCCGAGCTGCTCAGGCGCGGCTACGACAAGATCATGGTGACCGGCGTGATCCAGGCGGGATCCTCGCTGGGGATCCTGGTGCCGCCCTCGGTGGTGCTGGTGCTCTACGGCATGATCGCGCGCGCGCCGGTGGGCCAGCTGTGGCTCGCGGGCGCGATCCCGGGGCTGATGATGGCCACGATGTTCATCATCTACATCGTGGTGCGCTGCCGGCTGCAGCCCGAGCTCGGGCCGGTGCTGCCGGCGGCGGAGCGGGCGAAGATCACCTGGGGGGACAAGCTGCGCTCGCTCCGCGCCGGGATCTGGCCGCTGCTGATCTTCTTCTCGATGACCGGCCTGTTCGTGATGGGCTACACCAGCCTGGTCGAGTCCTCGGCCGTGGGCGCGGTCGCCTCGACGCTGGCGGCGCTGCTGAAGGGGCGGCTGACCTTCAACGTGCTGGAGGCCACCGCGCGCAAGACGCTGGGCATCTCGTGCATGTTCATGTGGATCATCCTCGCCGCCCTGTGCTTCGGCGCGGTCTTCGACGGGCTGGGCGCGGTCCGCGCGCTTGAGAGCCTCTTCACCGAGAAGCTGGGGCTGGGTCCGTGGGAGATCCTGATCCTGATGCAGCTGACCTACCTGCTGATGGGCACCTTCCTGGACGACACCGCGATGCTGGTGATCGTGGCGCCCCTGTTCGTGCCGCTGGTCAAGGCGCTGGGCTTCGACCTGGTGTGGTATGGGGTGCTCTACACCATCACCTGCCAGGTCGCCTACATGACCCCGCCCTTCGGCTACAACCTGTTCCTGATGCGCGCCATGGCGCCGCCGGGGATCACGATCCACGACATCTACCGCTCGATCATCCCCTTCGTGGGGGTGATGGTGCTGGCCCTGATCCTGGTGATGGTCTTCCCCCAGATCGCGCTGTGGCTGCCGGGGCTCGTCTACGGAAACTGACCGGAGGGAATTGAGGTCGAAGCAGACACGCCCGGCCAACGGGCGGTTGAACCAGCAGAGAGGTGAGACCAATGAACCACAGAAGACAGTTCCTGAAGGGCGTGGGCCTGGCGGGCGTCGGCGCGCTGGCCGCGCCGTCGATCGTGAAGGCGCAGAGCCCGATCAAGTGGCGCTTCCAGACCTATGCGGGCGCGGCGCTGGGCGAGCACGTGACCAAGCCGATCATCGACGCGATCAACGCCGCCGCCGGCGGCGCGCTGGAGATCGAGCTGTTCTACGCCGACCAAATCGTGCCGACGGGCGAGCTGTTCCGCGCGCTGCAGAACGGGGTGATCGACGGGGTGCACTCGGACGACGACTCGATGGCGGCGCCCGTCGACATCTCGGTCTTCGGCGGCTACTTCCCGATGGCCACCAAGCAGATCATGGACGTGCCGGTGCTGTTCAAGCAGTACGGGCTGGCCGACATCTGGACCGAGGCCTACGACGAGGTCGGGGTGAAGTGGCTGAGCGCGGCCGGCCAGGACCCGTGCCACTTCAACACCAAGAAGAAGGTCACCTCGCTGGCCGATCTCTCGGGCCTGAAGCTCTACACCTTCCCCACGGCGGGCGAGTTCCTGGCCCAGTTCGGCGTGGTCCCCGTCTCGATCCCCTACGAGGACGCCGAGGTCGCGGTGCAGACCGGCGAGCTCGACGGCATGGCCTGGTCGGGGATCACCGAGGACTACACCGTCGGCTGGGCGGACGTGACCGACTACTTCCTGCTCAACAACATCTGCGGGGCGTGGATCGGGTCGTTCTACGTGAACCCCGACAGCTGGGGGAAGCTGACGCCCGAGCTTCAGCAGCTGGTGACGGCCTGCATCGACATGGGCCATTTCTACCGGACCCAGTGGTACTGGGGCGGCGAGGCGAAGCTGCGCGCCTCGGGCGAGAAGCTGGAGCTGACCGAGATCCCGGCCGAGGAGTGGAAGCAGGTCGAGGAGGCCGCGAAGGTCTTCTGGAAGGAGAAGTCCCAGATCTCGGACCGCGCCGCGCGCGTGGTTAAGATCTTCGAGGACTACAACGCCGTGATCGAGAAGGCCGGCCCGCCCTACGGCCTGGGCTGAGCCCGCACGCCCGTGACGAGGGGGGCCGGCGCCCGGCCCCCTTCCCCCCTCCCGACCGAGCCCGAGAGAGACGACCATGCCCGGCAAACTGACCCTGGAAGAGCTGCGCGCCGCCGTCGAGGACGGCGAGATCGACACCGTGCTGGCGGTGCAGCCGGACATGCAGGGCCGCCTGATGGGCAAGCGCTTCCAGGCCGAGTTCTTCCTCGAGGGCGCGGTCGAGGAGACCCACTCCTGCAACTACCTCCAGGCCACCGACATGGAGATGGAGACGGTGGCGGGCTATGCCGCCACCTCGTGGGAGAAGGGCTACGGCGACTACGTCATGAAGCCGGACCTGGGCACCCTGCGGCGGATCCCCTGGCTGGAGGGCACGGCGCTGGTGGTGTGCGACGTGCTCGACCACCATCACCACCCCGTCCCCCACGCGCCCCGAAACGTGCTGCGCGCCCAGGCCGAGCGGCTGGCCGCGAAGGGCTGGAGCGCCAACGTGGCGACCGAGCTGGAGTTCTTCCTGTTCAAGGAAAGCTACGAGGCGGCGCAGGCGAAGGACCACCTGGGCCTCTCCCCGGTCAGCGCCTACAACGAGGACTACCACATCTTCCAGACCACCAAGGAGGAGGATGTGATGCGCGCGATCCGCACCGGCATGAACGCGGCCGACATCCCCATCGAGAACTCGAAGGGCGAGGCCGACGCGGGCCAGGAGGAGATCAACGTCCGCTACGCCGAGGCGCTGACCATGGCCGACCGGCACGTGATCCTGAAGAACGGGATCAAGGAGATCGCCTGGGCCAAGGGCAAGTCGGTGAGCTTCATGGCCAAGTGGAGCTACGACCACGCCGGCAGCTCCAGCCACGTGCACATGTCGCTGGCGGGGCCGGAGGGGGAGCCGCTGTTCCACGACCCCGACGCCGAATACGGCATGTCGGAGCTGATGCGCAGCTTCCTGGCGGGTCAGCTGGCGCACGCGGCCGAGATCACCCTGTTCCTCGCGCCCTACATCAACAGCTACAAGCGCTTCGTGGCGGGCACCTTCGCGCCGACCAAGATCTGCTGGTCGATGGACAACCGCACCGCCGGCTTCCGGGTGGTGGGCGAGGGCACCAGGGCCGTGCGGCTGGAGTGCCGGATCGGCGGCGCCGACCTGAACCCCTACATGGCGATCGCGGCGATGATCGCGGCGGGGCTCGACGGGGTCGAGAAGGGCCTGACCCTGCCCCCCGAGCATCGCGGCGACGCGTATCTCGCCCAGAAGATCCCCGAGATCCCCGGGACCCTGCGCGAGGCGATGGCGATCGTGGACGGATCGTCCTTCCTGCGCGGGGCCTTCGGGGACGAGGTGGTCGACCACTACGTCCATGCCGCGCGGATCGAGCAGATGGAGATGGACCGCCGGGTCACCGACTGGGAGCTCAGGCGCGGCTTCGAGCGGGCGTGACCCGGACCGGCCGCCGCGCGGCGCGCGGGAGCCGCGGCGCGACGCGCCCGCCCGCGGCCGGCCGGACGCCCGCCGCGGCGGGCCGGCGTCGCGCCGGCGGCGGGGGCCGCGGCCGGCGCGCATCAGGCGGGCGCCGCACATCCCGCAGCCGTCGGGACATGCGCGGCGCGCAAGGCAGGATCGCCTTGCAATCGGGGCGCTTCGGGCCGCAGGGTTCCGTCTCGCCGTCCTGCGGCGGCGCCGGGTCCGGAGGCCGGCCCGGCGCGCCGCGCCGCAGCGGGCCGCTCGCCATGCCGGTGCAATCCATCGGGGCCCAATCCATCGGGGGAGGTCGATGACCCAGGTTCTCACGTGCATCTCGCCGATCGACGGCTCGGTCTTCGCCGAGCGCCCGGTCGCCGGCCATGAGGCGGTGCTCGAGGCCGTGGCCCGCGCCCGCGCCGCCCAGGCGGACTGGGCCGCCCGCCCCCTGTTCGAGCGCGTGGCGCTGGTCGAGGCCGGCGTCGCCGCGCTGGACGCGATGTCCGACGAGATGGTCCCCGAACTCGCCCGCATGATGGGCCGCCCGGTGCGCTACGGCGGCGAGATGGGCGGCGTGAAGGAGCGGGCGCTGGGCATGGCGAAGCTCGCCGGCGAGGCGCTGGCCCCCATCGTGGCCGAGGACTCCGACGCCTTCGAGCGGCGCATCCTGCGCGAGCCGCACGGCGTGGTCCTGGTGATCGCGCCCTGGAACTACCCCTACCTGACCGCGATCAACACCGTCGCCCCGGCCCTGATCGCGGGCAACGCGGTGATCCTCAAGCACGCCACCCAGACCCTGCTGGCGGGGGAGCGGATGGTGCGCGCCTTCACCTCGGCGGGGATCCCGCCGGCGCTGTTCCAGAACGTCTTCCTCGACCATGCCACGACCGAGCGGCTGCTGGGCGAGCGGGCCTTCGACTTCGTGAACTTCACCGGCTCGGTCGCCGGCGGGCGCGCCATCGAGCGCGCGGCCGCGGGCACCTTCACCCCGATGGGGCTGGAGCTGGGCGGCAAGGATCCGGGCTACGTGCGCCACGACGCCGACGTCGAGGCCGCCGCCGCGGGGCTGATCGACGGCGCCATGTTCAACTCCGGCCAGTGCTGCTGCGGGATCGAGCGGATCTACGTGCACGAGAAGCTGTTCGAGGCCTTCGTCGAGAAGGCGGTCGAAATCGTCAACGACTACGTGCTGGGCAACCCGCTGGAGACCGGAACCACCCTGGGGCCGATGGCGCACGAGCGCTTCGCCCGCGTGGTGCGCGAGCAGACCGCCGAGGCGATCGCCGCCGGCGCCCGCCCGCTGATCAACCCCAAGAGCTTCCCCGACGACGGCGGCGCCTACCTCGCCCCCCAGATCCTGGTGAACGTGGATCACTCGATGTCGGTGATGCGCGAGGAGAGCTTCGGCCCCGTGGTCGGCATCATGCCCGTGCGCCACGACGCCGAGGCGCTGCGGCTGATGAACGACAGCCCCTACGGGCTGACCGCCTCGCTGTGGACCGCCGACGCCGAGGCCGCCGCCCAGATCGGCGCCGGCATCGAGACGGGCACCGTCTTCATGAACCGCTGCGACTACCTCGACCCGGCGCTGTGCTGGACCGGCTGCAAGGACACCGGCCGCGGCGGCGCCCTGTCCCAGATCGGCTATCACAACCTGACCCGGCCGAAATCCTACCACCTCAAGAAAGGCTGACGACGCATGGCCTCGCCGACCGCGAACTGGAGCTATCCCACCGCCATCCGCTTCGGCGCCGGACGCATCAAGGAGCTGGCCGAGGCCTGCGCCGCCGCCGGCATCCGCAAGCCGCTGCTGGTGACCGACCGCGGCCTCGCCCCCCTGCCGATCACGACGCAGGCGCTCGACCTGCTGGAGGCCGCGGGGCTGGGGCGGGCGCTCTTCTCCGACGTCGATCCCAACCCGAACGAGCACAACCTCGAGGCCGGGATCGAAGCGTTCCTGGGCGGCGGCCATGACGGGGTGATCGCCTTCGGCGGCGGCTCGGGCCTCGATCTCGGCAAGCTGGTGGCGCTGATGGCCCGCCAGAGCATCCCGGTGTGGGACCTCGAGGACATCGGCGACTGGTGGACGCGCGCCGACGCCGCCGCCATCGCCCCCATCGTGGCGGTCCCGACCACCGCCGGCACGGGTTCGGAGGTCGGGCGCGCGGGCGTGCTGACCAACTCGGCCACCCATGTGAAGAAGATCATCTTCCACCCCCGGCTGCTGCCCTCGGTGGTGATCTGCGATCCGGAGCTGACCGTGGGCATGCCCCGCGCGATCACCGTGGGCACCGGCATGGACGCCTTCGCCCATTGCCTGGAGGCCTACTGCTCCCCCCACTACCACCCGATGAGCCAGGGCATCGCGCTCGAAGGGCTGCGGCTGGTGTGGGAGAACCTGGCGACCGCGACGGCCGAGCCCGAGAACCTCGAGGCGCGCGCCCACATGATGAGCGCGGCCGCCATGGGCGCCACCGCCTTCCAGAAGGGCCTGGGCGCGGTGCATTCGCTGAGCCACCCGATCGGGGCGCATTTCAACACCCATCACGGCATGACCAACGCGGTGTTCCTGCCGGTGGTGCTGGCCTTCAACCGCCCCGCGGTCGAGGCGAAGATCGAGGCGCTGGCCGCCTACCTGGGCGTGCCCGGCGGCTTCGACGGGTTCATGGAGGCGCTGATCGCCTTCCGGGAAAAGCTGGGCGTTCCGCCGACGCTGGTTGCGCTGGGCGTCGAGAACCCCGACATCGAACAGCTGGCGACCGAGGCGGCCGAGGATCCCTCCTGCGGGGGGAACCCGGTGCCGGTCGACGCGGGCTCGCTCGCGGATCTCTACAGGAAGGCGATGTAACTCATGGCGCTCGCACTCAAGAAGCGCGGCAACGGGAACGGCGGCCAGGGCGGCGGCGGCGGCAAAGGCGGCGGCGGCGGCGGCAAGGGTCGGGGCCAGGGCCGCGGCGAAGGCGGCGGCGGCGGCGGCAAGGGTGGCGGCGGCGGCGGCGGCGGCGGCGGTCTGCCCGGCGCGCTGAAGCAGGCCCGCATGGCCGCGCTCGCCTTCCGCAAGGCGACCGGCCGGCCGCTGGGCGCCGCGCAGGGCCTGGGCGCGGCCGAGGCGGCGCGCCTGCTGGGCCTGACGCTGGCCGAGCCCGACGCGAACTACGACGCCACCGACGCCGCCGGGCGCAAGCTGCGCCTCGCCGTGCGCGGCGCCAAGGGCGAGGCCACGGGCCCCCTGCGCCTGGGCAAGGACGAGGCCGAGTGGCAGGCGGTGGTGCTGGTGATGCTCGACGCGCGCTACCGGGCCAAGGCGATCTTCGAGGCCGACCGCGCCGCGATGAAGGCCGCCGCCGGCGACAAGCCGCGCCTGCCCCCGGCCGAGTTCCGCAAGATCGCCAGGAAGCTCTGGGAAGCCGAGGCGCCCGAGGAATGAGGCCCGAGCTCGTCCTGCGCAACCTGCGTCTCTTCCCGGGGCCGGAGGCGGCGCGGGACGGGCCCGTGGACGTGGCGATCGGCGCCGGGCGCATCCTCGAGATCGCGCCCGGGATCGAGGCGGAGGCGCCGTCGGAGGATTTCGGCGGCCGCCTCGCCGTGCCCGGCTTCGTGGAAAGCCACGTGCATCTCGACAAGTCCTGCCTGCTCGACCGGGTGGGCGGGGCGCCCGACCTGCCCTCGGCCATCGCCGCCGTCTCGGCCGCGAAGTCCGGCTGGTCGGAGGAGGACGTCTTCGCCCGCGGCGCCCGCACGCTGGAGAAATGCATCGCCCAGGGCACCACCCGGATGCGCACCCATGTCGAGGCGGACCCCCGCATCGGCCTGCGCGGCTTCCACGCGGTGAAGGCGCTGAAGCGCGACTACGCCTGGGCGATGGACCTGCAGATCTGCGTGTTCCCGCAGGAGGGGCTGACCAACGATCCCGGCACGGACCCGCTGCTGGTCGAGGCCTGCGCCACGGGCGCCGAGGTGATCGGCGGCTGCCCCTACACCGACGACGACCCCCACGCCCAGATCGCCCGGATCTTCGACCTGGCGGGCGAGTTCGACCTCGACGTCGACTTCCACCTCGACTTCCACCTCGATCCCGCGCGCATGGACCTGGGCGAGATCTGCCGCGTGACCGAGGCGCGCCGCTGGGGCGGCCGGGTCGCGGTGGGCCACGTCTCGGCCCTCTCCGCCCTGCCCCCGTCCGAGACGCAGGCCTGGGCGCGCCGCATGGCGGACGTGGGCGTGGCGCTGACGGTGCTGCCCTCGACCGACCTGTTCCTGATGGGGCGCGAGCACGACCACCTGACGCCCCGCGGCGTGGCGCCGGCCCACGCCTTCCACGCCGAGGGCTGCCGCTGCTCGCTCGCCACCAACAACGTGCTGAACCCGTTCACCCCCTTCGGCGACGGCTCGCTGCTGCGCATGGCGAACCTCTACGCCAACGCCGCGCAGCTCGGCTCGGCCGAGGCGTTCCGCACCTGCCTGGCGCTGGTGACCGAGCAGCCGGCGGCGCTGATGAACCTCGCCGACTACGGCCTCGCGCCGGGCAAGGCCGCCGACCTCGCGATCCTCGATGCGCCGAGCGCCGAGGCCGCGGTGGCCGAGCTCGCCCCGCCCGTCGCCGTCTACCGCGCCGGCCGCCGCACCGTGACGCGCGACGCCCCCGTCCTGCACCGCCCCTGAGCGGGCGCAGGCGCCGCGTCCCCCGTCCCGCCGATGGCCGGCCCCGCGCCCGCGGCGCGCCCCGGCCGCGCGCCCGTGGCCGCCGCCTCCCGGCCCGCGCCGCGCGCCCCATCCCCCTCGCGCCGCCCGCCCCAGTCGCCCGGCGCGACGCCCGGGATCCTCGCAAAGCGCCTGTTCTTCGGAGCCGTCTCTCGCTGATGCCGTAAAGAGCGACTCGTCGGGAGGGGTCAGGGATCGCGCAGCGACCCCGCGCAAGCGGGGCTTGTCCTTGACCCCTCCCGGCGAGTCGCTCAGGCATCGTCAGCGAGAGACGGATCCGAAGGACAGGCGCGGGCCCCTGTTCTTTGGTGAGTCAGGAGCGTCCCGCCCCCTTGACCCCATCCTCCCGGCGCCCTGTCATCCCGCCCGCCCCCTGCCCCACCCTCGGAGAGCTCCATGACCGCCCTCGCCATCACCGCCGGCCCGTTCCGGCTTCTCGGGGTCCTCAACGAGGATCAGTGCCCGGTCACCTGCGCGAAGATCAAGGCGGCGCTGCCCTTCGACGGGCAGGTGATCCACGTGCGCTGGTCGGGCGAGGCGGTGTGGGCGCCGCTTGGCGACCTGGATTTCGGCGTGCCCTACGAGGATCCGACCTCCCATCCCGCGCCGGGGCAGTTTCTGCTGTTCCCGGGCGGCAAGGGGAAGGTGTCGGAGACGGAGATCCTGCTGGCCTACGGGCCGTGCAGCTTCGCCTCGAAGGCCGGGCAGCTGGCGGGAAACCCGTTCGCGACCATCGTCAGCGGGCTCGACAAGCTCAAGGAGCTGGGGCCGATGACGCTGTGGAAGGGCGCGCAGACCCTGAAGATCGAGCTGGCCGAGAGCCCGGTGCAGGCCGACTGAACCCGGGGCGACGGGCGCACCGGCCTCAGCCCTGCAGGCGGGCCACGACCTCGTCGATGAAGGCGCGCTGGGCGGGGGTGTCGGGGATCTCGAGCCCCCGGGCCTGCGAGACGGCGGCGACCGCGGCCTCGGCCGAGCCGAGGAAGCGGGCCGCCACGCAGGCCGTCGCCATGCCCGAGCGGCCGATCCCCGCCCGGCAGTGGATCGCCACGCCGCGCCCCGCGGCCACCTGCGCCGCCAGGTCCTCGACCAGCGAGGCGAAGAGCGCGGGGCCCGGAAGGCCGAAATCGCGGATCGGGAAGCCCTGGAAGGCGACGCCCGCGGCGGCGCAGACCTGCGCCTCCTGCCCCAGGCCCAGGCGCTCGGCCTCCTCGGGCGGCAGCATCGAGACCAGCAGGTCCACGCCCTCGCGCCGCATCTCCGCCACCTCGGCGGCGAGCGCGCGGCCGCCGGAGGGGGCGGGGCCGATGAAAAGGCGCCCCGGCGCGACGCCCAGCACCGCGTGGATCTCGCAGGTCATGGCTCGATGCGGCGCATGATGCAGACGAACAGGTCCTCGCCCGGCAGGAAGCGGGTGGCGCAGTCGACGGTCAGCGTCTCGCCCGAGCGGGCGCGGCGTTCGCATTCCGCGCGGGAGGCGCCGTTGCGCCGCGCCTCGGCGAGGTGCGCCCAGACCTGGCCGACGTCGCGCTCGGGGTCCACCAGCAGCACATCGAGGGCGCGCCCCTCGATCTCCGCGTCGGTCCAGCCGAACAGGGACGCGGCCGCGCCGCGCCAGGCGCGGACCTGGCCGCCCGCGTCGAAGACCACGGCCGCGACCTCGGGCATGGCGGCGAAGATCGCCTCGAGCATCCCCTCGACCATCGCCAGGCGCTCCGCCTGCCGCTCGATCTCGCCGACGTCGGAGAACAGGATCCCGACGCCGCCGCGGGTGTCGGGGATCGGGAAGATGTTGACCTGCAGGCGCCGCCGCTCCCGCACCACCGAGTCCCAGGCGAACTTCTGCGGCCGGCCGAGCGCGCGGACGTCCGCCAGGATCGCGGGGAAGCGGGTGGAGGCGAGGGGGGGCAGCGCGTCCGCCCAGTGGCGGCCGACCAGTTCGTGGCGGGACTGGCCGACGTAGAACTCGGCCACCCGGTTGACCGCGGCGATGCGGTCGACCTCGTCGAGGGCGACGAAGGCCTCCTCCATCTCGTCGAGCGCCGCGGCGGCGCCGTCGGGGCGCGCGCCGGCTGCGCCCGCGCCGCCGCCCATCGCCTCGTAGTCCTCCTGCGAGAGCAGGACCATGCGGGCGCGGCCGTGGTGGGTCAGGGTGATGGGGCCGCCGGCGACCTCTTCCTGCACGCGGCCGAAATGGCGGGTCGCCTCGGCGGCGGTGATGGTGCGGTCGACCTTGAGCCGCTCGAACGAGTCGGCCTTGCCCTGCCGATGCGGCATCTCGGGGCTCCCTGTCCGCCGCCCGGGGCCCCGGGAGGGGGCCGGCGTCGCGGAGTCTGAATAGCAGATGACCGACGCAGAAATTACAGAATTTCGGGACTTTCGCAAGCGCCGCCGCGACGCGTCCCGACGTCGCGGCGGCGTGGGCCTCAGCGGCCGGCGAAGAGAGCGGCGCAGACCGACGCGGTGGCGACGCCGATCAGCGTTGCGGCGAGCATGACCATGCCGGGGGAATCCGCCATTCCCGCCAGCAGGTTCGGGGCCTCCACCTGGGCCCGAACCCATTTCGCCTCGAAGGCCATGGCCGGATTCGCCAGCAGCGCCGCACAACTCGCCTTGGCGCAGATGCGTGCAAATCGGCCCATGTCCTCGCTCCTTCTTCGTCGAGGCGCGCCGGGAAGCGGCGCCGCCTGTGAAAACGGTTTCCTACATATTTTACGTATTTTCAATCACAGATTTTCGAGTTTGCGCATTTTGCGCAGCCGGCCCGGATTTTACATGAACGCCCGCGCGATGTTTCCGAAACGCGAACGCCCCGCGAGCCGGAGCGCGCGGGGCGTTGCGTCAAGTCTGAACGGTTTTCGGCGCCGACGACGGGCGGAGACGGGCGGAGACGGGCGGCCCCGCCCTCCGCCGGCCCCGAATCAGTAGCCGCTGAGGGTGGCGAAGCGGGCGGCGTGGTAGCGTTCGTCGCCGAAAAGCTGGGCGGCGGGGCGGGCGCGCTTCATGAACAGGCCGATGTCGAAGGCGTCGGTCATGCCCACGCCGCCGTGGAGCTGCACGCCCTCGTTGGTGGCGAGATCCGCGACCGCGGCGGCCTTGGCCTTGGCGGCCGAGATCAGCCGCGGCAGGCCCTCGGCGCCCTCGTCGAGGCCGGAGAGCGCGGCGAGGACCAGGGAGCGGGCCTGCTCGATCTCTCCGAACAGGTGCGCGGCGCGGTGCTGGATCGCCTGGAAGCTCGCGATCGTCACGCCGAACTGCTTGCGCTCCTGCACGTAGGCGAGCGTGTCCTCGAAGGCGCGGCCGGCGATGCCGATCAGCTCGGCGGCCAGGTGGGCGTTGCAGATGTCGAGCAGCGACGCGAGCGCCGCGGCCCCCTGCCCCGTCTCGCCCAGCGCCGCCGCCGGCGTCCCCTCGAAGCGCAGGATGGCGGCGTCGCGGCTGTCGGCCATCGCCACCTTCTCGACCTCGAGGCCCCGGGCCCCGGCCTCGACCAGGAACAGGGCCGTCGCGCCCTCGGGCGTCACGGCCGAGACCACGATCAGGCCGGCGATCCCGCCGTCGGCGACGTTGGCCTTTTGGCCGGTGATCTTCCAGCCGTCGCCCTCGGGCGCGGCGGTCGTGGCGGGGGCCTTGCCGGTGTGGCGCATCCCCTCGTCCACGGCCAGCGCGCAGAGCAGCTCGCCCGCCGCAACCTTCGGAAGCAGCTCGGCTTTCTGCGCCTCGGAGCCGGCCAGCATCAGCGCCGAGGCGCCCGCGACGCCGGTGGCGAAGAGGGGCGAGGCCGCGAGCGTGCGGCCGCCCGCCTCCATGATCTGGCCCATGGCGACATGGCCGAAGCCGGCGCCGCCATGCTCTTCGGGGACCAGGGCGCCGGGAAAGCCCATCTCGGCCATCGCCTCCCAGGTGGCGCGGTCGTAGGCCTCGCCCTCCCCGTCCCGCAGGGCGCGGAGCTGCGCCACCGGGGCCTTCTCGGCCATGAAGCGCATCGCCGCTTCGCGCAGCATCTTCTGTTCGTCGTCCAGAACGAGCGTCGCCATCACTTCATCCCCAGCACGTTCTTCGCGATGATCCCGAGCTGGACCTCGGAGGTCCCGCCCTCGATCGAGTTGGCCTTGGAGCGCAGCCACTCCTTGGCCAGCGCGCCGTTGCGCCAGGCCTGGCCCTCCCAGGCGAGGCCGCCGGCGCCTTCGGCGGCGACCTTCAGCTCCAGCCGGCGCTTGTTGAGCTCGGTGCCCGCGTACTTGAGCAGCGCCGAGTAGTGGCCCACGCCCTCGCCGGCCTTGGCCTCGTCCTTGGCGCGCTCGAGCGTCAGGCGGAAGCCGAGCTGGTCGATCTCCCACCGCGCGATGTCGCCGCGCAGGATCGGGTCGTCGAGGCGGCCGAGCTCGTCGGCGCCCACGGAATCAAGGCTTTGCACGCCGAGCGCGTCGACCGCCGAGGCGTCGCCGCCGATGGCCGAGACCATCTCCCGCTCATGGGTCAGGATGTACTTGGCGTAGGTCCAGCCCTTGTTGACCTCGCCGACCACCTGCTTCTTGTCGGCCTTCACGTCGGTGAAGAAGGTCTCGCAGAAGACCGAGGCGCCGGAGATCAGGCGGATCGGCCGCGCCTCGACGCCGGGGGTCTCCATGTCGAAGAGGATCAGGGTGATCCCCTCCTGCTTCTTGCCCTCCCACGAGGTGCGCACCAGGCAGAAGATCCAGTCGGCCTTGTGGGCGTAGGAGGTCCAGATCTTCTGGCCGTTGATCAGGTAGTGGTCGCCCTTGTCCTCGGCCTTGGTCTGGAGACCGGCGAGGTCGGAGCCAGCGCCCGGCTCGGAATAGCCCTGGCACCAGCGGATCTCGCCGCGGCAGATCTTGGGCAGGTGCTGCTGCTTCAGCTCCTCGGAGCCCCACTTGATGATGGCGGGGCCGACCATGGAAATGCCGAAGCTTTTCAGGGGCTCGCGGGCGTTGATGCGGGCCATCTCCTCGCGCAGGACCTTGGCCTGCTCGGGGGAAAGGCCGCCGCCGCCGTACTGCTCGGGCCAGGTGGGGGCGGTCCAGCCCTTGGCGGCCATGCGGTCGAGCCAGAGGCGCTGGTCCTCGTTCTTGAACTCGAAGTTGCGGCCGCCCCAGCAGATGTCGGCTTCGCTGCGCACGGGCTCGCGCATCGAGGCGGGGCAGTTCTCCTCCAGCCAGGCGCGCGTTTCGGCCCGGAAATCCTCCAGATCGAACATGGGTCTCCTCCCTTCCGCGCCGGTTGCGGGGCGCGTGACATTCCCGAGAGTATGTCATCGGCGGGCGGAGGGGAAGACGGGCGCGCGGGGCGGGGGCGAATTGCCGTACCGGAGTCTCGAAAATCAACGGTTCGGTGAGGAAGCGTTCATCTCGGGCCGCGGCGAGGGCGTGCACGATTTGTGCGGACGGATGTGCAGACAGGTGTTGCGTGGGGGGAGCGTGCGGTGGGGGTCTGAGGGGGAGGGCTTATCCGGCGTCATGGTGGCGGGGCGCCGAAGGGGGGGCGGCCGGGGCGCCCGGGGCTGCGGCCCCGGGGGGGGGGGCGGGCGGAGGCGCGGGGGCGGGGGCCCGGCGCCCGGTCCGGCCCGCGGAGAGGGGCGGCGCTCTTGCGGCGCGGTCCGGTCCGTGGGAACGCTGGGGGGAAAGAGCCAGGGAGGAGACATGGCCGATCCGATCCAGCCTCCGGCGCCCGCCGGCGGCGCCTCCGCCTCGCGCCGGGTGCGCATCGGCTGCGGGGCCGGCTTCTCCAACGACCGCATCGACCCGGCGCGCGACCTGGCGGAGCGCGGCGCGCTCGACTTCCTGTTCTTCGAATGCCTGGCGGAGCGGACGCTGGCCAACGCCCACGCGCTGCGCGCGGCCGATCCGAAGGCGGGCTACGACCCCTGGCTGAGGAAGCGGATGGAGGCGGTGCTGCGGCCCTGCCGGGAGGCGGGGACGCGGGTGGTCTCGAACATGGGCTCGGCCAATCCGGGCGCCGCCGGCGAGGCGGTGGCGGAGGTGGCGCGGTCGCTCGGGCTGCAGGGGCTGAAGGTGGCGGTGGTCGAGGGGGACGACGTCTCGGCCCTGATGACCCCGGACCTGGAGCTGATGGACGGCGAGGGGCGGCTGGGCGACGTGCCCCTGCGGATGACCGGCGCCAACGCCTACCTGGGCCACGAGCCCATCGCGCAGGCGCTGGCCGAGGGGGCGGAGGTGGTGATCACCGGACGCTGCGCCGATCCCTCGCTGGCCGTGGGGCCGCTGGCGCACGCCTTCGGCTGGGCCGCGGACGACTGGGCGCGGATCGGGGCCGGGACGCTGGTGGGGCACCTGCTGGAGTGCTCGACGCAGGTGACCGGCGGGTACTACGCCGATCCAGGGCGAAAGGACGTGCCGGGGCTGGCGTATCTGGGCTTTCCCTATGCGGAGGTGGCCGAGGACGGCTCGGCGGTGCTGACCAAGCTGGACGGCACCGGCGGGCTGGTCAGCCGGGGCACGGTGCTGGAGCAGATGCTCTACGAGGTGCACGACCCCGCCGCCTACCTGACGCCGGACGTGACCGCGGACTTCTCCGGGGCGCGGCTGGAGGAGAGCGGCAGGGACCGGGTGGCGGTCTCCGGCGGCTCGGGGCGGGCGCGGCCGGAGACGCTGAAGGTGACCATCGGCTTCGACGGGGGGTTCCTGTCGGAGGGCGAGATCTCCTACGCCGGGCCGAACGCGCTGGCGCGGGCGCGGCTGGCGGGGGAGGTGATCGAGACCCGGATGCGGGAGGTGCACGGTCACCAGGGACCGATCCGGGCGGACCTGATCGGCCTGTCGGCGCTGCATGGCTCGGCCCGCGACCCCGACGCGCCGCCGCCCTACGAGCCGACGGAGGTGCGCCTTCGCATGGCGCTGCGCACCCACGACCGGGACCTCGCCGAGGCGCTGCCGCGGGAGGTCGAGGGGGCTTGGCTGTCTGGCCCGGCCGGGGGCGGCGGCGCGCGCGGGCGGGTGACGCCGGCGGTGACCACGCGCTCGGCCCTGCTGCCGCGCGGGCTGGCGCGGCCCACGGTCCGGATGATCACGGCATGAGGGTGAAGCTGCACGAGGTCGCCTCGGCGCGGGCGGGGGACAAGGGGGACGTCTCCTCGATCGCGCTGTTCTGCGACGGGCCGGAGGTGTTCGAGGCGGCGCGCGCGCAGGTGCCGGCGGAGCGGCTGACGGAGGCGTTTCCGCGCCTGTTCCGCGGGCCGGCGCGGCGCTACGAGATCCCGCACCTGCATGTGCTGAACTACGTGATCGAGCGGGGGCTGGAGGGGGGCGTGAACGCCTCGCTCAACCTCGACGCGCACGGCAAGTCGTTCTCGTTCCTGCTGCTGGAGCTGGAGATCGACCTGCCGGACCGCGCCCCCGATCCTGCGACATGAATCCAACGACATAACCGACTAGGAGGAGAGCGCCATGCCCGGCGTCTGGTTCGACGAGCTCAAGGTGGGCCAGGTCTTCGACCACCCGATCCGCCGCACGATCACCGAGACGGACAACGTCCTGTTCACGACGATGACCCACAACCCGGCGCTGCTGCACCTCGACGAGGAATACTGCCGCACGCAGACCGAGTTCGGGCAGCGGATCGTGAACTCCTGCTTCACGCTGAGCCTGATGGTGGGGATCTCGGTCAACGAAACCACGCTGGGGACGGCGGTCGCGAACCTGGGCTGGGACGAGGTGCGCTTTCCCAAGCCCCTGTTCCACGGCGACACGATCCGGGTGGAGACCGAGGTGCTGGACCTGCGCGAGTCGAAGTCCCGCCCCACGCAGGGGATCGTGACCTTCGAGCATCGCGCCTACAACCAGAAGGGCGAGCTGGTGGGGATCTGCAAGCGCTCGGGCCTGCAGCTGAAGCGCCCGGTCGCGAAGATGGAGGCCTGAGCCCGTGGAGATGACCCCGCGAAGCTGGCTGTTCATCCCCGGCGACAGCGAGAAGAAGCTGGGCAAGGCCGACGCCACCGGCGCCGACGCGCTGATCCTGGACCTGGAGGACTCGGTCGCGCCGGAGCGAAAGGCCGAGGGGCGCGCCCTGACCCGGGCGCACCTGGACGCGCGGCCGAAGGGCTCGCGGTCGCCGCTGCTCTACGTGCGGGTGAACGCGCTGGGCGAGGGGGCGCTGGAGGACCTGGCGGCGGTGATGCCGGCCGCGCCCGACGGGATCATGCTGCCCAAGGCCCGCGACGCGCAGGACCTGGTGCATCTCGGCCGGTATCTCGATGCGTTCGAGGCGGCGAGCGGGCTCGAGATCGGCTCGACCCGGATCATCCCGGTGATGACCGAGACGCCCGAGGCCGCGCTGCGCCTGATCACCTTCACCGAGGTGAAGCTGCCGCGGGTGATCGGCCTGACCTGGGGGGCCGAGGATCTGTCGGCCGCGCTGGGGGCGTCCACCAACCTCGCCCCCGACGGGCGCTGGACGCTGACCTTCCGCATGGCGCGGGCGAACCTGCTGCTGGCGGCGAAGGCGGCCGGGGTGGCGCCGATCGACACGTTGTTCGTGGACTTCCGCGACGAGGCGGGGCTGAGCGCGAGCTCGGAGGAGGCGGCGACCGAGGGGTTCCTGGGCCGTCTCGCCATCCACCCCGCGCAGGTGGCGCCGATCAACGCGGCCTTCGCGCCGTCGGAGGCGACGGTCGCCCACGCCCGCAGGGTGGTCGCGGCGTTCGAGGCCAATCCGGGCGTGGGGACCGTGGGGCTCGACGGCAAGATGATCGACATCCCCCACCTGCGGCAGGCCCGCCACGTGCTGGCGCTGCACGAGGCGATCCAGGCGAAGGGCTGACGCGCGCGCCACTGCGCGTCACGACCGAAGGCGGCGCCCCGGCGCCGCCTTTTTCGTCGGGGGGCGCCGGCGAGCCGTGGTCCGCAAGGCGGACGGAGCCGCCGTTCCGTCGCGCCATTCGCCTCGGCGCCGCGACGACGGCTCGGCGTCGGCATTGCCGCCCGGGCCCGTCTCGTGTTCGATGGCGCCGCAGGCCGGACGCCTCGGAGCTTCGGTCCGAGAGCCCCTGCACCCCGATCACGGAAACCTGGAGACATCGGCATGGCCACCACCGGCAAGCAGCTCTTCACGACGCTTGAAAGCGACGGCACGCTCACCGTGGCGATCGAGGACGTGACCTTCCCCGATCCGACCGGCAACCAGGTGCTCGTGCGGATGGAGGCCGCGCCGATCAACCCGTCGGACCTCGCCATCCTCGCCGGCGCGGCGGACCTGGAGAACGCGGACTACTCGCCCGGGAAGTACGTCGCCACCATGCCCGAGCCGTTCAACACGGGATCGAAGGCGCGCCATGGGCTGAAGCTGCCCGCCGGCAACGAGGGCGCGGGCACCGTCGTGGCGACGGGCGAGGGCGACAAGGCCAAGGCGCTGATGGGGCGGCGCGTCGCCTGCGTGCCGGGGAACGCCTACAGCCAGTACTGCATCGCCGACGCCGCCATGTGCCTGCCGCTGGACGACTATTCGTCCGAGGACGGGGCCAGCGCCTTCGTCAACCCGATGACCGCGCTCGGCTTCGTCGAGAACGCGAAGATGGACGGGCAGAACGCGATCCTGCACACGGTCGGGGCCTCGAACCTCGGCCAGATGCTGACCCGCATCTGCCAGGAGGACGGGCTCGGGCTGGTCAACATCGTGCGCAAGCCGGACCAGGCGGCGCTGCTCGAAAAGCTGGGCTCGACCCACGTGGTCAACTCGTCGGACGATGACTTCATGGAGCGGCTGCGCGCCGCGATCGACGAGACCGAGGCCTTCTATGGCTTCGATCCGATCGGCGGGGGCAAGACGGTCGACAGCGTGTTCAAGGCCATGGAGCAGGTCGCGGTCGGCAAGATGACCGAGTATTCGCGCTACGGCTCCAACCAGAAGAAGCGCATGTTCATCTACGGGCGGCTGGACACCGGGGCGACGATCCTGACGCCCAGCTACGGCTTCGGCTGGACCCTGTCGGGCTGGCTCCTGTTCCCCTTCCTGCAGGCGGCGGGCGCGGAGACCGTGGGTCGGATGCGCAAGCGCGTGCTCGAGAACCTGACCACGACCTTCGCCAGCAGCTACAAGAAGCGGGTCGACCTCGAAGAGATGCTGACCAAGGAGGCGGTCACCGACTACCGCGCGATGAAGACGGGGGAGAAGTACCTCGTGACGCCCTGGAAGTGAGGGGCCCGCGGCCGCGGTCCCTGCGGCCGGGACGGGTCGAGGTCCGGTTCGCCGGTGCGGGCGCGTCCGCATCGCGGACCGGGCCGCCGGCGGGGGCCCGGAGCCGGCGGGCGGCTCCGGGCTGGGTCCGGGGCCTCAGCGGGCGCCGGGCTTCATCATCTCGTCCATGATCGCGTCCATGTCGAAGTCGAGGCTCGCCTGGCGGGGCGGGTAATCCTCGAACGACTGGAAGAAGCGCGCGGTGATCGCCGCCGCGGGGCCGAGCGCCCAGGAGCGGTTCTCCTGCCACTCGTCGAAGCCGCGGGAGTCGTGGAAGCGCTCGAACGGGTCGAGGTCGAGGCGCGTGATCAGGGGCGTGGTCAGCTCGTCCTGGACGCCGTTGAACCACTTGTCCTGGCTCTTGAACAGGAACTTCCACTCGCCGAAACGCAGGCCGTGGAAGGTGGTCTCGGTGAAGAAGAAGAACTCCTTGCGGTTGCTCGGGCCCTGTCCGGTGATCATCGGCGTCTGGTCGTAGCCGTCGAGGTGCACCCGGTAGGACTTGCCGCCGATCTCGGCGCCGTCGAGCAGATCCTCCTTCAGGCCGGGCTGGCCGAGCTGGGACATGATGGTGGGGATCCAGTCCTCCATCGTCATCAGCTCGCCGGTGGTCTCGCCCGCCGGGACCACGCCGGGCCACTTGACCATCATCGGCACCTTGAAGCCGCCCTCGTAGCCGCCGACGCCCTTCTCGCCGCGGAACGGCTGGTTGCCGCCGTCGGGCCAGGAGTTCGACGCCGCGCCGTTGTCGGTCGAGAACATCACCATCGTGTTGTCGGCGATGCCGAGCTCGTCGAGCAGCGCCAGCAGCTCGCCCACGTCGTCGTCGAGCTCGACCATGCCGTCGGCGTAGACGTTTCCGGTGCCGGTGATGCCGTCGTAGTGGTCGTCGAGGTTGGTGCGGTAGTGCATCCGGGTGGTGTTGTGCCACACGAAGAACGGCTCGCCGGCCTGCGCCGCCTCGGTGATGAAGCGCTTGGACTCCTCCAGCACGTCCTGGTCGAGGTGGCGCTGCACCTCGGCGCCGAAGCCGCCCAGCTCCTCGATCCGCTGTTCGCCGCCGTCGGGGGCGGCGAAGGAATGGATGATCCCGCGCTGGGCGAGCCCGGCCTCGGCGAAGGCCTCGGCGGGGTAGTCGGCCTGCTCGGGATATTCGCCCGCGTTGAGGTGGTAGAGGATGCCGAAGAACTCGTCGAAGCCGTGGGCGGTGGGCAGGTGCTCGTCCCGGTCGCCCAGGTGGTTCTTGCCGAACTGGCCGGTGCGGTAGCCCAGCGGCTTGAGGAACTCGGCCAGCGTCGGGTCCTCGGCCGAGAGGCCCTGCGGCGCGCCGGGCAGGCCGACGGTCGCGAGGCCCACCCGAAGCGGGTACTGGCCGGTGATGAAGGCGGCGCGGCCCGCGGTGCAGGAGGCCTGCGCGTAGTGGTCCATGAACAGCATCCCCTCTTCGGCGATGCGGTCGATGTTGGGCGTTTCGCAGCACATCATGCCGCGATGGTAGGCCGAGATGTTCCACATCCCGACGTCGTCGCCCCAGATGACGAGGATGTTGGGGCGCTGCGCGTCCTGGGCCGAGGCCCCGGCCGCGATCGCCGCGGCGGCGAATGCGCCGAGTGCGAATATCCTGAACAATGTCCCCTCCCGTCGGGTTCGTGGCTGGTTGCGGAAACTTTACCATCGGCCCGCCGGCCTCTGGGTGAACTTGCCTTGAGGTTGAGGGGCGCGCCGGGCCGTCCGGCCGGGTCCGCCGCGGGGGCGCGGGGCGGACGGCGCCCCGGCGGACGAGCGCCCGGGTTCGCGGCGCGGCGGCGGGGGACGCGGGGGGATTTCCGTGCCAGACTGCGCCCGGCTTCGGTCGCGTGAGGAGGGCGTGGCGTATGACGCAGGACGGAACGGCGCGCGGCGCCCGGCTGGGCTGGCTGGGCTTCGCGCTGGGGGCGGCGGCGCTCGTCCTCGGGATCGTGGTCTTCTGGGCGGGGCCCTTCGCGCCGCAGCCGAGCGCGGGCGTCGGGCTGGGGGAGCTCGCGGCCGAGATCGCGAAATCCGCGGCCCGCTCGGTCGCGGGACGGCCGCAGCCGGCGCCCGAGGCGCCGGTGCGCGACCTGGACGATTTTCTCGCGATCGGGGTGGGGCTGCTGGCGGGGCTGGCGATCGTCGCCGGCGTCGCGGCGCTGGCGCGGCGCGAGCCGAAGGCGGCGGCGCTGTCGGGCGTCGCGCTGGGCGGGCTGGCCGTGGGGTTCCAGCTTTTCACGTGGACGGTGATGCTGGTCGTGGGCGCGCTGGTGATCGCGACGCTCGTCTACGCGCTGCGCGACGCCTTCGGCGACATCTTCGGCGGGCTGTTCGACGGCTGAACCGGGGCGGCGGCGGCCTCCCCGCCCAGTAGGAGGGACGCCCTATCCTCCCTCAAGGGGAGACGTCTTGTCCGCCCCACCGGAGCGACGTCTGATCCGCCCCGCAGGGGCGACGTCTGATCCGCCCCGCAGGGGCGAGCCCCGCCCGCAGGGCGGCCTGCGCGACGGCGCCGCGGCGCCCTGGCCTCAGGCCGAGCGCTCCTTGAGCAGGTCGCGGATCTCGGACAGCAGCTTCACGTCCGCGGGGGGCTCGGGCTCGCCCGGGGGGGTGGTGTCGGCGGTGGGGGGCTCGAGCTCCTTCTTCAGGCGGTTGATCGCCCGCACCACGAAGAACAGCACCCAGGCCACGATCAGGAAGCTGATGCAGGCGTTGATGAAGACGCCGTAGGTGATGACGGCGAGCCCGTCCTCCTTGGCCTGCGTGGCCGAGGCGACCTCCTGCCCCGAGAGGTTGAGGTAGAGGCCCGAGAAGTCGATGCCGCCCGTGAAGATCCCCAGGATCGGGTTCACGATGTCGTCGACGAAGCTCTTCACGATGGTGGTGAAGGCGGCGCCGATGACGATGCCGACGCCCATGTCCACCACGTTGCCCTTGACGGCGAATTCCTTGAATTCCTTCAGCATCCCAACGCTCCCCTGCCAAACGCGCGTGAACGCGAGGCTACGCCGGGGCGGCGGCGTGGACAATTCGTTTATCTGCGCGGGATTGCGTTTGGCGAAGGCGGCCACAGGTGAAGGGAACGCGGCCTGCGCCGTGGAGACGCCCTCCCCCGGGCCCGCGCGCCTGCGCGGGGGCGCCGCGGAGGGCGCCTCGATCCTCCTTCGCCGGCCGCGCTCCGCGGTCGGGCTTCCTCTCGCCAGCCGACACGAAAGGCGCCCCCCATGGCCGATCTCTCCGCCTTCCCGATCACCCGGAAATGGCCCGCGCAGGATCCCTCGCGGCTGCAGCTCTACTCCCTGCCCACGCCCAACGGCATCAAGGTGGGCGCGATGCTGGAGGAGACGGGCCTGCCCTATGAGGCGCACCTGGTCAGCTTCGGGACCGACGACCAGATGAGCCCGGAGTTCCTGTCCTTGAACCCCAACAACAAGATCCCCGCGATCCTGGACCCGGACGGGCCCGAGGGGCCGATGGGGCTGTGGGAGTCGGGGGCGATCCTGGTCTACCTGGCCGACAAGACCGGCAAGCTGATGCCCCAGGCGCCCGCCGCGCGCTACGAGACGCTGCAGTGGCTGATGTTCCAGATGGGGGGCGTGGGGCCGATGTTCGGCCAGTTCGGCCACTTCTTCAAGTTCGCCGCCGAGAAGGTGAGCGACCCCTACCCCGAGACCCGCTACGCCGACGAGAGCCGCCGCCTGCTGGGCGTGCTGGAGGGGCGCCTGGCGGGGCGCGACTTCATCATGGGCGCGGACTACACCATCGCCGACGTCGCGACCTGGCCCTGGGTGCGCACCCTGGGCGGGTTCTACGAGGCGGGCGAGCGGCTGGGCCTGGACGACTTCCCCAACGTGGGCGCCTGGCTCGACCGCTGCCTGGCGCGCCCCGCCTCCCAGACCGCGCTGAACGTGCCGGCGCGGGACTGAGGCCGCGACGAGGGCGGGGGGTCCGGGGCGCAGGTCGCGTCCCGGGCCCCCCGCCTGCCCTGCCGCGTCGCCCGCCGCCTGCGCCGCGCCGGATGATCCCCCGTCCCCCGCCGCCGCGACGGCTGGGGCGCGGGGGCGCCGGGCGACGCCTCCCCAAGCCCGCCCGCAGGGCGCCTCCGTCCCCGCGTTCCCGCCTCCGAGCGCGAGGCCTCCCCGGGCGCGGGCGGGCGCCGGACGAGGCGCCGCCGAGAAGCGAGGCGGGACGGGCTGCGGGACGGCGGGACCAAGCCCGCCCGGAGCCGCCAGGCGATACGAGGTCATCGGCCTGCGCCGCGCGGTCGCCGTTGACGGCGGGCGTCGGGGCGTGGACGGTTGGGGCCCGTCCTCTCCCCCTGCCGGTGAGCCCATGCCCGACGCCGCCCCCTCCGCCGCCCGCCCGCCCTCGCGCCTGTTCTTCCAGAGCCGGGTGCGCCGGCCCCGCATGGCCAAGGCCGAAGGGGTCTACGTCTGGGACCAGGAGGGGAACCGCTATCTCGACGGATCCTCCGGGGCGATGGTGTCGAACATCGGCCATTCGGACCCCCGCGTGCTGGACGCGATGCGCCGGCAGATGGAGCAGGGGACCTTCGGCTACCGCATGCATTTCGAGACCGACGCCGCCGAGCGGCTGGCCGACATGACCTGCGCGCTGGCGCCGGAGGGGTTCGAGAAGGTGTTCTTCGTCTCCGGCGGATCCGAGGCGGTGGAGGGGGCGATCAAGCTCGCCCGGCAATGGGCCTGGGTCACCGGCCAGCGGGAGCGCTGGAAGGTGATCTCCCGCGCGCCGTCCTACCACGGCTCGACGCTCGGGGCGCTGGCGTTGTCGGGCTACCGGCCGCTGACCGAGCCGTTCGAGGCGATGATGAAGCCCATGCCCAAGGTCCCCGCCCCGCGGGCCTGGCTGGACGGGCTGGCGCTGGACGATCCGGAGACGGGCGCGCATTACGCCCGGATGCTGGAGGAGAAGATCCTGGAGGAAGGGCCCGAGACGGTGCTCGCCTTCATCCAGGAGCCGGTCGGCGGCGCCTCGACCGGGGCGCTGGTGCCGCCGGCGGGCTACATGGAGGCGGTGCGCGAGATCTGCGACCGCCACGGGGTGCTGCTGATCCACGACGAGGTGATGTCGGGGGGCGGGCGCACCGGCAAGTTCTGGGGCGGCGACAACTGGGCCGCGGCGCCGGACCTGATCGCCGTCTCCAAGGGCTACGGCGCGGGCTACGCGCCGCTGGGCGCGGTGACCGCCCATGACCGCATCGTGCAGCCGGTGCTGGCGGGGGGCGGCTTCCCGCACGGGCATACCTATGCCGGCAATCCGCTGGCCTGCGCCGCGGGGGTGGCGGTGCTGGAGGTGATCGAGCAGGACGGGCTGCTCGACAACGCCGCGACCATCGGGGCGGCGCTGAAGGGGCGGCTCGAGGCGCTGGCCCAGCGCTTCCCCTTCATCGGCGACGTGCGCGGGATCGGGCTGCTGCTGGCCTTCGAGCTCGTCTCCGACCGCGAGACGCGCACGCCGCTGCCCAAGGACCTGAACGCCTTCGAGCGTCTGGTGGATCTGGCCTATGCCGAGGGTCTGATCATCTACTCGCGCCGCTCGCGCGGGACGGAGGGCGACCATTTCCTGGTCTGCCCGCCGATGACGTCGACGCCCGACCATGTCGACGAGATCGTCGAGAAGCTGACCACGGCCCTGACCCGCTTCGCCGAGGAAGCCGGGCTCGGGGCCTGAAAGGACGACATGACCGAGACCTCCGACATCCTGGTGATCGGCGCGGGCATCGCGGGCGTGGGCGCGGGCGCGATGGCCGCCGCCGCGGGCGCGCGCGTCTGCGTGCTCGAGGCCGAGGCGACGCCCGCCTATCACACAACCGGCCGCTCGGCCGCGATCTACATCCGCAACTACGGCGGGCCGGTGCTGCGGGCGGTGAACGACGCGGCGCACCCGGCCTTCATGGACCCCGAGGGCTTCTCGGGCGGCGCCATCGAGGGGGCGCTGCTGAGCCGCCGGGGCGTGCTGACCATCGCCACCGACGACGAGTTGGAGGGGCTGGAGGCCTCCTTCGCCGAGTCCAAGGGGCTGGAGCGGCTGACGGGGCCGGAGGCGGAGGCGCTGTTCCCCCTGCTGAAGAAGGGCCGGGTGGCGGCGGCGAGCCTGGAGCCCGACGCCTCGGACATCGACGTCGACCGCCTGTTCCAGGGGTTCGCGAGGATGCTGCGGCGCGCCGGGGGGCGGATCGTGACCGGCGCCCGGGTCGGGAAGATCGAGCGGGTCGGGGACGTGTGGCGGGTGGAGACGCCGGCGGGCGTCTTCGAGGCGCCGGCGCTGGTGAACGCCGCGGGCGCCTGGGCGGACGAGGTGGCGGAGATGGCGGGGGCGAAGCGGCTGGGGATCGTGCCCAAGCGCCGCTCGGCCGCGATCCTGCCGCTGCCGGCGGGGGTCGATTCCTCGGCCTGGCCGCTGATCGATCCGGTGGCCTTCGACTGGTACGCCAAGCCCCAGTCGGGGTCGCTGATGGTCTCGCCCGCCGACGAGGATCCGGTGGCGCCGATGGACGCCTGGCCCGACGACATGGTGCTGGCCGAGGGGCTGGACCGCTTCGCCCAGGCGATGGATTACGAGGTGACGCGGGTCGAGCGCGCCTGGGCCGGCCTGCGCAGCTTCGCCCCGGACGAGACCCCGGTGGTGGGCTTCGCGCCGGAGACGGAGGGGTTCTTCTGGCTCGCCGGCCAGGGGGGGCACGGGATCCAGACCTCGCCCGCGCTGTCCGCCCTGGCGGGCGCGCTGCTGACCGGAGGGGCCCCCGCGATGGACGCGGGCACGGTCGCCGCCCTCTCCCCCGCCCGCTTCGCCTGAGGCGGCCGCCGCCGGACCAGCGCAGGGGCCGGGCGGGCGCCGCTGCGGGTCCGGCCGGATCGGCGCCGGGGCGGCCCCCCTCCGGCATCGACTCGTCCGCCTCCGCCTCCGGGGGCTTCCGCCTCCGGCGCGGGGGCGGCGGACGCCGGCCCCGGGGGGAGAGGACCGGATCCGCCTCCGCCGGGCGGGCGCGACCGCCTCCCGCCCGGTCCTTCGTCTTCCGGGCGCCCGCCCTGCCCCGGCGCCCGGGCGCATCGTCCCGCCCGTCCGTTTCCGTCGACCTCTCACCCTCCCCTCCCGTCCCGAGACCCCTTCCATGATCCACGACGAACATCCCGCCATCGCCAACTCGCTGTGGACCGCCACGGCGCCGACCCCGCCCGAACGGCCCGCGCTGGAGGGCGAGGTGGAGGCGGACGTGGTCGTCGTGGGGGGCGGGTTCTCGGGCCTCTCGGCGGCGCTGCATGCGGCGGAGGCGGGGCTCTCGGTCGTGGTGCTGGAGGCGATGACGCCGGGCTGGGGCGCCTCGGGGCGCAACGGCGGGCAGGTGAACCCCGGACTGAAGGAGGACCCCGAGGCGGTGGTCGCGCGCTTCGGCGAGGATATGGGCGGGCGCTTCGTGCGGCTGGCCGGCGACGACGCGGATTATCTCTTCGCGCTGGTCGAGCGGCTGGGGATCGACTGCGATCCGCAGCGCGGCGGCTTCGTGCAGACGGCGCTGAACGCCGCCGGGCTGGGGCCGCTGCGCGAGCGGGCGCGCCAGTGGCAGGCGCTGGACCGCCCCGTGCGCGCCATCGGGCGCGACGAGATCGCCGAGCTGCTGGGCTTCGACGCCTATGCCGGCGGCGTGGTGCATGAGACCGGGGGCACGGTGCAGCCGCTGAAGCTGGCGCTGGGGCTGGCGGCGGCGGCCGAGGCGGCGGGGGCGCGGATCTTCGCGCGCAGCCGGGCGACGGCGATCGAGCCCCAGGGCGAGCGCGTGGTGGTGCGCACCGCCGCGGGCTCGGCCACGGGCCGGCGGGCGCTGGTGTGCCTGAACGGCTACGGCGACGGGGTGCACGATCCGCTGCGCCGCTCGGTGGTGCCGGTGCGCTCGGTCCAGGTCGCGACCGAGGTGCTGCCGCGCAACCTGCGCGACACGCTGATGCCGAAGGGTCACCACGCCTCGGACACCCAGCGGCTGACCACCTATTTCCGGCTGTCGCCGGAGGGGCGGTTCGTGATCGGGGGGCGGGGGCGCTTCGACGACGCGCGGGTGGGCGGGGACCAGGCGGCGCTGCGCGCCATCGCCTGCCGGATGATCCCGGATCTCGCGGATTTCGCCTGGCCCTATGCGTGGGGCGGCTCGGTCGCGATGACGCTCGACCACTTCCCCCACCTGCACCTGCTGGCGCCGAACGTGCTGAGCTCGGGCGGGTTCAACGGCCGCGGCGTGGCGCTGACCACGGCCATGGGCCGGGTGCTGGCGGAATGGGCGGGCGGCAAGCCGGCCGAGGCGCTGGACGCCCCGGTCACGCCGCTGCGCCCGATCCCCTTCCACGGCCTGCGCGGCATCGGCATCTGGGCGACGATCCAGAAGTACAGGCTGATGGACCGGCTGGGGATCTGAGCCGCCGGCCGCGGAGGCGCCGCGTCGGCCGTCGCGCCCGTGGGCAGGCCCCGCCCGCGGCGCACGGCGGGCCATGGCGCCTGGGGCGAGGGGCTCCGGGCCCGGTCGGGGCGCCCGCGCCGGGGAGGGGCGGGGGCCTCCGCTTCCACGACGATGCCCCGCCGGGCGCCTTGCGCGGGACGCCCGCGCCCGGGACCCCGGGCGCCCTTGCCGCGCCCCGCCCGCCGATCCGCCCCCTGCCCGCCCGCGCCGACGCCGGCCCTGCGCCGCGGGCGGGCGGCCCCCGCGGGCGCGAGGCCCGACGCGGCGCCCGTCCGCCGCCATCGAAACCTTGCCTGCGGGGCCGTCCCGATTTAACCGGTTGGTTAGTCAGCAACGCGCCGCGGGCGAATCTCCCGCGCGCGGCGCCCCCGATCCCCGGACGCAGAAGCCGCTGGGACGGGACAGCCCCTCGGGAGGAGGCTCATGTTCATCAACGCCCTCGCCCGCGACCCCTCGCTGGAGTCCTTCCGGCAGGAGGTTCGCGATTTCTGCGCCGCCAACATCGGGCCCGAGCTTCGCCGCAAGCTCGACCTGGGCCAGCACCTGACCAAGGACGAGTATAACGGCTGGCTCCAGGCGCTGGGCGAGAAGGGCTGGCTGGCGGGCAACTGGCCCAAGGAGGCCGGGGGCCTGGGCTGGTCCGCCGAGGAGGCCGCGATCTTCCGCGAGGAGACCGGGCGCGCCGGCGCGCCCTGGCTGGTGCCCTTCGGCGTCACCATGGTCGGGCCCGTCATCTACACCTTCGGCACGCCCGAGCAGAAGGCCCGGCACCTGCCCGGGATCGTGAAGAACACCACCTGGTGGTGCCAGGGCTATTCCGAGCCGGGCTCGGGGTCGGATCTGGCGTCGCTCCGCACCCGCGCCGTGAAGGGCGTGGACGACGCGGGCGAGCACTACATGGTGACCGGCCAGAAGATCTGGACCACGCTCGCCCACTGGGCCGACTGGTGCTTCTGCCTGGTGCGCACCGACCCCGACGCGAAGCCCCAGAAGGGCATCAGCTTCCTGCTGATCGACATGAAGACGCCCGGCATCACCGTGCGCCCGATCATCACGCTCGACATGGGCCACCACGTCAACGAGGTGTTCTTCGACAACGTCCGGGTGCCCGCCGAGAACCTGATCGGCGAGGAGAACAAGGGCTGGGACTACGCCAAGTTCCTGCTGGCGAACGAGCGGGTGGGCGTGGCCGAACTGGGCTCGATGGTGCGCTACCTCGACCAGCTCAAGGGCGTTCTGGCCCAGACGATGGAGGGGGGCCGGCCCCTGTCCGACTCCCCCGAGTTCCAGCGCCGCGTAGCGGAGCTGGAGGTGCAGTACGCGACGCTCGAGGCGCTGGTCGCCGACCAGCACGCCGCCCACCAGTCGGCCGCCGACCAGCCCAGCCTGATCGGGGCCGCGGCGCTGAAGATCCGCGGCTCGGAGCTTCAGCAGGCGATCCTGCAGTGCATGACCGACGCGCTCGCGCGCCACGGCCTCGCCTACCAGGCCGACGCGCTGGTGGCGGGCTGGAACGGCGAGCTGATGGGCCCCGCCGAGATGGCCGGGATCCTGGCCGAGCACCTGCACCGCCGGGCCGCCACGATCTACGGGGGCAGCTCCGAGATCCAGCGCAACATCATCGCCAAGGGCACCCTGGGGCTCTGAGGGAGGGGACCATGACCGCATTCTCCACCGAGGAGCGCCAGCTCCTGTCCGAGTCCGCCGAGGCCTGGTTCAAGGACCGCTACGGCCCCGAACATTCCAAGAAACTGACCCGCGAGACCGAGGACGGGTTCGGCCGCGAGGAATGGAAGACCTACGCCGAGATGGGCTGGCTGGGCCTGGCGATGCCCGAGGACGCCGGCGGCTCCGACGGCGGGCTGACGGAGCTGTCGATCCTGCTGGCCACCGCCGGCAAGCACCTGGCGGTCGAGCCGCTGCTCCCCACCCTGGTGCTGGGCGCCGGCGCGCTGGCGCAGATGGGCACGCCCGCCCAGCAGGAGACCCTTGGGAAGATCGCCGAGGGCGCCTGCCTGATGGCCTTCCTGCACGCCGAGCCCGCCTCGGGCTTCGCGCGCGACCATGTCGAGGCGGTGGCCTCCCGCTCGGGCGAGGGCTTCTCGCTGACCGGCGCCAAGACCTTCGCCATCGGCGCCCATGCGGCGGACCTGCTGGTGGTCTCGGCCCGGATCGGCGACGCCTCGGGCCCCGTGGGCCTGTTCCTGGTTCCGGGCAAGGCCGAGGGCGTGTCGCTGAACGCCTCGCCGGCCATGGACGGGCGCAAGGGCGCGGCGGCGACGTTCGAGGGCGTGTCGCTGGGCGCGGACGCCCTGCTGGGCGGGGCGGAGACCGACCGGCTGGCGGCCATCGACGCCCTGCTCGACCGCGGCACGCTCGCGGCCTGCGCCGAGGCGGTGGGGGCGATGCATGCGGCCACGGCCACCACGCTCGACTACCTCAAGCAGCGCAAGCAGTTCGGGCGCGCCCTGTCGGAGTTCCAGGTGATCCAGCACCGGCTCGTCGACATGAACATCCTGTGCGAGGAGACCCGCGCCGCCGTCCATTCCGCCCTGACCGCGGTGGACGAGGGCCGGGCCGACGCGCATCTGGCGGTGTGGCGGGCGAAGGTGCAATGCGCCCGCGCCTCGCGCTTCATCGGCGGGCAGGCGGTGCAGCTGCACGGCGGCATGGGCATGACCGACGAGCTGGCGGCGAGCCACTTCTACAAGCGCCTCTCGGTGACCGAGGCGCAGTTCGGCGACGGCGAATGGCACCTGCGCCGGCTGATCGCGGCGGGCGCCACGGCCCCCGCCTCGGCGGCGCTCGCCGCGGGCATGGCCGCGGGCTGATCCGCCCCTTCCCCCGAGCCTGACGCGCGGGCCGCCCATCGCGGCGGCCCGCGGCTTCCTCGCGCCCCGAAGGACCCTCGCGATGACCGACGCCTACGAGACGATCCGCTACGAGACCCCGGCGACGGGCGTGGCCCGCATCACCCTCGCCCGCCCCGAGATGCGCAACGCCCAGAACGAGACGCTGCTCTACGAGCTGGACGCGGCCTTCGACGCCGCCGCCCACGACCCGGCGGTGAAGGTGATCATCCTCGCGGGGGACGATCCGCATTTCTCCTCGGGCCACGACCTGAGCGGCGCCCGGGACATGACCCGCTTCACCCCCGTCACCTCCTGGGGCGGCGCCGCCGCGGAGGAGCCCGGCGTCGCCGGCCGCCAGGCGCGGGAGGAGGAGATCTACCTCGGCTTCTGCCGCCGCTGGCGGGATCTGCCGAAACCCACCATCGCGCAGGTGCAGGGCAAGGCCATCGCCGGGGGGCTGATGCTGGTCGCGGTGTGCGACCTGGTGGTGGCGAGCGAGGACGCGCAGTTCTCCGACCCCAGCGTCGCCTTCGGGGTGAACGGGGTCGAGTGGTTCTCCCACCCCTGGGACTTCGGCATCCGCAAGGCGAAGGAGATGCTGTTCACCGGCGCCGCCTTCTCCGCCGCCGAGGCCGAGCGGATGGGCTTCGTCAACAAGGTCGTCGCCCGCGACGCGCTGGAGGCGGAGACGCTGGCGCTGGCCGAGCGCATCGCCCAGCGGCCAGCCTTCGGCCTGCGGCTCGCCAAGCAGGCGATGAACCAGGCGCAGGACGCGCAGGGCTTCCAGACCGTGCAGGCGGCGGCGATGAGCCTCCACCAGATGGGCCACGCCCACAACCAGATCGTCCACGGCATGCTGGTCGACCCCAAGGGCGCCGAGATCATCCGCCGGGAAGCCAAGGCGAAGTAGCGCCGCCGCGGCGGTTCCGACCGCCGCGCCTCGCAGCTTGGCGGCGGCTTTGGCCGCCAAGCCTCGCCCCCTGGGCCCGCCTGCGCGCGCGCCGCGCCCCGGCGCGCCCCGCGACCGCCCTCCTCCTCTCCAGCGAAAGGCCCCGCCATGCCCGTCTCCGGCCCCGACGTCCTTCTCGTCGACGATCCCCGCCCGAAGGTCCGCCGCCTGACCCTCAACCGCCCCGAGAAGCGCAACGCCCTGTCCAACGAGCTGCGCGGCCGGATCTTCGAGGAGCTGGAGCGCGCCGACCTCGACCCGGACGTCCACGTCACCGTGATCCGCGGCGCGGGCCCCAGCTTCTCGGCGGGCTACGACCTGTCGGCGGACAACACGCAAGGGCGGCCCTATCACACGGCCGCGGGCGGCAACGACTGGGCGCGCCACGTGGTCGAGGGCTGGTTCCGGGTCTGGGACCTGGCCAAGCCCGTGATCGCCCAGGTGCACGGCCATTGCCTGGCGGGCGGGTCCGAGCTCGCGGCCGCCTGCGACGTGGTCTACGTGGCCGAGGACGCGCAGATCGGCTACCCGCCGACGCGGCTGATGTCGCCGCCGGACATGCAGTTCCACCCCTGGCTGCACGGGATGCGGCGGGCGATGGAGATGTACCTGACGGGCGACTCGATCTCGGGGCTCGAGGCGGTGTCGGACGGCTACGCCACCCGCGCCTTCCCGCTCGAGGCGCTGGAGGAGACGACGCTGGCCTTCGCCGAGCGCGCCGCCCTGGTGCCCCCGCAGATCCAGCAGTTCAACAAGCGCGCCGTGCACCGGCAGATGGAGGCGATGGGGATGCGCGCGGGCCTGCGGGCGGGAACCGAGATCCAGGCGCTGGCCTTCGCCTCGGAGGCGAGCCGCGCCTATCTCTCCCGCTTCCGCCGCGACGGCGCCAGCGTCGCCTCCCTGGTGCGCGAGCGCGACAAGCCCTTCGACCCCGACATCTGAGCCCGCCGCCGCAGCACCAGGCGCCCCCGCGCGACGCCCGCAGGCCCGCGCGAAGCGCCTGTTCTTCGGAGCCGTCCGTCGCTGATGCCGTTAAGAGCGAGTCGGCGGGAGGGGTCAGGGATCGCGAAGCGACCCCGCGCAAGCGGGGCTTGTCCTTGACCCCTCCCGTCGACTCGCTCAGGCATCACCAGCGACGGACGGATCCGAAGGACAGGCGCGGCCCCTGTTCTTTGGTGAGCTCCCGAAGCGTCCTTCCGGGCGCGCAAGCGCCCCCGCGCAGCGGCCAGCCGACGAGCCCCGCCTCGGAGGCCCCCCGTCTCAGCCCGCGCGCCGCACGATCAGCAGCGTGATGTCGTCCGACTGCTCCACGCCTTCCTCGAAGCTCTTCACCGTCTCCAGCATCGCCGCCGCCACCGCCTCGGGGTTCTGCCCGCCCAGCGGCGCGAGGCGTTCGACCAGGCGGTCCTCGCCGAACTGGTCGCCGCCGGCGTCGAAGGCCTCGGTCACGCCGTCGGTGTAGAGGACGAGGCTCTCGCCCGGGGCGAGGTCGAGGGCGAGCGTGGTGAACTCCAGCCCGTCGGCCACCGCCACGGCCATGTCGCCGGTGGAGGGCACGAGGACCGCGCCGGCGGGACCGAGGCGCACCGGCGGCAGGTGGCCCGCGTTGACGATCTCGGCCCGGCCGGTGGCGGGGTCGAAGATGCCGAAGACCAGCGTCACGAACATCATGCGGTCGTTGTCGACGGCGAGCAGGTCGTTGAGCTGGCGCACGCATTGCGCGGGGTCGGGCTCGAAGAGAGCGATGGCCTTCAGCAGGGTGCGCGAGATCGCCATGAAGAAGGCCGCCGGCACGCCCTTGCCCGAGACGTCGGCGATCACGAAGACCAGCCGGCCGTCGGGCCGCTCGAAGAAGTCGTAGAAGTCGCCGCCGACCTCCTGCGCCGACTCCATCACCCCCTTCACCGCGTAGCCCGGCCGGTGGGCCATGTCCGCGGGCAGGACCGAGTGCTGGAGGTCGCGCGCGATCGCCAGCTCCTGCTGGAGGGAGGCGAGGCGGGTCTCGCGCACCAGCGCCTCGCGCAGGCGGGCGACGAGTTCCGACAGGCGGCGGTGCTGGTCGACCACCCGGCCCGACATCTGCTGGAGGACCGCGGCGATGGGGCCGAGCTGGTCGTCCTCGCGGATCAGGCGGGCCATCGGGTCGGCGGGGGCCTCGGGCGCGGCGGGCTCGGGGGCGGGCGAGGCCTGCACCGGCGTCGGGCTTGCGGGCGCGCCGCCGCGGGTGGCGGCGACGATGCGGCGGAGGTCGGCGAGCACCTCCTCGCGCGCGCCGGGCTCCAGCGTCTCGGCCAGCGCCTCCATCTGGCGGCGCACGAAGCGCTCCTGGCGGCGGCGCTGCAGCTCGCGCTGGCGGCGGGCGTCGTCGAGCGCGCGCAGGCTGCCGCGCAGGCGGGCGACGGCGGAGGCGATCTGGCCGATCTCGTCGTCGCCCCCGGCCGGCAGGCGGGCGGTCATGTCCCCGCGCGCCAGCGCGCCGAGCGTGCCGACCGCGCGTTGCAGGGGCGCGAAGCTGACCCGGAGATAGAGCCACAGCCCCCCCACCGTCGCCAGCGCCACCGCCGCCATCACCACCAGCGTCGCGGCCGTCAGCCGGCCCAGCGCGCGCAGGCTGTCGGTGGCGTCCTGCACCGCCACCAGCAGCCCCGCCGTGCCCGAGGAGATGTCGGCGATGGGAATGGCGGTGACCGAGTAGAGCCGGTCGTCGAGCGGCGCCTGGCGCACCACGCCCTGGCGCTGGGGCAGCTCGACGCCCAGCGCGCGCCACAGGCGGGGGTCGGTGCCCTCGACCAGGCGGCCGCGGGTGGAGAGCAGGTAGCCCTCGGCCTGCATGGCCTGGGCGAAGTCCTGCAGGGGGCGGGCGGCGTTCACCCCCACCGCGATCACCGCGGGGGCGCCGTTCCAGGCCCCGAACTCGGCCGCCGAGATCACCCGGAACGCCCCCGGCGCGATCTGGCGCACGCCCCCCAGCGGGCGCCCGTTCAGGATCGCGCCGATGGTGGCGACGTCGAGCAGCGGCGGCGGCTCGGCCTGGGCGGCGGAGGCGTAGATCACCCGCCCCTGGGCGTCGAGGATCTGGAGGTCGGAGACCTCGTCCGCCATCAGCCGCGCGCGCATCAGGACCGAGCCGAGACGGCGCAGGCGGGGGAGGTCGGCGGCGGCGGCGGCCTCCTGCACCGCGGCGTCGCCGGCGATGGCCTCGCGCAGCTCCGACAGGCGCAGGGTCTCGAGCTCGACGATCTTGCGCCACAGCGCGGCCTCGCCGGCGATGGCGACGCGGGTGTGGGGCTGGATGGCGAGGGACTCGCGCTGCAGGCCGATGGCGACGAGGGCGCCGAAGGCGAGCGCGAAGGCGAGGCTGACGATGATGGCGATGCGGGTGGAGAGAAGCATGGCTCAGCCCTCCCGCCGGCGCAGGAGCAGGGCCGCAAGTAGGGCGAGGGCGGCGAAGACCAGCGTGGGCGCGCCCATCGGCGCCGCGAGCGCCCGGGCGAGGCCGGCGGCGGCGAGGCCCGCGGCCGCCCCCAGCGCAAGCGCGGCGAGCCCGCCGCGCCCGCCCCGCGCCGGCGCCGCCGCGCCCAGCGCCGCGCCCATGGCGAGGCTGGCGAGGAGGAGCGCGGCGAGGCTCGCCGCGGGGGAGGCGAGCGCCGCGGGGAGGTCGGCCGCGAGCATGGCGGGCGGCGCCGCGACGAGCTGCGCGAGCCCCGCGAGGCCCAGCGCCACGGCGCCGGCGGCGGTCGGCAGGCGCGGGGCGAGGAGGGCCGCGAGGCCGATCGCGGCCGCGAGGCCGCCTCCCGAGAGATAGTCGTCGTAGCCCGCCCCCAGCGGCAGCGCGACCAGCGCCGCGGCGGCGGCCGCCGCCGCCGCCATCGCCGCCAGCGCGCGCGTCGCCGGCGGCTCGGGCGCGTGCCGGGCGGGAGCCAGGCGGGCGGAGGGGGCGCCCGCGGCCAGCGCCGGCGTCGCCAGCAGCGCCGCGAGGCCGAGGGCGAGGAAGGCGGCGCGGCGACCGACCGCCTCGCCCAGCAGGCCGCCCAGCAGGGGGCCTGCGACGAGCGCCGCGAAGATCAGCAGGGCCCGCACCGCGCGCGGCGAGGCGGCGGGCGCGAAGGCCTTGGCCAGCGCCGCGCCCGCGAACCCCGCGCCGAGGCCCGCGCCGAGGCGCAGCGCCGCGAAGAGCTCCCACGAGCGGCACCAGTAGGTGGCGGCGAGGCAGGCGCCGGTCAGCGCCAGCGCCAGCGCGCGCAGCAGCGCGACCCGGCCCGCCGCGCCCCGCCCGGCGAGGGCGCCGAGCAGCAGGGCCGCGAGCTCGATCAGCAGGGGGACCGCCGGTTGCCAGGCGGGCGAGGCCCACTCGGACCCGCGGTCGAGCGCGAAGTTCGCGACCAGCGGCGCCGCCCCCGTCCAGATCGCCAGCGTCAGCGCCAGCCGACAGGCGCCGGCGTCGGCGGCGGGGTCGAACGCGGGGGGGGCGGTCTCGGACGGCCGCGGCCCAAGCGCTGCGGGACCGGGGGCCGCGGCTTCGCGCACGGGCGGGCGGGACGCGGCCGGATCGTCGGCGTGCGGCTCGGCGAGGCTCGCCGAGACCACCGAGGCCGCGGCGGCCGGCGTGGCGGCCAGCAGCGCGGAGGGCATCGGCGCGGGGCGGGGTTGAGCGGATTGGGGCTGGGCCGGCTCGGGCGAGGGGAGCGACGGCTCGGCGGGAGATGAGACGGCCGGAGCGGCGGAGCCCGGCACGGCGGCGCCCGGCGAGGCGAGGGCGCGGCGGGGGTCGAGCTCCTCCTCCTCCGTCGCGGGCAGGGTCCAGCGGGCGGCGACGGCGGCGAGCACCGGCTCGATCCGCCGGCCGAGGCTGCCGTCGAAGTCGATGGCGCGGATGGTGGCGGCGGCCTCCATCAGGCGCAGGCGCGCGGCCTGCACCCGCTCGACCTGGGCGCCCAGCGCCTCGGCGGCCTCGGCGAAGCGGCCGCGGGCGCCGGGGGGCGGGGCCTGCGCGAAATCGCCTTCGGCGGCGCGCTCGACCGCGCGGCGCAGGCGGCGGCGGGCGGGCGCCTGGGCGAGGCCGAGGAACCCCGCCGTCACCGCCCCCGCCGCGGCGCCGGCGAGCAGCGCGGTCAGCGTCAGCGCCGCGCGCAGGCGCGCCATCGCCTCGTCGAGCAGGGGCGAGGCGGCGGCGACCACCAGGGTCGCCTCGCCGGCGGCGCCGGAGATGGCGATGCGCTCGCCCTCCACCCGCTCGGCGGTGGCGGCGAGGGGGCGGCCGTCGGCGTCGAGCAGCGCCAGCGCCTGCACCTGGGGGGCGTCGCGGGCGATGCGCTCGAGATAGGGGGCGACGTCGGGCAGCCGCGCGAGCGGGATGCCGAGGTCGAGGGCGCGGGCGAACTGGCCGGCCACGGCCTGGCCCACCGCGACGGCGCCGGCCCGGGTGGAATCCGCGAGCGCGGGGACGGAGTAGGCGAGCCCCGCCCCCAGCATCAGCCGCCCCGCCAGCCCCACCGCGAGCGCGACCGCCAGCGCCACCACGAGCGCCGGCCCCCAGACCCGCCCGCGCGCCGCGCGCCCGGAGAGGAGGGCGGGCCGGCTCATGCGCGCGCCTCGCCGGCGCGGGCCGGGCGGCGGGAGGGAGACGGGAGGAAGTCGAAGACCGGGCCGCAGGCGAGGAACGGTTGGCGGATGGGGTCCTGGTTGAATGCCACGGCCGGGCCGCTGGCGAGGGACTTGCGGAGGGCGGCGGCCGGGCGGCGGGCGAGGGGCAGGTTTCGGACGGGCGCCCGGTCGCGGGCGGAGGTCCGACAGGGGGCGTGGACCGGACGGGGCGCGGGTCGGGCCATGCGCGCTCAGGCCTCGTCGGCCGCGAGGACCTCGGCCGCGGCGCGGTCGTGGTCGCGCACGGCGCGATCGGCGGCGGCGCGCACGCGGGCGGCGGCGGAGCCGGGGGCGGGCTCGACGGCGCCGGTCAGCCCCTCGATCAGGCGGCGCAGGTCGCGGGTGGTGCGGGAAAGGGCCCAGGCCACGGCGGCCAGCGCCAGGGCCAGCGCCAGCGGCGCGGCCCAGGCGGCGCGGGCGGCGAGCACCGCGGCCAGCCCCTCGGCATGGCGGGCGCGGGCGGCGTCGGAGATGGTGGCGGCGACGTAGCCCACCGGCTCGTCGAAATCGTTGCGCAGCGCCTCGCCCACCACGATGGCGCCCAGCTCCTCGACCCGCCAGCGGTCGTCGACCAGGCGGTAGGCGACGGCGCGCCGCCAGGCCTCGGGCACCGCCTCGCCGACCGCGCCGCGGTCGGTGTTGAACAGCGAGACGCCGGCGGGGGAGAAGACCTCGACCGCCAGCACCCGGTCGTCGGCGGCCTTGGCCTGCTCGACCAGGCCCTGGGCGACGCGCACGTCCGGCAGCGCGAGGCCGAGGCCCACGTTCGCCTCGATCGAGCCGCCGAGCTGGGCGAGGAGGAAGTCCATGTTCGCCTCGGCCGAGCGCAGGCCCAGCCGGTCCAGCCCGCCGAAGACCAGCGCCGCGGCGAGCGCCAGCGCGGCGGCCGTGACGCCCGCCAGGGCCAGGAGGATCCGGGAGCTGGGGGCCATCGGGCGGGGGGTCTCGGGCGACGGGGGACGCGGGAATGGGCGGGCGGGACGGAACCGCGTCACGCTAGCCCGCGCCCCGGGGCCTGTCACCCGCCGAAATCGCGGAAGCGGCGGGAGGGGCGGGGATTTCCCGGGCGCGGGGGGAGGCCGGGCGGCGGGGCGCGGGGCGCGGCGCCGGCCCCCGGGCGGCGGCCGGGCCGGGCGCGGCGGGCGCCTCGCGCCGCGGGCGGAACGCCGGGGCCCGCGCGACGGTCGACGCGGCGCCTGCGGCAGCGACCGTCGCGCGAGCCGCCGGGGGGGCGCGGGCCGTGAGGGGGAGTGCATTTCCGGGCGGCGGGGCGGGGTGGGGCCTGTGCGCTGGGGAAGCGGCGTGGTAGCGTTTTCAAGCCGTTCCGGCCCTGTCGCAACGCCTGCTCCCGGCGGACCCCCCGATGATTCGGCTCGCAGCCCGCACCCTTCCCGTCTTCGCCGCCATCATCGGCTTCGCCATGGCGCTGGCGGCCTACCTGAATTTCTCGGGCGTGCGCACCGCCTATCTCGACCTGGTGCGCGCCCGCGCCGACATGATCGCCACCGACATCGCCGCCGACGCCACCGCCGCCCAGGGCTTCGGCATCCGGCTGAGCGAGCAGCGCACGCTGGCCGAGCTGCTGGCCCGCCAGGCCGCGACCGACCCGCTGATCCTGTCGATCGACGTGACCGCCCCCGACGGGCGCATCCTGTTCTCGAGCGCCGCGACCCGCGTGGGCGAGACCGAGCCGCCGGAGGGCGAGGACCCCGCCTTCCGCCAGGCGCAGCCGGTGATCGGCGCGCTGGGCCAGCCGGCGGGGGAGGTGCTGGTGCGCCTCGACGACGCCGCGATGGACGCGACCGTGGCCGAGCTGCGCCGCGACGTGCTGTGGGGCGCGGCGCCCGCGGGCGCGGGCGCGGTGCTGACCGGCTGCCTGCTGGCGCTCGCCCTGCTCAGCCGCCTGCGCGCCAAGGCCCGCCGCGCCAGCGACGCCGAGCACGCGGACATGATCGCCCAGGCGGAGAACGAGATGGCCGGCCTGCGCCCGGGCGCGCGGCGGTGAGGGCCTCAGGCCGCGAGGGGCGGGACGAGGCGCAGGACGGGGACGGCCGGCGCCGGGGGACCGGCGCCGCGGCGACGCAGGACGGGAACCGGGGAGACGGGGGAGCGATGCGCGGGACGTGGGGAGCGGGGCGCGCGGCGCCGGACGCCGGAGCGGGCGCGGCGGGGAGCGGCGCGGCCTTGAGCAGCGCTGGGGGGAGCGGGGCGCGATGAGGAGCCTTCGGGTCCGTCTCTCGGCCGCGCTGCTGGCGGCGCTGATGGTGGCGCTGGTCGCGATCTCCTTCGAGACGGTGCGCCGGGCGGAGGCCGTGCTCTCGCCCGAGATCGAGCGCAAGGCCGTCACGCTGGCGGACTCGAGCGCCGCCCTGATCGGCAAGGCGCTGGCGCTGGGCATCCCGGCGGAGAAGCTGCACGGGCTCGACGAGCACTTCGCGCGCCTCGTGGCGGCCAACGACGACGTGGCGTGGATCGCGCTCGAGGGACCGGACGGCGCGCCGCTGCGGATCGTCTTCGCCGAGGGCGAGGAGCAGACCTCGGGCGGCGATCTCGTCTCGCGCCCGGTGCCGCGGGCGGGGCCGGACGCGCCGGCCTACACGGTGACCGTGGGGCTCGATCCCGCCTTTGCGCGGGAGGTGGTCTCGACGCTGTGGATCGACCTCGCCATCGTCATGTTCGTGACCGCGGTGGTGGCGCTTGAGCTGATCTACGTGGGCTTCGGCGACGGGCTCTACGCCGCCATCGAGGGGGTCGAGCGGCGGCTGCACAACATCTCCCGCGGGGACCTGCGCAGCCACCAGCCGGTGGAGGCGCGGGGCGAGTTCGGGGCGCTGGCCCGGGCGCTCGACGGGCGGATCGAGCGGGTGCACGCGGCCTACGCCCAGATCCGCGACCGCGCGGTCGAGAGCGGCGACCGCGCCGCGCGCCAGGCGCTGGAGATGCTGCAGGACCGCTTCGGCCTGGGCCAGATGCTGGGCGCGGGCGGCGCGGGCAAGGTGATGGCGGTGCGCGCGCCCCTCTTCGTCTTCATGCTGGCCGAGGAGCTGACCCGCCCCTTCCTGCCCGTGCATGTCCGCGCGCTGGCGCAGGCCGCGCAGGGCGAGGGCGCGCTGGCGGGGATGGACCCGGCCTTCGTCGCGGCCCTGCCGATGATGGCCTTCCTCGCCGTGGTCGCGATCTGCCAGCCGCTGCTGGGCGGGGTGACCGAGCGGATCGGGCGGCGGCGCTCGCTCGCCGTCGGGGGGGCGGTGGGGCTGGTGGGGTACGCGGCCTCGGCCTTCGCCGACGGGCTCGCGGTGTTCGCGGCGCTGCGGGCGCTGACGGGGTTCGGCTTCGCGATGGTGTTCGTGGGGGCGCAGGGCTACGTGATCGACGCGACGGAGCCGGCGCAGCGCTCCTCCGGCATGGCGGTGTTCATCTCGGCGATCCTGGTGGCGGGTGTCTGCGGGCCGCCCATCGGCGGCATCCTGGTGGACCGGGCGGGCGTGCCGGGGACCTTCCTGGTGGCCGGGCTCTTCGCGGGCCTGTCGCTGCTGCTGGCCTGGCTGGTGATGCCGAAGGCGGGGCCGGTGCGCGCGGGCGGACCGGCGATCCGCTGGCGGGAGTTCGGGCGCGTTGTCGCCTCGCCCTCGCTCGCCGCCCTGTTCTTCCTGTGCGCGATGCCCGCGAAGATCATCCTGGTGGCCTTCTGCTTCTTCCTCGTGCCCCTGCAGCTCGAGGCGCTGGGCTCCACCCAGGCGGCGACGGGGCGGATGCTGATGATCTATCCCATCGTGATGGTGCTGCTGGTGCCGGCCTGCGCGAAGCTCGCCGACCGCTGGCAGGCGCGGGCGGGCTTCGTGGCGGCGGGCGGGCTGGTCGCCGGCGCCTCGGCCTTCGCGCTGGCGGGCGGCGGCGCGCAGGAGCCGGCGCGCATCGCCGTGATGCTGCTGGGGCTGGGGCTGGGACAGGCGATCTCGATCGCCGCGCTCTCGGGCCTGGTGGGGGACTACGGGCGCCGGCACGCGCACGAGGTGACCGAGGGCTCGGTCTACGGCATCTTCCGGCTGGTGGAGCGCACGGGCAACGCCCTGGGGCCGCCGGTCGCGGGGGCGCTGCTGGGGCTTTACGGCTTCGCGGGCGCGGCGATGATCGTGGGGGGCGCGGTGATGGCCTGCGCCCTGGCCTTCGGGCTGGCCGCGCTGGCGCTGCGGCCGCGGGACCTGGAAGCCGACGGCGTGGAGGGCTGAGCGATGAGCGCGAACGATGCACCCGCGGGCCTGGGCCGGCGCGCCTTCCTGGGCGGCGCCGCGGGCCTGCTGGCCGCCGGCGCCGCCGGGCCGGGCCGGGCGCAGGCGCGGCCCTGGCGCATTTACCGCGTCACCTACCGCGGGCGCACCGAGGTCGAGGACGGGTTCGACGACTACCTCGCCGCCAACGGCATCGCCGCCGAGTTCATCGAGCGCGACGCCGACCGCGACCCCGCCAAGCTCCCCGGCTTCGTCGAGGAGATCCGCGCCGAGAAGCCGGACCTGGTGGTGACCTGGGGCACCTCGGTCACGCTGGGCATCGCGGGGCGCCACGACGACCCCGATCCCGCGGCGCATATCCACGACATCCCGGTGGTCTTCGCCCTGGTCTCGGCCCCCGAGAAGTCGGGCCTGGTCGAGAGCAACGAGGCGCCGGCGCGCAACGTCACGGGCGCGGTGCACATCGTGCCGCCCGAGACGCAGCTGCGCGCCATGCACTCCTACCGCCCGATCGAGAGCCTGGGCGTGCTCTACACCGCGTCCGAGGAGAACTCGGTCGCCATCGTGGACGAGCTGCGCCGCCTGCGCGGGGAGATGGGCTTCGACCTGGTCGAGCGGCAGTTCCGCATCGACGGCGACGCCCGCCCCACGCCCGACGGGATCGAGGAGCTGATCGCCGAGATCAAGGCGGCGGGGGCCAACTGGCTCTACCTGCTGCCGGACACCTTCCTCGGCACCCAGTACGACCGGGTGGTGCCGGCGGCGCTGGACCAGCGGCTGCCGACCTTCGGGGCGGCGGAGCTCGCGATCCGCAAGGGGGGCGCGCTGGTGGGGCTGATCTCGCGCTATTACTCGGTGGGGCAGCTCGCGGCCTCGAAGGCGGCGCGGGTGCTGCGCGACGGGGAGGATCCGGGGACCATCCCGATCGAGACGCTGAAGCGGTTCTCGCTGATCATCAATCTGCCGGTGGCCGAGGCGCTGGACCTGTATCCGCCCATCGAGATGCTGAATTACGCCGAGGTCCTGACGGGCTGAGGCCGCGGGGATACGGGCGGGGGGATCCGGGCGCCGGCGGGGGGCGGCCGGGGATCGCCCCCCTGCCCTTTCGATCGCCCCCGATGCAGGAGAGACCGCGGGATGAGCGCACCGGGCGACCAGAGGGGCCGCGAGGCGGCGACGCAGGACGCGCCGGGGCCGGGGGCGACGCAGGGCGCCTCCGCGGCGGCGCCGACGTTCCGCGCGCTGGGACCCGCGGACCTGGACCGCGTCTACGCGGTGCATCTGCTGGCCATGGCCGCGGTGGGCGACCCGAAGCTGGTGAAGCCCGAGGACCGGGGGTTCTTCGAGCGGCTGCTGGGCGGCGAGGGCCGGCTGCTGGGCGCCTTCCGCGACGGGGAGCTGCTGGGCTACGGCGTGCTGCAGCTCCACCTGCCGCCGTCGGAGGATGCGCGGCCCTACCTCGGCATCCCGGCGGCGGAGGGGCTGGCGAAGCTCGCCGGGGCGGGGGTGCGTCCGGGGGACTGGGGGGCGGGGCTGCACGACCGGTTCATCGAATGGCGGGTGACGGAGGGGGCGCGGCTGGGGATCGAGCATCTCTACGCCACCGCGGCGCCCGGCAATCCGCGGAGCTGGGCGAACCTGATGGCCGGCGGCTTCGCGGTGCGCGCGCTGGAGGAGAAATACGGCGGCCACCTGCGCTACCTGATGTGGCGGCGCGCGGCGACGCCCGCCGCGACCGCGGCCGAGGCGCCCCCGCCCGAGGGCGCCGAGGGCCTGTGGCTGCCCGCCGAGGACGCCCCCGCCCAGCGCGCCGCGCTGGAGGCCGGGCGCCTGGGCCTGCGCTGGCGCCGCCGCCCCGACGGCGGCCGCGACCTGTGGTACGCCCGCCCATGAGCCGAGCCGAGGATCCCGACGCCCGCGCGCTGGGCGGGAGCGAGGGCGCGCCCCCGGATCTCGGGCATGGGTCCTCGCACGGCCCCTCCACGGAGAAGCCCGTCGACGCCCGCGAGGCCGCGGGGGCGGAGGGCGCCTCTGCGGGGACCGGCGGCGGGGAAGGCGGCCTCGGTCCGGCGCCGGCCCGATCCGGCGACGCGCCGCCGGCCGAGGCGGCGCGGCCGGAGATGCGCCCGGTGCTGACGGTCGATCTGGACGCGATCCGGGCGAACTGGGCGGCGTGCCTGCGGCTGGCGGGGGGCGGGGGCCTCTCGGCGGTGCTGAAGGCCGACGCCTACGGGCTGGGACTGGTCGCGGTGGCGCGGGCGCTGGACGGCGCCGGGTGCCGGGATTTCTGGGTCAACGACCTCGCCGAGGCCGCCCGCCTGCGCGCGGCCCTGCCCGGGGCGCGGGTCTTCTGCCTGATGGGGCTGGCAGGCGGCGCGCCGGCGGACTTCGCGGCGCTGCCGGCGATCCCGGCGCTGGTCTCGCCCCAGGAGGTCGCGCGCTGCGGCCGCCATGCCGCCGCCACGGGGGCGGCGATGGAGGTGGCGCTGCAGCTCGACACCGGGCTGGGACGGCTGGGACTGTCGGAGACGGAGGCGGAGCGGCTGGGGACCGAAGGGCTCGCGGGGCTCTCGGTCGTGGCGCTGGTCACGCATCTCGCGGCCTACAACCTGCCCGACGATCCGGGCAACGCCGCGCAGCGGGCGCGGCTGCGGCGGATGGCGGGGCGGCTGCCGAAGGCGGCGCTGAGCCTCTCGGCCTCCTCGGGGCTGTTCATGGGGCCGGAGTGGCGGCTGGACCTCGCCCGGGCGGGGAGCGCGCTGGTCGGCACCCAGACCTCGGTGCGCTTCCAGCCGGGGCTGCGGCCCTGCTATTCGCTGGCGGCCCCCGTGGTCGCGGTGACCGAGCATCCGGCGGGGCGGCGGCTGGGCTATCGCGGCGCGGGGGTGCTGGCGCGGCCCTCGCGCATCGCCACGGTGGCGGCGGGCTACGCCGACGGGCTGCCGCAGGCCTATGCGCAGGCCGGCCGGCCCCGCTTCGGCGAGGTCCCGGCCCCGGTGGTGGGGGGCGTCGCGATGAACCTCACGATGCTGGATGCGACCGACGCGCCCGAGGGCGCGGTCGGCCCCGGCGCGCAGGCGATCCTGCTCGACGCCCGCGCCCCGGTCGAGGCGCTGGCCGAGGCCATGGACTGCGCCCCCAACGTCCCCCTCGCCCAGATCGGCGCCGCGGTGCGCAAGGTCTACGTCGGGGGGTGAGGACGGCCGGGCGAGGGACCGCCCCGCTCCGGAGGGTCGGCCGCGGAGCCGGTCAGCCGGCGGAGAGCTCGGCCAGCGCGGTGGGGGCGTCGGGCCAGATGCGGAACAGCTTGGCGAAGCCGGAGATGTCGAAGACCTCGCGCACCGGGGCGCTCATCCCGCACAGGCCCAGCGCCACGCCGGTCGCCTTCGAGCGGCGCGCACCCAGCAGCAGCACCCGCAGGCCCGCCGAGGAGATGTAGGAGAGCGCGGCGAAGTCCACCAGCACCGGCTCGCTCCCGTCGAAGCGGGGCAGCAGCGCCTCCTCCAGCGCGCGGGCCGAGTTGCTGTCCACCCGCCCCACCGGGCGGATCACCGCGACCCCGCCCTCCGTCTCCGTCTGGATCTCCACCGTCGCTCTCCCCTCTCCTGCGTCTCGTGCGTCGCCTAGCCGTCCAGCCGCTTGACCAGGGTCACCTCGTTGATCCCGTCGCGGCGCGCGTAGGCGACCTCGTCCATCATCGACTGCACCAGGTGGATGCCCAGCCCCCCCACGGCGCGGTCGTCGAGCTCCGCGTCCACGTCGGGCGCCTCGGCCCCGGTGGGGTCGAAGGGGCGGGCGTCGTCGCGCACCACCGCCGTCGCCGCCCCGTCCGAGAGCGTGATCGAGACCTCGATCCGCCCCGTCGCGCCGTCCTCATAGCCGTAGCCGATGGTGTTGGTCAAAAGCTCGTCCAGCGACAGCGCCAGCGCGTGGGCGGCGCCCATCGGCAGGTCCTGCGCCTCGCAGAACGCCTCCACCGCCTCGGCCAGGCGCCCGACCTCGGCGAGATCGTTGGCCAGGACCAGGCGCAGGGCGGGCCCGCTCATCGCCGCGCCTCCGCGAGGGCGGGGGCGAGGGGGCGCACGCGGTAGACCGTCTCGCGGCCGAACTTCTTGGGCAGCTCCTTCTCGCCCACGTAGTCGACCGCGAAGGCGGGCGGCACGGGGCGCCCGGTCAGGCGGGCCTCGTGCTCGGCCGCGTCCATCTCGGCGCGCAGCAGGGCAACGAAATGCTGGGAGGCGTAGATCTCCCCCGGCGCGGCCACCGCCTCGATCCGGGCCGCGCGGTTCACGTGGTGGCCGAAGATCATCGAGCGGCCGGTCAGCGGGTGCAGGCCGACGTAGACGGGGCCCGCGTGAAGCGCCACGCGGAAGCGGGGGCGGGCCTCGAGGCCGAAGCGCTCGAGCTCGAGCTCCGCCACGCCGGCGGTCAGCTCGGCCGCGTAGCCGGCGAGGTCGGTGGCGGTCTCGGCGGCGGCGTGGACCGCGTCGCCCCAGGTGTTGATCAGGATCGGGGCGGTCGCGCGCGCCTCGATGCGGGTCTGCACCTCGGCGAGGAAGTCCCACAGGAGCGGCACCTGCTCGTCGCGCAAGGTCGAGTAGGTGGCGAGGTCGGCGAAGAAGATCGCGCGCACCACCAGCGGGCTGGCGCCGAAGGCGAGCGCGCCGAGGTCGGGGTCGATGTCCGCCGGCGCGCCCGCGCGGGCGTCGCCGCGGGGATCGTCCAGGTCGATCAGGGACAGCCGCTCGATCTCGGGCCACTGGTCCATGAAGTCGGCGGGGGAGCCGGGCTCGGCCGGGGCCGAGGGGCTCCAGCAGGCCAGCAGGCGGGCGGCGCCGCCCCGGTTCTCGGCATGGAGGCGGGCGAGGCCCTGCAGGACCTGGTTGTTGAAGCGGAGCTGGATCTCGTCGCCGGCCAGGCGCTCCTCCCCCGAGGTTTCGAAGCGGGCGGCGGCGGCGCGCACGGCCTCGAACCGGGCGAGGTGGCCGGGGCCGGCGGGGGCCACGTGCCATTGCGCGAAGTCGTCGGGCGCGCAGGGCAGGAACAGGTGCAGCTCGGCCCCGCGGGCGAGGGCCGCCTCGGCGAAGATCAGGCCGGGGCCGGCCGAGGGGCAGGTGTAGGCGACCGCGGCCTCGGGCGGGAAGGCGGCGGCGATCTCCTCGCGCAGGGCGGATTCGCAGGCGGGGGTCAGCCACGCCGGCTCGGCGGCGTAGGGGGCGGCGCACAGGATCACGGTCTCGGCGGTCACCGGCCGGTCCTCCCTCGCCTCACGCACGTCGGGGGGACTGTAGGGGGCGGCCGGGCGCGGGCGCAAGCGGCGAGCGGGGGAGAGGCGGGCGGGGGGGAGAGGCGGGGGCGGACGGGGCGCGGCGAGGCGCGGGGTTGCGCCGGGCGGCGGGGGGAGCGATGACGTGGGGGTCGGCGCGGAGCCCCGCGCTCCCGTCCCGTCCCCCCTGCGCCCCGCGACCCCGCGTCGCCGGACGCGGCGGAGCGGAAGGGTCTAGAACCTTCCCTGCCGACAGGCAGGCGCGCCGCAGGGTCCCTGCCCCTTCCGCAGGCAAGAGCAAAGGAACACGATCATGGCCAGTCTGCTGCACCCCGACGCGCCGAACTTCCGCTCCTTCTGCGGCCTGGAGCTGCCGGACGGCCGCCGGGTGCGCCAGAAGCGCTTCTACCGCTGCGCCTCGCCCCGCACCTTCGGCCCCGCGGGCCTGGAGGCGCTGGAGGCGCTGGACCCCTACGCGGTGATCGACCTGCGCGGGCGCGACGAGGCGGCGGCGAACGCCTACGTGCTGCCGGACTCGATCCGCGACCGCCGCGTGGCCCTGCCCATCGAGCCCAAGACCGGCGACCGCGTGCGCGAGCTGCACGAGGCCGGCAAGCTGGACCGCGAGAGCGCGCGCGAGGCGATGCGCGAGACCTACCGCTATTACGTCGAGGAGAACGCCGACGTCTTCCACGACCTGCTGCGCCTGGCGCACGAGAGCGGCGGCCGCCCGATCGTGTGGCACTGCGCGGCGGGCAAGGACCGCACCGGCTTCGCGGGCGCGATGATCCTGGGCACGCTGGGCGCGGCGGAGGAGGCGGTGATGGCCGACTACCTCGCCACCAACGACCTGTGGGCGCCGCCGGCCAACTCCACCGTCAGCGCGGTGCCGGAGATGGCGCGCGAGGCGCTGCGCCGGGTCGAGGCGGATTACCTGCAGACCGCGCTCGACGCGGTGGCGCGCCGCTACGGCTCGATGTTCGCCTTCGCGGCCGAGGCGCTGGGCGGCGAGGACCAGGTGGCGGTGTTCGTGACCGACGCGGTGGAGCCCGCCGCGGCCTGACGCCCGCCCGCCGACGCATCGAGACCGCCGCCGCCGGGGCCCCGGCGGCGGCGGTTTGCGTTTCGGGGGCGGCGCTCAGAACCGCTCGCGCGTCACCTGCTCGAGCTTGGCGAGGGTTCCGTCGAGGGTGCACAGGTCGGTGCCCGCGGTGGTGACCGCGTCGGCGGCGGCGGCGACGGCGAAGGCCAGCGCCTCGACGAAGGGGCGCCCGTCCGAGAGGCCGATGGCCAGCGCCGCCACGAAGCTGTCGCCGGCGCCGGTGGAGGACAGGACCTCGACCTTCGGGGGGGCGCAATGCCAGGCCTCGTCCGCGGTGGCGGCCCAGGCGCCGTCGCCGCCGAGGGTGACGATGGCGATCTCGGCCGCGCCCCGGTCGACGAGCTCGCGGGCCAGGCGCTCGGCCTCGGGGGGGCCGAACTCGGTCCAGCCCATCAGCTCCATGCCCTCGTAATGGTCCATGCGCAGGACATGGGCGCCGGTGTTGGGCTGGGCGGCGACGGCCAGCGGGCGGCCGGAGGTGTCGACGATCACCCGCGCCCCGATGCGCCCGGCCAGCGCGCAGAGGCGGCGGGGGAAGTCCTCGGGCACGCCGGGGGGCTGGGAGCCGGAGAGGACCACCAGGTCGCCCGGGCGCATCGCCTGGGTGAGGGCGGCGAGGGCGCCCTGCCAGACCGGCTCCCCCCACGGCTCGCCGGGCAGGACGAAGCGATACTGGCCGCCGCTCTCGCGGTCGTGGACGGCGATGCTCTGCCGGGTGGGGACGCCGCAGTCGTGCCAGACGGCGGGCAGGCCCTCGGCCTCGAACAGCTGGCGGTAGGCGGGGCCGAGGGGGGCGCCGGTGCAGATGAAGGCCTCAGACGCGCCGCCCAGCTTGCGGATCGCGCGGCTGACGTTGGCGCCGCCGCCGCCGGGGTCCATCTGCGGCGGCTCGCACCGCATCTTGTGGCCCTCCTCCAGCCGCTCGACCCCCGTGGTGAGGTCGAGCGCGGGGTTCAGGGTGACGGTCAGGATGCGGGACATGCGCGCTCCGTTCGCTTGGCTGCGGCGCGGAGCCTAGCGGAGCGGAGGGGGCGGGCTGAACCCCCTGCGGCGACGCAGCATGGGCCGCGCGTCAGCCGAGGGTGAAGAGGGGGCGGAACTCGGTCATGTCGTCGAAGAGGCAGACCTCCGGCGGGCCGAGATCGAGGGCGGGGAGGGCGTCGAGCAGCGCGGCCTCCGCCTCGGCCAGGATGGCGTCGGCCGCGGCGGCCTCGTGGGGCGCGGGCCAGTCGATCAGGTAGGCGAGCGTGATGTGGAAGCGGTACTCGGCATGCCCCGGGCGGGCCGAGAGGCCGGTCGCCGCCGCCATCCGGTCGCGCAGCGCGCGCAGGCGCGCGTCCTCGGCCGGGGTCTCGCCGCGCAGCGCCACCCCCATGCCCGAGGGCGAGAGGGCGAGCCCGTCGAGCGCCATGCGGAATACGGGGGCGGTGTCGAGGGCGAAGCCGCGCAGCCGCTCGGTCGTCCGCGCGTCGGCGAGGCGGCCGTCGAGCGTGGGGTCGAGGTCCTGCGGCCAGGCGGCGCCGCGGCGGCCGTGCAGCAGGATGTCGAACATCGTCATGTGGAACGACGACGGCGGCAGCCAGGCCCAGAAACGGGCGAGGCCCGCATCCTCCATCCGCGCGCGCACGGCGGCGAGCGCGGCGTTGGCGGCGGGGTCGCGGACGTGGGCGACGACGGTGCAGCCCGGGTCGGGCAGCGCGTGGCCGCGGGCGTCGAAGCGCAGGTCGAGATAGGTGGGCGGGGCCTCGCCCTGACGGGCGGCGATGGCGTCGGAGAGCCTCACAGCCGCGCCCCCGTCTGGGCGTGGAACAGGTGCAGGTCGGCGGGGTCGGCGGTCAGCGACAGGGGGCCGCGCGGGATCGGCAGGGCGGCGTCGGCCGCGACCACCACCGGCGCGCCGGCGGCGAGCCCGTGCAGGAGGCGGGTGGCGCCCAGCTCCTCGACCGCCTCGAGCGCGAAGGGCAGGCCCGGGGCGTCCGTGGCGAGGCGCGCCTTCTCCGGGCGCAGGCCGGCGGTGACGGGGCCGTCGGGGGCGCCGGCGGGGGCGGGGATCGCGGCCTCGCCCACCCGCAGGGCGCCGCGGTCGATCCGCGCCGCGACCAGGTTCATGGCGGGCGCGCCGATGAAGGAGGCGACGAAGGTGGTGGCGGGGCGGGCGTAGACCTCGGCCGGGGTCCCCATCTGCTCGACCAGGCCCCCGTTCAGCACCACGATGCGGTCGGCGAGGGTCATCGCCTCGACCTGGTCGTGGGTCACGTAGATGGCGGAGACGCCCAGCCGGCGCTGGAGCTTGCGGATCTCGAGCCGCATCTGGTTGCGCAGGCGCGCGTCGAGGTTCGACAGCGGCTCGTCGAAGAGGAACACCTTGGGGTCGCGCACGATGGCCCGGCCCATGGCGACGCGCTGGCGCTGGCCGCCCGAGAGCTGGGCGGGCTTGCGGTCGAGGAACTCCTCGATCTGGAGGAGGGCGGCGGCCTCGGCCACCTTGCGCTCGATCACGTCCTTGGGGGTCTTGCGGTTGCGCAGGCCGTAGGCGAGGTTCCGGCGCACCGTCATGTGGGGGTAGAGCGCGTAGTTCTGGAACACCATGGCGATGTCGCGCTCGGCCGGGTCGGCCTCGTTCACGCGGCGGCCGTCGATGCGGATCTCGCCCTCGGTCACGTCCTCGAGGCCGGCGACCATGCGCAGGAGGGTGGACTTGCCGCAGCCCGAGGGGCCGACGAAGACCACCAGCTCCCCCTGCCCCACCTGGATGTCGACGCCCTTCACCGCGAGCGCGCCGTTGGGATAGCGCTTCACCGCCCCCTCGATCTCGAGCGTCGCGTGCCCGGCGGGGCGCGGGGCCGCGGCGGGGGGCTCGGAATACAGGTGGTCGTGCGCGGCGGCTTCCAGGATCTTGATCATTTCTCGGTCTCCACCAGGCCCTTCACGAAGGCGCGCTGGAAGATCAGGACGATCAGCGCGGGCGGAAGCATGGCCAGGATCGCCATGGCCAGGGCCTTGTTGTACTCGGGGATGTTGGCGCCGATCCACACCTGGAGGATCTGGCGGATGCCGCGGACGATGGTGAACAGGCTCTCGTCCGTCGTCATCAGCGCGGGCCAGAGGTACTGGTTCCAGCCGACCACGAACATGATGATGAAGATCGCGGCGACCATGGTCTTCGACAGCGGGACCAGGATGTCGATGAAGAAGCGCACCGGGCCCGCGCCGTCGATGCGCGCGGCCTCCAGCAGTTCGTCCGGGACGGACTTGAAGAACTGGCGGAAGTAGAAGGTCGCGGTCGCCGAGGCGATCAGCGGCAGGATCATGCCGGTCCAGCTGTTCAGCAGGCCCATCGACTGCACCACCTCGTAGGAGGGCAGGATGCGCACCTCGAGCGGGAGCAGCAGGGTCGAGAAGATGATCCAGAAGGCGAGCGCGCCGAAGGGGATGCGGAAGTAGACGATGGCGTAGGCGGCCAGCATCGAGATCACGATCTTGCCCACCGCGAAGCCCAGGCCCAGCAGGACCGAGTTCCACAGCATCCGCACCCCGGTGATGTCGCCGGTGAAGCCGCCGCGGTCGAAGAGGACCGCGCCGTAGGTGTCGGCGAAATGCCCGCCATAGCCGAGCTGGAGGCCCTCGGAGTGGATCACGATCGGGTCGTAGGTCGAGGAGGCGAAGGCCACCAGCAGGGGCGCCGCCATCAGCAGCACGCCCAGGATCAGCACGACGTGGTGATAGAGCTGCACCCGGTCGCGGCGGCGTTTCGCGCCCGCCCTGGCGGCGGCGCGCGACCAGGAGTCGGCGAGGGCGGGATCGGTCGAGACGGTCATGGATCTGTCCTCAGGCGTAGTGGACGCGCCGCTCGATCAGGCGGAACTGGACGACGGTCAGCAGGAACACCGCGACCATCAGGATCACCGACTGCGCCGAGCTGCCGCCCAGGTCCTGCCCGCGGAAGCCGTCGAGGAAGACCTTGTAGACGAGGGTGACGGGGTTGTTGCCCGGCTCCCCCTTCAGCATCACGTCGACGAGGCCGAAGGTCTCGAACAGGGCGTAGGTGATGTTGATGATCAGCAGGAAGAAGCTGGTCGGGGCGAGCAGCGGGAACACCACCGTCCAGAAGCGCCGGATCGGGGAGCGGCAGTCGATCGAGGCGGCCTCCTTGAGGCTGTTGGGCACGCCCTGCAGGCCGGAGAGGAAGAAGATGAAGTTCACCGGGATCTGCTTCCACGCGGCGACGGTCATCATCGCGATCGCGGTGTCGGTGTAGTCGAAGCCCACCCGCATGTCCCAGCCCAGCCAGCCCGCGAAGGTCTTCAGCGGGCCGATGTGCTGGTCGAAGAGCATCGAGCCCACCAGCCCCGCCACCGGGGGGGCGATGGCGTAGACCCACATCAGCGCCGTCTTGTAGCTCGACCGCCCCCGCAGCACCGCGTCGGCCGAAACCGCGAGCGCCAGCGCGACGGCGAGCGACACGAACGCCACCACGACGGTGAACAGCGCCGTGAACCAGGCGGCGCGCGCGTAGGAGGCGTTGGTGACCGCGTCCACGTAGTTGTCGACGCCCACGAAGGTGCGCGTGCCGAAGAACGGGTCCTCGATATGGAACGAGGAGATCGCCGCCTCGGCCGAGGGCCACAGGAAGAAGATCGCGACGATGGCCATCTGCGGCAGCAGCAGCAGGTACGGCGTCGGGGAGGGGCCGAAGAGGGCCTTCTTCATGGGCTCGGGCTCGTCAGATCGAAGGGGGGCCGGGACGCGGGGATCGGCGCGGCGCGCCTGCGCCGCCGGGACCGGGATGCGCCGACCGTCCACGAAGGGGCCGGGATGGCGCGTCCCCGCAAGGTGGAGACGGGGGCGCCGCGCGGGCGCCCCCGTTCGGGGAGAGGGGCCGGGATCAGCCCGAGGTCTTGGCGAAGCGCTCGAGGATCTTGTCGCCCTCGGCGTCGATCGTCTTCAGCGCGTCCTCGACCGAGGTCTCGCCGGAGAAGATCTTGCCCGTCTCGCGGTTGATGACGTCGCGGACCTGCGGGTAGAAGCCCAGGCGGTAGCCCTTGGTCCACTCGCCCGCCGGCAGCATCAGCTGCAGGATGCCGGTCTCGGCGGAGGGCTTCTCGTCGTAGTAGCCGTCGGCCTTGGCCATCTCGTAGGCGGCGGTGGTGATCGGCACGTAGCCGGTCTCGCGGTGCCACATGTACTGGACCTCGGGCGAGGTCAGGAACTCGAAGAACGCGGCGGTGGCCTTGTTCTCCTCGGCCGGATGGCCGGCCAGGGCGAACAGCGCGGCGCCGCCGATGAAGGTGGACCCGCCCGCGCCCTCGACCGAACCCCAGTAGGGCAGGAAGGTCGAGGAGAACGGATGCTTCATCGACTGCTGCAGGCCGCCGAAGGAGCCCGAGGAGCCGATCCACATCGCCACGTCGCCGTTCTCGAACGGCTGCTGGTTGTCGTTCCAGCCGGGGCCGTAGTAGCCGAACAGGCCCGCCTGCTGCCACTCGCGCAGCTTCTCGAAGTGATGCTGGATCTCAGGGGTCGAGGACAGCAGCAGCTCGACGCTCTGGGCGGAGTCGTAGCCGTTGTTCTGCGTGGCGAAGGGCAGGTTGTGGCGCGAGAAGAAGTTCTCGACGAAGATCCAGGGCATGTGGCTCTGGGCCAGCGGCACGTAGCCCGCGGCCTTGAGCTTCGGCGCGATCTGCTCGAACTCCTCCCAGGTCTTGGGGGCCTCGACGCCGGCTTTCTCCAAAGCCTCGGTGTTGTAGTAGAGGATCGGGGTCGAGGAGTTGAACGGCATGCCGATCATCTTGCCCGACGCGTCGGCGTACATGTAGCGCACGCCGTCGATGTAGTCGGTGACGTCGAAGCCGGCGCCGGCCTCGTTCAGCAGGTCCTCGGCGGGCAGCACCGCGCCCTTGGCGCCGATGATCGTGGCCGAGCCGGCGTCGAACACCTGCACGATGTTGGGCTGCTCGCCGGCGCGGAAGGCGGCGATGACGTTGGTCAGCGTCTCCTCGTAGCCGCCCTTGTAGACGGGCGTGATCTTGTACTCGGACTGGGAGGCGTTGAACTGGGTGGAGATCTCGTTGACCACCTCGCCCAGCTTGCCGCCCATGGCGTGCCACCAGGTGATTTCGGTCTGGGCCTGGGCGGCGGCGGCGGAGGCGGCCAGCGCGCCGGCGGCGAGCAGCGTCTTGCGGAACATGCGTCATCCCTCGGTTGGACGTCGGGAGCCCGCGCATCCCGGAGGGGACCGCGGGCGAACCGGGGGCGATGCCTAGCGCCGGTCGATGTCGCGCCGATCACGGTTTCATGTCGTTTGCATTGCAATCAACCGGGGCGGCGGGGGTAGCGAGGGGGCCGCGCTCGGGCGCGTTAATCCTTTTTTAGGACGACTCGGCCAGACCTAAGCTTGGGGACTTGGGTTCGAGGAGTTTGGGTCATGCGGCTTCCGGCGCGCGCGATGGCGTTGGCATGCAGCGCGGAGGGCGTCTTCGCGATGTGCTGGCTGGCCGTCTACGTCCTGGCCAGCGAGCTGGACGCGATGGACCACGTCCTGACCCTGATGGAAGCGCATGAGGACTGGGAGCTCGACGAGCTCGTGCTCGGCTTCACCGTCGCCGGGGCGCTGGCGACGGCGACCCTGGTGCGGCGCGGCCTGAACCTGCGCCGGGCCGAGTTCGGACGCGACCGGGCCGAGGGGGAGGTCGCCTGGCTCGCCCGGCACGATCCGCTGACCGGCCTGTTCAACCGCCGCTTCGTCGACGAGATGATCGCGCGGGAGGGGGCCGAGCGGCGCCGGGCCCCCGACCGCCGGACGGGGGAGCGGCCCTGGGGCGCGGGCGGCGACCGCCGCGATTCCGCGAGCCCGGGGGCGGACGGACTGGACCGGGGCGCCGTGCTGGCCCTGGACCTCGACGGCTTCAAGCAGGTCAACGCATTGGTCGGCCACGACGGCGGCGACGCGCTGCTGCGCGAGACCGCGATGCGCCTGCGCGCGCTGGTCCCCGGCGGGGTGATCGCGCGGCTGGGCGGGGACGAGTTCGCGATCTTCGTCGACCGCGTCCAGGTGCCCGACGCGATGGCTCTGGGCGCGCGCATCTGCGCGGCCCTCGCCGAGCCGATGGAGGTGCCGGGCGGAACCGTGCGCGTGGGCGCCTCGGTCGGCGTGGCGCTGCTGCCGGAGGATGCGCGCAGCCCCGGCCCGGCGCTGGGCATGGCCGACGCCGCGCTCTACGCCGCCAAGGACGGCGGGCGCGGCCATACCGTGCGCTACCGCGCCGAGATGGGCGACGCGCTGACCCGACGCGCCGCGCTGGAGACCGGGCTGCGCCGCGCGCTGGCCCCCGGCGAGAAGGCGGCCGAGGACCCGGCGATCTCGCTGGTCTACCAGCCGATGTTCGACCTCGAGACCGGGCGCCTGGCGGCGTTCGAGGCGCTGGCCCGCTGGACCGGCGCCGACGGGGCGCCCGCCGCTTCGCCCGAGGAATTCGTGCCGCTGGCCGAGGAGACGGGCCAGATCATGCGCCTGTCCGAGCGGCTGCTGGCCGAGGCCTGCGCCGAGGCGACGCGATGGCCGGCGGAGGTGCGCCTGTCCTTCAACCTCTCGCCCGCCCAGATGGGCGACCCGGAGCTGGCGGGGCGCCTGCTCGCCACGCTCGAGGCCTCGGGCCTGCCCCCCGAGCGCCTGCAGGTCGAGGTGACCGAGACCGCGGTGATGCGCTGCCCGGACATGGGGGCGCTGATCCTCGACGGGCTGCGGGAGGCCGGGGTGCAGGTGGCGCTGGACGATTTCGGGGCGGGCTATTCCAGCCTCGCGCAGCTCGCCCGGCTCAGTTTCGACGCGATCAAGATCGACCGGGGCTTCGTCTCGCGCGCCGGCGACGAGGGCGACGGGGACGAGATCCTGGCGGCGGTGATGGGGCTTGCGCGCGGGCTGGGCGTGCGCGCCACGGCCGAGGGGATCGAGACCCAGGCCCAGCTCGCCCGCCTGCGGGACCTGGGCTGCGCCTGCGGCCAGGGCTACCTGCTCGGCCGCCCCGTGGAGGCGGAGGCGGCGATGGCCGTGATCGCCCGGGACCGCGACGGGACGGCGTGGGCCGCCCCGGCGCCCCCCTCCCCCGACGAAATCCGCCGCGCCGGCTGAGCCGACGCGGCGGGAAAGGCTTCGCCCGCAGGACCGGGCGCGGGACGGGGACGGCGGGCGGGGCGAGGCGCGAAGCGCGAGCGCCCGTCCGTCGCCCCGTCCGGGGATCAGGCGGCGGCGGAGGCCGCGCCGCCCGCGAAGCGGGCCAGGCGCTGGGCGATGATCTCGTCGGCCTCGGCCATGATCCGGTCGATCAGTTCCTTCACCGTCGGCACGTCGTGGATCAGGCCCTGGATCATGCCCGCCGACCACACGCCGTGGTCGGTGTCGCCGGAGGTCAGGCCCTCGCGGCCGCGCACGCCCTTGACCAGGTGGGCCACCTCCTCGAAGGGCTTGCCCGCCTTCTCGGCCTCGACCACCTGCTGGGAGATCGCGTTCTTCGCCACGCGGGCGGTGTTGCGATAGCTGCGGAAGATCAGGTCGGTGGCGCGCTCGTCATGCTCGACCATCGCCTGCTTGAAGGCGTCGTGGATCGGCGCCTCCTTGGTGGCGCAGAAGCGGGTGCCCATGTTGATGCCCTCGGCGCCCAGCGCCAGCGCCGCCACCAGCCCGCGCCCGTCGCCGAAGCCGCCCGAGGCGATCATCGGGATCTTCACCTTGTCGGCCGCGGCCGGGATCAGGATCAGGCCGGGGATGTCGTCCTCGCCCGGATGACCCGCGCATTCGAAGCCGTCGATCGAGATCGCGTCGACGCCCATCCGCTCGGCCGACAGCGCGTGGCGAACGGCGGTGCACTTGTGGATGACCTTCACGCCGGCGGCCTTGAAGGCGTCGACATGCTCCTGCGGCTTGTAGCCGGCGGTCTCCACCGCCTTGATGCCGCCCTGGATGATCGCGTCGCGGTATTCCGCGTAGGGCGGGGGCGTCAGCGTCGGCAGGATCGTCAGGTTCACGCCGAAGGGCTTGTCGGTCATCTCCTTGCAGCGCGCGATCTCCTTGGCCAGCGCCTCGGGCGTCGGCTGGGTCAGCGCGGTCAGGAAGCCCAGGCCGCCGGCGTTGGCCACGGCGGAAACCAGCTCGGCCGTGCCCACCCACTGCATGCCGCCCTGGGCGATGGGATGCTCGACGCCGAACAGCTCGGTGAAACGGGTCTTCATGTCGTCCTCCTCCGCGCCTCTGTCGGGCGCCCTTTGCGGGACGGGCCGAGGGTGCGAAACCCCCGGCCCGGCCGTGTCCTCCCCGAAGCTTACGCGCACGTCAGACGGGCGCGAAACCCCTGACGTCGCGGCTCAGCGCGGCGCCATGCGGATGGCGCCGTCCAGGCGCACGTCCTCGGCGTTGAAGTAGCCGGTCTCGATCATGCACATGGCGAGCTTGGCGTACTCGTCCGGGTCGCCCAGCCGCGGGGGATGGGGGACCGAGGCCGAGAGCGCCGCCTTCACGTTGTCGGGCGCGCCCTGCAGGAGCGGCGTGTTGAAGATGCCCGGCAGGATCGTGTTGATCCGGATGCCCTCGGAGGCGAAGTCGCGCGCGATGGGCAGGGTCATCGCCACGATGGCGCCCTTGGAGGCGGAGTAGGCCACCTGGCCCATCTGCCCGTCCTCGGCCGCGACCGAGGCCGTCATCACCATCGCGCCGCGGTCGCCGCAGTCCAGCTTCTCGACCTCGAGCATGCCGGCGGCGGAGCCGACGATGCAGCGGAAGGTGCCGATCTGGTTGACCTCGATGATCTTCTTGTAGGCGTCGATCGGGAACTTCTTGATCTCGCCCGTCTTGCGGTCGCGCCCGACGGTCTTGATCGCGTTGCCGATGCCCGCGCAGTTCACCAGGATCCGCTCCTGCCCCTGGGCGGAGCGGGCCTTGGCGAAGCCCTCGTCGACGGAGGAATCCGAGGTCACGTCGACCTGGCAGAAGGTCCCGCCGATCTCCTTGGCGAGCGCCTCGCCCAGCTCGGCGTTCAGGTCGAACAGCGCGACCTTGGCGCCGGCGGCCGCCAGCCGCTTCGCGGTGGCCGCGCCCAGGCCGGAGGCGCCGCCGGTGACGACGGCGGAAAGTCCTTTGACATCCATAATCTTACACAACCTCGATGATGGTCACGTTGGCGACGCCGCCGCCTTCGCACATGGTCTGCAGGCCCCATTTCTTGCCGCGCGCCTTCAGCGCGTGGATCAGGGTGGCCATCAGCTTGGTGCCCGAGGCGCCCAGCGGGTGGCCCAGCGCGATGGCGCCGCCGTTGACGTTCAGCTTCGCGTGGTCCGCGCCGACATGCTTCAGCCAGGCGAGGGGCACGGGCGCGAAGGCCTCGTTGACCTCGTAGAGGTCGATGTCGTCGATCTTCATGCCGGCGCGCTTCAGGGCGCGGTCGGTGGCGTTCAGCGGCTCCTCGAGCATGATCACCGGGTCGCCGGCGGTCACGGTCAGGTTGTGGATCCGCGCGAGCGGGGTGAGACCGTGGGTCTTCACCGCCTCGGCCGAGGCCACCAGCACGCCCGACGAGCCGTCGCAGATCTGCGAGGCGTTGCCGGCGGTGATCACGCCGCCGTCGACCAGCGTCTTCAGGCCGGAGAGGCCCTCCATCGAGGCGTCGAGGCGCACGCCCTCGTCCTGGGTGTGGAACGAGCCGTCGGCCAGCTCCAGCGGCACGATCTCGTCCTTGAAGGCGCCGGCCTGGATGGCGGCCGCGGCGCGCTTGTGGGACTCGAGCGAGAAGGCGTCGAGCTGCTCGCGGGTGAAGCCGTGCTTCTGCGCGATCATCTCGGCGCCCGCGAACTGGGTGAAGGCGATGTTGGGGTACTTCTTGTCGAGACCCGGCGACTTGGCCGAGCCCGGCTCGAACGAGCGGGTGAAGCGGCCCGACGAGCCCATGGGCACGCGGGTCATCGACTCGACGCCCGCCGCGATCACCAGGTCCATCGAGCCGGACATGACCGCCTGCGCGGCGAACTGGATCGCCTGCTGGGAGGAGCCGCACTGACGGTCGATCGAGACCGCGGGCACGTGCTCGGGCAGCTTCGAGGCGAGGACGGCGTTGCGGCCGATGTGCAGGCCCTGCTCGCCGACCTGGCCGACGCAGCCCATCACCACGTCCTCGATGGCGGCGGGATCGACGCCCGAGCGGTCGACGACCGCGTTCAGCGACTGGGCGGCCAGATCGACGGGGTGCCAGTCGGCGACCTTGCCGCCGCGGCGGCCCCCGGCGGTGCGCACGGCGGCGCAGATATAGGCTTCAGCCATGGTTTCCTCCTGAGTCTTTGTTCGGTGTCGGGGCGGCGTCAGCCGCCGAACTTGGCCGCGCGCTTCTCGAGGAAGGCGGAGACGCCCTCGGCGAAGTCCTTCGAGCGGCCGGCGTCGCGCTGGTGGTCGCGCTCGGCCTGCAGCACCTCCGCGAAGGAGCCGTCGGCGGCGAACCAGGCCTGCTTGCGGATCAGGCGCAGCGAGGGCTGGGGGCCCTTGGCGAGGCGCTGAGCGAGCTCCATGGCGGTCGCGTCGATCTGGTCGTCCTCGACCACCCGGTTGACGAGCCCCCAGGCGAGCGCCTGCTCGGCCGGGATCTTCTCGGCGAGGAGCATCATCTCCATGGCCCGCGCGCGGCCGGCGGCCCGGGTCAGCAGCCAGGTGGCGCCGCCGTCGGGAACGAGGCCGATGCGCGCGAAGGCGAGCATGAAATAGGCCGACTTGCCGGCCACGATCATGTCGGCCGCGAGCGAGATCGAGGAGCCGACGCCCGCCGCCGCCCCGCGCACCGCCGAGACGATGGGAACCTCGGAGTCGCGGATCGCCATCATCAGCGGGTTGAAGTTCTTCTCCAGCGTGGCGCCCGCGTCGGAATTCGGGTCGCCCGGCTGCACGGTGCCGCCCGAGAGGTTGGCGCCCGAGCAGAAGGCCCGCTCGCCCGAGGCCAGCAGGATCGCGCGGGAGGATTTGCCCGCGGCCTCGATCGCCTCCTTCATCTCGGTCGCGAGGTCCGAGGTGATGGCGTTCATGGTCTTGGGATCGTTGAGGCGGATGACGGCGACGTCGCCGTCTGTCTCAACCAGGAGCTTGTCGGACATGGGTGTCTCCGGCTTGGTCCGGCGCGCGGGCCGCGAGGGCCCGCGCGGGATCGGTCAGCGGTACTCGGGCGTTTCCCAGAAGGGGAAGTAGTCGGGCATGTCCGTGGACACCTTGTCGGGGAAGTTCGGCGCGCGCTTCTCGAGGAAGCTCTGCACGCCCTCCTTCACGTCGGCCGACATGCCGCGAGAGGCGATGCCGCGGCTGTCGACGCGGTGGGCCATCATCGGATGCGGCTCGCCCAGCATCTTCCACATCATGTTGCGCGCGAGCGCCACGGCGACGGGGGAGGTGTTCTCCGACATCTCCTTCGCCAGCGCGCGCGCGGCGGGGAGCAGGTCCTCGGGCTCATGCTTGGAGCGCGCGAAGCCGGTCGCCAGCGCCTCGTCGGCGTCGAAGATGCGGCCGGTGGTGACCCACTCGACGGCGCGGGAGATGCCGACCACGCGGGGCAGGAACCACGAGGAGCAGGCCTCGGGCACGATGCCGCGCTTGGGGAAGACGAAGCCGACGCGCGCCTTGGTCGAGACCATGCGCACGTCCATGGGCAGCTGCATGGTGGCGCCGATGCCGACCGCGGGGCCGTTGATCGCGCCGATCACCGGCTTGAGGCTGTCGAAGATGCGCAGCGTCACGCGGCCGCCGCCGTCGCGCAGCTCCTCGGCCGAGTAGTCGTTGGTGCCGTCGGGGTTCTTCTTGATGAAGTCGCCGGTGGTGAAGACCTTGGCGCCGTCGCCCTTGCCGCGCTCGAGATCGGCGCCGGCGCAGAAGCCGCGGCCCTCGCCGGTGACGATGACCACGCGCACCCGGTCGTCGGCGTCCGAGACGTCGAAGGCTTCGATCATCTCGTTCATCATGTCGCGGGTGAACGCGTTCAGCTTGTCCGGACGGTTCAGGTGGATCGTGAAGATCCCCTCGTCCAGGGTCGTGAAGATCGTCGAGTAGTCCTTGCGCTCCACCATGGGGGCGTCTCCTCCGGGGTTCTTTTGTCGTTGGCCGGGGGCGCCGGTTCACGCGCCCCCGGAGGCGGGGGCCCTCAGTGGACCTGGCGGTCCTGGCCTTCCCAGTAGGGCTTGCGCAGCTCCCGCTTCAGAAGCTTGCCGGACGCGTTGCGGGGCATCTCCTGGATCACGTCCACCGTCTTGGGGCACTTGAAATGCGCGAGCCGGGTGCGGACGAAGTTGATCACGTCGACGGGGTCCAGCGTCTGGCCCTGCTTGACGGTGACCACGGCCTTCACCGCCTCGCCCCACTTGTCGTCGGGCACGCCGATGACGGCGGCCTCGGAGATGGCGGGGTGGGCGTAGAGGGCGCTCTCGACCTCGGCCGGGTAGACGTTCTCGCCGCCCGACACGATCATGTCCTTGATGCGGTCGTGGATGTAGAGGTAGCCGTCCGCGTCCATGTAGCCGGCGTCGCCGGAGCGGACCCAGCCCTCGGCGTCCTTGGCCTTCGCGGTCGCCTCGGGGTTGTTGTAGTAGCCGGCCATGTTGTTGCCCGACAGGATCGCGATCTCGCCGATCTCGCCGACGGGCAGCTCGTTGCCGTCCGCGTCGATGATCTTGATCTTCGAGCCGGGCAGCGCCTTGCCGGCGGAGCTGAGGCGCTTGGGATCGCGGGAGCGGTGATCCTCGGGCGGCAGCAGGCTGATCGTGCCGGTCGTCTCGGTCATGCCGTAGCACTGGCAGAAGTCGCAGCCGAAGACGGTCAGGCACTCCTCCAGCAGAGGCACGGGCATGGGCGCCGCGCCGTAGGCGATGTTCTTCACGTGGGAGAAATCGGCGGCCTGCGCCTGGGGCGTGCGCACGATGAACTGCAGCGCGGCGGGCACCAGGAAGGCGTGGGAGACGCCGCGGTTGATGAACAGGTCCAGCGCCTCGAGCGGGTTGAACTCCCGCGTGATGATCGCCTTGGCGCAGTTCGCGAACGACAGGCACCACACGCCGATGCCGCCGATATGGGCGAAGGGCATGCAGACCAGCATGACCGCGTCGTCGTCCATGGTGTCGTAGTTCATGCCCGCCTCGGACATCAGCGTGCGCTGGCCGAGCAGGTTGGCATGGGTCAGCATCACGCCCTTGGGCAGGCCCGTGGTGCCGGAGGTGAACAGCACCAGGCAGGTGTCGTCGGGCTGGCCGAGGTCGCCCTTGAACTCCGGATCCTGCGCGTCGCGCCAATCGAAATAGGCGGGGAATGCCTCGGAGCCGCCCTCGGTCGCGATGATCGTCACGTCCTTGGGAAGCTGGTCGCGGATCTCCTCGACCGCGCTCAGGAATTCGGGGCCGACGGCGAGCACGTCGGGGACGAAGCGCTCGAGGATCTGGCCGATCTCGGCAGGGGCGAGGCGCCAGTTCAGCGGGCCGAAGAAGCAGCCGGCCTTGCACGAGGCGATGAACAGCTCGAACGCCACGTCGGAGTTCTTGCCCCAGTAGGCGACGTTCTTGGCGCCCAGCGCCTGCAGCCCGTTCGCCGCCTGGTCGGTGTAGCGGTCGAACTGGGCGAAGGTGGTGACGCGGCCCTCGAATTCATGGACCATCACGTCGGGGCGGCGCTTCGCGTTGGAGCGGCACAGCGTGCCCATCGTCTTCAGCGCGGCGGGGTCGATCATTCCGTGGTCTCCTCCCTGAACGGGCGGCGGCCTGTGCCGGCCGCATCGCCCGGATTGTCGTGCGCCCTGCGGTCTTCGCGCCGCCGGGGCGGTCCCGGCGCACTCGACGTCGCCGGGGCGGTCCCGGCGCACTCGAGGTCGCCGGGGCGGGCCCGGATCGAGCGGGCTCAGATCGAGCGGGACACCAGTTCCTTCATGATCTCGGAGGTGCCGCCGTAGATCCGCTGCACGCGGGCGTCGCGCCACAGGCGGGCGATCGGATACTCGTTCATGTAGCCCGCGCCGCCGTGGAGCTGGAGGCAGGCGTCGACCATCTCCCACTGCATCTCGGTGTGCCAGAGCTTGGCGGCCGAGGCCTCGTAGGCGTCGAGCTTGCCCTCGACGTGACGCTTCAGCGCCCAGTCGACATGCGCCCAGCCGACCTGGAGCTTGGACTTCAGCGACGCCAGCGTGAAGCGGGTGTTCTGGAAGTCGAAGATGGTCTGCTTGAAGGCGGTGCGGCCCTTGGTGAACTTCACCGCCTCGTCGAAGGCCCGCTGCGCGCCGGCCTGGGCGGCGAGCGCGATCGACAGACGCTCCTGCGGCAGCTGGCTCATCAGGTAGACGAAGCCCTTGCCCTCTTCGCCGAGGCAGTTGGTGATCGGCACGCGGACGTCCTGGAAGAACAGCTCCGACGTGTCGGCCGAGTGCTGGCCGACCTTGTCGAGGTTGCGCCCGCGGGAGAAGCCCTCGCGGTCCGCCTCGACCAGGATCAGGGAGATGCCCTTGGCGCCCAGCGTCGGGTCGGTCTTGGCCACCACCACGATGAAGTCGGCGTTCTGGCCGTTGGTGATGTAAGTCTTCTGACCGTTGACGACGTAGTGGTTGCCGTCCTTCTTCGCGGTCGTCTTGACGCCCTGGAGGTCGGAGCCGGTGCCCGGCTCGGTCATCGCGATGGCGGAGATCGCCTCGCCCGTGACCATCTTGGGCAGCCACTTCTTCTTCTGCTCTTCCGAGCCGTACTCGACCAGGTAGTCGGCGACGATGTCGGACTGCAGCGTGAAGCCGGCCGACGAGCCGAGATAGGCGAGCTCCTCGGCGACCACGGCGTTGTAGCGGTAGTCGAGGCCCATGCCGCCGTAGGCTTCGGGCACGGTCGGGCACAGGAGGCCCGCCTCGCCGGCGGCGAGCCAGACCGAGCGGTCGACGATGCCGCTCTGCTCGAATTCGTCGAGACGCGGAGCCAGGTGGCGGTCGAAGACCTTGCGCACGGCGTCGCGGAACAGCCCGTGCTCCTCTTCGTAGACGTGGCGGTCCATGGCGTCGAGCATATGATCCTCCCGATGGGCTTCAATCGGCCTTGGGGGTATTAACTAACCAATTAACTTGGGCCGGACAAGCGGCTTGCAAGGCGCCGATCGTCACGGTTCCGGGCGGCCCGGAACGGCGCTCGCCGGCGCGGGGGACCGCGCCGGCGAGAGCGTTCGGCAGCCGTGAAACGCGGGGGCGCTCAGCGCTTTGCGAGCAGCCCGTCCATGATCAGCGTGATGGTGGTGTCGACGTAGGCGCGGCGCAGCTCGTCGTCGATATGGTCGATGCCGTGGACGTATTTCAGCACGAATCGCGCCGAGAAGATCTGGTCCGCGGACCCTATGGCGATGAAGTAGAACAGCCGCGAGTCGATGGGCTTGAATTCCCCCGCCGCCACGCCTTCGGAGATCATCCGCTCATAGGCGTGGGAGATCGGGGCGAGGTACTTCTCGGCGATGTCGCGCGCGATCTCGGCGTTCTCGTCGCGCATCGTCTTGATCAGCAGCCGCTGCAGGTAGGGGCAGCGAAAATACATGCGCACCAGGCCCGACAGGTGGTAGCGCATCTTCTTGGACGGGCTCATGTCCATCTCGACCAGCTCCGAGAGCTGGGTGATCGAGGCGCCCAGGTCCCGCTCGAGCAGGGCGAGCATCAGGCCGTTCTTGTTGCCGAAATAGTACTTCACCAGGGCCGAGTTGACCCCGGCCTCGGCGGCGATCTCGCTGATCGGCACGTTCAGCGTGTCGCGCCGCCGCATCAGCTCGCTGGCCGCCGTCAGCAGCAGGTCGCGGGTCGACATGCGTCCTTCCTCGGCCGCGGCGGCCGACTCGCTCTTCATCGCCAAGTTAAACTGTCCCTCGGTTCATTTCCCGGACCTTAATCGCGGAGAGAACCGTTGTCACGCAGCGGTCGTCGGCCGGCCGGCCGGTCGGGCCGCGGCGTTCCTGCTGCGCCGCACCCATGGCGCCGCGTCGCGGCGCGGAGTAGTCTTGCGCGCGACAGGCGCGCGCCCCGCGCCGCCGCCCAGCCAGCGCCAGAGGAGCCGACGTGTCCGAGCCCGACCCCCATGCCATCCCCGGACCCCAGCTCGTCTCGGAGCTGATCGACCTGCTGGACGTCGAGCGGCTGGAGATGAACCTGTTCCGCGGGCAGGTCGCCGAGGCGGACGAGGACTCGATCCGCATCTACGGCGGCCACGTCATCGCCCAGGCGCTGATGGCCGCCTACAAGACGGTCGAGGGCATGGCCTGCCATTCGCTGCACGCCTACTTCATCCACCCCGGCGACCCGGCGATCCCGGTGATCTACGAGGTGGACCGCGCCCGCGACGGCCGCAGCTTCGCCACCCGGCGGGTGATCGCGGTGCAGCACGGCCGGCAGATCTTCAACCTCGCCGCCTCCTTCCAGCGGCCTGAGGAGAGCTGGAGCCACCAGCACGACGCGCCCCAGACGCCCGGCCCCGACAGCGGCCTGCGCTCGCGCCACGAGATCCGCGAGGAGATCCGCCGGCGCACCGGCAAGCCCGAGACCCTGGGCCCGACCCACATCTACGCCATCGAGATGCGCGAGGTGGAGCCGCAGGACCTGCTGGAGCCCAAGGTCCTGTCGGATTTCAACCGCCTGTGGATGAAGCTCGCCGCCCCCGCGGACCAGCCGCCCGAGGTGCACCAGTGCCTGCTGGCCTACGCCTCCGACATGAACCTGCTGAGCTCGGGCACCCGGCGTCACGGCATCTCGTGGCGGCGCGGCGACGCGATGCAGGCCTCGCTGGACCACGCGATGTGGTTCCACAAGCCGGTCGATTTCAACGACTGGCTGCTCTACTCGATGGACAGCCCCTTCTCCGGCGGCGCCCGCAGCTTCAACCGCGGCCAGGTGTTCACCTCCTCGGGGGAGCTGGTGTGCTCGGTCGCCCAGGAAGGGCTTATGCGGCCGATGAAGAAGAAGGGCTGAGGCGGCCTTTCGGAACGGAAACGGGCGGCCCCGCGGGGCCGCCCGTTTCGTTTTCAGCCTTCCGTCGTCCTCACCGCCCCCGGATCCGCGGGTCCAGCGCGTCGCGCAGCCCGTCGCCGATGTAGTTCACCGACAGCACCGTCAGCGAGATCGCGAGGCCGGGCCAGATCACCCGGTCGGGGGTCAGGGTCATGAAGTTCGCGCCGTCGTAGAGGAGCCGGCCCCAGGTGGGGAAGTCGGAGGGGAAGCCGAGGCCCAGGAACGACAGCGCGCTCTCGGTGATGATGGCGTTGGCGACGCCGAGCGTGGCGGAGACCATGATCGGGCTCAGCACGTTGGGCAGGATGTGGCGCAGGATGATGCGGCGGGACGGCGTGCCGATGGACTTGGCGGCGAGGACGAACTCCCGCTCCTTCAGGGCGAGGACGTCGCCGCGCACGATGCGGGCGGTCTGCATCCAGCTGGTGATGCCGATGACGAACACGATCAGGATGAAGATGCCGCTCTCGGGTCCGAAGGCCGTTCGCAGCATGTCGCGGAACAGCATGATGATGACCAGCAGCAGCGGCAGCAGCGGCAGGGCCAGGAACAGGTCGGTGAAGCGCATCAGGGGCCCGTCGAGCCGCTTGAAATAGCCCGACAGCACCCCGATCAGCGTGCCCACCAGCAGCGAGAGCAGCATGGCGGTGACGCCCACCGCGAGGCTGACCTGCCCGCCCGCGATGATCTGGGCGAGCATGTCGCGGCCGAGGTTGTCGGTGCCCAGCGGATGCTCCCAGCTCATCAGCTGGTTCTTGGCGCGGATGTCGAGCTTCTGGGGGTCCACGTCGTGGATGAAGGCGCCCAGCGTGCACAGCAGGATGATGAACAGGAACACCGCCATGCCCGCCAGCGCGCCGCGGTGAGAGGCGAACTGGCGCCACACGTCCGCCCATTGCGAGCGGTGGCGCGGCATCTCGGGGGCGGCGACGAGGGCGGGGCCCCCTGCGGGGGTCGCGCCGCCGGCGGGGATCGGCTGGTCAGTCATAGCGGATCCTCGGGTCCAGGATGCCGTAGAGCAGGTCGGCGATCAGGTTGAACAGCACGATCAGCACGGCGAAGATGAAGGTCAGGGTCTGGACGGTGGGAATGTCGCCGCCCTCGATGGCGCCGATCAGCAGCTGGCCCAGGCCGTTCACCTTGAAGATCTGCTCGGTGATGATCGCGCCGCCGAAGACCTGCGGCAGGTTCAGCGCCAGCACCGTCACCACCGGGATCAGCGAGTTGCGCATGACGTGGACGAGCACCACCACGCGCTCGGTCATGCCCTTGGCGCGCGCGGTGCGCACGTAGTCCTGCCCGAGGTTGTCGAGCATCGAGGCGCGCATGAACCGGCTGATCTGGGAGGCGTTGTAGAGGCCCAGCACCATCGTGGGCATGATCATCTGCTTGATCTGGTAGACGAAGCTGTCCCAGTCCGTGACCTCGTGCGTGGTGTCGTAGATCGAGGGGAACCACTCGAGGTTCACCGAGAAGATCACGATGAACAGCAGGCCGGTGAAGAAGGTCGGGATCGAGAAGCCGACCATCGAGAACAGCGTGCCGAACTGGTCGAACCAGGAATATTGCCGGTAGGCCGAGATCACCCCGATCGGGATCGCGATCAGCGCGCCGATCACGTAGCTCATGCCGACCACCCAGAGGGTCTGGGGCATGCGCTGGGCGATCAGGTCGACCACCGGAGACCGCGTCTGCCACGACAGGACCCGCAGCCGGTCGCCGTCGCCGAAGCTCCAGCCCGTCCATTGCTCGATCAGGTTCAGGGGCTCGTTCACGAAGAACTGGATCAGCCATTTCCAGTAGCGCACCGCGAAGGGCTCGCCGAGGCCGAGGCTGAGGCGGATCTTCTCGCGCACCTCCGGCGGGATGGTCAGCGGCAGCTGCGCCGTGGGGTCCGAGGGGGCGAGGTCGAGGATCGCGAAGATGATGAAGCTGATCGCCAGAAGCGCGGGGATCGCGAACGCGAGCCGTCTGAGGGTGTAGGTCAGCATGGGCGTCTCTGGGGCTCGGCCGGCGCGCGCAGGCGGGGCGACGGGGCGTCGGCCTGGGGGCGTGCGGCGGGGAGATCGGCGCGCGACGGAGAGCCGCCCCCCTGCAGGAGGGGGGCGGCGGGGCGCGCGGGCGCGGCGGGCGCGCCCGGGCGCGGATCGCTCACTCGGCGCGGGTCCAGTCGGCGATGTTCCACAGCTCGCTGTCCCACTCGTTCATCTTCACGCCCGAGAGCGTGACCGAATGGGCGGAGACGCCGCCGCGGTGGATCAGGGGGATGATCGCGCCGGACTCCATGAGCATGTCGTTCATCTTGATCGCCAGTTCGGCGCGCTTCTCCAGCTCCGCCGTGCCGGCCATCTCGGCGACCAGCGCGTCATATTCCGACGAGCAGTAGCGGGGCATGTTCGCGCCCAGCCAGTTGGTCTTCGGCGACGGGATCTCCGAGCAGCGCCAGGAGGCCATGTAGGCTTCCGGGTCGGTGCCGTCGAAGTTGTTCGTGTACATCTCGATGTCGGCGTAGAACTTCTGGAACGTGTCCGGGCTGGACGGGTCGCCCCCGAAGAACACCGAGGCGGAGATGTTGCGAAGCTCCGTCTCCACCCCGATCTCGGACCACATCTGCTTGATCAGCGCCTGGGTGCCCTGGCGGACCGAGTTGGTCGAGGTCTGGAACAGGATCGACAGGCGCACGCCGTCCTTGGCGCGGACCCCGTCGGAGCCCATGGCGTAGCCGGCCTCGTCCAGCAGTTTGTTGGCCGCCTCGATGTCCTGGGTCTTGCACCAGTCGTTGTTCTTGGAGTTGTAGACCTCCGGCGCGGGCAGCACGTTGCAGGTCACCTGCCCCGCGGCGCCGTAGCCGGCCTCGACCAGGATCTCGCGGTCGATGGCGAGGCTGAGCGCCTTGGTGACGGCGGGATCGGTCAGGAACGGATGCGGCCCGCCCTCGGCGGTCGAGCGCTTGTCGCCCAGCGCCGGGTCGGGGTTGGTGAAGTTGGAATGCAGACGCTCGACCGAGGTGCCGAAGGCCGAGACGACCTTGCCCTTCCCGGCCGCGGCCATCTGGGTGAGGATCTCGGGCTCCACCTGCAGGTTCCAGGCGTAGTCGAACTCCCCGGTCTCGAGCACCGAGCGCGCGGCGGCCGCGGCGTCCCCGCCGCCCTTGAAGACGACCGTCGAGAAGGCGGGCTTGTCGGCCTCGCGGTAGTGGGGGTTGGGGGCGAAGACCACCACGTCGTTAGGCTTGAACTCCGAGACCACGAAGGGCCCGGTGCCGTGGGGGCCGAAGTTCGCCTCGGTGCACTCGGGGGCCTTGGCGCCCATGCAGTCGGCGAACTGGGCCTTCTGGATGATCGGCGACAGGGCGCCGACGAAGGGCCCGTAGGGGAAGGGCTTGGCGACCGCAAAGTTGACCTTGACGGTCAGCGGGTCGACGACCTCGACGCTCTCGACGTCGGTGAAGGCGGCGACCTGCTGGCAGCCGCCGGTCTCGTCCATGCAGTAGGCGGCGGTGAAGGCCACGTCCTCGGCGGTGAAGTCGGTGCCGTCGGACCACTTGATGCCGGGCTTCAGCTTCCAGGTGATCGACTTGAGGTCTTCGGAGACGCCGCCGTTCTCCAGCGTGGGGATCTCGTCGACCAGCCAGGGGACCATGGTCCCGGTCTCGTCGTAGCGGGCCAGCGGCTCGAGCACGAGGGAAGAGCCCTCGACGTCCTTGGTGCCGCCCGACAGGAACGGGTTCAGGATCGAGACGGCCTGCCAGTAGATGATGTTGAGCTGGCCGTCGGCGCCGCGTTCGGCCTGCGCGGGCGCGGCCCCCGCGATCAGCGCCGCGGCGCAGGCTCCCGCGAGCAATCTGTGCATCGGTTTCATGGTCTCTCGATCTCCCTGTTGGTGGAGGCGGCCCCGGATTTTTTGCCCGGGTGCCGCAGGTGGAGGCGGGTCAGTCCGACAGGTGGCAGGCGGCGTAATGGCCGTCCGACACGCGTCGGAAAGCGGGGGTCTCGACCGCGCAGCGGTCGAAGGCGAGGGGGCAGCGGGTGCGGAACCGGCAGCCCGAGGGCGGGTTCGCGGGGCTGGGCACGTCGCCCTTGAGGATGATGCGCCGCCGGTCGGCCTCGCGCCGCGGATCGGGCTCGGGCACGGCTGAGAGAAGCGCCTGGGTGTAGGGGTGCTTGGGCACGGAATAGAGCTTGTCGCGGGGCGCAAGCTCGACCATCCGGCCCAGGTACATGACCGCCACCCGGGTCGCCATGTGGCGCACCATCGACAGGTCATGGGAGATGAAGAGGTAGGTGAGACCGAGGCGTTCCTGGAGCTCTTCCAGCAGGTTGACCACCTGGGCCTGGATCGAGACGTCGAGCGCCGCGATGGGCTCGTCGCAGACGATGAAGCCGGGATCGAGGGCGAGCGCGCGGGCGATGCCGATGCGCTGGCGCTGGCCGCCCGAGAACTCGTGCGGGTAGCGGTTGGCGAAGCTTCGTCGCAGGCCGACCTGGTCCATCAGCTCGTAGACGCGGGCGTCGCGCTGCTTGCGGGTCAGCGAGAGATGCTCGCTCAGCGGCTCGGCGATGATGCCGGCCACGTTCATCCGCGGGTTGAGGCTGGCCTGCGGGTCCTGGAAGATCATCTGCATCTTGGGGCGGCGGGCGCGCAGCGCCTCCCCCTCGATGTGGGTGATGTCCTCGCCGTCGAGGATCACCCGGCCGCGGGTGATCGGGGTCAGGCGCAGGACGGCGCGGCCGGTGGTGGACTTGCCGCAGCCGGATTCGCCCACCAGGCCCAGCGTCTCGCCCTTCAGGACGTCGAAGCTGACCTCGTCCACCGCCTGCACCGCGCCGACCTGGCGGCGCAGCAGGCCCTTGTGGATGGGGAAATGGACCGAGAGGTCCTGCACCTGCACCAGCGGCTCCGCCGGGGCCGCGGCGGGCGCGGGGGCGTCGAGGGTCGCGGGATCGCTCATGCGGGGTCCTCCCCTGCGTCGGGCGGGGGGGCGTCGGGCGGGGGCGCGTCGGCCTCGGGCGGGGTCCACCAGCAGGCGACCCGGTGGCCCGGGGCGCCGCCGGGCTCCAGCGCCGGATCGGCCGCGAGGCACTTGTCGAAGGCGTGCGGGCAGCGCGGCGCGAAGGAGCAGGCCGTGGGCCGCGCCATCAGCACCGGCGGCTGGCCGGGGATGGTGCGCAGGCGCTTGGGGCGGTCGCCCTCGAGGTGGGGCATCGTCTCGAGCAGGGCGCGCGTGTAGGGGTGGCGCGGATCCTCGAAGATGTCGAGGACGGCGCCCTCCTCCACGATGCGGCCGGCGTACATGACGGCGACGCGGTCGGCGATGCCCGCGATCACGCCGAGGTCGTGGGTGATCCACACGATCGCCGCGCCCAGCCGCTGGCGCAGGTCCTTCACCAGCTCGATGATCTGGGCCTGGATGGTGACGTCGAGCGCGGTGGTGGGCTCGTCCGCGATCACCACCGCCGGCTCGCAGGCGAGCGCGATGGCGATCATCACCCGCTGGCGCATCCCCCCCGAGAACTGGTGGGGATAGTCGTTCAGCCGCGCCTCGGGGCTGGGGATGCCGACCATGGCCAGCAGCTCGGCCGCGCGCTTGCGGGCGGCGGACTTCGACAGGCCGAGGTGCGCGCGCAGCGGCTCCATGATCTGGAAGCCCACCGTGAACACGGGGTTGAGCGAGGTCATCGGGTCCTGGAAGACGAAGCCGATCTCGCCCCCCCTGAGCCTTCGCATGGCCTTGGGGGTCATCGCGGCCACGTCCTGGCCGCGGAATCGCACCGTGCCGCCCACGCGCCGGGCGGGCGGGCTCGGCAGCAGGTCGAGCGCGCCCATCATGGTGACGGACTTGCCAGAGCCGCTCTCGCCCACCACGCCCAGCAGCTCGCCGGGGCGCAGGTGGAAGCTGACGCCGTTCACCGCGTGAACGGCGCCGTCGCGGGTGTCGAAGACGGTCTCGAGGCGATCGACCTCGAGCACGGGCGCATCTTCGGCGCCCTGCGTCATGGCGGCGGTCGCCGGCGCGCCGTCAGCCAAGGGCGCTCCGTTCCGCCGCGCAGGCGTCGGCCGTTCGCATGGTTCTGTCTTCCCTGTCGGACCCAGTTTTTTCGGGTTCTGATTGAATCAGAGAATACCAATACGGCTGGCGCCGCAACGCAAAACGACGCGACGGGAGCGAATTATCGATAATCTTCAGCGGACCCTGCGTCACCCGCCTGCGGGCGCGCTTGACCGCGCGGGCGGGGGCGGCGCAGGCTGTCGCGCGCCCCCGCCCCCAGGAGCCCTCCGGATGCCCCAGACCTACACCCCGCGCGAAATGCTGGCGAAGCTGGTGTCCTTCGACACCGTCAGCGCGAAATCGAACCTGGAGCTGGTGGGGTTCGTGAAGGACTACCTCGAGGGGCATGGCGCGCGGGTGCACCTGATGCCCGACGAGACCGGCGAGAAGGCGGCGATTCTGGCCAACATCGGCCCCGAGGTTCCCGGCGGCACGGTCCTGTCGGGCCATACCGACGTGGTGCCGGTGGAGGGCCAGGCCTGGAGCACCGACCCGTTCCGGATGGTGGAGCGGGACGGCAAGCTCTTCGGCCGCGGGACCTGCGACATGAAGGGATTCGACGCGCTGGCCCTGTGCGCGGCGGCCGAGGCCGCGAAGGCCGGCGTGAAGCGCCCCCTCCAGATCGCGCTGAGCTTCGACGAGGAGCTGGGCTGCCGCGGCGCGCCGCCGCTGGTGGCGGAGATGCGCAAGGTCCTGCCCCCCGCCTCGGCCGTGATCGTGGGGGAGCCGACCTCGATGGGCGTGGTCTCGACCCACAAGGGGGGCGCGGGCTTCACCACCTACGTCCACGGCTTCGAGGTGCATTCGAGCCAGGTGCACAAGGGCGTCTCGGCGGTGATGACGGCGGCCCGGCTGGTCACCTGGCTGGAGGACCGCATGGCCGAGAACCGCGCCAAGGCCGAGGCCGAGCCCTATGCCGAGGCGGCGGGGTTCGAGCCGCCCTGGACGACGCTGCACGTGGGCATCTTCCACGGCGGCACCGCGGGCAACATCACCGCGAAGGACGCCTGGTTCACCACCGACATCCGCGTGGTCCCGCCCGAGATCCCGGCCGACTGGGCGCGCCGCTACCAGGCGGAATGCGCCCGGCTGGAGGCGGAGATCCGCAGGATCCGCCCCGAGGCGCGCATCGACCCGCAGCCGCGCATCCCCGTCCCCCCCTGCCGGCGCGAGCAGAACGGCGAGGCCGAGCGCCTGGCCCGCACCATCACCGGCGACAACGCCGAGCGCGCGGTCGCCTTCGGCACCGAGGCGGGGTTCTTCCAGGAAGGCGGCTACTCGACCATCGTCTGCGGGCCCGGCGACATCGCTCAGGCCCACCAGCCCGACGAGTTCCTCTCGCTCGACCAGCTCCACAAGGGCGAGGCCTTCATGAAGCGGCTGGTGGAGATGCTGGCGGCCTGAGGCGGCGGCGCGACCGCTCCGGCCGCAGCCCCGGGACGCGCCGGCCTTCGCGCGCCCTCTTGGCGCCGCCCGGGGGGATCGGGGATCATGCGCCTGCGCGCCCGCGTACGAGGGGCGCCTCGCCCTGCGGAGCCCATGACCGACGATCCCGACAAGACGACCGCCGCCGACGCCCCCTCCCCCAGCGCCGGCGGCGCCGAGGCCCCGGAGGCCGCCGCGCCCTCGGCCGCGGAGCGCACGCCCGCCCGCTCGGCCGCCTATGCGTTCAAGAAGGACCTGGTGCTGAAGACCGCGGCCTCGCTGTTCTTCCGCGACGGCTACACCCGCACCCGGATCGCCGACATCGCCGCGGCGCTGGGGGTGACGCCGCCCTTCATCTACTACCACTTCCCTTCGAAGCTGGACCTGCTGACGGCGATCTGCGCGCAGACCTCGGTGATGTCGGCCGACCTCGCCGAGGCGGCGCTGTCGCCCGAGGCCGGCCCCGACCCGCTGGTCCGCTTCCGCCGCTTCGTGCGCGCCATGTCCCAGAGGGTGATCGAGGAGCGGGAGTTCCTGTCGATCCTCTTCGTCGAGGGCAAGCACCTGCCCCCCGAGATCTTCGAGCGTCTGCGCGCCGACCGCCAGCGCTTCGCCCGCGCCCTGCACCAGCTGATGGAAGAGGGGCGCGCGGCGGGGGCGTTCCGCTACGAGAACGCCTCGATCGCCAACCAGACGGTCACCGGCATGGTCACCTGGCCGTTCAACTGGTTCAGCCCCGACGGGCCCGAGAGCCCCGAGCAGGTCGCCGACCGGTTGGAGACGATGGTGCTCGCCGCGCTGGGCGTGCCGTGGGAGGTCGCCGCGGCGCGCGAGGACGACCCCGCCGGCCCGATGGGGCCCCAGGGTCCCGGGCCGTCGCGAAACGAGACGCTTGACGACTCGCGCCACGGAAATATGCTCGCCGCTAGCAAAACCTAATCGCGGTTACGAAGACCGCGGGACAGAACGACGGCGGACGGGCGCATCGCGCCACGGCCCCGCGCCCCAGGGAGGAAGCCTCGACGTGACCGTCGACCCCGCCGCGCCATGCGGCGCCCTTTCCCGATATCTTGCCGGCCGGCGGGTAGTGACGCGCACGGCGCCTTCCGTCATGCTCGCGCCCGAACCGTCCCGCGAGGGCGGACCGATGGGAGTATTTGAATGACCGATCTCCGCGCTCGCGCCGGCCGCAACGGCATCGGCGACGGCCTGCGCCGCGCCGTGGCGCGCAACCCCAAGCGCGACGCCCTGATCTGGCGCGACCGCACCTGGACCTACGAGGAGATGGAGACCGCGGCCTTCCGCATCGCGACCCATCTGCGCGACGCCGGCCTGAAGAAGGGCGACCGCGTCGCCGCCTTCGCGCGCAACTCCGACGCCTATTACCTGCTGTGGCTCGCCTGCGCGCAGTCCGGCCTGATCCACGTGCCCGCGAACTACGGCCTGACCGGGCCGGAGCTGAAGTACATCGTCGAGCAGTCGGGCTCCCGCGCGCTGATCTACGACCGGGCGCTGAAGGGCTCGATCGACGACATGGGGCCGGTCGCGGGGCTCGACTTCCTGTCGGCCTTCGACGGCGGCGACGAGATCGACATCATGGCCGCCGCCACCGGCGCCTTCGAGCCCGAGCGCGAGTGGGACGTGACCGACGAGGACTACGTCCAGATCCTCTACACCTCGGGCACCACCGGAAAGCCCAAGGGCGGGCTGATGAAGCACCGCGCGCTGATGGCGGAGTTCTACTCCTGCATCCACGCGCTGGAGTATGTCGAGAGCGACCGCTGCCTGTGGTCCCTGCCCCTCTACCACTCGGGCCAGATCCACACCTTCTCGAACCCGCAGATCATGGTCGGCGCCACCTGCGCGCTGCTCGAGCAGCCCAAGCCCGAGGACGTGTTCCGCTGCATCGAGGAGAACCGGATCACCTCGTTCTTCGCGCCGCCGACGGTGTGGGTGGGGCTGCTGCGCCACCCCGGCTTCGATGCGCATGACCTGTCGAGCCTGAACAAGGTCTACTACGGCGCCTCGATCATGCCCGAGCCGATCCTGGTGGAGCTGCGCCGCCGCCTGAACGGCGCGCGCGTCTTCAACTGCTACGGCCAGTCGGAGACGGGGCCGCTGGCGACCGTGCTGAAGCCCGAGGAGCATGACGGCCGCCTGACCTCGTGCGGCCGCCCGGTGCTGAACGTCGAGACCCGGGTGGTGGACGAGGACGACAACGACGTCCCCGTCGGCGAGACCGGCGAGATCGTGCACCGCACGCCCCACGTCATCACCGAGTACTGGGGCCGCGAGGACGCCACGGACGAGGCCTTCAAGAACGGCTGGTTCCACACCGGCGACATGGGCCGCTTCGACGAGGAGGGGTTCCTCTACGTCGTCGACCGGGTGAAGGACGTCATCAACACCGGCGGCGTGCTGGTCGCGAGCCGCGAGGTGGAGGACGTGCTGTTCACCCACGAAGCGGTCTTCGAGGTCGCCGTGGTCGGCCTGCCGGACGAGAAGTGGCTGGAGGCGATCGCCGCCTGCGTCGTGCTGAAGGAGGGCCACGCCCCCACCGAGGCCGAGCTGCTGGCGCACGCGAAGAAGAGCCTCGCCCACTACAAGATCCCCAAGCGCATCATCTTCGTCGAGGACCTGCCGAGGAACGCCTCGGGCAAGATCCTCAAGCGGGAGCTGCGCCGGGTCCATGGCGGGGAAGAGACCGCCGTCCACTCCGGCGCCGTCGCGCCGGCGGGCTGACCGAAGGCCCCGCAAGAGGGCCGGTCCGAAACATCGATCCGAAACACCGGGAGGAAATCCGAACATGAATCGTCGCATGATCCTGGGCGCGGCCGCGGCCGCGCTATCGCTGGGCGCCTGGTCGCCCGCCTTCGCGCAGGAGCCGATCCGCATCGGCGTGCTGGAGGACATGTCGGGCGTCTACGCCGACATCACCGGCGCGGGCTCGGTCGCGGGCGCCGAGCTCGCCATCGAGGACTTCGGCGGCACCGTGCTGGGCCGGCCGATCGAGCTGGTCACCGCCGACCACCAGAACAAGGCCGACGTCGGCGCCTCGATCGCGCGCAAGTGGTTCGACGTGGACGGGGTCGAGATGATCACGGGCCTGGGCAACTCCTCGGTGGCGCTGGCCGTGCGCGGCATCGCCTCCGAGAAGGGCAAGGTCGACATCTCCACCTCGGCGGGCACCAACGCGCTGACCGGGGCCAACTGCTCGAAGACCGGGTTCCACTGGGTCTACAACACCTACGCGCTGTCGAAGACGATCGCGAAGTCGGTGGTCGAGGCGGGCGCCGACAGCATGTACATCGTCGCGGCCGACTACACCTTCGGCCAGGCGCTGGCCGACGACGCGCGCAAGTTCACCGAGGAAGCCGGCGGCAAGGTGCTGGGCCAGGTGAACGCGCCCCTGTCGACGGCGGACTACTCGTCCTTCATCCTGCAGGCGCAGTCCTCGGGCGCGAAGACCATCGGTCTCGCCATCGCCGGCGGCGACCTGGTGAACTTCATCAAGCAGGCCTCCGAGTTCGGCGTGACCGAGCAGGGCCAGGCGATGGCGGGCTTCATCATCTTCGTCAACGACATCAAGGCCCTGGGCCTGAACGCGGCGAAGGGCCTGTACCTGGCCGAGACCTTCTACTGGGACCAGGACGACGAGACCCGCGCCATGGCCAAGCGCTACGAGGCCAAGACCGGCGAGATGCCCAACGGCATGCAGGCGGGCGTCTACGGCTCGGTCCTGCATTACCTGAAGGCGGTCGAGGCCGCGGGCACGACCGACGGCGAGGCGGTGGCCGCCAAGATGAAGGAAATGCCGGTCGAGGACTTCTACACCAAGGGCGCCAAGATCCGCGAGGACGGCCGGGTGATGCGGGACTTCTCGCTCTACCAGGTGAAGGCGCCGGGCGACTCCTCGGGCGACTGGGACATGCTGACCAGGATCGGCACCCTGCCCGAGGGCGAGGCGTTCCAGACGCTGGCCGAGGGCGGCTGCCCGCTGGTGCAGTGATCCGCGCCTGACGTTCCGGGTCCGACGGACCCTGCGGGGGCGCGCCTGCGCGCGCCCCCCTTTCCCTTCGCCCCCCGTTCCCAGCCTCCGTCCGACGGCCCTGCGCGCCGCCGGGCCGACGCGCCCATGCGAGACGCCATGCCCATCCGCTCGATCCTGATCGCCAACCGTGGAGAGATCGCCATCCGCATCGCGCGGGCGGCCGCCGACCTGGGCCTGAAGGCTGTGGCGCTGGCCTCTGCCGACGACGCCGAGGCGCTTCACGCGCGCGCCGGCGACGCGGTGCGCGCCCTGCCCGGCACGGGGCCGGCCGCCTATCTCGACATCGAGGCGGTGATCGCGGCGGCCCAGGCGGCGGGCTGCGACGCGGTGCATCCGGGTTATGGGTTCCTGTCCGAGAACGCCGCCTTCGCCGCGCGCTGCGCCGAGGCGGGCCTGGTCTTCATCGGCCCCTCGCCCGAGGTGCTCTCGCGGCTGGGCGACAAGTCGGCCGCCCGGGCGCTGGCGGCCGAGCTCGACGTGCCGCTGCTGCCGGGGCTGGCGGGCGGCGCCTCCGAGGACGCGGTGCGCGCCTTCGTCGAGGCGAACGGGCCCACGATGATCAAGGCGGTGGTCGGCGGCGGCGGGCGCGGGATGCGCGCGGTCGAGACGCCGGCGCAGGTGGCCGAGGCCTACGCCCGCTGCGCCTCCGAGGCCGCGGGCGCCTTCGGGGACGGCGCGCTCTACGCCGAGAAGCTGGTGAAGCGCGCCCGCCATATCGAGGTGCAGGTCATCGGCGACGGCGAGGCGGTGGTGCACGCGTGGGAGCGCGACTGCACCCTCCAGCGCCAGGGCCAGAAGCTGGTCGAGATCGCCCCCGCCCCCGACCTCGCCCCCGCCCTGCGCGAGGCGATCCTGTCCGCCGCCCTGCGGATCGCCGGCGCGGTGGGCTACCGAGGGCTCGGGACGTTCGAGTTCCTGGTGGACCTCGATGATCCCAAGAAGTTCCATTTCATGGAGGCGAACCCCCGCCTCCAGGTCGAGCATACGGTGACCGAGGAGGTGACCGGCCTCGACCTCGTCGCCACGCAGATCCTGCTGCTGGGGGGCGAGAGCCTCGCCTCGCTGGGCCTGAGCGAGCCGCCGGCGCTGCGCCCCGGCTACGCCGTGCAGCTGCGGGTGAACGCCGAGACGATGACGCCGACGGGCGAGAGCCGGCCGCAGGGCGGGACGCTGGCGCTCTACGAGCCCCCCACCGGCCCCGGCGTGCGCGTCGACGGCCAGGGCTTCGCGGGGATGAAGATCAACCCGCGCTTCGACAGCCTGCTGGCGAAGCTGATCGTGCGCTCGGCCGTGCCCGGCTTCCCCGCCGCGATCGCCCGCGCCGCCCGGGCGCTGGGAGAGTTCCGCATCGCCGGCGTGCAGACCAACGCGCCCTTCCTCGCCGGCCTGCTGGCCCGGCCGGAGGTGGCGCGCAACGAGGTCCATACGTCTTGGGTGAAGGAGATCGCGGGCGCCGTCATCGCCGGGATGGCCGAGGCGCCCGCCGCCCTGCCCGCCGGCCTCGCCGCCGAGGCGGCGAAAGGGCCCGCGGCCGAGGGGCCGGAGGGAACCGCTCCCCTGCCCGCGCCCCTGACCGGCGTGCTCGCCTCGCTCGAGATCGCCGAGGGCGCCGCGGTGGCCGAGGGTCAGGCGGTGGCGATCCTCGAGGCCATGAAGATGGAGCACGTGGTGACGGCCGACGCCGCCGGCATCGTGCGCGCGCTCGCCGCCAAACCCGGCGAGGCGCTGGTCGAGGGCGATCCGATCCTGTGGATCGAGCCCTCCGACGCCGCCGGCGCCGCGGTGGTGGAGGCCGAGGAGATCGACCTCGACGCCATCCGCCCCGACCTCGCCGCCGTGATCGAGCGCCACGCCCGCGGACTGGACGAGAACCGGCCCAAGGCGGTCGAGCGCCGACGCTCGCGCAACCAGCGCACGGCGCGGGAGAACCTCGACCAGCTCTGCGATCCGGGAAGCTTCACCGAGTACGGGGCGCTGGCGCTCGCCGCCCAGCGCCAGCGGCGCTCGATGGAGGAGCTGATCGACATGGCCCCCGCCGACGGGCTGGTGGCGGGCATCGGCACGGTCAACGCCGACCTCTACGGGCCCGAGCGCACGCAGATCATGGCGATGGCCTACGACTTCACCGTGTTCGCCGGCACCCAAGGGTGGATGAACCACAAGAAGAAGGACCGGCTGCTGGAGCTCGCCCACCGCCTGAAGCTGCCGCTGGTGCTTTACGGCGAGGGCGGCGGCGGGCGGCCGGGGGAGACCGACGGGCTGATGGTCCACGGCCTCGACACGCCCAGCTTCCGCCGCTTCGCGGACCTCTCGGGCGAGGTGCCGATGATCGCCGTGGTCTCGGGCTTCTGCTTCGCCGGCAACGCGGCGCTGGTGGGCTGCTGCGACGTGATCGTGGCCACGAAGAACGCCTGCATCGGCATGGGCGGCCCGGCGATGGTCGAGGGCGGGGGCCTGGGCGTCTATGCGCCCAACGAGATCGGCCCCGTCTCCACCCTCGCCCCCATCGGCGCCGTCGACCTGGTGGTCGAGGACGAGGAGGCGGCGACGGAGATGACGCGGCGCCTGCTCTCCTACGTCCAGGGCCCCGCGGCGCACTGGGAGGCCGCCGACCAGCGCCTGCTGCGCTGGAAGATCCCCGAGAACCGCCGCCGCGCCTACGACGTGCGCGAGGTGATCGAGACGCTGGCCGACAAGGACAGCGTGATCGAGATGAAGCCGGACCACGCGCCGGGCATGGTCACCGCCCTGATCCGCATCGAGGGCCGGGCGATGGGCCTCGTGGCCAACGACACCCGCCACCTGGGCGGGGCGGTCGACGCCGAGGGCGCTCGCAAGTCGGGCGAGTTCCTCAAGCTCTGCGACCGCTGGGGCCTGCCGGTCCTGTCGCTCTGCGACACGCCGGGCTTCATGGTGGGGCCGGAGGCGGAGGCGGCGGGGCAGATGCGCGCCTCGGCGGCGCTGTTCACCATCGCCTCGAAGCTGACGGTGCCGCTGTTCACGGTGGTGCTGCGCAAGGGCTACGGGCTGGGCGCGCAGTCGATGGCCGCCGGCGGCTTCCACGCGCCCGTCTTCACCGTCGCCTGGCCGACGGGGGAGTTCGGGGGCATGGGTCTGGAGGGGGCCGTGCGGCTCGGCTACCGTCGCGAGATGGAGGCGATCGAGGACCCCGAGGCGCGCGAGGCCTTCTACCAGGAGAAGCTCGCCCACCTCTACGAGGTCGGCAAGGCCACCACCATGGCGGGGTTCCTCGAGATCGACGCGGTGATCGACCCCGCCGAGACCCGCGCCTGGGTGACGAACGGACTGCGCGCCGCGGCGGTCGAGGCGCGCGACTTCCACTGGCGCCCGGGGAGGGCCGGCTGAATGGACGCGATCCTCGACATCAAGGGGCTGACCAAGTCGTTCAAGGGCTTCAAGGCCGTGAACGACGTGGACCTGGCGGTGGAGCGCAACACGATCCACGCGCTGATCGGGCCCAACGGGGCGGGCAAGACCACCTGCTTCAACCTGATCACCAAGTTCCTCGACCCGACCGAGGGGACCATCGTCTACGACGGGCACGACATCACCCGCGCCGCGCCGGCGGAAGTGGCGCGGATGGGGATGGTGCGCAGCTTCCAGATCTCGGCCACCTTCGCCCACATGAGCGTGCTGGAGAACGTGCGCATCGCGCTCCAGCGCCCGCGGGGCGACAGCTTCAGCTTCTGGAAGCCGGAGACGGCGCTCTCGGTCCTCGACGACCAGGCCATGGCGCTGCTGCGCGACGTGGGACTGGAGGGGGACGCGCGCCGGCAGGCGGCGGAGCTCTCCTACGGGCGCAAGCGGGCGCTGGAGCTGGCGACGACGCTGGCGCTCGACCCCCGGCTGCTGCTGCTGGACGAGCCGACGTCGGGCATGGGGCGCGAGGACATCGCGATGACCGCCGAGCTGATCCGGCGCGCCGCGCAGAGCCGCACGGTGCTGATGGTGGAGCACAACCTCTCGGTCGTCGCGGACCTGTCGGACCGCATCACGGTGCTCGCCCGCGGCGAGGTGCTGGCCGAAGGGCCCTATGCCGACGTCTCGAAGAACCCCGCCGTGATCGAGGCCTACATGGGGAGCGACGCCCATGCCTGAGACGCTTCTGAAAGTGAGCGGCCTGCACGGCTGGTACGGCGAAAGCCACATCCTGCACGGCATGGAGTTCGAGGTCCGCAAGGGCGAGCTGGTGACCCTGCTGGGCCGCAACGGCGCGGGCAAGACCACCACGCTGAAGGCGATCATGGGGCTGCTGCGGCAGCGCAAGGGCTCGATCGTCTTCGACGGGACCGAGACCATCGGCCTCGCGCCGCACAGGATCGCCCGGCTGGGCGTGGCGCTGTGCCCGGAGGAGCGGGGCATCTTCTCGGCCCTGACGGTGAAGGAGAACCTCCACCTGCCCCCCGTCCTGCGCGAGGGCGGGATGAGCGACGAGGAGATCGACCGGCTGTTCCCGCGGCTGAAGGAGCGGTGGGGCAACTCCGGCGCCAAGCTCTCGGGCGGGGAGCAGCAGATGCTGGCCATCGCGCGCATCCTGCGCACCGGCGCGCAGCTGGTGCTGCTGGACGAGCCGACCGAGGGCCTCGCCCCCGTCATCGTCCAGCAGATCCGCGACGCGCTGCTGGAGCTCAAGCGCCGCGGGCTGACGGTGCTGCTGGTGGAGCAGAACTTCCGCTTCGCCTCCACCGTCGCCGACCGCCATTACGTCGTCGAGCACGGGCACGTGGTCGACTCCATGACCAGCGACGAGATCGCCGCCAACGCGGAGCGCCTCGAGGCGTTCCTGGGCGTCTGAGGGGGAGAAGCGCGCCATGATGGAGCTGATCGGAATCCCGCCGCAGGCCCTGTTCGGCCAGCTGATGCTGGGGCTGATCAACGGGTCGTTCTACGCGATGCTCAGCCTGGGCCTCGCGGTGATCTTCGGCCTCTTGAACGTCATCAACTTCGCCCACGGGGCGCAGTACATGCTGGGCGCCTTCGTGGCCTGGATGCTGCTGAACTGGCTGGGCATTCCCTACTGGGGGGCGCTGGTGCTGGCGCCCATCGTGGTGGCCGCCACCGGCCTGGTGATCGAGCGCACGCTGCTGCGCCGGCTGCACGACCTCGACCACCTCTACGGCCTGCTGCTGACCTTCGGCCTGGCGCTGATCTTCGAGGGCGTCATGCGCTCGCAGTTCGGGGCGGCGGGCCTGCCCTACGGCAACCCGCTGCCGGGGGGCGTGAACCTCGGCTTCATGTACCTGCCCTGGTATCGCGGCTGGATCATCGCGGCCTCGCTGGTGGTGTGCCTCGCCACCTGGTTCGTGATCGAGCGCACCAAGCTGGGCGCCTACCTGCGCGCGGCGACCGAGCGGCCGGAGATCGTGCAGAGCTTCGGGATCGACGTGCCGCGCATGATCACCCTGACCTACGCCTTCGGCGTGGGGCTGGCGGCGCTGGCCGGCGTGCTCGCCGCGCCCGCCTACCAGGTCAGCCCCAACATGGGCTCGAACCTCATCATCGTGGTGTTCGCGGTGGTGGTGATCGGGGGCATGGGCTCGATCATGGGGGCGATCGTCACCGGCTTCGGGCTGGGCGTCGTCGAGGGGCTGACCAAGGTGTTCTACCCCGAGGCCTCGAACACCGTGATCTTCGTCATCATGGCGCTGGTGCTGATGGTGCGCCCCGCCGGCCTGTTCGGGACCGCGAAATGACCGCCGCAGCCATGACCCCCGCCCTCTCCGCCCCCGCCAAGCTCGCCATCGCGGCCGTCGTCGCCGTGGCGGTGGTGGCCGCGCCCTTCGGGTTCTACCCGGTGCTGCTGATGAAGGTGATGTGCTTCGCGCTGTTCGCCTGCGCCTTCAACCTGCTGCCGGGCTATGCGGGCCTGCTGAGCTTCGGGCACGCGATGTTCTTCGGCGGCGCCTCCTACATCTGCGCCTACGGGGTGAAGGAGATGGGGCTGCCGCCCGAGGTCGGCATCCTCGCCGGCACCGCCTTCGCAGCCCTGCTGGGGCTGGTCGCGGGCGCGCTCGCGATCCGCCGGCAGGGCATCTACTTCGCCATGGTCACCCTGGCGCTGGCGCAGATGTTCTACTTCTTCTGCCTCCAGGCGCCCTTCACCAACGGCGAGGACGGCATCCAGGGCGTGCCGCGCGGGCATTTCCTGGGGCTGATCGACCTGAACGACGACGTCTCGCTCTACTACGTCGTGGCGGTGATCTTCGTGGGCGGCGTGGCGCTGATCCACCGCATCGTGCATTCCCCCTTCGGGCAGGTCCTGCGCGCGATCCGCGAGAACGAGCCGCGGGCGATCTCGCTGGGCTACTCGGTCAACCGCTACAAGCTGGTCGCCTTCGTGCTGTCGGCGACGCTGGCGGGACTGGCGGGCTCGACCAAGGTGCTGGTGTTCCAGCTCGCCTCGCTGACCGACGTCTACTGGACCATGTCGGGCGAGGTGGTGCTGATGACCATCGTCGGCGGCATGGGCACGATCCTCGGCCCGGCGGTCGGCGCGGCGATCATCGTGATGATGCAGAACTACCTCGCCTCCTTCGGGGAGTGGGTGCTTGTGATCCAGGGCTGCATCTTCGTGCTGGTCGTCTCGGTCTTCCGGCGCGGCATCGTCGGCGAGATCAAGGCCGCGGCCGAGCGCCGGCGAGCCCGGCGCGAGGGCTGAGGGCCGCCGGGGCGCGCGGGGCCACCGCGCGCCCCAGGCGCCGCGACGGCGCCTTCCTCTGGCGGGCGGGGGCGGAGCCGGCTAGGCTTCCGCTTTCGTCAATGGAGGGGAAGCCATGTCGCCTGCGAGTTTCCGACGTCGCGCCGCGACGACGGCCGTCTGCCTCGCGGCCCTGGCCTTGGGCGCGCAGGCCGCCGCCGCCCGCGACTGCCGGCTGGAGACGCTGGAAGGCGCCTCGGCCGAGCTGTGGACCGAGCGCGGCTGGCGCGCCCTGAGCCCCGACGCGCTGCCCCTGCCCCTGCCCCGGGCCGCCGCGATCCTGCGCACCGGCCCCGACGCGCGCCTCCTGGTCCTGTGCGACGACGGCGTCGCGGTGACGGTGGGCGTCGCCTCGGAGGTGGACCTCGGCACGCTGGTCGAACCCTCGCGCGAGGGGGTGGTGATGCGCCTGCTGCGCGGCGCGCTGGGCGCGGTCGCGACAGGAACGTGGCCGCGGTTCGAGGTGCGCACCCCCCTCGCCATCGCCGCGGTGCGCTCGACCGAATGGGCGGTGACGCATTCGCCGGAGGAGGGCTCGGCCGTCTTCGTGCGCGCGGGCGCGGTGGCGGTGCGCCCGGCGGCGGCGGGCGCGGGCGTGCTGCTGCAGGCGGGCGAGGGCGTGGACGTCGCCCCCGACGGCGCCCTGGGCCCCCCGGCGCGCTGGGGCGCCGCGCGCGTCGCCGCGCTGGGCGAGCGGCTGGGCCCCGGCTGGCGATGAGCCGCGCCCCGCGCCCGGCGGCGGGCGCCAGTCCAAAGCCGCGCCCGGGATCGGGCGCCGGTCCAAAGCCGCGCCCGGCGGCGGGCGTCCCGCCGCTCGCCGCGGCGCTGCTCGTCACCCTGCTGTTCGCGCTGTGGCGGGCCGTGGCGGGGGATCCCTGGACCGACGCGCTCGACCGCTGGACGGCGGACCTGCGCTTCCAGGTCCGCGGCCCCTGGCCGGCGGGCGAGCGCGCGGCGGTGATCGCCATCGACGAGGCGGCGCTGGCCGAGGCCGGGCGGCCGGCCGAGCTGCGCTCCGCCCTCGCCCGCGCCCTGCCGCTGATCCTCGCGCAGGGGCCGGCCTCGGTGGCGCTCGACCTGCTGCTGGTGGAGGGGTCGCCCTCCGATCCCGCGCTGGCGGCGGCGCTTGCGGGGCGGGAGGCGGTGTTCCTGGCCGCGGCGGGGCTGAACGCGCCGGGCGGGGCGGAGGCCCCTTCCCACGACCTCGCCGCCGCCATCGACCGCAGCGCGATCCCGGTGGTGGTCTCGCGTCGCGCGGCGGCGGCGCCGGCGCCGCTGCTGGCGCCCGTCGACGGGCTGGCGCAGGCGGCGCGGCTGGGCCACGTGAACCTGCTGCAGGGGGCCGACCGGGTCCCGCGGGAGGCGCCGATGGCGCTGGAGGTGGCGGGCGGGCGGCTGCTGCCCTCGATCGCGCTCGCCTCGGCCGCGGTGGCGGAGGGGGGCGCCCTGCAGCTCGACCGCGACCGGGAGGTGCGCTTCGGCGACCGCCGCATCGCGCTGCTGCCCGGCGACCGGGTGATCATCGACCATCCCGGCGGCCCCGGCGCGATCCCGCAATGGCCGCTGGGCGCGCTGCTGGCCGGCGAGGTTCCGCCCGGCGCGCTGCAGGGGCGGATGGTCTTCGTGGGCGCCACGGCCGAGAGCCTGCGCGACGTCTTCGTCACCCCCTATGCGGCGGAGATGCCAGGCGTCGCGGTGCTGGCGGGCCTCGCCGCGGGCCTCGCCGAGGGGCGCACGATCCGCCGCGACGCGGCCGTCGAGGCCGCCGCCGTCGCCCTGGCGCTGCTCCTGTGCCTCGCGGTCTGGGCGGCCCATGCGCCCCGGCTCGGCCGGTCGGGGCCGGCGCTGGGGCTCGTGGTCGCGGCGGCGGGGGCTGGGGCGGCGCAATGGGCCTTCGCCTCGGGCCTCTGGCTCGATGGGGCGAGCCTGGTCTTCGGCGCGCTGGCGGGCCTTCTGGCAGGGGCGGCGCGGCGCCGGATCGCGGCGGGGCGGGCGGCGGCGGCGCTGGGGCGGGAGCGGGCGAACCTCGCGGGCTTCGTGCCGCCGGCGCTCGCCGACCTGCTGGCCCGCGGCGGCGCCGAGGGCTTCGTGCGCCGGGCGCAGGACGCCTCGGTGATCTTCGTCGACGTCGAGGGCTTCACCACCCGCTCCGAACGGATGAGCCCGCTGGAGGTCGCCGACTTCCTCGCCGCCCTGCACGCGGTGTTCGAGGCCGAGACCGCGGCCCAGGGCGGCGTGGTGGTGGACTGGCAGGGGGACGGGGCGATGATCGCCTTCGGCCTGCCCGATCCCGCCCCCGACGACGCCGCCCGCGCCCTGGCCTGCGCCGTCTCTCTGGCCGAACAGGCCCCCGCACGGCTGGCGGAGCGGATGCGGACGGCGGAGGCTGCGGCGAGCCGGGCGGACGAGCCGGATCGCGCGGGCGCCCCCGGCGCCCCGCCGTCCGCCCCGACCGGCGCCGCGCAGAAGCCCCCCGGAGCGCGCCCGCCGTTCGGAGAAGCGACGCCCCTGGGCGGTGGAATGGCGGAGACGCCGGGCGCGGCGCCCACGCCCGGCCCGTCGCGCGCGACGACGGAGGCGTCGAGCGGCGCCCCGAAGGAGCGCGAGGAGGTCGAGGCGGCGGCGCCCCTGCGGCTGCGCGTCTCGCTGCATCACGGACCGACCGCGGCGGCGGCGCTGGGGGGCGCGCGGCAGGCGGTGGTGACGCTGGCGGGCGACACGGTGAACCTCGCCTCCCGCCTGCAGGACATCGCCCGACGCCACGGCCGCGGCCTGGTCGCCACCCGCGAGGCGCTCGACGCCGCCGGCGACGGGCCCGCGGCGCAGGGCTGGCGCTTCCTGGAGCACGCCGAGATCCGCGGCCGCGACGCCCCCGCCGAGGTCTGGAGCCGTAAGCCCGGAGACGCGCACGCCCGCGACGAGGCCTAGCGCCGCGACGCAGGCGACGACGACACGCGGGACGCGACCCGGGCGCTGCGACGTGTCTCGGCGGGACGCCGCCGACCAACGGGCTGCGTGGTGAAGTCCACGGCCGAGGCCCGGCTCCCGGCGACCCGACGAAGGCGCGCCTCGCTCCAGATCCAGCGCCGTCGCGCCTTGGACCGTGGTCCTGCAGGCTCCGTCAGGCTGGAAGGCTTGTCCGGTCGGCAGGCCGCCCAGCCCCGGCAGGCGGGATCGCGGCCGTGCCGACCGCACCGAGCCACCGCTCCTGCATCCCGAGGCGTCCCCACGATCCGGCCGTTCGAGGGGCCGCGCGCGGCCAGCCGGTTCTTGGCGTCTTTCACAGTCGACGGTTCGCGAGGTTGCCCCGGATCGGACGGTTCGCTAGGCCGCGGACGGTCAGGCGGCGCGCGGGGCGGCGCGGCGGGGGTCGCGGGCGGTGACGAAGGCTTCCAGGCGGCGGGCCTGGGCGGCGACGTCCTCGGCGACATGAGCGGCGGCGGCGGCGGCCTCGGCGGTCTGACGGGTGTTCTCCTGCACCGTGGCGTCCATGTGCTGGACGGCGGAGTTCAGCTCCTGTACCCCCTGCCCCTGCTCGCGCCCCGCGGCCGCGGCGTCGGCGATGGCGGTGTTGAGCTGGTCGATCGACTCGACGATCTGGGCGAGCGAGGCGCCGGTGGCGTTCACCAGGCTGACGCCGTCGGCCACCTCCGCCGCGCTGCCCTTGATCAGCTCCGAGATGTCGCGCGCGGCCTCGGAGGAGCGCTGCGCCAGCGTCCGCACCTCGGAGGCGACGACGGCGAAGCCCTTGCCGGCCTCCCCCGCCCGCGCGGCCTCGACGGCGGCGTTCAGGGCCAGCAGGTTGGTCTGGAAGGCGATCGAGTCGATCAGGCTGATGATGTCGGAGACCTGGGCCGAGCTGCGCTCGATCCGCTCCATCGCGCCGGTCGCCTTGTCGGCGGATTCGGCGCCCTGGCGGGCCCGCTGGCGGGCGGTCTCGGTCATCCGCTCGGCCTCGGTCAGGTTGCGGGCGGACTGGGCGACCGTCTCGGACATCTCGGTCATCGTGGCGGCCGTCTCCTCGATGGTCGAGGCCTGGCTCTCGGCCCGGTCGGAGAGGGCGCGCATGGCGTCGGCGACGCGGGCGAGCTCGGCGCGCTGGCCCTCGGCCCCGTCGCGCATGGCGGCGATGGCGGCGGCGAGCTCCCCCAGGGAGCTGCGCGAGGCGTCGGCGAGCCGCGCCAGGCGTCCGCCGTAGCGCCCCTCCATCGGGCGGGAGAGGTCGCCCTTGGCCATCGCGGTCAGCGTCAGCTCCAGGTCGCCGAGGAACCCCGAGAGGCTCTCGCCCAGGCGGTTTACGCCGGAGGCGAGCTCGCGCAGCTCCGGCGCCTCGAAGGAGACGTCGACGCGGCGGGAGAAGTCGCCGTCCACCGCCGCCCCCACCACCGCGTTCACGCCGTCGCGCAGCTCGGTCAGGGTGCGGGCGGCGGCGGCGCAGGCGGCCTCGGTCCGCGCGCGTTCCTGCGCGCTTTCCTGCTCGGCGCGCGCCAGCACGCTGCGCAGGGATTCCACCCGACGCGCCAGCAGGCCGATCTCGTCGCTGCGGTCCTGGGCGGGAATGCCGGTGGCGCGGTCCCCGGCCTCGAGCCGGCCGACCGCCTCGGTCAGCTCGGCGAGGGGGCGGGTGGCGCGGCCGGCGAGGCCCCAGGCCAGCGCCACGGCGGCGAGGAGGGTGAGCGCGGCGGTCGCCAGCACGCCCGCCATCTGGCCCATCATCGCGCCGGCGACGCCCGCCTTCTCGACGCCCACGTAGAGGATCCCCTCGACCCCGCCGGAGGCGCCGCGGATGGGGAAGTAGACGGTGTAGTAGTCCTTGCCGAGGATCGTCGCCTCGCCGCGGTAGGGGCGCCCCGAGGCCACCACCGGATGCACCGGGCCGGCCTTGCCCAGCACCGTGCCCACGGCGCGCTGGCCGTCGGGCTTGATGATGTTGGTCGAGCGGCGCACGAACTCCCCCTGCGCGGGGTCGAGGGCGAAGACGGTCGCCGTCTCCCCCGTCACGGCGGCGACGCGGTCGATGACGGCGTGGGAGGCGAGGTCCGGCTCCCCCTCCCAGCTCAGGGACTGCACCTGGCCGTCGGCGCCGAAGCGCGCCTCGAACCCCGGCGTCTCGGCCGCGACGATGGCCGCGGCGGCGCGCAGGGACAGGCTTTGGTGCGCCTGCGCCTCCCGGGCCAGCCGCTCCATCGTCTGCACGGCGATGGAGGCGGACATGGCGAAGACGGCGAAAAGCACGATGGCCGCGGCGGCGAGCGCCGCGCGCGAGCGAAGATTGCCCATGTCATTCCTCGGAGCAGCCGGTTGAGTCCGCGCCCTTCTGCCCCGGGCCGGGTTAAAGGACGGTTTCGACGCCCCGCGCCCCGCCCCGCCGCGGGCGCGGCCGTCCGCCGGGCCCGGGGAGGTCGCGCGCGGCCCATGCGGCGTCGCTTCGCGCTGGACAGCGAAGCCCCCGCCGGTCCACTTTCCGCCCCGGACCGAAGCGCCCCAGGAGGATCGCCATGAAAACCCGCGCCGCCATCGCCGTTCAGGCCGGCAAGCCGCTCGAGATCGCCGAGGTCAACCTCGAAGGCCCGCGCGCCGGCGAGGTGCTGGTCGAGATCATGGCCACCGGCATCTGCCACACCGACGAGTTCACCCTCTCGGGCGCCGACCCCGAGGGGCTGTTCCCCGCGATCCTGGGCCACGAGGGCGCGGGCGTGGTGCGCGAGGTCGGGGCGGGCGTCACCTCCGTCAAGCCGGGCGACCACGTGATCCCGCTCTACACGCCCGAGTGCCGTCAGTGCGCCTCGTGCCTCAGCGGCAAGACCAACCTGTGCACCTCGATCCGCGCGACCCAGGGCCAGGGGCTGATGCCGGACGGGACCAGCCGCTTCACCACGCTCGATGGCGACCCGATCCTGCACTACATGGGCTGCTCGACCTTCTCGAACTTCACGGTGCTGCCGGAGATCGCTGTGGCGAAGATCCGTGAGGACGCGCCCTTCGACAAGGTCTGCTACATCGGCTGCGGCGTGACCACGGGCATCGGCGCGGTGATCAACACCGCCAAGGTCGAGATCGGCGCCAAGGCGGTGGTCTTCGGCCTGGGCGGCATCGGGCTGAACGTGATCCAGGGCCTGAAGCTGGCGGGCGCCGACATGATCATCGGCGTGGATCTCAACAACGAGAAGAAGGAATGGGGCGAGCGCTTCGGCATGACCCATTTCATCAACCCGACCGAGATCGGCGAGGACCTGGTCCCCTACATCGTCAACATGACCAAGACGCCCTTCGACCAGATCGGCGGCGCGGACTACACGTTCGACTGCACCGGCAACGTGAAGGTGATGCGCGACGCGCTGGAGTGCGCGCACCGCGGCTGGGGCGTCTCGGTCGTGATCGGCGTGGCGCCGGCGGGGGCCGAGATCGCCACCCGGCCGTTCCAGCTGGTGACGGGACGGGTCTGGAAGGGCTCGGCCTTCGGCGGCGCGCGCGGGCGCACGGACGTGCCCAAGATCGTGGACTGGTACATGGACGGGAAGATCCAGATCGACCCGATGATCACCCACACCCTGAAGCTCGAGGACATCAACAAGGGCTTCGACCTGATGCACGCGGGCGAGAGCATCCGCTCGGTGGTGGTCTACTGATCCCGACGGGATCGCGCGTCAGGCGCGGCGCATCGAGCGCGGCGGAGCCGGCGCGGCGCATTGAAATGCGCCCTACGGGGGGCGGCCTGCGGGCCGCCCTTTCGCGTTCCGGGGACGCGCGCGTCGGGCGCCGGAACGGGAAAGGCCCGCCCCCTTGCGGGGACGGGCCGTGTCGGCGCGGGGCGCGCGGGCCTCACTTCGAGGCGTCGGCCCAGGCCTCCTTGTCGATGTCGAGATCGTCGTACTTGTAAATGTGGAAGGTCGGATGCTCGACGCCGGCGGCGAGCTGCTCGCGGTAGTCGCGCAGCAGGCGCATGCCGATGGGGAACAGCATGGTCAGCGCCACCAGGTTCACCAGCGCGAGGATGCCCATCAACGGGTCCGAGAAGAAGAACACCGACGTCGCCTCGGGCGCGTATGCGCCCAGGAACACCAGGCCCATGATCAGGATCTTCAGGACGTGGCCCGCGATCGGGTTGTCGGTGAACACCGTCAGCGCCGTCTCGCCGAGGTAGTAGTTGTAGATGATCGACGAGAAGGCGAAGAGCAGGATCGCCGTGGTGAGGTAGTACTGGGACCACTCGCCCACGTGGCTCGCCAGGCTCTGCTGGGTCAGGGCCACGCCGTTCACGTCCTCGGCCCCCGGCACGTAGACGTCGCCCAGCAGGATCACGAAGGCGGTGCACGAGCAGATGATGATGGTGTCGATGAACACCGACAGGCTCTGCACGATGCCCTGGCTGACCGGGTGGCGCACCCAGGCGGTGGCCGCCACGTTGGGGGCCGAGCCCAGGCCCGCCTCGTTCGAGAACAGGCCCCGGCGCAGGCCCTGCGCCACCGCGGCGCCGACGCCGCCCGAGACGGCCTCCTCGATCCCGAAGGCGTTGGCCACGATCTGCCACATCACGCCGGGCAGGCTGGGGATGTTGATCAGGATCACCACGACCGCCATCAGCAGGTAGCCGATGGCCATCACCGGGATGATCACGTCGGCGGCCGCGGCGATGCGCTTGATGCCGCCGTAGACCACCAGGCCCGTCAGCAGCGCCAGCGCGATCCCGGTATAGGTCCGCGGCACGCCCAGGCTGTCCTCGGCGGCGCCCGCGACGGTGTTGCCCTGGAAGGCGTTGAAGCCCAGCGCGAAGGCCGCGATCAGGCACACGGCGTAGAGGATCGCCAGCCAGCGGAACTCATGCCCCAGGCCGTGGATGATGTATTGCGCGGGCCCGCCGCGATAGGTGCCGCCCGGCTCGTTGCGCTTGTAGAGCTGGGCGAGCGAGCACTCGAACAGGCTCGTCGCCATGCCGATCAGGGCGATCATCCACATCCAGAACACCGCGCCCGGGCCGCCCAGCGTGATCGCCACCGCCACGCCCGCGATGTTGCCTCCGCCCACGCGCCCGCCGACCGAGACCAGCAGCGCCTCGCGCGAGGAGATGTGCCCCTGCGCGCCGGGGTCGGTCGAGGGCTTCAGCACCCCGAACATGCGCCCGAAGAAGCGGAACTGGACCAGGCCGGAGACCAGCGTGAAGAACACGCCCAGCACGACCAGGAAGGGGATCAGCGACCATCCCCAGGTGAAATCGCCGATGTAGTTGAACAATTGTTCGAGGAACGCCATCGCGGAAATACCCTCTCGCATCGCCCCCGGCGGGGGGCCTCTCCTCCAGTCGGCCACAGACGGGCCGATTGAGCCAGCGTCAGTTTGGGGCGCCCGACGGTTTCGCGGGGAGGTTTTCCACGCAGCGGGATCGCGGGCCCGCCGGCAGGGCGCGACGCGCCGGGCTCCCCCCAACCCGGCCCCGCAGGACGGCGGCGGCGCGCGCCGGACCGCGCGCGCAGATGAACGCGACGCTTGACGTAGATGACCGGGGCGGCGACACGGGGGGCGACGCGACCGATCCGGAGCCGCCGATGTCCGAGCCTCTTCCCCGCCTCGCCGTCCTGATCGACGCCGACAACACCTCGCCCAAGGTGGCCGAGGGCCTGTTCCTCGAGATCGCCAAGCTGGGCGAGGCCTCGGTGCGGCGCATCTACGGCGACTTCTCCGACGACCGGCTGAAGGGCTGGGCGAAGATCCTGGCCAATTACGCGATCATCCCCCACCAGCAGTTCGCCTACACCCAGGGCAAGAACAGCTCCGACATCGCGCTGGTGATCGACGCGATGGACCTGCTGCACTCTGGGCGCTTCGACGGGTTCTGCCTGGTCAGCTCGGACAGCGACTTCACGCGGCTCGCGAGCCGCATCCGCGAGCAGGGGATGCACGCCTACGGCTTCGGCCAGCGCAAGACGCCCGAGGCGTTCCGCCAGGCCTGCCTGCGCTTCTTCTACATCGAGAACCTGATGGCCGAGGCCGAGGCCGCCGCCGCCCACGCGGCCGAGGACGCCGCGGAGGAGCCCGGCGACGCCCCCGCCCAGAGCGCCGGCGGCGAGGGCGCGGCCGAGGTTGCAGGCGAAGGGACCGCGGCGGAAGAGGCCGCCAAGCCCCGCCGCCCCGAGGCGCCCTCGCGCGCGGTGCCCCTGATCCGCAAGGCGATGGAGGGGATGACGGACGAGGACGGCTGGGTCTCGCTGGGGGTGATCGGCCAGCGGATCGGCGCGCTGGCGCCGGATTTCGACAGCCGCACCTACGGCTCCTCGAAGCTCTCGGACCTGATCCGGCGGGCGGGGCCGTTCGACATGAAGAAGGACGACGCGAACCACGTGCGCGTGCGCTTCAAGGCGAACGGAACCAAGACCAAGACCCGCAAGAAGAAGGACGAGGCCGCGGAGGGCTGAGCAGGCCGCCCCCGCCCGTCCCGCCCGGCGCTCCCTCGACGGCGCTCCCGCACGCGCGCCCAAGGGCCCCGGATCCCCCCGCCCGCCCGCCGCGAAGGCGCCGCGTCCGGCGTCGCGCGGAGGGCCGCCGCCCCGCCCGCGGCGCCCCCCGGCCGCCCCGTCGGCCTCCTGTCCCGCCGCCCGCCCCGAGCGCCCCGGCGCGACGCCCCGGGGTCCTCGCGAAGCGCCTGTTCTTCGGAGCCGTCTCTCGCTGATGCCGTAAAGAGCGACTCGTCCGCCGGGGTCAGGGATCGCGAAGCGACCCCCGAAGGGGGCTTGTCCTTGACCCCGGCGGGCGAGTCGCTCAGGCATCAACAGCGAGAGACGGATCCGAAGGACAGGCGCGGGCCCTGTTCTTTGGTGAGTCGGGAGCGTCCCTCCCCCCCGCCCCCAAGCGCGCGCTCGCCGGCGGTTGACCCCCGCCGCGCGCCGCGCCTTACTCCCCCCGCCGCCGGGCCCCGCGCCCGGAGACCGCCGCTGGACCTGCCGGAGACCCCGATGACCCCGACCGTCGTGAAGACCTCGCCGATTCCCGGACAGAAGCCCGGCACCTCGGGCCTGCGCGCCCGCACCCGGACCTTCATGGGCCCGCACTACCTCGAGAACTTCGTGCAGTCCGTCTTCGACGCTCTGGGCGGGATCGAGGGGCGGACCCTCGTGCTCGGCGGCGACGGGCGTTATTTCGGCCGGCAGGCCTCGGCGACGATCCTGAAGATGGCCGCGGCCAACGGGGCGGCGAAGGTGGTGGTGGGGCGCGGCGGCCTGCTCTCGACCCCCGCCGCCTCCGCGGTGATCCGCGAGCTGAAGGCGGACGGGGGTCTGATCCTCTCGGCCTCGCACAACCCGGGCGGCGAGGACGGCGACTTCGGGGTGAAGTACAACATCGCCGCCGGCGGTCCCGCGCCCGAGAGCATCACCAACGCCATCCACGCGAAGACCGAGACGATCGAGCGCTACCTGACCCTCGACGTCCCCGACCCCGACCTCGAGACGGTTGGGAGCTTCGAGCTGGGGGGCATGGCGGTCGAGGTGATCGACCCGGTGAAGATCCACGCCGACCTGCTGGAGCGCCTGTTCGACTTCGACGCCATCCGCGAGATGATCGCCCACGGCTTCACCCTGCGCTTCGACGCGATGCACGCCGCCACCGGCCCCTACGCGGTCGAGGTGCTGGAGACCCGGCTCGGCGCCCCCACCGGCACGGTGATGAACGCCACGCCCCTGCCCGACTTCGGCGGCGGCCATCCCGATCCGAACCCCGCCCATGCGCATGAGCTGTGGAACCTGATGACGGGGCCCGAGGCGCCGGACTTCGGCGCGGCCTCGGACGGGGACGGCGACCGCAACATGATCCTGGGGCGGGAGGTCTACGTCTCGCCCTCCGACAACCTGGCGGTGCTCGCGGCGAACGCGCACCTGGCGCCGGGCTATGCGGGCGGGCTGAAGGGGATCGCGCGCTCGATGCCCACCTCGCGCGCCGCCGACCGGGTGGCGCAGGCGCTGGGGGTGGAGCTGCACGAGACGCCGACGGGGTGGAAGTTCTTCGGCACCCTCCTCGACGCCGGCCGCTGCACGATCTGCGGGGAGGAGAGCTTCGGCACCGGCTCCGACCATGTGCGCGAGAAGGACGGGCTGTGGGCGGTGCTCCTGTGGCTCAACATCCTGGCGGTGCGGAAGATCTCGGTGAAGGAGATCCTCGAGGATCACTGGGCCCGCTTCGGCCGCGACGTCTACACCCGCCACGACTACGAGGCGATCGACGCGGGCGTGGCGGGGGCGCTGATGGACGACCTGCGCGCGAAGCTCGACGGGCTCGCGGGGACCAAGGCCGGCGCGCTGACGGTCGAGGCGGCGGACGACTTCGCCTACACCGACCCGATCTCGGGCGACGTGGCGACCAGGCAGGGGATCCGCATCCGCTTCGCCGAGGACGCCCGCCTGGTGCTGCGCCTGTCGGGCACCGGCACCGAGGGCGCGACGCTGCGCGTCTACATGGAGCGTCGGCTCGCCGACCCGGCCGAGGCCGCGGGCGCCGATCCCCAGGTGGCGCTCGCCCCGGTGATCGAGGCCGCCGAGGCGCTGGCCGGCATCCGCGCCCGCACCGGGCGCGAGAAGCCCGACGTCACCACCTGACGCGCGCAGGAGCGCTCCTCCCGCGCCGGCGCAAGCCTCCTGGACGGGGAGAGGCCCCGGGTCGAAGCCCGGGGCGCGCCCGCGAGGGCTGCGCCGCAAGCGCATAGGCAGGGCATGTTTGCGACGGACGCGACCGGCGCCAGGCGACGCCTGCCGCCGGGCCGGACCGCGGGAGGGGGGCGCGAAGGCCGCGCGCCTCCGCCCTTGCGGAGGCGTCCGCGCCTGCGCGGACCCTGCGGGGAACCCGCAGGCGCGGCCGGGGCCGCCCCACGCGCCAGCCGGCGACGCCTGCGGCTCAACCCGCGGCGGGGCGCATCAGGCGGCGGCGGGCGGGGGGCACCCGCTTGATCTCGACGCCGGTGAAGACGTGCAGGGTATTGAGGTCCCGGTCGATCACCGCGTGATCCGACACCCATCCCCCCAGCAGCAGGTAGGAGCGCAGCAGCGGCGGCATCCGGCGCATCGCCAGCTTCATGTCCGGCCGCATCCGCCTGAGCTTCGCCGCGAAACGGAAGATCGAGGGCGCCTTGGGCCGCGGCAGCCAGCGCTTCGGCGCCAGGTGCTTCTCCTTGAGATAGGCGAAGGCGTCCATGTAGGTCTCGGCCTCCACCCCCTCGAAGCTGGAGCAGCCGAACAGCAGCTCCACCCCCTCCGCCTCGACGTAGGAGGTCATCGCCGCCCAGGCGGCGCGGATCACGTCGGGGTCGCGCAGGCCCGGCGCCATGCAGAAGCGCCCCATCTCGACGATGGGACCGCCGAAGGCCTTGAGGGAGGAGAGCTCGTAGTACTGGGCCGAGTAGCTGCGCCCGATCTCCGCCCCGCTCGCCAGCGGCATCATCCGGAAGCAGCAGACCAGCTCGCCCTCGGCCGTCTCGACCAGCGCATGCAGGCACTGGTCGTCGTAGCCGTCCCGGTCGAGCCCAAGCGCCCGGTCGCCGGTCAGCGCCGCGCCGGGGCGGGCGGCGATGAAGGCCTGGAAGCGAAGCCGCTGCGCGGCCTCGACGTCGGCGGGCTCGCGCGAGAGCCGGACCGTGTAACGACCCCGAGAGAACATGCGCATCCACCCCTCCACAGCCAGGGACCCGCGGACTAGATAGGGTGGGAGCGATGACGAACGCATGACGGGCCCGCAGGATGCGGCCGAACTGTCGCAGGGAAGGAACACCATGACCGACAAGGTGATCAAGTCCGACGCCGAGTGGCGCGCGCAGCTCGACCCCCTGACCTACAAGGTCACGCGCGAGAAGGGGACCGAGCGGCCCGGCGCCCACCCCGGCTTCCCCAAGGGGCCGGGAACCTACCTGTGCGTGTGCTGCGGCGCGCCCCTCTTCGACGCCGAGACGAAATACGAGAGCGGATCGGGCTGGCCGAGCTTCTGGGCCCCCATCGAGCAGGAGGCAGTCGAGCTGCACGAGGACCTGAGCCACTTCATGCGCCGCACCGAGGTGACCTGCGCCAAGTGCGACGCCCACCTCGGCCACGTCTTCCCCGACGGCCCGCAGCCCACGGGCCTGCGCTACTGCATGAACGGCGTCTCGATGACCTTCGAGCCGGAGGAGTGAGGGCCGCGCGCGCGGCGTTCGTCGCGCGCGGCCGTCTGCGATCCGCCTAGCGGGTCAGCTCCACCGACTTGCCGTCGTTCGAGGTCAGGCAGCGCCACTCGCCGCCGTCGTCGTCGGTCATCGTGATCAGGGAGTTCGCCTCCGAGAACTCGGCGCCGGTGACCTTGATGCCGCCGCGGCCGACCTCCTTGCGCAGGGCGCGGCGGCAGGCCTGGCGCTGCACCTTCATCTCGGCCCCGCCGCCGGCGGCGGCCGGGGTCACGGCGGTCAGCTGCTCGAGCTTGCCGTCGTCGCCGGCGTAGCAGTCCCACTCGCCGCCCGAGGCGTCCTCGAGATGCACGTACCACTGGGCGCCCATCTTGTCGGCCCCCAGCACCTGGCCGCCGGCGCCCCCGGCCTGGGCGCGCACGCCGTCGATGCAGGCGTCGACGGCGTCCTGCTCCCCGGCGTGGGCGATGCCGAACGATCCCGCCGCGATGGCGAGGGCGATGGCGGCTGCGATGCGGATCATGAGCGTCTTCCGTCCCTGTCTGAAGCCGTTCGGGACAGGAGACGTCGCTTCTCAGGCGAAATCAAGCATTCGACTTCGCGCGGGGTCGTGCGCGCGCCGCCGGTCAGGCGGCGCGGCCGAGGCTCACCAGTTGTCCTTGAACCAGCGCACCGTGCGGCGCAGGCGGGTGCCGCCGCCGAGGCCGGCGGGCTCCTCGAAGTCCCAGAACTCGTCGTGGGGGCGCACGGCGTAGGCGGCGAGGCCCACGGCGGCCGAGAAGGCCGGGCCCGCGGCCGACTGCGGCAGGCCCGCGACCCGCAGCGGCCGGCCGATGCGCACCCGCTGGCCGATCACCCGGCGCGCGACGTCCTCGAGCCCCGGGAGCTGGCTGCCGCCGCCGGTCAGCACCACCCGGCGGGAGGGCAGGCCCGCGAAGCCCGCGCGGTCCAGCAGGTGGCGCACCTCCTCGAAGATCTCCTCCACGCGTGGCCGGATCACCCCGATCAGGGCGGCGCGGGTGATGGTGCGGGTCTCGCCCTCGGCGCCGCCGAGCACGGGGACGGTGATGAGTTCACGGTCGTCGAGCCCGGTCGCCATGACGCCGCCGTGCAGGGTCTTGATCCGCTCGGCCGTGGCGGTGTCGATGCCGAAGGCCTCGGAGATGTCGCGGGTCACGTGGGCGCCGCCGACGCGGGCGACGTCGAGGCAGATCAGCTGCTTGCGCAGGAAGATCGAGACGCCGGTGGCGCCGCCCCCCATGTCCACGCAGGCCGCGCCCAGCTCCTGCTCGTCCTCGACCAGCGACGAGAGGCCCGACGAATAGGGCGCGGTCACCACGCCCGCCAGCTCCAGGTCGCAGCGGCGCACGCAGCGCGCGAGGTTGCGAAGCGGCGCGGAGGCGACCGAGAGGATGTGCATGTCGACCGAGAGGTTCTGCCCGGTCATCCCGCGGGGATCGGAGAGGAACGTGGTCTGGTCGAGGGTGAAGTTCACCGGCAGGGCGTGCAGGATCTCGCGCCCCTCCTCGGCGGGGGGCTCGGGGCAGGCGGCGAGGGCTGCGGCCACGTCCTGGTCCGTCACCTCGCCGGACATCACCTCGGCGTCGCCGGTGAAGCCCCACGAGACGGGACGGGCGCCGGAGACGGCGCCGATCACCTGGTCGACGCGCACGCCGGCCATCTTCTCGGCGGCCTGCAGCGCGGTGCGGATGGCGCGCTCGCATTCCTCCATGTCCACGATCTCGCCCAGGCGCACGCCGCGCGACTGGGTGACGCCCACGCCGATCACGCGCATGGCGAGATAGCCGCCCTGGCGCCCCTCCTCGGCGGTGGCGGCGGCGAGCTTGGCGGGGTCGATGCGCAGGATCAGGCAGGCGGTCTTGGAGGTGCCGATGTCGAGCACCGCCAGCAGCCCCCGCTTCAGCGCGGAGCGGAGCTGGTCGCGCATCATGCTCTGCGAGGCGAAAAGCGCGTGCCTCATGCCTTCTGTCCTTCCAGGAGTTCGCGCGCGCCCTCGAGCACGTCCACCGCCCGCGGGGTCAGGCGCAGGGTGGGACGCTCGGGGTCGCGCAGGTCGATGATGGAGACCTCGCGGTCGAGAAGCTGGTCGTCGCGGTCGAGCCGCAGGAGCCGGCGCAGCGCGCCCTCGGGCTCCTTCTCGGGCAGGTGCACGACCATCCCGGAGCTGAGCGCGAGGGACCAGCGCCGCTCGCCCACCCGCACGAGGCCGCGCAGGCGGTCGTTGACGGGCTGGGCGAGGTCCCACAGGCGCAGGCCCTCGTCGATGGCGCGGTCGGCGCCCTCGCCCAGGATCAGCGGCAGGTTGGGCCGGTCCGCGCGCGAGGCGACGGGGCCGATCACCACGCCGTCGCGGTCGAGCAGGTGCAGCTGGCCGTCCCAGCGCCACAGGGCGGCGGGGGCGCGCTGGGCGATCTCGATGCGCAGGGCGCCGTCGGCCATCACCTTGGGCTCGGCCCGGGCGACGCCGGGGATGGTCTCGACCTCGGCCTTCAGCTCGGCGAGGTCCAGCTCCAGCGAGGAGACGGGCAGCGGCAGGTCGAGGCGCGCGGCGACGCGGCTCTGCAGGTCCGGGCTGCCGCCCTGTATGTCGAGGCGCAGGACCGCGAACTCCGGCCGCTCCACCACCACGGCGCGGGCCTTGAGGGCGAGGTCCATCGCCAGGTCCTGCACCGTGGGGCTGCGCCAGGCCCAGAGCGCGGCGAGCGCGATCAGGACCGGCACGGTCAGCCGGCGGACGGCGAAGCGCACGTAGCCGCGCCGCCCCAGCCGGTCGAGCCGGTAGCGCCAGCGCGAGGGCGAGGGATCGCGGCGGCGGCGCGGCGTCTCGAACGGGCCCGGCGGCTCGGGCCGGATGCGCCGCATGCGGCGGGCGAGGGCGCGGCCCAGCGCGCTCATCGCCGCGGCTCCGGGCGCAGGATGGGGACTAGGACCAGGACGGGGGCGGTCAGCGCAGGCATGAGGCGTCCTCCACCAGCCAGGCGCAGAGGTCGGGGAAGGAGACGCCGGCATGGGCCGCCTGCTCGGGCGCGAGCGAGGTGGGGGTCATGCCGGGCTGGGTGTTGACCTCGAGCAGGATCAGGCCGCCGACGCCCTTGCTCTCGTCCCAGCGGAAGTCGGAGCGCGACAGGCCCCGGCAGCCCAGCGCCTGGTGGGCGCGCACGGCGATGTCGAGGCAGGCGGCCTCGATCTCTTCGGGGATCTGGGCGGGAATCACGTGGGAGGAGCCGCCGGCCTGGTACTTGGCGGCGTAGTCGTACCAGCCCCCGCCCGCGGCCATGATGTCGGTGACGGCCAGCGCGCGGTCGCCCATCACGGCGACGGTCATCTCGCGGCCGGGCACGAAGGTCTCGGCCAGCAGGATGTCGGGCGCGTCGGGGGCGAGGCGCGCGGGGCCGTTCGCGCCCTCGGGCACGATGTAGACGCCGACCGAGGAGCCCTCGTTGTAGGGCTTCAGCACGTAGGGAAGCGGCAGGGGGTGGGAGACGGCGGCCTCGGCCTTGGGCACCAGCCGGCCCTCGGCCACCGGCAGCCCGGCGGCGGCGAAGACCTCCTTGGCCTTGACCTTGTCCATGGCGACGGAGGAGGCGAGCACCCCGGAATGGGTGTAGGGCAGGCCCAGCCATTCCAGCAGGCCCTGGACGCAGCCGTCCTCGCCCCAGCGGCCGTGCAGCGCGTTGAACACCACGTCGGGGCTCGCGTCCGCGAGGCGCTGGACCAGGTCCGGTCCTGCATCGATCTCGATCACCGCGTATCCCGCGGCGCGCAGGGCCTTGGCGCATTCGGCGCCCGAGGAGAGGGAGACCTCCCGCTCGGCCGAACGGCCGCCCATGAGCACCGCCACGCGGGTGGAAGCCCTGCCCGACATGCCGCCTCTAGTCCCTCGCCCCTCTGCGGGGGCTTGCTTGGACGCCCCCGTTTTCGAGGTGCGCCCGCCTGTATGGCCGCCGCCGGGTTTTCCCGATCGGGCGGCCGATGCCCGGTCACGTCCCGACTTCGGGTCGGATCTGCGGAACGGTCCGCAGGCCGTTGCGAAGCGGGGCGTTTTTGGAGTGTAGCGCGAAGGGGAGGCGCAAGAAACCCTGAATGCAGGTCCGGCGCCGCGGAACCCGGCCGCAGGGGGCGTCTTCCGCTGGGTGGGGAGGGGTTCCGCGGGAGAGGAGCGTGCGCGCCGCGACGTCTCGGGGCGGGGAGGGCCCGCCGTCTCCTGCGGATGGAGCGCGCGCGGCCGAGGCCCCGGGTCAGGCCCGGGGCGCCTTGGGCGAGGCTGACGCGTCGCGGGGGCGTTGGCGTCGGGCGCCTGGGGCGGTGGCCCCGGCCCAGGGTCGGGGCGCCATGCGCCCGGGCGGGCGGTGAGGCGGCCTCAGGAGGGGAGGCCGATGCGCTTGATCTCCCACTCCAGCTCGATGCCGAAGGCCTCGCGGACCTTCTCGCGCACCTCTTCGCCCAGGCCCTCGAGATCGGCGGCCGTGGCGCCGCCGGCGTTGATCAGGAAGTTGGAGTGCTTGGGCGAGATCTGCGCCCCGCCCCGCGTCGCCCCGCGCATCCCCGCCCGGTCGATCAGCGACCAGGCCTTGAGGTCCATCGGGTCCCCGTCCTCGCCGGTCGAGGAATAGCCGGCGGGATTGCGGAAGGTGGAGCCGCAGGAGCGGTCCTTCGTCGGCTGGCTCGCCTCGCGGCGGGCGATGTAGTCGTCCATCCGCGCCTCGATCGCCGCGCGTTCGCCGGGGGCGCCGCGCAGGATCGCCTCGACGATCACCCAGTCCTCCGGCAGGTCGGAGCTGCGGTAGGCGAAGCCGATCTCGGAGGCGGGGAGGCGATGCGCCCTGCCCTGCCGGTCGAGCGCGGTGATCTCCTCGAGCACGTCGGCGGTGTAGGACCCGTAGCAGCCGGCGTTCATGCGCACCGCGCCGCCAATGGCGCCGGGGATTGTGCGCAGGAACTCGAGCCCCGCGATCCCCGCCTCGGCCGCGGCCATCGCGGCGCGGGAATCGAGCATCGCGGCGCCCACGCGCAGCCGCGCGCCCTCCAGCGGCTCGGCCCCCATGAAGGCGCGGCCCAGCCGCACCGCGACGCCGGGCAGCCCGCCGTCGCGCACGATCAGGTTCGAGCCGACGCCCAGCGGCGTCAGCGGCACGTCGGCGGGAAGGGCCGCGAGGAAGGCCGAGAGGTCGTCCGCGTCCTCGGGCTGGAACAGCGCCTCGGCCGGGCCGCCCACGCGCAGCCAGCACAGGTCGGCGAGCGGGCGCATCGGCGTCAGCCGGCCGCGGACCTGCGGCAGGCGGGCGAGCAGCGCCTCGGCGTCGAGCGCTGCGCCCGGGTGCATCTCGGCCGTCATCCCCGCCGTTTCCCTCTCATCCATTCCCCGCTCATCCTCCAAACACGCCCGCGGCCACGGCGGCCACGGACATGGCCATGCCCGCCCAAGGCGCCCAGAATGGGGCGGTCCAGGCGCCCTCGGGCGCCGGGCCCTTCCGGCGCAGCACCAGGAGCGCCAGGTTCACCGCCACGAAGACCGCCAGCAGGATGCCCGCGGAGCCGGCTGCGAGCGAGCCCAGAGGCACCGTCACCGCCACCGCGATGACCAGCGCGGCCATGATCAGCGTCGCGATCGCCGGCGTGCCCCGCCCCGGCAGGACGCGCGCGAGGAAGCCCACCGCCGGGTAGCGCCGCCCGGTCCCGTAAAGGATGCGCGAGCCCATGACCATCTGCGCCAGCACCCCGTTCAGCGCCGCCGCGCCGCCGATCAGGGCGATGGCGGGGACCAGCGCCGGGGCGCCCGCGCGCACCACGCCCGCCAGCGGATCGTACATGGTGGCCAGCAGCGCCGAGGGCACCGCATGCAGCGCCGCCATCGCCACCAGCGAGTAGAGCACCGCGGTGATCCCCAGCGCGGTCAGGATCGCGCGGACCATGGTGCGGCCGGGGTCGTGCGTCTCCTCGGCCATGTTGACCATGTCCTCGAAGCCGATGAAGGCGAAGAAGGCGAGCAGCGAGGCCCCCGCCAGCGCGCCGCCCATCGCCGCGAAGCCGCCCTCGGCGGCGGCGGCGCCCGCGAGGCCCGCGCGCCACTCGGCGGTGGCGGGCGCCTCGAACCCCGCCCAGATCGCCAGCAGCAGGCCGCCCACCTCGATCACCGTCAGCGCGGCGGCGAGCGCGAGGGATTCGACCACCCCCCAGATCGCCGCGAAGGCCATCAGCGCGATCAGCGGCGGGATCAGCCAGGTGTAGGAGATCATCGCCTTCAGCTCGTTCGGCAGCGGCGCCAGCGCCCACAGGTAGGCCGCGCCCCCCTGGATCACCGCCGAGGCCGAGAGCGTGGCGCCCCCGACGATCAGGATGCCCGCGACGGGCGGCAGCAGGCGGATGCCGAAGGCGTCGCGCAGCCAGGCCACCTCGCCCCCCGCCTCGGGGATGCGGCCGGCGAGCTCGGCGTAGCTCATCGCGGTGGGGGCGGCGACGAGGCCGGCGATCACGAAGGCGACGGGGGCGAAGAGGCCGGTGCGCCCCGCCACCTCGCCCACCAGCACGTAGATGCCGGCGCCCACCATCACCCCCAGCCCGTAGAGCATCAGCAGCCAGAAGCCGAGCCGGCGGTGGAGGCCGTCGCCGGACGGTCCGGGGGGAGGGGCGGCGGAAACCGGGTCGGTCATCGGGCGTCGCTCCGTCTGGCCGAGGCCCGGGGGGCTGCGCGGCGGGTCGGGTCTGGCGCCGCGCCGGGCCGGCGCAGGCCGCGGGCGGCGGAGAGGCGCCGGGCGGGCGCGTCCCCCATGGCGTCGCCCGCCGCGGCCCGCGCCCGGCGGCGCGCGGCGTTCACTCGGCGGCGGCGGCGCGCCCTTCGAGGGCGGCGGGCAGCTCGCGCGCCCACTGGCTGATCGAGCCGGCGCCCAGGCACACCACGATGTCGCCGGGGCGCGCGTGGGCCGCCACGAAGTCCGGCAGCCCGGCCGCGTCGTCGACGGCGCAGGCGTCGCGATGGCCGTGACGCGCGAGGCCCGCGACCAGCGCGTCGCGGTCGGCGCCCTCGATCGGGCTTTCGCCCGCGGCGTAGACCTCGGCGATGCCCACCGTGTCGGCGTCGTTGAAGCAGGTGCAGAACTGGTCGAACAGCGAATGCAGGCGCGAGTAGCGGTGCGGCTGGTGGATCGCGATCACCCGGCCCTGCGGCCCCACCGCCTGGCGGGCGGCCTTCAGCACCGCCGCGATCTCGACCGGGTGGTGGCCGTAGTCGTCGATGATCGGGGCGCCGTTCCATTCGCCGACCCGGGTGAAGCGGCGGTTCACGCCGCCGAACTTCTTCAACCCCGCGCGGATCGCGTCGTCGGCGAGCCCCAGCTCCAGCCCCACCGCGATCGCGCCCAGCGCGTTGAGCACGTTGTGGTCGCCGGGCATCGGCAGCTCGATCCCCTCGATCCGCCGCTCGCCGCGCGCCAGGCCGTCGCGCAGGCGGGCGATGACGTCGAACTTCGAGGTCGGCCCCTCGTGGCGCAGGTTCACGCCCACCACGTCGGCCTGCAGGCTGAAGCCGTAGGTGATCTTGCGGCGGTCGTCGACGCGCCCGACCAGGGCCTGCACCTCGGGGTGGTCGATGCAGCACACGGCGGCGCCGTAGAAGGGCAGGTTCGACACGAACCGCTCGAACGCCGCCTTCACGCCCTCGAAGTCGCCGTAGTGGTCCAGGTGCTCGGGGTCGATGTTGGTGATGATGGCGATGGTCGCGGGCAGGCGGTTGAAGGTGCCGTCGCTCTCGTCCGCCTCGACCACCATCCACTCGCCCTCGCCCATCCGGGCGTTGGAGCCGTAGGCATGGATGACGCCGCCGTTGATCACGGTCGGGTCAACCCCGCCGGCATCGAGAATGGCCGAGACCATCGAGGTGGTCGTGGTCTTGCCGTGGGTGCCGGCCACCGCGACGTTGTATTTCAGGCGCATCAGCTCGGCGAGCATCTCGGCCCGGCGCACCACCGGCAGGCCGGCGGCGCGGGCGGCGTCGAGCTCGGGGTTGCCCTTCTTGATGGCCGAGGACATCACCACGACCTTGGCGCGGCCGAGGTTCTCGGCCCGCTGGCCGATCTCGATCCGGGCGCCCAGGGTGCGCAGGCGCTGCACGATCTCGCTGTCCTTGGCGTCGGAGCCCTGGACGTCGTAGCCGAGGTTCAGCATCACCTCGGCGATGCCGGACATGCCGATGCCGCCGATGCCGATGAAGTGGATCGGGCCGATCTCCTGCGGCTGGCGGCTGACGGGGGACATGGGCTGGGCTCCGGGGATCTGAAGGGGTCGGGTCGGACGTCGGCCTCAACCTAGGGCGCGACGCAGGGTCAGGCGACCTGTTCCGCGGTCGCGGCGGCGAGATCGGCGAGGCGTTCGGCCGCGTCGGGCCGCCCCAGGGCGGCGGCGGCGGCGGCCATGGCCGCGGCGCGCGTCGGATCGCCGAGGACGGAGGCGATGTGCGCCGAGAGCGCCTGCGCCGTCAACCCCGCCTCCTGCGCCGCGATCGCCGCGCCGGCTTCGGCCAGCGGGCGGGCGTTGGCGGTCTGGTGATCGTCCATCGCGTGGGGATAGGGGATCAGGATCGAGGGGCGCCCGATCGCGGTCAGCTCGGCGACCGTCGAGGCCCCGGCCCGGCACGCCACCAGCTGCGCCTCGGCGATGCGTTGGGGCATGTCGGAGAAGAACGGCGCGACCTCGGCCGGGACGCCCAGGTCGGCGTAGGCCCGGGACAGGCCCTCGGCCTCGCCCTCGCGGGCCTGCTGGGTCAGGCGCAGGCGGGCGCGGAGGTCCTGCGGCAGGGCCGCGACGGCCTCCGGCACCAGGCGCGAGAGGGCGGAGGCGCCCTGGCTGCCGCCGAAGACCAGCAGGTTCAGGGGGCCGTCGGCCGGCGCCGCGTAGGGCGCGCCGGCGAGCGCGCGGGCGGCGTCGCGGATCGGGTTGCCGACGTGGCGCGCATCCACGCCCGCGGGCGCGTTGGTCAGCGGCCAGGTCCCGCAGGCGACCAGCGCCACGCGGGGTGCGAAGACGCGGTTCACCCGGCCCAGCACGCCGTTCTGCTCATGGATCAGCCGGGGGCGGCCCGAGAGCACCGCGGCCGAGAGGGCGGGCAGCGAGGGATAGCCCCCGAACCCCGCCACCACCGAGGGCGGATCGCGGCGGAACCAGCGCAGCGTCTCGAGCACGCCCATGCCGATCAGCGCCGGCGCGGCGAGCTTCGCCAGCGCCCCGCCCCGCGCGAAGGTGGCCGAGCGCACGGGCACGCGGGCCACCGCCTCGGGGAAGCCGCCCGCATAGCGCGCGCCACGGTCGTCGGTGGTCAGCGACACCCGCCAGCCCCGGCGCAGCATCTCCTGCGCCAGCGCCTGGGCGGGGAACATGTGCCCGCCGGTGCCCCCGGCGGCGATCACCAGGTGCGGCGCGCTCAAGCCGAGTGCTCCAGCGCCTCGAGCACGTCGCGCTGGGGGCGCTTGCGGGTCATCGCCAGCAGAAGGCCCATGCCGATGCCGGCGGCGAGCAGCGAGGAGCCGCCGTAGCTGACGAACGGCAGCGTCATGCCCTTGGCGGGCAGCAGGCGGATGGCGACGCCCAGGTTCACGAAGGCCTGCAGGCCCACGAGCCCGGCCATGCCGGCGCCGGCGAGGCGGGCGAAGGGGTCGCGCTCCTCGGTCAGGCGGTAGAGGGCGCGGATCGGGATGAACAGGAACAGGCCGATCACCAGCACGCACAGCACCAGGCCGTATTCCTCGGCCGCCACCGCGATGATGAAGTCGGTGTGCGCGTCGGGCAGGATGTTCTTGACCGAGCCCTCGCCGACGCCGACCCCGAAGAAGCCGCCCTCCTGGATGGCGTTGGTGGCGTAGCCGATCTGGGTGCGGGGATCGACCTCGGCCGCGAGGAACCCGTCGATGCGCCGCGCGAAGTGCTGGGAGTTCTCGTAGGCGAAGGCGCCGACCGCGGCGACGCCGCCGGCGATGCCCACCATCAGCGGCACCGAGGCGCCGGCGACGAAATACATGATCCCCCAGGCCGCCAGCAGCAGCGCCGCCTGACCGAAGTCGGGCTGAAGGGCCAGCATCGCCGCGCAGCCGCAGGCGAGCAGGAAGCTCAGGAACTTGCCCGGAGGGCCGCGGCGGTCGAAGGTCGCGGCCATGATCCAGGCGGCCGTCCCCACGAAGGCGGGCTTGAGGAACTCCGAGGGCTGCACCGTCAGCACGCCCAGCGAGACCCAGCGGATCGCGCCCTTGCCGAAGTCGGTGCCGATCACCGGCAGCGCGAGGCAGACCAGCAGCGCCCCCACGAAGCCCACGACCGAGAGCCGGCGCACCGTGCGCACGTCCTGCATCGAGATGCCGACCATCAGCGCCACCGCCAGCGTGGCGAAGGCGGCCTGGCGGATCACGAAGTAGAAGGGCGGCAGGCCCAGCCGCTCGGCCAGCGGGGCCGAGGCCGCCATGCCCACCACCAGCCCGATCACGATCAGGCCCAGCACCGCGCCCACGGTCCAGCGGTCGACGGTGCGCCACCAGCGGGTGAGGATCGGCTCGGACGAACGGGCGGCGACGTGGCCGAACACCATCTCGGTCATGCGGTCTCCTCCTGGGTCTCGGGCAGGCCTGCGGCCTTGCGGGCGAGGGCGCGGAACACGTCGCCGCGATGCTCGAAGCTCTTGAACTGGTCGAAGCTGGCGCAGGCGGGCGACAGCAGCACCGCCTCGCCGGGCTGCGCCTCGGCGGCGGCGCGGGCGACGGCGGTCTCGAGGTCGCCGCAGAGCACGTGGGGCGTGTCGCCGAGCGTGGCGGCGAAGGCGTCCGCGGCCTCGCCGATCAGGTAGGCGCAGGCCACCCGGTCGAAGAGGGGGACGAGCGGCGCGATCCCGCCCGCCTTGGGCACCCCGCCCGCGATCCAGCGCACGCGCGGCCAGGCGAGCAGCGCCTTCTCGGCCGCGTCGGCGTTGGTGGCCTTGGAGTCGTTGACGAAGGCCACCCCGTCCTTCTCCGCCACCAGCTCCAGCCGGTGGGGCAGGCCCGGGAAGGTCTTCAGCGCGGCCTCGATGGCGCGGGGCGCGACGCCCAGCGCCCGGCAGGCCGCCCAGGCGGCGCAGGCGTTCTGGTGGTTGTGGGCGCCCTTCAGCGTCGCGAGCTCCCGCAGGTCGACCGAGGCGACCTGCTTGCCGCGGCGCGTCTCGGCGAGGAAGCCCTTGCGGGCGGTCACCGCCCAGGCCTCGCCCGGCAGCTTGCGGGCGAGCGAGAGGCCGATGATCCCGTCCTCCTCGCCGGTCCGGCCCCGCATCCGGTCGGCGAGGAAGCGGCCCTCGGGCTCGTCCATGCCGACCACGGCGCGCTCGGGGGCGCCGGCCTCGAAGAGGCGCGCCTTGGCGGCGAAGTAGCCGCCCCGCCCGCCGTGGCGGTCGAGATGGTCGTCGGAGAGGTTGAGGAACACCGCCACGTCGGGGGCCAGCGTGCGCGCCAGCTCGATCTGGTAGGAGGAGAGCTCCAGCACCAGCACCTCGCCGTCGTGGAACGGCTCGAACCCCAGCACGCCGACGCCGATGTTGCCCCCGACCTGGGCGGGGGTGCCGGCGGCCTCGAGGATGTGGCCGATCAGGGCGGTGGTGGTCGACTTGCCGTTGGAGCCGGTGATGCAGACCACGCGGGGAGGCACGTCGAAATCGTCGAAGTCGCTTTCGGCCAGCGTGCGGAACAGCAGGCCCACGTCGTTGTCGACCGGCACGCCGCGCGCCCAGGCCTGCTCCACCGCCTTGTGGGGCGCGGGATAGAGCGCGGGGATGCCGGGGGAGACGCAGAGCAGCGCGAGGCCCGCTTCCCAGGCCCTTTCGCGCCCGAGGTCGGCGATCTCGAACCCCTCGGCCTCGGCCGCGGCGCGCGCGGCCTCGCCGTCGTCCCAGCAGACCGGGACCGCGCCGCCGGCGGCCAGCGCGCGGGCGGCGGCGAGGCCGGAGCGGCCGAGGCCCAGGACGCCCACCCGGGCGCCGTCGAAGCCGGGAACGGGGATCATGCGGCGGCCTCCAGCGCGCCGAGGCGGGCTTCCAGCCAGTCCGCCCGCTCGCTCACGGGCAGGCGGGGCAGCGGCTCGGTCGCGTAGCCCTCGGCGGGGTAGCGGGTTTCGAGATGGTCGTGCTCGGCCAGCGCGGCGGCGAGGTCCAGCCGGCGCTCGGCGTCGGGGCGGTGCAGCTCGGGCCAGGGGGGCGCGAGGAACACGGGGCCGTCGTAGCGGCGGGCGGCGAGCTCGGCGGCCATGGCCGGGGGAACCGGCAGGCCCATGCGCTCCAGCGCCGCCACGGCGTCGAGGATCGAGCGGTCGAAGAGCGTGGGGCCGGGGCGGGCCAGCGCCGCCTCGTGATCGGCGGCGGCGCGGGCGACGCAGAGCTCGGCGAAGCGGGCGAGGTTCGTCCAGGGCAGGCCGTCGCCGCCCTGCTCCGTCTCCTCGCGCACCACCTCTCGGCCGGGCTCGGGGGCCGTGGCCCAGCCGCGGGCGGCCATCTCGGCCAGCAGCGTGGACTTGCCGCCGCCCGAGCAGCCCGAGATGACGAAGAGACGGGGCCCGCGCGCCATGATCTCCCTACCTGAGCTTCAGACTGGCGAGGCCGACCAGCGCGAGGATCACCGAGATGATCCAGAACCGGATCACGATGGTGGGCTCCTGCCAGCCGAGCTTCTCGAAATGGTGGTGGATGGGCGCCATCAGGAACACCCGCTTGCCGGTCATCTTGAAGTAGCCGACCTGGATGATGACCGACATCGCCTCGACCACGAAGAGGCCGCCGATCACCGCCAGGATGATCTCGTGCTTGGTGGCCACCGCGATGGCGCCGAGGCCGCCGCCGAGCGCGAGGGAGCCGGTGTCGCCCATGAACACCTGCGCCGGCGGCGCGTTGAACCACAGGAACCCCAGGCCCGCGCCGATCAGGGCGGCGGAGAAGACCGCGATCTCGCCGGTGCCGGGGACGTACCAGAGCCCGAGGTACTCGGTGAAGTCGGCGCGGCCGACCACGTAGGCGATGAAGCCCAGCGCCGCGCCCGCGATCATCACCGGCATGATGGCGAGCCCGTCGAGCCCGTCGGTCAGGTTGACCGCGTTGGCCGCGCCCACGATCACCAGCATGGCGAACGGGTAGAACAGCAGGCCGAGGTCGAGCAGCACGTCCTTGAAGATCGGCATGGCCAGCGCGCCCGAGAGCGGCGCGGGCTGGAGCCACACGCAGGTCAGCGCGGCGGCGAGCGCGATGGCGAAGCCCGCGGCCAGGCGGATCCGCCCCGGCACGCCCTTCACGTCGAACTTGGAGACCTTGAGGTAGTCGTCCGCGAAGCCGATGGCGCCGAAGCCCGCCACCACCAGCACCACCACCCAGACGTAGCCGTCGGTCAGGTCGGACCACAGCAGCGTGGACAGCATCAGCGAGAACAGGATCAGCACGCCGCCCATGGTGGGGGTGCCGGTCTTGGTCAGCAGGTGCCCCTCGGGCCCGTCGGAGCGAATCGGCTGCCCCTTCTTCTGCATCCGCCGCAGCGTGTTGATGATCGGGTTGCCGAAGCCGAAGCTGAGGAACAGCGCGGTCAGGAACGCGCCGCCCGACCGGAAGGTCAGGTAGTTGAAGAGGTTGAACAGGTCGCCGCCCTGCGAAAGGGGGGTCAGCAGGTGGTAGAGCATCAGGCGTCCTGTCCTTCGTCGTCGCCTTCGGGGGTCTCGGGCGCGGGGCGGCCGAGCGCCTTCACGGCCGCGACCACGCGCGCCATCCGCGCGCCGAGCGAGCCCTTCACCATGACCACGTCGCCGGCGTCAAGCAGGCGTCGGACCTCGCGCGCCATCCCCTCGCTGTCCGCGGCATGACGGCCGCGGCGCTCGGCCGGCAGGGCGTCGTGCAGCGCCTTCATCAGCGGCCCGACGGTGTGCACGCGGTCGAGCGCGGCCATGGCCGGATGCTCGGCCAGCCCCCGGTGGAGCGCGACCTCGTCGGGCCCCAGCTCCAGCATGTCGCCCAGGATCGCGATCTTGCGGCCCTTGATGTGGCGGCCGAACCCGTCCTCGGGCGCCGAGGCCGCCAGCACGTCGAGCGCGGCGCCGACCGAGGTGGGGTTGGCGTTGTAGCTCTCGTCGACCAGGTGCACCGCCCCGTCGAGGCCGGCGGCGTCGAGCGCGATGCGCCAGCGGCTGCCGCGCCCGTCGGGGGCGTGCCAGGCGCCCAGCGCCAGCGCCGCGCGGGCGGGGTCGGCCCCGACCGCCTCGACCGCCAGCAGCACCGCGAGCGCGTTCATCGCGAAATGCGAGCCGGGCGCGCCGATCTTCACCAGCGCGTTGCGCCCGTGGATGCGCGCGGTCAGCGCGGTGCCGCCCGGCCCGGGCGCGGCCTTGAGCATCCGGGCCGTGCAGCGCGGCGAGGAGCCGAAGCGCAGGATCGTCTTCACCCCCACGCGCTTCGCGCGCCGGGCCAGCCGGTCGTAGTGGGGATTGTCGCGGGGCAGGATCGCCACCCCGCCCGGCTCCAGCCCCTCGAGGATCTCGGCCTTGGCGAAGGCGATCTCGGCCTCGGAGCGGAAGTGCGCCATGTGCACCGGCGCCACGGTGGTGATCAACGCCACGTGGGGGCGGGCGAGCTTCGTCAGGGGGCGGATCTCTCCGGCATGGTTCATGCCGATCTCGATCACCGCGTATTTCGTGGCCTTCGGCATCCGCGCCAGCGTCAGCGGCACGCCCCAGTGGTTGTTGTAGCTCTTCTCCGCCGCGTGGGTCGCGCCCTGGGGGGCCAGCGCCGCGCGCAGCATCTCCTTGGTCGAGGTCTTGCCGACCGAGCCGGTCACCGCGACGACCTTCGCCTTCGTGCGGGCGCGGGCGGCGGCGGCGAGGGCTTCGAGGCCGGCGAGCGTGTCCTCGACGATCAGCAGCGGCGCGCGCTCGTCCAGCCCCTCGGGGATGCGGGAGACGAGGGCGGCGGCGGCGCCGGCCTCGAGCGCGGCGGCGACGAAGTCGTGGCCGTCGCGCACGTCCTTGAGGGCGACGAAGAGGTCGCCCGGCTCGACCGCGCGGCTGTCGATGGTCACGCCCGCGGCGTCGAAGGCGCGCGTGGCGCGTCCGCCCGTGGCGGCCTCGGCCTCCGCGCTGGTCCAGAGCGTGGTCATGCGTCCCCCGTATCGTCTTCCGCGTCCAGCACCTGGACGGCGGCGCGCGCCTGTTCGGCGTCGTCGAACGGGATCACCTCCTGACCGACGATCTGGCCCGTTTCATGACCCTTGCCGGCGATGAGAAGACGATCCTGGGGCCCCAGCATGTCGACCGCGGCGAGGATCGCCTCGGCCCGGTCGCCGATCTCCATCGGGGCCGGATCGGCGCCCTCGCAGCCCGCGATCACCTGGGCGCGGATCGCGGCCGGATCCTCGGAGCGGGGGTTGTCGTCGGTCACCACGGCCACGTCGGCGGCCAGCGCCGCGCGCCCCATCAGCGGCCGCTTGCCCGCGTCCCGGTCGCCGCCGGCGCCGAAGACCACGACCAACCGGCCGGGGGTGTGCAGGCGCAGGGCGGCGATGGCGGTCGAGAGGCTGTCGGGCGTGTGGGAATAGTCGACGTAGACCCGCGCGCCGTTGGCGCGCGTCGCCACGTGCTCCATCCGCCCCTTCACGCCGGTCAGCGCCGGCAGGGCCGCGAAGACGGCGCGCGGATCCTCGCCGCAGCCGATGGCGAGCGCCGCGGCCATCAGCGCGTTCTCGCCCTGGAAGGCGCCGACGAGGGTCAGCTCGGCCTCGAAGGTCTCGCCAGCCCAAGCGAAGCGCAGGGTCTGGCCGGTCTCGTGATAGTCGGCCGAGAGCAGGCGCAGGTCCGCCCCCTCGGCCCGGCCCACCGCGATCAGGCGCTGGCCGCGGGCGCGCACGATCTCGGCCGCGCGGGGGAAGGAGGGGTCGTCGGCGTTCAGCGCCGCGGTCCCGTCCGCCGGCAGCACCCGGGCGAAGAGGCCGAGCTTGGCCTGCAGGTAGTCCTCGGGCGTGGGGTGATAATCCAGGTGATCGCGGGTGATGTTGGTCATCCCCGCCGCCCGCAGCCGCACCCCGTCGGCGCGGTATTGCGCGAGCCCGTGGGAGGAGGCCTCGATCGCCGCATGGTCGATGCCCAGCCCCTTCAGCTCCGCCAGCAGGGCGTGCAAGGACAGGGGATCGGGCGTGGTCAGGCCGCCGGGGCGGTCCAGCGCGCCCTCGACCCCGATGGTGCCCACGTTCACGGCCGCCCGCCCCAGCCGCGTCCAGATCTGGCGCAGGAAGGCCGCGACCGAGGTCTTGCCGTTGGTGCCGGTGACGGCCGCGACCACCTCGGGTTGCGCCGCGTGGAACGCCGCCGCCGCCCGCGCCAGCGCCAGCCGCGGCGCCTCGGTCACCGCCAGCGGCAGGCCCTGGGGCGGAACCTCCCGCCCCTCGGCCTCCCAGGCGGCCTGGATGGTCCGCGCCCCCTCGGGCGAGCAGACCACGAGCGGGGAGCCCATACGCAACGCGTAGGGCGCGAACTCCGCGCCGTCGACGCTCCCCTTCAATGCAAAGAACACGACGCCCGGCCCCGCCTTCCGGCTGTCGGAGGCGAGGCCGAGGATCTCCTGGTCCGGGTCCGCGCCCGGCGCCGGGGGAAGACCGAGCGCGCGCAGCGTCGCCATCGCGGACCTCAGCGGCTGGCGACCTGGCGGGGGCCGTGCTCCGCGCCCTCCGCCGGGTCGGTCTGCGGCCGCATCCCCAGGATCGGGGCGATGCGGGTCACCGCCTCCTTCACCGTGGGGGCGGCGGTCCAGCCGGCGGTGCGCCAGCGGCGGCCGTATTTCTCGGTCCAACCCTCGTCCAGCGTCACCACGATGACGTAGGCGGGGTCGTGGGCGGGGAACACGCCCGCGAAGGTGGCCAGCACCTTGGTCTTGTCGTAGCCGACCCCGTTGCGGCGCGGCTTCTCGGCCGAGCCGGTCTTGCCGCCGAGGAAATAGCCCTTCACCTCGGCGTTCTTGCCGGTGCCCTCGGTGACCACCGCGCGCAGCATGTCGCGCACCGCGGCCGAGGTCTGCTCGGAGATCACGCGGTCGGCCTCCGTCGGGCCCGGCGCGCCGGCGAGCAGCGTCGGCGTCACCTTCAGCCCGCCGTTCGAGACGGTGGCGTAGGCCGCGGCCAGGTGCAGGGGCGTCACCGCCACGCCGTGCCCGTAGGAGATCGTCATGGTCGAGATCTCCGACCAGCGCTGCGGCAGCAGCGGGTCGGCGCGCCCGGCCTCCGACAGCTCGACCGGGGTCGGGTCCAGCAGGCCCAGGCGCTCCAGATACTCCCGCTGGCGCTTGGCGCCGATCTGCAGCGCGAGACGGGCGGAGGCGGTGTTCGAGCTTTCGATGATCACGTCGCGCAGGGTCATGCGGGCGGGCATCTTGTGCGCGTCCGAGATCCGGAACCGCCCCCAGAACATCGGCCCGGAGCTGTCGATCATCGTCTCGGGCGTGGCGATCCCCGCCTCCATCGCCATGGCGGCGTTGAAGATCTTGAAGGTGGAGCCGAGCTCGTAGACCCCCTGCGCCGCCCGGTTGAAGGTGGCGTAGTCGTCCGGCAGGCCCTTGGTCGGGGGCGGGGGACGGTCGTTGGGGTCGAAGTCGGGCAGCGAGGCGAGCGCGATCACCTCGCCGGTGTTGGCGTCCATCAGCACGCCGGCGGCGCCGCGGGCGTGGAACTTCTCGACGTTGGCGCGCAGCACGTCGGTGAAGGCGCGCTGCACGCGCATGTCGATCGACAGGCGCATCGGCTCGGCGGCCTTGGCGGGGTCGCGCAGCGCCTCGTCGAGCTTGGCCTCGATGCCGCCCACGCCCACGATCTCGGCCGCGGTCACGCCCTCCTTGCCGAAGGAGGCGCCGCCCAGGATATGCGCCGCGAGCTTGCCGCCGGGATAGACGCGCATGTCGCGCCGGCCGAACTGCAGCCCCGGGTCGCCGATGTCGTGGACCTGCACGCGCTGGGCCGGGGTGATCGCCTTCTTGAGCCAGATGAACCGGCGCCCGTCGTTGAACTGGCGCATCAGCTCGTCGGCCCCGAGGTCGGGGAAGATCGCCGCCAGCTTGTCGGCGGCGCCCTGCTTGTCGAGCAGCTCCTCGGGGTGGGCGTAGAGCGACCAGACGGGGATGTTGGCGGCCAGCAGCTCGCCGTTGCGGTCGGTGATCTCGGCGCGGGCGGCGGAGAAGGGCGCGGAGTAGGCCGCGCGCGGCTCCTCGGGCTCGGAGGCCGAGATCAGCGCCATGCGGCCGGCGACCGAGGCGTAGGCGAGGAGGAAGGCGAAGCACAGCAGGTTCAGCCGCCAGCGGGCGCGCGCGCGTTCCTGCGCGGCGGTGCGGCGGCGGCGGTCGGCGCGGCGGGCGGCTGCCTCGGCGTTGGGGTCCACGCCCTCGCGCCGGGCGGCGATGACGTCGGCGAGACGCGCGCCCTCGGGCCCGTGGGAATGCTCCCGCGCGCCGGGGTCGACGTCGAACTCCAGCGCCTCGCGGCCGGCGCCGGCGCCGTAGACCACGCCCTCGACCGGGGCCGCGGGGTCGTCGCCGAACGCGTCGCGGCCCCACGCGGGATCGCGGGGGCCGGGGGCGCCGGAGGCGGGATCGTAGGGAACGGGCGCGCCGGCGGCGGGATCGTGGGGATCGACGTGGGACGAGGACATGACGGCTCTCCGGCTCAGCGTCGGACGGGGCGGGGCGGGGGCGGCGAGATGCCGAGCGCGACGGCGTCGGCGCCGGCGAGGGCGGCCAGCGTCACCGGCGTCTCGGCCGCGGCCAGCGCCGGGATCGCGGGCGGCGCGACCGAGGCGGCGGGCTCCGGCGCGGGCGCGGTCTCGAACGGGGCGGCGAGCGCGGCGATCAGCGGGGCGACCGCCGGCGCGGGCGCGGGGCCCGGCTCGCGCGGGGGGGGCGGCTGGAAGGCGACGGCGGCGGCCTCGGCGAACTGCAGGGGCGTCAGGGGGGCGAGGCCCAGCTCCTCGGCATGGGCGGCGACCAGGCGGTCGAGCCGCTCGGGCCGGTTCAGCCAGGCCCATTCGGCGTGCAGCACCGCGATCGCCTCGCGCTCGCGCGCGATCTGGGAATGCAGAGCCTCGACCTCGGAGGCGAGGTCCTGGGTGTCGTTGATCACGCGATAGGCCCAGATGGCCACCACGCAGACGAGCGCGAGGGCCGAGACGTAGAGAAGCGAGCGCATCATCGCCCGACCTCCTTGAGCGTGGCGACGGTCAGCCCGGGAAGGCCCAGGCCGCGGGGATCGAGGGGCGCGGCGGGCGCCTCGGTGCGCCGGCCGGCGCGCAGGCGCGCCGAGCGGGCGCGGGGATTGCGCGCGAGCTCCGCCTCGCCGGCCTCGACGGGGCGGCGGGAGAGCAGGTCGAAGCGGGGCGCGTCGGCCTCGGTCGCCGGCGCGTGGCGCGAGCCGCCGCCCCCCGCCCCGCCGGAGCGGGCGGCGAAGAAGCGCTTCACCACGCGATCCTCGAGCGAATGGAAGGTGACGACCGCGAGCACGCCGCCCGGCGCCAGCGCCCGCTCGGCGGCGGCCAGCGCGCGGGCGAGCTCGCCCAGCTCGTCGTTCACCGCGATGCGCAGCGCCTGAAAGGAGCGGGTGGCGGGATGCGGCTGGCCGGGCTTTGCGCGCGGCAGGCAGGCGGAGATGGTCTGCGCGAGCGCCAGCGTCGTGCGGATCGGTCCCGCCTCGCGCGCCGCGACGATGGCCCTGGCGATGCGGCGGGAGGCGCGCTCCTCGCCATACTGGAAAAGGATGTCGGCCAGCGCCGCCTCGGGCAGCGCGTTCACCAGGTCGGCGGCGGAGGGACCGTCGGCCTCCGTCCCCTCCATGCGCATGTCGAGCGGGCCGTCGCGCAGGAAGGAGAAGCCGCGCCCCGGCTCGTCGAGCTGCATGGAGCTGACGCCGATGTCGAGCACGACGCCGGCGAGCGGCGCGGCGCCGACGCTTTCGGCCAGCGCGTCGAGATCGCCGAAGCGGCCCTCGACCAGCGCCAGGCGCTCGCCGTAGGCGCCGGCCCAGGCCTGCGCGCGGGTCAGCGCCGAGGGGTCGCGGTCGACCGCGACCACCTTCGGCGCGCCGGCGTCGAGGATCGCGCGGGTGTAGCCCCCGTCGCCCAGCGTGCCGTCGAGGATCGCGCCGGGCGCGACCGCGGGATCGAGCGCGGCCAGCACCTCGGCCAGCAGCACCGGCAGGTGGCCTTGCCCGGGCGCCGAGGAGGGCGGCGGCGGCGCGATCGGCCCGCGGGGGCGGTCGGCGGGGAGCATCAGGGCGACGGTCACGGCGACGCCTCCGGCCCGTCCCAGGGCATGGCGGAGAGCGCGTCGAAGTCCTCGTCGTCGTCGAGCGGGGCGATCAGCTCGTCGTAGCGGGACTTCGACCAGATCTGGAAGCTGTCGCCGGTGCCCACGAAGGCCACGTCGCCGCCCAGGTCGAAGCGGTCGCGCATCTCCTTGGGCAGCACGATGCGGCCGTTGTCGTCGAGCTGCAGCGGCAGCGCGCGGCCCATCAGACGGTATTCCAGCTTGCGGCGGTTGGGATCGGAGGGGTGCATCCGCGAGACGGCGGCGGACATGCGCTGGTATTCATCGGGCGCGTAGCCCTCGACGCAGTTCTTGTCGCGGAAGCCGGGAACGAGCACGATGTTGCCCTCGGCGTTGCGCAGCTCGAGCGCTTTCCGCCACAGGGCCGGAATGGAGACACGACCCTTCGTGTCCACCTTGTTGAAGAAACTGGACGTGAACTGCTGCCACATGGGCCGCTTGTCCCCTCACGTCGGAAGGACAGCCCAAAAGGAAAAGCGGGCCGCGCTTGCCTGTCGCGCGGCCCGCCCCGTCGTCCCTCGGGTGTTCTTCCAGCTTCGCGCCGTCACTTTGGTGCGCCGTGTCACGCGCCGGTTGAGTACTTTGTTTTAGAGAGTTGCCTGTATGAACCTGCTTGCGGGCTCTTTGTTTGTTCTCTCTGCCTCTGGAAATTTTTCTAACATGGGATTCCATGGGCGGCAACGGGAAACTCACCCACCTCTCGCCACTTTGGGACCGATCCGTGACATCCGCAAAATCTGGTGCGCAATCGCCGTCCGGACGCCAGATATGGCCCTGAACGCGCTTTCCGGCCGTGGCGCCCAGGACACGCCGGGGGCCTCCGCCCCCTGAATTCCCGGGAATCTGGGCAGGTGTTCCATGATTTCCCCGGCCGGTGGGACGAATCCCCACGAGTCGGAGCGGCCCATTCCCACGATTTCCCGGAAACTGCGATTCGACGCGCGGCGGGGCCGAAGACGCGGGATTCGGCGCCCCAGGAGGGCCGAAACGCCCCCGAAGCCGCGGAACGCGGACCCCGGGGGCGGAGCTTGGCGGCGGACGGCCTGTAGGCCGGGTTCTGTCCGGGGTCCGAAGACCCCTGGGCGACCATTCATCTGGACCCGCGCTCGCGCGCGGGTTCTCGCGATCCACCACGGCCGAGGGGGCGGAGGCGACCCCCTGCGCGTCGATGCGCGCGATCGGCCCAACTTGATCTTGCTCCCGGCGGGGCTTGCCGTGCCGCCCCTGTCGCCAGGGGCGCGGTGGTCTCTTAAACCACCGTTTCACCCTTGCCGCTTCGTTCCCCCAACCAGGGGGGAGGTCCACGGCGGTCTGTTCTCTGTGGCGCTTTCCCTCGGGTTTCCCCGGCCGGGCGTTACCCGGCGCCGCGCCTCCGTGGAGCCCGGACCTTCCTCGGCCCCCTGGGTTTCCCCTTTGAGGACCGCGGTCGCCCGGCCATCCGCCGGGGGCGCTTATGGCGCCGCCGCGTCCGCCGCGCAAGCGCGCGCGAGGGGCGGGGCCGGGCGGGACCGCGCTATTCGGTGTCGAGGTCGAAGTCGGGGCCGAAGCCGTCGTCGTCGGGCGCCTCGTCGGGCCGCGGCGGCGCCACGTGGACCCGCCCCGACGGCCCCGGCGGCGCGTAGGAGGAGCGGCGCTCCCCGTCCGCCACCGGGAAGCGCCCGGCCATCTCGGCCACCCGGGCGGCGAGGCGGGGGCTGGCGGGGGCGCCGGTCTCGTCGGGGGCGAAGCGCATCTGCAGGGCGCGGACCAGGTCGGCGAAGCCCTCGGCCGTCTCCTCCCAGCGGTAGCCGAGCTTCAGGGCGTGGACGCCCAGCAGGGTCTCGGGCGGCAAAGCGGGGGCGGGGACGGGCGCCTCGGCGTCGGACCAGATGGCGTGGCCGGCGCGCGCGAGGCGGGCCCAGGGGAACTTCTCGCCCGGGTCGATCTTGCGCCCCACCGCCACGTCGGAATGGCCCAGCACCCGCGCCGGCGGGATCGCCCAGCGCAGGCGGACGGCGAACAGCAGCCGCTCCAGCGCCTCGATCTGCGCCTCGGGGAACGGCGGCAGGCCCGCCTCGGGGCCGGGGTTGGCGAGCTCGATCCCGATGGAGTGGGAGTTCACGTCCTCCACCGGCCCCCAGGCCGAGACGCCGGCATGCCAGGCGCGGCGCATCTCCGAGACCAGGCGGAAGGTCCCGCCGGTCTCGTCGATCAGGTAGTGGGCCGAGACCTCCGCGGCCGGGTTGCACAGCCGCGCGAGCGCGAGGGCGGCCGAGCTCATGTTGGTGTAGTGGATCACCACCATGTTGGGCGCGGCCACGCCCCGGCGCGGACCGTGGTTGGGGGAGGCGATCTCGACGATCTCGGGCGGGGTCGGGGCGCGGCGCAGGGGCGCGCGCGGGCTCCCCGCGGCGGGGGCCTCGTCCTCGCGCCCCGGGCGGGTCGCGGGTCGGTCGTCGTCGCGCCCCGGCTCGTCCGGGCGGTCGTGATCCATCATCGGGCGGTCTTTTCGCGATGGCGCGCGGCAGGCATGATCGGCTCCGGTTCCCCCGAGGGGGGAGAACATCACCGGGGCGCCCCGATGTCGAGACCGCTCGAGAACCGCGTCGATCCGTCCGGCGAGATCCGGGCGGTTCGCGCGCGCGGCACGCTGATGGGCAACCGCGGCGGGCGCATCCACCTGGCGGCGGATCCCGAGACGGGCGAGGGCCCACGGCTGGGGCGCCGGCGGTGGGCCTCGCGCCAGTGGATCTGCTGCGTGCTGTCCTTCAAGGGCCGACGGCGGCAGGTGATGGGGCCGGGGTACACGGAGCTGTTCTTCCTCGACGAGGCCACCGCGCTCGCCGCCGGGCACCGCCCCTGCTTCGAGTGCCGCCGCGCCGAGGCGCTGGCCTTCGCCGAGGCCTGGGCCGACGCGCACGCCCTGCCCGCGCGGCCCCGCGCCCCCGAGGTGGACGCAATCCTGCACCCCCAGCGCCTCGGCCCGCGCCGGCGCGCCGAGGCCCGCGCGCTGCCCGACGGCGCGATGCTGCGGCTGGAAGAGGGCCCGGCCCTGAAGCTCGCCGACGCCGCCCTGCCCTGGGGATGGGAGGGCTACGCAGCCCCCGTTCCCCTGCCCCGCGGCGAGGTCGAGACGCTGACGCCCCCCGCGATCCTAGGCGTGCTCGCGGCCGGCTGGCGTCCCCGCCTGCATCCCTCCGCCGGCGCCTGAGCGCCGCGCATCTCCCGCAAGGCGCGCGCGCCTCCAGCCCGGACGCAGGCGCCTGCGGGCGGGCTTGGGCGGATGGGGGGACATCCAGGGCGGGCGGCCGAGCGGCGCCCCCGCTCAAGCGAAGCGCGTCCGCGCCCGGCGCGCCGGGGTGGGCGGGCGGGAGGCGTGCCGGGCGCGGGCGCGCCCTCGCCGGCCGCGCGCCGCGCTCGCCGCCGCCGCGATCAGCCGCGGCGGGGCTTGGAGGGACGGCCGGAAGGCCCGCCGCGCGACGGACCCTCGCCGCGCGGCCCGCGGCCGGAAGGACCGTCGCCGCGCGGGCCGCGGCCGGAGGAACCCTCGCTGCGCGGACCGCGGCCGGAGGGACCGTCCCCGCGCGGATCGCGCGGCGTGGGGCCGTCGCCGCGGGGCGGGCGGCCGAAGGGGCTTTCGCCGCGGGAACCGCGGCCGGAGGCGGCCTCGCCGCGCGGGGCGCGGGCGGGGGCGGCGCCGGGCTTGCCGGAGGACGGCTTGTCAGCGCGGGGCTTGCCCTGTCCCGGCTTGCCCTGGCCCGGCTTGCCCGCTCCGGGCTTGCGGCCGGCCGGCTCCTCGGCCCGGCGGGGCGCAGGGCGCGGGCCCTTCGCGCGCGGGGCGCCCTCGTCGGGGGCGGGGCGAGCGGCGCGGGGCTCGGGGCGCTCGACCTCGGCCGCGGGCAGGCCCAGCTGGTCGCGCAGGACCTTGGGGCGGATCTCCTCGACCTCGCCGGCCGGCAGGTCGCCCAGCAGGAACGGGCCGTAGCTGACTCGGATCAGGCGGGAGACATCGAACCCCACCGCCGACAGCGCGCGGCGCACCTCGCGGTTGCGGCCCTCGCGCAGGCCGACGGTCAGCCAGGCGTTCGCGCCTTGCTGGCGGTCGAGCGTCACGGTCATCGGCTGGAAGCGCTCGCCGTCGACCTCGACGCCGCGGCGCAGCGGCTCCAGCGCCTTGTCGTCAGGGGTCCCGTGCACCCGCACGCGATACTTGCGCAGCCAGCCGGTCGAGGGCAGCTCCAGCCGGCGCTTCAGGTCGCCGTCGTTGGTCAGCAGCAGCAGACCCTCGGAGTTCAGGTCCAGCCGCCCCACCGTCATCACCCGCGGCAGGTCCGCCGGCAGCCGGTCGAAGACCGTGGCGCGGCCCTTCTCGTCCGCCTCCGAGGTCACCAGGCCCGAGGGCTTGTGATAGCGCCACATCCGCGGCGGCTCGGCGTCGGGCAGCGCGGCGCCGTCGAGCTCGACCTTGTCGCCGGGCTCGACGTTGAAGGCGGGGGTGTCGACGGGTTTGCCGTTCACCCGCACGCGACCCGCGAGGATGATCTCCTCGGCCATGCGGCGCGAGGCGACGCCGGCGCGGGCGAGGCGGCGGGCGAGCCGCTCGGTCCGCGGGCCGCTGGGGGCCTCGGGCGCGTTGGCGCCGCCGCGGGCCTTGGCCGCGCCGCCCTTGCCGCCGGGCCGCTTGTCGCCCGCGGCCTTGGCGCCCTTGGGCGCGGTCTTGCCCGCGCCCTCCCGCGCGGCGCCGGGCGCGGGGTCGCCGGCGCCCTTCCGCGAGATGAAGGTACGCGCGGGGCCGCCGCGGCGCGGACGCTCGGAGTCGCTGTCGGAATCGCTGGTCATCGCCGGCTTATCGCAGCGGATGCGGCCGGACGGAAGCGGCATCCGCAGGGCGAGGCGCAGGGATCGCGCGCAACCCGGCCCGCCGGGGCCCGCCCGCGTCCCCTTCGCCCCGCGCAAGCCGCTGGCCGCGGGCGCCGGGGCTTGCGATAACGGCGGGCATGAACACCCTGCGCACCCAGCGGCTGGAGGGGCGGCCGATCCGCCCGCGCGACGCGAGCTTCGCGGCCGCGCTCTTCGGGCGCGAGGAGGTCGGGCGCTGGACGGGCGAGGGCGATCCCTGGACACGCGCCGTCGCCGCCCAGCGCGCCCGCGCCTTCGCCGCCCACTGGACCGCCCACGGCTTCGGCCTGCGCCTGTGGCGCGACGCGCGCGGCCCCGCCGGGGTCGCGGGCCTGCAGTTCTGCGTGCTGGAGGGGGCGGCGGCGATCGAGGCCTCCTTCGCCTTCGCGCCCGAGCGCTGGGGGGAGGGGCTGGCGACCGAGGCGATGCGCGCCTCCCTCGCCGAGGCGCAGGCGATCTGCGCCGAGGTCCAGGCCGTGGTGCGCGAGGGCAACGCCCCCGCCGTCGCCGTGCTGCGCCGGCTGGGCTTCGTCGAGCGCGCCTCGACCCTGCGCGGCCTGCGCCGCTTCGCCCGGCCCACGGCGGGCGCGGGCCTCGCCCCGCCCCGCTCCGCCGCCGGGGGGCGCGGGGCATGAGGGCGGCGCCCTCCCCCTTCGCGAGCCGCATGGCCGAGGCGCTGGCGCAGGCCCGCGCCGCCGCCGCGCGCGGCGAGACGCCGGTGGGTGCGGTGCTGGTCGAGCGCGCGACGGGCCGGATCCGGGCGCTCGCCGGGAACCGGGTGCGGGAGCTGCACGACCCCACCGCCCATGCCGAGATCCTCGCGATCCGCGCGGCCTGCGCGGCGCTCGGCTCCGAACGCCTGCCCGGGCACGACCTGTGGGTGACGCTGGAGCCCTGCGCGATGTGCGCCGCCGCCATCGCCGGGGCGCGCATCGACCGGGTCTATTTCGGCGCCCCCGATCCCAAGTCCGGCGGGGTCGAGCACGGGGCCCGGGTCTTCGACCACCCCCAGGCCCACCACCGCCCCGAGGTCTACGGCCATATAGCCGAGGCCGAGAGCGCCGCGCTGCTGCGCGCCTTCTTCGCCGAGCGCCGCAGGGACTGAGCGGCGCGCGGCGCTCGTCAGGACCCCGCCGAGGCCTTCATCAGCACGACGCCGGCCAGGATCAGCACGGCGGCGAGCCCGCGCAGCAGGCTCGGCGCCTCGCCGCCCAGCGCCAGGCCGGCCAGCACCGCGCCCAGGGCGCCGATGCCGGTCCAGACCGGGTAGGCCACGCCCAGCGGCAGCGCGCGCATCGCCTGCGCCAGAAGCGCGAGGCTGCCCAGCAGCGCCGCGCCCGCGACCAGGCTGGGCGCGAGACGCGTCAGCCCGTGGGACTGCTTGAGGGCGACGGCCCAGACGATTTCGAGAAGGCCGGCGGCGACCAGAAGGACCCAGTGCATGGGCTGCTCCCAACCGCCGGGTCGTCCCGGCGGATCAGGAGAAATCAGGCGGTCGTCCGCCGGCCCGGCATCTGGGACCCCGGCCCGCGAGGGGCAAGGCCGCGTGCCCAGATATCCCGCCCAGGCGACCGTTGGTCGCCGTCCCCCGTCCCGATGCCGCGCCCGGAAACGCGGAAGGGCCGCGCGGGGATCTCCCGCGCGGCCCTTCGCCCGTCGCCGCCCCGGGGGCGGCGCTCGATCAGAGCTCGATCGCCTTCATCACCTCGGGCTCGACCACGTCGACGCCCGGCAGGCCCGCCGCAAGCTCCTTCGCGTCCTGCGCGAGCAGGGGGAAGGTCTTGTAGTGGCAGGGGATCACGGTCTTGAACTTGAAGAACTTCTTGGCCGCGTAGGCGGCGCGCTTCATGTCCATGGTGAAGTGGCCGCCGCAGGACAGGATGCCGATGTCCGGCTTGTGCAGGTCCTGGTAGACGCCCATGTCGGCCATCACGTCGGTGTCGCCGGAGAAGTAGATCGTCTTCCCCTCGCCCGAGATCATGAACCCCGCCTCGGTGCCCGCGTAGCCCAGCCCCGCCATCGAGGACGAGTGGCGCGCGCCCACCAGCGTCACCGAGACCTCGCCCAGCGAGACGGTGCCGCCCAGGTTGAAGCCCACGGTCTCGAGCCCCTCCTTCTCGGCCAGGTGGCCGACCAGCTCGAAGATGCCCACCACCTTGGCGCCGGTCTTCTTGGCGACCTCGACCGAGTCGTTGGTGTGGTCGAAATGGCCGTGGCTGAGCAGGATGGCGGTGGCGCCCTTGGTGGCCGCGTCGGCGTTGGCCTCGTCGAACATCGGGTTGCCGTGCAGCCACGGGTCGATCAGCAGGACCTGGTCCGCGATCTCGATGCGGAAGCCGGAATGCCCCAGCCAGGTGATCTTCATCGTCAACTCCTCCTCGCCTGTGGCGCCGTCGCGCGGCCCGGGGGCCGGCCGGCGCGGGCCTGAGTCTTGCCGCAGGCCGGGCCGGGAATAAAGGGGCGCCCGGCGGTCCGCGGGGCGGGACGCCGTCCCGCGTCCGCCCGCGTGCGGACGCCCTAGCGGGGCCGTCGGCGCCGCCCGCGGGCGGCCGTGCTGGGGGCGCCCGCGACGCGGGGCGCCGTGGCCGGGATGCCGCGCCGCCTGGCGGGAACGAAGCCGTGAAGGCTCAACCGGTTGAAACGTCCGCACCTTTGGTGGACAACCCCGGGGCCAGCCCCAGCTTCCCGGCTGACCGCGACGAAGGAGGAGAGGCGCGGATGACCGATTGGACGGCCGCGATCGACGCCTATTGCGAGCGTTTGGACCCCGGATTCTGGGCCGAGCCGCTGAACGCGGTCTCGAACCTGGCCTTCGTCCTGGCCGCGGCCGCGTGCTGGATCGTCGCCCGCCGCGAGGGGCGCGACGACGACTGGGCGGTGCGGGCGCTGTGCGGCGTGCTGACCGCCATCGGCATCGGATCGTTCCTGTTCCACACGCTCGCCAACCGCTGGTCGGCGGTCGCGGACGTGGTTCCGATCCTGCTCTTCATCCTGCTCTACCTGCACCTGACCGTGGTGCGCTACCTGCGGCTGCCGGTCTGGGCGGGGATCCTCAAGGCGCTGCTCTACGTGCCGGTGGCCTACGCGCTGACCGCCTGGCTGACGCCGGCGCTGGGGTCGCTGAACGGCTCGATCAGCTACGTGCCCACCTTCCTGGTGATGGTCGGCTTCGCCACGCTGCTGGGCCTGCTCGCGCATCCCGCCTGGAAGGGCGTGGCGACGGCGGCGGTCCTGCTGGCGGCCTCGCTGACCGCGCGCACGCTCGATGCGCAGGGCGGGGCTGTGTGCGAGGCCTTTCCGGCGGGCACCCACTGGGCCTGGCACCTGCTGAACGGGACCCTGCTGGGCGTGCTGATCTTCACCTTCGTGCGCCATGGCGAGGCGCATGCCCCCGAGGGCGCCGAGGATGCGGGCCGGGTTGCGCGGAACGGGGCGGCGGGCTAAGCGGGGGCCGAGAAATCCCCGCCTGAAAACCTCCGACGGAGCCCGTTCCATGTCCATCGACAAGGCCACCGCCGCCCGCGTCGCCCACCTCGCCCGTATCCGGGTGAAGGAGGAGGACCTCGACACGCTCGCGGCCGAGCTCTCGGGCATCCTGGGCTGGGTCGAGCAGCTGGGCGAAGTGGACGTCGAGGGGGTCGAGCCGATGACCTCGGTCACCCCCATGGCCCTGCGCCGGCGCGAGGACGCGGTGACCGACGGCGGCATCCGCGAGAAGGTGCTGGCCAACGCCCCCGCCACCCGCGAGGGCTTCTTCGCCGTTCCCAAGGTGGTGGAGTGAGCCGCGTCCCCCGCTGACGCGCCCCCGACCCCTGCCCGCCCTGATCGCCCGAGAGACCGCATGTCCGACCTGACCCGCCTGACCATCGCCGAGGCCCGCGCCAAGCTCCGCGCGAAGGAGATCACCTCGGCCGAGCTGACCGAGGCCTGCCTCTCGGCCGTCGACGCCGCCGACGCCCTGAACGCGGTCAGCGCCAAGACCCCCGAGAAGGCCCGCGAGATGGCCGCCGCCGCCGACGCGCGCCTGGCCGCCGAGGGCGAGGCCGCGCCCTCGCTCTGCGGCATCCCGCTGGGCATCAAGGACCTGTTCTGCACCGAGGGCGTGGCCTCGCAGGCCGCCTCGAACATCCTCGAGGGCTTCAAGCCGACCTACGAATCCACCGTCACCTCCCGCCTGTGGGAGCGCGGCGCGGTGATGGTCGGCAAGCTGAACATGGACGAGTTCGCCATGGGCTCGTCGAACGAGACCTCCTGCTACGGCCCGGCGGTGAACCCGTGGCGGGCGCAGGGCTCGAACCGCGACCTGACGCCGGGCGGCTCCTCGGGCGGCTCGGCCTCGGCGGTGGCGGCGGACCTGTGCCTGGGCGCGACCGGGACCGACACCGGCGGCTCGATCCGCCAGCCCGCGGCCTTCACCGGCATCGTGGGCGTGAAGCCGACCTACGGGCGCTGCTCGCGCTGGGGGATCGTGGCCTTCGCCTCCTCGCTCGACCAGGCGGGGCCGATGGCCAAGACCGTGCGCGACGCGGCGATCATGCTCGAGGGCATGGCCGGCTTCGATCCGAAGGACTCGACCTCCGCCCAGCTCGCCGTGCCCGACTTCGAGGCGGCGCTGACCGGCGACATCCGCGGCAAGACCATCGGCATTCCCAAGGAATACCGGATGGAGGGGATGCCCGCCGAGATCGACGCCCTGTGGGAGCAGGGGGCCGAGATGCTGCGCGACGCCGGCGCGAAGACGGTGGAGATCAGCCTCCCCCACACGAAATACGCCCTGCCCGCCTACTACGTGATCGCGCCGGCGGAGGCGTCCTCGAACCTCGCGCGCTACGACGGCGTGCGCTACGGGCACCGCGCGCCGCTGGCCTCGGCCGACGGGATCGTCGACCTCTACGAGAAGTCGCGCGCCGAGGGCTTCGGCGCCGAGGTGCAGCGCCGGGTTATGATCGGCGCCTACGTGCTGTCGGCGGGCTATTACGACGCCTATTACCTGCGCGCCCAGAAGGTCCGCACCCTGATCAAGCGCGACTTCGAGCAGGCGTTCGAGACGGTGGACGCGATCCTGACCCCGGCCACCCCCTCGCCCGCCTTCGGCATCGGCGAGATGGCGGACGCGGACCCGGTGAAGATGTATCTCAACGACGTCTTCACGGTGACGGTGAACCTCGCGGGCCTTCCCGGCGCCGCGGTGCCGACGGGCCTCTCGCCCAGCGGCCTGCCGCTGGGCCTGCAGATCATCGGCAAGCCCTGGGGCGAGGCCGAGATGCTCGACATCGCCTATGCGCTGGAGCGCTCCGCCGGCTTCACCGCGCGGCCCGACCGCTGGTGGTGAGGGCGCGCCGGACCTGATCCGGCCGCCGCCCTGCCCTTCGCCGCCGCCGCCGGCTGCGGCGCCCAGGCTCGAAGAGAAATGCTCCAGGCGCTCCCGTCCCCGCGGGGGCGCCTTTCTCTTGCAGCCACTCCAGCGCCTCCCAGCCTGGCGTCCGAGGTTCGCGCCAACGCCCTCCGCCGCCCGCTGACCCGCTCCCCGGCCGCGCCCCCGGCCCCTCGCCGGCGCGGGCGGGCGGGCGGGGCGCCGGCGGGGGGCCGGGGGCGCGGGGTCAGGGCGACCGTCGGGCCAGCGCGTCGAGCCGTTCGCGCTGGTCGACTCCCAGGATCCAGGCCTCCTCGGTCGCGGCGAGGCGCAGGTCCGTCTCGTCCAGCCCCTGCGGAGGGCCGAAGGCCGCCGCCAGACCGCCCTCGGCGTCCAGCCGCGAATAGGCCTCGGCCAGCACCCGCACCTGCGCGCGGTCGAGGATCTCCCCCGCCTCCCGCCGCGCGGCCACGGCGGGGGAGAGCATCGAGGGCCAGATCTCGGCCAGAACCACCGGCGCGGTCGGCGCGGCGAAGCCGGCGTCGAAGGGCCAGGCCTGCACCCGGCCCGCGAAGCGCCGGCGCAGGCGGGCCAGCACCGGCAGGCCCAGCAGCACCTGGCTGCCGACCGAGCCGGTGGTGAACAGCTTCCACACCGGCTGGGCGCGGGTCATCGTCCGCTCCACCCGCCGCCGCTTGGGCGGGTGCGCCTCCCGCTCCGTCCGCGCGCGGCCCCGCTCGGGCACGCCCGCGTGGGGCGCGCGGGCCGGCCGGCCCCAGAACGGGCCCACGCCGGGCCACAGCGCGTTCAGCGCCTCGGCCACGGCGAAGCGGTTCGAGCGGTTGTCGGGCCCGTCCTCGACCATCGCCTCCAGCCTCTCCCACAGCGCGAGGGCCGAGGGGCGCCCGGCGATGCGCGCCGCGACGCCAGGCGGGTAGCCGAAGGGGAAGTCGAAGCCGATCAGCAGGCGACGGCCGGCGGCGAGCTCGGCCTCGATCGTCTCGCCCAGCGCCGCCTCGGCCCCGCGGCGGGTGCGGTGGTAGACCGGGTCCTCGGCCCGGCCGTCGCGGGCGAGCGCGGTCCAGATCGCGTCCTTCGTCTCCCGCCGGGGGGAGGGCGCGTTGGCGGCCGACCAGTCGACCATCGCCACCGCGTCGAACATCCCGGCGCCCGCCGCCTTCGTCATGCCGCCGCTCCCCTTTTTCCGGCCCGCGGTTTTCTTAGCACCCGATGAACGTCCCGTCGCTTCCCCGCCCCGCAGGCGTCTTCCGCGCCCGCTCGTCCGCCCGGGCGCCTTGACCCGACCTCGCCCGACGGTCTTATAGCGAACAGGGAATACGACGCTTCCACCCCCGGTGGAGCGCAATCTTGGGGAGGTTTCCGGATGTCCTACCTGCGCCCGCTCGCGGCCGCGATCGCCCTGCTGGCAGGGCCGGCCTGGGCCGACGACGTCGAAGACAGCCTGACGGCCGCGCTGGAGGCCTACCGCGCCGGCGACTACGTCACCGCCAAGGACGAGGCCGAGTTCGCCGTCACCCTGCTGGGGCAGATGAAGGCCCAGGACCTGGGCGGCTTCCTGCCCGCGCCGCCCGAGGGCTGGACGCGCGAGGAGGACGGCGACCAGGCCACGGCCAGCCAGATGTTCGGCGGCGGGCTGGTCTCGGCCGCGACCTACACCGACGGGACCGACGACGTGACCGTCACCTTCGCCGCCGACAGCCCGATGGTCACCGCGATGTCGGCGATGTTCGGCAACGCGGCGGCGATGGGCGCGATGGGCAAGGTGATGCGGGTGGGCAAGCACCGCGCCATCGTCACCCCCGACGGCGAGATCCAGTCCCTGATCGACCGCCGGATCCTGGTGTCGATCTCGGGCTCCGCCCCCGCCGAAACCAAGCAGGTCTTCTTCGAAGCGATCGACCTGGACGCCCTGGCCGAGTTCTGAGGATGGCGAGCGAGACCCCTTCTCCCGCTCCCGCCCGTCCTCCGATCCCCGACAGCGCGGGCGAGCCGCGCCTCCAGCGCGCGACCATCGCGCCCTGGCGCGTGGCCGCCCTGCACGCCGCCCTCGGCCGCGACGGCCCGCCCCCGGCGGAGGGCGAGCCGCTGCCGCCGATGTGGCATTCCCCCTTCTTCCCCGACCTCGCCGGCCCCGCGGAGCTGGGCAAGGACGGCGACCCCCGTCCCGGCGGCTTCCTGCCCGACACCGGCCTGCCCCGGCGGATGCGCGCGGGCGGGCGGCTGGAGGCCTTCGCCCCGATCCCCGTGGGGGCGGAGGTGGAGCGCGTCTCGGTCCTGCAGAACGTGGCGATCAAGCAGGGCGGCTCGGGGACGCTCGCGATCATCACCGTGCGCCACGAGCTGTTCCTGGGCGAGACCCTGGCGCTGCGCGAGGAGGAGGACCTGGTCCACCGCCCCGCCTGGACCCCCGGCGACCCGCCCCGCGGCGAGGCCCCCCGCAAGGACGAGCGCCCCGCCTTCCGCCGGGAGATCGCCACCGACCCGGTGCTGCTGTTCCGCTATTCGGCGCTGGCCTTCAACGGCCACCGCATCCACTACGACCACCCCTATGCAACAAAAATCGAAGGCTTTCCCGAGCGGGTGGTGCAGGGTCCGATGATGGCCCAGATCCTCGCGGACCTGCTGCGCGACGAGACCGGCAGGCGGCCGCGGACCTTCGAGTATCGGGCCGTCTCGCCGGCCTTCTGCGGCCAGGTGCTGACCGCCTGCGGGCGGACGCTGGGGGCGAAGGCGGACCTGTGGCTGCTCGACCCCGAAGGGCGCCTGGTGATGGAGGCGCGGGTCCTCGCCTGAGGACGCCGCGCCCGGGCCGGTAGGCTCAGACCGGCAGGCCCTCGGCGCGCAGCGCGGCGGCGAGGCTGCCCGCCCCCTCGAAGAGATGCGTGCGCCAGCCGCGTGCGGCGGCGGCCTCGACGTTGGCGGCCTTGTCGTCGGTGAAGAACAGGTCCGCGCCCGAGAGGCCGAGGCGCGTCTCGACGAGGGCGTAGATCTCCGGCTCCGGCTTGAGCGTCCCCTCGCGGCCCGAGACCACCTCGACGTCGAACCCGGTCAGGAGGGGATAGCGCCGCTGCGCGATCAACCAGGTGTCGCGCGCGAAATTGGTGAGCGCGGCCAGGGGGATGCCGGCCGCCTTGAGGGCCTGGAACAGCTCCGGCGAGCCGGGGATCTCGGGGCCGAACATCTCCTCCCACCGCTCCCGCCAGGCGCGCACGAGGGGGGCGTCGGCGGGGTGGCGGGCGGCGGCGGCCTCGGTCGCCTCGGCGAGGTCGCCGCGGTCGCCCTCGAGGTTGAAGGCCGCGAAGTCGACGCGCGCGAACAGCGCCGCGCGCTCGGCCGCGTCGGGGACCAGCCGCTCGTAGACCCGGCCGGGCTGCCAGTCGACCAGGACGTTTCCGACGTCGAAGACGACGGCGCGGGGGGCTCGGGGGGCGCGGGGGGGCTGGGTCATGGTGTTCCCGGGCGTTGCGGCGCCGGAGGAGGACCCGGCGCGCGGACCATGCCCCGCCCCTCGCCGCCCGCGCAAGCGCGCCGATCCGCGCCCCCCGAAGGACCTGAAACCGCGTGCACGGAACGTGCAGACGCCTGTGCAGACACGCGTCCCGAAATGGCGCAATCGCCGCCGCCGGCGCACCGAGCCGGCGCCGACCCATGACTCAGCCTGTGCCGAAGACCGTCCGCAGAGGGGACGCCCGGTCGCGGACGGGAGGCGAGTCGGGTCGCGGGTCAAGGCTCGCGCAGCGACCCCGCGCCAGCGGGGCTCGGCCTTGAGGCGCGGCCCGACTCGGCCAGCACGCTCGCCAGAGGCCGGCCCTGCCGGCCGTCTCAGCAAATCGCGAAGACCTCCCCGGAAGCCCCACCGCCGAGGTCGCCGCGACGCCGCCCCCGGGAGACGGCGCCCAGGGGCGCGACGCCGGTTCCGCGCCGCGGGCGGAGGGCCGGCGACGGGCGCGGGGCCCGACGCGGCGCCTCCGCGCGGGGGATCACTCCGCCGCTTCGGCGTAGCTGTCCATCGGCGGGCAGGTGCAGACCAGGTTGCGGTCGCCGAAGACGTTGTCGACCCGGTTCACCGGCGGCCAGTACTTGTCCACCCGGAAGGCGCCCGGGGGGAAGCAGGCCTGCTCGCGCGAGTAGGGGCGATCCCACTCGCCGACCAGGTCCTCGACCGTGTGGGGCGCGCCCTTGAGGGGGTTGTTCTCCCGGTCAAGCTCGCCGTCCTCGATCGCCTGGGCCTCGGCGCGGATGGCGAGCATCGCGTCGCAGAAGCGGTCGAGCTCGGCCTTGGGCTCGGACTCGGTGGGCTCGACCATCAGGCAGCCGGCGACGGGGAAGGACATGGTCGGCGCGTGGAAGCCGCAGTCGACCAGCCGCTTGGCGACGTCGTCCACCGAGACCCCGGCCGAGTCCGCGAGGGGACGGGTGTCGAGGATCAGCTCGTGGGCCACGTGGCCGCCCTTGCCGGCGTAGAGGATCTTGTAGTCGGCCTGCAGGCGGGCGGCGATGTAGTTGGCGTTCAGGATCGCCACCTTGGTCGCCTGGGTCAGGCCTTCGCCGCCCATCATCAGGATGTAGGCCCAGGAGATCGGCAGGATCGAGGCCGAGCCCCACTCGGCCCCCGCCACCGCGCCCTCGCCCGTGACCGGGTCGCCGGGCAGGAAGGGCGCGAGGTGGGCCTTCACCCCGATCGGGCCCATGCCGGGGCCGCCGCCGCCGTGGGGGATGCAGAAGGTCTTGTGCAGGTTCATGTGGCTCACGTCCGAGCCGATGTCCCCCGGCCGGGCGATGCCGACCATGGCGTTGAGGTTGGCGCCGTCCATGTAGACCTGGCCGCCGGCCTCGTGGGTGATCTCGCAGACCTCGCGCACCGTCTCCTCGAAGACGCCGTGGGTCGAGGGGTAGGTGATCATGCAGGCGGCGACGCGGCCCTCGTATTTCGCGGCCTGGGCGCGGAAGTCGTCGACGTCGATGTCGCCGTTCGCCCGCGCCTTCACCGGCACGACCTTGTAGCCGACCATCTGGGCGGTGGCGGGGTTGGTGCCGTGGGCGGAGGTGGGGATCAGGCACACGTCGCGCGCCCCCTCCCCGCGGGAGAGGTGCCAGCGCCGGATGGTCATCAGGCCCGCGTATTCGCCCTGCGCGCCGGAGTTGGGCTGCATCGAGACGGCGTCGTAGCCGGTGATCGCGCAGAGCTTGTCGGAGAGGTCGGCCACCATCTCGGCGTAGCCCAGCCGCTGGTCGGCGGGGGCGAAGGGGTGGATGCCGGCGAACTCGGGCCAGGTGACCGGCATCATCTCGGCCGTGGCGTTGAGCTTCATGGTGCACGAGCCCAGCGGGATCATGGCGCGGTCGAGCGCCAGATCCCGGTCGGCGAGACGACGCATGTAGCGGGTCATCTCGGCCTCGGCCCGGTTCATGTGGAAGACCGGGTGGGTCAGGTAGTCGGTCTCGCGCAGCAGCTCGGCGGGCAGGCGCGGCTCGGGCGACGGCCCTTCCAGCGCCATGGCGCCGCCGAAGGCGCGCCAGACGGCCTCGATCTCGGCGGGGCGGGTCATCTCGTCGAGCGACATCGCGATGCGGTCGTGACCCACGGCGCGCAGGTTCACGCCCTCGGCGAGCGCCGCGCGCATGATCACGCCCTGGAAGGGGCCCGTCTCGACGCAGAGCGTGTCGAAGAAGGCGGCGGGGCCGACCTTGAAGCCGAGGCGTTCGAGCCCCTCGGCCATGCGCACGGCCTTCTCGTGGACCCGCTGGGCGATGGCCTTCAGGCCCTGGGGGCCGTGGAAGACGGCGTACATCGAGGCCATCACCGCCAGCAGCGCCTGGGCGGTGCAGACGTTGGAGGTCGCCTTCTCGCGCCGGATGTGCTGCTCGCGCGTCTGGAGGGCGAGGCGGTAGGCGCGGTTGCCCCGCGCGTCGACCGAGACGCCGACGAGGCGGCCGGGCATGGCGCGCTTGTGGGCGTCGGCGCAGGCCATGTAGGCCGCGTGCGGCCCGCCCGCGCCCATCGGCACGCCGAAGCGCTGGGTGGAGCCGACGGCGACGTCGGCGCCCATCTCGCCCGGCGACTTCAGCAGCGTCAGCGCCAGGATGTCGGCGGCGACGATGGCGAGCGCCTTGGTCTCATGGAGCTTTTCGACGAGGGGGGTGAAGTCGCGCACCTCGCCCTCGGCGCCGGGATACTGGAAGAGGGCGCCGAAGACGGCGGCGGGGTCGAGGTCGGCGAAGGGGTCGCCCACGATCACCTCGATGCCCAGCGGCTCGGCGCGGGTCTTCACCACGTTGATGGTCTGGGGGAAGCAGGCGGCGTCGACGAAGAAGGCGGCGGCCTTGGACTTCGACTGGCGGCGCGCCAGGGCCATCGCCTCGGCGGCCGCGGTCGGCTCGTCCAGCAGCGAGGCGTTGGCGACGTCCATGCCGGTGAGGTCCGAGACCATGGTCTGGAAGTTCAGCAGCGCCTCGAGCCGGCCCTGGGAGATCTCGGGCTGGTAGGGGGTGTAGGCCGTGTACCAGGCGGGGTTTTCCAGGATGTTGCGCTGGATGCAGGGGGGCGTGACGGTGCCGTAGTGGCCCAGGCCGATCATCGAGACCATGACCCGGTTCTTCTCGGCCGTGCGGCGCAGCTTCCACAGCACCTCGCGCTCCGACAGCGGCGCGCCGAAGACCAGCGGCGCGTCCTGGCGGATGCCCTGGGGGACGGTGGCGTCGATCAGCGCATCAAGGCTCTCGACCCCGATGGTCTTCAGCATCTCCTCCATCTCGGCCGGCGAGGGGCCGATGTGGCGGCGGTTGGCGAAGTCGTAGGGGTCGTAGTCGGTGAAGGCGAAGGGCATGGGAGCTCCCTGCCGGCGGGCGCCGGCGCGGCTGGGGGAAGGCTGAGGGGAGAGGGCGGGGCCGGCGCGGGGGCGCGCCGGCCGGGGCTTCACTCGATGAAGGCCTTGTACTCGTCCTCGTCCATGAACTCGTCGAGCGCGCCCGCGTCGGCGATCTTCATCTTGAAGAACCAGCCCGCGCCCGAGGGATCCTCGTTCACCAGGGCGGGGTTCTCGACGATCTTGTCGTTGATCTCGACGATCTCGCCGTCCACGGGGGCGGCGATGTCGGAGGCGGCCTTGACCGACTCGATGGTCGCGACCTCGGCGCCCGAGGCGACCTCGTCGCCCACTTCGGGCAGCTCGATGAACACGATGTCGCCCAGCTGCTCGGCGGCGTGCTCGGTGATGCCGACGGTGACGATGTCGCCGTCGAGGTCGAGCCACTCGTGCTCTTCGGTGTACTTGGTCATCGCGGTCCTCAGCGCTTGTACCGGTGGGGGACGAAAGGCAGTTCGGCGACCTGCGCGGGCAGGCGCTTGCCGCGGACCTCGCCGAAGAGGCGGGTTCCGGGGGCGGAGAGCGCGGCGGGCACGTAGGCCATCGCCATGGGGCCGCCCAGCGTCGGGCCGAAGGCGCCCGAGACGACGGTTCCCACGGGCTCGGCCGCGTCCTCGGCGGCGAAGATCGGGGTGGGGGCGCGCATCGGGGCGCGGCCCTCGGGCAGCAGGCCCACCCGCAGGCGGGCGGGGCCGGAGGCGAGCTCCGAGAGGATCCGCTCGGCGCCGGGGAAGCCGCCCGCGCGGGCGCCGCCGGCGCGCCGGATCTTCTGGATGGCCCAGGCGAGGCCCGCCTCGATCGGCGAGGTCGTCTCGTCGATGTCCGAGCCGTAGAGGCAGAGGCCGGCTTCCAGGCGCAGGCTGTCGCGGGCGCCGAGGCCCGCGGGGGCGACGCCCGGCTGCTCGAGCAGCGCTTCGGCCACGCCCACGGCGCGGTCGGCGGGGAGCGAGATCTCGAACCCGTCCTCGCCGGTGTAGCCGGAGCGGGAGACGAGGCAGGGCACGCCCGCGAGCGCGGTCTCGGCCACGTCCATGAAGCGCATCGGCCCGACCGCGGCGCCGAGCGCGGTCATCGCCGCCTCGGCCTTCGGGCCCTGCAGGGCGATCAGGGCGCGGTCGTCGAGCGTCTCCAGCTCGCAGACGTCGGAGAGGTGCGCCTCGAGGTGCGCGAAGTCGTGGTCGCGCCGGGCGGCGTTGACCACCACGAAGAGCGCGTCGCCCAGGTTCGCGAACATGAAGTCGTCGAGGATGCCGCCGTCCGGCGAGGTGAACAGGCCGTAGCGCTGGCGGCCCTCGGCGAGGCCCGCGACGGAGACGGGGGCGAGACGCTCCAGCGCCAGCATCGCGTCCTCGAGCTTGCCGGACTTCGGGCGCAGGAAGGCCTGGCCCATGTGCGAGACGTCGAACAGCGCCGCCGCCTCGCGCGCGGCGGCATGCTCGCGCAGGATCCCGGAGGGGTACTGGATCGGCAGCGCCCAGCCCGCGAAAGGCGCCATGCGCGCCTTGAGGCTTTCATGCAGGTCGAAAAGCGGCGTCGGCCGCGCCCCGTCCAGTCCGATATCGTCCGCCATGGAGCCCCCTTGTGACCGATGCGGCGTCGCCGCCGGCGAATCGTTTCGCCGGGCGTGGCGCCCCCGCTGTCCTTTCGCCTGAGATCGCTATCCCTTCGGCGGACGCCTCTCGGCGTCTCTCTCCAGCGTTTCGCGTCGACCCCGCCGGTCCTTTCGCCTGAGAGTTTCCGGGGCGGTTGCTCCTTCGGCCCCGGCGGCCGTTCCTTGCGGTTCGGGTCGCCGGCGTCTCCCAACGGGTCGATTTCAGGTTAGACGCGGCCGCGGAGGGACGCAAGCGGCAGATGCTGCGGCGCGGGATGGTTCAGGCGCGGGCGAGCACCATCACGGCGGGAAGCGGCAGGGCGAAGGGGGCGGAGGGGTCGACGCCGTTCGCCAGCGCCCAGTCGCGCACGCCCGTCTCGAACGCGGCCTCGACGGCGGGGCGGGCGGCAGGGGGCTGCGCCTCGATCAGCATGCCGATGCGCACGGCGCCCTCGCGCATGATCTCGAAGAATTCGCCGGGACGGGCGAGGGGCATGCGCACGTCTAGCGGGGTCAGGCTCACGTCGTGGAAGCCGGCGGCGGTCAGCAGCGCCTCGGCCGTCGCCGGGTCGGCGAAGCGGTGGAAGTCGGGGGCGGGGGGCAGCGCGACCGAGGGGTCGCCCTTCGCCAGCGCCCCCGCGATCACCTCGAAGCCGGGGGAGGCGCCGGCCGGGGCCCAGACGGTGAAGGCGAACGGGGCGCCGGGGCGCAGGACGCGGCGCAGCTCGGCCAGCGCCCGGTCCTGGTCGGGGATGTGCATCAGGCCGAAGCCGCAGGTGGCGGCGTCGAAGCTCGCGTCGGCGAAGGGCATCGCCTGGGCGTCGCCCTCGACGAAGGTGGCGCCGGGGACGCGCGTCCGGGCCTGGGCGAGCATGGCGGCGGAGAAGTCGAGGCCGGTGACCCGGGCCCCCTGCTCGACCAGCACGGCCGAGACCGGCCCCGGCCCGCAGCACAGGTCGAGCACCGCGCGCCCCGGGGCGGCGGTCACGGCGGCGGCGAGGGAGGGCGCGGCCTGGGCGGTGGCGGCGGCGAAGCGCGCGCCGTAGCTGCCCGCGATGTCGGCGTCGCCCCAGCCCTCGCGCTCGAGCCGCGCGAATTCGGCGTAGTCGGTCATCAGGCTCTCCCCCCCGGCGGTGCTGGGTCCGCGGGGGAGGAGCCTAGCATGGCTCGGGGCGGGAGGGGTCGGGAATCGGGCCCCGGCCCCGGGCGCGGGGACGGCGGGCCCCGGCCCGCCGCCGCCCGAGGGCCGCGCGCCCGCGCGGACCGAGACGAGCGAATGCCCGCGGACCGCGGGCGCCGCCGGATCGCGGGCGCGCGGGGCCGGGCGGGAGGCCGCGGATCAGGCGGGGGGTCAGGCGGGGGCGCTCAGCCCTCGATCTCCTCGCGCAGGGCTTCGAGCTCCAGCCACTCGTCCTCGGCGGCGGCGAGCGCCGACTGGCGCTGCTCCAGCGCGGCGGTGGCCTTGGCGAACTTGTCGGGCGACTTCGCGAAGAGCTCGGGGTCGGCGAGCAGCCCCTCGAGCTTGGCGATGTCCGCGCCGAGCCGGTCGATCTCGCCCGGCAGGTCGTCGAGGCGCTTGGCCTGCTTGAAGGACATTTTTCGCGCGCCGCCCGCGGGCTTCGGGGCGGGGGCCTTTGCGGCCGGGGCGGGCGCGGGGGCCTTGGGCGCCTTCGCGGGCTCGGACGCGGCGTCGGTCAGGCCGTGGATCGGGGGGGCGCCGCGCTGGGCGATCATGTCCGTCCAGCCGCCGGCGTAGACCGTGGCGCGGCCGTCGCCCTCCATCACCACCGTCGTTCCCGCCACGCGGTCGAGGAAGTCGCGGTCGTGGCTGACCAGCAGGACGGTGCCGTCGTAGTCGTCCAGCAGCTCCTGCAGCAGGTCCAGCGTCTCGACGTCGAGGTCGTTGGTGGGCTCGTCGAGGATCAGCAGGTTCGACTCGCGCGCCATGATGCGGGCCAGCAGCAGCCGCGCCCGCTCGCCGCCCGACAGCGCCTTCACCGGGCCGCGGGCCTGGCGCTCGTCGAAGAGGAATTCCTTGAGGTAGCCGACCACGTGCTTGGGCCGGCCGCGGACCATCACCTGGTCGGAGTTGCCCGAGACCGCCATGTCGGGGTCGTGGGTCAGCGTCTCCCACAGGCTCCGCTCGGGGTCGAGGGCGCTGCGGGCCTGGTCGAAGATCGCCGGCAGCAGGTTGGTGCCCAGCAGGATCTTGCCGGAGTCGGGCTGGATCTCGCCGGTCAGGAGCTTGATGAGCGTGGTCTTGCCGGCGCCGTTGGGGCCGACGAACGCGACGCGGTCGCCGCGCTGCACCTTGATCGAGAAGTCGCGCACGATGGTGCGCGCGCCGTAGGCCTTGGCGATGCCCTCGGCCTCGACCACCCGCTTGCCGGAGGGCGCGGCGCTTTCCAGCGCCATGGCGGCGGTGCCGGTGCGCATCCGCTGGCCGGAGCGCTCGGCCTTCATGTCCTGGAGGCGGCGCACCCGGCCCATGTTGCGCTTGCGCCGGGCCGAGATGCCCTCGACCGCCCAGACGCTTTCGGACTTGATGAGGCGGTCGAGCTTGTGGCGCTGCTGCTCCTCCTCCTCGAAGATCTTGTCGCGCCAGTCCTCGAAGGCCTCGAAGCCGCGCTCCAGCCGGCGGACCTGGCCGCGGTCGACCCACAGGATCTGGCGGGTGAGGGCGCGCAGGAAGGCGCGGTCGTGGGAGACGAGGACGAAGGCCGCGCGGGTCTGCTTGAGCCGCTCCTCCAGCCAGGCGATGGCGGCGATGTCGAGGTGGTTGGTGGGCTCGTCCAGCAGCAGGAGATCGGGCTCGAGCGCCAGCACCCGGGCGAGCGCGGCGCGGCGACGCTCGCCGCCCGAGGCGGCGGCGGGGTCCTGCCCGGCGGGGACCTTGAGCCCCTCCATCGCCATCTCGGCGCGCCAGGTCTCGGCTTCGTCGAGCGGCTCGGCCACGTAGTCGCCCAGCGTCGCGAAGCCCGCGAAGTCGGGGTCCTGCGGCAGGTAGCCGACCGAGGCGCCGGGGCGCACGAAGCGCTCGCCCGCGTCGGGTTCGGTCAGGGCGGCCATCACCTTCATCAGCGTGGACTTGCCCGAGCCGTTGCGCCCCACCAGGCAGATGCGATCCCCCGGCTGGACGGCGCAGGAGAGGTCGGCGAACAGCGGCTCGCCCCCGAAACCGAGGGAAATGCCGGAGAGCGTGAGGATGGGAGGTTCGGCCATGCCCCGCGCGGTATCGGGCGCCGCGCGGGGCGTCAAGCGGGCGCGTGCGGCGGGGAGGCGGGGCCGGGGGTTCGAGGAACGGCCGGGACGCGCTGCGGGCGCGGGCCGACCGGGCGCGGCCGCCCTGCCCCGGGCCCGCGCCGGCCCTGCGGTCCGGTCGCGAGGGAGGCGGGAACGGGGGCCCCTGGGGGCGGAGGGTGCGAGGTCGGCGGCCTGAGGCGCCGACTCCGGCTGGGCGGCGCGGGCGCCGGGCGGGCGGCGCGGCGCCTCCCTGCCGACAGGCCCTGTCCCCGACCTCGGCCTCCCGCCCCTGCGGCAGGTTTGCGCAGGGCGGGCGCCGGTGCTACTTCCGCAAGTCCGGTCCCGCCGGGGGCGCCGCAGGCCGCGGCGCGGGCGGGGGCGGGTGGAACACGGGGTTGATGACAGCCGCCGGGCCCGCACGCGGGGCGAACGGGCGGCGCCAGGGAGGACGACCATGAAGACCACCGACACCTGGGCGGCGCTCAGCCGCCGCGGCTGGATGCGCCTCGCCGGCGCGGCGGCCCTGGGCGCGGCCGCGCTGGGCGCCGTGGGGCTGCCGCAGGCCGCGCTCGCCGCCGACAAGGTCGCCGTGGGCGCGCTGCGCTTCACCTCGCACGCGCCGAGCTTCATCGCGGTCGAGCGGGGCTACTTCGCCGACGAGGGCCTCGACGTCGAGCTGAAGTTCTTCCAGGCGGCCCAGCCCGTCGCGGTCGCCATCGCCTCGGGCGACATCGACTTCGGCGTCACCGCGCTGACCGGCGGCTTCTTCAACCTCGCCGACAAGGGCGCGCTGAAGGTGATCGCGGGCGTCTACGCCGAGGACCCGAGCGCCAACGGCACCGCGCTGCTCGCCTCCAACCAGGCGTTCGAGGCGGGGCTGAAGTCGCCCGCGGACCTGAAGGGGCATTCCTTCGGGATGACGCAGCAGGGCTCGTCCTTCCACTACCAGGCCGCGCTCTTCGCCGAGGCGAACGGCTTCACGGTCGAGGACCTGGATCTCAAGCCCCTGCAGAAGGTCGGCTCGATGATCGGGGCCCTGAAGTCGGGCCAGGTGGACGCCATCGCCATGGTGCCCCACATCGCCACCGCGCTGGACGCGAGCGGGGCCGCCCACATCATCGGCTGGCTGAAGGACATGGGCCCCTACCAGGTGACCACGGTCTTCACCTCGACCGAAAACGCCTCCGGCAACCGCGACATGGTCGAGCGGTTCCTGCGCGCCTACCGGCGCGGAGTCGACGACTACGCGCAGGCCTTCCTGGTGGAGAACCCCGATCCGGCGACCACCGACGCGATGGTCGAGCTGATCCACAAGTACGTCTACGCCGACCAGCCGCTGGAGAAGGCCGCCGCCTCGATCAAGGCGGGCGCGGTCTACATGTCGACCGACCTCGACGTGGCCGACGTGGAGAAGCAGCTCGCCTGGTTCCAGGCCCATGGCCTCGCGCCCGAGAGCCTGACGATCGACGCCCTGGTCGATCAGAGCTTCGCCCAGACCAACTGATGCCCCCGAGGCCGGCGCCCGCGCCGGCCTCGATCATTCCGCCCGGGCCGGCGCCCGCGCCGGCTTCGATCTTTCTGAGGGGACCGGCGCCCGCGCCGGCCTCGATCTTCCAGAGGGGACCGGCGCCCGCGCCGGCCTCGGCCAACCTGCGGTGGCCGGCGTGCGCGCCGGCCTCGGCCTTTCGGAGGAGCCCGCGATGGACCTCGCCCTGCGCCATGTCTCGCATCGCTACAACGGGGTGGAGGTCCTGCGCGACATCTCCTTCGAGGCGCCGGCGGGGCGCATCGTGTGCCTGGTCGGCCCCTCGGGCTGCGGCAAGTCCACCCTTCTGCGGTTCCTCGGCGGGCTGGAGCGGCCGGACGCGGGCGAGGTGCTGCAGGCGGGCGATCCGCCGCCGGGGAGCCTCAACCCGCTGACCTACGTCTTCCAGGATTTCGCCCTGCTGCCCTGGCGCACGGCGCGGGGCAACGTCTCGCTGGCGCTGGAGGACCATCGCCTGCCGCGGCGCGAGCGCGAGGCGATCATCGCCGACGTGCTGGCGCGCACCGGGCTTTCGGACTTCGCCGACGCCTTGCCCCGTCAGCTGTCGGGGGGCATGAAGCAGCGGGTGGCGATCGCCCGGGCGCTGGCCGTGCGCCCCGCCTGCCTGCTGATGGACGAGCCGCTCTCGGCGCTCGACAGCCAGACGCGGGAGCTGCTGCTCGACGACCTGCAGTCGCTGTGGGAGCGGGAGCGCTTCGGCGCGGTCTACGTCACCCACAACCTCGCCGAGGCGGTGCGCCTGGGCCACCAGGTGGTGGTGCTCTCGCGCCGCCCCGGGCAGGTGCGCGAGGTGGTCGAGATCGACATGCCCCTGACCGAGCGCAAGGCCCGCGCCGGGGAGCTGGAGGCCCACCAGCGCCGCCTGTGGGAGCTGATGCGCGAGGAGGCGATGGCCGCCGACCAGGAGATCGCCGATGTCTGAGGCCACGTCGCCCTCCGCCCGTCCCACCATCCCCGCGGCCGGGGCCGCGCCCGGGACTCCTTCGGCCGGGGCCGCGCCGGACGACGCCGCGGTCGCCGCCGGCGCGCAGGCGCTGCGGCCGGTGCCGTTCCGGGGCGGCGGCTTCCGACCGATGCCGCGCCGGGGCGTGGGCCTCGCGGTCTTCGCGCTGCTGATCGCGGCGTGGGAGGTGGGCTCGCGGCTGGGCTGGATCAGCCCCATCGTGCTGCCCGCCCCGTCCGAGGCGCTGGACGCCTTCGTGAACCTCGCGGCCTCGGGGCAGCTTGTGCTGCACCTCCAGGCCTCGCTGTCGCGGCTGGTGCAGGGGTGGGTGTTCGGCACCCTGCTGGGCGTGGCGGTGGGCTTCGCGGCGGGGCTGTTCAGCCTGGCGCGGGCGGGGATCGTGCCGCTGGTGGCGGCGTTCTTCCCGATCCCCAAGATCGCGCTGCTGCCGCTGTTCATCATCTGGTTCGGGATCGGCGAGGAATCCAAGGTCGCCACGATCCTGTTCGGCACGTTCTTCCCCACGGTGATCGCGGTCTACGGAGGCGTGGACGGCGTGGACCGGGGGCTGGTGAGGATGGGCCAGAGCTTCGGCCTGAGCCGCTGGTCGATCGTGCGCAAGATCATCCTGCCCGGCGCGATGCCCGCGATCCTGTCGGGGTTCCGGATCTCGGCCTCGATCGCGATCATCCTGCTGACGGCGGCGGAGATGATCGGGGCGGAATACGGCATCGGCGCCTACGTGCTGCTGGCCGGCAACCTGATGGCGACGGATCAGCTGGTGGCGGGGGTGGCGATGCTGTCGATCCTCGGCCTGACGGTGAGCTGGCTGATCGGGCGGCTGGAGAAGCGGGTGCTGCGCTGGCGGTGAGGGGGGCGGCGCATTGAAATGCGCCCTACGGGCCGGCGCCCGGGCGAGGACCGCGCCCTCGCGGGGGCTTGACCCCTGCCGGCCGGCCGGTCGACCCTCCGCCCCGGGCGCGTCCCCTGCCCGCCCAGCGACGCGGCCGCGCGAGACGGCCGGATGGAGGATCCCCCCTTGAGCGACAGAACCGTGCGCGCCGCCGTCTGCACCGCGCTGACCGGCCCCGACGCCGTGCGCATCCAGGACTGGACCAGCCGCGCCCCCGGACCGGGCGAGGTGCGCCTGAAGCTCGCCGCCGCCTCGGCCAACTACCCCGACCTGCTGATGACCCGCGGCCTCTACCAGCACCGGGCCGAGCCGCCCTTCGTGCCGGGGCTGGAGGCGGCGGGCACGATCCTGGACGTGGGCGAGGGCGTCACGGGCTGGGCGCCAGGCGACCGGGCGGTGGCGATGGTGGGCGCGGCGGGCGCGGGCTTCGCCGAGGAGACGACGGTGAAGGCCTCGTCCCTGCTGCCCACGCCCGAGGGGATGTCGGACGCGGCCGCGGCCTCGCTCTACGTCGGGCACTACACCGGCTATGTCGGCGTGGTGGACCGCGGGCGGCTGCAGCCGCACGAGACGATGGTGGTCTTCGGCGCGGCGGGCGGCGTGGGGCTGGGCGCGGTGCAGATCGGGCTGGCGCTGGGGGCCACGGTGATCGCCACCGGCTCGACCGAGGCCAAGCGCGAGATGCTGCGCGCCGAGGGGGTGCAGCACGTGCTGGACCCCGCCGACCCGCAGCTGCGCGAGAAGATCAAGGAGATCGGGGGCGGGGGCGTGGACCTGGTCTACGATCCGGTCAACGGCGCGATGTTCGACCTCGGGCTGCGGGTGCTGCGCCCCGAGGGGCGGCTGGCGGTGATCGGCTTCACCGGCGCAGGCGCGGAGAGCGACAAGTCGACGATCCGGCCGGCGCCCTCGAACATCGTGCTGATCAAGGAGATCGAGATCGTGGGCGTGCGCGCCGGCCAGTTCGGCCGCCGCCACCCCGAGAAGCTGGCCGAGGCCTGGGCCCGGATGGGCGAATGGCACGCGCAGGGCAAGCTGAACCCGCATGTCTCGCGCCTGTTCCCCCTCGACCAGGCCGCCGACGCGCTGCGCGCGCTGGAGGATCGCGGCGTGGTGGGCAAGATCGCGGTGACGATGGAGGGCTGAGGCCCGGGGAAGTGGGCGGCCGGGGCCGCCCCTCCCCCCGACAGATCCTGACAGGGGCCTCGCCGGGAGGCGCGAGGCGGGACTCGACAGGCGGGGGTCGGGCGGGGAGAATGAGAACATAAAGGGAACGAACGGGGCCGAGTCGTCCTGCGGGGCATCGCTCCGCGGGGTCGGCCCCCGGCGTTCCCGGACGGACGGGGAGCGGCCCGCGGGCCGCCCGCGCCGTCCTCGTTCCACAACCCCGGATGCCCGCGCCGCCATGCCCGCAGAGCTGCCCTTCGCCGATCTGAACGACGACGCCCCGGGGAGGGGCGACTCCGGGACGGGAGGTCCGGCGGGGGCCGCCCGGGACCTCGCCGCGCCGCGGACGGCCGCGGAGAGGGCGGAGCCCTTCGGGGCGGAGACTTCGCAGGAGGCCGCCCCCGGCGCGGCCGCCTCCCGGGGGGCCGTCTCCCGGGCTGGCGGGGGGCAGGAGGCCCGGCGAGGGCTCCATGCGCAGGGGACGGCCCGGAGCGCGGATCTCCCGGCCGCGGTTGGGGGCGCGGGCGCGGCGGGTGCCGCCCGGGCGAACGCCTCCCCGGCGGGAGAGGCGCAGGAGACCGGGCGAGGGTTTCGCGCGAAGGCGGCGGCGCGGGCCGCGGATATGCCGGCCGCGTCCACCCGGCCCCCCGGTGGCGCAGCGGGCGCCGCCCAGGCGGACGTCTCCCGGGCGGGAGGGGCGCGGGACGCCTCGCGAGGGGTCCACGCGCAGAGGGCGGCCGCGCGGGCCGCGGATGTTCCGGCGGCGGCCGGGGGGGCGGCGAGGGAGGCGCCCCAGCGCCTCTCCGGCGGGCGGCGGATCCTGTGCCTGTGGCTGCCCCGGCTGGCGGCGGAGCGGGAGCTGCGGCGCGCGGGCGCGGCGCACCTGGGGCTGGGGGAGGTCGAGGAGGCCTTCGCGGTGGCCGAGGACGGGCCGGCGGGCCTGCGCCTGATCTCGTGCAACGCGGCCGCCGAGGCGGCGGGGCTGGGGCCCGGCATGGGGCTCGCCGACGCCCGCGCGATCCACCCCGCGCTCGCCACCCGGATGCGCGACCGGCTGGGCGAGGCGCGCTTCCGCGAGGGGCTGCTGCGCTGGGCGGGGCGGTTCTCGCCCTGGGTCGCGCCGGAGGCGCCCCCCGACACGCCGGAGCTGGCGGGGGAAGGGGGGCTCGCGCTCGACGTCACGGGCTGCGCGCACCTGTTCGGGGGCGAGGCCGCGATGGCCGCGCGCATGATCGAGGAACTGGCCGCCCTGGGGCTGAGCGCGCAGGCCGGCGTGGCCGACAGCCGCGGCGCGGCCTGGGCGCTGGCGCGCTGCGGGCTGGCGACGGCGGCGCCCGGGCAGGACGACCCCGCCGACGCCCCCCTGCCCGGCCGCGACGGCGACGCGATCCGCCAGGACGCCCATGCGACGCGGGTGCGCTCGCCCTCGCGCAGCGGCCCCGCCGGCGGGGCGCCGCGGGGAAGCTGGGCGCGCCCGCGCGGGGCCGGGCGCCGGCCGCGGGGCGCGGAGGGCGCGCTGCAGGCCGTGCAGCAGGGCGCGGCGGCGATCGCGCCGCCCGGCGGCTCGCGCGAGGCGCTGGCGGGGCTGCCGGTGGCGGCGCTGCGGCTGCCGCCCTCGGTCGCGGCGGCGCTGGCGCGGCTGGGGCTGCGGCGGATCGGGGACCTCTACGGCATCCCGCGCTCCACCCTGGCGCGGCGCTTCGGGATCGAGCTGCCGACCCGGCTGGACCAGGCGCTGGCCCAGGCGCCCGAGCCCGTCTCGCCCGTGCGCCCGCCGCGCCCCCACGCGGTGCGCCTGACCCTGCCCGAGCCGATCGGCCTGCGCGCGGACCTGGAGGCGGCGCTGGCGCGCCTGCTGCTGCGCCTGGCCGAGCGGCTGGAGGAGGAGGGGCTGGGCGCGCGTCGCCTGCGCCTGGCGATCCGGCGGGTGGACGGGGGCGAGCAGGCGCGCGAGGTGGGGCTGGCGCGCCCCGGGCGCGACCCCGACCGGCTGGCGCGGCTGTTCGAGCAGGCGCTGGACGCCTTCGACGCGGGATTCGGAATCGACGCCGTGCGGCTGGAGGCGACGGTGGTCGAGCCGTTGCACATGGTTCAGCGCCGCGGCCATTTCGAGGCGAGGGCCGAGGCCGAGGCCCGCCGCAAGCCCGGCGGCGGGGACGAGTTCGCGGACCTGCTGGGGCGGCTCGGCTCGCGCATCGGGCTCGACCGGCTGCTGCGGTTCGAGGCCGCGGACACCCATATCCCCGAGAAGACCGCCCGCCTGGTTCCCGCCGCCTACGCCCCGGCCTCGCGCACGCCCTGGCCGGCGCCGCCGGGGCCGCGGCCGGCGCTGATGCTGCGCCCCGAGCCGCTGCGGATCCTCGAGCCCGGGCGCCCGCCGCCGGCGTTCCGCTGGCGGCGGCTGGAGCGGCGGCTGAGCTTCGTGGAGGGGCCCGAGCGCATCGCGCCGGAGTGGTGGCTGGACGACCCCGACTGGCGCACCGGGCCGCGCGACTACTGGCGGGTGGAGACCGAGCGGGGCGACCGGCTGTGGCTGTTCCAGGCCCTTGGACGCGCTGCCGTTGCGCCGGGAGAACAGCCGGCGTGGTTCGTGCAGGGGATCTTCGCATGAGCCGCGCGCGACGACGGAGAATGGCGTATGGAAACCGTCTCGGCGGCTGATTCGGGGGACGAGTCGGCCCGGCCGGGACTGGGCGTGAGGAGTCGCCTGAAATGCCCCCCATCTCCGTCGGGAACCGCCGGCTGCAGCGGACGCGCGATCGCGTCGGCGCGGCCCTGCGCGTCCGCACGGCCTGGGGGACCCGGACGGGGCCGACCGCGACGACGGGCGCCGTCCTGACCGAAGGGAAGGCCTCGGCCGTCCGTCCGCGGCGCCTGCGCGCGCCCCGGGCGGGCCGCGCCGCCTGACGACGGCCGCGACGCACCATGACGCGACCGTCGGGCGCCGCACTGCGGCAGGCCCTTGGCCCGAGCCATCATTTCGCCGGATACGTGCCCCGTGGCGGCCGTCTGGGAGGCCTTGTATGGACCCCATGACGATGCATCGCCGAATCCCTTGCGCTCTCGACGCCCTGCCGACGCCCGCCGTCGCCGACCGCCGCTCCGCCGGCGGCCCCGGCGCGCGGACCGCGTCGTGCGCGGCGGAGGGGGGCGCGACGTGCCAGGGGCCGGCCGGCGCCATCGACCTGCGAGGGGGTACCGCACGACCATGACGACCCGGGAAGTCATCCACGCCGCAACCTGGTCGCTCGACCGCCGCCGCTTCATCGCCGGCGCGGGGGCGACCGCGCTGCTTTCGGCCGCCGCCGCGAGCACGACGAGCGCCGCCGCGCGCGCGGAGGAGACCGCGCCCGCGGCCTTCGACTTCGAGGACGTGGTGGCCCGCGCCCGGACGCTGGCGGGCGAGACCTACCAGCGCAAGACGCAGTCGCCCGGCGGGCCCTTCGCGGACCTGGGCTACGACAAGTACCGCTCGATCCGCTATCGCGAGGACCGCCGGATCTGGCGGGGCGAGAACCGGGGCTTCGAGCTCGACCTGATGGCGCCCGGCTCGATCTACACCGACCGGGTCAACGTCTCGGTGATCGAGAACGGCGCCGCGCGGCCGCTGCCCTTCGACGCCTCCGCCCTGCATTTCGACCCCGAGCGCTTCGGCCTGCCCGACGGCGTCGCCCCCGAGGGCGCGGGCGAGGGGCTGAGCTGGACGGGCTTCCGCATCCGCTTCCCCATCAACCGCCCCGAGGCGATGGACGAGGTGGCGGTGTTCCAGGGCGCGAGCTATTTCCGCGGCGTCGCGCGCAACCAGATCTTCGGCCTCTCGGCCCGGGCGCTGGCGATCAAGACCGGCGCCCCCGGCGGCGAGGAGTTCCCGATCTTCACCGACTTCTGGGTCCACCGTCCCGACGAGAACGCGGCCGAGATCCTGGTGCATGCGCTGCTCGACAGCCCCTCGGTCGCGGGCGCCTACGAGTTCCTGGTGCGCCCGGGCGCCGAGACCACGATGGACATCCGCTCGGTCCTGATCCCGCGCGACGACATCGCCGAGATCGGCGTCGCCCCCCTGACCTCGATGTACTACTTCGGGGCGAAGGAGCGGGGGCGCGTGGACGACTATCGCGACGCGGTGCACGACAGCTCGGGCCTGCAGATGCTGACCGGGGCGGGGGAGCGCCTGTGGCGCCCCGTTCAGAACCCCGCGACGCTGCAGATGTCGTTCTTCCAGGACGAGAACCCCAAGGGCTTCGGCCTGGTGCAGCGCCAGCGCGAGTTCGCCGCCTATTCCGACGCCGAAGCGCGCTACGAGAAGCGCCCCTCGGCCTGGGTCGCGCCCGTGCAGGGCTGGGGCAAGGGCGGCGAGATGCTGGTCGAGATCCCGACCCAGTCGGAGTTCAACGACAACATCGTCAGCTTCTGGCGCCCCGCGCAGGCGCTGGAGGCGGGACAGACCTATAGCTTCGACTACCGCCTCTACTGGTGCAACCTGCCCCCCGATGACGCGCCGACCGCGCGGGTCGTGTCGACCCGCGGCGGCCGCTCGATCCACGAGGACGGCACCCGGCTGCTGGCCGTGGACTTCGAGCTGGGCGACCGGGGCATGGCGGGGCTGGAGCCGCGCGCCGAGTCCTCGGGCGCGCCGCTCGAGAACGTGCATTTCTACGGCCTGCCCGGCGGCACCCGCGCCCGCGTGGTGCTGCGCTTCGCGCCCCCGGTGGGCGCGGGCGCGGAGTTCCGGCTCCAGCTTTTCGACACCACGACCCACGCTCCCGTTTCCGAGACCTGGCTTTACCGGTGGACCCCGTCATGAACGCTCCCACGCCCTTCAAGACCGCGTCCGACGTCCGGCCCGAGATCGCCTCGGCCGGCCCTGCAACCGCGTCCAACGTCGCCTCGCTGGGCGCGCGGCACGAGGGGCCGACGCCCCCGCGCGCGCCCCTGGAGATGCCCGCGCAGGACCTGCGCCGGGCGCCGCCCGCGCGCTTCCAGGAGCAGTCCTGGCGCACCATCGGCGCGCGGATCCTGACCTTCGGCGGCGCGCTGGCGCTGACCGCGCTGGGCGCCGACCAGATGCTGCGCGCCTTCGACCCCGAGGCGGTGAACGGCCTGCAGATCGCGCTGCGGGCGCTGTTCGTGATCACCTTCGGCTGGATCGCGCTGTCGGCCTGCGCGGCGCTGGCGGGGCTGCTGTTCGCGCCGCGCGCGCCCAAGACCGACGCCTCGCGGCCGCTGACCTCGCGCACCGCGATCGTGATGCCGGTCTACAACGAGGACGCCGCCGCCTCCTGCGGGGCGCTGGCGGCGATGGCCCGCGGCCTCGATGAGCTGGGCCACGCGCGCAACTTCGAGATCTTCGTGATCTCCGACAGCCGCGACCCCGACGTGTGGGTCGAGGAGACGACGGCCGTCGAGGCGCTGCGACGCGAGCTGGCCGGGATCATGCCCGTCTGGTACCGCCGCCGCCCCCACAACACCGCGCGCAAGTCCGGCAACGTGCAGGACTTCGTCGAGAAGTGGGGCGGGCGCTACGACTTCTTCCTGGCGCTGGACGCCGACAGCCTGATGGAGGGCGCCACCATCGCCGAGATGGTGCGACGGATGGAGGCGCGCCCGCGCCTCGGCCTTCTCCAGTCCAACCCGGCGCTGGCCTTCGGCACGACGCCCTTCGCGCGGCTGCAGCAGTTCGCGGGCGCCCTCTACGGCCCGGTGGTGGCGCGCGGCGTCGCGGCCTGGCAGGGGACCGACGGCAACTTCTGGGGCCACAACGCGGTGATCCGCACGCAGGCCTTCGCGGCCTCGGCCGGGCTGCCGGAGCTGATCGGGCGCAAGCCCTTCGGCGGCCACGTGCTGTCCCATGACTTCGTCGAGGCCGCGCTCCTGCGCCGCGCGGGATGGGAGGTGCGCATGGATCCGGACCTGGGCGGCAGCTGGGAGGGCTCTCCGCCCTCGCTTCTGGCGGCCTCGGTCCGCGACCGGCGCTGGGCGCAGGGCAACCTGCAGCACGCCAAGATCATCGGCGCGCGGGGGCTGCGCTGGCCCAACCGGGTGCATTTCGCGATCGGCATCGGCAGCTACCTGATGTCGCCGATCTGGCTGATCATGATCTGCGTGGGCCTGGCGCTGACCGCCCAGGCGATCTGGTTCCGGCCGGAGTACTTCCCCTCGGGCTTCCAGCTGTTCCCGACCTGGCCGCGCTTCGATTCCGAGCGGATGCTGGCGCTGTTCGCGGTCTCGATGGGGCTGCTGATGACGCCCAAGATCATCGGCATCCTGAACGCGGTGCTGTCGGGCGAGCGTCGGCGCGCGATGGGCGGGGGGCTGCGGATCCTGTGGGGCGCGACGGCCGAGATCCTGCTGTCGGCGCTGGTGGCCCCGGCGATGATGATGATGCAGAGCCGGCACGTCTTCGACATCCTGTGCGGGCGCGACGCCGGCTGGACCCCGCAGGAGCGCGAGGGCGCGGCCCTGCCCTGGCGCATGGCGGTCGCGGCGCACTGGGGGCATGTCTCGATCGGCGTACTGCTGGCGCTGGCGCTGTGGTTCACCCAGCCCGAGGTGCTGATCTGGCTGTCGCCGGTGCTGGTGGGCCTGGCGCTGTCGCCGCTGATCAGCCGCGTCAGCGGCGATCCGCGGGCCGGCGCCTGGCTGCGCCGGATGCGGCTGCTCGACACCGCCGGCGACCTGCGCCCCTTCCCCGCCGCGGTGATCGCGCAGGACGCCGAGGCGCGGATCCGCGAGGGCGTGGCGGGCGACCTGACCGCCCTGCTCGACCGTCCCGACCGCTTCGCCGACCATGCCGCCGGCGTGGACGCGGCGCTGGAGGCCGAGGCCGACGACGAGCACCGGCGCCTGGCCCGGGTGACGGCGGCGGCGAAGATCCAGACCGCCTCCTCCCCCGCCGAGGCGCTGCGCTGGATGACGAAGGAGGAGCGCACCGCGCTCGCCGGTCGCCGCGACCTGCTGGAGGCCTGGCGCGCCTGCGGCGACGGGCCGGCGGACCCGGCCGCGAAGGCCGCGGAGTAAGGCCGGGCGGGCGCGAGGCCCGCGGAGGTGCGTCAGATGCGGAAGGCCCGGCGTTGCGCCGGGCCTTTTGCGTTGCGGGGGCTTGTGGAGCGGCCTCGGGGGGGGGCCGAGGCCCCGGGTCAAGCCTGGGGCGCCTTTGGGGGCGGGCGGCGGGGTTGATGGCGTGCGGGTGGCTACGGGGGGAAGGGAGCGGGCGGGAGAGGGACGCGGTGAGCGGGGCGGCGGGCGTCGCGGGCCGTCGCGTGGGGCCGTCGCGCGGCACCCCGAAACGCGGACGGGCCGCCCCTTGCGGGGCGGCCCGGCGTGATCCTCGCGCGGGGGCGGGGATCAGAAGTTGAGCGACAGGTCGCGGTGGTTGGCCTCGCAGGCCGCGACGGCCAGGGCCATGTCGTCGGGCATCCGCGACAGGGCGCGCGCGCCCACCGTGGCGGTGATCCCGTCGACATAAGCCTGCAGGCCGGGCGCGAGCTCGGTCTGGGCGCGGTCGCGCCAGGCGAGCTCGGAGTCGAGCGCGGCCAGCGCCTCGTCCATGCCCGCGATGGCGGCGGCCTCGTCGGGGCTGTCGTCGCGCAGCGCCTTGCGGGCGTCGTTGATGCCCGAGCGGACGTCGCCCGCCCCCTCGATCTCGCCGACGCGCGAGCGCAGCTCGCTCACCGGCTCGACCAGGTCGGCCGCGGGCTCCTGCCCGATGCGGTCGCGGAAGGCCACGAGCTCGGAGCGGATCGCGCGCAGGTCGTCGGTCGCGGCCAGCGTGGCCGAGAGCGCGAGCGCCGCCTCCGCCGCGCCGTCCCCGGCCCGGCGGTAGGCGCGCCGCAGGTCCAGCTCGGCCTTGTTGAGCGCGGCGAAGTCCTTGTAGGCCTGCTGCCACTCGGCCGGGATCTGGGACTTCAGCGCCTCGATCTCCTGCTCGATCTCGGCGATGCGGGCCCTGGCCTCGGCCTGGTCCTCCTCGCTGCCCGGGTTCAGGCGCAGCTTGGTCTGCAGGGCCTCGATCTCGGCCTCGTCGCGGCCGATGTCGCGCTCGATCCGGCGGACGTCGTCATGCAGCGGCTTGTAGCTCTGCGCCGCCTGGGCGACCGTCGCCGCGGCCTCGTCGGCCTTGGGCAGGGTCTCGAGCGCCGTCTGCGCGTCGTCGAAGCCCGAGCGGAGGCCCTTGGCGATCGAGTCCGGCAGGTAGCTGAGATCCAGCGCCCGCCCGTTGGAGATCACCTGGCGCACCGCGTTCCCGTCCTCGCGCAGGACGTCGAGGGTGTAGTCCTCGATGCAGGCCTGCAGGCGCGGGTTGCGCGGCGGCGGCGCGGTCTCGGCCGTCAGGTTCACCCGCAGGGGCAGGTAGTTCACCAGCGGCGGATAGAGGCCCACGATCGCCAGCGCGCCGAGCTGGAGCGCGATGAAGGCGATCACGCCCTTGTAGATCGCGGTCGTCTTCACCGAGCTGGGCGCCACGCCGCGCAGGTAGAACAGCGCGAAGCCGAAGGGCGGGGTCAGGAACGAGGTCTGGATGTTGAGGCCGATCATCACGCCCAGCCACACCGCGGTGATGTTGGCGGCCGGGTCGGCGAGCAGGATCGGGGCGACGATCGGCACCACGACCACGGCGATCTCGATGAAGTCCAGGAAGAAGCCCAGGACGAAGATCACCGCCATGACGATGACGAACTGCGACCAGAACCCGCCGGGCAGGCCCTGCAGGAAGTGGCGCACCAGCTCCTCGCCGCCGAAGGCGCGGAAGGCGGCGGTCAGCACGGCCGCGCCCATCAGGATGATGAAGACCAGCGAGGTGGTCTTGGCGGTCTCGACCATCACGCCCTTGAGCGTGTCCTCGATCCGCATCACCCGCACGCCGGCCCAGCCGAGCGAGAACAGCAGCGTTGCGGCGGCGATGAGGGCGAGGATCAGGCCGGTCTGGTCGTCCTCGGGGCCGATGGCCTTGATGTTGAGCGGCCAGATCGAGCCGACGACGTAGAGCGCGATCAGCGAGCCGATGGCGATGATGGCGGGCCAGTAGGCGCCGGGCTCATCCTCCTTCAGGCGGTAGGAGGCCATGATCATCGCGCCGGCCGCGCCGATGGCGCCGGCCTGGTTGACGGTGGCCACGCCCGCGATGATCGAGCCCAGCACCAGGAAGATCAGCGCCAGCGGCGGCACCAGGATCAGGAGCATCTTGCCCCAGAACTTCAGGTTCCGCTCGCCCTCGTAGGGGACTGCCGGAGCGAGCTTCGGACGCAGGATCGCGAAGCCCAGGATGAAGGCCATGTAGAGGCCGACGAGCAGCATGCCGGGCACGAAGGCGCCCAGGAACATCTCGCCCGCCGAGGTGCCCGAGACGTCGAGCTCGGAGGGCATCGAGATCTCGCCGGTCGAGGCCTTGTAGAGCGCCTTGCGCGCGTTCGAGGCCTGGTCGGTGGCCGAGGCCAGCTGGTCGGCGAGGATGATCAGCACGATCGAGGGCGGGATGATCTGCCCCAGCGTGCCCGAGGCCGCGATGGTGCCGGTGGCGAGCGGCTTGGAGTAGCCGTTGCGCATCATCGCGGGCAGCGAGATCAGGCCCATGGCGACCACGGTCGCGCCGACGATGCCGGTGGTGGCGGCCAGCAGCGCGCCCACGAAGACGACCGAGATGCCCAGGCCCCCGGGCACCGGCCCGAACAGCTGGGCCATGGCGACCAGCAGATCCTCGGCGATCTTGGAGCGCTGGAGCATGATGCCCATGAAGATGAAGAGCGGGATCGCGATCAGCGTGTCCCGTTCGACCTCCCAGTAGACCCCTCGGAGGTTGGTGACCCCCGCGGCGAGCCACTGGGACGGCCCCCCGACCTCGAAGTAGGCGTCGGGCGAGCCGTCGAGCAGGTAGCCCGTCAGCGCGGCCAGCGCGATGGTCAGGATCGCGGAGCCCGGCAGCGCGAAGGCGACCGGGAATCCGGAGCCCAGCGCCAAGGCCATGAGCGCGATCAGAACGCAGATGAAAAGGATTTCCATGGTGTCGCTCGTCCCTCGTCGCGCCTCAGGAGGCGGAGGCCCCTTCGTGTTCCTTGTGGCCCGGATCGCCGCGGCGGTCGGCCACGGCATCGAGCATCATCGCGGCGAACTGGATCATCATGGTGATCGCGAAGACCGCCAGGAAGCCGGCCATCAGGTACTTCACGTACATGCCGAAGTTGGTCTGGGTGACCTCGAAGTTCAGCAGCGGCGCCATGATGATCGAGGTCTTGGAGCCCATGCCCAGCACCAGGATCACCCAGCACAGCACCGTGCCCAGCAGGATCGCGCCGACCGCGTTGACCAGCCCGCGCGTCTTCAGGGGGAAGCCCGCGTAGAACACGTCCACGCGCACGTGCCCTTCTTCGAGCAGGGTGTAGGCGGAGGCGAACAGGAACAGGGACGCGTACCAGAAGCGCACCAGGTCGCCCATGAACGACTGCTCGTAGGAGAAGATGAAGCGCGTGATCACGATCAGCAGCTCGGCGATCACGATCAGCAGGGCCAGCCAGGTGAAGCCCAGCGTGCGCGTGAAGCAGGCGGTCAGGAAGCCCAGCGCGATCAGCGGCAGGTGGATGTTGGCGCCGCGGAACTGCGGGCGGCCGAGCTCGGTCTCGAGCGCGGCGCCGACGAGGTCGGCCAGCATCCCCTCGACCCGGAAGAAGGAGATCGCGGCGTCGACGAGGCCCACGTAGAGGACCGCGAAGAAGGCGCCGCGCAGCAACCAGAAGTTGAACCCGGTGATGCGGTCGGCGTCCTCGCGCAGGCCGATGACGGGCGTGCGGAAGACCAGCGCGCAGCCCAGCAGCGCCGCGAGCGGGTACATCAGCACCAGCAGCCAGGAGCGCAGGTCGCCCCCGCCGGCCAGCGCCTCGCCCGGACCGGGGACGCCGACGATCTGGACCAGCCAGACCTGGATCACGAAGGCGGCGAGCACCGCCAGGTTCGCCCAGGCGAGGCACCGGAACAACCGGTCCACGCCATCGTTTCCGCCCGCGCGCCCGATGCGCCGGGTGGGGTCGTCGGCCGCGATCATCCGCACCTCCCTGGAAAGAAAATCGCGGACGGGGGAAAACCCCCGCCCGCGATCGAAGTCAAGCGCAAGCCCTTGCCGGCGGTCAAGATGGCCGCCGAGCGATGCATCGGGGTCAGAGCCCGAGCACGCGGTTCCGCTGGTTCACGAACGACACCTCGAAGCCCTTCATGTAGCCGGCGAGGCTGCGAAGGTTCTCCTGGAACGAGGCGTTGATGCGCGCGGCCAGGTCCGAGTGGTCCGCGGTCTCCTCGAAGACGGTCTCGGCCGCCTCGCCGAAGCCCTCCCAGGCGTCGTCCGAGAAGGTCCGCAGCTGGACGCCGTGGTCGTTGACCATGCGGTCCAGATACTCGCCGTTCAGCGCGGTCGCCTCGTTGTAGGAGGTCGCGAATTCCTGCTCGCAGGCCGCGGTGATGATGGCGCGCTCCTCCTCCGAGAGGTCGGCCCACCACTTCGCGTTGAAGCCCATGCACATCCCGCCGCCCGGCTCGTGCATGCCGGCGGTGTAGTAGTACTTGGCCGCGTCGTAGAACTTCATGAAGTAGTCGTTGTACGGCCCCACCCACTCGGTCGCGTCGATCGCGCCGGAGACGAGGTTCTCGTAGATCTGGCCGCCGGGCAGCGCGACCACCGAGACGCCGAGCTTGGACATAACCGAGCCGCCGAGACCGGGGATGCGCATCTTCAGGCCGCGCAGGTCGTCGACCGACTCGATCTCCTTGTTGAACCAGCCGCCGGCCTGGGCGCCGGTGGAGCCCGCCGTCACCGCCTTGATGCCGAACTGGCCCGAGAGCTCGTCCCACAGCTCCTGCCCGCCGCGGAACTTCAGCCAGGCGGCCCATTCCGGGTTGGTCATGCCGAAGGGCACGGAGGAGAAGTAGGAGAAGGCCGGGTGCTTGCCGGCCCAGTAGTACTCGGCCGCCGAGTAGGCCTGGGCGTTGCCCGAGGCGACCTCGTCGAAGGCGTCGAAGGCGCCGACCCGCTCGCCCGCGGCGTAGTACTGGGTGACGATCGCGCCGTTCGAGATGCGGGTGATGTTCTCCGCCAGGCGCTGCGCCGACATGCCCACGCCGGGGAAGTCGCGCGGCCAGGTGGAGACGATGGTCATCTCCTTGCGCGACTGGGCGAGGGCGGGGGCGGCCAGGGCCGGGGCGGCGACGCCGCCCAGCGCGGCGCCCTTCAGGAACAGGCGACGATCCATCGGGAACTCCTGCGGTCGTGGGAGAGGCCGGCGCAAGCGCCCGGCCCGTTGAACGCCGCGGAGTTACCGTCGCGCCCGTTGCGCTGCAATGCAGCCGGGCGCAATTTTCTAAGGAGACCGTGCTTTTTCGCGACATTTGCCGCAACGTCAGGGGCTTGGCAGGCGCTCGACGCAGCGGAAGCTGCGCCGCAGGGCCCGGCATCGGATCCGCGCCGCCCTCGCGGCCGTCGTGATGGTCGCCTCGCTCCGAGATGGCCTGACCCTCGCCCATCGCGCGCTTCGCGTCGCGCCGCCCTGCGTGACCGGCCGCCTCGCGACGGCCGTCGTCCGCGGCCCCGACCGGGCGCGCAGGGCGCGCCGCGGGGCCGCGTTCGGGAAGAGGCTCCGCCCCGTCCGCGCCGGGGCGGACGAGGGGCGGGGCCCCGGGAAATCGGAACGGCGGACGGCCGGGCCCGGGGGCCGCGAACGTCCGCCGGAAGCGGCGCCGCCCCGGAGGCGGCGCCGTCGGTTCAGACCGGGATCAGATCCCCAGCACGCGGTTGCGCTGGTTGGTGAAGGTGATCTCGAAGTTCTTCATGAACCGGCCTTCCTCGCGGAGCGCCGCCTGGAAGTCGTCGTTGATCTTCTTGGCGAGCGGCGAGTGATCGGCCGTCTCCTCGAAGACCTCCTCGGAGGCCTCGCCGAAGGCGTCCCAGACCTCGTCCGAGAACGCCTCGACCTGCACGCCGTGATCGTTGACCAGGCGGTTGAGGTAGACGCCGTTGTTGGCGATCGCCTCCTCGGCCTGGTTGGCGAGCTCCTCGTAGCAGCAGGCGGTCAGCAGCGCCTTCTCCCAGGCGGAGCAGTCCGCCCAGAACTGGCCGTTCATGCCGAAGGACAGGCCGCCGCCCGGCTCGTGCATGCCGCCGGTGTAGTAGTACTTGGCGGCCTCGTAGAGCTTCATGAAGTAGTCGTTGTAGGGACCGACCCACTCGGTCGCCTCGATGGCGCCGGAGACCAGGTTCTCGTAGATCTGGCCGCCGGGCAGCGAGACGGTGGAGACGCCCAGCTTCGACATCACCGAGCCGCCGAGGCCGGGGATGCGCATCTTCAGGCCGCGCAGGTCGTCCGGGGTCTCGATCAGCTTGTTGAACCAGCCGCCGGCCTGGGTGCCGGTGGCGCCGCAGGGCAGGCACTTGAGGCCGAACTCGCCGGCCAGCTCGTCCCACAGGGCCTGGCCGTTCTTGAACTTGATCCAGGCGTTCCACTCGGTGTTGGTCATGCCGAACGGCACCGAGGTGAAGTAGGCCCAGGCCGGGTGCTTGCCGACCCAGTAGTAGTCCGCGCCGATGTAGGCCTGCGCGTTCCCCGAGGCGACCTCGTCGAACACGTCGAAGGCGCCCACGCGCTCGCCGGCGGCGAAGTACTGGGTGACGATCCGACCCTCGGACAGCTCGGTGATGCGCGCCGCCAGGCGCTGCGCCGAGGTGCCCAGACCGGGGAAGTCCCGGCCCCAGGTCGACACGATGATCATTTCCTTGCGCGACTGCGCGACGGCCGGAGCCGCGAGCGCGGAAGCGGAAGCGGCGACGCCGCCAAGCGCGGCGCCCTTAAGAAACTGGCGTCTCTCCATGAGATCCTCCCTGCGATGTTCACGCCGACGTACGGGGCTCCCTTCCCCTGGCCGGCGTTCGTGGCGACTAAACCAGAGCATGACGCCTGCGACAATCGCCATTCGGCCGCTTTTCGGCCGGAATCAGCACCTTCTTGCGGGTATGTCGGGGTCGGAGACGGCGGTTCGTATCGGAATCGCGGGCGCGCGGCGCCCCGTTCCGACGCGGCCGCCGGGCCCGCCGCGGCGTCGCGCCCGTGGCGCGCGCGGCCGCGTCGCGCTACCAGTTTCGTGAGCGAAACGGGGCGAAGGGGCCGAGATGGGCGTGCTGCACATCATGCCGGATCACGAGCTGGGCGGCGGCGGCGTGATGATCGCGCGCCTGCTGCAGGCGTTCGCGGAGATCGGCGAGACCGAGGGCCACCAGGCCCTGCTGCCGGCCAACGCCGACGCGCGCATGCGCGAGGTCTTCGCGGGCCTGCCCCACCGGATCGGCGCGTTCCCCGGCCGCGGCTCCCCCGCCGCGATGGCCGCCGACATCCTGCGTCATGCGAAGCCCGGCGACGTGGCCCATGCCCACGGCAGCCGCGCCGCGATGGCGGCCAGCCTCGCCAAGCTGGCGCGGCCGAGGCTGAAGGTCGTCTACACGGTGCACGGGTTCCACGGCCTCGCCCAGCCCGGGCCGCTGGGGATGCGCAGGAAGATCGAGCACCTGCTGGCCCGGCGCGTGGACGGCACCGCCTTCGTGAGCCACGAGGACCAGGCGCTGGCGAAGGCCCATGGCCTGCGCCACCGCGGCCCGGCCGAGGTGATCGAGAACGGCATGCGCGTGCCCGCCCCCGCCCCGGACGCGCCGCGCGACGTGGACGTGCTGTTCGTGGGGCGGCTGGTCTACCAGAAATGGCCGCAGGCCTTCGTCGAGACGGTCGCCGCCCTGCCCCGCATCGGCGGGCAGGCGCCGCGGGTCGCGATGATCGGCGCGGGCGAGATGGCCGCGGAGGTCGACGCCATGGCCGCGCGGCTGGGGCTGGAGAACTTCACCCGCCACGACGGCCTGCCCTCGCCCGAGACGCTGGCCATGATGGGCCGGGCCAAGGCGCTGGCGATGACCTCCCGCTGGGAGGGGCTGCCGACGGTCGCGATCGAGGCGGCGATGGCCGGCGCCCTGGTGATGGGCTTCGACATCCCGCCCCTGCGCGGGGTGCTGGAGCCCGACGCCGACGCGCTGCTGACCGAGGCGGAGCCCGGCGCGCTGGCCCAGCGCATCGGGGTGATGCTGACCGACGAGGCGCGCCGCGTGGCCCTCGCCGGCCCGCTGCAGACCCGCACGCTGGAGCGGTTCGCGCCGGAGCGGATGGCCCGGCGCTACCGCGCGCTTTACGACGCGGCCGCCTGAGCCTCGGCCGCGGCCTCCTCGGCCGTCACCTCGTCGCGCAGGTCCTTGCGCGAGAGCTTGCCGACCGGGGTGCGGGGCAGCACGTCGCGGAACACCAGCGTGCGCGGGATCTCATGCCGGCCCAGCCGGTCCTTGAGGAAGGCCTGGAGGCTTTCGAGGCTGAACGGCTCGTGCCCCGGCTTGAGAGTCACGAAGGCGCCCGCGCTCTCGCCCCGGTAGGGGTCGGGGCGGCCGATCACGATGCACTCGGCGACCGAGGGGTGCTCGTAGATCGCCTGCTCGATCATCTGGGGATAGACGTTGAAGCCGCCCGAGAGGATCAGGTCCTTCTTGCGGTCGACCAGCCAGAAGAAGCCGTCGGCGTCCATGCGGCCCACGTCGCCGGTCAGGAACCAGCCCTCGCCGATCTGGCTCTCGGCGGTGGCGTCGTGGCGGTTCCAGTAGCCCGACGAGATGTTGGGGCCGCGCACCGCGATCTCGCCGACCTCGCCGGGGGGCAGGTCGCGGGCGGGGTCGTCGGCGTCGACCACCTTGAGTTCGATGTTGGGCAGCGGCACGCCGATGGTGCCGGGCTTGGCGAGGTGCATGCCGCGGGGGATCGAGGTGCCGGCGGCCGCCGTCTCGGTCATCCCCCAGCCGCCGAGGATCGGCAGGCCCGTGGCGCGCTCGAACTTCATCTGCACCTCGACGGGCAGCGGCGCCCCGCCCGAGCCGCAGTTCCTGAGCGAGGAGATGTCGCGCGTCTCCATCTCGGGGTGGTTGGCCATGGCGATCCACATGGTCGGCACGCCGGGGAAGTAGGTGACGCGGTGATGCTCGATGTCGTGCAGGGTCTGGCCGGCGTCGAAGCGCATGCGCAGCACGATCGTCCCGCCCAGCCGGGTGGAGGAGAGCAGGATCACGATCAGCGCGTAGATGTGGAACAGCGGCAGGACGCAGAGCGTGACCTGCCGGTCGGGCGTGCCGTAGGTCGCGTCCGACCACTCCCGCACGGCGGCGACGGCGGCGAGCAGGTTGGCGTGGCTGAGCATCGCGCCCTTGGGCAGGCCGGTGGTGCCGCCGGTGTATTGCAGCAGGGCCACGTCGTTCGGATCGCCGTCGAGGTCGGGCTCGGTCGTGGGCACGCCGTCGGTCCAGTCGGCGAAGCGGATCACGTCGGCGCGGCCCGGCGTCTCGGCCAGCGGGGCGGGGAACGGGCCCCAGTCGTCCTCGTCGCACAGGATCACCCGCTCGCACGCGCCCTGGTCGAGCAGGCGCACGGCCATGTCGGTCATCTCGGGCAGGTTGAGGGTGACGAGGGTTTTGGCGCCCGAGTCCTCGATCTTGTGGGCCAGCACCCGTATGGGGTCGAGCGGGCTGAGCATGGTCACCCGCAGGTCGGCGGCCAGCGCGCCGAAGAAGAAGGCGGGATGGAAGGGCGTGTTGGGCAGGTAGATCGCCACCGCGTCGCCGCGGCCCAGCCCGTCGCGGGCCAGCGCGTTGGCCACCTGCCAGGCGCGGCCGGCGAGCTGGTCCCAGGTGAGCGAGGTCTCCCGGTGGATCAGCGCGGGGCGCCCGGCGTGGAGGGCGGCGGAGTCGCGCAGGAGCTGCGGCACGGTCTGCGCGACCAGCGGGACGGACCAGCGGACGCCCTGGGGATAGTGCGCCTCCCAGGGGTGGCGGGGACGGGCGGCGTCGACGTCGGTCATCTCGGGTCTCCCGGTGCGGGGGGCGGAGCCGACGGCGGGGGCGCCGGCGCCGGGCGATCCGACGCTAGAAGCGCGCCGCGCGGTTTTCAATCGTCCGGTATGGGCCGGTGCGCACGCGGAGGCGCGGGCGGCGCGCGGGAAGGGCCTTGGGGCTCCGCCCCGCGGTATGGCGCGCGGGCCGGGCGGGGCGCGGCGCGATCCGGCCCGCGATGCTGCACCTGCGAGACGACGTGCCGCGGCGCGGGCGGGTTGACCGGCGCAGCCGCGCGGCGGATTCTGGGCGCGACACGCTCGACCTGCCGCCCGGTCGGCAGGACGCGACACGCGCCCCCCAACAGACGGAGCTTCGCCGCATGAAGACCGCCGAGATCCTTGGCGAGCCGCCGCAGGACTACGACCCCATCGCCGCCGAGGCGACCTACCCCTACCAGGACCTTCTCGGCTACGAGATCGTGCAGTGGGAGCGGGACTTCTGCCGGGTGGAGATGCCGCTGGAGACGCGCCACCAGAACCGCCAGGGCCTGCCCCACGGCGGCGTGCACGCGACCCTGCTGGACACCGCCATGGGCTTCGCCGGCAGCTGGTGCCCCTACCCCGGGCGGGCGCGCAAGGTGATGACGCTGTCGCTGACGGTGAACTACATCGGCCGGCCCGCCGGCAAGACGCTGATCGCCGAGGGCCGGGTGACCGGCGGCGGGCGCAAGAGCTACTTCGCCGAGGCGCGGCTGACCGACGACACGGGCGCGCTGATCGCGACCGCCACCGCCTCGATGCGCTATCGCGGCAACTCGGGCTCGATCGAGGGCGATCCGGCCTGAGGCGGCGCCCCGGCGGTTTCGGACGGGCCCCCGCGGGGGCCCGTTTTCATTTCCAGAAGGGTTTCAGCGCCTCCAGCGCCTGCCAGCGGACGAGGGCCTTGGACCAGTCGGCCTCGGCCTGCATCTCGAGCCGGCCGAGCAGGCGGCCGACGGCGCGCTGGGCGGCGGGGTCGTCCGCGCAGGGGGCGCCCGGGCCTTCGAGCCGCGCCTCGGCCATGGCGGCGTCGTTGAGCGAGCCGAAGACGTTCTGCAGCTTGCGCAGGGCCTTGGCGTAGGGGGCGACCGTCTCCTCGGGCCACATGGGGCCGAAGAAATCCACGCCGTAGCGCAGCTTCTTGAGCGATTTGCGAAGCTCGTGGCGCGCCTCGATGTCGAGGCTCTCGAGCTCCCGCGCGGTCTTGCGCACCTTCTTCCAGCGCTTCGACAGGGCCGCCGCGGCGGTCGCGCCGGCGGGGCGGGCGAGCTGGCGGGTCTGGGCGTGGTCGGCGGGGCGCAGCCAGCCGCGCAGCTCGATGAAGGCGGAGAGGTCGATCAGCAGGCGCCGCGCCTCCGCGCCGGCGAGGGCGGCGCGCAGGGCCTCGCGCGCCTCGCCCCGGCGGCGGGCGACCTCCTCGGCCAGCGCCGCGTGGCCCTCGGCGTCGGCGGGGGCGCGGGCGGCGGCGGGGGCGAGGATCTCGGTCGCCAGCACGTCGAGGTCGCGCAGGTCCCCGGCCACCGCCGCGAGGTCGCGCGCCGCCGCCCCCAGCGCCTGAGCCTGCGGCCCGTCGAGGGCGGCGCCGAACAGCGACAGGGCCGAGCGCGCCCGGCGCAGGCCCACGCGCAGCTGGTGCGGCCCGCCGGGATCGTCGGAGGCGAGGCAGAGGGCGGCGTTGGCGTCCACCTGGGCGAGGCATTCGCGCAGGATCGTCGCCGCCGCGGCCTCGGTCGTGTCCTCCGGATCGAGGCGGGGCTTCGTCGCCCGCCGCGGGGCCTCCGCCGGCAGCGCGGGCAGGCCGGCGGACAGCGCGTGGCCGCGCCCGGCCTTCGACATCTCTGAGAAACGGGCGGGCACGGCCTCGAACAGGGCGCGGGCGATCTCGTAGATCGCGGCGGGGGCGCCGGACTTCAGCTCCAGCTCCGCCTCGCGGAAGGCCACGCGCGCCTCGCCCGCCACCACCTCGCCGATGTCGATGGCGAGCTCGACCTCCCCCTGCGCGGTGACCAGCGCCCGCTCGGTGCGGTCGATCAGCGTCTCGAACACCGGGTTGAGGGGGGCGTCGCCCAGCACGCTGCGCACCGCCTCGCGCAGGGCCGCGTCGGGCACCAGATCGAGGTCGAGCCGCCCGCCCGGCGCCGGCGTCTCGGCCTCGCGCATCGAGAAGAGGCCGGCGCCGGAGGCGTGGCTGCCCGCCTTCACCGTCTGCACCCAGCCCCGCCCCACCTTGCGCAGGCGCAGGGCGAAGCCGGCGGCGCGCAGGTCGCGCGCGGGCGTGTCGAAATAGATCGAGCGCAGCTTGCGCCGCCGCCCCGGCCCGTCGGACAGGGCCTTGAGCGCGGGGGAGGCGCGCAGCGCCTTCTCCCCCGCCGCGTCCAGCAGGAACTTGAGCTCGATCTCGGTCATCTCTCGCTTTCTCGGGGCCGGGGCCGCGCCGCAGATCGTATCAGGCGCCGACCATCGCGATCCAGTCGTCCTCGGAGATGACCTTCACCCCGTGCTTCTCGGCGTCCTTGAGCTTGGAGCCGGCGCCCGGCCCGGCCACGACGAGGTCGGTCTTGGCGGAGACCGAGCCCGCCACCTTGGCGCCCAGCGACTCCGCCCGGGCCTTGGCCTCCTGCCGGGTCATCTTCTCGAGCTTGCCGGTGAAGACCACGGTCTGGCCGACGACGGGGCTGTCGGTGGCCTGCGCCTCGGGCGGGATCGGGGTCAGGTGGGCGGCGAGGCGGTCGATGGCGGCGCGCTCCTCCGTCCCCGCGAAGCCGTCGGAGAGCGAGAGGGCGAGCGTCGGGCCGATGCCGTCGGCGTCGACCAGGTGGCGCCAGGCGGCCTCGGCCTCGGGCGGGACCTCGGCCGCCTCCCACGCGGCCTTGCGGGCCTTGGAGAGGGCGGCGCGGCGGCCTTCGGACTGGGCGGCGGCCCGCTCCTCCAGCTCGGCCGCGTCGGCGGCGCGGTGGGCGAGGGCGGCGGGACGGGCGAGGTCGAGGGCCCGGGCCATCTCGTCCCAGCCGCCGTAGAGCCGCGCGAGGTCCATCGCCGCCACCTCGCCGACATGGCGGATGCCGAGGCCGAAGATCAGGCGGTTGAGGTCGATCTCGCGCCGCGCCTCGATGGAGGCGAAGAGGTTGCGCGCCGAGGTCTCGCCGAAGCTCTTCACCTCCGCCAGCGGCGTGGCGGAGAGAGCGGTCAGCGCCTCGACCACGGCGTCGAGGGCGGGGCCGGTCTCGCCCTGGGGGATCTCGATCCCCAGCGGGGCCAGCAGGGCGCGGTAGTCGTCGGCGAGCTGGTCGCGACGCTCGAGGCCGGCCAGCGTCTCGATGAACCCGGCGGCGTCGGAGAGCAGCTTGCCCGAGGCGTCGCGGGACTGGAGCGTGAAGATGTCGGCGGGCTCGGCGATCCAGTTCAGGGCGTGGAACAGCTCCACCTGCTTGGCGCCCAGCCCCTCGATGTCGAGCGCGTTGCGCGACACGAAATGGCGCAGTCGCTCGACCTGTTGGGCGGGGCAGACCAGGCCGCCGGTGCAGCGGCGCACGGCCTCGCCCGGCTCGCGCACCGCGGGGGAGCCGCAGGCGGGGCAGGTCTCGGGCGGGGTCCAGGGTTGGGCGTCGGCGGGGCGGCGGGAGAGGTCGACGTCCAGCACCTTGGGGATCACGTCGCCGGCGCGGTAGACGGTGACGGTGTCGCCCACGCGCAGGTCGCGCCCCTCGCGGATCGGCTCGCCCTTGGCGCCGCGGCCGGCGATGTAGTCCTCGTTGTGCAGCGTGGCGTTGGAGACGACGACGCCGCCCACCGTCACGGGCCTGAGGCGCGCGACGGGGGAGAGGGCGCCGGTGCGGCCCACCTGGATCTCGATGTCCTCGAGCACGGTGGTGGCGAGCTCGGCGGGGAACTTGTGCGCGATGGCCCAGCGGGGCGTGGCCGAGCGGAAGCCCAGCCGCTGCTGCCAGTCCAGCCGGTCGACCTTGTAGACGACGCCGTCGATGTCGTAGCCGAGGCCGGCGCGGTCGGCCTCGATGCGCCGGTAATGCGCCAGCGCCGCGTCGATCGAGGTCACGCGCTCCGCCAGCGGGTTCACCTGGAAGCCGAGGCTTTCCAGGCGCTTCAGGGCGCCCGCCTGGGTGTCGGAAAGCGGCTCCGAGAGCTCCCCCCAGGAATAGGCGAAGAAGCGCAGCGGGCGGGCGGCGGTGATCGAGCTGTCGAGCTGGCGCAGCGATCCGGCGGCGGCGTTGCGCGGGTTGGCGAAGGTCTTGGCGCCGGCCTCCGCCTGGCGGGCGTTCAGCGCGGCGAAGTCGGCGTGGGACATGTAGACCTCGCCCCGGACCTCGAGGATCTCGGGCGCGCCGGTCAGCGTCTCGGGGATGTCGGCGACGGTGAGGGCGTTGGCGGTGACGTTCTCGCCGGTCTCGCCGTCGCCGCGGGTGGCGGCCTCGACCAGGGCGCCGTTCTCGTAGCGCAGCGAGAGGGAGAGGCCGTCGATCTTGGGCTCGGCCACCAGCGCCACCTCGTCCTCGGCCGAGAGGCCCAGGAAGCGGCGCACCTGGTCGACGAAATCGGCCGCGTCGGCGTCGTCGAAGGCGTTGGACAGGCTCATCATCCGCACGCGGTGACGGATCTTGCCGAAGCCCTCGGAGGGGGCGGCGCCGACGCGGTCGGAGGGGGAATCCTCGCGCTTCAGGCCCGGGAAGCGGGCCTCGATCTCGCGGTTGCGGCGCTTGAGCGCGTCGTAGTCCGCGTCGTCGACGAGGGGCGCGTCGTCCTGGTGATAGGCGCTGTCGAGCCGGCCGAGCAGGTCGGCGAGGCGCGCGAGCTCGGCCCGCGCGGCGGTCTCGTCCAGCGCGTCCACGGGCGTGTCGCCATGGGCGCCGGCGTCGAGGTCGAGCCCCTCGCCCCGCTCGCGCCCGGGCGCCGCGTCTTCCGAGCCTTCGGACGCGGCTTCGGCGCCGGCCGCGGGGCCGGCGCCGGGTTCGGCGCTCGCGTCGGTGCGGGGCTTCGGGTTGGGTTCGGCGTCCTGCACGTTTTCGGCCGACATGCGATCCTCCCGGATTTCGGAACGCTCGTCATGTAGGCCGGCCAACCGCCCGTCAAGCTTCGCCGCCACCGCCGGGGCTTCTGCCCCCGGGGAACCGACGTCGGGTCGCGGCCCGGGGTCTACCCGACCTCGGCCGCGGCCAGCGGCTCGGCCATCGGCGTCGGGTCGCGCAGCACGTAGCCGCGGCCCCAGACCGTCTCGATGTAGTTGTCGCCGCCGGTGGCGCCCGACAGCTTCTTGCGCAGCTTGCAGATGAAGACGTCGATGATCTTCAGCTCCGGCTCGTCCATGCCGCCGTAGAGATGGTTGAGGAACATCTCCTTGGTCAGCGTGGTGCCCTTGCGCAGGCTCAGCAGCTCGAGGATCTGATACTCCTTGCCGGTGAGGTGGACGGGATGCCCCGCGACCTCCACCGTCTTGGCGTCGAGGTTCACCTTGATCTTACCCGTCTCGATGATCGACTGGGCGTGGCCTTTCGAACGGCGCACGATCGCGTGGATCCGCGCGATCAGCTCGTCCCGGTTGAAGGGCTTGGTCAGGTAGTCGTCGGTGCCGAATCCGAACCCCTTGATCTTGTGCTCGGTGTCGTCGAGCCCGGTCAGGATCAGGATCGGCGTGTTGATCTTCGCCACGCGAAGCTTCTTCAACACGTCGTAGCCGGTCATGTCCGGAAGGTTCAGATCCAGCAGGATCAGGTCGTAGTCATAGAGCTTGGCGAGGTCGATGCCTTCCTCGCCAAGGTCGGTGGCGTAGACGTTCAGGTTCGCGTTGCGGAGCATCAACTCGATGCTCTGCGCCGTTGCCGGATCGTCTTCGATCAGAAGTACGCGCATATACGCTCCTCCGTGCAGGAATGAGTGCGTCCTCCGACCCTGCGTCATAAAGGTAAACGGTCTGTTACCACCTTAACGCGAGTTAAGCGGGATTGTCAGCTTCTGGTTGAACGATAGCGCTGGATCGCCGTGGTGCGCAGCGCGTTGATGCCGTGCTGGGACACCGCCTCGAGCCAGCCGTCGAGCTCCTCCTCCGACAGCTGCCAGGTGCGGCGGGCCTCCTCGGCGGTGATCAGGCCGCCCTTCACCGCGGCGACGACGGCCGCCTTGCGCCGCGCCACCCAGCGGCGGGTGGTCGGGCTGGGCAGGTCGGCGCGCGTGATGCGCATGCCGTCGGGACCCACGACGGACTCCGGACGGACGTTGGTTTCGGTACGCATGGTTCTCGCTCCACTAAGCTGTTCACTCACCCGGGGCCGAAGCTAGCGGAGGTCGATTTCACGAAGGTAAACCCGGGAAACCATGATGCCTCGGGTTGTTCCTATCCCGGCGCGAGGCTATCTGCGCGCATGATCCGGAGCCCTGACATGACCCTCGCCGCCCCCGTTTCCGCCCCCAACGCGCTCGGCTTCGCCAAGCCGGCGGCGCAGACGCGCGTGGTCGCGGCGATGTCGGGGGGCGTCGACAGCTCGGTCGTCGCCGCGATGCTGGCGCGCGACGGGTTCGACGTGGTGGGCGTGACCCTGCAGCTCTACGACCACGGCGCGGCGCTGGCGAAGAAGGGGGCCTGCTGCGCGGGCCGCGACATCCACGACGCCCGCCGCGTGGCCGAGGCGACGGGGTTCCCGCACTACGTCCTCGACTACGAATCGCGCTTCCGCGAGGCGGTGATCGACGACTTCGCCGACAGCTACCTGGCGGGCGCGACGCCGATTCCCTGCGTGCGCTGCAACGAGCGGGTGAAGTTCCGCGACCTGCTGGAGACGGCGCGCGAGCTCGACGCCGACTGCCTGGCGACCGGCCACTACGTGCAGCGGATCGAGGGGCCGAACGGGCCCGAGCTGCACCGCGGCGCGGACCCCGCGCGCGACCAGAGCTATTTCCTCTTCGCCACCACGCGCGCGCAGCTGGAGTACCTGCGCTTCCCGCTGGGGGGCTTCGGCTCGAAGGCGCAGACCCGGGCGCTGGCGGCGGAGTTCGGGCTGGGCGTCGCCGACAAACCCGATTCGCAGGACATCTGCTTCGTGCCCAACGGCGATTACGCCGCGGTGATCGAGAAGCTGCGCCCCGGCGCGGCGGAGCCGGGCGAGATCGTGCATCTCGACGGCCGCGTGCTGGGCGAGCACGCGGGCCTGCTGCGCTTCACCGTCGGCCAGCGGCGGGGGCTGGGGATCGCGACCGGCGAGCCGCTGCACGTGATTCGCCTCGACCCCGAGACCCGGCGCGTGATCGTGGGCCCGCGGGAGGCGCTGGGGGTGCGGCGCATCCCGCTCAGGGAGGTGAACTGGCTGGGCGACGCGCCGCTCGAGGACGCGCCCGAGGGCGGCTGGGAGATCGAGGCCCGCGTCCGCTCCACCCGCCCGCCGGCGCCGGCGCGCCTGCGCCCCCTGCCCGGCGGCGGCGTGGAGGTGGAGCTGGCGGCGGCCGAACAGGGCGTGGCCCCCGGCCAGGCCTGCGTCTTCTACGCGACCGAGGGCACGCGGGTGCTGGGCGGCGGCTGGATCGCGCGGGGCTGAGGGGCCGGGCCCTGCCCGGCGCCTGAAACGAAAACGCCGCGCCTGGGGGGCGCGGCGTTTTTCGTGGGCGCGGGCGCGGCTCAGTGCGTCCAGGCGCCCCGGCGATCGTAGGCGAAGTTCGAGCCGTAGCCCTTGGGGCGCACGTTGGGCTTGCGCTCCTTCGGCTCGGTCACCTGGGCGGGGATGCCGTGACGCTGGGCGTAGTCCAGCGCGGCCTCCTTGCTGGGGAATTCGATCCGCACCTGGTTCTGCGTGCTGCCGCCGCCGGTCCAGCCCATCAGCGGATCGATGCGCTGGGCCTGTTCGGGCGCGAATTCCAGCACCCAGGTCTGGGTGCGGGCCACGCCGGACTGCATGGCGGTCTTCGCCGGACGGTAGATTCGCGCGAGCATGTCGGTCGCCCTCCAGAAGCCTTCCGCCCGCATATGCCGCGCCGCGGCGCGAAGGGCAAGCGGACGCAGGCGCGCGGGGGCGGCCGGCGGAGGGGGGAGCGCAAGGGAAACAGGGCGTTGGCGGGAGAAAAGCGGCGTCCGGGGCGGCGACGGCAAGGCTTGGGAAAGGGAATCACCCGATAACCCGGCCTGGGCGACGGAGGCGGGGGCCTCCGGCGGAGCGAGGCATCCCCGGCGCAGGACGCGCCGCGCGGGACCGGAGACGGCGCGGACCGGACGGGTCGGCCGGATCGGCGGACCGCGCGGGGGGATCGATGGAACGATGGGCCGCGACGAGGGGTGAACCCCCGCCGCGCGGCCGCCCGGATCGAAGTCCGGACGACGTCCAGACAACGCACGGACCGCCGCAGGCCAGACGCCGCGGGCGGTTCGGGCCGCGCGGCCGAGCCGCCGCGCCCGCGCCCCGCCGGCAGGACCGGCGCGGGGCGCGCGGCGGCCGGTCGGCGCGCGATGGACGGGAGGCGGATCCGGCGGGGGCCGGACGCCTCGCCCGGCGCGATGCGGAGACCCCTCTCCGCCCGACGCCGGGCCGCGAAGGACGCGCCCGGGCCCCGCAAGGCGCCGACGGGTCGGCCGCCGGGCCGGGCGCGCGCCGTGGCGGGGACCGGGCGAACCCCCGGGCCCGCGACGGATCCGCGGCGCCGCCGGCATGCCTTCAGGAAGGCGGCCGACGACGCGCGGGACGCACCCCCGGCGCCCGCCGACCGCGGGCGTCGGGGTTTTTCTTTGGACGGGTCAGCGGAAACGGCGGCGAGCGGCCGACCGTGGCACGCCGGAGGGCTTGCACGGCCGGCCGGCGCCGGGCGGCGCAAGCGGATGCGGACCCGCGCCTCGGCTTTCGACGCGCGTCGCGCGTCGAGCCACTGCCCCGGACCATCTTCGGAGTCGAGCGGACAGCCGGCGAGCGGCAACCTGTCTTCGCCCGCCCTTGAGCGCCCTGGAATGCGCCTCCCCTGCCGCGTGGTTTCGACAACGCTCCCATGGGCGGCGCACGCCCCAGGGAGGCGCGCCCAGGCGAGGCAAGCTCCATGGACGATCTGTCGCCCGGGGCCGGACTCCGCCGGGAGATGTCGGGCTTCGGGCTTCGGGCTTCGGGCTTCGGGCTTCGGGCGCGAACCATCGAACAAGCGTCGTTGAAACCGGGGATCGCGCGGCGTCGATGCTCCGTCGGCCGGGTCGCGGGTTCGCGATGGGGGCACGCCGCGGCCGGCTCGGAGATTCGGGGCGAGGGAGCCTGGCGGGCGGCGGCCTGCCGGCGGCCCTCCGAGACGCGCCGCGGCGAACGACGACCGCTTGCACGGCCTCCCGCCCCGATGCATTCCGTCGCGCTTCACAAGGGAGCGCGATTCGCCGGACGCTCCGCCGCCCCGTCCGCCCGGCTATCCCCCCTCCGCCCCGCAGTCGAAACCCGCCCGCGCAAAGAAAAAGCCGGTCGCCCTTGGGGGGACCGGCGAAACGTTCACCTTTCGGCGACGTCCTCAGCGCATTGTCCTTCGGACGTGTCGTCCGAGGTTAGGGGTGATCGCCGACCGAACGCTTGGGAGCGAGGGGTGGGGTGGGTGGTGCCGCGCCCGGCCGGCGATCTTTCTTGTTGCTCCACTTGAACCATACGTCCCTTGCGGACGCGTGGACAACAAGAATTTCAACCTATGCGTGTCATCGCGTGGGGTTCTCTCTTGACCCTCCGTTTTTCCGCCGGGCGCTTGATTAACCCGGCGACAAGGGCAATCTCGGGTAAAACGGTGAAGAGAGGGTTAAGGATGTCGGTGGATTCGATGGTCACCATCCCCGAGCCGCGCAAGCGCGAGAAGCTCGAGGGCGGGGTCCGACTGGAGATGGTCACCGACTACGAGCCGGCGGGCGACCAGCCCACGGCGATCGCCGAGATCTCGGCCGCCGTCGAGAGCGGGGAGCGCGACCAGGTCCTGCTGGGCGCCACGGGCACCGGCAAGACCTTCACCATGGCCAAGGTGATCGAACAGACGCAGCGTCCCGCGCTCATCCTCGCCCCGAACAAGACGCTTGCCGCACAACTTTATGGCGAGTTCAAGCGGTTCTTTCCGAACAACGCCGTGGAGTATTTCGTCTCCTATTACGACTATTACCAGCCGGAGGCCTATGTTCCGCGCTCGGACACCTACATCGCCAAGGAATCGCAGATAAACGAGCAGATCGACCGGATGCGCCACGCCGCCACCCGCTCGCTGCTGGAGCGCGACGACGTGATCATCGTGGCCTCGGTCAGCTGCATCTACGGCATCGGCGCGGTCGAGACCTACGGGGCGATGACCCAGGATCTGATCGCGGGAAACGAGTACAATCTTAGGGACGTGATGCGCGAGCTGACCGCCCAGCAGTACCGCCGCAACGACGCCGCCTTCGCCCGCGGCACCTTCCGGGTGCGGGGCGATTCCCTCGAGGTCTGGCCCGCCCACCTCGAGGACCGCGCCTGGCGATTCTCCTTCTTCGGGGAGGAGCTCGAGTCGATCGTCGAGTTCGATCCCCTGACCGGAGAGAAGAACGCCGCCCTGCAGAAGGTGCGCATCTACGCGAACAGCCACTACGTCACCCCCCGCCCGACGATGCAGCAGGCGGTGAAGGGCATAAAGGCCGAGCTCGCCACCCGGCTCGACCAGCTGGTGAAGGAAGGCCGCCTGCTGGAGGCCCAGCGGCTGGAGCAGCGCACCAACCACGACGTCGAGATGCTGGAGGCCACGGGGGTGTGCAACGGCATCGAGAACTACTCCCGCTACCTCACCGGCCGCGGGCCGGGGGAGCCGCCGCCCACGCTCTTCGAATACATCCCCGACAACGCCCTGGTCTTCGCGGACGAGAGCCACGTGACGGTGCCGCAGCTGGGCGGCATGTACCGGGGCGACTACCGGCGCAAGTTCACGCTCGCCGAGCACGGCTTCCGCCTGCCCAGCTGCATGGACAACCGCCCCCTGAAGTTCGAGGAATGGGACGCGATGCGCCCCCAGTCGGTCTTCGTCTCCGCCACCCCCGGCGCGTGGGAGCTGGAGCAGACCGGCGGCGTCTTCACCGAGCAGGTGATCCGCCCCACCGGCCTGCTGGATCCGCCCGTCGAGATCCGGCCCGTGGAGACGCAGGTCGACGACCTGCTGGACGAGGTGAAGCGCGTGGCGCAGGAGGGCGGCCGGGTGCTGTGCACCACGCTGACCAAGCGCATGGCCGAGGATCTGACCGAGTACCTCCACGAACAGGGCGTGCGGGTGCGCTACATGCACTCCGACATCGACACGATCGAGCGGATCGAGATCATCCGCGACCTGCGGCTGGGCGCCTTCGACATCCTGATCGGCATCAACCTGCTGCGCGAGGGGCTCGACATCCCCGAGTGCCGGCTGGTGGCCATTCTCGATGCGGACAAGGAGGGGTTCCTGCGCTCCGAGACCTCGCTGATCCAGACCATCGGGCGCGCGGCGCGCAACGCCGACGGCAAGGTGATCATGTACGCCGACCGCATCACCGGCTCGATGGAACGGGCGATGCGCGAGACGGACCGGAGGCGCGAGAAGCAGCAGGCCTACAACGAAGAGCACGGGATCACCCCCCAGACGATCCGCAAGAACGTCGAGGACGTGCTGGAGGGCGTGTGGAAGGGCGACACCGACGCCGCCCGGATCACCGCGAAGGTGGACCGGGGCCCCAAGCCCGGCGCGAACCTGCAGGCGCATCTCGACGCGCTGCGCAAGGACATGCTCAAGGCCGCCGAGAACCTGGAGTTCGAGGAGGCCGCGCGCCTGCGCGACGAGGTCAAGCGGCTGGAGGCGGTGGAGCTCGCCATCGCCGACGACCCGCTCGCCCGCCAGTCCGCGGTGGACGCCGCCGCCGAGGAGGCGACGAAGGCCAAGGGCCGCTCCACCGCCGGCAAGCCCGGCACGCGGGCCTACCGGGGCTCGAGCAGCAAGAAGCGCTGAGGGAGCGGGCGGGCCGAGCCCGGCGCGCGCCCGTGCCGCGCGTCGGGGGCCCCGTTTCCACGGATTTGCGCGCCGAGAGGCTTGCGCCGCGCGTGTTCATTCATATTAATTAACGGATCGTCCGCTTTTGCGTTCTCGAAGGACTCGCCTGACGGCGAGGCGTGGAAGGATCCCATGTTTGCAAAGCCTCTCGCCGCAGCCGCGCTGCTGGCCTGCGTCGCCGGACCCGTTTCGGCCTTCCCCCAGACCCTGACCCTCGACGGCGGCTGGCAGTCGTTCAGCTTCGCGCAGACGGGCTCCGCCTGGGACACGGAGTTCACCTTCACGATCGTCGATCCGGCGTATCTCGTGGTGACCGACGCCTACATCTCGGGCGATCAGTTCGCCTTCTACGCCAACGGCGAGCTGCTGGGCGAAACCTCGGTCCCGACCGCTCTGGGCGAAAGCACGTCCGACTTCGACGTCGCGCTGGCGAGCGACGTCTGGAGCTCGGGCGAGGCGATGCTCGCGGCCGGCAGCTACACGATCACCGGCACGACTCTCGCCTCGCCCTACGGCAGCGGCGGCGCGGCGATCCAGCTGTCGAGCACCTCGTTCTCGGCCCCGTCCCTGGACGGCGGCGACGCGGCCGTGCCGATCCCGGCGACGGCGCTGCTGCTGGTCGGCGCGATCGGCGCGCTGGGCGCCGCCGGACGTCGCCGGCGCGCCGGCTGACGCGGCCGCGGCGACCGCCCCGCCGGTCGCCGTTCCCCCTCCGCCGCCCGCCCCAGGCGCCCGGCGCGACGCACGGAGGTCCTCGCGAAGCGCCTGTTCTTCGGAGCCGTCTCTCGCTGATGCCGATCAGAGCGACTCGGCGGGAGGGGTCAGGGATCGCGAAGCGACCCCGCCCTTGGGCGGGGCTTGTCCTTGCCCCCTCCCGACGAGTCGCTCAGGCATCTTCAGCGAGAGACGGCTCCGAAGGACAGGCGCGGCCCCCTGTTCTTTGGTGAGTCAGGAGCCCGCCGGAGGCTCCCGACCCCCGAAGTCCGGTCGCGCCCGAACCCGCAGGCCCAAGCCCGCCCGCAGGGCGCCTCCTCTCCGCTCCCTCCCCGCGTTCAGCGGAACAGGAACACCGGCAGCCGGCAGCCACGCAGCAGCTCCTCGGTCACCGATCCGATGATCATCGAGCGGATGCGGGAGTGGCCGTAGGCGCCCATCACCATCATGTCGGCGCCCCAGGCCTCGGCGGCCTCGGCGACGGCCTTGGCGGGGGGGCCCCCGACGATCGCGGTCTCGACGGCGAGGCCGGCGCCCGCGAGGATCGCGGCGGCGCCGTCGAGGGCGCGGCGCGCCTCGGGCGTGTCGGCGCCCGCCGTCACCAGGCGGAAGGTCAGGCCGACGGCGGTGGGCGAGCGGGACATGTGGTCCACCGCCTTCAGCGCCGCGGCGCCGCCGTCGAAGGCCACGATCACCTTGCGGATCGGCTTGAAGGCGCGCGAGGCCACGAAGACCGGGCGGTCGGCGGCGCGCGCCACCCGCTCGAGGTTCGAGCCGAGGTGGCCCTTGGCGAAGTCGGCGGCCTCGCCGCGCTTGCCGATCACCACCATGTCGGCGTCGGCCGCGGCCTCCTGCACCTCGTCGAGCAGGTCGCCGATGCGCAGGCGGGACGAGACCTCGACCCCCTGCCCCTTCAGGATCGCCTCGGCGTCCTCGAGGATCGCGCGGCCGCGGGTCTGGGCGAGGCGGGCCATGCGGGCGTCGAGCTCCGAGAGCTCCTCGAGCAGGGCGGTGCGGGCGCCCAGCGCGATGGCGCCCGAGAAGTCGCCGGTCGCCGCGTGGCGGCGCCCGATCACGTGCAGCAGCTCGACCGAGCGGCCGGTGCGCGTCGACAGCCAGGCGGCGTGCTCGCACACGCTGCGCGAATACTCGGACCCGTCGACCAGGGCGACCAGCTTGCCGCTCATGCTCTCCTCCCTCTCGCCTTCAGGCGATCAATGTCCGGCCAGGCGGTCGAGCGCGCCGGGCTTGTCGTGCATGGCCAGGCGGTCGACGATGGTCTCGCTGGCCTCGTTCAGGCCGAGGATCTCCACCTCGGCCCCTTCGCGCCGGAACTTCAGCACGATCATGTCGAGCGCGGCCACCGAAGAGATGTCCCAGATATGGGCCGCGGTCACGTCGATGGTGACCTTTTCCAGCGCCTCGCGGAAGTCGAAGCTGGCGGCGAACCGCTCGGAGGAGGCGAAGAACACCTGCCCCTCGACCTTGTAGGTGCGGTGGCGGCCGTCGGCCGAGACCTGGGAGGTGACGCGGAAGATCTGGGCGATCTTGCCGGCGAAGAAGATGCCCGACAGAAGCACGCCGGTCAGCACGCCCAGCGCCAGGTTGTGGGTGTAGACCACCACCGCCACCGTCGCGAGCATCACCACCGAGGAGGAGCGGGGATGGCTGCGCAGGTCCTTGATCGAGGACCAGGAGAAGGTGCCGACCGAGACCATGATCATGATCGCAACCAGCGCCGGCATCGGGATCAGCCCCACCCAGTCGCCCAGCACCACGCAGAAGATCAGCAGCATCACGCCCGCGAAGGCGCAGCTCAGCCGCCCGCGCCCGCCGGACTTCACGTTGATCATCGACTGGCCGATCATCGCGCAGCCAGCCATGCCGCCGATGAAGCCGGTGCAGAAGTTGGCGATCCCCTGCCCCACGCATTCCTGGGTGCGGCTGGAGGGGGTGTCGGTCAGCTCGTCCACCAGGTTGGCGGTCATCAGGCTCTCGAGCAGGCCGACCGCGGCGACGGCAAGCGAATAGGGCAGGATGATCTGCAGCGTCTCGAGCGTGAAGGGCACGTCGGGCAGCGCGAAGGCGGGGAAGGCGGTGGGCAGCTCCCCCATGTCGGAGACGGTGCGCACGTCGAGGCCCAGCCCCAGCGAGACCGCGGTCAGCAACAGGATGCACACCAGCGGCGAGGGGATCGCCTTGGTCAGCAGGGGGAAGAGGTAGATCACCCCCAGCCCCGCCGCGACGAGGACATAGGTGATCGAGGTCACGTTGGTCAGCTCGGGCAGCTGGGCCATGAAGATCAGGATGGCGAGCGCGTTGACGAAGCCCGTCATCACCGAGCGGGAGACGAACTTCATCAGCCGCCCCAGCCGCGCGGCGCCCGCCAGCACCTGCAGGACCCCCGCCAGCACGGTGGCGGCGAGCAGGTATTCGAGCCCGTGGTCGCGCACCAGCGTCACCATCAGCACCGCGGTGGCGGCGGTGGCGGCCGAGATCATCCCTGGCCGGCCGCCGGCGATGGCGGTCAGCAGCGCGATGGAGAAGGAGGCGTAGAGCCCGACCTTGGGGTCCACGCCCGCGATGATCGAGAAGGCGATGGCCTCTGGGATCAGCGCGAGCGCCACCACCAGGCCGGAGAGGAGATCGGCGCGCGGATTGCCGATCCAGGAATCGCGATAGGCGGCGAGGCGGGTCATGGGCGCTCCTGCTCGGGGGCCGGGCCGACGGCGGGCGCGGGGCCCGGGGCGGCGGCTTCCTGGGGCGCCCGGGCGGGGCGCCGCGCTTGGGGCGGACGGTCCGGCAGGACCGGGGGGCTCTGGGCGGGGCGGCCTGGGCCGCGGTCATCGGGCGGGCCGGCGCGCGGAGGGGGCGCGTCATCGACCGGTCGGACGTTGGCTAGCGAAACCGCTGCTGCGGCGCAACACGGGCATGAGGCGCCGTAGGGACGCATATGGTCGCGCGGGGGCGGTTGGGGGGACGCTCGGCCCGGCGGCGGAGGGGCCGGCGCGTCGCGGCGCCCGAGAGCGAAAGGGCGCGTCCGCCAACCGCGTTCGTCCGCTATGCGGACGAAGCGGCCGCTCGGGCAAGCTCAGCCAGCGTCGGCTTGGTCGATGCTCTAGACGTTCTCCGGCAAGCCGAATCCAATCAAGTCTCGGAACCGCCGAGCCGCTTCACCGTATGGGTCGATCTTGGAAGACTGGGGGTCATAGAACGGAATCCATTGCCAATCTTCGCCTCCGACGCCTCCAATCAGGCTCCAGTGCAGGATGAGGCGTTCGAAGGAGTCCGCCATCGCAAGACCGTGCCCCTTGCCGTCATCGTGGCTCAGGTAGACGATAGCTCCCAGGTGCTCGCTGGATAAGTCGACGGCCAGGTGATCGCCGTTTCCGACTTCGTAGAAGGCCAGCTTGTCGTGCCAGTGGCGGTCATACGCGTCGCTCGGATCGGGAAAACACTCCCGGACCCAGATTCGACGGCTCTCTTCGGCGTCGGCAAGTCGCTCGAGCGACCAACTGATGTCGCCGCAGAATATCTCCCTGAATTCATCGGGCAGTTGGAGCTCGCTGGGCATGGACCAACGGAAAGCGGCGCTCCCGGAGAAACCCATGAGGACAGTCTTGAAGGGGTCCGGCAGCGCGAGGCCGAGCCGGCGCTCGACGGCATCGACAGCCTCCGGGGAGGCCGGGGCGCCGATGCGAAGGTCTTGCACGTCGCCGCCAAGCTCTTCGATCGCCGCAGCGATGGACTCCCAGTATTTTCGAAGGGGCTCCGGTCTGATCTGCAAAATATCGGCCCTCCTGAATGCTTGGATCGGCCCGCATGGCGCCCCCGTCACCCGAAAGCGGACATGCGAGCCGGGCGCAGCAGTCATCGCACCGGGCTCGCTGCGGACCAACGCGCTTTGCAGACAGGTCGAAAGAAAAAGCCCCGCCTGGAGGGAGGACCAGGCGGGGCGAAGGACCGTCCGGTCGGGCCGCAGGGAGGAGCGCGGCGGGGGACCGGAGGTCTCGCAGGGGCGGCGGGAGGGAGGACCCTTCGCCCCTGTTTCGCCGCCGAACCGGGAGGGAGGTCCCGGCGCGGCGGAAGAAGAGGGCCCCGACCGGAGGGAGGACCGGCCGGGGCGAAGGACCGCCCGGTCCGGCCGCAGGGAGGAGCGCGGCTTGGGACCGGAGGTCTCGCAGGGGCGGCGGGAGGGAGGACCCTTCGCCCCTGTCTCGCCGCCGAACCGGGAGGGAGGTCCCGGCGCGGCGGATTTCGAGGGCCCCGACCGGAGGGAGGACCGGCCGGGGCGCACGGACCGTCCGGTCCGGCCGCAAGGGAGGAGAGCGGCGGGGGACCGGAGGTCTCGCAAGGACGTCGGGAGGGAGGACCCTTCGTCCCTGTTCCGCACCGCCGCAGGAGGGAGGACCCTTGGCGGTGCGTTCTCTCGCCCGGGCCGCGGGGGCCTCGGGGCGATGTTTCGTCCGGCCCCGGGGGGCCGCGGTCGTCAGGCGCGGTGCGCGCCGGCGGCGTGCTGGCCGCCGAACAGGCCGCGCAGCCAGGCGCCCAGGCCATGGACCATGTCGCGCATGGCGGCGGCGCGCAGGCGGCGGGCGTCGTTCTCGATCTTGGCGATCTCGACGTGGGTCACGGTGTTGGTCATCGGTCGTCTCCGGTCCTGTTTCGCCCCGGCGCTGGTCTCGTTTCCGTCCCGAGGTCCGCGTCATGCGGGGCGACATGCGTCGTTTGCTTGGCTGTTATAATCGGAACTCCTTACCGTTTTGTGCAGTGCGGTATTTTCGATATCCGCTCTGCGCCCGGCGCATGGCTGGGTCAGCAGGGTTGTCCCAGACGGCGCCCTTCGGCGCGATGACGTTCGCGTCAGATGGCGATTGTCCAAACCTTTGAAACGGCTTTGAAAATTGCTGAACGAGTCCGTTCATGACCTTGGGGAAAAACGACTTTAGCAGCGCGACTTGGTCGTTTCGCGCGGAAGCCGGGCCGCCGGAGACGGTCGGCGGAGCGTCCTGAAGGGACGGTGCGAGGGGGTCGATCTTCCCTCGCCGCAATGCAGCATTTCACAAAATGCATGGCCCGCCGCGGGGGTCGCCGCGGGCCGGGAATCGCAAGGCGGGGGACCGGATCGCGGGGCGCGCGCGCAGGCGCCCCGCGGCGGGCCTCAGAACACCGCGGGCAGGCTGCCGGAGGCGGTGGAGAGGTCGAGCCAGCGCTCGACATGCGCGGAGACGGAGCGGAAGCAGACCATCTCGAACGCCTCCGGCTCGTCCGAGACCTGGCCGAAGGCGGCGGCGAGCTGGCCCAGGCGGGTGCGGCGGAAGTCGCCCGGCCCGAAGGCCGCGCGCGACAGGTCCACCGGCGCGCCCTTGGCCAGCACCTCGCGCGCGCCCGGGCCTTCGAGCCGGAACACCGCGCGGGCGTCGGAGAGGTCGACGGCCAGGTGATGGCGGCCCTCCAGCCCCTCGGCCAGGGCGGAGAGGGCGGCGGGGACCTCGGCCTTGGGGAGCATCAGCATCAGCTCGTCCGGGCTCATCCAGGCCAGCGCCCGGCCGTCCTTGAGCGACAGCTTGCGGACCTCGGGCACGGGGACGCCGCAGGCCTTCTGCAGGGCCTTGCGCGCCACGCCCACGGACAGGTCGGCGCGGATCCCGATCATCCCGCGGTCGCGGACGCGGGACCAGGCGACGGCGGGATCAGACATCGTTGCGCTCCCCCTCGGGGTCGAAGAAGACGGGCGAGACGATCTTCGCCCGGATCGGCTGGCCGTGCGGGACGGGGAAGGTCAGGACCTCGCCCATCCGCTCGGGGCCCTTCTCGACGATGGCCATGGCGATGGAGCGGCCGAGCGTCGGGGACCAGTAGGTCGAGGTGACGTGGCCGATGGTCCGCTCCCGCCCGTCGGGCAGCTTGCCCTCGACGGCATGGGCGCCGTCGGGCAGGACGGTCTGGGGGTCCTCCGTCTCCAGCCCCACCAGGCGCAGGCGGTCGGGGCGGGTCAGGTCGGCGCGTTGCAGGCCGCGCTTGCCGATGAAGTCGGGCTTCTTCTTCGACACCGCCCAGCCGAGGTTGAGGTCCAGCGGCGTGACCGTGCCGTCGGTCTCGTCCCCGATCATGATGAAGCCCTTCTCGGCGCGCAGCACGTGCAGGGCCTCGGTGCCGTAAGGCTGGACGTCGTATTCGGCGCCGGCCTCGAGCAGCGCGTCCCACAGGGCCTGGCCCTGGGAGGCGGGGACGGCGATCTCATATGACAGCTCGCCCGAGAAGCTGATCCGGTAGACGCGCGCGTCGAAGCCGCCCAGCTTGCCCTCGGCCCAGGCGAGGAACGGCAGCGCCTGTTTCGAGACGTCCATGCCGCCGCCGCCGGCGGCGTTCACCTTCTCCAGCACCTTGCGGGCGTTGGGGCCGGCGACGGCGATCTGGGCCCACTGCTCGGTCACGTTGGCGACGTAGACCTTGAGGTCCCACCACTCGGTCTGCAGCCACTCCTCCATCCAGGCGTGGACCCGGTCGGCGCCGCCGGTGGTGGTGTGGACGAGGAAGCTGTCCTCGCTCAGCCGCGCGGCGACGCCGTCGTCGAACAGGAACCCCTGCTCGGTGCACATCAGCCCGTAGCGGCAGCGGCCCGGCTTCAGGGTGGACATCATGTTGGTGTAGAGCCGGTCGAGGAACTCGGCCGCGTCCGGGCCCTTCACCAGGATCTTGCCGAGCGTCGAGGCGTCGAGGATGCCGACCGAACGGCGGACGCCCAGGATCTCCCGGTGCACCGCCTCTTCCGTGCTCTCGCCCGGCTTGCGGATCGCGTAGGGGCGGCGCCAGTCGCCCACGGGCTCCCACTGGGCGCCGTGGCGGTCGAGCCAGGCGTCGATGGGCGTGCGGCGGGTGGGCTTGAAGAGCTCGTCCTTGGCCGAGCCGGTGATCGCCCCGAAGGTCAGGGGCGTGTAGGGCGGGCGGAAGGTGGTGGTGCCGACCTCGGGGATCGGGGCGCCGCGGGCGGCGGCCAGCACCGCGAGGCCGGGGATGTTCGACAGCTTCCCCTGGTCGGTCGCCATGCCCAGCGTGGTGTAGCGCTTGGCATGTTCGACCGAGACGTAGCCCTCGCGGGAGGCGAGCTGCACGTCGGCGACCTTCACGTCGTTCTGGAAGTCGAGGAAGGCCTTGGCGGCGAGCTTCGGCGGCATCTTCGCGGGGCAGGTCCACAGCGGGACGATCGCGCCCTCGTCCGGCGCCGAGGCGACGGGCTCGGGCGGCGACGCGCCCTGCGCGCCGGCGCCGAGGGCGGCCTTCGCGCCGGCCCCGGCGGCGTCCGCCAGGGAGGCGACGGCATGAAGCTCGCCGTTCGCGGCGCCGGCGCACAGGACGAAGCCCTGCCCGTCCACGCCGGTCGGGGGGCGCGAGGGGTCGGGGCGGAACTGGAGGGCGGTCTCGTCCCAGGTCAGCTTGCCGCCGCAGTGGCTCCACAGGTGCACCGCGGGCGACCAGCCGCCGGAGACGGCGACCGCGTCGCAGGCGATCCGCTCGATCCCCACGCCGTCGCCGTCCACGCGCCCGACGACGAGGCCGGTCACGCGGGCGTGGCCCTCGGCGCGGATCGGGCCGAAGCCGGGGCGGACCTCGATCCCGGCCTCGCGCGCGGCCTCGACCAGCGGGCCCATCGGCGCCTCGCGCGCGTCGAGCACGACGGGGACGCTCACGCCGACCTCGTGCAGGGCCAGGGCGGTGCGGTAGGCGTCGTCGTTGTTGGCGGCCACCACCACCCGCTCGCCGACCGCGACGCCGTAGAGGTCGAGGAAGTCGCGCACGGCGCCGGCCAGCATCACGCCGGGACGGTCGTTGCCGGCGAAGGCCACCGGCCGCTCGATGGCGCCGGAGGCGAGCACGATGCGCTTCGCCCGGATCCGCCACAGGCGCTCGCGCAGGGCGGGGCCGCCCTCGGGCGCCTCCTCCAGCCGTTCGGAGGCGAGGACGTAGCCGTGGTCGTAGACGCCGGCGGCCTGGGTGTGCAGGCGCAGGACGGCACCGGCCGCCTCCAGCTCCGCCACCTGGGCCTCGACCCAGTCGGCGGCGGCGAGGCCGTCGATCTCGACCCCGTCTGTCGGCGCGCGGCCGCCCCAGAAGGCGCCCTGCTCGACCAGCAGCACCCGCGCGCCGGCGCCCGCCGCGGCCCGCGCGGCGGCAAGGCCCGAGACGCCGCCGCCCACCACCAGCACGTCCGTCTCGTAGTGGAAGTGCTCGTAGCGGTCGGGGTCGCCCTCGGTGGGCGCGCGGCCGAGGCCGGCGGCCTGGCGGATGAAGGGCTCGAACACGTGCTTCCACGCCCGGCGGGGGTGGATGAAGGTCTTGTAGTAGAAGCCCGCGGGGAAGACCGGCGCGGCGAGCGCATTCAGCTCGCCCACGTCGAAGGCGAGGCTGGGCCAGTGGTTCTGGCTCTCGACCTGCATGCCGACCTTGAGCTGGGTGGTGGTGGCGCGCAGGTTCGGCGTGCGGCGGGCGCCGGCGCCGACGGCGACCAGGGCGTTGGGCTCCTCGGACGAGGAGCCGACCACGCCGCGGGGGCGGTGATACTTGAACGAGCGGCCCATCAGGACCTGGTCGTTGGCGAGCAGCGCCGAGGCGAGCGTGTCGCCGGCGACCCCCTCGATCCGCTTGCCGTTCCAGTCGAAGGGCAGCGGGCGGAAACGGTCGATCAGGCGACCGCCCTGCGGCAGGCGACGGGCCATCAGGCGTCCTCCCCTTCGGGCGTCCAGCCGGGGCGACGGGCCTGGATCTTCTCGATGATGTCGGCGGGCGGGGCGGAGACGTTCGCGGGATAGGCGCCGAACACCTCCAGCGTCACGGTGCAGCGGGCGACGTGGAACCACTTCCCGCAGCCGAACACGTGGCGCCAGCGTTCGAAATGCACGCCCTTGGGGTTCCGACGCTCGAACAGGTAGCCCATGAAGGCGTCGTCGTCCCCGTCGGGGCCGATGCGCTTGAGATGCGCCTCGCCGCCGGGGTGGAACTCGGTCTCCTCGGCGGAGACGTTGCAGTGGGGGCAGGTGAGGAGGAGCATCAGAGGGCCCCTTCCGTCGTCCGGCGCGCGGCCGGGATGCGGGCGCGCGGGCCCGTGGGGGCCGCGCGCCGCGCCGCTGGATCAGTTTTTCTTGACGTCCACGTCAGGCAGCTTGACCGTGACGGACGTGCCGTCGTCGCCGGCCCCGGTCGGGAGGTTGCCGGTGTAGGCGAGGATCCCGCCGCCCACGGCCACGACCAGGAGGGCGCCGACGATGAAGGCCAGAAGGGGATTCGTCCCGTTGCGGTTGCCGTCGGCCATGTCGTCGTCTCCTCGTTTCGGTTAACGTTCCGAGGCTCGACATAGGGGCGGTCTGCGGGAATCCAAGCACTGTTCATGCTGGTTTTCCACCTTTTACAACGGTTTGAAGGAACGGACCGACAACTATTCCGTCCTTTTCTGGGCGAAGCGGACGAAACCCGGTCCAAAATTCGGGCGAGATCGGGGCAGGCGCCCGGACGCCCCCCGGAACGGACGACGGAGGTCCCATGACGGGAGAGGAGACGCAGGGCCTGGACGCCCTGGTGCGGCTGGCGCCCTTCGCGCTGATCGCGGCGGTGTTCGTCTGGGCGCTGATGCGCCGCCGGCGCCGCCGCCCCGAGGGGCGCGCCGACCGGGCGACCGAGGCCGCCGCGCGCGCCGCGGTCGAGGCGCGCCTGCGCCGCGGCCGGCCCAACGAGAACGCGGGCGGGCCGAACGACGGCGCCCCCGGCGAGGGGCCGGGCGGCGACGGGGGTCGGGACTGAGGGGGTCACGCGCGGGCCTCCGCCGAGGGGCTCGGCAGGTCGGCCGAGTCGAAGACCGCGCGCCCGCGCAGGATCGGCAGCGGCGCGCATGCTGCGGCGGCGAGGCGGGCGGGATCGTGCAGGCCGCCGGCCTCGGCCAGCGCCTCGAGCCGACGGCCCAGCGCGCGGGCGAGGGCGGCGTCGGCCACCGGGTCGCCGCCGCGCTCGAGCACCGCGGTCAGCGCCGCGGTGCGCGGGCCCAGCGCCCCGCCCTCGCCCAGCAGGTCCGCGCCGTCCATGCGCGCGCAGGCGTCGCGCATCAGGGCGGGGTCCACCGGGGGGACCTCCTCGGGGGCGGAGGCGGGAACGGGGGCGGTCAATGCGCCACCGCGGCGGCGACCGACTCGTCGATCATCCGTCCCTCGCGGAAGCGGTCGAGGCCGAAGGGCCCGGCGACCGGATCCTCGCCGTTGGCGATCATCGAGGCCGTCGCCCAGCCCGAGCCGGGGATCGCCTTGAAGCCGCCGGTGCCCCAGCCGCAGTTGATCCAGATGCCCGGCACCGGGGTCTTGCCGATGATCGGAGAGCGGTCGCCGGTCATGTCCACGATGCCGCCCCACTGGCGCAGCATCCGCAGGCGGGAGATGATCGGGAAGGTCTCGACCAGCGCGCGCACCGTCTCCTCGACATGCTGGAAGGAGCCGCGCTGGGTGTAGTTGTTGAACCCGTCCGCGCCGCCGCCGATCACCAGCTCGCCCTTGTCGGACTGGCTCATGTAGCCGTGCACGGTGTTGGCCATCACCACGCAGTCGATCACCGGTTTGATCGGCTCGGAGACCAGCGCCTGCAGGGCCACGGATTCGATGGGCAGGCGGAAGCCCGCCATCTCGGCCAGCACGCCGGAGTGGCCGGCGACCACGATGCACAGCTTCTTCGTGCGGATCGCGCCGCGGGTGGTCTGCACGCCGGTCACGCCGTTCGCGTCGCGGTCGATGCCGGTGACCTCGCAGCCCTGGATGATGTCGACGCCGAGATCCGAGGCCGCGCGGGCGTAGCCCCAGGCGACCGCGTCGTGGCGCGCGGTGCCGCCGCGGGCCTGCCACAGGCCCCCCAGCACCGGATAGCGCGGGCCGTCGACGTTGAGGATCGGCACGATCTGCCGGCAGCGGTCGGGAGAGACGATCTCGGTCTCGATCCCCTGGGCGCGGTTGGCGCTTTCGGTGCGCTTGTAGGCGCGCAGCTCATGCTCCGTCTGGGCCAGCATCAGCACGCCGCGCGGCGAGAACATGATGTTGAAGTTCAGCTCCTGGCTCAGCGTCTCGTAGAGGCCGCGGGCCAGCTCGTAGATCGCGGCCGAGGGGTCGCGCAGGTAGTTGGAGCGGATGATGGTGGTGTTGCGCCCGGTGTTGCCGCCGCCGAGCCAGGATTTCTCCAGCACCGCGACGTTCTTCAGGCCGTGGTTCTTGGCGAGGTAGTAGGCGGTCGCGAGGCCGTGCCCGCCGCCGCCGATCACGATCACGTCGTATTCGGACTTCGGCTCGGGGGAGCGCCAGGCCTTCTCCCATCCCTGGTGGAAGGAGGCGGCGTGCCGGGCGATGGCGAAGACCGAGTAGCGGGCCATGGGCGGGGACCTCTCCGGGAGACGCGGGCGGAACGCGGGATCGGCCGCGCCGGCCCCGTTCTGCCGGAACCGGCCGACGGCCGGGGGCGCGGATGCGCCGTCTCGGCCAAGGAAAACGACAGCGGCGGCGCGCCGCAACCCCCTGCGTGCTCCCGCCTTCGTGACCGGGGCGTCCGGGGGCCGCGCCGCGGTTGCGGATCGGGCGGGCGCGGCCCCGGCGCGGGGGCCCGTCGCGACACATGCGAAAACCGGGACATGACGCCGCGGAGCGGGCGAGGAGCGGCCCGCTCACGCGCGCGTCGGTGGACGGATCGCGCGCGCGGGGCTAGGGGTCTCGGCCATGGAATTCTGGATCGTCGCCCTCATCGCCGCCCTGCTCGCCGCCGCCTGGCTGGCGCGCCCGCTGCTGACCGCCTCGGGCGCAGCGCCCGCCGAGCCGGAGGCCGCGCGCGACGTGCAGGTGTTCCGCGACCAGCTGCGCACCCTGGAGCGCGACGTGGAGCGGGGCGTGCTGCCCGCCGCCGAGGCGGAGGGGACGAAGGCCGAGATCTCGCGCCGCCTGCTCGCCGCCGCCGCGCAGGCCGAGCGCCAGGCGCCCGCCCAGCCGGCGCCCCGCGCGGCCTCCCGCGGGCTCGCCGTCGGGCTGGCGGTGGCGGTGCTGGCGGGGGGCGGGGGGCTTTACGCGCTGCTGGGCGCGGGCGGCCTGCCCGACCGGCCGTTGCAGACCCGGCTCGCCGAGATCCAGGCCCGCCAGGCCGATCGCCCCTCCCAGGCGGAGGCGGAGGCGCGGCTCGCCGCGTCCGAGCCCGCCGCCGAGACGCCCGAGCCCTCGGCCGAGGAGGCGCGGATGCGCGACCTGATCGGCCAGCTGCGCACCGCGCTGGCGGAGCGGCCCGACGACGTGCGCGGGCGGCGGCTGCTGGCCGACAGCCTGATGCGGCTGGGCGACATGACCGAGGCGAAGGACGCGATGCAGGAGGTCGTGGACCTGCAGGGCGACTCCGCCCCGGCCGAGGATCGCGTGGCGCTGGCCGAGGCGATGATCATGGCCGCCGGCGGCTACGTCTCGCCCCAGGCGGAGGCGCAGCTGGGCCGCGCGCTGCAGGCGGATCCCGAGAATTCGGTGGCGCGCTACTATGCGGGCCTGGCGCTGGCGCAGACCGGGCGCTACGGGCTGGCGCTGCGCTTCTGGCGCACGCTGCTGGCCGAGGGCCCGGCCGACGCGCCCTGGATCGCGCCGATCCGGGCCCAGATCGGGGACCTGGAGCAGGCGGCGGCGCAGTCGGGCCAGCTGGCCGAGGCCGGTGGCCCCTCGGCGTCCGCCGGCGCCCCCGCCCTGCCCGGCCCCAGCCGCGAGCAGATGGAGGCCGCGGGCGAGATGTCGACCGAGGACCGCGCGGCGATGATCGAGGGCATGGTCGCGAACCTCGCCCAGCGCCTCGCCTCCGAGGGGGGGACGCCCGAGGAATGGGCCCGCCTGATCCGCGCGCTGGGCGTGCTGGGCCGGGGCGACGAGGCCGCCGAGATCTACGCCGAGGCCCGCGCCACCTTCGAGAGCGACCCAGCTGGGCTCGCCGCGATCGAGGACGCGGCCCGGGCCGCGGGCGTCGCGCCATGAGCGCGCCCGCCCCGGTCTTCGCGCCGATCTTCGAATCCGCGCAGGCGGCCGAGATGCCGGCGCTGCTGCCGCGGGACGCGCAGCTCGTGGGGCTCGACCTCGGCGACCGGACCATCGGGCTCGCGGTTTCCGACGGGCGGCGGCGCATCGCCACGCCGCTGAGCACCGTGCGCCGCAAGAAGTTCCGCGCCGACGTCGAGCGGATGTTCGAGGCGCTGGGCGGGCGGCAGGTGGGGGGCTGGGTGCTGGGCCTGCCGGTGAACATGGCCGGCGACGAGGGCCCGCGCTGCCAGTCCACCCGCGCCTTCGCGCGCAACTTCGCCCGCCTGACCCCCGCCCCGATCCTGCTGTGGGACGAGCGCCTGTCCACCGTCGCCGCCGAGCGCGCGTTGCTGGAAGGCGACGCCTCGCGCCGCAAGCGGGCCGAGGTGATCGACCACGTGGCGGCGGCCTATATCCTCCAGGGCGCGCTGGACCGCCTGGCCGCGCTGGAAGCGGAGAGCGAATGACCCAACGGTACGACCCCGCGCTGGACGCGGCCGCCACCGACCCGATCTGGCGGCGCGACGAGATCGAGAGCCCCTGCGTGAAGGTCTGCATCCTGCATCCGCAGGCGAAGATCTGCGTGGGCTGCCTGCGCACCGGCGACGAGATCGCCGGCTGGTCGCGGATGTCGCCCGACCGGCGGCGCGAGATCATGGGCCAGCTGTCATCGCGCGAGCCCGCCCTGCGCGCGCCCGAGAACCGCCCCTCCGCCCGCCGCCGCGACCGGCGGCGCTGAGCGCCCGGGCCGGGCGCGAAGCGACCCGGGCGCGGGTCAGGCGGCGGCGGGGAGCACTTCGGCCAGGGCCTCCTCGATCAGGCGCGCGTCGGCGCCGTCGCGATGGGCGGCCTCGGAGATCACCCGCCGGAAGCGGCGCGCGCCGGGGCGGCCGTGGAACAGGCCCAGCATGTGGCGCGCGATGCGGTGCAGGCGCTCGCCTTTCGCCATCTCGTCGTCGATGTAGTCCATCATCGCCCGCGCGACCGCCGCGGGGTCCGCGTCCGGCCCCGTCTCGCCGAAGATGCGTCGGTCGGCGGCGGCGAGGATCTTCGCCGGCTCGTGATAGGCCGCGCGCCCGATCATCGCGCCGTCGAGCCCGGCGGCCAGCCGGTCCTCGGCCGCCTCGAGGTCCGCGAGCCCGCCGTTCGCCACGATCTCCAGGTCCGGGCGGCGCGCCTTCTGGGCGGCGACGAGGTTATGGTCCAGCGGCGGGATCTCCCGGTTCTCCTTGGGGCTCAGGCCCTGAAGCCAGGCCTTGCGGGCGTGGACGGCGAAGCTGGTCACGCCCGCGTCGGCGATGCGGTCGAGGAAGGCGGGCAGGACCTGCGTCGGCTCCTGGTCGTCGACGCCGATGCGGCACTTCACGGTGATCTCGGGCCCGCCCTCGGCCGCGGAGGCCGCGATCATCGCCTCGACGCAGGCGGCGACCGTCTCCGGCTCGCGCATCAGGCAGGCGCCGAAGGTCCCGGTCTGCACCTTGTCCGAAGGGCAGCCGACGTTGAGGTTGATCTCGACGTAGGGATAGGCGCAGGCGCGGCGCACCGCCTCGCCCAGCGTCGCGGGGTCGGAGCCGCCGAGCTGCAGCGCCACCGGCCCCTCCAGCTCGGGCCGGAAGCGCAGCAGCCGGTCGGCGTCGCCCCGCACGATGGCCGAGCCCACCACCATCTCGGTGTAGAGCAGCGCGCGCGCGGACAGCATCCGGTGCAGGACCCGGCAGTGCCGGTCGGTCCAGTCCATCATCGGCGCGACGGAGAGGCGGCGGTCTGGTTTCGTCATCACGTGTCGGCGTCTCGCGCGCGGGTCGCCCCTGTCGGCGACGCGTCGGGTGTTCTCGGGTTTCGGGGGGCCTGCGGGGGGCGCGGCCCATTGCGGGCGGCCATAGCACGCCCGGGCGCGTCTGTCCCGCCCCCGGGGCGCGGCCGCCGGGCGGCGCCCGGAGCGGGGGGCGCGCGGTCGGGCTCGCAATAGATTGACCGACTGGCCGGTTTTTCTTATAGGCTCGGAGGGGACGGGCGCCGACGGGGCGCGCCGGCAGGACAGAGGATGGCGACGTCGAGCCCATGCAGGACCTTTCCCGCCCGCCGAGACCGCTCCGGGGCCGCCCGTGACCCCTGCCGATCCCGCCTGGAGGGGCGAGGCGCTGGCGCCGCGGCTGGCCGGGTTCATCGAACGGCAGGTCGGCGAACCGGTCGCGGTCGCGAACCTGCACCGCTTCACCGCGGGGCTGTCCTGGGCGACCATCGGCTTCTCGCTCCGCCGCGAGGGGCGGGCGGACGAGGCGCTGATCCTGCGGATCGGCGATCCGAACGGGCTGCTCGCGCCCTACTCGGCGCGGCCGGAGCACCTGGCGCTGTCGTCGCTGGCCGGCACGCCGGGCCTGCCGGCGGCGACCTCGCGGTGGTGGAGCGACGACGCGGCGGTGATCGGCGCGCCCTTCATCGTCACCTCCCGGCTCGAGGGGCGCACGCCGATGCCGATCTGGCCGGGCGCCGCCCCGGGGGCGGAGGAGGCCGCGGACCCGGCGGCCGAGGACCGGATCCTGGACGATTTCGTCGAGGCGTTGGCCGCGGTTCACGCCTGCGACTGGCGCGACGCGCCGGCCGCGGCGCTGGACCCGGAGGCCGCGCCGGAGACCTGCGTGCGCGACGAAATCGCCCGCTGGGTCGCGCGCCTGCCCGGCGCCGACGGCCGGCCCGAGGCGCCGGCGATGCGCTACGCCGCCGCCTGGCTGCACGAACATGCCCCGACCGCGGTGCGGGTCGCGCTGCTGCACGGCGACTACCGGGTCGGCAACTACATGGTGAAGGATGGCCGGATCAGCGGGATCCTGGACTGGGAGCTGACCCACCTGGGCGACCCGCACGAGGACCTCGCCTGGGCCGGCCTGCGCACCCTGGGCGGGACCGAGACGACGCTGGGCGGCCGGCTCGACCGCGCCGAGTTCCTGCGCCGGTATTCCGAGCGCACCGGCCTCGTCATCGACGCCGACCGCATCCGCTATTTCGAGGTGCTGGGCCAGTTCAAGGCCGCCTGCCTGCTGCTGATGGCGCGCGAGCGGGTGCGCCGCGGGGCGGTGCATGACGCGCGGCTGGCGGTGATGGGGCTTCAGCCCGCCGCCGCCCAGATGGGCCTGATGAGCATGATCAAGGCGATCCGATGGACATGACCCCCGCCCGGATCTGCGAGGTGCTGCGCGACCGGCTGGCCCGAGACGTGGCGCCGGCGCTCGCGGACGACCACGCGCGCTCGCAGCTGTTCGCGGCCATCGACGTGCTGGGCAAGATCGCGCCGCTGCTGGAGTGGTCGGGCGAGATGCTGGGCGAGCAGCTCGACGCGCTGGAGCCGCGCCTGCACGAGATCGCCGAGACCGCCGCCGGGGCCGAGGGAGCGCCCGCCCTCGCCGCGCCCTGCGGGGACCTCCGCGCCCGGCTGGCGGCGCGGCAGGCCGAGGCCTCGGCCTGGCTCGACTGGCTGCACGGGCCCGGCCGGGCGCTGGCGCCCGAGCGGCGCGAGACCATCGAGCGGCTGCTGCGCGAGGCGCTGCAGGGGATGCTCGCGGCCGAGCGCAGACGCATCGCGGCCGTCGACTTCTCGTCGATGACCCGCGGCTGACACCATAACAGGGAGAGGACGCCCGATGCTGTCGCCCCAGGACGACCTGATCGGCCACCAGACGCCGACCACCTTCAACCACGTCGCCTCCAGCGACGACCGCTGGACCGAGCGCTACTGGTACTCCGCCGCCCCCATCGACCTGCCGGGCGTGGTGCTGGACCTCGGGCTCGGCTGGTATCCCAACCGCAACGTGATGGACGCCTTCGCGGGCGTGACGGTGGACGGGGTGCAGACGACCTTCCGCGCCTCCCGCCGGCTGGGCCGCGACCCGCTGGGCACCCGCATCGGACCGCTGAGCTTCCAGGTGATCGAGGGGCTGAAGCGCCATCGGCTCGTGCTGGGGGAGAACGCCTCTGGCCTGAGCTTCGAGCTCGACTGGCTGGCGACCTTCGACGGGCTGCAGGAGGCGCAGAGCTTCCGGCGCAAGCGCAACCGGGTCGAGGAGGACCTGACCCGCATGACCCAGTTCGGCCGCCTGCAGGGCTGGGTCGAGCTCAACGGCCGCCGCTTCGAGGCGACGCCCCAGACCTGGTGGTCGCAGCGGGATCATTCCTGGGGCATCCGCTCGCGCATGCAGACGGACATGGTCTCGAACGACAGCCTGCCGGCCTACAAGGACTTCTTCTGGTTCTGGCTGACCTACCAGTTCGAGGACTTCGCTCTGTCGCTGTTCCTGAAGGAGCGCGAGCCGGGGGCGCCCTTCTTCCTGTCGGGGGAGGAGGTCGGCAAGGACGGCCGCGTCCGCTCGGTCCTGAAGATCGAGCACGAGATCGAGTGGGCCGACGATCCGCTGGGCCAGACCTGGACCGGCGGCGTGATCGAGCTGACCTACGAGGACGGCGGCCGGCGGCGCCTCGTGCTCGATCCCCAGCCGGGGCGCTTCTTCCTCAAGGGCGGCGGCTACGGCGGGCACAAGGGCTGGAACCACGGCGACGACATGGGGCGCGAGCACTCGGACCACTACGTGTGGGACCTCTCCGACCCCGAGACCCGCCGCCAGGTCCGCCAGCTGGGCGACCACTTCACCCGCGTCGAGTGCGACGGGGCCGTGGGCTGGGGGATGAGCGAGTACGGCGTCGCCCGGGGCTATCCGAAATACCAGATCGCGCAGGCGCACGAGCCGCTGTGACGCGACGCCTCCCGGCGCGCGACCCGCGCCGGGACCCTTCCGGGAGGATGAGATGCGGTTCATGTCGAGCCTGGAGCGGGCGGTGCAGACCCGCGGCCGCTTCCCCGCCGTGATCGACGGCGAGACCACGCGCACCTGGGCCGAGGTCGGCGAGCGGGCCTTTCGCCTCGCCGGCGGGCTCGCCGCCATGGGGATCGCGCCGGGGGACCGGGTGGCGATCCTGGCGATGAACTCGGCGGACTACCTCGAGGCGCTCTATGCGATCGCGCGGGCGGGGGCGGTCTCGGTCCCGCTCAACACGCGCTGGTCGGTGGAGGAAACGGTAGCGGCGCTGCTCGACTTCACGCCCAGGGCGCTGATCGTCGACGCGGCCTTCCGCGACCAGGCGCCGGAGCTGCGCCGGCGCGCGGGCATCGGGGCGGCGATCCACATGGGCCCCGGGCCGGTTCCCGCCGACATGGAGGGGCACGAGGCGCTGATCGCGGCCCACGCCCCCCTGCCCGACCGCTCCGGCTCGGGCGCGGACCTGTGCAGCCTGTGCTACACGGGCGGGACCACGGGGCGGTCGAAGGGGGTGATGCTGACGCACGCCAACCTCACCTTCGCGGCGGTGAACTGGATCGCCAGCCTGCATTTCTCGGACGAGACGGTGTTCCTGCACTCGGCGGGGTTCTTCCATCTCGCGGGCTCCATCCCCCTCTTCGCGCTGACCATGGCGGGGGGCACGCATGTGCTGCTGCCGAAGTTCGAGGCCGAGGCGGCGATGGAGACGATCCAGCGGCGCCGGGTGACCTACTGCCTGTTCGTGCCGACGATGATCAACACGCTGGTCAACCATCCGCGCTCGGCCGAGTTCGACCTCTCGTCCCTGCGGCGGATCGAATACGGCGCCTCGCCGATCTCGCTCTCGGTGCTGGAGGCGGCGATGGCGCGCCTGCCGGACTGCGAGTTCATCCAGGGCTACGGCCTGACCGAGGCGACGGCCCTGACCCTGTCGCTGCCCTGGCGCCACCATTTCGAGAGCGCGGACGGCGAGAGCAAGCGCGCCGCCACCGGGCGCGCCGCCTACGGCATCGACGTGCGCATCGCGCCGCCGGGCGGGGGCGAAGAGCTGCCGCGCGGCGAGGCGGGAGAGATCCTGCTCCGCGGCCCCCAGATCACGCCCGGCTACTGGAACCTGCCCGAGCAGACCGCGGCCGCCTTCCACGACGGCTGGCTGCTCACCGGGGACGGCGGCTTCATGGACGAGGACGGCTTCGTCCACATCACCGACCGGGTGAAGGACATGATCGTCTCGGGCGGGGAGAACGTCTATTCGAAGGAGGTCGAGAACGCGATCTTCTCCCACCCCGCCGTGCAGGACTGCGCCGTGATCGCAGTGCCTTCCGAGGAATGGGGCGAGGCGGTGCATGCCGTGGTGGTGTTCCGCCCCGGCCGCTCGGCCACGTTCGAGGAGATCCGCGCCCATTGCCGCGAGCGGCTCGCCGGCTACAAGTGCCCCCGCAGCCTGGAGGTGCGGGACGCCTTGCCCCTTTCGGCCGCCGGCAAGATCGTGAAAGCTGAGCTGCGCGCGCCGTGGTGGGCGGACCGGCGACGCTCGGTAGGCTAGACGAAGACGAGGGGGGGCGCGGCATGGCGCGGGTTCAGGCGGCCGACTACGGCGAGAAGCGGCAGGCGATCGTCGACGCCTCGGCCCGGCTGTTCGCCGAATCCGGCTACCCCGCGGTGCGCATCGCCGAGATCGCGAAGGCCTGCGGCGTCTCCAAGGCCATGGTCTACCACTACTTTCCGGCCAAGGACGACATCCTCCACCACCTGATCCGCGAGCATCTGGAGCAGGTGGCGCAGAGCCTGGAGGGCGAGATCGACCCGGACCCCGAGGTCGAGCGCGCCCGGCTTGAGGATTTCGTGCGCGGCTTCCTGGAAGCCTCGGCCAAGGCCCGCCACCGCAACCTGGTGGCGATCCACGACGTCATTTACCTGGCGCCCGAACGCCGGGCGGAGATGCAGGCCCTGCAGCGCCGGGTGATGGAGCGGCTGGGCGAGCGGCTCGCCGCCGCCAACCCCGAGGCGCCGACGGCCATGCTGCGGCCGATGGCGCTCTACCTGATGGGCGTGCTGAACTGGTCCGACCGCTGGTTCCGCCCCGACGGCCCGATCCGGGCCGAGGAGATGGCCGCCCAGGTCAACAAGGCCTTCCTGCACGGCTGGCTGAGCTTCAAGGACTGAGCCAGCCGTTTTCCGGAACACTAGCTCCGCTCACCGGAACAGAAGGTCCGGCAGGAACAGCGAGATCCCCGGGACCGCGGCCAGCAGGATCAGCCGCAGCACGTCCGCCGCCACGAAGGGCGCCACGCCCCGGTAGAGGGTGACCAGCGGCACGTCGCGCACCACGGTGCGCATCACGAACAGGTTCATGCCCAGCGGCGGCGTGATCAGCCCGATCTCGACCGCCATCACCACCACGATGCCGAACCACACCGGATCGAAGCCCAGCCCCGTCACGATGGGGAAGAACAGCGGCACGGTCAGCAGCATCATCGACAGGCTCTCGAGCACGCAGCCCAGCACCAGGTAGATCCCCAGGATCGCCGCGATCACCGCCCAGGGCGCGAGGCCCGCGTCCCGCACCACCGCCAGCACGCCCTCATGCGCGCCGGAGAAGTTGAGGAACTCGGCGAAGACGGTGGCCCCGATCAGGATCGCGAAGATCGCGGCCGTGACCTCGGCGGTGGAGACCAGGATCTCCCACAACGTGCGCAGGGTCAGGTCGCCGCGGGCGGCGACGATCAGCAGGCTGCACACGGCGCCGACGCCCGCGGCCTCGGTGGGGGTGAAGAGGCCCCCGTAGATGCCCCCGATCACCACGGCGAAGAGGAGCAGCACCGCCCAGACCCGGCCCAGCGCGGCGCGGACCTCGGCGCCCGGAACGCGCTCGCCGGCCGGCGCGCTGGCGGGGCGGCGCCAGACGATCCAGGCGATGGCGAGGCAGTAGCCCGCGATGCCCAGCAGGCCCGGGATCATGCCGGCGGCGAAGAGCTCGCCGATCGGGGTCTCGGTGGTGATGCCGTAGACGACCATGATGACGCTGGGCGGGATCAGGATGCCCAGCGTGCCGCCGGCGGCGACCGCGCCGGTGGCGAGCCCGTCGGAATAGCCGCGCCGGCGCATCTCGGGCACCGCGATGCGCGACAGCGTGACGGCGGTCGCGACCGAGGAGCCGGAGACGGCGGCGAAGCCCCCGCAGGAGAGAATCGTGGCGAAGGCGAGCCCGCCGCGGAACCGCCCCACCAGGGCGCGGGCGGCGTCGTAGAGCTCCTCGGCGAGCCCCCCGCGGGCGACGGCCGCGCCCATCAGGATGAAGAGCGGGATGACGGTCAGCGTGTAGGCGAGCGTCGTCTCCTTCACCACCAGCGCCATGGAGGCGAGCGCCATCTTGGCCCCGTAGGTCAGCCAGATCCCGGCGGTCCCCACCGACATCAGCGCCACCGCCACCGGCACGCGGGCGAAGATCAGCACGAAGGCGGCGAGGAAGCCGAGCAGCGCCACGGTCATTCCGCGCCCTCCTCGAGGTCCCCGCCGCGGAGCAGCGTCGCGACCAGCAGGACGGCGCGCAGCGCGAAGGCCAGCGCGCAGACGGCGCACATCGCGGTCATGAATCCCAGCGGCCACCCCATCGGGAGGCCGAAGGTCGCCGAGACGTCGCCGAAGTCCGCCGCCCTTCGCGCGAGCCGCAGCATCTGCGGCGCGGCGAGGCCGAAGATCCCCGCCCCCAGCGCGCAGCCGAAGGCGCGCAGGGCCAGCCGCCCGCGGCGGCCCAGCAGCGCGTCGAAGAGGTCGGCGGTGATGTGCCGCTCGCGCCAGGAGACGAAGACGAGGCCCGTGAACACCGCCGCGACCAGGCAGAACTCGATCAGCTCCGAGGCGCCGGGCAAGGGGCTGTTCAGCCCCTCCCGCCCGATCACGTCCGCCGCCATCAGGCCGGTCATGACGAGGATGGAGACGGCCGAGACCGCCTCCACCCCGCGCAGCAGCCGGGACCAGAGCCGGCGCGCCGGCCCCGGTCCGCCGTCCCCCGCGCTCATTTCGACAGCGCCGCCGTCTCGTCGCGCAGCCGGCCGGGCAGCTCGGCGGCGTTCTCGACGCCCAGACCCTGGGCCTTCTCGATCCAGGCCTTCTCGACGAAGGCGAGACGCTCGTGCAGGGCCGCCATCAGCTCGGGGCTCGCCTCGATGACGCCGCCGGTCTCGAGCGCGTTCATCTCGGCCTCGGCGGCGACGTCGTTGGCGGCGTAGCCGGCGCCGATGATCCCGGCCATCTTCTCGCCGGCGGCGGCCATCACGACGGCCTGGTCCTCGGCGCTCAGCGCCTCCCAGGCGTCGCGGTTCATCACCAGGCCCAGCGCCGGCTGGAACAGGCCGCCCTCGACCTTGGTCATCCAGGGCATGACCTCCATCAGCCGGAAGCTCTTCATGGTGTCGAGGGGCGTGAAGGTGCCGTCGACGACGCCGGAGGCGGCGAGCTCGTACATCTCCGAGACCGGCTTGTTGATCGGCACGGTGCCCAGCGCCTCGGCCGCGGCGGTGAAGCTGGCGACGGGGTTGCGCATCTTCAGCCCTTCGAGCTGGTCGATGCGCTCGATCGGCTGGGTGCGGGCGGCGATCTGGGAGGGGGTGGTGACGGCCAGCGTCAGCACCTTCACGCCCTTGAACTCGTTGCGCGGCTCGATCTCGGCCTCGAACATCCGCCACAGCGCGATGCTGAGCGCGCTGGGATCGAAGTTGGAGAAGGGCAGCTCCGCCACCTCGGTCAGCGGGAAGCGGCCGGGGGTGTAGCCCAGCACCAGGAAGGCGATGTCGGCGAGCCCGTCGACGGCGACGTCGTACTGGCCGGGCACGGTGCCCACCACCTTGGGCAGGGTCTCGATCTTCACGCGGCCGTCGGTCTTCGCCTCGACCTCGGCGATGAAGGGCTTGATGGCGCCTTCCAGGACCGAATGGCCCGCGGGCAGCCAGTTCGAGTAGCGCAGCACCGTCTCGGCCTGCGCCGGCGCGGTCTGGGCGGCCGCCAGCAGGGCGAGGCCCGCGAGGCCCGCCAGGCGTCGATCCATCTTCATGTCACGTTCTCCCTGATCCTGCGCCTGTCGTTTGGTCTGCGGCGCCCTGTCCGCCGGGGCCGGTCGCCGCTGCGGGCCCGTCCCTCGACATCGCCCGCGGCCCCACGTGTGGAGGAGGGGGCGGCGGTGCGATGGGTCAATTATTAACCGGCTGTCCGGTTTATGCAACGGGAATGAATCGAGCGAAAACAATCTCTTTCCTCAACGATTCCTCCGACTCTCCGTCCGCTTTCGATCCATTCGCCGACGAGTCAGCCGGATTTGGCGAGGCGCGCGAGGCTGCCCTCCTGAGCCGCGAGGGCCACGCGCGAGACGCCGCCGGCGGCGAGCAGGCGGCGCGCGGCCATGTGCTCGGCCGGGGCGTTCACCGTCTCGACGCAGACCAGCGCGTCGCCCTCCCAGCGGCGCACGGCGAAGCCGCCGCGGGGGAGGTCGTGGACGTCTGCCGCGCTCTCCCCGCGCGGCGGCAGGCCGGCGATCTGGAGCTTCCAGTCGGCCTGGTCGCTCCAGAACCACGGCAGGGCCGCGTAGGGCTCGGGCCGGCCGGCGAGCCGGCGGGCGACGGCGCGGGCGTGGTCGGTGGCGGCCTGCACGGATTCGAGCCGCACCCGCGCCCCGGTCCGCGGGTCGGGGAAGCTGCAGGCGTCGCCCAGCGCGGAGATCGCGGGGTCCGAGGTCAGCAGCTGCGCGTCGGCGGCGATGCCGTCGGCGACCTCGAGCCCCGCGGCCTGCGCCAGCTCCACGTTCGGGCGCACGCCGGCGGCGAGCAGGACGAGGCCGGCCGGGATCTCGCGGCCGTCGGCCAGCCCCACGCCGCAGGCGCGGCCGGCGGCGTCGGTCAGCACCTCGGCCACGGGGACGCCGAGGGCGAGGTCGACGCCCAGGCTTTCGTGCTTGCCGCGGAAGCGGGCGGAGGTTTCGGGGGAGACGGCGCGGGCCATCAGGCGCGGCGCGGCCTCGACCACCGTCACGGCGCAGCCGAAGGCGCGGGCGACGGCGGCGAACTCGAGCCCGATGAAGCCGCCGCCGATCACCACCGCCCGCGCGCCGTCCTCGACCGTCGCCGGCAGCGCCGCGCGCAGGGCCTGCGCGTCGGCCAGCGTGCGCAGGCCCAGCACGCCGGGCGCGTCGAGGCCGGGCAGCGGCGGGCGGGCGTTGCGGGCGCCGGGGGCGAGGATCAGGTGGTCGTAGGCGAGGACCGCGCCGGAGGCGAGCGCCACCTCCCGCGTCTCGCGCAGCAGCGCCGTGGCGCGGTCATGGACCAGCTCGATGGCGGAGGCGGCGAAGAACGCCTCCGGCCGCAAGGCGAGGCGGGCGGCGTCGCCGTCCTTGAGATAGGCCTTCGAGAGCGGCGGGCGCTGGTAGGGCAGGCCCGGCTCGTCGCTCACCAGGCGCACCGGGCCCGCGTATCCTTCCTGCCGCAGGCTTGCGGCGGCCTGGAAGCCGCCCTGCCCGCCGCCCAAGATCACCACGCCGTCCATCGCCTGCTCCTCCCGTCCGCGCATGAAAACGGCGGCGACCGGGGGTCGCCGCCGCGGGGTCGCCTCGCCTGCGGTCACTCGACCGGGGCGTAGCTCAGCGTCTCGTAGTCCGCCTGCATGATGGTGACGGGCGAGTTGGTGAACCGCCCGCCGGCGAAGGCCGCGGGGGCCATCACGCCGGTGTCGATGGCCGGCCCCTCGGACAAGGCCTGAATGGTGCAGGCCCAGGTCAGGTCCTCGGCGCAGGTCTGCATCGCGGCGATCAGCAGGCGGGTCGAGGTGTAGCCGGTCATCGTGTAGCGGTTGACGCGCGCCACCTCCTCCTCGCTCAGGTGCTTGCGCGCGAGCTCGAGGAAGGCCTGGCCGGCGTCGGACTGGATCGGGGCCACGTAGTCGACGGCGTAGATCCCGTCCGAGGCCGGGCCGATGGCCTTCAGCACCTCCGGCACGCGGCCGGGCCAGAAGGTGGCGATCGCGGGCGTGATGCCCAGCTTCTCGGCCTCCTTCACCATGGCGATGTTCTCGGAGATGATGCCGCCGGCGATCAGCACCTCGACGCCCGCATCCTTCACGCGCAGCATCTCGGAGGAGAAGTCCTTCAGGCCGCGGGCGTAGCGGGTCTCGAACGCGACCTCGATCTTCGCCTCGCCCTTGGCCTGCTCGATCCCCTCGCGGAGCGCGGCGCCGTAGTCGTCGTCCTGGGTGATGACGCCCCACTTCGCGCCGGGGTACTTCTTGGCGAGGTAGAGCGCGAGTTGGTGCATCCCCTCGGTGTAGGACTGGCCGACGACGAAGACGTTGTCCATCGGCGGCTCGTAGAGGGGCGGCAGCGGGCCGATGGGGATCATCGTGGGGATGCCGGACTGCTTGAGGATCGGGATCGAGGCGACCGCCTGCCCCGAGCCCGAGACCGCGGTCAGCGCGAAGACCTTGTCCACGCCGATCAGCTTGCGCAGCGACTGGATGGTGCGGGAGGTGACGTAGCCGTCGTCCTCCGCCACCAGCTTCAGGGTGCGCCCGCCGACGCCGCCCGCCGCGTTGGCCTCGGCGATGGCGAGGCGGACGCCGAGGTTGTGGGCGATGCCCAGCAGGCCCGGCGGGCCGGTCAGCGGCTCGACCTCGCCCAGCAGGATCTCCGTGTCGCTCACGCCCTGGTCGGCGGCCATCGCCGGCCCCGCAAGGGCTGCGGCCAGCAGAGCCGCGGCCGCGCCTTTCCATGGTTTCATCGGTTTATCCTCCCTGTGATTTTTCTCAGTAGCGCAGGGGCCAGAGCGTCCAGACCCGCTGCGCGTCTCGCCACAGGCCCATCAGCCCCTCGGGCTGGAGCCGCAGGAACAGGATGATGACCAGCCCGTAGAGGACGCCCTTCACCTCGTGCGCGCCGGTCGAGAGCAGGGCGCGGGCGCTGTCGCCGAAGGCGGAGAAGAGCATCGAGACGACCTCGGGCAGGCCCACCAGGAACACCGCCCCCAGGACCGCCCCGGCGATCGAGCCCATGCCGCCCACGATCAGCATCGCCAGCGCCTCGATCGACAGCAGGAACGGGAAGCCGTCCACCGTCACGAAGCTGAGGAAGATGCCGTAGAGGGCGCCGGAGATGCCGACGACGAAGGAGGACGCAACGAAGGCGTAGAGCTTGTAGGTCCGCAGATCGACGCCCATGACGCGCGCCGCATCGTCCTTGTCGCGGATCGCGAACCAGGCCCGCCCGATGCGGGAGCGGCGAAGGTTCATGGCGCCGAGGATGGTCAGCACCAGGAAGATCGCGACCAGCCGGAACAGGTCCTGGTCGGTGAACACCGTCCAGCCCAGCACGGTGGGGCGGTTCACGAAGATCCCCGAGGCGCCGTTGGTCAGCCCCGGGAACTCCAGCACCAGATGCACCACGATGAAGGCGGAGGCGAGGGTGGTGATCGCGAGATACAGCCCCGTCAGCCGCAGAGAGGGGATGCCCACCAGCACCGAGGCCGCGGCCGGCACCAGCCCCGCCAGCAGGAACCCCGCCAGCGGATCCCAGCCCCAGCTCTCGACCGGGATCGCGTAGCCGTAGGCGCCCAGCACCATGAACCCGGTCTGGCCGAGCGAGATCAGCCCCGTCCACCCGGTCAGGATGTTCAGCCCGATGCCGCCCACGGCCGTGATCATCATCAGCGTGACCAGCGTCAGCAGGTAGGTGTCCAGCACGAAGGGCGCGGCGGCCAGCGCCGCCAGCCCGATGGCGATCCAGATCCGCTGGGGCCATGAGTCGGTCAGCGCCAGGTGTTCGGCGATGGTCTGCTTGTAGAACCCGGAGCGCATCAGAGCCTCTCGATCCGCTTCTCGCCGAACAGGCCGTAGGGACGGACCATCAGGATGGCGATGATGATGACGAAGCCGGCGACCTCCTTCAGGCCGGGGCTGATGTAGCCGCCGACCAGGTTCTCGGTGATGCCGATGACGACGCCGCCGAAGGCCGAGCCGACGACCGAGTCCAGGCCGCCGAGGATCGTGGCCGGGAAGGACTTCAGGCCCAGCGCGTAGAGGGAGGGCGAGAGCTCCCACGCGATGGCGAAGAGGGCGCCGGCGATGCCGGACATCACCGCCGCCGCGCCCCAGGCGGCCTGCTGGACGCGGGCGGTCTTCACCCCCATCAGCCGGGCGGTGGCGTCGTCGGAGGCGACCGCGCGCATGGCGATGCCGAAGCGCGAATAGCGGAAGAAGGCGAGCATGGCGGCCACCGCGACGGCCAGCGCCACGACCACGCCGATCTGCGCGCCGCGCACCCGCACGCCGCCGAGATCGACCAGCGCCGAGCCCGCCGCCAGCCCCATGTCGTGGGGCAGCGCGTCCCAGACCAGCATGGTCCCCGAGCGGAAGATGACCGCGAGGCCGATGGTGGTCATGATGCGGGCCAGGATCGGCTCGTCGACCATGGGGCGGATCACGATCCGCTCGACCGCCAGCGCGAAGAGGACCGAGAAGACGATGGCGCCCGCCGCCGTCAGCCAGGGGTTGCCGTCGGTCGCGGAGGCGATGGAGAAGGCGACGTAGGCGGTGATCATGCCCATCTCGCCCTGCGCGAAGTTCAGCAGGCCCGTGGCCTTGAAGATGATCGCGAAGCTCATCGCGATCAGGCCGTAGACCGCGCCGACGGCGAGGCCGGAGACCAGGAGTTCGATCAGGTAGTTCATGCCGTCGCCTCCCCCCGAGTTCCTTGGGCGGGGCCGTAGATCTGTTCCAGCTCGCGGGCGAACTTCGTCTCGATGATCGAGCGGCGGACCTTCTGGGTGGCGGTCAGCTCGCCGTCGTCGTGGTCGAGCTCCTTCTCCAGGATCACGAAGCGGCGGATGTTCTCGACGCGCGCGAAGCGGCCGTTCACCTCGTCGACCACGCTCTGGATCAGGGCGCGCATCTGCGGCAGCTGGGCCAGCGACTTGTAGGTGGTGTAGGGCAGGTCCCGCTCGGCGGCCCAGAGGCCGGCGTTGTCGAAGTCGAGCTGGATCAGCGCGCCCAGGAACTTGCGCCCGTCGCCGGTGACGATGACCTCCTTGATGCAGGGATGGTCCTTGAGGGCGTTCTCGATCTCGGAAGGGGCGATGTTCTTGCCGCCCGAGGTGATGATGATCGCCTTCTTGCGGTCGACGATCGAGATCTCGCCGTTGTCGAGCGTGGCCACCACGTCGCCCGAGAGCAGCATCGGCCCTTGCATGGTCTTCGCGGTCGCCTCCGGGTCGCGGAAGTAGCCCTTGAAGACGGCGGGGCCGCCGAGAAGGATCTCGCCGTCCGGCGCGATCTCGTAGTCGGTGCCCTCGACGGCCAGGCCGCAGCCGCCGAGGCGGAAGAAGCCGGGGCGCTGGACGAAGACGCAGCCGGCGACCTCGGTCATCCCGTAGCCCTGCGCCAGCGGCAGGCCGATCACCGAGAAGAAGCGCAGCGTCTCCGGGCTGACCGAGGCGCCGGCGCACAGCCGGTGATAAGTCCGGTCGAGCCCCATGTGCCGCTGCACGTTGCGGAACATCAGCCAGTAGAGCGCCTGCCATTGCAGGGTCTGCGAGAGGGTCAGGCGCCCGTTGTTCGCCTGCCGCGCGTCGTCCAGCCGGCGGCCCCAGCGCAGGAAGGCTTCGGCGATGCGGCGGCGGGCCGCGCCGCTCTCGCGCAGGCGGAACTCGAAGCCTTCCTTCATCTTTTCCCAGATGCGGGGGACGCCGACCATGAAGGTCGGGGCGATCTCGCGCACGTTGAGGTTCACCGCGTCGATGGACTCGGCGAAGTTCACCGTCCCGCCCGTGACCAGCAGCATGGCCATCGAGTAGCAGCGCTCGGCCGCGTGGCAGAGGGGGAGGTAGCCCACCGCCTCGATCCGCCGCCGGTCCGCGCCGACGGTGCGGGCGTAGGCGTGGGTCGAGTAGACGATGTTGCGATGGGTCAGCATCGCGCCCTTGGGCGGGCCGGTGGTGCCCGAGGTGTACACCATCAGCGCCGCGTCGTCGGGCGAGGTTTCTTCAAGCATCGCGTCGATGCGCGCATCCGCGTCGGGGTTCGCCGCCAGATACCCATCGCCCGCCTCCAGCAGCGCCTCGAAGGAGGTCAGCTGCGGGTTCGCGTAGAGGCGCATGCCCTTCATGTCGACGCACACGACATGGGCGAGGTCGGGCAGCCCCTCGCCGTTCGCCTGCGCGTCGAGGACCTTGTCGGTCTGCTCCTGGTCGCCGCAGACCGCGAGGCGCGCGCCCGAGTGGCGGGCGATGTACTGCAGCTCCGGCCAGGGGTTGGTGGGGTAGATGCCGACCGGGATCGCGCCGATCATCTCGGCGCCGAGGTCGGCGTAATACCACTCCGGCGTGTTCTCCGAGGCGATGACGATCCGGTCCCCGCGCCCGATGCCGAGGCTGAGCAGCGCGAGCGCGAAGCGCCGCGCCTGCCGCTCGTAGTGCGCCCAGTCGTAGCGCCGCCAGACGCCGAGGTCCTTCTCGCGCAGGGCCAGCTCATGGGGCGTGCGCCGGGCCCGCTCGCGCAGCAGGCGCGGGAGGGTGGTGTTCCCGGCGCGCAAGGTCTCGAAGGCGAGCGGGTCGTGGCCGGGCGGCAGCGGCGTGCGGTCGGCGGCGAAGAGCTCGGCCGGCGCATCGGTCAGGCGGGGGGGCGTGTGCAGGGTCATCAGACGGCCCTCGCGCGGAGCAGGGGCGCGGGCTCGGCCCCCTGCGGCTGGCGCTCGGCGGCGGCCTTGGCGCCGAGGTAGGCCTCGATCACGCCGGGGTGGGACTGGACCTCGGCCGGCGTCCCTTCGGTGATCGTCGCGCCGAAGTTCAGCGCGTGGACCCGGTCGGAGATGTCCATCACCAGGTGCATGTCGTGCTCGATCATCAGGATCGACACGCCCAGCTCGTCGCGGATGTCGAGGATGAAGCGGGCGATGTCCTCGGTCTCCTCCTGGTTCATGCCGGCGACGATCTCGTCCAGCAGCAGGAGTTTCGGGTCCGTCGCCAGGGCGCGGCCCAGCTCGACCCGCTTCTGCTGGCCGTAGGAGAGGGTTCCCACGACCTTGTCGCGGATGGTCTCGATCTCGAGGAACTCGATGATCTCCTCGGCGCGCTCGCGGGCGGCGATCTCCTCGCGCCGCGGGCGGCCGAAGTGGAAAACGGCCTCGCCCAGCGAGGTCTTCATGCGCCAGTGGCGGCCGACCAGGATGTTGTCGACGACGGTGCCGTGCTTGAAGAGCGCGAGGTTCTGGAAGGTGCGCCCGATGCCGTGGCGCACGTAGTCGTGGGGCGCCACGCGGGCGAGGTCGCGGCCGGAGAGCTCGATGCGACCGTCGGAGGGCGGCAGCACCCCCGAGATCATGTTGAAGAGCGTGGTCTTGCCCGCCCCGTTCGGCCCGATGATCGAGACGATCTCGCCCGCGTCGACATGGGTCGAGACCCCGTCCACCGCGGTCAGCCCGCCGAAGCGTTTTGTAACGCCGGTCAGTTTCAGCAAGGGGGCGCTCACGACAGCCACCTTTTGCGGCGCTTGTAGTGTTTCACGTCCCTAAAACTGCGGCGTTCGCCCCCGCCGGAGAAGCCGAGGTAGTATTCCTGCACGTCGAGGTTGCCGCGCATCTGCTCGGCGGGGCCGTCGAGCACCACGCGGCCGTTCTCCATGATGTAGACGGTGTCGGCGATCTCCATCGCCTGCATGGCGTTCTGCTCGACCAGCAGGATGGTCATGCCGAACTCGGCGCGCAGGCGGGCGACCGTGGCGTAGATCTGGTCGACGATCAGGGGGGCGAGGCCGAGGGAGGGTTCGTCCAGCGCCAGCAGGCGGGGCTCGGCCATCAGGGCGCGGCCGACGGCGACCATCTGCTGCTCGCCGCCCGAGAGATAGCCCGCGATCTGGCGGCGACGCTCGGCGAGGCGGGGGAACAGGTCGTAGACCTGCGCGCGCAGGCGGGCGAGGTCGGCCGAGCTCTTCAGGTGCCCGCCCATGGTGATGTTGTCCTCGACCGTGAGGTTCGCGAACAGGCGCCGCCCCTCGGGGACCAGCGAGACGCCGCGGGTGACGATGCGGTCGGTCGGCGTGCGGGCCAGATCCTCGCCGTCGAGCAGGATCGCCCCCTTCTCGACCTCGCCCTCCTCCAGCGCCAGCGTTCCGGTCAGCGCCTTGAGCAGCGTCGACTTGCCCGCCCCGTTCGAGCCGAGCAGCGCCACCACCGAGCCCCGCGGCACGCTGAGCGAGACGTCGCGCACCGCCTCGACCGCGTGGTCGTAGACGATCCGGGCGTTTCGGATCTCGAGCAGCGGGGGCGGCGGGGCGGCCGTCGGGGCGGGGGCCGCGGTGGTCTCGGTCCGGTTCAAGTCGTCGCCCTCCCTGGCGGCGGCTGGGGTCGTGGTCGCCGACGCCTGCTGCAGGAATTAGCAGTCTGGACGTTCGGCTTTTTTATGAGTCTCTATCACAGATCGTTCCACGCGCAACCGATGAATGCGCGAAACCGATCGCCAGGGGGAGATATAATCCGAACGGACGGCTTTTTATAATGGCGCGCGACGCTGGCGGGGGCGCCGCCCGCCCTTACTCCGGCCGCGGCGCGCTGCGGAACCCGTTGAGGAAGATGTCGACGGTGCGGTCGGCGAAGGCCTCGGGGGAGATCGGGCCGTCGCGGTCGTACCAGGCGAAGGTGTAGTTCAGGATCCCCAGCAGCATCATCGCGTAGGTGCTGTCGGAGCTGATCGCCAGCCGGCGCGAGTCGTCCAGCCGTGCCAGCGCGTTGCGCACGATGGCCACGATCTTGCGCTGGTCGGCGGCGATCTTGCGCTGGAGCTCGGGCTCCAGCAGGTTGAAATCGTTGAGAAGAACCACCTGCTCGTGGGCGTTCACCGCGTTCAGGCGCATGATGCAGCGGGCGACCTCGCTCAGGTGCGCCTCGGGCTCCAGGCGCTGGCTTTCGATCGCCTCCAGCTCGCCCAGCATCTCGGCCACGTGGCCCTCGATGATTTCGGCGAGGATCTCCTCCTTCGATCCGAAGTAGTGGTAGAGCGCCCCGCGCGACGAATCGCAGGCCTTGGCGAGGTCGAGGATGGTCGCCGTCGCGAACCCCTTCTCGGCGAACAGTTTGCCGGCGGTCCGGAGAATCTTTTCCCGGATCTCGGGGTAGAGCTGCGACTGGGTCCGGGCCATGCGGTCGTCCTCTGCTGCACGTTCGCCCTTACGTTGTCGCAAACCCGGGCGGCGCGGGCAAGACGGGGATGGTTGCGGCGCGAACCGGTCGATGAAAGATTAACAAGACGGCCGGACGGATTATGATTCGGTCCCAACGACCCAAAGGGAGGATTCGGAGATGCGGACCGACGACCGTTTCGACGTGGTGGCGATCGGCGCCGGCGCGGGGGGCTGCTGCGCCGCGGCGCGCGCCGCCGCGGCCGGGCTGCGCACCCTGCTGATCGACGACCACGCCTGGCTGGGCGGGCGCGCGGGCACCGAGGTCATCGACGGCCACCGGGTCAACATGGGCGCCATCGCGCTGGAGCCCGGCGGCGTCTTCGAGGAGACCTTCCGCCTCGCCGGCGCGGAGCTGGAGATCCGCGAGCCCAACCCCGCCACGGTCTTCTACCTCGACCGCAAGGTGGTGAACGTCCAGAAGGGCGGGCTGGGGATGCTGCTGGGCGGCCTGACCAAGCAGGCCTCGCGCGTGCTGGACCAGTTCGCGCAGGCGCGCTCCGGCTCCCTGCCCGACGGGCGCGAGTCCACCGAGGACTGGCTGAAGCGCTACACCTCGAACGCCACGGTGCACGCGATCTTCCGCAACCTGTGCGCCGCGATCTTCGCGATGAACGCCGACGAGATCCCGGCCCGCGCCTTCCTGACCTATTTCACCTCCAAGGGCGCCTTCAAACGCTTCGGCTTCCACCCGCAGGGCACCGGCGGCGCCTGGGCGGCGCTCGCCGCGGCGGTGGAGCGGCTGGGCGGCGAGGTCTGGCTGGAGGCGCCGGCCGTGGACCTGGAGATCGAGGACGGGGCCGTGCGCGCCGTCCTGATCCGGCGCGGGGACGAGACGGTGCGCGTGACCGCCCCCTCGGTGATCTTCAACGGCGGTCCGCGGGCGCTGGTCGGGCTGGCGGGGGCGCATCTCTCGCCCGACTACGTCCGCCGCACGCAGGAGGTGCTGAGGCCCGCCGCCAACATCGTCTACAACTTCGCGACCCGCGAGGACATCATGCCCGCCCCCGGCATCATGACCTTCGGGCGCACCGCGACGGGGCGGCTGTGCAACATGGCGAACCTGACCGCCGCCTGCCCCGAGCTCGCGCCCGAGGGCTGGCATCAATACGTCGCCTACGCCGTGCCCCGCCCCGCCATCGGCAACTTCGACTCGGAGGCCGAGGTCGAGAACGGGCTGAAAGACCTGCGCGAGCAGTTCCCGGGCTTCGACGACGCGGCGAAGATCCTCTCCATCCGGGTGATGCGCGACGAATGGCCGGCCCAGCGCTCCGGCGCCGGCTACGACATGGAGCAGGAGACGGGGATCGCGGGCCTGTGGTGCGTGGGCGACGCGGTGAAGACCTACGGCAACGGCGGCACCCAGGCCTGCGCCGAGACGGCCCGCATCGCCGTCGACCGCATCCTCGAGGCGCGCCGCCAGCCCGCCTGAGGTCGAGCGAGGCCGGTGGACGGCGCCGTCGCCGGCTGCTTTCCTCCCGGCCATGGAAAACCGGACTCGAATCCGGATCGGGAGGAAGCGACATGACGTTGAGGCTGGAGGGCCGCGTGGCCGTGGTGACCGGGGCCGGCGCGGGGCTGGGCCGGGCCCACGCGCTGCTGCTGGCGAAGCAGGGCGCGAAGGTGGTGGTCAACGACCTCGGCTCCGCGATGGACGGCTCGGGCGAGAACATGGCCGCCGCCGACCGCGTGGTGGACGAGATCCGCGACGCCGGCGGCGAGGCGGTGGCCAACTACGACAGCGTGGCGATGAAGGAGGGCGGCGAGGCCATCGTCGACGCCGCGCTCCGCGCCTTCGGGCGGATCGACGTGCTGGTGAACAACGCCGGCATCCTGCGCGACAAGTCCTTCGCCAAGGCGAACCTCGACGATTTCCGCGCGGTCTTCGACGTGCACTACTGGGGCGGGGTGTTCTGCACCAAGGCCGCCTGGGGACACATGCTCGACCAGGGGTACGGGCGGGTGATCTTCACCACATCCGTGGCGGGCACCTCCGGCAACTTCGGGCAGGCCAACTACGGCTCGGCGAAGGAGGGGCTGCTGGGGCTGATGCGGACGCTGGCGATCGAGGGCGCGAAGAAGAACGTGCTGGTCAACGCCGTCTCGCCGGGCGCGCGCAGCCGCATGACCGAGAACCTCGGGATCCCGGAGGACTATCTCGCGATGCTCGACCCCGCCCATGTCTCCCCGGCGGTGGCCTATCTCGCCTCCGAGGCCTGCCAGGACACCGGCGTGATCGTCACCGCGGCCGCCGGCGGCTTCGGGCGGCTGCATTATTTCGAGAGCCAGGGCGTGCAGTTCGACCCCCACGGCCCCGCCTCGGTCGAGGACGTGGCCGCCGCCTGGGGGCGGATCACCGCCTTCGAGGGCCTGGCGCCGTCGGAGTTCGGCGCGGCCGGCCGCACGCAGGACCGGCTGGCGACGTTGAAGAAATAAGGCGCGGCCGCTCGTCGGGTCGGGTCCGACGGGCGGCGCGCGCGGACGGCGCATTGAAATGCGCCCTACGGGATGGACGGGATGCACCCGCCGGCCGCCTCCGTAGGGCGCATTTCAATGCGCCATCCCCGCCATGCCGAGGCGGGCGTCGGGCGCTTGTCGACGCGCCCCCGCCCTGCCCCGCTCAGATCCGCTTGGCGACCTCCTCCAGCATCACCTCCGTCGCGCCGCCGCCGATGCGCAGGATGCGGGCGTCGCGGGCCATGCGCTCGATGGGGGTTCCGCGCATGTAGCCGGTCCCGCCGTGGAGCTGGAGGCAGCCGTGCACGACCTCGTGCAGGATCTCCGGGCCGGTGGACTTGATCATCGCGGTCTCGAGGCTGACCGGCCGGCCCGCGTCCAGCGCCACCGCCGTCTGGTAGGTCAGCGCGCGCACCATCGCCACCTGGCTCGCCAGCATCGCCAGACGCTGGCGGGTGGCCTGCTGGTCCCAGATGGTCTTGCCGAAGGCGCGGCGCTGGCGGACGTAGTCGAGCGTCAGCTCGATCGCCTTGGCGCCCTCCCCGGCCGAGAAGGCGCCGATCATCAGGCGCTCATGCTCGAAGCCCTGCATGATCGCGTAGAAGCCGCGGTTCTCGCCGCCCAGCAGGGCGGAGGCGGGGACGCGCACGGAATCGAAGTAGAGCTCGGCGGTGTCTGAGCTGAGCCAGCCGTGCTTCTTCAGCTTCTGCGCCACGCTCACGCCCGGCGTGTCGCGGGGGACGAGGAACAGCGACACGCCGCGCGCGCCCTCCCCGCCCGTGCGGGCGGCGACGATCAGCAGGTCGCCGTAGACGCCGTTGGTGATGAACATCTTCGAGCCGTCGATGATCCAGTCCGCGTCCTCGCCGGGCCCGTCGCGGCGCGCCCGCGTGCGCAGCCCCGCCACGTCCGAGCCGCCGCCCGCCTCGGTCACCGCAATGGCGCACACGACCTCTCCGGCGCAGATCCGGGGCAGCCATTCGGCCTTCTGCTCGGGCGTGCCGACGCGGGAGATGTGGCTCGCCGACATGTCGGTGTGCACGGTGATCGCCGCGGTCACGCCCCCGAAGGTGGAGCGGCTGAGCTCCTCCCCGAAAACCACCGAGGCGAGCGCGCCCATCTGGGTGCCGCCATAGTCCTCGGCGTGCTGCATCCCCAGCAGGCCCAGCGCGCCGAGCTTGCGGAACAGCTCGCGCGGGATCTCGCCGGCCTCCTCCCAGGCCTCGGCATGGGGCTGGATCTCGGTCTCCACGAAGCGGCGCACCTGGGCGCGGAGCATCTGCAGCTCCTCGGGCACGAAGTCGGGGTCGGGCAGGCGGAAGCCCTTCTCGGGCGGGGTCTGGGCGAAAGCGTTCATGGCGGGGAGCCTCCCTGCGCGCCGCCGCGGCATCGGCCCTTTGCAGGGGCGGCGCGGAGGTGCTATTCAATTTCAAGACGGACGTCCGGTTAATATGTTGGTTACGCCGCTGCAACCGCGCCGGTCAAGCGTCCTGACGCGCTTCGCCCGCGACCCTTCGATCGTCGCCTCGATGGTTGACCGCTGCATCGAAGCAAATTAATAAAACGCCTGTCCGGTTTATTGACTCGCAGCCGCGCCTCGCCCCGAGCCGCGCCCCCGCCACCCACTCACGGAGGCCGACATGGACGGTTCCCCCCACTCCGGCCGCTGGGACGGCCTGATCGAACCCGGCCGGGTCCACGGCTCGCTCTATTACGACGAGGCGATCTTCCGCGAGGAGGTCGAGAAGATCTGGTTCCGCACCTGGGTCTACATCGGCCACGAGAGCGAGATCCCGGACGCGAACGACTTCGTGACCAAGAGCCTCGGGCCCATGCCGGTGCTGATGGTGCGCGACATGAAGGGCGAGGTCCGGCTGCTGCTGAACCGCTGCCCCCACCGTGGCAACGCCGTCTGCGTGCAGGAGAAGGGCAACCGCGCCCGCTTCACCTGCCCCTACCATTCCTGGACCTTCGCCAACGACGGCCGACTGATCGGCTACGCCTTCCCGGAGGGCTACAAGGACGCGCCGAAGAGCGAGCTCGGCCTCGGCCAGGTGCCGCGGGTCGAATCCTACCGCGGCTTCGTCTTCGGCTGCATGGACCCCGAGGTGATCCCGCTGGAGGAGCACCTGGCGGGGGCGAAACGCACCATCGACCAGGCCTGCGACAACTCCCCCACCGGCGAGATCGAGGTCACCGCGGGCTTCCTCAAGCACCGCACCAAGGCCAACTGGAAGTTCATCCTCGAGAACGAGTGCGACGGCTACCACCCCGCCTTCGTGCATTCCTCGATCTTCTCGGTCTCGGACAGCCAGATAGGCTCGATCTACGGCGACGACGCGGTCTGCGTGACCCGCGCGCTGGGCAACGGGCACACCGAGGTCGACGTGCGCCCCGAGTTCCGCCGCCGCGACGAGCCGCTCAGCTGGTTCGGGACCACCGCCGCCAAGCTGCCCGCCTACGTGGAGCAGATGAACGCGGCCTACGGGCCGGAGAAGGCCCGCGAGATCATGATCGACGGCATGCCCCACGTCATGATCTTCCCCAACCTCTTCATCGCCGAGATCCAGATTTTCGTGATCCAGCCGGTCTCGGCCAACGAGTCGATCCAGAACGTCACCGCGATCCAATTCAAGGGCGCGCCCGACATGAACCGCCGCCTGCGCCAGCAGACCATGGGCTCGGTCGGGCCCGCGGGCTTCCTGCTCGCCGACGACACCGAGATGTACGAGCGCAACCAGCGCGGCCTCGAGATCCGGGATCCCGAGTGGCTGTTCCTGAAACGCGGCGAGCACCGGGAGCGGCAGGACGAGGACGGCTTCACCATCGCCCATTCCACCGACGACCTGCCCAGCCGCCACATCTGGGAGCACTACCGCTCGGTCATGTCGCGCCCCGGTCGGGAGGCCTGATCCATGTCCATCGCAGCCGAAGACATCGCCGGCCCCGAGATCCTCAAGGAATGGACCGGCGCCGACAAGACCGCGGTCCGCGCCGACCCCGCCCTGCATTTCGAGGTCTCCCAGTTCCTCTACCGGGAGGCCCGCCTTCAGGACACGCACGACTACGACGGGTGGGAGGCGCTGTGGACCGACGACGCCCTCTACTGGGTGCCCGCCAACGGCGCGGACATCGACCCCGAGCGGCAGATGTCGATGATCTACGACAACCGCTCCCGCATCGCGCTGCGGATCCGGCAGCTGAAGACGGGGCGGCGGCACTCGCAGACCCCGCCCAGCCAGCTCGCGCGGGTGATCTCCAACGTCGAGCTGCTGGAGAGCGAGCGCGACGACATCCGCGTCGCCGCCAACGTGATGATCTTCGAGACCAACCTGCGCGGCGACGTCGTCTGGGGCGCGCGGGCGGAATACACCCTGCGCCGGATCGAGGGCGAGCTGCGGATGGCCTTCAAGAAGGTCGTGCTGGTCAACAACAACAAGGCGATCTGGACGCTGTCCTTCCTCGTCTGAGGAACGCCTGCGGGAGGAGAGACCCATGCAAGACCACGCCCCCCAGGGGACCGAGGCGCTGATCGCCGAGGGCCCCGTGCTGGTCCATTACGCCGACGGCATAGCCGAGATCGAGCTCAACCGCCCCGAGGCCGCCAACGGCTTCTCCCTCGAGCTCGGCCGCCGCCTGCACGAGGCGATCATGACCGTGCACGGCGACCGCCGGGTGCGGGCCGTGATCCTCTCGGGCCGTGGCCGCATCTTCTGCGCGGGCGGCGACGTGAAGGAGTTCTTCTCGAAGGGCGAGGACCTGCCGAATTTCCTGCGGATGGCCACGGCGTATCTCCAAACCTGCGTCTCGGGCCTGACCAACCTGGAAGTTCCAGTCATCGCGAAGATCCAGGGCTACGCCACCGGCGGCGCCGGGATGGGGCTGACCTGCGCGGCCGACATCGCGATCTGCGGAGCCTCGACCCGATTCATGGCCGGCGCCACCCGCGTGGGCATGGCGCCCGACGGCGGCGCCACGGCGACGCTCGCGCGGCTGGTGGGCTTCCGGCGAGCCATGGACATCGTGCTGACCAACCGCTTCGTCGAGGCGGAGGAGGCCGGGCGCATCGGCCTCGTCACCCGCGTGGTCCCGGACGAGGCGCTGGACGCGGAGGTCCGCGCCCTCGCCCGCCAGCTCGCCGACGGGGCGCCGCGGGCGCAGGCGGCCACCAAGCGGCTGATGTGGAACGGGCTCGCGCGGGGCTTCGACGCCTCGCTTCCCGACGAGGCGCGCGAGACCTCGCAGCTGTCGGGCACCGCGGACTCGCTCGAAGGGCTGAAGGCGGTGATCGAGAAGCGCAAGCCGGTCTTCGAGGGGCGCTGAAGGTGGAGTTCCAGGCCCGCCTCCAGAACCTGCGCGCCCTCGTCACCGGGGGCGCGGCCGGCATCGGCGCGGCCGTGGTCCGGCGGCTGGCGGAGGAGGGCGCGCGGGTCGCGATCCTCGACCGCGACGTCGCGGCGGCCGAGGCCCTGGCCGACGAGACCGGCGCGGCCTTCGCCGCCGTCGACCTCACCGACTTCGCGGCCGTGCGCGCGGCCGTCGCCCGCCTCGGCCCCTTCGACGTCGCGGTGAACAACGCCGGCGTGGACCAGCACGCCTTCTTCACCCGGACGACCGAGGAGGACTGGCGCCGCCTGCTCGCCATCAACCTCGAGGCCGCCTTCTGCGTGACCCAGGCCGTGCTGCCCGCCATGCAGGCGCAGGGCTTCGGGCGGCTGCTGATGATCGGCTCGGAGGCCGGGCGCCTGGGCTCGCGCGGGGGGGCGGTCTACGCCGCCGCCAAGGCCGGGCTGGAGGCCTTCAGCAAGTCGCTGGCGATGGAGAACGCGCGCTACGGGATCACCGTCAACACGGTCCTGCCCGGCCCCGTCGACACGCCCCTGCTGCGCCAGGCGGTGGCGGCGGGCGGCGACAAGCTGCTGCACGCGATGGAGGGCTCGACCCTGCTCCGCCGCCTCGGCGCGCCAGAGGAGGTGGCGGCCGCCGTCGCCTATCTCGCCTCGCGCGAGGCGGGCTTCGTGACGGGCGAGACGCTGGGCGTCTCGGGCGGCATGCCGCTGGCGTAGGCCGTATTTCAATGCGCCGCCCCCCTTTCGGCCGGCGGCGCCCTACCCCACCCGCGCCCTGAGGAAGGCGCCGATCTTCGCCAGCGAGCGCTCCGCCTCCGGCAGTTCCGGGAAGATCTGGAAGTGGTGGATCATCTCCGGCCAGACCTCGAGCTCCACCGCCACGCCGGCCGCGCGGGCGCGGTCGGCGAAGGTCTCGGAATCGCTCAGGATCGCCTCGTGGTCGCCCACGTGCACCACGGTCGGCGGCAGGCCCGCGAAGTCGCCATGGATCGGCGAGGCGAACGGGTGGCGCGGGTCGCCCTCGCGCCCGAGGTAGAGGCGCGCCATCACCTGCAGCTTCTCGCGCGGGGTCATCGGGTCGAGGCCCGCGCGGGTGGTCAGCGACTCCCCCGTCGCCTCGAGATCCAGCCAGGGCGAGAGCAGCGCGGCCGCCCCCGGCAGGGGCGTCCCCTCGGCCCTGGCCCGCAGCATCGTCGCCAGCGCCAGCGCCGCGCCGGCGCTGTCGCCGGCGATGGCGACGCGCCCGGGCGTCACGCCCTGCCCCAGCAGCCAGCGCCAGGCGGCGAGGCAGTCGTCGAGCGCGGCGGGATGCCGATGCTCCGGCGCCAGTCGGTAGTCGAAGGCCAGCAGCGGCAGCCCCGCCGCCGCGCTGAGCCGCCCCATCAGCCCGCGGTGCGAGCGGATCGAGCCCACCTGGTAGCCGCCGCCATGCACGTAGAGGATCGCGGCCGGCGGAACGCCCTCCCCCGCCGTCCCGAACCAGGCGCCGGGCATCCCCGCGACCTCGACCGCGCGGAAGGGGACATCCTCCGTCCCCCCCAGCGCGTCGTCGAAGTCGGCGCGCATCTGGGCGAGCGTCGTCTCGCGGGTCCAGCGGGCGAAGGTCGCCTCCATCCGCGCCTTCACCGCGTCGATCGGCTTCGTCCCGCTCATGCCCGCATCCTCCGGAAGCGTCCGTCGATGATCTCCTCGGCCTCGGCTATGATGCGCGCGATCAGCTCGGCGCAGGTCGGCACGTCGTGGATCAGCCCCTGCGCCTGCCCGGCCCAGATGATGCCGCCGTCGACGTCGCCCGAGACCAGCGCCTCCCGCCCGCGCTTGCCGGAGACGAGCTCCGCCACCGTCTCGAACCCCGCGCCGGGGACCGAGAGCCGGGCCGCCGCCTCGTCGGAGACGGCGTTCTTCGCCACCCGCGCGGTGTTGCGCAGGGAGCGGAAGATCAGGTTCGTCGCCCGCTCGTCGTTGGCGACCAGGAAATCCTTGATCGCGCGATGGGCGGGCGCCTCGGCCGTGGCGCAGAAGCGGGTGCCCATGTTGATCCCCTCGGCCCCCAGCGCCAGCGCGGCGGCGAGGCCGCGGCCGTCCGCGAAGCCGCCCGAGGCGATCATCGGGATCGTCACCCGGTCGGCGGCGGCGGGGATCAGCACCAGGCCGCCCACGTCCTCCTCCCCCGGGTGCCCCGCGCACTCGAACCCGTCGATCGAGATCACGTCGACGCCCATCCGCTCCGCCGACAGGGCGTGGCGGACGCTGGCGCACTTGTGGATCACCTTCACGCCGGCGGCGCGGAACGCCTCGACATGGGGCTCGGGGTTGCGCCCCGCGGTCTCGACCACGCGCACGCCGCCCTCGATGATCGCGCGGCGGTAGGCGTCGTAGGGGACCGGGTCGATGGTGGGCAGGATCGTGAGGTTCACGCCGAAGGGGCGGTCGGTCATCCCGCGGCAGCGGGCGATCTCGGCGGCCAGCGCCTCGGGCGAGGGCTGGGTCAGCGCGGTCAGCATGCCCAGCGCGCCGGCGTTGGAGACGGCGGCCGCCAGCTCCGCCCGCCCGTAGAAGGTCAGGCCGCCCATCACGATGGGATGCTCGATCCCCAGCAGCTCCGTCACACGCGTGCGCAAGGCCATCGCGGCGCTCCTCCGGCGTCGTTTCGTCGGCCCGCAAGATGCCGTCGGACGCGTCGGGCTTCAATAATAAAACCGGCTGACCGGTTTTATTTTTTAGCGCCCCCGCCCCGGAGCGGGGCGGAGGGGCGCCGCCGGGCCGCAGGCGCGGCCCGGCGGACGCGGTCACTTCGCCTTGGCTTCGCGGCGGATGATCTCCGCCCCCGCGGGATCGACCAGCATGCCGTGGACGATCTCGTTATGGGCGTGGCCCATCAGGTGCAGCGACATCGCCGCGTTCTGGGCGGTCTGGAAGCCCTGCGCGTCCTGCGCCTGGTTCATCGCCTGCTTGGCCAGCCGCAGGCCGAAGGCGGGCCGCTGGGCGATGCGCGAGGCCAGCGCCAGCGTCTCCGCCTCCAGCGCGTCGCGGGCGACGACCTTGTTGACGAAGCCCATCCGCTCCGCCTCGGCGGCGGAGAAGGCGGCGCCGGTGAACAGCATCTCCTTCGCCTTGCGGATGCCGAAGTCCCAGGGGTGGGAGAACCACTCCACCCCGTTCACCCCGAACGCCACGGTGGGGTCGGAGAACTGGGCGTCCTCGGAGGCGACCACCAGGTCGCAGACGGCGACCAGCATCAGCCCGCCGGCGATGGCCTTGCCCTGCACCTGCGCGATCGTGGGCTTCGGCAGATCCCGCCAGCGGCGGCAGAAGCCGAGGTAGATCTCCTCCTCCCGCGCCTGGCGGCCGGCGACGCCCTTCTCCTCGGCCGCGACCCCGCCCCAGGCGGTGACGGGGGTGAACTGGGTCATGTCCCGCGCCCCGCGCAGGTCGTGGCCCGAGGAGAAGTGCGGGCCGTCGCCCGCCAGCACGATCACCTTCACCGCCGGATCGTGGGCGGCGGCGTCGAAGGCGGCGTTGAGCTCGTAGAGCAGCGTCTCGTTCTGCGCGTTGCGCATCTCGACGCGCGAGAGCGTGATGCGGGCCACGCCCTCGGCCGGGGTCTCGACCCTCAGGGTCTCGTAGGTCATGCGGCGCCCTCCTTTTCGGCGGCCCAGAACGGGGCCTTCAGGGCGCGCTTGTTCAGCTTGCCCATGGCGTTGCGGCCCAGGTCGTCGCGCAGGATCGCGCGGCGGGGGCACTTGAAGGTCGACAGGCGCGCGCGGCACCAGGCGATCACCTCGTCGGGGTCGGGGGGCGCGGCGGGATCCTCGGGCACGATCAGCGCCACCAGCTCCTCGCCCATCTCCGGGTGAGGGGCGGCGACGCAGGCCACGTCGGCGACGCCGGGATGGTCGATCAGCACGTTCTCCGCCTCGGCGGGGTAGATGTTCACCCCGCCCGAGACGACCATGTCCGAGAAGCGGTCGGTGATGAACACGTAGCCGTCGTCGTCCATGAAGGCGATCTCGCCGATGGTGAACACGCCCGGCTTCACGTAGGCGACCGCGGTCTTCTCGGGGTCGTCGTGGTAGATCGGGCCGCGCCCGGTCTCGTCCACGAAGCACAGGCGGCCCTCGGTCCCCGGGGGAACCTCGTTCCCGTCCTCGTCCAGCACCAGGTTGCGGAACGGCGGCTGGGCCTTGCCGACCGAGCCGGGGCGGGCGAGCCATTCGTGGGAGTCGATGGAATTGGTGGTGCCGATCTCGGTCGCGCCGTAGGCCTCGACCAGGACCGGGCCCCACCACTCGATCATCGCGCGTTTCACCTCCACCGGGCACTTGGCGCCGGTGTGGTTGACCCGCTGGAGGGAGGAGACGTCGTATTTCGCGCGCACCTCCCTGGGCAGGGCCAGCAGGCGGACGAAATGGGTGGGGACCATCACCGTGGTCCCGATCCGGTGCGTCTCGATCGCGGCCAGCACCGCCTCGGCGTCGAAGCGGCCCAGGATCACCGAGGGCGTGCCCGCCGCCAGCAGCCGCGCGCCCGACAGGGGGCCGGTGTGATACATCGGCCCGACCACCAGGTGCTTGCCAAGCGGCGCCCGCGGGTCCTGCCCCAGGGCCGCGAGGTGGTCGGAGATCGTGGCGCCGCCGGCGAACATGGTGGGCGGCAGCTCCACCGCCTTGGGGCGGCCGGTGGTGCCGGAGGTGAACAGCAGGTTCGGCCGCGGCGGGTGATCCTCGGCGCAGGGCGCCCCGGACTGGGCGGCGAGCCAGGTCTCGAAATCGAGGACCGGCGCGGGCGCGCCGTGCCAGCCGATCACCGTCGGCACGCCCGCGATCTGCGCGGCGGCGAGCCCGCGGTCGGCGGTCTTGGCATCCACGAACAGGACCGAGACCTTCGCCGTCTCGAGGATGTAGGCGGCCTCCTCGGCGGTCAGGTGGAAGTTGACCGGGGTGACCGACAGGCCCGCGATCAGCCCGCCGAGATTGGCGAGCGCGGTCTCGACGGCGTTCTCGGCGAAGACGGCGACGCGGCGCCCGTCGGGGATCTCCAGCGCGGCGAGCCCGTTGGCGATCCGGTTCAGGACGTCGTCCACCTCCCCCCAGCCGAGCGCGCGGGCGGGGTCGGCCAGCGCCGTCTCGTCGGGGCGGAGGCGGGCGAGCTCTGCGGCGAAGCGGGGCATCGGCTCAGGCCTCCGCCGTCGCGAGGTGGGCGCGCGCCGCGGCCTCGGCCAGCGCCGAGACGTCGATGTCCGCGGCCAGCCGCTCCAGGTGCCAGTCGCCGTCGCCGAACAGCGCCTCGAGCATGACGAGGCGCTTGTAGAAGCGCCCGGCGGCGAGCTCCTCGGTCATGCCCATGCCGCCGTGAAGCTGCACCGCCTCGGCCCCGACCACGCGGGCGTCCTCGCCCACGGTGACGCGCGCCTGGCGCGCCGCCTCGGCGGCGTTGGGGGCGCCCGCGTCCTGCGCCTCGAGCGCCGAGTGGGTGACGGCGCGCGCCTCCTCGCAGCGGACCTGGAGGTCGGCGAGGCGGTGCTGGATCACCTGGAAGGTCGAGAGCGGCGCGCCGAACTGCTTGCGCTGCTTGAGATAGTCGGTCGTCGCGGCGGCGGCGCGGGTCATCGCGCCCGCGGCCTCGGCGCAGACCAGCAGGCCCGCGCGGTCGAGCAGACGGTCGATGAAGGCCAGCCGGTCGTCCTCGACCCCGCCCAGCAGCGCGCCCTCGGGCAGGCGCACGGCCGCGAGCCGTGCGGCCGCGCCGCGCCGGCCATCGAGCGCGGGCGCCGGCGTCAGCTCCAGCCCCGGCGCGTCGGCGGGAACCTCGAACAGGGCGACCGGGCCGGAGGCGGAGCCGATGCGGGCCGAGACCAGCAGCGCGTCGGCCGAACCCGCGCCCAGCGCGAAGGCCTTGGCGCCGGTCAGCACCCAGCCGTCGCCGCCGCGCTCGGCCAGCGTCTCGACATGGTCGCGCGCGTAGCCCGAGGTCGGCTCGTAGTGCAGGAAGCCCAGGATCCGCTCGCCCCGCGCCACGGCGTCGAGGGCGGCGACCTGGTCGGACGTTCCCAGCTCCGCGATCGCGGGGGCGGCGAGGCCGAGGCAGGGGAGCAGCGGCTCCTGCGCCAGGCTCCCGCCCGCGGCGGCGAAGAGGATGGCGAGCTCGGTCAGCCCCCCCTCGGAGCCGCCGGCGGCCTCCGGCAGGGCGAGGCCGAGCCAGCCCATCTCGGCCCAGGCCTTCCACGCCGCCCGGTCGAAGCCGTCGTCGGTCCCGGCCTGGGCGCGGGCGTGGTCGGTGGAATAGTTGCCGGCGAACCAGGCGGTCGCGGCGTCGTGCAGGAGCGCGCGCTCCTCGGCGTCGAATGCAGGCATGTCGGTCCTCCTCAGAGCCCCAGGGCGCCCTTGGCGATGATGGTGCGCTGCACCTCGGACGAGCCGCCGTAGATGGTGGCCGCGCGGCGATAGAGATGTTCGTAGAGGATGCCGGCCGACTCCTTGGGCCCCAGCAGCTCCCCGTTCCAGCCGGCCCACAGCGCGTCGGCCTGGTAGGCGAGCCCGTGGCGGCCCAGCGCGGCGGTCATCGTCTCGAGGATCGACTGCTGGAGGTTGGAGGCGCGCAGCTTCACCGCCGCGGCGCCCGTCAGCGAGGGCGCCCCCGTCTCCGAGGTCGCGAGCTGGTCGGCGGCCAGCGCCTTCAGCGCGGCGAGGTCGACCTCGTGGCGCGCCAGCCGCTTGCGGAACGAGGGCGTCTCGGACAGCGGCTTCCCCCCCTCCCAGGTCTGCGAGAGCAGCTCGCGCAGCTTGTTGAGGTAGTGGACGTACTTGCCCGTCGCGCCGCCGGCGGCGCGCTCGTAGCCCAGCAGGAACTTGGCGTAGGTCCAGCCCTTGTTCTCCTCGCCCACCAGGTTCTCGGCGGGGACGCGGACGTTGTCGAAGAACACCTCGTTGACGTGGTGGCCCAGGTCGATGGTGTCGATCTTGCGCACCGTCACGCCCGGGGTCTTCATGTCGATCAGCAGGAACGAGATGCCCTTCTGCTTGGGCGCGTCGGGATCGGTGCGCACCAGGCAGAAGATCCAGTCGGCCCACTGGGCGAGCGTCGTCCAGATCTTCTGGCCGTTGACGATGTAGTGGTCGCCCTCGGCGTCCGTCCCCCGCACCGCGCGGGTGCGCAGCGAGGCGAGGTCCGAGCCCGAGCCCGGCTCGGAATAGCCCTGGCACCACCACACGTCGTTCGCCACGATCCCCGGCAGGTGCTTGGCCTTCTGCTCGGGCGTGCCGAAGGTGTAGATCACCGGGCCCACCATGGTGACGCCGAAGGGGATCAGCCAGGGCGCGCCGGCGCCGCCGGTCTCGTCATGGAAGATCTCGACCTGCTGGGGCGACCAGCCCAGCCCCCCGTGCTCCTTCGGCCAGTGGCCGGCCAGCCAGCCGCGGGCGGCCAGCGCCTTCAGCCAGGCGTGGTGCTCCTCTTTCGTCAGGTGCTGGCCGAGGTGGAGCTTGCGGCCGAACTCGCCCGAGATCTCCTCGCGGCAGAAGGCGCGGACCTCCTGGCGGAAGGCTTCGAGCGAGGGGTCGCGGGCGACGGTCTTGATGAACATGCGCGGGGTCCCGTGAACGGTGAGAGGCCCGCCGCCGCGATCCAGGGGCGCGCGGCGGCGGGCGAGGTCGGTCGGGCCGCGGTCAGGCGGCGCTCAGTCGGTCAGCCCTGGGGCTGCCACTTGGCGAAGATCTCCTTGCGGAGCAGCTCGGCATAGGCCTCTTCGCTGTCCACGCCGTCGACCAGGCCCTTCCACTTCTCGTAGGCGGCGAGGAAGCGCTCGGCGATCTCCTGCGCGTTCTCCACGCCCTTCTCCTTGGCCGAGGCGACGGCGGAGGGCAGCGCGTCCTTCGCGGCGGCCTCCATCGCGGCGACCAGGGTCTGGTCGGGGGCGATGGTCTCGATCCCCTCGGCGGCGAGCGCCGTCTCGTCCGTCTCCAGCGTGCCGAAGTAGCCGCCGGCCGAGGCGATGGGCGACAGCTCCATGACCAGGGCCTGCTGCTCGGCGGTCAGGTCCTGCCACAGGTCCTCGCGCATCATCAGGAAGTGCGGGTTGGGCACCGAGCCGGCGTTGACGTCGGTGACGAACTTCGCGACCTCGCCCAGCGAGTTGGCGTCGAGCCAGTTGGGCGGGGAGAAGGCGCAGTCGACCTGCCCGCGCTCCATCACCTCGTAGACCTCGGAGGAGGGCACGTTGATCGGCGAGGCGCCCAGCGCGGTCGCCAGCGGCACCGTGTGCCCGGCCGAGCGGATGCGCAGGCCCTGCACGTCGGCGGCGGTGCGCACCGGCTTGGTGCAGATCAGGTCATAGGGCGTCAGCGACCAGGACCCGATGTAGCGCATGTTCCACTGGGCGGCCTCGGCGTCGCACTCGGGGCAGTCGAGCAGCATCACCTCGTTCATCGCCCCGATGGCGGCCGGCACGTTCGAGAGCATCGCGCCCAGGTTGACGATGATGTTCCCGACCGGAAGCTCCGCGGGGTAGTAGACGGTCGGCACGAAGGCCGCGTCCACCAGCCCGTCCTTCAGGGCGTGGAGCGTGGTCTTGGCGGTCACCACCGCGCCGCCGCCGGCGAAGGTGGTCTGGATCTCGCCGCCCGACCGCTCCTGCAGCGCCTCGAGGAAGGGGATCATGCCGCGGGCGTTCAGCGGCTGGTTGGGGCCGGAATACTGGCCCAGCACGAACGAGGTTTCGGCCGTCGCGGGGGCGGCGACGGCGAGGGCGGCGGCCGCCAGCGCGGCGGCGAGGTCGAGACGTCTGGTCATGGCGTTTCCTCCGGGAAATCGGTCGTTTCGTTGCGGGTCGTTTCGGGTTCAGGCCGTCGCCGACCCGCCGCGCGCGGCGGGCCGGCGCGGGGGGTCATTCGACCATCAGGTCGGGCAGCGCGGTGATCAGGCCGGGGAAGGCGATCAGCAGGGCCATGATCGCCACCTCGGCCAGCAGGAACCACGACACGCCGCGGAAGATCCGGCCGAGCGGGATCGTGTCGCCGACCACCTTGTTCATCACGAAGACGTTCATGCCGACCGGAGGCGTCAGCAGGCCGATCTCGAGCATCTTCACCAGGATCACGCCGGCCCAGATCTCGTCGATCCGCGCGTTGGCGAAGATCGGCAGCAGGATCGGCAGGGTCAGCAGCAGGATGCCCAGCGTGTCGAGGAAGGCGCCCAGGATCAGGTAGAGCGCGCAGCAGATCAGGATGATGACCACCGGGTCCGAGGTCATCGCCTTGATCGTGTTCGACAGGAAGAACGGCAGCCCGCTGAGCGCCAGGAACTGGGTCAGCAGCGTGGCCCCGATGGCGATCAGGAACAGCGCGCCCGAGGTCGTCGCCGTCTCGATGGCGCAGTCCTTGAGCTCGGACAGGCGGAAGGCGCGCTGCGACCAGGCCACCAGCGCGGTGGCGATGGCGCCCACGGCGCCGGCCTCGGTCGCGGTGGCGAAGCCGCCGTAGATCGAGCCGATCATCGCCGCCGCGATCACCCCCACCGGCGCCACCCTGCGCAGCGAACGCACCTTCTGGCCCAGCGTGACCTGGCCCATGTCCAGCGTGGGGGCGAGCTCGGGCTTCGCCCAGCAGCGCAGGAAGATCATCGCCGCGTAGATCACCGTGGTCAGCAGCCCCGGCACGATCCCCGCGATCAGCATCTTGGAGACCGAGACCTCGGCGAAGAGCGCGTAGATCACCATGATGATCGAGGGCGGGATCAGCGCGCCCACCGTGCCCACCGCCGCCGCGCAGCCCGCCGCCAGGCCCTTGTCGTAGCCCATGCGCAGCATCTCGGGCACCGCGATGCGCCCCATGGCGGCGGTGGTGGCGAGCGAGGAGCCGCAGATCGCGGCGAACCCCGCGCCCGCGAAGGAGGTCGCGATGGCGAGCCCCCCGGGCAGGCGGCCGAACCACAGGCGCATGGAGTTGTAGAGCTCGGTCGTCAGGCCCGCCCGCGCGGCGATGGCCGACATCAGGATGAACATCGGCACCGCCGACAGCGTCCAGTGGGCCACGAACTCGAACGGGACCGAGCGCAGCGCGCCGAAGGCCGGCGCCCAGCCGCGCAGGGTGTAGAGGCCGCCGAAGGCCACCGCCACCAGCGCGATGCCGATGGGCACGCGCAGGGCCAGCAGGACCACGAGGATGCCCAGGGCGTAGAATCCGGTCTCGACGCTCACAGGCCGGTCTCCTCGTCGTGGAAGCCTTCGGGGCGGGGGGCGGGGTCGACGGCCGAGGCGGGGCGCAGGATCTGCGCCGCCAGCACCACGATCATCCCCGCGACGCCCGCCACCGCGATCCAGCGGGCGGGCCAGACGGGGATGTCGGCGGCGCCGGATTCCACCAGCTCGCCCAGGCCCGTGGCCCGGATCGCCATGTCGATCATCGCCCAGGCGATCAGGCAGATGACCGCGAGCGTCGCGAGGTTGGCCGCGAACTGCAGGATCACCCGCGCCCGCGTCGGCAGCATGGTGGCCAGCACGTCGACGGCGATGTGCTCGCGCGTCCACTGGGCGAAGGCCCAGGGCGCGAAGGCGATGATCACCATCCAGTAGTAGGAGACGATCTCGACCGTGCCGGTCAGCGACACGCCGAGGATGGCGCGGGTCAGGATCCCGGCGGCGACGTGGACGCACATCGCCAGCACCGCGAAGGCCGCCAGCCAGGCGGTCGCGCGGGCGACGAGGGCGGAGAGGCGATCGAGCGCGCTCATGCCGCCGCCTCCCCCGCCCGGCGGGGCTCGGCGCCGGCCGAGGCCGCCGCCGCGGCGCGGATTCCGATCCATGATCCACGAATCATTTTCGGATGCGAATCGACGGGTCTTTTACCCGTGGATCGTGGCGCCGCCGTCGGGGCGGGGCGCGTTCCGGACCGTGAGCGCACGGCGTCCTCCCTCTTCCTCCAGGCTCCTCGCGCCCCGGAAATGATGGGTGATCCACCAATCATTTTCGCACCTCGAGCGACGGCCATGGGGCCGCGGATCGAGGGGTTCGCTGGGCGACGCGGCGCCGGACCCATCGGTCCGGGCGGCGTCGGAAGCCGGCGCCGATCGGGGCTCCGGCCCCGGCGGCGTCTTCGTTGCGGAAGACCTCCCACCGCGCAGCCAACCTGTCAACCGGTTTGTAAAACATGCCTCGGCGTCCGCCTCGCCCCTCGCCCGGGGCGCGGATCGCGCAGATGCGCCGGGGTCAGGCCGCGCCCGATCCGGCGGCCGTCTGCGCCGCCTCGGGCGCCCCGATCCCGCGCGCCACGAAGCGCAGGTAGCTGTCGCGCACCTCCCGCGGCATCGCGCGCTGGCCGGCCTGGGGATCGAGATACTTGTACAACAGGAACTGCTTGGCCCCCATCAGGCTGTAGGCCAGCGGCTCGAACTCCGGCTCCTCGATCCCCGGCAGGTCGCCCCGCGCCTTGCAGGCGCGCATCGTGTGCAGGTAGGTGCCCGCCATGCGCTCGAGGTACTCGTCGTAGGCCTCGGGCACGAAGAACGGCGCCTCGACGAAGACCCGGCGGCGGGCGGGGTGCAGCACCGCCAGCTCGCACAGCGCGTCGAAGCCGGCGGTCTCGATCGCCATGAAGTCGCGCAGGCCCGCGGCGCGGTCGCGGATCTCGCGCCGCAGGTCGCGGCTGGTGCGCGGCAGCAGGTGCAGGAACAGGTCGCGCTGGTTCTCGAAATGCAGGTAGATCGAGCCGTAGGCGATGCCCGCCTCCTCGGCGATCCGCGCCATCGAGGCCTTGGCGTAGCCATGGCGGCCGACCACCGCGATGGCGGCGTCGATGATCGCGTCGCGCGTCTCTTCACGCGTTTGCCGGCGGCTTTCGACGGACATGCAGGCTCCCGGAACGGCGGCGGAGGATGGGGCGGCAGGGGTCGGGACGGCGGCGCGGCGGAGTTTGGGATGCGGCGCTGATCGACGGATCATGAATCGTCGCTGCGTCCGGCGAGGTCAAGCCCGCCCGGGCGCGCCCCCTGCCCCGCCGCCCGCGCGAAGATCCGCGCGCGGCCGGGCGGCGTATGCGCAGGCGACGCCTCGCCTTGACGACCCTCGGCCGCGCGTCGCAAACGGACCGGGCCCCGGGCGCGCCGCGCGCCCCGGCCGAGCGACAGGACGGAGGAACGATCGTGCCGCCCAGCCCGCGAGCCCAGGAGCAGACCCCGGCCCGGCCCCGCCGCCTGGTCGTGGTGGTCGAGGACGACGAGGCGATGCGCGCCTCGATCGACGGCCTCCTGCGCTCGGTCGGGATCGAGACGCGGCTCTTCGCCTCCGCCCAGGCGCTGCTCGACGCCGGGATGCCGCCCGAGGCGGGCTGCCTGGTGGTCGACGTGCTGATGCCCCGGATCAGCGGCCTGGAGCTTCAGGCCAGGCTCGCCGAGCGCGGCTGCATCATCCCCATCGTCTTCGTCACCGGCTACGGCGACGTGCCGATGGCGGTGCAGGCGATGCGCAACGGGGCGCTGGACGTGCTGGTGAAGCCGTTCCGCGACCAGGAGCTGATCGACGCGGTCGAGGCCGCCTTCGCCCGCCATGCCGGCGAGGCAGAGGCCGAGCGCGGGCGCGCCGAGCTGCAGGCCCGCTACGACGCGCTGACCCCGCGCGAGCGCGAGGTGATGGGCCTGATCGTGCGCGGCCGGCTGAACAAGCAGATCGCCGCCGAGCTGGGCATCGCCGAGATCACCGTGAAGGTCCACCGCGCCGGCATGTTCCGCAAGATGGGGGTCGCCGGCGTCGCCGAGCTCGTCCGCGCGGTCGAGACGCTGGAGCGACAGGGGGACTGAACCCGCCCCCACCCCGCCCCCGGCCGCCGGCGCCGGAGACCGCGGCCGGGCGGGCGCCTATACCTTGGGATAGGCCGGATCGCCCCATCGGTCTGGGGATCGGTTCCTCCGTCCAATTTTCCCGGCGCGCAACGGATCTATGCTGGCGGCGACGACCCCTCCGGAGCCCCCCGATGCCCAGCCAGAGCCTGCTTCCCCCCGCCCAGACGGCGGTCGCCGCGCGGCTCCTCGCCGACGCCGAGGCCTCGCTCGACCGCGATACGCGCCGGGTCAGGCGCTGCCTCCGCCGGCTCGCCACCCTGATCGACGCCGCCGCCGCGCCCGACGCCGACGATGCGGCCGATGCGCCGGAGGCCGACCCGCGCTCGATCGTGCGCGGCGGGCTCGCGCCCTGGCAGGTGCGGCGGGCGACGGCGCATGTGGACGCGCACCTGGGCGAGACCATCGCGGTGGCGGACCTCGCGGCGGCGGCGAAGCTGAGCAGCGGGCATTTCTGCCGGGCCTTCAAGGTCACCACCGGACGCACGCCCCACGCCTTCGTGGTCGAGCGGCGCCTGGAGCGGGCGAAACGGCTGATGCTGGAGACCGACGAGCCGCTGAGCCAGGTGGCCGCCCGCTGCGGGCTGAGCGACCAGGCCCACCTGACGCGCCTGTTCCGCCGCCACCTGGGCGCCACGCCGCTGACCTGGCGGCGCACCTGGCGCGAGGCGGGCTGAGCCCCGCTCAGGCCGGCGGAAAGGCGATATGGAAGGCCGCGCCATGCGGCTCCCCGGCCTCGAACCAGATGCGGCCGCCGTGGGTCTCGACCAGCGTGCGGCAGAACATCAGCCCCACGCCCATGCCCTCGGGCTTGGTTGTGAAGAAACCCGAGAACAGCCGCTCGCGCGCCTCGGGCGGCAGGCCCGCGCCGGTGTCGCGGATGGCGATCGTCACCCGGCCGTCCTCGAACGCGGTGCTCGCCGCCAGCGCCCGCCGCCGCCCGCCGACGTCGCGCATCGCGTCGATGGCGTTGCGCAGCAGGTTCACCAGCACGAGCTGGAGCTGCAGCGGATCGATCCGGATCGGCGGCAGATCGGGGGCGAGATGGCGCGAGACCTCGACCCGGTCGAAGGCGGCCTCCGAGCGGCAGCGGTCCAGCGCCTCGGTCAGGGCGGCGTTGACGTCGACCTCGACCCGCTCCCCCCCCTCGGCGCGGAAGGCGCTGCGGATCGCGCCCACCACCTGCCCCGCCCGCTCGCTGACCGCGGCGATGCGGGTCAGGGCGGCGTCGACCTCCTCGAGGTTCGGGGGGTCGCGGCGCAGCCAGCGCAGGCCGGCGGCGGCGCTCAGCTCCACCCCCGACAGCGGCTGGCGCAGCTCATGCGCGACGACGGCCGAGATCCCCTCGACCGCGGTCAGCCGGCTTTCGCGGGCCCGCCGCTCGGCCAGCACCGCGGCGGCGTGGCGCGCGTGGAGCGAGATGGTCCCGATCAGCAGCGCCACCAGCACCGCCCCCGCCGCGAACAGCCCGTAGAGCCGCCCGGCCCACCACCCCACCGTCAGCCGCGTGCCGCCGGAGAGGTAGGCGAGCAGAAGTATCTCGATGGTCAGCGAGATCAGCGCCACGATCACCCACAGGTCCAGCAGCGAGCCGAAGCGGCGCGCCAGGACCGCCGCCGCCGCCGCGCACAGCGCCAGCGCCGTGGGCGGCACCACGTGCCACAACGGCGCGATATGGGTGGCGTCGCGCATGAAGGGCGGCAGCGGCAGGTCGGTCGCCAGCGTCGCCCAGCCGAACGCCGCCACCCCGCAAGCGACCGCCAGGAAGGTGACGGCGATGTCGGCCACCGCCGCGCGACGCGAGCGCAAGGGCCGGTCGCGCGGCCACAGCGCATAGGCCAGCACGCACAGCGGGAACCCCAGCCGCGCGGCCGCGGCGATGGTGGCGGTCGCGTTCAGCCGCGTCTCTATCCCCGCCTCGGGGAAGGCGTCGGGAAAGGCCAGCGCCCAGGGCACGATCATCAGCCCGGCGAAGAGATAGCCCGCCGCCAGCGGCAGCACCGGGCGCGAGGGCTCGGCCGCGTGCAGCCCCACCAGCAGCGCGGCCGTCAGCACCTGGCACAGCAGCACCGCCACCAGGTAGGCGAGCACCAGCGACGCGGTCCCCGGCAGCGGCCGGGTCGCCACCGGCGCGACGGCCAGCAGCGCGACCAGCAGCAGGCCCACGACCCCGCCGGCCAGCAGCATGTCGCCCCGCCCCGGCCGCGCCGTCGAGATCAGCAGGAGCGTCGAGGACGAGGGAGGCGCCGCCTCCCCGCGCCAGGAGGCGAGGAAGCGGCGGAGGTTCGCGATCATGGCCCGCCTTTCCCTTCCCCGTCCGTCGCCGTCGCGGGACTATTCTCCGCCCGACCCCGCGCGCGCAAGCGCCGTGCAGCAGGCGCCGGGCCGGCGCGGCCGGCAGAGGTCCGACGAGGGCCGGCGCCGCCGACCGGCCTGCGGCGGCGACCGGCGCGCGCGGCCGGCCTGGGAGGCGGCCCGATCCTGCGGGGCGGCGGGCGGAAGCGGCTGGCTCACCCCGGCCGCCCCGCCTCGCGCAGGCGCCGCGCGGCCTCGACCAGGTGCGGCAGGGTGCGCACGCCCATCTTCTGCATGATCCGCGCCCGGTGCGCCTTCACCGTCGCCTCGGCCACGCCCAGCGCCTCGGCGGTCTCGCGGTTCGACAGGCCGGCCACGATGCGCGCCATCACCTCCCGCTCCCGCGCGCTCAGCGCGGCATGAGCGAGGACCAGAAGGTCGAGCGAGCGACGCTCCTCCCGCCGGGTCTCGTCGGTGGCGAGCGCGAGGTTGACCGCGTCGATCAGCTCCGGCGGGCGCATCGGCTTCAGCAGCACGTCGAGCGCGCCGTTCTTCATCGCCTGCACCGCCATCGGCACGTCGGCATGGCCGCTCATGAACACCACCGCCGGCTCGTGCCCCTCCTCCAGCAGCAGGGCGTGCAGGCTCAGCCCGCTGCGCCCGGCCAGCCGCATGTCGAGCAGCAGGCACCCCGGCGCATCCTGCCGCCCGGCGGCGAGGAAGGCGTTGGCCGAGGCGAAGGTCTCCACCCGCAGCCCGACCGAGCGCAGCAGCGCGTCCAGCGACGCGCGCAGGTCGGCGTCGTCGTCGACGACGAAGACGGCGGGCTCCGGCTCAGGCCGCATCTGCGCTGGCGAAGGCGATCACGTCCGCCGCTCCTTCTCGAACCGCCCGGCGAGGGCGAGGGCCTGTCGCGCATAGGACCCCGTTTCAGGGACCGGCGGAAGCGCGGACGTCGCCGGTCCGCCGAGCGCGCGCCCCGCCCAGCGGGCCGTCCAGCGCCCCCAGCGCCACCCACAGCCAGGCGCCGGCGAGGCCGAGATGCTCGAAGAAGGCGTTGGCGGCCATGGCGCGGTCGTGTCCGGCGGGAAGCGCCCACCAGCGCAGGGCCAGCAACGTCGCGGCGAGCGTGAAGAGGCAGAGCGCCGCCGCCGCGGGGCGGCGCAGCCGGCCGCCCAGCACGCAGGCGCAGGCGCCGAGCTCGAAGGCGATCACCCCCGCGGCGACGAGCGGCGCGGGCGCCAGCCCGAACTGCGCCATCTCCGCCTGCGCGCCGGCGAAGTCCGCGAGCTTCGCGACCGGCCCCTGCACATAGGCCGCGCAGAGCCCCGCAAGACCGAGCCAGGCGAGGCTGCGCCGCAGGCCCGCCCCGCCGGCGTCGGCGCGCGCGGCCATCGCTCAGACCGCCCAGCAGGCGCAGCCGAGCGCGCCCCAGAAGCTTTTCAGATCCCGCGCGGGGACGCCCCCGCTCCAGGCGCGGGCGTGGTCGTGGCCGTGCACCGCGCAGGCCGAGCCGCAGGCGCAGCCCGCCGCGGCCGCCCGCGCCACCGCCTGCCCGGCGCCGGGCGCCTTCCAGCCGTCGTAGCCGCCCCAGGCGTTCACCGGCGACCAGTCGGGCATGGCGGGCGGCGGACCGCCCGCGTCCAGCGCGGCGAACGCGCCCTTGGCGAACACCACCCGCCCCCCGACCATCGTCAGGTCCGAGGTCAAGTCGGCGATCTCGGCCGTGGGCACGGCGAAATAGTCCCGGTCGGGCACGATCATGTCGGCGAGCATCCCCGGCGCGATGCGCCCGCGCCGCCCCTCGTCGCCCGCGAACCAGGCCACGTTCTCGGTCCACATCCGCAGCGCCTGGGTGCGGTCCAGCCGGTTGCGCTCCGGCGTCAGGGTCAGCCCGCCGACGGTGCGCCCCGACACCAGCCAGCTGAGCGAGACCCAGGGGTTGTAGCTCGCCACCCGCGTCGCGTCGGTGCCGGCGGAGACGCGGGCGCCGCTATCGAGCATCCGCTTCACCGGCGGCGTCGCCTCGGCCGCCCTGGCGCCATAGCGTTCGACGAAGAACTCGCCCTGGTAGGCCATGCGGTGCTGCACGGCGACCCCGCCCCCCAGCGCGGCGATGCGGTCGATGGAGCGCTCGGAGATCGTCTCGGCATGGTCGAAGAACCAGTTGAGGCCCGAGAGGGGGATGTCCCGGTTCACCCGCTCGAACACGTCGAGCGCGCGGGAGATCGTCTCGTCATAGGTCGCGTGCAGGCGCCAGGGCCAGCGGTTCTCGGCGAGGATCCGCACCACCTCCTCCAGCTCCCCCTCCATCTCGGGGCCGAGGTCGGGGCGGGGTTCGCGGAAATCCTCGAAGTCGGCGGCGGAGAACACCAGCATCTCGCCCGCGCCGTTGTGGCGGAAATAGTCGTCGCCCTGGCGGTAGCTCACCGACTTCGTCCAGCGCAGGAAGTCCGCCTTCTCCTCCTTCGGCTTCTGGGTGAAGAGGTTGTAGGCGAGGCGCACGGTCAGCTGGCCGTCCTCGTGCAGCTTGCGGACGATCTCGTAGTCCTCGGGGTAGTTCTGGAAGCCGCCGCCGGCGTCGATCACGCCGGTGACGCCCAGCCGGTTCAGCTCGCGCATGAAATGGCGGGTGGAGTTGAGCTGGTATTCCGGCGGCAGCTTCGGCCCCATGGCCAGCGTCGCGTAGAGGATCCCGGCGTTGGGCTTCGCGAGCAGCAGGCCGGTGGGGTCGCCGTTCGCGTCGCGCTGGATCTCCCCCCCGGGCGGGTTGGGGGTGTTCCGGTCGTAGCCCACCGCGCGCAGGGCCGCGCGGTTCAGCAGCGCCCGGTCGTAGAGGTGCAGCAGGAACACCGGCGTGTCGGGGGCGGCGGCGTTGATCTCGTCGAGCGTGGGCAGACGCTTCTCGTCGAACTGCGTCTCGGCGAAGCCGCCGACCACGCGCACCCATTGCGGGGGCGGGGTGATCGCCACCTGCGCGCGCAGCATCGCCATCGCGTCCGACAGGCTGCGCACCCCGTCCCAGCGCAGCTCGAGGTTGAAGTTCAGCCCGCCGCGGATGACGTGGGTGTGGTTGTCGATCAGCCCCGGCAGCAGGCGCCGGCCCTGCAGGTCGATGCGGGTCGTGTCCAGCCCGGCGAGGGCGAGGATCTCGGCGTCCGCGCCCGTGGCGGTCACCACGCCGTCCGCCACCGCGACGGCGGCGACCTCGGGCGCGGCGGGGTCGAGCGTGGTGGCGCGGGCGTTGAAGAGGATCAGGTCGGGGGGCATGGGGCTCTCCTCGGGCTCAGCCGCGGTCGTCTTCGGCGGGCGCGCAGTCGGGGGCGGGGGCCTTGCGGGCGTGGACGCTGGGCATCTCGCCGAACAGGTGTTCGAGGCACGCGCGGGGGGAGCGGTCGTCGGCCGCCGCGGCGGTCTTCGCCTCCGCCGTCGCCCAGCGCAGCAGCGGCAGCGCCTGCTCGCCCAGCAGCATCCCCAGCAGGCCCAGCAGCGCCACCACCGGCGGCGCGGGGGACCGGACCTGGAGCAGGCTGTAGATCACCCCCACCAGCAGGCCGCAGCCCAGCGAAATCAGGTACATCTTCATCTCAGGTCTCCGGTCGCGAGGGGGCGGGAAGCGGCGGCAGGCCGATCAGGTGGCGCACCCGGGGCGGGTCCTCGCCCCGGTGCCAGCGGCGGGCGGCGACCTGCACGTCGGCCGCCCCGCCCGAGACGCGGGCGTGCTGGCGCAGGTGCTCGGCCCAGCTTTCGACCATGAACCACTCGGTGATGCGCTCGGGCTCGGCCGCGTCCTCGGCCAGGCCCCAGGCATAGGCGCCGTCGCGCCGCCGCATGGGGGCGAGCCGGTCCATCGCCGCGCGGAAGGCGGCGAGGTCCTCGGGCGCGACGCGGTACTCGACCGTCACCAGCACCGGGCCCCGGTCATGGGCGGGCGGCGCGGCGACCGCCGGCTCGGGCCAGTGGTTGGAGGGGGTCAGGTCCTCGTCCCCCTCGGGCAACGGCAGGCGGCGCGCAAGCCACGCGGCGACGCACAGGCCCGCGGCCGCGGCCAGCAGCGCGCCCCGCAGCCCCAGCCCGTCGGCGACGAGGCCCCAGCCCAGGCTGCCGGCCGTCATCGCGCCGTTGAAGACCGTGAGATAGACCGCGAGGCCCCGGCCCCGCACCCAGTTGGGCAGCACCGCCTGCGCCGTGCCGCTCAGCGTGGTCAGCGCCGCGATCCAGGCGGCGCCGATCGCCGGCGCCAGCGCCAGCCCCGCGATGCGCCCCGGCCCCGTCGCCAGCAGCGCCATGGCGCCGGCGACCGCGACGGCCGAGGCCAGCATTATCCCGTCCCCGTCGAGCTTCGCGCGAAGGCCCGGCAGCAGGAGGGCCCCGCCGATGGCCCCGGCCCCCACCGCGCCCAGCATCAGGCCGTAGAAGCCCGCGTCCCCGCCCAGCAGGTTGCGCGAGACCAGCGGCATCAGCGCCCAGATCGCGGCGCCGAAAGGGAAGAACATCAGCGCCCGCACGAGGGTCCGGCGCAGCTCGGACGAGGCGCGGGCGTAGCGAAGGCCGGCTCGGAAGGCGCCGGGAAAGCGCTCGGCCAGCCCGTCGTCGGCCGCGGCCGGGCGCTTCCACCACAACAGCGTCGCGATCACGAAGACATAGGAGGAGACGTCGGCGAGGTAGGTCGCCCCCGTGCCCACCGTCGCCAGCAGCAGCCCGCCCAGCGCCGGGCCGATGGAGCGGGAGATGTTCACCCCCAGCGAGTTCAGCGCCACCGCGCTCTTGAGCTGGGGACGCTCGACCAGCTCGGGCACGATCGACTGCCACACCGGCCCCATCAGCGCCGCGCCGACGCCGGCCACGAAGGTCAGGCCGACCAGCGCCGGCAGGGTCAGCGCGCCCGCGAAGGCCAGCAGCGACAGCGCCACGCTCGCGGCCGCCATCAGCAGCTGGATGCCGAGCAGAAGCCGGCGCCGGTCGACGATGTCGGCGAGAACGCCGGCGGGCAGCGCCAGCAGGAAGGCCGGGGCGGTGGCCGCCGCCTGCACCATCGCGACCGCGACGGGAGAGGCGCCGAGGTCCGCCGCCGTCCAGGCGCTGGCCACGTCGCGCATGAAGCTGCCGGCGTTGCCCACCACCGTCGCCGCCCACAGCCAGGCGAAGACCTTGCTTCGCAGCGGCGCGAAGGCCCCGCCGCCCGCCTCCGCCGGGGCGCTCATTCCGCGGCCTCCGGCGCAGGGCCGAGGGTCGAGGTCACCACGACCCGCATCCCCGGGCGGAACAGCTCGTCGGGGTTGGGCAGCAGGGCGCGCACGGTCATCGCGCCGGTTGCGGGGTCCACCGTCGCCTCGGTCGAGTCGGGGCGCACGGGCCCCGAGACCAGCGCCCTGTCCGCGGCCGAAACCACCGCCGAGATGCGGGCCAGCACCGCCGCGAGGTCCCGGCTTCCCGCTTCCTTCAGGGTCGCGAGGCGCGCGTCGTAGGGCACCGCGTAGGCGACGACGACGGGATCGAGGGCCACGATCTCGGCCAGCGGCGGGCCGGCGGCGGCCTCGACGAAGGCGCCGACCGCGACGAGCGGCCGGCCGATGCGCCCGGCGAGCGGGGCGCGCAGCACGCTGCGCTCCAGCGTCAGGCGGGCGGCGGCCTCGGCGGCGGCGGCGCGCTCGGCCTGGGCGGCGGCGACCTCGGCCTCGGCCTGCGCCGCATCGATGCGCGCGGCCGAGGCGACGTCGCGCCGCCCCAGCTCCTGCATCCGGGTCGCCTCGGCGGCGGCCAGCCGGGCGCGGGCGCGGGCGGCGCGGGCCTCCGCCGCCGCGATCTCGAGGTTCAGCGCCTGGAAGGCGTCGTCGAGGCGGATCAGCGGATCGCCCGCCTTCACCGCCTCGCCGCCGGAGAACAGGATCTCGACCACCTTGCCGTCGCGCCCGCTGGCGACCACGGCGCTGGAGCGCGCCTCGATCCGCCCCTCGAACACCCGCTCCTGCGCGAGGGCCGGCGCGCCCAGGCACAGCAGGAGGATCGGCGGCGACAGGCGCAGGCGGGCGGTTCGGCGCATCGGCGAAGCTCCGGTCGGGGAGGGGCGGGCGGGGAGGAGCGGGCGGGGCGAAGGCCGGACGGCCGCGGCGGACAGGCGCCCGCCGCGGCCGGCGCGGCGTCACTCCGCGGCGACGGAGGCGGCGGGGACGGGGGCCAGCGTCTCGCCATGGGCCACGCGCTCGGGCGCCTTGTGGACCATGGTGTAGGCGTAATCGACGCCCATGCCGTAGGCGCCCGAATGCTCCCGCACGATGTCCATCACCGCGTCGTAGCTGTCGCGCCGGGCCCAGTCGCGCTGCCACTCGAGCATCACCTGCTGCCAGGTGACCGGCACGCAGCCCGCCTGCACCATCCGCTGCATGGCGAAGTCATGCGCCGCGAGGCTGGTGCCGCCCGAGGCGTCGGCGACCATATAGATCTCGTATCCCCCGTCGCGCATCGCCTCGAGCGCGAAGGAGCAATTGCACACCTCGGTCCACAGGCCCGAGACCACCACCTTCTTGCGCCCGTTCGCGGCCAGCGCGTCGCGCACCTTCTGGTCGTCCCAGGAGTTCATCGAGGTCCGCTCCAGCAGCGGCGCCTCGGGGAAGACCGCCAGCAGCTCCGGGTAGGTGTGGCCCGAGAAGCCCTCGGTCTCGACGGTGGTGAGGGTGGTGGGGATCGAGAAGACCTTCGCGGATTTCGCCAGCGCCACGACGTTGTTCTTCAGCGCCTGGCGGTCCATCGACTGCACGCCGAAGGCCATCTGCGGCTGCTGGTCGATGAAGATGATCTGGGAGTTCTGCGGGGTGAGCAGGTCGAGCTTGCCGGACATGGGCGGCGTTCCTTCAGGCTGGGACGGAAAGGGCGGGCCGGGGCCTCTCGGGCCCCGGCGGTCGGCGGGGGGAGAGGCCCGGCGGTCAGCCGGCGAGGAAGTCGAGCAGGAGGGCGTTGAAGGTCTCGGCCTGGGTCTCGACCAGCCCGTGGGAGCCGCCGGGCACGACCTTCAGCACGCCCTTCGGCGCCAGCTTCACGGCCTTCTCGGCGGCCGCGGCGATCGGCACGATCTGGTCGTCGTCGCCGTGGATGAACAGCGCCGGCACGTCGATCTTCCTGAGGTCCTCGGTGTAGTCGACCTCCGAGAACTCGCGCACGCAATCGTGCAGGCCCTTCAGCCCGCCCGCCATGCCCTGCAGCCAGAAGCCCTCCTCGAGCCCTTTCGAGACCGCCGCGCCCTCCCGGTTGTGGCCGTAGAAGGGGCCGGCGAGGTCGCGGAAGAACTGGGAGCGGTTGGCGGCCACCCCGTCGCGGATGCCGTCGAAGACCTCCATCGGCAGCCCCTCGGGGTTGGCCTCGGTCTTGAGCATCAGCGGCGGCACCGCGCCGACCAGCACCGCGCCGGAGATGCGCGCGGTTCCGTGGCGGCCGATGACGCGCGCCACCTCGCCCCCGCCGGTGGAATGGCCCACCAGCACCGCGTCCCTGAGGTCGAGATGCTCGATCAGCTCGTGGAGGTCGTCGGCGTAGCGATCCATGTGGTTGCCCTCCCACACCTGCTGGGAGCGGCCGTGCGAGCGGCGGTCATGGGCGACGACGCGGTAGCCGCGGCTTCCGAAGAACAGCAGCTGCGCCTCCCAGGCGTCGGCGCTCAGCGGCCAGCCGTGGGAGAAGACGATCGGGCGACCGGCGCCGAAGTCCTTGAAGAAGATCTCGACGCCGTCGGAGGTGACGAAGGTGCTCATGCGGGGGGATCCAATTTCGAGAAAGGTCGTGTCGCAGACGGGCGTCTCCCGGCCGCCCTTGCCGACGGGGCCCGGGCCGCACGGACCGCCGCGGCGGCGACGGACGGATTGGGAAGGGGCGGGCGCATGACCGGGGTCCTCGACGGCTGACGGGCGGAGCATCCCCCGCCGGGCGTCGCCGCGGCTTGACGGAAACCGATGCGATTTGGTCGAGACCGCCGAGATCGTCCGCCCGCGGAGCGGAGCGGAGCGGACGGGCGCGCCGACGATCATTCAGACCAAGTTAATAATCGCGGCGCCGCCCGCCGAATGGAAAGACCTCGCGCGCCAATTCGAGGCCCGCGCCCCTCCCGTTTCAAATCTACGTGAGGTCCTGCAGGGCGCAGGACGACCCAAGGGCATCGAAACGCCATGCCTGTTGGAAAAACGTCGCGCCTGAAGGCAGTTAAGTTCCAATTCGCAATTCTTTACCATTCTTCGTGACTGATTTAGTCAGGAGGTCGAGCGCCGGGCGGCTGGGGAGCCTGGAGGCGCTCGCGAGCGATGCGGTCCCGCCGGATGGGGGAGGTTCCGCCGCTCGCCGCCGTCGCGGACGCTGGAGGCGCATGCGCCCCGCCTGCGACGGCGGCTTACCGCCCCCCCCCACCTCCCTCCGCCCCTCCCGCTGCCACGACCGCCGACGGCAGGGTCGCCTGCGCATTCGTCTATTTTTCAGAACACCCGACTCCCTGTTTTCCATTTATTGAAACGCCAGCTAACGTGGCGTCGGGAATCAGGGAGGCTCCGATGGACGACGCCCGTTTCGAGCATGAGCTCGCCGCCCTGCGCGCCTGGGTGCGCGAGGCGGCGATCCCCGCCGAGGAGACCGTGGCCGAGGCCGACGAGATCCCGCCCGCGCTGGTGCAGGAGATGCGCGACCGCGGCTTCTTCGGCTGGTCGATCCCCGCCGAATACGGCGGCGCCGGCCTGACGACCGAGCGGCTGGCGCGCATGAACATCGAGATCGCCCAGGCCGCCACCGCCTTCCGCGCCCGCGCCGGCACCAACACCGGCATCGGCGCCGAGAGCCTGATCCAGGACGGCACGCCCGCGCAGAAGGCCCGCTGGCTGCCCCGGCTCGCCTCCGGCGAGCTGACCTCCTGCCTCGCGCTGACCGAGCCGGAGGCAGGGTCCGAGGCGACCAACGTCCAGACCACCGCCCGGCGCGAGGGCGACGCCTACGTGCTGAACGGCCGCAAGGCCTTCATCACCAACGCCCCCATCGCCGACCTGTTCACCGTGATCGCCCGCACCGACCCGGAGGCGACGGGCGCCCGCGGCCTCAGCGCCTTCCTGGTCGAGCGCTCGACCCCCGGCCTCCAGCCCGGCCCCGCCTATCGCAAGATGGGGCAGGAGGGCTCGCCCGTCTCCGAGATCACCTTCTCCGACTGCCGCGTCCCGGCCGAGAACCTGCTGGGCGGGGTCGAGGGGGCGGGCTTCCGCTCGGTGATGAAGGCGCTGAACAAGCAGCGCATCAACCTCGCCGCGCTCTGCACCGGCTCGGCGATCCGGATGCTGGACGAGGCCATCCGCCACGCGGCGGCCCGCCGCCAGTTCGGCCGGCCGATCGCCGAGTTCCAGCTGGTCCAGGCGATGATCGCCGACAGCCAGGTGGACGTCCACGCCGCCCGCGCGCTCGTCCTCGAAACCGCCCGCCGCCGCGACGCCGGCGAGGACGTGACGATGGAGGCCTCGATCTGCAAGCTGATGGCCTCCGAGGCCGCCGGCCGCGTGGCCGACCGCGCGGTGCAGGTCTTCGGCGGCTCCGGCTACGTCGGCGACTATTCCTGCATCGAGCGCCTCTACCGCGACGCCCGGCTGTTCCGCCTCTACGAAGGCACCAGCCAGATCCACCAGGTCCACATCGCCAAGCGCACCTTCGAGCGGGAGGCCGCCCGATGACCGGGCCCGAAGTCCTCGCCCGCGCCCAACGCTTCTTCGACGCGCGCATCCTCCCCCGCCAGCCCGAATGGGCCGCCGGCCAGGCCGCGGGCGCCCCGCCCCCCGCTTTCATCGAGGAGCTGCGCGCCGAGGCCCGCGACCAGGGCCTGTGGAACCTCGGACTGACCTCCCTGCCCGAGGGCGCGCAGGGCACGCCGCTGAGCCACCTCGACTTCGCCCCCATCGCCGAGCTGACCGGCCGCCTGCCCTGGGCCCCGCTGGTCTTCAACTGCCATGCGCCCGACCTGCCCAACATGGTGATGCTCGCGGCGCTGGCGACGCCTGCCCAGCGAGCCCGCTTCCTCGACCCGCTGCTCGAGGGCCGCGCGGCCTCCGCCTTCGCGATGACCGAGCCCGCCGTCGCCTCCTCCGACGCCACCAACATCGCCACGACGATCCGCCGGGACGGCGACCACTGGGTGATCGACGGCCGCAAGTGGTTCATCACCGGCGGCGCCGCGCCGGAGCTCGACTTCCACGTCGTCATGGGCGTCTCGGACCCCGAGGCCGGCCGCACCGCCCGCCATTCCTGCATCCTCGTCCCCGCCGACACCCCCGGCATCCGCGTCGTCCGCTCCCTGCGCTTCCTCGGCTGGGACGACCGCGCCGCCCCCATCGGCGAGATCGTGTTCGAGAACGTCCGCGTGCCGCTGGAAAACCTGCTGGGCGAGCGCGGCCGCGGCTTCGCCGCCGCGCAGACCCGCCTCGGCCCCGCCCGCCTGCACCACGCCATGCGCTGCATCGGGCTGGCCGAGACGCTGATCGACCTGATGAAGGCCCGCGTCCACGAACGCCGCGCCTTCGGCCGGGCGCTCTCGGAATTCGACACGGTGGCGAACTGGATCGCCGAGGCCCGCATCGACGTCGAGATGCACCGCCATTTCGTCCACCGCGCCGCCGCGCGCCTCGACGAGGCCGGCTTCGACGCCGCCTGGCGCGAGATCTCGATGGTGAAGGTGACGGTCCCGCGGATGCTCCAGCAGATCGCCGACCGGGCGATCCAGGTCTTCGGGGCGGCGGGCGGCTCGGACGACCTGCCGATCCACCACGCCTTCGTCTACGCCCGCATGTTCCGCATCGCCGACGGCCCCGACGAGGTCCACCTGCGCCAGATCTGGCGCAGCGAGCCCGCCGCCCCCGGCGGCGTCGCCGACACGTACCTCGCCGCTCCCGCCCAGCCCTGAGACGCCGCAAAGGCGCGCCCCGGAGGAAACCCCATGACCGACACCGCCCCCGCAGGCCCCCTCGCCGGCCTCCGCGTCCTCGACATCTCCACCGTCGTCGCGGCCCCCTTCGCGGCCACGCTGCTGGCGGACTACGGCGCCGACGTCGTCAAGGCCGAGCTTCCGGGCGAGGGCGACGGGCTGCGCACCTTTCCGCCGTTCAAGGAGGGCAAGTCGCTCTGGTGGAAGGTCGCCAACCGCGGCAAGCGCTTCATCGAGCTGGACCTGCGCACGCCCGAGGGCGCCGACCTCTTCCGCCGCATGCTCCCCGACATGGACGTGGTGATCGAGAACTTCCGCCCCGGCACGTTGGAGCGCTGGGGGCTGGGCCCCGACGACCTGCTGAAGATCAACCCCTCCCTCGTCCTCCTGCGCGTCACCGGCTTCGGCCAGACCGGCCCCGCCGCCAACCGCCCCGGCTTCGCGCGCCTGTTCGAGGCGATGTCCGGCCTGACCTACATGACCGGAGAGCCCGACCGCGCGCCCATGCACGCCGGCCACCCGATGGGCGACTCGATCGGCGGCGTCTTCGGGGCGCTGGCGGTGACCACCGCGCTCCTTTCCGTGCGCTCCGACCCCGAGAAGCGCGGCCAGGTGGTGGACCTGAGCCTGACCGAGGCGATGTTCCGCCTGCTCGACTTCCAGACCATCGGCTACGACCAGCTGGGCAAGGTCGTCGAGCGCACCGGCAACCGCAACCAGTACTCGGCCCCCGCCGACGTCTACCCCACGCAGGACGGGCGCTACATCTCGCTCGCCGGCTCCACCCAGGCGACCTTCCGCAACAACCTGCGCGCCATCGGGCGCGAGGACCTGCTGAGCGACCCCCGCTTCGCCGGCAACGCCCAGCGGGTCGAGAACGTGGAGGCCATCGACGCCATCTTCCGCGCCTGGTTCGCCGCCCACACCCAGGACCACGCCATCGCCCGCTTCCGCGAGGCGGGCGGCACCCTCGCCCCGATCCTGAGCATCGACCAGATCTTCGAGGACCCCCAGTTCCAGGCGCGCGAGGCCATCGTCCCCGTCCCCGACGACGACTTCGGCGAGGTGAAGATGCAGGCCGTGGTCCCCCGCTTCTCCCGCACCCCCGCCCGCCCCGGCCGCGCCGCCGGCGCCCTGGGACGCGACACCGAGGCCGTCTTGCGCCCGTATCGCGCGGCGCCCGATCCTGCCCGCCAGGATTGAGACGGGGGAGGACGCCGGTGGCCGAGGACGCCGCGGACCGGGGGCTGGAGAGCGGCATGGAGCCCAGCGCCATGTCGCTGACCCTCGTGCGCGGCCTCAAGGTCCTCTCGGCCTTCCGCGGCGCCCATGAGGTGCTGTCGAACGGCGAGCTGGCCCGACGTCTGGCGATGACGCGCCCCACCATCTCCCGCCTGACCAACTCGCTGGCCCACGCGGGGTACCTGGAGCGGGTGAAGACCGGCTCCTTCCGCCTCGGGCTGGGGGTGCTGGAGCTGGCCTACCCGGTGCTCGCGTCGATGACCTTCCGCCAGCGGGCGCTGGGGCCGATGCGGGGCTATGCGCGGCTGACCGGGGGGGCGGTGTCGCTGGCCACGATCCACGGGCCGGACCTGATCTACGTGCAGACCGTGCGCCCATCCGAGCAGATGCCCCACCTGCCCGAGATCGGCATGACCGGCCCTCTGCCCCGCTCCGCCGTCGGCCGGGCGCTGCTGTCGATGCTGGACGAGGACGAGCTGGCGCAGACCCGCGCCGCGATCGAGGCCGCCTATCCCGGCCTGTGGGACTCGCGCGCCGCCGAGATCGCCCGCGGCATGGACGAGTGCCGCGCGCGCGGCTGGACGGTGGTCATCGGCGACTGGCGTCCCGGCCACTACGGCGCCGCCGCGCCGGTGGCGCGGCTCGCGGGCGGCATGTGCCTGGCGGTGAACACCGGCGTGCCGGTGCACACGGTCTCGGAGGCCGAGTTCCTCGCCGACCTGGCCCCCAAGGTCCACGACACGGCCGAAGCCCTGCGCGCGGCGTTCGAGGGGCTGTGACCCCCGCCCCGCACGCGTCCCGGGCCTGACCCGGGACCACCCGCTCCGCGCCTGGGGGCGGAAGAGGCCCCGGGTCGAGCCCGGAGCGCCCGAGGGGCGGGCGTGGCGCAGTGCCGGCGCGCCCGGCGCCGGCCCCTGCCGATCACCAGGCGTCGATGTAGGTCCGCCCCTTGCCGCCCGTCAGCCGGTCCGCGGGGACCGAGCGCAGGCCGGCGAGGATCCACTGGCGCGTCTCCACCGGGTCGATGACCGCGTCCAGCTCGGCGGTGATCGCCGCCTGGATCGCCTTGCCCGAGGCGTACATCTTGCCCAGCAGCTCGTCGAAGAGCGCCTGCTTCTCCTTCGGGTCGGTCTTGGCCTCCAGCTCCTTGCGGAAGCCCAGATGCACCGCGCCCTCCAGCCCCATGCCGCCGAACTCGCCGGTGGGCCAGGAGATGGTGAACAGGCTCTCGTGGAAGCCGCCCCCCGTCATCGCCATCGCGCCCAGCCCGTAGCCCTTGCGCAGGACCACGGCGAAGATCGGCACGGTGATGCCCGCGGCCGCGACGAACATGCGCGAGACATGGCGCACGAGCGCGGTCTTCTCCGCCTCCGGCCCCACCATGAAGCCCGGCGTGTCGACGAGGCTGATCACCGGCAGCCCGAACGTGTCGCAGATCTGCAGGAACCGCGCCGCCTTGTCCGCCGCCGGCGCGTCGATGGCGCCGCCCAGATAGCGGCTGTCGTTGGCCATCAGCCCGAAGGGCTTGCCCTCGATCCGCACGAGCGCCGTCACGATCCCCAGCCCGAACTCGCGCCGCAGCTCGAGGACCGAGCCGTCGTCGGACATGGTCTCGATCACGTGGCGCACGTCGTGGGCGCGCAGCCGGTTCTCCGGGATCGCGTGGCGCAGCAGGCGCTGGTCGGGGGCGGTCCACTCCGCCTCGTCGCCCTGGAAGTAGGAGATGTATTTCTTCGCGGCCGCGCAGGCCTCCACCTCGTCCTTCACGCGGATGTCGACGACGCCGTTCTTCGACTGCACGTCGATGGGGCCCACGTCCTCGGGCGCGAACTTGCCCAGGCCCCCGCCCTCGATCATCGCCGGCCCCGCCATGCCGATGTTGGAGCTCTCGTCGGCGATGATCACGTCGCAGCAGCCCAGCAGCGCCGCGTTGCCCGCGAAGCAGCGGCCGGAGACCACGCCCACCAGCGGCGCCTTGCCCGAGAGCGCCGCGAAGCGGGCGAAGGACGGCCCGTCGAGGCCCGCCACGGACCGGCGCTCGGTTTCCCCGGGCCGTCCGCCGCCGCCCTCGGCCAGCACGATCATCGGCATCTTGTACTCGCCCGCCATCGTGAAGATGCGGTCGAGCTTGCGGTGGTGGCGCTGCCCCTGGGTGCCCGCAAGCACCATGTAGTCGTAGATCGTGAAGGCGCAGCGCCCCTTCTCGGTCCCGAACTTGTCGGCGTTGATCGTGCCGATCCCGGTCACCACCCCGTCGCCGGTCGTGTTCTTGACGAGATCCGCCTCCGAGCGCCGCGCCGCCTGAGCGGCGATCACCAGGCCGCCGTATTCCTGGAAGGACCCCGGATCGGCGAGGCTCGCGAGATTCTCGCGCGCCGTGCGCTGGCCGCGGGAATGGCGCTTGGCCACCTTCTCGGGCTTGCTCTCGTCCATGCCGGCGTAGAGGCGGTCGCGCACCTCCTGCAGGTCGGCGCGGATGTGGTCGAGGTCGACCGCGGCGGCGGCGTCCTCGGTCTCGTCCTGCTCGGCGTCGGGCATCAGGGCGAGGATCGGGGCCCCCTCGTCGAGCGTGTCGCCGGGCGCGGCCAGGACCTTCAGCACCTCGCCCGAGACGGGGGAGGTCACCGCATGCTCCATCTTCATGGATTCCATCAGAACCGCCACCTCGCCCCGGCGCAGGCGGGCGCCGGCCTCGGGGACCTGGGTGACGGTGCCGATGGTGGGCGCGGCGATGGGGATCGCGCCCTCGGGCAGCGCCTCGGCGGTCGCGGCGACGGCGGCGACGGCGCCCTCCTCCTCGGCGGCCGGGTCCGGCAGGGCGGCGGCGGCCTCGGCGAGCTCGCCCGCCACGCTCTCGATGAAGCGGGTGGTGACGGAATAGTCCGCCACCTCCGGCCGCTGCGCCAGCGCGCGCAGCCAGCGGGCGTTGGTTTCGATCCCCGCCGCCTTCAGCTCGCCCAGCGCCCGGTCGATCTTGCGCAACGCGTCGCCATGGTCGCCCGAGCGGGAATGCACGATCACCTTGGCGATGAGCGAGTCATAGGCCGGAGAGTTCCCCCAGCCCGAATAGGCCAGCGTGTCGATGCGCACGCCGGGGCCGAACGGCGGCTCCCACTTGGTGAGCTTGCCCACCGAGGGCCGCGCCTGCCCGGTCGCGTCCATCCGCTCGGCGTTCACCCGCGCCTGGATGGCGTAGCCCGAGGGCTGCGGGATGGTCTTCTGCGCCAGGCCCAGGTCCGCCAGCGTGCGGCCCGAGGCGATCTCCAGCTGCAGCCGCACGAGGTCGAGGCCGAGGATCTCCTCGGTCACCGTGTGCTCGACCTGGATGCGGGGGTTCGCCTCGATGAAGAAGATCTCCGAGACGTCGGGCGTGGTCAGGAACTCGAACGTCCCCAGGCTGCGGTAGTCCCCCGCCCGCGCCAGCGTCAGCGCGTGGGAGACGAGCTGCTGGCGCTGCGCGGCGCTCAGCCCCGGCGCCGGCGCGAACTCGAGCACCTTCTGGTGACGCCGCTGCAGGGTGCAGTCGCGCTCGAGCAGGTGGAGGCACTCGCCGGTGCCGTCGCCCAGCACCTGCACCTCGATATGGCGGGCGGCGGGCAGGAAGCGCTCGGCATAGACGGCGCCGTCGCCGAAGGCGGCCTTGGCCTCGGAGGTGCAGCGGGCGTGCGCCTCGGCGATCTCCTCGCGCGTGCGCACCACGCGCATGCCCCGGCCGCCGCCGCCGGCCACGGCCTTGATCACCAGCGCCGCGCCGTCGGGAAGCTGGTCGAAGACCGCCTCGGCCCCCGCCGCGTCCACCGGACCGGGAGAGCCGGGGATCGTCGGCACGTCATGGCGCGCCGCATGGGCCCGCGCCTCGACCTTGTCGCCGAAGAGCGCGAGCGAGGCCGGCGTCGGCCCCACCCAGGTCAGGCCCGCATGTTCGCAGGCCTTGGCGAAGGCGACGCTCTCCGACAGGAAGCCGTAGCCCGGGTGCACCGCGTCGGCGCCGGCGCGCTGCGCGGCGGCGACCAGCGCCTCGGGGTCGAGGTAGGCGCGCGCGCCGCGGCCGGGGATCGGCTCGGCCTGGTCGCAGGCGCGCACGTGCAGGGTCTTCGCGTCGTCTTCAGGATAGACGGCGACCGTCTCGATGCGCATCTCGGCGGCGGTGCGGGCGATGCGGACGGCGATCTCGCCACGGTTCGCGATCAGCAGGCGGCGGATCGTCATTCACAGAGCTCCCATCTTTTTTTCGGCTCGGGTCATTCGGCCTTGGTCATTTGCGGGCATCCGTCCAGCGCGCGAGCGCGTCGTCAACGGCGAGCGGCGCGGCGGGCGGTCGCGCCGGCGTGGGGCGGGGGTGGGCGGAGAAGCGCGGGGCGGCGGCCGGCTGCGGCCCGAACGGCCCGTCCACGAAGGCGCCGCGGGCCTTCAGGTGCGGATGCTCCTTCGCCTCGTCGAGGTCGAGGATCGGCGCCGCGCAGACGTCCGAGCCTTCGAGGATCGCGGTCCACTCGTCCCGCGTCTTCGTCTTCATCACCGCACGCAGCTTCTCGCGCAGCCCGGGCCAGGCGGCCTTGTCGAGCTGCGCGTCCCACTCGTCCCCCTCCAGCCCGCACAGGCGGCGAAGCTCGGCGTAGAACTGCGGCTCGATCGCGCCCAGCGAGAAGAACTTGCCGTCGGCGCACTCGAAGACGCCGTAGAAATGCGCGCCCCCGTCGAGCACGTTGCGCTCCCGCTCCGCCACCCAGGCGCCCGAGGCGCGGCCGGCGGCGTAGGGCAGCAGCAGGTTCAGGGCGCCGTCGCACATGGCCGCGTCCACCACCTGCCCCCGGCCGGTGGCGGCCGCCTCGCGCAGCGCGGCCAGCACGCCCACGACGAGGTAGAGCGCGCCGCCCCCGTAGTCCCCGACCAGGTTCAGCGGCTGCACCGGCTGCGCCGCCGTGCCGATGGCGTGCAGGGCGCCGGTGATGGCGATGTAGTTGATGTCATGCCCGGGCGCGGAGGCGAGCGGCCCCTCCTGCCCCCAGCCGGTCATGCGCCCGTAGACGAGCGCGGGGTTGCGCGCATGGGCCTTGTCGGGGCCGAGCCCCAGCCGCTCCATCACCCCCGGACGGAACCCCTCCAGCAGCAGGTCGGCCGAGGCGATCAGGTCCAGCGCGCGGGCCTGGTCGGCGGGGTCCTTGAGGTCGAGCGTCACGTACTCGCGCCCCTGCGCGGTGACGTCGCCCGCGGCGAACTGTTTGCCCGGACGCTCGACGCGCACGATGTCGGCGCCCATCGAGGCGAGCATGGTGCCCGCGAAGGGCACCGGGCCGATGGCGGCCATTTCGACGACGCGCAGGCCGGCGAGCGGCCCGGGGCGGCCGGATTGGGTCATGGGAAAACTCCTTGGCGGTCGGATCGGAGGGCGGCGGGGCCTCAGATCGGACAGATCGAACGGATCTTGGGGGGCATCGCCAGGTCGCGGCGCGCGGGCGCGCGCTCCAGCGCCTCGATCAGGCGGGGCCGGGTCTCGCGCGGGTCGATGACGTCGTCGAGGCCGAAGGACTCGGCGCCCCCGAAGGGCGTCACCTCGGCCCGCATCTGCGCCACCAGCTCGGCGTAGAGGGGGGCGGGATCCTCGCCGGCCTCGCGCATCTGGGCGAAGCGGCGGGCGTTGACCACGTTCACCGCGCCCTCGATCGACATCGCGCAGATCTCGGCCGTGGGCCAGGCGAGGGAGGCGTCGGCCTCGAAGCTGCGCCCGCCGGCCATGGCGACGTAGCCCAGCCCGTAGCCCTTGCGCAGCACCACCGAGACCCGCGGCACGGTGGCGTGCCCCAGCTCGTAGATCAGCTTGGCCGAGCGGCGCCCGAGCTGCCCCTTCTCCGCCGGCGAGCCGATCGAGAAGCCGGGCACGTCGATGAAGTAGATCAGCGGCAGCCCGTAGGCGTCGCACAGCGCCACGAAATGGGCGACCTTGTCGCAAGCGGGGCCGGTCAGCATGCCGCCCAGCGACAGCGCCTGGTTGGCGATCACCCCGACTGGCCGCCCGGCGAGCCGTGCGAAGGCGGTCACCGCGTTCTTGGCGTAGGTGGGCTTGAGCTCGAAGACCGAGCCCTCGTCCATCGCCAGATCCACCACCTTGCGCACGTCGTAGGCCTTGCGGGTGTTGGCGGGCACGATATGGGCCAGCGCCTCGGCCCGGGCGGGATCCTCGGCCGGCGCGGGGCGCGTCGGCAGGGGGGCGCGGGCGTTCGAGGGCAGGTAGCTCAGGAACCGCTTCAGGCTGTCGAGGGCCGAGGCCTCGTCCTCGGTCCCCAGGTCGGCGATGCCGTTGCGGTCCACCTGCGCCTGCGCGCCGCCCAGCTCGAACTTGTCGATGTCCTCGCCCGTGCCGGCCTTCACCAGCGCGGGCCCGGCGAGGCCCATGGTGGACTGGCCGCGGACCATCGAGATGAAGTCCGCCAGCCCGGCGAAATTGGTGGGCGCCGCGAAGCCCGCCCCCAGCATGGCGGCCGCCATCGGGGCCCAGCCCGAGAGGCGCGCGAATTCCTGGAATGTGGTGGTCGAGGGCGCGTAGCGCCGCGAGCTCTGCCCGATCTGGATGCGGTGCCCGCCCCCGTCGAGCAGCATCACCAGCGGCGCGCCTTCCCGGATCGAGCGGCGCACCGCGTGGTGCAGCTTCTTGCCCCCCAGCTCGCCGGAGGAGCCGCCCATGGTCATGAAGTCCTGGGCCAGCACCACCGCCGGCCGCCCGTCGATGCGGGCCGAGCCGGTGACGATCCCGTCCGCCGGCCGCTCGCCGGCCGCTGCGTCCGCCTCGCGCGCGAGCTGGCCGAACTCGCGGAAGCTGCCGGCGTCGGTCAGGTGGGCGATGCGCTCGCGCGCGGTCATCTGCGCGCGGGTCTTCTGCTTGGCGACCGCGGCGGGGCGGGCGGCGTCGAGCGTCGCCGCGCGGTCGGCGGCGAGGCTCTCGACCAGCGCCGCCATCTCCGGGCGCGGCGCCGGCGAATCGCCGGCGCCGGGGGCCTTGCGGTCGCTCATGGGCGGATCCTCGCCAGGACCTGGCCCTCGGCCACCGCGTCGCCCTCGGCCACCGCCACGGCCGCGAGCGTGCCGCCCGAGGTCGCCAGCACCGGGATCTCCATCTTCATGGACTCGATGACCATCACCTCGTCGCCCTCGGCGACCGAGGCGCCCTCGGCGGCGGTCAGGCTCAGCACCACGCCCGCCACCTCGGACTCGAGCTCGATTTCCATCGTCATGTCCGGTCTCCTCCCGTTGCGCCGATCCGCGCCGGGGGGATCCCGTAGGCGTCGGTCAGCTTGTCTTTCGGATGCCTTCGATCAGCAGGCCCGCGGCCACCTCCGCATCGCGGCTCAGCCGCTCGGCGTCGCCCGCGATCAGCGCCTGAAGGCACAGGCCCGAGATCACGCCCTGGATCGCACGCACCGTCTCCTCGACGTCCACGCCCTCGCGCAGCTCGCCCATCTGGCGGGCCTCCAGAACATGCTTGCGGATCGAGCGGCGATAGCCCTCGTGCAGCATCGCGATGCGCGGCTTCAGCTCGGGGACCGAGCCGATGGCGTCGACCATCAGGTGATAGACCGCTGTCGCGGCCTCGGGCGAGCGGCGCACCGCCTCCATCTGCGCGCGGATGCGCGCGGCCAGCGCCTCGCAGCCCCGCTTGCCGGCGGTCGCCTCGGCCACCAGCCGGTCGAAATGCTCCGCCGTCACGTCGGCCACCGTCTCCAGCAGCTTCAGCTTGGTGCCGAAGCGCTGGGCCGGCAGGCCGCGGGAATAGCCCGCATCGAGCCCGATCTGCGCCAGCGACGCGCCGACCGAGCCGTGCTGGGCGATCAGCGCGATCGCCGCGCGCAGCATCCTGCGGTCGGACTTCTCGCGACGCTCCTCCTTGGGGCCCAGGATCACGGGTTCGGGCGCGGGCGCGGTCTCCGCCTGGGGGCCGTGGTCCTCCATCGTTCGCTCCCGCCTCCTTCGCCGCGGCGCGCGCATCGTCACGCACCGATCTTCTCCCGCCGCACGCGGATGCCTGCGGCCTCGCGGTCCCAGGCGTCGGGGGTGACGCCGGCCTCCCTCAGCTCGATCTTGCGGACCTTGGCCGTGGGCGTGCGCGGCAGCTCATCCACGATGCGAACGTAACGCGGGACCATGAAATGCGCCATGCGGGGCAGCAGGAACTCCAGCAGCTCCTTCGGGTCCAGCGTCTTGCCCGCCACGGGGGCGACGACGGCCAGGACCTCGTCCTCCGAGACCTCCGACTTCACCGCCACCACGGCGCATTCGGCGACGTCGGGATGGGCCAGCACCTCGGCCTCCACCTCGTAGGAGGAGATGTTCTCCCCCCGCCGGCGGATCGCGTCCTTCATGCGGTCGACGAAGTAGAAATTGCCCTCCGCGTCGACCCGGAAGCCGTCGCCGGTGTGGAACCAGCCGTTGCGCCAGGATTTCGCGGTCGCCTCGGGGTTCTTGTAGTAGCCATGCGTCATCGCCCAGGGCGCGTCGGTGCGCAGCACCAGCTCGCCCACCTCGCCCACCGCCACCTCGCAGTCGTTCTCGTCGACCACGCGCGCCTCGACCCCCGGCCGCGGCCGGCCGGCGGCATGCAGCACGGTCGAGTTCAGCTCCGAGACCAGCGGGCAGCTGATCTCGGTCATGTTGAACATGGTGTAGGTGTCGACCCCGAAGCGCTTGGCGAAGGCCGCCGTGTCGAAGTCGTAGGGAATGATCAGGCAGCGGCGCAGCGGGTTGTCGGCGTCGTCGGGCTTCGGCGGCTGCTTGGCCAGGAACTGCGCCATCACCCCCAGCAGGATCACATAGGTCGTGCCCGTGCGCCGGACCACGTCCCAGAACTCCTCGGTCTTGAAGCTCTCGATCATCGAGATCGAGGCGCCGATCTGCAGCATCCGGTAGCTGGGGAAGGTGCCGCCCACGTGGAACATCGGCAGGTTCACCATCTGCCGGTCGGAGGGCAGCGCCTCGGCCACGGTGGTGCAGGCCCAGAGCTGCATGTAGCTGCTCAGCACCCCCTTGGACGGGCCCGTGGTGCCCGAGGTGTAGATGATCGCCTGCGTGTCCCACAGCGCGATGGGCCTCTCGAGCGGCGCGAGCTCGCCGCCCTCCGGCGCCAGGACGTCGGCGGGCTGCATCTCCAGGTCCGCCACCGGCTCCGGCGCGCCGCCGATCACGACGGCGGTCTTCAGCTTCGCCCGGTCGACGTCGGCCAGCCGTGGGGTGAGCTGGGCGTGGACCACGATCAGCGAGGCGTCCGAGTTCTCGACCACATGCTCCAGCAGCTTGCCCTTGTAGGCGGTGTTGATCGGCACGAAGACCGCGCCGATGTAGGCCAGCGCGTACCACACCCGCAGGATGTCCGGCCCGTTGGGCAGCCAGACCAGCACGTGCTCGCCCTGCTTCACCCCCAGCCGCTGGAGGCCGATGGCGGTCTGCACCACCTGCGCCTTCATCTGCGCGTAGGTCCATTCGCTCATGTCGGGGAAGACCGCGTAGGTCTTCGCCGGCTGCTCGGCGGCGTGGCGGTCGATCAGGTCGCGGATGATGACCTGCTCGGGCGCCGGCATCCGGGGATCGAGGTGATAGGCCATGGGTCGCGTCTCCCTTTTCGCACGAGGCGGGGAGCCGCCGCGGCTCAGTCCATGAACTGCGGCAGCCAGGTGATGATCTCGGGGAAGGCGATGAACAGGACCACGGCCACGAAGTCGGCGGCCAGGAACCAGCCGATGCCGCGGAAGATCGTCGTCAGCGGAACCTTGTCCCCCACCACGCCCTTGATGACGAAGACGTTCAGCCCGATGGGGGGCGTGATCATCCCGATCTCGAGGAACTTGGCCAGGAAGACGCCGAACCAGATGATGTCGATGTTGGCCTGATCGAGCACCGGCAGCATCACCGGCAGGGTCAGCAGCATCGCCCCCAGCGGGTCGAGGAACATGCCCAGCACCAGGTACATCAGCGACACGCCGATCAGCAGGGTCAGCTGGTCCGCCTGGATCGAGATGATCGCGTCGGCGATGAAGTCCCCCGCCCCCGACAGCGCCAGGAACCGCGTCAGCAGGTTGGCGCCGATGGCGATCAGGAACAGCGACGAGGTCGTGATCAGCGTCTCTTTCAGCGACTCCCACACGCCCCCCAGCGTCAGCGAGCCCTTGGCGAGCGCGATGACGATGGCCGCCAGCGCGCCCACGGCGCCGGCCTCGGTGGCGGTGAACAGGCCCACGAACATGCCGCCGATGACGACGACCAGCAGCGCCAGCACCGGCCAGGTCTCGCGCAGGTGGCGCAGCCGCTCCTCCATCGGGGGGAGGTGGTCGAGCCGCGGGGCGAGCGCGGGGTTCAGCGTCGCCCGGATCATGATCATCGCGATGTAGAGCACCGCGGTGGTCAAGCCGGCCCCGATGCCGCCGATGAACAGCTTCGAGATCGGCGCCTCGGCGAAGACGCCGAAGAGAATGAGCAGGATCGAGGGCGGGATCAGCGCGCCCAGCGTGCCGGCCGCGGCGATCGCGCCGGTGGCGAGCGCGGGGTCGTAGCGCGCCCGCATCATCTCGGGGATCGCGATCCGCCCCATCGCCGCGCAGCAGGCGATGGAGGAGCCGGTCACCGCCGCGAAGCCGGCCGAGCCGCACACCGACGCCACCGCGAGGCCGCCGGGCAGCCGCGCGAGCCAGCTTCGCGCCGCCTCGAACAATCCTCGCGTCAGGCCCGCGTGGTAGCACACGAAGCCCATCAGCAGGAACATGGGCACCGACGACAGCGTCCACTTGGAGGTGAAGTCGTAGGGCATCGCCGCCAGCATCCCCCAGGCGGGGCGGGCGCCGATCAGGGCGTAGATGCCCCCGAAGGAGACCAGCACCAGGCTCAGGCCGATGGGCACGCGCGCCAGCAGCAGGAACACCAGGATGCCGAGGCCGATCAGGCCGACGTATTCGCTCTCCATGCCCTCAGACCCCCTCGGAGGCGGGGTCCGCCACCGGATCGGCGTCGATGGGCGTCTCGCCCAGGCCGCTCTTCACCCCGCCCCACAGCACCGCGACGCGGTAGAGCAGGACGGCCGCGAACAGCGCGAAGCCGATGGGCAGGAAGAAATAGGTCTGCCAGACCGGCAGCTGGCGGCCGTTCTCGACGATGAACGAGCCGGCCTCGTATTTCTTGAGCGCCTCGAACCAGAACGGGCGCACCATCGCGGCGGCCACCACGAAGGCGACCAGGCAGGCGAAGCCGCCCACGATCCGCTTGCGATGCTTCGACAGCGTCGAGAACACCACCTCCACCGCGATGTGGCGGTTGACAATCTCGCTCATCGCGAGGGGGAGGAAGGCGCAGGCGACCATGTACCACTTGGCCACCACCGTGGTGGTCATGGGCAGCGGCGCCTGGAAGATGTTGCGCATGAAGACGTCCAGAACGATCTGGAGCATCATCAGGACCACCGCCACGGCGCCGACGAAGGCGGCGCCGTGGGAGATCCAGTTCAGCACGCGGCCGATGGCCTGCATGGTTCGCTCCCTGTCCGGTCGCTCAGATCGCGGACGGGTCGATCGTGCCGAACAGCTTTTCGGCGAAGACGGCCTGCACCGCCGCCGGGTCCGTGGTGTCCACGTCGGCGAAGACGTCGGTCCACTTCTTGACCAGCGCCTTCATGCGGTCGACCTGCTCGGCGGCGTCGGCGATGCCGTACTTCTGGACGTTGAGGTCGGCGACCGTCTCGAGGTCTTCCTTGCGGAACTTCGCCGTGGCCTCGGCCACTTCCGCCGAGGGCTGCACCACCTCGACCCCGACCGAGGCCGGATCGTCCAGATAGGCCGCGTTGACCTTGAAGTAGTCGACCGTCGCCCAGGCGATCGAGTCCGACGCGGCCATGATGAAGCCCTTCTTCTGCTCGGGCGTCAGCTCCTCCCACAGGTCGCGGTTGGTGTTGAACATGGCGTTGCCGATGTAGAGGCCGATCGGCGCGTCCAGGATGTAGTCGGCGACCTCGCCGATCGACAGCGACTTCAGCGTGTCGAGCGTGTGGGTGTTGCCGTGCAGCTGGCCCTGGTTCATCGCCTCGAAGATGTCGGTGGCGCCGATCACGACCGAGGTCGCGCCCATCGCGTCCACCCAGCGCCCGAAGGGCCCGAAGCCGCGCAGGGTCTTGCCCTGGAAGTCCGACATCTCGGTGATCTTGTCGACCGACATCAGGTAGTACGGGCCGATCACCGCGAAGCCGAGGAACACGGTGTTCTGGTCGCGGTATTCCTTCATGCAGGGCTCGCAGCCGTACATGAACTCGGTCGCCGCGGCCGCCATCACCACCGGGTCGTCCGAGGCGGTGGCCATGTCGACCACGAGGTTGGTGTTGGGGAACTCGGCGCGGGTGTAGGCGGGCACGGTGTAGGCGACGTCGGCGATGCCGTCGCGCACGCCCGCGGTCGACTCGGCATAGGACAGCAGCGTGCCCTCGTAGGTCTTGCCGGTGTACTCGCCCCCGGTGTTCTCCTCGATCTTCTTGGCGAACATGCGCATCGCCTGCTGCAACGAGCTTTCGCCCGGCGCGCCGATCACGATGCGCAGCTCCTTGGCGGAGGCGGGCGCGGCGGCGAGGGCGCCCAGCGCGCCCAGCGCGCAGACGGCGGCCGCGCAGAGGCGGCCCGCGGTACGGCGGGTGATCATCATCTTGTCTCCTCCCTGGTCCGGTCTTGATTCGACCGGTTCCTGTGACGGCAGATTAATGGGTAAGTGGTCAACCACCAAGCCATTTCGCCGCATCGCCGGCGCGACGAGCCCCTCCCGTCGCGCCGCGTTTTCTCAAGCGTTCACAGAAGCTTGGCGAGCTCGTCCTTCTTGACCTTGCCGGTCGCGGTCATCGGCAGGCTGTCCACGAGGCGCACTTCGGGGCGCTTGTAGGTGGCCATCGCCTCGCCGCACCAGGCCTCGATCCCCTTCGCGTCGAGGCCCTGCGCCTTGGCCCGGTCCAGCACCACGAAGGCGACCGGGACCTGGCCCTTGTCGGGATCCTCGCGCCCGATGACGCCGGAGCCGAGGATCGCCGGGTGGCGGCCCAGCATCGCCTCGATCTCGGCGGGGAACACGGACATGCCGCGGACCTTCAGCATCTCCTTGCGCCGGCCGAGGAAGTGCAGGAAGCCCAGCTCGTCGATCACCCCGATGTCGCCGGTGTGCAGGAAGCCGCCCTTGATCGAGGCCGCGGTCGCCTCGGGCTTGTTCCAGTACTCCTTCAGGATCGAGGGGGAGCGGATGCAGATCTCGCCCTCCTCGCCGAAGGGCGCCAGCGCGCCGGTGTCGAAATCGCAGATCTTGAACTCGGTGCCGGGCATGGGAAGGCCCACGAAGATCGGCTGGAGCGACAGGTCGTAGTCGTCGGTCTGGAAGCCGGTCGTGAAGGTGTCGCAGGTCTGGGTCTCGGTCATGCCCCAGGCGGCCTCGGCCATGACCGAGCCGGTCAGCGCCTTCCAGCGCGCCCGGAACTCGCCGTTGAGCTTCTTCACGAAGCTCGAGACCTGGGTCTTCTCGATCGAGGTCAGGTCGAACTCGCCCACGCGGGGGTGGTCCATCAGCTCCACCGCGTTGTCGACCAGCAGCTTCACGGCCGTGGCCTTGCGCGCCTGCACGGCCGCCATGAAGCCCACCGGGTCCCAGCGGCCCAGCAGCACGCAGGTGGCGCCCGAGAAGATCGGGAAGATCAGGCCCACGTCCTCCCCCGCCATCCAGAACAGCGGGTAGAAGTTGATCATCACCTCGCCCGGCTGCAGGCGGTTGCCGCAGGCCTGCACGGTGGCGGCCGTGTAGATCATGTCGCGCTGGGTGTGCACGCAGCCCTTGGGCATGCCCGTGGTGCCGCCGGTGTAGTTGAGCTTGCACAGCGCATCGAGGTCGACCTCGACCGGCTCGGGCTTTGCGGGCGCGTTCGCCATCGCCTCGGCCAGGTCCTCGGCCCCGCCGGCGGCGGCGCGGTCGGAGACGATGCTCGCCGGCACCGGCCAGGCCGGCGCCTCGGGGATCAGGTCCGCCATGCCGGTGGACCAGACCTTCTTCACCGAGGTCTTCGGGCGCACCTGCTCGACCAGCGGCACCAGCACGTCCTGGGCGACGATGTATTCCGCCTGCGCGTCGTTGAGCTCGTATTCCAGCTCGTGCTCGCGGAACATCGGGTTCACGGGGACATGCACGCAGCCCGCGCGCAGGATGCCCAGGAAGCCCACGATGAACTGCGGGCAGTTGCCCATGAACAGCGCCACCCGCGCGCCGGGCGCGGCGCCGGCCTGCTGGAGCATCGCCGCGAAGCGGTCGGCCTGGGCGTCGAGCTCGGCGTAGGTGATCGCGTGGCCGTAGAAATCGACCGCCACCCGGTCGGGGGCGGTCTCGGCCCAGCGGCGGAGATAGTCGGTCAGCGGGATCTCGCCGAACGGATAGATCGGCTCGCGCGGCAGGTCCTGGGGCCAGCGGGCCTCGACCAGCTTGCGATGGGCGTCGAGATAGGCGGACTCGTCGGCCAGGGTCCTGGACCCGGCGTCTGCGGCGATGGCCATGGGCGTTTCCCTGTCGTGAGGGGACGCGCCGCCGGAGCCGCCCCGCGCCCCCGCCGCAGGCGGATCGCGCGTCGAGGGCCCTTCGGTCGACCGGCCGCCCCGCTTTGTCTTGTGGTCGTCGACGGACCCGGCATATCGCTAATCAGCCGATTAGTCAAAACGGAATCGCATCGCCTGCGCGCCGGCCTTCGGACCCGCGCACGGGCCGAATTCATCGCGCGATGAATTCCCCGCTTGCCAAGCCGCGCGCGGTCATGTCCCCTGCCCCGCGAACGGCCGACCTGCCTGTCGGCCGGTGAAAACCCCGCCGACCTCCCGGTCGGCTCACGACAACAAGCTGAGGAGGAGACCCCATGCCCGTCATCGTCGCGACCATCAAGGTGAAGTCCGGCCAGGGATCCGAGTTCGAGGCCGTGGCCCAGGAGCTCGCCGCCGCGGTGAACGCCAACGAGGAGGGCTGCTCGATGTACCAGCTCTGCAAGGGCGACGAGGCCGACACCTACTATTTCGTCGAGCAGTATCGCGACGCCGACGCGGTGGCCGCGCACCGCGCCTCGGACCACTTCAAGACGCTGGGCCGCAAGATGGGCGCGTTCATGGACGGCGCCCCCTCGATCCTGCGCCTGCAGGAGGTCTGAGGCCCCCGCCCACGGGCGGCTCAAGAAAGCGACCGCCCGCGAGCGGCGACAGAAAGCGACCGCGCGAGGGCGGCCCCGGCAGGTCCGGGCCGCCCTCGGCTCTTTCCCGGCGCCCCCGCCGCGCACGCCTCGACCTCGGACGGAGGCGCCGCGTCGACCGTCGCGCCCTTCGACGCCGCGCCCGCCCGCGGCGCGTGGCAGGCGGGGCGCCCGGCCCCGCCGCCGCCCGGACCGACCGCCCCGCCTCCCTCCGCCCGCCGCCCCGAGACCGGGCCGACGGCGCCCCCGCCCGCCGCGCGCCGCGGGCGCGACCGTCCCGCCGGCGCGACGCCCGACGCGGCGCCTCCCTCGCCGGGCGCGGCGCCGCGTCGGCCGCCTCGCCAGGGTGGAATCGACCGGCCGGCAGGGCGGATGTTCATGGATCGGAGGATGCGCTCACCCAGGCGGCGACGCCCGCGAAGGCGCCCGCGCGACCGCGCGTCGTGTCCTCGGCGCCGCTCCGCCCGCCGCCGGCCCGCCGACCCGGGGACGTCTCGCCCGCTCCGGATTTCCCTTAGGAACCAGAGGCATGAACCCCTCGCCCCCGCCCTGACGCGGGCCCGCCGAGCCGGGTTGCGCGCAGTCGCAACTCGTGGTTGATTGTCGACAGCCCATGGACGCAGGAGGCTCCGCCCCCTATGTCCCGAGCGCCGGCTCGACCGACCGGCGCCGTGCAGCAGGGAGACCCCGATGGGCCTGAGACTCTACCAGATCGCCGTCTGGGCCTATGCGGCGCTCTACATCGCGGCGCTGGCCCTGCTGGCGATCGGCACCTTCGGCCTCTTCGGGCAGGAGCGCGATCCGCTCGCGGGCGTGTTCCTGATGCCGCTGGGCCTGCCCTGGACGCTGCTGCTCGACGACGTGCCGCCGGCCGAGGCGCGCTGGGTGGCGATGACCGCGCCGCTGGCGAACCTGCTGCTGGTCGCGGTGATCCGCCGGCAGTTCTCCACCAGCTGAGGCCGCGCCCCCCGCCCCTCGATCAGCCCAGCGACAGCTTCTTGACGAACCCGCGCGCGTCCCGGCGCAGCTCGGAGAAGCCCTCGTCCGCGCGCACCAGCTCCAGCCCCGCGCGGGCGGCCTCCAGCTCCGGCACCGGGCGCGTCTCGCCCACTTCCTCGAGATCGGCGAAGAACCGGTTGCGCCCCACCACCTGGCCCAGCCAGGCGTCGATGGGGCGGAACCGCTCCAGCATCAGCGCGCGGTTGGCCTCCCCGAACATCTCCACCTCGGAATTCGAGACGTAGTCCAGCCGCTTGCCCGAGCCGATCAGGTGCTCGCGCAGCGCCTTCGCGGCGCCGCCCGGCAGCTCCTGGTTGCCCAGCCGCGCGATCTCCATCGCCGCCAGCGGCAGCGAGGGGTTGGAGTTCTCGACCTCCACCAGCCCCTCGGGCCAGTCCAGCCGCGAGGCCGCCATGAAGTCCGGCACCGAGCCGCCCGAGGCCAGCACCTCGGCGTAGTCGCGGAAGGCGAACTCGGCCTTGGGGAACACCTCCACCCAGCGGGCCAGCATCCGGCGGTAGTTGAAGTGGATCGAGCCGAAATGCTCCTCCAGCCCGTCCTCGCGAAGGGCGCGCAGGTGGTGGCCGAACTTCAGCCGCTGCCCGTGCCACGACGTGACGTAGCTGTCCGGCCGGCGCAGCGTGCACACGATCCGCACGTTCGCCTTGGGGAACAGCGTCTTCAGCCGCTTCAGAAGCCGCGGCGGCATCGGCCCGAAGTTCGCGAAGACCTCCGAGCACAGCACCACGGCCTTGGGCTGCATCGCCAGCGCCTGCTGGCGGATCGCGCGGATCATCTGGCCCGAGCCCGGCAGCTTCTGGTGCCAGGGCGGCACCTCGCGCTTCTCGGCGCTCTCGGCCATCATCTTGAAGGCGAGCGCATTGTGCGCCTCGCGCACGTTGATCGGGTTCGAGGCGGTGATCGGGTTGGTCGCCGCCGGGTCCGGGTTGCCGCTCAGCGCCATCGCCAGGTTCGCCGCCAGCCCCTGCATCTCGACCGCGGGGTAGAGGATGCCCGCCTGCGCCAGCCTCAGCCAGTTGGTCGAGAGCCAGCTCTGCAACGAGCTCGAGCCCACCTTGTGGTGGCCCATGAAGATCACGAGATCCACGTCCGTCCCCCGAATGCACGCCTCGACAGGCCCTGCCCGGGCGCCGCGCGACGGCGGCGCCGGGGCGGCCGTCCTCAGTCCTCGGTCTCGTCGGCGTCGGCGCCCAGGCCGTCCTCCTCGCCGGTGTCCTTGCCGCCGGCGGCGCGGCGGGCCTGGCGCTTGGCGCGCCGCAGCTCCTCGGCGCCGGCCTCGAAGGCCTCGGCGATCGCGCCCACGCGGCGCAGCTCGTCCGCGCCGAACCAGGCCTCGGGCGAGAGGTCCTGGGGCGCGTCCAGCGCGCTCTCGGCGGCGCGGTCGAAGGCGGCGGCCATCGGCCCCTCGGCCTCGCCGCCGAAGAACTCGGCGTCGAGGGTCCTCGCATCCGCCAGGTAGGCCGCGCGCATCCGCTCCAGCAAGGCGCGGTCGAGGCGCAGCTTCTCGCCCCGCCGCCCGTCCGTCTGCAGCGCGCGCGCGGCGCGCCGGCCCACCTGCGGCGGCAGCTTGCTGTTGCGGTGCAGGGCGCGCAGCCAGGCGAGGTCCTGGACCGAGAGGCTCTCGTTCGCGCTCTTGCCCGCGGCGGCGGTCTCGTCGAGCTCGAAGGCCGCGCCCTCGACCGCGAAGTCGAGGAAGTCGCGCACCACGTCGCCGTCCTTCAGCCGGTCGCGCACCATCGGGCGCACCTCGTAGCGGTCGCCGAACACCGCCCGCCACTTGCGCAGCCGTTCCGCGTAGAGGAAACGTCCGTGCTCCAGCACCCGCTCGTGGAACTCGGCCAGCGAGCCCTCGTACTGGCCCAGCTTGGTCCGCTCCTGGAAGCTCGACAGCACCCGCTCGGCATGGGGGCGCACGTAGGCGATCAGGCGCGCCTCCTCGGCGAGGTCGGGGATCCAGCGGCGCAGGATGCGGTCGAGGATCTCGGGATCGACGAACTCGAACCACTCCCCCGACAGGATGCCGAGGTCGGCTTCCGAGCGCTTCAGGCGCCGGTTGACCTTCTTCCAGCGCGGCCCGCGGAACTTCTTCATCTTGGGTTTGTAGAGGCAGGACGCGAGGTTGCAGTTGTGCAGCCGCTCGGGATCCACCGGATAGACCCAGTCGATCCCCTCCGACGACCAGGCCCCCTGCTTGAGCACGTTCTGGATCGCGGTCGTGCCGGTCTTGCAGTCGCCCAGGTGGATCAGCAGTCGGTCGGTCACGGTCGTCCTCGCATCGCGGGCCCGCGCGAAGGCTGGGCCGAACGACCGACTGCTATGCGAAGCCGACCGCCGGCTCAACCCGCCCCGCGCGGGACGCAGGCGCGCACGCGCGGGGCGCGATGCCGCTGCGGCAGGGCGTCCACGGGGCGCCGGGGGGGGCTTGCCGCGCCCGGCGCGCGCGGTCTACCAGACGGACCGGACGAGACGCCCCTTTTCCCCGGCCCCAAGCGGGCCCGAGACAGGCGAGCACATGGACGCGACACCCACCGCCGACCCGGCTCCGCAGGAGACGCCGTCGGCCGAGACCGCCGAGCCGACCGGAACCGGCCCCGAGACGGGCTGGATCCTGGCCCAGCGGCTGGTCTTCCCCGACCCGGCGGTGAACTCGCGCATCCGGCTGTTCTGCCACGGCGTCCGCGGCGCCGGCCACGACGCCCGCGGCGAGGCCTATTTCGCCCGCCCCGGCGCGCGGCTGAAGCTGGACAGCTACTTCAACGCCTTCCACGCCTCCGCCATGGACCTCGGCCCCCGCGACGCGGTGGTGCTGCGGCTGGAGGGCGAGGGCGAGGCGCTGGTCAAGGTGCACATGGCCCGGCCGCTGCGCTCGGACGAGACGCTGCTCTCGACGCTGGTGACGCTCAAGCCCGGGCGGCCGGTGGACCTGACCCTGCCGCCGGTGCGCGACGCGGGCGTGATGCACCTGCGCTTCAACGCGCGCACAAGGCTGAACCTGACCCGGGCCGACTGGCTGGTGCGCTCGCCCCGCGCGCGGCACGTCAAGATCGGCGCGGTGATCACCACCTTCAAGCGCAACGACGCCGTGCAGGCCTCGACCGCGCGGCTGGCCGCCTACATGGAGGCCAACGCCGACATCGCCGACCGCCTGTCGCTGATCGTGGTGGACAACGGCGGCGACACCGACGCGGCCCCCGGCGCGCGGGTGATCAAGAACCGCAACCTCGGCGGCGCCGGCGGCTTCACCCGCGGCCTGCTGGAGCACAAGCAGGACCCCGACGTCACCCACGTCCTGTTCATGGACGACGACGCCGAGTTCTTCCCCGAGAACCTGCGCCGCACGCTCGCCGTGCTGCGGCTGGCGCGGGCGAAGAACACCGCCGTCGCCGGCACCATGCTGCCCGCCTCCAAGCGCTGGCAGGTGTGGGAGAACACGGCGATCTTCGACAAGCTGTGCCGCCCGATCCTGCAGGGCCTGAACCTGCGCAAGTTCGAGAACGTGCTCGAGCTCGCCCGCCCCCTGACCGGGGTGCAGGGGCGCTACGCGGGCTGGTGGTACTTCTGCTTCCCGCTCAGCCACGTGAAGCGGCTCGCCTTCCCGTTCTTCGTGCGCGGCGACGACGTGTGGTTCTCGCTGGCGAACGACTTCGACATCCGCACGGTGCTGGGCGTGTGCTCGCATCAGGACGACTTCGTCTCCAAGCGCAGTCCGCTGACCGCCTATCTGGACGCGCGCTACCACGTGATCCAGATGCTGGCCCACGACGGCCTGCCCTCGGACGAGGCGACGTTCAAGGATCAGCTCACCTTCCTCTATCGCCAGTGGAACGAGAGCTATCACTATGGCTCCGCCGCCGCGGTGATCGAGGCGATCGAGGACGTCTGCAAGGGCCCCTCCTTCTTCGACGAGGACCCCGAGATGTCGGCCAAGCGCGCCCGCATCAAGGAGCTCGGCGGCGAGGAGGCGAACCTGCGCCCGCTGAAGTGGCGGCGCGCGGGCAACACCGGCGTGGCGCCGGCCAAGCACACCTCGAAGCCCTTCCAGATCCTGCGCTGGCTGACCTGCAACGGGCACCGCTGGATCCCGAAGCGGTATTTCTACAACAAGACCGCGCGTTTCGACATGGACACCCGCGCCCGCCCCAACCAGGTGTTCCTGCGCGAGAACTGCCTGGTGGTGGATGCGCAGTCGGGCATCGGCTACCGCCTGAAGCGCGACCCCAAGCGGTTCTTCGAGAACCGCCGCAACTTCGACGCGGCCTTCCGCAAGCTGGTCGCGAAGCTGCCCGAGCTGCGCAAGGCCTACCGCGCCGACAGCGTCCCCCAGATCACCGAAGAGGCCTGGCGCAAGCGCCTGGGGCTCTGACCCGCCCCGCCCAACCCGCGCGCCCCGTCCCTTGACGGAGGCGCCGCGTCGGGCCGCGCGCCCGGGGGCGCCCCCCGCCCTCGGCGGGCGGCCGGCGTCGCGCGGGACGCGCGCGGGGACCCGCCGCGACCGCTCCCCAAAGCCCCTCCCCGAGCGTCCGGCGGCGCGCGAAAGCGCCTGCGCGCCGGTTCCCGCCGGATTCACGCGCGGCGCCGCACACTCCCGACTTGACCTCTCCGGCGGCCGTGGGCACGCTGGTTAAACGATTAACCCCGGGAGTCGGAGCGACCTTGAGGCGCCGGACATGAACCTCCAGACCCTCGCCGAGGAATTCGGGGTCTCGTCGGCCACCGTCTCCAACGCGCTGTCGGGCAAGGGGCGGGTGTCGGCCGATCTCGCCCGCCGCATCCGCGACCGGGCCAGGGAAATGGGCTACGCCCCCTCCTCGCCCGCGCGGGCGCTCAGGACCGGGCGGACGGGAGTGATCGGGCTGGTGCTGGCGGACCTGTCGAACCCCCTCTTCCCCCGCTTCGCGCGGGCCGTCGACGCGGCGGCCGAGCGGGCGGGCTACGGCGTGCTGATCGCCGATTCCCACGGCGACGTGGGCGCCCAGACCGCCGCCCTCCAGCGGCTGGTGCGCCGGGGCGCCGACGGCATCGTGGTGATCCCCCGCCGCGGCACGCGGGTGCTGGAGCTCGACGTGCCGCTGGCGGTCATCGACGCGCCCTCCACCCCCGGCAACACCATCTGCGCCGACCACCGCGGCGGCGGCGAGGCGCTGGCCGGCCGCCTGCTGTCGCTCGGCCACCGCCGCCTCGTCCTGATCGGCGCCAACCGCGATTCCAACGTCCAGCGCGAGCGGATGGGGGGGATGCGCGCGGCCCTGCTCGCCGCCGGCGCCGAGCCGCGGGAGGTCTGGCTCGAGGACGGGACGCCCGACTTCCCCGCCCTCGCCCGCGCGGGCGTCACCGCCTTCCTCGCCACCTCCGACCTGCATGCGCTGACCGTGCTGACCGCCCTGCAGCGCGCGGGCCTCGCGGTGCCGGCGCAGGCGAGCGTCGCGGGGTTCGACGACCTCGCCTTCGCCGCGGCCGTCTCGCCCGCGCTGACCACCATGGCCCAGGACCTGGAGGCGGTGGCCGAGGGCGCGGTCGCCGCGCTTTCGGCCCGGCTCGCGGGGGCGACGCCGCCGCCCGAGGCGATCGTGCCCATGACCCTGATCGCGCGCGAGTCCACCGGCCCCGCGCCCGCCGTCCCTCCACCGCCGACCACCGTCATCCGACAGGGAGTTCCCAGATGAAGACGACCTCCGCGATCCTCGCCGGCGCCTCGGCGCTGGCCCTCGCCGCCTCCGCCTCCGCCGTCCAGGCGCAGGACAAGACCCTGACCATCTCGGTCTATTCCTTCGCCCAGGACGAGTTCAAAGAGATCGTCTACGACCCGTTCGAGAAGATCTGCGGCTGCACCCTGGTGGTCGAGACCGGCAACTCGGTCGAGCGGATGTCGAAGATCGAGGCGAACGCCGCCGATCCCGTCATCGACATGGCGGTGCTCTCGGCCCATGACGGACTGGCCCTGGCCCGCAAGGACCTGATCGCCCCGATCCCGGTCGGGAAGCTGTCGAACTACGACAAGCTCTACGACATCGCCAAGGACCCGCTCGGCGACCACATGGCGATCGGCTACACGTTCTACGCCACCTCGATCGTCTACCGCTCCGACAAGGTGACGGTGGAGAGCTGGGCCGACCTGCTGGGCCCCGAGCTCGCCGGCAACGTCGCCCTGCCCGACGTGACCACCAACCAGGGCCCGCCCGCGCTCTACATGCTGGGCAAGGCGATGGGCGACACGGATCCCTCCCTGACCGCGCCCATCGAGAAGGTGGCCGAGCACAAGGACGACATCGTCACCTTCTACGTCCGCTCCTCCCAGCTCGCGCAACTGATGCAGCAGGAGGAGATCTGGGCCGCCCCCATCGGCCGCTTCGCCTGGAGCCGCTTCAAGGACAGCGGCCTGCCCGTGGCCTGGGCCACCCCGAAGGAGGGGCAGACCGGCGGCCTGAACGTGATGGTGATGACCAAGGGCAACGGCAACGAGGAGCTGGCGCTCCAGTTCATGGACTTCTGGCTGTCCACGCCGGTCCAGCAGGCGCTGGCCGAGAAGCTGGTCGACAGCCCCGCCAACGCCGAGGTCGTGGTCTCGGACGAGGTGGCCGAGAACCTGACCTACGGGGCCGATACGGTGGCGACCCTCGACCTGATCCCGCCCGCGGTGATGCTCGACATGCGCGAGAGCTGGCTGGAGCAGTGGAACGCCAAGGTCGCCCAGTAAGCGCGACCCGGGCGCCCTGGACGGGGCGCCCGGACCCGCCCGCGGCGGCGCATTGAAATGCGCCCTACGGAACCCGCCGCAGCGCATCGACATGCGCGCCCCGCGTAGGGCGCATTTCAATGCGCCGCCCCACAGGGCGCAGGCCCCTGCGCCGCCCCTCCGACGCCCCGCGAAAGGCCCCCGATGTTCTCCAGCCGCGCCGAAGGCCTGGCCCTGACCCTGCCCGCCGCGGTCTTCGCGGCGGCGCTGTTCCTGCTGCCGGTCGGCATCCTCCTGTCGGAGGCGTTCCGCACGCCCGAGGGCGGATGGACCCTGATGGGCTACTGGGAGTTCTTCTCCTCCCCCCGCAACCAGACCGTCTTCCTACGCTCGCTGAAGCTGGCGGCCGAGGTCACCGCGGTCGCCGCCGTGATCGGCTACGCCGCCGCCTATTCCATCGTCAGCCTGCCCAAGACCGCCCGCGGCCGCGTCTTCGGCCTGGTGATCCTGCCGCTGATGATCTCTCCCGTGGCGCGCACCTACGCCTGGCTGGTGATCCTGGGGCGCACCGGCTTCGTGAACGAGGCGCTGGTGGGGCTGGGCATCCTCGACAGCCCCCTGCGCATCCTCTTCACCGAGACCGCGGTCTTCATCGGCCTCCTGCAGCTGTTCCTGCCGCTGATGGTCATCGCCCTGGTCTCGGCGATGGAGAACATGCCCCGCGACGCGATCCCCGCCGCCCGCGTGCTGGGCGCCAACTGGGCGCAGGTCTTCGTGAAGGTGATCCTCCCCCTGACCCGCGAGGGGCTGGTGATCGGCGGCACGCTGGTCTTCACCGGCTCGCTCACGGCCTACATCACGCCCGCCATCCTCGGCGGCTCCAAGGTCCTGATGCTCGAGACCCTGCTCTACCAGCGCGTGACGGTCGCCAACGACTTCGTCTCCGCCTCCGTCATCGCCATGATCCTGATCGTGATGAGCTTTTCCGCGAACCTGCTGCTGAAGCGCATGGCCACCGCCCGCCGCTCGAGGGCCGCGTCATGAGCCCGCGCGTCGCCTCCTGGCTGGTGCTGGGCCTGGTCCTGACCTTCCTGATCGGGCCCTTCGTGATCATCATCCTGGCGGGGCTCTCGGCCGGGAACAGTCTCGCCTTCCCGCCGCAGGGGATCTCCCTGCAATGGTATCTGAAGGTCTTCACGATCGAGTCCTTCCAGGCCTCGTTCCTGATGTCGATGTTCCTGGCGGTCTTCGGCACGCTGGCCGCGCTGGTCCTCGGCATCCCCGCCGCCTACGGCATGAACCGCTACAAGGTGCCGGGGGCCGAGACCGTCCGCCTGATCGTCTCCGCGCCGATCATCGTGCCCGGGATCATCGTGGGCCTGGGCCTGCTGCGCTATCTCGTGATCCCCACCGGCCTGGGCATCACCGCGGCGCTGTTCCTGGCCCACACCGCGCTGATCCTGCCCTATGCCGTGCGCGTGGTCTCCGCCTCGCTCGAAAACCTTCGCACCGACATCGAGGAGGCGGCGGTCCTCCTCGGCTGCACCCGCTTCGGCGCCTTCCGCAAGGTGGTGCTGCCCAACATCCGCGGCGGCGTGCTGGCCGCCTTCATCCTGGGCTTCGTGACCTCGTTCAACCAGGTCCCCGTCAGCCTGTTCCTGTCGGGTCCCGGCGTGCGCACCCTGCCCGTCGACATGATCGCCTACATGGAGATCAACTACGACCCGTCGGTCGCCGCCCTCTCGGCCCTGCTGGCCTTCATGTCCGTCGCCATCGTCTTCGCGGCGGAGAAATTCCTGGGGTTCTCCAAGTATGTCTGACTTTCTCACCCTCCAGGACCTGACGCTGGCCTACGGCGGCACGGTCGCCGTCGACCGCCTGAACCTGTCGATCCGCCAAGGCGAGCTGATCGCCCTGCTGGGCCCCTCGGGCTGCGGCAAGACCACCACGATGCGCTCCATCGCCGGGCTTCTGACCCCGAAAAGCGGGACCATCCGCCTCGACGGCCGCGACATCACCCGCGTGGCGCCGTCGCGGCGCGAGGTCGGGCTGGTCTTCCAGTCGTACGCCCTCTTCCCCCACCTGACGGTCTTCGAGAACGTCGCCTTCGGCCTGCGCCTTCGCCGCGAGCCCGACCTCGCCGCCAAGGTCCAGGCCGGCCTCGCCACCGTCGGCCTGAGCGACTTCGCCGACCGCGCCCCCGCCGCCCTCTCCGGCGGCCAGCAGCAGCGCGTCGCCCTGGCGCGGTCGCTGGTGATGAACCCCAAGGTCCTGCTGCTGGACGAGCCCCTCTCCAACCTCGACGCCCGCCTGCGACTCGAAATGCGGCTCGAGCTTCAGCGGGTCCAGCGGGAGACCGGCGTCACGATGATCTTCGTCACCCACGACCAGTCCGAGGCCCTGGCGCTGGCCGACCGCATCGTGGTCATGCGCGACGGCGCCATCGAGCAGTTGGGCACGCCCGAGCAGATCTGGACCGCCCCCGCCTCCGCCTTCGTCGCCGACTTCGTGGGCTTCGAGACGATCCTCCCGGACCCCGAGACCGGCGGCGCCCTCGCCTGGCGCCCCGCCGCGGTGTCGCTGGGCGCCGGCCCCCATACCGGCACCGTCCGCGGCGTCTCCTTCGCCGGGGCCGCGCGCGAATACGTCCTCGACACCCCCCTGGGCATGGTGAAGGCCGAGACGCCGGCGACCGAGGCCCCCCTCCCCCCCGGCGCCACCGTCGCCTTCGACCTGCCGCGCGCAGCCGCCGCCCAGCTTCCGGGGCCCGTCTGATGGGCTTGTGGATCGACACAGACATGAGCGTGGACGACGTCTTCGCCATCCTGCTGCTCCAGACCGCCGGCGAGGAGATCGACGGCATCTCGCTGGGCTTCGGCGTCACCCCCCTGACGCAGGTCGCCCGCAACGCCGCCGGCGCCGCGCAGGCCTTCGGCTGGTCGATCCCCCTCCACGCCGGCGCCGAGCGCGCCATCCTCGGCGGGCAGGAGCACGCCACCCGCATCCTCGGCGAGACCGGCATCCGCACCCGCGGCCGGACCCTGCCCGAGGCCGCGCCCCCGCCCCTGCCCCCCTTCCTCCCGGCCCTGACCGCCTGGCTGGAGGCGCAGGAGCGCGCCACCGTCCTCGCCCTCGGCCCCCTCACGAACCTGGCCGTGCTGGCCCTCGCCCGCCCCGACCTCCTCCCCCGCATCGAGCGCATCGTCTGGATGGGCGGCGGCGTCACCTCCGGCAACCACACCGCCTCGGCCGAGTTCAACGCCATCGCCGACCCCGAGGCGCTGGCCATCCTGATCGCCCGCGGCGTCGCGATCCGCATGATCGACCTCGACGCCTGCCGCCGCGTGCAGATCGCCGAGGCCGACGTCACCGCCCTGCGCGCCGCCCCCGGCCCCAACGCCGACCTGCTGGCGGACCTGCTGGGCGGCTACCTCGACATCGCCCTGGAACGCGGCCGCGAGACCATGGCCCTCTACGACCCCGTCGCCGCCGCCGCCTACGCCCGCCCCGACCTGTTCCGCTTCCGCTCCGTGCGCCTCGACGCCGAACTGACCGGCCAGCACACCCGCGGCCGCACGGTGGTCGAGACCCGCCATCCCCACACCCACAACGCCGAGATCGCCGAGGACCTCGACGCCGCCGCCGTCAAATCCCTCTGCCTCACCGCCCTGGGGGCCGCCGCATGACCGAGCCCCGGGACCTGAACGACCCCGCCCTGCGCGACCGCGCCGTCGCCGCCGCCCGCGGCGACGCGCCCTTCGACCTGCTGATCCGCGGCGGCCTCGTCGCCGACGTCGCGATGCAGGAGGTCCGCCCCGCCGACATCGGCATCACCGGCCCCCTCATCGCCTCCGTCCACGCCCCCGGCGCCCGCACGGACGCGGCCGAGACGCTGGACGCCGCCGGCCTCACCATCGCCCCCGGCCTGATCGACGCGCACATGCATGTCGAGAGCTCGATGGTCACGCCGGCCGTCTACGCCGCCGCCGTCCTGCCCCGCGGCACCACCACCGTCGTCTGGGACCCGCACGAGTTCGGCAACGTCGCCGGCATACCCGGCGTCGACTGGGCGCTGGCCGAGGCCGCCCGCTCCCCCCTGCGCATCCTCCCCCTCGCGCCCTCCTGCGTCCCCTCCGCCCCCGGCTACGAGACCGCCGGCGCCGACTTCGGCCCGGCGGAGATCGAGGCCCTCCTCGCCCGCCCCGGCATCCACGGCCTCGCCGAGGTCATGGACATGGAGGCCGTCACCTCCCGCGCGCCCCGCATGCGCGGCATCGTCCAGGCCGGCCTCGCGTCGGGCAAACCCGTCTGCGGCCATGCCCGCGGCCTGACCGGCGCGGCGCTGCAGGCCTACGCCGCCGCCGGCGTGACCTCGGACCACGAGCTGACCTCCGCCGAGGACCTCCTGGAAAAGCTCCGCGCGGGCCTGTGGATCGAGCTTCGCGGCTCCCACCCCCACCTGCTGCCCGAGATCGCGCAGGCGCTGGCCGCGCTGCCCGCCTGCCCGCCCACGCTGACGCTCTGCACCGACGACGTCTTCCCCGACGACCTGCTGGAGACGGGCGGCCTCGACGCCCTGCTCCGCCGCCTGGTGGCCGAGGGCCTGCCGCCGCTCCGCGCCCTCCAGGCCGCCACCTTCAACGCCGCCCAGCGCCTGAACCGCCCCGACCTCGGCCTGGTGGCCCCCGGCCGCCGCGCCGACCTCGCCCTGTTCCGCGACCTGACGTCCTTCGAGGCCGCCCACGTCCTGCGCGACGGCCGCCCCCCGGCCGCCCCCGAGGCCGCCCCGCGCCCCGACTTCGGCGCCCCCAGCCTCCCCCGCTTCACCCCGGCGGACTTCGAGACCCCGGCCGCCGGCCCCAGCGCCCGCATCGCCGCCATCGACCGCCCCCGCTTCACCCAGTGGTCCGAGCGGGAGGTCCCGGTCGCCGACGGCCGCCTCGCGCCCCCGCCCGACGTGACCCGCATCGCGGTGATCCACCGGCACGGCCGGGCGCCCGCGACCCCGCGCGTCGGCTTCCTCACCAACTGGGGATCCTGGCGCGGCGCCTTCGCCACCACCGTCAGCCACGACAGCCACAACCTGACCGTCTTCGGCCACGACCCGCGCGACCTCGCCGCCGCCGCCAACGCGCTGATCGAAGCCGGAGGCGGCATGGCCGTCGCCCAGGGAGGCAAGGTCACCGCCCTCCTGCCCCTCCCCGTCGCGGGCCTCGTCTCCGACGCCCCGCTTGCGGAGGTCGCCAAGGCCTTCCGGCAGGTGCGCGAGGCGATGGACGCCGTGGTCGACTGGCAGCCGCCCTACCTGGTCTTCAAGGCCCTGGTCGGCGCCACGCTCGCCTGCAACGCCGGCCCCCACCAGACGGACATGGGCGTCGCGGACCCGCATGGCGGCCGCCTGCTGACCTCGCCGATCCTGGAAGACGGCCTGGCGTAGGGCGCGCCCGCCGCAAGAGGCCCCGGGTCAAGCCCGGGGCGCCCCCGGCCGGCCCACGCCGCGCCCCGCCGTCGACGGGGACGCAGGGCGGGGCGGTCGCGGCCGCGCAGCGGACGCGCCGGGGCGCCTGCGTCCCGGGCCGGAGTCCCGGACGCGAGGCCTCAGCCCAGCGCCTTCCGCGCCGCCTCCGCCCACCAGGCCACCCCGGTGGGGATCGCCTCGTCGCAGAAGTCGTAGCCGGTGTTGTGGTGCAGGGCCCCGTCGCGCGCAGGCCCGTTCCCCAGCCAGACGTAGCACCCCGGCGCCGCCTGCCCGAAGAAGGCGAAATCGTCCCCGGCGGTCGAAGGCGGGAAGGCCCGCCGCACGCCGCCCGTCCCCACGACCTCGGCCGCCGCCGCGGCCACCTCGGTCGCCGCCGGATCGTTCACCACCGGCGGGATGCGCCGGATGAACTCGTAGTCCGCGGCGATCCCGTAGGCCGCGGCCACCCCCGCCGCCAGCCGCCCGATCTCCGCCTCCAGCTGGTCGCGCACCTCCGGCGTATAGGCCCGCGCCGTGCCGCCGATCTTCACCTCGTCCGGGATCACGTTCAGCGCCCGCGGGTCCCCCGCCTGCACCGAGCAGGCCGAGACCACCGCCGGCTGCAGCGGGTCCACCACCCGGCCCACGATGCTCTGCAGCCCGCTCAGGAACGCCCCCAGCGCCGTCACCGGATCGCGCCCCAGGTGCGGCTTCGCCCCGTGGGTCCCCACGCCCCGCAGCGCGACCCGCCAGGAATCCGAGGACGCCAGCTGCGGCCCCGCCGCCACCGCCATCTCGTCGGGCGCGAGGCCGGGCATGTTGTGCAGGCCGAAGACCATGTCGCAGGGGAAGCGCTCGAACAGCCCCTCCTCGACCATCTTCTTCGCGCCGCCGCGGCCCTCCTCAGCGGGCTGGAAGATGAAGTGGACCGTGCCGGCGGGCGGATCGGCGGCCAGAAGCTCGGCCGCGCCCAGCAGCATCACCGTGTGCCCGTCATGCCCGCAAGCGTGCATCTTGCCTGGCTCGGTCGAGGCCCAGGGCCGCACGTCCGGCCCCACCGCCTCGGGCATCGCCAGCGCGTCCATGTCGGCGCGCAGCCCCACGGCGCGGGTGCCGCCCGGGCCCTTGGCGGCCCCCCGCAGCGTGCCCACCACGCCGGTCCCCGCGATCCCCTCGGTCACCTCCAGCCCCAGCGCCCGCAGCCGCTCGGCCACGATCGCGGCGGTGCGATGCTCCTCGAACCCCAGCTCGGGGTGGGCGTGCAGGTCGCGGCGCAGGGCGACGAGGTCGGCGAGCCGCTCGGGCGAGAGCGCGCGGGCCGGATCGGAGGCGGGGGGGAGTGGCTGGTCCATGGCCATGATGCTAAACCTGCGCGCCCGGCGGATGAAGGCCCCGGATGCGCAGATCTGGATGACGTGCCGCCCATGACCCCGCTCGACTTCTGGCAGGCGATCGAACCCGCCGACGCCGCCCTCTCGCCCCCCTGGCGCGACCGCTTCCCCGCCCGCCTGCCGGACGGGCGCATCCTGTTCCTGCCGATCCGGCCGCTGGCGGGCACGCGCAACGGCATCGCCTCGCTGATCCTCAACCAGGCGAGCTTCGCGGTGGAGGCGGCGCTGGCCGACGCGCTGGCCGAGCTCCTGCGCCCCTCGGAGCCCGAGATCGTGGCCGGCCTGCCCACCCTGGGCCTGCCGCTGGCCCGCGCGGTGGCCGAGCGGCTGGGCCACGCCCGCTACGCCCCCTTCGGCACCTCGCGCAAGTTCTGGTACGAGGAGGCGCTGTCCACGCCGCTCAGCTCGATCACCAGCCCGGGCGGCACGAAGCGCCTCTACATCGACCCGCGCCTGACGCCGCTGCTGAAGGGGCGACGGGTGGCGCTGATCGACGACGTGATCTCGTCGGGCGCCTCGATCGCCGCGGGCCTGCGCCTGCTGGCCGCCATCGAGGTCGAGCCCGTGGCCATCGGCTGCGCCATGCTCCAGACCGAGCGCTGGCGCGCCCCCCTCTCCGACGCATTCCCCTTCGCCCCCGGCCGCACCCACCGCGTCCTGACCACGCCCCTGCTGGCGCATGCGCCCGAGGGGGCCGAGGGCTGGATCCCCTCCCCCTCGCCCGAGCCGACCCCCATCGAGGAGACCCCCGCCCCGTGACCGCCGTCCCTTCCGCCCGCCAGGGCGTCGTCGCCGTGCTGGGCATCTTCGCCCGCGACATCACCTGCCTCGCCCCCCGCCAGCCGAAGATGGGCGAGACCCTGCTGGCCGACGGCGTCTACGAGGGGCCGGGGGGCAAGGGCTCGAACCAGGCGGTGGCCGCCGGGCGGCTGGGCGCGAAGGCGCGCCTGATCACCCGTCTCGGCCGCGACGCCGGCGCGGCGCTCGCCCGCGCCACCTGGGCCGAGGCCGGGGTCGAGCCCTTCGTGACCGAGTCCGCGACCCAGCCCACCGGCTCCGCCCTGATCCTGGTCGAGCGCGAGACCGGCCGGAACGCCATCGCGGTGCATCCCGGCGCGGCGGCCGAGCTCTCCCCCGCCGACGTCGAGGCCCATGCCGGCGCCATCGAGGGGGCGGCGGCGTTCCTCACCCAGCTCGAGCAGCCCCTCCCCGCCGCCCGGCGGGCGCTGGAGATCGCGCGGGCCGCGGGCACGGCCACGATCCTCAACCCCGCCCCCGCCGCGCATCTGCCCGCCGAGCTGCTGGCGCTGTGCGACCACCTCACCCCCAACGAGCCGGAGGCCGAGGCGCTGACCGGCCTCTCGGTCGCGAGCGAGGAGGACGCCCGCGCCGCCGCCCGCGCCCTGCGGGCGATGGGCGTGGGCACGGTGGTGCTGACGATGGGCGGGCGCGGGGCGCTGCTGTGCGACGCCTCGGGCGAGCATCGCCTGCCCGCGCTCGGCCGCGGGCCGGTGGTGGACACGGTCGGGGCCGGCGACGTCTTCGCCGGCGCCTACGCCACCGCGCTGGCCGAGGGGCGTTCGCCGCGCGAGGCGGTGCGCTTCGCCAACGCCGCCGCCGGCATCTCCGTCACCCGCCCCGGCGCCGCCGCCTCCGCCCCCTGGCGCGCCGAGGTCGAGGAAGCGCTGGCCGGCGCAAGCTGACCCACCGCCGACCGCGCCCGTCCGCGCCGCCGACCGCCCCAAGGCCCTGTGGGCGCCCCGTGCTCGACCCCGGGCCTCCTGCGCCGGAATTCCGGGCCATGGTTGGGGGGCCGGGCGCGACGCCGCCCGCCGGCCCCGGCCGAGTTGACAGCTGTCAACTCGCTCCCAGCCCGCGGCCCGTCGCCAGCGCCGTGAAGTCCGGCGCGATGGCGGTTCCGCCCCGCGGGCCGACGCCGACCGCGATGGGCAGGCCGTAGACCTCGCCCAGACGCTCGGCGATCAGCACCTCGGCGGGCGGGCCCACGGCGATCAGCCGCCCGCCCGCCAGCAGCGCCACCCGGTCGGCGAAGGCGGCGGCGAGGTTGAGGTCGTGCAGCACCGCCAGCACCCCGGTCCCCGCGTCCCGCACCCGGCGCGCGGCCTGCATCGCCTCCGCCTGGCGGGCGAGGTCGAGGCTCGCCGTCGGCTCGTCCAGCAGCAGGTAGCGCCCGCCTTGCACCGGGTCCTCGGCCCGCCCGCAGGCGATCTGCACCAGCGCGCGCGCCAGGTGCGCCCGCGCCCGCTCGCCCCCCGAGAGCGCCGTGGCGGGGCGCCCGGCGAGCGCCGCGAGCCCCGTCGCCGCCAGCGCCCGCTCGACCATCGCCGCGGCCTCCGCCGGCCGGGGACGGCGCGACACGAGCCCCAGCGCCGCCAGCTCCCGCGCGGTGAAGGGCGCGGCGAGGGCCGGCGCCTGCTCCAGCACCGCCCGGCGCACGGCCAGCGCGTGGGGCGAGAGGGCGGCGGCCGGGGCGCCGTCGAGGCGCACCTCGCCCCCCGCGGGCGTCAGATCGCCGGCGAGCGCGGCGAGCAGCGTCGACTTCCCCGCGCCGTTGGGTCCGCACACGGCCAGCACCTCGCCGGGAGCGAGCGCCAGCGAGACGCGCGACAGCGTCTCCCGCGCGCCGCGGCGGACGGTGAGGGAGACGGCCTCAAGCATCGGACCTCCGCAGGCGGGACATCAGCAGCCACAGGAAGAACGGCCCGCCGATCAGCGAGGTGGCGATGCCGATGGGCGGCTCGGCCGGGGGCACGGCGGTGCGCACGGCGAGATCGGCGGCCAGCGTCAGGGCGACGCCGGCCAGCGTCGCCGCGGGCAGCACGAGGCGATGGCCCGGCCCGACCAGCAGCCGCGCCAGGTGCGGCGCGCAGAGGCCGATGAACCCGATCGGCCCCGCGAAGGCGGTGACGGCCCCCACCGCCAGCGCCGACCAGGCGGCGGCGGCGAACTTGGCGCGCTCGACGTCGAGGCCCGCGTGGAAGGCCGCCCGCTCGCCCAGCTGCAGCAGGTCCAGCGCCCGGCCCATGCGCATCAGGGCGAGCCCCGCGGCCAGGGCCGCGCCGCCGGCCAGGGCGACCGCCGCGGGGCTCGCCGCGCCGAGGCCGCCCATGGTCCAGAAGGTCAGCTCGCGCAGCTGCTGGTCGTCGGCGGCGAAGATCATCGCGCCCACGCCCGCCATGGCGATGGCGTTGGCGGCGACGCCCGCGAGGATCAGCGTGGCGACCGAGGTCTCGCCCGCCCGCCGGGAGACGCCGAAGACGAAGGCGGTGACGGCGGCGGCGCCCAGGAAGGCCGCGGCCGGCAGCAGCCACAGGCCCAGCGCCGCGGGCAGCGCGGCGACCGCGCCGCCCCCGAAGACGATCACCGCCACCGCCCCGACCGAGGCGCCCCCCGCCACGCCGATCAGCTGCGGATCGGCCAACGGGTTGCGCAGCACGCCCTGCAGCGCGGTCCCGGCCAGCGCCAGCCCCGCGCCCACCGCCAGGCCCAGCGCCGCGCGCGGCGCCCGGATCTGGAGGAGGATCGCCTCGGTCGCGCGGTCGGCCTCGCCGCGCAGGGTCGCGACGATGTCCGACAGGGGGATGTGGACGGGGCCGTAGATCAGCTCGGCCAGCAGCGCGGCGGCCGCGGCCAGCGCCAGCGCCGCGAGGGCCAGCGCCGGACGCAGCTCCGCCCAGGCGGCGCCGGAGGCCGCGCGGGCCTCGCTCCCGGCGCCGGCGAGGCTCACCCGTCGCCCTCCAGCACGATCCCCGCGCCGGGGTGCAGGGCGCGGGCCAGCTCGGCGATGGCCTCGGGCGTGCGGGGGCCGAGGCCCAGCAGCTTCAGCCCGTCCATCGCCAGCAGCCGCCCGGCGGCGCCGGCGGGTGTGGCCGCGATCTCGGGCCGTGAGAGCAGCGCCTCGCGCCCGCCCATCATGCCCAGGGCGTGGTCGGGAACCAGCAACGCCTCGGGCGCCGCGGCGATGGCGGCCTCGGCCGAGAGCGGGCGATAGCCCGCGTAGCCCGTCACCGCGTTGCGCCCGCGGGCGAGCCCCACGATCGCGTCCGCCGCGGTCCCGGTCCCCGAGACCAGCGGCGCGCCGCGCCCCGCCGCCAGCAGGATCATCACCGAGGGGCGCGTCTCGACCCCCGACAGCGCGTCCTCGAGCGCGGCCATGCGGGCGCGGAACGCCCCGGCCAGCGCCTCGGCCTCGCGCCCCAGCGCCCGGCCCATGAAGGCGATCTTGGCGGGGATCACCGAGACGTCCTTGCCCTCGGGCGCGATCTCGACCCGCACGCCGGCGGCCCGCAGACGCTCCAGCGTCGGCGGCGGGCCGGCGTCGGCCGAGGCGATCACCGCGTCGGGCGCCAGCGCCAGGATCCCCTCGGGCGCGAGCTGGCGCAGGTAGCCGATCTTGGGCAGCGGGCCCGTCGCCTCGGGGAACATCGAGGTGGTGTCGACGGCGACGATCCGCTCGCCCGCGCCCAGGGCGAAGGCGATCTCGGTCAGGTCGCCGCCGGCGATCACCAGCCGGTCGGGGGCGTGCGCCGCGGCGCTCCGCCCCAGCGCCAGGGACAGCGCGCCGCCCGCGCCCAGCGCGAGCCAGGCGCGGCGGGAGAGGGCGGCGGCGCTCATGCGGGCTCCCCTTCCAGCTCGGCCAGCAGGGCGCGCCAGTCCTCGCGCTCGGGCTGGCCGGGCTTGCGCTCCCCGAAGAGCTGCACGAAGCAGACCCCGTCCTTGTCGAACAGCTCCAAGGAGGTGACGTCGCCGGTGTCGCCGGGCTTGCGCACGATCCAGGCCGAGGCGATGCGGTCCTCGCGCAGGTGCAGGTTGAAGCGCGGGTCCAGCACGTTCAGCCACGGGCCCATCACCTTGATCGTCTTCACCGGGCCGGTGTGGATCTGCACGCAGCCGCGGTTGAAGGCGAAGACCATGATCGGCTGGCCGGTGGCCGAGGCGCGCTCGAACACGCGGCGGCAGGCGTCGAGGGGGACGGGGCGCGCCCAGTCCTCCCCCGCCAGGCGCATCGCCTGCTCGCGCGCGACGTCATGGGCGCGCAGCATGCCGAAGAACTCGTGCGTGTCCTTCATCGCGGCCCAGTCGGCGCGCAGGGCCGCGACGTCGATCTCGGCGTCCGGGCGCGGGGCCTTCGCGGGCGGGATCGGGGCGAACTCGGCCGCGGGGGCGTCGTCCTCGGCGAAGCGCTCGATCAGGGCGGTGAAGGCCGCGGCGTCGGTGGCCTTGGTCTCGTAGATCTTGTGCATCGCCTCGCCGGCGGCGTCGAAGAACTGAAGCGAGCGGCGCGGGCCCGAGCGGGTCAGCTCCTGCACCGCGTAGGCGTATCTCCAGTTGAACAGGAACAGGCGCAGGTCGATCTCGCCCAGGAACAGGCCCACCGGCCCCTCGATCTCGGGGGCGAGGTACTGCCCGTGCTTCTCGTGCACGCAGTGGTCGGAGCGGGTCAGCGCCATCACCTCCCCCACCCCGCCGACCGCGATCAGCAGGTCGCGGAAGGCGCCCTTGTGGTCGCCGCGCGCGAGGCGGCGGGTCTCGCCGGTGGCGCGGCGGGCCTCCGACAGGGCCGCCTCGGGCACGCCCAGCCGGTCGGCCAGGTCGCGGGCCCGCGGCGGCGGGGCGTCGTCGGAAGGGGCGGGGATCGCGGCGAGAATCGCGGCGAAGTCGAGCGGCGTCGCGGCCAGGTCGGTCAAGGCAGCCTCCGCGCGCCGCAAAGGGCGCGTCCAGTCCAGCGGTGAAGGGAGTGCGCGGGGACCTGGCGGAGGCTGGGGTCGCACGTCTGTTTCAGGAATTCCCGGAATCGGCCGGCGGCGTCAAGCGCGCCGCGCCGGGACGTCGCCGGAGCGCGCATCAGAACCGCGCCTCGAGCGCGAGCGCGAAGGTCCGCCCCGGCGCGGGATAGGCGGTGGAGCCGCGGGGATCCACGTAGGCCTGGTCGGTGAGGTTCGTGGCCGACAGGCGCACCCCCACCCGATCCGTCAGGGCGAGCGTCGCCCAGGCGTCGAGGGTGACGAACCCGTCGAGCCTGTAGCTCGACAGGCTGTCGGTCGAGTCGCCCGCGAAGCGCAGCCTCAGCCCCGTAGCCAGCCGGTCGTCCAGCAGCCGCGCGCGCCCGGTGAGGCTCGCCTGCCAGGAGGGGGCGGAGGACGGGGCGCGCGTGACCGCCACCGGGTCGGGGACGCCGTTCCAGGGACGCTGGTCGATGGTCCCGTCCACGTTCACGTCCAGCGTCTCCAGCGCCAGGGCGAGGTCGAAGCGGTCGACGGCGTAGGCCGCCTCCAGCTCCGCGCCGCGGAAGCGGGTGGTCCCGTCGACGTTCACGTAGGCGATGAAGGGCAGCTCGTCCGTCCCCCCGCCCGGGCGTCCGTAGACGGTGGCCGAGGTCACGTAGTCCGAGACCTGGCGCGCGTAGACGCTGGCGCGCAGGCTGAACGCGTCGTCGGGGCGCAGCAGGGCGTGACGCTCGAACCCCGCCCCCGCCTCGATCATGCGGGAGCGTTCGGGCCGCAGGTTCGGGTTGGGGGCGAAGAACAGGTCGAAGCCGATGTGGCTGCCGCCGAAGACCGCCTCCGACAGGGTGGGCGGGCGCCAGCCCTCGGAATAGTCCACGAACAGCTCCCACCCCGGCGCCGGCAGCACCGAGACGCCGGCCGAGGGCAGCAGCGCCCAGTCCGACTGGTCGACGGGCAGGTCGACGTAGCCCCCGCTGCGCGTGCCCCCCAGGGTGGAGCGGGCATAGACGCTCGCCGTCCCGTCGAGCGCATAGCCGTCGAGGCGCAGCCCCCCCCGCAGGCGCAGCCAGTCGCGGGGCGCGAGCTCGGCCTGGGCGAAGATGCCCCCCACCTGCCGGTCGCCTGCGGGGTTGGCGCCGCCGAACCAGGCGTCGTCGGGATCGTCGGTGGGATCGGCGCCGACCGAGACGGTGGAGGTCGCGTCCCCGAACCCCTCCGCCCCGAAGGTCAGGGCCAGGGCGCCGGCGCGCGTGTCCAACTCCAGCCGGTCCTCGACCGAGGCCCCGAAGGTGTCGAGCGCGTAGTCGAGCGCGAAGGCCCCGTAGCTCGCCCGCGCCTCGCGGTCCTGCGTGTTCTCGACCCCGTTCCAGTAGACCGAGGCGGTCACGTCGTGGCGGGAGTTCAGGGGCGCCCAGTCGAGCCGCGCCACCGCGGTGCGGTTGGCGGTGTCCTGGTCGTCCACCGCCGACCCGGTACCGGTCTGGAACTGGGCGCGGTAGTCGAGATAGCTCAGCGTCAGCTCCGCCGAGGGGCTGAGCGAGACCACGGCCTTGGCCAGCACCGAGAGCTCGTCGGAGCCGGTCAGCGCCACCGGCGTCGCATCGGGCACGACCGAGGTGTCGGAGGCCCTCACCACCCCCGCCTGCCCGATGGCGTAGTCGCCGAGCTCCCTGCGCGAGAGCGCGAGCAGGGCCGAGACCCGCTCCGACGGGCGGAAGGCGGCGGCGGCGTAGCCGTTGAAGCGATAGGCGTTGTCGCCGAGCTCGATCTTGCCCTGGGCGCCCAGGCGCTCCCCGGGTTCGAGCACGTCGAGCGGGGCCAGCGTGCGGAAGCCCACCGAGCCCGCCAGCGAGCCCGCCCCGCCCACGCCCGCGACCACGGACTTGTCGACCTCGATCTCCCGCAGGAGGTTCGCGTCGACATAGGTCAGCGAGGCCGAGCCGTGGCCCGACTGCTGGAAGTTCTGGCGGGCGCCGTCGATGGTGGTGGTCACCCGGCCCCGGTCGCGCAGGCCGCGCACCTCGACGGTCAGGCCGGGGTTGCGGCGGTCGTCCACCGCGTTGACGCCGGGCGTGGCGGCGAAGGCGTCCCCGACCGAGCGCATCGGCGTGCGCTCCAGCGCCTCGCGCCCGATCTCGGCGCGAGGTTGAGCGGAGGGCGGCGCGGTCGCGGCCTGCACGTCGATGGCGCGCAGCAGCACGGCCTCGTCCCCCATGGGGGCGGCCAGGGTCTCGTCGCCTGTGGGGGCGGCCGGTTCATCGTCGTCGGCAGGGTTGTCGCCGATCAGCACCGGCGCGGGCGTCTCGGAGGCGGCGGCATCCTCGACGCGGACGGGCGCGTCGGCGGCGAGGTCCTGCGCGGCGGCGCCGGCGGCCAGCGCCATCAGCACGGCGGGCGCCATGGCCACGGCCGGCGCCGTTCGGAAATGTCTGGTCATGGGTCCACCCGGATCGAAGCGTCTGCCTCTCCGGTCGCGGCCTCCGGGCGCGGTCGTCCCGCGCGCCGGCCGCCCGGATGGGTGGATCGGCGGGCCGCCCACCGGCCCGCTCGCCCCTTATCCGACCGTTTTTCCCGGGTTTCAACCGGGGGCGCGCGATTCTTGACTCTTTTCCTGGGTCATCTAGGATCGCGCGCGTCGCCAGGCCCCGGCCCGGGCGCGGCGGAGGGCCCCTGCGGGGCCTCGCGGCCCGGGCGTCCCAGCTTCCCCCCATCCGCGCGCGACCGCGCAGGCCGAGGCCCGGCCCGCGGTCCGCCCCTTGAACGCCGCCTGCGCCCCGATGCGCGGGCGCCGGAGGCCCCATGACCGTCAAGATCATCTCCCGCTCCGCGTCCGAGACGAATTTCGCCCGCTATCTCGACGCCTTCGATTCCGACTTCGCGCTGATGGGCTTCGGGGAGTTCTCCGACGACGATTCGGGCGACTACGCCGGCTCCGAGTCGGCGGTGACCGACACGCCCTCGGCCGCGGACCAGGGCTTCGTGGTGCGGGGCGACCTGAGCTACGACATCACCACCCACCGGCTGGGCGGGACGATCGACCAGGTGATCTTCGGCAACGGCGTCGCCAAGGACTCGGGCGACGGGGCGCTGTCGATCGACGCCGACTTCCAGATCCGCTTCGGCCGGACCATCGCGGACGAGGACCTGGCGCGGTCGATCCTCGTGGACCTGATGGGCTTCGACGAGGACGGCGACGGGGAGGCGACCTCGGCCCTGCGCGACTACCTCTCGGGCGAGAAGATCGTCTTCGTCGGCAAGGGCGGCCGCGACGTGTTCGAGGGCGGCCGCAAGGACGACGTGCTCAAGGGCGGCGGCGGGAACGACACGCTCTCGGGCGGACGCGGCGACGACGTGCTGAAGGGCGGCGGGGGGAACGACGTGCTGGACGGCGGGCCGGGAGACGACCGGCTGGTGGGGGGCAAGGGGCGCGACGTGCTCTCCGGCGGCGCCGGCAAGGACGTGCTGATCGGCGGGCCCGGCAAGGACCGGTTCGACTTCGCCGACGGCCGCTTCGGCAAGGAGATCGTGAAGGATTTCCAGATCGGCAAGGACAAGGCGGTGTTCGACGCGGACGCCTACGCCGATTTCTCCGCGCTGATGGAGGACGCCCGCCAGACGGGCGGCCACGTCGTGATCGCCACGGACGACGGCCTGGTGAAGCTGATCGACACGGACCTCGACGACCTGTCGGTCTCGGACTTCCTGTTCGCCTGACGAAGGGGCCGCGGGGCGGGCGCCCTGCCCGCCCCGCCGGCCCGCCTCAGGGGCCCAGCGCCTCGACGCCCGACGCGCGGCCAGCCTCGATCAGCTCCTCCCACAGGTCGAGGGCGTAGGAGCGGGGGACCAGGACCTCCCACGCCTCCGCCCCGGTGCGGGTCAGCACGATCGAGATCCGCCCGAACAGCATCGGGGCGGAGGCGCCGGTCGGGAAGGCGGAGGGGTGCAGGTCCGCCCCCACGCCCTTCGCCAGCAGCGCCGCGGCGCCCGCCCCCTCAACCGCGATGCGGGCGCGCGAGCCGGTCTGCTCCACCGCGATCACCGCGGGGGCGAGGGCCGCGAAGGCCCCGGGCGCGAGGCCCAGCGCCAGCCGCTGGCCAGGCCCCAGCACGCGCAGGTCGGACGCGGGGACGAGGGGCGCGAGGCGCGCGTCCAGGTCCGTCCCCCGCGCGGCGAGGAGCTGGGTCATCGGCCGGTCGTCCAGCGCCCGGAGGGTCGCCGCGGGCGCGGGGCCGAAGCGGCCCGAGGGGGCCCCGGCCAGCGCCGGGACGGGAGCCAGGGTCAGGGCGTCAGCCATGCAGCCTCCGGTTCTCTGGGTCGAAGTGGACGGGCGGGACGATGCGGGCGCGGCAGGTCTCGCCGCGCAGGTCGTCGCGGATCTCGACGACCTCGCCATGCCGGGCGCGGGCGTCCTTCACCAGCGCGAGGCCCAGCGTCCGGCCCAGGTGCGGCGACCAGCAGGTCGAGGAGACATGGCCCTGCGACGCCTCGAGGCTGGGCGCCGCGTCGGGGACGAGGACGTGGGCGCCGGCCCGGAACACGGCCTCCGGGTCCTCGGCCTGCAGGCCGCAGAGCTGGAGGCGGCCGGGGGCGGTCAGCGCGGGGCGGGAGAGCATCGCGCGGCCGATGAAATCCGGTTTCGCCTTCGGGACCATGCGGCCCATGCCGAGGTCGTCGGCGGTGACTCGGCCGTCGATCTCGGCATGGGTTATGTGGCCCTTCTCGATGCGCAGGACGGCCAGCGTCTCGGCCCCGTAGCAGCACATGCCCAAGGGGCGGCCGGCCTGCATCAGCGCCTCGGCGACGGCGGGGCCGTAGTCCGCGGGGACCGCGATCTCGTAGGCCAGCTCGCCGGAGAACGAGATGCGGAACGCCCGGGCGGTCACGCCCGAAGCGCCCCGAAGGGGCGCCTGCGCGACGCCCATGAAGGGCATGGCGGCGTCGGAGAGGTCGGCGTCGAGCACCTGGGCCAGGATCTCCCGCGACTTCGGCCCCGCGACGGCCATCTGCGCCCAGGCGTCGGAGACGGAGGCGAGGCGCACGTCCAGCCCCGGCCACAGCACCTGCGCGCAGAAGTCGAGGTGGGCCATCACCTCCTCGGCCTTGGCGGTGGTGGTGGTCAGGACGAAGCGGTCCTCGGTCAGCCGCGCGACGGTCCCGTCGTCCATCACGAAGCCGTCCTCGCGCAGCATCACCCCGTAGCGGGCGCGCCCGACGGGGAGCTTGGCCATGCCGTTCAGATAACATCGGTTGATGAATTCGGCGGCGTCCGGGCCGACCACCTCGATCTTGCCGAGGAAGGAGACGTCGCAGAGGCCGGCGGCCACCCGCACGGTCCGGGCTTCGCGGGCCACCGCCGTCGCCCAGTCGTCTTCGCCGGGCCGCGGGAACCAGGCGGGGCGGAGCCAGGCGCCGGTTTCCATGAAGACCGCGCCCTGCGCCTCGGACCAGGCGTGCAGCGGCGAGCGGCGGACCGGTCGGAACGCCGGGCCGCGGGCGCCGCCGGCCAGCGCGCCGAAGGAGACGGGGGAGAAGAACGGGCGCTGGGTGGTCAGGGGCACGGCGCCCGGCGCGAGGCCCTGCGCCTGCGCCAGGATCACCGCGGCGTTCACCGCGCCCATCCGCCCCTGGTCGGTCGCCATGGCCGAGGTGGTGTAGCGCTTGGCGAGCTCGGGGTGGCCGTAGCCCTCCTGTTTCGCGCGGGCGAGGTCCGCGGTCGTCACGTCGTTCTGGAAGTCGACGAAGCGCTTGCCCTTGGGGCCGCCGAGGGCGCCCAGCGCGCGGGGGGGCGGGGCGTCCTCGGGCGCCGGGGGGAAGGCGGGGGCGGCTATCAGGCCGATCTCGGCCAGCGCCGTCACGGCCTGCCGGGCGCCGTCGGCGAGGCAGGCGGCGCGGCCCAGCAGGCCGGCGGCGCCGCCCGCCACGTGCAGGCCGGGCTGGGAGAGCGGGGGGAGGAAGGCCTGCCGCTCCTCGGACCACTGGGGCCTCGCGCCGCGCTGGCAGGCGAGCTGGCCGTTGGGGCTCCAGCCGCCGGACATGGCCACCGCGTCGACCGAGAGGCGGCGCAGGGAGCCGTCGGGGCGGCGGACCTCGAGCGCCTCGACCGCGCGCATTCCCACGGCGCGCTCTGGGCGGGCCCGCAGGATGCGGGCGGTGCCGCGCCAGTCCTCGGCCCGGCCGCCGCGCCAGTTGTTGCGGGTGGGGGCGTAGCGGTCGGCGTCGTCGGGCTCGCGTTCGGGGGAGCAGTCGACGATGGCGGCGACCTCGACCTCGCGGGATTCCAGGGCGGCGGCAAGGGAATAGCCGGCCTCGCCGTTGGTCAGCACCGCCACGCGGCGGCCCGGCGCGACGGCCTGGGCGACGAGGCGGCGGCGGATGCCCGACGCCATGACGACGCCGGGGAGGTCGTTGCCGGGGAATACCAGCGGGCGTTCCTCGGCGCCCGAGGCCAGCACCGCGGAACGGGCGACGATGCGCCAGAGCCGCTCGGCGGGGCGGTCGGGGTGGGGGGGGAGGTGCTTTCCCACGCGTTCCAGCGCCCCGAAGACGTTGTCGTCGTACCAGCCGAAGACGGTGGTGCGGGGCAGGATCTGCACCTGCGCGGAGGCGTGGAGTTCGGCCAGCAGCTCTTCGCGCAGCTCGGCGGAGGCGTCGCCGCCGTCGTCGAGCAGCCAGCCGCCGGGCTCGGGCGCCTCGTCGGCCAGGATCACCCGGGCGCCGGCGCGGGCGGCGGTGACGGCGGCCGAGAGGCCCGCGGGGCCGGCGCCGATCACCAGCAGGTCGCAATGGGCCCAGGTCTTCTCGTAGCGGTCGGGGTCGGGCTGGATGCCGGCGCGGCCGAGGCCGGCGGCGCGGCGGATCAGCGGCTCGTAGACCCGCTCCCACGCCTTCGGGGGCCACATGAAGGTTTTATAATAGAATCCGGCGCCCAGCAGGGGAGACAGGAGGCCGTTGAGGGCGCCGACGTCGAGGGTGCGGGAGGGCCAGGCGTTCTGGCTGCGGGCCTCGAGCCCCTCGTATATCTCCAGCGTGGTGGCGCGGACGTTGGGCTCCTGCCGGCCGCCCGTCCCGACGGTGACGAGCGCGTTGGGCTCGGCGGAGCCTGCGGCCAGCACGCCGCGCGGGCGGTGATACTTGAAGCTGCGCCCGAAGGTCGTCACGCCCTCGGCCAGGAGGGCGGAGGCGAGGGTGTCGCCGGCGAAGCCCGTATAGTCGCGGCCGTCGAAGCGGAAGCGGATCGGGCGGCCGCGGTCGATGCGGGCGGCGACGGGGAGGCGGCGACCGGTCACTCCGCGGCCTCCTGCGCCGCGTCCTGGGCGTCGCGCACGGAGTGGACGGCGTGGGTGGTCACGTCCCGCTCGACCACCAGCCAGCGGCGGCAGCCGCCGGCGTGGCGCCAGTGTTCCCGGTGCAGGCCGCGGGGGTTGGGTCGCAGGTGGAGGTAGGCGTGCCAGGCCTCGGGCCCCGCCTCGGGGTCGGGGCGGCTCACGGTCGCGTCGCCGCGGATGGAAAATTCCTCGCGCGGGCGGCGGCCGCAGTGGGGGCAGTCGATCAGGCTGGCCATGGCGCCCTCAATGCAGGTTCGGCTGGGCGCCCACGCCCTTCTCGTCCAGCACCGCGCCGGAGGCGAAGCGGTCGAGGCGGAAGGCGCGGGCGGTGGGGTGGGGCTCGCCGGTGGCGATCAGGTGGGCGAAGCACAGGCCCGAGGCGGGGGTCGCCTTGAAGCCGCCGTAGCACCAGCCGGCGTTGAGGAAGACGTTCTCCAGCACCCGGTCGATGATGGGGGAGCCGTCCATGGACATGTCCATCACCCCGCCCCAGCTGCGCAGGGCCTTGGCGCGGCTCAGGGCCGGGATCATGGCGACGCCGGCCTCGACCACGTCCTCGACCACCGCGAGGCCGCCGCGCTGGGCGTAGGAGTTGTAGCCGTCGATGTCGCCGCCGAAGACCAGCCCGCCCTTGTCGGACTGGGAGACGTAGAAGTGGCCGGCGCCGAAGGTCACGACATGGTCGATGAAAGGCTTCAGCCCCTCGGACACGAAGGCCTGCAGGACATGGCTCTCGATGGGGAGGGTGAGGCCGAGCATCGAGGCGGTGACCGAGGAATGCCCGGCGGTGGCCAGCGCCAGCTTGCCGCAGCGGATCGTGCCGCGGGTGGTCTCGACCGCCACGGCGCGCCCGCCCTCGCGGCGGATGGCGGTGACCTCGCAATGGGGGATGACGTCGACGCCGCGGGCCGACGCGGCGCGGGCGTAGCCCCAGGCGACGGCGTCATGGCGCACGGTGCCGCCGCGGCGCTGGATCAGGCCGCCCTTGATCGGGAAGCGGGCCGTGTCGAAGTCGAGCATCGGCAGCATGCGGCGCAGGGCGGGGACGTCGAGGATCTCGGCGTCCACCCCGTGCAGGCGCATGGCGTTGCCCCGCCTGCGATAGGCGTCGCGCTGGGCGTCGGTGTGGAACAGGTTGATCACGCCCCGCTGGGAGACCATGGCGTTGAAGTTCAGGTCCTGCTCCAGCCCCTCCCACAGCTTCATCGAGAGTTCGTAGAAGGGATTGTTCCCCTCCAGCAGGTAGTTGGAGCGGATGATGGTGGTGTTGCGCCCCACGTTGCCGGAGCCGACGTAGCCCTTCTCGAGCACCGCCACGTTCGACACGCCGTGATCGCGCGCCAAGTGATGGGCGGTGGCGAGACCGTGGCCCCCGCCGCCCACGATCACCACGTCGTAGGCGGGCCGGGGCTCGGGCTCGCGCCAGGCGGGGGCGAGCGCATCGGCGCCGCGCAGGGCCTCGCGCAGGAGGGTCAGGGCGGAATAGCGGCTCATGCTCGGGCCTCGATCCTGGGCGCCGGGCGGGCGGCGCGCCGACGCGCCCCCTTCAACCGGGGCGAAAGAAATATTACCCACAGGGGAGAAGGATGGGAGGCGCGACGATGACCCAGACCCGACGCGGACTGAGCCAGGACCCGCACGCGACGCGCGACGCGCTGGACAACAGCCTCGAGCAGGCGATCGGCCACGAGGTGCGCGCCTATCGCAAGCAGATGGGCGTGACGGTGGCGGACCTCGCGGCGGCGACCGGCATGTCGCTGGGGATGCTCTCGAAGATCGAGAACGGCAACATCTCGCCCAGCCTCGCCACCCTGCAGGCGCTGTCGCGGGGGCTGGGCGTGCCGCTGACCGCCTTCTTCCGCCGCTTCGAGGAGGCGCGCGGCGCCGTCCACGTGCGCGCCGGGGAGGGCGTGGACGTCGAGCGGCGCGGCACCCGCGCGGGGCATCAGTACACGTTGCTGGGGCATCTCGATCACGCCTCCGCCGGGGTGGTGGTGGAGCCCTACCTGATCACGCTGACCGACGATTCGGACGTGTTCCCCACCTTTCAGCACGAGGGGATGGAGTTCCTCTACATGCTGGAGGGGGAGCTGCAATATCGACACCGCGACCGCCTCTACCAGATGCTGCCGGGCGACAGCCTCTATTTCGAAGCCGACGCCCCCCACGGGCCGGAGGTTCTGGTGACCCTGCCCGCCCGCTACCTGTCGATCATCTGCTACCGCGGCGCGGGGGGGTGATGCGACAGGTTTGCCTGTGGGGAAAATTTCTTTCCTGAAATCTTGTCGAGTCGCAAGCGCCTCGCTAGCCTGCCCGCAACTTTTGCAGGAGGGCGGCCGATGTGCGGAATCGTCGGGCTGTTTCTGAAGGACAGGGCGCTTGAGCCGCAGTTGGGCGCGCTCCTGTCCGAGATGCTGGTGACCATGACCGACCGCGGCCCCGACAGCGCGGGCATCGCGGTCTATGGCGCGCCCGCGGCGGGGCGCGCGCGGCTGACGGTGCAGTCGGCGACGCCGGGGGCGGCGTTCCCCGCGCTCGCCGCCCTCGCGGCCGAGCACGGCGCGGAGATGGTCGAGAAGGACACCCACGCCGTCCTGACCTGCCCGGCCGACGCCCTGCCCGCCCTGCGCGCCGCGGTCGAGGCCGTCCCCGCCCTGCGGATCATGAGCGCGGGCGAGGCGATGGAGGTCTACAAGGAGACCGGCCTGCCCGCCGCGGTGGTGGACCGTTTCGGCATCCGCGGGATGGCCGGCAGCCACGGCGTCGGCCACACCCGCATGGCGACCGAGAGCGCGGTGACCACGCTGGGCGCGCATCCGTTCTCGACCGGCGCGGACCAGTGCCTGGTGCACAACGGGTCGCTCTCGAACCACAACAACCTGCGCCGGGAGCTGGTGCGCGAGGGGATGCGCTTCGAGACGGAGAACGACTCGGAGGTGGCGGCGGCCTACCTGACCGCGCGCATGGCCGAAGGGCGCAACCTGGGCGAGGCGCTGGAGGGGGCGCTGGAGGACCTGGACGGGTTCTACACCTTCGTCGTCGGGACCAAGTCCGGCTTCGGCGTGCTGCGCGACCCCATCGCCTGCAAGCCCGCGGTGATGGCCGAGACCGAGGCCTACGTCGCCTTCGGCTCGGAATACCGCGCCCTCGTCGGCCTGCCCGGCATCGATCTTGCAAAGGTGTGGGAGCCCGAGCCCGCCACCGTCTACTTCTGGGAACGCTGATGCCCGTCTTCGACCTGGCCACGACCCCGCTGCGCGATTTCCACCGCGCGCTGCACGCCGCGCCCGCAGGCTCGAACGAGGCGTTCGAGGTGCTGAACCCGCGCGGCCTGCACTCCGTCGCCGTGGGCGCGATGGCGCCGGTCCACGTCGATGTGCGGGGGTCGGTGGGATACTACTGCGCCGGCATGAACGAGGCCGCCGAGATCACCGTCCACGGCTCGGTCGGGCCGGGCGTGGCCGAGAACATGATGTCCGGCAAGGTCGTCGTGAAGGGCAACGCCAGCCAGTACGCGGGGGCCACGGGCCACGGCGGGCTGCTGGTGATCGAGGGCGACGCGGCCTCGCGCTGCGGGATCTCGATGAAGGGGATCGAGATCGTGGTGAAGGGCTCGATCGGGCACATGAGCGCCTTCATGGCCCAGTCGGGCGCGATGGCGGTGCTGGGCGACGCGGGCGAGGCGCTGGGGGATTCCCTCTACGAGGCGCGGCTCTACGTGCGCGGCTCGGTCAAGTCGCTGGGCGCGGACTGCGTCGAGAAGGAGATGCGGCCCGAGCACCTGGCCCAGCTCGCGGACCTGCTGGCGCGGGCGGGGGTCGAGGCCGATCCGGCGTCGTTCCGCCGCTACGGCTCGGCCCGAAAGCTCTACAACTTCAACGTCGATCACGCGGGGGACTACTGATGTCCTACGACAACCCGCCCACCCATCCGCGCAAGTCGGCGACCTTCGACGACTACACGCTGTCCGAGATCCGCCGGGCGGCGGCGACGGGGATCTACGACATCCGCGGCGGCGGCGCGAAGCGCAAGGTTCCGCATTTCGACGACCTGCTGTTCCTGGGGGCCTCGGTCTCGCGCTACCCGCTGGAAGGGTATCGGGAGGCGTGCAACACCGCCGTCACGCTGGGCGACCGCTTCGCCTCGAAGCCCATCCACCTGAAGATCCCGATCACCATCGCGGGGATGTCCTTCGGCTCCCTCTCCGGCCAGGCGAAGGAGGCGCTGGGGCGCGGGGCGACCCTCGCCGGCACCTCGACGACCACCGGCGACGGCGGAATGACGGAGGAGGAGCGCGGGCACTCGGAGCTCTTGGTCTACCAGTACCTCCCCTCCCGCTACGGGATGAACCCGCGCGACCTGCGCCGCGCCGACGCCATCGAGGTGGTGGTGGGCCAGGGCGCGAAGCCGGGCGGGGGCGGGATGCTGCTGGGCCAGAAGATCACCGACCGGGTGGCCGAGATGCGCAACCTGCCCAAGGGGATCGACCAGCGCAGCGCCTGCCGGCATCCCGACTGGACCGGGCCCGACGACCTCGAGATCAAGATCGGCGAGCTGCGCGAGATCACGGCCGGCGAGAAGCCGATCTACGTGAAGGTCGGCGGCTCGCGCCCCTACTACGACGTGGCGCTGGCGGTGAAGTCGGGCGCGGACGTGGTGGTGCTGGACGGCATGCAGGGCGGCACCGCGGCGACGCAGGAGGTGTTCATCGAGCATGTGGGCCTGCCCACGCTCGCCTGCATCCGCCCCGCCGTGAAGGCGCTGCAGGACCTGGGCATGCACCGCAAGGTGCAGCTCGTGGTCTCGGGCGGGATCCGGAACGGGGCGGACGTGGCGAAGGCCATGGCGCTGGGGGCGGACGCGGTCTCGATCGGGACCGCGGCGCTGGCGGCGCTGGGGGACAACGATCCGCGCTGGGAAGACGAGTACCGGGCGCTGGGGACCACCGCAGGCGCCTACGACGACTGGCACGAGGGGCGCGATCCGGCCGGCATCACCACGCAGGACCCGGCGCTGTCGACCCGGCTGGATCCGGTGGCGGCGGGGCGCAGGCTGGCCAATTACCTCGCGGTGATGGCGCTCGAGGCGCAGACCATCGCGCGGGCCTGCGGCAAGTCCGATCTGCGCAACCTCGAGCCCGAGGACCTCTGCGCCCTGACGATGGAGGCCGCCGCCATGGCGCGCGTGCCGCTGGCGGGGACCGACTGGATACCGGGCGGCGGCGGCTTCTGAGCCGCCCCCGGGGAGGAGATCGCGAACGACGGGGGAACCCCGCGCAGGACATCACCGACAGGGATCGAGGGACGCATGACCAAGGATCTGGCCGCCTGGGGGAAGGAGCGCGGGGTGCGCTACTTCATGATCGGCTATACGGACCTGTTCGGGGGGCAGCGGGCGAAGCTCGTGCCCCTGCAGGCCATCGCCATGATGCAGGAGGACGGCGCGGGCTTCGCGGGCTTCGCCTCCTGGCTCGACCTGACGCCGGCGCATCCCGACCTCTTCGCCGTGCCCGACGCGGACGCGGTGATGCAGCTGCCCTGGAAGCCCGAGGTGGCCTGGGTGCCCGGCGACCTGATCCTCGACGACGCGCCGCTGGCGCAGTCGCCCCGCCAGGCGCTGAAGGCGCAGGTGGAGAAGGCCGCGGGCCTGGGCCTGCGGGTGATGACCGGGGTGGAGGCGGAGTTCTTCCTGGTCTCCGCCGACGGGTCCGAGATCTCGGACGGCCAGGACAAGGCCGACAAGCCCTGCTACGACCAGCAGGCGCTGATGCGGCGCTTCGACGTGATCTCGGCGATCTGCGACGGGATGCTGGAGCTGGGCTGGGGCCCCTACCAGAACGACCACGAGGACGCGAACGGGCAGTTCGAGATGAACTGGGACTTCGCGGACGCGCTGGTCACCGCCGACCGGCACTCGTTCTTCAAGTTCATGGTGAAGTCGCAGGCGGAGGCCGCCGGGCTGCGCGCCACCTTCATGCCCAAGCCCTTCGCCGGGCTGACGGGGAACGGCTGCCACATCCACGTCTCGCTGTGGGATCCGGCGGGGAAGACCAACGCCTTCGCCGATCCCGAGGCCGAGTTCGGCCTGTCGGCGCAGGGGCGGCGCTTCCTGGGCGGGATCATGAAGCACGCGGCGGCGCTGACGGCCCTGACCAACCCCACCGTGAACTCCTACAAGCGGCTCAACGCGCCGGTGACGCATTCCGGCGCGACCTGGGCGCCCAACACCGTCACCTGGTCGGGCAACAACCGCACCCACATGGTGCGCGTGCCGGGGCCGGGGCGGTTCGAGCTGCGGCTCGCGGACGGCGCGGCGAACCCGTACCTGCTGCAGGCGGCGGTGATCGCGGCGGGGCTCGACGGGATCGCGACCGAAGCCGACCCGGGGCCGCACTGCGACTTCGACATGTACGCCGAGCCCGAGAAGGCGAAGGGGGCCGAGCGTCTGCCGCTGAACCTGCTCGACGCGCTGCGCGCCTTCGATACGGACGAGACGCTGAAGGCGGCGCTGGGGGCGGAGGTCTCGGCGGCGTTCCTGAAGCTGAAGCGGCAGGAGTGGGAAAGCTACGTGGCCAGCTTCACGGCCTGGGAGCGGGAGTGGACGCTGGACGTCTGACGACCCTCACACGGGGGAGCGGTCTACAGGCGCCCTGCGGGCGGGCTTGGGCCCTTGGGGTAGGGCGCGCCTGGAAGGGCGGGCGTGGCTGCCTCCGGCGGGCTCCTGACTCACCCAAGAACAAGGGCCGCGCCTGTTCTCCGGAGCCGTCTCTCGCTGATGGATGCCTGAGCGAGTCGCCGGACGGGGTCAAGGACAAGCCCGCGCAAGCGCGGGTCGCTTCGCGATCCCTGACCCCGTCCGGCGACTCGCTCTTTCCGGCATCCGCGAGAGACGGCTCCGGAGAACAGGCGCTTGGCGACCGGGCTCGGGCGTCGCGCCATGGCGCAAGGTTTGCAGGCGGGGAGATGGGGGGCACGGGCGGGACGGCGGGGGCGCGCCGCGGGCGAGGGGGCGGCGACCGGCGCGACGGGGGACGCGGCGCCTCGCGCGCTCAGCCGCGGGAGATGCGGGCGGCCATTTCCTGGAGCATGGGGGCCACCTCCTTCTCGAGACGCAGGCGGGGGAGCGTGTAGCTCGCGCCGCCGCAGGTCAGGGCGTAGACCTGACCGTCGCCCTCGGTGCGCAGCGGCACGCCGGCGGTGTTCACCTGGGCGCGCCAGTTGCCGAGCGACATGCACCAGCCACGCTCCTCCACCATGCGGATCGCGTCGCGGATGCCGGTCAGGATCGCGGGCCAGGTGTCGGGATCGGCCTGGGCCTCCATCTCCTCGATCAGGCGCTCGCGCTCGTCCTCCGGCGCGGCGGCGAGCCAGGCGCGCCCGGCGGCCGAGCGGGCGAGCGAGATGCGCGAGCCGACGTCGAGCTGGAGGGACATCACGCCCTCGGAGCGGGCGCAGGCGATGTAGGTCATGCGCAGGTTGTCGCGCGCCGAGAGGGCGATCACCACGCCGCCGCCCACCCGCTCGGCCAGCTCGTGCATGTGGGCCTGGGCGGTGTCGCGGATCCGCAGGCCCGCGAGGCAGGCGTAGCCGAGGCCGAGGACCGCGACGCCCAGCCGGTAGCGGCCGTCGCGTTGGTCGTAGCGCAGGTAGCCCAGGCGGCTGAGCGTGTAGGTGATCCGCGAGACGGTGGAGGCGCCGAGCCCCGAGCGCACGCAGATCTCCTGGTTGCCCAGGCCGTCGTCGCCGGGGCGGAACACGCGCAGGACCTCCAGCCCCCGGTGCAGGGCCGAGACGAACTGCCGGTCGCCCTCGAAGGGCTTCTGGCCGACGGCCAGGTCGGCATGTTCGGGGATGGCGGTGCGCTTGCGCATTCGGGCTCCGCGTTCGGGGGGGAGGGACGGCGGGCGCCGCCCCTCCCGGCCCCGATCAGCCGGCGGCCGCTTCCGCGGTCGAGAGGCGCGCGTAGCCGGGGTTCGCGGCCTTGGGGCCGGTCGCGTCCATGCGGGCGCGGGCGGCGAAATACTCGCGCTCCAGCCGCGCCACCAGGGCCGCGGTCGGGACCACGTCCTTGACCATGCCGATGCCCTGCCCGGCGCCCCAGATCTCCTTCCACTTCTTCGGCTTCTCGCGCTCGCCCGAGTCGTTGAGCTTGAAGGACATCTTCGAGGGGTCGGAGGTCTCGAGGTTGTCGGGGTCCATGCCGGCGTTGACGATGGAGGGCTTGAGGTAGTTGCCGTGCACGCCGGTGAAGAGGTTGGAGTAGACGATGTCCGAGGCGCCGCTCTCGGTGATCATCTGCTTGTAGCCGGGGACGGCGTTGGCCTCCTCGGTCGCGATGAAGGCGGAGCCGATGTAGGCCATGTCGGCGCCCATCGCCTGGGCGGCGAGGATCGAGTCGCCCTTGCCGATCGCGCCCGAGAGCAGCAGCGCGCCGTCGAACCACTCGCGGATCTCGGAGATCAGGGCCAGCGGCGACTGGGCGCCCGCGTGGCCGCCGGCGCCGGCGGCGACCGCCACCAGGCCGTCGGCGCCCTTCTCGATGGCCTTCTTGGCGAAGTGGTTGTTGATCACGTCATGCACGACGAAGCCGCCGCAGGAGTGGGCCGCGTCGTAGACCTCGGTCCGCGCGCCCAGCGAGGTGATCCAGAGCGGCACGTTGTACTTCACGCAGAGCTCGACGTCGCGGTCGAGGCGGGTGTTGGACTTGTGCACGATCTGGTTGACCGCGAACGGGGCCGCGGGCGCGTCGGGGTTGGCCTGGTTGTGGCGGTCCAGCTCCTCGGTGATCCGCTTCAGCCAGGTCTCGAGCATCGGGGGCTCGCCGTCCTTCTCGCGCGCGTTCAGCGCGGGGAAGGAGCCGACGACGCCGGCCTTGCACTGGGCGATGACCAGCTCGGGGTAGGAGATGATGAACAGCGGCGAGGCCATCACGGGCAGCCGCAGGTTCTGCAGGATCGGGGGCAGGCTCAAGGCGTCGTCCTTCCGGTTGTCTGGCGGCCGCCGCCCCTTGGCGGGGCGAGTCGGCCGCGGCGTTCCTCTTTGCCCGGCAGCGTATCGAAAGCGACGGAGGTGCGAAATATAATTCCGCCCGTCGAAATTAGCCGCGACGCGCGGGCGCGGCGCCGATCTCGGGCCGGGCCTTCCTCCACGCAGCCGGGCGGGGGGAGCCTGCCGGGACTCCCCCCTTCCGAGCGCACCATGCCTGACCGGGCGGCCGGGAAAATCGTCGCTTTGGATTAGCTGCGCTTGACCGTTGTCCAGACATTAGGTCAGCTTTCTTGCATCGCAGCATTTCTCGTTTGCGTAATGTTGCGATGCCGCGAAAGCTTGATGACAGGACGACGACGGGGCCGAGGCCCGCCGCGTCCCCGACACCGACCGGCGGCCGCGCCGGGCCGCGCGCGACGCGGCCTCGCCCGGCCCGTCCGGGGAGCCATTCCGGGGAGAGCCATGCAGTTCGGCCTGTTCAACCTGCTGACCTATCGCGACAATCCCGGCGGCATCGCCGGGGTGATCGAGGACAGCCGCACCATGGTGCGGCTGGCCGAGCAGGCGGGCTTCCACGCCGCCTGGTTCGCCGAACACCATTTCACGAATTACTCGCTGTCCGTGTCGCCGCTGATGATGGCGAGCCACATGGCCGCCGCGACCTCGACCATCAAGATCGGGCCGGCGGTGGTGGTGCTGCCGCTGCATAACCCGCTGCGGGTGGCGCAGGAGATCGCGCTGCTGGACCAGATGTCGGGGGGGCGGGCGCTGCTGGGGCTGGGCTCGGGCTACCAGCCCTACGAGTTCGACCGCTTCAAGATCGACATCGCCGCGAAGAACGAGGTGTTCTGCGAATATTTCGAGGTGCTCCGCCAGGCGATGGAGGAGGGGCATGTCGAGTTTCGCGGAAAACACTTCGAGGCGCCCTCGACCGTCTTCGCCATGCGCCCCGCCTCCGGCAAGCTGCCGCCGCTGTTCCTGACCACGCAGGCCCCGGAAGTCCTGAAGGCCGTCGGCCCGCACGAGCCCACCGCCTTCATCGCCGGCGCCTGGTCGGGCAAGGCCGATGCGCTGGTGAAGTCGAAGGAGGGGCTGCGGGCGAACTGGATCGCCTCCGGCCTGCCCGAGTCGACCATGCGCATCGCCATGCAGCAGTACATCGCCGTGGTCCGCTCCCACGCCGAGGCGCTGGAGGCGGCGGAGCGCGCCCGCTCCTACGCCCGCATGGTGTGGGCGCTGCGCCAGCCCAAGATCGACCTGACCGCGTCGGGCGAGATCGTGCCGCTGGAGCTGCCGGACGAGCCCAGCCTCGAGGATCTGGCCCGCAACATGGTGATCGGCGACTCTCATGAAGTGGCCGAGCGGATCGTGGCGGACATCCGCACCCTGGGCCCCGTTCACTACAACTGCTTCTTCCAGTTCGGCGACATGCCGATCCGCATGGCCGCCGCCTCCCTGGAGCGTTTCGGCGCCGAGGTGATCCCGCTGGTGGAGAAGGAAGTGGGCCCGCTTTCCGAGCTCGGCGACGCCGGCGAGGCGCCGCGCGCCATCGCCCGCGCCGTCTGACCCCATAACAAGAACAAGGAGGCGCCCAGTGGCCTGGCGCATCGGAGTGGACATCGGCGGCACCTTCACGGACGTCGCGATGGTCGAGGAAGAGACGGGGCGCATCGGCATCGCCAAGGTCCCGACGACCCCGCTGGACTTCGCGGAGGGCGTGCTGGCGGGCCTCTCGCAGGGGCTGGAGCGGCAGGGCGTGGGCCCGGACGCCGTGACCCTGCTGAGCCACGCGACCACCATCGTCACCAACGCCCTGCTGGAGAAGAAGGGCGCGCCCTGCGCCTTCGTCGGCACCCGCGGGCACCGGGACGTGCTGGAGCTGCGCCGCTCGGTCCGCATCGACCTCTACGACCTGGAGCAGGACGCGCCGCCGGTCATCATCCCCCGGCAGAACCGCTTCGAGATCACCGAGCGGGTGGACGCGCAGGGCGACGTGGTGACCCCGCTGGACGAGAGCGAGATCCCGGCGCTGGTGGAGCGGATCAAGGCCTGCGGAGCGCAGACGGTCGCCGTGAGCTTCCTGTTCTCGTTCCTCAACCCCGCGCATGAACAGCGGGTGGGCGAGCTGCTGCGCGCCGCCCTGCCCGGCGTGCAGATCTTCCTCAGCTCCGACGTGCTGCCGGAGATCCGGGAGTTCGAGCGCGCCTCGACCACCGCGGTCTGCGCCTACGTCGGGCCGCTGCTGGAGTCCTACCTGAACCGCCTCAGCGAGGCCGTGAACGGGATCGGGTTGCCGGAGCTGCACGTCATGGGCTCCTCGGGCGGCGTGGTGGACATCGCGGAGTGCCTGCGGATGCCGGCGCAGGCGGTGGAATCCGGGCCTGCTGCCGGCGTGATCGCGGCGGCGCTGGCGGGCGAGCAGCTGGGGCTGGACCGGGTGATGTCCTTCGACATGGGCGGGACCACGGCCAAGGCCTCGGTGATCGTCGATGGCGAGATCCAGGTGACGGCGGAATACGAGGTCGGCGGGACCTCGAACGCCAAGCGCTGGCTGAACGGCTCCGGCCACCCCATCCGGGTGCCGGTGGTGGACCTGGCGGAGGTGTCTTCCGGGGGCGGCTCGATCGCCTGGGTGGACCTGGGCGGGGCGCTGAAGGTGGGGCCGCACTCGGCGGGCTCGCTGCCCGGGCCGGTGGCCTATGGGCGCGGCGGGACCAAGCCGACGGTGACCGACGCCAACGTGATCCTGGGGTATCTGAACCCGGTCTCGCTGCTGGACGGCGACCTGAAGATCGACCGGGAGGGGGCGATCCGGGCGATGGAGGCCGAGGTCGGCTCGGTCCTGGGCCTCTCGGCGCATGAGGCGGCGCAGCGGGTGGTTCAGGTGGTCAACGCCAACATGACCCAGGCGCTGCGCATCGTTTCGGTGGAGCGCGGCCTGGACCCGACCGAGTTCACGCTAATGGCCTTCGGCGGCGCGGGCGCGATCCACGCGATCTTCCTGGCGGAGGAGCTGGGCATGACCTCGGTGGTGGTGCCGCCGGCGCCGGGCGTGTTCTCGGCCCTGGGGCTGGTGACCACGAACCTGAAGCGGGACTATTCGAAGACGGTCTATGCGGACCTCGGCTCGCTGACGCCCGCGGCGCTGATGGCGGAATACGCGGTGATGGAGGCCGACGGGCTGCGGATGCTGGAGGGCGCCAAGGTGCCCGAGGCGCGGCGCAAGCTGGTCCGCCAGGCGGACGTGCGCTATCGCCGGCAGGCCTACGAGCTGACGGTGAACGTGCCCGAGGGCGAGCTGGACGAGGCCGCGATGCAGGCCATCGCCACCGCCTTCCACGAAAAGCACCGCCAGACCTACGGCCACGCCAACGAGGCGGAGCCGATCCAGCTGGTCAACATCCGCCTCTCGGCGCTCGGCCTGCTGCCGAGCCTGCGGCTGAGCCTCGACATCGACCCCACCGCGGCGCGGCGCGAGACGCGGCCCGTGTGGTTCCCCGAGGGGGGCGAGGTCGACTGCCCGGTGATCTGGCGCGACGGCATCGCGGCCGACGCCGAGTTCCCCGGACCCGCGATCGTGGAATCCCTCGACGCCACCACCGTGGTTCCGCCCGGCTGGACCGTGAAGGTCGACGCCGACGGTTTCCTGCACGCCCGGAGGGCCTGAGCCATGGCCGGTTTCGACCAGTCCAACCCGACCGCCGGAATCGACGCGGCCCGCTTCGAGGTCGTGAAGAACGCCCTGATCTCGGCGGCCGAGGAGATGAAGATCGTCCTCGCCAAGACCGCCTATTCGCCGCTGCTGAAGATGGCGGGCGACTACTCCTGCGGGATCTTCTCCAGCACCGGCGACATGGTCGCGCAGGGGCCGGACCTGCCGATCCATCTGGGCTCGATGCCCGATGCGGTGCGCTCGGTCGTGCAGACCTTCCCGGAGCCCAAGGAAGGCGAGGTCTACATCCACAACGACCCGTATCACGGCGGCAGCCACCTGCCCGACGTGAACGTGGTGATGCCGGCGTTCTATGAAGGGCGGCTGCTGGGCTACGGCTGCGTGCGCGCGCACTGGCCGGACATCGGCGGGGGCGCGCCGGGGTCCTATTCCGCGGTGACCGAGATCTACGGCGAGGGGCTGCGGATGCCGCCCACGCGGATCTACGTCGACGGCAAGCCCGACGAGAACATCGAGCGCTTCATCCTCGCCAACGTCCGCGCCCCGTCGGAGCGGCAGGGCGACCTGCGCGCCCAGGTGGCGGCGAACAAGCGCGCCGTGGACCGCATGGGGGCGCTCGCGAAGAAATACGGGACCGACGAGCTGCTGAGGATCATGGACGCGATCCTCGACTACTCCGAGGTGATGATGCGCGCGGCCCTGCGGGAGCTGCCGGACGGCGTGACCTCCTTCGTCGACACGATCGACGGCGACGGCATCGTCGAGCCGGGCGAGGCGCATGACATGACCTTCAAGGTCGCGCTGACGCTGACCAAGACCGGCGACGAGATCGTGCTGGACTTCACCGGCTCGGATCCGCGGGTGAAGGGGCCGATGAACGCGCCGCTGACGGTGACCGCCTCGGGCTGCTTCGCGGCGCTGAAATGGGCGCTGGATCCCAAGGCGCTGATCCCGCCGAACTCGGGCTCCTGGCGGCCGGTGACGGTGACGGCGCCCAAGGGCTGCGTGGTCAACGCGCAGGAGCCGGCGCCGGTCACCTACGCCAACCACGAGATGTCGGCGCGGATCTCGGACATCGTGTTCCGCTGCCTGCACGACCTGTGTCCGGGGCGCACGCCCGCGGGCTCCCAGGGGACCGGCGGCGTGACCATCTTCGGCGGCCAGGATTACCGCAACGGGAACACCTACATCTCCTACGAGGTGACCAAGGGCGGCTTCGGCGCCCGGCCGATGAAGGACGGGATGAACGGCGTCTCGACCTGCATCGGCAACATGCTCAACACCCCCGTCGAGATCATGGAGATGTCGTTCCCGGTGCGGATCGAGGAATACACGCTCGCCGCCGACACCGGGGGCGCGGGCAAGTACCGGGGCGGCCTGGGCGTGCGCCGGATCTGGCGGGTGCTGGGCGCGGACGCCAACTGCGCGACCTGCGTCGAGCGGACCATGACGCCGGCCTTCGGGCTGAACGGCGGCAAGGACGGCGCCTGCGCCGAGGTCACGCTGGTCCTGCCCGACGGCACGCGGGAGCGCAAGGAAGGCAAGGGCGGCTTCGGCGCGCCCAAGGACAGCCTGCTGATCTTCCAGGTGCCCGGCTCGGGCGGCTACGGCGACCCCGCGGAACGCGATCCGGAGGCGCTGCGCGCCGACCTCGCCGCGGGTTACGTCACGCCAGAGGCGGCCGCCCGGGACTACAAGGAAGCCTTTGCGAAACTTAATGAGGCGGGCGCCTAGACCCGCATCCACCACCACCTCCACCGCCGACAGGGATCACGAGAAGGGGGCCCCATGACCGACTTCAACCGACGCCAGGTGCTGATGGCCGCGGCCGCCGCGACCGCCGCGGCCAGCCTGCCGAAATTCGCCGTCGCGCAGACGCGCGAGGAGACGCTGCGCTTCGTCCACGGCAGCGTCTGGACCGCGCTGACCGCCGGCGACCTGACCGGCAGCCGCGCCTCGCTGGCGCTGTCGACCAACGTCTACGACCGCCTGGTCCGCTTCGGCCGCAAGGAGGCCGAGGGCGGCGGCTACGAGTTCGACTTCGACGTGATCGAGCCCGAGCTGTGCGAGAGCTTCTCGATCTCCGAGGACGGCAAGGTGCTGACCTTCAGGATGAAGCCCGACGCCAAGTGGCACGACGGCTCGCCGGTGACGGTCGAGGACGTGAAGTGGTCGCTCGACCGCGCGGTGTCGGCCGAGACGATGTCGAAGAGCCAGCTCGCCTCGGGCTCGATCACCTCGCCCGACCAGATCGCGGTGGTGGACGACATGACCGTGACGGTGACGCTGCCCGAGGCCGACCGCCTCGCGTTGCCGAACCTCGCGATGTACCTGGCGCCGATGATCAACTCGACGCTGGCGAAGGCCAACGCGACCGAGGCCGACCCCTGGGCGATCGAGTGGCTGCGCACCAACGCCGCCGCCTCGGGCGCCTTCAAGGTCGAGCGGATGAGCCCCGACGGCGCCCAGGTCGTGCTGGCGCGCAACGACGACTGGACCGGCGGCCCCCTGCCCGGCTTCAAGCGCGTGATCGTGCAGGGCGTGCCCGAGGCCGCGACCCGCGCCACCCTGCTGCAGAAGGGCGACGCGGACCTGTGCCTGGACTTCTCGCCCACGGATCTCGAGGTGCTGGAGGCCGCTGACGGCGTGAAGGTGATCCAGACCCCGCAGCCCTCGGGCTTCGCGGCGCTGGTGTTCAACACCCAGATGGCCCCGTTCGACGATCCCAAGCTGCGCAAGGCGATCTCGATGGCCCTGCCCTACGAGAAGATCTTCGAGACCGCGGCCAACGGCCAGGGCATGAAGCTGTTCGACGGGACCTGGGACGGGACGCCGGAGACGGGCGTGTTCCCGCAGCCGATGCCCTACACGGTCGACATCGAGGCCGCGAAGGCGATGGTCGAGGAGGCGGGGCACGCGGGCATCACGGTTCCGCTCTACTACACCGTCGGCAAGGCGGGCGACTTCGACCCGGCCGCCGCCCTGATCCAGGAGGCGCTGGCCAAGATCGGCATCACCGTCGAGATCAAGAAGACCCCCGACGCCCAGTACGCCGAGATCGTCACCGCCAAGACGGCGCCGATGCTGCTGGAGCGCTCGTTGGCGCTGCTGCCCTCGCCCGACTACTTCTTCCGCATCTTCCTCAACGGCGACAGCCGCTGGAACTTCTCCTCCTGGGCCAACCCCGAGGTGGCCGAGATCCTGCCCGTCGCCCGCTACGAGGCGGACGCGGCGGCCTATGAGGAGATGACCAAGAAGCTGGTGAGCCTCGCCTACGAGGAGACGCCGATGGTGATGCTGTGGAAGCCTACCACCAAGGCGGCGATGGCCGAGGGCGTGACGGGCTACACCATGTGGTATCACTTCGGGCCGGACTTCCGGACCCTGGGCCACGCATGAGCGGCGCGCCGGGAAGACCTGCCTTCGCGGCGATGAGGGGGGTCGGGGGGCGTCTGCTCTCCGCCCTGCCGGCGCTGTTCGGGGTGCTGGCCTTGACCTTCATCCTGATGCGGGTGCTGCCCGGCGACCCGGCGAGCTTCTTCGTCTCCTCCCCCACGGCGGGGGAGGCGGAGCTTGAAATCGTGCGGCAGCGGATGGGCCTGGACCAGCCGCTGCCGCTGCAGTTCCTCTACTACCTCGGCGACCTCGCGACGGGGGACCTCGGCACCGCGATGACCACGGGCCGCCCGGTGACCGCGGACCTGCTGGAGCGTCTGCCGGCCTCGCTGGAGCTGACGCTGGCGGGGCTGCTGCTGGCGCTGGCGGTGGCGATCCCGGCGGGCGTGCTAGCGGCGATGCGGCCGGGCTCGGTCTTCGATCACGCGGTGCGGGTCCTGTGCTCGGCCGGCGTGTCGCTGCCGACCTTCGTGTCGGGGCTGCTGCTGGTCTACGTGTTCTATTACTGGCTGGGATGGGCGCCGGACCCCACGGGACGGCTCGACGTCTTCGCCTTCCCGCCCGAGACGGTGACCGGCTTCCTGCTGATCGACTGCATCCTTGCGGGGGACTGGGAGACCTGGTGGAGCTCCCTGAGCCGCCTGGTCCTGCCCGCCTGCACCATGGCGCTGTTCACCATCGCGCCGCTGGCACGGATCACCCGCGGCTCGATGCTGGCGGTGCTGACCTCGGACTTCGTGCGAACGGCCGAGGCGGTCGGCCTGCCCCGCTGGAAGGTGATCGTGACCTATGCGCTGCGCAACGCGCTGATCCCGGTTGTGACCATCTCGGGCACGATTTTCTCGACCATGCTGGGCGCCAACGTGCTGGTGGAGAAGGTGTTCTCCTGGCCGGGGGTGGGGCGCTACGCGCTGGATGCGCTGATGGCCTCGGACTACGCGCCGGTGCAGGGGTTCGTGCTGCTGATGGCGTCGATCTTCGTGCTGGTGAACCTGGTGGTGGACCTGACCTACGCGGTCATCGATCCGCGGGTGAGCCTGTCATGAGCGTCTCGACGGAACCCCGCGCGCCCTCGCGGCTGGGCTCGGCCTGGTGGGTGCTGCGGCAGAACCCGGTGACGCTGATCGCGCTGGTCGGGGCGCTGCTGCTGGCCTGCGTGGCGATCTTCGCGCCCTGGATCGCGCCCTTCGATCCGCTGGAGTCGGGCGCGGGGCCGGCGCTGTCGCCGCCGTCTGCGACCAACTGGGCGGGGACGGACCAGATCGGGCGGGACGTGTTCTCGCGCCTCATCTGGGCCTCGCGGCTGGACCTGTCGATCGCGCTGTCGGCGGTGCTGGTCTCTGGCGCGCTGGGCGCGGTGATCGGAGCGTTTTCCGGCTATGCCGGGGGGCGGCTGGACCGCGTCGTCGGGCGCATCGTCGACGTGATGATGGCCTTCCCGCTGTTCGTGCTGGCGATGGCGCTGGTGGCGGCCTTGGGGAACTCGGCGGTCAACATCGTGATCGCCACGGCGGTCATCAACCTGCCCTTCTACATCCGCGTGACGCGGGCCGAGGTGAATGCCCGGCGCGGCGCGGGATGGGTCGAGGCGGCGCGGCTGGCGGGCGCCTCGCATCCCCAGACGGTGCTGCGGTTCCTGCTGCCCAACGTGCTGCCGATCCTGGCGGTGCAGCTGTCGCTGAACCTCGGCTGGGCGATCATCAACGCCGCGGGGCTGAGCTTCATCGGCCTGGGCGTGCAGCCGCCGACGCCCGAATGGGGGATCATGGTGGCCGAGGGCGCCAGCTACATCACCTCGGGCAAGTGGTGGCTGGTGGCGTTCCCCGGCCTGGCCCTGACCGTCTCGGTCCTGTGCTTCAACCTCGCCGGCGACGGGCTGCGCGACCTGCTGGACCCGAGGACGCGGCCGTGAAGATGGCGAGGGACATCCACATGGAGGCGAGCGTGAAGCCGATCCTCGAGATCGAGGACCTGCGCATCGCCTTCTCGGGCCGCGGCGGAGAGACCGAGGCGGTGAAGGGCGTGTCGCTCTCGGTCGCCCCCGGCGAGGTGCTGGGGGTGGTGGGCGAGAGCGGCTCCGGCAAGACCGTGACCATGCTGGCGGCCGCGGGGCTGCTGGAGCGCAACGGGCGGATCGCCTCCGGGCGCGTGCGGATCGCGGGGCAGGACGTGACGCGGGCCTCGCGCGGGATGCTGCGGCCGATCCGGGGCGCGGTGATCTCGATGATCTTCCAGAACCCGCGGTCGGCGCTGAACCCGATCCGGGCGGTCGGGGACCAGATCGCCGACGCGATCCGGGCGCATGAGCGGGTGTCGAAGGCCGAAGCGCGTTCGAGGGCGATCGCCCTGCTGGCCGACGTGAAGTTCCCCCGGCCGGCGGAGCAGTCGCGCGCTTATCCGCACGAGCTCTCGGGCGGCATGTGCCAACGGGCGATGATCGCCGTAGCCTTGGCCTGCCATCCAAAACTGCTGATCGCGGACGAGCCCACCACCGGCCTCGACCCCACCACGCAGAAGTCGGTGATGGACCTGCTGGCCGGCCTGATCGCCGAGCGGGGCATGGCCATGGTGCTGATCACCCACGACCTCGCCATGGCCGCGGAATACTGCGGCCGGGTGGCGGTGATGGAGCAGGGCAAGCTGGTGGAAGCCGGCCTGCCCCGCCGGATCTTCCTGGCGCCGCAGCATGCCTATACCCAGCGGCTCGTCGCCGCCTCGCCGACCCGCGGCGCGCAGGTCGAGGACCTGGTGCCGCCGGGCCTGCTGCCGGCCCTGCCGAAGGCGCCGGCGCCGAGCCTCGGGCGGCCGCACCTGCTCGAGGTGGTCGGGCTTCAGAAGGACTTCGGCGGCGGCGCGAAGGCGGTGGACGGGGTCTCGTTCACGCTGAACGCGGGGCAGAGCCTGGGGCTGGTGGGCGAGAGCGGGTCGGGAAAGTCCACGACCTCGCGCCTCGTGTGCCGGCTGCTGGACGCGGACGCGGGGGCCATCGTCTTCGACGGGCAGGACCTGGCGCAGGTGGCGGAGCGGGATTTTCATCGCTCGCCCCGGCGCACCGACATCCAACTGGTTTTCCAGGACCCGACCGACAGCCTGAACCCCCGGTTCTCGGCGCGCGAGTGCATCGCCGATCCGCTGCGCCGCCTGGGCGGGCTGCGGGGCCGCGAGCTGGAGGCGAAGGTGCGCGAGACGGCGGACCTCGTCAGCTTCCCGCAGGCGCTGCTCGACCGGCTGCCCCACCAGCTCTCGGGCGGGCAAAAGGCGCGCGTGGGCATCGGGCGGGCGGTCTGCCTGCGCCCAAAGCTGATGGTGCTGGACGAGCCGACGGCGGCGCTCGACGTCTCGGTGCAGGCGGTGGTGCTGCACCTGCTGGAGCGGCTGCGGCGGGAGATGGGGATGGCCTATCTCTTCGTCTCCCACGACCTGAACGTGGTGCGCATGATGTGCGCCGACACGCTGGTGATGAAGTCGGGGCGCATCGTCGAGGCGGCGCCCACGGAGAAGCTCTTCACCGCGCCCGAGCATCCCTACACCCGCTCCCTTCTCGCCGCCGTGCCGTCGCTGGACGCGCTGGCGGGCGACTGAACGAGGCCCTGTCATGCTGCCCAACTCGAACCGCGCCCGCGACCTGGCGACGATCATCCACCAGCAGACCGAGATCAGCGGCATGCGCGAGACGGGCGCCACGCTGATGACGGGCGGCGACGGGATCTACGTCTTCGACGAGGACGGGAAGCGGTATCTCGAGGGGATGGCGGGGATGTGGAGCGCATCGCTGGGCTTCTCGGAGAAGCGTCTGGCCGAGGCCGCCTACGCCCAGATGCAGGACCTGCCCTACTACCACACGTTCCATTCGCGCGGTCACCTGGCCGCGGTGGACCTGGCGGAGAAGCTGCTGGCGATGGCCCCCGCGGGCCGGCCGGGCAACCCGCTGTCGAAGGTGCTCTTCCACTGCTCGGGGTCGGAGTGCAATGACACGGCGATCAAGCTGGCGTGGTACGTGAACAACCTGCGCGGCCGGCCGGAGAAGAAGAAGATCATCGGGCGGCAGATGGGTTATCACGGCTGCACCATCGCCGCCGCCTCGCTGACCGGGATGCCGGGGATGCACCGGGAGTTCGACCTGCCGGTCTCGGACCGGTTCCTGCACACCTCCTTCCCGCACTGGTATCGCTTCCACGAGGACGGCGAGAGCGAGGAGGATTTCGCGACCCGCATGGCGCAGGACCTCGAGGACCTGATCCTGGCCGAGGGGCCGGAGACGGTGGCCGCCTTCTTCGCCGAGCCGGTGCAGGGCGGCGGCGGGGCGCTGACGCCGCCGCGGACCTATTTCGAGAAGATCCAGGCCGTGCTGCGCAAGCACGACGTGCTGTTCATCGCCGACGAGGTGATCTGCGGGTTCGGGCGGACGGGGAACGTCTGGGGCTCGGACACGTATGGGATCCAGCCAGACATGGTGTCGTGCGGCAAGGCGCTGTCGGCCTCCTACCAGCCGATCTCGGCGCTGATGGTCTCGGAGGAGATCCACCAGGCGTTGCTGGAGCAGTCGGCGCGGCTGGGCAATTTCTCGATGGGCTTCACCTTCTCGGCCCACCCGGTGGCCTGCGCGGTCGCGCGGCGGACGCTGGAGATCTACGAGGAGGACCGGGTCTTCGAACATGCGGCCGCCGTCTCGCCCGCCTTCCTGGGCGCGCTGGAGGGGCTGATGGACCACCCGCTGGTCGGCGACGTCCGCGGCGTGGGGCTGATCGCGGGGGTCGAGCTGATGGCCGACCGGGCGAGGCGGGGCCAGTTCGCGCCGGAGGCGAAGGTCGGCACGCGCGTGCAGGAGCGGGCGATGGCGAACGGCCTGCTGGTGCGCGCCTCGGGCGACCGGATCTGCTTCACGCCGCCCCTGATCATCACCGAGCCGCAGATCGAGGAGATGGCCGCCCTGTTCCGCGGCACGCTCGACGCGATGCTGGACGAGCTTGCGGCCGAGGGGCTGGCCCCCGCCGCCTGACGTCCGCGCCGGAGGCGACGCGATGTGGCCGGCCCCACGGGGGCCCCGGGCTCGACCCGGGGCCTCCGCGCCACGGGCGTGACGGACGAGCGGCGCCCGGGGCGGACCGCGAGAGGCCCCGGATTAATTCCGGGGCAAACGAGGGGCGCAGGCGGCGAGGAGCGGACGAACGGCGATGCGGCGGAGGCGCGGATGAGACGGGCGAAACTGGGCCTCTTCAACCTGATGGGTCTGCGGGACCGGACCTCGGCCCCGGTGGCGGTGCTGCGCACCACGGTGGACGCGGTGAAGATGGCCGAGGATTTCGGCTTCGACGTCGCCTGGTTCGCCGAGCACCATTTCACCAACCACTCGATCTGCCCCAACGCGCTGATGATGGTCAGCCACCTCGCCGGGCAGACGGCGCGGATCCGGCTGGGGCCGGCGGTGCTGGCCCTGCCCTTCCACAACCCCCTGCGGCTGGTGCAGGAGCTGGCGCTGGCGGACCTGCTGACCTCCGGCCGGCTGGTGGTGGGGCTGGGCGCGGGCTACCAGCCCTACGAGTTCGATCGCTTCGGCATCGACCCCGCCGGCAAGCACGCACGAATGCTGGAGATCTGGGACATCCTCGAGCAGGGGTTTTCCAGCGGCCGGGTCGAGCATTCCGGCGCGTTCTACGCGGTGAAGCCGACCGAGCTGTCGATGCGGCCCTTCGGGGTTGCGACGCCGGAGGTGTTCGTGGCCTCGCGCGAGCCGGAGGTTGTGCGCCGGGCGGCTCGGGGCGGGCACACGCTCTTCATCGGCTTCGGACACCGGGGGCTGGAGAACGCGCTGGCGGCCCGCGCGGCGTTGGAACGCCTGTGGGCCGAGGGCGGGGGCGACCCCGCGACGATGCCGCTGGCGGTGCAGCGCTTCGTCTATGTGACCGAAGATCGGGCGCAGGCGGAGCTGGCTGCCGCCTGCGTGCGCGATTTCGCGCGGGCGTACCACACTTTGGGCGCCGCGGCGCTGGACAAGGACGGGGCGTTCGTGCGTCTCATGCCCCTGAACGACGAACCGCCGCTGGACGACTTCCTGGAGAAAGCCGTGATCGGCCCCGCCGACCATTGCGCCGAGAGACTGGCCGCCGAGCTGAGCGCCCTGCGCCCCACGCACCTGTGCTGCATGATGGGGCTGGCGGGTCTCGGCCGACAGGAGACGCTCGCCTCGCTGGAGCGGTTCGGGACCGAGGTGCTGCCGCAGCTCTCGGACCTGGTCGAGGCCGGAGAGCCGGCGCCCGCCCCCCTGAGATCCGCCGCGGGCCGCGCCCCGGCCCTCGCGCCGTGGCGGGACTGAAGGGCGACCCGTCGGACCTGGACGGCGCTCCCGAGCGGGGCGCGCCGAGCACGCGCCTGCCGCCGCTGAACCTGTTCCGCGTGTTCGAGGCCGCGGCCCGCCATGCCAGCTTCCGCCTGGCGGCGGAGGAGCTGTGCGTGACCCCCTCGGCCGTCTCCCAGCAGATCCGCCACCTGGAGGAGTTCCTGGAGATCCGCCTGTTCCGCCGCCTGACCCGGCGGGTGGAGCTGACCCGCGAAGGCGCGGAGCTGGCGGGGCAGGTGCGCGAGGCGCTGTTCATCCTCACCTCCGCCTGCGCGCAGGTCTCGGACCCCGACAAGCCGGCGGTGGTCACGATCTCGGCCACGCCCGCCATCGCCATGCGCTGGCTGACGCCCCGCCTGCGCGCCTTCATGGCGCGGGAGGAGCGGGTGAAGATCACGCTCCTCGCCTCCGACGAGCCGGTGGATTTCGCACGCCAGGACGTCGACGTCGCGATCCGCTGGGGGGCGGAGTTCCCGGGGATGCGGGCGGAGCTGCTGGGCTCGGAGCCCCATTACCTCGTCTGCGCGCCGGAGGTGCTGGAGGGGGGCGAGGCGATCTCGCGCAAGGCGCTCGCCGCCCTGCCCTTCCTGCATGTGCGCCAGTTCATCCCCATGACCTACTGGCTGGAGAGCGCGGGCCTGCCGATGGACGCGCTGGGGCCGCGCCAGCTGTACAACGACGCCGCCCTGATGTTGGAGGCGGTGGCCCATGGCCAGGGCATCTGCCTCGCCTCGCATTTCCTGGCCGAGAGCGGCATCCGCTCCGGCCGGCTCGCCCGCGCCCATCCGACCGCGATCCGGGTGGACGAGGGCTATCACGTGCTGTCCTCGCCCGAGCTGGGCGACAAGCCCGGCATCCGCACGGTAAGGGAGTGGCTGCTGGCCGAGGCGGCCGAGTCGATCTCCCGCCACGACCTGCCCCCTTCCGGCGCGCCCCCCGCCCAACCCGATGGAGCCGACGAATGACCGTCCGCCAGAGCTTCCGCTCCGCCTTCCACACCGGCGCCTTCACCGCCCATGTCGAGGACGGCAAGCTCGTCTCGGTGACCCCGTTCGAGCATGACCCCAACCCCGACGAGTCGATCCACGCCTGGCCGGAGATGGTGCACGCAGGATCCCGCGTCATGCGCCCCTCGGTCCGCCGCGGCTGGCTGAAGCGCAAGGAAAGCGGCGGGCGGCTGGTCGGCGAGGGCGTGCGGGGCGAGGACGCCTTCCACGAGGTGCCCTGGGACGAGGCGCTGGAGATGGTGGCGGGCGAGATCGACCGCATCCGCACCGACTACGGCAACGAGGCGCTGTTCGGCGGCAGCTACGGCTGGGCCTCCGGCGGGCGTCTGCACAACGCGCAGAACCTGACCCGGCGCTTCATGTGGTCGATCGGGGGCTGCACGACGCAGGTCACCAACTACTCCTACGGCGCGGGCATGACGCTGATGCCCCATGTGCTCGGCTCGAACGAGGCGATCATGGGCGCGGGGTCGGACTGGCGCTCGATCGCGGCCAACTGCGACCGGCTGGTGGCCTTCGGGGGGCTCTGCCGCAAGAACTGGAAGGTGCAGTCGGGCGGCTTCGGCGCGCACGGGTTCGAGAACGTGGTGCGCATCCTGGGCCAGGCGAAGACGAAGGTGATCAACGTCTCGCCCCTGCGCTCGGACGTGGCGCCGATCGAGGCGGAGTGGGTTCCGGTGCGGCCGAACTCCGACAGCGCGCTGATCCTGGCGCTGATCTGGGTGGTGCAGGACAAGGGGGCCGAGGACCGGGCCTTCCTCGACGCGTACACCGTCGGCGCGGACAAGGTGCTGGACTACGTGCGCGGAGTGGTGGACGGCGTGGCGAAGACCCCCGCGTGGGCTTCCGAAAAGACCGGCATTCCCGCGGACGAGATCCAGGCCCTCGGAGAAGACCTGATCGGCAAGCGGGTGATGCTGACCGCCACCTGGTCGCTGCAGCGCCAGGACCATGGCGAGCAGCCGTTCTGGGCGCTGGTGGCGCTGGCCTCGGTGCTGGGGCAGATCGGCCTGCCGGGCGGGGGCGTGTTCTTCGGCTACGGCTCGACCGGGGGCTTCGGGCAGCCCAAGGTCTCGACGCCGCTGTTCCAGATGCCGGTGCCCAAGACGAAGGACAGCCTCGGCATCCCCGTGGCGCGGGTGGCCGACTGCCTGCTGAACCCGGGCGAGAGCTTCGACTACGACGGCAAGACCCTGACCTTCCCCGACATCCGGCTGGTCTACTGGGCGGGCGGCAACCCGTTCCACCACCATCAGGACCTCAACCGCCTGCGCCAGGCCTTCCAGCGGCCCGAGACCATCGTGGTGCACGAGCCGTGGTGGACCGGCACCGCGCGCCACGCCGACATCGTGCTGCCCGCGACCACGCCGCTGGAGCGGGACGACTACGCCGGCTCGTCCCGCGATCCGTGGATCCTGTCGGTGGCCAAGGCCGTGACCGTGGGCGAGGCGCGGGACGACTTCGCGATCTTCTCGGACCTCGCCGACCGGCTCGGCGGGGGCGAGGACTTCCACCAGGGGCTCGACGTCGACGGCTGGCTGAGGAAGCTCTGGGGCCAGACCTCGGCGGCGCTGGCCGTGCGGGGGGTGAACACCCCCGACTGGGACACGTTCCGGGAGATGGGCTACTTCAAGGTGCCCGAGCCCGCCGACCTCTACGACCTCTACGCCGACTATCGCCGCAACCCGCGCGCCAACAAGCTGGGCACGCCCTCGGGCCGGATCGAGCTGTTCTCAGAGACCATCGCCGGCTTCGGCTACGACGACTGCCCGGGCCATCCGGTGTGGATCGAGCCGAAGGAGTGGCTGGGCACGGCCACGGATTACCCGCTGCACATGCTCTCGAACCAGCCGGCGGACAAGCTGCACAGCCAGCTCGACGGCTCGTCGGTCTCGCAAAAGGCCAAGATCCATGACCGGGCCGAGCTGCTGATGAACCCCGCCGACGCCGCGGCGCGGGGGCTCGAGGACGGCGCGGTGGTGCGGGTGTTCAACGCCCGCGGCGCCTGCCTTGCGGGGCTGCGCGTCTCGGACGAGATCCGCGAGGGGGTGGTGCGCCTGCCCACCGGCGCGATGTTCGATCCCGGCCCCGACGGGCTGGAGCGCCACGGCAACCCCAACGTTCTGACCCGGGACGAGGGCACCTCGCGCCTCGGCCAGGGCTGCTCGGCCCAGTCCTGCCTGGTGGAGGTCGAGGCCTTCGCGGGACCCGTCCCGCGGGTCGAGGTCTTCGATCCGCCCGTGTTCGTGCCGCGCGAGGGCTGAGGGCCGACGGCGGAGGGCGGCGCGCCGAGCCTCAGCCCTCCCGCCAGATCGCCGCGCAGGGGCCGCCGCCGTCGGGGCCCTGGTGCTCGGCGCCGCCGGAGACGAAGAGGGCCGCCGTGCCGGTCAGGCCCGCCAGCATCCCGCCCACGAAGCCGCGGGCGTGGCGGGTGGAGGAGATGTCGGAATCGTCCAGCATGGTGTGGCGGGCGCCGCGGATCTCGCCCGCAGTGGAGGCCTCGGCCTTGGCCAGCAGGGCGACGAAGCGGGATTTGCCCTCGGGGGTCAGCTGGGCGCGGATCGCGGGGTCGAAGCGGGCGAGGAGGTCGGCCACCGACGTGGCGTCGATGGCGTCCTGCATCACCGTGTGGCCGATGCGCAGCGGGCCGGACCAGGCGGGCGAGAGGCCCAGGACGGCGACCTCGCAGTCCTCCAGCTCCACCCCGGCGGAGCAGCTGGCCCGCGCGCTCCACAGGGACCAGTCGTCGCCGATGGCGGCGTCGGTCACCGCCTGCGGCTCGACCTCGCCCAGCGCCCAGGCGATGCCCAGCGCCGAGGCGCCGCGGGAGACGCCCATGCTCTTGATCATCGAGGTCGTCGCGACGGCGGAGGGACCGCCGGCGCGGGCCACGCGCTCGGCGGTCAGGAGGGGGCATTTGACCTGGACGTAGTGGACGTCGGCGGGGTCCTCGATGCCGGCCTCTTCCATGGCGGCGAGGGTGGCGTCGCGGACCAGCTCGGCCTGGGCGCAGCGGCCGATCTCCGCGGGCGCGAGGTCGCGGGTGCGGGCGACGCCCAGCGCGAGGGCGGGGGCGGAGGGGGCCTCGTCGCTCTCGATCTCCTCGAAGACCAGCCAGTGGGGGGAGAGGCCGCCCTCGGTGCCGCCGGACATGACCATCGAGATGCGCTCGAGGCCGCCGGGGGGAACGAGCGGCGCGAGCGCCGCCTTCAGGGAGGCCACCGCGTAGCCGCGGGTGAAATCGTTCACGCAGCCGTTGCCCTCGGTCTTGCCGAGGATGGCGCGGATGGCGGCGGGGGCGATCTCGCCCCGGCCGATGCAGGCGAGGATCGCCGAGACGTCCTCGGGGCCGGTCATGGGCAGGCGGTGGACGCGGGCCTGGCGGGTCATCTCAGACGTCCTTGCGCATGGCCCAGCCGGCGACGCGACGCTCGATCAGGGAGAAGATGGCGTAGAGGGCGACGCCCAGCACCGACAGCACCAGCAGGCCGGCGAAGACCATGGGCACGTTGAACATCGAGGAGGCGATCATCATCATGTTGCCGATGCCCTTGTTGGAGGCCACCGTCTCGGCGATGACCGAACCGACGAAGGCGAGCGTGATCGCCACCTTCAGCGAGGCGAAGAAGTAGGGCATCGAGCGCGGAAGGCCGACGTTCCACAGGATGTCGCGCCGCGAGGCCTTCATGGCCTTCATCACGTCCTCCAGCTCGGGTTCGACGGTGGCGATCCCCGTGGCCACGTTCACCACGATCGGGAAGATGCAGATGATCATCGCGGTGAGGATGGCGGGCACCGTGCCCGCGCCGAACCACAGGACGAAGATCGGGACGACGGCGACCTTGGGGATCGAGGAGATGCCGACCAGCAGGGGGTATGCCGTGTCGAAGGCGAGCTTCGAGGAGCCGATCAGCACGCCCAGCGCCAGGCCGATGACCACGCCGCCGGCGAAGCCGACGAGGGTGGTGTAGAGGGTCTGCCAGGCGTGGGGCCAGATGGCGGGGGCGTACTCGATGAAGGTCGCCACGATCTGCGTGGGCCGCGGCAGCACCAGGTCGGAGATGCCGAAGATCACGCAGACCAGCTCCCAGAACACGAAGACGGCCACGATCAGGGCGGCGGAGGCGAATTTTCTCTGCAGCGCGGTCACTGGGCGGCCTCCGGCAGGATGGCCGCGGCCGGCGCGGCGGGGGCGTGGACGATCAGCTCGCGCAGCTGCTCGACGATGGAGACGAACTCGGGGCGGAAGGTCTGGGAGATCTGGCGGGGGCGCGGGGTCGCGACCGTGCGGTCCTCGATGATCTTTCCCGGCCGGGCGGACATCACGCAGATGCGGTTGGCGAGGAACGCCGCCTCGCGCAGGTCGTGGGTGACCAGCAGGACGGTCGAGCCGCGGGCCATCCACAGGTCCTGGAGGGTGGACCACAGCTCCTCGCGGGTGAACTGGTCCAGCGCCCCGAATGGCTCGTCCAGCAGCAGCAGGTCGGGGTCGTGGACCAGCGCGCGGCACAGATTGGCGCGCTGCTGCATGCCGCCCGAGAGCTGCCAGGGGTTCTTGTCGGCGAAGTCCAGGAGGCCGACCTGGGCCAGCAGCGCGTCGACGCGGTCGCGGTATTCGCCCTTGCGCTTGGCGCGGTAGTGCTCGCGGAACGGGGGCACGATCTTCAGCGGCAGCATGACGTTGTCGCGGATCGAGAGCCAGGGCAGCAGCGAGGCCGACTGGAAGGCCATGCCGACGCGCACGGGCTCGGCGCCCAGCTCTCGGCCGGCGAAGAAGATGTGGCCGGAGGTGGGGGCGAGCAGCTCGGAGGCGAGCTTCAGGATCGTGGACTTGCCGCAGCCGGAGGGGCCGACGAGGGCGATGAAGTCGCCCTTGGCGACCGAGAGCGTGGTGGGCTGGAGGGCGAGCGTCTTCTCCTTGCCCGCGTCGTATTCGACGCGGACCTCGTCGAAATGCACCAGGGGGGTCATCGGGCGCCTCCGGTCAGGTGGGCGAGCGAGAGCTCGACGTTGCGGGGCGCGGGCGCGGGCATGCGCTGGATGTCGGTGACCTGGCGGCCGTGGCCCTGCATGCCCGGCACGAGGCGGCGGTCGCGTTGCACGAAGGCCCCGCGGACGAGGGTGTGGACGGGGGCGCCCACGGTCTCGGTTCCCTCGAAGGGGGTGATGCGGGAGCGGGAGTGCAGGGTCTCGGCCCGGATCGTCTCGCGCCTCGCGAGGTCGACGCAGGCGATGTCGGCATGGGCGCCGGGGGCGATGCGGCCCTTCACGGGCCACAGGCCGAAGCTGCGGGCGGGGGCGCCGGCGGACATGCGGACGTAGTCCATGATCGAATAGTCGCCCGCCGCGACCCGGGTCAGCATCAGCGGCATCTGGGTCTCGACGCCCGGGAAGCCGCAGTCGACCTCCCAGATGTCGGGGCGCTGCTTTTCCTCGGGCGTGTGCGGGGCGTGGTCGGTGGCGATCATGTCGACGACGCCGGATTTCAGAGCCGCGAGGATGCCCTCGGAGTCCTTCTTCTCGCGCACCGGGGGGTTCACGCGGATCACGCCGCCGAGGCGGGCGTAGTCCGAGGAGTCGAGGAACAGGTAGCAGGGGCAGGTCTCGCCTGTGACGTCGACGCCGCGGGCTTTCGCTTCCGCCAGGGGGCGGAGTTCGCCGCTCGACGAGATGTGCAGGACGTGGATGCGGGCGCCGGTCCACTCGGCGAGGATCGCGGCGCGGGCGACGGCCTCGATGGCGACGACTTCCGGCCTCGCGAGGATGTGGTCGAGGGGGGCGGTGCGGCCGGCGGCGGCGAGGGCGGCCTCGCGGCGGGCCATGATCGAGGCGGTCTCGGCGTGGAGCGAGACGCGCAGGCCGGTGAGGGCGGCTTTCTCGAAGCACTCCAGCATCGCGCCTGTCGAAGGGCTGGGGAGATTGCCGAAGGTGTTGCCCATGTAGAGCTTGAAGGCGTTGGCGCCGGCGTCGGCCAGCGCCTGGACGCGGTCCAGCGTCTCCTCGCCCAGCAGGGCGTAGAGGCCGAAGTCCACGCAGGACTTGGAGCCGGCGATGGTGGCCTTGTCGAAGAGCGCCTCGGGGGTGGCGGTCGGGGGGACGGTGTTGGGCATCTCGAACACCGTGGTCACGCCGCCCATGGCGGCGGCGGCGGCGCCGGTCTCCCAGTCCTCCTTGTGGGTGTAGCCGGGGTCGCGGAAGTGGACGTGGACGTCGATGGCCCCGGGCAGCAGGTGCAGGCCCGAGACGTCGACCGTCTCGGCGGCGGGCGGCATCGCCTCGGGGGCGCCGACGGCGAGGATCTCGCCGTCCTTGATCGCCACGTCGGCGCGGTCGACGGCGGTCTCGGACACGACCAGGCCGCCGCGCAGGATCAGATCTGCGGTCATCTGCAGGGTTCCTTGAGGGTCATGGGGCGACGGTCGGGGGCGAGGGGCGTCACAGCGCCGCCCAGCCGCCGTCCACGGCGAGGTCCGCGCCGGTGATCTGGCGGGCCCGGTCGGAGGCGAGGAACAGCACCGCGTCGGCCACGTCGCGGTCGGTGGAGATCCGGCGCAGGGCGTAGTCGGAGGCGTGGAGGGCGCAGGCCTCCTCCTCCGAGATCCCATGGCGGGCGGCCACGTCGGGCACGACCTTGTCGCGGAAGCGGGGGCCGTCGACCATGCCCGGCGCCACGGTGTTCACCGCGATGCCGTGGGGGCCCAGCTCCAGCGCGAAGGACTTGGTGATCCCCCGCAGACCCCACTTGGAGGACGAATACGCCAGCCGCATCGCCCGGCCGCGCATCCCGAAGGTGCCGCCGACGTTGACGATCCGGCCGGAGCCCCGCGCGATCATGCCCGGCGCCACGGCGTGGATCATGTTGAACGGCCCGCGCATGTTGAGATGCACGATCTCGTCGAACTCGGAGGCGGTGGTCTCGACCCCCGTCTTGCCGATGGGGCCGGAGCCGCCGGCGACGTTGACCAGCACGTCGAAGGCGCCGCCCAGCGCCGTCTCGGCCTCGACCACGGCGGCCTCGACGCGGGCCGCGTCGGTGACGTCGCAGGGGACGATCTCGGCGCGCACGCCGTTCGCGCGGGCCTCCTCGGCGACGGGCGCCACGGCGGCGACGTCGCGGGCGAAGAGGGCGAGGTCCGCCCCCTCCTCCGCGAAGGCCAGCGTGATCGCGGCGCCCATGCCCTTGGCGGGGCCGGTGATCGCGACCCGCCGGCCTGTCAGCATCAGGTCCATCAGAGCAGCTTGGTGATCCGCTCGGAGACGGGCGGCAGGAAGGCGTCGGTGTAGATCTCCGAAACCTCCGGCGTGCGCGGCAGGTCGTTGGCCTGCACCACGATCTCGATGGCCTTGGCGAAGCGCTCCGGGTCCACCGCGCCCAGGCCGTATTCGGCGAGCTCGGGGTGGTTCATCTCGTCCTGCAGGGTGGCGATCAGGCGCTCCTTCTCGATCGCCTTGTTGATCAGGGGCTCGCGCGTGGCGACGGACTCGATGGCCGCGTCCATGTCGGCCAGCGTGTCGGCGACGCCCTTGTTGATCGCCTCGACCATGCCGGAGACGAGCTCGGGCTGCTCCTCGGTCATCTTCTTCGGGACGATCAGGCCGTTGGAGTAGAGGTCCATGCCGTAGTCGCCGTAGTTGATGAAGCGGATCTCCTTGTCGGGATCCATGCCCGAGAGCTTGGCCGAGAAGCGGATGGTGTTGACGTAGCCGAACACCCCGTCGACCTGCCCGCCCTTGAGCATCTGCTCGCGCAGGTTGGGCTGGAAATTGAGGATTGAACCGCTCCGGGTCTGCCGGAGGCTCCCACTCCTGAGTAGGATGGAGCCCCATGAGCAAGACGACGAACAAGTTCTCCCCTGAGGTCCGCGATCGCGCGGTTCGCTTGGTGCTGGACAGCG
>NZ_JARHUC010000006.1 GCF_029223255.1 Albimonas marina
CTCGAGCCCATAGGCAATGTGCCGCCCGCAGAAGCCGAAGCCGCATTCCACGCTGCGCTGGAAACGCGCGATGTGGCCGCGTAGCTAACGAACATCGGCCTCCGGCAGACCCGGAGCGGTTCAGACATCCTCGAGGGCTGCTGCGACATCGCCGGGCTCGAGGCGCCCAGCGACCCGGGTCTGGTCGACTGGCTGATCCACGCGAGCCGCGGCCGCTTCGGCCGCTGCATCGAGAACAACATCAACGTCATCGAGGTGGCGCTGCTGCGCCGCGACGCGCAACTCACGATCCGGCATTTCGTGGAAGCCTGGGAGATGGCCGAGGGCTGCGCGCCCGAGCGCAACGTCTTCGTCGCCGCCCGCTGGGCGCAGATCGACCTCTCCGCCTGACCGTCGCCGCCCCGCCCATTTCGTTTCGATCCGGAGCTCACGCGATGACGACCCTGTTCCCGCACCTGCCCTTCGACCCGACCGAAACCCCGCTGTCCTTCGCGACCCGCCTGGCCGCGCTGCATACCGGCGACCGGCTCACGCCCTTCCTGACCGACTTGGGCATTCGCGCCGACCGCCTGGCCCGCGGCGACGAGACCTCGGTACGCCGCCTCTGCGAGGTGGCGGACGTCGACCGGGAGGCTGCGCTCGCCAATACGGCCATCGGCGGCGAACGCCGCCGCTATCGCCTGCGCGGCTTCGACATCTCGGCCGAGTTCCTCGCGAACCCCGCCACGGTGTTCTGCCCGGCCTGCCTGCGGGAGGACGACGCCCGCGACCCGCGCGCGGCGCTGGCCCGTCGGGGGCGGCTCGCCTGGACGCTGCGCCCGGTGCGGACCTGCCCGGCGCACGGCATCGCCCTGGTCCAGCGGGCGCCCAAGGGCTACGACGACAAGCTGCACGAACTGGCTGTTCGAGCGCCCGAGCGGGGCGAGGCGCTGGACCGCCTCGTCGACGCCGCCGAGGCCCGCTCCGTGTCGCCGCTGCAGACCTATGTCGAACGTCGCCTGGCCGGCGAGGCCGGCCCGGCCTGGCTCGATGCGCAGTCCCTCGAACAGTCCGCGCGCGCCTGCGAGATGCTCGGCGCCCTCGTCGCCGTCGGCCCGAAGGCGAGCGTCAGCGCCTTCACGTCGTGCGACTGGGACCGCGCCGGACGCGCCGGCTTCGCCGCCGCCGCAGAGGGCGAGTGCGGCATCCGGGCGGCGCTGCACGAGGTGCAGGCGACTTTCCGCGCCACCGGCGCCCAGCCGGGCCCGCGCAAGGTCTTCGGCCGCTTCTACGAGTGGCTCTTCGCCTCGCGCGGCGAGAAGGCGCCGGGCGACATCCGCCGGATCCTCGGCGAGCACATCTGCGAGACCATGGAGCTGGACGTCGGCCGCGAGGTCCTTGGCGTCGCCATCGAAAAGCGCCGCCTGCACAGCGTCGCGACGCTCGCCGCCGAGACCGGCTCCGACCGCCGCACGCTGCGCAACCTGCTGGCCGCCCGCAGCCTGGTCGGCAAGGACGACCATGCCGTCTACGACGTGTTCGACGCCGAGGCCGGCCGCGCCGTCGCGGCGACCCTGCAGCGGGTGGCGCACGCCATCATCCTTCCGAAGATCCTCGGCTGCTCGCGCCCGCAGGCCGAGGCGCTGATCGACGAGCGGGTCCTGCCGCCGCTGGCCGAGGGCTGCGCGCCCGGCAACAAGCACAAGGCGGTCGACGCAAGGAATGTCGAGACGCTGCTCGCCCTCCTGGCGTCCGAGGCGCCGACGGTGGAGGCCGCGCCGATCGGCCTGGTTCCGATCGCCAAGGCCGCCGAGAAGGCGAAGGTGGCCGGGATCGAGATCATCCACCTCGTGCTCGGCGGCTTCCTCGAGACTGTGGTGAGGCTGGAAGGGCAGGGCGGTTTCGCCGGCGTTCTGGTCGATCCCGGCGAGGTTCGTCGAGAGATCCGCCACCACCTGATCGGGATTTCGCCGATCGAGGCCTTCGGACGCCTCCGGATTCCGGTCCGCTCAGGCTGGGCGTTGACCGATGATGATCTTCCGGGCGGCGCCTTGCTGTCGCCGATCGAGGTGCAGGGAGCGAACGGGCGCCACCTGGTCCGTCGCTTCGATGAAGCCGAGGTCGATGCCTTGGCATCCCGTCTCATGAGCATCGCCCGGCTTTCGACCGAGACCTCGCTGTCGCGGCAGGAGGTTCGGCGCCGGCTGAGAGCCGCCTCGGTCCGGCCGATGCTCACCGAAGATCAGATCGGGGCCGATCTGTTCCGGGTCGAAGATCTCCCGGAAGACCTGGCGTCGGAACTGTTCCAAGACGGTCGCGCTGACCTCGCCGCCGCGTAGCCGACCCACATCGCCGAAAATCGAAAGGCCGCCCTTCGGGGCGGCCTTTTTCGTTTGGCCGCGTCCCGCCGGGGCCTATGTCTGATTTGTCATAATGCAGATTCAGCGCGCCTTTTGACGCCTGCGACCCAGTCGATCCGGAAACTGGTCAACTATTCATTGCATTGAGACCAAGCTGGCGGCGGCTTGGCCGGCGTGACGTCTCGTACATTGGCGTGTCTGTCGCTGCGATGGTCGATTGTTGCCCGCGCCCACAGGTGCGATAGCGGCGGCGCATCGGGCGCGCCGCCTCCATCGCGTCGGACGCAAGGGCTCAGAAGATCCCGATGTCGGCGGCGACCTGGTCGAGGTCCAGGGGGCCGTCGCCGCGCAGGGTCAGGACGTCGCCGCCGCCGAAGGCGAAGGTGGCGACGCGGCCGTTTCCGGAAAGGGTCGCGAAGGCGTCGACCACCTCCTGGCCGGTGTCGATGGCGGGGTCGCGGAACAGGTCCGCGTCGAGCCGCAGCGAGTCCGCGCCCGACTGGTAGTCCAGCGCCTCGTCCTTCCCGTGCCCCCTGGCGTAGACGAACACGTCGTCGCCCCCGCCGCCCGTCAGCTTGTCGCGTCCCGCGCCGCCGTCCAGCAGGTCGTCGCCGCCGCCGCCCTTGAGCGTGTCCTTGCCGGTGCCGCCGCCGAGGTCGTCGGCCCCGCCGCCGCCCTTCAGGACGTCCCCGCCCTTGCCGCCCCGCAGCAGGTCGGCCCCGCCGTCGCCGGCCAGGGCGTCGCCGCCGTCCTGGCCGAACAGGGCGTCCGCGCCGCCGCCGCCGGAGAGGTCGTCGCCCTTGTCGCCGCCCTCCAGCCGGTCGTCGCCGGCCTCGCCTTCCAGCGCGTCGGCGCCGTTCTGGCCGAACAGGGCGTCGTCGCCCTCGCCCCCGCGCAGCAGGTCGCCGCCGCCGGCGCCGCGGAGCTGGTCCTCGCCCGCGCCGCCGTCCAGCGAGTCCGCGCCGCCGCGGCCGGAGAGGCGGTCGTCGCCGCCGAGCCCGATAAGGATGTTGGCGCCGCCGTCGCCGCGCAGGACGTCCGCGACATCCGAGCCCTGCAGGTTCTCCACCGCGGTCAGCACGTCGCCCTGCGCGTCGCCGCCCGACTGGGCGCCCGGGCGCGTCAGGTCGACGTCGACGCCGGCGGCGCTGTCGGAATAGTCGGCCGCGTCGTTTCCGTCGCCGCCGCGGATCTCGTCGGCGCCCGCGCCGCCGGCCAGCAGGTCGCGGCCCTTGCCGCCGCCGAGCCGGTCGTCGCCGTCTCCGCCCTCGATCCGGTCGGCGCCCTCGCCGCCCGAGAGGTCGTCGTCGCCGCCCAGGCCGAAGATGCGGTCGGCGCCGCCGCCGCCCAGAACGACGTCGTCGCCCTGGTCCGCGCCGCTGATCTCGTCGTCGCCCTCGCCGGAGACGAAGCGCTCGATCCCGATCAGCACGTCGCGCTCGTCGTTCACCGGCGTCAGGATGTCGTCGCCGGTCACCACCCGGACGAAGCCGTCCAGAGGCGCGCCCCCGCCCAGCGGGTCGATGGCGAGGAAGACCTGCAGGTTCACGTCCGCGGGCGTGGCGGAGTAGTCGGCCGTGTCGAGGCCCGCGCCGCCGTCCAGCACGTCGACGCCGGCGCTGGCGATCAGGCTGTCGTCGCCCAGGCCGCCCGACAGGATGTCGTCGCCGGGCGTGCCCGCGAGGACGTCGTCGCCATCGGTCCCCTCGGTCAGGATCGGGGCGGCGAAGATGCGCGTCTCGATCGCGTCCTCGCCCTCGACCCGCCAGGTCAGCGCGATGCGCCCGTCGGCCAGCGATGCGGCGGTCAGGTCGGCGCCGTCGCGCTCCGCGGCCAGGAAGGATTCGCCCGCGGCCGCGCCGGCGGCGTCGAAGCGCTGGCCGCGGATCTGCGGCGGCTCGACCCCGTCGACGTCGTAGAAGACGACGAAGCCGCCGTCGGGCAGGGCGGCGATGGCGGAGTCGTCGTCCAGCCCGTCGATGGCCGCGCCTGTCTCGGTCACGGCCGAGAGCGGCTGCGCCTCGGCGTCGAAGACCTGGAACAGCACCCGGCTGCCGCCGAGGCTCTGCGTGCCCGAGACGACGAAGCCGCCGCCCTCCAGCGCCGCCACCGCCGGCTGCAGCGCCGAGCCGCCGGAGACCGAGAAGACGCCGGTCGCCACGGTCTCCCCCGCCGCGTCGCGGACCAGGATCCGGAACCGGTCGTCGCCGCCCGCGTCGCCGTCGGCGTCGACCACCAGCACGACGTTCCCGCTCTCCAGCGTCGTCGAGGCCAGGGTCGCCTCGCCGATGTCGTCGGTCAGGATCTCGTCGCCGCCGTCGCCGTCGGCCTGGCCGTCGCGCCCCTCGACGATGGCGCGGCCCTCGTCGCCGTCCGAGACGGCGTGGAAGACGAAGCCGTCGTCCTGGGCCGCGATGGTCGGGCGGAAGTCGAGGTCGAAATCCGCGAGGTCGATGATCGAACCCTGGGAGCCGGCGCGCAGGACCGCGTCGCCCGCGACCACGTCGTAGGCCCGCCCCAACACCGTCAGGCCGTTGGCCGCCAGGAAGGCCACGGCGAAGCCGCCGTCGGGCAGGGCCGCGAGGTCGTATCCGGCGACGGTGCTGATCGCGCTCTCGATCTCGAAGGCGTCGCCCAGCGGCGCGCCGTCGGCGTCGAACAGCCGGCCCTCGAGGGAGGAGAAGAACGCCTGGTCGATCTGCGTGACGACGAGGATGCGCCCGTCCGCGAGCGCGATCGACTGCGGGTCGCGGAAGGCGTCGGCCTCGACGCCGGAGGCGAAGGGCGCGTCGATCGGCCTGGGGTCGCTGGGCATCCGAAGTCCTTTCCATGGCCGACCGCGGCCTGGGGGCCTTCGGCGAAACGATCTGATCCGAAATGTCGACGCCCGGCGCGCGCGGGGGCCGTCGCGTCGGCGAGGTCTCAATCCTGGGGAATGAAAGTCGGCTCCGGGCCGGAAGGCAACACGGTTGCGCGATCACGCGGCCGCGGCGCGCCGTCCTGTGCGCGAGGGGCGGGATCGCGGGACCGGACGATCCGCGGGCCGGTCGGCCCCGGACCGGGCGGACGGCCCGGCCCCCGCGCGCGACGCGCGGGCCGGGCGGCCGCGGAGGAGCCCGGCCGTTTCCGGCCGGGCGCGGAGGGCTTACTGCATGCCCTGGCTCAGGAAGTCCTCGACCACGTTCGACATGTCGAACGAGGCGCCGCCCTGGACCGGCGGATGCTCGGCCAGCGTCTGGAGGTGCTGGGAGAGCAGCACGTTCATCGGCTGGAACAGCCAGGAGACCTTCTGGATCAGGTGGCCGAAGGAATCCGTCGAGTCGTAGCTCTCGAACGGGTCCATGCGCAGGTTGAACACCCGGGGCATCGAGTGGGCGACGATGTCGCCGTAGTAGTCCTCGCGGGTGATGAAATGGAACTTCCACGGCCCCATCCGCACCGCCGCGAGGCGCCCCTCGTAGTAGTGGAAGATGTGGGTCCGAGCGGAGTCCTCGGCGTCGCCTTCCCAGTAGGGCAGGTTGTTCACGCCGTCGATGACCTGGTCCTTCTCCTCCATCACCTCGGCGGCCACGTCCTCGATGCCGGCGGCCGCGGCGAAGGAGGTGAACATGTCCTGGTGCGCCTGGATGCCGTTGAGGGTCTTGCCCGCCTCGAACTGGCCGGGCCAGCGGAGCATCGAGATCACGCGGACGCCGCCCTCCCAGGTCGTCATCTTCTCGCCGCGGAAGGGCGTGGTGGCGCCGTGCGGCCAGGAGGAATGCTCGGGCCCGTTGTCGGTCGAGTACCACACGATGGTGTTGTCGCTCAGGCCCTGCTCGTCCAGCCAGTCGAGCACCATCCCGATGTCGTGGTCATGCTGGAGCATGCCCGAGCCGTGGTAGTCGGCCTCGGACGTGTATTGCTCGGCCGCGTAGCGCCACTCGTCGTTCAGGCGGGTGTAGAGGTGCATGCGCGAGGTGTTGAGCCAGACGAAGAAGGGCTCGCCCGCCTCCTTCGCCGCGCTCATGAAGTCGAGCGCCAGCGGGATCACCTCGTCGGCGTCGAAGTTCTTCATCCGCTCCTGCGTCAGCGGACCGGTGTCCTCGATGGTCTGCTTGCCGATGCGGCCGAAGCGGGGCTGCTCGGTCGGGTCGTCGGTCTCCGAGGCGAAGGAGTGGATCACGCCGCGGGTGCCGAACCGGGCCTCGTAGTCCTCGAGGCTGCCGGAGAAGGCCTCGGCGAAGCGCTGGTAGTCGCGCTGCTCGGCCTCCTCCTGGGTGTTGAGGTGGTAGAGGTTGCCGAAGAACTCGTCGAAGCCGTGCACCGTGGGCAGGTGCTCGTTGCGGTCGCCCAGGTGGTTCTTGCCGAAATGCCCGGTGCGGTAGCCCACCTGCTTGAGCTGCTCGGCCAGCGTGGGGGAGGCCGCCTGCAGGCCGAGCGGCGAGCCGGGCTGGCCCACCGTCGTCATGCCGGAGCGGATCGGGTACTGGCCGGTGATGAAGGCGGCGCGGCCCGCGGTGCAGCTCGGCTGGGCGTAGTGGTCGGTGAAGCGCAGGCCTTCCTGCGCGATCCGGTCGATGTTGGGCGTGGTGTAGCCCATCGTGCCCAGCCCGTAGGCGGACACGTTCTGCCAGCCGATGTCATCGCCCCAGATGACGAGAATGTTCGGCCGTTCCGCCTCCTGCGCGGCCGCGCCGCCGAAGAGCGACGTCGCGACGAGCGCGCAGATCGCCAGTGTCCTGGTCATGGTGTCCTCCCTTGCCCGCTCTTCTGCATCGAGCTTGAATATCAAAGCACAACTCAGGTGATCGCGCCATGACGCGCGAGGGGGGCGGGGCGGTTTCTCCTCCCGCGGGAGCGTCGGGTCGGGGGCTTCGTCGGGGCCGTCGCCGCGGAGCGCAGGACGGGCGCGGCGCCCGCCGGGACGGCCCCCGGTCAGCCCTTCCCGGGCCGGTAGAGGCTCGGCGCGGCGCCGGTCCAGCGGCGGAAGGCGCGGTGGAAGTTGGCGGCGGAGGAGAAGCCGAGGTCGTGGGAGATCTCCTCGACGCTCTTGCGCCCGTCGCGCAGGGCGCGGATCGCGAGGTCGCGGCGCAGGCCGTCCTTGATCGCCTGGAACGAGGTCTCGTCCGCCTCCAGCCGCCGCATCAGCGTGCGGGGCGTCAGGCCCAGGGCCGCGGCCACCTCGGGCAGGCGGCCGTCGGGGCCGTCGGCGCGGTGCAGAAGCTCGCGTACCCGGAGCGGCAGGCTGTGCTCGCGCGAGCGGGTGAAGATCCAGTCGCGCGGGGCGCGGTCGAGGAACTCGACCAGCTCGGCGGCGCTGCGGGCGACGGGCGGGCCCAGCGTCGCGGGATCGAAGGCGATGGCCGAGCGGGGGGCGTCGAAGTCCGCCGTCGCGGGGAACAGGACCGGGTAGTCGGCCGCGAAGGCCGGGCGCGGGAAGGCGAAGGCGACGCCCGCCACCGGCAGCTCGCGCCCCGCGAGCCAGGACAGCAGCCCGTGCGAGAGCTTCAGGATCAGCATGTGCCCGAAGCGCTGCACCGACGGCGGCGGCTCGGCGCGCGGGAGCAGCGACAGGCGCAGCCGGGCGGGGCCCGTCTCGACCTCCAGCCGCCAGTCGTCGAGCAGCAGGTTCCAGAAGGTCGAGAACCGGTGCAGGGCGGAGGGTAGGCTCGAGGCCTCGCGCACCGTGGTCAGCAGATGCTGGAGGGCGCGGGCGCGGATCGGGCGGCTCCACAGGCCCATCATCTCGTCCCCCGTCTCGACCGCGGCGATCTGGTAGAGGCGCACGATCTCGTCGAGGGTGATGCGCCCCGGCCGGCTGCGCGCGCTCTCGCCCAGGCCCGCGCGGCGCAGGAACGAGGTCAGCTGCGCCTCGGAGCAGACGCCGCGCAGGGCGGCGAGCCAGTCCTCGACGAAGGCCATTGACACGGTGGGGATGTCGGGCGGGGCCGGAACGGGCGACAGGGGCGGGGGCGCGGGCGATTTCGTCACTTTATGACAGCGATCTGTCCTCAGCGGAGATTTCGGAGCGGGTCCGGAGCATGTAGATGGCGCGATGCGACAGTACGGGGGAGGGGCCGGCCCGGTCCAGCCTGCGCGGGACGCGCCGCCGGCCGCGGCGGGCGCCCCGGGCGCGGGGGCGCGGGCCTCTCCGCCGTTCCGTCCGCCGCCCGCCCCGCCGCGCCCGGATCCCATCGGCCGCCGGGCTCCGCCTCGCCGCGCCAAGAAAGGACCGAAACATGGCCCTCGACCCCAAGGACCTCGCCTACGACAACCTCGCGATCCGCGAGCATGGCGACGGCGTCGCCATCCTGACCCTGAACCGGCCCGAGAAGCGCAACGCGCTCGACGTCGCCACCATCGAGGAGCTGGTGACCTTCTTCAGCTCGGCGCGCCGGATCGGCGTGAAGGCGGTGGTGCTGGCGGGGGCGGGGGACCACTTCTGCGCGGGTCTCGACCTGGTCGAGCACTGGAAGGCCGACCGCAGCCCCGACGACTTCATGCACGTCTGCCTGCGCTGGCACGAGGCGTTCAACAAGATGGAATACGGCGGCGTGCCGGTGATCGCGGCGCTGAAGGGCGCGGTGGTCGGCGGGGGGCTGGAACTCGCCAGCGCTGCCCATATCCGGGTGATGGACGACAGCACCTATTTCGCCCTGCCCGAGGGGCAGCGGGGCATCTTCACCGGCGGCGGCGCGACGATCCGGGTCTCGGACCTGATCGGCAAGGCGCGGATGATCGACATGATCCTCACCGGCCGCGTCTACCAGGGGCGCGAGGCGGTGGACCTCGGGCTGGCGCAGTATCTCGCCGAGGGGTCGAGCTTCGACCTGGCGCTGGAGCTGGCCGAGAAGATCGCCGCGAACCTGCCGCTGACCAACTTCGCGATCTGCTCGGCGATCAGCCACCTCAACAACATGTCGGGGATGGACGCGGCCTATGCCGAGGCGGTGGTGGCGGGCGTGGTCAACACCCAGCCCGCCGCCCGCGCCCGGCTGGAGGCCTTCGCCAACAAGACCGCCGCGCGCGTGCGCCCCAACGGCTGAGCCGGCGCCGGGCCGCGCGGCCGGCCGGCGCCGGCGCCGGCGGCGGGCGGGGCCGGTCCCCGCCCCCGTCGACCCGGCCCCGTCGCCCCGGCCCGCCGCCGCGGTTGCCCGAAGGGCCGTTCCCCGCTACCGCAGGAGGGGCGGGCCGCCTCCGCCCCCGCTCGACGACGAGGATACCGCATCATGTCCCAGCCCCGGCGCGTCCCCCATTGCAGCCACTGGGGCGCCTACGACGTCCTGGTGGAGAACGACGAGATCGTGGGGGTCGAGCCGTCGCCGCTCGATCCCGCGCCCTCGCCGATCCTGCGCTCGGTGGCGGCCTGGCTCGATCCCGCGCGGCGGGTGAAGACGCCCCGGGTGCGCGAGGGCTGGCTCGCCGCCCGCGGCAAGGGCGGCGCGGGCGAGGGCCGGGGACGCGACCGCTTCGTGGAGGTGAGCTGGGACCAGGCGCTGGCGCTGGTGGCCGAGGAGCAGGCGCGGGTGCGCGAGGCGCACGGCCCCGCCTCGATCTTCGCCGGCTCCTACGGCTGGACGAGCTGCGGGCGCTTCCACCATGCGCAGACGCTGGTGAAGCGCTGGCTGAACCTCGCCGGCGGCTTCACCGGCCATGTGGACACCTACAGCTACGGCGCGGGCCCGGTGATCCTGCGCCACGTGCTGGGCGAGACCGACGCGCTGACCGGGCGGGGGGTGACGCTCGACGCGGTGGCGCGCCACGCGGGCACGGTGCTGATCGTCGGCGCGCTCAGCCCGCGCACCGCCCAGATCGAGGCCGGCGGCCTCGCCCGCCGCACCCTGCCGCGCAACCTCGAGGCGCTGCGCGAGAGCGGGGCGCGGATCGTCCACGTCTCGCCCCTGCGCGACGACGTGCCGGCGGAGCTGGGGGCCGAGTGGTGGGCGATCCGGCCCGGCACGGACGCCGCCCTGCTGCTGGGGCTGGCGGGCGAGATCGTGGCGGCGGGGCTCGAGGACGCGGACTTCCTCGACCGTTGCTGCAGCGGCTCCGACCAGCTTCTCGCCCACCTGCGGGGCGAGGACGACGGGCGGCCGAAGACGGCGGAGTGGGCGGCGGAGATCACCGGCCTCGACGCCGAGGCGATCCGCGGCCTCGCCCGGCGCTTCGCGCAGACCCGCAGCTTCGTCACCGCGAGCTGGAGCCTGCAGCGCGCGCGCTTCGGCGAGCAGCCCTACTGGGCCGCCATCGCGCTGGCCGCGGTCGCCGGGCAGATCGGGCTTCCGGGCGGGGGCGTGAGCTTCGGCCTCGGCTCCACCGCCGGCAACGGCGGGCCGTTCGGCACCGGGCGCGCGCCCTCGATGACCGCCGGACGCAACGCCATCGACAGCTTCATTCCCGTGGCGCGCATCGCCGACCTGCTGGGGAACCCCGGCGCGCCCTTCACCTACCAGGGCGAGACGCGCGCCTATCCCGACATCCGCATGATCTGCTGGGCGGGCGGCAACCCGTTCCACCACCACCAGGACCTCAACCGCCTGGCCCGCGTCTGGGCGCGGCCCGAGACCATCGTGGTGCAGGATCCGATGTTCACCGCCACCGCGCGGCGGGCCGACATCGTGCTGCCGGCCTCGACCTCGCTCGAGCGCAACGACATCGCGGCGACCTCCCGCTCGGACACGATGATCGCCATGCACCGGGCGGTCACGCCCCGCTGGCAGGCGCGCGCGGACTTCGAGATCTTCCAGGAGCTGGCCGAGCGCACCGGCGTGCGCGCGGGCTTCGACGAGGGGCTGGACGAGATGGGCTGGCTGCGCCGGCTCTACGAGGACGCGCGCGCGGCGACCCGCGCGGCGACGGGGGCCGAGGGCGTGGGCTTCGACGAATTCTGGGCCCGCGGCTGGACCGAGAACCCCGCGCGGGAGGATCACGCCTACCTCGCCGGGTTCCGCGCCGACCCCGAGGCCGCGCCCCTGCGCACCGAGAGCGGGCGCATCGTGCTGGGCAGCCGCAAGCTGGCGGCGCTGGGCCATGACGACTGCCCTGCGCATCCCGCGTGGCTCGAGCCCGAGGAGTGGCTGGGCGCGCCCGAGGCCGAGGGGCGCTTCCACCTGCTGACCCAGCAGCCGCAGGGCCGCCTGCACAGCCAGCTCGACACCGGCGCGGCGAGCGTCGAGGCGAACAAGGCCGGCGGGCGCGAGGTCGCGACCCTGCACCCGCAGGACGCGGCCGGGCTGGGCGTGACCGAGGGCGACCTGATCCGCCTGTTCAACGCGCGGGGCGCGTGCCTCGCGACCGCGCGGCTGAGCGACACGCTGCGCCCCGGCGTGGCGGTGCTGCCGACGGGCGCGTGGTGGACGCCGGAGGGGGAGGGCGGCCTCGACCTCGCCGGCAATCCCAACGTGCTGACGCGGGACGTGCCGGCCTCGGCCTTCTCGGGCGGCTGCGCGGCCTACACCTGCCTCGTCTCGATCGAGCGGGTGGAGACGGGGGCCGAGGACGCCATGGCCCGCTATGACGCGGAACTGGCCGGGCTGGTGGCGGCGGGCTGAGCCGGCGCGCGCCGCGCTCAGGTCACCTTGGCGCGGCGGCGGAACTCGGGGCGGTCCCAGGCGGCCGTCTCCAGCACCTCGACCAGGATCTCCGCGGCGCGGGCGACCTCGTCGCGGGTGTTGTAGAGCGGCGCGAAGCCGAAGCGGATCAGATCCGGCGCGCGGAAGTCCCCGATCACCCCGCGCGCGATCAGCGCCTGCATCACCGCGTAGCCCTGCGGGTGGCGGAACGAGACCTGGCTGCCCCGCGCCGCCGGATCGCGCGGCGAGGCGAGGACGAGGTCCTCGCGCCCCGAGAGCGCCGCGACGAAGGCCTCCGACAGCTCGATCGAGCGGGCGCGCAGGGCGGCGAGGTCCACCCCCTCCCAGACCTCCAGCGCCGCGTCGAGGGCGGAGAGGGAGAGGATCGGGGGCGTGCCCACCAGCATCCGGTCCATCCCCTCGGCGGGGGCGTAGTCGGGAACGAAGCCGAAGGGCGCGGCATGGCCCATCCAGCCCGCCAGCGCCGGCGCGGCCTGCGCCTGGTGGCGCGGCGCGACATAGAGGAAGGCCGGCGCCCCGGGCCCGCCGTTGAGATACTTGTACCCGCAGCCCACCGCGAAATCCGCGCCGGCGCCGGCGAGGTCCACGGGCAGGGCGCCCGCGGAATGGGCGAGGTCCCAGACCGTCAGCGCCTCCGCCTCATGCGCTCGCGCGGTCAGCGCCGCCATGTCGTGCCGCCGGCCGGTGCGGTAGTCGACCTCGGTCAGCATCAGCACGGCCACGTCCGCGTCGATCGCGTCGGCCACCGCCTCGGGGGCGGCGAGGCGCAGTTCATGGCCCTGTCCCAGCGCCTCGGCCAGCCGCTGGGCGACGTAGAGATCGGTGGGGAAGTTGCCGGCGTCCGACAGGATCACCCGCCGCCCGGGCCGCATCGCGAGCGCGGCCGAAAGGACCTTGAAGAGGTTGACGGAGGTCGAGTCCGCCGCGCGCACCGCCCCGGGCTCGGCCCCCACCAGCCGACCGATGCGCTCGCCGACCCGGGCGGGCAGGTCGATCCAGCCGGCCTCGTTCCAGCCCCGGATCAGCAGCCGGCCCCATTCCTGCGCCGCGACCGTCGCCAGCCGCGCCTGCGCCGCGCGGGGCAGGGGGCCCAGCGAGTTGCCGTCGAGGTAGATCACCCCCTCGGGCAGATCGAACAGGGCGCGGGTGCGCGCGAAAGGATCGGATGGGGTCACGGGCGGGGCCTCCTGCGGGGGAGGCCTCTTGTTCCGCGGGCCGGCGGCGGGCGCAAGGGGGCGGCCGGCGGCCGGGGGCGAGGGTCGGCTCCCCTCGCAGGGGGAGAGGGGGCGGCCGCGCCGCCCCTTCCCGCGTCTCGCGCCGTCACTCGGCGGCGTGGCGGCGCGCCTCGAAGAAGCCGCCAAGCGCCTCGGCCATGCGGGCGCGGACCTCGGCGCCCGACAGGATCACGTCCACCGCCGAGTAGGAGGTGTGGATGTGGCCCCGCCCGACCAGCAGGGTGGTGGGCACGCCGGCGGCCTTCATCGCCTCGGCGTAGGCGATGCCCTCGTCGCGCAGGGGATCGAACTCCGAGACCACGACCATCGCCGGCGGCAGGCCCGCCAGCGACGTCGCGCGGATCGGGGCGACGCGGGGGTCCCTGCGGTCGGCCTCGTCGACGTAGTGGTCCCAGAAATAGTCCATCAGCTCCCGCGTCAGGACCGGACCGGCGGCGTTGTCGGCGTAGGAGGGGCGCGAGAAGTCGCTGTCCGTCACCGGCGTCACCAGGAGCTGCCCCGACAGGGCCGGCCCGCCGTGGTCGCGCGCGTGCTGGGCGCAGACCGCCGCGAGGTTGCCGCCCGCGCTCCAGCCCGCGACCGCGAGCTTGCCGGGCGCGCCGCCCAGCGCCTCCGCCTGCGCCCCGATCCAAGCCAGCGCCGCCAGCGCGTCGTCGACCGCGGCGGGGAACCGGGCCTCGGGCGCGTGACGGTAGTCGCAGGAGACGATCACCGCGTTCGAGCGCACGCAGAGATCCCGGCAGAAGGCGTCGTCCGAGACCTCGGAGCCGATCACCCAGCCGCCGCCGTGGAAATAGAGGACCAGCGGATGCGGACCCGGCGTGGCGGGGCGGTAGAGGCGATGGCGCAGCGGCGCGCCGTCGGCGCCGGGGAAGGTCCCGTCCACGACCTCGCCGACCTCGGGGCCCTTGGGCGACTGCTCGCCGATGGCGGTCATGGTCGCGCGAAGCGCCTCCGGGGGAAGCGTGTGCAGGGGCGGCAGGCCCGCCTCGGCCATCGCCTCGAGCAGCGCGGTCACGTCGGGCCGGAAGGGGCGTACGATCCGCTCGTCGACCCGCTCGCCGGCCTCGCCGCGGAAGTTCAGCCCGATCCAGTCGCCCGCCTTCATGTCCTCGCAGGCGCGGCGATAGGCGTCCACGCCTCCGATGAAGGGCAGGAAGCGCCGCGGCTTGCCCGGCACGTTGGCGCCCATGTACCAGCTGTTCGCGGTGACGTGCAGCGTCAGGTTCCCCGCGTCGTCGTTGTAGCGGGTCCAGGCGGCCTCTGCGGCCTTCGAGGGTTCGACCACCTCGCGCCCCTTCGCCGCCATGTCGGCCAGCAGGTCGTCCACCAGCTCCACGTGCTGCTCGATCGAGACGGCCATGTTGGACAGGACCGAGGGGCTGCCCGGCCCGGTGATCAGGAACAGGTTGGGGAAGCCCGCGGTCATCAGGCCCATGCAGGTCTGCGGGCCGTCGGCCCATTTCTCCTTCAGGCTCAGCCCGTCGCGGCCCTTGATGTTCACCCGCACCACCGCGCCGGTCATCGCGTCGAACCCGGTGGCGAGCACGATCACGTCGAACTCGTGCAGGCCGCTGCGGGTCCGCACCCCGGTCGCGGCGACGCCCTCGATCGGGTCCTTGCGCAGGTCCACCAGCGACACGTGGGGCAGGTTGAACGCGGCGTAGTAGCCGTCGTCGAGGCAGGGGCGCTTCGAGGCGATGGGATGGTCGGTCGGGCACAGGGCGTCCGCGGTCGCGGGGTCGTCCACGATCTCGCGGATCTTCTCGTGCATGAAGGCGACCATCGTGTCGTTGGCGGCCTTGTCGAACAGCGTGTCGGCGAACTGGGCGAACATCGGCTGAAGCTCTCCGGTCCGCCAGACATGCTCGTAGCGGCGGCGGCGCTCGTCTTCGGATACGGTCTTCGTCTGCTCCATCGAGACGGGGCCGGGCACGCCCAGCTTCGACCAGCGCGCGGCCTCGCGGTAGGCGTCGGGGTCGGCCTTGAAGGCGGCGATCCGCTCGTCGGAGACGGGGCCGTGGCGGGCGGGGATCGAGAAGTTGGGGGTCCGCTGGAACACGGTCACCGACCTGGCCTGCTTGGCGATCTCCGGGATCGCCTGGATGCCGGAGGAGCCGGTGCCGATCACCCCGACCCGCTTGCCGGCGAAGTCGACCGCGTGGTGCGGCCAGCGGCCGGTCGAGTAGACCTCGCCCTCGAAGGCCTCGATGCCGTCGAACTCGTTCTCCTTGGGGACCGAGAGGCAGCCGGTGGCCATGATGTAGTGGCGGCAGGTCAGGACGTCCCCGGCCTCGGTCGTGATGCGCCACAGGCCGGCGGCGTCGTCCCAGGCGGCCTCGGCCACGCGGGTCTCGAAGCGGATGTCGCGGCGCAGGTCGAAGCGGTCGGCGACGTGGTTGAGATAGGCGAGGATCTCGGACTGCTTCGCGTAGCGCTCGGACCAGGTCCAGTCGGTCTGCAGGTCCTTGTCGAAGCTGTAGGAGTAGTCGACCGAGAGGATGTCGCAGCGCGCCCCCGGATAGCGGTTCCAGTACCAGGTGCCGCCCACCCCGTCGGCGGATTCCAGCACCTGCACCGAGACCCCGCGCGAGCGCAGGCGGTGGAGCATGTAGAGGCCGGCGAATCCGGCCCCCACGACGATGACGTCGAGATCAGGTTTGGTGAAAGACATGGCGTTTCCTCGGGCTGTCGCGCCCGCATTCCGCGGCGGGCGTCGTCGGGCCGTTTTCGGCCTCTGACGGCGGGAGAGCGCTCCCGCGTCCCGGGGGCGGCGCGGCGCGCCGGAAACGGAATCCCCCGGGGACGCCTCCATGGAAATCGCCCTTGGGTTGCCGGTCAAGCCTTGCGACGCGTCCGCCGGTTGCGGGGCGCAACAACGTTACGTCAACGTGAGCTTGGGATGAGCGGAGGCTGCACCTGCGCTGAACACAGGCGGCCGGGGCCGCGGGAGAGCCGCTTCCGATGCGGGACCCGGAGTGCGCGGATCCGGGCGCCAGCGCGTCCGTGCAGGGCGGTCCCGCCGCCGGATCGTTTCGGCGGCGGGGCGAGGGGGCGGCGGAGGCGTCCGCGGCCCCGCCCCCCGGGGCCTAGCCCTCGAGGAAGCGCGCGGCGGAGGCGGCGATGGCGGCGGCGAGGTCGGCGAGCTCGCTCACCTCCAGCGCCTCGTCGGGGCCGCCGAGGTTGCGGGGCGTCAGGCCCATGGCGACCGTCTCGAACCCCGCGCGCCGCCACAGCCGGGCGTCGGAGCCGCCGATGCGCCCGTCGTGCCAGGCGTCGCCCAGCGCGGCCGCCGTCCCCTCCAGGCAGGCCCGCGCGATGGGGCTGCCGGCGGGGGTCCAGGTGGGCTCGTAGCGGCGCACGATCTCGAGCGCGACGTCGTGGGGGGCGAGCAGGCGGCGCGCCTCCGCCTCGACCTCGGCGGTCGAAAGACCCACGGGGATGCGCACGTCGCAGGCGGCGCGGGCCGCGCCGGGCACCAGGTTGGCCGAGGTTCCGGCCTCGATCCGCCCGAGGTTGACGGTCAGACGGCGCATGGTTCGGCGCGCCTCGGGCCCGTCGGCGCCGGGGTGGGCTGCGGCGGCGTCGAGGATGCGCGCGGCCTCGGCCGGCTCCTGCAGGGGCAGGGCCTCGAGGCCCCGCAGGGCGACCAGCGCGTCGAGCATCCGGTCGGCGGCGTTGTCGCCGGCGTGGACATGGGCGCCGTGGGCGGCGCGGCCCTGCGTGGAAAGCTCCAGCCAGAGCATCCCCTTCTCGCCCAGCCGCACGGCGCGGGGGCCGCCGGCGTCGGCCACGATCACCCCGTCGCCGCGGGCGCGGGGCAGGTCGTCGATCATCGCCTGGGTCCCGAGCTCGCCCATCCGCTCCTCGTCGCCGCCGAAGACCAGCGCGATCTCGCCGGCGAAGGGGCGGGCGGCGAGCAGGCGGGCGGCCTCGATCATCGCGATCAGCCCGCCCTTCATGTCGGCCGAGCCGCGGCCGTAGAGCAGCCCGTCCGCGATCTCGCCGCCCAGGGCCGCGCGGGTCCAGCGGGCGGCGTCGCCGATCGGGTAGGTGTCGAGATGGCCGTTCAGCACCAGCCGCCGCCCCGGCCGGGCGCCGGGGAGGACGGCCAGCAGGTTGGTCACCGGGGCCTGCGCCTCGTGGAACTCGATCTCCACGCCGGGCAGGTCGGCCATCAGGGCGGCGCAGGCCTCGGCCATCGGGCGGGTGGCCGAGGGGGGGGTCTGGCTGTCGATGCGCACCAGCTCGGCCGTGCGCGCGGCCATCTCGGGCGCGCGGGCGGCCATCCAGGCGCGCGTCGCGGCGCCGTCGCGGGCGTCGGGCGCGTCCCCGGCGGCGCCCGGCAGGTCGCGGGCGCTCATGCGCCGGCCCCGGGCAGGCGGGCGCGGGCGGAGCGGATCAGCATCAGGATCTCGAAGGTCACCGCGGCGGCGAGGAAGGCGGTCATGCCGTTCACGTCCTGCGGGGGGCTGACCGTGTTCACGTCTGCGGCCACGATGTTCAGCCCATCCAGCGCCTTCAGCAGGCCCAGCCCCTCGCGCGAGTTCAGGCCCCCCCAGACCGGCGTGCACACGCCCGGCGCGCAGGAGGGGTCGAAGACGTCCATGTCCCACGACAGATAGACGGGCCGGTCGCCCAGCGTCGCCTTCAGCTCGGCCACCACGTCGTCCTGTCCCCGCTCCAGGAACTGGGCCAGCGTCAGGGTGTTGTAGCCCAGCTCCCGCGCATGGGCGTGGGCGCCCGAGCGGATCGTCGTGCCCCGCAGCCCGAGGTGCCAGGACAGGCCCGCCAGCGCCCGCTGCTCCAGCGCCACGTGGGTGAACTGGGTGGAGGGGTCGATGGGATAGGCGGGGTCGATGGGATAGGCGTCGGTGTGGCTGTCGATATGCAGCACCGCCAGCCCCGGATGCACCCGCGAGGCCGCCCGCACCAGCGGCAGCGAGACCGAGCCGTCGCCTCCGAAGCCCACCGGCGCCGCGCCTTGGGAGGCGAGGCGGAAGGCGGCCTCCTCCATCGCGGCGAAGCTCTCCTCGATGCGCGAGGGGGTCAGGATCACGTCGCCCGCGTCGACCACGCCCATCTCGGCGATCACGTCGAGGTCGGCGCGCTCGCTGTCGTAGCGGCGCACGAGGGCGGACTGGGCACGGATCGCCTCCGGCCCCTGGCGCGAGCCGATGCGGAACGGGTGGATGCCGCAGTCGAAGGGGCAGCCCAGGATCGCGGCCTGCGCGCCGCGGGCGTCGGTGGAGAAGGGGGCCGACATGAAGGTCGGCGGGCCGCGGAAGAGGTCGGCGTCGGGCAGGTCTTCGAGGGGCATGGTCCGGGTTCCGTGGCGGCCGGCGCAGGGCGCGCGGGCGGCGTCTGGGCAAGGCGGCCGCCGCGGGGCGGCGGGTGGGGCAGGGCGGCCGGCGCCCGGCGGCGCCCGAGAGGGGCGCCGGCCCCGGGGCCGGGATGGACGAGGAAGGCGGCGGTCGGTCGAGCGTCTCAGCGGCGGGAGAGCCGACGCTCCCACACCCGGATCGCCATGGCCAGCGGCCAGCAGATCAGGAAGTAGACGACCGCGATGAAGGTGAAGATCTCCAGCGGGCGGAAGATCGAGGACGACAGCTCCATGCCGCGCCGGGTGATCTCGCCCACCGAGATGACCGAGCCCAGCGAGGAGTACTTGATCAGCTGCACGAAGTTCGCGGCCAGCGGCGGCAGGGTCATGCGCACGGCCTGGGGCATGGTGATGCGCACGAAGGTCTGCAGGGGCGTCAGGCCCAGCACCTGCGCCGCCTCGCGGTGGCCGACGGGCACCGACTGGATGCCGGCGCGGTAGGCCTCGGCGATGAAGGCCGAGGCGTAGAGCGACAGGCCGATTACCAGCGCCGTCCAGGCGTCGAGGTTGATGCCCAGCGTGATGGGCATGACGTAGTAGACCCACAGCAGCTGCACGAGGATCGGGGTGTTGCGGATCACCTCGCCCACGCTCAGGCCGATCAGGCGCAGGACGCGGAAGGGCGACAGGTCCAGCAGCGCGATCACCAGGCCGCCGACCAGCGCCAGCGCCAGCGTGATGGCCGAGATCAGCAGCGTCTGCTGCAGGCCGCTCATCAGGAAGTCGATGTTGGCGGGAATGACGTCCCACCGGAAGCTGTAGTCGCCCATTCGGCGGCCTCTCCGGGTTCGGGGTTCGCCGCGAAGGGCGCGGCGGTCGCGGGGCGCGAGGGGGCGGGGGACGGGCGGCCGGGGCCGCCCGCCGGCGCCGCGTCAGGGGGCCACGATCGGGCCCAGCTCGTTCTTCTCGGCGAACTGCTGCAGGCGGCCGTCCAGCTTGATGGTCGACACGAACAGGTTGATGTAGTTCAGCCAGATCTGGTCGCCCTGCGGGACCACGTAGGAATAGGGCGTCGGGCGCAGCGCGCCGTCGGGCTCGATCGTGTGGGTCCAGTCGAACAGCGAGGCGAGCTTCACCGAGGTTGGGTAGTCGGTCATCAGCACGTCGGCGCGCCCGGCGATCACCTCGCCTTCGCGCGAGGCGGGCGGGGCCACGGTGACCAGCTCGGCGTTCTTGAGGTAGCCGCGCATGAAGGGCTCGATGTAGGAGCCCAGCGTGACGACGACGCGCACGCCCTCCTTGTCGATGTCCTCCCAGGCCTGGATCGGCCCGCCCTTCTTGGTCACCGCGTAGATCGAGGAGACGAGGTAGGGATCCGAGAAGGCCACCGCCTGCGCGCGCTGCAGGGTGGCGCCGATGCCGAACATGCCGATCTCGCATTTGTCGGCCTGCAGGTCGGCGATGAAGGTGCCGAAGGAGCTCTCGACGATCTCGAGCTCCACGCCCAGCTCCTTGGCGAGCTCCTTCGAGAGGTCCGCGTCGATGCCCTCGATCTCGCTGGTCTGCGGGTTGCGGTAGGAGATCGCGTAGTAGTTCGGGTACTGGCACACGCGCAGCGTGCCCGAGGAGGTGACGCGGTAGAGGCGCGAGTCCGTCTGCTGCGCGGCGGCGGGCTGCGCGGCGGCGAACCCGCCGGCGGCGACGAGGGCGGCGAGGGCCGTCTTCAGGATCTGCTTCATGGGTCGGCTCCGTTGCAGGGAAGGGAGGGGGGAGGAGGGGGGCGTCTTCGGCGGCTCAGTCCTCGAGCCGGGCGAGGAAGCGGGCGGCGCGTTCCGTCTTGGGGGCGTCGAAGAAGCTCGCAGGCGCGCCTTCCTCGACGATCTCGCCCGCGTCCATGAAGATGACGCGGGTGCAGGCGCGGCGGGCGAAGCTCATCTCGTGGGTGACGGCGAGCATGGTCATGCCCTCCTCCGCGAGCTGGCGCATCACCGCCAGGACCTCGGCCTTCAGCTCGGGGTCGAGCGCCGAGGTCGCCTCGTCGAACAGCATCAGCCGGGGCTTCATCGCCAGCGCGCGGGCGATCGCGACGCGCTGCTGCTGACCGCCGGACAGGCGCTTGGGGCTGGCGTCGCGCTTGTCGGAGAGGCCGACCTTGGCGAGCAGCGCCTCGGCCTCCTCCACCGCCTGGGCGCGGGGCAGGCCGCGGGCGCGCATCGGCGCCTCGATCACGTTGCCCAGCACGCTCATGTGCGGCCACAGATTGAAGTGCTGGAAGACCATGCCGATGTCCGAGCGCACCGCCCGGGCGGCCCGGCTCACGGCGCGCGAGGGCGCGCCCGAGGCGATGATCGCGCCGTCCATGCGGATCTCGCCTTCCGAGGGCGTCTCGAGCAGGGCGAGGCTTCGCAGCAGCGTGGTCTTGCCCGAGCCCGAGGGGCCGACGACGCAGACCACCTCTCCGCTCTGCACGCCCATGGTGACGTCGCGCAGGACCGTGTTCTCGCCGAACCGCTTCGTGATAGCCCGCGTTTCGATCAGGGGCAGGGCGGGTGCTTCCGTCGGATGCATTCGGGCGGGACTCGCTGCTGATTCATTGGTCATCACGAGTCGTTATGCATTGACCGACCTATGCCAGCAAGGATAAATTTTTGCCTGCCTACAATGGAAATCTGGCCATAAGGATTTTGAATGACCCTCGATCCGCGCTTGCTGGAGGCGTTCCGCACCGTCGTCGAGGCCGGATCGGTCACCGGGGCCGCCCGGCTGCTGGGCGTGACCCAGCCGGCGGTCAGCGCCCAGATCGCGCGGCTGGAGGCGCACGCCGGGTTCGAGCTGTTCGAGCGCTCCGGCGGCCGCCTGGCGATCACCTTCCGCGGCCGCCGCTTCTACGAGGAGATCCGCACCGCGCTGGGCGCGCTGGAGCGCCTCGAGCAGGCCGCGCGCGACATCCGCTCGGGCGAGACCGAGACGCTGGTCGTCGCGGGCCACCCCTCCGCCTCGATCTCGCTGCTGCCCGAGGTGGTGGCCCAGCTTCGCGCCCGCCGGCCCGACGCGCGGATCGTGATGCTCAACCGCACCTCCGAGGAGGTCGCCGCCGCCTTCGAGGCGGGCGCCGTGGACATCGCGGTCGCCGAATGGCCGATCCATGTGCAGGGCGTCGAGATCCGCCGCCACGCCGCCGACTGCGTGGCCATCGTCCCCGCCGGCCACCCGCTGGCCGAGGCGCCCTTCATCGGCCCGGCCGAGATGGCGGGCCACCCGCTGGTGGGCATGTCCGAGCGTCGCCTGATCGGCCACCGGGTGCGCGAGCTGTTCGTGGAATGCGGGCTCGACTACGCGCCCGCGATCGAGAGCGAGTTCTTCGCCGCGATCTGCGGCCTGGTCGCCGCCGGCGCGGGCGTGGCGGTGGTCGACGCCTGGTCGGCGCGCACCTTCGCCTCGCTGGGACTGGTGGCGCGGCCGTTCCGCCCCTCCCTGCGCTACGAGATCGGCGTGTTCCGCCGCGCCTCGACCTCGCCCACGCCGCTGGCCGAGGAGCTGATGGCGCTGATCGAGCGGCGTCTGTCGGACCGCGCGCCGCCGCCGGCCGAGGCCGCCCCCCTTTCCCCCGCCCCTCCGGAGACCGATGCATGACCGACGCCGCCTTCCTCGACCGCGCCTTCGCCGCGATCTGCGACACCGGGGGCCGGCTGTGCGGCACGCCCTCCGAGCGCGCGGCGACGGCGCTGCTGAAGGCGCTGGGGCGCGAGGCGACGGGCGTCGAGGCGCGGGCGGAGGCGTTCGACTACGCCGGCTGGCGCCCGCTCGCCTGCGCGCTGACCGGGCCCGACGGCGCGGCGCTGCCCGCCCATCCGCTGGTGCGCAGCGCGCCGGGCGAGGTCGAGGCCGAGGTGATCGACCTCGGCCGCGGCGAGCCCGAGAGCTTCGCCGCCCATGCGGACGAGATCGCCGGCCGCATCGTGCTGGTGCGCCATGAGCTGATGTTCAATCCCGGCACCATCCATCGCCGCATCAAGTACCGCGCCGCGGTCGAGGCCGGCGCCGTGGGCTTCCTGATCGCGGGCCCGGCCGAGGGCGGCTGCGTCGCCGGCTCCTCCGGCCGCGGCGGGGACGAGCCGGGCATCCCCGCCTTCGGCATTTCGCCCGAAGCGGCCCGGGCCCTCGCCCGCCGCGCCGCGGGCCGCCCCCGGGCGCGGATGTCCCTGAGCGTCGAGGAGGCGCCGGCCTCGGCCGAGAACCTGTTCTTCGACCTGCCGGGACGAACCGACGAACGGGTGGTGCTGACCGCCCATATCGACGGCCACGACCTGGGCGAGAGCGCGATCGACAACGCCTCGGGCCTCGCCGCGGCGCTGGAGGCGGCGCGACGGCTCTGCGCGGACCGGCCGGCGGGCGGCTGGCGGCGGGGGCTGACGCTCGCCTTCTTCAACGCCGAGGAATGGGCGCTGACCGGCTCGGCCCTGCACCTCGCCGCCCTGTCGGAGGCCGAGCGCGCGCGCATCGCGGTGGCGATCAACCTCGACTCGCCGGTGGGCGGGGCGGGGCCCGACGGGGGGCTCGCGGCGCTGACCTGCGGGGCTGCGGGGATCGAGCCGATGCTGCTCGCCGCCGCCGAGGCGGAGGGGATCGCCCTGCGCCTGCACCGCCCGTTCCAGGCGAACTCGGACCACGCAAATTTCGCGAAGGCCGGCATTCCCGCCTTCCGCCTCGTCGCCGGCTTCGGCCAGCACGCGGCGCCCGCGCGCCTGGTGCTGACTCCGCTCGACCGTCGCGACCTGGTCGAGCCCGCCGAGCTGCGCCGGGCCGCCGACCTCGCCGAGCGCATCGCCCGCCACGCCCTCGACGCGCCGGCGGAGGAGGCCGCCGCCTGGCGCCCCGTGGCCCCCGCCGCCTGAGGCGCGCGCCCCCTCGCGCTTGAGGCCCGCGGGTCGGCGCTCTATGCCTTCCGGCAGACGACCGACGTTTCAAGCGCGAGGATCACGAATGGACATGGGCGGCGCGACGGACCCGCGGGAGCGGAGCTGGGAGGTGGACGGGCTGCGCTTCGCCGGTCTCGAGTGGGGACCCGAGCGCGGTCTTCCGGTGCTGGCGCTGCACGGCTGGATGGACCACGCCGGCAGCTTCGCGGAGCTCGCGCCGCGGCTCGAGGGCTGCCGGGTGGTCGCGCTCGACCTCTCGGGCCACGGGCTGAGCGGGCATCGCGCGGCGCACGCCACCTACAACATCTGGGACGACCTGCCCCAGATCGCGGGCCTGCTGGAGCAGCTGGGCTGGCGCAGCTGCGTGCTGGTGGGCCATTCGCGCGGGGCGATCATCTCGGGCCTCGTCGCCGCCACGATGCCCGATCGGGTGCGGGCGCTGGTCTCGCTCGATTCCCTCGCGCCCTATCCGCACGAGGCCGACGCGGTCGAGACGCTGGCCGCCTTCGTCGAGGAGACCCGGAAGCAGGCCGCCCGCGGTCCCCGGCGCTTCGTCGACGTCGAGGACTACGTGCGCCGGCGCAGCGCGCAGGGCAACTCGCCCGAAAGCTCCCGCGCGCTGGCCGGGCGGGCGCTGGAGAAGACCGCGGACGGGTTCGTGCTGCGCGGGGATTCGCGGCTGTTCGCCAGCTCCGCCATGAAGCTCACCCGCCCCCAGGTCGAGGAGCTGCTGCGCGCGATCCGCTGCCCGGTGCTCAACATCTGGGCGGAGGAGGGCTCGCTCGCCGCGCGCCCGCGCTCGGCCGAGATCGCGAAGCTGGGGGCGGAGCTGATCGCGGACTACGTGCGCGCCGACCTGCCCGGCGACCACCACTTCCACATGGATCCCGAGGTCGCCGGCCCGATGGCCGACACGATCCTCGATTTCCTCCGGCGCCGCCTTCAGGGCTGAGCGCCCGCCCCCGGCCCGCCGGGGGCCGCGCCGGGATCAGGCCGCCCCGGGATCAGGCAGCGTCGTAGCGCGACCACAGGCTGAGGGCGCCGTCGCGGCCGATCAGGACCACGTCGTAGGCCTCGCGCTCGCTCTCCGGCCCCATGCCGGGGGAGCCGTAGGGCATGCCGGGCGTGGCGATGCCGACGGCGTCCGGCCGCTCGGCCAGCAGGCGGCGCACGTCGGCGGGGGGCACGTGGCCCTCGACGACGTAGCCCTCGATCACCCCGGTGTGGCAGGAGGCGGCCTGCTGGGGGATGCCCAGCACGATCTTGCGCTGGACGAGGAGGGCGTTGCCCATCTCCTCGGTCGTGACCTCGAAGCCCGCGTCCTGCATCACCTCGACCCAGGCCGAGCAGCAGCCGCAGCCGGGATCCTTCATCACGTGCAGGGCCGGCGCGGCGGCGGCGCGGGCGCGCGGCGCGGCGGCGACGAAGGCCGAGGCGGCGGCGGCCAGAAGCAGGGTCCGGCGGGCGGGATCGAAACGGGTCATCGGGCGTCCTCTCTCGTCGGATCGCCGCCGGGGCCGGAGCCGCGGCGGACGCATCGAAGCCCGGCATGGGCCGGGCGTCGGGCAGGGTATCGAACCTTCCAGCGCGGGAAGGCAAGCCGCCCGTCGCCCCCGCCGCTCACGTCCGCGCGACCGTTTCGCGAAACGGCCCTCCGGGCCGCCTCCCGGACCCGGCGCGCGCCGCAGGCTCAGCCCGCCGCCATCGCCGACTGGGCGCAGAAGCACGAGGCGTTGACCGGCATGTCGGCCCGCGCCGCGGCGAGGTCGAGGCGCTGGCGGATCAGCTTGCCCTCGGCGGTGTCGGCGGCGCCGCGCCTCTCCAGGCACTGCATCAGGCCGCGCAGGCTCCAGACGTTGTCGGGGTGCACGCAGGCGCGCGACAGCTTCCGGCCCAGGCCGAGGTCCTCGCGATAGGCGGCCTCGGCCTCCTCGACCCGGCCCTGCTCCAGCAGCAGGGCGCCCAGCGCGTGGCGGGTGGGCTGCATCCAGCCCCAGGGCTCGTCGTAGGGCAGGCCGTCGTCCAGCTCGACCGAGCGGCGAAGCGCGGCGAAGGCGGCCTCGTAGGCGCCCTTGCGGTATTCCAGCTCCCCCTCCAGCATCGCCTCGGCGATGGCGAGCTGGTCGACGCAGCGGTTGTTGTGCATCAGCCGGCTTTCGGGGACCTGGGCGTAGGCCTCCTTGAACAGCGCCTGCTCCCGCTCCGCCGCCGCCACGTCGCCCAGGGCCGCGTGCGCCACCCCCTTGGCGTAGCGCCAGGAGGCGGTCAGCACCCGCCAGATCTCGGGGCGTTCGGGCATCGGTTCGGCGATGATCTCCCGCCAGCGGCCGAAGCGGACGAGGATGTGGGGCTTCATGCCGAGGTAGCTCTCGAAATAGTCGGCCATGGGGGGCGACTGGATCTCGAGCAGGTCGGGGGGCGTGATCGCCACCATCTCCTCGCAGGCGTCGAGCGCGGGCTGCATCTGGCCCAGGAACATCGCCCCGTAGATGGCGAAGTGATAGTTGTGCAGCCGGTAGCCGGCGTAGATGTTGTAGGGGCCGAGGCGCTCGTAATACAGCCGGTCCCGCTCGATCGCCTTCAGGTTCCAGTGCAGCACGTCGCGATAGTGGCCGCACAGCACGTCGATATGGGTCGGCATGTGGATCAGGTGGCCCGCGTCGGGCACCAGTTCGCGCAGCCGGTCGCCCTGCTTCAGCGCCTTTTCGGGGAAGGGCGACATCTCCATCAGGTGGACGTAGAGGTGCAGCAGGCCGGGATGGTCCCAGGCGGCGGGGTCGCGCTCGAACGCGCGCTCCAGCGCCGCCTGCGCCTCCGTCGTGCCGGCGCCGGGGGCGACCTCGCCCGAGGGCAGGTCCCACATCTTCCAGGGCGTGCGGTTCATGATCGCCTCGGCGAAGACCGTGGTCACCTCCAGGTCGTCGGGCAGGGCGGCGTGGGCGGCGCGCATCGCGTCGGCGTAGGCGTCGTCCCAGGCGCGCATGTCGGGCAGCGGCGCGCGCTGGGGATAGCGGGCGGGCAGGGCCTCGATCAGCGCGCGTTCGGGCGGGGTCAGCCCGTCGCGCCGGGCCATGGCGGCCTGCGTCGCGTCGAAGGCCTCGGCCAGGCGCGCCTCGCGCATCGCGGCGTCCATGCGCACCCAGGGCATGTTGTAGTTGGGCCCCAGCGCGTAGGCGAGGCCCCACCAGGCCATGGCGCAGTCCGGGTCCGCCTCGAGCGCGCGCTTGAAGCATTCGATGGCTTCTTCGTGGCTGTAGCCGTAGGTCCAGATCAACCCGCGGTCGAACCACAGCTGCGCCTCGGCGGAGCCTGTCGAGACCTTCCGCGAATAGACGTCGATGTCGAAGTAGCCGTCCATGAGCGTCCCCTCCCTGTCGCGGACGGCACGATAGCAGCATCCGCGCCGCGACCGGGAGGCGAAATGCGCCCTCAGCCCATGCCGGCCACGGCCTTGTGACGGGGGCAGCCGGCGAGGTGGTCGTTCACGAAGCCGGTGGCCTGCATGAAGGCGTAGACGATGGTCGGCCCGCAGAAGCGGAAGCCCTTCGCCTTCAGCGCCTTCGAGACCTCGCGCGAGAGCGGCGTCTCGGCCGGCACGTCGGCCATGGAGGGGAAGTCGTTCTGCAGCGGGCGGCCGTCGACGAAGTCCCACAGGAAGCGCGAGAACCCCTGCTCGCCCTCGATCTCCAGCCAGGCGCGGGCGTTGCCGATGGTCGCCTCGATCTTGCCGCGGTGGCGCACGATGCCGGGATCGGCGAGGGCGGCGACGATCTCGGGCTCCCCCCAGGTCGCCAGCCGCTCGGGGTCGAACCCCTCGAAACGGGCGCGGAAGGCGTCGCGCTTGCGCAGGATGGTGATCCAGGCGAGGCCCGCCTGGAACCCGTCCAGCATCAGCTTCTCGAACAGGGCCCGGCCGTCCCGCTCCGGGACGCCCCATTCCTCGTCGTGGTAGGCCACGTAGAGCGGATCGGTCCCGCACCAGGGGCAGCGATCAACCATAGGGCGAACTCCTGCTTGACTCGAATCGGGACAAAAGTAGAACATGATCGCGCCGGCCGAAAGCGCGCGTTGGGGATCGCGCCGGGCCGGAGAGGGAGGGATCCGGGATGACGGATCGACATCGCACGGGCCCGCCCGGCCGCCCGCCGGGCGACGGCCGCCGTCGCGACCCGCGCGGCCGGGGCCGGACGCCCCCTGCGGGAGAGCGCGGGGCGGACGGAGGCTCCGACGAGGTCGGCGCGACGGCCGCGGCCGGCGGCGCTCCCGTGGGCGCGCAGGATCCCGCGCGCGACGCCGAGATCGCGGCTGCGGCGCTGGGCGCGGGACGGCTGCGCCTCGCCCTGCAGCCGGTGCGCCCCGCCGCCCGGCCCGACCTTCTGTGCTTCCGCGAGGCGCTGGCGCGGGTGGAGACGCCCGACGGCGCGCTGCTGCCCGCCTCCCGTTTCGCCGAGGCGCTGGAGCGGCAGGGCCTCGCCCCCGCGCTCGACCGGGCGGCGCTGGCGCTGGCGCTGGGGCTGCTGCGGCGGGACCGGGGGGCGCGGATCTCGGTCAACGTCTCGGCGCTGAGCGTGGGCGACCGGCGCTGGGGCCTGCTGCTGGACGCGGCCGCCGAGGCCGACGGCGACGCCGTGCGCCGCTTGATCGTCGAACTGACCGAGACGGCGCGGGCCGTGCCCGCCGCCGCGCTCGCCTTCCGCGACCGCGTCGCCGCCCGCGGCGCGGCCTTCGCGCTGGACGATTTCGGCGCCGGCCACGCCGACGCCGAGGCCGCCCGCGCTCTGCGCCCGGACGTGCTGAAGCTCGACGCCGCGCTCTGCGCCCACGACGCCCAGGTCGCCGAAGCGGTGGCCCTCGCCGCGGAGTTCGACGCGATGACGGTCGCCGAGGGCGTCGAGCGCCGCGCCGACGCCCGCCGCCTGCGCCTGCTGGGCGTCGACGCGCTGCAAGGCCGCCTGACCGGCGAGCCGGTGTGCATGGCGGCCTGAGCGGAGCGCGTCGCGGAGCGTGGCGACGAGGGCTGCGCCGCCGCGACGGAGCAGGGGACGTCCCCGCGATGGCTCGCGCCGGGACCGGGAATTCAGCCGCCCGGCGCGAATGTCGCTTCCGCTCCCCCGACGATTCTCGCCGCCGATTCCAGCCGTCGGGCGTCCTCCACGCGATTCGCCCCGCAGCCACCGTCTGACCGCGGGCGCCGGGCGCGCCGAGCCTGCCGCCGGTCGCTCGGGACCGGGCGTTCGGCGCCGCAAGCCGGTCGGCCGGAACGGAAACGGGCGGGCCTTCCGGCCCGCCCGCTCGATCTCGTCAGCCGGCCGTGCGCCGGATCACTCGCCCTTGTCGCGGGCCAGCGCGTCCAGGCGCGCCTGCATCGCCTCGAGCTGCTCCTTGAGCGAGGCGAGGTCGCCGGTGGTGCGGGGCACCGGGGGCTCGGTCGGGGCTGCGGGGGGCCTGGGCGCGTCGGCGGGGCGGCCCGCCGCGAAGGGCGCGAACATGCGCATGGCGTTCTCGAAGAACTCCATGTTCGACTTCGCCATCGCCTCGAAGTTCGACAGCGCCGGATTGGCCCCGAACGCCGCCGTCACCTGGTCGCGCAGCTGCTCCTGGTTGCGGGTGAAGGTCTCCATCGAGGCCTCCAGGTACCCCGGAACCACGCCCTGCAGCGTGTCGCCATAAAGCCGGATCAGCTGCCGCAGGAAGCTGATGGGCAGCATGTTCTGCCCCTTGGCCTCTTCCTCGAAGATGATCTGCGTCAGCACCGAGCGGGTGATGTCCTCTCCGGTCTTGGCGTCGTAGACCACGAAGTCCTGCCCGTCGCGCACCATCTGGGCCAGGTGATCGAGCGTGACGTAGCTGCTCTTGGCCGTGTTGTAGAGACGCCGGTTGGCGTACTTCTTGATGGTGATCGGCGTGTCGCCCTTCGGCATGTCCTTCGCCAAACCGCAACCCTCCCGTGTCGTCCGCGTCGCGGTCCCCGTCTTGGGAAAACTCGCCGCACGGCGCGTGAATAGGCGCAGACCCTATCGCGCTTGGCGCGGCGCCGCAAACGCGATTTCCGCAGGCGCGAAGCGCGGCCGAGAACGACCCGCCCGCCGGGCCGGGCGTCGTTTCCGGGCGCGAGCCCCGCGCGACGCGGTCGAGGGAGGGGACTGTTTCGGAATGGCGCAGCGCTGCGACCGCGGTTCGGCGCCGCGGCGCGTTGTGGACCGGCTTCGCCGGGGCTAGGCTGAGCCTCGCCGAGAGTTGGGAGTCCACCGTGGCGCGCAGGGAGATCGACGTCGATGGCGCAGGCCCGCAGGCCGTCCGCACGGGACCGCAGGCGGACCCGCACGCGTCGCCGGGCGCGGCGGGCGACGGCGCGGGCCGCGCGGCGGCGCGCTATCTCGACGCCTGGGACGCGAACCAGTCGGAAGTCTCGCGCGTCGGGCCGCAGGTGCTGCCGGGGTTCCCGCCGGGCGGCTTCGGCCGCTAAGGCGGAGGCGGCAGGCGCTGCGCCCGAATCCCTCTCCGAATCTCCCAACCCCTCCGAATCGCCCGGGGCCGAGCCCGCGCCCCCGCCCGACCGTCGCGGCCTGCCCTCGCCCCTCCTGATGCACCTGGCGGCGGCGGCGGCGAACTATTCGCAGGCGATCTCCCTCCAGGCGCTGGCCGACGATCCCCGCTTCCCCTGGACGCCGGAGGTGCGGCCCGAGGGGCGCGCCTCGGGCAAGGGCCTGGGCGAGGCGGGGCGCGAGGCGCCCTTCGCGGTGGCCGCCGAGGCCGGGCGGCGCCTGCGCGAAATGCTGGCGGGGATCGAGCGCTACCAGGCCCATCCCCTGCGCCGCACGCTGCCCGATCCCCCCGTCGTCTGGAAACGGGGGGCGGCGCGCCTGCTGGACTACGGCCGCCCCGGCGCGCGGGGACCGGTGATCCTGGTCACGCCGTCGCTGGTCAATCGGGCCTATATCCTCGACCTGCATCCCGAACGCTCGCTGATGCGCTGGCTGGCGGGGCGGGGGATGCGGCCGCTGCTGCTCGACTGGGGCCTGCCGGGGCCGGAGGAGGCGGGCTTCGACCTCTGCGACTATTTCCGCGAGCGGGTGCTGCCCGCGGCCGAGACCGCGGCGGCGCTGGCGCGCGAGGCCGGGGGCGGGCCGCCCGCCCACCTGGGCTATTGCATGGGCGGCGCCTTCGCCGCGGCGCTGGCCGCGCGGCGCCCGGACCTGTGCGGGCGGCTGTCGCTGATCGGCTCGCCCTGGGATTTCTCGCGCCTCCAGGGGCTGGGGGAGGTGCTGGCCGGCCTCGCGGCGCGGGAGGATCCGGAGGCCGTGCGCAGCCGCATCCTCGCCGTCGGACAGGCGCTGGGGGCGGTGCCGGTGGACGCGCTGCAGGCGCTGTTCGCCGCCCTCGACCCCACGCTGGCCCTGCGCAAGTTCCGCCGCTTCGCCCGCCAGCCCGAGGGGCTCGCCGCCGACCTCTTCGTGGCGACCGAGGACTGGCTGAACGACGGCGTCACCCTCGCGGCCCCCGCCGCGGCGGAGATCGCGACGGGCTGGTACATGCGCAACCTCACCGCGAAGGGCGAATGGATCCTGGACGGCGAGCCGGTGGTGCCCGAGGCGGTCGAGGCGCCGACCCTGGCCTTCTGCGCCCCCTCCGACCGGATCGCGCCGCCGCTCTGCGCCGAGGCGCTGCCCCGCGCCATCCCGGGCGCCCGCCTGCGTCGGCCGCGGACCGGCCATGTGGGCATGATCATCGGCTCGCGCGCCGAGGCGGAGGTGTGGTCGCCGCTGGCGGCGTTCCTCGAGGAAGGCTGAGCCCCGACCGGACGCCGGCCCGGCCCCGGCGCCATACGCCGCACGGCGCCAAGGTCGCCCCCGGTTCCCTTGCGTCGCCTGCGCCGCAACGCTTTCGCGAGGCGGGAACAGCGTCTAGGCTCCGCCCCACGAGGTTGCGAATGAAACCGGTCGGGCAAGTCGCCGCAGCGTCAATCTCCAGGTCGACATGGAGGCTCGCCCGGGTATGTTGCGCTGCAACAAGAGATTGAAGGGCCGGCGCGTTCGAGGCGCGCGGGCCCCGGACATCCGGCCCGCCCCGCAACCGGCGCGGACCCAGACGCGGAGGAAGACTTCATGACGGACGTGGTGATCGCGGGCGCGGCCCGCACGGCCGTGGGCAGCTTCAACGGCGCCTTCGCCGACGTCCCGGCGCACGAGCTGGGGGCGACGGCGATCAAGGCGGCGCTGGCACGCGCCGGCGTCGAGGCCTCGGAGGTCTCCGAGACGATCCTCGGCCAGGTGCTGACCGCCAACCAGGGCATGAACCCCGCCCGCCAGGCCCACATCGCCGCCGGCCTGCCGCAGGAGAGCGCGGCCTGGACGGTGAACCAGGTCTGCGGCTCGGGCCTGCGCACCGTGGCGCTGGGCGCGCAGCACGTGCTGCTCGGCGACGCCGACGTGGTGGTCGCCGGCGGGCAGGAGAGCATGTCGCTCTCGCCCCACGCCGCCCACCTGCGCGCGGGCAAGAAGATGGGCGACATGCAGTTCGTCGATCTGATGATCAAGGACGGCCTGTGGGACGCCTTCAACGGCTACCACATGGGCATCACCGCCGAGAACGTGGCCGAGGGCTGGCAGATCTCCCGCGAGATGCAGGACGAGTTCGCCGTCGCCTCGCAGAACAAGGCCGAGGCCGCGCAGAAGGCCGGCAGGTTCGCCGACGAGATCTGCCCGGTGACGATCAAGACCCGCAAGGGCGAGGTGGTGGTCGACGCGGACGAGTACATCCGTCACGGCGCCACGATCGAGGCGATGCAGAAGCTGCGCCCCGCCTTCAAGAAGGACGGCTCGGTGACCGCGGCCAACGCCTCGGGCATCAACGACGGCGCCGCCGCGGTGGTGCTGATGAAGGCCGCCGCCGCCCAGTCCAAGGGCGTGAAGCCGCTGGCGCGCATCGCGGGCTACGCCACCGCCGGCCTCGATCCCAAGATCATGGGCATGGGCCCGGTGCACGCCTCGCGCAAGGCGCTGGCCAAGGCGGGCTGGAAGGTCGAGGACCTGGAGCTGGTCGAGGCCAACGAGGCCTTCGCCGCCCAGGCCTGCGCGGTGAACAAGGACATGGGCTGGGATCCGTCGATCGTGAACGTGAACGGCGGCGCCATCGCCATCGGTCACCCGATCGGCGCCTCGGGCGCCCGGGTCCTGATCACGCTGCTCTACGAGATGGAGAAGCGCGACGCCAAGAAGGGCCTGGCGACGCTCTGCATCGGCGGCGGCATGGGCGTGGCGGTCTGCGTCGAGCGCGACTGACCGCGCGCAGGTCCCGCCCGCCGTCGCCTCCGCCAGGGGGCGCCGGCGGACGGGTCCGCGCGGGCGCCGAGGCCAAGCCTTGAAATTTTCCTGCGCAAAATCACCTGACGCCTTGAAGAAAATTGCGCGTTAGGTTCTAGGTGAGCGCCCCGCCGGTCGACCCCCGGCAGGCAGGGCGGACACGCGGACTTCACTTGGGTTCCAGGCGGCGGAGACCGTCCCGGGACCGGACAGAACGGACAGGAGGAACTCCCCATGGCACGTGTGGCGGTGGTCACCGGCGGCAGCCGAGGCATCGGCGCTTCGATCTCGATCGCGCTGAAGGCGGCGGGCTACTCGGTCGCGGCGAACTACGCCGGCAACGACGAGGCGGCGGCGGCCTTCAAGAAGGAGACCGGGATCCCGGTCTACAAGTGGTCGGTGGCCGACTACGACGCCTGCAAGGCGGGCATCGAGGCCGTCGAGGCCGACCTGGGCCCCGTCGACGTGCTGGTCAACAACGCCGGCATCACGCGCGACGGCATGTTCCACCGCATGACCCTCGACATGTGGAAGGCCGTGATCGACACCAACCTGACGGGCCTGTTCAACATGACCCACCAGGTCTGGCCCGGCATGCGCGAGCGCAAGTTCGGCCGGGTGATCAACATCTCCTCGATCAACGGCCAGAAGGGCCAGGCGGGCCAGGCCAACTACTCGGCCGCCAAGGCCGGCGACCTGGGCTTCACCAAGGCCCTGGCGCAGGAGGGCGCGCGCGCCGGCATCACCGTCAACGCGATCTGCCCGGGCTACATCGGCACCGACATGGTCATGGCCGTGCCCGAGAAGGTTCGCGAGTCGATCATCGCCCAGATCCCCGTCGGCCGCCTGGGCGAGCCCGAGGAGATCGCGCGCTGCGTGGCCTTCCTCGCCTCGGACGAGGCCGGCTTCATCACCGGCTCGACCATCTCGGCCAACGGCGGCCAGTCGATGATGTGATCGCTCCGGGCGCGCGGGCAGGGGGACGTCCCCGCCGCGCGCCCGCTTTCCGGGGTCCGGCCCCGGAGGTCCGGACGGGGCCCGCGCGGCCCCGCCGTCGACCGCTCGCTTCCAGCGCAGCCGGGAACGCGGATCGGCCCGGCCGATCGCATCTCTTCATGAACTCGCGCACCAGGCGCCTTCAGCGCCTTGCGAAGGTCCTGCGCAGGGCGGGGCCTGGGGCCCTGCTCGCCGAATGGGCCGACCAGCGCGCCCCGCGCGCTCGACCGCTGGTATCGCGACGCGCTGGCCCGAGGCGCAGGTCGTCGCCCTCGAACCCTCGTCCGAGAGCTTCGCGCTGCTGACCCGCAACGTCGAGGGCTACGCCAACATCCGCGCCGTGCACGCCGCCATCTCGGACCGCCGCGCCTATTTGCGGGTCGCGGACGAGGGCCGGCAGCCCCGGGGCGTGCGCACGCAGGAGCTGGAGGTCGGCGAGGCCGAAGACGGCGAGCCGTCCGGCCCCGCGCCGGAAGGCATGGCCTGCTCGGTGACCGTGCCCGACCTGGTCGCCGCCTGCCCGGAGGCGGAGCTCTTCATCGTGAAGATCGACATCGAGGGATTCGAGCGCGAGCTGTTCCGTTCGAACCACGACTGGGCGGACGCTGCGCCGCTGGTGGTGTTCGAGCCGCACGACTGGCTGATTCCCTTCGGCGGCACGGGGCATACGGTGTTCTCCGCCCTCGCCGGGGCGCCGCGGGATTACCTTATGCGCGGCGAGAACGTCTTCGCCTTCTCGGTCCCCCTGCTGAAGCCTTTCGCCGAAGGCTGATCGGCGCGGCGGGGGGCCCTCGGCCGCGCGTTCCTTTCCGGCCGACAGGTCATCGGGCCTTGGAAAAGACAAGGCTTCCGAATTATCAAGGGAGGAAGAACCCGCGCGCGGGCCCCCGGGGCCCGGCCTTCGACGCGGGACCCGAAGGGAGGCGCGTTCGCTCCATGGCTCATGCTCTGGCGGAGTCCGCCAAGGCCCGCACCCTCGCCACCGAGGCGGCGGAGACGGCCGAGGCCGAGCGGCGGAAGGTCCTGCGCGGCATCGGCTGGATGGTGGTGACCACCCTGCTGTTCGTCTGCGTGACCGGCATCGTGCGCCACGTCGGGCCCGCGGCCCCGGCGGTGGAGGTCGCCTTCATCCGCTACGGCGTGGGCATCGTGCTGATCGTGCCGATCCTGGGCCAGATGATGCGCAATCCGCCCTCGCGCCGGGCCTGGGGCTTCTTCGCCGGGCGCGGCATGCTGCATGCCTGCGGGGTGATGCTGTGGTTCTACGCCATGGCCCACATCCCCATGGCCGAGGTCACGGCGCTGAGCTACGTGGCGCCGATCTTCGTGGCCGTGGGCGCGGCGATCTTCCTGGGCGAGCGGCTGCAGCTTCACCGCATGCTCGCCATCGGCGCGGGCATCGTGGGGGCGATGGTCATCATTCGCCCGGGGTTCGAGGAGATCAAGCTCGGCCAGCTGGCGCAGCTGGGCGCGGCGCCATGCTTCGCGGCCTCGTTCCTGATCGCCAAGGGTCTGACCAAGAACGAGAATCCCACCGTCATCGTCGCGATGCTGTCGATCTTCACCACCATCGCCCTGGCGCCGGCGGCCCTCGCGGTCTGGGTGCCGCCCAGCTGGGAGATGATCGGCTGGCTGAGCCTGTGCGCCGTCTTCGCCACCGCGGGCCACTGGACGATGACCAAGGCCTTCCAGTGCGCCCCGATCACCGTCACCCAGCCGGTGCAGTTCCTGCAGCTGGTCTGGGCGACCCTGCTGGGCATCGTCGCCTTCGGCGAGCCGATCGACCCGTTCGTGATCCTGGGCGGCGGCATCGTGGTCGCCTCGGCCACCTACATCGCCCACCGCGAGCGGCTGAACGCCAAGCGCGCCACCACCCCGCCGGCCGTCGCCACCAAGACCTGACGCCGCGGCTTCGCTTGACACCGGGGCGGGGGAGGACGAAACCTGCTCCCTGCGCATGGTTCCGATGGGCGGCCTCTCAAGGCGGCCCGGGATGAAAACGGGAATGCGGACAGGACCGACCCACGCCGGGGGTCCGAAGCCGCAGCCGCCCCCGCGACTGTATGCGGCGAGCTCGCCCCAAGGCCACCGGAGACGGGAAGGCGGGGCGCGCGTGGAGGGAAGCCCCCTCCGAAGCCGCGAGCCAGGAGACCTGCCACGCGTCGTTGAAACCCCGAATCCGTCCGGGTGGGACGGAGAGGAGACAGACCGATGACGACCGCTTCCAAATCCTCTTCCCGCGTTCTCGACCGCGAACTCCTGGCCGTGGCCTTCGCGCTCGTCGCGGGCGCGTTCCTGGTGTTCGGCGCGGGCTTCGCCAACTCGGCGACGCTGCACGACGCGGGCCACGACTCGCGCCACTCGCTGTCGTTCCCCTGCCACTGAGGTCATGACCTCCCGCCTGTTCGCCAGCGCGTTGATCGCTGGCTTGGCGGCAGGGCTCGCAAGCGCGGCCCTGCAGCAATGGTTCACCGTGCCTCTCATCCAGCAGGCCGAGCTCTACGAGTCCGGCGAGATGACGCATGACTTCGGGCAGCCGATGACCGCCGCGCACGATCATGCGGCGGGCGATCACGCTCACGACGACGACGGCCATGCCCATGACGAAGGTCATGCGCATGGATCGGACGGGCACGCCCACGAGCACGGCGCGGGGCCCGAGGGGCTGACGCGCACGGCTCTGACGGCGCTGACCACGGTGCTGGCGATGGCGGGCTTCGGCCTGCTGCTGACCGCCGGCTTCGCCCTGGCCGAACGTCTGACGGGCGCGCGCATCGACCTGCGCGCCGGACTGGCCTGGGGGGGCGCGGGGTTCCTCGCCACCCAGCTGGCCACCGCCGCGGGCCTGCCGCCGGAGCTTCCGGGCTCGGCCGCCGCCGAACTGGGCGCGCGGCAGACCTGGTGGGTCTTCGCGGCCGTCGCGACGGCCGCGGGGCTGGCGGCGCTGGGCTACCTTCGGGGGCCCGTGCGCTGGGTCGGGCTGGCGCTGATCGCGCTGCCCCACCTGGTCGGCGCGCCGCATCCGCACGAGCTCTGGGGCGTGACGCCGCCCGAGCTCTCCGGCCTCTTCGCCGCGCGGGTGCTGTTCGTGGGCGCCGTGGGCTGGCTGGTGCTGGGCGCCGTGGCCGGTCACCTGTGGTCGCGGGGCGAGAGCCGCCCGGCCTGACCTGAACCCTTCGCGCCGGCGCGGGCCCGCCCCCGCGCCGGCGCCTCCTTTCGGCGGCCGGCGCCGCCGAGCAACCCGCCGCCCCCCGAAGGGAGAGCGCCATGCCCGCCAAGATCCCCGCCACCGTCGTCACCGGCTTCCTCGGGGCCGGCAAGACCACGCTGGTGCGCCACCTGCTGACCCACGCCCACGGCCGCCGCATCGCCCTGATCGTCAACGAGTTCGGAGAGCTCGGCGTCGATGGCGAGATCCTGAAGTCCTGCGGGATCGAGGGATGTTCGGACGACGACGTGGTCGAGCTCGCCAACGGCTGCATCTGCTGCACCGTGGCCGAGGATTTCCTGCCCGCCATGAAGGCGCTGCTGGACCGGCCGAACCCGCCGGAGCACATCGTCATCGAGACCTCGGGCCTCGCCCTGCCGCAGCCGCTGGTGCGCGCCTTCAACTGGCCCGAGGTCCGCTCGCGCGTCACCGTCGACGGCGTGGTGACGGTCGTCGACGGCCCCGCCGTCGCCGCCGGCCGCTTCGCCGCGGACGAAGCCGCGGTGGACGCCCAGCGCGAGGCCGACGACTCGATCGACCACGAGACCCCGCTCTCGGAGCTGTTCGAGGATCAGCTCGCCTGCGCCGACATGATCGTGGTGAACAAGGCCGACCTGATGGACGGCGGCGCCCCCGCCACCGCGGCCGCCCTGCGCGAGCGGGCGCGGCGCGGCGTGCAGGTGATCGAGGCTGCCATGGGCGCCGTCGATCCCGCCGTGCTGCTGGGCCTGGGCATCGGCGCCGAGAACGATATGGAGGCGCGCCACGAGGTGCACCACCATCACCACCACCATGACGACGACGATCATGACGACCACGACGATCATGACCACGAGCACGAGCACGGCCACGACGAGTTCGAGAGCTTCCACGTCGACCTGCCGGAGCTGCCCGATCCGTCCGCCTTCCAGGCCTCGGTCTCCGAGATCATCGCCGCCCACGACCTGTTGCGCGTGAAGGGTTTTGCAGCTGTCTCCGGCAAGCCCATGCGCCTCCTGATCCAGGCCGTCGGGCCCCGCGTCGACGCGCATTTCGACCGGCCCTTCGCGGCGGGCGAGACGCGCGCGACGCGGCTGGTGGTGATCGGGCTGGCGGGGATCGACCGGGAGGCGGTCGCCTCGGCGCTCGTCGCCGCGGCCTCGCCCGAGACCGCGCCCGCCTGATGCACCTGCTCGCCGCCACGCCGGGAGAGATCTCCGACGGGACCGAGCCGGTCGACCCCGCGCAGGACCCCGCGGACCTGGTCTTCGTCTCCGCCGCCGACACCGAGCTGGCGGCGCTGTCGGAGGCCCGGCGCGGGCTGGGGGAGGGCGCGCCCTCCCTGCGGCTCGCGCATCTCAACTGGCTGGCGCATCCCTATTCGGTCGACCTCTACCTCGACCGGACGGCCACGAAGTCGCGCATGGTCGTCGCCCGCGTGCTGGGCGGCGCCGCCTACTGGCGCTACGGGCTCGAGCAGTTCGCCGCCCGCCTGCACGCGGCCGGCGTCCCCTTCGCGGCGCTGCCCGGCGACGACAAGCCCGACGAGACGCTGGCCCGCCTCTCCACCGTTTCGGCGGAAGATTACGCCGCCCTGTGGTCCTTCTGCGTCGAGGGCGGCCCCGACAACGCCCGCGGATTCCTCTCCCACGCCCGCGCCATGCTGGACGGGACCGAGCGGCCGGAGGCCGCGCGTCCGCTGTTGCGCGCGGGGCTGATCGGCGCCCCTCGCGCGGCCTGGCGGGCGGGGGCGCCGGTGGCTGCCGTCACCGTGTATCGCGCGCTGGTGCAGGGCGCGGGCCTCGCGCCGGTGGAGGCGTTGTGCGCGGCCCTGGCCGAGCGCGGGCTCAACCCCCTGCCGATCTTCGTGGCCTCCCTGAAGGACCCGGTCTCCGCCGCCACGGTGGAGGCGATCTTCGCCGAGACGCCCCCCGACGTGGTGATCAACTGCACCAGCTTCGCCGTCGGCTCCCCCGACGCGCCCGGCGCGGGCACGGTGCTGGACCGCTCCGGCGCGCCGGTCCTCCAGGCGGTGCTGTCCGCCGGGTCCGAGGCGGCCTGGGCGGAGGCCGCGCGCGGCCTCTCGGCCCGCGACATCGCCATGAACGTGGCGCTGCCCGAGATCGACGGCCGCATCCTGACCCGCGCCATCGCCTTCAAGGGCGAGGCCTGGTTCGACGAGGCCACCCAGTGCCCCATCGCCGCCTTCCGCCCCAAGGCCGACCGCATCGACTTCGTGGCGTCTCTGGCCGCCAACTGGGCCCGCCTGCGCCGGGCGGCGCCGTCCGAGCGGCGGGTGGGCATCGTGCTGGCGAACTATCCCAACAAGGACGGGCGGCTGGCCAACGGCGTCGGCCTCGACACCCCCGCCGGCACGGTCGCGGCCCTCGCGGCGCTGAAAACCGCCGGCTACGCGGTCGAGTCGCCTCCCGAAAGCGCCGCCGCGCTGATGGAGGCGATCCTCGCCGGCCCCACCAACTGGCTGACCGACCGCGCCGAGCGGCGGGGAGGCGAGCGCCTGTCGCTCGCCGCCTACCGAGAGGCCTACGCGCGGCTCCCCGAGGCCGCCCGCCGCTCGGTCGAGGAACGCTGGGGCCCGCCCGAAGCGGACCCGTTCTGCGATGGCGAGGGCTTCGCCCTCTCGATCCTGCGCTACGGCAATGCGGTGGTCGGCGTGCAGCCCGCCCGCGGCTACAACATCGACCCGGACGAGACCTACCACGCCCCCGACCTGGCCCCGCCGCACAACTACCTCGCCTTCTACATCTGGCTGCGCGAGGCCTTCGGCGCCCACGCCCTCGTCCACTTCGGCAAGCACGGCAACCTCGAATGGCTGCCCGGCAAGGCCGTGGCGCTGGCCGAGGAGGATTTCCCGGAGGCGGTCCTCGGCCCCCTCCCCCACCTCTACCCGTTCATCGTCAACGATCCCGGCGAGGGCACGCAGGCCAAGAGGCGCACGCAAGCGGTGATCGTCGACCACCTGACCCCGCCCCTGACCCGCGCCGAGTCCTACGGCGACCTGCGCGCGCTCGAGGCGCTGGTCGACGAATACTACGAGGCCGCCGGCGTCGACCCCCGCCGCATCGACCACCTCAAGGGCGAGATCCTGTCCCTGATGTCCGCCACCGGGCTGGACGTCGACGTGGGGGCCGAGGGCGACGACGCCGACAGCCGCCTGCAAAAACTCGACGCCTACCTCTGCGAGCTGAAGGAGAGCCAGATCCGCGACGGCCTGCACGTCTTCGGCGAGAGCCCGCAGGGCCGGCTGCGCCGCGACCTCGCCATCGCGCTGGCCCGTGTGCCGCGCGGCGACGGCAAGGGCGCCGACGCCTCGCTGATCCGCGCGCTGGCCGTGGACCTCGCGATGGACTTCGACCCCCTCGACTGCCCGATGGCCGAGCGCTGGACCGGGCCGCGGCCCGCAGCCCTGACCGCCCTGACCGACGACCCCTGGCGCACCCAGGGCGACGCGGTGGAGCGGCTGGAGCTGCTGGCCATCGCCCTGCTGGAGGGCGAGGCGCAGGCCCCCGGCTCCGCCTCGGCCGAGGTCATGGCCCATGTCCGCGACCACATCCTGCCCACCCTCGACGGCTGCGGGCCGGCGGAGATGGGGGCGCTGCTGACCGGGCTCTCCGGCCGCTTCGTGCCGCCCGGACCCTCGGGCGCGCCGACCCGCGGGAGGCTCGACGTGCTGCCGACCGGGCGCAACTTCTTCTCCGTCGACAGCCGCGCCGTTCCCACCCGCGCCGCCTGGGCGCTCGGCTGGCGCTCGGCGAGCGAGCTGATCGACCGGCATGTGCAGGAGCAGGGGGACTGGCCCCGCACCATGGCCGTCACCGCCTGGGGCACCGCCAACATGCGCACCGGCGGCGACGACATCGCCCAGGCGCTGGCCCTGATGGGGGTGCGGCCGCAGTGGGACGACGCCTCGCGCCGGGTGACGGGGTTCGAGATCATCCCGGCCTCCGCCCTCGGCCGGCCGCGGGTGGACGTCACCCTGCGCGTCTCCGGCTTCTTCCGCGACGCCTTTCCGGCGCAGGTGGACCTGGTGGCCTCGGCGGCGGCCGCGGTCATGCGGCTGGACGAGCAGGAGTCGGAGAACCCCGCCGCCGGCCGCTTCCGCCGCGAAGCCACGGAAATCGGCGAGACCCGCGCCCTGCGCCGCGTCTTCGGCTCCAAGCCCGGAGCCTACGGCGCCGGCCTCCAGGCGATGATCGACGAGAAGCTGTGGACCAACCGCGCCGACCTCGCCGACGCCTACCTCGAATGGGGCGGCTACGCCTACGGGGCGGGGGAGGAGGGGGCCTCGGCCCGCGCCGATCTCGAAACCCGTCTCTCCCTTGTCGAAGCCACCGTCCAGAACCAGGACAACCGCGAGCACGACCTGCTCGACAGCGACGACTACTACCAGTTCGAGGGCGGCATCGCCGCGGCGGTCGAGACCCTGCGCGGGCAGGCCCCGATCAGCTACCACACCGACCACTCCCGCCCCGAGCGCCCGGTGATCCGCACGCTGGACGAGGAGATCGGCCGCGTGGTCCGCGCCCGCGCCGTGAACCCCAAGTGGATCGAGGGGGTCAAGCGCCACGGCTACAAGGGCGCTTTCGAGATCGCGGCGACGGTCGACTACCTGTTCGCCTTCGCCGCCACGACCCATGCCGTTCGCGACCACCATTTCGATCTGGTCCACGCGGCCTATCTGGAGGACGACGACACCCGCGCCTTCATCGAGGACGCCAACCCTGCCGCCCTGCGCGAGATCGCCGAGCGCCTGCAGGAGGCGATCGACCGCGACCTGTGGCGCCCGCGCTCGAACTCCGCCCGGGCGCTGCTCGACGCGCTGACCGACAGGAGCCCTGCATGACCTATGCCGGACGCTGCCAGTGCGGCGCCTGCCGCTTCGAATTCGAGGGGCCGGCCAACTGGGTCGGCCACTGCCATTGCCTCAGCTGCCGGCGGGCCTCGTCGTCTCCGCTGACGACCTACGTGGCGGCGGAGAACGGGCGCTGGCGCTGGACGGGGGCGGCGCCGAAGGTGTGGAGCAGCTCGGCCCAGGCCCACTGGCATCGCTGCCCGACCTGCGGGGACCTGATGGCCTACGCCTCTGACAAGCCCAAGCTGGCGCACGAGATCCACTTCCTGCTGGCGCTGGTCGAGGATCCCGCCGGCCTCTCCCCCACCGTGCACTGGCACTGGGACGAGCGGGTCGACTGGTTCCCTGTCGACGACGCCCTGAAGAAGGTTTCCGGATGATCCGCGCGCTCTTCGTCGGCGGCCTCGCCCGCACCCGCGGCCCGACCGCCGCCCAGGTCTTCGGCGACTGGCCCGGCGTGCGCGCCGACTTCGCGGGCATCGAGCCCGGCGCCGACGCGCGCCTGAGCCCCGAGCAGCTCGACTGGGCCGACCGCATCTATTGCTTCGAGCCGCGCCACAAGACGCGGATCGCCAACCTTCACGGGCGGTCGCTGCGCGGCCGCACCGTCTACACGCTGGACGTGCCCGACCTCTACACCTTCATGCAGCCCGAGCTGGTGGAGCTGCTGGTGAACCGCGTCGGCCCCGACCTGAAGAAAGCCTGAGGGAGGCCAGAATGTCCGAGAAGCCGCCTGTCGACGACGAACGTCACGCCGCCAAGATGGCCAAGAAGAAGGCCGCCCGCGACAAGATCATGGCCACCAAGACCGACGAGAAGGGCCTGATCGTCGTCCACACCGGCAAGGGCAAGGGCAAGTCGACCGCCGCCTTCGGCATGATCTTCCGCTGCATCGCCCACGGGATGCCCTGCGCGGTGGTCCAGTTCATCAAGGGCGGCATGGCCACCGGCGAGCGCACCCTGATCCAGGACCGCTTCGCCGACCTGTGCGAGTTCCACGCCATGGGCGAGGGCTTCACCTGGGAGACGCAGGACCGCGCCCGCGACATCGAGATGGCGAAGGCCGCCTGGGAGAAGGCCAAGGAGCTGATCCGCGACCCCAAGCATCGCATGGTGCTGCTCGACGAGATCAACATCGCGCTGCGCTACGATTACCTCGACATCGACGAGGTGGTGACCTTCTTGGTGGAGGAGAAGCCCGAGATGACCCACGTGGTCCTGACCGGGCGCAACGCCAAGGACGAACTGCTGGAGATCGCCGACCTCGCCACCGAGATGGAGCTGCTCAAGCATCCGTTCCGCTCCGGCGTGAAGGCGCAGATCGGGGTCGAGTTCTGAGGGCGGCGGTCTCTTCGGGCCGCGTCCCGGGCCTGACCCGGGACCGTTCGCGGCCGCCCGCAGGCGCGACCATGGGGGCCTCATGCCCGCGATCATGATCCAGGGCGCCGGCTCCAACGTCGGCAAGTCGGTGCTGGCCGCGGGGCTGTGCCGGGCGGCGGCGCGGCGCGGCCTGTCGGTGCGCCCGTTCAAGCCGCAGAACATGTCCAACAACGCCGCCGTCACGCAGGACGGGGGCGAGATCGGCCGCGCCCAGGCGCTGCAGGCGATGGCCTGCGGGGTGGCGCCCCATACCGACATGAACCCGGTGCTGCTGAAGCCCGAGACGGACGTAGGCGCGCAGGTGGTGGTGCAGGGCAGGCGGATCGCCACCTGCAAGGCGCGGGACTACGCGCGCCTGAAGCCGTCGCTGATGGCGCCCGTGCTCGACAGCTTCGCGAGGCTGAGCGCGGGCTGCGACCTGGTGGTGGTCGAGGGCGCAGGCTCCCCGGCCGAGGTGAACCTGCGGGCGAACGACATCGCCAACATGGGGTTTGCAGAGGCCGCAGACGTGCCGGTGGTGCTGATCGGCGACATCGACCGGGGGGGCGTGATCGCGCAGCTGGTGGGCACGCTCGCGGTGCTCGACCCCGCCGACGCCGCCCGCATCAAGGGCTTCGTGATCAACAAGTTCCGCGGGGACCCCAGCCTCTTCGACGACGGCTACCGGCTGATCGAGGCGCGCACCGGCTGGCGGGGGCTGGGCGTCGCGCCCTGGTTCGCGGGCGCCGCGCGCCTGCCGGCGGAGGATGCGCTCGACATCGGCTCGGGCGGCTCGGGGGCGCTGAAGATCGTCTGCCCGATGCTCTCGCGGATCGCCAATTTCGACGACCTCGACCCGCTGAAGCTGGAGCCCTCGGTCTCGGTCGAGATGATCCGCCCCGGCCGGCCGCTGCCCGGCGACGCCGACCTGGTGATCCTGCCGGGGTCGAAGTCGACGCGGGGCGACCTCGACTTCCTGCGCGCGCAGGGCTGGGACGTGGACCTTGCGGGGCACGTGCGCCGTGGGGGGCGGGTGCTGGGGCTGTGCGGCGGCTACCAGATGCTCGGCCGCTCGGTGATCGACGAAGACGGGATCGAGGGGCTGCCGGGGGAGACGCCGGGGCTTGGCCTGCTCGACGTCGTCACCCGCATGACGCCCGCCAAGCGGCTGGAGCGGGTGCGGGCGCGCCACCTCGCCGCCGACCGGACGGTCGAGGGCTACGAGATGCACATCGGCGTCACCGAGGGCCCCGACCGCGCCCGACCGCTGCTGGAGATCGAGGGTCCGGACGGCCCCCGGCCCGAGGGCGCGGCCTCGGCCGACGGGCGCATCGCGGGGACCTATGTGCACGGCCTGTTCGCGCAGGACGGGTTCCGCGCCGCCTGGCTGGAGAGCCTGGGCGCCGCCGCCTCGGGCCTCGGCTACGGGGCGGAGGTGGAGGCGACCCTGGACGCGCTCGCCGACCACATGGAGGCGCATCTCGACGTCGACGGGATCCTGGAGATCGCCGGCGCGCGCTGAGGCGGGGCCTGCGCCGGGCCTCGCGCGGGGAGCCTCGCGAGGCGGCGCTCGCTCGGGGGGCGCTCCGCGCGGCGCCCCGGCCCGGCGTCGGCGCGGGACGTCGGGCCGCGGCGGCGGCCGTATCGCGCTCGGGCGCCCGGCCGGGGCGCCCCGGCCCGGAGCCGGGGCTTCCGATGCTCCGCCTTCGCCGCAGGCTCGCCCGTCCGCGCGCCCCTGCGGCGAGACCGGCTCAGAGGGTCAGCGCCCAGAGCAGGGCGAGGCAGGCGGCGGTCAGCCAGATCATGCGGCGGTAGAGGTCCAGCGCCCGGCGCAGGTCGGCGGCGCCGGGGTCGGGCGCCTCGGCGTTCAGCCAGGGCTCGTGGGCGATGTGGCTGCCGTAGACCCGCGGGCCCGACAGGCGGATGTTCAGCGCGCCCGCCAGCGCCGACTCCGGCCAGCCGGCGTTGGGCGAGCGGTGGTTGCGCGCGTCGCGCCGCATCACCCGCAGCGGCGTCTCGGGACGGCCGGAGGCGAGGGCGAACAGCACCCCCGTCAGCCGCGCCGGGACCCAGTTCACCACGTCGTCGAGCCGGGCGGCGAAGCGGCCGAACGCCTCGTGGCGCGCGTCGCGGTGGCCGATCATCGAATCCAGCGTGTTGATCGCCTTGTAGGCCACGATCCCCGGCAGGCCGAGCAGCGCGCCCCAGAACAGCGGCGCGATCACTCCGTCGGAGGCGTTCTCGGCCAGGCTCTCCATCGCGGCGCGGGCGAGGCCGGCCTCGTCCAGCGCCGAGGGATCGCGGCCGACGATGCGCGACACCGCCTCCCGCGCGCCGTCGACGTCGCGCGCCTCCAGCGCCCCGGCGACGGGGGCGACGTGGTCGTGCAGCGAGCGGGCGGCGACGAAGGGCCAGGCCAGCACGCCCGCCAGCGCCACCCCCAGCGCCCCGCCCGGCAGGACCCACAGCGCCAGCGCCGCCAGCCCGGCCGAGAGGCCGATCACCAGCAGCGCCGCGCGGATGCCGGCGGCGCGCCGCGTCTCCCAGTCCGCGTCCTCCTGGTTCCAGCCGCGGTCGAGGCGGTCGATCAGCCCGCCCATCCACACCACCGGATGCGAGATCCGGCGATGCACCTTGTCGGGCCAGCCCGCGAAGGCCTCGATCCCCAGGGCGATCAACATGACGAGGGCGCCGGTCATGGCCGGAGGTCTCCCACAAAAGCGCTAAGAGGGGGTTTCGCGCCGACGCCCGCCGCGACGCCGGGCGCGGCTGGGCGCGCGGCTGGGCGTGCGGCCGCGCGGGGCGCGGCGGCGGCGCGCTCAGATCTTGCCCGAGACGCCCGCGCTCTCGAAGCTCGCCATCTCGCGCAGCATGGCGGCGGCGGACTTCACCAGCGGCCAGGCGAGCAGGGCGCCGGTGCCCTCGCCCAGCCGCAGGTCGAGCTCCAGCAGCGCCTGCCCGCCCAGGTGGTCGAGCGCGGCGCGGTGGCCGAGCTCCGCCGAGCGGTGGCAGTAGACGAAGGCGGGCTCGCAACCCGGCTCCAGCGCGCGGGCGGCCATGGCGGCGGCGGTGGCGATGAAGCCGTCCACCAGCACCACCTTTCGCGCCTGCGCCGCGCCGATCATGGCGCCGGCCATCATCGCGATCTCGAAGCCGCCGTACTCGGCCAGCGCCTGCTCGGGCGTCAGCGCGCCGGTGCGGGCGGCGGCGGCCTCGAGCACCGCCAGCTTGCGGGTCAGCCCCTCGTCGTCCAGCCCGGTTCCCCGCCCGGTCAGCAGGTCCAGCGGCAGGCCGGAGAGCTTGTGGATCACCAGCGAGGCGGAGGCGGTGTTGGCGATCCCCATCTCGCCGAAGGCCAGCGCGTCGGCGGGCGAGGCCTCCGCCAGCTCGCGCCCCGCGGCCATCGCCCTGGCCAGCGTCGCGGCCGACATGGCGGGCCCCTGGGAGCTGTCGGCCGTGCCCGGGCCCATGCGGCGGTCGACCAGGTCGGGGTGGTGGATCTGCTCGGCGATGCCGGCGTCGACCACCTGCAGCTCCACCCCCACCGCGCGGGCGAAGACGTTGGCCGCGGCGCCGCCGGCGAGGAAGTTCAGCGCCATCTGCGCGGTGACCGCCTGCGGGAAGGCCGAGACGCCCTGCGCGGCGATGCCGTGGTCGCCCGCGAAGATGGTCAGGGCGCAGGTCTCCACCACCGGTTCGGTCGTGCCCTGCAGGGCGGCGATGCGGGCGGCGAGGTCCTCGATCCGGCCCAGCGCGCCCAGCGGCTTGGTCTTGCCGTCGATGGCGCGGCGGATGGCGGCGGCGAGCTCCGGGTCGCAGGCGAGGGCGAGGGCGGGGGTCAGGTCCTGCATGCGGGGGCTCCTGCGTCTGGATGGGCGCGCGGACCCTAGGCGCGGCCGGGGGACCGCGCAAGCCGGGCCGCGGCGTCGCGCGGGCGCTTCGCGACGCAGGCGCGAGGGCAGGGGCGGGACGCAGGCGCGAGGGCAGGGGCTGGACGCGGGCGCTAGGGCAGATGCGGGAGGTGGGCGCGAGGGCGGGGGGCTGGCCCCCCTGCGCGCCAGCGCCTATGGGGAAGCGCACGCATCCATCCGCAGGGAGAGACAGGATGACCGCCGGCGACGCCCCCCCCGCCCCGCGGCGCCACGCGCTGGTTCTGGGCGGCGCCCGCTCGGGCAAGACCGCCCGCGCCCAGGCCTGGGCCGAGGCGCTGGGCCCCGCGCGCGTCTACCTCGCCACCGCGCAGGCTTTCGACGACGAGATGGCCGACCGCATCGCCCGCCACCAGGCCGAGCGCGGCGCGGGCTGGGCGACGCTGGAGACGCCGCTCGACCTGCCCGCCGCCGTCGCCTCGGCCGCCGCCGCGCCGGGGCCCGCGGCCGCCGACGTGCTGCTGGTCGACTGCCTGACCCTGTGGCTGTCGAACCTGATGCACCACGACCGCGACCCGGAGGCGGAGACGGCGGCGCTGCTCTCCGCCCTGGCCGGGGCGCCGCGCCCGGTGATCCTGGTCTCGAACGAGCTGGGCCTCGGGCTGGTGCCCGAGACGCCGCTGGGCCGCGCCTTCCGCGACGCGCAGGGGCGGCTGAACCAGGCGGTGGCGGCGGCGGTCGACGACGTGGTCTTCGTCGCCGCCGGCCTGCCGCTGGTCCTGAAAGGGCGGCTCCCGGCCTGAGGCGCGGAAGGCGGGCGCGGGACGGCTGAACCGACGTCGCTGCGGATTGCGCAGGCGCCGGGCCGGTCGGGCGCCTGAAATGCGGGCGTCGGGGCGACCGGGGCGGGGATTTCCCCCCATCGTATCCCGTCTGGCCCGGAACATGCTTTACTCAAGGGACCGCCACCTGCCGGGAGCGCCCTTGCCCATGGCCGACATCGCCGCCACCGCCAAGCGGTGGAGCCTCCGCGTCAACTGGATCGTCGAGCGCGTGTGCGTGGCGCTGCTGGTCCTGCTGGTGCTGGACGTCTGGCTGGGCGTTCTGGTGCGCTACGTGATCCCGCTGCCGCTGACCTTCACCGAGGAGCTGGCGCGCTACCTGATGATCTGGATGGCGCTGCTGGCGGTGTCCTCGGGCATCGCGCATCGCGAGCACATCGGGGTCGAGTTCGTCTTCTCCCGCCTGCCGGCCCCGGCGCGGCGCTGGCTGTCGGTGGCCTTCGACCTCTGCGCCTTCGCCTTCTTCTTCGCGCTGTTCTGGTACGGCGTCGCCTTCGCCGAGCGGGGCTTCTCCCGCCTGACGATGATCTACGCGATCCCCAAGGGCTATCCCTACCTGGGCGTGCCGCTGGCGGCCTTCATGGCCTGCGTGCAGCTGGGGCTGATGCTGGTCCACGACTGGTTCGCGGAACGCGCGCCCGAAAGCACGGGCGCCGCCACGCCCGACGCGGGCAAGAACCTGGAAGGGGACGCGTGATGGGCATCTACCTGGTTCCGCTGGCCTTCTTCGGCTTCCTCGCCTTCGGCATGCCGGTGGGCTTCGCCATCGGCATCGCGGGGATGATCGGCATCCTCGACATGGGCCCGCGCTTCATGACGATGGCGCCCGACCGGCTGTTCGCCGGCCTCGACCTGTTCCCCTTCCTCGCCATGCCGTTCTTCATCCTGGCGGGCGAGATCATGAACCGCTCGGGCATCACGCAGGGCCTGGTGAAGCTCGCCGACGCGCTGGTGGGGTGGATGCGCGGAGGGATGGCGCATTCGAACATGGTCGCCTCGGTCATGTTCGCAGGCATCACCGGCTCGGCCACGGCGGATGCGGCGGCCTTCGGCAACACGCTGGTGCCGGCGATGCAGAAGGCAGGGTATTCGCGGCCCTACGCCTGCGCGGTCACCGCCGCCGGCTCGATCATCGGGCCGACCATTCCGCCCTCGACGCTGGCGATCATCTACGGCTCGATCATGGGGGTCTCGATCGCGGGGCTGTTCGCGGCCGGCATCCTGCCGGGGCTGCTGATCTGCGCGATCTGCATGGGGGTCATCGCCCTGACCGCCCGCCGCAAGGGCCTGCCGAAGGGCGAGGGGCGCCCCTCCTTCATGATCGTCATCCAGGCCCTGCGCGAGGGGTTTCTGGCGGCCCTGCTGCCGGTCTTCATCCTGGGCTCGATCCTCGGCGGCTTCGCCACGCCGACGGAAGCCGCGGCCATCGCGGTCGCCTATGCGCTGGTCGTGGGCGGGCTGGTCTACCGGGCGCTCAGCTGGCGCGACCTCTACGAGGTCTGCGTGCGCACCACCCGGATCACCGGGGTGATCTTCCTGATCATCGCCTCGGCCACGATCCTGGGCTGGTGGATGACCTTCAACCAGATCCCGCAGGCCATCGCCGCGGCCATGCTGTCGGTGTCGAACGACCCGATGGTGATCATCGCCCTGATCCTCGCGCTGCTGCTGCTGATCGGGCTGGTGATGGACATCAACGCGACCCTCATCATCCTCGCCCCGGTGCTCGCCCCGCTGACCGTCAAGATCGGCATGGATCCGGTCCATGCGGGGATCATGATCATCCTCGCGCTCAACATCTCGCTGATGACGCCGCCGGTGGGCGCCTGCCTCTTCGTCCTCGCCTCGGTCACCGGCGAGAAGGTCGAGGCCATCACCCGGGAGCTGTGGCCCTTCATCCTCGCCGAGGTCGGGATCCTGCTGGTGATCGCCTACTGGTCCGACCTCACCCTCTTCATCCCCCGCCTGCTCGGCCTCTGAGCGGGCGCAACATCACGGCAACAGGGAGCCAACCGATGTCCTTCATGAAAACCGCCCTGCTGGGCGCCGCGACCGCCGTCGCGCTGGCCGGCCAGGCGCTGGCGGCCGACGTCACCATCCGCGTGGCCCACCTGAACCCCGAGGATCCGTTCGCCTCGCACTCCGGCGCCATGGCCGCGGTGTTCAAGAGCCTGGTCGAATCTTCCTCGAACGGCGCGATCGAGGTGCAGCTGTTCCCCAACGGGCAGCTGGGCAAGGACAACGAGGTCATCGACCAGGTCCGCGCGGGGATCGTGGAGTCGACCATCTCCTCCTCCGGGGGCATGGCGCAGCACTACCCGCTGGTCGGCGTCTTCGACATCCCCTTCGCCTTCCCCAACATCGGCGTCGCCTCGAAGGTCATCACCAAGGAGAGCGAGTTCGGCCAGAAGTTCGTCGGCGACCTCGAGGCGAAGACCGGGCTGAAGGTGCTGGGCCTGATCGACTCGGGCGGGTTCTTCGCCTTCACCAACTCCAAGAAGCCGATCACCTCGGTCGCGGACATGGACGGGATGCGCATCCGCACCATGACCCTGCCGACGCATGAGGCGATCATCTCCAGCCTCGGCGGCCAGCCGACCCCGCTGCCTTGGGCCGAGGTCTACACCGCCCTGCAGACCGGCGTCGCCGACGGCCAGATGAACCCGGTGCCGATCATCGCCTTCGCCAAGTTCGACGAGGTGCAGAAGTACCTCTCGATCACCAACCACGTGATCACCCCCTACATCTGGACGATGAACCAGGAGTTCTTCGACGGCCTGAGCCCCGAGCATCAGTACCTGATCAACTGGGCCTCCGAGGTCGCGACCGAGGCCGGCCGCTCGATGAGCCGCGTGATCGAGGCCTCCGAGAAGGGGCTGCCCGCGCTCGCCGCCAAGATGGAGGTCAACGTGGTGCCCCCGGCGGAGCAGGCCAAGTTCGCCGAGGCCGCCCAGCCCGCCGTGCGCAAGCTGATCGAGGAGCAGTACGGCGCCGAGGGTCTCGCGATGCTCGACAGCCTGCTCGCCTCCGTCGAGGAGGAGAATGGCGCGTTCTGAGCGCCGCCATGCCATGATGCTGGGCCGGGGGGCGACCCCCGGCCCTTTCCGTCCCGGCGCATTCCCCTTGCCGTGGGGTCGCGCACCGACTAGAGGCGCCGTCATGACCGCCGTGATCGACCGCCACGAGGGCGACGCGAAGGATTTCGCGCTGGCCCTCAATCCCCTCGCCTCCCGCGACGCGCCGTGGAGCGCGGCGCAGGACGCGATCCTGTCCGACGCCGCCTTCGCGCAGGCGAAGGCGACCATCTCCTCCTGGCCCGGCTACGCGCCCACGCCGCTGGTCTCGCTGCCCGCGCTGGCGGCGTCGCTGGGGATCGCGGAGCTGCGCTGGAAGGACGAGGGCGGACGCTTCGGCCTCGGCTCCTTCAAGGCGCTGGGCGGGGCCTACGCGGTGGCCCGCCTGCTGAAGACGCTGCTGTCGGAGAAGCTGGGGCGCGAGGTCTCGATGGACGAGGTCGTCGCGAACGCCCACCCCGAGGCCGCGGCCGAGGTGACCGTGTGCTGCGCCACCGACGGCAACCACGGCCGCTCGGTCGCCTGGGGGGCGCGGACATTCGGCGCCCGCTGCGTGATCTTCATCCACGCCACCGTCTCGGAGGGGCGGAAGGCCGCCATCGAGGCCTACGGAGCCGAGGTCCGCCGCTGCGCCGGCAACTACGACGACAGCGTGCGCGAGGCGCAGGCGACCGCGGACCGGGAGGGGTGGTTCGTCGTCTCCGACACCTCCTATCCCGGCTACATGGACGTGCCGCGCGACGTCATGCAGGGCTACGAGATGATGGCGGCCGAGGCCTACGCGGCGCTGGAGGAGCCCCCGACCCATGTCTTCATCCAGACCGGCGTCGGCGGGCTGGCCGCGGCGGTCGCGGCGCAGGCCGTGCGCCGCTGGGGCGCGGCGCGGCCGATGATCGTGCTGGCGGACCCCGACCGCTCGGCCTGCTGGCTCGACTCCATCGTGGCGGGGACGCCCACCGCGGTGGAGGGCGACCTCGACACGCTGATGGCGGGCCTCGCCTGCGGCGAGGTCTCGGCGCTCGCGTGGGAGGTGCTGAAGGACCACGGCGACGCGGTTATGGCGGTGCCCGACCGCGCGGCGGTGGAGGGCATGCGCCGGCTCGCCCGGCCGCTGCCCGGCGATCCCGCGATCGTGGCTGGCGAGAGCGCGGTGGCCGGCCTCGCCGCGCTCGCCAACGCGCTCGCCGATCCGCGGGCGGTGGAGGCGCTGCGCCTCGACGCGGCCTCGCGCGTGCTGCTCTTCGGCACCGAGGGCGACACCGACCCCGAGCTTTACACCCAGCTGGTCGGCCTGAGCGCCGACCAGGTCCGCGCGGCCTGAGCCGCAGGAGAGCGCCCATGTCCCGCAAGCTGATCGTCGCCGGAGCGCAGCTCGGCCCCATCGCGAAGGACGAAGACCGCGCCTCGGCCGTGGCCCGGCTCTGCGCGCTGATGCGCAAGGCCCATGCCCGCGGGGCGGAGCTGGTGGTGTTCCCGGAACTGGCGCTGACCACCTTCTTTCCCCGCTGGTGGATGACCGACGCGGCCGAGATCGACGCCTGGTTCGAGACCGAGATGCCCAACGCCGCGGTCGCGCCCCTGTTCGATCTGGCCCGCGAGCTGAAGATCGGCTTCCACCTGGGCTATGCCGAGAAGACGCCCGAGGGCCGGCATTTCAACACCGCGATCCTGGTCGACGCGGGCGGCGAAATCATCGGCAAGTACCGCAAGATCCACCTGCCGGGCCATTTCGACGACCAGCCCTGGCGCCCGTTCCAGCACCTCGAGAAGAAGTATTTCGAGAAGGGGGACCTGGGCTTCACCGTGGTCGACGGGTTCGGCGGCAAGATGGGCATCTGCATCTGCAACGACCGCCGCTGGCCCGAGACCTGGCGCGTGCTGGGCCTGGGCGGGGCGGAGCTGGTGGTGCTGGGCTACAACACGCCGCTGCATTACCCGCCCGCGCCCGAGCACGACCACCTGCAGTATTTCCACAACGAGCTGTCGGTGCAGGCGGGCTGCTACCAGAACGGGATGTGGGCCGTCGCGGTGGCCAAGGCCGGGATGGAGGAAGGCTCGGAGCTGATCGGCGGCTCGGTGATCGTGGCCCCGACGGGGGAGATCATCGCGCGGGCCCAGACCACGGCCGACGAGGTGATCTCGGCCGAGATCGACCTCGACCGCTGCGCCGAGATCCGCGCCAACATCTTCGACTTCAAGGCCCATCGCGAGCCCGGCGACTACGCCGTCATCACCGCGAAGAAGGGCTGAGGCCCCGCCGCCGAGCGGCGGCCGCTCCCCCGTCCGGGCGTCCCGGGCGCGACCCGGGGCCTCCCGCCCGCCGCTCCCGCCCGGGTCCCGGGTGGACCACTCCCGCTCGGGACGGCCGGCGATCCGCGTCTCCGCCCCCCTCCGTCGCGCCGTCCGCCGGCCGCGCGCCCGCGCCCGGCAGGCCTCCCGCCCGCCCACCCCGGCCCGCCGGGCGCGGGCGCGCGGCCTCCGGGCGGTCTCCTCGGGGCGGGCGACGCCGACGCCCTGCCGGCCGGCCGGTCCGCAAGGGGCTGGCGTCCGCGGCCCATGCCCGCCATCCTGCGCGCCGAGCGCGGCCCGGCCAGACGCCGCGACCTGCAGGAGAGGACCCCCCGACATGACCCATTCCACCCCCGTCGCCTTCGTCACCGGCGGCGGCACCGGCGTGGGCGCCGCCGCCGCGCTGATGCTCGCCGACCGCGGCCACGCCGTCGCCGTGAACTACTCCCGCTCCGCCGAGGAGGCCGAGGCCACCGCCGAGGCCTGCCGCGCCAAAGGCGTCGAGGCGATCGCGATCCAGGGGAACGTGGGCGCCGACGCCGACTGCCGCCGCATGGCGCAGGAGGTCGCGGACCGCTGGGGCCGGCTCGACGTGCTGATCAACGCCGCCGGCACCACCCGCTTCATCAGCCTGGGCGACCTCGAGACCGTGACCGAGGACGACTTCGACGCGATCCTCGACGTGAACCTGAAGGGCGCCTTCTGGATGACCCGCGCCGCGGCGACGATGCTCAAGGCCTCGCCGGCGGGGGCGGTGGTGATGATCTCGTCGATGTCGGCGGTGACCGGGATGGGCAGCTCGATCCCCTACGCGGCCTCGAAAGGGGCGATGAACACGATGACCCTGTCGCTGGCGCGCGCGCTCGCCCCGAAGGTGCGGGTCAACGCGGTTCTGCCGGGGATGATCGACACCCGCTGGTTCCGCAAGAGCCTGGGCGAGAAGTCCGCCGTCTCGATCCGCGACCGCTCGGCGAAGGGCGCGGCGCTGGGCGACGTCTGCACGGCCGAGGACGTGGCGGCGGGGGCGGTCTACCTCGCGCTCGACGCGCGCATGGTGACGGGGGAGCTGATGCAGATGGACGGCGGCGCCCTTCTCGGGCCGGCGGCCTTCGCCTGATCCCGCCGGCCGGGCCTGCCGCGCCGCCGCGTCCCCGCGGCGGCCAGCAGCCCGGCGGCCGCGGTCAGCAGCCCCGCCGCCGCGGGCAGGGGGACGGCGGCCGAGCGCACCTCGAACACGTCGCCGTCCTCGTCGAACAGGTAGAGCCGCCCGGCCTCGTCCTGGGCGAAGCCCATGGTCCGGGCGAGGTCGCCCGAGAGCTCCGTCGTCTCCCACAGGCGGGCCTGCGGCGCGCCCGGGCCGTCGACGTCCAGCGACCACACCGGCGGCCCGTCGCCCGTCGCGCCCCAGCCCAGGTAGTCCCCGAACAGGTAGCGCCCGTCGAGCGCGGCGAGCGGCCCGTGATAGACCAGCCCCCCGGTGATCGAGGCGCGCGCGTCGCCCCCGCTCCAGTCGTAGTCGAAGACCGGGTCCACCAGGTCGAGGCCCGGCGGCGCCGCGCCCTCCCGCGGGGACGAGCCTTCGTAGACCGCCCAGCCGTAGTCGCCGCCGGGCTCGATCAGGTCGACCTCCTCGCGCGCGTCCTCGCCCACGTCGGCCACGAAGAACAGGCCCGAGACGGGATCGTATTTCCCCTTGAACGGGTTGCGCAGGCCCACGGCCCACAGGGCCGGATCCGCGCCGGGGCCGAAGTCGGGATTGCCCGCAGGGATCGCGTAGTTGTTCGCGGGATCGTCGGGATAGGCGTCGCCCGCGGGGTCGATGCGCAGCACCTTGCCCAGCCGGCTGGCGACGTCGCGGGAGGGGTTGTCCGTCCCCGGACCGAAGGGCGCGTTGTGGTCGCCCGTCGTCATGAACAGCATGCCCGCGTCGTCGAAGCTGATCGCGCCGCCGAAATGCGCCCCGATCTCGGCCTGCGGATGCCGCTCGATCGTCAGCACGCGCCGCTGGGAGCCGGGATCGGCCACGCCGCCGGTCGAGGTGAACTCGACCAGCACGTTGTCCCAGCCCCGGGTGTTGGCCGAGACGTAGAACTTGCCCGAGCTCGCGAAATCCGGCGCCAGCGCGATCGAGAACGCGCCCGCCCCGTAGACCGAGGCCAGGTCCTCGCCCCCGACCACCAGCGAGTCGAGCATCACCTGGGAGGTTCCCGTCGCCCGGTCCGCGATCACCACGCGGCCCGAGTATTCCAGCAGCACGATCCGGTCCGGCTGGCCGGGCAGCGCCACCGCGTCGATCACGAAGCTCTCGACGTCGAGCCCCGCCACCGGCGCGAGCTCCAGCCGCCCCGCCTGCGCCGCGTCCGCGCCGAACAGTCCTGCAAGCCATGCCGCGCACACCGCCGCCGCCGGCAGGCCCTTGCCCGCCGTCGCCCGTCGAACGCGTCCGCGCAGCGCTCCCCACGCCGTCGCACCCATGCGTCGTCCCCATCGTAATCCGAGTCTCAAATACCCCCTCAGCATGGACCCGGACCGGCCGGGCGCCGAGCGGAAAATCGATACGCCGCCGCCTGCGGTTCCGCTCGGCCCGTGGCACGCGATTTGCTAGGCTTGCGCCATGACGCCCCACGCTCCTCGCCCCGCCCTTCGCCCCTCCCGCCGCCCCGGTCGGAGGGCTCCGCGTTGACCGCCCTCGGCCTCGCCGCCGACATCGGCGGAACCTTCACCGACATCGTGGTCGAGCGCGTCGGCCCGGCGGGCCCCGAGCGGATCTCGGCCAAGGTGCTGACCACCCACGACGCGCCCGAGCGGGCGCTGCTGGAGGGGGCGGAGCAGGCGCTGGCGAAGGCCGGCGCGAGCTGGGCCGAGGTCACGGCCTTCGTCCACGGCACCACGCTGGCGACCAACGCGATCATCGAGCGCAAGGGCGCGCGCACCGCGCTGCTGGCCACCGACGGGTTCCGCGACGTGCTGGAGATCGCGGACGAGAGCCGCTTCGACCAGTACGACCTCGACATCGAGAAGCCCGCGCCGCTGGTCCCCCGCTCCCGCCGCTTCACGGCGCTGGAGCGGATGGACGTGGAGGGGAACGTGCTGACCCCGCTCGACGAGGCGGCGCTGCGGGCGCTGGTCCCCGCGATCCTCGCCTCCGGCGCCACGGCCGTCGCGGTCGCCTTCCTGCACAGCTACGCCAACCCCGCCCATGAGCGTCGGGCGCGGGAGATCCTGGAGGAGGCCGCGCCTGGCCTCGCCGTCTCTCTCTCCTGCGAGGTCTGCCCCGAGATCCGCGAGTACGAGCGCACCTCGACCACCGTCGCCAACGCCTACGTGCAGCCGCTGATGGCGGGCTACCTGCGCCGGCTGGAGGCCGCGGTGGCCGAGCGCGGCTGCCGCGCGCCGATGCGCCTGATGACCTCGGGCGGGCGCCTGGCCGGCGTCGACACCGCCTGCCGCTACCCGGTGCGGCTGGTCGAATCCGGCCCCGCGGGGGGCGCGATCCTGGCGGCCCACGTCGCCGCCTCGCGCGCCGAGGACAAGGTGTTGTCCTTCGACATGGGCGGGACGACCGCGAAGATCTGCCTGATCGAAGGCGGAGAACCGCTCTCGGCCCGGACCTTCGAGGTGGACCGCTCGGCGCGCTTCATGAAGGGCTCCGGCTTCCCGCTGCGCATCCCGGTGATCGAGATGATCGAGATCGGGGCGGGCGGCGGCTCCATCGCCCGGCTGGACGCGACGAAATCCATCGCCGTGGGGCCGGAGAGCGCGGGGTCCGAGCCCGGGCCCGCCTGCTACGGCCGCGGCGGCACGGGGGCGACGGTGACCGACGCCGACGTGGCGCTGGGCCGGATCGCGCCCGACCGCTTCGCCTTCGACCTGGACGTGGGGCGCGCCACCGCCGCCATCGCCCAGTCCATCGCCGGGCCCCTGGACCTGACGCCCGAGATGGGCGCCTGGGGCATCGCCGAGATCGTGGACGAGAACATGTCCAACGCCGCCCGCGTCCACGCGGTGGAGCGTGGCGCGACGCTCGCCGACCACACCCTGATCGCCTTCGGCGGCGCGGCGCCCCTGCACGCCGCCCGCGTGGCCGAGAAGCTGGGCCTGACCCGCGTGCTGATCCCCGCCGACGCCGGCGTCGGCTCGGCCATCGGCTTCCTGCGCGCGCCGGTGGCCTACGAGCTGCTGCAGAGCCGCTACATGCGCCTCGACGCCTTCGATCCGGGGCTGGCGAACGATCTGCTGGACGCGATGTCGGCCGAGGCCGCCGCGCTCGCCGAGGGCGCAGAGGCCACGCAGGAGCGTCGCGCCGCCTTCATGCGCTACCGCGGGCAGGGGCACGAGATCGCGGTGGACCTGCCGGTCGCAGCCCTGACCGACGCCGACGCCGAGGCGATGCGCGCGGCCTTCGAGGCGGAATACGACCGCCTCTTCGCCCGCCACATCCCCGGCGCGACCATCGAGATCCTGTCCTGGTCCGTCACCGTCGGCGCCGCCCCGCTGGCGGCCGAGACGCCGCCCGAGGCCCCTGCGCCCTCGACCCCCGTCCCGGTCCGCGACCGCCTGATCTTCGACACCGCCACGCGCGAGACCCGCAGCGTGCCCGAATACGACCGCCTCGACCTCGCCCCCGGCGCCCGCATCCCGGGCCCGGCGATGATCGTCGAGCCGACCACCACCACCTTCGTGACCGAGCGCTTCTCGGCCCAGGTGGACGGCGGCGGCGCCCTGGTCCTGACCGCGCAAGGAGCCCTGTGATGAGCGACCTGTCCCCCATCGAGCTCCAGATCATGTGGTCCCGCCTGATCGCGGTGGTCGAGGAGCAGGCCCAGACCCTGCTGCGCACCGCCTTCAGCCCCATCGTGCGCGAATGCGGCGACCTGAGCGCCGGCGTCTTCGACGTCGAGGGCCGGATGCTGGCGCAGGCCGTCACCGGCACGCCGGGCCACGTGAACTCGATGGCCGAGAGCGTGCGCCACTTCCTCGACCGCTTCCCGCCCGAGACGATGGAAGAGGGCGACATCTACATCACCAACGATCCCTGGATGGGGACGGGGCACCTGAATGACTTCGTTCTGACCACGCCCTGCTTCCTGGACGGGCGCCTGGTGGCGCTGTTGTCCTGCACCTCGCACCTGATGGACATCGGCGGCATCGGCTTCGGCCCGGACGCCACGGACGTGTTCATGGAGGGGCTGTCGATCCCGTTCCTGAAGCTCGCCTCGAAGGGCGTGCTGAACGAGACGCTTCTGGCGATGATCCGCGCCAACACCCGCCTGCCGGTGGACACCGAGGGCGACGTCTACAGCCTTGCCGCCTGCAACGACGTCGGCTGCCAGCGCCTGCAGGCGATGATGCGGGAGTTCGGGCTGGAGAGCCTGGACGCGCTGGCGACCCACATCCTCGAGCGCTCCCGCGAGGCGGTGCTGGAGGAGGTGCGGGCGCTGCCCAAGGGGACCTGGTCCTCCTCGATGACCGTGGACGGCTACGAGGCGCCGGTGACGCTCGCCTGCACCGTGACGGTGCATGACGAGGGGATCCACGTGGACTTCGAGGGCACCGGGCCGCAGTCTCCGCGGGGCATCAACGTGCCGATGAGCTACACGACCGCCTACACGGTCTTCGGGCTGGGCTGCGTGGTGGCCTCCCGCGTGCCCAACAACGCCGGCTCGCTGGGCCCGCTGACGGTCTCGGCGCCCGAGGGCTGCATCCTCAATGCGGTGAAGCCCGCGCCCGTCGCCTCGCGCCACGTGATCGGGCAGATGCTGCCGGACGTGGTCTTCGGGGCGCTGCGGCAGGCGGTGCCGACGCGGGTTCCGGCCGAGGGCACCTCCTGCCTGTGGAACCTCAACGTCCGCGGCGTGGCGGCGGAGAGCGACGGGAACTACGGGTTCTCGATGGCGGTGACGTCGAACGGCGGCACCGGCGCGCGGCCCTTGCGCGACGGGCTGTCGGCGACGGCCTACCCCTCCGGCGTGAAGGGCACCCCGGTCGAGATCGCCGAGGCCATCACCCCGCTGGTCTTCCGCCGCAAGGAGTTGCGGCCGGACTCGGGCGGCGAAGGCCGCTCCCGCGGCGGCCTCGGCCAGGTGATCGAGATCGAGAGCCGGATCGGCAAACCGTTCGAACTGCTGGCCGCCTTTGACCGCATCGACCATCCCGCACGCGGGGTGGACGGGGGCGGCGACGGGGCGGCGGGCTCGGTCTCGCTCGCCTCGGGCAAGCCGCTGAAGGGGAAGGGCTTCCAGACCATCCCGCCCGGCGACCGGCTGGTGGTGCTGACCCCGGGCGGCGGCGGCATCGGTCCTTCGGCCGAGCGGGCCGAGGAGGCGGTCGCCCGCGATCTCGCCGAAGGCTACGTCACCGCGAAACCCTGAGGACGCAGGCGCCGCGCCACGGCCCCGTCCGTGGCCGGCGCCCCGCCCGCGGCGCGGTCCTGGCCGGGGCGCCGGTCGCGACCATCTCCCGACGGCGTCCGCCGGGACCCCTCGCCCCATGCGCGCGGCCGGTCCGCGCCGCGGGCGAGGGGCCGGCCAAGGGCGCGCGGCCCGACGCGGCGCCCCCGCCCGGCGACGGGCGTCAGCGGGAGATCATCCAGCCGACCGGGGCCGTCACGATCTCCGGGATCACGGTGATGATCACGATCCCGACCAGCATCAGCGCGAAGAACGGCATCGAGGCGCGGGTCACCTTCAGGATGTCCCGCCCGGTCAGCGATTGCAGCACGAACAGGTTGAACCCCACCGGCGGGGTGATCTGGGCCATCTCGACCACGATCACCGTGAAGATGCCGAACCACAGCAGGTCGATCCCCGCATCCTTCACCATCGGCAGCACCACCGAGGCGGTCAGCACCATCATCGAGACGCCGTCCAGGAAGCACCCCAGCACGATGTAGAGCAGCGTCAGCACCGCCAGCAGCTCATAGGCGCTCAGGTTCCAGGCCTTCACCTCCGCCGCGATCACCCGCGGCACGCCGGTGAAGCCCATGGCGATGGACAGGAACGCCGCCCCCGCAAGAATGAGCGCGATCATCGTCGAGGTCCGCACGGCGGCCATCAGCGCGTCCATGAAGCTCGCGACCGTCAGCGTCCGGCTCCACGCCGCCAGCGCCAGCGCGCCGATCACGCCCATGGTGGCGGCCTCGGTGGGGGTGGCGTAGCCGCCGTAGATCGAGCCGATCACCAGGAAGATCAGCAGCGCCACCGGGATCAGCAGGCGGGACCGCGCCAGCTTCTCGCGCCAGCCCAACCGCTCCTCGAAGGGGGGCGCGAGGCTCGGGTCCAGCTTCGCGCGGATCGCCACGTAGCCCATGAACAGCGCGATCAGCATCGCGCCCGGAACCACGCCCGCGATGAACAGCCGGCTGATCGAGACCTGCGCGACGACGCCGTAGACGATCAGCATGATCGAGGGCGGGATCAGCAGCCCCAGCGTGCCCGACCCGGTCAGCGTGCCGATGATCAGCCGCTCGTCGTAGCCGCGCTTGGTGAGCTCGGGCACCGACATGCGCCCGATGGTGGCGCAGGTGACGGCCGAGGAGCCCGCCACCGCCGCCATCACCCCGCAGCCCAGGATGTTCACGTGCAGCAGGCCGCCGGGCAGGCGGCCGACGACAGGGCTCAGGCCGCGGAACATGTCCTCGGACAGGCGCGTGCGGAACAGGATCTCGCCCATCCAGATGAACAGCGGCAGCGCGGTCAGCGCCCAGTTCCAGCTCGCGTCCCACACGGTCGAGGCCAGCAGCGACCCCGCCGGCGCCGGCGAGAAGAAGTTCATCGCCACGAACCCGACCGCGGTCAGCGCCACCGCGACCCAGATGCCCGAGGCCAGCAGCAGCCCCATCACCGCGAAGAGGACGACGGCGACGGTTCCCGGATCGCTCATTCCCCGCCCTCCAGCACGTGTTCGGCGTTGGCCTCGTAGGAGGGGACCTCTCCGCGCAGGATCGCGATGAACTCGTCCACCAGGGCGACCAGGAACACCGCCGCCCCCAGCGCCATGGCGCTGCGCGGGATCCACAGCGGGATCGCCATCAGGCCGGGGCTGATCTCGTTGAACTTCCAGGAGAACCAGACGAAGTCGATCGCCCAGTAGAGGAAATACGCCACCGCCGCGATCGAGAAGGCGACGCACCACAGCTCCAGCCAGCGGCGGGGGCCGGCGGACGCCCGTCCGATCAGCAGGGTGACGCGGATATGGGCGCCGCGCCGGAACGCGTAGGCGAGCCCGAGGAAGGTCGAGGCGGCGAGGCAGAACCCCGCCGTCTCGGTCGAGTCGATGGTCCCGCCCAGTTGCCGGGCGACGACCTGCGCCACGATGGTCGCGGCGATGCCGACCAGGAACAGGCCGGCGAGCGCCCCCGCAGCCAGGTAGAGCCCGTCCAGGGCGCGCCTGAGCGCGCCCCGGGACGCCGCGGGAGCCCCGCTCATCCCCCGGTCACTCGGCCAGGTAGGCGTCGAGCACGGCGATGGCCTCGGGGCTGGCGGTGGCGCGCCAGTCGTCGACCATCGTCTTCCCGATCTCCTTCATGCGGGCCATGATCGGCTCGGGCGCGTCGGTGGTGGTCATGCCGTTGGCGGCCAGCACGCCGATCTGCTCCTTGGTGGTGGCGGCCGACATCTCCCAGCCGCGGGCCTCGGCGGCCTCGGCGGCGTTGAGGATGGCGGTCTGGGTGTCGGCGGGCAGGGCCTCGAACATCGCCTTGTTCACGATCACCGCGTTCTTGGAATAGATCGCGCCGGCGTAGGTGAAGTAGTCGGTGTTGTCCCAGGCCTGGATGTCGATGCCGGTCTGGGGCGAGGTGAACAGCGCCTCGATCAGGCCGGTCGAGAAGGCCTGCGGGATCTCGGCGAAGGGCAGGATGGTGGCCTGAAAGCCCAGCATCTCGCCCATCTTCTGGGTGGCGGTCGAGTAGATGCGCAGCTTCTTGCCCTCGAAGTCGGCCAGCGTCTCGACCGGGGTCTTGGTGTAGAAGCCCTGGCCCGGCCAGGGCTGGTAGAACAGGACCATCACGCCCGCCTCGCCCAGCTTCTTCTCGAAATAGGGCTTCTGGAGGTCCTTCAGCCGCCAGGCGTCCTCGTAGGTGCCGGCGATGAAGGGCACGCCGGCGAGGATGTACATCGGATCCTCGTTTCCGTAGACGCCCAGCCGGATCTCGCCGATCGGGACCTGGCCGCGCTGCACCGCGGTCTTGATCGCGTCGAGCTTGATCAGCGTGTCGTTGGACTGCAGGTCGATCTCGAGATCCGTGTTCGCGCTCACGTCCTCGATGAACATCCGCAGGTTCTTGGTCAGGAAGTTGTCCTCGGGGTAGCCCGAGGCCATGATCCAGGTCTCGGCCTGCGCGGCCGCGGCCGAGAGGCCCATGGCCAGCCCCGCGATCCCTGCGGCGATGAAGTTCCGGTGTGCGAACATGGTGCGCTCCCTGTCATGAAGCCTGCGGCGCTTGCTGGCCGCCCGAATGATTTGAACGCAAGCGACATGCCAAGGGCAAGCAAGTTGCCGCCAGGTCGGCGGAGGCGCCCTGCGGGCGGGCTTGGGCCCGGCACGGGCGTTCGCGCGTTCGGGAGGAGGCGGCGACGGCGGAGAGCGGGCCGGCGCTTCGGGAACTCACCGAAGAACAGGCGCTCCGCGAGGCCCGCAGGCGTCGCGCCGGGGCGCTTGCGGCGGGGGTGGCGCCAGCATTCGGTTGCAGGGGAGCGGCTGCGGCCTTGGGGCCTCGGTCGAAACCTCCGTCGGAGGCTGCTCGAGCCGGCGATCCCTTCAGGCGGTTGGACGGGAGCGAGGTGGCGTTCGGACAGGCGCCGGCGCGGCAGGCGGCAGGGGAAGCGAGCCGTTGATCGGCGCGGGCGCGATGGGCGGAAGGTCCTCGCCCGAGGGGGACGGAGAACGGCGCTTCTCCCGTGCTTCTCGGTTCCGCCTGGTTCGCCGCGGCGTTGGGGCGGTTGGGAGAGGGACATTTGCGGCCGGCATGCACGGCACGGCCTGGCGACGTCCGCGCCTCAACGCCTGCGCTTGCAGAGGCCACTGGAGACGCCGAGGCGGTCGCAGACGTGGACCGCCGACGACCTGCGTCACGGACAAGTCGCCAGCCCGCATCGCGCGGGCGGGCGCCTCGCGAGCGCTGGCGCGCGCACGGTGGGGTCTGCGCGCCCCCGGGTCGTCCGACCGCCCGCGGGGCGCGGAGCGGCGGGCGGGGCGCTCAGTAGGTGCGGATCAGGCCCACGAGGCGGCCCTGGATCGAGACCTGGTCGGCGCGGAACAGGCGCGTCTCGTAGGCGGGGTTGGCGGCCTCGAGCGCGATCATGCCGTTCTGGCGGCGGAGGCGCTTGAGCGTCGCCTCCTCGTCCTCGACCAGCGCCACCACGATGTCGCCGTTGTCGGCGGTGTCCTGGCGCTGGATGACCACCAGGTCGCCGTCGTGGATCCCGGCGTCGATCATCGAATCGCCCTTCACCTGCAGCGCGTAGTGGTCCTTGCCCCGGCGCAGCATGCCCGTGGGGACGCCGACCTCCCGCTCCTGGTGCTGGATCGCCGAGATCGGGGTGCCGGCGGCGATGCGGCCCATCAGGGGAACCGTGCCGAAATCGGCCGTCTCGAAGGCGGGGAGCGCGGGCGCAGGCTTGCCGGCGCCGCCCTCGATCACCTTGGGCGCGAAGCCCGCGGGATGGTCGGCCAGGCTGTCGGGCAGCTTCACGATCTCGATCGCGCGGGCGCGATGCGCCAGGCGGCGGATGAATCCCCGCTCCTCCAGCGCCGTGATCAGCCGGTGGATGCCGGACTTGGAGCGGAGGTCCAGCGCCTCCTTCATCTCGTCGAAGGAGGGGGAGACGCCGTCCCGCTGCACCCGTTCGTGAATGAATCGCAGGAGATCGAGCTGCTTGCGGGTCAGCATCCGTCGTCATCCTCCCTTCACGCCGCGGTCACGGTCCGTTCCGCGCCCCGGCATGGATTCGCGCGTCGATCGCGCCGCCATGCCTGCAAGTTCTACATACGTTCCCGTTTTGTGTCAACGGGTTCCGTTTTCGTAGCGCCGGGAAACCTAGCACGGAACATTCCGCGACGGGTTAAAATACGATGACCTCGACCGTCGCGCCCGCCTCGAGCGCCGGCGAGCCCGGCGGCAGCACCGCCAGCGCGTCCGCCTCGGCCAGCACCGAGAGCAGCGAGCTGTCCTGCCGGCCCAGCACCCGGACCCCCAGCCCCTGCGGCCCCGGCTCCAGCCGCGCGCGGGCGAAGTGCTCGCGCGGGCCGTTGGCGCCGACGGGCTCGACCAGGCGGGCGGGCAGACGCGGGGCGGGCGTCGCGGGCAGGCCCGACAGCGCATCCACCGCCGGCAGCAGGAACAGCTGCGCGCAGACCATCGCCGAGACCGGGTTGCCCGGCAGCCCCAGCAGCGGCCGCGGCCCGGCGGCGCCCGGCAGGCGGCCCGCCATCAGCGGCTTGCCCGGGCGCATGTTCACCTTCCAGAAGTCGAGCTCCAGCCCCGCCTCGGCCGCGGCCCTGCCCACCAGGTCGTGGTCTCCGACCGAGGCGCCGCCCAGCGTCACCACCATGTCGGCGTCGGCGACCGCCGCGAAGGCCTCGGCCAGGCTCTCCATCGTGTCGCGCGCGATGGGGGCGAGGCGCGGCGCGGCCCCGCGGGCCGCCAGCAGCGCATGCAGCCCGTAGCTGTTGGAGCTCACGATCTGGTCGGGGCCCGGCGTCTCGCCCGGCTCGACCAGCTCGTCGCCGGTGGCCAGGATCGCCACGACCGGACGGCGCAGCACCTCGACCTCGGGGATGTTCATCGCCGCCAGCAGCGCCACGTCGCGCGGGCTCAGGCGGCGGGGCGCGGAGAGCGTCTCGCCTTCCGAGAAATCGCCCCCCGCCGGGCGGATGTTGGCCCCGGCGTCGAGGTTCTCGCGGGCGCGGATGCGCGCCCCCTCGCGCTCGGCGTCCTCCTGGATCAGCACGTGGTCGGCGCCCTCGGGCACCGGCGCGCCGGTGAAGATGCGCACCGCCTGGCCCGGCCCGACCTCGCCCGCGAAGCGCAGCCCGGCCTGGGATTCGCCGATCACCTCGAACTCCGCGCCCGGGCGCAGCTCCGCCCCGCGGATCGCATAGCCGTCCATGGCCGAGGCGGCGAAGGGCGGCTGGGTGCGCCGGGCGGCCGCCGGGGCCGCCAGCACCCGGCCCGCGGCCTCCAGCAGGGGCACGGTCTCGGTCTCCCTCACCGGGGAGATCAGCGTCAGGATGCGCGACAGCGCCTCGGCGGTGGGGATCATCGGAGCCTCCGGCGGCGGACGGGCCAGAGGGCGGCGGAGGTCACTCCGCCTCCCAGCGCCCGGACTTGCCGCCTTCCTTGAGAACGACGCGGGCGTCGACCAGGCGCATGCCCCGGTCGACCGCCTTGACCATGTCGTAGACGGTCAGCTGCGCGACCGAGAGCGCGGTCAGCGCCTCCATCTCCACCCCCGTGCGCCCGGTGGTCTTCACCCGGGCCTCGATCTCGACCCGGTTCGTCTCGGGCACGCAGGTCAGGTCCAGGGTCACCGAGCTCAGCGGCAGGGGGTGGCACAGCGGGATCAGCTCGGCCGTGCGCTTGGCGGCCATGATGCCCGCGAGCCGCGCGACGGCGAGCACGTCGCCCTTCTTCGCGCGCCCCTCGGCGATCAGGGCCAGCGTCTCGGGCTGCATCTCGACGGCGCCGCGGGCCACCGCCACGCGCGTGGTCTCGGCCTTGTCCGAGACGTCGACCATGCGCGCCTCGCCCTTCTCGTCGAAGTGGGTCAGCGGCATCGGCTCAGCCCTCGGCGTCGAGGGGCAGGGGATCGGCCAGCAGCGCATGGGTGGCCGAGGCCACGTCCGCCTGGCGCATCAGGCTCTCGCCGATCAGGAAGCTGCGCGCGCCGACCCGGGCCATGCGCGCCAGGTCCGCGGGCGTGAACAGGCCGGATTCGCAGACCAGCACCCGGTCCGGCGGCAGCATCGGCGCCAGCCGCTCGGTCGTCTCCAGCGAGGTCTCGAAGGTGCGCAGGTTGCGGTTGTTCACGCCGACCAGCGGGGAGGAGAGCTTCAGCGCCCGCTCCATCTCCGCCTCGTCATGCACCTCGATCAGCACGTCCATGCCCCAGGCGAGCGCCGTGTCCTCGAGCTCCAGCGCCAGGTCGTCGGAGACGGCGGCGAGGATGATCAGGATGCAGTCGGCGCCCAGCGCGCGGGATTCGACCACCTGCCAGGGATCGAAGAGGAAGTCCTTGCGCAGGGCGGGCAGGGTGACCGCGCGGCGCGCGGCCTCCAGGAACTCCGGCGCGCCCTGGAAGGAGGGGCCGTCGGTCAGCACCGACAGGCACGCAGCCCCGCCCGAGGCATAGGCCTGCGCCAGCGCGGGGGGATCGAAATCCTCCCGGATCAGGCCCTTGGAAGGGCTCGCCTTCTTGATCTCGGCGATCAGGCCGTACTGGCCGGCGCCGTTCTTGGCGCGCAGCGCGTCGGCGAAACCGCGGGGCGCTTCGGCGCGGCGCGCGGCCTCCTCGACGGCGGCGAGGGGACGGTCCGCCTTGCCGGCGGCGATCTCTTCGAGCTTGTAGGCCCGGATGCGGTCGAGAATGTCGCTCATGCCCTGCGTGTTAGCGCGCGGGACGGCGGATGGAAAGCGGCGAAGCCGCGTCCGGAGGATCGGCGCAGGATCGGCGCCGGAGCGCGTCCCTGCGACCACCGGCGCAGGATGAAATCCGCCCCGCGTCGCGGTATCTGGAAGGCATGGTGCGACTCGTCCCCAAACCCCTTGTGCCGGAGACCGGCCTCCCCCGCCCCGCATCCGTGCGGGAGCGCGCGGCCGAACCCGCCGAGCCGGCGCCGGCGTCCGCGCCGAAGCCGCCCCGCCGCGTCCTCGCCGCGCCGCGCGCGCTCGGCGCGGGCTCCGGGGCCGAGACGCCCTCGCGCCCCCAGTCGACCTCCCCGGCGCGCCCGCGCAGCCGGGCCTCGGCCGCGGCCTTCGATCCGCCCTCGACCCCGCGCGACGATCTTCCCTCGCGCAGCCACAACCAGGGTCCGCCGCTGCACGGGGGCTTCAAGCTCTTCGCCTGGCGCAAGGCCCAGGCCGAGGCCTGGACGCCGCCGCGCCCCGAGGTCCTGCGCCGTCGCCTGAAATACGCCGCCGAATGCGGCCTGACGCTCCGCGAATACACGCTCGAGATCATGGAGCGCGGCCGCTGGCTGACCCCCGAGAAGGACGCCGCCCGCATCGCCCAGATCAAGTCGCTCCGCCGCTAGCCCCGGGCGCCCCGGCGCGACGCCTGCGGACCGCGCATAGCGCCTGTTCTTCGGAGCCGTCTCTCGCTGATGCCGTTAAGAGCGACTCGGCGGGAGGGGTCCAGGATCGCGAAGCGACCCCGCCCTTGGGCGGGGCTTGTCCTTGACCCCTCCCGACGAGTCGCTCAGGCATCTTCAGCGAGAGACGGATCCGAAGGACAGGCGCGGGCCCTTGTTCTTTGGTGAGTCGGGAGGGGCCGTCACGCCGCCCCCAGCACCTCCCCGAAGAAATCCGTCATCGCCGCGAACGACCGCCGATCCGCCCGCGGATCGTAGACCGCCCGCCCCGGCGTGTTCGCCTGCGGCGTGGTGAAGGCGTGCACGACCCCGCCGTAGGCGTGGAGCTGCCAGTCCGCCTCCGCCGCATCCATCTCCCGCGCCAGCGCCAGCACGTCGTCGGGCGTCGCCAGCGGATCGTCCCAGCCGTGCAGCACCAGGACCGAGGCGGTGATCTTCTTCGCCTCCAGCCCGCTGGGCGACAGCACCCCGTGCAGCGCCACGGCGCCCAGCAGCCCCTCGGGCGCCGCGCGGGCGAGGTCGAGGGCGCAGAGCCCGCCGAAGCAGTAGCCGCAGACCGCGGTGCGCGCGCCGTCCACCTCGGGGCGGGCCTTCAGCGTCTCGAGCGCCGCCAGCAGTCGCCGCTGCAGCACGTCGCGCGCCGCGACCATGCCCTGCATCCGGGCCATCGCGTCGATGGTCTGGTCGGCCATCGACTCGATCCCGTAGGGGTCGAGCAGCAGCACCGGCCGGCCGGTGGCGGCCACCCGCTCGGCGTTGAGCTTCATCTGCTCGCCGACGCCGCCGAAGGCGGGGGCCATCAGCACGCCGGGGACGGGGCCCGTCAGGTCCGCGGGGGCCGCCCACCACCCCTCGAACTCGGTCTCGCCGTCGGAATAGCGCAGGGGCGCCGTGGTCAGCCGCATCGTCGGTCTCCTCCCGTGCCGGGCGTCGCGCGCCCGCTTCTTGGTCCCCGCCCGGGGCCGGACGGGCGCGCGCAGCCGCGCAGGGCCGAGGGGGGCTCGACGCCCCCCGAGGACCGCACCCGGCCTCAGGCCTTCGCGGCGGCCGCGGTGATCCGCGCCAGCGCCTGGGCCTTGCCGCGCGCCGCGCCCGAATCGATGCTCTCCGCCGCGATCTCGACGCCCGCCTTCAGGTCGCCCACGCGCCCCGCCACCACCAGGGCGGCGGCGGCGTTCAGCAGCACCGCGTCGCGATAGGCCCCCGCCTCGCCGCCCAGCAGGGCGTTCAGGGCGCGGGCGTTCTCCTCGGGCGAGCCGCCCAGGATCGCCTCGAACGGATGCACGGGCAGGCCCGCGTCCTCGGGGTGCAGCTCGTATTCGCGGATCTCGCCGCGATCGACCTCGACCACGTGCGAGGACGCGGCGATCGACAGCTCGTCGGTGCCGTCGCCGCCATGCACCAGCCAGGCGCGCTCGGTTCCCAGGCCCATCAGCGTCTCGGCCATCGGGCGCAGCCAGCGCACGGCGAAGGCGCCGGTCAGCTGGCGCTTCACGCCCGCGGGGTTGGTCATCGGGCCCAGCAGGTTGAACAGGGTGCGCGTGCCCAGCTCGGCCCGCGCCGGCCCCACGAAGCGCATCGCGGGGTGGTGCATGGGGGCCATCATGAAGGCGATCCCCGCCTCGTCCAGCGCCTGCTGGGCGATCTCGGCGGGCACCATCACGTTCACACCGATGTGGCTCAGCGCGTCCGCCGCCCCCGACTTCGAGCTGAGGTTGCGGTTGCCGTGCTTGGCCACCGGCACGCCCGCGCCCGCCGTCACCAGCGCCGCGGCGGTCGAGATGTTGAGCGTGCCCTTGCCGTCGCCCCCGGTGCCGACGATGTCCATCGCCCCCTCGGGCGCGCGCACGCGGGTCATCTTGGCGCGCATCACGGCGACGGCGGCGGTCAGCTCCTCGACCGTCTCGCCGCGGGTGCGCAGCGCCATCAGGAAGCCCCCGATCTGGGCGGGGGTGGCGTCGCCCGACATGATCGCGTCGAACGCGCCCTCGGCCTCCTTGCGGGTCAGGGGGCCGTCGGCGGCCTTCCCGATCAGCGGTTTCAGCGCCTCCGACATCAGGCGGCCGCCTTCAGGGGCGACATCCCGGCGAGCCGCAGGAAGTTCCCCAGGATCGTCCGGCCATGCTCCGAGGCGATGGATTCGGGGTGGAACTGCACCCCGTGGATCGGCAGCGTCCTGTGCGACAGGCCCATGATCGTCCCGTCCTCGGTCCAGGCGGTGGCCTGCAGGACGTCGGGCAGCGTCTCCCGCTCGACGATCAGCGAGTGATAGCGGGTGGCGGTGAAGCCCTGCGGCACGCCCTCGAAGATGCCCTCGCCCGTGTGCGAGACGGCCGAGGTCTTGCCGTGCAGGATCTCGTGGCAGCGCAGGACCCGGCCGCCGAAGCTCTGGCCGATGGTCTGGTGGCCCAGGCAGACGCCGAAGAGCGGCGTCTTCGCCTCGGCGCAGGCGGCGACCATGTCCAGGCAGATGCCGGCGCGGTCGGGGTCGCAGGGCCCGGGGCTGAGCATCACCGCGGTCGGCTCCAGCGCCAAGGCCTCGGCCGCCGACATGTCGTCGTTGCGGATCACCTTCGTCTCGACGCCCAGCTCGCCCACGTAGTGGACCAGGTTCCAGGTGAAGCTGTCGTAATTGTCGATCAGCAGCAGCATCCCCGGTCCTCCTTCGTGATTCCGATGACCCGGCGTCGCGATCCGCGCGCCGAACTGGCCATGCCGCCCGCGCGGCGGCTATACATGTCGCGGATGCCCCGGCGCCCGTCAAGGCGACCGCCCGCGCGCACGGGGGCGACCGAACCGCCGGCCCCGTTCCGCCGGCCCGGACGAGATGAGGGAGAGACCCGAATGCTCCGCGGACTGATCATGGGCGTCTTCCTGTGCGCCGTCGCCGCCGTCGCCGCGGCGCTGGCCTTCCCGATGCCCAGGCCCGAGCCTGCGCCCGCCGCCTCGGCTCCCGCCGCCGCGCCCGCGGCGCCGGCGTCGAGCGACACCACCCCCGCCGGCGCCGCGCCCGCCGCGGCCCCCGCGGGCGACAGCGCCCCGGCCGCCGCGCCCGCGGGCGGCGACACGGCCCCCGCCGCGACCGAGTGATCCCGGCGCCCGCCGCCGAACCGGCGCGCCGCGGCCCGGCCCCCGGGCCGGGCGGCGCGTCCGCCCTTGCGGCCCTGCGCCCGGCCCGGTCGGACCTCGTGGCCGGCGCCCTGATCCTCGCCGCCTTCGTCGCGAGCCGCCTGCTCGCGATCCGCGCCGGCCTCTCGGTCGATCCCACGGTGATCGGGGGCCTGTGGCAGATCCTGGCGCTGGAGCGGCTGGCCGAGGATCTTCCCGGCGCGCTCCTCTCCCTCCACGCGCAGCCGCCGCTGTGGAACGGGCTGATCGGCCTGTTCGTGGCGGCCTGCGGCCCGGACGAGCTTTGCGTCAGCGAGGGACTGTGGGCGCTGCACATCGGCCTCACCCCCGTGATCGCGGGGCTGATCTGGGGGACCCTGCGGCTCGCGGGCGTCGCCCGGCCGCTCGCCTGGGGGGCGGCGGGGCTGTTCGCGCTGTCGCCCGGCGCGCTCTTCTACGAGACCTTCACGCTCTACACCCACGTCTGCTGCGCGCTGCTCGCCGCCGGCGCCTTCGCCGCGGCGCTGTTCGCACGCGGGGCGCGGGGCGGGGCGGCGGCGGCGCTGCTGGCGGCGGCGCTCCTGTGCCTGACCTGGCCGCTGTTCCACCCGGCCTGGATGCTGATGGTCTTCGCGGGCCTCGTCGCCATCGACCGCAGGCGGGCGCTGCGCGCCGGCCCGCTCGTGGCCTTCGCGCTGACGCTGGCGCTCTCGCTCGCGCCCTCGGCGTGGAACCTGCACCGGCACGGGCTGTTCTCCAACGGCTCCTGGATGGGGCTGAACCTCGCCCAGACGGTGGAGTGGATGGACGCCGACCAGCGCGCCCGCTGCCGCTTCCGCCCGGTGATCGAGGACATCGAGCAGGCGCATCGCGACGGCCTCCTGCCGGGCCCCCCGGCCGCGCGGGACAAGTCGGTCCACGACCCCGCGATCATCGAGCGCTCGAAGGAATGCCTCGCGATGGCGGTGGCCGAGATCCGGGCGCATCCGCTGGAATGGGCGGCGGGCCGGGTGATGACCGCCGTGCGCTCCCACCGAATGTGGAGCTGGGAATACCCGCTCTACGCTCCCATCGGGTGGGAGCGGATGCCGATCCCCGACAAGTCGCGCGAGGGCGCCCGCTGGGCCGAGGGGGCCGAGGGCTGGGGCCTGTTCGCGCTCTTGTGGGGCGGCTTCCTGCTGGCCGCGGGGGCGGTGGTCAGCGGGCTCATGGGGCGCCGCGCGGGGCTGACCTTCGCGCTGCTCCTGCAGATCGCGGCCTTCACCGCCGCCGCCCATGTCGCCAACGGGGTCGAGCAGAACCGCATGCGCCACGTGATCGCGCCGGAATGGCTGATGGTCACGGCGCTGGGGCTCGACGCCCTGCGCCGCCGCAGGACCGTCCGTCGCGAAAGCGGGTCCGGTCCGGACGCGGCGCCACGCGAACGAGGGGCGTGACCGGCGCCGGCCCCGCCCCCCGGACCCGCGTCAGCGGTTGCCGCGCGGGGCGAAGCGGCCGGCTTCCGAGGCGGCGGTGAACAGCGCCTTGGCCTTGTTCACGGTCTCCTCGAACTCGGCCTGCGGGTCGGAGTCGTAGACCACGCCGCCCCCGGCCTGGATGTACATCTTGCCGTCCTTCACCACCGAGGTGCGCAGGGCGATGCACATGTCCATCTCGTCGGCGGCCGAGATGTAGCCCACCCCGCCCGCGTAGACGCCGCGCTTCTCGCTCTCCAGCTCGTCGATGATCTCCATCGCCCGGACCTTCGGCGCGCCCGAGACGGTGCCCGCCGGCAGGCCCGCCAGCAGCGCGCCCAGCGCGTCCACGTCCTCGCGCAGCTCGCCCTCGACGTTCGAGACGATGTGCATGACGTGGGAATAGCGCTCGACGGTGAACTGGGCGGTGGGGTGGACGGTGCCGATCTTGGCCACCCGGCCCACGTCGTTGCGCCCGAGGTCGAGCAGCATCAGGTGCTCCGCCCGCTCCTTGGCGTCGGCCAGCAGCTCGGCCTCCAGCGCCTCGTCCTCCTCGGGGGTGGCGCCGCGCTTGCGGGTGCCGGCGATGGGGCGGATGGTGACCGTGCCGCCGCGCACGCGGACCAGGATCTCGGGGCTCGCGCCCACCACCTGGAAGTCGCCGAAGTTGAAGAAGAACATGTAGGGCGACGGGTTCGTGCGGCGCAGCGCGCGGTAGAGCGCGAAGGGCGGCAGCGGGAAATCCAGCGTCCAGCGCTGCGAGGGCACCACCTGGAAGATGTCGCCGGCGCGGATGTACTCCTTCGCCGTCGCCACCATCTCGGCGTAGCGCTCGGGGGAGGTGTTCGAGACCGGCTCCCCGATCTCGCGCAGGTCGCCGTCGGCATGGCCCTCGCCGACCGCGCGGTCGAGGTCCATGACCGCGTCCGACAGCCGCTCGGCCGCGCGCGCGTAGGCGGCGCGCGCGTTGGCGCCGTCGCCGGCGCGAACGGGGGTGACGAAGGTGACCTCGTCCTTCACCGCGTCGACCGCCGCCACGATGGTCGGGCGCATCATCACCGCGTCGGGCAGGCCCAGCGGGTCGGGGTTGGTCTGGGGGATGCGCTCCACCTGGCCGATCATCTCGTAGCCGAGATAGCCGAACAGGCCCGCCATGCCCGGCGGCAGGCCGCCCGGCAGCTCCACCCGGCTCTCCTCCAGCACCGCGCGCAGGGACTCGAGAGGCTTGCGGGGATCGGCCTCGAAGGCTTCCGAGTCCCAGCGGGCGGAGCGGTTGATCTCCGCCTTGTCGCCCCGGCAGCGCCAGATCAGGTCGGGCTTGAAGCCGATGAAGCTGTAACGGCCGCGGGTGTCGCCGCCGGTGACGCTCTCGAGCATGAAGGCGTCGCGCCGCGCCTGGGTCAGCTTCAGCATCAGGCTGACGGGCGTCTCCAGGTCGGCGGGGATGGTGCAATAGACGGCGACGTTGCGGCCCTGCGAATAGGCGGCCTCGAAGTCGGCGAACTCGGGTTTGATCTGCATGACGGAACGGGCCTCGCGAAGCGGGCGGAGCGACGGGGCGGCGCGGGCCGGCCCGCCGCGCCCGGCCCCCCGTCTCCCGCAGGAGAGGGGGCCGGGGCCGGGCCGGAGGCGCCGTCAGCGGATCGAGTTGATCGCGCGGTCCATCGCCTGCGGGTTGTACTGGGGGGCCAGCCGCTCCTGCAGGGCGGCGGCGTAATAGACGTAAAGGTCGTTGGCGACCGCCTCATCCAGCGCGTCCCGCCATCGCCCGACGAGCTCGGCGCCCTGGCCGTCCTCGAGATCCGCGGGCATCACCTCCACCAGCTGCACCAGCGCCACCCCGTCGGCGGAGGGGGCGACGGCCGCGGTGCCGGCCTCGGCGCGGCTCAGCGCCTCGCGCGCGGCGGCGGGGATCCCGGCGTCCTCCTCGTCCCGGCGCAGCGGGCGGGAGCGGACGAGGGAGCCCGGCAGGTCGGCCGCGACCGCGTCCAGCGGCTCCCCGGCGTCGAGCCGGGCGCGGGCGGCCTCGGCCATCTCGGTCAGCGCCTCGCGGCGGCGCGCGTCGGCCCAGTCGGCGGCGACCTGCGCGCGCGCCTCCTCCAGCGTCTGCGGGGCGGAGGGGGTGACCGCGTCGACCCGCACCAGCGCCCAGGCGCCGCCGTAGGTCTCGACCAGGTCGCGCTCCTCGCCGGGCTCGGCGGCGAAGACCTCCTCGATCAGCTCGGGCGAGCCCTCGACGCCCGCGGCCTCGGCCATGCCGTCGCGGGTCAGGCCGGTCTTCTCGCGCAGCGGCAGGCCGGTCTCCTGGGCGATCTTCTCCAGCGTCTCGCCCGAGGCCAGCAGGTCCGCGGCCTCCTCGGCGCGCTGGTGGGCGAGCTCGCGCGCCTCGTCGCGGGCGAGCTGGCGGCGCAGCTCCTCGCGCGCGTCCTCGAAGGGGGTGACGCGCGCGGGGATCGAGGCGCGCACGTTGTAGAGCGCCGGGCCCAGCGAGCTGGGCAGCGGCCCGACCACGCCGAGATCGGCCGAGAAGATCGCCTCGGCGGTGGCGTCGTCGTAGTCGTCGCGGGTCACCTCGCCCTCGTCCACGTCGGCGGGGGAGAGGCCGCGCTTCTCGACCTCGGCCTCGAAATCGCTCTCGCCCGAGGCGATGGCGTCGACCGCGGCCCGGGCGGAGGCCTCGTCGGGGAACACCAGCCGGTCGACGGCGCGGCGCTCGGGGATCGCGTAGCGGGCGCCGGCGGCCTCGTAGGCGGCGCGCAGACGCTCCTCGGGGATCTCCACCGTCTCGGCCAGCGCCTCGGGCGAGATCTCCAGCCAGGCGGCGTCGCGCCGCTCGGGCCACTGGTAGGCGTCGGCATGCGCCTCGTGCCAGGCGGCGAGGTCGGACTCGCTCGGCTGGCCGGGATCGGGCGCCCCGGCGAGGGGCAGGTCGATCGCGGCGAAGACCCGGCGCTCCAGCCCGTAGGCGGCGAGATCGGCGGCGAGGCCGGGCGCGGCCACGGCGCCGCCGCGCACGCCGCGGGCCACCGCCTCGCGCGCCAGCGACTTGCGCAGGTCGTCCTCGAACCGGTCGACGCGGAAGCCCAGGCGGTCGAGCACGAAACGGTACTGGTCCTCGTCGAAGGTCCCGTCGAGCCCCTGGAAGGAGGGGCTCTCGAGGATCGCCTCGCGCAGCGCGTGATCGTCGGCCGAGATGCCCAGCCGGCGCGCCTCCTCGTTCAGGGCGGCGTCGCGGACCATGCGGCCCAGCAGCGACTGGGGCAGGCCCATCGCCTCGGCCTGGGCGCGGTCGACGGGCTGGCCGGTGCGGCGCGAGACGGACTGCATCTCGCGGATCAGGCCGTTGGCGAAGTCCTCGACGGTGACCTTCTCCTCGCCCACCGAGGCGACCGGCGTGCCGGCCCCGCCCAGGTCCAGGTCGCCCACGCCCCAGACGGCGAAGGAGACGACCAGGACGCCGAAGAGGATGCGGAACGCCCAGGTCTTCGAGGCGCGGCGGAGGAGATGCAGCATGATCGGGCCTTCGGATCGCAGGCGAGGGACGACCATGGGTCTTAGAGACTCGCGAAGGCGGGGGCAACGGGGCGGGGCGCGCACGATGTCGTAGGGGCGACCCGGGCCGCGGAAGGCGCGCGGGGCGGGGAGGGGGGCGCCTCCGAGGCGGGGCTCGTCGGCCGGCCGCTGCGCGGGGGCGCGCTTGGGCGCGCCCGGAAGGCCGCTTCGGGAGCTCACCAAAGAACAGGGCCGCGCCTGTCCTTCGGATCCGTCCGTCGCTGAAGATGCCTGAGCGAGTCGGGGAGAGGGGTCAAGGACAAGCCCGCGCAAGCGCGGGTCGCTTCGCGATCCTGGACCCCTCCCCCCGACTCGCTCTTCACGGCATCAGCGACGGACGGCTCCGAAGAACAGGCGCTTCGCGCGGGCCCGCGGGCGTCGCGCCGAGGCGCCCGGTCATGGCGTCGGTCATTCGGCGGCGGCGGCGGCTTCCTGGGCGTCGAGATGGTCGAGCAGGGGCTCGATCAGCTGGGCGGCGAGCCAGCGGGCCACCGGGGCGGCCACGCCGTCGCCGGCGAGCTTGTAGGCGTCGGTGTAGCGGCGCGGCAGGCGGTAGTCGTCGGGCAGGCCCATCAGCCGGGCGGCCTCGCGCGCCGACATCAGGCGCGTGCGCACCCGCCCCGACGGCTCGACCATCACCAGCGTCTGGCGGGAGGAGCCGCCGGCGGGCGTGCGCAGGCAGCCCGCCAGGTCGAAGCGCACCTCCGCCCGCTGTACCGAGCCGCCCTCGCCGTCGGGCCGCGTGCGGCGGTAGAGGGCGCCGGCGACCGGGCGGCCGTCGCGCTTCGCCTCGGCCTTCGCGGCCTCGATCCGGGCGAGGTGGCGGGGCGTCATCATCGCGAGCAGGCGCTTCGTCTCCGCCGCCGTGCGCCAGCGCACGTCCGAAGGCGCCTCCTCGACCACGTCGGAAAGCTGCAGGTTGCGCGGCGGCGGCGCGGGCAGGCGCAGGGGGCGGCGGGCGGGCGCGGCCTCGGCCAGGCGCGTGAAGGCGGTCGCCAGCGACTTCGGCGGCAGGGGCGTGCCGTCGCCGTCGCGGCGCAGCAGATGCGCGGGCGGCTCCTCCTTCCAGGCGATCACGAAAAGGCGCGGGCGGCTCTGCGGCAGGAAGCCGGCGGCGTCGACCACATGCGCGTCGTAGCGGTAGCCCCCCGCCGCCAGCGCCCCGCAGAGCGCCGCGAAATCCTTGTGGCCCGAGGCCGAGGCCAGCCCCACCACGTTCTCGATCACCAGCACCCGCGGCGCGCGCCCCTCGGCGGCCAGCCGCTCGACCAGGAACCAAAAGGCCCAGAACACCGAGGACCGGGTCGAGCCCCCCACCCGCATCCCCCGCCGCGCGCCGGCGAGGCTGAGGTCCTGGCAGGGGAAGGAGGCCCAGGCGAGGTCCGCCCGGCCGGGGATGTCGGCGGTGGCGACCTTGGCCACGTCGCGCTCGACCAGGTGGTCGCCGCCGAAGTTCTCCCGGTAGGCGGCGCACTTGGCCGCGTCGAAGTCGTTCGCCCAGAGGCACTCCCAGCCCTCGCCCAGGCCGATGCGGGCCATGCCGCCGCCGGCGAAGAACTCGAGGAACCGGCGTCCCCGGCGGGCGGGCGCGCCCGCCCCCTCCGAGGCGTCGCTCGAGGTCACGCCCGCGCCTTCCGATCCGCGGTGAAGGCGGCGAGCCGGGCCAGCGCCTCGCGCAGGCCGTCTGCGTCGGCGTTGGCGAAGGCCATGCGGAAGCTCGAGGGGCCCAGCGGGTCGTCCCCGGGGGTGAACATCGTGCCGGGGAGCATCAGCAGGCTCTGCTCCTCGACCAGCGCCTTGGCGAGCTCGGCGGAGCTTTCGGCGAACGGGTGGCGCAGCCAGGCGAAATAGGCGCCGCAGCCCATCAGCTCCCACTCCGGCAGGGCCTGGCGGAACTCGTGCATCACCACCGCGCGGCGGGCGAGGATCTCCCGGCGCTGCTCGGCGACGAAAGGCGCGAGATGGCGAAGCCCGTGCAGCGCCGCGATCTGGCCCAGCTGCGAGGTGCAGATGGTCACGGTGTCGAGGAACTTCTCCGCCTGCGCCAGCCGCAGGGGCGAGGCGATGGCCGCCCCGACCCGGTGGCCGGTCAGCCGATAGGCCTTCGAGAAGCTGTAGAGCTGGACCACGTGGTCGCGCCAGGACGGGTCCTGGAACAGCGCGTGGGGCGCGCCCTCGCGGCTGTCGAAGTCGCGGTAGGTCTCGTCGAGCACCAGCATCGCGCCGTGGCGGCGGGCGAGCTCGGCGAAGGCCTGGACCACGCCGGCGGGATACTCGGCGCCGGTGGGATTGTTGGGGGTGATCAGCACGATGGCCTTCACGCCCGCCATGCGGGCCTCGGCCTCCGCGAGGATCGGGACGAGGGCGCCGTCGCAGGGCAGGGGGCGGGCCTCGACCCCGGTGATGTCGAGCCACATCTTGTGGTTGAAGTACCACGGGCTGGGCAGCAGGACCGCGTCGCCGGGGCCGGCGATGGTGGACATCAGCGCGCAGAAGGCCTGGTTGCAGCCCGGCGTGACGGCGACGTCCTCCATCGCGATGTCGCCGCCGTAGGCCGCGGACCACTGCGCGGCGATCTCCTCGCGCAGCTCCGGCATGCCGAGCACCGGGCCGTAGAGATGCGCCTGGGGCGTGTTCAGCGCGGCGTCGGCGATCGCCTGGCGCAGGTCCTCGGGCGGCGGGTCGACGGGCGCGGCCTGGCTGAGGTTCAGCAGCGGCCGGTCCGCGGGGAAGCTGCGCCCGGCGATCCAGCGCCGCGCCTCCATCACCGGCGGATCGTAGGCCATGGCGACCCCCGCCGCGAGCGGGCCGGGGAACGGGGCGGAGGGCGGGGTCGGGGCGGAGCTGCTCATGCGCGCGACGATAGCCGCGCGACGGGAGCGGCGGAAGAGGGCGCGGACGCGGCGCGCGGTCTTCGCGAGGGGCGGGCGTCGCGCGCTCCCGGCCGTCCTCGGACGGGAGCGCCGGGGCCTCCGCCTGGACCTGAAAGGCGGCAGGCGCCGGATCGGCGGGCGTCGCCCCCGGCGGGCGCGTCGCCGGCCGATCCTGCGAACGCGCCTGCCGGCGCGCGAGGCGGGGGCGCAGACGCCCGCGCCCGCCGCCTCTCAGTCGAGGAAGCGGCGCAGAAGGCCCGCCACCTCGTCGGGCTTCTGGTGGATGACCCAGTGGTCGGCGCCCTCGATCTCGACCACCTCGAGGTCGTCGCACAGGTCCGCCAGGCCCTCCCGGCTCTCGGGCAGCAGGGCGCCGTCCTCCATGCCCCAGATCAGCAGATGCGGCATGCGGATGCGCATCGTCTGCGGGTCGAGCGAGGCGAGCAGCGTGTCGTCGGCGGCCTCGCCGACCTCGGGCACCACCAGGGGCGTGGCGCGATACCAGTCGACCATCGCCTTCATCGCGCCCGGCTGGCCCCAGGCGCGCTTGTAGGCGGCGGCCTTCTCGGGCGTCAGCCAGGCCATGTCCATCTTCTTGTCCAGCATCCGCAGCACGCCCGCGAAGTCGTCGGCGGCCAGCTTCTCATGGCTGTCGGGCTGGCGCAGGAAGCGGATGTACTGGCTGGCGGCGCGCTGGGGGCCGTCCTTCAGAAGCTCCCGCTGGAAGGGCAGGGGGTGGACGCCGTTGATGATCGCCAGCCGCTCGATCTTCTCCGGGCCCCGGATCGCGGCGTTGTAGGCCGCGCCCGCGCCCCAGTCGTGGCCCACCAGCGCATGGGCCTTCCCGCCCGGGCGCCAGGCCTCGATCATCGCCAGCGCGTCGGCGCCGATCTTGCCGGTCGCGTAGTCCGAGGTCTCGGCCGGCTTGTCGGTCAGGTTGTAGCCGCGCTGGTCCGGCGCCACGCAGAAATAGCGGTCCGACAGACGCGCGATCATCTCCTCCCACGCCCCGGAATACTCCGGGAACCCGTGCAGCATCAGCACCAGCGGACCGTCCTCGGGCCCGTCCACCAGGCAGCTGAAAGTCAGCCCGCGCACCTGAACCGTCTCGCGTCGCATGTCGTCCTCCCAGGGTCACGTCATCTTAATCGCGTGATTAAGCGTGCAGACTAGCGGCGCCTGCGCCACGGCGCCACCGCGACGTGCGCCGCCTCCCTTGACCCCTCCGCCCCCGCGCCGGAAGAGGGGGGGCGCGAGGAGGCCCCATGGACCCGGTGAAACGCCAGTACGAGAGCTACCCCTACCCCGAGCGCGATCCAGCCGACGAGGCGCGCCGGCTGGTGGAGGGCTCGCCCTCGGACCCGATCGAGATCGACCACTTCCTGTTCAAGGGCCGCCGCGACTGGCGCCGGCCGTTCCGGGCGCTGGTGGCGGGCGGGGGCACGGGCGACGCGCTGGTGATGATGGCCCAGCGGCTGGCCGACGCCGGCTGCCCGGCCGAGATCACCTACCTCGACCTCTCCGAAGCCTCCCGCGACGTCGCGAAGGCGCGGATGGAGGCGCGGGGCCTGCGCGCGACCTACGAGGTGCGCAGCCTGCTCGACGCCCCCGCGATCGCCGCCGAGCGCGGGGCCTTCGACTACATCGACTGCTGCGGGGTGCTGCACCACCTCCCCGACCCCGATGCGGGCTTCGCCGCGCTGGCGGGGGCGCTGGCGCCCTCCGGCGGGCTGGGCCTGATGGTCTACGCCCCCTACGGCCGCGACGGGGTCTATCCCATGCAGGACGCCTTGCGCGCCCTGCTGGGGGAGGACGAACCCTCGACCCAGGTGGCGCTGGCGCGCGAGGCGCTGGCCGCGGCCCCAGAAACCAACGGCTTTCGCCGCAACCCGTTCGTGACCGATCACGAGGCCTCGGACGCCGGCCTCTACGACCTGCTGCTGCATTCCCGCGACCGGCCCTATTCCGTGCCCGAGCTGCTGGGCGCGCTGGAGGGGGCGGGCCTCGGCCTCGTCTCCTTCCTCGAGCCGCTGCGCTACGATCCCGCCCCGCACCTGCCGCAGACGCCCGCCTTCGCCGAGCGGCTCAAGCGACTGTCCCCGCAGGAGAAATGGGCCCTGGCCGAGCGCCTGTCGGGCAACATGCGCATGCATGTCGCCTATGCCGTGAAGGCGGGGCGCGAGGGCGAGGCGATGGCCGGCCTCTCGGCCGAGGCGGTTCCCCGCTGGGGCGGCCCCGACCCCCGCGCGCTGGCGAAGAAGGTCCATGAGGAAGGCGGCTTCGCCATCGCCATGGCGGGCCTGCGCCACTGGGTCCCGATCCCGAAATCCGCCGCCCCCTTCCTGCCCGCGATGGCCGCCGAGCGCAGCTTCGGCGAGATCGCCAGGGCTGCGCGGATGGACTGGTTCGCCTTCGCCTCCACCTTCGGCCCCGCCTACCGGGCGCTGGTCGGGGTGAACCTGCTGCATTGCTCGAAAGGTCTTGCGCGATGACCGAGGCGCCTTCCGCCGCCGCCGCTCCCGGCCATGCCGCGCCCGCGGTCCCCGGCGTCCTGCCGCCCTGGGCGCTGCCCTATGCGCCGGTGGCCCCCTTCGCCAACGCCCGGGTGGCGGTGGCGCCCGGGATCCAGCCGCTCGACCCCGCCGAGTGGTTCCTGATCGCCGAGGACTTCGCCGGCCAGATGGCCGAGCGCGATCGCCTGATCGCCGACCATGCCGCCTGGGCCTACGGCACGACGCCCGAGGGCGAGGAGGCCGCCGCCGAGCTGCTGGAGACGATCGCCGAGCATGTCGTCGCCCGCCACGGCTTCACCCCCGACGGACCGCGCGCGCTGATCCGCCCGGACGGGGTGCGCGTGGCGCTCGACGACCTGCCGCCCATCGCCGCCGCCGGCCGGCTGGTGCAGGACGACCTCCTGCTGATGGCCAGGCCCGAGGGCGCCGAGGAGCACGTGCTCGTCGCCGGGGTCCTGTGCTTCCCCGCCCACTGGACCCTGTCCGAGAAGCTGGGCCGCCCGCTGCTGCGCATCCACATGCCGGTGCCGGAGTATCCCGGCGACCTCGCCCGCCGGGTGCAGCGCTTCTTCGACGGGGTGCAGCCGGGGCGGCCGATCTGGCGGGCCAACTGGCACTTCGCAGCCCACCCCGAGATCGTGACCCCGATGCCCGAGGCGCAGAAGACCGCCATGTACCGCGAGCGGCTGGCCCTGGGCGAGGACGCCTGGCTGCGGGTCGAGCGGCAGACGGTCCTGCGCCTGCCGCGCACCCGCGCGGCGCTTTTCGGCGTGCGCACCCTGATCACCCCCGCCGACGGGCTGAGCCCCGCGCAATGGCGCGCGCTCGACGCCGTGGTCTCCGAACTGCCGGCCGAGCAGGGCGCCCGCAAGCTCGGCCCCGCGCTGCGCGCCCGCGCCGCGCGGGAGGCCGCGAAGGCCGACTGAGCCGGCGCCTCCGATCTCCAAGGCGCCGCGCCCCGGGCCTGACCCGGGGTCCCGCCCTGCGCCCGCCGCCCGGGCGCCGTGCCCCGGGCTTGACCCGGGGCCTCCCGCGCTCCGCGACGCGCGGGGCGCCCCGGCCGCCGTTCAGGCCGCGGGGGGGCGCTTGTGCAACGGCCAGTCCGCCTTCGGCTCCATCGCCAGCAGCGCGGGAATGTCGAGCGTGGGGATCGGCGACCAGCCCGCGCCGGGCGGCGGGCGCATGTCGGCCTGCATCGTCTTCGCGCTGGCGTGCAGGGCGTGGCGGAAGGCTTCGACGATCCTCCACCGCTCCCCCGGCGCGCCCCACATCGCCTCCAGCCTTCCATTGTGGAAGTTGCGCCACAGCGCGGCCGCCCCCGCCACCTGCGGGGTGGCGTAGGAGGTGCCGGAGGGTTCGCCCGCGTCCCCGTCCTCGGCCCATTCCGGGGCGGGGGGGACGGCCGCGAAGTCGAAGCCCGCGCGGTTGATCCGCATCGCCTGCGCGTGGACGTCCACCCGGTCGCTCCCGTGGCGATAGCCGCCCGGCGGGTAGTGGCGGCACTGGCCCCCGGTTCCCTGCGCGTCGTAGCCCGAGACGGCGACGGTCCGCTCCCAGAACGCGGGATAGATCACCGAGTCGATCACCTGCCCCGCCGCGCAGCACAGGATCACGCCGGCCTCGTAGCAGCGGTTCACCGCCGCCGCGACGTTGTCGGCAATGCCGACCTCGCCCCCCAGCGCCGCGACCAGCGGGCCGTAGGCGGGGCCCAGCCAGCCGGGATTGCCCATCGACATCGTCACCACGCCGGGGACCTGCGGCTGGCCCAGCAGGTGGTCCAGCGCCCAGCCCAGCCGCGCGGTCGCCTGCCGGGTCGACACCGGCCCCACCCCCATCGGGCTGTAGAAAAGCGGCCCGTTCGAGATCCGGTAGGGGATCACCCGCACGCCCGGAACCACCCCGACCAGCCGTCCCGGCACGTTCCCGCAGAGCGCCGAGAGGGTCTTCACCCCGTGGTCCGGCCACTCGATCAGCCCGTCGCCCAGCCCGCCCGAGCGGGTCATGTCCGCGATGGGCCGGCAGTCGGTCCCCGGCGGCGGGGCGCCGGGCGTGTCGCAGGCGCCGTCCAGGAAGTTCCGGCCGCGGTCCAGCAGCAGCCAGGCGGGCGGCGGCCCGCCGGGCGCCCAGCCGATGCCGGGATGCGGCGCGACCCCGCTGTCGACATGCGCCACGATCGCATGGCCGGGCGGGCCCGAGCCGTCATCCGCCTGCGCGTCGACCAGCAGCTGCAGCGCCGAGGCGTAGCCGCCCCGGTCCGGTTCCGGCAATCGCTTGATGAAATCCATCGGCCGTCCTCCCTCGGCGAGCGTCCCCGGGCGGTCCTGCCCGGGGATCTTCCCCAGCGGCATCCTGCCCGGCCCGACCGCGCCCCGAGATGAACGGCGCCCGAGGGAGGCGCCCGCCGACGGAAAAGGGCGGCGCCTTTCGGCGCCGCCCCCGGTGTTCCCTCGGTCCGATCTTCAGCGATCAGAGGTTGTAGTACATCTTGTACTCGATGGGGTGCGGGCAGTGCTCGAAGGCGTAGACCTCCTCCCACTTCAGCTCCGCGTAGCCCTCGATCTGGTCGCGGGTGAACACGTCGCCCGCGGTCAGGAACTCGTAGTCGTCCTCGAGCGAGTTCAGCGCCTCGCGCAGCGAGCCGCACACGGTCGGGATGCCGGCCAGCTCCTCGGGGGGCAGGTCGTACAGGTCCTTGTCCGCGGCCTCGCCCGGATCGATCTTGTTCTTGATGCCGTCCAGGCCGGCCATCAGGAGCGCCGAGAACGCGAGGTAGGGGTTCGCGGAGGGATCGGGGAAGCGGGTCTCGACGCGCTTGGCCTTGGGCGACTCGGTCCACGGAATGCGGATCGAGGCGGAGCGGTTGCGGGCCGAGTAGGCCAGCAGCACGGGGGCCTCGAAGCCCGGGATCAGGCGCTTGTAGGAGTTGGTCGACGGGTTGGTGAAGGCGTTGAGCGCCTTCGCGTGCTTCAGCACGCCGCCGATGTACCACAGCGCCTCGTCGGAGAGGTCGGCGTACTTGTCGCCCGCGAACAGCGGCTTGCCGTCCTTCCAGATCGACTGGTTGACGTGCATGCCGGTGCCGTTGTCGCCCGCGATGGGCTTGGGCATGAAGGTGGCCGACTTGCCGTAGGCGTTGGCGACCTGCTGGATGATGTACTTGTACTTCAGGATCGCGTCGGCCTGCTCGGTCAGCGAGCCGAACACCAGGCCCAGCTCATGCTGGCACGAGGCGACCTCGTGGTGATGCTTGTCGACCTTCATGCCGATGCGGGCCATCGTCGAGAGCATCTCGGCGCGGATGTCCTGCATGTGGTCCACCGGCGGCAGCGGGAAGTAGCCGCCCTTGACCAGCGGGCGCATGCCCATGTTGCCCATCTCGAAGTCGGCGTCCGAGTTCCAGGCGCCGTCCACGGCGTCGACCTCGTAGGACACCTTGTTCATCTCGACCGCGTACTTGACGTTGTCGAAGAGGAAGAACTCGGCCTCGGGGCCCCAGTAGGAGGCGTCGCCGATGCCCGACGCCTTCAGGTAGGCCTCGGCCTTCTTCGCCGTCGCGCGCGGGTCGCGCTCATAGTACTCGTTGGTGTCCGGCTCGAGCACATCGCAGTGGATGCACATCGTCTTCTCGGCGAAGAACGGATCCATGTAGGTCGAGGTGCAGTCGGGCAGCAGCTTCATGTCCGACTTGTCGATCGACTTCCAGCCGGCCACCGACGAGCCGTCGAACATGAAGCCTTCCGTCAGGAAGTCCTCGTCGATTTCGGACTCGATGACGGTGACGTGCTGCAGCTTGCCCTTGGGGTCGACGAAGCGCAGGTCGAGGTATTCGACCTCCTCGTCCTTCATTTTCTTCACGACGGAAGCGGCGTCGGTCATGCTGGATCCTCTCCTTGGTGTCGCATGGGGCCCCGTTCAGGCCCGGGTCCCACCTTGGGGACCCTTGTATACGGGCCGGGGGCGTTCGGCTTGCGGCGCCCGCTGCGGCGGGCGGCCGCGGATGGGCGGCCCGCAGGGGTCAGAGCGCGTCGGCGCCCTCTTCCCCGGTGCGGATGCGGATGGCCTGCTCGACGTTCGAGACGAAGATCTTGCCGTCGCCGATCTTGCCGGTGCGGGCGGCGGCGACGATCGCCTCCACCGCGCGCTCGACCATGTCCTCGTCGACCACGACCTCGAGCTTCATCTTGGGCAGGAAGTCCACGACGTACTCGGCGCCCCGGTAGAGCTCGGTGTGGCCCTTCTGGCGGCCGAAGCCCTTCGCCTCGATGACGGAAAGGCCCTGCACGCCGATCTCCTGGAGCGCCTCCTTCACCTCGTCGAGCTTGAACGGCTTGATGATGGCCTCGATCTTCTTCATGGACCTGCGGGCTCCCTCGTTGTCCGCTGCGGCGGAGGGCCGGACGCCCCCGTTCGCCGCGCGTGATGTTCATGCAGGCCGCATGCCAAGCGCATCGGCCGGTGGGATGCAATGGGCGCCGGGGCGCGGGAACCGTCGCCGGACGGGAATCGACGCGAGGCGCCCGTTGCGAAGGCAGTTTGCCCAAACCTTGGGCAAAGATGAAGGGAAAGCGAGTCGCCATGGATCCCGAGCTGCGGACCTCCGCCCAGATGCGCGCCCTCGAGGCCGCCGCGATGGCCGAGGGCTACCCCGGCCGCGAGATGATGGAGCGGGCGGGCGCCGAGACCGTCGCGGCGATCTTCGAGAGCTTCCCCGACCTCGCCGACCTGCCGGGCGAGGCCGTGATCCTGTGCGGCCCCGGCGGCAACGGCGGCGACGGCTACGTGATCGCCCGCCGCCTGGTCGAGCGGGGCTGGCGGGCGCGGGTCCTGGCCCTGGGCCGGCCGGCGGAGGGCGGGGACGCCCAGGCGATGGAGGCGCGCTGGCGGGCCATGGGCGGCGTCGTCGCCCCGCTCGACGACGCCGCGGCGCGCGCCTTCGCCGCCGGCGAGGGCGGCGAGCCGGCTCTGGTCGTGGACGCGCTCTTCGGCATCGGCCTCTCGCGTCCGCCGGAGGGCCCGGTCGAGGCGCTGCTCGCCGATGCCGCCTGCTACGGGCGGGGCGAGCGGGGGGAGCGCTGGGTGGCGGTCGACGTGCCCTCGGGCCTCTGCGCGGACTCGGGCCGGGCGCTGGGCGCCGCGGTCGAGGCGGACCTGACCGTGACCTTCCACGCGGCCAAGCTCGGCCACCACCTCGCCGACGGGCCGGCGCTGTGCGGGCGGCTCGCGGTGCGCGATATCGGGTTGGGCCCGTGGCTGCCCTCGTGGCTCCCCTCCTGGCCCTTCGCCGTCTCGCCCCCCGCCGCGCGCCCGGCCCCGCGCGTGCCGGACGACGCGGCCGCGCGCGGCGTGGGCTGGACCCTCCAGGCCGACGGAACCCTGGCGCCGCGCCAGCCGGAGACCGCCACCGAGGCGGAGCGCGCGGCCGCCGCCGAGGCCGCCGCCCGCTTCGCCGCCCGCACCTCGGCCGCCTCGCCCGCGCAGGCGCCCTCCGCCCCCCCGCCCCAGACGCCGCCGGCGCGGCTGGTCTCGGCCCCGACGGCGGAGCTTCTCGCCAAGCGGGCGGGGGATCACAAGTACGGCCACGGCCACGTCCTGGTGCTCTCGGGCGGGGTCGGGCGCGGCGGCGCCGCGCGGATGGCGGCGCGCGCGGCGCTGCGGGCGGGGGCGGGGCTCGTCACCCTCGGCTGCCCGCCCGCCGCGCTGATCGAAAACGCCGCCCGCCTCGACGCGGTGATGCTGCGCCCGGTGAAGGACGCCGACGCGCTGTCGGAGATGCTGGAGGATCGCCGGCTGAACGCCCTGGTCCTCGGCCCCGGCCTGGGCGCGCCCGAGCGCGCGCGCCTCTTGGTCGAGGCGGCGCTGGCCGCCGGGCGGTCCACGGTGCTGGACGCGGACGCCCTGACCGCCTTCGCCGAGGCGCCCGAGACGTTGTTCGAGCGTCTGCACCGCGGCGCCCTGCTGACGCCCCACATGGGCGAGTTCGCGCGCCTCTTCCCCGACCTCGCCGAGCGGCTGGCCGAGCCGCCGACCCGCGGCCCCGCCCTCTCGCGTCTCGACGTGGTGCGGGAGGCGGCGGCGCGGGCCGGGGCGGGGGTGCTGCTGAAGGGGGCGGACACGGTGATCGCGGGACCCGACGGCCGGGCCTGGATCCACTCCGCCGCCTACGGGCGCGAGGCGCCCTGGCTCGCCACCGCGGGGGCGGGGGACGTGCTGGCGGGGATCGCGGCGGGGCTGATGGCGCGCGGGTTCACCCCGGCCGAGGCCGCCAAGACCGCCGCCTGGCTGCATGTCGAGGCCGCGCGCCGCTTCGGCCCCGGCCTGATCGCCGAGGACCTCGCGGAGCAGCTTCCGGGGGTGTTGAGGGATCTGCTCGCCCCCGGCGCCCGATAGGGGCGGGGAGCGCAAGGCGCGGCGACCGGCGGCCGCCGCGCGAAAGGGCTCAGAGCGCGGCGGAACGCGTCTCGAAATGCTCGCGCAGCAGGGCTGCGTTGCGGCGGTTGGCCTTGAAGGCGAAGTCCAGCAGGTCGCCCAGCAGCGGCACCGCGCCCACGATCGCGTCCAGCGCGACGTTGCCCGCCATGCGCAGCAGCAGCGGCATCGGCAGGCCGACCTTCCAGCCCGTGTAGACCACGTAGCCCGAGACCAGCAGCCCCGCGCCGTCGCCCACGCCGGGGATCAGCCCCAGCAGCCCGTCGAGGCCGAAGCGGAAGTCGGTCAGGGGCAGGCGGAAGCGGCTGTCCATCCACTTGGCGGCGAGCTCCGCGCGGCGCAGCACCTCCTCCTCCTCGGTGGTCAGGGCCGAGCCCGACAGGGGCTCCCCCGCCGCCGCCGAGGCGAAGCGGGCGCGCTCGGCGGCGCGCAGGTGGTCGCGGTCGCCGTCCGCCGCGGGATCGAGCGGCTTTCCGTCCAGAACGGTCTCGTGTCGCATGGCTGTTCGTCTCCTCGCCCGGGCGGCGTCCGCCCGGATGGCCCTCAGCGCCGTGCGATGATCCACACGGCATGCACGATGCCGGGGATGTAGCCGCAAAGCGTCAGCAGGATGTTGACCCAGAACTGCAGACCGATGCCCACCTGGAGGAACACGCCCAGGGGCGGCAGCAGGATCGACAGGATGATGCGGATCAGGTCCATCGGTGTTTCTCTCCGGTTGCGGTCGGCGCCGCGCCCGCATTCCCGCAGGACGGCGCCGCAACCTGCCAGCTAGGTCGGAAGCCGGGGCCCGGCGAGCAATGAGGCGCAATGACCCCGGTTGCGGCGGCGCGATGGCGAAGCGGCGGCGCCCGCCGGGCGTGCGCCTCGGCCCCCGCCCGCGCCCGCCGCCCCCGCCGCCCGTCGCTCCCGGTCCGCCGCGCTCGGGCCGGACCGGTCGGAAACCCGCCGATCAGGACTCGCGCCCCGCGCGGAACCCTGATAGTCACCCCCCGAATCCGCGCCGGCCCCGGCCGGCGGCGGCCGCTGCGGGCGTGGTGGAACCGGTAGACACGCGAGATTTAGGTTCTCGTGCCGCAAGGCGTGGGGGTTCAAGTCCCTCCGCCCGCACCACGCCTCCGCGAGCGGCCGAGACGAAGCTGGAGCAGGACGTAAAATGCAGGTCGTCGAAACCAAGTCCGAAGGTCTGAGCCGCGCCTATGCGATGACGCTGCCCGCGTCGGCGCTCGCGGCGAAGATGAACGAGAAGCTCGAGGCCGCCCGCGAGGAGGTCCAGATGAAGGGCTTCCGCAAGGGCAAGGCCCCGCTGCCGCTGCTCAAGAAGATGTTCGGCAAGTCCCTGCTGGGCGAGATCGTGCAGGAGACGGTCGACGGCGCCATCCGCGATCACTTCGAGCAGACCGGCGACCGTCCGGCCCTGCAGCCCGACGTGAAGGTCACCAACCAGGACTTCGACGAGGGCGACGACCTCCACCTCGAGCTGGCCTACGACAAGCTGCCCGACATCGAGGAGCCCGACTTCTCCAAGATCGCGCTCGAGAAGCCGGTCGCGGTGGTCGAGGACGCCGACGTCGACGAGGCGCTGGCCAAGCTCGCCGAGGGCGCGCAGACCTTCGAGCCCCGCGAGGAGGGCGCGGCCCTGGAGGAGGGCGACCAGCTCACCTTCGACTTCGTGGGCAAGGTCGACGGCGAGCCCTTCGAGGGCGGTTCGGCCGAGGACTTCCAGCTGGTGATCGGCTCCGGCCAGTTCATCCCCGGCTTCGAGCCGCAGCTGGTCGGCATCAAGGCCGGCGAGACCAAGGACGTGACCGTCACGTTCCCCGAGGACTACCAGGCCGAGCACCTGGCGGGCAAAGAGGCGGTGTTCACCTGCACCGCCAAGACCGTCGCCGCGCCGAAGACCGCCGAGATCGACGACGAGCTGGCCAAGCAGTTCGGCTCCGACGACCTCGCCGGCCTGAAGGAGCAGGTGCGCGAGCAGCTGGCCAACGAGTACGGCGTCGCCTCGCGCGCGCTGGTCAAGCGCAAGCTGCTCGACGCGCTGGACGAGGCCGTCAGCTTCGACCTGCCCGCCTCGCTGCTCGACGTCGAGGCCCAGCAGATCGCCCACCAGCTGTGGCACGAGGAGCACCCCGAGGTGCAGGGCCACAACCATGACGCCATCGAGCCGACGGAGGAGCACAAGAAGCTCGCCGCCCGCCGCGTGCGCCTGGGCCTGCTGCTGGCCGAGACCGGCACCAAGCACGAGATCCAGGTCTCCGAGCAGGAGATCATGCAGCGGATCGTGCGCCAGGCGCAGCAGATGAACGTGCCCCCGCAGGCGTTCTTCGAGTACGTGAAGCAGAACGAGGGCGCGATGCAGCAGATCCGTGCGCCCCTGTTCGAGGACAAGGTCGTCGACTACATCCTCGAGCTCGCGCAGATCACCGAGGTCTCCGTCTCCAAGGATGAGCTCCAGTCCCGCCTCGAGGCGATGGACGCCGAGGACGAGACCGCCGCGGCCTGATCCGCCGCCTCCGCGGCGACCGACCTGCTTCGACGGCCCGCCCCTCCGGCGGGCCGTTTTGCGTTTCGGCGCCGCCCGTTCGTCCGCGCTTCGCCGCCGGGCGGCAGCGGCGAGGCCCGCCCCGGCGGGTCAGGATCGACCGCCGGGACCTTCCTGCCGGCGCGCGTCGGACGGTCGGGCCCGGAGGCGCCCTGCGGGCGGGCTTGGGCCCGTCGCGGGCGGGCGCGCCCGGACGCCCGAAGGGATCGCGGGGCGCGGACAGCCTGGCGCTCGGCCTGCGCAACCCGGGCGGGATGCCTGCCCGGGCGTCGCTCGCGCGCCGCAGGTCGGCGCGCGTCGCGCTCCGGGACGAGGTTCGGGGGTTGCCCGGGCGCGAAACCCCTTATGCTGGACCGACGCGCCATTCCGCCGCCGCCGCCCTCGGGCGGATCCGCAGAGGGGGACGCCCTGTGAGCGACCGACCGAACCCGCCGCGCCGCCCTGAGCCCCGCCGCGCCGTCGGCCCGCGGCTCGTCCGCCTGTCCGCCATGGGCCTCGCCGCGCTGGGCCTGCTGGCCGTGGAGGCCGCGCCCGCCGCCGGGCAGACCGCCGCTTCCGTCCGCAAGGCCGTGCGCCAGGCCGCGCGGCAGGGCGACTTCGGCAAGGAGGTGCTGGGCCTGACCGGCTTCGCCGCCCTGCCGGGGGTGAACGCGTCGAGCTTCACCATCTCCAACGGCGCCGGCGCCGGCGACACCGAGTTGGGCCGCTTCGCCGCCTCGCCCAAGCACCGCTTCCGCGACACCGAGCTGCTGGGCGGGGACCTCTACGCCGAGGGCACGCTGAGCTGGTTCACCGCCTCCACCGACTACGGCCCGTTCTTCGCGGGCACCCGGTTCGAGGCCTCGCCCCGCAACCGCATCGACGCCTGGACCGCGATGGGCGGCCTGGGCGTCGCCTACGACCTGACGCCCCGGCTCTCGGTCACCCCGATCCTGACCGCGGGCTGGGGCATGGTGCAGGACGACACGACCTTCGTGGGCCCCGGCGCCGCGCGGCTCGACAAGGCGACGGACGACCTGCTGTTCAACTGGGACGTGCAGGAGCTGCTCTACGGTCCGGCCCTGCGGCTGGACCACGTGACCGCGATCCCCGGCGACGTGAACGTCACCACCACCGGGCGGGTCAACTACGTCTACGGCTCCACCTACTCCGCCTCGAGCCGGGTGCTGGAGGGGGACGTGAGCTTCGCGGTGATGTCGCTGCACGGCGAGCTCGACGGGCCCACCCGCCACTCGGTCTTCGGGCGGGAGCTGCGCTGGATCCTCTTCGGCGCCGGCACCTGGATCGAGGGCGAGGGCGCCCGGGCGCTGGGGGTCGACTGGATCTCGGAGTTCGGCCTCGGGCTGGAGCTGGTGGACCGCGAGGCGGTCCCCGAGATCGGCCTCGAAGGCGCCAGCCTGCGCCTCTCGGTCATCACCGGCGACAACGTCTTCGGCTGGAGCATCGGCGGCGGCCTGGAGTTCTGAGCAGACCGGCGCCACGCCGGCCGGCGGTCCCGACGGAGCCGCCGCAAGCGCCCGTCGATCCACCGAAATCCTTCGGCCGGCCAGCGGCAGTCCGCCGGACGGCGACCGGCATCCCTGCCGCCGACCCGTCGCAATCCTCCCGCCGACGAGCCGCATTCCGTCGGCCGCGCCCCCCGAGATTCCCCGGCGGTCCTGCCGCGATCCGCGACACACTCGTCTGCAATCCGTCCGGCGCCAAACCTTTCGCCGCCGCGCCGCCCGCTTCTGCGCCTTGGCACGTTGGGGCGGCCCGGCTGCGGGACGGCGCTGAAACTCCCGCAACAGGCTCGCGAGCGCCCGCCCGGCCCGCGGGCGGGTCGGTCCCTGCGGACGCCCGGGGGCTTCAGCCGAAGAGGAAGTCGCCGCGTCCCAGGTCGTCGGCGTCGGCGTCGAGGATCTTGAACTCTCCCTTTCCGTAGTCGACCACCACGTGCTTGCGGTGCTGGTCGATGTCCAGGTCGCGGAAGCCCGCGCCCTTCACGTCGATGACGAAGCGGTCCTTGCCGTCCTCCCAGCCCCTGACCACGTCGCGGCCGTCGGCGCGGGCGAACTCGATCCGGTCGCGCCCGGCGCCGGCGATCAGCAGGTCGTCGCCCTTGCCGCCCTCGAGCCGGTCGTCGCCCGAGCCGCCGCGCAGGACGTCCTTGCCGGCGCCCCCGCTCAGCACGTCGTCGCCGCCGTCGCCCGAAAGGTCGTCGTTGCCCGCGCCGCCCTCCAGCTTGTCGCGCGCGCCGCCGCCCGAGAGGCGGTCGCGATCCTCGCCGCCCGCGAGCCGGTCCTTGCCGTCGCCGCCCTCCAGCCGGTCGCGGCCGGCGCCGCCCAGCAGCCGGTCGTCGCCCTTGCCGCCCAGCAGGCGGTCGTCGCCGCGCCCGCCGTCCATGCGGTTGTCGCCCGGGTCGCCCTTGATCCGGTCGTCCTTGCGCCCGCCCTCGGCGTCGTCGTCGAGGATCGCGGTGCGCGCCCGCGTGTCCTCCCCGAGCACGCCGCCCGTGGCGGAGGTCAGGCGGATCGCCAGCAGCTCGTCCGCCTCGGCGACACGGTCGCCCGCCACCGCGATCTCCAGCGTGCGGGAGGCCTCGTCGGCCTCGAAATCGACCCGGCCGGTCAGCTTCGCCACGTCCAGGTCGCCGCCGCCGACCTTGCCGTCGCCGGTCAGGATCTCGTAGCGGACCGAGCCGGCCTCGGCCGTGTCGCCGGTGCGCGCGACGGTGAACCGGGCCAGGCTTTCGCCGCGGTCGCCCTCCCGCATCGCGTCGCGTTTCGCCACGACCGCGAAGATCGAGCCGACGTCGCCGTCGTCGTTCAGCACCGTCGCGGTGCGGGACGAGGCGAGCACCGCCACCCCCGCGGCGCCCGTGGAGATCGCGACCGTCACCGTCTCGTCCAGCTCCGCGACCTCGTCCGAGGCGATCTCGACCGAGATCGTCTTCGTCGTCTCCCCGTCCTCGAAGCGCACGAAACCGTCGCCCGAGAGCAGGTCCGCCGTGCCCGAGACCGTGTAGTTCACCCGCAGCGCGCCCGAGACGTCGCCGCCGCGGGTCACCGCGAAGTCGACGAGGATCGAGCCCGCGTCCCCCTCCGCCGGGTCGTTGCCGGTGCGCGACAGCAGCAGGGTGGTCGTGGGCGTCGGCGCATCCGTGGGGGCGGTCGCGACGGCGGTTTCGGCGCCCGAGACGCCCTTGGCGCCCGAGGCGAAGTTCAGGTCGCCGGTCAGGGCGATGTCGAGGATCGCGGCCTCCAGCGCGGCGGCGTCGGCGATGCCCGCCGCCTCGGCCTGCGCCCGCGCCCAGGCGACCAGGTCCTCGGGCAGGGAGTCGAGCGTCACGGCCGCGCCGGGGAAGCTGCGGTCGGTGTAGTCCTCGGTCGTCTCGCCCTTGCGGTAGTCGAGCAGGGAGGTCGCGGTCTTCACCCGCCAGCCGTCGGCGAAATCGCCGTAGAGCAGGTCGAAATCCACCGGCAGCAGCAGGGGCGCGCCGTTCAGCTGCAGATCGTTGTCCGGGTTCCCGTCGAGGTCGCCCAGCAGCCCGCGGGTCGAGCCCGCGGCGCGCCCCTCGTCGAGGAAGACCTGCACGTTGAGGTTCGTCTCGAACAGCTCCACCCGGATCTGTTCGCCGTCGGCCTGGACGATCGTGTAGACGCCGTCGTTGAGATAGACCTTGCCGTCGCCCACGCTCAGCGGGCCGTCGCCCTCGCGCAGGCGAACGGCCTCGCCGTCGACCCACAGCGCCTCGGCCCGGTGCAGGTCGACGGTGACGCGGGCCTCGCCCAGCCGCACGCCCACCTGGCTGATCACCGAGACGGCGTCGGTCAGCGCCTCGGTCCGCACGTGGACCTTGAGCGGGTCGTCGGCGCCGACGCCGCGCACCAGCACGAACTCGCCCACCGCCTGGAAGTCGTAGCCCAGCCCGTCGAGCGTGGTCAGGTGCGGGTCGCCCCACAGCCGCGCGCCGAACGGGGGCGGGGGCGGGGGCAGGGCGTCGTCGTCCAGAACCTCGACGCGGGCGCGATCCTCGACGATCACGACGGGGGAGGAATCGGAGAGGTTGCGCGCCGCGGTCAGGCGCAGCTCGACCACCTCGTCGCGCTCCATCTCCAGGTCGCCGCGCACCTTCAGCTCCACCGTCGCCTCCGAGGCGCCGGCGGCGAAGGTCGCCGTGCCGCTGCGCGGCAGCAGGCCCGTCACGTCGTCCGAGCTCAGCGCCCGGCCCGTGCCGGTGTCGCCGCGCAGGGTCCAGTCGACCGCGATCTCGGACGAGAGGTCGCCGAAGCGGGTCACCACGAAGGTCACGGTCGTCTCGCCCGCATCGCCCTCGACCACGCTCTCGGGGGCGGAGACGGAGACGGCGGAGGCAATTTCGCCGTCGCGCACCTCCCAGTACCACACGCCCGGGGTCCCGGTGTTGCCGGCCGTCGCGTCGAGCGCCAGCATCGCGGCCTGGTCGCCCGAGCGGGGGAGCTCGAAGAACGTCTCCCCGTCGCCCGCGGTCCAGCCGGCGCGGGCGGGGGCGCCGCCCAGCCCCCCCTCGCCGCCCGAGGCGTCGCCCGTGGTCCAGGAGACGTTCTCGTAGCGGAACATGATGTTGAAGTCGCCGGCCGCCCGCCCGTCCTGCCCCGAGGCGTCCTCGAGGATGAGCTGGAAGGCGTTGGTGCGGGTCACGTCCGCCTCGTAGAAGCCGACGTCGTCCCAGGTGGCGGTGAAGCGGCCCGTCGTCTCGTCGACGTCCCACCACACCCGGTTCGCGCCCGAGGAGGTTCCCCCCGGGCTCGCCCCTGTCTCGCCGCCGCGCGTGTCGACGTCGGCGAAGAAGGGGAACAGGCCCGCGGTCTCTCCGGCGGTGATGGCGAAGGGCGTGAAGCTGGTCAGCGGCGCGGCGAAGGTGACGTTGCCGTTCGTGTTCACGAACAGGCCCGAATAGGTCCGCCCGAAGAAGCTCAGGCCGTCGCCGAACAGGGCGGAGAGGTCGATGAAGGGGGAGTGGCCGTCGTCCAGACGCTCGACCGCGGTCTCCCCGAAGCCGGCGTCGCCGCCCAGTCCGTCCATCAGCACGCCGCCCGCCAGCGCGTCCGCGTCCTCGATCAGGGTGGAGCCCGCCATGGCCCGCCTCCTCGCACAGCCAACCGATCGCCGCAGGGGCCCGAAGCCCGCCGCGGCGCGCCCGTCGGCGGCGGCCTGCCGCGCCCGGATCGCCCCCGCCGTCTAGCGGGCCATCGCATAACGATCTGTTAAAGCCGCCCCGTCATGCTGTCCGCGAGAATGACCGGAGGATGAACGCCTCGCCGGGCGGGCCTCGCCTGGCCGTGCAGCTCCGCGCGGCCGGCCCGCATCGGCGCCCCGGGCTCGGCTCCGGGGCGCCCTTGAAGCGGGTCGGTCGAGCGCATAGGACTTCTAGGCGAGCTTCTTTTCAGCCCTCGCCGCGCCCCCGTCCGGGTCCGCGCGACGGCCCCCGACCTGACCCCGCCGCCCGTTCCGCGCGGCGCGCCCCACCCGAAAGGCCGATCTCATGAAGGACCCCGTCGAGCATTACATGAACACCCTGGTCCCGATGGTGGTCGAGCAGACCGCCCGGGGCGAGCGCGCCTACGACATCTTCTCGCGCCTGCTGAAGGAGCGGATCATCTTCGTCTCGGGCCCCGTCCACGACGGCATGTCGACGCTGATCGTCGCGCAGCTGCTGTTCCTCGAGGCGGAGAATCCCAAGAAGGAGATCTCGATGTACATCAACTCCCCGGGCGGGGTGGTGACGTCGGGGCTCTCGATCTACGACACGATGCAGTACATCCGCCCGAAGGTCTCGACGCTCTGCGTGGGGCAGGCGGCCTCGATGGGCTCGCTGCTGCTGACCGCGGGCGAGAAGGGGATGCGCTTCTCGCTGCCCAACAGCCGGGTGATGGTCCACCAGCCCTCCGGCGGCTACCAGGGCCAGGCGACCGACATCCTGATCCACGCGCGCGAGACCGAGGCGCTGAAGCGTCGCCTCAACGAGATCTACGTGCGCCACACCGGCCAGGACTACGAGACGGTCGAGGCCGCGCTGGAGCGCGACAACTTCATGTCGCCGGAGACGGCCAAGGACTGGGGCCTGATCGACGAGATCGTGACCAGCCGGGCCGAGCCGGAGGCCCCCTCGGCCTGAGGGCCGCGGCGCAGGGGCTCCGCCCGCGCGGGGCCCCCGAAAAACACGCGGCGCGCCGCCGCAAGCGACCACGGGATCACGGTTTCGTCGTCGCCGCAGGTCGGAAATGCACGGGCTTCGCCCTTGCCTCGGCCGCCGCGGCGTGCAGGAATGGGAGAAACGCCGGGATTCGCGGCCTGAGAGCTAGCGATCCCTTAAGGTTCGAGGCCCTACGGTGACCCCGTGGCGCGGACCGCGGGGCGGGAGAACTGGATGACCAAGCCGACCGGACAGGACTCGAAGAACACGCTCTACTGCTCTTTCTGCGGAAAGAGCCAGCATGAGGTCCGCAAGCTGATCGCGGGCCCCACCGTGTTCATCTGCGACGAGTGCGTGGAGCTGTGCATGGACATCATCCGGGAGGAGACGAAGACCTCCCTGGTGAAATCGTCCGACGGCGTGCCCACGCCCACCGAGATCTGCCAGGTGCTCGACGACTACGTGATCGGCCAGCAGGTGGCCAAGCGCGTGCTGTCGGTCGCCGTCCACAACCACTACAAACGCCTCAACCACGCCCAGAAGCAGCAGGACGTGGAGCTGGCGAAGTCGAACATCCTGCTGATCGGTCCGACCGGTTGCGGCAAGACTCTGCTCGCGCAGACGCTCGCCCGCATCCTCGACGTGCCGTTCACGATGGCCGACGCGACGACCCTGACCGAGGCCGGCTACGTCGGCGAGGATGTCGAGAACATCATCCTCAAGCTGCTCCAGTCCGCCGACTACAACGTCGAGCGGGCGCAGCGCGGGATCGTGTACATCGACGAGGTCGACAAGATCAGCCGCAAGTCGGACAACCCCTCGATCACCCGCGACGTGTCGGGCGAGGGCGTCCAGCAGGCGCTTCTGAAGATCATGGAGGGCACCGTGGCCTCCGTCCCGCCCCAGGGCGGCCGGAAGCATCCCCAGCAGGAGTTCCTGCAGGTGGACACCACGAACATCCTCTTCATCTGCGGCGGCGCCTTCGCGGGCCTCGACCGGATCATCTCCCAGCGCGGCAAGGGCTCGGCGATGGGCTTCGGGGCGGAGGTCCGCTCCGAGGACGACCGCCGCATCGGCGACGTGCTGATGGATCTCGAGCCCGAGGACCTGCTGAAGTTCGGCCTGATCCCCGAGTTCGTGGGCCGTCTGCCGGTGATCGCGACCCTGAAGGACCTCGACGAGGCCGCCCTGGTCCAGATCCTGGCCGAGCCGAAGAACGCGCTGGTGAAGCAGTACCAGCGCCTGTTCGAGATGGAGGAGGTGAAGCTCACCTTCACCGACGCCGCCCTGTCGTCGATCGCCCGCAAGGCGATCGAGCGCAAGACCGGCGCCCGCGGCCTCCGCTCGATCCTGGAGAACGTGCTGCTCGACACCATGTTCGACCTGCCCGGCTCCGAGGGCGTGGAAGAGGTGGTGGTCAACGACGAGGTCGTCGAGGGCCGCGCCAAGCCGCTGCTGATCTACGCGGACAAGCAGGACAAGGACGCCAAGGTCTCGGCCTCCTGAGCCCTCCGCCACGGCCGACGTTTCGACGGGAGCGCCCCATGGGGCGCTCCCGTTTCGTTTGGGTGGCCGGACGGGCTTGCGGTCCCGACGCTCGCCCGGGGTTCGACGCCTAGGGCCGTCGCGCCCCGGATCCGGCCGCGTCTGCGCGCGCCTGCCGGCTCTTGCGGCGGAGGCGGCGGCTGGAGAGAGTGCGGCTCCTGCATTCCCGCAAGGCTTTCCATGCCCCTCATTTCCCTCGACGATCCGCTCTGGTCGCGCCTCTACGGCCCCTATGGCGTTCAGGACGTCCCCGGCGATCTCCGCGCCCTCCAAGAACAGTGGACGCCCGAGGTCGCCGAGCGCCTGCTGTGGGAGCGGCTGCATCATCAAGGCGACCTCTACCCCGCGACCTGGGCCGCGATCCCCTGGCTTTGGGAAATGCGGGAGGCCGGAGGCGAGACGCTGGCGCATTTCTTCGCGACCGTGCTGCAGGGCGCGAGAGAGCCGGACGCGCCCGGGTCCGACCTGCGCGGCCTCACCCTCGACGAGGCCGACCACCAGTTCGCGTGGCTGCCGGAGGACGACCGCCTCCGCGAGGCGGACGAGCCGCGGCTCGCGGCCCTCGCCGAGACCTTCGCGGAACTGGAGCGGGACCTGGACGCGCTGTGCCTCGCGTGGGCAGGCCGGACGGAGGACCCGTACCTGCGCGCCCTGCTCCTGGCCGGCTGCGCCGCCTCGCGCGGCTCCTATACGGCGGCGGAGGCGCTGGAGCTTCATGGCGACGGGCTCTCCGCCGAGGAGGTCGCGGAGGAGGTCCCGCAGCCCGACGCAAGGGAGCGCGCCGTCGCCCTGGAGCTCGCCCGCGCCGTGGAGACGCAGGCGCCCGAGCTCGCCGCCTTCCTTCGCGACCTGCGGGCCGAGGATTCATGCTGATCGGCCTGGACGCCCCCGCCCCGCGACCTTCGACTCCTTGATTCCGGGCCCTTCGCGCTCCACCTTCACGGTTCGTCGGGCCGCGTCTCGCGGGCGACGACTCCCTCCCGGGATCCCCCCGTCGCCGCTGGCCGGGACCGGGCGATCCGCCGAAAAGGAAGAACCATGTCCGAGACCTCCACGAGCGCCCCTCCCACCGGCAAGGTCACCCTTCCGGTCCTGCCGCTGCGCGACATCGTGGTCTTCCCCCACATGATCGTCCCGCTCTTCGTCGGCCGCGACAAATCCGTGCGCGCGCTGGAAGAGGTGATGCGGACCGACAAGTCGATCCTGCTCGCCTCCCAGACCGATCCCGGCGAGGACGACCCGGACGAGAACGACATCTACCGCGCCGGCGTCGTGGCCAACGTGCTGCAGCTGCTGAAGCTGCCCGACGGCACCGTGAAGGTGCTGGTCGAGGGCCAGCATCGCGCGCGCATCACCGGCTTCTCCGGCTCCGACCCGTATTTCGAGGCGACCGCCGAGCTGCTCGAGGAGGAGATCGGCGACGCCGCCGCCGTCGAGGCGCTGACCCGCTCGCTCGCCGACGAGTTCGAGAAATACGTCAAGCTCAACAAGTCCGTGCCGGACGAGGCGCTGGGCTCGATCTCCGAGGTCGAGAACCCCTCCCGTCTCGCCGACACCATCGCCGGCCACCTCTCGGTCAAGCTCTCTGAGAAGCAGGCCCTCCTGGAGACGCTGTCGGTCGAGCAGCGGCTGGAGAAGATCTATGGCCTGATCCAGGGCGAGATCTCGGTGCTCAAGGTCGAGAAGAAGATCAAGAGCCGGGTCAAGACCCAGATGGAGAAGACCCAGCGCGAGTACTACCTCAACGAGCAGATGAAGGCGATCCAGCGCGAGCTCGGCGAGGGCGAGGACGGCCGCGACGAGATCGGCGAGTACGAGGACCGGATCGAGAAGACCAAGCTCTCGTCCGAGGCCAAGGACAAGGCGATGGCCGAGCTCAAGAAGCTCCGCCAGATGGCGCCGATGTCCGCCGAATCCACCGTCGTGCGCAACTACCTCGACTGGATGCTGTCCATCCCGTGGGGCAAGCGCACCCGCGTGAAGAAGGACCTCAACAACGCCCAGAAGATCCTGGACGACGACCACTACGGCCTCGAGAAGGTCAAGGAGCGGATCGTCGAGTTCCTGGCCGTGCAGCAGCGCAGCCAGAAGCTGAAGGGTCCGATCCTGTGCCTCGTCGGCCCTCCGGGCGTCGGCAAGACCAGCTTGGGCAAGTCCGTCGCCAAGGCCACGGGGCGCGAGTTCATCCGCATCTCGCTCGGCGGCGTCCGGGACGAGGCGGAGATCCGCGGCCACCGTCGGACCTACATCGGCTCGATGCCCGGCAAGATCATCCAGTCGATGAAGAAGGCGAAGTCGGTCAACCCGCTGATCCTGCTCGACGAGATCGACAAGATGGGCCAGGACTTCCGCGGCGACCCGGCCTCGGCGATGCTCGAGGTGCTGGATCCGGAGCAGAACGCGACCTTCATGGACCACTATCTGGAGGTCGAGTACGACCTCTCGAACGTGCTGTTCCTGACCACGGCGAACTCCTACAACATGCCCCGGCCCCTGCTGGACCGCATGGAGATCATCTCGATCAGCGGCTACACCGAGGACGAGAAGCTGGAGATCGCCAAGCGTCACCTGCTGCCCAAGCAGATGAAGGCGCACGGGCTGAAGCCGTCCGAATACGCGATCGACGACGAGGCCCTGCTGGAGATCGTGCGCCGCTACACCCGTGAGGCGGGCGTGCGCAACCTCGAGCGGGAGCTCGCCAAGACCTGCCGCAAGGCGATCACCGAGATCGTGAAGGACGGCGCCAAGTCGGTCCACGTCACGGTCGCCAAGATCGCCGATCACCTGGGCGTGCCGCGCTTCAAGTACGGCCTCGCCGAGGAGGAGGACCAGATCGGCGTCGTCACCGGCCTCGCCTGGACCGAGGTCGGCGGCGACCTGCTGTCGATCGAGGCGCTGAAGCTGCCGGGCAAGGGCCGGATGAAGACCACCGGCAAGCTCGGCGACGTGATGAAGGAGTCGATCGACGCGGCCGCGTCCTACGTGCGGTCGAAGTCGGTGGACCTCGGCGTGAAGCCGCCGGTGTTCGAGAAGATCGACATCCACGTGCACGTGCCCGACGGCGCGACGCCCAAGGACGGTCCCTCGGCCGGCCTCGCGATGGTGACCGCCATCGTCTCGGTGCTGACCGGCATCCCGGTGCGCAAGGACATCGCCATGACCGGCGAGGTCAGCCTGCGCGGCAACGCGATGCCGATCGGCGGCCTGAAGGAGAAGCTGCTGGCGGCCCTGCGGGGCGGCATCAAGACGGTGCTGATCCCCAAGGAGAACGTGAAGGACCTGCCGGACATCCCCGACAACGTGAAGACGGGGCTGGAGATCATCCCGGTCGAGTCGGTCTCCGAGGTCCTCAAGCACGCGCTGACCCGTCAGCCCGAGCCGACCGAGTGGACCGAGGCCGAGGCCGAGGCCGCCTCCCGCGCGGCCGAGGTCCCCACGGCCGAGGTCCGCGCCCACTGATCCAGGCCGCCTGACGGCCCCTGAACCCGCGACGCCCCGCCCCCGCAAGGAGGCGGGGCGTTCGCTTTCAGCCCGCCGCCGCCCTGCCGCCGCTCGACCTCGCCGGCCGGCTCGGCCAGAGTCGCTCCCGGGCGCGGGCAGGGGAGCGGCATGAGCGAGCGGATCGGCTGGATCGACGCGGCCAAGGGCATCGGCATCCTGCTGGTGGTCCTCGGCCATGCCGAGCGCGGCCTGCGGTCCGCCGGCCTCCTCTCCGACCCCGGCTGGGCGCTGGCCGACTACTTGCTCTACAGCTTCCACATGCCCCTGTTCATGGCGCTGGCGGGGATGAGCGTGCCGGCCTCGCTGGGTCGTCCCGGCTTCGTGCGGCGCAAGGCGGGGCGGCTGCTGCACCCCTATCTCGTCTGGTCGCTGATCCAGGGCGGCGTCGCGGTGGCGCTGGCGGGGATGACCAACGGGCAGGCGACGGTCGCCGACCTGCTGGCGATCCCCTGGCGGCCGATCTCGCCCTTCTGGTTCCTCTACGCGCTCTTCGTCTACATGCTGGTCGCGGCCGTGGCGCCGCTGGACCGCCGGCTGGGCTTGGCGGCGCTGACGATCTTCGCGCTGAGCCCCCTCCTCTCCGTCGAGTTCCCCTTCCGCCTCGCCTACTTCTTCCTGTTCTTCGTCCTGGGCGCCCTTGCGCGGCCGCGCACCCTGCCGCTCTGGGTCGTGCCGGCGGGCTTCGCGGTCTGCTTCGGCTGGGCCGGGGCCATGCTGGGGGCGGGGCTGGTGCAGGTCCAGGCGGGGTCGGCGCTGGGACTGTCCTACCACTCGCCCCTCCTGCTGCCCTCGGCGCTGGCGGGGATGCTGGCGACGCTGGCGCTGGCCCAGCGGCTCGACCTGGGCTGGCTGCGGATGCTGGGGCGGCGCTCGCTCTCGATCTTCGTGATGCACATCCTCGCGCTGGCGGGGCTGCGCATCGCCCTCCAGAAAGGCGCGGGGATCGAGGATCCGGCGATCCTGCTGCCCGTGGTCCTCGTCGGCGGCGTGCTGCTGCCGCTCGGCGCCGACGCCCTCCTGCGCCGGCTGGGGCTGGCGCGCTGGCTGGGCCTCGGCGGTCCGCGCCCCGACGCCGCCTGAGCCGCCGGCTTGTGGCGGCGGCGGCCACGCGGCAAGCTCCGCCCATCCAACCGCCTGACGGAGGCTTCGCCGATGACCGCCCTTCCCCCGATCCGCAAGCGCCTGCTGCTGCGCGAGACGGTCGTCGCCGACGCCCACGGCCGGGCCTGCGATCCGATCACCCGCGTCGCCGCCATCGCGGTGGTGGCCAATCCCTTCGCCGGCCGGTTCGAGCAGGACCTGACCCCGCTGTTCGAGCTCGCCCGCAAGCTGGGCCCCGAGATGGCCGAGGAGGCCGTCGCCGCCCTCGCCGGCCCGCCCGTCAGCTACGGCAAGGCGGCCCTGGTGGGCGTGGCGGGCGACATGGAGCATGGCGGCGCCCTGATCCACCCCCGCCTCGGCGCGCCGATGCGCGCGGCGGCCGGCGGCGGGGCGGCGCTGATCCCCTCCAACGCCAAGATCGGGGCGGCGGGGGCCGTGCTCGACGTGCCGCTGGGCCACAAGGACGAGGCCTGGTCCTTCGCCCATTTCGACACGCTGACCGTCTGCGTGGCCGACGCGCCGCTGCCGAACGAGATCCTCTTCGTCGCCGCCTTCGCCGACGGCGGCCGCCCGCACCCGCGAGTCGGCACGGGGCCGATGACCGACTGACGCGCGCCGGGCCTGCGGGCGGCGGGCGTCGCATCGCCGGCCGCCTGTCCCGGAACGGGGCGCCTGTGCAGACGGGCGTCTGCACGGATCGTGCACGCGGCCGCGGGGGCGCGGGGGCGCCTGCAAGCGGATTGACGCCCCGCGCCCCATCGCCTATCCCCTCGCGCGACCGGGCGGTTAGCTCAGCTGGCAGAGCGCCTCGTTTACACCGAGGATGTCGGCGGTTCGATCCCGTCACCGCCCACCATCGCCGGAGCGCCCGTGCTGGGGACCGGCTCATCTAAGGACACTCCACCTAGCGGCCGCCTTGTGGCGGGCCACGAAATGCTGTATTTCGTGAGTCCCGTGCATGAGGGACGGGCGCAGGCCTGCGCCCCTCCGGCCGTCGCAGGATCGACCACGGGAACCCGCTTACATGGCGCGCTTCATCTTCATCACCGGCGGCGTGGTTTCGTCGCTGGGCAAGGGCCTCGCATCCGCCGCTCTGGGGGCGCTGCTTCAGGCCCGCGGCTACTCGGTGCGGCTGCGCAAGCTCGACCCCTACCTCAACGTCGACCCGGGCACGATGAGCCCGTTCGAGCATGGCGAGGTCTTCGTCACCGACGACGGGGCCGAGACCGACCTCGACCTGGGTCACTACGAGCGCTTCACCGGCGTGCCCGCCCGCAAGACCGACTCGATCTCCTCGGGGCGCATCTACCAGAACGTCCTCGACAAGGAGCGGCGCGGCGACTACTTGGGCAAGACCATCCAGGTCATTCCCCACGTCACCAACGAAATCAAGGACTTCATCCGCATCGGCGAGGATGAGGTCGACTTCATGCTGTGCGAGATCGGCGGCACCGTCGGCGATATCGAGGGCCTGCCGTTCTTCGAGGCGATCCGCCAGTTCTCCCAGGAGAAGCCGGCGGGGGACTGCATCTTCATCCACCTCACCCTGCTGCCCTGGATCGCCGCGGCGGGCGAGCTGAAGACCAAGCCCACCCAGCACTCGGTGAAGGAGCTGCGCTCGATCGGCCTCGCGCCCGACCTGCTGGTCTGCCGCGCCCAGACGCCGATTCCCCCCAAGGAGCGCGAGAAGCTCGCCCTCTTCTGCAACGTGCGCCCCGAGCGGGTGATCGCGGCCCTCGACCTCAAGTCGATCTACGAGGCGCCGCTGGTCTATCACGAGGAAGGGCTGGACCAGGCCGTCCTCGACGCCTTCCGCATCTCCCCCGCCCCGCGCCCCGACCTGCGCAAGTGGCACGACGTGGCGGACGCGGTGCACAACCCCGACGGCGAGGTCCGCATCGCCATCGTGGGCAAGTACACGCAGCTCGAAGACGCCTACAAGTCGATCAACGAGGCGCTGACCCACGGCGGCATCGCCAACCGGGTGAAGGTTCGGGTGGAGTGGATCGACGCCGAGGTGTTCGAGGCCGACGACGCGCCCGCCAAGCTGGAAGGCTTCCACGGCATCCTCGTCCCCGGCGGGTTCGGCGAGCGCGGGACCGAGGGCAAGATCAACGCCGCCCGCTTCGCGCGCGAGCGCAAGGTGCCCTACCTGGGCATCTGCCTCGGCATGCAGATGGCGGTGATCGAGGCGGCGCGGAACCTGCTGGGGATCGAGAACGCCGGCTCCCAGGAGTTCGACCACGAGGCCAAGGACGGGACCGCCCGCTTCGAGCCGGTGATCTTCCACATGTCCGAGTGGGTCGAGGGCAACGAGACGGTGAAGCGCGAGGTCGGCGACGACAAGGGCGGCACCATGCGGCTGGGCGCCTACGACGCCGTGCTGACCCAGGGCAGCCGGGTGGCCGAGATCTACGGCGACACCGCCATCGCCGAGCGTCACCGCCACCGCTACGAGGTCGACATCAAGTACCGCGAGCGGCTGGAGTCCTGCGGCGTGTCCTTCTCGGGCCTCTCGCCCGACGGTCGCCTGCCGGAGATCATGGAGCTGCCCGACCACCCCTGGTTCGTGGGCGTGCAGTTCCACCCCGAGCTGAAGTCGAAGCCCTTCGACCCCCACCCCCTGTTCCGCAGCTTCGTCGAGGCCGCGGTGCGCCAGTCGCGCCTGGTCTGACGGCGCGACGCCGGCCCGGCCTTGTCAGCGGCCGGGCAGGGGCGCCGAGATGCGAAACGGCCCCGCGGGATCGCCCGCGGGGCCGTTTTCATGTCGCACGATTTGCCCCCTCCGCCGGAGGGAGCGGCGCTCACATGCGCAGCAGCATGTCCTTGGCCTTGGGCGCCTCGACGTTCTCGGGGTCCATCTCCAGGCCCAGCTCAAGCTGCTCGCGCGCCTCTTCCTCGCGGCCGCGGGCCAGCAGGATGTAGCCGTAGTGGTAGCGGATCTCGCCCACGTCGGGCAGGGCCAGCACCGCCTTCTCCATCAGCTTCTCGGCCTCGCCCAGCGAGCCGACCTTGTAGAGCACGTAGCCCAGCGTGTGCGTCACCGCCGGGTTGTCGGGCTGAAGCTGCGAGGCGCGGCGCGCGTAGGTCAGCGCCTCCTGGTCCTTGCCCAGGCGCGAGAGCACCAGCGCCAGGTTGTTCATGGCCGCCCAGTTGTCGGGCTGGCGCTCGGCCACCTGGCGGTAGAACTGGGCGGCGGGGCCGTCCATGCCCGCGCGGTCCAGCAGGGTGGCGTAGATGAAGCGGTCGGGAACGCTGTTGGGCTCCAGCCGCAGCAGCCGCTCGCCCAGGCGCACCGCGTCCTCGTCGTGGCCCAGGTCCCGCGCGGCGATGGCGGCCAGGCGCAGCAGCACCGGCTCGGACGGGTGCAGCTCCAGCCCCGCCTGGGTCGTCTCGAGCACGCCCTGGAGTTCGCCCGCGTCGCGCTGGTTCATCGCCAGCCGGATGAAGCCGCCCACGTCGTCTGGGAAGTCCTCGGTCGCGCGCACCAGCGTCTCGCGCTCGCGCTCGGTCTGGCCGGCGGCGTCGTAGGCGGCGGCGAGCGAGGCGAGGGAGCGGGGGTCGGCCCCGTCGCGCGCGATCGTCCCCTCCAGCACCTCGGCGGCGGCCGCGGGCTCGCCCGTCGACAGCAGCACGGCGGCGTAGCGCTGCTCGAGCCGGCCGGGGGCGGCGGCCATCGCGATGGCACGGTTGAAGGTCTCCTTCGCCGTTGCGACCTCGCCCATGGCGAGCTGCGTCTCGGCGATCTGCATCACCGGCACGGGCGACTCCGGCGCCTGCTTGGCCAGCGTCTCGAAGATGTCGAGCGCCTGGCGATAGCCGGCGGTCGCGCGCAGGGCGATGCCCAGGCCCAGCTGGTTGGCGGGGTTGTCGGGATCGACGTCGATGGCGAAGCGGAACTGGCGCACGGCGGCGTCGCCGCGGCCCTGGCCCAGCATCGCGTCGCCCAGCACCCGCTGCACGGCGCTGTCGACGTTGCGGTCGCGCTGCCAGGGCGAGAGGGTGGCGATCGCCTTGTCGTAGTCTCCGCGGGCGTTGTAGAGGTTCGCGAGGTTCACGCGCACGCCCGGCGTCTCGGTCTCGGGCGCCTTGGCGACGAAGGCCTCGTACTGCGCGATCGCCTCGTCGTAGCGGCCCAGCCCTTCGTAGACCCGGCCCAGACGCTCGCGCGCGGGCAGCATGTCGGGGGCGAGCTCCACCGCCTTCTCCAGCGCCTCGCGGGCCTCCTCGGGCTTGTCCATGCCCATCAGCAGGACGGCGCGGTTGACGTGCGGCGCGGGCTGGTTGGGGTCGAGCCGGACGGCCATGTCCAGCTCCTCCATCGCGCCCTCGACGTCGCCCTTGCGGGCCAGGATCGCGCCCAGCACCTCGTGCGCCTTGGGCGAGGACGGGTCGAAGCGAAGGTAGTTCCGGGCGACCTTCTCGGCCCCGTCGTAGTCCCCCTTGGCGTAGAGGGCGACGGCCTGGTTCAGCGCCTGCTCGGTCTGCTGCTGCTCGAGGAACGGGTCCATCGAGGCGGCCTGCGCCGGCGCTCCCGGCCCCGTCGCTGCGGCGGCGGCCGCGAGGATGGCGACGGCCGAAAGTCGGCTGGCGATGCGCTTCATGAAGTCACCCTGTCCGGTCTCAAAGGTCGGCCGCCACTCCCCATCGGCGACCTTCCCTCTGGATACACCCCCGGGCGCCCACGCTTCAAGGGATCGGCGTTCCCGATGGCGCGACCGCCGATCCCTTGACGCGAAAGGGGCGGACGCCTGCGCGCCCGCCCCCCTTGCTTCCGGTCGGTCCCGAAGGCCTCAGCGCAGCTCGGCGCGGCGCTTGACCAGGCCCTTGGCGATGGTGGTCTGCTGGATCTGGCTGGTGCCCTCGTAGATGCGCAGCAGGCGCACGTCGCGATACAGCCGCTCGATCGCGTACTCGGCCATGTAGCCGGCGCCGCCGAAGATCTGCACGCAGCGATCCGCGATGCGCCCCGCGGCCTCGGTGGTGAAGTACTTGGCGCAGGCGGCCTCCATCGGGGCCGCGCCCTTGGTGTCGTAGAGGGTGGCCGCCATGTGGGCGAGGCTGCGCATCGCGTAGATCTCGGTCTGGCAGTCGGCCAGCATCGCCTGGACGAGCTGATGCTCGGCGATGGGCTTCTCCATGGTCTTGCGGTCCATGGCGTAGTCGGTCGCCATGTCGAGCATCCGCTGCGCGGTGCCGGTCGCCATGCCGGAGATATGCACCCGGCCGCGGTCCAGCACCTTCATCGCGGTGACGAAGCCCTTCCCCTCGTTCGCCTCGCCGCCGACGATCGCCGAGGCGGGGATGCGCACGTTCTCGAAGATCACGTCGGCGGTCTTGGCGCCGCGCTGGCCCATCTTCTTGTCGGGCTTGGCGACCGTGATGCCGGGCGTGTCGGCGGGCACGATGAAGGCCGAGATGCCGCGCGCGCCCGAGATCTCGGGGTTCGAGCGGGCCATGACCGTGAACACCGTCGCGTAGGGCGCATTGGTGATGTAGCGCTTGGTGCCGTTGATGATGAAGTCATCCCCGTCCCGGCGCGCCGAGGTCTTGATGCGCGAGGCGTCGGAGCCGTAGTCGGGCTCGGTCAGCGCGAAGGCCGAGATCGCCTCGCCGGTGGCGAGCTTGGGCAGCCACTCCGCCTTCTGGGCGTCGGTCCCGTCCATCACGATGCCCTGGGAGCCGATGCCCACGGTGGTGCCGATCAGCGAGCGGAACACGAGGCTCGCGTAGCACAGCTCCTCGATCAGCTTCGCTTCCTGCAGGGTCGACAGGCCCAGGCCCCCGTGCTCCTCGGCGATCGAGATGCCGAACAGGCCCATCTCCTTCATCTCGGCGACGATGTCGGCCGGGATCTCGTCGGTCTCCTCGACGGTGGGTTCGGCGGGGATCAGCCGCTCGCGCACGAAGCGGCGAACGGTGTCGAGCAGGGCTTCGAAGATGTCGTCGTCGACGCCGGCGTTGGCCATGGCTGTCTCCTCGGTTCGGATGGGGCGCGTTGCGATGCGCCGGCGGCGGGCCGGCGCATGGGATCGCGTCCGCGGGGGACGGCCCGCCCCGGGAAGGGGCGGGCCGGGGCCGGGATCAGATGGGATCCCAGGTGAAGATGTCGCCGGAGCGGTCGAGATCGAAGAAGCTGCCCTTCAGGGCGGGCAGGGCGGTCTCGATCACGCTCTCGGGGGTCCAGCCCTCGGCGGTGTGGACCGAGCGGATCGGGCGCGGCTGCGACATCAGGAAGATCTCGTTGGCGCGCACGGCGAAGATCTGGCCGTTGGCGTCCTCGCCCTTGTCCGACAGCAGCGCGACGGCGAGCGGCGCGATCTTGGCGGTGGTCATGCGCTTCATCTTCTCGACGCGGGCGGCCTGCTCGGGCGTGTCCACGGGGATCGAGGCGATCATGCGCGACCATGCGAAGGGCGCGATGCAGTTCGAGCGGACGTTGAAGCGCTGCATGTCGAGCGCGATCGACTTCGACAGCGCCGCGATGCCCAGCTTCGCGGCCGAGTAGTTGGCCTGCCCGAAGTTGCCGATCAGGCCGGAGGTCGAGGTCATGTGCACGAAGGCGCCCGACTCCTGCTCCTTGAAGTGCGCGCCGGCGGCCTTGGACATGTAGTAGGCGCCGTAGAGGTGCACCTTGATCACCGCGTCCCACTCGGGCTCGGACATCTTGTGGAAGATGCGGTCGCGCAGGATGCCGGCGTTGTTGATCACGCCGTCGACGCGGCCGAACGTGTCCACGGCCTGCTGGATGATGGCGTTCGCGCTCGCGGGCTCGGCGACCGAGTCCATGTTGGGAACGGCCTCGCCGCCGGCGGCCTTGATCTCCTCGGCGACCTGCTTGGCGGGGCCGGCGTCGCCGCCCTCGCCCGAGACCGAGGCGCCGATGTCGTTGACCACGACCTTCGCGCCGGCCTTGGCGCAGGCCAGCGCCATGTCGCGGCCGATGCCGCCGCCCGCGCCGGTGACGACGACGACCTTGCCGTCCAGAAGTCCGCTCATCAGGGTTCTCCTTGGTCTTGTTGCGTCAGGCGTTCCGACGGGACACGTCGGAGCCGTAGTCGGACCCGCCCGCGACGGTCGAGCCGCCGTCGACGGGAATGATCGCGCTGGTCACGTATTTCGACAGGTCGGTCGAGAGCACCATCGCCATGTTGGCGCAGTCCTCGAGCCCGCCCATGACCCGCAGCGGCGTCTTCTCGATCAGGCGCTTGCGCGCCTCGTCGGTGTTGAACAGCCGGTCGACGCCCTCGGTCCCCGCGATGGGGCCGGGCACGATGCCGTTCACGCGGATGCCCACGGGCCCCCACTCCAGCGCCAGCGTCCGGATCAGCTGGTCGATGCCCGCCTTCGCCGCGCAGGCGTGGGCCTGGTACATGGTCGGCCGGGTCGACTGGGGCGCCGAGATCACGATCATCGAGCCGCCGGGCTTCGAGGTGTACTGATACCCCAGCCGCAGCACGTTGAAGGTGCCGTTCAGGTCGATGCCGATGACGGTGGCGAAGGCGTTGGGCGACATCTCGGCCGCCGGCGCCAGGAAGTTGCCCGCGGCGCCCGAGACCAGCACGTCGATGTCGCCGTAAGCCTCGTGGAAGGCCGCCAGCGCCGCCTCGACCGTCTCGGGCTTGCGCACGTCGCCGGCCATGCCGAAGGCGGGGCCGTCGCCCAGGCCCTTCAGCCGCTCGACCGCCGCGTCCACCTTCTCCTGGCTGCGCGAGAACACGCCCACGGTGGCGCCGTTGACCGCGAAGGCCTCGGCGATGCCCTGGTTGATTCCGCTGGTGCCGCCGGCCACGAATACCTTCCGGCCGGTAAAATCAAAGCGCGGGTCGCGGGTTATGGTCATTCGGTCCTCCCCTGGGGGGCGGGCGGCTCTGCTGGCCGGCCCGTCTGTCGGTTGGGCGCACTATCGCCGGGCGGGCGCCGGGGTGCAATGGCGATGCGTTCCGCTAGGCGACGCGCGGAGACCGCAAATTGTCGCGCGGGACTGGCCGCAGGTTGGCGCGCTCCGGCGCCCCGGGGGATCGTCGGAATCAACGACCGTGGAGGGGCGGAACGCGAAACGCCCGGCGGTCTCCCGCCGGGCGTTCCTTGCGCGTCGCGTCGCGTCCCGGCTCAGGCCAGGGTCGTGACGAACTTGGTCACCAGGTAGGGCTCGACCGCCTCGGCCCCGCCCTCGGAGCCGTAGCCCGAGTCCTTCACGCCGCCGAAGGGAACCTCGGGCAGGGCCAGGCCGATGTGGTTGATCGAGGTCATGCCCGCCTCGACCGCCACGCCCAGCTTCTGCGCCGTCGTGGACGAGCCGGTGTAGGCGTAGGACGCGAGGCCGAAGGGCAGGCGGTTCGCCTCCTCCACCACCTCGTCGAGGTCCTTGAAGCGGTTGATCACGGCGACGGGGCCGAAGGGCTCCTCGTTCATGATCCGGCTGTCGAGGGGCGCGCCCGCGATCACGGTGGGCTGGTAGAAGTTGCCCACGTTGCCGATGCGCTCGCCGCCGGTGGTGATCTCGGCGCCCTTCTCGCGGGCGTCCTGCACCATGCCGTCGATCGCCGGGATCCGGCGCTCGTTGGCCAGCGGCCCCATGGCGGTGTCCTTCTCGAGCCCGTTGCCCACCACGGTGGCGCCGTAGGCCGAGGTGAAGTCGGCCACGAACTTGTCGTAGACCTTCTCCTGCACCAGGAAGCGGGTCGGCGAGATGCAGACCTGCCCGGCGTTGCGGGTCTTGAAGGCGACCAGCTGCTTGGTGGCGGTCGCGAGGTCGGCGTCGTCGAAGACGATCGCCGGCGCGTGGCCGCCCAGCTCCATCGTGGCGCGCTTCATGTGCTGGCCGGCGAGGCCCGCCAGCATCTTGCCCACGGGGGTCGAGCCGGTGAAGGTGATCTTGCGGATCACCGGGTGCGGGATCAGGTACTCCGAGATCTCGGCGGGGACGCCGTAGACCAGGTTGATCACGCCCGCGGGGATGCCCGCGTCCTGGAAGGCCTTGATGAGCGCGGCCGGCGAGGCCGGGGTCTCCTCCGGCGCCTTCACGATGATCGAGCAGCCGGTGGCCAGCGCCGCCGACAGCTTGCGCACCACCTGGTTGATCGGGAAGTTCCAGGGCGTGAAGGCCGCGACGGGGCCGACGGGCAGCTTCATCGCCAGCTGCGTCACGCCCGGCGCGCGCGCGGGGATCAGCAGGCCGTAGGTGCGGCGGGCTTCCTCGGCGAACCAGTCGATGACGTCGGCGCCGGCCATGACCTCGCCCTTGGCCTCGACGAGCGGTTTGCCCTGCTCGCGGGTCATCATGTAGGCGATCTCGTCGGCGCGGGCGCGCAGGTTGTCGGCCGCCTTGCGCATCATCTTCGCGCGGTCATAGGCCGAGATGCCCGACCAGGTCGCGAAGCCGAGCTTCGCCGCCTTCAGCGCCGCGTCCAGGTCAGCCTTGGTGGCGTGCGCCACGCGGCCGATCACCTCGTCCGTGGCGGGATCGACCACGTCGATCCAGCGGTCCTCGACGCCGCCGCGCCATTCGCCGTCGATCAGCAGCTGCGTATCGGGATAGTTCATCGGGGGGTCCTCCCGGTTTCGGAGAGCAGGGCCGGCTGGCCGCCCGTCTGGGCGCGCTTGCAGGTCCTGAGGTAGGCGCCCGCTCCGTGCGCGCAACGCCTGACGGCGCGTCGCCGGACCGGGGAAAAGTCGGTCGCATTGGTAGGCCCGGCAGGATTCGAACCTGCAACCAAACCGTTATGAGCGGTCTGCTCTGACCGTTGAGCTACGGGCCCCCGCGGCGCGGCGTCCCTTCGATAGCCGCCGGGCCGCACGGGCGCAATGCATGGGAAACGGGTCATCGAGACCGGGCCGCCGGGGGGATCCGGCGGCCCGATGGATCAGGCGCAGGCCGCGACCGCGCGCTTGGTCAGCACCTTGATCAGGTGGGCGCGATACTCGGGCGTGGCGTGGATGTCGCCCATCAGCCCGTCGGCCGACACCGTCAGCCCGTCGACCGCGTCGGGCGAGAAGCTGCCGGCCAGGGCCGCCTCGGCCTCCTCCCAGTGGAAGACGCCGTTCTCGCCGGCGCCGGTCACCGCGACGCCCACCTTGTCGGCGAACTTCGCGACGAACACGCCCACCAGCGGGAAGCGCGAGGCCGGCTGCTCGAACTTCTGGTAGTTCGCGGCCTGGGGGATGGGGTAGCGGATCTCGGTGACGATCTCCCCTTCCTCGAGCGCCGTGGCGAACAGGCCCTGGAAGTAGTCGTCGGCCGCGATCTCCCGCGTGCCGTCCTTGCCGGCGGCGACGATGGTCGCCCCGCAGGCCAGCGCCGCCGAGGGATAGCAGGCGGCGGGATCGTTGTTGGCGATGCTGCCGCCCATGGTGCCGCGGTGGCGCACCGCGGGGTCGCCGATCTTGCCGGCGAGCGCCGCCAGCGCGGGGAAGTCGGTCTGGGCCGCGACCGCGCCGTGGGTGGTTGCGCCCTTCACGCTCAGCACCCCGCCGGAGGCCGAGATGCCGACCAGCTCCGGCAGGCCCGCGAGGCTCACCAGGCTGCCGGGCATCGCCAGGCGCTGCTTCAGGGTCGGGATCAGGGTCTGGCCGCCGCCCAGGGGCTGGGCCTCCTCGGCCTGCAGGGCCTCGATCGCCTCGGCCAGCGACTTGGGCTTCACGAACTCGAAGGCGTACATGTCCGCGTCTCCCTTACTCGGCCGCGACCTGCTCGCCGCGCAGGGTGGCGGCGGCGGCGAGGATCGACTTGACGATGTTGTGGTAGCCCGTGCAGCGGCAGAGGTTGCCCTCGAGGTAGTGGCGCACCTCGGCCTCGGACGGGTTGGGATTGTTCTTCAGCAGGTCGGCGGCGGTCATCACCATGCCGGGGGTGCAGAAACCGCACTGCAGGCCGTGGTTGTCCTGGAAGGCCTGCTGGATCACGCCCAGCGTGCCGTCCGGGTTCGCCATGCCCTCGATCGTCGTCACCTGGGCGTCCTCGGCCTCGGCGGCGAACATCGTGCAGGCCTTCACGCTCTCCCCGTTCACGTGCACCACGCAGGCGCCGCACTGGGAGGTGTCGCAGCCCACGTGGGTTCCGGTCAGGCCGAGCTGCTCGCGCAGGAAGCTGACCAGGAGGGTGCGCCCCTCCGCCTCGCCGGAAACGGTCTTGCCGTTCACCGTCATCGAAATCGTCGGCATCGCCGCGTTCTCCCCGTCTTGCTGGCGTTTTCGCTCGCTCGTATCCGCGCCGGCCGCAGCCGCCGACCGGCGCTCAGCCGATCAGCTTCTTCAGCCAGCCGCGTTTCTCCTCGGCCGGGGCCTCGAGCATGTCCTCGGGACCGGCCTCTTCCTCTCCGCCGCCTTCGACCACCTTCTGGAAGTTGCCGAAGAACTTGTCGGCCATCTGCTTGGCGAAGCCGTCGATGATGCGCGAGCCCAGCTGCGCGAGCTTGCCCCCCACCTTGGCTTCGACGTCGTAGTCGAGCTGCGTCTCGGTCTCGCTGACCTCGGTCAGCTTCACGGCGGCGGCGCCCTTGGCGAAGCCGGCGGCGCCGCCCTTGCCCTCGCCCACGATCCGGTAGCTCTCGCCTTCGACCACGTCCTCGAGCGTCACCTCGCCCTTGAAGGTCGCCTTCACGGGGCCGACCTTCTGAACGACCGTGGCGGCGAACCCCTCCTCGGGGCTGCCGGTCAGCTCCTGGCAGCCCGGGATGCAGGCGCCGAGCACGTCCGGGTCGTTCAGCGCGGCCCAGACGGCGGCGCGGGGCGCGGCGATGACGCGAGACCCCTTGAGTTCCACATCGCTCTCCTTGTTCGGTCCGCACGGGCGGCGCGCATGGCGCGGGCGCCCGGGCGACACAGATAAGACCCTCGGGCGGGGGGGGCGCAACCCCCAAGCGGGCGGGGAGCGCGCAAAAGAAAACCGCCCGCCCCGGGCGTCGGGGCGGGCGGCGGATCCTGCGTCGCGGCGCGCGGGTCGGCGTCAGCCGCGGCGGCGGCGGCGGGCGACCAGCGCCAGTCCGCCGAGGCCGGCCGCCAGCAGCGGCAGGGCGGCGGGGACCGGGACGGGGGCGACGCGGGCGGTCAGCGCGAAGTCCATCGTGCCCTTCCACTGGTCGGCCGCCAGGTTCAGGAAGTAGTCGGTCTGCCCCAGCGCGGCGAAGGTCTTCATCAGGCCGAAGGTGCCGCCGGTATCGGTGTTGAAGGTCCCGTCGAACAGGGTCAGCACCGAGGTGCTGAAGTCGCCCTCGACCGTCGAGACGTAGAACTGGACGTTCGTGCCCTCGGTCGCGTCGTAGAAGAACGAGTCGATGGTGACCCAGTAATCAAGGTCATAGGGCGACGGGGTGGCGCCGGTGTTGTCGAACTGCCAGCTGCGGAAGAACGGCGCGGTCAGACCCTCGGCGACGCTGCCGTAGTCGCTCGCGTCGAAATCCTGCGTCTCGTCGAGAATCGGCACCTGGTAGATCGCGGTCGGAGCGGCCGCGGCCAGAACCGGCGAAAGCGCCAGGAAAACAGCGATGAACGCTGAACGGATCGTCAAGGCCCCACTCCTTTTCGATGTGCGGGGTGATGATAGCAGCGTCGGATGACGTTAGGCAACCGTCATGCATCGACGCCGGGGTCGCGAAACCCCGACGGACGCGCGGCATCGCGCCCGCCGGGGCGGTCCTCACATCATGTAGTCTTCGCAGCTTTCGAGATCGAAGCCGATGATGAAGGCCTGACCGTTCTCCTCGCCGGCCGAGTCGACCGGAAGGAAGATCATGCCCTTCACGTCGGCGTCCGGGTTGTGCTGGTCGACCACGAAGCCGTCGTGCAGCAGCGCCTCGGTGTAGATCGCCTGGGCGCCCGCGCTGAGCTGCACGCCGGCCTGGCGCGGAAGCACGTCGACGCCGCCGGCGTCGTCGATCAGGGCCCAGATCGCCGACTGCACGTCGGTGAGCGAGTAGGTGCTCTCGAAGTCCTGGTTCAGGACCCAGTTCACCTCGTCGAGCATGTCGGGCTTGTCGACCAGCCCGGCCGGGAGCGAGCCCGGATCGGTCGAGTCGTACACCTGCGCGCCGGTCAGCAGCAGGTTCGCCGGGGTCGTGCGGTCGACGCAGTAGGCGTGGGTGTAGACGCCGTCGAGCCCGTCGAGCGCGCCCGAGAAGTCGAGCGTGACGATGTTGGTCAGCCGCCCGGTGATCGACGAGATCACCTGGTCGATGTCCATCGTGACCAGCGCCGGGTCGGCGTTGCCGATGGTGTCGACCAGGTTGAGGTTGCCGCCGATGGTGACGGTGACGTCCGCGAAGCCCGGCGCGCCGTCCGAATCGATCACCGCGTAGGTGAAGGTGTCGGTCGTGGTCGTGCCGACCAGCAGGTCGTCGAAGGCGCCGGCCGAGTCGTAGACCAGCTGGTCGCCCGAAAGGGTCACCCGCGCGCCGCTGGCGAGCGTGATCCACTCGCCCTCGACGAGGTTCACGGGCACGTCGTTGGCGTCGTAGACCGCGGTCAGGGTCAGGCCCCAGTTGTCCTCGGGGCCGAAGTCGGTCTCGCCCGGGTCGGTGTCGTTGGCCAGCACGTCGATCGTGGTGGTCTCGCCGGCGCAGACCATGCCCGCGTCGTCGAAGGGCACCGGGGACGATTCGTTGTTGAACGTGTCGCAATCCAGGTCGCCGGTCTCGCCGACGATCTTGATCGAGTCTTCGCGGGAGCCGCCCTCCTCGCCGACCGAGGTCAGGCGCGCGGCGACGTCCTGGTTGGCCAGGTCCGCGAGGCTGAGCGTGCCCGAGCCGTTGGCGAGGATGAAGCTGGTCGAGCGGATGTCGTCCTTGCCGATGCCGGAGGTCCCGAACTCGACGCCGACGTCGTAGCCGCCGCCCGGGCCCTTCACGTTCACGCCGTTGCCCAGGTCGTTCACGCTGCCGTGGCCGAACTTGGAATCCGTCACGTCGTCGCCGGAGTAGACGAACAGGTCGCCCTCGACGGAGTCGTCGACGTTGAAGAAGATGCCGCGCAGGTCGCCGATGCGGGCGCTGTCGTCGGCCACGGCGATGTCGAACTTCAGCGCGTTGTCGCCCATCTCGGTGACGGTGACGATCAGGGTCACGCCGCCCGAAGAGATGGTGAAGTGGCAGGAGGCGCCCTCCTCGCCGATCTCGACGCCGCCGCTGGGGGGCGTGTCGTCAGGGGCGCAGCCGCCCTTGGAGCCGCCCCAGCCCCAGTCCTTGGATCCGCCCCAGGAGTGGTCCTTCGAGCCGCCGTAGCCGCCCTTCGAGCCGCCCCAGCCGTACTCCTTCGACCCGCCGTAGCCGCCCTTGGAACCGCAGTAGTCGGAACCGCCCCAGCCGTAGTCCTTGGAGCCGCCCCAGGAATAGTCCTTGGACCCGCCCCAGCCGCCTTTCGACCCGCCGTAGCTCGACCCATGTCCGCCATAGCCGGAGCCATAGCCCGAGTAGGACCCGCAATAGCTTGAAGAAGACCCCCAGGAGGAGCCGTATGAATGATAGCCGTAGGTCACAGCAGATCCCCGTGATCGCTATGCCGCGCCGAGCGATTCAGACCATCAGCCAGCAGCGCAAGCATGTCCCCAGCCCCGACGGGACCCCCCCGACGGTGCGAACTCGACTCACTGACGCTGACGCTTGACACCCCACAGTCGACGCCTGGATCCAAACCTGCCCCAGTATGGATCGGGCGTCGCCGCGTTACTCGACAACACGACTAGGGCACCATTCATAGCCGCGATTAACAGAAAATGAAATGGCCTTCTGTTCCTGGACCGGGGCCGACGACGTTAACGGGGCCCCATTCGATGACGTTGGGGAAGCAATTGGCGCATTTCGGATCAAGGCCTTGCAGGCGCCGACGACCCATCGCCCGGAGCATTGCAAATAGATGACGACGTTGCGGCAGGAAACGTCTGGAAGGGGGGAATCCGCCCGGTCCGCGGGCCGTGTCGGGGGCTTCGGCGACTCGCCTGCGAGGCGTCGCCGCGGGCAGGGCGCGCGGTCCCGGCGTCGCCGGGGGCGCGGCCCTCGCGGGAATGCGATAAGGCGTCAGGAAGAATGCGCTTGCCGCGGCGCCGCGGACCGCGCTTGATTCGACCCCGCGCCGGGCGGAATCGCCGCCCGCGGCGCCCGTCTCCTCTCCGGACTTCGTGAATGGCCTCGATCGCAAGACAGCTCCTCGTTCTCGCCGTGCTCGCCGGCGGCGCAGGCTGGTTCATCCACCAGCAGTCGCAGCAGGAGCAGGCCGAGGCGCAGTCCCGCGCCCGGCCCGCCCCCGGCGTGGTGGTGGCCGAGGCGCAGGCCGGCGAGGTCGAGCGCGTGGTCTCGGCCGTCGGCACCGGGCGCGCGCTGCGCTCGGTCGAGCTGCGCTTCTCGGTCGGCGGGCGGGTCACCGCCATCCAGTTCCGCGACGGCGACCCGGTGGAGGCCGACGAGCCCCTCGCCACCCTCGACGACGGCTCCGAGCGCGCGGCGCTGGCCGTCGTGCAGGCCGAGCTCGCCGAGGCCCGCGCCGCCTTCGACCGCGCCGTGCAGCTGCAGGACCAGGGGCGCATCACCGCCTCGACCTACGACAGCGCCAAGGCCGAGATGCTGCGGGCCGAGGCGCGGCTCGACTCCGCGCGCGCCGACCTGGGCCACATGATCCTGCGCGCCCCCTTCGGCGGGGTGATCGGCTTCTCCGAGATCGAGGAGGGGGCCGTCGTCTCCTCCTCCACCCCCGTCGCCACGCTCGACGACATCTCCCAGCTCGACGTCGAGTTCATGGTGCCCGAGCGCTTCTTCGGCGACGTCCGCGCCGGCGCCCCGGTCCGCGCCCGCACCCGCATCTTCCCCGACGAGACCTTCGAGGGCGTGGTCGAGGCCATCGACCGCCGGGTGGACGAGGTCTCGCGCGCCTTCCTGGTGCGCGCGCGCTTCGACAACCCCGGCCTGCGCCTGCCGGCCGGCGTCTTCATGCAGGTCGACCTGGTCCTCGGATCCCGCCCCGGCGTGATCGCGCCGGAGGAGGCGCTGGTGACCGAGGCGGGCGAGGTCTACCTCTACGTGGTCGGCCCCGACGACAAGGTGCAGCGCCGGGCGGTCACGCTGGGCGGCCGCCGGGCGGGGGAGGCCGAGATCCTCGAGGGCCTCGTCGCCGGCGAGCGGGTGGTGGTGCGCGGCGTGCAGAAGGTGCGCGACGGCGCGCCCGTGCGGGTGCTGGGCGAGGCCCCGCGCACCGATGCCGGCCCCGCCGCGCCCGAGGCGCGCGCCGCCGATCCCACCTCCGCCGGCTGAGGGCGCGCCCATGTCCCTTCCCGGCTTCTTCATCCGCCGCCCGGTCTTCGCCGCGGTCCTGTCGCTGCTGGTGGTGGTGATCGGCCTCGTCTCGCTGACCCGCCTGCCGGTGCGCGAGCTGCCGGACGTGGACGCGGCCACCGTCACCATCTCGACCAACTGGCGCGGCGCCGCGCCCTCGGTCATCGACACCCAGATCACCGAGGTGATCGAGAGCGCGGTGGCGGGCGTCGCCGGCGTCGAGCGCATCGCCTCCTCGTCCGAGCGGGGCGACAGCCGCATCGTGGTGACCTTCGTCACCTCCCGCAACGTGGACGAGGCGGCCAACGACATCCGCGGGGCCGTGGGCCGGGTGATGAACCGCCTGCCGGAGGAGGCCGAGGAGCCGCGGATCTACAAGAACGACTCCGACGCCGACCCGGTGATGCGCCTGTCCATCGTCTCGGACCGGCACACGCCCCCGCAGATCACCGACTATGCCGAGCGCTACATCATCGACCGGCTGGCGACGCTGGACGGCGTCAGCTCGGTCAACATCTGGGGCAACCGGCGCTACGCGATGCGCGTGGCGCTCGACCCCACGGCGATGGCCGCCCGCCGCCTGACCGCGACCGAGATCGCCACCGCCCTGCGCACCAACAACGTCGAGCTTCCGGCAGGCGAAGTCGTCTCGATCTGGCGCCGGTTCCAGGTCCGCGCCGCCACCCGGCTGGAGACCCCGGACGAGTTCCGCCAGCTGGTCGTCGCCATGGTCGACGGCACGCCCGTGCGCCTGGGCGAGGTGGCCGAGGTCTCCGTCGGCTCCGAGAACGACGAGACGCTGGTCCGCTCCGAGGGGCGCAACGCCATCGGCCTGGGCGTCGCGCGCCAGAGCCAGGCGAACACCATCGCCATCTCCCAGGCCGTGCGCACGGAGCTGGAGCACATCCAGTCCACGCTGCCCGAGGGGATGGAGATCTTCGTCAGCTCCGACGACGCCGTCTTCATCCAGTCCTCGATCGAGGAGGTGCTGAAGACGCTGGCCATCGCCGTCGGGCTGGTCGTGCTGGTGATCTTCTTCTTCCTCGGCAGTCCCCGCGCCACGCTGGCGCCGGCCGTGGTAATCCCCGTGGCCCTGATCGGCGCGGTGGCGGGCATCTATGCCTTCGGCTTCTCGGTCAACATCCTGACCCTCTTCGCCCTGATCCTCGCCATCGGCATCGTGGTCGACGACGCCATCGTGGTGCTGGAGAACATCCAGCGCCGGGTGGAGCGCGGCGAGCCCCCGGCCGCCGCCGCGCTGCGCGGCTCCAACCAGGTGGTCTTCGCGGTCATCGCCACCTCGGTCACGCTGATCTCGGTCTTCGTGCCGATCTCCTTCCTCGACGGGCAGGTCGGGCGCCTGTTCACCGAGTTCGGCATCGTCATGGCGGTGGCGGTCGCCTTCTCGACCCTCGTCGCCCTGACGCTGACCCCGGTGCTCTGCCACCGCGTCCTGCGCCAGGGCTCCGGCGGGGCGCTGGAGCGGGGGGTGAACTGGCTGCTGGGCCGGACCGAGGCCGTCTACCGCGGCGCCCTGCGCGCGGTGCTGGGCTATCCGCTGGTGGTGGTGGCGCTGGCGCTCGCCATCGCCGGCTCGGCGGCCTGGTTCAGCGGCCAGGTGGCGCGCGAGCTCTCGCCCCGCGAGGACCGCGGCGTGTTCTTCGTCGCCGTCACCGCCCCCCAGGGCTCGACCGTCGCCTACACCGACCGCGAGGTGCGCGAGGTCGAGAAGCGCCTCCAGCCCCTGCTCGACAGCGGCGAGGCGACCCGCATCTTCTCCATCGTCGGCTTCCGGGGCGAGACCCACCGCGCCTTCGTCGTGGTGCGGCTGGCGGACTGGAAGAGCGGGCGGCGGTCCTCCCAAGATATCGTCTCCAGCCTGATCGGGCCGATGGTCTCGATCCCCGGCGCCCGCGCCTTCCCGATCCAGCCCTCCGGCCTCGGCCTGCGCGGTTCCCGCACGCCGTTGCAGGTGAAGGTGCTGGGGCCCGACTTCCTCTCCGTGCAGGAATGGAGCGCCACGCTGCTGGAGGCGATGCAGAACATCGAGGGCCTCGAGAACCTCGAGACCGACTACGAGGAGACCCAGCCGGAACTCCGCATCGAGGTCGACCGGGCGCTGGCCGACGACCTCGGCATCTCGATCGAGGACATCGGCGCCACGCTGCAGACCTTCTTCGCCGGCCGCGAGGTGACGGGCTGGATCGAGCGGGGCCGCGAATACCCGGTGATCCTGCAGGCGCGCGAGGACGTGCGCCGCACCGCCGAGGACCTGGGCTCGATGTACGTGCGTTCCGGCTCCACCGGCGCGCTGGTGCCGATCTCGGCCCTGGTGCGCTCGTCCGAGGGCGCGGCCTCGCCCGAGCTCGCCCGCTTCAACCGCCTGCCGGCCATCGAGATCTCCGGCTCGCTGGCCGAGGGCATGGACCTGGGCGCGGCCATCGACGCGGTGCAGGCCGCCGCCGCGCAGGTGCTGCCGCCCGAGGCCCAGATCGCCTTCGACGGCCAGAGCCGCGAGTACCAGGAGACCTCCGGCGGCGCGGTGTGGACCTTCGTCTTCGCGGTGCTGGTCGTCTACCTCGTGCTCGCCGCCCAGTTCGAGAGCTTCGTGGATCCGCTGGTGATCCTGATGACGGTGCCGCTGGGCCTGTCCGGGGCGCTCGCGACCCTGTGGCTGACCGACCAGTCGCTGAACATCTACACCCAGGTCGGATTGGTCTTGCTCGTAGGATTGATGGCCAAGAACGGCATCCTCATCGTCGAGTTCGCCAACCAGCTCCGCGACGAGGGCATGTCGGTGCGCGAGGCCGCGCTCGAGGGCGCGGTGGCCCGCCTGCGCCCGGTGATGATGACGGTGATCTCGACCCTGCTGGGCGCCCTGCCGCTGGTGGTCTCGACCGGCGCGGGGTCCGAGGCGCGCTCGGCCATCGGCTGGGTGATCATCGGCGGCTTCGGCGCGGCCTCGGTCCTGACCCTGTTCCTGACCCCGGTTCTCTACGACCTGCTGGTCCGCTTCACCCGCCCCCGCACCGCCGTGGCGCAGGAGCTGGAGGCGGCGCTGGCCCAAGACCCCCGCACCCCCGCCGAATAGGCGGGGGCGCCCCCTCGCGCCCGCCCCCGGTTTCGGCGCATCCTCCCCGCAAACGGGAGGACCGACATGACCATCACCACCCTGCGCGACGGCCCCGCGACCGTCATCGCCATCAACCGTCCGGAGCGGCGCAACGCCGTCGACGCCGCCACGGCGCTCGCCCTGCACGACGCCTTCGCGGCCTTCGAGGCGGACGAGACCGCCTCGGTCGCGATCCTCACGGGGGAGGGCAGCTGCTTCTGCGCGGGCGCCGACCTCAAGGCGCTGGCCGAGGGCGACCGGCGTGAGATGCGCGCCGACGGGCCCGGCCCGATGGGGCCCACGCGCATGACCCTCTCCAAGCCCGTGATCGCCGCGATCGAGGGGCCGGCGGTGGCGGGGGGGCTCGAGCTCGCCCTGTGGTGCGACCTGCGGGTGATGGCCTCGGACGCGGTGCTGGGCGTCTACTGCCGCCGCTTCGGGGTGCCGCTGATCGACGGGGGGACCTTCCGCCTGCCGCGGCTGATCGGCCACTCCCGCGCCATGGACCTGATCCTGACCGGCCGCCCCGTGCATGCGCCCGAGGCGAAGGAGATCGGCCTCGCCAACCGCGTCTGCGAGCCTGGCCGGGCCCTGCCCACGGCGCTGGCGCTCGCCCATGAGATCGCCGCCTTCCCCCAGGCCTGCCTGCGCGGCGACCGCGCCTCGGCGCTCGCGCAATGGGGGCTGGACGAGGCCGGCGCGCTGGCGCGCGAATTCGAGATCGGCCTCGCGACCATCGCCACCGGCGAGACCGTCGCCGGCGCCGGCCGCTTCGCCGGCGGCGAGGGGCGGCACGGAAAGTTCTGAGCCGCGCGGTCGCGAGCCTCGGGCGGGCGGCCGTCGGGCGCCCCAGTGGCGGGCCCGGCCGGGTCGCGCTCAGAACGGGCAGGGCGCCTCCAGCGTCAGGGGCGCGCCGCCCACCGGGTGGCGCAGCTCCAGCCGCCTCGCGTGCAGCATCAGGCGGGGGGCGGCGGCATAGGCGGCGTCGTCGGCATAGAGCGCGTCGCCCAGGATCGGGTGGCCCATCGCCAGCAGGTGCGCGCGAAGCTGGTGGCTGCGCCCGGTCAGCGGCCGCAGGGCGAGCCGCGCCGCGCCGCGCGGGGCGGCGTTCGGATCGCGCGCCAGCACCTCCCATTCGGTGATCGCCCGCCGCCCCTCGGGCGTCGGGCGCTGGCGCGGGCGCTCGGGCCAGTCGGTGGCGAGGGGCAGGTCGACGGTCCCCGCCTCCTGCGTCGGCAGGCCGGCGACGACCGCCTCGTAGAGCTTCGCCGCATGGCGCCGCTCGAACTGCAGGCCCAGGTGGCGCTGGGCCTCGGGCGTGCGGGCCAGCACCAGGACGCCGGAGGTGTCCATGTCCAGCCGGTGCACGATCCGCGCGCCGGGAAAGGCGGCCTCGGCCCGCGCCGCCACGCAGTCGGCGAGCGCCGCCTCCCGCCCCGGCACCGTCAGCAGGCCCGAGGGCTTGTCCACCGCCAGCAGGTGCGCGTCGACATGGATCACCGGCAGCCCCGGCGGCGGCGCATAGTCGAGCGGGCGCAGCGGCGGCAGGACGAAGCCGCTCACCGCGCGACCCGCCAGCGCGACTGCACGAGGCCGGAGGGGAAGGCCCGCGTGCCGAGATGCTCCAGCCGCACCTCCGCCCCCGGTCCGAGCAGCGGCCGCCCCGCGCCCAGCAGCACCGGGATGCGGGTCAGGACCAGGTCCTCGATCAGCCCCTCGGCCAGGAACGCCTGCACCAGCCGCCCGCCGTCCACATAGGCCCGCCGCCAGCCCTCGGCCGCGACCGCCTCCAGCGCCTCGCGCGGGGGCAGGGGCAGGAGCTCGACCCGACCCGCCAGCGCCGCGGGCAGGTCCGCCGGGCGCAGGCTGCGGGAAATCACGCGCACCGGCTTGGCGTAGGGCCAGGCGCCGAGGTCCGGGCCGCTGAAGCCCAGCACCGTGCGGAAGGTCTCGGCCCCCATCAGCAGGCCGTCGATCCCGGCCATGAACGCGTCGTAGCCATGGTCCTCCGCCTCCGCGCCCGGAACCTCCAGCCAGTCGACCGAGCCGTCGGGCCGGGCGATGAACCCGTCCAGGCTCGCGGCGACGAACACGTGGCCGGAGGCGCGGGGCGCGCGCGCGTCGGAGGCGGAAGGGACGGCGGACATCGGCGGATCCCGGGCGGGAGGGAGAGAGGGGGCGGCGATCGCCCCCTCTCTCCCTCCCGCGCCCCGCGGCCGTCAACCCTGCGCCCGGCCCCGGAACCCCGGAACCGGGTTCCCGCCTGCGGTTCGCGCGACGCGCCCCGCCGACCCTGCGGGGCGGACGCCCCGGCCGCCCTTCCTGCACGACGGCCGCCGCAGGCCCCGGTCGCCCCGTGCGCGCGGCCCGCCCTGCGCCGCGGGCGGAACCGGGCGGCCGGCGCGCGGCCCGACGCGGCGCCTCCCCGCCGGCGGCGTCCCCGCGGCGGCGGCGCCCGGCCGCCCTTGATCCCCGCCCGCCCCGTCGCCATTATCCGCCCTAGACAACATACGCGCGAGTATGCCGCGCGAGCCCCAGGGAGATCCTCATGTCCGCCATGAAGCGCATCGTGCTCGCCAGCCGCCCCAAGGGCTGGCCGACCACCGACAACTTCCGCCTCGAGGAAGCCGAGACCCCGACCCCCGGCGCCGGCGAGTTCCTCGCCCGCACCGTGTGGCTCTCGCTCGATCCCTACATGCGCGGGCGGATGGACGACGGCCCCTCCTACGCCAAGCCCGTCGAGATCGGCGGCACCATGGAAGGCGGCACCGTCTCCGAGGTCGTCGAGTCCAACCACCCCGACTACGCGCCCGGCGACATCGTCGTGGGCCGGCTCGGCTGGGCGACGCACGGGCTCTCGACCGGCGAGGGCGTGCGCAAGGTCGATCCCTCCATCGCGCCGATCTCCACCGCGCTGGGCGTGCTGGGGATGCCGGGCCACACCGCCTACGTCGGCCTCAACCGGATCCTCGCGGCCAAGCCGGGCGAAAGCCTCTGCGTCTCCGCCGCCTCGGGCGCCGTCGGCGCGCTGGTCACCCAGCTCGCCAAGATCAAGGGCATGACCGTGGTCGGCGTCGCCGGCGGGCCCGACAAATGCGCCTACGTGACCGAGGAGCTCGGCGCCGACGCCTGCATCGACCACCGCGCCGCCGCCGACGGCAAGGAGATGGCGAAGCTGCTGAAGGAGGCCGCGCCGAACGGCTTCGACTGCTATTTCGAGAACGTCGCCGGCAAGACGCTGGAGGGCGTGATCCCCAACATGCGCGAGTTCGGGCGCATCGCCATCTGCGGGATGATCTCGCTCTACTCCGGCAACACCATGGGCGACGAGAACCAGCTGCCGTGGATCTGGCGCTCGCTGCTGGTCAAGAAGATGCGCGCCCAGGGTTTCATCGTCACGGACCACATCGACATGCTGCCCGACTTCCTCGCCGAGGTCGGCCCGCTGGTGAAGTCCGGCAAGGTGAAGTTCCGCGAGACCGTCACCGACGGGCTCGAGAACGCGCCCGAGGCCTTCCTGGGCCTGCTGCGCGGCGAGAACTTCGGCAAGCAGCTGGTGCGCGTGGGCGCGGACCCCTCGTGATCGCGGCGCAGAGGGAGACCCGCGCATGAGCCACGTCTGGCTGATCCGCCACGGTCAGGCCTCCTTCGGGGCCGACGACTACGACAAGCTCTCCGACCACGGGATCCGCCAGGCGCGGATGCTGGGCGAGTGGCTGGCCGCCCGCGACCTCCGCCCGGTGCGGATGATGGTCGGCACGCTCAAGCGCCAGCGCGAGACCGCGGAGGCCCTCGCCGAGGGCCTCGGCGGCGCGCCGGAGCCGATCGTGCACTCGGGCTTCAACGAGAACGACGCCGACAGCCTGATCCGGGACTGGATCGAGCGCGGGAACCCCGCGCCCGACAAGGCCGACCGCAAGACCTACTACCGCACCATGGTCCAGGCGCTGATGGCCTGGCACCGCGGCGAGATCGACGGCTCGCAGTCCTTCAAGGACTACGAGGCCAACGTCGCCGACGCCCTGCGCCAGGCGGCGGAGGGCACGGACCGGCCGGTGTTCTGCGTCTCCTCGGGCGGCACCATCGGGCAGATGGTGCGCACGATCATGCACGCGCCCCCCGAGATGGCGGCGCGGCTGCAGATGCAGGTGAAGAACAGCTCCTACACGCGCCTCGCCGGACGGGCGGAGCGGCTGAGCCTGCTGAGCTTCAACGAGACGCCGCACCTGGACGACCAGCCGGACCTGATCACCTGGTCGTAAGGCCGGGGAGGCGGAGAGGAGGCGCCCTGCGGGCGGGCTTGGGCCTGTCGCAAAGGCGCGCTTTTCTTTCGAAGGGAGGGAGCCTCCGGCGGGCTCCTGACTCACCAAAGAACAGGGGCCCGCGCCTGTCCTCCGGATCCGTCTCTCGCTGTTGATGCCTGAGCGACTCGCCCGCCGGGGTCAAGGACAAGCCCCGCGCAGGCGCGGGGTCGCTTCGCGATCCCTGACCCCGGCGGACGAGTCGCTCTTTACGGCATCAGCGAGAGACGGCTCCGAAGAACAGGCGCTTCGCGACGGCCGCCGGCCGCGCGCCCGGGCGCGTGGGGCGGCCGGCGCGTCGGATGGCGAGGGGCACGGGGCGGCGGCGTCGGGGGGAGGCCCCATGCGCCGGCGCCGGGGCGCGCCGCGGGCGGGGCGGCGGCGACGGGCGCGAGGGGCGACGCGGCGCCTGCGCTCGGAGGCAGGCGCCGCGCGTGGGGGTCAGGCGAGGGCCGGCGGGGCCTGGCGGGTCCAGGTCGCCTCGGCCTCGAAGGCGGCGGCGGCGCGCAGGACCTCGAGGTCGCCGCGCGGGGCGCCCATCAGCTGCAGGCCTATCGGAAGGCCGGCGCCGGGGGAGCCCTCCGGGCCGAAGCCCGCCGGCACGCAGACCGCGGGGCGCCCGCCCAGCGAGGTGGGCAGCACGCACTCCATCCAGCGGTGGTAGGTGTCCATCTTCACGCCCGCCACCTCCTGCGGCCAGCGCTGGTCGGCCGGGAACGGCCAGACCTGGGCGGACGGCATCGCCAGCAGGTCCACGCTCTCGAAGATCTGCAGCAGCTTGCGGTGCCAGCGGGCGCGCTGGACCGTGGCGCGGTGCACGTCCATCGCCGAGAGCGCCAGGCCGTTCTCGATCTCCCAGATCGCCTCGGGCTTGAGCAGCTTGCGCCGCTCGGGGTTCTCGTATTCCGCGGCCGAGCGGGCGGCGACGCCCCAGTGGCGCAGGGTCTTCCAGCTGTCCCACATCTCCTCGCGGGAGTGGTCGGGGACCAGGGGGACCACTTCTGCGCCGAGGCGGGTGAAGACCTCGAGCGCCGCCTCGCAGGTCTCGAGGATGCCGGCCTCCATCGGCCAGCCGCCGTTCCAGTCGCCGATCCAGCCGATGCGCAGGCCCTTGGCCCAGTCGCGCGGCTCGTCCGCGGTCAGGCCCGGCACGAACACGTCGCGCTTGCCGTGGGAGAGCGGCGCCTCGGGCTGGTAGCCCGCCTGCACGTCCAGCAGCAGCGCCATGTCGGCGACCGAGCGGCCCATCGGCCCCTCGGTCGACAGCTGGTGGGCGTAGAGGTCGAAGCTGGAGTCGTTCGCCACCCGTCCCCAGGAGGGGCGGAAGCCGAAGACGTTGTTCCACCCCGCCGGGTTGCGCAGCGAGCCCATCTGGTCCGAGCCGTCGGCGATCGGCAGCATCCGCATCGCCAGCGCCACCGCCGCCCCGCCCGAGGAGCCGCCGGCCGAGCGGCTGCGGTCCCAGGGGTTCAGCGTCGTGCCGAAGATCGGGTTCATGGTGTGCGAGCCGAGCCCGAACTCCGGCGTGTTGGTCTTGCCGATGATCAGCGCCCCGGCGGCGCGGATGCGGGCGACCATCGGCGAGTCCGCCTCCGGCACCAGGTCGGCGTAGAGCGGCGAGCCCATCGTGGTCAGCAGGCCCTTGGTCGCCGTCAGGTCCTTGATCGCGATCGGCAGGCCGTGCAGCGGGCCCAGGGGCTCGCCGGCCGCGCGGGCGGCGTCGGCGGCGCGGGCCTCGGCGAGGCACGCCTCCGGGTCGCGCTGGGAGATGATCGCGGTCACGCCCTCGTTCACCGCGGCGATGCGGTCGAGATGGGCCTGCATCACCTCCACGGCGGAGATCTCGCCCGCCCGGATCATCGGGGCCAGCGCGGCGCCCCCCGCCTCGAGAATGTCGGTCATGTTTGTCCTGCCAAGGGTTCGTGGACCTGCGTCGCGGGCCTGAGTGCGGGCCCGCATCGGGGCCTGCGCGTCAGGCGCGCCGGACGAGGTTGATGATCACCAGAAGCGCCACCGCGCCCGCCGTGGCGGTGGCGAGCGCGCCGAAGAAGTCGTTGCCCAGGTCCACGCCCAGGACGCCGAACAGGTACGCGCCCAGGTAGGCGCCGACGACGCCCACGAGCAGGTTCGTCAGCAGGCCGTGATTGCGCTTCAGCACCTTCTCGGCGATCCAGCCGGCGGCGATGCCGACGATCAGGAAGGCGAACCAGCCGATGTCTCCCATGAGGGTCTCCTGCGCTTGCGCCGCCGCTCCGCCGGGTCGGGAGGGGGCGCCGGGCCGCCCCGCGCGACTGCGCGGCGGGCGTCCGGCGCCAAGACCATCCGTTCCGCCGCGGCCGGGGTCAAGGCGGCGCGGTCCCGAAAACGGACGGCGGGGGGCGGGGATGCAGGTCCGCCGCGCCGGCCTCATGATGCGTTAACCTTTTTCCGCGATGGTCCGTCCTGCAGGCGCGACATGGGCTGCGCCTGCACTCCTCCCTGTCGAACTGGCCGCGCCCTCGGGCGCGGCTTTTTTTCGGCCCCCGCGCCCGGGGGCGGGCCGGGGGGCGAAGGCGCCGAATCCGTTGACGGAAACTCGCTTTCCGTTAGCAACTTTCGCTACGTCAGGGCTTGCAACTAAAAGTTGCATTTGCTCTGGTTTCGCCATCCGAGGTGGATACCCATTTCGTTTCAAAGAAAACGCTGGCCTGCGAGAGGGAATCGCGCTAGACATAAATGAACGTCAGGTGAATTTCTGTCAGCGGCGACGCCGACGGGATCGTCTGGCGGCAGCGGACGGAACAGGATGATCGAGGCTGCGGACCCTGTCCGGCGCCTCGATCCTCGCACCGGAACGCCGGGCTTTCAGATCTCCGCCGTGGCGGCAAGACGGCGAAGCACTGAAGTTCGGCTCAGGTCCCGCGGGCTAGGGGAAGCCCGCGGGACCGCCTCCTTCCGACCGGACCCTGTTCGGGGCGCGGACGCCGGCGAGTATTTGGCGCCCCCCGGACCGGCGACGGTTCTCAGGACCGGATCATCGAGCCGGCGCGCGCCGCGTTCCAGGTGGAGCGCGGCGCGCGGGTTTTTGGGGCGTCTTCCCGAAGAGCTTCGTCCACGCCCGGGCCGCGCCCTCGACCCTCCCGCATCGTCCCGACAGGCGCGCCGGCGGCCGGCGCGCCAGGCCGGCTCAGACGCCGCGGTAGGGGGCCACGTACTGCAGCGCCATGTCCCAGGGGAAGAAGATCCAGGTGTCCTGGCTGACCTCGGTGATGAACGTGTCCACCATCGGCCGGCCCTTGGGCTTGGCGTAGACGGTGGCGAAATGGGCCTTGGGGTAGAGGCGCCGGCACAGCTCCAGCGTCTTGCCGCTGTCGACCAGGTCGTCGACCACCAGGATGCCCTCGCCGTCGCCCATCAGCTCGGCGTCGGGGGCCTTCAGGACCAGCGCGTCCATCTGGGCCTGGTGGTTGTAGGATTTGACCGAGATCGTGTCGACGATGCGGATGTCGAGCTCGCGGGCCACGATCATCGCCGGCGCCATGCCGCCGCGGGTGATCGCCACCACCGCCTTCCAGGCCCCGTCCTCGCCCGGGCCGCGCTTGTCCAGCCGCCAGGCCAGCGCCCGGCTGTCGCGGTGGATCTGGTCCCAGCTGACGTGGAACCCCTTCTCGTGGGGCAGGGGGCTGTGGGTCGGGCTCATGCGCGGATCTCCTGCGGGGCGGGCGATGCGCCGTCCCCTAGCGTCCTGCGCCGATGCGGGCAAGACGTGCGCGTCAGCGGAGGGGCGAGGACCGCCGGCCCGGGCGCCCGGACCCGGACGCGCAGGCGCCGCGCGACGCGCGCGCTTGCGTCGGGCGTCCGGCCCGCGGCGCCGGGCCGAGGTCGCGCCCCGGGCGGCGGCCGCCACGGAGCGCTCCGCCGGGACCGCGCCGCGGGCGCGACGGGCGCGACGGGCGGGCGCTTCGCGCGGCGCTTCCGTGCCGACGTCCGAAGATCCGAAACGAAGCGCGCCGGTCCGGGGGAGGCCGGGACCGGCGCGTGACTTCCGGAAACGCGAGGCGGATGCGCCTCAGTCGGCCGACTTGCGGCCCTGGGTGACGTCGATGTCCGGCGCGTCCTCGGCCTTCATGCCCACCACGTGGTAGCCGGCGTCGACGTGATGCGTCTCGCCCGTCACGCCCGAGCCGAGGTCCGACAGCAGGTAGAGGCCCGACTTGCCAACGTCCTCGATCGTCACGTTGCGGCGCAGGGGCGAGTTCAGCTCGTTCCACTTCAGGATGTAGCGGAAGTCGCCGATGCCCGAGGCCGCCAGCGTCTTGATCGGGCCCGCGGAGATCGCGTTCACCCGGATGTTCTTCGGCCCGAGGTCCATGGCCATGTAGCGCACTGAGGCCTCGAGCGCCGCCTTCGCCACGCCCATCACGTTGTAATGGGGCATCACCCGCTCGGCGCCGTAATAGGTCAGCGTCAGCATCGAGCCGCCGTCGGTCATCAGCTTCTCCGCCCGCTGCGCGACGGCGGTGAAGGAGTAGACCGAGACGTCCATGGTCAGCTTGAAGTTCTCGGGCGAGGTGTCGACGTAGCGCCCGCGCAGCTCCGACTTGTCCGAGAAGCCGATGGCGTGGACCAGGAAGTCCAGCTTGCCCCAGGTCTTCTCGATCTCGGCGAAGGTCGCGTCGATCGAGGCCGCGTCCGTCACGTCGCAGGGCATCGTCAGCGACGAGCCGACCGAGGCCGCCAGCGGCTCGACCCGCTTCTTCAACGCGTCGCCCTGGTAGGTGAAGGCCAGCTCGGCGCCCTGGTCGGCGCAGGCCTTCGAGATGCCCCAGGCGAGCGACTTGTCGTTCGCGACGCCCATGATCAGGCCGCGCTTGCCCTGCATCAGACCGCCCATGCCCCGCTCCTCGCACCGTCTCCTCGTCAGGCCGGAGCCTCTAAGCGAATTCCCATCCCGCGGCAAGGCGCGGTAGGTTTCAGAGTGTTACGGCAGGCCTTCGCGCAGGGCCCTGGGCGACCGCCCGGCGCCCCCGGCCGCGCCGCCGCGGAAAGCGCTGCGCAAGGCGGCTCCGGCGGGCGCGCCCGCCGCTCCCGGCGGTGCGCGAAGGTCGACCCCGCGCCGAGTTGACAGCTGTCAACTCGCGCCGCGCTTGCGGCCGAAGACCGCGCCCCGCCGGAGCCGCCCGCGCTCTGGCGACGGGCGGCGGCCGGCGCTAGGGTCCGCGCCAGGATCGCGATCGAGGACGTCCCCATGGCCCTATTCGACCTGGCGCAGCTCGAGGCCGCGGCCTCGCTGGTTCACGCCGTCATGCCGCCGACCCCGCAGTACGCCTGGCCGCTGCTCTGCGCGCGGGCGGGGACCGAGGTCTGGCTGAAGCACGAGAACCACACCCCCGCCGGCGCCTTCAAGGTGCGCGGCGGGCTGGTCTATCTCGACGATCTCGCCCGTGGCGGCGGCGCGCCGGGGATCGCCACCGCGACCCGCGGCAACCACGGCCAGTCGATCCCCTTCGCCGCCCGCCGCCACGGCATCCCGGTCAAGGTCTGGGTCCCGCACGGCAACTCGGTCGAGAAGAACGCGGCCATGCGCGCCTGGGGCGCCGAGGTGATCGAGCATGGCGAGGATTTCGAGGCCGCCCGCATCGAGGCGATGCGCGTCGCGGCCGCCGAGGGGCTGCACGCCATCGGCCCCTTCCACCCGCTGCTGGTCCGCGGCGTGGCGACCTATGCGCTGGAGCTGTTCACGGCCGTCCCCGACCTCGACGTGGTCTACGTGCCCGTGGGCATGGGCTCGGGCTGCTGCGGCCTGATCGAGACGCGCGACCGCCTCGGGCTGAAGACCGAGGTGGTGGGCGTGGTCGCCGAGGCCGCCCCCGCCTATGCGCTGAGCTTCGCGGCCGGGAAGGTCGTAGGCACCGGAACCGCGCCCACCTTCGCCGACGGCGTCGCCTGCCGCGCCCCCTCGCCCGAGGCGCTGGAGATCCTGCTGCGCGGCGCCGCGCGGGTGATCACGGTCGGCGAGGACGCGGTGGCCGAGGCCATGCGCGCCCTCTTCGCCGACACCCACAACGTGGCCGAGAGCGCCGGCGCGGTGGGCCTGGCGGGGCTGCTGGCGGAGTCGGAGCGGCTGGCGGGGAAGAAGGCCGCGGCGATCCTGACGGGGGGGAACGTGGACAGCGCGCAGTTCGCGCAGGTGCTGGCGGGGCGGACGCCGGTCGTCTGAGGCCGGCGGGGCAGACGCTTCAAGACTCACCAAAGAACAGGGCCCGCGCCTGTCCTTCGGATCCGTCTCTCGCTGAAGATGCCTGAGCGACTCGCCCGCCGGGGTCAAGGACAAGCCCCGCGCAAGCGCGGGGTCGCTTCGCGATCCTGGACCCCGACGGGCGAGTCGCTCTTTACGGCATCAGCGAGAGACGGCTCCGAAGAACAGGCGCTTTGCGAGGTCCGCGGGCGTTGCGCCGGGGCGCCTGGGGCGGGTCGGGGGGCGAGCGGGCGGAGGGAGCGCGCGGGCGCGGCGGGAGGCGTGGGCGCCGGGCGGGCGGCTGGTGCGCGCCGCGGGCGAGGGGGCGGCCCGGGGCGCGACGGAGGACGCGGCGCCTGCGCGGAGGCCGGGCGCGCGCGGCGGCCTTGACGGGGGGCGGGCGGAGGGCGACCTATGGGCCAGCCTGAGGAGAACGCCATGCCCGCCGACGCGCCCGTCGCTTCCAGCCCCTTCACCCTTGAGGAGACCGAGGTCCGCGAGGGCAAGTTCGCCGGGGACGATCCCTTCCGCCTGGCGCAGAGCTGGCTGGAGGAGGCCTTCGCCTCCGAGATCAACGACGGCAATGCGATGACGCTGGCCACCGTCGACGCCGATGGGATGCCGAACGCCCGCATGGTGCTGCTCAAGGAGATCGAGGGCGTGGACGCGCCCTCGGGCGGGGCCTTCGTCTTCTACACCAACTACGGCTCGGCCAAGGGCGGGGAACTCGCCGCCACCGGCAAGGCCGCGCTGCTGCTGCACTGGAAAAGCCTGCGCCGCCAGGTGCGCGTGCGCGGCGTGGTGGAGAAGGAGGAGGGGCCCCAGGCCGACGCCTACTACGCCTCGCGCGGGATCCAGTCGCGGCTGGGCGCCTGGGCCTCGGAGCAGTCGCGCCCGCTGAAGTCGCGCGCCCACCTGATGGCCGAGGTCGCCAAGGTCGCCGCCCGCCATCCGCTGAACCCGCCCCGCCCGCCGTTCTGGGGCGGCTTCCGGGTGCGCCCGGTGGAGATGGAGTTCTGGGCCGACGGCGCCCATCGCCTGCACGACCGCTTCCAGTGGCGCCGCGAGGGGCCGGACGCGAAGACCTGGACCGTGCGCCGCCTCAACCCGTAAGCGTCGCCCCCGGCGCCCGGGCCCCTGCGGCCGGGCGTGGGAGCGGCCGCCCCGTTCATCCGCCGCGGCCCCGGCCGCGGCGTTCCGGTCCCCGCGCCGGCGACGCGCCGCCGCGTCGGCCCCGGCAGGGGTTGCATCGGCGGCGCGGCGCCTGCGTGATCGGCCCGAGACATGCAGGGGCCGACTCGGCCCCGGGAGCCCGATCGACATGCCCGACCGCAAGACCCTGCTGCTGACCGGCGCCTCGCGCGGGATCGGCCACGCCACCGTGAAGCGCTTCGCCTCCGCCGGATGGCGGGTGATCACCTGCTCGCGCCATCCCTTCCCGGAGGACTGTCCGTGGGAGATGGGCGAGGAGGATCACATCCAGCTCGACCTCGCCGATCCGCAGTCCACCATGGACGCGGTCGAGCAGATCCGCTCCCGCCTGACCAACGGGCGGCTGGAGGCGCTGGTGAACAACGCCGGCATCTCGCCGAAAGGCCCGCAGGGGGAGCGGCTGAACACCCTGACCACGGACCTGCGGGACTGGGGAAAGGTGTTTCACGTCAACTTCTTCGCCCCCGTGGTGCTGGCCCGCGGCCTGCGCGCGGAGCTCGCCGCCGCCCAGGGCGCGATCGTCAACGTGACCTCGATCGCGGGCGCCCGCGTGCATCCCTTTGCCGGCGCGGCCTACGCCACCTCGAAGGCGGCGCTGGCGGGGCTGACGCGGGAGATGGCGCATGACTTCGGCCCGCTGGGCGTGCGCGTGAACGCCATCGCGCCGGGCGAGATCGAGACCGCGATCCTGAGCCCCGGCACCGAGAAGATGGCCGAGACCATCCCCCTGCGCCGCCTGGGCAAGCCCGAGGAGGTGGCGCGCACGATCTACTACCTGTGCACGGCCGAAAGCTCCTACGTCACCGGCGTCGAGATCGAGATCAACGGCGGCCAGCACGTCTGAGCCGCCGCCGCGCCGGCGCCGAAACGAGACAGGCCCCGCGGAAGCGCGGGGCCTGTCTCGTTCCGGGACGGGTGCGGCGCGGGGCCTACTCGGCGGCGCGGCTGCGCTCGGTCGCGCAGGATTCCTTCAGCGCCTCGACCATGTGGTCGATGAAGGCGCGCAGCTTGGGCTGCGGGAACCGGCCCTGGGGGTACACCGCGTAGACGCCCAGCGGGGGGCGGCGGGATTCGGGCACCAGCTCGACCAGCTGGCCGGTGGTGATCGCGTCGTCGACGATGAAGTCCGGCAGGAAGGCGATGCCCAGCCCGTCGAGCGCGGCCTGGCGCAGCGCGTCGCCGTTGTTGATCGTCAGCCGGCCCACCGCGCGCACCTGCCGCTCCTGCCCGCCGGGGCCCGACAGGCGCCAGACGTTGCCGGAGCTGAGGTTCGAGTAGTGCAGCAGGTTGTGGGAGGCGAGGTCCTGCACCGAGGTCGGCGTGCCGTGGGCCTCGAGGTAGGCCGGGCTCGCCACCACCAGGGCCTGCGCGTCGGCGAGCTTGCGCGCGCGCATCGAGGAATCCGGCAGGTCGCCGATGCGGATCGCGAGGTCGAACCCCTCGGCCACCAGCTCGACGAAGCGGTCGTCGAGCACCATGTGGACCGATATGTCCGGGTATTTCTTCAGGAAATCCGAGATCGCCGGCGCCAGCGCCCGGATCCCGAAGGAGAAGGGCGCCGAGATCCGCAGCTCCCCGCGCGGGGTGTCCTGCATGGTGGAGACCATGGCGTCGGCCTCCTCGGCCTCGGCCAGGACGCGGATCGCGCGGTCGTAGAAGGCCAGCCCGATCTCGGTCGGGCTGACGCGGCGGGTGGTGCGGTTGAGCAGGCGCGCGCCCAGCCGGTCCTCCAGCGAGGCGACATGCTTGGACACCGCCGATTTCGAAAGGCCCATCTTGCGCGCGGCGTCGGTGAATCCGCCGAGGTCCACGACCCGCACGAAGGCCTCCATCTCGCTCAGACGATCCATTCCACCTCCGCTGCAACGCAAACAGAATCGCGCCGATCGGGGCGTGCGTCAATCGTCTCGACGGGTGTGCGACCATAAACGACGGCGGCGAACTCATTTGAACATAAATGCTTTTTCGTTCATGTCGCGCCGCAATGATGAATACGGCGGCCGCGCGAGGCGAGAGTCGCTTTCCGCGAGAAAATAGCCGGAGGCGGGGTTGTGCGCCGCGGCAGGCGCATGTTTAGCTTGGGGAGCCGGCAAAGGGGCCCGTCAGTGGAGACCGCCGCAAGCGACAGGGAATACGCATGAACGACAGCAACGACGCCTTCGTCGAGTTCGATCGCGTGCAGAAGAGCTATGATGGCGAGACCCTCGTCGTCAAAGACCTGAACCTCGGCATCGGCAAGGGCGAGTTCCTGACCATGCTGGGCCCGTCGGGCTCCGGAAAGACCACCTGCCTGATGATGCTGGCCGGTTTCGAGACCGCCACGCACGGCGACATCCGCCTCGACGGCAAGCCGATCAACTCGGTCCCGCCGCACAAGCGGGGCATCGGGATGGTGTTCCAGAACTACGCGCTCTTCCCGCACATGACCGTGGCCGAGAACCTCGCGTTCCCGCTGCAGGTGCGCAAGCTGGGCCGCGACGAGATCGAGACGCGGGTGAAGCGCGCGCTCGACATGGTGCAGATGGGCGAGTTCGGCGGCCGTCGGCCCGCCCAGCTCTCGGGCGGCCAGCAGCAGCGCATCGCCGTGGCGCGCGCGCTGGTCTTCGACCCCGAGCTGGTGCTGATGGACGAGCCGCTGGGCGCGCTCGACAAGCAGCTGCGCGAGCAGATGCAGTTCGAGATCAAGCACATCCACGAGCAGCTGGGCGTGACGGTGGTCTACGTGACCCACGACCAGTCCGAGGCGCTGACGATGTCCGACCGCATCGCGGTGTTCAACGACGGCAAGATCCAGCAGCTCGCCCCGCCGCCCGACCTCTACGAGCGGCCGGAGAACAGCTTCGTCGCCCAGTTCATCGGCGAGAACAACACGCTGGACGCGATCGTGGACGAGCGCGACGGCGACTACGTGAAGGTGCGCTACAAGGACGGCACCACCTCGACCGCGCTGGCGGTGAACTGCGGCGGCGTGGGCGAGCCCACGCGGCTGAGCCTGCGCCCGGAGCGGGTCTCGATCGCCAACCCCGGCGAGTGGGGCGTGCCTGGAACGGTCAAGGAATTGATCTACCTCGGAGACCATATCCGCGTGCGGATGGAGGTCCTGGGCAACCCCGAGTTCGTGGTCAAGGTTCCCAACGCCTCTCGCCATGCGACCCTCTCGGTCGGCGAGCAGACGAACCTGTCCTGGGCCGCCGACGACTGCCGCGCGCTCGACGCGGCCTGAGCGCGGGGAAGGCGCGCCCGCCTGCCCGAAGGCGCGCCGCGAGAGAGAATCTCGGGCATTGCAACTGGGAGAACCTCAACATGAGCCTCAAGCTCAAGCTGATGATGGCCGGCGCGGGGATCGCCGCCGCGGCGGCGTCCGGCGCGGCTTTCGCCGCCGACGAGCTGCCCGCCTGCGAAGGCTGCGCCGATTCGATGACCGTCGTGTCCTGGGGCGGCGCCTACCAGAACTCGCAGCAGAAGGCCTATTCCGAGCCCTACGCCGCGGAGACCGGCGTCGAGTTCGTGTGGGACGAGTCCTCGAACGAGGCCGTCGCCAAGCTGCGCGCCATGGCCGAGGCCGGCAACATCACCTGGGACCTGGTCGACGTGGTCGCCTCGGACGCGATCCGTCTGTGCGACGAGGGCCTGGCCGAGGAGATCGACTTCGACTCCGAGCTCGCCTCCGCGCCTGACGGGACCTCGGCCTCCGAGGACTTCGGCGACATGATCGTGTCGGAGTGCTTCATTCCGCAGATCGTCTACTCGACCACCTTCGGCTACCGCACCGACGTCGCCGAGTGGAACGGCAAGGCCCCCGACGACATCTGCGACGTGTTCGATCTGGAGAACTTCCCCGGCAAGCGCAGCCTGGAGAAGCGTCCGATCAACAACATGGAGTGGGCGCTGCTCTGCGCGGGCGTCGCCAAGGAGGACGTCTACGACGTGCTCGAGACCGAGGAAGGCCAGGCCAAGGCCTTCGCCAAGCTCGACGAGATCAAGGACAACGTCGTGTGGTGGTCGGCCGGCGCCGAGACGCCGCAGCTGCTCGCCGACGGCGAGGTCGTGATGGGCTCCACCTACAACGGCCGCCTGTTCGCCCTGATCGAGGAGCAGAAGCAGCCCGTCGCCATGATGTGGGACGCGCAGGTGTTCGACCTCGACGGCTGGATCGTTCCGACCGGCCTGTCCGAGGAGCGCAAGGCCCGCGTGATGCACTTCCTGAACTACGCCACCGACACCCAGCGTCTGGCGGACCAGGCCAAGTACATCTCCTACGGCCCGGCGCGCGCCTCGTCGGCCCCGCTGGTCGGCGAGCATGAGGAGCTGGGCATCGCCATGGCCCCGCACATGCCGACCGATCCGGCCAACGCGAAGAACACCTTCCTCTACAACTACGAGTGGTGGGCGGACTATCGCGACGACCTGGACGCCAAGTTCCAGGCCTGGCTGCTGCGCTGAGGCTTCGCGACGCCCCGGGGCCTGACCGGCCCCGGGGCGGACGCGCCTGACGACCATCGGGCGGGCCGCCCGCGGCCCGCCCGTTCCAGTTCTCGACCCACATGACCGACGCTGCGAGGGGATACGCATGGCAGAGGCGACCGCGAACGAGGAGTTCGCCCCGGACGAGAACCGGAGCAGATCCGGCCAGCTTCTCGCCGCCGACGGCACGCCGCTGAAGGCCTCGATCCGCAGGTCCGAGCGTCGCGCCCGCCTGCGCGCCTTCCTGCTGGTGGCCCCGCTGCTGGCGTTCGTGCTGCTCTCATTCATCGCGCCCATCGCGGACATGCTGTTCCGCTCGGTCGAGAACGAGATCGTCGCCGAGACCCTGCCGTTGACCGTCGAGGCGCTGGAGGACTGGGACCCCGCGACCGGCGTGCCCGACGAGCCGGTGTTCAAGGCCTTCTACCAGGACATGCTGGCGGCCACCGACGCGAAGCTGCACACGCGCCTCGGCTCGCGCCTGAACTACGAAGCCTCGGGGATGTCGTCGCTGTTCCGCAAGACGAACGAGCGGCGCCTGGGGCGCATCGACGAGACGCAGCCGATCAAGCCGCAGATCATCGACATCGACAAGGACTGGGGCGACGTCGAGTCCTGGGAGATCATCAAGACCTTCGCCCCCCGCTACACCTGGGGCTATTTCCTTCAGGCCGCCGACATGCGCCTGACCCCCGACGGGGTGGAGCAGGCGCCGGAGTTCGAGCGGATCTACGTCAAGCTGTTCTGGCGCACGATCATCCTGTCGGTGACGATCACCGTGACGACGCTGCTGCTGGGCTATCCGGTCGCCTGGATCCTGGCGAACCTGCCCGCGCGCACCGCGAACCTGCTGATGATCCTGGTGCTGCTGCCGTTCTGGACCTCGCTGCTGGTGCGCACCTCCGCGTGGAAGGTGCTGCTGCAGGAGCAGGGGGTGATCAACGACATGCTGGTCTTCATCGGATTGATCTCGGACGACGGGCGCCTGGTGATGATCAACAACCAGCTGGGCACGGTCATCGCGATGACCCACATCCTGCTGCCCTTCATGGTGCTGCCGCTCTATTCGGTGATGAAGACGATCCCGCCCAGCTACCTGCGCGCCGCGAAATCGCTGGGCGCGACGGACTGGACGGCCTTCTGGCGGGTGTACTTCCCGCAGTCGGTGCCGGGCATCGGCGCGGGGGCGATCCTCGTCTTCATCCTGGCCATCGGCTACTACATCACGCCCGAACTGGTGGGCGGCACCGACGGCACCTTCATCTCGAACCGCATCGCCTTCCACATCTCCAGCTCGCTGAACTGGGGCCTGGCGGCGGCGCTCGGCTCGATGCTGCTGATCCTGGTGCTGGGACTCTACTGGCTCTACGACAAGATCGTGGGCATCGACAACGTGAAGCTGGGCTGAGGAGGACGAGACCATGGCGCTTCAGCCTTACGCGAGCACGGGTCAGCGGATCTGGTACTACACGTTCCGCGTGATCTGCGGGTTGATCTTCTTCTTCCTGATCTTCCCGATCCTGATCATCATCCCGCTCAGCTTCAACGCGCTGCCGTACTTCACCTTCACCCCCGGCATGCTGGCGCTGGAGGCGGACGCCTATTCGCTGGAGCACTACCGCGACTTCCTGAAGGTCACCGGCGAGAACTGGGAATCCGGCTGGTGGGTCCTGGGCCTCGTCGGCGCGATCCTGGTCGGCGGCCTGACCTGGCTGAGCGGCGGGCGCGCCGTGAAGCTGGTGGTGCTGACGCTGGTGGGCGCCGTCGTCGGCGCCGTCATCGGCCGGCTGGCGGGCGTCGAGGGGCCGTGGCTGTCGCCGCTGTCGAACTCGCTGGCCATCGCGCCGGCGGCGACGCTGCTGTCGGTCTCGCTCGGCACGCTGGCGGCCATCGGGCTCAGCTCGGGCAAGACGCCGTTCCGGGGCGCGATCATGGCGATCCTGATCTCGCCGATGATCGTGCCGCTGATCATCTCGGCGGCGGGGATGTATTTCTTCTACTCCCGCATCGGCCTGCAGGGGACCTACTGGGGCGTGGTGCTGGCGCATGCCGCGCTGGGCGTGCCCTTCGTGATCATCACCGTGACCGCGACGCTGGTGGGCTTCGACCGCTCGCTGACCCGGGCGGCGGCGAACATGGGGGCGGGGCCGGTGCGCACCTTCTTCAAGGTGCAGATGCCGCTGATCCTGCCGGGCGTGATCTCGGGCGGGCTGTTCGCCTTCATCACCTCCTTCGACGAGGTGGTGGTGGTTCTGTTCCTCGGCTCCGCGGGGCAGAAAACCTTGCCCTGGCAGATGTTCACCGGCTTGCGCGAGCAGATCAGCCCGACCATTCTGGCGGTGGCCACCCTTCTGGTGACCATGTCCGTGATCCTGCTGGCGACGCTCGAGATCCTGCGCCGCCGGTCCGAGCGCCTGCGTGGAATGAGCCCCGGCTGAGCATGTCCGACCCGCTTCCGGTCCGCCGGTCGACGTCTGCAAATCGAATGCGGCGAGGGCTTTGCGCCCTCGCCGTTCTGGCGTTGGCCGCGCCGCTGTCGGCGGCGGGCGGGGCCGCGCCCTCGGGCGAGGGGGTGCTGGCCGCGGCCTGCCAGGGGCCCGGCGCGCTCGACCTGCTGCTGATGCCGGAGGAGGCCTCGGCGCTCGACGCCGAGACCAACGCGCTGACCGTCACCGGCGCCTACACCGCCACCGACAAGCGCGACGAGACCAAGCCCAAGCCCGTGGGCCTGTTCCTGCACCGGGGCGAGGCGGTGAGCCTCGAGTTCGGGCGCATGGACGGAGTGCTGGTGGTCGAGGCCGACGGCCAGGCCCGCATCGCCGCCGCGCCGGCCGCGGAGGTGGCGGGCGCGACCCATGACCTGACCGGGCTCGAGGGACGGCGCGCCTTCGTGGCCGCGGCGCGGGCGGCCGGCGCCTCCGCCCTGCAGTCGCATCTGCTGATCCGCGATGGGGCGCTGGACCTGCGCCCGGTGGACGACGCGCCGCTGGCGATCCGCCGGATCCTGTTCCAGACCGCCGACGGCGCCCTGGCGATCTGGCAGAGCGGGGCGCGCGCCCTGACCCTGCACGCCGCGGCCGAGGAGCTGGCGCGGCTGCATGCGCCGGTGATGGCGATGAACCTCGACATGGGCAGCTACGATTTCTGCGAGCGGACCGGCGCCAAGGGCCCCGAGGGCAAGCTGGGCGCCTCCTACTCCTGCGGCTTCCTCGACCGCAGCGGGGCCGAGCGGCTGTCGAACCTGATCCGGCTGTTCCCCGGCGCCAACTGCGGCTGAGCGGGCGGCGCGCGCGCCGGCGATCCGGGGCGGCGTTGATCCGGGTCAAGGAACCGTTGCGCCCGGCCAATTAGATGTTGCGGCGCACCGTCCCCAGAGGAAGCCCCCCATGCACGAGAACCGCACCTACGACGAGATCCGGGTCGGCGACCGGGCCGAGATGCCGCGCCTGTGCGCGGCCGACGACCTGTTCGCCTTCGCCCATTGCTCGGGCAACCACAACCCGATGCACCTCGCCGACCGGGACGGCGACGGCGACGGGGTGAACGAGGCGCAGGCGCCGCAGATGTGGGTGGCCTCGCTGATCTCGGGCCTGCTGGGCTGGAAGCTGCCGGGGCCGGGCGTCGCGATGGAGGAGCTGTCGATCCGCTGGATGGGCGTGGCGCAGGCCGGCGACCAGCTGGTCGCCCGCGCCGAGGTGATCGCCAAGGAGGCCGGGAACCGCATCCGCCTGCGGGTCGAGGTCGACCGGGTCGAGGACGGCGTGGCCCTGATGGGCGGCGAGGCGGTGGTGCGCGCGCCCGAGCGCAAGATGAGCTTCGCCGACGAGGAGATCCCGGGCCTCGTCGTCCAGCGCCACCTGCATTTCGACCGCCTGATCGCCGAGGCCCGCGCGCTTGGCCCGGTGACCATGGCGGTGGCGGCGCCGGAGGACGCGGTGTCGCTCGGCGGGGCGCTGGAGGCGGCGGCGGCGGGACTGGCGACGCCGATCCTGGTGGGCGATCCCGCGAAGATCGCGGCGGCGGCGCAGGCGCTGGGCGCCTCGCTCGACGGGTTCGAGGTGGTCGAGGCGATGGGCCACGCCCAGGCCGCCGAGACCGCGTCGATGCTGGTGCGCGAGGGGCGGGCCTCGACCCTGATGAAGGGCGCGCTGCACACCGACGACCTGCTGCGCGCCGTGCTGGACCGCGACCGGGGCCTGCGGGCGGGGCGGCGGCTGACCCATGTCTTCGTGATGGACGTGCCGGGCCTGCCGCATCCGCTTCTGATCTCGGACGCCGCGATCAACATCGCCCCGGATCTCGAGACCAAGGCCGACATCGTTCGCAACGCCATCGACGTGGCCCGCGCCATCGGGATCGAGCTGCCCAAGGTCGGCGTGCTCTCGGCGGTCGAGGTGGTGAACCCGGCGATCCCCTCCTCGGTCGACGCGGCGCTGCTGTCGAAGATGGCCGAGCGGGGGCAGATCACCGGGGGGCTGGTGGACGGGCCGCTGGCGATGGACAACGCCGTGGACCTGGGGGCCGCGCGCACCAAGGGGATCAAGAGCCTCGTGGCCGGGCAGGCGGAGGTGCTGATCGCCCCGAACCTCGACGCCGGCAACATGATCGCCAAGGAGCTCAGCTACATCGCCCATGCCGAGGCCGCGGGCGTGGTGATGGGGGCGCGGGCGCCGATCGTGCTGACCTCGCGCGCCGACGGGCCCAAGGCGCGGCTCGCCTCCTGCGCCGTGGCGGCGCTGTGCCGGGCCTTCGCCGCGGGGGCGCGGTGAGGGCGGGGGCCGCGTAAACCCCGCGCAAAGGTTTGGCCGTCACCTTCGGGCCGCAGGACGACTCGTGCGGAGGAAGGCCTGCCATGCCCGGTCTGCGCCCAACGCCCTGCGCCGCGGCGCTGGCGGCGACGCTGATCGCCGGCGCCGCCGCGGGCGCGCCCCGGCCGGATGCGCCTGTCGATGCGTTCTTCGGAACCGGCGGCTGGACGGGCGCGGCGCGGACCGCCTCGGTCGATCCGGCGCGCGTGCCGGATCGGAAACCTGGAGCGATGGGGGCGGATTGGGGGGCGGCGCGGCCCCCGGGCGCGAACGCGGCGACCGCTGGGCCGGCGAAGATCCCGGCGGCGGAGACGGCGGGGGAGCCTGCTCAGGGGCGCTCAGAAGGCGGCGTTTCGGTTCCGCCTCATAAATGAACGTTGCTTCATCGTCACAATCAAACGCGCGATTGACGATTTCGTGAACACGCTGTTTCGCGCCGCTCCGGTTCTGGCCAATCCTTCGCCGCACGCGCGCGACTCGCGCGCGAGGGGCCGAAGAGAGGGGCGCGGCGGTGACCATCACGCATGCCGGGGGCGAGCCGACGCATTCCGGCCGGGCGCTGGTCGCCCTGCGCGCGCTTCTGGCCGCGGGCGTGGAGCGGCCGGACGGCCGCCTGCCCTCCGAAGCCGCCCTCGCCCGCCAGCTCGGCGTCGGCCGCCGGGCCCTGCGCCGCGCGCTGGAGGTGCTGGAGGCCGAGGGCCAGGTCTGGCGCAACCGCGCCGACGCGCTGTTCGTGAACCTGCCCGCCCATCGCGAACCCGCCCTGGACCTGGTGCGCGGCCTGCTGGAGGCGCGCCTGCGGCTGGAACCTGAGCTCGCCGCCCTCGCCGCCCTGCGCGCGCGCCCCGAGGACCTGCGCCGGATGCGGCTCTGCGCCCAGCGCGAGATCGCGGCCGGGGACGTGGACGCGGCCGAGCTGTGGGGCGGGGCCGTGCATCGCCAGATCGCGCTCGCCGCCGCCAACCCCGGCCTGCTGGCCGCCTTCGACGCGCTCGACGCCGCCCGCGCCGCCTCGACCTGGCGCGACGCGGTCGAGGCGGCGGACTGGCGCGACTTCGCCGGTCCGCACAGCGCCAGCGACCACGACGCGGTGATCGACGCCATCGCCAGCGGCGACGGCGAGGCGGCGGCGGCCGCGATGCGCGCCCACCTGCTGACCGTGGCCGAGCGGACCGAGATCGCCGAGGCGCCCGCGCCGCGCTGAGGCGTCCGCTTCCCTCGATCCCGGCAAGCCTGTAATCGGGTCTCCAGCCGGCGCCGCGCCGGCAGGAGACAGCCGCCGGCGCCGCGCCGGCGCCGGACCGCAGCCGCCCGCGCAGGAGCCCGCCCCATGAGCCTCGCCTTCCAAGACCCGGAGACGGTCGCCCCCCTCGCCGCGCGCATGCTGCTGGAGATCGAGGCGGTCAACTTCCGCGCCGACGAGCCCTTCATCTTCACCTCGGGCCTCGCCGCGCCGGTCTACGTCGACTGCCGCAAGCCGATCTCCTTCCCCCGCGTGCGCTCGGCCCTGATGGACATGGCCGCGGCCCGCGCGCTGACCGCGGGCGGGTTCGAGAAGTTCGACGCGGTGGCGGGCGGAGAGACCGCCGGCATCCCCTGGGCCGCGATGATCGCCGAGCGGCTGGGCCTGCCGATGCTCTACGTGCGCAAGAAGCCGAAGGGCTTCGGCCGCGGCGCCCAGATCGAGGGATATTTCGAGGAGGGCGCGAACGTCCTGCTGGTCGAGGATCTGACCACCGACGGCGGCTCGAAGTTCAAGTTCGCCGACGCGCTGCGCGCGGCGGGGGCCGCGTGCACCGACACGCTGGTGATCTTCTACTACGACATCTTCCCCGATGCGCGTGGCAAGCTGGCCGACCATGGCCTCGCCCTGCACCAGCTGACCACCTGGCGCGACGTGCTGGCGGTGGCCCGCACCGGCGACCACCTGGGTCGCCGCTTCGACGCCAAGACCCTCGACGCGGTCGAGGCCTTCCTGAACGACCCTTACGGGTGGTCCGCGGCCCACGGCGGCAAGGCGGGGCCGGACTGAGCGGGCGACGCGCGGGGCGGCCAGGTCCGCCCCGACCCGCCCGAGGGCGTGCGCGAGCCCGCCTGGCTCGCGACGCCGCCTCCGCCTGAGGCCGGCGAGCCTGTTGACGCCGGACGCGCGCGGAGATAACCCCTCGGACGGCTCGCGGGCATGGTGAAACGGTATCACACGAGCCTTCCAAGCTCTTGTTGCGGGTTCGATTCCCGCTGCCCGCTCCAGTCTCTCCTCCAGTCCAGCCCGACCCGACCGCGCCGCCGACCTCGCGGCGCAGCGTCATGACGTCCACTTGCAACTTGTTCGCAAGACAAGCGTGCTGTGCGCGGCCCATCCGGGGCCGGGAAGGCGGCGACGCGCATGAGCGGGATCGACGGCGAGACGGAGGCGAGGCGCCCGGCGGGCGGCGGGGCCGACAGGGCGCCTGCGGTCGGCGTCACGGGTCGGGCGCAGGCGGCGATGGCCGCGGCCCTGTCGGGGCGGCGGAGCGGGCCGCGGGCCTGGCTCGCCTTCGCGGGGCCGGCGGTGATCGCCTCGGTCGCCTACATGGATCCCGGCAACTACGCGACGAACATCCAGGCGGGCGCCGGCTACGGCTATTCGCTGCTGTGGGTGGTGGTGCTGGCCAACCTGATCGCGATGCTGTTCCAGGCGCTGTCGGCGCGGGTGGGGATCGTGACCGGATCGAACCTCGCCGAGCTGTGCCGCGACCACCTCCCCCGGCCGCTGGTGTGGATCATGTGGGCGGTCTCGGAGGTGGCGGCGATGGCGACCGACCTCGCCGAATTCCTGGGCGGCGCGATCGGCCTGGCGCTGCTGTTCGAGATGCCGCTGCTGGCGGGCATGGGCGTCACCGCGGTCGCCACCTACGCGCTGCTGATGCTCGAGGGGCGGGGCTTCCGGCCGATGGAGCTCGCCATCGGGGCGCTCGTGGGGGTGATCGGGGTCTGCTACCTGCTCGAGATGCTGATCGCGCCGGTGGACTGGGCGGCGGCGGGCCTGGGCATGGTCTCGCCCAGCCTGCCCGATGCGGCGGCGCTGACCATCGCGGTGGGGATCATCGGGGCGACGGTGATGCCGCACGCGATCTACCTGCATTCGGGCCTGACCCAGCGGCGGGTGACGGTTCGCACGGCGCAGGAGCGGGCGCGGGTGCTGCGCTTCTCCAACATCGAGGTGATCGCGGCGCTCTCGGTGGCGGGGCTGGTGAACATGGCGATGGTGATGATGGCGGCCTCGGCCTTCCACCGGGGCCATGCGGAGGTCGCCGAGATCGAGACGGCCTATCACACCCTGACGCCGCTGCTGGGCGCGGCGGCGGCGGGGGTGTTCCTGTGCTCGTTGATCGCCTCGGGGCTGTCGTCCTCGGCGGTGGGGACGATGGCGGGGCAGATGATCATGCAGGGGTTCCTGCGGGTGCATGTGCCGATCTGGGCGCGGCGGCTGGTGACGATGCTCCCGGCCTTCGCGGTGGTGGCGGCGGGCGTGAACGCGACCGAGGCGCTGGTGATGAGCCAGGTGGTCCTGTCGATCGCGCTGCCCGCCCCGATGCTGGCGCTGCTGTGGTTCACCTCGCGCCGCGAGATCATGGGCGAACATGCCGCCGGCCCGGTCCTGCGGATCCTGGCCGGCGCCGGGGCGGCGGTGGTGCTGTCGCTGAACGTCGTGCTGCTGGCGGAGGCGTTCGGGCTGGGCTCGGCCTTCTGAGGCCGCCTCAGGCGAAGGCGGCCTCGGGCCAGCGGTCGAGCAGGCCCGTGGCGGCCTCGAACAGGGCGGCCGCGCGCAGCAGGTGGGCGTCGCGGCGGAAATGGCCGACGATCTGGAGGCCGAGGGGCAGGCCCTCGGGGGAGAAGCCGCAGGGCAGGCTGATCGCGGGATGGCCGGTCAGGTTGAAGGGCATGCACCAGGGGAAGAAGTTGGGGCGCATGTCGGGGTACTCGATCCCGTCGATCTCGAGCGGGTCGAACAGGTCCTGTTCGATGCCCGGCGCGACGCGGGAGACGGTGGGGGTGACCAGGAAGTCGGCCCCCTCGAACAGGTCCTGCACCCGGCGGAACAGCGTCGCGCGGTCGAACATCGCTTGCTGGTAGTCCACCCCCGCCACGTCCTGGGCGAGCGCCAGCTGGCTCAGCAGGGAGGGGGTCATGCGGTCCCCGTCCTTTTCGGCCATCGGGCCGAAGCGGGCGCGCCAGGTGGTGTGGTTGATCGCCCGCCAGATCGGCTCGACGTCCAGCCCCTCGCCGTCGAAGGGGATCAACTCGGCCCCGAGGTCCGCCAGCCGGGCCAGCGAGGCGTCGAAGGCCGCCTGCATCGCCGCCGAGATCGGCTTGCCGGGAGGGGCGGCGCAGAACAGCATCCGCTTGCCCTTCAGGTCGCCCTCGGGGCGGGCCGCCGAGACATAGTCGAGGACCGGCACGCCCACGGACCAGGGGTCGGAGGGATGCTCGCCCGCCATCGCCTGGAACATCAGCGCGGTCGAGGCGACGTCGCGGGTCATCGGGGTCACGTAGGTGTAGTTGCCGAAGGCGTCGGGAACCTGGCTGTGGGCGATGGCGCCGAGGCTCTGCTTCAGCCCCACCACGCCGTTGCAGGCCGCGGGGATGCGGGTCGAGCCCCCGCCGTCGGTCGCGACCGCGATCGGACCGATGCCCAGCGCGGCGGCGACGGCCGAACCGCCGGAGGAGCCGCCCGAGGAATGCTCCAGGCTCCAGGCGTTGGGGGTCTTGCCGAAAAGGGGGGCGTCGGTCAGACACTTGGCGCCGAACTCGGGCGTGGTGGTCTTGCCGAAGATCACCGCGCCGGCGGCGCGCAGGCGGGCGGCGGCGACGGCGTCCTGCGCGGGCACGTTGTCGGCGTGGAGCAGCGAGCCGAAGGTGGTGCGCATCCCCGCCGTGTTCACGATGTCCTTCACCCCGCAGGGCAGGCCGTGCAGCAGGCCGGGTTCGTCGCCGCGGGCCAGCGCCTCGTCGGCCGCCTTCGCGCCGGCGAGGGCCGCCTCGGGCGCCAGCGTGATGAAGGCGTTGTGGGAGGGCTGAAGGCGCTCGGCCGCGGCGAGGACGGCCTGCATCAGCTCGACGGCCGAGATCTCCTTCCCGATCAGCATGGCGCGCAGGTCGACGGCGGTATGGCGACGGAGCTGGTCGAGGGACATGGGGCGGGGATCCTGCGTCGGGGGGCGTTTGTCCGCACAAGGCCACGCCGGGGGGCGGCTGTCGAGGTTCTCGCCGCCGCACGCAAGGCGCGCGACGCGCGGACGAGGTGCGCTAGGGTGGCGGGGAACCTGACAGGGAGGCCCGCCGATGTCCTGGAACCCCGCGCTCGACCCCGACTGCCCGACCGGAGACGCCGTCGACCGGATCGAGACGGTGATCGTCCCCCGCTCCCGCGACCTCGGCGGCTTCGAGGTGCGCCGGGCGCTGCCGGCGCCGAAGCGGCAGATGGTCGGGCCCTTCATCTTCTTCGACCAGGTCGGCCCGGCCGAGTTCCTGACCGGGCAGGGCATCGACGTGCGCCCGCATCCGCATATCGGGCTGGCGACGGTGACCTACCTGTTCTCGGGGTCCATGCACCACCGCGACTCCTTGGGCACCTCGGCCGAGATCACCGAGGGCGCGGTGAACTGGATGATCGCCGGGCGCGGCGTGACGCATTCGGAGCGGACGGGGGAGGCGGCGCGCTCCCGCCCCTCGGACCTCTTCGGCATCCAGACCTGGGTGGCGTTGCCCGACGCGCAGGAGGACATCGACCCCGGCTTCGAGCATGCCGCCAAGGCGGACCTGCCGTTCCTGGAGGCGGAGGGCAAGCGGGTGCGGCTGATCCTGGGTTCGGGATGGGGGGAGCGGGCGCCTGTCTCGACCTTCTCCGAGACGGTCTACGCCGATGCGCAGCTCGATGCGGGCGCGGTTCTGCCGTTCGATGCGGAGCATGAGGACCGCGGGATCTACGTCGTCTCCGGCGAGGTGGAGATCGCGGGGCAGCGGTTCGAGGCGGGACGGATGATGATCTTCCGGCCCGGCGACCGGATCTCGGTGAAGGCGGTCGCGCCCTCGCGGCTGATCCTGCTGGGGGGCGCGACGCTGAACGGGCCGCGCTACATCTGGTGGAACTTCGTGGCCTCCTCGAAGGAGCGGATCGAGGAGGCGAAGGAGGCCTGGCGCGCCGGCGACTGGGAGCATGGGCGCTTCCAGCTGCCCCCCGACGAGACCGAGTTCATGGAGGCGCCCCGGCGATAGGGGGCGGGGCCGCTCAGTTCCGCCAGAAGGCCGCGGTCAGCATCACGTAGACGGCCATCAGCTCCAGCCGGCCCAGCAGCATCCCCAGCGCGAGGATCCACTTCGCCGCGTCCGAGAGCGGGGCGAAGTTGCCCGCCGGGCCGATGATCGGGCCGAGGCCGGGGCCCACGTTCGCCAGCGCCGTCGCCGCCCCCGAGACGGAGGTGACGATGTCGTGCCCCAGCATCCCCAGCGCCACCGCCAGCACCGCCAGCGTCATGAAGAACAGGAACAGGAAGCTCATCACCGAGGAGATCACCTCCTCGTCCACCGGCCGCCCCGCCCAGCGGGTCTGGAACACCCCATGGGGGGAGTGGATGCGGCGCACCTGGCTGGCGATGGCCGCCAGCAGGATCTGGTAGCGGAAGATCTTCACCGAGCAGCAGGTCGAGCCGGCGCAGCCCCCCACCAGCCCCATCAGGAAGAAGGCGGCCGCCGCGAAGGGCCCCCATTCGTTGTAGTTCTCCGACGCGTAGCCTGTGCCGGTCAGGATCGAGACGGTGTTGAACAGCGTCTCGCGCAGGTGCTGCTCGAACCCCCAGGCGTGGGGGACGGGATCGGTCAGCATCCGGTAGAGCAGGACCGCCCCCGCGAAGCCGAAGATCACCGCCATGAAGCCGCGCACCTGGGGATCGCGCCAGATCGGGCGCGCCTCGCCCGAGGCGAGCTGCACCAGCCGCACGAAGGGCAGGGAGGCGAGCATCATGAACAGCGACGAGACGTATTCCACCACGCCCGAGAAGTGCCCCAGCGAGGCGTCGTAGTTGGCGAAGCCGCCCGTGGAGATGGTGGTCATCGCGTGCACCACGGCGTCGAAGACGCTCATCCCGCAGGCGGCGTAGGCGAGGATGCACAGCAGCGTCAGGCCCGCGTAGACCCAGGAGATCGACATGGCGATCTCGCCCGCCCGCGGCAGGATCTTGCCGAAGGTGTCGAAGGCCTCGGAGCGGAAGATCTGCATGCCGCCGACGCGCAGCGCCGGCAGGAAGGCCATCGCCATCACCACGATGCCCACGCCCCCGAACCACTGCAGCATCCCCCGCCACAGCAGGACGCCGCGGGGCATGTCGTCGAGCCCCACGAAGACGGTCGAGCCGGTGGTGGTCATGCCCGACATCGCCTCGAAATAGGCGTCGGTCAGGGTGGCGTCGGGGGCGCCGAGCACGAAGGGCAGGGCGCCGAAGACCGGCAGCAGCAGCCAGCACAGGGTGGTGAGCAGGAACGTCTCCTGCACCGAGAGCGCCTTGCGGTCCGACCCGCCCGAGGCCGCGAGGAGGGCGCCGGCGAGGACCGAGATGAAGCCCGCCAGCCCGAAGGCGCGCCAGTTCGGGTCGTCCTCGACGACGTCGGCCAGCATCGGCGCCGCCATGGTCGCGCCCAGGGCGGCGACCAGCAGGCCGATCAGGTGGAGGGCGGCGCGCAGATCCGGCATCGGGAAACTGCATCGCCCGCGCCCCCCCGCCTGTCAACGCGCCCCGACGCGCGCCCCGCGAATGCGTCCCCGGCCGTGCTCCGGGCGGGTCGGCGGCGAGCCGCGCCGCCCGTCGTCCCGCGCAGAGCGCTCCGCGTCGAGCCGGAGGCCCCGTAGGGCGCATTTCAATGCGCCATGCGCCATGCGCCATGCACCCTGCACCCTGCACCCTGCACCATGCGCCATGCCGCGCGCCGCTCCCGGTCCCGCCCCCCGAACGCGAACCGCCCCGGGCGGGGGCCCGGGGCGTTCTCGGTCGGCCTGCGTCGCGCCCCGGCTCAGTTCCGGCGCAGCGCCTGGTCGAGGTCGGCGGCGAGGTCCTCGGGCGCCTCCAGGCCGCAGGACAGGCGGATCAGCCCGCGGGAGATGCCCAGGGCCTGGCGCTGCTCCTCGCTCAGGCGCTGGTGGGTGGTGGTCGAGGGGTGGGTGATGATGCTCTTCGCGTCGCCCAGGTTGTTGGAGATCTTGATGATCTCCAGCGCGTCCTGCACGCGGTAGGCCGCCTCCTGCCCGCCCTCGATCTCGAAGGCGACCATCGTCCCGCCCGAGCTCATCTGGCGCTTCGCCAGCTCATGCTGCGGGTGGTCGGCGCGGCCGGGGTAGAGGACGCGGGTCACGCGGGGGTGCGCGGCCAGCCGGTCGGCGAGGAAGGCCGCCGTCTCGGCCTGGGCCCGGCAGCGCAGGTCCAGCGTCTCGAGCCCCTTGAGCATCACCCAGGCGTTGAACGGGCTCATCGCGCCGCCGGTGTGGCGCATGTAGCCCTCGAGCTCCTTGCGGATGAACTCTTCCGAGCCCAGCACGATGCCGCCCAGGCAGCGGCCCTGACCGTCGATGTGCTTGGTGGCGGAGTAGAGGACCACGTCCGCCCCCAGCTCCAGCGGGCGCTGGAACATCGGGGTCGCGAAGACGTTGTCGATCACCAGCCGGGCGCCGACCGAGTGCACGATCTCGGCCACCTCGGCGATGTCGATCAGCTCCAGAGTCGGGTTCGAGGGGCTTTCGAGGAAGGCCACCCTGGTCGTCGGGCGCAGGGCGGCGCGCCAGGCGTCGGGGTCCGTGCCCTCGACCAGCGTCACCTCCACCCCGAAGCGGGGCAGCAGCGTCTCGAGGATGTAGAGGCAGGAGCCGAACAGCGCCTTGGCCGCCACCACGTGGTCGCCGGCCTTGAGCTGGCTGAACAGGGCGGCGTTCACCGCGGCCATGCCCGAGGCGGTGGCGAAGGCGTCCTCGGCCCCCTCCAGGGCCATCATCCGCTCTTCGAACATGCGCACGGTCGGGTTGCCGTAGCGGGCGTAGATGAAGCCCTCGTCCTCGCCCAGGAAGCGCGCCTCGGCGGCGGCGGCGGTGTCGTAGACGAAGCCCTGGGTGAGGAACAGCGCCTCGGACATCTCGCCATGCTGGCTGCGCCAGGTTCCGGCGTGAACGAGGTTGGTGCGGGGCGAGAGCGCCCGCTTGGTCTTGTCGAGTTCGGTCATGCATATTCCGGGCGTCCCGCCCGGCCCCTTGCCGACTGCCCCGACCGGTGATCGGAAATCGGGGGCGCGGTGCGTGCGGCGTCGCCCGACCTCTTTAGCGGTTTCTTTAACGTGGCCCGCAATCCGGTCTGCCAAATCGCCACGCTCACGGCCTAGGCCCTGCGGGGAGGGGCGTCAAGGGCGATCCTTCGGTCCACAATCTTTCAGTGTGAAACCTGCCGGTTCCGGCCGGGGCGTTGCGCGCCCGCAGGGGGCGGCGCGCGCTGCGTCGCGCATCGGTCACGAAACGGAAACCGGGGTGTTGCACACTGCCTGTATCCGGCCGGCAACGCGGCGATCAGTCCGCACCCGGCCGAGCAGGATCCCGACATGACGCTGATGCACGTCACGGCGAGGGCTGAGGAGCTCCTGGTCCGGGATGCGCGCGGCCGGCCGGGGGCGCTCGACGCAGGCCTGGCGGCGGTTCCGCCGCACGCGCCGGTCGCGATCCTGGTGCATGGCTACAAGTACCGCCCCTTCGATCCCGTCCGCGACCCTCACGACTGGCTGTTCGGCCTGCCGGGGCGGGCGACGGGCGGGCCCGACTGGCCGGCGGCGCTGGGGTTCTCCCGGCTCGATCCCGCCGACGGGCTCTGCATCGGGTTCGGCTGGGACGCCTGGGCGGCGCATGGGCCCAGCTTCGCGCGGCACGGGCGCAACGGCTTCGCCGAGGTCTACGAGCGCGCCGGCGCGGCGGCGGAGCGGCTGGCGGCGCTGGTCGTCCACCTGGCCGCCCTGCGCCCGGACCTGGAGATCGACCTCTTCGCCCATTCGCTGGGCGCGCGGCTGGCGCTGGGGGCGCTGGCCGATCCGCGGGCCCGCCCGGCGCTGGGCCGGGTGCTGCTGCTGGGCGCGGCCGAGGACGCCTCCCTCGCCCGCGCGGCGATGACGGCGGGCGAGGCCGGGGGCGGGCGCGGCCCGCAGGTCTTCCACATCGCCGCCCGCCACAACGATCCCTACGACGCGCTGTTCGAGGCCGCGGCGCCGCGCCTCGCCGGGCGCAGGCGTCAGGCGCTGGGGCGGGCGGGGCTGGGGGCGCGGCGGGCGGACTGGATCGACCTGCAGCTCGACCGGCCCGAGTTCGCCGATTGGGCCCGCGCCCGCGGCGCGCCGCTGGCCGGCGCGGCGCCGCGGGTCTGTCACTGGAGCTTCTACGAGCGTCCCGGCGCCATGGACCTGCACCGCGCGATCCTGCGCGAGCGGGCCGCCTGGTCGATCGAGGCCCTGCGCGCGGCCGGCGCGCCGGAGGGGCTGGGGCCGCGCTGGTCCCGCCTCGCCCCGCCGCTGGCGCCGGGCGCCGCCCTGCGCGGGTGGAGCGCGCCCTGGCCGGTCCTGCGCCGGGCCGGGCGCGGCGGGCGGATGGCGCCGCCGGACCTCGCCGCCGGCGCCTGACCCGGCCAGCCGGTCCGCGCCCTCGCCGGGCCGGGCCGGGGCCCCCGCGCGCGGCTCCCCCCCGGGCGAGGCCGCCCGGAGCGAGCCCGCCTCGCGAGGCTCCCCCGCGAGGGGCGCGCGCTCAGCTCCGCAGGAAGAAGCTGGAGGTGGCGCGCACGCTCATCCGCCCCTCGGAGTCGACCAGGTCCCCCTCCAGGAACACGACCGAGCGGCCCATGCGGGTGACCCGGGCGGTCGCCGTCACCGGGCCGGGCTGGACGCCGCGCAGGTACTGGACGTTGAGGTCGATGGTCCCGCCGGGGCGGCCGGTCAGCGCCATCACCAGCGGGCCCATCGTGTCGTCGATCATCGCGGCGAGGAAGCCGCCCTGCACCACGCCCAGCGGGTTCACGAACGCCTCGCGCGCCTCGAAGCCCAGGCTCAGGGTCATCGCCTCGCGGTCGAAGGACACGAAGCGGTGGCCCAGGGTGGCGGCGGCGGGCGGCAGGGCGCGGCCCTCGAACGGGTTGGGGTCGGACATCGGCTCTCCTCGATTCGTCTCGCGCGCACTGTGGCCCGTCGCCGTCGGCGGCGTCATCTCGGCGGGGCGCGAGCTCATCGCCGCAGGGCGCGGAACGCCTCCGACGCGCCCCAGCCCGCCGCCAGCGCCACCGCCAGCGCCAGCAGGCCGTAGACCAGCGGCCGCTCGCGCGAGAGGGCGTAGAGCCAGCGCTCCAGCCCCACCTTGCGCACGCCCACGATGCTCTCCTGCACGTCCAGCACCTTCCGGTCGTGGAGCAGGAAGACCCGGGCCACGTAATCGCCCTCGACGATGTTGGCGGGCAGGGCCACGTGGGTCGCGAAGAGCGTGTCCTCGATCACGTCCACCTCGATCGGCGCCTCGACGTAGAGGCCCCGCTCCTCCCGCAGGCGGATGGCGGCCTGGCGGAAGGCCTCGGGGTCGGCGACCTCGGCCGCGGCGCCGATGGCGCGGACCTGGAGGTCGAGGCTGATGCGGTGGCGCAGGTTCTCGGTCGCCGACAGGATCTCGTCCAGCGGGCCGGTGGAGGCGACGGCGTAGAAGGCGGGGGCCGCGTCGATCACGGTGGCGTCGCGGTTGGCCCAGACGCCGAAGGCGCGCTCCTTGCGGCGCACGGTCACCGGGCCGGCGGGGCCGGAGATGGTGACGATCACGTCCGGCTGCACCGGCCGCGCGGGGCGCGAGCGCTTCACCGCGCCGAAGACGAAGATCTCCGATCCCGCGTAGGTCGTGGTGATCGAGACCTGGTTGTGGGAGAGGGCGGCCACCACCCGCTCGTCGTCGTCGGGGGTCTGGGGGGGCGAGTCGCGCCCCTCGGGCAGGATCACCACCTGGCCGCCGCCGGCGGTGGCGTCCGGGCCGCTCTGGCCGGGGGCGGCCTCGCCGGGCTGGTCGCCCGCGGGCGCCTCGCCGGGGGCGGTGCGCGGGGCGGAGGAGGGGGCGGGATCGGGGGCGCCGGGGCGCACCGCCTCCTGCGCGGTGCGCAGCGGCGGGTCGGCCGGCGCCTGCGCGAGGGCGGGCGCGCCCGCCAGCAGAACCGCCAGCAGCGCGGCCGCGAGGCGGCGGAGGAGGCGGAGGAGGCGGGGCCGCCGGTTCACGGCGCGCTCGCGGGGGCGAGGCTGAACAGCTCCGACGGCTCGACCACCAGGTCGAGGGCGATCTTCAGGCACACCGCCAGCACGATCAGCGCCAGCAGGATGCGCAGCTGCTCGGCCCGCAGGCGCATCCCCAGCCGCGCGCCGACCTGGGCGCCGACCACGCCGCCGACCAGCAGCAGCAGCGCCAGCAGCATGTCGACGGTGAAGGTCTGGGTGGCGTGCAGCAGCGTCGTCACCGCGGTGACGAACATGATCTGGAACAGCGAGGTCCCCACCACCACCGAGGTCGGCATCCCCAGCAGGTAGATCATCGCCGGCACCATGATGAAGCCGCCGCCGACCCCCATGATCGCCGAGAGGAACCCCACCAGCGCCCCGATCAGCGCCGGCGGGATGATCGAGATGTAGAGATGCGAGACCGGGAAGCGCATCTTCAGCGGCAGCTTGTGGGCCAGCGTCCGCTTGCGCTTGGGGATCCGCGGCGCGGCGCCCGAGCGGGCGCGCAGCAGGGCGCGCAGGCTCTCGACGAACATCAGCGCGCCGACCACGCCCAGGAACAGCACGTAGGTGAGCGAGACCATCAGCTCGACCTGGCCCACGCGGCTCAGCAGCTCGAACACCCAGACGCCGAGGAAGGAGCCGCCGACGCCGCCCGCCAGCAGGATCAGCCCCATGCGGGTGTCGAGCGTGCCGCGCCGCCAGTGCGCCAGCGCGCCCGAGAAGGAGGAGGCGCAGATCTGGTTCGCCCCAGTCGCCACCGCGACGGCCGGCGGGATGCCGATCAGCATCAGCAGCGGGGTCATCAGGAAGCCGCCCCCCACCCCGAACAGGCCCGAGAGCACGCCGATCACCCCGCCGAGCCCCAGGATCAGGAGCGCGTTCACGGAGACTTCGGCGATGGGCAGGTAGATGAGCATCGGGGCTCCAGGCCGCAGACCTGGATTAAGCCCCGGGCAGGGCGGGGATTGCAAGACGAAGGGCCGCGCCGCGGTCGGCCGGCCCCGTGTCCTGTTGGCGCGCCCCGCCAGGGGCGGAGGCGCCGAGCGCGTGCGAGGCGGGGGAGGAAGGTTGCGGGGCGGTCGTCACGACCGACGGCGCTGGCCTCGGCCGACGTCCGCATCCGCTCGACGGCCAAGCCGCGTCGGGCGCCGCGCGGGGGCGTCTCCGGGCGCCCCGCGCGGCCCCGGAGGCGTCAGTCCTGCGAGGCGGAGGGCGCGGCGTCGAAGATCCGCAGCAGCTTGTCGCCCTGGTGCAGGCTGTCGTGGGCCGAGCAGGAGGGGCAGAGCGCGTAGCCGGAGACGAAGAACTTCCGCTCGGGCCGCGCGTAGACGTCGTGCCAGGCGTCGCCCAGCTTGATCGCGTTGCAGATCGAGCAGCGCGGCGCGCCCCCGGCGGCGGCCAGTTCGACCTCCTTCGAGCCCTCGTCGCGCGCCTCGCGGCTGCGGATCAGCTCGTGGATCACGCGCAGCTCTCCGGGGTTGTCGCCCGGCTCGACGCGCATCTGGAACAGCCGCGCCATCCAGGGGGCGTCGCAGCGGTAGAGAAACGCGTGCGCCGTCTCCGCCTCGCGGCACAGCTGGAACAGCGACGAGAGGTAGAGCTGCGTTTCGAGCCCCGAGACGTATTCCTCGAGACTGCGCCCGACGATGTTCTCGACCGCGGCGCTGGGGGTGTCGTTCTCGGCGGCGAAGGCGTTCCAGTCGCCGCCCGCGGCGATGATGCGGTTCATCGCATCGAGGATGTACCAGGTGCTCATCTAATGCAGGCCTTTCTTGGAGACCCGCCCAGTTAAACGTCGACCGCGGCGGAAAAAAGGAATTGTTCAAAAATCAACCTAAATTGCCGGAAATTTGGTTCAGGTTGGAACGTCGTCCCGTCGTTCGGAAGAAATCGGGCGGAGACGCCCGGGCGACGGGGGCTTGTTCATGTTGGGTGACGTTGCGTTAGTGCAGGTTGAGCCGACCGAATCCGTCCCGCGGGCGCCCAAGCGCGTCCGCCGGCCGTCAGCCTTTGGGGGAGGCCGGACATGCCCGACGTGCTGTCGGTGGTCGCGACGAGCGACGCGCTGGGCTACCTCGCCGCCTTCGCGGTGTTCCTGACCTTCTGCATGCAGACGATGCTGGCGCTGCGGGTGATCGCGGTGCTCTCGAACCTGGCCTTCATCAGCTACGCGGTGGCCGAGGGGCTGATGCCGATCCTGGTGCTGCACGGGGCGCTGCTGCCGCTGAACCTGATGCGGCTGGCGCAGATGCGCCGGCTGCCGGCGAAGGTCGAGGCGGCGCGCCGGGGCGAGGGCGATTTCGCCTGGCTGGCCGGACTGGGCGAGCGGCGAAGGCTGGCGGCGGGTCAGCGGCTGTTCGCCAGGGGCGACCTGGCGCGCTCGCTCTTCGTGGTGGTCGAGGGCGAGATCGAGATCGAGGAGATCGGCGTGCGCCTGGGCCCGGGCGAGTGCTTCGGCGAGATCGGCCTGCTGGCCGAGGACGGCCGGCGCAGCGCCGGCGCCCGCGCGGTCGGCGAGGCCGTGGTCTCAGAGGTGACCGACTCCCGCTTCGCGCGGCTGCACTACGACAACCCCCGCTTCGCCTACGCGATGAGCCGCCTGGTGGCGAACCGCCTGCTGGAGAACGAGCGCCGGGCGTCCGAGGCCCTGCGCCAGGCCCTGGACGGCGAGCGCAAGGCCGGGGCGCTGGAGCCGATCCCCGTCCGCGCGGCCGGCGCCGCGGCGGACCGGGGCGCCGGCCGGGCCGGGCTCAGCGGCCGGTGATGGCGGCGGCGAGGGACGAGGGCTGCTGGCCGTCGTCCTCCTCGATCGCGCGGCGGGCGGCGGCGCCCACGGCGCGCTGCTCCTCGGGCGAGAGCGAGCGGTCGGGCAGGTCGGGCAGGCGCACGGTCACCTCGCGGTGGGCGAAGTGGATGCCCTGCTGCTCGAACAGCTCCCGGATGCGCTGGTAGACCAGCTTTCGGGTGGTCCACTGGTCGCCGGGCCGGGTCATGTACTTGACCCGGATGATCATCGCCGAGTCCTCCATCATGTAGACGCCCTGGCTCTTCAGCGGCTGCACGAACTTGTGGCCCTCGGTCGGGTGCTCCAGCAGCTCCTGGCCCAGCTTCTTGATCAGCTTGCGCACCTTCTCGACGTCGGTGTCGTAGGTCAGGCGCAGGGGCAGCTTCATCATCACCCAGTCGCGCGAGAAGTTGGTCAGGTGCTTGATCTCGCCGAAGGGGATCGTGTTCAGCGCGCCCAGGTGGTGGCGCAGCTGGAAGGAGCGGAGCGAGATCTTCTCGACCGTGCCCTTCACCTCGCCGACGTCGATGTACTCGCCCTTGCGGAAGGCGTCGTCGAGCAGGAAGAACATGCCCGAGAGGATGTCGCGCACCAGCGTCTGCGCGCCGAAGCCGATGGCGATGCCCACGATGCCGGCGCCGGCGAACAGGGGGGCCACGTTGACGCCCAGCTCGGTCGCCACGATCACCGCCACCGCGCCCCCGATCACGATCAGGATCCCGGCGCGGAACAGCGGCAGCAGCGTGCCCAGCCGCGAGGTCGCCGAGGCGCCGCCGCCCTCGTCCCCCGGCTCGGCCATCACGTCGTCGACGCCTTCCTCGGCGATCTTCTGGTCGAGCCAGATGCGCACCGCGTGGAAGGCGATGTAGCCGAGGAACAGCGTGTCGATGACGTCCTGGAAGTCGTCGAAGAACGAGCCGTCGGCGAACATCTCCTGCCCGCCCCAGATCAGGATCAGGACGTAGACGCCCGCGCCCAGCGAGAACAGGCTGACCACGCGCCGGGCCAGGTCCTCGAAGGTGCGCATGGTGGCGGTGCGGCGATAGCCGGGGACCTCGGCGGCCTCGGCCTCGGCGCGCTCGCCGGCGTGGGGGCGCACCTCTGGCGGCAGGTGCATCGGGCCGCCGCCCTCCTCGTCGCCGTCGTCCCCGTCTTCGCCGTCGTCGCCCGAGACCCCGGCGCGCGGAGCGTTCGAGATCAGCTCCATCGACTCGCCCGGCGCCGCGGGGCGCAGCGGCGTGGCGCCGGGCCGGGGCTCGGCGGCGCGCTCGGGCGCCGCGTCCCCGGCGGGAGCGGCGTCGGTCTCGGCCGCCGCGCGCGTCGCGGGCGCGTCGGGCAGGGGCGCCGGGTCGGGTGTGGCGTCGGCCTTCACCGTGGGCGGCGCGGCGCCGACCGACTCGGTCGAGAGGGCCGGCTTCGCCGGGGCGTCGCCGGCTGCGTCGGACGATGGCGCGGGGGCGAGCGGCGGGGGCGGCGCCCCCGGGGCGGGGGGCGTCGAGAGCGGCGCCTCGGGCTGCGCGTCTCCGGCGCCCTCGGCCGCGCCGCGCAGGGCGCGGCTGCGCGCGAAGATGCGCTCGACCGCGTAGAGGCCGGCGGCCTGCACCGCCAGCGCCACCAGCAGGGTGATGAAGGCGCCCGCCAGCAGCGACCACTGCGCCTCGAGCCCCATGACGATCCGGACGCTCTCCTCCATCCAGGCGACGAGGAAGTAGATCGTGATCAGCGGGGCCCAGATCCGCGCGCCGATGGCCGCGATCCAGGTGACTTCGCCGATCGGGCGGCCGTGGCGGATCGCCTGGCTGACGGTGGCGCGGTTGGTCCAGATCAGCGCCAGGATCAGGATCAGGATCAGCAGGTTGACGACGATGTGATTGAGCCGGATCAGCTCGACGTCGACCCCCATCTCGGTGAGCCACGTCGTGTAGAAACGCGAGATGACGGTGATCGCGGTCAGCGCCGACAGCCACAGATAGAGCCGCCGCGCCCCATGATCCCCGATCCGCGGGATCCGGTATTCGGGCAGGTAGGGGTTCAGGATCATCCGCCAGACGGTGTCGATCAGCCAGAACGAGCCGTAGGCCGCCATGATGACTCCGGCGGTCACCTGGGTGGGGACGTGATCCTCGACCAGGCCCAGGCCGAGGCCCGCGGCGACGGCGAGGTTGATGGCCATGCCCGCCACGGTCAGCAGCATCCGCAGGCCGATCACCGGCAGCTTGCCGGTCAGGCCCACGGGCGGGAAATGCCGCTGGGCCGAGACCATCATCGCCCGGAACACGTAGATGGCGAACAGCTGCAGCACCGCGCGCCCGATCAGGATCAGGATCACCGAAACCAGCGCCACGCCCGCGAACCAGCCGGGCCGCCCGTCGGGGGCGTTGACCGCCAGCCGGTCGCGCAGCTGGCCGAAGCCCGAGCTCGCCTCGCTCAGCATCCGCTCGAGCCGCTGGCGGAACAGCGACACGTTCTCCGAGGTCCGGCGCAGCATCGACAGGCGCGCGGCCGCGTCGTCGTCGTCGGACGGGCCGGTGGAGACCAGGCGCCCGTAGGCCGCGAGGTCCGGCGGGCGCGCGTGGACCGGCGCCTCCGGCGCGCCGCCGCCGGCGGCGGTTCCCGCCTCGGCCGCGGCGTCGGGGCCGCCCGAGCTCTTGGGCTGGGGGGCGAACAGGCTGCGCACGTCCAGCCCCTGCGCCTGCGCGGGCCCCGACAGGCCCAGCGGTCCGGGGGCGCCCGGCGCGCCGGTCCAGGCGAGCAGGGCCGCGAGCAGCAGGAGGCCCGCCACCCGCAAGACCGCCACCCGCAAGACCGTCCCGCGCAAGGCCGCGGCGCGCAGGCCCGACCGGCGCGGAGCGGCCGCGCGGCGCCGCGCCGGACGGCGGGCGTCCGCCTGCGGCGCGTCGGTCAGGCTGGGATCGCGGGCGTCGCGCATGACGCTCTCCTGCTGGGGACGGGCGGGGCGGACGCGCCGCCCCGGTCGGCCAATATACTCCGTGGGCGGGGGGGGCGTGCAAGGTCGCCCTGCGCCGCCCCCCGCCGACGATCCCGCGAGCGGCGGCGACGCGCCGTCAGCGGCGTGCCCACGCGACGCAGGCGCGCCGCACGGATCGCCGCTTTCGCCGGCACGTTCATGTGGTGTAGCGTGACCGCGACGGGAAGACGGGGCGCGCGTCCGCGGGCGCGGGCCGCCGCGTTTCCCGTTCCGCGACCCTTCCGGTTCCTCCGGCGCAGGCGCGGCACGAGGGACGGGCCCCCGCGCCCGCGACGGCCGCTCGGGCGCAGGCGCGCGGGGCGTCCTGCGCGACCGCGGCGGCCTGGCGGAAACCGGGAGCGCATCCAGCCCATGACGGCGCCCGCCCATGATGGATCCTTCCCCGGCGCCGTCTGGCCCGGGCGCGGTCGCCCCGACGGCGGCCGCCGCGTCCTGTTCTACAGCCACGACACCTTCGGCCTGGGCCACCTGCGGCGCGCGCGCACGCTGGCCTCGGCGCTGACCAGCCGCGACGAGTCGCTCAGCGCCCTGATCCTCACCGGCTCGCCCATCGCCGGGCGGTTCGACTTTCCCGACCGCGTCGACCACGTGCGCCTGCCGGGCGTGGTGAAGCTGGCGGACGGGGACTACGCCTCCCACAACCTCGGGATGCCGATCGACGAGACGGTGCGCCTGCGCGCGGCGATCATCGAGGCGACCGAGCAGGCCTTCGACCCCGAGCTGCTGATCGTCGACAAGGAGGCCTGGGGCTTCCGCAACGAGATGGCCGGCGCGCTGGCCGCCGCCCGCCGGCGCGGGGCGCGGATCGTGCTGGGGGTGCGCGACGTGCTCGACGACCCCCGCCACCTGGCCGAGGAGTGGCGCCGCAAGGGGCATGCCGAGGCGATCCGGCGCTATTTCGACGAGATCTGGGTCTACGGCCTGCCCGAGGTCTGCCGCCCGCTGGAGGGGCTGGACCTGGACTCCGACGTGCTCGACCGGGTGGTCTACACCGGCTACCTGCGCCGCGACGCGCCCGACTGGCCCTCGGACGTCGGCCTCGCGCCGCCCGACAAGCCCTATGTGCTGGTCACCACCGGCGGCGGCGGCGACGGCGAGGGGCTGGTCGACTGGACCCTGTCGGCCTACGAGGCGGACCTGACCCTCGCCCCCCACGCGGTGATCGTCTACGGCCCGTTCCTGCATGCCGAGAAGCGCGCCGAGTTCGACCGCCGCGCGCTGGCCCTGAAGGGAAGGGTGACCGCGCTGAGCTTCGACAGCCGCATCGAGCGCCTGCTGGCCGAGAGCGCGGGCATCATCGCCATGGGCGGCTACAACACGTTCTGCGAGATCCTGAGCCTCGACAAGCCGGCGGTGATCGCGCCCCGCACCCGTCCCCGGCTGGAGCAGTACATCCGCGCCGAGGCGGCCGAACGCCTGGGCCTGGCGCGGATGCTGCTGCCCGAGCGCGACGGCCGCGGGCCCGAGGCGATGGCCGCCGCGATCCGGGGCCTCGCCGACCAGCCGCCGCCCTCGGCGGTGCGCATCCCGGGGCTGCTCGACGGGCTCGAGGGCGTCGCGGAGCGGGCCGCGAAGGCCTTCGGCGCCGCCCGGCGCAACGCCGCGCGGCGCGCGGCGGGCTGATCCTCCTTCGTCTTCCGTCCGGGCGCCGTCCTCGCGCAGGCGCCGCGTCCCGGTCGCGCCCGGCCCCCGCCGTGCGCCCGCGGCGCGGGGCGCCGGGATCGCCCGGGGCGGCCGTCTCCCGCGGCGAGGCGCGCGCCCCTGTCCTTTCGCCCGCGCCCGGTCTAGACCTTCGGCGATGACCCAGACCGCCCGATCCGACGCGCCCGCCCCCTCGCCCGCCCCCCGGCTCGCGGTGGTCGTGAAGGGCTATCCGCGCCTGTCCGAGACCTTCGTGGCCCAGGAGCTGCTGGCGCTGGAGGCGCGCCGCTTCGGCTTCGAGATCTGGTCCCTGCGCCATCCCTACGACGACCGCACCCACCCGCTGCACGACCGCATCCGGGCGCGCCCGCGCTACCTGCCCGAATATCTCTACCAGGAGCCGCTGCGCGTGCTGCGCGGCTGGCGGCGGGCCCGGCGCCTGCCCGGCTATCGCGCGGCGCTGCGCGCCTGGCTGCGGGACTGGCGGCGCGACCCCACCCCCAACCGCGGCCGGCGCTTCGGCCAGGCGCTGGTGCTGGCCGCGGAGCTGCCGGAGGAGACCCGCGGCGTCTACGTGCATTTCCTGCACACGCCCGGCTCGGTCGCGCGCTACGCAGCGACGATGCGGGGGCTGCCCTGGGCGGTCTCTGCCCACGCCAAGGACATCTGGACCATTCCCGACTGGGAGAAGGCCGAGAAGCTGGCCGAGGCCGCCTTCGCGGTGACCTGCACCGGCTCGGGCGCCGCCGAGCTGCGCCGCCTCGCGCCCGCGCAGGAGCGGGTGGGGCTGGTCTACCACGGCCTCGACCTGACCCGCTTCCCCCCGCCGCCGGAGCGGACGCCGGGCGCCGGGCCGCTGCGGCTGCTCTCGGTCGGGCGGCTGGTGGCCAAGAAGGGCTACGACGACCTGCTCGACGCGCTTGCGCGCCTGCCGGCGGGCGTCGAGTGGCGCTTCGACCACATCGGGGGCGGGGACCTGAAGGCCCCGCTGGCCGAGCGGGCGAAGACGCTGGGCCTCGACGGGCGGATCCGCTGGCTGGGCAAGAAGGACCAGACCGAGGTGGTGGCGGCGATGCGGGAGGCGGACCTGTTCGTGCTGCCGTCCAAGATCGCCGACGACGGGGACCGCGACGGGCTGCCCAACGTGCTGATGGAGGCCGCCTCCCAGCGCCTGCCGATCCTGTCGACCGCCGTCTCGGCTATCCCGGAGTTCGTGCGCGACGGGCGCGAGGGGCGGCTGGTCCCGCCCGGCGATCCGGAGGCGCTGGCCGCGGCGATCGAGGCGATCGCGGCGGACCGCGCCGGGGCGCTCTCGATGGCCGAAGCGGCGCTCGCGCGCCTGCGCGCCGAGTTCGGGATGGAGGCGGGGATCGACGCGCTGTCCTCCCGGCTGGAGGCGATGGGCGTGGCGCCGGCCGCCGTCTCCGCCCCGAGCGCGGCCGCGGAATGACCGGGCCGGCGGGCGGGGGAGGGCCGCGCGTCGCCTTCCACGCGCCGATGAAGCCGCCCGAGCATCCCAACCCCTCGGGCGACCGGCGCATCGCCCGGCTGACCCTCCAGGCGCTGGAGCGGGCGGGCTTCGCGCCCTTCGTCGCCTCCAAGCTGCGCACGCTGGAGATGGAGGGGAGCGCGGAGGCCCAGGCGGCGCTGATGCGCGCCGCCGAGGCCGAGGCCGCGCGCCTGGTCGAGACCCTGCGCGCCGATCCCCCGGCCCTGTGGTTCACCTATCACTCCTACTGGAAGGCGCCCGACCTGATCGGCCCGCCGGTCTGCGCGGCGCTGGGCCTGCCTTACGTGATCTCGGAGCCGATCCACGCCGCGAAGCGCCGCGAGGGTCCCTGGGCGGGGTTCGCGGCCGCCGCCGAGCGCTCGCTCGCCGCCGCCGACCTGCTGTTGTGGTCCACCGCGCGGGACCTGCCGAGCCTGCGCCGCCTGCCGGGCGCGCGGCTGGAGGAGCTGGCGCCTTTCATCGACCTCGGCCCCGCGCCGGCGCCGCGGGAGATCGCGCAGGGGCCGCTGCGGCTGCTGGCGGTGGCGATGATGCGGCCGGGGGACAAGCGCGCCTCCTACGCCGCGCTCGCCGCCGCGTTGACCCGGCCGGAGGCCCCGCGGGCGGGGCTGGAGGTGATCGGCGACGGGGCGGAGCGCGCGGGCGTCGAGGCGATGTTCGCCCCGCTCGGCCCCCGCGTGCGCTTCCGGGGCGCCGAGACCGATCCCGCCCGCCTGCGTGCGGCGATGGAGGCCGCCGACCTGCTGGTCTGGCCCGGCGTCAACGAAGGCTTCGGGATGGTCTACCTCGAGGCGCTGGCCGCGGGCCTGCCGGCGCTGGCCGAGGATCGACCCGGCCCGCGCCATGTCCTGCCCGCGCCCCCCGACGGCCCGCCCCTGCCGCCCCCCGACGACCCCGCCGCCTTCGCCGCGGCGCTGGTCGCGCTGGATGCGGATCGGACGCGGTTGGCGGAGATGCGCGCGAGCGCCCGCGCCCATGCCGAGGCGCGCAACGGCCTCGACGCCGCCGCGGCCCGGCTGCGGGCCCTGCTGGGGCCGCTGATCGCGCGCTGAGGGGGGGCGCGCGGAGCCGCGGCGCCCCCATCGCGTCGCGCCTCCGGTCGCGCCCGGGCAGGGGCGATCAAGGCGAGGTCGTCCCTGCATGGGGCCCCCCGTGCCCCCCTGGCGCTTCCGCGGCCGAGGCCCGGTCGACGCGGGGCGGGGGGGCGGCTATGCAGGGGCGGCCCGGCGTCCTGCCGGGGGTCGCGGGCGCGCCCGCGATGCGCTCGACCCGAAGGACCGCCGTGCAGATCGCCCTCCTCCGCCATTTCCCCACCGACTGGAACGCCGAAGGGCGGCTGCAGGGGCGCACCGACGTGCCGCTCTCGGCCGAGGGGCGGGCGGAGCTGGCCCTGCGCCGCCTGCCGGAGGCCTGGCGCGACCGGCCGATCCTGTGCTCCCCCCTCTCCCGCGCGCGGGAGACGGCGGAGACCCTCGCCGAGGGGCGCGAGGTGCGCATCGACGAGCGGCTGCTGGAGATGGACATGGGCGAGTGGGAAGGGCGCCACGGCCCCGAGCTGATCGCCGATCCCGACTGCGCCTACGGCCCCGTCGAGGGCTGGGGCATGGAGTTCCGCGCCCCGGGCGGCGAGGGGCCGGCCGACATGTTCGCCCGCCTCGCGCCCCTCTTCGCCGAACTGCGCGAACCCACCCTGCTGGTCACCCACCGCGGCCTGATGCGCGCGGCCCTCGCGATGGCGACGGGCTGGCGCTACGAGGGGCCGGAGACCTTCCGCATCAAGCGCTTCGCCCTGCATCCGGTGACGCTGGAGGGCGGCCGCCCCGTCGCCGTGGGCACGCCCGAGAAGCTGCCCCTGCGATGAGCGCGCCCCGCATCGCCCTGCTGGTCACTCACCTGATGGGCTCGGGCCACCTGGTGCGCACGCTGACGCTGGCGCGCGCGCTGGCGGCGCAGGGGGCGGACCCGCTGGTGATCTCGGGCGGGCGGCCGCTGGGCCATGTCGAGGCGGGCGGCGTGCGGCTCGCGCAGCTTCCGCCGCTCAGCTCCAACGGGCTCGACTACCGCACCCTGCTGGACGACGCGGGCGCCCCCGCCTCCGACGCCTACCGGGCGGAGCGCGAGGCCCGGCTGGTCGAGTTGATCCGCGCCGAGACGCCGGCGGCGCTGGTGACCGAGCTTTATCCGCTGGGGCGGCGCAACCTGGAGGCCGAGTTCCGCGCCGCCATCGCGGCCCTGCCGCCGGGGGCGCGGCTGATCGGCTCGGTCCGCGACGTGATGGAGCCGCCCTCGAAGGCCAAGCGCGTGGCGCAGGGGCTGGAGCGGCTGGCGCCCTTCGACGCGCTGCTGGTGCATGGCGACCCGGAGGTGATCCCGCTGGCGGCGAGCTGGCCCGGCGACGGGACCTGGCCCGAGGCGCTGGCGCGCCGCGTGCGCTACGCGGGCTATGCGGTCGACCCGGCCCCCCCGCGCACGGCGGGGCCGGGCGAGGGCGAGGTGCTGGTCGCGACCGGCGGCGGCGCGATCGGGCGCCGGCTGCTGGAGGTCGCGGCGCGGGCCTCGGCCCTCTCGGACCTGCCCTGGCGGCTGCGCGTCGGGGGCGCCGACGCGGCCGGGGCGGTCGCGGCGCTGAGCGCGCTGGGCCCCGCGGCGGTGGAGCCCGCCGCCCCCGACTTCCGCGCCCGACTGTCGCGCGCCGCCGCGGCGGTCACGCTCTGCGGCTACAACACCGCCGTCGAGGCCGCGCTGTCGGGCACGCCCACCCTGCTGGTCCCGATGGAGGAGGGCGGGGAGCGCGAGCAGCTGATCCGGGCCGAGGCCTTCGCCCGCCTTCCGGAGATCGAGACCGCCCGCATCGGCGCGCTGACGCCCGAGGGGCTGGCGGAACGCGTCGCCGCGCTCGCCGCCCAGCCGCGCCGCGCGGCGCCGATCAAGGCCGACGGCGGCGCCGAGGCGGCGCGGATCGTGCTCGAGACGCTGGCGTAGGGCGCGCCCCGCCCCTTACGAGTAAGGATCCAGCGCGTCGCGCAGGCCGTCGCCCAGGAAGTTGAAGGCGAGCACCACCATGATCACCGGGATCATCGGGGCGAGCAGCCACGGGTAGATCTCGACCGCGGTCAGGTCGAGCGCGTCGTTCAGCATCAGCCCCCAGCTCACCGCCGGCGGACGCAGGCCCAGGCCCAGCAGCGACAGCGCCGTCTCGCCCAGGATCATCGTGGGGATCGAGAGCGTGGCCGAGGCGACCAGGTGGCTCATGAAGTTCGGCATCATGTGCGAGCCCACGATGCGGGTCGTCGAGGCGCCCATCAGCTCGGCCGCGCGCACGTAGTCCTCCTCGCGCAGGCTGAGGAACTTGGAGCGCACGGCGCGGGCGAGGCCGGGCCAGTCGAGCAGGCCGAGGATCACCGAGATCATGAAGAACACCGCGACCGGCCCCCAGTTGGCGGGGATCGCGGCGGAAAGGGCGAGCCAGATCGGCAGCTCGGGCATCGAGCGGATGATCTCGATCGAGCGTTGCACCACGGCGTCGAACCAGCCGCCGAAATAGCCCGCGAACCCGCCCAGCACCATGCCGATGCCGAAGCTGATCGCCACGCCGATCAGGCCCACGGTCAGCGAGAGCTGCGCGCCGAACATGATGCGGCTGTGGATGTCGCGGCCCAGCCGGTCGGAGCCCAGCAGGAACAGGTCCGCGCCCTCGGGCGGGCAGATCAGGCGGAAGCGGCTCTCGGCCAGGCCCAGCAGGGTCCAGGGATCGCCGCAGGTGGTCAGCCAGCGGATCGGCCGGGGATCGTCGTAGTCGCTTTCGAAATCGGGCTGGAAGGTCTCCATGTTGATGGTCGAGACCATCGGGTAGGTGACCGCGAGATGCCCGTTCACGAACCAGTCCACCTCCTGCGGGGGGGCGTAGATCGCGTCGGCGTTGCGGGTGGCGGGCGCATAGGGCGCGAGGAACCCCACGAAGGGCAGGGCGAGGTAGATCAGCAGCAGGTAGAGGCCCGAGATCACCGCCAGCCGGTGCCGGAAGAAGCGCCGGAAGATCAGCGTGGTGGTCGAGGCGTCGAGGTCCTTGCGCTCCAGCGCCTGCAGGTCGGCCTCGGCGTCCCAGGGCTCGTCCGAGACCCAGTGGCTGTCGAGGTCTCCGCCCGAGCGGCCCAGCGCATGCGGATCGCCCGCGTCGTGATCGTAGCCCTGGCGGCTCACCGGCGCCTCCCCGAAAAGCGGATGCGCGGATCGAGCACGGCCAGCAGCAGGTCGGAGACCAGCATCCCCACCAGGGTCAGGATCGAGACGAACAGCAGGATGAAGCCCGAGAGGAAATAGTCCTGGCTGCGCAGCGCCGAGAGCAGGATCGGACCGATGGTCTGCAGGCCCATGACCAGCGACACGAGGACCGAGCCGGAGACGAGGCTGGGCAGCAGGTTGCCGATGTCGGCCACGAACGGGTTCAGCGCCATGCGCAGCGGATAGCGGGTGATGGTCGTGACCTTGCCCACCCCCTTGGCCCGCGCGGTGGTGACGTAGGGCTTGCCGAGCTCGTCCAGCAGGTTCGCGCGCAGGCGGCGGACCATGGCGGCCATGCCCGAGGTCCCGATGACGATGATCGGCACGATCATGTGCAGCAGGATGTCGCCGAGCTTGGCGAAGCTCATCGGCTGGTCGACGTATTCCTTGCCCATCAGGCCGCCGACCGGGATCCCGAACCACTGCGCGCCCTTGTGATAGAGGATCAGCGCCAGCAGGAAGTTGGGCGTGGCGAGGCCGATGTAGCCCACGAAGGTGGCCGCGTAGTCGATCCAGGTGTTCGCGCGCACGGCGGCGATCGCGCCCAGCGGCAGGGCCACGATGTAGACGAAGAGGATCGTGAAGAAGTTCAGCGCGATCGTCATGTAGAGCGCTTCGCCCACGATCTCGGACACCGGCTTGTCGAGCTCGAAGCTCCAGCCCAGGTTGCCCTGCACGATGCCCGAGAAGCCGTTGGGCCCGGGCCAGAAGCCCATCCAGATCAGGTATTGCTCCCACATCGGGCGGTCGAGCGCGTATTCCTTCATCAGGAACTCGGCCTTGGCGACCGAGGCGCTTTCGCCCGAGGCGCGGAGCTGCTGGATCTGGTTCGACAGCACGTCGCCCGGCGGCAGGTTCACGATCCAGAAGATCAGGATCGAGACCAGCAGCAGGGTCCACAGCATGGTCCAGCAGCGGCGGACGAGGTAGCGCGCCATCTCAGCCCCCCTTCGCCGCGGGGACGGCGGGACGGACGCTCGCGCTGCGCGCGACGCCCCGCCCGCCATCCCCGGCGCCCCTCGCCGCACGCGGGCGGCGCAGGACGGGGGACCGTTCGGGCCGACGGGCGCGGGCGCGGGTCGGACAGGGAAGACCGGGGGCCAGGACCATCATTCGACGAAGAAGAACTCGTCCACGCGGTGCACGCCGAGGTGGGCGCCCGGCTCCCAGGCGTAGATCGCCTTCTGGGGCACGTTGCGCAGCCGGTTCGAGACGATGATCGGCTGCGGCGCGGCCGAGACCAGCCCGATGGCGAAGATCTGGTCGGCGTGGATGTCGAGCATCTCGTTCCAGGCGGCGGCCTGGCGTTCCTCGTCGGGGGAGGCCTGCCATTCCTTGTAGAGCTCCAGCAGGCGCTGGGCGGGCTCGATCTGCGGGGGCTCGCCGGCGGCGCCCTTGGTCTGCCAGTGCTGGCCCCACATCGGCCAGGAGAAGTTGGCCTGGTCCACGGGCGCGAGGTCGTCGGGCGGCGAGGAGGGCGTGGGGATGCCGTTGTTCCAGCCGTACCACACCGGCATCATCGAGGCGCCCTGGTAGGCGGAGTTGCGCAGGATGTCGCGATCCAGCGGGCGGAAGATCAGCTTCACGCCGATCAGCCGCCAGCTTTCGGCGACCAGCTCCAGCGCGTCGGATTCCTCGGTCCGCTCGCCCGCCGTCTCGACCACCAGCTCCAGCCGCCGGCCGTCGGGCAGCTTGCGGGTGCCGTCGCCGTCCTTCTGGTCGAGGCCCAGCGCGTCGAGCATCGCGTTGGCCTTGTCGACGTCGTGCTCGGCCCAGGCCTTGGCGCGCGCCTCGGTGAAGAAGGGGCTCTGCTCGAGGGGAGCGACGGCGCGCTCCTTCGCGAGGCCGTAGAACAGGCTCTTGTTGATCGCCCGGCGGTCGATCCCCAGCGACAGGGCGCGGCGGAAGTCGGCGGTGCGGAACAGCTCCTGGAAGGCCGGGTCCTCGTAGTTGAGGTTGGGGTAGAGCGCGATCTCGGAGGCGGCGCCGTTGGTCCACAGGTAGGTGGTGTAGTTCCCCGTCTTCTCGCCCTTCTTCAGCACCGGCGCGTCGGAGAAGGTGAGCGTGCGGATCTGCAGGTCGCTCTCGCCCAGGGTGACCTTGGAGGCGACGAGGCCCGCGGCCGCGATCTCGGCCTCGACCGTGTCGATGTAAGGCAGCTGCACGCCCTTCGCGTCGACCCGGTGGTAGTAGGGATTGCGCTCGAGCACGTAGCGCTGGCCGTTGGGCTCGGTCGTGTTCACCCAGGGCTGCAGGGTCGGCAGCTCCGGGTTGTCGAAATTGTACATGTTGTCCAGCTTGTTATGAAGCTGGGCCCAGTTGCGCGACCGGGTCTGGCGCAGCATCTGGGAAAGCTCTTCCTTGTCCGTGTAGGCCTCGTGGAACTTCTTCATGAAGTGCGAGGGACGGTAGATGAAGGGCGGGCGCGCCTGCGCCAGCGCCGGCAGGAAGCGGGGGTTGGGGCTCGCCCATTCGAAGCGGATCTCGGTCTCGGAGACCACGGTCACCCGGGGCGCCTGGCCGTCGACCAGCAGCAGGGCGGGCGGGCCCGCGGGGACCAGCTGCTCGTTGTTGGCCACGTCCTCCCACCAGTAGCGGAAATCCTCGGTGGTGAAGGGCGCGCCGTCGGACCACTTGTGACCCTTGCGCAGATGCAGGGTGAAGATCCGCCCGTCCTCGACCACCACGTCGCGCAGGATGTCGGGGGTGAGGTTGTAGTCGTGGTCGAAGCCCACCAGCCGGGCGTAGCCGTAGACCACCATGTAGCGGATGTCGCGCGCGCGGGTGAAGATCGTGCGCAGCGTGCCGCCCGCCTTGCCGAACTCTCGGCCCTTCTCGGCGAGGTCGACGACCAGCGGCTCCTGCGGCAGGCGCTCGTTCACCGGGGGCAGCTCGCCGGCGGCCACGCGCTCCTTGAACAGGGCGGGCTCGATCGCGTCGAGCGCCCGCGCCGGTCCCGCGGCCAGCGCGAAGATCGAGGCGGCGGCGGCGGCCAGCCCCTCGCGGCGCGTCAGTCGGAGCTCGGGGAAGCGGGTCCGGCGTCGGGTCATGCGGCGCACCTTACGAAATGTCCGGGCTCAACTTCCTGGAGGCCGGGCGCCTGGTCGTCCGAGCCGTAGCCGAAAGGCTCCGGCCAGGTGTCGGGCGCGCCGGCGCCGCGCGCGACGGCGGCGAGGTCGAGACGGCGGGAGAGGTCGGGTTCAGGCGACGCCGCGATCAGCGCCTTGGTGTAGGGGTGCCGCGGGTCCTGGAAAAGGAGGGTCGCGGGCCCCTGCTCGACGATCCGGCCGCGGCGCATCACCGCCACCCGGTCCGCGAGATCGGCCACCACCGTCAGGTCGTGGCTGATGAAGAGGTAGCTCAGCCCCAGCTCGTCGCGCAGGTCCTTGAGCAGCGCCAGCACCTGCGCCTGCACCGAGACGTCGAGCGCCGAGGTCGGCTCGTCGCAGACCAGCAGTTCGGGCTGCAAGGCCAGCGCGCGGGCGATCGAGATGCGCTGCCGCTGGCCGCCGGAGAAGGCGTGGGGGAAGCGGGAGAGATGTTCGGGGGAAAGCCCCACCTGGCGCATCAGCTCGGCCGCGCGCTCGCGCCGTTCGCGGTCGGCGCCGCGGTGGTGGACGCGCAGGGGCTCGGTCAGGATGTCCATCACCGCCATGCGCGGGCTGAGCGAGGCGTACGGGTCCTGGAAGACGATCTGCACCTTGGAGCGGAAGTTCTTCAGCGCCTCGCCCGACAGCTGGGTGACGTCGACGGTCTTGCCGTCGGCGCCCTTGAAGCCGACCTCGGCGCCGGGATCGGGCTCCTCCGCGCGCAGCATCAACTTGGCGATGGTCGACTTGCCCGAGCCGCTCTCGCCCACGATGGCCAACGTCTCGCCGCGGCCGACCGCGAGCTCGACGTCCTGCACCGCCTTCACGTCGGGGGGCGGGGCGCCGAAGCCCTTGCGGCGGCCGGGGTAGGTCTTGGAGAGGTTCTTGGCCCAGAAGATCGGGTCGTTCACCCCGCCGCGGCGCACCGGCTTGCCCTCGGGCAGTTCCGGCGCAGCGGCGATCAGGGCCTTGGTGTAGCCGTGGCCCGGACGCTCGAGGATGTCCTTGACGGGCCCCGCCTCGACCACCCGGCCCTTGCGCATCACCGTCACCCGGTCGGCCATGTTGGCGACCACGCCCAGGTCATGCGTGACCAGGATCACAGACAGGCCCATCTCTTTCTGCAATTGCTTGATCAGGTCGAGGACCTGGGCCTGGGTGGTGACGTCGAGCGCGGTGGTCGGCTCGTCGGCGATCATCAGGTCGGGCTTGCAGACCATGGCCATGGCGATCATCGCGCGCTGGCGCAGGCCGCCGGAGAGTTCGAACGGATAGGCCGACCAGGCGCGGTTGGGGTCGGGGAATCCGACCTGGTCGAAGATCTCGAGGCAGCGCTCCTTCGCCGCCGCGCCGCGCAGCGAGGAGTGGAGGCGCACCACCTCCTCGGTCTGGGCGCCGACGGTGTGGAGCGGGGAGAGGGAGCTCATCGGCTCCTGGAAGATCATCGAGATGCGCCCGCCGCGGATGGCGCGCAGCTCGGGGCCGGGAAGGGAGAGCAGGTCCACCGGCGCGCGGTCGGGCAGGTGGAAGCGCGCCTCGCCGCCGGTGACCCAGGCGCCCTTGGGCAGGATGCGCAGCAGCGCCTTGCCCGACACGGTCTTGCCCGAGCCGCTCTCGCCCACGATGGCCAGCGTCTCGCCCCGGCGGACCGAGAAGGCGACGTCGGAGACGACCTCCATCGCCATGCGGCCGTGGCCGAAGGAGACGGAGAGGCCGGACACCTCGAGCAGGGGGGGACGCGGGGACGGCGCGGCGCCGCTGGACGCGGGCGCGCGATCAGGCTCGGCGGCGGCCATGGCCGGCCGGCCGTCGGGCGTCTCGGGCGGTTCGCTCCCCACTTGTCCTCCCTCTCGCCTTTCCGCTGCGCCCGCGGAGAATGGCCGGGCGGGGACGATAGGGCAACAGGTTTGGTGAACAAGACCCTGCGGCGGCGCGCGTCCGTCGCGCCGCCGCGACGCCCGCCGGGCGCCCCGACGGCGGACGCATGCGGCGCCGCGGACCGCGTCGCGAAGGCCGGGAGCCTGCGCAGGGCGGCTCCGCGCGCCCCGAAAGCCCGCGGCCGCGCGCCGCGCCGGACGATTTCGCCGCCGGCTCAAGCGGCTGCGCGGCGCCGCAACGGCGGGGAGGGGGTGCGCAGAGGTCGCAGGGGAGACCGCGGCCCGGGCGGCCTCGAGGGCCGCGGCGACCCTCAGTCCGCGGCGGCGTGCAGGGCCAGCACCTCGTCGAGCGCGGCCTCGATCAGCGCCAGCTCGGCAGGGCCGGAGAAGCGGTGGTCGGCGTCCTTGACCAGCGTCAGGCGGATGTCGGGCCCGTCGGCGTGGTCGAGCAGGCGCAGCGCCCAGTCGACCGGCACGTCCTCGTCCGCCGTCCCCTGCAGCAGGCGCACCGGGAAGGGCAGGGAGAGGGGCGTGCGCAGCACCAGCTGGGCGCGCCCGTCCTCGATCAGCTTCTGGGTGATGACGTAGGGCTCGTCGGAATATTCCGAGGGCAGCTCGACGCGGCCGGTCTTCGCCATCTCCGCCTTCTGGTCGTCGGTGAAGGCCGCCCACATCCCGTCCTCGGTGAAGTCGGGGGCGGCGGCGATGGTGACCAGGGCGGCCAGCCGCTCGGGCCGGGCGCGGGCGGTCAGCAGGCTGATCCAGCCGCCCATGGAGGAGCCGATCAGCACCTGCGGCCCCTCGGTCAGCGCGTCGAGCGCATCGAGCGCGTCGCGCGCCCAGTCGCCGATGCAGCCGTCCTCGAAGTCGCCGGAGCTCTGGCCGTGGCCCGTGTAGTCGAAGCGCAGGAAGGCGAGGCCCCGGGCGCGGCAGGCGTCCTCGAGGAAGGTGGCCTTGGTGCCGGTCATGTCGGACTTGAAGCCGCCCAGGAACACCACGCCGGGGCGCGCGGCGCCTTCGGCCGACTCGTCGCTCGCGCGGGTCCTGTGGTATGCGATCCTGCGGCCGTCCTCGAGCGCGAGGAAATCCGGGAGGTCAGACGGTTTGGTCATGGATGGAACGGGCTCCGCTTCCAATGCGCGCGCCGGCGGGGCGTCCGGCGATGCGCCCTCCGGCGCGGGGGCGCAGACTACCGCCCCGCGGGGCGATGTCGACCCCGCGGCGGGCGTCGGCGCGGGGAGCGGGACGGCGTCCGCGGCCGGCCGGGGCCCGGTCGTGCTGCAGCTGACGCCGGCGCTCGATGGCGGCGGGGTGGAGCGCGGCACGGTCGAGATCGCGCAGGCGGTGGCGCGCGCCGGCGGCGTGGCGCTCGTCGCCTCGAAGGGCGGTCGGATGGAAAGCGCGCTCGCCCGCGCCGGCGGCCGCCTGATCCGGATGGAGGTGGGGCGCAAGGCCCCCTGGGCGATCCGGGCGAACGCCAAGGCGCTGGCCGAGCTGATCCGGGCCGAGGGGGTGGAGGTGGTTCACGCCCGCTCCCGCGCCCCCGCCTGGGCGGGCTGGTTCGCGGCGAAGGCGACGGGCGTGCCGTTCGTGACCACCTGGCACGGCGTCTACAAGGAGAACTTCCCCGGCAAGTCGCTGTGGAACGGGATCATGGCCCGCGGCCGCCCGGTGATCGCGGTGTCGGAGTTCATCGCGGAGATGATTCGGGTCCGCCATCCCTCGGCCGAGGTGGTGACGATCCCCCGCGGCGCCGACGTGGCGGCCTTCGATCCGGCCGCGATCTCGGGCGCGCGCACGGCGGAGCTGGCCGAGCGCTGGGGCCTGGTCGAGGATCCGCGCCCGGTGGTGATGCTGCCCGGCCGCCTGACCCGCTGGAAGGGCCAGGCGCATTTCATCGACGCCTGCGCGACGCTGCGGGAGCGGCGGGGCGCGGACGACTTCCTGTTCCTGATGGTCGGGGGCGAGCCCGACTCCCCCTACGGCCGCGAGATGGCCGCCCGGATCCGGGAGCGCGGGGTCGAGGGCTGCTGCGCGCTGGCGGGGCATTGCGACGACATGGCCGCGGGGCTGAAGCTGGCCTCGGTGGTGGTGTCGGCCTCGTTGGAGCCGGAGGCCTTCGGGCGCGTGGCGGTCGAGGCGCAGGCCATGGGCCGCCCGGTGATCGCCACCGACCACGGCGGCGCGCGCGAGACGGTCGAGGACGGGCTGACCGGCTGGCGCTATCCGCCCGGCGACGCGCAGGCGCTGGCCGACGCGGTGCAGGCGGCCCTGTCGATGGACGAGAGCGCGCGCGAGCACATGGGTCTGGCGGGACGCACCCGCGTCATGCAGCGCTTCTCGACCGAGGGGATGCAGCGGGCGACGCTGGAGATCTACGACCGGGTGACGGGGCGCGGCTGAGCGGGCGCGCCGCGGTTCTGCGCGCGTCCCCGCCGGCGGCCGGCGGCGGGGGAGGCCCCGGGTCGAGCCCGGGGCGCCTTGCGGCTGGGCGGACGCCCAGTGGACCGCAGGGCGCGCCGGGATGGGGCGCACGCGGCACGCCGCCGGCGTCGTTCCTCAGGCGGCGAGGTCCTCGAGGTCCAGGCGCAGCGTGGCCATGCCGCGGCGGCGGGACAGCTCCTCGTAGCCTGCGGCGCGGTAGGCGTTCAGCGCCGGGGCGTTGTCGAGCTCGACCTTCAGGGTGACGGTGAGGGCGTCGAGCGCCTCGGCGGCCTCGCGCACCAGCTCGGTCATCCGCCGCCCGGCGCCGCCGCGATAGGCGGGGTCGAGGCACAGGTAGGCCAGGTGGCGCACCTCCGGCCCCACGCCCACGCGCAGCGCGAAGAAGCCGACCTCGCGGCCCTGCGGGTCGGTCACGTAGAAGGCGGCGTCGTCGGGATCGCCCAGCCACTTCTCCTGCCATTCGACCGGGTCGAACGGATGGGCGGCGTTGGGGTTCGCCAGCGTCAGGTCGTCGGGGTCGGCCAGCAGGCGGCCCAGCGGCCCGGGATCGGGCGGCAGGCTGCGGCGCAGCGACAGGTCGGGTCCGGCCTCGGCCGGGCGAGGGGCGTGAACGTCGGTCATCGGGGCCTCCGCGGGGTCCGGTTTTAGCGACGGGAGCGGCGCTCGGGCGCCGCGCGCCTCCCATGCCGGGCGGGCGGGACGCAACCGGGCCTGCCGCGGCGTCCCGCATTCCCGAAGCGCTTTCCGCATCGTGGAACCGCGCCCTGCGACGTCGCCCCGCGGACCCGCCTGGCGGCGAAGCGCCCCCGCGGCCCAGCCCTTCCTTGACAGGAAGCCCGCCCCCCATATGGTGCGCGCCACGCGACGCGGGACGGTCCCGCGGCGCCGAAGATCCTTTGGAGACACCCCATGTCCGACGCGCACGCCGCCCGTCCCGAGTCCTCCTCGGTCGAGGCCCGGCAGGTCACCGTGACCCTGCCGGACGGCGCCACGCGGACTATGCCGGCGGGGGCCTCCTCCGCCGACCTCGCCGCCGACATCTCCAAGTCGCTCGCCAAGGCCGCCATCGCGGCCAAGGTCGACGGCAAGCTGACGGACCTGTCGGCGCCGCTTGAGGACGGCGCCCAGGTCGCGCTGGTGACGATGAAGGACGAGGCCGAGGCGCTCGAGCTGGTGCGCCACGACTGCGCGCACATCATGGCGCGCGCGGTGCAGGAGCTGTGGCCGGACGTGAAGGTCACCATCGGCCCGGTGATCGAGAACGGCTGGTACTACGACTTCGACCGCGAGGAGGCGTTCTCGACGGAAGATCTCGAGGCCATCGAGAAGAAGATGCGCGAGATCATCGCCAAGCGCGATCCGGTGCGCACCGAGGTCTGGGAGCGCGAGCGCGCCATCGCCCACTACGAGGGCAATGGCGAGCCTTACAAGGTCGAGCTCGTCGGCATGATCCCCGAGGGGCAGCCGATCCGCATGTACTGGCACGGCGACTGGCAGGACCTCTGCCGCGGCCCGCACCTGGTGCATACGGGGCAGGTGCCCCCCGATGCGTTCAAGCTGATGTCGGTGGCCGGCGCCTACTGGCGCGGCGACCACCGCAACAAGATGCTCCAGCGCATCTACGGCGTGGCCTTCCGCAACCGCCAGGACCTCGACGCCTACCTCCACCAGCTGGAGGAGGCCAAGCGCCGCGACCACCGCAAGATCGGCAAGGAGATGGACCTGTTCCACCTCCAGGACGAGGCGCCGGGCATGGTGTTCTGGCACCCCGACGGGTGGACGGTCTACCGCGCGCTCGAGGACTACATGCGCCGTCGCCTGACCAAGGCGAACTACAAGGAGATCAGGACGCCGCAGGTCGTGGATCGGAAGCTCTGGGAGGCCTCGGGCCACTGGGAGAACTACCACGAGAACATGTTCATCACCGAGATCGACGAGACCTCGGAGGCCGGCGCCCACGCGAACGAGAAGCGCGTGAACGCGCTGAAGCCGATGAACTGCCCCTGCCACGTCCAGGTCTACAACCAAGGCCAGAAGAGCTATCGCGACCTGCCGCTGCGGCTGGCCGAGTTCGGCTCGTGCCATCGCTACGAGTCCTCTGGCTCGATGCACGGGCTTATGCGCGTGCGCGGCTTCACCCAGGACGACGCCCACATCTTCTGCACCGAAGACCAGATCGAGAGCGAGTGCGCCGACTTCATCCAGCTGCTGAGCTCGGTCTACGCCGACCTCGGGTTCGAGAAGTTCGACATCAAGCTCTCGACCCGGCCGGAGCAGCGGGTGGGCTCGGACGAGGTCTGGGACAAGGCCGAGGCGGCGCTGGAGAAGGCGATCCAGGCGCTGGGCCTGCCCTATGAGGTGGACCCGGGCGAGGGCGCCTTCTACGGGCCGAAGCTGGACTTCAAGCTGACCGACGCCATCGGGCGCGAATGGCAGTGCGGCACCTTCCAGGCCGACTTCAACCTGCCGGTGCGGCTGGATGCGGAGTACGTGAACGACGCGGGCGAGAAGGTCCGCCCCGTCATGATGCACCGCGCCATCCTGGGCAGCTTCGAGCGGTTCCTCGGCATCCTGATCGAGAACCACGCCGGCCGCTTCCCGCTGTGGCTCGCCCCCCAGCAGGTGGTGATCGCCACGATCACCTCCGACGCCGACGACTACGCGCAGGAGGCCGCGGCCGCCCTGCGCGCCGTGGGTCTGCGCGCGGTGGCGGACGTCCGCAACGAGAAGATCAACTACAAGGTCCGCGAGCACTCGCTCGCCCACGTGCCCCTGATCCTCGCGGTCGGGCGCAAGGAGGTCGAGGAGCGCACCGTCTCGATCCGCCGCCTGGGCGAGAAGGGGCAGTCGGTGATGCCGCTCGAGGAAGCCGCGGCGATGATCGTCGACGAGGCGACCCCGCCGGACCTGCGCTGACAAGGCCGGGCGCCCGCCGCAGGGCGCCCGCGACCGGACGGCCGAAGCGACCTGCGCCGCCGCGCAGCGGGCATCACGTTCCCGTTGCGCGGCGGCGCTTTTCGTATCCGCGCGTTGAATCCCCGCCGCCCGCCCCCGATCTGCTTCGGGTGCGCTGCGGGGGGACCATCCGCGGACGCGGATGGGACCAGACCGGCGGCGCCCCGCTGCAAGGAGAGGTTCCATGTCCACCCTCAGCCCCGCCCGAGAGCCCTCCGCCCCGGACGCCCGACCTGCCGCCGACCACCCTGCGCCGGAGCCCGACGGCTCCGACCGAAGCGCGCGGGAGACCGCGGCCTTCCGCAAGGCGCTCGAGGACCAGCGCGCCGCCGAGCTTCTGTCCCGCGCCGCCGCCTCCAGCCAGACGCATCCCCACCGCGGCGGCATCGCCCATCCCCACGACGCGGCGGAGGCCGTGGCGGAGGACGAGGACGAGGCCGCGCTGCTGCGCGAGCAGGCCGCCCGCATCGGCGACGGCCGCGCCAGCGCCGGGATGATCGTGTTCGACCGCTCCGGTCACGCCCGCTGGCTGGCGGCCTCCGGCCTCGCCATGGCGGTTCTGGTGGGCGTGTTCCTCGTCCTCGGCTGACGCCCGCGGACCCTCCCGCCGACCCTCCGCTTCGCCCGTCCCGGAAACGATCCTGGAGACCCGAATGACGCGCATCGACCCCCCTCTGCACGCCCCGTCCGCCGCCGCGGCCGCATCGCCGAGAAGCTTCGCGCCCGAGGAGGCGCGCCGCCCGCGCGAACCCGCGCCGAAGGGCGCGCCGGGCGCCGTCTCGGCCCCGGCGGCCGCGAGCGGCCTCGCCGCCGCCGTCGGCGGCGCCCTGGGGCGCGGCCTGTGGCGCGCGACGAAGGTGGCGCTGGGGCTGGCCCTGGGCGCCGCCTCGGCCGTCGCGGCCGCGGCCGCGGCGTTCTCCGCGCTCGCCTGAGCGGCGCGTTGTAGACTGGGGCGCCGGCAGGTCCGGCGCCCCCCTCGCCTGACCCGCCCAGCGGCTCTGCGCCCTGCGGGCGATGGCGGAGGATGCTCCGTCCCGAGGGCGAGGCCCCCGACGACCCTCCTCATTCGTCCGGAGAGCGGGGCTAAGCGCCGGGCCTTCCCCGCGGACTCGACGCGCAACGCGCCCCTGCCTGACTTATCGTCAGGATGTTGGAGCGGCGCGGTCCATTCTCCCTCCCATCCCGGTCGTTTTACTCGAGCGCTACGGCCAGAGCGCGGCCGCGAGGGCGCGCCGGGGGGCGATTTCGCACGCCGGACAGGCCCGGTTGATTGACTTTTCGCGCACTTTGCCCGATGCAGCCCGTTCCGCCCCGCCCGGCCCGGCCGCCCACGCGGGGCGATTTCCATTCTGCGGCCGAATACATACGAGGAGTCCTCGAGTGATCACGCCGGTCCTGCCGACCTATGCGCGGGCCCCCCTTTCCTTCGTGGAAGGGTCCGGTCCCTGGCTGATCGACGACAAGGGTGAACGTTATCTGGATCTCGGCGCCGGGATCGCGGTCAACGTTCTGGGCCATGCCAACCCGCGTCTCGTCGCTGCGCTGGAGTCCCAGGCCCGACGTCTGTGGCACACCTCGAACCTCTACCGAATTCCCAACCAGGAGAAGCTCGCGCAGCTCCTGACCGACAACACCTTCGCCGACACCGTGTTCTTCACGAACTCGGGCACCGAGGCGATCGAGTGCGCGGTCAAGATGGCGCGCAAGCACTTCCACCATAACGGGAAGCCGGAGAAGGTGCGGATCATCACCTTCGAGGGGGCCTTCCACGGCCGCTCCTCGGCGGGCATCGCGGCCTCGGGCGGCGAGAAGATGACCAAGGGCTTCGGCCCGATCCTCGAAGGGTTCGACAAGGTCCCGATGGGCGACGAGGCGGCGCTGCGCGCGGCCATCGGCCCGGAGACGGCCGCGATCCTGATCGAGCCGATCCAGGGCGAGGGCGGCATCCGGATGGTCGACGCGGCCTTCCTGAAGCTGCTGCGCAAGCTCTGCGACGAGCATGACCTGCTGCTGATCCTCGACGAGATCCAGTGCGGCGTGGCGCGGACCGGCAAGCTCTTCGCCTACGAGTGGGCGGGGATCGAGCCGGACATCATGACCATCGCCAAGGGCATCGGCGGCGGCTTCCCGCTGGGAGGGTGCCTGGCCACGGAATCCGCGGCCGACGGCATGGTCGCGGGCACCCACGGCTCGACCTACGGAGGCAACCCGCTGGGCTGCGCGGTGGGCGTCGCGGTGATGGAGGCGGTGCTCGAGGACGGGTTCCTGGCCGAGGTCAACCGCAAGGCCGGCGCGCTTCGCCAGAAGCTCGAAGGCCTGATCGCCGCCCATCCCGACGTCTACGAGGGCGTGCGGGGCGAGGGGCTGATGCTGGGCCTCAAGTGCAAGGCCCCCAACACCGACGTCGTGGCCGCCGGCTACGGCGCCCATGTGCTGGTGGTTCCCGCCGCCGACAACGTGGTGCGCCTGCTGCCGCCGCTGAACATCACCGACGAAGAGATGGCCGAGGCCGTCGAGCGCCTCGACGCGACGGCGGTCGCGGTGGAGGGCAAGCTGAAGGAGGCGACCGGATGACCCGGCACTTCCTCGACCTGGACAAGGTCCCCGCCAAGACCCTGCGCGCGATCATCGAGGACGCCCGCGCCGTGAAGGACGCCCGCGCCGGCCGCCCCAAGGGCACGCCGGACGACGACCTGGCGCTGGCCGGCAAGATGGTCGCCCTGGTGTTCGAGAAGCCCTCGACCCGGACCCGCGTCTCCTTCGACGTGGGCATCCGCCAGATGGGCGGCGAGACGATGATGCTGACCGGCGCCGAGATGCAGCTGGGCCACGGCGAGACGGTGGCCGACACCGCCCGCGTGCTGAGCCGCTACGTCGACGCGATCATGATCCGCACGTTCGAGGAGCATACGCTGCTGGAGCTTGCGGAGCATGCCACGGTCCCCGTCATCAACGGGCTGACCAACCGCTCGCACCCCTGCCAGATCATGGCCGACGTGATGACCTACGAGGAGCATCGCGGCTCGATCGCGGGGCGCAAGGTGGTGTGGTCGGGCGACGGCAACAACGTCTGCGCGTCGTTCCTGCACGCCGCCGGCCGCTTCGGCTTCGACATGACCTTCACGGGTCCCGAGACGCTGGACCCCGACCCCAAGGTGGTCGACTGGGCCCGCGGCGAGGGCGCCGAGGTGGTGATCGAGCGCGACGCGCTGAAGGCGGCCGAGGGGGCGGACCTGGTGGTCACGGACACGTGGCTGTCGATGCACGACGACGCCTCGGCCCGCGACCGCCGCCACAACCAGCTGCGCCCCTACCAGGTGAACGGGGCGCTGATGGCGAAGGCCAAGCCCGACGCGCTGTTCATGCACTGCCTGCCCGCCCACCGGGAGGAGGAGGCGACCTCCGAGGTCATGGATGGACCCCATTCGGTGATCTTCGACGAGGCCGAGAACCGCCTGCACGCCCAGAAGGCGATCCTGCGCTGGTGCCTGGCCGGCTGAGGGCGCAGCGCGCCTGACGGATCCAGAGAGCGGGCCCCACGGCCCGCTCTTTTCGTTCTAGGGGGCCTCGCCGGCCCGGCGCCCGCTCCGCCAACCCGGTCCTCGTGCCGCTGGCGCTCGGCCCTCGGGCCTCCGCCGCGTCCCGGCCCGCTCTGGGCGCGGGCGGTCGGGGACCGTGGCGCCGAATCCCGGGCCTTCCGACGATTCTCTCCGGCGGCGCCGGCCGCGTCGGAACCGCGGGGCAGGGCGCCCGGAACGGAGCCGAGGCGCCCGGCGGAGGCGCTCCGGGCGGGCGTCGCGGCCCGCGGGGCCGCTTGCGGGCGGGGCGTGCGGCCGCGGACGCTGCGGAACTTGCACGCCGCCGCTTGACCTCCCATCTGACGAGCGGTAGAGACCGCCTCCGCTGGAGGGGTGTAGCTCAGTTGGTAGAGCATCGGTCTCCAAAACCGAGGGCCGGGGGTTCGAGTCCCTCCGCCCCTGCCAGCGAATTCTCCGCGCGCCGCCGGCGCCGGAGGCCAGGGTCCCGCCGACGGGCGGGCGACCGGATCGAGGAGACCTCCGAATGGCCCGCGCGAATCCCCTGCAGTTCATCCAGCAGGTGCGTTCCGAGGCCGCCAAGGTGGTCTGGCCCACCCGCCGCGAGACCGTCGTGACCACCATCATGGTGTTCGTGATGGCGGCGCTGGCCGCGGCCTTCTTCTTCGGCGTCGACACGCTGATCGGCTTCGGGATCGACCAGATCCTGCACCTGGGCGCGACCAGCCTCTGACCTCGCGGGCCCGCCCGCCGGTCCCGCTCCTCTCCCCTGTCTCGCGGACGCGGCGCCGCCTCTCGCGCAGGCCGGCCCGTCCGTCCCGGATCGGAGCGAACCGCCTCGGGCCGACGCAACGGCCTCGGGGCTTGCCATAGAGCGTCGCCGCCTGTAGTGGGGGCGCTCCCATCAGGAAGTACGGCGCGCAGCGATTCGGGGAACGTCCCCCGAGGCCGCGCGCCTGATGCTTTGAGAGAAGACGGCGTCCGGCAAGGACGCGAAGGGCGAGGTTCGGCAGGCGGCATGGCGAAGCGCTGGTATACGGTCCACGTGCTCTCCAACTTCGAGAAGAAGGTCGCCGAGGCGATCAAGGAGGGCGCTCGTCAGAACGGGCTCGAGGACGAGATCGAGGACGTGCTGGTCCCGACCGAGGAAGTCGTCGAGCTGCGTCGCGGCAAGAAGGTGCAGACCGAGCGCCGATTCATGCCGGGCTACGTTCTGGTGAAGATGCAGATGACGGACGAGGCCTATCACCTCGTCATGGGCACGAACCGGGTGACCGGCTTCCTCGGCCCGATGGGGCGCCCGACGCCCCTGCGGGACTCCGAGGTCGAGCGCCTGATCAGCCAGGTCGCCGAAGGGGTGGAGCGTCCGCGCCCCGCCATCACCTTCGAGATCGGCGAGCAGGTGAAGGTCACCGACGGCCCGTTCGAGAGCTTCACCGGCATGGTCGAGGAAGTGGACGAGGCGAACGCCCGCCTGAAGGTGGCGGTCTCGATCTTCGGCCGCTCGACCCCGGTCGAGCTGGAATACGCCCAGGTCCAGAAAGAGGCCTGAGCGAAAGGCGCGGGAGGCGAGGGCGACGCGTCGTCCGGACCGCACCGCTAACCGAAAGCCGCCGGATCGCGTTCCGGGGGCGGGATGAAGGAGAGGCCATATGGCCAAGAAGATCATCGGCAGCCTGAAGCTGCAGGTGCCGGCGGGCAAGGCGAACCCCTCGCCGCCGATCGGCCCGGCGCTGGGTCAGCGCGGCATCAACATCATGGCGTTCTGCAAGGAATTCAATGCGGCGACGCAGGGGATGGAAGTCGGCGCCCCGTGCCCGACCATCATCACCTACTACCAGGACAAGTCCTTCACCTTCGAGATCAAGACGCCCCCGGCGTCGTTCTTCCTCAAGAAGGCCGCGGGCCTGAAGTCGGGCGCCAACAAGCCCGGCCGCGACACCGCCGGCTCGGTCACCGCCAAGCAGGTGCGCGAGATCGCGGAAGCGAAGATGAAGGATCTGAACGCCAACGACATCGACGCGGCGATGCAGATCATCCTCGGTTCCGCCCGGTCGATGGGCATCGAGGTGAAGGGCTGAAACGATGGCTAAGCTGAGCAAGCGCGCGAAAGCGAACCGGGCCGCCGTCGACGGCAAGGAGAACCTCGGTCTCGAAGAGGCCGTGGCCCTGATCAAGGCCAACGCCAAGGCGAAGTTCGACGAGTCCGTCGAGATCGCGATGAACCTGGGCGTCGACCCCCGTCACGCGGACCAGATGGTGCGCGGCGTGGTGACCCTGCCCAACGGCACCGGCAAGACCGTGCGCGTCGCCGTCTTCGCCCGCGGCCCGAAGGCCGACGAGGCGCAGGCCGCCGGCGCGGACATCGTCGGCGCCGAGGACCTGATGGAGACGATCCAGGGCGGCACGATCGACTTCGATCGCTGCATCGCGACCCCGGACATGATGCCGCTCGTCGGCCGTCTCGGGAAGGTGCTGGGCCCCCGCGGCCTGATGCCGAACCCCAAGGTCGGCACCGTGACCATGGACGTGGCCCAGGCGGTGAAGAACGCCAAGGGCGGCGAGGTGCAGTTCCGCGTCGAGAAGGCCGGCATCATCCACGGCGGCGTGGGCAAGGCCAGCTTCGACGCCGACGCGCTGGCGCAGAACGTGCGGGCCTTCGTGGCCGCCGTCGCGCGCTCCAAGCCGACCGGCGCCAAGGGCACCTACCTGAAGAAGATCTCGCTCTCCTCGACGATGGGGCCGGGCGTGTCGGTGGACGTGGCTTCGGCCTCCGCCGAGTGATTTCGGGGGCGTCTCCCGCAGGGGGGGCGCCGTCGAGCAGAGGTTCGCCGGAGGGTCCTCGGACCCGAAGGCGGCAGCCGGGCCTCCGGGGGCATCCCCGGGCGCCCATCTCGTCCGAGACGGCGGGTGAGGATCACCTTCGGGGGGTCTTCTTAATTGCCCGCCATAGACGGGGAACGAGTTCCGGAACCGCTCCGCAAGGCGCGGTCTTGGCTCGGGACCCGGACGGGACCTGAACGTCGTCGGGGGCAACCCTGGCGGCCATGGAGCCGGGGGGCGCAAGCCTCCCAAACTTGGAGTGCACCTGTGGACAGAGCGCAAAAAGAGGCCGTGATCGCGGACCTCGACAAAGCTTTCGCCGAGTCCGGGTCGGTCGTGGTGTGTCACTACGCCGGTCTCACGGTCGCGCAGATGTCGGACCTCCGCATTCAGATGAAGAATGCGGGCGGACAGGTCCGGGTCGCCAAGAACACGCTCGCCAAGATCGCCCTGGAAGGCAAGCCGTGCGAGGGGCTCAAGGAGCACCTCGTCGGTCAGACCGTCCTCGCCTATTCCGAAGATCCCGTCGCCCCGGCGAAGGTGATCGAGGCCTATGCCAAGAAGAACGAGAAGCTCGTTATCATTGGCGGGGCCATGGGTGCGGAGGTCTTCGACGCCGAAGGCGTGAAGCAGCTGGCCAAGATGCCGAGCCGCGAGGAGGTTCTCGCCTCCATCGTCGGCGCGCTGCTCGCTCCTGCGTCGAACCTTGCCGGCGCGATCACGGCCCCCGCGAGCAACATCGCGGGCATCCTCAAGACCATCACGGAAAAAGAGGACGCGTGATCGAGGCATCTGCCATCGAGAGATCGACCGCGGATACGCGACGATCGCCTGAACGCAAACTTACGGAAACGGAACTGAAAAATGGCTGACATCAAGTCCCTCGCCGAGCAGCTGGTGAACCTGACCCTGCTCGAGGCCAACGAGCTGAAGAACCTCCTCAAGGACGAGTACGGCATCGAGCCCGCCGCCGGCGGCGCCGTCATGATGGCCGCTCCCGCCGGGGAGGCCGCGGCCGCCGAGGAAGAGAAGACCGAGTTCGACGTGATCCTCGTCGAAGCCGGCGACAAGAAGATCAACGTGATCAAGGAAGTCCGCGCCATCACCGGCCTGGGCCTCAAAGAGGCCAAGGAGCTGGTCGAGGCCGGCGGCAAGGCCGTGAAGGAGCAGGCTCCGAAGGCCGAGGCCGAGGAGATCAAGAAGAAGCTCGAGGAAGCCGGCGCGAAGGTCGAGCTTAAGTGAGCTTGCGCGCGGCCGCGGCTGCGCCTTACTGAAACAAGGGCTGGCCCCGCGTGCGCGCGGGGCCGGCTCGTCCGTTTCCGAACGACGGGGCAGGGCCCCGTTCCAGGAGGCGGGGGTCCCGATCGCCGCTCCGGCGCCCCATATGATGGGGCTCGCTCCGGAAAAGACGAGGGGGACCAGACGATGACCGAGCGTCCTCCGGGACGCCCGCGGGAAGGGCAGGGACCTTTTCCGCAGGCGCCCCGGAGGGCGCGCGGGATCCGGGACGCGGGCCGTGGGACGCCCGCACGAATATGGATCCGCGCCCATTGCGGACGCGTCGCGGCCGGACCGCCCCGCCGGACCGACGACGCCGAAGGCCGAGGTTGAGCATGACTCAGACGCATTCCGTTCGCAAACGCATCCGCAGGAGCTACGGCAAGATCCGTGAAGTCGCGAAGATGCCGAACCTGATCGAGGTTCAGAAATCTTCGTACGACCTGTTCCTGGATTCGGGCGACGGCGCGGTCCCCATGGACGGGGAGGGCCTCCAGGGGGTCTTCCAGTCCGTCTTCCCCGTCAAGGACTTCAACGAGACCGCGGTGCTGGAGTTCGTGAAGTACGAGCTCGAGGCGCCGAAGTACGACGTCGAAGAGTGCCAGCAGCGCGACATGACCTATGCCGCGCCGCTGAAGGTCACCCTGCGCCTGATCGTGTTCGAGGTGGACCCCGACACCGAGGCGAAGTCCGTCAAGGACATCAAGGAGCAGGACGTCTACATGGGCGACATGCCCCTGATGACGAAGCACGGCACCTTCGTCGTCAACGGGACCGAGCGGGTCATCGTCTCCCAGATGCACCGCTCCCCGGGCGTGTTCTTCGACCATGACAAGGGCAAGACTCACTCCTCGGGCAAGCTCCTGTTCGCCTCGCGCGTGATCCCCTACCGCGGCTCCTGGCTCGACTTCGAGTTCGACGCCAAGGACATCGTCTTCGCGCGCATCGACCGGCGCCGGAAGCTGCCGGTGACGACGCTGCTCTATGCCCTGGGCCTGACGCAGGACCAGATCATGGAGGAGTTCTACGGCATGGTGCCGTATCGCCGGGTCAAGGACGGCTGGGCGGTGCCGTTCCGCGGCGAGCGTCTGAAGGCCACCAAGCCCGACTTCGACATCATCGACGCCGCCTCCGGCGAGGTGCTGTTCGAGGCCAACAAGAAGATCACCCCGCGCAAGATCAACCAGCTGCTCGAGCGCGGCGACGTCGCCGAGACGCTGGCGCCGTTCGAGACGCTGTACGGCCGCTACGTCGCGCAGGACCTGATCAACGAGAAGACCGGCGCGATCTACGTCGAGGCCGGCGACGAGCTGAACGAAGAGAACGTCCAGGAGCTGCTCGACGCGGGCTTCGACGAGATCCCGACGCTGGACGTCGACATCTCGATCGGCCCGTGGATGCGCAACACCATGGCCGCCGACAAGAACATGAACCGGGAGCAGGCGCTTCTGGACATCTACCGCGTCATGCGCCCCGGCGAGCCGCCGACCGTCGACGCGGCCGAGACCATGTTCAACGGCCTGTTCTTCGATAGCGAGCGCTACGATCTTTCCGCGGTCGGCCGCGTGAAGATGAACATGCGCCTCGACCTCGACGCCGATCCCTCGATGCGCACCCTGCGCACCAAGGACATCGTCGCGGTCATCAAGGCCCTGGTCGAGCTGCGCGACGGCCGCGGCGAGGTGGACGACATCGACCACCTCGGCAACCGTCGCGTGCGCTCCGTCGGCGAGCTGATGGAGAACCAGTACCGCGTCGGCCTGCTGCGCATGGAGCGCGCGATCAAGGAGCGCATGTCCTCGGTCGACATCGACACGGTCATGCCGCAGGACCTGATCAACGCCAAGCCCGCGGCCGCCGCGGTGCGGGAGTTCTTCGGCTCCTCGCAGCTGTCGCAGTTCATGGACCAGACCAACCCGCTGTCGGAAGTGACCCACAAGCGGCGTCTCTCGGCCCTCGGGCCGGGCGGTCTGACCCGTGAGCGCGCCGGCTTCGAGGTGCGCGACGTGCACCCGACGCACTACGGCCGCATGTGCCCGATCGAGACGCCGGAAGGGCCGAACATCGGCCTGATCAACTCGCTGGCCTCGTTCGCGCGCGTGAACCGCTACGGCTTCATCGAGACGCCCTACCGCAAGGTCATCGACGGCAAGGTCTCGGACGAGGTGGTCTATCTCTCGGCCACCGAGGAGATGCGCTACACCGTCGCCCAGGCGAACGCGAACCTCACCGAGGACTACGAGTTCGTCAACGACCTGGTCTCCACCCGCAAGGGCGGCGAGTTCATGCTCAGCCCGCGCGAGAACATCGACCTGATCGACGTCTCGCCCAAGCAGCTGGTGTCGGTCGCGGCCTCGCTGATCCCGTTCCTCGAGAACGACGACGCGAACCGCGCGCTGATGGGCTCGAACATGCAGCGCCAGGCGGTGCCGCTGGTGAAGGCCGAGGCCCCCTTCGTGGGCACCGGCATCGAGGAGATCGTGGCGCGCGACTCCGGCGCGGCGATCACCGCGCGGCGCGGCGGCATCATCGACCAGGTCGATGCGGTCCGCATCGTCGTGCGCGTCACCGACGACATGGACCCGGGCGATCCGGGCGTGGACATCTACCGTCTGCGCAAGTTCCAGCGCTCGAACCAGAACACCTGCATCAACCAGCGTCCGCTGGTGAAGGTGGGCGATCGGGTCGCGGCGGGCGACGTGGTGGCCGACGGCCCGTCCACGGACCTCGGCGAGCTGGCGCTCGGCAAGAACGTGCTCGTCGCGTTCATGCCGTGGAACGGCTACAACTACGAGGACTCGATCCTGATCTCCGAGCGCATCGTGAAGGACGATGTGTTCACCTCGATCCACATCGAGGAATTCGAAGTCATGGCCCGCGACACCAAGCTCGGGCCGGAAGAGATCACGCGGGACATCCCCAACGTCGGTGAAGAAGCGCTGCGCAACCTCGACGAGGCGGGCATCGTCTACATCGGGGCCGAGGTCGGGCCGGCGGACATCCTCGTCGGCAAGATCACGCCGAAGGGCGAAAGCCCGATGACGCCGGAGGAGAAGCTGCTCCGCGCCATCTTCGGCGAGAAGGCCTCCGACGTGCGCGACACCTCGCTGCGCCTGCCGCCGGGCGACCACGGCACCGTCGTCGAGGTGCGCGTGTTCAACCGGCACGGCGTCGAGAAGGACGAGCGCGCCCTGCAGATCGAGCGTGAAGAGATCGAGCGTCTGGCCCGCGACCGCGAGGACGAGACGGCGATCCTGGAGCGCAACATCTACGCGCGCCTCAAGGACCTGATCCTCGGCAAGACCGCGGTGAAGGGGCCCAAGGGCGTCAAGGCCGGCTCGGAGATCACCGAGGAGCTGCTGGGCACGCTGTCGCGCGGCCAGTGGTGGCAGCTGGCGCTCGCCGAGGAGGCCTACGCCTCCGAGATGGAAGCCCTCAACAAGCAGTTCGACGCGCAGAAGAAGAACCTCGAGCGCCGCTTCGACGACAAGGTCGAGAAGGTGCGTCGCGGGGACGACCTGCCGCCGGGCGTGATGAAGATGGTCAAGGTGTTCGTCGCGGTGAAGCGCAAGCTGCAGCCGGGCGACAAGATGGCCGGCCGTCACGGCAACAAGGGCGTCATCAGCCGCGTGGTTCCCGAGGAGGACATGCCCTTCCTCGAGGACGGCACGCCGGTCGACTTCGTGCTCAACCCGCTGGGCGTGCCCTCGCGCATGAACGTCGGACAGATCCTCGAGACGCATATGGGCTGGGCCGCGCGCGGCCTGGGCGCCCAGATCGGCGAGGCGCTGGACAACTACAAGCGCTCGGGCGAGTTCGCCGAGGTCGAGGCCAAGATGCGCCACGCCTACTCCGACGAGGTGTACGAGGCCGAGACCTCGCACATGACGCAGGAGGAGATCCTGGAGGCCGCCGAGAACGTCCGTCGCGGCGTTCCCATCGGCACCCCGGTCTTCGACGGCGCCAAGGAGCCGGACGTCAACGACGCGCTGGAGCGGGCGGGCTTCCACGTCTCGGGCCAGTCGACCCTCTACGACGGCCGCACGGGCGAGGCGTTCGCCCGTCCGGTGACCGTGGGCGTGAAGTACCTGCTGAAGCTGCACCACCTGGTGGACGACAAGATCCACGCGCGCTCCACGGGCCCGTACTCGCTCGTCACGCAGCAGCCCCTGGGCGGCAAGGCCCAGTTCGGCGGCCAGCGGTTCGGCGAGATGGAGGTCTGGGCGCTGGAGGCGTACGGCGCGGCCTACACGCTGCAGGAGATGCTGACGGTCAAGTCGGACGACGTGGCCGGGCGCACCAAGGTCTACGAGTCCATCGTCAAGGGCGAGGACGACTTCGAGGCCGGCGTGCCCGAGAGCTTCAACGTTCTGGTCAAGGAGATCCGTTCTCTGGGCCTGAACATGGAGCTGCTCGACAGCGAAGGCTCCGAGTGAGCGCGATCCGGATTTCTGGCGCGGCGGGTCGACCCCGCCGCGCCGACCGGGCCGCCATTGAATTCGAGCTCTATGGGAGCTGACGCATGAACCAGGAAGTCTCCAACGTCTTCGCGCCGGTGCAGGCCCCCCGCACCTTCGACGAGATCAAGATCACCCTGGCCTCGCCCGAGCGGATCCTCAGCTGGTCCTTCGGCGAGATCAAGAAGCCCGAGACCATCAACTACCGCACGTTCAAGCCGGAGCGGGACGGTCTCTTCTGCGCGCGCATCTTCGGTCCGATCAAGGACTACGAGTGCCTGTGCGGCAAGTACAAGCGCATGAAGTATCGCGGGATCACCTGCGAGAAGTGCGGCGTCGAGGTCACCCTCCAGAAGGTGCGCCGCGAGCGGATGGGCCATATCGAGCTGGCCTCCCCCGTCGCGCACATCTGGTTCCTCAAGTCGCTGCCCTCCCGCATCGGCCTGATGCTGGACATGACGCTGCGCGACCTCGAGCGGATCCTCTACTTCGAGAACTACGTCGTCATCGAGCCGGGCCTGACGGACCTCAAGCACGGCCAGCTGATGTCGGAGGAGGACTACCTCGACGCGCAGGACCAGTACGGCGAGGACGCCTTCCGCGCCGGCATCGGCGCCGAGGCCATCCGTGAGATGCTGGCCGAGATCGACCTCGAGCGCGAGGCCGAGCAGCTGCGCGTGGACCTCTCCGAGGCCACCGGCGAGCTGAAGCCCAAGAAGATCATCAAGCGCCTGAAGCTGGTCGAGAACTTCATCGAGTCGGGCAACCGGCCCGAGTGGATGGTGATGACCGTGGTGCCGGTGATCCCGCCCGAGCTGCGCCCGCTGGTGCCGCTGGACGGGGGCCGCTTCGCGACCTCGGACCTCAACGACCTGTATCGCCGCGTCATCAACCGCAACAACCGCCTGAAGCGGCTGATCGAGCTGCGCGCGCCCGACATCATCATCCGCAACGAGAAGCGGATGCTGCAGGAGTCGGTGGACGCGCTGTTCGACAACGGCCGTCGCGGCCGCGTCATCACCGGCGCCAACAAGCGCCCGCTGAAGTCGCTCGCCGACATGCTCAAGGGCAAGCAGGGCCGGTTCCGTCAGAACCTGCTCGGCAAGCGCGTCGACTTCTCGGGGCGTTCGGTGATCGTGACCGGTCCCGAGCTGAAGCTGCACCAGTGCGGCCTGCCCAAGAAGATGGCGCTGGAACTGTTCAAGCCCTTCATCTACGCGCGCCTCGACGCCAAGGGCCTCAGCTCCACCGTCAAGCAGGCGAAAAAGCTGGTCGAGAAGGAGCGTCCCGAGGTCTGGGACATCCTCGACGAGGTGATCCGCGAGCATCCGGTTCTGCTGAACCGCGCGCCCACGCTGCACCGCCTCGGCATCCAGGCCTTCGAGCCGGTGCTGATCGAGGGCAAGGCGATCCAGCTGCATCCGCTGGTCTGCTCGGCCTTCAACGCGGACTTCGACGGCGACCAGATGGCCGTGCACGTTCCCCTGAGCCTCGAGGCCCAGCTGGAAGCGCGCGTCCTGATGATGTCGACGAACAACGTCCTGTCGCCCGCCAACGGCAAGCCGATCATCGTTCCCTCGCAGGACATGATCCTCGGCCTCTACTACATCTCGATCGCGCGTGACGGCCTGCCCGGCGAGGGCATGGTCTTCGGCTCGATGGACGAGGTCGAGCATGCGCTGGCCGCCGGGATCGTGCAGATGCACACCAAGATCCAGGCCCGCGTGCGCCAGATCAACCCGGAGACGGGCGAGCCCGAGGTGAAGCGGTTCGAGACGACCCCGGGCCGCATGCGGCTGGGCCAGCTCCTGCCGATGAACGCCAAGACCCCGTTCGACCTGGTCAACCGCCTTCTGCGCAAGAAGGAGGTCGGCGAGGTCATCGACACCGTCTACCGCCACTGCGGTCAGAAGGAGTCGGTGATCTTCTGCGACCGGATCATGGGCCTGGGCTTCACCGAGGCGTTCAAGGCCGGCATCTCGTTCGGCAAGGACGACATGGTGATCCCCGACACCAAGTGGCCGATCGTCAACGAGACGCGCGAGCTGGTGAAGGAGTTCGAGCAGCAGTACCTCGACGGCCTGATCACCCAGGGCGAGAAGTACAACAAGGTGGTCGACACCTGGGCCAAGTGCACCGACCGCGTCGCGGCCGAGATGATGGCCGAGATCTCGTCGGTCAAGAAGGACGACGCGGGCATGGAGCTGGAGCCCAACTCCATCTACATGATGTCCCACTCGGGCGCCCGTGGCTCGCCGACCCAGATGCGTCAGCTGGCGGCCATGCGCGGCCTGATGGCCAAGCCCTCGGGCGAGATCATCGAGACGCCGATCACCTCGAACTTCAAGGAAGGCCTGACCGTGCTCGAGTACTTCAACTCGACCCACGGCGCCCGCAAGGGCCTGGCCGACACCGCGCTGAAGACCGCCAACTCGGGCTACCTGACCCGTCGTCTCGTCGACGTGGCGCAGGACTGCATCGTGCGCGAGTTCGACTGCGGCACCGACAAGGGCATCCAGGCCTCGGCGGTGGTGGACGGCGGCGAGACCATCGCCTCGCTCGCCGAGCGCATCCTGGGCCGCGTGCCGGTCGAGGACGTGGTCGAGCCGATCTCGGGCGAGGTGATCCACCCCGCCGGGACCATGATCGAGGAGCATCACGCCGACGCCATCGAAGAGGCCGGCGTGCAGACGGTGCACATCCGCTCGCCCCTGACCTGCGAGCTGCAGGACGGCGTCTGCGTGCAGTGCTACGGCCGCGACCTGGCCCGCGGCACGCAGGTGAACGAGGGCGAAGCGGTGGGCATCATCGCGGCGCAGTCGATCGGCGAGCCCGGCACCCAGCTGACGATGCGGACCTTCCACATCGGCGGCGCGGCGAACGTGGCCGACAACTCCTTCATGGAGTCCTCGCATGAGGGCACCCTGGAGTTCCGCAACCGCAACCTGATCACCGATCAGGACGGCAACATCATCGTGCTGGGCCGCAACATGACCCTGGCGGTGATGGACAACCGCGGCGCGGCGCCGATCGAGCGGGCGACCTTCAAGCTGCCCTACGGCGCCCGTCTGCTGGTCTCGGAAGGGGATCAGATCGCGCGCGGCCAGAAGCTGGCCGAGTGGGATCCCTACACCCTGCCGATCATCGCCGAGAAGGCGGGCCGCGCGCGGTTCGTCGACCTCAACCTCGGGGTCTCGGTGCGCGAGGTGACGGACGATGCGACCGGCATCTCCCAGCGCATCGTGATCGACTGGCGCTCGGCCCCCAAGGGGAACGAGCTGAAGCCCGAGATCCTGGTGCTGAACCCCGAGACCGGCGAGCCGGTGCGGCTGGAGAACGGCAACCCGGCGCACTACCCGATGTCGGTGGACGCGATCCTCTCGATCGAGGACGGCCAGGACATCCGGGTCGGCGACGTGCTCGCCCGTATCCCGCGCGAGGGCGCGAAGACCAAGGACATCACCGGCGGTCTGCCGCGGGTGGCGGAGCTGTTCGAGGCCCGGCGTCCGAAGGATCACGCGATCATCGCCGAGGTGGACGGCACGGTGAAGTTCGGCCGCGACTACAAGAACAAGCGGCGGATCACCATCGAGCCGGCGGACGAGAGCCTCGACCCCGTCGAGTACCTCGTGCCCAAGGGCAAGCACATCGGCGTCCAGGAGGGCGACTTCATCCAGAAGGGCGAGTACCTGCTGGACGGTCACCCGGCCCCGCACGACATCCTCCGCATCATGGGGATCGAGGCGCTGGCCGACTACCTGGTCAACGAGGTGCAGGACGTCTACCGACTGCAGGGCGTGAAGATCAACGACAAGCACATCGAGGTGATCGTTCGCCAGATGCTGCAGAAGATCGAGATCCTGGACGGCGGCGAGACGACCTTCCTGGCGGGCGAGCAGGTGGACCGCGTCGAGTTCGACGAGATGAACGAGAAGGCGCACGCCAAGGGCCTGAAGCCCGCGACGGGCGAGCCGGTCCTGCTGGGCATCACCAAGGCCTCGCTGTCGACCCGGTCCTTCATCTCGGCCGCCTCCTTCCAGGAGACGACCCGGGTGCTGACCGAGGCGGCCGTGCAGGGCAAGCGCGACAAGCTGGTGGGCCTGAAGGAGAACGTCATCGTCGGCCGCCTGATCCCGGCCGGCACCGGCGGGGCCACCGCGCGGGTGAAGAAGGTCGCCGCGGATCGCGACGCCAAGATCATCGCGGCCAAGGAGGCGGAAGCCGCCGCCGCCGCGGTGGAGATGGGCGCCGAGATGGCGGTGGAGACCGGCGCCGGCGGCTCGTCCATGGACATCCTGGACGTGACCCCGGAGGACGACTCCGACCTGAGCTGAGCGGCAGGCGCCGGGGGCCCCCTCCGGCGCGGGACCGCCTGAAGACGACCGCGGCCCGCCTCCCCTCGAGGCGGGCCGTTCTCGTTCGCCGCGTCGGTCGGCCGCGCGGACTGGACGTCGAGACGTCACTATTTCGAGCGCCAGTTTCATATTTGTACTAGCGTATTCTTCGCCTTGAAGTTTCAATTCAAATCCAAAAACGTTTTTTGTCTTGAGATAGATCAAGGGAGCGCGCCGGCGAAACGTTATTTTGCCGGAATCGCGGCCCCTTTGCCGTTCCCCAACGCACGGAATCGCCCGGATGATGCAGGAGACGAACGACGCCTCTTTCTCGAACGCGCATATCGAGTTCGACATCGGGGAACGGAATTCATCGGAAGACGCCTCGCGTCTGCCCAAGATCCGCAGCGCGGCCGAGGACCTCGCCCTGGCGCTCGAGGGGCTGGCGGGGCTCCGGCGGCGAATCCGGCCGTCCAGGGGGCGGCCGCACGCGCTCGAGGATCTGGCCCAGGCGCTGAGCCGGGTCGACGAGGCGCTTGCGGAAGCCGTGCGCGAACTCTATGAAGCGGAACCCGAAAACGGGGGAGATTGACCCCGTCGCGCCGCGCTTGAGGCGCGGCGCGGTCCCCCGGTCCGGCAGGCCTCGCGGCATTCGCCGCCGCCTGTTGACACCGTCGGGGACCCTGCGTAGGTTCCGCGCACTTCCGGTACGGCGAGTCGCCGTCATCCGGAGGGAAGCCGACCACTGGCGGTCATGATCCGGGCCTCTTCGGGGCGCCCCGATCCTCTGCAAGGCGCCGCAGGCGGCCCGGACACGGGGCGTCGCGGTGTTTCGCGCATTCGCGGGGTCTCCCGCGAATCGTGATGAATAAGTTTTTGCGTCGTCGAGCCATGGGGGCCGCGGCGCGTACGAGGGAAGCAGCGAAAGGGTCTGGGCCTGATGCCGACCATTCAGCAGCTGATCCGGAACCCCCGGCAGCCGAAAGTCAAACGCCAGAAGGCGATGCACCTGCAGGCCTGCCCGCAGAAGCGGGGCGTCTGCACGCGCGTCTACACCACCACCCCGAAGAAGCCGAACTCCGCGCTCCGCAAGGTCGCCAAGGTTCGTCTGACCAACGGGTTCGAGGTGATCTCCTACATCCCCGGCGAGGGGCACAACCTGCAGGAGCACTCGGTGGTGCTGATCCGCGGCGGCCGCGTGAAGGACCTTCCCGGCGTGCGCTACCACATCCTGCGCGGCGTGCTCGACACGCAGGGCGTGAAGGACCGCAAGCAGCGCCGCTCCAAATACGGCGCCAAGCGGCCTAAGTGAGGAACTGAGAGATGTCGCGACGTCACCGCGCGGAGAAGCGTGAGATCCTGCCCGACGCCAAGTATGGCGACAAGATCCTCACGAAGTTCATGAACAACCTCATGTACGACGGCAAGAAGTCCGTCGCCGAGGGCATCGTCTACGGCGCGCTGGAGCGGGTTGAGACCCGCCTTCGCCGCGAGCCGGTCGAGGCCTTCCACGAGGCCCTGGACAACGTGAAGCCCTCGGTCGAGGTCCGCTCCCGCCGCGTCGGCGGCGCGACCTACCAGGTCCCCGTCGAGGTGCGCCCCGAGCGCCGCGAGGCGCTGGCCATCCGCTGGCTGATCGACTCGTCGCGCAAGCGCAACGAGAACACCATGGAAGAGCGGCTCGCCGCCGAGCTCATGGACGCCTGTCAGGGCCGCGGCACCGCCGTGAAGAAGCGGGAAGACACCCACAAGATGGCCGACGCCAACAAGGCGTTCAGCCACTACCGCTGGTAACAGACTGCAGGACGCCTCCGACACCGGTCGGGGGCGTCCGTCGCCCTCCGCACCTCCTCGGACCCAAGGACGAGACCGATGGCCCGCGAATATTCGCTCGAGCGCTACCGTAACTTCGGGATCATGGCGCACATCGACGCCGGCAAGACGACGACGACCGAGCGCATCCTCTACTACACCGGCAAGTCCCATAAGATCGGCGAAGTCCACGACGGCGCCGCGACCATGGACTGGATGGAGCAGGAGCAGGAGCGCGGCATCACCATCACGTCGGCCGCGACGACCACGTTCTGGTTCCGCACCGAGGATGGCAAGAACCCGACCGGCATCTACGGCGACACGCCGGACGAGGCCCGCTTCCGGTTCAACATCATCGACACCCCCGGCCACGTCGACTTCACCATCGAGGTGGAGCGGTCTCTGGCCGTGCTCGACGGCGCGGTGTGCGTGCTGGACGCCAACGCCGGCGTCGAGCCCCAGACCGAGACCGTCTGGCGCCAGGCCGACCGCTACAAGGTCCCGCGGATCGTGTTCGTCAACAAGATGGACAAGATCGGCGCCGACTTCTTCAACTGCGTGCACATGATCAAGGACCGCACCGGCGCCCAGCCGCTGCCGATCCAGTGCCCCATCGGCTCGGAGACCGAGCTGGAGGGTCACGTCGATCTGATCACCATGAAGGAGTGGGTCTGGAAGGGCGAGGACCTCGGCGCCTCCTGGGTCGTCACGGAGATCCGTGACGAGCTGAAGGACAAGGCCGAGGAAATGCGCGCCGAGATGATCGAGCTCGCCGTCGAGATGGACGACGAGGTCATGGAGAAGTACCTGGAGGGCGAGGAGCCCGACCAGGCGACCCTGCGTCGCCTGATCCGCAAGGGCACGCTCTCGATGGCCTTCGTTCCGGTCCTCTGCGGCTCGGCCTTCAAGAACAAGGGCGTGCAGCCGATGCTGAACGCCGTGATCGACTTCCTGCCGGGCCCCCTCGACGTTCCGCCGTACATGGGCTTCCTGCCCGACGACGAGTCCGAGACCCGCAACATCGCGCGTCACGCCGACGACTCCGAGCCGTTCTGCGGCCTGGCCTTCAAGATCATGAACGACCCGTTCGTCGGTTCGCTCACCTTCACCCGCGTCTACTCGGGCATCATCTCCAAGGGCGACTCCGTGCTCAACTCGACCAAGGGTCGGAAAGAGCGCATCGGCCGCATGATGATGATGCACTCGAACAACCGCGAGGAGATCGACTGGGCCGGCGCCGGCGACATCATCGCGCTCGCGGGCCTCAAGGAGACCACGACCGGCGACACGCTCTGCGACCCCTCCAAGCCGGTGGTCATGGAGACGATGACCTTCCCCGATCCGGTGATCGAGCTGGCCATCGAGCCCAAGACCAAGGCCGACCAGGAGAAGATGTCTCAGGGTCTGCAGCGTCTGGCGGCCGAGGATCCCTCCTTCCAGGTCTCGACCGACATCGAGTCCGGCCAGACCATCATGAAGGGCATGGGCGAGCTTCACCTCGACATCCTGGTCGACCGCCTGAAGCGGGAGTTCAAGGTCGAGGCGAACATCGGCGCCCCGCAGGTGGCCTACCGCGAGACGATCTCGCACGACGCCGAGATCGACTACACGCACAAGAAGCAGTCCGGCGGTTCGGGCCAGTTCGCGCGCGTGAAGATGGTGATCAAACCGACCGAGCCGGGCGAGGGCTACTCGTTCGAGTCCAAGATCGTCGGCGGCTCGATCCCCAAGGAGTACGTGCCCGGCGTCGAGAAGGGCATCAAGTCGGTGATGGACTCCGGTCCGCTGGCGGGCTTCCCGGTCATCGACTTCAAGGTCGAGCTGATCGACGGCGCCTTCCACGACGTCGACTCCTCGGTGCTGGCGTTCGAGATCGCGGCCCGCGCCGCGATGCGCGAGGGCCTGCGCAAGGCCGGCGCGAAGCTGCTCGAGCCGGTGATGAAGGTCGAGGTCGTGACGCCGGAGGAGTACACCGGCGGCATCATCGGCGACCTGACCTCGCGTCGGGGCCAGGTGACCGGCCAGGACAGCCGCGGCAACGCGGTGGCGATCAACGCCTTCGTGCCGCTGGCCAACATGTTCGGCTACATCAACAACCTGCGCTCCATGTCCTCGGGCCGCGCGCAGTTCACCATGCAGTTCGACCACTACGAGCCGGTGCCGTCGAACATCAGCCAGGAGATCCAGGCGAAATACGCCTGATCCGCGACACGCAAAATCGCCGCCGGGCGCCCAACGGGGCGTCCGCGCTGGCTTGACGATTTACGGAGAAGACCCATGGCCAAGGCCAAGTTCGAGCGCAACAAGCCGCACGTCAACATCGGGACCATCGGTCACGTCGACCACGGCAAGACGACGCTGACGGCTGCGATCACCAAGTACTTCGGCGAGTTCCGCGCCTACGACCAGATCGACGGCGCGCCGGAGGAGAAGGCGCGCGGCATCACGATCTCGACCGCGCACGTGGAGTACGAGACCGAGGCGCGCCACTACGCCCACGTCGACTGCCCCGGCCACGCCGACTACGTGAAGAACATGATCACCGGCGCGGCGCAGATGGACGGCGCGATCCTGGTGGTGAACGCCGCCGACGGCCCGATGCCGCAGACCCGCGAGCACATCCTGCTCGCGCGCCAGGTCGGCGTGCCCGCGCTGGTGGTGTTCATGAACAAGGTCGACCAGGTCGACGACGAGGAGCTGCTGGAGCTCGTCGAGATGGAGGTGCGCGAGCTCCTCTCGTCCTACGAGTTCCCCGGCGACGACATTCCGATCGTGGCGGGCTCGGCGCTCGCCGCGATGGAGGGCCGCGACCCCGAGATCGGCGAGAACAAGATCCGCGAGCTGATGGCCGCCGTGGACGAGTACATCCCGACCCCTGAGCGTCCCATCGACCAGCCGTTCCTGATGCCGATCGAGGACGTGTTCTCGATCTCGGGCCGCGGCACCGTGGTGACCGGCCGCGTCGAGCGCGGCATCGTGACCGTGGGCGAGGAGATCGAGATCGTCGGCATCCGTCCGACGAAGAAGACCACCGTCACCGGCGTCGAGATGTTCCGCAAGCTGCTGGACCGCGGAGAGGCGGGCGACAACATCGGCGCGCTGCTGCGCGGCGTGGGTCGCGACGACGTCGAGCGCGGCCAGGTGCTGTGCAAGCCCGGTTCGGTCACCCCGCACACGGACTTCGAGGCCGAGGCCTACATCCTCACGAAGGAAGAGGGCGGCCGTCACACCCCGTTCTTCACCAACTACCGCCCGCAGTTCTACTTCCGGACCACCGACGTGACCGGGACCGTGGCGCTGCCCGAGGGCACCGAGATGGTGATGCCGGGCGACAACCTGAAGTTCACCGTCCAGCTGATCGCCCCGATCGCGATGGAAGAGAAGCTCCGCTTCGCCATCCGTGAAGGCGGCCGCACCGTCGGCGCGGGCGTCGTCTCGAAAATTCTGAAGTAAAACCCGGCAGTTCTGCTCCTTGGCGGCCGGGGCCCAAACCCCGGCCGCCTACGTTGAGTTCCCTGCCTTTCGGAGAGCCAGAGCCATGCAAGGCCAGAACATCAGGATCCGCCTGAAGGCGTTCGACTACCGGGTGCTGGATGCCAGCACCCAGGAGATCGTCGACACCGCCAAGCGGACCGGCGCGCAGGTGCGGGGGCCCATTCCCCTGCCCAACAAGATCGAGAAATTCACGGTCCTGCGCGGCCCGCACATCGACAAGAAGTCTCGCGAGCAGTTCGAGATCCGCACCCACAAGCGGCTCCTGGACATCGTGGACCCCACGCCGCAGACGGTGGACGCGCTGATGAAGCTCGACCTCGCCGCCGGCGTGGACGTCGAGATCAAGCTCTGAGGGGGTTGAGATGCGCTCCGGAGTGATCGCCAAGAAGCTGGGCATGACCCGGCTGTTCATGGAAGACGGCCGCCAGATCCCGGTGACCGTTCTCCAGATGGAAAACGTTCAGGTCGTGGCTCAGCGCACGTCCGAGAAGGACGGCTATTCGGCCGTTCAGCTCGGCGCCGGCGCCGCCAAGGCCAAGAACACGCCCGCCCCGATGCGCGGCCACTTCGCCAAGGCGAACGTGGCGCCCAAGCGCAAGCTGGCGGAGTTCCGCGTGGCCCCCGAGAACCTGATCGGGGTCGGCGAAGAGATCACGGCCGACCACTACTTCGAGGGTCAGTTCGTGGACGTCGCCGGCACCTCGATCGGCAAGGGCTTCGCGGGCGCGATGAAGCGGCACAACTTCGGCGGCCTGCGGGCGTCGCACGGCGTGTCGATCTCGCACCGCTCGCACGGCTCCACCGGCCAGTGCCAGGACCCGGGCCGCGTGTTCAAGGGCAAGAAGATGGCCGGTCACATGGGCGCCGCCCGCGTGACCGTTCAGAACCTGCAGGTGGTCAAGACCGACTCCGAGCGCGGTCTGATCATGGTCAAGGGCGCGGTTCCCGGTTCGCGCGGCGGTTGGGTCACCATCCGCGACGCGGTCAAGAAGCCGACCCCTGAGAACGTGATCCTGCCGGCCGCCCTGCGGTCCGCCGCCGAGGAGGCCCGCAAGGCCGCCGAAGCCGCCGCCGCCGAAGCCGCCGCCGCCGAGGCCGCGGCCGAGGAAGAGCGGCTCGCCGCCGAGGCCGCCGCTCAGGAGGCCGCGCTGAAGGAAGCCCAGGCGTCCACCGATGAGGGCGACGCCGAGGGTCAGGCCCCCGAAGGAGGCGATGAGAAATGAAGACCGAAGTGGTCACTCTCGACGCCGGCGCCGCGGGCGAGATCGAGCTCGACGACGCGATCTTCGGGCTCGAGCCGCGCGCCGACATCCTGCACCGCGTGGTGCGCTGGCAGCTCGCCAAGCGCCAGGCGGGCACGCACAAGACCAAGACCCGGGGCGAGGTCTCCTACTCGACGAAGAAGATCTATCGTCAGAAGGGCACCGGCGGCGCGCGTCACGGCGACAAGGCCGTCTCGCAGTTCCGTCACGGCGGCACCGTCAAGGGCCCGGTCGTGCGCTCCCACGCGCATGACCTGCCCAAGAAGGTCCGCAAGCTGGGTCTGAAGATGGCGCTGTCCGCGAAGGCGCGCGACGGCAAGATCATCGTCGTGGACAAGGCGGAGCTCGACGAGGGCAAGACCAAGTCGCTGAAGGCGAGCTTCGAGAAGCTCGGCCTGAAGCGGGTCCTGATCCTCGACGGGGCGGAGATCCAGGAGAACTTCTCCCGGGCTGCGCGCAACATCGCCGACGTGGACGTGCTGCCCACCGCGGGCGCGAACGTCTACGACATCCTGCGGCGCGACACGCTGGTTCTGACCAAGGCCGGCGTCGAGGCTCTGGAGGCTCGACTGAAATGACCGCGAAGCACGAGCTCTACGACGTGATCCGCAAGCCGATCATCACCGAGAAGTCCACGATGGCGTCCGAGCAGAACGCCGTGGTCTTCGAGGTGGCGATCGACACGACGAAGCCGAAGATCAAGGAAGCCGTCGAGACGCTGTTCGGCGTGAAGGTGAAGGCCGTGAACACGACCGTCACCAAGGGCAAGACCAAGAAGTTCAAGGGCGTGCCCGGTCGCCGCAAGGACGTCAAGAAGGCGTACGTCACCCTCGAAGAGGGCAACACGATCGACGTGACGACCGGGCTCTGAGCCCGGTCATCACGCTGAACCCCATCCCCAGGCGCAAGCCTGGACGGCAACGGAAGACAGCAAGATGGCGTTGAAAACTTACAACCCCACGACGCCGGGCCAGCGCGGGCTGGTTCTGATCGACCGTTCGGAGCTGTACAAAGGCCGCCCCGAGAAGAAGCTCACCCACGGGCTTACGAAAAAGGGCGGTCGCAACAACACCGGACGGATCACGGCGCGTCGGATCGGCGGCGGGGCCAAGCGGCTCTACCGCATCGTCGACTTCAAGCGTCGCAAGTGGGACGTCCCCGCGACGGTCGAGCGGATCGAGTACGATCCCAACCGGACCGCGTTCATCGCCCTGGTGCGCTACCAGGACGGCGAGGTGGCCTACATCCTGGCCCCGCAGCGCCTGGCGGTCGGCGACACCGTCGTCGCCGGCTCGAAGGTCGACGTGAAGCCCGGCAACGCGATGCCCTTCTCGGGCATGCCGGTCGGCACGATCGTGCACAACATCGAGCTGAAGGCGGGCAAGGGCGGGCAGATCGCGCGCTCGGCCGGCGCCTACGCCCAGTTCGTGGGTCGTGACGGCGGCTACGCCCAGATCCGTCTGAGCTCGGGCGAGCTGCGTATGGTCCGCCAGGAGTGCATGGCCACGGTGGGCGCGGTGTCGAACCCCGACCACTCGAACCAGGACTTCGGCAAGGCCGGCCGCACGCGGCACAAGGGCAAGCGTCCCTCGGTCCGCGGCGTCGCGATGAACCCGATCGACCACCCCCATGGCGGCGGCGAAGGCCGCACCTCGGGCGGCCGCACGCCGGTCACCCCCTGGGGCAAGGACACGAAGGGCCGCCGGACCCGCAAGAACAAGGCGACCCAGAAGTACATCATTCGCTCGCGGCATGCCCGCAAGAGCGGCCGCTGAGGAGGGACGATAGATGGCACGTTCCGTCTGGAAAGGTCCGTTCGTCGACTCCTACGTCCTGAAGAAGGCGGAGAAGGCGCGGGAATCCACGCGAGCCGAGGTGATCAAGATCTGGTCGCGTCGCTCCACCATCCTGCCGCAGTTCGTGGGCCTCACGTTCGGCGTCTACAACGGCCAGAAGCATATCCCGGTGAACGTCACCGAGGACATGATCGGCCACAAGTTCGGCGAGTTCTCGCCGACGCGCACGTACTACGGCCACGCCGCCGATAAAAAAGCGAAGCGGAGGTAACGGGCGATGAGCAAGTCTTCCAACCCCCGCCGCGTGGCGGACAACGAGGCGATGGCGGTCTCCCGCATGCTTCGCATCAGCCCGCAGAAGCTGAACCTGGTTGCGGGCCTGATCCGCAAGAAGCCGGTCGGCAAGGCGCTGAACGAGCTGGCGTTCTCGAAGAAGCGGATCGCGCATGACGTGCGCAAGACGCTGCAGTCGGCGATCGCCAACGCGGAGAACAACCACGGGCTCGACGTCGACGAGCTGATCGTGGCCGAGGCCTGGGTGGGCAAGAACCTGGTCCTGAAGCGCGGGCGTCCCCGGGCGCGCGGCCGCTTCGGGCGGATCGAAAAGCCGTTCAGCCAGATCACCATCAAGGTCCGGCAGGTCGAGGAGAGCGCCTGATGGGCAACAAGGTCAATCCGATCGGGCTGCGCCTGCAGGTCAACCGCACCTGGGACAGCCGCTGGTACGCGAACGCCAAGGACTACGGCGCGCTGCTTCACGAGGACATCCGTATCCGGGAGTTCATCAAGAAGAAGTGCGCCAACGCCGGCGTGTCGCGCGTCGTGATCGAGCGCCCGCACCGCAAGTGCCGGGTGACGATCCACACCGCGCGTCCGGGCGTGATCATCGGCAAGAAGGGCGCCGACATCGAGAAGCTTCGCAAGGACGTCGCGAAGCTGACCTCGTCGGAGCTGCACCTCAACATCGTCGAGGTCCGCAAGCCCGAGATCGACGCGCAGCTGGTCGGCGAGAACATCGCCCAGCAGCTCGAGCGTCGCGTCGCCTTCCGTCGCGCCATCAAGCGTGCGGTGCAGAACGCCATGCGCATGGGCGCGCTGGGCATCCGCATCAACGCCGGCGGCCGTCTCGGCGGCGCCGAGATCGCGCGCACCGAGTGGTACCGCGAGGGCCGCGTGCCCCTGCACACCCTGCGGGCCGACATCGACTACGCGCATGTCGAGGCGAAGACCGCCTACGGCATCATCGGGATCAAGGTCTGGATCTTCAAAGGCGAGATCATGGAGCACGATCCCCAGGCGCGCGACCGTCGCCAGCAGGAGCTGCAGGAGGGCGCGGCGCGCCCGGCCCGCGCCTGAGCCTGAGGAGCTAAGAAGATGCTTTCTCCGAAACGCACGAAGTTCCGCAAGCAGCACAAGGGCCGCATCCACGGCCTGGCGAAGGGCGGCACGGAGCTGAACTTCGGGTCTTACGGGCTGAAGGCCATCGAGCCGGAGCGCATCACCGCGCGCCAGATCGAGGCCGCCCGCCGCGCCATGACGCGTCACATGAAGCGTCAGGGCCGCGTGTGGATCCGGATCTTCCCGGACGTCCCCGTGACCCAGAAGCCCACCGAAGTCCGCATGGGCAAGGGCAAGGGTTCGGTCGAATACTGGGCCGCGAAAGTGAAGCCCGGCCGCGTCATGTTCGAGATTGACGGGGTGTCCGAACCTGTGGCACGGGAGGCCCTCCGGTTGGCGGCGATGAAGCTGCCGATCAAGAGCCGATTCGTGCAGAAAGAAGACTGGTGATCCCGGGTCCGCTCCGGCGGACCACGGCGGTCGCCTGACTGCTGCGAACAGGCGCCCGACGAGGGGCTGGCTATGCCGGCCCCCCGTCGTCGTCAGATGAGATCGCCGGGGCGGATCCGGCAGGTGAATTCAGGGCTCGACGCCGCCCGAAGAGGGAACGGTCGAGACCCATTGGGATGCGAGAGGACGTAGGCTCATGAAAGCCGCCGATCTGCGCGAGAAGACGCCCGACCAGCTGCGCGACGAGCTCGCGGCGCTGAAGAAGGAGCAGTTCAACCTGCGCTTCCGGGCCGCCACCGGCCAGAACGAGAACACCGCGCGGATGAAGACCGTGCGCCGTGATGTGGCGCGCGTTCTCACCGTGCTGAACCAGAAGGCCGCCGCCGCGGTCTCGCAGGAGGCCTGACATGCCCCGTCGCATTCTCCAGGGCACCGTCGTCTCGAACAAGAACGACAAGACCATCACCGTGCTGGTGGAGCGCCGCTTCACCCACCCGCTGATGAAGAAGACCGTGCGCATGACCAAGCGGTACCATGCGCATGACGAGACCAACGCGTGCCAGGTGGGCGAGACCGTCCGCATCGCCGAGTGCCCGCCGCGTTCGAAATCGAAATCTTGGGAAGTCCTGACCGGCGAAGCCGGAGTCTCTCGGGACTGACGACCCAATTGTCGAAACCGCAGGGCCTCGGAACACCGAGTGAGGTCCCTGCAGGTCGGGAGAAACTGCCATGATCCAGATGCAGACCAACCTGACGGTGGCCGATAATTCGGGCGCCCGTCGGGTCCAGTGCATCAAGGTGCTCGGCGGCGCGAAGCGCAAGTACGCTTCGGTCGGCGACATCATCGTGGTCTCCGTGAAGGAGGCCATTCCGCGCGGCCGCGTGAAGAAGGGCGATGTCCGCAAGGCCGTCGTCGTGCGCACCGCCAAGGAAGTTCGTCGTGCCGACGGCACCGCGATCCGCTTCGACGACAACGCCGCCGTCCTGCTGAACAACCAGGGCGAGCCGATCGGCACCCGCATCTTCGGCCCGGTCGTGCGCGAGCTGCGCTCGAAGAACTTCATGAAGATCATCTCGCTGGCGCCGGAGGTGCTGTGATGGCCGCGAAGCTCAAGAAGGGCGACAAGGTCGTCGTGCTCGCCGGTCGTGACAAGGGCAACGAGGGCGAGATCCTCAAGGTCATGCCGACCGAGAACAAGGCGCTGGTCTCCGGCGTCAACATGGTCGTGCGCCACCAGCGCCAGACCGCGCAGTCGCAGGGCGGCCGCATCTCGAAAGAGGCCGCGATCGACCTGTCGAACCTGGCGCTGATCGACCCCAAGACCGGCGGCGCCACCCGCGTCGGGTTCAAGATGGTCGACGGCAAGAAGGTCCGCTTCGCCAAGAAGTCGGGGGAGGTGATCGATGCTTGACGCCGCCGCTTACACGCCGCGCCTTCGCGCCCACTACCGCGAGGTGGTGCGTCCCGCGCTGAAGGAAGAGTTCGGCTACAAGAACGACATGCAGATCCCCCGCCTGGACAAGATCGTCCTGAACATGGGCGTGGGCGAGGCCGTGTCGGACTCGAAGAAGATCAAGGCCGCCCATGACGACCTGATGGCGATCGCCGGCCAGAAGCCCGTGATCACCAAGGCGCGCAACTCCATCGCCGGCTTCAAGGTCCGCGAGGGGATGCCGCTGGGCGTCAAGGTGACCCTCCGCCAGGATCGCATGTACGACTTCCTGGACCGCCTGATCACCGTTGCGCTGCCCCGCGTCCGCGACTTCCGCGGCGTGAAGGGCTCGGGCTTCGACGGCCGCGGCAACTTCGCCATGGGCCTGAAGGAGCACATCGTGTTCCCCGAGATCGCCTACGACAAGATCGATCAGATGTGGGGCATGGATATCGTGATCGCCACGACCGCGCCGACCAACGCGGAAGCGAAGAGCATGTTGAAGCTGTTCAACATGCCCTTCATGAGCTGAGCGCGGGAAAGGATTTCGACATGGCCAAGACGAGCATGATCGAGCGCCAGAAAAAGCGCGAGAAGCTGGTGGAGCAGTACGCCGCCAAGCGCGCCGCGCTCAAGGAGCAGATGAAGGACGAGAATCTTTCGCTCTCCGATCGCGTGAAGCTCTCGATGAAGCTGGCGAAGCTGCCGCGGAACTCTTCCGCCACTCGCCTGCACAACCGCTGCGAAGTGTCCGGGCGTCCCCGGGCCTACTACCGCAAACTGAAGATGTCGCGCATCGCGCTGCGGGATTACGCCTCCGTGGGCCAGATCCCCGGCATGGTGAAGTCGAGCTGGTGAGGAGCGCACTATGAACGTGAACGATCCCATCGGCGACATGCTGACCCGCATCCGCAACGCGCAGATGCGTTTCAAGTCGACCGTCCGCACGCCCGCCTCGAAGCTTCGGGGTCGCGTCCTCGAGGTTCTGGTGGCCGAGGGTTACATCCGCGGCTACGAGACCGTGACCGTGGACAACCACGCCGAGTTCGAGATCTCGCTGAAGTACTTCGACGGCATGCCGGCCATCAAGGAGATCAAGCGGGTCTCCAAGCCGGGCCGCCGCGTGTACTCGCCGGTCGAGACGCTCCCCTCGGTCCGTCAGGGCCTGGGCGTGGCGATCGTCTCGACCTCCAAGGGCGTCATGTCCGATGCGCAGGCCCGCGCCGACAAGGTCGGCGGCGAAGTCCTGTGCACGGTGTTCTGAGGAGGCTGGAATGTCCCGCATCGGAAAGAAGCCGATCGAGCTTCCCAAGGGCGTGACCGCGTCGGTCTCCGGGCAGACGGTCGAGGTCAAGGGCCCCAAGGGCGCGCGCAGCTTCACGGCGACGGACGACGTCGACGTGAAGGTCGAGAACGACGCCATCTCGGTCACCCCCCGCGGCCTGTCCAAACGGGCTCGCCAGCAGTGGGGCATGTCCCGCACCCAGGTCGCGAACCTGGTGACGGGCGTGACCGAGGGCTTCAAGAAAGAGCTCGAGATCCAGGGCGTCGGTTACCGCGCCCAGGTCCAGGGCAAGGTCCTGAAGCTGGCGCTCGGCTATTCGCATGACGTGGAGTACGCGATCCCCGAGGGGATCGACATCGTCTGCGCCAAGCCCACGGAGATCGCGATCACCGGCATCGACCAGCAGCAGGTCGGCCAGGTGGCGGCGAACATCCGCGATTGGCGGCGGCCGGAGCCCTACAAGGGCAAGGGCATCCGCTACAAGGGCGAGTACATCTTCCGCAAGGAAGGCAAGAAGAAGTAAGGAGGCGTCGAAATGGCTTCGACCAAGCGCGAACTGTTTCAGCGGCGGCGCCTTCGCGTGCGCAACCGTCTGAAGAAAGTGGCGAACGGCCGGCCCCGGCTGTGCGTTCACCGCTCGAACAAGAACATCTCGGTCCAGGTGATCGACGACGTGCAGGGCAAGACCCTGTGCGCCGCCTCGAGCCTCGAGTCCGCTCTGGGCGTGATCGGGAAGAACAACAAGGACGCCGCCGCCAAGATCGGCGCCGCGATCGCCGAGCGCGCCAAGGCCGCCGGCATCGAGGAGGTCGTGTTCGACCGCGGCGGCTACCTCTTTCACGGGAAGGTCAAGGCGCTCGCCGACGCCGCCCGTGAAGGCGGCCTGAAGTTCTGAGGAGGCGATAATGGCCAGGGAAGACAACCGGCGTGATCGTCGCCGCGACCGCGACGAGGATCCTGAGTTCCAGGATCGTCTCGTCGCCATCAACCGCGTCTCGAAGACCGTGAAGGGCGGCAAGCGCTTCGGCTTTGCGGCGCTCGTGGTCGTCGGCGACCAGAAGGGCCGCGTGGGCTTCGGCAAGGGCAAGGCCCGCGAAGTCCCCGAGGCGATCCGCAAGGCGACGGAGCAGGCCAAGCGCGGTCTGATCCGCGTGCCGCTGCGCGAGGGCCGCACCCTGCATCATGACGTCAATGGTCGTCATGGCGCCGGCAAGGTGGTGATGCGCACGGCCGAGGCCGGCACCGGGATCATCGCGGGCGGCCCGATGCGCGCCGTCTTCGAGATGCTGGGCGTTCAGGACGTGGTGGCGAAGTCCATCGGGTCCCAGAACCCCTACAACATGATCCGCGCCACCATCGACGGGCTGAAGAACGAGGCGTCTCCGCGCCAGGTCGCGTCCCGTCGCGGCAAGAAGGTCGCCGACATCCTGCCCAAGCGTGAGAACGCGCCGGCGGATGCCGAGGCCGCCGAGGCCTGAGGAGCGAGATCATGGGCAAGACCATCGTGGTGAAGCAGATCGGTTCGCCGATCCGCCGTCCGAAGGTTCAGCGCGAGACCCTCAAGGGTCTCGGTCTGAACAAGATGCACAAGACCCGCGAGCTGGAGGACACCCCCTCCGTGCGCGGCATGGTGAACTCGATCCCGCACCTCGCGGTGATCGTCGAGGAGAAGGGCGAGTAATCGCCCGCTCCGCCCGGACGCGTCCCGCGCGTCCGGGCCTCATTTCCCCCAGGTCGATGGTCCGCCGCGGATGACGCCGCAGGACGGATCCGACACAAGGAACAAGCGTCATGAAGCTCAACGAACTCCGCGACAATCCCGGCGCCACGAAGCCGCGCAAGCGCGTCGGCCGGGGCCCCGGCTCGGGCATCGGCAAGACCGGCGGCCGCGGCATCAAGGGTCAGAAATCCCGCTCCGGCGTGGCCATCAACGGCTACGAGGGCGGCCAGATGCCGATCTACCGGCGTCTGCCCAAGCGCGGCTTCACCAAGCCGTTCCGCGACGAATTCGTGGTGATCAACCTCGACGGCCTGGCCAAGTTCATCGAGGCCGGCAAGATCGACGCCTCGGCGAAGATCGACGAGGACGTGCTGGTCGCCTCGGGCCTGGTGCGCCGCAAGCGCGACGGCGTCCGCCTGCTGGGCCGCGGCGAAGTCACGCAGGCCCTCACGATCGAGGTCACCGGCGCGTCGAAATCCGCCGTGGCGGCCATCGAGAAGGCCGGCGGCACGGTCACCGTCCTCGCCCCGGCCAAGGCCGCGGCCGAGAGCGACGCCGAATGACATTGCGGGCCTCCAGCCCCTCCTTTAACTAAACCGCGACGCCGCCGCGGGGCCTCGTCCCCCGGCGGCGTATGCATGACAGCCTGCGGGAGAGAAGCATGGCGTCCGCCGCCGAGCAGATGGCCCAGAACCTGAGCTGGAGCGCCTTTGGCAAAGCCAAGGAGCTCAAGAGCCGGATCCTCTTCGCGTTGGGCCTGCTGGTGATCTACCGGCTCGGGACCTACATCCCGATGCCGGGCATCGACCCGGTTCAGCTCGCGCGATTCATCGAACAGACGCAGTCCGGCATCCTGGGCATCTTCAACATGTTCGCCGGCGGCGCCGTGAGCCGCATGGCGATCTTCGCCCTGGGGATCATGCCCTACATCTCCGCGTCGATCATCATGCAGCTGATGAGCTCCATGATCCCGTCGCTGGAGGCCCTCAAGAAGGAGGGCGAGGCCGGACGTCGCAAGATCAACCAGTACACGCGCTACGGGACGGTGATCCTGGCCGCGGTGCAGGCCTACGGCATCGCCGTGGGGCTGGAGGGGCAGGGCCTCGCGCTCGATCCCGGCTGGTATTTCCGCGCATCCACCGTGATCACCCTGGTGGGCGGCACGATGTTCCTGATGTGGCTGGGCGAGCAGATCACCGCCCGCGGCATCGGCAACGGCATCTCGCTGATCATCTACGTGGGCATCGTCGCCACCATGCCGAGCGCGCTGGCGCAGCTGTTCGAGCTGGGCCGCACCGGGCAGCTGGCGGCGGGGATCATCATCGCGGTGATCGTCGGCGCCGTCGCGGTGATCGCGGCCGTGGTCTACATCGAGCGCGCGCAGCGCCGGATCCTGGTGCAGTATCCCAAGCGCCAGGTCGGCCAGAAGATGTACGGGGGCGAGAACTCGTTCCTGCCGCTGAAGGTCAACACCGCGGGCGTGATCCCGCCGATCTTCGCCTCGTCGCTGCTGCTGCTGCCCGCCACCGTGGCCGGCTTCTCGGCCGACGGCGGCGCGGGCGGGGTGATGAGCTACGTCTCGGCCTACCTGGGACGCGGCCAGCCGCTGTACCTGGTGACCTTCGTGGCGCTGATCGTCTTCTTCGCCTTCTTCTACACCTCGGTCGTCTTCAATCCCGACGACGTGGCCGACAACCTGAAGAAGAACGGCGGCTATGTTCCGGGCATTCGTCCGGGCGCCAAGACGTCCCAGTACCTCGACTATGTGCTGACTCGACTCACCCTGGTCGGCGCGATCTACCTGTCCATCATCTGCGTCATGCCCGAGATCCTGATCTCGAACGTGGGCATACCGTTCTACTTCGGCGGCACCTCGTTGCTGATCGTGGTCTCGGTGACGATGGACACCGTCACGCAGGTGCAGAGCCATCTGCTGGCGCACCAGTACGAAGGACTGATCGAACGGTCCCGTCTTGGACGGCGAGGGAAGAGGAAGAAATGAACATCATTCTGCTCGGGCCGCCGGGCGCCGGGAAAGGCACCCAAGCGAAGCGCCTGGTCGACGAGCTGGGCATGGTCCAGCTCTCCACCGGCGACATGCTGCGGGCGGCCCAGGCCTCCGGCTCCGAGATGGGCAAGGTGGTGGCCGACGTGATGGCCCGCGGCGACCTCGTGACGGACGAGATCGTCATCGGCCTGATCAAGGAGCAGCTCGAGTCGGGCGCGGCCTCCAAGGGCGCGATCTTCGACGGCTTCCCCCGCACGCTGGCCCAGGCCGACGCGCTGGGCGAGCTGCTCGCCTCCGAGGGCCTGGCCCTCGACCGGGTGATCGAGCTGCAGGTGGACGACGAGACGCTGGTCAAGCGCGTGGTGAACCGCGCGAAGGAGGCCGAGGCCGCCGGCGAGAAGGTTCGGGCCGACGACAACGCGGACGCCATGCGCACGCGGCTGCTGAACTACTACAAGGACACCTCGCCGCTGATCGGCTACTACCATGCGCAGGGCAAGCTCGCGCGCATCGACGGCATGGCCTCCCAGGAGGAGGTCGCGGCCCAACTGAAGGCCGCGATGAACGGCTGACGGGCTCTTGGCGGCGCGGAGACGGAAAAAGGACGCGACTCCCGGCCCGGCTGGGTTGACGCGGGACCTTCCCTTCATATACTCCGCGCCTCCGAACAAGGGGAGTCGTCGGACGGCGCTTCGGACAGGATCCGGAGAATCGCCGGGCCGGCGCTCGTTCGCAGGCCGGGCCTGGCGCGACGCGCCGGGGCTCGGTCCGACCCGCGGACAGGATTTCAGCCCGACGGCGCCGCCGGGGGCGACGACAGGACAGTGGAACCTTCGGCCCCCCGGGCGGCGGACCGGATCGAGATACGGAGCAGGACCTTGGCGCGCATCGCTGGCGTGAACATCCCCACGAACAAGAGGACGCACATCGCCCTCACCTACATCCACGGCATCGGGCATCACTCCGCGAAGGAGATCTGCTCGGCCGTCGGCATCGCAGACGAGCGTCGCGTCAATGAGCTTTCCGACGCCGAAGTTCTGGCGATCCGCGAGTTCATCGACGGCAACCTGACGGTCGAGGGCGACCTCCGCCGCGAGGTGGCCGTGAACATCAAGCGGCTGATGGACCTGGGCTGCTACCGCGGCCTGCGTCACCGTCGCCAGCTGCCCGTCCGCGGCCAGCGCACCCATACGAACGCCCGCACCCGCAAGGGCAAGGCGAAGCCGATCGCCGGCAAGAAGAAGTAAGGAGTAGGCGGAATGGCTCGCGACAAGCAGCGCGTGAAGCGCAAAGAGCGGAAGAACATCACGTCGGGCGTCGCTCACGTGAACTCTTCGTTCAACAACACCAAGATCCTGATCGCCGACGCGCAGGGCAACGCCATCGCGTGGTCCTCCTCCGGCGCCATGGGCTTCAAGGGTTCGCGCAAGTCGACCCCCTACGCGGCCCAGGTCGCCGCGGAGGACGCCGGCAAGAAGGCCGCCGAGCACGGCATGCGCACCCTCGAGGTCGAGGTTCAGGGCCCGGGTTCGGGGCGCGAGAGCGCGCTGCGCGCCCTGCAGGCCGTCGGCTTCACGATCACCTCGATCCGTGACGTGACCCCGATCGCCCACAACGGCTGCCGTCCGCCGAAGCGCCGGCGCGTCTGACGCGCCGCCTTTCGATGGCCCCCGGCCCGCGCCCGCCGCGCGGGCCTTCGGCCGTTTACGTGGACGGAAATCAATTCCTCGGGACGCCAGGACGGTCTGCGGATCCCGCCCCGGCACGGATGGAGGACCATCGCATGATCCACAAGAACTGGCAGGAGCTGATCCGGCCGACCGCCCTGGACATCCGTCCGGGCGCCGACGCCCAGCGCCAGGCCACCGTGATCGCCGAGCCGCTCGAGCGGGGCTTCGGCCTGACGCTCGGCAACGCCCTGCGTCGCGTCCTTCTGTCGTCGCTCCAGGGCGCCGCGATCACCTCGATCCAGATCGACGGCGTGCTGCACGAGTTCTCGTCCGTCGCCGGCGTCCGTGAGGACGTGACCGACATCGTCCTGAACATCAAGGGCGTCGCGGTCAAGATGGACGTCGAGGGACCCAAGCGCCTGACGCTGCGCGGCGAGGGCCCCGGCCTGGTCGTCGCCGGCGACATCCAGGAGACGGCGGGGATCGAGATCCTGAACCCGGATCACGTGATCTGCCACCTCGACGAGGGCGCCTCGTTCCACGTCGAGCTCGTGGTGGACACCGGCAAGGGCTACGTCCCCGCGGACCGCAACAAGTCCGAGGACAGCCCCATCGGCCTGATCCCGGTCGACGCGCTGTTCAGCCCGGTCAAGAAGGTCAGCTACAAGGTCGAGCCCACCCGCGAGGGCCAGGTGCTGGACTACGACAAGCTGACCCTCCAGATCGAGACCGACGGCTCTCTGACCCCGGACGACGCCGTGGCCTACGCCGCGCGCATCCTCCAGGACCAGCTGTCGATCTTCGTGAACTTCGACGAGCCCGAGGCCGCCGGCCGGTCGGACGACGAAGAGCTGCCGGGCGGCATCAACCCGATCCTCCTCAAGAAGGTGGACGAGCTGGAGCTGTCGGTGCGTTCGGCGAACTGCCTGAAGAACGACAACATCGTCTACATCGGCGATCTCGTTCAGAAGACCGAGGCCGAGATGCTGCGCACGCCGAACTTCGGCCGCAAGTCGCTGAACGAGATCAAGGAGGTCCTCACCCAGATGGGCCTCCACCTCGGGATGGACGTGCCGGACTGGCCACCGGACAACATCGAGGACCTGGCCCGCAAGTACGAGGACCAGTTCTGAGATCCGGCCCCCGGGCCTCTCGAACCACATCCGCGACCGGCGCCCAGGCGCCGGTCGTTTTCGTTTCCGGCGCGCTTGCCTCGCGTCGGGGGGCGCCTAGGCTTGCCCGCGCCGGCCGCCGCTCGGGCCGCCGCGCGCAGGAGCCGCCCATGCCCGTCGCCGTCCGGCCCGCCCGCCCGTCCGACATCCCCGCGATGACGGGGCTGCTCGCGCGCGACGCCGACCGTCGCCACGCCTGCGATCCAGCCCTCTGGGCGCTGGCCGAGGACGTGGCCGCGCGCATCGTCCAGGCGCTCGCCGCCGCGCTCTCCGATGCGCCGCAACCCGTCCGCCAGACCTGGCTGCTGGCCGAGGCGCAGGGGCGGCCCGTTGGGCTCACCCATGTCCTGCACGTCCCGGTGCCGCCGATCTACCTGGGCGCCGAGGGCCCGCCGGGCCTGGTGATGCCGGAGATCGCGCTGGCCGAGGACGCGCCGGCCGGGACCCGCGCGGCGCTGGCCGACGCGGCCGAGGCGGCCCTGCGCGCCGACGGCGCGCGGATCCTGCTGGCCTCCCAGGTCGGCGATCCGCCCTGCGAGCCGGCCTGGGCGGAGGCCTTCGCCGCCCGCGGCCATGCGCCCCTCACCCTGTATCTTGCGAAGACGGGCCTCGCCCCGGCGGTCCCCGACGGCCCGCGCCCGGCCGAGCCGGCCGACATCGCCGGCCTCGTCGCCTGCAGCGCCGAGCATCAGGCGACGCTCGAGGCCCTGGACCCGTTCTGGCGCCGCCACCCCGACGCCGACGCCCGGTTCGAGGCCTGGATGCGCCGCAGCCTGACGCTGGAGGACCGCGACATGCGCGTCGCCGGCCCGCCGGAGGCGCTGGAGGGCTACCTGGTCGCGCAGCCTGCCTCGCGCCTGCATGTCCCGCCGGCCCATGACATTTCGCGCATCGGGGTGATCGACGACTTCCACCACCGCGACTTCGCCGATCCCGGGACCCTCGCCGACGAGGGGCAGGGCGCCCTCGCGCTCCTGCAGGCCGGCGAGGCCGCCTTCGCCGCGCGCGGCGTCGACACGGCCTTCGCGGTCTGCCCGGCCGCGTGGCGCTCGAAGGCGGATCTGTTCGCGGCGGCGGGCTACCGCACGGCGATGGTCTGGACGATCCGACGCGAGCCGTCCTGAGCCGCCGGGGCGCCGCAGGGTTGCGTCCGCCCGCCCGATCCTGTATCGCGCGCGGGCTCGGGCCGCTTCGGCCCCAAGGAGGGAGACGCCATGGACGTCTCCCGGACAAAGCATAACGCGAAAGGATCTACCCCATGCGCCACGGTCACGGTTACCGCAAGCTCAACCGCACCCATGAGCATCGCAAGGCGATGTTCGCCAACATGGCCTCGTCGCTGATCGAGCACGAGCAGATCAAGACGACCCTGCCCAAGGCCAAGGAGCTGAAGCGGATCATCGACAAGCTGATCACGCTCGGCAAGCGCGGCGACCTCCACGCCCGCCGTCTGGCCCATGCCGAGATCAAGCAGGACGCCGCCGTCAAGAAGCTCTTCGACGTGCTCGGCCCCCGCTACAAGGAGCGCCAGGGCGGCTACTGCCGCGTGCTCAAGGCCGGCTTCCGCTATGGCGACATGGCCCCGATGGCCTTCATCGAGCTGGTCGAGCGCGACGTGACCGCCAAGGGCAAGGGCGACAAGGAGCGTGTCGCCGCCGAAGAGGCCGCCGCCGAGTGATTTTCGCGCGGGCCCGGTCCTGACGGACCGCCGCCCGCCGCGACGCCCGCCCGTCGGGCCAGGAAGCCGCTCCCTCGGGGGCGGCTTTCTCGTTCCCGCCAGGCGCCCCGGCGCGACGCCGGCGGCCCTCGCGAAGCGCCTGTTCTCCGGAGCCGTCTCTCGCTGATGCCGATCAGAGCGACTCGGCCCCCGGGGTCAGGGATCGCGAAGCGACCCCGCGCAAGCGGGGCTTGTCCTTGACCCCGGGGGCCGAGTCGCTCAGGCATCTTCAGCGAGAGACGGATCCGGAGAACAGGCGCGGGCCTCTGTTCTTGGGTGAGTCAGGAGCGTCCTGCCCCTCGTTCCCATTCCCGCGACCCTGCTTCTCTTTCCCGCGCGGCGCGCCTAGGTTCGCACCCGCGCGGCGTCCGCTCCGGCGCCGTCCCCCGACCCATCCTTCGCCAGGAGGCGTCCAGATGCCGTTCGTCCGACCCGTCCTCGTCCCCGCGCTCGCCCTCGCGCTCGTGCTCGCGGCGCCGCCGGGACGGGCGCAGACGACGGGGTCGGAGGCGAAGGTTCCCGAGACGACGGCCGAGATCCAGCTCTCCTTCGCGCCGGTGGTGAAGGCCGCCGCGCCCTCGGTGGTGAACATCTACGCCAAGCGCGTGGTGGAGCGGCCCGGCGGGCTCGCCGGGCCCTTCGCGCAGGATCCGTTCTTCCGCCGCTTCTTCCAGGGCATGGGCCGGCCCACCCAGCAGGTGCAGAACTCGCTGGGCTCGGGCGTGATCGTGCGCGAGGACGGGCTGGTGGTCACCAACCTGCACGTCGTCGGCCAGGCGACCGAGATCCGCGCCGTGCTGACCGACGGGCGCGAGTTCGAGGCCGAGATCCTGCTCGCCGACAAGGACAGCGACCTGGTGGTGCTGAAGCTTCAGGAGGCCGAGGGCCTGCCCGCCCTGCCGCTGCGCGACACCGCCGAGGTCGAGGTCGGGGACCTGGTGCTCGCCATCGGCAACCCGTTCGGGGTGGGGCAGACGGTGACCTCGGGGATCGTCTCGGCGCTCGCCCGCACGCGCGAGGCGCCGACGGGCGGCTCGGGCTACTACCTGCAGACGGACGCGGCGATCAACCCGGGCAACTCCGGCGGCGCGCTGGTGGACATGCGCGGGCGGCTGCTGGGGATCAACACCGCGATCCTGTCGCGCTCGGGCGGCTCGATCGGGATCGGCTTCGCGGTGCCCTCGGACCTGGTGGCGCAGGTGGTGGCGCAGGCCGAGGCCGGCCGCTCCACCCTGACGCGGCCCTGGGCCGGGCTCTCGGGCCAGCCGGTCGACGGGGCGCTGGCCGAGGCGCTGGGGCTCGACCGGGTGCAGGGGCTCGCGGTCTCGGAGCTTCATCCGCTGTCGCCCTTCGCCCGGGCCGGGCTCGCGCGCGGGGACGTGCTGCTCAGCGTCGACGGCCGCCCGGTGAGCGCGGAGACCGAGCTCGAGTTCCGCCTCGCGACCCTGGGCGTGGGGCGGGAGGCGGAGATCGCCTGGATCTCGAACGGGGAGGAGCGCCGCGCCACCCTGCGCCTGACCGCCGCCCCCGACGAGCCCGCGCGCGACGAGCGCGAGCTGCCGGGCCCCTCGCCGCTGGGCGGGCTGACGATCTCCAACCTCAACCCGGCCGTGGCGATGGAGACGGGGCTGCCCGACGACGCGCTGGGCGTGGTGGTGCTGGACGTGGCGGAGGAGTCCGCGCGGGCGGGCTTCCGCAAGGGGGACCGGATCCTCGAGATCAACGGCGCCGAGATCGCCGACACCGAGGCGCTCGACGCCATCGCCGCGAAACCGCCCCGGGTCCTGGAACTGACCGTCGAGCGCGCCGGGCGCCGCGGCAAGATGCGCTTCTCGCGCTGATCCGATGGCGGACCTGTTCGACAGGGGCGGCGACGAGACGCCGAAAAGCGGCGGGACCGAGCGCGCGCCTGCGCGCTCCGCCGCCCGCCCGCTCGCCGACCGTCTGCGCCCCGCCGCGCTCGACGAGGTGATCGGCCAGCCGCAGCTTCTGGACGAGGGCGCGCCGCTGGCCGCCATGGTCGCGGCCCGCGAGCTGCCGAGCCTGATCCTCTGGGGGCCGCCGGGCGTGGGCAAGACCACCATCGCCCGCCTGCTGGCCGAGGCGACGGACCTCGCCTTCGTGCAGATCTCGGCGATCTTCACCGGGGTCGCGGACCTGCGGAAGGTCTTCGACGCGGCGCGGGTGCGGGCCGGAAACGGGCAGGGCACGCTGCTCTTCGTCGACGAGATCCACCGCTTCAACAAGGCCCAGCAGGACGGGTTCCTCCCGCACATGGAGGACGGGACCATCACCCTGGTCGGGGCCACGACCGAGAACCCGTCCTTCGAGCTGAACCGCGCGTTGCTCTCGCGCGCGCAGGTGCTGGTGCTCAACCGGCTGGAGGACGACGCGCTGGAGGCGATGCTGGCCCGGGCCGAGGCGCTGGAGGGGCCGCTGCCGCTGACGCCGGATGCGCGCCGGGCGCTGGTGAACCTCGCCGACGGCGACGGGCGCGCGCTCCTGAACCTCGCCGAACAGGCCTACCGCATGGGGCCGGGGCCGGTCGACGCCGACGCGCTGGCGAAGCGCCTGACCCGGCGGGCGGCGCAGTACGACAAGACCGGCGACGGGCACTACAACCTGATCTCGGCGCTGCACAAGTCGGTGCGTGGCTCCGACCCCGACGCCTCGCTCTACTGGCTGGCGCGGATGATCGAGGGGGGCGAGGACCCGCGCTTCCTCGCCCGGCGGATCACCCGCATGGCGGTCGAGGACATCGGCCTCGCCGATCCGCAGGCGATGACGCTGTGCCTCGACGCCTGGGAGACCTACGAGCGGCTCGGCTCCCCCGAGGGGGAGCTGGCGCTGGCCCAGGCGGTGGTGCATCTCGCGCTCGCGCCCAAGTCGAACGCGGTCTATTCGGCCTGGAAGCAGGCGGTGTCGCTGGCCAAGAAGTCGGGGTCGAGCGCGCCGCCCGCCCATATCCTCAACGCGCCGACGAAGCTGATGAAGGAGCAGGGCTACGGCGCGGGCTACGCCTACGACCACGACGCGCAGGACGGATTTTCGGGCCAGAACTATTTCCCCGAAGGCATGGAACGCCCGACCTTCTACCGCCCCGTCGAGCGCGGCTTCGAGCGGGAGCTGGGCAAGCGGGTGGAGTATTTCGCCCGCCTGCGCGCGAAGCGCCGCGGCGAGGACTGAGCGCGCGGCCGGACGGGACTCGCCGCCGCTGCGCGCCGGCCTCGCCCGCCCCGGCCGCCCGCCTTCAGGCGCCGGACGGAGGGGCGGCGACTGGCGGGCGGGGCGGCCGCGAGGCTCCCGCAAACGCGCGAAGCCGACGCCGCGGGTCCTCCGCCGCATCGCGGCGCCTTGACCGCGCGGGCCGCCCGGCGCAGAAGCGGGGCCATGACGATCCTCTACGTTGCGCTCGGCGGGGCCTGCGGCGCCTCGCTTCGGTGGCTGTTCGGCCGCTGGACGCTGCGCGTGCTGGGCGCCGACTTTCCCTGGGGCACCTTCGGGGTGAACGTGATCGGCTCCTTCGTGATGGGGATCGCCGCGGTCCTGCTGATGGAGCGGATGGAGGGCGGATGGGCGCGGTTCGCGCCCTTCGTGATGACCGGGCTGCTGGGCGGGTTCACCACCTTCTCGGCCTTCTCGCTGGACGCGCTCTACCTGGTCGAGCGCGGGCGGATGGCGGCGGCGGCGGTCTACGTGGCGGGCTCGGTGGCGCTGTCGGTGGCCGCCCTGTTCGCGGGGCTGGCGCTGGCGCGGGCGGCCTGGGGCCAGGGCTGAGGACGCCCGGCGAGACGACGTGGCGGGCGCGGCCCGCAGGCTGAAGGAGGATCGGGCGATGCCCGGCGTGCAGACCGTGACCGTGGCCCCGGACGAGGCCGACAGCCGGATCGACCGCTGGCTGCGCCGCCGCTTTCCGCAGCTGACCCAGGGCCGCATCGAGAAGATGCTGCGCAAGGGCGAGCTGCGCGTGGACGGGGCGCGGGCCAAGGCCTCGACCCGGCTCGAGGCGGGGCAGAGCGTGCGCGTGCCCCCGATCCCCGACGAGATCCTCGAGAACGAGAAGCCCGCGCCGCGCCCCGAGATCTCGGCGGCCGACGCGCGGATGATCCAGGACTGCGTGATCTATCGCGACGACCACCTGATCGCGCTGAACAAGCCTGCCGGCCTGCCGGTGCAGGGCGGCACGGGGCAGGGGAACCGGCACGTGGTGGGCCTTTCCTCGGCGCTGCGCTTCGGGCGGGACGACGATCCTCACCTCGTGCACCGGCTGGACCGCGACACCTCGGGCGTGATGGTCCTGGCGCGCTCGGCCAACGCGGCCAAGGCGCTGGCGGGCGCCTTCCGGGCGCGGGCGACGCGCAAGATCTACTGGGCGGTCTGCGCCGGCGTGCCGGAGCCGCGCGCCGGCACCATCAAGTGGGGGTTGGTCAAGGCCGGCGGCCACGGCAAGGGCGGCGAGGGCGAGAAGATGCGCATCGTCCACCCCGACGAGATCGAGGCGACCGAGGGCGCCAAGCGCGCCGTGACCGACTACATGACCATCGACGCCGCCGCCAAGCGCGCCGCCTGGGTCGCCCTGAGCCCGATCACCGGGCGCACCCACCAGCTGCGCGCCCACATGGCCGCGCTCGGCAACCCGATCGCGGGCGACGGCAAGTACGGCGGCTCGGGCCAGACCAACGAGGGCGAGGGCTGGGGCGCGCAGCTGGGCGGCGTGATCAGCCGCAAGCTGCACCTGCACGCCCGCTCGCTGACCATCGCCCACCCGGCCTCGGGCAAGCCCCTGCGCCTGGTGGCGCCGCTGCCCGAGCACATGGCCCGCACCTGGGAGGTGTTCGGCTGGCGGCCGGAGGATGCGTCGGACGATCCGTTCCTCGACGAGGAGTGATCGGGGGCGCGGGGGCGCCCTGCTGGCGGGCTTGGGCCTGCGCCTTCGGGCGCGACCGGTTCTGAGAGTGCGGGAGCTTCCGGCGGGCTCCTGACTCACCAAAGAACAGGGCCGCGCCTGTCCTCCGGATCCGTCTCTCGCTGACGATGCCTGAGCGACTCGTCGGGAGGGGTCAAGGACAAGCCCCGCGCAAGCGCGGGGTCGCTTCGCGATCCTGGACCCCTCCCGCCGAGTCGCTCTTCACGGCATCAGCGAGAGACGGCTCCGGAGAACAGGCGCTTTGCGTCCGGGTTCGGGCGTCGCGCCGGGGCGCCTGGACGGGGCGGGGGCGCGCCGGCTGGACAGAGGGGGCGGGGGGGGCTACGCCTCCCCGGTCCGTCACGACCCTCCGGAGCCCGCCCTTGGCCACCTCGCTGCGTCCCGACCGGCTCAAGCTCGCCGTCTTCGACATGGACGGGACCATCATCGACAGCCAGCGCATGATCGTGGCGGCCATGGTCGACGGCTTCGCCGACGCCGGCCTGCCGCCGCCCACGCGGGAGGAGACGCTCTCGATCGTGGGCCTTTCGCTGCCCGTCGCGGTGGCGCGCCTCGCGCCCGGGCTGACGGCGGCGGAAGTCGAGCACGTGGTCGAGCGCTACAAGCAGGCCTTCATCCGCCTGCGCAAGGAGACGGGGGGCGAGGCGGCCTCGCCGCTCTATCCCGGCGCGAAGGCGGCGCTGCACAGGCTGGCGGCGCGCGACGAGGTGCTGATGGGCGTCGCCACCGGCAAGGCCATGCGCGGGCTGACCCATGCGCTGGCGGCCCATGAGCTCGCGCCCCTGTTCCAGACCCTGCAGACCGCCGACGGACACCCCTCCAAGCCCCATCCCGCCATGCTGCTCGACGCGCTGGCCGAGACCGGGGCCGAGGCGGAGGACGCGGTGATGATCGGCGACACCGAGTTCGACGTCGAGATGGCCCGCGCCGCCGGCATGACCGCCATCGCCGTCACCTGGGGCTACCATCCCGAGGCGCGCCTGCGCGACGCGGGCGCCCACCATGTCATCCACGGCTGGGACGAGCTCGACGCCGCCCTGGCGCTGGTCTGGGGAGAGGTCTGATGGCCGCGCCCAAGCGTTTCTGGAAGCAGGCCGCCGCGGCCGAGACCCCCGAGGGCTGGGGCGTGACGCTCGACGGCCGCCCCCTGCGCACGCCCGGGCGGACCGCGCTGCTGGCCCCGACGCGCGCGCTGGCCGAGGCGCTGGCCGCCGAATGGGACGCGCAGGTGGAGGTGGTCGACCCCTCGACCATGCCGCTGACCCGCAGCCTCAACACCGCCATCGACCGCGTCGCCGACAAGCACGCCGAGGTGGTGGACGCGGTGGCGGCCTACGGGGGCTCGGACCTGCTGTGCTATCGCGCGCCGCACCCGCAGGGGCTGGCCCGCCGCCAGGCCGAGGCCTGGGATCCGCTGCTCGACTGGGCCGCCCGCGCCCATGGCGCGCGGCTCCTCTGCGCCGAGGGCGTGATGCACGTGGCCCAGCCGGAGGAGGCGCTGGCCCGCCTGCGCGCCGCCGTCGGCGCCCACGACCCGCTGGCGCTGGTCGCGCTGCATGAGCTGACCGTGCTGTCCGGCAGCCTGGTCATCGCGCTCGCCGTCTCGGCGGGCGAGATCGGGGCCGAGGACGGCTGGGCCCGCTCGCGCGTGGACGAGACCTGGCAGGCCGAGCAGTGGGGCGAGGACGCGGAGGCCGCGGCGCTCGCCGCCGCCAAGCGCGCCGACTTCCTCGCCGCGCGCCGCCTGCTCGACCTGATCGCCGACCGAACCGACGCCTGACGGGACCCCTGCCGATGACCGACGCCGCCGCCGAAGCGCTTGCCGCCGCCTCCCCCCGCTGGCCCGAGACGCTGGACGAGATCCCCAGCCTCGCCGAGGCGGCTAAATACACCGGCATCGAGATGCTGGAGGCGCTGCGCACGGGCCGGCTGCCCGCGGCCCCGATGTCGCGCACGGCGGGCTTCCTGATCCACGAGGTCGCGCCGGGGCGGGTGGTGTTCCGGGGGGAGCCGAGCTTCGACGTCTACAACCCGTTGGGGTCGGTGCATGGCGGCTGGTACGGGGTGCTGCTCGACAGCGCCATGGGCAGCTCGATCCACACCCATCTGCCGGCGGGAAAGGCCTATACGACGCTGGAGTACAAGGTGAACATCCTGCGCGGGGCGCGGGCCGACAGCGGCCCGATGCTGGCGATCGGGGAGTCGATCCACGTCGGCCGCTCGACCGGGACGGCGCAGGGACGGCTGGTGGGAGAGAAGGACGGCAAGCTCTACGCCACCGCCACCACCACCTGTCTGATCATGGACTTCGCCTGAGAGGGCGCGAAACGGGCGGGAAGCCCGGAGGGAGGACGCGATGAAACTGCTGCGCTGGGGCCCCAGGGGGGCCGAGAAGCCGGGGATGCTGGACGCCGAGGGCGCCGTGCGAGATCTTTCGGGCGTGATTGACGACCTGACGCCCGCGACGGTGACGCTCGAAAGCCTCGAGCGGCTGCGCGCGGTCGACCCGGCCTCGTTGCCCGTCGTGACGCCCGAGCGCATCGGCGCGATCCTCTCGCGGGTCGAGACCTTCCACGCGATCGGGCTGAACTACGGCCTGCACGCGGACGAGACCGGCTCCCCCCATCCCAAGGAGCCGATCGTCTTCGCCAAGGCGGCCTCGTGCCTCGCGGGGCCGGACGACACGCTGGTGATCCCCAAGGACAGCGTGAAGACCGACTGGGAGGTCGAGCTGGGCGTGGTGATCGGCAAGGTGACCGAGCATGTCTCCGAGGCCGAGGCGCTGTCCTGCGTGGCGGGTTATTGCGTGGCCAACGACGTCTCCGAGCGGGAGTGGCAGCAGGAGCGGGGCGGCACCTGGTGCAAGGGCAAGGGCGCGCCGGGCTTCGGCCCGCTGGGGCCCTGGCTGGTGACCGCCGACGAGGTGCCGGACCCGCAGGCGCTGGGCATCTGGCTGAAGCTCAACGGCGAGACGGTGCAGAACTCCTCCACCTCGGACATGATCTTCTCGGTCGCCGAGATCGTGAGCTATCTCAGCCGCTTCGTGCGCCTGGTGCCGGGCGACGTGATCGTCACGGGCACGCCCTCGGGCGTGGGGCTGGGGATGAAGCCGCAGCGCTTCCTCAAGCCCGGCGACACGCTGGAGCTGGGGGTCGAGGGCCTGGGCGTGCAGCATCAGTCGGCGGTGGCCTGGCCGGGCTGAGGTCGGCGGCGACGGGGCAGCGGAGGACGCGGCGATGGCGACCTGGGAGCGGCTGGCGATCTACTACGCCCCGCCGGCGGACTCGGCCCTGTGGGCCTTCGGCTCCGCCTGGCTGGGCTGGGACGCGGAGGCGGGCGCGGTCCCGCCCCGCCCCGCGGTCGAGGGGCTGTCGGACGAGCCGCAGGCCCTGACCGTCTCGCCCCGCCGCTACGGCTTCCACGGCACGCTGAAGCCGCCGTTTTTCCTGGCCGAGGGAACCACGGCCGAGGAGCTGGAGGCGGAGGCGGAGGCGCTGGCCGCCTCCCTCGCGCCCTTCGACGCGCCGCCGCCGGCGCTGCGGGCCGAGAGCCGCTTCGCCTACCTCGGCCTCTCCGAGCGCTGCCCGCGGATGGAGACGCTGGCTTCGGCCTGCGTCGAGCGGCTGGACCGCTTCCGCGCGCCCCCGTCCGAGGCCGAGCTGGCCCGCCGCCGGCGGATGACGCTGAGCCCCGCGCAGGAGTCGCACCTGGCGCGCTGGGGCTATCCCTACGTCTTCGACCAGTTCCGCTTCCACCTGACGCTGACCTCGGCGCTGGCGCCCGAGACGCTGGCCGCGACCGCGGCGGCGCTGGCCCCCCATGTCGCGCCGTTCTGCGAGGCGCCGCTGCCGGTGCGCGAGATCGCGCTGTTCGGCGATCCGGGCGGCGGGGCGCCGTTCCGGCTGCTGCGCCGGCTGCCGCTGGGGGGCTGAGCGGGCGGAGGGGACGGACCTGCGGCGCGCTGAACCGTTACTTTGCGAAACGGTCGGATGCGCTAGATTGAGGAGGGTTCGACCATCGGCGCGCCTGCCGCGCCCCCTTCGCCGGGATCGCCCTATGAACCACGTCGCCGCAAAACAGGTCGCCGTCCGCGCCGTCGTCCTCGGGCGCGTGCAGCGGGTCGGCTATCGCGACTGGACCTGCTGCACCGCCGACCGGCTCGGCGTGTGGGGCTGGGTGCGCAATCTTCCCGACGGCGCGGTCGAGCTTCTGGCCGTGGGGCCCGAGGCCCAGGTGCAGGCGCTGCTGGCGGCCTGCGCCGAGGGTCCGCCCCATGCGGCGGTCGAAAAGGTCGAAAGCCGCCCCTGGCAGGCCGAGCCGCGGATGCCCGACGGCGCCCCCCTGGGCGGGTTCCTGCGCGCCCGCTGATCCTCAACCCAAGGTTTCGCAACGGCGCCTCCGCGCTGGCGCGAATCGCTTGTTTCATTGAGACTTGCTCAACGCCTGCGAATGAGGCGCCCTGTGGTTGGGGCGCCTGAAGGGCCGGCGTTTTTCGCAGCAGGACGGTCGTATTTCGGCGCCGCGGCACGGGGGGTTGACCTTCTGTGAAGCCCTTGTTCATTCTCTGTGATGGGCTCGGGGGGAGCCCAGGCCGAGAGGCCGAAATACAAAAGATGTCGTCCGCGGTCGGAGGGGCCGTGGAGACCCATGCCGGCGTCGGCCCGTCCCCGGGCGAGACGCTGGACCCACAGGAAGAGGTATTCGGACATATGAAACGCAACCTTCTGATCGGCGCGCTGGCCGCCGCCGCCGGCCTTTCCGCCGGCGCCGCCTCCGCCGCGACGCTCGACGACGTGAAGGCCAAGGGCTTCGTCCAGTGCGGCGTGGCGACGGGCGTTCCGGGCTTCGCCTACACCGAGGCCTCGGGCGAATGGACCGGCTTCGACGTCGCCGTCTGCCGCGCGGTGGCCGCGGCCGTCTTCGGCGACGCGCAGGCCGTCAAGTTCACGCCGACGACCGGCAAGACGCGCTTCACCGCCCTCGCCTCCGGCGAGATCGACATGCTGGCGCGCAACACCACCTGGACCTTCAGCCGCGACGTCGACCTGAAGTTCACCTTCGTGGGCGTCAACTACTACGACGGCCAGGGCTTCATGGTGCCCAAGGCGCTGGGCGTGACCTCGGCCAAGGAGCTCGACGGCGCCACGGTCTGCATCCAGACCGGCACCACCACCGAGCTGAACCTGGCGGACTACTTCCGCATCAACGGCATGTCCTACGAGCCGGTGCCGATCGAGACCAACGCCGAGGCCCAGCAGAAGTACCTGGCCAACGCCTGCGACGTGTACACCACCGACGCCTCCGGCCTCGCCGCCACCCGTTCGACCTTCGAGGCGCCCAAGGATCACGTGATCCTGCCCGAGATCATCTCGAAGGAGCCGCTGGGCCCGCTGGTCCGTCACGGCGACTCCGAGTGGGGCGACATCGTGCGCTGGACCTTCAACGCGATGGTCATCGCCGAGGAGCTGGGCGTCACCTCCGAGAACGTCGAGGAGATGGCGAAGGGCACCGACAACCCCGAGATCAACCGTCTGCTCGGCGCCGAGGGCGAGTACGGCGCGATGATGGGCCTGTCCAAGGACTGGGCCGTCAACGTGATCAAGTCGGTGGGCAACTACGGCGAAGTGTTCAACGCCTTCATCGGCCCGGACACCGCCATCGGCCTCGAGCGCGGCCTGAACGCGCTGTGGACGCAGGGCGGGCTGATGTACGCCCCGCCGTTCCGCTGATCGGCTGACGACGACGGGGCGCGCCGGGAACGGCGCGCCCCTCTCGCTTTGCACAACATGACGCCCGCCACGGCACGACCGGATCAACCGGCGGCCAAGGGGAGGCCGGGCGCGACGACAGGCGAAGGGAAAGCCGAATGACGGCGATTACGGACCCGCCCCGCGGGGACTTCCGGCTCGGCATGCTTTGGACCGACACGCGATACAGGTCGCTGACCATCCAGGTCATCGCCCTGATCCTGGTCCTGCTGGGCGCGAGCTACCTGGTCTCGAACGTGCTCGCCAACCTCGCGGCGCTGGGAAAGACGTTCAGCTTCTCCTTCATGGACGAGCCGGCGTCCTATGACATCAACCAGCGCCTGATCGACTACACCTCCCGCTCCTCGCACGCGACCGCGGCGGTGGTAGGGATGCTCAACACCCTGCTGGTGGCGGTGATGGGCTGCCTGCTGGCCACCGTGATCGGCGTGGTGGCGGGCGTGCTGCGCCTGTCCAACAACTGGCTGATCGCCAAGCTGATGACGGTCTACATCGAGACCGTCCGCAACATCCCGGTCCTGATCCAGATCCTGCTGCTGGCGGCCGTCTTCGACGAGTTCCTGCCCTCGCCCCGCCAGGCGGGCGCGGATGCGCACATGCTGGGGATCGTGGCGACCAACCGCGGCTTCTACATCCCCGGGCCGGTCTTCGGCGCCGGCTCGATTTTCGTGGTCGCGGCCTTCATCATCGGCATCGTCTGCTCGATCTGGTACACGCGCCACGCCAAGCGGATCCAGCAGGACACCGGCCAGATCCTGCCGGTGCTGCGGGTGCGCCTCGCGCTGGTCATCGGCCTGCCGGTGCTGGTCTGGGCGATCCTGGCGCTGATCTCCGGCGCCCCGATCACGCTGCAGTATCCCGAGCTGAAGGGTTTCAACTTCGACGGCGGCATCTACATGCGCAACAGCCTCGTGGCGCTGTGGCTGGCCCTGTCGATCTACACCGGCGCCTTCATCGCCGAGAACGTGCGCGCCGGCATCCTCTCGGTCTCCAAGGGCCAGACCGAGGCGGCCTTCGCGCTGGGCCTGCGCGCCAACCGCACGATGAGCCTGGTGATCCTGCCGCAGGCGCTGCGGGTGATCATCCCGCCGCTGATCTCGCAGTACCTCAACCTGACCAAGAACAGCTCGCTCGCGATCGCGGTGGGCTACATGGACGCGACCGGCACCCTGGGCGGCATCACGCTGAACCAGACCGGCCGCGAGTTCGAGACGCTGCTGCTGCTGATGGCGTTCTACCTGTGCATCTCGCTGACGATCTCGATGATCATGAACCTCTACAACGAGCAGGTGAAGCTCGTGGAGCGGACCTCGGCGAGCGGCGCGGCCTTCACGCTGGCCAAGGCCTTCGACAAGATGACCGGCCCGTGGGAGACGCTGAAGAAGGGCGACGCGGCCCACCAGCCCAACTTCGGGGTGGCGAGCTGGCTGAACCTGGTGGTCCTGCTCTACGCCGGGATGCTGGCGGCGGAGCTGGCCTACCTGTTCCTCGCCCAGGCGCCCGAGACCCGGCTGCCCTATGTCGAGTGGTCGGGCGCGCGGCAGATCACCTTCCTGCTGCTGATCGTCTTCACCCTCGCGACCCTGCTGACGGCGGTGTTCAAGCACTTCCGGGTCATCGACCTGGCGGCGCTGACGCTGGTGGCCTGGATCGTGGCGCTGCTGGCGGGCAACCCGCTGGGGGGCCTGATGCCCAGCGTCTCCGACCCGGTGGTGATCGTGGGCTGCGCGGCCGCGCAGCTGGGCGCGATCGCCTACATGCTGTTCGGCGCGAGGCCGAACGTCACCTACCTGTGCCGCGTTCGGAGGGCTGAGTGATGTCGGACGTCCACGCGCAGACCGTCGCCTACGTCGCGCCGAGCCAGATCCCTCCCTCGCCGCCGCCCGCCAAGGACCGGGGCGCGATCAAGTGGCTGCGGGAGAACCTGTTCTCCTCGGTCTCCAACGGGATCCTGACGGTGATCGCCATCCTGGTGATCGCCTACGCCCTCCCCGCCCTGATCCAGTGGGCCTTCATCGACGCGGTGTGGAAGGCCGACAGCCTCTCCCAGTGCCGCGAGATCGCGGCGGCCAACGGGGTCGAGGGCTCCTTCGCCTGCTGGGCGGTGATCAACGAGCGCTTCAACCAGTTCCTGTTCGGCTTCTACCCCGAGGAGCTCTACTGGCGCCCGATCCTCACCTTCGTGCTGATGTTCGGGGCGATGGCGCCGGTGCTGTTCAGTTCGGTCCCGCGGCAGACGCTGATCCTGTCGGCGCTCTACCCGTTCGTCGCCTACTGGCTGCTGTGGGGCGGGCCGGTGCTGCCGATCCTGCTCGCCATCGCGGGGCCGGCGGTGGGCTACGCGGCCTTCCGGGGCGTGGAGAAGGCGATGTCCGGCGACGCGGGCGCGACCGGCATGGTCGTGGGCGTGCTGGTCGCCATCGTCTGGTGGGCCTTCGTTCCGGGCCTGCTCGATACGGGCCCCGGGCTCGAGCCGGTGGAGAGCGCCAAGATGGGCGGCTTCATGCTCGCGCTCATCATCGGCGTGACCGGCATCGCGGCCTCGCTGCCCTTCGGGATCCTGCTGGCGCTGGGGCGCAAGTCGGACCTGATCTTCATCAAGACGCTGTCGGTGATCTTCATCGAGTTCATCCGCGGCGTGCCGCTGATCACGCTGCTGTTCGTCGCCTCCTCGGTGCTGAACTACTTCTTCCCGCCGGGGACCGCGCTGGACCTGATCCTGCGCGTGGTGATCATGGCCACCCTGTTCGCGTCGGCCTACATGGCCGAGGTGATCCGCGGCGGCCTCGCGGCGCTGCCCTCGGGCCAGTACGAGGCGGCCGACAGCCTCGGCCTCGACTACTGGAAGTCGATGCGCCTGATCATCCTGCCGCAGGCGCTGAAGATCTCGATCCCCGGCATCGTCAACACGTTCATCGGGCTCTTCAAGGACACCACGCTGGTGTCGGTGATCGGCCTGCTGGACCCGGTGGGGATCATCGCGCCGATCCGGGCGGACTCGAACTGGAACGGCATCGTGTGGGAGTTCTACGTGTTCGTGGGCCTGTTCTTCTGGGTCTTCTGCTTCGGGATGTCCCGCTATTCCATGTACCTGGAGAAGAAACTCCAGACCGATCGTCGCTGACGGAAGAGGAGACGAGACCATGACCGATACGGCCTTCTCGACCGGGAGCCCCGTCGACGCCGGACAGATGAAAGTGTCCAACGAGGTCGCCATCCAGATCTCGAACATGAACAAGTGGTACGGCGAGTTCCACGTGCTGCGGAACATCGACCTGACCGTCTATCGCGGGGAGCGGATCGTGATCTGCGGCCCCTCGGGTTCGGGCAAGTCGACGCTGATCCGCTGCATCAACCGGCTGGAGGAGCATCAGCAGGGCACGATCACGGTGGACGGGACCGAGCTGACCTCGGACCTGAAGAACATCGACACGATCCGGAAAGAGGTCGGGATGTGCTTCCAGCACTTCAACCTCTTCCCGCACCTCACGATCCTGGAGAACTGCACCCTGGCCCCGATCTGGGTCCGCAAGATCCCCCGCCGCGAGGCGGAGGAGACGGCGATGCATTTCCTCGCCAAGGTGAAGATCCCCGACCAGGCCCACAAGTATCCGGGCCAGCTGTCGGGCGGTCAGCAGCAGCGCGTGGCGATCGCCCGCTCGCTATGCATGAAGCCCCGCATCATGCTCTTCGACGAGCCGACCTCGGCCCTCGATCCCGAGATGATCAAGGAGGTGCTCGACACCATGATCGAGCTCGCGCAGGAGGGCATGACCATGATCTGCGTGACGCACGAGATGGGCTTCGCCCGCCAGGTCGCCAACCGCGTGATCTTCATGGACCAGGGCCAGATCGTCGAGCAGAACGAGCCGGAGGAGTTCTTCAAGAACCCCCGCTCGGACCGCACCAAGCTGTTCCTGAGCCAGATCCTGGGTCACTGAGCGACGCGCCTCGCAGGCGCCGGAAGGGCGGGCCCCCGGGCCCGCCCTTTTCGTTTGAGCAGGGTGACTCGTCCCCCCGGCCGCGGAACGCGGCGCGTTGGCGGGATGAGCTTTCGCCTGACGAAAAGTCATTCATCTTCGCGTCAGGTAGATTGCCGGTTGGTGAATCTATCGCTACGGAAATAGGCGATCAGTGCGTTTTGGGGACGGAATTGAAACGGTCTTGGCGCCGCGGGCGGCTATTTCCAGCCGCCTGATGATCTCTGGGGACAAGCGAATGACGAACTTCTTCGCCGCGGCGACGCTCGCCGCGACGGTCGGACTCTGCGCGGCCGGCGCCGCCCAGGCCACGCCCGTCGCCATCTACGATTTCGAGTCGGGCACGCCGCTGGTCGATCAGACGGGCAACTTCGGGACGATGCAGCTCCACGGGACCGCGACGCTCGAGGCCACGGGGCTGCGGGTGAGAGGGTCCGGCACCACGCCCACGGGCTACGCGTCCGCGGACTATGTCGTCGGGTCGGCCATCTTCGAGTCGATGACCCTGATCAGCTGGGTGACGCTGCTGGACTATTCCGCGCGCGCCGGCTCGGCCCTGACGCTGGACACCGTCGCCTACGACCGGTTCAACGGCATCGTCTTCGGCGAGTCCGTGCTGCAGGAATGGACGGTGGGCAGCAACAACTTCCGCCGGCAGGGCGACTCGGTGAACTGGGACGCCACGCAGCCGCTGAACCAGAAGGTGCAGATGGCCTACACGTTCGAGAGGACGGACGTGAACAAGACCCGGGTCACCGGCTACCGCGACGGCGCGCTGCTGGGGACCTACGAGGTCAACAGCTTCGAGCAGTTCGACGTGACGGACGGCGTGATCTGGCTGGGCGCCCGGCACCAGTCGGGGGCCAGCATGGTCGGCGGGCTGAACGCGATCATCCACCGGGTCGAGATCCACGACAACCCGCTGAGCAGCACGGAAGTCGAGGAGAACTTCGAGACCGGCGCCGCCGTTCCCGCCCCCGCGGCCCTGCCGCTGGCGGTGATGGGCATGGGCGCGCTGGTCGCCGTCGCGCGTCGCCGCCGCAAGGCCTGAGCCGCGCGCCGCGCGCCCTGCGCGCAGGCGGAGAACGAGAAGGCCCCGGCGAGGATCTCGCCGGGGCCTTCGCGCGTCTCGGGGGCGAGGCGGGCCCTCACCGCTCCTTGAGCTTGGTGTACTTGGCGCCTTCCAGGCTGACGCCGGCCATCAGGCCCTCCTGCCCGTAGATCACCGCGATCACCGGGTGCTGGGTGGTGCGCGAGGTGACGGTGCCGGCGAGGTTGTTGTTCATCGCCGTCACCTCGGCGTCGGCCGCAAGCTCCCACCCCGAGGAGCGGCGGAAGTTCTCCAGCGCGGCGGTGGTCATGAAGAACAGCGCCTGGTCGAACTTCTGCACGCCCGCCTGAAGCCCGATCGAGGCCGCGCCGACCGAGTAGTAGCCCACCGACTGCCCGCCGATGCGCAGCGCGCCCTCGCCGTACATGCCGCCCACCAGCAGGCCCGCCTTGGTGATCGAGGGCATGATCAGCACGCCCTTGGCGCGGGACATGAGCTCGCGCGCGCCGGCGACCGAGTTCATCAGGTCGTCGATCGAATGCTGCACCCGCAGGTCGATCACGTCGGCCGGATCGGCGGCGCGGGCGGGGCCGGAGGGCATGGCGACGGCGGCGAGCGCGGCGGCGGCGAGCCCCGCGCCCAGCAGGCGGCGGCGAAGGGGATCGGGGCCGACGGCGGCGTCGGCGCGGGTGGCGCGGGTCATGGGAACTGCTCCTGTCCTCATGGGTCGCCGGTCGTTGCGGCGATGGAATTGGTTGGACGGCGCCGGCCCGCGACAGGCCCCGCCGCCGGGGAAAAGCATACATGGGGCCTGCGCGCTTGTCCCGCCATCCCTCCCGCGTCCATGCCGCCGCAAGCGCCGAGAGGCCGGCGCTTGCGGCAGGCCGTGGAGACGCCCCGGCTCGAAGGCCGGGGCGCCGTGGAGAGGCGCCGTCGCGCCGGCCCCATGCGGCCGCGGAGGACGGGTTCAGTCCGCGGGGGCCATGCGCAGCAGCCGCCCCTCGGCGGCGTCGGTCAGGAACCAGATCGCGCCGTCGGGCCCCACGCGCACGTCGCGGATGCGGCCGTAGGCGTCGGGGACCAGGTCCTCCGACCCCGCGATCTCGCCCCCCTCGACGTCGAGGCGCACGATCTTCTGGAACTTCAGCGCGCCCACCAGCAGGTCGCCGTCCCATTCGGGGAACAGGGCGCCCCGGTAGACCGCGAGGCCCGAGGGCGCGATGGACGGGTCCCAGTAGTGCGCCGGCGGCTCGATCCCCGGCGCGGTCGCGCCGCGGGGGAACTCGCGGCCGGAGTAGTGGGTCCCGTAGGAGACCTCGGGCCAGCCGAAGTTGCCGCCCGGCACGGGCCGGTTCACCTCGTCGCCGCCGCGGGCCCCGTGCTCGACCACCCACAGCGTGCCGGTCTCGGGGTCGACGGCCGCGCCCTGGGGGTTGCGATGGCCCAGCGACCAGACCGAGGCGAGCCCGCCGCCCTGGGCGAAGGGATTGTCCTGCGGGATCCGCCCGTCGGGGAAGATCCGGTGCACCTTGCCGTTGGCGACGTCGGGATCCTGGGCGGAGGGACGGTTCCCCCGCTCCCCCATCGTCACGAACAGGGTCCCGTCAGGAGCATGGGCGAGGCGGGAGCCGAAGTGCCGCCCGCCCGTCTCATGCGTCTGCATGGCGAGCACGACCTCGAGGTCCTCGAGCCGCCCGGCCTCACGGTCCAGCCGGGCGCGGGCGACATGGGTGTCGGCGCCGCCGCCCTCGGCGGGGGCGGAATAGGTCAGGTGCAGCAGGCCGGTCTGCGCGAAATCGGGCGAGAGGGCCACGTCGAGCAGCCCGCCCTGGCCGCGGGCGTAGATCTCGGGCAGGCCCTCGATCGCGCGGGCGCCGTCGCGGGCGACCAGCACCAGGCGGCCGGGCCGCTCGGTCACCAGCAGGGCGCCCGTCTGCGCGAAGTCCGGCAGGAAGGCGACGGCCCAGGGGTTCTCGAAGACCGGGCCGACGGGCGAGACCTCCACCGGCCCGGCGGAGGTCTCGAAGGTCTCGGCGCGGGCGGGAGCGGCGAGCGAGGCGGCCGCGGCGAGAAGGGCGAGCGCCAGGGCGGCGCGGATCGGGCGGGCGGTCATGGCGGTCTGCGTCTCCTCCGCTTCGGTCGGGGGCCTTGAGCGGGACGTGGGCGGAGAACGCGGCGGGGCAAGGGCTGGGCGGGCCCTCAGGCCGGCGCGTCGCCCTCGGGGGCCGCAAGACAGATCACATGTCCGTCAGGATCGCGCAGATAGAGCTCCCGCATCCCGTACCAGGCGGTCTCGGGGCCCTTGAGGATCGCCTCGCGGGGCAGGGCGGGCAGGGCCGCGTCGGGGGAGACGTCTCGCAGATAGACGGCGGCGCCGGGACGCCCGGGCAGGCCGCCGGCGAAGGCCTCGGGCAGGTCGTGCGCCAGGCTCTCGACCGTCTGCAGCATCAGCTGGCCGCCGTGGCCCTCGAGGATCGTGAAGACCGCGGTCTCGGGCGCGGCGTCGGGGCCGAAGCGCGTCTCGCGCCCCGCATCCACCCCCAGCACGACCGTGAAGCCGAGCGCGTCGCGGTAGAAGGCGACCGCGCGGGCCATGTCGGCGACCATCAGGTTGGGAACGATCATCGCAGGCTCTCCAGGTGGGAACAATTGGAGAACATCCTGCGCGATTCCCCCCGGCGCGTCGAGGGGGGCGACGGACGGGCGCTCGCGCTGCGCGCCTCGCCCCGCCCGCCGTCCCCCACGCCCGGAGGCCGGCGCGCGGCGCCTGGGGCGTGGCGAGATGGGAGGCGGCGCCGAGGACGCAGGGCCCTCGGCACGACGCGAAGGAGCGTCGGGCGGCCGGCCCCGGTCCGGGGCAGGCCTCAGCCGGCGCTGTCGAGGATCTCGGCGGCCTGGGGGGCGAAATAGGTGAGGATCCCGTCGCAGCCCGCCCGGCGGAAGGCGCCCAGGCTCTCGAGGATCACCCGGTCGCCGTCCAGCCAGCCGTTGGCGATGGCGCCGGCGATCATCGCGTACTCGCCCGACACCTGGTAGGCGAAGGTCGGGACCTGGAAGGTCTGCTTCACCCGGGCGCAGACGTCCAGGTAGGGCATGCCGGGCTTCACCATGACCATGTCGGCGCCTTCCTCGAGGTCGAGGGCGACCTCGCGCAGGGCCTCGTCGGTGTTGCCGTAGTCCATCTGGTAGGTCTTCTTGTCCCCCTTCAGCGCGCCCGTCGCGCCGACCGCGTCGCGGAAGGGCCCGTAGAAGGCCGAGGCGTACTTGGCCGCGTAGGACATGATCATCGTGTCCTGGAACTCGTTCTCCTCCAGCGCGCGGCGGATCACCCCGATGCGGCCGTCCATCATGTCCGAGGGGCCGAGGATGTCGCAGCCCGCCTCGGCCTGGGCCAGCGCCTGCTTCTCCAGCGCCAGCAGCGTCTCGTCGTTCACGATCACCCCGTCGCGCACGATCCCGTCGTGGCCGTCGGAGTTGTAGGGATCGAGCGCCACGTCGAGCAGCACGCCCATGTCGGGGACCGAGGCCTTGATCGCGCGCGTGGCGCTGTTCACCAGGTTCTCGGGGTTCCAGGCCTCCTCCGCCTCGGGGCTCTTCTTCGAGGCGTCGGTGTAGGGGAAGAGCGCGATGCACGGGATGCCGAGGTCGGCGGCCCGGCGCGCGGCCTCGACGGCTCGGTCCACCGTCAGGCGGGAGACGCCGGGCATCGAGGGGATCGGCTCCTCGGCGTCCACGCCCTCGCGCACGAAGATCGGCCAGATCAGGTCCTCGGGGCGCAGCCGCGTCTCGCGGACCAGGTCCCGGATCCAGCCGGCCTGGCGCAGGCGGCGGGGACGCGAGAACGGAAAGGGCGCGAGGCGGGCGGGGCTCATGGCTGCGATCCTCCTGGAGCGGGTCCAGCGGAGATGCCACGAGAGCGGGGGGCGGGACAAGCGCCGCGGGGAGAGGGGGCGCCCGGGACTGGGAAGGGGGGAGCCTCCGGCGGGCTCCTGACTCACCAAAGAACAAAGCGCCCGCGCCTGTTCTCCGGATCCGTCTCTCGCTGAAGATGCCTGAGCGACTCGTCGGGAGGGGTCAAGGACAAGCCCCCTTCGGGGGTCGCTTCGCGATCCCTGACCCCTCCCGCCGAGTCGCTCTTAACGGCATCAGCGAGAGACGGCTCCGGAGAACAGGCGCTCCCGGGGACGCGTGGGGCCAGGGCGCCTGGGGCGGGCGTTTCGCAGGAACGCGCTAGGCGGGGCGCCTTGCGTGGGGAGGGGGCGCCGAGCGCGGCGACGGGGGGCGCTGCGCTCGGCGGGAGGGCGGGGCGGACGGCCGGCGGGGGTCAGCGCGCGGCGCGGGCCTGGGCCATGAACTCGGCGCGCAGGGCGGCGTCGGTCTCGAAGGCGCCGGTCAGGCGGGTGGTCACCATGTTCACCCCGGGGCGGTGGACGCCGCGGGTGGACATGCAGTGATGCTCGCCCTCGATCATCACCGCCACGCCGCGGGGCTTCAGCGCCCGGTCGAGCGCGCCGGCGATCTGCGCGGTCATCTTCTCCTGCACCTGGAGGCGCTTGGCGAAGGCGTCCACGACGCGGGCGAGCTTCGAGATGCCCACCACCCGGTCCGTGGGCAGGTAGGCCACATGCGCGCGCCCGATGATCGGCGCCAGGTGATGCTCGCAATGGCTCTCGAAGCGGATGCCGGTCAGCAGCACCATCTCGTCGTAGCCCTCGACCTCCTCGAAGGTGCGCTGGAGCATCGCCTCGGGGTCGTGCTCGTAGCCCGCGAACCACTCGCCATAGGCGCGGGCCACGCGGGAGGGAGTGTCGAGCAGGCCCTCGCGGGCGGGATCGTCGCCGGCCCAGCGCAGCAGGGTGCGCACGGCGGCCTCGGCCTCCTCGCGGCTGGGGCGAGGGGCGGAGGGCTCGGCGGCGAGCTCCTCGGCGGGCGGGAAATCGGCGTGACGGACGTTCATCGGCAGGTCTCCGCAGGGGGCGGCGCTTCGGCGCGCGGCGGCTATCCCTGCGGATACGTCGGAGGGGGGGCGGATGGATCAACCCCGCGGGACGAAATTTCGCCCCGCGGAGCAGGACCCGGGACGCCTCAGCCCAGGATGGCGCGCGCGGCGGCCTCGACCCCGGCCATCGCCTCGCGCCAGGGGCGGGGGCCGTAGGTGATCCGCCCCACGCCCAGCGCGGCCAGCCTGGCCACGCCCTCGGCGCCGCCCGGCGGGCCGAAGATGTTGGTGGGAACCGGGCACTCGGCGCAGAAGCGGCGGACGAGGTCCGGGTCCGAGAGGGTGATGGGGTAGATCGAGCCGGCGCCGGCCTCGGCATAGGCGGCGGCGCGTTCCAGCGCCTGGTCCATCAGGCCGGCATGGAGGGCGGGGTCGCCCGCGCGGATGAAGAGGTCGATGCGCGCGTTCACGTGCAGCGGCAGGCCCGCCTCGGCGCAGGTCTCGACGATGGCGGCGATGCGCGCGGCTTGGGCGGAGGCCGGGTGGAGGCCGTCGCCGCCGACCACGCCGTCCTCGAAGTTCACGCCCACCACCCCGGCGCGGGCGAGGCGCAGGGCGTTGGCGGCGGCTTCGGCCGGATCGGCGGAATAGGCGCCCTCGAAGTCGATCGAGACGGGCAGGTCGCCCGCGACTTCCGCCACCCGCTCCGCGACGGTGACCAGCAGGTCGAGGGGCAGCGCCTCGCCGTCCGGGAAGCCCAGGGCGCCGGCGACCGCGGCGCTGCCGGTGGCCACGGCCTTGGCGCCCGAGCGCGCCACCGCGGCGGCCGAGCCCGCGTCCCAGGCGTTCCACAACACCAGCGGGTCGCCCGGGCGGTGCAGGGCGGCGAAGCGGGCGAACTTCTCGTCGCGGGTCAGGGGCGCGGTCATAGGGGCAGGGTCTCCTGTCGGGGGCGGGACGCGGCGGGGGCGAGGGGCGCCTCGTGCGCCAGCAGGGCGCGCTTGCGCCACAGGCCGCCGCCGTAGCCGGTCAGCGTGCCGTCGGCGCCGATCACCCGGTGGCAGGGGATCAGCACGGCGATCGGGTTGGCGCCGTTCGCCGCCGCCACGGCGCGCGTGGCGGTGGGCCGCCCGATGCGGGCGGCGACGTCGGAATAGGAGGCGGTGGCGCCGGCCGGGATCTCCCGCAGGGCCGCCCAGACGGCGCGCTGGAACTCGGTGCCCAGCGGCGCGAGCGGCAGGTCGACGGGCGCCGCGGGGTCGGCGAAGAACGCCTCCACCACCGCCCGGGCGCGATCCAGCATCGCCGACGCGCCCTCCCGCACCGGGCCCAGGGCGGTGCGCAGGCGGCGGAACTCGGCGTTCAGCACGGCGCGCTCGGGGAACTCCAGCAGGCGCAGGGCGTCGTCGTCGGCGACGGCGAGCAGGGGGCCGAGGGGGCTTTCGATCCAGGTCGCAAGCGCGCCCGAGGGGACCTCGCCCGGTGGGTCGAGATGCGCGCTCGCCTCGGCGCGGGCGGCGGCGAAGGCGGCGTCGTCGGGGCGCCGGGCATGAGGGTCGGAGGGGCGAATCGCGATCATGGCGTCAGGGATAGCGCGGAACGGAGGGCGGGGGCGCCCGGAAGATGGTGCGTGGGGGCGGCGGCCCCGCTTCCGGACTCACCAGGGAACAAGCCCCGCGCCAGCTCCCCGAAGCCGTCCATCGCTGGATGATGCCTGAGCCGCGGGGCCGAGTCGGTCAAGGACAAGCCCGCGCAAGCGCGGGTCGCTTCGCGATCCTGGACCGACTCGGCCCCGCAGCTCTTTACGGCATCAGCGATGGACGGCTCCGGGGAACAGGCGCTCCGCGAGGAGAGCCCGGCGCGGCGCCCGGGGCGCGCGGGGGCGTCCTGGGGGCGGTGGGCGCGAGGGCGCAGGCGGCGGGCTTCCGCGCGAACCGTCGACCGGCGGCCCGACGCTCGGCGGTCCCGCGCTCAGAGGCTTGGCGCCCGGGGTTCGGCGCAGCCGGGGCCTGCGCCCGGTGGGGCGCCCTCTGGGCTCAGCATTCGGGAACGTTGACGGCCAGGCCGCCGCGGGAGGTCTCGCGGTACTTCTCGTTCATGTCGAGGCCGGTCTGGCGCATGGTTTCGACCACCTGGTCCAGCGTCACCCGGTGCTGGCCGTCGCCCTGCAGGGCCAGCGAGGCCGCGAGGATCGCCTTGGTCGCGCCGAAGGCGTTGCGCTCGATGCAGGGGATCTGCACCAGGCCCGCCACCGGATCGCAGGTCATGCCCAGGTGATGCTCCAGCGCGATCTCGGCGGCGTGCTCCACCTGCTCGGGCGTGCCGTCCTGGGCTGCGGCGAGGCCGGCGGCGGCCATGGCGGCGGCGGTTCCGACCTCGCCCTGGCAGCCCACTTCCGCGCCCGAGATCGAGGCGTTGCGCTTCACGATCCCGCCGATGGCGGCGGCCGAGAGCAGGAAGCGGCGCGGCCCCTCGCGGTCGACCAGCGGGCAGAACTCGCGCGCATAGCGCAGCGCGGCGGGGATCACGCCCGCGGCGCCGTTGGTGGGGGCGGTGACGACGCGGCCGCCGGCGGCGTTCTCCTCGTTCACCGCGATCGCCCAGGCGGCGACCCGGCGCATCGGCCCGTCGGCGGGCTGCATGTTCACGCCCGAGGCCTGGTCCATTCCCTCGGTCAGCGCCCGCGCCCGCCTGCGCACCCGCAGGCCGCCGGGCAGCATCCCCTGCGCGCTCAGGCCCCGGTCGATGCAGGCCAGCATCTCCTCGGCGATGCGGTCGACCAGCGCCAGGGTCTGGGCGCGGGGGCGGAAGCGGTCCTCGTTGACCAGCGCCATCTCGGCGAGGCTGAGGCCCGACTCCCGCGCCGCCTTCAGCATCCCCTCGGCCGAGATCCAGCGGTGCGCGGGGTCGGGCACGGGGGTGGCGGCGGCGCTCTCGTCGCCCTCCCGCTCGATGAAGCCGCCGCCGACGGAATAGTACATCGCCTCGGCGATCGCGGCGCCGGCGGGGGAGACGGCGGTCAGCGACATCGCGTTGGGATGGCGGGGCACATGGGTGCGCCGGTCGAGGTGGATGTCGGCGTCCGGGTGGAAGGGGATCGTCTCGCCGTGGGGCAGGGTCAGGGTCCGGCTCTCGCCGATCTCGCGCCACAGGCGCTCGGCCTCGGCGGGGTCGATCTCGTCGGGGCGGGCGCCGGTCAGCCCCAGCGCGATGGCCTTGTCGGTGCCGTGGCCCTTGCCGGTCCAGGCGAGCGAGCCGTAGGCCGTCACCTGCAGCCGCGCCACCGGCGCCCCGGCGAGGCCGGCGACGAAATCCGCCGCCGCCCGCATCGGCCCGACCGTGTGCGAGGACGAGGGGCCCAGGCCGATCTTGAACAGGTCGGCGAAGCCGGCGGGCCATCCGGCGGCGGCCGGACCGGGCAGGGGGGCGGCGTGGGTCATGGGGTCTCGAACGGCCTTCGCGCAGAAACGGGGGAGGGGCGACGCAGGGCAGCCTGCCACGCCGGGCCGCCCGCGCGAAGGGCGCATGCGACGCCGCGTCCGCCCCGCGCGACGCGATGCAGGCGCAGAGCGGGAGGGGGAAGCGGGGCGCGGAACGAAAAAGGCCCTCCCGCGGGGGGGGGGAGGGCCTTTCGGCGCGCGAGGCCGGGAATTGGCTCCGGCGGTAGGATTCGAACCTACGACCAGCGGATTAACAGTCCGATGCTCTACCACTGAGCTACGCCGGATCAGGTCCGGCCTCGCGGCGCGGTCGGCCTATAGCAATCGTGCGAGGGCGCGTCCAGAGGGGTTTCGCAACATCTCGCATCAGGCGACGCTACGGCGCCCGTCGCGCGGCGCCCGAGCGGCGCGGAACCGGCGCCCGGGACGGGGCCGCCGGGGGCGCGTCCGCCCTCAGCTTCCGGCGGGTCGGCCGCCGTATTCGCGGGTCACTTCCGAGACGATCCGGCCGACCGCGTCGCGCAGCTGGTCCAGCCGCTCGTCGGTGATCCGGCTGCGCGGGCCCGAGACCGAGATCGCCGCGGCGGCCGTGCCGTTCTCGCTCAGCACCGCGGAGCCGACGCAGCGCAGGCCGTCGGCATGCTCCTCGTCGTCCACGGCCACGCCCTCGGTGCGGATCTTCTCGAGCTCGGCGGCCAGCGCCGCGGGTTCGGTCAGGGTGCGGGCGGTGGCGCGGGGCATGCCCTGCTCCTCCAGCACGCGGCGGGCGCGTTCGGGGCGCATCTGGGCCAGGATCGCCTTGCCGGCGGCCGACCAGTGCATCTTGGTGCGCCCGCCCACCCGGGTCAGGGCGCGCATGGCGTGGCGGCTCTCGACCTGGCCCATGCAGACGATCTCGCCCCCGGACTCGAGGAAGATGTTCGCCGTCTCGCCCGTGGTTTCCATCAGGCGGCGCATGTAGGGCTTGGCCAGCACGATCACGTCGCGGGTCCGCGCGAAGGCCGCGCCGACGGTGAAGGCGGCGACGCCCACGTGCCAGCAGCCGCTCGCGGTTTCGAAGCGGACGAATCGTTCGCTTTCCAGCGTGGTGAGGATGCGGTGCGCGGTCGACGCGGCCAGTCCGGACTGCGCGGCGGTTTCGGACAGGGTCAGGCCGTCCGCGCTCTCGGACAGGGCGCGCATCACGGACACCGCCCGGGTGATGGCCCGGACCTGTCCGGCGCGTCCATTGGTGTCCTTCGGAGACATTCAGCAGCTTCCTTTTCTGTTCGAAGTCTTATCTAGCGCGTCCTGACGTGGGAGCCATGGCCGCCTCTACATGGCCCCGCTTGCATTGAGATCGCCCTTAAATGGCCGTGGATGGGCTCGACAGCGGCGGGATCTGGGCGATAGCTCTAGGAAACGCCGACGTCTCGCGAAGGCGTCGGTCACGAGCGGGCCGCGCGTCCGCCGCAATCCGGGGGAGGAAGCCGATGCAGGCGATGCGCGCCAGGGGCGGCGTCATCCACTATCGCGACCAGGGCGACCGCGGCGGTCTGCCGGTGGTCTTCGCGAACTCGCTGGGCTCGGACCTGCGGGTCTGGGACAAGATGGCCGCGGCCCTTCCGGCGCGCCTGCGCCTGATCCGCTACGACAAGCGCGGCCACGGCCTGTCGGACTGCCCGCCCGGTCCCTACGCGATCGAGGAGCTGGCCGACGACCTCGCCGCGCTGCTCGATCATCTCGAGGTCTCGAAGGCGCTGGTGGTGGGGCTGTCGATCGGCGGCCTGATCGCGCAGTCGCTGGCCGCGCGCCGGCCCGAGCTGGTCCGCGCGCTGGTGCTGATGGACACCGCGGCGAAGATCGGCGACGCGACGATGTGGAACCAGCGCATCGAGCAGGTGCGCGCCCACGGGATCGAGGCGCTGGCCGACGGGCTGATGCAGCGCTGGTTCTCGGCCGCCTTCCGCAAGGACCGCCCCGAGGAGCTGGCGATCTGGCGCAACATGGTCTGCCGCCAGACGGCCGAGGGCTATGCCGGCTGCTGCGCGGCGCTGCGCGACGCGGACCTGCGCGACGCGGCCCGGCGGCTTTCGCTGCCGGTGCTCGCCATCGCCGGGGACGAGGACGGCGCCACGCCGCCGGCGCTGGTCGAGGAGACGGCCGAGCTGATCGCCGGCGCCCGCTTCGAGCTGATCGAGCAGGCCGGCCACATCCCCTGCGTCGAGCATCCGCGCACCTGCGCCGCGATGCTGCTGTCCTTCATCTCGGAGCACAACCTTGACTGACCGCCGCGCCCTCGGAGAAGCCACCCGCCGCAGCGTGCTGGGCGACGCCCACGTGGACCGCAGCCAGGGGACGGCGACGCCCTTCGACGCCCCCTTCGTCGACTTCATCACCGAGGGCGCCTGGGGCACGGTGTGGTCGGGCGACCAGTTGACCAAGCGCGAACGCTCGCTGATCACGCTGGCCCTGCTGGCCGGGCTGGGGCGGGAGGAGGAGTTCCAGCTCCACTGCCGCGCCACCGAGAACACGGGCGCGAGCCCCGAGGACATCCGCGAGATGCTGCTGCACGTCGCCGTCTACGCCGGCGTGCCCGCGGCCAACACCGCCTTCCGGCTGGCCAAGAAGGTGCTGGCCGAGCGGATCGAGGAGGCGGACGATGCGCAATAGTCCGGGCGGCCTGCCGGGCGCCTTCTTCACCCGCGACCGCGACCAGCACCCCCCCGCTTACGCGCCGGGCTACAAGACCTCGGTCACCCGCTCGCCGACGAAGCCGCTGATCGCGCTGGACAACACCCTGTCGGAGATGACGGGGCCGGCGTTCGGGCACGACCGGCTGGGGCCGCTCGACGACGACCTGATCCTGAACTTCGCGAAGCCGGGCGAGCTGCCGGTGGGCCCGCGCATCGTCGTCCACGGCCGCGTTCTGGACGAGAACGCCCGCCCCGTGCCCGGCGCGCTGGTCGAGGTCTGGCAGGCCAACGCCGGCGGGCGCTACCGGCACAAGAAGGAAAGCTACCTCGCCCCGCTCGATCCCAACTTCGGCGGCTGCGGGCGCTGCATCACCGACGAGGAGGGCTGGTATCGCTTCCGCACCATCCAGCCCGGCGCCTACCCCTGGCCCAACGGGCCGAACGACTGGCGCCCCGCCCACATCCACTTCTCGGTCTTCGGCCACGGCTTCGCGCAGCGGCTGATCACCCAGATGTACTTCGAGGGCGATCCGATGATCTGGAAATGCCCCATCGTGCGCACCATCGCCGACCCGGCGGCGATCGAGCGGCTGATCGCGCCCCTCGACTGGGCCAACACCATCCCGATGGACGCCCGCGCCTACCGCTTCGACATCGTGCTGCGGGGGCGCCGCTCGACCCTGTTCGAGAACCGGCTGGAGGGGAACTGAGATGCGCCTGCCCGACCAGCTGAAGGAGACCCCCTCGCAGACCGCCGGCCCCTACGTGCACATCGGCTGCTTCCCACGCATGTGCGGGATCGACGTCTACGAGCACGAGATCGGGGCCGAGATGGTCTCGGACGCAACCAAGGGCGAGCGGATCGAGATCCGGGGGACCGTCTACGACGGCACCGGGACGCCGCTGCGCGACGCGCTGATCGAGATCTGGCAGGCCGACGCCGACGGCCTGCACCCGGGCCGGGGCGAGATGCGGGGCGAGGCCGACCCCGCCTTCGCCGGCTTCGGCCGCTCGGCCGGCGACCCCGACACCGGCGAGTTCGTATTCCGCACCATCAAGCCAGGCCGGGTGCCCTTCAAGACCGGCGCCGCGATGGCCCCGCACATCACCTTCTGGATCGCCGCGCGGGGCATCAACATCGGCCTGCACACGCGGATGTATTTCCCCGACGAGGCGGCCGCCAACGCCGAGGACCCGGTGCTGGCCCGCATCGAGCTGAAGAGCCGGATCCCCACCCTGATCGCGAAGCCCGAGGGCCCCGGCGTCTACCGCTTCGACATCCGCCTGCAGGGGGAGGGGGAGACCGTCTTCTTCGACATCTGACGCGGGGCCCGCGGCGGACCAGGGGCGCGGGGAGGCGCCCCCTCGTCCGCCGCCGGCCCCATCACTTGCCCGACCCCGCTCCGCGTGGAATAGAAGGGTCGACCGCACACCAACAAAAACCGCGGACCACAGGGAGGAAAGACCATGAAACCCGCAATGCTTGCGGCGGGCGCCGCGCTCGCCTTTTCGCTGACGACCGTTCCGGGCTGGGCGGCCGACCTGACCATGCGCATCTCGCTCCAGCTGCCGCTGAAGTCCCACCTCGGCCAGAACCTGGTGCTGTTCAAGGACGAGGTCGAGAAGACCTCCGACGGCGCCATCGCGGTAGAGATCTACGACAGCGCCCAGCTCTACAAGGACAAGGAGGTCCCGCAGGCGGTGGGTTCCGGGTCCATCGAGGCGGGCGTCGCCTCGCTGACGCGCTACGTGGGCGACATCCCGGCGGTGGACATCTTCTACCAGCCCTTCCTGCTCGATACCGAGGAGAAGGTCCGCAAGGCCACCGCCAAGGGCGGCCCGATCCGCGGCCCCATCGACGAGGCGATCAAGGACACCGGCGCCACGGTCCTGTGGTGGCAGGCCTACGGCGGCGCGATCCTGCTGTCGAACGGCGGCCCGCTGAAGACCCCCGCCTCGATGGAGGGCAAGAAGGTCCGCGTCTTCGGCAAGACGCTGGGCGACTTCACCGAGGCCGCCGGCGGCGCGCCGACGATGATCTCGGGCTCGGAGCAGTACCTCGCCTACCAGCGCGGCACCGTGGACATCGGCATGACCGGCGTCTCGGGCGTGAAGTCGCGCAGCCTGTGGGAGGTGATGGACACGATCACCGTGACCAACCACGCCGACATCGAGTTCATCGTCGTGGTGAACACCGACTGGTGGGAAGGCCTGACGGACGACCAGCGCGCGATCATCACCGCCGCCGCCGACAAGGCCGACGAGAGCGTGCGCAACGAGATGTCCCAGATCGAGGCCGCCGCCTACGCCGCGGCCAAGGAGAACGGGATGACCGTCTACGAGCCCACGGCCGAGGAGATGGAGGCCTGGCGCGCCACCGCCCAGCCCGTCTACGACGAGTACATGGAGAAGGCCGGCGACCTCGGCAAACAGCTGATGGAGGCCGCGAAGGCTCTCTGAGCCCCCGCGGACCAAGCGCGGACCGGGCGCCGCCTCGCGGCGCGGGGCGGCGGGCAGGGCAGGGGGCGCCGGCGTAAACGCCCCGCACCCGACCTCCGGCGGTCCCGGCGCCCGGCGGCCACTCGCGGACGGCGCCCCGGGCCTGACCCGGGGCTTCGCGCGGCGGGCGGCATGGGCGCCGGCAGCTCGGGGTGCTCCACCCAGGCTCCTGCCGCCGGCGACAGGGGCGAGGCCCCGGGTCGAGTCCGGGGCGCCCCCGGTCCCGACCGTCGCGCCGCAGGGCGGGGCGCCGGGACGGGCTCTCCGCCCCTGCGCCCCGCCCTTCGCGGCCGCGATCCGCTCCATGGCCCCCCGCCTCCGCGTGGGGCCGCTCCTCTCCGCCTCGCGAGCCGGCCGGCGGGCCGGACCGCTCCGCCCCCGCGCCCGTCGTTCCCTCGTCGCCCCGGACCTTCTGGATGACCCCTCTCTTCCGCCTCGCCGCCGCGATCCGCCTGGGCCTCGCCTGGGTCGGGGCGCTGCTGTTCGCCGCCTCGGGCGCGATGCTGACCTGGGAGGTCGTGGCGCGCTATTTCTTCACCCGGCCCACGATCTGGGCGGCCGAGCTCAGCCAGCTCTGCCTGATCTGGGGCGTGCTGATCTCGATGGCCTGGGCGCTGGAGGCGCGCCGCCACATCGCCGTGGACGCGCTGGTCGCCAACATCCCCGCCCCGGCCCGCGTCTGGACCGAGGCCGTCGCCATGGTCTGCGTCGCCGCCTTCGCCGGCGTCACCACCTGGTACGGGTGGGAGATCTTCTGGGACAGCTTCGTGCGCGGGCGCACCACCGGCTCGATGCTGGACCTGCCGACCTGGGTCTCCGAGCTCTCGGTCCCGCTCGGCTTCGGCCTGCTGTTCCTGCAGGCGCTGGCCGAGACCGCGAAATCCTTCCGCACCGACTGGGCGACCCACCGCGAGGGCCTGCACGAATGACCGTGATCCTGATCCTGGCGGCGCTGTTCGCGCTGCTCCTGATCCGCGTGCCGGTGGCCTTCGCGCTGGGCGGGCTGGGGCTGGCGCTGCTGATGATCGGCGGGTTCTCGCCGCTGATGGCGCCGCAGGCGGCGCTGTCGACGCTCGACGGGTTCATCCTGCTGGCGGTGCCGCTGTTCCTCCTGATGTCCAACGTGCTGCTCAAGGGCGGCGTGGGCGCCGACCTGTTCGCCGCGGTCCACGCCTGGGTCGGCCACTGGCCCGGCGGGCTGGCCGTGGCCACGATCCTGTCGTGCGGGATCTTCGCGGCCATTTCCGGCTCCTCGGTCGCCACCGCCGCCACCATCGGCACCGTGGCGATACCCGAGATGATCTCGCGCGGCTACGACCGACGCTTCGTCTACGGCCTGATGGCCGCCGGCGGCACGCTGGGCATCCTGATCCCGCCCTCGATCCCGATGATCGTCTACGGCTTCATCACCGAGGAATCGGTCATCGCTCTGTTCCTCGCCGGCATCGGCCCCGGCATCCTGCTGGTCGCGCTGTTCATCGTCTACGCGATGATCCACGCCCGCTTCTTCGGCGGCCAGCGCCCCGAGCCCGCCGCCACCTGGGAGGAGCGTCGCCGCGCCACCCTGCGCGCCGCCCCCTCCCTCGCCCTCTCGGCCCTGATCATCGGCGGCATCTACTCCGGCGCCTTCACCCCGACGGAGGCCGCCGCCATCGGCTTCGCCGCGGCGCTGCTGATCACCGCGGTCATCCTGCGCTCGCTGAGCTGGCGGGGACTGCGCGAGGCGATCTTCGAATCCATGGCCACCACCACCGCGATCCTGCTGATCATCGCCGGCGCCAAGATCTTCGGGAAGGCGATCACCCTCTACCGCGTCCCCCAGGACATCTCGGCCTTCATCTCCGAGACGATCCACACCCCGCTCGCCTACATCGTGGTGGTCGCCGCGATCCTGCTGGTGATGGGCCTGGTGTTCGAGGCGCTGTCGATGGTGCTGATCATGACCCCGGTGCTGCTGCCTGCGGCGCTGGCGATGGGCTTCGATCCGATCTGGTTCGGCGTCTTCATGGTGATCATGGTCGAATGCGCGCTGATCACCCCGCCGGTGGGGCTGAACCTCTACGTCATCCAGGCGGTGGCGCGCACATCCCTGGCGGAAGTCTCCCGCGGGGTGATCCCGTTCCTGATCATCATGTTGCTCACCGTCGCGATCCTCTACATGGTCCCCGACCTCGCCACCTACATCCCGTTCAAGCTCTAGAGGCCGACATGACCCCTCCCGACCGTCTCCGCGCCCTGCTGGCCCAGGAGCGCCTGCTGGTGATGCCCTGCTGCTTCGATCCGCTCTCGGCCAAGCTGATCGAGCAGGCGGGCTTCCCGCTGACCTTCATGTCGGGCTTCGCCGCCTCCGCCGCCCGGATCGGGGAGCCGGACCTGGGCCTGATGAGCTACGCCGAGGTCGCCGACCAGGCCCGCGCCATCGCCGACGCGGTGACCCTCCCGCTGATCGGGGACGGCGACACCGGCTACGGCAACGCGATGAACGTGCGCCGCACGGTGCGCGGCTTCGCCCGCGCCGGCTGCGCGGCGGTGATGATCGAGGACCAGAAGGCCCCCAAGCGCTGCGGCCACACGCCGGGCAAGGAGGTGGTGGAGCGCGAGGAGGCCTTCGACCGGATCCGCGCCGCCGCCGACGCGCGCGCCTCGGACGACATCCTGATCCTCGCCCGCACCGACGCCCGCCACGAGCACGGGCTCGCGGAGGCCATCGACCGCGCCCACCGCTTCCACGAGCTCGGCGCCGACATCCTCTTCGTCGAGGCCCCGAAGTCGGTCGAGGAGATGCGCACGATCTGCACCGAGCTCCCGGGCCCGAAGATGGCCAACATCGTCGAGGGCGGCGAGACGCCCGGCCTTTCCCATGCCGAGCTGCAGGACATCGGCTTCTCGATCGCCGCCTATCCGCTGACGCTGCTCGCCGCCGCCATGCAGGCGATGACCCGCGCCCTCGACCAGCTCGCCTCCGACGCCCCGCGCGAGGGCCTGATGGACTTCGCCGAGCTCCGCCGCCGCATCGGCTTCGACGCCTACTACGACGCCTCCGAAACCTACCGCTCCTCCGCCCGCGCCCGCTGAGCTCGCCCCCCGATCCGGGCGCCCCGGCGCCCCGCGGGAGGCCCTCGCGGAGCGCCTGTTCTTCGGAGCCGTCCGTCGCTGATGCCGTTAAGAGCGACTCGCCCGCCGGGGTCAGGGATCGCGAAGCGACCCCGCGCTTGCGCGGGGCTTGTCCTTGACCCCGGCGGGCGAGTCGCTCAGGCATCTTCAGCGACGGACGGATCCGAAGGGCAGGCGCGGCCTTGTTCTTTGGTGAGCTCCCGAAGCGACCTTCCGGGCGCGCAAGCGCCCCCGCGCAGCGGCCAGCCGACGAGCCCCGCCTCGGAGGCCCCGCCCGTCACGAAGGCGCATCGGCGCCCGGCACTGGCGCGACGCCCCCCCTCGCCCTTATGTATTCCTTCAGTCAGGCGCCGCGGCGGCCCGTCTTGGTCCCCTAGCGCGCCCCTCGCCCCGTTTCCGCGCCCCTGTCCGGGAGGACGCCATGTCCGTCGCAGACCACGACCGCATTCCCGAGATCGCCCTCGACTGGATCGCCGCCGGCAAGCGCGCCGCGATCGCGACGGTGGTCCAGACCTGGGGCTCCGCCCCCCGCCCCGCCGGCTCCCAGCTGGTGATCTCCGCAGACGGCGAGATCATGGGCTCCGTCTCCGGCGGCTGCGTCGAAGGCGCGGTGATGGTCGAGGCGATGGACGCGCTCGAGGACGGGACCTGCCGGATGCTGGAGTTCGGCGTCTCCGACGACGAGGCGTTCGCCGTGGGCCTCGCCTGCGGCGGCACCATCCGGGTGATGGTCGAGCCGATCGGCGTGGGGCAGGGGCCCTCGGTCGAGGAGATCCAGGCCCTGGCCTCCGCCCGCGCCGCCCGCCGCGCCGTCGCCTGGGCGGTGAACCCGCAGACCTGGGAGCGGGCGCTGCCCGACGGGACCGGCGCCGGCCCGCTGGAGGCCGAGGCCGCGCAGCGGCTGCGCACCGACCGCTCCGGCATGTCCGAGGACGGCTGGTTCCTGGGCGTCCACAACCCGCCCCTGCGGCTGGTGGTGGTCGGCGCGGTTCACATCGCGCAGGCGCTGATGCCCATGGCGAAGGTCGCGGGCTACGACGCCACGCTGGTCGATCCGCGCGACGCCTTCGGCTCCCAGGCCCGGTTCCCGGGGGAGACCATCTCCCACGACTGGCCGGACGAGGCGCTGGAGGCGATCGGCCTCGACGCGCGCACCGCGGTCATCACCCTGACCCACGATCCCAAGCTGGACGATCCCGCCATCGCGCGGGCGATCCGCTCGCCGATCTTCTACCTGGGCTGCCTCGGCTCGAAGAAGACCCACGCCAAGCGCGTGGCGCGGCTGGAGGCCGAGGGCTTCTCGGCCGAGGAGATCGCGCGCATCGACAGCCCGCTGGGCGCCGACATCGGCTCCGCCACCCCGGCCGAGATCGCCATCTCCGCCCTCGCCCAGATGACCGAGCGGCTGCGCCGCCCCGACACCCGCCCCGGCGCCAGGGTCCCGGCCCCCGCCGCGCAGGACGCGGCCTGAGGATCGGCATGAGGGGGCAGGGCATCGGCGTCAGGCGCGGCGCGCCGCGCTCCGGGAGCGCGGCATGAAGTTCGGCCGCCTCCCGCTGGAGGAGGCCGAGGGCGCGATCCTGGCCCATTCGCTGACCGCCGCGGGCCGGCGCCTGAAGAAGGGCGCGGCGCTGGGGCGCGAGGATCTCGAGGCGCTGCGCGAGGCGGGCATCGGGCAGGTGACGGCCGCCCGCCTCGGCCCCGACGACCTCTCCGAGGATCAGGCGGCGGCGGCGCTGGCCGCCGCGCTAGCCCCCGATCCGCTGGCCGTGGGCGTCAGCCGCGGGGCGCCCTTCACGGGGCGCGCGAACCTGCATGCGCTCGCGACCGGGGTGCTGCGCATCGACCGCGCGCGCATCGACGCCGCCAACGCGGTGGACGAGGCGATCACCGTCTCGACGCTGGCCGACTGGTCCCGCATCTCGCCGCGGATGATGGTCGCCACCGTGAAGATCATCCCCTACGCCGCCCCGCGCGAAGCGGTGGAGCGGGCGGCCGCGATCCTCTCGGGCGCCTGCGGCGTGGGCACGGCGCCCGAGGGCGCCTCGCCTCCGCCGGGCCCCGCCGTGCGCTGCCATCCCGTGCGCCTGCGGCGCGCCAGCCTCGCGCTGACCCACGTGCCGGGCCTGAAGCCGCGCCTGCTCGACAAGGGCGCCGAGGCGCTGACCGCGCGCCTCGCGGCGCTGGGCATGAGCGTGGCGGACGAGGCCCGCACCCCCCACGACATCGACGCCCTGGCCGAGGCCCTGCGCGCGGCGACCGGCGAAATGATCCTGGTGCTGGGGGGCTCGGCCCCCTCCGACCGGCGCGACGTGGCCCCGGCGGCGGTCGAGGCCGCGGGCGGCCGGCTGATCCGCTTCGGCATGCCGGTCGATCCCGGCAACCTGATGTTCCTGGGCGAGCTCGACGGCCGCCCGGTGCTGGGCATGCCCGGCTCCAGCCGCTCGCCTGCGCTGTCGGGCACCGACTGGGTGCTCGAGCGCCTGGCCTGCGGGCTGGAGGTGACCACCGCCGACATCGCCGGCATGGGCGTGGGCGGCCTCCTGAAGGAGATCCCCTCCCGCCCCCAGCCCCGCGCGGGCGGCGCCGGGGCCGCAGAAAAACCCTACGTCACCGCGCTGCTGCTGGCCGCTGGCGCCTCCTCGCGCATGCAGGGACGCGACAAGCTGCTGGAGGAGGTGGGCGGCGAGCCGGTGCTGCGCCGCTCGGCGAAGGCGCTGGCGGCGAGCGGGGTCGACGACCTGGTCGTGGTCCTGCGCCCCGGCGACGCGGCCCGGCGCGCGGCGCTCGAGGGGCTGGACCTGACCCTCGTCGAGAACCCCGAGGCGGCCGAGGGCATGGCCGCCTCGATCCGTCGGGGCCTCGCCGCCATCGACCCCGAGACCGATGCGGTGCTGCTGGCGCTCGCCGACATGCCCGAGGTCTCCGCCGCCCACGCCGACGCCCTGATCGCGGCTTTCGACCCGGCCCGCGGCGCGGCCATCTGCCGGGCGGCAGACGCCCAGGGACGGCCCGGGCACCCCGTCCTCTTCGGACGGCGCTTCTTCGAGAGCCTCTCCCGCCTGACCGGGGACGAGGGGGCGCGGGACATCCTGCGCGCCAACGCCGACTTCGTGACGCTGGTGACGACGGAAGGCCGCGCGGCGCGGCTCGACCTCGACACGCCGGAGGCCTGGGCGGCCTGGCGGGCGGAACGCGGGAGTTGAGCGGAGCGGATTTTGGGGACGGAGGCGCCCTGCGGGCGGGCTTGGGCCTGTTGCTGGGGGCGCGCCTGCGTGGGGAGCGCGGGAGCCTCCGGCGGGCTCCTGACTCACCAAAGAACAGGGGCCGCGCCTGTCCTTCGGATCCATCTCTCGCTGTTGATGCCTGAGCGACTCGCCCGCCGGGGTCAAGGACAAGCCCCGCCAAGAGGCGGGGTCGCTTCGCGATCCCTGACCCCGGCGGGCGAGACGCTCTTTACGGCATCAGCGAGAGACGGCTCCGAAGAACAGGCGCTTCGTGCGGGCCTGCGGGCGTCGCGCCGGAGCGCCTGGGGCGGCGGGGGTCAGGCGGGCTTGAGGTCGAGGACGGGGGTGCCGTCGACGCAGTCGAGGCCGCGGACGACCAGCGTCGCGCCCTCGACGCGCAGGAGCGCGACCTCGGAGGCGGCGATGGGGTTGGGGCGCATGGGCGAGCGCAGGGCGAAGGTGCCGCGCACCGGGCCCTCGCGGCGACGGCGCTGGGTGGCGAGGTCGCGGCGCGCGCGGTGCATCCAGTAGAGGACCAGCAGGCGCTGCTTCTCCGCCACGCCCTCCAGCAGGGGCGCCCAGCGGGGATCGAGCTCGATCCGGCATTCGGGGCCCGTCTCGCGGTCGCCGCCCTTGGGGCAGTCGCGCGGCTCGGTCCAGGGGGTGCGGATGCGGCCGAGGAACCAGAGCTCGGCGTCGAAGCTCTCGGGCGTCTCGACGGTGGTCTCGCCGGGGCGGACGGCGCCGAAGGGCAGGGGGGCGTCGGTCATCGGGCGGGCTCCTGCGCGGGCGAGGGGGTGGGCTCTCCTCCCACGTCCTCGGGGGCGATGGCCACCGTCTTGACGATGGCGTGGACGGGCAGGCCGGGGGCGAGGGCCAGCGCCTCGGCCGAGCGGCGGGTGACGCGGGCCAGCACCACGCCCGCCCGCGTGCGGACCGAGACGATGGCGCCGGGGCCCTGGCCGGCATGGATCGCCTCGACCACGCCCGGCAGGACGTTGAGCGCGGAGATGCCCCGCGGCGCCTCCAGCGACAGCATCACCTCCTGCGCCGCCACCCGCACCCGCAGGGCCGCGCCCAGGGGCTGGGGGACGCGGGGCAGGAACAGGCGGTCGCCGGCGGCGTCGAGTTCGCTCAGCCCGTCGGCGTGGTGGGCGGCCACGCGCGCCTCGAGCACAGCGCCCACGCCGCGCACGCCGGTGGGGGCGACCGAGGGATCGCCCAGCACCTCGGCCGCCGGCCCCTGGCGGATCACCCGGCCGTCCTGCAGGGCGACGACGGTGGTGGCGAGGCGCGCAACCTCGGCCGCGGAGTGGGAGACGTAGAGGATCGGGGCCGTCGCCTCGTCGCGCAGCCGCTCGAAATAGGGGAGGATCTCGGCCTTGCGCGCCTCGTCGAGGGCGGCCAGCGGCTCGTCGGCGAGGATCAGGCCGGGGGAGGCGAGCAGCGCGCGGCCGATGGCGACCCGCTGCTTCTCCCCGCCAGAGAGGGCGCCGGGGCGGCGGTCGAGCAGGGGGCCGACGCCCAGCATCTCGACCACCCGCTCGAACTCCGCCCGCGGGGCCTTCACGGGCGCGAACCAGCGGCCGTAGAGCAGGTTGCGGCGCACGGTCAGGTGCGGGAACAGCCGCCCCTCCTGGAAGACGTAGCCCAGACGCCGGCGGCGGGGGGGCAGGTTCACCCCCGCGGCGGTGTCGAGCAGCGTGCGGCCGTCGACCGTCACCCGCCCCTCGTCCGGGGCGAAGAGGCCCGCGACCGCGTTCACGATCGTGCTCTTGCCCGAGCCCGAGCGGCCGAACAGCACCGTGATCCCCGGCGGCGCCTCGAACGCGGCGTCGAGCGAGAAGGCGCCGAAGCGGTGGCGCAGCGAGACCTCCAGCATCGCCTCAGCCCCCCGCCACGCGGCGCGCGATGCGCGTCGCCACCCATTCCGAGATCAGCAGCGCCCCCATCGCGACCGCGACCGAGACGCCCGCCAGCGCCAGCGCCTGGGTTTCGCCCCCCGGGGTCTGCAGGAAGGCGTAGATGGCGCTGGGCAGGGTGCGCGTCTCGCCGGGGATGTTGGAGACGAAGGTGATCGTGGCCCCGAACTCCCCCATCGCCTTGGCGAAGGCGAGCACCGCGCCCGCGAGGATGCCGGGCAGGATCAGCGGCAGGGTGACGGTGGCGAAGATCCAGGGGCGCGAGGCGCCGAGCGTGCCGGCCGCCTGCTCCAGCTTCGGGTCCACCGCCTCGATCGACAGGCGGATGGCGCGCACCATCAGGGGGAAGGCCATGACGGCGGCCGCCAGCGCCGCGCCGGTCCAGCGGAAGGCGAAGACGATCCCGACCTCGGCGAGCAGCGCGCCGACCGGGCCGCGCGTGCCGAAGGCCATCAGCAGCAGCCAGCCGGTGACGACGGGGGGCAGCACGAGGGGCAGGTGCACGAGGACGTTGAGAAGCTGGAGCCCCGGAAAGCGCCAGCGCGCCAGCGCATGGGCCGCGAGCAGCGCGACCGGCAGGCTGGCCGCCGTCGCCCAGGCCGAGACCTTGAGCGACAGCGCCAGCGCGTCGAGCGCCTCAGGGCCCAGCGCGGCGATCAGCCGTCCGCTCCCGGCGCGTGGGGGGCGGGGATCACCGCGAAGCCCTGGCGCTCGAAGGCCGCGCTGGCCTGCGGGCCCTGGAGGTAGGCGAGGAAGGCCTCGGCGGCCGGGGCGTCGGCGCCGGCCACCCGGGCGGCGGGGTAGACGATGGGCGGGTGCGAGCCCTCGGGGAAGGTTCCGACCACGCGCACCGCCGGCTCGGCGGCGGCGTCGGTGGCGTAGACCACGCCCAGCGGCGCCTCGCCGGCCGCCACCAGCGCCAGCGCCGCGCGCACGTTGTCGGTCTGCGCCACGCGGGGGGCGACGGAGGACCAGAGGCCCAGGCTCTCCAGCGCCGCCTTGCCGTAGATGCCGGCGGGCACCGCCTCGACCAGCGCCATGGCGAGCCGACCCTCGCCCAGCAGCGCCGCGAGGTCGAGATCGGGGCCGATCTCGACGGGGGCCGCGCCGTCGACGGGGGCGACCAGCACCAGCGTGTTGCGCAGGAGGTCGAGGCGCGAGCCGGGGGCGATCAGCCCGTCCGCCTCCAGCCGGTCCATCCAGGCGGCGTTGGCCGAGACGAACACCTCCGCCGGCGCCCCCTGCTGGATCTGGCGCGCCAGCGCCGAGGAGCCGGCGAGCGAGACGCGCGCCGCGTCGCCCGTCGCCGCCTCGAACCCCGCCGCGATTTCGTCCATCGCGTTCTTCAGGCTGGCGGCGGCGAAGACCGTGACCTCGCCCGCCCGCGCCGCGGCCGGCGGCAGCACGGCGGCCGCAAGCCCGGCGCCGAGCGCGAGCCCGGCCAGGGCCGCGCGGCGGAGAAGGGCGGGGCGGGAGCGGCGGAACATGGCGGTCTTCCGGTCAGGGGGGACGGCGTCGTTATGGTTCGCGGGGAATATCGGTCTCGGCCGTCCCCGGCGCAAGCGTCATGTCTCCTCGGGACCCTCCCGCATCATCGCCTGGAGGCGGCGGACATGGGGGGCGCCGGCGCTCTCCGCCCGGGTCTCCAGCGCGCGATACTCCGCCAGCACGGCCTGGCCGGCCTCGGTCACCACCGCGCCCCCGCCGCGTGCGCCGCCGCGGGAGCTGCGCACCAGCGGCTCGCGGAACATGGCGTTGAGGGTCTCGACCAGCTGCCAGGCGCGCTTGTAGCTCATCCCCATCTCGCGGCCCGCGGCGGCGATCGAGCCGGTGTTCGCGATCCGCTCCAGCAGCTCGGCCTTGCCGGGGCCGATCATCTCCTCGGGGCCGAAGACGATGCGGATGCGGTAGCGCGGGGGGGCGGCGGGATCGGACATGGGGCGGAGGATGGACCGGCGCCGGGGGCGCGGCAAGCCGGGCGCGGGCGCGCGGCGGGCGTCCTTGCCGACGGCCGGGCCTTGCCCCGGCGCGCGCAAGCGGCGATGCATGGGCGCGAAACATCTCCGCGCCCCGACGCGGCGCACCCCGCGGGACGGCCCCGCGCACCAGAAAACCCGGAGGAGCCCCCATGTCCGACCTTCCCGAAACCATGCGCGTGGTCGAGATCTCGGAGCCCGGCGGGCCCGAGGTGCTGGTCCCCGGAACCCGCCCCGTGCCGAAGCCCGGCGCGGGCGAGATCCTGATCAAGGTCGCCGCCGCCGGCGTGAACCGCCCCGACGCGCTGCAGCGCGCGGGCAACTACCCGGTGCCGCCGGGCGCCTCGGACCTGCCGGGGCTCGAGGCCGCGGGCACGGTCGCGGCGGTGGGCGAGGGCGTCGGGCGCTGGAAGCTCGGCGACAAGGTCTGCGCCCTGCTGCCGGGCGGCGGCTACGCCGAATACGTCGTCACCCCCGCCGACCACGCCCTGCCGGTCCCCGAGGGCCTGTCGATGGAGGCCGCGGCCTGCCTGCCCGAGACGGTCTTCACCGTCTGGATCAACGTCTTCCAGCGCGTCGGCCTGAAGGGCGGAGAGACCTTCCTGGTGCATGGCGGCAGCTCGGGCATCGGCTCGACCGCCATCCAGCTGGCCAACGCCCGCGGCGCGCGCGTGTTCACCACCGTGGGCAACGCCGAGAAGGCCGAGTTCTGCCTCGGGCTCGGCGCGGAGGCGGCGATCAACTACCGCGAGCAGGACTACGTGAAGGAGGTCAAGGCGCTGACCGACGGCCGCGGCGTGAACGTGATCCTGGACATGGTGGGCGGCGACTACATCAACCGCGATCTCCAGGCGCTGGCCGACGACGGGCGGCTGAGCTTCATCGCCTTCCTGGGCGGCCCCAAGGCCGAGGTGAACTTCGCCCAGGTGATGATCCGCCGCCTGACGATCACCGGCTCGACCCTGCGTCCGCGCACGGTGGCCTTCAAGGCCGAGATGGCCCGCGAGATCGAGGCCGAGGTCTGGCCGCTGGTCGCCTCCGGCCGGCTCGCCCCGGTGATCCACGCCCGCTTCCCGCTGGAGGAGGCCTCCAAGGCCCACGCGCTGATGGAGAGCTCGGCCCACATGGGCAAGATCGTCCTGACCTTCTGATCGGGTCGAAGGATCGCGGTCGGCGCCTGTCGCAGGGCGCCGACCCTTGCGGCCGCCGGTGCGCCCTGCCGCTCCTGGCGCTGCGCGCCTCAGGCCTCGGGCAGGTCCAGCGCCGCGATCGCCTCGTGCAGCAGGTCGGAGGTTTCGCCGAGCTCCATGGCCGCGGCCTCCCGTTGCGCCCAGATCAGCACCCGGACCAGCGCCAGGCGGCGCCGGGCGCGTTCCTCGTCGGTTTCGCCGGAAACTGCGGCGGGCGAGCTAGGCTTGCGACTCAATGCGTGAACCCGTCACTGGTTGGGAGCGGTCCAGGCGACGACGCCCGGGTCCGGTCCCTCGCTTCGTCATGTCCCGCATCCGAAAATCCGAATGCGCTTCCTGGAACAAGGGCCGCCTCCATGGCGGCAGCACGTCTGTTCATCGGATTTTCCACATCGTTGGTTGAATCGCAAGCCATCGTGAACATCCGTTGCGTGCAGGGGATGTAGGGCGGCGGTTCCGCGCGTCGAGGCGGCGTCCGATGCGCCCGAACCCGCCCCCTGCGGGCGAGCTCCGGCCAGCTGGCGGCGCCCCTGCGCGAGGGGGGCCTTTCCTCGGCGTCCCAAACCGATTATATCACGGCCGCCTCCCTATCAGAACAGGGTCGGCCGCCGGGAAACCGGATGCGGCCGGGTTCTTCGGAACCGAGGATGACGTCTTGCCGGGAGAGGACCCGAGACCGATGAGCGATTCGCTGCCGCTGATGCCGAAAGCCACCGCCGTCTGGCTGGTGGACAACACGACCCTGACCTTCACCCAGATCGCGTCCTTCTGCGGCCTGCACGAGCTCGAGGTCAACGGCATCGCCGACGGCGAGGTCGCCCAGGGCATGAAGGGCTTCGATCCGGTCGCCAACAACCAGCTCGAGCAGTCGGAGATCGACCGCTGCGAGAAGGACCCGACCCTGCGCCTGCGCCTGAAGCGCACCCAGGCGATGGAGGGCGAGGCCCGCCGCAAGGGCCCCCGTTACACCCCGCTGTCGAAGCGCCAGGAGCGTCCGGCCGCCATCGCCTGGCTGGTCCGCTACCACCCGGAGCTCTCGGACGGCCAGATCTCGAAGCTGGTGGGCACCACCAAGCCGACGATCCTGTCGATCCGCAACCGCACCCACTGGAACGCGCAGAACATCCAGCCGGTCGACCCGGTGGCGGTGGGCCTGTGCTCGCAGTCGGAGCTGGACGAGGCCGTGCGCAAGGCCGCCGAGCGCAAGCGTCGCGAGCGCGAGGAGGTGATGTCCCACGAGGAGCGGATGTCCCTGCTCTCGACGGACGAGAGCCTCGCCGCCCGGCCCGAGCCGCGGATGCCCTCGAACATCTCGGGGCTCGAGAACTTCTCGCTGATCGAGTCGAACGACGACGACGATCCCCGCGTCGACCCGCGCGAGACGCTGGACCCCGACGCGCTGTTCAACCTGCCCGGCGGCTCGGACGACGACGACGAGGACGAGCAGCCCCGCTGAGCGCCCGCCGCCGCGGCGGCGCGCCTGCGGATCTGAAAGCGCCCGGCCCGACGGCCGGGCGTTTCGCGTATCCGGGCGCAGGTTCCGTGGCCGCGATTTCAGCGACCGCCCCGTCAGTGCCCGCAGGTCTGGCGCATCGCCGCGACGCCCCAGGCGCTGCCGTCGAGCGAGAAGTTCGCCGCCACGCCGCTGGGGCCGATCAGGCGCATCCGCCGGCCGGCGGCCATCGCGTCCATCAGCCGTCGCGCCTCGACCTGGGGGGAGGCCCAGAGGTTCTCCTGCTCCCCGATCGCCGCGAAGGGCAGCACGAAGCGGCGGCTGCCCAGGGTCAGCAGCACCTCGATCTGCAGCCCGAAGGCCTCGGCCGCGTCGCGGGGCAGGGCGTCGCCGGGATAGCCGCGCAGGGCGAAGGCATAGCCGCGCACGTCCCGCAGGCAGACGGCGTGAAAGCGGGTGCGCCCGTCTTCGGCCAGGCCGCTCAGCTCGCTCGCATCGATCAGGCGAACCGGCTCCCAGTCGCCGGCGGCGGCCCTGGGGGCGCAGGCGAGAAGACAGGCCGTCGCCGCAACGAGGGCGGCGAGGCGGCGGGCGGTTCGGCGGGGCTGGGGCTCGAGCATGGGACCGTCGCGCAAGGCGCCTCCGTCGTCGCCGGATCTGCCGCGCGCATGCCGCGCCGCCCCGGCCGGATGCCTCAACTTTTCAGCGATCAGCGTTAAAATGCGCTTAATCGGTGAGTGGCGCCGGACGAGTTCTCCGGCGCGCCTGCGCCTCTGCCCCGACGGCTCCCAGCGCTCGTCGCCGCGGGTCTCGGCCGGCGTCCCGCCGCCCTGCGGCCGGGCCGGGCGCCCCTCGCCCCGAGCGCCGAGGCCGGGCCGTGCCGCGGGCGCAGGGCCGGCCCCGGGCGCGGGGCCCGACGCGGCGCCTGCGCGCCGGGGCAGGGGGGCGCAAAAGGAAAGGGCCGCGCCCGGAGGCGCGGCCCTTCGAATTCGTCCCCGCGGGGCGGCGTCAGTGCAGCTTGGCGCCCACGGTGGCGATGCCCTCGTCGGTCAGACGGGCGCGCGCCTCGGGCGACATCGAGTCCTTCAGGACCTCGGAGGTCGCCTCGATCGCGACCCGGATCGCCTCGTTGCGCACCGCGCGCACCGCGCCGTCCTCGGCGGCCTGGATCTGCTCCTCGGCCGACTTCAGGCGGCGGGCGATCGAGACCTCGAGGTCCTTCTTCGCCTGCACCGCGGCCTCCTCGGCCTCGGTCCGGGCGTGGGCGACGATGTCGGCGACCTGGCCCTCGACCTCCTTCTGCTTGCGCTCGTAGGACGCCAGCAGGGACTGGGCCTCCTCGCGCAGGCGGCGGGCCTCGTCGAGCTCTTCCTTGATGCGCAGGGCGCGCTTGTCGAGCGCCGCGGCGATCATCTTGGGCACCTTGAAGTACCAAAGGACGCCCAGGAAGATGACGAAGGCGACGAAGACGACGAAGTTGGAGTTATGCCACATGGGTTCAGCCTTCCACGCGCTTGGACACGGCGGCGCTCAGCGCGGCGGGGTCGGCGGCGCCGGGGGCGACGGCCTCGGCCAGCGCGGCGGCGACGTCCTGGGCGACTTCCTTGACCGCGGCGGAGGCCTCGGCGCGCACCTCGGCGATGCGGGTCTCGGACTCGGCGGTCTTGGCGGCGATCTCGGCGTCGGCCTTGGCGACCGCGGCGTCGATCTCCTTCTGGATCTCGGCCTTGGTGGCGTCGGCGATGGCCTGCGCTTCGGCGCGGGCGTCGGCCAGCGCCTTCTGCCAGGCGGCTTCGGCCTCCTCGGCGCGGCGCTTGAAGTCGGCGGCGCGGTCGAGGTCGTCCTCGATGGCGTCGTGACGCTCCTCGATGATGCCGCCGATGCGCGGCAGGACCACGCGGGTGAACATCAGGTAGAGGACGACCAGCGCCACCACCAGCCAGAAGATCTGGGACGGGAAGGAGGCGAGGTCGAGCTGGGGAAGGCCGGCGGAGCCATGCTCGCCGCCGTGCTCGACGCCCTCCTCGATGCCGACGGCCTCGGTCGCGGCCTGCGCGGCGGAGATGAACAGACCCATCGGTCTCTCCCGGGCTCGGGCCCCGCGGGCGGCGCGCAAAAGGCGCGGCCGAACGGCGGGGCGGAAACTGGCGCCGCGCGGCCGGCGTTCAACCGGCCGCGCGGGATCTTCGAGAGGGCGCGCTCAAGCCCGAGGGCGGCGCGCCCCGGTCCCGATCACACCGCGAACAGCAGCAGCAGCGCGACGAGGAACGAGAAGATGCCGAGGGCCTCGGCGAAGGCCATGCCGACGAAGAGCATCGCCTGCTGCTCGCCCGCGGCGGCCGGGTTGCGCAGGGCGCCGGCCAGGTAGTTGCCGGCCACGTGGCCCACGCCGATGCCGGCGCCGCCCAGACCGATCGTGGCGAGGCCCGCGCCGATGTACTGGCCCATGTTCGCGATATCGCCTTCCATAGTCCTGGCTCCTTCGTAGTCCTGGAAGTCGTTGAGGGTGACCGGGGGACGACCTCGCCGCCCCGGCCGGTCGAAACTCAGTGCATGTGCAGCGCGTCGTTGAGGTACACGCAGGTGAGGATCGTGAAGATGTAGGCCTGCACGAACGCCACCAGCAGTTCCAGCGCGAACATGCCGGTCATCGCCCCGATGGGGATGATGCCCGCGATCCCGAGGGCCGGAACGAAGGCGGCGAACACCTTCAGAACCGCATGGCCCGCCATCATGTTGCCCGCAAGTCGGACGGAATGGCTGAGGGGTCGCACGAAGTAGGAGATCAACTCGATCAGGAACAGCACGCAGCGCAGCGCCACCGTGGGCGCGCTCTTCACCCAGAACAGGGTGATGAAGTGGGCGCCGTGCTTCACGAAGCCGATCACCGTGACCGAAATGAACACGGTCAGGGCGAGCACGCCGGTGACCGCGATATGCGAGGTCGTGGTGAACGAGGTCGGGATCAGGCCCGCCACGTTCGAGATCATGATGAACACGAAGACGGTGAAGATGTAGGGGAAGTACTTCGCCCCCTCTTCGCCGAGCACGTCGGCCACCATCTTGCGCACGAACATGTAGAGGCTCTCGGCCACCGACTGCATGCGGCCGGGCACCAGCGTCGCGTTGCGCGTGGGCAGCGCGAACAGGGCGAAGGCGATCAGAACGCCGATCGCCAGCCACAGCGTCTGGTTGGTGACCGTGAACAGGCCAAGTCCCTCATCGCCGAACAACGGCTTGATGACGAACTGGTCCATGGGATGGGCTTCGATGCCGCCCGAGCTCGCGCCTTCAGCTCCGCCTGCCACGTTCAGCGTCCCTCGTCCTGCGGCGCGCGCGCGCCTGTCGCTTCGTCTTCACCCGTGCCGCCCTGCGCGGCCCGGGCCTGGTTCCTGCGCTGCAGCTCCTTGGCGGACTGCAGCATGACTTTGACCCCCGAGGCGAACCCCGCCAGGACGAAAACGATCATGAACAGGGGGCCCGTGCCGAACAGCTCGTCGAGCCCCCATCCGATCGCCAGTCCCACCGCGATTCCCGCGGTCAGGTCGATGACCATGCGCCACGCGAACTCGGCTCCCTGCCATCGTGCGACGTCGCGGCGAGGCCGCGCCTCGGCCTTGCGCCGGTCGCGGATCGCCCTGAGCTTCGCATCGATGTCCGAGAGGCTGGCCCCCTTCGGGTCGTGATCCGTCACGTCCGTCCCCGTATTGGCTTCGCGGCGGCGTCCGCCGTGCATCGCCGAACTCCGGGTCCGGTGGATCCGGTCACACCTTCAGCGGCCCCTCCTGCCGGTCCGTCGCGGCCCCCTGGCCAGTCGGGCGGACACTAGAAAGGGGGGGGTGGAGTGTCAAGCTGGGTGCAGACCGCCCCGAAGCGGTGCAGGTGTTTGCAATTCCTGAAGAAATTTCGTGATGCGACCGCACGGCGCAGCGTCCTGGAGCCCCCTGCGCGGCCCCGCGCGCGCCGCCCGCGGGATTCGCGCCCCAGACAGGGGCCCCGGCGGGCATTCCCGGGGCGCTTGGGGCGAGGGGGCCGGACGCTCCGGCGAGGCGCCCGGATGGGCGCCTTCGCGCAGCGTCGGCCAGGCTCCGGCGCCCCGCGACGGCCGCCGGTCCCCGGGCGAGCGCAGGGCCCCAGCGACGGGATCAGGCCGTCGAGGCGGGCTCCGATCTCCGCGCGGCGCGGCGGCCGCAGAGGCGGGCGCGCGCCTCGCCCGGCGCGGCGGCGGGGGCGAGCTCGGCCGGGGCGGCGGAGGGCGCCTCGGCGCAGGGGCGGGCGGGCGCGATCTCGAAGGAGGCGGGGGGCACCTGGCCGGCTCCCCCCAGGGCGGCGCGCAGGGCGCCGCGGCGGCTGACGAAGGCGTGGAACACGAGCGTTCCTCCGGCGCGGATGCGGACGGCCGGGCGGCGACCTTCGCCCCCCATCGAACCTGTCACGCACGAACCCCCCTCGTTCCGTCGCACCCTGACCCGCGAACCCGGCGATTCCACGGCCGGGCCGCGGCGCGCCCGCGGTCCTTCGGCGCCGGAGCGCCTCGCGCCGGGGAAGGGCGCGCCCGTCCCGCGCTCGGGCCGCCCTCGGCCCCCCGTCGGCGCGGCGACGCGGCCGTTGCCCGCCGGGCGGCAGGCGCTTAGATCGCGGACATGGGCGAACGGCTGAACATCAAGGGCGACGACAGGCTGGCGGCGTCCGCGGGCGCGGCCGCGGTCGCCGTCGCGCTGATGCTCGCCGTCGCCAAGCTGTGGGCCCTGCGCGAGACCGGCTCGCTGGGCGTCGCGGCGAGCCTCGCGGATTCGGCCATCGACGCGGTCGCCTCCCTCGCGGGGCTGGCGGCGGTGCTCTACGCCTCCAAGCCGCCGGACGAGGAGCACGCCTTCGGTCATGGCTCGGCCGAGGATCTCGCCTCCCTCGGCCAGGCCGGGCTGGTGGCGCTGTCCGGTCTGCTGATCGGCTGGCAGGCGATCCGGCGCCTGCTGCTCGACGCGCCCCCGCCGCTTGCGCGCGAAGAGCTGGGCATGGGCGTCATGGCCTTCTCGATCGTGATGACGCTGGGGCTGGTCTGGTGGCAGCTGCGGGTCGCGCGCAAGACCGGCAGTCCGGTGGTGGTGGCGGATTCGCTGCACTACCTCTCGGACCTTCTGCCCAACATCGGGGCGATGGCGGCGCTGGCGGCCTCGGCCTGGTTCGGGATCTCGGATCTCGACTCGCTGGTCGGGCTCGCGGCGGCGGGGCTGCTGCTGGCCGGCGCCTTCCGGGTGGCGCGGCGGGGCTGGCGGGCGCTGATGGACCACGGCGCCGACGCGAAGACCCTGCGCCGCCTGCAGGAGATCGCGGACGGGCACCCGGGCCTGTCGGGCTACCACGACCTCAAGACCCGCACCTCCGGCCGGCGCCTGTTCGTGCAGATCCATGTCGAGCTGCCGGGCGACCTCCCCCTGCGCGAGGCCCACGACATCGGCGCGGCCCTGCGCCACCGGATGCTCGACGCCTTCCCCGACGCCGAGGTGATCGTCCACAAGGATCCGGTCTGAGGCGCGCCGGCGCCGCTCCCGACGCTCCGGGGGGCGACAGGCGCCCGCAGGCGCGACCCGCCACGCGATCCTTGACCCCGGCGGGCGAGTCGCCCTTAGAGGCATCGACGAGACGCGCCGGCGGAGCGCAGGCGCGGACCGGCATGGGCGGGAGAGGGGCGGAGAGATGGGGCGTTTCGCCATCGCGGCAGGACATGCGGCCACGGCCGAGGCGGGGGCCGAGGCGCTGCGCGCGGGCGGCACCGCGGTCGACGCCGTCGTCGCCGCAGCCCTCGCCGCCTGCGCGGCCGAGCCGCTGCTCGCGGGCCTCTTCGGCGGCGGCTTCCTGGCGGTGCGCGAGCCCTCGGGCCGCTCCCGCGTGCTGGACTTCTTCGTGCAGACCCCCCGCCGCCGCGTGCCCGAGCGCGAGCTGGACCTGCGCGAGATCGAGGCGGACTTCGGCGACGCCCGCCAGACCTTCCACATCGGCGCCGCCGCCATCGCGACGCCCGGCGTCGTCCCCGGCCTCGCCGAGGCGCACGCCCGCTTCGGCCGCGTGCCCCTGCGCGAGCTGGCGGGCCCCGCGGTTCAGGCGGCCGGGCGGGGCCTGCCGTTCTCGGCCTTCCAGGCCCACGTCCTGCAGGTGATCGCCCCGATCTGCCGCGCCACCCCCGCCGCGGCCGCCCTGTTCTGCCCCGACGGCGAGACGCTGGCCGTGGCGGGCGAGACGCTGGCCAACCCCGCGCTGGCCGACGCGCTCGACGCCTTCGCCCATGAGGGCGCGCGCCTGTTCCAGGACGGCGAGATCGGGCAGGCGCTGGCCTCGGTCGCCGCCGACGGCGGGCACCTCACGGTCGAGGACCTGGCCGCCTACCGCCCCCTCTGGCGCGCGCCGCTGGAGGCCGCCCGCGGGCCCGCGCGCCTGTCGCTGAACCCCGAGCCCTCGCTCGGCGGCGCCCTGATCGCGCTGGCCCTGCGGCTAGCGCCCCGCTCGGCCTCGGCCGCCGAGTGGGCGCAGGCGCTGGCCCTCGTCGCCCGCGCGCGGGCCGAGACGCTGGAGCAGGGCGGCGACGCCGCGGTCTTCGCCCTGCTGGGACCGGAGGGGGAGGCGCGGCTGCGCGCGCTCGCCGCCCGGCCGCCCTCGACCCGCGGGACGACGCATGTCTCGGCCATCGACGCCTCGGGCATGGCCGCGGCGCTGACCCTCTCGAACGGGGAGGGCTGCGGGCGGGTGGTTCCGGGCACGGGGACCATGGCCAACAACATGCTGGGCGAGGCGGACCTGCTGCCGCTGGGGCTCGACCGCTGGGCGACCGACGTGCGGCTCGCCTCGATGATGGCGCCCACGCTGATGGCCTGGCCGGACGGCAGCGTCGCGGCGCTGGGCTCGGGCGGCTCGAACCGCATCCGCTCGGCGATGGCGCAGGCGATCGCGCGGCTGGCGGACGGGGGCGAGGCGCTGGACCGGGCCGTCGAGGCGCCGCGCCTGCATGTGGAGCATGCCGCGCCGCCCGAGGATCCCCGCGCCCCCGCCGGCCCCTCGATCGACTTCGAGGACCGCTTCCCCGAGCGCGAGCGCGCCGAGCTGCTGCGCGCCTTCCCCGCCGCGCGCCCCTGGCCGCAGGACAGCCTGTTCTTCGGCGGCGTCCACGCCGTGCGCCGCGCGCCGGGCGGGGCGGTGGAGGCCGCGGCCGATCCCCGCCGCGACGGCGCCGCGCTGACCGGCTGAAGCGCGGTCCTTCGCGCGCCTTCACTCATCCTTAACCCTGTCGCGAGAGCTTCGGGCGTCCGCCCCTGCTCTCTGCGCACAGGTCCCGATCCGGCATGGCCCCGCGCTCCGGTCCCTCGGCGCGGCGCGTCGCCCTGCGCGGGGCGGCCGCGCTCGCCCCCTCGATCCGCCCCCGTCGTCCGCCGACGGAGCGTCTGGGCGCGCTGCTGGTGCGCGACGGCGGCGCGAGCGAGCTGTCGGTCGCCGTCGCCCTGCGCCGCCAGCGCCGCTTCGGCGCGCCGCTGGGGGAGATCCTGGTGGCCCACGGCCTGACCTCGCCCGAGGCGCTGGCCCGCGCCGTCGCCGCCCAGCAGGACGTGCCGCTGGTCGACCTCGCGCGGGATCCGCCGGACCCGGAGCTGATGGCGGAGGCGTCGGTCGAGGCGATGGTGGCCTGGCGCGCCGTGCCCTGGCGGCGGGATCCCTCGGACCCGCGCCGGATCTTCCTGGCCGCCCCCGACCCCGCCCGCCTGCTGCGCGACCCCGAGGCCGCGCGCCGCGCCTTCGACCTGCCGCGCGACGCGCAGGTCGCGGTCGCGGCCTGCTCCGCGCCCGGGTTCGACGCGGCGCTGTTGTCGCTGCCGGCTGCGCGTCGCGCGGATCGCGCCGCGCGGCGCACGCCCGCGCCGCTCTCGGCGCGCGGCCTGTCGGGGGGCGGCGCGCGGCTGGGCGTGCTGCTGGCGCTGCTGGCGGCGCCGGCGGCCGTCGTCGCGGCGCCGGGCCTGGCGCTGGCCGCGCTGTTCCTCGCGGCCCTGACCCTGAATGCGGCCAACATGAGCGTGCGCATCGCCGCCCTGCTGATGCGGCCCGAGCGTCGCGCGCGGCGCCAGACGCCTCCCGCCGGGGGAACGGCGCTGCTGCCCTGCGTCACCCTTCTGATCCCCCTCTACAAGGAGCCGAAGGCCGCCCCCGGCCTGATCGACGCTCTGCGCCGGCTCGACTATCCGGCCGAGCGGCTGGACGTGATCCTCGCGGTGGAGGCGGACGATCCCGAGACCTGCGAGGCCATCGCCGCGGCCGACCCGCCCCCCTGGCTGCGGGTGATCCCGGCCCCGCCCGGCGCGCCCCGCACCAAGCCCCGCGCGCTGAACCACGCGCTAGACTTCGCGCGCGGGACCATCGTGGGCGTCTACGACGCCGAGGACCGGCCCGAGCCGCAGCAGCTGCGCAAGGCGGTCGAGGCCTTCGCCCGCGCGCCGCCCCGCGTCGCCTGCCTGCAGGCGCGGCTGCGCATCACCAATGGGCGCCGGGGCTGGCTCGCGCGCTGCTTCGCCATGGAATACGCGACCTGGTTCCACCTGGTGCTGCCGGCGCTGGCGCGGCTGGGGGCACCGATTCCGCTGGCGGGCACCTCGCTGTTCCTGCGCCGCCGGGTGCTGGAGCGGCTGGGCGCCTGGGACGCCTGGAACGTGACCGAGGACGCGGACCTGGGCGTGCGCCTGGCGCGGGCGGGCTACGAAACGCGGATGTTCGATTCCGACACGGGCGAGGAGGCCGTCACCCGCCTGCAGGCCTGGCTGCGCCAGCGCTCGCGTTGGCAGAAGGGCTATTTCCAGACCTGGCTGACCCATATGCGCGACCCGATCCGGCTGTGGGGCGACCTGGGCTGGCGCGGCTTCCTGGGGATGCAGATCCATTTCGTGGGCGCCGGCGCCGCCTTCCTGTCGCAGCCGCTGTTCTGGACGGCGCTGCTGGCGTGGCCGCTCGTCTCCTCCGGCGCGCCGCTGCTGAACGCGCCCGGCTGGCTGCTGCTCACTCTGCTGGGGTTCATGCACGCGGGGCAGGGGATCCTGGTCGCCTCGGTGATGGCGGGGCTCAGGCGCGCGGGCTGGCGGGCGAGCGTGTGGAAGGCGCTGCCGCTGCTGGGCTACTGGCCGCTGGCGACGCTGGCGGCCTTCAAGGCGCTGGTCGAATCGGTGGCCGCGCCCGCCTTCTGGGACAAGACTGGCCACGGCGCCGGCCCCGCGGTGGACGAGGCGCCGCCGAGCCGTGCCGAGGGGGGGCGCGGGGCCGCTCGCCCGGCCCGCTCGGTCGCCGCGCGGGAGCTCGCGCTTCGGCTCGCGAAGCTGCGCGCGCGGCAGGGCGGCGCGCTGGGTCCGGCGGCGGAGAGGGCGGTGGCGGGCGAGGCCGGGCTCACCAGTCCCAGCCGCCGCCCTCCATCCAGCGGCGCCGACGCTCCTCGCCGATCAGGCAGTTGATGCGGGGCGCGCGCGTCGCGGGGCCGAGGCCGAGCTGCGCCGGGATCGCCGCCGCCCCGGCCGGCGCCCGGATCGAGGGCGGCGGGCGGGGGACGATCCGCGGCGCCGCGATCTCGAGGATCAGCTTGCGCCGGATGGTCTCGGCGAACCGCGCCGAATCCCACAGCGGCAGCACGAAGCTGAGCGGCCCGCCGATCACGCAGTCCTCGTAATAGACGTCGAGCTCGCGCAGGCTGAAGGGGCCGTCGTTGGCCTTCAGCATCAGCGGCAGGCCGTTGATCACCACGCCCTGCGCGACCGCCTCGTCCCGCGCCTGGGTCACCGGGCGGCCGGCGTTGTTGGGCCCGTCGCCCGAGATGTCGATGACCCGCCGGAACCCCTCGTAGCCGTTGCCCTCGAAGGCGGCGACGCCGTAGTCGATCGCGCCCGAGATCGAGGTGCCCACGGCGGCGGTGATCGGGCCGACCGCGAGATCGTCGGCGAAGGCGTTCGCGGCCTCGGGCCCGTCGAGCAGGACCCAGCCGCTGACGATGCCCCGCCGGCCGGGCCCGGCCCATTCGAAATATTTCAGCGCCACCCGCCCCACCAGCCCGCCCTGGATGGCGCGGATCACCTCCGGGTCGCGCAGGGCGGCGACGTAGCCGTCGCGCTGGAGCTGCAGCTCCTCGATGTCCATCGAGCGGGAGATGTCGACGGCCAGGATCAGCTCCACGTCCACCTCGACCGCGCCCCCCGCCTGCGCCGACGCGCCGGAGGGGCCCGCCGCGAGGGCGGGCAGGAGCAGGGAGAGCAGCAGGGAGCGGATCCGGTTGCGCATGTCCGACGATAGGCGCCCGCATCGCGCAGGGGCAACGCCGCAGGTCGCCCGCGCGCCCCGCCTCACGCAGACGCGAACGGCGGCCGGCGGGCCGGAGGGCGCCTCAGGGCCGGTGCAGGACGTAGACCTGCATGCCGCCCGCCCGCAGGTCGAGCGCTGCGTAGCGCAGGCCGACCTTCTCGAGCGTGCGGATCAGGGCGGCGTCGTCGGGGGCGGCCAGCGCTTCGATCCGGGCGGGGCCGTCCTCGGGATCGGGCGGGCGCGAGACGGGGCGGCGGGTGACCGGGCTGCGCGAGACGGCGGGGCGCGCGAAGGCGGCGATCAGAACCGCGGCGGCGGCCTCTGCGCCCAGGCCCTCGCCGCGATGGGCGGGCGCGACAAGCACGGTCAGCCGCGGCGCTTCGGGAGCGGGGCCGGGGACGATGCCGGCAACGCCCACGAGCCCCTCGCGCCCGCGCCGCTCGATCGCCAGGGCGGCGGGCTCGCCCATGGCAAGGGCCTCGCGCTGCTCCTGCGCCCAGGCCTCGCCGTAGCCGGTGGGGCGGGGTCCGCCGGCCCGGGCCATGGCGAGCGGGTCCGAGAAGATCGCATCCAGCGCCGGCGCGTCGGCCGCCCGCGGCGCGCGCAGGCGCAGGCGCGGGGTGTCGAGCGGCAGGTGGAAGGAGAGGGGCATCGGCGAAACGGCGGTCCGGGAAGGAGGAAGGGCGGCGGCGCGCCGGCACGCGTGATCGAGAGCGCCGTGCGTCGGGAGATAGGCGCGGGAGCCCCGGCTGGCGACCTTTCGCCGGCGCGCGGAGCGGAAAAGGTCCGAAGGCGGCGCGGTCGGGAAGGGCCGCGGGTCAGGCCCGGCGCGTGCCGGCGACCGGCCGTCTGGCTCGACCTCGCAGCGGATCGCGCGGGGCGGCGGGGCGCCGCCAGACGCAGGGTCCCGGCCCTCGCGGCGCCGGGGATGAGGCCGCGCGCGCCCGGCGGGCGCGCGGCGGCGGGGCCGGAAGGCGCGCGGTCTGCGCGCCCTCCGCGGGGGATCAGATGCCGCCGAGGCTCAGGTACTTCACCTCGAGGAAGTCCTCGATCCCGTATTTCGAGCCCTCGCGCCCCAGGCCCGACTGCTTGACGCCGCCGAAGGGGGCGACCGCGGTCGAGGGCAGGCCGTCGTTCACGCCGACGATGCCGTATTCCAGCGCCTCGGCCACGCGGAAGCAGCGGCCGATGTCGCGGGAATAGAAGTAGGAGGCGAGGCCGAACTCGGTGTCGTTGGCCATGGCCACGACCTCGTCCTCGGTCTCGAAGGCGAAGAGGGGGGCGACGGGGCCGAAGGTCTCTTCCTTCGCGACCATCATCTCCTGAGTCACGCCGGTGAGGACGGTGGGGGTGTAGAAGCTGCCGCCCAGCGCGTGGGGGAAGCCGCCGAACTCGATCTCGGCGCCCTTCGAGACGGCGTCCTGCACGTGCTCCTCGACCTTGGCCATACCGGCGGCGTCGATCATCGGGCCGACGGCCACGCCCTCGTCGAATCCGTCGCCGACCTTCAGGTCATGGACCTTGGCGGCCAGCTTCTCGGCGAACTTCTCGTAGACGCCCTTCTGCACGTAGATGCGGTTGGCGCAGATGCAGGTCTGGCCGGCGTTGCGGAACTTGGAGCCCATGGCCCCCTCGACCGCGGCGTCGAGGTCGGCGTCGTCGAAGACGATGAAGGGCGCGTTGCCGCCGAGCTCGAGGCTCAGCTTCTTGATGTCGCCGGCGCACTGCTCCATCAGGATGCGGCCCACCTCGGTCGAGCCGGTGAAGGTCAGCTTGCGCACCTTGGGGTTGGTGCAGAGCTCCTTGCCGATGGGCGAGGCGGAGGACGACGTGATCACGTTGAAGACGCCCGCGGGGAAGCCCGCCCGCTCGGCCAGCACGGCGATGGCGGTGCAGCTGAGCGGCGTCTGCTTGGCCGGGCGCGCGACGACGGTGCAGCCCGAGGCCAGCGCCGGGCCGATCTTGCGGGTGATCATCGCGTTGGGGAAGTTCCACGGCGTGATCGAGGCGACGACGCCCACGGGCTGCTTGAGCACCACGATCCGCTTGCCGGGCGCGGCGGCGGGGATGGTGTCGCCGTAGATGCGCTTGCCCTCTTCGGCGAACCACTTGAGGAAGCTCGCGCCGTACATGATCTCGCCCTTGGCCTCGGTCACGGGCTTGCCCTGCTCGGCGGTCAGGATCGCGGCGAGGTCGTCGGCGTTCTCGACCATCAGGTCATGCAGCTTCTCGACCAGCGCGCAGCGCTCGGAGGCGAGCATCTTGGCCCATTTCTTCTGGGCGTCGTAGGCGGCGTCGATCGCCTCGGTGGTCATGGCGACCGAGCAGTCGGCGACCTCCTGGATCGCCTTGCCGGTGGACGGGTTGGTCACCGGAAAGGTGGCCTCGCCGTCCCCATCGCGCCAGCGGCCGTTGATATAGGCGCGGCCGGTCAGCAGGGACGGGTCCTTGAGCTTGACGGGGAAAGTCACGGCGACGTTCATCTGGGCATCCTCCCATGGGTTCGGGCGACCCTAGCCAAGGGACCGGGCGGCGGCAACGGCGGCCCCGCGCCGCGCGACGACGTCAGGGCCACCCGCGCCGAGCAACGGCGTCAGGCCCCGTTGTGTGGTCCGGCAAAGGTTGATCCCTCGTGAAGATGGCGCCTCGCGAGGGCGGCGCCAGCCCCCCGGCGGCGCCTGGCCGCGGAAAAACCGCCGTCGGCGGTGCCGCTCAGCCCTCCGGCGCGGCCTCGAGGCACCAGCCGGGCAGGGCGTCGCGGTTGCGCCAGGTGCGCAGGACGAAGGTGGTCTTGTAGGCCTGCACGAAGGGCAGGGCGCCCAGAACCTCGAGGGCGAAGTCGTGATAGGCCTCGATCGAGCGGGCCTGGATCATCAGCAGGAAGTCGAAATCTCCCGTCACCACGTGGCACTGCTGGACCTGGTCGTGCTTCAGGATCGCCTGCACGAAGGCGTCCGAGTTGCGGGTGGTCGGCGAGGTCAGGGTGACCGTGACCATCGCCGTCACCGGCCGGCGGAACCGCCTGCGGTCGAGGATCGCCACCGCCCCCGCGATCAGCCCCTCCCCCCACAGGCGCGCCGTGCGCTTGGCGCAGGCCGACATGCTGAGCCCCACCTCCTCGGCGAGCTCGGCGTTGGTGCGCCGCGCGTCCGCCTGCAGGGCCAGCAGCAGGCGGCGGTCGATTCCGTCGAGCATGGGTCTCTCCCGTTTCCTCGCGATCGGTCGAGTTTCTCGCGCAGATCGGGGCGTCGCGAGAGAATTTCTCGCGGGATCGCGAATTTCGACGCCACCGCGCCGCGCCCGTCCGCCATCCTGCGCGAGACCGCACCCCGCCAGGAGAGGCCCCGATGACCGCCGACTTCATGACCCGCGCCCGCAGCCGCATGGTCCGCTACGGGCCCGAGTTCTTCGAGGGCGAGATCGCCTCGGCGCAGGGCACGCGGGTGTTCAAGGCCGACGGGACCCCGATCCTCGACTTCACCTCGGGCCAGATGTCGGCGGTGCTGGGCCACTCGCACCCCGAGATCACCGAGACGATCCGCGACTATGCGGGGCGGCTGGCGCATCTCTACTCCGGCATGCTGAGCGAGCCGGTGGTGGCGCTGGCCGAGGCGTTGGTCGACTCGCTGCCCGAGGGACTGGACCGGGTGCTGCTGCTCTCGACGGGGGGCGAGAGCAACGAGGCCGCGATCCGCATGGCCAAGTGCTTCACCGGCGGGTGGGAGGTGGTCTCCTTCGCCCAGTCCTGGCACGGGATGACCGGGGGCGCGGCGGCGGCGACCTTCTCGGCGGGGCGCAAGGGCTACGGGCCGGGCATGCCGGGGGCCTTCGCGATCCCCGCGCCCTCGGCCTACCGTCCCCGCTTCGGCGAGGACGGGCCGGGCTGGCGGGAGCTGCTGGCCGCCGACTTCCGCCTGATCGACGCGCAGTCGAACGGCGGCCTCGCCGCCTTCATCGCCGAGCCGATCCTGTCGACGGGCGGCATCCTCGACCTGCCCGAGGGCTACCTGCGCGCCCTGAAGGAGGAATGCGAGGCCCGCGGCATGCTGCTGATCCTCGACGAGGCGCAGACCGGCATCGGGCGCACCGGCCTGATGTACGCCTTCGAGCGGGACGGGGTGACGCCCGACATCCTCACGCTCTCCAAGACCCTCGGCGCCGGTCTGCCGCTGGCCGCCACGATCACCTCGGCCGAGATCGAGGAGACCTGCGCCGAACGGGGGTTCCTCTTCTATACCACCCACGTCTCCGATCCCCTGCCGGCCGCGGTGGGGCTTAAGGTGATGGAGATCGTGGCCCGCGACGGCCTCGCCGCCCGCGCCGGCGCCATGGGCGAGGTGCTGCGCGGCCGCCTGCGCGACCTCGGCCAGAAGCACCCCCGCATCGGCGACGTCCGCGGCCGCGGCCTGCTGTGCGGGCTCGAGGTGGTCGAGGACCGCGCCACCAAGGCCCCGGCCAACGCCTACGGCAAGGCGGTGATGAAGCGCTGCATGGAGCTGGGCCTGTCGGTGAACATCGCGGCGCTGGAGGGCATGACCTCGATCTTCCGCATCGCCCCGCCCCTGACCGTGAGCGAGGACGAGGTCGAGGCGGCGATCGCCATCATGGACCGCGCCCTGGGCGAGTGCTGAGGGGCGCGTCGCGCGCGACCAAGGCGCCCCGGGCGCGACCCGGGGCCTCCCGCGGCGGTCGCGGCGTCGGCGTCGCGGCCCGCCGGCCCCGGCTTCCGTGCGTCGTCCCCCGGGGCGGGCGCCCGTCGCTCCACCCCCGTGCCGACCGCCTGCGCCCGCGTGCTGCACCTGCGTTGACAGCGCGGGCGGGGGCGCGCAACTAAGGGGGAGACCGGGGCCGGGGAGGGGCCGTGCGGCCCGCCCTCATGGCCCCCGCGCGAACCGGAGGAGTTGCATGAAGAAGGTCTATGGTTCCGCCGCGGAGGCGCTCGACGGCCTCCTGTTCGACGGAATGACCATTGCCGCCGGCGGCTTCGGCCTGAGCGGCATCCCCGAGAACCTGATCGCCGCGATCCGCGACGCGGGCACGAAGGACCTGACCATCGCCTCCAACAACTGCGGCGTGGACGACTTCGGCCTGGGCGTGCTGCTGCAGACCAAGCAGGTGAAGAAGATGATCTCGTCCTACGTGGGCGAGAACGCGGAGTTCATGCGCCAGTACCTGTCGGGCGAGCTGGAGCTGGAGTTCAACCCCCAGGGCACGCTCGCCGAGCGCATGCGCGCCGGCGGCTGCGGCATCCCGGGCTTCTACACCAAGACCGGCGTCGGCACCCAGATCGCCGAGGGCAAGGAGCACAAGGACTTCGACGGCCAGACCTACATCCTGGAGCGGGCCATCGTCGCCGACCTCTCCATCGTGAAGGCCTGGAAGGCCGACACCACCGGCAACCTCGTGTTCCGCAAGACGGCGCGGAACTTCAACCCGGACGCCGCCATGTGCGGCAAGGTCTGCGTCTGCGAGGTCGAGGAGATCGTCCAGCCCGGCGAGCTCGACGGCGACGCGATCCACCTGCCCGGCGTCTTCGTGCACCGCCTGATCCAGGGCGAGTTCGAGAAGCGCATCGAAAAGCGCACCACCCGCGCGGCCTGACCCGAGGAGAACAGACATGCCCTGGGACCGTGACCAGATGGCCGCCCGAGCCGCGCAGGAGCTCGAGGACGGCATGTACGTGAACCTCGGGATCGGCATCCCGACGCTGGTGGCCAACTACATCCCCGAGGGGGTGGACGTGACGCTGCAGTCGGAGAACGGGATGCTGGGCATCGGCCCCTTCCCGACCGAGAACGAGGTCGACCCCGACCTGATCAACGCCGGCAAGCAGACGGTGACCGAGCTGCCGCACACCGCCTACTTCGGCTCCTCGACCAGCTTCGCGATGATTCGCGGCGGCAAGATCGCCATGGCGATCCTGGGCGCGATGGAGGTGGCCGAGAACGGCGACCTCGCCAACTGGATGATTCCGGGCAAGCTGGTGAAGGGCATGGGCGGCGCCATGGACCTGGTGGCCGGCGTCAACCGCGTGGTGGTGATCATGGATCACGCCAACAAGGCGGGCGAATCGAAGCTGCTGAAGGAATGCACCCTGCCGCTGACCGGCGCGGGCGTGGTCGACCGCATCATCACCAACCTCGGCGTCTTCGACGTGGTCGAGGGCGGGCTGAAGGTGATCGAGCTCGCCGAGGGCGTTGACATGGACGAGGTGCGCGCGAAGACCGAGGCGACGCTGGTGGCCTGACGCCGCCGCTCAGCTTCGCAGACGGGCAGGGGCCTCCGCATCGCGGGGGCCCTTCGCCGTTCTGGGGCGCCGTCCAGGGAGGCGCCGCTCAGCCCCCGCGAGGGCCGCGGGCGGCCAGGGCGGCGGAGGGCGCCAGTTCGACCGAGGGAAGGCACGGATCGCGGAAGCTGGCCGGCGGGGTCTCGCACAGCTCCTGCAGGGCGGCGGCGGCGGCCAGCACCCGGGGGACGTAGCCGCGCGTCTCGGGGTAGGGGGGCACGCCGCCGCTGGTCTGCACCGCGCCCGCGCCGGCGTTGTAGGCGGCCAGGGCGGCCACCGGATCCTCGTCGAAGCGGCGCAGCAGCCCGTCGAGATGGCGCGCGGCGCCGGGCGCCGCCTGCTCGGGCGAGAATGGGTCGCGCACGCCCAGGCCCGCGGCGGTGGCGGGCATCAGCTGCATCATGCCTTGCGCGCCCTTGGGGCTGACCGCGCGCGAATCACCGCCCGATTCCGCGATCGCCACCGCCAGCAGCAGGGTCAGCGACAGGTCCGAGCCTCGCGCCGCCGCCAGCATCGCGGAACCGTGAGCGGCCATGATCCGGCGCGCGACCGCGCGATCGACGGCCGCGCGGGCGCCCGCGCCCGTCGCCGTCGCATGGGCCGCCGCCGCCGCGAGCGCGGGCGCGAGCGGGCGGCGCGGGGTCAGGCCGGGGGCCGTGCCGGGGCGGGCCCAGAACCCCTCCGCCGCGGCGGGCTTCGGCGCGCTAGAGCCATGACTTTGCAAGATGATCCGCTTCCGGGTCCCGGGGGGAGGCGGGGTGACTCGCCGAAAGGTGAAGCTGCTTTCGGTCTGGGTCGTCCCTTGCGCGAACCCCAGCTGCGCCTCCGCCGGCCTCGCCAGAAGCAGCCCCGCCGCGACCGCCAGAGCGAGGGCGCGGCGCCGCCGGGCGGGGGCGGACCCCGCGACCGCGGCCTGTGCGGCGCCTGAAGCCTGAATGGAGACAGGGTTCATATGGCTGAAAGCTCGGCTATGGTGTAGGATATCGCCAGTTGATCGCAGCGGTGCGTACATGTTGCTCGAGTACAAGCACATCCGGTGCCTTCTGGCACGCGACGAAGGCGCGGTGACCGCGGATTTCGTGATTCTGTCGGCGAGCGTCATCATGCTCGCCCTCAGCTTCGGCAGCACGTTCGCCGACGGCATCCAGACTCTCCTCGACGCGGTGACCCAGCTGCTGAACGACGGCGCGGTGGCCGTCGAGGATTCGTGGATCTGAGACCTCCGTTCAGGAACGCGTCGGCCGTTTTTTCGCCCCGGAGCCCGCTCGCCCGACCCGCGCCGCCAGGCCGCCCCGGTTCCGCCCTTCTCCGACGCAGACCGACGGGCCGCCCGCGCGTCGCCGCCGAAGAGCCAGAGTCTTCATGCGGTTATCGGCGCCCCGACACGGTCGAGCAGGAGCTGCGTTGTTCGGGTCTCGCAACTTTCCGACCGGCCGTTCACCAAATATCAATCTAAACATGAGTGGATTTCTTGGTGCCGCAGGCCACGAATCAGGTTGATTTCCCTGATCGAGACGTTCATGTATATGAGCACCGCAGCAGAGGGTATCCAAAGCCGCGAACCAGACCGCCCCCGATGGGGCGCAGTAAAGTGCCCCGGTCCGGGGTTGTGTAGTGTTCGCCCGAGTGGGCGATTAGGGATCCCCAACAGGCATCAGCCGGGACCCCGTGTTGCAAAAGGAAGCCTGAGATGAACATCTTCGCCAAAGCCCGCCGCGCCATTTCCGACGAGTCCGGCGCCGTGACCGTCGACTGGGTCGTGCTGACCGCCGCCGTCGTGATCCTCTCGATCGGCGCGATCACCACCCTGTCGGGCGGCGTCGACGGCCTGATCTCCTCGATCTCGTCCGAGCTCGGCGAGGGCGCCGGCGTCGTCTCCACGCAGACCTGGGAGTGATCCTGACCTGAGCCGCGAGGCTTCCGAGGCTTCGACCGCGTCGCGCATGGCGTGACGCGGCAGCCGGGCGGAAGCCGCGGCCAGGCGCCGATCGGCCGAGCCGCCCTCCGATCAACGGATCGAGGGCGGCTCATGCCATTTTGAAACCCCGGACTGCCGCGAGGTCGCCATGAGATCGCTCGCCGTCTTCATCTTCGTCATGGGCCTGGCGCTCGCAGGGGGCGCGGCCTGGTACGTGTTCGCCAAGGTGCAGGCCGCCGAGGCGCGCGCAGGCGACCCGGTCGCCACCGTGCCCGTGGCCGTCGCCAACAAGGACCTCAAGTTCGGCCAGCCGCTGACGCGCGCCGACGTGAAGGTCGTGCGCTGGCCCGCCGACGCCGTGCCCGAGAACGCCTTCACCTCGCCCACCGACCTGTTCGGCGAGACCGAGGACGAGAAGCCGCGCACCGTGCTCCGCCGCATGGAGCCCAACGAGCTGATCCTTAAGACCAAGATCACCGGCTTCGGCCAGAAGGCCACCGTCGCCACGCTGATCGAGCCGGGGATGCGCGCCTACACGCTGCCCGTCGACGCGGCCTCGGCCGTGGGCGGCTTCCTGCTGCCGGGCTCGCGCGTGGACATCATCCTGACCACCAAGGACCGCGCCGGCCCCACCGCGCGCGTGCTGATCCAGAACATCGAGATCGTGGCCGTCGACCAGGACACCGATCCCGACCGGATCGAGGCCAAGATCGCCAAGACCGTCACCGTGCAGGGCACGCCCGAGCAGGTGCAGGCCCTGACGCTCGCCTCGACCGTAGGCAACCTGTCGCTGTCGCTGCGCGGCTTCGGCGCCGACACCGCCGGCGACTCGGGCGTGCTCGACCGCAACGCCCTGCTGGGCGTGGTCGAGGAGGAGCCCGCGCCGGAGCCCGAGCCCGTCGAGGCCGCCCCGGCCCCCGAGCCCGAGGTGAAGGTGATCGTGCGCCGCGGCAGCCAGGTCGAGGTCAAGACCATGCACTGACCGGCGAGACGGGCCGCGATCGGCCCCTCCCGTCGTTCCATCGCGCCGCGACCCGCCCGGGCCGCGGCGCGTTTCGTTTCGGGGCCCTCCGCCGCGCCGTCGACGCCTCCCGCGCCGCGTTCCCGGCGCGGGGCAGGGCCTCGCCGCGCTGGCGCCGGCCCCACGCCGGTCCCCGTGGCGGCGACGGTCCCCGTGGCGGCGACGGTCCGCCGGCTGTGCGCCCCAGCGTCGCCAATTGGCCACAGTTTGCGAGTCCCGCCGGCAATCCTGTCGGGATCGGCCGCGAACCGTCTTGATCGATGAAATGGAAAAAGGCTTGGTTACCGGGGTTTGCGCGTGACTCTTAAAGCGAGGTATCGGCAGTGAGAGGGACAGCGGCATGAACCGGCGCCGCCACCAAGCGCGATGGACCGCCATCGCGCGCACCCTGACGTCGACCGTCGGGACGCTGCTGGTCGGCGCCTCGGTCGCGCTCGCGCCCCTCGCGGCGCAGGCCCAGGGCGCGCCGGTGATCCGGGTGCTGGAGGGCGCCGCCGCCCCGGACCTCTCCGTCGCCGTCAACCGCGCCATCGTCATCGAATCCGCCGAGGCCTTCGCCGAGGTCTCGGTCGCCAACCCCGCCATCGCCGACGTCGCGGCGCTGTCGAACCGCTCGATCTACATCCTGGGCAAGCAGGCCGGGCGCACCACGCTGACCCTGCTGGGGCCCAACGGGCGGCTGATCACCAACATCGCCGTCTCGGTCGGTCCCGACCTCGCCGAGTTCAAGGAGCGGCTGGCCGACATCCTGCCCAGCGAGCGCATCCAGGTGCGCGCCGCGGCCGACGGCATCGTGCTGTCGGGCAACGTCTCCTCGACCGTGCGCCTGTCGCGGGCGCTGGAGCTGGCCGAGCGCTACGCGCCGGGCCGGGTCTCGAACATGATGACCGTGGGCGGCTCCCAGCAGGTGCTGCTGCGCGTGCGCTTCGCCGAGGTGCAGCGCCAGGCCGCCAAGGAGCTGGGCTTCAACTGGGCCTTCGGCGTGCGCACCGGCAACTGGGGAATCGGGGGCGAGACCTCGGACTTCCTGGTCAACGACAACACCGGCCGCTTCCAGGTCGACGACGATCCCGACACCGGCTACGTCCCCGGCGGCCAGCCCGAGGGCGTGCTGGGCATCAGCCTCGGCGCAGGCGGCGTCTACGCCTCGCTGACCGTCGACGCGCTGGAGAACAAGGGCTATGCGCGCACCCTGGCCGAGCCGAACCTGGTGGCCCTGTCGGGCGACACCGCCAACTTCCTGGCGGGCGGCGAGTATCCGATCCCCGTCTACGGCGGCGACCAGGGCAACATCGCCGTGGAATACCGCCCCTTCGGCGTCAGCCTCGGCTTCACCCCCACCGTGGTCGACGGCGACCTGATCAACCTCGAGCTCGAGGCCGAGAGCTCGGCCATCGACAGCTCGATCGTGATCGAGAACCAAGGCATCCAGTTCAACGGCTTCTCGACCCGGCGCGCGCGCACCACCATCGAACTGAAGGACGGCGACAGCTTCGCCATCGCGGGCCTCCTGCAGGACGACTTCCGCGACAACGCCGCCCAGATCCCCTGGGTGGGCGACGTGCCGATCCTGGGCGCGCTGTTCCGCTCCTCGGGCTTCCAGCGCCGGCAGACCGAGCTGGTGATCATGGTCACCGCCTACCTGGTCGACCCGGTGAAGGAGGACGTGGTCCAGCTTCCCGGCGACCGCCTGCGCGTGCCCTCCGAGCGGGAGCTGTTCCTGCTGGGCAAGCTCGAGATGGCGCGCGATCCCGTGGCCCGCTCCGTCGGTTCGCGCAACTTCGAGGGGGAGTTCGGCTATGTCCTCGAATGAGCGCCGGGCGCCGTCCCCGAACCGGCGTGGCGCGCTGGGGCTGACGCTGGCCGCGGCGCTGGGCGCGGCGGGCTGCGTGGACACGCCCTCGGCCGCGCTGCCCAACCCCGACCTGCATGCCTACGCGAACGAGGAGAACATCCTCGCGATGCGCGGCATCGTCGATCCCGACCGGCTGGCCGCCCTCGCCGCCGCCTTCGCGATCGAGACCGATCCCGCGATCACCTTCGATTTCGACCGCGCCGAGCTGGAGCCCGCGGCCCTCGCCGCGCTGCAGACCCAGGCGGACTGGCTGATCCGGCATCCCTCGGTGCTGGTGGCGATCTACGGCCACGCCGACCTTGTGGGCTCGTCCGCCTACAACGACCGGCTCGGCCTGCGCCGCGCCGCCGCCGCCGCCCGCGCGCTGGTCGAGATGGGGGTCGACGACGACCGCCTGCTGCTGGTCGCCAGCCGCGGCGAGCGCGATCCGATCGTCCCCACCGAGGAGCGCGAGCGCCTGAACCGCCGCGTGGCCACCGTGGTCGAGGGCTACGGCCTGGGCTGGGATCGCCGCCGCTTCGACGGCAAGCGGGCCGAGATCGTCTACAGCCAGTACACCACCGACGAGAGCGAGGTGGTGATCCCGCTTCCGACCGGCGGCGGCTGAGGCCGCGCCTGCTCGTGCCCGGTTCCCCTCGACGCCCGCGACGCGGGCGCGTTCCTCCCCCCGCGAACGGCGCGCCGCGGCTCGGGGTCGGCTTGCGGACCGCGTCCATGTCCGTTAGCGCGTTGGCAAGCGGCCCTGGGCCGCGGGCGGGAAGGGGCGCGACGGCATGATCCTGAAACGCGGCGGGGGCGAAGCGGCCGACATGATGGTCGTGGCCGAGAACCTCGATGCCTTCGACGGACTCAGGCGCGAGCTGGAGGCCGAGTTTCCCGACGGCGGCTGGGCCGCGGTCACGCCCAGGGGGCTGCGCAAGGCGCTCGACGACAAGCCGCCCGCCTATGCGCTGATCGCGGTGGACGCCACCGACCTGGGCCGCATCGACGAGCTTCTGTCGCTGATCTCGCTGGGCCGGGCGCGCGGCTCGATCGTGGTGCTGCTGGTCCAGGACCTGCCGCCGATGGCCGTGCACCGGCTGATGCGCGCGGGGGCCGAGGACTTCCTGCCCGTGCCGCTGCCCGCCGGCGCGCTGGCCGAAAGCCTGAGCGAGCTGGGCGACCTGCGCCAGGAGGGCGAGGCCCGCGTGGCGCGCAACGGGCTGATCTACCCGGTCTACGGCGTGGCGGGGGGCGTCGGCTCGACCACCTTCGCCGTCAACCTCGCCTGGGAGATCGCCAACGAGGCGCGCAAGACCGGCCTGAAGATCGCGATCCTCGACCTCGACTTCCAGTACGGCTCGGTCGCCACCTACCTCGACATGCCGCGCCGGGATTCGGTGTTCGAGCTGCTGACCGGCATCGACCGCGCCGATCCCGCGGGCTTCGCAGCCGCGCTCGAGGATCGGGGCAAGCGCATCTCGGTGCTGACCGCGCCCGCCGACGCGCTGCCGCTGAACATCGTGGCGCCCGCCGACGTCGAGAAGCTGCTGGGCTTCGCGCGCGACGCCTTCGACGTGGTGATCGTCGACATGCCCACCACCCTGACCGAATGGACCGAGACGGCGCTGGCCGCCGCCCAGCGGTTCTGGGCGGTGATGGAGATCGACATGCGCTCGGCCCAGAACATGCTGCGCTTCCTGCGCGCGCTCCAGGCCGAGGATCTGCCCTTCGACAAGGTCGACTACGTGATGAACCGGGTCCCCGGATTCGGAGATTTCGGCGCAAGAGGCCGGGTCAAGAAAATGGCGGAAACGCTTGGAATCGAGTATGGAGTGTTGTTGCCGGACGGGGGCAAGGCTGTGATCCAGGCTTGCGACCACGGCTCCCCGCTGGCCGAGTTCGCCTCGGGCAACGCGCTGCGCAAGGAAATCCGCAAGACCGCCCGCGCCGTGCTCGAGGAAGTCCAGGCGTCCCGCGAGGTTCCGTCCTGACGCGGAGCGCTTCGCCGGGAGGCTTTCAGCTCGCCCATCGGGAGGGCGCGTAGGGAGATCGGCGCATGTTCAAGCGCTACCAGAAGGAGGCGGAGACCAAGGTCGTCGAGATGTCGGCCTCCGCCGCGGCCGCAGCCCAGCGCGCGGAGGCGGCCGAGGCCGCCGCCGCGGCCGAAGCGCTCGCCGCCGAGAACCGCGAGATCAAGCGCCGCCAGCGCCTGATGCAGGTGAAGGTCGACCTGCACCGGAGGCTGCTGGACACGCTGAACCTGTCGATCATCGACAAGGTCCCCGAGGCCGAGCTTCGCCGCGAGGTCGCCGCCATCGCGCGCGAGGGGCTGCGCGACATGGGCATGGTGCTCAACGCCGCCGAGGCCGAGCTGCTGACCCAGGAGCTGATCGACGAGGTCACCGGCCTCGGCCCGCTGGAGCCGCTGCTGAAGGACGACACCGTCTCGGACATCCTGGTCAACGGCTGCCGGCAGGTCTTCGTCGAGCGCAAGGGCAAGCTCGTGCTCTCGGGCGTGGAGTTCAAGGACGACAAGCACCTGCTGCGGGTGATCGACAAGATCGTCTCGGCCGTGGGCCGGCGCGTCGACGAAAGCCAGCCCTGGGTGGACGCGCGCCTCGCCGACGGGTCGCGCGTCAACGCCGTGGTCCCGCCCTGCGCGGTCGACGGCCCGCTGCTCTCGATCCGCAAGTTCTCCAAGTCGCCCCTCTCGATCGACCGCCTGATCGCCTACGGCGCGTTCACCGAGGAGATGGCCGCCTACCTCCAGGCCGTCGTCGCCACCCGGCTGAACGTGGTCGTCTCGGGCTCCACCGGCTCGGGCAAGACGACGACGCTGAACGCGCTGTCGTCCTTCATCGCGAACAACGAGCGCATCGCCACCATCGAGGACACGGCCGAGCTCCAGCTCCAGCAGCAGCACATCGCGCGGATGGAGAGCCGGCCGCCCAACGTCGAGGGCAAGGGCGAGGTTTCCCAGCGCATCCTGCTCAAGAACGCGCTGCGAATGCGTCCCGACCGCATCATCGTCGGCGAGACGCGCGGCGACGAGGTTCTGGACATGCTCCAGGCCATGAACACCGGCCACGACGGCTCGATGACCACCGTCCACGCCAACAGCCCCCGCGACGCGGTGGGCCGCATCGAGAACATGATGCTGATGTCGGGGATCGAGATCCCGCTTAAGGCCACCCGCTCGCAGATCGCCTCGGCCGTGCACGTGATCGTGCAGGTCTCGCGCCTCTCGGACGGCTCCCGCCGGATGACCCACATCGCCGAGATCACCGGCATGGAGGGCGAGGTCGTGGCCATGCACGACGTGTTCCGCTTCAAGCGCACCGGGCTCGACGCCGACGGCACCGTGCTGGGGCATTTCGAGGCGAGCGGCATCCGCTCCCATTTCGCCGAGCGGTTCTCGACCTGGGGCTACGACCTGCCCGCCGAGATCTACGCTCCCAACCGCAAGCTGGGCTGAGCCATGAGCGTCGCGCCGCTGGTCTTCGCACTGATCTTCATCGGGGTCTTCCTCGCGGTCGAGGGGCTCTACCTGCTGGCCTTCGGGCGCTCGGCGCGCCGCAACGCGAAGGTCAACCGCCGCCTGATGATGCTCGAGAAGGGGGACGACCCGCTCGAGGTTCTCTCCCAGCTCCGCAAGGAGCGGGAGCGGCACGTCAACGCCTCGGGCACGCCCCTGCTGGCGGGGATCTTCGAGAAGGCGGCCCAGGCCAACATCCCCTGGTCGCCGCGCACGATCATGATGCTGACCGGCACGGCCGCAGGCGCGGTCTTCGTGGCGCTGATGGTCTTCACCAACCTCGGGCCGCTGGTCTCGGCCCCCGTGGCGCTGGCGATGGCCTTCGGGGTGATGTTCTTCTGGGTGAACGGCCGCGCCAAGAAGCGCCTCGCCCGGTTCGAGGAGCAGCTCCCCGAGGCGATCGAGCTTATGGTGCGCGCCCTGCGCATCGGGCACCCGTTCTCCTCGGCCGTGTCGATCGTGGCCAAGGAGATGGACGACCCCATCGGGACCGAGTTCGGCATCATCGCCGACGAGGCGATCTACGGCCTCGACGTGAACGAGAGCCTGGAGCGGATGGCCGAGCGCATCGCGGTGCCCGACCTGCGCTTCCTCGCCATGGCCGTCTCGATCCAGAGCCAGTCGGGCGGCAACCTGGCCGAGATCCTCGCGGGGCTCGCGGCGGTCGTGCGCTCCCGCTTCAAGCTGTTCCGCCGGGTGAACGCGATCACGGCCGAGAGCCGCTGGTCGGGCTGGTTCCTCTCGGCCTTCCCGATCCTCGCGCTGATCGCGGTGCAGCTGATCCGGCCGGACTACTACGACGGCGTGGTGGACAGCCCGTTCTTCGTGCCCGCCACCATCGCGGTGGGCGTGATGCTTGCGATCAACATCGTCTTCATGCGCATGATGGTGAACATCAAGGTCTGAGCCCAGGCGCGAGGCGCGACGACGGCGGCGCCTCCCGGCGCGCCGAGGGCGAGATCGGCGCGGACAGGGCGCGGAAGACAAGAGCGGCGCGGCTGAACGCGCCGAGCAGAAGAGCGGCGCGGACCAACGCGCAAGAAACGAGAGCGGCGCGGACCAACGCGCCGGGGAAAAGAGCGGCGCGGACGAAGCGCCGACGGGGGCAGGCGCCGGCCAGGCGCCGGATCGGGAACCAGCGCGGCGGACGCCGCCGCGCAGAAGCGAGACGGGCGGCAGGTGAACCGGATCTTCGAAGCGCTGATCGCGGCCTTCGGCCCCATGGGCCCTGTATGGGTCATGGGGGGCTTCGGGCTGATCCTGATCTTCACCGCCCTGCCGATCCTGATGTTCCGCCGCAACGACCCCCTGCAGAAGCTGGAGCGGGAGCGCGAGGCGATGCGCCTGGCCGCCGCCAGCCGCGCGAACGCCACCGGCGCCCGACGCCGCCAGGACGCCGCGGGCCTTCGCGCCGACGCCGCCAAGCCCAGCCGCCTCGCCACCCTCGCCCCCCTGTTCCAGCCCAAGGACCAGGAGAAGATCAAGGGCGCGCGCGAGAAGCTGATGCAGGCGGGCTATCGCTCGCGCACCGCGGTGCAGGCCTTCTTCGTGGCCCGCGTGCTGGGCGCGGTGCTGATCGGGGTCGGCGCGCTCGCCTTCGCGCTGCTGCGCGGGACCGAGGTCGACGTGCTCTCCTACTCGGTCATCGGCGGGGTGGCGGCGGGCTATGCGCTGCCCTCCTACTGGGTCACCCGCCGCCGGGCCGCCCGCCAGGACGAGATCGGCAACGGCTTCCCCGACGCGCTCGACATGATGCTGGTCTGCGTCGAGGCGGGCCAGTCGCTCGACCAGGCGCTGCTGCGCGTCTCCCAGGAGATGGAGCACGCGCACCCCTCGCTCGCCGAGGAGTTCCAGATCGTCTCGGTCGAGATGCGCGCGGGCAAGGAGCGCAGTCAGGTGCTGCGCGACTTCGGCGTCCGCGCCGGCGTGCCCGACATCTCCAGCTTCGTGACCGTGCTGATCCAGAGCTCGCAGTTCGGCACCTCGATCGCCGAGGCGCTCCGGGTCTACGCCGCCGAGATGCGCGACAAGCGCGTGATGCGCGCCGAGGAGAAGGCCAACAAGCTGCCGACCAAGCTGACGCTGGGCACGATGTTCTTCACCGTGCCGCCGCTGATGATCATCCTCATCGGCCCGTCGCTCGCCGACATCGCCAAGTTCCTGACCCAGGGCAAGTGAGCGTCCCCCGCCCCCCCGTGCCGAGCCCGCAGGCGCCCGCTCCGTGGGCGGGCCCGTCGATCGCCGCACGGCGCCGCGGCGGGGCAGGGCGGCTGTCGATCCTCGCCCTCGCGGCCTCCGCCTCCGGCTGCATGGGCGTCCCGGGCGCGGGCGATCCGTCCCCCGCGCCGGCGGCCCCGGCTCCGAGCGCGGCCTCCGCGGCCTTCCCCGAGGCGCCGCGCCCGACCTCCGCCGCCGGCGTCACCGACTGGACCGCCCGCATGGGCCAGGCCGGACCGGGCGCCGCCGGTTCGGCTCAGACGGCGCCCTCCGCCCCCCGCGCCGCCGCGCCGGCGCCCCCGGTCGCCGCGCCCGCGCCTCCGCCCGTGGCGCCGGGCGCCGACGTCGCCGCCGCGCCCGCGGCCCCGCGCGTGCGCGGCCCCACCACGCCGGAGGCGAAGGCCACCGCCGACGCGCTCTTCGCGCCCGCGCCGCGGCCCTCCGGGGACCGCGCCGGCGCCGCCCCCGGCCTCGTCGCCGCCCCGGCCGCCGCGCCGCCGCCGACCGAGGTCGCCGAGACGGTGGAGGAGGACGACGACCTCCTCTCCGCCCCCGCCGCCTTCTTCGCCTCGCTCTTCGACGGCGAGGCGGAGGGCGAACCGGAGCCGGATCTCGGCAAGCCGATCCCCGCCCCCGACGCCCGCCTCGCCGTCGCCCTCGACGGGGTGGCGCGGGCCGAGGCGAACGAGGCCGCGGCCCGCGGGCCGGGCCCCGCCTCCCGCCGCGGCTGGGCGCTGCTCGAGTCCGGCCGGGCCGAGCCCGCCGCCCGCGCCTTCCGCCAGGCCCTGCTGGAAGAGGGCCCGACGCTCGAGACCCTGCTGGGCCTGGGCGCCTCCTACCGCGCGCTGGGGCGCAGGCGCCCCGCGCTCGACGTGCTGTCCCGCGCGGCGGAGGCCTGGCCCAACAGTCCCGCGGCCCGCAACAACCTGGGCGCCGCGCTCTACGACATGGGCCGGCTCGACGAGGCGGAGGCGGAGTTCCGCGCCGCGGTCGACCTGCTGGCCCGCCGCGGCCTGGCGCCGCCCTCGGAGCTGTCGCGCAACCTCGCCATGGTCGCGCGCGCCCGCGGCCGGCCGCTGGCGCCGATCCCGGACCTGCCGGCCTCGGTCGTCGCCGCGCCTGCGCCGGCCTCCGCCCCCGTACCCGACCCTGCGCGGGCCGCGGCCCCGTCCGTCGCCCGCCCCCCCGTTCCCCGACCGGAGATCGAAGCGTGAGCCCCATCCTCCGCCGCCTCGCCGTCGCGACGCTACTGCTCGGCGCGCCGCTGCTCGCCGGCTGCGCCGGCGACCTGCCCCGCGCCACCGTCGACGGCGACGAGGAACGCAAGGACAACCGCAACCCGCTCGACGAAGCCTCGATCAACGAGATCATGCTCACCGTCGCCGGCGCCGACGAGGCGGTCGCCTATTTCCGCGACGCGCTCGCCTCGGACCCCGAGAGCCCCAGCCTGCGCCGCGGCCTTGCCCGCAGCCTCGCCAAGGCCGGGCGCTACGCCGAGGCGCGGGTGGTGTTCCGCGACCTGGTCGAGGCGAACCAGGCGATGCCCCGCGACCACGTCGAATACGCCCTGGTGCTCGCGCGCCTCGACATGTGGCCCGAGGCGGAGATCGAGGCGGCCAAGGTCCCCGACGACTACCAGTCCGACCGGCGCACCATGCTGACCGCGCTGATGGCCGACCACCGCGAGGACTGGGCGGCCGCGGACGCCGCGTGGGAGCGGGCGCGCGCCCTCTCCCCCCAGCCGGCGGCGGTGCTGAACAACTGGGGCGTGTCGAAGATGGCCCGCGGCGAGTTCGAGCAGGCCGAGCGGCTCTTCGAGCAGGCGCTGGTCTACGACCCCTCGATGTTCTCGGCCAAGAACAACCTGGCGATCGCGAACGGCCTGCAGCGGCGCTACCGCCTGCCGGTCGTAAGCTTGACGGGAGAGGAAAAAGCGGTCCTGCTGCACAACTTGGGCGTCATCGCGCTTCGGCAGGGCGACCGGGAGATGGCGGAGTCCCTGCTCCAGCAGTCGCTGGACTCGCACCCTGCCTACTACGCGCCGGCGGCGGAGAAGCTGTCGGCGCTGCGCGGATCCTGATCCGCAGCGAGAAAGGCGCGCGGGCCCCGGCCCGCGGGCGGTTGGTCTCGCGGAGCCTCTCGCTCCGCGATTTCGTCGCGTAGGCGCGTCGATCGGGGCCGAGGGGGCTTCCGGACGCGCAGGCGAATGTCGTCGTCCCGCAAGGGGCGGCGAGGAAGGGGGAACATGGGACTTCTCGAGCTGACGCCCCGGGCGGCGGCATGGGCCGCCTTGTTGTGCACGGCGCCGCTGCTGATCGCCGCGGCGGTCTGGGACCTGCGCCGGATGCGGATCCCGAACTGGCTGAACGGGGGGCTCGCGTTGATCTTCCTCGCCTTCGGACTGGCCTCGCTGCCGCTGGAGGAGGTCGCCTGGCGCGCCGCGGGGGGGCTGCTGGTGCTGGTGGTGGGGTTCGGCTTCTTCTCGCTGGGCCGCATGGGGGGCGGCGACGTGAAGATGCTGGCGGCCTGCGCGCTCTACGTGCCGCTGCACCACGCGGGTCTGGTGCTGCAGATGCTGGCGCTGGCGCTGGCGCTGGGCCTGGCGGCGATCCACATCGCGCGCGCGGCGCTGGGCGGGCGCGAGACGAGCTGGCGCTCGTTGCGCAAGGGCGCGCGCTTTCCCATGGGCCTGTCCATCGCGGCGGCCATGCTGGGCTATTTCGGCTTCATCGCGGCGATGACCGCCTGAGCCTGCGCCGGGCGGCCGGCCGGGCCGCGGCGCGACGCGCCCGCCCGTGGCCGGCCCCGCGCCCGCCGCGGCGTCCCCGCGGGGCGGGCGCGGCCCCGCCTTCGCGCACGCTCAGGCGGCCGGGGCCTGCTCCTCCGCCGCCGCGAGGAGCGAGGCGTTGCCCCCCGCCGCGGTGGTGTCCACGCACAGGTGCCGCTCCAGCGCCGCGTGGCCCGCGTCGGGCGCCTCGGCGATCAGGGGCAGGATCGGGCCGGGCCGGGCGGCGAGCGCGCGGGCGAACGCCCGGCCGGTCTGCGCATCCCCCCACCACAGGGCGCCGGAGAAGCCGGTCAGCCCGGTCAGGGTTTCCGGCGCGACGCCCTCGGGCGCCTCCGCCGAGATGCCGCCCAGCGCGCGCACCGCGCGGGCCTGGGCGGCGGCCGCCGCGGCCCCCGGCCCGAGGCAGAGGAGCGGCGCGCGGGCGATGCGGGCGAGCCGGTTGGACTCCCCCGTCGGCCCCGGCAGCGACTGCGCCTCGATCAGCGCGCCGGCGCCCCCGGTCCGCGCCAGCCGCTCCTGCACGACCGAGGCCGCGAGGGGCGCCGTCGCGGCGGCGCCGGGCGCCTCCACCGGCGGGGCGGGCAGGGCGCGGAAGCGGGCGAGGTAGCGCGGGCCCCCCGCCTTCGGCCCGGTCCCGGACAAGCCCTCGCCCCCGAAGGGCTGGCTGCCGACGATGGCCCCGATCTGGTTGCGGTTCACGTAGAGGTTGCCGGCGCGCACCCGCTCGGCCACGTGCTGCACGCGGCCGTCGATGCGGGTGTGCAGGCCGAAGGTCAGGCCGTAGCCGCGGGCGTTGATCGCGTCGATCGCCGCGTCCAGCTCGTCGCCCTCGAAGGTGGCGACGTGGAGGACGGGGCCGAAGACCTCCCGCTCGATGTCCGCGATGCCGTCCACGCGGATCAGCGTGGGGGCGAGGAAGTGGCCCTGCGCCGCGGCTTCCGTCGGCAGGCGGGTCTCGTGCAGCAGGCGGCCCTCGGCGCGGGCGTCCTCGACATGGGCCGCGATCCCCTCGCGCGCCTGCGCGTCGATCAGCGGGCCCACGTCGGTCGCGAGCGCCCAGGGGTCGCCGATGGTCAGCTCGTCCATCGCGCCCTTGAGCATCGAGACCAGCCGCCCCTCCGCCTCCTTCTGCACGTAGAGGCAGCGCAGCGCCGAGCAGCGCTGGCCGGCGGAGCGGAAGGCGGAGTTCACGGCATCGCGCACCGCCTGCTCGGTCAGGGCGGTGGTGTCCACGATCATCGCGTTCAGCCCGCCGGTCTCGGCGATCAGGGGCGCGCCGGGGGCGAGGTTCTCGGCCATCACGCGGCGGATCGCCTGGGCGGTCTCGGTGGCGCCGGTGAAGGCGACGCCGTCGACGCGGGCGTCGGAGGTGAGCGCGACGCCCACCGTCTCCCCGTCGCCAGGCACGAACTGGAGGGCATCCGACGGGACGCCGGCGCGGCGCATCAGCTGGACGGCGAGGTGGGCGATCAGCGGGGTCTGCTCGGCGGGTTTCGCCAGCACCGCGTTGCCCGCGGCGAGCGCGGCCGAGACCTGGCCGGTGAAGATCGCCAGCGGGAAGTTCCAGGGGCTGATGCAGGCGAAGACGCCGCGCGGGGCGCCGGGCAGGTCGGTCTCGGCCTGGTCGGCGTAGTAGCGCAGGAAGTCCACCGCCTCGCGGATCTCGCCGATGGCGTCGGGGATGGTCTTGCCGGCCTCGCGCGCGAGGATGGCGAGGATCGGCCCCCGTTCCGCCTCGTAGAGGTCGGCGGCCCGGCGCAGGACGGCGGCGCGGGTCTCGGGCGGGGCGTCCCAGGGGCGGGCGGCGGCGAGCGCGGCCTCGACGTCCTCGGGGGCTGCGTCGATCACCTCGCCGACCCGTTCCCCGGTCGCGGGAGAGATCACCGGGACGGGCGCGCGGCCCTGCGCCTCGACGGCCAGGATCGGGGCCGCGACCGGCGGCTCGCCGGCGAGCGCGGCCGTCCGCTCGGCCTCCAGCGCGGCGAGGTCCGGGGCGTCGGTCAGGTCGGCGCCGGCGCTGTTGCGGCGGGGGTCGAAGATGTGCGGCCCGGTGGGCAGGCGCGGGTTCGGCACGGGGGCGGCGGCCAGCGCCTCGAACGGGCAGGCGGCCACCGCCTCGGGCGAGACGGACGCGTCCATGATCCGGTTCACGAAGGAGGAGTTGGCCCCGTTCTCCAGCAGCCGCCGCACCAGGTAGGCGAGCAGGTCGCGATGCGCGCCCACGGGGGCGTAGATCCGGCAGCCGGTCCCCGCCTCTGCCTTCACGCGGGCATGCAGCGCCTCGCCCATGCCGTGCAGGCGCTGGACCTCGAAGGCGTCGCGCGGCAGGTCGCCCGCCATCTCCAGCACCGCGGCGAGGGTGTGGGCGTTGTGGGTGGCGAACTGGGGGAAGATGCGGTCGGTCATCCCCAGCAGCCGCCGCGCGATGCCGAGGTAGCTGACGTCGGAGGCCGCCTTGCGGGTGAAGACGGGGAAATCCTCGAGCCCCTCGACCTGGGCGTGCTTGATCTCGCCGTCCCAGTAGGCGCCCTTCACCAGCCGCAGGGTGATGCGGCGGTCGAGCCGGGTCGCCAGGGCATGCAGCCACTCGACCACCGGCAGGGCGCGCCGGCCGTAGGCCTGCACCACCACGCCGAAGCCCTGCCAGTCCGCCAGCGCCGGATCCTCCAGCACCCGCTCGATCACCTTGAGCGAGAGGGCGAGACGGTCCTGCTCCTCGGCGTCGATGGCGAGCGAGATGTTGGCCGCCGCCGCCTGGCGGGCGAGGGCCGAGAGGGCGGGGACCAGCTCCGCCATCACGCGGGCCTCCTGCGCCACCTCGTAGCGGGGATGCAGGGCGGAGAGCTTCACCGAGATGCCGGGGTTCCGGCGCACGTCGCCATGGCTCGCCCGCGCGCCGATGGCGGCGATGGCGTCGGCGTAGCTGCGCGCATAGCGGGCGGCGTCGGCGGCGGTCATCGCCGCCTCGCCCAGCATGTCGTAGGAATAGGCGTAGCCCTTCGCCTCCATCCCCCTGGCGCGGTCCATGGCCGAGTGGATGGTCTCGCCCAGCACGAACTGGCGGCCCAGCTCGCGCATCGCGGCGGCGACGGCGGTCCGGATCACCGGCTCCCCCAGCCGCTTGATCGCGCCGCGCAGGCGCCCCGCCACGCCCGGCGCCTTGTCGTCCAGCACCCGGCCCGTCAGCAGCAGCGCCCAGGTGGAGGCGTTCACCAGGCTCGAGGCCGAGCGGCCCAGGTGCCGGCCCCAGTCGGAGGGGGCGATCTTGTCCTCGATCAGCGCGTCGATGGTCTCGGCGTCGGGCACCCGCAGCAGCGCCTCGGCGAGGCACATCAGCGAGACGCCTTCCTCCGTCGAGAGCCCGTATTCCGCGAGCATCGACTCCGTCAGTCCCGGCCGGTCGTCGGCGCGCACCGCGCGCACCCAGCCCGCGGCGCGGGCGACCGCGGCGGCGCGGGCGGAGGGCGAGAGGTCGGCGGCGGCCTCGAGTTCGGCCAGCAGCGGCGCCTCGGGGCGGCGCTTGGCGCCCTCGATCAGGGTCCAGGGGTCGGGGTGGGTCTCGACGCGTGGGGTCATCTGGCTTCCGCCTCCATCGGGGTCGGTCTATTGTAGCGAGGTCGCTCCAGCCGTTTCGGCTTCTGTTCTCCGTTTCATGGTCGATCGGACTGAAATCATGCTCTCTGACGATCCGAATGCGCTGCCGGACCTCGACCGCTTCGACCGCGCGATTCTGCGCGAGCTCTCGGCCGAGGGGCGGCTGTCGATGACCGAGCTCGCCGCCCGCGTGGGCCTGTCCAAGACCCCGGTCGCCGCGCGGGTGCGGCGACTGGAGGAGGCGGGGGTGATCGCGGGCTATCGCGCGGTGCTCTCGCCCATCCGCCTCGGCCTCGCCCACGTGGTCTTCGTCGAGATCCGCCTCGGCGACACCCGCGAGGCGGCGCTGCGCGCGTTCAACGCCGCCGTGCGCGCGATCCCGGAGGTCGAGGAGTGCCACATGATCGCGGGCGGGTTCGACTATCTCCTCAAGGTGCGCACGCGCGACATCGCCGGCTATCGCGTGGTGCTGGCGGACCGGATCTCGGCGCTGCCGCATGTGGCCTCCTCCTCGACATATGTCGCGATGGAGGCGGTCAAGGACGACGCCCCGATCGGCGAGATCTGAGGCCCGCCGCGCAGGCCGCCCTGCGGGCGGCGCCGCGCCTGCGGCGCGCGGGCGGGAGGGGGGCCGCGGCGCCCTGTCCGGGGCCGGCGCGCCCGCTTGACGGTCCCCGCGGGCCGGCGCAGGGTCCGCGGCATGAGCCAGTCCACGCCTTCGGCGATCGTGGTGGGCGCGGGGGTCGTGGGCCTCTGCACCGCCTGGTCGCTCGCCCGCCGCGGGGCCGCCGTCACGGTGGTCGAGCGCGGGTCCGTCCCCGATCCGCGCGCCGCCTCCTGCGATCATCACCGCATGATCCGGCTGAGCTACGCCGACCCCGGCTACTGCGCCCGGATGACCGAGGCCTACGCGGCGTGGGAGGCCCTGTGGGCCGACCTGCCGGGCCCCGCGACCCGCTACTACCACGAGCGCGGCGTGCTGACCCTGAGCCGCGAGCCCGGCGACTGGGGCGACCGCGCCCGCGCCGCGATGGAGACCGCCGGCCAGCCCTACGAGCGGCTGGCGCCCGGCGAGCTGGCCGAGCGCTTCCCGCATCTCGAGCCCTCCAACGAGGGCTACGGCTTCGTCTCCCGCGGCGGCTGCCTGATGGCCAACCACATCCTGGTGGACCTGGCCGAGCGGCTGCGGGCGCAGGGCGTCTCGATCCTCGAGCAGTCGCCGGTGAGCGCCATCGACGCGGAGGCGGGGGAGGTCTCGCTCGCCGACGGACGCGTGCTGTCGGCCGACGTGGTGGTGCTGGCCGGCGGCGTGGGCGCGCAGGCGCTGGCGCCGGACCTGCTGCCCGAGCTCTGGGCGCGGCGCACGGTGATCCTCTACGCCGATCCGCCCGCGGACCTGGCCGAGGCCTGGGCCTCCGCCCCCTGCTGGACGGATCTGGGCGGCGAGGACGACCTGTGGGGCCTGCCCCCGGTGGACGGGCTGCCGCTGAAGCTGGGCTGCGCCACGATGGGGCGCGACCGGCCCGACCCCGAGGACCGCACCATGCAGGCCGCCGAGATCCAGCGGATGCTCGACGTCTACCGCGGCCGCTTCCGCGACATCGACCGCTTCCAGGTGCGCTGGGGCCAGGCGAACCACTTCACCTGCGCGCCCGGCGACCGCTTCGTGCTGAAGCGGCGCGACCGGCTCTGGGCCGTCTCGGCCGACTCCGGCCATGGCTTCAAGTTCGGCGCCCTGAGCGGCGAGGACGTGGCCGCCGCGGCGCTGGGCGAGGCGCCCGAGGCCGAGGTCGCCCGCCGCATGGCCGCGCTGCCCGCCTGATCGCCCGACGTCGCGCCGGGGGCCGCCCGCGCGCCGCCCCCGGCGCGCTTCCCGCCCGCCCACCCCGGCGCGCCGGGGGCGGCGCGCGGACTCGTGCGGCTCATTCGTTGACTCTGTCCACGAATCCGGTGACGATGTCATCGGAAGGGGAGGGCCGCCATGACCGCCGAGATCGCCCGGGTTGAAACGGAGACCGATGCCGCGACTTGTCCGCCGGACCGCCGACGCGACCGCGACGCGGTGCGCCGCTTCAACCGTTTCGCCACCGCCTATGCGGGCGCGTTGAACGAGCGGCTGAACGGCTCCGAGTTCTCGCTGGCCGAGGCGCGGGTTATCTGGGAGCTGCGCCATGCCGAGGCGCCGCCCACCGCCGCCGCCCTCGCCCGCTCGCTGGACCTCGACCCCGCCTATCTCTCGCGCCTGCTCGCCCGCCTGACCCGGCGCGGCCTGGTCGAGACCGCGCCCGGCGAGGACCGGCGCACCCGCTCCCTCGCCCTCTCGCCGTCGGGGCTCGCCGCCGCGGCGGAGCTGGAGGCGGGCTCCGACCGGCTGGCCGACGCGACGCTCGACCGGCTCTCGCCCGAGGCGCGCGCCCGCCTGCGCCGGGCGATGGCGGAGGCGGAGGCGCTGCTCTCCGCCGCCCCCGCGCCCGCGCCCGGGCCGGTGATCCTGCGCGACCTGCGCCCCGGCGACATGGGCTGGATCGTGCACCGCCACGGCGCCCTCTACGCCGCCGAATACGGCTGGGACGCGCGCTTCGAGGCCGCCGTCGCCCGCATCGCCGCCGACTGCATCGAGGCCGCCGACCCGCGCAGCCACCGCGCCTGGATCGCGGAGCGGGACGGAGAGATCCTGGGCTCCGTCTTCCTGGTCCCCGGCGGTCCCGGCGCGGGCAAGCTGCGGATGCTCTACCTCGAGCCCGCGGCGCGCGGCCTCGGCCTCGGCCGCACGCTGGTTCGCGAGGTGATCCGGGCGGCGCGGGAGAGGGGGCTCTCCCGCCTCGACCTGTGGACCCATTCGTGCCTGTCGGCCGCGCGGGGCATCTACGCCTCCGAGGGGTTCCGGCTGGTCGCCTCCGAGCCCGGCGCCGGCTTCGGCGCGGGCCCCACGGTGGAGGAGACCTGGAGCCTGGACCTCACCGCCTGAGGCGCCCCCGCCTCTGGCGGGCGGGGACGAAAGATGGCATTCCGCAGGGCGACCCGATCATCCGGAGGACGCCCATGCCCCATATCGTGATCTGCCGCGACAAGCCCGGCGCGCTGGACCTGCGGCTCGCCACCCGCGAGGCGCACCTGGCCTACATCGCCGACACCGGCGCCGCCGCCTTCGGCGGGCCGATGCTGGGCGAGGACGGCAAGCCCTGCGGCTCGGTCCTGATGCTGAGCACCGACGACCGCGCCGAGGCCGAGGCCTGGGCCGCCGGCGATCCCTACGCCAAGGCGGGCCTGTTCGAGTCGGTCGAGATCAAGGGCTTCGTCCACGTGGTGGGCAAGTGATGCGCTACTGGCTGTTCAAGTCCGAGCCAAACACCTGGGGCTGGGAGGACCAGGTGGCGAAGGGCGACGAGGGCGAGCCCTGGGACGGGGTGCGCAACTACCAGGCCCGCAACAACATGCGCGAGATGTCGGTGGGGGACCTCGGGTTCTTCTACCACTCGGTGAACGAGAAGCGGGTGATGGGCGTGGTCGAGGTCATCGCCCCCGCCGCCCCCGATCCCAAGACCGACGATCCGCGCTGGGAATGCGTGACCATCAAGGCGGTGGCCCCGTTCCCGCGGCCGGTGACGCTGGCCGAGTGCAAGGACGAGCCGCGCCTCGCCGAGATGTTCCTGGTCAAGAACACCCGCCTCTCGGTCCAGCCGGTGACGGCGGAGGAGTGGAAAGTGGTCTGCGAGATGGGCGGCTACGACGGCCCCGGCGCCTGAAGGAGCCTTCCCCCGGTGAAACGAAAACGCCCGGACCGACGGTCCGGGCGTTTCTTGTTCCAGGCCTCGCTCGGGGCTCAGCTGAACTTCTTGTCCTGCGGGAAGCCCCGCGGCGCCATGCGGCCGGTCCCGGCGCGCGGGCCGGTCCATTCCTGCAGCTCGGGGTCGAGCACCGTGCGGGTGCGTCCGCCGCCCATGGTCCACTGAAGGCCCTCGGCGCGGGCGAAGGTGCGCGCGTCCGAGAGGCCGCCGTCCTTGTACTTCTGCAGCCGAACGCCCTTGCCGCGGGCCATCTCCGGCAGCTCCTCGAGCGGGAAAACCAGCAGCTTGCGGTTGTCGCCCACGACCGCGACCGTGTCGCCTGCGACCGGCGCGCAGACGACCGCCTTGTGCGGGGCCTTGGCGTTCAACGCCTGCTTGCCGGCGCGGGTCTGGGCCACCGCCTCGTCCTCGACCAGCACGAAGCCGTCGCCGGCGCTCGAGGCCAGCAGCCGCTTCGCGCCGGGCTTGTGCGGGAAGAGGGCGATCATCTCGTCCTCGTTGGGCAGGTCCACCATCAGGCGCACCGGCTCGCCGGTGCCGCGCCCGCCGGGCAGCTTGTCGGCCGCCAGCGTGAAGAAGCGGCCCGAGGAGGAGAACAGCAGGATCTTGTCCGTCGTCTCCGCGTGGAAGACGAAGCGCGGCCCGTCGCCGTCCTTGTATTTCACCTCGGCGTCCAGCGCCTGGTGGCCCTTCATCGCCCGGATCCAGCCCATCGCGGAGCAGATCACGGTGATCGGCTCGCGCTCGATCATCGCCTCGGCGGCCAGCACGTCCACCCGCGGGGCGTCGGCGAAGGCGGTGCGGCGGGCGCCGAGGGGATAGGGCTCGTAGCTCGCCTTCAGGGCGTCCAGCGCCTCGGGCGTGAAGGCGCCCTTGAAGGCGCGCGGCGCGCCGTATTCGTCGCGGACCTTGCGCAGCTGGTCCGAGATCTGCGCCCACTGCGCGTCCTCGGAGCCCAGCAGCTCCAGCAGGCCGGCGCGCTCCGCGTCCAGCGCGTCGCGCTCGTCGCGGATCTCCATCTCCTCGAGCCGGCGCAGGGAGCGCAGGCGCATGTTGAGGATGGCTTCGGCCTGGACTTCCGTCAGGTAGACGCCGGCGGCGGAGCCCTCGGGGTTCCAGGTCCAGTCGGCTTCGCGGATGAAGCCCCACTTGGACCAGTCCTCGGCCATCAGGGCCTGCTTGGGCTCGTCCTCGTTGCGGATGATCTCGATGACGCGGTCGAGGTTGAGGAAGGCCACGATGTAGCCGCCCAGCACCTCCAGCCGCCGCTCGATCCGCGCCAACCGGTGGTTGGAGCGGCGGATCAGGACCTCGCGCCGGTGGTCGAGGAAGGCGCGCAGCACCTCGCGCAGGTCGCAGACCTTGGGGACCTTGCCGTCGATCAGCACATTCATGTTCAGAGGGAACCGGGTCTCCAGGTCCGTCTGCTTGAACAGCGTCTCCATCAGCACCGCGGGGTCCACGTTGCGCGAGCGGGGCTCGAGCACCACGCGCACGTCCTCGGCGCTCTCGTCGCGCACGTCGGCGAGGATCGGGATCTTGCGGGCGTTGATCAGGTCGGCCAGCCGCTCGATCAGGCGGGATTTCTGGACCTGGTAGGGGATCTCGTCGACGACGATCCGCCAGGTCCCGCGGCCCAGGTCCTCGACATGCCAGCGCGCGCGCAGGCGGAAGCCGCCGCGCCCGGTCCTGTAGGCGTCGAGGATCGAGGCCCGGTCCTCCACCACCACGCCGCCCGTGGGGAAGTCCGGCCCGGGCATCTTCTCGAGCAGGGTCTCGATCTCGGCGTTGGGGTGCTTGATCAGGTGCAGCGCGGCCGAGGCCACCTCGCCCGCGTTGTGCGGCGGGATCGAGGTCGCCATGCCCACCGCGATGCCCGAGGCGCCGTTGGCGAGCAGGTTGGGGAAGGCGCCGGGCAGGACGACCGGCTCCTCCTCCTCGCCGTCGTAGGTCTGGCGGAGGTCGACGGCGTCCTCGTCCAGCCCCTCCATCATCAGCACGGCGACCGAGGTGAGGCGGGATTCCGTGTAGCGCATCGCCGCCGCGCTATCGCCGTCGACGTTCCCGAAGTTCCCCTGGCCGTCGACCATCGGGTAGCGGACCGCGAAGGTCTGGGCGAGGCGCACCAGCGCGTCGTAGACCGCGGTGTCGCCGTGGGGGTGGTACTTGCCGATCACGTCGCCGACGACGCGGGCGGATTTCTTGTAGCCCTGGTTGGGGTCCATCCGCAGCAGGCGCATCGCCCACAGGATGCGGCGGTGGACGGGCTTCATCCCGTCGCGCGCATCCGGCAGCGCCCGGTGCATGATGGTCGAGAGCGCGTACTGAAGGTAGCGCTCGCCCAGGGCGCGGCGCAGCGGCTCGGCGCTGATCGCGCCGCCCCCGTCTCCGCCCCCGATGTCGTCTATGTCGATGTCGTCGGCCATATATGTTGTGTAGCTTGCCGGCGGCCGAAACGTCCAGCGGACATTCCGGCCCAGCCGCGGGAAGGGCGTGTCGGCCGCGGCCTAGGCCCTTGGCGGGGCCGAGGCAACCCGTCTCCCCGCGTCGGGCCTCAGACCTGCATCGCGGGCAGGGCGCCGATGGTCTGCAGTGCGTTCAGCACCGCGTCCACCGCCACCGCGGCCAGGATCATCCCCATCACCCGGCTGATGACCGAGGCGCCGGCGTCCCCGATCAGCCGGTGGATGGGGTTGACCGCCAGCATGATCGCCAGCGTCGCCGCCAGCACCACCGCCATCAGCCCCGCGGTCATCGCCTGCTGGGTGACCGAGAAGCGGTCGTTGTCGGTCAGGATCACCACCGCCAGCATCGCGCCCGGCGAGGCGATCGAGGGGATCGCCACCGGGAACACCGCCGTCTGGGTGATCGAGGCGCTGTCGTCGAGATCGCTCTGCGGCTTGCCGGGCCCGAAGATCATGCTCAGCGCGAACAGGAACAGCACGATCCCCCCCGCCAGCTGGAACGAGGGCAGGGGGATGCCCAGCCCCTCGAGCACCAGCTGGCCGGCGAGGATGAAGCCCGTCAGCACCACGAAGGCCACCAGCACCGCGTGCACCGCGATCCGCCGGCGCGCCGCGGCCGAGACGCCGAAGGTCACCGCCAGGAACACCGGCAGCGTGCCGATGGGGTCGATCACCACCCAAAGGGTGATGAAATCTCTCAGGAGCGAGTCCATAGGGGCCATCCACGCTTCACTGCCCAAGGGCGTCTCCCCCGCCGAGGGGCCGCGTCATCAAAATCCAGTCCCGCCCCCAGGGCGTCCAGCCCAGGCCCGCGACCTGGGGCGCGCGCCCGGCCTCGACGAAGCCGAGCCGCAGGTAGAGGCGCTGGGCGTCCCGGTTCGCGTCGTTCACGATCAGCGAGACGCCTGAGAGGCCGCGCGCCGCCGCCTCGGCCTCCGCCGCCGCGATCAGGCGCCGGCCGTGGCCGCGCTCGCGCTCTCCGGGCAGGGCGGCGAGGGTCTTGATGTAGATCGTGCCGGGCGCCCGGGTCTCGAGCGCCACCAGCTCCCGGATCAGGCGGGGCAGGTCCTCGGAGGGCGGCGTGGTCGAGGCCGGGCGCATGACCATCGCGGCCAGCGCGCCGTCGCCCTCGTCCAGCACCAGGACGCCGCCGGTCTCCTCGGCCTCGGCCCAGGCGCGGGCGGCGCCGACGGCCCAGGGGTCGCCCTCCGCCCCCGCCAGCGCGCGCCAGATCCGCCAGGGGATCCCGCATCCGGCCTCGTTGCCCAGGACCGCGAGGGTCGGGGCGTCGAACGGGCGGGCGGGGCGGAGCGGCGGGGCGGGGGGGATCATCCGGGGGCGCGTCCTCGGGTCGGGCAGGGCGGGGGGCGGGGGGCGGGGGGAGAGGGCGGGTCGGGCGGCGGCTTGCAACGCGAAGCGCCGGCCCCGGGGGGTCGGCGCTTGCAGTCTCTAAGCATATGGGGTCGAGGGACGCTTTCCGCGCCCCCCGCGGCCCGGATCAGATCGTCGCGGCGAGCGCCACGGCGGTGTCGGACATCCGGTTCGAGAAGCCCCACTCGTTGTCGTACCAGGTCAGGATGCGGACCATGGTGCCGTCCATGACCTTGGTCTGGTCCATGTGGAACACGGACGAGTGCGGGTCGTGGTTGAAGTCGGTCGAGACCAGCGGCTCGAGCGTGTAGCCCAGCACGCCCTTCAGCTCGCCCTCGGCCGCGGCCTTGATCGCGGCGTTGATCTCCTCGGCCGAGGTCGACTTCTTGGCGATGAAGGTCAGGTCGACGACCGAGACGTTCGGCGTCGGCACGCGGATGGCGACGCCGTCCAGCTTGCCGTTCAGCTCGGGCAGCACCAGGCCCACGGCCTTCGCGGCGCCGGTCGAGGTCGGGATCATCGACAGGGCCGCCGCGCGGGCGCGGTAGAGGTCCTTGTGCATCGTGTCCAGCGTCGGCTGGTCGCCGGTGTAGGAGTGGATGGTGGTCATGAACCCCTTCTCGATCCCCACCGCCTTGTCCAGGACATAGGCCACCGGGGCCAGGCAGTTGGTGGTGCACGAGGCGTTCGAGACGACCTTGTCCTCCTTGGTCAGCGTGCCGTGGTTCACGCCGTAGACGATGGTCTTGTCCGCGCCGCCGGCGGGGGCCGAGACCAGCACCTTCTTGGAGCCGTTCGCCAGGTGCGCCGAGGCCTTCTCCTTGTCGGCGAAGATGCCGGTGCACTCCATGGCGATGTCGACGTCGCCCCAGGGCAGGTTCTTGGGGTCGCGCTCGGCGGTCACCTTGATCGGGCCGCGGCCCACGTCGATCGTGTCGCCCGACACGGTCACGGTGCCGGGGAAGCGGCCGTGCACGCTGTCGTAGCGGATCAGGTGGGCGTTGGTCTCGACCGGGCCCAGATCGTTGATCGCGACGACCTCGATGTCGGTGCGACCGCTCTCGACGATGGCCCGCAGGACGTTGCGCCCGATCCGGCCGAACCCGTTGATGCCAACCTTCACCGTCATGTTCCGATCTCCTCCTGGCGCTGTCTCGGGCGGCGCGTCTGGGGCCGCCCTGCGTGTTCCGCGGCCTGTATATAGGGGCCGATCCCGGGACGGAACCGCCGCCGCGCGGCCTTGACGCCGCGCCCCGGCGCGATTTCGCCGCCCGGCTCGCGATCCGCGCCCCGCGATTAACCCGGCGGTAGCTTCCAGGGAGGAAAAGTCCGCGCGCCGGGCGTGCGGTCCGGCCGCGCCCCGCGCCCCTCGTCCCGGGCGCCGTCCATGGGAGATCAGAATGAGCCCTGCCGCCCCCGTCCCCCGGTCCCTCCGCCGCCTCGCCTCGGGCGCGGCCCTCGCCGCCGCGGCGCTGCTGGTCTCGGCCGGCGCCGCCTTCGCCGGCGCCTCGGAGTTCGACGCGAAGCTGCGCGCGCTGGCCGCCGGCCGCCTCGCCGCCTACGCCGCCGAACCCGCGATCGTCGAGGCGGTGACCGCCCAGAACGCCGCCGGCAAGCCCGACCAGGCCCGCATCGACCAGCTCGACGCCGAGTGGCGCGCCCAGGTCGGCGCCCCGGCCCGGCCGCTGGTCGACGAGGTGATGGGCCGCGCCGCCTCCGCCCGCCTCGTCGCGATCCGCGACGAAAGCCAGGGCCTGATCGCCGAGGTGATTCTGATGGACCAGGTCGGCCTGAACGTCGCGGTCAGCGAGCCGACCTCCGACTACTGGCAGGGCGACGAGGCGAAGTGGTCCGAGACCTATCTCGTCGGCCCCGCCGCCGTGCACGTCTCCGACGTCGAGCTGGACGAGAGCACGCAGACCTACCAGGCCCAGGTCTCGCTGCCGGTGATCTCCGGCGGCGCGCCCGTGGGCGCGATCACCTTCGGCGTCAACGTCGAGTACCTCGACTGAGCCCCACGCCCCTTCCGCCGGCGGCATCGGGCCGCCGGCGTGCACGACCAGCGGAGTTGCACGCATGAGCTCGGCCGCCCCCGTCCCCGCTTCCGCCGCCGACGCCTCGCCCTCGGGCCGGCCGCCGGCCCGGATCGGCCGCCGCATCGCGCTGGCCGCTGCGCTCTTCGCAGGTCTGCTGACCGCGGTGCTCTGCTGGCTCGCCGCGTGGGAGGCCTCGACGCTCGCGCAGCGGATCTACGGCTCAGGCGTCTCGCAGGTGACCGGGCTGACCGCCTCCGGGCTCGGGGGCGCGGTGCGCTTCGGCAAGGCCGACATCGTCGAGGCCGACCTCCAGCGCCTGGCCGATTCGAACGGCGAGAACCTGGTGGGCGCGGCGGTCTACGCGGCCGACGGCGCGGCGCTGGCCTCCGTCGGCCTGCCCCCCGCCTCGCCCGAGCTCGCCGCCGCCGTGCAGGCGGCGCTGGCCTCGGGCCGGTCCTGGGGCGACGCCTCGGGCATGCTGCTGGTCCGCCCGGTGGGCTTCGGGGCCGACCAGGACGTCGTCGGCGCGATCGCCGTGCAATGGAGCGACGGGGTCATCGTCGCCGACATCGTCGCCTCCGCCTGGCGCAACGCCGCCATCGGCATCGGGCTCAGCCTCGCCTTCTCGGCGCTGGCGCTCTACGCGCTGCACGTGGGGCTCTCCAGGCCGCTCTCGGCGATGGAGCATGCGCTGTCCCGCCTGCTCGCCGGCCAGTCCGAGGAGGTGCCCGGCCGGACCCGGCGCGACGAGATCGGCTCCCTCGCCCGCGCGATGACCGCGATCCATGCGCAGGGCCAGGAATCCGCCCGCCTGAAGCGCGCCGTCGACAGCGCCCAGGTCCTGCTGATGGTCGCGGACGACAAGGACCGGATCGCCTACGTCAGCCCCGGCCTGAAGACCGTGCTCCGGCGCGTGACCGACGACGTGCGCCGCCGCGTTCCGGGCTTCGACGTCGAGTCGCTCGAGGGCATGGATTTCAACGTCTTCCATGCCAACCGCGGCCACCAGGCCGGCATGCTGCGCGACCTCTCCAAGACCATCTCGACCGAGATCCGCCTGTCCGAGCGGCGCCTCAGCCTGCGGGTGAACGCGATCCAAGATCCCGCCGGCAAGCGCCTGGGCACCGTCGTCGAATGGCTCGACCGGACCGAGGACCTGGCGCTGCTGGGCGAGATCGACGCCGCCGCCGCGGCCGCCGCCCGCGGCGAGTTCGGCCGCCGCGTGACGCTGGGCACCGGCGCGGACGAGAACCTCGACCGCGTGGGCGCCCAGGTGAACCGCATCTGCGAGACGGTGGACGGCTTCCTGGCCGACGTCGACCGACCGCTCGCCGCCATGGTCGACGGCGACCTCTCCCGCCGGGCGGGGGATCATCACGAAGGCCGCTTCGGCGCCCTCGCGGTCAGCCTCAACCGCACCATCGACCGGCTGGCGGGGCTGGTCGGCGACATCAAGCATGCCGAGACCGCCATCCGCCGCTCCATCGAACAGGTCTCCGGCGGCTCCCGCGATCTCTCGAGCCGCACCGAGGCCCAGGCCTCGGCCATCGAGGAGACCTCCGCCACGGTCGAGGAGATCTCGGCCACCATCGCCACCAACGCCGACGGCGCCCGCGACGCCGCCGCCATGGCCCGCGAAGCGCGCGAGCGCGCCCAGCGGGGCCAGGAGGTGGTGGGCGACGCCGTCTCCTCGATGTCGGAGATCGAGGCGAGCTCCGGGCGGATCGGCGACATCACCGCGGTGATCGACGGCATCGCCTTCCAGACCAACCTCCTGGCCCTGAACGCCGCGGTCGAGGCCGCCCGCGCGGGCGAGGCCGGCAAGGGCTTCGCCGTGGTCGCCTCCGAGGTCCGCACCCTGGCCCAGCGCAGCTCCGAGGCCGCGCGCGACATCAAGGAGCTGATCGCCGCCTCCGGCGCCAAGGTGGCCGACGGCGTGCGCCTGGTGAACGCGACCGGCGAGGCGCTGGGCGGTCTGCTCGACTCGATCTCCAGCATCGCCGGCTCCGTCGAGGACATCGCCCAGGCTAGCAAGGAGCAGGCGACCGGCATGCAGGAGATCACCTCGGCCGTCACCCACATGGACGACGCCACCCAGCGCAACGCCGCCCTCGCCGAGGAAAGCGCCCGCGCCGCGTCCGCGCTGCGCGCCGAATCCGACGCGCTGGCCGAACTGATCGGCTTCTTCCGCAACGCCGACGCCCCCGGCGCCTCGGCCCATCGCGCGGCCTGACGCGATCGGCGCCGGCCGTCCCCGGAAACGCGGACGCCCTCCGACCAAGCGGAGGGCGTCTCGCCTCAGGTCCGAAGATCGCCTCGACGCGCCGTCGCCGGCAGGAAAAGCGGATCGACGCCGCTCCGACGGCCGCCCTCCGGGCGGCCATGGCCGGGCGAAGCCCGGCCTGCGCCACGCCGGCCGAAGGCCCGGCCCGCCGTCGGCGAGCGGCCATCGGCGTTCGCCGACCACACCGTCATCGCCGATCCTCGCGCGTCACGCGCCCGGAGGCGGATCCGCGAAGGCCGCGAAACTGTCGAGGTCGACCGCTTCCACCTCGCGCAGCAGTTCGATGAACCCCTGCGCCTGGTGCGCCGCGATCGCCGCGCCCTTCCCGGCGGTCGCCGCCGAGGCGTCGCCCACCGTCCCGTCCGGGTTCAGGTCCTTGGCGATCCAGCCGTAGGCCACCGATCCCGTGGGCCGCAGCCAGCGGAAGTTCCCCATGCCCTCGGCGCTCGACGCAAAGTCCTTGGCCCGCTCCATCCGCACCAGCTCCGGCCGGAAATGCAGCATCAGCGAGGTCTCCGCGTCCCCGCCATGGATGCCGTAGGTCTTCTCGCGCTCGCTCAGCATCCCCTCGGGATGGCCGAAGGCGCCCCACTGGCAGCGCACCGCCAGCATCCCCGCCCGCACCCGCAGCTCCCGCGCCGCGATCGAGATAAGGTCCAGGTTGCCGCCGTGAGAGTTCACGATGACCAGCTTGCGCACGCCCGCGCGGGCCACGGACAGGCCGATCTCCACCCAGGCGCGCAAGGCCGTCTCGGCGGTCAGCGTCAGGGTGCCGGGGGCGTGGAGGTGCTCGTTCGACTTGCCCACCGCCTGCACGGGCAGGATGCGGATGTCGAGGTCCTCGGGGACCCGCGCGCAGACCTCGCGCAGCATCCCGAGGTTGATCTCGGTGTCCACGCCTACGGGCAGGTGGGGCCCGTGCTGCTCGATGGCCGCGGTGGGCAGGATGGCGATGGTCTTGGCCGGGTCGATGTCGACGTATTCGGTCGTCGAGTAGTCCAGCCAGTGCAGGCGGCGCGTCATCCGCTCAGCTCCGATGCTTGTAGGTGGCGTCCAGCCGCTCGGCCAGGTGCTTGGCGCCGGTGGTCGGCGCATGGCGCGGCGGGTTGTCGGGCCCGGTGCAGGTGGGCAGGGCGATGACCTCGGCGTCGGGGTCGGGGTCGAGGAAGAAGGCGATCGAGAAGCGCTCGGCCTTCGGCGCGAGCACCCGGTGGGGCGTCGAGACGTAGACGTCGTTCGTCCACCGCTCCAGGCAATCGCCGATGTTGACCACGAAGGCGCCCGGAACCGAAGGCACGTCCAGCCACTCGTCCGTCCCCCGCAGCGCCCGCGGCTGCACCTGCAGCCCCGCCACGCCGTCGGTCGCGAGCAGCGTGACCGAGGCGTAGTCCGAATGCGCCCCCGCCCCGATCCCCTCGCCGCCGGCCGGGTAGCGCAGCAGCCGCAGGGTCGCCAGCGGCGCCTGGAACTTGTCCACGAACCAGTCCTCGGGCAGGCCGAGATCCAGCGCGAAGGCCTGGTGCAGCTCCGCCCCCAGCGCGAGGCAGGCGTGGTACCAGCCCAGGCACTCGGCCTTGAAGGCGGGATCGTCCTCGGGCCACAGGTTCACGCCGCGGAACGGCTTGCCCGCGAGCACCTCGGGGTGGTCGGGCGCGAGATCCAGCCCGACGTTGAACGCCTCCTTCGCGTCGGCCACGCCCGAGGCCGGGTCCAGCGCCTCGACCTTCTGGGCGACGTAGCCGCGGTTGTGGGCGCTCTTCGCGATGGCGACCGCGTCCTTCTCGGCCTGGGGCCTGGCGAAGAAGCGGCGGGCGACGGTGAACATCGCCGTGCGCTGGGCGTCGGGGATGCCGGTGGTCATCAGCAGGAAGAAGCCGGTGTCCCGGCAGGCCCGGCCCAGCTCCCCGGCGAAGGCCGCGCGCGCGGCGGCGTCCCCCTCGCGGAAACGCGAGAAATCCAGAACCGGAATGTCGAACTCGCTCACAGGTCTCTCCTCCCCCTGCGTCCTGCCCGCGCCGCCCGCCGCCGGAGACCGTCCGGCCCGGCGCTCCGGCGACCGGCCGCGGGGGCGGGCCGCCCCGGCCGGGCGCCCGGCCGACCCGCGGCCCTCGGGCCTCAGCCGGGCCGGCGCATGCCGGCGTAGTCGTAGACGGACGTGTAGTCGAAGTCGGGCCGGTCCCAGGTGATCATCTTGCCCGGGTTCAGCAGGCCCTTGGGGTCCGCCTCGCGCTTGAACTGCAGCTGGCGGTCGTCGGCGGCCTGGCGACCGCCCTCCTCCAGCGTGTAGCGGTGCGGGTTGAAGATCCAGACGCCGAGGTCCTCGTGGATCTTCACGATCTCCTCCAGCCGCTCGTCCGTCGTGTAGCGCACCACCGGCAGGCCCGCGAAGCTGAGCTTGCCGTTCATGCGGATGCCTTCGAGGTGCTGGACCACCTCGTCCCCGAAGGTCTTGCGCACCGTCTCCACCTGCTCCAGCGCGCCGGGCTGGGTGAAGCGGGCCTGCAGGTAGGTGATCGTGGGGTCCACGCGCAGGCCGCGCAGGGTGGTGTGGTTCCACGCGTATTCGTAGGCGACGCCGAACGATTTCTTCTCCTCGGCCGTCACCTTGTCCGAGCGGTAGATGATCTCCGCCGCCTTGTGGCGCGCGGTGAAGGTCATGAAGGCGTCCATCGCGTGGGGCGCCACCATCACGATCACCACCGACTGGTCCCGCCGGATCCGGTTCTTGATGCGCAGGAAATAGTCGTGGGGCAGGGGCGCCTCGATCGGCGTGATCAGCTTGGTGAGGATGCCGTCCTCGTTGCCCAGCCCCTCGGCCCAGCGCGCCCCGTCCATGAAGTCGTCGAAGCCCACCAGCACGTCGACCCAGTCGTAGGCGGGGGCCAGCGGCAGCTCGATCTCGGTGATGATGCCGTTGGTGCCGTAGGCGTGGGAGACGCGGTGCAGCTCCTCGCCGGTGAACTCCAGCACGCGGGGCTCGGCCTCCATCGTCACCACGCGCAGGCGGATGATGTTGCCGAGATCACGAAGCTGCCCCCAGCGGACCGAGCCGACCCCGCCCGAGCCGCCTGCGATGAAGCCGCCGACGGTGGCGGTGGCGTAGGTCGAGGAGAACATCCGGATCTCCTGCCCGGACTTGGCGATGATCTCCTGGTCCATCTCGCGCAGGATCGCGCCGGGCTGCACGATCACCCGGCCCGGCTTGACGTCGACCACCTTGTTCATGTGGCGCATGTGCAGGATGCAGCCGCCCGCCAGCGGCATCGCCTGGCCGTAGTTGCCGGTGCCCGCGCCGCGGGTGGTGACCGGCACGTCGTTCTCGTAGCAGGCCTTGAGGACCTCGATCACCTCGGCCTCGGACTTCGGGGCCACCACGAAGTCGCCGACCAGGTGGTCGAGGCGCGACTTCAGGATCGGCGAGTACCAGAAGAAGTCCCGGCTCTTGGCCTTCACCGACGCGGGCTTGTCGTCCACGTCCAGGTGGGAGAGCGCCTCCTTGGCGGCGAGAACGTTGGGGGTCATGCGGGCTCCATCAGGTCGTCGAGCTCGGCGTAATCGGGCAGGGTCCGGTCGATGGCCCGCCCGCCGCGCAGCACGATGCGGTCGGTCTGGGCGCGCGCGAAGAGCTCGGTCCAGCTCCGCGCGCGCGTGATCACGAGGTCGGCGGCCGCGCCGGCGGCGAGGCTGGGCGCCTCGAAGCCGCAGGCGTGGGCCGGGGCGGTCAGGAACGCCTCCGGCCAGTCGCCGCGCGAGTGGTCGAGATGCGCGATCCGCGTCGCCTCGCGCATCACCTCGATCATGTCGAGGTCGCCGTAGGCGTAGAACGGATCGCGGGTGTTGTCGGAGGCGAAGATCACCGGGATGCCCCGCTCGCGCGCCTCATGCACCAGCGTCACGCCGCGGTTGCGGGGCGTTCGGCCGGCGTGGCGGTCCTGCAGGTACATGTTGCACATCGCCAGCGAGGTGATCGAGATCCCCGCCTCCGCGCACAGGTCCAGCGTCGCCAGCGCCTCCGCCTCGTCCTGGGTCGAGAGCGAGCAGCAGTGCCCGCAGTTGATCATGCCCATGTAGCCGGTGCGCTTCGCCGCCAGCGCGATCTCGCGCAGCGTGGCCGAGGAGGGATCCAGCGTCTCGTCGGAGTGGAAGTCGGCGTCGAGCCCCAGCTCCCCCGCCGTCTCGAAGAAGAGGTCGAGCCGCGCGGCCACGTCGGGCACGGGGTAGGTGACCGTGCCCAGCACGCCGCCCGAGTCCTTCACGATCTGGGCGAGCTTGGTCCAGGCCGTGCCGCCGTCCACCGCCTCGATCCCCACCAGGCAGACCGCCTGCAGGTCGATGCAGCCGGCCCAGTCCTCCCGCAGCTCCCGGAACACGGACCAGGAGATCTCGTCCTGGGGCGCGGAGCTGTCGAGATGGGTGCGCAGGTTCTTGGTCCCGTGCGCCCAGGCGCAGCGGAGCGAGAAGTCGGCCCGCCGGCGCACGTCCTCGGCCGACCAGCGGGCGGTGCGATCCTCGCCCACCGTGGTCAGGGCGCCCATGAAGGTGCCGTCGGGGTTGGGCGAGCGGGCCCAGATATGGCCCTTGTCGATATGGGTGTGCGCGTCGGTGAAGGCGGGGAACACCAGCCGCCCGCCCATGTCGACCTCGGCGTCGGCGGGGTCGGTGGGGTCCACCAGCTTCCCGTCGGCGACGGCCAGGTCCAGCGTCACCAGATCGCCCTCGCGGCCCAGCAGGCAGGCGGGCGCGCGCAGGTTCGTCAGCCGCAGGCGCGGGGCCTCCGGCAGCTCGATGAAATCCAAGGTCTCAGACCTCCCGCTTGATCGCGCTCTCGTGCCACTTGTGCAGAAGCGCGTGGCTGAGGAAAGACAGCAGGGCGAAGATCAGCACGCCGGTCAGGGCGATCAGGATCAGCGCCGCGAAGGCGAGGTCCGTCTTCAGCCGATAGTTCGCCTCGAGGATCCGGAAGGCGAGGCCCGAGCCCATGCCCCCGGTGCCGGCCACGAACTCCGCCACCACGGCGCCGATCAGGCTGAGGCCGCCGGCGATGCGAAGCCCGCCCAGGAAGTAGGGCAGGGCGGCCGGGATCTGCAGGTAGCGCAGCTTCTGCCAGCGCGTCGCCCCGTAGATCGAGAACAGGTCCCGCAGGTTGTGATCGGCCGAGCGCAGGCCCAGCGTCGAGTTCGACAGGATCGGGAAGAAGGCCACGATCCAGGCCACGATCAGCATCCCCACGATCTTCTCGGGGATCACGAAGAGGCCCAGGTCGATGTCGGTGACGTAGATCAGGATCAGCGGCGCCACGGCCACCACCGGCGTCACCTGCAGGATGACGGCGTAGGGGTAGAAGGCCATCTCGGCGTAGCGCGACTGGTTGAACAGCACCGCGAGGCCGACGCCGCCCGCCACCGCGGCCAGCAGCGCCAGCGCGGTGGTCTGGATGGTGATCAGCCAGCTGTCGAACAGGGTCGCGGCGTTGTCGACCAGCGCCTTCCACACCAGGTCCGGCCCCGGCAGGATGTAGTGGGGGATCTCGTTCGCCACCACGGCCCACTGCCACAGCAGCAACGAGCCGATGATGACGACGGCGGGCAGCACCCAGCTCGCGATCTTCTCCAGGCGCCGGGCGCGCTGGCGGGCCAGCTCGTCGACGTCGATGGGGGCGTCGATCTGGTCGCCGTGGACCTGATCGCCGTGGATCTGGGAGGGGGCGGTGTCGCTGGCGGTCATCGGGGTCACTCGTGGCCGGTCGTCACGCCGCCCATCGCCTCGGTCAGGGCTTCGGAGGCGGCGCGGCACTGGGCGGCGTATTCGGCCGAGGTGCGGAATTCCTCGGAGCGGGGATAGGGCTCGTCCACGTTCAGCTCGCGGATCACGCGGCCCGGGCGGGCGGCCATCACCACGATGCGGTCCGAGAGGAACACGGATTCGAAGACCGAGTGGGTGACGAAGATCACCGTGCAGTTCAGCTTGGCGCGCATCGCCAGCAGGTCGTTGTTGAGCTTGAAGCGCGTGATCTCGTCGAGCGCGGCGAAGGGCTCGTCCATCAGGATCATCTTCGGCCTGGTGACCATCGCGCGGGCAATCGAGACGCGCATCTTCATGCCGCCCGACAGCTCACGCGGATAGGCCCCCTCGAACCCTTTCAGGCCGACGGTCTCCAGCGCGTCCTCGATGTCGGCCTTGCAGCTGGCGAAGCTCTTGCCGCGCAGGCGCATCGGCAGCCAGACGTTCTTGGCGACCGTGGCCCAGGGCATCAGGGTGGGTTCCTGGAACACCACGCCCAGGTCGGCCTCGGTGCGGGTTCCGCCCGCCCAGTCGATCTTGCCGGCGGTGGGGTTCGACAGGCCCGCGATCAGGCGCAGCGCCGTCGACTTGCCGCAGCCCGAGGGGCCCAGCAGCGAGATGAAGTCGCCCTGGCGCACGTCCAGCGACATGCCGCGCAGCGCGACCACGTCGCGCCCAAACACCTTGGTGACGTTGCGCACCGACATCAGCGGCGCGCGCGCCGCGCGCTCGGCCGCGCCGGCGGGGAGGGGGGCGGCGACAGGCGCGGCGGCTCCCGCCGCCGCGCCGTGGGTCGTGGGGTCCGTGGTCACGCCCGGATCACTCGGTCAGCTTCTTCTTGACGTCGAGCGCGACGCCCGAGTTCGCGAAGTCCAGGCTGTAGACCTTCTCCAGGTCCAGGCCCGCCTCGACGACGCCGGCCTCGACCATCTTGTCGTAGAAGTCCTTGATGGTCTCGGCGGTCATCGCGCCGATGCCCATCTCGAGCGCGTCGCCCGAGTCGACGATGCCGTATTCCTTCATCGCCTCGATCGAGAAGGCGATCTGGGCGTCGGACATGTCGGTGTTGGCCGCCTGGATCAGCGCGTTGGCCGCCGAGGGATCGCCGTAGAGGTAGTTCGCCCAGCCGATGGCCGAGCCCTCGACGAAGCACTTCACCGCCTCGGGCTTCTCGTCGATGGTCTTCTGCATCGTCTCGACCGTGGTGGCGTAGGTCGAGAAGCCGGCGTCGGCGATCGACCACACGTCGGGCTTGAAGCCGCCCTCGGTCTCGACCGCGAAGGGCTCGGAGGTGACGTAGCCCTGCTGGCCCGACTTCTCGTCGGCGATGAAGGGCGCGGGGTTGAACGTGTAGGGCTTCCGCGTCTCGGCCTTGAAGCCGTAGGCGGTCATCATCCACTGGTAGTAGGACTGGAAGCCGTTGTCGCCGATGAACAGCGTCTCGAGGTTCTTGAGGTCCTCGAAGCTCGACGCGGCGCCGGGATGGGTCAGGATGACCTGCGGCTCCTTCTGGAAGTGGGCGGCCACGACCCGCAGGGGGATGCCCTCGCGCACGGCCGAGAAGGCCTGCAGCAGGTTGCCGCCCATCGAGAAGTCGACCTTGCCCGCCAGCATCAGCGCGCGGTTGTTCACCTGCGGGCCGCCGGGGACGATGGTCACGTCCAGGCCGCAGGCCTCGTAGGTGCCGTCGGCGACGGCCTGGTAGTAGCCGCCGTGCTCGGCCTGGGCGACCCAGTTGGTGCCGAAGCTGACCTTGACCAGGTCGGCGGCGCCGGCGGGGGCGGAAAGGGCGGCGACGGAAAGGGCCGCGGCGGCGGCCGCAAGCGGAAGTCTGGAGGACATGGCGATCTCCCTCGTTGTCCGGCGACGCATATTCAAGGCTCGGCGTGCATCGCGAAAGGGGCGATCTCGCGCCTGCGGAAATTTCACGGCCCGGCGCCCGGTTTCGCGGCGCCCATGCGGTCCGGGCGCCTGAACGGGAGGCGTTGGCGTCCCGGTCTCTATCGTAAACGATTCCCCGCGAAACGGATGACGTGGCGACGCCCGGCGCACGACCGGGCGGCATCTCCGGCGAGGGCGCCGCTTCCCGCGCGCCCGCCCGCCCGCCCCGACGCCGCGCTTGACCGGCCGCCCGGCCGGGCGCAGAGGGGGCGGATGCCTCGCCTCGCGCTCTCCGCCTCCCGCCTCCGGTCCGACCTTGCCGCCGCCCGCCGCGTTCGCGCAGAGTGCGCGCGATGACCGCCGCGCCCCCGCCCCCGCCCCCCGCCACCACGGCCGAGGGCGGCGCCGCGCATCGCCTGCGCCTGGTCGCGCTGGGCGCGGTGGCGGCGCTGGGCTTCGGCGTCTCGTTCCCCCTCAACCACGTGGCGGTCGAGGCCGCCTCGCCCATCGCGGTGGCCATGCTGCGCGCGCTGGTGGCCGCGCCGGCGCTGGCGCTGGGCCTGCGGCTGATGGGCGTGCCGGCGCCCCGCGGGGCCCGCGCCTGGCGGGCGAGCCTGCTGCTCGGCGCGCTCTCGACCGCCATACCGTTCATTCTGCTGGCCGCGGGGCAGGCGCTGATCGGGGGCGGGCTGGGGGGCGTGGTCTTCGCCACCATCCCGATGATCGTGGTGCTCGCCGCCCCGCTGCTGCCGCCCTTCCCCAGGATCGAGGCGCGCCGACTGCCGGGCTGCGCCGTGGGGCTCGCGGGCGTGACGCTCGCCACCGGCGGCGGGGGCGAGGGGGCGGCGCTGGGCGTGGCGATGACCTTCGCGGCGGCCGCCTGCCTCGCGGTCGGCTCGATCCTGCTGCAACGCTTCCCCGACCTCGATCCCCGCTCCCTGACCCTGGGCCAGGTGACCTGCGGGGCGGCGATGCTGGTCCCCACGGCCCTGCTGTGGCCGGGGGTGCAGATCGGTCCGGCGCTCGCGCCCGTCCCGTTCGCGGCCATCGCCGCGAACGGGATCCTGTCCACCGCGGCGGCCATGTGCGCGATGTACATGCTGATCCGCGCGGCCGGCCCGGCCTCGGCCGCGACGATCAACTTCTACACGCCGCTGATCGCCATCGTGGTCTCGGCCGCGACGCTGGGCGAGCCGCTCTCGCCCATCCTGCTGGCCGCCTTCGGGCTGGTCACCCTGGGCGCCTGGCTGGTGGCGCGCCGGCGATGAGGCGACGCGCTGGAGCCCGCGCCCGGCCTGCATGGCGTGCATGGCAGCCAGTCCCCGCCGGCATGCCGCATCTGCGAAAAGCATCTGGCGTCGCGACAGGTTCGGCCTATACTTGTAAGGGACCCATAAGATTGCGACCGCTCAGGACCTGCCTGTTCCCATGCCCATGACGACGACCCCCGACCAGATCGACGCGCCCCGCGTGGTCCAGGCGCCCAAGTTCCCCGAATTCGTGGCCATGATGGCCAGCCTGATGGCGCTGACCGCGCTGTCGATCGACATCATGCTGCCGGCGCTGCCGCTGATCCGCGACTCCTACGGGGTGGTGGACGCCAACGCGCAGCAGCTTGTGATCACGCTCTACATGGTCGGCTTCGGCGTCGGCCAGCTGTTCTACGGCACCCTCTCCGACCGCTTCGGGCGCAAGGTGGTGCTGGGCGCGGGGCTGGCCGTCTACGCCGCCGCCGCCGCCCTGTGCCTGATCGCCCCCAGCTTCGAGGTGCTGCTGGCCGCGCGCCTGCTGCAGGGCATGGCCAACGCCGCCCCCCGCGTGGTCGCGGTGGCGGTGGTGCGCGACCTCTACGGCGGCCGCCGCATGGCCGAGGTGATGTCCTTCGTGATGACCGTCTTCATCATCGTGCCCGCCGTCGCCCCGGCGCTGGGCTCGGGCATCCTGCTGCTGGGCGACTGGCACGAGATCTTCCTGTTCCTGGGCGTGGTGGCGATGGCGATCCTGGTCTGGACCGCCGCCCGCCTGCCCGAGACCCGGCCCCGGGAGCTGCGCGAGCCGCTGAGCCTGGCCTGGGTCGGGGCCGCCTTCCGGCAGGTCGTCGCCACCCGGCAGACCATCGGCTACACGCTCGCCACCGGCGTCGCCTTCGGCGGGATGATGGCCTACATCAACTCCGCCGAGCAGATCTACAACGAGGTCTACGAGGCCGGCGGCTGGTTCACCCTGCTGTTCGCGCTGGTGGCGCTGGCGATGGCGGGAGCGGCGATCACCAACTCGCGCCTCGTCGCGCGGCTGGGGATGCGCAAGATCGGGCACACGGCGCTGATCTGCTACGCGGCCGTGGGCGGCGTGCACATGGCGCTCGAGATGCTGCCGGGCACGCTGGCGCTGCCGGCCTTCATGGTTCTGATGATGCTGCAGCTCTACTGCTTCGGCCTGATCATGCCCAACTTCAACGCCATCGCGATGGAGCCGCAGGGCCGCATCGCGGGCACCGCCTCGTCCTTCGTGGGCTTCGCCACCACCGGCATCGCGGCCTTCCTGGGCTGGCTGGTGGGGCAGAGCTACGACGGCACCGCGCTGCCGCTGGCGGCGGGCTACTTCGCCTTCGGCGCCGCCTCGCTGGTCATGGTGCTGGTGGTCGAGCGCGGGCGGCTGTGGGGCAGCTCCCAGGCCTGAGGCCGGGCGCGACGGCCGATCCACCAAGGCGAACCGACCAGGCCGAACCGACCAGGGGCCGCTCCGCAGGGGGCGGCCCTTCTTCGTGGCCGCGGGGGGCCATCCTTTTGGTCGCGGGCGGGCCCCTGCGGCGGCGGCTTTCCTCGCCGCGCGCGGCGCGGCATCTTCCGCCCGTCCATCCTGCAAGGAGCACTCCCCATGGCCTTCCGACGCCACTTCTCCGGCGGTCCCTTCGAGGCGAAGATCGCCTATTGCCGCGCCGTCGAGACCGACGGCTGGATCTTCGTCTCCGGCTCCACCGGGACCGACCCCGAGACGGGGAAGATGCCCGAGAGCGTCGTCGACCAGTGCCGCAACACGCTCGCCACCATCGGCCGCGCGCTGGCGGAGTTCGGCGCGGGCTTCGAGCACGTGGTGCGCGTCCACTACATCCTGCCCGACCGCAACGATTTCGAGCCGTGCTGGCCGGTCCTGCAGGAGGTCTTCGGCGACGCGCCCCCCGCCGCGACCATGTTCGAGGCCGGCCTGATCGCGGACGGCATGAAGATCGAGATCGAGGTCACGGCCCGCAAGCCCTGACGCGCAGAGGGCGGCCGGCGGGGCGGCTCTGCCGTCCGCTGCGCGGCCGGGACGCCCGCCCGCCGACCCCGGTCCCGTCGATGCCGCCACCGCTGAGAGCGGGGTCGGCGGGCGGGCGAGGCGCCTCGCGCAGCGGGGCGCGAGCGCCGCTCCCGACCCGCCCGCCCATCGGGGGGCGCAAAGAAGAAGGGCCGCCCCGGGGGGCGGCCCTGTCGTTCGTCTCGATCCGGCGCGGGATCAGAGCTTGCTCTCGAGCTCCGGCAGCACGTCGAACAGGTCCGCGACCAGGCCGTAGTCGGCGACCTGGAAGATCGGCGCCTCCTCGTCCTTGTTGATGGCCACGATGACCTTCGAGTCCTTCATGCCCGCCAGGTGCTGGATCGCGCCCGAGATGCCGACGGCGATGTAGAGCTCCGGCGCCACGACCTTGCCGGTCTGGCCGACCTGCCAGTCGTTGGGCGCGTAGCCCGAGTCCACCGCCGCGCGCGAGGCGCCCACGGCCGCGCCGAGCTTGTCGGCGACCTTCTCGACGATCGCGAAGTTCTCCTTCGAGCCCATCGCGCGGCCGCCGGAGATGATCCGCTTGGCGGAGGTCAGCTCGGGGCGATCCGACGCCGCGATCTTGTCCTCGACCCACTCGGACACGCCGGGGTTCTCGACAGCGCCGATCTCCTCGACGGGGGCCGAGCCGCCCTCGCCCGCCGCCTCGAAGTTCGCGGTGCGCACGGTCAGGACCTTCTTGGCGTCGGTCGACTTGACGGTCTGCATGGCGTTGCCGGCGTAGACCGGGCGCACGAACTCGTCGGCGCCCTTCACCTCGGACACGTCCGAGATCACCATCACGTCCAGCAGGGCCGCGACGCGCGGGGCCAGGTTCTTGCCGGCCATGGTGGCGGGGGCGACGATGGCGTCGTAGTCCCCGGCCAGCGACACGACGAGCGCCGCGGTCGGCTCGGCCAGGTTGTGGCCGAACATCGGGTCCTCGGCGCACAGCACCTTCGAGACGCCGTCGAGCTTGGCGGCCGCCTCGGCCGGGCCCTTGGCGTTCTCGCCCGCGACCAGGATCGTCACGTCGCCCAGCTGCTTGGCGGCGGTCAGGGCCTTGGCGGTGGCGTCGACGGAGAGCTCCCCGGCGAGCGTTTCGGCGATCAGCAGAACGGCCATGTTACAGCACCCCCGCTTCGTTCTTGAGCTTCGAGATCAGCTCGTCCACGTCAGCCACCTTGACGCCGGCCTTGCGGGCGGGCGGCTCGGAGGTGGTGACGATGGTCAGCCGCGGCGAGACGTCGACGCCGTAGTCGGCGGCGGTCTTCGCATCCAGCGGCTTCTTCTTCGCCTTCATGATGTTGGGCAGCGAGGCGTAGCGCGGCTCGTTCAGGCGAAGGTCGGCGGTCACGATCGCCGGCAGCTTCACCTTCAGGGTCTGCATGCCGCCGTCGATCTCGCGGGTGACCGTGGCGGTCTCGCCCTCGATCGTGATCTCGGCCGCGTTGGTCGCCTGAGCCCAGCCCAGCAGCGCCGCCAGCATCTGGCCGGTGGCGTTCATGTCGTTGTCGATCGCCTGCTTGCCGGCGATGACCAGGCCGGGCTGCTCCTCGTCGATCACGGCCTTCAGGAGCTTGGCGACGGCCAGCGGCTCGATGTCGGTGTGAACGTCGTCGGCCGCCTCGATCAGGATGGCGCGGTCCGCGCCCATCGCCAGCGCCGTGCGCAGCGTCTCCTGGGCCTGCTTCACGCCGATCGAGACCACCACGACCTCCTCGGCCGCGCCCTTCTCCTTCAGACGGATCGCCTCTTCCACGGCGATTTCGTCGAAGGGGTTCATCGACATCTTGACGTTCGCGAGATCGACGCCCGATCCGTCCGCCTTCACGCGGGCCTTCACGTTGTAGTCGATCACGCGCTTGACGGGCACGAGCACCTTCATCGCGCGCTTCTCCTCCAGTTTCTCGGCGCGCGGGGTCTGCGCGCCGGTCCTTTCGACGCGCCGAGCGCGCGTCGATCGTTCCCTCGGGCTCTACACCGCCTGCCGGCCGGATGGTAGGCCCGTCGTCGTCTCCGCGGCCGCTCCCGCGGGCGGGGCGGCCGAAGCGGACGCGCACGTCAACTGCGCGCCGCGAGGTAGCATCCGCCCGGCTGTGTGGCAAAGGGCGGAGGGTCGCACAAGCGCCCGCGCCCCCGGCCGCGCAAGAATCTTGCGCGGCGCTTGCGCGCACGGGCCGCCGGCGCCGTCCATGGGGCGCGCCGCGATCAGCGGTTCGCCCCCGGAACCCACAGAACGTCGCCCGCGCCGCCGCGGTTGGCGGCGCGCGAGGCGACGAAGAACCAGTCCGACAGGCGGTTGAGATAGACGACCGACGGCAGGTTCACCGCCTCGACCTCCGCCAGCCGCGCCGCCAGCCGCTCCGCCCGGCGCGAGACCGTGCGGCACAGGTGCAGATGCGCGGCGAGCGCCGAGCCCCCCGGCAGCACGAAGCTGCGCAGCGGCTCCAGGTCGGCGTTCATCGCGTCGATCTCGGCTTCCAACCGGTCGACCTGCGCCTGGTCCATGCGCAGGACGGGGTATTTCGCCTCGGCGTCCTTGTCCGGGTCCGGGCGGCAGAGGTCGGCGCCCAGGTCGAACAGGTCGTTCTGGATGCGGGCCAGCGCCGCGTCCATCTCGCCGGCCGCGTGCAGCCGCGCGAGGCCGACCGTGGCGTTGGTCTCGTCGACCGTGCCGTAGGCCTCGACCCGCAGGTCGTGCTTGGGCCGGCGGCTGCCGTCGCCCAGCGCCGTCGTCCCCTTGTCCCCGGTGCGGGTGTAGATCTTGTTCAGCACCACCATCGGGCGCGGTCTCCCCCTCCGGCCGCGGTCCGCGCGCGGCGTTCTTCGTCGTTCCTGCCTGTTCGGCGCGGGTCGCGCGCCGTCAGTTCCCGGCGCGCAGCGCGGCCACGGCGATCAGGATCAGCACCACCGCCACGGCCTGGGCCAGAAGGCGGTACTGCATGATCTTGTTGGCGTATTTGCGATTGAAGTCGCCGCCCTTGGCGAAGCTGCCGACCCCGAACAGCAGGATGCCCAGCACCACCAGGCAGGCGATCATCGCGACCCACAGAAGAGCATGACCCATGAACGGTCCTCCTTGTCGCCTCGATACCTAATGCAGTCGCCGCCCGGCGCCACCGCGCCGCGACGTCGCCCCGCATCGGGCGGCGCCGGGGCGGCCTAGTGGTCGCCGCGGAACAGCCGGTCCTGCAGGCGGGTGGGCAGCATCTTGGCGACCCCCGCCACGTAGGTCGGCGTGGTCACGAAATAGCGCGCCCGCGGGCGGCGCGCCTCCAGCGCGTGGATCGCCTTGGCGGTCACCGCCTCGGGGCCCAGCTCGAAGGCGGCGGAGGTCTTGCTCTCCTCCGCCTCCAGCCGCGGCAGGATCTTCTCGTCCCAGGCCCGCGCCCAGGCCGAGCCCTCGCGCAGCGCCCAGCGGCGCGAGGCGATCAGCGAGTTGCGCCGGAAGGCCGAGCGGATCGGGCCCGGCTCGATCAGGATCACGCGGCAGCCGGGGGCGGGGGATTCGGGGCCCTCCAGCTCCCGCCGCAGGGCGTCCGACCAGCCCTCGACCGCGAACTTGGTGGCGTTGTAGGCGCCGCGGTAGCGCAGCGACAGGAACCCCAGCACGGAGGAGACGTTGACGATCCGCCCCCGGCTGTCGCGGAGCGCGGGCAGCAGGCGGCGGGTCAGGTCGTGCCAGCCGATCAGGTTGGTCTCGAAGATCTCGCGCATCCCCTCCCGCGGGATGTCCTCCAGCGGGGCGGGGATCGCGAAGGCGCCGTTGTTGACCAGCGCGTCGAGCCGGCCGCCGGCGCGGGCCAGCGTCTCATCGACCGCCTGCGCCACGCTCTGCGGGTCGGCGTAGTCGAGGACCAGCGTCTCCAGCCCCTCCTGCGCCAGGCGTTCGGCGTCCCCGGGCTTGCGGCAGGCGGCCAGAACCCGCCAACCGCGCGCCTGGAGCGTGCGCGCCATGTCCAGCCCGATGCCGCTGGAGCATCCCGTGATCAGCACCGTGCGCGTCATGCGCCCTCCTGTCCGCGGAGGGCGCGGCCGGGCCGGAACCTCAGCCCAGCAGGCCCCAGTCCTCGATCCAGTCGGCGACGCCCTCGCCTTCGCCGCCGCCGACGATACGGATCGAGAGGTCGGCGCCAAGGATCAGCAGGTCGCGGCCGAGGTCGAGCGTCACGAGGCCGTCGTCCGCCTCCAGCCCCCGGATCGCGAGGCGATCCTCGGCTGGGTCGAAGTCCACGACGACGTTCTCGCCCTCGCCCGGTCGGAACAGGAACAGGTCCCCGCCGGCGCCGCCGACCAGCCGGTCGTCGCCGCGCCCGCCGACCAGCCGGTCCGCCCCGGCGCCGCCGCGCAGCACGTCGTCGCCCGCGCCGCCCTCCAGCCGGTCCGCGCCCGCGCGCCCCGCCAGCAGGTCGTCGCCCCCGCGGCCGCGCAGGAGGTCGCCCGCCCCCGCGCCGAACAGCCGGTCGTCGCCCGCATCCCCGATCAGGCGCAGCGGCGCGTCGCCGGCCCCGCCCGTCACGGTCGCGGTCGCCCGGCCGATGTCGAGCGCCCCCTCGGGGTCCGCCAGCACGTAGGCGACCGAGATCGAGGCCGTCTCCCCCTCCGCCAGCCCGCGGAAGGCGTGCGAGAAATCCCAGGCGACCCGCCCGTCGTCCCAGGCGCGCAGGACCACGCCGTGGTCGAGCTCGATCCGCGCCGAGCCGCCCTCGGGCAGGGCGACGCCGCCCACGTTCGTCACCCGCAGCGCGTCGCCGTCGGGGTCCGCGTCCGCGCCCGCGCCGGTGTCGGCCAGCAGGTCGCCCCGCACCTTGCCGCCGGTCTCGCCCGCGAAGGCGTCGTCGGCGGCGACGGGGGCCTGGTTGGTCGAGGCGACCTCGACCGCGACCCGCTGCACCGTGCGCCCGCCCAAGCCCTCGACCACGTAGTCGAAGCCCGCCTCGCCGTGGAAGCCGGGCAGGGGGGTGAAGACCACCTCGCCGCCCTCCAGCGTCACGGTCCCGCCGGCGGCGCCCTGCACGCCGACCAGCGCCAGCGCCCCGCCCAGCGGGTCCACGTCGCCCTCCAGCAGATCCGCGGGGGAGAGGCGCAGCACGCCCCCCTCGTCCATCGCGAAGCGCTCGGCGTCGGCGACGGGCGTGCCGGTCAGCCGGACCTCGCCGTCGGCGAAGCGCAGCGTCTCGACTCGCGCGATCACGTCCCACTGGTGGGCGATGCCGTCGACCTCGGTGGGCAGGCGCGTCACCCGCGCCTCGCCGGCGCCCAGCACCTCGATCACGTAGTCCGCCATCCGGCCGAGGCCGTAGTCGACCACGTCCTCGCCCGCGCCGCCGTCGATCGTCTGCTGGCCGAAGCCGCCTGCGATCCGGTCGTCGCCGCGCCCGGCCTGGACGCTCACGTCCCAGCCCCGTGCGTCGATCCGGTCGTCGCCCCGTCCGGCGCGGACGTCATGCGCGCCCGCCCCCTGCACGCGCACCGCGTCGTCGCCGGCGCCCGCCTTCACCTGCACGTCGCCGCCGCGCGCCACGATCTGGTCGACCTGGCGCGTGCCTGACAGCGTCAGCACGGCGCCCGAGGCGTCGATCTCCAGGCCCCCGCCGTCCAGCGGCTGGATGCGGATCGAGCTGGGCTGCAGGTCGCCGATCCCGACGTCGCCGTCCGCGAAGCGCAGCACCTCGATCCCCGCGAGCGTCGCGGCCCCCCCGCCATCGTGGCGGCTCAGCAGCCCGTCGCGGAAGGAATAGTCGGCCGCAGACCCCTCGAGCTCCAGCACGTCGACGCCGCCGCCGCCGACCACCAGCGCGCCGAGGGTGTCCGAGGTCAGGCGGAACAGGTCCTCGCCCTCGCCCCCGAAGGCGTAGACGAGGCCGCGCAGCTCGAACGCGTCGTCGCCTGCGCCGCCGAACAGGAAGTCGCGCAGCGGCCCGCCGGCGATCAGCAGGTCGTCGCCCTCGCCCCCCCAGGCCTGGCCGCCCGGACCCGCCGTCTCGAGCACGTCGTCCCCGCCGCCGCCGTAGATCGCGTCGCGCTCGCCGTCGCCCCGCAGGGTGTCGTCGCCCTCGGTCCCCAGCAGGACCTCGCCCGTCGTGTCGATCATCGCTCGTCGTCCCGCCGCGCCCGCCGTCCTGGCGGAGGCGGTTCGCCGAAAGGGGGAACCGCTTGCATTTGAAGTTATCGAATTCCTAACGCGGCAGGGGAGGTTGCTGAACCGTAAACAGGATGAACAGGGCGTAGATGAAGGTGAATCCCGGGCCGGGCGGCTTTCTTCCGCGGAAAGACGGTTCGCCGCGGCCCCGGTCCGCGGTCTTGCGCGCGCGGCCCCCGATGCGGTCTATATCCGCTCCGAGAAACGCCCCCCCTCCCGATCGCGAGAGCCTGAACACCATGAGCCGCAAGACCCTCGACGACCTCGACCTCTCCGGCAAGCGCGTGCTGGTGCGCGTCGACGTCAACGTGCCGGTGTCGAACGGGAAGGTCACCGACGACACCCGCATCCAGGCGATCCTGCCCACGGTGAAGGACATCCTCGCCGCCGGCGGCAAGCCGATCCTGCTGGCGCATTTCGGCCGCCCCAAGGGCCAGGTGGTCCCGGAGATGAGCCTCGCCGTCGTGCGCCCCGCGCTCGAGGCCGCCATCGGCGCGCCGGTCGCCTTCGCCTCGGATTGCATCGGCGACGCCGCCGCCTCGGCCGTCGCGGCGCTGGGCACGGGCGAGACCCTGCTGCTGGAGAACACCCGCTTCCACGCGGGCGAGGAGAAGAACGACCCGGCGCTCGCCGCCGAGATGGCGAAGCTGGGCGACGTCTTCGTCAACGACGCCTTCTCCGCCGCCCACCGCGCGCACGCCTCGACCGAGGGGCTGGCCCGCCTGCTGCCCTGCGCCGCCGGCCGGCTGATGGAGTCGGAGCTCTCCGCGCTGGAGAAGGCGCTGGCCCATCCCGAGCGTCCGGTCACCGCGGTCGTCGGCGGGGCCAAGGTCTCGACCAAGCTCGACCTGCTGTCGAACCTGATGGAGAAGGTCGACGCCATCGTCATCGGCGGCGGCATGGCCAACACCTTCCTCGCGGCCCAGGGGATCGCGGTGGGCAAGAGCCTGTGCGAGCACGACCTGCTCGACACCGCCCGCGAGGTGATGGCCAAGGCCGAGGCCCGCGGCTGCAAGCTGCTGCTGCCCGCCGACGTGGTGGTGGCGCGCGAGTTCAAGGCCAACGCCGCGAACGAGACCGTGCCGGCGGCCGAGTGCCCCGAGGACGCGATGATCCTCGACGCGGGCCCCGAGGCCGTCGCCGCGGTGGCCGCCCAGTTCGAGGCCTCGAAGACGCTGGTCTGGAACGGCCCTCTCGGGGCCTTCGAGATCGAGCCCTTCAACGCCGCCACCGACGCCGCCGCCACCAAGGCGGCCGAGCTGACCCAGGCGGGCAAGCTGCTGTCGGTCGCGGGCGGGGGCGACACGGTGGCCGCGCTGAACGCTTCGGGCGCCGCGGCGAAATTCTCCTACGTCTCCACCGCCGGCGGCGCCTTCCTCGAGTGGCTCGAGGGCAAGACCCTGCCGGGCGTGGCCGCGCTGGAAAGCTGAGACGACCGGGCCGGGCGGCGCGCGCCGCCGCCCGGCCCGATCCCGGTGGCGCAGGGCAGGGCGCCTGCGGCCGCCCTCGCCTGCGCGCCGGTCCGCCCCTGCGGGACCTCGTCCCGCCTTCGCGCCCCTGCGGGCATCGTCCCGCCCTTGCGCCCCTGCGAGACGTCATCCCGCCTCCCCGCCCCACCGGGCATCTTCCCGCCTCCGCGCCCATCCGGGGCGACGGCGCGTCGCGGGTTCCGCCTTGGCGGCGCCTCGCAAGCGTCCCATTCTCCCCGGCAGGTTCGGCTCCACTTCGGCGCCGTTCCGCGATCCCCGCCCAACGCGGCGCCGGCCTCCTGTCCCGGCGCCGCCGGGCCGCGGCGCAAGAGGAGCCCGATGTCCCGTCCGTCCCACCGCCTCGCCGCCTCGGCGGCCGTCGCCGCGCTGCTCGCCGGCCTCGCCGCCGGGCCGCGCCCGGCCGAGGCGCAGCAGAACCTGCTCGACGCGCTGGGCCTGGGCGCCGCGCACGAGCCGCTGGTGCGCCTGGCCATCGAGTTCGCGCTGACCTCGCTGCGCTCCACCATGGACGTCACCTACGACGGCTTCGCCCTGGGCTACGCCGGCGAGGAGGTGATGATCACCGGCCTGCGCCTGTCGCCCCCCTCGAACAACCCCTTCGACCCCGAGGCGCAGGAGGGCGGCCCCACGCACGAGGACCGCGCCTGCGACATCCTCTTCGGGCGCATCGACGTGTTCCCCGGCGCGATCACCACGCCCGGCGAGACGGTGGTGGGGGTGCACGACGTCTCCGCCTCGCTCGCCTGCCTGCCCGACGCCTTCGCCGAGCAGGTGCGCCGCGCCGGCTACGAGCGGCTGGCGGTCGAGGGGGTGGACGTGCGCATGGCCTACGACCCGCGCTCCTCGGCGCTGGCGGTCGACGTCTCGGCGGTGGCGCCCGACGCGGTCAACCTGCGCCTGGAGCTGGACCTGGGCTACTTCTGGCCGCTGAACCCCGGCTTCACCGAATCCGCGCCGCTGCCCTCGGCCCGCTTCGACCGGCTCGCCGTGCAGGTCGAAGAGCGGGGCCTGATCGGCCGCACGATCCGGCTGGCGGGCTACGACCTGCACCCGGACTCGCTGGCCGAGATCTTCGCCAACGGCCTCTCGACCGTCTTCGCCCCGGGCAAGGGCCGCGCCCCGACCCCCGAGACGCAGGAGACGATCGACGCGCTCGCCGCCGCGGCCGCAGGCCTCGCGACCGAGGGCGGGCGGATGGAGCTGGAGATCACCCCGCGCGAGGAGCTGTGGCTGAAGTCCGGCTTCCTCGAGGATCCGGAGACGGCGCTCGCCGCGCTGAACCTGCGCCTGATCGGTCCCGACGCCCCCCCGCCCGAGGGCGCGGCGACCCCGGACATGGTGCGCCAGGCGATGGACGATCCCGAATCGCTCTCGCCCGAGCGGCGCCGGGGCATGGCGGTGGCGCTGGCCGAGGGCGTGGGCGCGCCGAAGATGCCCGAGGTCGCCCGCCGGCTGCTGCGCCCGCTGGCCGACGACGGCGACGTGGACGCCATCGTGCAGCTCGCCGCGCTGCTCGCCCCGACCGAGCCGGCGACGGCCTACCGGATGCTGCTGGCCGCCGCCGCGACCGGGCGGCCGGACGCGCGGGCGCGGATGGACGAGATCGAGATCCGGCTGGGCCTGGCCGAGGTGATCGCCGCCCAGGACGACGCCGGCGGCGGCGCGCCCGACCCCGACCCGCTGCTCGATCCCGGCGCGCCCCGCCAGATCCTGCTCGAGGCCGCCTCGCGGTTGGAGTCGGGGCGCGAGGTGCCGCGCAACTACGAGCGCGCCTTCCTGGCCTGGACGCTCGCCGCGGCGCTGGGCGACGACGGGGCGGCGCTGCGGCGCGACCTGCTGGACCGGCGGATGGTGGCGCGGGGCTTCGACTTCTGGTCGGTGCGCCGCGACCTGCTGCGCCGCCGCGCCTTCGACGCCTGGCTGGAACGCGGGCGCTGAGGGGGCCGGGCGCGGCGCCTCGCGGCGCCGCGCCCGCCGCTCAGTCCGCCGCTCAGTCCGCCGCTCAGTCCGCCGCTCAGTCCGCAGGGGCGCGGAAGGCGGCGGGCGGGTTCATCCGCACGATGGCCGCGTTCAGCGCGCCGGCGTAGGTGGCCCAGACCAGGTAGGGAACCAGCAGCGCGGCGGCGACGGCATCCGCGCCGGCGAAGCAGATCAGCGTGCCCAGGATCGCCGTCCACAGCGCGCAGATGCAGATCAGCGCCGCCTTGCCGCGCCGGGCGCCGAAGAAGATCGGCGACCACATCGCGTTCAGCGTGATCTGCGTGGCCCACAGGCACAGGCCCGCCATCGCGAAGGGGGCCGCGCCCTCGGGCAGGTCGCCCCCCGCCAGCCCCGCCGCCACCCGGAAGGCGGCGATGGCCATCATCGCGTAGAGCAGCGTCCACGCGATGGGGAAGAGGATGTTGGGCGGGGTCCAGCGGGGCTTGGCGAGCCCCCGGTACCACTCGCCCGGCTGGAACATCACGCCCGTGGCCGCGGCCGCGACGACCGCGGCCCCCAGCGCCAGGGCTATCAGCGCCTCGAACATGTCTTTCCCCGGTTTCGTGCGACGAAGGCCGCCGCGCTGCGGCGACGACCCCAGAGGTAGGGCGCGCGCGGCGCCGCGTCGACGGTCCGCGCGCATTCGCGCGACCGCGACGCGGCCGCGCCTCGCCCGCGGCGCCTCGGGACCGACGGCCGTCGCCCCGCTCCGCCGCGCCGGGCCGGAGGCGCGGGGCAGGGCGCCCGGGGCGCACATCCGCCCCTCTCCGCAAGCTGACCGCCGGTCGGCTGAAGCGCCCCCGCTCCGCCCGCGTCCCCCCGTCGCTTGACCCTGAGAGGCGGCCGGGCTACCCGACTTGGCGACCTTTCGACCCGGCGTTAAACGGCCCAGGAGCTCCCATGAAAGCGACGCGCACCGTCAAGCAGATCCTCTCGAAATACGAGGGCGACAACCCCGGCGTGAAGGGGAACCTCTGCCGGATGCTGATGAGCGGCAAGCTCGCCGGCACCGGCAAGATGATCATCCTGCCGGTCGACCAGGGCTTCGAGCATGGGCCCGCGCGCTCCTTCGCGCCGAACCCGGCCGGCTACGATCCCCACTACCACTACCAGATGGCGATCGACGCGGGCCTCAACGCCTACGCCGCGCCGCTCGGCATGATCGAGGCGGGCGCCGACACCTTCGCCGGCCAGATCCCGACCATCCTGAAGTGCAACTCGGCCAACTCGCTGATGTCGGGCACCGCGGGCAAGGACCAGGCGGTCACCGCGTCCGTCGACGACGCGCTGCGCCTGGGCTGCTCGGCGATCGGCTTCACGATCTACCCCGGCTCCGACTGCGCCCTCGACATGTTCGAGGAGATCGTCGAGATGCGCAACGAGGCCGCGGCCGCCGGCATCGCCACGGTGATCTGGTCCTACCCCCGCGGCGAGGGCGTGACGAAGGACGGCGAGACCGCCATCGACGTGGCCGCCTACGCCGCCCAGATCGCGGCCTTGATCGGCGCCCACATCATCAAGATCAAGCTGTCGACCGACCACCTGATGCTGCCCGAGGCCAAGAAGGTCTACGAGGAGCAGGGCATCGACATCTCGACCCAGGCCGCCCGCGTGAAGCACTGCGTCGAGAGCGCCTTCGGCGGCCGCCGCATCATGGTGTTCTCGGGCGGCGCGAAGAAGGGCGAGGACTCGGTCTACGACGACGCCCGCGCGATCCGCGACGGCGGCGGCAACGGCTCGATCATCGGCCGCAACACCTTCCAGCGCCCGCGCGAGGATGCGCTCGCGATGCTCGGCAAGCTGGTCGACATCTACAAGGGCAAGGCCTGAGCCAGCCCTCGCGGCCCCGCCCCGGCGCGGCCGCGAAGATGAACGAGGAGGGGCCCGGCCGCACGGTCGGGCCCTTTCGATTCCGGCCGCGAAGCGCCGCCGCGCGCCGAATCGCAGGCCGGGAATCCGGCCGCGCGAGTCGCGCGGGCCGTGTACGGATTCGGGATGGTTCAGCCCGGATTCAGGGATCGGGCGAGGGGAGCTGCGCTGCGCCTGCGAAGTCCGCGAAATCCTGAACGGAGAGGCCCCCGGTGACCACCCGTCCGTGGACCTCGATCCAGGCGTGAGCGCCCAGTTCGCCGCCCGTCCGGCGCATCCCGAGGCGGAAGACGAAGGGCACGCCCAGCCGCTCGAGCCACATCCGCGCGGCCATCGATTGCACCAGGCAGTCGGTCCGGCCGGGCAGCCGTCGCCCGATCCGCGCCAGCGCCACGCGCATCCGCTCCCCGTCCTCGACGCCGAAATCGGGTCCTGCGCCCGCCGGTCCGGGCGTGCGCAGACGGCGCAGAAGCTCCGCCGCGGGCAGGCTGCGGTGCAGTTTTCGGGCGCGAAGCATCCAGAACAGCGCGGGAAACAGCGCCAGGAGGTCCCGAACGGACCGGCGCGAGGCGGTTGAGGTCATGCGGGAGGGGCCGGCGCGAAGGGGGCCGGAGGCGGCCCCAAAATACGAAAGCGCACCCAAGGGTGCGCTTTCGAGTCTCTCATCGGTCAAGCGGGAACATCGCGCTCCCGTCGCAGCAGCTGATCAGCTGCAGTCGATGATCGCGCCGTCGCCGCCGCAGACGTCGATCGGCGGGCCGCCCGTGCCACGGGTCATGCTCTTGACCGACATCTTCGCCACTTTCGGCTCGATCCAAACTTTCTTGCTCATCGCCTCACCTCGTGAGTCTGCATCACACCCAGAGCCAGCATACGCAAGCTCATGGGCTACGCAACGAATTTTTTGCAATGCGGCGGAGCCGTTCATGATGAAATCAGGTCTGCGATCCGAGCCGCCGCCGCGTCACCCGGAGCGGGCGCCGCGACGGCGCCGCCGAGCAGCGCGGAGACGGCGAAACGCCCCTGTCCGCGGGCCGCGAGCGCCCGGGTCAGGCGGTCGCAGGCCGCGCGAGCGTCGGCGGGAACCGCGCGGGGCGAGGCGTAGGCCGCCGACGCCGCCAGCCCGGCCCCGATCAGCGCCCCGGCGAGGGGGATCGTCGCCTCCAGCGGCCGCGCCGCGACGGCGGCGAGCTCGGCCAGCGTCGCCGTTTCGCGCTCGGCCAGCAGGGCCAGCATCGGGCCGTAGACGGCGCGCGACAGGGTGGCCGCGCCCAGCAGGCCCTCGGTGCGCAGCTCGGCGGTCTCCGGCCCGGCCAGGCCGCGCAGCCGCACCGCGCCCGGATCGGGCGCCGGGCCGCCGGGCTTGGCGAACAGGTCCGCGCGGCGCACCCGCCACATCATCAGGTCCCCCAGCTCCGCCCCCGTCCAGGGATCGGGGCTGGCGTCGACCTCCGCCATCTGGGCGCGCGACATGTCGAGATCCCGCGCCAGCCGCTCGGGCCGCGCCGGCGCGAAGCGGTCGAGGCCCGCGGCGCGCAGCTCCGCGCCGAAGGCCCGCATCCCGCGCAGGCCGGCGACGGGGGCGACCCACATCCGCACGAACAGGGCGGGCGGGCAGGCGGCCATCGCCTCCAGCGTCGCGGCCCAGCGCGGCAGCTCGCGGACCAGCCGGTAGGAGGCCGCGAAGCTGCGCCGCAGGGCGGCGACGGTCCAGTCGCGCCGCGCCTCGGGCGACAGCCCCCTGGGCGCCGCGTCCCAGCAGGCTCCTGCAAGCTGGCGCAGCCCCAGCGAGGCGCGCGCGCCCGGCAGCACCGACCAGGCGCACAGGAACCCGCCGCCGGGCGCGAGCTTGGCCCCCAGCAGCGCCAGCGCCGCGGCGCGGGCGGGCTCGTCCAGCAGGTCCCAGCCCCAGGGGGCGAGCACCAGGTCGAATTCCGGCAGGGCCTGCCCGGGCAGGGCGGCGACGGGCGCGGCGATCACCTGCGCCTCCAGCCCGGCCTCGGCGATCAGGGCGCGCGCCTGCTCGGCCAGCGCCGGGTCGCCCTCGGCGCCCCAGACCTCCAGCCCCTCGCCCGCCCCGGCGGCCGCGATCGCGGCGAGGCCCGCGCCCGTCCCCGCCTCGAGCAGCAGCACGCGGCGCGCCGGCCGCAGGCCCAGCCCCGCCATCGCCGCCGCCGACGAGGCGCCCAGCGGCGTCGCCCACGGCGTCAGCCCCCCGAACGCCGGCCAGTCCCGGCGGGGATCGAGCTCGGCCTCCGCGTCGTTTCGCCCAGAATTCACTTCGATTCCCCGTGAGTTGCAGGCCGCGTTGATGTATTCTCAAGCGGTACGGCGAAACAAGGCGACGCGACGGCTCCCGGGAAGGGCCGAGGATGCGCGACGCCTTCCGCAACGTCCCGGCCGGGGTTCAGGAGACCTGCGGCCGACGGCGCGGCGGATCGGATCGCCGGTGTGGGATGAGCGTTCAGGGGCCCGCGGCGCAGGCTTGCCTGCATCGCGGCGGCACGGGGATAGGGTCTGGTGGCATCCGGTCTGCAGCAAGGCGCCCGGCGGTCCGTCGGTCGGCGGGTTCGGGCATGAGCGGCCTCGATTTCGCCCGCGCCGGCTTCGCCTCGCCCGCCGAACGCACCCCCGACGCCGACCCCACGCCGCGGCGCCACCGCTTCTCGGCCCACGGGCTGGTGTTCGAAAGCGACCTCCCCGCCCCCTGGGCCATGCCCGCGCCCGCCGACGCCCCCGCCGACGTCGACGTCCGCGTCGGCCCCGTCCGCGCCCCGGCCGAGCCCGAGCGCGCCGCCGGCGGCTGGCTGGTGGAAAGCCCAACCGAGGCCTGGTGCGACTGGGAGGGGCTGCGCCTGCGCGTCTCCGACGGCGCGCGCATCGGGGTCGAGATGGGCCCCGGCGTGACGCCCGAGACCGCGGCGGTCTACCTCGGCTACGCCGCCTCCACCGCGCTGCTCCACCAGCGCGGCGCCATGCCCCTGCACGCCGCCGGCGCCGCGGGGCCCGCGGGCGGGGCGCTGCTGGTGGGCGACAGCGGGGCGGGCAAGTCCACCTTCGCGGCGATGATGGCGCGGGACGGCTGGGCGATGGTCGGCGACGACACCATCGCGCTCGACCTCGCGCCCGGCCGGCCCATCGGCCTGCATCGCGCCATGCGCACCGCGCGCCTCTTCGCCGATTCCGCGGGCGCGGTGGACGCCGGCGCTCAGGCCCCCGTCCTCGCCGAGGGCGCGGGCATGGGCAAGGCGGTGCGCATCGTCTCCGACGCCGGCGAGGCGCTTCCCTGGCCCGCGCCGCTGCGCGTGGTGCTGGCGCTGGAGTGGCTGCACCCCGCCGACGCGCCGCCCGAGCTCGAGCGTCTGCCGACCCTCGCCGCCCTCGCCGTCCTGCGCCGCGCCGTGGGCCGGCCGGAGCTGGGCGCGCAGATGGGCCGCGACCGCGCCTATTTCCGCCTGCTCGGCCGCATCGCCGCCGAAATTCCCGTCTACGTCCTGCGCCGCCCCCGCGATTTCGACGCCGCCGCCCAGGCCGTCGCGCTCGCCCGGCGGGTCGTGGACCGACTGGCCGCGGGCGAGGATCCGCTCGCCCCGGCGCCCAACCCCTGAGGAGCCCGCACGTGAATCCGACCGACCTGCTCAGCCGCAGCGACGGCGTCATGGAAGCCCGCGTCAGCGACGACGAACTGGTGCTTCTGGGCCCGGAGTCCGAGGAATACTTCGGCCTCGACGCGGTGGCCTCCGACGTCTGGGAGCGGCTGGAGACGCCGATGACCCTGGCCGAGCTGGTCGATGCGCTGGCCCAGGACTACGACGCCCCGCCCGAGCGGATCTCGGCCGATCTCTCGCCCGCGATCCAGTCGCTGGTCGACGGCGGCCTCCTGAACCGGCAGGCTGCGGGCTGAGGCGGCGCGCCGCCCCCCCCCCAGCCGAGCCGCCCGCCCGATGACCGACGCCCCCCTTCCCGCCCCGCCGCCGGCGGAGGCCCGCGCCCCCGCGGCTGCCATCGCGCCGATGCCGCCGGTGCGCGTCTTCGGCGTCTTCGACGCTCGCGGCCGGTCGGATCGGCTGAACGCGGTGCAGGCCGCCATGGCCTCGGCCTTCTCCGCCTCGGGTCCCGGCGGCGGCTGGAGCGGGGCGGAGCTGACGGGGGCCGAGGCCGCGACCGATCCCGCCGCCCGCGTCCTGCGCCTCGCCGTGCGCCTGCCCCAGGGCCTGCCGGGCCCCGCGGGCGACCCGCGCGCCTGGCTGCGCCGCGGCCCCGGCGGCCGCATCTGGACCGGCTTCGCCCGCCTGTGGACGCCCCCGCGCCCCGCCGCGGCCGAGGCCTGCCCGCCCCAGCCCGCGCCGCTCCGCGACCTCGACCGCCTCGCCTCCGCCGAGGCCTCGGGGCGCTTCGACGCGCTGCAGACCGCGGCCCAGGCGGTCGAGGGCGACTACGCCTTCGTGCTCTGCGATCCGCTCGCCCCCCGCCTGACCCTGCTGCGCGACGCCATCGGGGCCGAGCCGCTGGTCTATGCGCGCCTCGCCGACGGGCTGGTCGCCTTCTCCAACTGGGCGCACGCGCTGCTCGCCATTCCCGAGGTGGGGCGCGAGCCGGACCCCGAGGCGCTGACCGACATCTTCGCCTACGGCCGCCCGCTGATCGGCCGCACCGCCTGGCGCGGGATCGAGGAGGCGCCCGCCGCCCACCTGCTGCGCGTCGACGAGCGGGGCCTCAGCCTCGCCCCGCACTGGAGCCCCGGCCCCGATCCCGCGCTTCGCGGCCTGTCCGACGACGACGCGGTCGAGGCGGTGCTGGAGCGGGTGCGCCTGGCGGTCGCCTGCCGCTGGCGGGGCCTGGGCCGGTCGCCGGCGGTGCTGTTCTCGGGCGGGCTCGACAGCTCCCTGATCGCCGCGCTGGTCTGCCGGGAGACCGGCGGGGCGGAGCCCGTCGCCGCCTGGTCCGCCCGCTCCTCCAGCGGGGCCGAGCCGAGCGAGCGCGCCTCCCGCCTCGCGCTGGCGGCGCGCTACCCCCAGCTCGCGCTGAACGAGACGCTCTCCGACGACGCCGACCTGCTGGAGGGCGCCGAGCAGGCCTGGCGGCGCATGGCCGAGCCCTGCGCCGACGCGGGCTCCGGCACGCGCTTCGCGCTGCATCGCGCGGCGCTGGAGCGGGGGCACGACGCGATCGTCGGCGGGTTCGGGGGCGACTACGTCGTCTCCCACCAGCTTCGCAACTACCTCCACGACCGGGTCCATGCCGGCGCCTGGGGGGATGCGGCGGCCGAGATGCGCCGGATGCGCCGACTGGGGACCCGGCGCTGGCGGATCGCGCGCTGGGGGCTGTGGGCCGCCTCGCCGCTCGCCGCGCGCCTGCGGATGCGGCGCGGCGACGACGTGGCCGAGTACAGCCTCGGCGGCCTTCCCGACCTCGCCACCCGCCGCCGCTGGCACGCGCTGGGCCACCGCCCCTGGTCGGTGGGCGAGCCCACGGTGCTGGGCGAGCAGCGGCTGCGCATGGGCGGGCGCGCGACGTGGATGCTGTGCGACCTGCAGTTCTGGCCCGATCCCGCCTCGGGCGTCGCCGCGCCGCCGGTTGCGCAGGCCTACGGCAATCCGTTGTTCGACACCCGCGTGCTCGCCGCCGCGATGGGCGCGCCCGTGCGGCTGCAACGCCGCGGCGACCAGACCCGCGGCCTGATCCGCGCCATGCTCGCCCGCGTCGCCCCGCCCGAGGTCGCGATGCGTCCCGACAAGTCGCCCTTCCAGCCCGACGCGCCGCGCCTCGCGCTGGCCCGCCGCGCCGAGCTCGAGGCCGGCTTCGCCGCGTTCGCCGCGCTGCCCCTGTGGCGCGAGCTGGTGGATCGTCCGCGCCTCGCGGCGCACCTGGCCGCGCTCGACCAGGGGCCCGCCTCCGACCGGATCCAGCGGGCCGGCGTGGTGATGCGCGCGTGGAGCCTTGGCGAGTTCCTGCGCCGCGCCGCCGCCTGAGCGCCGCCCGCTCCAGGCGCCCCGGCGCACCGCCCGAGGCCCGCTCGAAGCGCCTGTTCTCCGGAGCCGTCTCTCGCTGATGCCGAAAAGAGCGACTCGTCCCCCGGGGTCAAGGATCGCGGAGCGACCCTCCGAAGGAGGGCATGTCCTTGACCCCGGGGGACGAGTCGCTCAGGCATCAACAGCGAGAGACGGATCCGGAGAGCAGGCGCGGCCCCTGTTCTTTGGTGAGTCAGGAGCGGCCTTCGCCCCTCACAGCGACCGCCGCGCCCGCAACGCCGCCCCGATGGTCCCGTCGTCGAGAAAGTCGAGCTCGCCCCCCACCGGCACCCCCTGCGCCAGAGAGGTCGCGGTCACCCCCTCGGGCAGGATGTCGGCGACGTAATGCGCCGTCGTCTGCCCGTCGATCGTGGCCGGCAGCGCGAGGATCACCTCGCTCACCCCCTCGCGCGCCCGTTCCGCCAGCCGGGGCAGGCCCAGCTCCTCGGGCCCCGTGCCGTCGAGCGCGTTCAGCAGCCCCCCCAGCACGTGGTAGCGCCCGCGATAGGCCGCCGCCCGCTCCATCGCCCACAGGTCGGCGACGTCCTGCACCACGCACAGGATCGAGGCGTCGCGCTTGGGGTCCGTGCAGATCGCGCAGCGGTCGCCGGTCGACAGGTTCCCGCACTCGACGCAGGGCTTCACCGAGCGCGCGACCTCGGCCATCGCCTCGGCCAGCGGCGCCAGCAGCAGGTCGCGCTTGCGCATCAGGTGCAGCGCCGCCCGGCGGGCCGAGCGCGGGCCCAGCCCCGGCAGGCGCGCCAGCAGCTCGATCAGCGCCTCGACCGGCTCGCGTCCGCTCCCGCTCATTCCCCCTCCCGGAACTGGAGCCGGTGCAGGTCGGCGTAGAGGCCCCCCTGCGCCAGCAGCTCGTCGTGCCGTCCGGTCTCCACGATGCGTCCCCCGTCCATGGCCGCGATCAGGTCGGCGTCCCGGATGGTCGACAGCCGGTGCGCGATCACCACCACGGTGCGCCCTTCCGCCAGCCTGTCCAGCGCCGCGCGCACCTTGGACTCCGATTCCGCGTCCAGCGCCGAGGTCGGCTCGTCCAGCAGCAGGATCGGCGCGTCCTTGAGCATGGCGCGCGCGATGGTCAGCCGCTGCCGCTCCCCGCCCGAGAAACGCAGCCCGCGCTCCCCGCAGGGGGTGTCGATCCCCTCGGGCAGGGCCGAGACGAAGTCCCAGGCGTTGGCGTCGCGCAGCGCCTGCTCGATCTCCTCCCGGCTCGCCTCCGGCCGGCCGAAGCCGACGTTCTTGGCGATGGTGTCGTCGAAGATCACCGCGTCCTGGCCCACCACGGCGACCTGGCCGCGCAGGCTTTCCAGCGTCGCGTCGCGCACGTCGTGGTCGTCCACGCAGACCCGCCCCTCGGTCACGTCGTAGAGCCGGGGGATCAGGTTCATCAGCGTGGTCTTGCCCGCGCCCGACCGGCCCACCAGCGCCACCCGCGCGCCCGAGGGAATCGCGAGCGAGACGTCGGTCAGCGCCGGCACCCCCTCGCCGTAGTGGAAGGAGACGCCCTCGAAGCGGATCTCCCCCGTCAGCCGCGGCAGCGACGTCGCGCCGGGACGGTCGGAGATGGCGGGCGTCGCGTCCAGCACGTCGAAGATCCGCTCGCCCGCCGCCGCGCCCTGCTGGATCTCGGCATAGAGTGTGCCGAACCCGCGCAGCGACTGGCCCGCGATCAGGAAGGAGGAGACGAAGGCCATGAACTCGCCGATCGAGTTCTCGCCCCCCGCGATGCGCGCGCCGATGACCCAGAAGATCACCGCCAGGCCGAAGCCCGCCAGCAGCTCCAGGAACGGGTCGATGCGCGCGCGCTGGTCGGCGGCGCGGACCCGCAGGCGGCGCAGGCTCTCGAAGGTCTCGCCGGCCTTCTCGGTCAGGTAGCCCTCGAGGCGGTAGGTCTTGGACAGGCGGATGCCGCCCAGCCCCTCGGCCACGCGGGCGGCCATCACCGCCGCCTCCTCGTTCGAGCGTCGGGCGATGCGGCGCAGCCGGCGGCCGATGTTGCCGATGGGGATCGCGGCCGCGGGCAGGGCGGCGAGCGCGTAGAGCGTCAGCTCCCAGTCGATCCAGAGCAGCGCGCCGAGCAGGCCGATCACCGTCAGCCCGTCGCGGATCAGGGCGGTGATCAGCTTCTCGCAGGCGGTGTGCAGCACCAGGATGTCGGTGGTGAAGCGGCTGGCGGTGGCGGCCGGCGCCTCCCGGTCCAGCCGCGCGAGGTCGGAGCGCACCAGCGCGCCGTACATCGCCGTCTGCAGGTCGCGGTCGACCTGCGACAGGATCTTGTTGGTCTGAAGCCGCTGCAGGTAGAGCGCCACCGACTTCGCCGCCACCGCCGCGATCACCAGCCAGGGCGCGAGCGCGATCATCTGGGCGTCGCGCGTCTCGAACGCGTCCAGCGCGTCGCGGATGATCAGCGGATAGGCCGAGGTGGTGCCCGCCACCATCCCGATCAGCGCGAGGTTCCACAGCAGCCGCTTCCAGTGCGGCGAGAGCCAGTCGCGCCACATCCGCATCATCACGTCGCGCGCCCGTCCCTCCGGCGCGCGGGGCAGCGGCGCCGAGACGGGGGCGGCGGGGGCGGCGGTTTCGGCCATTCGGGATCTCCGTCCTGTCGGGCCCCCATGTCTAGGCGACTGCGCGCCGAGGTCCAGAGGGCAGGGGCGCGCGGCCGAGGGCCTGCAAACGCGAACGGCGCCCCGGGGGGCGCCGCTGGCTCGTGTCGAGGATCGCGTCGGGGGCCGCTCGGTCCGGCCCGGGCCGGTCACTCGGGCGACCAGGCCTCGTAGTCGCCGGCGACGCGGGGGCGGGTGGCGGGCGTCAGCACGGAGCCCGGCGGGTGATAGGCGGCCTCGGTGCCCGTCAGGTTCGGCCGGTGCGGCTTCTCCCAGCTCTTCACGGGCAGGGGCTTCTCGGTCGGGGGCTCGTCCCAGGTGAAATGCAGCCAGCCGTGCCAGTCGGGCGGCACCAGCGACGCCTCGGCCTCGCCCTTGTAGAGCACCCAGCGACGCTTGCCGTCCGCGGTGCGCCAGTAGGTGTTGCCCAGCTCGTCCTCGCCCACCTTGGTCTGCTTGGTGACGGACAAGCGGGTGGTGAGCGGCGCGCCGTTCCACCAGGTGAAGATGCTCTTGAGCGTGTCGATCATCGCCGCCTCGGTCTGCTGCCTTCCGCGCGCTTCTATCATGAAACGCGCGGGCGTCCAGCGTGCGGGGTGACGCGGGCGGGGGAAAACGGCGCCGGCGCGGGCGGGCGACCGGGGGCGAAGGGCCTGTCCGCGGGGTCCTGCACAGCCGGCAGGCGCCCTCCGCCCCGATCGCCGCGTTTCCCATGACGAAACGATGAACGGCCCCCGGGCGCCTTGCCGCGGCGCCGCATCGTCGCTCGCAAAGCCGGTTCGGGCGGGCCATAAAACCCCTCGCGCGGTCGTATTCCCGCGCCGCAGGCCCGCAAGGACACCGGAGCAACAGATGCCCAAGCCGCTTCCCGCCGTCGCCGCCAACACCTGGGACGAGCTGCGAGAGCCGATGATCGTCCCCACGGGCTTTCGCGAATACGACGCCCGCTGGCGCTTCCCCGAGGAGATCAACCTCCCCGGCATGACCGCGCTGGGCCTGGGGCTCGGGACCCAGATGCACGAGGCGGGCGTGCCCCTGCGCATCGCGGTGGGCAACGACTACCGCTCCTATTCGCTGAGCATCAAGAACGCCCTGATGCTGGGCCTGATGCAGGCGGGGATCGAGGTGCTGGACATCGGTCCCGCCGTCTCCCCCATGGCCTATTTCGCGCAGTTCCACCTCGACGCGGCGGTGGCGATGGTCACCGCCTCGCACAACCCCAACGGCTGGACCGGGGTGAAGATGGGCTTCCACCGCCCCCTCACCCACGGGCCGGACGAGATGGCGCGGCTCAAGGCGATCGTGCTGAACGGCGAGGGGGTCGAGCGGCCCGGCGGGTCGATCAAGCGCGTCGATGGCGTGCGCGAGGCCTATCTCGACGACCTCGTGGGCGACTTCAGGCTGAGCCGGCCCCTCAAGGTGGTCTGCGCCTGCGGCAACGGCACCGCCTCGCATTTCGCGCCCGAGCTGCTGGCGCGCATCGGGGCCGAGGTCGTGCCCCTGCACTGCGAGCTCGACTACACCTTCCCCCACTACAACCCCAACCCCGAGGCGATGGAGATGCTCCATGACATGTCCCGGGCGGTGAAGGAGTCGGGCGCGGACCTGGCGCTGGGCTTCGACGGGGACGGCGACCGCTGCGGGGTGGTGGACGACGAGGGCGACGAGATCTTCGCCGACAAGGTGGGCGTGATCCTCGCGCGCGACCTCGCCCCCCTGCACCCCGGCGCGACCTTCGTGGCGGACGTGAAGTCGACCGGCCTCTTCGCCTCCGACCCCGCGCTGAAGGCGCACGGGATCAAGGCGGACTACTGGAAGACCGGCCACAGCCACATGAAGCGGCGGGTGAAGGAGCTGGGGGCGCTGGCGGGGTTCGAGAAGTCGGGCCACTACTTCCTCGCCGAGCCGATCGGTCGCGGCTACGACTGCGGGATGCGGGTGGCGGTCGAGATCTGCAAGGCGCTGGACCGCAACCCCACCAAGTCGATGTCCGACCTCAAGCACGCCCTGCCCAAGACCTGGTCCACGCCCACCATGTCGCCCTTCTGCCCGGACGGGGAGAAATACGGCGTCATCGACCGGCTGGCGGCGAAGCTGACCGGCATGGCCGAGGCGGGCGAGACGCTTGCGGGCCGCAGGATCGTCGAGGCGATCACCGTCAACGGCGCCCGCCTGATGCTCGACAACGGCGCCTGGGGGCTGGTGCGGGCGTCGTCCAACACGCCCAACCTGGTGGTGGTCTGCGAGAGCCCCGAGTCCGAGGCCGAGATGCGCGCGATCTTCGAGGACCTCGACGCGATCATCCGCACCGAGCCCACGGTCGGAGAGTACGACCAGAAGATCTGAGCGCGCGGGCTCCCGGGCCCGGAGGCGCCCTGCGGGCGGGCTTGGCCGGGTCGCGCAGGGGGCTTGCGTCGGGAGGGATCGTCGGGGGCGGGAGCCTCCGGCGGGCTCCTGACTCACCCGGGAACAAGCCCCGCGCCTGTTCCCCGGACCCGTCCATCGCTTGCGATGCCTGAGCGACTCGCCCGCCCCGGTCAAGGACGAGCCCGCGCAAGCGCGGGTCGCTCCGCGATCCTTGACCGGGGCGGGCGAGTCGCTCTTTTCGGCATCCGCGATGGACGGCTCCGGGGAACAGGCGCTCCGCCAGGGATCGGGGGCGGGCGCGCCCGCGGCCGGGCGCGCGGGCGGCCCACGCGGGTGGAAACAGGGTCCGAGAGGCGGGCGCGCAGGGTTGCGGATCGCGCGCGGGCGCCCATCTGGGCGGGGATGCGGCGGCGTCGCGGATTGCGGAATCCCGGCCGACGAGGCAGTCTCGCCGCCGCAACGACGCCGCGATACCGGGGGTCGCGCCCGTATCCGGGAGCGGCGGCCCGCGGGACGCGGGGACCGGGAACGAGCAGGCGCGCCTCGGCGCGGAAAGGACGAACGCATGGCGAGCAGCGCGGCGGAGACCCTGATCGGGGCGGCGGTGATCGCCGCCGCGGCCGGGTTCCTGTTCTACGGCGCCCAGACCGCCGACCTCGGGCCCCAGGGCGCCGACCGCTACGCGCTGAAGGCCGCGTTCCGCAAGGTCGAAGGTGTTTCCGTCGGCTCCGACGTCAAGGTCGCCGGCGTGAAGGTCGGCTCGGTCGCCTCGCTCGCGCTCGATCCCAAGACCTACCAGGCCGTCGCGATGCTCACGATCGACAGCGCCGTGAAGCTGCCCGACGACTCCGACGCCTCGATCCAGTCCGAGGGGCTGCTGGGCGGCAACTACGTGGCGATCACCCCCGGCGGCTCGGACCTGATGCTCGCCCCGGGCGAGGAGATCATGTTCACGCAGGGCTCGGTGAACCTGATGGACCTGGTGGGGCGGGCGATCTCCTCCGCGGGGTCCTCGGAATGACCGGCGCGGCGACGGCCCGGACCGACCACTGGAACGCGCAGGGCTATGCCGGCGCGGCCCGGTTCGTGTCCGACCTGGGCGCCCCCGTGGTCGCGCTGCTCGACCCGCGCCCGGGCGAGCGGATCCTGGACCTGGGCTGCGGCGACGGTGCGCTGACGCAGAGGCTGGTCGAGGCCGGCGCGCATGTGACCGGCGTCGACGCCTCCCCCGACATGATCGCCGCCGCCCGCGCCCGCGGGATCGAGGCGGAGGTGATGGACGCGGCCGAGCTGACCTACGAGCGCGCCTTCGACGCCGTCTTCTCCAACGCCGCCCTGCACTGGATGGTCGACGCCGAGCCCGTGCTCGCCGGCGTCGCCCGCGCCCTCGTCCCCGGCGGCCGCTTCGTGGCCGAGCAGGGGGGCATGGGCAACGTCGCGGCGATCCGCACCGCCCTGATCGCGGTGCTCGCCGACGAGGGGGTCGAGACGACCCTGCACGACGTCTGGCGCTTTCCCTCGCCCGCCGAGCAGACGGCGGCGCTGGAATCCGCGGGCTTCGTCGTGGAAAGCATGGAGCTGATCCCGCGCCCCACCCCCGTCGCCGCGGGGATGGAGACCTGGCTGGCCGTGCTGGCCGCCCCGGCGCTGGCGAAGCTTCCCGAGGAGCGTCGCGCGGCCGCCCGCGCCCGCGTCGCGGACCTCGCCGCCCCCGCGCTGCGCGACGGCGCGGGCAACTGGACCGCCGACTACGTTCGCCTGCGCTTCCGCGCGCGACTGGAGACAGCCGCATGACCTACGCACTGAGCCGCCGCGCCTCCTGGCGCCCTCGCGCCGGCCTGCTGCTGGGGCTCGTCGCCTCCGCTCCGGCCCTGGCGATGGCCCAGGCGCAGGGCGCCACCTCCCCCTCGACCGCGCCCTCCCAGGGGATCGAGACCTGGACCGAGCGCCGCGCCGACCCCGCGCCCCAGCCCGCCGCCCTGCCGGGCGTGCAGACGCCGGGCCGCGACCTGGCGGCCGGCGACCGGGGCACGCTGAACGACAACTTCCGCCAGGCCCCCGCCGGGGACGCGACCGACGAGGCGACCGGCCGCCTGCGCGACTACGAGCCGCCCAGGCCCGAGCGCCGGCCCTCGGTCGCGATGGAGGGCGCGCGCCTGAAGGTCCTCGACAAGATGACCGGGCAGGTGGACGAGATCGACCTCAAGGTCGGCGAGACCAAGGTCGAGGACCGCCTCGAGCTGGCCCTGCTGACCTGCCGCGCCCCCGAGGAGGACGTGCGCCAGGACGCCTTCGCCTACCTGCGCATCCGCGACCTGCGCGAGGACGAGCCGCGCTTCGCGGGGTGGATGTTCGCCTCCTCCCCCGCGCTGTCGGCGATGGACCACGCGCGCTACGACGTCTGGGTGCTGAGCTGCAGCGCCAGCGCCGGCGGCGCGTCCTCGGGCAGCGAGTAGAAGTCCGCGCGGGAGGTGACCGCCGCCTCCAGCATCTGGTGGTAGCGGGCGCGGGAGATCTCGATCGCCCCCAGCCGGCTGAGGTGGGTGGTGACGAACTGCGTGTCGAGCAGCTTGAACCCCCCCGCCCGCAGCCGCGCCACCAGCCACACCAGCGCGATCTTCGAGGCGTCGGTGCGGGTCGAGAACATCGACTCCCCGAAGAAGGCCGCGCCCAGCTGCACGCCGTAGAGGCCGCCCGCCAGCTCCCCGTCCATCCACACCTCGACCGAATGGGCGTAGCCCAGCCGGTGCAGCGTGCCGTAGAGCTCGCGGATCTCGGGGTTGATCCAGGTCTCGTCGCGCGCGGCGCAGCCGTCGAGCACCGCCTCGAAGGCGCGGTCGACGGTGGCCGTGTGGTCGCCCTTCTTCATCCGCTTGGCGAGGCTGCGCGGCACGTGCAGCCCGTCCAGCGGCAGGATCCCGCGGCGCTTGGGGTCGACCCAGAAGATGTCGTCCGCGTCGGCCGACTGGGCCATGGGGAACACGCCGGCCGAATAAGCCCGCAGCAGCAGGGTCGGGGTGATCTCCAGCGGTTCGATGGGCTCGCTCATCGGGCGGCGCTCCTGACCGGATCCTGAAGGATAGGCACGGGCCGTCGCCGGGTGCAACGTTTGCGCGACCTGGAATGCATCGGAATGGGACGCAGGCGCGCCCCTGTCGAGACCTGCGGGGACGCGGCGCCGGCTCAGGCCTGCGCCGCGTCCCCGGGCAGGCAGGGATCCGGGGGCAGGGCGCCCTCGGCCCGCGGCGCGTAGCCCAGCCGCACCATGCGCAGCGCGACCGAGGGGTGCAGCACCTCGCCGTTGGCGGACCGCACCCGGCGGGGCTGCCGGATCACGTACATCCGGCCCACGCCGCGCCGCGCGCCGTGCATCGGGGCGGCGGGGTCGGGGGCGAGATGCGCGCGCCAGTCGGCGGGCAGCGGCAGGCCCAGCGCCTCCGAGCGCTCCAGCATCCAGGCGAGCGAGACCTCCGACAGCGGCCGGGCGGCGTGGAAGCCGCCGACATGCCCGCCGACGTCGCCATGGGCGCCGGGGAACCACACCTGCTCCACCCGGCCCGGATGCTCGCCGTCGAGGTCCCAGGTCTCGGGCCGGAAGGCCACCCGGTCCTCGTCCAGCGCAAGGGCGTGCAGGCCGTTGCGGACGTGGCCGCCCAGGCGGTGGTCGTGGAACTCGGTCGCCATCGGGTGCAGGAAGGACAGCACCGGCCAGGGGATGCCCAGCGCCTTCACCGTGTCCCACACGCCCACCAGGTCGACGTCGACCGGATCGCGGTGGCAGTGATGGGCCGCGAACTGCGCGGCCCGCGCGGCGGAGCCGGATTCGTAGATGCGGAACGCCCGATGCACCCGGCGGTGGATCGCCTCCTCGGGCCGCAGCAGGCCCACGAAGCCGATCAGCCCCGCCAGCGAGCGCACGGCGTAGGCGCCGCGGGAATAGCCGTAGAGGAAGATCCGGTCCCCCGGCCGCCAGCGGGAGCTGAGCCGCGCATAGCCGTCGAGGATCGCGTCGTTCAGCCCCAGCCCGATCGCCGCCCGGATCCAGCCGCGCGGGCCGCGCCCCTGCACGCCGGGGTGGTGATCGACCCACAGGTCCGCGCGCCGCCCCCCGTTCGACAGCAGCCGGAACAGGCGGCCCGCATGCGTCTCCTGCCCCGGCTCGAGGGTCGAGAGCGTGCCGTCGACGATGAAGACGTGGGTGCGCGGGCGGCGGGAGGGAGCGGGGTCGGTCATGGGCGCGGCGGAACGGGCCGGCGGGCCTCCTTGAGCAGGGGTCGCGCGGAGGGGGGCGGGAACGAAACTTGGGGTGGGGCGGGGGCGGATTGCAAGGGCGCTCGCACGGTCGTTCCCGACGACTTGCAGCGAATTCGACGCTTCGGCGCCGGACGCAGGGCCTGCCGGCGCCGGTCGCGGGGCGAGGCGGCGCCGACGCGCGGGCGGTGTCGCGATGCTATGCCAGCCGTAGCGAATGCCTTGGTTTTCTCCTGTCGTCCGCCGGGTTTGCGCCTCATTTACCCCCGAGGTGGCACAAGGAACCCGTGGGATGCGGCCGGGCCGGATCGAACCCGATCCGGGGGACCGCGCGAGCGAGCGGAGCGTTTGGAAATGCGTGACCTGATCTTCATCGACTGCGGCCCGGACGCCGCGGAGCAAGCGGAACTCTGGGCCGGGGCCGCGCTGGCCCGCGCCGGCGTGTCCGAGGCCGAGGCCGCCGCCGGGGCCGCCCGCCTGGCCGAGGGCGTGCGCGCCGCGGCCGCCGCCTTCGAGGCGCAGGGCGGCGGGGCGCGTCCCCAGTCGATGCTGGTGCTCAGCGACGAGGGCGGGCGCCTGTCGTTCGAGCTCTGCGCCGACGGCCGCCTGCCGCGCAACGCCGCCTGCGCCTGCGGCGACGGCGCCTGGACGCCGGCCGACCGCGCCGCCGCCGGCGACGGCGCCGTGCGCCTGACCATGGCCGCGGTGGCCTGAGGCTCCGGCCCCGAGGCTTCTGGCGCAAAGGCTCCGGCGACCGCCCGACCGCAGCCGCGCCAGCGGGCGCGACGGTCGGGCGGTCCCCGAAACCGGGCCGGACATGAAAACGGCGCGTCCCTGCCGGGGCGCGCCGTTTTCTCGTTCGCTGCGCCGGGCGGGGCCGCGACGCAGGCGCGGCCTCAGGCCTTCCGCCGCCGCCCGACCCAGCCGAGCCCCGCGAGGCCGGCGACCAGCAGCGGCGCGGCCGCGGGCAGGGGAACCGAGGCGTCGAGCTGCGAGGCCACGGAGACGTCGTCGATCCCGTAGTAGGTCTCGTTCGTGACGCCCGCGGGGTCGATGATCATCGACACCGAGCTGAACGGCGTGTCGGTCACGATCCCCCAGAACATGATGCCCGGCGACTGCAGGTCGATCGCGTAGTCGGTTCCGTCGACCACCATCCGGCCGGTCCCCGCCGACGCCCCGCACTGGCTCGAGCAGCTGATCATCAGGCCGAAGCCCAGCAGCGGCGTGGCGAAGGAGAACACGGCCTCGGCCGCGGGCTCGCCCGATCCGTTCTCGAACAGCCCCAGGTACCCGGCGCCCGAGGTCGCGTAGCCCAGGTCCGACATCCGCAGGTCGGGGGAGCCGGGATCCGGGTCCACGGTGGACAGCGTGAAGCCGCTGATCGTCGTCTGCCCGTCGCTCAGCCCCGAGAACTCCTGTCCGGAGTTGATCCCCGTCGACTCGAAGGTCTCGGTCTGCGCGTCGAAGACGGCGGACAGGAAACTCGCCTCGGCGGCGACGGCGTTCGTCGCGGCCGCGCGGTTGGTCGCGCCGACGTCGGTTCCCGTGTAGAGCGAAAGGGCCTGCGCGGGCGCGAAGCCGGCGAGGAGGATGCCGGATGAAACGAGGAGAGGTCTGAGCACGCGGGGTCTCTCTTAAGCGAAGCGGCCGCCCCCACGGCGGCCGGACGGGACGAGCCTCGCATCGAAGTTCCCTTCGGGCAACCTCAAGTTAACATGACGTTCATGTGCGGACGCCGCCCCCGCCGCCCCTGCAGGGGCGGCGGGGACGTCGACCGGGATCAGGCGGCGTTGAGGTAGGACCAGACCCGCACCGGGGTGAACGGCGGCGCGGCCCGGGTCACGCCCGCGCCCAGCAGCGCGTCCTGGATCGCCAGCGCCAGCGCGGGGATCGCGCCCACGGCGCCGGCCTCGCCGCAGCCCTTCACGCCCAGCGGGTTGGTGGTGCAGGGCACCTCGTTGAGCTTGAAGGAGATGTCGGGGAAGTCCGCCGCTCGCGGCATGCGGTAGTCCATGAAGGAGCCCGACAGGGGCTGGGCGGTGTCGGGGTCGAAGACCATCACCTCGCCCATCACCTGTCCCGCGCCCTGCACCAGCCCGCCGTGCACCTGGCCCTCGACCAGCAGCGGGTTCACCACCCGGCCGAAGTCGTCGGCGATGGCGTAGCGCACGATCTCCACCGCGCCGGTCTCGGGGTCCAGCTCCACCTCGGCCACGTGGCAGCCGTTGGGGAAGGTGGCGACGCGGTCGTTGACCTCGCCCAGCGCCTTCACGCCGCCCATCTCGGCCGCCGCCTCGAACAGGGTGACCGAGCGGTCGGTCCCCTTGATGCGATAGCGCCCGCCGTCCTCGACCGTGTACTCGATGTCGGCCTTCGCGGCCTCCAGCAGGTGGGAGGCGCCCTCCATCGCCTGCTCGCGCACCTTCTCGGCGGCCAGCATCAGCACCCGGCTCGCCATGATCAGCGAGCGCGAGCCGCCGGTGCCCCCGGCCGCGGTCAGCACGTCCGAGTCGCCCGCCAGAAGGCGCACCTTCATCGGGTCGACGCCCAGCTCCTCGTGCACGATCTGGGGCCAGACGGTCTCATGCCCCTGGCCGGTGGACTGGGTGCCGACGGCGAGCGTGATCTCCCCCTCCGGCGTCACGTCCATCAGCGCGCTCTCGGCCGGGCCGCCGCCGGTGCGCTCGAAGTAGTAGGCCGCGGCGATCCCGGCGAGCTTGCCGCGCGCGGCGGCCTCGGCCTTGCGGGCCTCGAACCCGTCCCAGTCGGCCGCGGCGGTGGCGTCGTCGACGTTGCGCGCGGGGTCCGCGCTGTCGAAGACGCAGCCGCCGTGGTTGGTGTAGGGCGTCTGGTCCGAGGTGATCAGGTTCTTCTTGCGGAACGCCGCCCGGTCCTCGCCGAATTCGCGCGCCGCGGCCTCCATCAGCTGCTCGGTGATGTGGATCATCTCCGGGCGCCCCGCGCCGCGGTAGGCGTCGGTGGGGGTGGTGTTGGTGAAGGCGCCCTTCACCTCGTGCCGCCACACGGGCACATCGTACATCCCCCCCGAGATCGGCACCGAGAAGAACGTGTGGATGCCCACGCCGAAGGTCGAATAGTAGGCGCCCAGGTTCGAGACCGAGCGGAAGCGCATCGCCAGCACCCGGCCGTCGGCGTCGAAGGCGCCCTCGGCCAGGGTCAGCAGGTCCCGGCCCTGCGCGTCGGAGAGGAACGCCTCCCCCCGCTCGGCGGTCCAGCGGATCGTGGCGCCCAGGTCCTTCGCGCCGATCGCGATCAGCGCATCCTCGGGGTGGGCCTGAAGCTTCATGCCGAAGCCGCCGCCCACGTCGGGCGTCAGCACCCGGATCAGGCCCGCGTCCACGCCCAGCTGGCGCGCAAGCTTGCCCTTGAGGTTGTGCGAGCCCTGGGTGCCCGCGTGGATCATCCACCGCTCCCCGTCGAAGCCGATGCGCGCGGCGCGCGGCTCCATCGAGGCGACGACGATGCGGTTGTTCACCACCTCCACCGAAACCGTCTTCGCGGCCTTTGCGAAGGCGGCGTCGGTCGCCTCGGCGTCGCCCATGCCCCAGTCGTAGGCCATGTTGCCCGGCGCCTCGTCATGAAGCTGCGGCGCCTCGGGCTCCAGCGCGGCGCGCTGCTCGACCACCACCGGCAGCTCGTCGAGGTCGAGCTCGATCAGCTCGGCCGCGTCCTTGGCCTGCGCCAGGGTCTCGGCCACCACCATCGCCACCGGCTGGCCGACGAAGCGCACGCGGTCGGTCGCGAGGTGGGGCATGGTCACGGGCTTGGCCGGCGCCACGCCCTCGCCCGTCGTCTCCAGCGGGAAGTCGTTGGTCAGCGGGTTCAGCCGCCCCTCGATCTCGGCCGCGGTCAGAACCAGCTTCACGCCCTCCGCCTCGCGCGCCGCCGAGACGTCGAGGCCGGCGATTCGGGCATGTCCGGCCGGGGAGCGCAGGAAATAGGCGTAGAGGTCGCCGGGCGCGTGGATGTCGTCCACGTACTGCCCCTCGCCCTTCAGGAATCGCACGTCCTCGCGTCGGCGGATGGGCTGGCCGAGACCGAATTTCATCAGCGGGCTCCGAATTTTGCGGAAAGATGCGCAGAGGGGTGCGCGAAGGTCGAAGCAAGGCTACTCTTGTCGGGCCGAACAGTGCAACGGGCCGATGAGTCGCTTGCGGTCAGGTGCTTCCTGAAGATTTGCTGAACGTTTTCGCTAGCGTTCATGGAAGCCTGGCGTTAACCTCCGGCGAAGTATCGAGCGTGTAGTGTGCGTACATGCGGTGGAGTTGGTTGCGTGCGTGGTGACGACAGACTGATGACGATTCTCACGGGAGTCGTCTTGACGATCGCCCTGGGCGCCGTGGTCCAGAGCGGCGATCTCCTCGAGCGCTTCGGCGCCGGCCCCGGCATTCATCCCCGAGACGACGTGGTCGAACTGGCCGCGAACGACGCCTACGCCATAGACGTGGTCGCCAACGACCGCGGCGCGGTGGCGGGCGACGGGCGCCGGGTCCTGATCATGACGGCGCCGGCCTGCGGCGTCGCCTATCGCAGCGGCGAGCGCATCGTCTACCAGGGCGCGGCCGAGTGCACCGGCGTGCAGCGGCTGACCTACTGCGTGGCCCGCGGCGACGACTGCCCGGGCGCCGAGGTCAGCCTGGTGATCGCCGCCGCCGACGGCGCCGCCGCCAGCCGGACCGAGACCCCGGTCGAACGCCTGGCCCTGCGCCCCGACCGCCGCTCGGACGCCGCGGTCTCGATGGCCCCTTCGGGCTCGGGCTTCGTGGTCGAGGCGCAGCCCTCCTCCGGCGACCGCCCCCTGGCCGGCCTCAGCTCGGCCCTCGGCACGCTCGCGCCCGCCGAGAGCGGATCGGCGACAGCCGCCGACTGATCCGCGCCGCGCACGCGATCCCTCGCTCCGGGCCCCTTCGCGGGGCCCGTCGTCGTTTTCGGCCAGGGTGCGGGGAGGCTCAGACCAGCGCCAGCGAGGCCAGCAGCTCCGGCAGCTCGGCGATCGAGCCGACGACGTGATCGGCATGGGGGGCCAGCTCCGCGGCGTCCGCGGGGCCGGTCAGCACCCCCACCACCAGCCCGGCGCCCGCGGCGCGGCCCGCGCCCAGGTCGTGCAGGCTGTCGCCGATCATCGCGATCTGGTGCGGGGGGATGCCGGCGGCGGCGGCGAAGGCCAGCACCATCCCCGGCCCCGGCTTCAGCCCGTGGCCGCTGTCGTAGCCGGCGATGAAGTCGAACTTCTCCAGCGCCCCGAGCAGGGTCATGTGGGCGCGCGCGGCGCGCTCCGAGTCATGCGTCGCGACGCCCAGCGCCATGCCGCGGGCGCGGAACCCGTCCAGCAGGCCGGGCAGGTCGGGGGCGGCGGCCGTGGGCCCGTCCAGCACCGCCGAGGCGGCGCGGTCGTCGATCTCGGCCTCGATGTCCTGGGCGCTGCGGCCGGGCAGGTGCGGCGCCCAGAGGACCGCGACCTCCGACGTCGCGCCCGACACGGCGGGCGATCCGGCCCGGAACCGCCCCGTCGTCGGGTCCAGCCCCGCCAGGTCGCTCAGCTTCGCGCGCAGTTCGGCGTCGTGCGGGGCCACGGCGTGCAGCGTCTCCTCGACGAAGCCGCGCCAGGTCGCGTCGAAATCCAGCAAGGTGCCGTCCTTGTCGAAGAGGATCCCCCGGATCATCGCGCGCTCCGCTTCTGCGCCGCGGCGCCGATCGCCGGGCGGTCGATCCCGTGTCTAGCCGCCCCGGCCGGGCGGGGGAAGCCGCCCGCGCCGCTCCCGCGGCGGAAGGCGGGGCGACGGCGCGTTGCGACCGCGACGGATCTTAACAAGCGCCCCGATTTCATCGAAGGCTGGCGCCGGAGGAAACAAGCCGAAGGAACGCCGATGCCCCGCGAACGCCCGCTGCGCGACGAGTACGTGCGGTTCGTCCCGATGACGACCCGCCTGAGGGACAACGACCAGTACCTGCACATGAACAACGTGGTCTACTACGAGTATTTCGATACCGTGGTGAACGCGTGGCTGATCGAATGCTGCGGCCTGACGCTGCCCAACGGCCCCTACATCGGCATCATCGCCGAGACGCAGTGCAGCTACCTGTCCGAGGTGAAGTGGCCGCAGAACGTCGTCGTGGGCATGCGGATCGACAAGATCGGCCGCTCCTCGATCACCTACGGGCTGGCGCTGTTCGGCGAGCACGAGCGCCACGCCAACGCCGTCTGCCGCTACGTGCACGTCTACTGCGACGGCGCCTCGCGCCGCCCCAAGCCGCTGCCCGACTTCATGCTGGAGGAGGCGCGCAAGCTGCTGGCGCCGGAAGCGGCGGCGGCCGCCGAGTAAACCCGTCCGCGGCGTGGAACCGGGGCGCCGGTGCGTGGAAACGCGCCGGCGCCGCCCAGAAACCGCCATCGCGCACGATAGCTCGCCCCTCGACCGGCCCCTGACGGAGCCGCGAATGAGGAGCGAACGCATGACCGACCTGAAGAAGGCCAAGAGCGATCCCAAGGCGCTGTTCTGGGAGGAGCTCGACGACGTGACCGCGGGGATGCTGGGCGTCGAGAACGCGCAGCACGCGGGCCTCCAGCCCATGTCCCATCATGCCGACCCGGAGCACGGCCGCCTGTGGTTCGTCTCCCGCCGCGACGCCGACATCGTGAAGGAGATCGGCTCGGGCGCGCCCGCGCGCTATGTGGTGATCGCCAAGGACCACGACTTCCACGCCAGCGTCGTCGGCTCGATCCGCGAGCGCCGCGACGAGGCGGTGCTGGACGACCTGTGGAACCCGGTGGTGGCGAGCTGGTTCGAGGAGGGCCGCGACGACCCCAGCCTGGTGATGCTCGAGATGGCGCTGCGCGAGGCGGACGTCTGGGCCTCGACCGACAGCTCGACCCTGTTCGCCTGGGAGATCGCCAAGGCCAACCTCACGGGCGACGACCCCGACGTGGGCGTGCGCACGAAGATCGCCTTCGCCTGAGCCCGCCGCGACCGGAACAGCCGGGCGCTCGCGTGGAGCGCGCCTCTCGAAATGAAACGCCCCGGGCCGAGGCCCGGGGCGCTCGCGTCCGCCTTCCGTCCCGCGGGGGGCGGGGCGGCTCAGATCCCCCAGATCTTCGGCTCGGCGAATTCCACCGAGTTGCCGGCCGGATCGCGCACGTAGATCGAGCGGGCGCCGTTGGGCCAGGTCACCCGCGCCTCGATCTCGACGCCGTGCTCGGCCAGCCGCGCCTCCCATCCCTCGATCCCCGGACCCTCGGACGAGAAGCAGACATGCCCCGGCCCGTGCGCGCCGTGCGGGGGCACGTGGATCTTCGCCTCCGGCGGGGCGGGGATCGGCGTGGTCAGCGGGTTGAACAGGAACACCATGCCGCCGTCGGCGCGGAAGAAGCGGTGACGGTCGGCGACCGACTGGATCATCTCCAGCCCCAGCGCCCCGCCGTAGAACCCCTCCACGGCGTCGAGGTCCTGGGCGTAGAGGCACGTCTCGATGACGCGCGGCGGCGCGGCGGGAGCGGAGGTCATGGTCGTCCTTTCGTCTTGCGGCGCGGCCTGCGCGCCGGTCGTCATGCGGCCCGGAGCGCCCCGGCGCGCGTCGTCACTCGGCCGCCTGCGGGCGCAGGCGCGGGGGCGGCGCGTAGCCCTCGCCCAGCGCGCCGCCGGGCAGCGCCTCGCCCGTCGCGGGCAGGCCCGCGGCGAGACCGGCGAAATCGAACAGCGTCGGGTCGGCGAGATGCGAGGGGCGCACGTTGGTCAGCGCCTTGAACATCACGCCCCGGCGGCCGGGAGAGCGCGCCTCCCACTCGTCCAGCATCCGCTTGACCTGCATGCGCTGCAGGCCCTCCTGGCTGCCGCAGAGGTCGCAGGGGATGATCGGGTAGTCCATGGCGCGGGCGAAGCGCTCGCAGTCCTTCTCGGCCACGAGCGCCAGCGGGCGCAGCACCGTCAGGTCGCCGTCCTCGTTCACCAGCTTCGGCGGCATCGTCGCCAGGCGCCCGCCGTGGAAGAGGTTGAGGAAGAAGGTCTCGAGGATGTCGTCGCGGTGGTGGCCCAGCACGACCGCCTGGCAGCCCTCCTCCCGCGCGATGCGGTAGAGATTGCCCCGGCGCAGGCGCGAGCACAGCGCGCAGTAGGTGCGCCCGGTCGGCACTTTCTCCTTCACGATGGAATAGGTGTCCTGGTACTCGATCCGATGGGGCACCTGCATCCGGGTCAGGAACTCGGGCAGCACCGTCGCCGGGAAGCCGGGCTGGCCCTGGTCGAGGTTGCAGGCCAGCAGGTTCACCGGCAGCAGGCCGCGCCACTTCAGCTCGGTCAGGGCGGCGAGCAGCGTGTAGCTGTCCTTGCCGCCCGAGAGGCAGACCAGCCAGCGCTGGCCCTTCACGGCCATGCCGTAGGTCTCGATCGCCTCGCGCGTCTCGCGGACCACGCGCTTGCGCAGCTTGCGGAACTCGGTGGTTCCGGGGGCGCCGCGCAGCAGCGGCGGGAGGTCGGCGTCAGGCTCGGACATGCGGCCGCGATAGGGGATCGGCGCGCGGCGCGCAACCGGATTCCAGCGGCGGGCGCGCCCTGCGCCGGACCGCGCGCCGCGTCCGGGCGCGCCCCGGACCGGCCTGCGCGCCGCGCCGTCGCATGGGCTTGCGGCGCGGGGGCCGGCGGGCCTAACGTCCGCCGGCCAGGAGGAGGACCGGGACGATGTCATCCCATCTTTTCGCTTCGCGGGCCGGTGCGGCCCTGGTCGGTCTGGTCGCGCTGGGCGCCTGCGGGGCCGGAACCCCCGGCGGCGACGGCGGCCCGCCCCCGCGCCCGCCGATGGCGGTCGCCGAGTGCCGCCAGCTGATCGCCGCCGCCTCGCCCGAGACGCTCGCCGCGCGCGGCGTCGCCCTGCTGATCGCCGAGCCGCGCCTGGTCGAGGGCGGCGCCTCGCGCCCGGTGGCCCTGCGCCTGCACGAGCAGGCGACGGGCGAGACAGCGACGCTGGACTGCGTGGACGGCGACGTGGTCTGGGGCGCGATCCCGCCCGGCCGCTGGCGCGTGGATGCGCTGGCCCCCGCGGGCGGCGCCGGCGGGGCGGAGATCCCGCTCGCCGGAACCGCCGTCGGCGAGGACGAGCTGCGCCTGGGCGCGGGCGAGACCGTGCACCTGAGCCACCCGGTCTGGACCCGGCAGGGCGGCACGCTCGCCTTCCGCTCCGAGCTCGACGAGCGGGCGGAGCGGGCGACCGTGCGCCGCCTCGCCCCCAACGTGGGCACGGCGCTGCTGCTGCGGGAGCTGGGCGAGGGCGGCTGACCGCGCGCCTCTCGGCAGGCGGGCCGCGGCGCGACGCGCGCGCCCGTGGCCGGCCTTGTGCCCGCCGCGGCGGCCCGGCCCTTGCGCCCCGTGGCGGGTGGACTTGGGCGGGCGGGCTCAGCCTGCGGGCGGCGGATCCCTTCGGGGCGGCACGGGATCGTGCCCCTCGCCCCCCCAGGGATGGCAGCGCGAGATCCGGCGCAGGGCGAGCCAGCCGCCCTTGAGCGGCCCGTGGGTCTCCAGCGCCTCGAGCGCGTATTCCGAACAGGAGGGGGCGAAGCGGCAGTTGCGCCCCAGCCAGGGCGAGACGAACAGCCTGTAGGCATGAACCGGCAGCGCCAGCAGGCGGGCGAGCAGGCGCGAGACCAGGCTCACCGCCCGTCCCGCCGGCCCGAGGGCCCGCCGCGGCCCTTGCCCTTCGCCGCCCCCTTCCCCCTGCCGAAGCTCGGCGCGGGATCGACGGAGCCGGGCTCGCGCTCGCCGCGCACGGCGGCCTTGTCCTCGCGCGCATGCAGGCGCGCGACGCCGGCGGCGAGGTCTTCCAGCAGTTCGGGGAAGGGGCGCTCGGCGGTCGCGTCGCGGCGTCCGATCAGCACGTAGTCCCAGCCGGGGCGCGCCGCGCCCGGCAGCACCTGGGCCGCGGCCGCGCGCAGGCGGCGCTTGGCGCGGTTGCGCTGCACCGCGCCCCCGACCTTTTTCGAGCAGGTGTAGCCCACCCGCACCGGCGCCTCGGCGGGCTCCTCGGCCCGGCGGCGGCGCGCCTGCAGGTTCAGGCCGGGCAGGCCGAGCCGCTGGCCGCGGTTGGCGGCCAGCACGAAATCGCGGCGCTTGCGCAGGACGACCGGACGCACGACGCCGGCCGGCTCCGGTGGCGGAGCGGCCGGCGACCCGGTCCCGGGCGTGCAAACGGCGTCGCCGCCGGCCGCCCCCACGGAGGCCGGCGCGGACGAGGCGGGCTCGTCGGCATCCGGCGTGCGGGGCGGCTCGGCGGCGGACATCACCGTCTGGCCTTTCGGCTGCGCGGCGTCGATCGTCGTCGGCCCGCAGGTCATGACCCGCGGGACGGACGCGATCAGGCGCTCAGCTTCTTGCGGCCCTGGCGACGGCGGCGGGCGATGATCTGCCGGCCGCTCTTGGTCGCCATGCGGGCGCGGAAGCCGTGGCGGCGCTTGCGGACGAGCCGGCTCGGCTGGTACGTGCGCTTCATCTCGTGTCGCTCCTTGCTCGGGATCCCGGATCGCCCGCTGAACGCCCCCTGGCGCCCGCCGCGACCCCGGACCTCGCCCCGGCCGGCCGCGTCTTCGCGCGACGGAGGGGCCTCGGAAATTCCAGAGCCGGTCGGATAAGCGCCGTGCCCCTCGGTGTCAATGGCGCAGACGGGGCGCAAGGGCCCGCGAGGCGCGATCGCCGCGCCATCAACCCGGCGTGAGCGGGCTCGCCCCCCGGCGCAGGGCCGGGCATATCGTATCCGGACCCGAAACCGAAGTCCGCGGCCGCCGCCGCGGGAGGGAGAGCCCCCATGGCGCGCGCACCGATTCCCCCCCGGGCGACGGACGGGCCGGACCCCGGCCGACCCGCCGCGGACAGGCCCGCAGAGGCGCGCGCGGAAGGGTCCGCGACCCTCCGGCCGCGTCCGGAGGCGACCTCGCCCGCAGCGGCCGGGCAGGGGACCGGGGCGCCGGATCTCTCCCCCTCCGATGCGCCTCCCGCCCCCCGCCGCCCGGCCTGGCGGCGCTGGGCGCCGCTGGTCCTGCTGCTGGCCGGGGCGGCCCTCGGCTGGTGGCTGCTGGGCGACCGCCTGTCCTTCGAGACCCTGCGCGAGAACCGCGCCGCCCTCGTCGCCTGGCGCGATTCGGCGTGGGGGCAGGCGGCGGCGGCCTACGTGGCGGCCTACGTGCTGGTGGTGGCCTTCTCGCTGCCCGGGGGCGCGGCGATGACGCTGGCGGGCGGCTTCCTGTTCGGCGTGGTCCCCGCCACGGCCCTGACCGTGGTCGCCGCCACCGTCGGCGCCACGGCCATCTTCCTCGCCGCCCGCAGCTCGCTCGGCGCGGCGCTGGAGCGGCGGCTCGAGGGGCGGGGCGGCTTCCTCGCGCGCCTGCGCCGCGGGGTGGCGGAGAACGAGGTCTCGGTCCTGCTGACCCTGCGCCTGGTCCCGGCGGTGCCCTTCTTCATCGCCAACCTCGCCCCCGCCTTCCTGGGCGTGCGGACCCGGACCTACATCTGGACCACCTTCGTCGGCATCATCCCCGGCACGGCGGTCATCGCCTGGACCGGCGCGGGCCTGGGCGCGGTCTTCGACGCGGGCGGGGAGCCGGACCTCGGGCTGATCTTCAGCCCGCAGATCCTGGGGCCGCTGCTGGCGCTGGCCGCCCTCGCGGCCCTGCCGGCGGTGCTGCGCGCGGTGCGCGGGCGCGGCTCGCGACTGGAGGGCGAGGGATGAGCGGACAGGTCCTGACCCCCGACCTCTGCGTGATCGGCGCGGGCTCCGGCGGCCTCTCGGTCGCCGCGGGGGCCGCGCAGCTCGGCGCCTCGGTGGCGCTGGTCGAGGGGGGCGAGATGGGGGGCGACTGCCTCAACTACGGCTGCGTCCCCTCCAAGGCCCTGCTCTCCGCAGCCGCCCGCGGGCTGGGGTGGGAGGAGGCGCTCGCCCATGTCGCCCACGCCATCGCCGCCATCGCCCCCCACGATTCGCAGGAGCGGTTTGAGGGGCTGGGCGTGACCGTCCTGCGCGGCTGGGCCCGCTTCGCCGGCCCCGACGAGATCGCGGTCGGCGAGATCCGCATCCGCCCCCGCCGCACGGTGATCGCCACCGGCTCCTCCCCCGCCGTCCCGCCCGTGCCGGGGCTGGCGCAGGTCCCCCACCTGACGAACGAGAGCCTGTTCGAGCCCCGCCCCCGCCCGGATCGCCTGCTGATCCTCGGCGGCGGCCCCATCGGGATGGAGATGGCCCTCGCCCACCGCCGCCTCGGCTGCGCGGTGACGGTGATCGAGGCCGGCCGGGCGCTGGGCCGCGACGACCCCGAGGCCGCCGCCGTGGTCCTCGACGCCCTGCGCGCCGAGGGCGTCGAGATCCTCGAGCGAACCCCCGTCGCCCGGGCGGAGACGACCCCCGCGGGCGTCGCCCTGATCGACGAGGCCGGCGCCCGGCACGAGGGCGACGCCCTGCTGGTCGCGGCCGGCCGCCGCCCGAACCTCGACCGGCTGGACCTCGCCGCCGCGGGGATCGAGGCGGGGCCGGCGGGCGTGAGGGTCGACCGGGGGCTGCGCAGCGCCAACCGGCGCGTCTACGCCATCGGCGACGCCGCCGGCGGGCCGCAGTTCACCCATGTCGCGGGCTGGCACGGGGGGCTGATCGTGCGCTCGGCCCTCTTCCGCCTGCCCATCCGCACCGACCGCGCCCCGATCCCGCGGGTCACCTACACCGACCCCGAGCTCGCCCAAGTCGGCCTGACCGAGGCCGAGGCGCGCGAGGCCCATGGCGGCCGGCTGGAGGTGCTCCGCGAGGATTTCGCGAAGAACGACCGCGCGGTGACCGAGGGCGCGACGGACGGATTCCTGAAGCTGATGGCCGTGAAGGGCCGCCCCGTGGGCGTCACCCTGGTGGGGCCGGGCGCGGGGGACCTGATCCAGCCCTGGGTGCTGGCGATGTCGGCGGGGCTGAAGCTGACGGCGATCACCGGGATGATCGCCCCCTATCCGACCCGCGGCGAAATCTCCAAACGCGCCGCCGGCGCCTATTTCACCCCGCGTCTCTTCGGCAGCCCCTGGCCGAAGCGCATCGTGCGGTGGCTCGCGAAGCTCCCGTAGGGCGCATTTCAATGCGCCGCCGCGGGACGGCCACGATGGACCGGCGCATGGAACCGCGCCCTACGTCCGCGTTCCCTGACCCGACGCCTGCTGCGCGAGACCCCGCGGCGCCCTACGACGCCCGCACCGCCTTGCCCGCGTCGTCGAAGAGGCGCAGGGCGGCAGGGTCGGCGACGAGGCGCATTTGCTCGCCCTTCTTCGCGGGGATCGCGCCGGGCAGGCGGGCGACCAGGGGCTCCGCCTCCCCGCCCAGGTCGAAATAGACGAGCTGGCTCTCGCCCAGCTTCTCGACCAGCGTGGCGCGCCCCTCGAAGAACGGCGTCTCGCCGTCCTCCGCCAGCCGCAGATCCTCGGGCCGCACGCCCAGCGACAGGCCCCGCGCGCCGGAGGGGGGCGTGAGCGGCGCGGGCGCGAAGCCCTGCGCCTGCACGCCCGCGTCCGTCGGCTCCGCCGCCAGCAGGTTCATCGAGGGCGAGCCGATGAAGCGGGCGACGAAGGTGTTGGCGGGGTGGTGATAGAGCTCCATCGGCGCGCCCACCTGCTCCACCCGCCCGTCGCGCAGCACCACGATGCGGTCGGCGAGCGTCATCGCCTCCACCTGGTCATGGGTCACGTAGATCATCGTCGTCTCGGCCATCCGCTCATGCAGGCCCGCGATCTCGATCCGGGTCTGCACCCGCAGCGCGGCGTCTAGGTTCGAGAGCGGCTCGTCGAAGAGGAACACCCGCGGGTCCCGCACGATCGCCCGCCCGATCGCCACCCGCTGCCGCTGGCCGCCCGAGAGCTGGCGGGGCAGGCGGTCGAGCAGCGGCTCGAGCTGGAGCATCCGCGCCGCCTCGCGCACCCGCTCCTCGACCGCGCCCTTGCCGGCCTTCGCCAGGCGCAGGCCGAAGGCCATGTTCTCGAAGACGGTCATGTGGGGGTAGAGGGCGTAGGACTGGAAGACCATCGCGATCCCCCGCTCGGCCGGGGTCAGCTCGTTCACCCGCTCGCCGTCGAAGGCGAGCTCCCCTTCCGAGATCTCCTCCAGCCCCGCGATGCAGCGCAGCAGCGTGGACTTCCCGCAGCCCGAGGGGCCGACGAAGACCACGAACTCCCCCGCCTCGATGGCGAGGTCGATGTCGCTCAGCGCCTGCACGCGCCCATAGCGCTTGCCGAGTTTCTCCAGCGTCAGGCGAGCCATGGAAATCGTCCTTTCGTCATGCGGCGGCGGCTTCGGGCGCCTCGGCCCCGAAATAGGCGTCCCACGGGCCCAGCCGCAGGGAGCCGTCGATCAGCCGGCCGGCGAAGCCGTGCCCGTTCAGCCCGTGCGCCGCCCAGGGCGCGCGCAGGGCGCGGGTCTCGTTCGACAGGTTGAAGGCGCACAGGATCCGCGAATTGGCCTCGGACCGGGTGAAGGCGACCACGGGATCGGGCGCCTCCTCCAGCTCCAGCCGTCCGCGGGAGAGGGCGGGATGCGCGCGCCGGAAGGCCAGCAGGCGGCGATAGGCGTGCAGGATCGAGGCCGGGTCCCCCTCCTGCAGATCCACGGCGCGGGCCACGTGCTCGGGCGCCAGCGGCAGCCAGGGCTTGCCGTCGGAGAAGCCGGCGTTGGGCTCCGCGTGCTCCCAGGGCATCGGCGTTCGGCAGCCGTCGCGGCCCTTGAACTGGGGCCACAGGCGCAGGCCGTAGGGGTCGCGGATGTCCTCGTAGGCCAGATGCGCCTCGCCCAGCCCCAGCTCCTCGCCCTGGTAGAGGCAGACGGAGCCGCGCAAGGACAGCAGCAGGGCCGCCATCAGGCGGACCTGCTCCGGCTCGTCCAGCTTCCAGCGCGAGGGGTGGCGCACCGTGTCGTGGTTCGAGAACGCCCAGCAGGGCCAGGAGCCGCCGCCCGCGCCCGCGGCCGCCTGCACCCCCGCGATCACTTCCTTGACCCGGGCCGCGTCGGGCACGTCGGGGGCGAGGAAGTCGAAATCGTAGCACATGTGCAGCTTGTCGGAGCCGGCGGTGTAGTCGGCCATCACCTGCTTGCCGCGCTGGCTCTCGCCGACCTCGCCCAGCGTCGCGCGCCCGCCGAACTCGTCCAGCAGCGCGCGCAGGCGTTTCAGGAACTCGAGGTTCTCCGGCTGGGTCTTGTCGTGCAGGTGGTCCTGCCAGTTGTAGGGGTTCTCTGACGGCGCGGTGTTGGCGTTGCGCAGCTTCGGATCCAGCACCGGGTTGTCGGTCAGCTCCGGGTCGTGGAAGTAGAAGTTCACCGTGTCGAGGCGGAAGCCGTCCACCCCCCGCTCCAGCCAGCTTCGGGCGACGCCCAGCGCCGCGTCCTGCACCTCCGAATTGTGAAAATTCAGGTCCGGCTGGGCTGCGAGGAAGTTGTGCATGTAATACTGCTGGCGGGTGGTGTCCCACTCCCACGCCGGCCCCCCGAAGATCGAGAGCCAGTTGTTCGGCGCGGTCCCGTCGGGCTTCGCGTCCGCCCACACGTACCAGTCCGCCCGCGGCCCCTCGCGGCCCGAGCGGCTCTCGACGAACCAGGGGTGCTGGTCGGAGGTGTGCGACAGCACCAGGTCGATGACGACCTTCAGGCCCAGCGCGTGCGCCTCCTCGACCAGCGCGTCGAAGTCGGCGTCGGTCCCGAACATCGGGTCGACCTCGGTGAAGCCCGAGACGTCGTAGCCGAAGTCCTTCATGGGCGAGCGGTAGAAGGGCGTCAGCCAGATCGCGTCGGCCCCCAGCTCCGCCACATGGGGCAGGCGGGCGCGCACGCCGGCGAGGTCGCCGATCCCGTTGCCGTCGGCGTCCTGGAAGGAGCGGACGTAGATCTCGTAGATCACCGCGCCGCGCCACCAATCCTCCCGGCCGCTCATCCCTTCACCCCGCCCGCGGTCAGCCCGGCCACGATCTTGCGCTGGAAGACCAGCACCATGACCACCAGCGGCGCGGTGACGATGACCGAGGCCGCCATGATCTCCCCCCACGGCACCTCCTTGCCCGAGGAGCCCGAGAGCAGCGCGATCGCCACCGGCACCGTGCGCGTGTCGTTCGACGACACGAACGTCAGCGCGAACAGGAACTCGTTCCAGGCCTGGATGAAGGCCAGCAGGCCCGTGGTCACCATCGCCGGCCACAGCAGGGGCAGGAACACCCGGCGCACGATCTGGAAGGGCGTGGCGCCGTCGACGATGGCGGCCTCCTCCAGCTCGGCGGGCATGTCGCGCATGAAGGTGGTCAGCACCCAGACCGTGAAGGGCAGGGTGAAGATCATGTAGCTCAGGATCAGCGAGCCCAGCGAGTTGTAGAGGCCGAAGGCCCGCACCATCTCGAACAGCCCCGCGAGCACCGCGATCTGGGGGAACATCGACACCGACAGGATGGTCAGCAGCAGCAGCCCCCGCCCGCGGAAGCGCACGCGGCTGAGCGCGAAGGCCGCGGTCACCGCCAGGAACAGCGAGATCGCCACCACCGCCACCGCCACCATCACCGAGTTGAGGAAGTTCAGCGGGAACGGCCCCTTGGTCAGCACGTCGACGTAGTTGCCGATGTCCAGCGTCTCGGGGAGGTAGTTCACCTCGAACAGCGCCGAGCCCTGCTCGAGGCTGGTGAGGATCGCGTAGTAGAACGGGAACACCGAGAACAGGACCACGAAGGCCACCAGCGCCCAGAACCCCGCCGCCTTCAGCGCGCGGGTCGCGCGCCGCAGGGCGAGGTTGGGGCGCGCCGGGGCGCGGCGGTCGGCGGGCACGGCGAGGGCGTCGGTCATCTCCCGCTCCCCTCCAGGTCCAGGCGCGCGGCCTTGATGTAGCCGATGGTGATCAGCGCGATGGTCAGGAACAGCATGGTCGAGGCGGCCGAGCCGTAGGCGAACTTGTCGAACTGGAACAGGTTCTGGTAGGCGAGCACCGACATCGTCGTGGTGTCGTCGTTGTTCGGCGTCAGCACGTAGACGATGTCGAAGACGCGCAGCGCATCCAGCCCCCGGAAGATCGTCGCCACGATCAGCGCCGGCGCCACCAGCGGCAGGGTCACCTTCCAGAACACCTTGATCGGGTTCACGCCGTCGATCTTCGCGGCCTCGTAGATGTCGCGCGGGATCATCTGCAGGCCCGCGAGGATCAGCAGCGCCATGAACGGCGTGGTCTTCCAGATGTCGACCAGCATCACCGCGATCATCGCCGTGTCGCCCGAGGCGATCCAGGCGACGGGCCGGTCGATCAGGCCCAGGGTCATGCCGATGTCGTTGATCACCCCGAACTGGTCGTTGAGCATCCAGGCCCACATCCGGGCCGAGACGATGGTGGGGATCGCCCAGGGGATCAGCACCGCCGCCCGCACCCAGCCGCGGCCCCGGAACTCCTGGTTCAGGACCAGCGCGATGGCCATGCCCAGCACCGTCTCGACGCTGACGGTGACGAGCGCGAAGCGGACCGTGTTCCACACCGCGTTCCACCAGTCGGCCGAGGCGAGCAGGCCGAAATACTCGCCGTCCCCGTCGCCGTAGTCGAACCACTCGAGGTAGTTGTTCAGCCCGTACCACTGCGCGCCGCCCAGGTCGTCGAGCGAGGCGTCGGTCAGGCTGAACCAGATGGTGCGCATCAGCGGCCAGCCGGCCACGAAGGCCAGCACCGCCAGCATCGGCAGCAGGAACAGCGCCGCCGAGCGCAGCCGCTGCGCCCGCAGGCGCGAGCGGCCGGGCGTGGTCCGGGGGGCGGGCGCGCCGCCCGCCCGGCCCGCCCGTCCCGTCGGATCGGCCGTGCGATCGCTCACGAAGCGCGCCTTACCAGCCGGAGCCCTTGATCCGCTCCAGCTTCGCCGCCAGGCGCTTCAGGCTCGCCTTCGCCGGGCGCTCGCCCGACAGGGTGGCGTGGACCGCGTCCCAGAACTCGTTCGAGACCTCGTTGTAGGCGCCCTGCGTGGGGGCCGAGGGCCGCGGCACGGTGTTGAGGAAGATCTCCTTCCACTGCGGGATCGAGGGCTGGGCCTGCGCGATCTCCGGGTCGTCGTAGAGCGCCTCGATGGTCGGCAGGCGGGTCAGCTCGACGGCGCGGGTCTTCTGCGCCTCCTCCCCGGTGAGGAACATCACCAGCTCGATCGCCGCCTCCTGGTTCTCGGAGTACTTGGAGACCGCGAGGTTCCAGCCCCCCAGCGTGGCGGCCGAGCCCGCGCCGCCCGAGGGCAGGGGGGCGATGGCGAACTTGTCCTTCACCGCCGAATCCTCGCCCTGGCCCAGCGCCCAGGCGTAGGGCCAGTTGCGCATGAAGGCGGCGTTGCCGGTCTGCCAGACGCCGCGGCTCTCCTCCTCCTTGTAGGCGAGCACGCCCTCGGGAGAGATCGTGCCGATCCAGCCGGCGGCGGTGTCGATGGCCTTCGCGGCCTCGGGGTTGTCGATCGAGATGGTGCCGTCCGGCTCCACGATCTGGCCGCCGCCGTAGGACATCACCCACTCCAGCGCGTCGCAGGTCAGGCCCTCGTAGGCGGCGCCCTGGAAGACGAAGCCGTGGAAGTCCGAGGCGCCCTCGCCTCGCTCGCCGTCCTGGATGGTCTTGGCCTGCTCGGCCATCTCGTCCCAGGTCTTCGGCGGCTCGAACCCGTACTTCTCCATCAGGTCGGTGCGGTAGTAGAGCGCCGGGGCGTCCGAGAACATCGGCATGGCCACCAGCTTGCCGTCGACCGTCTGGCTCTGGATGATCGAGTCGAAATGCTTCTCGACCTCGCCCTGCGCGGCCTCCGACAGGTCCACGAAATGGCTCGCGAGCTGGGGCGCCCAGACCACGTCGGTGCGGTAGACGTCGATGTCCGCGTTGCCGGCCGACAGCCACAGGCGGTACTGCGCGAACTGGTCGGTGGTCGAGGAGGGCATCTCCACGATCTCGACCGTGTGGCCGGTCATCTCCTCGAACTTGTCGAGGTTCATGCGCAGCACCTCGTTGTCGCGGCCCACGGGACCGGACACGACGGCGAGGTTCGCGGCCAGCGCGGGGCTGGCGAAGATGGCGATCGCGGACGCGAGCGCGGCGAGGCGGGTGGGGCGGCTCATGCGGCGGTTCCTCCTGACGAAGGGGCGTCCGGCGGGGGCCAGCGCTCCTCTCCTGATCCCGAGGCACGACAGTCGGGGGACGGGTCGGATCGGGCTCCCGGCCCGCTCCCTGACCGCCGCGCATGTGCAATGCGCTTCAACATGCAACCCTCGCGGGGGATGTCAAACCGCCCGTTGCAATGGCATCCCGGCATCCGGCGCCCGGAAAGCGGGCAGGAACCGGCGATAGGCAGAGGATTTCCGGCCGTCGGGCACGGCGTCGGCGCCGTCCACCCTGCGGATCGTTTTCCACCAGGCGGCGCCTTGGGCGAGGCCCAAAAGAAAAACGCCGGCCGGGCGCTGGGCCCGTCCGGCGATCGACGGATCGGCCCGGACTCAAGGCTGCGGTCGGGAGGGAGGTCCCGGGATCGCGGAGTCCGGACGTCGCGGCCGCACAGGGAGGAGCGGGCGCTGACGATCCGTTGGTAACCTTATTAACTCCCGACCGACCGCCCGGCAAGTGGTCTTGACGCGCCCGCGGCGGGGCGCGACGCTTCGTCCGACACGGCGGCCGGCGCCGGCCCCCGGGCCCGCCCGAACCGCCCCAGGATCCCAAGGGAGGACGCCCCCGCCATGCCGCTGCACCCGTTCATCGAGGTGATGCTCGAGAAGCTCGCCGCCCAGCCCGGCCTGTCCGAACAGCCCCCCGAGGCCGGCCGCGCCCAGATCGCCGCGGGGCGGGAGGCCGTGGGCAAGGGCCCCGAGATGGCGGAGGTGCGCGAGCTCTCGATCCCCACCCGCTCGGGCGAGATCCCCGGCCGCCTGCTGGTCCCCTCGGCCGAGCCGGCGGGCCTGATCGTCTACTACCACGGCGGCGGCTGGGTGCTGGCCTGCATCGACGATTTCGACACCATGGGCCGCCAGCTCGCCGCCGACAGCGGCTGCGCGGTGCTGCTGGTGGAATACCGCCTGGCGCCCGAGCATCCCTTCCCCGCGCCGCTGGAGGATTGCGAGGACGCGCTGCTGCACGCGGCCGAGCTCGCCCGCAGCGCCTTCGCGCGCCCCGTGCCCGTGGCGGTGGCCGGCGACAGCGCCGGGGCGAACCTCGCCACCGTCTCCGCCCGTCGCCTGAAGGGCCGGGTCGAGGTGGCGGTGCAGGCGCTGATCTATCCGGTGACCGACTGCGACTTCGACCGCCCCTCCTACCGCGAGCGCTCCGACGGCATGCCGCTGAAGCGCGCGGACATGGAGTGGTTCTTCGGTCACTACGCCCCGCGGGAGGCCTGGGCCTCGCCCGACATCTCGCCCCTGCGCACCAAGGACCTCTCGGGCCTGCCGCCGGCGGTGGTGACGCTGGCCGAATACGACGTGCTGCGCGACGAGGGCCTGGCCTACGCCCAGGCGCTGGAGGCGGCGGGCGTGCCGGTGACCCTGCGCGAGGCGCCGGGCCTGACCCACGGCTTCATCCGCCTCCACAACCTCTGCGCCCCCGTCGCCGAGGAGCTGGCCGCCATCGGCCGCGACATCGCCAAAGCCTGCGAGGCCGCCCGCGCCGAGGCCTGAGGCCGGCGCCCGCCCCGCTCCCCCGGTCCGCGCCGGCGTCCCGCTCCGGGGCGCCGGCCGCTCACATCCATGTCATTGGCCCTCGCGCCGGACCGCTCCACCTTCCGCCTCGACACCTTTCCGGGATCGCAAGAGGGAGATCGACATGCAGCGCACGCGGCGCGAGGCGATGAGGCTGGGGGCGGCGGCGCTCGCCGGGATCGGGACGATCAGCGTGATGCCCTGGCGGGCGCGGGCCGCCGGCGACGTCTACAAGACCCAGGGCGGCGAGATCGGGATCCACCCCGTCTCCCACGCCTCCTTCGTGATGACGACGCCCGGCCCGGTGATCTACGTCGACCCGGTGGGCGACCCCTCGGCCTACGCCGACATGCCCTCGCCCGACGTGATCCTGATCACCCACGAGCATGGCGACCACTACGCCCCGGAGACGCTGGCCGAGCTCGCCAAGAGCGCGGGCGAGATCATCGTTAACCCCGCGGTGATGGAGAAGCTGTCCGAGGATCTGAAGGCCAAGGCGACCGCGGTGGCCAACGGCGAGACCGCGGACGCCGGCGGCATCCCGCTGCGCGCGATCCCCGCCTACAACACCACCGAGGAGCGGCTGAAGTACCACCCCCAGGGGCGGGACAACGGCTATGTCCTCGAGATCGACGGCAAGACCGTCTACATCGCGGGCGACACCGAGGACATTCCCGAGATGCGGGCCCTGACCGGCATCGACATCGCCTTCGTGCCGATGAACCTGCCCTACACGATGACCGAGGCGCAGGCCGCCTCGGCGGTGGCCGAGTTCAAGCCGGCGGTGGTCTATCCCTACCACTACCGCGACTCCGACCTCGACAAGTTCGAGGCCGCGCTGAAGGAGGCCTCCGGCGCCTCCCAGGTCGTCCGCGGCCCCTGGTACTGAGGCCCCCCGAGCGGGGCGTGGCGCCGACCCCGGCGCCCCGCCCCTCCGAATCCAAGAAGGCGCGCCCACCGGGCGCGCCTTCTTTCGTTCCGCGTAGGGCGCATTTCAATGCGCCGGCGCGCCGCCCGCCTCAGCGCCCCGACAGCCGCCCGATCCGCTCCAGCATGATCTCGGTCGAGCCGTCGGCGAAGCTCGCCGCCTGCATCCCGGCCATGTGGCGGGCGAACATCGAATCCACCCCCAGCCCCGAGGCGCCGTGGGCGTGCAGCAGCTCCGGCACCCAGCGGTTGGCGAGCTGGATGCCCACGTATTTCGCCTGCGCCGCGATCAGCTGGGTGTCCTCGCCCGCCGAATGCGCGGCCTCGGCCTTCCTGACCAGCGCCCGGGCGGCGGCGAGCTCCGCCTCCGCCGCCGAGAGCCGCCAGCGCCAGCCCTGCCGCGTCTCCAGCGGTCCGCCGAAGATCTGGCGCGAGCGGCCGTAGGCGGCGGCCGAATCCAGCCCCGCGTCGACCATGCCCAGGCACATGGCGGCCACGTAGATGCGCGCCCCGTTGATCTCGGTCAGGATCTGCTTGAAGGCGGTGCCGGGCTGGGAGATCACCGCCTCCGGCGGCGCCTCGTAGTCCTCCAGCCGGTAGCCGCCGAGCCCGTTGGCGAAGATCCCCCAGCTGCCCGAGCCCTCGACCCGGCTGAACCCAGGCTTCTCGGCCTGCACCAGGAAGGCGCCGATGCCCGAGCCGTCGCCGATCTCCTTGGTCTGGGCGAAGCAGATCGAGGTCGAGGCGTGCTGGGCGTTGGTGATCCAGGCCTTCTCGCCGTTCAGCACCCAGGACCCGTCGTCCCGCCGCCGCGCCGTGGTGCGGATCGCGGCGAAGTCGGAGCCCGCGCCCGGTTCCGTCAGCGCCGCGCAGCCCGTCGCCTCGCCGCGCAGCATCGGGGCCACGCGGCTCTGCGCCAGCGGGTTGTCGGTCAGCCGGGCGAGGCGCCAGGCGGTGTTGTGGGTGTTGAGGATCGCCATCGAGAAGCCGAAGCAGGCGCGGGCGAACTGCTCGGCGATCTCGGACTTGCAGGCGAAGGAGAGGCCGAGGCCCCCCAGCTCGGTCGGGACCTGGATGCCGGTGAAGCCGGCCTCGGCCGCCAGCCGCAGCGCGTCGAGATCGGCGCTGCGCGTGCGCTCGCAGCGCTCGGCCGCGGGGACCAGCACCTCGTCCGTGAAGGCGCGCGCCTTCGCCACCAGCGCCTGCTCGGCCGCCGTCAGGGTCATTGAGCATCCTCCCGATGATCCGCCGCAGGGGCGCGGCGGGCGGTTGGGGGCCGCGGTCGACGCGGCCCCACGCGCAGCCTAGGCGCCGACCGGCCGCCCGACAAGGTCGGCTGGGGGGGGGAGCGCCGGGCGCCCCGGCGCGTCCGCTGCGCGGCCGCGACCGCCCCGCCCGGCGTCCCCGTCGCGGCAGGGCTCTCATGAGGCGATCCTGGCGCATGTGATTCCATTCCGGGTTGACGTTGCCCCCGGGCCCCGTCACCCTGCGCGCGAGGGGAGCATCGGGGCGCGGTCCTGCAGGGGCGCAGGATGGTCCGACTGGTTCTGAGCGGCGCGGACGACGCCGACCTGATCGCGCTTTCCGCCGGCTTCGGGCGCGACGGCCCCGGCGTCCTGACCGACGACGGCCTGGCCGCCGCCTACCGCTGGACGACGCGCGACGGCCGCGAGGCGCTGGCCCGCGGCGAGACCGGGGGGCTGACGGTCGACCTCTCCGACCAGCCCTCGGGCCGGGCCGATCTCCTCCGCCTCGACCATGCCGAGGACGGCGTGCTGCGCATCGAGGCCGAGCGTCCCTCGATCCGCCTCGCGCGCCTCGCCGCGGAGGATCCGCCCGGCGCCGCCTTCGACCCGATCCTGAACGGCGCGGACCGCTTCGAGGTCTCGGGCCGGGGCGACGCGCGGCTGTTCGGCGATGCGCTGAGCGCGGCCGCGCAGGACCGGGGCCGGGGCGACCTGTTCCAGCTCGAGGGCGCAGGCGGGCGGCAGGCGACAGGGGATTTCTGGCTGATCCCCTCGACCGCCTTCCAGGTCCGCGGCGGAGCCGACGACTTCCAGGTCGCGTCGCGCGGGGCGCTGCATCTGTGGGGCGACGCGGCGATGGCGCTCGACAAGGCAGGCTACGACGGCGCGCTGATCCGCGGCGGCGACGACCGGCTGGACGCGGGCGCGGCGCTCTCCGGCGTGCGCCGGCCGGAGACGCCGGTGATGGTCGGCGACGTGGGCGCGGTGGGCGTGGGCTGGCTGCTGCGCGGGGGCGACGACCTGCTGATCGCGCCGCGCGGGGCGGGCGCCGCGATGTCGGGCGACGTCCTGACCGGCGACGGGCAGAGCCGCCTGGTCTGCGGCGACGACCTGCTGCGCGGCGGCCGGGGCCGCGACCTGCTGATCGGCGACGCGCAGGACCTGCTCGAGCCGCTGGTGCGCATCCGCCCCGGCGACGACGCGCTGCGCGGGGGGCGAGGCAACGACGCGCTCCACGGCGACGCCCGCTTCGCCGCGCCCGAGACGGTCGTTCTGGGCCGCGACGCGGGCGCCGACCGGCTGTTCGGCGGCGAGGGCCGCGACCGGGCCTGGGGCGGCTGGAGCGACGACCGCATCTTCGGCGGCGACGACGGCGACCGCCTGCACGGCGACGCGGGCGCCGACCGGATCGAGGGCGGCGCCGACGCGGACCGGCTGTGGGGCGGCGCGGGGGCGGACCGGCTCGCCGGCGGCGCCGCGGCCGACCGCCTGTTCGGAGGCGGCGGCCGCGACGCGGCGCGGGGCGGGGGCGGCGGCGACGTGGTCGCCGGCGGCGGCGGCGACGATCTCATCGAGGGGAACGACGGTCGCGACCGCCTGCGCGGAGACCTCGGGAGAGACCGCCTCGTCGGCGGCGCGGGGGACGACGACCTGCGCGGCGGCGCGGGGAAGGACCGTCTCGCGGGGGGCGGCGGGGACGACCGTCTCGACGGAGGGGCGGGCGCGGACCGGCTGCTGGGCGGGGCGGGGGCGGACCTCTTCCGCCTCGCGGCCGGCGGCGGGCGGGACCGGGTGGAGGATTTCGATCCGGCCGAGGACGGGCTGTGGCTGCCCCGCGGGGCCGAGCCCCTGCAGGTCGCCGAGACGGCGCGCGGGGTCAGTGTGGAGCTGGCGGGGGCGGAGCTGATGCTGCTGGGCGTGACCCTCGATGCGCTGGAGGACGCGGGGCAGTCCTGGCTGGTCTAGGGCCCTGCCGGGCGGGCGCTTCTGAACTCACCCGGGAACAGGGCCGCGCCTGCTCCCCGCAGCCGTCCGTCGCCGACGATGCCTGAGCGAGTCGCCGGGAGGGGTCAAGGACAAGCCCCGCTTGCGCGGGGTCGCTGCGCGATCCTGGACCCCTCCCGCCGACTCGCTCTGATCGGCATCAGCGACGGACGGCTCCGGGGAACAGGCGCTCCGCGAGGAAGGCTGTCCGGGGCGCGGGGGGCGGGCGTCGCCGGGGCGTCGTGCGGGGTGTGGGGTCAGGCGGCCATGCGGCGGGCGGCGCGGGCGCGGGCGGCGTCGCCGAAGGCGCGGTAGACGGCCTGGCCGACCGGGCTCTCCCAGGCCATCCATTCCACGTGCCACTGGGCGCCCAGCGCGAAGCCGGGGGCGTCGCGGATCGACAGCGCCTCGGGCGTGCCGTCGGGGGCGGTGCCCTCGATCACCACGCGCGGGCCCGTCTCCATCACCCCCTGGCCGTGGAGCGTGTTGGTCATCGCCTCGGTCACGCCGAGGATGCGGTGGAACTCGCCGCCCTCCCGGAACTCGACCTTGTGGCGCAGGGCGAACTTCTCCTCGACCGTGCCGTCGGGGGGCATGCGGTGGTTCATGCGGCCCGGCAGGTCGCGGATCTCGGGGTGAAGGGTGGCGCCGAAGGCCACCGCCATCTCCTGGAAGCCGCGGCAGATGCCCAGCACCGGGGCGCCGGCGTCGACCGCCGCGCGGATCAGCGGCAGCGAGACGCCGTCGCGCTTGGGATCGAAGGGCTTGTGGGCCTCGGTCTCGTCATGGCCGTAGTGCGACGGATGCACGTTCGCCCGCCCGCCGGTGAACACGAACCCGTCGCAGGCGTCCAGCAGGTCGGGGACCGACATCGCCTCGGGCAGGGCGGGGATCACCAGCGGCAGGCAGCCCGCGGCCTTGGCCACCGCGTGCAGGTTCATCTCGCCCGCCGCGGACACGGGGAAGGTGTCGTTGATCAGGAAGGCGTTGGCGATGACCCCGATCACGGGGCGGGAGGCTCTGCCGGGCATGGGCTCTCGGGGTTCTCTGGGTCCGGGTCTGGCCGCGAGGGGGGCCGTGAGTGGCGCCCGGCCGCGGCCGTTTCGTCGCTGAACGGCCAATCTAGCCCCGCCCGCAGGCGACGTCGAGGCGCCCTCCCGCCGCGGCGGACGATCGCCCCGCCTCCGCCGCCGGCGTTTCCCGATCCGCTCTTCCGCGGCGTCCGCTTGACCGGGATCAAGGCGCGGGGCCGCGGGGCGCGCGAGGGTCGATCCGACGCTCGGCGACGAGGTCCGCGCGGCGGACCGGCGCCGGGCCCGAAGGACCTGCAAGGAGACCGTAGATGTCCCATGTCCCCCATGAACTGGCCGAGGCCCTTCCCGATCTCGCGCCGCGCCTGGCCGAGCGTCGGCGCGAGGACCCGCACCTCGCCCGCCTCTCGGACGAGTATCACGTGCTGAACCGGGAGATTCACCGCGCCGAGACCCGGGTGGAGCCGATGGAGGACCTGGCCCTCGAAACGCTGAAGAAGAAGCGCCTGGCGCTGCTGGACGAGATCAGGGGCCTGCTCGCCGCCTGAGCGGCGGGCCCGAGGCCGGGAAACGCACCGGGCCGCGGAGGACGCCTCCGCGGCCCGTGTCATGCGCGGCCGACCGAAGCGCGATCCGCGTCATTCGGGGCGGTCGCGAACGCGGCCGGGCGCGCCCTGGCAGGGGCGCCCGGCCTAGTCGTCTCAGGCGCTGCGCTTCATCGCCTTGAGCTGCAGGCGGCGGCGGTGCAGCACCGGCTCGGTGTAGCCCGCGGGCAGGGAGCGGCCCATGAACACCAGGTTCCACGCCGCCGCGAAGGCCGGGCCGTCGAAGCCCGGCGCCATCGGCGTGTAGGCCGGATCGTCCGCGTTCTGCCGGTCGACCACGGCCGCCATGCGCCGCAGCGTCTCCATCACCTGGTCCTCGGAGGCCACCCCGTGCGCCAGCCAGTTGGCGATGTGCTGGGAGGAGATGCGGCAGGTCGCGCGATCCTCCATCAGCCCCACGTCGTGGATGTCGGGCACCTTCGAGCAGCCGACCCCCTGGTCCACCCAGCGCACCACGTAGCCCAGGATCCCCTGGGCGTTGTTGTCGAGCTCGGCCTGGATCTCCTCGGCCGACCAGTTGGGGCGGTCGGCGAGCGGCACGGTCAGGATGTCCGACAGCTTCGCCCGGCGCCCGCCGGCGGCGATCTCCTTCTGCACCGCGCGGGCGTCGACCTTGTGGTAGTGCGTGGCGTGCAGCGTCGCGGCGGTGGGGCTGGGCACCCAGGCGCAGTTGGCGCCGGCCTTGGGGTGGCCGATCTTCTGCTCCAGCATGTCGGCCATCAGGTCGGGCGCCGCCCACATCCCCTTGCCGATCTGCGCCTTGCCGGCCAGCCCGCAGGCCAGGCCCACGTCGACGTTCCACTCCTCGTAGGCCTTGATCCAGGGCTGGGCCTTCATGTCGGCCTTGCGCACCATCGGACCCGCCTCCATCGAGGTGTGGATCTCGTCGCCGGTGCGGTCGAGGAAGCCGGTGTTGATGAAGGCGACGCGATGCTTCGCGGCGCGGATGCACTCGGCGAGGTTCACGGTGGTGCGCCGCTCCTCGTCCATGATGCCCATCTTCACGGTGTAGCGCGGCAGGCCAAGCGCGTCCTCGACCCGGTCGAAGACCTCCGAGACGAAGGCGGCCTCCTCGGGCCCGTGCATCTTGGGGCAGACCACGTAGATCGAGCCGGCGGGCGAGTTCTTCCGCGCCCCCTTCACGTCATGCAGGGCGCAGAGCACCGTGCACATCGCATCCAGCGCCTCCTCCGAGATCTCCTCCCCGGCGGAGTGCACCGCGGGCGTGTCCATCAGCAGGCCCACGTTGCGCACCAGCATCAGGGCGCGGGCGCGCACCGTGAAGGGCTCGCCCTCGGGCCCGATGGCCTCGAAGTCGTCGTTCAGCGTGCGGGTGAAGGTCTCCCCGCCCTTCGAGACCTCCTCCGAGAGGTCGCCCTTCATCAGGCCCAGCCAGTTGCGATAGGCCAGCGCCTTGTCCTCGGCGTCCACCGCGGCGACCGAGTCCTCGCAGTCCATGATCGCGGTCAGCGCCGATTCCAGCTTCACGTCGGCGATGCCGGCGGGGTCGGTCGCGCCGATGGAGTGGCTCTTGTCGATCACCACCTGCGCCAGCAGCCCGTTGCGCTTCACCAGCACCGAGGCGGGCGCCGACGCCTCGCCGGTATAGCCCGCGAACTGGGAGGGGTCGGCGAGCCCCGTCTCGCCGGCCTTGCCGTCCACGATCAGCGCCCCGCCCTCGACCCGGATCGAGGTGACGTCGGCCCACGTGCCGCCCGCGAGCGGCGCGCTCTCGTCCAGGAACCCTTTCGCCCAGGCGATCACCCGGGCGCCCCGCTCGGGATCGTAGCCCTTGCCCGTGGGCAGGTCGCCCAGCGCGTCGGTGCCGTAGAGCGCGTCGTAGAGCGAGCCCCAGCGCGCGTTCGCCGCGTTCAGCGCATAGCGCGCGTTCATCACCGGCACGACCAGCTGCGGCCCCGCGATCTCGGCGATCTCGGGATCCACGTTCTCGGTCTCGATGGCGAAGGGCTCGCCCTCCGGGACCAGGTAGCCGATCTCCTGGAGGTAGGCGCGGTAGTCGTCGTGATCCCAGGGCTTGCCCTTCATCGCCCGGCACCAGCCGTCCAGGCGCGCCTGCAGGTCGGCGCGCTTGTCCAGCAGGGCGCGACGCCGCGGGCCCAGCTCCTTCACGATGCCGGCGAGCCCCGCCCAGAAGGCGTCCGAGCTCACGCCCGTCCCCGGCAGCGCCTCGGTCTCGATGAAGGCGTGCAGCGGACGGGCCACGCGCAGGCCGGCGACGTCGATGCGGTCGGGCATGTCTTGTTCCTGGAAACTGAGTCGTCGCCTGCAACATGACCGCCGGGGCGACCTTCGGCCAGCGTTTGCGGCGCCCGATTTCACCTGTCGGAAAGGCCGACCTGACGGACCGATCGTCCCCCAGCCTTGCGCCCGCCCACCCCGGGCTGCAAGTCTGGGTCCTGCGCGTTGAACAGGAGACCCCCATGCGTCCGGACGCCCCGCAGCCCATCCGCCTCGTCGACTACACGCCGCCCACCTGGCGCGCCGAGACGGTCCGGCTGGTCTTCGACCTCGCGCCGCGGGGCGCCAAGGTCCACGCGAAGATCCGCTTCACCCGCGGCGACGGCCCCGACGGGCCCCTGCGCCTGGACGGGCAGAAGCTGATGCTGATCGCGGCGAAGCTCGACGGCGCGGACGTCTTCGACAAGGTGGCGCTGGACCCCGACGGGCTGACGCTCGACGTGCCCCTCCCCGACGCCTTCGACTTCGAGACCACGGTCGAGATCGACCCCGAGGCGAACACCGAGCTCGAGGGCCTCTACCTCTCCAACGGCGTCTACTGCACCCAGTGCGAGGCCGAGGGCTTCCGCAAGATCACCTATTTCCCGGACCGCCCCGACGTGATGGCCACCTACTCGGTGCGGATCGAGGCCCCCGCCTCCACCCCCGTGCTGCTGTCGAACGGCGAGCCGGGGGAGACCGGCACGCTGCCCGACGGCCGCCTCTTCGCCGAATGGCACGACCCCTGGCCCAAGCCCTCCTACCTCTTCGCGCTGGTCGCCGGGAACCTGGTCGCCCATCGCGACGCGTTCACCACCCTGTCCGGCCGCCATGTCGACCTCGGCATCTGGGTCCGCCCCGGCGACGAGAGCCGCTGCGAATACGCGATGGACGCCCTCAAGCGGTCGATGCGCTGGGACGAGGAGGCCTACGGGCGCGAGTACGACCTCTCGGTCTTCAACATCGTCGCCGTCGACGACTTCAACATGGGCGCGATGGAGAACAAGGGGCTGAACGTCTTCAACTCCAAGTACGTCCTCGCCTCGCCCGAGACCGCCGGCGACCGTGACTACGAGCTGATCGAGGGCATCATCGCCCACGAGTATTTCCACAACTGGACCGGCAACCGCATCACCTGCCGCGACTGGTTCCAGCTGTGCCTGAAGGAGGGGCTGACGGTCTTCCGCGACCAGCAGTTCACCGCCGACATGCGCTCAGAACCCGTGAAGCGCATCGACGACGTGAAGATGCTGCGCTCCCGCCAGTTCCGCGAGGATGCGGGCCCGCTCGCGCACCCCGTGCGCCCCGAGCAGTTCATCGAGATCAACAACTTCTACACGGCCACCGTCTACGAGAAGGGCGCCGAGCTTATCCGGATGCTGCGCCTGCTGGTCGGCGCCGACGCCTACCGCCAGGCCCTCGACCTCTATTTCGAGCGGCACGACGGTCAGGCCTGCACCATCGAACAGTGGCTCGACGTGTTCCAGACCGTGACCAACCGCGACCTGACCCAGTTCAAGCTGTGGTACTCCCAGGCCGGCACCCCCCGCGTGACGGTCTCCGAAGGCTGGAAGCCCGGCAAGTACACCCTCACCCTGCGCCAGGACGTTCCCTCCACCCCCGGCGCCCCCTCCAAGAAGCCGATGGTGATCCCGGTGGCCTTCGGCCTGCTGGGGCAGGGCGGGGCCGAGCTGATCGAGCCCGGCGTCCTCGAGTTGACCGAGCCCGAGCAGACCTGGACCTTCGACCTGCCCGAGCGGCCGGTCCCCTCCCTTCTGCGCGGCTTCTCGGCGCCGGTGATCCTCGACCGCAAGTCGTCCTCGGAGGAGCGCGCCTTCCTGCTCGCCCACGACACCGACCCGTTCAACCGCTGGGAGGCCGCCCGCGCCATGGCGCTGGAGGCGCTGATGGGGACCGAGCCCGTGGCCCCCTTCGCCGAGGCCCTGCGCCTCGCCATCGCCGACGCCGAGCTCGACCCCGCCTTCCGCGCCCTGCTGCTGGGCCTGCCCGGCGACGACGAGCTGGCGCGCGAGACCTGGGCCCGCGGCCGCCAGGCCGACCCCGACGCGATCCACGCGGCCTCCGAGACCGCCAAGACCGCGCTGGCCGAGGCGCTGGAGCCCGAGCTGCGCGCCCTCTACACGGCGATGGAATCCCCCGGCCCGTACTCCCCCGACGCCGCCGCGGCCGGCCGCCGGGCCCTGCGCAACGCCTGCCTCGGCCTGCTCTCGCGTCGCCCCATCGGGCCGGAACTGGCCGAGGCGCAGTCCCACGCCCCGAACATGTCCGAGCGTCTGCCCGCGCTCGCCGCCCTCCTCCACGCCGGCGCGCCCGCGGCCGAGCCCGCGCTCGCGGCCTTCGCGCAGGAGTGGAAGGACGACGCGCTGGTGATGGACAAGTGGCACATGCTCCAGGCCACCACGCCCGCGCCCGGCACGCTCGACCGGGTGAAGGCGCTGGCCGAGGATCCGGCCTTCGCCTGGAAGACGCCGAACCGCTTCCGCTCGCTGGTGGCGGCCTTCTCGACCAACCACTTCTGCTTCCACGCCGCCGACGGCGCCGGCTACCGCTTCCTCGCGGACTGGCTCCTGAAGCTCGATCCGCTGAACCCGCAGACGGCCGCCCGCGTCGCCGGCGCCTTCGAGACCTGGCGGCGCTACGACGACGCCCGCCAGACCCTGATCCGCGCCGAGCTGGAGCGGATCGCCAAGGCTCCGAACCTGTCGCGCGACCTGACCGAGATCGTCACCCGCATGCTCGGCGCCTGATCCGACCCCGGCGCGCCGCGAGGCCCCCCCCTCGCGGCGCGCCCGCTTTCCCCAACGCGAGCCTTGCCCGCGGCCTCCGCGCGACCCATCCTCCCCGACAACCAAAAGGGAGGAGGGCCCCGTGCTCCAGATCGACCCCACGCTGTTCACCGACGAGGCCGTCTCGGCCGAGACCCGCGCCTTCATCGAGAAGATCGAGGCGACGCTGGCCGAATTTCCGGCCACCAACGAGGTCCCGGTCGAGCTGACGCGCAAGGCGCGCGAGGAAGGGCGGGGCATCTTCCCCTCCGACGGCCCGCTCGAAGGGTCGGAGTGGCGCGAGTATCCCGGCGGCGCCCGGCGCATCCGCGTCTCGCTGCCCGAGGGGACGCCGCGGGGCGTCTACCTGCACATCCATGGCGGCGGCTGGACGCTCGGCTCCCCCGCCTACAACGACGGCGAGAACCAGCGCGTGGCGCGGACCTGCGGCATGGCGGTGATCTCGATCGAATACCGCCTCGCGCCCGAGCATCCGTTCCCCGCCGCCCCCGACGACTGCTTCGCCGCCGCGAAGTGGGCGATCGAGACGCTGCCCTTCGGCGACGTCCCCTATTTCATCGGCGGCGAGAGCGCGGGCGGGCACCTGTCGGCCTCGACCCTGCTGATGCTGCGCGAGGCGGGCCTGCACAAGCGCATCAAGGGCGCGGTGCTGACCTACGGCTGCTACGACATGCGCATGGTCGCCTCGGCCCGGAACTGGGGGGAGCGCAAGCTGATCCTCAACACGCCGGTCATCGAGTGGTTCGTGGCCAACGCCATCCCCTCGCCCGCGGATCGCGAGGACCCGATCTACTCGCCGATCCTGGCGGACCTGCACGACATGCCCGCGGCGCTGTTCTCGGTGGGGACCGAGGATCCGCTGATGGACGACACGATGTCGATGGTCGGGCGCTGGGCCGGCGCGGGGAACCGGGCGGAGCTCGCGGTCTATCCCGGCGGCATCCACGCCTTCGACGCCTTCCCCGACCTCGCCATCGCGCGGGGCTACGCCGAGCGCAAGACCGCCTTCCTCAACGGCCTGCTGGAGGCCTGAGGCGGGATCACGACCCTCTGAACGCGAAAACGCGCGCCCCGGAGGCCTCCGGGGCGCGCGTTCGCATGTCGGCGGCGGGGACGCGGTTCAGACGTCCATCGCCTCCAGCTCGCCGATCATGCGGTCGATCAGGCCCAGGCCCTTCTGCCAGAACTCCGGGTCCGTGGCGTCGAGGCCGAAGGGCGCCAGCAGCTCCTTGTGGCCCTTCGATCCGCCGGCGGCGAGCAGGTCGAAATACTTCTTCTGGAAGCCCGGCTCCCCCTCCTCGAACACGGCGTAGAGCGCGTTCACCAGCCCGTCGCCGAAGGCGTAGGCGTAGACGTAGAAGGGCGAGTGGATGAAGTGCGGGATGTAGGTCCAGTAGTTCTCGTAGCCGTCCGCGAACTCGAACGCCGGCCCCAGGCTCTCGGTCTGCACCTGCATCCAGATGCGGCCCAGGTCCTCCGCCGTCAGCTCGCCCTCGGCGCGGGCGGCATGGACCCGGCACTCGAAGTCGTAGAAGGCGATCTGGCGGACCACGGTGTTGAGCATGTCCTCGACCTTGCCCGCCAGCAGCGTGCGCCGCTTCTTGGGGTCGGTCTCGGCGTCCAGCAGCTTGCGGAACGTCAGCATCTCGCCGAACACGGACGCCGTCTCGGCCAGCGTCAGGGGGGTGTTCGACAGAAGCTCCCCCTGCTCTGCGGCGAGGATCTGGTGAACCCCGTGGCCCAGCTCATGGGCGAGCGTCATCACGTCCCGCGTCTTGCCCAGGTAATTGAGCATCACGTAGGGGTGCACGTCCGTCACCGTGGGGTGCGCGAAGGCGCCCGGCGCCTTGCCCGGCTTCACCGGCGCGTCGATCCAGCCCTTGGTGAAGAACGGCTCGGCGAGCTCCGCCATCTTCGGATCGAAGCCCGCATAGGCGTCCATCACCATCGCCCGCGCCTCGTCCCAGCTGACCTTGCGGTCCGGCTCGTCGGGCAGGGGGGCGTTGCGGTCCCAGTGCTGCAGCTTCTCGAGGCCCAGCCACTTCGCCTTCAGCGCGTAATAGCGGTGGCTGAGGCGCGGATAGGCCGCCACGACCGCGTCGCGCAGCGCCTCGACAACCTCGGGCTCGACATGGTTCGCGAGATGCCGCGCGGTCTGGGGCGTGGGCATCTTGCGCCAGCGGCACTCGATCTCGTGCTCCTTCGCCAGCGTGTTGGTGATCCGCACGAAGAGAGGCAGGTTCTCGGCGAAGACCGCCGACAGCGCCGCGGCGGCGGCGGCCCGGCGGGAGCGGTCGGCGTCCGACAGCAGCGTCAGCGTGGACTCGAGCGGCAGCGGCTCGTCCTCGCCCTCCACCTCGAAGGTCAGGCGCGCCATCGTCTCGTCGAACAGGCGGTTCCACGCGGTGGCGCCGACGACCGACTGGTCGTGCAGGAATTTCTCCAGCTCGTCAGACAGCTGGTAGGGGCGGTAGGCGCGCACCCGCTCCAGCCACGGGCGGTAGCGGGCGAGGGTGGGGCTCTCGCCCGCCATCTCGTCGAGCCGCTCGTCCGACAGGCGGTTGATCTCCAGCGTCAGGAAGACGATGGGCGCGGTGATCTCGGTCACCTCGTTCTGGCGGTCGCCCATGAACTTGGCGCGCTCGGGGTCGGAGGTGTTCTGGTAGAGGCGCAGGCCCGCGTAGCTCATCACCCGGCCCAGCTTCTGCTGCAGCGCCTCGTAGCGCGCCACGGCCCAGCCCAGCTCGTCGCCCGTCAGGCTCTCCAGCTTGCCCTCGTAGTCCTCGGCGAGCTTGGCGGCCTCCTCCCGCGCGGCGTCGAGGTCGGCGCGCAGGGCCTTGTCGTCGGGGCCCGTGTAGAGGTCGTCGAGGTTCCACTCCGGCAGGTCGCCCAGCGGGGTCGCGCCGGACGTCGCCTCGGCTGCGTCGCGGAGCGGGAGCGGGCGGGGGGCGTGGATCATCGGGCAGGTCCTTTCGGGTGCGTCGGCCGGGGCGCGGCGTCGAAGCCGCGGCCGCCGGCCGGAGAAATGCGTCGCGTCCAGACATAGACGCGCGGGGTGCGGGACGGAAGGGCGGGGCGCGCAGGGGCCGCGGGGGGCGGGCGCGCCTAGAGGTCGATGGAGGCGGGCGGGTCGCCCTCGGTCTCAGCCTCCGGCGCGGCCTTCGGCGCGGCGTCGGGGTCGAGCTCGGCCGCGGGCTCCTTGCGCGGGATCAGGATGTCGCCGTTGGGCAGCATCTCGGGCGCGCCGTAGTCGTCGAGCATGGCGATGGCGTCGCGCATCTGGCGCAGCGCCGGGCCGAGCTCCAGCCGCAGCCGCTCGATCGCTTCGCGCGCGGCGCCGGTCATCTCGTCGAGGCCGGGGATCTCGGGCAGCCAGCCGTCGTCCTCGGCCTCGGGCGCGGCCGCGGGAGGCTGGTCCGGGCTCTGCGCCTGCTGGGCGGGGGCGAGCGACGGGGCGAGGAGCGCCGGCGCGGCGGCGAGAAGCGCCGCGAGGGCCAGGGTCGGCCGGGCGCGGCGGGCAGGGGGGCGTTGAAAGGTCATGCCCCCGATGTGGGGCGCGCCCCCCCATCCGCCAAGTCGCCCGGGGCAGGCGAGGGAGCCGCGGCGCGACGCGCCCGCCCCCGGCCGGCCGGCCGCCCGCCGCGGCGGACCGGCGTCGCGCCCGGGGCGGAGGGCGTGCAGAGGGCGCGCAGGATGGCCCTGCAAAGCGAAACGCCCCGCGGTTTCCCGCGGGGCGTTCCAGTTCTTCGACCGTCCGGCGGGCCGTCAGGCCCGTCCGGCCGTCGCGATCACTCGGAGATCGCGATGGTGGCGCGACGGTTGCGCGGCTCGCGCACGTTGTCGCCGGTCGGGACCGCCAGCTCCAGCTCGGAGCGGCCGGCCTTGGTGATGGTGCCGGCGTTGACGCCCTCGGTCGAGGCGCGGGCCAGGATGGCGCGCTCCACGGCGGTGGCGCGACGCTCGGACAGGCGCTGGTTGTAGGCGACCGAACCGACGGTGTCGGTGTGGCCGACGATCGAGACCAGCGGCGAGGAGTAGCCGGACAGCAGCGACACCACCTCGTTGATCACCTCCTGAGCGGCGGCGGTGATGTCGGAGCGGTCGAAGCCGAAGTACACGGTCAGGTCGCCGGCGGCGCCGATGCAGGCGGCGAGCGCCTCATCGTACATCGCCTTGGCGTCCTCGGCCGAGACGCACGCGTAGGCGCCCTCGACCAGCGACTCCAGGTACTGGTCCCAGTAGGCCTGGGCCTTGGCGCACGCCTCGGGGCGGGCGGCCTTGTTGGCGTTCACCGCCGCGACCATCTCGGAGTAGCCCGACGCGTCGACGCCGATCTCCTCGGGGGTCCAGGGGGCGACGCCGCCGGCGGCGGCGGCCTGGGACTTGGCCACGTAGGCGGTCGAGTCCATCCAGTTCACGTCGGTGCGCGCGGAACGGACCGCCAGGGCCTGATACTCACGGGCCAGCGCGGCGTCGAAGGACGAGCCCTCGATGCTGGTCCCGAGGTAGTCCTCGGCCGTGAAGGTCCCGGCCAGGTTCGCGCCCGGCAGGTACGAGCAGCCGGCCAGAGCCAGCGCAGAGCCCGCCATGACAATCCGGGAAATGTAGTTCATCCCTCTCTCCGTCTCGGTTCGCCCGGCTGCGGCCGCCGGGACTGTGGGGTTCGGGCGACGGCCTGACGGTTGGCACCCTCAGGGACCGGATCGCACGTTCGAGCTTCACGATCAACCTTTCCGAGTCGCCGCAAGCCACGCCCGTGCCGCAGATTTCACATCACGTCGCGTTTTAACAACACATTCGGGACTGAGAGGTAGCTTCGCGGCGATTCTGTGGAAGACCGGGGCCGCGACTGCGGCGAAACCCGCGTTTTCCCAACCGGGTGATACGGGAAAGCCACATGAGGACTCGCTTCAGCTTTGGGGAATCGGAGGCCGCCGCGACCGAGGCCGCCCTTCCCCTGGTCGGAACCGACGGCCACGTCAGATCTCTTGACGAAATCGAATCGGAAACGATCTGCTTCGCGATAAGCCGCTACGGCGGCAATCTTTCCGAGGCCGCCCGACGCCTGGGCATCGGCCGATCGACCCTCTATCGACGGTTGGGCGGGGAATAAGAGAATCGCGGCGGCGGCGAGCGGGCCGGCCGCCCCCTCAGTCCCACCACAGGACCAGCGCCGGGCGGCCGGGATGGGCCCAGCAGGGCGGCCACGTCCGCGCGCCCGTCCGGGCCGACGGCGTCCGGCGCGGCCTCGCCGAACCAGGCGGCGACCGCCTCCGGCGCCGCGTCCACGACCAGGGCGAGCGAGTCCGCGGCCGGCCACATCGCGGGGCCGTCCGCGTCATGGGCCACGACCACCCGCAGGGCGCGCACCTCGGCCCGCGCCCGGATCGCGGCCAGCAGCGGCGGCACGCCCGCGCGCCCCGACGCCTGCGGCTCCAGCGCCGCGGGGAAGGAGGAGGGGTCGTCGTTCCCCTCGAAGAACGCCTCCAGCGTCACGTAGGTCGCGGGATTGGACGGATCGCCCAGCGCGCCCCGCGCGCGGATCGCCTCGACCAGGCGGCGGCGCTTCCCTGCGTCCATCGCCTCAGTCCCACCACAGGACCACGACCGGCCGGCCCGGATGGCCCAGCCGTGCGGCGAGGCCCGGGTCCTCGCATTCCCAGGTCTCGTCGGGCGCGAAGTCGCCGAAGCTCTCCGCGACCGCCTCCGCGTCGACCGCGCCCACCAGGTAGACCCGGTCCGAGAACGGCCACTCCTCGTCGCCCTCGTCGAACTGGGTGACCAGCAGGCGCAGGTCCTCGACCTCCGGCCGGGCCCGCAGGGCGAGGAGCAGGGCGAGGATCTCGCCCATGTCCTGCGGCTGGTCGGGGAGGTTGCACCAGAACGAGCCGGGGTCGTCGTTCCCGTCGAAGAACGCCTCGGGCGTCACGAAGGCGGCCGGGTTGGCCTCGTCGCCCAGCGCCCCGCCGGCCTCGATGCGCGCCAGGAGCGCGTCGCGTTTCGCGACGTCCATGTCGTCCTCCCTCGGGACGCGCCCTCCTTCACGGGGCGCGGGCAGGAAAAAGGGGCGGGACCCGTCGGTCCCGCCCCCCCGTCTCGCGCAGGTCGTGCGGCGCACGCCTCACATGTTGGGATAGTTCGGCCCGTCGCCGCCCTGCGGCGTGGTCCAGTTGATGTTCTGCGGCGGATCCTTGATGTCGCAGGTCTTGCAGTGCACGCAGTTCTGGAAGTTGATCACGAACCGCGGGTTCGACCCGTCGTCGTCCTTCACCACCTCGTACACCCCGGCTGGGCAGTAGCGCTGCGCGGGCTCGGCGTACTTGGGCAGGGTCCAGTTCACCGGGACCTCGGGATCCTTCAGCTTCAGGTGGCAGGGCTGGCTCTCTTCGTGGTTGGTCGCCGCGAAGGAGACGTTGGTCAGCCGGTCGAAGCTGAGCTTCCCGTCGGGCTTGGGATAGTCGATCGGCTTGTAGTGGCGCGCGCGCTCGGTGGCCTCGGCGTCGGACTTGCCGTGCGCCATCGTGCCGAACAGCGTGCCCCCGAAGATCGTCGAGAACCACATGTCCGCGCCGCCCAGCGCCAGCCCGCCCATCAGGCCGTACTTCGACCACAGCGGCTTGACGTTGCGCACCGGCTTCAGGTCGGCCGCGATGGGGCCCGAGCGGACGTCGTCCTCGTAGGCGGTGATCTCGTCGCCCTGGCGGCCCGCCTCGAGGGCGGCGAACACCGCCTCGGCCGCGGCCTTGCCCGAGAGCATGGCGTTATGGTTGCCCTTGATGCGGGGCACGTTGACCATGCCCGCCGAGCAGCCCAGCAGCGCGCCGCCCGGGAAGGTCAGCTTGGGCATCGACTGCCAGCCGCCCTCGGTGATCGCGCGCGCGCCGTAGGCGACGCGCTTGCCGCCCTCCAGCACCTCGGCGATGGCCGGGTGATGCTTCAGGCGCTGGAACTCCATGTAGGGGTAGAGATACGGGTTCTTGTAGTTCAGGTGCACCACGAAGCCGATGAACACCTGGTTGTTCTCGGCGTGGTACATGAAGGAGCCGCCGCCCGCGTTCGAGCCCAGCGGCCAGCCCATGGTGTGGGTGACCTGGCCGAGCTTGTGCTTGGCGGGATCGATCTCCCAGATCTCCTTCATGCCGAGGCCGAACTTCTGGGGCTCCTTGCCCTTCGACAGCCCGAACTTCTCGATGGCGACCTTCGACAGCGAGCCGCGCACGCCCTCGGCCAGCAGCACGTACTTGCCGCGCAGCTCCATGCCCGGCTCGTAGCCGTCGCCGGGGGTGCCGTCGGGGTTCTTGCCGAACTCGCCCGCCACGACGCCGACCACTTCGCCGTTCTCGCCGTAGACCAGCTCCGAGCAGGACATGCCCGGGAAGATCTCGACGCCCAGCTCCTCGGCCTGCTCGGCCATCCAGCGGCAGACGTTGCCCATCGACACGATGTAGTTGCCGTGGTTGTTCATCAGCGGCGGCATCGGGAAGTTGGGGATCTTCACCTCGCCATGCTCGCCCAGCAGCAGGAAGCGGTCCTCGTTGACCTGGGTCGAGACCGGCGCGCCCTTGGCCTTCCAGTCGGGGATCAGCGCGTCGAGGCCCTTGGGATCCAGAACCGCGCCCGAGAGGATGTGCGCCCCGACCTCGGAACCCTTCTCGAGCACCACGACGTTCAGATCCTCGCCGCCCAGCTGCTTGAGCCGGATCGCGGCGCTGAGACCCGCAGGGCCCGCGCCGACGATGACGACGTCGACGTCCATGGTTTCGCGTTCGATCTGGCTCATTCTGGCTACCTCGTCTCGTCGCTCGTGCACGGTGGCCCGGGCCGCCGGCGGGCGGGGGCGGTGGACCGGGTCCGCCGACGGATCGACGGAACCGGCCGCAGGTTCGGGTCGCCCCGAAGGGGCGCAGTCAAAAATCGCCCCGGCGCAGGCCGGGACGGGGTCGCCTCCGGGGTTAATGACCGCTCGGTCAGCCGTCAACAGGACACGGCGGCCGGAGCGCGCCCGTGACGCAACGGTGGGGCGGAAGGGGGCGGAGTCCAGCCCCGCCGCCCCGGAACGCGGTCGCGGCCCCCGCGCGCGGAAGGGCGTGGGGAGGGCGCGAGGATTGCGCGGGGATTGCGCGGGGAGGGCCGCGCGGGCGCGACCACGCCCCGGCTTTCGCACCGGCCCGGCCGCGGGTTAGGAAGGCGTATGGAGAACCGGGCGGAGTCGGGCGAGGGAAGCCCTTTCTGGCAGGCTGCCGGGCGCGACGCCCTGCTGGCCGCGCTGGCCTTCCAGCTCGACTGCGGCGCCGACGAACCCATCGCCGAGACCCCGTGCGACCGCTTCGCCGAGAGCGAGGCCGAGCTCGCCCGACGCGCCGCCCAGGCCGAGGCCGCCGCCGCAGGCGCGGGCCCCGCGCCCGGCGGGGCGGCGCGCTCCCGCCCGCCCTCCCCGCGCGCCGCCCCGCCGGGCGCGGGGCCCGCGGCGCGCGGACCGGGCGGGGCCGAGCAACCCCCGAAGGAGGCCGCGCGCGAGGCCGCGGCCGCGGCCACCACGCTCGAGGCGCTGCACGAGGCGATCCGCGGATTCGACGGATCCCCCCTCAAGAAGGGGGCGCGCAACACGGTGATCTGCGACGGCCATCCGCAGGCCCGCGTGATGATCGTGGGCGAGGCGCCCGGGCGCGACGAGGATCGCCTCGGCAAGCCGTTCGTCGGCCGCTCGGGCCAGCTCCTCGACCTGATGCTGAAGGCGATCGGCCTCGACCGCGCCTCGGCCGAGCCGGCGACGGGCTGCTACATCACCAACGTCGTCTACTGGCGCCCGATCGAGAACCGCCGCCCCTCGGGCGACGAGGTGGCGATGCTCGCGCCCTTCCTCGAGCGGCACATCCAGCTCGCCAAGCCCGAGTTCCTGGTGCTGATGGGCGCCTCCCCCGCCCAGGCGCTGCTGGAGACGACCATGGGCATCACCCGCCTGCGGGGGAGCTGGCGGCTCTGGAACGGCGTGCCCTGCCTGCCCACCTTCCACCCCGCCTACCTGCTCCGCCAGCCCGACAAGAAGCGCGAGAGCTGGCGGGACCTGCTGTCGCTGCGCGCCGCCCTGGACGGCGCGAAACCCTGGGAGGACGGGCGATGACCCCTTCCGATTCCGCGCCCGCCCACGGCGGCCCGGCCGAGCGCGAATTCATTCCCCTGCGCATCGCGGTGCTGACCGTCTCCGACACCCGCACGCGGGCCGACGACCGCTCGGGCGACACGCTCGTCGCGCGGATCGAGGCGGCGGGCCACACGGTCGCCAAGCGCGAGATCGTGCCGGACGAGCGCGCCCTGATCGCCGACACGCTGCGCGGCTGGGTCGCCGATCCCGCCATCGACGTGGCGATCTCGACCGGCGGCACCGGCCTGACCGGGCGCGACGTGACCGTCGAGGCCCATCGCGACGTCTACGAGAAGGAGATCGACGCCTTCGGCACGATCTTCGCCGTGGTCTCGATGGGCAAGATCGGCACCTCCGCCGTGCAGTCGCGCGCCTGCGCGGGCGTGGCGGGGGGCACCTACCTCTTCGCGCTGCCCGGCTCGCCCGGCGCCTGCAAGGACGCCTGGGACGAGATCCTGAAGGCGCAGCTCGACTACCGCCACAAGCCCTGCAATTTCGTCGAGATCATGCCCCGCCTAGACGAGCACATGAGGCGCAAGTGACCCGCCATCCCGGCCCCCTCGGCGCCGCGCAGGGGGACCTGGACGAGGCCTTCGACCTGATGGGCGACTGGCAGGGGCCGGGGGACGAGGCGGCCGCGGCGGTCTACGCCGTCGACCCGCTCGGCCGGATCCTGATGCAGCTTCGCGACGACGCGCCGGGCCTCGCGGCCGCGGGGCTGTGGTCGCCCTTCGGCGGCGGGGTCGAACCGGGCGAGACCCTGCGCGAGGCCGCGGTGCGCGAGTTCGAGGAGGAGACGGGCCTGCGCCTGGCTCCCGACGCCCTGCGCCCCTACGTCCGCGTCCTCTCCGGCCGCCCCGGCCGCCCGCGGATCTACACCTATCTCGCGGCGATGCCGGCGGGGGCGGAGGCGATCCGCCTGGGCGAGGGCGCGGGCTTCGCCCTGTGGACCCCGCGCCAGATGCGCCTGATCCCCCTGTCCCCCGCCCTCGCCGACGCCGGGCTGCGGCTGGCGGGGATGGTCGAGGCCGGCGCGGTCCCGCTCCCGGGCTGACCGGCCTTACAGACGCGCGCCGGCAAGACTCCGAAGCCCGAACGGAAACCGCCCGCGCCGGGAGGGCGCGGGCGGTGTTCAGGATCCGGGTCTGCGGTAGCGGTCAGCCGCCGACGACCTCGGCGTCGGCGCCGCCCTTGGGCTCGTCGCCGCCCGCGGCCTCGCCCTCGGCGGGCTTGTCGCGGCGGGTGCGGCGACGGCGGGCGCGGGGACGGGGCTGCTCCTCGCCGGCTTCAGGCGTGGCGACCAGGGCCGAGGCGGGCTCGTCGCCCTCCGGCTCGATCGTCTCCATGCCGCCGCTGGGGGCGTCCTCGGACTTGGCCTTGCGGCCCTCGCCCTTGCGGCCGCCCTCGGCGCGCGGCGCCTCGGCGCGGGGCTCGTCCTGGGACGAAGTCTCGGGCTGGGACGCGTCGGAACCCGAGGGCTGCCGGTCGCGGCCCTCGTCGTCGCCGTCGCGGCGGGCGTGCCCGTTCACATGCGGCTGCTGGTTCTGGCTCTGCTGGTGCGCCTGCTGCTCGGCCTGGGCCGCCGACAGCATGCGCAGGTAATGCTCGGCATGCTGAAGGAAGTTCTCGGCCGTCACCCGGTCCCCGGCGGTCTGGGCGTCGCGGGCGAGCTGCTCGTACTTGTCGATGATCTGCTGCGGCGTGCCGCGCACCTTGCCTTCGGGCCCCGCGCTTTCGAAGACGCGGTTGACCACGTTGCCCAGGCCCTTGGGGCGGTTGTTCTTGCCGCGGTTGCGGTTCGACTTCTGCGATGGTCTCATGTCGTCCGGTTCTCTGCCCGATCCATGCCCGGCCCGACCCCCGTCTCAGAGCGTCGGCCGGTCACCGTGGCGTATCGGGGCCGATGGGCCCGCATTCCGCGGCTACGATGCGATTGGCTGTTCGTCACGCCCGGCGCCTGCAAACCCCTCGCGCAGGGGGCGTCTCCGACGAACACGTCTACCGTTATATGCGGTTGAGGCCCCTGCGCAAGGGCGCGGCGCCCGGAAATCGGTCAAAATTGACGCGGGCGCCCGTGGTCTGCGTCTTCCGGGCGACGGAATTCCAGCGCGCGGGGGCGGTCGTCGAAATCGCGATGCGCGGCGTGCAGGACGAATCCCTGGGCGGCGAAGATCGCCTCGACGTCCCCCTCCTGGCCCGCCCCGATCTCCAGGATCGCGCGCCCCCCCGGCGCCAGCGCCCCGTCGAGCCCCGCGGCGATGGCGCGGTAGGCGCCCAGGCCGTCGGCGCCTCCGGACAGGGCGGCGAAGGGCTCCCAGCCGCGCACCTCCGGGTCCAGCGCCTCGACCTCCTGCTCGGGGATGTAGGGCGGGTTGGAGACCACCAGCTCGAACCGCCCCCGCACGCCCGCGAACCAGTCGCCCGGCTGCATCTGCGCCCGCCCGTCGAGCCCCAGCGCCACGGCGTTGCGCCGCGCCGTCGCCAGCGCCGGCTCGGACCGCTCGATCCCCAGCCCCGAGGCCTGCGGCCATTCCGCGAGCAGGGTCAGCAGGATGCAGCCGCTGCCCAGGCCCAGGTCGAGGATCCGGCGCGGCGCCGGCCCCTCCAGCGCGGCGGCGATCAGCGTCTCGGTCTCGGGGCGGGGGTCGAGCACGTCGGGCCCGACCTCGAAGCGCCGGCCCCAGAACTCCCGCGCGCCCATGATCTGGGACATCGGCTGGCGCGCGGCGCGCTTGCCCAGCCCGGCGGCGAAGCGCGCGGCCTCGGCCACGGTCGGCGGCTCGTCCATCCGGGCGGCGAAGGCCGCGGCCTCCAGCCCCGAGGCCCAGCGCGCCAGCAGCCGCGCGTCGCGGGCGGGATCGGCCACGCCCGCGGCCTGCAGCATGCGCACGCCCTCGGCCACCTGGCCGGCGCGGGTGGCGGGGGCGCTCACGCCTCCATCTCCGCCAGGCGCGCGGCCTCGTCGGCCTCGGCCAGCGCCGCGACGATCTCGTCGAGGTCCCCCGCCATCACCTCCGCCAGCCGGTAGAGGGTGAGGTTGATGCGGTGATCGGTCACCCGCCCCTGGGGGAAGTTATAGGTGCGGATCCGCTCGGAGCGGTCGCCCGAGCCGACCTGGCCCTTCCTCGCCGCCGCCCGCGCCGCGTCCGCCTCGCGCCGCTGCAGGTCGAACAGGCGCGCGCGCAGCACCGCCATCGCCCGCGCCCGGTTCTGGTGCTGCGACTTCTCCGAGCTCGTCACCACGATGCCCGTGGGCAGGTGGGTCAGGCGCACGGCGCTGTCGGTGGTGTTCACGTGCTGCCCCCCGGCGCCCGAGGCGCGCATGGTGTCGATGCGGATGTCGGCGGCGGCGATCTCGACGTCCGCCTCCTCCGCCTCCGGCAGCACCGCGACGGTGGCGGCGGAGGTGTGGATGCGCCCCCCGCTCTCGGTCGCGGGCACGCGCTGGACGCGGTGCACGCCGCTCTCGTGCTTCAGCGCGGCGAAGACGCCCTCGCCCCGCACCGCCGCGACCGCCTCCTTGATCCCGCCCAGCTCGGTGGCGCTCTCCTCCAGCAGCTCGAAGCGCCAGCCGCGGCGCTCGGCGAAGCGGGCGTACATGCGCAGCAGGTCGCCGGCGAAGAGCGCGGCCTCGTCGCCCCCGGTGCCCGCCCGGATCTCGAGGATCGCGGGCCGCGGATCGGCGGCGTCGCGGGGCAGCAGGGCGCGGCGCATGGCGGCCTCGGCCTCCGGCAGGCGGGCGCGCAGGGCGTCCAGCTCCTCCGCCGCCAGGTCGCGCATCTCGGGATCGGCGAGCATCGCCTCGGCCTCCGCCTTCGCGGCCTCCAGCGCCAGGAAGGCGCGGGCCTGCTCGGCGGCCGGGCGCAGCTGGGCGTAGTCGCGCGACAGCGCGGCCACGTCGCCCTTGCCCTCGGCGAGGGCGGCCTCGAGGTAGTCGAAACGGGCCAGAAGCTGGTCGAGGGCGTCGCGGGCGATCATGCGCCCGTCTTCGCTCCCGGCGCAGGGAGCGTCAAGGCGGCGGCGGCCCCCCGCGACGCCCCGATCGGCAGGGCGGGGACGGCGGGCGGCGCCGCCGAAGACGTCTCTCATGCGAATTGCGCTTTGGACGCGGCGAAAGCGGGCGTATCCTTCGCCCATGCGAACGTCACGCCGGCTTTCCGCCGCGACCGCGGCCCTCGTCCTGCTCCCCGCCCTCGCGGCGGCGGACGGAGGCTGGTCGCCGCCCCCCGCCAAGGACGGCTACGCCTATCCCGACTGCTACTGCACCAACCGGGGCGAGCGGGTGGAGATGGGGGGCACGACCTGCATCCGCATCGGCTCGGTCGAATACACGGCCGTCTGCGGCATGTCGCTCAACAACCCCGCCTGGCGGAAGATCGGGGACGGCTGCACGCCCCAGCCCGGCGCCTCACTGCTCCAGCGGCTTCAGCAGCTCCAGCCAGGTTGAGACCCGCTCGGCGTTGACCCCGAGGTCGGACTTCCCGAAGCGCGAGCGCGACCAGATCGCCAGCGTCGAGCCTCCGGCCGCCGGCAGCGTGCGCACCGAGATGTAGTCGGGGAAGCCGAACACCAGGCTGCGCTGGCGATAGGTGGTCAGCCCCTCGGCCGGGTCGCCGGCGATGCGCTCGACCCGCGGCTGGGCGAGGACGGCGGCGTCGAAGGCTACCGCCAGCTCGTCCGGCGGCACGGAATAGAGCGGGGCGCGCCCGTCGGGCGTGCCCGCCGCCCCCTCCGGCGTCGCGCGCCAGGAATTCTCGGCGGGGCCCACGTCGGCGGACATCGGGTCGACATGCCAGGCGGCCGGGGTCTCGGGGGCGAGGCGCACGGCCGCGGCCGCGCCGGCGGCCAGCACCAGAAGCGCCAGCGCGCCGCCCGTCACGATGCGCGAGGGCACTTACTGCGCCGCCTGGCCGGCGGTCTCGGCCTCCTGCCGCTCGGCGGCGGCCCGCTCGGCCTCCAGCGCCTCGGCTTTCTGTTCGACGAGGTCGACGATGTGGTCGATCATCTCTCCGTTGCCGATCTTGTGATCCGCGATGCCCGAGAGATAGACCATGCCGCTGCCCGCGCCGCCGCCGGTGAAGCCGATGTCGGTCTCGCGCGCCTCGCCCGGGCCGTTCACCACGCAGCCGATGATCGACAGCGTCATGGGCGTGGCCACATGCTCCAGCCGCTCCTCCAGCATCGCGACGGTCTTGATCACGTCGAAGCCCTGCCGCGCGCAGGAGGGGCAGGAGATGATCGTCACGCCCTTGTGGCGCAGGTTCAGGCTCTTGAGGATCTCGAACCCGACCTTCACCTCCTCCACCGGATCGGCCGAGAGGCTCACGCGCAGCGTGTCGCCGATGCCCATCCACAGCAGGTTGCCCAGCCCGATCGCCGACTTGATCGAGCCCGAGACGCGCCCGCCGGCTTCCGTCACGCCCAGGTGCAGCGGCGCGTCGGTGGCGTCGGCCATCGCCATGTAGGCGGCCGAGGTCAGGAACACGTCCGAGGCCTTCAGCGAGATCTTGAACTCGTGAAAGTCGTTGTCTTCCAGCAGCCGGATGTGGCGCAGCCCGCTCTCGACCATCGCCTCGGGGCAGGGCTCGCCGTATTTCTCCAGCAGGTCCCGCTCCAGCGAGCCGGCGTTGACCCCGATGCGGATCGAGCAGCCGTGGTCCTTCGCGGCCTTCACCACCTCGCGCACCTTGGCGTCCGAGCCGATGTTGCCCGGGTTGATCCGCAGGCAGGCGGCGCCGGCCTCGGCGGCCTCGAGCGCGCGCTTGTAGTGGAAGTGGATGTCCGCGACGATCGGCACGGGGCTCGCCGCGACGATGGGCTTGAGCGCCTTGGTCGAGGCCTCGTCGGGGCAGGAGACGCGCACGATGTCCGCGCCCGCTTCGGCGCAGGCGCGCACCTGGGCGATGGTGGCGCGCACGTCGTGGGTCAGCGTGTTGGTCATGGTCTGGACCGAGATCGGGGCGTCGCCGCCGACCTCGACCTTGCCCACGCGGATCTTGCGGCTGGGGCGGCGGGCGATGTCGCGCCAGGGTCGGATGCTCATGCAGATCGTCCTCGTCCGGTCGCGCGGCCTGCGCGCGACTCCATGGCCGGTCCGCGCGAACATAAGCCTTCCCCCCTCCGCTGACGACCCCCTCCGCCGCGCCCCCCGAGTCGTGCCCGGGGGAGGGCGGCGCCCTGCCGCGTCCCGCGCAGCCGCCTGCCGGATTGCCCGAACCCGCGGCGCGGGGCAGGGTGAAGTCCACTCCAACCAAAGGAACCGACGATGTCCGACGACGGCGAGACGCTGGATTTCTCCGACCCGATGCAGCGGCCCCGCTTCGCCGGCATCGCGACCTTCTTCCGCCTGCCGTGGCAGGAGGACTTCGAGGTCTCGCCCCCCGACATCGGCGTCATCGGCGTGCCCTACGACGGCGGCGTCACCAACCGCCCCGGCGCCCGCCATGGCCCGCGGGAGGTCCGCTCCCAGTCCAGCCTGATCCGGCGCATCAACCAGGCCACCGGCGCGAGCCCCTTCGAGGCGAAGCGCATCGCCGACCTGGGCGACGTGATCATCGCCAAGCCCTACGAGCTGACCGGCGCCCACTCGGAGATCCAGAAGTTCTACGAGCGCGTGGTCGCCGCCGGCATCCGGCCGCTGAGCTGCGGCGGCGACCACTCCGTCGCCCTGCCGATCCTGCGCGCGGTGGCCAAGGACCGCCCCGTCGGCCTGATACAGATCGACGCCCATGCCGACACCGGCGACAACTACATGGGCTCGCGCTTCCACCACGGCGCGCCGTTCAAGGTGGCGACCGACGAGGGGCTGCTGGACCCGAAGCGCTCGGTCCAGATCGGCATCCGCGGCTCCCTCTACGACCGCGACATGTGGAAGTTCTCCCACGACGCCGGGATGAAGGTCGCCTACATCGAGGAGGTCGAGGAGAAGGGCTGGAAGCAGGTGATGACCGAGGCGCTGGCCTTCGCCGGCCCGGGCCCGGTCTACGTCTCGGTGGACATCGACAGCCTCGACCCCGCCTTCGCGCCCGGCACCGGCACGCCTGAATCCGGCGGCCTGACCATGCGCGAGCTGCAGGGCATGATCCGGATGCTGAAGGGGCAGGAGATCGTGGGCGCCGACCTCGTCGAAGTCTCGCCCCCCTTCGACGTGGGCGGGCTGACCGCGATGAACGCCGCCAACGCGATGTTCGAGCTGCTGTGCGTGATGGCCGAATAGGCCCGCCCGGGAGGGGCGCGGAGCGTGGCGCCCCGCCCACGCCTGCGCCCGCCCGCGCGACCGTTCGCAACCGCAAACGTCGCGAAGCGGCGACGGATCGGCCATATGATCCGCGTTGAACGGACGAACGCGGGGGAACCGGTCCGGTGAAGCGCAGGCTGACGACGATCTTCTACGCCGACGCGGTGCGCTTCGGCGCCCAGATGGAGGCCGACGAGGCCGCCACCCTCCAGCGTCTGCGCCGCGCCCGCGCCGTCATGCGCGAGCAGTTCGCCGCCCACGACGGGCGCGAGGTGAACACCTGGGGCGACGCGGTGATCGCCGAGTTCGCCTCGGTGGTCGAGGCGGTGCGCTGCGCGGTGGCGGTGCAGGAATCGCTCGCCACCCTCGCCCCTTCCGAGCCCGACAGCGCGCAGATGCGCTTCCGCATCGGCATCAACCTCGGCGACGTGATGGCCGAGGGCGACGACCTCTACGGCGACGGCGTCAACGTGGCCGAGCGGCTGCAGGGCCAGGCCGAGCCCGGGGGCGTGATGGTCTCGGGCACGGTGCGCGAGCTTGCCCACAAGCAGCTCGCCGTGGGCTTCGACTTCGCCGGCGACCTCGAGGTGAAGAGCCTGCAGGAGCCGGTGCCCGGCTGGCGGGTGCGCATGGCCCGGCGCAACGATCCCGCGCCCGAGGCCGCGGGCGCGGCCTCCGACGACGCCGGCGGCGTCGCCTGGGACCTGCCCGAGCGCGGCGTGGTCGCCGAGATCAACCGCTGGGCCGCCTGGGGCCGCGCCCAGCCGCGCAAGGTCCGCCGCGCCGCCGCCTTCATCCTGTTCTTCCTGGCGCTGAACGTGCTGGGCGGGCTCTCGACGCCCTGGTTCATCTTCCCCTCGCTGCCCTTCGCGCTCTACATCCTGCGCCATCGCGATCCGCGGGTGATGCCCTGGCGCTTCGGACGCGCCCCGGCGCCCTGAGCCGCCGGCTTCGCCGCGCCGACGCGGCGTCGCCCGGCCCGGGGACCGGGCCCGGGGGCCGCGAGGCGAAAAAGACCGTTCCGTGTCCCAACCGCCACGGGGCGTCCGAGGGGTGAGTCGGGCGCATCCTTAACCACGTTTTCACCAAATTCCGGCGGAATCCGCCTTCAGGTCCGGGTTTTCGCGCGCGAATCGTTAAATTCGGGGTAAGGTCCCTCTGCGCGCGGGACGGTTGCGGCCCTCGCGCGTCACGACTAGAGAAGCGCGCGAACGCGTCACCATCTGCGGCAGGGCAGAGCAGGCGATGGACATCGACCCACCGACCGCGCTGCGCGGGTTCGACTCCTACGAGGTCCGGCTCGGCGACGAGCTTCGAGGCCACCGCGCGACGCGTGGCAAGTCGCTGCTCGACGTGCAGCGGGAGCTGCGCATCAAGGCGTCCTACATCGACGCGATCGAGAACTGCGACGCGTCCGTGATCCCCAACAAGGGTTTCGTGCCGGGATACGTGCGCGCCTACGCCCGCTATCTGGGCCTCGAGGCGGACGCGATCTACGCCCGGTTCTGCGAGGAAAGCGGCTTCGTCGGCCAGACCACCCGCGCCAGCGCCCCGGGCGCCGCGCCGGCGGGCGGCTTCCGGCTGGGCGGGGGGCTGGGCGGCTCGGCCGCCGCCGGTCCGCGCCGCGCAGGTCCCGACCTCGCGCTCTCGCGCTCCCATTTCGCGGCGCCCGTGGGGCGCGCCCGGCCGGTGGGCCTGGGCGTCTCGCTCTCCGATCTCGCCTCGGTCCTGGTGCTCGCGGGGCTGATCTGCGGGCTCGGCTACGGCGGCTGGGCGCTGGTCAAGGACATCCAGCGGGTCGACTTCGCCCCCTCCAACGAAACCCCCGTGGTCGCCGAGGCGCCGCCGAACGTGGCCCTGCCGGGCTTCGACGCGCAGGCCGCCCCCAACGGCTGGCCGGGCCTCGACGTCGCCCCGCGGCGCGAGGGCTGGGATCCGAAGAAGGAGGCCGCGCTGGCCGAGCTCTACGCCCCGCGCGAGATCGCGCCGCCGGTGGTGGAGCTTCGCGACGGCCCGATCGCGGCCATCGACCCGGCCTCCTCCGGCCTCTACGCCGGCCCCCGCGCCGCCGCCCGCGCGACCGAGCTCGCCTCCGCCGCGCCGGCGATGGGCCCGACCCAGCCGCCGGGCCCCGACGCCCCGGTCGTGCCCGACGCCGCCACGACGCTGGCGGACGTGGCCGCGGCGGGCCTCTCCGGCGCCGCGGCGCCCGGCCAGCCCGAGGCCGCGGGCGCGCTGGTCGCCTCGGCCGGCGACGCCGCGCTGCCCCTGCCGACGCCCGGCGCCCCGACGCCGACCCAGGCGGCCGAGGGCGTGTGGCTGGTGGTCACCGATCCCGCCTGGGTGCAGGTGAAGGCCCGCGACGGCTCGATCCTCGTGCAGCGGATCATGGAATCCGGCGAATCCTGGCAGGTCCCCCTCGACGAGCCGGGGGCCGAGCTGCGCGCTGGCAACGCCGGCGGCGTCTGGCTGCAGGTCGACGGCGCCCTGCACGGCCCCCTCGGCCGCCCGGGCGAGGTGGTCAAGCGCATCTCCCTCGCCCCCGCCCGCGTGGCCCAGGACTGGCCCGCCGCCGGCGCCCCCCAGGCCGCCCGGAACTGACGCGGCCCGCGCGCCGCGTCCGCCTAGCCGGGCGCTCCCCCGCCGCCTGAGCCCGTCGCCCACCCCCTATCCGTGAAAATTCGCCGAAGTCGCAAGGGCTTGCCCGCTCCCGGCGACCGGGGCCGCAGCCGCTTCGCCCGATTTCCGCCCCGCGGACACCCCCTCCGCGTCCCGAAATCGTCCCCGCGCCTCCGATTTCCGGCCCGAAATCGGCCCTTTCCCAGCGTCATCTTCCTCTCCAGACGCCGCCCCGCAGACGGGCGGACCGCCCGAGAGTCGCCGGGAGACCGGCCGCCCGACCGACCTGAGAGGAGCCCGTGATGACCCGTTCCGCCGACATCCTGCGCCGCGCCGCCCTGCCGATGATCCTGCTGGCCGGCCTCGCCGCCGCCGCCTGCGCCCCCGTCGGCCCGGCCGTCCCCGACTCCGTGGCCGACGACGGCGTGGTCCTGGTCCCCGCCTACCCGGACTATCAGAAGACCTACTGATCGCGCCCTTCCGCACCGATCCGTCTGCGCCGCCCCGGACGCCCCGCGTCCGGGGCGGTCGCGCGTCCGGCCCCGCAGGCGGCGGAGGAGCCGACGCCAGGTCATCTCCCGTTCAGGCTTGCGGCGCGCGTTTCCGGACGGGCAGATGGGGGGCGGGACCTGGCCCGCATCCCATCGGCAAGTCCCGGATAGATTTGATGTCACGCATTTCCGCCGCCGCCGCCCGGCCGGCCCGCCGCCTCGCCCGGCTCGCGCTGCTCGCCGCCGCGATCCCCCTCCTCGCCGCCTGCGCCGGCCGCTCCGCCCAGCCCTTGGCGGGCGAGGCGGTGACCAACGAATACCGCCTCGGCGGCATCTACTTCGACAACGAGCGCGGCGACCAGAGCATCTACTTCGTCGTCGCCCGCCTGCGCGAGGACGATGGCATGACCGCGGTCTGCGGCGCCTACGGCATCACCGGCGCCGAGGATTTCTCGATCTTCGGCGTCGACCGCCTGCCCGCCGTGCTCGACCGCAGCCGCGTCCAGTTCGACGGCGAGACCTTCCTTTGGGACGCCGCCCGCTTCACCGGCCCCCATTCGGTCGCCGAGATCGAAGACATCGTCGGCAAGCCCGCCGCCTGCCTGCGCCTCGATAGGCCTTGGCGGCCGGAATACGGCGACCGGGAGCGGCTGGAGGTCGACATGCCCGACCGCCTGTACTTCACCGGCTGAGATCCCCGTGCGCCAGCCCGGCCCGGTCAGACGACCGGGTCGGGCAGGTCCGCGCCCTCGAAGAAGGCGGCGAGGTTCGCCACGCACTTCATCCCCATCGCCTCCCGCGTCGCCTGGGTGGCCGATCCCAGGTGCGGCAGCAGCGCCACGTTCTCCAGCCGCCGCAGCGCGTCGGGCACCTCCGGCTCCCGCGCGAAGACGTCGAGGCCGGCGCCCGCGATCTTCCCCGCCTCCAGCGCCGCGATCAGCGCCGGCTCGTCCACCACGTCGCCGCGGGCGGTGTTGATCAGGTAGGCCTCGGGCTTCATCCGCCCGATCAGCTCCGCCGAGATCAGGTTGCGGTTCTCGGGCGAGGCCGGCGCGTGGACCGAGATCACGTCCGCCTCCGCCATCAGCGCTTCCAGCTCCCGCCGCTCCGCCGGCATGCCGGGATCCACTTCCGAGCGGTTGGCGTAGAGGATTTTCATCCCGAAGCCGTAGTGCGCCCGCCGCGCGGTCGCCCGCCCGATGCGCCCCATGCCCACGATGCCCAGCGTGGCGCCGGTGGGGTCGCGGCCCAGCATCTGCGTGGGCGCCCAGCCGTGCCATTCGCCCGCGCGGATCATCCGCTCCCCCTCGCCGCAGCGGCGCATGATCATCAGGATCAGCGACATCGCGATGTCGGCGGTGGCGTCGGTCAGCACGCCGGGGGTCGAGCTGACCCGCACCCCCGCCGCCCGGCAGGCGTCGAGGTCGATGTGGTTGGTCCCCACCGAGAAGGTCGCCACCATCTTCGCCCGCGGCGCCTCGCCCAGGGCCGCCGCGTCGATCCGGTCGCCCACCGTGCACAGCACCGCGTCCGCGCCGGCGAAGGCCTCGGCGAGGGCGGCGGCGTCCATCTGCGCGTCGCCGGGGTTCAGCACCGCGTCGAAACGGGCTGCGAGCTCGGCCTCCACCCGCTCGGGCAGGCGGCGGGTGACGACGACGCGGGGTTTGGCGGCTGACATGCGGCGCTCCGGTCCGGAAAAGGGGCGGGGAGGCGCAGGCTAGGCCGCGGGGCGCGCCGGGGAAAGGGTCTCCGAACGCGCCGCGGCCCGGCCGAGGGGCCGGGCCGCGGGTCGCGGATCTCGATGCAGGCGGGGCGTCAGCCCAGGGCGCTGCGCACCTCGGCGCCGGCCTTGCACACGTCCATGCGGCCGGAATAGCGGCGCTTCAGCCGCGTCATCACCGCGCCCATGTCGCGCAGGCTGCTGGCCTTGGTCTCGGCGATGGCCGCGGCGATGGCCGCGCGCATCTCGTCGTCGGACAGCGGCCGGGGCAGGAACTCGCGGATCACCTCCGCCTCCCGCGCCTCTTCCTCGGCCAGGTCCAGGCGGCCGGATTCCTCGTAGCGACGGACGCTGTCCTCGCGCTGCCGGAGCATCTTGACCAGGATCTCCTGGACCTCCGAGTCGTCGAGCGCGTCGCCCGCGGCCTCGTCGGCCGCGCGGGCGGCCTCTCGGTCCTGGATGGCGGCGCAGATCAGACGAAGCGTGCAGAGGCGAGTGGCGTCCTCGGCGTCGGTCGCTTCGCGAAGGGCCGCGATGATGCGGTCACGCATGTAGGGCTCCACAGCCGGGGCGGTAACGAGCGGCCAACTTACACTGGACCGCGCGAGTCGCCAATGCGGCGAAAATTTGGCAAGCCTTTGATTTCATTTCGGTCCTCTGGACCGGCATCCGAGTCGCACTTCACAGGGCTTGGCCAACCGATTCCGTGCGCGACCGGGGGTCGTCCGGGCCGCCGGCGGCCCCGGTCCGAACCCGGGCCCGACGCCGCTCGTCGACCGTCGGGAAACCAGGCTCGCGCCGCTCGGTTCCCCGCCGTCGGGAGAGGAATTAGCGCAGCCGGCGCGCTTCGCCAGAGGCGCCCGCGACGGTTTTCGCGCTGCATCCGTCCCGATTGTCGTCGCGCCCTTCCTATCGCCCGCCGCCGCGCGAGGCGAGCCCCGGGCGCAACCCTGGTTCCGCGCGCCCCTCGCACGATCGAGCACGCGCGCGCCCCACGCGGCGCGCCTCCTTCGTTCCGGCGGGCGGGCGCGCGTCCTTTCGCATGCGCCCCCGCGCCTTGACGCGCCGCAGCGCCGGACATAGCTTCCGCGCGCTTCGGAATCCCCCCAACCCCATACCGCGGTCCGCCCCTCCGACGGCGGGCCCGGCAAGGAGGCCGCCATGTCGCCTGCGACCCCGACCGCCGCACGCCGCGACGCAGCCGATCTGCCCGTTCCCCCGGGCGCCACGGCCTGCATCGCGCTTTCCGACGGAACGGTCCTGTTCGGGCGAGGCTTCGGCGCGCAGGGCGAATCGGTCGGCGAGCTGTGCTTCAACACGGCGATGACCGGCTATCAGGAAATCATGACCGATCCGTCCTACGCGGGGCAGGTCGTCACATTCACGTTTCCGCATATCGGCAACGTCGGCGCCAACCCCGAGGACGACGAGACCGGAGAGCCGGTGGCGCTGGGCATGATCGCCCGCTGGGACCCGACCGCGCCGTCCTCCTGGCGCTCGGCCGAGCCGCTGTCGGACTGGCTCTCCAAGCGGGGCCGGATCGGCGTGGGCGGGGTCGACACCCGCCGCCTGACCCGCGCGATCCGCCTCAACGGCGCGCCGCACGCGGCCATCGCCCACAACGCCCAGGGCGACTTCGACCCCGCCGCCCTGATCGAGAAGGCCCGCGCCTTCGCCGGGCTCGAGGGCGCGGACCTCGCCAAGGACGTCTCCTGCACCCAGTCCTACCGCTGGGACGAGACCCGCTGGGCCTGGCCCGGCGGCTTCCCCAAGCGCGAGGGCGTCGGCCGCCGCGTCGTCGCCGTGGACTACGGCGCCAAGCGCAACATCCTGCGCTGCCTCGCCTCCGCCGGCTGCGACGTCACCGTGCTGCCCGCCACCGCGACGGCCGAGGACGTGCTGGCCCATGACCCCGAGGGCGTATTCCTCTCCAACGGTCCGGGCGATCCGGCGGCGACCGCGGTCTACGCCGCGCCGATGATCCAGGGCGTGCTCGACAAGGGCCTGCCGCTGTTCGGGATCTGCCTCGGCCACCAGATGCTGGCCCTCGCGCTCGGCGGCAAGACCGTGAAGATGTCCCACGGCCACCACGGCGCGAACCACCCGGTGAAGGACCTCGAGACCGGCAAGGTCGAGATCACCTCGATGAACCATGGCTTCGCGGTGGACGCCCAGAGCCTGCCGAAGGGCGTGGTCGAGACGCATGTCTCGCTCTTCGACGGCTCCAACTGCGGGATCAAGGTCGAGGGCAAGCCGGTGTTCTCGGTCCAGTATCACCCCGAGGCGAGCCCGGGGCCGATGGACAGCCACTACCTCTTCGACCGCTTCGTCGCCTCGATGGGCTGACGCCTGAACGGTCGACGCCGCCGGAACCGTTGAAGGCCGCCCTCCGGGGCGGCCTTTTCGCTTTGCGCGGGCGAGCGGGGCGGGGGCGAGTTGACAGCTGTCAACTCGCGCAACCGCTTCAGAGGGCGGGAAGGTCCAGCGGGTCGAGGATCGAGCGGCCGCCGTCCACGTCCACGATCTGCCCGGTCACGAAGCCCGCGGCGGGGCAGGCGAGGAACAGGGCGGCCTCGGCGGCCTCGGCCGCGTCGCCGATCCGGCCCAGCGGCGTCGCGCGGATGATGTCGGCGCGGAAGTCCGGCTTCTCGCGCAGGGATTCGCGCATCGCCGCCGTCATCAGGGAGCCCATGGCGACCGCGTTCACCCGGATCCCCTCGGGCGCCAGCGCCACGGCCATCGAGCGGGTCATCTGCTCGATCGCCGCGCAGGCGACCGAATAGGCAAGCGTCTTGGGCGCGGCCCGGCGCGCGGCGACGGAGGAGAGGTTGACGATGGCGCCGGTGGTCCCGCCCGCAGGGGGCGGAGTCTCGGCCGCCTCGCGCTGGGCGATCATCCGCCGCGCCGCCGCCTGGCAGAGCTGGAAGGAGACGCGCACGTTCAGCTCGAAGCTGGTGGACAGCGTGGCGGGGTCCATCTCCAGCAGCTCGCCCGGCTCGATCACCCGCAGGCAGTTGGCCAGCACGTCGACCCGGTCGTAGGCGTCGAGGGTCGAGGCCATCAGGTTCTGCACCCCCAGCGAGGCCGCGAGGTCCGCGGCGAAGCCGGTCGCCTCGCCCCCCTGCTCCCGGATCCGCTCCACCGTCTGAGAGAGCGACGCCTCGTCCCGGTCGCAGGCGACCACGCGCGCCCCCGCCTGCGCGAACCGCACGGCGACCGCGCGGCCCACGCCGCGTCCCGCCCCGGTCACCACCGCGGTCTTGCCCTCCAGCGCCAGCGCCATGAAACACCCTCGTCGCCGCCTCGTCCGAGCGCGCACCCTAGCCGCGACCGGAGCGGAACGGAACGCCGGATGCGGCGCGCCCGGCGCCTGACGCGACCGCCCCCGGAGCGCCGCGGCGGGGGGCGGCCGGCCTGAGGAGACGGTCGGGGCGTTGGTTAACAAAGCGTTGAAACGGCGCCGGCGCGCCGCGGCCCTTGCCATGACCGGGGCGCGGGAGTGTATTCAGGACCGCATTCGTTCAGGGAGGACGCCGCCCATGACCTCGCCCTTCGCCCTCGGGTTGGATCGCACGCGCGCCAACCACCGCCCGCTCACGCCGCTGAGCCTGCTCGACCGGGCGGCCGACGCGTTCCCCGAGCACTGCGCGGTGATCAACGGCGACGAGCGCCGCTCCTACGCCGAGCTGCGCGCCCGCGCCCGGCGGCTGGCCTCGGCGCTGGACGCGATGGGGATCGGCAAGGACGACGTCGTCTCGGCCCTGCTGTTCAACACCCCCGCGATGCTGGAGTGCCACTACGGCCCCGCGATGATCGGCGCGGTGCTGAACGCGGTGAACACGCGCCTCGACGCGGCCGGCATCGCCTTCATCCTCGACCATGCCGAGGCCAAGGTGCTGATCGTGGACGCAGAGCTCGCGCCGCTGGCGAAGGAGGCGCTGGCCCGCGCCTCGGTCAATCCGCGGGTGATCGTCTATCGCGACCCGGCGGCGCCCGAGACCCATGCCGCGGCCGGCGAGGGCGAGGACTACGACGCCTTCCTCGAGACCGGCGATCCCGGGTTCCAGGGCCCGGGGCCGCAGGACGAGTGGGACGCGATCGCGCTGAACTACACGTCCGGAACCACGGGCGATCCGAAGGGCGTGGTCTACCACCACCGCGGCGCGATGCTGCTGGCGACGGGCAACGTGATCCATTCGGGGATGGGGCAGCACCCGGTCTACCTGTGGACGCTGCCGATGTTCCACTGCAACGGCTGGTGCTTCCCCTGGACGATCTCGGCCAAGGCCGGCACCCATGTCTGCCTGCGCGCGGTGCGCGCGAAGCCGATCTTCGAGGCCATCGCCGAGCATGGGGTGACCCACATGTGCGGCGCGCCGATCGTGATGTCGACGCTGCTGAACGCTCCCGACGCCGACAAGCGCGCGCTGCCCCACGCGGTGCAGTTCCTGACCGCCGCCGCGCCCCCGCCGGAGGCGACGCTGGCCGCGATGGCCGAGGCCGGCTTCAAGGTGACCCATGTCTACGGGCTGACCGAGGTCTACGGCCCCGCCGTGATCAACGAGTGGAAGCCCGAGTGGGACGCGCTGCCCCCCGCCGAGCAGGCCCGCCTGAAGGCGCGGCAGGGCATCCGCTACGCCGCGCTCGAGGCGCTGGACGTGCTCGACCCCAAGACGATGCAGCCCGTGCCCGCCGACGGCGAGACGATGGGCGAGGTCGCCTTCGCCGGAAACGTGGTGATGAAGGGGTATTTCAAGAACCCGTCCGCCACCGAGAAGGCGCTGAAGGGCGGCTGGTTCTGGTCGGGCGACCTCGCGGTGAAGCATCCCGACGGGTGGGTGCAGCTGAAGGACCGCTCGAAGGACATCATCATCTCGGGCGGCGAGAACATCTCCTCCATCGAGGTGGAGGAGACGCTCTACCGCCACCCGGCCGTGGCCATGTGCGCGGTGGTGGCGCTGCCCGACGAGAAGTGGGGCGAGACGCCCTGCGCCTTCGTCGAGCTGCGCGAGGGGCGCGAGGCGACCGAGGCCGAGATCGTGGCGCACTGCCGGGCGGAGCTCGCCCACTTCAAGGCGCCGCGCAAGGTGATCTTCGGGGAGCTTCCCAAGACCTCGACCGGCAAGGTCCAGAAGTTCGCGCTGCGCGAGCAGGCGAAGGCCCTGGCCGAACGCGGCGCCGCCTGACGCGGACCGCGAGGACGGCCGTGCGGCGTGGACCGCGCGGCCGGGCGCCCGGGGGGGCGGCTTGATGCGCGACCGTGACGAGGACGACGAGGACGACGCCCCGCCGGGCCCGCTGGGGCGGCTGCGGACGCGGCTTTACGAGCAGCTCGATTCGGAGGGCTGGCGCGGCGAGCTGATGTCGCCGCTGAACGCGCTGGTGGCGGCGATGGTGGCGCTGGCCTGCCTGGCCGCGGCCCTGCTGACCGAGCCGTCGCTGTCCGACCTGCACCCTTGGATGGAGCGGCTGCTGGCGCTCTGCGCGGCTTTCTTCACGGTCGAGTTCCTGGGCCGCGCCTGGGTGAAGCCCGAGAGTCCGCACTGGCGGGCGATGGGCTGGCGGAGCCTGCGTGGCCCCGCCGGCTGGCACGCGGGGCTGGACCTGCTGGCGCTGCTGGGGATCTGGATCGAGGTGGCGACGGGGGCGGGCTACGGCCTGTCGGCGATGCTGCGGCTGCTGCGGCTGCTGCGGGTGTTCATCTCGGGCTCCGACACCGCCATGGCGCGCGCGGCGCGCGAGGTGCTGCGCGCGGTGCGCGAGCGGCGCATGGAGCTGACGGTCAGCGCGACGGTGGCGGGGCTGGTGCTGATGGCGGCCTCGATCGCCATGTACCTGGCCGAGAAGGACGTGCAGCCGGAGGTGTTCGGCTCGATCCCGCGCGCGATGTGGTGGTCGGTGGTGACGCTGACCACGGTGGGCTACGGCGACGCGACGCCGGTGACCGCGGCGGGGCGGGTGATCGCGGGGCTGACGGCGCTGTTCTCGATCGCGCTGGTGGCGCTGCCGGCGGGCATCATGGCCGCGGCCTTCTCGGACGCGATGCAGCGCGCGCGGCGCCGGCGCGACCCCGACGGCTGAGGCCGGGGCCGCGACGGCGCGGGGTCAGCCGCCGGGGCGCTGCCGCGGAGGCTGGCCGGCGGGGCCGAGCGCGAGGGCGCGGCGGGTCTCGGTCTGGCCGGGCTTGGGCGGCGCGTCGGGGGCGGGCGTCGGCGCGGGGGCCGCGACGGGCGCGGTGGCCGCGAGGCGCAGCTCGGCCGCGTCGGTCGCGTCGCCGTTGCCCTCCTTCAGCGCGGTGACCACGCGGGCGAGGTGGCCCAGCTTCGCGCCGTCCTTCATCGAGGAGCTGTCGAAGACGCCGAGCGAGGCGATCAGGGCGCGGTCGTTGACCTCGGTGAAGGCGCGCCAGAAGCGCTCGCCCAGCACCGGGACGACGTGCTGGCCCTTGTCCTCGACCAGGACGTAGAGCGTGTCGGCGACCTGGCGGGTCTCGACGATCTTCACCACCGAGGGGTCGCCCCCCAGCCCCGCCGAGGCGCGCCCGTCCGAGGAGCGCAGGAAGGCCTCGAGCGCCTTGAACCCGGCCTCGGGGGCGCTCTCGAACAGGGGGTGGTCGCCGATCGAGAGGGTGACGAGCCCGTCGACCGTCGCCGGCTGGGCGATGGGCTGGTCGGGGGCGGCGTCGGCGGCGGTCAGCGCGTCGGCGGCGCCGGCGAGCGCGCAGTCCTCGATCAGCACGAAGGCCGCGGCGCCCTGGGGGCGGACCGAGCCGGGATCGACGCAGAAGCCCGTGGGCGGGGTGATGACCACGGTGCGCCCGCCCGCCTGGATGGCGGCCGCGGCCTGGGCGGGGGGCGTCTGGCCGGGCTTGGGCGCGCCGGGCGGCACGCAGGCGGCCAGCGCCGTCGCCGCGGCCAGCGCCAGGGCCGCGCGGGGCAGGGCGGTTCCGCAGAAGGATCGGGCCGGGCCGCCGCGACGCAGGGCGTCGCGGACGGCGGGTCGGGGGTCGGGTCGGCTCACGCGGGGGCTCGGCTCAGAGGTCGGCGTAGACATGCGTCTCTGCGGCGGCGCCGGGATGGGTGACCGCGCCGTAGCGGGCCGAGCCGACGAGCTTCGCGTATTTCCACAGCGCCCCCGAGGCGTAGTTGGTCGGGCGCGGGCCCGCCCACTCGGCCTTGCGGGCGGCGAGCTCGTCGTCCGACAGGTCCACCGTCAGCTCGCCCTTGATGGCGTCGATGGTGATCGTGTCGCCGGTGCGGATCAGGGCGATGGGGCCGCCGTGCGCCGCCTCGGGGCCGACATGGCCCACGCAGAAGCCGCGGGTGGCGCCCGAGAATCGCCCGTCGGTGATCAGCGCCACCTTCTTGCCCATGCCCTGGCCGGAGAGGGCGGCGGTGGTGGCCAGCATCTCGCGCATGCCGGGGCCGCCGGCGGGGCCCTCGTTGCGGATCACGAGGACCTCGCCTTCCTTGTAGGAGCGCGCCTTGACGGCGGCGTAGGCGTCCTCCTCGCATTCGAAGACGCGGGCGGGGCCGGTGAAGACCTGGTTCTCGGCCGCGATGCCGGCGACCTTCACGATGGCCCCGTCGGGCGCGAGGTTGCCCTTCAGCCCGACGACGCCGCCGGTGGGGGTGATCGGGGTCTCGATGGGATGGATGACCTTCCCGTCGGGCTTGCCGGTCACCTCTTCGAGGTTCTCGCCCATGGTCTTGCCGGTGACCGTCATGCAGTCGAGGTGCAGGAGGCCGGCCTTCGCCAGCTCCTTGAGCACGATCGGCACGCCGCCGGCCTCGTAGAGGTCCTTGGCCACGTAGCGGCCGCCGGGGACGAGGTCGACGAAATAGGGGGTCGAGCGGAAGATCTCGCAGACGTCGTCGAGGGTGAACTCGATCCCCGCCTCGTGGGCGATGGCGGGCAGGTGCAGGCCGCCGTTGGTCGACCCGCCGGTGCAGGCGACGATGCGGGCGGCGTTCTCGAGGCTCTTGCGGGTGACGATGTCGCGCGGGCGCAGGTTCGATTCGACCAGCGCCATCACCGCCTGGCCCGAGGCCTCGCAGAACTGGTCGCGGCTCTCGTAAGGGGCGGGCGCGCCGGAGCTCAGCGGCAGGGCGAGGCCGATGGCCTCGGAGACGCAGGCCATGGTGTTGGCGGTGAACTGGCCGCCGCAGGCGCCGGCGGAGGGGCAGGCGACCCGCTCGATGATCGCGAGCTCGGCGTCGGATATCTCGCCGGCCTGGTGCTTGCCGACCGCCTCGAACACGTCCTGGACGGTGAGGTCGCGGCCCTCGTGCCGGCCGGGCAGGATCGAGCCGCCGTAGACGAAGACCGACGGCACGTTGAGGCGGACCATCGCCATCATCATGCCGGGCAGGGACTTGTCGCAGCCCGCGAGGCCGACGAGCGCGTCGTAGGCGTGGCCGCGCATGGTGAGCTCCACCGTGTCCGCGATCGCCTCGCGGCTGGCGAGCGAGGAGCGCATGCCCTCGTGCCCCATCGCGATGCCGTCGGTGACGGTGATGGTGGTGAACTCGCGCGGGGTGCCGCCGGCGGCCTTCACCCCCAGCTTCGCCGCCTGCGCCTGGCGCGAGAGGGCGATGTTGCACGGCGCGGCCTCGTTCCAGCAGGTGGCGACGCCGACGAAGGGACGGTGGATCTCCTCGTCGCTCAGCCCCATGGCGTGGAAGAAGGAGCGGTTGGGCGCCCGCTCGGGACCCTCCGTCACGTGACGGGAGGGCAGGCGGGACTTCAGGCTGGTCTTGGCGTCCATCGGCTTCGCATGTGTGAGAGGCTTCGGAACGGGGGCCCGAAACGGACGGTCATCCTCCCGGCGGACGGCTCGTCCGTCCTTCTTGGCTGCGCCGGACGATACGCCCCAGCCGCCGGGGAGGAAAGGCCTGCCGCCGGGAGAGCGCGCCGCGGCATGGCGCCCGGACTCGGGGCGGCCGGCGCAGGCCCCGCGGCGGGGCGCGGCGGCGGCGGATCGGGGGCCCGCTGGATGAAAATCCGGGGGCGGCGAGGCCCGCTCGCGCGCATTTGCATCGAATATGAATGATCTATGAATTATTCGGCTGGACGGCGCGTCGCGCCCCGCCTATCTTCGCCGTTCCGGCCCGCCGCGCGGGCTTCCCGGTGGCGGCGACGTATGACCCGATTCACCCACCCGCTGGTCGCCTACGCCGCCCCCGCCGTGCGGGGCGCGAGCGCGGTTCGGACGGTGATCGGCGTGGCGCTGACGGCCGGATTCGTCTTCCTGTTCGTGAAGGTCGCGCGCCTGGGCATGGCCGCGGCGCTGCTGGGCCCCGACGAGGCCCCGGTGGCGCGCGACGCGGCCACCCTGCATGCGCCGCTGGGCGTGCTGATGACGCTGGGCGCGTTCCTGGCGGTGTGGCCGGCGCTGTGGCTGGTGCTGCCCTTGGTGCACCGGCGTCCGGCCAACACCCTGTTCGGCCCGCAGGGGCGCATCGACTGGGGCCATTTCCGGCTGGGCCTGGCGGTGGCGCTGGCGGTGGGGGCGGCGGCCTGGATCCCGCTGCTGGCGCTGCACGGGCCCGAGATCATCGTCTTCCCGTCGCTGGCGGGCTGGCTGGGCCTGCTGATGCTGGCCGCCCCCCTGATCTTCGTGCAATGCGCGGCCGAGGAGATGCTGTTCCGCGGCTACCTGCTGCAGCAGTTCGCGGCGCGCTCGCTGTCGATCATCGGCTGGTCGGTGGCGCCCTCGATCCTGTTCGGCTTCGCGCATCCGACCGAGGGGGCCTGGCTGGGCTTCTCCTGGTATCACTTCTTCTTCGGGCTGGTGATGGCGGCGGTGACCTCGCGCACCGCCAACCTGGGGGCTGCGATCGGGCTGCATTTCGGGATCAACCTGGTCAACATCGCCTTCGTCTCCCCGCAGGAGCTGGTCTCGGGCCTGGCGCTGTTCGTGGTGCCGCAGACGGTGGACAGCTTCGCCCCGCGCATCGCCTACGTGGTGATGATGTTCATCGGGGCCGCGCTGTTCATGGGCTACATGGACTTCCGCTTCCTGCGCGCCTGGCGCGCCGCGCGACGGGCCGAGAAGGCGGAGCAGGCGGGCCTGGGCGCAGCCGCGCCCCCGGAGGGCGCCGCGGCGCGCGAGCCGACGCCGAGCCGCGATTCTCACGGGCCGGCCGGGCCGGCCGTTCCGGCGGAATAGGCGGCCCTGCGGGGACGGCGACTGACGGGCGCCCCTGCGGGCGGCGCATGAAAAAGGGGGCCGCGGGGCCCCCTTTCGCATTCCGGACCGGCGAGGCCGCGTCTCAGCTTCGCAGCACGCCGCCGGTGGCCTTGGTCACGGCGGCGACGACCTTCTTGGCCACCGCCTCGATCTCCTCGTCGGTCAGCGTCCGGTCGGCGGGCTGGAGGCGCACCGACAGGGCGAGCGACTTCTTGCCCTCGCCCAGCGACTGCGCCGCCTTCGGGCCGTCGAAGACGTCGAAGATCACCGCGCTCTCGACCAGCTTCTTGTCGGCGCCGCGGGCGGCGCGCAGCAGGGTCTCGGCCTCGGTCTGGGCGTCCACGACGAAGGCGAAGTCCCGCTCGACCGCCTGGAAGTCGGAGGCCGCCAGCGCCGGGCGGGCGATGGTGCGGGCCTTGGGGGCGGGGACGTTGTCGAGGTAGATGGTGAAGGCGACCGCCGGCCCCTTCACGTCCATCGCCTCGAGCGCGCGGGGGTGCAGTTCGCCGAAGGCCGCCAGCGGGTTCTTCGGGCCGAGCCCCAGCACCGCCGAGCGGCCGGGGTGGAACCACTCCGGCGCCTGGCGCAGCGGCATCAGCCGCTCGACGTTGACGCCGAGGGCGGAGAGCGCGGCCTCGGCCGCGGCCTTGGCGTCCCACAGGTCGGGGGCGCGGCGGGCGCCGGACCACTCCCGCGGGGCCATGGCGCCCACGATCACGCCCGAGGCGGTGATGCGCTGGTCCTCCGGCTCGCCGCCCGACCAGCCGGGGCCGATCTCGAAGAGCGCGATCTCGGCCGCGCCGCGCGCCTGGTTCCGCGCCGCCGCGGCCAGCAGGCCGGGCAGGGGATCGGGGCGCATGTGGCTCATCTCGGAGGAGATGGGGTTCTCCAGCTTCACCGCCTCGTCGCCGCCGCCGAAGGCCGCGGCGTGCTTCTGGGCGACGAAGGAGTAGGTGACGCACTCGTTCATGCCCTGGGCGGCGAGCGTCCGGCGCACCGCCGCCTCGCGCTTCTGGCCCAGCGTCATCGTCGGCCGGGTGACGCCGGTCGAGAGGCGGGGCAGGGGCTTGGCCTCGAGCTTGGTGAGGGAGGCGACGCGGGCCACCTCCTCGACCAGGTCCGCCTCGCCCATCACGTCGGGGCGCCAGGAGGGGACGCCGACCATGATCACGCCGCCCTCTTCGCGGGGCGTGAAGCCCAGCGATTCGAGGATGCGGACCTGCTCCGCCTCGGCGATGTCCATGCCGACCAGCGAGGCGCAGCGCGCCGGGTCCAGCCGGTAGCTGCGCGCGGTGTCGGGGGTCTTGCCCGCGACCAGGATCTCGGAGGGCTCGCCGCCGCAGAGCTCGAGGATCAGCTTCGTGGCGAGCTCGATGCCCGGCACGCAGCTTTCCGGGTCCACGCCGCGGTCGAAGCGGTAGCGGGCGTCGGAGTTGATCTTCAGCTTGCGGCCCGACAGGGCGGTGCGCACGGGATCGAACCAGGCGGCCTCGACGAAGACGTCGGTGGTCTCCTCGGTGCAGCCCGAGTGCTCGCCGCCCATGATGCCGCCCAGCGATTCCACGCCGGCGTCGTCGGCGATGATCGTGACGCCCTCGGGCAGCGCGTAGGTCTTGCCGTCGAGGGCCAGCAGCTCCTCGCCCTCGCGCGAGAAGCGGACCACCAGGTCGCCGGTCACCTTGGCGGCGTCGAAGACGTGCAGCGGGCGGCCGCGGTCGAAGGTGATCAGGTTGGTGACGTCGACGAGCGCCGAGATCGGGCGCAGGCCGATGGCGCGCAGCTTCTTCTGCAGCCAGGCCGGCGAATGGCCGTTCTTCACGCCGCGGATCAGGCGGCCGGCGAAGACGGGGCAGGCGCCCTGCGCCACGTCGTCGGCGATCGTCACCGCGATCGGCGAGGGGAACTTGCCTGGCACGGGCTCGATCGCCGGGGTCTTCAGGCGGCCCAGGCCGCGCGCGGCGAGGTCGCGCGCCACGCCCGCCACGCCCAGCGCGTCGGGGCGGTTGGGGGTGATGGCGATGTCGAAGACCGGGTCGTTGAGGCCCGCGTAGTCGATGTAGCGCGCGCCCAGCGGCGCGCTTTCGGGCAGGTCGATGATCCCGTCGTGGTCCTCGGAGATCATCAGCTCCCGCTCGGAGCACAGCATGCCGTTCGACTCGACGCCGCGGATCACGCCGGGCTTCAGGTCGACGCCGGTGCCGGGGATGTGCAGGCCGGGGCGGGCGAAGACGCCGACCAGGCCGGTGCGCGCGTTGGGCGCGCCGCAGACGACCTGCACCTCTTCCGAGGGCGAGGCCGGGCCGTTGGGCCAGGTCTCGACCCGGCACAGGCGCAGCCGGTCGGCGTTGGGGTGCTGGACGGCCTCGATCACCCGGCAGATGGTGAACGCGCCGAGCGACGCCGCCGGATCCTCCAGCGACTCGAGCTCCAGCCCGAGGTCGGTGAGGGTCTCGGCGATCTCCTCGGCGGTGGCCTCGGTGTCGAGGTGCTCCTTGAGCCAGGAGAGGGTGAACTTCATCGCATCGCTCCGCTGCGCGTGTCGCTTCCCGGGCGTTCTACCTTTCCCGCGCCCGGTGTCCACTCCCGCAAGCCCGCGCAGGCGCCGCGTCCCCCGTCGCGCCGGCCGCCCCGCCCCGCCCGCGGCGCCCCCCGGCGCAGGCGCCCGGCCCCCCCGTCTCCCCGCCTGCAGCCCCGGGCGCCCGGCGCGACGCCCGCACCGGGTCGCGAAGCGCCTGTTCTCCGGAGCCGTCTCTCGCGGATGCCGGAAAGAGCGAGTCGGGGGGCGGGGTCAGGGATCGCGAAGCGACCCCGCGCAAGCGGGGCTTGTCCTTGACCCCGCCCCCCGACTCGCTCAGGCATCCATCAGCGAGAGACGGATCCGGAGGACAGGCGCGGCCCTGTTCTTTGGTGAGTCAGGAGCCCGCCGGAGGCTCCCCCCTTTCCAGTCCGGGCGCGCCCCCCGCAACAGGCCCAAGCCCGCCCGCAGGGCGCCTGCGGACTCCGTCCCCCTTGTCCCGCCGCCCGTTCCGTCCTACCCCGCCTCGCAACGCTTCCCCGGGGGATCCGATGGACCACTTTCTCTATCGCGACGGCCAGCTTCATGCCGAGGACGTGCCTGTGGCCGACATCGTCGCCGCGGTGGGCACGCCCCTCTACATCTACTCGACCGCCACGCTGACCCGTCACTACCGGGTCTTCGACGAGGCGCTGTCGGGCCTGCCGCACCTGATCGCCTATGCGGTGAAGGCGAACGGGAACCTCGCGGTGCTCAAGACGCTGGGCGATCTCGGCGCGGGGATGGACGTGGTCTCGGAGGGGGAGTTCCGCCGGGCGCTCGCCGCCGGCGTGCCCGGCGGCCGGGTGGTGTTCTCGGGCGTGGGCAAGACGGCGGAGGAGATCGCCTTCGCGCTCGCGCACAACGTCCGCCAGCTCAACGTCGAGAGCTTCGAGGAGCTGGAGCTCGTCTCCCAGGTGGCGGTGGCCGAGAACCGGAGCGCCCCGGTGGCGCTGCGGGTGAACCCGGACGTGGACGCCAAGACCCACGCCAAGATCGCCACCGGCAAGTCGGAGAACAAGTTCGGCATCCCCATCGCCCGCGCGCGGGAGGCCTACGCCCGCGCCAAGGCCCTGCCGGGGATCGAGGTGATCGGCGTCGACGTGCACATCGGCAGCCAGCTGACCGACCTCGCGCCGTTCGAGAGCGCCTTCGAGAAGGTCGCCGAGCTGACCCGCCTGCTGCGCGAGGACGGCCACGACATCCGCCGCATCGACCTGGGCGGCGGCCTGGGCATTCCCTACCGCCAGGCCAACGAGGCGCCGCCTCTGCCCTTCGACTACGGCGCGCTGGTCAAGCGCACGGTGGGGGACCTGGGCTGCGAGATCGAGATCGAGCCCGGCCGCCTGATCGCCGGCAACGCCGGGATCCTGGTGGGGCGCGTGGTCTATCGCAAGCAGGGCGAGGGCCGGGTGTTCCTGGTGCTGGACGCGGCGATGAACGACCTGGTGCGCCCGGCGATGTACGACGCCTGGCACGACATCGTCCCGGTGCGCGAGCCTGCGCCGGGGGTCGAGCGCGCGGAGGTCGACGTGGTCGGCCCGGTCTGCGAATCCGGCGACACCTTCGCCAGGGCCCGTCCGCTGCCGCCGCTGGAGGCGGGCGACCTGGTCGCCTTCCGCAGCGCGGGCGCCTATGGCGCGGTCATGTCTTCTGAATACAATGGCCGCAGACTGGTGCCCGAGGTTCTGGTGAACGGCGATCAATTCGCCGTGGTCCGGGCGCGACCGAGCTTTGACGAGATGATCGCCCGGGATACCATTCCCTCCTGGACCGCCTGAGGTCCGGGTCCGCGGATCCGGGCGCGGGCGACCGCTCCGCCGCTCCCGTCCCGGGCCGCGCGCGGGGCCCCCTGGCGCGGAGGGCCGCTGAATGACCCGTCCCACCGAGGACCCCCGGACCGGCCTGGATCGCGGCGACGCCGCGGGGCCGGATCGCGGCGACGCCGCGGGGGCGGAGCGCCCGGCGCCCGATCCCGTGCAGGCGCGCATCGCGCGCGAGACCCGGCGCAGCCTGCGCGCGCTGTGGCTGGAGCGGATCGTGCAGTCGGTCTGGCCGGCCTACGCGGTGGTCGCGGCCTTCCTGGGCCTGGCGCTCGCCGGCGCGTTCGAGGCGATGCCGCGCTGGGCGCACCTGGGCGCGCTGATCGTCTTCGGCCTGGGGTTCGTCGCCACCGTCGTCTGGGGAGTGCGCAGCTTCCGCCGGCCCACCGCGGCCGAGGCGCGGGCCTCGCTGGAGGTGGACCATGCCGACCGGCCGCTGGCGGCGCTGGCGGACCGGCAGGCGACCGGCATCTCCGATTCGGGCGCGCGCGCGGTCTGGGCCGCGCACCAGCGGCGCATGGCCGAGCAGGCGGGCCTGCTGAAGGCCCGCGCCGCCGAGCTGCGCCTGTCCTCCCGCGATCCGATGGCTTTCCGCCTGACGGCGCTGGGCCTGCTTCTCTTCGGCCTGCTGGCCGCGGCCGGCGGGGGCGGGGACCGGGTGGTCTCGGCCTTCGATCCGGGCGCCGCGCCTTCGGGCGCCGTCGAGATCCGGCCCTCGGTCGAGGCCTGGGCCACGCCCCCCGCCTACACCGGCGCGCAGATGGTCTACCTGACCGAACGGGCCGGCCAGACGGTGGCGCTGCCCCAGGGCTCGCGCATCTCGCTGCGGGTCTACAACGCCGCCGAGACCCCGGCGCTGAGCCAAGACGTGGCGGGCGCGGAGGTCGCCCTCGCGCCCTTCGGGGAGCGGACCTGGGACCTGCAGCTCGAGGCCGTGCGCACCGGCTCTCTCTCGGTCGATCCGGGGCAGGGGGCGGGCGTCGCCTGGTCGTTCGAGATCGCGCAGGACGCGCCCCCCAGCATCGCCTTCGACGACGAGGCCGGACCCGCCGTGGACCAGGCCGAGACCGGGGCGCTGCGCGTGGCCTTCCAGGCCGCCGACGACCACGGCGTGACCACCGCCTGGGCGGTGATCGCGCTGGACCGCGAGGCGCTGGGCGCGACCGACGAGACGCCGCCCCCGCCGCCGGGGCTGGAGACGCCCATCGAGATCGAGCTGCCCCTGCCCCTGACCGGCGCCGCAGAGACGGTGCGCGAGGCGCTGATCGAGGATCTGACCGAGCATGGCTGGGCGGGCCTGCCCGTCACCGTCACCCTTCACGCCGAGGACGCGCTGGGCCAGTCGGCCCAGGCCGGCCCGCGCAAGGCCGTGCTGCCCGCGCGCCCCTTCTACGACCCCATGGCCCGCGCCCTGGTGGAGGAGCGGCGGGCGATGGCCTGGTCGATGGGCAACCTCGCCCCCGCCTCGCAGCGCCTGAAGGCCGCCACCGCCTATCCCGACGACTGGTTCGACAACCTCGCCGGCCCCTACCTGATGATCCGCTCGGCGATCCGGCGGCTGGACTACGCGCTGGCCGACGGGCGGCAGGCCGAGGAGGTCGGCTCGGTCATGGACCTGCTGTGGCAGGCCGCGCTGATGCTGGAGGAGGGGGACCTGAACTCCGCCGCAGAGCGTCTGCGCCGCGCCAAGGAGCGGCTGTCCGACGCGATCGAGCGCGGCGCCTCGCCCGAGGAGATCTCCCGCCTGATGGAGGAGATGCGCCAGGCGATGAACGAGCTGCTCAACGAGATGGCGCGCCAGGCGATGGAGAACCTCGACCAGCTCGACCAGCAGGGCGAGCAGCGTGGCGGCCAGCAGCTCTCGAACCGGGACCTGCAGGAGATGCTCGACGAGATCGAGCGCATGGCGCAGGAGGATCCCGCGGCCGCGCAGCGGATGCTCGAGCAGCTCGCCCAGATGCTGCAGAACCTGCAGATGCGCGCCCAGCAGGGCGGCGAGGGCCAGCAGGGGGAGGGTCAGCAGAGCCTCGACCAGCTCAACGACATGCTGCGCGAGCAGCAGGATCTGGCCGACCGCAGCTTCGGCGAGATGCAGCGCCGGCAGGGCCAGAACGGCCAGCCCGGCCAGCCGGGCGAGGGCCAGCAGGGCCAGCGCGGCGGCCAGGGCGGGCAGGAGTTCGGCCAGAACGGCCAGGGCGAGCAGGGCGTGCCCGGCATGGGCGGCGACCAGCAGGGCAACGGCATGGCCGGCGCGGCGCAGGAGCAGGAGGCGCTGCGCCAGCTCCTCGATCAGCTGCGCCGCAACCTGCCCCGCGGCCTGAGCCCCGAGGCCGAGGAGGCGCTGCGCGGCGCGGACGAATCCATGGACGGCGCCCGCGAGGCGCTGGAGGGCGACGATCCCGGCGAGGCGCTGGACGACCAGGTGCAGGCGATGGAGAACCTGCGCGAGGGCGCCCGGCAGCTGGGCGAGGCGATGCGCCAGCAGGCCCGCAACGGCCAGGGCGACCGCGCGGGCGAGGGCGACCCCAACGCCCAGGACGAGGGCCGCGACCCGCTGGGCCGCCCCACCGCCAACCGCGGCGCGATGGAGGGCTCGGACACCGAGGTGCCGGGGCAGGAGGCGCTGAAGCGGGCGCGGGAGCTGCTCGACGAGATCCGCCGCCGCGCCGGCGACCGCACCCGACCGGAGGTGGAGCTGGAATACCTGCGCCGGCTGCTGGAGCGGTTCTGAGGCCGCGGCTGGTCCGGCTGCGACCGCCGCTGCGTCGGCCCCGAACGCCGGCTGAAGATCGGAACGCCCCGCCGTCGTGCGGGGCGTTTCCCGTTTCGTCCGTCGGCGGGCGGAGCGCAGGAGGCCCCGGGTCAGGCCCGGGGCGCGCGCCCGCGGCGATCTTGGCGCAGGCGACGGAAGGGTTGGTTCAGGCGCGGGCGGCGTTCCCGAGGGTCCGGAGGCGCCTCACCGCCCGGACGCCCCGAGGTCGTCGCGACCGTCGCCCCCGTCCCGGCCGGCCCCAGGCACCGAGGCCGCGCCGCCGCGGCGAGCGGGACGGCGGCCCCGGGCGCGACGGCTCACGCCGCGGCCTCCGCCCTCGGGCGTCGCGCCGCGGCGCACGAAACTGCGGCCCCGGAAGCGCTCAGGGCTTCTCGAGGAAAATCTCTTCCTGCACGCGCCCGGTCTCGCGCCAGCCGGCCTTGGTCAGCAGGGCGAGGACCTCGGGCGCGTTGCGCGCGCGGGTCTCGATCATCATCACCCCGCGGTTCGCCGCCAGGATCCGGGCCATGCCGCGCAGGGCGGCGACCTCGTGGCCCTCGACGTCGATCTTGAAGGCCAGCGTCTCGCCCTCGGGCGCCGCGAGGTCGTCGAGCCGGGCGGTGCGGATCGTCTCCGCCCGCGCGAAATCCCGCCGCGCCGCCTCGTCCGCCGAGGCCGAGAGGGTCGAGAGGCCCGAGGAGCGCGGGTCGATGGCGATCTCCGCCTCCCCCTCCGCGTCCGACAGGGCTAGCGGATGCACGCGCACCCGCTCCGCCAGCCCGTTCAGCGCGAGGTTCCCCTCGAGCTTCGCGCGGGTGGTCGAGACCGGCTCGAACGCCTCGATGGGCAGGTCGGGATGCGCGAGGCCCAGCGTCACGGAATAGAGGCCGAAGTTCGCGCCGATGTCGTAGAGCCGCGCGGGCCGCGCCCGCGCCACGGCGTCGGCGAAGCGGGCGCGCTGCTCGGCCTCGAACGGCTGGCCCGCCAGCAGGCGCAGGTCCAGCCAGTCGTTGGGATCCAGCGCCCAGCGCGCGCCCAGCCGCTCCACCACCCGCGGGCGACGGTCGAGCCGCGCCAGCCGCTTCCGGATGCTCCACCACAGACGCATTCAGCCTCTCCCCACCCCGGCCTGCCGCGCCAGCCACAGCCGGCGCCGGATCCCGTCTCGCCAGCGCCGCGCGCGCCCGTCGAGATGCCCCACGGCGGCCGGATGCCCCAACGGTCCGTAGACATGACCGCCCCCGGCGTAGAGGTCCACCACCCCCTCCAGCCCCTCGGCCTTGCGCGCCTCGGCGGGGATGAACGGCAACACCCGCGCCCGCGCATGGGCGACGTCGACGAGGTGCGGGTTGTTCGAGCGGCCCGAGACGCGGCAGCAGGGGAAGGGGACCTGGGGCTGGGGCGTCATGAAGTGGTCGTAGCCCACCGGCCGGTTCCAGCGCTTGTTGAAGCGCAGGTGGTTGATCCCATGCGCCGCCATCCCCTCGACCAGCGCGCCCAGCGGGTGGTCGATCGCGGGGGCCAGGAACACGAAGTCATGCTCCAGCTGGCAGGCGTAGGCGCCCTCGGCCATCTCGATCGAGCGGCGGTAGCCGTCGGCGAGGCCCGAGGTCGCCACCACCTCGATCTCGCGGCCGGGCAGGGGGGCGCGGGCGGCCTCGATCCAGGCCTCGAAGACCTGGGGGTTGGGATTGGGGTCGCAGAACAGACGGATGCGCAGGTCGTGGCTCGCCTCGGGGTCGAAGGCGGCGAGGAAGCTCGCGCCCGCGTGGCCCGCCAGGCAGCGCGCCGGATCCGCCGAGGCGACGTTGGAGAACAGGTTGAGGTTGAAGACCGGCCGCGCCATCGTGCCCCCGAGATCCCGCCCCACCCCGGGCGGCGGATGGACCGTAGGAGCGGGCGCATGGCGGAGCAATGGCGAAGGGCCGGGACGCGGACGCGCGGGCGCGGATGCTGACCGCCGCCCGCGCCGCCTGGGCGCGCCTCGACTTCGCCGGCCTTCGCGCGGCCCTCTCGACGCCGTGGGAGGCGCTCCCCCGCGCCGCGCGCCGCCCCCTGGACGGGCCGGTGGCGGAGGGCCTGCGCCGGATCGAGGGGCCCGTCGCCGCGAACCCGATGTCCGGCGCGCTGTTCCTGGGCGGCCGACGCCTCGCCCCGCCCCCGCCCGGGGCGGGGGGGGAGCCGCGCCCCACCGACTGGATCGTGCAGACCTTCCCCAGCCGCCTGCGATATCCCGCGATCGCCCCGATCTGGTACGGGGAGCGGGCCGACCTCGCCGCCATCCTCACCGAGGCGCTGCCCCGCGCCCTGATGCTGGACCGGGATCCGGAGGCGGCCGGGGCGGTGGCGCTGGTCGGCCTGCCGCTCGCGCGGCTCGACCGGATGCAGGAGATGCTGAACGCCGGCGTCTTCGCGCCGCGGGCGGTGAAGGCGCATGCCTGGGACAAGGTGATCTCCGCCCCCCGCGCCTGGCGCCCCGAGGCCGCCCCTGCCGCGGCGGAGCTGCGCGAAGGCGCCCGGCGGGTGCGCGAGGCCTTCGCCGGCGGCGCGCGGGACGTGGGGCCGCCCGTGGTCCTGCTGCCCTCCGTCGACGGCGAGGCCGCCCGCGCCCTGCGCGCGGCCGCCGGGCGGACGGGCGCGCTGGCGCTCGATCCCGACGCGACGCCGCTCTCCCGCCTGGTCCCGGCGCTGGCCGCCGCGCCCCGGATTCTCGCGGCGGACGGTCGGGCGCTCGCCGCCGCCCTCCTGGCCTCTCCCGGCGCGGCCGCGGCGCTGCCGGCGGGGGGCGAGGCGCCCATTTCCGTGGCGTCCGCGATGGAGATTCCTCCGGAGATTCTCCCGCATGGCGCTACGGAACCTTGGCTGGCGTCCGGGGCGGTATTCGTAAGTCGCTGAAAAAACTGTCATTTACCAAAAGAGAAAAAATACGTCGTTCTGTCAAAAAAGCGGTTGCAGCCACCGGGGAATCCCCCTAGAAACCGCCTCACCGACGAGGGGCGCTGCTTCTCGGCCGGTTCAGCGGCAGCCGCGAGCGTCCAGAGCGTTCCGACAGGAACGAGCGGACGGGTTGTCGCCAGGCTCTTTGACATAGCGGGTTCTGGAAGGGACGTGCGGACGGTTCGGTTGTTGGGGATCTTTCCTGACGGTTTTGAAGTCTGCATGTCGCCTGCTGAGGAAGCTCTGATCTTTCGGGATTGGGGTGGACGATGAGGCAGGTACTACGTGGCCAACTTGCTCTGACTACGGTTGGGGTGGGATTGGTCGCCAGTAAGTGATGCATGCAGGTCCAAAACGTCGGATGGACGTTCTTCGGAACGTTTC
>NZ_JARHUC010000007.1 GCF_029223255.1 Albimonas marina
CTCGAGCCCATAGGCAATGTGCCGCCCGCAGAAGCCGAAGCCGCATTCCACGCTGCGCTGGAAACGCGCGATGTGGCCGCGTAGCTAACGAACATCGGCCTCCGGCAGACCCGGAGCGGTTCACCTGTCCGCGAACGACTGCTTCGCACTGGTCGCCACCGCCCACCATGCCGATGGTGTTCTTCTGACTGGCGACGGCACCCTCCGGAAGGTGGCAGCAAGCCGGGACGTTCGAGTTCACGGGGTGCTGTGGGTGGTCGACCAACTGCATGCGGGAGGCTTCTGCGAGCCCGATCTCCTGGTCTCAGCGCTCACGACATGGCGAGATGACTCCTCAGTATTTCTTCCGCCCGACAAGATTGAGGCGCTGATGATGGCTGTCAGTGAGGGCATTCCATCGAATTCCTATTCGAATTGAGCTAGTCGGTGGGAATTGGCTCGCTGCGGCGAGTGTGCCTGGTCAGAAAGCCGAAAGGAGCCGGAAAGTGACTATCAGCAGTGCCGAGCGGGAGAGCATTCGGATAGCTCACCTCACCATGATCCAAGGTGTCATAGCGCGCATGGGCTCAAATTCCTTTACGCTGAAAGCGCTCTCTGCAACTTTTGGCAGCGCTTCTGTCGCAATCATGGCGTCTGCAGACAACCCATCTTCGATCTATGCTGTCGCAGCAATTGTGCCAATGGCAATATTCTGGTTCATGGACGCGAAATATCTTCGGCTGGAAAAGGCATATAGGACGCTCTACGACCGAGTCCGAAAAAGTGACGAAATCGAAGCTTACAGCCTCGACGCTCGAGAAATTCTCAAGGACACTCCATCGGCGATCCGGCTTGCGCTGTCGTGGTCTGTGTGCTGGTTTTACATTGCCATATTGCTAGCGCTGGGGGCAGTTTCAGTAATCATTTTAACCAGTGCGGAAGGCGATGGGGCCTGTGTCGTTGGGGAGAGAACTGCCAATGTTTCACTCCTTAGGCTGTGAGGTGGAAAATGGAAAAGCGGAAACATGTATTCATAAGCCATCATCATAATGATGACGAGCATGTCGACAAGTTCACGAAGATTATGAAGTCAAAATCTTACGACGTGCGAAACTCATCTGTTCGAATGAAACCGGCAAACCAACGAAGAATGGAGGAGGGGCGAGTTTCGGACGAAACTATCAAGCGGATTCTCCGAATGAAGATGAACTGGGCAGGCACTGTTGTCGTCCTCATCGGAAAGGAGACACACGCACGCCCCTGGGTCGATTGGGAGATACGGCAGGCAAATCGGCTGGGGAAGCGGATCGTTGGGGTGTATCTTCGGGGCGGCTCTGAGGCGGACGTGCCGGACGCGTTGAACGACTACGGCGCTGCATTGGTGAAGTGGCATCCCGATAGCATCGTCGGAGCAGTAGAGGGCGAAATAAATCGTTTTGAAGACCCGGATGGCAAACTTCGGGTGGCGATTCATGGTGCGAGCACTTCGCAATGCTGACCGAAGCCGCGATCAAGTCTCATGTGTATATGTATGTTGTGGACCGTGACTTCGGGTTTGCGCCGAACCCGTTCCATGGCTCCTGCACTTTGGCGTGTTGCATGTATCGACTGCGATCAACTGCAAGCGTTGGAGACTGGGTATTCGGTATGGGCGGCTCCCGCCTTAAAGCAACGGGCAGATGCATTTTTGGAATGAAGGTTACGCAAACATTAACATTTGAGGAGTATTGGCTATCGGACGAATACGCGGTCAAGAAGCCGGTGCGAAATGGTAGTCGCGCAATGATGATGGGCGACAATATCTACTATCGACCCGACGTAACCGCTAGCTGGCAGCAGGCAAATTCTCATCATAGCTATCCGGATGGCACGCCAAATGAATCAAATGTCCGGAAAGATACAAAGACAAACAAAGTGCTCATTTCAAAGAAATTTGTATACTTTGGTCGAGAGGCACCAGTGGTGCCTGCGGAAATTCTCGAAGGGATGGGTTACGAGAACCGCATTGGCCATAGGAAATTTTCTAGGCAAGAGGCGGCTGAAATCGTAAATTGGTTTCGCGATACTACGCGCGGCGTGGGGCGGTTGATACTGGGCGACCCCTTTGATTTTAGAAACAGCGACGCTCGCTATTCGGCAGAAGGGAACAAGATAATATCATAGGCTACCCCTCAAAGTAGCGGGAGTTGCTGGCTGTTTGATTGAGTGTCGGTGGTGAGATTATACTCGGCTTCGATTTGCCGGATAAATTCAGCTTGCCCCCCATAGCTGGGGTGGCGGAGGGCAATTGGCGACAGGTCACTTGAGGAGAGGCAATATTGGGCGTCGCGCCCGATCGAATATATCCTCTCTGGCCCAATGATTTCCATTACCGCGTCCAATACCCACATAAGAGCGGTTCGTTCAGACGCCGTATGGCACCTATTTGTGAGCGGGCGGCCCTGCTCGTGAGGATGAAGTGGGAAGACATTCCACATAAAAACAGGCTCGCCAACGCGGCTTGCCATCCGCCAGATCACCGTTGATGTGCGTTCGCTCATCACCGGGCCGTGGGTTGATTTCTGAAGTGGGACTCCGCCGAGTAGCGCGCTGTAGTCAGATAGGTGCGCCTCGTCGGTGAGAGCCAATCCCGTCCTTCTTCCACCCCTATAGCCGAGGTCCCGAGCAATCCAAACTGTCCGCACGTTTAGTGTCACGGCGGCGACAAGGGCGGACTTAAGGTTCATTCGCCTAATGCTCGCCGCATCTGCCATGTCGCAATCTTCGCACCTGTCAGAATAAGGATTGAAGACGTTGGGCAGGCGAACATTCGCAATGGCGCAGATGAATGAGTCAATTGAATCCATCTCTCTCATCCGAGTCATGATCTTAGTCTGCGCGTTGCGCCAGGAGGGCGTGTTGGTGCCATTGCGCTACTCTCTCTCGTCCGCTGTAGGCTGCTGCGCGCTGGGCGGGGCAGACGTATCTGTTTGGTATTTCGGGAAGTAGTAGCCACCCGCAATGCCAGCAACAATCGTGAGAACTGCTGCCGCAGTCATCGCGTAGGTTCTTACTTTTTGCAACTCGTCTCGAAGTTCCGAAATGCGTTCTGTTAGCTGGTAGGCTGTAAGGGCTTCCCCTGCGATGCCGTTAACTATGTCGCTCGAAATATGATCCAAGTCATTCGGAATCTTGCCCGTTTCTGTGAATGAGTGTGGAACTTCCGCATCGAGATCGGCAATCCAGATTGAGAAAATTTCATCTCCGTGACGAATGTTGATATGCTTGGGTCCGGCGTTGAATACAGCAAATATGAGATTCCCGGAGTATCCGGGATTAACTTGGAATCCTGAAACATTGACGAGGCCGAGAAACTTCAGGGATGCACGTATCGATATGAAGCCAATCGCTGACTTTGAAATGTATACGCGCTCGTCGGTTAGAATGTAGGCAAACTGACCGGGCTGAATGACAAAAGAGCGCCCCCTGTCAAGCTTATTAGACGTGGAGGAGCCGCTGCCATTTATAAAATACTCGCATCCCACGGATAGTCTATATCCGGCGGCTTCAACTCTACCTTCATCCCAAGGGAAGACTGGGCCCTTCCTGTAGCCCTTTGCGCCTTCGCTCAGCCAGCGCTGTCTGCCCCAGAAGCTCACGCCGCTACCTCACGAAAAATTGGCGTTGTTTAAGTTGCTGCCGTCGCTGGTCGAGCAGTGTCGAAATATTGACGTCGGCCGAGTTGGTCCAGTCAATAAGAAGATTGAATATGTCTTGGTTCGCGCGCCGAGCGGCATCCAAAAAGGGTTCTTGATGGTCAATTTTTTCCGCGCAGTCACAGAAGCGTCCGGAAGCATCTGCAAGAGTTGACAAGAGAGGTGCCCTTTCCGCACTCGGAGTGTGAGCTAGTTCTTGGTGTAGGCAGTTCGCGGCACTTAAGGTTATAAGAATTGCGTCGGTAACAGTTTGCTCAATCGTTTTTTCTTCGCAATCCCCTCTCGCAATCCTGCCTACATACTTGGCAAAATGGAGGGCGTAGTGCTTTAGCCTATCATTTTTGTGCAGCGAAATGACATCAAAATGATATCGAAGGTCGTGTTGATATTGGTCGCGCTGCCATTCAATAAGGTTTTTGTTGTTGTGCATGGTGCACCCTTTTTGCGCGTTCGTCGGGCAGAGATGGCGAAATCAGCCGCAATGGATTCGCTTCTTGTGACTTGGGATACTTGCTCAAGCGCTTAGCGTGGCGTGGTTCCTACTGCACAGTATCCAACGCATCTCTTTCGGGTGCGCCGTCCCTGTCAAGGGACCGATGAGGATTTGCGGAAGGACATTGCGGGCCGCGAGCGACACACAGCTACATACCGACGCTGTCGCGGCCTTCGTTCCTGCGTGAGCTTCGTAGCGAGAACCGCGTCCTTAGCCGCTGAGCGCTGGCTCCGGCGCATCCCGCAGCTTCTCCAGCGTGAAGCCCGAGCCGTAGGCCCCGTCGACCCCACGGCTCAATTCGTGGCCCAGGATGGCGTTCTGGAGGTCATGCGGGGCTCCGGTGTTGCGGAGGGTGTCCTTGAGGCTGTGGCGCAGGCTGTGGACGGTCTGGCGGTTGTTCTTCCGCTCCTCCTTGAGGTGCTTCATCAGGGCCTGGCTCAGGCTGTCGGGGCCGCGGCCCTCGGCATAGCGAGGGAACAGCAACCGGGTGGTGCGGGGCAGGGTGCGGGCGAGCGTGAGGCCGTCGCCCAGCAGAGGCACCCTTCGCTCGCTCCAGGCGTTCTTCAGGCGTCGCCAGGGCTTCGGCTCGATCACCATGTGGGGAACGTCGTCGTCGAGGCGAAGATCGGAGGCTTCAAGGCCCGCCACCTCGGACAGCCTCGCGCCGGTGTGGTGGAGCAGAGTCCAGACCTGCAGGAGTTCCGGTCGGCGGGCGGTCGCGAGGCGGGCATACATCGCGTCGATCACCTCCTTGGGGAGGGGTAGGCGAAGCTGGCGGCGGCTGAGACCCTCTTCGTCCTGCGGCATCGATAGTCCGGAGAACGGCGAGCGCGGGTCGAGGTCGTGTTCCAGCGCCATCAGGCGGAACACCGCGGAGAGGTCGGAGAGGCGGCGCTTCACCGTGATCGGCTTCACGCCGGTGCCCAGCATGTGGTCGCGGATGGCGCGGGCGTCCTGCCGCTTGATCTCGGTCAGCGGGCGATCCTCCTTCAACACTTTCAGGGCGATGGTGCGGACCCGGGCGATGGCCAGTTCCTGCTGGTGGCGCTCGGTCGGGTCATCCTTGCGCCGCTCCGCAAGGTAGAACTCGAACGCCTCGCATAGCGTCGGGGACGAGGGAGCCGGAGGCTTTCGAGGAGACGTCTCCTGCGGCAGCGGCAGAGGGACCGCCGCGAAAGCCTGACAGGGGCGCAAATCCGGTAGGGCGCGCAGACGGCGGTGACCGCGGATCAGGGATTCGGCGAAGGCGTGGACCTCGGCGTAATTCGCCAGAGCCTCGGCCTGGGTCTTCCCGATCACCCGGGTGAACTCCCGACGCCCGTCGAGAATCGGCCTCACCGTCTGAGGAATCCGCCTTCGATAGACGAAATGTCCCGAACGGCGTTCGATCCGGATGTGGAGGAGGTCGATCTGCAGTCCCATGACGGCCCCGGCTGTGGAGTCAGCGTGTAGGCGTAGGGACTGCAGAACTCGAAATAAGACTTAGCATTCAACATACTAAGCCTGCCTGATGGTGCGGTCGAGAAGACTCGAACTTCCACGGGAGTTACCCCACAGCGACCTCAACGCTGCGCGTCTACCAATTCCGCCACGACCGCGGCCTCATCAGGCGGCGCGTCCTCTAGCACCCGCCGAGAGGCTTGTGAAGACCCCTGCGCGCGCCGCGGCGAGGTTCCTTGCGTCAAGCGATGCAGAAAGTTCGGAGAGGGTCGGGCGCGGACGGCGGAGGAGAGGACGATTGGAGGGCTCCGGTTCCGACCCACACATCGGTTCCGGAGCCCCCGGACCGGCCGGCGCCCCCACGACGCCTCCCGGTCCCCCCCGGCGCCTGCCGCATCCCCCAAGGGACGGCGGCGCCTGTTCGGATCTCGTCCGCCGCGCGATCCGGTCCGTGCCGCGCGCTCGGGGAGCGCCGCGGCGACGCCGGTCCGCGCGTCGTGGGACCTTGATGGAGCGCGGGGCGTGACAGCAGCGTGATGGAATCGCGTCCGGAACGGGGGCATGCCCCGCGCGGCGTTTCTTTTTTCCGCGGGCCGGCGGCGCGTGGCGCCCACGCAACGCTTGCCGCAGGGGCCGGGCGGAGCGATACACCGCCCGCGGCCCGCAGGCGGCCGCGCGGGCAGGGAGCCGCCATGCCGGAGTGGCGCATCAGCGAGGGGCTCGTCCCCTATCCCGTGGCGCTGGAGGAGATGGAGGCGCGCGTCGCCGCCATCCGCGAGGGCCGCGCGGACGAGCTCGTCTGGCTGCTGGAGCATCCGCCCCTCTACACCGCCGGCACCTCGGCCCGGCCCGAGGACCTGCTGGATCCCGACCGCTTCCCCGTCTTCCAGGCGCGGCGCGGGGGCGAATACACCTATCACGGCCCCGGGCAGCGGGTGGCCTACGCGATGCTCGACCTCAACCGCCGCGGCCGCGACCTGCGGGTGTTCGTGGGACGGCTCGAGGAGTGGGTGATTCGAACCCTCGCCGCCTTCGGCGTGACGGGGGAGCGTCGCCCGGGCCGCGTCGGCGTCTGGGTGGCGCGCCCGGAGAAGGCGCCCGGTCCCGACGGCGCGCCGGCCGAGGACAAGATCGCCGCCATCGGCCTGCGCCTGCGCGGCTGGGTCAGCTTCCACGGCGTCTCGATCAACCTCGAGCCGGAGCTGGAGCATTTCTCGGGGATCGTGCCCTGCGGGATCGCCGGCTACGGGGTGACCTCGCTGGCCGACCTGGGGCTGATCGTGTCGATGCCCGAGCTCGACATGGCCCTGCGCGAGGCGTTCGAGGAGGTGTTCGGCCCGGCCGGATGAGGCCGGGCCGCGCGCCCCGCTCAGCGATGCACGGTGATCGCCACGTCATGCGCGCCATCGCCCGAGGCGGCGCCCGAGACGGTGAGAGTGAACAGGTCCACGCCCTTCTCGCTCTGCGCGGAATAGACCACGGTCAGAGTCTCGACCTCACGGCCCGCGCAGGCGCCCTCGGAGGCGGTTCCCATGCCCGCCTGCATCTTCAGCCGGCCGAGGCGGGGCGAGGGCGAGGCGGTCACGCTGGGCAGCGCGGCGGGGGCGCAGCTCGAATCGACGGCGTAGACCGTCAGCAGCTCGGTCTCGTCGTCGGCTTCGAGGGTGCGGGTGATCTCGGCGGCCTGGGCGGCGCCGGCGAAGGCGAGGCCCAGCGCGAAGGCGCCGAGGCCGGCGGCCGGGCGGCGGAGGCGGGTGGCGAGGCGAGGCATGGTCGAACTCCCTTTCGGTCGGAATGCCGGACGCTACCGCGCCGCGGGCGGCCCGGCGAGTCGCCCCTTGGGCCCCTGCCGGGCGGCGTCCCGGGTTGAAATGACACCTGCGGCGTGTTGAATACGAGGGCCAAACCGCGTCCCGGCAAAGGGATTCGGCCGGCGGCCGCCCCGGATTCGGGGCCGAGTCGCCGGGGCGCCGCGACGATCCCGGCCCCGCGGGGGGTGAAAATCGGTGCGGGCGAAACGGTCGCGTGGACGTCGCCGGCGAAATCGGTATGGTCCGCGCAGACTTCGAGACGTCCCTGCGTCCGCATCGCGGGCGGGGGGACCTCTTCAGGGGGACGAGGTTGATCCGGCGGGCTGCATTCGTCGTATCGACCGATGCGGGGCCCGACCGGAACGCGACGGTCCCGCAAACGAGACATTCCCCGGGGCGAGGGAGCCCCGGACCGGGATCGGCGTCGGGCAGGCGCCGTTCCGGCTTGCGGCAGGAGTGCAGACATGGCGGATGCGGCGGCCCACGCGCATGACGACCACCACCCGGGGTTCTTCACCCGGTGGTTCCTCTCGACCAACCACAAGGACATCGGGATCCTGTATCTGATCACCTCGGCGGTGCTCGGACTGATCTCGGTGGCCTTCACCATGTACATGCGCCTGGAGCTGATGCATCCGGGCGTGCAGTACATGCTGATGGAGGACGGCGTCACGCCGAACGGCCATCTGTGGAACGTGATGATCACGGCCCACGGCATCCTCATGATGTTCTTCGTGGTCATTCCGGCGCTGTTCGGCGGCTTCGGCAACTACTTCATGCCGCTGATGATCGGCGCGCCGGACATGGCGTTCCCGCGGATGAACAACCTCAGCTACTGGATGTACGCGGCCGGCTCGACGCTGGCGGTGCTCTCGGTGGTGTCGCCGGGCGGCGACCAGCAGCTCGGATCGGGCGTGGGCTGGGTGCTCTACGCGCCCCTGTCGACGCGTGAGGCCGGCTACTCGATGGACCTCGCGATCTTCGCGGTCCACGTGTCGGGCGCCTCGTCGATCCTGGGCGCGATCAACATGATCACGACCTTCCTGAACATGCGCGCGCCGGGCATGACCCTGCACAAGACGCCGCTGTTCGCCTGGTCGATCTTCGTGACCGCCTTCCTGATCCTGCTGTCGCTGCCCGTCCTGGCCGGCGCCATCACGATGCTGCTGACCGACCGCAACTTCGGCACGACCTTCTTCGATCCGGCCGGCGGCGGGGACCCGGTGCTCTACCAGCACCTGCTGTGGTTCTTCGGCCACCCCGAGGTCTACATGATCATCGTGCCGGGCTTCGGCATCGTCAGCCACGTGATCTCGACCTTCTCCAAGAAGCCGGTCTTCGGCTACCTGGGCATGGTCTACGCGATGGTCGGCATCGGCATCCTGGGCTTCGTCGTGTGGGCGCACCACATGTACACCGTGGGCATGTCCCACACCCAGCAGGCCTACTTCATGCTGGCCACGATGGTCATCGCGGTCCCCACGGGCATCAAGATCTTCTCGTGGATCGCGACGATGTGGGGCGGGTCGATCAGCTTCAAGACGCCCATGCTGTGGGCGCTCGGCTTCATCTTCCTGTTCACCGTCGGCGGCGTGACCGGCGTGGTGCTGTCTCAGGCCGGCGTCGACCGCGCCTACCACGACACCTACTACGTGGTCGCCCACTTCCACTACGTGATGTCGCTGGGCGCGGTGTTCTGCATCTTCGCCGGCGTCTACTACTGGATCGGCAAGATGACCGGCCGCCAGTACCCCGAGACCCTGGGCAAGATCCACTTCTGGATGATGTTCATCGGCGCCAACTTGACCTTCTTCCCCCAGCACTTCCTGGGCCGTCAGGGCATGCCGCGCCGCTACATCGACTATCCCGAGCAGTTCGAGCTCTGGAACCAGGTCTCGTCGATCGGCGCCTTCATCTCGGGCCTCTCGTTCCTGCTGTTCTTCTACATCGTCTGGGTGACGGTCACGAAGGGCGAGAAGGTCACCGAGAAGTCCTACTGGGGCGAGCATGCCGACACCCTCGAGTGGACGCTGCCCAACCCGCCGCCGGCCCACACGTTCGAGACGCTGCCGACCCCCGACATGTGGGACAAGCAGCCCCACCACTGATCCAAGGATCAATCGTGGAGACGAACGCGCCGAAGGCGACGCGAAACGAGACGGCCGGGGGGGAACCTCCGGCCGTCGGCCGTTCCGACGCGCCGATCTACCAGGTCACGCTGTGGCCCCACCGCTCGCTGGGCCGGCGCGGCTACGGGCTGGTGATGGGGGGGACGGCGGCGATGCTGTCGCTGCCGATGATCCCGCTCGCCGGAAGCCGCGCCGCACTGGGGCTGCTGCCCTTCGTGGTCGCGGCGCTGGCGGCGCTGGGCTGGTTCCTGCGCCGCAACGCCCGCGACCTCTCCCTGCACGAGGAGCTGCGCCTGTGGCCGGACCTGGTGGCGGTGGAGCGCCACGAGCCCGACGGCCGCGTGCGCCGCTGGCAGGCCAACCCCCACTGGGTGCGCCTGACGCTGCACCCCCACGGGCGGCCCGAGAACTACCTGACCCTGCGCGGAAACGGCCGCGAGATCGAGCTGGGGGCCTTCCTGAGCCCGGAGGAGCGGGTGGAGCTGGCCGACCAGCTCGAGACCGCCTTCGCCCGGGCGCGCGGGGCGACGGGGTAGCGCACGGGCGGCGGCGAGGGGGGCCTCCGAGGCGGGGCTCGTCGGCTGGCCGCTGCGCGGGGGCGCGACGCGTGTCGCGCCCGGAAGGCCGCTTCGGGAGCTCACCAAAGAACACGGCCGCGCCTGTCCTTCGCAGCCGTCCGTCGCTGAAGATGCCTGAGCGAGTCGCCCGCCGGGGTCAAGGACAAGCCCCCTTCGGGGGTCGCTTCGCGATCCCTGACCCCGGCGGGCGACTCGCTCTTTTCGGCATCAGCGACGGACGGCTCCGAAGAACAGGCGCTTCGCGCGGGCCTGTAGGCGTCGCGCAGGGCGCGCCTGGGGCGGAGCACGGGCGCCTGGGGCGGAGGGCGGCGCGCGTCAGTAGAGGGGGTGGGACTTCTCCTCCATCAGGCGGGAGCCGAGGAGGAGGTTGATCTCGCGCTTCAGGGCGGCGCGGCGGTCGTTGAGCCGGTAGACCGAGCGGGCCAGCGCCACGAAGCCGGGGCCGAACTCGCCCTGCGCCTCGCAGGCGCGCAGGTCGTCCTCGATCGACCACAGGTCGGCGTTCACCTCGCGCAGGGCGTCGGTGAGTTCGTCGAGCTCCGCCGGCGCGGGCAGGGCGGCGTCGCGCGCGGCCACCAGCAGCGCCAGCTCGGTCGTCACGTTGAAGCGGCGCGACGGGTCGGCGATCCGCTCGCACTTGATCTCGAGGATGGTGATCTTGTCGATCAGCTCGCCGGGCGAGATCTCGACCTGCACGCCGATCTCGCCGCGGCCATGGATCGGAGCGCTCACGGCCGGGCCCCCCGCGCGGCGGCGAGGTCGGCGAGACGCGCGGCGGCCTCCTCCAGCACGGCGTCCCAGTCGCCCGGGCGCGGCTGGCGGATCAGGCGCATCGAGGGATGCCAGGGCGTCGTCTCCCCCGCGTGGCCGTAGAGCCAGAACGGCGAGTAGGCGAGCAGGTTCCACACCGGCCGGCCCAACGCGCCGGCGAGATGGGCGACGGCGGTGTCCATGGTGATCACCAGGTCCAGCTCCCGCAGGGTGGCGGCCGTGTCGGCGAAATCCCGCTCGTCCCCCGCCGCGTCGAGGATCAGGGCGGAGGCGGCGGAGCGGCGGAACCCCTCCAGCAGCGGGCCCTTGTAGAGGCTGACCAGCTGCACGCCGGGAATGCGGGCCAGCGGCAGGAACCGCTCCGGCCCGAAGCTGCGCTTGAAATTGGCCTTGTAGGTGACCGAGCCCGACCAGCACACGCCCACCTTCAGCATCCCCTCGAACGGCTGCAGCAGCTTGCGCGCGCGCGAGCGGGAGTCGCCCGGCGGCCGCAGCCGGGGCGAGGGGGGCAGGGCGGCGGCGTCGCAGCCCAGGAAGCGGGGCAGGGCCATCATGTAGGTGACGAAATCGGCCGGCGGGCGGGGGCCGCCGATCTCCGCCAGCTCGTCCACGCCCTCGACCCCCTGGAGCAGGCGCCGGAGGGGCGGCTTCACCGCGAGGATCACGGTCCCGCCCCGCGCCTTCAGGGCGGGAAGGAAGCGGCTCATCAGGAGGGTGTCGCCGAAGCCCTGCTCGGGCAGGACCAGGATGCGCCGGCCCTCCAGCGGCTCGCCGGCCCATTCGGGCTCGGGGTTCTCGCCCTTGGCGATCTCGCCGATCTCCCAGCGGGCCTCGAAGGCGTCGAAGCCGCGGGCGTAGTCGCCGGCGGCGAGCAGCGCCATGGCGCGCTGCACGCGCAGCTCGCCGTCGGCGGGATGCAGGGCGAGGCCGGCCTCGGCCGTGTCCCGCGCCTCCTCGAAGCGGCCCAGCGCGCGCAGGGTGACGGCGAGCATGGCGTGGGCGTCGGCGTCCCCGGGGCGGCGGGCCAGCACCTCGCGGCGGATCTCCAGCGCCTCCTCCAGCAGGTCGGCGTCCTGGAGCGCGTTGCCCAGGTTGTTGAGGATCGCGGCGTCCCCGGGCGCCAGCGCCTGGGCGCGGCGCTGGCAGGCGGCGGCGGCCTGGTGCTCCCCCCGCCGGCGCAGCAGGGCGCCGAGGTTGGTCCAGATCCCCGAATCCCGCGGGCGCTGGCGCAGGTAGGCGCGGTAGGCGGCGAAGGCGGCGTCGAGATCGCCGGCGCGCTGGCGGTCGATTCCCAGCGCCCGCAGCTCCCCCAGCGTGCGCGGCGCCGGGGCGGCGCCCGGGGGCGGGGCGGCCTCCTGGGCCTGACCGGTGCTCTGCGCCATTGGCTCTCCCTCCGCCGACCGTCGCGGCGGGCCGGCCTTGCGCGGCCCATGACGCCGGCCCGGCCCGCGCGTGTCAACACCGCCGGGCGGACCGGAGCCCGCCGTCGCCACCTGTCGGAATGGCGCGCCGCGCGTCCAGGCGCGCGCTTCAAATGCCTGTCCGCGCGCGCTAGAAGGGCGGGTCCCAGCCCTCCCGCCGCCGAGAGGACCGCCCATGACCGACGCCGGAAACGACCGCAAACCCGACGCCGAGGACGATCCGCGAGAGGCGGGGCCCGAGGCGAGCGGGACCGACGCGGTCGACGCCTCCGGCGACGGTCCCCGGCAGCAGACGCCGGCCGAGGCCGCGACGGACGACGGCGCGGCCCCACAGTCCGAGCCCCGGCCCGAGGCGGAAGCCGCGCGCGAGGAAGAGCCGGAGCCCGAGCCCGAAGCCGAGAGCTGGGAGGACGAGTGGTCGCTCGACCCCTCGCTGCCCGCCCGCGCCGCGGCCGCCGCGGCCGAGCGCGACGTCCACGCCCTGAAGCGGCTGGTCGAAGACCTCCACGCCGCCGACCTCGCCGACCTTCTCGAGCAGCTCGGCCACGAGATGCGCGAGGCGGTCGTCCAGGTGCTGGGCGCCGACCTCGACCCCGAGGTGCTGTCCGAGCTCGACGACGACGTGCGCGACGACGTGCTCGCGGCGATGGACCCAGAGCACCTGGCCCGCGCCGCCCGCGAGCTGGACGCCGACGACGTCGTCTACCTGATCGAGGACCTGGACGAGGACCAGCAGCAGAACGTCCTCGAGGCGCTGGAGCCCGTCGACCGGACCGCGGTCGAGCAGGCGCTGAACTACCCCGAATACACCGCCGGCCGCATGATGCGCCGGGACTTCGTGGCCGCGCCCCCGCACTGGACCGTGGGCCAGATGATCGACCACATGCGCGCCCACGACGACCTGCCCGACGCCTTCCACGACGTGGTGCTGGTGGACCCGGCGCTGAAGCCGGTGGCGCTGGTGCCGCTGAGCCGGATCATGGGCTCGGGCCGCGACAAGGCGCTGGTCGACCTCAAGCGCGACCGGATGGAGACCATCGAGGTCGAGGAGCCGCAGGCCGACGTCGCCTACGGCTTCAACCAGTATCACATGGCCTCGGCCCCGGTGGTGGACGACGCGGGGCGGCTGGTCGGCGTGATCCTGATGGAAGACGCCATGGAGGCGCTGGACGAGGAGGCGGAAGAGGACCTCAAGCGCCTGTCGGGCGTCGGCGACGAGTCGCTGTCGGACAAGGTGTGGGAGATCACCAAGCTGCGCTTCCCTTGGCTGGCGGTGAACCTCGGGACCGCGATCCTCGCCTCGCTGGTGATCAGCCAGTTCGACGCGACGATCCAGCAGATCGTGGCGCTGGCGGTGCTGATGCCCATCGTGGCCTCCATGGGCGGCAACGCGGCGACGCAGACGCTGGCGGTGGCGGTGCGCGCGCTCGCCACCCGCGACCTGACGCCGGCCAACATGCGCCGGCTGGTGACTCGTGAAGCGGTGGTGGGCTTCGCCAACGGGGTGATCTTCGCCGTGCTCGTCGCGGTGGTCGAGATCCTCTGGTACGGCGACTACAAGCTCGCCGCCGTGATCGGGGCGGCGATGGTGATCAACCTGATCGCCGCGGGCCTGGCGGGCATCCTGATCCCCATCGCGCTCGACCGGGCGGGCGCGGACCCCGCGCTCGCCTCGGGCACCTTCGTCACCACGGTCACCGACGTGGTGGGCTTCTTCAGCTTCCTGGGGCTGGCGGGGATGGTGCTGATCTAGGGGGCGGTCGGCCGGCGGGGGCCGGCGCGGCGCATCGAAAGGCGCCCTGCGGGGGCGCCTGAAATGGAAGCGCATGTCCGCGAACCGACTCGGTCCGTTGTGCGGACGAAGCGGATCTTCGTCCGGCGGCCGCCGAACGGTAGGTTCGGGCCGTTTGCGACGAGTCGGGGGCGAGGATGGGCGTGAAGTCCGCCGTACCGCAGCGGGGTCGGCGCGTCTTGCACGGTTGCGTCGCTGCCGCTTCAGCAACAGCGACAACTCTTCCAGATCGACTTCTTCATTGGAGTGTATTGATCGGAGCGGGCGAACGCTTCTCATCCGCCCGCTTGCCGAATTACTTGGCTTTCTTTGCGCCCAGCGAGAGGGGCTTCGGCACGCCGGAATTGGCCGTCGCAAGAACCTTGGGTTTCTCCTGCTTCGGCTTCTTCGCTTCCTTGTTTCCGCGCTTGTTGTTGCCTTTGGCCATCACGTCCTCAAAGTTTGCAGAATCGCGCCGGCGACATGCCAGGCCGACTTTTCCTCAGGAAAATCAGGGTTGCCTGATCGGCGTCAGGGCGATGACTTCGGTGAGATACGCAAAGTGCCACATGCAGGCACATTTCGCTTAGAAAAGATATGCGTCCGTACTTGGTCCCGCAAGGTAGGGCATTCGAACTTTAAAGAGCGGCCGCATGGGTCGCCCAGGCGTCCGCCAGCGGACCAATCGCCTGTGTCGATCGTCGGGTTCGACGGACAGCGGCGCTGCATGGCGATGACGCAGCGAAAGTCGGCTCTGGGCTCCAACCAGACCGACGCGCGTCGCACACACGCCCGAAATGGAAAGGGCCCGGCCTTTCGACCGGACCCTCCCACGCATACACTTCATGCTCCCCATCGGGGGGGATGTCAGGGAAGCATGTCGTGGTACACGCGGCTCACGCGGCCGTCGGCATCCACCGCGACCAGATTCTCGCCCACGGCCATCCAGGTGGGGCCCGCGGGCAGGCGGCTGGCGAGCTTCATCTCCACGGGCTTGGCGTTGGCCTCCGGGGGCAGGGGCTCGCCCACGTCCAGCGCCTGCTGCACCGCCTCGGAGGGGCCCGAGCCGCTCGACATCTCGGCGCCCGGTCCATAGACCTCCTGCACGATCTGGGAGATCGCGCGCTCCTCCATGAAGGTGGAGTCGGCGAAGTCGACGGTGACATGGTCCTTGGTGACGCCGTCGGTCACGGTGGTGACGGTCTTGGCGTCGTCGGTCGTCTGCGCCGCGGCCGAGATCGGGGCCAGCGCCGGGGCCAGCGACACCGCGCCGACGGTCATCGCCAGCATCGCGAAGGACGCGCTGCGGGGACGGCGGGCGGCGGTGCGGGTCTTGTTGCTGTTGCGGGCCATGTCAGGAACCCTCCTTGTTGCGGAACTCGGCGGCGTAGGCGTCCGACGGCTCCGGGTTGATCTGCGACGCGTACGGCAGCATCGCGTCGTCCGACGCGGGCGTGCCGCTGAAGGGCGAGGGCTCGAGTTCGCCGCCCCCTTCCGGCGTCACCGGGTCGGCGGAGACCGCGTCTCCGCCGAAGCTGACGATCGAGGCGGTCGCGTCCGCCTGCGGCCAGTCCAGCGCACCGGCGTCCGCAGATGCGGCCGTTGCGGCCAGGATCGCCGACGCGAGGGTCGCGCCGGACAGCAGGTTGGGGATCGTGCGCGGGCTGAGCATGGCCGTCCTCCTGTCGTCAGCGTCTTCGCCGTCGTCACGCGCCTGCGTCGGGATGACCCGGCCCAGGCCGACGGCATGCCCGGAAAGGAGGGGTTGACCTCTTCCCATGCCGGGCTGTCTTGTTCAGCGAGCTAGGACCGACCCTCAGCCCAGCCAAGGGCGTTCCCCAAATGACCCAGAAAACGCCCCGATCGGAGGCTGAGACCATGTCGCAAGGACTTCCCGCAAACATAGACGAAGCCGCGGAAATTCTCGGGCGCGTCGGCTATGTCTGCGGCCGCGATCTCGCCACAGTCGTTTTCCTGTCGCTGAAGCTTGGCCGGCCGCTTTTCCTCGAGGGAGAGGCGGGCGTGGGCAAGACCGAGATCGCCAAGGCGCTGGCCCTCGCGCTCGGCCGCCGGCTGATCCGGCTGCAGTGCTACGAAGGCCTCGACGCCTCCTCCGCGGTCTACGAGTGGAACTTCGCCGCGCAGATGGTCGCCATCCGCTCGGCCGAGGCGGTGGGGGCGGAGGACCGCGAGGCGCTGACCCGCGAGCTCTTCTCCGACGACTTCCTCATCGAGCGTCCGCTGCTGGAGGCGATGCGCCCCCAGCCCGGCGGCGCCCCGGTGCTGCTGATCGACGAGATCGACCGCACGGACGAGCCCTTCGAGGCCTTCCTGCTGGAGGCGCTGTCGGACTTCCAGGTGACGATCCCCGAGATCGGCTCGATCAAGGCCGAGGAACCGCCGATCGTGATCCTCACCTCCAACCGCACGCGCGAGGTGCATGACGCGCTCAAGCGCCGCTGCCTCTATCACTGGGTCGACTATCCCAACTTCGAGCGGGAGATGGAGATCCTGGCCGCCAAGGCCCCCGAGGCGCAGGAGCAGCTGAGCCGCGAGGTGGTGGCCTTCGTCCAGCAGCTCCGCCGCGAGGACCTGTTCAAGAAGCCGGGCGTGGCCGAGGCGATCGACTGGGCCCGCTGCCTGGTGGCGCTCGACGCCGTGGCGCTGAGCCCGCAGGTGATCGCCGACACCCTGGGCGCGATCCTGAAATACCAGGACGACATCGCCAAGATGCAGGGCTCGGAGGCGCGCCGCATCCTCGACGCCGCGCGCAACTCGATGCCCGCGGCCTGAGGGAGGGCTGCGTCATGACCGGCATCGTCACCGGGATCGACCACCTGGTCCTGACCGTCCGCGACATCGACGCGGCGGTCGCCTTCTACGCCCGCGCCCTGGGGCTCGAGGCCGTGACCTTCGCGGGCGGTCGGCGGGCGCTGCAGGTCGGCTCGCAGAAGATCAACCTCCAGACCCTGGGGCAGGAGGTGCGCAACCACGCCTGCATCGGCTCGGGCGACGTCTGCCTGCTGACCGAGACGCCGCTGGCCGAGGTGATCGCCCGCCTGCATGTCGAGAAGATCGCCGTGGTCGAGGGGCCGGTGCAGAAGACCGGCGCCCGGGGGCCCTTCCTGTCGGTCTACTTCAACGACCCGGACGGCAACCTGATCGAGGTCTCCAACTACGCCGAGGCGCCCTGAATGGAGTTCGCCCCGCTCGAGATCCCGCAGGACGGCAAGCTGGCCGACAACATCGTCCATTTCGCCCGGGCGCTGCGCAAGGCGGGCCTGCCCGTCGGGCCCGGCCGGGTGACGGACGCGATCCGCGCGGTCGAGGCGGCGGGCTTCTCGGACAAGACCGACTTCTACTGGACCCTGCACGCCTGCTTCGTCTCGCGCCCTGAGCATCGCCAGGTCTTCGCCCAGATCTTCCGCCTGTTCTGGCGGGATCCGGAGTTCCTGGAAAAGATGATGAAGATGCTCTCGCCCCTGTTGCAGAGCATGGAGACGCCCCCCGCCCCCAAGGACGCCGAGCGCCGCGCGGCCGAGGCGCTGCTGGACGACGCCGCCCCCCCGCCGCCCGCCGCGGAGGAGGAGGAGGGCGAGGAGATCGAGTTCGACGCGACCCTCACCTTCTCGGCCGACGAGAAGCTCAAGCAGACCGATTTCGAGCAGATGACCAACGCCGAGCAGGCGGCGGCGAAGCGCGCCATCGCCCGCCTGACCCTGCCGGTGAAGCCCATCGCCTCCCGCCGCACGCGGCCCTCGGTTTCGGGCAAGCGGCCGGACTGGCGGGCGACGATGCGCTCCGCGATGCGCCAGGGGGGCGACGTCTCGGCCTTCCGCACCAAGGCGCAGGCGGTGCGCTGGCCGAACCTGGTGGCGCTGTGCGACATCTCCGGCTCGATGAGCGCCTACAGCCGGATGCTGCTGCACTTCCTGCATGCGGCGGCGAACGAGAAGGGCGCGGGCTGGGCCAAGGTCCACGCCTTCACCTTCGGCACCCGCCTGACCAACGTCACCCGCCACCTGATGCAGCGCGACGCCGACGCCGCGCTCGCCGCCTGCGGGCGCGAGGCGCAGGACTGGGAGGGGGGCACCCGCATCGGCGAGTGCCTCAAGACCTTCAACCGCGACTGGTCGCGCCGGGTGCTGGGGCAGGGCGCGGTGGTGATCCTGATCACCGACGGGCTCGACCGCGACGACCCCACGCGCCTGGCGGCGGAGGCCGAGCGCCTGCACCTCAGCTCGCGCAAGCTGATCTGGCTGAACCCGCTGCTGCGCTGGGACGGGTTCGCGCCGCGCGCCGGCGGGGTGAAGGCGCTGCTGCCGCACGTGGACAGCTTCCGCGCCGCCCACAACATCGACAGCCTCGAGGCGCTGGCCGACGCGCTCGCCCGCCCCGACGACCACGGCGAGAAGGACCGCCTGATGCGGCTCGTCGAGTAGGGGGCATGTCGATGCGCCTCCGCTACGGGAGGGGGCGCAACGGCGCATTGAAATGCGCCCTACGGACCGACGCGAATTACAGCGACCGGCCCCGCGCGGAGACGCGGATCAGCCGCTCGACCGTCTCGCCGCGCAGGCCGACAAGCCAGTCGTGCAGGTTCACCGTCGGGTCGCAGTGGCCGGGCGTCATCCGCAGGCGGTCGCCCAGCTTCAGCAGGTCGTCGGGGTCGGCGATCTTCGCATGCTCGTCCGAGCAGCCGAGGACCTCGAGCCCCGTGTTGCCGGGATCGGGCAGCAGGATGCGGGGCGGGCCGCTCTCCATCGTCTGCACCTTCAGGCCGGCGTCGCACATCGCCGTGCCCTTGCGCGCCTTCGACATCACCGTGGTCAGCACGAAGAGCGCGTTGGCGAACTCGCCCAGCGCCTGGCCCGGGGCGGCCGTGTCGCGCTGGTAGTCGGCGTCCATGAAGACGTAGCTGCCGCACTGGACCTCGGTCCAGGGGCCGGCGGCCTCGAACTCCCAGCTCCCGGTGCCGCCGCCGGTGACCCAGGGGCAGTCGAGGCCCTCGCGCTCGAGATGGTCGAGGGTCAGGCGCACCCGCTCCGCCGCGGCCGAGATCTTCGCCCGCCGCTCGGACGGGCTGCGGATGTGCTGGGCGACGCCGCAATAGGACTGCAGGCCCGCAAAGCGCAGGCCCGGGGCGGCGTCGACGGCCTGGGCCAGCGCCGCGGCGGGGGCCCCGGGGTCGATGCCGCAGGCGGCGGAGCCCGCGTCGATCTCGACCAGCATCGGCAGCTCGACGCCCGCGTCCTCGGCGGCCCGGCTCCAGGCGGGGACCATGGCGGGGTCGTCGCAGATGACCGTCAGCCGGGCGGTCCGCGCCAGGCGCGCGGCGCGGGCCATCTTGCGCGGATCCACCAGGTCGTTGGTCAGCAGCACGTCGGGCACGCCGCCGCGCACCATCGCCTCGGCCTCGGCCACCTTCTGGCAGCAGACGCCCACGGCGCCGGCCTCGATCTGCATCCGCGCGATCTCGGCCGAGCGGTGGGACTTGGCGTGGGGCCGCAGGGCCACGCCGGCGGCGGCGGCGCGTTCGGCCATCAGGGCGATGTTCGCCTCGGCCAGGTCGAGGTCGAGGACCAGGGCGGGCGTCTCGATCTCCTCGAGGCTCATGCCCGGCAGGGCGGGGACGTCGTAGCCGGGCTCGAGCCCCGGCTCGAGGCCGGGCAGCGGGTCGGAGGGCATGGGCGGGGCTCCCGGTCGGCGTGGCGGTCGGGGCGAGGATGGGCCGCCCTCGCCGCCCCCGCAAGACCGGACGCGGGGCGACGGGGCGTCAGCGCCGCAGCGCCGCGCGCACCGAGGTCTCGAGCTGGTTGAGGAAGGCCGAGCGGTCGGCCTTCGAGAACGGCCGCGGCCCGCCGGTGAACGCCCCGGTCTCGCGCAGGGTGCTCATCAGCTCCCGCTGGGCCAGCGCCATGCCGATCGAGGCCTGGTCGAAGGGCCGCCCGTTGGGCCGGATCGCCCGGGCGCCGGCCTCGAGGCAGCGGGAGGCGAGGGGGATGTCGTTCGTCACGCAGACGTCGCGCGGCCCGATATGCTCGGCGATCCAGTCGTCGGCGGCGTCGGCGCCGCCGGTGACGAAGACCACGTTCACCATCGGGTCCTGGCTGGGCCGGATGCCGCCGTCGGAGACGAGGTGCACCCGCAGCTTGTGGCGGGCGGCGACGCGCAGGGTCTCGTCGCGCACGGGGCAGGCGTCGGCGTCGACGTAGATCTCGGTTCGGGCGGGGGCGGCGGGCTCGGTCATGGGGCGCAGGATTAGGCCGCCCGCCGCCGCATGGGAAGCCCGATCACGATCCGGCGGGGCGGACTGGCGCCGCGCGGCGCCCGGCGCCATCGTGCGGATCTCCCGGATCCCCCGGGCGGAGACACGCATGGGCAGGATCCCGAGCCGCGCGACGCGCCGGCCCCGGTCGAGGGGCCTTCGGGCGGCGCAGGGCCTCGCGCTCCTCGCGGCCGCCTGGCTGGCGCCCGCGCCGCCGGCCGCAGCCGGCGACTGGACCGTCGACCCCGAGGCCAGCCGGCTGGAGGTGGTGATCGACGTGGGCGGCAAGCGCATGGCGGGCGCCTTCGCGACCTGGTCGGCCGAGATCGCCTTCGACCCCGAGACCCCCGACGCCTGCCGGGTGCGGGTGGTGGTGGACGTCGCCAGCCTTTCCTTTCCCGACGGGATGGCCACCGGCGCCGCGGCGGAGCCGCAGTGGCTGGCCGCCGCCGCCCACCCCGAGGCGATCTTCGAGGGCGAGGGCTTCCAGCGCGACGCGCCCGGCGCCTGGACCGTTCACGGCGACCTGACCCTGAAGGGGCAGAGCCGGCCCCTCGACCTCTCGGTCGCCATCGTCACCGAGGGCGACGTGGCGCGGGCGGAGGTCTCGGCGGAGCTGATCCGCACCGACTGGAAGGTCGGCGCGCCGGGGGAGGCGATGGTCGACGCGGCGGTCACGATCCACGCCACGGTGACCGCGGCGCGGGCGGACTGAACGCGCGGCCGTCCCGGGCGCGACGGCGTCGCCGCCCGGAAACGACGAAGGCCGCGGGGGACGCGGCCTTCGGAAGGTTCGGGGGGCTGCGAGGTCAGGCGCGGCCGTCGAGGAACGGCGGCAGCACGTCGACGGCGGGCTTCAGGAAATCGAGCAGGCGCGCCTCGGCCTGCGCCTCGCTCTCGTCGGGGCGGATGGGGGTGGTCAGGCGCACCAGCGCGCCGTCGGTCCGCCCCTCGACGATGCCGTTCACCAGCAGCATGGCCTTGGCCATGTAGTCCGAGGCGATGCGCCGCCCGGACTGGTCGAACCAGTAGTAGACCAGCAGCTTCGAGCCGCCCTTGATGATCACCGCCCGGTTCACGTCGAACCCGGGCGCGAGGCCCAGCCGCGGCCCCAGGTCGACGGTGCGGATCGAGTGCATCTCCCACCCGCCGCCGGGCAGGCAGATCTCGGGCGAGTGGATGCCGCCCTTGGTCTGGTCGTGATACCAGGCCGAGAACAGCTCGATCGGCGCGGGGGCGTCGGCCTTGGCGAAGTTCAGGCCGATGTAGTCGTCGGCGCCCAGCACCCGCTCGATCTGGTCGCTCAGGCGCGGCTGGCGGCTGACCACGGACCAGTCCCCGATCTCGGCGGGCATGCGCGAATAGGGCTGGCGGTCGATCGGCGGCAGCTCCCGCGGGGGGCTCAGCCACCAGGCGGCGGCGAGGCCGGCGCAGAGCGTGGCGGCCGCGATCATCGCCGGAGAGGGGCGGGTGAAGCGCACGCGGGCGAGCTCGGGCATGATCCCGTTGAGGTCGAGATCCAGCGCCTCGGTCAGGGTCATGCGGGGGGCGGGCTGCAGGCGCAGCATGACCGCGGCCAGCGTGAACAGGATCGCGATGCAGCCCAGGAAGACGACCCAGCCCTCCATCAGGTGGCCGAAGCCCTCGGCCTGCTCGATCCCCCAGGCGTTCACCAGCAGGCCGACCAGCGCGATGCGGAACGAGTTCATCAGCACCGCGATCGGAACGGCGGACAGCAGCAGCACCGCCTTGTGCCAGGTCGGCCCGCGGTAGAGCACCGCGAAGATGTAGGAGAAGGACATGATCGGGAACAGGTAGCGCAGGCCCGAGCAGGCCTCGGCCACGTGCAGCTTGTAGATGCCCAGGTCGATGATGTTCCCGTCGAGGAACACCGGCGTGCCCATCATCTGCAGCGCCCAGACGCCCACGTCCGAGGAGATGAACTGCAGCGTGGTGGTGGCCTTGTAGTAGATCACCCCCGGCAGCGGCAGCATGAAGGTCAGGTGCAGCACCGGCGGCCACAGCTGCTTGCCGCGCTTCCAGCCGAAGCTGACCAGCAGCATGCCGTAGATCCACACGATCATCGCGTAGGCCGAGACGTCGCCGATATGGCTCAGCAGGCCCAGCAGGCCCAGCAGCAGCGACAGCACCACCACCGTCACGCCCGGCCAGCGGTCGTCGATGGGGCCTGTATGGACCGGAACCTCCTTCAGCTGGCGCAGCAGCAGGAACGAGGACAGCAGCGGGATCAGCGGCCCGTGGCTGTACTCGGCCAGCTGCCAGGCCTCGCCCAGCGTCACCAGGCCGGGCAGGAAGAACAGCGCCGCCCCGACCACCGCGATGGCCAGCCAGAAGACGCCGAATGGGTTCCAGGTGGCGCTCCAGCCGCCAGCGATCGCCTTGCTCATCCCCACCACGTTCAAGTTGTCCGCGCCGCGACCGCAGGGCCGAGGGCTGCGAGATCATTATATTGAAAGGTTCTCCCGTTCGATAACATGAACCGCGCCCCCCGTCATGACGGGTTTCGTCGCGGTTCACATCCCCGAGACCGCCGCGTCAGGAGGGCGCGCTCCGCCTCCCGCCCTCAGGCGATGTCGCGCGCCATCTCGCGAAACAGCGGCGAGGTCGCGAGCAGCGTCTCGAAGTCCCCCCGCGCGGCGACGCGGCCGTGCTCGAGCAGGAAGATCTCGTCGCAGCCGCGCACCGTGGTCAGGCGGTGGGCGACGGTGATCACCGTGCGGCCCCGCCCGGCGGCCTCGATCCCCTCCATCACCTGCCGCTCGGTGACGGTGTCGAGGGCCGAGGTCGCCTCGTCCAGGATCAGGAGCGACGGGTCGCGGTAGAGCGCGCGGGCGATCCCCACCCGCTGGCGCTGCCCGCCCGAGAGGCGCACGCCGCGGTCGCCCACCAGCGTGTCGTAGCCCTGGGGCAGCTCGGCGGTCACGAAGTCGTGCAGGGCGGCGAGGCGGGCGGCGCGCTCGACGGCGGCGCGGTCGATGCGGCCCTCGGGGTCGCCGAAGGCGATGTTCTCGGCGACCGAGGCGTCGGTCAGGAAGATGTGCTGGGGCACGTAGCCCAGCGTCCGCCGCCAGCCCCGCCGCTCGGCCGCGTCGCGCAGGGGGCGGCCGTCGACCAGGATCTCGCCCGCGTCGGGCGCGAGCAGCCCCAGGATCAGGTCCATCGCCGTGGTCTTGCCCGCCCCGGTGCCCCCCACGATCCCTACCCGCGTCCCCGCGGCGACGGTCAGGTCCAGCCCCTCCAGCGCCGGCCGGTCGGCGCCGGGATAGGCGAAGCGCAGGTCCCGCAGCTCCAGCGTGCGCGACAGCGGGGGGATCGGGGCGGCCTGCAGCGGATCAGGACCCGGCTCCATCAGCTCGGCATGGATCGCGTCGAGCGAGGGGCGGCGGGCGCGGATCGAGCTCAGCCCCCCGTAGATCGCCTGCATCGAGGGCGCGAGCCGGGCGCCCGCCAGCGCATAGACCCCCGCCGTGGGCAGGATCGAGGCGTAGCCGGCCGAAGAGCCGTCGGTCCCCGCGGTCAGCGCCAGGATCACCGCGATCATGCCGACCACCGCCACCCCCTCCAGCACGTGCCGGGGGGTCTGGGCGAGCACCACCTCGTCCGCCGTCGCCCGCGCGCCGCGCAGCGAGGGCTCGGCGTAGCGGCGCAGAACCGCCTCCTCGAGGCCGAGCGTCTTCACTTCCTTGATGCCGGACAGGCTCTCCTGCGCGATGCGGAAGCGGGCGTTGATGCTCGCCAGGCGCGCCTGGCCGATGCGCCGGATCCGCGGGCGCAGGGCCAGGTAGACCAGCGCGTAGCCGCCCCCCACCACTGCGAACATGATCGCCGCCGCCGTGGGGCTGACCAGCAGCATCAGCGCCAGCATGGCCAGCGCGATGCAGGCGTTCGACATCGCCTCCAGCACCGGGGTCAGCACCCCGTGGACCATGTATTCCACCTCGGCGAGCGTGCTCTTCACCAGGTCGGCGCTGTGGCGGCCCAGGAACCACGGGTAGGGCTGGCGCAGCTGGCGGCCCAGCAGCTTCACGCCGATCGTGTGCACCCGCATCGCGCAGAAGCGGCGCAGCACGTAGACGGTCGCGACCCGCACCGCGATGGCGAGCGCGTAGCAGACCGCCACCAGCGCCCCGAGCGCGAGGAGGGAGGGGCGCGCCTCGCCCAGCCCCAGCGCCTGCGCGATCCGCCCCAGCCCTCCCGAAGGGTCCGCCGCCTCGGGCGAGGCGAGCACCGCCAGGAACGGGATCACCGAGGCGACGCCCACCATGTTCGCGAAGCCCGCCAGGATCGAGAGCCCCAGCACGACCCAGAAGATCCGCCGCTCCCGCGCGTCGAGCAGGTCCATCAGTTTGCGGATGACGTCGATCTCGAAGGCTCCGGGAGCGGTGTGGCGCGCGGGGGGCGCGGGCAGGGCGGGCAGGGCGCCCGCGCGCCGGGCGGGCTGCGGCGCGAGGATAGGCGCCCGCGCCGCCCCCCGCCAGTCCCGCGGCCCCCGCCCGCGCGGACCCGCCGCCGCAGGCGCCGCCCGGCACCTTCCAGCCCCACGCACCGGATGCCTCCGCGGCGGCGGCCGTCATCGGCGCGCTGATGGACGGTTCAGGGAAGACGCCGCGACCCGCCCCTCGGCCGGAGGGTCCGCGCCGCGCGACCCGGCGGGAGACGCCGGGCCCGGGCGCCGCATCCGCCGCGCGCCGCGGGCGGGCGGGCCGGGCCGGGCGCGCGGCCTGCCGCGGCGCCTCCGGTCCGACCGCGGGGTCTCAGCCGAGGCCGAGGCGGGCGCGGTTCTCGGGGTCGCGGAGCTGGAAGTCGGTCCCGTCGAACTCCCGCGCGGCCTCGGTCAGCAGGAAGGCGATGGCCTTGGCGGGCCAGTCGGCGGGGATGTGGTCGTCCCAGCTCAGCTTGCTGACCGGGTTGATCCCGCTCTTGCCGATCACGCGCTGCATGTCGGTGGCGACCGTGCCGGGGCTCAGCCCCACCACGCGCACGCCCTTGTCGGCGCTCTCGAGATGCGCCGAGCGGGTCAGCATCAGCGCCGCCGCCTTGGCCGAGCAGTAGTGGCTCCACCCCTCCAGCGGGTTGTAGGCCGCGCCGGAGGAGACGTTGACGATCACGCCCGCGCCCTGCGCCTCCATCACCGGCAGCGCCGCGCGCAGCCCGTGGTAGACGCCCAGCGCGTTGATCCCGAAGGCCTTGGCCCAGCCCTCGGGGTCGGAGTCGCTCAGCCGGGCGATGGGCTCGATCACGCCGGCGTTGTTGACCATCGCGTCGAGGCCGCCGAAGGCCTCCCGCGTCGCGGCCACCACCGCCGAGACGTCGGACCACTCGGTCACGTCGCAGGAGAAGGCGATGGCCTCGCCGCCGGCGGCGCGGATCGCCTCGGCCCCCGCCTCGCAGGCGGCGTGGTCGCGCGCGGCCAGCGCCACGCGGGCGCCGCGGGCGGCGAGCTCCGCCGCCGCCGCGGCCCCGATGCCGCGGCTCGCGCCGGTGATCAGGACGGATTTTCCGGTGAGCTCGGACATGGCATGCGCCTCGGAACTGGAGAGCAGGGGGGGACGCGCGCGCGCCCCGCGGGGCGCCCTCGCGCCGGGCTCGGATGGCGGCGCGTCCCCCGCGGCCGGGGGGCGCGGGGATCTCAGTCCCGCTCGACCTTCAGGCCGTTGAGCACGAAGTCGACGTACTGGCGCCCGACCTCCTGCGCGCTCAGCGGGCCGTCGGCCTTGTGCCAGCGCGGCAGGTTCGACAGGCCCGCGAGAATCAGGCGCGAGACCAGGCCCGCGTCGCGCTCGCGCAGCACGCCCTTGGCCATGCCGTCCTTGATCGCGTCGCGCAGGATCTTCTCGTAGGCGTCGCGCTGGGCCACGATCCTCACCCGGTTCTGGGCGTTCTCGAAGCTCCAGAAGGTGTTCGAGGACGAGATCCAGCCGGTGCGGTCGCTGTCGATGCGGGTGGCCGAGGCCTCGACGAAGGCCTCGATCCGCTTGATCGGGTCGTCGCCGGCGGCGGCCACATGCTCGCCCACGTCGGCGATCAGCGCGTCCATCCGCGACATGACCACGATCTCGAAGATCTGCTCCTTGTCGGGGAAGTGATAGTAGAGGGCGGCCTTGGTCAGGCCGGCGCGTTCGGCTATGTCGCGCAGCGAGGCGCCGTCGTAGCCCTTTGTCGCGAAGATGTCCGCGGCGATCGCGATGATCTCCTCGCGGCGGATCGAGGCCTTCTTGCGCGCCCCGCGGGCGGCCGTGTCCTCCTCGGGTTCGCCGCCGGAGGCGACGCCGTCGGCGGGCGCACGGCAAGGCCGGGAATACGGCTCGCGGCTGGGCTGCATCGGTGGTCTCCCCTATACCTTGCCGTCGGTAGACATCGCGTCGAACAGAGCATTGCCGCTAACCGGCCGGCTTGTCAAAAAGGACGCGACGGGAGCGACGATCGGCGCGCGCCCGTAAACGGTCGAGGGAGGACCCGGACATGCGTTGCGCGGTGCTGGACGATTACCAGGGCGTGGCCCTCTCCTTCGCGGACTGGGGACCGCTCGCCGGCCGGGTGGAGCCGGTGATCTTCCGCGAGCCATTCGCCGACGAGGACGCCGCCGCCGAGGCGCTGGCGGGCTTCGAGATCATCCTCGCGATGCGCGAGCGCACGCCCTTCCCCGAAAGCCTGCTCGCCCGCCTGCCGGAGCTGAAGCTGCTGATCACCACGGGGATGCGCAATGCCGCCATCGACGTGGCGGCGGCGAAGGCGCGGGGCGTGACGGTCTGCGGGACGCGGGGCGACAAGAACTCGACGGTCGAGATCGCCTGGGGGCTGATCCTGAACCTGATGCGCCGGGTCTCGGCCGAATCCACGCGCTTCAAGCAGGGCCTGTGGCAGGGGCCGGTGGGCACGCGCCTGGCCGGGCGCCGGCTGGGCCTGCTGGGGCTGGGCGAGATCGGGGGCCGGGTGGCGCGGGTCGCCCAGGCCTTCGAGATGGAGGTCGAGGCCTGGTCCCCCAACCTCACGCCCGAGCGCTGCGCCGAGGTCGGCGTGACCCTGGCCGAAAGCAAGCAGGCGCTGTTCAAGCGGGCGGACGTGATCTCGATCCACCTGGTCCTCTCGCCGCGCAGCCGCGGGGTGGTCGGCGAGGCGGAGCTGCGGGCGATGAAGCCCTCGGCCTACCTGGTCAACACCTCCCGCGCGCCGCTGGTCGAACGCGGCGCGCTGGAGCGGGCGCTGCAGGAGGGCTGGATCGCGGGCGCCGGCCTCGACGTCTACGACGTGGAGCCGCCGGAGTGCGACGACCTCTTCCGTCGCCTGCCCAACGTGATCGGCACGCCGCATATCGGCTACGTCTCGGACGCGGTCTACCGGCTGTTCTACGGCGACGCGGTCGAGGACATCGCGGGATGGCTCGACGGGGCGCCGGTGCGCGAGCTGGACTGAGGCGGGCTCAGGCCGCAGGCCGGCTCGGGGGGCGTCGAGCCCCCGCTCGCCGGCGGTCGCCTGCGCTCCCGGCGCCTGCCGTCCCGGGCGGCGTCAGCCGAGGGCGGAATACAGCATCCGCGCCGCGGTGATCGCCAGGAACAGCGCGAACAGGCGCTTCAGCAGGGCCTGGTCGACGCGGTGGGCGAGGCTCGCCCCCAGCGGCGCGCAGAACCAGGTGGCCGGCACGATCAGCAGCGCGGCCGGGATCGAGACGTAGCCCAGCGACAGCGGCGGCAGGCCCTCGACCCCCCAGCCCGCCCAGATGAAGGCGATCGTGCCCGGCACCGCGATCAGCAGCCCCATGGCCGAGGCCGTGCCCACCGCGGTGCGGATCGGCACCGAGAAGGCCGACTGGATCGGCACCGCCAGCGTGCCCCCGCCGATGCCCATCAGCGAGGAGAACAGGCCCACGACGCCCGACAGCAGGCCGTTGCCCGCGGGCGACTTCGGCAGCTCGTTCGCCGCGGTCAGCGTCTTGGGGATCGCCATGTTCACCGCGACCGCCAGCGCCACCAGGCCGAACACCAGCCGCAGCGCGTCGCCCGAGGCGAAGCGCGCCAGCACGCCGCCCGCGAGCGCGCCCAGCACGATCCCCGGGCCCCAGCGCTTCAAGAGTCCCATGTCCACCGAGCCGCGCTTGCGGTGCGAGCGGGCCGAGGAGATCGAGGTCGGGATGATCGTGGCCAGCGAGGTCGCCACCGCCAGGTGCTGCGTCACCTCCGGGTCCAGCGCCGAGGCGGCCAGGAGCCACGACAGCACCGGCACGATCACGATGCCTCCGCCCACGCCCAGCAGGCCCGCGAGAACGCCGGCGAAGACGCCGGTCGCAAGCAGCGCCGCCGCCAGCAGCGCGAGGCCGGCCGCATCGAATCCGATCATCGGGAGATCTCCTGTGGACTGGCGGCCCGACCGGGCCGCGACCTTCCCACGGCTAGGGGATCGCCGCGGGAGGGACAAGGGGCCGTGCGACGCGGTTCCATAGCGTGGAAAGCGCGCGAAAGGCGCGACGCCGGGCCCGAAACGGCCGCGCGGCGCGCCGGGGTGGGCCGATCCGGCGATGTTCCGTCCCGGTCGGCGGGCCGGGCGCGGGCGGCCCGCCGCGACGCATCGTCCGGCCCGGGGCGCCCGCCCTCGCGGTCGCGGCACTGGCGCAACCGGGCGAAGGCGGACATAAACGCCCTTCGACCCCGCGCGGCCCGTCCCGCCCGGTCCCGATGCAGAGGCGCGAGGCCCCGCCCACCGGATGCAGTTCGACGACGCCACCTTCTTCTCGGTCTGGTACTGGGCGCTGACGGCCGTGTTCTGGTCGATGGCGTCCTACTTCACCCATGGCGTGCCCTGGGACATGCTGCGCCGGGCCCTGCGCGAGGGGGGCGAGGACGCCTATCTGTGCGACGCCTACGCGCGCCGGATGATCCTGCGCATCGACGCCTTCGCGCATCGCTGGGGCGCGGCGACCGGCGCGACGGTGGGCTTCCTGCTGGCGATGCTGGCGACGCTGGGCTTCCTCGCGCGATCGGAGCTGGCGCTGGGCCTGCTGATGCTGGCCGGCCCCGCCGCGCTGATGGTCGCCGCCCAGGCGGCGGAGGCGCGGCGCATCGCCCCGCGCCTGCACGAGATCGACGTCGAGCCGCTGCTGGCGGCGCTCTACCGCCGCCGGGCCGCCAACCGCCTGGCGGGGATGGCCGCGGTGGTGGTCTCGGTGGCCGTGCTGGGCTATCTGAACGTCGACCGGATCGTGAACCAGGGCGGCTGGTAGGCGCCCGGGCCCCGGTCGCGACGCGTCGGATCCCGCGGACTTCGCCGCCCGCCCCCGGATTGACAAGCCGCCCCGCGTCCCAACATGGTCCCCGACCGTTCGCCCCCGGCAAGGAGAAGCGTCCGCATGGCCGTCGTCGTCGTCGAGTCCCCGGCCAAGGCCAAGACGATCAACAAGTACCTCGGGAAGGACTACACCGTCCTTGCGAGCTACGGCCACGTGCGCGATCTGCCGCCCAAGGACGGCTCGGTCGATCCCGACAACGGCTTCGAGATGCTGTGGGAAGTGGACGCCAAGTCCCAGAAGCACGTCCGCGCGATCGCCGAGGCCCTGGCCGACGACCCCGCCCTGATCCTCGCCACCGACCCCGACCGCGAGGGGGAGGCGATCAGCTGGCACCTGGAGGAGGCGCTGAGGAAGCGCCGCGCCCTCAAGAAGGACACGCCCGTCCGAAGGGTCGCCTTCAACGCGATCACCAAGGCCGCCGTCGAGGCCGCCATGGCCGCGCCCCGCGACATCGACATGGAGCTGGTGCACGCCTACCTGGCGCGCCGGGCGCTGGATTATCTCGTCGGCTTCAACCTCTCGCCGGTGCTGTGGCGCAAGCTGCCCGGCTCGCGCTCCGCCGGGCGCGTGCAGTCGGTGGCGCTGCGCCTGATCGTCGAACGGGAGATGGAGATCGAGGCCTTCAAGGCCAAGGAATACTGGTCCGTCCGCGCCATGCTGAAGACGCCGCGGGGCGTCGAGTTCGAGGCGCGGCTGTCGGAGCTGTCCGGCAAGAAGATCGACCGCCAGACGCTGGAGACGGCGACGCGGGCCGAGATGGCGGCCGCCGCCATCGCCTCGCGCGGCGGCTCGCTCTTCGTGGATTCGGTCGAGGCGAAGCCGGGGACGCGCAACCCCTCGCCGCCCTTCATGACCTCGACCCTCCAGCAGGAGGCGTCGCGCAAGTTCGGCATGGGCGCCCAGCAGACCATGCGCGCGGCCCAGCGCCTCTACGAGGCCGGGCACATCACCTACATGCGGACCGACGGCATCGACATGGCGCCCGAGGCCGTGCAGGCCGCCCGCGCCGCGATCAAGGACCGCTTCGGCGCCGCCTACGTTCCCGAGAAGCCCCGCTTCTACAAGAACAAGGCCAAGAACGCCCAGGAAGCGCACGAGTGCATCCGCCCCACCGACATGTCCCGCGACGCGGGCAAGATCGGCGCGGACATGGGCGCGGACGAGCGCAAGCTCTACGACCTGATCTGGAAGCGCACCCTCGCCTCCCAGATGGAGGCCGCGCGGCTGGAGCGGACGACGGCCGAGATCCGCTCGAAGGACCGCGAGGTCGCGCTGCGCGCCACCGGCCAGGTCATCAAGTTCGACGGCTTCATCCGCGTCTATGAAGAGGGCCGGGACGAGCCGCAGGACGACGAGGACGGCCGCCTTCCGGCGCTTTCGCAGGGAGAGCCGACGCCGCTGGCCGCCGAGGCGCTGCGCGAGGCCTTCGACAAGGTCCGCGAGGACAAGAAGGTCGAGACGCAGGCCGGGCTGGAGCGGGCCGAGGGCGCGATGCTGGCCGGGCAGGGCGCCGTGCTCGCCCAGCAGCACTTCACCCAGCCGCCGCCGCGCTACACCGAGGCCACGCTGGTCAAGCGGATGGAGGAGCTCGGCATCGGGCGGCCGTCCACCTACGCCTCGATCATCGGGACGATCCAGGACCGGGAATACGTCCGCAAGGACAAGAACCGCCTGATCCCCGAGGACAAGGGCCGCCTGGTGACGGTGTTCCTGTCGCGGTACTTCTCCAAATACGTCTCCTACGACTTCACCGCGAAGCTGGAGGAGGACCTCGACGTCGTCTCCGACGGCGGGATGGACTGGAAGGCGCTGCTCTCGGACTTCTGGCGCGACTTCCACGCCGCGGTCGAGGACACCGCCGAGCTCCGCATCACCGAGGTGCTGGAGACGATCAACGAGGCGCTGGCGCCGCATCTCTTCCCCGACAAGGGCGACGGCTCCGACCCGCGCCTCTGCCCGAACTGCGGCAAGGGCCGGCTTTCCCTGCGCACCGCGCGCTCCGGCGGCGCCTTCATCGGCTGCTCCAACTACCCCGAGTGCCGCTACACCCGTCCCATGGGCGGCGGGGAGGAGGGCGAGGGCGCCATCGGCCCCGACGGCAAGCTGCTGGGCCATGACGACGACGGCGAGCCGGTGACCCTGCGCTCGGGCCGCTTCGGCCCCTATGTGCAGCTGGGCGAGCTGACCGAGGAGAACCCCAAGCCCAAGCGCTCCTCGATCCCCAAGGGGCTGGCGCTGGACGACGTGGACCTGAAGAAGGCGCTCGACCTGCTGGCGCTGCCGCGCCTGGTGGGCCAGCACCCCGAGGGCGGCGAGATCAAGGCCGGGATCGGACGCTTCGGCCCCTTCGTGATGCACCAGCCGCCGAAGGCCGAGGGCGAGAAGAAGCTGCCCAAGCCGGTCTACGCCAACCTCAAGGACCAGTCCGAGGTCTTCGACATCGGCATCAACCGGGCGGTGGACCTGATCGCCCAGAAGATGGCCCGCGGCGGCCGCGGCGCGGCGGCGACGCCGCTCAAGGAGCTGGGCGAGCATCCCGACGGCGGCGCGATCTCGGTCTATCCCGGCCGCTACGGTCCCTATGTGAAGTGGGACAAGGTCAACGCGACCCTGCCCAAGGACGCCGACCCCCAGACCGTGACGCTGGAACAGGCGCTGGAGCTGGTGAACGCCAAGGCCGCCAAGGGCGGCAAAGGCAAGGCCAAGAAGGCGGCGCCCAAGAAGGCCGCCGCCAAGAAGCCCGCGGCGAAGAAGACGGCCAAGGCCGCCGACGGCGCGAAGGCGCCCGCCAAGACGTCGGCGGCGAAGAAGCCCGCCGCGAAGAAGGCCCCGGCCAAGTCCGCGGCCAAGTCCGCCGCGAAGGACGCCCCCACCGGCGACCCCGAGGTGGACGACGTCTTCGACGGCGGCGGCGAGGCATGATCCCCGGCGCGTCCCCCCGGGGCCGCGCCGCGGCCCCCGCGCCCGGATGGCGAGCGGCGTCTCCTTTCGCCGCCTCGCCCGTCTTCGCCCTCGCGCCCCACGGCCGCGCCGTGTCCCGGCCTTGAGCCGGGACCGCCGCCGCGCGCCCCGCCGCGCGATCCTGCTGGGGCTGGGCGCCCTCCTGGCCCCGCTCCTCCTCGTCGCCCCCGCCTCCGCCGCCCCCCTCCCCGAGGGGGTCGAGCGCATCGGGATCGAGGTGCAGGGCCTCCCCCGGCAGGCCCTGGTCGAGGCGCCGGAGGCCCCCGAGGCGCCCGCCCCGATCCTGCCCGGCGCGAAGCCGCCGCGCCCCGATCCCCTGCCGACCCTGATCCTGCTGCACGACCGCGGCCAGTCCGCCCTCCAGGTCCGGGCGCTGGCCGACCTGGCCCGCGCCGAGCCCTTCCGCGGCTGGCTGCGCGTCTACCCCGAGGGCGGCGCGCGCACCTGGAACGCCGGCCGCCGCCGCGTCGACGGGGGCGAGGCGGTGCGCACCCCCGACGTGGCCTTCCTGCGCGCGCTGGTGGCGAAACTGGCGGAAGACGGGCTTGCCGACCCGTCCCGCATCATCCTCGCGGGCTTCGGGGAGGGCGGCGCCATGGTCCTGCGCACGCTGTGCGAGGCGCCCGGCCTCGTGCAGGGCGCCGCCATCGTCGGCGCGACCTGGCCCGCCTCGCTCAACTGCTCGCTGGGACGGCCGACCTCGGTCCTGGTCTTCAACGGGACCGAGGATCCCGTCGCCCCCTGGACCGGCGGCCAGGCGCGGGGGGAGCACAAGATCGGCGCCGGCGCGCTCGCCTCGGTCGACCGCACGATCTCCTCGCTCGTCGCGATGAACGACTGCCGCGCGCCGCTGGACGAGACGCTGCCCCACGGCGCCGGGCGCAAGCGCATCTGGTTCGCCTGCGAGGCGCCCCTGATGCAGTGGAAGATCGACGGCATGGGCCACCGCTGGCCGGGCGCGCCGGACCAGGGGCGGGAGGGAGACGGCCTCGGCCCGCCGACCCCGGAGGGCGCCCCCGACGCCACCGTCATGATCGCCGCCTTCTTCGTTTCGCTGGTGGAGCGGCCCGGTCCGTGATACCGCGCGGCCGATGAGCCGACTCCCCGACAAAGACACCCTCGCCGACTACATTCGCCAGAACCCCGACAAGGCCGGCAAGCGCGACCTCGCGCGCGCCTTCGGCCTGAAGGGGGTGGAGCGCGTGCAGCTCAAGGACCTGCTGCGCGAGCTGACCGACGAAGGCGTGATCGAGAAGCGCCCGGGCAAGAGCTTCGGCGCCCCCGGCCACCTGCCTCCCGTGGCGGTGCTGGTGGTGGGCGAGCCCGACCACAACGGCGACCTCTTCGCCACGCCCCAGGACTGGGACCGGGACGATCCCGCGCCCAAGGTCCTGATCCTGCCCGGCTCGCGCGGCCCCGCGCCGGGCCCCGGCGACCGGCTGCTGACCCGCGTCACCCCGGTGCATGGCGAGGATCATCACTACACCGGCAAGGTCATCAAGAAGATCGGCTCCGGCCCCCGCAAGATCCTTGGAATTTTCCGCCGCGCGCCCGACGGCGGCGGGCGGCTGGTTCCCGTCTCGAAGGGCGACCAGCGCGAGTGGATCATCGCCGCCCGCGACGCCGACGAGGCCGAAAACGGAGAGCTGGTGGAGGCCGAGCAGATCGGCCAGATCCGCCGCAACCGCGACTTGGCGCTGCCCCGCGCCCGGGTGGTGGGCAAGCTGGGCTCGCCGGGCTCCGCGCGCAGCTTCTCCCTGATCGCGATCCATGAGCAGGGCATCCCCGACGCCTTCCCCGAGCGCGTGACCGAGGCCGCCGCCGCCGCCGAGCCGGTGACCTCGCTGAAGGGCCGCGAGGACCTGCGCCACCTGCCGCTGGTCACCATCGACCCGGCCGACGCGCGCGACCATGACGACGCCGTCTGCGCGCTGCCCGACGAGGACCCGGAGAACCCGGGCGGCCATGTCGTCTGGGTCGCCATCGCCGACGTCGCCCATTACGTGCGCCCCGGCTCGCCGCTCGACCGCGAGGCGCGGCTGCGCGGCAACTCCACCTACTTCCCCGACCGCGTCGTGCCGATGCTGCCCGAGGAGCTTTCCGCCAATCTTTGCTCGCTGGTCGAGGGCGAAGACCGCCCCTGCATCGCGCTGCGCATGGTGCTGGCAGAGGACGGGACCAAGCGCGCCCACGACTTCCACCGCGGCCTGATGCGCTCCCCCGCCTCGCTGACCTACGAGCGGGTGCAGGCCGCCGCCGACGGCCGCCCGGACGCGGAGATCGAGCCGCACCTGCGCACGATCGCCGACCTCTACGCCGCCTACGACAGCGCGGCGAAGGCGCGGGAGCGTCGCCAGCCCCTCGACCTCGACCTGCCGGAGCGGCGGATCAAGCTGGCGGAGGACGGGACCGTCGCCTCCATCGGCTTCCGCGACCGGCTCGAGGCGCACCGGCTGATCGAGGAGTTCATGATCCTCGCCAACGTTTGCGCCGCCGAGACGCTGGAGGCCAAGCGCCGCCCGCTCCTGTTCCGCGTCCACGAGGAGCCCGGCCAGGACAAGCTCGACACGCTGCGCGACGTGGCCGAGGGCTGCGGGCTGACGCTGTCGAAGTCCCAGGTCATCCGCCCGGCGCTGTTCAACCGGCTGCTGCACCAGGCCGCCGGCTCCGACTTCGCCGAGCTGATCAACCTCACCGTCCTGCGCTCCCAGACCCAGGCCTACTATTCGCCCGACAACCTCGGGCACTTCGGCCTGAACCTGCGCGCCTACGCCCACTTCACCTCGCCGATCCGCCGCTACGCCGACCTCGTCGTCCACCGCGCCCTGATCGCCGCCCACGACTGGGGGCGCGACGGCCAGACCGGCGAGGAGATCGAGGACCTCAAGGACACCGCCGAGCACATCTCCTTCACCGAGCGTCGCTCGATGACCGCCGAGCGGGACACCAACGACCGCTACCTCGCCGCCTACCTGCAGGACCGGGTGGGCAACGAGTTCGCGGGCCGCGTCTCGGGCGTGGCGCGCTTCGGCCTCTTCGTGAAGCTCGACGAGACCGGCGCCGACGGCCTGATCCCGATCGCGAGCCTGGGGCGGGAGTGGTTCCGCCACGACCCCGAGACCCACACCCTGACCGGCGAGACCTCCGGCCGGGTGATCGCCATGGGCCAGCGCTGCCTGGTGCGCCTCGCCGAGGCCGTGCCCGTGACCGGCGGCCTGCTGCTGGAGCTCCTCGAGATCGAGGGCGAGGGCGCCCCGGCCCCGTCGCGCCGCAGGCAGCCCGCCCGCAAGAAGCTCTCGTCGGCCTCCAAGGCCCGCGCCAAGCACGCCCGCAAGAAGCGCCGCGGCTGAGCCGGGCGCCCCGGCGCCCCGGCGCGACGCCCGCGCCCGGGCGCCAAGCGCCTGTTTCCCGGAGCCGTCTCTCGCTGATGCCGATCAGAGCGACTCGGCCGGAGGGGTCAGGGATCGCGCAGCGACCCGCGCTTGCGCGGGCTTGTCCTTGACCCCTCCGGCCGAGTCGCTCAGGCATCTTCAGCGAGAGACGGATCCGGGAAACAGGCGCGCCCCCTGTTTCCGGGTGAGTCAGGAGCGTCCTCCCCCCCTCACCCATCGAAGCGCCCCCCAAGCCGCATCCCCAAGCCCGCCCGCAGGGCGCCTCCGTCCCCGGTTTCCTTTCGCCGCCCCGACGGGCAATGTCGCGGCCAAACCAACCGGGAGGATTCACATGACCGCCACCCCCGCGCCCGTGCGCCTGGTGACCTGCTCCACCGCCCCCAACCCGCGCCGCGTCAACGCGTTCCTGGTGGAGAAGGGGGTCGAGATCCCCAGGGTGGAGATCGACCTCGCCACCCGCGCCCACTACGACCCGGAGCATCTGGCGAAGTTCGGCACCCACCACCTGCCGGCGCTGGAGCTCTCCGACGGCACGACCCTGACCGAGACCATGGCGATCTGCCGCTTCCTCGAGGGGCTGCATCCCGAGCCGAACCTGATGGGCGCGACGCCCCTCGAGCTCGGGCGCATCGACCAGTGGAACCGCCGGGTGGAGTTCATGATCATGCTCCCCGCCGCTTACGTCTTCCGCCACTCGCACCCCGCGATGGCGGCGCTCGAGGTGCAGGAGCCGGTGATGTCGGACTGGCACCGCCGCCCGCTCGCCAACGGGCTCGAGGTGCTGAACAAGCGCCTGGAGGAGAGCGAGTTCCTCGCCGGCGACCGTTTCACCATGGCCGACATCAACGCCTACATCGCGCTCGATTTCATGCGCGTCACCAAGACTCGCGTGCCGGACGAGCACACGGCCACCCTGCGCTGGCAGGCCGCGCTGAAGGACCGTCCGTCCCTGCAGCGCTACGTCCCGCCGGCGGCGTGAGGCGCGGTTGAGCGGGCCGGCCCCCCTTCCCCTGGTCTTCGACAGCCCGGTTCTGCTGCTGGGCGGGGGGCCGGCCGCGCCCGATCTGATCGCGGAGCTTCGCCCTCTCTGCGGCGCGGTGGTCGCCGCCGACGGGGGCGCGGACCGGCTGGAAGGCGGGCCGCCCCCCGACGCGATCATCGGGGACATGGACTCGATCGCGGACGCGCCGGGCTGGCGCGCCCGCCTCGGCCCCCGCTTCCTGCACGAGCCCGAGCAGGAGAGCACCGATCTCGGCAAATGCCTGCGCCTGACCCGCGCGCCGCTCTACCTCGCGGCGGGGTTCCTGGGCGGGCGGCTCGACCATTCGCTGGCCGCGCTCCATGCGCTCGCCACCCATCCCGACCGGCGGATCCTGCTGGCGGGGCGGGAGGACCTGGCCTTCCTCGCCCCCCTGCGCTGGCGCGCGCGGCTGGCCGAGGGGGCGCGCGTCTCGATCTTCCCGCTGGGCCCCTGCACGGGCCTCGCCTCCATCGGGCTGACCTGGCCGCTGGAGCGGCTGGCGTTGGGTCCCGAGACCCGCATCGGCACCTCGAATCGCGCGGCGCAGGCGCAGGTGGGCCTCGATCTCGACCGCCGCGCGGCGGTGGTGATGGTCGAGCGTCGGTTTCTGCACGAGACCATCGCCTCCCTCGACGAGGCGCCCGGGGCCTGAGGGCGCCGCCCGCGCCCCGCGCCCCTCGCTTTCCGAATTTCGGCCTGCGCTGCGTCACCACGGGGGATGACCGCGGCGCGCGCGCATTCTACACTCAAATGCGACGGAATTACCTATTCAAAAATAGGAATGCATACCTATCTTCCCTGCCGAGCCATGCAGACCCCCTTGCCGACCCCCGGAGCGATCCATGCGACCTGACGTGACCGCCTTTTTCGACGAGCCGACCAACACCGTCAGCTACGTCGTCAAGGATCCGACCTCCAATGCCTGCGCCATCGTCGACTCGGTGCTCGATTTCGACAACGCCGCCGGGCGCACCTCAACCGAATCCGCCGACGAGATCATCGCCTGGGTGAAGGAGAAGGGACTGAAGGTGGAGTGGCTGCTCGAAAGCCATGTCCACGCCGACCACCTGTCGGCGGCGCCCTACATCCAGAAGGCCGTCGGCGGGAAGATCGGCATCGGCGAGAACATCCGCGTCGTGCAGGACACCTTCGGCAAGATCTTCAACGCCGGCACCGAGTTCGAGCGCGACGGCTCCCAGTTCGACCGGCTGTTCAAGGAGCAGGACCGCTTCTCGATCGGCGCGCTGGAGGGGTTCGTGCTGCACACGCCGGGCCACACGCCCGCCTGCCTGACCTACGTGATCGGCGACGCGGCCTTCGTGGGCGACACGCTGTTCCAGCCCGATTTCGGCACCGCGCGCTGCGACTTCCCCGGCGGCTCGGCCGAGACGCTGTGGCACTCGGTCCAGAAGATCCTCAGCCTGCCCGACGAGACCCGCATCTTCACCTGCCACGACTACAAGGCCCCCGGACGCGACGAATACGCGTGGGAGAGCACGGTCGGCGAGCAGAAGGCGAAGAACGTCCATGTCGGCGGCGGGAACACGCAGGAAGACTTCATCCGCATGCGCACCGAGCGGGACGCGCAGCTGGGCATGCCCAAGCTGATCATCCCCTCGATCCAGGTGAACATGCGCGCGGGCAAGATGCCCCCCGCCGAGGACAACGGGACCGTCTATCTCAAGGTTCCGATCAACAAGCTCTGAGCCGCGCCCGCGCGCGCCCGAAACGGGTCCGGCGCCGAGAGGGGCCGGGCCGGGCTCGCCGCGACGCCGGCGCCGGGGGAGGGGAGGCTCCCCCCGGGCGCGGCGCCCGGCGGGCCTCCCACGAAGAAGAAGCCCCCGGGCCGGCGGAGGAGACCCCCATTGGAACGCAAGATCGTCTCGCCTGAATTCTCGGTGTCGCCGCAGATCGACCCGGCCGACGTCGGCCTCGCCGCCGCGCAGGGCGTGCGCGCCATCGTGTGCAACCGCCCCGACGGGGAGGGGGACCAGCCCTCCTCCGAGACGATCCGCGAGGAGGCCGAGCGCCTGGGGCTCGAGTTCCGCTATCTTCCCGTCCCCTCCGGCCAGGTGACCGACGAGGCCGCCCGCGGCTTCGGCAAGGCGCTGGAGACGCTGCCGGGCCCGGTCTTGGCCTATTGCCGGTCGGGCACCCGCTCGATGACGCTCTGGGCGCTCGCGAAGGCGCCGCGGCTGAGCCCCGACGCCATCGTCGCGGCCGCGCAGGGCGCGGGCTACGACCTCGACGGCCTGCGCCCGCGGCTCGAGGCCGCCGCGCGGCTGGGCGAGGCGAACAAGCCCGACGCCTCGGGCCCCGGCGCGCCGCCGGCGCATCGCTACGACGTGGTGATCGTGGGCGGCGGGGCAGGGGGCATCGCCGCGGCGGCGAGCCTGCTCAAGCGCCGCCCGAGGCTCGACATCGCGATCGTCGAGCCGCAGTCGATCCACAACTACCAGCCCGGCTGGACGCTGGTCGGCGGCGGCGTCTTCGACCGGCGCGACACGCTCAAACCCATGGCTTCGGTGATGCCCGCGGGCGTCCACTGGATCCGCGCCGCCGCCGCCCAGTTCTCGCCCGAGCGACGCGAGATCTCGCTCGAGGACGGGGCGCGGCTGGCCTACCGGGCGCTGGTGGTCGCGCCGGGGCTGAAGCTCGACTGGGACGCGATCCCGGGGCTGAAGGAGACGCTGGGCCGCAACGGCGTCACCTCCAACTACCTCTTCGGCATGGCGCCCTATACGTGGGAGCTGGTGCAGACCCTGCGCGAGGGCCGCGCGATCTTCACCCAGCCCCCGATGCCGATCAAATGCGCGGGCGCGCCGCAGAAGGCGATGTACCTCGCCTGCGATCACTGGAACCGCGAGGGGCGCCTGGGTCGCCTCGACATCCAGTTCTGCAACGCTGGCGGGGTGCTGTTCGGGGTCGAGGACTACGTCCCCGCGCTGATGAACTACGTCAACGCCTACGGCATCAAGCTGGCGATGAACGAGACGCTGGTCTCGGTCGACGGCGAGGCGAAGACGGCCGTGTTCAGCCGCAAGACGGACGCCGGGACCGAGGAGGTGACGAAAGCGTTCGACATGCTCCACGCCGTTCCGCCGCAGCGGGGGCATGACTTCATCGCGCGCTCCCCGCTCGCGAACGCGGCCGGCTGGGTCGAGGTCGATCCCGCCACCCTGCGCCACGTGCATTTCGCCGACGTCTACGGCCTGGGCGACGCCTGCTCGGCCCCCAACGCCAAGACCGCCGCCGCGGTGCGCAAGCAGGCGCCGGTGGTGGCCGAGAACGTGATCGCGACGCTCGAGGGCGGCGAGCCCCGCGCGATCTACGACGGCTACGGCTCCTGCCCGCTGACGGTGGAGCGGGGCAAGATCGTGCTGGCGGAGTTCGGCTACGGCGGCAAGCTGCTGCCCTCCTTCCCCGACTGGCTGATCGACGGCAAGCAGCCGACCCGCGCGGCCTGGTTCCTGAAGGAGAAGCTGCTGCCCCCCGTCTACTGGCACGCGATGCTGAAGGGGCGCGAGTGGCTGGCCGCGCCCGAGATCCTGCCCCGCACGCCGACGCCCCACGCCGCCGGCAAGGCCCTGGCCGAGACCGCCGGCAAGGCGGGCTGAGGCCCGCCCCCGCTCCCGGCCGGCCCGTCCGCGGGCCGGTCCCCGAAACCGCCCCGCCCTGCGGGCCGGACCCCAATCGGCCCGCGCAGGCGGACCCCGAGGACCCATGCTGAAACGTTATCTGCCGATCCTGGACTGGGGCTCGCGCTACGACCGCGAGACCTTCGGCGCCGACCTGATGGCCGCGGTCATCGTCACCATCATGCTGATCCCCCAGTCGCTGGCCTACGCGATGCTCGCGGGCCTGCCGCCGGAGGTCGGGCTCTACGCCTCGATCGCGCCGCTGGTGCTCTACGGCGTCTTCGGCACCTCGCGGGCTCTGGCGGTGGGGCCCGTGGCGGTGGTCTCGCTGATGACGGCGGCGGCGGTGGGGCAGGTCGCCTCGGTCGGGACGCCCGAATACTACGGCGCGGCCATGGCGCTGGCGCTGCTGTCGGGGCTGATGCTGGCGGCGATGGGCTTCCTGAAGCTGGGATTCCTGGCGAACTTCCTCTCGCACCCCGTGGTGGGGGGCTTCATCACCGCCTCGGGCGTGATCATCGCGGCGAGCCAGCTCAAGCACATCCTGGGCGTGAAGGTCTCCGGCGGCTCGCTGCCCGAGACGGTGTGGGGGCTGGCGCAGGCGATCCCCTCGGCCAACGTCGTCACCTTCGCGATCGGCGCGGCGGCGGCGGGGTTCCTGTTCTGGGTGCGCAAGTCGCTCAAGCCCCTGCTGGTCTCGAAAGGGCTCGGGCCGAAGCTCGCCGACGCCATCGCCAAGGCGGGGCCGGTGGCGGCGGTGGCGGTCACCACGCTGGTCTCCTGGGCGTTCGACCTGTCCTCGGCGGGGGTGGCCATCGTTGGGGACGTGCCCTCGGGCCTGCCCTCGATCTCGGCGCCGCCGCTGGACCTGGGCCTGTGGACCTCGCTGCTGGGGTCTGCGCTGCTGATCTCGGTCATCGGCTTCGTCGAGAGCGTCTCGGTCGCCCAGACCCTCGCCGCCAAGCGCCGCCAGCGCATCCACCCCGACCAGGAGCTGATCGGCCTGGGCGCCGCCAACATCGGCTCGGCCTTCACCGGCGGCTACCCGGTGACGGGCGGCTTCGCGCGGTCGGTCGTGAACTTCGACGCGGGGGCCGAGACGCCGGCGGCGGGCGTCTTCACCGCCGCGGGCATCGCGCTCGCCACCCTGTTCCTGACGCCGCTGCTGCACTTCCTGCCGGTGGCGACGCTGGCGGCCACGATCATCGTGGCGGTGCTGAGCCTGGTGGACTTCGGCGCCATCCGCCGGACCTGGGCCTACTCGCGCTCCGACGCGCTGGCGGCGGCGGCGACGATCCTGCTGACCTGGCTGCTGGGGGTCGAGGCCGGCGTGATCGCGGGCGTCGCCGTCTCGATCGGCCTGCACCTGTGGCGGACCTCGCAGCCCCACTGCGCCATTGTCGGTCAAGTGCCGGGGACCGAGCATTTCCGCAACGTGGACCGGCACAACGTGGTCACCGTGCCCGACCTGGTGACCCTGCGCGTGGACGAGAGCCTGTGGTTCCCCAACGCCCGCTTCCTCGAGGACAAGATCCTCGACCTCGTGGCCGGCGACTGCGACCTGCGCGACGTGGTGCTGATGTGCCCGGCGGTGAACTCGATCGACGCCTCGGCGCTCGAGAGCCTCGAAGAGATCAACCGCCGCCTGAAGGACGCGGGCGTGACCCTGCACCTGTCGGAGGTGAAGGGCCCGGTGATGGACCGGCTGAAGAAGACCCACTTCCTGCACGAGCTGACGGGCCGGGTGTTCCTGACCCAGTTCGACGCGATCCAGGCCCTGCGCCCGGAGATCGCCGCCCAGACCCTGCGCAGCCCGCGGGTCGAGACGTCGAAGGCCGCCGAATAGTCCCGGGCGGAGCCGGACGAGCGGAAGGCGCGGCCGCCCTGCCGCGCCTTTCTCATGCCGGAGCGGACGCTCAGGGGCGGATCAGGACCTCGCCCTCGATCTCCATCGCGAAGCCCAGCGGCAGTCCGGCGACGCCGACGGCCGAGCGGGCGTGGCGGCCGACCTCGGGCCCGAAGACGTCGATCAGCAGGTCGGAGAAGCCATTCGCCACCAGGTGCTGCTCGGCGTAGCCGGGGGCCGAGGTCACCATGGCGAAGACCCGGACCCAGCCGGTCACGCGGCTCAGCTCCCCGATCTCGGCCTTCAGGTTGGCGAGGACCGAGAGGCCGATGCCCTTCGCCTCGGCGTAGCCCTCCGCCGTGGTCAGGCCCGCGCCGAAGACCCCGTAGGGGCCGGCCAGCGACCCGTCCGCCGCCTGCCGGGCGTGACCCGAGACCACCGCCCGGTCGCCGCGCAGGTTGATGAACGTGAAGGGCAGGTGGACCCCCGGCGGGCGGACCACCGGCGCAGGCAGTTCCAGCCCCAGGTCCGCGAGCCTGTCTTCCGGCGTCGCCATGGCGTCCCCTCCCGTGATTCGGCGCACGTCTACGCCGGCGTCGATGATGGCGCCGGCGCGGAGGGGACGCGCGGCCGATCTCGCGGGGACGGCGGGGGAGGGCGCGCGCCCTCCCCCGTACGGTCAGAGGCCGACGGCGCAGCCGTCCTTGCGGGGATCCGAGGCGCCGATCAGCACCCCGTTCGCGCGGTCGATGACGATCATCTGGCTGCCGCCGATGGGCGTCTCGGGGACCGCGACGTCGTGGCCGAGCTCGGCGAGGCCCTTGCGCACGGCCTCGGAATAGCCCCGCTCCACGTTCAGCCCGCCCACGTCGGAGAAGCAGCGCGGCGCGTCGACGGCGGCCTGCGGCTCCATCCCGAAGTCCACCAGGTTCGACAGCACGCGGGCGTGGCCGCAGGGCTGGTAGGCGCCGCCCATCACCCCGTAGGAGGTCGTCACCTCGCCGCCGCGCTTGAGCATGGCGGGGATGATCGTGTGCAGCGGACGCTTGCCGCCCGCGGCCTCGTTGGGGTGCCCCTCGGCCAGGGTGAAGCCCATGCCGCGGTTCTGGAACAGGATGCCGAACTTGTCCGAGGCGAGCCCCGAGCCGAAGTTCGAGAAGATCGAGTAGATCAGCGAGACCTTGGTCAGGTCGCGGTCGACGACCGTGAGGTAGATCGTCTCCTTGTGCACCTGCTCGGACAGCGTCGTCGCGCTCTTCATCGCGCGCTTGGGGTCGATCAGCGCGGCGAGCTTCGCCGCCGTCTCGTCCGCCACCATGTGCGCGAGGCGGATCTTCGCGTGCTGCGGGTCGCCGATGATGCGGTTGCGCGCGTCGTAGGCGAGCTTGGTGGCCTCGGCCTCGACATGGGCGCGCTCGACCCCGAACGGGTCCATCGAGGCGACGTCGAAATGCGTCAGGATCTTCGCGAGCAGGATGGCGGTGGCGCCGTGGCCGTTGGGCGGCAGCTCCACCAGCTCGGTCCCGCGGTATTCGCCCGCGATGGGATCGACGTAGTCGCAGGCGGTGGCCGCGAAGTCCTCCAGCGTGTGGGACCCGCCCATCGCGCGCAGGCTGGCGACCATGTCCTCGGCCACCTCGCCCTCGTAGAAGCCGGCGCGGCCCTGCTTGGCGACGCGGCGCAGCACCTCGGCCTGGCCGGGGGCGCGGAACAGGCGGCCGGCGGCCAGCGGGCCGTCGTTCTCGAGGTAATGCGTGCGCGCCGCGCCGGTCAGCCGGTCGGAGGAGTTGCGCCAGTCGAAGGCGACGCGCGGGGCGGCGGGGATGCCCTCCTCGGCGTAGCGGATCGCGGGGGCCAGCACCTCGTCGAGGCCGAGGCGCCCATGGTCCGCCGCCAGCCGGCAGAAGCCGTCGATCGCGCCGGGGACGGTCACGCAGCGCGGATCCTTGTCGGGCATCCCCGACAGGCCCTGCGCGCGCAGGTCGGCCGCCGACAGGCCCGCGGGGGCGCGGCCCGAGGCGTTGAGGCCGATGATCTCCTCGCCCTCCTTGTGGATCAGGGCGAACATGTCGCCGCCGATCCCGGTCATCGCCGGCTCGCCGATGCCGCAGACGATGGCCGCGGCGATGGCGGCGTCGACGGCGTTGCCCCCGGCGTCGAGGATCTGCACCGCGGTCTTGGTGGCGATCGGGTGCGACGTGGCGGCCATGCCGTTCGCCCCGTAGGCCGCCGAGCGGCCGGGCAGGTGGAAGTCGCGGGAACGGGGGATGGCGGCGGTCACGGGCGAAGCTCCTGCGGCAGGGGGAAGGCCCTCGGGCGCGAGCCCGGGGCGGTCGCGGCGACCCTGCCGCCGTTTTCCGGCCCTTGCAACGTCGATCCCGCAGAATGGAAGCGACATCGACGCCCCGAAGACGGCGCCGCGGGCCCGCTCGCCTTCAGATCTTCGCCTGCGGGAATGTAAAACGCGCGTCGCTCGATGCTTGCCATGCGGCCGGTCGAACGTCATCTTCATGTCATGCTGCATGTTGTTCCCCCCGGCCCGACCCCGCCCCGCCAGTCGCCGGAGCGCGTCGCCTTCGACCGCACGGAGCTTTCGGCGATCCTCACGACCTACGGTCGCTTCGTCGCCGCGGGCGAGTGGCGCGACTACGGCATCGACATGCTGCGGGAGGTCGCGGTGTTCTCGATCTTCCGCCGCTCGGCCGAGCAGCCGATCTACCGGGTCGAGAAGCGCCCCAAGCTGTCCAACAAGCAGGGGCAGTATTCGGTGATCGGCATGGACGGCCGGATCCTGAAGCGCGGCCACGACCTGCGCCAGGTGCTGCGGGTCTTCGACGCCAAGCTGATCCGGGTGGTCGAGGGCTGAACGCCCCGACCCGCCGCGCGGCGCCCCGGGCCTGACCCGGAGCCTCGCGCAGGCGCGCCGTCGCGCCGTCGCGCGGTCTCCCGCCTCGGCGCTTCCGCCGGCGAGGGGAGAGGCCCCGGGTCGAGCCCGGGGCGCGCGCCCGGTGCGGACGTCCCGCCTCTTCAGGCCGTCAGCTCCTCCCGCATCCGCCGGGCCAGCAGGGCCGCCGCCTTCGGCGCGGCCGCGATCATCGCGTCGAGCGGCATGAACCCGTGGATCTGGCCGGGAACCCGCCAGGTCTCGACCCGCACCCCCTCCGCGACCAGCCGCGCGGCGTAGGCCTCGCCCTCGTCGCGCAGGGGATCGTGGCTGGCGGTCAGCACGAAGGCGGGGGGCAGGCCCGCGAGGGTCTCGGCGCGCGCGGGCGAGGCGCGCACGTCGGCCTTGTCCGCCTCGTCGAGGTAGTGGGAATGGAACCACCGCTGCAGGGGGCCGGTCAGGAAGTGGCCCTCGGCGAACTCCGCCTGGCTGGGCGTGTCCATGGCGAAGTCGGTGGCGGGGTAGATCAGCATCTGCCAGCGCAGCGCCGGGCCGCCCTTGTCGCGGAACGCCTGCGTCACCACGGCCGCGAGGTTGCCGCCGGCGCTGTCGCCCCCGACCGCGAGCCGGCCGGGGTCCACCCCCAGCTCGGCCGCCTGGGCGTGGACGGCGCGGGCGGCGGCCTCGGCGTCCTCGACCGCGGCGGGGAAGCGGTGCTCGGGGCCCATGCGGTAGTCGATGGCGATCACCGTGCACCCGGAGCCGGCGGCGAGGCGCCGGCACAGGCCGTCGTGGGACTCGAGATCCCCGATCACCCAGCCGCCGCCGTGGAAGAAGACCAGCGCGGGCAGGGGCCCCGCGCTCTCGGGCGCGGGACGGTAGAGGCGGGCGGGGATCGCGCCGGCCGGGCCCGGCAGCGTGATGTCGCGCACCACCTCCACCGGCGTCGGCGCGCCGACCGAGGCGGCGCGCCCGGCCGCGTAGACCTCGCGCGCCTGCGCCGGGGTCATGCTGTCGAGCGAGGGACGGGCGGCCAGCGCCTCGAGCACGCGGGCGGCGTCGGGATCGAGCTTCATCGGGGGTCTCCGCTTCGGGGGGTGGCGCGGCGCGGCAGGGGCCTGCACGCGCGCGTTCGGATCCGTCGAGGGAGGCCGGTCGCGCCGGGGCCCGCGCTCAGGGCGGGGGCCTGCGTCGGTCGGGGCATGGTCGTGATCCTCCCTCCCGTCCCGGTCGGGACGGGCCTTGCGTCCGGCCCTCGGCGACGCGCGGGCGGGCGCGGCGACGGGGCGGATCGTTCTGATCGGCGAAATTGGCGCAGGGCCGGGGGCGCGGGCAAGCCGCGCCAAGCGCTGTGGTGCCCGGAGGGGGACTCGAACCCCCACGCCTTTCGGCCGCGGTGTTTGAGACCGCTGCGTCTACCATTCCGCCACCCGGGCAGGGCGCGCGCGGCGGGAAATTGCACGGGCGGGGGCGGTTGCGCAAGACGCGGCCTTCGGGCCGGCGGCGGGCAGGGCGCCGCGTCGGGCCGCGCGCAGGTCGCGGGCCTCGCGCCCGCGGCGCGGCCCGGCGGGGTCGCCTGCGGCGCGGGGCGCCGTCACGCCGTGCGCAGCGGGGCCGAGGGCGGGCGGCCGGTCAGCCCCACCGCCGCCTGCACCGCGCCCGCGGTCAGGCCCAGGCCCACGCCGAAGGCCACCGCCAGGTCGTAGTCGCCCAGCAGGTCGAAGGCGATGCCCCCGCCCAGCGCGCCCAGGAAGCTGCCGGCCTGGTGGAACATGAAGGCCGTGCCCTGCAGCATCGCCTGCCAGCGCAGGCCGAAGGTCTCGGCCACCGAGCCCGAGACCAGCGGCCCCACGCCCAGCCACAGGAAGCCCATCAGGGCGGCGAAGATCACCGTGTTCTCGGGCGTCGGCCACTGGGAGAAGAACCACGCCAGCACCAGCGAGCGGCCCATGTAGATGCCGCCCAGCAGCGCCTGCTTCGACCACCGCCCCCCGGCCCAGCCGAAGAAGAGGGAGCCGAGCACGTTGAAGCCGCCGATCACGCCCAGCGCGGTCGCGCCCAGCATCGGGTCGGCGCCGCAGAGCTCGAGATAGGCGGGCAGGTGGGTGGTCAGGAACACCAGCTGCATGCCGCAGACGAAATAGGCACCGGTCATCACCAGGAAGCGCGGGTTGCGCCCGGCCATCGCCAGCGCGCCCCGCGCGTTCAGCCCGTCGGCAGAGTCGCCCGAGGGCGTGGGCGGCACCGGCAGCCTGTCGACCTTGCCCGCGGTCCAGGCCGCGGGGGCGATCAGCATCGCCAGCACCGCGAAGCCCACCACCGCCGCGCGCCAGTCCAGCGCCTCCATCAGCCCCTGTCCCAGCGGCGCCGCGATCAGCGCGCCCAGCGAGCCCGCCGCCGACACGCAGCCCAGCGCCATCGAGCGCACCGAGGCGGGGACCGAGCGCGCCGTCACCGCCATGGCCATCGCCATCGAGGCGCAGGCCATGCCCAGCCCGATCAGCACGCCCGCGCCGATCACCAGCGTCCAGAACCCCTGCGCCGTCGACATCAGCGCCAGCCCCAGCGCGTAGGCGACGGCGCCGGTCACCATCACCGGCCGGTAGCCCACCCGCGGCACCATCGCGCCGGCCAGCGGCTGGAACACGCCCCAGCACAGGTTCTGGATCGAGATCGCCAGCGTGAACTGGGTGACCGTCACCGCCGTGTCGGTGGTGATCGCGGGCATGAACAGGCCCAGGCTCTGCCGCAGCCCCATGGTCAGCGTCAGCATCAGCGAGGCGCCGATCAGGATCGGCATCAGGGGACGCAGGGCGGGGGAGATGCGGAGCATGTGACGGGGTCCATCGCACGGCCGGGCAGGGGACGTTCCCCCGGTCAACCAACCGCTCGGCAGGCAAACACGCGTTCGATGCAAAGGCAACCATATTTACCGCAGCGGCGCCGGGGTTTGCATGGGACGCATGGCAGGCGCCCGCCGCGTGGCGTTGGGACCCGGCGCCGCGCAAGGAAAAGGGCCGGAGGGCTTTCGCCCCCCGGCTCCGGGATCGGTCTCTCGGCGCGGGCCGTCGTCGGATCGGTCCTGTTCGGATCGGCCCTGTTCGGATCGGCCCGCGCGTCGGCCTCAGATCAGGCCCAGCGAGGTGGGCAGCCACAGGATGATCGAGGGGAAGGCGATCAGCAGGGCGATGGTGATCGCGTCCATCACCACGAACCAGGCGATGCCCTTGAAGATCGTGTGGGTGGGCACGAGGTCGCCCACGATCCCCTTCACCACGAACACGTTCAGGCCCACCGGCGGGGTGATGAAGCCCACCTCCAGGAACTTCGCCATCAGCACGCCGAACCAGATCAGGTTGATCGACTGGCTCTCGAGCACCGGCAGCAGGATCGGGATGGTCAGCAGCATGATCCCGATGGGATCGAGCAGCATGCCCAGGATCAGCAGCGCCACCGAGATCAGCAGCACCACCTGCAGCTGCGAATAGCCCGCGCCCGAGATGAAGTCGGCCAGGATGTCCGTCACCCCCGAGAGGGCGAAGAAGCGGGTCAGCAGCTGCGCGCCGATGGCGATCACGAAGATCGAGGCGGTGGAGCGCAGGGTCTCGGTCACCGCCTCGCGGAACGCCTCCCAGGTCATCGACCGCTTCAGGCAGGCGATGACGAAGGCCAGGAACGCGCCCACGGCGCCGGCCTCGGTGGGGGTGAACACGCCCGAGAACAGGCCGCCGAACACGCCCAGCACCAGCAGGCCGACGGGCCAGGTGTCCTTCAGCGCCCAGATCCGCTGCTCCCAGGTGTAGTTCTCGTCCTTGGTCGAGGGGGCGAGCCCCGGCGTGACGATCGCGCGGACGCAGACCATGATCGAGTACATCACGCCGGTCAGCACGCCCGGCAGGAAGGCCGCCAGGAACAGGGCGCCGATCGGCTCCTCGACGAAGATGCCGTAGAGGATGAGCAGGATCGAGGGCGGGATCATCGAGCCGATGGTGCCCGCCGCGGCGACCGTGCCCGTGGCGAGGCCCTTGTCGTAGCCCGCCTTGATCATCTCGGGCACCGCGATGCGGCCCATGGCGGCGGTGCAGGCGAGCGACGAGCCGGTGACGGCCGAGAACAGCGCCGCGCCCTGGATCGAGGCGATGGACAACCCGCCCGGCAGCCACGACAGCCACATCCGGGCCATCCGGAACAGCCCCTCCGTCAATCCTGCGTGGTAGCAGAAGTAGCCCATCAGCAGGAACATCGGGATCGACGACAGCGACCAGTGGGCGGTGAAGTCGTAGGGGATCTCGGACAGCATGCCCGTCGCGGCCCGCGGGCCGAGGATCAGGTAGATGCCGCCTGCGCTGACGCAGCCCAGGGCCACGCCCACGGGCACGCGCAGGAAGATCATCGCCAGCAGCACGGCGATGCCGATGCCGCCGAGGATTTCGGGGTCGAGATCGCTCACTCCAGCGCTCCGTGCTCAGCAGGTTTGTCGTCGATGTCGAGGTCGGGCCGCGCCAGGCGGATGCACGACCGCACCGTCTTGAGGATCAGCAGCACCGCGATCAGGCCGCAGCCCACCGGCACCAGGAAGCGGCTGGGCCAGATGATCAGCGAATACTGGCCCATCAGGAACTCGCCGACCTCGAACTTCTTCATCGCCACTTCCCACCCGTAGACGGTCAGCATCGCGAAGAAGAGGAAGGCCAGGGCATGGGCGGCGATGTCGAGGATCCGGCGGCCTGCACGCGGCAGGCGGGCGTGGATCAGCTCGACATGGATATGCCCGTCCATCAGCTCGACGGCGGCCAGCGGCAGGAACACCACCGCGACCATGTAGTAGTTGGAGACCATCTCGAGGGTGACGGGCACGGGCGCGGTGAAGAGATACTTCCCCGCCACGTCCACCGTCACCATGAGCATCATCAGGATGAGCGCCACCGCCGCCACCGCCATCAGCAAGGCGGAGACGGAGCGTATGGCGCGCTCGATCGCATTCATGTCACGGGATTCCGTTCGTCTGCGGCCGCGTCGATCGCCTGCTGGGCCATCTCTCGCAGCCGGTTGCGCTGGATCTTCTCGCCGTTCGCGCTCGGGGTCGTGGGAAAGCGGTCGACCACGAACACGCGGGCGGGAACCTTGAACTTCGCCAGCCGCCCGTCGCAGTGGGCGGCCAGGGCGGCCTCGTCGATCGCCGCGCCCGCGCGCGGGATCACGAAGGCCGCGGCCCGCGGCTTGCCGCCGGCCTGGACGCCGACGACCTGGCAGGCCTCGACGTCCGCATGGGTCATCAGATGCGTCTCGATCTCGCGCGGGTCCGTCAGGAACCCGCCCAGACGCAACGCGTCGCCCATCCGGTTGAGGAACACGAACCCGCCGTCCGCGGTGGCCTGGGCGAGGTCGCCCGTCTTCAGCCAGCCGTCGTCCGTGAAGGTCTTGCGGGTCGCCTCGTCGTTGAACAGATACCCCAGCATGATCGAGGGGCCGGTCACCTCCAGCTCCCCCGCGCCGTCGCCGGGGGGCAGGATCGCGCCGCTCTCGGGGTCGCGCACGCGCACGCCCGCCTCGGCGCTCACTGGCACGCCGCCGCCCATCTTGCGCCGCTCCATCGCGCAGTCGGCGGGCTGGAAGGAGAACAGGGCCATGCACTCCGACATGCCGTAGAGGCCCACGCAGGAGATGCCGGCCGCGTTCGCCCGCTCGGCCACGTCGTCGAGCGCGGGGTTGAAGCGGGCGTAGCCGAAGTGGCGGAACTCGGGGTTCAGCGCGCCGCCCGAGACGCTCATCAGCCGGTCGAGCATGTCGTCGCCGCCGTTGGCGTGGGTCACGCGATGCTCGGCCATCAGCGCCACGGCCTGCGCCGCGTCGAAGGCCGGCGGCAGGACCGAGGGTCGGGCCCAGGCGGCGGCGGCCAGGATCTGGGCCATGCCGAAGACCCCGCAGAAGGGGATCGCCTGGAGCAGGACCGCGTCCGGCGCCTCCAGCCCCATGCCCGCGCCCGCGTCGCGCCCGTGGCGCGCCAGCGTCGCCTGCGCATGGAGGACGAACTTCGGCCCCGAGGTGGTGCCCGAGGTGGTGAAGACCTTGCAGGGCTTCTCCGGTCCGCCGCGGCTCTCCGCCATCGGCGGGGCGGCGTCGATCTGCGCCCAGGGCACGACCTTCGCCGCGCCCAGCAAGACGGGGGCCGGGACCTCGCCCACCGTCACCAGCGCCTCCAGCGCGGGCACGTCCGCGGGGTCCACGTCGGCGAGGATGCCCGCGAAGTCGATGCCCCGGAAGCCCGGCGCCAGCACCAGCGCCTTCGCGCCCGAGCGGCCGACGATGTCGCCGACCTCGACCGAGCGGTAGCGGGTGTTCACCGCCACGCAGACCGCGCCCAGGCGGCAGCAGGCGAGGAAGGTCACCAGGTATTCCGGCAGGTTCGGCAGCCAGCAGGCGACCCGGTCGCCCTCGACCACCCCCAGCGCCGCGAGGCCCGAGGCCGCGCGGCGCGCGGCGGCGTCGATCTCGCCGTAGCTCAGGCTCCTGTCGGGCAGGATCAGGCAGGGGGCGTCGGCCGGCGCGGCCGCCCACATCTCGGGGATGGAGGGGCCGCGCGACGCCGCCGCGGCGGCGTTGCGCGCGAGCAGATCGGACAGCCAGGACGCTGGGTTCATCGTCGCCCTCCCATGGCGCACGAAAAGGCGTCCACGTCTGTGCGCGGATCGGAGGCGCACGCTAACGACGCGGCCGGACCGGGTCAATCGGTCCACCGAGGCCGCTTGCGCGACATAGTTTCGCCCTGCGGAACCGCAGGGGCGCGGGCCGACGCCGGGCGCCGCGAGGGATTCGGCCGCGCCGCGCGCCGCGGGAGACGGCGCCGGCGGGCGGCCCGCCAGCCCCGCGCCGCGGGCGGGCGGCCGGGCCGGGCGCGCCGCCCGCCGCGGCGCCTCCCGCGGCTAGGCCGGGCTCAGACGGTGCCGACCGGCGAGGCGGGCGAGCCCACCGCGCCGGGCAGGTTCAGCGGCGGCGCGGTCAGCAGGAACCGCGAGCGGCCCGCGGCGCGCAGGTGGGCGGCGAGGTCGCTCAGCCACCACAGCTCGCCCAGGTGCACGCCCAGCTGGAACAGGCACAGCTCGTGCAGGGGCAGGAAGGCGCAGCAGTCTCCATGGCCCTCGGCCGCCGGGTGCGCCTCGACCGCGTAGTTGTCGGCGATCAGCGCCACCACGCCGGAGTCGCGGACCCAGGTCTTCAGCGCCTCGTCGCGGCCGTTCAGCGCCGAGCAGGCGCCGTGCAGCGTCTCCTCGTCGGGGTTTCCGGCCATGCCGCGGATCAGGTCGGCGAAGCCGGTGTGCAGGCAGACCATGTCGCCCGCCTCGACCGTCACGCCGTCTTCCTTCATGATCCGGCCCAGCATCTCCATGTCGACCAGCGTGCGCGCGTCGCCCAGGTGGGCGCGCAGGTCGATCATCACCGCGCGGCCCTGCACGGCGGTCTCGGCCATCTTCTCGATCCCGAGGCGCTTGGCCTTCGGCCCCTCGAACGGCGCCTCCGCCTCGCTCGGCCCCACCACGTCCTCGCCCGCGCGCCAGCCGTTGTAGTAGACGGCCTCCGCCTCGCCGTCGCCGTCGACGTCGAAGCGCCCGCCCACGTGGCCCAGCGCGTCCCACTGGGTCGAATACTGCAGGTGGATCAGCGCCGCGTCGTCCGAGATCACGTCGGTGAACTTCGGATCGAGGCGCGAGACCTCGAAGTTGTAGGAGGGTTCGCCGTCGCGGTTCGTCGCGAACAGCCGCGGCGGATGCCGGCGCGGGTTCAGCAGGTTGCCGCCGGGCAGGTCGAGGGGCAGGGACAGCAGGAAGGCGCGCCCCTCCTTCACCTCGGCCACGCCCTTGAGGACCTGCTCGGTCCCCAGCAGGTTCATCCGGCCCAGCTCGTCGTCCGGGCCCCAGTCGCCCCAGGTCGAGCCTTCGGGGCGTCGCGTCCAGCGCTTGGTCATCCGTCTTCCTCCCGTCGCGCCCGGCCTTCGGGCCGGGTCGTTTGAATTCGGTCCGCCCCGCGGGCGGGTCGCTCCTCGCCGGTCCTCAGACCAGCTCGTTCAGCAGCGCCAGCCATCCCGCCAGCAGGATCGCCGCCAGCCCGGTATAGGGCAGGTTCCACCCCCAGGTCAGCGTCGCCGGCGAGATCCCCGAGGCGCGGCCGAGCACCAGCGCCCCCGCCCCGAAGGGCGAGCAGGTCATCGCCAGGCACCAGCCCCCGCCCATCGACAGCACCAGCAGCGCCGGGTCCACCGGCAGCGAGGCCGAGGCCAGCGCCTGCCCGAAGAACACCGCGAACAGCATCGGCGTCAGCGCGAACTGCACCCCGATGCACATCACCAGCGGCGGGATCATCAGCAGCGCCCAGGCGGGGATCGAGGCCGCCGTCTCGCCCAGCACGCCGGCCGGGACCAGCGCAGCGGCCATCGCCCCGATGAAGCCCGCGAAGGCGAGCGTGTAGGCCTCGGGCGCGCTCTCGGGCGTGGTGCGGGTGATGATGCGCCGGCCCCGCCGGCTGGTCTCGTAAAGCGCGTCGGCGCGCGAGCGGCCTTTCGCCCGGCCCTGGAAGTAGATCCAGACCAGCGTCAGCACCGGCGCGCCCAGCATCAGCGCGGTGACCACGCCCACGCCGGCCCCCAGGCTGACGCCCAGCGCGACGCCGCCCAGGCCCAGGCACACCAGCCCGATCCCCGCCAGCGCCAGGCGCGGGGCGGGCAGGGGCGGGCGGCGGGTCTGCACGCCGCGCGCCGCCATCCGGCGCGACAGGCCGCGGAAGCGCAGGCGATCCTCGAACATCCCCGCCAGCAGCGCCAGCGCCGCCCAGCCGATGCCGCCCGCCAGCACGATGCGCGTGTCCGCGTCGGGGAACAGCGAGGCGAGCACCGCCTGGGTCACCGTCGTCGGCGCCCAGATGATCGCGCAGGCCCAGCCGCGGATCTGGGCGCAGTGCTGGCGACGCTCCTTCGCGGCCACGACCTCCGGGTCGTCGCCGGCCGCCAGGCTGTCGCGGATCCCCGCCCGGATCAGCGGCGCCAGCAGGCTGAGGGTTCCGATGTTGATCAGCAGGAACAGCACGTGAGAGCCCGTCGCGATCGCGCCGTAGCGGCGCGAGGGCGGCTGGCGCGTCAGCCAGGCGCCGCAGGCCTCGACGTCGGCCGAGCTCTGCGCGCCGTCGCGCAGCACCGCCAGCAGCAGCATGAAGGCCGCCAGGAACGCCGCCCGGTCCAGCGCCTCGTAGATGCGCGGCCCCGCGTCGGGAACCGTGAGCGCGACCCAGCCGCCGACGGCGATCGCGACGGCGAGCAGCAGCTGCTCCCGCCGGCCCATGCGGGGCAGGCCCACGGCGGTCGCGGCCAGCAGCGCGCCCACCGACAGGCCGCTCGCCCAATGCCAGCCGGAGAAGGATTCCATCAGCGCCGAGGCCGCCACCAGCGTCAGCAGCGCCGCGATCGCCGCGTTCAGCGCCCCGCCCGCGCGCGCCTGCGCCGGCGGCGCGCCGGTCGCGGCCAGCGAGCCGGTCTGCGGGGCGTCGGCGGGAGGAAGGGCGGCGTCGGGCGACTGGGGCAAGGCGGGGTCCGGCACGGGAGACGCAAGGGGACGGCGGGGGGCGACGACGCGGGCCGGCGGCGCCGACCCGGGCGGAGGCGCCGGCGGGGCGGGCGTCGAGCCTCGTCTCCGTCATGCGCCGCAACCTTCGGATTTTCAAGCCTGCCGGCCGGCAGGTCGAGCTTGTGCCGTAGCGTCATCGTGAGATCGGCCTCCGTGCTGCGGCGCCGCAAAGCGGCTTGCGCAAACCGCAGTGCGAAACCCATGGACTCTCGCCGGCCGTTCGGTTCATCGTGCGCGCCGACCGCGCGGCCGACCCGGGAACGCCGCCGCGCGCGACCACGACACAGGAGGAGGACCTGTCATGAACATGATCGCCAAATGGGCGACGGGCGCTGCCCTCGCCGTCGCGATCGCCGCGCCCGCCGCGGCCGCCGAGCGCATCACCGCCACCCTGTGGGTCGGCCCCAAGCACCCGGTGTCGGTGGGCGGCTACGATCCGTTCATCAAGAACGTCGAGGCCTCGGGCGACTTCACGGTGAAGTACTTCCAGGGCGGCGCGCTGCTGGGCGCCAAGCCCGCGATGACCGGCATCGGCGACGGCATCGCCGACGTGGGCATGCTGGCCATGACCTACTTCCCGGCCGAGTTCCCCAACGCGCAGCTCGTCGCGGACATGGGCCTCTCGACCCCGAACAACATCGTCGCGATGGCGATGGCGACCGAGTTCAACCTGCTGCACTGCCCGGACTGCCTGGCCGAGTACAAGGCGCAGAACCTGATCTACACGGGCACCTACTCGACCTCGCCCTACACGATCATCTCCAAGGAGCCGATCCGCTCCACCGCCGACCTGGCGGGCAAGAAGATGCGCGTGCCGGGCTCGCTGTGGTCGCGCTGGGCGCAGGCCGTGGGCGCCATCGAGGTGAACGTGCCGTCGTCCGAGATGTTCGAGGGCCTCGACAAGGGCGCGCTCGACATCGCCATCCAGGCGCCGGGCGCGCTGCGTTCGTACTCGCTGTGGGACACGGCCAAGTACAACACGCTGCTGAACCTGGGCACCTACCACTCCCTGTCGATGATGACCTGGAACGCCGACCGCTGGGCCGGCTTCTCGGCCGAGCAGCGCAAGATGCTGCTGTCGGAGGCCGCCAAGGCCAGCCTCGGCGCCACCCTGTTCTACACCTCCTCGGATGAGGAAGTGCTGGCCGAGGCCAAGGAGCACGGCGTCGAGATCATCGAGCCCTCCGACGAGATGAAGGCCGACAAGGACGCCTTCGTCGCCGGCGACGAGAGCGCGATCATCCAGACCGCCGAGGAGAAGTACGGGGTCAAGGACGCCGCCGCCAAGCTCGAGACCCTCAAGGGCCTGATCACCAAGTGGGAGGGCATCGTGGCCGAGGTCGGCATGGACAACACCGACGCCATCCTCGAGAAGCTGCAGTCCGAGATCTACGACAAGCTGCCCGCCGACTACGGCGCGTGATCGGCGCGCCGTCCCGCTCCGGTCTCCGGGGCGGGGCGACGCCCGGGGCTTCGTTGGATATGCGACCGGGGGCCGCCCAGCTGGGCGGCCCTTGTTCTTGCAAGATTCCGTTCATGTGGGCAGAGTCATTGCGTCCCTCCCGACCGTGTCGGGACCGTCGGCGCGCCGACGCGACGGACGCGTGCGGCAGCGGGAAAGCGGAACATGTCCCCAGGCGACCGGAATCTCGCCCCGCGTCCGGCCCCGGACGACGCGCAGGACCCCGCCTTCCTCGACGGGACGGAGGGCGCGCCCCGCGACGAGACCGCGCCGGACGGCGCCGCATCCGATGCGGGCCTCGCCCGGGCCGAGCCGCCCCTGATCATCGACCTCGACGGCACGCTGACCCGCGTCGACACCCTGCATGAAAGCGCCGTCGGCCTGCTCGCCTGCGGCCTGCCCGAGTTCATCGGCGTCGCCCGCGCCGCGCCCGGCGGCAAGGCCGCGGTGAAGGCCGCCGTCGCCGACCGGGTCGAGCTCGACGTGACCTGCCTGCCCTACCGCGAGGAGGTGCTGGAGCTGATCCGCGCCGCCCGCGCAGCGGGGCGCGAGGTGCATCTCGTCACCGCCGCCGACCAGCGCATCGCCGACGCGGTCGCGGCGCACATCGGCCTCTTCGACAGCGCCCACGGCTCGCGCGTCGGGCTGAACCTGGGCGGCGAGGCCAAGGCCCGCTTCCTGGTCGAGCGCTTCGGAGAGCGCGGCTTCGACTACGCCGGCGACCAGGCGGCCGACCTGCCGGTGTGGGCGCGCGCGCGGCGCGCCATCGTGGTCGGCGCCGCGCCCCGGGTGGCGCGCCAGGCCCGCGAGCGGGCGGCTGAGGCGGGCGCCCCGGTTCCGGTGATCGTCGATCCGCGCCCCTCCCTGCCGAAGCGGGCGCGCGCCTATCTCCGCGCCCTGCGCCCCCACCAGTGGCTGAAGAACCTGCTGGTGTTCCTGCCCCTGCTCGCCACCCACCGCGAGGCGGGGGGCGAGGTGCTGGCGGTGGCCACCACCTTCGTCGCCTTCTCGCTGGTCGCCTCCTCGGTCTACTGCATCAACGACCTGCTGGACCTCGACGCCGACCGCGCCCATCCGCGCAAGCGCAACCGGCCGTTCGCCTCGGGCCAGGTCCCCGCGATGCACGGGATCGCCATGGCGGGGGGGCTGTTCGCGGCGGGCTTCGCGCTCGCCTCGCTGGTCAACGCGATGACGCTCGGGGTGCTGAGCGTCTATTTCGGGGCGACGCTGCTCTATTCCCTCGCCCTCAAGCGGGAGCTGGTGATCGACATCTGCCTGCTCGCCGGGCTCTACACCCTGCGGGTGATCGCGGGCTCGATGGCGGTCGAGCTCCAGCCCTCGCCGTGGATGCTGGCGCTCTCGACCTTCCTGTTCCTGTCGCTGGCCGCGATGAAGCGGCAGACCGAGCTGGTGGACCTCGCCGCCTCCGGGCGGACCGAGAGCTCGGGGCGCGCCTACCGGGCCGAGGACCTGAACGTGGTCACCATGATGGCGATCGCGGCGGGCTACACGGCGGTGCTGGTTCTGGCGCTCTACATCTACTCGCCCGCGGTGCAGCGCCTCTACGAATCCCCGATGATGCTGTGGGGGGCGCCGCCGATCCTGCTCTACTGGGTGTCGCGCATGGTGATGATCGCCCATCGCGGCGGCATGGACGACGACCCGGTGCTGTTCGCGGTGAAGGACGGGGTCTCGATCGCCTGCGGCTTCGGCATCCTGCTGATCGGCGTCGCGGCGACGGTCCTCTAGCCGCATGGAATCGAGCGCGCCGTTGAAACGCATCGACCCCCCCGATTACGCCGCCCAGGGCGACGCCGGACCGGCGGGCTTCCCCGCCTACGGGCGCGGCGGGCTGCGCCGCGGGCCGCAGCTGACGGCCCTGCAGATCGCCGTGCGCTACGTGGCCTTCGCGGTGCTGGCGACGGTGTGCAACCTCGCCGCCCAGCGCCTCGTGCTCTCGGCCCTGCGCCAGCAGGATGCGGTCGCCTTCGGCTGGGCGCCCGACCTGCTGGACTGGGTGCTGGACGACCTGCTGGGCGTGGTCGCCGCGGGCGGGCGCCTGGGCTGGCGGGCCGAGTGGCAGGGCCCCCTCGCCCTGATCCTCGCCATCGGCCTGGGCACGGCGGTGGGACTGGTGGTGAAATACCTGCTCGACAAGCGCTGGATCTTCTTCGACCGCTCGACCGGCGCGAAGGCCCATGCCCGGCGCTTCGCCCTCTACACCCTGATGGGGGTGGCGACGACGGCGATCTTCTGGGGCTCCGAGGCGCTGGCCTGGTGGCTGTGGCGCAGCGACCTCGCGCGGGAGACCGGCGCGGTGCTGGGCCTGATGGTGGGCTACGTCGCCAAGTACCAGTTCGACCGCCGCTTCGTCTTCACGCCCTCCGACAGGCCGCGGCGGGGATGACCCGCCGGCCGGTCCCCAGCCTCGCCCTGCCGCGCGCCCCCGCCGACGGGCGGGCGGGCGACGCCCGCCGCGCCGAGGCCCCCGCCCCCCTGCGCGCCGACGGCCCGCCGCCGCCGGCGTCGCTGTCGGGCTGGGGCCGCTGCCCCGTGGTCCCCGCCCATCGCGTCGCCCCCGCCGACCTCCCCGCCGCCGCCGAGGCGCTGCGCCGCCAGGGCGAGGGCATCGCCCCCCGCGGCCTGGGGCGGGCCTACGGCGACGCGGCCCTGCCGCCCGCCTCCGGCCCCGGGCTGGCGGTGGAGACCGCGCGCCTCGACCGCCTGCACGCCTTCGACCCCGAGACCGGGGTGCTGGTGGCGGAATCCGGCGTCTCGCTTGGCGAGATCGCCACGGCCTTCCTGCCCCGCGGCTGGTTCCCGGCGGTGGTCCCCGGCACCCGCTTCGTCAGCCTCGGCGGCGCCATCGCCGCGGACGTCCACGGCAAGAACCACCACGCGCCCGGCGGCGGCGCCTTCGGCGACCATCTCGAGTGGGTCGAGGTGATGGGCGCGGACGGCACCGTGCGCCGCCTCGCCCCCGGCGATCCCGGCTTCGCCGAGACCTGCGGCGGCATGGGCCTGACCGGCTTCATCGCCCGCGCCGCCCTCCGCCTGCGTCGCGTGGACAGCGGCTGGCTGCGGCAGGAGACGCGGCGCGCCTCCGGCCTCGACGCCGCGATGGACCTGATCGAGGCGTCCCACGGCTGGACCCACACCTCCGCCTGGATCGACTGCCTGGCGGGGGGGCGGGCGCTGGGCCGCGCCATCCTCTACCGCGCCGAGGATGCGGCCTACGACGAGCTGCCGGCCACGCAGAAGCTCGACCGCTGGGCGCTGAAGGCGCAGGAGAAGCGCCTCGGGCCCCCGCCCGATCTGGTCCCCGGCTTCGCCCTGAACCTGCTGACCATGCGCGCCTTCAACGCGCTCTACTGGGCCGGCGGCGGGCGGGCCGAGCGGGCGGGGCCTGCCTATGTCGACTGGGGCAAGTGCTTCCACCCGCTCGACGCCGTGCTGGGCTGGAACCGCATCTACGGCCGCCGCGGCTTCGTGCAGTTCCAGTGCGCTCTGCCGCCGGAGACCGCCCGCGCCGGCCTTCGCGCGATGCTCGAGACGACCTCCGCCGCGGGGCAGGGCAGCTTCCTCGCGGTGCTCAAGGCGCTGGGCCCGGGGCGGGAGGGGGCGACGCTGTCGTTCCCCCGCCGCGGCTGGACCCTGGCGCTGGATTTCCCCGCCACGCCCCGCGCCTTCTTCGTGATCGAGCGGCTGCACCGCCTGACCGCCGAGCATGGCGGGCGCATCTACCTCGCCAAGGACGCCCGCATGACCGCCGCGGAGTTCGAGGCGCTCGAGCCCCGGGCCCCCGCCTTCCGCGCCTCGCCCGCCCGGGCGCGCGCCTTCGCCACCGCCCTCGCCCGGAGACTGGACCTTTGACCGACGCCACGCCCCCTGCTTCCCGGGCCGCCGACCGCCGCCCCGCGCTGATCCTGGGCGCGGGCTCCGACATGGGGCGGGAGGTCGCGAAGCTGCTGGCCGCGAAGGGCCGCCCGATCCAGCTCGCCGGCCGCCGGCCCGAGGCGCTGGAGCGCGACGCCGCCGACCTGCGCACCCGCTTCGACGTGCCCGTCACCACCCATGCCTGGGACGCGACCGACCTCGCCTCCGCCGGCGCCTTCCTCGACGCGTTGCCTCAGACGCCGGCCATCGTGCTCTGCGCCGTGGGCCTCTTGGGCGAGCAGGAGGAGACGCAGGACGACCCCGCGAAGATCGCCGAGATCGTCGCGACCAACTTCACCGGCCCCGCCGTGACGCTGGAGGCCGCCGCCGCCCGCCTCGCGACGCTTCCGGGCAAGACGGCGGTGGTGGGCATCGGCTCGGTCGCCGGCGACCGGGGGCGGGCGCGCAACTACTGGTACGGGGCGGCCAAGGCGGGCTTCGCCACGATGCTCTCGGGCCTGCGCCAGCGCTACGCGGCGACCGACCTGCTGGTGACCCTGGTGCGCCCCGGCTTCGTCGCCACCTCGATGACCGAGGGGATGGACCTGCCGAAACCGCTGGTGATCTCGGCCGAGGCCCAGGCGAAGCTGATCGTCGACGGGATCGAGAAGCGCCGCCACCACGTGATCCACTGGAAATGGGCGCTGCTGATGACGGTCATCCGCAACCTGCCCGAGGCGATCTTCCTCAAGACCCGGTTCTGAGCGCCGCGGGTCCGGCGCCCTCGCGCAGGGCGATCCTGCGACGGGGATGAATCCCGGTCTGCGGGAGGCCCCATTGCGGCCGCAAGGTCAACTCGAACCGGTCGCAGAACCGTCACGTTTCCGAAACCTAAACTTCGTTAATCCGCGAAGATCGCTGCGATTTCCGCTGATATGGACCGCTGGCCCGGCTCCGCCGCGACCCGGCGGGCCGACCCGGCCGCAGGACGCGGTCGGGCCCGTCCGCACGCGCCCGCGCGCGGGCGTCGTTCGATCCGCGCCCCGCTCCCCGGGGTCGCCCTTCCGAAGGGAAACGCTCGTGGCCGTCCTTCCGACCCCGTCCGCGCCCACCGCCGTCGGCGGAACCGTCGTCGCCTCCGACCTGACCGGCGGCGCCTCCGTCAACCTGGTCTCCTACGCCAACGCGTTCACGGACGCCTTCTCCTCCTCCGGCGACGGCGCGCAGATCTACGACCGCGACGCCTCCCCCTCGATCCCGTTCGCGGTGCTCGACGACAGCCTCGTCACCTTCCCGGCCGACACGCTGGGCATCGTCGACGACACCAACCTCGACCCGTTCTTCGGCGTCACCGACACGGTGAACGGCGACAACCCCGCCGGCGAGGTCTCGGCCGCCTGGGTCTTCGACATCGCCGGGCGGAGCGACCTCTCGATCTCCATCGACCTCGGCGCGATGGGCGACTTCGAGAGCGACGATGCGTTCGCCTTCGAGGTCTCGATCGACGGCGCCGCGCCCACGATCCTGTTCGAGGCGGTCGTGGACGAGGACGCCGCGCTGACCTACACGCTCGCCGGCGGCGCCGAGGTCTCGCTCGACGATCCCCTGACCGTGGGCGGCATCGCCCTGACCAACGAGCTGACCGAGTTCGCCGCCGCCGTGGCCGGCGCCGGCTCCCAGCTGACGCTGACCTTCCGCGGCTCGACGGACGGCGGCTCCGAGGCCTTCGCCTTCCAGAACATCGTGGTGAAGTCCGGCGCGACCATCGAGGAGCCGGGCGCCGGCATCGACGCGCCCGAGCCCTCGGGCGCCGTGCGCCTGTCGCGCGTGTGGCAGCATGACTCGGGCGCCGGCGAGGGCGGCTCCGAGGTGGTGCAATACGACGACGGCAAGCTGGTCACCACCAACGGCGCCGACGACAGCGTCGACGTGCTGGACGCGGCCACCGGGTCGCTGCTGCTGTCGATCGACCTCTCGGCGCTGCCCGGCTACGACGGCGTGCAGTCGGTCGACATCAAGAACGGCCTGATCGTGGCGGCCATCGCCCGCCCGGCCGTCGACGTCGACCTGTTCGGCACGACCGTCTCCCAGTCGCAGAACGGCTTCGTCGCGATCTTCGACGCCGAGAGCGGCGCCCTGATCTCGACCGCCGACGTGGGCGTGCTGCCCGACATGATCACCTTCAACGACGACGGCACGAAGGTGCTGGTGGCGCTCGAGGGCGAGAAGAACGAGGACTCCGACCACGACGACGACCCGCTGGGCGGGATCGCGGTGATCGACGTGTCCGACCCGACCGCGCCGGCCACCACCGTGCTCGACTTCGCCGCCTTCAACGGGTTCGAGGACCTGGCCCGCGAGGCCGGCGTGCGCATCGCCCCCGGCGTCTCCTTCGCCGAGGACATGGAGCCGGAATACATCGCCCTCTCGCCCGACGGCGCCACCGCCTTCGTGACGCTGCAGGAGAACAACGCCGTCGCCGTGCTCGACCTCGCCTCGATGACCATCACCGAGGTGATCGGGCTGGGCACGCGCGACTACTCGACCGAGGGCAATGAGCTCGACGCCAACGACAACGGGATCATCGAGCTCGAGACCTTCGACGATCTCGTGGGCCTGTTCATGCCCGACGCCGTCGCCTCCTACGAGGTGGACGGTCAGACCTATTTCGTCACCGCCAACGAGGGCGACGACCGCGGCTGGGACGCCGAGCGGGTGGGCAAGCTGGCCGACGCCGGCCTGATCGACCCCTCGGTCGACATCGAGGGGCTGGAGCGCCTGGCCGTCTCGACCGTCGACGGCGACCTCGACGGCGACGGGGACATCGACGTCCTGCACGCGCTCAACACCCGCTCCTTCTCGATCTTCGCCGAGGACGGGACGCTGGTGTACGACTCCGGCTCGCTGTTCGAGACCTTCATCGCCGCCAACTACCCCGAGCGCTTCAACGACGACGACGGCGAGGACGGCGAGAACCGCTCCGACGCCAAGGGGCCGGAGCCCGAGGCGATCGAGATCGGCCAGGCCTACGGCAAGACCTTCGCCTTCATCGGCATGGAGCGGGACTCGGGCGTGTTCGTGATGGACATCACCGATCCGACGAACGTGTCGCTGGTCGACTACATGCCCGGCTTCGGCGCCGGCGACCTCGCCCCCGAGGTCATCGAGTTCATCCCCGAGGCCGAAAGCTCCACCGGCTTCGCGCAGATCGCGGTGTCCTACGAGGTGACCGGCACGACCTCGCTGTTCAACCTGCTGCCGGACGAGGCCTCGATCGGCCAGATCCAGGGCGCCGGCCACATGTCGGCGTTCGAGGGGATGACGGTGACCACCACCGGCATCGTCACCGCCGTGGACAGCAACGGCTTCTACCTGCAGGACCCCGAGGGCGACGGCGACGACGCCACCTCGGACGCGATCTTCGTCTACACCGGCTCCGCCCCCGCGGTCGTGGTCGGGGACGAGGCGAAGGTGAAGGGCACGGTGACCGAGTATGTCGCCGGCTCGGGCAACCTCGCGCTGACCGAGCTGACCTCGCCCACCGTCGAGGTCCTGTCCTCGGGCAACGAACTGCCGGCGGCGATCGTCATCGGCGCGGGCGGCCGCGAGATCCCCGACCAGATCATCTCGGACGACGAGCTGCCCGTGAACCTCAACGAGGATCCGGTCCACTTCGACCCGACCGAGGACGCCATCGACTTCTGGGAGAGCCTGGAAGGCATGCGCGTGACGGTCGAGGGCGGCGCGGTGATCTCGCCGACCAACCGCTTCGACGAGACCTGGGTGGTCTCGGACGAGGGCGCGGGCACGACCCCCGGCCTGACCGACCGCGGCGTGCTGCAGATCAACGCCGACGCCGACGGCTACGGCGACCTGAACCCCGAGCGGATCCAGCTGCAGTATGACTCGGGCCTGCTGCCCGACGGGTTCGACGCGCCCGACCTGAACGTGGGCGACATCCTCTCGGACGTCACCGGCGTGGTCGGCTACGACTTCGGCAACTACCAGATCGCGGTGACCGAGGAATTCACGGTCGAGACGCCCTCGACCAACGCGCCCGAGGTCTCCGAGCTCGAGGGCACGTCCGACAAGCTGTCGGTCGCGACCTTCAACGTCCTCAACCTGACCTCGGCCACGGGGACGGGCGACTCGGACGACGACGACGCCGCCCAGATCCAGGCGCTGGCCCAGCAGATCGTGGCCAACCTGAACTCGCCCGACATCATCGGCCTGCAGGAGATCCAGGACAATTCCGGCGTCTCCGACGGGCTGATGGACGGGATCGTGGCGGCGGACGAGACGCTGCAGGCCCTGATCGACGCCATCGTGGCGGCGGGCGGGCCCGAGTACAGCTTCATCGACTCCGACTACGGGACCGAGCAGAGCCACGGCGGCGTGCCCGGCGGCAACATCCGCAACGCGTTCCTCTACAACGCCGAGCGGGTGGACCTGGTCGCCTCCGAGACGCTGGACGCCGAGGCGCTCGCCGCCTACGGGGTGAGCGACCCGGACGCCTTCGCCGGCACCCGCGAGCCGCTGCTCGCGGTCTTCTCGTTCGACGGCGAAGAGATCGTCCTCATCAACAACCACTTCCCCTCGCGCTCGGGCTCCGACCCGATCTTCGGCGCCGAGCAGCCCTTCGAGCAGGGCGGCGAGGCCGACCGCGAGGCGGCCTCCAAGGCGGTGAACGAGGTGGTCGACGCCCTGGTGGCGGCGAACGCCGACGCCAAGGTGGTGGTGATGGGCGACCTCAACACCTTCGAGTTCACCGACGAGGTGGCCGAGGACCTGGCCGGCACGGGCGCCGAGAAGGTGCTGACGCACCTGGCCGAGTTCGCCGAGGAGGGGGACGTGTGGTCCTACATCTTCGACGGCAACGCCCAGGCGCTGGACCACATCCTGGCCACGTCGAACCTGCTGGGCGGGGTCGAGGTGGACTATGTCCACGTCAACGCCGACCAGGCGCAACAGGCCTCGGACCACGACCCGGTGCTGGCGCTCTTCGACTTCGGCTTCGTGCCGGGCGAGGTGATCGTGGGCGGCAACGGCAAGCAGGAGCTGATCGGGACCGCCGGCGACGACTTCATCTACGGCAAGAACGGCAAGGACCTGCTGAAGGGCCTCGCCGGGGACGACGCGCTCTACGGCGGCCGCGGCAAGGACGATCTGCGCGGCGGCGCGGGCGACGACCTGCTGGTCGGGGGCCTCGGCAAGGACCTGATGACCGGCGGCGAGGGCGAGGACGTCTTCGTCGTGCAGCGCAAGGGCGGCTGGGACGAGATCACCGACTTCGAGGCCGGCGTCGACACGATCCTGGTCGAGGGCTTCAAGCCCGCGGTCGGCTTCGAGGACGTGTCCTTCAAGGAACACAAGAAGAAGGACTACGCCTGGGTGATCGTCGACCACGACAAGGTGGCCAAGGTCACCTCGGACGACTTCGACCACCTCTCGACCGACGACCTGATGTTCGCCTGACCCCTCGGGCGATCCACGAACCGGAAGGGCCGGGGCGGCGACGCCCCGGCCCTTTCGCGTCGGGCGCATGTCGATGCGCCGCCGCCCGGCGCTCGCGGGCGCCTGGCCTCGGGGACGGGACGGCGCAATGACATGCGACCGACGCGGGCGACTGCGCGGCGAGGGCCGGTCCCCCCTTGCGGCCCGCCGCCCCCCGTCGTTCCCTGAGCCCCTGCGCCGGCCCCGCGCCGGCGCCCGAGGGGGGGCGACGATGCACGAGCCGACCATGCTGATCCTGGCCATCGGGGTCTTCGCCTACGCCGCCACCGCGCGGCGGCTGGCGGAGACGCCGCTGACCATGCCGGTGATCTGCCTCGCGCTGGGGCTGGGGCTGTGGAGCGTCGGGCTCGCGCCCCGCGCGCTCGACGCCCGGCTCGACATCGTGGCCGAGATCGCGCTCGCCGTCGTGCTCTTCTCCGACGCCGCGCGCACCGATGCCCGCGCGCTGCTGCGCGCCCACCTGTGGCCCACGCGGATGCTGGCGCTGGGCCTGCCGCTGGCGATCCTGATCGGCTTCGCCGCCGGCGCCCTGATGCTGCCGGACTGGCCCCTGCTCGAGGTCGCGCTGGTCGCCGCCATCCTCGCGCCCACCGACGCGGCGCTGGGCCAGGCCGTCGCCACCTCCCCCCTGCTGCCCGAGCGGGTGCGCCGCGCCCTGGTGGTCGAGAGCGGGCTGAACGACGGGCTCGCCCTGCCGCTGGTCCTGCTCTTCGCCACGCTCGCCGGCGCGGCCGAGGGCGCGGGGCCCGGCGGAGGCCTGGGAGCCTTCGTGCAGTTCATGGCCGCCCAGATCGGCTTCGGCGCGCTGACCGGGCTGGGGGCGGGGCTGGCGGGGGGCGCGCTGCTGGGGCTCGCCCGCGCGCGCCGCTGGCCGCAGGAGGAATCCGAGGGCATCGCCGCGCTCGCCATCGTCGGCTTCGCCTATTTCGCGGCCGAGGCGGCGGGGGGCAACGCCTTCGTCGCCTGCTTCACCGCCGGGCTCGGCTTCGGCGCGGCCCTCTCGCTCACCGGCCCCCGTCAGCCGCCCGGCGGCTTCCTGGCGGAGTTCCTGGACGGCGAGGGCCAGGTGCTGGTGCTGGCGGCCTTCGTGCTGATCGGCACCTCGATGCTGCCGCAGGCCTTCGACCGGGCCGGCTGGCTGGAGCTGTCGCTGGTGCTGGTCTCGCTGTTCCTGGTGCGGCCGCTGGCGATCTGGCTGTCGCTGAGCGGGACCGGCGCGCCGCCCCGCGCGCGCCTGTTCCTCGGCTGGTTCGGGCCGCGGGGGCTGGCCACCGCGCTGTTCGCGCTGGTCGCGGTCGAGGGGCGCGACCTCTCCCACGGGGAGGACATCCTGGCGATCGCGGGGCTGGCGGTGGCGGTCTCGGCGATCCTGCACGGCGCCTCGGCCGCGCCGGCGGCGCGCCGCTGGGGGCCGAAGCTGGAGGGGTAGGGCAGGGGGGCGCGAGGGCCCCCCCGCCCGTCGCTCAGCGGAAGGGACGGAAGGCGTCGCGCACTTCGCGCACGAAGATCTCGGGCTGCTCGAAGGCCGCGAAATGCCCGCCCTTCTCGACCTCCGTCCAGCGGCGCAGGTCGGTGTAGACCTTCTCGCACCACGAGCGGGGCGCCGGCACGATCTCCCGCGGGAAGACCGTCGCCATGGCGGGAATGTCCACCTGCGGCGGCCGCCTGCGGAAGCTCTCCCAGTACAGACGCGCCGAGGAGCCGCCCGCCCCCGGCAGCCAGTACATCATGATGTTGTCGAGCATCTCGTCCTTCGAGACCACGCTCTCGGGATCGCCGTCGTTGTCGGTCCAGGCGTGCATCTTCTCGTAGATCCAGGCCGCCTGTCCCACGGGGCTGTCGACCAGCGCATAGCCCAGGGTCTGCGGCTTGGTGGATTGGATGCGGGAATAGCCGGTGTGCTCGTGCCGATGCGCCCGGTTGCGCTCCAGCGCCCGCTTCTCCTCCGGCCCCGGGTTCGGATCGTCCCGCTCCGGCACGAAACTTGGCATGTTGAGGTGGATCGCCTCCAGCCCCTTGGCGCGGATGTGCCCGAGCTGCGTGGTCACCGCCGCCCCCCAGTCGCCGCCCTGCGCGAGCCACGAGTCGTAGCCCAGGCGGCGCATCAGCTCCTCCCAGGCCTTGGCGATCTTCTCGACCCCCCAGCCCGTCTCGGTCGGCTTGTCCGAGAAGCCGTAGCCCGGCAGCGTCGGGGCGATCACGTGGAACGCGTCGGCCGGATCGCCGCCATGGGCGGCGGGATCGGTCAGCGGCCCGATGATCTGCGCGAACTCGATGACCGAGCCGGGCCAGCCGTGGGTGATCAGCAGCGGCTTCGCGTTCGGATGGGGGGAGCGGGCGTGCAGCAGGTGGATGCCCAGGCCCTCGATCACCGTGCGGTAGGAGCCGAAGCCGTTCAGCATCGCCTCGCACCGCCGCCAGTCGTAGTCGTTGCGCCAGTAGTCGACCAGCTCGCGCACCTTGGCCAGCGGCGCGCCCTGCACCCAGCCGCCGGGGGCGGGCTCGGCCTCGGGCCAGCGGGTCAGGTCGATACGGGCGTTCAGGTCGTCCAGCGCGGACTGGGGCACGGAGATGGGCCAGGGGACGACGGCGTCGTCCCGGGTCGCGTCGGTCATCGAAATCCTCCCGGTGGGCGCGCCGCAAGATCCGGGCGCCCGTTGTTCTCGGCGCGGATCATGGACCGGGGCGCGGGACGGGCTCAAGCCTCGCGAGGGCGGCCGCGCCCCGAGGCGACGGCGCCGCGTCCCCGCGGGCGATCGTCGCCCCGCGGCGCGCGGGGGTTGATCGGGGCGGGCGGGCGCGGTCATCTGCGCGCCCGCATCAAAGCCGCCCGACGCCGGGAACCGCCCATGATCCGCGCCTTCGTCGCCCTCCCCCTTCCCGATCCCCTCCGCGACCGCCTGGAAGAGCTGGGCGAGGACGTCGACGAGGGCCGCCCTACCTCATGGGAGAACCTGCACCTGACGCTCGCCTTCCTCGGCGAGCGGCGCCCGGAGCTGCTGGAGGACGTGGCGGTGGAGCTCGAGGGGATCTCGCCCCCCGCCCCCACGGTCGAGCTTCGCGGCGTGGGCGCCTTCGGGGGCGCGCGCCCCCGCTCGGCCCATGTCGTGGTGCGCCCGGATCCCGCGCTGTCGGAGCTGCGCGATTCGATCCGGCGGGCCTGCCGGCGCGGCGGGCTCGACCTGCCGCATGAGCGCTTCACGCCCCATGTCACCGTCGCCCGCTTCTCGACCCGGGCGCCGGCGGGCGAGGGGCTGGCGCGCTGGCTCGCGCGCAACGCCGCCTTCGCCGCCCCGCCCTTCACGGCGCAGACGGCGGTCGTCTACCGCTCGGACCTGGGCCCGGACGGGCCGATCTATCAGGAGTTGATGGAGATTCCGCTGCTCTAGCGGGAGGTTGCGAGGACGCCCCGGCCCTCGCGACGCGCCCTCAGGCCCGGCGGGCGAGGGCGCCTCGGCCGGTCACCAGCCGTAGCGCCAGGCGATCTCGCGGCGCATCTTCGCTTCGGCCAGGGTCAGGCGCACGCTCCAGCGGCCGACCCGCCGGTCGCGCTGCACGCGTCTCCACATGTTCGTCCGACCGTTCATCATCATGCGCTCCCCACACCACTCGTCCTTGGCGCGCTCATGTTTAGGCCGGCCGCATTACCCAAAAGCGACGGGCGCGTGAAGATCTCACGCGCCCGACTATCTTTCACGTCCGGTTAAATTTTGGTTGCCGTTGCGTCGGCGCCGCACGCGGCGGCCTGCGTCCATCGGGGCGCGCCCGATCCGGCGACGATCAGCGCCACCCCTGCGGCGCGTCCCAGAAAGGGCGGTCCGCCTCGCTGCGCGCGAGGTCGCCGTCGAGGCCGATGTCGCGCAGCTGCTCCGGGGTCAGCCGGGCCAGCGCCTTGCGCTGCCGAGCCACTTCCCGCATCTCCATGAAGCGGGAAACGAAGCCGAAGACGCCCACGCCGCGGGACGCGGCGGCGGGCGCGCGGGTCGCGATAGCCGTGTTGGTCATGTCATGTCTCCATTCACCGATCGTGATGCTTAACAAGCGCTGCATCACCGTCGTTGATGCATATGGTTGGGCGTGTTACATTCCGCAAACGAATGGTTTTGACGGCGCTCATCACGGAGCTTGATATGCCTCGCAACCTCGACATCACCGCCCTGCGCAGCTTCGCCATGGTCGCGGAGGCCGGCGGCGTGACCAAGGCCGCGGCGCGGCTGCACCTGACCCAGTCCGCCGTCTCCATGCAGTTGAAACGGTTGGAGGAATCCATCGGTCTGCCGCTGCTTGACCGCTCCGGCCGGGCCCCTCAGCTGACCTCCCAGGGGGAGCTTCTGCTGTCCTACGCGCGCCGCATGATCGCGCTCAACGACGAGGCCTGGGGCCGCCTGACCGGGCAGGCGTTCGAGGGCGAGATCACGCTGGGCGTGCCCGCCGACATCGTCTACCCGCACATCCCGCGGGTCCTGCAGCGCTTCAGCCGGGAGTTCCCCAGGGTGAAGGTCACCCTCGTCAGCTCCTACACCCGCCGCCTGCACGCGCTGCGCGAGCGCGGCGAGGCCGACCTGATCCTGACCACCGAGCACACCCCCCGCCCCGGCGCCGAGCTGCTGGAGCGCGCCTCCCTGGTCTGGGTCGGGGCGCCCGGCGGCCACGCCTGGAAGGCCCGCCCTCTGCGCCTCGCCTTCGAGAACAACTGCATCTTCCGCGCCTCGGTGCAGGAGGCGCTCGACGACGCCGGCATCCCCTGGGAGATGGCGGTGGAATCCGAGACCACGCGCACCATCGAGGCCTCGGTCTCCGCCGACCTCGCCGTCCACGCGGTGATCGAGACCGCCGCGCAGCGCCACCTCGAGGTGATCCGCCACGGCGGCGCGCTGCCCGAGCTGCCCGAATACCTGATCAACATGTATCGCGCCGACGGCGGCCCCAACCCGCTGGTCGACCGACTTGCGGAGTTCGTCGAGGACGCCTACCGCGGCATCCCCGACCGGGCGCTCGCCGCCGAGTAGCCATCCCCCTCGCCACGCCGCGCCCCGGGGCCGGCGGGGCGAGGCCCCGGGTCAGGCCCGGGGCGCCCGGGGCCGGCCTCAGCCGATCGTCACCACGACCTTGCCGGTCGCCTTGCGCGTGCGCAGCAGGTCGAGTCCCGCCTCGGCCTCCTCCAGCGGCAGGAGGTGGGAGACGTGGGGCTTCAGCTTGCCCTCGACCCACCAGGCGAAGAGCTGGGCGAGGCTGTCGCGCAGCACCGTCGGCGCGTGGGTCTTGTAGGCGCCCACCCAGAAGCCGATGGCGGTCAGGTTCTTCACCAGCAGGTGGTTCGCGGGGATCTGCGGAACCTCGCCCGAGGCGAAGCCGATCGGCAGCAGCCGCGCCCCGAAACGGCAGGACCGGAAGGCCGCCGTCCACTGCTCGCCCCCCACCGCGTCGTAGACCACGTCGAGCCCGCCGAGCCCGAGGCAGACCTCCCGGATGTCCTGGCTCTCGGAATCCAGCAGGTGATCGGCGCCCGCGCGCCGGGCGATCTCCAGCCGCTCCGGCCCCCGGGCGCAGGCGATCACCTCGGCGCCCATCAGCTTGCCGATCTCCACCGCCGTCAGCCCCACGCCGCCGGCCGCGCCGGTGACCAGAAGCCGCTCCCCCGGCTGCATCTTCGCGAGGTGGTCGAGGGCCACGTGAGAGGTCCCGTAGGCCACCTGGAAGGAGGCCGCGTCGGCCGGGCTCATCCCCGCGGGCACCGGCGTGCACAGGCGCGCGTCGGCCAGCGTCAGCTCGGCCAGCCCCTCCTCGACCAGCGCCGCGACCCGGTCGCCGGGAGCGAGGCCGGCGACGCCCTCGCCCAGCGCGTCCACGATCCCGCAGACCTCGCCGCCCAGCGCGCTGGGGAGGGTCTTCTTCTCCTGGTAGCGCCCCTTCACGTGCAGCGTGTCGGCGAAGTTCAGCCCGCAGGCCTCGACCCGCAGGCGCACCTGGCCGGGGCCGGGCTCGGGCGCGGGCAGCTCGTCGAGGCGAAGGGTCTCGTTCAGCGCGTGAAGGCGCATGGCGCGCATCTGGGGTCCTCCCGGGGGGCGTCTCGGTCTCCGCCGAGGGTGCAACGGGGCGGCCGGCGTTGGAAGGGGGGCGCGCGGGGAGCCTCGCGAGGCGGGGCTCGCTCGGGGGGCGCTTCGCGCGGAGCGCCATCTAGGGGCGCAGGGGGTGCTCCTGACTCACCCGGGAACAGAAGCGCCCGCGCCTGCTCCCCGGATCCGTCCGTCGCCTCGATGCCTGGGCCCGGACGCCGAGTCGGTCAAGGACAAGCCCCGCGCGGGGCGCGGGGTCGCTTCGCGATCCTGGACCGACTCGTCGCCCGGACCCTTTCCGGCATCGGCGACGGACGGCTCCGGGGAACAGGCGCTCCCGGGGGGCGCACGGAGCCCGGGGGAGGGACGCGCGCGGGGCGCGTCCCTCCGGGGTCAGGCGCGGTTGTCGGGCTGGGCGCGCACGGCCAGGCGGCCGGCCCGCGTCAGCCGGTAGGGGCCGCCGGCGTGGGAGACGATCCAGCGACGGCGCACCAGGCGGCGGAAGACGGCCATCGTGCCGTCCTCGAGCCGCCAGCCCTCCCGCGTCAGACAGTCGACGGAGAGGGGCTTGCCGTTGGGCGCGCGCTCGACGACGAGCGCCCCGCCGCGGGCGAGGGCGTGCAGCACGCGCTGCTCGCGTTTCGAAATGTTCATGGAAGGAGATCCGCAGACGCAGTCCATCGGGCCGCGCCGTCGTGGGACGGGCGGCGGGCGAGGCGGTCAGCGGGCTACAATCTCCAGCATCCAAGCTCCCTGGTTGCGGGGCGGAGAATGGGGATGCGCCGGGCGCGGATCAAGCGGCGGGCGGCGCGTCGGGCTCGATGGGGACGACGGCGTCGCCCAGGCGCAACGGCCCGGGCGCGAGGACCTCGGCCGTCACGCCCCCGTGGCCGCGCAGGGCGGAGTGGCCGCCGGGGCCCAGCGCCTCCTCCATCCGCGAGCAGGGATGGCAGGGGCCGGAGATGCGCAGCGCCGCGCCGCCCACGCGCAGGTCCGTCCCCCGCAGGGCGAGGAGGTTCAGCCCCGCGACCGCGAGGTTGCGGCGCAGGTCGGCGAAGCCCGCCTCCGGCGCGCGGGCGAGCGAGCGGATCGCCTCCAGGTGCTCCGCCTGGATCAGGGTCACGGCGCGCCGGCCGGGGCGGGCGTGGTCGCCCAGCAGGCCGTGGGGCCCGATCTCCGCGGCCTCCATGGCCTGCATCGGCGCGCGCCGCTCCGGGCGCAGGCCGATCCACACGATCCGGCCCGGGCCCGCGTGGCGCGCCAGCATCGCGGCGAGGCGTCCGTCCATCGGTCGTTCCTTCTTCATCGGCGACGCGCGAGGTCGCTTCCGTAGCGCCGCCCGCCGCTCATGGCTCTGGCGCCGGGGCCGGGGATCGTCATAGTCCCGCCACCCGCGCCCCGCGCCGCCCGCAACCGCAGAGGACCCGCCATGACCGGACCCGCCGACCCCCGCCAGTTCGTGCTGAATCTCAGCTGCGACGACAAGCCGGGCATCGTGGCAGCGATCACCACCGAGCTGGCCTCGATCGGCGGCAACATCGAGGAATCCAACCAGTTCCGCGACCCGGCCATGAACCGCTTCTTCATGCGCATCGCCTTCTGGGCGCCCGCGCATCTGACGGTCGACGACATCGACCGCGCCCTGCGCCCGGTGGTCGACCGCTACGAGATGCGCATCGCGCTGGGCGACAGCGCGCGCCGGCCGAAGATCATCGTGATGGTCTCGAAATTCGACCACGCGATGCAGCACCTGCTCTACCAGCGCCGCGTCGGCTGGCTCGACGCCGACATCGCGGCCATCGTCTCCAACCACGAGGACAGCCGCGCCGACGCCGAGCGCGAGGGCATCCCCTACCACTGCTGGAAGGTCACCAAGGACAACAAGGCCGAGCAGGAGGGCAAGCTGTTGGAGCTGGTGAAGGACACCGGCGCCGACCTGGTGATCCTCGCGCGCTACATGCAGGTGCTGTCGGACCAGCTCTCGAAGCGGCTCTACGGCAAGGTGATCAACATCCACCACTCGTTCCTGCCCAGCTTCAAGGGCGCCAAGCCCTATCACCAGGCCTACGAGCGGGGGGTGAAGCTGATCGGCGCGACCGCGCACTACGTCACTCCCGACCTCGACGAGGGCCCGATCATCGAGCAGGAGACGGTGCGCGTCACCCACGCCATGTCCGCCGAGGATTTCGTGGCCGAGGGCCGCGACGTGGAATCCCGCGTCCTCGCCCACGCCGTGAAGGCGCATCTCGAGCGGCGCGTCATGCTCAACGGCCACAAGACCGTCGTCTTCTCCAAGTGACGCCCCTCCGGCCGGGGGCCTGGGCGCCCCCGCCCGCCCCAGGCCCCGGCGCGACGCCCGAGCCCGCCGCCGAGCGCCTGTTCTTCGGAGCCGTCCGTCGCTGATGCCGATCAGAGCGAGTCGGCGGGAGGGGTCAGGGATCGCGAAGCGACCCGCGCTTGCGCGGGCTTGTCCTTGACCCCTCCCGGCGACTCGCTCAGGCATCTTCAGCGACGGACGGCTGCGAAGAACAGGCGCGGCCTCTGTTCTTTGGTGAGCTCCCGAAGCGCCCTTCCTCCTCCCGCCGCCCCGCCGCCGCCGCCCCTCTGGACGCGCGCCGCCCGCCGCGGGCCCAAGCCCGCCCGCAGGGCGCCTCCGCCCCTCGCGTCCCGTCCCTCGCTTCCCGCCCATGGCTTGACCCGGCCCCGCCTTCCGGCTCTCTGGGCGCGTCCGTTTCCCTAGCCGCGCCGGAGGCTCGCCCATGACCCCGTTCCCCTCCTTCCGCCTCGACGGCCGCCGCGCCGCGGTGACCGGCGCCGGGCGGGGCCTGGGCCTGGCCATGGCCAGGGCGCTCGCCGACGCTGGCGCCGAGGTCGCGCTGATCGCCCGCTCGGGCGACGAGGTCGAGGCCGCCGCCGCAGGGATCCGCGCCGAGGGCGGCCAGGCCGAGGCCGTGGCGCTGGACGTCACCGACCTCGCCGCCGTGCGCGCCTTCTTCGACGGCCGCCCGGCCTTCCACGCGCTGGTCAACAACGCCGGCTCCGCCCGTCACGGCCGCTTCCTCGAGGTCGAGGAGGCGGATTTCGACGCGGTCTTCGCCCTCAACGTCCGCGCCGCCTTCTTCACCGCCCAGGCCGCCGCCCGGCGCATGGCGGCGGAGGGGATCGCGGGCTCGATCGTCAACGTCTCCAGCCAGATGGGCCATGTCGGCGGACCGGAGCGGTCGGTCTACTGCGCCTCCAAGCACGCCATGGAGGGGTTTACGAAGGCCATGGCGGTGGATTTCGCGGACAGCGGGCTGCGCGCCAACACGCTCTGTCCCACCTTCGTGGTCACGCCGCTGACCGCCCCCTTCTTCGAGAGCCCCGCCTTCGTCGAGTTCGTCGGCCGGCGGATGCCGATGGGCAAGCCCGCGACGCCCGAGGACGTGGCGGCGGCGGCGGTGTTCCTGTGCTCGGACGCCTCGCGGATGATGACCGGCTCGGCGCTGAAGGTGGACGGGGGCTGGACCGCGGGCTGAAGACGGCTCAGTCGGGCAGGGTCGCCGGCGGCAGGTCGAAGCTTCGCACCGAGAGCGTCTCGCTGTATTGCAGCAGCGGGCAGACCTGCGCGACGCGGTCCGCGGGCGCGTCGTCGAGCGCGAGCGAGGGGTCGATCAGGATCGCCTCGATCACCCGGTCGCCGGCGGGCAGGGCGACCTCCTCTCCCGCGATCCGCAGCGTCTCGCTCGCCACGCCCAGCGCCAGGCCGAGGTCGCAGGAGAGGAGGAGGAGCGACTCGTAGAGGCGCGCATCTCCGGCGCATTGTCCGAGCCGCGGGTCCCGCACGATCCACCGCGCCCGCCAGGCCGGCGCCTCCGCGTAGAGCGCGGCGCGGCCGTCGCTCCACCTCTGCGGGTCCGACCAGTCCTTGCGCAGGGCGATGACCCGCGGGTCGTCGTCCGCCGCCGGGGCGACGTCGACGCGCGTGACGTTCAGGCGTTCCATGTAAGGGGCGTCGTCGGCCTTCCCGCGCAGGCAAGGCGAGGTCGCGCATCCGGCGAGCAGGGCGGCGCCGAGGACCGCGACGCCCGCCCGCGCCCGCCCGGGCGGGCCGGGGCGGGGGCAGGTCGCGGCGCGGGGCGGGGCGGGCGGTCTCGGCGGCACGGGCGGCTCCCGGCGGCGGCGGGGGCCCCGACCTTCCGACGCGGGCCGCCTGCGGGCAAGGGCCCTCGGGCGCCGTCGGCGACGCGGCCTGCCCTCGCGCGCCCGGACCGGGCGAGGGCCCCGCGCGGCCCCGCCGCAGTCGGCGGCGCTTGAACCCTCGGGCGCGCCGACGCAGGGTCTTGGAGAAACATCGTTCACGCGGGCGAAACCATACCCGTTCAGGATGCCGCCGCCCGACCCGCCTGATGGAGCCCCCATGCCCGCCGAGGATCCCGCCTTCAGCGCCGCCGAATACGCCCGCCGCCTCGCGCTGACGCGGATCGAGATGCGCAAGCGCGGGCTCGACGCGCTCTACGTCCAGGATCCCTCGAACATGGCCTGGCTGACCGGCTACGACGGCTGGTCCTTCTACGTCCACCAGGGGGTGCTGGTGCTGCACGACGGCGACCCGATCTGGTGGGGCCGGCGCATGGACGCCGAGGGCGCCAAGCGCACCTGCTGGATCGGCGACGACCGGCTGCGCTCCTACAACGACGACTTCGTGCAGGCCGTCGACCGCCACCCGATGCAGGACCTCGCCGCCCTGTTGCGCGAGCTGGGGCTGGGCCGCTCGGCCATCGGGGTCGAGCTAGACAACTACTACTACTCCGCCCGCGCCCACCTGACCCTGTTGCACGAGCTGCCGGAGGCCGAGCTCTACGACGCGACCGCGCTGGTGAACTGGCTGCGCGCGGTGAAGTCCGACGAGGAGCTGGTGTTCATGCGCCGCGCCGCCCGCATCTCGGAGGCGCTGCAGGACGTGGCGCTCGAGATGATCGAGCCGGGCCTGCCCAAGAACCGCCTGACCGCCGAGATCTTCTCGACTGCCATCCGCGGCCTGAAGACCGAGGACGGCGAGGACATCTGGGGCGACTACGCCGCCATCGTGCCGATGATGCCCTCGGGCCCCGACAGCGCCGCCCCGCACCTGACCTGGGACGGGCGCCCGTTCAAGGAGGGCGAGCCGACCTTCTTCGAGCTCTCGGGCTGCTACCGCCGCTACCATGCGCCCTTCTGCCGGACGGTCTACCTCGGCAAGCCCCCGCAGGAGATGGTCGACGCCGCCAAGGCCGTGGCCGAGGGGATCGAGGCGGGGCTCGACGCCGGGCGGCCCGGCGCGCGCGCCTCGGACGTGGCGCGCGGGCTCTATTCGGCGCTGCACCGGGCGGGGCTGCACAAGGACGGGCGCTGCGGCTACGCGGTGGGGCTGAGCTATCCCCCCGACTGGGGCGAGCGCACGATCTCGCTGCGCCTGAACGACGACACGCCGCTGGTGGCGGGGATGACCTTCCACTTCATGCCCGCGATCTGGACCGAGGCCTGGGGGCTGGAGATCACCGAGACCATCGTCATCGCCGACGACGGCCCGGCCCAGTGCCTGTGCGACCGGCCGCGGGAGCTGTTCGTGAAGGCCTGAGCCGGGGGCGGGAGAGGAGGCGCCCTGCGGGCGGGCTTGGACTTCTGGGTTCGGACGCACCCGGACTTCGGAGGGCGGGAGCCTCCGGCGGGCTCCTGACTCACCAAAGAACAGGGCCCCGCGCCTGTCCTTCGGATCCGTCTCTCGCTGACGATGCCTGAGCGACTCGGCGGGAGGGGTCAAGGACAAGCCCCGCGCAAGCGCGGGGTCGCTTCGCGATCCCTGACCCCTCCCGCCGAGTCGCTCTTTACGGCATCCGCGAGAGACGGCTCCGAAGAACAGGCGCTTTGCGAGGGCCGCAGGCCGCGCGACCGGGCGCCGGGGCGCGGGCCGATGCGCGAAAGACGCAGGCGGAGGGCGGGGCGGGGGGGCGAGCCCGTCCGCGGGGGCGGCGGGGCTTTCCTTCCTTCGCCGCGGATGCGACGATACGAATGCTGCAAAGCACAAAACGCAGAAGGGAGGCGCCCTTGCGCGCCGAAACCGAGTTCTCGCGCGAGATCTACGCGCAGATCGGCCCCGACGGGGCCCTCGACGCCGAGCGCTTCGGGCGCAAGGCGGCCACCCTGTCGCGCCTCGCCGCCCTCGGCATGCCCGTGAAGCCCGGCTTCGCGGTCGCCGCCGCCGCGGTCTCCGAGCTCGCCGACCGCGGCGCCGCCGCCCTGGGGCCGGGGTTCGAGGCGGCGCTGGCCGGCCTCGCCCCCGGCGCGCTGCTGGCGCTGCGCGCCTCGCCCGGCCGCAAGGAATGGGGCGGGCCCGCGACCCTGCTCAACCTCGGCGCCTCGGTCGAGGGGCTGGAGCCGCGCATCGGCGCCCGCGCCGCCCGCGACGCCACCCGCCGCCTGATCCACGCCTTCGCCGTGCATGTCGGGGGCGCCGATCCCGAGGCCTTCGAATACGCGCTCCACGACCTGCTGAAGGCCCATGGCGCGGACAGCGAGCACGACCTGGACGCCGACCAGCTCGACGAGCTGATCGAGACCTTCCTCGACCTGCACGAGGAGGAGACGGGCGACCCGTTCCCCGCCTCCCCCGCCGCCCAGCTCGCCGCCGCCATGGGCGCGATGGCCCGCGCCTGGGCCTCGACCTCCGCCCGCCTGCTGCGCGTCTCCCGCGGGGGGCCGGAGCAGGGGGGGCTGGCGCTGATCGTGCAGGAGATGGCGCTGGGCCTGGGCGCGGGCCTCTCGGGCGCGGGGCGCGTCGCCTTCCGCTCCGAGCGGTCGGGCGCGCCGGGCCTCTCGGGCCGGATGCTGTTCCAGGCCCAGGGCAACGACGCGCTGGCCGGCCTGCGCACCCCCCGCCTGATCGGCGCGGCCGAGCGCGGCGAGGCCGGCGTGCGCGACCCCTCGCTGGAGGAGGCCGCCCCCGAGGTCGCCGACCGCCTGCGCGCCCTGGGCGCCAAGGCCGAGCGCGCCTTCGAGGACGCCATGACGCTCGAGTTCACGCTCGAGAACGGGGCGCTCTTCGTGCTGGGGGCCGAGCCCACCCGGCGCTCCGCCCGCGCCTCGGTGCGCATCTGCGTCGATCTCGCCAAGTCCGGCGCCATCGGCGAGGAGGACGCGGTGCTGCGGGTCGAGCCGCGGATGCTGTCCGAACTGCTGCACCCCACCATCGACCCCATGGCCCCGCGCGACCTGCTGGCCCGCGGCCTGCCGGCGAGCCCCGGCGCCGCCTCGGGGCCCATCGTGTTCTCGGCCGAGGCCGCCGACGCCGCCGCCGCCCGCGGGATCCCCGCCGTTCTGGTGCGCGTCGAGACCTCGCCCGAGGACATCCGCGGCATGCATTCGGCCGCCGCGGTGCTGACCGTGCGCGGCGGCATGACCTCCCACGCCGCCGTGGTCGCGCGGGGCCTCGGCACGCCTTGCGTGGTGGGCTGCTCGGGCCTCTCGCTCGACCTCGAGGCGCGGGAGCTGACCGCCCCCGACGGGCGCGTCTTCCGCGAGGGCGACGCGATCACCGTCGACGGCGCCTCGGGCGAGGCGCTGGCGGGCGCCGCGCCGACCGTGCAGCCGGAATTCTCCGGCGCGCTGGCCGAGCTGATGGGCTGGGCCGACAAGCTGCGCCGGATGCGGGTGCGCGCCAACGCCGACACCGCCCAGGACGCCCGCGTGGCGCTGGGCTTCGCCGCCGACGGCATCGGCCTGTGCCGAACCGAGCACATGTTCTTCGAGAAGGGCCGCATCACCCCCATGCGCCGCATGATCCTGGCGGATCGCGAGGCCGACCGGCGCGCGGCGCTCGAGGTGCTGCTGCCCATGCAGCGCGCGGATTTCATGGGCCTCTACCGGGTGATGCAGGGCCTGCCGGTCACCATCCGCCTGCTCGACCCGCCCCTGCACGAGTTCCTGCCCCATCCCGACGAGGAGATCGACGACCTCGCCGAGGTCACCGGCCTCAGCCTGCGCCAGCTGCGCCGGCGCATCGCCGACATGCAGGAATTCAACCCCATGCTCGGCAAGCGCGGCTGCCGGCTGGGCATCACCATGCCCGAGATCTACCAGATGCAGGCCCGCGCCATCTTCGAGGCGCTGGCGCAGAGCTGGACCGACGGCCCCCTGGTGCGCCCCGAGATCATGATCCCCCTCGTCTCCGCCCGCCGCGAGGCCAGCCTGATCCGCCGCGACATCGACCAGATTGCGGCCTCGGTGTCGGAGGAGACAGGCAAGGCCTTCTCCTACAAGGTGGGCGTGATGGTCGAGACGCCGCGCGCGGCGCTGCGCGCAGGCGACCTGGCCGGCGACATGGATTTCCTCAGCTTCGGGACCAACGACCTCACCCAGATGACCTACGGCCTCAGCCGCGACGACGCCGGGCGCTTCATGCGCGACTACGTCAACTCCGGCGTCTTCGCCGAGGATCCGTTCCACTCGCTCGACGTCGAGGGCGTGGGCGAGCTGATGATGATCGCCCGCGACCGCGCCCGCGAGACGCGCATCGACATCCCGCTGGGCCTGTGCGGCGAGCATGGCGGCGACCCCGCGTCGATCCGCTTCTGCGAGGCGGCGGGGTTCGACTACGTCTCCTGCTCGCCCTTCCGCGTGCCCATCGCGCGGCTGGCCTGCGCCCAGGCCACCGTGCTGCAGCGTCGCCTCCAGGAAGAAGCCGAGGCCTGATCCCCGTGACGACAGAGACCCGCCCCGAGCCCTCCGCCGAGGCGCCCGACGGCGCCGCCCTGCTGCGCGCGATCCGCGACGGCGGCAAGCCGGCGCTCGCCCGGGCGCTGGCCCGCATCGAGGCGCGCCCCGAGGCGCCCGAGACGCTGGCCCTGCTCGACGCCGCCCACCAGAACCCGATGGGCCACGTGGTCGGCCTGACCGGGCCGCCGGGGGTGGGCAAGTCCTCGCTCGCCAACCGGCTGGTGGCGTCCTGGCGGGGCCGGGGCCGGACGGTGGGGGTGATCGCGGTGGACCCGTCCTCGCGCCGCTCGCGGGGCGCGCTGCTGGGCGACCGCACCCGGATCGAGACCGATCCCGAGGACCGCGGCGTCTTCGTGCGCTCGATGGCCGCCCGCGACCGGCTGGGGGGGCTCGCCGAGCTGACCTACCCCGCGATGACCCTGATGCGCGCCCTCTACGACCGGGTGCTGGTCGAGACGGTGGGCGTGGGCCAGTCGGAGACCGAGATCGCCGACATGGCCGACACCGTGGCGCTGTGCGTGCAGCCGGCCTCGGGCGACAGCCTGCAGTTCATGAAATCCGGCGTGATGGAGGTGCCCCACCTGCTGATCGTCACCAAGGCCGACCTCGGCCAGCCCGCCCGCCGGGCGCTGGCCGACCTCAAGGGCGCGCTCTCGCTGGCGCCGCCGCGTCCCGACGGCTCCACGCCCCGGGCGATCGCCTGCTCCTCGACCGAGCTCGACGGGGCGGAGACGGCCGTCGAGGCGCTGGAGGCGCGCGTCGCCGACGTGCCCTGGGACACGCTGAAGGCCCAGCGCGACCGCAACGCCCGCGCCTGGGCGGAGCATGCGCTGAGGGCCCAGTGGGGGCGGCGGGGGCTGGAGGCGGCGGCCGGCGACCTCGAATCACCGCGATTCGCCGAGTCTCCCTTTCAAACGGCCGGTCAGGCGATGGCAAGGCTGGAAAACAGCGTAAATGGGGTCTTGCGTCATTAACTCTTTTATAGAGCGATTTCATACAATTAGATGATAACCTCTCCGGGTCCCTGCCTGCGGCAAGGGCATTCCTGCTGGATTCAAGGGCGCCGAACGTGACAACAGGCCGTTCGAGACGAGATCAGCACACGACCGGAGAGGCCCGATGGCGCGCAAGCTTCATCGCTGGACCGCCGGCCGCCTGGCGGCCGCGATCCTTCGTCCGCGAGCTCTCCTGGGAGCCGCGATGATCACAGGAGTCGCCCTTTCGGGGGCGCTCGCGACGACTCAAGCAGCCCGCGCCGACGCGCCCAGCTTCGTCACCGCCGCCCTCGGGGCCGAGCGGGCGGCGCTGGCCGGCGTCATGCAGCGCCGCGGGGCGGTGGACCTCGACGCGGTCCAGGGCCGCGTCATGCCGCGCTCCTCGGGCGCGGGCGACCTGGCGAGCCTGGACCTCGCCGACCGCAACACGCTCGCCTCGCTGCAGCGGGGCGAGAGCCGCACCAACCTCGGCCTCGCCGGCGTCGCCGCCGGCCAGCAGTCGTGGGACGCCTTCGACAAGGCCAAGGCCGCCGGCGGGCCCGAATGGCGCTGCCTGACCGAGGCGCTCTACTTCGAGGCCCGCGGCGAAAGCCTCGCGGGGCAGGTGGCGGTGGCCGAGGTGATCCTGAACCGGGTCGACGCCGCGGTGTTCCCCGACAGCGTCTGCGGCGTGGTCAAGCAGGGCGCGGCCTCCGGCAAGCTCCATGCCTGCCAGTTCTCCTACAACTGCGACGGCAAGCCCGAGCACATCAACGAGCCGGGGGCCTTCGACCAGGTCGGCCGCGTGGCCCGCGTGATGCTCGACGGCTGGGCGCGCACCCTGACCCGGGGCGCCACCTACTACCACACCAACGCCGTGCGCCCCCGCTGGGCCCGCAAGTTCGAAGAGACGGCCGAGATCGGGCCGCACATCTTCTACCGGCGCCCGGACACCATCGCCAGCAAGTGAGGCGCGACGGGACCGGCGCCGCCGGTCCCGGACCCCGTCGGCGCGGGCGATTTCAGTCCCATCGCGAAATCCTTTTTCCGCGCGCGGCTCCCGAAGCCGCGCGCGGTTCTGGTTGGGATGGCGAATCGAAATCAACCTGTGGTTGACAAGCCTTCAGGAACATTATGAATATCGTCATGCGATGTTCACATTGTCGGTGACCGGAGGCCCATTCCTTGTCCAAGCTCTTGATATCGCATGGTCGTCTGCCCGGCTACGTGGGGCGGGTCCTGGACGAGGCGTTCTTCGCGCCGCGCATTGCGGAAAGCCGGCGCCTGCGCCTGGACGATCCGATGCATGGCGCGCGCACCCGCTACCCCGAGGAAATGGAGCCGCTGCCCCCCGACACGCGGCTGGTCTCGGGCCTGCTGCCTTTCGGCTACTTCGACGGGCTGCATGAGCGGATCGTGCATGTCTGCGTGATGTCGGATCCGGAGGTCGCCTTCCTGCGCTTCGCCGCCCAGCTGCGGGAGATGCCGGCCGGCACGGCGCTGCGCATGACCGGCGCCCCGCGAGAGGCGCTGCCCTTCGACGATCCCGATGCGATGGTCGCCCGCCTGCTGGCCTCGCCCAGCGTGCGCCGCCTGCGGCTGGGCGCGCTGACCCGGCTCTGCGCCGGTCTGCCCGCCATCGGGGACGGGCCCGCGGACGAGACGCAGCTCCGCGCGGCGGAGGCGAACCTCGCGCGGGTGAACTTCCTGTGCGGGGTGGAGCCGCGGCTCGACTCCTTCCTCGACTACCTGTGCGGGATCTTCGGCTGGTCGCCCCCGCGCCCGGGCCTGCTGGACGCCGTGCCCGCGCCCCTGGTCGAGCCCGAGGCGCTGGGCCCCGCCGCCCGCGCCGCCCTGCGCGAGGCGACCGACGTCGACCGGCGCCTCTACGAGCGTCGCTGCGACAGCCGGGTCGCCCAGGTGGCCTGACGCCCCGCGCCGCGGGAGCGAAGGCAGGGAGGCAGGCCGGGCCCTACAGCCAGTCGCGCAGGATGGCCACCAGCGGCACGTCGGCGGGGGGCATGGGATAGTCGCGCAGCGCCGCCGGGCGCACCCAGGCGAGCTTCTGCCCCTCCCGCGACTGCGGCGTCCCCTCCCACTTGCGGCAGATCCACAGCGGCATCAGCAAGTGGAAGTCGTCGTATGCGTGGGAGGCGAAGGTCAGCGGCGCCAGGCAGCTCGTCCAGGTGCCGATGCCCAGCTCCTCGTGCAGCTCGCGCACCAGGCAGGCCTCGGGCGTCTCCCCGGGCTCGACCTTGCCGCCGGGGAATTCCCACAGGCCGGCCATCGACTTGCCCTCCGGCCGCTGGGCCAGAAGGACGCGGCCGTCCCGGTCGATCAGCGCGCAGGCCGCGACCAGGACGATCTTCTTCGCAGGCGAGGCCGGGGGAGCTTCGGGTGGGCTTCCGCTCACCCGATCAGCTCCGGTAGTCGGCGTTGATGGTGATGTAGCCGTGCGTCAGGTCGCAGGTCCACACGGTCGCTTTGCCCTCGCCGATGCCCAGGTCGCAGGTGATCGAGAGCTCGGGGTTCTTCATGTAGGCGGCCCCGTCGGCGTCCTTGTAGTCGGGCGAGACCCAGCCCCCCTCGGCCACCACGATGTCGCCGAAGCGGATGCCGATGCGGTCGCGGTCGGCGGGCTCGCCGCACTTGCCCACGGCCATCACCACGCGGCCCCAGTTGGGGTCCTCGCCGGCGATGGCGGTCTTGACCAGCGGGCTGTTGGCGATGGCGAGCGCCACCTTCTTGGCCGACTTGTCGGACTTCGCGCCGGTGACGGTGACGGCGACGAACTTCGTCGCCCCCTCGCCGTCGCGCACGATCTGCTGGGCGAGGTCGCGCAGCACCCGCTCGAGCGCCGCGGCGAACTCCGCCGCGCGGGGGTCCCGGCGCGACGTGATCGGCTCCATCGGCGCGCGGCCGGTGGCGCAGACCAGCACCGTGTCCGAGGTCGAGGTGTCGCTGTCGACCGTCACCGCGTTGAAGGTCCGCTCGGTCGCCTCCGAGAGCATCTTCTGCAGCACGTCGCGCTCGATGGCCGCGTCGGTGAACACGAAGCCCAGCATGGTCGCCATGTCCGGCGCGATCATGCCCGAGCCCTTGCAGAACCCCGCGATGGTCACGCGCGAGCCGCCCAGCGGCAGCACCTCGAACGCACCCTTGGGGAAGGTGTCGGTGGTCATGATCGCGCGGGCCGCATCCTCGCCCGCGTCCTCGTCGAGCGCGGCGTTCAGCTCCTCGAGCTTGGCGGCGATCTTCTCGTGGGGCAGGGGCTCGCCGATCACGCCGGTCGAGGCCATCCACACGCCCGACTTCGGCGCGCCGGTGGCCTTCGACACCGCCGCCGCCAGCGCCTCGACCGAGGCGACGCCCGCCTTGCCGGTGAAGGCGTTGGAGTTGCCGGAGTTCACCAGGATCGCCTGCGGACCCTTCACCGGGGCCGCGTCGCGCAGGGATTCGCACCACAGCACCGGCGCCGAGCGGGTGGAGGAGCGGGTGAAGACGCCGGCCACCGAGGTTCCCGGCGCGAGCATCGCCAGCATCACGTCCCGACGACCCTTGTAGCGCACGTTGGCCTCGACGGCGGCGAAGCGCACGCCGGCCACGGGCGGCAGGTCGGGGAAGGCGGCGGGCGCCAGCGGCGAGACGGGGGGCGGGGTCTTCTTCTTCGGCGCGGGCGCGGCCTCGGGGGCTGCGGGCGCGGGCGCCAGCGCCACCTCGGCGGGCGTCGCGTCGGCCGGCGCGGCCTGGGCGAGCAGCGTCTCCAGCGAGGCGACCTCGGCCTTCAGGGCGGCCAGGCGCTCCAGCGCGCCGGCCAGCGTGCCCGCGGGGGCCGCGGCCGCCGCCTTGGCTTTCTTCGACTTCTTCTTCTTGTCGTCCTTGGCCATGCGCGTCCCCTGCCTCGTCGTGCCGGCTCGATCCGTGGCGCGGGCCGCGGGCCCCGGCCCGATACGGAAAAAGGGCGGAGACGCGCCCACGCGTCCCCGCCCTCTTGCCATGTCCGCGCGGCCGGGAGAAGCCCGTTCAGGGCCCTCGCCGCGGTCTTTTCCGCACCGGGCGGGCCGCGTTCCACGGCCTCGCCCGAGGGGCGATCACTTCGGCGACAGCAGGTCGTCGCGGCGGATCGCCGAGGCGTCGGGCAGCGGGTCGGACATCTGCACGTCCGCGCCCGCGCGCAGTTCCTCGACCTTCTCGGTGGCGGCGGCGCGGGCGGCCTCCTGGGCCAGCTCGGCGCGCATCTCCTCGAAGGTGGGAACGGGCGCCTCGCGCTTGCCGGTGACCAGGATCAGGTGCCAGCCGAACTGCGTCTCGACGGGGCCGACCACCACGTTCTCGTCCGCGGCGAAGGCGGCCTCGGCGAAGGCGGGGACCATCTGCTCCTCGTCGAACCAGCCCAGGTCGCCGCCGCGGTCCTTGGTGCCGTCGGTGCCGTTCGCGCGCGCCAGCTCCGCGAAGTCGGCGCCGCCGTCGAGCTCGGCCTTCAGCGCGTCGGCCTTCTCCTTCTCCTTCACCAGGATGTGCGAGGCGCGGATCTGCGGCGTCGGCTCCATCGAGGCGGTCTTCTCCTCGTAGAGGGCGCGCAGCTTGTCCTCGGAGGTGGCCTCGGCGATCACCTTCGCCATCTCGGACTCGGCCAGGAACGACTTCTTGGCGATCTCGGCGTGCAGCGCCGCGATCGGATCGTCGCCGCGGCCGGCCTCCTGCGCCTGCTGGGCCAGCAGCTCCTGCACCACCGCCTGGTCGATCAGCGCCGGCAGCAGCTGCGCGTCGGGCAGCTGCTGGTACTGCTGGGGCAGGGAGGCGCGGGCGATGATCACCTCGGCCAGCGTCACCGGCTTGCCGTTCACCGTGGCGACCACGGTGTCGACCGTGGGCTCGGGCGCAGGGGTCGTCTCGGCGGCGGTCTCGGCCGCGGGCTTGGCGTCCTGCGCCGCGGCCGCGAAGGGCGCGAGCGAGGCGGGGATCAGCGCGGCGGCCGCGACGGCGAGGACCGCGGCGCGGCCCGTACGGGCGATGGGCATGAATGGCTCCCTTTGGTGCAGACGCCGTCCGGTCCCGGACGACGGTCTTTCGGATGGTTTCGGTTGAGGGACCTGTCCCCTCCCCGCCCCGGGTTCAACCCCGGGCGGGAAACCGCCGCGGCTTCGCCCAGATCCGGCCACGCCGGTCGAGCGCGCCGCGCGGCGCAGGGCAGGGGGGCGGATCGGGCCGTCTGTTCGCTCTCCCATGCGGGTCGCGGGCCGGGCGCGCGCAGGGCGGGACAGGGGCGCGCGTTGACAGCGCCCCGCCCGCCGCCTAACTGTCCGCTGGGCTCATGACGGGCCGTCGCGGCGCGGGTCAGGCCCCGTTTAACGCGCCCCCGACCGGCGGGCAAGCAGGGCGCCGACGCCCCTCTCCCCCCGGTGATGGCGCTTGAGCGGGCCGTTTCGCGCCCCGATCGTATTGGATTTCCGCCCGGGCGGCCGCGAACCGCATGGCACCCGGGGCTGGCGCCGCCTACATGGGGCGCTCGGAACGGCATGCGGAGCGGGCTCTACGGCGCTCCCGGCCGGCAGCTAGGATGAAGGCGAGACATGCTGGGACTGGGCGCCGCCGCCAGGAAGGTCTTCGGGACCGCCAACGATCGTCAGGTGAAGGCGTTGATGCGCAAGGTGCGCGCGATCAACGACCTCGAACCCGAGATCTCCGCCCTCTCCGACGAGGCGCTGCGCGCCAAGACGCAGGAGTTCCGGGACCGCCACGCCAAGGGCGAGAGCCTCGACGACCTCCTGCCCGAGGCCTTCGCCGTCGCCCGCGAAGGCGCCAAGCGCGCCCTGGGCATGCGGCCCTTCGACGTGCAGCTGGTGGGCGGCATGGTCCTCCACCAGGGCAAGATCTCCGAGATGAAGACCGGCGAGGGCAAGACCCTGGTCGCGGTCCTGCCCACCTATCTCAACGCCATCGCCGGCAAGGGCGTCCACGTCGTCACCGTGAACGACTACCTCGCCCGCCGCGACGCGGAGTGGATGGGCAAGGTCTACGGCTTCCTCGGCCTGACCACCGGCATCGTGACGCCGGGCGTCGGCGACGCCGAGCGCAAGGCCGCCTACGCCTGCGACGTCACCTACTGCACCAACAACGAGCTCGGGTTCGACTACCTGCGCGACAACATGAAGTTCCGGCTCGAGGACATGGTCCAGCGCGGCCACGCCTTCGCGATCGTGGACGAGGTCGACTCGATCCTGATCGACGAGGCGCGCACGCCCCTGATCATCTCCGGCCCGGCCGAGGACAGCTCCGAGACCTACCGCGCCGTCGACGCGATCATCCCCGAGATCCGCGACGAGCACTTCGACATCGACGAGAAGGCGCGCTCCGCGAACTTCACCGACGAGGGCAACGAGTTCATCGAGCAGCGCCTGGCCGCCGCGGGCCTGCTGCCCGAGGGGACCGGCCTCTACGATCCCGAGAACGTCTCCTACGTCCACCACGTCAACCAGGCCCTGCGCGCGCACAAGCTGTTCAAGAAGGACACGCACTACATCGTGCGCGGCGGCAAGGTCGTGATCATCGACGAGTTCACCGGCCGCATGATGGACGGCCGCCGCTTCGGCGACGGCCTGCACCAGGCGCTGGAGGCCAAGGAAGGCGTCCAGATCCAGCCCGAGAACGTCACCCTCGCCTCGATCACCTTCCAGAACCTGTTCCGGCTCTACGAGAAGCTCTCGGGCATGACCGGCACGGCGATGACGGAAGCCGAGGAGTTCGGCTCGATCTACGGGCTCGAGGTGGTGGAGATCCCCACCAACAAGCCCATCGCCCGCCAGGACGAGGACGACCAGGTCTTCCGCTCCGGCGACGAGAAGACGCTCGCCCTGATCGAGGCCATCGCCGACGCCCACCGCCGCGGCCAGCCCGCGCTGGTCGGCACCACCTCGATCGAGAAGTCCGAGCAGCTCTCCCACCTCCTCTCCCAGCCGCAGGCGCTGCTGAAGACCGCCGAGGTCCTTCGCAAGTTCGCCGAGCAGGCGAAGAAGAAGGAGGTCGAGCGCAAGGAATACCTCGAGGCGACCGCCGCCCATCTCGAGGCCGTCGCCAAGACCGGCAAGGGCATCCCGCACGAGGTCCTGAACGCCCGCCACCACGAGCGCGAGGCCTACATCGTCGCCAAGGGCGGCCTGCCCGGCGCGGTGACCATCGCCACCAACATGGCCGGCCGCGGCACCGACATCCAGCTGGGCGGCAACGTCGAGCTGATGGCCCGCGGCAAGCTGCTGGACGCGGGCGAGGAGGTGACCGACGAGCGCCTCGCCCAGGTCATGCAGGAGATCGCGCCCCAGGCCGAGCGCGACAAGCAGGCCGCGCTGGAGGCCGGCGGCCTGTGGGTCATCGGCACCGAGCGGCACGAGAGCCGGCGCATCGACAACCAGCTGCGCGGCCGCTCCGGCCGCCAGGGCGACCCGGGCCGGTCCTCGTTCTACCTGTCGCTCGACGACGACCTGATGCGCATCTTCGGCTCCGACCGCATGGACAAGATGCTCAAGACCCTGGGGCTCCAGGAGGGCGAGGCCATCGTCCACCCCTGGGTCAACAAGGCCATCGAGAAGGCCCAGGGCAAGGTCGAGGCGCGCAACTTCGACATCCGCAAGAACCTGCTGAAGTTCGACGACGTCATGAACGACCAGCGCAAGGCGATCTTCGCCCAGCGCCGGGAGATCATGGAGGCGGCGGACGTGCAGGAGACCGTGCGCGACATGCGCCACGAGCACATCGACGACCTCGTCGCCGAGCACATCCCCGAGCGCGCCTACGCCGACCAGTGGGACGTCGAGGGCCTCTACGCCAAGCTCCTCCAGGACTTCGGCCGCGAGATCCCCGTCATCGCCTGGGCGCAGGAGGAAGGCGTCGACGACGAGCACATCCGCGAGCGTCTCTACAAGCTCGCCGACGAGCAGATCGCCGAGAAGGCCGCCGCCTTCGGCCCCGACGTGATGCGCCAGATCGAGAAGTCGGTGCTGCTGCAGACCATCGACCACCACTGGCGCGAGCACCTGGTGACGCTCGAGCACCTGCGCTCGGTCATCGGCTTCCGCGGCTACGCGCAGCGCGATCCGCTCAACGAGTACAAGACCGAGGCGTTCGAGCTGTTCCAGGCCCTGCTGGGCCGCCTGCGCCGCGACGTGACCCGCCAGATCGCCTACGTGCAGGTGATGAGCCAGGACGAGGCCGCCCGCCAGCGCGCCGCCATGGCCGCCGCCGCCGACCAGCTCCAGGCCGCCGCCCAGCCCCGCCAGCCGGCCCCCGAGCCCGCGCTGGAAGGCGCCGGCGCATCGGCCGACGCGGCGCCCGCGCCGGCCCCGGCGCCGATCCAGGCCGCCGAGATCGACCCCACCGACCCCGCCACCTGGGGCCAGGTCGGGCGCAACGAGCCGTGCCCCTGCGGCTCGGGCCAGCGCTACAAGAACTGCCACGGCAAGGTCGCCTGATCCCCCGCGGCGCCTCCGCGACGGAGGCGCCGCGGCCGGCGTTCCGAAGATCCCGATCCCCCGCCCGCGGCGCGCCGCGGGCGGTTCGCGTTTGGGCGCCGTTTCTTGGGGCTGGCCGGGGGGAGACCTTCGGCGTCGCGCTTCCTCAGGCTTTTCGCGATATGCTGAGACGGCCGGCAGGGCCGGCCTCTGGCGAGCGTGCTGGCCGAGTCGGGCCGCGCCTCAAGGCCAAGCCCGGCTTCGCCGGGTCGCTGCGCGAGCCTTGACCCGCGACCCGACTCGCCTCTCTGCAGGCGGGAGCGCGGACGCTGGGCGGCTGCGGGGGGCGTTGCGCGAAGCGCGACGCGCGGAGGCGGTCGAGGCGGGCGTGGGGCGCAGCGCGGGACGGTGGAGGCAGGCCGGGCGGTTGGGGGCGCGCTTTTCTTTCGGTCCCTCGGACAGAGGCGCGCGACGGGCACGCCGGGGGCGCTTCGAGAGGCGCGTCGCGCAGGCGGGCTTGCGTCGGGCGCGCAAAAATCGTCTGTCTGCCTGATCAACGATCCGCCCGCATCGCTGGGCGATCCTTCCGCCGGACCTCCCGCCCATGCGCTTTCCCGCCGCGACCACGCCCCCCCGTCTGCTGACCCTGATCCTGCTGACCGCAGGAACCGCGGTGACGCTGAACCTGTTCGTCCCCTCGCTCGCGCATATCGCCGAGCACTTCGGCGTCTCCTACGCCGCGGCGGGGTGGCTGGTGTCGGGCTACCTCGGGGTCACGGCGGTGCTGCAGCTGATCATCGGCCCGCTGTCGGACCGCTTCGGACGCCGGCCGGTGCTGCTGACCTGCCTGGGCGCGTTCCTCGCGGCCTCTCTGGGCTGCCTGCTGGCGCAGGACTTCGGCACGCTGCTCGCCTTCCGCCTGCTGCAGGGGGCGATGATCGCGGGCTCGGCCCTGGCGCCGGCCATCGTGCGCGACATGCTCCCCCCGGCGGAGGCCGCCAGCCGCATCGGCTACATCGGCACCGCCATGGCGCTGGGGCCGATCCTGGGCCCCTCGATCGGCGGGCTGCTCGACGCGGGCTTCGGCTGGCGCGCCGCCTTCGCGCTCTACGCCCTCATCGCCCTGGGGCTGATCTGCGTGGTCTGGCGGGACCTGGGCGAGACCAACGCCCGCCGCACCGCCGACTTCGGCCGCCAGTTCCGCGAATATCCCGAGCTGCTCCGCTCCCGCCGCTTCTGGGGCTGCGCGCTGTGCATGGCCTGCTCGGTCGGGGCCTTCTTCGCCTTCATCGCCGGCGCCCCCCTGATCGCGCGCGAGGCGCTGGGGATCAGCCCCGCGGCGCTGGGCATCGCGCTGGGCTCGATCACCACCGGCTTCGCCGCGGGCGCCTTCCTGTCGGGGCGCTACGCCGCGCGGGTGGGGCTGACGGGGATGATGCTCGCCGGGCGGGTCGCGGCCTGCGCGGGTCTTGCGGGGGGGCTGCTGCTCGCCCTCTCGGGCCACGTCAGCGTCGCCTCGGTCTTCGGCGCCACCCTCTTCGTGGGCTTCGGCAACGGGCTGACCATGCCGTCCGCCAACGCCGGCGCCGTCTCGGTCCGCCCGCGGCTCGCCGGCAGCGCGGCGGGGCTGGCGGGGGCGCTGAACGTGGGCGGGGGCGCGGCGATCACCGCCGGCGTCACCGCCGCCATCTCCTTCGACCCCCGCGCCTCGGTGCTGCTGGGGCTGATGCTGGCGCTGTCCTTCCTGGGCCTGCTCGCCGCGGCCTGGGTGCGCCAGGTCGACCGGCGCGAGGCCGCCGCCGGGGGCCTCGCGCTCGGCATGGGCGGATCGCAGGCGCGCGAGCCGCGCTGAGCCGCGCGCCGTCGTTCGTTGACGCCACGCCCCCGCGGCGCGATCCTGTCCGCGGAGGCTCCCATGACCGTGCTGCGCATCGTTCCCAACCTCGCCCACCCCGACCCCGCCGCCGGCCGGGCCTTCTGGCAGGAGCTGCTGGGGCTCGAGCCGATCATGGACCTGGGCTGGATCGTCACCTGGGCGCCGCCCGCCCATCTCGACGAGCCCGAGCAGCGCCCCCAGCTCTCCATCGCCGCCGAGGGCGGGGGCGGCGCGCCGATCCCGGACCTGTCGATCGAGGTCGACGACCTCGACGTCGTCCACGCCCGCGCGCTGGCCATGGGCCTGACCATCGAACGCCCCCTGACCGACGAGCCCTGGGGCGTGCGCCGCTTCTTCCTGCGCGAACCCGGCGGGCGGCTGGTCAACATCCTCTCCCACCAGGGCGCTTTCCTCCCGCAACCGTGAGGCGATCCTCCGATCCTATGGCCGCCTGACCGTTGACGGGCGGGAGCGCGAGCGCCCATTCTGGCCGCGGCCAGAAAGGCTCGGGCGCCGGCGCCGCCGGCTCACCGTTCGATTGGGAGGAAATCCATGACCGACCGACTGCGCTTCGGCGTATTCCTCGCCCCGTTCCACAAGCCGGGCGTGAACCCCACCCTCGCCCTGCAGAACGACCTGGAGCTGATGCAGTGGCTCGACCGCTGCGGCTATGACGAGGCCTGGATCGGCGAGCACCACTCCGCCGGCTCCGAGATCATCGCCAGCCCCGAGATCTTCATCGCCGCCGCCGCCGAGCGGACCCGCCACATCAAGCTGGGCACCGGCGTCACCTCGCTGAGCTACCACAACCCGCTGTGGGTGGCCGAGCGGATGGTGCAGCTCGATCACATGACCCGCGGCCGGGTGATGTTCGGCGCGGGCCCGGGCGCGCTGCCCACCGACGCCAAGATGATCGGCATCGACCCCTCCCAGACCCGCGGCCTGCTGGAAGACAGCCTCGGCGTGATCATGAAGCTGCTCGAGAGCGAGGAGCCGGTCACCTTCAAGAACGACCGCTGGGACCTGCGCGAGGCGCGCCTGCACCTGCGCCCCTACTCGAACTTCGACGTCTGCGCGGCGGCCGTGGCCTCGCCCGCCGGGCCGCGGCTGGCCGGCCGGCACGGCATCGGGCTCTTGTCGATCGGCGCGACCTCGGCCGCGGGCTTCGACGCGCTCGCCCTGCACTGGGACGTGATGGAGGCCGAGGCCGCCGCCCACGGCAAGACCGTCGACCGGGACAAGTGGCGCCTCGTCGGCCTCGTGCACATCGCCGAGACCGAGGAGCAGGCCAAGAAGGACGTCGCCTACGGCATGGAGCAGTGGTTCCACTACTTCCAGGCCGTCGCCGCCTTCCCGCAGATGGCGGTCCCCGGCGACAACCTCGACGAGATGATCGCCTTCATCAACGAGAGCGGCTTCGGCGCCATCGGCACCCCGGACATGGCGGTGGCCCAGATCGACCGGCTGATGAAGCAGTCGAACGGCGGCTTCGGCGCCTACCTGATGCTGGCCCACAACTGGGCGAACCCGGAGGCCACGAAGAAGAGCTACGAGCTGATCGCCCGGCACGTGATGCCCCATTTCCAGGGCCACTTCCTGCCGACGATGGACTCGGCCGCCCGCGCCGAGAAGCTGCGCCCGGAACTGGCGGCCAAGCACGAGCAGGCGGTCGAGGACATGAAGGCCCGCTACGAGGCCGAGGTCGCCGGCCGCGCGAAGAAGCCCGAGGGCGTCGACGCGGGCTGAGGCCAGCCGTCGAAGCGCGCGCCCGTTGGGCGCGCGCGGGGGAGGGAGGCGCCCTGCGGGCGGGCTTCCTCCCTGAGCCGGCCGGGCGCTTCCCGGTCGGGCGGAGGCGCGGGGGGCGGGCGTCGCGGACGCTCCTGACTCACCAAAGAACAGGGGCCGCGCCTGTCCTTCGGATCCGTCTCTCGCTGACGATGCCTGAGCGAGTCGCCGGGAGGGGTCAAGGACAAGCCCCCTTCGGGGGTCGCTGCGCGATCCCTGACCCCTCCCGGCGACTCGCTCTTTACGGCATCAGCGAGAGACGGCTCCGAAGAACAGGCGCTTCGTGCGGGCCTGCGGGCGTCGCGCAGGGCGCGCCCGGGGCGTCGGTCGGGGCGTGAGCGGGCAGGAGCGCGCATGCGGAAAGGGCCGGTCGGGGAGGACCGGCCCGTTCGGGATTTGGCGGGACGCGGGCGCCGGGAGGGGCGCGCGCGGCTTACTGGTTGGCTTCGCGGATCTGCTCGGCCTTGGCCTTGTCGAAGGCCACGCCGTTCTGCTCGAACAGCTGGTCGAGCTCGCCCGACAGCGTCATCTCCGTGATGATGTCGCAGCCGCCCACGAACTCGCCCTTCACGTAGAGCTGCGGGATCGTCGGCCAGTCGGAGAAATCCTTGATCCCCTGGCGCACGGCGTCGTCGGCCAGGACGTTCACGTCCTTGAAGTCGACGCCCATGAAGTTCAGCACCCCGGCCACGCGGGCCGAGAAGCCGCACTGCGGCATCGACTTGGTGCCCTTCATGAACAGGACCACGTCGTTGGCCTTGATGTCGGCCTCGATCGTGGCGAAGGCGGGATTGGTCGCGGCTTCGGTCATTCGCGTCCTCCTCGGGGGACGATTTCGGGTCGGGGGCGCAGAGCCCGGCTCAGTCCGGCGCCCGTGTGGTCAGCGCGAGGGCGTGCAGCTCGCCCCCCATCCGGCCCTTCAGCGCGGCGTAGACCGCCCGCTGCTGCTGGACCCGGTTCATGCCCTTGAACTCCGGCGCGATGACGGTCGCCGCGTAGTGGTCCCCGTCGCCGGCGAGGTCGTTGATCTCGATCGACGCGTTCGGGAACGCCTCCTTGATCAGACGCTCGATCTCGCGGGATTCCATGGGCATCGGGCAGGCTCCGGATTCATTGCCGTTCCCGCCTAGAAGTAGAACCTGCCGCGCCCGCCTGCAAGGGAGGGCGGCCGGGCAGGCGAAGGGGCGGCGCGGCGGGCAGGGCCGCCGCGCGCCAGGCTCAGGCGACCTCGCCCATCATCCGCGCGAAGCCTGCGCCATGCGCCTCGCGCAGGGCCGCGAGCGGGGCGGAGGCGCCGCCCAGGATCACCGCGTCGCCCTCCAGCGTGCCGACCTGGCGGGCGGCGACGCCCGCGCGCGCGGCGGCGTCGAGCGCGCCCATCGCGGCCTTGGCGGGGCAGGCGAGCAGGTAGCGGCCCTGGTCCTCGCCGAAGAACCAGCCGGCGGCGCCCACGCCCTTGGGCGGGCCCGAGACCGCGGCGCCGCAGCCCGAGGCGAGCGCCATCTCGGCCGCCGCGACCGCGAGGCCGCCGTCCGAGAGGTCATGGGCCGCCGACAGCAGGCCGTCCGCCTTGAGGGCGCGCACCAGCTCGCCCGCCTTGCGCTCGGCCGCGAGGTCCACCGGCGGCGGCGGGCCTTCCTCGCGCCCGTGCAGCTCGTAGAGCCAGGCGGAACGGTCGAGCCAGCCCGAGGTCTCGCCCAGCAGGATCAGCACGTCGCCGCGCCGGCCCGCCATCGGGATCGCCTGGGAGAGGTCCTCCAGCAGGCCCACCGCGGCGATGGTCGGCGTGGGCTGGATCGCCTGGCCGTCGGTCTCGTTGTAGAGGCTGACGTTGCCCGAGACGATCGGCATGTCGAGCGCCGTGCACGCCTCGCCGATGCCCTGGATGCAGCCGACGAACTGGCCCATGATCCGCGGCTTCTCGGGGTTGCCGAAGTTCATGTTGTCGGTGGTTGCCAGCGGCCGGGCGCCGGTGGCGCAGAGGTTGCGGAAGCACTCCGCCACGGCCTGCCTGCCGCCCTCGACGGGGTCCGCGAAGCAGTAGCGCGGCGTCACGTCGGACGAGAAGGCCAGCGCCTTCTTCGTGCCGTGCACCCGCACCACCGCGGCGTCGGAGCCGGGGCCGCGGGCGGTGTCGGCGCCCACCGTGTGGTCGTACTGCTCCCACACCCAGGCGCGCGAGCAGAAGTTGGGCCGCCCGATCAGCGCCAGCAGGTCGGCGGCCGGATCGGCGCAGGCGGGCAGGTCCGTCACCCGGGGCGAGGCCGGCGTCGGCTCCCACGGGCGGTCGTATTCGGGGGCGGTGCCCGACAGGGCCGCCAGCGGCAGGTCGGCCTTCACCTCGCCGCCCAGCTTCACCAGGAAGCGGTCCTCGGCGATGGTCTTGCCGACGATGGCGAAGTCGAGGTCCCACTTGTCGAAGATGGCGCGGGCCTCCGCCTCCATCGACGGCTTGAGGACCATCAGCATCCGCTCCTGGCTTTCCGAGAGCATCATCTCGTAGGCCGTCATGTGGGTCTCGCGCTGGGGGACGGCGTCGAGGTCGAGCTCGATGCCCAGCCCGCCCTTGTCGCCCATCTCGACGGCCGAGCAGGTCAGACCCGCGGCGCCCATGTCCTGGATCGAAATGACCGCGCCCGAGGCCATCAGCTCCAGGCACGCCTCCAGCAGGCGTTTTTCCGTAAAGGGATCGCCGACCTGCACGGTCGGGCGTTTTTCCTCGGCGCCCTCGCCGAATTCCGCGGACGCCATGGTCGCGCCACCGACGCCGTCCCGGCCCGTCTTGGCGCCGAGGTAGACCACCGGCATGCCGACGCCGGAGGCCGCCGAGTAGAAGATCGCGTCCGCCTTGGCGATGCCGGCGGCGAAGGCGTTCACGAGGCAGTTGCCGTCATAGCCCGCGTGGAACCGGACTTCTCCGCCCACGTTCGGGACTCCAAAACAGTTGCCGTAGGAGCCGATGCCCTCGACCACGCCCGCGACCAGGCGTTTGGTCTTCGGATGCTCCGGCCGGCCGAAGCTGAGCGCGTTCATCGCCGCGATCGGCCGGGCGCCCATGGTGAAGACGTCGCGCAGGATGCCGCCGACGCCGGTCGCCGCCCCCTGGTGGGGCTCGATGTAGGAGGGGTGGTTGTGGCTCTCCATCTTGAAGATCACCGCGTCCCCGTCGCCGATGTCGACGACGCCGGCGTTCTCGCCGGGGCCGCAGATCACCTGCGGGCCCTCGGTGGGCAGGGTGCGGAGCCACTTCTTCGAGGACTTGTACGAGCAATGCTCGTTCCACATGGCCGAGAAGATGCCCAGCTCGGTCCAGCTCGGCGTGCGGCCGATCAGGTCCAGGATCCGCTGGTATTCCTCGGCCGTCAGGCCATGGTCCGCGGCGAGGGCTTGCGTGACGGCGGGTTCTGCGGACATGGTCCCTCCTGAACGAAGGTCGCCTTACCATGGCCCCGCGCGCCGGGGCCTCCCGGTGCGGAAAGGCGAAAGGCGCGGGCCTTCTATCCCGGCGCAGAGGCGAGGAAAAGATCGCATGTCATCCCAGGCCCCCGTCGCGGCCCGATCCGCGGGGGACATCTCGCCGCCCCCGCCCGGCGCGTGGCGGGGATATCTGGCGGTCGCGGCCGCGGTGGCGATCTGGGCGAGCTGGATCGTGATCACCCGCGTCCAGGTCACCGCGATCCCGCCCTCGGACGTGGCGCTGCTGCGCTTCGCGGTTCCCGCCCTGGTGCTGGCCCCGGTGTGGCTGAAGCGCGGGCTGGTCCCGAAGGGGCAGCCGCTGGGATCGCTCGCGATCATGGCGGTCGGCTGGGGCGGGCCCTTCGTGATGCTGATCTCCAAGGGGCTCGAGACGGTGCCCGCCTCGCTCTTCGGGCCGATGGTGCCCGCGACCCTGCCGCTGCTGGTGGCGCTGTTCGACCGGGCGGTGAACGGCGTGCCGGTGCGCGGCGCGCGCCTGCTGGGGCTGGTCCTGATCGCGGCCTCGATCGCGCTGATCGTGGGGCCGGCCTTCGCGCGGGCCGACGCAGGCTTCGTGACCGGGCTGCCCTACCTCGTCTGCGCGGCCTGCGGGTGGACGGCCTTCACGCTGGCCTATCGCTCGACCACGCTGACCGGGCTCGAGGCGACGGCCTACGTCTCGCTCTACTCCACGCCCTTCCTGATCGTCGTGTCGCTGATCTACGGCAGCGCGCTGCCCGAGGCGACGCTGGGCGAATGGGCCTTCTACCTGGTCTTCCAGGGCGTTCTGGCCGGCGTGATCTCGGTCGCGGCCTTCGGCTACGCGGTGCGGGCGCTGGGGGTGGCCAAGACCTCCGCCTGGACCTCGCTGGTGCCGATGGGGGCCGCCATCGGCGGCTGGGCCACGCTGGGCGAGCATCCCGGCCCGCTCGGCTGGACCGCGGTCTGCGCCGCCTGCCTCGGGGTCGCCACCGTCAACGGGGCCTTCGAGGGGCTGCGCCGCCGGCGCCGCGCCTGACGCCGCGCCCTCGTCCCATCCGCCGATGCGCGGGGGACGCGGGCCATGGCCCATGCGCCTCGCCCGTCGGGGAGAGCGCGGGTCTCTCAGGTCCTGTCGTGGGGTGTCCGCGGCCCGTAGTGTGGGGAAACGCTTGCGGCCGGTGACGATGGCGCGGGGTTCCTTGGGGGGGTGCTGCGCCGCCGCCGAGGGGGATCCGGCCGCGTTCGGACCGCGGACATAGACAATATCCGCATTCGGAGCCGTCGACACAAGGGTCTGCGCACGATCCCGCGAGCCTCATTCAGGCCGCGAGGCCCCCCCGCCGGTCCCTTCCGGACCGGGCAGCAGCCGGGTCAGGCCGACCGAGCCGGCCTCGGCGTCCTGAAAATCCAGCGACATGCGGATCGCGTCGCCCCGCCGCCACAGCTCGGTCAGGTCGTCGTAGAAGCGCGAGAACGGATGACCGGATTGTCCCGTCGCGATCACGAAAACCGAGCCGTCGGGGTCGGCGAAGTCCACCGCCATGCGGAAACCGGCGCCGAATCGGCTGACATAGGGTTCGTCCCCCCGCCCGACCGAGGCGGTGCGCATCAGCGTGTAGTCGCCGCCCGACACCTCGTGACGGATATTGACCAGCAGGCCCAGCAGGCCGAAGCCGCCCAGGACCTCGTGGTCCATCCGCGCCTCGTGCGCCTCCCCCCAGCGCCAGCCGCGGGGGTCCGAGCCGTAGGTCTCCGACAGCGTGTTCAACGCGTCGTCCAGCGCCAGCGCCGCGATCTCGGGGCAGGTCTCGACGCGGCTCGTCTTGTCGATGTCGCACCACACCGCCGCGCCGTCGACGTCGCGGAACACTCGCTCGACGAACTCCGGGCGCGGACCCTCGACGCGGCTGATCGCGGGGCCCAGCTCGTCGCCCGCGAGCCGCACGGTCAGGCGGCGCATCCATTCCGAGAAGATCAGCGGCTCGGGCGCATGCTCCGACATCTCGCCGTTCCAGTCGCCCAGCATCTCCAGCGCCTGCTGGCGGCGCGCGACCACCGGATCCTCGGGCGCCGCGGCGCCGGTCCACCACAGGTCCGAGGCGATCAGCGGCAGCACCGCGCGCGCCATCTCCGAGACCGCGTCGTTCTGCAGGGCCACGGCGCTGTCCTGGCTGTGGAACTCGCGCGCGGCCAGCTGCTTGCGCAGGCGGCGCATCCGGTAGGGGTCGCCCCAGTGGAAGCTCAGGTGCTCGGGGTAGGCGGCGTCGGTGGTGCGGTTGTTGGCGTTGGCGACCGCGCCGCTCTCGGGCCGCATCACCTTGGGCATGTCGTCGTAGGGGAGGTAGCCGCGCCAGTCGTTCGCCCCGATCCAGCCCGGGGCGGGCAGGCGGCCCTGGCCGGGGCTGGTCGGGCTGCGCAGGGGCGCGCGGCCGGTGACGAACATGCCCACGTCGGTGCGGTCCGCGACCGTGATGTTCAGCGCCGGCGCCACGTGGGCGCGCATCGCCTCGTGCGCCGCGTCGATCGAGCGGGCGTGCATCAGCGCGAACCCGGCCGAGAAGCTGGTGTCGTCGCCGGTCAGCGCCGTCCAGCTCAGCGCCGCCACGTGGCCCGCGGGGGTGACGTCGCCCACTCCCATCTGCTCGGGCGGCAGCACCGGGCCGTGGCGGGTCCAGCGCAGCGTGGTCTCGACCCGGTCGCCGCCGGCGAGGCCGATGAACTCGGTCCGCTCGCGGAACGGCTCCGAGCCGCCGGGGGTCAGGTAGCGGCCCTCGTCCTCGGGATCGAGCTTCTCGATGTAGACGTCGGCGTCGTCGACATAGGCCGAGGTCAGCCCCCAGGCGAGGTCCGAATTCCGCCCGATCAGCACCAGCGGCATCCCCGGCACCGTCGCCCCGATCACCCCGCCCGACGGCAGCTGCAGCCGCGCGAGATACCAAAGCGAGGGCGCCGAGAACCACAGGTGCGGGTCGTTCGCCAGCACCGGCGCCTCGGCCGCGGTGCGCGAGGGGCCCAGCGCCCAGGCGTTCGAGGCGCCCCCCTCGCCCGGCGGCGACAGGATCTGGCGCCCGGAGGGGCCCTGCGGCCCCGCGAAACGCCCGCCCGGGAACAGGTTGGCGTAGCTCGACCGCCGCGCGTCGCCCGGGGCGAGCGCCTGCTTCAGGGGCTCGATCTCCGCCCCCTCGGGATAGTCGGGCAGGATGTCGCGCAGCCGCGCGCCCGGCAGCAGCAGCGACAGCGCCGCGCGCCGCACCTCGACCGCCGCCTGGTCGGTCAGGCGCAGCGCCACGAGCTTGGCGATCGACAGGCTGTCGGCCGGCGTCCAGGGCGCGATCGAGGAGGAGAAGAGGTAGAATTCCGGCGCGCCCCGCCCCAGCGCCTCCCGCCCCACGGCGCGGATGTAGGCGTTCACGCCCTTCGCATAGGCCTCGAGCGCGGCCTGCGCCTCGGGCGTCTGGTGGGCGAGCCCCTCGCGCGCCAGGCCGTAGAGGTCGAGCGCGCGCATCATCCGGTCGACGGGCAGGGTGACCTCGCCGAACAGCTCCGACAGCCGGCCCTGGGCGGCGCGGCGCGAGGTCTCCATCTGCCACAGCCGGTCCTGGGCATGGGCGAAGCCGAGCCCGTAGTAGACGTCGGCCTCGGTCTCGCCGCGGATGTGGGGGACGGCGTGCAGGTCGCGCAGCACGTCGACGCGCGCGCTCAGCCCCGGCGCCTCGAAGTCGCGGTCGTAGTCGGGGATCGAGCCCGAGACGAGCACCCAGGTCAGCGCCAGCGCCCCGAGCGCGAGCGCCGCCATGACGCCGAACAGGCGCGAAAGCCATTTGAAAAGCTGGGCCAATCCGCCGTCCCGCGCCGCGCGTTGCGTTCGTTAGGTTCATCGCCGGTCCCGCCGCCGTCGTCTCCGCCCGCGCCCGGCGCGAAAGGGGGGCGCGGCGGCGTCGGCGGGACGGGGCGATTCCCCGGCGGCTTGACCTGACCATCCCCGGCGGACAGTTTCCAGCCCTGAGGGGCGGGCGACGCCGCGGCGGGGCCGCGCGCCGGCCCGACCGCCAAGACGCCAGGCATCTTCGCGCGGCGAGGTCGCGCGCCATCATCGGACGGAGGAACTCCCCATGGCCAAATGCGCGTTCATCGGACTGGGGGTGATGGGCTTCCCCATGGCCGGCCACCTTCAGGCCAAGGGCCACGAGGTGACGGTGTGGAACCGCACCCACGCCAAGGCCGAGACATGGGTCGAGACCCACGGCGGCAAGATGGCCGCCTCGCCCGCCGGCGCGGCCGAGGGGGCCGAGTTCGTCTTCGCCTGCGTGGGCAACGACGACGACCTGCGCCAGGTGACCACCGGCCCCGGCGGCGCCTTCGAGGGGCTGGGCGCGGGCGCGATCTTCATCGACAACACCACCGCCTCGGCGGGCGTGGCGCGCGAGCTGCACGCGGCCGCGGCCGAGCATGGCGCCGACTTCATCGACGCCCCCGTCTCCGGCGGCCAGGCCGGCGCCGAGAACGGCGTGCTGACGGTGATGTGCGGCGGCGACGAGGCGCCCTACGCCAAGGCCGAGCCGGTGATCGGCTGCTTCGCCCGGTCGTGCCGCCTGCTGGGGCCGTCGGGCTCGGGGCAGCTGACCAAGATGGTCAACCAGATCTGCATCGCGGGGCTGGTGCAGGGCCTGGCCGAGGGGCTCGCCTTCGCGCAGAAGGCCGGGCTCGACGGCGAGGCGGTGGTCGACGTGATCTCCAAGGGCGCGGCGGGGTCGTGGCAGATGGAGAACCGCCACAAGACGATGCTGGCCGACCAGTTCGACTTCGGCTTCGCGGTGGACTGGATGCGCAAGGACCTCGGGATCTGCCTCGCCGAGGCGCGCGAGAACGGCGCCTCGCTGCCGGTGGCGGCGCTGGTCGACCAGTTCTACGCCCAGGTCCAGCAGATGGGCGGCGGGCGCTGGGACACCTCCTCCCTGATCAAGCGCCTGGCCTGATCCCTCCGCGGCGCGGGGCCCCTGCGGGGGCGCCGCGTCGGCCCGCCCGCCCGGGGGCCGGTCGCGCCCGCGGCGCAGGGCGGGCGTCGCGCCGGTCGCCCGGGGGCGAGGCGCGGGCGTGGCGACCAGTGGAGGCCATGTGCTGCGCGCCCTGCGTGGGGCGGCGGAGGAGCGGGGTTCGTGATGGCGCGATCCTCCATGGCCGTTGCACGCAGCCACACCCGTTGGGCGTAAGCCCGTCCGGGCGCGAGGCGACGCAGGGCGCGCGGGCTCAAAGTCCCGAAGGGTCTACGAGGGCGACGGGTCTCAGGCGCGACATGACCTGATCCCGGTTCGCCCGACCCTCGGCGGCGGCGCCGCGCCTTTCGATCCCGTCTCAGATCCGGGCGTCGACGGCGGCGGGGCCGGCGCCGGGGGCGAGCTCGATCTCCGCGCCGCCGAGGCTGAGCGTCACCCGGCCGGAGCGGTCGAGGCCCCGCAGCCGCACCGCCCTGCCGTCCGCGAGCGACAGGCGCATCTCCTCCCCCTCGGCGGCGATGTCGACGGCGCACAGGTCTGCGGCGCGCGCCTCCGCGAAGGCCAGCGCGAAGGCCTGGCCGGGCGCGACCTCGATCACGCCGCGTCCGAAGGCGGGACCGATCACCATGGCCGCCGCCCGCGACGCCAGACGGAAGGGGACGGGGTCCTCGGCGAGCTTCTCGGACTGCAAACGGGCGTCGTCGCCCTTCGGCGGCGGCGCCGCCGGCCCCGGCTCGGGCGCAAGGTCGTTCGGAGACTGGGTCGGTTGAACACCCATCGCCGACGCTGACGCGGGTTCGGGGCGGCGAGCGCCCGAAGGATCCGCCCCGGCTGCGGCGAAATCGGAGACCTCGGGCAGGGCGGGGGGCGCTTCGGCGTCCGCGAGGCCCTCGGAGGCCGCCGCCTCAGCGTCCTCAACCCCTTCCCCGATCTTAGTTGCCGCCTGCGCGGCCGCCCGGGCGCGCGCCTCGGCGAGGCGGTCGCTCCAGGCCACGGCGCGCAGGCCGTCGGCGCGGCGCTCGGCGGCGTAGGTCCAGCCGCCGGGCTGGTCGGGGGCGCCGACATGGGCCGCGGTCGCCCGCGCCCGTCCCTCGCCGCGGGTCATCAGCGCCCGGGCGAGGTCGAGGAGCTGGGGCAGGCGCGTCTCCACCTCCCGCCGGGGCGCTTCGCCTGCCGCGGCCCCGTCGCTCTGCGCGAAGACGGCGCGCAGGCCGCCGCGGTCGGGCGTCGGCCGGTCCCCCGGCCCGGGCGCAGGGCCGGCGGGGGCGGCGGTCCGGAACCAGGCCGCGGCGGCGCGTCGGCGGGCGGGCCCGGGGCGGGCGGACGGAAATGCGGACGGGACGGCAGGCATCGCGGACGGTCCTGGCGGGGCATCGGGATCGAAACAGGGTGAACGAAACATTGCGCCGGGAAGGGTTGCGGAAGGGTTAAGCGGCCCCCCGAACCCCTCCGCCCCCCTCGCCCGCCCGCGCGGCGCGGGCCTCGCCCGGCCCGCCGCGAGCTCGCCTCCCCGCTCCGCCGTCCCGAACCCGCCTCGGCCCTGCGGAAACCGGCCTCTCCGCCCCGCCGCCGCGCGCGCGCCGCCTTGCGCGCGCCCGCGCCCTCCCGTAAGAGGCGCCCGACCTATTCCGACGTCCCTTCGAGGGGGGTGACCGGCGCCCATGCCCAGGCTCGTGATGAAATTCGGCGGCACCTCCGTCGCCGACCTCGACCGCATCCGCGCGGCCGCCCTCAAGGTGAAACGCGAGGTCGACGCCGGCTACGAGGTCGCCGTCGTGGTCTCCGCCATGTCCGGCAAGACCAACGAGCTGGTCGCCTGGGTGCGCGACGCCGCCAACCCGCCCGGCGCCAACGGCGGCGGCTTCTACGACGCGCGCGAATACGACGCCGTCGTGGCGTCGGGCGAGCAGGTGACCTCCGGCCTGATGGCGCTGGCGCTGCAGGAGCTGGGCGTGCCCGCGCGCTCCTGGCAGGGCTGGCAGGTGCCGCTGAAGACCACCGGCGCCCATGGCGCCGCGCGGATCGAGGACATCGACACCACCAAGCTCGACCAGAAGTTCGCCGAAGGGCTGCACGCGGTGATCGCGGGCTTCCAGGGGATCGGGCCGGACGGGCGCATCTCGACGCTGGGCCGGGGCGGCTCGGACACCTCCGCCGTGGCCTTCGCGGCCGCGCTCGGGGCCGAGCGCTGCGACATCTACACCGACGTCGACGGCGTCTACACCACCGACCCGCGGGTCGAGCGCAAGGCCCGCAAGCTCGACCGCATCGCCTACGAGGAGATGCTGGAGCTCGCGTCGCTGGGCGCCAAGGTGCTCCAGACCCGCTCGGTCGAACTGGCGCTTCGCTACAAGGTCCGCCTGATGGTGCGGTCCAGCTTCAACGACGAACCCGGCACGCTCGTCTGCGACGAGGAGGAGATCATGGAATCCAAGGTGGTCAGCGGCGTCGCCTTCTCGCGCGACGAGGCCAAGGTGACGGTGGCGGGCGTCGAGGATCGCCCCGGCGTCGCCGCCGCGATCTTCGGCCCGCTCGCCGAGGCCGGCATCAACGTGGACATGATCGTCCAGAACATCTCGGCCGAGGGTCTGACGGACATGACCTTCTCGCTGCCCACCGACGACATCGCCAAGGCGCGCAAGGCGCTGGAGGCGGCGCAGGAGTCGGGGTCGCTGAAGTTCCGCACCCTGATCGCCGACACCGACGTCTCCAAGGTCTCGGTCGTGGGCATCGGCATGCGCTCCCACGCGGGCGTCGCCAAGAAGATGTTCGAGGCGCTGGCGAAAGAGGGCGTGAACCTCAAGGTCGTCGCCACCTCCGAGATCAAGATCTCGGTGCTGGTCGACCGCAAGTACATGGAGCTCGCCGTCCAGGCGCTGCACGACGCCTTCGAGCTCGAGAAGGACTGAGCCCGTCCGCGCGCCGGCCGGGGAGGGGCCGGCGCGCGGGGGGCGGCCGCCGCGCGGCCGAAGACGCAGCGGAACCCGCGTCGCGGGGGGTCGTTGAGCGGCCGGACGCCGTGCTAGAGAGGGAGGGCCGGGCCGCGCGACGTCGCGCCGCCGGGCGAGGGCGAGGGACGGAACGGCGGCCATGAACCAGGCGGGCAGCATCGATCAGGGCGGCGGGTCGCGCCTCCTGCTCCGGCGGCTGGCGGGGGTGATGGCCGAGGCCGGCGACGGCCAGCAGCGCCTAGACCGCATCGTCACCCTGATCTCGCGCTCGATGAACGCCGAGGTCTGCTCGATCTACCTGCGCCGCGGCGACCGCACGCTGGAGCTCTGCGCGACCGAGGGCCTCAACCCCGCCGCCGTGCACAACGCCCGCCTGCGGGTCGGGCAGGGCCTGGTCGGCCAGATCGCGCTGCGCTCCGAGCCGATCAACACCGCAGACGCCCAGCGCACCCGCGGCTTCCAGTACATCCCCGGCACCGACGAGGAGGTGTTCAACGCCTTCCTCGGCGTGCCCATCCAGCGCCTGGGCGAGGTGATGGGCGTGCTCGTCGTGCAGAACCGCGACGCCCGCGACTATTCCGAGGACGACGTCCACGGCCTCGAGGTCGTGGCGATGCTGCTCGCCGAGATGACCGAGCTGGGCGCCTTCCTGAGCGAGGGCGACGCGGAACTGGCCGGCGCCCATGTGCGCCCGTTCTACGCCCGCGGCCTCTCGGCCCAGGAGGGCGCGGCCGAGGGCGTGGTGCACCTGCACGAGCCGCGCGAGGCCACCCCCAACCCCGTCGCCGAGGACGTGGAGGAGGAGCGCCGCCGCCTGCTGGAGGCCATCGAATCCCTGCGCGGCGAGGTCGACGGCATGCTCTCGGGCGAGCTGCTGGGCGGCACGGGCGAGCATCGCGACGTGCTCGAGGCCTACCGGATGTTCGCCCACGACAAGGGCTGGCTGAAGCGGATGCTGGCCTCGGTCGACAGCGGCCTCGCGGCCGAGGTGGCGGTCGAGCGCGAGCAGACCGCGGTGCGCGCGCGCCTGTCGCGCATCGCCGATCCCTATCTGCGCGAGCGGGCCCACGACCTCGACGATCTCGGCAACCGGCTGATGCGCCACCTGCAGGGCGACCGCGGCCCCCGCCAGGTGCCCGAGAACGCGGTGCTGGTCGCGCGCAACATCGGCCCCGGCGAGCTGCTGGACTACGGCGACCAGCTCAAGGGCGTGGTGCTGCAGGAAGGCGCCATCGGCTCCCACGCCGCCATCGTGGCGCGGGCGCTCGCGATCCCGCTGGTGATCCAGGCCGACCGCATCACCATGGAGGCGCGCAACGGCGACCGCATCCTGGTCGACGGCGACGTCGGCGCGGTGCACCTGCGCCCCGACGAGACCGTGCTGGGCGCCTTCCGCGAGAAGCTCGACATGCGCGCCCAGGCCGCCGAGGCCTGGCGGGCGCTGCGCGACGAGCCGGCCCTGACCCTCGACGGCCACCGCATCGGCCTGCACATGAACGCCGGCCTCTTGACCGACCTGCCCTCGCTCGAGGGCTCGGGCGCCGAGGGCGTGGGCCTCTACCGCACCGAGCTCCAGTTCCTGATCCGCGCCCGCGTGCCCATGCGCTCCGAGCAGGCGGCGCTCTACGACCGGGTGCTCAGCCACTCCCGCGGGAAGCGGGTGGTGTTCCGCACGCTCGACATCGGGTCGGACAAGGTCCTGCCCTACATGAAGAAGCAGGACGAGCCGAACCCGGCGCTGGGCTGGAGGGCGATCCGCATCAGCCTCGACCGGCCCAATATACTGAAGATGCAGGTCCAGTCGCTGCTGCGCGGCGCGGCGGGGCGGCCCTTCGCGATCATGTTCCCGATGATCGCCCAGGCCACCGAGTTCACCATCGCGCGCGACGTGGTGCTCGAACAGCTCGAGCGGCACATCCGCAACGGCTGGCCCGCGCCCCACCGGCTCGAGATCGGCGCGATGCTGGAGACGCCCAGCCTCGCCTTCGCGCCCGACCGCTTCTTCCGCGAGGCCGACTTCATCTCGATCGGCGGCAACGACCTCAAGCAGTTCTTCTTCGCCGCCGACCGCGAGAACGAGCGGGTGCGCAAGCGCTACGACATGTTCAACGCCTCCTACCTGCGCTTCATCGAGATGATCGTGCAGCGCTGCGACGGCCACGGCACGCCGCTGAGCTACTGCGGCGAGGACTCGGGCCGCCCGCTGGAGGCGCTGGCGCTGTCGGCGATGGGGCTGCGCACGCTCTCGATGCGCCCGGCCTCCATCGGTCCGGTGAAGCGCCTGCTGCGTTCGGCCGACCTGCGCGAGGCGCGGGGCGTGATCGACGCGGGCATCGCGCGCGGCGACGTGAACCTGCGCGGCGCGCTGGCCGGCTGGGCGCGCGATGCGGGGCTGAGCGAGCTGCTGTGAGGCGCGCGGGCCTCGTCTTCGCCGCCGCCTTCGCGGCGCTCGCCCCGGTCGCGGCCGGCGCCGCGGACCCGATCACGCTCTCGCCCGAGGTCGATCCCGCCGCCCGGCTCGAACCCTGGCTGTGCGAGACCGTGGCCGCCTACGACGCGCGCCCGGAGAAGGACGATTTCCTCGACCTGTTCGAGGACGTCGTCTTCCACGAGGAGTTCTGCTTCGCGACCGGCGGGCGCTGCGAGATGAAGCTGCGGCGGGTCGAGCGCAAGGTCCGCGCGGTGCTCAGCGCCCCCACCCTCGGCCCCGACGATCCCCGCCGCCTCGCCGTCGGCGCCGGGCTGATGCAGACGGGCAAGGCGGCGACGCGGGTGGGGCTCGAGGTCTCGCTGGGGGAATTCGAGAGCGGCGAGCGCTTCGCCCCGTTCCTGATCTTCGTGCGGCCGCTGGCGGTCCTCGACGGCTCGCAGGCGCCCGCGAAGGACGACGCGGTGAGCGGCCTGCTCAGCCAGGGCGACCATGGCATGGCGCTGCTCGAGAACCCCTGCTGGGTGCGCCCGATCCTGGACGAAGGGGGCGACGTGCGCGCCGCCGTGGTGTTGGTGCGCGACGACCTCGACCCCGACCTCACCGGGCTGTGCATGATGGAGGAGACCTGGAACGCCCTCGGCCTGACCGATCCCGACGGCGACGCCAGCTTCTTCGACGACGCCTGGCGGCGCGTCCCCGCCGCCGCGAACCCGGCCGAGGGGCTGTCGGCCCTGTCGCGCTCGGTGAACGAGCGGGACCTCGCGCTCCTGCGCCTGCTCTACCTGCCCGAGCTTCGCTCCGGCATGACCGCGGCCGAGGCGATGCCCCTCGTGCGCAAGCGCCTGAAGCGCGACTGCCGGCTCTGAGGGCCGGGCGGCGGCGGCGCGTCAGCTGTCGGGCACCGGCGGCTCGTCCTTCGCCAGCAGCGCGTCGCGGGAGGCGGAGCGGAACTCCCGCCGGTATAGGGTCAGGGCGGTGGCCAGCGTCGCCAGCGCCAGCGGAACCGCCCCCAGCAGCCAGGTCAGCAGCGCCATCGAGAAATAGGTGGTGCGCATCCCGCGGTTGAAGTTGCGCGCGGCGTTGACGTTGATCGCCGCGGCCTTGCGCGCCAGCGCCTGGTTCTCGGGGTCCTCGGCGTCGCTGCCGATGGTCCCCATCAGCACCGCGCAGTAGCCGAACAGGCGATGCGCCCAGACGAACTTCATGAAGGCCGAGACCAGCACCAGCGCCAGCACCAGCAGCTTCGCCTCCCACCCCGCGCGGGTGGTCGCGGTGTCGAGCCGCAGGTCGTGGGCCACCGTCACCAGCCGGTCGGCCTGGCCCAGCAGCGCCACCACGCCGCCGATGGCGATCATGCAGCCCGAGGCGAAAAAGGCGCAGCCCGAGCGCAGGGCGTTGAGCAGCGAGGCGTCCATGATCCGCGGCTCGCGATGCAGCATCGCCATCATCCACTTCAGCCGGTGCGCGGCCATGATCGTGTGGACCGAGGGGCGGCCGGGGGGCGGGCTCTCGACCAGCCAGGTCATCCCGTGCCAGGCGACGAGGAACAGCCCGAAGGCCGCGAAGTCCATCCAGCCGAAGAACCGGGGCAGCAGCTCCACGGCCGTCTCCATCGCGATCTCCCCTCCCGCGGCGCCGGTCGCCGATCCTCGCCTACACTGGCGCCCGCGCCGCGGCATTCCAAGCGCGCACCGCCGCCGGCGGGACGGCTCTGTCGCGGGCTGCGCCCGCGAGGCGCCCGCCCGCCGACCCCGGCGCGGGGCGCGGCCGGCTGCGGCGCCCTCCCGCGCCGGCGGGCGCGGGGCTTCCGGCCTGGGTCAGGCAGGGGGCTGGTCCGGCCGGCGCCGGGCAGGGTCGTGGTCCGGGCGGCGGAGCGGTGGAGGGCGGATCGGCCGAACCGCCGACGTCGGCCCGCCGCCGCAATCCCGCTCCGCCCCGCCTTGTCCCCCGCCGGCCGCCCCGGCATCCTGCGCGCGACCTTGCAGGAGCCGCCCCATGACCACCGCCCAGGCGCTCGACTTCGCCTCCGTCTTCGTCTTCGGCCTGACCGGGGGGCTGGCGGCGAGCCGGGCGCAGCTCGACCTGGTGGGGTTCCTGTTCCTCGCCACCATCACCGCCGTCGGCGGCGGCACCGCGCGCGACGTGATCCTCGACCGCCAGCCGGTGTTCTGGGTGGGCGAGCCTTCCAACATCCTCGTCGCGGCCGCCGCCGGCCTGATCTGCTTCGTCTGGGCGCCGCGGCTGGAATCGCGGCGCATGACGCTGGAATGGCTCGACGCCGTGGCGCTCGCCGTCGCGGTCGGCGCCGGCATCACCGCCGCGCGGTGGGAGGGGGCGGGCCCCACCGTCACCGTCATCATGGGCGTGATGACCGGCTGCCTCGGCGGCATCCTGCGCGACGTGGTCTGCAACGAGCAGCCGATGGTCCTGCGCCGCCGCGAGCTCTACGTCACCGCCGCCGCCGCGGGCGCCGCGGCGGGGGCCGTCGCGCTCGAGCTCGGGCTGGGCACGGCGCTCGCCTCCGCGGTCTGCGGCGTCGTCGCCTTCGGCCTTCGCGCCGGCTCGATGCGCTTCGGCTGGCGCCTGCCCGAATACAGGAGCCGCCCCCCGAAGCGCTGAAGCGCCTGGGGCTTCGCCTCCCCGCCTTTTCCAAGGGGTGGAACCCGCACGCCCCCTGCGGCGCCGTCCGGCGGTTGGCAAAGGCCGCGCGGGCGCGCATGGTGCGGCTGTCGCGCGGCGTCCGGCCGGGAGGGGCCATGGCCGCGCGGCGCGCCAGGGAGACCGCCATGCAGATGCCCCAGCCGAACCCCGAGATCCTCGGCCGTCGCCAGGCCATCGTCGACCGCCTCGCCGCCGCCCTGCCGGCCGACGCGCTGGTGGACGACCCGCGCGAGACCCGCGCCTACGACTGCGACGCGCTGACCGTCTACTCCTGCCCGCCGCTGGCCGTGTGCCTGCCGCGCACCACGCAGGAGGTCTCGACGATCCTCAGGATCTGCCACGAGGAGGGCGTGCCGGTGATCCCCCGCGGCTCGGGCACCGGCCTCGCCGGCGGCGCGCTGCCCACGGCGGACGCGGTGGTGCTGGGGGTCGCGCGGATGAACGCGGTGCTCGAGACCAGCTACGCCGACCGCTACGTGCGCGTGCAGACCGGGCGCACCAACCTCTCGGTCACCGGGGCGGTGGAGCCCGACGGGTTCTTCTACGCGCCCGACCCCTCCTCCCAGCTCGCCTGCGCCATCGCGGGCAACATCGCGATGAACTCCGGCGGGGCGCATTGCCTGAAATACGGGGTCACCACCAACAACCTGCTGGGCGTGACCATGGTCATGGCCGACGGCGAGGTGGTCGAGATCGGGGGCCCGGCCATGGACCCCGCCGGCTACGACCTGCTGGGCGTGATCTGCGGCTCGGAAGGGCAGCTCGGCGTGGTCACCGAGGCGACCCTGCGCATCCTGCCCAAGCCCGAGGGGGCGCGCCCGATCCTCGCGGCCTTCGACTCGGCCGTCACCGCGGGCGCCTGCGTCTCGGACATCATCCGCGCCGGCGTCCTGCCGGTGGCGATCGAGTTCATGGACAAGCCGATCATCCACCTGACCGAGAATTTCGTCGGCGCCGGCTACCCGATGGACGCCGAGGCGCTGCTGATCATCGAGGTCGAGGGCTCCCCCGCCGAGATCGAGGAGCAGCTCGACAAGATCAAGGCCATCGCCCGGACCCACAACCCCACCACCCTGCGCGAGAGCGCCTCGGAGGCCCAGTCCAAGGCGATCTGGGCCGGGCGCAAGGCGGCCTTCGGGGCGACGGGGCAGGTGGCGGACTACCTGTGCATGGACGGCACCATCCCCACCTCGGCCCTGCCCGAGACGCTGGGGCGGATGACCCAGCTCGCCGCCGACTACGGCCTGCGGGTGGCGAACGTCTTCCACGCCGGCGACGGCAACCTGCACCCGCTGATCATGTTCGACGCCAACGACCCCGAGGAGCTGCGCAAGGCCGAGGCGCTGGGCGCCGACATCCTGCGCCTGTGCGTCGAGCAGGGCGGCTGCCTGACCGGCGAGCACGGGGTGGGCGTCGAGAAGCGCGACCTGATGGTCCACCAGTACGCCCCCGTCGACCTCGACGCGCAGATGGGGGTGAAGGACGTGTTCGACCCGAAATGGCTGCTGAACCCCGCCAAGGTGTTTCCGCTCGCCGCCAGCGCGGGGCGCGGGGCATGACCGGCCCGCGGCGCATGACCCGGGCCGGGCGCGAAACCGGCGGGCGCGTCGCCCGCGGGACCCGTCTCCCCCCGCAGGCGGGGGGAGCCCCGCGGGCGCGCCGGCCTGCCGCCGGCGGGCGCCCGGGGCGGAGGGTTGCGCGATGATCGAACCGGGCTCCGAGACCGACCTGGCCGAGGCCGTCGCCGCCCTGACCGCCCCCGTCGAGGTGAAGGGCGGGGGCACCCGCGCCGCCCTGGGCCGCCCGGTGCAGGCGGCGCAGACCCTCTCGACCGGGGGTCTCCGCGGCATCTCCCTCTACGAGCCCGGCGCGCTGACGCTGGTCGCCGCCGCCGGCACGCCGCTGGCCGAGATCGAGGCCGCGCTCGCCGCCGAGAGCCAGCGCCTCGCCTTCGAGCCGATGGATCATCGCCCCCTGCTGGGCTCGGGCGGGGAGCCCACGATCGGGGGCGTCGCCGCCTGCAACGTCTCGGGCCCCCGCCGGGTGCAGGCGGGCGCCTGCCGCGACGCGATGCTGGGCGTGCGCTTCGTCGACGGCGCCGGGCGCGTGGTGAAGAACGGCGGGCGGGTGATGAAGAACGTCACCGGCTACGACCTGGTGAAGCTGATGGCCGGCGCCTACGGCACGCTGGGCGTGCTGACCGAGATCGCCTTCAAGGTCCTGCCGATGCCCGAGGCGACGGCGACGCTGGTCGCGCGCGGGCTCGACGACGCTTCCGCCGTCGCCGCGATGACCGCGGCGCTGGGCTCGCCCTACGACGTCACCGGCGCCGCGCACCTGCCCGACGCCGCCGATCCCGCCGCCGCCCGCACGCTGGTGCGGATCGAGGGTTTCGCGGGCTCGGTCGCCTATCGCGCCCGGCGCCTGCGCGACCTGCTGACCGCCCAGACCCGCGGCGAGATCGAGATCCTCGACGATCCCGCCGCCGCCGCGGACCTGTGGGCCGACGTGCGCGACGTGCGCGGCTTCGCCGACCGCCCCGGCGTGGTCTGGCGCGTCTCGGTCAGGCCCTCGGACGGGCCGGCGCTGGCCGCGGCCTCGGGCGCGCAGGCCGTGCGCTACGACTGGGGCGGCGGGCTCCTGTGGCTCCTGACCGGGGAGACGGACGCCGCCGCGTCGACCGTGCGCGCCGAGACCGCGCGCCTGCGCGGCCACGCCACGCTGGTCCGCGCCCCGGCCTCGCTGCGCGCCTCCGAAGGGGCCTTCCAGCCCGAGGCCCCGGCGCTCGCCGCCCTCTCCGCCGGGCTGCGGTCGAAGTTCGACCCCCGCGGCGTGCTGAACCCCGGAAGGATGAGCGCCTGAGATGCAGACGACCTTCTCGCCCGAGCAGCTGAGCGACCCGCTGGTCGCCCGCTCCAACAAGATCCTGCGCAGCTGCGTGCACTGCGGCTTCTGCACCGCGACCTGCCCCACCTACCAGGTGCTGGGCGACGAGCTCGACAGCCCGCGCGGGCGCATCTACCTGATCAAGGAGATGCTGGAGTCGGGCCGCCCCGCGGACGAGAAGACCGTGCGCCACATCGACCGGTGCCTGTCGTGCCTCGCCTGCATGACCACCTGCCCCTCGGGCGTGCATTACATGCACCTGGTCGACCACGCCCGCGAGCATATCGAGAAGACGTACAAGCGCCCCTTCGCCGACCGCGCCCTGCGCTGGCTGCTGGCGCGGATCCTGCCCTACCCCGAGCGCTTCCGCCTGGCGCTGGCTGGCGCGAAGCTCGCCCGCCCGTTCAAGGGCCTGATGCCGGGCCGCCTGAAGGCGATGGTCGATCTCGCGCCCCCGAAGATCGCCGGCCCCTCGCCCCACGACCGGCCCCAGACGATCCCGGCCGAAGGCGCCCGCACCCGCCGCGTGGCCCTGATGACCGGCTGCGCCCAGCGGGCGCTCGACCCCGAGATCAACGCCGCCACCATCCGCCTGCTGACTCGCCACGGCTGCGAGGTGGTGATCGCGAAGGGCATGGGCTGCTGCGGCGCCCTCACCCACCACATGGGCAAGGTGGACGAGAGCCACGCCTCCGCCGCCGCCAACATCCGCGCCTGGACGGCCGAGATCGAGGCCGGGGGGCTGGACGCCATCGTCATCAACACCTCCGGCTGCGGCACGACGGTGAAGGACTACGGCCACATGTTCGCGGGCGACCCGCTGGAGGCGGATGCTGCGCGCGTGGCCGGCCTCGCCCGCGACGTCTCCGAGCTGATGGAGGAGATCGGCCTGCGCGACGCCCACGCCCCGGCGCTGCGGGTCACCTATCACTCCGCCTGCTCGCTCCAGCACGGCCAGCAGGTGAAGGAGGCGCCGAAAGTCCTGCTGAAGGCCGCCGGCTTCCAGGTGAAGGAGCCGCGCGACCCGCATCTCTGCTGCGGCTCCGCCGGCACCTACAACCTGATGCAGCCCGAGATCGCGGGGGAGCTGAAGAAGCGCAAGCTCGCCACCCTCGCCGAGACCGCGCCGCAGGTGATCGCGGCGGGCAACATCGGCTGCATGATGCAGCTGGGGCAGGGGGCCGGCGTCCCGATCCTGCACACCGCCCAGCTGCTGGACTGGGCCACCGGCGGCCCGGTCCCCGCGGCGCTGGCCGCCGCCGGGCTCGACCGCCTCCACGCCGCCGAATAGCCGGGCCCCGTCCAGGGGGGCAGGTGGGCGTCCTCGGGGGCGTCGAGCCCCGCTCGGCCGCGGGGCCTGGCGGCCCCCGGCGCGAACCTCGCAGGCCTCGCCCGGCCGCCCCGGGCCTCGCCGTCGCCGTCGCGCAGGGAGCGGGGCCATGCGGCGCGTCGAGACCTCCGCCGTTGCCGGGCCGCGCGTCTTCACCGGATCGAAACCGGGCGGGGGGCATCTGGGGGCGTGTCGGGCGTGGTCGACCAGCGGACCTCCCGTCAGGAATTCTGACGGCGAGGTGAACGAAATCGGTTGCGCGACTCACCTTACGTCGTTCATGGTATCTTCATGTATGTTGCGTATCGCCTTCTGGCCGCGTTCCTGGCCGTGGCGCCGCTCGGCGCCCCCTCCGCCTCGGCGGAGGCGCGCGCGCTGGCGACCGAGGCGCAGCAGACCCGTTTCGTCGCCGTCGGGCGGCTGAACGTGGGCGGGCAGGGCCACTGCACCGCCACCCTCATCGAACCCGACCTCGCCCTCACCGCGGCCCACTGCCTCGTCAACCGCCGCACCGGCGCGACCTGGCGGGCCGAGCGGCTGGTCTTCCTGCCCGGCTGGCATATCGACGCCGCCGCCGCCGTGATGCGCGGCCGCGCCGCGGCGCTGGCGCCGGGCTATCTCGAGAATCCGGGTCCCGCGCGGGACCTGGCCCTGATCCGGGTGTCGGAGGCGGCGGAAGGGGCGCCAAATCCGATCCCGGTGGCGAGCGCGGAGGCCCTCGCGGCCTCCGTGCTCGCGCTCTCCTACGGGCGCGACCGCGGGCAGGCCCTGTCGGTCCAGTCGGGATGCGCGGTCGTCGCGCGGCAGGGAGACCTGCTGCGGACCGACTGCGACGCGCTGCCGGGCATCTCCGGCGCGCCGCTGGTCCGCGAGGGGGCGGACGGACCCGAGCTCGTAGGCGTCATCGTGGCCTCCGTGGGGGCCGAGCCGCCCGCCATGCTGGGCCCCGCGCTCGCCGTCGCGCCGCAGGGGCTGATGCCCGGGCTGCGCCGCGCCCTCGCCCAGGCGGAGGCCGCGCAGTGACCCGGCCCGCCCGCGCTTTGCGGCGCGCCCTGCGCCTCGCCGCCGCCCTCGCGGTCGCCCCCGCGGTCCTCGCCCCCGCCCTGCCGGCGGCGGCGCAGGAGGGGACGGCGCCGCGCCGCCTGCTCGCCGCGCACGAACAGCTCGATTTCCGCGGCGTGGGCCGGCTCGACATGGGCGCGGCCTACTGCACCGCCACGCTCTTCGACGCCTCCCACGCGCTGACCGCCGCCCATTGCCTGTTCGACGACCGCGGCCAGCCCCGCCGCACCGCCGACCTGTGGTTCCGCGCCGGCCTTCGCGACGGCGGCGCCCAGGCTGTGCGCCAGGTGCGCCGCTACGCCGTGCATCCCAACTACCGCTGGAACGGTCCCCGCGCGGCCTTCGAGGAGATCGCCGCCGACGTGGCGATGATCGAGCTCGACCAGCCGCTGCTGACCTCGGACTTCCCCAGCTACGATCCGGGCGACCTGCCCTCGCCCGGTGGCGCGGTCGCGCTCCTGTCCTACGGGGCGGGACGCGACCGCGCGCTGTCCCTGCAGGAGCCCTGCCGCGTCACCGGGCGGCAGGGGCCGGTCGCCGCCCTCGACTGCGAGGTCGGGCCCGGCTCCTCGGGCAGCCCCGTGCTGGTGCGCGACGCCGGGGGCGCGTTGCGGCTGGCGGGGGTGATCTCGGCCAAGGGGCGCGGCGGCAGCTACGCCTCGGCCGCCTCCGAGACGCTGCCGCTGCTTCGCTGGGCGATGGACAAGCAGCAGATCCGCCGCGCCGCGGCGCGGCCGGAGACCGCGGACGGACTGGGGCCGTCGACGCGGGCCGGCGGCTGGAAGACCAGCCGCCCGCCCGAGGAGTGAACCGATGCCGGGCCGGGCCCGGCGCCGCCCGCCGAAAGGCGCGCCGAAAGGAACATGACGCCGCCGTGGCGCGGCCGATCTTGATGGAAGAAGGGTTCCGACGATGCTTATCAAGACTCTGGGGAAATACGTCCTGATGCCCGGCGCGGGCGTCGCGATGCTGGCCGGCTTCGGCATGTTCGACCTGGGCAAGGGCCCGACCGCGCCCGCGGCCGGCCCCGGCGGCCTGACCAGCATCGAGGACGCGGGCTCGGGCATCATGGCCGCGCTCGACGGGCCCCTGGGCGTGGCCAAGCGCATCGCCATGGCCGGCTCCTCGGCCATCGGGATGGATCCCAACCAGCTGCCCGACTTCCTCAAGAACGCGCAGGGCCCGACCCCGACCCACCAGGTCCCCAGCGGCATCGACCCGACCGCGATGATGGGCGCCGTCGGCGGCGCCTCGGCCGGGGGCGGCTACGCCCAGCCCGTGGGCCACGGCGCCTCGCAGCAGACCTCCAGCGGCTTCGCCTCGGCCCGCCCGCCTGCGGCCACGCAGTAATCTCCCGGGCCCGCGCGGCCCGGACCCGTGCCATGCGAGGGGCGCTCCGGAGACGGGGCGCCCTTTCGCATTCGTGGGCGGGCGGGCGCCTGCCGCGCGGCCCGGAGCCTTCCGCCTCCCGCCGCCGAGGGGACGCGCCGCCTGATCGGCGGGGGCGCTCCGCAAGACCCTGCGCCCTCGTCGTCGCCTCCCGCCTCCGCCTCCCGGGGCCGCGCACGACGCCGCGCGCCGCCCGTCCGGGGCGCATCCCGAAAGGTCTTGAAACCCCGCCGGCCGGTTCCCAAATCCGGCAGGTCGGCCGCCGGTCACCGGGGTCGACGCCTGACGCGGGACCCGTCCGGACGGAGGGTCCTCATCGGACATATCGCTTCGCAGAGGATATGAGACCCATGCGCAACTTCGACCTGTCGCCGCTCTATCGCTCCACCGTCGGCTTCGACCGGCTCGCCGGAATGATGGACGCGGCCCTTTCGGGCGAGACCGCCCAGCCCGCCTACCCCCCGTACAACATCGAGAAGACGGGCGCCGACGCCTACCGCATCACGCTCGCGGTCGCCGGCTTCTCCGAGGCCGACCTGACGGTCGAGAGCAAGGACGGCCAGCTCGTGGTCTCCGGCCGCCGCGCCGCGGACGAGGCCGAGCGCACCTTCCTGCACCGCGGCATCGCCGAGCGCGCCTTCGAGCGCCGCTTCCAGCTCGCCGACCACGTGCGCCCGGTGAGCGCGCGGACCGAGAACGGCCTGCTCCACGTGGAGCTGGTGCGCGAGGTGCCCGAGGCCCTGCGCCCGCGCCGCATCGAGATCGCGCGCGCCGAGCCGAAGCCGGCCGAGATCGAGGCCAAGACCGTCAACTGAGCGAGGCGCAGGCGGCGCCGCGCGGCCCTCGGGCCGGCACGCCCGCCGCGCGGCGCCTGACCTGAACCGCGGCCCGCCGGGAGCTCTCCCCCGGCGGGCCGTTCCGCGTTTCCCCCCCGGCGTCGCCGCCCCGGAGGCGCCGCGTCGACCCGCGCGCCCGGCCGGACCGATCCGCCCGCGTCGCGCGGCGACCGGCGGCGCGGCGCCTCCGGGGCGGCCGGGCGGGACCCTCGCCTCAGCGCCCCCCGGCCACGTCCAGAAGCGCGCCCGAGGTGTAGGAGGCCGCGTCCGAGAGCAGCCAGACGATCGCCTCGGCGATCTCCTCCGGCCGCCCGGCCCGGCCCATCGGCAGGCTGGGACCGGCCTTGGCGGCGCGGTCGAAGCCGTGGCTGTCCATGTGAATCTCGGTCTCGACGATCCCCGGGCGCACGCAGTTCACCCGCACGCCGGACCGGCCCAGCTCCTGCGCCATGCCGATGGTCAGCGTGTCGATCGCGCCCTTGGAGGCCGCGTAGTCCACGTAGGTCGCGGGCGAGCCGAGCCGCGAGGCCGCCGACGAGACGTTCACGATCGACCCGCCCGGCCCCCCACGGTCGGTGGGCATCCGCCGCGCCGCCTCGCGCAGCGCCAGGATCGCGCCGGTCACGTTCACGTCGATCAGCCGCTTCACCCGCTCGGGCGCCATGTCCGCCAGCATCGAGGCCTTGGCGACGACGCCCGCGTTGTTCACGAAGCCCTTCACAGGCCCCAGCGCCGCCTCGGCCGCGTCGAACAGGGCCTCGGCCGCGCCGAGCTCGCCCATGTCGGCCTGCACCGCCGCGGCGCGGGCGCCGAGCGCCTCGACCTCCGCCACGACCTTCGCGGCGGCTTCGGCGTTCGAGACGTAGTTGATCGTCACGTCCCAGCCCCGCTCCGCGCAGAGCCGCGCGGTGGCGGCCCCGATGCCGCGCGATCCCCCGGTGATGAGCACATGCATGGCGGTCTCCTCCCTGCCTCCATCCTGCGCGGGACTTTCCGCCGGAGGGCCGGGCTTGTCCACCGGCGGGGGAGAGGACGGCCGCCGTCCCGGAGGCGCGGGCGCAGATGTCCCGCAGGCGCAGGCCTGGGCGACGGGGCGCGCGCGCGGCCCCGCAAGTTGACAGCTGTCAACTCCGCGGCATCAGGGACTTGCGGAAGGAAGGCCGGCCCGGGCCGTCAGTTGCCCTTTCCCGAGCGCCAGGGCAGGGGGGCGACCGGGACGCCGTCCTCGAGCAGGTCGCGCGCCTCCTCGCGGGTGGCCTCGCCGTAGATCGGCCGATCCTCGAGCGCGCCCTCGTGCATCTGGCGGGCGAGCTTGGCGAAGTCGCGGCCCACGTTCTCGGCCGAGGCCTCCACCCGCTCGCGCAGGGCCTTCATCGCGGCCTCGAGCGGGCTGCCGGGGGCGGAGAGCATGGGCGCCGTCTCGGGCGGGGCCTCGGGCGCGGGGGCCGCGCCCTTCTTCGTGCCCGCGCCCAGGCGCGGCGCCATCAGCGATTTCGAGACCGCGCCGCTGCCGCAGATGGCGCAGGCGAGCCCGCCGGCGGCCTTCACCTTGTCGAAGGCCTCGGCCGACTGGAACCAGCTTTCGAACTCGTGCCCGTCGTCGCAGCGCAGCGTGTAGCGGATCATGGCTCGGCGTCCCGATAGGTCGAGCGGCCCTCCCCCCGAAGGCGCCGCGGATCGTCCGGCGGATCCTTCCGCCCGACGCGCCTTAAATATGCGACGCATTCATGAAGGCAAACCGTCTTCGCCCCGTCCGCGACGCATGGTATCGGGTCCGTGACCCCGAAACCCCGCCTGCGCCGGCCCCGGCCCCTGGCCCCGCCGCGCGCCGAAAGGACGTCCATGCCCCTCCGCGGCGAGACCGCCCGCCGAATCGCCGTCGCCCTCGCCGCCCTGGGCGCGGCGGGCGCCGCCGGCGGGCTGGGCGCGCCCCTCTGGGCGCAGGGGGCGGCGGGCCTGTTCGGCGCCGCCCTCTTCGCCTTCGCTCTGCGCATCCCGCAGGAGCGCGGCGCCGCCGCGCCGCCGCCGCCGCGCCCGGGCGGACTTGAGCCGGGGCTGGGGCGCGCCGCGCTCGAGCGGCTGCCCTTCCCGCTGCTGCTGATCGACCCCGCCGGCCTGATCGAATACGCCAACCCCGCCGCCCGCGCCCTGTTCGAGCGGCTGCGGGTCGGCGAGCATCACTCGATGTCCTTCCGCGCGCCCGACTTCCTCGACGCGCTGGCCGAGGCGCAGGCGGGCGCGCCGCCGCGCAGCTTCGACTTCACGCTGCACGGCGACCGCAACCGGGTGATCCGGGCCCATGTCGACGGGGCCGAGCAGCCGGGCCGCCCCGACCGCCCCGGCCGCCGCCACGTGCTGTGCCTGTTCCACGAGCGCACCCAGGACCTGCGGCTGGAGCGGATGCGCACCGACTTCATCGCCAACGCCAGCCACGAGCTGCGCACGCCGCTCGCCTCGATCCGCGGCTTCATCGAGACCCTGCAGGGCCCCGCCCGCGACGACGCCGAGGCGCGCGAGCGTTTCCTGGGCATCATGCAGGCGCAGGCCGGCCGGATGCAGCGGCTGGTGGACGACCTGCTGTCGCTCAACCGCATCGAGCTCAACGAGCACGTGGCCCCGACCGAGCGCCAGGACCTGGGCGAGATCGCCCACGAGACCGCCGAGGCGCTGGCCCCCGTCGCCGACGAGCGGGGGGTGGAGATCCGGGTGCTCGCCCCCGCCTCCGGCCCGATGGTGCGCGGCGACCGCGACCAGCTGATCCAGGCCATCGGCAACCTGCTGGAGAACGGGATGAAATACGGCGAGGGCCCGGTCGAGATCCTGCCCGCCCCCGCCTCGGCCAGCCATCCCGGCATGGTCGGCCTGACCGTGCGCGACCATGGCGAGGGCATCCCGCGCGAGCATCTGCCGAGGCTGACGGAGCGGTTCTACCGCGTCTCCGTCCGCCGCTCGCGCAACCAGGGGGGCACGGGGCTGGGCCTCGCGATCGTCAAGCACATCATGTCCCGCCACCGCGGCGAGCTGACGGTGGAGAGCGAGCCGGGCGAGGGCGCGAGCTTCACCCTTTGGCTCCCGGCCGACGGGGGAGAGGCCGCAGGCCGCGCCGCCCGCGCAGCGCCCCGCGCCGCGCAGGCCTCCGCCGACTGAGCGGGCCGCCGCGCGGCGGCCTCCGCCGGCCGGGCGCGCCGCCCGGTCCCGGTGCCGGTCCCGGGCGCGCGGGGCGTCCGGGCGCCCGCGTCCGGGCCGGATCGCGCAAAAAATCCACCGCGTCCGGGCCGTTCCGCGCCGCTCCGACATACGTGTGTCATGGTTCGCCTGTAAGGTGACGAAACGTCAGCGTTTTCACCGGAAGTCATGTTTCAGCCACCCGACCCCCTGCGGCCCGACCGCCCGCAGGATCTGCGCCTGGGGCGCGGGCACACGGTCAGCTCCTTCGACGCCGACCTGCGCCAGGTCGCGGTCGAGACCGCGCGCGTGGGCGGCATGGCCGAGGAGCTCCTCTCGCGGGCCCTGACCCTGCTGAGCCGCGGCGACCTCGCCGAGGCCGCCGAGCTGCGCGCCCTGCGCGACCGCCAGCGGCGCCTGGCGCGGGAGGCGAACGACCGCGCCGCCTCCCTGGTGGCGCTGCGCCAGCCGATGGGGGCGGACCTGCGCCAGCTGCTCGCCGCCCTGCGGGCGCTGGCGGCGCTGGCGCGCAGCGGGGACCTGTCGGCCAACCTCGCCGAGGGCGCCGCGCGGCTGCGCGCCGAGGGCGAGCCGGTCGACGGCGCCGAGGAGATGAACGCCGCCCTGCGCCGCTTCGGCCTGCGGGCGCTGGCGCAGCTCTCGGCCGCGATCTCCGCCCACCAGGCCCGCGACGCCGAGGCCGCCCGTGCGGTCTGGCGGCGGGACGGCGAGCTCGACGCCCATCACGAGGCGCTGACCCGCGCGCTGCTCGACCGCATGGCCGAGGGGGCGGAGCCGGTGGTCGCCGGCGCCCGGCGCCTGTTCATGGCCAAGGACCTGGAGCGGATCGGCGACCAGGCCCGCCACGTCGCCGCCGCCACCTGGTGGATGCTGCGCGGCGCCGAGATCGACGCCGCCGCCGACTGAGCGCCGGCTCGGCCTCGCAAGCGCCGCGTCGGGCGTCGCGCGGGCCCCGGCGGTCCGCCCGCGGCGCAGGGCCGCCGTTGCGCCCGGGCCCGGCCTCCGCCCCGGGCGGCCGTCGCGGCCAGGGCGCCTCCGCCCGCCGAGCGCCGCGGGCGACGGGCCGGGGCCGGGCGCTGCGCCCGACGCGGCGCCTCCCGACAGGGCGGCAGGGGGCCGGACCAAGGAAAAGGCCCGCCCGGATCGGTCGTCCGGGCGGGCCTTCACTTGCCTGGGGCGCCGCGGGCGGCGTCCGGGATGCGTCGTCTCAGCGGGAGCGGGAGCGGTCGCGCCGCGCGCTCATCGGCTGGAAGGCGACCGAGACATGCGTCTCGCAATAGGGCTTCCCGCCCAGCGAGGGCAGGCCGCAGAAGAAGAAATCGTCCGTCGCCGGATCGCCGATCGGCCACTTGCAGGTGCGCTCGGTCAGCTGCAGGAGGTTCAGGCGCTTGGCCTTCTTCTCCACCTCCTCGAGGTTGCGGCGGGCCTCCTCGGAGACCTCCGAGACCTGGGGCGGCTGCGGGCCCAGCGGCGGCGTGGGCACGGGGGCGCGGGCGATCGGGCGCTCGACCGCCTCCTCGGCCGGGGCGGCGGCGCGGGGCGCGGGCGCGGGCTGGGCCGGCGCGGCGGCGGGCGCCGGGCGCGGCGCGGGGGCCGGCTCGGGCGCGGCCGCGGCGGCGGGCGCGGGGCGCGGGGCGGGCGCCGGCTCGGGCGCCGGGCGCGGGGGCGCGGCCGCGGCGGCGGGCGCGGGCGCCTCGGCCTCCTCCTTGCCGCCGGTCTTGGGGGCGGCGGTGCGGTTCGACAGGCCCAGGCGGTGGACCTTGCCGATCACGGCGTTGCGGGTCACGCCGCCCAGCGCCTTGGCGATCTGGCTGGCGGACTTGCCCTCGCCCCACATGGACTTGAGCAGCTCGACCCGCTCGTCGGTCCAGGACATGACGTACTCCATGGCTTACACGCGGCGCGTGCGCCGCGACCCTCCTGGCCGCAGCGCCGCCCGCGAACAGGGGCGCCCCCGGGGCATCCGGGCGCGCCCGTCCGGGCCGTCGCGGCCCGTCGCGTCTCTCCCCCCTATTTTACCCTGCGCACCGCCCATAACAAGACGCGGGCGTGCGATCAGGGCCGATCGGTCGCGGGCGCGGGGCGCATATCCGCCCCGCCCTCGCCCGCCGGGCGCATTTCCGCCTCCCCGGTGCGCGCGAGGCGCGGCAGCGCCTCGGCCAGGTGGTCGAAGACCCGCCGCACCCGGGCCGAGCCGCGCAGGTCCGCGTGGGCCGCCAGCCACACCGGCAGCGACCCCAGCTCGGCCCCCGCCAGCACCTGGCGCACCCGCGGCTCCAGCGCCGCCACCGCCGTCTGGCCCGCCCCGATCCCCGCACCCGCCGCCACCGCCTGCCAGTAGGCCACCTGGTCGTCGGTGCGCAGGCGGAAGAAGCGCCGCGGCACCGGCATCCCGGCCTTGGCGAACCCGTCGAGCATCAGTTCCGAGCGGTCGAAGCCCACCACCCGGTGGCGGGCCAGCTCCTCCATCGTCCGCGGCTCGCCGTGCCGGGCGAGGTAGCCGTGCGAGGCGAAGAGGCCCAGGCGCATCTCCGCCACCTTGCGCGCCACCAGGTCGGCCTGGCCGGGGCGGTACATGCGCACCGCCACGTCCGCCTCCCGCCGCAGCAGGTTGGCGGTGTCGTCCGAGGCGACCAGCTCGATCTCCAGCGCCGGCTCGGCCTCCATCAGCTCGGCCACGGCGCCGGGCAGCAGGTAGGTCGCGACGATCCGGCTGGCGGTGACCCGCACCGTGCCCGAGACGCCGCTCGCCCGCCCCTCGGCCGCGCGGGACAGGCGGGCGGCGGCGGCCTCCATCTCCTCGGCGCGGGCCAGCGCCTCGCGCCCCGCATCGGTCGGGCGCACGCCCGCGGCGCCGCGCTCCATCAGCACCTCGCCCAGCCGCCCCTCCAGCGCCGCGAGCCGGCGCGAGAGCGTGGGCTGGCTGAGCGGCCCGCCGCGCGCCGCCGCCGACAGCGAGCCCGCCCGCGCGACCGAGAGCAGGGCCTGGAGCTCCGACCAGTCCAGGTCATCCATTTCTGAATGGCTCCCATCCATTTCCGCGGCTTCCGATCCGGGTGAGAATACCTCATCTTCGCTCCATCGACACCGACCATTCTGCGGAGCCCCGCCATGACCCAGATCGGAACCGCCCTCGTCGTCGGCGCCCGCGGCCGCTTCGGCCGCCACGCCACCGCCGCCTTCGCCGAGGCCGGCTGGCGGGTGCGCGCGATGACCCGCACCGGCGCGCGCGGCTTCGAGAACGCCGAGCCGGTGGCCGGCGACGCCCTGGACCCCGAGGCGCTGACCCGCGCGGCCGAGGACGCCGACGTGATCGTCAACGGCCTGAACGCGCCCTATCCCGACTGGCGCGAGGCGCTGCCGAGGACCACCCACGCGCTGCTGACCGCCGCGAAGGCCACCGGCGCCACGCTGGTGCATCCGGGCAACGTCTACGGCTACGGCTCCGCCATCCCCGCCCGGGCGACCCCCGACACGCCCTACCGCCCCGACACGGTGAAGGGCCGCCTGCGCGCGGAGCAGGAGATGCGCCTGCGCGCCGCCGCCGAGGCGGGGGAGATCCGCTGCATCGTCCTGCGCGGCGGCGACTTCCTCGACACCGAGATCGCCGGCAACTGGTTCGACAGCCACATGACCGCGAAGCTCGACGCGGGGCGCTTCGTCTACCCCGGCCCGCTCGACCGGGTGCACGCCTGGTCGTTCCTGCCCGACTTCGCCGCGGTGATCGCCGGCCTCGCCGCGCGGCGGGAGGCGCTGCCCCCCTTCGCCGCCTTCAACCACCCCGGCCACGCGCTGACGGGGGCGGAGCTGCTGGCGCTGACCGCGCGGGCCGCCGGCCGGCCGCTGGCGCCGCGGCCGTTCCCGTGGTGGGCGCTGCGCCTCGCCGCGCCGGTCTGGCCGATGGGGCGGGAGCTGGTGGAGATGCGCTACCTGTGGTCGACCCCGCACCGGCTGGAGGATCCGCGCCTCGCCGCCCTGCTGCCCGAGCATGTCCCCCACTCGGCGGAGGCGGCGGTGGCCGCCGCCCTCGCCCCGCGGCTGGAGGGGCGGCCGGGCGGGCCGGCGGCGACGGCGCGCGTCGGCGCGGCGCCCGCGCCTGTGGCCGCCCCTGCCGCAGGGGCGTCGCCGCGCCGCCCGCTCCCGGTTCCCGGGCGTCGGCCCCGTCCGGCGTAGCGCGGCGCCCACACTCGGGCGAAACGCTTCCGGAACCGGGCGCTGCGGGGTTGAGCCGGGCTGCGGTCTGATCTTCACATGAACGCGCAACGTATTGGCCGCGCAGCATCGGGCCCCGCCTCGCCGGGGCCCTGTCGCGTCGGCCCGGATTTCGAAGAGGCGTCCGCCGATGGCCATCCTGCGCGCGTACCAGTCGCTGGACATGAACCGCTACGACGTCCGTCATACCGAGCGGACCATCATCAGCAACGAGGTGGTGCGCTTCGGGGCGGACGGCGACTCGATCGCCTATTTCGGCGCCATCTGGCACCCCTACGGCTTCGAGCCCAGCGGCACCCTGCGCGGCGTCTCGGTCGAGGAGGGCGGCTTCCAGCACTTCGCCATCTACGATTTCGAGCGTCCGGTGCGTCAGCCCTTCGTGGCCATGCAGCTCGCGGGCGACTCGCGCGCCTTCTTCCGCCTGCTGATGCAGGAGGACGACGTCCTTCAGGGCTCGCGCCAGCGCGACACGCTCAACGGCTACCGCGAGGACGACCTGGTGAAGGGCGCCCGCGGCAAGGACGTGCTGAAGGGCGGCGGCGGCGAGGACGTGCTGCAGGGCGGGCGCGGGCGCGACGTGCTGCTGGGCGGCAACGGCGACGACCGGCTGAACGGCGGGCAGGGCGACGACAAGATGCGCGGCGGCCAGGGCGAGGACGTGTTCGTGTTCTGGAAGGGCGCGGGCGACGACGTGATCCGCGACTTCGACGACGGGCGCGACCAGATCCGCATCTCCTCGCGCGGGACGCTGGACTTCGACGACCTGACCATCCGCGGCGACGGCGACGACGTGGTGGTGACCATCGACGGGGCGGCCACGATCACCCTGCGCCACATGAGCCCGGCCGAGATCGGCGAGGACGACTTCCTGTTCGGCTGACCGAGACGAGGGGCCCTCAGCCCATCAGCGCCCGACGCAGCAGGTTGAGCCCCGCCACCACCAGCACCACGAGCGTCGCCCGGCGGAAGCGCTGCTGGTCCAGCCGGTCCTGCACCGCCAGCCCCGCGGCCATGCCGATCATCGCCGGCACGACCATCACGACCGAGATCGCGCCCCCCTCGCCCAGCAGCAGGCCCGAGCGCAGGTGAGAGGCCACCAGGATCAGCGAGCCGAGCAGGAAGCTGACCCCCTGGGCGCGCACCAGCTCCTTCTTCGGCAGCTCCAGCGCGGTGAGGTAGAGCAGGATCGGCGGCCCCCACACGCCCGAGAGCCCGCCGAAGAACCCCGCCACCATGGCCACGCCCGCCTCGACCGGCTTCAGCCAGCGCTTCCGGGGCGCGGCGGGGCGCCAGCCCAGCAGCTGGATCAGCGCGAAGCCGCACACGCCCACGCCCAGGATGCCGAACAGCAGCGCCTCGGAGATCACCATGATCAGCTGGGCGGTCATCGCGATGGCGAGGAACATCACCAGGTTCAGCAGCCAGAAGCGGCGCAGCGTCTCCCAGGCCGCGCCCAGCCCCTGGCGGAAGGTCTGCCAGATGTTGGTGATCACCGCGGGCAGGATGATCGCCGCCACCGCCAGCGGCGCCGGCAGCACCGAGCCGATCGAGGAGATCGCGATCATCGGCAGGGCGAAGCCCACCACGCCCTTCGCGAAGCCCGCAACGAGCATCCCCAGCAGCGCCAGCGTCAGCGCGGTCATGCCGTGATCGGCGAAGAGTCCGGTGAAGTCCATGAAGGCGCCCTTAGCATTGCGCGCGGGCGGCGAACAGGTGATCCGTGCGCGTCCCGGCGGGCGTATGCACATTTCGTGTACGCGCCCGCCGCCGACCGCCGGCTGGTTTCGCGCAAGATATCGCTTGCGGCGCCCTGTCTTGGTGAAATGATCTTGCGCGCCCATTGACCCCGCGACGGCGCTTAACTAGCGTCCGCGCCCGAAACGTGACAGATTCCGCGGCGCAGCATCGTCTGCGCGCGCCTCGCGGCCAGCCCCGGTTTCCGACCGCCGGGCCGCCCGCCGACCGGAGAGGTTCCATCGATGAACGAAGCGACCGCGATCCCGACCGTCGAGCCGATTCTGGCTGATCTCGAAACGCTTTGCGCCGGCGCGATGCCTGCGGTCGAGGACATCGCGATGTCCGCCCGCCGCGCCCTGCGCGAGCGGGTGACGGTGGACGGCAAGGTCTCGGGCGCGGTGATGGACCGCGAGCAGCACGCCGCCCACGCGCTGTCGTGGATCGCCACCTACGCCGAATCCCTGCGCCAGATGCAGGCCTGGTCCGTGCGCCTGGCCGAGCAGGGCAAGTTCGGCGAGATCGAGAAGCTGCTGCTGCAGATCAGCTTCGGCGAATACCTCGCCCAGCTGACCGGCGGCATCATGATGAGCCAGAACGAGTTCGCGCGCCTCGCGGACCTCGGGCTGGCCGCCGAAGGCCTGGCGATGGCCGCCGACCCGTCCGTCGCGGCCCTGATCGCCGGCGGCAACACCGACGCCGCGCGCCATCGCCTGGTGGAGATCATGCGCGAGCGCGCCGGCGCCTCGACCTACGGCGACTGCGGGCTCGACGAGGATTTCGAGATGATCCGCGACCAGTTCCGCCGCTTCGCGGACGAGAAGGTCGTGCCCTACGCCCACGAGTGGCACCTCAAGGACGAGTTCATCCCCATGCCGCTGGTGCAGGAGATGGGCGAGATGGGCGTCTTCGGCCTGACGGTGCCGGAGGAGTACGGCGGCTCGGGCCTGGGCAAGACCGCGATGTGCGTGGTCTCCGAGGAGCTGTCGCGCGGCTACATCGGCGTGGGCAGCCTCGGCACCCGCTCCGAGATCGCGGCCGAGCTGATCCTCAACGGCGGCACCCAGGCCCAGAAGGACAAGTGGCTGCCCGCCATCGCCTCGGCCGAGATCCTGCCCACGGCGGTCTTCACCGAGCCCAACACCGGCTCCGACCTCGGCTCCCTGCGCACCCGCGCGGTGAAGGAGGGCGACGACTGGAAGATCACCGGCAACAAGACCTGGATCACCCACGCCGCCCGCGCCGACGTGATGACCCTGCTGGCGCGCACCGATCCCGACACCGACAACTACTCGGGCCTCTCGATGTTCCTCGCCGAGAAGCCGCGGGGCGACGACGCGAACCCGTTCCCCGCCGAGGGCATGACCGGCGGCGAGATCGAGGTGCTCGGCTACCGCGGCATGAAGGAATACGAGCTCGGCTTCGACGGCTTTGTGGTGAAGGGCGAGAACCTTCTGGGCGGGGTCGAGGGACAGGGCTTCAAGCAGCTGATGAAGACCTTCGAGGGCGCCCGCATCCAGACCGCAGCGCGCGCCGTGGGCGTGGCCCAGTGCGCCATGGAGATCGCGCTGAAATACGCCGAGGACCGCAAGCAGTTCGGCAAGTCGATCGTCCACTTCCCGCGGGTCTACGACAAGCTGGCGATGATGGCGGTCGAGATCATGGTGGCCCGCCAGCTGAGCTACCACTCGGCGCGCGAGAAGGACGAGGGCCGGCGCTGCGACCTCGAGGCCGGCATGGCCAAGCTCCTCGGCGCCCGCGTCGCCTGGGCCTGCGCCGACAACGGCGTGCAGATCCACGGCGGCAACGGTTTCGCGCTGGAATACCCGATCTCGCGGGTGCTCTGCGACGCGCGGATCCTGAACATCTTCGAGGGCGCCGCCGAGATCCAGGCCCAGGTCATCGCCCGCCGCCTGCTCGACGGCGTGAACTGATCCCGGCCGGGCGCGCCCGCCTCGACCCGACCGAACGCCCCGGCCTCCCCAGGCTCGGGGCGTTCTTCCTTTCGCCCCCGCCGCCCGCCCCATGCGCCCCGGCGCGACGCCCCCAACCCTCGCGAAGCGCCTGTTCTCCGGAGCCGTCTCTCGCGGATGCCGGAAAGAGCGACTCGGGGGGCGGGGTCAAGGATCGCGCAGCGACCCCCGAAGGGGGCTTGTCCTTGACCCCGCCCCCCGAGTCGCTCAGGCATCCATCAGCGAGAGACGGCTCCGGAGAACAGGCGCGGGCTTGTTCTTGGGTGAGTCAGGAGCCCGCCGGAGGCTCCCGCCTTCCCCAACAGAGGCGCGCCGCCCGCAGGAGGCCCAAGCCCGCCCGCAGGGCGCCTCCGCTCCTCGTCTCGCCTCAGGCCTTCGCCCCGCGCTTCCCCGATCCGATCAGCGGCGCAGCGCCCGCGTCCAGCGGCCAGCGCGGCCGCGCCGGCAGGTCGAGCGCGTCGTCCCCCTCGCGGGCCAGCTTCTCGGCTCCCGCCCAGGCGATCATGGCGGCGTTGTCGGTGCACAGGCGCAGGGGCGGGGCGACGAGGCGCCAGCCCTCGGCCGCCGCCGCCGTCTCCAGCTCCGCGCGCAGCACGGCGTTGGCCGCAACCCCGCCCGCGACCGCGATGGCGGGGGAGGGGCCGGCCTCGGGCGCGAATTCGCGCAGGGCGCGCGCGGTCTTCTTGGCCAGCACCTCGGCCGCCGCCGCCTGGAAGCCGGCGCAGAGGTCGGCGCGATCCTGGCGGGTGAGGCCGCCCTGCGCCTCGACCAGCCGGTCGCGCGCGCGGCGCAGCGCGGTCTTGAGGCCCGAGAAGCTCATGTCGCAGCCGGGGCGGTCCATCAGCGGGCGGGGCAGGTCGAAGCGGGTCGGGTCGCCGGCGCGCGCCTCGCGCTCCACCTCCGGGCCGCCGGGGTAGCCGAGGCCCAGGAGCTTCGCGACCTTGTCGAAGGCCTCGCCGGGCGCGTCGTCGATCGAGCCGCCCAGCCGACGGAAGCGGTCGGGGCCGAGCACGGCGAGGATCTGGCAGTGCCCGCCCGAGACCAGCAGCATCAGGTAGGGGTAGGGCAGGCCCTCGGTCAGGCGGGGCGTCAGGGCGTGGCCGGCGAGGTGGTTGACGCCCACGAAGGGCAGGCCCGCGCCCAGCGCGATCCCCTTGGCGCACATCACGCCCGAGAGGACGCCGCCGATCAGCCCGGGGCCTGCGGTGGCGGCGACGGCGTCGAGGGCGCCCAGGGGCAGGCCCGCCTCTGCCAGCGCCTGCTCGGCGGCGACGTCGAGGCGCTCGGCATGGGCGCGGGCGGCGATCTCGGGCACCACGCCGCCGTAGGCCGCGTGGAGCGTCGCCTGGTCCATGACGATGGAGGAGAGGATCTCTCCCGGCCCCTCGGGCAGGCCGTCGCGGAGCGGCGCGCGGACCACGGCGGCGGCGGTCTCGTCGCAGGAGGACTCGAGGCCCAGCAGGGTCAGGTGGGTGCGCATGCACGCGCGATAGCCCCGATCGGCGGCGCTGGCAATCCGGCCGGGGCGGCCCTCGCGGCCGCTGCGCGCCCGCATCGCCCCGCCCGGCCGTCCCCCTTTCGGCCGCGAACGGGTGGGGCGGCGCCTTGGGCGGGGAACGCGGCTCGTGCGGCGACGAGAAGGTCGGGTCTTGGGCGGGGCGCTTTCAACCCGGATGCTCGTCCGGGCCAGGCCCGCGAGGCAGGCCAGTGACGACCGCCCTGGCGAAACCGGCCGGAGCGTCGCCGGGCTCTGCGCAGCCGCGCAGGGCCGGCGGAGCCCTTCTTGCTCCTGACCTGGGCTTCGCTCGCAAGCGGTCTGTAAGGGCGCAGGACTAGGGGGCTGGCCCCCCTCCCGCCTCTCCGAGCGCCCGCGTCCGCAAACCCTCGCGCGGCGCGCCGGGAGCGCGTCCGGCCGGAGCGGGGACGGTCGGGCGGGGCGACGCGGCCGCGCAGCGGACGCGAGGGCCGCCCCGACCGGCCGGGGCGCCTCAGGCGGCGGTCGCCGGGGCCATGGTCCTCATCGCCTCGGCGGCGATCTCGAAGCTGCGGATGCGGGCGGCGGGGTCGTGGATGTGGCCCGCCAGGATCACCTCGTCGGGCCGGTGGCGGCGGATCAGGGCGGCGAGCTGGTCGCGCACCTGGTCGGGATCGCCCACCGCCGAGACCGCCTGGATCTCGGAGACCATGGCGAGCTGGGCGGGGGAGAGCACGTCCTCGATCCGCGCCACCGGGCGCGGCAGCGGGCCCGGCGTGCCCGTGCGCAGCCGCGCCATGGCGATCTGGGAGGAGGTGCGGATCCGGCGCGCCTCGGCCTCGGTGTCGGCGGCGAAGACGTTGGCGGCCAGCATGAAGTGGGGCGCGGGCATCCGGCCGGTGTCGCGGAAGTTGTCGCGGTAGACCTGGGCGGCCTCGAACACCAGCTGCGGCGCGAAATGGGAGGCGAAGGCGTAGGGCAGCCCGAGATGCGCCGCCAGCTGCGCGCCGTAGAGCGAGCTGCCCAGGATCCACACCGGCACCTTCGTGCCCACGCCGGGGATCGCGTTCACGTGGCGCCCGGGATCGGGATCGCCGAGGTAGTCCATCAGCTCCATCACGTCCTGGGGGAAGCGGTCGACCCCGTCCATCCCCCGGCGCAGCGCGCGGGCGGTGGGCATGTCGGTGCCGGGCGCGCGGCCCAGCCCGAGGTCGATGCGGTCGCCATGCAGGGTGGCGAGCGTGCCGAACTGCTCGGCGATCACCAGCGGCGAGTGGTTGGGCAGCATGATCCCGCCCGAGCCCACCCGGATGGTCGAGGTGCCCGCCGCCACGTGGGAGATCAGGATCGAGGTCGCGGCCGAGGCGATGCCGGGCATGTTGTGATGCTCGGCCAGCCAGTAGCGGGTGAAGCCCTCCCGCTCCGCCGCGCGGGCCAGGTCGAGCGTGGCGCGGAAGCTGTCGGCGGCGGTCGCGCCCTCGCAGATCGGCGAGAGGTCGAGCAGGGAATAGGGGATCATCGGGCGGCCTCCGGTCGGTTCGGCGTCCTTATCGGTTGCGCACAACATAGGTCGCGTCGCCGCCGGGCGCGAGGGGGGGCGGGCGGATGCGCGGCCCGCGCCCGGCGTTCTGCGGGGGACGCTCAGGCCGGCACGCCGGTGGGCAGGCCGTCGATCGAGACGACGTTCTTCTCCGCCCGGTACTCGACCAGCCCCTCGGCGCCCTTGCCCTCGGCCCAGCGGGTCAGCACGTCGCGCTCGCCCTGGTGGTCGAAGAGGGGGACGGCGTAGCCGCAGGAGGACTGCACCAGGTCCGCGGTCAGTTCGACGATCTGGCGCGCGCCCAGCGGGGCCTCGCCGTCGTAGGAGGCGGCGAGCCGCTCGGCATATTCGGGCGTGCCGTGGAACAGCGAGCGGCCGCGGCCGTAGAGGCGCAGGATCATCGGCGGCCCCTCGAAGGCGCAGAACATGATCGTCATGCGCCCGTCGACCAGCAGATGCGCCGAGGTCTCGGAGCCCGAGCCGGTGAGATCGAGGTAGCACACCCGGTTCTCGTCCAGCACCCGAAGCGCGTCCGTGGAGCGGGGCGAGAGGTTCACGCGGCTGTCGGCCGTCGCGGTGGCGGTGAAGAAGATCTTCTGCCGCGAGATGAAACGGGCGAGCGGGGGCTCGATGCGATCGTACTGCTTGGCCATGGAAGGCTCCGTCGCTGGGAACGGCGCGATGCTAGGAGGGCGGGCGCGGCAGGGGAAGGGGTTCTGGGCCGGGGCGCTGCGCGGGGAGAGGTCGCTTCGGGAGCTCACCAAAGAACAGGCGCTCCGCGAGGCCTGCGGGCGGGGCGTGGGGCCGGCGCCGGGAATGAGAGGGCGAGGGGGGCGCGGGCCGATGCGGCGGGAGCGCCGGGCGGCGCAGCGCGGCGGCGGGGGAGGGCGCGGCGGCTGCGGCCGGAGACGTGGGCCACGCGCGGCGCGGGCAGGGCGCGCCGCGGGCCGGACGTGGGCCTCAGGCGCGACGGGAGACGCGGCGCCTTCGGCGGGAGACGAGGGGGGGAGGGCGGCGCGCCTGCGGGGCGCGCCGGAGGGGTCAGCCGCGGGCACCGTGGGCGGCGTCGGCGAGGCTCTTCACGAAGGAGAGGACCTCGGCCGGGGCGTCGCCGGCGGCGATGCGCTCGACGATGGCCGAGCCCACCACGACGCCGTCCGCGACCTGGCCGATCTCGGCGGCGCGCGCCGGGGTCTTGATCCCGAAGCCCACGCAGATCGGCAGCGGCGTCGAGGCCTTGATCCGCGCCACCTCGGGACCGACGGCGGAGGCCGCGGCCTCGGCCGCGCCGGTGATGCCGGTGATCGAGACGTAGTAGACGAAGCCCGACGTGTTCGAGAGCACCTTGGGCAGGCGGCGGTCGTCGGTCGTGGGGGTCGCCAGGCGGATGAAGTTCAGGCCCGCGGCCTGGGCGGGGAGGCAGAGCTCCTCGTCCTCCTCGGGGGGCAGGTCGACCACGATCAGGCCGTCGACGCCGGCGGACTTCGCCTCGGCGAGGAAGGTCTCGACGCCCATCGAATAGATCGGGTTGTAGTAGCCCATCAGGACCACCGGGGTCTCGTCGTCGCTCTCGCGGAGCTCGCGGACCACGCCGAGGGTCTTCTTCAGGGTCATCCCCGCCTCCAGCGCGCGCTGGCCGGCGAGCTGGATGGTGGGGCCGTCGGCCATCGGATCGGTGAAGGGCAGGCCCAGCTCGATCACGTCGACGCCCGCGCCCGCGAGGCCCGTCACGATCTCCAGCGAGGTCTCGAGGTCGGGGTCGCCCGCCATCACGTAGGAGACGAAGGCCGGCCGGCCCTCGGCCTTCAGCTTCGCGAAGCGTCGGTCGATGCGGGTCATGCCGTCCTCATGCGCTTGGATCGGTGAAGTCGTCGGAGAGGGGGGCCGCGCCGGGCCCTGGGGCCCGGGCGGCGCAGGTCAGGGCGCGGGCGCGATCGCCCGACGCCGGTCGCAAGGCGGGCCTGAGGGCCCGCGCGCGATCAATCGTCGTCGCGGAAGTACTTCTTCTCGCGCGGCTTGCCGTCCCAGCCGGTCTTGCCGCGACGGTTGTCGTCCCGGCCCGGCTTGCCGCCGAAGCCGCCGCCGTCCTCGTTGCGGTCGTTGAACCGACCGCCGCGGTCGCCGCCCCGGTCGCCGCCGCCGAAGCCGCCCCGGTCGCCGCCGCGGAAGCCGCCGCGATCCCCGCCCCGGTCGCCGCCGCGGAAGCCGCCGCGCTCGCCCCGGTCGTCGCCGCCGCGGAACTCCCACTTGTTGAGCAGGGAGTCGTTGAAGGTGTCGCGCCCGATCCTGCCCTCGTGGCACCAGACCACGCTGACGTCGTCACCCTCGACGCTTTCGACCGCCATGCGCATCGAGCCCGAGATCAGGACGACCATGTCGCCCGCGCTGAATTTCGCCACGTAACGTAACCTTCGATTCGCCCCGCCGCATCGCGGCTGGAACGTGGTTGTTCGCTCGCCCCGGACCCCCCGGAGCGATATTGGATCAGATGGACGTCCCCAGCGCCTCGGCGACGGTGAAGATGTCCTTGTCGCCGCGACCGCACATGTTCATCACGAGCAGCGTGTCCCTGGGCAGCGTCGGCGCGAGTTTCGTGACATGCGCCAAAGCGTGCGCAGGTTCAAGCGCCGGGATGATGCCCTCGGTGCGGCAGGATAGCTGGAAGGCGTCGAGCGCCTCCCGGTCGGTGACCGAGACGTATTCGACCCGCCCCATGTCGTGCAGCCAGGCGTGCTCGGGCCCGATGCCGGGATAGTCGAGCCCCGCCGAGATCGAGTGCCCCTCGATGATCTGGCCGTCCTCGTCCTGCAGCAGGTAGGTGCGGTTGCCGTGGAGCACGCCCGGGCGCCCGCCGGTCAGCGAGGCCGCATGCTCCATGCGGTCGTCCACGCCGTGGCCGCCGGCCTCGACGCCCACGATGCGCACGTCGGGATCGTCCAGGAACGGGTGGAACAGGCCCATGGCGTTGGAGCCGCCGCCGATGCAGGCCACCAGCACGTCGGGCAGACGGCCCTCGGCCTCCATCATCTGGGCGCGGGTCTCCTTGCCGATGATCGACTGGAAGTCGCGCACCATCGCCGGGTAGGGGTGCGGGCCCGCCACGGTGCCGATGCAGTAGAACGTGTCGGAGACGTTGGTCACCCAGTCGCGCAGCGCCTCGTTCATCGCGTCCTTCAGCGTGCCGCGGCCGGAGGTGACGGGCACCACCTCGGCGCCCAGCAGGCGCATGCGGAACACGTTGGGCTTCTGGCGCTCGACGTCGGTGGCGCCCATGAAGACCACGCACTTCAGGCCGAACTTGGCGCAGACGGTGGCGGTGGCCACGCCGTGCTGGCCGGCGCCGGTCTCGGCGATGATCCGGGTCTTGCCCATCCGCCGCGCCAGCAGGATCTGGCCCAGCACGTTGTTGATCTTGTGCGCGCCGGTGTGGTTGAGCTCGTCGCGCTTGAAGTAGACCTTCGCGCCGCCGAGCTCCTCGGTCAGGCGGGGGGCGAAGTAGAGCGGCGAGGGCCGGCCCACGTAGTTCGCCCACAGGTCGTCCATCTCGGCCCAGAACGACGGGTCGTCCTTGGCGCGGGTATACTCCGCCTCGAGGTCGAGGATGAGCGGCATCAGCGTCTCGGAGACGAAGCGGCCGCCGAAGATGCCGAAGCGCCCGCGCTCGTCGGGGCCGGAGCGGAAGCTGTTGAGGCCGTCTGCGGTCATGGGAACTCTCTCTCGCGCGCGTCGAGGGCGGTTTAACCCCTGACGGGCCGGAGGTGAAGGGGGCGCGGGGCGGCCGGGCGCCGTAGGACGCATTTCGATGCGCCAGGCGGGACGCGCGGACGGACGGGGCCGCCCGCGCCTTCCCTCAGAGCTTCATCTTGAAGCCCTGGTGGCTCTGCTCGAAGCCCTGGGCCTGCCAGAAGCGGTGGGCGTCGGGGCGGGCGTTGTTGGAGGTGAGCTGGAGGATCGCGGCGGCGCCCGAGCGGGCGATCTCGACCGCCTCGGCGATCATCTTCGCGCCCAGGCCCGTGCCGCGCAGGTCGCGCGCGATGCGCACGTTCTCGATCTCGGCGCGCGTGGCGCCGGCCCAGGAGATGCCGGGCATGAAGATCAGCTGGAAGCAGCCCACCACCGGGCCCGTCGCCCGGTCGCACGTCACCGCCACGTAGAGCGTGTTGCCCCGCTGCTCCTCGATCGCGTGGAAGGCGGCGAGATAGCGGGGGTCGTCGGCCGGCGCCTCGCGCTCGACGCCGAGGTCGTCGTCGCTCAGCAGGGCCACGACGGCGGGAAGGTCGGCCTCGCGCGCGGGGCGCACGATCAGCGTTTCGGCCTGCGGTTCGGCGAGGGTCTCGGTCATGAAAGCTCCCGGTAGACGGCCCGCTCGAAGCTCTCGAACGCCGCGCGGGCGGGGGGCGAGAGGAACGGGCTCTGCTGCATCATCAGGACCGCCGCGAGGCCCGAGGCCGGGTCGATCCAGTAATGGGTGTTGAACAGCCCCGCCCAGAACAGCGTGCCGGCCCGGCGCATGCCGGGCACGTCCTGCTCGACGCGCATGAACAGGGGGGTGTGGGTCTTCTCGACGCCGGGGAAGATCTCCAGCGGCGCGGTCAGCATGGGCAGGGCGCTGGGCAGGTTGCGCACGCGCAGGTCGCCGATGATGCTGGCGGACATGGCGCGCACCGTCTCGGGCGCGAAGACGCGGACGCCGTCGAGCTCGCCGTCGCGCAGGATCATGCGGGCGAAGCGGGCGTAGTCGGGGGCCGTCCCCGACATGCAGCCGCCCATGGCGAAGAAGCCGTCGGGGTATTCGCCGATGCCGGGGGCGGGGGCGAGGCGGCCGTCCTCGCCGGGGCGATGGTTGGAGACGAGGCGCGGGCGCATCGCCTCGGTCAGCGTCACGTCGGTGGAGGTCATGCCCAGGGGGCCGAGGATCTCGCGCGCCAGGAACTCGCGGATCGGCTCGCCCGCGATCTCCTCGATGGCGATGCCGATCCAGTCGATGGCGACCGAGTATTCCCAGCGCTCCCCCGGCTCGCGCAGGAAGGGGAAGTTGGCCAGGCCCGCGCGGCCCGCGTCCCGCCGCTTCACCCCGCGCTGGGCGAGCAGGCGCAGCTGGTCGGCGTTCCACATCTCGTAGCCCAGGCCCGCGGTGTGGCTGGCGAGCTGGCCCAGCGTGACCGGGCGGCGGCGGGGGCGGAAGCGGGGCGTGTCGCCGTCGAACCCGTCGAGCACGGGCAGGGCGCCGAGGTCGGGGAGCAGCGCGCCGGCGTCGTCGTCGAGGCTGCACCGCCCCTGTTCGACCAGGCGCATCAGGGCCGCGCAGCCGATCGCCTTGGTCATCGAGGCGATCTGGAACACCGAGTCGAGCGTCATCGGCTGGGCGCCGCCGGCGGCGCGCAGGCCGTGGGCGCTCTGGTGCAGGGTTCCGTGGTGGTCGGCGACCACCGCGACGCAGCCGACCGTGTCGCCGGCCTGCACATGCGCCTCCAGCGCCTCGGAAATCGCCGCGATCACGGGCATTCGTCCCCTCCCCTTATGGTTTTGCGGGGACGATAGCCGAGGCGGCGGCCCGGTTCTACGCCGGAAGCGCCGCAGCCTGGGCGGCCTTGCAGAAGGCGCGGATCAGGTCGGGATCCTTCACGCCGGGGGCCGATTCGACGCCGGAGGACAGGTCCACCTGCTGCGCGCCGGTCAGGCGCACGGCCTCGGCCACGTTGCCCGCCGTCAGGCCCCCCGCCAGCATCCACGGCGTCGCCCAGCGGCGGCCCTGGATCAGGCGCCAGTCGAAGGGCAGGCCCGAGCCGCCGGGCAGGGGCGCGCCCTTGGGGGGCTTGGCGTCGATCAGCAACTGGTCGGCGGCGCGCGAATGCTCGGCGATGGCCGCGAGGTCGCCCTCGTCCGCCACCCCGATCGCCTTCATCACCGGCAGGCCGAAGCGCTCGCGCACCTGGGCCACGCGCTCGGGGCTCTCGGCGCCGTGGAGCTGGATCATGTCGATCGGGGCGGCGTCCATCAGCCGGTCGAGCAGCGTGTCGTCGGCGTTCACCGTCAGCACCACCTTGCACAGGCCCGGCGGGGCCGAGACGGCGAGGTCGGCGATCTCGGCCAGCGAGCGGTGGCGCGGCGACTTGGGGAAGGAGACGAAGCCCACGTAGGCCGCGCCGGCGGCGGCGGCGGCGGCGACGTTGGCGGCGGTGTCCAGGCCGCAGATCTTCACGCGGACGGTCATGGCGAGCCCTCGTCGGAATGAGACGCGCGCCCCCCGGGTCGGGGGGCGCGCGCGGTCAGGTCAGGATCGGATCAGCCGCGGGTCAGGCCGAGGATGTCGTGGTCTTCCTCGCCCGCCTTCTGCGCCAGGCGCCGGTTCTCGGCGTCCAGGCGCGCGGCCTCCTTCTTGTAGAGCCGTTCCTTGCGGCGGTGCTCGGTCTCGCGCAGCATCTCGAGCACGAGCCCGATCAGGATGCCCAGGAACACCGCCAGGAACAGCGCGACGTAGATCGGCAGCGTGACCTCGGTCGGGATGCCCTCGGCCCCCGGCACGCCGACGCCCTCGGGCAGCCAGCGCAAGGTCACGGGCCCGCGATTCGCGATCGCCAGAAGCACGGCCGCGACGGCGACCACGATCAGGAACAGGTACTTGAGATAGCGCACCCAGCTCTCCCCTCGGATTTCCAGGCGCGCCCGGAACCGAAGCCGCCGCGCCCTGTCTCAGTCCTCGTCGTCGTCGTCCCCGTCCGCGCCGCCGTTCAGGCGCATGCGCAGCTCCTTGCCCGTCTTGAAGAAGGGCACGTGCTTTTCGGGCACGGGGACCGCCTCCCCCGTTCGGGGATTGCGGCCCATTCTTGCATCCCGCCGCTTCACAGAGAAGGCGCCGAAGCCGCGCAGTTCGACCCTGTCTCCCGACGACAGGGCGGACGCGATTTCGTCGAAGACGGTCGAGACGATGCGCTCGACGTCCCTGTGATATAGATGCGGGTTTTCCTCGGTCAGGCGCTGTATCAGCTCCGACTTGATCATCCCTGTCCCCTCTCGTGGCGAGGGCTAAGCCTCCGATCCCCCGCCTCGTGATTCATTATCCGTGGTTCGAATACCGTTGTCACATCATTTGAGGCGAAAAAAGCGCCTATCGCAACGCAATCACTGGAGAATAGAGTAGAATCTGGGTCCGAACGTCAACCGTTTCAGTTGCGCGGTCATGGCGTCGAATTCCGACAGGTGGAGGCCGAGAAGCTTTCCGAGCAGCGACTCGCCTTCCCGCTCCACTTCCGCCTGGCGCACCGGCAGGTCGGAGGGCACCCCCTGCGAGACCAGCCAGGAGAGCGCCTCGTCGGGGCCGCCGATGTCGTCGATCAGCCCGCGCTCCAGCGCCTGGCGGCCCGAGAAGGCGCGCCCGTTGGCCGCCTCGTCCAGCGCGGCGTCCGAGAGCGCGCGCCGCTCCCCCACCAGGCCGCGGAACCACTGGTAGGCGTCGGCCATCAGCTCCTCCTCCCAGGCGTCGACCTCGGGGGGCGTGGCCGAGAAGGGCGAGGGGCGGGCCTTGTAGATGTCGGAGCGCCGCTCGGAGATGGTCACGCCCAGCCGGTCCATCAGGCCGCGCACGTCGACCTCCTGCTTCACCACGCCGATCGAGCCGGTCAGGGTGTTGCCGCGCGCCACGATATGGTCGGCGGCGATGGCGGCGATGTAGCCGCCCGAGGCCGCGACCTCCTCCATCTGGGCGACGACGGGCTTGGCGACGGCGATCTTGCGGATCGCCTCGTAAAGCGCCTCCGACCCCGCGACGGTGCCGCCGGGACTGTCGATGCGGATCATCACGCCCGCGACCGAGGCGTCCTCGGCCAGGTCCTTGAGCAGCGCGTCGCGCGCGGGATCGGCGGTGATCAGGCCGGACACGTCGAAACGGGCGACATGGGGTCCGGGGCGGCCGACCTCGACCGCGTCGGTGGTCGTGGCGGCGTAGATCGCGACGCCCAGCACCGCGAGGGCGAAGAGACGCCAGAATGTGAAGATGCGCTTCATGAAACGGGTCTTCTCACGGTCGGCGGCGGCCGTCCAGCGCGAACCGCGCGGCGCCCCTGCAGGCGGGCGGGGCGGCGCCGCGGGCGGGCTCGGCCAGGGGATCAGGCGGGCGCGCCGTGAACGGCCTCGATCTCGGCGGCGACCAGCGCCTGGAGCCGCCACAGGTAGCGGTCGTGGATCCCCAGCGCCTCGAGATGGACGACGGTGTTGCGCAGGTATTCGGCGCAGCTTCCCGCGGGGCCGGCGGCGCGGGCGATGCGCGCGGCCTGCGCCTCGATCGGCAGGTGCAGCACGCCGCGGGCCGCGGGGGGCGCGCAGTAGAAGGCGAGCGTGCGGATCGTCTCGCCCCCCGCCCGCGCCGGCACCCAGCGCAGCCAGGGCCGGTCCTCCTGCCAGGCGACCTCCCGCTCGAGCAGGCGCAGCATCCGTCCCTCGGGGTCGTCCTCGGGCATCCGGTAGGCGACGCCCACGCAGGAGCCGCCGCGGGCGAGCGCCATCATCAGCCCGGGCTCGGCGGGCGTGGCGCGCCAGTCGTGCATGTCCATGCAGAAGGCCCGCCGCCAGCCGTGGACGGCGACGCGCCGGGCCTCGAGATGCTCGAAGGCCGGCTTCCAGATCAGGGAGCCGTAGGCGAAGACCCAGAACGGCCCCCCCTGGGCGCCGTCCAGCAGCTCGCGCGCGAGGGCGCGCTTGTCGTCCTCGGTCAGGGGCGTGCCCCAGTCGGGCGGCGCCTCGCCCGCGTGCGGGGCGATGCGGCGCACGTGGGCCTCGGTCAGCGCGGGGCGACGGGGGGCGGCTGGGGGCATGGCGGGGGACCGGGGGCGGAGGCTCAGGGGATGCGGCGCAGCCAGGCGTCGGAGGCGTATTTCTCCGCCGCCAGCGTCTCGGCCGCGGCCAGCTCCCCGGGCGTCAGCGCGTCGGGGGTCCCGCCGTGGAGGGCGACGAAGGAGGCGGTCAGCCGCTCGATCACCTGCTCGCGCGGCAGGCCGGTCTGGCTGCGCACGGGATCGACGCGCTTGGCGGCGCTGGCGATGCCCTTGTCCGAGATCTTCTCGCGCCCGATGCGCAGCACGCGGGCCATCTTCTCGCCGTCCATGTCGTAGGCCATGGTCACGTGATGCAGCACCGCGCCGCCGGCGAAGCGGCGCTGCGCGGCGCCGCCGATCTTGCCCTTGGGCGAGGCGATGTCGTTGAGCGGCTTGTACTCGGCGTCGATCCCCACGCCCTGCAGCGCCGTGATCACCCACTGGTCGAGATAGGCGTAGCTGTCCGCGAGGCTCATGTCCGCCACCAGCGCGTCGGGGGCGTAGAGCGAATAGGTGATCGTGGCGCCCGGCTCGACCAGCATCGCGCCGCCGCCGGTGGCGCGGCGCACCACCTCGATGCCATGGGCCTGCGCCTGCGCGAGATCCACCTCGTTGCTCAGCGACTGGAAGTTGCCGATCACGATGGCCGGCCGCTCCCACCCCCACCAGCGCAGGGTGGGGGGGCGGCGCCCGGCCGCGACCTCGCGCGCCAGCACCTCGTCGAGGGCCATCTGCATCGGCGGGGTCACCGGCTGCTCGCCGATGATGCGCCATTCGTGGTCGCGCCAGGTGCGCGCGAGGCCCAGCGCCCGGCGCACGGCGATGGCGACCGCCTCGGGCGAGAAGCCGACCAGCGCCGCCTCGGGGCGCAGGCCGCGGCGGATGGCGGCGGCGAGGGTCTCGACCGGGGCGTCCGCAGGCAGGCCCGTGAGCGCGGCGAGGATGTCGTCGAGCGCCTCGTCCGGCTCGAGGAAGAAGTCGCCCGAGATCCGCACGTCGGCGAGCCGTCCGTCGCGCACGCCCAAGTCCGCGATCACCAGCTTGCCGCCGTGGACCTTGTATTCGCCATGCAGCGCGGGGCGGTCGTCGGGGGCGGCGTCGGTCATGGGCGGTCTCCTGCACGGCGGGTGGAGACCGATATGGACCCGCGCGGGGCCGAGGACCAGAGGGGGCGGCGGCGCGTCCCGGCCCGGAGGCGCCGCGTCGACCCGTGCGCCCGGGGCGAGGCCGCGCCCGCGGCGCGCGGCGGACGCGGCGACGTCGGCCCGCTCTCCCGGACGCGGGCGGCGGGAGAGGGTGCGTCCGGGCGCCCCCGGCCGCCGCGCGCCGCGGGCGGGAGGGGAAGGCCGGGCGCGACGTCGGCCGCGGCGCCTCCTGCGCCGGGGCGCGGGGCTCACCCCCGCAGGCGATGCTCTCGCCACAGGACGAAGCCGCCGCTCGCCACGATCACCGCGGCGCCCAGAACGGCGGGGGCGTCGGGGATCTCCCGCCAGATCAGCCAGCCCAGCAGGGTCGCCCAGATCAGGGCGGTGTAGTCGAGCGGCGCCACCACCGCCGCGGGCGCGAGGCGGAAGGCCTGGGTCATCATCGTCATGCCCGCGGTGCCGAAGACCGCGATGGCCCCGAACAGCCACAGGTCCTGCGCCCGCAGCGGGATCCAGACGAAGGGCACGACCATCCCGCTCAGCAGCGCCGCGGCGCCGGTGAGGTAGAGGAGCAGGGTCCACACGCTCTCGCGCGGGTCGAGCCAGCGGGCGCCGATCATCAGGAAGGCGTAGACGAAGGCGGTGGCGACCGGCAGCAGGGAGACGGGGCGGAAGGTCTCGGCCCCCGGGCGGACCACGATCAGCACCCCCACGAAGCCCGCCAGCACCGCCAGCCAGCGCCGCCAGCCCACCGGCTCGGCCAGCAGCAGGGCCGAGAGGGCGGTGATGAACAGGGGCGCGACGAAGGCCAGCGCCGTCGCCTCGGCCAGGCCCATGCGGCTGATCGAGGTGAAGAACAGCAGCGTCGCGACGATCCACAGCGCCCCCCGCACCACGTGCGCCGCCGGCCGGTGCGAGCGCAGCGCCCCCGCGCCCCCCGTCGCCCAGGCCAGCGCGATGGCGAAGGGCAGGGCGATGGCGTTGCGCAGGAACAGGATCTGCAGGGGCGAGTAGGTGGCGGTCAGCGTCTTGGCGATGGCGTCGTTGACGCTCAGGCTCGCCACCCCCACGCACATCAGCAGCGCCCCGGCGGCGGGGCTGCCGATGGGGGTCATGCGCGCGTCGGTCATGGCGTCTCTCCCTTTGCGGGTCGTTTCTTGGTCGCGGAGGCCCCGCCCGGACGGCGGGGCGCCCCGGCGGGCGAGGGGCCGGCCCTGCTAGGTCCGGCGGGCGCCGCGCGGCCGGGTCGGCCGCGTCAGGCGCGGGCGTGCGGGGACGGGGGCGCGCCTGCGCCGGACCGCGAGGCGGCCGGGGCGGCCGGATCGGAGAGGCGCCGGGGTCGGGGAAATGCCTCGCCCGGGGCGTCGGCGTCGGCGTCGGTGCGGGCGCCGAGGGCGGGGGAGGGGAATGGAAACGTCAGGTCGGGCCTCTCGCCGGCACCTTGGCCGCCGAGGGGAGTCGGGGCAACGAAAAAGGGCGCCCGCGAGGGGCGCCCTTCTCCAGTCTTTCCAGACCTCCGCGGGGCCGGAGCCCTGCGGATGCGACGATCACTCGTCGCGGGTCTTGAGGGCGGCGCCCAGGATGTCGCCCAGCGAGGCGCCCGAGTCCGACGAGCCGAACTGCTCGACCGCCTCGCGCTCCTCGGCGATCTCGCGCGCCTTGATCGACAGGCCCAGACGACGGGCGTTCTTGTCGATGTTGGTCACGCGGGCGTCCACCTTGTCGCCGACGTTGAAGCGCTCGGGGCGCTGGTCGGCGCGGTCGCGGGCGAGGTCGGAACGGCGGATGAACGCCTTCATGCCCTCGTACTCGACCTCGATGCCGCCGTCCTCGATCTTGGTGACCGTGACGGTGACGATCTCGCCGCGCTTCACGCCGCCGGCCGTCGTGGTGAACGAGTCCTCGGAGAGCTGCTTGACGCCCAGCGAGATCCGCTCCTTCTCGATGTCCACATCGAGAACCACGGCCTGGACGATGTCGCCCTTCTGGTACTCGGCCAGGGCCTGCTCGCCGGGACGATCCCAGTCCAGGTCGGACAGGTGGACCATGCCGTCGATGTCGCCCTCGAGGCCGATGAACAGACCGAACTCGGTGATGTTCTTGACCTCGCCCTCGACATGGGTGCCGGCGGGGAAGTTCTCGGCGAACAGCTCCCACGGGTTGCGCAGGCACTGCTTCAGGCCCAGCGACACGCGGCGCTTCACCGGATCGACGTCCAGGACCATCACCTCGACCTCCTGGGAGGTGGAGACGATCTTGCCCGGATGGACGTTCTTCTTGGTCCACGACATCTCGGAGACGTGCACCAGACCCTCGACGCCCGGCTCCAGCTCGACGAACGCGCCGTAGTCGGTGATGTTGGTCACGCGGCCCATCAGCTTCATGCCGGCGGGATACTTGACCTCGACGCCCTCCCACGGATCGGCCTGAAGCTGCTTCATGCCGAGCGAGATGCGGTGCGTCTCCTTGTTGATCTTGACCACCTGGACCTTCACGGTCTCGCCGATGTTCACGATCTCGGAGGGGTGGTTGACCCGGCGCCACGCCATGTCGGTGACGTGCAGCAGGCCGTCGACGCCGCCCAGGTCCACGAACGCGCCGTAGTCGGTGATGTTCTTCACCACGCCGTCGACGGTGTCGCCCTCGGTCAGGCGGGCCACCACCTCGGCGCGCTGCTCGGCGCGGCTCTCCTCGAGAACGGCGCGGCGCGAGACCACGATGTTCCCGCGGCGGCGGTCCATCTTGAGGATCTGGAAGGGCTGCGGAACGCCCATCAGCGGGGTGATGTCGCGCACCGGGCGCACATCGACCTGCGAGCCGGGCAGGAAGGCCACGGCGCCGCCGAGGTCGACGGTGAAGCCGCCCTTCACGCGGCCGAAGATCTGGCCTTCGACGCGGGCGTCCTTCTGCGAGGCGGCGGACTCGAGACGGTCCCAGGCCTCCTCGCGGCGGGCCTTGTCGCGGCTCAGGACCGCTTCGCCCTTGGCGTTCTCGACGCGGTCGAGATAGACCTCGACCTCGTCGCCGACGCCGATCTCTTTCTCGCCGGGACGCTGGAATTCCTTCAGCTCGACGCGGCCTTCCATCTTGAAGCCGATGTCGATCAGCGCCTGGCCGTTGTCGATCGCGAGCACCTTGCCGCGGACGACGCTGCCCTCATCGGGCATGTGGAGCTCGAAGCTCTCTGCGAGCAGGGCCTCGAAGTCTTCCATGGTGGCATTAGCCATGTGCAGTCATTCTCCGTTTCGTGCGTATTCGGGCCAGCCGGTTGGGTCCGGCGGTCTTGCGTTGAACCTCAGGCGGGCGAGGCGCTTACCCTGGCGCAAACGCGAAGGCCCGGGGGCGTGCCCCAGGCCTGCTCGATCAGCCTTCGCGTTTTCTTGTTATCAGCGCCGCCGCTTCGGCGATGGCCGCGTCTATAGTCAATTCCGTGGTGTCGAGCAAGAGCGCGTCGTCCGCGGGCTTCAGGGGCGCGTCGGCCCGCTGGGCGTCGCGGGCGTCGCGGCGGGCGAGGTCGCCGGCCACCTCCTCGAGCGTGATCGCGGGGTTGGTCTTGACCAGCTCGGCATGGCGGCGCTGGGCGCGCACCGCGTCGGAGGCTGTGACGAACAGCTTCACGTCCGCGTCGGGGCAGATCACCGTGCCGATGTCCCGCCCGTCCAGCACCGCGCCCGAGGGCTGGGCGGCGAAGGCGCGCTGGAAGTCGAGCAGGGCCTGGCGCACCTCGGGGATCGCGGCGACGACCGAGGCGGCCTCGCCCACCGGGCCGGTGCGCAGGCCGTCGGCCTTCAGGTCCTCGGGCTTCAGGGCGCGGGCGGCGGCGATGGCGACGGGGGCGTCGATGGTCCCGCGGCCGTCGCGCAGGGCCTTCAGGCCGGTCGCGCGATAGAGCAGCCCGGTGTCGAGATGGGCGAAGCCGTAGCGCTCGGCCAGCGCGCGCGACAGCGTGCCCTTGCCCGCGGCGGCGGGGCCGTCGATGGCGACGACGAACCGTCCCGGCGCGCTCATCGGCCCGCCACCTCGCCCGGGGCGATCCGGTCGTAGCGGGGCAGGCCGTCCGGGGGGATCGCGTCCCAGTCGGCTTTCGAGGCGGTGAATTCATGGGCCGAGAGGCGCAGGCCGGTGGGCATGTCGGCGGTCCCCATCCAGATCTCGAGGCGGTCCCAGTCCGTGGCGGTCCAGAACAGGTTCCCGCCGCAGGTCCCGCAGAAGCCGCGGCGGCCGGTCTCCGAGGACGCGTACCAGCGGAGCGTGGTCTCTTCGATGCGCACGTCCGCGGCGGGGAACGTGGCGCAGGCGACGTGGTTCCCGGTGGTGCGCCGGCAATCCTCGCAATGGCAGGCGACGACGGGGACCGGCCCGGTCTCGACGCGCCAGCGCACGCCGCCGCACAGGCATCCGCCGCCCAGGATCACGACCAGCCCCCTTTCAGCCAGCCGTAATCCTCGGGCTCGTCCCCGGCGAAGGCGGGCAGGGCGGGGTCGAGCTCGAAATAGTCGCCCTTGCCGGCCACGTGGATATGGCCGACCAGCGTCAGGCCCGAGGGCATGTCGAGCGTGCCGGCCATGATCGAGACATGGGTCTCGGCGTCCGGCGCCCAGAACAGGTTGCCCCCGCAGGTCCCGCAGAAGCCCCGCCGCGCGGAGGGGGAGGAGCGGTACCACGTCAGCGTGCCGCCGCTCTCCAGCACCAGGTGCTCGGGCAGGCAGGCGGTGGCGACGACGTGGTGGCCGGAGGTGCGCCGGCACATCTCGCAATGGCAGCCGACCGCAGGGCGGAGCGGCCCGGTCACCCGGTAGCGCACGCCGCCGCACAGGCACCCGCCGGTGGCGCGGGTCCCGGGGACGCCGCCGGGGGTGGGGCCGGGATCGGGAACGGGGGCGTCGTCGTCGCTCATGCGTCCTCCGTCTCGCCGATCGCGGCGCCGAGGCGCGCCATCAGGGGGCGGAAGTCGGGGAAGGAGGTGGCGATGGGCCCGCCGTCGTCGACCGTCACCGGCGCCTTCGCGGCCAGCCCGCCGACGAGGAAGGACATGGCGATGCGGTGGTCGAGGTGGGTGGCCACCGTGCCGCCGCCCGGCATCCCCCCGGCGCCGAGGCCGTGGACGGTCAGGCTGTCCTCCGTCTCCTCTACGCGCACGCCGTTGGCCTCGAGGCCGCGGGCCACCGCGTCGATGCGGTCGCTCTCCTTCACCCGCAGCTCGCCGATGCCGCGCATCACCGTCGCGCCCTCCGCGAAGGCGGCGACGACGGCGAGCACGGGGTATTCGTCGATCATCGAGGGCGCGCGCTCGGGCGGGACCTCGACGCCCTTGAGGTTCGGCGAGAAGCGCGCGACGACGTCGGCGGTGGGCTCGCCCCCCTCCTCGCGCAGGTTCTCGAGGCTCAGGTCGGCGCCCATCTCCTGCAGCGTGGCGATCAGGCCGGTGCGGGTGGGGTTCATGGCGATGCCGGGCAGGCGCACCTCCGAGCCCTCGACCAGCAGGGCCGCGCACATCGGGAAGGCGGCCGAGGACGGGTCGCGGGGCACGGCCAGCGTCTGGCCGGTCAGCTCGGGCTGGCCGGTCAGCAGGATGCGGCGGCCGCCCTCGGGCAGGGTCTCGCTCTCCAGCGTCGCGCCGAAGCCGGCGAGCATCCGCTCGGTATGGTCGCGGGTCGCCTCGGGCTCGATCACCTCGGTGATCCCCGGCGCGTTGAGGCCGGCGAGCAGCACCGCGGACTTCACCTGCGCCGAGGCCATGGGCAGGCGGTAGGAGACGGGGAGCGGGTCGGCCGCCCCGGTCAGCACCAGCGGCAGGCGGCCGCCGCGGCGGCCGCGCGATTCGGCGCCGAAGAGGGCGAGCGGATCGGTGATGCGGCCCATCGGGCGGCGGCGCAGGCTGGCGTCGCCGGTGAAGCAGGCCGAGATCGCGGTGGTGGCCATGGCCCCCATGATCAGCCGCACGCCGGTGCCGGAGTTGCCGCAGTCGATCACGTCCTCGGGCTCGGCGAAGCCGCCGACGCCGACGCCGCGGACCCGCCAGGCGCCCTCGCCCGTGCGCTCGACCTGCGCGCCGAAGGCGGACATGGCCCGCGCGGTGTCGAGCACGTCCTGGCCTTCCAGCAGGCCGGTGATCCGCGTCTCGCCCAGCGCGAGGGCGCCGAAGATCAGCGCGCGGTGGGAGACGGACTTGTCGCCGGGCACGACGGCCTCGCCGCGCAAGGGGGCGCCCGCGCGGGCGGTCAGGGGAACGGGCTGGCCGTGGGCGGACATGGGCGGGCTCCGGCTTGGGGACGGGGAACGCCTAGACGATCCGGGCGGCGTCGTCCACCGGGCGCGCCCGCGGACAGGGGCGCCGCGTCGGCCCGCGCGCCCGCGGCCGGCCCTTCGCCCGCGGCGCATCCCGGCGTGGCGCGGGCGGCGAGCGGCGCCGGACGGGCGGGCGCGGGGATGCGGGACTGCTGGAGGATCGGCCCGGGAGCGGGTGCCGGACGACGGCGGAGGCGCCGAGCGCGGTCGCGGGCCTCGGTCCGGCCGGGCGCCGTCGCTCGCCCTGCGCCGCGGGCCGGCGGGGACGGCCGGGCGCGCGGGGCGACGCGGCGCTCCCCCGCCGGCCGCCGGCCGCGGCGGTCAGAGGCGGCGGAAGCGCAGGTAGTGGGGCGTGCGCCCCTCGCGCACCGCCTTCGCCTCGTAGCGGGTGCGGGTCCAGCCCTCCCACGGCTCGCGCCAGTCGGCGGGGCGCTCGGCCAGCCACTCGAAGGCGGGATGGGCGCGGCACTGGACCAGCGAGTGGCGCACGTAGTCCTCGATGTCGGTGGCCACCCGCAGCTCGGCCCCCGGCGCCATCACCCGGGCCAGCGCGTCCAGCCCCTCGGGGTTGATGAAGCGGCGCTTGTGGTGGCGGCTCTTGGGCCAGGGGTCGGGGTAGAGCACGAAGGCCCGCGCGACCGAGCCCGCGGGCAGCACGTCCATCAGGTCGCGCGCGTCGCCGGGGTGGATGCGCACGTTGTCGATGCCGCGCCGGGCGAGGTCGGCCACGCACATCGCCACGCCGTTGATGAAGGGCTCGCAGCCGATCACGCCGATCGCGGGGTCCGCCTCGGCCTGGGAGAGCATGTGCTCGCCGCCGCCGAAGCCGACCTCGAGCCACACCGGGCGCGCCGCGCCCGGGGCGTCGCCGAAGAGGGCGGCGAGGTCGATGGGCTCGCGGTCGGGGTTCTCGTCCCAGCCGACGCGGGGCGGGCGCAGCGCCTGGAGCGTGGTCTCCAGGTGCTCGGCCTGGCCCTGGCGCAGCTTCTTGCCGTGCCGTCGGCCGTGGAAATTGCGCCAGGGGGCGCCGTCCTCGCGGATGGGTGTCTCGGTCATGGCGCGCGCTCTAGCGAGGTCGGCCGCCGCTGTCGAGCCTGTCGCGCGGCGCGCGGGCGGCGGAGCGGCCTCGCCGGGGCTCAGCCGGGCCGGCCGGGACGGGCCCCTTCGGCGGCGTAGGCGGCGAGGAGGGCCGGGAAGGCCTCCGGCCCGGGGAAGCGGTCGTGGCGATGGGGGGCGGGGGTGCCGGCCCAGGGCAGGGCGTCGGCGCGCATGGTCTCGAGGAACGGGACCGTCCAGCCCGCGTCGTCGAGCATCGTGGCGCGCAGGTTCACGAGGCCCCCGAAGGCCGCGATGCGGGTGAACACCCAGGAGCCGCAGGCGGGGCAGATCCGGTGGTCGATGCCGGACGGCGGCAGGCCGTCGCCGCCCTGCTCGGCGGCCTCGGCCTCGGCGAGGCCCGTGGCCCCGGCGCATCCCCGCTCCAGCGCGCCGCCCAGGCCGCCGCGGATCGAAGAGCCCTGCGTCAGGGCGAAGCCCGCCTCGGGCAGCATCAGCGTCAGCGAGAAGGCCGAGCCGGTCATCCGCTGGCAGCCCCGGCAGTGGCAGGCGGCCGAGAGCATCGGCGGCGCCGTCACGGCGAAACGCAGCGCTCCGCAGCGGCAGCCGCCGGCCCAGGGCAGGCGCCAGCCGGAGGCGTCGGCGTCGGCGGCGGGGGCGGGGGCGGGCGCGGCGGGATCGGACACGGCGGAGCTCCTTCGAAACGACCTGGGACGAACGCGCCGCACAGTGCCTCGCGGCGCCGGCCCGCGCCACCGCCTCGGCCGTCGCAGCCCGGACCGGCCGTCGGAGCCGGGCGCCGCGTCGGCGGACGCTACCGTGGCGCGGGGCGCGCCCGCGGCTCAGGGCGGACGGCGCGCAGGGGGCGGCCGTCGCCGGAGGCGGGACGCCGGGATGCGCCGCGGACGGAAGGCCGGCCCCGCGCAGGAGGGTCGACGCGGCGCCAGGTCGAGGCCGGCGAGACGGGGGCGTCGGGGCGGCCGCGGCGGCGACAGGCGGGCGAGGAAGGGACGTCGGGCGAACGTCGGGGGCGCGGAGACGAGAGGTGCGGCGTCAGCCGCCCGGAAACGAAAGCGCCGCCCCGGGGCAGGGGCGGCGCGATGTCCGGCAGGGGAGGGGCGGAGCCCTCCGGATGCGCCTCAGACGGCGGCCTTGATCGCCTCGGCGAGGTCGGTCGCCTCCCAGGAGAAGCCGCCGTCGGCCTCGGGGGCGCGGCCGAAGTGGCCGTAGGCCGAGGTCCGCTCGTAGATCGGCTTGTTGAGCTGCAGCTTCTCGCGGATGCCGCGGGGCGACAGGTCCATGACCTTGCCGATCGCGGCCTCGATCCGCTCCTCGGGCACCTCGCCGGTGTCGAAGGTCGAGGCGTAGATCGACAGCGGCTGGCTGACGCCGATGGCGTAGCTGAGCTGGATCACGCATTTCTTCGCCAGGCCCGCGGCGACCACGTTCTTGGCCAGGTAGCGCGCCGCGTAGGCCGCCGAGCGGTCCACCTTGGTCGGGTCCTTGCCCGAGAAGGCGCCGCCGCCGTGGGGCGCGGCCCCGCCGTAGGTGTCGACGATGATCTTGCGCCCCGTCAGGCCCGCGTCGCCGTCCGGCCCGCCGATCACGAACTTGCCCGTGGGGTTCACGTGCCACACCGCGTCCGCCGCGATCCAGCCGTCGGGGATCACGCCGCGGATGTAGGGCTCCACCCGCTCGCGCACCTGGGCGGAGGTCAGCGAGGCGTCGAGGTGCTGGGTCGAGAGCACGATCGAGGTCACCGCCACCGGCATGCCGTTCTCGTAGCGCATGGTCAGCTGCGCCTTGGCGTCGGGGCCGAGCCACGGCTCGGTCCCGTTCTTGCGCACCTCGGTCAGCTTCTTGAGCATCGCGTGGGAGTAGTGGATCGGCGCGGGCATCAGCGCGTCGGTCTCGTCGGTGGCGTAGCCGAACATGATGCCCTGGTCGCCGGCGCCCTCGTCTTTGTCGCCGGCGGCGTCCACGCCCTGGGCGATGTCGGCGGACTGGGCGTGCAGGTAGTTCTGCACCTTCATCGTCTTCCAGTGGAAGCCGTCCTGCTCGTAGCCGATGTCCTTCACGACCTTGCGGGCGATGTCCTCGACCGAGTCGATCACCGACTGGGGCCCGCGCACCTCGCCGCCGATCACCACGCGGTCGGTGGTGGCGAAGGTCTCGCAGGCGACGCGGCTGTAGGGATCCGCGGTGAGGAAGGCGTCGAGCACCGCGTCGGAGATGCGGTCGCAGACCTTGTCCGGATGTCCCTCGGACACCGACTCCGAGGTGAAGATGTAGCTGTTCCGGGCCAAGCGGGCGCTCCCTCGAACACGGGCCGCGCTGGGGGACGCGGCGAGTTTGGACATGAACGGCCCCCGTCTAAGCAGGCCGGCTCCGCGCGGTCAAGGCGAGCGCCGGGCGGCGGGGGGCCGAAGCGGGCGTCAGCCCCCGTTCCGGGCCGGTTCCGCGCGCAGACGCCGCAGGCCCGCCGCCCCCGCGGGCGCGAGCAGCGCGAGGATCGCCAGCGTCATCCACGGCCGATCCCCGCTGCGGGCGTAGAGCGTGGGGGCGAGCGCGATGGGCAGGCGCGCCTGCACGGCGCCCGCCTCCAGCAGGCCGAGGCGCTCCACCACCCGGCCCCAGGGGTCGATCATCGCCGAGATGCCGGTGTTGGCGGCGCGCGCCAGCGGCAGGCCCTGCTCGATCGCGCGCATCCGCGCCTGGTGAAAGTGCTGCCAGGGCCCGGCCGAGGCGCCGAACCAGGCGTCGTTGGTGATCTGCACCATCCAGCGCGGCCGCGCCTCGGGATCGGCCGAGGGCATCTCGTGGGGGAAGATCGTCTCGTAGCAGATCTGGGGGGCGAAGGCGGGCAGGCCGGGCAGGTCGAGATGCGCCGCGCCCTCGCCCGAGGCGAAGCCGCCGCTCTCGCCCACCAGGGGCCCGAGGCCGGCTTGGGCCATCAGGCCATGGAGCGGCATGTATTCGCCGAAGGGCACCAGGTGGCGCTTGTCGTAGGCGGCCAGGATCTCGCCCCCGGGGCCGATCGCCTCGAGCGCGTTGCGCCAGGAGTTGCGGCCCGAGGCGTCGGGGACGATGCGGCGCGCGCCCACCAGCACGGTCGCGCCGCGGGCGGCGGCGGCGATGGCCTCGCGCGCGGCGGGCTCGCGCTCCAGGATCCAGGGCACCGCGGTCTCGGGCCAGATCACCACGTCGGGGGCGGGGCGGCCGGGCTCGGGGGCAGAGAGGGCGCGCAGGCGGGCGAAGATGCGGGGCATCTCGTCGGGGTCCCACTTGGCGCGCTGGGCGGCGTTGGGCTGCACTAGGCGCACCTCGGGGGCCGAGGGGGGCGCGGGGTCGGCGGGGGCGCCGGCCAGCCGCCAGCCCGACCAGCCGAAGCCGACCGCCAGCGCCAGGACCGCCGCCGCGCAAGCTGCGGCGAAGCCCGGCCGAAGGCCGGCCCGCAGGGCCATCGCCGACAGGCGGCCCTCGGCGCGCGCCGCCGGGATGACGCCGCCCGGCGTCAGCCAGGGCGAGGCGAGGGCGCCTGCGAAGGCCAGGACCAGCAGCCCCAGCGTGTGGGGGCCGAAGAGGGACAGCGTCTGCGCCAGCCAGGTCTGGGCGAAGGCGTAGGCGGGCAGGGCCCAGGGGAAGCCGGTCAGGACATGGGCGCGGGCGAACTCGGCCAGCGTCCAGGCGCCGGCCAGCGCCAGCGCCGCGGGCAGGCCCCGGGCCGAGGTCGCCTCGCACAGCCGCCGCGCGGCCCAGAAGGCCAGCGCCCAGAACAGGCCCAGCCCGGCGGCGAGCCCGGTCACCGCGAAGGGCGCCATCCAGCCGTGGCGGGCGACGTCCACCAGGAACGCCTCCGCCACCCAGTAGAGCCCGGTGAGGAAGAAGGCCGTGCCCGCCGCCCAGCCGATGCGGAACGCCTCCGCCCGCTCGCCCTTCGCCAGCGCCAGCCAGGCGAGCGCGGGGATGCAGAGGAAGACCAGCGGCCAGAGGCCGACCGGCGGCTGGGCGAGGGTCAGCCCCACGCCGCAGGCCGCCGCCAGCAGAAGGCGCCCGCGGCGGGTCCCGGCGGCGCGGCCCAGCCGACCGCGCAGGCCGGGGGCCAGGCGCCGGGGCGCGGCGGGGCGGGTCGCCCCCCGCCCGGATCGGCTCTCGGAGCGGCGGCCCCCGGATCGCGCGGTCATTCGGCCGCCCGCGCCTCCGCGGGGATCGAGGCCGTCGAGGCCGGGGCTGCGGCCAGCGTCGCCTCGGCGTCGGTCTCGGCCGTGTCGACCGTCTCCGACGTGTCCTCCCCCGCCCGCTTCAGCCGCACCCGCAGGCGCTTGATGCGGCGGGGATCGGCGTCGAGCACCTCGAACTCGTGTCCGTCGGGATGCAGGATCACCTCGCCCCGCTCGGGGATGCGGTCGGCGAGCATGAAGACCAGGCCGCCCAGCGTGTCCACGTCCTCGTCGAGGTCGTCGGCCAGCAGGTCGACGCGGGCCTCGCTCTCGAACTCGGGGATCTCGAGGCGCGCGGCGCAGATGTAGACGCCCTCGGCCTCCTTGCGGAACGAGAAGCTGTCGGCGACGTCGTGCTCGTCCTCGATGTCGCCCACGATGGTCTCGAGCACGTCCTCGATGGTCACCAGCCCGTCGACGCCGCCGTACTCGTCGATCACGAGGGCCATGTGCATCCGCCCGCCCTGCATCTTCTGCAGCAGCGCGTCGATGGGCATCGAGGGCGGCACGTAGAGCATGGGGCGCAGCAGGGGCCGCAGGTCGAAGTCGTCCTGCACCGCCCCGTTGAAGCCGAAGCGCAGCGCCAGGTCCTTGAGGTGCACGAAGCCCAGCGGATCGTCCAGCGTCTCGCGGTAGACGGGCAGGCGGGTGTGGCGGGTCTTGCGGAAGGCCGAGACCAGCTCCTCGAGCCCGCCGTCGACCTCCACCGCGTCGACGTCGGCGCGGGGCACCATCACGTCGAGCACCTTCAGCTCGCGCAGCCGGCGCACGTTGAGCAGCATCGCCCGCTCGCCCGCGCTGCGCGCCGCCTCCTCGGCGGCGCTGCGTTGGTCGGGGTTCGGCTCGACGTTCCTCGCCCGGCCGAAGAGCCGCGCGATCAGGCTTCGACTCGACGCCTCGGCGCCGTCGTCCTGGCCGCCCGCGGCGCCCGCTTCCGTGGCCGGGGCTCTCGCCTCCCGGCCGCGTCCTTGATCAGAGTCCATCGCTCCCAGTCCGTTCGGCCGCGGCAGGACGCCCGGCCTCCTCGAAATCGTCGGCGGACCTGTAGGGGTCCGCCAGCCCGGCCGCAAGCATCGCCTCGGTCTCGAGCCCTTCCATCAATGCCGCGTCCGCCTCCCGAACGTGATCGTACCCCAGGAGATGGAGCGTTCCGTGCAATATAAGATGCAGCGCATGGTCGCGCAGGGGCAGGCCGAGCGCCTCGGCCTCCCGCGCGCAGGTCTGGTAGGCGAGCGCGAGGTCGCCGAGGCTCTCGCCCTCGTCGTCCATGGCGGGGAAGCCGGCCATCTCGGGCGCGGGCTCGGGCTCGGGCGGGTCCAGCGGCCGGGTCCCGTCGGGCAGGCCCGAGGGGGCGGCCCCCAGCTCCCACGCGGGCCAGGACAGCACGTTGGTGGGCGTGGGCTTGCCGCGGTGGAAGTCGTTGAGCCCGGCGATGGTCCGGTCGTCGGCGAAGAGAAAGCTCACCGCCCGGCCCTGCGCCGAGACGCCGGCGGCGGCGAGCGCCATGGCCGCGCCGCGGGCGGCGAGCGATTCCACCTCCGCCTCGCCCCCCAGCGCGTCCGCCCAGGCCTCTTCCTCCAGCGCCAGCTCGACCACCGGCGCGGGGAGGTCCGCGCCGGGCTCGGTCGTCGTCGGGGGACGGTCAGCCGGGGGAGGCATCGCCCTCCTCCCGTTTCGCGGTCTCGTCGGCGGCCTCCAGCGCGGCGTTGCGCGAGCGGCTCCGATCCTGGCCCCGATCCTGGCCGCGCTCGTAGCCCCGGCCGGGGGCGCGGTCGCGCCCCGGCTCGTAGCCCCGGCCGGGGGCGCGGTCGCGCCCCGGCTCGTAGGGCTGGTCGCGGCCGGTCTCGCGGTCGTAGGCCTCGATGATGCGGGCGACCAGCGGGTGGCGCACCACGTCCTCGGCGGCGAAGCGCACCAGGCCCACGCCCTTCACCCCCTCCAGCAGCCGCGTCGCCTGGCGCAGGCCCGAGTGGACCCCGCGCGGCAGGTCGACCTGGCTGAGGTCGCCGGTGATGGCCATGCGCCCGCCCTCGCCCAGTCGGGTGAGGAACATCTTCATCTGCATCTCGGTGGCGTTCTGCGCCTCGTCGAGCACCACGAAGCAGTTCGAGAGCGTGCGCCCGCGCATGAAGGCCAGCGGCGCGATCTCGATCTTCTTCTCCGCGATCGCCTTCTGGACATGCGCCGGCGGCAGCAGGTCGTTCAGCGCGTCGTAGAGCGGCTGCATGTAGGGATCGACCTTCTCCTTCATGTCGCCGGGCAGGAAGCCCAGGCGCTCGCCCGCCTCGACGGCGGGACGGCTGAGGAGAATGCGGTCGACCCGGCCTTCCAGCCACATCGAGACGCCCACGGCCACGGCGAGATAGGTCTTGCCGGTGCCGGCGGGGCCGATGCCGAAGACCATCTCGTTGTCGAACAGCGCCTTGACGTAGTCGCGCTGGGTGCGCGTGCGCGGCTCGACCGTCTTCTTGCGGGTGCGGATCTCGAGCCGGCCGCCCGCGAACATCTCGAGCTGGCTCTCGGGCGAGGGGCCGCCGGGTTTCGACGGCTCGGGCGCCGGCGCCGCGCCGAAGCGCAGGGCGGCGTCGACGTCGCCGGGCTCCACCGGGCGGCCCTGTTCGAGCCGTCGGTACAGCGCCTGCAGCGCGTCGGCGGCGCCGTTCACGGCCTCCGGCTCGCCATGCACGGCCAGGACGTTGCCCCGGCGCAGGATCTGCACGCCCAGCGCGTGCTCCACCTGGGCGAGGTTCCGGTCGAAGCCGCCGCAGAGGTCGATCAGCAGGCGGTTGTCAGGGAAGTCGAGGAGGGTCTCGGACGGGGCGCCCGACATCGCGGGGCCGTCGTCGGAGGGGCTCCGGCGACCAGATTCGGCGGACAGGACGGTCTGCGCCAAGGGCTCTCCATCAGGAAGCAAGCCGCGCCCGATCAGGCCGGGCGTGAGGCAAGCGTGGCCCATGCGCGGGCGCGGGGCAAGGGGAGACTTCATGATCATTTGACGGCCGCCCGCCGCAATTCGTCGCCGTCCCGAATGGCGGCGTCGGCGGGGGCGGGACGATGGCGCGGGCCCCCGCCGCCGGGCGCCGCGGAGGGCGCCCGGCCGCGTCGGGTCGGGGGCGACGCCGAGACGCCGCCCCCGGATCCTGCAGGGCCGGTCGCGGCGCCGCGGCCGGAGCCGCTTCTCAGCCCGCGGCGGGGGCGTTCAGGTCCGCGAAGCTGCGGCCCTCGGCCACCAGCCGCTCCAGCAGCGGGGCGGGGGCCCAGAACCCGGGGTCCTCCTGCGCGAATTCCTGGAGGTCGCTCAGGATCTTCGCCAGGCCCACCGTGTCGGCATGGTGCATCGGGCCGCCCCGCCAGCGGGGATAGCCGTAGCCGGCGATGGCGGTCATGTCGACGTCGAGCGGGCGCAGGGCGATGCCCTCGCCCACCACCTTCGCCGCCTCGTTGGTCATCGCGGCGATGTAGCGGCGCAGGATCTCCTCGCGCGTGAAGCTGCGGGCGTTGATCCCCAGGCGCCGGCGCTCGGCCTCGATCATCGGCAGGACCTGCGGGTTCGGCGGGCCGGAGCGGGCGCCGCCGGCATAGTCGTAGAAGCCGATCCCGGTCTTCTGGCCCAGCCAGCCGTTCTCGTACATCCGGTCGAGGAAGCCCTCGGAGTAGCGCTCGCCCGGATCGCGGGTCTCGTCCTTGCCGCGGCGGTTGAGGTAGCCGATGTCGAGCCCCGCGAGGTCCCCCATCTGGAACGGCCCCATCGGGTAGCCGAAGCCGCGCACGGCCGCGTCGACCTCGTAGGGGGAGGCGCCGTCCTCGACCATCATGTCGGCGGCCTTGAGGTAGGCGCCCAGAATCCGGTTGCCGATGAACCCGTCGCAGACGCCCGCGCGCACCGCGATCTTGCCCATCCTGCGGGCCAGCGCGAAGCCGGTGGCCACGACCTCGGGCAGGGTCTTGGCGCCCACCACCACCTCCAGCAGGCGCATGACGTGGGCCGGCGAGAAGAAATGCAGGCCCAGCACGTCCTGCGGGCGGCGGGTGACGGCGGCGATCTCGTTCACGTCGAGATAGGAGGTGTTGGTGGCCAGCACCGCACCCTCGCGCACGACGGCGTCGAGCTTGGCGAAGACCTCCTTCTTCACCGACATCTTCTCGAACACCGCCTCGACCACCAGGTCGACGTCCGAGAGCGCGGCGAAATCGGCCGCGCCGGTCCAGCGCGTCGCCAGCAGCTCGTCCAGCGCCTGCTGGCTCATCCGACCCTTGGCGACCGAGGAGGCGAAGTTGCGCCGCAGGTTCGCCTCGCCGCGGGCCAGCGCCTCGGCATCCATCTCGACCATCACCACCTTCAGGCCGGCGTTCAGCGCGGCCGCGGCGATGCCCGCGCCCATGGTGCCGCCGCCGACCACGCCCACGGTCTCGAGCCTGCGGGGCGCGGCCGAGGCCTCGGGGATCTTGGCCACCGCCCGCTCGCCGAAGAAGGCGTGGACCATCGCGTCGCGCTGCGGATCGGCATGGGACTTGTCGGAGACGGCGGTCTCGTGGCGCAGGCCCTCCTCGAAGGGCAGCAGGCAGCCCTCCACCGCCTCGACGCAGTAGAGCACGGCGTTCAGGCCGCGGCCGGTCTTCACCGCCCGCTCGCGCCACTCGGCGAACAGCTCGGGCGTGGCGTCGGGGACCGGCATCTCGCCGGTGCGGCGCACGCCCTTGCCCTCCGCCGCGAGGCGCCGGGCATAGGCGAGGCCGGCGGCGAGCGCGTCGCCCGAGTCGTCCAGCTCGTCGATCAGGCCCAGGTCGCGGGCCTCGGGCGCGGGGATGTGGCGACCGGTGGTGATCGCTTCCAGCGCCCGGGCCGCGCCCATCAGGCGGGGCGCGCGCTGGGTGGCGCCGGCGGCGGGGATCACGCCCAGGTGCACCTCGGGCAGGCCGACCTTCGCGTCGCGCTGGGCGATGCGCCAGTGCGCGGCGATGGCGACCTCGAGCCCGCCGCCCAGCGCGGTCCCGTGCAGGGTGGCGACCACGGGCTTGGTCGCGGCCTCGATCCGGTCGCACAGGGTCCAGATCTGCGGATCGGCGCGCTTCGTGCCGAACTCCTTGATGTCGGCGCCGGCGTGGAAGGTGCGGCCGTCGCAGTGGATCAGGGCGATGGCGGCGTCGGGGTCGGCGTCGAACCGCTCCATCCCCGCCACGATCCCGGCGCGGACGTCGGCGCCCAGCGCGTTCACGGGCGGGTTGTCGGTGCGGATGACGGCGACGCCGTCCACGCGCTCGTAGGTGACGAAGTCGCTCAGCCGGTCTGCCATGGGGTCTCCTCCTCGCGGGCGGTCCGCCCTGTCGGGGGCGGAGAGTGTCGGCAGCGCGGGCCGGAGGCAAGACCGGCCGGCCGGTCGGGGCGCCTCGGCGTCCGGGGGACGGGGGCGCGCGGCGCTTAACGCCCTCGCAACGCTTTCGGTCCTAGATCCCTGCGCGAGCCATGGAGCAGGAGGCGAGGCGTGATCCCCGACATCTCCGATCCCCGCTGGAAACGGGCGCTGACGACGGACTGCGACTACGCCTCCGCTGCGCTCGCGACCCGTCTGCTGGTGGCGCGCCTGCGCCGGGAGGTTCAGGCCGACCCGCCCTCGCTGTCCGCCAAGGTCGCCGAGCTTCGCGGCTTCTTCGAGAAGAACGACGTCGTGCGCGCCGACGTCGCGCGCCTGTGATCCGCGCGGGCAGGGGGAGCGGCTGATGCAGACCCGGATGATGACCGTGGCCGAGGCGTCGGAGCGGATCCGCGCGGGCTCCGTGATGCTGGCGGCCGGCGCCGCGCCCGCCCTCGCCCAGCTTCCCCGCGGGCGCTGGATCGGCGGCACGGCGAGCCATTTCATCACCGCGCAGGGCGGGCGGGAGGATCGCGCGCGCCTGATGTGCACCGAGATCGAGAGCGCGCTCGAGGCCCGCGTGCGCACGCTGACGCCCGAGGCGCTGCCCACCCTGGCGCAGGAACGCTACGCCCATGGCGCGACCCTGATCCTGATCCCCGCCTTCTGCGAGGCGCACGAGCGGTTCGCCCTCGACGGCGCGACCTGGCCGGGCCTGTTCGAGCAGCCGCTGATGGGCTGGATCGCGGGCGTCCACCCCGACGAGGCGGAGCGGGCGCGCGCCAAGGTGATCGACGGCGAGAGCGGGCGGATGCTTAAGGAAGGCGCCGTGCTGATGCACCTGGCGCTTCCGCCGGGGGTCTCGGTCGAGCTCGACATCCTCAACCCGTTCGAGCCGGGGGAGGAGCCCGCCACCCGCTTCGTCTTCGCCGAGACCGGCTTCTCCGCCCGCACCGCGACGGTGAAAGGGCGGGAGGTGGCGCTGGCGGACTACCTGACCAAGGCCGCGGTCGACCTGCGCCTGCCGCTGGTGGCGAACTATGCCGGCGCGCGGGTCAACGTCTCGTTCCGGTCGGTGGACGCCGGCTCGGGCGAGGTGCGGTTCTATGCGCCGGTCGTGGCGGGCGTCGAATACCGCCAGGCCCGGCCGCTGGCCGACTACGCCGCCGCCTTCGCCGCCGCCGCCCCCGGCGACGCGGCCGAGCGGCTGTCGTGCAACTGCGTGCTGAACTACCTCCACGGCGGGCTGGAGGGGAAGGCCGCCGGCGGCTACCTCGGCCCCGCCACCTTCGGCGAGATCGCCTACATCCTGCTCAACCAGACCCTGGTGCAGCTGGACCTCCGCGACGGCGCCGCTGGCGCCGCCGCCTGATCGGTCCCGGTCGAGGAGGGCCGAGGGAGAATTTTCCAGGGGGGTGCAGAGGGCGCCCTCTGCGGCCGCGTCCGGCGCCCGGACCCAATGCCAGGAACCCGTCGCTCGGTCCTCGGCTCCGAAAAGCTGGACCGCCCGGGCGCGTCGGGCGCTCTGGCGGCCTGTTGCAGCAATGTCCCGCGAGACTGTCGCGTCTCCGCTGGAACCTCGTGCGTCGCGCCGACCCGGTGCGCCCGGACGTCTAGGCTCCGAAGCGAGCAGGCCGGACGGCGAGGGGCGTCCAAGGCGGCGGACAGGGCGGCCCCGGACGTCGACGGTCCTCTGCGGACGCGGGCGCCCGGCGAGGACCCTCTCGACGATCGCGCCCGGAGAGCGCGCGGCGCTCCCCGGGGCTACGATCATCAAGGGACCGGCGCCCGGCGGCCCCGCCCGTCTCCGCTCACTGGGCGGAGACGACCGTCATCACCAGCTTGCCGTCGGGCTTGATCGGGCCGTCCTCCTTGGCGCCGAGGGTGTACTCGAAGACGCCGGTCTTCATGCCGCCCTCCTCGGAATGAACCATCAGCATCAGCATCTCGCCGGGCGCGACCGCCTCGGTCAGGATCGCGGCGACGTCCCGGTTCTCGCCCATGCGCAGAGGGGCGTGGGCGACGACGGGGCCGGGCTTCATCGCGGCGTCGGTGCGGTGCACCACCAGCCAGCCGTTGGCGGGAGCCAGCACCTTTTCGGCCGAGACCACCCCGTTCGCGACGCTCTGGTCCGAGGCCTCGACCATGGCGGCGTCGGCGAGCGCGGGGGCGGCGAACAGCGCGGCGAGCGCGGCGGCGGAGGCGAGGATGCGGGTCATGGACGTCTCCCTATCACGCGCGGGCAGGAGGCCCGTCGCTGGGGTCAGCTACGCGCAGCCGCGCGCAGGGTTTCGCCGATCACGCGGACGTCATCCGCCGCGGCCCGATCGCCTCGACCCCCGCGGCCGTCCCGCCCGCCCCCGCGCAGGCGCCGCGTCCGCCGTCGCGCGGGCCCCGGCGGCCCGCCCGCGGCGCCGGGCCGGCGCGGCGCCCGGGCCCGGCGGTCCCGCCCGCGGCGGTCGCCCCCGGCGTCCGCGCCCGCCGCGCGCCGCGGGCGGAGCCGTCGCACGGGCGCGCGGCCCGACGCGGCGCCTCCGCGCGTCGGGCGGGCCGCTCGGCTCAAGGTCGGGAGGGGACGGAGAGGCGGGGGCGCGCCGGAAGCGGCGCCGGGGGCGATCCGCTCGGGCCGGTGCGCTCGGGCAGGTGCGCTGGGGACCGCGCGCGACGCCCGCCGGTCCGCAAGCGAAAACCGCGCCGCCCCGGGAAGGGCGGCGCGGCGATGCGCGGAAGGGGCGTGCCGGCCCGCGGGCGGGGCGGCGCGGGCGGGCGGGGACGCCCGCCGGAGCCTCAGTAGCGGTAGTGCTCGGGCTTGAACGGGCCCTCGGGGGTCACGCCGATGTAGTCGGCCTGGGCCTGCGACAGCTCGGTCAGCTTCACGCCCAGCTTGTCGAGATGCAGCTTGGCCACCTTCTCGTCGAGGTGCTTGGGCAGCACGTAGACCTTGTTCTCGTACTGGTCGCCCTTGGTCCACAGCTCGATTTGCGCGAGCGTCTGGTTGGTGAAGGAGGCCGACATCACGAACGAGGGGTGGCCGGTGGCGTTGCCCAGGTTCAGCAGGCGCCCCTCGGAGAGCAGGATCATCCGGTTGCCGCTGGGCATCTCGATCAGGTCGACCTGCGGCTTCACGTTGGTCCACTTCATGTTCTTGAGAGCCGCGACCTGGATCTCGTTGTCGAAGTGGCCGATGTTGCCCACGATCGCCATGTCCTTCATCTCGCGCATGTGCTCGAGACGGATGACGTCCTTGTTGCCGGTGGTGGTGATGAAGATGTCGGCGGTCTTGACCACGTCCTCAAGCGTCGAGACCGCGAAGCCGTCCATCGCCGCCTGAAGCGCGCAGATCGGGTCGATCTCGGTCACGATCACGCGCGCGCCCGCGCCGCGCAGCGAGGCGGCCGAGCCCTTGCCCACGTCGCCGTAGCCGCACACGACCGCGACCTTGCCGGCCATCATCGTGTCGGTGGCGCGGCGGATGCCGTCGACCAGCGATTCCTTGCAGCCGTACTTGTTGTCGAACTTCGACTTGGTGACGCTGTCGTTGACGTTGATCGCGGGGAAGGGCAGGCGGCCCTTCTCCATCAGCTGGTAGAGGCGGTGGACGCCGGTGGTGGTCTCCTCCGACACGCCCTTGATCATGTGGCGCTGCTTGATGAACCAGCCGGGGCTCTCCTTCATGCGCTTCTTGATCTGGGCGAAGAGGGCCTCCTCCTCCTCCGACTGCGGGTTCTCGATCAGGTCGGTCTCGCCCTCTTCGACGCGGGCGCCCATCAGGATGTAGAGGGTCGCGTCGCCGCCGTCGTCGAGGATCATGTTGCAGCCCCCCTCGGGGAACTGGAAGATCTTGTCGGCGTAGTCCCAGTACTCGGGCAGGGTCTCGCCCTTGATCGCGAAGACCGGGATGCCGGCCTTGGCGATGGCGGCGGCCGCGTGGTCCTGGGTCGAGAAGATGTTGCACGAGGCCCAGCGGACCTCCGCCCCCAGCGCCACCAGCGTCTCGATCAGCACGGCGGTCTGGATGGTCATGTGCAGCGAGCCGGCGATGCGCGCGCCCTTCAGCGGCTTCTGCTCGCCGAACTCCTCGCGCAGGGCCATCAGGCCGGGCATCTCGGTCTCGGCGATGTCGAGCTCGATGCGGCCGAACTCGGCCAGGCTGATGTCCTTGACGATATAGTCGGTCATGCGTGTCTCCTGCGCGGGGCGGCGCGGCCTGTGTCGGCCGCGGCCGGGAGGGGTCCTGTCATCTGGATTGGATCGTTATCAGCGCCGGCGCCGCATCGCAACGAGACGGCGCGCGGCGCCCCGGACGCGGCGGCGCCGGCTATGCCGGCAAGAGATGAATTTCCGGTTGAGACGCGCGCCCCGCCGAAGCGGCCGCGCGCCCCCCGGCCCGGGTTCCGCGGCGCGCCCTCTCGACGGGGCGTGCGCGGGGCGCTAAGCCTCGCGCCCGCCCCTCGCCGCCTTCGGAGGTTCCATGTCCGGCACGCCCCCCCGCGCCTGGCAACGCATGCTGTCGGGCCGCCGGCTCGACCTGCTCGATCCTGCGCCGCTCGACGTGGAGATCGAGGACATCGCCCACGGCCTCGCCTTCGTCGCCCGCTGGAACGGGCAGACGCTGGGGGACTGGGCGTTCTCGGTCGCCGAGCATTCGTTGCTGGTCGAGGAGATCTTCGGCACGCTCACGGCGGCGCCGAAGCCCCGCGACCGGCTGCTGGCGCTGCTCCACGACGCGCCCGAATACGTGATCGGCGACATGATCTCGCCGTTCAAGGCGGCGCTGGGCATCGACTACAAGGCCTTCGAGGCGCGGCTGGAGCGGGCCGTGCACGTGCGCTTCGGCCTGCCCTCCGAGACGCCCAAGGGCGTGAAGGCCCAGATCAAGCGCGCCGACCGGGCCTGCGCCTGGTTCGAGGCGACGCAGCTCGCCGGCTTCTCCCACGCCGAGGCGGACCGCTTCTTCGGCCGCCCCAGGTTCCCCGGCGCCGAGAGCTTCCGCCTGACCCCCCTCTCCCCGCGCGAGGCGCGCGAGCGCTTCCTGGCGCGGTTCCATGAGCTGATGGAGGCGATGGAGTCCCGTGACTCCGCGCGCGCCGGACGTTAAGCCGGTTTCATGACCGAGACGCCTTACAGCCCCGACCGCCCGCTCCGCCTCGGCACCCGAGGCTCGCCGCTTGCCGTGGCCCAGGCCGAGGAGACGCGCGGCCGCCTGGCCGCCGCCCACGGCCTGCCGCTGGAGGCGTTCGAGATCGTGGTCATCAAGACCACCGGCGACCGGGTGCAGGACCGCGCGCTGAGCGAGATCGGCGGCAAGGGCCTGTTCACCAAGGAGATCGAGGAGGCGCTGACCTCCGGCGCCATCGACATCGCCGTCCACTCGATGAAGGACATGCCGGTCGAGCAGCCCGACGGGCTCGCCCTGACCGCCTATCTCCCGCGCGAGGACGTGCGCGACGCCTTCGTCAGCCTCGCCTTCGGGGGCCTCTCGGACCTGCCGCAGGGCGCGGTGCTGGGCACGTCGTCGCTGCGCCGGCGCGCGCAGGCGCTGAACCGGCGCCCCGACCTGCAGGTGGTGGAGTTCCGCGGCAACGTGCAGACCCGGCTGCGCAAGCTCGCCGACGGGGTGGCGGCGGCGACGTTCCTCGCCTGCGCCGGCCTGCGCCGGCTGGGGATGGACGAGCTGGCCGAGAAGGCCATCGCCACCGACGAGATGCTGCCCGCGGTCGCGCAGGGCGCCATCGGCATCGAGCAGCGCGCCGACGACGCCGCCGTCTCGGCCCTGCTGGGCGCCATCGACCATTCCGACACGAAGAAGCGGCTGGCGGCGGAGCGGGCGTTCCTCGCCGGCCTCGACGGCTCCTGCCGCACGCCCATCGGCGGGCTGGCCGAGCTGCTGCCCGGCGACCGCCTGCGCCTGCGCGGCGAGATCATCCGCCCCGACGGCTCGGTCCGCCACGCGACGGAACGGGAGGGGCCGGTCTCGGACGCCGCCGCCATGGGCGCGGACGCGGCCGCCGAGCTGCGCGGGCGCGGCGGCCCGGACTTCTTCGCATGAGCGCAGCCGGAGCGCCCGAGGCGGAGGCGCCCGCGGGCGCGGCGCCCGAGGCTCCGGTCGCGCCGCTCGCCCTCGTCACGCGGCCCGAGCCCGCCGCCGCCCGGCTGGCCGCGGCGCTGGAGGCCGAGGGCTGGCGCACGCTCTCCGCGCCCCTGATGCGGTTCGAGACGCTGCCCGCCCCCGCTGATCCGGCCGGGGCCTGGGCGATCGCGCTGACCTCGGCCAGCGGCGCGCGCGCCGCGCCGGCGGGCGAGGCGTTGCGCGCGCCCCCCTGCTTCTGCGTGGGGGAGGCGACGGCCGAGGCGGCCCGCGCCGCGGGCTTCGCCGACGTGCGCGCCGCCGACGGCGACGCCGCCGCGCTCGCCGAGCTGATCGCGGCGCAGGCCCCGCAGGGCGCCGAGATCCTGCACCTGCGCGGCCGCCACGGCGGCGAGGACCTGGCCGAGGCGCTGGCCGCGCGCGGCCTGCGCCTGCGCCAGGCGGTCGTCTACGCGATGTCGGCGGCCGAGGCGCTGCCGCCCGAGGCGGACGCCGCGCTCGCCGCGGGCGAGGTGAAGATGATCCCCGTCTTTTCGCCGCGATCGGGCGCCATCCTTGCGCGGCTGCTGTCGCGGCGTCACGATCTGTCGCGTACGGTGGCGGTCGCGATCAGCCGCGCGGCGGCCGAGGGGCTCGACGCCTGCGGCTTCGCGCGGGTCGAGATCGCCGCGGCGCCGACCCGCAAGGCGATGCGCGCCGCCATGGGCGACGTCGCGAAGGCCGCGCGCCGGCGCGCGGCGCGATCCGCCCCGGACGGGGCGCAGGATCCCGCTCCTTCGGGGGCGCAGGACACGGGCCGGGAGGCCTGAGCGCAGGGGCCGCAAGGCCCGAAGACCGGCCGCGCCGGCCCCTCGCGGGGCCGATCCGCGCGGTTCGCCGCACCCGCCGGTGTTGTTCTGCGGCGGGCGCATCCCATAACGTCCCATAGGGGGCCGCGGCCCCTCGAACGGGAGATCAGGACGGCGAGATGAGCGACAAGACGGACCCCGATCAGACGCCCGGCAAGGGGACCAAGACCCCCGAGGGCGCGCCCGACGCGGCGCCGGAGGCGGAGGCCGCCGGACCCGCGGCCGCCGATCCGATCGACGCGCAGCCGCGCCCGGACGAGATCGAGGACGCGCAGCCCGCCGACGAGGCGCCGACGCCCGAGACCCGCCCCGCCGACGCGGAGGCGATGACCGCCGAGGAATACGAGCTCGCCGCGGCCCAGCCCGGCGTCGACCCCGTGACGCTGGCCGGTCCCGAGCCGGATCGCGACCCCGAGACGGCGCCCGGAAGCGACGCGGCCGAAGCCGGCCTCGACCCCGTGGCGGGCGAGGAGCTGCGCGAGGGCGCGACGGCCGAGGAATTCCCCCACGGCGACGGCTCCACCTGGCCCAACGACCGCCCGGAGGAGCTCGCCGCCGGGCTCGACAGCGGTTCGGACTACGATGCGCGCGACGAGGAGCGCGAGCGGCCGGCGGAGGACGACCCGTTCCACGACGAGCATGACGAGCATGGCCGCACCAGCCTGGCCGCCCGCGCCCTGCAGGCGCTGGTGATCCTGCTGATCGGCGCGGCCATCGCCCTGTGGGCGCTGCCGCGCGTGGCCCCGCACCTGCCCGCCCCCATCGCCGAGGCCGTGCGCGCCCCCGGCATGGTGACCGAGGCCGACCTGACCGCCCTGCGCGCCGAGATCGAGGAGGCCAACGCCACCCGCATCGCCGCGCTGGAAACCCGCCTGGCCGAGGCCGAGGGGGGCGCCGCGGGCGCCGACCTCTCGACCCTCGAGGGCCGGGTCGCGGAGCTGGAGAGCCGGATCGAGACCCTCGGCGGCGCCGCCTCGGGCGGCGACGCGGGCCTCGCCCAGCAGGTCGAGGATCTCTCGGCCGCCCAGTCGAACCTGCGCGCGCAGCTCGATTCGCTGTCGGGGAGCCTGTCCAATCTCGGCGACGCCGCCGGGAACCTGCCCCCCGAGGCCGCCGAGCGCCTGTCCGGCTTCGCCGCCGCCACCGAGGCGCTGCGCGCCGAGATGGGCTCGGTCAACGAGCGGGTCGACCAGCTCGCCGCCCGGCTCGACGAGGCGGAGGCCCGCTTCGACGAGCGCGCCTCGGCCGCCGAGAGCGCGGCGCAGACCGCCCAGACCGAGGCCGCCGACGCCCAGCGCAAGGCCCAGGTCAACGCCGGCTTCGCCCAGCTGATGCTGGCCCTCGACGAGGGGCGGCCCTACGCCGGCCCGATGGCCTCGCTGACCGAGTTCGGCCCCGCGCCGGACCCGCTCGCCGCCCATGCCGACGCGGGCGTGCCCCGCATCGCCGACCTGCGCGAGAGCTTCACCCCCGCCGCTCACGACGCGATGGAGGCGCAGGCCACCGCCGAGGCCGGCGACGCCTTCGCCTCGAAGGCGCTGGCCGCCTTCCGCGCCCGTCTGCAGGGCGTGCCGGTGGACAAGGTCGAGGGCGAGGGGCTCGACGCCCAGCTCGGCGCCGCCGCCGCGGCCCTGCGCGAGGGCGAGGTCGCCCAGGCGCTGGAGGCGCTGGAGGGCCTGCCCCCCGCCGCGGGCGAGGCGATGGGCCCGTGGATGGAGCGCGCCCGCGCCCGCGTCGCCGCCATCGACGCGGCCGAGACCTGGCGCGGCGAGCTGCTGGGCGCGAACTGAGAATGCCGCGCCGCCCCTCGACCGACGCGCCCCCGGGCGCGACGGACGCGGGGCGGCGCGCCGCTGACACGTCCGGCGCGACCGGACGCAAGAAGGAAGGATGCAGGGGATGATCTGGCTTCTGGTGCGCGTGGGCGTGTTCGTGGCGTTGGCCGCGGCGGTCGCCTACGGGATCGGGGTGCTTCTGGACACGCCCGGCGGGATCGAGATCGTCTGGGACGGGCGCGCCTATTCCTTCGATCCGCTGACCTTCGTGGCGATCTTCCTCGGCGCCGTGCTGGCGCTGTGGCTGCTGTGGAAGCTGATCGGGCTGACGATGGCCTGCATCGCCTTCCTCACCGGCGACGAGACCGCGGTCAGCCGCTTCTTCGGCCGCTCGCGCACCCGCCGGGGGCTCGAGGCGCTGGAGGGCGGCATGATCGCCATGGCCGAGGGCGATCCGCGCCGGGCGCTGGCCAAGGCCGAGCGGGCGGGCAAGCTTCTCGACCGCCCCGAACTGGCCGAGTTGCTGGCCGCCCAGGCCGCCCGCGCCGCGGGGCAGGAGGATCGCGCCGAGGTCTATTTCAAGGCGCTGGCGCGCACCAAGCGCACCCAGGCGATCGGCGTCCGCGGCCTGCTGGACCAGGCGATGGAGCGGGGCGAGACCGACAAGGCGCTGATGCTGGCCGAGCGCGCCTTCGCCCTGCGGCCGCGCGACGCCGGGGTGATGACGCGCCTGTTCGACCTGCAGACCGGGGCCGAGGACTGGGGCGCCGCGCGCCGCACCCTGGCCGCCGAGGTCCGCGCCGGCGCCCTGCCGCGCGAGGTCGGCGCCCGCCGCGACGCCGTGCTGGCCCTGGCCGAGGCCCGCGTGGCCGAGGCGAACGGCGAGCATGAGCGCGCCCGCGACGCCGCGCTGGAGGCGAACCGCCGCTCCCCCGCCCTCGCCCCCGCCGCGGTGGCCGCGGCCCGCGCCCTGGCCCAGCAGAACCAGGTCGCCAAGGCCGAGAAGGTGCTGCGCGCCGCCTGGAAGCAGTCGCCGCATCCCGAGATCGCCGGCGCCTTCGCCGCCCTCGTCCCCGACGAGAGCCCCGAGGCGCGCCGCCGCCGCTTCAAGGGCCTGACCTCGGAGAACGTCGACCACGTCGAATCGAAGCTGCTGGAGGCCGAGCTGGCGCTGGCCGCCGAGGACTTCCCCGGCGCCCGCCGCGCGCTGGGCGACCTGACCGAGACCCGGCCCACCACCCGCTCGCTGGCGATCATGGCCGCGGTGGAGCGCGGCTCGGGCGCCGACGACCACGTGGTGCGCGCCTGGCTCGCCAAGGCCCTCTCCGCCCCGCGCGGCGAGGCCTGGACCTGCGACGCCTGCGGCACGGTGCACGAGGCCTGGACCCCGGTCTGCGGCGAGTGCCGGGCGGTGGATTCGCTGAGCTGGAAGCAGCCGGCCGGCGCGGGCGAGAGCGCGGCCGCCCAGCAGGCCCTGCTGCCGGTGATCCTCGCCAGCCTCGAGGGGCAGACCGCGACGCCGCCCGAGACCGCGCGCAAGGACGTGGCCGACGCCGCCGAGGACGCGGTCGAGGCCCAGGCCGAGCCGGTCGTCGAGCCGCGCAAGGGCGCCGCCTGAGGCGAACGCCCCGGCCCGCAGGCCGCACGACGGAAACCACACGCCCCGCGGCCGGACAGGCCGCGGGGCGTTTCGCTTTCCAGCCGGGGCGGCGCAGGGGCCTAGAGGATGAAGTCCCCGGCCCCCATCGCGCCGCCGGTCGCCAGCGTGACCGCGATCTCCAGGTCCGCCACGCCGTCGCCGTTCACGTCGCCCTGCACCGTGAAGACGCCGTCGCCCGTCGCCTCGGCCCGCAGCTCGCCCTTGCGGCCGTGGAAGTCGTCGTCGCCGATGACGCGGAAGGCGTCGTGGCGGCGCGAGCCGCTTTTCGCGTCGATGTCCTTCAGCACGATCCGGTCGCCCTGGGCGCGGGAGAAGTCGAGGATCTCGTCGATCCGCTCGCCGCGGCTGTCGGACAGGCTCTCGAACTCGAAGCGGTCGCGCCCGCCCCCGCCGGTCAGGTCGTCGGCGCCGAAGCCGCCGGCGATCCGGTCCGCGCCACCCTCGCCGAAGATCGCGTCGTCGCCGCCCTCGACCTGGTCGGTGCCCGCGCCCGCGTCGATCCGGTCCCGGCCCGCGCCGCCCAGCACGAGGTCGTCGCCCGCGCCCGCCGCGATCGAGTCGTTCCCTGCCGCGCCGCGGATCTCGTCGTCCTTGTCGAAGCCCAGCAGCAGGTCGTCGCGGGTCGTGCCGGTCACGTCGACCTTGGGGCTCAGCGTCAGCACCTCGCCCTTCGAGACGTCGCGGGACGCGGCGCCGTCGAACTCGGCGATCTCCTGCAGGAGGGCGAGGCGGATCGGATCGTCCGCCGCCCGCTCCAGCGTCGCGACGGCGACGTCGCCCGCGTCCGGGTCGATCAGCCCCGCGAACGTCGTGCGCTGGATCACGTCGCCGTCGAAATCGACCAGCACCGTCTGCGCGAGGCCGCCCGCCGCGCGGTCGCTCTGCATCCCCACCACCAGGTAGCCGACGCCCTTCACCGCCACGATGTTGGCGAAGGCGTCGATCGCCGGGTCGAAGCGGATCCGCGCGACGCCGGCGTCGGGCGTCTCGCCGGGCTTCGCCACGATCAGGCGCATGTCCGCGAGCGAGCTCAGCGTCAGCGCCGCCAGCGTCTGCCCGGAGGCGAAGACGGAGGGGCCGGAGAATTCGCCCAGCCCGGAGAAGCGGAACACGTCCGCGGGACCCGTGCCGGGCAGGGTGCGCATCGCCCAGTCCTGGCTGAAGTCGATGTCGAGGAAGGGAAACTCGCTGTCGACCAGGGTTCCGTCGGACAGCGCCAGGCCCGGCGAAACCTCGGCCAGGTCCGCGATCCTGGAGACGACGCCGGTCGAGACGCTCAGCTGCAGGAGCTCGCCCCGGAACGGCTCGGCGAAGATCCAGTCGGGCGCGTCGGAGCCGCGGGCGCGCTCGGTCAGCTGGAAGAGCTGGTATTTGCCGTCGAAGGTCGTCGAGGTCTGGCCGGTCTGCTCGCCCAGCGCGTCGAAGGCGAGGACGTCGAAGGTCGTCTTCGCCGCGGCGACCGCGCCCTCGACGCTGCGGATCATCACCAGGAAGCCGCCATCGGGGCCCGAGACCACCCGCCCCGTGACGGGATCGTCGCTGGCGACCAGGGCCACGGGGATGTCGTCGCCGACCTTTTCCGGCCCGCCGTCCGCGCTCCGGTCGAACAGGCCCACGGTGAAGGCGGTGGTCCCGTCGTCGCCCCCGACCGGGTTCTCGCTGAACAGGACCGCGAGACCGCCGAGGCCGGTTCCCACGGCGTTCTCGAACTCCATCTCGGGCGGGAAGTCGGCGCCGGCGCCGGACAGGAGAGCGAAGCTCATGCGCCGGCCCTCCGAGCAGGGGCGACGGCGGGCGAGGCGTCCTGCGCGATCGCGGAGGACGAAAACGCGAGCGGCATGGAAATGGTTCCTCGAAGATTTCCCCGGCGAAAGGGTCAACCGTGCGGGCGGCCGTCGCAAACGGAACTCCGCGCCGGCCGTCCCTGCGCCGCCCGCGCGCCGCCGCCGCGCGAGGCCGCGCCGCGAGGCGGGGGATGGCGGCGGTCGACCCAGGCGCTGCGGGGGCCGGGGCGAAGGGGGCGCGGCGTCGCGGCGCCTGTCGTGGCGAAAGCCGCGACGCAAGGCTTGCCAAGCCCCGGCGCCTCGGCTAGATCGGCCGCCGGTCGCCGGTGTAGCTCAGCTGGTAGAGCACGTCATTCGTAATGATGGGGTCGGGGGTTCGAGTCCCTTCACCGGCACCACCCTCATCGAGAAAGATCAGGTTCCCAGCATCTTGCCCGCCCCGCGGGCGAGCGTGAGCGCTCGGCCGCGCGGCCGTCCGCGCCGCCCCCGGGCCGGGCGCCTCCCCCGAATTCCACCTCTGGAACGGAACCGCCCCGTGCCCGTCGGCCCCGCGACGGGGACGGCCGGGCGGGGCGATGCGGCCGCGCAGCGGACGCGAGGGCCGACCGCGCCGGGCCGGGGCCTCCGCGTCAGGCGCCTGGAACGCGAACGGGGGGCCGAAGCCCCCCGCCATGGTCTTGCGAAGACGTCGCGCCGTCAGGCGGGCGTGAACAGCAGGATGTTCTGGCCGCCGGCCGAGGGCTTGAACACCGCCTTCACCTTCTGCCCGATCTGCAGCGCATCCGGATCGCAGTCGACGATGTTGGTGATGGCGCGCACCCGGTCGGCGATCTCGACATAGGCGTAGACGTACTTGCCCCCGCCCTTCACCTGCTGGGCGGTGAACGAGTAGATCGTCCCGGTCCCGTCGCTCTCCTTCCACTCGAGGTTGTCGGAGTAGCAGTGCGGGCACATCGCGCGCGGGAAGTGGTGGCCGCGCCCGCAGTCCTTGCAGGTGCGGATCACCAGCCTGCCCTCGTTGCACGCCTCCCAGAAGCCCTTGGTCTCGGGCAGCATCCAGGGATCGGCGTAGGGCATCTTGTGGTCTTCGGCCATGGATCAGTCCTCCCGCGCCAGGATCAGGGTCGAGGCGCCGTGACGGGTGCCGAGGCTCCCGCCCGTGCCATGGGCCAGCGCCAGGGCGCAGTCGGGGACCTGCACGGCCGGATGCGCCTCGCCGCGCAGCTGGCGCACCGCCTCGATCACCTTGGTCATGCCGCCCCGGTTGCCCGGGTGGTTCGAGCACAGGCCGCCGCCGTCGGTGTTGAACGGCAGCTTGCCCTTGCCCGAGATCAGGTTGCCCTCGGCCACGAAGCCGCCGCCATGGCCCGGCTTGCAGAAGCCCAGGTCCTCGATCTCCAGCAGCACCGTGATGGTGAAGCTGTCGTAGATCGAGGCGTACTGGATCTGGTCGGGGGTGCAGCCGGACTCCTTCCAGGCCTTCTCGGCCGCCCACCGGCCGGCGGTGAAGGTCAGGTCGATGTCGCCCGCGCCCTGGTGCTTCACCGCCTCGCCGGTCCCGAGGATCTTCACCGAGGGACGGTCCAGGCGCTTCGCGATCTCCGACTTCGCCAGGATCAGCGCGCCGCCGCCGTCGGTGATCACGCAGCAGTCGAAGCGGTGCAGGGGCGAGGCGACCATCGGCGAGTTCAGCACGTCCTCGACCGTCACCACGTCCTTGAGCAGGGCGTGGGGGTTGTGCTGCGCGTGGTGGGAGGCCGCGACCTTGATCCAGGCCAGCTGCTCGGAGGTCGTGCCGTATTCGTGCATGTGCCGGGCCGCGGCCAGCGCGTAGTTGCTGGGCACGGTGGGGTGGTAGGTCAGCTCGAAGTCCTGGTCGGGCTTGTTCGAGTCGGTCATCGGGCGGGTGCCCTTGGCCGGCGTGCGCGGCTTGCCCGCCAGCGTGATCAGCGCCACGTCGCACAGGCCGGCGTCGATCGCCCGGGCGGCCCGCGCCACGTGGGAGACGTAGGAGTTGCCGCCCGTCTCGGTCGAATCGACGTAGCGCGGCGTGATGTTGAGGTACTCGATCAGGCTCATCGGCCCCATGCCGGGCGTGTCGCCGCCGCAGAAGAAGCCGTCGACGTCCTTCAGCGAGAGCCCCGCGTCCGCCACCGCGCCCAGCGCGGCTTCGGCCTGCATCTGCGCCAGCGACTTGTCCGGCGCGTGCCGGTACGGCAGTTCGTAGGCGCCCACCAGGCGCGCGTCATGTGCGGTCATCTTCCCTCCTGTCTCGTTCGTGCCCGGCCCGCCGCGCATCGGGCGCGGGACGGTCGGGGTCGGCGCGGCAAGCCTGCCGGCCGGTCGGATACTCGCCGGTCTCGCGCCCAAGCGCCAGCCCGCGCAAGCGCGCAGGGGCGCGCAAGGCGGGGGCGTTGCGCGAGGCGGGACGCGGCCCGGCCGATCCTGCGCCCGGCGCGGGGCGCAGGCGTCGTCCGGGACGACGACCTGGGAAGGGGGGAGCGGGCGCTCAGCCCTCGGTCAGCGTCACGCCCGCGGCGCGCAACTCCTCGAGCGCCTGGGCGAGCGAGCCGTCGAGGTCGATGGCCCGGCAGGCGGAGAGCCGGACCGAGGCCCGAAACCCAAGCCGCGCCGCGTCCACCGCCGACCAGCGCACGCAGAAGTCGGTGGCCAGTCCGCAGAACTCCAGGTCCGCGATCCCCCGCTCGCGCAGGTATCCCGCGAGGCCGGTCGGCGTCTCGTGGTCGTTCTCGAAGAAGGCGGAGTAGCTGTCGATCTCGCGCCGGAAGCCCTTGCGGATCACCAGGTCGGCGCGCTCGGTGGCGAGGCCGGGGTGGAACTCCGCGCCGGGCGTGCCCTGCACGCAGTGGACGGGCCACAGGACCTGCGGGCCGTAGGGCGCCTCGATCATCGAGAAGGGCTCGGCCCCGGGGTGGTTGGCGGCGAAGGAGGAATGGTCCCCCGGGTGCCAGTCCTGGGTCAGCACGACGGCGGCGTGCTCGGCCTGCATCGCGTTGACCGCGGGCACGATCTCGTCGCCGCCGGCGACGGCGAGCAGGCCGCCGGGGCAGAAGTCGTTCTGGAGGTCGATGACGATCAGGGCGCTGTCGGCGGGCATCCGGGGCTCCGGTCTGGGAAGGCGGGGTGGGGCGAGCCTCGGGCAATCGCGGCGCCCGTTCAAGGGGGCGCCGCGTCGACCGTCGCGCGGGTCGCGCCGTGCCGCCCGCGGCGCAGGGCCGGCCGGGCGCCGCGGGGCGGCCGTCGCCCCGGGCGCGCCGCCCGCGATGCGCCGCGGGCGGCGCCGATCCCACGGGCGGGACGGTCGACGCGGCGCCTGGGGGGAGGGCGGTGCGCGTCGCAGACGCGGCGGGACGGCGGAGACGGGGCAGGGCGGTGGCGCTGGAGGCGGAGCTGGGGGCCGCCCCCGCGACAAGCCGTCGGTTGCTCCGCGAGGCGGGATCGCGCGGAGTGCCGGTATGGGGAAACCGATCTCTTCCAGCGCCCGAGCGGGCGCACGGGCGCCGCAGCCGCGCGCCGCGCGGCCGGGCCCCGGCCGCCGCCTGCGCTCGGGCGCACCCACGGGCGCGCTGACGGGCAAGCGGTGGGGCGCGGCGGCTCTGTCGGCGGGCCTCGCCGCGACCCTCGCGGCCGGGCCGGCGGCGGCGCATGTCTCGGAGGGGGCGGTGGCGCTGCTGCTGCCCACCGACTACTGGATCCCCGCCGGCGCGGCGGCGGTCGCAGCCTCGGCGCTGGCGCTGGCGCTGGCGCCGCCGGCCTGGGCGCGGGCCGCCTCGCGCGCCCTGCGCCTGCCGGTCCCGGCGCCGCGGGGGGGCGAGCGGCTGACCGGGCTCGCCTCGGCGCTGGGGCTCTGGCTGCTCGTGGCGCTGGGGCTGTTCGGGCCGCGGGATCCGCTGGAGAACCTCGCCTCGCTGGGCCTGTGGTGCGGGCTCTACATCCTGCTGCCGGCGCTGATGCTGCTGGGGGGCGACCTGTGGGCCTGGGTCTCGCCCTTCCGTGCGCCTGTGCGCGAGATCCGCGCGCGCCTCATGGGCGGCCGCCCCCCGCCCCTGCGCCTGCCCGCGCGGCTGGGCCTGTGGCCGGCGGCGGCCTTCTGGCTGGTCGTGGTCGCCTTCGCGCTCGCCGACCCGGCCCCGTTCGATCCCGCCCGCGCCGCCGCGGCGCTGGCGCTGTGGTGGGTCCTGCACGTGGCGCTCGCCCTCCTCTTCGGCGAGGACTGGCTGGAGCGGGGGGAGGGCTTCGGCGTCTGGCTCTCGCTCTTCGCCGCCCACGCGCCGCTGCGCGACGAGGGCGGGCGCCTGGCCCTGCGCCTGCCCGGCGCGCGGCTGGTCGAGACCGGGACCGGCGCGCTGGCCGGCGCAGGCGCCGCGGGCTTCGCGCTGGCGGCGCTGGGCGCCGGCATGTTCGACGGGATGAACGAGACCTACGTCTGGCTCGGCTGGATCGGGGTGAACCCGCTGGAGTTTCCCGGCCGCTCGGCGGTGGTGGTCCAGTCGCTGTCGGGGCTCGCCGGCGCCGTCGTCCTGCTGGGCGCGGCCTGCGCGGCCTGCGTGGCGGCGGGCCGGGCGCTGGCCGGGCCGCCGGGCCCGGGCGATCCGGCGCAGCCGGGCTTCGGCCCCGCCTTCGCGCGGCTGGGCCTGTCGCTGGTTCCCATCGCGGCGGGCTACCACGTGGCCCACTACATCCCCGTGGCGCTGGTGCAGGCGCAGTACCTGTGGGCGGCGCTGGGCGATCCGCTGCACCTGGGCTGGAACCTGACCGGCTTCGACGTGCACCGGGTCACCACCTCCTTCTTCAACCATGTCGACGACGTGCGGCCGATCTGGCTGGCGCAGGCCGCGGCCATCGTCGCGGGCCACGTGATCGGGGTCTTCGTCGCCCATGCCGCGGCGCTGGAGCTTTTCGGCTCCGCCCGCCGCGCCGCGCGCTCGCAAATCCCGCTGGCGGGGTTCATGGTGCTGGCGACGCTGTTCGGTTTGTGGCTCCTTGCCGCTCCGAAGGGCGCCTGAACGGGCGGGTGCGAAAACGCTGGACAAGTCGTTTGCACACACACAGTCTGAGCCTAGAAAACCGGCGCGCAGCCGGGGACCGACAGAGGAGGGTCCGATGTCCGAGAACGTGAAGAAATCCGCGCCCGGGGCGGCGGCGAAGATCGAGAGCACGGGACCGGCCGCGACGGCCGGGGGTCTGACGCGCCGCTCGGCGTTGAAGGGCCTGGCGGGCGTCGGCGCGGCGGGCGTCGGCCTGGGCGCGATGCCCGGCTTCGTGCCCTACATCCAGGCGCAGAGCTCGGCCCCCATCAAGATCGGCTTCCAGGTCCACCGCACCGGCATCGGCGCCGCCTACGGCCGCTGGTACGACCGCGTCACCACCGCGGCCGCCGGCCTGATCAACGAGCAGGGCGGCATCAACGGCCGCCCGGTCGAGATCGTGGCCGAGGACGACGGCACCGATCCCAAGCGCGGCGCCGAGGTGGTCGAGAAGCTGGCCACCCAGGCCGGCTGCGACGTGGCCTACGGCACCCTCTTCTCCCACGTGGTGATGGGCTCGGCCCCCCGCGCGGGCGAGCTGAAGATCCCCTATTTCGTCGTCTCCGAGGGGCACCACGTCGCCTCGGGCGCGCTGAACCGCTGGACCCTGCAGCCCGGCATCACCGACGTGAAGAGCCAGGTCTCGGCCATGGCGCCCTTCGTCAGCCAGAACCTCGGCAAGAAGGCCACGATGGTCTTCCCCGACTACGCCTTCGGCCACGACCACCGCGACTTCTTCACCGCCGCGATGCAGGCCCAGGGCGCCGAGGTGATCAAGCAGATCGCCATCCCGCCGACCGAGACCTCCTTCACCAAGTACTTCCCGCAGATCCCGCGGGAGACGGAGGTGCTCTACCACGTCATGGTCGGCCCCGCGGTCCTGACCTTCGTGAAGGAGCTGGGCGAGTTCTTCGGCCCCTCCCGCCCCGAGATCTTCGGCTTCATCGACAGCCTCGAGGCGACCGACCTCAACAACCCCGGCCTCGAGTTCCTGGACGGCACCTATTTCTGGGAGGGGATGCCCCGCTACGCCCAGGACGGCGGCCCCCAGTTCGATGCCTTCTACCGCGAGCGTGTGGGCTGCGACGCCAACGGCGCCTCGGTCTCCGACGCCAAGGACGTCTCGACCTACGCCCACATGTTCGGCTGCTGGGAGACGCTGCACGTCATCAAGGCGGGCATGGAGTCCGCGGGCTACGCCGGTCCGCAGGATCGCCAGAAGCTGGTCGAGGCGGTCGAGGCGATGAAGGACATGCCGGCGTCCGAGGCGCATCCCCAGGGCGCCAAGGTGTTCAACGGCAAGACCCACCAGGTGTTCGGGCCGCAGTACGTCTCGAAGGTCGAGGGCGGGAAGCTGGTCCTCCAGCACACCGCGGCGATCGAGGCGGGCATGTATCCCGACGAGGTCGACTACACGACGATGTCGTTCTGACGCCGCGGCGCGCGCCGGCCTGCGGGCCGGGGCGCGCCGCGCCCGCTCCGCGCCCGTCCGGGGGCGGAGCGGCGCCCTCCCCGGACCCTCGCCGCGGGCCGGCGCCCCCTTTCGGGGCGGGCCGGCGCCCCGCGGCCCTCGAACGAGCCTCCTGACCCCTCATGGACTTCGGCCCCTACCTGTTGCTGGCCTCGCTGGAGGGCGCGGTGCTGGCCGCCGTGCTCTCGCTCACCGCGCTGGGCCTGAGCCTGGTGTTCGGCGTGATGCGCGTGGTCAACGTCGCCCATGGCGAGTTCTTCATGCTGGGCGCCGTGGCCAGCTGGTTCGTCGCGACCTTCGTGGACGAGACCCTGGGCGCCCCCGCCTGGCTGGGCTTCGCCGCGGCGCTCCTGTTCGCGCCGCTGGCGGTCGGGGCGCTCGCCTGGGCCGCCGACCGGCTGGTGCTGGAGCGGGTGGGCTACGACCCCGAGCGGACCATCGTCGCCACCATCGGCCTGCTCTACATCATCCAGCAGGCGACGCTGATGGGCTTCGGCCCCGACGCGCGCCCGGTGCTGCCGCCCTTCAACCACCGCCTGGCGCTGCCGTGGGTCGAGTGGGGGGAGAACGGGCTGGCGCTCTACTGGCCTTGGGGGCTGTCGACGACCTCCTACAAGCTGTTCGTGATCGGCGCCGCCGTCGTGCTGCTGATCGGGGTCTGGCTGGTGCTGTCGCGCACCCGCCTGGGCCTGGTGATGCGCGCCACCCAGTTCGACCGCGAGACGGCGCAGGCTTTTGGAATTCCCGTCGAGAAGGTCTTCGCGTTGACCTTCGCCATCGGCGCCGGCCTCGCCGCCGTGGCCGCCGTGCTGATCGTGCCGATCCAGCAGGCGCATTACCTGATGGGCGGCGATCCCCTGCTGCTGAGCTTCATCGTGGTGATCATCGGCGGCCTCGGCTCGCTCCGCGGCACCGTGCTGGCGGCCCTGCTGATCGGCATGTCCGACGGCATCATCTCGGTGTTCTTCTCGCCGACCCTCGCAAAGATCCTGGCGACGCTGCTGGTGGCGATGGTGCTGGTGTTCCGCCCGCAGGGCCTGTTCGGAGCGAAGCCAGCATGAGCGGCCTGGCGAAACCCGGCGCGCTGCATGTCGCGGTGGCGCTGCTGCTGCTGGCGGCGAACTTCGCGCTGCCCGACTACCACCACGGCGCCATGGCGCGCGTGCTGACGCTGGCGATCTTCGCGCTCGGCTACAACGTGATGTTCGGCTACACGGGCCTCCTCAGCCTGGGCCACGCGCTGTTCTTCGCGGCCGGGCTCTACGGCATGGGCCTGCCGATGCAGCACCTCGGGCTGGCGGCCGAGCCCGCCTTCCTGCTGGGCATCTTCACCGGCGCGCTGGTCGCCGCGGTGGTCGGGGCGCTGGCGCTGCGCACCGCGGGCGTGGCCTTCATGATCGTCACCCTGATGTTCGCGCAGGCGGGCTATCTCTCGATCCTCTATTTCGTGGAGTACACCCGCGGGGACGAGGGCTTCGTGATCGCGCAGGAGGCGCGGACCTTCCTGGGCTTCGACCTCTCGAACGCGGACGTGCGCTACCTGGCGGCGTGGCTGCTGTTCTGCGTCGCGATGTTCGCGGTGCTGGCGCTGGTGCGCTCGCCCGCCGGCCGGGTGCTGGTCGCGATCCGCGAGAACGAGGAGCGCGCCCGGATGCTGGGCTACGACGTGGCCCGCTACAAGCTGGGGGCCATCGTGGTCTCGGGCGCGCTCTGCGGGATGGCCGGGGCGGCCTACGGGCTGCTGTTCGGCTACGTGGGGGCGACCTTCGGCTCGGTCCAGTACTCGATCCTGCCGTTGCTGTGGGTGCTGCTGGGCGGCGCGGGCACCGTGCTGGGGCCGCTCCTGGGCGCGACCTTCATGTTCTACCTGATCGACCTCTCCAGCGGGATCACCGACGCTTACATGCTGATCGCGGGCGCGGTGCTGGTGGCGCTGACGCTCTTCGCGCCCGCCGGCCTGCTGGGCGAGCTTCGCAAGAGGGCGCTGCCGTGGCTGCCGTGACCGCTCCGCTGCTGTCGACCGAGGGCGTCACCCGCTGGTTCGGCGGCCTCTGCGCCGTGGACCACGTGGATTTCTCGCTGCCCGCGGGCCAGATCCGCGCCCTGATCGGCCCCAACGGCGCCGGCAAGTCCACCTTCGTGGGCCTGCTGGCGGGCCGGATCCGCCCCACCGAAGGCCGCGTGACCTTCGCCGGCGAGGACGTCACCAAGCTGCCCGCCCACGCCCGCATGTCCCGCGGCATGGCCTACACCTTCCAGATCACCTCGATCTTCGCGAACCTGACGGTCTTCGACAACGTGGCGCTCGCCGTCCAGCGGCGCCTGAAGCCCGGCGAGTCGCTCTCCGCCGAGGTCGAGGCGGCGCTCGCCCGCGTCGACCTCCACGACCGCCTCGACCAGCCCGCCGGCGACCTCAGCTACGGCCACCAGCGCCTGCTCGAGATCGCCATGGGCCTCGCCCAGAAGCCCCGCCTGCTGATCCTGGACGAGCCGACGCAGGGCCTCTCGGACGGCGAGATCGAGGGCTTCAAGCAGGTCGTGCGCGACGTGGCGAAGGACGCGACCGTCCTGTTGATCGAGCACAACATGGACGTGGTGATGAGCCTCGCCGACCGCATCACCGTGCTGGACATGGGCGCGGTGCTGGCCGAGGGCACGCCCGCCGAGATCCACGCCGACGCCGCCGTGCAGCGCGCCTACCTGGGGGGCTGAGGGGATGCTGGAGGTTTCCGCCATCGACGCCTTCTACGGCAAGGTGCAGGCGCTGCGCGGGGTGTCGCTCTCGGTCGGCGCGGGAGAGATCTTGTGCGTCATGGGCCGCAACGGCGCCGGCAAGACCACCACGATGAAGGCGATCATGGGCCTCGTGCCCGTGCGCGCCGGCTCGGTGAAGCTGGGCGGGCAGGAACTGGTCGGCCTGAAGCCGCACGAGATCCCCCGGCGCGGCATCGGCTACGTCCCCCAGGGCCGGCGCCTGTTCGCCGAGCTGACGGTGGCCGAGAACCTCGAGATCGGCCTGATGACCCGCCGCACCGGCGAGGAGGTGCGCGAGCGCATGCTGGCGATGTTCCCCCGCCTGCGCGACCGCCTGCGCCAGCGGGCGGGCACGCTCTCGGGCGGGGAGCAGCAGATGCTGGCGATGGCCCGCGCCCTGTGCCTCGAGCCCTCGGTCCTGCTGATGGACGAGCCGACCGAGGGCCTCCAGCCCTCGATGATCGCCCTGATCCGCGAGGCGGCGGTCGAGATGAAGGCCCGCGGGGTGGCCATCGTGCTGGTCGAGCAGCGGGCCGACGCGGTCCTCTCGGTCGCCGACCGGGTGACCTTCCTCGACAACGGCCGCACCGCCGAGACGGTCGAGGCCGCCGCCCTGCGCGCCGACCCCGAGCTTCTGCACGCCCATGTCGGCGTCTGAGCCCTTGCGCGGAGGCGCCGCGTCGACCGTCGCGCCCGTGGCGGCCCGCCCGCCCGCGGCGCATCGCATGACCTGCGCCCGGGGCGGCCCGCGCCCAGCGGCGCCCCGCCCGCGACGCGCCGCGGGCGCACCCGAACCCACGGGCGGAGGCGTCGACGCGGCGCCTCCCTCCCCGCCGGCACGACGAACGGAGAACACTCGATGAGCGTGGTCGCAGGCATCGACGTCGGAGGCACCTTCACCGACCTGGTGATGCTGGACGAGGGCGCGGGAACCGTGCGCCTCGCCAAGGTCCCGACGACGCCCGAGAACCAGGCGGGCGGCGTGCTGGGCGCGCTGGACGCCGCCGGCGCCGACCCCGCCGCGCTCGACCTGATCGTCCACGGCACCACCGCCACCACCAACGCCGTGCTCGAGCGGCGGCTGGCGAAAACCGGTCTGATCACGACCCAGGGCTTCCGCGACGTGCTGGAGCTGGGCCGCCGGACCCGCCCGCAGGCCTACGGGATGGTCGGCAAGTTCGTCCCCGTCATCCCCCGCGACCTGCGCCTCGAGGTCCCCGAGCGGATGGACGCCTCGGGCGCCGTCCTCACCCCGCTCGACGAGGACGCCCTGCGCGCCGCCGCCCGGGCCCTGCTGGACGCCGGCTGCGAGAGCGTCGTCGTCCATTTCCTCCACGCCTACGCCAATCCCGCCCACGAGCTGCGCGCCGGCGAGATCCTGGCCGAGCTCTGGCCCAACCCCTACGTCACCCTCGGCCACGCGCTCCTGTCGGAGTCCCGGGAATTCGAGCGGGGCGTGACCGCGGCCGTCAACGCCTCGGTCCAGCCGCTGCTGCAGCGCTACGTCGACCGGCTGGCGGGGGAGCTCGCCAACCGCGGCTACGCCCGCGACCTGCTGGTGATGAACGGCAACGGCGGCATGGTCTCGGCCCGGCTGGTGGCGCGCGAGGCCGCCAAGACGGTGATGTCGGGCCCCGCCTCGGGCGTCATGGCCGCCGCCTACACGGGCCGTCGGGCGGGCGCGCCGAACCTGCTGACCTACGACATGGGCGGCACCTCGACCGACGTGGCCCTGATCAAGGGCGCGCAACCGGCGGTCTCGAACGAGATCGAGGTCGAATACGCCATGCCGATCCACGTCCCCATGGTGGACGTGAGGACGGTGGGCGCGGGCGGCGGCTCGATCGCCCATGTGAACGCCGCAGGCCTGCTGGAGGTCGGGCCCGAGAGCGCCGGCGCCCAGCCCGGGCCGATCTGCTACGGGCGCGGCGGGACCCGGCCCACGATCTCGGACGCCAACCTGATCCTCGGCCGCCTCGATCCCTCGCGGCTGAACGCGGTCGAGGGGGGCGTGTCGCTGGAGACGGTGCGCGAGGTCTTCACGCGGGAGCTGGGCGGCCCGCTCGGCCTCGACGCCGAGGGCGCCGCGGCCGCCGTGATCCGCGTCGCCAACGCCAAGATGGCCGGCGCGATCCGCATGGTCTCGCTCAGCCTCGGCGAGGACCCCCGCGACTTCGCCCTCTTCGCCTTCGGCGGCGCCGGGCCCCTGCACGCCGTGGCCCTGGCCCGCGAGCTGGGCGTGGGCCGCGTGCTGGTCCCCGCCCGCCCCGGCATCACCAACGCGCTGGGCTGCGTGGTCGCCGACATCCGCCATGACTTCGTCAACACGCTCAACCAGCCGCTCGACGCCGCCGACATGGACCAGGTCCACGCCATCCTCGCCCGCCAGGCCGCCGAGGGCCGCGACCTGATCGGGCAGGAGCGGGTCGAGGTCCGCGAGGTGCAGGAGAGTTTTTCGGCGGACATGCAGTTCATCGGTCAGACACACCTTCTGCGGGTCGCGCTGCCCTCGGCCACGCCGTCGCGCGAAGAGATCCAGGAGCGCTTCGCCCGCGCCTACTGGGACCGCTTCCGCGTGGACTTGCCCGAGATCCGCCCCGCGCTGGTCAACCTCAACGCCTCCATCGTCGGCCTGCGCCCCGAGATCGACCTCGCCCTGCTGATCCCCGCCGAGGGCCGGGCCGCCACGCTGCCCGAGGCGCAGACCGGCGCCCGCCGCGTCTGGTTCGAGGACGGCTGGCACGACGCGCCCGTCTACCGCCGCGAGAAGCTGCCCGCCGACGCGGTCCTGACCGGCCCCGCCATCGTCGAGCAGCTGGACTCGACCCTCGTGATCGACCCCGGCTGCCGCGCGACCGGGGACGCCGACGGCAACCTGATGATCGAGGTTCCCGCATGAGCATCGAGCTTGACCCCATCACCCTCTCGGTGATCCAGGCCGGCCTCAGCCAGGTGTGCGAGGAGATGGACCTCGCCTTCACCCGCGCCGCCTTCTCCCCGATCATCGCTGAGGCGAACGACCGCGCCGACGGGATCTACGCGGCCGACGACGGCTCGCTGATCTCCCAGGGTCCCAACGGCCTGCCGGTCTTCGTCGGCGCGATGCAGGAATCGACCCGCATCCTGCTGGAGCGGATCCGCCAGGGCGTCACCGCCGCGCCCGAGCCCGACGACGTCTACATCGTCAACGACCCCTACCTGGGCGGCACCCACCTGATGGACGTGCGCTTCGCCAAGCCCTTCTATCGGAACGGAAAGATCTGGTGCTGGCTGTCCAACACCGGCCACTGGCCCGACACCGGCGGCGCGGTGCCCGGCGGCTTCTCCGCCTCCGCCACGGCGGTCGAGCAGGAGGGCCTGCGCCTGCCGCCCGTGCGCCTGTTCAAGAAGGGCGTGCTGGACCCCGAGATCTACGCGATCATCTGCTCCAACATCCGCGTCTCGGAGCAGCGCATCGGCGACGTGAAGGCCCAGGCCGCCGCGCTGCAAGTAGGCGCCGACCGCCTGGAGAAACTGCTCGACCGCTACGGCGACGCCACCGTCGAGGCCGCGATCGCCGAGCTTCGCCGCCGCGCCGCCGCCCAGATGCGCGTGCATGTGCGCGAGATCCCCGAGGGCCGCTGGGAAGGCCTCGCCCATGTCGACAGCGACGGCGTGGTGAACGAGCCGCTGGAGATCCGCTGCGCGGTCGAGCGGCAGGGCGACGACCTGCAGTTCGACTTCACCGGCTCGTCGGCGCCCTGCACCGGCCCGATGAACTCGGTCCGCGCCACCACCCTCTCGGCGGTCTACCTCGCGGTGCGCCACATCTTCCCCGACGTGCCGATCTCGGCCGGCGCCTTCGAGCCGCTGCACGTCACGGGCATCGAGGGCACCTTCCTCGACGCCCGCTACCCGCGCCCCGTCTCGGGCTGCGCGGCCGAGACCTCCCAGCGGATCGCGGAAGCCGTGTTCTCGGCCCTAGTGAAGGCGATCCCCGGGCGGGTGACGGCGGCCCCCGCAGGCACCTCGGGCAACTTCGGCCTGGGCGGGTTCGACCCCGAGAAGGGGCGCGGCTTCGTGATGTACCAGCTCTCGGGCGGCGGCTACGGCGGCGGCGCGGGGGGCGACGGGCTCGCCAACGGCTGCTCGACCATCGGCATCTCCAAGGCGCCGCCGGTGGAGATCATGGAGCAGCAGTTTCCCGTGCTTTACCGCCGATACGCGCTCCGCGAGGACTCCGGCGGCGCCGGCGAGCATCGCGGCGGCCTCGGCCTGAGCTACGAGATCGAGCTCAGGCGCGGCGAGGCGCGCGCCTCCTTCGTCATGGACCACGGCCGCTTCGGCCCGCCGGGCGCGCTGGGCGGCCGCGACGGGGCGCCGAACACGGTCGAGGTGATCCGCGGCGGCGAGATCCACGTGCCGCCTCACCTCTCCAAGGAGCAGGACATCCCCATGGGCCCCGGCGACCGGGTGCGCGTGGGCACGCCCGGCGGCGGCGGCTACGGCGATCCGGCGGCGCGGGATCCGGCGCTCGTCGCGGAGGACGTGCGGCTGGGCCGCGTGAGCGGGCAGGCCGCGCGCGAGGTCTATCGCGTGGCGTTGTGCGCGGACGGAGCGGTGGACGTCGAGGCGACGCAGGCGTTGCGGCGGATTGGCTGAGAGCGGCGGCGAGCGGGGGCGGAGGCGCCCTGCGGGCGGGCTTGGGCCTCTTGCAGGCGGTGCGCTCGGGTTGGGGAGGGCGGGAGCCTCCGGCGGGCTCCTGACTCACCAAAGAACAGGGCCGCGCCTGTCCTCCGGAGCCGCCTCTCACTGTTGATGCCTGAGCGACTCGTCGGGAGGGGTCAAGGACAAGCCCCGCCCAAGGGCGGGGTCGCTTCGCGATCCTGGACCCCTCCCGCCGAGTCGCTCTTTACGGCATCAGCGAGAGACGGCTCCGGAGAACAGGCGCTTCGCGAGGGCCGCAGGCGGCGCGCCGCGGGCGCCCGGGACTGCTGGCGGAGAGACGGGGGGCGCCGGAGCGCCGGGGCGGGCGCGCCGCGGGCGGGGCCTCCGGCGCGGGCGCGACGGGAGACGCGGCGCCTGCGCGGCGGGTTGCGCTCGGGCGGCGTGGGCTGGCAGCATGGCGACCTCGCAACGGGGGCGCGGAGGGGCCGAGGGATGCACGAGACGCTGCTGGTCGCCTTCGCCACCATGTTCGCGACCGTCGGGCCGCTCGACGTCGGCATCGTCTTCGCCACCCTCACCGCCGGGCAGACCGCGCGCGAGCGGCTGGGGACCGCGCTGCGCGGCCTCGCCATCGCCACGCTGATCCTGATGACCTTCGCGATCTTCGGGGACTCGGCGCTGGACCTCTTCGGCATCTCGCTGCCGGCCCTGCGCATCGCGGGCGGCATCCTGCTGCTGCTGATCGCCATCGACATGGTCTTCGCCCGCCCCTCCGGCGCCACCTCCACCACCGAGGCGGAGACGCGCGAGGCGCGCTCGCGCCCCGACATCTCGGTCTTCCCGCTGGGCACGCCGCTGCTGGCAGGGCCCGGGGCGATGGGCGCGGTGGTGCTGCTGATGGCCGAGACCCATGGCGACTGGGAGAAGGGCGCGGCCGTGGTCATCGCGGTGCTGGCGGTGCTGGGCGTGGCTTTCGCGGCGATGATGCTCGCCAGCCAGCTTCAGCGCCTGCTGGGGCGCACCGGCGTGCACGTCATCGCCCGCGTCTTCGGCGTGCTGCTGGCGGGGCTCGCCGTGCAGTTCATGCTCGACGGGCTCGCGAACAGCGGGCTGTTCGCGCTGGGGCGGCTCTGATCCGGCCGGCTCCGGCGCGCGGGCCGTTCAGGTGCGGAACCGGAACGGCAGGTAGAGCGGGCAGAAGCGGGCGGCGGCCGTCGCCAGCATCACCAGGCCGACCGCGAGCGCGGCCCAGGCCCAGGCGCCCTCGAGCGTGATGTAGGCCAGCGCCAGCAGGAACACGCTCAGGATGAAGCGGATCGTGCGGTCGAGCGGTCCGACGTTGCAGGTCATCAGGCGATCTCCTCTTCGGGGCCCGCCGCGCGGACCCGGAGATCTCATGCGCCCTCCGCGGAGACCGCGCCTTGACGTGCGTCAACCCGACGCGAACCCGCGGCCGGCGAAGGAGCCGCGCGTCAGACCATCACCGGCCGCGCCGCCTGCTCGCCCACGCCGAAGACGCGCTTGTAGCGGGCGATCTCCTCGGCCGGGCCCGTCGCCTTGACCGGGTTGTCCGAGAGCTTCACGCAGGGCCGCCCGTTCGCCGACACCGCCTTGCACACCAGGCTGAAGGGCGCGAGCCCGTCGCGCGGCGCCAGCCCGCGGAAGTCGTTGGTCAGCAGCGTGCCCCAGCCGTAGCTGACCTTCGTGCGGTCCGCGAACCGGGCGTGCAGATCCTCGATCACGTCGATGTCGAGCCCGTCGGAGAAGATGATCCGCTTCTCGCGCGGGTCCTCGCCGTGGCGCTTCCAGAAGGCGATGGCGGTCTCGGCGCCCTCGGCCGGGTCGCCCGAGTCGATGCGCGCGCCGGTCCAGCGGGCGATCCACTCCGGCGCATGGGCGAAGAAGCCTTTCGAGCCGATGGTGTCGGGCAGCACGATGCGCAGGTTGCCCTCGTAGTCCTTCTGCCAGTCCTCGAGCACCTTGTAGGGCGCGCTCGCCAGCGCCGCGTCGTCGTCGCCCGCCAGCGCGCAGTAGACCATCGGCAGCTCGTGGGCGTTGGTGCCGATCGCCTCGATGTCGCGCCGCATCGCGATCAGGCAGTTCGAGGTGCCGGTGAAGCGCGGGCCCAGCCCCTCGATCATCGCCTGCACGCACCAGTCCTGCCACAGGAACGAGTGCCGCCGCCGCGCCCCGAAATCCGAGATGGTCAGGCCGGGCAGGGCCTGCAGCCGCTCGATCTTCTCCCAGATGCGGGTCATGGCGCGGGCGTAGAGGACCTGGAGCTCGAACTTGCCCATGCCGCGCAGGACCGCGCGGGTGCGCAGCTCCATCAGGATGGCGAGGGCGGGGATCTCCCACATCATCGCCTCGATCCAGGGGCCCTCGAAGGTCAGCTCGTACTGGTCGCCGCGGCGCTCCAGCCGGTATTCGGGGAAGCGGAAGTTCTCCAGCCATTCCATGAAGGCGGGCTCGAACATCCAGCGCTTGCCGTAGAAGGTGTTGCCGCGCAGCCAGGTGCTCTCGCCCCGGGTCAGCTTCAGGGTGCGGACGTGGTCGAGCTGCTCGCGCAGCTCCGCCTCGTCGATCAGGCGCGCCAGCGGCACGTCGTCGGAGCGGTTGATCAGGCTGAACGTCACCCGCACGTCGGGGTGGTTGTGGAACACCGTCTGCGCCATCAGCAGCTTGTAGAAGTCGGTGTCGATGACCGAGCGGACGATCGGGTCGATCTTCCACTGGTGGTCGTAGACGCGCTTGGCGATGTCGTTCATCGAGCCGGCTCCGAAGGGCGCTGGGAACGGGAAGGGGGGCGGAGGGCGCGCGCGTCCGTCAGGAGATCCGGTCGAGCAGGGCGACGAGGACGCGCCGCTCCTCCGGGTCGAGCGGGGCGAGCGTCTCCTGCGTGATCTCCAGCGCCACGGGGGCGACCTGGGCGAAGAGGGCGGCGCCCTCCTCGGTCAGCGAGACGATCAGGCGGCGGCGGTCCTCGAGGCTGGGCTCGGTCCGCACCAGGGCGCGCTTCGCGAGCCGGTCGATCACGCCCTTGATCGTCGCCGCGTCCATCGAGGTGGCGCGCCCCAGCTGGTTCTGGGAGGCGGGGCCTTCCTCGTGCAGCTTGGCGAGCGCGGCGAACTGGCGAGGCGTCAGCTCGGGCATGCGGGCGGCGAAGATGGCCAGGTGGCGCTGGTTGGCCCGGCGCAGCAGGTGCCCCGCCTGCGAGGTCAGGCGGTAGGCGCCCGCCGCATCGGCCGGTTCCTCGCCCGTCGTCGCTGTGGTCGCCGCGGTCACTTGCTCTCCTCCCCCGCTTGCTGCGGTTTCCCTCTCCCCTAGCGCAGGTTCGAGGGAAAGGACAGGCCTGCCGACCGAGCGGCAAGCGAACGGCGGCAAGTTGGCAGGGGGCGGAGGCGCGCGTGGCGCGCCGCGCCGCGACTGGGCGATTGACAGGGCGGGGCGGTCGGGCGCAGGCTTTCGTTGGCATGCAAACGAACCCCGCGCGCCGCGTTCCGCGCGCGCGGGGACCAGCCCCCGAGGGTCCCATGAGCTACGAGCGCCCCGTCGACCTCGCCCGCGCCCTGGCGCTGCGCGCCGAGGGCGGGCGCACGGTGCTGGCCGGGGGCACCGACCTGTTGGCCGCGACCGAGGCGCGCGAGCTGCGCGGCCCGGTGCTGGACGTCACCGCGGTGGCCGAGATGCAGGGCGTGACGCTCTCCGACGCGGGCCTGCGGCTGGGCGGCGCGGCGAGCTGGACCGCGGTCGCGAAGGCGCCCCTGCCGGCGGCCTGCGCCGGGCTGCAGGCGGCGGCGCGGGTGGTGGGCTCGGCCCAGATCCAGAACCGCGGCACCGTGGCGGGGAACCTGTGCAACGCCTCGCCGGCCGCGGATTCGGTCCCGCCGCTGCTGACGCTGGACGCGGAGGTGGAGCTCGCCTCCCTGCGCGGGAGCCGGCGCCTGCCGCTGTCGGCGTTCCTGAAAGGCCCCCGCCGCACGGCGCTGGCGGCGGACGAGCTGCTGGTGGCGGTCCATGTCCCCGCCGCCGCGCTGGCGGGGCAGGGGGCGTTCGAGAAGCTGGGCGCCCGGGCGCACCTGGTGATCTCGATCGGCATGGCGGCCGCGCGGGTGGTGGTCGCGCAGGGGCGCGTCGTCTCGGTCGCGCTCGCGGTCGGGTCGTGCTCCCCCGTCGCCGTTCGGCTGGGGGCGGCGGAGGCGGCCCTCGTCGACCTCGCCCCCGAGGCGCTTCCCGCGGCGCTGGAGGCGGAGCTGGTGGCCGCCGCCCTCGCGCCCATCGACGACGTGCGCGCCGACGCCGGCTACCGCCGCGCCGCGGCGCCGGAGCTTGCGCGCCGCGCGCTCGCCGCCGCCTGCCGGCCCCTGATGGAGACCGCCGCATGAGCCTCGACGCCGCCGCGCCCGGCCTGTCGCTGACCCTCAACGGGCAGGCCGTCTCGCTTCCCGTATCGCCCGGGCGGCGCCTGTCGGACGCGCTGCGCGCGACGGGGACGCTGGGGGTGAAGTCGGGTTGCGACGCGGGCGACTGCGGGGCCTGCACGGTGCTGCTCGACGGCGCGCCGGTCTGCGCCTGCCTGACCACCGCCGCCCAGGCGGAGGGGCGCGAGGTGCGCACGGTCGAAGGCTTGGGCGGCCCCGACGTCGACGCGCTCCAGCGCAGCTTCCTGCGCCACGGCGCGGCGCAGTGCGGGATCTGCACGCCGGGCATGCTGATGACCGCGACCGCCCTGCTGGCCGAGACCCCGCGCCCCACCCGCGCCGAGGCCGAGGCGGCGCTGGGCGGCGTGCTCTGCCGCTGCACCGGCTACGCCAAGATCATCGACGCGGTCTGCGAAGCCTGGCGCGAGACCCCCGGCGCCGCCCCCGCGCCCGCGCCCGCCGGCGCCCCCGTCGGCGCGCGGATCGAGCGGCTGGACGGCGCCCCGAAAGTCACGGGCGAGGAGCGCTTCGGCGCCGACGCCGCGCCGGAAGGGGCGCTGCTGGTGCGGGTGATCCGCTCCCCCCATCACCACGCCGGTTTCGCGTTCGGGGACCTGGCGGCCTGGGCCGAGGCGCAGGGCGTCGCGGCGGTGCTGACCGCCGCCGACGTGAAGGGCTCCAACCGCTTCGGCGTGATTCCGCCCTTCGCCGACCAGCCCGCGCTCGCCCCCTCTCCCGCCCGCTTCCGGGGCGAGGCGGTGGCGCTGGTGGTGGGCGAGGCGGAGGCGCTGGCCGCCCTCGACCTCTCGACCTTCCCGGTGACCTGGACCGAGCGGCCCCACGCCCTCGACCCCGAGACCGCGAAGACGGCCGCGCCCCTGCATCCCGACCGGCCGGGCAACCTGATGACCGCGGGCTTCGTGGCGCAGGGCGACGCGGCCGCGGGCCTCGCCGCCGCCGCCGTCACCGCGACCGCCACAATCGAGACCGCCCATGTCGAGCACGCCTACATCGAGCCCGAGGCCGGCTGCGCCTGGCTCGACGGCGAGACGCTGGTGATCCAGGCCTGCACCCAGGCCCCGGTGATGGACCAGGAGGACACGGCGCAGACCCTGGGCCTCGACCCCGCCAAGGTGCGCATCATCCCCACCGCGGCAGGGGGCGGCTTCGGCTCGAAGCTCGACCTCTCGGTGCAGCCGCTGCTGGGCTTGGCCGTGCTGGCCACCGGCCGGCCCTGCCGGCTGGAGTTCACGCGGCGCGAGTCGCTCGCCTCGACCACCAAGCGGCACCCCGCCCGGATGACCGCCACCCTCGGCGCGGACGCCGAGGGGCGGATCTGCGGCATGCATTTCGATGCCGACTTCAACACCGGCGCCTACGCCTCCTGGGGGCCGACGGTGGCGAACCGGGTGCCGGTGCACGCCTCCGGCCCCTACCGCACGCCCAACTACCGGGCCGAGGCGCGGGCGATCCACACCCATGTCACCCCCTCGGGCGCCTTCCGCGGCTTCGGCGTCCCCCAGGCGGCGCTGGTGCAGGAGCGGCTCTACGACGACCTCGCCGAGCAGCTCGGCCTCGACCGGCTGGAGTTCCGCATCCTCAACGCCCTGCGCGACGACGAGCCGACGGTCTGCGGCCAGCGCTTGAAGGGCGTGGGCATCGGCCCCTGCCTCGAGGCGCTGCGCGAGGACTGGGCGGAGGCGAAGACCCGCGCGGTGGAGTGGACGCTGGCCCACCCCGAGCGCCCCCGCGGCGTCGGGGTCGCCGGGTGCTGGTACGGCTGCGGCAACACCTCGCTGCCCAACCCCTCCACCATGCGGGTGGGGGTGACGCCCGATGGCCGGCTGCGCCTGCACCAGGGGGCCACGGACATCGGCCAGGGCTCGAACACCGTCATCCCGCAGATCTGCGCCCAGGCGCTGGGCGTGGCGCCGGAGACGTTCGAGCTGGTCGGCCCCGACACCGCCCTGACCCCCGACTGCGGCAAGACCTCCGCCTCCCGCCAGACGTTCGTCAGCGGCAACGCCGCCCGGCTGGCCGGCGAGGCCCTGCGCGGCGCGATCCTGCGCCTGGCGAACATGGGCGACGCCGCCGCGATCCGCCTGGGCGCCGGCGAGATCGTCGTCGAGGAGGCCGGCCAGACCCACCGCAGCGACCTCTCGCGCCTGCCCGTCGACGCCCACGGCTACGCCCTCTCGGCCGAAGAGACCTACGACCCCCCCACCCTGCCGCTGGACGCGAACGGGCAGGGCGCCCCCTACGCCGTCTACGGCTGGGGCGCGCAGATGGCGGAGGTCGAGGTGGACCTCGCGCTCGGCACGGTGAAGGTGATCGCGATGACCGCCGCCCATGACCTCGGCCGCGTCATCAACCCGATGCTCGCCGAAGGGCAGATCGAGGGCGGGATCGCCCAGGGCCTCGGCATGGCGCTGATGGAGGAGTTCATCCCCGGCCGGACCGAGAACCTGCACGACTACCTGATCCCCACCACCTCCGACATGCCATCGATCCGCACGATCCTGCTCGAGGTGCCGGACCCCGAAGGCCCCTACGGCGCCAAGGGCCTGGGCGAGCACGCCCTGATCCCCACCGCGCCCGCGATCCTCAACGCGGTCCGCCACGCCTGCGGGGCCGAGATCGACCGCCTGCCGGCCCTGCCGCACCGGGTGAAGGCCGCCATCGACGCCGCGAAGGGGGCCCGGCGATGATCCCCGCCGCCCGCCTGCGCGAGGCCCCGGGCCAGGCCCGGGGCGCCGCGCGCCGGCCGCGCGCGCCGGCGCGCCCCCCGCGCGTCCCGGGCCCGACCCGGGACCTCCCGCGGCCCGCCGCCCCGACCCCCGCCGGGAGCAAGGAGCCATGATGGACGCCTCCGACCCCGCCCCCGAGACGCGCCGCAAGGTCGAGAAGATCCGCTGCGACGCCTGCCCGGTGATGTGCTACGTGGCCGAGGGCAAGACCGGCGCCTGCGACCGCTACGCCAACCTGGGCGGCAAGATCGTGCGCTGCGACCCGCTGACGGTGCTCGACCGCCGGATCGCGGCCGGCGACAGCGTGGTCCCCTTCCTCGCCGCCGACTGGAACGGCGAGATCGTCCTCGACGCCGACCGCTTCGTCACCGCCATCGGCGCCGGCACCACCTACCCCGACTACAAGCCCGCCCCGTTCATCGTGAGCCGCGAGGTCGAGGGCGCCGACCTCGTCACCGTCGTCACCGAGGCGATCTTCTCCTACTGCGGCGTGAAGGTGAAGATCGACACCGACCGCCACCTGGGCGCCGAGACCGCGACGGTCCGCGCGAAGGGCGAGCCGGTGGGGCATGTCACCACCGCCGAATACGGCTCCCAGATGCTGAGCCTCGGCGGCGTGCGCCACCTCACCGGCGGCGAGAAGGCCGAGGGCCGGGTGACCTGCGAGACTCTGCTGGCGCTGTGCAACGGCGAGGCGGTGGAGCTGACCATCGACGACGGCGAGACCGTCGTCGTCCAGTCCGGCCAGGCCCCCATCGTCAATGGCGTGCGTGAAACCCGCATGCGGGTCGGCTGCGGCTCGGCCACCATCGGCATGTTCGCGACCCAGTGGCAGGGGCTGGTGGACGAGGTGGTGGTGGTCGACGACCACATCACCGGCGTCGTCTCCGAGCACCAGGCGGGCAAGGAGATCGGCTGGCCCGACACCGGCATCAAGATTCTGGGACGGCGCTCCACCCCCGGCCGCTACTTCCGCGTGGCCGAGCCCGGCACCGGCTGGGGCGGCACCAACGTCGACGATCCGCTGAAGATCCTGGGGCCCTGGAACCCGAAGAAAGGCGCCCGTCCGGGGCTGACCTTGCTGATGGTCTCTACCACCGGCGAGCAACACGCCTATTTCGTCCTCGACGACGACCTCGTCCCCCGTCCCGCGCCTCTGCCCGAGGCGCTGCGCGAGCCGGTCGAGATCATCGCCGAGAACTGCGAGCCGGCGCTGTGCACCGTGTTGTTCATGGGGGGCGCCGGCGGCTCGTTGCGCGCCGGCGTCACCCGCAACCCGGTGCGGCTGACGCGCTCGGTCCAGGGGACCGAGACCACGCTGACCTGCGGCGGCGCGCCCGTCTACGTCTGGCCGGGAGGAGGCATCACGATGATGGTCGACGTCTCGACCCTGCCCGAGCGCAGCTTCGGCTACGTGCCGACGCCGGCGCTGGTGGCGCCGCTGGAATTCACCTTGCCCCGCGAGGCCTACGCCCGCATGGGCGGGCACGAGGGCGCGATCCGCCCGGTCGAGGACGTGCTGGCGCGCGGCGGCGAGTATGGCGACGCCTCGCGATCCCTCGGCGCGAAGGGCGGCCCGGCGTGGCCGCCGCGGGGGAAATGAGCGGCCCGGTCGGGGACGAGGCCCAGCCCCACGTCCCCCGCGGCTTCGGCACGCAGACCTCCGGCCCCCAGGGCCGGATGCTGCCCGACGGCCGCCGCCTGCACCTGCATCACGGCCCCATCGACCTGGTGATCGAGGCCGACGGCGACGACGCCGAGGCCGAGGCGGCCCTGCTGCAGGCCGCCCGCCGCTTCGACGGTTTGCTCGAGGAACTGGTGGCCGAGCTGCCGCTCCTGCGCGCGCCGCTGGACCCCGCGGCGCCGCCCCCGCTCGAGGGCGCGGTGGCGCGGCGGATGCTGGCCGCCACGCTGCCCTTCGCCACCGGGTTCGTCACCCCCATGGCCGCCGTCGCCGGCGCCGTGGCCGACGAGGTGCTCGCTGCGATGACCCGCGGCCGCACGCTGCGCAAGGCCTACGTCAACGACGGCGGCGACGTCGCCCTGCACGTCGCGCCGGGCGAGGAGCTGGTGGCCGCGCTGGCGGTGGGCGAGCGGGCGAGGAACGCCGGCTCCGCCGTGGTGCGCCACGGCGATCCTACGCGGGGCATCGCCACCTCCGGCCGGGGCGGGCGCAGCCTGTCGATGGGCGTGGCCGAGGCGGTGACCGTCCTCGCCCCCAACGCGGCCCTCGCCGACGCCGCCGCCACCCTGATCGCCAACGCCGTCGACCTGCCGGGCCACCCCGCCGTGCGCCGCGGCCCCGCCTGCGACGAGGACCCCGACAGCGACCTGGGCGAGCGGCTGGTGACGCTGGCCGTGGGCGAGCTGCCGCCCGAGGACGCGGCCCGCGCGCTCGACGCCGGCCTCGCCGTCGCCGAGGGCTTCCGCGCCCGCGGCCTGATCCAGGCCGCCGCCCTGTTCCTGCAGGACGAGACCCGGGTCTGCGGCCCGCTCTCGTCCGCCGAGATCGATTGAAGAACCCGAGGGGAGAAACCGAGAGAATGGCCGAGTTCCGCATCCGCCGCACCGCGCTGACGGTGGAGGAGATCTTCCACGAAGGCGGCCCCGCCCCCGAGACCCCGCGCCGCCGCGCGGCGATGCTGGCCATCGTCTCGAACCCCTTCGCGGGCCGCTGGGTCGAGGACATCCAGGGCGCGATGGAGGACCTCAAGCCCCTGGGCGCGATGATGTCCGAGCGGCTGGTCGAGGCGATGGGCGGCCCCGACAAGGTCGACGCCTACGGCAAGGGCGCCATCGTCGGCGAGGGCGGCGAGATCGAGCACGGCGCCCTGTGGCACGTGCCCGGCGGCTACGCGATGCGCGGGCTGGTCAGCCCCTCGAAGGCGATCGTGCCCTCGGCGATGAAGGTGGGCGGGCTGGGCGCGCGGCTCGACGTGCCGCTGGGCCACGTGAACGCGGCCTACGTCCGCTCCCATTTCGACGCGATGGAGGTGGGCCTGCCCGACGGTCCCCGCGCCGGAGAAATCCTGTTCGCGTTGGTCATGGCGCAGGGCGGGCGCGTCCACAGCCGCATGGGCGGGCTCGAGGCCTGGGACGTGACCGGCGAGGACGGGCTGCGCTGATCCGGCCCGCGCCGCCCCCCGACGCGGGCGGCGGACAGGCCCCGGACGGAGGGGCGGCCCTCCGGCGTCCGGGGCCTCGGGCCGGTTCCCCGCGCCTCCCCGCGGGGTCGTCCCGGGGGCGGCTCGCGTTCGGCCGCGCCCCACGGCCCGGCGGCGCGTCGCCGACCGGGGCCGTGCGGAGACGTTGGCGACCGGCAACCGTCGCGCCACTACAAGGTTTCAAATCAATACGAAAATCGATCCGACGGCCGTCCGCCGCGCGGCGCCGCGCGATCCCGCGCGCCCGCCGTCTGACGCAGCGTTTTCAGAGCACTGTTCGCCAACCTTATCATCGCGCGACGAAATTCCGCGATCCCCTCCCGGGGAGGGGCGAGTTTGAAACCGCTGTTTGATCCTTGTTGACTGGCCGGCAGGACGATGGTCTGAATGTCGCAAAGCGCCGTGCAGGCAACGGGACGCGGCGCGATACTGGGAGGACATCATGACCAACGAATCGCGCGGCGTCAGCCGTCGCGGGATGCTGGGCGGCGCGGCCGCCATCGGCGTCGCCGCCCCCGCCTTCATCGGCAAGGCCATCGCCCAGGGTCAGGTGACCTGGCGGGTCCAGTCGCACTGGCCCAAGGCGTCCGTGTCGTTCAACGACAGCCTGGTGAAGCTGGCCTCGATCCTCGAGGACAAGACCGACGGCGCCTTCAAGATGGAGCTCTTCGGCGCCGGCGAGTTCGCCAAGGGCCCCGAGATCTTCGCCATCACCCAGCGCGGCATCGTGCAGATGGGCACGGGCTCGGCCTCCTACTACGAGAACGAGGGCACCTGCTCGGGCTTCGCCTACGGCATCCCCGGCACGCTGCGCAACGCGCTCGAGCAGATGCACTACATCAAGAACATGGGCGTCGAGGAGCTGTTCGCCTCCGAGCTCGCCGAGAAGGGCATCATCTACAAGGCCGAGAAGGCCTACCCGACCGAGCTGGTCGTGTCGAAGAAGGTGAACTCGGTCGAGGACTTCCAGGGTCTGAAGCTGCGCTCCTCGGGCACCATGCTCGACTACCTGACCGCCGCCGGCGCCTCGGCGAGCTACATCGCGGGCTCCGAGCTCTACCAGGCGCTCTCCTCCGGCGTGGTCGACGGCGCCCACTGGGGCGCGGCCCAGGGCGCCCAGTCGATGTCGCTGTGGGAGGTGTGCAAGCATCACTACCGCCCGCCGCTCGGCTTCACCGACGACGCGTGGATCTTCAACGCCGACGCGGTCGAGGCGCTGCCCGACGACATCCGCACCATCTTCGACGCGGCGATCGAGACGCGCTACTTCCTGCGCTCGGCCGAGTACATGCACCTCGAGGCGAAGGCGCTGTCGGAGGGCGTGGCGAACGAGGGCATCACCGTCGAGGAGTTCCCCGACGACGTGCTGGAGCTGTTCACCAAGGCCTCGAGCGACATCATCGAGAAAGAGGCCGCGAAGTCCGAGAAGGCCGCCACCTGCGCGGACAACCTGCGGACCCTGATGAAGGACCTCGGCTACACCTGAGGCGCGCCGACGTGATCGCCGCCCCGCCGCAGCGCGGGGCGGACCAGGCGCGGCTCCGCCCGGCGACGGGCGGAGCCTGCGTCATGCGCAACCGGCGCGAAGACCGGTTCGCCAGGGGAGGAGACCCATGACCCAGAACACGACCCCCGGGCCCCGCTCGGCCACCCGCCGCGCATGGCTGAAGGGCGCCGCCGGCGCCGGGGCCGTCACGCTCGCCGCCCCGGCCCTGATCGGCCCCGCCATCGCGGCCGGCGAGGTGGAATGGCGCGTCCAGGCCGTCTGGCCCAAGGCCTCGTCGTCCTTCGACGGCTCGCTCGGCAAGCTCGCCTCGATGCTCGAGGAACGCACCGACGGCCGCTTCCGCTGGCAGCTGTTCGGCGCGGGAGAGCTGGCCAAGGGGCCGGAGATCTTCAACATCGTCTCGCGCGGCGTGGCGCAGGCGGGGACGTCCTCGGCCTCCTACATGGCCGACGTCTCCTCGGTCTCGGCCTTCGCTTACGGCATTCCGGGCACGCTCCAGGACTACTGGCAGCAGAGCCATCTGCAGAAGAACCTCGGCATCGAGGCGATGATGAGCGCCGAGACCGAGAAGCACGGCGTCATCTACAAGGCCGAGAAGTCCTACCCGACCGAGCTGATCCTGAAGGCGCCGATCGAGAACGCCGAGGATTTCTCGCGGCTCAAGCTGCGGGCCTCGGGCGCGCTTCTGGATTACCTCGCGGCCGCGGGCGCCTCGCCCAGCTTCGTGCCGACCTCCGAGCTCTACCAGGCGCTGTCCACGGGCGTGGTCGACGGGGCCCATTACGGCGCGGCGGTGGGGGCCAAGACCCTCTCGCTGTGGGAGGTGTGCAAGTATCACATGAAGCCGGCGCTCGCCTTCAGCTCCGACGCCTGGGTGTTCAACGCCGACGCGATGGAGGCGCTGCCCGACGACCTGCGCCTGCACCTGACCGCCCTGCTGGAGGAGCGCTATTACGCGCGCACCACCGAGTACCAGCTCCTCGAGACCCTCGCCATCAAGGACGGGGTCGAGAACCAGGGCGTGACGGTGATGCAGTTCCCCGACGACGTGCAGGAGCGCATGGCCAAGGCCTCGGCCGAGATCCTTGCGCGGGAGGCCGAGCGTTCGGAGGCCGCCGCCACCGCCGCGGACCGGCTGAACGAGTTCATGTCCCAGCTCGGCATCGAGCGCGGCTGAGCCGCGCCCCAAGCGGCCCGCGCGCCGCGGCCCGAGGCGTCCGGTCCCCAGGGGCGCCTCCGAAGATCCGCCGCCCGTTCCCCCCGGGGCGCGGGCGGTCCCCCCCGCCGACCCGGTTCCGGCCCCGCGCCGGACCGTGCAGTTCCCGAGGTCCCATGTTCGCCTCCTTCGCCCGAGCGATCACCTCGCTCAACCGATGGATCGGACGGATCGCCGCCTGGGTGGTGATCCCGCTGTTCCTGCTGCTGTTGTGCGACGTGGTCATGCGTTATTTCGCCGGCCGCCCGCTGATCTGGACGTCCGAGACCGCGCAGCTGGTCTTCGCCGTCTACGGCACCATCGCCGGCGGCTGGCTGCTGGCCGAGCGCGGCCACGTCAACGTCGACATCTTTTACGGAAACTTCAGCCCGAAGCGGAAGGCGCTGGCGGACCTGTCCACCTGCTTCCTGTTCCTGCTGTTCGTGGGCGTGCTGCTGTGGCAGGGCCTCGACCTCGCGATCGAGAGCTACGAGAAGCTCGAGCGCTCGAACTCGGCCTGGAAGCCGCAGATCTGGTTCGTGAAGTTCTTCATTCCCGTCTCCGCGCTGCTGCTGTTCCTCCAGGGGATCGTGCGCATCGTCGCGGACGTGCGGGTGCTGATGGGCCTGCCCATCCCTGACGACATCTACGGCGCCCCCGCGACCAAGGGTCCGGCCCACGGCGAGGAGGGCGAGGCATGAGCGTCGAACTGATGACCCTGATCTTCTTCGGGGCGCTGCTGTTCTTCCTGTTCCTGGGAACCCCGCTGACCTTCGTGCTCGGCGGCCTGTCCTCGATCTTCCTGTGGTGGAAGTGGGGGGACATGGCGTTCTACCTGATCGCCTCGAAGCTCTGGGACTCGATGTCGAGCTTCACGCTCGTGGCCATCCCCCTGTTCGTCTTCATGGCGATGATGCTCGAACGATCAGGCGTGGCGCATGATCTATACCGCATGATGCACGTGTGGTGGGGCGGCATCCGGGGCGGTCTCGCCATCGGCACCGTGGCGATCTGCGCGATCTTCGCGGCCATGTGCGGCATCTCCGGCGCGGCCGTGGTCACCATGGGCACCATCGCCCTGCCGCGGATGCTCGAGCGGGGCTACGACTCCAAGATGGCGCTGGGCGCGATCAACGCCGGCGGCGGCTGGGGGATCCTGATCCCGCCCTCGATCCTGATGGTGCTCTATGCCCTTCAGACCGAGGTTTCGGTCGGCCGGCTCTTCGCGGCGGGCATCGGGCCGGGGCTGCTGCTGTTCGTGCTGGTCTCGATCTACATCGCCGTGCGCTGCTGGCTTCAGCCCTCGATGGGCCCGGCCCTGCCGCCGGAGGAGCGCGCGGGCTGGGACGTGAAGCTGAAGTCGCTGGCCGCGGTGATCCTGCCGCTGTTCATCGTCTTCATCGTGCTCGGCTCGATCTTCGGCGGCTTCGCGACGCCGACCGAGGCCGCGGCCATCGGCGTCTTCGGCGCCATGGTGGCGGCGGCGGTGAACCGGCAGCTGACCTTCAAGAACATCTCGGACTCGGCCAAGGCGACGCTGAAGCTGACCACGATGATCATGTGGATCCTGTTCGCCGCGCACGCCTTCTCGGCGGCCTACACCGCGCTGGGCGCCCAGGCGCTGATCTCGGACGTGGTCGAGCTGATCCCGGGCGGCAAGTACGGCGGTCTCGCCTTCATGATGGCGGTGCTGTTCTTCCTGGGCATGGTGCTCGATCCCGTGGGCATCATGCTGATCACGCTGCCGGTGTTCCTGCCGATCATCGCGGCCAACGGCTTCGACCCGATCTGGTTCGGCATCCTGTTCGTGATCATGATGGAGGTCGGCTACATGACCCCGCCCTTCGGCTTCAACCTCTTCTACCTGAAGGGCGTTGCGCCTCCGGGCATCGGCATGGGCGAGATCTACGCCTCGGTCATCCCCTACGTGCTGGTCACGCTGCTGGGGCTGGCGCTGATCGTGATCTTCCCCTCGATCGCGCTCTACCTGCCCGAGCTGTTCTTCTCCCGCTAGGGAAGGACGCCCGGACCTGACGGGGGGCGGCGAAGGCTCTGGCCATCGCCGCCCCCTTGTGCCTTCATGCCCCCGGATCCGCCCGGCGGCCGCCCCCCGCGACCTTCGCCGACCGGACGGCTCCCGCGCCCGCGCCCTGCGGGCCCGCGCCTCCCATTCGCCGACGGTCCCCCGATCGAAGGAGCCTCCCCGATGACCGACCAGCGCCGCGGACGCCGCGAGGACGTCCGATTCACCTCCGGCCGGGGCCGCTATTCCGACGACGTGAAGGTGGAGGGCGCGCTGCACGTGGCCTTCGCCCGCGCCCCCCAGGCCAGCGGCGCGCTGCGCGACCTCGACGTCTCCGCCGCGCTGGAGATCCCGGGCGTCGTCGCGGCGCTGACCGCGGCCGACCTCGCCGCCGACGGGATCGACCCGTTCTCGGTCCCCGCCAAGGTGAAGGGCGTCGAGCCCGACGGGACCGGGGAGCGGCTGTGGACCCAGACGCCGCGCCCGTTTCTCGTCGCCGACCGCCTGCGCCATGCCGCCGAGCCGGTGGCGATGATCCTGGCCGAGACCGCCCACGCCGCCGCCGACGGGGCCGAGGCCGTGAGCTTCGACGTCGACGAGACGCCCGCCGTCCTGACCCTCGACGACGCCCGGGCCGAGGGCGCGCCGCTGGTCTGGGACGACCACCCCGGCAACATCGCCTACGTCTGGGCCAAGGGCGACTGGGCCGCGGCGGGCGAGGCGCTGGCCGCCTCCGCCCACGTGACCCGCCTGCGCAGCCACGTCAGCCGCGTCGCCGCCGCCACGATGGAGCCGCGCGCCTGCGTCGCCTCCCCCGGCGCGGACGGGCGGCTGACGGTCTGGGCCTCGATCCAGAACGCGCCCTCGATGCGCGGCGCGCTGGCCGCGATCCTCAAGCGCCCGGCCGAGGAGTTCCGCGTGATCGCCCCCGACGTGGGCGGCAGCTTCGGCATGAAGTCCGGCCCCCTGCGCGAGGAGATCCTCTGCGCCTGGGCCGCCCTGCGCCTGGGCCGCCCCGTGCGCTGGACCGCCACCCGCTCCGAGGCGCTGCTCTCGGACGAGCCGGGGCGCGACATGCTGGCGGAGGCGGAGCTGGGCCTCGACGCAGAGGGCCGCTTCACCGCACTGCGCGCGCGCCTGACGCCCAACGTGGGCGCCTACGTCTCCGGCCGCTCGCTGGTGGCGATCGGGAACTTCGGCGGCGTCTCGGGCACCTACCGGCTGCCGGTCACGGCGGGGCAGGTGGTGGGCGTCTTCTCCAACGCCACGCCCTCCGCCCCCTACCGCGGCGCCGGTCGGCCGGAGGCGACCTACCTCGTCGAGATGGCCATCGACCAGGCGGCGCGGGAGCTCGGCCTCGACCGGGTCGAGCTGCGCCGGCGCAACCTGGTCCCGCCCGAGGCGATGCCCTGGGACACCGGCTTCATCTTCTCCTACGACAGCGGCGACTTTCCCGCGGTGATGGAGCAGGCGGCGCAGGCGGCCGACCTCGCGGGCTTCCCTGCGCGGCGCGCGGAGTCGGAGGCCAAGGGCCTGCTGCGGGGCCTGGGCGTGGCCAACTGCATCGAGGTCGCGGGCGGCCCCTTCGGCGTCGTCTCCCCCGACCATTCCGAGGCGACGATCGGGACCGACGGCCGCATCCGGCTCGCGGTCGGGGTGATGTCGGCGGGGCAGGGGCTCGAGACCGCGATGGTCGGGCTGGCGGCCGCGCAGCTCGGCGTCTCCGAGGAGCTGATCGACTACGTGCAGGCCGACACCGATGCGCTGGAGGTGGGCAAGGGCATGGGCGGCTCGGCCGCCATGACCACCGGCGCCCCCGCGGTGCGCGAGGCGGTGGCGAAGGTGATCGAGGCCGCGAAGGAACGCGCGGCCGAGGCGATGGAGGTCGCGATCGCCGATCTCGAATACGCCGACGGCGCGGTGCGCATCGCCGGCACCGACCGCGCCATGACGCTGGCCGAGATTGCCCGCGCGGCGGAGGCGCGCGACATGGCGCTGACCGCGCGCGGCTCCTTCAAGCCGTCGGACTGCACCTATCCCAACGGCTGCCATGTCTGCGAGGTGGAGATCGACCCCGAGACGGGCGCCTGCCGCATCGCCGCCTACACGGGCGTCGAGGACATCGGCCACGTGATCTATCCGCAGATGGCCGAGGGGCAGGTGCAGGGCGGCGTGGTGCAGGCGCTGGGCCAGGTGCTGTTCGAGCAGGTGGTCGCCGATCCCGACGGCCAGGTCCTGTCGGCGAGCTTCATGGACTACGCCATGCCCCGCGCCGCGGACCTGCCCCCCATCGCCTGCGCCTTCGCCGAGGGCATGCCGACCGCGATCAATCCGCTGGGCGCCAAGGGCGTGGGGGAGGCGGGCTCGGTCGGGGCGCTGTCGGCGGGAATGTCGGCGGTGCGCGACGCGCTGGCCTGCGCCGGGGTCGAGAACTTCGACATGCCCGCGACGCCCGTTCGGGTGTGGAGCGCGCTCCAAACCGCGCGCGGGAGCTGATTCGAGCCGCTGCAGAGCGATTCGTCGCCGACTCGCGTTTTTCCGCCCGGACGCCCCCGAACGGCGCGGCGCCGACGTGACGCGCGTGTGAGAAACCAGACGTTTGACCCGGCGGGCGTGCAAAACCGCTTGCCGGAAACGCCGACCTGTGAGAATTCGGAAGCAGGCGCTGCGGGCTCAGGGACCCCTCCGAAGCCCGCGCCCCTCGTCCGATCGCACCGCCGCAAGAGCGGGAGGCCGGGCGTAGCGCCGGCCCGGGGGAGGCGTCCGCAAGGCCGCCCCGGAACCCCGGTCGAAGAACCGCGTCGGTGCGCGCGGCACGCCAACCTGTCGCCGGCAGGCCCGAGGGCCGCCGCCGCGACGAACGAAAGACCCCCTTGCAGATTTTCGCGGCCCCCGGCCTCGCCGAGATCGTTCCCGCGCCCGTCCAGGGCCCCGGACGCATTCCGGCCTCGCCAAGCTCCCCAGCGGCGGGGCCGTTCTGGATTCGTCGTCGCGGCCTGGTCGGCGCGGCGCGGATGGGCGCCCGGTAGAAGGAGACATCACCATGATGACGGGTACGGTTAAGTGGTTCAACGGAACCAAGGGCTACGGCTTCATCGAGCCTGAGGACGGCGGCAAGGACGTGTTCGTCCACATCTCGGCCGTCGAGCGCTCGGGCCTGAAGGGCCTGAACGAGGGCCAGAAGATCGGCTTCGAGATCGAGGTCGACAAGCGCCGCGGCAAGTCCTCGGCGGTCAACCTGCAGGCGCTCTGACGCGCCGAACGGACCGGGCCAGCCCGGGTCGGGGTGCCCCACGCCCCCGACCCTCCCGGCCCGGACCGTTTCCCCGACCGGAGCGCGCTCTGGCTGGGCCCGCGGGCGGGCGAGGCGCAGGCCTCGCCCGCCCGTGGTCTTTTCAGGGGGCGCTGCTGCGCCCCGGCGGCCAGGCGAGCGCCCCCTGCGTTTCGGCGGTCAGGCGCTCAGGCCCCGACGCGCTCGGGCGCCTTCGGGAAGGCCGGGGCGCGATGGCTGCGCGGATCGACGGGCGACCAGCCCTTGGGCGTCAGCCGCTCGCCCGGGAAGACCAGGCCGAAGCGCTCGCACAGGCCGGGGACCGAGGCGAAGTCCATCTCCAGCCCGTAGCGCGCCGACAGGGCCGCGACCTCGGCCGGATCCGCCCCGGTCACCCCGCCCATGTCCGACAGCGCCTTGAAGAACTGCTCGAACCCGGCGGGGGCGATGATCTCGAGGATCCGCGCCGGGGCGTCGCCGGCGTTCCAGAACGTGTGCCACTGGCCCCGCGGCTTGAACACCAGGTCGCCCGGCGTCGCCACCCGCACCGCGTCCCCCAGCAGCGCGCCCACGCGGCCCTCGAGCACGAAGCTGTACTCGTCCTCGTTCACGTGCCGGTGCAGGGGGGCCGCCAGCGCGCGCGGCGACATCGGGTGCTCGACCAGGCTGAACCCGCCGCCGGTGTCCGCGCCCGAGGCCAGGAACCGCACGCCGATGGTGCCCAGGAAGCCCAGCTCCCCGTCCTGCGGGCCGATCACCCGCGGGGCCTTCGCGTCGTCTTCCATCGCCCTCTCCTTTCGAGGTACAGTGGTGTCTATCGAAATCCTTGGCCCTCGCGGGGGCGCCTGTCAATATTGATCGAACACGCATGTCCGATGAAACTCGCCCCTACCGCAAACGCCTCCGCGCCGAGCAGGAGGCCGAGACGCGCCGCCGGATCGCCGAAAGCGCCATGATCCTGCACGGCACGCTGGGGCCGGCGCGCACCTCGATCAGCGCCGTGGCCGAACATGCGGGGGTGCGCCGGGCGACGGTCTATCGCCACTATCCCGACGACGAGGCGCTGTTCGCCGCCTGCTCCTCGTTGTGGGCCGAGCTGAACCCGATGCCCGACCTCGCGCCGCTCTCCGGCGTCGCCGACCCCGACGCGCGGCGCGAGGCGGGCTTCGCCGCGCTCTACGGCTTCTACCGGGCCAACACGGCGATGATCGCGAACGTGCTGCGCGACGCCCCCGCGGTCCCGGCGATGGCCGAGGCGGTGGCCGGGTTCCAGGCGCGGATGGAGGCGCTCTCCACTCTGCTGGCGCCGGACCTGCCCGAGGCGCCGGAGCCCCGCCGGAGGATGGCCGCGGCGCTGGCGCTGGCGCTCTCCTTCCCCGGCTGGCAGGCGCTGACCGGGGGCGAGGCGGCGCTGGACGACGCCGAGGCGGCGGCGCTCGCCCGCGACATCGTGCGCGCGGCCCGCGCCGGCTGAAGACCCCGCTTGCGCGCCGGTAGGGAAGGCCCGATAGCACGCGCCGGGGGGATTTCTCGGCAAGGATTCGGGAAGATGGCCAGACGGCCGAATGGGGCGCCGCGCATCGAGATCGACGCGCAGGCCGGCATCGTGACGGTTTCGGGCCGGGCGACATGGGAGCGTGCCGAAGGCCGCCTCGACCCGGTCCGCGCCAGGACCGCCTATGAGATCAGCTTCGCGATCGAGGGCACGCCCTTCGACCCGGGCTTCACGCCCCCGAAGCTCGGCCGGCTCGACAAACTGGGCCGCGACGGCGCCCTCGCCTTCGGCGACCCGCTGGCCCGCGAGGGCGTCGAGAGCGGCGAGGACCTGCGCACCGGCGTCTACCAGTTCCGCGGCCAAAACCTGCCCGAGAACGTCGATCCGGCGGCCGTCGCGGTGAAGGGCCCGACCGGCGAGCTCTCGATCCGGGGGCTGGAGGGGACGTTCAAGTCGGCGGCGGCGGTCGGCTTCAACCAGAAGTTGAAAGCTGTCAACTCGGTGATGATCGCCGTCTCCGCCCGGCTCGAGGATGCGGACGGCGACGTGGTGCGCGCCCGTCTGCTGGGGCTCGACACGTGGAAGGGCGAGCTGAAGCTCTCCGGAATCGGGGGCGTCGAGGGCGCCGCTGGGGGCTCGGCCGCGGGCCCGGCCGGAGGCGGGGCGGGCGCGGACGTCGGCGGCGCGGGCGCGGGGGTCGGCGTCTCGTCGGCGGCCGTCCGGGCGCCGCAGGAAGCCGGCGCCGGCACGCCCGGCGACGACCGGCTGCGCGGCGACGCGGGCGAGGACGCGCTGCGCGGGCGGGCGGGCGACGACCGGCTGCTCGGCGGGCGAGGCAACGACGACCTGCGCGGCGGGCGCGGCGACGACCGGCTGACGGACGGCGCGGGCGAGGACCGGCTGACCGGCGGGCAGGGCGCGGACGTGTTCGTGCTCGCGGCCGACGGCGCCCGCGACGCGATCGAGGATTTCGAGCCCGGCCGCGACCGCATCGACCTGCGCGCCTTCGGCCCCGGCCTCGACGTCGAGGCGCTGGAGCTTCACCGCCGAGGCGACGCGCTGATCCTGCGCGTGGACGGCGAGACGCTGGAGATCCACGGGGCGGAGGGCGCGCTCGCGCCGAGCGACCTCGACGCCGCCGACTTCCTGCTGGCCTGAGGCCGGCGGAACGCAAGAAGGGGGCGCGGTCGCCCGCGCCCCCCTCGAAACGTGGTCCCGGATGGGTTCAGGCGACCTCGAACAGGCCCGCCGCCCCCATGCCGCCGCCCACGCACATGGTGCAGACCACGTACTTGGCGCCGCGGCGCTTGCCCTCGATCAGGGCGTGGCCGACCATGCGCGCGCCCGACATGCCGTAGGGATGGCCGATCGAGATCGCGCCGCCGTTCACGTTCAGCAGCTCGTCGGGGATGCCCAGCTTGTCCTTGGAGTAGAGGACCTGCACGGCGAAAGCCTCGTTGAGCTCCCACAGGCCGATGTCGTCCACCTTCAGGCCGTGACGCTCCAGCAGGCGGGGCACGGCGTAGACCGGGCCGATGCCCATCTCGTCGGGGTTCAGGCCCGCGACCGCGATGCCGCGGTAGTAGCCCAGCGGCTGCAGGCCGCGCTTCTCGGCCTCCTTGGCCTCCATCAGCACCGAGGCCGACGCGCCGTCCGAGAGCTGGCTGGCGTTGCCCGCGGTGATGTGCTTGCCCTCGGCGATCTTCTGGCCGTTCTTGAACACCGGCGCGAGGCCCTGGAGGCTCTCGAGCGTGGTGGAGGGACGGTTGCCCTCGTCCTTCTCGAGCGTGACCTCCTTGTAGGAGACCTCCTTGGTCTCCTTGTCCACGACCGCCATGGTCGAGGTCAGGGGCACGATCTCGTCGTCGAAGGCGCCGCGCTGCTGGGCGGCGGCGGTGCGCTGCTGGGAGCGCAGCGCGTATTCGTCCTGGTAGTCGCGGGAGACGTTGTAGCGCTCGCCCACGATCTCCGCCGTCTCCAGCATCGACATGTAGAGGGCGGGGACATGCTCCTTGATCCAGGGATCGGCGGCGCGGAAGCCGTTGCGATGCTCGTTCTGGCACAGCGAGATGGACTCGACCCCGCCGCCCACCGCGATGGTCATGCCGTCGTCGATGATCTGCTTGGCGGCGGTGGCGATGGCCATCATGCCGGACGCGCACTGGCGGTCCATCGACATGCCGGCGATCGAGTCGGGCAGGCCCGCCCGGATCACCGCCTGGCGGCCGATGTTGAGGCCCTGGGCGCCCTGCTGGATGGCGGCGCCGATCACGCAGTCCTCGATCTCGGAGGGATCGACCTTCGAGCGTTCGACCGCGTGCTTCACGGCATGGCCGATCAGCTCCTGGCTCTGGGTGTTGTTGAAGGCGCCGCGATAGGCCTTGCCGATCGGCGTGCGGGCGGTGGAGACGATGACGGCTTCACGCATTTTGGTGCTCCCTGTCTTAGAAGATGGTCTCGCCGCCGTCGGCGACGATCAGCTGGCCGGTGACGTAGGCGGAGGCGTCGGCGGCCAGGAAGTGGGCGACCCCGGCGATGTCGTCGGGCTGGCCGATGCGGCGCAGCGGGGTCTTGTTCTCGATCCGCTCCAGCCGCTCGGGGTCCTCCCACAGCGCCTTGGCGAAGTCGGTCTTCACGAGGCCGGGCAGGATCGCGTTCACGCGGATGCCCTTGGGGCCCCAGTGCAGCGCCAGGTTCTTGGCCAGATGCGCCTCGGAGGCCTTGGAGATCGAGTAGAAGCTCAGCGTCTCGGAGGCCCGGAGCGCGGCGATCGACGAGATCATGATGATCGAGCCGCCGCCCTGCTTGGCCATGATCGGGGCCACGATGTTGTTCGCCAGGATGTACGGCGATTTCACGTTGTTATCCATGACCTTGTCCCAGGCCGCCTCGGGCAGCTCCGAGATGGGCCCGTAGACCGGGTTCGAGGCGGCGTTGCAGACCAGGATGTCGACGCGGCCCCATTTCTCGACGGTCTTGGCGACGAGGTTCTCCAGCTGCTCCCGCTCGCCGATGTGGCAGGGGATGGCGATGGCCTCGAAGCCGGCGTCGGCGATCTCGTCGCGGACCTTCTGGCAGGCGTCGGCCTTGCGGGACGAGATCACCACCTTCGCGCCGGAGCGCGCGAATTGCCAGGCGATGGCCAGGCCGATGCCCTTGGTCGAGCCGGTGACGATGGCCACCTTGCCCTTGATGTCGAACACGTCTCTCTCCTCCCTGGGGTCGTCAGGCGCCGCCCGCGGCCGGCTCGGCCGGCGGGGCGGAGTAGCGGAAGCTGCCGAGCGCATGGGCCAGGATCGTCCCGTCGGGGGCGGTGGCTTGGGCCTCGGCGGTGAAGCTGCGCGAGGTGCGCTGCACCAGGCGGGAGCGGAGCGCCACGCGCCCCTCGCTGGCCCGGCCGGTGAAGTTGACCGTCATCGAGACGGTGACCGCCGGGCGCCGGCGCGCCGCGCCGTCGGCGTAGGTCCCCGCCGAGGTCATGATCGCGTCGAGCATGGTGGCGTAGACGCCCCCGTGCACGATCCCCTGGCGGTTGAGGTGATCGGGGGTGATGTCGAAATGGCCGAACATCTCGGGCCCGCGCTTCTCGACCACCACCAGCCCGTGGCGGTCCTGGTAGCCCAGGCTCGGGGGGGCGGGAATCGGCTCGGCGACGGGGTCGGGCATGTCGGCGCTCACGGGCGGGTCCGCCGGGTCGGGGCAGGGCGGGGGGCGCGTGTGGAAACGGGGCGGGAAACAGGGCGGCAAACGGGGCGCGCAGCGACGCGCGCCGCGCCGTTCGGCGGCTCGTGGGTCATCCGGTCTCGCCTCCCTTCGTCCGTCGCGCCGCGCGGGGTCCGCCCATATCTTGTGCGGGCGGCGCAATCCGGTTGACTTGGAATTCAGCACTTCCTAGCCTTCGCGTCAAACTGCAAAATTAAATTCTGCAATGCAGAAATCGCATGCAGGATGCCTTCATGAGCCGGGAGGAGAAGCTCGTGTCCGACCCCATTTCGTCGACCCGCATGGTGGGTCGCGTCCTCGTCGTGGAATCCGACAACCCGCCGGTGAACGCGCTGGGCCACGCGGTGCGCAAGGGCCTGCATGACGCGGCGCTCAAGGCCGCCTCGGACGACGTCGACGCGGTCGTCATCGCCTGCAAGGGCCGCACCTTCCACGCCGGCGCCGACATCCGCGAGTTCGGCAAGCCCCCGCAGGCCCCGGGCCTGGGCGAGGTGATCGACGCGTTCGAGGCGCTGCAGAAGCCCGTCGTCGCCGCGATCCATGGCACCGCGCTGGGCGGCGGCCTCGAGGTGGCGCTGGGCTGCGACTACCGCGTCGCCGCGCCGACCGCGAAGATCGGCCTGCCGGAAGTGAAGCTGGGCCTGCTGCCCGGCGCCGGCGGCACCCAGCGCCTGCCGCGCCTGATCGGCGCCGTCGCGGCCCTGGGCCCCATCGTCACCGGCGACCCGATCCCGGCCAAGAAGGCGCGTGAGATGGGCGCCATCGACGCGATCATCGAGGGCGACCTGGTCGAGGGCGCCGTCGCCTTCGCCCAGAAGCTGGTCGATGAGAAGGCCCCGCTGCGCCCGCTGTCGAAGATGGACGCGCCCGAGACCGACATGGCCGCCTTCGACGAGGCCGCCGCCAAGCTCCTGCGCCGCTCGCGCGGGCTGAAGGCGCCCTCCGTGAACGCGCAGGCGGTGAAGAACGCCGTCACGCTGCCCTTCGCCGAGGGCATGAAGAAGGAGCGGGAGTACTTCCTCGACCTCGTCTCCGGCGACGAATCCAAGGCCCAGCGCCACGCCTTCTTCGCCGAGCGCGAGGCCGCCAAGGTCCCCGGCGTCACCAAGGACGTGAAGGCCCGGCCCGTGAACAAGATGGCGGTGCTCGGCGCCGGCACCATGGGCGGCGGCATCACCATGTCCTTCGCCTCGGCGGGCATCCCCGTCACGATCATCGACCTCAACCCCGAGGCGCTCGATCGCGGCATGAAGATCATCGAGAAGAACTACCGCGCCACCCAGGCCCGCGGCGGCCTGACCGAGGCGCAGGTGGACGCGGCGCTGGCCAACATCACGCCCTCCTCGAACTTCGACGACGTGGCCGATGCGGACATGGTCATCGAGGCCGTGTTCGAGAACATGGACCTGAAGAAGAAGATCTTCAAAGACCTCGACGCCAAGTGCAAGCCGGGCTGCGTGCTGGCCTCGAACACCTCGACCCTCGACGTGGACGAGATCGCGGCGGTCACCTCGCGGCCCCAGGACGTCCTGGGCATGCACTTCTTCTCGCCCGCCAACGTGATGCGCCTGCTCGAGATCGTGCGGGGCGAAAAGACCGCGCCGGACGTGCTGAAGACGGCCATGGACGTGGGCAAGAAGGGCGGCAAGGTGCCGGTGGTCGTGGGCGTGTGCTACGGCTTCGTGGGCAACCGGATGCTGCACGCCCGCGGCGCGCAGGTGCGCCAGCTGCTGCTCGAGGGCGCCTCGCCGCAGGAGGTCGACGGCGCGCTGACCAAGTTCGGCATGGCGATGGGCCCGCTGCAGATGTCCGACATGGCCGGCCTCGACGTCGGCTGGCGCATCCGCCAGGAGACGGGCGCCAAGGACCCGGTCGGCGACGCGCTGCACGAGATGGGCCGCCACGGGCAGAAGACCAAGGCGGGCTACTACCTCTACGAGGAAGGCTCCCGCACGCCGATCCCGGACCCCGAGGTCGACGCGCTGATCGCCAAGGTCGCCAAGGAGCAGGGCATCAAGCGCCGCGAGATCGACGAGAAGGAGGTGTTCGAGCGCCTGATGTTCTCGATGATCAACGAGGCCGCCAAGATCCTCGACGAGGGGATCGCGCTGCGTCCCTCCGACATCGACGTGATCTACCTGTTCGGCTACGGCTTCCCGATGGGCAAGGGCGGGCCGATGTTCTACGCCGACGCCGTGGGCCCCGCCTACATCGCCGAGCGGCTGAACGTCTACGCCGACAACACCGGCGACGAGGAGCTGCGCCCGTGCCCCTACCTGGCCCGGCTGGCGGAGGAGAACACCACCTTCGCCGCCGACGCGGCCGCGCGCGCGAAGGCGGCGTGATGGGGGCGCCCGCTTCCCTGTCGAAGTGGTACGCCGAGGGGGTCGACCCGGACTATGCGCCGGCGTCGACCACCCTCAACGACCTGTTCGCGGAATACACGGCCCGCTACGCCGGCCGGACCGCGATCGACTACAACGACCGGGAGCTGAGCTACGAAGGCCTCGCGCGCGAAAGCGCGCGGGTCGCCGCCGGGCTGCGGCGGATCGGGATCGGCAAGGGCGACGTGGTCGCGCTCTACCTGCCCAACACCGTCCTGCACCCGATCTTCTTCTTCGGCATCCTGCAGGCCGGGGCGGCCGTCACCCACCTCAGCCCGCTGGATGCCGTGCGCGAGCTGGAGCACAAGCTGCGCGACTCGGGCGCCCGGCTGCTGGTCTCGCTGACCCAGGCGCCCTTCGCCCAGCGAACGCTGGAGCTGCTGGCGGCCGGCGTGCTGCCGCGGGCGGTGCTGGCCGACGACGCCGCCTGGGGCGGGACCGGCGGCCCGGTCCCCGCCGACGACCGGGTGCTGTCGTGGGACGCGCTGGTGCAGGGGGCCGACGCCACCCTGCCGCCGGTGCCCGTCGCGCCCTCGGACCCCGCGTTGCTGCAATACACCGGCGGCACCACCGGCCTGCCCAAGGCCGCGGTGCTGACGCACGAGGCGCTGGCCGCCGCCGCCCAGCTCTACCGCTACGCCTGGGAGCACGATCCCGAGCGGGTGGAGGAGGGGGAGCGCGGCCTTTCGATCAGCCCGCTGTTCCACATCATGGGCCTGTCGGCGATCATGATCCGGCGCATCGCGACCGGGGGCGTCCTGATCCTCCACCAGCGGTTCGAGCTGGAGAAGTTCGTGGACGCGATCGAGCGCAAGCGCCCGCATTCCACCGGCGGGGTCCCGACGCTGTGGATCGCGGTCGCCAACATGCCCGGGGTGGAGACGCGCGACTTCTCCTCGCTGCGCACCATCGGGGCGGGGGGCGCGCCGCTCGCGGTCGAGACCTGGCGGCGGATCAAGGCGCTGACCGGCCTGGGCCTTCGCGGCGGCTGGGGGATGACCGAGATCGGCGCCGCCGGCACCATGGTTCCCGCCGGCACGCCCGACGCCAAGATGGGCACGATCGGCCTGCCGATCCCCGGCATCCGCATCGAGATCGTCTCGGTCGACGACCCGCGGAAGGTCCTCCCCGCGGGCGAGACCGGCGAGATGCGCATCAAGTCGCCCACGCTGATGAGCGGCTATCACAACAACCCGCAGGAGACGGCGGACAGCTTCGTCGACGGCTGGTTCCTGACCGGGGACATCGGCTACGCGGACGAGGACGGGTTCCTCTACCTGGTGGACCGCAAGAAGGACCTGATCCTCTCGGGCGGCTACAACGTATACCCGCTGGCGGTCGAGCACGCGGTGCTGGAGCATCCCGACGTGGTCGAGGCGATGGTCATCGGCCTGCCCGACGACTACCGCGGCGAGAGCGCCTGGGCCTACGTGGTCCTGCGCGAGGGCGCGGCCCCGCTGACGATCGAGGCGCTCCGGGCCTTCCTCGACACGCGCTTGGGCCGTCACGAGCTGCCGCAGGGCGTCGAGATCCGCAAGGAGCTGCCCCGCACGGCGGTCGGAAAATACTCCCGCAAGACCCTGCGGGACGAGGTGCTGAACGCGCGGGCGGCGGGCTGAACGCCGCCTCCGCGACAGACAGGGAAAGGAAACCCCCGTGGAACTCGAGTTCACAGCCGAGGAGAAGGCCTTCCGCAAGGAAGTGCGGTCCTTCATCCAGGAGAACCTGCCCGCCGAAACCCGCGAGCGGGTGAAGGAAGGCCGCGGCACCAGCCGCGAGATGATGGTGGAGTGGATGAAGATCCTCGCCGCCAAGGGCTGGTCCGCGCCGCGCTGGCCGGCCGAGTACGGCGGCCCGGGCTGGACCCCGATCCAGCAGTACATCTTCCTCGAGGAGCTGCAGTTCAACCACGCGCCCGAGCCGCAGGGCTTCAACATCTCGATGGTCGGGCCGGTGATCTACACCTTCGGCAACGAGGAGCAGAAGAAGCACTTCCTGCCGAAGCTCCTGGATTGCGAATACTGGTTCTGCCAGGGCTTCTCCGAGCCGGGCGCGGGCTCGGACCTCGCCTCGCTGAAGACCAAGGCGGTGCGCGACGGGGATGACTACATCATCAACGGCCAGAAGACCTGGACCACCTACGCCCAGCACGCGAACTGGATGTTCGCCCTGGTGCGCACCGATCCGGACGCGCCCAAGAAGCAGATGGGCATCTCCTACATCGTGTTCCCGATGGACCTGCCGGGCATCACCGTGCGCCCGATCCAGACCATCGACGGCGGCGTCGAGGTGAACGAGGTCTTCTTCGACGACGTGCGCGTGCCGGTGTCGAACCTGATCGGCGAGGAGAACAAGGGCTGGGACTACGCCAAGTTCCTGCTGGGCAACGAGCGCATCGGCATCGCCCGCGTCGGCGCCTCGAAGGCCAAGATCCAGCGGATCAAGGAGCTGGCGGCCTCGATGCCGGTCGGCGAAGGCTCGCTGATGGACGACCCGCGCTTCCGCCAGAAGGTCCTGGAGACCGAGGTGAAGCTCAAGGCGCTGGAGATGACGCAGCTGCGCGTGCTGTCCGACATCGCGGTGCGCGGCGGCAAGAAGCCCCATCCGGCGTCCTCGGTGCTGAAGCTCGTGGGCTCCGAGATCCAGCAGACCTGCACCCATCTTCTGATGGACGTGGTCGGCCCCTACGCGATCCCCAAGTCCACCGGGGGCGAAGGCTCGAACGAGCCCTCCGTCGGGCCCGAGTGGGCGGACGCGATCGCGCCGGGCTACTTCAACTACCGCAAGGTGACGATCTACGGCGGCTCCTCCGAGGTGCAGCGCGGGATCATCGCCAAGGCCATTCTGGGACTGTGAGGGGCGGATGGACTTCGAACTGAGCGAGGAGCAGCAGCTCCTGAAAGACATGGTCGCCCGCTTCATGGCCGACCGCTACGACTTCGAGACCCGCGGCAAGTACATGAAGGAGCCGCTGGGCTTCGACCCCGCGATCTGGGAGGCCTATGCCGAGCAGGGGCTGCTGGCGCTGCCCTTCGCCGAGGAGGACGGCGGCATCGGCGGCGGCGGCGTCGAGGTGATGATCGTGATGGAGGAGATGGGCCGCGCGCTCTGCCTCGAGCCGTGGATGGCGACCGCCGTCATCGGCGCCTCTATCCTGCGCAACGGCGCCACCGACGCCCAGCGCCAGGCGCTGGCCGAGGAGATCATCGGCGGCGCCTGCAAGCTGGCCTTCGCGCATTCCGAGACGGCGGCGCGCTATGACCTCGCCCATGTCGGGACCAAGGCCGAGAAGGCCGGCGACGGCTGGACGATCTCGGGCGCCAAGACGCTGGTGATGTGGGGGGGCGCGGCCGACAAGCTGATCGTCTCGGCCCGCGTCTCGGGCGGGGTGCGCGACGAGGACGGCGTGGCCCTGTTCCTGGTCGATCCCAAGGCCGAGGGCGTCTCGCTGCAGGTCTACGACACCCAGGACGGCCTGAAGGCCGCCGAGGTGACGCTGGACGGCGCCGCGGGCGAGCTTCTGGGCGATGCGCCCGGGACCGGCATGGCGGTGATCCGCCAGGCCGCCGACGAGGCGATCGCGGCGCTCTGCGCCGAGGCCGTGGGCGCGATGGAGAAGGCGCTGAACCTCACCGTCGACTACATCAAGCAGCGCGAGCAGTTCGGCCGCGCCATCGGCAGCTTCCAGGGCCTGCAGTTCCAGGCCTCGGACATGTTCGTCGAGCTGGAGCTGGCCAAGTCGATGGCGATGTACGCCTCGATGTGCGCCCGCGACCCGGACCCGGTCGAGCGCTCGCGCGCCTGCTCGGCGGCCAAGGCCCAGGTCGGCCGGTCGCTGAAGGCGCTGGGCGAGCGGTCGATCCAGCTGCACGGCGGCGTGGGCATGACGATGGAGTATTCCATCGGCCACTACTTCAAGCGCCTGTCGATCATCGACCGCATGTTCGGCGACGTCGACTTCCACCTGCAGAAGCTGGACGAGGTCGGCGGCCTGGCCGCCTGATCGCCCCGAGAGCGCTGAGAGACTCCAAGGGGGCGCGGTTCCGACCGCGCCCCTTTCCGCATCCGGCTCAGCCCGCCCCGCGAAGCTGACGGACGCCTGCGCGAACGCCCCGCGCCAGCCCGCGGATCCCCGCCCAGGCGAGCGCGGCCATCGGCGCCACGATCGCGACCGCGGCCAGCACCAGGCCCGCCGCGACCGCCAGACCGTGCAGGTCGGCGGGGGTCATGGCCGCCTCGAGCAGCGCGAAGGGCGCGAACATCGGCACGTAGATCGCCAACAGCGGCAGGTTGTACACCGTCTCCCAGATGGCCCCGCCCGGCACGTCGGCGCCGCAGGTCACCCCCGGAACCAGCGCGTCGGTCCAGTAGCAGGCCTCCGTGCGCGGTCCCTCGACCGCGAAGAACCCGGGCAGGTCGGCGGAGAGGGTCACGGCCGTCGCCGCGAGCCAGATCGTCAGCTCCAGAGCCCCGATCCACGGCAGGACCTTCCTCAGCCTGGCCCACATTTTCGCGCGTCCCTTGGCTCCGCTCGAAAGGAGCACGTCCGCCCGCCACGAGCAACCTGACGGTCCGGCCTCGCGCCCTCCCCACCGAGTCGCCCGCCAGCCGCCCGTGGCCACGGGCGCGCCACGGGCTTGACCCGAGGCCTCTCGCCGTCGGCCGGTCCAGCGTCCGGCGTCAAGCGCCTGGGGCGGCCTGCGCGACGCTCGCCCCTCCGGCGCCGGCGCTCTCGCAGGGTTCCGGCGCCGGGCGCGAGGCCGCGTCGCGGCGCGTCGCGCGGCCGCCGGCAGGCGGGGCGCCGGGCCGCTTTCGCGCGCGCTCGACGCCATCCACGCCGTCGTTCCGGCGGCCGATGTGGACGGTTCCTTCATTTTTACCTGCGATGCCGTCGCCCGTGGGTGGGGCCTCGACGGTCCCCGGTGGACGACGATCGAGGTGGATCATGGGCGAGCGCTTCCAGGCGTCGCCGCGCGCGGACGCGGGCGACGGGACGACCTCCGGCATTTCGGATCGCATCGCGGGGCTTCGCGCCGCGCTGAAAGCCAACCGGCGGCGGATCGCGGTCGCGACCGTCCTCGCCATCGTGGCGCTGGCCTTCGTCGGCGTCGCCCGCATCGCCGAGGGCGTGGACCGCGCCCAGCTCCTCCACGCCATCGAGGCGACCCCCGGCTGGCGGCTGGCCGCCGCGCTGGGCGCGACCGCGCTCAGCTTCCTGGCCCTGACCTTCTACGACTGGACCGGCTTCGCGGCGATGGGCCGGCCGCGCCCCTGGCGCAAGGTGGCCCCGGGCGCCGCGGCCGCTTTCGCGATCGCCCAGACCGCCGGCCTCGGCCCCGTCACCGGCGCCGCGGTGCGCTGGCGCTTCTACGCCCCGATGGGGGTCGGCGCGGGAGAGATCCTGCGGCTCGTCGCCTTGTGCACCCTCTCCTTCGGCATGGGCCTCGCGCTGACCGCCTCGGCCGCCGTCCTGTGGTCGCCCGCCCCCGCCGCCGCCATGCTGGGCATCGGCGCGCCGGCCGCCTCGCTTCTTGCGCTGAGCGTGATCGGCGCGACCCTCGGCGCGCTCGCCACCTGCGGCCGCTGGGGCGCGCGTCTCGCCGCCGGCCCCTCGGACGCGCCCGCCGACAAGACCTCCGCAAGGCCCGAGGATCAGGCCGCCGCCCAGGCCGACGCCGAGACCGCGCCCTTCCCCGCGGCCCGTCCCGCCGCCCGCTTCCGGCTGGCCATGGCCCGACAGCTGGTCGTCACCGTGGCCGAGGCGGTGGCCGCGGCCGCGGTCCTGTGGGCGCTGCTGCCCGCGGGCGCGATCGACTTCGCGGGCTTCCTGCCGCTCTTCGCCCTGGCGCTGGCGCTGGGGGTGATGTCCCACGCCCCCGGCGGCATCGGCGTCTTCGAGATCGTGATCCTCGCGGGCCTCTCGTCCTCCACCGACCCGGCCGAGGCCGCCGCCGCCCTCGTCCTCTACCGCCTGATCTACCACGTCCTGCCGCTGAGCCTGGCCCTCGTCGCGATGGGGGTGGGCGAGGCGCGCCGCCTCGCGCGGCTCGCCCCCGTCGCCGCCGCCCTGCGCCTGGCGGGCGAGGCCTCGCCGCGGGGCCTCGCGGCCCTGGCGCTCGTCCTGGGCCTCGTCTCGGTCTTCGCCCGCGCGCCCTCCGCCGAGCAGGCGGGCGCCTTCGCCGTGGCGGGTCTCGCGGGGGCGGCGCTGGTCGCCTGCGCGCAGGGGCTCGCGCGCGGGCTCGACCTCTCCTGGCGGATCGCGGTGGCCGCGGCCCTCGCCGCCGCGCTGGCGCTGGGGGCGCAGCGCGCGGCCCCGGGCCTCGCGCTCGCGCATCTCGCGCTGGCGGGCGCGCTCCTGCTCGCCCGTGCGCGCTTCCGCCGCCCGAGCCGGCTGCGCCTGCCGCCGCTCGCCTCCCGCCGCGCCCGCGCGGTCGCCTCGCTGCTGGCGCTGACCGCGCTGGGGGCGCTCAGCTGGCGGCTCTCGGGGGTCGAGGCGCAGGCCCAGACCCTGATCGCGGCGGCCGAGGCGCACCAGGGGCTGAGCGTCGGCGCCCGCGCCGGCGTCGCCTCGGCCTTCGCGCTGCTGGGCTTCCTGCCCGCGCCCCGCGCCCCCCTCTGCGGCGCCCCGGACGCCGAGGCGCTGGCCCGCGCGCGGGAGATCGTGGCCGCCCAGCCCGTCGCCGCCGCGAAGCTCGCCCTCTCCGGCGACAAGCGCCTGCACTTCTCCCAGGACGGCGAGGGCTTCGTCATGTACGCGCCCCGCGGCATGACCTGGCTCGCCCTCTACGATCCCGTGGGGCCCGAGGCGCTGTGGCCCGAGCTGATCTGGTCCTTCATCGAGGCCGCCCGCGCCGCCGGCGCCACCCCCGCCTTCTACCAGGTGGGCCCCGAGCGCCTGTCCCTCTACGCCGAGGCCGGCCTGGGCTTCTGGAAGATGGGGGAGCAGGCGCGCGTCGACCTCGCCGCCTTCACCCTCGAGGGATCGAAGCGCCAGGCCCACCGCCGCGTCCTCAGCCTCGGCCAGCGCGACGGCCTGAGCGCCGAGATCCTGTCGCCGGACCAGGCCGCGCGGGAGATCGACCGCCTCGAGACCGTCTCCGGCGCCTGGCTCGCCGCCCGCGGCGCCGCCGAGAAGGGGTTTTCGCTGGGCGCCTTCTCGCGGGACTGGGTCCTCTCGGGCCGCGTCGCGGTGGTGCGTCGCGCGGGCGAGATCGTCGCCTTCGTCACGCTGATGGAGACGGAGGCGGGCCACGAGGCCGCCATCGACCTGATGCGCCACCTCGACGACGTGCCGACCAAGTGCATGGAGTTCCTGTTCCTGCGCCTGTGCCAGGACCTGCAGGCGGAGGGCGTCGCCTGGCTCGACCTCGCCATGGCCCCGCTTTCCGGCCTCAGCCCCCGCGCCGGCGCCCCCGCCTGGCAGAAGCTCGCCCACGCGCTCTACGAACATGGCGCCAGGACCTACAGCTTCACCGGCCTGCGCCGCTTCAAGGACGGCCTGAAGCCCGAGTGGCGCCCCCGCTTCCTCGCCGCGGCCCCCGGCGCCGCCCCTGCGCGCGCCCTTCTCGCCGCCAACCGCCTGATCAACCGCCCCGACGCCTGACGATCCAGGCGCCCCGGCGCGACGCCGGCTGCCCTCGCAAAGCGCCTGTTCTTTGGTGAGTCAGGAGCGTCCTCCCCCCTTCCCCCACCAGGCGCCCGCGCGCAGCGCCCCCCGAGACGAGCCCCGCCTCGGCGAGGCTCCCCCCCGGCGGCCGCGCGCCTTCACGGCATGTAGGCCCCGCCGTTGACCCACAGCACCTGACCGGTCATGAACCCGCTGTCCGGCCCCAGCAGGAAGCGGATCGGTCCCGCCACGTCCTCGGGCTGGGCGACGCGGCCCAGGGGCGTGACGCGCCGGTGGAAGTCGAGATCCACGATCGAGTCGGCCTTCTCATCCGAGCGTCCCGCGCCGCCGCGGATGAAGCCGGTGTCGACCACCGCCGGCCCGACCGCGTTCACCCTCAGCTTCGGCGCGCACTCCAGCGCCAGCGTCTTGGTCAGCGCGATCACGCCGGCCTTGGACATGGCGTAGGGTCCGAAGCCGGGGCGGATGAACTGGCCGAGGCCGGAGGTGATCAGCACGATCGACCCCCCGTCCTTCATCAGCGGCAGGATCGCCTTCGCCGCCACCCACTGGCCGCGCAGGTTGCCCTCGATCACCTCGTCGAAATGCGCCGTGGGGATCTCGGAGACCGGCTGGATCACCGCGTTCCAGCCGGCGAGGTTCACGAACCCGTCCACGCCCTCGGGCCAGATCCGGGCGACCTCGGCCATGGCGTCGGCGACCGCGGCCTCCGAGGTCACGTCGACGTCGATGCCGGGACAGTCCTGGGGATGCGCCTCCAGCGAGGCGGGCAGGTCCAGCACCAGCACCTCGTCGCCCTTCGCCAGCAGCGAGGCGACCAGCGCGCGGCCGATGCCGCCGGCGCCGCCCAGCACCGCGACGCGGCTCAAGACGGGGATCCTTCGGGGCGGGAGGGGAGGGTCATGGGGGCTCCTTTCGGGGTCAGACGTAGACGGGGCGCCAGTGGTCGCCGGTCCGCTCGGGGCGGAAGCCGATGGCGCCGCGCAGGTGCACGGGCAGGATCATGCCGCCGGCGCCCTCGGCGCGTTCCAGCATCGCGCGGCGGGTGAGGGCGGCCTGCGCGGGATCGGTGCAGAAGGCCGAGGACCAGTCGGGCTTGCGCAGCTGGACCGGCGAATGCAGGGCGTCGCCGCAGAAGATCGCGGTGCCGCCGGGATGCGCCAGCTCCAGCCCCATCTGGCCAGGCGTGTGGCCGGGCAGCGCGCAGAGCGTCAGGCCCGCGGTCAGCTCGAACCCCTCCTCGACCGGCTCGGCGAGGCCGGCCTCGACCACCGGCTTCACGGAATCGGCGAAGAGGCCGTGGTTCGCCTCGCCCGGCGCGCGGGCCTCCTCGGCGGTCCAGTGGTCGAGCTCGGCGCGGCCCATCACGTAGCGGGCGTTGGGGAAGGTGGGGACCCAGCGGCCGTTCTCGAGCCGCGTGTTCCAGCCGGCGTGGTCGGCGTGGAGGTGGGTGCACATCACCACGTCCACCTCCTCGGGCCGCACGCCCGCAGCGGCGAGGCGGTCGAGATAGCCGGTGTCGCGCCGGTCATGCCAGTCGGGGCGTTTCGGGCGCGGCTTGCACTCGCCCACGCAGGTGTCGACCAGGATGGTCAGGCCGCCGATGCGCAGCAGGTGGCTCTGCACCCCCAGCAGCACCTGGCCGGTCGCGAAATCCAGCGAGTGCGGCTCCAGCCACTCCCGCGCGTCCTCCAGCTCGGACAGGACGGCGTCGGGAAAGATCTGGGTCAGGCCGAAGCGGAAGGGGTCCATGTCCACGATCCGCTCGATGGTGGCGGCGCCGAGGGTGAGCATTCGGGGAAACTCCTTCCGCGAGAGGGGCCCGGCGCGTCGCCGCGCCGGGCGACGGTCTCAGGCCGTGGGGATGTGGCTTTCGTGGTTCTCCAGATACCACGTCGCGATCTCCTCGCGGGTGGCGAACCACACGTCGTCGAACTGCTTGGCGTAGCGGATGAAGTCGCGCAGCGCCCGGATCCGGAACGGCTGGCCGATCACGTGGGGGTGCAGGCCGATGTTGAGGAAGCGGCCGGAGTGCTCGGACTCGGCGTAGAGCCAGTCGAACGCCTCCTTGAACACGTGGAAGCCGCCGTCGCAGGTCTGGCCCTGGCGCATGAACACCGTGAAGTCGTTGACCTCGGAGGTGTAGGAGACCGAGACCAGCGGCTTCCCGGACTTCGTGTGGATCAGGTAGGGCTGGTCGTCGTTCAGGAGGTCGGTGAAGTAGAGCATCCCCTCCTCCGCCAGCAGGTCCGCCGTGTTGGGCGTGGACCGCAGGGACGAGGACAGCCACCCCTTGGGCCGTTTTCCGGTGGTCTCCTCGCAAATACGAAGAGTCTCGCGGATGACCTCGCGCTCGCGCTCGGGGTCCTTGTGGAAGTCGGTCAGCAGGTCGGTCTGCACGTAGTTGTGGGCCACGATCTCCCATCCGCGCTCGACGGCGGCGTCGACCACGGCCTTCCGCTCCAGCCCCATCTTGGCGTTCATGGTGCACGACGAGGGCACGCCCTCGGCGTCGAAGACGTCGAACATGCGCCACACGCCGACGCGCTGGCCGTACTCGCGCCAGGTCCAGTTGGGGTTGTCGTAGACGTCGCCCGCCAGCTCCCCGCCCACGATGCCGGGGCCGCCGGGATAGAAGGGCTTGGGATCCTCGCGCGCGGGGTCCCAGTATTCGAAGTTGGTGGTCAGGATGATCGCCAGGCGCTTGCCGTTCGGCCACTTCAGCGGCTTGCGGTGGGCGATGGGCACGAAATCGTAGCGCACGGGGCGGGCTCCTTCCCAGGAGGCAGGCGCCCGCGCGGGAGGCGCCGGGCCGCTGACTGCCGAATGTTTCGCTTGACTCCAATGGGGTCGGTTCGCACCGTGTACAAGTTGTCAGGACATTTCAACTGCGCTTGTCAGCGAATGTCCGGCGTTTCGCAGCGCACACCTCCGCCGCCCCGTGGCGCGGGCGTGGGCCCGGCGAAGGCTCCGGACGACGGTGCAGGAGCCGGGAAAACCCCGGCGGAAAGGGCGAAACGGTGCGGATGAGGCCGAAATCAGGGTCGGAAGCGATGCGGGCCGAGGGCGGGCGCCGGCGCATGCGCGCGTGCTGCGCCGCAACGGAACGGCGAGGCGCGGCCGCGGCGGCGACCCGGCGCGAGGTCTCGGGTTTGTATACACCGACGCCGACGACTGCGACGGGCCGACGCGCACCGGCGGGCGAGTCGCCGAGGCGCGCGACCTCCGCACAGGCGACCTGCGGCGCGGCTTCGCGGGCGCGCGCGGCGGGGAACGAGGGGGCGCGGGCCTGATGCTTCTTTTGCAGCAGATCGCCAACGGGCTGATGCTGGGCTCGGTCTACGTGACCGTGGCGGTGGCTTTCACGCTGACCATCTCGATCCTCAACTTCCTGAACTTCACCATCCCCACGCTGTTCATGCTGGCGGGCATGGTGGGCTGGTCGCTGGCCTACTGGGGGCTGCCCTTCGGGATCTCGGGCCCGCTGCCCTGGCCGCTGGCGCTGGCGGGGGGGATCGCGGCCTCGATCGTCGCCTCGCTGATCGTCGAGCGCTTCACCTTCCGCTACCTCAAGACCCGCTACGGCGATTCGACCGAGCATGCGATCCCGCTGGTCTCCTCGCTCGGCTTCCTGCTGATCCTCGAGAACCTGGTGCGGATCGAGCATGGCTCGGACGCGCAGCGCTTTCCGGGGCCGTCGGCCGACCTGACGCTCAGCCTCGCGGGGATCCACCTGCGGGTGCCGCAGGTGGTGTCGCTGATCGTGGTGGTGCTGCTGGTGCTGGCGCTGGCGTGGATGATGAAATCCTCCCGCGTCGGCCGGATGCTGCGCGCGATCGCCGAGAACCCGGACGCGGCCGGCATCCTGGGCATCGAGACGCGGCGCGTGGTGCCGGTGGTGTTCATGCTGACGGGGATGCTCTGCGGCCTCGCCGGGGCGCTCTTCGCGGTGAACTACGGCGAGGTCAGCCCGCAGATGGGCGAGGACATCGGCTCGAAGGCCATCGCGGGGATGGTGGTCGGAGGCCTCGGCAGCCTCTGGGGCGCCGTCGCGGGCGGCGTCATCATCGGGCTGATCGAGATGATGACGATCCACTGGGCCGGCGCCGACACGGTGCAGGCGACCGTCTGGGGGGCGCTTCTGATCACGCTGCTGATCCGACCGCAGGGCCTGTTCGGCCATCACGCGATCGGCAAGGGGAAGCTGTGATGAGCGGCTACTGGATCGGCCTGATCACCATCCTCGCGATCAACGTGATCTTCGCCTACGGCATCTTCCTCGCCGTGGCGACGGGCCAGCTGAACCTGGGCGGCGCGGGCTTCCAGGCGCTGGGCGCCTACGCGGCCGCCTACCTGGCGATGGAGCTCGACCAGCCCCTGTTCGTGACCATCTCGGCCGGCGTGATCATCGCCGGGATCATCGGGTTCCTGATCTCCTTCCCGATCCTCCGGCTCAAGGGGGTCTACCTGGTGTTGGGCACATTCGCCTTCGCCGAGGTGGTGGCGGGCCTGATCCTGAACTCCGAGATGCTGGGCGGCGCCACCGGCCTGCCGGTGCCCACCTTCATCGACTGGGAGGTGCCCGCCGCCGCCGCCGTGATCGTGGCCCTGCTGGTGTTCTGGCTGATGTCCACGCGCTTCGGCCTGGTGGTCCGCTCGGTCCACGACGACGAGGTGGTGGCCGACCTGATGGGCGTGAACGTGCGCATGGTGCGCGTCACCGCCTTCGCGCTGGGCGCCGCGCTCGCGGGCCTGTCTGGGGCGCTCTACGCCCACGCCTACAGCTTCGTCGAGATCCAGGTCTTCAACGCCTCGCTCTCGATCTACGTGCTGCTCTACGTCCTGCTGGGGGGCGCGCAGACGGCCTGGGGGCCGCTGGTCGGCGCCGCCTTCTTCACCCTCCTGCCCGAGGCGCTGCGCGACAGCCTGCCCGCGATCAAGGAGACGGTGTTCGGGGTGCTGGGGCTGGAGGGCGCGGCGACGCCGCCCGACGAATCCTGGCGCTACGTGATCCTGGGCGTCGCCACGGTTCTGATGATGATCTTCCGCCCCGAGGGGCTGGTCACGCGCACCACGCTCGAGCGGATCTCCCACCCCGGGCGCGCCCGCGCCCAGGCCGCGCCGGAGGCCGCCGAATGACCGCGCCGCTTCTGAAGGTCGAGAACGTCTCCAAGAGCTTCGGGGGCCTCGCCGTGATCTCGGAGGTCTCGTTCGAGGTGCCGAAGGGAGGCCGCGTCGCCCTGATCGGGCCGAACGGGGCGGGCAAGACCACGATGTTCAACCTCCTGACCGGGGTCTACCGGCAGGACGTGGGCACGGTCACGCTGGACGGCGAGGCGATCGACGCCTACCCCTCGCGCTCCCGGATCGGGCTGGGCATGGCGCGCAGCTTCCAGAACATCCGCCTGATGCCGCACCTGTCGGTGGTCGAGAACGTGATGCTGGGCCAGCAGTCCCGCAAGCGCGGCTGGGGGGAGTTCCTGACCCCCGTCTCGACCTTCGGCCGCTCCGCCGCCTATCGCGAGGCCGAGGACCTGCTCGCCTCGATGAACATCGAGACGCGGCCGGGCGAGGTGGTGGCGACGCTGCCCTACGGCATCCGCAAGAAGATCGAGGTGGTGCGCGCGCTGGCCGCGAAGCCGAAGCTGCTGCTGCTGGACGAGCCCGCCGCGGGGCTCAACGCCTCCGAGACCGCGTCCCTGCGCGACTTCCTGCTGGAGATCTCCGCCACCGGCGTGACCCTGCTGGTGGTCGAGCATGACATGAGCCTGGTGCGCAGCCTGTGCACCTCGGCCGTTGTGCTGAACTTCGGGCGCAAGATCTACGACGGCCCGACCGCCACCGTGAACCAGGACCCGCAGGTGCTGGAGGCCTACCTCGGCCCCCGCCACGCCGGCGAGAAGGAGGCCGCCCATGCCTGACGCCTGGCTGGAAACCGAGGCGCTCGACGTCACCTACGGCCGCACCCGCGCCGTGCAGGCCCTGGACCTGACGGTCGGCGAGGGCGAGATCGTCGCCGTGCTGGGCGCCAACGGGGCGGGCAAGACCAGCCTGCTGCGCGCGCTGCAGGGGGCGGTGAAGCCCTCGGGCGGCCGCATCCGCTTCAGGGGCCGCGACCTGACCAACGCGGGCTCGGCCGACCGGGTGCGGGCGGGGATGATGCTGGTGCCCGAGGGGCGGCAGATCTTCGTCTCGATGACCGTGCACGAGAACCTGCTGATGGGCGGCCACCTCCGCCGCGACAACGGCGTGGAGAAGGACATCGAGGCGGTCTACGAGCGCTTCCCCAACCTCGCCGAGCGTCGCGACATGAAGGCGACCGTCCTTTCGGGCGGCGAGCAGCAGATGCTGGCCGTCGGCCGCGCCCTGATCGGGCGGCCGAAGCTGATGATGCTCGACGAGCCGTCGCTCGGCCTCTCCCCCCTCTTCGTCGAAAAGCTGTTCTCCCTGATCCAGGAGCTGAACGCCGAGGGGCTCTCGATCCTGCTGGTCGAGCAGAACACCCACATGGCGCTCGAGATCGCCTCGCGCGCCTATGTCCTCGAGCTTGGCCGGGTGACCCTTCAGGGGTCCGCGGCCGAGCTCGCCGCCGACGCCGCGCTGGCGGAGGCCTACCTGGGCGCAGAGCCCGCATAAGCAAGCAAGACCAAGACGAACCGCACAACAGGGGAACCCACGCCATGACGCTTCGCGCCAAGACATTCGCGGCGGCCGCCGGCCTCGCCGCCCTGACGCTGGGGGCGCTGCCGGCCCTCGCGCAGGACACGATCAAGATCGGCAACATCGTCGTCACCACCGGCTTCCTGAAGGGCCCGGGCGAGCCCGCCGTGCACGCCTTCGACATCGCGGTCGAGGAGATCAACGCCGCCGGCGGCATCAACGGCAAGCCGATCGAGATCGTGCGCTTCGACACCGGCTCCGACGCCAAGCAGGCCGCGGTGGGCGTGCGCACGCTGGTGCAGGACGAGAACGTGCTGGCGATCCTGGGCCCGTTCTCCTCGGGCGAGACGCGCGTGGCGCTGACCATGGCGGACCGCTTCGGGGTTCTGATGATCCCCACCGCCGCCTCCGCCCCCGACCTGGTGGCCGAGAGCAAGTGGGGCTGGCGCCTGACCGAGGACGAGGCCAAGCAGTTCTCCCGCCTGCTGGGCGCGATGAAGGATGCGGGCCTCCCGATGGAGACGGCCGAGATCGTCTACGTCTCGGACGAGGTCGTCTCGGCGACCGCGGGCACCAAGCTCTATCCCGCGCTGATGGAGAAGGCGGGCATCAAGGTCGGCGAGCCGATCGCGGTGCAGTACAAGTCCTTCGACATGTCCGGCCAGGCCGCGAAGATCATGGAATCGAAGCCCGACCTGGTGGCCGTCGCGGGCCTGCCGGACTCGGCCTCCAAGGTCATCAAGGAGCTGCGTCGCCAGGGCTACGAGGGCCGCATCATCGGCTCCCAGATCTTCGCCGATCCGCTGATCGTCGAGCTCTTCGGCCCCGAGGGCAACGGCACCATGGTGGTGGCGGGCTTCTGGAAGGGCCGGACCGAGCGCTCGCAGGCTTTCGACGACAACCTGATGGCGCGGCTGAACGAGAACGGCATCCACAAGCTGGGCGCCCACCACTCGGACGCGCAGGCCTATGACGGGGTCTACCTGCTCAAGCAGCTGATGGAGACCGCGGGCGTCACCGGCGACCCGGCGAAGCTGGAGGAGGAGCGCGCCGCGATCCTCGCCGCCATGGACGGCGTCGTGTTCAACGGCATCGTGGGCGACAACGTGTGCTTCGACTCCAAGCACGACGCCGAGCTGCCGGGCTACGTCATCGAGATCAAGGACGGCGCCTGGACCAAGTTCGCCGAGGTCCCCGCCGACCCCTGCGAGTGAGCTGACCGCGGCGGGCCCCGCGCCCGCCGCGCCGGATCCGACAGGATCGACCCGCCGGCCGCCCCAAGCGGCCGGCGGTTTCGTTCGCGGGGGCGCGCGACTGCCATGCGGGGCAGGGCGGCTCCGCGCCGGGCGGACGCGGCCGGCGCCCGCCCCGGGCGCCTCGATTCGGGGCGGAGGGGCGGCGGGCGCCGAAAATGGCGGCGGCCGCGCCCGCCCCGCGCCCCGCCTGCGCCCAAACGGCGCGCGCGCTCCCGCCGTCTGGCGGGGAGGGGGCGCGGACGGCGAATGATTGCGCTGTCATTCCCCACCGCCGGACCGCCCCCGCCCGTGCTCGAGATCATCTGGATCACCCTTCCGCTCTACCTGCTGATCCTCTCCGGCTACGCCGCGTTCCGCTGGCGCTACCTGGTCACCGACGGGCTGGGCGCGCTGGGGGCCTTCGTGGTGCGGGTCAGCCTGCCGGCGCTGATCTTCCAGGCCATCGCCACCCCGCGCGAGGGCGTGGGGTTCGAGTGGAGCTTCCTGCTGGGCTACCTCGGCGCCTCCTTCGCGGGGATGCTGATCGGGCGGGCGATCATGCGGCGCGCCTTCGACCAGCCGCCCGCGATCTCCTGGGTGTTCGGGCTGGGCATGTCCTCGTCCAACACCGGCTTCATGGGCTTCGCCATCACCAGCCTGGTCTTCGGCCCCGAGGCCGCGGCCGCCTTCGCCATGATCATCATCGTCGAGAGCGCGATCATGGTGCCCTTCGCCATGGTCGCGGCCAACGTCGCCGCCTCGCCCCAGGCGGACTGGAAGGCGCTGGCCGTGCGCTCGCTGTCGAACGCGGCGCGCAATCCGCTGCTGCTGGCGGTGGCGCTGGCGGTCGCCGCGCGGCTGGTCGAGTTCACGCCGCCCGAGCCGCTGGAGCGGGCGATCTCGATGATGGCGGCCGTCGCGGCGCCGGTGGCGCTGTTCGCGGTGGGGGGCACGGTGGCGCGGTTCCCGATCAGCGGGGCCTGGCGACGCTCGATCGCGATCTCGGCCTTCAAGCTGCTGGCGCACCCGGCGCTGACCGCGCTCGCCTTCTGGGCGCTGCCGGGGGTGTCGCCGGGGCTCGCGGCCATTGGCATCGCCAACGCGGCCATGCCGATGCTGTCGCTGTTCCCGCTGCTGGGCCAGCCGCACGGGGGCGAGCAGGTCTGCGCCACCTCCCTGATCCTGTCGACCGCCGCCAGCTTCCTGACCATCAGCCTGTTGGTGGGATATCTGGCCTGAGGGCGTCCGGCGCCCTACCTTCAGGGGCAAGGAGGATGCGGCGATGGCAGGCGGCTGGGCGCGCGACGGCGCGGTGAACGAACAGATCGAGGCCTCGATCGAGGACGAACTCATGCGGCTGCGCGCGGCGGGCAAGCCCAAGGGCGAGAGCCTGACCCATTGCGCCGAGTGCGAGGAGCCGATCCCCGAGGCGCGTCGTCAGGCGATCCCCGGCGTGCGCCTGTGCATCGAGTGCCAGTCCGAGCGCGACCGCGCCCCGGTGAACCGCGGCGGCATCAACCGCCGGGGTTCGAAGGACAGCCAGCTGAAGTGACGCGGCGCGCCTCCCGGGCCTGACCCGGGGCCTGCCGCGCGACGCGTGCGGGGCGGGCGCTCTCAGCCCTGCGCCGCCGCCTCGGCGATGGCCTTGCCCGCGGCGACGCCCGAGGCCCAGGCCCACTGGAAGTTGTAGCCCCCCAGCCAGCCGGTCACGTCCACCGCCTCGCCGATGGCGTAGAGGCCGGGGACGGCCGTCGCCTCCATCGTCTTCGAGGACAGGCCGGCCGTGTCGATGCCGCCCGCGGTGACCTCGGCCTTGGCGTAGCCCTCGGTGCCGGTGGGGTGGAATTCCATGTCCTCGAGCGTGGCCCCCAGCGCGTCGAGCGCGGCGTCGGAGGCGTTGCCCAGCTCCTGCGGCAGGGCGAGGCGGGCGGCGAGCGCGTCGGCGAGGCGGCGGGGCAGATGCTCGGCCAGCGCGGCCTTGAGGTGGGCGCGCGGCGCGCGCCGCTTGGCCTCGCGCAGCTTCGCCGCCGCGTCGGGGAGGAGGCGCAGATGCACCGGTTCGCCTGGCGACCAGTAGGAGGAGACCTGGAGGATCGCGGGGCCGGACAGGCCGCGATGGGTGAACAGGGCGGCTTCCTCGAAGGCCATCCCGCCCGCCCGCGCGACGGCGGGGAAGGCGACGCCGGAGATGGCCCGCAGGTCCGCGTCCGCCTCGCCCAGCGTGAAGGGGACCAGCGCCGGGCGCGGCTGCACGACCTTCAGCCCGAAGCGGCGGGCGATGTCGTAGGCGACGCCGGTGGCGCCCATCTTGGGGATCGAGGGGCCGCCGGTCGCGATCACCAGCCGCCGCGCCGAGGCGCCGGCGACCCGGAAGCGTCCGTCGGCATGCCCGATCTCGCCGATCGCGGTCTCCAGCCGGACCTCGACGCCCCCGCGGGCGCATTCGTCGAGCAGCATCGCCACGATCTGGCGGGCGGAGCCGTCGCAGAACAGCTGCCCCAGCGTCTTCTCATGCCAGGCGATGCCGTGGCGCTGCACGAGGTCGAGGAAGTCCCACTGCGTGTAGCGGCTGAGCGCGGATTTCGCGAAATGCGGGTTCTGCGAGAGGTAGCAGCCCGGCTCGATCCCGAGATTGGTGAAGTTGCAGCGCCCGCCGCCGGAGATCAGGATCTTCTTGCCGGCCTTCTCGGCGTGGTCGAGCACCAGCACCCGCGCCCCCGCCTGGCCGGCGGTCAGCGCCGCCATCAGCCCCGCGCCGCCGGCGCCCAGCACGATCGCGTCGTAATCCATGGCGGCTCTCGGGCGGCTCTCGATCGAGGGGGCGGGGCAGGGCGGATCGCGCCCCCTCTATCCCCTCGCCCCGCGGCCTGCAATCCGGGGGCGGCGATGCGCAGGGCCGGCGCGCCGGGCTCGACCCGGGGCCTCCTGCGTCTGCGCTTGCGGCCCGCGCGCGGATCGCGCCCCCGCTCAGCCCTTCAGGGCGGCGAAGCGCTTGGCGAGGTCGCGGGCGGCCTCCTCCCACCCCCAGGGCGGGTTGGCGAGCCAGAGGCCGGAGCCGATCATCCGGTGCCCCTCCCGCGCGGGGGGGAAGCGGACCTCGGAGCGGGCCACGCCCTCGGTCCCCATCGCGTCGAGCTTCGCCGTCAGCTCGCGATGCGCGCCCGAGGCGAGGATCGGGTACCACAGCATCAGCACCCCCACCGGCCACTTGCGCCGGATCCGGGCCAGGAACTCGGGCGTCGCCGACCACTCCGACTTCACCTCGTAGGAGGGGTCGATCAGCAGCACGCCGCGGCGCGGCTCGGGCGGGGTCAGCGACATCGCGAGCGAGGGGCCGTCGGCGTCGTGGATCTCGGCGGTGGGCAGCGCGTCGCGCAGGGCCTCGACCTCCTGCGGATGGCGCTCGGCCAGCACGATGCGGTCGTCGCCGCGCAGCAGGGTGCGCGCGATCAGGGGCGAGCCGGGATAGGCGTCGGGGCCGCCCAGCCGGCGCGCCTCGGCCAGCGCCTTCGCATAGGGATGATCGGGGGCGAACCACCGCTCCATCCGCGCGACGCCGGCCGCGGCCTCGCCGGTCTTGCGCGCCTCGGGGCCGGAGAGGTCGTAGAGCGCGCGGCCCGCGTGCGTCTCGAAATAGGTCAGGGGCTTGGGCTTGCGCGCCAGGTACTCCAGCGCCAGCGCCAGCAGGGCGTGCTTGTGCACGTCGGCGGCGTTTCCGGCGTGGTAGGCGTGCTGGTAGGACAGCATTCTGGGAACGCTCGCAGGTCTGGGCGCGCCTCAGCGGCGCAGGGCCTCGGTGATCTGCTGGGCCATGCCGGCGCCGAGCAGGTAGAGGCTGGTGACCACGATCCCGGTCTGCACGAACAGGCCCGGATCGAAATGCGCCAGCGCCGCCCAGCAGCCGAACACGGTCCACAGGATCGCCATCGGCAGCGAGACCTTGCGCCAGCGCACGGTGCGCACCGGGTGGATGAACTTCAGCGGCGCGAACATCGCCGCCGCCAGCACCGTGATCACCGCCATGATCACCCCGGTCGAGGGGGTCAGCGCGAACAGCACCAGCACCACCATGTTCCAGCAGCCGGGGAAGCCCAGGAAGCTCTTGTCCCCGGTCTTCATCCAGCTTCCCGCGAAGTAGAGGCCTGACGAAAAGGTGATCCCGATCAGCGCCACCCAGGCCCAGACGCCGGGCAGGATCCCGCTCTGGAACAGGGCGTAGGCCGGGATGAAGACGTAGGTCAGGTAGTCGATGATCAGGTCGAGCACCACGCCGTCGATGTGCGGGGCGTGGGTGCGCACGTCGTACTTGCGCGCCAGCGGCCCGTCGATTCCGTCGACGGCGAAGGCCACCACCAGCCACAGGAACATCTGGTTCCAGTTCTCGTCGACCGCCGCCAGCAGGGCCAGCATGGCGAACACCGCCCCGGTGGCGGTGAGAAGGTGGACGGACAGGGCGCGAAGCGAAGACGTGGTCATCCCTACTCTATACTGCACCGAGCGCGATTTGTAAGGCGCGGCCTTCGTCAGGGAAGCTTCGGGATGTGGGATGCGGGCCCATTCTCCGGCGCCGCGCCCGGCGCACGGCCCGCGGCGTTCGGACCGTCGACCTGCCGCCCGGCTGTGGCTAGGGTCTTGTCCAGACCATTCCACACCGGGAGCCCCCCGCCCGGCCGCGCCGCCGCCGTCCCACGCCGCCGCCGCCGCCGCCCGCCGGGCGAAGGCCCCCGCTCCAGCGGAGGGGACGCATGCGCGTCATCAAGATCGGCGGCGCCCAGATGGGCCCGATCCAGTTGGCCGACGACCGTGCCGCGGTGGTGGCGCGGATGATCGCGCTGCTCGACCAGGCGGCGGCCGAGGGCTGCGGGCTGGTGGTGTTCCCCGAACTGTGCCTGACCACCTTCTTCCCCCGCTGGAAGGAGCATGAGGCCGACATCCCCTCGTTCTACGAGGACGCGATGCCCAACGCCGCGACGCAGCCGCTGTTCGACCGCGCCAGGGCCCACGGGATCGCGATCAGCTTCGGCTACGCCGAGCGCACGCCCGAGGGGCGGCGCTTCAACACCTCGATCCTGACGAACCGCGCGGGCGAGATCGTCGGAAAATACCGCAAGGTCCACCTGCCGGGGCATGTCGAGTACGACGACGCCCGCAGCCACCAGCACCTCGAGAAACGCTATTTCGAGCCGGGCGACCTCGGCTTTCCCGTCTGGCGCAACGAGGGCGCGGTGATGGGCATGTGCATCTGCAACGACCGCCGCTGGCCCGAGACCTGGCGGGTGATGGGCCTGCAGGGGGTCGAGCTGGTCGTGCTGGGCTACAACACCCCCTCGGTGAACGCCGAGATGGCGGGGGAGGGGCTGGAGAAGCGCCTCTATCACTCCGAGCTCTCGATCGCCTCGGGCGCCTACCAGAACGCCTGCTGGGCGGTCGCGGTCGCCAAGGCGGGGGACGAGGACGGGCACCCGCTGATGGGCGGCTCGATCATCGTCGATCCCGACGGCTTCGTGGTGGCCCGCGCGCGGACCGAGGGCGACGAGCTGATCACGGCCGAGGCCGACATGGACGCCTGCGCCTTCGGCAAGTCCACGATCTTCGACTTCGCCCGCCACCGGCGGATCGAGCACTACGGCCGGATCACCGCCCAGACCGGCGCCACCCCGCCCGAGGGCTGAACCCTCCCGCCGCCCCCCAAACCGCCTGAGGCCCCCATGCTGATCGACTTCGACGGGCTCGACCCCAAGCTGCGCTACAAGCTGATGTGCGGCGCGGTGATCCCGCGCCCCGTGGCCTGGATCACCACCCAGGGCCGGGACGGCACCGTCAACGCCGCCCCCTATTCCTTCTTCAACATCTTCGGCGAGGATCCGGCCCTGGTGGTCGTGGGCCTGGGCCACAAGGCGAACGAGCCCAAGGACACCACCCGCAACATCCTCGAGACCGGGGAGTTCGTGGTGAACATCCCCTCGCTGAGCCAGATCGACGACATGGTCGACAGCGCCGCCGTCTATCCCGCCCATCGCGGCGAGCCGGACGTGCTGGACCTCGCGCTCGCGCCCTCGGCCAAGGTGGCGCCGCCCCGGCTCGCCGACTGTCCGGTGGCGCTGGAGTGCCGCAAGATCACCGGCCTGACCTTCGGCCCCACGCGCGAGCTGCTGATCGGCGAGGCGGTGGCGCTGCAGGCCCGCGACGGGCTGGTCGACCCCGAGACGCTGCGCTTCGACTGGCAGGGCGACTTCCCCATCGCGCGCCTCTTCGCGGACCGCTACGGTCGCATCGAGGAGATCGAGCCGCGCCCGATCCCCAAGCCGAAGCCCGAATGAGGCCGCCAGGGAGAACCGACATGCCCGCCATCGACCGCCGCACCGCCGGCGTCTACGTGATCGCCGCCACGCCCTTCGACGACGATGGATCGCTGGACCTGGGCAGCGTCGACAGCCTGGTGGACAGCTACGTCTCCGCAGGCTGCGACGGCATGACCATCCTGGGCGTGATGGGCGAGGCGATGAAGCTCTCGGCCGACGAGAGCCGGGAGGTGATGCGCCGCTTCCTCGCCCGCGCGCCAGAGGGCTTCGGGACCATCGTCGGCGTCTCGGCCCCCGGTCTCGACAACCTCGCGCGCCTGGGGAAGGAGGCGATGGACGCCGGCGCCGCGGGCGTGATGATCGCCCCGATCCCCAGCCTCGCCACCGAGGAATCGGTCCTGAACTACTACGCCCAGGCCTGCGCCATGCTGGGCGAGGACGTGCCGGTCTGCTTCCAGGACTATCCGCAGCTGACGGGGGTGAAGGTCTCGGCCGACACGATCCTCGAGCTGACCCGCCGCCACCCGCAGATCGTGATGCTCAAGCACGAGGACTGCCCGGGGCTGAACAAGCTGACCCGCGTGCGGGAGGGGTCGGGGACCGAATCCACCCCGCGCCTGTCGATCCTGTGCGGCAACGGCGGCCTGCACCTGTGCCAGGAGATGGCCCGCGGCGCCGACGGCGCGATGACCGGCTTCGCCTTCCCCGAGATGATGGTCGACGTCGTGCGCCTGTTCGCCGAGGGCAAGCCGGACGCCGCCGAGGACCTGTTCGACGCCTGGCTGCCGCTGGTGCGCCACGAGGTGCAGCCCGGCCTCGGCCTCGCGCTGCGCAAGGAGACGCTGCGCCGGCGCGGCGCCATCAAGTCCGCCAAGGTCCGCGCGCCGGGCCCGAAGCTGACCGCCGCCGACCTCGCCGAACTCGACCGCCTGATCGCCCGCGCCGAGGCGCGGGTCCCCGCCGCCGGAGGAAGACTAGCCGCATGACCCTGGACCTCGTCATCAAGGGGGGGACGGTCGCCACCGCCTCCGACGTGTTCGCCGCAGACGTCGGCGTGAAGGACGGGCGCATCGTGGCGATGGCCGAGAGCCTGGAGGCGCCCGACGTCATCGACGCCTCGGGCAAACTGGTGCTGCCGGGCGGGATCGAGGCCCACTGCCACATCGCGCAGGAGAGCGCCGCGGGGATCATGACCGCGGACGACTACTACACCGGCTCGGTCTCGGCGGCCTTCGGGGGGAACAGCTCCTTCGTCCCCTTCGCCGCCCAGCACCGCGGCATGGGCGTGACGCAGACGCTGGACCTCTACGACGGCCGCGCCGCGCCGAACTCGGTGATCGACTACGGCTACCACCTGATCGTCGCCGACCCGACCGAGAAGGTCCTGACCGAGGAGCTGCCGGCGGCGTTCGAGCGCGGCGTGACCTCCTTCAAGGTCTTCATCACCTACCCGCTGATGAAGATCGAGGACCGCCAGTTCCTCGACATCCTCGCCGTCGCCAAGGCCCACGGCGCGATCACCATGGTCCATGCCGAGAACAACGGCATGATCGAGTGGATGGGCGAGCGGCTGATGGCGGCCGGCCACACCAACCCGCGCTTCCACGCGCCCTCGCACCCCGCGCTGGCGGAAGAGGAGGCGATCCACCGCGCGATCTGCCTCGCCAAGCTGGTCGACGCGCCGCTGGTGATCGTGCACGTCTCCACCCCCGAGGGCGCCGAGATCGTGCGCCGCGCCCGCGCCGACGGCGCCAAGGTCTGGGCGGAGACCTGCCCGCAGTACCTCTTCCTCGACAAGTCGGACCTCGACCGGCCGGGGATGGAGGGGGCGAAGTTCATGTGCTCCCCGCCCGTGCGCGACGCCCGCACCCGCGAGGCGCTGTGGAAGCACCTGCAGACCGGCACCTTCACGCTCTGGTCGTCGGACCACGCGCCCTATCGCTTCGACGAGACCGGCAAGCTCTCGAACGGGCCGGAGGCGCCGTTCAAGAAGATCGCCAACGGCATGCCCGGCATCGCGCTGCGCCTGCCGCTGCTGTTCTCGGAAGGCGTGAACGCCGGGCGGATCTCCTTGCAGGACTTCGTGGCGCTGTCCTCGACCAACGCCGCGCGCCTCTACGGGATGCACCCGAAGAAGGGCGCGATCTGCATCGGGGCGGACGCCGACATCGCCATCTGGGACCCGAAGCTGACCCGCACCGTCACCGCCGCCGACCAGCACGACGCGATGGACTACACCCCCTTCGAGGGGATGAGCCTGACCGGCTGGCCCGTCACGGTGCTGAGCCGCGGCCGCCGCATCGTGGAGGGCGGGGAGCTGAAGGCCGAGCGCGGCTCGGGCGCCTACATCTCCCGCGGGCTGCCCGAGATGACAGGGCGGCCCGGCTACAAGGCCCCGGAACTCGACCCGGCCCACAACTTCGGCGCGGAGATCGCCCCATGAGCCGCACTTTCGGCCCCATCGTCGTCGTGAACCCCAACTCCAACGAGGAGGTGACCGAGGGCATGCGCGAGGCGCTGGCCGGCTTCGCGCTGCCCGGCGGCCCGGCCATCGAATGCGTGACCCTGACCGAGGGCCCCTTCGGCGTGGAGACGCAGGAGGACTCGGACAGCGTGGTCATGCCGCTCGCCCGCATGGCGAAGGAGCGGACCGACGCCTCGGGCTTCGTCATCGCCTGCTACTCCGACCCGGGGCTCGAGGTCTGCCGCTCGGTCGCCTCCTGCCCGGTGTTCGGGATCCAGGAATCGGCGGTGCTGACGGCGATGTCGCGGGCGGACCTGTTCGGCTCGATCGCGCTGTCGCCCAAGTCGATCCTGCGCCACCGCCCCTACATGCGCCGCATGGGGGTGCTGGGGCGGCTGGCGAACATCCGCCCCCTGAACATGTCGGTGGCCGAGAGCCACGCGCCCGAATCCTTCCCCCGCATCGTCGAGGTCGGCGAGGCGCTGAAGGCCGACGGCGCCGGCGCGATCCTGCTGGGCTGCGCGGGCATGGCCGGCCACCGCGCCGCGCTGGAGGCGGCGCTGGGCGTGCCGGTGATCGACCCGGTGCAGGCCGCGACCGGCATGGCGCTCGCCCAGGCCCTCGTCTGAGGGCGGGGCGCGTCACGGCTTGGAAATCACGGCGGCCGCAGCGCTATTCCCATTGCCGCGGCCGCGCGCGCCCGTGTAGCTGAAGGGCAAGGGGGAGGGCGTCGCCGGCGCCCCGGACGCGTAGGGGGTCCCATGTTTGCAGGTCTCAAGTCGCTCGCGGTCGCGGCGGGTCTCGCGGTTGCGGCCGGTCCGGCCGCGGCCATCGTCATCAACGATCCGGCCGGCGAGGCCCGGATGCTGGAGCTCGCGGCCGAGCACACCTCGGTCGTGCGCCTGACGGTGGACGACGGGCTGCAATGCTCGGGCTCGCTGATCTCCTCGACCACGGTGCTGACGGCGAAGCACTGCGTGGACAACGGCGGCGGCGGCGTGATCGCGGCCACGCGGTTCGACGTCGACTTCGTGCTGGGCGACGGCACGCTGGGCGACACCCGGACGGTGGACGCGATCTCGATCCTCGGCTCGCTGCCCTTCGGCTTGATCGACGGAACCGACCTCGCGCTGCTGACGCTGACGACGCCGATCCTGGACTTCGCGCCGCTGCGCCTGTTCGGCGAGGATCCGACGGACCTGGTCGCGACCATGGTCGGCTATGGCGACCACGGGGTGGGGAGCGCCGGGCGCCTGAACGATTACGACGGCAAGCGCCGGGCCGCGACCAACGTCGTCGACCTCTACGGCGAGGCCGCGGGCACGGGCGGCGCCGGCGCGAACATCGTCAACACCGACTTCGACGACCCGCTGGGCACGTCGAACACCCTGTCGGCCTGGGGCAGCTCGTCCGACATGCAGACCGACGAGGGCACCACGGCCCCCGCCGACAGCGGCGGGCCGCTGCTGGTCGCGATGGGGTCGGAGTGGCTGATCGCCGGCGTGCTGTCGGGCGGCACCACCGCGAACAGCGTCTACGGCGACATCTCGTGGTGGACGGGCGTGATCTCCGACCAGGCGCGCAGCTTCATCGAGGGCGGGGGCGGCGTCTTCGCCGTCGCCACGGCCGTGCCGCTGCCGGCGGGCGGTCTGCTGATGCTCGCCGGCCTCGCGGCGCTGGGCATGGTCGGGCGGCGGGGGGCGCGACCGGCCTGAGCCGCCGCCCGGCCCTCATCCCCCGACCCTTGCGCCCCGGCTCAGGCCGGGGACAGCGCGCCGGCCCAGTCCACGATCTTCGCCGCGGGCTGCGCGCCGGCCTGGCGCTTGGCCTCGCGTCCGCGGTGGAAGGCGATCAGCAGCGGGATGCCGCGGATGCCGTAGCGGGCGCCCGCCTGGGGAAAGGCCTCGGTGTCCAGCTTGGCGAAGCGCGCCCGACCCTTGAGCGCCTGGGCGGCCTTGGCGAACTCGGGCGCCATCATCCGGCAGGGGCCGCACCAGGCGGCCCAGAAGTCCACCACCAGCGGCAGCTCGTCGGTGCGCGCCGCCTTCTCCAGCACCTCGAAGGAGACGTCGACCGGCGCCCCCGAGACGAGGCCCGCGCCGCAGACGCCGCATTTCGGGCCCGCGCCCAGCTTCTCCTCCGGCACGCGGTTGGCCTGCCCGCAGGCGAGGCACGTCAGCTTGATCCCCATCGCCGCTCTCCATGCATTCGAAATCCGTGATGCATTTAGGAAGCCCGCGCCCCCGCCCCAAGCGTCCGGGGTCGGGGCGGGGCGGATTTTTTAGCGCGGCGCGCGCGGCGCCGCTCAGGCCGGCAGCTCGGCCGGCTCGCCGTCCACGCGCACTTCGCCCGCGACGTTGTCCACCACCACGTGGCAGTCGTAGATCGTCAGCGTCGGGCGGGTTCCGAAGCGGCTCTCCATCCAGGCGGGCCACTCGTCGTTGAACCAGGCCTCGGCGTTCTCCTTGGTGTCGAACATGTAGACCCCGCCGCCCCCGGCCTCGCCGTTGAGATAGTGCTTCGAGATCAGGCCCTTCACCTCCCGGTAGATGGGGGCGGACTTCAGCCCGCCGGCGATGGCGGCCTCCCTGGGGGACTTGGGGCTGCGCGGGATCTGCACGAGCGCGATGATCATGGTCGTCTCCTCCGGCTGTCGCCCGGGCGCACGGGCGGCGCCCGTCATGCGACGGTTGATGCGCGGCCATGGGCCGGGCATGGTGACCGTCCGGCAGGTTGGATCAACAAGACGGCGTCCGCAACGCCCGCGTCCTCCGCCGGGGAGGAAGACCGCCAGGGAAGGAGCGCCCGTGACCGCCTGCGTTCACGATCATTCGTCATGGCCCGCCGCCGACGCGCTGGGCGCGTGCCGCCTGCTGACCCCGCAGGTGACGCTCGCCGCGTTGTCGCTGGTGGTCGAGGGCCGGGTGCTGGATCTCGGCCAGGAGACGATGGCCGACGCGCCGCGCATCCCGCCGAACCAGACGCCCTACGTGATGTCGATGTCGGCCCGCTCCGCCTCGACCCTGCGGGCGCGCCGGGCGATGGGGGTGGAGAACGAGGTCGGCTCGAACCTCGAGCGGGTGGGCATGACCATGCACGTGGGCACCCATATCGACGCGCTGGGCCATTTCACCATCGGCGACCGCATGTTCGGCGGCCGCAGCGCCGAGGAGGTCGTGGCCGACCGCGGCCTGACCGAGCTGGGCGTCGAGCAGATCCCCCCCATCGTCACCCGCGCCCTGGTCCTCGACCTCGCCGGCCTCGACGGGGGCGAGTTCCTGGAAGCCGGCCGCCCGATCAAAGCGGCGGACCTCGAGGCGTGGAGCGCGCGCGCCGGCCTCGCCCCCCGCGACGGCGACGCCGTGCTGATCCGCACCGGCTGGGGGCGCTTCTACATGACCGACAATCCCCGCTACGTGGCCGGCGAGCCCGGGATCGACCTCGGCGCCGCGCGCTGGCTGACCGAGCGCGGCGTGGTCGCCATCGGGGCCGACACCATGGCGGTCGAGGTCCTGCCGGGGACCGAGCATCCGCGCATCCTGATGCCCGTCCACCAGCACTGCCTGGTCGAGGCGGGCGTGCACCTGATCGAGAACATGGCGCTCGACGGGCTGGCGGCGGAGGGGGCGGGCGAGGTCTGCTTCATCGCCGCCGCGCCGAAGTTCACCGGCGCCACCGGCGCGCCCCTGCGCCCGCTGGCGCTGGTCTGAGACGTCGCCGCGCCCCCGCGTGCGCGACGCGCGGCCGCCGAACCGGAAGGAATCCCTCCATGACCACCCTCCACCGCCCCGAGGCCCCGAGATGAGCGAGCCGATCTGGGACGTCGTCGTCATCGGCAGCGGCTTCGGCGGCTCGATCACCGCGGCCCGCCTGACCGAGGCCGGCGCCCGCGTCCTGCTGCTGGAGCGGGGGCCCTGGTGGGACACGGTCCCGACCCGCTCGATGGGCATCAAGTCGCGCGCGCCGTTCCCGCGGGGCCTGGGCATGCTGCGCCGCGCCGTGCGCACGGTGAACGGCGACCGGGTGCCGACGGGCCGCCTGACCTTCAACAAGCGCGGGATGCTGGAGTTCTTCTGGTCGCCGGGGATGGAGGTGATCTGCTCCTCGGGCGTGGGCGGGGGCAGCCATGTCTACTCCGCCGTCCACCGCCGCCCGGCCGCGCCCGACTACTGGGACGGCCATGTCGAGGAGATCTCCGAGGAGAGCATGGCGCCCCACAACGCCGCCTTCCTCGCGCGCATCCAGTCGACCAAGCCCGGCGAGAACAACCGTCCCCCCGGCACCTCGCGCGAGCGCTTCCACAACCATCCCGGCGTCGAGCCGGTGATCCCCAAGGTCGAGGTGCGCACCGGCTTCCTGCTGCCGGAGGATCCGGCGAACCCGAAGAAGATCGTGGACGAGAACGGGGTGGAGCGGTGGGAATCGGACTACTGGTCCAACGACAACGGCTTCCTCGGCTCGCCCTCGGGCGCGAAGTCCTCGCTCGACATCCGCTATCTCGCGCCGGCGCTGAAGAAGGGGCTGGAGGTGCGCGACCTGGTCGAGGCGCGCACGATCCGCGCCACCGGCGAGGGCGACGCGCGCTACGCGGTCGTCGCGCGCGACCTGCGCACGGGCCGGACGCTGCGGCCGCGGGCGCGCACGGTGATCGTGGCGGCGGGGACGATGAACACCCTGCGCCTGCTGCTGACGAGCGTGGCGGCGGGCGACCTGCCGCCGATCCCCGGCCTGGGGCGGCGCTTCTCGGGCAACGGCGACATGCGCGGGTTCTGGGACGTGAACGAGCCCGGCTCGGACCTCACCCTCGGCCTGCCCTCCAAGGGCGGGATCTGGCTGCGCGGGGCCGAGGAGCCGCGGGTGGCGATCGGGCTCAACAACCTGCCCAGCCTCGACCACTGGCCGATCCCGCGGAAATGGCGCGAGCGGCTCAAGCGCGGCTCCGTCGCCTCGGCGATGGGGGTGGACGCGGCCGACGGGGTGGTGCGGCTGGAGGGGGGGAAGCTGAAGATCGACTTCGACCCCTCGAACAGCCCGATCTACGCGCGCGTCTACGAGACGATGCAGCAGCTGGCGCGGGAGGCCGGGGGCACGATGCGGATGGGCAAGCGCCCCTCCAGCGTCCACCCGATGGGCGGCGCCTGCCTGGGCGCGCCCGAGGCGGGGGGCGTGGTGGACGCGGCCGGGCAGGTCCACGGCCTGCCGGGCCTGCACGTCGCCGACGCCGCCGCCCTGCCGGCCCCCACCGCCGCGCCGCCCACCCAGTCCATCGCCGCCTGGGCCGAGAACGTGGCCGCCCGCCTGACCGCCTAGCGGCGAGCCGCGGGCTTGTCGCGGGGGGCGGACACTTGCGTCTGCCGCCCGGGCGCCGCTTTCGCTCAAGGAGGGGGCGACCCGGGCTTGACCCGGGGCCTACGTCGCCCGTCTGCGGACGGTGCGGCGCGGCCCGACGCGACGACCGCCCGCGTCCGGCGCGGCGACGCTCCCTCCTGCGCCCGGGGTCGGGGGCAGGGAAGAGGCCCCGGCTCAGGGCCGGGGCGCCCGTGGGGCGGGCGAGGGCGCGGGATCCCTCGGGGCGCCGGCGCGGGACCCGAAGGCCCGCGGCGCGGCGCGCCTCAGCCGGCGGTGGTCACGTGCACCGCGGGCTTCGCGCCGCCGTGCCAGTCGCCGCCCATCGACCGCTCCACCTGCGCCGCCAGCTGCAACAGCAGACCGTCGTTCCCCTGCGCCGCCTGCAGGTGCATGCCCAGCGGCAGGCCGTTGGCGTGGCGCGCCATCGGGATCGACAGGCCCGGCGTCCCGCACAGGTTGTTCAGCGGCGTGTAGGCGAAGAAGCCCCACAGGTTCTGGAACCACGCCAGCGGCGAGGGCTCGTCGGTCGTGGTCAGGTACTCGGTCGTGCCGATCGGCGGCGTCTCGCGCGCGGTGATCGGGGTCAGGATCACGTCCCAGTCCAGGAAGAACTCCCCGAAGGCGCGGGAGGTGTCGTTGAACGCGTACTGCATGTCCGAGCGCTCGGTGAAGGAGGCGTCCTTGCCCTCCTCCCAGATGCGGATGTTCATCGGCTCGATCAGGTCCGCGGGGGGCTTCTCCAGGCCGCGGGCGCGGAGCAGGTTGTTCACCGTCTGCGCGAACTGGGTGATGTAGCAGGTGGTCTGCGCGGCGTAGGCCTTGTCGAAGTCCACCGTGGGCACGACGAATTCGACATGGTGGCCGAGGTCCGCGAAGACCTTCGCCACGCGCTCCAGCTCGGCGACGATGTGGGGGGAGGCGCTGTAGGGCCCCCACTCATGGCTCACCGCGATCTTCAGGGGCCTGGGGTCCTGCTCGATCATCTTCAGGAACGGGGTCTCGGGCGTCCAGTAGGGCATGTACTCGCCCGGCGCCCCGCCGCGACAGGCGTCCACGAAGGCGGCCGTGTCGCGCACCGTGCGGCTGAGGCAGCCCTGCGTGGACACCGGCGCCGCGTAGTCCGAGGCATAGGGCGCGACCGAGAAGGTCCCGCGGGAGCTTTTCAGCCCCACCAGCCCGCAGACGCCCGAGGGGATGCGGATCGAGCCGCCCCCGTCGGTGCCGTGCCCCATCGGGAACACCCCCGCCGCGACCGAGGCCGCGGTTCCCGCCGACGACCCGCAGGAGGTGAAGTCCGTGTTCCACGGGTTGCGGGTGACGTAGACGGCCGGGTTCTCGGCCGAGGAGCAGCAGCCGAACTCGGGCGTGGTGGTGCGCGCCATGATGTTCAGGCCCGCGCCCTTGATCTTCGTGGTCAGGAACGCGTCCGCGGTCGGCCGGTTGCCCTTCATGAAGAGCGAGCCCTGCTCCTGCAGGCGCCCCGCCACGGTGGGGCCGAGGTCCTTCATCGGGAAGGGGACGCCGGCGAAGACGCCGTCGAGGTTCGTGCCGCCCGAGGCCGCGTCGGCCACCGCGTCGTCGAAGCACTCGATCACCGCGCTGATCTGCGGGTTCACCCGGGCCGCGCCCTCGGCAGCCTGCGCGGCCAGCTCCTCGGGCTTCACCTCGCCGGCGCGCACCAGCTCCGCCAGTCCCAACCCGTCGCGCGCGGACCATTCGTCCCAGCTCAGCACCGTGCTCACGTCGTCTCCAGTCGTCGCTTGGAGGCGGCCGGGGCCCGGCCGCCGGTAGATTGAACCCGTCCGCATGATGCGGCGGCGCGGCGCGGGACGAAAGCCCGGTCCCCTGCGCTCAATTCGCCCGTATCGCGAGGGTTCCGCAGCGTCGCCCGCCGCGCGGAACGATGCTAGGCTTCCCCCTTGCGGGATGCGAGCGAAAGGGGGGGCGCGGGATGCGCAGGTACGATCTGGGAACCTACGGCCGGCCGGGCGCCTCGGCCGACGACGAGGCGCAGGCCTGGTTCGACCAGGGGTTGGTCTGGACCTACGCCTACAATCACGAGGAGGCGGTGGCCTGCTTCGGCGCCGCGCTCGACCGCGATCCGGGCTGCGCGCTGGCGCACTGGGGCGTCGCCTATGCGCTGGGCCCCAACTACAACAAGCCGTGGGAGGCGTTCGAGCCCGACGAGAAGCCCGACTGCCTCGCCCAGGCCCGCGCCGCGATCGAGGCGGGGCTCGCCTGCGCGAAGACGGACGTGGAGCGCGCGCTGCTGGGCGCGCTCGCCGCCCGCTACCCCGAGGATGCGGGGATCGAGAGCTTCGAGCCCTGGAACGACGCCTTCGCCGCGGCGATGCGCAAGGTCCACCAGGCGCATCCCACGGACCTGGACGTGACGGCGGTCTTCGCCGAGTCGATCATGAACCGCACGCCCTGGCAGCTGTGGGACCTCGGGACCGGCAAGCCCGCCGAGGGCGCCGACACCGCCGAGGCCATCGCCGTGCTCGACCGCGCGTTCGAGAGCCTGCCCGGCGCCTGGGCGCACCCGGGCCTTCTGCACATGTACATCCACCTGATGGAGATGTCCCCGCACCCCGAGCGGGCGCTGCGCCACGGCGACGCGCTGGTGGGGCTGGTGCCCGACGCGGGCCACCTGGTGCACATGGCGACCCATATCGACGTGCTGTGCGGCGACTACCTCAACGTGGTGGTCCGCAACCAGGCGGCGGTTGCGGTGGACCGCAAGTATCTGGCGCACCGGGGGGCCGAGAACTTCTATTCCGTCTACCGCTGCCACAATCATCATTTCGTGGTCTACGGCGCCCTGTTCCTGGGCCAGCCGGCGCCCGCGCTCGCGGCCGCCGACGAGCTGATCGCCTCGCTGCCCGCCGCCACCCTGCGCCCCATGGCCGACTGGTTCGAGGGCTTCGTGCCGATGCGCCAGCACGTGCTGGTGCGCTTCGGCATGTGGGAGGAGATCCTGGCGCAGGAGCTGCCGGAGGACGCGGAGCTGTTCTGCGTCACCGCCGCGATGATGCGCTACGCCCGGACGCTGGCGCTCGCGAACCTCGGCCGGGCGGCGGAGGCGGAGGCCGAGCTCGCCGCCTTCCAGGCCGCCCGCGCCGCGGTGCCGGAGAGCCGGATGCTGTTCAACAACACCTGCCGGGACATCCTGGCCGTCGCCGACCGCATGGCCCATGGCGAGGTCGCCTATCACGCCGGGCGCCATGACGAGGCCTTCGCGTTGCTGCGCGAGGCCATCGCGCTCGACGACGGGCTGCCCTACGACGAGCCCTGGGGCTGGATGCAGCCGGTGCGCCACGCGCTGGGCGCGCTGCTGCTGGAGCAGGGCCGGACGGAGGAGGCCGAGGCCGTCTACCGCGCCGACCTCGGCATGGACCCGACCCTCGCCCGCGCCTGCCAGCACCGCGACAACCTGTGGAGCCTGCACGGGCTGGTGGAATGCCTCGAGCGTCGGGGCGCCGACGGGACCGGCGAGGGCGTGCTGCTGCGCCACAAGCTGGAGCAGGCGGTGGCGCGCGCCTCGGTCCCCGTGCGCGCCTCCTGCTTCTGCCGGGGGCGCCGGGCGGCCTGAGCCTTCGGCTGCAGACGACGAGGGCGGCCGACGGGCCGCCCTCGGGGTCGCTGTTCGCGAATGAACCGGGCAGGGCGGCGTCGCGCCCCCCGCCTCAAATCACAGCCAGGCCGTGCCGGTGAGCACCGCCTCGTCGGCGATGGCGAACAGCGAGGCGGGGTCCGTGGTGTGGCCGGTCTCGGCGTCGGCCGAGGTCTCCTCCATCACCCGCAGGTCGACGCCCTCCGCGCTCAGGCCCCGGCTGCGCAGGCTGGAGGGGTCGATCCCGTCCATCCCGGCCAGCGCGGCCAGCATCACCGGCGCCGAGGCGAAGTCCGAGGCGAAGGCGAAGGTCTGGAAGGCGTGGGTCAGCGTGTCGGGCAGGCTCGTCGCCTCGAAGGCGAAGCCGTCCCAGTCGCCCGCGCCCTCCTCGAACGCCATCCAGCCCAGCGTCTCGACGCCGTGGGTCCCGCCGTTGGTCGCCTCCTCCTCCTGCATGTTCATCTCGAAGCCGGAGGAGGTGGCGCGGGTCTGGCGGGTGGTGACCCAGGCGGGGTCGGCGTCGGTCTGCACCTGGCTGAACACCACCGGCGCATCGTCGAAGGCCTTGCCGAAGGTCACGCTCTCGGTGCCCGCGCTGCTGAGCACGTCGCTGTCGTAGGTCCCGACCTGCACGCGCGTTCCGTCCGACAGCCGCCAGGCGCCGGCCTCGATCACCATCCAGCCGACCTGTTCGAACCCGTGGCGCCCATCCTCGTTCGACGGCTCCTGAAGGCGGGCGGTGAAGCCGGTCGCGTCAACGTCCGAGATCCGCACCACCACCGGGGCGGGGCCGTTCTGGGTGGGGGCCAGCGCGAACACCACCGGGTCGATGAAGGCCTGGTCGAAGTCGATCCGCTGCTCGTTGACGTTGAGCGAGGCCCGGCCGACCTGCGCGATCGTGGGGATCGCGGCCGCGCCCCCCAGCCGCCCGTCGCCCTCGAGCGCGAGGTAGTCGACCGTGTCGGGGGCGCGCGCCGTCTCGGCGTCCTTCGAGACGTCCTCCTGCGCGAAGACCGTGAAGCCGAACGCGTCGACCGCGGTCGCCCGCGCCTCGGCCGGATCGCGGCCCGTGTAGCTCGACAGGTCCGCGAGCAGGGTGGGCGCGTCGTCGAAGCCGGTGTTGAAGAGCCCGGCCGCCGGCGTCTCCCGCACGCCGCTCAGCCGGCCCGCGTCGAAGACGTCGCCGCCCGCCGCGCCCGGCCCGAACTCGAAGGCGAGCCAGCCCAGGGTCTCGGCCCCGTGGGGCGTGCCCAGGTTGATCTCGTCCTCCTGGATCATCAGCTGGAACCCGTCGGCGTCGGCGCCCTGCTGGCGGGTCGTCGCCCAGTCGGGATCGACGTTGGTCTGCACGTGGCTGAGGATCGTCGGCGTCTGGGAGAACAGCGGCGCCGAGAAGTCGACCTGCGCCGGGCCGCCCAGCGCGAGGCCCGCGCTGGAGATCTCGCCCGCCTCCAGGATCGTGCCGTCGGCGAGCCGCCAGGCGCCTTCCTCGACCGCGATCCAGCTCACCGTCTCGAAGCCGTGCGCGCCGTCCTCGCCCGCGGGCTCCTGCAGCTTCATGCGGAAGCCGTCCGCGCCCACCTCGTCGATGCGCACGGTCACCGGGGCGGGGCCGTCGCGCGAGTTCACCGTGGCGATGACGACCGCGTTCTCGAAGGCGGCGTCGAAGTCGACCTGCACCCAGTTCGCGTTGACCCGCGTGGTCCCGTATTCGGCGACCGTGGGCAGGGGGACGTCGCCGGTCAGCGTGCCGGAGCCGCCGATGGCGAACCAGTCGATCGTCTCGGTCCCGTGGTCGGTCTCGGCGTCCTTGGTGGTGTCCTCCTGCACGCGGGAGACGAGGCCGTCGCCGTCCAGCTCCACCACCCGGGCCGTGGCGGGATCGGCGCCGTCGAAGCTGCCGATGCTGGTCAGGATCTCGGGCGCCGCGCCGAAGCCGGTCGGGAATATCTGGCCGAAGGGCGAATGGGTGACCACGTCGGCGGTCGAGCCGGCGGCGAACTGCAGGCCGTCCCAGCGTCCCGCGCCGGGATCGATGGCGAACCAGCCGAGGGTCTCGCGCGCGTGGCCCGAATCGTTGAGGAGCTCCTCCTCCTGCATCGTCACCTGGAAGCCCGCGGCGTCGGCCCCGCGCTGGCGGGCCACCACGTAGTCGCCGCCGTTGAAGGTCTGCACCTGGGTCTGGATGGCGGGCGCCTCGCCGAACTGGCCGGCGGTGAAGCCGACCTGCTCGAACCCGGAGGGGCTGAGCTTGCCGCTCTGCAAGGTCCCCGCCGACAGGCGCGTGCCGTCGGCGAGCTCCCAGTCGCCGGCCTCGATCACCATGTAGTGGACCTGCTCGTAGCCGTGGACGCCGTCGTCGGCGTTGGGCTCCTGCAGCATCAGGGTGAAGCGGTCGCCGCTCACGTCCGACAGGCGCACGGTCGCCACGTCGGGGTCGTTGGAGGAGGCGATCTTGGCGATCACCACCGGGTTCTCGAAGCTGTGGTCGAGCACGATGGTGCGGGGCGTCTCGTTCAGCAGCAGGTGGCCGACCTCGGCGATGGTCCGTCCGCCCGTCGCCACGGGGGCCTCCACCACGTCGATGAAGATGTTGTCGCCGGTGTCGCCGGTGGTGTTGTCCGCGAAGCTCGTCTCGTCCTGGTCGCCGTCGAAGTTGACGATGGCGCCCAGATGCAGGGACCCGGCGTCGAGCGACGCCGGCAGCGTCACGGCGGCCAGGATCTCGACGCTCGCGCCCGCGGCCAGCGGACCGAACCCGAGCAGCCCCAGCCCTTCGTCGGTGGGCGAGACGTCCGCGTCGGGCGACAGCACGATCGCCACGTCGTCGGCGGCCGCGGCGGAGGGGCCGGTGTTGGTCACCACCACCCGGACCGTGATGGTCTCGCCGGGCCGCAGATGCGCGGCCGAGGTCTCGAAGGCCTCGATGGTCAGGTTGGGCAGGCCGGGCAGGACGATCTGGGTCGAGGCGACGTTGTCGTCCTCGTCCGTCTCCGTCGCGACGTCGAGGTCGTCGGCGACGGCGAAGATCCAGAACGGGGTCTCGGCCTCGAGCGAGGGCAGGCCCGAGCCCAGCGGCCCGCCGAGGGCGATGGTCCGCGACCCGAACCCCGCGATCGGCGCCTCCGAGCTCGAGCCCAGGCGGATGTCGCCGGCATCCAGCGCGTCGTCGAACGACAGGTAGTAGGCCAGCGTTGTGGCGGGCAGCTCGGTGGGGCCGGCGTTGACCAGCGTGATCGAGCCTTCGAACAGGTTCTCGGGCGCGCCCTGGAAGACGCTGGCGGTCGGCTCCAGCGTGAAGGCCGTGATCTCGAGGTTCATGTCCGGCAGGATCGTCAGCGCGACCTCGTTCGTGGTGTTGTTGTGCTCGTTCTGCTCGATCACGTCGCCGCCGCCGTCGACGATGGCGCGCAGGAGGTAGCCGCCCGGCGCCAGGATGCCGGTGTTCAGCGAGGGCATGTCGTCGACGGTCGCGCCGACCCCCAGCGGGCCGAGGTCGAAGCGGCCGAGGAAAATCTCGGACGCCGCGGCGCCCGTCGTCGGCGTGGCGTAGTAGTCCACCGCGAAGCCGCCGCCCGTGGGCTGGACGCCGATGTTCTCGATGTCGATCTCGACCGTGACGTCGGTCCCCTCCAGCACGCTCGAGGGGCCGGTCAGAGCCAGGTTCACGGGGCGCAGGTCCGGCAGGTCGGGCACGACCTGCACGGTGTAGTCGCCCCTGTAGGCGTCGTTGAAGGCGGCCGCCTCGATGAAGAACCAGCCGGCGTTGGCCGGGTTGAAGACGACCTCCGAATCCAGGCCGACGGCGTCGTCGTTGCCCGCCACCTGCACGCCCGAGGCGTTGTAGACCCGCAGGAACGGGTCGAAGAGCCCGGTCTCCGTCCCGGTTCCCGCCAGGGAGATCGTGTGGTCCACGCCCGACAGCATCCAGATCCTGAACCAGTCGCGATCGCCCGGCGCCTCCAGCGTGCCGGCGATCAGCCCGTCGTCGGGCATCTCGCCATGGTCGCCCAGGCTTTCGCCGAAGTCGTCCGCGTAGACGAACACCTCGATCGGCGGGAGGGTGTTGGAGGAGGAGTTGTCGGCCTCGTCCTGTTCGGTCACCGCGCCGAGCACGTCCGCCACCGCGCCGATGAACCAGGTCCCCTCGGCGAGGGAGACGGTGTAGGCGTTGGAGCGGGTCGAGGACGCGCCGGCCGCGATCCCGCTCGGGTCGTAGGCGCCCCCCAGCTGCAGGTCGCCCTGGTCGACCGTGGCGTCGGTCGAGGCGAACAGCCGCGTCAGCTGGGGCCCCGCGTCCAGCAGGCCGGTGTTCGACGTCGTGAAGTCGATCCCGACCTGCGTCCCGATCTCCCAGTAGAGCGTGTCGACCGTGAGGTCGGAGATCACCAGGTTCGGCAGGTTCTTCTGGATCGTCAGCTCGTAGCCGCCCTCCTCGGTCGAGCCCAGCGGCCCGGCGTCGAGGTGGTAGGTGCCCGAGCCCGAGGCCGTGAAGACGAGGCGGGAATCGAGCCCCGCCCCGCCGTCGTCGTTGGCCATGAGCATGGCCCCGGAGGCGTCGCGCAGGATCAGGAACGGGTCGCTCAGCGGTTTGCCGCCGACGAGGTCCACCTGGTACTCGACCCCGTCCTCGAGCGTCACCGCGTACCAGTCGCGGTCGCCGGCGTAGTCGATGCTCTCGGCCACCGTCTCGCCCATCGCGATGGCGCCGGCGGTGGCGACGGTGTCGCCCTGCGGGTCGTGGATGACGGTGGTCGAGAAGGTGAAGGTGTTGTCGTCCTCGAGCTGCTCGGCCACGTCGCCGTCGGAGTCGACGGTGAAGGTGATGTCGTAGTCGCCGGGCGCGAGGTCGACGAAGTAGTTGGTCGACAGGCTGTTGCTCTGCCCCGCGTTCAGCGGCGCGTATCCGATCGCGGCCAGCTGCGTGACCGCGCCCGAGGCGTCGGTCGCGGTGATGTTGGACAGGAAGGCGCCGTCGCCGGTCGGCGCCAGGCCGTCGTTGGCGAAGGTGATGCGCATGAAATAGGTGCGGCCGCCGTAGAGGATCGCCTCGTCGCCCTCGACCGAGGTGATCGCGAGGTTCGGCAGGAACGCGGTCGAGGTCAGCCGGTAGCCGCCGACGTCGTCCTCGCCCGAGTCGCTGACGTCGAGGTAATACGTGCCGCCGACCGTGGGCGTGTAGGTGATGCGGGGCGCGTTCACGCCGGGCCCGCCGTTGTCGTTGGCGCTGATGTAGGCGCCCGTGCCGTCGCGCAGGGTCATGAACAGGTTCGGCTCGGGGCGCGAGCCGTTCACCGCCTCCCCCTCGACGTCGAAGCGATACTGCACGCCCGCCGTCAGCTGGACCGCGAAGAAGTCGTGGTCGCCGACGTACTCCAGCTCGCCCGTCACGTCGCCGTGCGGGGCCACGACGCCCGAGGTGGTGATGTCGTTGCGCTGGTCGTCGGGCAGGACGTTGACCTGGACGACCCGGTTCGACGGGGTGAAGTTGTTGAGTTCGTTGGCCTCTTCCACGTCGAGCCCGGCGTCCGCGCCCAGTCCGACGTACCAGACCCCGACCGGCAGATCGACGATGTAGGAGGCGAGCGCCGAGCGAATCTCCCCCGGGGACATCGCGGCCGTGGCGATGGTCGCGATCAGCGTGTCGGACGCCGAGAGGTCGGGGTCGGACGAGGCGTAGATGCCCAGCAGGCTCGGGCCCGCCGCGATGTTGCCGCCGTTGTAGAGTTCGTGGGCGATCTCGACCGCGGCGCCCTGGCGCCACGTGCCGCTCGTGAACACCGCGGTGGGGGCGAGGTCGGCCTTCGCCTCGATCACCTCCAGCTCCCAGGCGCCGGCGTTGGCGTCGTGGAGGTCCTCGACCTCGAAATAGTGGAGGCCGCCGCTGCTGGCGAAATAGGTGAAGGAGACAAGCCCGTCGGCGTTGCCGTCGGTCTGCGACGACCGCTGCCGGCCGGTCTCGTCGTAGATGTCCACGCGCGGGTTGATGCGCGCGCCGAGCGCGTCCTCGATCCCCGTCAGCTTGACCTCGTAGACCACCCCCTCGGTCAGGTCGTAGGCAAGCCAGTCCTTGTCGCCGATCGTCTCGATCTCGCCGGTGATGGCGGTTCCGATCGTCCCGGTCCCGGCGGTGGCGTTGGTCTGTCCGAAATCGTCCGGCATGGCGGCTTCCCCTGTCGCGTGTCGCGAACAAAACGAACGCCGTTCCCGTCCTCCCCAGGACGAGGCGGCGTCGCTCCCGAGCATCAATCGCTTGCGGACCCGGAACCGGGCCTTGGCGTTACGTTAACGATGGTCGGTCGTTCTGTCCCACGGAATGGAAAGCGGTTCTGTAATCCCGTTCACAGCCGCGCCCGGCGCGCGATCGGACGCTCGCGCCCAAAGGCGTCGGCGAGGGGCTGGGAGAGGAGATCTTCGGGGAGACGCGCCCTGCACGGCGCGTCTCCCCGCCTTCACCCGCCCGCGCTGGCGTCCCGGCGCGGGGCCGCGATCAGCGGGTGAAGATCAGCGCGGTGTAGGCGCCGATGCCGAAGGTCCCGTGGAAGGGGCGGCCGTCGCGCTCCCCCTCGACGCCCTCGAGCGCGGCGGAGTCGAAGCCCGCGAAGTCCTTCGAATAGCCGTCCCAGTCGGTGTTCAGCCGCAGCCGCCAGGTTCCGCCGCCGGGCAGGGGGACGGTCACGTCCTCGGCCGGCAGATGGGCGAAGTTGAGGGCGACGATCACGCCCTCGTCCCCCTCCCGCCCGTCGTCGCGGCGGTGGAAGACGACGAGCTTGCGCGCCTCGTCCATCATCAGCACCTCGACCTGCCGGCCCGAGAGACCGGCGGCGCCGCCCTCGCGGTCGAGGCGCAGGGCGATCAGGTCGCGGTAGAGGCGCGTCACCCCCCGGAAGGTGTCGTTCATATCCCAGTCGAGCGGGACCGCGTCGTCGAACCAGTCGCCCTGCAGGAACTCCTGTCCCTGGAACAGCATCGGGATGCCGGGGGTGGTGAACATCAGCGCCGCCCCCAGGGTCGAGCGCTTCTGCGCCGCCCAGCCGGGGGCGCCCTCGCCGTCGATCTCGTGGGGCACGCGGGCCTGGCCGTTGGCGACCTCGTCGTGGCTCTCGGTGTAGATCACCCGCTGGAACGGGTCGCCGTTGTAGTCGGCGCAGAGCGCGTCGACGACCGCCTGCATCGAGCGGTCCTCGTCCGCCATGGCGATCAGGACGGCGCGGATCGGATGCACGAAGCCCGCGTCCCACTGCGCGCCGAAGCCCGCGCCGCCGGCCTCGACGGAGGCGGTCATGGCGTGGTTCAGGCGCAGGTCCTCGGCGATGGTGATGCGGCCGGGGAAGCGGTCTGCCACCGCGGCGTTGATCTCCTGCATCAGGGACCAGCCCTCGGGGATCGCGTCGGCCTCGTTCCCCTCGTCGCCCGAGATGGTGCGGATGTAGAGGGTCATGTCGAAGCGCAGCCCGTCGACGCCGTAGCCGCCAAGCCAGTGCAGCGCGTTCTCGCGGATGAAGTCGCGCACCTCGGCCCGGCCGTAGTCGGGGCGCGTGTCGCCCCAGGGCGTGTCCGAGCGGTGGTCGTTGTAGAAGTAGATCCCGCCCTTGCCCTCCTCCGACCAGCCGTCGAACTGCCAGAGGTCGAGGTCGGAGGGGCCGAGGTGGTTGTAGACCACGTCCATGATCACCGCGAAGCCGGCGGCATGGGCCTTGGCCACGAAGTCGCGGAAGGCGTCGGGGCCGCCGTAGGCGATCTCGACTGCGAAGATATGGGCGGGGTTGTAGCCCCAGCTCAGGTCGCCCGCGAACTCGGCGATGGGCATCACCTGGATCGCGTTCACGCCCAGCTTGCGCAGGTGGTCGAACTTCTCGACCGCCTCGGCGAAGCCGCCCGGGCGCTCGGGGTCCGAGCGGTGGAAGGTGCCCATGTGCATCTCGTAGATCACCAGCCGGTTCCAGTCGGGGCGCGCGAACCCGTCCTCGGGGGCGGAGCGCGGCGCGCAGACGATCCCGTCGCCGACCGAGCTGGTCAGCGCCCGCGCCCAGGGGTCGATCCGGCTGAGGACCTGGTCGCCGTTGAGGATGCGGAAGCGGTAGCGCTGGCCCTCGGCGGCGTGGGGGAGCGTCGCGCTCCAGCAGCCGTCGTCGCCGCGGACCATCGGGTCGGCCTCGTCGGCCCAGTCGTTGAACTCGCCGACGACGAAGACCGCGTCGGCGTTCGGGGCCCAGACCCGGAAGGACGCCCCCTCGGCCTGGGCGGCCGCCCCCATCGGGAGGGCGGGGGATGGCACATCGAGCATGCGCGTGTCCTTATGGAAAATCACTCCCCCTCGATATGGATCGACCGGCCCCCGCGGCCAGCGCGCGGAGGCGCTTCCCGACGCCGCGCCGCGCGGCGTCGCGAACTGCGCTCCCCTCCGCCTGGCGGCGGGCGCCGGCGCTCAGCCCTCGGCGTCGAGGTGGGTGCCGATCTCGGCCACCGCCTCGAGCAGCGCGTCGAGATGCGGGGGCAGCCCGTCGGGGCCGGGGGCGAGGCGGCGCGACAGGTCCGTGAGCGAGATCACCGCCCGGAAGCGCCCGGCGGGATCGTGGATCGGGGCGGCGAGCCCCGCCATGCCGATCGAGTAGTCGTCCACCGCCAGCTCCCACCCCCGCGCGGCGATGGCCCGGGCGTCGGCCTCCAGCTTCGCCGGGTCGGTGCAGCTCGCGGGCGTGAAGGCGTGGAGGGGGCCGGCCAGCACCTCCGCCCGGCGGGCGGGGTCCATCGAGGCCATCACCATGCGCGGCCCCCCCGAGCAGTTGATCGGCATCAGCCGCCCCACCTCGGTCCAGCGCACCCCGGCCAGGCGGGCCTGCGCGCGCACCCGGTCCACGCAGAAGGCGTGGCCGCGGAACTCGGTCCACAGGAAGGCGGTCATGCCCGAGTGCGCGGCCAGGCGGGCGAGCACCGGGGCCGCCACGTCGCGCAGCCGCCGCTCGTAGAAGACCGCGGGCTGCAGCGCCATCAGGCCGGGACCCAGCGCATAGCGCCGCTCCCGCGGGAAATGCAGCACCCAGCCCACCGCCTCGAGCGTGTGGAGCAGGCGGCGGGCGGTGTTCTTGTCGAGCTCGGCATGGGCCGCGATCTCGCTCAGCGTCAGGCGCGGCGCCTCGGCGTCGAAGGCCGACAGGATCGCCGCCGCGCGCTCCACCGCGCGCACGCTGGCGACGCCGGGCCGTTCGCTGCGTCTCTCCTCCGGTCCGTGGTCCTGGGTCATGTGCGGGCCTCCCTCCCTGAAAGTATCACTATATGATACTAAATATCGTCTGTTGACAACACCTTGAGTCGCCCTCAGGCTCGATGTCCAGACAAGCCGGCGCAGACCGGCGGCCGCCCTCGCGCCGGGCCGGCGCCGTGCGCCCCTCGGCGGGCGTCGCGCGCCCTCGGGGTCCGGGGAAGCGGCCGAAGACCGGCGAGCGAGACCGAAAGCGGGCCGTCGCGGTCGGGCGAGACGCCCGCCCCGGCCGTCCATGACGACAGACATTGCGACCGACAGGAGAGTGCAGATGAGATCGAACGCGATCCGCGCCGCGGGCCTGACCCTGGCGACCGGCATGGCGCTGGGCGCCCCCGCCCTGGCCGACGACCTCAAGATCGGGGTGATCGGCCCGCTCAGCGGCCCGGCGGCCGTCTCGGGCCTGTCGATGCAGCAGGCCTACCAGGCCCGCGTCGACAAGCTGAACGCCGAGGGCGGCGTGACCCTGGACGGCGAGCCCGCCCAAATCGAGTTGATCTTCGAGGACAGCGCCTCGCGGCCCGAGCAGGGCGTCTCGGCGGCGCAGAAGCTGCTGACCCGCGACGACGTCGACATCCTGATCGGCGACTCCATCGCCTCGTCGGTGACGCTGGCGGTGATGGAGGTCTCGGCCTCCTACGGCAAGTTCACCATGTCCGGCCAGCCGGTCTCGATCGAGATCTCGAAGAAGGTCGCCGCCCAGCCCGACCGTTTCGCCAATTTCTGGAAGACCGGCTTCAACTCCGACAACTACGGCGCGACGCTGTGGGAGACGGTGCAGATGATGATCGCCGACGGCACGATCGAGGCCGGCGACAAGAAGGTGGCCTTCATCGTCGAGGACACCGACTACGGCAAGTCGAACATGGAATACGCGGCGCCCCTGTTCGATGAGGGCGGCTGGACCGTCGCCTCCTCCGAGACGGTGTCGCTGGGCTACGCCGACTTCTACCCGCAGATCTCCAAGCTGCGCGGCGACGCGCCGGACGTGCTGATCTCGGTGTTCACCTCGGTCAACTCGGGCGTGGCGCTGGTCAAGCAGCTGGCCGAGCAGGGGGTCGAGACCCCGCACCTGGCGATCTACTACCCGATCCGCTCCGAGTTCCTGGAGGGCGCGGGCGAGCAGGCGAACGGCCTGCTGTGGTCGCCGCTGCTGTTCGACGCGGTCAACAACCCCAGGCACGCCGAGTTCTCGACGATGTACGAGGCGCTGGCCGGCAATCCCGCCAACGGCGACCACGCGCTGGGCTGGTGCCAGATGGACCTGCTGCTGGGCAACCTCGCCAAGGCCGGCACCGCCGAGCCCGCGGCGCTGTCGGCGGCGTTCAAGGACACCGACTACAGCTGCGTGGTCGGCCGCTACGTGTTCGACCCCGAGACGCACTCGCCGCTGGGCGGCGCCGACTACCTGCCGGCCCCGACCGCGCAGATCCAGGACGGCGTCAGCTACGCCGTGTGGCCCAAGAACCAGGCGACCCGCGAGATCTCCTTCGGCAAGTGAGCCGGACCGGGCCGGACCGCGCCCGAGCGGTCCGGCCCGACCGGCCCCGCGCCCGCCCGCCTTCGACGCGGGCGGATCGCGCCCCCCCTCCGCCTCCCCGCCGTCCCGTCCCGGTCCCGCCGTCGCCGCCCGCCCCGCGGCGCGCGCCGCGCCCGATCCCCGCCGGAGCCAGCGCATGCCCGAACCCGCCGCCCCAGCTTCTCCCGGCCCCGCCGCTTCCGATGCGGCGTCCGGCGCCCTTCTGAAGGTCGAGGGCCTGTCGATCGCCTTCGGCGGCATCCGCGCCGTCGACGACCTCAGCTTCTCGGTCGCGCCAGGCCGGATCGTCGCCCTGATGGGGCCGAACGGGGCCGGCAAGACCACCACCTTCCACATGATCGCCGGCGTCCACGCCCCCTCGGCGGGCCGGGTGATCTTCGACGGCCGCGACATCACCGGCCTGCGCCCGGACAAGCGCTGCCGGGTGGGCCTGGCGCGCACCTTCCAGATCACCCAGCCCTTCGACGACCTGAGCGTGGTCGAGAACGTGATGGTCGGCGCCATGTCGCGCCACGCGCGCCTCTCGCACGCCCGCGACGACGCCGCGCGCTACGTCGAGATGGTGGGCCTGGGGGAGCGGATGGACGTGCTCGCCAAGGGCCTCTCGACCGGCCAGCGCAAGCGGCTGGAGCTCGCCCGCGCCATGGCGACCCGGCCCAAGCTGCTGCTGATGGACGAGGTCACCGGCGGCGTCGACCAGAAGAGCCTGCCCGGCCTGATCGACCTGGTGCTGGGCCTGCGCCGGGAGGGGCTGACCCTGATCGTGGTCGAGCACAACATGCGCGTGATCAACGACCTGGCCGACCACGCGATCTTCATGAACCGCGGGGTGAAGATGGCCGAGGGCCCTCCCGCCGAGATCGCCCGCCACCCCGACGTGGTCGAGCTCTACCTGGGCGAGGGGGCCGCGCATGGCTGATCCCATTCTCCGGGTCGAGGACCTGAACGTCGTCTACGGCGCCTACCAGGTGCTGTGGGACGTCTCGATGGACTGCGGCGACCGCGAGGTGGTCGCGGTGCTGGGTCCCAACGGCTCGGGCAAGTCCACGGTGCTGAAGGCGATCATGGGGCTCACTCCCGTGCGGTCGGGGAAAATCCTGTTCGAGGGCGCCGACCTGACCCGGACGCCGGTGCACGAGAAGGTCGCCATGGGCATCTCGATGGTCCTCGAGCGCCGGCGCCTCTTCAAGGACATGACGGTGCGCGAGAACGTGCTGCTGGGCGCCTACCACAAGTCCGTCGCCGGCAAGTCGGCCGAGCGGCTGGAGTGGGTGGAGAGCCTGTTCCCGATCCTAGCCGAGCGCCGCAACCAGGTCGCCGGCAAGATGAGCGGGGGCGAGCAGCAGATGGTCGCCGTCGCCCGCGCCCTGATGTCGGGCCCGCGCCTGCTGCTGATGGACGAGCCGTTCCTGGGCCTCGCGCCCCGCATCGTCGCGCAGATCGCCGACATCATCCGCAAGGTCAACGGCGAGGGCATCGCGGTGATCTTCAACGAACAGAACGTCCAGCTCTCCTTCGGGATCTCCGACCGGGGATACCTGCTCGAGGGCGGGCGCATGATGCTGTCGGGCACGGGGGAGGAGATGATCGCCTCCGACGTCGTCCGGCGCGTCTATCTCGGGGCATGAGGAGCGCACGATGACCTCCGCGATCCTGATCGAGCAGATCGTCAACGGCCTGGTGATCGGCTCCATGTACGCGCTGATCGGCAGCGGCATCGCGCTGATCTACGGCACCATGCGGGTGCTGAACCTGGCGCATGGCGAGTTCTACATGCTGGGCGGCTACTTCGTGTTCTACACGGTCGCCGTCTGGGGCCTGCCGGCCTGGCTGGGCATCCCGCTCGCCGTCGCCGCCGGCTTCGTTCTGGGCGCGGTGGTGCAGCGCCTGACCATCCACCGGCTGCTGGGTCGCGAGGGGTGGATGTTCGCCACCATCGCCGTGACCATGGGCCTGTCGATCTTCCTGCAGAACGCGGCCCTTCTTGTGTTCGGCGAGAACTTCCAGTCGGTCCCCTACTACATCGACGGCATCGTCCAGTTCGGCGAGGTGCGCCTGCCCGCGCAGCGGCTGCTGATCCTCGGCGTCGCCGCGGGGACCATCGCGGCGATGTGGTACGTGCTGAAATACACCCGCCTCGGCTGGGCGATCCGCGCGACCTCGCAGGACGCGGACGCGGCGGCGGTGGTGGGCATCCCCTCCGCCCGCGTCCATCTCATCACCTTCGGCCTCGCCGCGGCGCTGGGCGCGGTGGCCGCGGCGATGCTGGCCCCGATCTACTCGATCAACCCCTGGTCGGGTCTTCCGATCCTGCTCAAGGGCTTCGTGGTGGTGGTGCTGGGCGGCCTCGGCTCCTTCCCCGGCGCCATCGTCGGCGGGCTGGTGCTGGGCGTGGTCGAGGCGCTGGGCGTGCAGGTCACCTCGTCCGAGTGGCGGGACGTGATCTCCTTCGCGCTGATGATCGCCGTGATCTGGTGGCGGCCCTGGGGCCTGCTGGGGAAGAAGACGTCATGAGCGTCGCCTCCCGCGCCCCCTCCTCCCTCCTTCGTCCCGCGAGGTCCGCATGTTCCATCCGCTGACGCTCCGCCAGAAGGGCGCGCTCGCGCTCGGGCTGCTGGCCCTGCTGCTGCTGCCGCTGGTCTCCTCCGACAGCTACCTGATGCACGTGCTGGTGCTGGCGATGATCTTCGGGATCTTCGCCTCGGCCTGGAACCTCGTCACCGGCTTCGCGGGGATGAAGACCTTCGGCCACCACGCCTTCTTCGGCCTGGGCGCCTACGGCTCGGCCCTGATCGCGATGAACGCCGGCCTCAGCCCCTGGATCACCATCTGGCTGGGCGGCCTCGTCGCCATGGCCGCGGGCCTTCTGATCGGCCTGCCGGTGCTGCGCATCCGCTCGATGCCCCACGTGGCCATCGTGACGCTGGGCTTCGCCGAGATCGTGCGCATCACCCTCTCGAACCTGAAGGACATCACCCGGGGCGAGCTCGGCCTCTGGGGCATCCCCTTCTTCGAAGGGTTCACGCTTCCGGGCGTCGGCGCGGTGAAGTTCACCCCCGCCGACAAGGTGCCGTTCTACTACCTCGCGCTGGCGCTGCTGGTGCTGGCCTGCGGGGGCATGGCGCTGATGATGCGCACGCGCGTCGGCCTCGCTATCGTCGCCATGCGCGACGGGGAGGACGCGGCCGAGTCCCTCGGCGTGAACCTCACGAAGCAGAAGCTGCTGGTCTTCGCCGTCTCGGCCTTCGTGGTCGGCGTCGCGGGCGCCTTCTACGCCCATTACATCACCATCCTCACCCCCATGGCCGCCGTGGGCGCGGACCTGATGATCCTGGTCATCGCCATGGCGCTGGTCGGGGGGCTGGGCACCTTCGCCGGCCCCCTGCTGGGCGCGCTGATCCTGACCGCGGCCTTCGAGCTGCTGCGCGATCTCGAGAACTACCGCCTGCTGGTCTACGGCGGCCTGATCGTCCTGGTGGTGATGTACCTTCCCAAGGGGCTGGTGACGCTGGTCCCCTCCGTGCGCGAGGCGCTCGCCTCGCGCCGCCGCGCCTGATTTCGGAGCCTTCGCGATGACCGCCCCTCTCCCCCTCGATCCCGCCGTCGAGGACGCCATCGTCGCGGCCGTGGACGCCGCCTTCGACGACCAGATCCGCTTCACCCAGGCGATGGTCCGCTGCCCCTCGACCCGCGGGCAGGAGCACACCGTCCAGGACCTGATGGAAAGCGCCATGGCGGGGCGCGGCCTCGACGTCGACCGCTGGAAGGTGCGGGTCGAGGACATCAAGGACATGCCCGGCTTCGCGCCGGTGGTGGACGCCGACTACGCCAACGCCTGGAACGTGGTCGGCGCCTTCCGCCCGAAGGCGCGGGCCGAGGGCGGCCGCTCGCTGATCTTCAACGGCCATGTCGACGTCGTGCCCACCGGCCCGTGGGAGCGTTGGACGACGCCCCCGTTCGAGCCGCGGATCGAGGGCAAGTGGATGTACGGGCGCGGGGCGGGGGACATGAAGTCCGGCCTCGCCGGCACGCTCTTCGCCCTCGACGCCCTGCGCGCCGCGGGATTCGAGCCGGGCGCCCCGGTCTGGTTCCAGTCGGTCGTCGAGGAGGAGTGCACCGGCAACGGCACGCTCGCCTGCCTGCAGCGCGGCTACGCCGCCGACTGCGCCTTCGTGCCCGAGCCGCTGGGCCCGGTGCTGATGCGCGCCGAGGTGGGGCTGATCTGGTTCCGCGTCCACGTCGACGGCGACCCGCAGCACGCCTCGGCCGCCTTCCAGGACGTGGGCGCCAACGCCATCGAGAAGGCGCTTCTGCTGTGGCCCGGCATCAAGGCGCTGGAGGACGAGTGGAACGCCCGCAAGGGCGACCGCCCGCCCTACGAGGACCACCCCCACCCGATCCGCGTGAACCTGGGCGAGATCGAGGGGGGCGAGTGGACCTCCTCGGTCCCCGCGAAGGCGGTGCTGAACGTGCGGGTGGGCGTGTTCCCCGGCGACGACCTCGCCGACATCCGCGCCGAGATCGAGGCCCGCGTGAGGGAGGAGGCGCGCAAGGATCCGTACCTGTCCAACACGCCGCCGCGGATCGAGTGGCACGGCCACATGGCCGAGGGCTACGTGCTGGAGAACGCCGAGGCGCCCGAGGCGGCGCTGGGCGCCGTCCACGAACGCCTGACCGGCGAGGCCCTGCGCGCCGAGCCGAGCTCGGCCGCCACCGACGCCCGCTTCTTCGGCCTCTACCAGGGCGTGCCCGGGCTGGTCTACGGTCCGGTCTGCGAGCGTCCCCACGGCATCGACGAGCGGGTGGACCTCGACAGCGTGCGCCACGCGACGAAGGCGATGGCGCTGTTCATGGCCCGCTGGTGCGGGCTGGTTCCAACGGGCGCGAAGGAGCGCGGCGATGCTTAAGGCGAACCCCGAGCGTCTGTGGGACGCGCTGATGGAGCTGGGCCGCATCGGCGAGACGCCGGGCGGCGGCGCCCGGCGCCTGGCGATGGACGCCCTCGACGGCGAGGCGCGCGCGCTGCTGAGGCGCTGGCTGGCGGAGCTGGGCCTCGCGGTCGCGACCGACCGGCTGGGCAACATCTTCGCCCGGCGCGAGGGGACCGACCCCGACGCCGACCCGGTGGTGATCGGCAGCCACCTCGACACCGTGCCCACGGGCGGCAAGTTCGACGGCGCCTACGGCGTGATCGCGGCGCTCGAGGTCCTGCGGCGCATGGCCGACGAGGGGCTGGCCACCCGCGCCTCGGTCGAGCTGGTGATCTGGAACAACGAGGAAGGCGCCCGCTTCTCGCCGATGACCATGGGCTCCTCGGTCTTCGTGGGGGACGTGGCGCTCGACTTCGCCCTGTCGCGCACCGATCCCGACGGGGTGACGGTCGCGCAGGCGCTGGAGGCGCTGGACGAGCCCGGCGAGACCGTCGCCGTCGGCGGACGCCCCTTCGCCGCCTATCTCGAAACCCATATCGAGCAGGGCCCCCTGCTGAAGGAGGCCGGCAAGGACATCGGCGTCGTGACCGGCTCCTTCCGCGCGCGCTATTTCGTGGCGAGCGTGACGGGGGAGGCGGGCCATGTCGGCCCCACCTTGATGGAGCAGCGCCACGACGCGCTCGCCGCCGCCGCGGAGCTGATCCTGGGCATCGAGGCCATCGGCCGGGCGCGGGGCCGCGACGGCCGCTCCAACGCTCCGCACCTGGAGCTCTCGCCCAACGTGCGCGGCGTGATCCCCAACGCGGTCCGCGTGAGCTGCGACATCCGCCATGTCGAGGCCGGACCGCTGGCCGAGATGGAGGCGGAGCTGCGCGCCCTGTGCGAGCGCGTCGCCGCCGAGCGGGGCGTGCGCGTGGAGCTGGCGCAATACTTCGCCTTCGGCCCGATCGACTGCCACGCGGCGATGAACGACATGGTCCGCGGCTGCTGCGAGGAGCTGGGCCTCTCGACCATGGACATCCTCGCGGTGGCCAGCCACGACGCGATCCCGATCATGGGCTACTGCCCGACGGCGCTGTTCTTCATCCCCTCCGAGACCGGCATCAGCCACAACGAGGCCGAGTGGAGCACGCCCGAGCAGTGCGCCGCGGGCGCCGACGTGCTGCTGGCGGCCACCCTCAGGGCCGCGGGCTGAGGCGGGGCGGGGCGGGCGTCGGCCCGCCCCCGGCCCGCAGCCCCCGCGCCACCTCGTAGACGGCGTCCACGAGCCGGCTGCCGGAGTCGGCGAGGCTGAAGACGTATTCGTCCACGCGCGCCGAGACCTCGGTCAGACGCAGCCGCGCCGCCCCGTCCTGCCGGCTGGTGCCGTGGCGCCAGAGGAACCCCACCCCCAGCCCGCTGACCACCGCCTCGTAGAGCCCGTCGCGCGCGTCCAGCGTCAGGAACGGCGTGGGCGAGAGGCCGGCGCGCGCGAACATCCGGTCCACCACCCGCTGCGTGGACGAGCCCCGCGCCCGGAAGATCAGGGGCGCGGCGCTCAGCTCCTCGGCCGTCGCCGTCTCCTGCCGGGCGAGCGGGTGGGAGGGGGGCGCGATGGCGATCACCTCGTTGCGCATCAGCGCCTCGCGCCGGAAGCGGGCGTCGGGGGCGACCTCGGGCAGCACGCCCACGTCGACCTCGTGGTTGAGGACCGCGCGGGTGATCTTCTCATGGCTGCCGGTCTCGACCCGCAGGGTCACGCCGGGATAGGCGCGGTGGACCGCGGCCACCAGCGCCATGCCCGGCATCGCGTTGCCGAGGCCGATGGCGATCGAGCCCTGGGCGAGCGAGGCGCCGCTGCTCAGCAGACGCTCGGCCCGCTCGCCCGCCTCCAGCATCCGCTCGGCCGCGTCGCAGACCTGCAGGCACAGGGGCGTCGCCGCCAGCCGCCCCCGCTCGCGCCGGAACAGGCGCACGCCGTAGGCCGTCTCCAGCGCCCGCACGCGCTGGGAGACGTTGGTCTGGCTGACGCCCATGCGCCGCGCCGCCGCGGCGTAGGAGCCCGCCTCCGCCACCTGGCGGAGCGCGTCGAGTCGGGAAGGCGAGAGGGTCATGGCGGGAATCCGAAGCCGGAGTTCGAGGTGGCCAAACCCTAGCTTCCGTCTGTAACAGGCGCGTCACAGCTGTGAGGCAGGTTGCCCCCGTCGACCGAGGGGCCCCGCCCCCGCGACCGCGCCGGCCGCCCCAGGCGGCCTGCGACGACCCCCGCGATCCGCGCGGCGCCCTGCGCCCGCGCCCAGACCCCGCCGACCCGGCCCGCCGGGCGCGGCGCCCTCCCGCGCCGTGGCGCGGGCCGCTCGACCTCTCCCGCGTTCCGGCGCGGGCCCTGCCATGCCCCCGCGCCGCGGCGCGGGCCTGAACCCACGCGGCGACGCCCGCCGCCGAAGGAGCCCGCCTTGGACGCAGACCTCGCCTTCCGCACCGCCGCGCTCGATGCCGCCCCCGCAGCGGCGCCCGGCGCCCGGCGCTGGCCCGCGCTCGATCCCGCGATGGTCGAGGGGGCGGCGCTGGTGCTGTGCGACCTCGACGGCTGCCTCGTCTCCGAGGGGCGGGCCTTCGCCGACGCCGCCGGCTTCGTGGACCTGTGCGGGGCGCGGCTGCGCATCGTCTCCAACCGCTCGGACCTCGACGCCGACGCCTGCGCCGCGGCGCTGGCGGGGCAGGGGCTGGCGGTCCCGGCCGCGCATCTGTGGCTGGCGGGGGAGGCGACGCTGCGCCACCTCGCCGAGGCCCTGCCGCGCGGCGCCCGCCTGCGCCTGCTGGCGCCCCCGCCCCTGGCCGCGCGGGCCGCGGCGCTGGGCCTGAGCCTCGCCCGGCCCGGAGAGGGCCCGGTCCCCGCCGCCACGCTGCTCTGCCGCGACCCCGCCGCGGGGGTGGAGGAGCTGGGCGAGGTGCTGGCCGACGTCGCCGGGGGGGCGGAGCTGTGGATCTCCAACCTCGACCTCTCGCACCCCGCCCATGACGGCAGCCCGGTGCCCGAGACCGGCGCGCTGCTCGCGGCCCTGCGCGCGATCCGGCCCGGCCTGAGCTTCCGCAGCCTCGGCAAGCCCCACCCCCACCTGCTGACCGCCGCGCTGGCCGAGGCCGGCGTCGCCCCCGCCGACGCGGTCTTCGTGGGCGACAACCCCGACACCGACGGGCGGGCCGCGCTGGCGGCCGGCGTGCGCTTCGTCCACCTCGACCGGAGCCTCGCGCGATGACCCTCGTGATCCTGCGCCTGCTGGCCAAGACCGCGCTGACGCTGCTCGCCATCGTCACCGCCACCTTCTTCGCGACCCGCCTCTCCGGCTCGCCGATGGAGACCTTCCTGGGCGAGGGGCTGACCGCGGAGCAGCGCACCCAGATGATCGCCTATTTCGGCCTCGATCTGCCGATCTGGGACCAGTACCTCGCCTACCTGCGCGGCCTCTTCGAGGGCGACTTCGGCCTGAGCTTCGTCGAGCGGCGCCCCGTCGCCGACGTGGTGGCCGAGCGGATCTGGCCCTCGGTCCAGCTGCTGCTGGCCGCGGTGGCGCTGACGGTCGCGGTGTCGATCCCGCTGGGCGTGATCGCGGCGGTGTGGCGCAAGAGCTGGGTGGGCTCGGCCGTCCTCGCGCTGGCCTTCGTGGGCTACGCGGCGCCGGCCTTCGTGCTGGCGATCTTCATGATCCTGGTCTTCAGCTACACGCTGAACTGGCTGCCGGTGGTGGGCTCGTCGACGCCCCTGCACTTCATCATGCCCACCATCGCCATGTCGGGCGTGCTGATCGCGGCGCTGACCCGCTTCACCCGCAACGCCATGCTCGACGTGCTGGGGCAGGACTTCATCCGCACCGCCCGCGCCAAGGGGCTGTCCGAGGCCGCGGTGGTCCTGCGCCACGGGCTGCGGGCGGCGTCCGTCACGGTCCTCTCGGTCATCGGGCTGCAGGTGGCGGGGCTGGCGGCGGCCGGCTCGGTGGTGGTCGAGACGATCTTCTCCTGGCCCGGCATCGGCCAGCTGCTGGTGAACGCCGCCATCGTGCGGGACTACCCGGTCCTGCAGTTCGGGGTGATCGCCGTCTCCTTCGCCGTCGTCGTCGTCAACACGCTGACCGACATCGCCTACTCGCTGGCCGATCCGCGCCTGCGCCTGGCCGGGAACTGAGCGCCATGACCGCCTACGCAGACCCCGCCCCCCGCCGCCTGCGCCTGCCGCGGCTCGAGGGCGCCGACCCGATCCGCCTGATCGCGCTGGCCGTCGCGGTCCTGCTGGTCGCCGCCGCGATCCTCGCGCCCCTGGTCGCCCCCTACGACCCGCTGGGCCAGAGCCTGATCTCCCGCCTGCGCCCGCCCGTGGGGTTCGAGCGCGCCTCCCCCGGCCACTGGCTGGGCACCGACGAGCTGGGCCGCGACGTCCTCTCCCGCGCCCTCTACGGCCTGCGCCTGACGCTGGCGCTGGCCGGGGGCGGGGCGCTGATCGGCCTCCTGATCGGCGGGACCATGGGCCTCGTCGCCGGGCTGCGCCGCGGCTGGGTCGAGGACCTGATCATGGGTCTCGTCGACCTGCAGATCGCCGTGCCCTTCACCCTGATCGCGCTCCTGATCCTGGCGCTCGCCGGATCGTCGCTGGAGGTCCTGGTCCTCGTCCTCGGCATCGCGGGGTGGGAGCAGTACGCCCGCATCGTGCGCGCCGAGACCCGCCGCCTCGCCGCCCAGCCCTTCGTCGAGAGCGCCCGCGCCGCCGGCGCCTCGGGCGGCTACATCGCGCGCCGCCACCTGCTGCCGAACCTCGTCTCGCCGCTGGTGGTGCAGTTCACGCTGGCGCTGTCGAACATCGTGATCCTCGAGAGCACGCTCAGCTTCCTCGGCCTCGGCGTGCAGCCGCCGCATCCCTCGCTCGGCTCGATGGTCGGGCTGGGGCGGGACTACATGCCCAGCGCGCCCTGGATCGTCGCCGTGCCCGCGCTGCTGATCGTGCTGCTGACCTTCGCCGTCCAGATCCTCGGCGACTGGCTGCGCGACCGGGCAGATGTCCGCCTGCGCGAACGCTGACCCCCCATCGAACAACAAGACCGCCCCGCGCGGCCCCTTCCCCCTCACGGAGTGAGACCCATGCTCAGACTGCTCCTGACCACCGCCCTGACCGCCGGCCTCGGCTTCGCCGCCTCCGCCCAGGAGATCACCGTCGGCGCTGCCAACGTGGCCCCCTACCTCGATCCCGGCCGCGACCACTCCAACGTCGGCTCGCAGTTCTACTACAACGCCTTCGACACGCTGATCGCCCGCGATCCCGCCAGCATCGAGCCCGTCTGGCAGCCCGGCCTCGCCACCTCGTGGGAGCTGGTCGAGCCGAAGGTGATGGAGTTCAAGCTCCGTGAAGGCGTGACCTTCCACAACGGCGAGGCGATGACCGCCGACGACGTGGTCTTCTCGCTCAACCGGATGTTCCAGGCGACCTTCCCGCCCTACGCCGTGCGCTCCAAGGACCGCCTCAACAATTTCGAGAAAGCCGAGAAGGTCGACGACTACACCGTGCGCGTCCACGCCAAGCGCGAGGAGCCGCTGTGGGAAACCCTCATGAACCTCCAGCAGGTCATGATCATCCCCGAGGACTACACCAAGGCCCTCTCGGGCGACCCGAAGGTGGCCGAGGACGGCGACTTCGAGGCGTTCTCCCTCAAGCCCGTCGGCACCGGTCCCTACGCGATCTCCGAGTTCACGCCGGGCGAGCGGGTGGTCTACTCGCGCTTCGACGGCTTCTGGGGCGACAAGGCCCCGCTCGCCAAGGCCACCGTGGTGCAGATCGCCGAGACCGCCAGCCGCATCACCGCGCTGAAGACCGGCGAGGTCGACCTGATCACCAACCTGGCGCCCGACCAGCTGGCCCTGGTGGACGCGGACCCTGCGCTGAAGACCGAAGGCTCGGCCACCGCGCTGTTCCACGTGATGATCATGAACGTGAATCATCCCAAGCTGCAGGACCCGCGCATCCGCCAGGCCATGTCGCTCGCCATCGACCGCGACCTGCTGAACGAGGCGCTGTGGCAGGGCAAGGCGATCGTGCCGACCTCGCACACCATGGCCGAGATGGGCGCCCTCCATCAGCCCGACCTGACGACCTTCGAGCACGACCCCGAGCGGGCGAAGGCCCTGCTCGAGGAGGCCGGCTACGACGGGTTCGAGATCACCTACGACACCCACCCGACCTACTACACCAACGGCCTGCTCGCCGCGCAGGCGATCATGGAGATGTGGGCCGCCGTGGGCATCAACGGCCGCGTCAACGTCGCCGAGAAATGGTCGGGCGGCTCCCCCGACATGATGGCCCGCAACTGGTCGAACCCGATGTACTTCGCCGACCCGTTCGGCTCCTTCGGCGTGATGTGGGCGCCCAACGGCCCCTCCGAGGGCGAGGGCCGCTTCAACACCGACGAGGACTACGCGCAGAAGTGGGACCGCTTCCGCTTCTCGTCGGACGTCGAGACCCGCAAGGCCGCCTATGCCGAGCTGATGGAGCGCATCCAGCAGGACCCGCCCGTCCTGCCGCTCTACCGCCCGTTCGAGAGCTGGGGGATGAAGAAGTCGGTCAACTGGGCCCCGCGCCCGGGCCACATCCCCTACGTGCTCGACTTCCGCTCCGGCGCGATCTCGCTGGCCGACAGCTGATCGCCTGATCTCCCGGGCGGGGCGTCCAGCCCCGCCCGACCCTTTCCGCACATCCAGGGCCCCACGCCATGACCGCTCCGCTGCGCATCGCCGTCGTCGCCGACATCCACCACGGCCTCCCCTCCCACACCAAGCGAGGGGACGCCGGCCTCGACCTGCTGGCCCGCTTCGTCGCCTTCTGCAACGCCGAGCGGCCCGACCTGGTGCTGGACCTCGGCGACCGCATCTCCGACGTCGACGCCCAGACCGACGCGCGGCTGGAGGCCGAGGTGGCCGAGGTGTTCCGCGACCTCGACGCGCCCATCCGCCACGTCTGCGGCAACCACGACCGCGACCACCTGAGCGTCGAGGAGAACGCCGCCATCCTCGGCGCGCCGCTGGCCTCCGAGGTCGTGGACCTCGGCGCCTGGGACGTGGCGCTGTGGCGGGCGGACGCAAAGATCCATCGCGACCGTCCCCGCCCCGGCTTCGACCTGCCGGAGGCGGACCTGCTGTGGCTGTCGCGCACCATCCAGGCCGCGACGAAGCCCACGCTGGTCGTCACCCACGTGCCGATGTCGGGCCACGCCCAGACCGGCAACTACTACTTCCAGCGCAACCCGCACCTCGCCACCTACCCGCAGTCCGAGCGGGTGCGCGCGGCCCTCTCCCAGGCCCGCGTGCCGGTGGTGGCGCTGGCGGGCCACGTGCACTGGAACACCGTGACCACCGTCGACGGCATCCCGCACCTGACCCAGCAGTCGCTGACCGAGTCCTTCACCACCGCCGGCGATCCCGCCGAGGCCTGGGGGATGCTGGAGCTGTCGGACGTGGTGCGCTGGCAGGTCTTCGGCCTCGATCCGTTCGAGGCGACCGTCACCCCCACCGCCCGCCGCTGGACCCCCCCGCTCGCCCCGTTCTTCACCGAGCTCGCCGCGGAATGACCCGCATCCTGCCCCCCAACCCGCCGGTCCTGTCGGTGAAGGACCTGCGCGTCGCCTTCGGCCGGCACGAGGCCGTGCGCGGCCTCTCCTTCGACCTGCACGCCGGCGAGACCCTGGCGCTGGTCGGCGAGAGCGGCTCGGGCAAGTCCACCGCCGCCCTCTCGATCCTGCGCCTGGTCGAGCGGGAGGGGGGCAGGATCGCCGGCGGCTCGATCCGCCTGGGCGACACGGAGGTCACCACCCTCCCCCCCGCCGCGCTGCGCGCCATCCGCGGCGACCGGGTGGCGATGGTGTTCCAGGAGCCGATGACCTCGCTGAACCCGGTGATGCGCGTCGGCGAGCAGCTGGAGGAGGCCGTCCGCCTCCACCGCGGCCTGCGCGGCCGCGCGGCGCGCGCGGCCTGCCTCGCCGCCCTCGAGCGGGTCCGCATCCCCGAGCCCGCCCGCCGCCTGCGCCAGCACCCGCACGAACTTTCGGGCGGCCTGCGCCAGCGGGTGATGATCGCCATGGCGCTCGCCTGCGAGCCCGACGTGCTGATCGCCGACGAGCCGACCACCGCGCTCGACGTCACCACCCAGGCCGAGATCCTGGACCTGATGCGCAGCCTGCAGGCCGAGCTGGGCATGGCGGTCCTGTTCATCACCCACGACATGGGCGTGGTGGCCGAGATGGCCGACCGCGTCGTGGTCATGCGCCATGGCGAGAAGGTCGAGGAGGCGACGACCGAAGGCCTGTTCTCCGCCCCCCGCTCCGACTACGCGCGCGAGCTGCTGGCCGCGATCCCGCGCCTCGGCGCCGGCTCGCCCGCGCCGCTGGCCTCGCCCGAGCCGCTGCTGGAGGTCCGCAACCTCACCACCCGCTTCGGCCGCGGCGGGATCTTCCGCAAGGCGCCGCCGCCGGTGGTGCGCGACGTCTCCCTGACGCTGGCCCGCGGAGAGACGCTGGGCCTGGTGGGCGAGAGCGGCTGCGGGAAGTCCACCCTCGCCCGCTCGATCCTGCGGCTAGTCGAGCCGGAGGCGGGCCACGCGACCCTCGACGGCCTGCCCCTGACCGGCGTGCCCCAGTCGGCGCTGAAGGCCGCCCGCCGGCGGATGCAGATGGTCTTCCAGGACCCCTACGCTTCGCTCAACCCGCGCCTGCCCATCGCCGACCTGGTGACCGAGCCCGCCTTCCTCGCGGGCCTCGTCTCCCCGAAGGACCGCCGGGCGCTGGCCGAGGACCTGCTGGAGCGCGTGCGGCTTGAGCCCGAGGCCGCCGAGCGCTTCCCCCACCAGTTCTCCGGCGGCCAGCGTCAGCGCATCTGCATCGCGCGGGCGCTGTCGGTGCGCCCGGCGCTGATCGTGGCGGACGAGGCGGTGAGCGCGCTCGACGTCTCCATCGCCCGCCGGGTCACCGACCTGATGGCCGAGATCCAGGCGCGCGACGGCGTCAGCTTCCTGTTCATCAGCCACGACCTCGCGGTGGTGGAACGCGTCAGCCACCGGATCGCGGTGATGCTGCGCGGCGAGATCGTCGAGATGGGGCCGACGGCGCAGGTCCTCTCGGACCCTCGCCACAGCTACACCCGCAAGCTGCTCGCGGCCGCCCCGCGCCCCGATCCCGCCCGACGGGCGGAGCAGCGCGCCGCCCCCGTCCCCGCGGATCCCGGCGGCTGGCGGTGGGAGACGGCCGGCCCTGCCCATTTCGTGCGGGCCGAGGCGGGCTGAACCCTGCGGGCCGCCCCCCGGTCGCGAGGGGCGCTCGCTGCGGGTCGCGATGACCCGCGCATCCCGCGCAAGGCGCCCTTGCACGCAAAACGCCCGCCGCCGGGCTTGCCGGCGGCGGGCGGTTCTTGTCGGGCGCCTCGGCCTCAGGTCTTCGGGGCGGCCCGTTCGGCCAGCGCCTCGCGGCGCGCCTCGACCACTTCGCCGGCGCCGTAGCGCTGGTCGGCCAGGCCCGACATCACCGCCACCAGGCAGGCGTCGCGCAGGGCCTCGTACTCGCGCAGCGAGGTCTCGCCGGCCTGGGCGTCGGACTGGGTCGCGACCCGGTCGATCAGCTCATCGGTCAGTTCGGGCGCCTCGAGCTTCGTCCAGGGCAGCTTCAGGGCCGGGCCGAACTGGGCGAGGAAGTGGCGCATCCCGTCCTCGCCGCCCGCCAGGCGGTAGGTCAGGAACGTGCCCATGAAGGACCAGCGCAGACCCGCCCCGAAGCGCACGGCGTCGTCGATCTCCTCGACCGTCGCCACGCCGTCGTTGACCAGCCACAACGCCTCGCGCCACAGCGCCTCCAGCAGGCGGTCGGCGATGAAGCCGTCGATCTCCTTGCGCACCCGCAGGGGCCGCATCCCGATCGAGCGGTAAATCGCGGCGGCCTGCTCGCAGGCGGCGTCGGAGGTCTTCTCGCCCCCGCAGATCTCGACCAGCGGCAGCAGGTAGACCGGGTTGAACGGGTGGCCGACGACCAGCCGCTCGGGCCGGGTCATCCCCGATTGCAGGCGCGAGGGCAGCAGGCCCGAGGTCGAGGAGCCGATCACCGTCTGCGCCGGCGCGGCCGCGTCGATCTCGGCGAGGATCCGGATCTTGAGGTCCTCCCGCTCGGGCAGGCTCTCCTGGATGAAGTCGGCGCCCGCCACCGCCTCGGCGATCGAGGCGGCGTAGACGATCTCGCCTTCCTCGGGCAGGGGCGCGCCCTTCATCAGCCCGGCCTGGGCGGCGCGGGCGTTCTTGAGGACGGCCTCGGTCTTGCGGGCGATCTCGGGGTCGGGGTCGAACAGGCGCACGTTCCAGCCGTCCAGCAGGAAGCGCGCGGCCCAGCCGGCGCCGATGACGCCGCCGCCGACGAGCGCCGCGGTTTTCCGATCAGTCATGCTTCACCAGCTTCAGCTTCTCGCGCACCTCGGCGGGGCCCATGACGCGGGCGCCCATGCCCTCGACGATGCCCTTCGCCCGCTCGACGAGCTGGGCGTTGGTCGCCTTCACGCCCTTCTCCAGCCAGAGGTTGTCCTCCAGCCCCACGCGCACGTTGCCGCCCGCCAGCGTCGCCATCGCCGCATAAGGCAGCTGGTCGCGCCCGATGGAGAAGGCCGAGAACTGCGCCCCCGCCGGCAGGTTGTGCACCAGCGACATCAGCGTCAGCGGATCGGCCGGCGCGCCGTAGGGGATGCCCATGCAGAGCTGGATCAGGAGCGGGTCGTCCAGCAGCCCCTCCCGCTGCAGCTCCTTCACGAAGACCAGGTGGCCGGCGTCGAAGACCTCCAGCTCCGGCCTGACCCCCAGCGCCTGCACCTGCCGCGCCATCGCGCGGAGCACCGAGGGCGTGTTGGTCATCACGTAGTCGCCCAGCGCGAAATTCATCGTGCCGCAGTCGAGCGTGCAGATCTCCGGGCGCAGCTTCGCCACGTGCTCCAGCCGCTCGGTCGGGCCGACCATGTCGGTCCCGGCGGGGTCGAGGGGCAGGGGGCTTTCGCCCGCGCCGAAGACCACGTCGCCGCCCATGCCGGCGGTCAGGTTGATGATCACGTCCACGTCCGAGGCGCGGATGCGCGCGACCACCTCCTCGTAGAGCTCCAGCCGGCGGGCGGCCTGTCCGGTCTCGGGGTCGCGGACGTGGATATGGGCGATCGCCGCGCCCGCACGGGCGGCCTCGATCGAGGCGTTCGCGATCTGCTCGGGCGTCACCGGGACATGCGGGCTCTTGTCCGCCGTGTCGCCGCCGCCGGTGACGGCGCAGGTGATGAAGACGTCGCGGTTCATGACATCGCGCCTCGCGCTCAGGGAAAGGGGAGTCGGCGCTCTCACGCCGTCCGCGACAGGATCCGCCCATTCGGCGACGCCTGCCTCCCGCATAACGACAGGGAGTTTGCATGGCACGACGGATGCGGCGGAGGCGCGCCGATCTCGTCGCGATTTGAAAAATTGAAGACGCCGAATGTATCGAGAGGCCGAATGCGACTCGTATGATCCTGAGAACGCCACCGCGACTCGCCGCCGCGCCGAATCCGGCGCCGGCGGTCGCGAAGGGAGCGGCCCGCCCTCGGCCCCGCCGCCTCCGCGGCCGCGGGCCTCGAGGCCCGGCGCGCCCCGACGTCGAAAAAGGAGAGACCCGGCCCATGCCCGCCCTCGCCGCGATCCCGCGTCCCGCTCCGCCTCCCCCGGCGGCCCCCTCGGAGGCCCGGCCATGAGCGGCGGACTCGCGCGGATGATCGCGGTGCGCATCGGGCTGGGGCTGCTGACGCTGCTGCTGATCTCGGTGCTGATCTTCGGCGCCATGGGCCTGCTGCCCGGCGACGTGGCCGAGGCGATCCTGGGCCAGAACCGCACGCCCGAGACGGTGGCCGCCCTGCGCACGCAGCTCGGCCTCGATCAGCCGGCGTGGAGCCGGTATCTCGACTGGATCGGCGGCATGCTGACGGGCGACTTCGGCCGCTCCCTCGCCTCCGGCCGGCCGGTGGCCGAGCTGATCGGGGGGCGGCTGGTCAACACCCTGTCGCTGGCGGCCTACGCGGCGCTGATCTCGGTGCCGCTGTCCATCGCGCTGGGGATCGTGGCGGCCCTGTTCCGGGGGCGCGGCGTCGACCGCGGCATCTCCATCGGGGCGCTGACCGCGATCTCGATGCCCGACTTCTTCGTGGCCTACGTGATGATCTTCCTCTTCGCGGTTTCCTGGGGGCTGCTGCCCTCGCTGTCGGCGGTCTCGCCCGGCGGGGGGCTGGGGGAGTGGCTCTATCGCTCCACCCTGCCGGCGCTGGCGCTGACGCTGGCGACCTCGGCGCACATGCTGCGCATGACGCGGGCGTCCATCGTGAACGTGCTCGCCTCGCCCTATGTCGAGATGGCGCGCCTGAAGGGCCTGCCGCCGCGGCGGGTGGTGGTGCGCCACGCGCTGCCCAACGCGCTCGCGCCGATCATCAACGTGGTGGCGGTGAACCTCGCCTTCCTGATCGTGGGCGTCGTGGTGGTCGAGACGGTGTTCGTCTATCCGGGCCTGGGCCAGCTGATGGTCGACTCGGTCGCCGCGCGCGACGTGCCGGTGGTGCAGGCGGCCTGCCTGATCTTCGCCACCGCCTACGTCTCGCTGAACCTGCTCGCCGACGTGCTGTCGATCCTGACCAACCCCCGGCTGAGGACCGCCCGATGAGCGCGCCGACGAAACTCGCCGCGACGCTGCGCACCGCCCCGCCGAGCGCGCTGCTGGGCATCCTCGTGCTGGCCGCGGTGGCGCTGCTGGCCCTCTTCGCCCCCGTCGCCGCCCCCTATGGCGAGCGCGAGATCGTGGGCGACGCGTTCGAGGTGTGGTCGGACCAGTTCTGGCTGGGCACCGACAACCTGGGGCGGGACATGCTCTCCCGCCTGATCTGGGGGGCGCGCAACACGATCGGCATGGCGCTGCTGACCACCGCCATCGCCTTCGTGGTGGGCGCGGCGACCGGGTTGCTGGCGGGCACGGTCGGGGGCTGGGCCGACCGGCTGCTGGCCTGGATCGTGGACGTGATCATGGCCATGCCCTCGCTGATCCTGGCGCTGCTGCTGCTGTCGATCTTCGGCGCCTCGACCGCGATCCTGGTGGGCATCATCGCGGCGATCGAGGCGACGCGCGTGTTCCGCCTGTCGCGCGCGGTCGCGATGAACATCTCGGTGATGGAGTATCTCGACGCCGCCCGCCTGCGGGGGGAGAGCGTGCCCTCGATCCTGTGGCGGGAGGTGCTGCCCAACGCCTCCGCGCCGCTGGTGGCCGAGTTCGGGCTGCGCTTCTGCTTCGTGTTCCTCTTCGTCTCCTCGCTGTCGTTCCTGGGGCTGGGCATCCAGCCGCCGACGGCGGACTGGGGCTCGATGGTGCGCGACAACGCCACCCTGATCACCTACGGCGACATCACCCCCCTGCTGCCCGCCGCCGCCATCGCGCTGGTCACCGTCTCGGTGAACCTGGTGGTGGACTGGGTGCTGCACCGCTCCTCCGGGCTGAAGGACTGATGCGATGAGCGAGACGCTTCTCACCATCCGCGGCCTGACCATCACCGCCGGCTCGGGGCGCAAGGCCGTGACCCTGGTCGAGGGGGCGGACCTCGACCTCGCCCGCGGCGAGGTGCTGGGGCTGATCGGGGAATCCGGCGCGGGCAAGTCCACGCTGGGCCTCGCGGCGATGGGCTTCGCGCGGGACGGCTGCCGGATCTCGGCCGGGTCGGTCGTCTTCGACGGCATGGACCTGACCCGGATGCCCGAGCGCCGGCGCCGCCGCCTGCGCGGCGCGCGGGTCGCCTACGTCGCCCAGTCGGCCGCCGCCAGCTTCAACCCCGCCCGCACCCTGCTGGAGCAGACCATCGAGGCGCCGCTGCGCCACGGCCTGATGTCCCGCGAGGAGGCCGAGCGGGAGGCCGTCGCCCTCTACGCCCGCCTGCGCCTGCCGGAGCCCGAGAGCATCGGGCGCCGCTATCCCCACCAGGTCTCCGGCGGTCAGCTTCAGCGCGCCATGACCGCGATGGCGATGATCACCCGGCCCGACCTGATCGTCTTCGACGAGCCGACCACCGCGCTCGACGTCACCACCCAGGTCGAGGTTCTGGCCACGATCCGCGACGCGGTGGCCGAGCTGGGCACGGCCGCCATCTACATCACCCACGACCTCGCCGTGGTGGCCCAGATGGCCGACCGCATCATGGTCATGCGCGAAGGCCGCGTGGTCGAGCAGGGCGAGACCGCGGCCCTGATGTCCAACCCCCAGGCCGCCTACACCAAGTCCCTGTGGTCGGTGCGCGAGTTCCGCGCCGCCCCCAAGCCCCTGCCGGCCCCCGACGCCCAGCCCCATGTCGAGGCGCGCGGCATCGTCGCCGCCTACGGCGCCCAGCCGGTGCTGCACGGCGTCGACGTGGCGATGCAGCCCGGCCGGACGCTGGCCGTGATCGGGGAGAGCGGCTCGGGCAAGTCCACGCTCGCGCGCGTCCTCTCGGGCCTGCTGCCGGCGAAGGAGGGCGAGTGCCGGCTGAAGGGGGAGGCGCTGGCCGCCTCCTACCGCGGGCGCGGCAAGGACGAGCTTCGCCGCGTGCAGCTGATCTTCCAGATGGCCGACACCGCGCTGAACCCCAAGGTGCGGGTGCGCGACGCGCTCGGCCGCCCGCTGACCCGCCTGCTGGGCCTGCGCGGCCGCGCCCGCGAGGAGCGCCTGCACCACCTGATGCGCGAGATCGACATGGACCCCGACGTCCACCTCGACCGCTACCCCGGGGAGCTCTCGGGCGGGCAGAAGCAGCGCGTGGCCATCGCCCGGGCGCTGGCCGCCGAGCCGGAGTTCCTGATCTGCGACGAGGTCACCTCGGCCCTCGACCAGGTGGTGGCCGAGGAGATCCTGCGCCTGCTCGACCGCCTGCAGCGGGAGCGGGGACTGACCATGATGTTCATCACCCACGACATCGCCACCGTCCGCGCGCTCGCCGACGACGTGGTGGTGATGAAGGACGGCCATGTCGTCGCCGCAGGCCTCAAGGACGACGTCCTGGACAGGCCGACCGACCCCTACGTGCGCACGCTGATGGAATCGGCGCCCGAGATGGACCCGACCTGGCTCGACCGTCTGCTGGCGGCGCGCGCCGGCCGCGGCGCCGCCCCCGCCCTCGCCGAAGGAGCCTGACGCCATGTCCCATTCGCACCCCATGCCCGCCGACCCGGAGGTGGTCGAGTTCATCGAACGGACCCTGTCGTGGTATCCCGCCGACGCCTACGCCATGTCGCTGGAGGAGAACCGCCGCCTCTACGACGCCATGGCCGAGGCCTTCCGCGCCCCGCGCCCCGAGGGGATCGAGACCGAGGACTTCGCGGTGGCCGCCGCCGACCCGGCGCGCGAGATCCCCTGCCGGCGCTACCTGCCCCGCGGCGTGGACCGGGCCGCGCCTCTGGTCCTCTACGCCCATGGCGGCGGCTTCGTGCTGGGCGGGCTCGAGAGCCATGACGACGCCTGCGCGGGCATCGCCAAGCGGACGGGGCTCGAGGTGGTGGCGGTCGACTATCGCCTCGCGCCCGAGAACCTCCATCCCGCCCAGGGCGACGACTTCGAGGCGGCGTTCGAGCATGTGGCGAAGGACGGCCGCAAGGTGATCGTCGCGGGCGACAGCGCCGGCGGGAACCTGGTCGGCGCGCTGGTCCTGCGCCGCCGCGCGGCGGACGGCCCCGCGCCCATCGGCCAGGTGCTGATCTACCCCGGCCTCGGCGGCGACCGCAGCCGGGGCAGCTACGTCGAGATGGCCGACGCCCCCCTGCTGAAGGCCAAGGAGGGCGAGACCTACGCCGGCATCCGCACCGGCGGCACGCTCACCGAGGCGCAGCGCAACGATCCCGACATGGCGCCCCTGAAGGCGCAGGACCTCTCGGACCTGCCGCCCGCCTTCGTGGTCACCGCCCACATCGACCCGATCCGCGACGACGGCGAGGCCTGGGCCCGCCGCCTGAGCGCCGCCGGAGTGCCGGCCGAGTGGCGCGACGAGCCGGAGCTGGTCCACGGCTACCTGCGCGCCCGGCACATGTCCAAGCGCACCGCCGAGAGCTTCGCGGCCATCTGCGACGCCATCGTCCGCATGGCCGAGGGCCGCTTCGTCTCCGCCCCCGAGGCCGCCGGCGCCTGAACGCTCCCGCGGCGCGCGCCTCGGGGCGCGCGACCGCCTCGCGACACCGCGGCGCGCGCCATGTCGGGCGCGCCCGCTTCGACAAGAACCGACAGAGAGGTGAGATCCATGTCCCGACTGATCCTTCCCCGGGCGCAGGGCGTCAAGCCCAGCCGCCGCGCGGTCCTCGCCGGCGGCGCGGCCGTATTCGCCATGGCCGCCGCGCCCCGCGCCCGCGCGGCCGAGCCCAAGAAGGGCGGCGAGTTCCGCCTCGTCGCCTCGGGCAACACCTCGGACAGCCACGATCCGGCGACCTGGGGCACCTCGGGCATCATCAACATCGGCCTGTGGGGCGCGGTCTACAACAACCTGACCGAGGTCCATCCCTCGGGCGAGGTCATCGGCGAGCTCGCCGAAAGCTTCGAGCCGTCGGTCGACGCCAAGACCTGGACCTTCCGCCTGCGCGAGGGGATCACCTTCCACGGCGGCCAGACGCTGGAGGCCTCCGACGTCGCGGCCTCTATCAACCATCACCGGGGCGAGGGCTCGTCCTCCTCGGCCAAGGGGATCGTGGCGCCGATCGCCGACATCGCCACCCCCGACGCCCGCACCGTGGTGTTCGAGCTCGACCAGGGCAACGCCGACTTCCCCTTCATCCTGACCGACTACCACCTGGTGATCGGCAAGGCGGTCGAGGGCAAGATCGACTGGGAGACGCCCAACGGCACCGGCGGCTACACCTTCGTCAGCCACGATCCCGGCGTGCGCATGGTGCTGGAGCGCAACCGCGACTACTGGAAGGAGGGGCGCGCCCACTTCGACCATGTCGAGCTGCTCTCGATCCGCGACCCGGCCGCGCGCATGAACGCGCTGGTGACGGGCGAGGTCGACGCGATCTCCTCGGTGGACATCAAGTCGATGTCGCTGCTCGGCCGCGCGCGCGACATCGAGGTGATGGAGACGCCGGGCACCCAGCACTACACCTTCCCGATGTGGTGCGACGCGGCCCCGTTCGAGGACGTCGCCGTGCGCCAGGCGCTCAAGCATGCGATCGACCGCGAGGCGATGCTCAAGACCATCCTCAAGGGCCATGGCTCGGTCGGCAAGGACAGCCCGATCACGCCGGCGAACCGCTTCTTCAACGCGGAGCTCGCCACCCCGACCTACGACCCCGAGAAGGCGAAGAGCCTGCTCAAGAAGGCCGGGCACGACCGGCTGTCGGTCGACCTCTCGGCCGCCGACGCCGCCTTCGCCGGCGCGGTGGACGCCGCCACCCTGTTCCAGGAGAGCGCCGCCGCCGCGGGCATCGACATCAACGTGGTGCGCGAGCCCGACGACGGCTACTGGTCGAACGTGTGGCTGAAGAAGCCGTTCTGCGCCTCCTACTGGGCGGGGCGTCCGACCGAGGACTGGATGTTCTCCCAGGTCTACGCCTCGGACAGCAAGTGGAACGACGCGCACTGGAAGAACCCGCGCTTCGACTCCCTGCTGCTGGAGGCGCGCGCCGAGCTCGACCCCGCGAAGCGGGCGGAGATGTACGGCGAGATGCAGACGCTGGTGTCCGAGGACGGCGGCACGATCATCCCGCTCTACGCCAACTACATCGACGCGCGGAACACCCGCATCGCCCATGGCGAGCTGTCCACGGCCAACGCGCTCGACGGCTGGAAGTGCATCGAGCGGTGGTGGGTCGCCTGAGCGGGCCGCTCCGGCCCCGCGGCCCGTCGGCGGCGCACGCGCCCGCCGACGGGCCCGCTCCGGGCGGCGACGCCCGGGGCCGCGCGCCGGCCGAGGCCGGGGCCAAGGGCGCGCCCCGCGCCGCCCCCGCGGCCGAGGGCGCGCCGGTTCCCGACGACTCCGGCCCCGCGCCCGAGCGGATCGGCTTCCTGCTGGTGCCCCAGTTCTCGATGATGGCCTTCATGTCGGCGACCGAGCCGCTGCGGGTCGCCAACCGCCTCGCCGGGCGGCGGCTTTACGAGTGGAGCGCGCTGTCCGCCGACGGCGGCGCGGTCGAGGCCTCCTCCGGTCTCTCGGTGATGGCCGAGCGGCCGCTGGCCGAGGCGCGCGACCTGCCGATGCTGTTCGTCTGCGCGGGCTTCGACCCGGACGCGCACGCGGCCCCCTCGCTGCTGGCGTCGCTGCGCCGGCTGGCGCGGCGGGGCGCGGTGCTGGGCGCGCTCGACACAGGCGCGTGGCTGCTGGCGCGCGCGGGCCTGCTCGACGACGCCCGCGTGACCCTGCACTGGGAGGCCGCGCCCGCCTTCCGCGAGACCTTCCCCGACATCGAGGTCAGCCAGGACCTCTACGAGATCGACGGCCGCCGCATCACCTGCGCGGGCGGCACGGCGGCGATGGACATGATGCTGGACATGATCGCCTCGCGCCACGGGCACGACCTGGCGGTGGCGGTGGCGCGCCAGTTCATCCAGGACGGGATGCGCGCGCGCACCGTGCGCCAGATGGGCCGCTTCCCGGCCCTGCGCGGACGCCCCGACCGGCGCCTGACCGCGGCGCTGGAGCTGATGCAGCGCTCGCTGGACCATCCGCTGTCGCCGGGGGAGATCGCCGAGGCCGCCTCCCTCTCCGTCCGCCAGCTCGAGCGGCTGTTCCGCGAGCGGCTGGGCGAGAGCCCCGCCGCCGCCCACCTGCGCCTGCGGTTGGAGCGGGCGCGCGAGCTGCTGCGCCAGACCGACCTGCGGGTGCTGGAGGTGGCGACGGCGACCGGCTTCGGCTCCGGCGCCAGCTTCGCCCGGGCCTATCGCGCGCGCTTCGGCGTGGCCCCGCGGGCGGACCGGCGGGAGCCGGACATGATGCGGGGCTGAGCGGGGCCTCAGGGGTCCTGCGCGACGCCTCGGCCCGCGGGCGACAGGCCGACGAGGCCCAGGATCGCCCGCGCCGCCGCGTCGTGGTCCTTGCCCAGGTGGTGGCCGCCGGGCAGGACCAGCCGCCGCACGCCCTCCGCCGCGGGCGGGGGATCGCAGGCCGAGGCCGCCTCCTCCGCGCCCCGGATGCACAGGATCGGCGGCGCGCCGGGCGTCTGCGCCAGCGCCGCGATCTCGGCCGCGACGTCGGCGGCGCCGGTGGCCTCGCCCAGCCAGCCGGCGGGCGAGATCTCGAACCCCGTGCGCCGCTCGGGCACCAGCAGGACGAGGCCCGCGATGCGCGGCCGCGCCTCCGCCGGCAGGCGGCGCAGGACGAAGGGCGCCACGTTCGCGCCCATCGAGAAGCCCACGACCAGCGCCCGGCGCGGCCCCCAGTCCGCGCCGCGCCGCTCGATCAGGCCGGCGAGGTCGGCGGCGATGCGCTCGGGGTCCTTCTCCCGCCACAGGTAGCGCAGCAGCGACAGGCCCGCGACCGGGGCGCCGGCGGCGGCCAGCCGCTCGGCCACCTCCGCGTCGAAGGTCGCCCAGCCGCCGTCGCCCGACAGGAACACCACGAAGACGTCGGAGGCCGGCGCCCCCGGCGCCTCGTGCAGGGCCACGGGCAGCGGCTCGGCGCTCCCGCCTCCACGGAAGGCGAAGTCGGCGCCGGAGACGGACCAGACGGTTTCGAGGAACCCCTGGGAGACGCCGGGCATCCCCGCCGGCGTCGCCGCCGAGGCCTCCGTCGGGGCGGGCGCCGGGGCCTGTCCGCCGGGGCGGGAGGCGGCCGGCATCGCCTCGTCCCCGGCGACCTCCCCTCCCGCACGCTTCAGGCGTCGCCCGTCGCGGGCGATCACCGTCACGCCGGGCAGGGCGGCGACGGGGGAGCGGCCGGCGGCGTCCGCAAGGTCGAACCAGCGCGCCGGGGCCTTGGCCATCGCGCCCGAGATCGCCGCCGCCGCCGTCGCCGCGCAGGGCCCCGCGGCGGTGATGCCGTCCGTCGCCAGTCCCTTGAAATCCTGCGGGGCGGCGGCGGCCAACGCCAGCGCCAGCCCCGCGCCCTCGGCGCGCGCCACCAGCGTGGGCGGGATCGCCTCGGCCCCCGCCCGGCGCGCGACCCGACGCGCCAGAGCCATCGTCGCGCGACCGGCGCGCCCGCAGTCCGCGGGCAGGCGGCGCAGGTCCACGCCCACCACCAGCGCGCCGGAGCGCGACAGCCGGGCGGCGCGCGCCTCCAGCCGCGCGGTCCAGCCCGCGGCGCCCGAGATCATCACGGCGACCGAGCGCGCCTCTCCGGCGGGAAGATGCAGCGTGGCGAGGGCGGCCTGCGCCTCCGCCTCCGCGCCGCCGAGGGCCGGGTGGGGCAGGGCGGCGAGGAGGGCGAGCGCCGGCGCAAGGCCCCGCCGCGCGCGGCGGCGGGCCGAAGCCGGTGCGGGGCGGGTCCTCGGCGCCATCTCGTCCTCCCGCCCCCGGCCATAGGGGCGAGCGGTGGAGAGAGGGTTAACCGCAGCCACGGCCACGCGCCGCGCCCCTCGCCGTCCCGCGCGGAAAGCGCCGCCCTCGCGCCGCGCCCGGCGCCGACGAAGCCCGGAGCCGGGGGCGGCCCTCAGATCTTGAGATGCTCCAGCACCCGCTCCCGCGCGCCGGGGCCGTTCTCGCCGGCGTCGTCGATGGCGCCCAGCTTCAGCACCGCCCAGCGGTCGGCCACGCCCAGCGCGAAGTCCAGGTTCTGCTCGACCAGCAGGATCGCGCAGCCGGCCTCGCGCTCGGCCCTCAGGGCCGCGGCGATGCGGGTGACGACGGAGGGCTGGAGCCCCTCGGAGATCTCGTCGATCAGCAGCAGCTTGGGCTTCAGCATCAGCGCGCGCGACAGGATCAGCATCTTCTGCTCCCCGCCCGAGAGCGTGCCCGCCTTCTGCCCCAGCCGGTCGAGGACGAACGGGAAGTGCACCGCCACCCGCTCCAGCGCCCCCGCCAGCTCGCGGTCGGAGCGGAGCGCGAGGCGCAGGTTGTCCCGGATCGACAGGTCCTGGAACAGCGGCTGCTCCTGCGGGGCATAGCCGACGCCGGCCGCGACCATGGCGGCGGGCGAGGCGCCGGCGACCGGGGCCCCCTCGAGCGCCACCTCGCCGCCGCGCAGGGGGACGAGGCCGAGGATGGTCTTCAGGAGCGTGGTCTTGCCCATGCCGTTCTTGCCCATCAGGGCGAAGATCTCGCCGGGGCGGACCGAGAGGCTGACGCCGTCCAGCACGTCCACCGCGCCGTAGCCCGCGCGCACCCCGTCCAGCGCCAGCCGCGCGCCGGTCTCGCCCGCCTGACCCTTGAGCGCATCAAGCATGGCCGCCTCCCGAATAGATCTCGCGCACGGTGTCGGAGTTGACGACCTCCTCCACCGTGCCGTCCAGCACCAGCCGGCCCTGGTGCAGCACCACGATGCGGCTGGAGATGTCGCGCACGAAGTCGAGGTCATGCTCGACCAGGATCGCGGCGCAGCCGAGCTCTCCGGTCAGCTTGCGCAGGATGCCGCCGATGGTCTGGCGCTCGGTCTTGGTGAGGCCGGCGGTGGGCTCGTCGAGCAGGATCAGCCGGGGCTCGAGGCAGACGACCATCGCCAGCTCCAGGCTCTGCTTCTGGCCGTGGGAGAGCAGGCTGACGGGCAGGGCGAGGCGCTGGTCGAGACCGGTCAGGCGCAGGATCTCCACCGCCGCCGCGGGCAGGGCGAGCACGTCGGAGGAGGTCCAGGGGCTCGGCCGGTCGATGGAGACGCGGGCCATGCGCAGGCACTCGGCGACCGTCAGGCTTTCGAAGACGGAGGCGACCTGGAACTTGCGCCCGACGCCCAGGGCCACGATGCGGTCGGGGGTGAGGCCGTCGATGGGGCGGCCGGCGATCTCCGCCTCCCCGCCCGAGCGCTCGTCCCCGTCGGTCAGGCAGCGCATCAGCGTGGTCTTGCCCGCGCCGTTGGGACCGACGAGGGAGACGAGCTCGCCAGGACGAACCTCGAGGTCGATGCCCTGCAGGACCTTGTGGGCGCCGTAGGATTTCGACAGGTCCCGCACCGCCAGCAGCGGCGCGTCGGAGGCGGCCGGGACGGGGCCGGCCGGGGTCGCCACCAGCTCGGGCCCCGCGCCGGCCGCAGGCTCGGCCCTGCGGCGGCCGAAGCCGCGGGAGACGAGGGCGGCGAGGCCGTTGGGCAGGACGATGATCATGGCGACGAAGAGGGCGCCGATGATCAGCTGCCACAGGAACGGAAGCTCGCCGGAGAGGGAGGCCGACAGCCAGTCGATGCCCAGCGCGCCGAGCACCGGCCCGATGATCGTGGCCCGCCCGCCCAGGGCGGTCCACACGACCAGCTCGGTCCCGAAGACGAAGGAGCTGATCTCGGGCGCGACCACGCCGGAGGCGTTGGCGTAGAGCCAGCCGGCGAAGCCCGCGACGCCCCCCAGCACGGCCGTCAGCGCGATCTTGATGCGCTGGGTGGAGAGGCCGAGATAGGCGCAGCGGGTCTCGTTGTCCCGGATCGCGGCCAGCACCCGGCCGGCGTCGGAGCGCACGAAGACCAGGGCCAGCACGGTCAGGGCGGCGAGGCTCAGCCCCGCCAGCCGGAAATAGCCCTCCAGCGACAGGTCCATCGCCCAGTAGCCCACGAGGCCCGAGGAGGAGCCGGTGGTGGTCCCGCCGGAATAGATCAGCTGGGTGACCACGATGGGGAACAGCAGCGAGATGACGGTGGCGTAGAAGGCGGTCGAGCCGTGGTAGAAGCTGAGCCACCCCACGATCGCCCCCAGCAGCATCGGGATCAGGATCGCGCCCGCCAGCGACAGCGCCAGCAGCGCGGGGGAGGAGCCGATGTGGGTCAACGTCATCGCGGTCGCGTAGGCGCCCACGCCGAAGAACGCCGCCTGGCCGAAGGTGAGGACGCCGGTGAAGCCCCACAGCAGGTCCACCGTGATCGCCAGCATCGCGTAGATCATCGAGCGGGTCAGCACGTTCACCGTGAACCGGTCGAAGACCAGCGGCCCCAGCAGCGCCAGCGCGACGCCGGCCAGCCCGACGACGACCAGCAGCCAGACTCGGGCCGAGACGCGGCGCGAGGGCTTGCGGGCGGGAAGGGAGGTCGCCTCAGACATTGGAGAACCCTTTCGGACGCACGCGCAGCACCAGCGCCGAGAGCACCGCGACCGTGATCCCGCCCAGGATCGGCGAGACGTAGGTCGACACCGCCACCTGCGCCGAGCCGAACAGGATGCAGGCCACCGCCAGCCCCGCGAAGGAGGAGCCCGCCGCCATCACCAGCATGAAGGAGCCGACCAGCCAGCCGACCCCCATCGTGGGATCGACCGAGGTCAGCGGCGACAGCAGCGCGCCCGCGAGCCCCGCCAGCCCCGCGCCCAGCATGAAGGTGACCGAGCGGACCCTGGCGGTGTCGAGCCCCAGGGCCTTCGCCAGATGCTCGTTCATGATCACCGCGCGCGCCGACAGGCCCAGCCGGGTCCCGTCCAGCATCAGCGCGAAGCCCCCGCCGATCACGACGGCCGCGACCAGCGCGAACAGGCGATAGAGCGAGTAGTCGACCGGCCCCAGCGAGACGGCGCCGGGCAGCAGGCTCTCGGTGAACTGCACGTCGCGCCCGAAGCCCAGCGTGATCAGCTGGCCCACCACGATGCCCAGGCCCCAGGTCGCCAGGATCGCGTCGAGGGGGCGGTCGTAGAGGGGGCGGACGATGAAGCGCTCGGTCAGCCCGCCCAGCGCGCCCCCGACGACGAAGGCCAGCGGCAGCGACAGCCAGGGCGTGATCCCCGCCTGCGCGCAGACCACCGCGCAGTAGCCCCCGACCGTCAGCCAGGCGCCATGGGCGAAGTTGATGATCTTCAGCACGCCGAAGATGGCCAGCAGGCCCGAGGCGACGATGAACAGGATCGCCGCCGTGGTGATCATGTCGAGCACGAGCGTCATGCCGCGGCTCCTGTTGGGGGGCGGGGAAGGGAGGGCCGGTCGCCGGCCCTCCCGCAGCGTCGTCATGCCCTCGGCCCGAGGCCCGCGCGCGGCGCCCCGGGCTCGACCCGGGGCCTCGCGGCCCGCGCCGGGCGGGGCGCCGCCGCGCTCAGGGCGTCGGCCGCCGCGGCCCGGGCGGAGCGCGGCGCCCGCGGCGGGCCGGGCGAGGCTCCGGCTCGGGGGCCGGGGCGCGCTCCGCCGCCGCCGTCGCGCGCGGAGCCTGTGCCGCGCGGAGGGGGCGGCGCCCGCTCACAGGTTCGGGCACTGTTCGCCGGGGTCGACGTTCTCGAAGGAGGCGACGACCTCCACCGAGCCGTCGGCCTGCACCTGGCCCAGGTACATGGTCAGCGGCGCGTGGTGCTGCTTGTTCATGCTGATGGTTCCGCGGGGCCCCTCGACAGCGACCTCGGGCAGGGCGGCGAGCACCGCGCGCGCGTCGGGCGACCCCGCCTTCTCCACGGCGGCGGCATAGGCGTAGACGGCCTCGTACTGCGGCACCGACAGGTCGTTGGGGGTGCGCAGATCCTCGCCGAACTTGGCCTCCATCGCGGCCAGGAACGCCTGGTTCGCCTCGGACTCGATGCCGGTCACGTAGGAGGCCGAGATCAGGATCCCCTCGGCGTCCGCGCCCATCGAGGCGGCGGTGCCCTCGTCCACCGCGAGGTTGGCGTAGGGCAGGCTGACGCCCGCGCCGCGCAGCTGCTTGGTCAGCGTCACGTTCGGCGCGCCGCCCGCGGTCGAGGTGATCAGCGCGTCGGCGCCCGAGCTCTTGAGGTTCGAGATGATCGCCGTCCAGTCTGTGCCGTCCATGGGCAGGTATTCCTCGCCCACGATCTCGCCGCCCGTCTCCGTCACGTACTTGGCCGCGAACTCCAGCATGCCGCGCCCGAAGGCGTAGTCGGAGCCGACGAGGAAGTACTTCTTGGCGCCTTCCTTGTTGAGGTAGTCGACGATCGGCGGCACCTGCTGCTCGGGCACCCAGGCGTTCACGAAGAGGAACGGCGAGCACGAGCGCCCCTCGTAGAACGAGGTGTAGATGTAGGGGACCTTGCCCTTGGCCACCGCCGGCAGGCCGGCGTTGCGCGCGGCCGAGGTCTCCATAGAGATCAGCACGTCGACCTCGTCCTTGAAGATCAGGCTGTCGAAGGCCTTCTGCGCGCCCGCCGCCCTTGGCGTTGATCTCCTCGACGGCCAGTTCGGCCGCCTGCACCACCGAGGGCGCGACCACCGAGTTGGCGCCCGAGAGGCCCACCGGCACGCCGATCCTGATCGGGTCCTCAGCGAGGGCTGCGCCGGCGAGGCCGAGCGCGAATGCGGGGGCGAGCGTCAGCGCGCCCAGTGCGGTCTTGCGGTTCATTTCACCTCTCCTGCGGTCTGATGGGCCGGCCGGGGGGCCGGTTCGGTCGTCGCGGGGGCGTCTCCCCCCGTCTTGAGGGGCCCGTCGAGCGGGCCGTAGGCGTCGGGCCGACGATCGGCCAGGACGTGGTTGCGCGCGCTGACCGCGCGGATCGTCTCGACCGCGCCGGGGGTGGCGCGGGCGATCAGGATCTCCTCCCGGTCGCGCGAGGCGGGACCGGCGAGCCGCCAGCCGGTGGCGTCGACGATCACGCTCTGCCCGATGAAGGGCTGGCCGCGCTCGACGCCGACGCGGTCGGCGCAGGCGATGACCAGGCCGTTCGAATGCGCGGCGGCCTGGTGGAGGATGTTCGACATCGCCGCCTGGTCGTCGGGCTGGTCGGGCATCGGCACCCAGTTGGTGGGGATCGCCACGATCTGCGCGCCGGCGAGCGCATAGGCGCGGAACAGCTCCGGGAACCAGCCGTCGTAGCAGATGGCGATGGCGATCCTGCCCAGGGCCGTGTCGTAGACCGGCGTCGCGGGAGGCGAGCGGTCGAAGACCTCCGTCTCCCCGTCCCACAGGTGCAGCTTGCGGTAGCCGCCGATGAAGCCCTGCGGGCCGAACAGGCCGGAGGCGTTGTAATACTTGCCGTCCTCGGCCTCGGCGAGACCGCTCACGATATGCACGCCCAGCTCCGCCGCCAGCGCCGCCAGCCGGCGCGAGGGCGCGCCCGAGGGGATCGGCGAGGCGAGCGAGGCGAGCTCCGCCCGGTCGGCGAAGACGTAGCCGGTGTCGGCCAGTTCGGGGGCCACGATCAGCTCCGCGCCCTGCGCGGCGGCGGCGCGGACCAGGCGCTCGAGCGCGTCGAGATTGGCCTCGACCTCGCCGATCCTGGGTTCGAACTGGAGGCAGGCGATGGCGACCGCCCGCGGGTCCGTTGTGGGACTCATGCGTCCTCCGAAACGCAAAAAGCCCCTGGCGCGGACGCGCGGAGCGCGTCGCGAACCAAGGGCTGCATAGCCGGGATGTGGAAGGCGGCGACCCTGCCGCGCGGGAACGATGCTGTTCCGATCGCCAGCGTTGGCGAGAATCGGGCGGGGGTCAAGCCTGATCTTGCGGCGCCTGCGAGGCGGCGCCGCGAAAACGGGCGCCGGAGCGGGGGCGGCGCGGTCTGCAGGCGCCCTGCGGGCGGGCTTGGCTGCGTCGCGCGGGCTCAGGGGGCGTCATGGGCCTGCGGTCGTGGCGCGGCCTCCGGCGGGCTCCTGACTCACCAAAGAACAGGGGCCGCGCCTGTCCTTCGGATCCGTCTCTCGCTGTTGATGCCTGAGCGACTCGCCCGCCGGGGTCAAGGACAAGCCCCGCGCAGGCGCGGGGTCGCTTCGCGATCCCTGACCCCGGCGGACGAGTCGCTCTTATCGGCATCAGCGAGAGACGGCTCCGAAGAACAGGCGCTTCGCGAGGACCTCCGCGCGTCGCGCCGGGGGCCTGGGGCGGGCCTCCGCGCTTGCGCGGAAGGCGGGTCAGCGGCGGGGGGGCGGGGCGGGGAAGGGGAGGCCGAGGCGCGCCATCGTCTCGTGGGCCTGGATCAGCGCCTCGGCCACGGCGGACATCGGCGAGCGGTCGGCGCTCGCCTGCTCGCGGATCAGGCGGTAGGCGGCGTCCTCGTCGAGGCCCTGACGCTCGACCAGCAGCTTCACCGCGCGCTCGACCACCCGGCGGCCCTTCAGCGTCTCCTCCAGCTTGCGGACCTTGGCGCTCAGGCGCGCCTCGTAGCCGCGGCGGTGTCGGGCCAGCGCGAACTGGGTGAGGATGCCGGCCGCGCGCACCGGCTTCGAGATCACCCCGTGCACGTTGAGGTCCACGATCGCCTTCAGCGCGGTCGGCGTCTCGTAGGTCACCACGGCGATCAGGGCGGGGCCGTCCTCCTCCAGGCTCACGGCCACCGCCTCGGGCAGGCGGTCCTCGATGGCCAGGAACACCACGTCCACGTCCTCGGGCAGCGGCGCGGGCGCGGGCCAGACCTCGCGCACCTCGCAGCCCAAACGGCGCAGATGGCCGGCGAGCAGCGCCCCCTCCTCGTCGGGCGGATGGGCGACCAGCACGCGGGCGCGGCGCAGGTCCTCGAGGATGCGGCGCGCGGCGCCCCGGTCTCCGCCCCGATCGCCGCCCCGGTCGCCGCCTCGCTCTCCGCCCCGGCCGCGGGCCGGAGGCGCGGCGGGGGCGGCGGGGGCCGCCCGCTCGGGCGTCCGCGCGCCGGGCCCGGCATCGGGGCCGCGGCGTCGGCCGGGGGCGTCGGGTCCGTCGCGATCCTCGTTGCGCATCGCGCGCCCTCCCCTCAGGCCGGGTCCGCCGTCCACGCTTCCTCGAAGCGCGTGACGGCGAGCCAGGGGTCGGGGCGCACGGGGGCGGCGGCGGACCACACCACCTCGAAGCCCCCCTGCGGGCGCGCCACGCCGATGCGGGGCGTCAGCCACATGTGGCGGGTCTCGGGGTCGAGGCGCACCGGCCCCTCGGGCGCGCGCAGCTCCTGCCCCAGGCAGGCGCGGGACAGGCGGCGGGGGTCCATCGAGCCCGCCTCCGCCAGCGCCCGGGCGAACAGCCGGGTCTGCACGTAGGCGGGTTCGGACCAGATCGTGGGCGTCGCCTGCGCCCCGAACCGGGCGCGGAAGCGGGCCACGAAGTCGGCGTTGCCGGGCGCGTCGAGGTCGCCGAAATAGGTCGCGGCCAGAACGTGGCCGTCGCATTTCTCGATCCCGATCTCGCGCATCTCCGTCTCGGCCATGGTCAGCGAGGCGATGGGGCGGGCGCGGCGGTCGATGCCGGCGGCGTGATACTGGGCGTAGAGCATCCGCGCCGTGCGCCCGATGGCGGTCGAGAACACCACGTCGGGCGCGAGGCGGCGGATCTCGGCCACCTCCTCGGCGACCGCGTCCTCGGTCGCGACCAGGGGCAGGTAGCGCTCGGCCACGATCTCGCCGCCGCGGCTCTCGACCAGGTCGCGCATCACGCGGTTGGATTCGCGCGGGAACACGTAGTCGATCCCCAGCAGGTGCACCCGCCGCGCCCCGCGCCGCATCAGCCAGTCGGCCAGCGGGAAGATCGTCTGGTTCAGGGTCGAGCCCATGTAGAGCACGTTCTCGCAGTACTCGAACCCCTCGTACATCGAGGGGTAGAACAGCAGGCCGTTGTAGCGCTCGACGATCGGCAGCATCGCCTTGCGCGAGGCGGAGGTGGAGCCGCCGAAGATCACCGTCGCGTCGTCCTCGGCCAGCAGCCGGCGGGCGAGCGCGCGGTAGGCGTCGGGATCGCCGCCGGGATCGTAGGCGACGGGCTCCAGCGGGCGGCCCAGCACGCCGCCGGCGGCGTTGATCTCTGCGATGGCGAGCTCGGTGCCCAGGAAGTGCTCGGTCTCGGTCACCGCGGTGGGGCCGCTGCGCGAGAACAGGACGCCCACGCGCCAGGGGCGGTCGGCGGGGGCGGTCATCGGCGGGGCTCTGCACGGGTCATGCGCCATGTTGCGCGCGCGGGCGGGGCGCGCGCAAGCGGGCGGCGGGACGCGGGGGCGGCGGTTCAGGCCATCGCCGGCTGGGGCACCTTGCGGGCGAACATCATCATCGCGCCCGTGGGCGCGGCCCCGGCCCGCGCCTGCAGCTTCAGCGAGGCCGCGTTCCCGGGCCGCACCAGCGAGAAGGCGTGGGTCGCGCCGCGCGCGGCCATGGCGCGCAGCCCCTCGCGGGTCATGTGGTCGGCGAGGCCCGTGCCCCAGTGGCTGCGGGCGATCGCCATCATGCTGTAGAAGCCCATCTGCGGGCTGGTCTCGGCCACGCCCACCACGCGGCCGCTGGCGGCGTCGCGCGCCAGCAGCCACAGGCTGTCCGGCGCGGCCATCAGGGCGGCGACGGCGGGGCCGTCGAGGCGGGGCCACACGCCCTCGCGGCGCATCATCCGCCAGGAGAGGTCGGCGGCCTCGGCCTCCGCCGCGGGATCGCCGCCGTCATGGGGGGCGACCGCCACGCCCTCGGGCGGGGCGGAGGCGGGCTGGTCGAGCGGCAGAGAGACCACCAGCAGCCGCTGGAGGGGGGCGTAGCCCGCGGGGCAGGGCGGGTCGCCGTCGTCGGGCGCGGGGATCGTGGCGGTCAGCAGCCCCACGCCCAGCCGGCGGGCGAGCGCGTCCACCTCGGGGAGGAGGGCGGCGTCCAGCCCTGGCGGCGCGTCCGCGAGCGGCAGGGTCAGGGCGGCGCGGCCGTCGAGGGCGACCATCGGCCTCTCGTCCACGATCGTCAGCGCGACGAGCCGGCCCGGGCCGCCGGATCCCGCCTGCGACGGGCGGGAGGCGTCGCGGGTCAGCAGCACACGGCCCCGCGGGTCGCGAAGGCGGCGGGCCCACCAGTCGCCCAGCGAGGGGGCGCTCTCGAAGATCGGGGCGCAGGCCTCCAGCGCCTCGGGCGCATCCTCGGGGCGCGCCGGGGCGAAGCGGAGATCGGGGTCGCTCATCGGGGTCTCGCGCCGGCCGGGGACGGGACGGACCCGGCATCGCGCGACGCCGGGTCCGGACGGCGCGCGCCGCGCCGGGAGGATCGGTCGGGCGGTCCGCCGCGGCGCGGGCGCGGCGGCGGACCGGGCCGGGCTCAGCCCGTGGCCCTGAGGGCGGCCGGCGCCTCGGCCTCGGTCTGCGTCGACCGGCAGCCGCAGGGGACGCAGGGGATCCCGCAGGGCGCGGAGCCGGCGGCGCGGCCGTCGAGATCCTCGGCCGAGGCCTCGGCCGTCTCCGGCGTCTTGCAGATGACGCAGCAGAACACGCAGGGCGCCGAGGCGGCGGTCCTGCCGTCGAGGTCTTCGGCCGCGACGCTTTCGGGCGCCTTGCAGAAGCCGCAGCAGAAGGCGCAGGGCGCGGAGGCGGCGGCGCGTCCGTCGAGGTCTTCGGCCGCTGCGGTCTCGGGCGTGCGGCAGGCGCAGGGGACCATGCAGAAGCCCGCGGCCGCGGCGCGCCCGTCGAGATCCTCGGTCGCCACGCTCTCGGGCGCGCGGCAGAAGACGCAGGGGACGCAGGGCGCCGCGGCGGCGGTCCTGCCGTCGAGATCCTCGGCGGAGGCGTTGTCGGGCGCCTTGCAGAAGACGCAGCAGAAGGCGCAGGGCGCGGAGGCGGCGGCGCGTCCGTCGAGGTCCTCGGCCGCGGAGGTCTCGGGCGCGCCGCAGAAGGCGCAGGGGACTACGCACGGCGCGGAGGCGGCGGCGCGTCCCTCGAGGTCCTCGGCCGCGACGGCCTCGGGCGCGCCGCAGAAGGCGCAGGGGAAGGCGCAGGGCGCCGAAGCCGCGGCGCGGCCGTCCAGCTCCTCCGCCCCTTCGGGCGCGTGCGGCGAGGCCGCGGGCGGCGGCGCCGCCACGGCGCGGTCGACCCTGAAGGTCGCGGCGATCAGGTGGTGGGTCATCTTGCAGGTCCTCCCCCCATGGGATGCCAGTCGCGCCGAACCGCCGGCGCGGGGCGCGGCCGCCGGGCGGACGGCGGCTCTCGAGACGGCGGCGGCGGGCGCGCCCGCCGGGCCGGTCAGCTCGCCTCGGTCTTCACGACCTCGGCGTCCTCCGCCTTCGACGTGTCGCGTCGGCGGATCGCGGACTTCACCGCGGATTTGCCCTTCTCGACCTCGGCCGCGAAGCGGCTGCTCATGGCGGCGGGATCGAGCGACTCGATCGTGCCGCCGCGGGCGAAATGCCAGTCGAACACCCGGCCCACGGCCCAGGTGATCGCGCCGTTCAGGGCCGGCAGCGTGGCCACCGCCAGCAGCGTCCCCACCCCCGGCACCGCCTTGGCGGCGGAAGCGACCGGATAGCCCAGGAGCCCCCGGGGCAGGCCCACGGTCAGCAGGGTCGAGATCACCGTCTTGACCGCCTGTTCCGAGAACCTGACGCCGCGCGCCTCGCACAGCTGCGCGACCATGCGCACCTGCACGGTCGTCGCCGCGGCGACGTCCACCGCGGGGATCGGGACCAGCCCCGCCACCGCGGCGTAGGCCACGTGATTCCAGATGATCCGCGCACTCTCGGCGTCCGCGGCGGAGGTCGGCGCAGGCGCGTCCCCGGACTTGGCTTCGATCTCGGCCGTCATGCCGTCCCCCCTGGTCGGACGCAGCGACAGCTCAGGCGAGGCGGGAAGCCTTGCCGAAGCGTTCTCCTTTACGGAGAGTTCCACAGCTCTGACGCTTGGTAAAGAACAATCGCATGAAAAATCGTTCACATTGAAGCACTTCGCGATTGCGGCGCCGGCGAGGTTTGGCTTGCCAGCGCGGTCTTCGCGGATTTACGCAAGGAAAGGGGAGGGCGCCTGGGCGCCGGACGAGCGGAGGCGCGACACGGCATGGCCACGGACCTGGCGGACAAGCACCTGGCGATCGCGCCGCATTTCACCGTCCACCGGGAGGCGAGCGACCGCTTCCTGCTGTTCGCCGAGGGGCGAAGCCTGCGCCTGCGCGGCGACCTCTACGCCCGCCTCCTCCCCCGCCTGACCGGAGAGCGCACCGGCGCCGAGATCCTGGCCGAAATCGCCGCCGTCCCCGGCGCCGCCGCCGACGCGGGCGAGCAGGCGCGCCGCACGCTCGTCAGCCTCTACGAGGCGGGGCAGGTGGTGGCGCTGGCCCCCGGCGCGGACGTGAACCGACAGGCCTTCTGGTCCGAGGGCGGCCTGCCCCCGGCGGAGACCGAGCTGCGCCTCGCCGGCATCCGCGTCGCGGTGGCGGGGCTGGGGCGCAGCGCCGCCGCGGGCTCGGCCGGGGCGGGGGCGCTGACGGCGATGCTGATGGGCTCGGGCTTCGCGCCGGGGGACCTGCGCTCGGCCGAGCTGGTGGTGGCGCTGGTCGACGACTACCTCGACCCCGCGCTGCAGGACCTCGCCGCGGCGCTGGGCCCGGACCGCGCCTGGCTGCCGATGCGCCCGGGCGGGCGGCGCGCGCTGATCGGGCCGCTGATGGGGCCGGGCTTCGGCGGCGCGGCCGGGGGCGGGTGCCTGACCTGCCTCGCGCGCCGCATGGCCGAGCATCGGCCCAACGACGCGCTCGCCCCCGCGGGCGTCGCCGGCCCCCGCCCCGCCCGCGCCTGGCTGCCTGCCTCGCTGGAGCTGGCGCGCGCGGCCGCGACGCTCGAGATCACGCGCATGGCGCTGGAGCAGGGCGACGCGCTCTCGGGCGCGCTGCTGGCGCTCGACGGGGCCACCGGCGCGCGGGAGACGCACCGCCACTGGACCTTCCTCGACTGCCCCGACTGCGGCCCCGCCGCGCCGCCCGCGCCGGCCGCCGCCGCGCCCTTCGCGCTGGGGGAGGAAGCCTCGGTCGACAGCGAGATCGGCGGCTGGCGCGCCTGGACGGCCGAGCAGGCCCTGGCCCGGCTGGAGCCGCTGGTCAGCGACCTGACCGGCATCGTCAGCGACATGGTCCCGGGCCACGACCACGACCGCGGTCTCTACGTCTTCAACGCCTCCCAGGCCAACCGCGGCGGCGTCGACTTCACCCGCAACCGGCAGGCGGGCAAGGCGGGCTCGGCCAGCGGCAAGGGCCTGACCGAGACGCAGGCCCGCGTCTCCTGCCTCGCCGAGGCGGTGGAGCGCTACGGCTGCGGCTGGTCGGGGGCCGAGCCGCGCATCCGCGCCCGGCTGGCCGACCTGGGCGAGGCCGCGGTCCACCCCCACGCGCTGCTCGGCTTCTCCGAACGCCAGTACGCCGAGCGGGAGCGGATCAACGCGACGAGCGGCCCCCTGCACCACGTGCCGCTGCCCTTCGACGAGACGAAGGAGATCGAGTGGACGCCGGTCTGGTCGCTGACGCACGATACCACGCGCTGGCTGCCCACGCGCTTCCTCCATTACGGCTACCGGCCGCGGAACGTGCCCGGCGACCACGCCTTCGCGCTGGGCGATTCCAACGGCTGCGCCGCGGGCGCGACCCCGGCCGAGGCCGCGCTGCAGGGCCTGCTGGAGGTGATCGAGCGGGATGCGGTGGCGATCTGGTGGTACAACCGCCTGCAGCATCCGGGCATCGCGCTCGAGGGGATCGACGACGCCTTCGTCGAGCGGATGCTGGCCGTCTACGCCGGGCGCGGGCGCACCGTGCACCTGATCGACGTGACGACAGACGTGGGCATCCCCGCGGCCGTCGCCGTCTCGGCGATGGCGGAGGGGGGCGGGCGGATCCTGATGGGCTTCGGCGCCCATTTCGACCCCCGCGTCGCGGCCGAGCGGGCGCTGACCGAGCTCAACCAGATCATCGCCTTCGACCGGCCGGAGTCGGCGGAGGCCGAGACGCAGGAATTCGACGGCCACCTCGCCCGCTGGATGGAGCGCGAGACGCTGGAGACCCAGCCCTGGCTGCGCCCCGCGCCCGGCCCGCTGCGCGACGTGCGCGCGATGGCCCGGCCGCCGGCCCCCAGCCTGCGGGGCGCGGTGCTCGAGGCGCGCGACCGGCTGGCCGCCTGCGGGGTGGAGCTGATGGTCCACGACTATGCGCGCGGCGACCTGCCGTTGAGCTGCGTGAAGGTGGTGGCGCCGGGGATGCGCCATTTCTGGTCCCGGCGCGGCCCGGGACGCCTGCTCGAGGTTCCTGCGAAGATGGGCTGGCGCGACCGCCCCGCGCGGGAGGACGAGCTGAACCCGATCGACTTCGTCCTGTGACCCGCCCCGCCCCCCTCTCGGCCCCCCCGGCTCGGCGCCCCGCGCTCCGGAGCCCCGCGTCATGAGCGGCGACGAGCCGGAGCGTCCCGGCGCGGAGGCCGCGGGATCGGCCGGCGCCGGTCGGACGGACGGGGAGGTCGTGCGCCTCGCCTTCGCCCGCCCGCCCGCCGCGGGCCAGGCCGCGACGCGGCCGGGCGGCGGGATGGGCGGCGCGGATCCCGGCTGGCGGCTGCACCTGGGCCTGCATCCCGACGTGACCTCGGCGCAACTGCGCGACGGCGCCCTGAGCCTGACCCTGGTGCAGGGGCTGAAGGCCGAGATCCCCTGGCGCGACCCGGCGCTGGGCCGCGCGCTGGCGGCGCTGGCCCGCGGCGGGGCGCCCTGGTCGCGCTTCGCCGCGCTCTGCGCGGGCGAGGCCGAGCCGGGGGCGCCCCCCACGGCGGGGCGCTCGGGCGCGGGCGAGACGCCCGAGGCGGCGGCCCGGCGGCTGGGGGCCGAGGCCTGGACCGCGCTCCTGCATCTCAGCCGCTCGCGCCTGCTGGCGTGGTGGTACGGCGCCCCCGACCTGCGCGCGGTCGAGATCCTGCCGCTCAGCGGGCGCTACGCCCCCCTGTCGACCGTGCCGGCGACGCCGGACCTGCGGATCGCCGAGGGCGCGGTGCTGGCATGGGCCACCTCCGGGCTGCTGCTGGAGGTTCCGGACATCGACGCGGTGGTGACGGTGACGCCCGCCGGCCTGCCGCTGGTGGGCGCGATCATGGGCGCGGGGCGGCCCGGCGCGCCGCCGCTGCCCGCCGCCGCCCGCGCGGCTTTCGCCGCCGCGGGGATCCTGCGCCCGCCGCCCGATCCCGCGGCCCCGGACCCGCCCGCCGCGGACTGGACCACCTGGGACCGGCTCGCCCATCGCCTGACCCGGGACGTGACGCGGATGCACGCGCCGATCCCGGGCCTTCCCGAGCGGGACAGGGACGATTCCTTCGCCGGCCCGCCGCCCGCCTGGGCGCGTCCGGGCCTGCCGCGCATCGCGCTGCCGCGCCCGGCGCCCGACCTCCCCTCCCGCCCCCTCGCCGAGGTGCTGGAGCGTCGCCGCTCCCGCCGGGAGCCGGGGGCGCGGCCGCTGACCCTCGCGGCGCTGGGCGCGCTTCTGTGGCGGGTCGCGCGCCGCCGCGACGACCGGCGCGACGAGCTTCCGGGCGCCGTGCTGCGCAACCTGCCCGGCGGGGGCGCGAAAGGGGACGTCTCGCTCTACGTGGCGGTGGGGCGCTGCCTGGGCCTGCCGCGGGGCTTCTACGGCTACGACGACGTCGCCCACGCGCTGACCCGCTTCCCCGACGCGGGGCGAAGCGCCATCGGCGAGGGCCCTGCGGGGCGCGACGCGGGGCCGGGCGAGGCGGATCCGCTGGCCGCGGTCCTCGCGCAGGCCGAAGGGGCCATGTCGGCCGGGGCGCCGCCCGACGCGGTGGTGGTGATGGGCTGGCGGCCGGGCGCGCTGGCGCGGCGCTACTACTCCAACGCCTACCGGCTGGGCCTGATGCACGCGGGCGTCCACGCGCTGGGCCTCGCGCTCGCGGCCGAGGACCTGGGCCTCGCCGGCTGTCCGCTGGGCCTGGGCGAGCATCGCCACTTCGCCCGCCTGACCGGCGTCGATCCGCTGGTCGAGACCGCGCTCGCCGAATTCGCGCTCAGCGGGCGGGACGACGCTGCAGAAGCAGCAGGGCCAGCAGAACCGCCAGGGGCGTGAGCAGCAGCGACAGCAGCAGGCAGCCCCCGAAGCCCGCCAGCGTCGTGCGCCCCAGCCAGGCCGCGCCCAGCGCGCCGCCGATGTAGAGCAGCCACAGAATGTAGGGAAGCATCGCGTCCTCCGGCTCCGGCGCGTCGCGGCCCCCTCGGCGGAGGCCGCCTCGATCCGCGGGGCCCGCCGCGCCGCGAGCGGGCTCCGCCCTTCTCCTTCGGCCTCGCCCTCAGGCGGGGCGCGTCGTCCCTCCGCCTCAGTCCGTCGGGTCCACCGCGCGCGGCGGCGCGGAGCCGTCGGGCGCGGGCTGCGCGCCGTTCTGGGGGATCGCGCCGCCGGCCGGTTCCCCGCCCGGGCGGGCGACCGAGGCGGCGGGGTCGTCGCCGTCGCTCCCGCTTCCGCCGCGCAGGCCGCCCGGCGGGGCGGGCATCCCGTCGCCGGGCTCGGCCGGGGGGGCGGAGCCGTCGGCGGGCAGCGGGCCGCGCGGCGGCAGCGCGCCGAGGGTGCGGGCGCCGCGCGAATCCACCTGCTGCTGAAGCTCGGGGAACAGCATCGGCATCTCGCTCCAGCTTGGCAGCGTGTTTGCCTGGTCGGCGCCCATCTCGGGGATCGGCTGGGCGGTGGCGGGCAGGGCGCCCAGCTCCCCGCCCAGGATCAGGGGCATCGCGTCCTTGCCGTTGCCCACCACCACCACCTTGGCGTTGGGCGACTTCGAGAGCTGCACCGTCGCCTCGATCCCCCGCCAGGTCAGCAGGGAGTCGTTCAGCGCCTCGGAGACGATGGTGTAGAACGAGCGGATGCCGATCGCCTCGATCCGGCGGCGCTCGGCCTCCTGCTTCTCGGACATGATCCGGAACTCGTAGGAGGCGGCGAGCTGCTCCTGCGCCAGCTTCTGGTCGATGGCCTGGGTCACCTGCTCGGGCAGGTAGATGCCGCGCACGGCCACGTCCAGGAACTCGATCACCTCCGCCGCGGCGTGGGAGGTGATGTCCTCGATCACCTCCTGCTTCAGCTGGTCGAAGTTGATCGAGTAGAGCTCGTTCGAGGTGTGGTTGGCGACCGCATGACGGATCGCGGCGACCGAGACGGGGCCCACCACGCGGGCGCGGTATTCCGGCCCCACGCCCTTCTGCAGCTCGCCCAGCGTGGCGTAGCGGGCGCGGTAGATGACGTTGCCCTCGATGCGCACCGACATGCCCTCGGAGGACAGCGCCTCGATCGAGAAGGGGAACTGCTGCACGCGCAGCTCGTAGATGTAGATCCGGTCCCAGGGCAGCTTCAGCGCATAGCCCTCGGGCAGCGGCTCGCCCAGGTCGGTGCCGCCGGCCAGCAGCTTGTAGCGCACCCCCGCCTGGCCCGGCAGGATCTGCACGAAGATCACGTTCCACAGGATCAGCAGCACGATCGAGATCAAGCTCGTTAGCCCCACCGCCCAGGCGACGATGCGCTCGCTCCGCGAGAACAGCGGCGGCTTCTCCCGCCGGTCGCGGCGGCGCCGGGCGTCGGAGGGGGGCGGGCCCGGGGGGGGCGGGCCCGAGGGATCGGGGGCGGGGGTCCTGGCGTCGGTCACGCGCGCTCTCCCTCCAGTCGTCGGTCCTCGACGATGCGGCCGTCGGCGAAGCGGATCACCCGGTCGGCGCCGTCGTGGTATCGGTCGTCATGGCTGACCACGATCAGGGTCCGGCCCTCGCGCTTCAGGCGGGGCAGGATCTCGCGGTAGAGCCGTTCGCGGAACTCCTGGTCCTGGTCGGCGGCGACCTCGTCCAGGATCAGCACCGGGCGCCGCTCCAGCAGCGCCACGGCCAGCGCCAGGCGCTTGCGCTGCCCGGTCGAGAGCTCGGTGGTCGAGAAGGCGCCGTCCACGAAGCGCACCTTCCCCCCCAGCCCGAGATCCGCGAGCAGGTCGTTCACCTCCTCGGGCGTGCGATCCTCGAGCCCGTAGAGCCGGTCGAAGAGGTGGAAGTCGGTGAAGACCGAGCTGAACAGCCCCCGCCACGCCGCCGCCTGCGCCGGCCCCACCGGCCGCCCGTCGAGCTCCAGCGCGCCCGTGTCCGGCGGATAGAGCCGGCACAGCAGCTTGAGGAACGTCGACTTGCCCGAGCCGTTGCCCCCCACCACGAACAGCGTCTGGCCCGCCGGCACGCTCAGGTCCACCGGCCCGATCGAGAACACCGGCGCGCCCTGCGCGTCGCGGTAGGTGAAGGTCGCGGCCCGCACGCCGAGCTCGGAGAAGCCGGCCGGCGCCTCCCCGGTCTCGACGCCCGCCGAGGCCGCCTCGACCCTGCGCTCGGCGCTCTCGAGATCGTCGAGCGCGAATTCCGCCCGCGCGACCAGCGGGATCGAGCGCAGGATGATCTCCACCGTCGAGAGCAGGAAGATCGCCACGTAGATCGACTGCACGATCACCTCCTGGTCGCCCACGAAGGGCGGCAGCACGAAGGCGATCGAGGCCAGCATCACGTAGAAGAACCCGTAGGAGATCGAGATCCCGCGATGGATCCGCGCCGCCGCCTGCGCCCGCGCGTCGCGATAGTCGGCCGAGGCGGGCGAGAGATGCTCGTGCTCCAGCGCGGCGCCGCGGGGGCGGTGCAGCCGGGTCTCCTTGAAGCCGTGGATCACGTGGCCCAGCAGGCGCAGGAAGCCGGTCTCGGCCTGCGACGCCTCGATCAGCGCGGCGCGCACGCTGCGCTGGGAGATGGTGTAGAGCACCGCCGAGGCGCCGACGATGCCGGCCAGCGTGAAGAACACCACCGGCGAGAGCATCAGCGTGTAGAGCCCCCCCAGGACCAGCGATCCCAGCGCCGCGTAGCCCGGCAGCACCACCATCGCGGCTTCCGAGATCAGGGCGGTGTTGCGGGTCAGGGCGTCGTAGATGCGCCCGCCGCCGATGCGCTCGAAATCCGAGTACTCCAGGCGGCGCAGGCTCTCGACCAGGCGCATCCGCATCCCGTCGAGCATGGTCTCGACCGCGTCGACGCTCATCCGCGCGCCGACCAGCTGGCCCGCGACCACGCCCATCGCCGAGAGCACGAACAGCGCCACGTCCGCCCCGCGCACCGTGTAGCCGGCGCCGCCGGAGATCACGTTGTTGACCACCGCGAGCACGCCCACGGGGCTGACCATGGCGATCGCCAGCACGCACAGGAGCCACAGCCGTCTGCCTTCGGCCGCCCCCCAGACCACGGATGCGAATCGCAACGCCGCTCCCTTCGCGTCCCCTCTCGTCGCCCGTGGCCGCGCCGGCGGGGCCGGACGGCGCTTACGCGCGGACAACCCCTGAACCCTCCCCTTCAAGCGCCTCGCAAGTCAACCTTTTCCCGCGGGGGGCGAGCGGGGGAGGGCGGGCGCCCGTCAGCCTGCAGAGGGCGGCGTCTCCAGCCGCTCGACCTCGCAGACATAGGCCCTCAGCGGGACCGAGCCGCTGACCGGATCGACCGCGTCATGGCCGATCATGGCGTTGAAGTTCGAGTTGCCGGGGCCCAGCGCGGGATAGCCCGGCGCGTCCAGCTCCTCGCACGGCTCCCACCAGCCGTGCTGGCCGCAGACCACGTCCGGGGCGAGCGCGGGATCGAGCCGGGCGCGGGCCAGCGACTGGCCGTGCGGGGTGCGGATGCGCACCCAGTCGCCCGCCGCGATCCCCCGCGCGGCGGCGGCGTCGGGGTGCAGGTCGACGGGCGGGTCGGGCTGGCGGCGGCGCAGGGCGGGAACGCCGCGGTGCTGGGTCTCGCAGAACAGCGTGTCCTTGGCGCAGGTCAGCGTCAGCGGGAAGCGCGGCGCGCGCCGCGGCTCGACCAGCGGGGGCCGGTAGACGGGCAGCGGGTCGTAGCCGTGCGCCAGCAGCCGCTCGGAATAGAGCTCCACCCGCCGCGAGGGGGTGGCGAAGCCGCGCGGCCCCTCGGCGTCCGGCCCCGGCTCGGCGTATTTGCGATGCCGCTGGACGAGGGGCACGCGCACCCCCTCGGGCGCCGCGCGCAGCGCCTCGAGCGTCACGCCCGAGGGGGCGAGCTGCGCGCGCATTCCCGCGTCGAGGTCGCCGTCCCAGAACCGGTCCCCCAGCCCGAGAGCGCAGGCGAGGTCGAAGACGATCCGCGCGTCGGCCCGCGACTCGCCCCGCGGCTCGACCAGCGGCCGGCGGAGCTGCACCAGCCCGTTCGCCTCGGCGCTGATCTCGAAGCCGATCTTGAGGCCCTCGGTCTCGAAGGGCGTGGCGGCGGGCAGCAGCAGGTCCGCGAAGTCGGCCGAGGGGTTGGGCGTGTGATCGACGTGGACATGGAACTCCAGCGCCGCCAGCGCCTTCGCGCCCGCGTCGCCGTCCGCATGGGCCATCAGCAGGTTCGAGCCGAAGCTGACCAGCCCGCGGATCCGGTAGGGTTCCCCCTCGAGGATCGCGCGGTAGACGTCGGCGGAGTTCGCCTCCTCGTAGGCGGCGGGGCCCAGGGGGCGGGTCTCGCGCCCCACGGTCTTCGCGCGCTGCTCCGCGCTCAGGAACTCGGCGCCCTGCACGTCGGCGGCGGGGACCACGGGCAGCTCGACGTTGCCGCCGGGCGCGTCGTAGTCGCCGGTCAGGGCGTAGAGCAGGCCGATCGCCAGCGCCGCCTGGTTGGCGTTCGACTGCTGCTCGAGCCCGCTCCAGGTCATGTAGGCGAGCGGTCGGGCCTGGTGGATCAGGGCCGCGGTGCGCTCCACCTGCTCGGCGGGGATGTCGGTCAGCCGCTCGGTCTCGGCCGGGTCGTGGCGGGCGCAGAGCTCGGCCCAGCGCGCGAAGACCGGGCGGCAGGCGACGGGGCCGGCGGGGGTGGCGACCTCGAACCGGCCGGCGAGCGCCAGCGCCGGGTCCGCCTCGCCCAGGCGGCAGGGGACGGGGGCGCCCGCGGCCTCGGACCAGGCGAGCAGGGCCCCCGGATCCTGCGCGGGGTCGTCCGCGCCGCCGGCCAGGTCGCCCGCGCGCAGCAGGCGGCCGTCGTCCTCGCGCACCAGGGCGGGGGCGTTGGTCCAGGCGCGCAGGAACCCGGCGTCGTAAAGCCCGTCGCGGATCAGCACGTGGGCGAGGCCCAGCGCCAGCGCCCCGTCGGTCCCGGGTCGCACGCGCAGCCATTCGTCCGCGCGCCGGGCGAGGCCCGCGTTGCGCGGATCGACCACCACCAGCTTCGCCCCCCGGCGCACCGCCGCGACGGCCGCGGTCGCATGGGCGATGCGCGAGACGGTGGGGTTGTAGCCCCACAGCAGGATGCAGCCCGCCCGCTCCATGTCCGGCATCACGCCCGCCGGCAGGGCCGAGCCCCAGCTGAGCAGGTTGCCCATCCACCGCCCCCAGCCGCACAGCTCGTAGGAGGTGGAGTGGTTGGGGCTGCCGAAGGCGCGGCGCAGGCGCACCACCCAGTGGCGCGAATCCGACAGCGCCGAGGTGGAGGGGGAGACGGTGTTGAAGGCCACCGTCTCGGGCCCATGCTCGGCCGCCAGCGCGTTCAGGCGCGTCGCCGCCAGCTCCAGCGCCTCGTCCCAGGAGATCCGCTCCCACCCCGGGTCAGGGTCGCCCTTGGGGCGGGTGCGCTTCATCGGGTGCAGCAGGCGGCGCGGGCTCTCGACCAGTTCGGGCGCCACCTTGCCCTTCAGGCACAGGGCCTGCCCGGTGGGGTGCGAGGGATCGGCGGCGAGCGCGGTCAGCCGCCCCCCCTCCACCGTCGCGACCGCGCCGCAGCGCGAGGTGCACAGGGCGCAGAAGGTGGGCACGCGCAGGCGCGCGGAGCCGTCGAGAGCCATGGTCGCCTCCCCAGGACCGGGCGGCCCGACGGGAGCGGGCCCGTCCGGCCATGGCCTCCAGTCTGGGCGATCCCCCCGCGCCCTGTCCAGCATCGCGCCCCGCCCGTCGCCCGGCCCCGCCCCGCGCCCCCGCGGCGCCGCGCGTCCCGTTCGGCCCGGGACGGGCGCCGCCTGCGGCGCGCGGGCCGCTTCCGCGCCGGGCGGGGCGTGCTAGGCTCGCGCCCATGATCCGAGCCGAGCCCTTCGACTGGCCCTACGACGGTCGCCTCGCCCCCGCGGCGCTGGCCTTCGTGGCCATCGACCTGCAGCACGACTTCCTGTCGCCGGAGGGCTATTTCGCGCGCATGGGCTACGACCCCGCGCCGCTGCGCCGGGTGATCCCGCAGGTGAACCGGATCTCGGCCGCGGTCCGCGGCGTGGGCGGAACGGTCGTGCACACCCGGCAGGGCTACCGCGCCGACCTCGCCGACATGACCCCTTACGAGCGTTGGCGGCGCGCGCGCAGCGGGCTCGACCGCTCCCAGGCGCTGCTGCGCGGCACGCCGGGCTTCGAGATCGAGGCGGGGGTGGAGGTCGCGCCGCAGGACGTCGTCGTCGACAAGACCTGCAACGGCGCCTTCACCCACACCGACCTCGACCACGTCCTGCGGGCGCGGGGGATCACGCATCTGATCGTGGCGGGGGTGACGACGGACGTCTGCGTGCACACCACCCTGCGCCAGGCCTGCGACCTGAACTTCCAGTGCCTGACCGCCGCCGACGCCTGCGCCAGCGGCGACGCCGAGATCCACGCCGCCGCCCTGAAGATGGTGACCGTCGAGGACGGCGTCTTCGGCTGCCTCGCCGATACGGACGCCATCGTCGAGGGGCTCGCCGCCCTGCGCCCCGCGGCCGCCTGAGGGCCGGCGCGCCGCCGGGCGCCGGCGTCAGGCGACGGGATCCGCCCGCGGGGAATCTTTCGTTTCGCTTACTGAAATCGTATCTCCGGTCTCGAACGCCCGCCGGATCGGGCGGAACGGGCCGCAGAGCCCGGGGACCATTCCTGGGGAGGATCGCTCATGCAGCTGACGCATGGCCTCAAACGCGCCGTCGCCACCAACCCGAACGGGGCGATCCGGGTCTCGCCCGAAGGGCGGCGGAGCTATCGCGAGGCGATCGGGCGGGTCGCGCGTCTCGCCGGCGGCCTGCGCGCGCTGGGCGTGGCGCCCGGCGACCGGGTGGGCCTGCTCGCCTTCAACTCCGAATTCTACCTCGAGGCGCTGTTCGTCCTTCCCTGGTGCGGCGCCGTGGCGGTGCCGATGAACTGGCGCCTGACCCCGCGCGAGCTCGCCTTCCTGATGGAGGATGCGGGCGTGGGCGTGCTGATCGCCGACGCCGAGGGCCTGGCGCTGGCCCGCCGAATGACCCCGCGCCCCGCCGCCTGGGGCCGCACCGTCCTGATCGGGCAGGGCGGCGACGGCGCCGCCGACCTCGTCCCCTACGAGGATCTGGCGACGGGCGCCGAGCCGATGGCGGACTTGGAGCGGGGCGGCGAGGATCTCGCCGGGCTCTACTACACCGCGGGGACCACCAGCGCCTCGAAAGGGGTGATGCTCAGCCACGACAACATCTGCGCCAACGCGATCAACGCCATGGCCTCGCTGCAGTTCACCGAGGAGTCGATCTACCTGCACTCGGCCCCGATGTTCCACCTGGCCGACGGAACCTCGACCTTCGCGATCACGATGATGGGCGGCGCCCACGCCTACGTGCCCCGCTTCGATCCCGCCGCCTGCCTCGCGCAGATCGAGGCCTGCGGCGTGACCAACGCGCAGTTCGTGCCGACGATGATCAAGATGCTGCTCGACCATCCCGACGCGCAGACCCGGGATCTTTCGAGCCTGCGCAACGTCCTCTACGGCGCCAGCCCGATCGAGGACGAGACCCTGCGCCGGGCCCTGACGCTGCTGCCCAACGCGCGGTTCGTGCATGGCTACGGCATGACCGAGGTCTCCTCCATCGCCACCATGCTGCCCGGCAAGTACTCGGTGACCGAGGGTCCTCACGCCGCCAAGCGCCGCTCCTGCGGGCAGGCGGGGCTGCTGTGCGAGGTCGAGGTGCGGCGCGAGGACGGAAGCCGCGCCGATCCAGGCGAGGTCGGGGAGATCGCGATCCGCGGCCCCAACGTGATGCAGGGCTACTGGAACCGGCCGGAGGAGACGGCGGCCGCGCTGCGCGAGGGCTGGATGCACTCCGGCGACCTCGGCTGGCTGGACGAGGAGGGGTTCCTGTTCCTCGCCGGCCGCCTGAAGGACATGATCAAGACCGGGGGCGAGAACGTCTTCGCCATCGAGGTCGAGAACGTGATCGCCGAGGTTCCGGGCGTGGCCGAATCCGCCGTCATCGGCATCCCCCATCCGCAATGGGGCGAGACGGTGCTGGCGATCGTGGTCCCGCGCGCGGGCGCGACGGTCGAGCCGCAGGCGGTGATCGATTTCTGCCGGGCGCGGCTCGCCCCCTACAAGTGTCCTCGCGAGGTGCAGATCCGGACCGAGCCGCTGCCGCTGAGCTCCGCCGGCAAGATCCTCAAGCGCGACCTGCGCGCGCCGTACTGGGAGGGACAGGGCGCCGGCTGAAGCCCCCCGCCTCCCCCGCGCCCCGCGCAGTTCGATGCGCCGCTCCCCCCTCGTCGCGAGCGCTCCCTACCGCCCCTTGAACACCGGCGCCCGCTTCTCGAGGAAGGCCGCGCGCCCCTCGGCGAAATCCTCGGAGATGATGCAGGCGGTCTGCGCGTCGGGCTCCAGCTTCAGGGCCTCGTCGAAGCCCATCGGCATGCGCGCCATGTAGGACTTGGTGCGCGCCAGCGCCCGGGTCGCCATGGTCGCGAAGCCCGCGGCCATCTCCTGCGCGCGGGGCAGGGCCTGGCCGGGGTCGACCACCTCCTCGATCATGCCGCCCTCGCGCGCGGCCTCGGCGCCCATCACCTCGCCCGACATCAGGAAGGCCCGCGCCCGGCCCAGCCCCATGCGCATGGTCAGCGTCCACATCGCGCCCAGGTCCGGCATCAGCCCGATCTTCACGAAGGCCGAGGCGAAGCGGGCGTCGCGGGCGGCCACCACGAAGTCGCAGGCGACGGCGAGCGCCATGCCGCCGCCCACGGCCACGCCCTCGACCGCGGCGATCACGGGCTTGGGCGCCTCGACCACGCCGCGGATCATCTCCTGCATCTTCACCAGCTTGCCGTGGGCGTTGTCGGCGTCCAGCGTCGTCATCCCCTTCACATCGCCGCCGGCGCAGAAATGCCCGCCGGCGCCCGCGATCACGATCACCCGGCACGCGGGGTCCGCGCCCAACACCTTCAGCCCCTCGATCAGGTCGGCCTGAAGGCTGGCGGACATGGCGTTGCGCGCGGCGGGGTTGTCAAGGATCAGGGTTCCGATCCCGTTCTCCAGCGTGCGGCGCACGGCGCCGGCCGGCGCCTCCGTCTCGGCGGTCATGGGTGTCCTCCGGTGATCTTTTCTTCAGCGGCCGGGCGCCGTCGGCTCGGCGCGGACGTCCGGGCGCGGTTCGTATCCACGTCGGCGCCCAACCTGCGCACATCGGCGCCGAGTCACCAGAGGAAACGCGTCGAAGGGGGGGCTCGCAGGACCTGCCCCGGACCCGGTCGCGGCGCACGGGATCCCGCCCGCAGGCGGCGCGGGTCGTCCTCCATGCGCCCGAGCCTGAAGGCGCGGCCGCTGCCGACATGGCGGCGGAGCGCGCCCTCTCAGGCCGGGTCGATGTCGAGCGCCGAGATCAGGCCCGCGCGCGAGAAGGCGAACCAGTCCAGCGTCTCGCCGACATGGTTGGTCTCGGCGTCGGCGCTGGCGTCCTCCTCGACCATCGCCGCGAACCCCGTGGCGGAGGCGGAGAGGCCCCGCGCCCAGGCCGGGTCGGCGCCGGCGAAGCTCGACAGCGCCGCGACCGCGTGGGTGGGGACCGGGTGGGGCGCGCCCAGGCTCGTCGTCGCGCCGCGGTGGTCCACGCCCGGGGTCGTCCCCGCCTCCCACAGGAAGTCGTCGGCCCCGCCGGCGCCGGTCTCGAAGGCGATCCAGCCCAGCGTCTCGACGGCGTGGCCGCCGTCCATCAGGGCCTCCTCCTCCTGCATCGCCAGCTCGAACCCGTCCCCGTCGACGGCGCGGGAGCGGGCGACGACGAAATCCACCCCGGCTGAGGTCTGCACCTGGGTCAGCAGCGCGGGGCGCGCGTCGAACCCGGCGGCGAAGCTCACGCTCTCGAACCCCTGGCTGGTCAGCAGGCTGCTGTCGAGCCGCCCGGCCTCGAACACCTGTCCGCCGGGCAGCTGCCAGCGCCCGGCCTCGGCGACGAGGTAGCTCACCGTCTCGAACGCATGGCCGCCGTCGAGGTGGTTGGGCTCCTGCAGCCTGAGCGTCGCCGAGCCCGGCCCCACGTCCGAGATCCGCACCACCGCCGGCTGCACGCCGTTGCGGGTGGCGACGAAGGCGACCACCACCGGATCGACGTAGTCGCCGCGGAAGGAGATCGTCGCCCCGCCGTCGTCGAGCCGCGCCGTCCCCGTCTCCAGCGCCGGGGTCAGCGGCACGCCCGGGAGCACGCCCCCGGAGGCCGACCGCGCGCCCGCGCCCGCGTCGGAGGCGCCGAAGGCGAACCAGTCCACCCGCTCCCCCACGTGGTTGGTCTCGGCGTCGGCGCTCGCGTCTTCCTCCACCCGCACCCGGAAGGACGCGTCGGCGAAACCGTCGCCCCGCGCCCAGGCGGGGTCGGCGCCCACGACGCTCGACAGCGTCGCGCCGCCCTGCACCGGGCCGCCGAAGCGGGCGGAGGGGACGATGGTCGCGCCCTGGTGGGTCACGCCCCCGATCGAGCCGACCTCGAAGGCCAGCCCGTCGGCGGCGAGAAAGCCCTCTTCGATGGCGATCCAGCCGATCCGCTCCAGCGCGTGGCCCGAGCCTTCGTTCGCCTCCTCCTCCTGCATGGCGAGCTCCACTCCGCCCGCGTCGTCGCCGCGCTGGCGCATGGTGACGAAGGACTTGCCCACGTCGCTCTGCACCTGGGCGAAGACGGCGGGGCGGCTCTCGAACCCGGCCGAGAAGTCGATGCGGTCGAAGCCGTCGGGGACCAGCTGGCCGCGGTCCTCGTAATGGCCGGCCTCCGCCAGGCGCCCGTCCGGCAGCCGCCAGGCGCCGCTCTCGACCGCGAGCCAGCGCACCGTCTCGACGGCATGCGTCCCGTCGAGGTGGTCGGGCTCCTGCAGCCGCAGCGAGAAGCCGTTGGCGCCGCCCGCCTTCACCCCGGTGATCCGCGCCTCGACCGGCTGGGCGCCGTTGGCGGTGGCGACGAAGGCGACCACCACCGGGTCGACGAAGGCGTGGGAGAAGGCGACGCTCGCGCCCGCGTCGTCGAGCTCGAGCGAGCCGAACTCCATCACCGGGCCGCCGGTCAGCGCGGCGAGCGGCAGGGTCCCGTCGGCGAAGGCCAGCGCCTCGATCCCGCGCAGCAGGTCGCGGCCGTCGTCGCCGTCGCCCGGGTCGATGTCCTCGACCGCATAGGCGTCCTGAGCCACGTCGTAGGCGACCGAGTAGCCGCGCCGCACGCCCGAGAAGGCGGCGACGTCGCGCCCCTCGCCCCCGCGCAGCAGATCGTCGCCGCCCTCGCCCGCCAGCAGGTCGGCGCCCGCGCCGCCGTCGATGGTGTTGGCGCGCGCGTCGCCGCGGCCGACGAAGTCGCCCTCGCCCGTGAAGACCAGCCGCTCGACCTCGGCCCCGAGGTCGGCGAGCGACAGGGAGATCGTCGTCTCGATCCGGTCGACGCCGCCGCCCGCCGTCTCCACCACCCGGTCGCCGGGATCGTCCACGCGGTGCACGTCGTCGCCGGGGCCTCCGATCATCCGGTCCGCGCCCGGACCGCCGTCGAGCGTGTCGTCCCCCTCGCCCCCGTCGAGCGTGTCGTCGCCCTCGCCGCCCTCGAGTGTGTCGTCGCCGCCGCCGGCCTGCAGCGTGTCGTCGTCGCCGAGCCCCAGCATCCGCTCCCCCAGCGCCGTGCCGCTCAGGTCGTCGGGGCCGGGCGTGCCGCGCACCTCGGGCACGCCAAGCTCGACGGCGCCGAGGTCGGGGGCGGGGCCCACCTGCCGCGCGAAGCCGCGCTGGTCGACGGGCAGGCTCGCGGCGAAGGCGGGGTCGCCCGCGTTCTCGGCCGGGCCGCCGCGGGCGATCAGGACCGTGGGCGTGGGCCCGCCGTTGTCGCCGAGCGTGCCGGCCGTGGCGCTTCCCACCGTCGCGACGGCGGCGAAGACCGCCGCAGGATCGGCGTTCATCACCCCGTCCGAAGGGTCGGCGTCGGCCCCGGTCCCCACCAGGTTCAGGCCCAGGAAGGCGCGCGCGCCGGCGCCCGAGATCTCGCTCGCGCCGTCGTTGCCCAGCGCCAGGCTGTCGGCGAGGCTCAGCGCGCCGCCGTCCAGGTGCAGGCCGCCGCCGTCCGCGGCGCGGTTGCCGGTCACGGTCAGGTGGGCCGCGACCACGTCCGCGGTGCCCGCCGCCAGCCCCCCGCCGCGGGTGTCGCGCAGGTCGCCCGAGCCGGTCCCGTTGAAGGCCAGCGTCGCGTTCTCCAGCACCGCGCGGCCGGCGCCGATGTAGACGCCCGCGCCGTCGCCGTTGCGCTGCACGTCGTTGCCGCTGACGGTCGAGGCGCGGATCGTCAGCAGGCCGTCGACCACCCGCACGCCGCCGCCCTCGCGCCCGTTTCCGGTGACGGCGTTGTCGGCGATCAGGCTGCCGATCACGGTCAGGTCGCCGTCGGCCGAGATGCCGCCGCCCCCGGCCTCGGCGCGGTTGCCGGTGACGACCGAGTCCACCAGCTCCACCGGCGCGCGGGCGCGCACGGCGCCGCCCACGCCCGTCGCGACCAGGCCGTTCTGCAGGATCATCCCCTCGATGCGGAGGAGGTCGGCCCCGTTGCGCACGTCGATCAGCCGGCTCAGCCCGCCGCCGTCGATCGTGACGTCGGGCGTGCGGTCGTCGTCCACGTCGCCGTCCAGCGTCAGCGCCCGCGCGATGTCGAGCTGGCCGAGCGTCAGGTGCACCACGCCCCCCGCCAGCCCGGGCGCGAACGCGATCCGGCCGCCGTCGGCCACGAGCCCGATGGCCTCGCGCAGCGACAGGTCGCCGGCGGAGTGGTCGCCGTCGTCCTCGTCGGTCAGCAGGTCGACCACCAGGAGGTCCGGGCGAGGATCCTGCAGCTCGTAGGCGCCCAGGTCGCGCACCGCGGCCCCGGCGCCCGAGGCGCCGCCGACGAAATCGACCGCGTCCAGCCCACGGGCGTCCGCCGTCGGCGTTCCCGCCCCGAGCGAGGCGTCGAGCGCTGGGTTTTCCAGCCGCGCGGCGAGGGCCACGGTCGCGACCGGTGCGCCGGGCGTCTGCGCGACCCGGCCGCCGCCCTCGGGCGTCAGCGCGGCGAAGACCGATCCGGGGGTCGCGTTGATGCGCCCGTCGGCGCCGTCCGCGTCGCCGCCCCGGCCGACGATGTTGAGGCCCAGGAAGGTGGGCGCCGCGCCCGAGACCTCGGCGATGGCGTCGCCCAGCGCGATGCTGTTTTGCATCGACAGCAGCCCGTCGTTGCGGATCCCCCCGCCGGCCGCGGCCGCGTTGCCGGTCAGCGTCGCGTTGACCAGCGCCACGTCCCCGCCCGCGCCGACCGACAGGCCGCCGCCCAGGCCCGTGGCCGCGTTGCCCGCCAGCGTCGCGTTGACCAGCAGGCCCTCGCCCTCCAGCCTCAGCCCGCCCCCGGCCGCGGCCGTGTTGTCGAGGATCGCGACGTCGCGCATCGACACCGCCCCGTCCGCCGCGAGGCCGCCCCCCTCGTCCGTCGCCGCGTTGCCGGCGAGGGTCGTTCGCGCCAGCGTCGCGGTCCCGCCCAGCACGTCGACCCCGCCGCCCCCGTGGGCGGTGTTGCCCGAGATCGTGGAGTCGACAAGCGTCAGCGTCCCCCCCTCGGCGTGCACGCCGCCGCCGTCGCCCTCGGCCGCGTTGCCCGCGACCGTCACGCCGTCGAGCGTCAGGTCGGCGCCGATGGAGGCGACGCCGCCGCCCGAGGCGCCGGCCCCCTCGGCGCGGGAATCCAGGACCTCGCTGTCGCGCAGGATCACCTCGCCGCCCGTCGCGCGCAGCGCGCCGCCGTCCCCGGCCGCGAGGCCGCCGGTGATCCGCAGGCCCGACAGCTCGACCGAGGCCACCGCGATCTCCAGCGCGCGGGAGGCGCCGCCGGCGTCGATGGTCACGTCGAGGATCCCGTCGCCGTCGACGTCGCCCCCCGCCACCCGGATGTTCGCGCGCGTCGCCCCCGCCAGCGACAGCGGCCCCAGCGCGGGGTCGAGGGCGAAGCGCCCGTCGGTCTGCCCGTGCACGCCGCCGGTCAGGATCGAGGGGGCGAAGGTCACCAGCCCCCCGTCCTGCACGCGGGCCAGCGCCTCGCGCAGGCTCAGGTCGCCGGCGTGGAGGAGCCCGTCGTCCTCGTCGTGCAGGGTGCTGACGATCCATACGTCCTCGACCAGGGTTCCGACCTCGTAGGCGCCCAGGTCGCGCACCGCGCCGCCCACGCCCGCGGCGCCGACCGCGGGCTGGTCGAAGGCCGCGACCCCGCGCGCGTCCTTCGTCGGCGGCGCGCCCCCGCCGCCGGCGTCGAGCGCGGGGTTCGCCCGACGCGGCGCCAGCGCCACGGTCGCCACCGGCCCGCCATTGTCGGCGAGCGTCGGCGTCCCCCCGGCGAAGACCTGCACGGGATCGGCGTTGATCACGCCGTCGGAGGGGTCGGCGTCGGCCCCCTCGCCGATGATGCTCACCCCGTCCAGCAGCCGGGTCGCGCCCTCGGTCAGGTCCAGGTCCTCGCGCCGCGCCCCCAGCAGGATCGAATCCGACAGCGTCACCGTCGTCGACAGCCGCGCGCGCAGCCCGAAGGCGCCGCCGGCCACGGTGACGTTGGTCAACGCGGCGTCGCCGCCCGCGAGGCTCAACCCCGTGGTGTGATCGGCGAAGGTGGTGTTCGCCACCTCCAGCGAGCTCCCCGTCGCCTCGATCCCGTAGTAGGAGCCGTGCAGGACCGAGTCCCGGATCGTCGCGTCGGCGTCGATCAGCGCGAGCCCCACGTCGCTCGCCCAGGTTCCGTTGCGCCCGATGTCGACGCCGATCAGCTCGAGCGAGCCGCCCTCGACCGTGATCCCGTCGCCCTGGCCCGCGCCCTGCGCGTCGTCGGCGTCGTTGCCGTGGACCGAGACGTTCTCCATCCGCAGGTGGCCGGCCGTCCACAGGCCGCCGCCCTCGCCGTCGCGGCTGGCGTTGACGTTGTCGCGGATGACCGAGTTCCGGATCGTGAGGTCGCCCTCGCTGCGCACGCCGGCGCCGTCCTCGCCGTCGCGCAGGCGCGAATCCACGTAGCCGTTGGCGATCGTCAGCCCCTCGATCACTGAGCCCGAGGCGGTCGCGAAGAAGTTCAGCACCCGGTGCAGCCCGGCGCCGTCGATCGTCACGTCGGGGACGCCGTCGTCGTTCAGGTCCCCGTCGATCGTCACCCGCTCGTCGACCTCGAGCCGGTAGACCAGCCGGATCGTGTCGGGCAGGGAGGAATCGAAGGTGATCCGCCCCCCCGCCGCCACCAGCGTCAGCGCCTCGCGCAGGCTGATGTCGCCGGGCGAGACGTCGCCGTCGGATTCGTCCACCCAGTTGGTCACCACCACCACGTCGGGCGCGTCGGGGAAGATGAAGTCGGCCTCGGTCAGCGTGGAGCCCGCCAGCCCCGCCAGCCGCTGGCTGGTGGAGGAGCCGACGACGTCGACCACCAGGTCCGCGCCGCTGTCGTAGAGGCTCAGCCGGCTGAGGCTGCGCACGTCGCCCGCCCCGGTCAGGTCCAGCCGGTCGCCGCCGATCTGGAAATCCTGCACCACGCCCGAGCCGAACAGGAACACGTCCGCCCCGGTCCCGCCGGTGCGCTCGGTCCCCGCCCGCAGCACGTCGTCGCCGGGGCCGCCGTAGAGCACGTCGGGCTCGGCCAGGCCCGCCTGGTCCCCGTCCAGCAGGTCGTCGCCCTCGCCCCCGAAGATCGTGTCGCCGCCGCGCCCGCCGTAGAGTTCGTCGTTCCCGATGCCGCCCCGCAGCAGGTCGCGCCCGTCGCCGCCGTAGAGGCTGTCGTCGGCGCCGTCCCACTCCATCAGGTAGGCCTCGCGGTCGCCGGCATCGAGCTGCTCGTCGTTCCAGACCGCGCCGCTCTCGTCGACGGTGGAGCGCCGGATCTCCGCCCCCCGCTCGGGCGTGCCGCCGGCGGCGGAGCCGTCGTTGGGCTCCCCCGCGCCCCAGTTGTTCCAGCTGAAGCGCTCGCCCGAGGTCCAGGTCCAGCCCTCGTCGGGGCGCGACGCGTCGCGCGCCTGCAGGGCGCCGATGTGCACGCCCACGGGCAGGCCGGCGATCAGGTCGGTGACGAAGCGGTTCTCCGCCGCCGAGGTGATCGAGGCGAGGTGCATGCCGTGGCCGAAGGCCACCGCGCGGGCGTTCGCCTCCCGCCAGGTCTCGCCCAGGGAGAAGGCGGCGAGGTAATGATGCCCCGTCGCCTCGCGCCGCACCCAGGTTCCCAGCGCGCCCATGTCGGCGTCGCCGATCAGCACGTCGTCGCCGGCGTAGCCGCGCAGGATGTCGTCGCCCGCGCCCCCGATGATCGTGTCGCCCGCGCCCGTGGTCCCCGGCGGGTCGTCGCCGTTGAGGATGTCGTCGCCGTTCCAGCCCTCCAGCCGGTCCGCGCCCGCGCCGCCGCGCAGCACGTCGGCGGCGTCGCTGCCGATCACCGTGTCGTCGCCCGCCTGCGCGTCGATGTCGAAGCCCTCGGCGTCGGGCCCCCGGGCGGGCGTGGTGATCACGTCGTCGCCCGCGGTCGAGGGATTGGGCGCGCCGCGGGGGTCGAGGAATTCCGCCAGCACCCCGCCCTCGGCCTGGTAGGCGATGAACAGCCGCCCGTCCGCGCCCATCGCCCCGTCGAAGGAGGGCCACCTGCCCTCGCTCTCCACCGCGATGCGTCGGCCGCCCACCGCCAGCTCGTCCGGCGAGGCGAGGGCGGCGAAGCGCGGCTCGGAGGCGCCTCCGCCCATCGCCAGCACGAAGACGTCCTCGGCCGAGGTCGCGGAGGGCCGCGGCGAGGCCGGGACGTTCGCCGCGCTCTCCACTGACCCGTCGTCCGAGGCGTTGTTCCCGTCGCGGTCGAAGACCCGGTAGGCGGTGCGGATCGAGACCCCGTCGTCGGCGCCCCGCTCGGGGTAGGCGAAGGAGACGACGAAGCGCCCGTCCGCCAGCGCCGCGACCGAGGGGGCCGAGACCGGCTCGCTCTGGTTCGTGGCCCAGCGGTAGGAGCGGTTCGTGATGCTTCCCCCGCTCACGCTGCTGATCACCACGAACACGTCCCACTCGCCGCCGCGAAGCTGGTTGAAGGCGGTGACGATGGAGCCGTCGGTCAGCGTTGCGACCGAGGGGTTGGAGGTGGCCCCGTCGCCGTAGCGGTCGTCGCTGAGGTCGCGCTTGATCCCGAGCTGCCCGCTGCGGGTCCCGTCCGCGGCCACGGCGTAGCCCACGATGTCGTCGTAGGTCTCGCGGAACTGGTCGTCGAAATCGAACGCGTCGGAGAGGGAGAAGTCGTCCTGCGTGGTGTGGTGGTAGGCGACGAAGAAGCCGCCGTCCGCCAGCCGGGTCACGTCGTGCTCGGAGAAGGACAGGCGTCCGTCGCCGTCCGTGTGACGCTCCTCCAGCGGGATGACGCCCGAGCGGACATGCGCGCCGCCCAGCGCGAACCGCTCGTAGCTCAGCGCGCGGCCGACGCCCGGGGTCTCGTCGTTGGTATCGACGTAGACGACCACGAAGCCCCCGTCGACGGCGGCCACCCGGGGCGTCGTCTCGTCGTCGACGGTGGAGCGGCGGTTGACCAGGAAGGGTCCGCTCGTCGCCTGTCCGCGCGCGTCGTAGATCGCGCCGTAGAGGTCGCGGCCGGGCGCCGAGCCCACGGGGTCGTCGTCGGCCTCCCACACCACCACGAAGGTTCCGTCGTCCAGCGCCGCGACCGAGATGCCGTCGTCCCCGGCGGAGGCGGCCATGGAGGAGGCGACGGAGATCTCGGGGGCGCGGGGCATGTCGTCCTCCTCTCGGGTCGCGCAGCCGGCGCGTGCGCGGCGACGTCCTGCGCCGCCGGGGGGATTCCTGTCAGGTCATGGTGACTCTACGTCAAACATGCTCGGATTTGAACATTTGCGACGCGGCAGGTCGCGAACGGCCGGGCCGCGAGGCGCGGAGAATGTCACTTGTCTGCGACGGTTGCGCACGAAGCCGAGGGGCGTCCGCAAGACCGAGATCTTCCTTGCAGCGGAATGCGTTATGCAGAGTCGGTAGACGTGCGTAACGGTGTGGAGAATGGGATGCGACTGGTCAGGATCGTCGCCGGATTCGCGATCGCTCTGGCGGCTCTGTGGATCATCCTGGGCGAGCAGCTCGCCGGCGCCAGCGCCGACGCAGTGGTCAACGCCCGGTTGACGACCGTGCGCGCCCCCATCGCGGGCGACCTGTCGCTGGCCCCGCGCGAGCTCGGCACGCTGGTCGAGCAGGGGGAGCCGCTGGGCTCGCTCGCCGACCCGCGCGCGGACACCGTGCGCCTCGACGACCTGACCCTCGAGCGCGCCGTCGCCCGCTCGGAGATCGAGCGCCTTGAGGCCGAGATCGCCGCGCTCGAGGAGGCCGTCGCCTCGCTCGAGAGCCGGGCCGCGGACTACGGCCTGCGCCGCCAGCGCCAGCTCGAGGCGCAGCTCGAGCAGCGCAACTCCCAGGCCCGCGCGCTGGAGGCGACGCTGGAGGAGGCGCGCGGGGCGCTGAACCGCTCGACCGAGCTGCAGTCGCGCGGCGTCGAGACCGCCGCCAACTTCGACCGCTTCCGCGCCGCCGCCCGGGTGGCGGAGCGCCAGCTCGAGGCCGCCCAGGCCGACATCGAGGTGGCGCGGATCGAGCTCGCCTCCGCCCGCCGCGGCGTGTTCCTGGGCGAGGGCTACAACGACGCCCCCTATTCCGAGCAGCGGATCTCTGAGCTCTCGGTCCAGAAGCGCCTGCTGGCCGCCCAACTCGCCGGCGAGACCACCCGCGCCCAGGCCATCGACGCGCGCATCGACGCCGAGCGGCGGCGGGTGAACGATCTGCGCACCGCCGGGCTGACCGCCAACGTGCGCGGCCGCGTCTGGTCGCTGCTCGCCGCGGACGGGGAGCGGGTGCAGCGCGGCCAGGACGTGATGCGCCTGGTCGACTGCGCCTCGACCCTGGTGACGCTGTCGGTGGCCGAGTCGGTCTACAACACCCTCGCGGTCGGCGACGCGGCCGAGTTCCGCCCCGCGGGGACCGACAAGGTGATCTCGGGCACGGTGCTGCGGCTGGCGGGCTCGGGCGCCTCGACCATCTACCAGAACCTCGCCGTCGCCCCCTCCCAGCGGCACCTGGAGCGCTACGACGTGGCGGTGCAGGCGCCGGGGCTGGTGGACGATCCGGAGCTGGGCTGCGCCGTCGGGCGCACCGGGCGGGTGTTCTTCGCGACGCGGCCCCTCGACGGCCTGCGCCGCCTCATCGACTGAGGCCGCCCATGGACGCGCTGCGGCTGAGCGAGGTGCAGTCGGCCTGGGTGCAGGTCGCGCTGGTGATCGGCGCGGGCCTGTTGGCGGCCGAGTTCGCGGACCGGCGGCGCACCGCGCACCGGATGGTGATCTTCGCGATCTCGGGCGTGCTCGCCATCCGCTACGGCTGGTGGCGCGCGACCGAGACGCTGGCCCCCTTCGGCCTGACCTGGGACTGCCTGGCGAGCTGGACCTTCTTCGCCATCGAGGCGGGGGCGATCCTGTCCTCGCTCTCGGCCTTCGCCATCCTCAGCCGCACGAAGGCGCGGCACGCGGAGTCGACCCGGCACGCCGGCTGGTGGGGGCAGGGGCCCGCGCCGCGCGTGGCGATCCTGATCGCCACCTACAACGAAAGCCGCGAGGTGCTGGAGCGCACCATCGTCGGCGCCAAGGCCCTGCGCCATCCGGCCAAGGAGATCCTGGTCCTCGACGACGGGCGGCGGGAGTGGCTGGGCGAGTTCTGCCGCGAGCTGGGCGTGCGCCACGTCACCCGCCCCGACAACAGCCACGCCAAGGCCGGCAACATCAACCACGGCCTCGCCCTGCTGCGGGCCGAGGGGCCGCCGGACTACGTGGCGGTGCTCGACGCCGACTTCGTGCCCCACCAGGGGTTCCTGTCGCGCACGCTGGCGCTGTTCCACGAACCCGACGTGGGGTTGGTGCAGACGCCGCAGCACTTCTTCAACCCCGACCCGATCCAGCACAACCTGGGCCTCTCGCGCTCCTACCCCGACGAGCAGCGGTTCTTCTTCGACCATCTCCAGCCCGCCCGCGACGCCTGGGGGATCGCCTTCTGCTGCGGCACCTCCTCGATCGCGCGGTGGGAGGCGCTCGACGCGATCGGCGGCTTCCCCACCGGCTCGATCACCGAGGATTTCCTCGTCACCCTCACCATGCAGGACGCGGGCTGGCGCACCGTCTACCTCGACGAGCCGCTGACCGAGGGACTCGCCCCCGAGGGGCTGAAGGAATACGTCACCCAGCGCGCCCGCTGGTGCCTGGGCCTGATGCAGATCGCGCGCGGAAACCTGGGCCCGCTGTCGCGCAACCGCCTGCGCTGGGTGGACCGGTGGTCGGTGATCGACTCGGTCCTCTACTGGACCACGACCTACACCTTCCGCCTCGCGGCGCTGAGCTTCCCGCTGCTCTACTGGTTCTTCGGGATCACCGTGGTCGACGCGCGCGTGCCCGACGTGATCAGCTATTTCGGGGTCTATTTCGTGTGGGTGCTGCTGGCGCTGAACGTGGTCTCGCGCGGGCTGGTGGTGCCGCTGGTCAACGACGTCAGCCAGATGCTGGGGGCGATCCCCATCGCGCGGGCGGCCTTCACCGGCCTGATCCAGCCCCACGGCCACCCGTTCAAGGTGACGGCGAAGGGCGGGGACCGGGACAAGGTGGTGGTGCAATGGGCGCTGATGCGCCCGTTCCTGGTCCTGCTGGGGCTGACGCTGCTGGGGCTGACCATCGGCATCGCCTCGCCCCGCTTCGCCTTCGGCGAGGCCGGCGACGGCAAGACCGTGATCCTGTTCTGGACCGTCTACAACGTCCTCGTGCTGGCCCTGACCCTGCTGGTGTGCATCGAGCTGCCCCGCGCCGAGCGCCACGTCGCCGACGGGCCCGAGCGCGCGGCGCTGGAGATCGACGGCGTGCAGGAGCGGGTGTGGCTGGCCGAGCTGACCTCGGAAGGGGCGCGCGTGCGCGGCCGCCAGCCGGCACCGGGGACGGCGGCGGTGCTGCACGTGCCCGACGTGGGCCCGGTCGCGGCGATGGTGCGCGCCACCTCCGGCGACGGGGTGCGCCTGCGCCTCGATCCCACGCCCGAGCAGCGCGAGGCGCTGCTGCGCCGCTTCTACACCACCGGCGAGGCGCCGGGCGCCACGCGCACCAGGCTGATGGGGCTGGCGGGGGACTTCGGCTCCCGCCTACTGGGCCTGCGCCGCTGAGGCCCGGCCCCCCGGCGGGGCGCGCCTAGCGCCCCGTGCCGTCCCCGCGCGAGGCGAGGCGGCTGATCGCGTGGGAGAACCGCGCGAGGTCCGCCGTGCGCCGCGATTCCTCGGGGTAGACGTCGCGCCCGTCCGCGATCGCCTCGGCCGAGCGCGACAGCCGGTCGAAGGGCCGCGCCACGATCCAGCCGAAGATCAGGCCGGCCGCTGCGAACACCGCCGCCGCCACGGCCAGCCCGAGGTCGAGCCGCAGCGTCGTCGCCGCGCGCTGTTCGGCCAGCAGCGCCGGGTCCACGCGCGCGATCAGGCCCCAGCCGAAGGCCGGCAGGTCGCGATAGGTGATCGAGGGGGCCACCGCCGACAGCGAGGCGACGCCGTCGGGCCAGGTCTCGACCACCGTCGACTGGGCGCCGACGGTCGCGGCCCGCATGCTGGCGAGGTCGAAGGCCGCGCCCTGCATCTCGGCGGGGCCCACGACCACGGTGCCGTCGCGGTCGACCACCACCGCCTCGATCCCCACCATCGCGGCGGTCTCGGCCAGGTACGCCTGGGCCCAGGCGAAGTTCACGTGAAAGCCCACCACCCCGATCGCCCGCCCGTCCGCGTCCGGGATCGGGGCGGCGAGGTCGAGGAACCGCGGCGGCGCGCCGTCGGGTCCGGCGGGCAGCAGCCCGGCGAGCAGCTTCGCCTCGTGCACGTCGCCGGCGAAGGGGCCGCGCAGGCCCGCGTCGAACCAGGGCCGCCCCGCGACCGAGCCGCCCTCCAGCATCCCGTAGGAGGCCGCGGTCACGGTCCCGTCCAACGCCGCGATCCCGGCCCAGGAGATGCGCGAGCCGTCGCCCACCACCAGGTCCAGCGCCGGCCGGGCCGCCGCGCCCTCGCCCGGCGAGACGCTGGGCGCGAGCGTCGCCACGTCGCGCCAGTCGGAATGGATCGCCCGCACGAACAGCCGCCCCACCGCGTTCGCGCGCTGCAGCGTCACCTCCTCGAGCACCGCGCGCTCGAACCGCGCGGCCGCGTCGCGCGCGGCGAGCGCGAGCCCCGCCGAGACCACCGCCGCGGAGGCGAAGACGAAGATGAGAAACTGGGTCAGCAGGGTCGGACGCAACGCACGGGACGCCATGTGGGATCTCTCCATCGACAAGCGCCGCGAGCGTGCCTTCCGATCCCCGCCGCCGCCAGTCATTCCGCAGCGCGAAGCGCCGACCCACGCGCACTGCGGCCCGCGGCCCACGGGCGGTGAAACGATCCCCTCCGCGGCCGCCGGACCGTCTCCGATCGGGCGCGGTCCGCGGGGGCCCCGGAGGCCTCCGGAAGGCGCTCGCGAAGGCGGCCGAGCGGCCCCGCGCGGCCGTCGAGAGGCCCGGCCGAAGCCGAAGGTTTCCGCCTGCAACCGCGTCGGGCGGTTTGATCTGACCGTTTGCGCACTAGGTAAAGACCACGACCCGAACCGCATGCAGCCGACGCAGGGGTCAGCCTCCGCCGCGATCACAGGGGGTTCCCTCGTCCCGAACGGCGCGCCGCCGCGCCCGCTCGGGGCGCGTCGCCGCGTGCAGAAACGCGATCAACGGAGGGACCGAATGGCTGACTACAACCCCGACAAGGGCTACGTCGCTCTGCTCGGCTGGAGCCTCAACGCGATCGACGCGGTCGACCGGTTCGACCGACGCTACGTCGTCGTGGCCCCGCCCTGGGCGGAGCCCTACTGCACCGAGAACGACATTCCCTACATCTCCTGGGACTTCTCGCGCCTCAACGAACGCTCTTGGGAGCTGGCGCAGACCCTCAAGGAGAAGGGCGTCGACGTCGCCATCCCGCTGTTCGAGGAGACGGTGGAATGGGCCGGCGCGGTCAACGCCGTGCTGCTGGGCAACCCGCGCCTGCTGGGCCAGTCGATGCTGTTCCGCGACAAGTCGCTGATGAAGCGCCGCGCGCAGCTGGGCGGCATCCGCGTGGGCGTGTTCGAGGAGGCCGACGACCGCGCCGACGTGATCCGCTTCCTCAAGCGGGTGAACCAGACGCTGCTGAAGCTCGACGGCGACCCCAACGACCCGATCCACTTCAAGGCCTTCGACAAGTCCGGCACCGCGGGCCACCGCGTGATCCGCACGCCCGAGGACGTGGACAACATCCCCGACGACGAGTTCCCGGCCCTGCTGGAGAGCCATCTCGACGGGTGGGAGTTCGCGGTCGAGGCCTGGATCAAGGACCGCAAGATCCAGTTCCTCAACATCTCCGAATACGTGACGCTGGGCTATTCGGTCTTCGTGCCGGCGACGCCCGAGCTGGAGGCGCACCGCGCCCGCATCACCGAGGAGATCGAGAAGCTGATCGAGGCCTTCGACATCGACTTCGGCTTCATCCACCCGGAATACTTCCTGACCGCCGACAACCGCCTCTACTTCGGCGAGGTCGCCTACCGTCCGCCGGGCTTCAACGCGCTGGAGCTGATCGAGCGGGCCTACGGGTTCAACGGCTACCAGGGCCTGGTGCTGATGTTCGATCCCAAGACCACGCAGGACGAGATCGACGCCTTCTTCCCCAAGGAGGTGGTGGACGCGAAGGGCCACGCCGGCTGCTTCGGCGTCTATCCCCGCCGCCGGGTGGTCAGCCGCCTCGAGGTGCCCCAGGAGACGGCGGAGAACCCGTATTTCGAGTATCACCAGCTCGCCGAGCCGATGGAGCAGAAGGTGACCAAGCGCACCGCCTTCGGCACCCACTGGGGGCTGGCCTACTTCTTCGGCGAGGATCCCCACACGCTGCGGGATCTGCTGAAACGTCAGGAAGAACTCGACTTTTACGTCTGAGCGCGATTGTCGACGGCTCCGGAAACAGGCAAGAGAGAGCCATGAACAGTCAGACGCCCGATGCGCAGGGGTCGGCCGCGCCGACCGACGCGCAGAGGCTGGCGGCGACGCTGGACGCGGCGCTGGAGCGGCTGGAGCAGGCCCGCCCCTTCGCCAAGCATCGCCACCAGCCGCCCGTGCTGGCCGTCGTGGGCCGCATGATCGCGGTCCCCGGCGGGCTCGAGGCGCTGGACGCGCGCGCCGCGCGCATGGAGGCGGCGGGGATCTTCCAGGGCTCGGACTGGGACAGCCCCCGCACGCTTCTGCCCCAGCTCACCGGCCAGACGCTGGCCTCCGCCGACATGGCGCTCGTGGCCCTCGAGGTCGCGAGCCTCATGCGCCTGCTCGTCGCCGCCCGCGGCGAGGCGGGGCCCCGCGGCGTGCCGCAGGAGTTCGCGCGCCATTTCCTGACCCAGGCGCTGGCGCTGAACCTGCGCCACTTCTTCGCCACGACCACCGAGGCGGACCGCCAGGCCGCCCACCCCGGCCTGCGGCGGACGGTGTTCCGCTACATCGCCGATCACGTCGGGCTCGAGGACGTGCTGGGCGTGCTGGTGGACGAGATCTGGCGCATCCTCGACCAGCGGCCGGTGCAGACCGGGCCGGTGAAGGAGATGATCACCCAGATCTCCATCGCCATGACCCGCGCCGACGTCGCCGCGGGGCGCGCCCGCTCGGGCGCCGAGCGTCTGGTGGCGGCCCTCTTCGGGCCCACCACCCAGTGCCGCGACGACCCCGGCCTCGCGGTCTATTTCGAACGGCTGAGCCATCTCGACGAGGCCGCCCTGATGCATGAGGCGACGGGCTTCGCGCGCGCCATGCACGACACCGGCCTCGTCTCGGACTACCACGCCGCCTTCCTGCGCTGGATCGTGTGCGAGACCGACGTGGACGTGGTCGACGAGGCGCTGGGCCTCGGCCCCACGGGGCGCGAGTGCCGGCGGCGCTGGCGCGGCCTGGTCGACGAGCTGGTGGCCTTCGCGATCTCCGAACGCAGCCCCCAGGCGGTGCACGGCCTCGCGCTGATGCTGGAGCGGGGCCTCCTGCACGTGCCCCCCATCGCGCCGGCCCTGCGCCGGCAGATGACCGCCCGCGCGGCGCCCGCGGTGGCCGAGCGGCTGAGCCTGGCCTACGGGGCGGAGCTCTCGGCCGAGGTGCGCCTGCTCGCCGGCGTGCTCGAGGTTCTGGGCCAGCCGCTGGGCGTGGGGCAGGGGGCCAACCCCACCTGCCAGTCGGCGCGCGCCATCGCCATGTGGTCGATGAACGATCCCGACTTCCTGCTGCACCTCGTCGCCCAGGCGACCGAGTTCGACGCGGTGCTGATGCATTTCGAAGGCCGCCCGATCCGCTCCTCCGAGCTTCCGGCGGGGCTGGCGGCGGGCGCGCCGCTCGACGCCGATCCGGTCTCGGTGCTGCTGGTGCCGCATCTCGACCGGATCTACGCCGAGATGGGGCGCCTGTGCGCCGAGCGGGGCGGCGATCCGCACCGCTGGATCAACCCCGAGTTCCACGGCTGGTGGGTGCCGCGGGAGTGCCTGGTGGCCGTCGACGTCGCCACCGGCCGGCTGGCGGCGTTCGACGCCTTCCTCACCCGCTTCTTCCAGGCCTACGACCCGCGCTTCAACGGCGGGCGCCCGGTGATCCACCCCCAGCCCGCGGGGGTCGCCGCCACCGACAGCGCCGCGCGGTTCGTGGGCTGGCACGCCATCGCCATCCAGCGCGTGGCCGAGGACCAGCACGGCGAGATGCGGGTCTATTTCTACAACCCCAACAACGACAGCGGCCAGGACTGGGGCGGGGGCATCGTGGTCTCGACCGCCGGCTGCGGGGAGCGTCACGGCGAGGCCTCGCTGCCGATCGAACAATTCGCCGCGCGCCTCTACCTGTTCCATGACGAGCCGGTCCACGCGCCGGGCGTCGGCGCCCCGGTCCCAGAGCCGATCCTGGCCCGCATCAACGCCATGGTCGCGCAAAGCTGGGCCGCCGACCGCCTGCCCCCCGACCACCTGTCGCTGGTCGGGGCCGAACCGGGACCGGAGGGCGATCCGGGGAGCGTCTGAGGCGACCGCTCAGAGCCGCCGGATCTGCGTCTCGATCAGGCTCAGCACCCGGGCGACGGGGGGCGGGGGCGGCTCGTCCGCGCGCAGGATCAGCGAGAACGGGGTCACCGCGATGTCCTCGGCCACGTCGAGCCGGCGGATGTTCCCGCTCAGCCCGCTGCGGGAGGCGAAGAACTCCGCCACCGCCCGCGACAGCGGCGCGACCGCGTTGGTGTCCGAGACCAGCGCCAGCGTCAGCAGGATCGAGGAGGTGCCCAGCACCCGCTTCGGCTGCGGCAGGCCGCGGGCCAGCAGCCAGCTTTCGACCGTGCGCCGCTGCAGGCCGCCGGGCGGCTGCATCACCCAGTCGTAGATCAGGCAATCCTCGATCCGCACCCGCTCGAGCCGGGTCAGCGGATGCTCCAGCCGCACCACCAGGCTGACCGGCTCGGGGCCGATGGGGCGAAGCGAGACGGCGCGCGCGTCGAGCTCGTCGGGCAGGCGGCCGATGTAGAAATCGAGCTCCAGCCTCAGCAGCTGCTCGGCGAGCTTGTCGGAGGTGTCGACCTGCACCGAGACCTCGATCTCGGGATAGGTCACCCGCAGCTCCCGGATCACCGGCAGCACGATCTCGAGCGCCGGGCCCGTGACGGCGCCGATGCGCACCAGGCCCCGGGCGCCGCGGGTCGTCTCCTGGATCTCGTCGAAGCCCTGGTCGAGCTGGCGCAGCACGATCTCGGCCCGCGCCGCCAGCAGCCCGCCCGCCTCGGTCAACGTCACGCCCCGCGGGTGGCGGACGTAGAGCGGCGCGCCGGCGGCCTTCTGCAGCTCCGCCAGCAGGCGCGAGGCGGCGGGCTGGGTGATGCCGAGCTGCGCCGCGGCCGCCGAGATCCGCCCCGTCTCCGCCAGCGCCGCCAGCAGCCGCAGCTGGGAGAAGCGCAGCCCCCGGCGCAGCAGCGCGTCGCGGCGGGGCGGCTCGGTCGCGCCTGGGGGCCTGCGGGGCACGGGATATCTCCTGATTGATATATCCAGAGGCCGATTACTGATTTGATCTGCATGTCGACGCAAGGGAAGAAAGAGCCGGTCGACGACGCCGGGCGGGAGGAGCCCGCCGGCGCGCTCGGCGAACACGAAGGCGTCGGACGCGATCGGCTGGGAGGCTGAGGATCCGCAGGCGCCCAAGGGAGGACACCGATGATTTCCGTCACGCGCCTGCTCGCGACGAGCGCGCTCGCCGCCGTCGCCCTGTCCGCGGCCCTGCCGGCCTTCGCCGCCGACAAGGGCTACGTCGGCATCGCCATGCCCACCAAGTCCTCGGCGCGCTGGATCGCCGACGGCGACAACATGGTGAAGAAGTTCCAGGAGGCCGGCTACGAGACCGATCTCCAGTACGCCGAGGACGACATCCCCAACCAGCTCGCCCAGATCGAGAACATGATCACCAAGGGCGTCGACGTGCTGGTGATCGCGGCCATCGACGGCACCACGCTGACCAGCGCGCTGGCCAACGCCGCCGCCGCCGACATCAAGGTGGTGGCCTACGACCGGCTGATCCGCGACAGCGGCGACGTCGACTATTACGCCACCTTCGACAACTTCAAGGTGGGCGTGCAGCAGGCCAACACCCTGGTCGACGGGCTCAAGGAGCGCTTCCCCGACGCGCATCCCTGGAACGTCGAGCTGTTCGGCGGCTCGCCGGACGACAACAACGCCTACTTCTTCTACAACGGCGCGATGTCGGTGCTTCAGCCGATGATCGACGCGGGCGACGTGGCGATCCCCTCGGGGCAGATGGGCATGGACACCGTCGGCACGCTGCGCTGGGACGGCGCGGTCGCCCAGGCCCGAATGGACAACCTCTTGTCCGCCAACTACACCGACCAGACGGTGCACGGGGTGCTGTCGCCCTACGACGGGCTGTCGATCGGCATCATCAGCTCGCTGGGCGGGGTCGGCTACGGCTCGGGCGACATGAAGATGCCCATCGTCACCGGCCAGGACGCCGAGATCCCCTCGATCAAGGCGATCCTGCGGGGCGACCAGTACTCCACCATCTTCAAGGACACCCGGGCGCTGGCCGAGGTGACCGTGGGCATGGTCAACGCCCTGATCGAGGGCGGCGAGCCCGAGATCAACGACACCACCACCTACGACAACGGCGTGAAGGTCGTCCCCTCCTACCTGCTGGAGCCGGTCCCCGTGACCGAGGCCAACTGGGAGAAGGTGCTGATCGACAGCGGCTACTACACCGCCGACCAGGTCAACTGAGCCCGACCGCCGTCGCGCGGACGGCCGGGGCCCTGCGCCCCGCCGCCGTCCCCGCGACGGACCCGGTCCCGCCGGATCTCCTCCCCGGCGGGACCGCGCGGGCCCTTTTTTCTTCCCCCCTCCCATCCAAGGAGCAGCCGGACATGGCAGCGATCCTGGAAATGCGCGGGATCACCAAGGCGTTCCCCGGCGTCAAGGCGCTCGACGACGTGACGCTGTCGGTCGAGGCGGGCGAGATCCACGCCCTCGTCGGCGAGAACGGCGCCGGCAAGTCGACGCTGATGAAGGTGCTCTCGGGCGTCTATCCGCACGGCTCCTACGAGGGCGACATCGTCTTCGACGGCGAGGTGAAGCGCTTCCAGGCGATCCCCGACAGCGAACGCGAGGGGATCGTCATCATCCACCAGGAGCTGGCGCTGGTCCCGCTCCTGTCGGTGGCCGAGAACATCTTCCTGGGCAACGAGCGCGCCCGCCGCGGCGTGATCGACTGGGGCGAGACCAACGCCCGCGCCGCCGAGCTGCTGGCCCGCGTCGGGCTGAAGGAGCATCCGGGGACGCGGGTCGACGACCTCGGCCTCGGCAAGCAGCAGCTGGTCGAGATCGCCAAGGCCCTGTCGAAGAACGTGCGGCTCCTGATCCTCGACGAGCCGACGTCCTCGCTCAACGAGCAGGACAGCGACAAGCTGCTGGACCTGCTGGTGGAGTTCCGCCGCCAGGGGGTGACCTCGATCCTGATCTCCCACAAGCTCAACGAGATCAGCCGCGTCGCCGACACCATCACCGTGCTGCGCGACGGGGCGGCGGTGGCGCGGCTCGACTGCCGGAACGGGATCTCCGAGGACGACATCATCCGCGACATGGTCGGGCGCAGCCTCGAGGACCGCTATCCCCCGCGCGAGCCGAAGATCGGCGAGGTCGCGATGGAGGTGCGCGGCTGGACCGTGCGCCACCCCCAGCACCCCGAGCGCAAGGTGGTCGACCGGGTCGACTTCCACGTCCGCCGGGGCGAGGTGCTGGGCATCGCCGGCCTGATGGGCGCCGGGCGCACCGAGCTCGCCATGAGCCTGTTCGGGCGATCCTACGGGCAGGACATCTCGGGCGAGGTCTTCATCGACGGCCGGCCCGCGGACCTGTCGACCGTGGGGCGCGCGATCAAGGCGGGGCTCGCCTACGCCACCGAGGACCGCAAGGGCTACGGCCTGGTGCTGGACGACAGCATCCGGCGCAACGTGCCGCTCGCCCGGCTCGAGGCCATCGCCGACGGCTGGGTGGTCGACCGGGAGAAGGAGGCCGCGCTGGCCGAGCGCTACCGCGGCCGGCTGAACATCAAGTCCTCCTCCATCGAGCAGGAGTGCGTGAACCTCTCGGGCGGCAACCAGCAGAAGGTGGTGCTGTCCAAGTGGCTGCACGCCGACCCCGAGATCCTGATCCTGGACGAGCCGACCCGCGGCATCGACGTGGGCGCGAAGTTCGAGATCTACTGCGTGATCCGGGACCTGGCCGCGGCGGGCAAGGCGATCATCGTGATCTCCTCCGAACTGCCCGAGCTGCTGGGCGTCACCGACCGCCTCCACGTCATGAACGAGGGCCGCTTCGTCGCCGAGATGCCGACCGCCGAAGCGAGCCAGGAGCGGATCATGTCCGCCATCATCAAGTCGAGCCGAGACGCCGCATGACCGACTCCACAGCCTCCGACGCCCGCCGCGCCGACGCGCCCGAGCCCCAGATGAAGGCCTCGATGCGCTACCTGCGCCGACACCTTCGCGAATTCGGGATCCTGTTCGCGCTGATCGTGATCATGGCCTTCTTCCAGGTCGCCACCGACGGCATCCTGCTCAAGCCGGTGAACCTGACCAACCTGTTCCTGCAGAACAGCTACATCGTCATCATGGCCATCGGCATGCTGCTGGTGATCGTGTGCGGGCACATCGACCTCTCGGTCGGCTCGGTGCTGGGCTTCGTCGGCGCGCTCGCGGCGGTGATGATCGTGCAATGGGGCCTGCCCTGGCCGGTGGCGGGCGTCCTGTGCCTGATCGCGGGCGCGCTGATCGGCATGGCCCAGGGCTACTGGGTCGCCTACTTCGGCATCCCCTCCTTCATCGTCACCCTGGCGGGGATGCTGGTCTTCAAGGGCCTGACCCTGTGGCTGCTGGCCGGCCAGTCCGTCGGGCCGTTTCCCGAGGCGTTCCGCCTGATCTCCTCGGGCTTCGTGCCCGACCTCTTCGGGGGGGAGGGGCTGAACCTCTTCTCGCTCCTGCTGATGGTCGCGGCGGCGGCGCTGGTGCTGGGGCTGGCGGTGCGCGCGCGGCTGCGCCAGATCGCGGCCGGAACGGCCGAGGAGCCGCTGGTGTTCTTCGCCGCCAAGAACCTGCTGATCTTCGTCGCGCTGGTCTGGATGGGCTGGCTGATGGCGGATTTCCGCGGCCTGCCCAACGTCTTCATCGTGATGGCGCTGCTGATCGCGATCTACTCGTTCCTCACCTCGCGCACCACGGTCGGGCGGCGCATCTACGCCATCGGCGGCAACGCCAAGGCGGCGACGCTGTCGGGCATCAACGCCAAGCGGCTGACCTTCCTGACCTTCGCCAACATGGGGATGCTCGCGGCCCTCGCCGGCGTGGTCTTCGCGGCCCGGCTGAACACCGCGACGCCCAAGGCGGGGCTCGGCTTCGAGCTCGACGTGATCGCGGCGGTCTTCATCGGCGGCGCCTCGATGTCGGGGGGCGTGGGCACGGTGATCGGGGCCGTCGTCGGCGCCTTCATCATGGGCGTGATGAACAACGGCATGTCGATCCTGGGCATCGGCATCGACTGGCAGCAGGTCATCAAGGGGCTGGTGCTGCTGGCCGCGGTGATCTTCGACGTCATGAACAAGAAGAAGGGGGCCTGAGCGATGCTGCTGTCCCAGTTCCGAACCCGCGACGGCGGCGTGCAGGTGGTCGCCCGCGACGGGGCCGAGGCCTTCGCGCTCGCCTCCGACCTGCCGCTCCGCGAGCTCGCGCTCCAGGCGATCGAGCAGGGCCGGACCCTGACCGAGCTGGTCGCCGCCACCGGGTTGAAGGAGCCCGTCGACCTCGCGCGGCTCTATGCCGAGGGGCGCCTGCTGCCCCCGATCCTGCACCCCGACCCGGCCCACCTGCACCTGACGGGCACCGGGCTGACGCATCTCGGCTCGGCCTCCACCCGCGCCACGATGCATGCGGGCGCCAAGGCGCAGGACGAGACGGACAGCATGAAGATGTTCCGCCTCGGGATCGAGGGCGGCAAGCCCGCGGACGACCGCGCGGGCGTGCAGCCGGAGTGGTTCTACAAGGGCCAGGGCGACGCGCTGATCCCCCCGGGATCGCCGCTCGACCAGCCCGCCTTCGCCGAGGACGGGGGCGAGGAGCCCGAGATCGCCGGCATCTACGTCATCGGCCCCGACGGCGCCCCCTTCCGCCTGGGCTTCGCGCTGGCCAACGAGTTCTCCGACCACGTGATGGAGCGGCGCAATTACCTCTACCTCGCCCACTCCAAGCTGCGTCCCGCCGCGGTGGGGCCGGAGCTGCTGGTGGGCGAGCTGCCCGCCTCGGTCGAGGGCGTTTCCCGCATCCGGCGCGGGAACGAGACGATCTTCGAGCAGCCCTTCCTGTCGGGCGAGGCGAACATGTCCCACTCGCTCGCGAACCTGGAGCACCACCACTTCAAGTACGCGGGCTTCCGCCGGCCGGGCGACGTGCACGTGCACATGTTCGGCACCGCCACGCTCAGCTTCGCCGCGGGCGTGCAGACCCGCGACGGCGACGTCTTCGAGATCGAGGCCGCGCCCTTCGGCCTGCCCCTGCGCAATCCCCTTCGCGTCGCCGTCCCCGTCTCGCCCGAGCCGCGGACCGAGATCCGCGCGCTGTAAGGAGCGAGCATGACCTTCCAACCCGCCCCCTGGCCCCGCAGGTTGCGCAGTCAGGAATGGTACGGCGGCGACAGCCGGGACCATATCTACCACCGCTCCTGGATGAAGAACCAAGGGCTGCCGGCGGACCTGTTCGACGGCCGCCCGGTGATCGGCATCTGCAACACCTGGTCCGAGCTGACCCCCTGCAACGCCCACCTGCGCGACCTCGCCCAGCGGGTGAAGAACGGGATCTACGAGGCCGGCGGCCTGCCGCTGGAGTTCCCGGTGTTCTCGACCGGCGAGAGCAGCCTGCGTCCCTCGGCGATGATGTACCGTAACCTCGCGGCCATGGACGTGGAGGAGGCGCTGCGCGCCAACCCGCTCGACGGGGTGGTGCTGATGGTCGGTTGCGACAAGACCACGCCCGCGCTGCTGATGGGCGCGGCCTCGGTCGACCTGCCGGCCATCGTGGTCACCGGCGGTCCGATGCTGAACGGCTGGTTCCGGGGCGAGCGCGTGGGCTCGGGCACCGCGCTCTGGCAGATGTCCGAGGCGATCAAGGCCGGGGAGATGAGCCGGGAGGATTTCCTCGAGGCCGAGCAGGCCATGTCCCGCTCCCCGGGCTCGTGCAACACCATGGGCACGGCCTCCACCATGGCGAGCATGGCCGAGGCGCTGGGCATGGCCCTGTCGGGCAACGCCGCGATCCCCGCCGTCGACAGCCGCCGCCGGGTGATGGCGCAGCTCACGGGCCGGCGCATCGTTCAGATGGTCAAGGACGACCTGAAGCCCTCCGACGTGCTGACGCGCGAGGCGTTCGAGAACGCGATCCGCTGCAACGGCGCCATCGGCGGCTCGACCAACGCGGTCATCCACCTGCTGGCGCTGGCGGGCCGGGCGGGGGTCGACCTGACCCTCGACGACTGGGACCGGCTGGGCCGCGACATCCCCACCATCGTCAACCTGATGCCCTCGGGCGACTACCTGATGGAGGAGTTCTTCTACGCCGGCGGCCTGCCCGTGGTGCTCAAGCGGTTGGGGGAGGCCGGCCTCCTGCATCGCGACGCGCTCACCGTCTCGGGCGAGAGCGCGTGGGAGCAGGTGAAGGACGCGCGCAACTGGAACGAGGAGGTGATCCGCCCGGTGGAGCGGGCGCTGACCGCCTCGGGCGGGATCGCGGTGCTGAACGGGAACCTCGCGCCGAAGGGCGCGGTGCTCAAGCCCTCGGCCGCGAGCCCCCACCTGATGACCCACCGCGGCCGCGCCGTCGTCTTCGAGGACATCGACGACTACAAGGCGCGGATCGAGGACGAGGACCTCGACATCGACGAGACCTGCGTCATGGTGCTGAAGAACTGCGGGCCCAAGGGCTATCCGGGCATGGCCGAGGTCGGCAACATGGGCCTGCCGCCGAAGGTCCTGCGCAAGGGGATCAAGGACATGATCCGCATCTCGGACGCGCGCATGTCGGGCACCGCCTACGGGACGGTGATCCTGCACGTCTCGCCCGAGGCCGCCGTGGGCGGGCCGCTGGCGGTGGTGCGCTCGGGCGACATGATCGAGCTCGACGTCGCCGCCCGCCGCCTGCATCTCGACGTCCCCGAGGCGGAGCTCCAGGCGCGCCTCGCCGCCTGGACCCCCGCCGCGCCCGCGCCGTCGGGCGGCTACGCCCAGCTGTTCCACACCCATGTCGAGGGGGCCGACACCGGCGCCGACTTCGACTTCCTGCGCGGCCGGCGCGGCAAGGAGGTGCCCCGTGACAGCCACTGAGGCGCCCAGCGGGACCATCGACATCGCGGTGGTGGGCGTGGGCAAGATCGCCCGCGACCAGCACCTGCCGGCGCTGGCGGCCGACCCGCGCTTCCGCCTGGCCGCCGCCGCCACCCGCTCCGGCGCGGTGGAGGGGGTGGAGACCTTCGCCACGCTCGAGGCGCTGCTCGACGCCCGCCCCGACGTCGCCGCCGTCTCCCTCTGCCAGCCGCCGCAGGCGCGGTTCGAGGCGGCGCGCGCGGCGATCCTCGCCGGCCGCCACGTGATGCTCGAGAAGCCGCCCGGCCAGACGGTGGCCGAGGTGCAGGCGCTGGCCGATCTCGCCGCCCGGCAGGGCGTGACGCTGTTCGCCACCTGGCACTCCCGCCACGCCCTGGGCGTCGGCCCGGCGCGCGCCTGGCTCTCCGCCCGCAGGCCCCGGCGGGTGCGGATCACGTGGCAGGAGGACGTGCGCGAGTGGCATCCGGGGCAGACCTGGATCTGGCAGGCCGGGGGGCTGGGGGTGTTCGATCCGGGCATCAACGCGCTCTCGATCCTGACCGCGATCCTGCCCGCGCCGGTGCGCCTGACCGCCGCCGACCTGCACGTCCCCGCGAACTGCGAGACGCCCATCGCCTGCGACCTCGTCTTCGCGGGACCGGAGGGGCTGGAGGTCGAGGCCCGCTTCGACTTCCGCTGGGAGGGCCCGCCGCGCTGGGACATCGAGGTGGAGACCGACGACGGCCGCCTGACCCTCTCGAAGGGCGGGGCGGCGCTGGAGATCGACGGCGCGCCGCAGCCCCTCTCGGGCCCGGGCGAATACCCCGACCTCTACCGCCGCTTCGCCGAGCTGATCGCCGCGGGCGCCAGCGACGTCGATCTCGCGCCGCTGGTCCATGTGGCCGACGCCTTCCTGCTGGGTCGCCGCCTGACGGTCGAGCCCTTCCACGACGGGGCCGCCCCGTGAGCGGGGAGGCCGAGGTCTTCTGCGACCGCCCGTGCGAGCTGGGCGAGGGGCCGCTGTGGCATCCGCTCCGCTCTCAGCTGTTCTGGTTCGACATCCTCGGCCGGCGCCTGCTGACCCGCACCGAGGCCGGCCCGCAGGACTGGTCCTTCCCCGAGCACGTCTCCGCCGCCGGCTGGATCGACGCCGACCACCTGCTGATCGCGACCGAGACCGCGCTGCGTCGCTTCCACATCCCCTCGGGCGAGCATGAGCCGATCGCGGATCTCGATCACCGCGACCCCGCCACCCGCTCCAACGACGGGCGGGCGGACCCGTTCGGCGGCTTCTGGATCGGCACGATGGGCAAGGGTGCCGAGCCGGGCCGCGGCGGCATCCACCGCTTTCACCGCGGCGCGGTCGAGACGCTGTTTCCCGAGATCACCATCCCCAACGCCATCTGCTTCTCGCCCGACGGGCGGCTCGCCTATTTCGCCGACACGCCCACGCGGCGGATCCTGCGCGTGGCGCTCGACGCCGAGGGCTGGCCGCAGGGCGAGCCGGAGCTGTTCGTCGACCTCGCGCCCGAGGGGCTGAACCCCGACGGCGCGGTCGTCGACGCCGAGGGCGCCCTGTGGAACGCCCAGTGGGGCGCGGGCCGGGTGGCGCGCTACCTGCCCGACGGCCGCTTCGACCGCGCGGTCGCGGTGGGCGGGCGCCACGCCTCCTGCCCCGCCTTCGGCGGCGAGGGCCTGCGCACCCTGTTCGTCACCACCGCGCGGGAGGGGATCGCCGACCCCGACGCCCGCCAGGGCCTGACCTACCGCGCCGACGCCGGCGTCGCAGGTCGGCTCGAGCCGCCGGTGAAGGTCTAGGCGCGGCGAGGCGCCCCTGTCCGGAACATGATCCTGTCAGGCGGAATCTCCGGCTTGCGGCTTCGCGGGTCGTGAGCCTGCTGAGGGGGCGGCTTCCGGGGCTCGGGCGCCAAGGCGCGCCGTTGGCGATGATCGCTTGAAGCCAGCGCCTTGGCGGACGATCCGCGCCTGTCGCCCCCGCTCCGGTCGAGCCCATCGTCGATGCCCGGGCGGCGACGCGCGCGCCCGCCTCGCCTCCCCGCAACGCATCGCATTCACTGAAAACTCGATGGAACAATGCTAAGGTTCCCATGCGAGCGATGGACGGGCCCTGGTTTTCAGGCGCGCCAAGTCCGCCGCGACGCGGTCCGTGGGAGGGGCCGCGCCGCGCGCGCCGCATGTCTCTTTGGTGGGAGGACGCATTTCAGATGCCGCAGGACTTCGACGACTCCGACGACGCCCAGCACGCGCGCGACGCCGCACTTGCCGGCGGCCTGCTCGCCGCGGCGGCGAGCGAGCCGCTGACCCTCTACGCCGATCCGTCCCCCGCGACCCTGCCGGAGGGCGCGCCGACCGGCACGCCCGTGACCGTCGCCAAGGCGGACGAGGCGTCGGACGGGGACGGCGCCCTCAGCTTCACCATCGCCTCCGGCAACGTCGACCTGGACGGCGACGGCGTGCTCGCCTTCGCCATCGACGCCGACGGGGCGGTGACGGTCGCCGACCCGGACGACCTGGATTTCGAGACCCGGCCGACCTTCACCCTCCGCCTCGCGGCCATGGATTCGAGCGGGCAGAGCGATGCGGTCGACGTGGAGGTGATCCTCTCCGACCTCGTCGAGCTGATCGGGGGCTACGACGGCTCCACCCTGATCGGCGGTCCGGCCGACAACCTGATCCTGGGTCTGCATGGCGACGACACGCTGCAGGGCTCCGACGGCGACGACGTGCTGCGCGGGGGCGAGGGCATCGACACGGTGCGCGAGATCTCCCACGGCGCCCTCACGCTGACCGACGAGCGGCTGGTCGGGCGCGGGACCGACCTCCTCGAAGGCTTCTTCCGCGCCGAGCTGGTCGGCGCACGTCCCGATCCCGTGGTCGTCTACAACGACGTCCTCGACGCCTCGGGCTTCACGCGCGGGACGGTGCTGCTGGACGGATACCTGGGCGACGACACGCTGATCGCGCCCGAGACCGCCGGGCTGGGCACGAACTGGACCTCCAACGTCAACCGCCTGACGGGCGACCTGGGCGACGACTCCTTCGTCGGCGGCGCCGGGCGCGACATGATCGTGGAGACCGGCGCCGCGAGCTTCGTCGCCGGCGACGGCACGCTTCAGGGCCTGGGCGAAGACGTGTTCTCGGGGATCGAGGCGCTGCGCCTGACCACCGACTCCGGCGACAGCCTGATCGACGTCTCCGGCTTCCGGGGCGATCGGACCTACCTGAAAGGGGGGCTGGGCGACGACGCCGTGATCGGCGGCGGCGCCTACGACGTCTACACCTCCACGCGCGCCCTGTGGAAAGACAGGAACGACGTGGTCGCCACGGGGACCACGATCTTCGACAGCTGGACGGACACGCTGGTCGGGATCGACGCGCTGCGGCTGGTCGGCGGTTTCGGCGGCGTCCTGGACGCCTCGGCCGCGACCGCCGGCACGGTGGAGATGTCCGGCGGGCTGGGCGACGACACCTTCATCGGCAGCGACCGCAAGGTCGACTGGGTGCGGACGATGCCGTACCTCGGGGAGGACTGGAACTACACCGTCGCCGCGACCCAGCTGATCACCCGGCGCCTGGTGTCGGACGAGGTGGCGGGCACGGACACGCTGGTCGACATCGACTACGTGCGCCTGGTCGGGGGGCGGGGCGCGTCCACCTTCGACGTCTCGGGCTTCGAGGGCGAGCGCACCTTCATCCAGCCGGGCGGCGGCGCCGACACGGTGATCGGCCGGGCCGGGGGCGTCGACCGGGTCGTGGCCTATTCCGAGCTCGACATGACGCTGACCGACGACCAGCTGCTGGGGCAGGGGCCGGTGTCGCTCCGCAACGTCGAGGAGGCCGCGCTGTTCGCGCTGGCCGGGGACGTGGTCTTCAACGCCGCCCAGTTCACCCGCGGCCCGGTGTTCCTGACCGGCGGCGCCGGCGACGACGTCCTGCGCGGCGGCGCGTCGAGCGACGAGCTGACCGGCAACGCGGGGAACGACACGCTGTTCGGCGGCGCGGGCTGGGACATGGTGGTCCAGGCCGGCGACGTCGACATGGTCCTGACCGACGCGACGCTGACCGGCGTGGGGACCGACGAGCTGCACAGCATCGAGCGGGCGCACCTGACCGGGGGCCTGGGCGACAACACGCTCGACGCCTCCGCCTTCACCGGGGCGATGGTCATCCTCGAGGGCGGATGGGGCGACGACCGGCTGGTCGGCCGGGCGGCGCGGCCCGACGCGGTGCAGGCCAGGGGCGACGTCGACTTCGTGCTGACCGACGACACGCTGACCGGACTGGGAACGGACGCGCTGGTCGACATCGACCAGGCGCGCCTCTACGGCTGGTCGGGAAGCAACACCTTCGACGCCTCCGCCTTCACCCGGGGCGAGGTGCGCATCTACGCGGGCGCGGGCGACGACGTGCTGGTCGGCGGACAGGCCTCGGACCGCCTGTTCGGCGACGTGGGCGCCGACGTCTTCTGGCTGCTCGACCCCGCCTGGGAGCCCGACGAGATCGACTTCGAGCCGGGCGAGGACGCGCTGCGCCTCTCCGCCGCCGGCTTCTCGGAACTGCCGACGGGGACGCTCTCGCCGGACCGGCTCTTCGTCGACGCCGCCCCGACCGGCGGCGCGGCCGCGCTGATCTACGACACGGCCACGGGCGCGCTGAGCTACGACGCCGACGGCTCGGGCGCCGCCGCGGCCGTCCGGATCGCGACGCTGCGCGACGCGCCGGCGCTGGAGGCCGCGGACATCGCGGTCGAGACCTTCCTGATCTGATTTCGCAGCGCCCCCCGGCCTTCGGTTCCGCCGCCGTTCATATCCAGTGTCGTCTGCTCCGCGCGCGCCGTGGGGCGGCGCATCTCTCCGACTCGCGCGTGGTCATCCGGCGCCCGGGGAGCGGGGTTCGCGGGGGAACAGGGAGGCTTTCCCATGACGCTGCAGTTCATAGGCACAGATTCCGACGGGTTCACGCCTGCCGGCAACGGCGACATGGTCGTGGTGGTCGCAAGCGGACGCCTGTCGATCCAGGGGTTCGGCGACGCCTTCGACTTCGCCGGGCTCAGCTCGGTCTCGCTGGTCGTCCTGGGGTCGATCTTCTCCGAGGACGGGGATGCGGTCAGCTCGGACGGCGGATCCAGCGCGCTCAAGGTCACGGTCGACCCGGGAGGCAGCATCACCGGAGCCAGCGACGGGATCGAGCTGAACGGCAACAGCCATGTCGTGATCAACCACGGCCTGGTCCAGGGCCTGAGCGACGCCGCGGTGCAGATGCTGGGCGCAAGCAGCAAGGTCACGAACTTTGGGACGATGGCGGCCAGCCGCGGCGTGATCATGGACGCGGCCGACGGACAGGTCGTCAACCACGGCCTCATCCACGGCGTCACCTCGGTCGGCGTCTCCCTGTCGACGGGCGGGTCGCTCCTGAACACAGGGATCATCACCTCGGCGGCGGTGGCGGTGGTGATGAGCGGGCCGGAGGGCACGCTGCGCAACAGCGGCGAGATCTCGAGCCTCGGCGCCAACGCCTTCTCGGGCTCCACCGGGATCGACGTCGTGCAGAACTCCGGCCTGATCGCTGGCGATGTCGCCCTCGGGGACGGCGCGGACCTGCTGCGCAACAACGGCGGGCGGATCGTGGGCGACGTGGATACGGGCGCCGTCGCCGACAAGGTCCTGAACCGCGACGGCTCGATCGACGGCGATCTCCTCCTCGACGACGGCAACGACCTCTACCGGGGCGGCAAGGGCTCGACGGTCGAGGGTCGCATCCTGGCCGGAGAGGGCAACGACACCGTGATCGGCGGCGACGGCGAGGACGTGGTCGAGGGCGGCGGCGGCTTCGACCGGCTGTTCGGCAAGGCCGGCGACGACGTGCTCAAGGGCGGCTCGGGCGAGGACCTGATCGTCGGCGGCGGCGGCGACGACGAGATGACCGGCGGCTCCCAGGCCGACGTCTTCCGCATCGGCCGCCATTCCGGCGACGACCTGATCACCGACTGGACCGACGGCGAGGACGTGCTGAACCTGCGCGCGCTCAACATCGATATCACCACCTCGGTCGGCGACGTGAAGGCCGCCTCCCAGAACCGCGCGGGCGGCGTGGTCATCATCGACCTCGACGCGCTGGGCGGCGACGGCAGCCTCGAGATCACGGGCTGGAACGTGAACCTGATGGGCTCCTCGGACTTCATCTTCTGAGCCCGACGGGCGGGCGCGGGGACCGGTCAGACCCGGCCTCCCGCCCGCCCTCTGCGGCATTTCCTCAGGCCGGTCTCGAGTGTTGGCCTCGCCGCGGATATGGCGTTAGTCATTGAATGTGATGCGTAAGGAAATCGGAGGTCGCTGGCGATCATGATTCTGGTCACTGGAGCCTCCGGCCTCATCGGCCGTCATCTCTGCGCGCGGTTCGAGCGCGCTGGGATCGCCTTCCGGCCCTTCGACCACGCCCGAACCCCCGAAGAGGACATCCGCGATCCCGACCGGTTCGCGCAGGCGCTGGAGGGAGCCACGGGCGTCGTGCACCTCGCCGCCGTCTCCCGCGTGGTCTGGGGGGAGCGGGACCCCGACCTGTGCTGGCGCACCAACGTCGTCCCGCTCGAGACGCTGCGCGAAGGCGGCCTCGCGCGGAGCGGCCGCTTCATGGTCTTCGCCAGCAGCCGCGAGGTTTACGGCGAGCAGGAGACCCTCCCCGTCCCCGAGCATGCGCCCTTCGCCCCGATGAACGTCTACGCCCGCAGCAAGGTGGCGGGCGAGGGGGTCGTGCAGGCGCTGCGCGACGAGGGCATGGTCGCCAACATCTGCCGGTTCTCGAGCGTGTTCGGATGCCCGCAGGACCATCCCGACCGCGTGGTCCCCGCCTTCGCCGCGGCCGCCGCGCGGGGCGGCGTGATCCGCATGGAAGGGCGCGGCAACACCTTCGACTTCACCGCGGTCGAGGACGCGGTCGACGGCCTGTTCCGCCTGGTCGAGGCCAGCGCGCGGGGCGAGCGGCTGCCGCCGCTCCACTTCGTCTCCGGCCGGGGAACGACGCTCGAGGATCTCGCCCGCTCGGTGTCGCGCCACGCGGCGCCGGGGCTCGAGATCGTCGACGCGCCGGCGCGCAATTTCGACGTCGGCCGCTTCGTGGGCGACCCGTCGCGCGCCTTGCAGGAGCTCGGCTGGAAGGCGGAGACCGACCTCGAGGACCGTCTCGCCCGCTTCGTCGGCGAGCTGCGCGCGGTGGCCGCCTGAGCGATCTCACGCGCGGCGAACGGCGTCAGGGGCCCTCGCGCCGCCAGAGCCCCACGAACTGAAGCTCGTCCGAGAGGAACCGCGGCAGCAGCGGGTGGCAGCGCGCGGGGTGGACCATCCCGTCCTCCACGAACCCGCCCGCCGCCATCACCGGGCGCCACGACCAGTCCCGCTGGTAGCGGTAGGGGCAGGGCACGCCGGCCAGGCGGTTGCCCACCTCGTCCATCATGCACAGCATCGCGAAGCCGGCCCGGGTGGCGTGGACGTGGTCCTTGAGCAGCACGTAGCGCGCCGAACAGCGCATCAGCTCCCGCAGGCTCGCCTCGGGGTCGTCGCAGTGGTGCAGCACGTCGACCGCGTAGACGAGGTCGAAGGCGCGGTCCTCGAAGGGCAGGTCGCCGCCGGGGTAGAGCATCGGCTCCACCCGCGCGCCGCGCGCCCGGCGCACGTCGAGCGCGACGACCGAGCCGGCGAGCCCCCGCTCGGGGAACTTCTCGGCGAACCAGCCGTCGCCGGCGCCGAAGTCGAGCGCGCGCAGCCCCGCGCCGCGATCGCCCAGCAGGGCGGCGCAATGGTCGAGCACGGCGTGGCGATAGCCGAACATGGCGCGTCTCCTGCCCGCGGCGCCGGAGGGTCGCCCGGCCGATCTTCGATGTGCGATTCCGTATACATCAGGGGCGCCGACGTGCAAATTGCGGGCGTGAAACGCATTTCCGGACGCGCCCGCGCCGGTCCAGACGGATGCCCAGGATGACGGACCTCGAGATTTCGGCTCTGACCGACGTGATCCTTGCGTGCGAGGCCTTCTTCCTCGCGGGGCTCGCCGCGCGGCGGGAGATGGCGCCAGGCTCGCCGGCCTTCGCCTTCGCGGCCTACCTGTTCCTCGGCGCGCTCGCCTTCCTGCTGGGGGCGATCGACCACACCTTCCTCGAGCCGACGCACCACCCGCTGAACCCCGCGATGAAGGCCGCGACGCGCATCGTCGCGACGGTCTCCTCGCTGGCGCTGCTGGCGATGACCGCGCGGGCGTTCCTGGGCAGGCGGGCGGGGCGGATCACGATCCTCGCCGGCGCGGCGGCGGCGGCCGCGGTCGTGGTCCACATCCTGCTGGAGGACAACTTCTTCGTGCCGCTCGCCGCGCAGCTGGTGGTGGTGCTGGCGCTGCTGATCCTGTCGGGGCGCGCGGCCCTGCGGGGCGAGGCCTCGCCGCTGCTGCCGCTGGCCGCGGCGCTGATGATCGCGACGGGAATGCTGCCGCCGCTCGGCGTCTCGGTGGCGGGGCTGGGGCTCTACGGCACGTTCCACGTCGCCGTCATGGGGACGGTGCTGGTCCTCTACCTCGGCGGGCGCACGCTGCCCGCCGTCTCACTCCGCCGCTGACAGCGGCGCGGGCGCCTCGGCCGCGGCGGGCGTCGCGGCCGGCCGCGGCGGCGCCTGGCGCAGCGGGACCGCGCGGCCCCGGCGCGCGATGCGCCGCTTCGCGATCCGCTCCAGGATCTGGTCGATCCGCAGCAGGCGCGTCAGGCCGATGACCGCCGCGTAGGTCGCCACGTAGCGCGCCAGCGAGACCTTCTCCTCCCGCCGGAAGCCGAACATCATGGGCGTCACGTAGCGGTCGATGCGCGCCCGCTCCTCCGGCCCGTAGTCCGCCACCAGCATCCGCAGCAGCAGGGGCGAGGCCGGCGCCCGCAGAAGCTGCGAGAACAGCCGCCAGTCGCGCCGCGGATCGAAGCGGCGCAGCAGGCGGCGGTAGCCGCTCAGCTCCATCGCCTCCATCATCACGCCCAGGTACCAGAACGGGCAGACGATGTTGCGGTTCGAGCGTTCGTAGCCGAACAGCGCGTCCAGCTCCTCGGCCTGCCGGTCGGCGGTCTCGCGCATCTCCCGCGGGCCCGGCAGCGTCACCTCGCCCGACCACATCCGCTGCGCGAACAGGCACTGGAGCTCGATCATGTAGGGCAGCGACAGGATCGTGGGCCGCGCGAAGCCGAAGAAGGTCAGCGAGGGGTCGTCGGGATGCACGACGAGGCGATAGAGCCGGTCGGTCGGCGTCGCGCGCAGCGCCTCGGGCAGGAAGGCGAAGTCGGCCTCGTAGCCGAAGGAGCAGACCAGGTGCGTGGCCCGGACCGAGCGGCCGTCCTCGAAGGTCACGCGGTCGCCGTCGCAGGAGGCGACGCCGCGCGCGGGCGTCACCCGGCCGTTCCAGACATGCTCGACCGCGTGGCCGTTCTTGTTGAAGAACTGGCGGAACCAGCGGATGTCGTTGGTCCACTCCGCCACGCCGTGGCCCTGGTAGGCGAAGAGGCTGCCCGAGCTCGCCACGCTGGCGATCGTCCGCCGCCCCGGGGAGCCCTTGTGGACCGTGGTCAGCAGGCCCATCACCACCGAGGAATACTCGTCGAGGGGCATGTCGTTGCGGTCGTAGTGGCCCGGCGGCGCGTCGCGCTTGATCGGGGCCTTGCGGAAGAAATGCTGCCCGCCGCGGATCGCCCAGGTCACGTCGGCGCCGGTCCCGCTCGCGAGGTCGTGGATGATGTCGGCCGCCGTCTCGCCGCCGCCGTAGACCACCACGTGATCCCCCGGCCCGGCGCCCAGGTCCAGCGGATGCTTCAGGTCGCCCGCGTGGACGAGCTTGCCGGCGAAGCCCGCCGCGGGCCCCGTGATCGGGCGGCGGCGCTGGTGGACGCCGGTCGCGATCGCCAGCCGCTCGGCCCGAAAGACGCGGCCGTCGGCGGTCTCGACCCGCCAGATCCCGTCCTCCTTGCGCGCCTCGGCCACCTTGGCGCCGGTCACGATGCGGTCGCTCAGGCCGAAGCGCTCGGCATAGGCGCGCAGGAAGGCCAGCGCGTCCTCGTGGCGGAAGAAGTTGCCGGCCGCCTCGCCCATCGACAGGTCCGAGGCCTCGGTCACGTGCCGCGAGGAGGAGGAAACGGTGTTGCGCATCACCGTGACGACGCCGGGGTCGTCGCTGTAGTTCCACACGCCGCCGAGGTCCTCGCGCCCCTCCAGCAGCATCACCTCGAGGCCCGCGGCGCGGGCGTATTTTGCGGCGTAGAGCCCGGCCCAGCCGGCGCCGACGACGAGAAGTCCCAGGGGCGCCATGGATCGACTAGGCCTCCAGCGTGCGGCCGAGCGCCGGGCCGCGGATCGCGTCCCAGAGCGTGATGACGCTCTCGCGGTAGACGGGATCCGCCGCCTTCAGCTCGGCGTGCAGTCGGGCGAGGTTGTGATAGGGCACGCCCGGATAGAGGTGGTGGGCGGTGTGGTACTTCATGCCGTGGGGCTGCAGCAGGTCGGCCAGCGGCGACTCGATCGTGTAGCTGTCGATCAACTGGTCGTTCCAGTCGGAGCGCCGGTCCAGCATCTCCTCCAGCCCATGCTCCAGCGGCACGCGCAGGGTCAGCAGCAGCCAGCCCCCGACCAGCACGGCGTAGAGCGGAAGCAGCGCCTGCGGGGCGAGGATCGCGAGCGCGGCCAGCATCGCCACGTAGACCCGGCTGCGGGCCACGACCTGGGCGCGGTAGGCGGGTTCGGGCACGTTGGCGGGGTTCAGGCCGCGCCGCTCGAACAGGTCCGCCATGGCGGCCTCGGCCCTGACCCCGCCGAAGGCCGCGATCAGCGCCTGCGCCAGCCCCACCAGCGGCATGACCACGGGGGCGAGGACCAGGACGCTCAGCGCCAGGCGCGGATCGCGGCGCAGGGTCAGGTACTGCGGATCGATCTGCGTGCGGAACAGGCCGGGGCTGTGGTGGACCTGGTGCGGCCGCTTGAAGCGCACCACGGGCGCGAGGCACACGGCCCCCACCGTGTGGTCCCACAGCAGCCGGAAGCGGCGCAGGCGCGGGTCGTGGAAGTGGTGCACGATGTCGTGGCCGAAGATGCTCGCCCGGTGCAGCGAGACGGTGGCCAGCACGTAGGCCGCGGCGATCGCCAGCGGGTGCTGCGCGTGCAGGAGCCACAGAAAGCCGACGAGGAAGCCGCCGAAGTCGATGGCGAAGTCGCGGTGATAGCGTGCGAGGTCGATCTCGTAATGGCTGCGGGCGATGCGCCCGGGTCGACGGTCGGACATCCAGAATTCCCCCCTGCGCCTCGTCTACGCCTCCGGCCCGCCCGGCGGATGCGCCGGCGGGCTCGGACGAAGCCGCATCCGGAATTAGTGACGGACTCCAAGGCCCGCAGGCAAGTCCCATCGCCGGGCGCGGCATCCCGCCCGCCGCCCTCGTCCGGGGCCGTGCCGGCGGCGCCTCAGGCGCCGGGCGCCCCGGCCGCCGCGGTCTCGAACCCGGCGAGGCCGGCCACCGTGCGGCAGGCCTGCATCCAGTCGAAGGCGCGCCGCGCCGCGTCCGGCGGCGCCGGCGGCTCGGCCATCGCGCGCTCCAGCGCCGCGACCGCGCCGTCGAGATCGGTGTAGAGATGCGCGTTGGGATAGGCCGCGAAGGGCGCGTTGGCGGGGCAGTCGGGGATCACCACGTGCCGCCCGGCGACCAGCGCCTCGGCCGTGGTGGTGCACAGCACCTCGCTGCGCGAGGGATTGAGGAACACGCGGTGCGGACCGATCAGCGTCCAGGGCTCGCCCGAGGCGCCGTGGAAGGTCAGGGGCGCGCCGGCGTCCCTGGCCCGCGCGCGGATCGCCTCGCCGTCGCCGCCCTCGCCGATCACGTCGACGGGCAGGCCGGTGCGCCGCGCGATCTCGATCACGTCGCCCAGGCCCTTCTCCCAGATCAGGCGGCCGAGGAAATAGATCCCGCGCGTGTCGGGCGTCACCGGCGGCGCCGCGGCCCAGGGCGCGGGCACGCCGGTCACCTGCGCGCGGCGCATCCGCCCGCCGACGTCCACCACCTCCTCGACCGCGCCGGACAGGGGCACGGCCACGTCCACGTGCCGGTCGATCCGGCTGCGGTGGTAGCGGGTGGCGAGGCGCGCGGCCCGGTCGGTCAGCGCCAGCGGCAGCCGCCGGTGCTGGTGGGCCGAGCGGATGTAGTCCTCGTAATTCGTCATCACCACGCCCACGACCCGGCGCGCGTCCAGCCGCCGGCGCGGGCGGGTCCAGGGCCCCCAGGCGAGGTGCTCGGGCTCATGCAGCACCAGCGCCTCGGCGGGGGGCACGGCGGCGAAGACGTCGCCCTGCGGCACGATCGAGCGGGCGGTCCACCACACGCGGGCGGGATAGGGGACGATGTCGGGCAGCGGCGGGCAGCCGATCCGCGCGGCCTCCTCGTGCAGGGCGGCGGCGTGATCGGCGAAGGTCGCGTGCACCGGCCCGCCCCACAGGCGCTGCCCCTCGGGCTCGACCCAGGGCACCACGTAGACCACGCGCAGCCCCAGCGCCTTCAGCCCTCCGGCGTGCCAGATCGAGAAATACGCGGGCCCCGTGCGCCACGGCAGGGCCGCCGTGGTGACCACGGCGACGTCGTAGCGCCCCGCGCCCGGCTTCGGATCGGTCATCGTCGCGCGCCCCCCCTGGTCGTCCGCGCCCCCGGCTAGCCCATGATCCCGAAGGCGAAGCCCGCCGCGCCCGGCAGGATATGGGCGATGGTCACGCCCGCGATGTTGCGATGGCGCAGGAAGATCGCGCCGAAGACCATGCCGCCCGCGAAGGTCAGCCCCACCGCCATCAGGCCGAAATGCACGTGGAAGACGCTGAACATGCCCGCCGACAGCACCACCGAGAGGAACCCGTTCTCGTCGCCCAGGAAGCGCTGGAAGGCGGTCTGCAGGAAGCCGCGCCCGAACAGCTCCTGCAGGAAGGAGTGCAGCGCGTAGGCGCCCAGCGCCAGCCAGTCGAAGCGCACCGAGAGGTCCGAGAGGCTCTTGCCGCCGAGGATCATCGCCAGCGCGCCCACCGCGGCGAACAGCACCAGCCCGATCGCCGTCCCCTCGAGGATCGAGCGGCCCAGCCCCTCGTGCGTCAGCCCCATGGTCCGGCGCGGCACGCCCAGCACATGCGCCACGATCATCGTGGGCAGCATCATCATCGCCAGGTACTGCCAGGAGAAGATGGTCGAGCGCGGGTCGATGTCCCACAGGTTCTCGAGGATCAGGCCGTAGGTGACCATCCCCAGGCCCAGCACGGCGATGGAGTAGATGTAGAACAGGCCGAAGGCGCGCCGCTCCTGCAGCGCCTCGACCTCGCGCTCCATCGCGGCGACGTACTTGTCGTTGTTGCGCCGGACGCGCTTGGCGAGCGTGGCGCCGATGGCGGCCTTCAGCGCCAGGCTGACCGTGTCGCCGGAAGGGAGGGCGCGCAGGTCCGCCTCGCGCACCTCCAGCGCCACGACGTCCTCGCGCGCCCGCACGCCGGCCGAGCGGGCGGCGCCGTCGAGAAAGGCGATCTCGCCCACGAACTCCCCGGCGACCAGGCTCGCGAGCAGGTGCTCCTCCCCGCCCGAGACGTCGATCACGTCCACCGAGCCGGCGTTGAGGATGTAGAGCGTGTCGGCGGCCTCGCCCTGGCGCACGATCCACTCGCCGGCGGCGAAGCGGCGCTCGCGCGCCAACGCCTTGATCGCGTCGCCATGCGCGGTCAGGCTTCCCGCCAGCGCGCCTTCCAGCGTGCGCCAGCCCGGACCGTCGAACGCCCGCAATTCGCTGATCGTCTCGGCCATGGTCCTCCTGCACGTGCTGGGGGTGTAAGCTCGCGCCGCGCCGGCCGGGCGGCCGGGGACGCAGGGCCTCCGAAAAAGGGCAGGGGCGCGGGCATTGCAAGCCCTTTCGCCCCCGCCCGCCGCCTCCGGCGCAAGTACCGCACGCGCGGCACCCGGGGCGCCGCAGGTCGCGCGACGGTCGCGCCCGCGCGCCGCGGATGTCGTCGGGCGCGGAACAGTTGGGGCTGGGCTCAGGCCTCCCCGTCCGGCGCGCAGATCCGCACCGGGTCGGGGCTGAAGGAGAAGCGGGCCGGCAGCCTCGCGACCACGTCGCCGTCGGCCTGGACCGGCGCGCCGGCGGGCTCAAGGACCTCCAGCGTCTCGGCCTCGACCCCCTCGACCAGCGCCAAGCGGCGGGCGAGGCCGGGCGGGATCGCCATCGCGCGCAGCGCGACCGACAGCGCCGAGCCCGGGGGGAACAGCGTGACGTGGAAGCTCGGCGTCGCCACGTCGGCCTGCGGCGCCAGCACGAAGCCGCCGCCGTAGCGCTTGCCGTTGCTGATCACGACCGTGGCGGCCTCGCGCTCCGCGCCGCCCAGCGACACGCGGAACCCGGGGCAGCGCCAGCGCGCGACGGTGCGCAGCGCCTCGAACACGTAGGCGGCCTTGCCGAAGCGGTTCTTGGTCGCGCGGCGCACCTGCGAGACCACCTGCGCGTCCAGACCGACCCCGGCCATCATCATGAAGCGCCGCTCGTTCACCACGCCCAGCCGCACGCGGCGCAGCCGGCGGCGCATCAGGCAGGCGACGATGGCCTCCGGCTCGCGGCCGATGCCCAGTTCGTGCGCCAGCACGTTCGCCGTGCCCAGCGGGATCAGGCCCAGCGGCGGCGTGTCCGGCCCCACGCCCTGCAGCGTGTCGTTCAGCGTGCCGTCGCCGCCCGCCACCACCAGCAGGTCGGCGCTCTCGAGCGTCGTTTGCCGCGCGAAGCGGGCGGCGTCCCCGGCCGCGGTCGTGGTCAGGACCTCGCAGCGCGCCCCCGCGGCGCGGAGCCGGTCCAGCACCGCCTCGAACCGCGCCGTGCGCCGGCGCCCGGCGCGCCGGTTGTAGATGATGCGGAAGGTCGGCTGCGCCCGATCCGCCGCGGAGCCGGCAGGCTCGCGCTGCTCGGTCATCCGAGGCCCATCGCGGGGTCGGGCGCGCGCGCCGGCGTCTCGGCGGAGGCGGGGCGGCATCCCGCCGAGATCTCGTCGAGGATCGCCACGACGTCGGCGTTCGAGGTGTTGGGCGCGCGCCGCCGCGGCCGCGCCCCGCTCCAGCCCGAGAGGGCGTTGGCGTAGCGGCGACGGAACTCGTCCAGCGAGCCGAAGGCGGCGCCGAGGTCGTTGCGCAGCACATGGCGCAGGACCGCGCCCTCCTGCGGCAGCGCCAGGCTGCGGTCGAGCAGGAGCGGCGCGCCCAGCGCCAGCGCCTCGCTGACGCTGCCGGGACCGGGCTTGCCGATGAAAAGGTCGCTGACCGACAGGTAGTCCGGCACCCGGTCGGTGAAGCCGATCACCTGCCTGGGGAAGGGCGCGTCCAGCGCGCGCAGCCGCTCGGCCACCGCCTCGTTCCAGCCGCACAGGAAGACCACCTGCGCCTCATGCGGGACGCGGCGCATCTCCTGCGCCAGGTCGACCATGCGGTCGCTGCCATGGGCGCCGTAGAGGACGGTGACGACCGGGCGGGCGGGGGCGAGCCCCAGCGCCTCCCGCCGCGCCGGGCGCCGGGCGGCCTCCGCGACCTCGGGGCGCACCAGCAGCCCGCCCATCTCCCGGACCCGCGGCGCCAGCCGGCGCCGCCGGCGCGCGTGGGCCGCGGCCTCGGGCGTGCCGCAGATCGCGTGGTAGTCGTCGCGGTCGGGGAACCACAGGCCCGGCGCGAGCTCCGCCCAGTCGGTGATCAGCACCACGCCCTCGGCCGCCCGCGCCTGCGGCCCCGAGGCCCGGTAGCGGGCCAGCGCGTTCAGCATCACGCGGTTGCTCAGCGGCATCACCGACAGGGCGACGTCGGGCGCCTCCTCCTCGAAATACCGCGCCAGGATCCGGGTGGCGGGCGCCTCGAAGGCCACGTAGTTCAGCTTCAGCCCGGCGTAGAACAGCCAGCAGGCCAGACCGCCGCGGCCGCGCCGCAGGATCGACTCGTTGTAGATCTCCTCGCCGCTGCGCCGGCCCAGCCGGGCGAAGACGTCGAGATGCGGGATCAGCGCCTTGTAGGGATTGACCAGCGTCACCCGGTAGCGCCCGGTCGCCTCGAGACAGGCCTTCAGCGCATGGGCGCTCGCCCGGTGGCCGCCGCCGGCATCCGTGTAGATGACGGCGACATGCACCCGCCCCGTCATCCAGGGCCGCCCGGCAGGGCCGCCGCCGGAGGCGCGGCCGCGCCCCCTTCGGCCGCGCCTGGGCAGGGGAGGCCGCGTCCCGCGCCGCGGCGACGCTGGACGCGTCGCGCCGCAAGGCCTGCGGCGTCGCGCTTGCGATCGGTCATCGGAACCACACCCCCCCTCTCACGCCGCGGCGGCGTCGTTCCCCTGGGGAAATCCGCCGGTCCGCTCCTTTTCATATCAGCGCTCTACCGGGGGGTGCCACAGCAATCGACCCGGAGGGGAGGCGCCGCCGGCGCGATGCGGCCGACGCGTCGGGGGAGCCGGGTCGGGAGCGGCGGTCGTCGGCGCCGGCGCAGAGGGGACGCAAGGCCGACGGTCCGGCCCTGCGCCCCGATCCGACGCCGACGCCGACGGGGCGCGCGGAGGCTCAGCCGTCGCGGTAGTGGTAGCTGTAGCCGTTCAGCGCCGGCGCGCCGCCCAGGTGGGCGTAGAGCACCCTCGATCCCTCGGGGAAGAAGCCCTTGCGGGTCAGGTCGATCATGCCCTGCATCGACTTCCCCTCGTAGACCGGGTCGGTGATCATCGCCTCGGTCCGCGCCGCGAGGCGGATGGCGTCGTTTGTCGCCTCGGACGGCACGCCGTAGGCGGGATAGGCGTAGTCGGGGTTGATGACGATCTCGCCCTCGCGCACCGCGCGCCCCAGGCCCACCAGCTCGGCCGCGTCGTCCACGATCCGGCGCACCTGCGCGCGGGTCTGCTCGGGCGTGGCGGAGGCGTCGATGCCGATCACCCGATCGGCGCGGTCCTGGGCGGCGAAGCCCACGATCATGCCGCCCTGGGTCGAGCCGGTGACCACGCACACCACGATGTAGTCGAAGGCGAAGCCCAGCTCCTTCTCCTGCTCGGCCACCTCCTCGGCGAAGCCGATGTAGCCCAGCGCGCCGTACTTGTGCACGCTCGCGCCTGCGGGGATCGCGTAGGGGACGCCGCCCGCGTCGCGCACGGACTGGATCGCGTCCTCCCAGCTCTTGCGGATGCCGATGTCGAACCCGTCCTCGACCAGGCGCGAGTCCGCGCCCATCAGCCGGGTCATCAGGATGTTGCCGACCCGGTCGTAGACCGCATCGTAGTGGGGCACCCACTTCTCCTGCACCACCACGCATTTCATGCCGATCTTGGCCGCCGTGGCCGCCACCATGCGGGTGTGGTTCGACTGCACGCCGCCGATCGAGACCAGCGTGTCGGCGCCCGAGGCGATGGCGTCGGGCACGATGTATTCCAGCTTGCGCAGCTTGTTGCCCCCCATCGCGAGGCCCGAGTTGCAGTCGTCGCGCTTGGCGTAGATCTGCACCTTGCCGCCCAGCGCCTCGGTCAGGCGGGGCAGGTGTTCGATGGGCGTCGGGCCGTAGGTCAGCGGGTGGCGGTCGAATTTGGCGAGCAGCGACATGCGGGCGTCTCCGGTGGTTTGAGCCGGGGAAACGGTAGCAGGAACGCCGCGAGGACGGCTTTCAGAGTCGGGGCTGACTTTTCGAGGACCGCGAGGGATGATCGCTTGCGAGCGCCTGAACCGATCATAATTGCGGCATCTGATGAAAGAATCTTCCACCTACGAGCTCGACCGAATCGACCGCGCCATGCTGCGCGCTTTGCAGGCGGACGGGCGGATCGCCAACGCCGACCTGGCCAAGCGGGTGAACGTCAGCCCGGCCACCTGCCATCGGAGGACCCAGAAGCTGATCGAGGAAGGCTTCATCACCGGCGTCCGGGCGCAGGTCGCGCCCGCGGCGGTGGGCCTGGGCGCGCTGGTGATGGTGGGCGTGGTGCTCGACCGCTCCACCCCCGAGAGCTTCGCCGCCTTCGAGGCCGCCGTGGGCGGGATGAAGGAGGTGCTGGACTGCAACCTCGTCGCCGGCGACTTCGACTATCTGCTGAAGCTGCGGGTGCGCGACATGGCCGGGTTCAACCTGCTGCACGGCCGCCAGCTGATCACCCTGCCGGGCGTCCGCCAGATCCGAACCTTCTTCGTCCTCAAGGAGGTGAAGGACAACGCCCCGCTGTCGTTCTGAGGCGCGAGGGCGTCGCCTATCGGCTGTCGGGCGCCTCGATCGAGCTGGCGGACTGGGCCGACGGCCTGCGCGACGGGTTGATCGACATCCGCAGGATCAGCGGCCTGCCGGACTCCTGCCAGCTCGATGGGAGCCGGGCGGCGATGACCGGCGCCGGGATCGGCGACGTCGCCGGCGACGACGTGCTGATCGGGGGCGCGGGGGCGGACCTGCTCGACGGCGGGGAGGGCGCGGACGCCTACTGGCTGCTCGACCCCGCCTTCGGCGCCGACGAGCTTCTCTTCGTCTCCGGCGAGGATACGCTGCACCTCGCCGCCGCCGGCTTCGCGGAGCTGCCGACCGGCGCGCTGGCGCCGAGCCGCTTCATCGACGACGGCGGCGCGCCCGCGACCGGCGACGCCGTGCTCCTCTACGACGCGGCGACCGGGGCGCTGAGCTACGACGCCGACGGCGACGGCGCGGGCGACCCGGCGCTGATCGCGACGCTGCGCGACGCGCCGGCGCTGTCGGCCGCCGACATCGTGGTGGAGGCGCTGCTGGTCTGAGACGGAGGCCGCCGGACCACGGGGGGGACCCAGGGCCGGCTTCAGGCCGGGGGCAGGGCGATCAGCTGCGCGGCTTCCGGCGACATCGGCGCGACGGCCATCGGGCACAGGGCGCCCGGCGCGACCTCGACGTCGTAGAGCTCGTCCACCGTCCCGTCGATGCGGAACCAGTCCACGCAGACGCCGGTGTCGGCGTCGATCACCTGCACGCCGCACCAGGGCGTGCTGTCGGACTCGCGCAGGCGCCGGTCGAGCGCCAGGCCCTCGAAGCGCGCGTAGCGGGGTTTCGAGAGGCCGACGAAGGCGAAGCGGCCGTGGAAGGTCAGCCCCCGCGCGAAGCCCGGGACGAAGGCGACCGGATGGAAGCGGCCGTCCTCGACGCGGCCCAGCTCGCCCGCGCCGGAGTTCAGGAGCCACAGGCGCCCCTCGTGCACCCGCGGGCTGTGGGGCATCGACAGGCCCTCGCAGGCGATCTCGCCGGTCGCGACCGAGATCGCCACGCCCCCGTCCGCCCGCCGGTCCCGCCAGCCGTCGATGGTGTCCGAGCGCGACGCGGCGGTGACGAAGGCCGGCGCCCCGTCGGCCATCGCCAGCCCGTTGAGGTGGCAGCGGTCCTCGTCCACCAGGGCGCTGACGAAGGACGGGCGCCAGACCGGCGTGAAGCTGTGGCGGTCCGACAGGGCGGCGAGGCAGTTGAACCGGGTGTTGACGAAGATCACCCGGCCGTCGGCGTCCACGCCCACGTCATGGGCGTCGAGCTCGCCGGTCACATGCACCCGGCGCGGGACGTAGCAGGCGTCGAAGATGCCGTTCGCCGCCTGTCCCGGCGCCAGCGCGTTCGCGAACCGCAGGACATGGAAGCCGGCGGTCATCGCGAAGCCCCCGGCCCCGTCGCGGCGCAGCCCCATCGGCTTCGCCAGCGCCGTGTGGTGGACGTTGAGGCCGCCGTCGGGCTTCACGCCGACGAGGTAGAGCCGCCCGGACTGGTAGGACGTGAACAGCAGCGACATCCCCGCCCGCGCCAGCCGCGCCGCCAGCCCGTGGGAGGCGGAGTAGCTCGCCTCGGGCGCGGGCGCGGGATCGGCCGGCTCGCTCATCGCGGCTCAGTCGAGCTTCGCGGCGAGGGCGGCGAAGCCCGCCAGCGGCATCGGCGCCTGGGCGCGGCCGCCGTCCAGCGTCGCGAAGGAGAGCGACAGCGCCTCCCCCGCCGCCAGCGCGGCGCGCAACTCGGCGGTCAGCGCGGTGCGGGCGAAGAGCCCGGCCGGGCCGCTGGTGCGCACCTCGAGGCGCGCGGCCTCCCGCCCGTCGACCAGCAGGCCGACGCCCGCCGGGATGTCGAGGCCGTGGGGCAGCTGCGCGCGCAGGACCAGGGCCGTGGACCCGTCGCCGGCGGGGCCGATGACGACCGAGGCGAAGGTCCGGCCGGTCTCGCGCAGGGCGAGCGTCTGGGCCGCCTCGCACAGGGGGGCGGCGTCCGCCGCGTCGGCGCGGCAGCTCAGCGTCCAGCCGGTGGCGACGATCTGCGCCTCGGCGGCCTCCTGCGCGGAGGCGCCGAGGGCCAGCAGGCTCGCGGCGCAGGCGGCCGCGGCGGATCGGATCACGCGGAGGTCCTCTCGCGCGCCCCGTCCGGCGCGCGCCGCCGCCGCCCGGCGCCCAGCCATCCCATCGCGGCGATGGCGGAGCCGAACAGCAGCGCCGAGGCGGGAACCGGCGTCTGCACCAGGGTCAGGCGCAGGACGTCGCCCTCGGCCCCGTCGATCAGGTCGAGCCCCCAGAACGAACTGGGCAGGCCCTCCGCCGCGATCACGATGTCCTCCAGCGCATCGACGAAGATGTCGCCGGCGTAGAGGACGTCGAAGGACGTGCCGCGCGCCGGGCGGAAGCCGGCGGCGAGCTTCACGTTCAGGATCGCCCCGCCGTCGAAGGTCGCCGCGCCGGTCACGTCGATCGCGTCGTAGTCGACCCCGCCGACCAAGCCGCCCAGCTCGAATTCCAGAAGGCCGCCGGCGGCGATGTGCATGTCGCCGTCGACCTCCAGCAGCCCGGGCGACGCGCCGGGGGCGAGCGTCCCGCCCGACGCCACGCCCAGCGTCGCGTTCAGCCGGCCGAACATCTCGAGCAGCGCGCCCGCCTCGACGTCCACCGCCTCGAACCCGACCACGAGCCCGGCGTCCACCGTGCCGGTCGTGTCGCGGAAGGCGAGGCGGTCCGCCGAGCCGCCGCCGCCGTCGAACCGGGTCACGCCGCTCGCGTCGCCGCCGTCGAAGACCAGCGCGTCGTCGCCCTCGCCCAGCTGGATCCGCCCCGCGACCGAGGCGCCGGAGCGGACCTCGACCGTCGCGTCCCCGTCCGCGTCCACGATCGCCGCGCCCGAGGCCGCGCCGACCGAGGCGCCGGCCGCGAGCTCGATCGCCACCGCGCCGCCTGCGCGGGTGTAGGTGCGGATGCCGGCGCCGGTCCCGCCCTGCACCGCGCCGGAGGCGGCGATGCGCAGCGTCCCGCCGCCCATGTGCCGAGCGCTTATGCCGTCCGAGCCGCCGGTCACGCCGGCGGTCGAGATCTCCATCCCCGTCGTGTAGCCGCCGCCGTAGGCGAAGACGCCGTAGCCCGATCCGCCGGAGACGTCGCCGCTCGCCGTCGCCCGCACCACGCCCGCGCCGAAGCCGCGCAGGTCGAGCCCGTTGACCGCGCCCGCGGCCCCGCCGACCTCGACCACCGCGTCGCCCGCGTTGGAGCGGGCGAAGACGCCGTAGCCGCTCGTGCCGCGCGCGACGCCCGTGAGCGTGACGGACAGGCCGCCGGTGCCGTAGTTGAAGGACCGCACGCCATGGGTGGCGCCGGTCACGTCCCAGGCCGAGACGCTCATCCCCGCGCCGTAGTTGAGCGCGGCGATCCCCTCGGCCCCGCCCCCGGTCACCGCGCCGGCGGTGATCTCCAGCGCGCCGCCGCCCGCGTTGCGCGCGTAGATCCCCACGCCGGCGTCGCCGCGCACCTCGCCGGTGACGGTGATCGTCTGCGCCTCGGTTCCGGTTTTCTTCGCCACGATGCCGCCCGCGCCGCCATGCACGCCGGCGGCCGAGATGCGCAGCCCCGCGCCGCCCGCCTGCGCGTCGATGCCGTGGCCCGCGCCGCCCTCGACCTGGCCGTGCGAGGTCAGGCTCACGTCCTGGCCGCGGGCGTAGATGCCGCCCGCGCCGCCGCTGGTCTCGGCGACCTCGACCTTGACGCCGACGCCGGTGGTCCTGACCCCGAAGCCGGTCGTGCCGGTCACCGCGCCGGTCGCGGTCACCGAGACGCTCTCGGGGAAGGCCGTGCCGCCCGAGGTCTCGACATCGATCCCGTGCCGGCCGCCGGCGACGGTCGCGACGTCGATCGCCGTCTCCCACGCCCGCACCACGATCCCGTCCTCGGCGTCGCCCTGGACGTGGCCGGTCGCCGTGATGCGGCTGTAGCCGTAGCGATAGTCGCCCGTGCCGACGTTGAGGATGTCCCGCCCGACGGCGCGGATGCCGGTGCGTCCGCCCATGACGTCGCCGACGTTCACCTTGCCGTAGGTGGCGTTGAGGTCGATGCCCGTCCCCGCGCTCAGGACGTCCCCGGTGGCGGTGATGTACGTGCCGCGGCCGGCCGAGTTCTTCGGCGTCAGGCTCCGCGAATAGACCCAGATGCCGGCGGCCGCGCCATAGACGTCGGCGACGCCGATGCTCACCGTGCCCTGGACCGAGGCGCCCCGGACGTTCAGCCACTCCGAGCGGATTCCGTAGCCGGTCTCGCCGACGATCTGGCCGGTCGACACGATCTCGAGCCCCGCGCCTGGGAGCCCTCCGCCGCCGTCGTTATGATAGATCCCGCTTTCCCGTCCGCGGATGGTCGATCCGTTCAGGTCGACGAACGAGACGAAGCCGGCGTTCTGGAAAAGATAGATCGCGCTGTCGTCGAGCGAGGTCACGTTCAACCCGAAGCCGGGCTCGGTCGTGACGAACATGGCGCCTGCGGGATTGGCGAGGCCGACGGCGACGTCGGACGGGTCGGCGGCGCCGCTGCAGGTCGCCGTGGTGGAGGAGGTGACGGTGCACGATCCCGCCCAGGCGCCGCGGCCGGGATAGGCGAAGCTCGCCAACGAGGCGATCGCCGTGCCCAGCGCGAGGCGCCCGCGGCTCTGCGGTCTCGGGCGGTCGGGTGCCGGTCTCGACCCGCTCCCCTCGGGCGCGGCCGCCTGCAGCCCGGCCCGGGCCTCCGCCCCGGCGGTCGCCGCGGCCTGAGAACGATCCTGCGCCATCACCCCGCCCCCCAAGGACGCGCGTCCCGTCGAGCGGACGGATCGCCTCCGCATGAAACGCTGCCCCGCGGACCGGAACCTGTCAAGAAAACAGAAACCATGGCGGCGGACCGCGGGGGCGATGGACGATCCCGAACCAATCGCCCCCGCCTTCCCCCGCGGAAGATCCCCGCGCCCTCCGGGCCGGGCCGAGACCGTCGGCGACGGCCGCGGATCGTGCGCGTCGTCTCCGGACCTTCCGTATCCGCCGTTGATGATAACGTATGCGAACGAATCAAAAGAAGGCTGGCCGAAAAGGCGCCGGCCCATGATTAGGGAGAGACCCATGAAGCGCAGGAGTTTCCTCAGAGGTGCGGCGCTCGCCGGCGTCGGCAGCGCGCTCGCCGCGCCGGCCATCGCGCAGAGCCGCAAGGAGATGATCATCGTCTCGGCCTATCCTCGGGACTTCCCGGGCATCGGCATCTCGGTGCAGCGGCTGGTGAAGCGGATCCAGGACCTGTCGAACGGCCAGCTCCAGACCACCTACTTCGCCGCCGGCGAGCGCGTGGGCGCCTTCGACGTGCTGGACGAGGTCGCCTCGGGCAACAGCCAGGCCTACGTCGCCTCCGACTACTACTTCACCGGCAAGCATCCGGCCTACGTCTACTTCTCGACGGTGCCCTTCGGCATGGTCGCCTCCGAGCTGAACGCCTGGGTGAAGTACGGCGGCGGCCAGGAGCTGTGGGACGAGCTGGCCGGCTCCTTCGGCGTGAAGACCGAGCTGTGCTCCAACACCGGCACCCAGGCCGGCGGTTGGTTCAAGAAGGAGATCAACTCGCCCGACGACCTCAAGGGCCTGAAGATGCGCATCCCGGGCCTGGGCGGCGTGGTGATGTCGAAGCTGGGCGTCTCGACGGTCGCGCTTCCGGGCGGGCAGATCTACGAGAACCTCGCCTCCGGCACGATCGAGGCGACGGAGTGGATCGGGCCCTACAACGACTACTTCATGAAGTTCTACGAGGCCGCGCGCTACTACTACACCGGCGGCATGCACGAGCCGGGCACCGCGGCCTGCCTGGGCATGAACGCGTCGTGGTACGGCACGCTGAGCCAGTGGGAGAAGGACGTGATCCGCGCCGCCTGCCTGGAGGAGAACGCCAACTCCTACGAGGAGCTGGTGGCGCTGAACGGCGACTACCTCACGAAGCTGGTCAACGAGCACGGCGTCCAGGTCCGGGAGTTCAACGACGAGCTCTGGGACGCCTTCGGCGAGGCCTCCGCCGAAGCCTTCGCCGAGCTGCGCGAACACTCCGAGATCGCCGCGCGGATCGACGACAGCTACCAGGCGTTCCTGCGCAAGAGCGGCGGCATGATGAGCGCCTTCGAGGGCACCTTCGTCCGTCAGCGCAACCGCGTCCTCGGGATCTGAGCCTAGGCGCCCGCGCGGGCCGTCGCCCGCGCGGGACCTCGCGCCGCGTCGACCGGGACGGGCCCGCGTCGCAGCCCTGGTCGCCGCCGTTCCTTCGGCTTCATGCGCGGACGTCAGACGCCGAGCGGGCCGCCGAGGCCTGCGACGAGCGTCTCGACGAGCTCCGCGACCTCCCCCTCCGCCGCGCGAAGCGAGGCCTGCAGGCGCGCGTCCGCGAACTCGTCGTACTCGGCGGCGATGGCGCGGACGTCGGTGATGCCGATGTAGGCGAAGGCGGTGCGGACCGAGGCCTCGACATGGTTCTGCTCCGCCAGCCGCTCGCCCGGGCCATAGCCGAAGTCGCCGCGGGAGGAGAGGATCACCAGCGTCTTGCCCGCGGGAACCATCGGCCAGTAGGGCGCGCCCGCGCGGCCGCGGTCGAAGCCGAAGGTGCGCCCGACGCGGACGATGTTGTCGATATAGGCCTTGAACTGGGCGGGAACGCTGAAGTTGTACATGGGCACGCCGGCGACGATCACGTCGGCGGCCAGAAGCTCCTCCACCAGCCCGTCGCTTTCCGCGAGCGTCTCCGCCATCCAGGCCTCGCGCGCCTGGGGGGGCGTGAAGGCGGCGTGGATCCAGTCGCCGCCGACCGGCTGCGGCGGGCTCCGGCCCACGTCCCGGTAGACGACGGGATCGTCCGGGCGCGCCTGCCTCCAGGCCTCGACGAAACGGGCGCTCAGCCGCCGGGTGTGGGAGCCGTGGCGCGTCTCGTCGGATCGGCCCGGTCGGGCGCTGGCGTCGATATGCAGAAGGGTGGTCATCTTCGCGCTCTCCGTCGCTGGGAGGGGGTGGGGCATGGCAGGGAGGTACGGACGCCCGGACCCGGCGACAAAGGCGGATGTCGCATCGATGGATGAGTTTGATTCATTCACTCGAGGGAGGAGCGTTCGGCGACGGCCGGCTCTGCTCTCTATGTGCCTGCGTCTGCTGGGTCGCCTGGTCGCCCGCGCGCCCTTCCTCGCCAAGCGAAACTCACGTATCAAGCGGCATGAAACGCGCCATGCCTTCCCTCGCCGCCCTGCGCGCCTTCGAGGCCGCCGCTCGGCTCGGCAGCTTCAAGGACGCGGCCGAGGCGCTCGCGATCACGCCGACGGCGGTCTCCCACCACATCCGCGGGCTGGAGCAGCGCCTCGACGTTCCGCTGTTCACGCGCGAGACGCGCGCGGTCCACCTGACGGAGGCCGGCCGGCGGCTCTCCCGGCGCCTGACGGCCGCGTTCGGGGAGATCGAGGCGGCCCTGGACGAGGTCGAGACGGCGGAGCACGTGCTGCGCGTCTCGACCACGCCGGCCTTCGCGGCGCTCTGGCTTGCGCCCCGCCTCCACGCCTTCCAGGGCGCCCATCCCGAGATCCGCGTCCAGGTCGACACGGGAACCGAGGCGGTGGACCTGCATCGCGACCGCCAGGTCGACGTGGCGATCCGCTACGGCGCGGGCGCGCCTGCGGGCCTGCACGCCGTGCCGCTCGGCGACGAGGCGTTCGGCCTCTATGGGGCGCCCGATCACGTCGCGGGGATCGGCGAGATCGGCGCGGCCACGGTCCTGGCCACCGAGTGGCGGCAGGCGCGGCTCGCCCCCGTGGCGCCGGCCGACTGGCTGGAGGCGTTCGCGCCGGGCGCGCGGCCGACGATGCGCTGGTTCGACCAGGAGCATCACGCCGTCCAATGCGCCATCGCGGGGCAGGGCCTCGCGTTCCTCAGCGACGTGCTGGCCTCCGACATGGAGGGGCGCGGGCTGCTGGCGCGCCATCGCGAGGACGCCGCGGTCCCCGGCCTGCGCTACACGCTGCTGACGCTGCCCGAGCGTCGGCGAACCCGGAAGATCGCCCTCTTCGCCCGCTGGATCGAACGCGCCTTCGCCGGGTGACGGCGACAGCCGCGCCGTCGTGCGTCGCGCCGCAGGCGCGCGCCGCAGGCGCGCGCCGCCCATCGCGCCGCAGGAGCGGGAGGGGCGTCGAGATTTCCTCTCGCCTGCCGCGGTTTCATGCGATGCTCGCCGAAAAAGGGAGGACCGACATGACCGACGACGCTGCGCGCGCCCGCTTTCCTCAAGGCGGCGCCGACTGGGACGATCTGCAGACGCGCATGGCGGGCTTCGCCGAGGGCGACGTCGACTGGCGGCGCGGACGCTCCCCGCTCTTCGTCTTCAAGAACGACGAGGAGACCTACGAGATCGGCCGGCGGGCCTTCTTCGAGTTCTTCAACGAGAACGGGCTGGGCGGCGCCCGCGCCTTCTTCGGCATCGGCCGGATGGAGAGCGACGTGCTCGACTACGGCCTCTCGCTCTTCCAGGCGCCCGACGCGGGCGCGGGCGTGTTCACGCCGGGGGGCAGCGAGAGCATCTTCCTCGCGGTGAAGGCGGCGCGGGACGCCTTCCGCGCCCGGCCCGGCGCGCCGCGCACGGACCTCAACATCGTGATGCCCGACACCGCCCACGCCGCCTTCGACAAGGCGGCCCAGGTGATGGACCTCGAGATCCGGCGCGCGCCGCTGGGACCGGACCGCCGCGTCGACGCGGCCGCGATGGCCGGGATGATCGACGCGCGCACGATGCTGCTGGTGGGCTCCGCCCCCTGCTATCCGCATGGCGTCGTGGACCCGATCGCCGAGATCTCGGCGATCGCGGCCGCGCACGACGTCTGGCTGCACGTGGACGCCTGCGTCGGCGGCTGGCTGCTGCCCTTCTTCGCGGCCAACGGGCGGGACGTGCCGGTCTTCGACTTCCGGCTGGCGGGCGTGCGGTCGATCTCCGCCGACCTGCACAAGTTCGGGTTCTGCCCCAAGCCCGCCTCGACGGTCTTCTACCGCGACGTCGAGGACCGGGATCGCGCGCGCTTCGTGGCGGACGCCTGGCCGTCGGGCGTCTTCCGCACCTCCACCCTCGCCGGCACGCGGCCGGGCGGCGCGGTGGCGGCCGCGTGGGCGGTGCTCAACCACCTCGGCGTCTCGGGCTACCGCAAGGCGGCGGATCGCCTGGCGCGGATGACCGACGCCTACGTCGCCGACATCGAGGCGATCGAGGGGCTGGAGCTGTGGGCGCGGCCGGATTTCTCGATCCTGAACTTCGGCTCGCGCACGCTGGACATGCAGGCCGTCTCCGCCGGGCTCGCCGAGCGCGGCTGGCTGACCACGCTGACGCGCCGGCCGGTGGGCCTGCACCTGATGATGTCGCTGCTGCACGAGGGCGCGCGGGAGGACTACGTCGCCGACCTGAAGGCGGCGGTCGCCGCGGCCCGGCTGGGCGAAGCCCCCGCCGCCGACCCCGGCGGGATGACCTACGCCGGCTGACCGGATCGCCCGCCGGGGGGCGACCCCCCGGCGAGGCGGTTCCTGCATAGCGGGCGCGCCGCCGGTTCCGCCCTCGCGCCCCGCCGCCCGCGGCGAGGCCGCCCCCGACCTTCCGTCCCCGCCGACGCCCGCCCCCGCCCGATCGCGGGGGCGACGGCGCGGAGGGCGGACAAGCCCCCTGCGCGCGGGCATCATGCGCGCGAAACCCCGGGAGGAATCATATGACCATCACCTGCAAGGCCGCCGTTCTGAGAGAGGTCGGCCTGCCCGCCCCCTACGCCGACAGCCGCCCGCTCGCGATCGAGGAGATCACCCTTGACCCGCCCGAGCCGACGGACCTGGTGGTCCGCATCACCGGCGGCGGGCTGTGCCACTCGGACCTCTCGATCATCGCGGGCGTCCTGGGGCGCGGCGTGCCGGTGGTGCTGGGCCACGAGGGCGCGGGCGAGGTGGTGGAGGTCGGCTCGGCCGTGCGCGACGTGGCGGTCGGGGACTCGGTGGTCTTCCAGTTCTCCGCCGCCTGCGGCCGCTGCGCCGCGTGCCTCTCGGGCCGCCCGCAGATCTGCGCGCCCAACGCCGAGGCCCGCGCGAAGGGGGAGCTCCTTTCGGGCGGCTCCCGCATCCGGGACGCCGAGGGGCGGCCGCTGCGCCACCATTCCGGCGTCTCGTGCTTCGCGGAATACGCGGTGGTGAACCGCGGCAGCGTCGTGGTGGTCGACCGCGACACCCCGCAGCGGACGGCGGCGCTGTTCGGCTGCGCGGTGATGACGGGGGTCGGGGCGGTCGTGAACACGGCCGGCGTGCGCCCGGGCGAGACGGTGGCGATCTTCGGCCTCGGCGGCGTCGGGCAGTGCGGGATCATGGGCGCCAAGCTCTCGGGCGCCGGGATCATCATTGGCGTGGACCCCGAGCCGGCGAAGCGGGAGAAGGCCAAGGCGCTCGGCGCGACCCATGTCTTCGACTCCGGCGACAACGACCTCGCCGAGAAGATCCGCGACCTGACCCGCGGCGGCGTCGACTACGCCGTCGACCTGGCGGGCGCGGTCCCGGCGCTGGAGGCGGCCTACGCCGCGACGGCGCGCGGCGGCAAGGTGATCACCGCGGGCATCGCCCCGGCCGGCTCGACCTTCGCCTTCTCCCAGCCCGACCTGGTGCTCGAGGAGAAGTCGATCCTGGGCAGCTTCATGGGCTCCTGCGTGCCGGTGCGCGACATCCCGCGGTTCCTCGAGATGCACGCCGCCGGCCTGCTGCCGGTCGATGCGCTGGTCGACCGGGTGATCGGCTTCGACGAGATCAACGAGGGCTTCGACCTGCTCGCCTCCGGCCAGGCGATGCGCCAGATCCTGGCCCCGCACGGCTGAGCGCGACGCGCGCGCCCCGCGCCGAGCGGGGCCGCGCCGGACCCCGGGGGCGCGCACGACCCGCCTATGGAAGCGCGCGCCCGCCCCGCTCATCCGGCGGTTCGGGCGCGCAGGTTTCCGACCCTCGGAACCTGCCGCCCTGCCGGGCGAGCGCTCCATGGCCGCTCTGCGCCGCCGCACAGACCGGCGGCGCTTCCGGCCCGGATCTCCTCCACGGCCCGCCGTCCAACGCGAAGGCGGGCGGAGCGGGGGCCTTGGATCGGACCTTCTCCACCGGTCGCCCGAGCTGGACGGACCGCTTGCGGGGCGGCGAGCGGCAGAGCGTCGGCCTCTCTGCGCCAAGCTTCGGCGTCCCTTCGCAGGCGTCCATGGCGCCTGCTTCACCGCGCCAGGCGTGGTCGAGTTCTCGAACACCGGAAGCCTGTCGGGATCCCTGGCCTCGGCGATGACGTCCTGAACCTGCGCGCGCTGAACATCGAGATCTCGACCTCGGTGGGCGACGTGAACGCGGCGTCGCGGCCGCCGCTCCGGGGGCGGCCCTCGTCCCCCGCCGGGCGGAGCGGATGGCTTTCGCCTTGATCGGGGGCGACGGCGCGCGCAAGCTGACGGCTGGGACCGCGATCCGGGATCCCGGTTCACATTCGATCGTCGAACGCCCGTGCGCCGCGCCGCCGCGCCGGTCCGCTAGGCCTCGAGGCGTCCGCTCGCGGAGCCTTCCATTTCAGACCGCCAGGAGATTTCAAGTCATGAGCCTGCTGCTCCGCACCTGGGACGAAGTCGAGGATTTCCGCTTCGGCTTCGACCTCGACGCCGACCGGATCCTCGAAGTGCGGCGCGACACCGGCCATGTCACGACCGTCGCCCCCGAGGTCACGTATATCGCCTATGACGAGGACTATTACATCCACGGCTTCTGGTACTGGCGGCACATCATCGACACCCGCCTGTTCGCCGACTTCCTGAGGGCCCACGCCGACCTGCTGGTGGATGACGACGGGGACGGCGTGGCGACCATGCCCGACGCCTACGTGCACTTCCCCAAATGGGCCGACACCCGCACGTCCTTCACCGGCACGGATGCGGACGAATACATCAGCCCGGACACCTACGACGGCCAGAACATCAACGCGGCCGGAGGCGACGACGTCCTCTTCATCGGCGTGCCGTACGAAATGAGGGGCGCCTGGGGCGTCCAGAGCAGGGCCCACGGCGGCGAGGGCGACGACCTGCTGGTCTCCGGCATGGACGGAACGGTGCTGTTCGGCGACGCGGGCGACGACGTGCTGATCTCGGGCGACGCGCGCACCGGCCGGCCGCGCAAGGGCAGCGAGCTCTACGGCGGCGACGGCGCCGACGATCTCTCCACCGGGAGCAGCGTCGACACGCTCTACGGCGGCGCGGGCGACGACATCTACCGGTTCGAGCTGGGCGACCGCGACGACCGGGTCAAGGATGCGGACGGCGGCAACCTGATCGTCTTCGGCGAGGGCGTCGCGCTCGAGGATCTGGCGTTCACGCGAAGCGGCACGCTGCTGACCGTCTTCTACGGGAACGCCCCCGACGACTCCCCCAACTACGTCCGGATCGAGGGCTTCTACACGACCGCGGACGCCGACCTGCCGTGGGTGGGCGCCGGCTTCGGGGACCTCTCCTTCGTCGACGAAGGGGGGGAGACGCGGCATTCCCTGGTCGACCTCGTCGGCGGCGTGCAGGCCGAGCGCATCGGCCAGGCGGGCATCGTCGAGGTCGCCCAGGCCCGGCGCGGCGACGCCGTCTGGGTCGCGTTCGACGCGCCGATCGAGAACGCGGTGGTCGTGCTGGGCGCGATGACCCGAAACGGCCTGCAGGCGGCCACCAGCCGCGTGATCGACGTGACGGACGAGGGCTTCTTCCTGCGGATCGACGAATGGGCCTACATGGACGGCCGGCACCTGGCCGAGGAGATCAGCTGGATGGCCGTCTCGGCCGGAAGCTGGCTCCTGCCCAGCGGCGACCAGCTGCAGACCGGCCGAACGCAGGTCGACAGCAAGTGGACCTCGGCCGGGTCCGACGCGGGTCTCGCCGGCGGCGCCTCGGTCTTCTCGACCGTGCAGGGCGAGGCCGAGGCGACGCCGGTCACGACCCGCGTGCGCCACACCGCCGAGGCCGCCTTCCAGCTCCGCCTGCAGGAGGAGGAGGGCTCGGACCACCTGCACCCCGAGGAGACGGTGAACTGGATCGCGGTCGAGCATGGCGCGGCCGCGGTCAACGACATCGACCGCCCGTTCGAAAGCTGGCGACGCGAGATCGCCCCGGGCCTGGACCCCGAAACGGCGGTCGACGGCGACTACGACGAGCATGTCTTCGCGCAGAGCTTCGCCCAGAGCTACGGGTCGCGGCCTGCGCTGTTCGCCGCGCTCCAGACGTTCTACGGGCGCAATCCCGCGAACGTCCGCCTGACCGATTGGGACGAGACCGGCTTCGCCGCCTTCGTGCAGGAGGAGCAGTCGCGCGACGACGAGCTGAACCACAAGCCGGAGGGCATCGGCTGGGCCGCGTTCGCCGAGGGCGCGATCATGGGCTTCAGCGCCGACGCGACGCTGCTCTAGCGGGCCTCGCTCGCGACGACCCCGGCCGGAGGGACTGGCCTCACGGCCGTCCAGTTCGTGTGCGGCCATGACGAGGGTGCTGCCGATCCTGCGCGACATGCGGCGGTCCGAACGTTCATGGAGCGTTGGCTGAACCGTCGAGGCATTGGAGGGATGACGTCCGCCGCCTCGCGCCGCGCGGAGGTCTTCGGCAATGCTCCTGGCGAGCGACTGCGGCCGGGGGCGTTCGTGCTCCCGTCTCGCCTGGCTGTCAGGCGGCTTCGCAAGCGCCTGAAAGCGTTCGACTCTTCTGCGTCCGACCCTCGGGCTCACCAGGCTGACACATCGAAGAGCGTCGGTTCCTGGGCCCAGGTGCACGGATGGCACCCGGATTGAAGTCGGGAGCTTTCGTGTCGAAATAAATACATTATATCAACGGCTTGAGGGTCTTTTCACTTGGGCGGCGCAGTCGACAGGTTCGGAGACCGCCGGCCCGCAGAGACGGCTTGCTGGCCTGTCCGCAACCAGGCAGGCGAACAGCCGACGCCCTGCACCCCCGCCCCCCACGAAGAAATCCCTCCGAAGCGGGACCTGCGCGGGCCGTTCGCGCACGGCGCTTGGCGCATGAAAGGGGGCCTGGAACGAACGGTCTCGACCCGCGTGCGTGGCCGCCGGAGTGCAGGTCGCGGCCGCCGGTCGCGTTTTTCTTCCCGTTCTTCCCGCGCGCCCGGCCCCGGCGGCGGACAGCCGCTGGAACGCGGGCTTTCCGGCCGTCGGCCGGCATCGCTCGATCGGCGTCCGGGTGATCTCGATCAACGCGGTGGACCGGCGCTCCGACGACTTTCGACGGTGCATCGTCATCGCAGCGTCGGGCCAGAATCATGCCGACTCCGACTTCTCCTCGCCCGCCCGACGGTTCGGCCGGGAGCGATCCGCTCCGAATGGAGATCGTCCAGATCGAGACGCTTTCGCCGGCGCGCCGCGGCGAACTCTCCCGGGAACTCTTCCCGATCCATGCGGAGATCTTCGCCGGCATCGACCGTTCCGAGTTCGACGACTGGGTTCTCATGGACCATGCCGAGGCCACGCGGGTGCTGGTGCTCCGCACGGCCGAGGGGGCGGCCGTCGGCTATTGCGCGGTCCATCGATATGATCGGCTTTTCCTCGGGCGCCCGAGCACGATCTTCCGGGCCGAGGCCGGGTTGCTGCCGGCCTTCCGCGGCCACGCCTCGGTCTGGCGCTTCGCCTTCTCGACCGCCCTGCGCTTCAAGCTGCGTCACCCGCTGCGGGCGGCCTTCTACCTGGGGATGCTCGTGCATCCGTCCAGCTACTGCCTGCTGGCGGAACGCATCCCCGCGATGGTTCCGAGCCGCAGGCGGCCGGCGACGCCGGAGATGGTCCGCGCCATGGACGCGCTCGCCGAGAGCTTCGACGAGCCGGCGGTCGGCGGCGACCCGCTGGTGCGCGACGTGGGATGGGCGACGCGCGAGACGGACGCCGAACGGGACGTCTGGCGACGCAGCGACCATCCCGACGTCCGCTTCTTCCGACGGCGCAACCCCGGCTACGTCGAGGGCCACGGCCTTCTGACGCTGGCGCCTCTGACCTTCGCGACCCTCTTCGGCGCGCTGGTCCGGCACCTCGCGCTCAAGGTCCCGTTCGTGAGGCGTCGCCTCGGGTTCTCGAGGCCGACCCGGATGACCTGACCTCACGGCCGCCGCGCCTTGGCGGGGCAGCGCCCACCCGCGCCCGCGGAGGGCCGGCGGGATCTCGCCAGCAGAAACTATCGGATACGAATGCAACGATGGGCATGATCGGCGGGAGCGGACCCGATGGCTCCCGGGACGAGTTCCGCCCCGGTCCGGAGCGCGGGAGGCGGCGATGGCCGACCGAGGCGCGCGCAGGCGCTACGTGGAATTGACCTGCGTCATGTCTTTTCGCGCGGAGCGGCGCGATCCTCTCTCCCAGGGAGAGTGGTCATGGATGATCGAAGCGCCGAACGCTCCGTCGCGCCGTGGTCCGGGGAGGGCGTGGCCGCCGACGCCCCGGACGGGTTCGTCAACATCGCGTGGGAGGCCGTCGACCGCCACGTCCGCGACGGGTTCGGGACGGAGCGCGCGATGCTCTGGCTCGGCAAGGACGGCGGGCGGCTGGCGTTCTCGTATGCGGACCTCGCGGAGGCGTCTTCGCGCTTCGCCAACGTGCTGGCGGCCCGCGGGATCGAACGGGGCGACGGCGTCTTCGCGCTGATGGGCCGGACGCCGGAGCTCTACGTCGCGGCGCTGGGCGCGTTGAAGGCCGGCCTCGTCTTCACCCCCCTGTTCTCGGCCTTCGGGCCGGATCCGATCCGAACCCGGATGGAGATCGGCGACGCCCGCGTGCTGGTGACGACGGCGCCGCTCTACCTGCGCAAGATCGCGGACTGGATCCACGCGCTTCCCTCGCTGAAGCTGGTCCTGATCGTGGGCGAGGACGCGCCGGAGGGGTGCGTTGCGCTGGCGCCGGCGATGCGCGGCGCGTCGGCGGCGTTCGAGACGGTCCGCACGGGCCCGGAAGACCCCGCGCTGATCCACTTCACCTCGGGCACGACCGGCAAGCCGAAGGGCGTCGTGCATGTCCACGACGCCGTGCGCTATCACGCGTTCTCGGGGCGCGAAGCGCTGGATCTGCGGCCGGGCGCGATCTACTGGTGCACCGCCGATCCCGGCTGGGTGACCGGAACCTCCTACGGCATCGTGGCCCCGCTCGTGAACCGGGCGCGGATGATCGTGGACGAGGCCGAGTTCGATCTGGAGCGCTGGTACGCGACGATCGCGCGCGAGAAGGTCGAGGTCTGGTACACCGCCCCGACCGCGATCCGCATGATGATGCGCTCGGGCGAGGCGGCGGCGAAGGCCTGGGACCTCTCCTCCCTGCGCTTCCTCGCCAGCGTCGGCGAACCCCTGAACCCCGAGGCGGTGATCTGGTCGCAGAAGGCGTTCGGCCAGCCCTTCCACGACAACTGGTGGCAGACGGAGACCGGGGGCATCATGATCGCCAACCGCCCGGGCATGGCGGTGAAGCCCGGCTCGATGGGACGGCCGATGCCGGGGATCGACGCGGCGGTGGTCGAGCATCGCGGCGAGGCGGTCGCGCTTCTCGGGGACGACGAGGTCGGCGAGCTGGCGCTTCGCCCCGGCTGGCCGTCGATGATGCGCGGCTACCTGCACGAGGAGGCGCGGTTCCGCAAAGCCTTCGCCGACGGCTGGTACCTGTCGGGCGACCTCGTGCGACGGGACGCCGAGGGCTATTTCTGGTTCGTCGGGCGCGCGGACGACCTGATCAAGACCTCCGGCCACCTGGTCGGCCCGTTCGAGGTCGAGAACGCGCTGATCGAGCATGAGGCCGTCGCCGAGGCGGGCGTGATCGGCGTGCCGGACGAGACGGCCGGCGAAGTCGTGAAGGCCTACGTGACCCTCAACCCGGGCTTCGAGCCGGGCGAGGCGCTGGAGCGCGAGATCCGCGGACACGCCCGCAAGCGGCTGGGTCCCGCCGTCGCCCCGCGCGAGGTGGTCTTCCGCAGGAGCCTGCCGAAGACCCGCTCCGGCAAGATCATGCGACGCCTGCTGAAGGCCCGCGAACTCGGGTCGCCGGAGGGCGACATCTCCACGCTGGAAACGGACGAGACATGACCGTGACCGACAAGCCGAAGCTCGACCGCGCGCATGTGCTCGCCCTGCTGGGGGCGATGATCCGCATCCGCAAGTTCGAGGACGCCTGCGCCGAGCTCTACACGCAGGAGAAGATCCGCGGGTTCCTCCACCTCTACGACGGGCAGGAGGCCGTCGCCGTCGGCGTCATCCCCGTGCTGGAGCCGCGCGACCGCGTGGTGGCCACCTACCGCGAACACGGGCACGCCCTGGCGCGCGGGGTCCCGATGCGGCGGGTGATGGCCGAGATGTTCGGCAAGGTCGAGGGGTGCTCCGGCGGCCGCGGCGGCTCGATGCACCTGTTCGACGCCGGGACCAACTTCTACGGCGGCAACGCGATCGTGGGCGGAGGGCTGCCGCTTGCGGCGGGGCTCGGGCTCGCGGACCGGATGCGGGGGGAGAGCCACGTCACCGCCTGCTTCTTCGGCGAAGGCGCGGTGGCCGAGGGCGAGTTTCACGAGGCGCTGAACCTCGCGGCCCTGTGGAGGCTGCCGGTTCTGTTCGTGTGCGAGAACAACGGCTACGCCATGGGCTCGGCGCTCGCCCGGACCGAGGCGCAGACCGACGTCGCCGCCAAGGCCGCCGCCTGCGGGGTCGCGGCGCGCCAGGTGGACGGCATGGACGTCGTCGCCGTCGAGGTCGCGGCCCGCAAGGCGCTGCGGCAGGTGCGCGAGACGGGCGCGCCCGCGCTTCTCGAATGCCTGACCTACCGGTTCCGGGCGCACTCGATGTTCGACGCGCAGCTCTACCGCGACAAGTCCGAGGTCGAGGCCTGGCGCAAGCGCGGCCCGATCGTGAAGTTCCGCGGCTGGCTGCTGGAGACCGGCCTGATCCACGAGGCCGACGTCGCCGAGATCGAGGCCCGCGCCGACGCCGAGATCGCCGACGCCGTCGCCTTCGCCGAGGCCGGCGCCTGGGAGCCGACGGAGAGCCTGACGCGCCACGTCCTGGGCCCCGCGCCCGCGCCCCCGAAGCCGCCCGCGCCGTCCGGCGAGACCGTCGAGACGACCTATCGCGAGGCGATCCGGGAAGCGATCCGCGAGGCGATGCGTCGCGACGAGCGGGTGTTCCTGATGGGCGAGGACGTGGGCGCCTACGGCGGATGCTACGCCGTCTCCAAGGGGCTGATGGAGGAGTTCGGCGAGGACCGCGTCCGCGACGCGCCGCTGGCCGAAAGCGGCTACACCGGCGCGGGCATCGGGGCGGCGGCGGCTGGGATGCGCCCGATCGTCGAACTGATGACGGTGAACTTCTCGCTGCTGGCGCTCGACCAGATCCTGAACACGGCCGCCACCCTGCGCCACATGTCGGGCGGGCAGTTCGGGGTTCCCCTGGTGATCCGCATGGCGACCGGCGCGGGCAAGCAGCTGGCCGCCCAGCATTCCCACAGCCTCGAAGGCTGGTACGCGCATATTCCGGGGCTGAAGGTCCTCGCGCCCGCGACGCTCGAGGACGCGCGCGGCATGCTCTGGACCGCGCTCCAGGACCCGGATCCGGTCCTGATCTTCGAGAACGTGATGCTCTACAACATGACGGGCGAGATCGACGCCGCGGCGGGGGCCGTCGACATCTCCCGCGCCGCGATCCGTCGGCCGGGTCGGGACATCAGCCTGATCACCTACGGCGGCTCGCTCTTCAAGACGCTGGCGGCGGCGGAGCGCCTGGCGCAGGAGGGCGTCGAGGCGGAGGTCGTGGATCTGCGCTCGCTGCGCCCGCTGGACGACGCGACGATCATGGCCTCGGTCGCGCGGACCCGCCGCGCGCTGGTCGTGGACGAGGGCTGGCGCAGCGGCTCGCTCGCCGCCGAGGTCTCGGCGCGGATCATGGAGCAGGCCTTCTGGTCGCTCGACGCGCCGGTGGATCGCCTGTGCTCGGTCGAGACGCCGATCCCCTATCCCAAGCGCCTCGAGGACGCCGCCATCCCCCAGGCGGACACGATCGCGGCCGCGGCGCGGCGCGTGCTGGGGCGAGGCTGATGGGCGTCTTCCGCATGCCCTCGCTCGGCTCCGACATGGAGGCCGGAACGCTGGTCGAATGGCTGGTCAAGCCGGGCGACGCGGTGCAGCGGGGGGACGTGGTCGCGGTCGTCGAGACCCAGAAAGGCGCCATCGAGATCGAGTGTTTCGAGGCGGGCCGGGTGGCGACCCTGATCGCCCAGCTCGGCGACGAGCTCCCGGTCGGCGCGCCGCTCGCGCTCATCCTGGCGCCGGGCGAAGCCGAGCCGGAGCCGGAGGCGAGGCCCGACGCCGCTGCCGCGCCGCGCGCGTGCGCCCGCGCGCCTGAGGCTGCGCTCGCGCCCCCTGGGTCGGCGGCCGCGTCCGAGGCGTCGCCGCCCCCCGGTCCGGTCGCGCCACCCGGCCCGCTCCCGCCCGGCGTCCGCGCATCGCCGGCCGCGCGGGTCAGGGCGCGGGACCTCGGGATCGACCTCCGGTCCCTGGCCGGCAGCGGCCCCGACGGCGCGATCCTGCTCGACGACCTGGGCGCGCGGCCGGGTCCTGCGGCGGTCGGGCGCGCGTCGCCGCGGGAGGAGATGCGCAAGGCCATCGCCGCCGCGATGAGCCGCTCCAAGCGCACGATCCCGCATTTCTACCTCGCCAGGACGATGGACGTTCAGCCGGCGATCGACTGGCTCGCCCGTCGCAACGCCGACGCGCCGCCCGAGGCGCGGGTGCTGTTCGGCGCGCTGGTCGTCCGCGCCGCGGTCCTCGCCGCCGCGGATGTCGAGGCGGTGAACGGCCGTTACGTCGACAACGCGTTCCACCCCTCCGCCAAGGTGAACCCCGCCATCGTGGTGGCGCTGCGGGGCGGCGGCCTCGTGGCGCCGGCCCTGCAGGATGCGGCGGGGATGGACCTCGACCGCACGATGGCCGTCATGCGCGACCTGGCCACCCGCGCGCGCGCCGGCCGGCTGCGCTCCTCCGAAGTGGGGCAGGGCACGATCACCATCTCCAGCCTCGGCGAGACCGGGGTCGATGCGATGGCCGGCGTCATCTTCCCCCCGCAGGTCGCCCTGCTGGGCGTGGGCGCGCCCCAGGTCCGACCCTGGGTCGTGCAGGGCGCCGTCGTGCCGCGCACGGTCCTGACCCTCACCCTCTCGGCCGACCATCGCGTCGCCGACGGACGCCAGGGCGCCCGCTTCCTGACCGCGATCGAGGCGCGGATCGCATCGCCGGAGACGCTATGACCGAGGACGAAATCCGCACCGCCTTCATCGAGGAGCTCGTCAAGGTCGCGCCCGACCTCGACGCCGCCGGGATCGGCGCGACCGATCACCTCCAGGACGATCTTGGGCTCGACTCGATGGATGTGCTCAACCTCGTTGCCGCGCTGCATGCGCGGCTCGGCGTGGACGTGCCCGAGGCCGACTATCCGCGCATCGCCACGCCGGCGAGCGCCGCGACGTATCTTGCCTCGCGCCTCGCCCCCCCTGGCGCCTGACCCGGGACCGGAAGCGCCGCCGGCCGCGCCGGCCGCCGTCGATGCGCGAAGGGAAGGGGGCTGGATCCACCTGCGCGCGGCCCTCGGCGCCCGCCGCGGGCATCGCCCGCCCCCCGCAACGGCGTCTCCCCCAGTGAAGCCGGGACGGTCCCGGCGCTCGATGGACCTGTCCGACGCGTCGCGATCCCTGACCTGGCTTCAGGGTCGTCGGCGCCTTTCGCGTCGTCGGCCAGGGTCCCGGTCCGGGACGGGTTTCCCTTCCCGAGAAGCTTACGTAGCGAAACCTCCCGAATTCAATTCTGATGGCGCGATGACTCGCCCAACGGGAGGATGCGGGATGATATCGCGAGAGGACATCATCGGAATGAGCGGCCTTGACGAGGCCGAGGTGGACGCTCTGTCCGAGCATGAGCATCTGCCCGAGGCCGCGGCCGCCGCCTTCGGCCATTGGCTGCTGTCGGAGCCCGACGGCGCGCGACGCATCTGCGAGATGATGCGCGACGACATCCGCGCGGCCTGGCGCAAAGGCGACCGGGCGCATGCGCGCGAGCTGTTCGCGGCGCTCCACCATTTCGCCCGGATCCACAAGTCGGAGCTGATCACCAAGCCCACCGCGTGAGGCGGGCCGCTCTCGAGCCGCGGCCCATGCTCGGGCGGACGGTCGATGGCGCGCGACATCCGGACGTCCCCCCAGGGCCGGCGACGACGCGAACCAGGGGGCGAACGCTGCGCGGGGGCAGGGTCGCCGGGATCGAACGCTCTCCCGTGGTGGGTTGGAGCGCGTCCATTGATGCCTCGGCGTCGGCCGCTGCAAGGGGACTTCGCGCCGACCTTTCCCGCGCGGGCGCGGACACTGGTCGAGACGTCTGGCGATAGCTGCGTGCGCAGTCGTCGGCTGGAGCGAGGCTGCGAGATCACGCGACGCCTGGATACGGGGGGAGAAGCGCATGCGCCGTCCCGCGCCGCTCCTTTGCAACGACGGCGTTCGTCGCTAGCGACGTCTCTTTGAACCGAAGCCTGGTTGCGGGAGCCGCGCACTACGCCCGGAGAGGCGGGAGAGGTCGTGCACGGAAGGGTCAGGCCTAACGACGACCCTGCGCCTGCGCTGACCCCGAAGGTTGGACCGCCCGGTTCTGGAACTCCCGGGCTTCGTAATGATGGCAGGCCGGGGGCGCCGCTGACGTCGGTGAGCGATATCGGGACCTTGCACCCGATTGCGCTGTGGGGTCGATCTTCGTTGTAGAGCCTGCGCCAAGCCTCCATCTTTTCGCGGGCGTCGGCA
>NZ_JARHUC010000008.1 GCF_029223255.1 Albimonas marina
AGCCCATAGGCAATGTGCCGCCCGCAGAAGCCGAAGCCGCATTCCACGCTGCGCTGGAAACGCGCGATGTGGCCGCGTAGCTAACGAACATCGGCCTCCGGCAGACCCGGAGCGGTTCAGTCCGACCCGGCACGTCCTTCTCAGCAGTTCCCCCGGTGTCGGTCATCGCGGCCTCCTGTCGGAAGGGGTAAGGGGATGTTTCACATCATGTCTGGTCTAGGTCGGCGACAGCTGTCGGAGACGGTGTCGCGACACTGTCCGTCACTGTCGTGACGACAGTTCTCAGCGCGCTTCCCGGCGCCTCCGTTCCTCTTCGATGTCGGTGATTTCGGCGCCGATCATCTCGGCGTAGCCCAGGAAGATCAGCGCTGAGCGTACCGCCTTCCGGGTGATGTCGCTGCCGTTGCCCTGCACATGCTCCAGCACGCGCATCTGGAGGCCCTGGTCGGCGATGACGCGACCCGGCAGTTTGTTCCAAGCCATCTGCTTGCGGACGCGCTCCAGGTGCTTGGAAAGAACCCCTTCCTGAGCGCGGCTCTTCCGCTTCTCGATCCCCTCGACCGCCGCGACCACCGCCGCGGTGAGCTTCGGGTGATGGAGACGCACCTCCCAGCCCAGGTCGATGAAGCCGGGGTCCGCGCAGCACAGCACCGGCTCCCACCCGCGAAGGGCGCCCCGCTCTCGGTAGACGAGCCATGCCTCCAGCGTCGAGGCGCTGCGGGCGGGTCCGATGCCGGCGAGTTCGCCCAGTTGAGCGTCGTTGTCAGGCAGCGTGCCGGCCGTGTCCTGCGCCGCAGCCTTGCCCCAAAGCAGATGGCCGAAGAACCCGGCAGCGGGATCGACTTCGCCGCGCCAGCTCGACTCGTTCAACTCGTGGAAGTCGAACTTGATCCACGAGCCGCTGAGCCTCTGGCCGAGGGGAAGAGGGTAGACGGCCAGCCCGGGCGGCGGATCGAGGTAAGCGCCGTCATGCTCAGCCATCGGATCGGCCCTCCCGCCCCTGCAGCAGCTGCACCGCGGCGCGCGCGACCTCGACCCGCGCGCGTTCCCAGTCGCCGGTCTGGTGGGGCGAGCGGATCGCCTGCAGGACGTCGTTCGGGTGCAGGCCGGCGGAGGCCGCCCAGATCACGTGCTCGACCGCCAACGACTGCGCGCGCTGGAACAGGCCGGCGTCCGCAGGCCCGTCGAGCGCCACGGGGCGGCGCAGATGCGCCGCCGCCGATAGGGCCGTGACCTCGCTCGCCAGGGCCATCGCCGGGGCCCTCAGGCGCGCGACGCGACGCGGCCGCGGTGGATCGGCATGTCCGGCAGGTCCACGGCCACCGAGTCGACCAGCCGGTCGAACTCGGCGTCGAGCAGCTCCTCGAGGCGGATGATCTGGACGCGGAAGGTCAGCTTCCCGCCCTCGCCGATGTTGTAGGCCAGCCGCGCCGCCCATTCGACCGGATCGCAGCCGGTGAAGACCGGGGTGCGCAGCCGGATCAGCTTCGGGCAGGTGACGGCGCCCTTGGTCTGGTCCGTCTCCTCGAACTTGAACTGGCGCTCGCCCGTCGAGAGGTTCACCGCGGACTTGAACTTCACGTCGCGGATGACGTCGAAGTTCTGCGCGACCTCCATCAGGTCGGCCGCCTCCGGCTCGATCGCGTCGAAGCACCGATCCTGCAGGAACTCGGCGAACTCCCGCTGGCCCATCGGCTTGTCGTGGACGTCGTGCCAGCCGGCGAACGCGGGCGTCAGGGTGGCCGGCCAGGTCGCGCGGTGCGTGGCCCAGGAGGCGCCGCCCGCGCCGGGCCCGTGCCAGTCGATGTGCGCGACGACCTCCCGTTTCTCCAGCGACGCCATGACCCGCGTCCGGCCGGCGTCGGCGAAGTCCTTCACGTAGGCGACGAAGCTCGACGGCGTTTCATGCACGACGTCGGCGCGGACGCGCTTCGGCTGGGCGCGGAACTTCTCCAGATCCTCGAACCGGACCGTGGCGCCTTCGGGCGTGATGATCGCCAGCGCCTCGTCGGGCGCGGCGACGGTCTGCAGCTCGGCTTTCGGCAGGTGCTCCCGGGCGGCGTCCAGCAGCGTGCGGGTTTCGGTGTTCATGGGCGGGCTCCTCGGCTCGCGATGACAGGGGAACGGGAACGACGACGATCAGGCCTTCGCCATGCCGCCGGGGATCGACCGCGGGCCGAACTCCAGTTCGTCCTTCGGCGGGGTGCGGGTGAGGTCGTGATCTTCGGTCGGCCAGTAGAAGGCTTCGCCCTGGGGCCGCTTCGGCAGCGTCGCCTTGACGTCCGCCTTGACCTTGAGCGCGCTCTCGCCGTTCGGCTCGACGGTCAGGGTCACCACGACCTTGCCGGACTTGCCGTAGCGGGTGACGTCGCGCACCACCTCGCGGAGCATCTCGTCGGCGTTCTCGACCAGCGAGCCGCCGTCATGGCGGCCGAGCGCCATCAGGAAGGAACTGTTCACGGGGTCGTCTCCTCTGCTGAAACGGAAAGGGCGGCCGAGGCGGCGGCCTCGCCGGCGAGGGCGAAATAGGCGGCGCCGTCGACGAAGCTGTCGGCCCGGTGCGCGCCCTGTTGGGAGCGCACGGCCTTCAGCATCACCATGAACAGCCAGCCCTGCGTCTCGGTCAGCCGAAGGCCGGTGACGGCGGCGAAGGCCGCCACGGTCGCGGCCATCGACCGCTCGCCCTCGGGCCGGTCATAGGTGCGGGCGCGGTCGGCCATCTCGGCTGCGGCCTGGGCGAGGATGTCGGGCGCGCTCATGCCGCCGCCCTCAGTTCGGCCGCCTGCGCGATCAGCCTCTCCAGCCCTTCGTCTCCGACATGCATCCCGATCGCGAGCGCCGCCTCGGCCTCGGTGCGGGGCTCAGCCGCGACGCGCTCGCCGAGCTGCTTGGCCACTCGCGACCAGATCCACAGGCAGGGCGTCTCGTCGAAGGTGACACGCTTCGGGGTGTGGTCCGGCGCCGGCGGGGCGAGGCGTGCCGCGACGCCGGCTTTCGATTGCGCGACCAGCTTGCCCACCTGCGCCGCCCGACCGCGCTGGACGAGCGCCGCGCGCAGATCCGGGTCGAAGTGCGCCAGGACGCGCGAGACGACGCCCTCGGAGGAGCCCATCATCTTCGCCACCTCGCGGACGCCGGAAGCCTCTCGCGCGAGGTCGAGGATCATGAAGATCCGCTCCGCGGTGATGCCATGGCTGCTGCGCCCCGCGACGAAGTCCGCGACCCGCTGGGCGATGTCGCCGCCGCCGTCAGCCTTCCGCGCCAGCGCCATCCGCATGTCGGAAATGTCCGCCATCGCCAGTTCCCTCTCGGCTTCCAATGTCCGTGCCTGCCGACTCGCCTCCTCGAGCGCGGCCCGCAGCTGGGCGCGGTCGCGCTCCAGCCGCCGGCACTCGGCCGATCGGGACGCCTCCGCCTCCCGCGCCACCTCGACGGCGCGCTCCAGCTCGGCGAAGTGCTCGGCCGACGATCCATCGGTCCCAGGCGCAAGGCGCTCCTCGGCGTCCCGCGCGGCGGTCTGCGCGGCCTCGGGACCCGCAGGCCGGTCGGTCGCCGGCGCGTGTCGGCAGGAGGAACAGAAGCCGCGCCGGTCGATCTCGCCCGAGGCGAAGGTCCGCTCGCAGCGGCGACAGGTCTTCACCCAGGCCATAGCCTCACTCCGAAAGGGCCCGCCGGCGCGCGGCCGGCGGGCAGGTCAGGGAGGAAACGTCCAGGCGGTGAATCCCGACGCCGCCCGCCCGCTGCGATCCCTCGCGGCAGGCAGACCTGGTGGCCGGGGCGCGCCCGGCGACTTCGCAACGCGTGGAAGGTGTCGTCGAACTGAGAGTGCGACGAAGCCCCGAATGGGAAGGTTGGGCGGCCCGAGCCGACGCTGCACCGCTGGGACGGGCCGCCCTCAGGGCGGCGATGCCGGCCCTGCGCGGACGCGGCCATGGAGTGCGAGGGAGAGGGAGGCCACGCCGTCCCTGACGGTTGCGCAGCGCATTACCGAGAGCAATCCCGATCAATAGCCATCGGCTGAAAGACTGTCCCGCAGACCGGTGGCCGACGATGCATTGGATGCCTGCGGCCGGCGCCGCGTCCGCCGCGCGCAAGCGGCCGACCGGCGAAAGAAACCGCCAGCTGGCCCAAAGCCAGCTGGCGGCCAAGTCCAACAGGAAGTGTACCTTATCATCCCCGGGCGAGATTGCTAGCGCGTCGGGGTCAGGGCGGACCACGCCGAAAAACCGGAAAGCGCGGCCGAGCCGAGGGAGGTCGGCCCGGCCGCAGTCGCCCCGCGACCGTTTCACGAGCTTGACAGACAGGTGGATGCCGAGGCCGCGGGGATTGGAATGGATGCCGGGCGTCTCGCCCCCGGCCGGCGCCGCGTGGCCGCATTCGACGCTTGATCGCTGCCCCGCCGAGCCACCCTGCGCGCGCCGTTGATCCCGAAGGGCATGCGAACCTGCGCCGGAGCGGAACCCGGTCAAACCCGCGCAGGGATCGAAGACGCGCCCCGCCCGAGAACCGGTTCGAGATGACCGGGCGGGACGCTGGCCGGCAGGCGCCGAGGGGGAAGGCGCCGGCCGGATGGGATGGGCGAGCGGGAGGGCGATCACGACGTCGCTTCCCGGGTCAGGCGGGAACGCGCGACGGCGATGCTCTCGGCCGCGAGGTCCAGGTCGAACTGGAGGCGTCGTCGCTCGGCGGGCGTGATTTCCGCGCCGCCGGGGCCGTGGGGGTCGGTCGCCTCCAGCATGTGCGCGCCGATCTCGCCGGCAGCACGGGCGATCGCGGCGACGGCCGTCGACAGCGTCCGATCTTCGCCGGCCAGCTCCCGCACTTCGGCGCCCGCGAGCGCGGCGAAGTGCCGGGCAGCGACCAGGGCGGCGGCTGGGGAGAACCCGGCGACCTCATGCAGGGCCGAGACCGGCATCCGCCGCCCGTTCGTCTCGGAAGGGTCGCACCAGTGCGAGAGGGTAGCGGCGTCGAAGCCCAGCTCTGCCTGCACCGCCCTCCGCCGGGCGGCGTCGAGCGCGTCCGAGATCATCGCGGTGGCGGAGCCGGCCGACTGGATGCGAGGGGCGCCCATCGTCAAACCCCGGCCGAGTTGTTGCGTTGCGGCGGGACGCGACGCGCCGCAGGGTTCAGGCCACGCGCCCCGCACCAGTGTTGGGCGAGGTTGAACGAAGGGACTCGATCAATGCAGCCGAGGGGGCCACAATGCCGACGGATTTCAGAGGGGGACCTATTATGCTCCGGTTTTTGATCTGGCCGGCCGTCGCGGGAGCCTGCGCCGGTGCAAGCTTTGCCATGGCGGAAGCTGCCGACTGCGCCTCCATCAGCCAGGACCTCGACCGTCTCGCCTGCTACGATCAGGAGTCCGGGCGAACCCCGACGCCCTCGACCGCAATGGCCGGGGCATGGCGCGTCGATACGTCTGTCTCCAAGTTCGACGACCGAACCGATGTATTCCTTACAGTCGCGTCCGAAGAAATTCCGCATTGCAGCTGGAACCGCGAAGGCGAACCGGTCTTCTTGACGATTCGCTGCCTTGAGAACACCACCGCCTTGGTTGTCGATACGCCGTGCCACGTTACCGACAACCGCAACTATGGCGAAGTCGACATGCGCGCGGACGATGAGCCCACAAGCACGGTTAGGATGCGCGCCAGCACGAACAACCAGGCACTCGGCCTTTGGACCGGAGGTCGAGCGATCCCTGTGGTTAAGCGCCTCATCGGCAAGTCCACGCTTCTGGTGCGGTTCACGCCCTACAGCCACAGCGCGGAGACGCTGACCTTCAACATCTCCGGTCTGGACACCGCCATCCCGCGCCTTCGCGAGTCTTGTGGATGGTAGCGGCGCGGGATCCGGACTGGCCAACGTGACCTGCGCGATCATGCGGCCTCCGCCTCCTCGCCGTCAGCGCGGGGGAGACTTGCGAGCGCTCTTTCCGCCGTTTCATCGCGGCGCATGTGAGCCAGAAGCATCCACTCGGCCGTGATCTCGGCGAAGCCGCGTTTCTGCGCTGCGGCGACAACGGCAGCCTGATGCTGCGACGGGATCCGACCGGACCGGGCCCACTTGTGGACTGCGGCCTCCTTTGCGCCGACCTCATCCGACATCGCTCGGCGGGTAGGCCAGCGATCGATCAGGTCGCGAATATGGTTCTCGCTGCTCATGGTCAGCCACCCTAATGGAAAAAACGTCCATCGGTCAATCGTGGGAAAACCTTAGATTGGAAAAAACATCCATAGAGACATCATGCGCGCATGAAGAATGATGGCGACCGACAGCCCCAGGAGCTTGATCTCGTTGCCGAGCGCCTCGTGGCACTGCGAGAGGCGCTCGGCATGAAGAGCGCGCATTTCGCCGATGTCATCGGCGTCGATCGGTCGAGCTATTCGAAGATCGAGAGCGGCAAGAAACCGCTGCTACCGCCTGTGGCGCTCAAAATCTGGAAGCTATTTGGCGTGGATATGAACTTCATCTACCTGGGTCAGATCCGCGGCCTCCCCGAGAGCTTGTCCAGCACGGTCACCCAGAAACTCACGAAACGTAGTTGATACAGTTCGTGAACCCCGAGCCCAGATAGTCGGCTTGCGGCGAACAGCATCCGTGTGCCGAATGGGTATGCGTCCATCTAATCCCCCCAAGTTTGTTCTCTATGCGTTCATGATGGGCCGCATCGACGGCTACAGCAATGATGGAAGTTTTATCCACAATCCGAGTTGACTTTGGAAGAAATGTCCATCAACTTCTCCTCCGTCACCCCCGACGGAGGACCCCATGCCCGCCCCCAACCGCAAAGCCATCGCAACCGCCGTCACGCCGCGTATGGCCGAAGCCGGCGCCCGCGCCCTGCGCGATCTCCTGATCGACGGCGATCTCGCGCCGGCCTGCGCCGCCATCTACTCCGCGATGGAGGACGAGCGCCTCTCCGAGCATGCCTTTTCCGGGGCCCGGCCCGGTTATGACGAGGCCCCCGCGCCCGCCGCCCACGCCATCGTCGACGCGCTGGTGCGCCTCGAGGCCGCGATCCTCACGTTCATCGCCAACGACAGCGACGCCGACATCTTCGACGCCTTGGTAGAGGAGATCGCGCACGCGCGCCGCGCCCGGCTCGAGTTCGCCGCCGCGGGGGCGCGGACATGACCGACGCTGCCTCGCCCGTCACCACCACCATCTTTAAAGTGGTCGAGGCCACCGGCCTCACGCCCCGCACTCTGCGCCATTGGGAGAGCGAGGGTCTGATCACCTCAAGCCGCACCGGCCGCACGTCGCCCCGCACCTATGACGCCGACCAGGTCGCCCGAATTCGTCGGGTGATGGACGTGCGCCGCATGGGCTTCTCGATCCGCGAGGTGCGCGACCTGCTGGCGCTGGAAGCCGCCGGCGACGACGGCGCCCCGCTCGCCACCCGCATGCGGATGTTCAACGCCCGCGCCGCCGCGATCACCGAGGCGCAGGAGGAGCTTCGCCGCGCCGCGTGCATGGTTGCCGAAGAGCGTCTGACGCTGCATCGGCGGGAGGCGGCGGGCGTTTGTAAGGTTCGGTCATCGTTGTCTGCTTCGCTCGTCGGAGAGGCGCGCGCATGACCCGCTCTCCCCTATTCTCGAGGCTGACGCTGCGGCTCAGCTTGCTAGGCCTAGTGACCTCGAACGTGAGGAAACGGCATCAGCTTCGAGAGCTTGTCGACGCGCAGCGTGCTGCGACGATACAGCTCCCACTCGCGGCGAGACGCATCCCGATGCCTCGCTCGCAACGGGCGGCGCAACCGCCATTCCTCCAGCGGGCGAGGCGTGTGGTCTTGGTCGAGCCGTCGCTCGAACTCGTCGACCAAAGAAGAGGAAATGCGCTCCGGCAGCAGCACAACGTCAATCACGGCACAGAGCATCGCAAGCCGGAGACGTCCCACGGTCGGCTCGACCTCGAGCCAGGCGTCGACAACGTCAAGAATGTCGTCCGGATCTGTATCGGCCGCCGTCGTCGGGCCAAGTATCGCGCAGGCGATATCCGCCAACACATCGTAGGCAATGGTCGTGGGCAGGCTGGCGAGGAAACCCAGTATCGTGGCTTTCGCTTCGAGCCAGGCGAAATCAGCCTCGTCGGGCATGAGCTCGCCTCCTTTCTAGATTCGCGCCGCGAAATCATGCCGCGCAGATCCGTCTGCCGCACGCATTTCCGTCTGACGGATCAGGATTCCGCAGTCTCTTCATCTCGTTGGCGACGTCGCGGGTGTGGTCGCAATTTGCACCCGACCGCGGTGCAACTGCAAACGCATCTCCCGGCGCAGAGCTTTGGCTTCGACGCCTGCAGCGCGACGGAGCCGGTCCGATGAGACCAGTTGCGCGAGAGGCCGAAAGCCAAGATCCGCCGTGTGCACGGCTCCATCTCGACGATCTCCGCTTCGCCGCAACCCTGATCGCCACGCTCGCGCGCCAGGTCGAGACGGCGGCTAGCCACGCGGAACTGCGCAAGGCGCTGGAAGCGATCCCCGCCGCCCGCGACGCGCTGGAGGCCGCCATCGCCACGATCGAAGCGGGCGAGCCAATCCAACCCCGCAAGCCGACGCTCTGCGCCGAATGCTTCCGAACCGAGGGCGACGCGCATCGCCCCTGGTGCCCCCACGCCTGAGCCGAGAGAGGAGACCGCCGACATGACGAAGACGACGAACGATTTCGGTCCGCTAATCGCCCGCTTCGACGTGCGCGCGTTCCGCTTCATCACCCATTTCGTCGGGGCCGAGACGACGCGCTATTACCTCGAGGCGGTCCACGTCGAGCCGGTCGCCGCGGAGCTCGGCGGCGGCGTGGTGCTGGTCGCCACCGACGGCCACCGCCTCGGCGCCTACTGGGATGCGAACGGCAAGGCCGCGCGTCCCGTCTCGATCTCGGTCCCCAATCACGCCGGCTTCGAGCACATGGTCCACCGCTGGCGCCTGGGCGACCTCGCCATGCACGAAGGCATGGGACCTGACGCGCGGGTGTTCACCGCGCATCACTCCGCGGAGGACGCCTTCGCCGAGATCGTGCTGGGCTGCGAGAACGCAGGCTCCGAGCATTTCCCCAACTGGCGGAAGGTGGTGCCCTGGGGCCTGATGAAGGTCCAAGGCGGCACGCGCGCCGAGTTCAACTGGCGCGTGGTCGAATCCTTCGCGGCGGCCTTCGCCGACGACGTGATCGACGACTACGACGGCGGGACGATACCGGCGGCCCGCATCCCGATGATCTTCGGCGACGACCTCACGGGACCGCAGCTCGTGCTGCGCGATGACGTGCCGGACTTCGTCGGCGTGATGATGCCCGTGGGCAAGCCCAAGCTGACCAAGGACAAGCCCGCGGGGCAGCTCTCCACAAAGCAGGTCAAGCGCCTGCTGAAGCTGGCTCCCGCGCCGGAGGCCGCGGCGTGACCGGGTCCGCGCGCAGCTTCGCTCCGCCCAGCCTCGACGGCCGCGTAAGGGCCGTCGAGGCGCTTGCGGCCGATGCGAGGGGCATGGCCGCCGGCAGTTCCCCGTCGGCCGCCGAGGGGCGTCTCGCCCGCAGCAAGGCCGCCGCCGCCATGCAGGAGGCCGAGGCGGCCCTCCTGGCGCTCGACGCCCTGCGCGAGCGTCTGCTCTCCGCACATGACCTCGCTGCCGAGATCGTGCGCCAATCCGAGGAGAAGGCCGCATGAACGTCATCCCCTTCGCCGGCGCCGAGGCGAGGCTCGCCCGGCTGGCGGCCTCGGCCTACGCGGTGGCCACATGCAACGGCTCGCCGACCCTCTACGTCGAAGAGCCCACGTTCGCATCCATCCAGACGCTGCGGGACGCCTGGGCGACGCTCGTCAAGGTTCGCCGCGACCGCGAGCTCGCGCGCCGGGCGATCGAGGCCGCTCGCGCCCCGGGCGGGGGAGACGCGGCATGAACGGGATAGAGAGCATCGCCGCCGAGCGTCTTCGCCAGTTTCAGGTCGAAGGCTTCACGCGCGAGCACGACGACGAGCATGCGTCCGGAGAGATCGCCAATGCAGCGCTCTGCTACGTCTGGTCGGCGATGACGGGCGCCCACCAGATGACGCCGCCACGTCCTCCGGTCTGGTGGCCGTGGGCGCATAGGTGGTGGAAGCCCAAGGACCGGCGCGCCGACCTCGTGCGCGCCGGCGCCCTCATCGCTGCGGAGATCGATCGGCTCGACCGAGCCGCCCTCCGAGACGGAGCGGCCCGATGACCCGCCTCGCGTCCGGCTGGTGGATCGTCCCGGGCGTCCTGCTGGGCGCCGCCGGCTGGTCGTGGATCGCTTCCTTTTTCATCGCCGCATTCGGAGGCTGATCTTGAACGACCTCTCAGGCCTCTTCGACCTCGCCGCCCAGGCCGACGCCGCGCCGCAGCGCGAGCTGATCGTCGACAGCTTCGCCGGCGGCGGCGGCGCCTCGACCGGGATCGAGATGGCGCTCGGCCGCTCTCCCGACTTCGCGATCAACCACGACCCCGAGGCGCTGGCGCTGCACGCGGCCAACCACCCCCAGACGGTGCACCTTTCGAAGAACGTCTGGCAGGTGGACCCGCTGGAGGTCGTCGGCCGACGGCCGGTCGGGCTCGCCTGGTTCAGCCCGGACTGCAAGCATTTCTCGAAGGCCAAGGGCGGCCGCCCCCTGTCGAAGGGCGTTCGCGACCTCGCGTGGGTCGTGGTGCTCTGGGCGAAGCGCGTCCGGCCCCGGGTGATCATCCTCGAGAACGTCGAGGAGTTCCGCACCTGGGGGCCCCTGACCGCGGACGGGATGCCGTGTCCCGAGCGTCGCGGCCAGACGTTCGAGCGCTGGTGCGCCGAGCTGAAGCGCCTGGGCTACCGGGTCGAGTGGCGCGAGCTCCGCGCCTGCGGCTATGGCGCCCCGACGATCCGCAAGCGGTTCTTCCTGATTGCCCGGCGCGACGGCCGCCCCATCGTCTGGCCCGAGCCGACCCACGGCGCGCCCGACTCCGAAGACGTCGAGGCCGGCCGCCGGAAGCCTTGGCGCACCGCGGCCGAGATCATCGACTGGTCGCTGCCGTGCCCGTCGATCTTCGACACGGCCGAGGAGATCAAGGCGAAGCACGGCCTGCGCGCGATCCGGCCGTTGGCCGACGCGACGCTGCGCCGGATCGCGCGAGGCGTGATGCGCTACGTGGTCGAGAACCCGCGGCCCTTCATCATCCCGGTTACGCACCAGGGCGACCTGCGGACCCACGACAGCCGCGACCCGCTCCCCACGCTGACGGCAGCCAACCGGGGCGAGCACGCGCTCGTGACCCCGTTCGTCAGCTACGGCCAGCAGGGGGGGATGAACCGCTCGGCCGAGGATCCGCTCCACACGATTACCGCCAGCGCGAAGGACACCAACGGGCTGGTCGCCGCGACGCTCATCCAGACCGGGCAGGGCGAGCGCCCCGGCCAGGCGCCGCGCGTCCCGGGCATTGACAAGCCCATCGGCACCCAGGTGGCCGCCGGCGGCCGGCATGCGCTGGTCGCGGCGTTCCTCGCCAAGCACACCACCGGCGCCACCGGCGCGCCGCTGACCGACCCGGCCCCGACGATCACGGCGAACGGCTACGTGAAGCGTCCAGGCGGCGCCGCGCCGGTCGGCGTGGTCGCCGCCTACCTCGCCCAGCACAACGGCGGCGAGGTCGGGCGACCGGCCGACGCCCCCGTCTCGACGCTCACGACCGCAGGATCCCACCAGCAGCTCGTCGCCGCATCCATGGTCACTCTAAGGGGCAGCGACCGCCGCGCCGCCGCGGTCGACGCGCCCGTGCGCACGATCTCGGCCGGGGGCACGCATGCCGGCCTGATCGGGGCCTTCCTGACCAAGTATTACGGCACCGGCGACGGCGCCCAGGTCGACGGCCCCGCGCCCACCGACACGACCCGCGACCGCTTCGGGCTGGTCACCGTCGAGATCGACGGGGCGACCTACGCGATCGCCGACATCGGCATGCGGATGCTCACCCCGCGCGAGCGCTTCCGCGCCCAGGGCTTCCCCGACAGCTACCAGATCGAGATCGGCCGGGGCCCGGACGGCGAGCCGGTGAAGCTGACCAGCACCGCGCAGGGCCGAATGTGCGGAAACAGCGTCTCCCCGCCGATGGCCGAGGCGCTGGCGCGGGCAAACGTGCCGGAGATGGCCGAGGGGCGGGAGGCCGCAGCATGAGCCTTGTCCCGTCCACCCAAACGTTGCGCAAACCTGAGGTCGAGCCTCAGAAAGTAGCCCGACTGCAAATCGGCGCCGCGTCGGACGGTCGTTCTCTGGGGCGTCGAACGGATCGCTCGGCCGGGACCTGGCTCTGTTCGCCTTGGGTATCGATCCGGAGGCAACCTCGCATAAGTGAACAATTTCACGTGAAGTGGGAAAGGTTTGCTTCCTGCAGGCAACGAATTTTTGGAGCTGCACTCAAGTTCGTGGATTTCTATGTGATATCAATCGGCGGGGTTAACTGGGGAGTTGCCCTCGCTGCGCTGGAAGCCGCGATTGAGATTTTGGAGTCGCGCTTGGCGGTGACGCGTCGCCTGCTGTCCATAGCTGGGGAGAGGCTGCAGGCGACGCTGATCCACCGTCTTCTGATTGCGATCACTGAGTCTGTGGATCACGCCCTGCAGGACCGCGCCGCCTCCGGCTTCGATCGCATCGGCCTCAATCTCGACCATCTCCTGACGATCGCCCGCCTCGCCGGGACAGTGACGGTTTCGGCCAGGAGCAAGGGCGACCCCGCTCGTCTCGTCGGCGACGATCCCGACGCGTTGTGGATCGTCATGCCGATGCGGCTCTGAGGGCGCGGCGTGTCGCTCCCCGTTAGACAGGGAGCCGTCAGCGAGCCGCTGACGGGCTGGCGCGAGGATCGCGGCCTTGCGCACCCGCGGATCGCGGGGCGCGCCTACGGCTGCGCCTGGTGCGGCGAGCGCTTCCGGGCCCGTCGCGCGAACGCCCGATATTGCGGCCCCGCCTGCAGCTCGGCCGCCCGCGCTCTCGCAGCAGCGCACGGCCCGGAGCTGGTCGAGGCGCTGCTCGCGCATGTCGCCGCCCGCGGCCGCAAGGCGGGGACGCCGGAGCGGCTGCGCGCCGCCCAGGTCGCGGCCTTGCGCGCCGAACGCGAAGGGGGCGACGCCGCATGACGAGCCCGCGCCTCCCCGTTCCGCCCCTGCAGATGGACGCCGATCTCGCCGCCGCCTATGTCGGCGAGCGGTCGAGGGCGACGTTCCTTTCGCGCGTCGGCGAGGTCTATCCTCGTCCGACGGCGCGACTCGGGAGGCGGGACCTATGGCTGCGGACGGACCTGGAATCGGCGGTCGACCGTCTGCACGGACGAGGGCCCTCCCGCCTCGCCGACGAACTATGACCGGCCTGCCCCGCTACCTTCGCGAACGTCGCACGAAGTCCGGCGTCGCCTACTACTGGATCCCGCGCAGCGCGGACGTCGCCTCCGGCTGGATGATCTCCTCGGTTCCGCTCGGCCGCGACCTCGCGGCGGCGATCGTCCGCGCCGAGGCGCTGAACGGGGATCTCGACGCGTGGCGCGCCGGCCTCGACACCTCGACCACCGCGGCCGCGCGGCCCGGCTCGCTCGACTGGATGCTGACGACCTATCAGGCGTCGCCGCGCTTCCGTCAGCTCGCCGTACGCTCGCGCGACGAATACCGCCGGCACATGGCGCACGTCAGCGACCGGAAGACGAAGCGCGGCCGCCGGGTCGGCGACCTCGCCGTCGCCGACTTCGACGGCGCTGCGGCGGACACGCTCTATCTGCGGCTGCAGACGGTCGAGGAGGAGGATGGAACGATCCGCCATCGCATCCGCCAGGCGGATTTCGAGATCGTGATCCTCAAGGCCGCGTGGGACGTCGTCCAGCGGCTGCACCCGGAAGCGTTCCCGAAGGGGAACCCGTTCCGAGGCGTGACCCCGGTCAAGCGCCGCAAAGCGACCAAGACGCCGGCTACGCGCGCCCAGGCCTATGCGCTCGCCGAGGCGCTGCGCGGCCTCGGGCATCCCGGCCTGGGGGCCGCGGCGCTGATCTGTTTCGAGTGGCTGCAGCGGCCCGAGAACGTCCTCGACGGGGCGCTCGCCTGGACGGACTACAGGCCCGGCGCTTCGGTTCGGATCGACCACTGGAAGACGGGAGAGACGATCGACCTCGCGCTCGCCTCGGGCGGGGTCGCGCTGTTCCCCGAGATCGAGGCCTATCTCGCGACGGTCCCGAAGCTCGGCGCGCCGGTCGTCTGCTGGACGGGCGACCATGCGAGGCGGCCGGGCCGCCGCGCCGAGGCCCCGGTCGCCCGCCCCTACACCCACCGGCACGCGCATTCGGTCGTGGCGCGGGCGCGCAAGGCCGCGGGCCTGCCGGATCACGTCACGCTCGCCGCGTGCCGGCATGGCGGCTTCACCGAATTGGGGGAGGCCGAATTGACGGACGGCCAGATTCGCGCGCTGGGCGGACACCGCTCGCCGACCATGCCTGCGGTCTACGCGAAGCGGACCGACAAGGTCCGCGAAGGCGCGGCCAGGCGACGATTCGAGATGCGCCAGGCGGAGGCCGGCGCGGGGTCGGATGGGACTGGATCGGGAACCAGAGTTGAAACGAGCCTCAGAAACCGAGTTGAAACGGGAGGCTCGAAACAGGGCTAAGGTATTGGCGCACCGGGGAGGATTCGAACCCCCGACCCCCAGATTCGTAGTCTGGTGCTCTATCCAGCTGAGCTACCGGTGCGAGGCGCTGCGGGTCGTCTCCGCGGCGCTGCGGGGCTTCTAGCGGGGGGGCGGGGGGAGTGCAAGAGGGGTTTTCGCATAACCGACGCAACGTCGTGCAGGAAAACGGATCGGGAGTGCTGCGGCGAGGGGTGAAGAGGGGCGTCGGTCGCGACGGGAGGGTTCCGCGCCCGCAAGGGCGCGTCGCGACGGCGCCCCTGCCCCCTCCCCTCAAGCCAGGTCCCGCCAGGCGGGGCGGCCGTTGGGGAGGGCGGTCGCGGCGTGGACGGCGCGGGCGACGGAGCGGGCGACGCAGTCGGCGGCGGCCGAGCCGACCGCCGCGAGGCGCAGGGCGCGGCCGCGGGCGTCGCCGGCGGGAATCGCCTCGGTCGAGAGGGAGAAGATCGTGTCGCCGTCCATCGGCGTGTGCGCAGGGCGGATCGCGCGGGCGAGACCGTCCTGCGCCATCATCGCGAGCCGGCGGCACTCGGCCGAGGTCAGGGCGAGGTCAGTGGCGGCGAGGCCGATGGCGGTCGCCCGGCCGGGCTCGGCGGCGGGCGCGTCGGCGGGGGCGAGGGAGAGGCGGCCCTCCTCGGGCAGCGGGTCGGGGGCGCGGGGGGCGTGGGGGTCGGGGCGCAGGCCGCCGAACTCCCAGCCCTCGGGGCCCTCCATCTCAAAGGGCCAGGCCCAGAAGGCGCGCGAGCCGGGGATCAGGACCGAGCCCACGGGGTTCGCGGCCACCAGGGCGGCGACCGTGACGTCGCGGCCGTCCGCGCCCAGCCCCGGCAGCACCACGGAGGCGGAGCCGAGGCCGCCCTTGATCCGGCCGGCATGGGCGCCGGTCCCCGCCCCGACGGTGCCGAGCGCGAAGTCGGGGCCGGCGGCCGCCAGCGCCTCGCGCGCGAGGCGGGGGTGGGGCGGGCCGCCCTCGGCCGCGAAGGTCTCGGCGAAGCCGGGGGCGAGGTCGAAGAGGATCGCCGAGGGCACGATGGGCACCGGCGGCAGGCCCGGCGCCATGGGCAGGCCCTCGCCCCGGGCGGAAAGGGCGGCGGCCACCGCGTCCCCCGCGCCCAGGCCCAGCGCCGAGCCGCCGGAGAGGACCAGCGCATGCAGGCCGCCCACGAGGTTCTCGGCCGAGAGCGCCTCGATCTCCCGCGTGCCGGGGCCGCCGCCGCGAACGTCGGCGCCGGCGGGGACGCGGCCGGGGGCGAGGATCACGGTGACGCCGGTCGCCAGGGTCGCGTGGCGCGCGTGGCCCACGGAGAGGCCGGCGACGTCGGTCAGCAGGTTGCGGGGGCCGGGACGGATGGCGCGGGACATCGGGGCTCCGGGGGCTTGGGGGACGGATCGGGCGACCATAGGCGGCGGCGGGTCGGAGGCAAAGGGCGAGGGCGTGGCGCCCTGCCCGGCCGGCTGCCGGAGAAGGCGCGAGGGGCTGGATTGCTGATGCGCAGGGGGAGGCGCTCTTGGCCCTCGAGGACGCGCCGCGTCGGGCGGGGCGCCGTCGGCCCGGGCGCGCTCGCGGCGCGGGGCGGGCGATGGCGACTGGGGCGGGCGGAGCGTTCCGGCGAGGGGGAGAGAAGGCGCAGGGGCGGGGAGCCTCCGGCGGGCTCCTGACTCACCCAAGAACAAAGCGCCCGCGCCTGTTCTCCGGAGCCGTCTCTCGCTGATGGATGCCTGAGCGACTCGGCCCCCGGGGTCAAGGACAAGCCCCGCTTCGCGGGGTCGCTCCGCGATCCTTGACCCCGGGGGCCGAGTCGCTCTTTCCGGCATCCGCGAGAGACGGCTCCGGAGAACAGGCGCTTGGCGGCCCGGGCGGGCGGTGCGCCATGGCGCCTGGATCGCAGGTGGAGAAACGGGGGCGCGGGCGCGTCGGCCGGGGGGCGCCGCGGGCGGGGCGACCGGCGCGACGGGGGACGCGGCGCCTGGGGCGGCGGGGAGAGGGGGTGCGGCAGGCGTGGAACGGGGCGCGGGGGGGGAGCGCCCGTGTGGCGGGAACGGGCCTAGGGCCTGGCCCCATAAACGGGATTCCCCTGACGGCTCAGATTTGATTCAACTTCCGCAAGGAGGAGGTTTCGATGCGCCGTCACGAACTGAGCGACCAGGAATGGGCGATCATCCAGCCGCTGCTGCCGCAGGAGTCGCGCGGCGTGCCACGGGTGGACGACCGGCGGGTGATCAACGGCATCCTGTGGCGGTTCCGGGCCGGAACGCCATGGCGGGACGTGCCCGAGCGCTATGGCCCGCGCACCACGCTCTGCAACCGCTTCACGCGGTGGCGGGCGGCCGGGGTCTGGGACCGAATTCTGGAAGCGATCTCAGAAGCCTATGACGGCGACATCGTGATGATCGACAGCTCCTGCGTCCGCGTCCACCAGCACGGAGCCGCAGGAAAAAGGGGGGCGACGACCATGGCTGCATGGGACATTCCCGCGGCGGCCTGACCACGAAGATCCATGCCCTGGTCGATGCCGAGGGCCGCCCCATCCGTCTGAAGCTCACCCCCGGCCAGGCGGGCGACGCGCCCGTGGGGACGGCGTTCGTCGCCGATCTCGTTCCCGGCTCGACCCTGATCGCGGACCGCGCCTACGACACCAACCCGATCCGCGAGGTCGCGGCGGCCCGCGGCGTCTGGGCCAACATCCCGCCCCGCATGATCCGAAAACAGGCCTTCAGCTTCAGCCCCTGGGTCTATCGTCAGCGCAATCGGGTCGAGCGCTTCTTCAACCGCATCAAACAGTTCCGCGGCCTCGCCACCCGCTACGACCGCAGGCCCGACAACTACCTAGCCGCCCTCAAGCTCGCTGCGATCCGCTTCTGGATTGCGAACATATGAGTCCGCGCCCTAGGCCAGGACGGGGAGCTCCGCAGGAGTTGGGAGGCGCTCTGGGGCCGGGTCGGCGGCGGAGGGCCGTCCAGGATGGCGCGCGCCGGGAGGGCGCGGCATCAGGCGGCGTGGTCGCGGGAGGGGCGGCCGCGGGGGACGAGGCGGGGGCGGGAGGGAAGGCTGACGCGGAAGGCGGCGCCCTCGGTGGTGGAGGCGGCGAGCTCCACCCGCCCGCCGTGGGCGCGGGCGAGCTCGGCGGCGATCGCGAGGCCCAGGCCCGCGCCGCCGCGGGTGGCGCCGCCCTTGAACGGGGTGAAGAGATTGGCGCGCGCCTGCTCGGGCAGGCCCGGGCCCTGGTCGGAGACCTCGATCACCACCGTCTCGTCCTCCCTGCTCGCCGACAGGCGCACCTCGCCCGAGCGCGAGGCGTTCTCCATCGCCTGGCGGGCGTTGCGCGCGAGGTTCACCAGGACCCGGTGCAGCTGGTCGGGATCGGCGGGCACCGTCAGCCCCTCGGGCGCGGCGTTCACGAAGCGCACGCCCGCGGCGCCGGCGCCGGCGGGGGGCGCCTCGGGGGCGTTGCGGTCGGGGAAGACCACGTCGCCCACCTCCTCGGCCAGCGCCCGCAGGGCCACCGTGCGGATCACCGGCGCGGGCTCCTCGGCCTTGCCGAAGTCGAGCGTCGAGGCGCAGAGCGCGGCCGCCCGGTCCAGCGAGCGGATGATCTTGGGGCCCACCCGCGCCACGCGGGGATCGGCGGAGCCTTCCAGCCGGTCGGCCAGAAGCTGGGCGGTGGTCAGCAGGTTGCGCAGGTCGTGGGAGACCTTGGCGAGCGCCTCGCCCATCGCCGCCAGCCGCGCCTTGTGGCGCAGGGCCGAGCGCAGCTCGGTCTCGAGCCCCGCGAGGGTCTTCTCGGCCTCGGCGATCTCGGCGATGGAGCTGTCGGGGCGGATCACCCGCTCGGGATCCTCGGGGTCCTCGGAGAAGCGGCGCATGTTCTCGATCACCCGGGTCATCGGGCGCACCAGGAAGCGGCGCAGCGCCAGCCAGATCAGGCAGCCGGTCAGCAGCGCGATCACCGCCGACATCGCCAGGATCCGCAGCGCGTAGGCGACCATGGCCTGGTGCAGGCGCGATTCCTCGACCGTCGCCTCGATCGCGTCGCCGCCGCCGTTCACCGGCAGGCCGATCACCCGGATCACCCGGTCGCCGCCGAGCAGCAGCGCCCGCCCCGCGTGGCGCCATTGCGCGAGCAGCCCCTCGGAGCGCAGGTCGTAGGTGGCGTCGACCGGGCGCGGCATCGGCTGGGCGAGGATCAGCACGCGGGCCTCGTCGCGCTGGAGCACGATGTTGAGGACCTCGGCGGTCTTCAGGAGCTCGGCCTCCAGCTCCGGCGTCACCATGTCGTCAGGGGTCGCGAGCAGCGCCAGCGAGGCGATCTGCGCCCGCTCCAGCCGCTCGTCCAGCCAGGCCTCGCGGAAGGCGACGACGGTGGGCGCGAAGAACAGGCCCTCGATCAGCATGACGAAGGCGGCGGTCAGCAGCAGCAGCCGGCCGGACAGGCTTCGGATCAGCATGGCGGCGCGCAGGCTCCCATCGCGCTCCTCCTCGCGCAGGCCCGGGGATGCGGAGCTGCGGGGGTCGACGCCGCCGTCGCGGCGCCGAGTTGCCCCAATTGTAGGGCTGAGGTAGGAGGCGCGCCAGTGGCCGCGGCGACCCGTCCCGTTTCGGGACGCAGCCGCGGTTTCCCCGCGGGAGGCGCGGGAGGGGAGGATCAGCCGATGCCCGAGACCCTCGAGGTCATGCTGAAGGGAAAGCGTCTGCGGGTGCAGGCGCGCACCGAGATCGAGCGCGCCTTCTGGACGCCCTTCGCCAAGGGCGCCGAGCATGTCGGCTGGGAGGACGAGACGCTGGATTTCGTGGCCGCCCGGGCCGCGCGCGGCGTGGTCTTCGTCGACATCGGCGCCTGGATCGGGCCGGTCAGCCTGCTCGCCGCCTCGAAGGGCGCGCGGGTGCTGGCGCTGGAGCCCGACCCGGTGGCGCGCGCCTCGCTGGAGGAGAACCTGGCGCTGAACGGGCTGCGGGCCGAGATCGTGCCCGCCGCCCTGCACGCGGACGGGGGCGGGCTGACGCTGTTCGGCGGACGGCGGGGGCTGGGCGGCTCGATGACCTCGGCGCTCGGCGTGCACAAGGGCGAGCCGGTGCATGTGCCCACCGTGACGGTCGAGGAGGTCGCCGACCGCGCGGGCGAGGGGCCGGCGCTGATGAAGGTGGACATCGAGGGGCACGAATATTCGCTGGGCCCGGAGCTGTCGCGGCTGCGCGCCCGGCTGGGCGGACGGCCCGAGGGGGCGGCGCTGCACCTGTCGCTGCACCCGCGGCTGCTGGTGAAGAAGCTGCGCCGGTCGTGGACGCTGTTCGCCACGAAGCGCGCCTTCGAGGCGACGCGCGACCTGCTGGCCTGCTTCGGGGACGCGCCGGTCGCCGTCTCGGGCGAGGGGGGCGGGCCGCTCGACGAGGCGGCCCTGCGCGCGCGGTTCGAGCGCAAGGGCGGCGTGCGCAACTTCGCGGTCGAGATCGGCGGCTGAGGCCCCCTGCCCCGCGGCGCGGGGCGGTTTCGCATGAAATTATCCAATGACGTCAGGGCGCCCCGGCTTTCCGCCGGGGCGCCTTTCGCGTTCCGGGCGAGCGTTCCGGGCGGGCGGAACGCCCCGCTCCGCGCAGAGATCGCCTGCGCTTTGCGCAACTGCGCCTGTCGAAAAGGCGCCCGGCATCGTCGGTGCACGAATGAACCGGGCGGCGGACCGCTTCGCTTGACAGCCACGTAAGGCGAGTCGCAGCGTGGAGGGGCTCCGTCCCGTGGATGGCGCGCGAACCGTACATGCAGGCCCAGTCTCCGGCCGCCTTCAACGACCCGAGTCCCGCAGCACTCTTCCGAACACCGAGAGGACCGCATGAAACGCCAGTTGCTCGCGAGCGCTTCGCTCTGCGCCTTCGCGACCGTCTTCGCGACCGCCGCCGCGGCGAACTGCCCGGCCGTCACCGTCGCCGATCCGATGGGGGTCGCCGCCGGCGCCTATCCCCAGCAGTACGACCTGGCGGAGTTCCAGGAGCTGGCCTCCTGCGAGCTGGGCTTCCAGGAGAACCCCGCGATCGGGGAGCTGAACGCCCGCATCACCGGCAACCCCGCCGAGCTGCCCCCGGTGGCCGAGCGCCTGCCGGAGGAGCCCCTCGTCGTCGCCCCCTACACCAAGATCGGCGTCTACGGCGGCGTTCTGGACGGGCTGTCGAACGCGACCGAGGCCGGCACCTCGGACCTGCTGTCGGTGCGCCACGTGAACCTGGTGCGCTTCTCGGACGACCTGCAGACGATCGTGCCGAACGTCGCCAAGTCGTGGGAGTGGAACGCGGACTTCACCGAGCTGACCTTCACCCTGCGCAAGGGGCACAAGTGGTCGGACGGATCGCCCTTCACCGCCGAGGACGTGGCGTTCTGGTACAACGACGTCACCATGAATAAGAACCTGGTCGAGAAGCCGCGCGACCTGTGGTTCGCGGGCGGCGAGCCCTTCAAGGTCGAGGTCGTGGACGAGGTCACGGTGAAGTTCACCATGGCCGCGCCGAAGCCGGGCCTGCTGGCGAGCTTCGCCACCGACTTCGCCCAGCCGTTCCTGCCCAAGCGCTTCTTCGGCCCGTTCCACCCCGACGTCTCGGCGGACGCGGACGAGAAGGCCAAGGCGCTCGGGTTCGAGAGCGGCTATGAGCTGATCAACTTCTACTACGGCGCCTCGGACTGGAAGGACGTGCCCTCGCCTTATCTGAAGGACCCGGCGAAGATCCCCTCCCTCCCCGCAGCGGTGGCGCCGACGCTCGAGAGCCACATCACCGTCGAGGACACCACCGAGGGGCGGCGCGTGGTCGCCAACCCCTACTTCCACATGGTGGACACGGCGGGCAACCAGCTCCCCTACTTCAACGAGATGGCCGAGCTCTACGTCAACGAGAACGAGGTCCGGATCCTGAAGATGGTCAACGGGGAGATCGACTACAAATCCCAGTCGATCACCCTGCCCGACGCGCCCACGCTGCTCGATGGGCAGGAGGCCGGCGGCTACGTGGTGGACCTGCGCCCGCAGATCGCCTCGCCCACCATCACCTTCAACCTGACCGACGCCGACGAGGGCAAGCGGGCGCTGTTCAACGAGAAGGACTGGCGCCTGGCGATGTCGACCGCGATCAATCGCGACGAGATCAACTCGGTCGCCTATTTCGATCTCGGCGAGCCGAAGCAGATGCTGACCTTCGCGCCCACCCCCTCCTTCGCCACCGAGGAGCAGGCGACCTTCGCGACCGAGTACGATCCCGACGGCGCCAAGGCCAAGCTCGACGCGCTGGGGGTGGTGGACAAGGACGGCGACGGCTGGCGCGACCTGCCCGACGGCGCGCCGCTCACGCTCAACATCCAGTTCGCGACGCAGGGCGTGGCCACGGCGGTGATCGAGCTGGTGGCCCAGCACTGGCAGGACGTGGGCGTGAACGCCACCATCAAGGAAGTGACGCCCGACGAGTATCGCGCCGCGCAATCGGCCAACGAGCTCTCGGTCCACGTCTGGCTGCACGGCGCGCCGATCCCGGTGCTGCTGGGCGACCCGCAGCCCTTCATCGCGCCCTTCGGCAGCTACTTCTTCCTGCGCAACGGCATGCTGTGGGCGCAGTACATCGAGACCGAGGGCAAGGAGGGCGTCGAGCCCCCCGCCTGGGTCGGCGAGTGGAAGGACCTGGTCCTGTCCTGGCAGCAGCACCTGCCCGGCAGCGCGGAGTCCGACGAGATCGGCGCGAAGCTGATCGAGGCGCAGCTCGACCAGTTCATCTTCATCGGCCTCGTCGAGGCGCCGAACCCGATCTACCACTCCACCAAGCTCGAGAACTTCGAGACGCCCAAGACCTGGTCCTACGAGTATTACCGCGTCTATCCCTACCGCCCGCAGCAGTGGTCGCTGGCGGACTGACGCGCCCGGCGTGAGACCTGCGCGCGGCCGGCCGGACCGGCCGCGCGGCCCCCTCTTCCCGCCCGGCGAGATCGCCGCACCCGAGCCCGCGCGGCCCCGTCCGCGCCCATGCGCCAGGAGCCGTCGCGCCGCATGGCCTTCGTCCGATTCATCGCGGTGCGCCTGGTCAGCTCCCTGGCCACGCTGCTGCTGATCTCGTTCATCGTGTTCTCGTTGATGGAGCTGGTGCCGGGGAACTGCGCCGAGCGCTACATCGCCTACAAGAACACCCAGGGGCAGACGATCACCGAGGCCGACATCAAGGCCATGGAGGTGACCATGGGCCTGGACCGCCCCTTCGTGGAGCGCTGGGGCGGCTGGGTCTGGGACGTGTTCGCCAACGGGGATTTCGGCACCTCGTGTCTGATCCGCGCGGACGTGACCACCATCGTGGGCGACAAGTTCTGGCTTTCGCTGGCCATCTGCCTGGGCGCCCTGCTGCTGGCCTACCTGATCGCGGTGCCGGTGGGGATCCTCTCGGCGCGGGTGCGGGGCGGCTGGTCGGATTCGATCCTGCGCTTCGTGAGCTACCTGGGCCTCGCCCTGCCCAACTTCCTGCTGGCGCTGATGATCCTGCTGGCGGCGACGGTGTTCTGGAAGGTGGACCTGACCGGCCTGTTCTCGGCCCCCTACCGCGAGGCGCCGTGGAGCTGGGACCGCTTCGTGGACATGCTGAGCCACGCCTGGGTGCCCATCGTCATCCTGGGCTGGTCGGCCACCGCCTTCGCGCTGCAGACGGTGCGGGCGCTGGTGTCGGACGAGCTCGACAAGCTCTACGTCACCGCCGCGATGGCCCGCGGCGTCACCGGGCGGCGTCTGCTGTGGCGCTATCCGGCGCGGCATGCGCTGGGGCCGCTGGTGAACTCGGTCGGCTTCGACCTCAACCGGGTGTTCAACGAGCTGCCCATCGTCGCCGTGGTGCTGATCCTGACGGATGCGGGGAAGCTGCTGTTCGACGCGCTGGCGCGCTCCAACGACCAGGAGCTGGCGGGGGCGATCATCTTCATGCTGACCGCGTCCATCGTGGGGCTGAACTTCCTGACCGACATCCTGCTGGCGGTGATCGACCCGCGCGTGCGCAAGGGGCTGTTCAAATGATCGCGCGGGTGTTCGGGCGCGGGGCGGCCCAGTCGAAGGAAGACTATTTCACCGCCTCGCAGAGCCAGCTGATCTGGGCGCGGTTCAAGCGCAAGCGCTCCTCGATGGTGGCGGCCGCGATCCTGCTGGTCTTCGTGCTGTGCGGGGTCTTCGCCGATTTCCTGTCGCCCTACGACCCGAGCTCGGCCGGGCGCAACGCGGACTACACCAACGGCGCGCCGCAGATCCCGCAGTTCTGCGACGACCGGGGCTGCTCGGCCGTGCCCTTCATCAAGGGGGTGGAGCGCTATCGCGGGGCGGACACCAACTTCCGCTGGGTGACGCGGGAGACGGACGAGCGCAAGCATGTCGAGCTCTTCGTCGAGGGCTGGACCTACCACTGGTTCCGGCTGGACTGGACCGTGCCGGGGCTGGGGCGGATCTTCGTCCCCGGCATCGAGATGAACACCCACCTCTTCGGGCTGGAGGGGGGCGGCTTCATCCACATCGCGGGGACCGACGCGCAGGGGAAGGACATCTTCTCGCGCACGCTGCACGCCATCGGGGTCAGCCTGGCGGTGGGGACCATCGGGGTGGTGATCTCCTTCGTGCTGGCGCTCGTGATCGGGGGGACGGCGGGGTATTTCGGCGGGGCCTACGACACCGGCGTGCAGATGGTGACGGACGCGATCCGCACGGTGCCCACGATCCCGCTGTTCATGGCGCTGGCGGCCTTCGTGCCCGACGAATGGTCGGCGGAGACGCGGTTCTTCTTCATCTCGATGATCATCGGCCTGATCAACTGGCCCACGCTGGCGCGGCGGGTGCGCACCCACATCCTGGCGGAGCGGCATGCCGACTACGTGCTGGCGGCGGAGCTGTGCGGCGCGCGCCCGGGGCACGTGATCCGCCGCCACCTGCTGCCGAGCTTCGCCAGCTACATCATCGTCGATCTGGTGATCTCGTTTCCCTACATGGTGCTGTCGGAGACCGCGCTGAGCTTCATCGGGCTGGGGCTGAAGGACCCGGTGAACAGCCTCGGCGTGATGCTGCAGAACACCACCAAGGTCGACGTGCTGCTGAACTACCAGTGGTATTTCATTCCCGTGCCGGTGTTCGTGTGCCTGGTGCTGGCCTTCGTCTTCGTGGGCGACGGGCTGCGCGACGCAGCCGACCCTTATTCGGAGCGCAAATGACCCTGCTTTCGGTCCGCGACCTGACGGTGCGCTTCGCCACCGACGAGGGGCTGGTGACGGCGGTCGACCAGGTCTCCTTCGATCTCGAGCCCGGGGAGGTGATGGGCCTCGTGGGGGAGAGCGGATCGGGCAAGTCGGTGACGGCCAAGTCGATCATGCAGCTGAACTTCGGCGGCATCCGCTACGGCGAGGACAGCCGGATCCTGCTGAACGTCGACGGCCAGGAGACCGACGCCCTGAAGCTCAAGCGCCCGAAGGACCTGCGCCTGGTGCGGGGCGGGTCCGTGTCGATGATCTTCCAGGAGCCGATGGCGAGCTTCGCCCCCGCCATCACCATCGGCGACCAGATGGTCGAGCAGCTGGTGCTGCACAAGCGCGTGTCGAAGGCGGAGGCCAAGAAGACCTCGATCGAGTTCCTCGAGCGGGTCGGCATCTCCGACGCGCCGCGGCGCTTCGACCAGTATGCGTTCGAGCTCTCGGGCGGCATGCGCCAGCGGGCGATGATCGCCATGGCGCTCTCCACCCGCCCGCGGCTGCTGATCGCGGACGAGCCGACCACGGCGCTGGACGTGACCATCCAGGCGCAGGTGATCGACCTGATGAAGGAGATCGTGGCCGAGTTCGGCATGGCGATCATCTTCATCACCCACGACCTGGGCGTGATCGCGCAGACCGCGGACAAGGTGGCGGTGATGTATCTCGGCCGGATGGTCGAGACGGGGCCGGTGCGCGAGGTGATCCGCACCGCGGCGCATCCCTACACGCAGGGGCTGCTGAACGCCCTGCCCGATCTCGGCGACCTCGACAGCCCGCTCAAGCCCGTGCCGGGCGACATCCCCAGCCCGCTGGAGCGGCCCTCGGGCTGCGTCTTCCACACCCGCTGCCCCGAGCGGATCCCCGGGCGCTGCGAGGCGGCCGTGCCGGCGATGGAGGCGCTGCGCCCCGGCCACGCCTGCGCCTGCTTCGCGCGCGAGACGGAGGGCGCGGCATGAGCCGGCCGCTGATCGACGTCCAGGGCCTCTCGGTCCACTACCACCTGAAGGGCGGGGTGTTCGGCGCGCCGGTGGTGCTGCGCGCGGTCGACCGGGTGAGCCTGGAGATCCCGAGGGGATCCTTCTTCGGGCTGGTGGGGGAGAGCGGCTCGGGCAAGACCACGCTGGGGCGGGCGATCCTGAAGGCGGCGCCGATCTCGGAAGGAAAGATCGAGTACGACGACGGCGAGGGGCGCCACGACGTCGGCGCGATGAGCAACAAGGGCGAGATCCGGGACTTCCGCCGCCGCGCCCAGCTGATCTTCCAGGATCCCTACGCCGCCCTCTCCCCCCGCATGACCGTGCGCGACATCATCGCCGAGCCGCTGGAGGTGATGGGGATCACCAAGTCCCGCGCCGAGACGGACGCGCGGGTGCGCGAGATCGCGGCCCGCTGCCGGCTGAACGTCGAGCATCTGCGCCGCTTCCCGCACGCGTTCTCGGGCGGCCAGCGCCAGCGGATCTCGATCGCCCGCGCGCTGGCGCCGACGCCGCGGTTCCTGGTGGCGGACGAGAGCGTGGCGGCGCTGGACGTCTCGATCCAGGCCGACATCCTCAACCTGCTGAAGGGGCTGCAGCGAGACCTCGGCCTGACCTTCCTGTTCATCAGCCACGACCTCTCGGTGGTGGCGCATGTCTGCGACCACGTGGCGGTGATGTACCTGGGCCGGCTGGTCGAGACGGCGCCCACGCGGGCGTTGTTCGCGCGGCCCCTGCACCCCTACACGCGGGCGCTGCTGTCGGCGATCCCCTCGCTCGACCCCGACGACCGGGGCCGGGCGTGGAAGCTGCAGGGCGAGATCCCCTCCCCCGCCGATCCGCCCTCGGGCTGCCGCTTCCGCACCCGCTGCCCCTTCGCCAAGGAGCGCTGCGCGGCCGAGGAGCCGGCCCTGCGCCCGATGGCGAGCGGCCACGAGGTCGCCTGCCACTACGCCGAGGAGCTGGAGGGCGCGGTTCCCGCCTGAGCGGGGCGGCGGCGGGGCCCGGAACGGCGAACGCCCCGGCGCGGGGGCCGGGGCGTCTGCGGATCGTCGGCTCGGGCCGCGGTCAGGCGGCGGCGTCGCGGGGGACGCCGAAGACGCGTTCGGCGAACTCCGGGTAGGGGTTCGCGATCTTGGCCGCGATCTCGGTGCGGATGGTCGCGAGGGTCTCGGCCGAGGGCAGGTCCGTGACGGGGACCGACTCGGGCACGTCGAAGTCGAAGCCGGTGTTGTCGCGCACCTCCTCGACCGTGACGCCGGGGTGGACCGACTTCAGGGTGAAGCGGACCCGCTGCCGGTCGAAGCTCATCACGCAGAGCCCGGTGACGAGCGCGTGGGCGCCGCCGGGACGGAACACCCCGGGCTCGGAGGCGCCGGGGGCGGAGATGAAGTCCACCTTCGGCACGAAGACGCGGCGGGTGTGCTCCTCGCGGAACAGGATCACCTTGGGGACCTGGAAGTAGAGGAAGGCCGAGCCGAAGGCGCCCGACCAGCGCACGTCGCCGCGGGGATAGTCGCCCGCGCCGGTGAGGTTGATGTTGGCCTGCCCGTCGATCTGCCCGCCCGACAGGAAGAACCCGTCAACGCGGCCCTGGGCGGCCATGTCGAAGAGCTCGACGCCCCCGTCCATGCGATGCGCCGGCAGGTCGGAGCCGATGATCGTCACCCGCCCGCCCGAGCGCGAGGCGCCCAGCAGGGCCCCCGCGCCGGGGATCGGCGACAGCGCGCCGACCGCCACGTGCCGCGCGCCGGCCAGAAGCTCGGAGATGACGGAGATCAGCAGCTCTTCGCGCTTCACGTCTCCCATCGCGGCGGCCATGTCCGCAGCCCCGCTCATTCCGCCGCCTCCGCGTGGGAGGGCGTGAGCACCGCGAGCCATTCCTCGCCGCCGCCGGAGCGGGCGGACTGGCGGGCGGCGGAGGCGTAGGCGCGCACCGCGCCGGGGTCGAGCGCGTAGTCCGGCGGGCAGGCCAGCGGCCAGGAGCCGCCGGGCGCCTCGGCCAGCGCGTCGACGTAGATCGGGGTGATGAGGTTCGCGGACTTCGCCTCGTCCTCGCGCAGGTCGTGGTCGACGATGCGCTCGGCGGTGACGATGGTGCGGTGGGCGGCGTGGGCCATGGTCTTCAGCTCATGCCGGTCGCCGATCCAGGCGTTGCCGAAGCGGTCGGCGACCGAGACGTGGACCACCGCCACGTCGGGACGGATGGCGGGGATCAGCACGATCGGGTCGCCCGACGCCTCGAACGGGTTGTCGATCACCTTCCAGTCCGGCCGGTTGGCGAGCACGTCCGAGCCGATGATGCCGCGGATCGGCATGAAGGGGATGCCCTTCTCGCCGGCCTGAAGGCCGGTGTAGACGGCGGGACAGGTGGCGTCGCGGATCTCGACCGCGCCGGACTTCACCGCCTCGGCGAAGAAGGGGGCGGGGCCGAACTCGCCCAGCGAGATGCCCGAGGTCTCGACGATCTTCACGCAGCCCGCGCCGATCAGCGCGTCGGCGAAGACGCCGGCGGTGGGCAGCGTGACGAGGTGCAGGTTCTTCGTGCCCCGCCGGATCAGCTCGCGCGCCAGCGCCATGGGGGCGTTGGGCTCCTTGGCCACCGAGAGGAGGGCGCCGTCGGGGATCCGGGCGGCGAGGTCGGCGAGGTCGATCACGGGCGGGCGCATGGGGTCTCCTCCGGGAGGGCCGTCTTCGCGGCGAAAGGGCCGGCGGCCGCGGGCCGGAGCCCGGGCGTCGGGGCGCGGGAGCGGAATCCCCACGCTTCGGCCGTAAAATCGACCTTGCCTGTCGGGCGGTCAACCCTTCGTCGTCAGGTCGCCTTCGCAAATCGACGCGAGGGGGGCGCCGCGCCCGCGGCTAGCGCGAGGACGGCGCCCGCTCGGTCCCCGGCCCGGGCTTGGGCTCGGGCGCCGGCTCGGTCTCGGGTTCGGGCGTCGGCCCGGTTCCGGGCGGGGGCGTGTCGGCGACCTCGGCCCCGCGCTCGCCCATCGGGCGGTCGGGGCCCTTGGTCGAGTCGACGCGGGTCTGCAGCTCGCTCTCGGCGTTCAGGGCGGCGCCGACCAGCACGGCGTAGGCCGAGATCCACAGCCACATCAGCAGGATCACCACGCCCGCGATGGCGCCGAAGCTCTCGTTGTAGCTGGCGAAGTTGGAGACGTAGGCCGAGAAGCCGACCGAGGCCGCCAGCCACAGCCCGCAGGCCAGCACCGCGCCGGGCGTCAGCCAGCGCCACTTGGCCGCCCGGCGGGAGGGGCCGAAGCGGTAGAGGAACGACAGGCCCAGGATGGTCATCAGCGTCAGCAGGATCCAGCGCGCGCCGCGCAGCAGGATCTCGGCGGTCACGCCCAGGTCGATGATGGCGAAGATCGTGGGCAGGACCAGCGCCGCGCTGAGCCCCGCGAGGAGCCCCACGATCAGGCACATCGTCAGCGCCAGGGTGACCAGGATGCGGAGGAAGAAGCCGCGCTTCTCGCGCTCGCCATAGGCGACGTTGAGCCCCTCGATCAGGCTGCCGACCCCGCGCGAGGCCGACCACAGCGCCAGGGCGACGCCCAGGAGGGCGGTCAGCTGGAGCCCCTCGGACCGCGAGCCGGTGACCTCGTTCACCTGGGCGAGCACGATGTCGGCGGCCTGCTGGGGCAGGACGCCGGCGAACTTCTGCAGCTCCTGCGCGACCTCGGGCGGGTTCAGCACGATGCCGCCGATGGCCATCGAGGCGGTGATCGCGGGGAACAGCGCCAGCAGGCCGTAGAAGGCGACGCCCGCGGCGATCAGGCCGATGTGGTCCACGTTCATCGCCCGCCAGACCCGGCCCAGCACGGCGATCCAGGCGCGCCGCGGGATCTCGGAGGGGGCGTCGGCGTGGTGGCCGAGCTCGGCGGAGCCCTGCGGGGCGGGATCGGAGGCGGGATCGCGGGCGGCGGTCATCGGCGGCTTTCGAAATCGGCGGCGGGAAACGGGCGGAGGCAGGGGCGAGCGGCGGCTGCGACAAGCCTCCCGCCCGCAGGTGGCGGCGGCGAGGCGGAACGGCGCCGGGCGCGGAACGCCGCCGGCGCGCGCCGCCCTGCGTTCGGCGCCGCCCGCGGCGCCGGCGCGTGGGGCGCCGTTGCGTGGGGCGCCGGCGCGTGGAGCGCACGGGACGCGGCGAGGCTCATCGGCCCGCGGCCGCGTCGGCGGCGGCGGAGGACGGCTCGGCGGGGGGCGGCGGCTCGTTGCGCGCGGCGCGGCGCTGCTCGGCGGGGCCGGCGCCGTGGACGGCGGCGGCGAAGGCGCGGAACAGGCGGCGGTGGGGGCGGCGCCACAGCAGGAACTCGGGGTGCCACTGCACGCCGAAGCGGAAACGGGCCGAGGCGTCCTCGATCGCCTGCACCACGCCCCACTCGTCGCGCGCGGCGATGCGCAGCCCCTCGCCCAGGCGGTCGATGGCCTGGTGGTGGAGGCTGTTCACGCGGAAGGTCTCGCGCCCGATCACCTCGCGCAGGCGCACGCCGGGCTCGGTGGTGACGGTCTTCACCGGCAGGGGGGTCCACATCTCGGGCACGTCGACATAGGCCTCGCGCACCTCCTGGTGGATGTCGCCGCCGCGGTGGATGTTGAGCATCTGGGCGCCGCGGCAGATGCCCAGCACCGGCAGGTCGAGGGGCAGCGCGTGGTCGAGCACGCGCAGCTCCATCGCGTCGCGCTCGGCGTCGATGCGCACGTCCATCAGGGGGCGGGCGCCGTAGAGGTCGGCGCCGATGTCGTCCCCGCCCCCGATCAGGAAGCCGTCGAAACCCGAGAGGTCGAGCGCGTCGTCCATCGGCGGGCGCAGGCGCACGGGATCGAGCCCCATCACCCGCAGGCCCAGCCAGGAGAGCCACCACATCCAGCGTCCCCCCTTGGCCGAGGAGGTCACCCCGATGCGCGGCCGGCCGTTCCTGCGCCGCGGCCCGCCGCCGGGCGCCCCGGGCCCCGCGCGCGACGGCGCCTGCGCCGCGGGGCGCGACGGCGCGTCCGGCGCGCCCTGCTCCGCGGCGCCCGCGCCGGAGGGCGCAGCCGGGGCGGAGGCCTCGCCCGGCGCCGGGACTGCGCGCCGCGGCGAGGGGGCGTCCGGCGCGCGGTCCTGCGCCGACGCGCCGGGCGCTGTCTCGCGCGCCGGGACGTCGGGCGCGGCGGGGGGCGTCGCGCCGGCGGGGCCGGTTTCGTGCCGTGCGCCGCTCATTCCAGCAGCATCCACTCGGTGGCCAGCACCGCCCAGGAGGCGGGGAAGGTCCGGTTGGCGTTCGCCTGCCAGGCGCGGCCCATGGCCTCCAGCCGCTCGGGGCGCTCGGCCATCTTCTCGACCATCCGCCAGCGGTTCCACTCGACCGAGACGTTCCAGCCCTCGCGGCCGAGGTCGGCGTTGGGCAGGCGGTAGTGGAAGGTGGGGCGGGCGTGGATCTTCTCGTCCGGCAGGGCCGAGCGCACCCGCTCCTCGTCCAGCCAGCAGAACAGCGGCAGCATGTCGAGCTCGCGGTTCCGGGTGGGGTTGTCGGCGAGGTAGTCGTCGATCAGCGCGGGCAGGTCGGGGGCGTAGCCGGGCTCGACGATCCGCTCGACGTATTCCTTGGGGAACGGGTCGGCGAAGGCCGCGATGCGGCGGGTGGCGTCGAGCTCGGTCACCTCGCGCAGCCAGTCCGAGAGCAGCACGTAGGCGCGCAGCATGTCGGTCAGCCAGGCGGGGTCGTCGGTGGCGATCTCGGGGTTGAGCTGGGCGCCGAAGGCGTGCAGCGGGCTGTCGGCGGTGCCCACCGCCCCCGCCCCGCGCAGCGCGTCGACCAGCCCGTCGATGCGCGGCAGCGAGGTCAGGGGGATCGGCGGGCAGACGATCTCGCAGGGCACCAGCAGCGAGGAGACGTCGCCGTAGAGGCTGCGCAGCTCCTCCTCCATCTCGTCGAAGAAGCGCTCGAGCCCCTTGCGGGAGGCCTTCTCGGGCGAGCTGGAGCTGTGGGCGTGGCGGGTGTCGAGCTCCACGGTGAAGTCGCCGAGCTCGGCCTCCTTCACGTGGAAGCGGTGGGGATCCTCCTCGTAGATGTCGCCGCCGAAGAGCTCGCGCACCAGGCGCGCGCCGTCGCGGGCGGAGATCGCGGCGAACTCCAGCTCGACGCCCACGCGCCGCTCCTCCCCCTGCGCGTTGGTCAAGCGGGGGGGCGGGAGGAACTCGGTTCCGGGGAGCGTCGGGCGGGTCATGCGTCTCCTGGCGGGCTGGCTGCGGCGCGGCGGCGGGTCGGCCGTTCACCTATGGCGATGGGACGGTTCGTCCACCCCTCGGCGGAGGCTTCCGAGGGGCGGCGAGGGAGGGACGGAGGCGCCCTGCGGGCGGGCTTGGGCCTGCGGCGAAGGGTGCGCGGGGTTGTGGAAGGGCGCTCGGCGCGGGGAGGTCGGAACCTCCGGCGGGCTCCTGACTCACCAAAGAACAGGGCCGCGCCTGTCCTCCGGATCCGTCTCTCGCTGATGGATGCCTGAGCGAGTCGGGGGGAGGGGTCAAGGACAAGCCCGCGCAAGCGCGGGTCGCTTCGCGATCCCTGACCCCTCCCCCCGACTCGCTCTTTCCGGCATCCGCGAGAGACGGCTCCGGAGAACAGGCGCTTCGTGGGCCCGGGCGGGCGTCGCGCCGGGGCGCCAGGGGGCGGGCGGTCAGGCGAAGCAGGCGGCGGCGGAGAGGATGGCGCGCAGCTGGGAGGGGAGGTCGGCGGGCGCGCCCTGGAAGGCGCCGTCGAGGGCGGCGGTGCCCACCGTGAAGCCCGCGCAGCCGGCGCGGGCCATCGCCTCGACCCGCGCGGGGCGGTCGATGGAGCCGGCGGCGATCACCGGCTTGCCGGCGGCGGCGCAGACCCGGGCGGCCAACGCTTCGGCCGGGACCGAGCCGCGGTAGGCGAGCAGGTCGAGCCCCGCCACCTCCGGGCGCGCGGCGAGCGCGCGGGCGGAGGCGGCGATCTCCTCGACGTCGCCTTCCAGCACGCTGGGATGGCCGGTGATGCGGCCGGGGAACGGGTAGTAGCCGATGCCGGTTCCGGCCAGCAGGGGCGCCGCCACCTCGGGGCGGCAGCCGCCGAGCAGGCGGTCGACGCCGATCTCGACCCCCGCGCGGACCGAGGCGGCCTCGGACGCGGCGTCGAGCGAGACCACCTCCAGCCAGCAGGTCCCGCCCGCCGCCCGGATGCGGGCCGCGAGCGCGCGCAGATCCTCCACCGGCAGGCCCACGTCCTTGAAGCCGACCTGGCGCACGCCGGCGGCGAGCGCCGTCTCGAGGTGATGGGGCGCGTCGGGGACCGTCAGGTCGTTGCGGGTGAGCATGAAGATGAAGCCGGGGCGCATGGCGGGCGTTCCTTGGCGACGACGCGGCGGAGGCAGAGCATAGGCCGGAACCCGCGGGGGACGCGATGGGTTTCGGGGACGCGGGAGGCGCGCCGAGGGCGGCTCGCCCGGGACGGGGAGAAGGGCGGTCGAGGGCCTGCGCCCGGCCCGACGGGTCGGGCGCGGCGGCGGGGCGCGCCGTCGCTGCGGTAGGGGGGCGGCGCGCGCGCGGCTCCGGCGGCGCCGGCCCGCCCTGCCCGTCCCGGCGCGCCGGCGGGGCCGGGGCGCAGTCCGCCCGGAGCCGGCGCCGGCGCCTCGCCCGGCCGCCGGGGACGCGGCGCGGCCGTCCCGGCGCCCCGGCCGGTCCTGCGCGGCGGCCTGCCGCTCTGGTCCCCGGCGCGGGGGCATGGCAAACTGACCGGACGGCCGGTCGCGTCCTGACGCGGGCGGCCGGGCGCGTCGCGGGCCTCCGGCCTCGTCGGAGAGGACGAGGCCGGCCAGGCCCTGCGCGCGGCAGACGGAACACAGCCGGCATCTGAACGCCGGCGCGGGAGGATGCATGACCGAAGACGCCGGAGGCCGCACGGGCTTCCTCGCCCCCTATCGCGCCCTGGACCTGAGCGACCGCCGCGGGCAGCTCGCGGGGCGGATGCTCGCCCAGATGGGCTGCGACGTGCTGCAGATCGAACCGCCCGAGGGCTCGAACGGCCGCCGCGTCGGCCCGTTCGACGACGCCGGGCGCTCGATGCACTGGGCGGCCTACGCCGCGGGCAAGCGCAGCCTGGCGCTGGACCCGCAGGACGCCGGCGACCGCGAGACGCTGAAGGCCCTCGTCGCCAAGGCCGATTTCGTGATCGAGAGCCGCGGCCCGGGCGAGCCCGCGCGGCTGACGCCCGAGGAGATCGCCGCGATCAACCCGCGCGCCATCCACATGCTGATCACGCCCTGGGGCGAGACCGGGCCGAAGGCGGAGTGGGCCGAGAGCGACCTGGTGCTGTGGGCCGCGGGCGGCCCGCTGGCGCCGACCGCGATGGCCGGCGGCACGCCGACCCGGATCTCGGTCCCGCAGGCCTGGCATTTCGCGGCCTCCGACGCCGTGTGCGGGGCGATGGTGGCGCTGTTCCACCGCCACGCGACGGGCGAGGGGCAGAAGGTCTCGACCTCGGTGCAGCGTTCGTCGACCTCGGCGACGCTGTCGGGCAGCCTCGCGGCGGTGGTCGGACATCCCGACTTCTCGCTGCGCCCGCGCTACACCGGATCGAAGAAGCCGCTGGACCTCTCGGGCTCGGGCGCGCGCACGGCGCGCTCCAAGTGGGAGGGCAAGGACGGGCTGCTGGAGATCCACCTCGCCATGGGTCCCGCCACCGGGCGCTTCACCAACAACTTCATGAAGGTGATGAAGGAGAAGGGCGCGCTGTCCGAGCGCTTCCACGGCTGGGACTGGTCCACGATCCATGAGCGGATCATGGCCGACGAGATCGACGACGACGACCTCGAGGACTGCCGGACCGAGGTGGGCGCCTTCCTGCGCACCGTGAGCCAGGACGAGGCGGTGGAGCTCGCCATCGCCAACCGCCTGCTGCTGGCGCCGGTGACCACCGCCGACAGCCTCTACAAGAGCCCGCACGAGACCGCCCGCGGCTTCTTCCGCACGGTGACCGACACGGAGGGGCGCGAGACCCTGCTGCCCGGGCCCTTCGCGATGACCGCGGCCCCGGCCTTCGCCCCCGACGCCCCCGCGCCCGCGCTGGGCGAGGGCGGCGAGGCGGCGGTCGAGGACTGGCTGGGCTCCCGCGCGGCCGCGAAGCAGACGATCACGGAAGGAGCGGCGGAATGAGCGGGCCTCTCGCGGACATCAAGGTCCTGGACCTCGCCTGGGTCGTGGCCGGCCCGATGATCGGGCGGAGCCTCGCGGACTTCGGCGCGACGGTGGTGCGGGTGGAGCATCCCAAGCGCACCGACACCGCGCGCGCGATCGGCCCCTACTACGGCGGCGGCTACGACGTGCAGCGCTCGGCCTGCTACGCCAACGGCAACGCCGGCAAGCTGGGCCTCGCGCTCGACCTGCAGAACGAGGACGCGCGCGACGTGGTGCGCGAGCTCGCCGCCTGGGCGGACGTGGTGGTCGAGAGCTTCGCGCCCGGCCAGGTGAACCGCTGGGGCCTGGACTACGAGTCCCTGAAGGCGATCAACCCGAAGATCATCATGGTCTCGACCTCGCTGATGGGCCAGTCGGGGCCGTGGAAGGCGCTGGCGGGCTTCGGCAACATCGGCGCGGCCATGTCGGGCTACCAGGGCCTGGTGGGCCCGGAGGAGGGGCTGCCGACCGGCCCGTTCGGGCCCTACACCGACTATGTCGCGCCCCGCTTCGGCATCCCGATGGTGCTGGCCGCGATCGACTGGCGCAACCGCTCGGGCGAGGGCTGCTACATCGACCTCGGGCAGGCCGAGACCGGCATGCAGTTCCTGGCCTCGGCCTTCGCGGACTACGGCGCCACCGGTCGAGTGGCCAAGGCCGAGGGCAACCGCGACCCCGACATGGCGCCGCACAACGTCTACCCCGCCCTGACCAAGGAGGGGGAGGACCCGCGCTGGATCGCGATCGTGGCGCAGGACGACGCGGCCTGGAAGGCGCTGGCGGCGGAGATCGGGGGCGACGCGCTGGACGACCGGTTCGTCTCGCTCGAGGGGCGCAAGGCCAACGAGGCGGCGCTGGACGCCATCGTCGCGGCCTGGGCCGCGCCGCTCGATCCGACGGCGACGGCCGAGAAGCTGCAGGGGCTGGGCGTCGCGGCCTCGGTCGTGGCGACGGCGATGGACCTCGCCGAGGATCCGCAGCTCGAGCATCTGGGCCACTGGGAGCGCGTGCCCCATCCCCAGATCGGCGCCGCCACGGTGGAGGCGAGCCGCTTCGTGCTGTCGCGCACGCCCGCCCACGTGGAGCGGCCCGCGCCGGAGTACGGGCGCGACCAGGACGCGGTGCTGAAAGGCATCCTCGGCTACGACGCCGACCGGATGGAGGCGCTGCGGGCCGCGGGCGCGATGCCCTGAGGCCAGGACGCCCCCGCCCGCGCCCGCTCCTGAGGCGGCGCGAGGGCGCGGCGGCGATGCGACGACGATCACGCCCCGTCCGCGGTTCCGCGGGCGGGGCGTTCTCGTTCGCGGAGGGGCGCTGGAGGGCCGGGCCGGCGGCGGCAGATCTTGAATCGGAGGGGCCCTCCGTTAAATGCCCACATGGTCGTTGACGGATGCTGCGGCGCGGGATATCCAACCGCTTGGTCGGATAAACCATCAGACGACAGGACTTTCCTTGGGACGAAAACGGGCCGTCGCGGACGGCGCCCTTCTGGACGCGGCCGAGGCGGTCGTCCGGCGCGACGGCGCGGCGCGCCTGACGCTCGACGCCGTGGCCGCGGAGGCGGGGATCTCGAAGTCGAGCGTGCTCTACGCCGTGGGCTCCAAGCGGGGCCTGATCCGCGCGATCATCGAGCGGCGTATAGACGACTGGCGCTGCGGCTGCGCGGGACGGGAGGCGGAGCTGGCCGACCGCCCCAACCGCACGGTGGAGGCGGTGCTGGAGATGATCGCCGAGCCGATCCCGCAGGCCGACCGCTCGGTCGCGGTGTCCCTGGCGGCGGCGGTGTTCGCGGACGAGGCGCTGCGCGAGCCGATCCGCAAGGACATCGCCGACCGTTTCGCGCGGGCCGAGCGCGACGCCCCCGCCCCCACCGGGGCGCTGTGCGCGCTCTTGGCCATCGAGGGTCTGCTGTCGCTCGAGCGGCTGGACCTTCACCAGTTCGAGCCGGCGCGTCGCGACCGGCTCCTGTCCGCGATCGCCTGGATCGCGCAGACTGAACCCGGCGAGGGGCGCGTCGCCCCCCCCGCCGCCACGGACGAAGACGACGGCGGCGCGCCGTCGGGGGGGGCCTGCGCCCTGCCCGGCTGCCGCGGCCAGGGCTGAGGAGCCTTGCGATGATCGAACTTTCCCGACGCGGCGCGGCCGCGCCCGCGGCGCCTCGCCGCCTCCGCCGGGGCGGCGCGCCCCGGACCCTCGCCGCGCTCCTCTCCACCGCGCTGCTGCTGGGCGCGCCGGGCGGCGCGCTGGCGCAGGGCGCGGGGGGCCAGGCGCCGCCGCCGCAGGCCGTCTCGATCGTCACCGCCACGCCCGAGGCGATCCCGGTGGTCAACGAGCTGCCGGGCCGCATCGCCGCCACCCGCATCGCCGAGGTGCGCCCGCGCGTGTCGGGCATCATCGAGGAGCGGGTGTTCACCCAGGGCGCGCTGGTCGAGGCGGACGACGTGCTCTACCGGATCGATTCCGCGCCCTTCAAGGTGCAGGTCGACCGCGCCAAGGCCGCCGTCGCCCAGGCCGAGGCCGCGCGCAAGCGCGCCGAGCAGGCCGCCGCCCGGCAAGAGGAGCTGCGCGACCGCCGGGTCGTCTCGGCCCAGCAGTTCGACGACGCGGCCGCCGAGCTCGCCCAGTCCACCGCCGCCGTGGCCCAGGCCGAGGCGGAGCTGCGCGCGGCCGAGCTGAACCTGCATTACTCCGAGGTGCGCGCCCCGATCTCCGGCCGCATCGGCCGGGCGCGGATCACCGAGGGCGCGCTGGTCTCGGCCCAGGGGGACAACCTGGCGACGATCCAGCAGCTCGACCCGGTCTACGCCGACTTCACCCAGTCGGCGACCGAGCTGCTGGCCCTGCGCAAGGCGTTCAAGGCGGGGGCGCTGACGCGCTCGGCCTCGGGCGACGTGGCGGTGAGGCTGATGTTCGACGACGGCGCCCCCTACGCCGAGGAGGGGCGGCTGCTGTTCTCGGAGTCCACCGTGGACGAGACGACCGGCCAGGTGACCCTGCGCGCCGAGTTCCCCAATCCCGACGACGACCTGCTGCCGGGCATGTACGTGCGCGTGCAGATCGAGCAGGGCGTGGAGCCTGACGCGCTGGCGGTGCCGGTGCAGGCGATCCAGCGGGGCTCGGACGGCCAGGCGATCCTCTACATCGTGGGCGAGGGCGACAAGATCGAGGCGCGCCCGGTGGTCACCAACCGCATCGTCGACGACCGCTGGGTGATCGAGAGCGGCCTGAACCCCGGCGACCGCGTGGTGGTCGAGGGCTTCCAGAAGATCCGCCCCGGCGCCCCGGTGACCCCGCAGCCCTGGGCCAAGGCCAAGGCGCCCGAGGCCGCGGCCGCGGCCGCGGACGGCGCGGCGCCGGCCGACGGCGCCAAGCCCGCCGACGCACCCGCCGAGGCCCCCGCCGACGCCCCGGCCGGCTCCCCGTCGGACAAGGCCGCGGCCCCGGCGGACAAGGGCTGAGGGAGGACCGATGCCCAGCTTCTTCATCGACCGGCCGATCTTCGCCTGGGTCGTCGCGATCTTCATCATGATCGGCGGCGCCCTGGCGATCCCGCAGCTTCCCATCGCGCAGTATCCCAACGTCGCCCCGCCCAGCGTGCAGATCCGCGCGGTCTACCCGGGCGCGGCGCCCGAGGACCTCTACCAGACCGTCACCCGGCCCATCGAGGACGAGCTGAACGGCATCGAGGGGCTGCTCTATTTCGAATCCACCTCCGAGGCCTCGGGCTCGGTCCAGATCACGGCGACCTTCCAGCCCGGCACCTCGCTCGACCAGGCGCAGGTGGACGTGCAGAACCGCATCCGGCGCGTGGAATCCCGCCTGCCGGAGACGGTGACGCGGCTGGGCATCGACGTCGAGACCTCGGCCTCGGGCTTCCTGATGGTGGTCTCGCTGACCTCGACCGACGGCTCGGTGTCGCCGGTGGGGCTGGGCGACTACCTCAGCCGCAACGTGGCGGGCGAGATCCGGCGCATCGAAGGGGTCGGCGGCGCCACCGTCTTCTCGGCCGAGCGCGCCATGCGCATCTGGCTCGACCCCGACAAGATGCTGGGGCTGGGCCTGACCACCAACGACGTGCTGGCCGCGATCCGCGCGCAGAACGCGCAGGTGGCCGCGGGCAAGATCGGCGCGGCCCCCAACCCCGAGGACCAGTCGATCACCGCCTCGGTCGTGGTGCGCGGCCAGCTCGACAGCGTCGAGGCCTTCGAGCAGATCCTGCTGCGCGCCAACGCCGACGGCGCGGTGGTGCGCCTGAAGGACGTGGCGCGCGTCGAGATCGGGGCCGAGGACTACAACTTCTCCTCCCGCCTCAACGGGCAGTCGTCGGCCGCGCTGGGCGTGCAGCTCGCCCCCGCGGGCAACGCCATCGCCACCTCCGAGGCGGTGCGCGCGAAGATGGAGGAGCTGTCGCGCTACTTCCCAGAGGGGATCGAGTACTCGGTGCCCTACGACACCTCGCCCTTCGTGGCGCTGTCGATCGAGAAGGTGCTGCACACGCTGCTCGAGGCGGTGGGCCTGGTGTTCCTGGTGATGCTGCTGTTCCTGCAGAGCTTCCGCTACACCGTCATCCCCACCATCGTGGTCCCCGTGGCCCTGCTGGGCGCCTGCGCGGTGATGCTTCTGGCGGGCTTCTCGATCAACGTGCTGACCATGTTCGCCATGGTGCTGGCCATCGGCATCCTGGTCGACGACGCCATCGTGGTGGTCGAGAACGTCGAGCGCATCATGTCCGAGGAGGGGCTGCCCCCGCGCGAGGCGACCCGCAAGGCGATGGGCCAGATCTCGGGCGCCATCGTGGGCATCACGCTGGTGCTCTCGGCGGTGTTCATCCCCATGGCCTTCTTCCCGGGCGCGGTGGGCGTGATCTACCGGCAGTTCTCGCTGACCATGGTGGTCTCGATCCTGTTCTCGGGGTTCCTCGCGCTGTCGCTGACGCCGGCGCTGTGCGCGAGCTTCCTCAAGCCCGTCAAGGCCGGTCACCAGATGACCAAGAAGGGGCCGCTGGGCTGGTTCAACCGCGGCTTCGACCGCACCACCAACGGCTATTCGCGCCTCGCGCGGCTGGCGGCCCGGCGGGCGGGGATCATGATGGTCCTCTACCTCGGGCTGGTGGGCTTCCTGGGCTGGAGCTGGACCAACCTGCCCTCCTCGTTCCTTCCGAACGAGGACCAGGGCTTCCTGATCGTCGACATGCAGACCCCGCCCGAGGCGAGCGTCAACCGCACCCTGGACTTCGTGAAGACGGTCGAGGGCGTGGCGAGCTCGCAGGAGGGGGTGCAGGACATCGTGGCGATCCTGGGCTTCTCCTTCTCCGGCGGCGGGCAGAACGCGGCGCTGGCCTTCATCACCCTTAAGGACTGGTCCGAGCGCGGGCCCGACCAGTCGGCGCAGGCGATCGCGGGTCGGGTCACGGGGATGCTGTGGCCGCAGAAGGACGGCTTCGCCTTCGCCCTCTCGCCCCCGCCGATCCAGGGGCTGGGCACCAGCTCGGGCTTCGACTTCCGCCTGCAGGACCGCAACGGGGCGGGGATCGCGGCGCTCTACGAGGCGCGGGACCAGCTGATGGCGGCGGCCTCGCAGAGCGAGATCGTGACCGGGCTGCGCGTGTCGGGCCTGCCGGACGCGGCGCAGCTGCGGGTGACGCTGGACCGCGAGAAGGCGAACACCTTCGGCGTCGCCTTCTCCGACATCAACGCCACGCTGACCTCGTTCCTCGGCTCGGCCTACGCCAACGACTTCCCCAACTCCGGGCGCATGCAGCGGGTGGTGGTGATGGCCGAGGACGCGGCCCGCATGACCCCCGACGACGTGCTGTCGCTGAACGTGCGGAACTCGCTGGGGGGGATGGTGCCGCTGTCGGCCTTCGCGACGGTGGACTGGATCCGCGGGCCGCTGCAGATCGTGGGCTACAACGGCTATCCCTCGATCCGCATCTCGGGCTCGGCGGCGGAGGGCTTCTCCTCCGGCCAGGCCATCGACGAGATGGAGCGGCTGATGGGCGAGCTGCCGGCGGGCTTCGGCTACGAGTGGACCGGCCAGTCGCTGCAGGAGATCCAGTCGGGCAGCCAGGCGCCGTTCCTGATCGCGCTGTCGGGCGTGTTCGTGTTCCTGCTGCTGGCGGCCCTCTACGAAAGCTGGGCGATCCCGCTGTCGGTGATGCTCGTGGTGCCGCTGGGCGCGATCGGCGCGGTGCTGGGGGTGACCTGGCACGGCATGTCGAACGACGTCTACTTCAAGGTCGGCCTGATCGCGATCATGGGCCTGTCGGCGAAGAACGCGATCCTGATCGTGGAGTTCGCCAAGGACCTGCGCGACGAGGGGATGGACCTGCTGGAGGCCACCGTCGAGGCCGCCAAGCTGCGCTTCCGCCCGATCATCATGACCTCGCTCGCCTTCACCCTGGGCGTGACGCCGCTGGCGATCGCGACGGGGGCGTCCTCGGCCTCCCAGAACGCGATCGGCGTGGCGGTGCTGGGGGGCATGATCTCGGCCACCCTGCTGGCGGTGATCTTCGTGCCGGCCTTCTTCGCCTTCGTGATGAAGCGCATGGGACGCAAGCCGCCGCCGCCGAGGCCGGCGCCCCCCGCGGAGGAGGAGGGCAACCTCTTCACCGGCTGACGAACCGACGGCCGCCTCCCAGGGGGCGGCCGTTTCGCTTCGCGAGGGACGGAGGCGCCCTGCGGGCGGGCTTGGGCCTGTGGGGGCCGGCGCGCCCGGATTGCAGGGGCAGGGAGCCTCCGGCGGGCTCCTGACTCACCAAAGAACAGGGCCGCGCCTGTTCTCCGGAGCCGTCTCTCGCTGATGGATGCCTGAGCGAGTCGGGGGGAGGGGTCAAGGACAAGCCCCGCGCAGAGCGCGGGGTCGCTTCGCGATCCCTGACCCCTCCCCCCGACTCGCTCTTTCCGGCATCCGCGAGAGACGGCTCCGGAGAACAGGCGCTTCGCGGCCCCTGCGGGCGTCGCGACCCGGCGCCTGGAGGGGCCGACGGGGCGCGGTCAGTAGCCGGCGAGCTCCATCCAGCCCTCGCCGGAATGGGTGCCGCGGAAGACGATGGGCCCCTCCCACCAGGGCGGCTCGGCGGGGGTCCAGGCCTGGGGGTTGAGGGGGGTCGTGGTGACGTCGAGGGCCCGGGAGGGGATCTGCAGGCGCCAGGAGACGGGGATCTCGCGCCCGGCGACGGGGGCGGTCGCGACGGGGGTCATCGTGAACTGGGCGGGGGAGAGCGTCTCGACCGCGCCGTCGGGGGCGATCAGGGCGCAGCTCTGCAACGGGTCGCCGCCGTCGCGGCGCAGGCGCTGGACGGTCAGCTTCCCGCCCTCGGGCAGGTGCAGGGCGAACCCGTCCCAGCCGGACGCAGGCGCGCCGGGGGCGGGGCTCGACCATTCGCGCTCGAGCCAGGCGCGGCCGCTGACCGCGAGGCTCTCGCCGCCCATCTCGATGCGCCCGCTCGCCTCGAGGAAGGGCAGCGCGTAGCGCCGGGGCGCGGGGCCTGCGCCGCCGGGGCGCGCGGGCTCGGCCGCCTGCGGCGCGACGACCGGGCCGGCGGCGACGAGGCGCAGGTCGTAGGCGAAGCCGGGGCCGCGGGCGGTCAGGCGCAGGGGCGGGATCGGCGCGTCGGGGGCGGCGGGACCCACGCTCTGCAGCCGCCAGTCGTCGATCCAGGCCCGGAACGGAACGGCGGTCGCGCCCGCCCGCCCCACGCCGCCGCGGCCCGGCTTCTCGGCCGTCAGATGGGCGGCGGCGGAAGTCAGCGCGGCGCGCGCGATCCACAGCTGGGGGGCCGACCAGCCCTCGGCCGCCGGGTCGAGGGAGAGGGACTGGCGCACCAGCGACCACTGCACCCCGAAGGCGCGGCCGTCGGGCGCCTCGAGGTTCGCGGCCACGTGCCACCCCTCGAGGCGGTGGTCGGGATGGGCGCCGTGGTCGGCGGGGAAGGCGAGGGCCGCGTCGGGCAGGACCGCGGCGGGCGGGCGGTCGACCGGCGCGGGGGCCGGCGCCGGGGCCGCGTCGCCCCGCCCCGTCAGTCCGGAGAGGCCCGACGGGCCCTGCCCCTGCCCCGCGGCGCCGCCGGCGAGGCCGAGCGCGAGGACGGCGGCCAGAGCCGGGGCCGCGAGGCGGCGGAGGAGGCCGCGCAGGACGGCGGAGCGCTCAGCGTTCATCGGCGAAGACCTTGGCGAGGCGGGCGGGCGGGGTCCGCACCAGCCGCAGGAGCGGGATCGCCGCCGCGATCCCCGCGACGGCCACGGCCAGCAGCGCGAGCCGCGCCCACTGGCCGGGGAAGAGATGCAGCGGCAGGCGCCAGCCGAAGGCCTCGACGTTGACCACCGCGGTCAACGCCCAGGCCACCCCCACCCCCAGCGGCACCGCCAGCGCCGCGGTGAGGGCGGCGAGCGCCAGGATGCGGGAGAGCTCGATCCCCGCCAGGCGCCGCCGGCGCACGCCCATCGCCCACAGCGGCGCGACCTGCGGCAGGCGGGTCTCGGCGAGGGTGAGCAGCGCGGTCAGGAGCGCGATGGCGGCCACCCCCAGGGTCAGCGCGTTGAGGGCGGCGGTGACGGCGAAGGTCCGCTCGAACACCGCGCGGCTGAGCGCGCGGATGCGGCCCTGGTCCAGCGCCTCGGCCGCGCCGGCCCGGGGCGCGCGGGCGAGGTCGGAGAGCAGGCCGGGCACCGCCGCTGGGTCGAGGCGCAGGGCGAAGCGGCCCTGCTCGACCTCGGGCCAGCGGGCGACGAGGGCGGGGGCGGCGAGGCGCAGCTCCCCCTTCGCGTTGCCGTAGTCGGCGTAGACCCCCGCCACCGTCAGCGGCCAGGGGCCGGTGGGGGTGTCGAGCGCGAAGGACGCGCCGGGGGCGAGGTCGAAGCGGCGGGCGAACTGCTCGGAGACCAGCGTCGCCTCGCCGGCGGCGACCCGGTCCCAGGCGTCGGGCAGCGAGGCGAGCAAAGGCCAGGAGGCGCGCAGGCCCGGGTGGTCGGTCACGCCCGCGAGCTGCACGGGCCAGCCGTCGACCACGGTTTCGGCGCGCGGCTCGGGCAGCACGGCCTCGATCTCGGGGCGGGCGGAGAGCCAGGATTCGAGCCGGTCGGCGGCGCCGGGGTCGGCGCGCACGTAGGCCTCGGCCACCAGGCGCTGGTCGAGCCAGTCGAGGAAGGTCAGGCGGAAGCCGTCGACCATGGTCCCCACGCCGATGTTGGCCGAGAGCGCGAGGAGGAGGGAGGCGAGCGCCAGCGACAGGCCCGGGAGCTGCTGGCGCCCGTCCGCCGCCGCCCAGCGCCAGAGCGGCGCGGAGGAGAGGCGCGCGGCGCCGGCGAGCGCGAGGCCCAGCAGCGGCGGCAGGCCCAGCGCCGCGGCGCCCAGGATCGCGCCCAGCAGGGCGAAGCCGGCGACGAGCCCCGTGCCGAAAAGGCCCAGCGCCAGCGCCGCGAGGGCCAGCGCCGCGGCGGCCAGGGCCTGGCGGCGGGCGGCGCGGGCGTGGGCGGCGCGCCAGGCCTCGGGGCGGGCGCTCTCCAGGGGCGGGGTCCGCGCGGCGCGGAGGAGGGCGGGGCCGGCGGCGGCGGCGGCGCCCAGCAGGCTCATGCCCAGGCCCGCGGCCCACCAGGCGGGAGAGAGCGACAGCGCGCCCGGCACCCGCGCGCCGTAGAGGCCGCGCAGGCTCGCCGCCACGTCGGGCAGCAAGGCCGCGGCGACGAGGTAGCCCAGCGCCACGCCCGCGAGCCCCGCCAGCAGCGCCCCCGCCCCCAGCTCGATCGCCAGCGCCGCGCCCAGCGCCCGGGCCGAGAGGCCGCAGGCGCGCAGGGTGCGGAACAGGGGGCGGCGCTGCTCCACCGCCAGCCCCACCGCGCCGTGGACGATGAACAGGCCGACGATGAAGCTGAGCCCGCCGAAGGCGGTGAGGTTGAGGTGGAAGGACCCGGCGAGGCGGCCGGGGTCCACCCGCGGCTCGGGCGCCGTGCGCCGCCAGCCCTCGGGCGCGCCGGGGGGCGCGCGCTCGGGGTCGAGCAGGAGGCGGGAGAGGCGGCCCTCCATCCCCAGCAGCGCCTGGGCGTAGGCGATGTCGGCGAGGGCGACGCCGGGCGCGGGGGCGTCGGAGGCGACGAGCGGCGGCAGCGGGCCGCGCGGGGTGGCGGGGCGCTCGCCCTCCGCCCAGCCGTTGGCGCTCAGGGTCTGGGGGGAAAGCAGCAGGCGGCCGGGCGGCAGGATGAAGTCGGCGACGGCGCGGGAGGGGTCTGCGCCCGCCTCGGCGCCGGGGTCGGCGCCCGGTTCTGCGCCGGAGGCGAGGGCGAGGCCGGCGGCGGGGGGGAGTGTCGCGGGCTCGACCCCCAGAAGGCGCAGGCGGTCGGGGGCCTCGGGCGGGCCGGCCTCGATCCAGCCCTCGATGAGGGGGGAGACGGGCCAGCCGGCGCGGCGCAGCTCGGCGAAGGCGGCCTCGGGGATCGGGCCGCCGTCGAGGGGGACCAGCGCGGGGACCTGCGCGCCGGAGAAGGCGGAGGCCGCGCGGGCGTAGCTGTCGCGGGCCTGGGCGTTGAGGGCCTGGACGCCGGACCAGAGCGCCGTGGCGGCCGCGAGGCCCACCAGAAGCGCCAGGAGCTGGAGGGGGCGGCGGCGCCAGTGGCTGGTCAGGACGCGCAGCGTCCACAGGAGCGCCGCGAGGCGCAGGCCCCCGCCGTCGGGCGCCGAGGCGACGGGCGCGGCGCCCTGCCCTGCGGCGCCGGCGCTTGCAGCGGGGACGGTCACGGGGCCTCGGGCGGCGCGACGAGGCGGCCGGCCTGGAGGTGCAGGCGGTGCGAGAGGCGCGCGGCGAGGCGGGGGGAGTGGGTGACCATCATCAGCGCCCCGCCCGCCTCGGCCGTCAGCTCCAGCAGCAGGTCGAGGGCGGCGTCGGCGGCGGTCTCGTCGAGGGCGCCGGTGGGCTCGTCGGCGAGGATCAGCGCCGGGCGCGCGGCCAGCGCCCGGCCGATGGCCACCCGCTGCTGCTGGCCGCCGGAGAGCTGCTCGGGCCAGCGGGAGAGGAGGTCGGCGATGCCGAGGCGCTCGGCCAGCATGGCGGTCCAGTCGGGGTCCTCGCGCCGGGCGAGGCGGGCCTGGAAGGCGAGGTTGTCGGCGACCGAGAGGCTGGGGACCAGGTTGAACTGCTGGAAGACCAGGCCCACCCGGTCCCGGCGCAGCGCCGCCCGGCCCCCGTCGTCGAGGCCGGAGGCGGTGCGGCCGGCGACCCGGATCTCGCCCCCGTCGGGCGTGTCGAGCCCGCCGGCGAGGTGGAGGAGCGTGCTCTTGCCCGACCCGCTCTCGCCGGTCAGGGCCAGGCTCCCGCCCGCCGGGATCTTCAGCGAGACGCCGCGCAGCACCTCGAGCCGGCCCTGAGGGGTGGCGTAGCCCTTGCGGACCCCGGTCAGGGCGAGGGCGGGGGGCGGATCGGCGGGCGTGGTCATGGCGCGGACCCTGCGCCGGCGCCGCGCCGCGGGCAAGCCGGCGCGGTCGCGCAGGGCGGGGGGCGGCGCGTCAGCTGCGCGCCATGCCCAGCGCCTGGATGATGGCGACGCCGGCGGCGGCGGAGGCCGCGGTCAGGACCCCGCCCCAGATCGTGTCGAGGATCACGGTCTGCCAGCTCCAGCCCTTGAGGGTCGCCATGTTGACGAACTCGTAGGTGGCGTAGGCGAGCAGGCCCAGGATCGCGCCGTTGAGCGCGGCCGAGCGCCAACCTCCGCCCTCGGGCGCGAGCGCGGGCCAGCTCGCGAACCACAGGATGCCGGCGACGTAGCCGAGGTAGAACACCCCCGCGACGGCGAACTTGGGATCTTCGAGCATGATCGCGCCGTAGTGGCGGTCGAACAGGGGCTTCATCACGCGGGTGAGCATCAGCGCGTCGAGCGCGAGGAACACCGCGAAGGTGGCGAGGTAGAGCGCGCCGAGGGTCATCCGACCTTCCCCTGTTTGGATCGATGCAAGGGGATACGCGGGCGGGGGCGGATCGGATCAGTCGCAGCCCGGGTCGTGGCGCGGGTCCTGGCGCGGAGCGCGGGCGGCGGAGGCCCCGGGTCGGGCCCGGGGCGCCCTGCGCCGGCCGGCGGGGCGAGCGCCTGGGGCCCCGGCGCGCCGGGGGTCACTCGGCGGCGAAGAGGTTGCCCTGCGCGGGCGCGGGGCGGGACGGAAGCGCGGCGAGGGCGGGGCGCGCGGCCTCCGGCTCGGGCGGCACGGGGGCGCCCTGCCCCGCGGGCGTCGCGCGGCGGGCGACGAGGGCGAACATCGGCGGCGTGAAGTAGAAACTGACGACCGTGGACAGCAGCACGCCGCCGGCGATCGACATCGCGAAGGGGGGCCAGAAGCCGCCGCCGCCGAGGATCAGCGGCAGGAAGCCGCCGAAGGTGGTGACGGTGGTCGAGACGATGTGGCGCGACGCGCCCAGCACCACCTCGGCCATCGCGTCGCGGTCGCCGGCCGCGGCCCGCGGATCCTCCTGCAAGGCCGTGAGGATGATGATGCAGGCGTTCACCGAGACGCCGATCGAGCCGATCACGCCGACCACCGCGGTGATCCCGAACGGGTAGCCGCAGATCGCCAGCGACAGGATCGAGAGCCCGGCCGAGAGGACCATCACGACGGTCGCCACCGCGCCGAGGCGGAAGCTGTTGAAGGTCAGCACCACGGTGGCGATCGAGAGGGTCACGATCAGGCCCAGCGGCGCCATCAGGTTCTGGATCACCTCGTTGCGCGCGTCCGCGTCGCCGCCGACCTCGAGGCGCACGCCCTGGGGCGGCTCGAACCCCGCCTCGTCCAGCAGCCGCTGGGCCTGGGCGAGCGCGGCCTCGGGCAGGACGCCGTAGCGCACGAAGGCGGCGACCGTGTTCACCCGCTCCCCGTCGCGGCGCGAGATCGCGCTGTCGGAGGGGACCACGCGCATCTCGCCCAGGGTCGAGAGGGGGACGAGGCGGCCGTCGGGGGCCACGACCTCGAAGGTCTCGACGAAGGCGGCGTCGGCGCGGCGCGCGGCGCCGACGCGGACCCGGACGGGCAGCTCCTCGGAGCCCTCGACCAGGCTGCCGCCGACCACGCCCTCGAGCGCCGCGTCGAGCTGGCGGGCGACGGAGACGAGGTCGAGCCCGGCGAGGCGCGCCTTGTCCTCGTCCAGCGCGAAGTCGAGCTTCGGCGCGCCGCCCTCCATGGTGGTCTGGACGGAGGCGATGTCGGGGCTGCTCTCGATGATCCCGCGGATCGCGTCGCCGGTGGCGCGCAGCAGCGCGAGGTCGTCGCCGTGCAGGCGCAGCTCCACCGGGGCCTGCACCGGCGGGCCCTGCACCAGGTCGCGCACCAGGATGCGGGCGCCGGGGGCGACCGCGGGGAGGGTGCGTTGGAGGTGGGGGACGAGGCGCGCGGTGGCGGCGTTCGACTCGGTGGTGACCAGGGCGCGGGCGAAGCCGGGGACGCCCACCTTGTTCATGGTCATGTTGTAGTAGAAGGAGGGCGCGCTCTCCCCGATCACCCAGGCGACCTGGCGGATGCCGTCCTCGCTCGCCAGCGCCTGCGAGATCGCCTCGGACGTCGCCTCGGTGGCGGCGACGGCGGCGCCCGACGGCATCTCGACGTCGATGTAGAACTGGTCGCGGTCGACGCCGGGGAAGAACTGCGGGGTGAGGGAGGGGAAGGCGAGGAAGCCCATCACCGGCAGGACCAGCGCCCAGGCGACGGCGGGGACCGGGTTGCGGGTGGCGAGGCGCAGGGAGCCCGCGAAGAGCCGCCCGAAGGCCGCGCCCGAGATGCCGTTCGCCACGATCCCCCCGCCCTTCGAGGGGTCGGGCAGCAGCCAGCCCGAAAGGGCGGGCGTGACGGTCATGGCGATGACGAAGGACCACGCCAGCATCGCCACCACCGAGATCGCGACCGTGCCCACAAAGTCCCCCGCCGGGCCCGGCAGCAGGATCATCGGCATGAAGGTCAGCGCGGTGGTGACGGTGGAGGCGAGGAGCGGCGCGGCCAGCCGCCCGACCGCGTCGCCCACCGCCTCGACCCGCGGCATCCCGGCGGCGAGGCGGCGGCGGATCTCGTCGGTCATCACGATGGCGGCGTCCACCAGCAGGCCCAGCGCCACGATCATGCCGGTGACCGACATCTGGTGGATGGGGATGCCCATGAAGTTCAGCGTCGCCAGCGTCGCCAGCCCCACCAGCGGCAGCACCGCGGCCACCACCAGGGCGGCGCGGAAGCCGAGCGTCAGGAACAGCACCGCCACGACCAGGCCCACGCCCACGGCCATGTTCATCGCGACCTCGGAGAGGCGGTCGGCGGTGTAGCCGGACTGGTCGAAGATCAGCCGATGCTCCAGCCCGCCCGGCAGGCTCGCCTCGTAGTCGGCGAGCGCGGCCTTCACCGTACGGATCCAGGCGTCGACCTGGCGGCCCTCCTCCATCTTCGCGGCGACGAGCACGGCGGGACGGCCGTCGACGCGGGCCAGCGAGGGGGCGGGGACGCGCGCGGTCTTCTCGACCGTGGCGACGTCGCCGACGCGGACCGAGAAGCCCTCGGCGTTGGTGGCGAGCGGGATCTCGCGCACCCGGTCCAGCGAGCGGATCTCTCCCGACACCTCGATCAGCAGGTCGGTCGCCGCGCCGCGCAGTCGGCCGGCCGAGACCTTGGGATCGGCCTGGGAGATGGCGGCGGCGACCTGCGCGGCCGAGAGGCCCAGCGGCCCCAGCGCGTCGGGATCGACGGTGACCAGAACCTCCTCCTCCGGCATCCCGTAGGAGCTGACCAGCGACACGCCGGAGAGGGCGCGCAGGCGATCCTCCAGCATCTCGGCATGGCGGGCGAGGATGGCGGGGGGCACGTCCGCGTCGCGGGGCATCAGGGCCGAGATGGCCGAGAAGGCGCCGGTGCGGTCGTCGTCGAACTCGGGCTCGGGCACGCCCTCGGGCAGCTCGCGGGCCACGTCGCGCAGGGCCTGGCGGATGTCGGACCAGGCGATGTCGATGGCGGCGTCGTCGAGGAACTCGGAGAGCTCGACGTTCAGCACCGACATGCCGGTCGAGGAGGTGGAGGTGATGCGCTTGATCTCGGGAATCTCGCGCAGTTCGGCCTCGATCTTCTCGGTCACCAGCGCCTCGACCCGGGCGGGGTCGGCGCCGGGATAGGGGGTGAAGATGTTGGCGAAGAGGTTGGTGATCGTGGGGTCTTCCTGCCGGCCGATGGTCAGGAAGGCGGAGGCGCCGGCGGCGACCAGGACCAGGATCACCAGCGCGGTCAGGCGGGCCTGGCGGAAGAACAGCGTGCGCATGGCGGGCTCCGTGATCGGGTCCGGGCGGCGGGAGGGCGGAAGGGTCGGGGGCGCCCCGGGCCTGGCCCGGAGCCTCCCGGGGCCGGGGTCAGTCGGCGGAGGCGAGGGTGGCGGGCGCATCCTCGCCCAGCGCCTCGGAGAGCGGGATCTCGGCCGCGTCGAGGCGCAGGCCGGGGGCGAGCTTGTGGGCGCCCGCGGCCACCACCCGGTCGCCGGGGGCGAGGCTGCCGCGCACGAAGGCGCGCTCGCCCTCGACATGCAGGAGTTCGACCGATTCCACGCCCGCGACCGCGCCGCCGGGGCGCTCCTCGACCGTCAGCACGGTCCACAGGCCCTTGCCGCCCTCGCGCAGCGCGGCGACGGGGAGCCAGAAGCCGCTTTCGTCGCGGGTGCGCTCCAGGATCACCGAGACGGCGGCGCCGAAGGCGACGGGAAACTCGGGGGGCGCCAGCAGGTCGAGCAGCGCCGCCCGGGTGCGGGTGGCGGGGTCCACGTCGGGGCGCACCGCGGCGACGGCGGCGGTCAGGCGGCGGCCGTCGATCTCCACCGTCATCAGCGTGCCGGGTTCGAGCCGCGCGGCGGCGTCGGCGGGCAGGCCCACGCGCACCTGGGGGCGGTCGGCCTCGATCAGCTCCAGGATCGGCTGGCCGGCGGAGACCACCGCGCCCTCGTCGGCGGAGCGGGCGGCGATCTCCCCGGCGAAGGGGGCGCGCAGCTCGGAATGGTCGAGGTCGATGCGCGCGGCGCGCAGGCCGGCGTCGCTCTGGCGAAGGGCGGCGGCGATGCGGTCGGCCTCGAGCCGCGCCTCGTCCCAGCGCTGGTCGGAGGCGAAGCCGCGGTCGCGCAGCGCCGCCTGGCGCTCCAGCGTGCGGCGGGCGAGCTCGGCCTGCGCCTCCTGCGCCGCGCGCTGGGCCTCGAGCTCGGCGATGCGGGCGCGGATGCGGGCGGCGTCGAGACGGGCGAGGAGCTGGCCCGCCTGCACGCGGTCCCCTTCCTGCACCGCCACCGTCTCGACCGTGCCGGCGAGGTCGAAGGCCGCCTGGATGCGGCGGGCGGGCTCGACCACGCCCAGGCGCCGGGTCTCGACGCGCAGGCCGTCGGCGCGCGCGACCGTGACCACCGGCGCGGTGGTGGGCGCGGAGGCGGCGTGGGGCGCGAGGTCGGGGGCGTTGCGCTCCTGCAGGGCCTGGGCGCCCAGCACGGCGGCGACGCCCGCGGCGGCGGCGAGACCGGTGGAGAGGGTCAGCCGGCCCGCCCGGCGGGCGATCCGGCGGCCGAGGGACGGCGCGGCGGGGGACGACGCGGCTGGGGACGGCGCGGCGGGGGCGGGGCCCGATCCGGCCGGGGCGCCGTCTGCGGCGGAACGCTGGGGCGTCATCGACTCTCTCCACGCGATGTTAGCGTTGCTAACTTATGTTAGAGACACTAACTTGCATTGCAACCCCCGACCAGCGAAAATCGGCGGAAGATGATCGGCGGGCGACCCTCGCCCCCACCCGAACAGCAATCGACCGGACCGCCCATGGCTCAAGCCTCCCCTCCGTCCCCGCCCGCGGACGCCGACCCGGCGTCCGGCGCGGCCTGCTGCCGACGCGCGAGCTACCACCACGGAGACCTGGCGCAGGCCCTGCTGGCGGCGGTGCGCGAGCTGGTGGAGCGGGACGGGGCGGACCGCATGTCCGTCTCGAAGGCCTGCCGGATGGCGGGCGTCTCGACCGCGGCGCCCTACAAGCATTTCCGCGACCGCAACGACATCCTGCGCACGCTGTGCGACCACGGCTTCGACGAGATGCGCGAGACGATGCACGCCTCGCGCGCGGTGGTCCCCGAGCCGGGGGCGGAGCGGATCGCGGCCATCGGCAAGGCCTACGTGGCCTTCGCCGCCGCCAACCCGGGCCTGTTCCGGGTGATGTTCGGCATGAAGCGGGAGCTGACGGACCCCTCGGACGAGGACTACGGGCTCGAGGCGAAGAAGTGCTTCGAGGTGGTGATCTCGGACGTCGCCGCGGCCTCGGGGCTGGAGCCGGGGACCGAGCCGGCGATGCGCCTCGCGATCATGCTGTGGACCTTCGTGCATGGGGTGGCGACGCTGCTGATCGACGGCGACTACGAGGTGACCGAGGTGCCGGTGAACACCGACGCCCTGATCGAGGCCGCCGCCCGCGGCCTGCTGCAGGGCGGCCCCCCGCGGGCGGACTGAGCGCAGGCGCGCGCCGTCCACCTCGTCTCTCTCCCCGGCCCTTGCGCCCGGCGTCTGCGTGGCAGGCGCCGCGTGAACCCGCCCGCCCCTGGCCGGCCTCGCGCCCGCGGCGCATCCCGGCCGGGGGGCGGGGGACGACCGTTTCCCGCGGCGGGCCGCGCGGCGTCCGCCCGGCGCCGGGGCCTCCGGGCGACGGGATCGGCCCCGGGCGGCGCCCGCCCCGAGCGCCGACGCCGGGGCGCGCCGCGGGCGGGGCCTCGGCCCCCGGCGCGGGGGTCCACGCGGCGCATTCGCTGCGCATGCGGCTCCCTCCCGCCCCTCGTCTTCCCTTCCTCCGGGCCCGGGTCTATCGTCCGGCGCCCAGGGAGGACCTCATGACCATCCAGACCGCGATCGCCGAGCTCAGGACCCTCCTGGGCGAGCGCCTGTCCACCGCCGATTCCGTGCGCGACCTGCACGGCCGGGACGAAAGCTGGCACCCCGACGTGCTCCCCGACGCCGTCGCCTTCCCCGAGACCACGCAGGAGGTCTCGGAGATCGTGAAGATCTGCGCGGCGAACGGCTGCCCGATCGTGCCCTGGGGCGTGGGCACCTCGCTCGAGGGGCACGCGCTGGCGGTGCAGGGGGGGCTCAGCCTCGACATGACCCGCATGGACAAGGTCCTGGAGGTGCATGCCGAGGACATGGACGCCGTCGTGCAGCCCGGCATCACCCGCGAGGCGCTGAACGAGCACCTGCGCGCCACGGGCCTGTTCTTCTCGGTCGATCCCGGCGCCAACGCCACGCTGGGCGGCATGGCCGCCACCCGCGCCTCGGGCACCAACGCGGTGCGCTACGGCACCATGCGCGAGAACGTGCTGGCGCTGGAGGCGGTTCTGGCCGACGGGCGGATCATCCGCGCCGGCTCCCGCGCGCGCAAATCCTCCACCGGCTACGACCTCAAGAGCCTGCTGGTCGGCTCCGAGGGGACGCTGGGCATCATCACCGAGCTGACCGTGCGCCTGTGGGGCACGCCCGAGGGGATCTCGGCCGCCACCTGCGCCTTCGAGAGCCCCGAGGGCGCGGTCGCCGCCGTGATCCAGACCATCCAGATGGGCGTGCCGATGGCGCGCATCGAATACGTGGACGAATGGTCGATCGCCGCGGTGAACGCCTGGGCGAAGATGTCCCTGCCCGAGACGCCGCACCTGTTCGTCGAGTTCCACGGCACGCCCGAGGGCGTGAAGGAGCAGGCCGAGATTTTCGGCGAGATCGCCGCCGAGCACGGCGGCGGCGACTTCAAGTGGACCACCAACGCCGAGGAGCGCGCGAAGCTCTGGCACGCGCGGCACAACTTCTACTATGCGGGCCGGGCGCTGCGGCCGGGCTGCAAGGGCATCTCGACCGACGTCTGCGTGCCGATCTCGCGCCTCGCCGAGGCGGTGATCGAGGCGCGCCGCGACATCCGCGAGGCGGGCCTGCAGGGCGGCATCATCGGCCACGTGGGCGACGGCAACTTCCACTGCGGCCTCTACTTCGATCCCGACAGCCCCGAGGAGCTGGCCAACGTCAAGACGGTCGCCGCGAAGCTCGCGCAGACCGCGCTGCGCCTGGGCGGCACCGTCTCGGGCGAGCACGGCATCGGGGTCGGCAAGAAGGGCTACATGGCCGCCGAGCATGGCGAGGCGCTGGGGGTGATGGCCCAGATCAAGCGGACGCTGGACCCGCAGGGCATCCTCAACCCCGGCAAGATGCTGGACCTGAACTGATGGAGGGCGAGGCGGAGGGGGAGGCCGCGCAGGGGGAGGCCGCGCGCCTCGCCCGCGGCTTCCTCGCCGCCTGGTCGGCCCATGACGCGGCCGCGCTGGGGGCGCTGTTCGCCACGGACGCGGATTTCGTGAACGTGACCGGCCTGTGGTGGCACGGGGCCGAGCGGATCGCGCGCGTGCACGGCGTCGCCTTCAAGACCTACTTCGCCGGCGCCGTCCTGACCGAGGAGCGCCTGGAGACCCGGGCGCTGGGCCCCGGCGCGGCGCTGGCCCGGGTGCGCGTGCGGATGGAGGGCCAGCGCGGCCCCGACGGCGCGCCCGGCGGCCCCCGGCGCGCGATGCTGCTGCTGGTCGCCCAGGCCCGGCCCGAGGGCTGGCGGCTGGTCGCCGCCCAGAACACCGACCTGGTGGAGGGGGCGGAGACGCTGCTCGCCGGCCCCGACGGCCTGGGCGGCGCGCGCTACGCCTGAGGGCGGCGGGCGGCTCGCGTCGCCCGGCCGCGGAGGGTAGGAAGGACCCCGACGACGGGCCGAAGCGCCCGCGATGGGAGGAGAGACCCGATGACCGACGCCCCCTGCCCCGATTTCTGCGTGGACCCCGAGCGCGCCCAGTGGGAGGCCTTCAAGGCCCTGCCCCGCGACGAGCCGGTGGAGATGCTGAACCTGGTGCGCTTCCGCGAGACGGCCGCCTACCCCGAGGGCCACGCGCTGGCCGGGGCCGGCCTGACCGGCGCGCAGGCCTACGAGAATTACGGGCGCGAGAGCGGGCCGGTCTTCTCCGGCCTCGGCGGAAGGATCATCTGGCGGGGCGAGTTCCGCACCGTCCTGATCGGCCCAGCCGGCGAGCGCTGGGACGAGGCCTTCATCGCCCGCTATCCCACCGCCTCGGCCTTCATCGAGATGCTGATGACGCCGGCCTACCAGCAGGCGGTGGTGCATCGCCAGGCGGCGGTGCTGACCTCCCGCCTGATCCGCAACGCGCCGGCGGAGGCGGGCGACGGGTTCGCCTTCGGCTGAAGCGGGGGGCGGAGGCGCCCTGCGGGCGGGCTTGGGCCCGTGGGGTCGGGCGCGCCTGGGACGGCGAGGACGGGAGCCTCCGGCGGGCTCCTGACTCACCGAAGAACAGGGCCGCGCCTGTTCTCCGGAGCCATCTCTCGCTGATGGATGCCTGAGCGACTCGGCCCCCGGGGTCAAGGACGAGCCGGCTTCGCCGGTCGCCTGCGGCGATCCTTGACCCCGGGGGCCGAGTCGCTCTTTCCGGCATCCGCGAGAGACGGCTCCGGAGAACAGGCGCTTCGCGACCCGTGCGGACGGCGTGCCGGGGCGCGAGGTCTGCGGAGCGGGAGACGGGGGCCACGGGCGGAGAGGCCGGGGTGCGCCGCGGGCGGGGCGGCGGCGGCCGGCGGGGCGGAAGACGCGGCGCCTGCGCAGGGGCCGGCGTCTGGCGGCGGGGTCAGCCGGAGAGGAGCGCGCGGGCGGCGTCGCGGGCGGCGTCGGTGACCGTCTCGCCGGCGAGCATGCGGGCGATCTCGGCCTCGCGCTCGGCCTCGGGGAGGGCGGCGACGTCGGTGCGGGTGCGCCCGTCGGTCACCGATTTCTCGATGCGGAAGTGGCGGTCGGCGCGCGCGGCGACCTGGGGCGAGTGGGTGACCACCAGCACCTGGGCGCCGGCGGCGGCGAGGGCCGCGAGCCGCGCGCCGACGGCGGCGGCCGTCGCGCCGCCCACGCCGCGGTCGATCTCGTCGAAGATCATCGCCCGGCCCTCCGCCGCGCCCGAGAGGCACACCTTCAGCGCCAGCAGCACCCGCGAGAGCTCGCCGCCCGAGGCCACCCGCGCCAGCGGGCCGGCGGGGGCGCCGGGGTTGGCGGCGAGGCGGAACTCGACCCGGTCCACGCCCTCGGGGCCCGGGGCGCCGGGGGCGACCTCGGTCTCGAAGCGGGCGCGCTCCAGCTTCAGGGGGGCGAGCTCGCCGGTCACCGCGGCGTCGAGGCGCCCGGCGGCCTCGGACCGCGCCTCGGTGAGGCGGGCGGCGGCGGTCTCGTAGGCGGCGCGGGCCGTCTTCGCGGCGTGCTCCAGGTCGGCGATCTGCGCCTCGGCCCCGTCGATGGCGGCGAGGCGGGCGGCGAAATCCTCGGCGAGGGCAGGCAGGTCGTCGGGGGCGACGCCATGCTTGCGCGCGAGGCCGCGGATGGCGAAGAGGCGCTCCTCGACCATCTCCAGCCGGCCCGGGTCGAAGGCGAGCGCGTCGAGCGCGGCCTCGACGCCGACCTGCGCCTCGCCGAGCTCGGCCATGGCGCGGTCGAGGGCGGCGAGCGCGCCCTCCAGCCGCCCCTCGGCCGCGTCGGCGGCGCCGTCGAGCCAGCGGATCGCGTCGAGCAGGCGGCCCTCCGCCCCCTCGTCCGCGCCCAGCGCCTGGTTGGCGCGGGCGACGTCCTCGCGGATCTTCGCTGCGGACTTGATCAGGCGGCGCTCGGCGTCGAGCGCCTCGTCCTCGCCGGCCTCGGGGGAGAGCCTGGTCAGCTCCTCGACCGCGTGGCGCAGGAATTCCGCGTCGCGCGCGGCGGCCTCGGCCTCGGCGCGGGCGGCGTCGAGCGCCTGGTCGGCGCGGCGCGCCGCGTCCCAGGCGGCGCGGGCGGCGTCCACCAGGGGAAGCGCGCCGGCGAAGGCGTCGAGGATGGCGCGGTGGCCGCGAGGGTTCAGCAGGCCCCGGTCGTCGTGCTGGCCGTGGATCTCGACCAGCGTCTCGCCCAACGCCCGCAGCACCTCGGCGGGAGCGCGCTGGCCGTTGACGAAGCCGGTCAGCCGGCCGCCCGAGAGGCGCCGGCGCAGGATCACCTCGTCGTCCTCGGCCGAGAGCCCGGCCTCGGCCAGGATCTCGCGGCCGGGATGATCGGCGGGGAAGTCGAAGACCGCGGCGACCGCGCCTTCCTCGGCGCCCGCGCGCAGCATGTCGGCGCGCCCGGCCCCGCCGAGCGCCAGGCCCAGCGCGTCGAGCAGGATCGACTTGCCCGCCCCCGTCTCGCCGGTCAGGGCGTTGAGGCCCTGCGCCGGCTCGAGGTCGAGGCGCTCGATCAGGACGATGTCGCGGATCTCCAGCGACCGAAGCATGGGCTTGCGATCAGATCGTGTCGCCGGTGGTCACCCGCCGGAACAGCTTGGAGATCCAGCTCTCGCGATCCTCGAAGGGCGCGATGTCGGCGCCCTGCATCAGGTCGTAGGCGCCCTCGTACCACTCGGAGCCGGGGAAGTTGTAGCCCAGGATCGCGGCGGCGGTCTGCGCCTCGGAGTTGATGCCCAGCGACAGGTACGCCTCCACCAGCCGGTACAGCGCCTCGGGCGCGTGCGAGGTGGTCTGGTAGAGCGAGAGCACCGTCTTGAAGCGGTTGATCGAGGCGATGTAGTTGCCCTGGCCCAGGTAGTAGCGGCCGATCGTCATCTCCTTGCCCGCCATCTGGTCGCGGGCGAGGTCGATCTTCAGGCGCGCCTCGCGGGCGTACTGGGAGCCGGGATAGCGGCGCACCACCTCCTCGAACTCCTGGATCGCGCGGAGCGTCGAGCTCTGGTCGCGCTGCACGTCCACGATCTGGTCGTAGTAGGACATGCCGATCAGGTACTGCGCGTAGGCGGCGTCGGCGTCCGAGGGGAAGAAGGCGATGTAGCGCTGCGCGGCGGTGACCGCGTTGTCGTACTCGGCGCCCTGGTAGTAGCTGTAGGCGGCCATGATCATGGCGCGCTTGGACCACTCGGAATAGGGGTGGACGCGCTCCAGCTCCTCGAAGGTGTGGGCGGCGTCGACCGGCTCCCCGTCGTTCAGCTGCGCCTCGCCCTCGGCGAAGATCGAGGCGGCGGTGCGCTGCGAATAAGGATCGTAGAACGGGTCGTCGGACTCGGAGGAACAGCCGGCGAGCGCCAGCAGGGCCATGAGGGCGAGCGCGGGGCGGATCATCGCGGGTCCTTTGGTCCGGCGTCGGGGGTCGTCTGCGCGGCGCCCGAGGGTTCGGACGCGCGGGTACGGGTTTACGGCCTTGGGGAGGGGAGCCGCAAGGGCGCCGAAGGGCCGCGGGGCGGGATCGGGCGCCGGGAAGCGCGGGGCGGGGCGAGACGACGCGGCGGCGCCCGGCCCCGGGCGGCCGGCGGGAGGCGCGCTCAGGCGGCCCCCGCGGCGTCCTGCGCCACGATCCGCTCGGCCACGCGGGCGGCGAGGAGAGGCGCGAAGATCACGCCGGGATGGGCGAAGGCGAGCGTCAGGCCCTGCGCCGCCGTCGACAGGGGCGCGAGCGGCCGGGTCGCGGGCATCGGCCGCGCGGCCTCGACCGCGCGCGCCGGGGCGCCGGGGGCGGGGGCGAAGGCCGGGTGCAGGAGGCGGCGCATCGCCTCGGCCCGCCGCGCGGCGAGGGCGTCGAGCGTGTCGGGCGCCTGCGGCGGATCCTCGGCCATCACGATCTCGGCGCCGCGCCCTCCGGCGCGGGCCTCGAGCTCCGGACCGCAGAGGATTCGCGACAGCGGGCGCGGGGCGGGGACGCGGACCAGCACCGAGGGGGAAAGGGAGAGCGCGGCGGCCGCGTCGGGGTCGAGCGGGCCGAGCAGCGCGGCGGAGGCGGCGCCGGCGGCGAGGACCACGTGGTCGGCCGCGAGACGCTCGGGCGCCGGGCCGCCGACGTCGACGCCCGCGACCCGGTCGCCGTCAAGGGCGAGGCGCAGGACGGGGCGGGAGAAGATCGTCTCCGCCCCCTGCCCCCGCGCGGCGGCGAGGAGGGCGGCGGCGGCCTCGGCCGGCTCGATCGCGCCCTCGTCGGGGGAGAACAGGGCGAGCGGCGGCGGGGCGGCGAGCTCGGGGGCGAGGGCCGCGGCCTCGGGCCCCTCGACCAGGCGCGCGGTGGGGGCGTGGGGGCGCACGAGGGCGAAGAGCGCCTCGGTCTCCCGCGAGCTGTCGGCCCAGGTCAGGGCGCCGCGGCGGTCGGCGAAGCCGGGGGCGCGGCGGGCGAGGGCCAGGGCCTCGGCGCGGAGCGCGAGGTCGTCCTCGGCGGAGGCGACGGAGAGGTTCAGCCAGCCGAAGGAGTGGGCGGAGCAGCCGAGCCCCGGGGCGGCGGCGGCCTCGACCACCGCGACGCGGGCGCCGGCGGCGGCGAGCGCCCAGGCGCAGGCGGCGCCCACGACGCCGGCGCCGACCACGATCACGCGGGGTCCCATCTGCGGCTCCGAAATCACTGGAGGGGAAACGAAAACGGCCGCGCGAGCAATTCGCGCGGCCGGGGAAGGGATCGGGGCGCGCCGGCCCTCAGGCCGCGGCGCGCAGGCCGAGGCCCAGGCCGTGGCGGGTCGGCTCGGGCGCCACCTCGACGCGCCAGGCGTCGGGGTTGCCGAACAGCGCGCGCAGCACGCGGTTGTTCATCTCGTGGCCGGCGCGGCGGCCCACGTAGCGGCCGATGATCGGCGCGCCGGCGAGCGCGAGGTCGCCCACGGCGTCCAGCATCTTGTGGCGCACGAACTCGTCCGGGCGACGCAGGCCGCCGGGGTTCAGCACCTGGGCGCCGTCGACCACGATAGCGTTGTCGAGCGAGCCGCCGAGCGCGAGGCCGGCCTTCTGCATCGCGTCCACCTCGGCCTGGCGGCAGAAGGTGCGGCAGTCGGCCAGATGCTCCATGAAGGCGCCGTTGACCAGCGTCAGCTTCAGCGACTGGGAGCCGATGGCGGCGTCCTCGAATTCGATGCCGAAGTCGATCTCGAAATTGTCGGCCGGCTCGAGCCGCGCGAGGCGCCCGCCGTCCTCGACCTCGATGGGCTTGAGGATGCGGATTGCGCGGGCCTCGCCGCGCAGGCCGACGAGGCCGGCGCCGCGGATGCCCTCGGCGAAGGCGACGGAGGAGCCGTCCATGATCGGAACCTCGGGCCCGTCGATCTCGACCAGCGCGTTGGTCACGCCGCAGCCGGCGAGGGCGGCCATGATATGCTCGATCGTCGAGACCGAGACGCCGTCGCGGTTGCGGATCACGGTGCACAGGCGGGTGTCGGCCACCAGATCCCAGCGGGCGTGGATCATGGCGTCGCGGCCGGAGCCGTCGGCCTCGACGTCCACGCGCTTGAACCAGATGCCGTAGTTGACCGAGGCGGGCAGGATGCGCAGCCGGGCGGGACGGCCCGAATGAAGGCCGCAACCGCGGAACTCGATCGCCGATCTGACGGTGGCCTGCACTGTCTCGCCCTCTCTACTGCCTGTCTGCCCTGCTAGTCCTGCGGACTTCGCCTATTGGTTACTTTTTTGTTGCCCTCGACCTAAGGCCACGGGGGCGTCCACACAAATCAAGCTTTGCAACGGATTGCGACAGGCCCTCACGCAGTGCGGCAAGCCGTTGCCGCAGCTGCGCTTTCGGCCGCAGGCGAGGATCACGCGGGAGAGAGCGTCGCAGGCCCCTGCGCCGGGCGCGGCGACAGCCTAGCCGTTCCCGCCCAGCTCGTCCCAGGCGGCGAGCATGTCGGCCAGCGCCTCGCGGTCGGCGCGGGCGAAGGGGACGTCGCGGCTCTCCTGCAGGCCGGAGAAGCGCAGGATGGCGTCGTCCGCCGCCGCCAGCGCGCGCAGGATCGCGAGCTGGGCGGGGTCGGGACGCTCGTCGCGCCACTCGAAGGTGGCGGCGCCGTCCTCGCGCTCGAACCAGCCGGCGGAGAGGCTCTCGGTCCGCCCGGCGAAGACCGCCTGCACGGTGTCGACGAACAGCCACTCGCGCGCCGCGTAGACCGTGCGCATCCGCAACTGCGGCCGCGCCTGCCCCTCCGGCCCGATGGCGAGCATCACGGTGGAGCGGGAGCCGACGTAGCGTGGCCGGTCGGGATGTTCGAGCCAGACCTCCCCCGTCGCGGGATCCTCCACCCGCTCCAGCCGGTCCGCGACGTCGCCGGCGGGCGCGGCGCGCTCGGCGGCGGCGGCGAAGCTGTCGGCCTTCTCGGCGTAGGAGGGATCGGTGGGATCGAGGGCGGCGAGCAGCAGGTAGCCGTCGCGCGCCGAGGCCGGGTCGGAGGCGGAGACGCCGCGCACCTTGGCGCGGGCCGCGCGCTCGGCCTGGGAGAGGATGGCGGCGAGGTCCCAGCCGCCGGCGCGCAGGCGCGCGAGCCGGTCCTGCGCGTCGTCCCAGTCGGCGGAGGCGATGGCGCTCAGCAGCCCGCCGGCCTCGGCCGAGGGGGGCTCGCGCCCGGCCGCGGCGACGGGAAGCGCGCCCGGGATCGCGCCGGGGGCGGCGTCGGGCTGGGCGGCCTCCTCCTCGGCCCGGGCCTCGGCCAGCGCCGCGGCCTCGGCGGCGATGCGCAGGGCGCGGGCGGATTCGGCGGGGGGCTGGAGGACGGCGGCGGGCGCGTCCGCGGGCGCCTCGGTCGTGTCGGCGCCCTCGTGGCGGGCGGACGCGAGGTGCTGGGCGGGGTCGAACGTGGCGCGGGTGTCGTTGATGATCCCGGCCCCGAACATCGCCGCCACCGCGCACAGGAAGCCCAGGCCCAGCGTCTGCAGCGCGCCGATGCGCGAGCGGAACGGGTGGTAGGGCTTCATCAGCGCCACGAGGGCGGCCAGGCAGCTGATCGCGGAAATCGCGAAGAGGCCGACGAGCAATTCGAACATCGACATCCCCGTCCAATCGCGGGCCCCGCGCGAAGGCTGAGCGGCGCCTCGGGTCAATTCCGTTCTGAACAAATCGTTAATCTAAACCGCAGCCGATGTGAACGGCCGGCCGAAACGAAATCCGCCCGGCCCCGGGTTTTCCGGGGGCCGGGCGGCGATGTCGCAAGGGCGGCCGGAGGGCGCGAGGGCCCCGGCCGCGGGCCTCAGTTGGCCTGGCGGCGCAGGAAGGCCGGGATCTCGCGCTGGCGGTCGGCCTCGGCGTGATCGTCGGCGCGCAGGCTGGGCTCGCCGCGGGCGGCGGGACGCGCGGCCGAGTCGCCCGAGCCGGTCATGCGGTGGATCAGGCTGTTGATCCCGAAGCGCGGCTCCTGGCGGGCGGCGGGGGCCGCCGCGGGGGTCGGCGCGGGACGGGGCGCGGGCGCCTCGGGGCGCCGCGCCGCAGGATCGGCCGGGTGGGACACAGCCGCCTGCAGGCGGGCCAGCGTCTCGGCCGAGGGCTCGCCGGCCACGCGGGGCTGGGCGGCGGCGGCGGCCGCAGCCGAGGCGGGCGTCTCGGCGGCCGGGGCGATGAAGGCGCCGTCCTGCTCGAAGCGGTTGCCGGGCTGCGCCTCGGGCGCAGGGGCGGGCGCCTCGGCCAGCGGACGCTCGTCGAAGTCGTGGACGCGCGCGACGGCGGGCTGCGGCGCGGGCGCCGGCTGCGGCGCCGGGGCGGGCGCGGCCTGGGCGGCGACCGGCTCGGCGACGGGGGTCTGCACGGCGGCCGGCGCCGGGGTCGGCTCGGGCGCGATCTCGAGGGCCTTGGCGTCGGCGGCGCGCACCGGGCGCGGGGTCTCGCGCACGCAGTCCTCGGCCTCGATGCCGGTGGCCACGACCGAGACGCGCATCACGCCGTCGATGTCCGGGTCGAGCGTCGAGCCGACGATGATGTTGGCGTCCGGATCCACTTCCTGGCGGATGCGGTTGGCGGCCTCGTCGAGCTCGAACAGGGTCAGGTCGTAGCCGCCGGTGATGTTGATCAGCACGCCCTTGGCGCCCTTCAGGCTGATCTCGTCCAGCAGCGGGTTGGCGATGGCCTTCTCGGCGGCCTGCACGGCGCGATCCTCGCCCGAGGCCTCGCCGGTGCCCATCATCGCCTTGCCCATCTCGTCCATCACCGAGCGGACGTCGGCGAAGTCGAGGTTGATCAGGCCCGGGCGGACCATCAGGTCGGTGACGCCCTTGACGCCCTGGTAGAGCACGTCGTCGGCCATCATGAAGGCCTCGGCGAAGGTCGTGCGCTCGTTGGCCAGGCGGAACAGGTTCTGGTTGGGGATGATGATCAGCGTGTCGACGACGCGCTGCAGCTCCTCGATGCCGGCCTCGGCGAAGCGCATCCGGCGGCCGCCCTCGAAGTGGAACGGCTTGGTCACCACGCCGACGGTCAGCACGCCCATCTCGCGCGCGGCGCGGGCGATCACGGGGGCCGCGCCGGTGCCGGTGCCGCCGCCCATGCCGGCGGTGATGAAGCACATGTGCGCGCCGTGCAGGCTCTCGACGATCTCCTCGATCGACTCCTCGGCGGCCGAGCAGCCGACCTGCGGCTTGGCGCCGGCGCCCAGGCCCTGGGTCACGGTGGTGCCCAGCTGGATGCGGCGCGTGGCCTTGGACTGCTGAAGGGCCTGCGCGTCGGTGTTGGCGGCGACGAAGTCGACCCCGTCCAGCGCCTGCTCGATCATGTTGTTGACGGCGTTGCCGCCCGCCCCGCCCACGCCGAAGACGGTGATGCGCGGAGACAGCTCGGTCTGCTCCGGAATCATGAGAGTGAGGGACATGTCGCCCGCCTGTATGTTCTGGACCCTTCCCGTCGGCCGCCTGCCTCGGGCTTCGCGCTGCACGAGGGGGAGTCCCCCCGGGGGCACGCGGAAATGGGATGGGTCGGTTGCCGCTCGATCTATGGCGCGCCGGTCTTTTTGTTTCGCCGTCCGCGCCTTCTTGTATTGAGGCGAGATTAACCGATGCAAGCCGCCCGGTCACGCAAAAATGCGTTAATTACATGGGTTTCCGGGCCATGATTGCCCCGGTATGGCCACGATTCGCCAAAATGCAGCATGCTCAGATGGATGGCGTTCGATGTTGACCTCACGGATCAATTGAAACGCCATGGACGCTGCGTCAGATCGCGGGGGCGATCCCCACCCGGCGGGATGCGATTGCACGTTCGGCGAAGGCCCGTTCACCTGACGCCGCGCACCGGCCCACGCCCCCTTCAGGCGGCGCCGGGGCCGGGCGAGGCCCACGCGCGGCCCCGGCGTCTAGGCCTGGGCCGAGACGATCCAGGCGGCGCAGGAGATGCGGATCGGCCCCTCGGCGGCTCGCGCCTCGAACACCGCGCGCAGGCGGCGGGCGGCATCCTCGCGCACCGGCTCGGGCGCGTCGCGCAGGCGCCCGGCGGCGGGGCCGGCCTCCATCGCGCGGGTCACCGCGGCGGCGACGGGATCGGGCTCGTCCCGGGCGACCAGCGGCAGGGAGAGGTCGAAGGGCGAGAAGGCCACCTCCCGCCAGCCCGCCCCCTCGAGCCAGGGGCGCACGATCTGGGGATCGGCCCAGCCGAAGGGCCCCGGCGCGCCGGGCGGCGCGGGCGGGGCGAGGGGCTCGCCGGCCTCGGCGAAGGCCTCGCGCGCGGCGGTCATGGCGAGGGAGGCCCACTCGTTCTCCTCCAGCCCGCGCCAGGCGATGGCGGTCAGCCAGCCGCCGGGGGCGAGAACCTTGCGCAGGCCGCGCCAGGCGGGCTCGGGCTCGTCGAAGAACATGCAGCCGAAGCGGGAGAACAGGCGGTCGTAGGGGCCGGGGGGCGGGTTGCGCCCGGCATCGGCCTCGACCGCGTCGGCCTGCTCGGGCGAGAGGCCGGCAGCGGCGATGCGCTCGCGGGTCATCGCCACGAGGTCGGGGGAGACGTCGAGGCCCGTCACCCGCGCGCCCGCCTGGGCCATCGCCACGGTGGTCGCGCCCGCGCCGCAGCCGAGGTCGAGCACCTGCAGGGCGGCGACGGGCCCCTGGGCGACGAGCGCCGCCTCGCCGAAGGGGGCGAGGAACGCGTCCTGCGCCTGGGCGCCCTTGGCCCAGCGTCTGCCCTGCGCCCCGCGCCATTCGTCCGCCGCGTACATTCCCGCCCCTCCCGTTCGTCGTCGTCCTGCTCCGTCGCCTGTTCAATGTGGGGCGGTCGGGCGCCGCCGCAACCGCGGGGGCGGAACGGGGCCGGGGGCGGAGGCGCGGGCGGCGGGCCGGGCCCGGGCCGCCCGCCGGGCGCCGTCGCTCCGCGGGCGCGCCGCGTCGACCGCCCGTCCGGCATCGCCGCCGCGCCCGCGGCGCGGGGCCGGCCGGGCGCCGGGCCGCGCCGCCGCGGGTGGCGGGCGGCCTGCGCCCGGAGGCCCTGCCGCGCGCCCTCCGCGCCCCGGGCGGCGGTCGCCCCGGGCGCGACCACGGGGACGCGCCGCGGGCGCGGCGCCGGCCCCGGGCGGGCGCGTGGCGCGGCGCCTGCGCGGCCCCGGCCGCGCCCGCCCCTGCGGCGCCCCCGCGGCGGCGCGTCGATGGACGGGGCCCGGGGCGGGTGGTATCGCCGGGACATGAGCCTCGCGACCCTCGCCCCCGACGCCGATCCCGACGCCCTCCGCCGCGCCTTCGCGCGGGTGGAGACCTGGGTGTTCGATCTCGACAACACGCTCTACCCCCCGCACGAGCGCCTTTTCGACCAGATCGAGGACAAGATCACCCGCTTCGTGATCCGCGAGCTGGGCGTCGACGACGCCGAGGCCGCCCGCCTGCGCCGCGCCTACTGGCACGACCACGGCACCACGCTGGCGGGGCTGATGATCCACCACGGCATCGACCCCGATCCGTTCCTGGAATACGTGCACGACATCGACTTCGCGCCGCTGAGCCGCAACCCGCGCCTGCGCGCAGCGATCGCGGCCCTGCCCGGCCGCTCGATCGTCTACACCAACGGCACCGCGAAATACGCCCGCCAGGTGACCGAGGCGCTGGGCATCCAGGACCTGTTCGAGGCCTTCTACGGGGTCGAGAGCGCCTTCTACACGCCCAAGCCCGCCCCCGCCGCCTACCAGCGCATCTTCGGCGCCGACGGGCTGGACCCGAACCGCGCGGCGATGTTCGAGGACGACCCGCGCAACCTGCTCGCGCCCTGCACGCTGGGGCTGGAGACGGTGTGGGTCGACCCGAAGGCCGCCGAGGTCGAGGCGCCGCCCCACGTGCTGCACCAGACCGACGACCTGGCGGGGTTCCTCGAAAAGCTGGTCTGAGCGGGACGGCCACGCTCCCTCGGTCCGCCGGGGCCGCGGCCGCGCCTGCGACGCTCCTGGCCGCCGTGCCGCGTGGCGCGGGGGGCGGACGCGCGCTATCTGGTGGGGCATGGAACGCATCGAGGTCGACATCCTGGTCGTGGGCGGCGGGGCGGCGGGCCTCTCGGCCGCCTGCCTGTTCGCCGCCGAGGGGCTCTCCACGCTGTGCGTGGACGCGGCGCCTCCGCCCGCGGGGCCCGACGCGCCGGGCGCCGACATCCGCACCGCCGCGCTGCTGACCCCCTCGGTCGAGGCGCTGGAGCGCTGCGGGGCCTGGCCGCTGATGGCCGGCCGCGCGGCGCCCCTGAAGGTGATGCGCCTGGTCGACGCCGGCGGGCGCGCCGAGGTCCCGCGCGAGACGGCCGACTTCGTGGCCGCCGAGATGCAGGAGGCGCCCTTCGGCTGGAACCTGCCCAACCTCACGATCCGCGCCGCCCTGACCGAGCGGCTCCGCGCCCTGCCCGGCGCCGCGCTGCGCGCCCCCGCGGCGCTGGCGCGGCTGGTCGCGCGCGACGGCGAGGCGCTGGCCGCGCTGTCGGACGGAACCCAGGTTCGCGCGCGGCTGGTGGTGGCCGCCGACGGGCGCGACAGCCCCACCCGGCGCATGGCCGGGCTCGAGGCGCCGCGCTGGAGCTATTCCCAGAAGGCGCTGGTGCTGGCCGTGACGCATCCCGAGCCGCATCGCGATGTCTCGACCGAGATCCACCGCGCCGGCGGGCCGTTCACCCTGGTGCCCCTGCCCGACGACGCGCAGGGGCGGCCGCGCTCCTCGATCGTGTGGATGGAGGAGGGGCCGCGCGCCGTGGCGCTGCAGCGGATGGCGCGCGAGGACCCGGAGGCCTTCGCCCAGGCGCTGAACGCGCGCTCCTGCGGGGTGCTGGGCTGGCTGCGGGTGGTCTCGGAGGTGGCGCTGTGGCCGATCGTGGCGCAGCTCGCGCCGCGGCTGGACGGGGCGCGGGTGGCGCTGATGGGCGAGGCGGCCCACGTGGTGCCGCCGATCGGGGCGCAGGGCCTGAACATGTCGATCGCCGACGCCGCGGCGCTGGCCCGGCTGGCGGGCGAGGCGGCGCGGGCGGGCGGCGATCCCGGCGCGCAGTCGGTGCTGGCCGCCTATCACCGCAGCCGCTGGCCCGAGATGGCGGCGCGGGTGGCGGGCATCGACGCGCTGAACCGCGCGGCGATGCTGGGCGCGCCCCCGCTGCGCGACCTGCGCCGGCTGGGCCTGAAGGCGATCCACGACGTGGCGCCCCTGCGCCGGGGCGCGATGCGCCTGGGCATGGGCATGCGCCCCGCAGCGCCCGAAGCCTCCGCCGACTGACGCCTCCGCCCGGCCGCGAGGCGGGAGCGCCGCGCCCCGGCCCCGCCCGACGCCGGCCGCCCGCTCGCGGCGCGGTCCCGGCGGGGCGCCGCGGGGCGACGGGAACAGGCGGCGAGGGGCGCGCGGACCGCTCGCCGGGGCGCCGACGGCGACGTGGGATGTCTTCGATCATCGGGAAACGGAGGGGCCGGGCGCCTTCGGCGGGGCTGCGCCGCGGGCGGGACGGCGTCGGCGGACGGGCGGGGGACGCGGCGCCTCCCGCTCCCGTCGGGCGCGCGGGATCAGATCCGGGTGGAGACGGTCTGGCGGGCGGCCTCGGCGCCGGCCTCGTCGCCCTGGCGCTCGAGCCGGCCGACCTCGGAGATCGCGGCGAGCGCGGCCTGCAGGCGGGCCTGGGCGAGGGCGGCGACATGGCGGTCGGCGGGCGAGGGCGGCTGGGCGGCCAGCGCGCTCTCGATCACGATGCGCATCTTGGCGGCGGTGGCCTCGGGGTTGCCCTCGATGGGCGAGACGTCGATGGGCGCGAAGCCGCCGATGGCGTAGCGCCGCCCGTCGGGGCCGGTCTGGTAGAGATACACCGCCGGGCCCGCCCAGGGGCGGCCGGCGGTGACATGGGCCATCTCATGCTCGCGCACCTCGCGGTCGCGCTGCTCGAGCTCGGCGACGACGGCGAGATCCTCCTCGCTGAGGCCCGACCGCAGCGGATCGGCGCGACGCGGCGCGGAGACCTCGGCTGCGGGGGAGGACGCGGGGCGCGGCCCGGCGGAGGGGTCGGACGCGGCGGAGGGGGTCGCCTCCGGCCCCGCCGCGGCGAAGCCCGCGGACGCGCCTGCGGCCCGCTCGACGGCCGCGGGGCCGGCGGAACGGCGCGGCGGGGCGGCGGGCGGGAGGGCGGAGGCCGCCTCGCGGGACGTGGCGGAGCCCTCGGCCTCGCCCTCCTCGACGCGCGCGGCGAAGACGGAGGACGGGGTCGCGCGGCTGCGGGCGAGCGCGGAGAGCGCGCCGGCCACGGCCTCGGGCGCGGCGGTGTCGGGCGCGGCGCGGCGCGGGGGGCCGGCCGCCTCGGGCGCGGCGCCGGGGGCGCGCAGCGCGGCCGCCGGATCGACGCGACGGGCGGCGGGCGCGGCCGCATGTGTCGAAAGGGTCCCCAGCATGATCTTCGGTCCAGCGAACTCCGGGTCGCATCGGGCGGGGCGTCGGATCGCGGGCGGGTGGGCGGAGGGGCGGCGCAAGCCGCCGCGTCCGCCGCGCCGCCGCAGCGGGCGCGCGTCGCCAGGTTTCGGGCGACCCGGACATCCAATCCTGAGTTCGCCGCACGATCGCCGCGGGTCGAACCGCAGCCCTCCGGCACGAGCTTCAGACGTTTGCCGCGCGACCTTCGCCGCGCCCGTCGACCGTTCGTCGACCCCTGGGCGCCGTTCGGCGCCTCCGCCCCGGGGGCCGGCGTTCCCGCCCCCGGCGCCGTCGGCCCTTCGCGGCCGACCCCGGCCCTTCGACCGGAGCGACGGTTTTCGCAAGGAAACGTTGAGAAAGCGTTAAACGCGCCCCCGCAACTTCGCCGGCGCGCCTCCGCGTCAAGTCCCCGGGCCCGTTTCGGCCCGGCAGGCCCCCCGCGACCGTTGCTCGTCGGTTGACGACCGCCCGCGACTTGGCCCGCGGACAGTCGCGACGCCCCGCTAAACCGCGCGGAAACCGCGCCTTCCGGAGCCTGAACAAGAAGAAGGGAGGCGCGGGGCGCGCCTCCCTCAAGTGGGTCGGATCAGGCTTCTCTCGCTCTCTGCTCGTAGGTTTTTTCGCCTGCGGCCTGTTCCGGGCGGGAGCGGCGAGACGCCGCCGCTCCCTCGTCGTTCTCAGCTGCAGCCCGAGGTGCCGCCGCAGGTGTTGCACTTCAGGCAGGTGCCGTTGCGCACCAGCGTGAAGTTCCCGCACTCCCCGCAGGGGTCGCCCTCGTAGCCCTGCATGCGGGCCTTGGCGCGGTCGTCCATCGCGCCGGAGGCGCGTCCGTCGAGCTCGGAGGCCACCGGCTTGACCAGCGTGTCGGCGATGGCCGAGCCGATCGGCTGCGCCTCGACCTCGGCGGTCGCGACGGCGGCGGTGGAGACCGCGGCGACCGAGGTCTCGGAGATGTCCTGGCCGCCGCGCAGCAGCACCAGGTTCTGCGGCATCCGCTGGCGGGTGTAGCCGGGCGAGGTCATCTCGCGCAGCATCGCCACCGCCTGCTCGGCCACGCTCTCGGGCGCCTCGGTGAAGTTGCGCTTCCCCTCCTCGTCGCCGCGGCCCATCTCGTCGAAGCGCACGCCCTCGGGCTGCACGTGGGCGAGATCGGTGCGGTCCAGGTAGGACACCGCCAGCTCCCGGAAGATGTAGTCGAGGATCGAGGTCGCGTTCTTGATCGAGTCGTTGCCCTGCACCAGGCCCGCCGGCTCGAAGCGGGTGAAGGTGAAGGCCTCGACGAACTCCTCCAGCGGCACGCCGTACTGGAGGCCGACCGAGATCGCGATGGCGAAGTTGTTCATCATCGCGCGGAAGGCGGCGCCTTCCTTGTGCATGTCGATGAAGATCTCGCCCAGGCGCCCATCCTGGTACTCGCCGGTGCGCAGGTAGACCTTGTGCCCGCCGACGATGGCCTTCTGGGTGTAGCCCTTGCGACGCTCGGGCAGCTTCTGGCGGTCGGCGGCGGCGCGGCGGATCTCCTTGACGATGATCTTCTCGACGATCTTCTCGGCGACGATCTCGGCGCGGGCGGCCATCGGGGCCTCGATCAGCTCCTCCTCGTCCTCCTCGTCCTCGATCAGCGAGGCCGAGAGGGGCTGCGAGAGCTTGGAGCCGTCGCGGTAGAGGGCGTTGGCCTTCACGCCGAGCGACCAGCTCAGCTCATAGGCCTCCAGGCAGTCCTCGATCGTGGCCTCGTTGGGCATGTTCACGGTCTTGGAGATCGCGCCCGAGATGAAGGACTGGGCGGCGGCCATCATGCGGATGTGGCTCTCGACCGAGAGGAACCGCTTGCCGATCTTGCCGCAGGGGTTGGCGCAGTCGAAGACGGGCAGATGCTCGGGGTCGAGGCCCGGCGCGCCCTCGACCGTCATCGTGCCGCAGACGTGCAGGTTGGCGGCGTCGATGTCGGCCTTCGAGAAGCCCAGGTGCTTGAGGAGCGAGAAGGCGGGGTCGTTGAGCTTCTCCTCCGGGATGCCCAGCGTGTCGCGGCAGAACTCCAGGCCCAGGGTGAACTGGTTGAAGACGAAGGAGATGTCGAAGGCGCTCTCGGTCGCGGCCTCGATCTTCTCCAGCTGCTCGGGGCCGAAGCCCTTGGCCGACAGCGCCGCCAGGTTCACGCCGGGGGCGTTCGACAGCGTGCCGTGGCCGACCGCGTAGCGCACGATCCGGTCGATGGCGACCTCGTCGTAGCCCAGCGTCTCCAGCGCGGCGGGAACCGACTGGTTGATGATCTTGAAGTAGCCGCCGCCGGCCAGCTTCTTGAACTTCACCAGGGCGAAGTCAGGCTCGATGCCCGTCGTGTCGCAGTCCATCACCAGGCCGATGGTGCCGGTCGGAGCGATCACCGAGGCCTGCGCGTTGCGGTAGCCGTGGGCCTCGCCCAGCGCCAGGGCCTCGTCCCAGGCGGCCTGGGCCCGCTCGACCAGCAGCGCGTCGGGGCAGTTCTCGATGTCGAGGGCGACCGGGTTCACGGCCAGGCCCTCGTAGCCCGCGGTCTCGCCATAGGCGGCGCGACGGTGATTGCGGATCACGCGGAGCATGTCCGAGGCGTTGCGCTCGTAGCAGGGGAACGGCCCGACCTCGGCGGCCATCTCGGCCGAGGTGGCGTAGCTGACGCCGGTCATGATCGCGGTCAGGGCGCCGGCGAGGGCGCGGCCCTCCTCGGAGTCGTAGCCCAGGCCCATGTTCATCAGCAGGCCGCCGATGTTGGCGTAGCCGAGCCCCAGCGTGCGGTAGTCGTAGGAGCGCTGCGCGATCTCCTTCGACGGGAACTGCGCCATCAGCACCGAGATCTCGAGCGTCACGGTCCACAGGCGGGTGGCGTGCTCATAGCCCTCGACGTCGAACTCGCCGGCGTTGAGGAACGCGAGCAGGTTCATCGAGGCTAGGTTGCAGGCCGTGTCGTCCAGGAACATGTACTCGGAGCACGGGTTCGAGGCGCGGATCGGGCCGTCCGTCGGGCAGGTGTGCCAGGCGTTGATGGTGTCGTGGAACTGGATGCCCGGGTCGGCGCAGGCCCAGGCGGCGTGGCCGATCTGGTCCCACAGCTCGCGGGCCGAGACGGTCTTGGCGACCTTGCCGTCGGTGCGCCGGATCAGCTCCCAGGGCTTGTCCTCGCGGACCGCGGCCAGGAAGGCGTCGGTGACGCGCACGGAGTTGTTGGAGTTCTGGCCCGAGACGGTCAGGTAGGCCTCGCCGTCCCAGTCGGTGTCGTAGGTCGAGAACTCGATCGAGGAATAGCCCTGGGCCGCGTACTGCAGCACGCGCTTGACGTAGGTCTCGGGGATCATGTCGCGGCGGGCGGCCTTCAGGGCCGCCTTCAGGCCGGGGTTCGCCTTGGGATCGGTCGCGCCCTCCTCCGAGCCGTCGAAGGCGCGGATGGCGGCGAAGATCTCGTTGAGGCGACGCTCATGCGCCTTGGAGCCGGCGACGAGGGAGGCGACCTTCTGCTCCTCGCGGACCTTCCAGTTGATGAAGGCCTCCACGTCGGGGTGATCCATGTCGCAGATCACCATCTTGGCGGCGCGCCGCGTGGTGCCGCCCGACTTGATGGCGCCCGCGGCGCGGTCGCCGATCTTGAGGAAGGACATCAGGCCCGACGAGCGGCCGCCGCCGCCCAGCGGCTCGTTCTCGGCGCGCACGGAGGAGAAGTTGGTGCCGGTGCCCGACCCGTATTTGAACAGCCGCGCCTCGCGGGTCCACAGGTCCATGATCCCGCCCTCGTTCACCAGGTCGTCGGAGACGGACTGGATGAAGCAGGCGTGGGGCTGCGGGTGCTCGTAGGCGGAGGCGGACTTCACCAGCTCGCCGGTCTGGTAGTCGACGTAGAAGTGGCCCTGCGACGGACCGTCGATGCCGTAGGCCCAGTGCAGGCCGGTGTTGAACCACTGCGGGCTGTTCGGCGCGGCCATCTGGGCGCACAGCATGTGGCGCATCTCGTCGTAATAGGCCTGCGCGTCGGCCTCGGACGAGAAGTAGCCGCCCTTCCAGCCCCAGTAGGCCCAGGCGCCTGCCAGCCGGTCGAAGACCTGCTGGGCGCGGGTCTCGCCGCCGTACCGCTTGTCCTTTGACATCTTCTTCAGCGCGGCCTCGTCGGGGACCGAGCGCCACAGGAATTCGGGCACGCCCTCTTCGGCGACCTTCTTCAGGCGCGCGGGCACGCCGGCCTTGCGGAAGTACTTCTGGGCGAGGACGTCGGCGGCGACCTGCGACCAGCCGGCGGGGACGTCGATGTCCCGCAGGCTGAAGACGATCGAGCCGTTGGGATTGCGGATCTCGGACGTGGCCTTGCGGAACTCGAAGGCCTCGTAGGGGGAGGCGCCGGCTTCGGTGAAACGGCGGGCGATCTGCATGGTGGTGTCCCTCTTCGGCCTGTTTTGCCAGGCGCTTAAGACGCGTTGGTCGGAACCGCGCGAACCCCTCCGCGCGGCAGGGGCGCCGGAGGCGCCCAGGATCTTGATGTCCGGTATGGCGGCCGAAGCCCCCGTGGTGGCGGTGACCACCAGATGTAGGCGGCTCTGTCCTGCTGAGCCCTAGATTATGGAATCCGGCCGACTCGACAACCCCGTTTTTCTGCAATCTCGCTAGATTTAGTCGTTGACCTCGGCGGGGCCGCTAGGGGTGGGGCTCGCGCGCATCCGGAACGAACACGGAACATTAATCAACGAGTCGCCCTCCCGCGTCCAGAGGAGGCCTGCGCGACGTCGCGGGCCGCGACGGCGCCGGCCCGGTTCCGCGAAGACGGTCGGCGAGTCGGACGGGGGATCGGGGCCGGCGACGCCCGGCGAGCGCGCGCCTCGCTGGAACGGAGGCCCTCAGGCGCGCACGTCCGTCCCGCGCCGCGGGCCGAACCATGCCCGCAGCGGGACGCCCGATGCGGCGCTCCCGCCCAGGGAGGTCTTCCCTCGTCCGGAGGCAGGAGACGGCGCCCCCAAGCACGAACGCCCGCGGCGCGCCGCGGGCGGTTCGCAAGCAACGGGCGCGACGCCCGACGCGGCGCCTTCAGCCGATGTCGCGCGTCAGCACCCGCTCCACCTCCGTCCGGCGCACGGGCGAGAAGCCCATGCGCTGGTAGAGGGGCAGCGCCGAGGGGTGGTCGAGGGCGCAGGTGTTCACGGTCATCTTCTCGACGCCCGGGCGCGACCAGCCGGCGTGGATCGCCTCGGCCAGCAGCCATTTCGCCAGGCCCTGGCCGCGGGTCGCGCCGGCGAGGCCGAAGTAGGCCAGCTCGCACACCCCCGCCTGGCGCCAGTCCAGCAGGAAGAAGCCGGCGGGCCAGCCCTCCCACATCAGGGTGTTGAGGGCCATGTCCTCGCGCGCGAGCTCGCGCTCCAGCGTCGCGGGATCGTCCGCGAGCCGGTCGGTCCACTCGTAGTCCTCGCCGACCAGCCGGTAGAGGTAGAGGAAATAGGACGCCGGCGGCGCCTTGGCGCGCACCAGCGCCACGGGGGCGTTCATCGGCAGGGGGAAATGCAGGCCCTCGGGGCGGCGGGTCATCTCCAGCCAGGTGATCGCGACCGAGATCCGCTCGCCCGCCTTGCCCGAGAGCCCGCCCGCGTTGGCGCCCCCCGCCGGGGTCATCGCGCGGGGCCCGTCTCGATGGCGAGGTCGGGATAGGCGCCCCACTCGGCCCAAGAGCCGTCGTAGACCGCGTGCTGCTTGTGCCCGATCCGCTCCAGCGCCAGGTCGAGCACGCAGGCGGTGACGCCCGAGCCGCAGGACGAGATCACCGGGCGGGAGAGATCGACCCCCGCCCCCTCGAACACCGCGCGCAAGGCCTCGGCGTCCTTCATGGTGCCGTCGGCGTTCAGCAGCGTGTCGTAGGGCACGTTGCGCGCGCCGGGGATGTGGCCCGCGCGCAGGCCGGGACGCGGCTCGGGCTGCTCGCCCGCGAAGCGGGGGGCGGAGCGGGCGTCGACCACCTGCTCCTTGCCCAGCTTCAGGGCCGCGGCCACCTGGGTCACGTCCTTGACCAGCATCGCGTTGCGCCGGGCGACGAAGTGGCGATCGCGCGGCAGGGGGGGCATGTCCTCGGTCGGGCGGCCCTCGGCCAGCCACTTGGGCAGGCCGCCGTCCAGCACCGCCACGTCATGGTGCCCGAACAGGCGGAACAGCCACCACACCCGCGCGGCCGAGAACAGGCCGGCGGCATCGTAGACCACCACACGGTGCGCGTCGCCGATGCCCATGGCGCGCACGCGGGAGACGAACTTCTCCTGCGGAGGGGCCATGTGGGGCAGCTCGGAGCGGCTGTCGGAAATCTCGTCGATGTCGAAGAACTGCGCGCCGGGGATGTGGGCCTGCGCATACTCGGCCTTCGCGTCGCGCCCGGCGGCGGGAAGCCACCAGGAGGCGTCGAGAACGCGTACGTCGGGCGCATCGAGATGCTCGGCCAGCCACTCCGTGCTCACCAGCAGCCGATCGTCGCTCGCGGCCATGCGTGTCTCCTTCCACCCTTGGTTCCGGTCGGTTCACCCGGCGGCCGGCCTGTCGTGACGACGGCCGGCCCGAAAGGCGTCTCTAGCCGCTCCGCCGCGCAGGGATCAAGACGGATGCGGCGCGAGCGGGCGCTCGCGGGGCGGTTGTTCCGCCGTGCGGAAGGGGGGCGGGGGCCCTCAGCCCCGCGCGCGGGCGCCGCGCAGGAGGAGCGTGAGGGCCAGCAGCAGCTCCGCCGCGAGCGGCACGAGGTAGATCGCCTGGACCTGGGCCTGCACCTCGGGCGCGAGCAGGCGCAGGGTGGAGCCGAGCAGGTAGACCGCCCCCGCCGCCGCCGGCGCCGCCGCCAGCCAGGTCGGGAACAGGGGCGAGCGGCGCAGCAGGACCGCGGTCGCGAGGCAGGAGAGGCCGAAGAAGACCAGGCCCACGTCGTAGCCCAGCGCGTGCAGCTCCAGCAGGGGCAGGACCAGCGCCCCCGCCTCGCCCCCCTGCCCCGCGGCCAAGAGCGCGGCGGGCTGCAGCAGCAGGCTCGCCGCCAGCACCGCCGCCTGCAGCAGCCGGAAGGCCAGCGCCGCCAGCGCCAGCGCCGCGCCCGCGGGCCGGAGCAGGAGATAGAGCAGCACCCCCACGCCCACGTCGCAGCCCACCATCGCCACGTCGAGCATGGCCGCCCAGCGCAGCGCCCCCGGCCAGGCGGCGACGGCCGCGAGCGTGGCGGCCGCGTCGCCGGGAACCACCACCGCGCCGCGGAGCGCGACCTCGGCCGAGATCCCGGCGGCGATGATCGCGAGGTATAGCGCCCCCGCCCAGCGGGCCCGCGCCCCCTCGGACGCGGTCGCCATCGCAGCCGTCGCCGTCGCGCTCTCGCCCATCGCCCGGTCTCCCCTCGCCCGCGCAGCCGCCCTGCCCCGCGGCCAGATGACCCCGCCCGACGGCGGGGCGCAAGGGCGCGGGCGGAGGGGACCGGAAGCGGTCGGGAGGGGGGCGAGGGCCTTGCCGCCAGGAGCCTCGAAAGAGAGGGGGCGTTCCGGCGGCCCCGGCGCCCGGCCGCGTCGCCTGAGCGTCGCGGTCGGGCGCCGGGGCCGGCCGTCGCGGATACGCCCGCACGCCGACGCCACGCCTGGAGCGCAGGGCCCGCGGGACGCCGGTCCGTGCCCGGGACCCGGCGGCGAGGGGACGCTCCAACTCGATCGGGCCGCAACGCGAACGCGCCCGTGTCTGCTACGCGAACCGGCCGACGCCGGTCATGGACCGGGGCGGCTTCGGCGCCCGCGGCGCGGCCCGAGGAAGGCAGGGCGCGCGGCCGCGGGCGGCCTGGGAGATGATCGGGCGAAACCACGCGAACGCGCCCGGAACTTACGCAACTCCGGGGCCGGACGACGCGCCCTCGCCCCGGTACATCCACAGATACGGGGCGGCCGGGCGGAGGGTTTCGCCAAACCCTGAAAAAAGATGAATCTTTCGTTCACGCCCCGATCACGTGAACGGCGAACCCTTCAAGCTACTGATTTTAATAAATTTTAAGTGATGCGCGTCCGCCAACTTTTTTCCTCGGAAGGGACGGATCCAAGGCCCGCAGCCCGGCGCGAGCGCACCTCCCGCCCACATTCCGCAAGACGCTCCGACGCCGGCCGCGCGACGCAGGCCTCTGCGCAGGCGCGGAGCGGGCGGCGAGCGCCAGTCCCCAAGACGATGCAGCCTGGGGCGCCCTGCGGGCGGGCCTGCCCGCGTCACGCCCGGCGCACGGCGCGCTCCGGACATGCCGACGCCGCGGCACGGGGGCCGCGGCGTTGGGTCGTCGCGCGCGTCAGGCCTCGGGTCAGGCGACCTCGCCGCCGCTGCCCGCCGCGGCCCTGGCGGCCGGGCGGCCGGCGTCGCCGCCGCCGCCGGCGGCTGGCTCGGTCGGCGGACGCTCCACCGCGCGGCGCACCTTGTGGCCGGGGCGGTGGGTCGAGATCCGCTCGGGCCGCGCGAAACTGTCGGCGCGGGCGCGCCGCCAGCGCGACATCAGCGCCTCGACCTCGCAGGTGCCGTCGATCAGGCTGCCCTCGGGGATCGGGTTGAAGATCAGGTCGCCCTCGATGGTCTCGCCCATCTTCTGGCGGAAGTTGAAGTGATAGGGGCTGACCTCGCCCGGATGCTCCAGCCCCGCCGCCCCGATCATGTGGGCCACGGCCTTGAGCGTGTTGCGGTGGAAGTTCGCCACGCGCACCGACTTGTCGCCCACGTCCACGGCCCGCTGGCGCAGCTTGTCCTGGGTGGCGACGCCGGCGGGGCACTCGTTGGTGTGGCAGGCCTGGGCCTGGATGCAGCCGACCGCGAACATGAAGCCGCGGGCCGAGTTGCACCAGTCCGCCCCCATCGCCATCGTGCGGCAGATGTCGAAGGCCGAGACCACCTTGCCCGAGGCGCCGATGCGGATCCGGTCGCGGATTCCCGCCCCGATCAGGGTGTTGTGGACGATCGCGAGCCCGTCCTGCAGCGGCATCCCCATGTGGTTGGAGAACTCGAGCGGCGCCGCGCCCGTGCCGCCTTCCGAGCCGTCGACCACGATGAAGTCGGGATAGATCCCCGTCTCCATCATCGCCTTGACGATGCACATGAACTCGCGCCGGTGGCCGATGCAGAGCTTGAAGCCCACCGGCTTGCCGTTCGAGAGCTCGCGCAGCTGGCCGATGAAGTCGACCATCTCGAGCGGCGTCGAAAAGGCGGAGTGGGAGGGCGGCGAGATGCAGTCCTCGTCCATCGGGACGTGGCGCGCCTCGGCGATCTCGGGGGTGATCTTGGCGGCGGGCAGCATGCCGCCGTGGCCGGGCTTCGCGCCCTGGCTGAGCTTGAGCTCGATCATCTTCACCTGGGGGTCCGCCGCCTGCTCCTGGAACAGTTTCGGCGAGAAGTTCCCGTTCTTGTCGCGGCAGCCGAAATACCCGGTGCCCACCTGGAAGATCAGGTCGCCGCCGCCGGCGCGGTGATAGCGCGAGATCCCGCCCTCGCCGGTGTCGTGGGCGAAACCGCCCATCCGCGCGCCGGTGTTCAGCGCGGTGATCGCGTTGCCCGAGAGCGCGCCGAAGGACATGGCGGAGATGTTGTAGATCGAGGCGTCGTAGGGCTGGCGGCAGTCGGGCCCGCCGACCTCGACGCGGAAGTCCCAGTCCTCGACATGCTTGGTGGCGACCGAATGGGTCATCCAGGCGTAGCCGGCGTCGTAGACGTGTTCGTGGGTGCCGAAGGGCTTCTTGTCCTCGACGTTCTTGGCGCGCTGGTAGACCAGCGAGCGCGCCTCGCGCGAGAACGGCTCCTCGTCCTCGTCGCTCTCGATCAGGTACTGGCGGATCTCGGGGCGGATGCCCTCGAACAGCCAGCGCATGTGGCCGATGACGGGGTAGTTGCGCAGGATCGCGTGGCGCGTCTGGATCAGGTCGCGGATGCCGATCACGAACAGCGCCAGCATCCCGACCGAGGCGATCCAGAGGATCACCTGCCAGGCGAGGATCTGGGCGTAGAGGGCCAGGACCGCGAAGACGACGGCGAGGACGGCGGTCAGGGCGAAGACGCTGTAGCGTTCCATTCGGGCCTCCGGGAAGGGGAGAGACCTGCCTGACCTAGCACGACTGCCTGACGATTTCCCAACCTGAAACGCCGCGCCCCACCGGGGCATTCCACGCCCCGGCGCCCGTTCCTTCCGTCGCCCGACCCAGGCGCCCCGGCGCGACGCCCGGGGTCCTCGCAAAGCGCCTGTTCTTCGGAGCCGTCTCTCGCTGATGCCGTGAAGAGCGACTCGGCGGGAGGGGTCAGGGATCGCGAAGCGACCCCGCCCTTGGGCGGGGCTTGTCCTTGACCCCTCCCGACGAGTCGCTCAGGCATCTTCAGCGAGAGACGGATCCGAAGGACAGGCGCGGCCCCCTGTTCTTTGGTGAGTCAGGAGCCCGCCGGAGGCTCCCGCCCTTCGCAAGAGAAAGCGCTTCCGAACCCAGAGGCCCAAGCCCGCCCGCAGGGCGCCCCCGTCCCCGGAGGCGCCCGACCGTTGCGGTCAGCGCGACATCACCGCGTCCGGCGCGCGGTCCTTCACCGCCGCCAGCAGGTCCGGCTTCAGCACCTTGCCCACCGCGTTGCGCGGCAGCGCGTCGAGCACGTGCAGCGCCGAGACGCGCTGGGTCTTGCCGAGGTTGGCGTTGGCCCCGTCGAGGATCGCCTGGGCGTCGGCCGAGGCACCGGGCCGCAGCACCACGCCCGCCACCGGCGTCTCGCCCCAGGCCTCGGAGGGGGCGCCGACGACGCCCACTTCCTGTACGTCGGGATGGGCGTGCAGCGCCTCCTCGAGGTCGGTGGCGTAGATGTTGAAGCCGCCGGAGATGATCATGTCCTTCTTGCGGCCCACGATGTAGAGGAACCCGTCCTCGTCGATGCGCCCCAGGTCGCCCGAGCGGAACACCACCCGCCCGTCCTCGAGCCGCAGCAGCGCCTTCTCGGTCAGGTCGTCGCGCCCGTGGTAGCCCGCCATCATCGCGGGGGATCGGCCCACGACCTCGCCGACCTCGCCCTGCGGCACGGGGCGGTCGTCGTCGTCGAGCAGCACCAGGTCCGAGCCCAGCGCCGGCTGGCCGACCGAGCCCGACTTGTCGGGGAAGGCCTTGAGGTCGAGCATCGCCGAGACCCCGCCCTCGGTCAGGCCGTAGAGCTCGATGAAGCGCCCGGGCCAGCGGGCGATGATCTCGTTCTTGGTGGCGGCCGCCAGCGGGGAGGAGGTGCAGATCGTCAGCTCCAGCGAGGAGATGTCGGTCTTCGCCAGCTCCTCGGCCTTGAACAGGCGCTGGATCAGCACCGGCACCAGCATGCAGCAGGTGATCTTCTGGCTTTCGACCAGGCCCAGCCAGGTGGGGGTGTCCCACTTGGGCAGGAAGGTCACCGTGCCGCCCTCGGCCAGCGTGGCGATCATCGCGACGAGGGTGGTGTTGGAATAGAGCGGCGTGGTCAGCAGCGTGCGGCTGTCGGGCGAGACGCCGTTGGCGGTGAAGCGCGGCATCTGGCGGGAGCGGAACAGGTGCGTGTGCACGATCCCCTTGGGGATGCCGGTCGTGCCCGACGAGTAGATGATGTTGAACAGGTCCTCGGGCTCGATCTCGGGCAGCTCGCCCCCCGAGCCGTCCTCGCCGGGGGCCGGCAGGTCCATGTCCAGCAGCTTCGTCCAGCCCTCGGCCTCGAAGTCGAGGGCGAGCTTGGCCACGTTGGCGAGGCCGGGCTTCGAGGCGAGGATCGCCTCGACCCGATCCTTCTGGGAGGCGGAGGCGACCACGCAGGGGGCGCCCGCGTCGGCGATCATGGTGGCCAGCGTCGCGTCGGCCGCGGTCACCGGCATCGGCGCCACGCAGCCGCCCGCCGCGAGCCCCGCGAGGTAGGCCACGCAGTAGTCGAGCGGCGTGTCGGCGACGATCGAGACGACCGCGCGCCGGGTCAGCCCCTTGCGGATCATCAGGGCGGCGGCGCGCTCGGCCAGGGCGCAGGTCTGGGCCCAGGTCAGCATCCGCTCGCCTTCGCGCAGCGCGGGATGGTCCGGGCGCTCGGCCGCGTGGCGGCGCATCCGGCCCGGCAGGGTGCGGAACTCGTGCTCGGGCAGCGGGAGCGGCTGGATGGTCAGGGGGGCGGTGTCGGGCATGCTGTCGGCGTCTCTTCCCTTCGGGCGACGCGGCCCCGCGCAGGGAGGGGGCGGAGGGCGCGTCCTGTCGTTGCGTCGCGCCTCTCGCCCGCGCGGCCGGGGCCGTCCGGCGGGACCGGAGGCGGGGCGGCGCGGGGGCGGAGACGCGAAGGCATCCTGAGGGTTCCCCGCGCCCCCTGCAAGCCGGTCGGCAGGGAAGCGACGCCGCAGGCGGGCGCGGACGCACGCCCTTGGCGCGCCTGCGACGGCGCGCGACGGGAGCGTCCGACGCAGCCGACAGGCGCGTCCCCGCCGCCCGCGCTCCGCGCGCCCGGCCGACGGCGGCGTCGCAGGAAGCAGCGGGCCGGCGCGCGGCCGGCCCCGCCCCCGGTTCAGGCGGCCTTGTCCTGCGCCTTCAGCAGCCGCTTCACGCCCGAGGCGGCGGCGACGGTTCCGTCCTTGGCGAAAGCCTCGTGGCGGGCCTCGATCCGATCGAGGTCGTAGAGATAGTTCACCATCGCCCCGCAGCCGTTGGCGAGCCCCCCCTCCGAGAGGTCCGCCGGCCAGTGCACGTCGGCCAGCGTCGCGCCGTTGCCCAGGTGGAAGCGGGCCACCGGATCCTCGGGCCGGGCGTCGGCGCGCTTGCTCTCCAGCAGGTACTGGGCGGTGCGGCGCTGGAAGCGGGCGGCCAGCGCCTTGCGCTCGGCCTCGTCCTCGCGCCAGCGGCCGGCGGCCAGGCGCTCGCGCAGCTCGGCGGCGAGCGGGTCCTCCTTGGCGGTGCGCGCGAGCCAGGCGGCGAAGCCGGGCACGGGGGAGAGGGTGACGAAGGTCTTGAGGTTCGGCAGCTCGCGCGAGAGCTCCTGCACCACCTGCTTGATCAGGAACGAGCCGAAGGTGACGCCCCTGAGCCCGCCCTGGCAGTTGGAGATCGAGTAGAACACCGCCGTGTCCGCGTCCCGCGGGTCCACCGCGCCGCCGCCCTCCAGCACCGGGGCGATGGCGCCCGGCACGCCGTCGGTCAGCGCCACCTCGACGAAGACCAGCGGCTCGTCGCCGGTGGCGGGGTGGAAGAAGGCGAAGCAGCGCCGGTCGGGCGGGTCCAGCCGGCGGCGCAGGTCGTCCCAGTCGCGGATCTCGTGCACCGCCTCGTAGGCCACGATCTTCTCCAGGATCGCGGCGGGGGTGTTCCAGTCGATCTCGCGCAGCACCAGGAAGCCGCGGTTGAACCAGGAGGCGAAGAGATGCGCGAAGTCGACGTCGAGCGGCTTCAGCGACGGATCGGCCCTGGCCGCGGCCAGCAGGTCCTCGCGCATGCGCACCAGGGCGATGGTGCCGCCGGGGCACAGGTTCAGCGCGCGCAGCAGGGCCTGGCGGCGGGGCTCGACCGCCTCGAACAGGCGCGCGAAGGCGGCCTCGGCGGTTTCGGCGGCGGGCTCCTGCTCCGGCCGGCGGGCGGCGAGGTCCCAGGCGGCGTAGGCGGCGCGCACCGCCTCGGCGTCGGCGCCGTAGTCGTCGAGCAGGCGGTGGAAGAAGGCCGCGCGCTGCTCGGGGTCGAGGCGCTGGTAGGCCTCCAGCGCCTCCGCCGCCGCGGCGATGCGGGTGGCGTCGCCGCCGGGCTTCATCAGGCGGGCGCAGGCCTCGGCCAGCGCGCGGTCGGGCGCCCCGGCGCCGCCGCTCGACCAGGGGCGGTCGTTGAGGCGCAGGGCCGACAGCAGATCCTGGACGAAATCGATGTTGATGCTGGGCATCGGCGGACCTCCTGCACGATGGATGGCGGCGCCTCAGGCTAGCCGAGTCGCGCCTCGGGGTCGAAGATTGCGTGGCATGACCGTACGGCGGGCCGCGCCCGGGCCGGCGACGCCCGGGGGCGAATCCGGCGAGGATCGGGGCGGGCCATTAAGCGAATCCTAAACCTCCGCGGCGCAGATGGTCGGCATGAAGACGCCGTTCATGGTTGACGCGCCACGACGGCTCAGGCCTCTTCTTTCCCGAGAGGAAACGCCGTGATTTCGAGTCGCACCATGATGCTCCGCAGCACGACCGCAGCCGTCGTGCTGTCCGCCGCCGTCGCCGCGTCCGGCCTCGGCCCCGCGCAGGCGGAGGAGGTTCCGTCGATCTCCACCGGGTGGGAGCCGGCGTGGTCCGGCGGGTGCTGCGACGCGGTCGCCGCGCCGCCCCGCCGCTGGGGCCCGCGCCTGCCCTCGCCGGTGCGCGACCTGCGCCGGCGCGAGCCGGTGTGGCTGTTCCCCGAGCCGACGCCCTACGGCAAGCCGATCTACTTCGCCCCCGCGGCCGAACTTTCGGTGACGGCGCCGGGCGTCTCGGTCTCGGGCGCCTATTTCGGCGACCTGCCCTTCGGCCTGCCCGACCGCCTGCCCAAGGCGCAGCTCACCCTGTCGGGCGATCTGCCGGACTACGACCTGCCGGGCGACCTGTCCTTCGACTCGATCCGCACGAGCCTGCGCGCCCTGGCGCTGCCCGAGGGCGAGGCGCGGCTGGACGTGGCCGGGCACTGGGCGACGGCGAGCTACGACGCCGACGCGAACCTGCTGAGCCTGACCGCGCCGCTCCTCGACCTCGACCGCAGCTGGACGGCCGAGACCGGGCGCGACGCCGAGCGGATCTTCCGCCGCCTGTGGCGCAAGCACCGCTCGACGATCGAGACGGCCTATCTGAAGTGGTCGGCGGCCCACCGCTCGGACGATCCCGTCGCCGGCAACCCGTGGTCGACGATGTACATGATGGCGACGGGGGGCGTGGATTCGTTCTTCTTCACCTCCAGCCTCGCCGACGGCGCCGGCGGGCGGCCGGTGATGATGATGCGCGGCCTGAGCGCGACGGGCGAGACGGGGGGCGAGCTCGCCTATGCCGAGGGCGCGGGCGGCCTGCCCCGCTCGGGCCCCGTGCGCGGCGGCCCCAGCGGCTTCTCGGGGACCACGGCGGGCGCGGTCCCGCTGGGCGCCGACGGGCGCGTGCACCTGGTGTTCTCGGCCCCGATGGCCTGGGCGGCCACCGGCGGCGCGCACCGGCTGAACGGCGCGGCCAACGTGGGCCTGCTGGCCGAGGTGCTGCCCGACTGGACGCTGGGCCTGATGGCCCAGGGCGGCATCGGCGCGCAGACCGCGGCGGGCGCGGCCTGGCTCGCCGGCAGCTCGGTCGCCTCGCGCTACACGCTCGAGGCGTCGGACGGGCTGTCGCTGAGCTTCCTCAACAGCGTGTCGAGCCTGACCACCCTGCCCTTCGAATACGCGGGGCGGACGGTGGACTACGACCTCTCCAACCTGGCGATGCGCAACGCCGTGGCGGCCGAGCGGCCGCTGGCCGCGCCCGACGGCATCCGCGCCGTGGACATGCTGGGGATGGAGCTGTCGCAGACCCGCTTCACCGGCGACGCCCTCTATGTCGAGCAGAGCTGGGAGGCCGCGGTCACCTGGCGGCGCATCGACCCGCAGCTGGGCGAGGTCGCCGCGGCCCGCCTCTCGGCGCTCGCCACCGACGCCGGCGACACCGGCGCCCGCCTGTCGCTCGACCTCGCGTTCTGAGCCGCCGGCGCAGGGCCCCGCCGTTCCGCCCGGAGACGCGACCGCGATGCGGGAACCGACCGTGGATCGTCGGCGGCGGCTTGCAGGACAAGACCGGTAGCCTGGCCCGCGCGCAGGCGTCCGGGCCGGGCCGCAACGCCAAACACGGCGAGGCGACGCCTGAACGCCGCCGTCCGGACGGCGGTCCGGGCATCACGTGGGACGGAAGCTGCACGGCGCTTGACGCTGCCTCGAGCGCCCGCCCCTCTCCCTGACGTCGCCTGAGAATGGCGTCGGCCCTTCGGACGGCGCCAGGCGACAGGAGTTCTGCAACCGGAATGTCTGCGAGCGTCCCTTTCTGAAGCGCCGGCGGTCGAGCGCGCAGCGGCCGACGTCGCCGCGCCCGCCCTGCGGGACAACCGGCGCGAGGCGGCGAGTCTCGCGGAGCGGACTAGCGCCGACGGGTGTCGCGGGCCGGGCGCCCATGGGCGTCCGGACTCGCACCGCGGGCGACATGCGGGCGGCGACGCGACGCGGGCGCGGGGAGGGCGGCCGCTCGGCTTGCTCGCCGCGGCGACGAGGCTCGCGATCCACGGCGCGGGGGCGGCGACCCTCGCGGGCCGATCGCGCGGCGGCAGGTCATGGCGCGCGGCGATGGACGGCCCGGCCGGGCTTCGCCCAACTGGCGCAAATCATCATGCGAATTACTGGCGTCTTCGGACGCCAAGCCATCGAAACCACAGACGCGCCCAAGCGAACGCGCCGCAGCCCCGGGGCCGCGACTTCGGGCGATTAAATATTCCCAACGCCTGATCTCAGGACTATAGACACCAGATCGACCGGCGCCCGGACGCCGGTCGGCGCGTTTCCGCCCGCCGCCCCCCGACCTTTCCGGGGAACGGAGGCCGCCGGGGCCGCGCTCGTCCGACACAGGTTCCCGAACGCACGCCATGGCCGCACCCCCGACCCCGTCCGCCCGGCCCGCAGGCCGCCGTCGCGCGCCCGCGCGCGGTCTCAGCCGGCCGCAGGCCATCGCCGAGACGCTGAAGGACTGGATCGTCGAGCAGGACCTGGCCCCCGGCGACCGGCTGCCCCAGGAGGCGCAGCTGATCGCGCTGCTGGGCGCCTCGAAGGGCACGGTGCGCGAGGCGCTGAGGGTGCTGGAGACGCAGGGCCTGATCCGCACCCGCACCGGCCCCGGCGGCGGCGCCTTCATCACGCCCGTGCGCCCCGACCATGCCGAGCTGCTGCTGGCGAACCTGTTCTTCTTCGAACACCCCTCCCTGCCCGACCTGCTGGAGATGCGCCGCGCCCTGATGCCGGCGCTGGCCGAGAACCTGGCCGGCGCGGCCTCGCCCGAGACGCTGGCCGCGTTGGACAAGGCCGCCGCGCCGGTGGCCGAGGCCGCGGACCCCGCCGCCCGGCAGGCCGCCGGCCTCGCCTTCGACGAGGCGCTGGCCGCCGCGGCCGCCAACCCGGTGCTGCGCTTCACCTGCCGCTTCCTCGCCCGGATGCTCGCCGAACTGGTGGAGCGCCCGAGGGCCGCAGGCCCCGAAGGCCACGCCAACGGGATGGCCGAGGGCGGCTGGGCGGGCGAGTTGATCGCCGCGCTCGAGGCCCGCGACGCCGCCGCGGCGGCCGCGATCATGACTGCGCGGCTGGATCGCGAGGGGCTGGAGCTGACCGCCTCGGGCGCGCAGGTCGCACGGCGCTTCCTGCCGTCGGCGCGTCCCTGACCCGGACGCGCGCCCGTCTCAGGACGGGTCGGCGGCGCGCATCCGCGCGCGGATGTTGCGGGGCGTGATGGCGCGCCCGGTGCGGGCGTCGGTCAGCTGCGGCTCGACCGGCTCGCCGGTGTCGCGGAACTCGTAGACCAGCGGCGGCCCGTCCTCGAGCGGCAGGTGGCGGTCGGCCCAGCCCACCAGGCTCATCAGCACCGGCTGCAGGTCCAGCCCCCGCTCGGTCAGGCGGTATTCGTGACGCGCCGGACGCTCCTGATACAGCTTCCGTTCGAGCACGCCCGCGGTCTCCAGCTTGCGCAGACGGTCGGCGAGGACGTGGCGCGTGACGCCGAGGCTTTCCTGAAACCGCTCGAACCGACGGGTCCCGCGGAAGCAGTCCCGCAGGATCAGAAGCGTCCAGCGGTCCCCGATCACGGACAGGGCCCGGGCCACCGGACAGGACTCGTCGCTCAGCTCGTTCCAGCGCATGGCGGAGATATAGCACGGCTTGACAGGTTCCGAAAGGGAACGCACTCTGAGGGTGCGTTCCAAATAAGAACCCACCTGCCGACGGTCGACTGCGACCGACCCCGAACGGAGAGCCCCCCGATGACCGACCAGACCCCCGCCGCGACCACGCGCACCCGCAGCTACGAGTACGAGGTGGCGAGCTTCGATCCCGCGGCGGCCATGCGCCTGAGCGGGCTGGACTATATGCGCGCCCTGACCGCGGGAGAGATCGGCTCCCGCCCCTCGATCGGCGCGACCATCGGCATGGGGATCCCCTACGATGTCGAGCCCGGCTCGGTCCGCTTCGACGCCGAGCCCTCGGACTTCCTGCTCAACCCGCTGGGCACGGTGCATGGCGGCTTCGCGGCGACGGTGCTCGATTCGGCGCTGGGCGTGGCGGCGCACACGGTGATTCCGGCGGCCCACGGCTATTCCACCGCCGAGCTGAAGGTGAACTACACCCGCGCCATCCTGCCGACGACCGGCACGCTGACCTGCACGGGCACGGTGGTGCACGCGGGTCGGCGGATGGTCACCACCGAGGCGCGGCTGGTCGGCAAGGCCGACGGCAAGCTCTACGCCCACGGCTCGGCCACGCTGTTCGTCTTCCCCCTCAAGGACGCCTGAGATGGCCGCGCTCGAGCCCCCCGTCGCTGCGCCCCCCGTGGTCGCGCCCAGCCGGGCGGATGCGCGCGCCGCGCTGCGCGCGGCCCGCACGCGGCGCCTGCTGACCGGGCCCATCGGCCCGACGCTGGCGCGGATGGCGGCGCCCAACGTGCTGGCGATGGCGGTGACCGCCGCCGTCTCGATCGCCGAGGCGGGCTTCGCGGGGCGGCTGGGGGTCTCGGCGCTGGCGGGCCTGGCGATGGTGTTCCCCTTCGTGATGCTGACGCAGATGCTGTCGGGGGGCGCCTTCGGGGGCGCGATCTCGGCCGCGGTGGCGCGCGCGCTGGGGGCGGGAGACCTGCGCCGAGCCGAGCGGCTGGCCCTGCACGCCTGCGTCATCGCGGTGACGGCGGCGGCGATCTCGGCGCTGCTGATGGCGGCCTTCGGGCGGCCGCTGTTCACGCTGCTGGCGGGCGTTCGGGGCGCGGCCGAGGGCGGCGCGGTCGAGGCGGCGCTGGCCTACGCGGCGGTCTTCTTCCCCGGCTGCTTCGCGCACTGGCTGTGCAACGCGATGCTCTCGGCGGTGCGGGGGACGGGCGACATGGCCACGCCCTCTATGATCCTGCTGCTCTCGGCGCTGGGGTCGATCCCCGCGGCGGGGGCGCTGTCGCTGGGCTGGGGGCCGTTCCCCGAGCTGGGGATGGCGGGCCTCGCGGCCGGACAGGTGGTGGCCTATTCCATCGGCACGCTGGCGGGGCTGGCGGTGTGGATCTCGGGCCGCTCGGGGCTCAGCCTGCGGGGCGCGATCGCGCCGCTGCAGGGGGCGCTGTTCATGGACATCCTGCGCGTGGGGCTGGTGGCCTCGCTGTCCGCGATCCAGACGGTGACGACGATCGTCGCGATGGTCGGCCTTGTCGGCCGCTTCGGAGAGCCGGCGCTGGCGGGCTACGGGCTGGGCACGCGGCTGGAGTTCCTGATGGTGCCGGTGGTGTTCGGCATCGGGGCGGCGATGACCGCGATGGTCGGCGCCTGCGTGGGCGCGGGCGATCTCGCGCGCGCCCTGCGGGTGGCCTGGACCGGCGCCGTCGCCGCGGCGGTGATCGTGGGCGGCGTGGGCCTGCTGTGCGCCGCGGCGCCGGAGCTGTGGCTGGGCCTGTTCCTGCCGCCCGAGGCCGAGGCCGCGCGCGCCGCGGGCCGCGCCTATTTCGCGCTGGTCGGCCCGTTCTACGGCTTCTTCGCGCTGGGCCTCGCGCTCTATTTCGCCAGCCAGGGCGCGGGGCGGGTGCTGTGGCCGGTGCTGGGCGGCTTCGCGCGGCTGTTCGTGGCCATCGGCGGCGGCTTCCTCGCGGTCGAGACGCTGGACCTCGGGCTCGACGGCGTGTTCGGCGCGGTGGCGCTGGGGATGCTGATCTACGGGCTGATGACCGCGGCCGCGATCCGGATGGGGGCCTGGGGCCGACCCTGACGGCCCCCCTGCCCCCGCCTCTGGGCGTCGCCTCCGGGCGGCGCCCTTTTTCGTTGCAGCGGCGCCGCGGTCAATCGGCGACGGCCGCGCGGCCGGCCTCGCGCAGGCGCGCGGCGTCCTCGGCCGACATCGCGCCCCCGCCCGCCGCGGCGGCCCGGCGGGAGGCGGAGCGCAGGCGAGCGGCCTCGGCCGGGGCGATCACCGGCTCGCCCAGCGTCTCGGCCCGGGCGGCGGCGACGGCGGCCTCGAGCTGCAGCGACTGCGCGATCTCGGCGCCGTTCGCGGGATCCGGCGCGCCCGGCCCGACCTCGCCCGGGGGCGGCATGTCGGGCACGTCGGCGAGCCGCGGCCAGGGCTGGTCGGCGAGGTCCGGCGTCTCCGGAAGGTCCAGCACGGCGAAGGCCCCGCGCGGGCCGGTCAGCGGATCGTCGAGACCGCAGCCGGCCAGGCCCATCCCGCAGAGCAACATTATTGCTGCGCTGCACAATGACGCAGAGGGTCTCACGGGTTTGTTCGCCTGCTCGATTGGGTGCATGATGGGCCGGACCATAACGATCGCCGCCTGGCCACGCCAGAGCGACGCGAAGCTCCGGCCGCCTGAAAGAGCCGGGGCTCGACCCGGAGGACGACCAGATGGAAGAACGCGACCTCGCATCCCAGGCCGCGGACGTCGCCGCGGACTACACCGCCTTCGCCACGAACATGGCCAAGGTGATGGAGACCTCCCAGGGCATCTGGATGCGCCTGATGCAGGCCCAGGCCAAGGACGACCGGCCGATCCATGCCGATCCGCTGAACGCCCTGCCCGCGCTGGCGGAGATGCAGCAGGCCTTCATGAACCACCCCCAGCAGGTGGCCGAGCGCAGCCTGCAGCTGTGGATGGCCCAGGCCGAGCTGATGCGCCGCGCCACCGCCCAGTGGCTGGGGACCGAGCCGGCCGCGCCGGTGAAGACGCCCGCGCGGGGCGACAAGCGGTTCAAGCACGACCGTTGGACCGACGACCGGATCTTCGACTACATCAAGCAGTCCTACCTGCTGACCGCGGAATACCTCGAGCATGTCGCCGACGACGTGGGCGAGGAGATGGACCTGCGCGACCGCAAGAAGATCGCCTTCCTGACCAAGCAGTTCGTCGACGCGATGTCGCCCACGAACTTCGCCGCCATGAACCCCGAGGTGCTGGAGGCGACCTTCGAGCAGAAGGGCGAGAACCTGGTGCGCGGCCTGAAGATGATGGCCGAGGACCTGGAACGGGGCAAAGGCAGCCTCATCATCCGCCAGACCGACATGGACGCCTTCCAGGTCGGCCGCGACATGGCGGTGACCGAGGGCCAGGTGGTCTTCCAGAACGAGGTGATGCAGCTCATCCAGTACGCGCCGACGACCGAGCAGGTCCACGCGACGCCGCTGCTGTTCATCCCGCCCTGGATCAACAAGTACTACATCCTCGACCTCAACACCCAGAAGTCGCTGGTCAAGTGGATGACCGAGCAGGGGTTCACCGTCTTCCTGATCTCCTGGGTGAACCCCGACGAGCGGCAGAAGGACGAGACCTGGGACAGCTACCTCGAGAAGGGCGCGCTGACCGCGATCGACAAGGTGCTGGAGGAGACGGGCCAGAAGACGCTGAACGTCACCGCCTACTGCATCGGCGGCACGCTGACCGCGACGATGCTGGCCTACATGAAGAAGACCGGCGACAAGCGGGTGAAGTCCTGCACCTTCTTCACCGCCCTGACCGACTTCGAGGACGCGGGCGACCTGCAGGTGTTCGTGGACGAGAACACGCTGCGCGTGGTCGACGACCAGATGACCAAGGGCTACCTGCCGGCCGAGGCGATGGCCAACACGTTCAACATGCTGCGCGCCTCGGACCTGATCTGGAACTACGTCGTCTCGAACTACTATCTCGGGAAGGACCCGTTCCCGTTCGACCTGCTCTACTGGAACGCGGATTCCACCGCGATGCCGGCGAAGGTCCACCACTACTACCTCGAGAAGTTCTACCACGGGAACGCGCTGTCGAAGGGCGACCTGCGGGTGCTGAACATGCCGGTGGCGCTGTCGGACATCACCGTGCCCGTCTACCACGTCGCCTCGAAGGAGGATCACATCGCCCCCGCCGCGGCGGTCTACCGCGGCGCGCGGCTGATGACGGGGGTGAAGGAGATGCGCTTCGTGGTGGCGGGATCGGGCCACATCGCCGGCGTGGTGAACCCGCCGGAGATGAAGAAGTACCAGCACTGGGTGGACGGCGACATGAACGCCGAGCAGGTCGAGGACTACCTCGCCACCGCCGAGGAGCGCCCCGGCTCCTGGTGGCCGGACTGGGCGGCGTGGCTCGCCAAGCGCTCCGGCCGCATGGTCGAGGCGCGCCAGCCCGGCGCGGTGCTGGGCACGATAGAGCCGGCCCCGGGGAGTTACGTGAAGCGGCGCTTCGACGAGGAGTGAGGCGTCGAACCGGCGCCGGCAATAATGCGAGGCTCGCTGCAGTTGCAGCGAGCCTCGTCTCTTGATCAAGGATGGGATCGGAAATCACTTGGCTGCGGGTTGCGAGGCCGAACCGCGTCAGGCGCGACGCGCCCCCCTGAAACACGCGCCGCAAGCGAACAGGGCGCTGCCGAGAAGCATAACGGCCGGTGGCAGAGGCACCGACGAAACATAGTCATCCGATACTCTGACGGTCGAAATGTAGCCGCTATCCGCGCCCCAGTAGTCGTTGTCGTTAGCCAAAGGCCCGGGCCCATCACGGATGATGCTAACCCAACTGAGAGGCGACGCTCCCGTTGTGTAAAGCAAGCTGCCGTCCGCAAACCCGACGGACACCCCCCAGCGGGTGGTCAGATTGTTAGAAAAAGTGATGACATTGTTGAATCTTCCGCTCGCATAGAATTGGTAGTCATCATTTATAGGGTCCGTGTCCTCTCTCGGATGCATGCTCCAGCCACCGAAGACGTCGGCCGTCAATGAGGTTGTGCCGTCCCCAACATCCAGAAGAACTCGCTCCACGAACTCACCATCGTTTATCATCAAAAAGCTCGCCCAGACGTCGCTGGGCGATGTCAAGATCGACACATGCATCGTCTCAAGATCGCTGTTGTATTTGGTGCCCCCACTCAACGGTCCTTCGGGAAACGCCCAGAAGATCTCGACATAGGGCCGCGACTCAGCTGGTTCGCCGATGTTGTTAGTGACAGGCCCCGTCATGGTCACGGTCGTCAGGAATGCGAGCGCCTTGGCCTCCGGCGCAGCCATTGGCGACAGAGCTAGGAATGACGCGGCAGCGCAAGCGATCACTCTGAAAGTCATCCGGTTCTCCTCTGGTCTTGCGCTCCTCCGAGTCTCACAGCTTCGGACACCTAACAGACGGGAGGAGGCACTCCGGTCGACATCGATGAAGCTGTAGAGAGCGATTGATTCGCATACCTCACATTCGGTACGCTCAAGATGATTTTCTGATGCGCATTGCTGGAGGCTTCGATCTATGGTGCCGCCAAGTCCCGAAGAACTTGCGCTGCTTGCCTTGGGCGTTGCGCTTGGAGATCACTCGCCGGAGGAATTTCTGGTCAAGTTGACTTGCTCTCCAGAGATATCCAAGGCCAGCTCCTTTGCGGTCGGGATCGATGGAGAAACGCCAACCGATCAGCTCCAAACCGGGATCCCCGAGGAAGCATGGAAGGCCTATACTGAAGAATTCTACCAGCTTGATCCGTGGACCGGCCCAGTCCTCCGCGCGGCGCAGCGGCGGTCGTTCAACGTAGCCAGTCGGCTTGTCGACCCGGAGCAGACAGAGAGATCGGCCTTCAGGAATAGGTTTCTGAAACCTTTTGACCTTTATGGCGACGCAGCCTCGGTCGTCTTGCATCGCCTGGACGGTCGGCCCGTCGCGCTGGCGATGTACTCGTCTCTCAGCCAAGGCTCCTTCGACGCCGGGTTCGAGCGCAGCGTCGCGCCTCTGTTGCCGGCGATCCAGAGTTTCATGCGGCTGCGGGATCTCGCGGTAGCACAGACTCTCGACGGCGCGCTGCGGAGCGAGCCCGGCGTCTCCACTGCGGTTCTCGCGTCGGACTTGAGCCTCCTTGCGACGAGCGACGATTTCGCCAACCGGAGTTCGGCGCAGGCGAGCATGGATCGGCGCGGACGGCTCACCCTGAAGAACCGGGAGGCGCAACGAACGCTCGCGGCGCTTGCTGCATCTACGCGCGACGGCGCTGTCGCAAGCGCCGAGCCCGTCCGTCTCGCGGATTCGGAAGCTGGACGTATGACCGCCCGGATCGCCGTCTTCGAGGACACGCGCTGGTTCTTCCGTCGCATGTCCGTCGTCCTGACGATCGAGCCGCCCCTACAAGAGCGACGAAGCCTGCTGAGGCGGCGCTTGGGCGAACTAGGACTGACGCCCAGCGAGATAGACGTGGCGCTGATGGCCACGGACGGCCATTCGCCGGCCAATGTCGCAGAGCGGCGAGGGCGATCCATTCTTACGGTTCGCACCCAGCTTCGGAATGTGATGGCGAAGCTGGACTGCAGGTCGATCGCTCAACTGGCGGCGAAGATCGCCTCGATCTGATCAAGGCAGAGAGCCGTCCGTCGCCCCTCACTCCGCCGCCACCGCCTCCGCCTCCTGCGCCGCGATGAAGCGCTCGGCCTCCAGGGCCGCCATGCAGCCCATGCCCGCCGAGGTGACGGCCTGGCGGTAGACGTGGTCCGTCACGTCGCCGGCGGCGAAGACGCCGGGGATGGAGGTGGCGGTCGTGCCGGGCTCGACCTTCACGTAGCCGCCGTGGTGCAGCTCGAGCTGGCCCGCGACCAGCTCGGAGGAGGGCGAGTGGCCGATGGCGATGAAGACGCCGGCGCACTCCAGCGTCCGCTCGGCCCCGGTCGCGACGTGGCGCAGGCGCACGCCGGTCACGCCCAGGGGGTCGCGCTCGCCGATCACCTCGTCGAGGAGGTGGTCCCAGATGATCTCGACCTTGGGGTTCTTGAACAGGCGGTCCTGCAGGATCTTCTCGGAGCGCAGCGAGTCCCGGCGGTGGACCAGCGTCACCTTGGAAGCGAAGTTGGTCAGGAACAGCGCCTCCTCGACCGCGGTGTTGCCGCCGCCGATCACCACGACCTCCTTGCCGCGGTAGAAGAAGCCGTCGCAGGTGGCGCAGGCCGAGACGCCGAAGCCCTTGAACGTCTCCTCGGACTCGAGGCCCAGCCAGCGGGCCTGGGCGCCGGTGGCGAGGATCACGGCGTCGGCCAGGATCGTCTCGCCGCCGTCGAGCTCGGCGCGGAACGGGCGCTGGGAGAGGTCCAGCCGGCCCACCAGGTCCGATATGATCTCGGTCCCCATGGCGCGGGCGTGGGCCTCCATCCGCTCCATCAGCGCGGGGCCCATGACCTCGGTGTCGCCGGGCCAGTTCTCGACCTCGGTGGTGATGGTCAGCTGGCCGCCGGGCTGGATGCCCTGGACGAGCACCGGCTCGAGCATCGCGCGCGAGGCGTAGACCGCCGCGGTGTAGCCCGCGGGGCCGGAGCCGATGATCAGAACCTTCACGCGCCGAACGTCGCCCATGGCCGCCTCCGCCGTTCCCGTCGTTGAGAGAGGGTCCCCATATAGACAAGGCGGCGGGCCGCCGAAACCCCCGCCCCCCGTCGCGTTCCCGAGAGGCGGCCGCGAGGCCCCCGCCCCGCCTCCCGCGCCCCGCTCAGCCCAGCCGTTCGGCCAGGACGGCGGCGGCGGCCTCGGCCTGGGCGAGGGGGCGGACGGGCCAGGTCAGAAGGCGGCCGTCCCACTCGCGCGAGGCGCCGGCGAGGGCGAGCTGCTCGTGGAATCGGGCGAGCTTGGCGGAGACGTCGGCGAGGCCCAGCACGTGCACCGGCACCCCGGCGGAGGCGGCCTCGGAGGCCATGTTGACCGAATCCGCCGTCACCAGCGCCGCCGAGGCCAGCCCCAGGATGCCGGGATAGGGATTGGCGCCCGCCCCGTCCCAGATGAAGGCCCGCGGCGCCGCGCGGCGCAGGGCGAGGTTCAGCCCCTCGGGCGAGCGGCGCGAGAGCGTGGCCATGATCCCCCAGCCCGCGGCCGTCGCCTGCTCCAGCGCCTCGACCAGGTGCAGGGTCATCGTGGGCGACCAGCGGGCCGAGCGGCTGGGACCGCCCACAAGCACCGCCAGACGCGGCTGGGGAAGGCGGGCGAGGGCGGCGGACCACAGGCTCGCCTCCGCCGCCGCGAGCGCGGGCGTCACGCGGGAGAGGGAGCCCAGCGTCTCGACCACGTTGGGGGCCTTCAGGCGGTCGTGGCTGGGGACGACCACGGCGTCGAAGTCCGAGAGCCGCATGCCGGGGTTGAGGATCTGCACCGCCCGCGTGGCCCCGCCCGAGAGCCGGCGCATCGCGGCGGCCACGGGGGCGGAGCGGCGCCCGGCGGAGATCACCAGCTCGGGCCAGGGGCGGGAAAGGGCGGCGCCCGCGTCCTCGAGCGCGGAGAACGGCCAGCCGCCCACGCGCGGCGGGATCGCGGCCCAGGCCATCGCCGGCAGGCGCGCGGGGCCGCGGCGGGGCGTGGCGCGGCGGATCTCCGCCGGCGCCCAGCCGTGGGCCTCCATCGCGCGGGCGAGCGCCAGCGCCGGCCCCTCGTTGCCGGGCCGCCCGTCCGTCACCACCCACACGTCGCGGAGGTTGCTGCCCCGCGTCACCCCGTCCGATCCTGCATGAACCGTGACCGCTCCTTTCCGAATCTTGCGCTTTTGCGCAACATCATTGCATTGTCCCGGCCAGCCGGAGCAATCCGACCCCTCCGCCGGTTCGCCGGCTCTCGAATTCCGCGTCCGGCCGCGTCCTGCGCCGGGCGCCCCGTCGCCCAGGAAGCTGAATGCCCCCCGCCAAGCTGGACCCCATCGACCGCAAGATCCTCGCCGAGCTGCAGTCCGACGGCCGCATGACCAACGTCGAGCTGTCGCGCCGGGTCGGGATCTCGGCTCCGCCCTGCCTGCGCCGGGTGCGGGCGCTGGAGGAGACGGGATTCATAGAGGGGTATCATGCGCGGGTCGATTCCAGGGCTCTGGGGTTCGAGGTCGCGGTCTTCGCGATGATATCCCTGCGCAACCAAGCGGAACGGGACCTGAACGAATTCGAGGAAAGGGTTCGTTCATGGCCGCTTGTGCGCGAATGTCACATGCTGAACGGCGAAATCGACTTCATCCTGAAATGCGTGGCGCCGGACCTGTCGACCTTCCAGCGGTTCCTGACCGGGGACCTGGTGTCGGCGCCCAACGTCGCCTCGGTGAAGACCTCGCTGGTGATCCGCGAGACCAAATGGCAGCCGGGCGTGCCCTTCGACGTGATGGAGGCGCGGGCCGAGGACTGAGCCTCGCCCCGGCGCCGGCGCGCCCCGGGCCGCCGCGGCGGCCTTTCCCGACCGACCCTTGTTTCCGCCGCGCCCGCGCGGCCTGCCCCGGTGTTCGTGGATGACCGATTTCAACCTCGACCGTTTCGCCGTGATCGCGGACGTGCATGGAAACGCCGACGCGCTGGCCGCGGTGCTGGCGGACGTGGACGGGCTGGGGATCGGCTCGATCTTCAACCTGGGCGACCATGTCAGCGGCCCGCTGGCCCCGGCCGAGGCGCTGGCCCTGACCATGGGGCGGGCGGGCATGATCTCGGTGCGCGGCAACCATGACCGCTGGGTCGTGGCGGGGGGCGCGAACATGTATCCCTCCGACCGCATCGCGCGGGAGGACCTGTCGCAGGCGCAGCTGGAGTGGCTGGCGGCCCTCCCGGCGACGCGGCGGGTGGGGGACGTGTTCCTGTGCCACGGCACGCCCCGCGACGACCTGGAATACTGGCTCGAGACGGTGACGCCCGAGGGGCACGTGGTGTTCCGCGGCCTGCCCGAGATCGCCCGCGCCGCCGTGGGCGTGGACGCGGGCCTGGCGCTGTGCGCCCACACCCACCTGCCACGCCGGGTGGACCTGCCCGACGGGCGGGTGATCCTGAACCCCGGCAGCGTCGGCTGCCCGGCCTACGAGGATGTCGAGCCCTATCCCCACGTGGTGCAGACCGGCACGCCGCTGGCGACCTACGCGGTGGTCGAGCGGCGCGGGACGGCCTGGGCCACGAGCGTCCGGCAGGTTCCCTACGATCCCGCCCGCATGGCCGAAGCCGCCCGCGCCGCGGGGCGAGAGGGCTGGGCGCGCGCCGTCTCGACCGGCTGGCTGCGCGGCGCGCCGGGGGCGCCGGCGGCGCGCTGAGGCGGCCGCGCCCAGTCTCCCAGCAGCCAGTCTTCCCGCGCTCAGTCCTCCAGCACGATCACCGAGGCGAGGCGGCCGTAGTCGCCTTCCTTGCGATGCACCGCGCGGCGGTTGGAGTAGAAGCGCGCCTCGTCGCGATAGGTGCAGTGGCCGGTCCAGGCGGCCTCGGCCACGCCCGCCTCGCGCAGGCGGCGCAGGGCGTAGCCCGGCAGGTCGAACATCGGCCGCCCGTTGGGGCCGCCCGCGAAGAAGCGCTGCGCCTCGGGGTCGTCCATGGTGAAGTCGTCGAAGAACTCGGGGCCCACCTCGTAGGCGGCCTGGGAGATGCAGGGGCCGATCGCGGCGCGGATGCGGCCGCGCTCCGCGCCCAGCCGCTCCATCGCCTCGAGCGTCGCCTCGAGCGCGCCGCCCAGCGCCCCCCGCCAGCCGGCATGGGCCGCGCCGATCACGCGGGCGTCAGGGTCGTGGAAGAGGACCGGGGCGCAGTCGGCCGAGAGGACCGCGAGGGCGAGGCCCGGCTCGGCCGTGACCATCGCGTCGGCGCGGCGGTCGGCGTCCTCGGCCCAGGGGCCTGTCACGTGCAGGGCGCGGTCGGAATGAACCTGGTGGAGGAACAGCAGCCGATCCGGCGCGACGCCCATGGCGGCGGCGATGCGGGCCTTGTTCTCGGCCACCGCCGCCGCGTCGTCCTTCGAGCCTGCGCCCGCGTTCAGCCCCCCCGTCTGCGATCCGTAGATCCCGCCCGAGGCGCCGCCCTTGCGGGTGAAGAAGCCGTGGCGCACGGGGCCGAGGTCGGGGGAGGTCAGCGTCTCGAGGCCGGGGGCGGTGGGGGTCATGCGTCTCTTCCTTGCGCGTCCTGGCGCCTACGCGCCGCGATTCCGGGCCGCGGGTCAACCGCGCCCGGCGTCAGACCCCTGCGGGGCGCGGCTGGTTCGGGCCGGTGAGGGCGAGAACCTTGAACAGGGTGCCCATTTCTTCGGGATGGGTGAGGCGACGATGCGCCGAGACGATGGCCTCGACGGGGTCTTCCGCCGCCGCGCGCCCCGGCCCGGGGTCGGCGAGGGCGGGCGGGTGGGGAGCCGGCCCCGGGTCGGGGCGCGCGGCGGCGGCGCGGGCGAGCGCCTGGGCACGCTGGGTGATCCCCAGGCGCTCGAGGAAGGCGCCCTGCCCTGCCGTCGGCCAGGCGGTCGCGCCCGCCTCGCCCGCCCGGCGCGCCAGCGTGGCGAAGTCGACATGGGCCGTCAGGTCCGCCCGGCCGGGCGCCGCCAGCGGATCGGCGTAGGCATGCGTGCGCATCGCCTGGAAGGTGTCGGCGCCGCCGGGCGTGCGGGCGGCGTAGCCGTAGTCGACGATCAGCGCCGCCCCGCCCCGCGCCGCCAGCCGGGCGCCGATCCAGGCGGCGACGGCCTCGCCCGCGGGGCAGAGCTCGACGACCGCGCCGTCGGGCTCGTCCGCCCCCCACGGGACCACGGCGCCCAGACCGAAGCGCAGGCGCCCGGCCTCGTCCATGCTCACCGCCCGCTCCCGCCAGCGACCGCCGGCACGGATCAGCTGGCGGATCGGCAGCGCGTCGAAGAACTCGTTGGCGAGCAGCAGGAGAGGGGCGTCGGGCAGATCCTCGACCCGCTCCACCCAAGCCGCGCCGCGCCCCTCCAGCGCCGTCGCCTGGCGGGCGCGCAGGGTGGGGGAGATCTCGACCAGCCAGGGCGAGACGGCTTCGGCGAAGCCCGGCGCGCGGGAGGCGGCGCGCAGGGCGTCGGCCATCAGCGTGCCGCGTCCGGGGCCGAGCTCGGCCAGAACCACGCCCTTCGGCGCGCCCATGTCGAGCCAGGCCTGGGCGATCCACAGGCCCAGCAGCTCCCCGAACATCTGGGAGATCTCGGGGGCGGTGGTGAAGTCGCCGGCCGCGCCCAGCGGCTCGCGCGTGGTGTAGTAACCATGCTCGGGATGGGCGAGGCAGAGCGCCATGTATTCCGAGAGCGGGATCGCCCCCGACGACGCGATGCGCCGGCGCAGGAGGGGGAGGAGGGGCGTCTCCTCCCGCGCGTCGCCCTGCCCGCTCACGCGGCCTCCCGCGCCCAGCGTCCGCGGCGCGCGGCGAGCAGCACCGCGAGGCCGATCAGGATCATCGGGATCGAGAGGATCTGGCCCATGGTCAGGCCGCTCGTGGTCCCCCACTGCCAGGCGAGGCCCAGCGGGTTCGCCTCGGTCTGCAGGAAGGCGTCGGGCTGGCGCACCAGCTCGACGGCGGACCGCGCGAGACCGTAGCCGATCAGGAACACGCCGATCATCGTACCCGGCGTCTTCAGCCAGCCGCGGCGGGTGGCGAGGATCCACATCACGACGAAGAGCAGCGCCCCCTCCAGCGCCGCCTCGTAGAGCTGGGAGGGGTGGCGCGGCTCCGGCCCGCCGTTGGGAAAGACCACCGCCCAGGGCACGTCGGCGACGCGGCCCCAGAGCTCGGAGTTGATGAAGTTCGCGACCCGGCCCAGCAGCAGGCCGATGGGGGCGGCGCAGGCCACCGCGTCGCCGACCTCCATCACCGGGCGGCCGCGCACGCGGCTCCAGGCGACGATGCCGGCGATGACGCCCGCGAAGCCGCCGTGGAAGGACATGCCGCCGTTCCAGATCGCGGGGATCTGGGCGGGGTTCGCGAGGTAGTAGCCCGGCTGGTAGAGCAGCACGAAGCCCAGCCGTCCGCCCAGGATCACGCCCACCACCATCCAGGTCAGCAGTTCCTCGGCCTCGGCCGGGGACATGGGGGGATCGTTCCGCCACAGGGCGGGGCGCTTCATCATCCAGGCGACGTAGCGCCAGCCCAGCACCAGGCCCACGATGTAGGCCAGCGCGTACCAGCGCAGCGAGAAGGTGAAGTCGCCCAGCGACAGCGAGAAGATCGCCGGGTCGATGTTCGGGAAGGGGATCGCGAGCATGGGGCCTCCGGCGGGCCGGGGCGCCCGCGGGGCCTTTCTGGCAAAGGGGGCGGCCGAGCGCCAGTGCGCCGGGGCCGCGGCTCGCGCGGGCGCGAGGTCGGGCCCGCCAGAAGACGGGCAGGCCGCCCCCCGGCCAAGGCTCCCGCCCGCCCGCCCCGCCTCGCCCGGGGGGCGGGGCGCGGGCCGGCGACGGTCGATCCCGGGAACAGGTCGCGCCGGAGCGCGGCCGGACCCCGGGCGCGCCGGGGTGGGCGGGCGGGAGGCGCGCCCGGGGTCCGGACGCGCGGTCCGCGCCGCGTCGCCCGTGGCGGCGCAGGCTAGCCCACCAGCTCCTCGGCCCGCTCCAGGTCCACCGAGACCAGCTGGCTCACCCCCTGCTCGGCCATGGTCACGCCGAACAGGCGGTCCATGCGGGCCATGGTGACCGCGTGGTGGGTGATGCACAGGAAGCGCGTGGCGGTTCGCTGGCGCATCTCGTCGAGCAGGTCGCAGAAGCGGGTCACGTTGGCGTCGTCGAGCGGCGCGTCCACCTCGTCGAGCACGCAGATCGGCGAGGGGTTGGCCAGGAACACCGCGAAGATCAGCGACAGCGCCGTCAGCGTCTGCTCCCCGCCCGAGAGCAGCGAGAGCGTGGAGAGCTTCTTGCCCGGCGGCATGCACATGATCTCGAGGCCCGCGTCGAGCGGATCGTCGCTCTCCACCAGCACCAGGTTCGCGGTGCCGCCGCCGAAGAGGCGGGTGAACAGCTGGGTGAAGTTGGCGTTCACCTCCTCGAAGGCCGCCAGCAGGCGCTTGCGCCCCTCGGAGTTCAGGCTGGCGACGCCCTGGCGCAGCTTGGCGATCGCCTCTTCGAGGTCGACCTTCTCGGCGTCGAGCGCGTCCTTCTCGCCCGAGAGCTCCTTGGCGTCCTCCTCGGCGCGCAGGTTGACCGCGCCCAGCGCGTCGCGCTTGCGGCGCAGGTTGACGATGTCGATCTCGACGTCGCCCGCCGGCGGCACGGAGTCCGCGTCGATCTCCAGCTTCGCGGCGAGCGCGTCGGGGGCGCCGTCGGTCTCCTCCTCGATGCGCTCGGCGGCCTCGGCGACGCGGGTCTCGGCGGCTTCGGCCAGCGCCTCGACGCGGGCGCGGCCCTCGCGCGCCTCCGAGGCGGCGCGCTCGGCCTCGCGCTGGGCGGCGTCGGCGGCGCGCAGGGCGGCCTCGGCGGCGGCGAGCGCGTCGCCCGCGGCCTTGCAGCGGATCTCGCCCTTGGCGATGGATTCCATCAGCTCGAAGCGGCGGCGCTCGAGTTCCCCGGGGATCTCGCGGGCGCGGCCGAGCTCCTCGACCGTGTCCTCGATGCGGATCTCCAGCTCCTGGATGCGCTGGCCGGCGGTCTCCTTGCGGCGCTGCCAGCCGGCGCGCTCCTTGCCGATGTCGGCGAGGCGCTTCTCGCGGGCCTCGCCCTCCCGCCTGCGCTCCTGCTCGGCGGTGCGGGCGGCGAGCATGGCGGCGCGGGCGTCGGCGACGACGGTCTTGGCGGCCTCGGCGGCGGCGCGGGCCTCGTCGAGGTCCTCCAGCTCCGCCTGCATCTCCTCCGCCTCGACCAGCGCCTCCTGGGCGGCCTCGGCCTCGGCGCGGCGGTTCTCGAGACTGTCGGCCAGCGCGGCGTGGCGGGAGCGGCGCAGGTCCAGCTCGCCCTCGGCGCGGGTCAGGGTCTTCTCGGCCTCGGCCAGCGCGGCGTCGGCTTGGCGGCGGGCGGCGCGGGCGGCGCCGTCGGCCTGGGTGGCGGCGGCGAGACGGGCGCGGGCCTCCTCATGCGCCTCGCGGGCGGCGGCGGCGGTTTCCTCGGCGACCTCGAGCTGTTCGCGAAGGGCGGCGAGGCGGTTGCGCTGCTGGAGGCGCAGGGCGGCGGCCGAGGGCGCGTCGGCGGCCGAGGCGCGGTAGCCGTCCCAGCGCCACAGGTCGCCCGCGGGGGAGACGAGGCGCTGGCCGGGGCGAAGCTCGGCCTGCAGGCGGTGGCCGTCGGCTGCGTCGGCCACCAGGCCGATGCGCGCGATGCGGCGGGCGAGCGCGGCGGGGGCCGTCACATGGGCCGCGATGGGCGCGGCGCCGGCGGGCAGCGCGTCGGGGGCGTCGGCGTAGTCCGGCAGCGGGCGCCAGCCGGCGCCGGTCTCGTCCACCTCGGGCGCGCGCAGGTCGTCGCCCAGCGCCGCGCCCAGCGCGGCCTCGTAGCCCGGCGCGACCTCGATGCGGTCGAGCATCTGGCCCTCGGCGCCCTTGTCGCGGGCGAGCAGCCGGTCGAGCGCGTCGGCCTCGGCCTTCACCGCGCCCGCCTCGGCCTGGGCGGAGGAGGCGGCGGCGCGGGTCTCGGATTCGGTCTGCTGGGCCTCGGCGCGCTCGGTCTCGGCGGCGGCGAGCGCCTCCTCGGCGGCCTCTGCGGCCTCGCGCGCGGCCTCGGCGCCGGTTTCGGCGGCCTCCAGCGCCTCCTCGGCGCGGGCGGCGGCCTCGGCCTCGGCGGCGAGGCCCTGCTCGGCGCGCATCAGCTCGGCCTCGGCCTTGGCGCGCTGGCCGCGGGCCTCCTCCATGCGGCGGGCGGCGGACTGGTGGCGGGCCGCGAGGCGGGCGGCGTCGCCGGTCAGGCGGTCGAGCTCGGCCTCCTCGGTCTCCACCGCCACGGTGGCGGCGCGGGAGGTCTCGGCGGCCTCGGCCAGCCGGTCGGCCTGGCCGTCCTGCTGCTCCTTGAGCTGGGCCTCCTCCCAGTCGAGCTTCTCGACGCTCTCGTCCGCGTCCCGGCCCAGCGAGCTCTCGCGCTCCAGGTCGCGGTTGAGCTGGAGGGCGCGGGCCTCCAGCCGGGCGATGTCGGAGGCGGCCTGGCGGATGCGCTCGTCGACCTGGTCGCGCTCGACCAGCGCGCGCTGGAGGATGGCGGCGGCGACCGCGTCCTCCTCGCGCAGCGGCGGCAGGGCCTCGTCGGCGGCGATGCGGGCGGAGGCGCGGGCGGCGGCTTCGGTCTGGGCGCGGGCGGCGAGGCCGGTCGCCTCGGCCAGGCGCCGGCGCGCCTCCTCCGCCTCGGCGCCCGCCTCGCGCCAGCGCAGCCACAGGAGCATCCCCTCCGCCCGGCGCAGCTCGGCCGCGATCTCGCGGTAGCGCGCGGCCTGGCGCGCCTGGCGCTGGAGCTGGCCGAGCTGCTCGCCCAGCTTCTCCAGCACGTCGGAGACGCGGGTGAGGTTGTCCTCGGCCGCGCGCAGCTTCAGCTCGGCCTCGTGGCGGCGCTGGTAGAGGCCGCCGATGCCGGCGGCTTCTTCGAGGATCGCGCGGCGGGCCTTGGGCTTGGCGTTGATCAGCTCCGAGATCCGGCCCTGCCGCACCAGCGCGGGCGAATGCGCGCCGGTGGAGGCGTCCGCGAACAGCATTTTGACGTCACGCGCCCGCAGCTCTTTTCCATTGAGCCGATAGGCGGAGCCGGCGTCACGGGTGATGCGGCGGGAGATCTCGAGGTCGTCGGAGTGGTTGAACTCCGCCGGCGCGGTGCGCTCGGCGTTGTCGATGCGGATCGCGACCTCGGCGTAGCTGCGCGCCGGGCGGGTGGAGGCGCCGGCGAAGATCACGTCCTCCATGTCGCCGCCGCGCATGGCCTTGGCCGAGGTCTCGCCCATCACCCAGCGCAGGGCTTCCAGCAGGTTGGACTTGCCGCAGCCGTTGGGCCCCACCACGCCGGTCAGGCCGGGGGCGATGACCAGCTCGGTCGGGTCCACGAAGCTCTTGAAGCCCTGAAGGCGCAGCCGGGTGAAGTGCATGGGGCCGCTTCCCTGCCCGAGGTTCCAAGGGGGCCGAGTCGCGTCCGGCCGATCCTTGGAAGCGTGCGGCGCTGCGCCCTCAAGGTCAAGGGGAAGACTACCGCATATGGGAATGTGGCGAGGTCGGGGCGCTACATATGGGGGACGATCGCGGCCGGAACCCGGGCCTTGAACGCGAACGGCGGACGCCCGGGGAGGGCGTCCGCCGTGGGACCCTGTCGCGCGGAGGCGATCAGAGGGCGGCGTCGATGGCCGCCTTCATGTTCTCGTACGAGGGGTTCTCGACCTTCTTGTCGTCCACGATCAGCGTGGGCGTGCCGGTGAAGCGCGGATCCTCGCGGTAGTCGCGATACATCTCGACCAGCGCCCGCTCGGCCGTGGAGTCGGCGAGGCAGGCGTTCACCTGCTCCTCGGTCAGGCCGCCCTGGCGGCCCATCTTGGCGAGCTCGGCGGGGATGTCGTCGGCGCGCGCCCAGCGGGACTGGCGGGTCAGGAACAGGTCGACGAAGCCGAAGTAGCGGTCGGGGCCACCGCAGCGCGCCACGATCGCGGCCATCAGGCCGAAGCGGTCGAAATAGGCCTCGCGCAGCTCGTAGGAGATCTTGCCCGTGTCGATGTAGTCCTTCTTGAGCTGCGGGAACACGTCGGACTGCCAGGCCGCGCAATGCGGGCAAGTCAGTGAGGCGTATTCGATCACGTGCACGGGCGCGTTCGGATCCCCTTCGACCTGCACCCCCAGCAGCACGCCGCTCTCGGTCATCTCGACCTCGTCGGCCGCCTGGGCGGGCGCGAGGGAACTGACGGCGAGCGCCGCCGTGGCGGCGATGGCGAGTAGAATGCGTTTCATCGGCGGCCTTTCCTGTCGACCTGCAAACCGCCCCCGCCCCGTGGCAGGCGCGGGGGGACTGCGCTGGTCTTAGCGCGACGGGGGCGCGGGCTCAAATCCCCGCGGGGCGGCGGGGGGTCACGTTCTCGCAAGCGGGCTCGCAAGCGGGGAGCGAGGGCGGAGGCGCTCAGCCCTCCTCCTGCGCGGCGCGGACCCGGCGGCCGAGCCGGGCGAGGGCTGCGCGCAGCCCCTCGTCCTCGACCTCGGCGACGTCGGCCGGGGCGGGGGCGTCGTCGGCCGCCGCGCGGCGCTCGAATCCCGAGGGGCCTTCCGCGAAGCCGGGCGCCGCGTCGCGTGCGGCGGCCGAGAGGCGGCCCGCCTGCACGATGCGCACGCGGGAGATGGCGCGGTAGCCGTAGTGGGCGTTCACCCGCTCGATGATGCGGGGGCCCTGCATCTCGACCTCGGCGGCGCGGGCGCCCTCGACCTCCAGCACCAGGGTCGCGCCGAAGGCGGCGGAGGAATAGCCGATCTTCAGCGGGCGGCAGTGGGCCGAGAGCGTCTCGCCCGCGATGGCCACCCAGTCGAACAGGATCCGCGTCTCGGCGAATCCGCGGCGGGCCGAGGCCTCGCGCACCGGCGCCGCGGTCAGCGAGCCGACCTGCAGGAAGCCCACGCCGCGGCGCTTGGCCTCGGCCTGGCCCCTGGGGGATTTCGCGGAGGCGGGTTTGCCGGCGGGTTTCGAGGCCGCCGCGGAGGTCGCCCGAGGCTTGCCGGCGCCGGCTTTCGCGGGGGCGGACGCGGGGGCATCGGGGCTTGCCGCGGCCTCGCGCGGGGCCGCGGGGCGCACGCCGCCCATGGGGCCCGAACGCGCGCCGGGACGCCGCACGCGCTGGCCGCGGGCGCCTGTCCGCTTGCCTCCGCCGCCGTCCTTGCCGAAGGTCTCGCCCATGTCCGCGCTCCGTGCCCGATCCGCTCCAGCCTGCCCGTTTCGCCGCGCCCTGGCTAGGGCGCCCCGCGCCCTGCCGCAGGGGGCGCGGCGATGACCCGCGCCCGTCGGCCCGCCGCCCCGGCGCGTCCCGCCGGGCCGAAGCGGCCCGCCCGCCCCGGCCGTCGCGAGGCCGCGGCCGAGGCGCCCGCGCAGGACGCCCGCGCGACCGAGGCCGCGCCTTCCAAGGCCGCGGTCGGGAGTTCGACCGCGCCCGTCCCAGAAGCGCCCCCCGAGAAACCCCGGCGCGGACGGCCGAAGAAGGCCGCCGCGACGCCCGAGGTCGGGCCGCAGACGCCGCAGGACGCGGCGATATCGGCCGAGCTGCTCGCCTGGTACGACCGGCACGCCCGCGCCCTGCCCTGGCGCGTCTCGCCCGCCGACCGCGCGGCGGGCGTGGCGCCCGATCCCTACCGGGTGTGGCTGTCGGAGATCATGCTCCAGCAGACCACCGTCCCCCACGCCGCCCCCTACTTCCTGCGCTTCACCGAAGTCTGGCCGACGGTCGGGGACCTGGCCGCGGCGCCGGACGAGGAGGTGATGGCCGCCTGGGCGGGCCTGGGCTACTACGCCCGCGCCCGCAACCTGCTGCGCTGCGCCCGCGCGGTGGCGACCGACCACGGCGGCCGCTTCCCCGACACGGAGGCCGCGCTCCTCGACCTGCCGGGACTGGGCCCCTACACCGCCGCCGCGCTGGCCGCCATCGCCTTCGACCGGCCGGCGGCGGTGATGGACGGGAACGTGGAGCGGGTGGTCTCGCGTCTCTTCGCCGTCGAGACGCCGCTGCCCGCCTCGAAGCCCGAGTTGCGGGCGCTGACGGCGCGGCTGACGCCCTCGGCGCGGCCCGGCGACCATGCCCAGGCGATGATGGACCTCGGCGCCACGATCTGCACGCCCCGCTCCCCCGCCTGCGGCATCTGCCCGCTGCGCGAGCCCTGCGCCGCCCGCGCCGCCGGCATCGCCGAGACCCTGCCCCGCAAGGCGCCCAAGGCCGCGAAGCCCACGCGGCGCGGGGCGGTCTTCGTGGCGGTGACCCCCTCGGGCCGGCTGCTGCTGGAGACGCGGCCCGAGAAGGGCCTGCTGGGGGGGATGCCCGGCCTGCCCGGCACCGACTGGGACCAACGCGGCGCGGGGGAGGAGGCGCCCACGGCCGAGGCGCTGGCGCAGGCCGCGCCGCTGGCCGCGGAGTGGCGGCGGATCGGGGCGCAGGCGCGCCACGTCTTCACCCATTTCCAACTGGTGCTCGACATCATGGTCGCCACGGCGGCGGAGGAGTCGCGGCCTGCGCGCGGGTCCTTCGTCCCTCGGGCCCGCGCGCATGCCGATCGCCTGCCGACGGTGATGAAGAAGGCGCTGCTGCTGGGCCTGTCTGCGCTGGAGGCGGACGAGGGCTAGAGCCCTCGGCCTCCGGAACGAAGCGCGAACTTCGAACTTGCGCGACTCGGCGCGGGGGCGGAGGCTTACGCCGCATCCCCGTGCTGCCAGGAGCCTTCCCATGTCCGCCCATTCCGGCCGCTGCACCTGCGGCCAGGTCCGCTTCCGCCTGACTGCGGCGCCGATGATCGTCCATTGCTGCCATTGCAGCTGGTGCCGGCGGGAGACCGGCTCGGCCTTCGTGCTGAACGCGGTGCTGGAGGCCTCGGCGGTGGAGGTGCTGGCGGGCGAGGTGGAGACGGTCGTCACCCCCTCGGCCAGCGGCAAGGGACAGCGGATCGACCGCTGCCCCGTCTGCCGCGTGGCGGTGTGGAGCGTCTATTCCGGGGCCGGCCCGAAGATCCGCTTCGTGCGGGTCGGGACGCTGGACGCGCCCGAGCGGCTGCCGCCGGACGTGCACATCTTCACCTCGACCGCCCTGCCCTGGCTGACGCCGCCGCCGGACGCGACGACGTTCGCCGAATACTACGACCCGGCCGAGGTCTGGAGCGCGGAGGCCCGCGCCCGCTGGCGCGCGGCGCGGGACGGCTGAGGCGCGCTCAGGTCCGCTGCAACCCGTGGACGGAGGAGCCGTAGCGGTTCGACCGCGTCGAGGTGGGGCGCAGCATCAGCCACAGCAGGTAGAGGTTGCCGAGCACGGGCACGAAGCCCGTCAGCAGCCACCAGGCGCTCTTGCCCACGTCGTGCAGGCGGCGGCCGGCGACGGCCAGGGTCGGCGGCGTCAGCAGCAGGCCCGAGATCAGGGTCAGCGGGTGCCCGGATTCGAGCGAGAACATCGGGAAACCGAGCAGCGTGGCGCTGACGGTGTTGTCGACGACGAAGGCGCCTGCGGCGACGAGCAGGAGGAAGAGGCACCACCACCAGAATTCCTGCAGGCCGGCGCGGCCCCGGAACTCGGCGAAATTGAGAAACACGTTGGAGACGGCATCGGAGAACTTCATGTCGCACCACCGATCTGGGGGGACGCAGGATGGCCGGCCCAGACGCTGGAACAGGGCCGGCTTTCGAGCTCGACAAGATCCTGCCACATTTCGTTGCGGCGCGGCAATGGAAACTTAACATCTTGATTTAAAATGAAGGATGCAAGGCGAGGACCATCGCAAGCCTCGCCGCCAGGTTGTCGCCGCAGCCGCGACGGCGGCGCGCCGCGGCGTTGAGACGAGGCGCCCGCCGGGCTTCGGAAATCGTTTCTATGCATGGGTTTTTCACCGATGCGGCGCCGGGGCCCGGCGTGCGGCGGCAGGTCGCGCCGCAACCCGGCGGCGGAACGGCGAACGGGCCGCCCAGGGGCGGCCCGTCCGATGGAAAAGGCGCGATGCGGTCCGCCCGGGCGGGCGGCGAAGGGGGCCTCAGGCCTCGGCTTCGGCCAGGATCTGCTGGCGCAGCAGGTCGATCGGCACCAGCACGCCGTCCTTCTCGAAGTGCCAGAAGGTCCAGCCGTTGCAGCTGGGCGCGCCCTGCACCGCGGCGCCGACCTGGTGGATCGAGCCGGTGGTCCCGTCCGCCGACAGCGTGGCGTCCGCGCGCAGCTTGGCCTTGCGGCGCCCGTCGGCGGAGCTGAGGATCTGGCCCGGCTTCAGCATCCCCCGCTCGACCACCTGGCCGAAGGGGATCCGCGGCGCCGCGCGGCGGGAGCGCGCGACCTGCAGCGCCTCCATGTCGTAGGGCTTCACCTCGGCGATGCGCTGCTGGGCGGCCTTGCGATAGGCCTCCTCCCGCTCGATCCCGATCCAGGCGCGGCCGAGGCGGCGCGCGGCGGCGCCGGTGGTGCCCGAGCCGAAGAACGGATCCAGGATCACGTCGCCGGGCTGGGTGGCGCCCAGGATGATGCGGTGGAGCAGCGCCTCGGGCTTCTGGGTCGGGTGGACCTTGCGGCCGGCGTCGTCCTTCAGCCGCTCGCCGCCCGAGCAGATCGGCAGCACCCAGTCCGAGCGCATCTGCACGCCGTCGTTCAGGCTCTTCAGCGCGTCGTAGTTGAAGGTGTACTTGCCGCCCTCGTCGCGGGCGCACCAGATCAGCGTCTCATGCGCATTGGTGAAGCGGCGACCGCGGAAGTTCGGCATCGGGTTCGACTTGCGCCAGATGATGTCGTTCAGCACCCAGAAGCCTTCGTCCTGGAGCGCAGCGCCGACCCGGAAGATGTTGTGATAGCTGCCGATCACCCACATCGTCCCGCCCGGCTTCAGCACCCGGCGCGCGGCCTTCAGCCAGGCGCGGGAGAAGCGGTCGTAGGCCGCGAAGCCGTCGAACCGGTCCCAGGCGTCGTCCACCGCGTCGACCTTCGAGTTGTCGGGCCGGTGCAGGTCGCCGCGCAGCTGCAGGTTGTAGGGCGGATCGGCGAAGATCATGTCCACCGAGGCCTCGGGCATGGCGTTCATGCGCTCGACGCAGTCGCCCGAGAGGATCTGGTTCAGGGGCAGCGCCTGAGCTCCCACGACGCGGGCGCGAGGCGCCTTGCGGGGCCGCGCGGCGGCGGCCGGACGGGCGGTCTTGACGCTGCGCGCTGCGACGGTCTGGCTGGTTTCGGCCGGCATGTCGCGACCCCCTCTGTTCGTACCCTTGGTGCGAATCACATATGAGGGAAACGCGAATCGGGGTCAATATCCTTTTGAATCAGGGCGTTGCGCGCGACTCTTCAAGCAAGATGTTGTGTATGGGTTTGAAGGAACGCCGATGATGTGGGGTGACCCCCAAGCGTTTGAGGGCGCCGAGGTGCTCGGCCGTCCCATATCCGCGGTTCCGCTCCCACCCGTATCCGGGGTGATCGCGCGCCAGCCGGTCCATCTCCGCGTCCCGCGCGACCTTGGCCAGGATCGAGGCGGCGGCGACGCTGAGGCTGCGCGCGTCGCCCTTCACCAGCCATTCGCCGGGCTGGGCGAGGCCCCGCGGCAGGCGGCGGCCGTCGACGATCACCCAGTCGGGCGCCACGCCCAGCGCCGCGATGGCGCGGACCATGGCGAGGTCCGCCGCCGGTCCCAGCCCGAGGCCGTCGATCTCCGCGACCGAGGCGATCCCGACGCCGCAGCGGGCGGAGGCCAGCAGCGCCTCGTAGAGCGCCTCGCGACGCTTCGCCGTCAGCGCCTTGGAATCCGCCAGCCCCGCCGGGATCGCCGCGGGGTCGAGGATCGCGGCGCCGGCGTAGACCGGCCCCGCCCAGGGCCCGCGCCCGGCCTCGTCCACGCCGCAGACGAGGGCCGAGGGGCCCAGCCGCTCCCGCGCGGCGGACTCGAAGGCGTCGTCGGCGACGATCTTGGGGGAGGGGATCTTGGACATGGGCTCTCCGCGCGCTCAGGGGCGCGGAGAATGCCCCGGCGCGCGCTCCGGGTCACCCCCAGGCCCGGCGAAGCCGGGCCGCCGCGCGCCCCGCTGCGAGGTCGGCGAGGGCGGGCGGGTGGGGAGCCGGGCTCGGAGCGGGGCGCGCGGCGGCCCCTCGCGCGATCAGAGGTCGAGCGCCAGCTGGTCGCCCTTGCGCTGGGGCTTGCGGAACAGGTCGGTGCGCAACGGCGGCAGCCGGCGGTCGAGGCCGTGGCGGCGCGCGGCGCCCTGGAAGCGGCGGCGCAGCAGGTCGGCCCAGACCCCCTGCCCCGACAGCCGCCGCCCGAAGGCCGCGTCGTAGTCGCGCCCGCCGTGGATCTCGCGCACCCGGCCCATCACCCGCTCGGCCGCGTCGGGGCGATGCTCCTGCAGCCATTCGACGAACAGGTCCCGCACCTCCCGCGGCAGGCGCAGCACGATGTAGCCGGCCGAGACGGCGCCGGCGCGGGCGCAGGCCTCAAGGATCCGCTCCAGCTCGTGGTCGGTCAGGGCGGGGATCACGGGGGCCACCATCACCCCCGTCGGCACGCCCGCCCGCGCCAGCGCCGCGATGGCGCGCAGGCGGGCCTGGGGGCTCGCCGCCCGCGGCTCCAGCGCCCGGCCGAGGCGATGGTCGAGCGTGGTCACCGACAGGTAAACCCGCGCCAGCCCCTGCCGCCCCATCTCGCCCAGGATGTCGAGGTCCCGCGTCACCCCCGCCCCCTTGGTCACGATCGAGACCGGGTGACGGTGCGCGCGCAGCACCTCGAGGATCCGCCGGGTCACGCGCTTGTCGCGCTCCAGCGGCTGGTAGGGGTCGGTGTTGGTGCCCATGGCGATGGGCCGGCACTCGTAGCCCGGCGCCCGCAGCTCCTGCGCCAGGCGCTCGGCTGCGTCGGGCTTCACCAGGATCCGGGTCTCGAAGTCGAGGCCGGGGGACAGGCCGAGATAGGCGTGGGTGGGCCGCGCGAAGCAGTAGGTGCAGCCATGCTCGCAGCCCCGGTAGGGGTTCACCGAGCGGTCGAAGGGCAGGTCGGGCGAGGTGTTGCGCGCGATCACGCTGCGGGAGTGGTCGATCAGGACCTCGGTGCGCAGGGGCGCCTCGTCCTCCTCCTCCCGCGCCCAGCCGTCGTCGGCGGCGACGCGGGTCTCGCGCTCGTAGCGGCCGGAGCGGTTGGAACCGACGCCGCGGCCGCGACGGCGGGCGGCGTCCACGGCGGCGCGCTCGGCGAAGCCGTAGGCGCCGGGGTCGGACGTCTCGAACGTGTCGAAAAGATCGGGCATGGGACTCGCGCCTCCTGCGGGACAGAATGGCGCGAGAACCGGAACATTACAAGAACATTAACGCGGCCGCAGGCGGCCCCGCGACGTCAGGCCTTCGACGCGCAGGCGGTGCAGAGGGGCGCGTGGGGCACCAGCTCCAGCCGTTTCTCGTCGATCTCCTCGCCGCATTCGATGCACTCGCCGTAGGTGCCGAGGTCGACGCGGTCGAGGGCCGCGCGGATCAGGCGGATCTCGGCGAGGCCGTTGGCGCCCAGCCCCTCGAGCACCTCGTCGTTGCCGCGCTCAGTCGCGCGGTCCTCGAAGTCGGCGTTGGGGGTCGCGTCGAGATCGGTCTCGATCTTGTGGAGCCGCGCCTCCAGCTCCGCGAGGCGCGTCTCGAGCACGCTCTTGAAATGCGGGACATGGATCATCGCGGGTCTCCCTTCCAGACGGGGCCTGGCCCCTCCTTCAGATGGGGGCCGCCTCGCGATCCTTGTAGGGCGCGGCGGGTCGCGAAACCTTGATCGGGATCAACCGTCAACCGTTTCCAGGGCCGGCTCGGGCGGGTGGCCCGGGGCGCGCAGCCAGCCGTCGAGGAAGGTCACCTCCTCGCAGCCGCAGAAGCGCGCGACGCGGGCGAGTTCGGCCTCCAGCCGCGCGAGCCGGCCCTTGCCGAAGGCGACGCCGGCCTCGGGCCACAGCGCCGAGACCTCGAGCCGGCCGTCGCGCCGCTTCATGTCGATGCGCCCGACCAGGCGGTCCCCCTCCAGCAGCGGAAAGACGTAGTAGCCCCAGCGGCGGCGGGGGGCGGGGACGTAGATCTCGATGCGGTAGAAGAAGCCGAACAGCCGCTCCGCCCGGTTGCGGTCGCGCAGCGCGGGATCGAAGGGCGACAGGACCCGCAGGCGGCCGGGTGCGGGGGGCGCGGCGGCGGCGGCCTCGTCCAGGCCCGGCCAGGCGTAGGCGCGGCGCTGGGCGCCGGACGCGGTCTCGATCTCCACCTCCTCGATCGCGCCTTCGGCGAGGCGGGCGGCGCACCAGTCGCGGGCCTCGGCCTTGGTCACCGTCTCCCAGAAGGCCGCGATCTCGCCCGAGGTGGCGAAGCCCAGCCGGTCGAGCGCGCCGCGGCAGGCCCAGTCGATGGTCTCCTCGCGCGAGGGGTGGCGGTCGAAATGCTCGGGCGGGATCACCCGCTCGGCCAGGTCGAAGCGCTTCTGGAAGCCGGAGCGCGAGCACACCGCCAGCTCCCCCGAGCGCCACAGGAACTCCACCGCGGTCTTGGAGGGGGTCCAGGACCACATCTCGCCGGTGCGGCTCTCGTCGTCGCCGGCCATCTCGCGGGCCTGGGCGGCGCCGTTGGCGCGGATGTGCTCCAGCACGTCGTCGAAGCGGTGGGCGAAGTCGCCCTGCCAGTTGCGGTAGGCGCGCGCCAGCCGCTCCCGGTCGCGGGCGAAGCGGGGGCGCCAGTGGGGGAAGAACTCGGTCGGGATCAGGCTCGCGTCGTGGGTCCAGTGCTCGAACAGCGTGCGGTCGCGCTCCAGCAGGGGGGCGAGGTGCTTCGGGCGGTAGGAGCGGCGGCGCGCCGACAGGATCATGTGGTGCGCCCGCTCGACGGTGGCGATCGAGTCCACCTGCACGAAGCCCAGCCGGCGGATCAGCTCCACAAGCCCGGCCTTGCCCGGCGTCTCGGGACCGGGGTCGGAGAGGGCGTGGCGGTGGAGGAACAGCCGGCGGGCGTCGGCGTTGGACAGGCGGAGTCGGGCGGGCTCGGACATGGCCGCATCCAGCCGCCCGAACCCGCCCCGGTCAACCCGGAACCTGCGCCGCCCTCACAGGATGAAGTCGCCCTTCGACAGGTCGGAGATCTCCAGCCCCTCGAGCAGCAGCGTGCCGCCGCGATGATCCTCGAGGTCGATCCGCACGCCCTGGTCGGTGTCCGCCATCAGCTGCTTCTTCAGGGGCTTCCAGTTCAGGTCGAAGGCCGAGAGGTCGACGTGGTCCTCGCCGTGGGTCATGTCGCGGATCACGTCGTCGCCGTTGCGCAGGGCCACCACGAACACGTCCTCGCCCGCGTCGCCCTTCAGGTCGTCGTCGCCGCGGCGGCCGTGGATCTCGTCCGCGCCGTCGCCGCCGAAGATCAGGTCGTCGGCGGCGCCGCCCTTGAGCTCGTCGTCGCCGCCCTCGCCCTGGATCCGGCCGTCGACCTCGCTGCGCCGGCCGCCGTTGTAGACGTCGGCGCCATCGCCCAACCGCACGTCGCCGTCGATGTCGCCGCGGTTGCGCAGCAGGTCGTCCTGGTCCGAGAGCTGGACGGCCGCCTCGTCCCCCACGATCAGGCCGCGGTTGACCAGCACCGAGCCGGCGTCGGGGGAGCTGACGAGAACGCCGTAGCCGCCGTCGCCGCCGATGATCTCGCCGGAGTTGAACAGCCGCTCGAAGGAGGCGTTGATGCCCTGCAGGGCGTTCACGTCCGCCGCGATCAGGCCGGTGTTGATGACGTTCACCCCCAGCGCGGTGGTGATGTAGAGCGCCTCCTGCTGGATGCCCTGCAGGAGGCCGGTGTTGAGCACCGTGCCGTCGTCCCATTCCTGCAGGAAGGCGCCCCAGGTGCCGGTCACCTCGCCCGCGTTCTGGAAGGCCGAGTCCGTGCCGATCATGTAGACCGCGGAGTTCCCGGGAACGTTGAGCGAGCGCAGCACGCCCGTCTCGCCCACTACCAGGCGGTTCTGGCCGATGCCCGAGGCGTCGTCGCCCAGGATGATCGCGTTGCCGGCGCCCGAGACGATGGCGCCGTCCACCATCACCTCGTGCCCGTTGGCGTCGATCGCGGCGCCGACGACGGCGGCCTGGGTCCCGACGGCGACGGTGACGTCGCGGGGGACATAGAGCCGGTCGTTGTCGGCGAGTTCGATCTGCGTGGTCGTGTCGGTCGCCAGAATGAAGGCCATGGTTCGTCTCCGCCCCGTCGTCCGCGCGCGGACGACTTGGTCCGCGGCCGAGACGACGTCGGCGCGGGCCTTTCCCCGATATCCACGTCTCGGCGCGCGGCGGGGCGCCCTTCGGGGCGTTCCGGTTGTCGTGCGCATCGTCGCGCCGGCGCGGGCGTTTCCTCAGAAACCGATGCTCGCGCCGAGGGTACGCGGCGTCAAGCGAACCGGACGCGGCGGTCAGGCGGGGTTCATGGCGGGGGCGACGCCCCCTGCGCTCAACCCCTGGCGCGGCGCAGCAGCAGGCCCGCGACGGCGAGCCCCCCGCCCAGCAGCGGCAGCGCCGCGGGGACCGGGACGGCCGAGGTCGAGGACTGCTGGAACGTGTAGGAGGATGCCACGGTCTGGTCGCCCGCGAACTGGCTCAGCACCTCCCCGGTCGAGAAGGTGACCTCCATGAAGGAGCTGTCGGCCTCGCCGTTGTTCCAGAAGATCGAGTTGAAGTTCACCGTCAGGTTCCCGCTGTCGGGATCGACGTCGGTCTGCATCCGGAAGGTCTCGGTCGGGTCGAAGCCCACGTAGCCCAGTTCGAACTCGTCGGTGCGGACGCCGCTGTTGTTGATGTCGCCCGTGATGATCGAGGCGCTGAAGCCGCCGGGCGGCGTGTAGCTGAAGTTGGCGACGTAGTCGAAGTTGTAGGAGACGTCGCCGATCGTGAAGCGAAACCGGGTGATCTGGGCCGCGTCCGAGTCGTTGGTCAGCTGGAAGTCCGGCACGTTGGTGTTGCCGCTGATGACCAGCGTGTAGCCGACGTCCAGCGCCAGCGCGGGCTGAGCGACGACCGCGACGGACGCGGCGAGCGCGAGCGATGCGAGCTTCATTTCAAGGGTCCCCAATACACCACGCCGACGCGGCTCCCCTCCGCGGCGGCCCATGACGCGCCCGGCGCGCCGGGCGGTTTCAATACACGGAACCGAGATTAACAGATTCGAACTTCCGTAGCGACAATCGACTGCAAGCCGGCCGGACCATCCCACCTGACGGACAAATGAAAGGGCCGGCGGAAGGATCCGCCGGCCCCTGTCGTCGCCCGTGCGGCGAGGATCAGCTGTCGAGGAAGCTGCGCAGACGGCGCGAGCGGCTCGGGTGCTTGAGCTTGCGCAGCGCCTTCGCCTCGATCTGGCGAATGCGCTCGCGGGTGACCGAGAACTGCTGGCCGACCTCTTCCAGCGTGTGGTCGGTGTTCATGCCGATGCCGAAGCGCATGCGCAGCACGCGCTCCTCGCGCGGGGTCAGGCTCGCCAGGACCCGGGTGGTGGTGTCCTTGAGGTTCGCCTGGATCGCCGAGTCCAGCGGCAGGACCGCGTTCTTGTCCTCGATGAAATCGCCCAGCTGGCTGTCCTCCTCGTCGCCGATCGGCGTTTCGAGGGAGATCGGCTCCTTGGCGATCTTCATCACCTTGCGCACCTTCTCCAGCGGCATCTGGAGCTTGGCGGCCAGTTCCTCCGGGGTCGGCTCGCGGCCGATCTCGTGCAGCATCTGGCGCCCGGTGCGGACCAGCTTGTTGATCGTCTCGATCATGTGGACCGGGATGCGGATGGTCCGCGCCTGGTCGGCGATCGAGCGGGTGATCGCCTGCCGGATCCACCACGTCGCGTAGGTCGAGAACTTGTAGCCGCGCCGGTACTCGAACTTGTCCACGGCCTTCATCAGGCCGATGTTGCCCTCCTGGATCAGGTCCAGGAACTGCAGGCCGCGGTTCGTGTACTTCTTGGCGATGGAGATCACGAGGCGCAGGTTGGCCTCGACCATCTCCTTCTTGGCCTGCCGCGCTTCCTTCTCGCCCTTCTGGACGGTCTGGACGATGCGGCGGAACTCGGGGATGTCGACGCCGACATGGTGGCCGATCTGGCCGATCTCGGCGCGGACCTCCTCGACGCGGGCGCCGTATTTCTCGGCGAAGATCGCCCAGCCCTTGCCCTTCAGCTTCGCCACCCGCTCGAGCCACATCGGGTCGAGCTCCGAGTCGCGGTATTCCTCGATGAACTCGCGCCGGTCGACGCGGGCCTGGTCGGCCATCTTCACCAGCTGGCCTTCCAGCGTCATCAGGCGGCGGTTGATGCCGTAGAGCTGGTCGACCAGCGCCTCGATGCGGTTGTTGTGGAAGTGCAGCTCGTTGACGAGGATCACGATTTCGGCGCGCAGGCGCTGGTAGTCCAGCTCCTCGTGCGCGGAGAAGGACTTGGTCTCGGACAGCGCGGCGCCGATGCGCGAGGTCTGCATCTCGCGCAGGCGCACGTAGTCCTCGGCGATGCGGTCGAGCTTGGCCAGAACATCGGGCTTGAGCGCGGCCTCCATCGCGGCGAGCGACAGGTTGGCCTGCTCCTCCTCCTCGTCGGCGTCGTCGGCCTCGGCGCGGCGCGGCTCCTCGCCCTCGGCGGTCTCGTCGTCCTCGGACTTGCCGGGCTCGGTCGCGGCGCGGGCGGCGGCGGCCTCGGGGCCGACGTGGACCTCGGCGGCGGCCTCCTCGCCCTCGGCCTCGGCGACGACTTCCTCGGCCTCCTCGTCCATCGAGGCGCCGAAGGTCGTCTCCAGGTCGATGACGTCGCGGAGCATGATGCGCTCCTCGACCAGCTCATCGCGCCAGATGGTGATGGCCTGGAAGGTCAGCGGGCTTTCGCACAGACCCGAGATCATCGTGCCGCGGCCGGCCTCGATGCGCTTGGCGATGGCGATCTCGCCCTCGCGCGAAAGCAGCTCGACCGAGCCCATCTCTCGCAGGTACATGCGCACCGGGTCGTCGGTGCGGTCGAGGCTCTCGGACTGGGTCTGGGCGGGGACGACCTCCTTGGATTCCTCCTTGGCCTCCTCGGCCTCGGTCTCCTCCTCCTCGACGACGTTGACGCCCATCTCCGACAGGAGGGACATCACGTCCTCGATCTGCTCCGAGCTCACCTGCTCGGGCGGAAGCACCCGGTTCAACTCCTCGTAGGTGATGAAGCCTTTCGCCTTCGCGGCGGCGATCATCTTCTTCACCGCGGCCTGGCTCATGTCGAGCATCGGGCCCGAGGCTTCGGCCTGCTCCTCTTCCTTGGAGTCGTCGATGTCCTTCGCAGCCATTCAAATCCTCCAGGGCGACGCCCTCCGCACGCGGGCGACTCGCCGTCTGACGCTCCCGCGCCGTCCTGCTCCGTACCGATATAGGCGATTCGGCTGTCGAATCACCATGCCCGGCGCTAACTCCGACGCCTGGGCTTTTTACGCCACGGTTCCGACTCGATGAACGAGCCCAACCACCGCGACAGCTGATCGTCCCCTTCCGAGGTCCCGGCCTCGCCGCCGACTCCGCGGCGCGCGGCCTCTTCCCGCTCGCGGGAGATGTAGGCGAGGCGATGGGCGATTTCATCGGCCGTGTCGAGGGAAATCTCCTCGATGGCGGCCTTTCCTTCCTCCCTGGCGGAGAGGTGTCCCGCGTGGCGGTCCAACGCCTCGGCCAGGGCGGCGGCGGCCACGTCGGCCCCCGCCTCCGGGCCCAGCGCGCGGGTCAGCGCGAGGGGGCCGGCCGAGAGCGCGCCGCGCGGGTCGCCGTTCACCCGTTCGGCGAGCGCCCGCGACAGCGCATCGCGGGGGGCGTCGCTGTCGAGCGCCGCGGGAAGGCAGTCGAGCAGCGCGTCGCGAAGGCGCGCGAGGGCCGGATCGGCGAAGGGCATCTCGCGCAGCGAGTCCTCGTGGCGCTCGGCGGCCTCGGGGTGGTTGAGCACGCCCCACAGGATCATGCTCTCGCGGATGCGGATCTCGGCCTCGGCGGAGGCGGCGAGCGCGCTGGCGCGCACCTCGGGCGAGGGGCCCTCGGCGAAGCCGGAGTCGAAGGCGCCGCGGCGGCCGCCCCCGCGGGGGAACTTCCGCCCGCCGCCCTTGCGCCCGCCCTTGCCGAAGCCGCCGCCGGCGCCGCCGGTGTAGGAGCCCCGGTCGCGAGAGCCGTCGCCATAGGCGCCGTCGCCGTAGGGCGCGTCGTAGCCGCCTTGGTAGCCGCCCGGATCGAAGGCGGGCGCGAAATCCGGCCCGGCCGGCCCCGCGGCCCGCCCGCCCGCCGGGCGGAACAGCGCGTCGCGCCGCTCGCGCATCGCCTCGACGTAGTGGCGGCGCAGGTTCTGGTCGGGGATCTTGCGCAGCATCTGCCCGAGGTCGCGGTCGAGCGCCGCGCGCCGCTCGGGACTGTCGAGCTCGCGGTCCTCGGTCGCCGCGCGCCACAGCATCTCGACCAGCGGCAGCGCCTCGTCGAGCACCGCCTGCATCGCGCCCGGCCCCTCGGCGCGGATCAGGTCGTCGGGATCCTTGCCCGCGGGCAGCAGCGCGAAGCGAAGGGAGCGGCCGGGCCCGATCAGCGGCAGGGCGAGGTCCGCGAGCCGGCGCGCCGCGCGCAGGCCGGCCGCGTCGCCGTCGAGCGCCACCACCGGCTCGTCCGCCATCTTCCACAGCATCTGCAGCTGCTCGGCGGTGACGGCGGTGCCCAGCGGCGCGACCGCGCCCTCGAAGCCGCCGCCCACCAGCGCGATCACGTCCATGTAGCCCTCGGCCGCGATCAGCGTCGCGCCCTTGCCCGCCGCCTCCCGCGCGGGGCCGTGGTTGAACAGCGAGCGGCCCTTGTCGAAGAGTTCCGTCTCCGGCCCGTTGAGGTACTTGGCCCGCGCCTCCGGGCTCAGCGCCCGGCCGCCGAAGCTGATGCAGCGCCCGCGCGCGTCGCGTATCGGGAACATGATCCGGCCGCGGAAGCGGTCGAACGGGCGGGTGCCGCGGCGGTCGCCCTCCTCGGGGCGGATCAGCATGCCGGCGCGCACCAGCATCTCGGCCTCGACCCCCTTGGCGGCCATGGCGTCGAGCAGCCCGCCGCGCTCGTCGGGGGCGAAGCCGATCTCGAAGCGCGCCTGCGCGGCCTCGTCGAGGCCGCGACGCGCGAGGTAGGCGCGCGCCTCCGCCGCCTTGGCGGTGCGGAGCTGCATGCGGAAGTGCTTCACGCATTGCTCCATCACCTCGGCGAGACCCTTCTTCGCCTCGGCGCGCTTGGCTTCGGCCGGGTCGCGGGCGGGCATCTGCATGCCGGCCATCTGGGCCAGCGCCTCGACCGCCTCCATGAAGCCCAGGTTCTCGGCCTCGCGCAGGAAGGTGATGTGGTCGCCCTTCGCCTGGCAGCCGAAGCAGTAATAGAACCCCTCGCGGTCCTTCACGTGGAAGGAGGCGGTCTTTTCCTGGTGGAAGGGGCACGGCGCCCAGTAGTCGCCCTTGGCGGGGTTGGTCTTGGCCCGTTCCCACGCGACCTTGCGCCCGACCAGCGAGGCCAGGCTGACGCGATCGCGCAGCTCGTCGATGAATCCGGGCGGAAGAGACATGGGCGCATTCTCCGGCGCCCGCCCCGAGTCGACAAGCGCCCCCGGCGTCGCCGCCCCGCCGCGGCGGCGGGGAGGGAGGCGGGCGGCCGGGCGGGCGAGACGCCCCCGCAGGGGCGGCGAGTCCCGTGCGGCCGCCCGCTCAGGTCCAGTCCGGCGCGTCGCCCCCCGGCAGCGCCTGGCGGGCGCGCATCGGCTGGTCGAACGGCAGGCCCTGCTCCTGGCAGAAGTCGATCAGCAGCGTCTCGTCCTGCAGCAGGTAGTCGAGCACGAAGCCCAGGAAATCCGGCTCCGCCGCCCGCGCGCGCAGGTCGTCGGGCGAGAGGCCGGCGGCCGCCATGAAGACGGTCAGCTCGTCCTCGCGCCCCGCCAGGAAGCCCAGCGCCCGCAGCGCCACCTGCTCGGCCGCCGCGGGGGTCATCGCGGCCCCCGGCAGGCGGCGGCGGCGCGGGGCCGGGGAACGGCGCCCGGCGCGGGGCGCAGGGCCCCGGCGGACGGGATCGGACAGGCGATCTTCATGACGTCGGGGCCTCGGCAAGATTCCGTTAACGTTTCTCAACCAGACTTCTCGCGCGCGGCCGCCGGCCGCGCAAGACGCGACGCCTCGGCGCCCTGCGCTCCTGGTCCCGGAAGCCGACGATGCCCGGACGTATCCTCATCGCCTCCGGCCCCCACGTGGCCGCCCACCGCCTGGCGGACCGGCTGTCGGCCGCCTTCCTCGCCGTGCGCCTCGTTCCCGACGGGCGCGCCGCGCTGGACGAGGCGCTGAACTGCGAGCCCAACGTGGTGATCGCCGACGCGCGCGCGGGGGGCATGGCGGGCCTCGCGCTCTGCCGGGCGCTGAAGGCGCACCCCTGCCTGCGCCACGCCCCCCTGCTGATCGCGGCCGAGGCGGCGAGCCCCGGCGACCGGCTCGCGGTGCTCGAGGCGGGGGCGGACGATTTCCTCTCCCTGCCCATGGACGACGCGGCGCTGCTGGCGCGGCTGCGCAACCTGATGCGGGTGAAGGCGATGGTCGACGAGCTGCGCGCGCGCGAGCGCACCGCCCGCGCCCTGGGCCTGGTCGCGCCCGAGGCCGAGCGCGCCGCGGCGGCGGAGGGGGCGCGCGCCCCCGGCGACCTGCTGCTGGTGCGCGCCGACGGCGGCGCGCGACGCCGCGCGGCGCAGCTCTCGACCGGGCTCGGCCTCGCGGTGCGCCGCGCCGGCGACGGGCGGGAGGCGCTGGAGGCGGTCGACCTCGCCCCGCCGGAGCTGGTGCTGATCGAGCCGGACCTGCGCCGGGGCGGCGCGGTCGAGGATGCGCTGCGCCTGGTCGCGGCCATCCGCGGCCGTCCCGCGATGCGCGACGCGGGGCTGATCGTCGTCCTGCCCGCCGGGTCGTCCGCCGCGGACACGGCGCTGGACCTGGGCGCGAGCGATTGCGTCGCGGCCCCCGCCGACCTCGCCGAGCTCGGCGCCCGCCTGCGCACCCAGCTGCGGCGCAAGCGCTGCTCCGACCGGCTGCGCGATGCGGTGCGCCAGGGGCTGGAGCTGGCGGTGACCGATCCGCTGACGGGCCTGTTCAACCGCCGATACGCCGAGACGCACCTGGCCGCGATGGCCGCCCAGTGCGCCGCCGCCGGCCGGCCGCTGTCGCTGATGCTGCTCGACCTCGACCGGTTCAAGCAGATCAACGACCGCCACGGCCACCCCGCCGGCGACGCGGTGCTGCGCGGCTTCGCCGCCCGCCTGCGCGCCGCGGTGCGCGGGGTCGACCTGGTGGCGCGGATCGGGGGGGAGGAGTTCTGCGTGGCCCTGCCCGACGCCGACGAGGCCGAGGCCCGCGGCGTGGCCGAGCGGGTGCGCGCCGCCGTCGCCGACGCCCCCTTCCCGACGCCGGAGGGCGAGGCGATCCCGGTCACCGTCTCGATCGGCGTGGCGGTCGCCGCGCCCGGCCCGGGCCGAACGCTCCCGTCCGCGCGCCCCCCGACCGGCGCGGCGACGGGGGTCGGGGCCGCGTCCCTGCCGCCGCGGCCCCGCCCCATCGCGCTCGCGCCCGCCGGCATGGCCGAGCCGACCGCCGCCTTCGCCCGCCCCTCCCGCGCCGCCGCCGTCGGGATCGTCCCCGGCGCGAGCGCCGAGGACCGCTCCTCCCGCCTGATGGCGCTGGCCGACGCCGCGCTCTACCGCAGCAAGAGCCAGGGACGGGACCGGGTCTCCTTCGCCGGCTCCTGACGGGGGCGGCGCACGAAAAACCCCCGCCGGCGGGCGCAGGCGGGGGCTGAAGGAAGGTGCGGTTCGGGCGAGGGGGCCGCGCTCAGTCGGCGTCGCGGCCCGGCTCGTGATCCTCGCCCCAGCGATGGCGGAAGCCCTTGCGGCGACGCTCGCGCAGCGCCTCGGCGATCTCGGCGCGGGTGGCGGGCGAGAGGTCGGAGGCGACCTCGAGCAGCAGCGCATCCGCCAGGTCGCGGCTGCGCCGCTCGGCCGCGCGGGCCTCGTTTAGGGCCGCGGCCAGCGCCGCGGGATCGAAGGGCGCGGCCTCCATCGCCACGGCGATGCGCGCGCGGGCGGCGTCGCGGGAGCGGGCGAGGTCGATCATCTCGTCGCGCCTCTCGCCGATAAGGTCGCGCGCGTCGTCGCGCGCCTCGGGCGGCAGGGCGCGGAACATCCGCCACAGCGTCACCCGGTCGAAGCCCGAGGGCATCTCGCCTGGCGGCGGGCCGCCGTGGCGCAGGAAGGCGCCGCCCGCCGCCCCGATCAGCAGCAGGTTCACGCAGACCGAGGCCGCCAGCGCCCAGATCACCCAGCGCCGGGTCCGCCCGGTCCGCGGGCCGGAGGGCGGCGGACCGGCGGCGTCGCGATCGGCGTCCACCGCCGTCATCGCACCGTCTCCGCGTCGGGGAAGGCGTCTTCGCTCAGCAGGTCCACGTCCAGCAGGGACACGTCGTAGGCCTCCTCGTAGGCGCCCATGGCGAGCGCGGCGAAGCCCTGCGAGACGGGATCGTCGTTCGCATAGCCCAGCGCCACCCCCAGCGCGGCCGAGGCCGCGAAGGCCGCCGGCGCGCCGAAGCGGGCGAGCGGGCGCCAGCCGCGCGCGGCCCGGGCCGCCGGGCGGGGCGCCGGGCGGCCGCGCCGCGGCTCGACCGCAGGCGCCGGCAGGGCCGAGAGCACGCCCGGCAGCGTCGCGTCCGCATCCGCGGCCAGGCGCGCCAAGAGATCCCCGGACAGGGGCGCCGCCTCGGACGCCCAGGCGCCGAGCGCCGCGTCGAGCTCCGCGGCCTCGGCCAGCGCCTCGGCGGCCGCGCGGGGCTCGGCGGCGGCGAAGGCGCGGGCGGAGGCACGCTCGGCCTCGGGCCAGGTCTCGAGGTCGGGACCGTGGACGAGGGCGAGGTCGCGGAAGGCCGCGGCAGGGGTCGCGTCGGGCCCGCGGCCCGGGTCGGAGAGATCCCGTCCCGAGGGCGCCCCGGCTCCGACGTCCTGCCCGGCGCGCCCGAATCCGGGCGCGGCCTCGCGGCCCGCCGGGTCGCCGTTGCTGCCGTCCACATCCCTGCGCGTCGTCATCGCGCCGTCCTCCTTGGCCGGGGCGGATCCCCGGCGTCGTTCATCGGTTGCACGCGCCCCGGCGCCGGTTCCGTCGCTTCGGACCCGGGCCGGCCCACATTTTTTCGCCACAGTCCGCCCGCCGCAGTCCGCCCAGGCGCTGCGACGCAGGCGGGATCGTTCATCGCCCGCGCCGCCCGCTCAGCCATCGAGGCTCCCCGCCGGGTCCAGCCCGACCTCGAGCCCCAGCGCCTCGCGCCGGTCCTTCAGGGCGGCGGCGAGGCCCCGGCGGGCGCGCGCCAGCAGGCTTTCCACCGCCTCGACGCTCAGGTCCAGCCTCTGCGCGATCTCGGGGTTCGACAGTTCGGCGAAGTGGCGAAGGGTCAACGCCGCGCGCTGACGCTCGGGCAGATCGGCGATGGCGGCGCGCAGGGCGGCGGCGCGGTCGGCCTCGGCCAGGCGCGCCTCGGCGCCGGGCGCGCCGTCGGGGCGCTCGGGCGGATCGTCCTGGCTCCAGCGGCGACGGCGGCGGAGGCGGTCGATGGCGAGGTTCTGCACCACCCGGTGCAGCCAGGTGCCCACCTGCGCCTCGCCCGGACGCCATTTCGGCGCCTGCTTCCACAGGCGCAGCATCGCCTCCTGGGCGACGTCCTCGGCCTCGGCCCGGTCGGAGAGCATGGCGATCGCGAGGCCGAGCGCCTTCGGCCCGTGGCGCGCGATCAGCGCACGGGATGCGGCCGGCTCCCCGGCGGCGGCCCGGGCCATCAGCGCGTCGTCGTCGTCCATCCTCGTCCCAGGCCCGGCGGCGTCCCAGGGCATCGCGCCTCCCCTCTCGAGCCGCGGCGGAGGGCGCCCGGCGGCCGAGCGCCGCCGGGCGGATCGTCATCGGGGCCGCCCGCAAGCGGGGCGGCGCCGGCGTCTCTCAGGAGCAGCCTCAGTCGTTCCCGTCAAGGCGGCGGGCGCCGCCCTTGCGCGCGAAGGCCTGCGCCTCATCCCGGCTGATGGCGCCGTCGTCGTTCACGTCGGCCTGGGCGACCAGCCGGTCGAGGCGCGCGATGGCGTCGGAGGAGGCGAACTCGGCCCGCGTCACCACGCCGTCGCCGTTCTCGTCGGCGGCGTCGAAGCGCTTCATCGCCCGCGTCCCGCCCTTGCGGCGGGCGGCCTCGGCGAGCTCGGTCGCGGTCAGCGCGCCGTCGCGGTCTGCGTCGAGCTCGGCGAAGTCCGGCGCCTTGTCGCGGCGCAGGCGGCCCATCTTCTCGACCGCCGCGTCGAACTCGGTGCGCTGCAGGCGGCCGTCGCCGTTGGCGTCGGCGCGCGCGATCACCTTGGCGGCGCGCTTCTCGGCGCGGGCGTCGCGCTTCTCGTCGCGGGCCTCGATCAGGGCGGCCATCTCGGCGCGCGCGACCTTGCCGTCGTCGTTCGCGTCCATCCGCTCGAACCGCTCCAGCGCCACGTTCTGGATCTCGGCGGTGGTCAGCTTGCCGTCGCCGTCGGCGTCCATGCGCTTGAACATGCGCTCGCCGCGGTCGCCGGGTTCGGCCAGGACGGCCGCCGGCGCCAGGGCGGCGCCGAGGCCGGCCGCCAGGGCCGCCGCGAGGGCGGCGCGGGCGCGGGCTCGGTTCGGTCTCGTCATCGCTTCATCCTTCCAAGGTCTTCGCCCGGCCGGGCCGCGCCGCGCGGCGCGCCGTCCGGGCCCTATCTCCCCCCGGGGTTCAGGCGTTCAACGCCGCCCCGGCGCGGTTCCGTCGCCGGGCCGAGGATAATTTCGCGAAGCGGGCCGAAATCGGGCGTGCGGGCGGCGATCCGGAGGGGGCGGAGGAGCTCCTCGAACCCCCTCCGCGCCACGCGGCGGAGGGGGGCCTCCGCGCCGCCGCGGCCATGCTGCAGCGCACCCATTTTCCCGCTCCGGCAATGCCCTTAAGGGGTTGGCGCAACGGGAGGCGACACGCTGACGCAAGACGACTGGCGCACTGGCGCCGCGGCCTTGCGCGCGTACCCTGCCCCGCATGAAACACGAACAGCATATCGCGCTCGACGCTTCCGGCGCCGCCATGGCGGACGGGGGGATTCTTCGCCGCGACGAGGTGGGCGGCGCATCGGAAGCGGAGCGCGACGTGCGTCGCGCCCTGCGCCGCGGCTGGCGGCGCACCTGTCCCGCCTGCGGGGGCGGTCCGCTGTTCGACGGCTATCTGAAGGTGCGCGACCATTGCCCCGCCTGTTCGGAGCGGCTGGACCTGCACCGCGCCGACGACCTGCCCACCTGGATGACCATCCTGGTGGTGGGCCACCTGATCGCGCCGGCGATGCTGACGGTGTGGGACGTGTGGAACCCGCCGATGTGGGTGCACTGGGTGCTGTGGCCGCCGGCGGCGCTGCTGCTGTCGCTGGTGCTGCTGCCGCGCTTCAAGGGCATGGTGGTGGGCCTGCAATGGGCAAAGCGCATGGCGGGCTTCGCGCCCCGGCGCTGACCGACCGGGCGGCGCAGGCCGCCCCTGCGACGGCGCGGACGATCCTGCGCCCGTCATTCGACCGGCCGGCTGGACAGGACTTCTTCCGACGGGCAGATTGCCGGGAGAAGGAGCCACGAATGTCCCCCATGCCTGAGACGCCGGAGGCGGCCGCCGCCTCCCCCGCTTCGCAGACCGGCCCGGCCGGCGCGAAATCCCCCGCCCCCGCCCCCCGCGACGCCGCCACCGCGGTGATCGCCCGACGCGACGGCGACCATCCCCGCATCCTGATGGGCCAGCGCGGCAAGGGGGCGAGCTTCATGCCCTCGAAGTTCGTGTTCCCGGGCGGCGCGCTCGACCCCGAGGATCACGACGCGCCCGAGGCCGCCCCCCTGCGCGCCGCCTGCGTGGCGCGGCTGGAGAAGATGTCGCCCCCGAACATGGCCGGCCCCCTGTCGCGCGCCGCGGTGCGCGAGACCTTCGAGGAGACGGGCCTGATCCTGGGCCGCCCCGACCCGCGGGCCGCCGAGCTCGCCGACCGGATGACGGACCCCTCCTGGCGGGACTTCCTCGCCTCGGGGCACATGCCGGCCTGCGACCGGCTGACCTTCATCTTCCGCGCCATCACGCCCCCCTACCGGCCGAAGCGATTCGACGCGCGCTTCTTCCTGGTGGATGCGGACCAGCTGGCCTCGGACCCCGACGACCTCAGCCGCGCCTCGGGCGAGCTGAGCCACCTGACCTGGCTGACCATCCGCGAGGCCCGCGACCTGGACCTGCCGCTGATCACCGAGGTGGTGCTGGCGGAGGTGGAGGAGATCCTCGCCCAGACCCCACCGGGCCAGCTTCCCGCCGACCGTCCCGCGCCCTTCTTCCATCACGAGAAGGAACGCAGCTTCTACGACGCGCTCTGACGCTCGTCCGCGCGCCGCGAGGGTTGACTCGCGGCGTGCGTCAGGTATCTAGCGCGCTCCGAATTCAATCCACCGCTCCGGGCCTCCGGGGCGCAACCGAGCCGACACGGCGCCGGGAGAGTCCGAGATGGCCAAGCCGACCACCGTTAAGATCCGCCTGAACTCGACCGCGGGCACCGGGCACTTCTACGTGACGAAGAAGAACAGCCGCACGATGACCGACAAGATGGCGGTGCGGAAGTACGACCCCGTCGCGCGCAAGCACGTCGAGTACAAGGAAGGCAAGATCAAGTGATCCGCGGGCCCCGGACGGGGCCGCGGCGCTGATCGCGCTTTCAACGAAAGTTCCGAAAGGGGCGGGCCGAATTCGGCCCGCCCCTTTCGCTTGCGCGGGGCCTTGGGCGCGACTCGCCCCCTCGGCGCGCCCGATCGAGGCGTGCGCGCCCGGCAGCCGAGGCTTCGCCGTCAGGCTCTGCCCCGCGACGAACCGACGAGAGCCGGCGGCCGCCGGGTCTCCGCCGCGCACGGCCCGGGAGCGCGCCCGCGGGCTTCGAGCGCGCCGCTAGGGCCCGTCCCGCGCCCGTCCATCTGCCACCGCCCTGTCCTGGTCCGCCCTGCCCCAATCCTGAGCCGCGCCTCGGTTCTCCCGCCCTGTCGCGTCCCGCGTAGCGCGCCCCCCCCCCGCCTTTCCCTTGCGCGCGCGTCCGGCCTGCGCTTGGCTCGGCCTCCCTGTCCGTCCTGCCGGAGGCCGCCATGATCCCCTACTCCCACGCCCTGATCGTAGGGGCCGGTCCGGGCCTGTCCGCCTCGCTGGCGCGCAAGCTCTCGGCGCAGGGCCTGCGGGTCACGCTCGCCGCGCGCAACCTCGAGAAGCTGGCGGAGCTCGCGGCGGAGACCGGCGCGCGGACCCATGCGCTCGACGCCTCGGACCGCGAGGCGGTGGCGGCGCTCTTCGCGGAGCTGGATGCGGAGGAGGCGCCGGACGTGGTGGTCTACAATCCCTCCGCCCGGGTGCGCGGCCCGATCGAGGAGCTGGACGGCGCGGCGGTGGAGGCGGCGGTGGCGATCACCGCGCTGGGCGCCTTCCACGTCGCCCAGCAGGCGGCGCGGCGGATGGTCCCGGCGGGGCATGGCGCGATCCTGCTGACCGGCGCCTCGGCGGGGGTGAAGGGGTTTCCGAACTCCTCGGTCTTCGCGATGGGCAAGTTCGCGCTCAGGGGCCTCGCGCAGAGCCTGGCGCGGGAGCTGCACCCCAAGGGCGTGCATGTCGGGCACGTTGTGATCGACGGGGGCATCCGCTCCGCCGTGCGCGAGCCGGCGAGCCCCGACGCGCTGCTCGAGCCCGACGCGGTGGCGCAGACCTACCTCGACCTGCTGGCGCAGCCGCGCTCCGCCTGGTCATGGGAGATCGAGATCCGGCCCTGGGTCGAAAAGTTCTGAGACGGGTCGCCGGCGGCGACGAGGAGGCGCCGCGTCGGGCGTCGCGCGCGACGCCGCCCGCCCGCCCGCGGCGCGCCCCGGCGTCGGCGCATGGGGCGGCCGTCGCCAGGCGGCGCCCGGTTTGCGATGCGCCGCGGGCGGGCGGGGTCCCACGGGCGGGACGGCCGACGCGGCGCCTCCGTCCCCTGCGCCTCGCACGCAAACGAAAAGGGCCGGGGATGACCCCGGCCCTTCGACGTTCGGATGGCGCCCGCGGTTACTCGCGGTTGCCCATGAACTGCAGCAGGAACATGAACATGTTCAGGAAGTCGAGGTACAGGCGCAGCGCCCCGCCGATGGCGGACTTGCCCATGTAGGCCTCGCCCTGCGGGCCCATGGCGCTCAGCTCCAGGTACTCGTTCTTGATCTGCTGGGTGTCATAGGCGGTCAGGCCCGCGAACACCAGCACGCCCACCACCGAGATCGCGAACTGCAGCGCCGAGGAGGCGATGAAGATGTTGATCAGCGAGGCGACCACCAGCCCGATAACGCCCATCAGCAGGAACGTGCCCATGCCGGACAGGTCCTTCTTGGTCGTGTAGCCGTAGAGGCTGAGACCGCCGAAGGCGATGGCCGTGGCGAAGAAGGTCTGGGCGATCGAGATGCCGGTGTAGACCGCGAAGATCGAGGCGATCGACAGGCCCATCAGGGCCGCGAAGGCCCAGAAGAACAGCTGCGCTCCAGCGTCGGACATCTTGCGCATCGCGGCGCCGAAGAGGAACACCATGCCGAGCGGGGCGAGCATGATCACCCAGCGGATCGGGCCCGAGTACATCGAGACCAGAACGCTCTCCGGAATGATGTTGGTCGGCTGACCCTGCATCACCGCCTTCAGGTCCATGCCGAAGACGTATGCGACCACGCCCGAGATGACCATGGCGACCGCCATCAGGCCATAGACGCGGTTCATATACCCGCGCAGACCTTCGTCGATCGCGGCCGAGCGTGCGCCGGCTCGGCGAACGGCGTCGTACTGCTGCATGTGCGTTTCCCTGTTCAACTCTGCGTTCATGCGGAAAGGCGGCCTCCATGGAGGTCGCCCGGTTCCGTGAGGATATCGTGATTCACGCCTGCGCGTTCAAGCTTTTCTCGACGTGAAACGATCACGTCCGCGCGGGGTCGCGCTCCCGCGCCGGCGACCGGTCGCGGGGGGCGGCGCGGGGGCCTCGGCCGGGGGGCCGTTCAACGCGGCTTTCGCCCGGTCGGAGAGGGGTTTTCCGCCCGCCAACCGCCCGGACTCTCACTCCCGCGCGCGCAGCACCTGGGCGGGACGCGCGGCGAGCGGACGCACGGCGAAGGCGAGGCCCGCGAGCAGGCTCGCCGCCGCGCCGCCGGCCACGATCACCAGGGCCGAAACCGGCTCGAACCGGTAGGGCGCGTCCATCACGAAGACCATCACCGCCCAGCCCGCGGCGACGCCGGCGGCGAGCGCCACGATCCCCGCCGCCGCCCCCAGCAGGGCCGAGCGCAGGGCGAAGCTGCGCAGGATCAGCCCGCGCGCGGCGCCCACGGTCTTGAGCACGGCGGCCTCGTACACGCGCCGCCGCTCGCCCGCGGCCGCCGCCCCGATCAGAACCACGATGCCGGTGACCAGCGTGACCGAGGCGCCCCAGCGGGTGGCCGAGGCGAGCTCGCGCAGCGCCTCCGACACCCGGTCGATGGCGTCGCGCACCCGGATCGCGGTGATGTTGGGATAGGCGCCCGCCAGCTCGCGCAGCAGGCCGCCCTCGGCGGCGGGCTCGGCGTAGACGGTGGCGATGTGGGTGTGCGGGGCGCCGGCCAGCACGCCGGGGCTCATCACCATCAGGAAGTTGATGCCCATGTCGCGGAAGTTCACCACCCGGAAGTTGGCGATCCGCGCGGTGATCTCGCGCCCCAGCACCGAGACGGTGACGGTGTCGCCCAGCTTCAGGCCGAGGCCCTTGCCATGCTCCTCCGAGAAGGAGACCAGGGTCTCGCCGTCGTAGTCCTCGGGCCACCACTCGCCCTCGGTGATCTCGGTCCCCGGCGGGGGCGCGGCGGCGTAGGTCACGCCGCGGTCGCCGCGCAGCACCCACTGGTATTCCTCGGGCACCGTCGCGTCGCGGGCGGGGACGTCGTCGAGGCGGGTGATCACGCCGCGCAGCATCGGCGCGGTCTCGATCTGCTCGACGCCGGGATAGGCCTCGGCCCGCTCGAGGAAGCCCGGCAGCTGGTCGTTCTGCACGTCGACGAAGAAATAGGCCGGCGCTTTTGCGGGCAGGTCCGCGTCGATCACGTGGCGCAGGTTCCAGTCGATCTGCCCCACCGCCGCCAGCACCGCGAGCCCGAGCCCCAGCGAGAGCACGACGCCCGAGGTCTCGCCGGTCGATCCGCCCACCGCGCCCAGCGCGAGCCGGGCCGCGGGCCGTCCGCGCAGCGCCCTGCCCCGCGACAGCCGCTGCGCCAGCGCCCGCACGCCGAGGGCCGCGAGCCACAGGACCAGCAGCGCCCCCGCGACGCCGCCGGCGAAGCCGAGCGCGATCTGCCAGATGCCCGAGAAGGCCACCGCCGCCGCCACCAGCAGCGCCGTCAGCGCCGCGATCACCCCGAGGTAGACGGGCCGGGGGAAAGAGCGCGCGCCCTCCCCCGCCTCGCGATAGAGGGCGGCCGCGCGCACGTCGCGGGCCCGCGCCAGCGGCCACAGCGCGAAGATCAGCGCGGCGAGCAGGCCGTAGGTCCCCGCCTCCCACAGGGGCCGCGCGTAGACGTCGAAGAGGGCGGGGACCGGCAGGCGGTCCTCCAGCAGCGGCCCCGCCAGCGCCGGGATCGCGGCCCCGACGGCGAGGCCGATGCCCACGCCCAGCGCCGCCAGCGCGCCCACCTGGGCGAGGTAGATCGCGAAGATCGTGCGCCCCTCGGCCCCCAGGGTCTTGAGGGTCGCGATGGTGTCGGTCTTGCGCTCCATGTAGCTGCGAACGGCGGCCGAGACGCCCACGCCCCCCATCGCCAGCGCCGCCAGCCCCACCAGCACCAGGAAGGCGCCGATGCGCTCGACGAAGTTCTGCACGCCGGGCGCGCCGTTGCGACGGTCGCGCCAGCGCAGGCCGGCCTCGGGGAAGGCCGCGGTCATCGCCGAGGACATCGCCTCGAGGTCCACGTCGGGGGCGAGGCGCAGGCGATAGTCGGTGTCGTAGAGCGTGCCGGGCGCGATCAGGCCCGAGGGCTCCAGCGCCGCGAGATGCATCAGCGTGCGCGGGCCGAAGGCCATGCCGGCGGCGGCCTCGTCGGGCTCGCGCTCCAGCACCGCGCGCAGTTCGTATTCGGCGGCGCCGAGGCGGACGCGGTCGCCGGGGGCGAGGCCCAGCCGGTCCACCAGCGCCTGCGCCATCACCACGCCCCAGGTTCCGTCGCGCGCCTCCAGCGCCTCGTCGAGGGTCAGGCCGCCGGACAGGCGCGCCTCGCCGTAGAGGGGGTAGAGGTCGTCGACGCCCTTCACCTGGGTCAGCGCCCGGTCGAGCTGGCCGTCCGGGCCGGGGGCGGCGACCATCGAGCGGAACTCGACCGTCTCGGAGACGGCCTCGGCGCGCTCCTGCATCCAGGCGCGTTCCTCGGGCGTGGCGAAGCGGTAGGTGAACTCGATCTCCGCGTCGCCGCCGAGGATCGCCTGGCCCTCGCGCGAAAGGCCCTCGGAGATCGCGGAGCGGACCGAGCCGACGGCGGCGATGGCCGCGACGCCGAGCGCGAGGCAGGCGAGGAACACGCCGAAGCCCTTCAGCCCGCCGCGCAGCTCCCGCCGGGCGATGGCGAAGGCGGGGCGCAGGGAGGATCGGCGGGGGGAGGCGGCGGCGCGCCCGCTCATTCGGCGGCCTCGGGGGTGGGGGCGGGGGCGCGCGCCGCGGCCTCGCCCGCGCTCTCGCCCTCGATCAGCCCGTCGGCGACGCGGATCACGCGGTCGCAGCGGGCGGCCAGTTCAGGCGCGTGGGTGACCATGACCAGCGTCGAGCCGTGGCGATCGCGCAGGCCGAAGAGCAGCTCCATGATCGCGTCGCCGGTGGCGCCGTCGAGATTGCCGGTGGGCTCGTCGGCCAGCAGGATCTGCGGGCGGGGCGCGGCGGCGCGGGCCAGCGCCACGCGCTGCTGCTCGCCGCCCGAAAGCTGGGCGGGGTAGTGATCGAGCCGCTTGCCCAGGCCCACGCCCGCCAGCTCCTCCTCCGCCCGCTCGAAGGCGTCGCGGTGGCCGGCGAGCTCCAGCGGGGTGGCGACGTTCTCCAGCGCGGTCATCGTGGGGATGAGGTGGAAGGACTGGAAGACCACCCCCATATGGTCCCGACGGAAGCGCGCCAGCGCGTCCTCGTCCATCCGGGTCAGGTCCTGCCCCAGGGCCGCGACCCGCCCGCCCGTGGCCCGTTCCAGCCCGCCCATCAGCATGAGGAGCGACGACTTGCCCGAGCCCGAAGGCCCGACGATGCCCACCGTCTGCCCCCGCGCGACCGAAAGGTCGACGCCCTTGAGGATCTCCACCCGTCCAGCGCGGGAGGCGAGCGTGAGCTCCGCCCGGGAAAGCTCGATGACGGGCGGATCCCCGGCGGCCTCGGTCATGCGGTTGGCTCCCCTGCTGCGGCGCGTCATGAATTCGGGTCCCTGCGCATATGGGGCGCGGGGGCGGAGGCTCAAGGCGGCGGCGGCCTCCGTTTTCCTCACGCTCGCGACGGCCGGTTCCGTCGCGGCGGCCGAGACGACGCTGCTGGCGCTGGGCGACAGCCTGACCCACGGCTACGGGCTGGCGCAGGAGGAGGGGTTCGTCCCCCAGCTCGAGGCCTGGCTGCGGGCGCGCGGTCATGACGTGGACGTGATCAACGCCGGCGTCTCGGGGGACACGACGCGCGGGGGCCTGTCGCGGCTCGACTGGTCGCTGACGCCGGAGGTGGACGCGGTGATCGTCGAGCTGGGGGGCAACGACCTTCTGCGCGGCATCGACCCGGCGTCGAGCAAGGCGAACCTCGACGCGATCCTGGCGGCGCTGGACGAGAAGGGCCTGCCGGCGCTGCTGGCGGGCCTGCCCGCGCCGCGCAACTACGGCGAGGACTGGCGGCAGGCCTTCGACGGCATGTACCCCGAGCTGGCCGAGACCCACGGCGCCCTGCTCTACCCCAACTTCCTGGCCGGGATCGGCGGGCTCGACGACCGCGAGGCGGCCCGCGGCCTGATGCAGGCCGACGGCATCCACCCCAACGCCGAGGGCGTGAAGAAGGTGGTCGAGGACATCGGCCCGATGGTCGAGGAGCTGATCGCGCGGGCGAAGACGCAGGACTGAGCCGCCGGGCCCGGCCCCCGCCCCGACCCCGGTCTCGGAGGCGCCGCGTCGGCCGTCCCGCGGGCGGCGATGGCCCGCCCGCGGCGCGCACCGGCCTCGGCGCCGGGGGCGACCGCCGCCCGGGGCGGCCGTGGCGACGGGAGACCCCGCCGGGACGCGCCGCGGGCGGAGGGCCCGCCGCGGGCGCCCCGGTCGACGCGGCGCCCGGTTGCGGCCGGGCGGCGCCTCAGCCCTCCAGCGCGCCGAAGGCCGCCACGCGCAGCATCACCGTGCGGATGCGGTTCAGCAGGCACAGGCGGTTGCGGCGGATGATGGCGTTGTCGGAGTTCACCACCACGTCCTCGAAGAACGCGTCGATGGGCGCGCGCAGGCCCGCCAGCGCGGTCATGGCGGCGGAGAAGTCCTCGGCCCCGAGCGCCTTGCCGATGGCGGGGTCGGCGCCGTCGAGCGCGGCGAAGAGCGCCTTCTCGGCGTCCGCCTCGGCGAACTGGACGTCGGGGTCGAGGGAATACTCGATCCCGTCCTTCTTCTCCTCGGCCTCGAGGATGTTCACAGCGCGGCGGTAGCCGGCCAGCAGGTTGGCGCCGTCCTCGGAGTCCACGAAGGCCTGCAGCGCCTTCACCCGCGCCACCAGCATCACCAGGTCGTCCTGTCCGCCGAGGCGGAAGCAGGCCTCGATCACGTCGTGGCGCACGCCCTCGGCGCGCAGGTGCACCTTCAGGCGGTCGGCGAGGAAGCCCAGCAGGTCGGGGACCAGCAGCTCCATCGGCCCGGCGTGGTCGGCCGCATCCACGTGGTTGGCCTTGGCGCCCTCGGCGATCGGCCGGGTCAGGGCGAGACGCAACCCGTTCTCCAGCACGATGCGGATGACGCCCAACGCGGCGCGGCGCAGGGCGAACGGGTCCTTGGAGCCGGTGGGCTTCTCGTCGATGGCCCAGAAGCCGGTCAGCATGTCGATCTTGTCGGCCAGCGCCACGGCGACCGAGACCGGCTCGGTCGGCACGGCGTCGGACGGGCCCAGCGGCGCGTAGTGGGCGCCGCAGGCGGCGGCGACGGGCTCGGGCAGGCCGGCGGCGCGGGCGTAGTAGGTTCCCATCACGCCCTGCAGCTCGGGGAACTCGTAGACCATCTCCGAGGCGAGGTCGGCCTTGGCGACCGTCGCCGCCTGCTCGGCGAGCGCGGGATCGGCGCCGACGGCGGGAGCGATCTCGCGCGCCAGCCGGGCGATGCGCGCGATGCGCTCGGCCTGCGAGCCGAGCTTGTTGTGGAAGGTGACGTTGGCGAGCGGCGCCGCCATCGCCTCCAAGCCCCCGGCTTTGACCTTGCGCAGGTCGTTCTCCCAGAAGAACAGCGCGTCCGAGAGGCGCGCGGCCAGCACCCGGCCGTTGCCGGCCAGGATCGTGGCGCCGTCGTCGGCGGTCTCGCGGTTCGCCACCGTCACGAATTTCTCGATGCGCCCCGTGGCCGGATTGCGGACCGAGAAGAACTTCTGGTGCTCCTTCATCGAGGTCTGCAGGACCTCCGGCGGCAGATCGAGGAATGTCTCGCCGATGGGGCCCATCAGGACCACGGGCCACTCGACCAGGCCCGCGACCTCGGCCAGCAGGCCCTTGTCCTCGACGATCTCGAGGCCCTGCGCGAAGGCCATCTGGGCGGCGTCGTGCTGGATCTTCTCGGCCCGCTCGGCGGGGTCGAGCACCACCTTCGCCGCCGCCAGCTTCGCCTGGTAGTCCTCGAACGAGGTCACGGCGAAGGACCCGGGCGCCATGAAGCGGTGGCCCTGGGTGCGATCGCCGGTCTTCACGCCCTCGATCTCGACGGGGACGACCGAGGCGCCGCTCTCGTCATGGATGATGGCGAGGATCGAGTGCAGCGGGCGCACCCAGCGCAGGGCGCCGGCGCCCCAGCGCATGGACTTGGGCCAGGGGAAGTTGCGGATCGCGGACTCGAGGGCCTCGGCGATGACCTCCGCGGCCTCGCGGCCCGGCTTCTCGATCACCGCGAAGAGGACGTCGCCCTTCTTGTCGGCGCGCACCTCTAGCTGGTCGCGGGTCAGGCCGGTGGAGCGCAGGAACCCCTCCAGCGCCTTCTCGGGGGCGTCGGCGCGCGGCCCCTTGCGCTCCTCCTTGGTGGCTTTCGTCGCCTTGGGGAAGTCGTGCACCGCCAGCGTCAGGCGGCGGGGCGTCGCGAAGGCGGCGGCGGCGGCGTAGGTCAGGCCCGCCTCGACCATCGCGTCGGTGACCAGGCGGCGAAGGTCCTCGGCGGCCTTGGCCTGCATCCGCGCGGGGATCTCCTCGGAGAAGAGTTCGATCAGGAGGTCGGGCATCGGGGCGGGATCCTAGAGGCTCAGGAAAAGGCGGATCGCGGCGGCGTTGGCCAGGTCCACGAAGAAGGCGGAGACCAGCGGCAGGATCACGAAGGCGGTGGGCGAGGGCCCGTAGCGCTTGGCGACCGCGGTCATGTTGGCGATGGCGGTGGGGGTGGCCCCCAGGGAGAAGCCGGCGAACCCGGCGGAGAGCACGGCGGCGCGATAGGCCGACCCCATGGCCGGGAACACCGCCCACAGGATGAAGGCCACCGCGGCCGCGACCTGCACCAGGAGGGCGGCGAGCATCATCCAGCCCATTTCCGCCAGCGTCCAGAGCTGCAGGCTCATCAGCGACATCGCGAGGAACACCGACAGCGAGAAATCCGAGATCACGTTCAGCGCCGGCGTGCGGCTGACCTGCGCATCGCTCGGCGCCAGCGCCGACCACAGGTTGCCCACCACGATGCCCATCAGCAGGCAGGGCACGAACAGCGGCAGCTTGAAGCCGGCCGCCTCGATCGCCTCGGCCGCGACGTAGCCCAGCGCGACCGAGACGTTCAGCGCCAGCAGCGCCCGCATCAGGCCGCGCAGGGTGATCCGCTCGAACACCTCCTCGTCATAGGAGACGCCGACGGCGAGATCCTCGGCCGGGCGGGAGGGCATCAGGTTGCGCCCCTCGATCAGGAAGCGCGCCACCGGGCCGCCGACGAGCGCCGCGGCGACGAGGCCGAGCGTCGCCATCGCCACCCCCAGCTCCGCCGCGCCGGCGGCGCCGGTGGCCTCGGCCACCTCGGGCGCCCAGGCGATGGCGGTGCCGTGCCCGCCGATCAGCGCGGCCGAGCCCATCAGCACGCCCATCCCCGCCGGCGCCCCGAAGGCGAGCGCCACGGCGACGCCCAGCACGTCCTGGAGGGCGATGTAGGCCACCGTCAGCGCCAGCAGGATAGCGAGCGGCCGCCCCCCCTCGACCAGGTCGGCGAGGCGCGCGTTCAGGCCGATGCCGGCGAAGAACAGCACCATCAGGGAATCCCGCGTCTCCATCTCGAAGGCGATCTCGGTCCCCAGCCCCTCCCGCGCCGCGAGCAGGACGAGGGAGGCGAGCAGCCCCCCGGTCACCGCCTCGGGGATGTTCCAGTCGCGCAGCAGGCGGACCCGGCGCGTCAGGTCCGCGCCGACCAGCCAGGTCACCAGCCCCATGGTCAGGGCCAGGTGATCGGGCGCCCGGTGCACATGCAGGACGAGGTCGGGCGCCATGCTCAGCCCTCGGGCGGGGCGTCGCAGCCCTCGGGCAGCGGGTCGCCGTCGAACTTGGACTGGCCGCAGCGGTTCAGCTGGCGCCACATCCAGCCGCGGCGGGTCTGCGGATCGTAGGCGACGAAGCGGTCGAAGCCCCAGGGAGCGTTGCGCGCGGCGAGCACCGGCACGAAGCGGCCGTCGGCGAGCCCCTCCGCGATCTCGGGCGCGTCGAAGCAGTCGAACCAGTCGGGCGCGACCAGCGGGGTGGCGGCCTCGGCGTCGCCGCCGGGCGCGCCGGCGGGCAGCTCGCCGGTCACGCGGAAGCAGGCGCGCAGCTTCAGGGGCGAGGTGCCCGCGTCGATGCCCCGCCAGTCCTCGACCGGGACCGCGACGCCCGCGATCTCGACCTCGGTCACGCCCTCGACCGCGTCGTAGTAGGCGCGGGTCTGGAACCACCACAGGGCGGCGCCGAAGACGGCGGCGAAGATCAGCAGGCCGATGGCCAGAACGCGACCGGACATTCCTATCTCCCTCTCAGCCGGCGCGGCGGGAGGCGGTCGGCGCCCCGCGCGCCGGCGCGCGGCCGGTCAGGCCGCGGCGTTCGCCCCGTCGCCCGCGCCCGCGGCCTCGGTGGTCACGAAGGCGTCGGCGCAGGCCTTGGCCAGCGCCCGGACCCGGCCGATGTAGGCCTGCCGTTCGGTCGGCGAGATCACGCCCCGCGCGTCGAGCAGGTTGAAGATGTGGCTCGCCTTGATGCACTGGTCGTAGGCGGGGTGGGCCATGGTGATCTCGCGCCCCGTCTTCGGATCGGTCGCCGGATGCGCGAGGATCGCCGCGCACTCGGCCTCGGCCTCCTCGAAGTGGCGCAGCAGCACCGCGGTGTCGGCCACGTCGAAGTTGAAGCGGGAATATTCCCGCTCGGTCTGGCGGAAGATGTCGCCGTAGCTCAGCGGGATCGGCGCCTGCGGGTCGTTGAAGGGCATGTCCATCACGTGGTCGATGCCCAGCACGTACATCGCCAGCCGCTCGAGCCCGTAGGTCAGCTCGCCCGAGACGGGGCGGCAGTCATGCCCACCGACCTGCTGGAAATAGGTGAACTGGCTCACCTCCATCCCGTCGCACCAGACCTCCCACCCCAGGCCCCAGGCGCCCAGCGTCGGGCTCTCCCAGTCGTCCTCGACGAAGCGGATGTCGTGCAGCGCCATGTCGATGCCGATCGCCTCGAGGCTGCCGAGGTAGAGGTCCTGCAGGTCCGGGGGGCTGGGTTTGATCAGCACCTGGAACTGGTAATAATGCTGCAGCCGGTTGGGGTTGTCGCCATAGCGCCCGTCCGTCGGGCGGCGCGAGGGCTGCACGTAGGCCGCCGCCCACGCCTTGCCGCCCAGGGAGCGCAGCGTCGTCGCCGGGTGGAAGGTGCCCGCGCCGACCTCCATGTCGTAGGGCTGCAGCACGGCGCAGCCGCGCGAGGCCCAGTAGGTCTGCAGCCGCAGGATGATCTCCTGGAAGGAGCGGGGCTTGCCGGGCGCCTCGGACATCGGTCTTCCCATCCGTCTCCGCCGCGGGCCGGTCCCGCCGCGCGGGGCGACCGATAGCGGGGGGCGGAGGCGAGGTCAACGCGGTCGGCGCCCGCGCCCGTCGGCGCCTCCGCGCACTGAAGGCGACCCGACCCGGGGGCCGGACCGCCCCGTGCGGAGCGGCCCGGCGCGGCGCGGCGGCGTCAGGCCTCGCCGACGACCTCGATCAGGCGCGCCTCGAGCTTGTCGAGCGGCTCTTTCGTGAGGTCCTTGGCGACCTCGCTCTGCACCTTGCTCGCCACCTCCTTGTGGACGGCCTTGCGAAGGCGGCCCAGGGTCTGCGGCTCGGCCACCAGGTGGATGCGCGTGAAGTCGCCGCGATGGGCGCGGGCGTAGAGCCGCTCTGCCAGGTCGTCGGCGAAGCGCGCCTTCTCCAGCTCGTGCCAGTCCGTCTCCTGCAGGGCCGAGCGCTGGCCGACGCCCGTGTCGGGCATCCGCCCCGGCCGGTCCGCGCCCTGCGCGGAGTCGGCGGGGTTCTCCTGCTCGGTCTTGCGCCGGACCACGAGATGGGGATGCACCTCGTCGCCCACGTTCTCGAGGAACAGGGCCTTGCCGGCGTCGGTCACCAGCACCCAGTCGCCTTCCTTGATCTGCGCCATGGTCAGTCCTTTCGATCGTCTTCGGGCGTGTCCGAGCCGCGCACCCGCGTCGCCCCGGCGGGTCGCTCGAAAGCGCGCTTGAGGTGGTCGCGCGCGCCGATCTCCCGGGCCAGGTCCCCGCCCGCGGCGCCGCCCTGGGTGGGATCGCCGTCCTCGCCCAGGATGCGGTCGGTGTCGCGTCCGCCGTGCTTGGATCGATGCCGTTCGGCCATGAGCTCCCTCCTTGCCGTGGTGGTGACAGGGGACATGGGAGCCCGTCTTGGCGACTTCGTGTCGATCCGGCGCCGACCCCGCGCCCCCCCCGGCTTGCCCGCCGCGCCGCGAGACGCTATCGGGACGGGAGCGGCAGGCCGGTCTAGCTCAGCTGGTAGAGCACCTGATTTGTAATCAGGGGGTCGGGGGTTCGAGCCCCTCGACCGGCACCATTGATTTCAATAGTTTATACGGCCCCAACGCTCAATGCGCCCGAGCCGTCCAACACCTGTCCAACACCAGAGGGCATTCCATGGCCGGCAGCCTATCTCGGCCAAGCCATGCCCAGCCACAACGACCCTGCGAAAATCGGATCGCGTCGGCTTCGTGCGGCGAAGTCCGGCAGCGCCAGATTCAGCAACGGCGCTTCATCGGCGCTTTCGTCGTCAAAGCCCTCGGGCATGCCCGCCAGCGCACCGGCCAGATGCATCGCGACGTCCGCATATTCCGTCAGAATCCAGTCGTTCCGGATCGCAAGCCCGGTGAGGGCGTTTCCCAAAGCCAGCCGATCTTGCTCAGCGGCCGCCCCACTCAGCCAATCCAATAGAAGCGCCTTCTTCCGCTCGCGATCCATCCGCATCGCCAACAGGAGGCAGATCCCCGGTTCATTTGCCATATGCGCCGCCCTGAAGTTCTCCCGCATCCGCTGGACGAACCCGCTCGCCTCGGGATCAACCTTTCGGATCGCGAGTCCAAGCGGCGCATACAGATGCGTCCGGATATCGCTCGTGCCGTGCGACAGGTTCGCGAGCGTGGTTTGCAGCGGCCAAGTCTCGCTGGTCAGGTTGCAGAGCGCGACGTCGAGATACGGAAGCCGGAACCATTCATGCGTGGAGAAGGAGCGTGAGGCGTGCAGCCGCCGCAGCGTGTCCGCCAGCAGCCGCGTCGTCTTCGCGCTGATCGCCTCCGTGGCGTAGGTCGCGAGAAAGGCGAGCGCGCCGGCGCGAAAGTCCTGCACCTCGGGAACCGGCTGGCGGTCGAGTCCGGTCACGAACCGCTTCAACTCGCTGCGGAAGAGGCGGTCCAGCCGGTTCGCCCCTCCCTGCCCGCGGTTCATTTGCCCGCGCGCGCCTGATTGAGGGCGAAGAGACGGGCGAGGATCTCATCATCGTCCAGCTTGCCGTCCCGCCAGTCGTCGCCCCAGCCGTAGGCTTCCGCCACCGCCTCATCCAAGGCGGCATGGGCGTGGGCAAGCCAGGCCGGGCGGGCGTTGTAGAGGTTCGTCAGAGTGCGCTTCTTCAATTCCTTCGCCGCGGTTTCATCCTTGGGAAGGATGCGGTCGGGATAGCCGGGAACCACCTCCGGCTCGCGTCGCACCAGGTCGGGCGGATTGAGCCAGTTCTCGCGCAGCGTGTTCAGCTGCGCGGCGGCGTCGGCGATCTTCTGGGCGCGCGGGTCGTCGGCATAGGCGGCAGCGGGGATGTTCGGGGTCAGTCCCTCGGGGAAGGGGAACGTCTCGAACGTGGTGGAGGGGGTGTAGCGGGGGTCATTGCCTGCGCCAAGGAAAGCGCCCGCCCGTACCGCCCAGATCTCATGTAAAAAGGAATGTAGAATGCCAAACGTCGTATCATCGTCACGAGCAATGACCACACAGGTGCTGTCGCACAATACACCTGAGCAGCACCACCCAAATAAGTGGTGTTTCGAGGTCAAGCTGCGTGCGATATGGCGATCAAGTCCTCGCACTTTGCCGCGCATCTTTGGCATATTCTCACCAAATAGCCACCATTTCTCGCGACGACCATTTCGCGCGTTTGTCAATCGCTCTGGGTAGATCAGGTCGCGACAATGCTTGTACGGCTCTTCAAAAAACATCGCCTCAGCTTCACTTAGGCCAAAGAAATCTATGATCCATCGGGCTCGATCGCGAGCTGTAAAATCTCGACCCGACATGAGAGGGCGCAATACGTCCTTATTATGGGTTAAATTCGGATTATGCGGCGACAGAAGCCAATTGGAAGCAACATCCCTGGACACATCAAACCGACCGTTCTTTTGGATGCCAATAAATGCAACACTATCGTTTTCTCTCATTTTTTCAAGACTAGTTAAATGTAATTTTGTTGATTTTTCCTTTAGATTCGATTCAATTCCAAAAACCTCCCTGCCATTTAAGACCGGTGTGCCCCCATGATATCCAAAGCAAACTATGGATACTCGGACGCTGGCACCCTCGACGGTCCAACTCTGATCGCTGATTGCTTGATAAATCGATACAGTTGGAGGGAGCCGCTTCAAAACCGCATTGCTTGCACCATCTCGGATCGAGTTTGTCGCAACGAATCCGACGCGCTCCGTCTTATTGTGTTCTAGGAAACTGGAGGCCTTGGCAAACCAGTAGGCAACAAGGTCAGCCAGCCCAGGAACATCTTTCGACCAAGCAAGCCGCAGCCTCTCAACATACTCCGCCCCCATCTCAGAGCGCATCTTCTTCGCACCGAGAAACGGCGGGTTCCCCACCACCACGTCCACCGAGGGCCATTCCGCCCGCTCCCCCTGCGGCGTCAGTACCGCGTCCCGGCACTCGATATTCTCCAACGGCTTCAGGATCGGATTCTTCGTCGCCTCGAACCCGTTTCGCCGCATCCATTGGATTTCGCCGATCCAGACCGATACCCGCGCCAGTTCGGCCGCGTAGGGGTTCAGCTCGATCCCCTTCACCGCCTCCGGCCCCACGCCCGGAAACTCTCGGCCGAAGCCCAGCGCCTCGCCCTCCAGGATCACCAGGTTCTCCAGGTCCTTCAGCGACAGCAGCGACAGATACAGGAAGTTGCCCGAGCCGCAGGCCGGGTCCAGCACCCGGAAGCCCCGCAGCCGCTCCAGGAAGGCGACGAACAGCCGGCGCGCCTCGTTGTGCGCGCGGGTCGCGGTCGAGAGGGACTTGGCGGCCCGCTCGCGGGCGAGCGCCGTCTCGATCTTCGCCTTCACGGCCTCCCACTCCCGCGTCAGCGGCTCGACGATGACCGGCCGGACGATCTGCATGATCTTCTCGCGGTCGGTGTAGTGAGCGCCAAGCTGGGACCGCTTGTCGGGATCGAGCCCGCGCTCGAACAGGGTGCCGAGGATCGAGGGGTCGATATCGGACCAATCCAGCTTCGCAGCCGCCAGCACCTCGCGCAGGTCTTCGCGGTCGAGTGGGAACGTCGTGTCGTCGTCGAATAACCCGCCGTTGAACCATTCGACCCGCTCGAAACCGACCATCCCCCCGCTCCGCATGGCGGCGAAAAGGGTGCGGGCGTGAACCTCGAAATCCGCAGGCGCGGACTGGCAGGCTTCCAGCATCCGCCGGAAGATATGCGAGGGCAGAAGGCCCACGTCCTCGGCGAACATGCAGAAGACGAGACGGTTGACGAAATGGGCGACCGCCTCGGCCTCGAACCCTCGGGCGCGCAGGCGAAGGGCGAGGGCCGCGAATTTCGACGCGGCCTCTTCCGTCAGCGCGGTTCGGGTCTTCTTCGGCTTCAGCGCGTCAGGGTTCAGAAAGCAGTCGCGCAGCAGGTCGCGCCATTTCGCGTCCGCCAGGTCGGCGAGCGTGAATTCGTGCGTCTCCTGAACCGTGTTGGTCCAGTTGGTGTGAACGCGGAACCGCGCCATGTCCGACACGATCAACAGCGGCGGGTTCTCCAGCGCGACCGAGTAGTTGAGCAGCTGCCGATACGCCTTGTCGAGGTCGCCGCCGACGCCCTTGTATTCCCACCCGAAGCAACCCCGACGCCAGACATCGGCCCAACCGTTTCCGCCGGAGGTCTTCGAGGCTCCGCGCTCGAACGTGAACCACTCGTGCTGCGGATCGGCGGTTGCAGGGTCGTCGATTTCGAGAAGCCGGCAGAGGTCGAGAAACTGGGGTTGGGAATCGACCCGTTCGCGTTTCGGCGATGCGGTCCATTTGGCGACGAATTCAGCGGGGGTCACAGGATCGGCTCTGCCAGAAATCGGGACTAGATCAAGAGCATCCGCCCGCCGGCCGGTCAACGTCGGTTCACGTCCCCCGCCGCGCTCGCGCCGCCCGCTTCCGGCACGCCTCGCAGCAATACCGCGCGTCCGCTCTTCGATAGAGCGGGATCGGTTCCCTGCATTCCCAGCATTGCCAGCCGCCGAGTCGCAGCTTCCGGACCACGGCCCTCAGCCGGGCGATCCGGTGGCGTCGGTTGCCATGGGGCCAGACCTCGGCCAGGACGTTGAAGCGGCCATCCTCCCAATAGTCGATGAATAGGCCGTCGGGGTCGGGCGTGGGCATTTCGCGATCCTAACAAATCTCAACTTTTCTCAGGTGCCAAAGCCGGGTCAGTAGATTGATTTTCCTCGGATCGGGCATTTCTCGTTTCTAAGACCCTCTCGGCCCGCCATCGCGCCCAGCGCCGCATTTGCGCCTCGGCGATGCGCGCTCGCCCTTCCGGCGTCCGCGGGCCGGTGGAAAGCCCGCCGTGAAGCCGGCATCGGTCGTTGCGAAGTCCGACCGGATGCATCTTGCAGGGCTTGCCGCTTCGGGTCCTTGCGCCGCAGCGACGGTTGCGAATGAAAGGGGCCAGGTAGCGCAGCAGGCTTGGCGGAAGATCAGTCATGGTCGTCCAACTCTCCATCACGCGCGCGCATTGGCGTCTGGAAACTCGCGCTGGGCGCGGCGACGTGCAGATGCCCGAGCGGACCGAGGCTGGCCCTGCCGGATCGGGCCAACCGGTCTGCGGCCCTCCAGGCCCGCGTCGCGCCCCAGCCCAACGCCGCTGCGGCGGCTCCATATGTTGAGGGGCCGGCCAAGCGCAGATGCGCCGCGAGCCTGTCGGAGTCGGCGGGGCCGACGTTCAGTTTCGAGGGCGGCCGGATGCCTGGCTCTGCTGAGGCCGTGGCGATCAACGCGGCCGGGTCAGCTTCGTGCCGTCTTGCGTCCGTGCACCTTCCCCCGTTTCCCCCACTTCCCCCCGAACCGGCCGACTCCTTGGGTTTTGGGGGAAGTGGGGGAACAGGGGGAGCGGCGACAGGTTCGGAGGCTGCGCCGAGAATGTCGCGCCAGCCTCTCATTCCCAGCCCTCCGCCAGTTCGGGGCGCACGATCACGTCGGGGCTCCGCGCGCGACCGGAACCGATGCGGGGCGGGTTCACGATCAGCAGGTATCCCCGCTCCGACAGGACTTCGAGCGCGGCCGTGACGTCGGCCATCTTTGCGAAGTCGGCGCGCCCCTTCAGTCCTTGCCAGGCGTCGCGGGCGGGGAACCGCAGGCGGCGGTTGCGCTTGATCCAGCGCCACAGGGCTTCCGCCGCCGCAAGGACCGGATCGGCCTGCATCAGGCGATGGGCCGCCAGAGTGTGTTCCGCGGCCGTGGCGATGATGGCGAGCGCGCGCTCCATCGCTTCGGGCGGGATCTCGACCGCCCAGGGCTCGCCCCCGGCATGGTCGGCCGCGTGCAGGACGCCGGCCAGCCGCGCGGCCGCGCCGGGGGCCTTGCCCGCCCAATCCGTGAGGCTCTCGAACCGGCCGCCGGGCCGCATCTCCGTTTCGATGTGGAGCGCGAAGGCATGGAACGCCGCATGGGCGGCCGGCGACAGGAAGAGGATGCGCAGGCAGGGTCGTCCACGCTCGTCCTGCGCCGCAGGCATGTCCAGCAGGGCGCGCAAGCCACGGGCGTAGGCGGCTTCGACCGCAGGCGGCACGGGCGCGCCTTCAAGCGTTCGATATCCCAGGGGCGAGCGCGGAAGGAAGTAGAGGAACCGCGCCAGCAGCCCGCGCCCGCGGAACCCCGGTCTCGCCGCCAGGCCCCTCAAGAGTTCGGGCTGGGGCGACATGGCGACCGTGAGAAGGGGTTCGCTCAGATGCACCGAGGGGCGGCCGATGCGGTCCACTCGCTCCGGATCGCCGGAATGCGCCTTCAACATCAGGTCGAGATTGGGAACCCCGTTGGAGTAGCGCCCGCCGACGATTTCGAAGAACCCGCCTTCGGCGGATATCCAGGCGATCCGCTCGCCCTGCGCCGCCAGCAGGACCCCGAGGTTCTCCGGCGTGGCGTCCGAGGTCCATATCTGCGGCGGCAGCGGCACGGCCGGCGCGTCGGCTTCGATCTGCGCCGCGAGGCGAGCCATGTCGCGGGCGGATGCATCGGTCTTTTCCTTCGCCGCCTTCGCCTTCAGCTCCTTGGCGCGGGCCCTGGCGACGTCCGCCTCCGAGGTCTTGGCCGCGATCTCGAATTGCATCGCCTCGGACTGGTCGCGTTCCCACGCGCGGAGGGGAGCGGCGGCGGCCTTTTCCACCGACGACTTGCGATTGCCGGGGGCCAGCGCCGGCAGAAGCCAGAGGTTGCAGGGTTCGAGATATCCGGGCTTCACCTGCACCTTCATGCGCCGGGCGACGGCGGCCGAGGCCGCGCCGAGGGTCATGCAGGCGGCAAGCTCGAAGGGCGTTTCGGTCGCTTTCGAAAGCGCGCTTGCGAAGTCGCCCAGCCAGCCGCCGAGCATTTCGGGCGAAAGGCAGGGAAGGACGCCGCCTTCCAGCGGGATCAGTTCCGGCCAGCCTTCGCCCTCCCTGTCCTGCGGAAAGCCGCCGCCGGGCGAGCCCTTCGGCCCTCGCGGTTCAGCCCCGCCGCCGTCCAGTCCGCTCCTGATCGTGCGGGCCGTTTCATCCTTGCCGAGGCCGATGGACAGGGCGGCGGCCACGAGTTCGGCCTCCACCCGGTCGCGGTCTAGACGCCCGCCTCCCACGATCTGCCCGAGACTGAACGCGGCGCGGTTGAGAGCGTCGTTCCGCCCGCCCGGCGCGGTCCCTCGCAAGGCGCGGAGTTCCGCGTCGAGGGCGGCCTCCGCCCATGCGCTCGCGTCCGCCGGGGCGTCGAAGCCTGCGGTGCGCTCGCCGGTCGGCTCCTGCGCGCCCTTGGTCCGAAGCGCCGCCAGCAAAGCGGCGGGCGGGTCTTCGAGGTCGTCGGCGGCCTTCGCCGCGATCAGGGCCTCCGGCCGCCACGCGACGACGTATCCGCCCTCGCTGCGGATATCGACTCCCGCCAGCCCATTCCGCGTTTTGGTGGAGTTGCCGGGCAGGCCCTCGCGCCACCGGAACACGAAGTGCCGTCCCCCCGAGAGCGTCGGGGCGGAATGGCGATGATGCGCAGCATCGATGCCCAGCGCCGCGAGCGTCGCTTCTCCGGTCGCCTCCCCGGTTTCGTCGTCGATGTCCGCATCAGCAATGAAGAACCCAGAGGCTGCGCCCGTAGGCACGGCGGGCAACGCCTCCGGATAGCGCCGCCACCAGGCGGCGACCGTTCCGGCGTCGGCCGTCGCGTCCTTGAAGCCGTTGGACGTCAGCGGGCTCTTTCGCGGCTCGCCGGGATAGCGTTGGTCCGCATCCGGCTTCGGCCGACCGTCGCAGGGGAAGACCGGCAGACCCGCCGCGGCGAGGGCGAGCGCCGCCTCCGCCGGGGTCGTCTTGAAGGGATCATGTAGGGTCATCCGGCAATCCCCCGGATGGCTTCCGGCAGCAGGGCGAGGCTTGCCATGGCGGCGGGGTCGCAGGGGCCGGACAGGGCCCGGCAGGCCGCGATCAGCGCTTCGCGGGTCGGGTGATACCTGAATCCCGTCCAGCGCGGCGCACCGGCCTTCCAGCGGTCCCGCCGCTGGATGATCCATTGCAGGCGATCCTTGCAGGCGATCACCCGGAAGCCCTCGTTCAGGCGAGCCAGGAGGGCGCTGTAGTCGTCGGCCGTTTCACGGTGGCTCGCGTGCGCATTGCTCACCAATTCATTGGTGACGTCGGCCGACGCTTGCGATATCGTCTCGGGCAGTCCCGCGGCACGCGAAGACGAACCCGAGGCCCGGCCGCGCCCGCACGCGCGACGGGTCTCGAACTTCTCGGCCATGGCTCATTCCACCTTAGAGGCGTCGAGCCAGGCTTCGAACTCGGCCCGGTCATAGCGGACCATCCGGCGGGATATCTTCCGCATGGGCGGGCCGTCGCCACGATGGGCGGCGAGTTCGAGCCACCGGCGGGTGATGCCGTATTCGGCTTGGATCTCGTCGCGGCTCAGAAGTCGTCTACCGTATTCGGCAGGATGCATTGGGATTTCTCCAGCAGAGGCTGCGCGGGATTGCGCGTCGTCGCTGAAGGAAGCATCAGGCTTCAGGCGTCGTTATTTCAGTCCCGCCAGTTCGGCATCCAAGGGGGGGTAAATGCGATTTCCGTTCCGGCTGCGTTAGCGCGCAGCCTTTCTTCGAGAACCGGCCCAACGGCCTTCCAGGCCTCCCAAAGCGTCTTTTCCGACGCTTCTATGGGTTCATCCCGCAGTTCCTCTTCCGCCCAAGCGATGGCGTCTGCGATTGACAACGGAGTCCCTCGCGCTGAACTTAGCGTCAGGTGGTCCAAAATCATTTGGGCCAAGTATAGACGATTGTAGACCTCTATCAGCGCTCGCCTTGGAGATCGCTTGGCTGGCAAGCCTTGGGAAAAGGCCTCGTTGAGAGACTTCGATTCGCCATCACGATAACTTCTCCAGCTTTCCGAGATCGTTTTGCAGATGTATTTTGGGATGATGCAAAATTCTTCGGGGTCATCATATGGAACATTCAGATGATGTTCGAGTGCCTCACTAAAGCCGATGCTCGCGTCGCGAATATAGTAGTGGCTGAGCACTTCCATAGCAGCTGTTTGCAGATTGAGTTTTTTGGTTTCAACCATCTTGCATAGAAGTATCTCGTAGAATGCGGCAGCGATCCGCCGACGCCGCTGTTGGTCACGGATCCGTCTCAAAAGGTATGCGGCTCGCCCGCGCGATAGGTGCATTCTTCTTGGGCGGCGTCCCATAGCTATTCCTGTCGATTCGATCTCCCATCCCCCGCAAGAATACTCACGCCCGAGTGCATCACGGACGCGATCTGCCCGCTGATCTTGGCGGCCGCGGCCTGCATCGGATCGTCGGAAAGGTGTGCATACCGTTGCGTCGTCTGCGCCTGCGTATGTCCGAGAAGCGCCCCGATGATCGGTAGGGAGGCCCCGCCGGCCGCGCCTACGCTGGCGTAGGAATGGCGCAGATCATGGATGCGAGCATCGTCCAGCCCTGCCGCCTCTCGCACCGCCAGCCACGGGTCTTTCAGGTTTACCAGGTGCGCGCCAGGCTTCGCGCCGCGGATGACATGCGGATTGCCTTCTGTCCGCTGGAGGCCTGCCAGCACTTCGAGCGCGGCGGGGCCGAGAACAATGGATTTGTCGCCGGTCTTGGAGTCCGGCAGGTTCGCGCGCCGCCCTTCGAAGTCGATCCATTCCCAGCGCAGTTTCAGGATTTCTGATTTCCGAGCACCGGTCAGGATCAGCAGCCGGATCGCGGCGACCGCTTCCGCCGACACTGGCGCGCGGGCCGGCTTCTCTCGCACGCCTTCCTTCGCGGGTAGCTCCAAGAAGCCGTCACGCTCGGCCAGACGCAGCGCATTGCCCAGCCGGGCCAGTTCCACGTTCGATAGGAACCGCTTGCGCTGCGTCTCGGCATACTTGCGCACATGCCGGCAAGGATTGGAGCCGTCCGGGCGCATGTCCCAGATTTCGGCAAGGTTAAGCATCTTCGACAGGAGCGCGAGCGCCCGGTTCGCCTCGTATGGCGTCTCGGCAAGCCGCTTGTGGAAGGCGGCGATTTCCGGCCGGGCGAGTTCCGCGACCTTCAAGCGGCCGAAGGCGGGCCGCAGACGCTTCTCGATCATGCGCACGTCGTTTTCGACGCTGGACACCTTCTTGTGCCGCCGGGCGTGGTCTTCGAGGTAACGGTCGAAGAGGTCATTCATGCGGGGGGCTTCGCGCCTCGCCTTGCGCTCGCCGGCTGGATCGCCGCCCTTGCGCACGTCGGCGAGCCAGCCTTCGGCGATCCGTCGGGCAGCCTCCGCCTTCATGGCAGGGAAGTCGCCGATCTTCGGCTCGCGCTGCGATGCGCCGCGCCCTCCGCCCAGGCGATAGGCAAGATACCAGCCCTTCCTGCCGGATGGCAGGACATGCAGCCGGAAGCCTGGCAGGTCCGTATCCGTGATGTGATAGCGCCGCGCCTCTGGCTTCGCGGCCTCGGCCGTCCGCTGCGTCAGCTTCACCTTGATGCCCGCCATCGCGCCGCCTCTTGTCCAACACCTGTCCAACACGCAGCGCGAAACCATGCGCCGCCTTAAAGAACAAGATAGGAGATCAAGCCACTGCTTTGAATGGGCTATATGCGATTTTCGGAGGTGGCGAGAAACTGATCGAAACTATCGACCAAGAGATTTGTAATCAGGGGGTCGGGGGTTCGAGCCCCTCGACCGGCGCCATAGCCGAGCTCGTCGAAATGCGATGCCGTTTCCATGGGGTTCGGGCGTTCGAGGCGGCAGGCATGGCGCGCGGGCGCCGGAAGGTGCCCGTGGGCAGGGCTCCGCCCCCGAGCGGCGCCTCTTCCCCTAACCTAGCGTCGGATCGGCCAGGGAGGAGCCGCGCAGGCTGGCGCCGTCGCCCTCGCGGCGGTGGATCCAGCGCATCAGGGAGCTTTGCAGGGGCAGGTCGGCGCAGATGCGGTCGTTCTGGGCCTCGATCTCGGTCAGCACCTTGGCGACCGGCGCGAAGTCGATGAACTCGGACCGCGCGCAGATCCGGCGCGGCAGGCGTCCGCAGCCCGCGAGGATGAAATAGTAGTTCGCCGCCGAGAACACCTCGGACGAGCGCAGCGGGATCAGGCCGTTCTCGTCGTAGCTCTCCAGCGCTTCGGCGAGGCTCAGAGGCACGGGGACCGAGACGGCGTCGCGCCAGAAGGGCTCGGGGCGGTCGGCGAGGACGTAGTGCAGCAGGATGAAGTCGCGCACCTCGTCGTAGGCCTGCCGCATCAGCCGGTTGAACCCCAGCCGCAGCGAGGGCGAGAAGCCCCGGTCCGGCCAGTGATCCCGCAGCAGGCCCAGCGCCCGGTGCACGAAGTAGAGGCCGGTGGACTCCAGCGGCTCGATGAAGCCCGACGACAGGCCGACCGAGACGCAGTTGCCCCGCCAGAAGTCGGTGCGGTGGCCCACCCGCATGCGCAGGTGGCGCGGGTCGGCGGTGCGCGCGCGGCGGAAGCCGGCGCGGTCGATCAGGGTCTGCGCCGCCTCGTCGGCCGAGACATGGGCCGAGGAATAGACGTAGCCCGAGCCCTTGCGATGGCTGAGCGGGATCTCCCAGGTCCAGCCGGCGCCCAGCGCGGTGGAGCGGGTGAAGGGCGGCATCTCCTCGTCGGGCTGCTGGGGCAGGACCACGGCCGAGTCGCACAGGAGCTGGTGGGAGAGATCCACCCACGGGTCCTTCAGCGCCTTCTCGATCAGCACCCCCGCGAAGCCCGTGCAGTCGATGTAGAGGTCCGAGGTCAGCGTGCGGCCCGAGGCGCAGCGCAGGCCGGCGATCATCCCCTCCTCGACGTCCACGTGCTCGATGTCGTCGTGCAGGTGGCGCACGCCGTCGGCGAGGGCGATCTGCTTGAGGAACTCGGCCATCGCGCCCGCGTCGAGGTGGTAGGCGTAGCCCCCCGTCTTGATGATCGGCGAGAGGTCGCGGACCGAGCGCGGCGCCCGCAGCGCCTTGCCTGCCTGCGCCTGCATCGAGAAATGCTCGTAGGGGCGCGGATCGGCGGTCAGGCGGCGGGAGCGGTGCCACTGGTGGAACAGGTCCATGCCGTCGATCTTGCCGCCGCACAGGCCGAAGGCGTGCCAATAGGAATGCCCCTCGCCCCGCCAGCCCACGAAGTCGATGCCCAGCTTGTAGGAGGCTGCGCAGGCCCGCATGAACTTGATCTCGTCGATGCGCATCTGGCGCAGGAAGCGCACCATCGAGGGGATCGTCGCCTCGCCCACGCCGATGGTCCCGACGTTGGCGCTTTCGACCAGCGTCACCTCGCAGTCGACGTCGCGCAGGAACCGGCCGAGGTAGGAGGCCGCGAGCCAGCCCGAGCTGCCGCCGCCGACGATGGTCACGGACCGGATGCGGTTGGGGTCGAGCATCGGCGTCTCCGGGTCTCAGGCGGGCTTGACGGCGTCGAGCAGCAGGAACGGCAGGTCGATCTCCACCGTCGTCAGGCGGAGGTCGAAGCCGAGCCGCTCCAGCGTGCGGACGTAGCGGTCGGGGCCGCGATACCACGGCGCGAAGAGGACGTGGGGCGCGGTGTCGGGCGTGACGGGGCCGCGGTCGAGGCCCCGGCCGTTGCGCTCGAACACCAGCAGCCGCCCGCCGGGGGCGAGCGCCCGGGCGGCGGAGGTCAGCAGCGCCTCGGCCTCGGCGTCGGGCCAGTCGTGGAGGACGGACTTGAACATGACCAGGTCGAAGCCTTCGGGGATCGGGTCGCGGCGGAAGTCGGCGGGGCGGAAGCGGACGGGGGCGTCGGGGGCGGTGCGCGCAAGATGCGCCTCGCCCGCGCGGCAGACGCCGGGAAGGTCGAGGACCTCGGCCGAGAGGCCGGGCGTGGCGGCGCACAGCGCGCGGGCGAACTCGCCGGAATTGCCGCCGACGTCGAGCAGGCGGGCGTGGCCGCCGAGGTCCGCGTGGGCCAGGAAGGCGGGCGCCTCGGCGGTGGTCAGGGCGGTGGTCAGGCGCACCCAGCGGGCGACGGCGGCGGGGTCGGCGCCGGTCTCGGCGGGGCGGTAGTCGAACAGGCGGAAGGTCTCGGCGCGGGCCATGAAGGCGGGGCGGTCGCCCAGCAGGGCCGGCAGGCCGGCCAGCAGGTCGCGCTCGGCGGCGAGACCGAGGAACAGCTTCGCTTCCAGCAGATCGCGGTGGGCGAGCGCGGCCAGCAGGGCCGGCGTCGGGGTCAGCCGGCCGGCCGCGTCGCGCGCCAGCGCCCCCTGCCCCACCAGCAGGTCCGCCAGCAGCGCCATCGACTCGGGCGGCAGCGACAGCATCCGGCGCAGCTCGTCCGGCGACGTCGCGAGGTCGGGCGGCAGCAGCTCGAACACCCCCAGCTCCAGCGCCGTCAGCAGCGCCCGCGCCGAGGGGCCGTGCCGCAGGAACGGCGCCACGGCGTCCAGCGGCGCCCGCCAGGGGGGCGGCGCCGATGCGGGCTGGATCGTGGAGGGCGCGTCGAGGCGGGTCATCTCTCTGGCGCTGGATCCCATGCGTGCAGGGCGCTCAGGCGCGAGGGGGCGCGGCCGGAACCGCGCCCCTGGGTCGGTCGCGCCTCCCGGCGCACGGGCGGGAGGCGCGCGCGATCAGGTCGCCGGCTCGGTCTCGGGCGCGGCGGCCTCGCCCTCGGCCGCGGCCTCGCCCTGGGGAGTGGCGCCGATGCGGCCGACCAGCGCCTGGAAGTGGCGCAGCGACTGCAGGTGGATGTAGATCAGCTCCATCATGTCGCTGCTCACCAGGCCCTTCAGCGTCTCGGCGTCCAGCGCCTTGAGCTTCTGGCGGGAGACGGCGAGGAAGCCGGTCAGCTCCATCGTCTCGCCGGCCGGCGTGCGGAAGCGGGCGCGCATCGGCTCGAGCAGGTCGAGCTCCTTGAGCTTGGCGCACAGCGCCTCCGAGCGGCGGAACTGGGCCTGGTACTCGCGCGAGAAGGCCAGCATCCCCTCGAGATAGGAGGTGCGGTTCCCGTCGGCGTCGAACAGGCGCTCGCCCCGGCCGTCGGTGTTGACGCCCTTGAACTCCTCGTCGATGCACAGCGTCAGCGTCTCGCCCTTGGCGTCCGAGGCGAAGACGAACGGGTACTGGCGGATGAAGGCGGGGATGTACTTGGCGTCCCAGCCGCCGTCCTTGGTGACGAACAGGTTCTGGTCGCCGCGCGCGCCGAGGATCACGCAGGGCATCACCCGGTCGTCGCCGCCGGCGAAGACCACCGGATACTCGCCGGCCGCCACCGCGAACTCGGTCGCCATCAGCGGCACCGAGTTGACCTTCGCGGCGTACTCGTAGCTGTCGCCGGTCTTCACCGACATGCCGCCGTGACGGGCTTTGGAAATCGGAACGGCGCGCTCGTAGATCAGCAGCTGGGTGGACATGTCACGCGGTCTCCCTGTGGGTCATGAAAAGGGGTCGGGCCGTCGCGCGGCGGCGGCCGCGGCCCGGACAGGCGCGCCCGGACGGGGAAGCGGGCGGAGCCGCTCCGCCTCCCAGCCGAACTTGCGGATGTAGGCGGTCGACAGGCCCAGGCAGTCCGTCGCCCCGCAGCGATCGCGGTGGACGCACTGGTGGAAGCCGTTGCGCATGAACTCCGGCCAGAAGGCCGGGTCGATGAACAGCTCCGGCTGGTCGTTGACCACCAGGTCCCCGTCCTCCCCCAGGAGGCAGGGCGGGAAGTTCTTGATCTCGACGTCGCGCCCCAGCGCGCGCGCGTCGGCGACGGCGCGGCGGAGATAGGGCAGGATCTCGCCCACCGGGGCGATCAGGTCCTTGGGGTCGTCCTCGCGCATCGGCAGGAACACCCAGAACTCCATCCGCGCGAGGCGCTTGAGGTGCGCGAGCCGCGCCACCACCTCGGGCAGCTGCGCGTAGGAGCGGGTGGTGACGACCGTGTTGGTCGAGACCTGCACGCCGGGCCGCGCGTCGAGCAGCGCCAGCCCCTCCAGCGTGCGCTCGAACGAGCCGCGGGCCAGCGTGATCGCGTCGTGGGTCTGCGCGTCGGCGGCGGTGACCGAGACGAAATACTCGTTCACCCCCGCCTCGATCAGGCCGTCCAGGAACTCCGGCTTCGCCAGCCCCATGCCGTGGGTCTGGATGCGCACCCGCTCGAACCCCGCGGCGCGGGCGCGGCGCGCGAGCTTGGGCAGGTCCGCGCGGAGCGTGATCTCGGAGCCGGTGAGGATCAGCCCTTTCCAGCGCCCGGTGGCGCGCTGCCGCTCCAGCAGCGCGTCGAACCGCGCCGCGGGTTCGGGGCGCAGGCGGTCCATGGTCCCCTCGATCATGCAATGGACGCACCGCAGGTTGCAGCGGAACTCCATCGAGAAGGAAACGTAGTCGTCATGGTCGTGCGCCGGCACTCCGCCCTCCCCTTGGCCTGCCGTTGCGGAAAACCCTAGCGGTCACAGGTGTCCATAGAAAGCGCTTTTCAGAACAATCGGTTGACCGTTCATCAAGGTGAAGTCCCAGCCCGTGTCGAACAGCAGATGCGACCACGGTTCGGGATCCTCGGTCACCAGTCGGGCGACGTCCTCGCGAAAGCCGGTGCGGCGCAGGAACCAGCCCAGCGCGCGCACGTCGACGCGGGAGAAATAGAGCCCGTCGGAGGCCCGCTTGTTCGCCACCACCACCGTCTTGCAGCCCATCATCTCGGGCCAGGCGAGCGCCGCGGGCCAGACCTCCCCCTCGCCGATGTGGGGCGAGGACATCAGCTTGCCCAGCGCCGCCTCCCGCTCGGTCGCCGCGTCGAAGAAGAAGTAGAAGTTCTTCAGCTCCAGCCCCGCCGCGTTCAGCCGATGGCAGACGCCCGAGGAGACGCTGCTGCCCGGGTTGCCGGTGTAGACGTCGATCTCGGTCAGCTCGGCGCCCGCGCGCAGGGCCTGCGCGTCGAAGCCGGCGGAGAACATGAAGTAGGGGCGCGCGTCGGGCAGGCTCAGCGCGCAGGGCATGTGCGGGGCGAGCGCCTCGACGAAGCGGGGGATCGAGCGGGCGCGCGCGGTGCGGGCGTAGTCGTAGACGTAGATCTCCCACGACAGCGCCCCGCCCGCCTGCTTCACGCCCCACACCGTGTTGTGCAGGCCGAAGGCCTGGCGCAGCGCGTCGCACAGCGCCCGCCCCTCGGCCCCCACCCCTTCGAGGTCGAAGGTGCGGAACAGCAGCTCGGCGCTGCGCAGACGCCCGGCGGGGGCGCGCAGCGGCGAATAGGGCCACAGGCAGAAGTCGTGGTAGCGGTCGTCGGGGCGCGTGCGCTCGGGCGGGAAGACGAGATCGGCGGGCGCGGTCATGGCGGCCCCTCCGGCGCAGGCGAGCGTTTGGCCCCGAAATAGACCGTGACGAAGGGCGCGCCGTCGCGCCCGGTCCCGGCGGAGACGTGGCCCAGCCGCTCGGCCCCGTGCGCCGCCAGCCAGCCGCGCGCGGCCGGCCCGCCCGCGGCCTCCAGCGCGGGGCCGAGGGCGGGGGCGACGTCGGCGAGGGTCATGCCGGCCGTGTAGAAGTTCAGATCGAAGGAGCGGCGGGGCGAGCCGTCCTCGGTCACCTCCAGCAGGATGGTCTCCCGCGCCGGCTGGCGCGGGGCGGTCAGGCGCAGCACGGCGCGGGCGGGCTCGCCGCCCGGGAAGGCCGCCAGCGCGGCGTCGAGCGCCTCATGCGTCTCGGCCTGCACCCGGCGGTAGAGGGCGCGGGACCAGCGCCCCTCGGCCCATTTCCACGCAAGGAAGGCGAGCTCAGGCGCCCGGCCCCGACGCGGCGGGCCGAAGTCCCGCTCGAGATAGGCCTTGCGGATCACCCGCGCGCCGTCGTCCTCGAGCCCGAAGTGGATCATCCGCGCGCCGGAGAAGCCCAAGTCGAACTCCGCCAGCGCCACGATCGGCATGCCGAGATCCTGGGCGAGACGCAGCGCCCCCTCCCTCACGCCCGGCGCGGCGCCCGGCTCGACCCCCACCAGCAGGCGGCGGTCGAGGATCCGCCCGCCGGCGAACTTGGCCGAACGCTCGGCGAAGGGCGCGGGCGCGAGGCGGCGGATCGCGGCCAGCAGCGCCTCGGGCGTGGGGGGGAGCGCGGCGGGCGCCGCCACGGGATCAGCCGTCGCCGCCGACATCGAAGCTCACCACGCAGCGGTGCCCGGCGGGCAGCCTGCCGCCCGGGTTGGGCAGGTCGAGGCGGATGCCGAAGGTGCCCGAGGCCGCGTCGAACACCTGGTCGACCACCGCCACCCTCGCCTCGTAGTCGCCGCCCACCGGCGCGTCGGGGGTCACGGTGGCGACGTCGCCGGCCTGGATGCGGCCGTAGAACTCCACCGGCAGGAAGGTCTCGACATGCAGGGGGTCGAGGTCGGCGATGACCGCGACGTGATCCTCCTGGCTCATGAACTCGCCGGCGGAGCGGGCGCGGTCCACCACCACCCCGTCGATGGGGCTGCGGATGGCGAGCTGGGCGAGCTGCGCCTTGGCGCGGTTCAGCTCCAGCCCCGCGATGCGCCGGCGCATCTGGGCCTGGGCGAGCTCGCGCAGGGTGACCTCGGTCTCGGCCTCGGCCTGCTCGAGCTGCTCGGCGGTGCCGACGCCGCGGCGGCGCAGCTCCTGCGCGCGCTCCAGCTGGCTCTGCGCGAATCGCAGGCGGGCGGCCTGGGCGTCGATCTCGGCCTCGTTCGCCGCGGTCTCGGCGTAGAGGGCGATGGTCGCCGCCTCGATCTCGGAGTGCAGCTTGGCCACGATCTGCCCCGCCTCCACCCGGTCCCCGCGCGAGACCAGCACCGCCTCCAGCAGCCCCGTCACCGGCGCGCCCAGGCGCACGGTGGCCGAGGGGTCCATGACGCAGTTGAATTCCTCCCGGTCCTGGGCGGCGGCGGGGGTCGCGAGAAGCGTCAGCGCAAGCGCGGTTCGGATCATTCCACCTCTCCGGAGAAGGCCAGCAGGTCGGCCATGTGGCGTTCGGCCTTCATCAGCGCCCGCCGGGTGCGGGCATGGCGCGCCTCGGCCGCGGCCTGGGCGGCGTCGAACAGGCGCTTCGCGCCGCCGGGGAGGCGGGCGAGCGCCCGCATCCGCGCCGGCGCGTCGCGCACCAGGTCGTCCTCGAGGGAGAGGAACGCCTCCGCCTCCCCCGGCTCCCCCTGGCGGCCGCAGCGGCCGACGAGCTGGCGGTCGATGCGCCCGGATTCGTGCCGCTCGGTCGAGAGGACGAAAAGTCCCCCCGCCTCCGCCACCCCGGGCCCGAGTTTGATGTCGGTGCCGCGCCCGGCCATGTTGGTGGCGACCGTGATCGCCCCGGGTTCGCCCGCGCGGGCGACGACCTCGGCCTCGGCGGCGTCCTGGTCGGCGTTGAGCACGGCGTGGGGGATCCCCGCCGCCTCCAGCCGGGCCGAGACGATCTGCGAGCTCTCGACCGACTTGGTGCCGATCAGGACCGGGCGGCCGGCGGCGTGCAGCTCCGCCACCCGCGCGACCACCGCCGTCCATTTCGCGTCGGCCGTCGGATAGTGGCGATCGGGGCGGCGGATGCGCCGGGGCGGCTTGGCGGTGGGGATGGTGGCGGTCGGCAGGCCGTAGACCGCGATCAGCTCCCCCCCCACCCCGCGGGCCGTGCCGGTCATGCCGCCCAGGCGCTGGTAGCGGGCGAAGAAGCGCTGGTAGGTCATCCGCGCCATCGTCTCCCGCGCGCCCGACAGCGCCACGTCCTCCTTCATCTCGACCAGCTGGTGCAGCCCCTCGGCCAGCGAGCGGTCGGGCATCAGGCGGCCGGTGTATTCGTCGATCAGGCAGACCTTGCCGTCGCGCACCAGGTAGTGCTCGTCCCGCTTGATGAGGTGGATCGCGGCCAGCGCCTTGGAGACCAGCTCCTCCCGGATCACCGAGACCTGCCAGGAGCCGTCGAGCTCCTCGGCCATCTCGGCGATGCGCGCCACCCCCTCGGGCTTCAACTCGGCGTTGCGGTCGTTGGGAAGGAGCGCGTAGTCCCGCCCCTCCTGCAGCGCGCGGGCGAGCCGCAGGGCGGTGGCGTAGGTGCGCCGGGTCTGTTCGTCGGCGGGCAGCGAGCGGGAGATGATCAGGGGGATGCGCGCCTCGTCGATCAGGACGCTGTCGGCCTCGTCCACGATGGCGAAGGGCAGGCCGCGGTGGCGCACGCCCGCGACGCGCGCCTCGGTCCCGCCCAGCCGCTCGGCCCGAAGGTGCAGGTCGTGGCCGCGGCGGCGCAGCGCCATGCGGTCGCGCAGGTAGTCGAAGGCGACCTCCTTGTTGGAGCAGTAGACGATGTCGCCGGCATAGGCCGCGCGCCGCGCCTCGGGCGGGACGCCGTGGACCACGACGCCCACGCTCAGCCCGAAGAAGCGGTAGAGGGGGCCCATCTCCTCGGCGTCGCGGGCGGCGAGGTAGTCGTTGGCGGTGATCAGGTGCACCGGCATCCCCGCCAGCGCCGAGGCGATGGCGGCGAGCGTCGCGGTCAGCGTCTTGCCCTCGCCGGTCTGCATCTCGGCGATCATGCCCGACAGGATCGCGCCGGCGCCCATCAGCTGCACCGGCTTGTGGCGCATCCCCAGCGTGCGGGCGGAGGCCTCGGCGATCACGCCGAAGGTGCGGGCGACCAGCGGGCGCGGCAGCGGCCAGCCGGCGGCGCGCAGGGCGGCGGCGAGCTCCAGCGCGTGGGCGCGAAGCTCGGCGTCGGTCAGTTCGGGCGAGGGGGCGAAGCGCGCGACGTCGCGCGCGAGCCGTGCGAAGCGCCGGCCGCGGGCGACCGAGAAGGGCGCGCGGGCCGCGGCCAGCCAGCGGGCGAAGGCCGCGTCCAGGTCGCCCTCCCGCGGGACCTCCCGCTGGGGGTAGATGCGCGCGCGCGGCAGGCGGGGCGCGGCGCCGGGGAGGACGGCCGCGTCAGACATCGAAGCTCGCCAGGAACAGCTGGCGCGTGGCGCGCCACAGGCGGAAGGCGACCGGCTCCGAGCCATGGTCGAAGCGCACGAACACCCGCTCCCCCACCCGGTCCGAGGGCGCGGGCTCGACCGTCGCGAGCTCCAGCTGGAAGGCCGAGCGTAGCAGGCGCTGGCCCTCGGGGTCGGACGGGTCCACCGCCAGCGTGCCGCCGCCGCGGGCGGCGAGCGCGAGGCTGGGCAGCTCGTGGCTCGCCGCCGGCGCCTGGCGCAGGACGCGGGCGTCGCGCGCGGCCTCGGGGTCGGAGGCGAAGCGGACCGAGACGGGGCCGGGGCGGGTGCGCAGCAGATCGACCGAGGACTGCGGGACGATCACCCGCAGCACCAGCTCCTCGGGGCGCACGACGTAGCCGACCTCGGCGCCCTTGGGCAGGAAGCGGCCCGGCATCTCGGCCGAATGGGGGGAGACGAAGGCCCCCGCCTGCGGCGCGCGCAGCACCAGCGCGTCGCGCCGCGCGGCGGCCAGCGCCAGCGCCCCCTCCACATGCTCGATCTGCTGGGCGAGCGCGTCGGCCTGCACCCGGTCGAGCACGCGAGCGGCCCCGAGGCGCAGCTCCAGCTCCCGCCGCTGGGCCTCCAGCACCTCGATGCGGGCGTCGAGGCTCGGGTCCTCCAGCCGCAGCAGGGGGGCGCCGGCGGCGACGGGGCCCGGCCCCTCGGGCGCGATCTCGGCCACGAACCCGTCGGCGGCGGTGCGCAGGACCGCGCCCTCGGGCGCCCAGACCACGCCCTGCGCCATGGTCGCGAGCGGCAGCGGCAGCGCCAGCAGGCCGGCGAGGATCGCCCCCACGAACGCCCCGGTCACCGCCAGCGCCCGGCCCCGCCGCCCCGAGAGATCGCGCGAGGAGACCAGCCAGCGCGCGCCCTTGAACAGGGGGAACACGAACATCGAGCCGACCGACCACGCCGCCAGGATGATCCCCAGCGAGAAGAACTTCTGCGCCACGAACAGCGCGATCGTGAGCGTGATGCCGATCCGGTAGACGAAGGCCGAGACGGAGTAGACCACGAAGATCCACGGCTCCCCCGGCGCGGTCGCCGGGCTCTCGGAGCTCTTGTCCCCCAGGAGGCGGGAGCGGATCAGGTGGAAGACCTGCTTGTTCGAGCGCATCCCGAGGTTGGGGATCCCGATCAGGTCCGAGAACACGTAGTAGCCGTCGAAGCGCAGCAGCGGGTTGCCGTTGAACAGCAGCGTCGAGACGCCCCCGATCAGCATCACGTTGAAGGCGAAGGCGCGCGCGATGCCGGGCTCGGCCTGGAGCCAGAAGATCATCGCCGCGGCGGCCAGCGCCAGCTCGACCATGATCCCCGCCGCCCCCACCAGCGCGCGCTTCCATTTCGAGGGGAACGCCGCCGAGGAGGTGGCGTCGACGTAGGGCACCGGCATGAAGACGAGCATCATCACGCCCATCTCGTGCACCTCGCCCCCGAAGGCCTTGGCGGCGTAGCCGTGGCCCAGCTCGTGCACCGCCTTCACCAGCGGATAGGCGAGGAACAGGATCAGCAGGTTGTCCGCCGCCAGCACCCGGTCGGCCACGTCCGCGCCCAGCGCGCGGAAGTTCATCACCGCCAGCGTCGCGCCTGTCGCGACCAGCGCCGCCCACAGCAGCAGGCCCACGGGCGAGAAGATCCAGCGCACCAGCGGCAGCGTCGCCTCGAGGAAGCGGTCGGGGTCCAGCAGCGGGAAGCGCATCGCCAGCGGGTTGCGGATGCGCGAGAGCAGGTCGCGGCTCTTCTGCTTGCTCGCCCGCCGCTCCAGCTCGGCCATGTCCGGGGCGATCTCGCCCTGCAGGAGGTCCGAGGAATGCATCTGCGACAGCAGGCGGATCACCTCGTCCTGCGTGGGCGGATCGTCGGGGAAGGTGCGGCAGGCGTGGTCCCACAGCGCCTGCATCGAGCGCCGCCCGTCCATCAGGCACACGATCAGGTTGGCCGCGGGCGACAGGCGGAAGAAGCGCCCCGACTGGTGGTCCTGCACCACGTACCAGGTCTGGCCGCGGAACACCTGGCGGTGGATCTCGGCCTGGCTGCGCAGCCGCGGGCGGAGGTCGGCGACCCGGTACCAGGAGGGGCTGAGGAAGCTTTTCGCCATCACCGGCCCCTCAGGGCGCCCAGCGCCACAGCGCCAGGCGCGCCCAGTCCAGCAGGGGCCGGGTCCAGATCCAGATCATCCGCCGCTCCCCGACCGAGAGCTTGGCCGCCCCCTCCATCCCCGGCCGCAGCCGGTCGGAGGAGGCGTCGAGCCGCGCCTCGACGCGGAAGGCGTTGCGGCCTTCGTGCGGGGCGGCGACGGGGGTCACCTTCTCGACCGTGATCGGGAAGGCCTCTCCGGGCAGCGAGGCGACGACGAGCTCCCCCTGCTGGCCGGGCGCGACCTGGTCGATCACCCGCTCGTCCACCTGCAGCACCACGCGCCAGGCGTCGTCGGGGGCGATCTCGAACAGCAGGTCGCCGCGCCCGACCGCCGAGCCGATCGACTGGCTGAGGTCGCCCGAGACCACCAGCCCGTCGAAGGGCGCGAGCAGCGCGGCGCGGGCGATCTGCTCGTCGACCAGGCGGATCTGGGCGTCGGCCTGCTCGGCCTGGGTCTCGACGATGCGGGCGGCGGCGCGGTCGCGCTCGGCGAGCGCCTTCTCGTATTCCAGGGTCAGGCGGGCGCGCTCGGTCGACCAGCGCAGGCGCTCGAGCACCAGCTCGCGGTCGTCGAAGGCCACCAGCAGGTCGCCCTCGCGCACCTCGTCGCCGGCGCGGGCGGGCGCCTCGCGGATGTAGCCGTCGAACTGGGCGACGATCGCGCGCTGCTGGGCGGGGGCGAGGGCGGCGTCGGCGGTCACCCGCCATTCGTCCGTCCACAGCCAGAACAGCGCGACCAGGGCCGCGGCGCAGATCAGCGCCAGCTTCCGCTTGGCGTAACGCGGCCCGACGATGCGGCGCAGGTGGGCGCCCGCGACCTCGCCCGCCTTGCCCAGCAGCCAGCGGTCGTTGCGCCGCCGCTCCTCCAGCACCGGGCCCAGCAGGCCGACGGCGGCGTCGAGCAGGTCGACCGTCGCCTGGTCGAAGGGCGCGCCGCGGGGGCGTTCGAAGGTGATCGCGCCCACGAAATGGTCGCGCGCCATCAGCGGCAGCGTCAGGATGTGCTCGGCCGCCGTGGCGCGGGCGAGCTGCTCATGCGCGCGGGTCGCGAGCAGCGGCCCCTCGGCCGGCGCCGGCCACATCACCGCGCTGCGCTGGTCCAGGCTCTCGTCCATCGCGGACGACAGCAGGCGCACCAGGTTCATCCGCTGCCCGAAGCTCGCGGCATGGCTGATCGCCTGCACCTGGCTGCGCCGCCCCGTCCGCTCGCCCACCGCCACGCGGTCGGCGCCGGCGAGCGCCGCAAGCTCGGTCGCGACCGAGCGGCAGGCGTCGTCATGGTTCTCGGCCGCCAGCGCGGAGGCCACGAGGTCCAGCCCGGCGCGCGCCTGGGCGAGACCCGCGGCGGTGCGTTCGGCCGCCACGCGGCGCACCCGGTCGCGCAGCCAGCCCACGCCCCATTGCAGCTGGCGCATCGCCGCGCGGGCGTCGGCCGAGGCGTCGAGCTCCAGCGCCGCGACGCCGGCCACCTGCTCGCCCAGCAGGATCGGCCAGGCGATGGCGCGCCCCTGCTCGCCCTGGGCCACGCCGGCGCGGCGGGCGACCGCGGCCTCGGCCGCGCGGGTCAGGCGGCGGGAGGGCTCGCGCCCCTCGGGGAAGACGGCGACCGGGGTCAGCGCCCCGTCGGGCGCGGACAGCACCACCACGCCCAGCCGCACGCCGGGCGACTGGCGCGCATGCAGCAGCAGCCAGGCCTGCGCCGCGGCCTCGAGGTCCGGGGAGGACAGGCGCCGCCACAGCGCCTGTTCGAGAAAGGCCACCGAGGAGCCGGAGGCCCCGGGGTCGGACGCGTCGTCGGAGGGATCGGAGTCGGGCAATTCGGCGCGCACGGACCCGCCGGCGCCCATGGGCGCCTCGGCCTCCCCGTGCAGGGCGCCCTGCCCCGCGCCGGACGGATCGCCGCCCGACCTGGCGCCCGCGCCGTCGCCGTGCGCTCCGCCGGGGGCGAGATCCGGCGCGCGGTCGCCGTCCCCCTCGGCGCCGGTCACTCGACCTCCAGCTTCCCGTAGCGGGCCTCGTACTCCCGCAGCACGCCGTTCAGCGCCTGCGACAGGCGCTTGGCCGCCAGCGGGCTGAGCATGATCCGGTGCGACAGGTCCACCGTCAGCGACCGCTCGGCCGAGGGGTTCCAGGTCTTGTTGGTGCCGAAGAACAGGTCCACCTGCTCGCGCGTCGACTGCACGTTCACCACGTTGGCGAAGGAGGTCTGCATCCGGCTGTCGTCCCAGCGCACCGTGCGCCGGCCGCCGCGGGCCTCGCTCTCCGCCCCGGACTTGTCGTCGGCGTCGTCGCCGTCCTTCATACGCTCTCCCCTGTCAGGCCCGAGGGCGGGAGGGGCCGTCAGCCGGCCGCCCCCTTGCCCTTGCCGTTCTTGCCGCGGCTCCAGTCGATCACGGCCGGCGCCGGGGCGTAACCCCCTTCGTCGCCGTCGCCGATCACGAACCAGGCGTCGTCGCCGTCCTCGCCCTCGAAGTCGCCGCCGTCCTCGTCGTAGACGCGGACGTCGTCGTCGCCCTCCCGGCCGCGGACCAGCGGCTCGACCCGGGTGATCTCCACCTGGATGTCGCTCGCGGTCAACGAGGAGATCACGTCGGCGAAGCCGCCGCCGAACAGCGTGTCGTCGCCCCAGCCGTCGGGCGCGACCCGCTGGCCGACGCCGATGTCCTCGTCCATCAGCGCGTCCTCGTCGTCCTCGTGCCCAAGACCCATCACGTGGCCGATCTCGTGCATCAGGACCGAGAGCAGGTCGACCCCCGCCACCTCGCCGTCGAACTCGTCGTCGGTGGAGGGATCGGGATCGACGTACCAGCCGGCGCCCGCCGCATCGAGGTCGAGCGTGATGCGCGCGCCCTCGGTCAGCGCGACCGCCGTTCCGTCGAGCGAGCCGATCTCGACCGAGAGCGAGGCCAGGACCTGGAGCTGCGCGTCGGAGAGCTGCGTGGACCAGCGCTCGACCGCCTCCTCCAGCACCGGGGCGACCTCCTCCAGGGTCAGCGACATCTGGCCGGTCTCGCCGGTCACGGCCTGGTCGAGCATGACGTTGGCGCCATTGCCCTTCCCGTTGCCGCCGTTGCCGTTGCCGCCGGTCGAGCCGCCGCCCGTGCCCCCGCGCGAGGCGAGGTCCGGATCGGCCGAGACCAGCACGTCGCGCGCGCCGCCCGGGATGTTGCCCGGCTGCGGATCGCCCGGACCGCCATGCTGGTCCTGCCAGTCGTCGTCCTGCTGGATGACCATGCCGATCTCGCCGAAGGGCTCGCCGTTGCGGCCCGCGCTCGTGCCGGCGTCCGCCGCCCGGGTGTGGTCCGCGCCGTCCGAGGCCGAGAGCTCGATCAGCCAGTCCTGCAGCTGCGGGTTCACCGAGCGGCTGACCGTCGGCAGACCGAAGGGCGCGTAGGGCACCACGTAGCTGTTGAACTCGCCCGACCAGTCGATCAGCCGGTCGCCGCCGGTGTTGGCGATCAGCACGTCGCGCCCGGCGCCGCCGAAGGCATGGTCCTCGTAGCCCGCGTCGGTGTCGGGGGCGTCGTTCGCCCCGCCGTTGGTGCCCAGCTCGTCGTCGGCGTTCAGCAGGTCGTTGCCGTAGCCGCCGTACATCCGGTCGCGACCCGTGCCGCCCACGATCCAGTCGTCGCCGAGGTCGCCGAAGATCCGGTCGTCGCCGTCGGTGAAGGTGATCAGGTCGCCGGCGTCGCCCAGGGTCCGCGGATCCTGCGGCGCGTTCACGTCGGCGCTGTCGAAGTTCAGCAGGAACTCGGTCCCGCCGACCATCACCTTCGACCAGGGATCGTCCTCGTCGTAGAGGTTGAACTCCTCCGGATCGGCCGCGCCGAAGCCCAGCACCCCGCCGGGGTTCCAGGGCGTCAGGAAGCCCGAGGTGATGATCTCCGACCCGTCGTCGGCCGCCGCGACCGGCAGCGCCTCGGCGCCCGAGATCGCGTCGTCCCCGGCCCCGCCGTGGATGAAGTCGTCGCCCAGGCCGCCGAAGATGATGTCGTCGGCGTCCGTCGGCGCGGACGAGGCCTGGTCGGAGAGGTCGGCCCGGCCGATGTCGGTGTCGAAGGGCGTCAGGTTCACCTGCTTGAGCAGGTCGCCCTCGGCGTAGATCACCGCCTGGTGGACCGAGTTCGGGGTGGAGATGAACGCCTCCGTGTTGGCCGCGTCGACGCCCGAGAGCGTCTCGGTCAAGCCGTTGCGCGAGGTGAAAATCCGCCCGTCGTCGCCCAGGATGCCGTCCCGGCCGGTCCCGCCCGAGATCCAGTCGTGGCCGTAGCCGCCGATGATGTCGTCGTCCTGCGCGTCGCCGAACAGGGCGTCGTTCCCGACCATGCCGTAGATGAAGTCGTCGCCGGCCTCGCCGTGGATCTCGTCGGCCCCGCCGATGTCGTCGGCGTAGCCCGCGAACTGCGAGCCGCCCGCGGTGTAGTCCACCAGGATCGAGGCCCGCGGCACGATCTTCAGCGCGCCGTAGGTGTCGTAGGTGAACTGCAGGAGCTCGCCGTCCGCGCCGACCAGCCGGACGATGTCGCCGTTGTCGCCCAGGATCATGTCGCTGTCGCGGGCGTGCAGGTCGCCGTCGTCCGTGTCGTCCAGCAGGGTCAGGTCGCCGTTGACGTCGTTGCGCGCGGACCCGTCGCCGGAGGCGCCGAAGATCAGGTCCTCGCCATCGGGACGACGCTCGGCCGTATCCAGGCTGAACATCGTGGACGAGCCGCCCACGATGTCGTCCTGGCCGAGGTTGCCGAAGATCACGTCGTCGCCGCCGTTGCCCTCGATGTAGTCGTCGCCGTCGGTCTCCTGGCCGAGGGAGGCCGAGATGACCAGCAGCCCCTGCACCGTGCCGCCCACGCGGCCGGCGCCGACCGAGGCCAGGGCGCCCTCGATCCCGCCGTCGCCCTGGATGACGTCGTCGCCCAGCTGGCCGAAGATCATGTCGTCGTCCGCGCCGCCGGCGATGTAGTCGTCGCCGAAGAGGTTGGCGGCGGTCGCGTGGTCGTGATCCTCGATCTCGATCTCCCAGTCCGCCCAGACGGCGGCGCCGACCGGGTTCAGCTCGGGATCCGGGCCCACCAGCACCTCGCCGGCCTCGCCGGGGGCGATGTCGTCCATCGTGTAGATCGTCGCCCCGGTCAGCTGGCGGAAGCGCGGGGAGGTCACGTCGCCGAAGAAGGCGCCGCGCCGGTCGAGGTCGGTGTTGTCGCCGAAGATCAGATCCTCGTCCGCGCCGCCGTCGAGGCGGTCGTCGTCCGTGCCGCCGACGATCACGTCCTGGCCTTCGCGGCCGAAGATCACGTCCGCGCCGCCCACGGCGTTGTCGGTGACGTCGATGAAGACCGCGACGCCGCCGTCGAAGGTGAGCTCGGCCATGTCGCCGACCGCGATGTCGTTCGCGGTCCCGAGGTCGAACGTGTCGCCCGCGCCGCCGCCGACCACGATGTCGTCGCCGCCGCCGGTGGTGACCGAGTCCGCGCCGCCCCGGTTCGGGGTCAGCGCGTCGAGGAAGCTGATCACGCCGCCGTCGAAGAGGATCCGCGCCCGGTCGCCCGAGACGATGTCCGCGCCGTCGTCGCCGCCCGCGTCGGTCCCGGCGTCGATCAGGTCGCCGCCGAGGCCGCCGATCACGATGTCCGCGCCGTCGCCGGTGAAGATCGAGTCGTCGCCCGCCGCATCCATCGCGCCCGCGTCGTCGGAGGCGATGACCGAGGTCAGCTCCACCAGCGCGCCGTCGTCGCTCCAGATCGCCGTGCCGGCGTCGCCCATCACGATGTCGGACCAGTCGGCCGCGCCCGCGTCGACCTCGTCGCCGCCCGCGCCCGCGATCACCACGTCCGCGCCGCCGCCGGTCCAGATCCGGTCGGCCCCGCCCTCGGCCCCGTCGAGGGTCGAGAGCTCGGCCACCACGCCGTTGGCGTGGAACAGGATCTGGCCGCGGTCGCCGATCACGAGGTCGGTCGCCGCGTCGCCCAGAGCGTCGGTCCCGGCGTCGATCCGGTCGCCGCCCATGCCGCCGATGACGATGTCGGCGCCCTGGCCCGCGAAGATCGAGTCCGCGTCCCCGTAGAGGATGCCCTCGGCGTCCTGCGGGGTCGCGCTGGTGATCTCGAGCGGCGTGCCGTCCTCCTGGAAGGTGGCCTGGCCGTCGTCGCCCAGGATCACGTCGGCGAAGTCGCCGGCGCCCGCGTCGACCGAGTCCGACCCGGCCCCCGCGATCACCCTGTCGTCCCCGCCGCCGGTGGTGACCACGTCGCCCGCGCCGTGCTGCGGGTCGAGGCCGCGCAGCAGCGCCACCCCGCCCGAGGCGTGGAAGGTGATCAGCGCCCGGTCGCCGAAGACGATGTCGTCGCTCAGATCCCCGGCCGCATCCGTGCCGGCGTCGATCAGGTCGCCCAGCGCGCCGCCGACCACGATGTCGGCGCCCTGCCCGGTGAAGATCGAGTCCGCGCCCGCCGCGGCGATGGCCGCCGCGTCGTCCGTCGGCAGGACCGAGGTGATCTGGATCGGCGTGCCGTCGGCCTGGAAGGTCATCACGCCGTTGTCGCCCAGGACCACGTCGTCGTAGTCGCCCGCGCCCGCGTCGATCGCGTCGCCGTCGCGGCCCGCGATCACCAGGTCGTCGCCGCCGCCGGTCTCGATCGCGTCGACCCCGCCCGCCGCCGGCGCGATGCCGGAGAAGGAGGTGACGACCCCCGCGGTGGTGAAGACGATCTCGGCCGCGTCGCCCGCGACCACGTCGCGCGAGACGTCGCCCTCGGCGTCCGAGCCGGCCGAGATCACGTCGCCCATGGCGCCGCCGATCACGATGTCGGCCCCGGTCGAGGTGGTCACGACGTCGACGCCGCCGATGAAGGGCTCGGTCGAGTAGATCAGGTCGGGGTTGGCCAGGTCGCCGTCGAGCGAGACGAAGTCCACCACGCCCAGGTCGGCGATGACGATGTCCTCGCCGTCGCCGGTGGTCACGACGTCGTCGCCGGCGCCCGCCAGGATCACGTTGCGCTCGCCCGGCACGCCGCCCGGCGCGTCGGTGATCGTGTCGTTCCCCGCCAGCGTCGGATCGGTGGTGCGGACCACCGTGACCTCGCCCGTGGTCAGCAGGCGCAGGGTCTCCGCGACCTGCTCGATCACGCCGTGATCGCCCAGGATGACGTCGTCGCCCAGCCCGCCGAAGATCACGTCGTCGCCGACCGCGTTGCCCGTCGTCGCGGTCAGGCGGCGCAGGGTCGTGTCGTCGTCGAAGGTGACGGTCTCGGGGTCCACGTCCTCGGCCAGGCGGCTGCCCGGGTCGATGTTGAACCGGCCGTCGCCGTAGACGTGGTCGTCGCCCGCGCCGGCGTAGATCGAGTCGTCGCCCTCGCCGCCCGCGATGTGGTCGCCGGCCTGGCTGCCGTGGATCTCGTCGTCGCCTTCGCCGCCGTCGATGGCCACGCCCAGCACCCCGACCGCCGAGGCGTCGATGTAGTCGTCGCCCGGGTTGTCGAAGGCCACGCCATTGCCGTTCGGCTCGTCGGAGCTCGCGGAATAGCGCACGCCGTCCTCGGAGGTGTCGCCGAAGATGACCAGCGGGCTGTCGGCCCCGCCGCCGCCGGTGACGGTGATGGCGTCGTCGCCGCCGCCGCCGTGGATGATGGTGATGCCGCCGTGGGTCGAGCCCTCGGTCGGGGTCAGGGTCGACTCGATGGTGATCTGGTCGTTCCCCGAGCCGTTCAGCACCTCCAGGATCTCGACGTCGGAGTAGGTGATCCCCTTGTCGAAGGTGATCGTGCGGATCGAGCCGTCGGGCTGCGTCTCCTCGAAGGTCAGGTCGTCGGACATGCCCTCGAAGAAGACGTTCGAGCCGGTGACGGTCAGCACCTCGTTCGAGGTGGAGACGTCGTTGTAGACGTTCACCCGGTCGATGCCCGTGGTCTCGTCGAAGTCGGTCTCGACCTCGGTGAAGGGCGCGTCGCTCTCGCCCGGCAGCAGGATCGCGGCCTTCAGGCTGCGGTCGGCCCCGCTCTCGCCGCCGATGATCTCGATCGGACCCTGCAGGCGGTTGGCGAGATGCGGCTGCGGCGCGAACACCTTGCGCGGCTGCGCGTCGGGGTCGGGCGTGAAGGCGGGGTTGGCCTTCAGGATGACTTCCTGGGGGATGTACCAGTTGTCGGCCGTGAAGGTCAGCTTGGCCACGCCGTCGCCGTCGACATAGGTCGCGCCGCCGTCGGTCGAGGCCAGCAGCTGGCCGTCGGGTCCGACGTTCACGGTCACGGTCTTGCCGGCCTCGACCGCCTTGGTCAGGCGGATGTGGTAGGTGTCGGTGTCGGTCGGATCGGTCCCGTCGACCAGCGTGTCGCCGTCGGTCTCGGTCACGATCGCCCCGGCGCTGTCGTCGTCGTAGACGATGACCGTCGCCTCGGCCACGTCGGCGAGCTCGTAGCCGGCCGCGTTGGTCGCGATCACCTTGTGCAGGATCAGCTCGCCGGTCGGGCTCTCGCGGTCCGCGTCGTCCACCGCGCGCACGGTCAGCGCGACGTCGCCCTGGTCGGCGTAGGTGAAGGTGATCGTGCCCGCCACCGCGTCGTAGCGGCCGTCGGCGGTCGAGATCTCGACCTGCGGGTCGTCGCCGAGGTCCAGCTCGACCACCACCACCTCGCCGACCTCCAGATCGCGCGAGAGGCCGACGGAGTAGCCGTCCTCGAGGCCCTGCGTGTAGCCGGCGAGGTCGGGGGTCAGGTCGCCCTCGGCCACCAGCATCCCCTCGCCGCCGCGCACGATGATCGCGGGACGCTCGTCGTCGTAGACGGTGACGATCACGTCGGCGACGTCGGCCGTGTCGGCGTTCAGGTCCTGGCTGACCACCGCGTGGCTGATCGAGATGTCGCGCGTGCCCTCCGAGCGGTCGTCGTCCACCGCCTTGACCAGGATGGTCTTCTCCTCGGAGACGTCGGTCCACTCCAGCGTCAGGTAGCGCGCCCAGGTGGCGCCGCCGTCGGCCGAGATCAGGATCGAGTCGCCTTCCGCGGCGGGGGCGGGGTTGTAGTCGTCGGCCTCGCCCTCCTCCTCGCGGATGGTGGTGCGCGCGGCCGAGACGTTGACGAAGACCGGCGCCGCGGCCGAGGCGGTCAGCGCCTCGGACAGCGAGATCTTGTAGGAGGCCGTGGTCGCCACGTCCGCCTCGTCGAGCACCAGGTCGCCGCCGGTGTCGATCTGCACCTGGCCCGTGGTCTCGTCGCCGATGTTGAGGTCGAGACCCGGGATGAACAGCGTGTCGAAGCTCGTGTCGCGGGTCAGGACGGTGGTGTCGATCCCGTGCAGGACCGAGGCCGAGCGGCCCTCGAGCTCGCGGGTGACCACGCCCTCCTCGTCGACGTCGCCCGTCATCTCGAAGGTGTCGTGGCCGAGGCCGCCGATGATCCGGTAGCCGACGCCCGCGCGGGTGGACAGCACGTAGAACGTGTCGTCGCCCTCGAGGCCGTCGACCTCGATGCTCTCCTCCCGGCCCGAGACGGTGACGTTCAGGCCCGCGCCGAAGACGCCGTCCTCGGTGATCACGAAGGCGTCCGCGGCCTCGGTGCCCAGCACCACGACCTCGTCGAAGCCCGCGCCGCCGTCGATGTTGACCGGGGCGTTGATCGTGTACTGGATCGCGTCGTCGCCGCCGCCGCCGGCCACCTCGGCGCCCTCGGCGATAGAGTTGGCGTCGTCCTGGTCCATCAGCAGGAAGGCGCGGATCACGAAGTCGTCGTCGCCGTCGTTGCCCTCGAGCCGCACCGCGGCCTTGGAGCTGTAGACGGTGAAGGTGTCGTTGCCCTTGTCGCCCAGCACCAGCATCGGCAGCGAGACGCCGCGCGACAGCCACCCACGGGTGGTCCGCTCGGTCGCGTCGTCGAAGACGTCGAAGGGATCGACCGCGTTGTAGTCGCGCTCGGACCCGTAGAGCTGGCCGATCTGGAAGTCGTCCGCGCCCACGCCGCCGTCCAGCGTGACGATGGCCGAGGTGTCGTCCGAGGCGAAGACGTCGTCGTCGCCGCGCCCGTTCACGATCAGGCGGCCGTTGATGTTGCGGTCGTAGTTGATCCGCTCGACCGGCGTGCCGGCCGGCTGGCCGCCGCGCACCGCGTCCTCGTCCGCGCCGTGGATCAGCGCCACGAAGGCGGGCGCCGGGCCGTCGGCGTATTCGGCCGCGTTGGCCGGGTCGAAGTCGGGGTTCTCGGCCACCCGCCGCAGCAGGAAGGCGTCGAAGCCCGAGGTGCCCTCGATGATCAGCGTGTCGGAGCCGGAGTTCACGCCGCCGCTGTCGAGCACGTTGATCAGGTAGTCGTTGGAGCCGAGCGCCGAGCCGGTGGTCTGGATCTTGACCTCGTCGCCGCCGGCCTGGCCGTCGATCAGCAGGCTGTCGCCGGCCGACTGGGTGGCGAGCTCGTCGATCACCACCTGGTCGTCGCCGCCGCCGCCGCGGATCACCGCGGGGCCGATCAGCTCGGCCGTCGGGCGCACCACGATGCGGTCGTCGTCGCCGCCGCCGGTGATGACGATCCGCTCGGCGTCGGCGATGTCGCCGGGCCGGGTCAGGTCCGCGCCCACGTCGATGCGGCCGCGGATGCGGATCACGTCCTCGTCGCCCGCGGTCTGGATCAGCACGCCATGGGCGGCCTCGATCACCGCGCCGTCCTCGATCACCACCTCGTCGGCGTCGTCGCCGGTCAGGATCTCGACGCGCGAGCCCTGGATCGTCGCGCCGCCCTCGACGGTGACGTTGGAGCCGGAGGCGTCCACGCCGCCCATCGACTGCCGGTCGCCCAGCACGCGGACCACCCCGTTCAGCGCCAGGACCGAGGCGCCGGCCATGATCAGCACGTCGTCGCCGCCGTCCAGGATCACGTTCGAGCCGGTGGAGACGATGCTCACGGCCTCCACGACCAGGTGGTCGGGATCGCCGTCCTCCTCGCCGACCGGGATCACGCCGTCGTCGTAATTGTCGTCGTTGGCGATCACGTCGATCTGGTCGACGGCGAAGATGCTCTCGGTCACCGTGATCGGGCTCGACGCGGTCAACTCGACCGAGCCGCCGGCGACCATGCCGCCGCCGGCGCCGGAGTCGATCACCCCGCCCACGCCCAGGGCGCCGAAGTTCAGCATCCAGGTGGAGCCGGACTGCGACCAGCTCTCGGCCGAGTTGGCGATGGAGACGATCCGCGCCCCGTCGGCGCCGATGTCGTTCAGCGCGAACAGCCAGATCTTGCCCGCCAGCAGGTTCGCCGTCGTCTCGTCCGCGTCGCCGTCGAGGATCGAGCCCTCGGGCGCCCGGATGAAGGCCACGTCGCCGATCTGGGCGACCTCGACGATCCCCAGCTTCAGGTCCTCGTAGAGCGGGTTCACCGACAGCTCGGTGATCCGCTGGTCGCCGCCGGAGAAGGTGTTCAGCGACCCGCCCAGCGTGTTGATCTCGACGTAGCCGCGCAGGGCGGAGCCGATCTGCCCCTCGCCCGGGATGCCCGAGCCGTTGTCCGGCGTCGCCCACAGCGTGATGTTGATGCCGGTGACGTCGATCGTGGTGTCCTCGGACCCCGTCGTGTTGACGTCGAAGATCGAGCCCTGGCGCGCGATCAGGTGCACGTCGCCCGTCTCGGTCCAGACCCGCTCGATCACCATGTCGCCGTCGGTGAAGTCGACGTCCGGGATCTCCATGATCCGGATGTCGCCGTTCAGCGCCTCGGCGTTCAGGGATTCCAGCAGCGCGATGTCGAGGAAGTTGGAGGCCGAGCCGATCGAGCCCGCCGCCGACAGGGTCAGCGTGCCGGAGTTGATCGTCGCAACCTCCGACGGGTTCGGGACCGCCGGGTCCAGCACGCCCACGTCGAGGATGTCGCCCTTGGTCGTCTCCAGGTCCGCATGGGTCGGATCGCCCAGGGTCGAGACGGCCGAGACCTCCTTGATCAGCAGGTCGCCGCTGTCGGACGCGTCGCCTGCCAGCGAATTCTCGGTGATCCAGATCTCGACGCCCGAGCGCGCGGTCAGCGTGCCGCCCTCGCGGAGGTCGATGACGAAGCGGTCCGCGGCGTCGCCGATCGAGCCCTCCTCGGCCTCCACGATCAGGGAGCCGGCGGTGACGGTGGCGTGGTCGGAGGTGTTGGGGTTCACGTCGCGCACGCTGTGCTGCGACTTGATCTGCGCGTCGCCGGTCTGGGCGTCCACCCGCAGGATGTTCATCCCCAGGATGGAATCCGCCCCGATGAAGACGTCGCCGTCCGCGATGGCGGTGATGTCGCCCTGGGCGGCGAAGTCCAGGTCCTCGGCCCGCTCGATCACCAGGTAGCGCGCGGTGGCGGAGGTGTCTTCCTGGTCGATCACGTTCCACGACGCGTCGAAGAAGGTGATCTCCCCCGGCTCGGCCGCGGCCAGGGCCAGCAGGATGTCGGAGTTGTCGTAGCTCGGGTCGGCGGCCATGTCGGCGGCCAGCTGCTCGAGGTCGATCTCCAGCGCGTCGAGGCGGCTGCCGATGTCGCCAGCGAGCGCGTAGACCTTCACGTCGGCGCCCAGGAAGTTCGCCGCCTCGGTCGCCAGCGTGGTGCCCGGCACGGCCTTGGGCCGCAGCACCGAGGCCGAGATCGAGTTGTCGAGCTGGTCCTGCGTCCAGGCCGCGCGGGCGGCCAGCGCCCCGCCTTCCCAGAGCGCATGGCCCGAGCCGGCCCCGCCGGCGAGCGAGACGATGTTCGTCCCGTCCGCGGTCGAGCTGAGGCTGAAGGAGGTGGTCGAGCCGGCCGCGAAGACGACGTAGTAGACCTCACCCGAGACCAGGTCGCCGAACGCGTCGCCCGCGCCCGCCTGGAACAGCACCGCCTGGCCGTTCTTGAAGACGTTGACGCCGTAGTCGATCACGTCGCCCGACACGTCCGCCGCCTCGAAGGTCGAGTGCAGCGCGTCCGTCGGGGCCGCGTCGCGGGTCCCGGCGTCGTAGGCGAAGCTCTCGTCCATCAGGTCGGCGTTGTAGGCGGGCGCGCCCGGCGCGCCGGTGGCCTGCAGCAGGTTGCCCACGTCGCCGTAGGTGGCGTGCAGGTTGTGGTACTCGACCGTGCGCGACTGCTCGAGCACGTCGATGCGCGCCTGGATCTCGGCCGCGTCCAGCGTGCCGGTCAGCGAGTGGGTCAGCCCCGTGGCGACCGAGGGATCGAGCGCGATCACCAGCCCGTCGAGCGTGGTCTGCGCGGCCAGGTCGTTCAGCGCATCGCCGTCCGAGAGCTCGGCCAGCGCGACGAGGAAGGCGGCGCGGTCGGCCTCGGCGATCAGCTTGATCGCGCCGCCCGTCTCGCCGGTCTTCCAGACCACGTAGTCCTCGCCGTCCACCAGCCCGCCGATGGCGTCGCCGCCGCCGGCCGAGTAGGTGGCGAGCTGACCGTCCACCAGCCCGTGGCCGCCCAGGTCGATGGCGTCGTCGGCCACGTCGGCGGGGGCGAAGGTCTCCTCGGTGGAGGTCGCGAAGAAGGCCTCGTAGGCGGCGCGCTCGGCCTCCGACAGCTCCGCCTGGTGGCCGGGGTCGTAGTAGAGGAACATGTAGCTGACGGCGTCCCCGGTCGACACCGCGCCCGTCACCCGGATCCCGTCATGGGCCTGGTCGAGGGCGGAATCCGCCCCCGAGGGGTCGAAGGCCGCCAGCAGGGAGGCGTCGGCCCGGTCGGCGGGCGGCGTCTCGCCCAGGAACAGGCGGTGCAGCGGCTTGCCGCCGGTCAGCGAATGGCCGGAGTCGGTGGCCGTGCCCTGCCCGATGGACAGAGTCGTCCCGGCGAAGGCGTCGGCCTGGGTCGCGGCCAGCATCAGCGTGCCGTCGGCCGCGTCGTCGACGACGGCGTAGTAGACGCCCCCGTCCACCAGCCCGTCGAAGGCGTCGCCCGAGCCCGCGGAGTAGACGATCTCCTGCCCCGTGACCCAGGTGCCCGGGGTCACGTCGAAGGCCGAGCCGCTGAGGCCTGCCGGGGTCAGCGCGACCTCGGTCGGGGCGGCGCGGTCGTCGGAGACGTCGAGCGCAAGGATTTTGGGCAGGAAGGCGATGGCGTCCGCCTGGCTCGCGGCCAGGTGGATCACGTCGCTGTCGGGCAGGTCGAAGCGGATGCCCTCGACGCCCGCCGCGCCCAGGATCGACAGGTCGATCAGGTCGTTGGTGCCCTCGTCGCGCAGGCGCACGAGGTCGCCGTTCTCGGCGTCGACCTCGACCAGGTAGGTCGTGCCGTCGACCAGCCCGCCGATCTCGAGCGTGCCCGCGCGCCACAGCGCCGGGTCGTCGAAGGTTTCGGCCGTCAGGTCGTAGCCGACGGCGTCGGCGCCCAGGTAGACCCAGATCGCGCCGCCGTCGTCCACCACGTCGCCCGCGGTGAGGTCGGCCGCGGCCTCGGTCGAGGCGATGGGCGTGGCGGAGGCCAGGTTGAAGGTCACCCGGTCGCCCGTCTCCAGCCCGTGGCCGGCGCCGAAGTCGATGGCGTCCGTCGCCTCGACCAGGGTCCAGCGCGCCGCGTCGCCGAAGTTCTCGTCCGCCAGCAGCACGCCCGTCTCGGCGTCGCCCACGTATTCGTAGACCGCCCCGGCGAGCCCACCGGCCGCGTGATCCGCCGCCGCCTGCACCCGCAGGCCGACGTCGAGATCGGCCGTCCCCGCATCCGAGACGAGGTCCGCGTCGATGGCGAAGTCGCCCAGCTCGACGGAACGGAAATCCTCGACCGCGTAATAGGTTCCGCCGTGGTTGAGGCCGCCGACGCCCTCGTCCTGGCCGGAGCGCAGGGTCCAGTAGGCCTCGTAGTCCGCGTTCACCGAGGCCTCGTAGGCGCCGATGGTCAGGTCGACCGAGGCCTGGCCCGACAGGTCGGCGCCCAGCAGCCGCTCGTAGACCTTCTGCAGGGTTTCGGCGGTGCGCGGGTCGATCTGCTGGCTGTCGTAGGCGTCGATCAGGTTGCCCGTCTCGACCGTCAGCTTGACGTTGTGGACCGTGCCCGTCGCGTCGGACGACGGGATCAGCTCGTCCTCCGGCACGCCGCCGTCGGTGTCGATCCGGCGCAGGCGCAGGTCGCCCGCGGTCTCGGTGACGTTGACCTCGCCGCGCGCGGCCACGTCCAGGAAGTCGTCGGCCGTGTCGCCCGTGTCGACCCGGATCGCGAGGCCGTCGTAGTCGCCGACCGCCCCCTGCTCCGCCGTCAGGGTGATGCGCGAGCCCTTGACCAGCGCGCCGCCGTCCCGCGCGACCAGGTCGCCCTGGGAGGTGATCTCGATCTTGGAGCCGGCGCCCGAGGTCACCTGGTCGATCTTCAGATCGCCGTCGGTCTCGACCAGGCGCACGTCTCCCGCGGCGCTCTCGGCATCCAGCCAGCCGCGGGTCGCGTCGGCGAGGTTCACCGACAGCGCCTCGTCCGCGCCGATCCCCGAGGCGGCCGTGAGGTCGATCTGCTGACCGCCGATGACCGAGCCGCTGGACTGCACGATCTCGCCCGAGGTGATCAGCTGCGTGACGCCGGCCGAGTTGCGCACGGCGCCCTCGACGATGATGTCGCCGATCGAGCGCACCGCGATGAAGGGCCCGTCCACCAGCGTGGTGTTGACGCCCGCGCCGACCAGGTCGATGCCCGAGACGTCCTGGTTGGCCGAGCCGGCGTCGTAGCCGATGAAGTTGACGTTGATCGTCTTGTCGGCCTGGATCGAGTGCCGGAAGATGTTCTTCAGGTTCTCGACCTCGACGCGGTTGTAATACTGCGTCGTGGTGCCGTACCAGGTCTCGGTCTTGCGGCCCTTGGTGATCGTGTCTTCGAACTTCGACAGGGTGACCAGCGTGCCGCCTTCGCTGCCCGCGGGGAACAGGTTCTTGATCGAGCCGCCGTCTTCGGTGCTTTCGTCGCTCAGCGTCAGGTAGGTGTAGGTGTCGTCGGTGCTGACGCCGATGACGTAGTATTCGCCCGCGTCGGCGAGCCCGATGTTCGCGCCTGTGCCGTTGGCGCGGAAGCGCACCTGGTCGTTGAGCTCGTAGCCCAGGTCGGTGCCCGCGAAGCGGATCGTGTTGGCGGTGCCGTTCACGTCGTCGAAGGCGTCGAAGCTCCGGCTGTCGTCGATGCGCAGGAACTCGAACAGGTAGTCGGCGGCCGAGCCGTTCTCGTCGAAGTAGTCGCCGTCCTCCAGCGGCACCGGGCTGCCCAGCGGCGTGCGGTGCGGGCCGTCGGTGATCTTGTCGGGATCGGGCGCCCAGCTGTCGAGGCCGAGCCACGCGCTCTCGCCATACTCGGTGTCGATGCGCTCGCTCAGGTTCTGGCCGGTGGTCCAGTTGTAGCGATAGTCCTCCGAGCGCACGTCGTAGGTGGTGGCGCGGCCGGCGGCGTCGGTGGCGTTGCTCTCGTCGAAGATCTGGCCCGAGGTCAGCGCGTCGGGCGCCTCGGTCAGGTCATGCTCGCCCGCCTCGGCGTCGACCGAGCCGTTGAGCGTGATCAGCACGCCCGCCTGGGTGCGCAGCGTCACCTCGGTATAGGACAGGGTCAGGTCGTAGTTGGTGGCGCTGGCCGCCAGCACGTTGCCGGCCGCGTCGCGCTTCACCTCGTTGACCGTGCGGATCTCGTAGACGCCGCCGTCGACCATCTGGCTCGAGATCGAGGCGTCGCCGTCGGTGCGGTAGAGGATCTTGTCCCCGACCTCGTAGTCCAGCGACACGCCGTCGAGACGGATGGTGTTGCCGGTCACGTCGGCGTTGGGGTCGAACTCGCCCTTTCCGGGCGTCTCGAACAGGGTCACCGTCTTGGTGATGTCGCCGTTCAGACGCTCGTAGGTGGTGGTCCACAGCTCGTCGCCGTCGCCGAAGTCGGTGATCTTCAGCACGCCCGCCACGTCGGCGCCCGCGTCCAGCGTGTTCACCAGCAGCCCGTAGGAGGTCTGGTTGTCGATCGCGATGCGGCCGTAGCCGTCCATCACGTTGAGCTGGCCGTTGCCGGTCGACACGACCTGGCCCGTCAGGCTCATGTAGCCGCCGCGCACCTGGGCGGCGGCGACCTCGAGCCGGTTCTCCTCGACGTTGTAGAACAGGCGCAGCACGTCCGAGCCGATCTCGGTGCGCGCCCTCAGCCCGGTCTCCTCGTCGATCACCTCCTCCTCGATGGCGCCGACCTCGATCTCGTAGAGGGGCTCGAGCGAGTTCCCCGCCGCCTTGTCGGCGTTGTAGTCGGCGATGGCCGCGGTGATCTGCGACTGGATCGCGTTGGTGATCGTCAGCGTCTGCTGGGCGAGGCCGGACTGGATCACGCCGTTCACGTTGATCCGCGAGGCGGTGATCGAGACGATGTTGCCCGCCACCACGTTGGACTGGGCGCCCGTGCCCTCGGCCCCGGCGATGGCGGCGGCGAGGGCGGCGCTGAGCGTCGCGGCGTCGGTCAGCGGCAGCGAGGTGGTCGCCCCGTCGTCGTAGAGGTCGGTCAGCGCGTCGGCCACCGCCCCCCAGCGGGAGTTCGCGCCCGCCGGATCGCCGCCCGCGTGGAAGGTGGAGCCCAGCGCCGAGAGCACGAAGTCGCGCTTGGCCTGCAGGTCCAGCTTCGAGGCGTTGATGTTGGCGAAGGCCACGATCGAGCCTTCGGAGATGATCCGCACCGTGCCGTCGAGGTTGTCGATGTCCCCGGTGATCTCGACGTCGGGCGAGATCGGGAAGGCGCTGTCGTCGTAGGGCGAGCCGTAGACGCCGGCCACGAAGCTGTTCTCGATCTCGATCAGCGGCTCGGACTCGCCCTCGGCCACGATGGTGCCGCCGAAGTCCTCGGACCCGACCTCGACGTTGTTGAACAGCACCATGCCCGCGTCGCCCGAGGGGATCTCGATCTTGCCCAGGCGCAGGATGGCCGGGGTCTCGTTCTCGATCCGCACGGTGACGTCGCCGGGCGAGAACAGGTCGCCCGTGCCGCCGATATTGCCGCCCTCGACCCGGATCACGCCGGCCTGGGCGAAGATGTCGTCCACGTTGATGACGGGATAGATCAGTTCGCGGTAGGTGGTGGTGCCGTCGGACTCGATCTCCGACAGGCCCAGGTCCGCGATCTGGCGCTCCACCCGATCGAGATCGGCGCTGTAGGCGGCGAGCGAGACTTGGTCGCCCGCGTACTCGTCCATCAGCAGCAGCAGGCGGTCGCGCTGCTCGAACAGCGAGGTCGCGAGCGACTCGAACGACAGGCTCCAGCCGATGCCGGCGGTGTTCTCGGCCACCTGCACCAGGTCCTGCTCGCTGTTCACGGGGTTGCCCCGCTCGAACCGCAGGATCTGCTCGCGGAACAGGCCGGTCTGCATGAACCCGTCCAGCGTCACGTCGCTGGATTCGGTCAGGGTGACGGTGCCGCCGGCGAACTCCTCCGAGACGCCGTCCGAGCCGAACAGCGTGTCGATCCCGTCGGCCACCGCGGTCAGCCAGTTGTGGCCGGTGCCGTAGGCGAACTTGTCGCCGGTGGAGCGGTCGGCGGCCACCACGTTGATGTCGCCGCCCGCGCTGACGCCCTTCGCGTCCGCGCCGGCCTCGGTCGGGTCGAAGCCCGGCCCGTTGTCCGAGGACTCGACCACCACCTCGTTGTGGATGTCGAGATTGATCAGCGCCTCGAGGTCGTCGATCGGCACCAGCGAGGCGTTCAGCGCGTCGCCGTGGGAGGTCAGGAACAGCCGCGAGACGTTGCCGTTGCGGTCCTGACCCGCCAGCAGGTTCACGTCGCCCGCCGCCAGCAGCGAGGCGTTCTCGGCCACCGTGGTGACGTTGACCACGTCCATCGCAATCTCGGAGTCCACGATGGCGCCGGCCGCGAGGCCGTAGGTGTGGACCTGCGGCGCGACCGTCAGGGTCGCGGTGGTGCGGGTCTGCACGTCGATGTCGCCGACCGAGGAGAGCTTCGCGCCCGAGCCCACCGTCGCCGTCGCGTCCACCTGGCGCGCGATGATGTTGGAGACCGCGCCCGAGCCCGAGATCAGGCCGCCGGCGGAGAGGTTGGTGTCGTCCTCGCCCTCGAAGTCGTTCAGCGCCGTGACCAGCAGGTCGCCGGGATCGAACACGTCGCCGCGCACGTCGACCACCGCGCCCGAGCCGATCGTGGCGTTGGTGTCGTAGTAGAGGAAGCTCTCGGACTCGCCCGCGTTGCCCGCGACCACGCCGCCCGAGGAGGCCTGCACGTTGTAGTCGCCCGAGCCGCGCTCGCCCACCAGGTCCTTGCGGGCCAGGTTGTGGGCGTCGACCACGAGGTTGCGCGTCTCGATGTTGACGTTGGCGCCCAGGCTCGCGTCCACGTCCGCGTCGACCGTCGAGGTCGCCCAGGAGCCGGAGCCCCCGACCAGCGCCACGGTGGTGGAGTCGGTCTGGTGATCGAAGCGCGCGGTGTGGCGGGATTCGATGGTCAGCGAGTCCACCCGCAGGTCGCGCTCGCCGTCGTCGGCCGAATAGTCGTCCAGCCCCGCCCAGGTCGAGGAGGTCGAGGTCACGTTGACCTCGGAGGCCGCGCCCGAGAAGCCGATCGAGACCGCCGCCGCCTCGGCCCGGCCGAACAGCGTGTCGGTCCCGGTGGCCGAGATCGTCACGTCCGCCCCGCCGAGGCGCGAGTAGGTGACCGCCTGCCCGTCGATCAGGTTCACCGTCGCCGGCACCAGGCGCCACAGGCTCTGGTCGGAGAAGACGGTCGAGCCCAGGGCGATGTCGGTGGGCAGCGCGCCCGCGAACTCGTAGACCGCGCCGGTCGAGAGATCGCGCACCCGCTCGCCCGTCGACATGGTCTGCGTGCCGTCGGCCGAGGTCCAGTCGGCCGGGATGGTGATGCCCGACGACAGGTCGATGAAGTTCCCCGACACGTCGAGGTTGGGATCGAACTCGAAATCGCCCGAGATGAAGGCCGACAGCGGGGTCAGCGCGTGGGTGAACCCGTTCACGTCGAGCGCGGTGAGGTCGATCAGCACCGGATCGCCCGAGACCGGCGCCGCGTCGGTCAGCGAGGCCGCGAGCCCCACCTGCCGCGGATCCGTCAGGCGCAGCGTGTGGCCCGAGGAGCCGGGCGCCGTCAGCTGCTCGTAACCGGTGGAATAGGTGCCGTCCGAGAGCTGGCGCGACAGGCGCACCGCGCCGTCGACGACCGAGTGCACCCGGTAGGTGTCGCCCGAGCTCAGCCCGCCCACGTCCGCGCCGGTCCCGGCGTTGATGTAGGTGACGAGATCCCCGGCCTCGACCCGCAGGTCCGTGCCCACGTCGATCCGGTCGGTGGTGGCGTTCACGTCGGCGCTGGCGAAGTCCAGCTCGTCCATCACCACGATGTAGTAGGTCTGGCCGTCGGTCAGCCCGCCGACGTCCTTGCCGTTGAGGATCTGCACATCCGCGCCCAGCGTGGCGGAGGTCTCGACGTCGGCCGTCACGTTCACCAGGTTCGCGCCGATGCCGGCGAGGCCCGCGATGGCGTTGGAGTCCGCGTTCGCCTCGGTGTCGGTGTCGCCGTTGGCGACCACGTCGATGGCGACGCCCACGTCGAGGATCGAGCCTGCGCCGACGCTCGAGGACACCGTGCCGCCGGTCACGGCCTCCGACAGCGCGCCGTTCACGCCGATCAGGCCGCCCGAGGAGCCGCCCGCGAAGGCGCTCGCCGCGCGCTGGCCGGCCGGCACGCTCAGCGCCGCGCCCACCGTCATCGAGCCGACGACGGTGATCTCGCCCTCGGCGTAGGCGTCGACCTCCGGGCTGGCGACGGCCAGCGCCTCGGAGGCGCCGACCGCCAGCGTGCCGGCGTTGACGCCGTAGGCGATGGCGTTGGCGTCGGGGGTGCCGACCGCGTTCACCGTCAGGTCGCCGCCCACCGTCGCCTCGTCAACGACGAAATAGGCCTCCGCCGTCGGCGACGCCTCGGCCGTGGCGAGCGAACCGCCCGCCGCGAGGGAGAGCAGCGCGACCGAGACCGAGGCCTGGCCGGTGTAGACGTCCGTCTCGGCGAGGGCGTTCGCGTCGATGTCGACGTCGCCCCCCGCGGTCACGTCGCGCGAGGCGGAATCCACCCCCGCGTAGGCGCCCGCGAAGTTGCGCCCGGTGGCGATGGCGGCGCCGCCGCTGACCGCCACGCCGATGGAGAAGGAGGCCGAGATCGCCGCCGCCCCCGCGATGGTCGAGAGATCGGTGTCGGACGTCGCGTCGATATCGACGTCGTCGCCCGCGATCACGGCGGAGCCGCGCGCCTCGGCGGTCGCGGCGCTGTAGATCACGCTGTCGGCGGTGGCCGCGGCGATCGAGATCGCGCCGCCCACCAGGCCGACCACGGCCGAGACGGAGGCCGCCACGACCTCGGCCTCGAGGCCGCTCGTGTCGGTCGCGGTGATGATCACGTCGTCGCCCGCGTCCAGGGTCGAGCCGCTGCGCGCGACGGCCTTGGTCTCGATGTCGATGACGTTGAGCGCGTCGGCGCCCGCCCCCGCGAGGCCCAGCGCCGCCGCGCCGCCGGCGATGGCGACCGAACCGGCCGCGACGGTCGCGTCGATGTTCGCCTCGGTGTCGGCGATCAGCTTCACGTCGCCGCCCGCCTCGAGCGTCGAGCCGGTGACCCGCGCCCGGACCATGGCGCCGTCGTCGCCGATCTGGTTCTCCGCCAGGCCCACGCCGATCGAGGCGGCGCCCGCGAAGCTGCCCACCGCCAGCGCGGCCGAGAAGCCCGCCACGATGGCGTCGATGTCGCCGTCGAACTCGGCCTCGACCGTGATGGTCCCGGCCGCGTCGAGCGTGGAGCCGTCCACCTCGGTCAGCACCTGGGCGTCGATCACGTTGCGCGACTCCGCCCCCGCGCCCGACAGCGACACGCCGATGGAGCCGAAGGAGGCCGAGGCCGCCGCCGCCGCGGAGATCGAGGAGATGGACGCGTCGAAGCTGGACTCCACGGTGATGTCGGAGACCGTGGCCTCCACCCGCGCCATGTCCTCGATCCGCGCCTCGACGGTCCCGTCGATCTCGTTCTCGGCGAGCGAGATGCCGATGGAGAGCGCCACGCCCGTGCCGCCGAAGCCCACCGACAGGGCCGCCGCGCCGGCGTCGGCCACGATGCTGGATTCGTCCTTGGCGGTGACCGAGATCCAGTCCGCCTCGATCTCGTTCGTGGCGATGACGTCGCCCGCGTCCAGGCTGCCGTCGATCTCGGCGATCACCTGGCCGCCGATCTTGTTGCGGGTGTCGGAGCCGGAGCCCGCGCCGCCGGCGCCGAAGCCGCCCACGCCCACGCCGACCGCGAAGGCCGCGACGATGGCGTCGATGTCGCGCTCGGCGACCGCGTCCACGTCCACGCCCTTCTCGGCGTCCACGTAGCTGTCGACGATGGCCGCGCGCACCTGGCCGCCGCCGGCGGTCCCGTCCTCGTCGTAGCCGATGTAGTTGTCCGCGAGCGAGGCGCCGATGGCGACCCCGACGCCGGCCGCGCCGCCGCCGATGGCGGCCGAGGCGCCCACGATGTTCGCGCCGATGGTCTGCGAGGCGGAGGCGTCGACGTCGAGCCCGCCGTCGGTGTCCACGTCCGCGCTCTCGACCAGGGCGACGACGTCTCCCTGCAGCACGTTGGTCGCGATGGCGCCGGCGCCCGAGATGGCGACGCCCGCCGCCCCCGAGAAGCCCGCCGCCAGCGAGGCCGCGACGGCCTCGGACTGGATCTCGGCCTCCTCGCTCGCCTCGACCTTCAGCGAGGCGGCGCCGGTGGAGGTCAGGACCACCTGGCCCACGCGCGCCAGGCGCGCCTCGACCGTGGTGTCGACCTCGTTGCGCGCCAGCGCCACGCCGATGGACAGCGACACGCCCGCGTAGGTGCCGAAGGAGGCCGCGATGGACGCCGCCCCCGCCACCGAGAAGATCGAGGATTCGTCGGTGGCGACGATGGAGATCGCGCTCGCCCGCACCGCGTCGTCGGCGATGACCGAGGCGCCCGCCAGGTCCTTCCCGTCGATGGCCGCCATCACGTCCATGTCGATCACGTTCTCGACGTAGACGCCCGAGCCCGAGATCGCGACGCCCGCCGAGGAGCCGCCGGCGATCGCCGCCGAGCCCGCCAGCACGTAGGCGTCGATGTCCTGCTCCGAGGTCGCCGAGACGTCGACCGCGCCGGTGGTGCGCACCACCCCGTCGGCGATGTAGGCGTAGACCTCGCCGCCGCCCGCGGATCCGCCGATCTCGTTGATCGCGATGGAGGCGCCGATGGAGGCGCCCACGCCCGTGTCGCCCACCGCCACCGCGGCCGAGGCGACCGCTACCGCGGCCTCGATCTTGCCGTCGGAGCTGGCGCTCACCACCACGTCGCCGGCCGAGAACGTGTCGTCCGCGTCCGCCGTCGTGGCGCCGTCGTCGCCCATCACCGTGCGGGTCATGTGGCTGCGCACGTTCGAGGTGATGACGTTGTGCGCATAGGCGCCGCCGCCGGAGATGGCGACGCCCACGGTGCCGAAGCCCGCCGCGATGGAGGCGGCCGCGGCGATGGAGAAGATGTCGGCGGAATCGTCCGCCTCGACCACCACCGAGCCGTCGGCGACCACGTCGCGGGCGCGCAGGTCGTCCACGCCCTCGATCGCCGCCTCGAGGGCGTTGTCGATCTCGTTTTCCGCCAGCGCCAGGCCGATGGAGACCGAGACCCCCGCGGTGCCGCCCAGCGAGGCGGCGATGGAGGCCGCGCCCGCGATGGAGGAGATGTCGGCCTCGTTCACCGCCGCGACGCGGATCGAGTCCGCCAGGATCACGTCCCCGGTCAGCCCGTCGTTGTCGATCTTGGCGAGCACGTCCGCGCCCACCCGGTTCTCGACGTAGACGCCGGAGCCCGAGATCGCCACGCCCGCGTCGCCGCCGCCGGCGATGGCGGCCGCGCCCGCGAAGGTCAGCGCGTCGATGTCCTGGTCGGCCGTCGCCTCCAGCGTCAGGGAGCCGCCCGCGATCAGCGAGCTGTCGGTGACCGTCGCCCCGACCCCCGCGCCGTCGCGCCCGGAGTCGTCGAAGCCGATCTCGTTGATCGCGATGGCCGCGCCGATCGAGACGCCCACGCCCGCGGTGCCGCCAATGCCCAGCGACAGGGCCACGCCCACCACGCTCGCCTCGATCAGGCCGGAGCTGTCGGCGGTGATGCTCACGTCGCCGCCCACGTCGAGGTCGGAGTTCAGGACCCCCGCCTCGACGTCGGTCAGGATCTGGTTGTGCGCGAAGGCGCCCGCGCCCGAGATCGCGACCCCGTTGCCGCCCCCGATGGAGGCCGCCAGCGCCGCCGCCGCCGAGATGGCGGAGACGGTGGAGCGATCCTCGGCCGCCATCGTCAGCCCGCCCTCGGCGTCGAGGCCCAGGCCCGCGCCGCCGTCCACGTCCGAGATCGTCGCCTCGACCGCGTTGTCGATTTCGTTCAGCGCCACCGAGACGCCGATCGAGAGGCTGACCGCGTTGTCCGCGCCCGCGCCGCCCGAGATCGCGGCGCCGCCGGCGAAGACGTCGATGTCGCTCTTGTCCAGCGCCTCGATCGCGACGTCGCCCTCGACGTCGTAGGTCGGCGCCGGGGCGCCCGCCTTCTCGCCGTCGATGTAGGCCCGCGTGCCGGCCTTGATGCGGTTGTTGGCGGCCACGCCCACGCCCGAGAGCGCGAGCCCGTTGTTGCCGAAGGAGACCGCGACCGAGGCGGCGGCCACGAAGGCGCCGATGGTCATGTCGGAGGTCGCCTCGAGCGTCAGGTCGCCTTCGACGTCGGCCGACGAGTCCTTCATGTAGGCCTCGGTGCGGGTGCGCCCGTCGGCGGCGTCGCCCTCGATCAGGTTCTCGGCGATGGACAGGCCCAGGGAGACCGCGCCCGCGTTGCCCGCGCTGACGGAAGCCGCGGCGGTGGCCGCGATGATGTCGGCGGTGATCTCGGCTTCGTTCTCAGCGGCGATCTTCAGCCCTGCGTCGGCGTCGACCGCGGTGCGGTCGATATGGGCGACCACGTCGGTGCCGATCTCGTTGAAGGCGGTCGCGCCGGCGCCCGAGAGCGACAGGGAGGTGCCGCCCAGGCCGGCGGCCGCGGCCACGCTGACCGCGACGGCGTCGGCGTCGATGCGCGCGTCGGAACTGGCCGTGACCCTCACCGCGTTGCCCGTGGTGGAGCCGGCCGACAGGTCGTCGACGTCGGTGATCGCCGCCTCGACGTCGCCGTCGATCTCGTTGAAGGCGATGGCGATGCCCATCGAGCCGCTGGTGGCGTTGTTCGCCCCCACCGCGGCCGAGGCCGCGACGGCGTAGACGTGGCTTTCGATGGTCGAGGAATCCTGCGCGTCGACCAGGATCTTGCCCGAGCCGCTGACCACGCTGGCGCCGCCGTCGATGCCGGCCGAGACGTCGAGCCCGATGCGGTTCTCGGCGTAGAGGCCCGCGCCCGCGATGCTGAGCGAGTTGCCCCCCGCGACCGCCGCCGCCACCGCGACCGAGGCCACGGTCGCGTCGATCTTCGCGGTGGAGGTGGCGGCGACGTCGATGTTGCCGCCCGCCGCCACGTCGGAGTCGATGATCGCGGCCGACACGCCCGAGCGCGAGGCGCTGGGGGCGAAGCTGGAGTCGGCGAAGTCGATCTCGCCGTCGTTGGGATCGCCGCCGTTCTCGACCTCGTCGTAGCCGATGATGTTGCGCGCGATGGAGAAGCCCAGCGCGATGCCCTTGCCGTCGCCGAAGCTGGCCGAGGCCGCGAGCGCCGAGGCGACCACGACCGCGTCGATCTCGGAGGCGTTGTCCGCCTGGACCGAGACGCCGCCCGTGCCGCCCGAGTCCGCGGTCACGTCGGCGTTGGCGAGGGTCGCCGAGGTCGAGCTCTGGATCGCGTTCTGGGAGATCGCGCCGCCGCCCGCGACCGAGGTCGTGGCGCCGGCCGACGCGCCCACCGCAACCGCCGCGGCCGAGGCGGAGGTGGCGATGGTGCTCGCCTCGCTGGCCTCCACGATCACCGATCCGTCGATCGCCTGGATGTCGTTGAGAGAGGCCGCCGAGGTCCCCGCCAGCGTCGCCACGGTCGAGGCGTCGATGTCGTTGCGCGCCACGCCCACGCCCACCGAGACGGTCTTCGAGTCCCCCCCGAAGGTGCCCGCGATGGCGATGGCCGGCGCGGTGACGGAGGACTGGATCGCCGAGACGTCGGAGGCCCGCGCCGCCACGTCGCCGGTCGTGGCGACCAGGTCGCCGCCGGTCGAGGAGGCCTCGGTCTCCACCGCCATCGCGTTGCGCGCGATGGTCCCCGCGACCGAGATCGCGGCGTTGCTGTCGTCGGCGAGCGCGATGTCGATCGAGACGACCGCGGTCGAGACCTCGGAGTCCATGGTCGCGACCGTGTGCGCCCCGATCAGGACGGACTCCACCGCCGTGAGGTCGGAGTTCGTCACGGTCGCCTTGGTGGCCACCGGATCGGGGGTGGCGATGCCGGTCCCGAACAGCGTGTCGAGCGCGTTGAACAGGATGTTCTGGCTCTCGTAGCCGATCGAGTTGAAGGCCAGCGTCACGCCGACGCCGGTGCCCTTGGTGTTGGTGGTGTTGTCGACCAGCGCGTCGAAGTCGGTGCGGTTCTGCGCCTGCACCGAGATCGCGCCGTCGTTCGTCGCGTCCATCGTCGAGTTGACGACCGTCGCTACGGCCGAGGACATGGCCACGTTCGTCGCGACCACCGCGTTCACGCCGGTCGAGCCGCCGCCCACGAAGAAGCTGCCGCCGTCGGAGGTGACGACGGAGGTGTTCTCGACGCTGAGCGTCGCCGCCTCGGAGGCGGAGACCGCGATGCCGCCGCCGGTGGCGTCCACGTTCGCCCCGGTGACGCTGGCCGTCGCCCCGCCGCGCAGGTCGTTCATCGAGACCATCGCGCCCACGGCGGTGGAATCCGACGAGGTGACGTTGAGGTTCGGCAGGAAGTCGATCACCGAGGAGATGAAGTCGGTGTCCACCTTCTCGAACCGCGCGTCGGTGGTGAAGTCGACGGCGCTGAGGTCGATCTCGTTCTCGAGGTCGATGATGAAGGCGTCGACCGGATCCTCGCTGTCCAGCCCGATCAGCTCGGACCCGTCGGCGGCGATCTCGGCCAGGCGCGCCTCGACGTCCGCGATCAGGATGCCCGCGATCCGCGCCGCGAAGTCGAAGCTGGCGGGCAGGATGTCGCCGCCCACGTAGCGGTAGATGTCGCCCGCCGTGCCCGCGCCGGGCGTGGTGGAGGCGACGCGCACCGCGTCGCCCAGGCGCAGCTTCTGCGTCCCGGACTCGGAGCTGAAGCGGTAGTCGCCGATCAGCGCCTCGGCCAGGCCCGCCACGATGCCGATGCCGCCGTCGTTGTCCACGGTGGAGGTCGTCTCCATCGTGATGGTGGAGTCGATCGTCGCCGTCTCGTCGGCCGAAACGTGCACGCCCCCGACCCGGCGCCAGAGCTTCGGATCGGCATAGTCGGCGACCGTGAGGTCGGCGCCCAGCACCGCCTCGCCCAGCCATTCGTAGAGCTCGCCCACCTGGGCCAGCACCGGCTTCCACCTGGTCTCGTCGCCGAAGTCCTCGTCGGTCAGGTCCAGCGTGTCGCCGGCGGACGCGGGGTCCGGATCGACGTAGCGGTAGACCTTGCCGTCCACTTCCACGAAGTCGCCGTTGAAGACGGTGGCCGAAGCCTGGGTGGAATCGTGCTGGTGGCCCGGATAGCCGTCGTCGACGCGCACCACCGTGCCCGTCTCGAGCGCGGCGACGCCGTCGCTCGTCTCGAAGTCGGCCGCAAGGTCGCCCTTCACCAGGTTGCCCGCGGGCCCGGTCTGGTCGATCCAGGCTTCGGTGTTGGCGGCGACCTTGTTGGTGGCGACCGTCGCGCCCACCGCGGTGCCCGAGGCGTTGACCAGCGCCGAGGCCGCCGAGGTGGAGGTGTTGGTCAGGGTCGAGACGATCTCGGCGTCGTTCACCGCCGTCACGCCCACCCGCCCCGTCGCGTTGACCGGGCTGTTGATGATGGCGGCCTTGGTGTCGACGTCGGTCTGGCCCAGCAGGCCCGCGGCGAGCGGATCGCCGATGATCGCGTCGAAGACCTCGAAGAAGATGTTCGACGGCTTCCAGCCCACGCTGTTGAAGGCGAGCACGATGCCCACGCCCGTGTCGCCGGTGGAGGTGGTCGAGGTGTTCAGCGCCAGCAGCGAGGCGTCGTTCGTGGCCGCCACGATCACGTCGCCGCCGCCCGTCGTCGCGACGTTCGCGTTCTCGATGTAGGCGGAGGCGTCGGCGTTCACGACGTTCATCGCCGCCATGACGTTGTAGGCGTCGGAGCTGCCCGAGCCCACCGCGCTGCCGCCCGAGGACGAGGCGGTGCTGTCGAGCGTGGCGCTCAGCGTCGCGCGCTCGTCCGCGCGGACCGTCACGCCGCCCGCGCCGGCGTCGACGTCGGCGCCCTCGATCTTGGCCGTGGTCTCGGCGTCGACCTGGTTGACCACCAGGATCCCCGCCACCGCGAGGCTGTCCGAGCCGGTGACGTTGAAGCCCTGCGGGATCAGCTGGGTCGAGGGCAGCTCGCGCCACAGGTCGAGGTCGGTGTAGTCGATCAGCGCAAGGTCCGGCGTCGCGCCCAGGTCGTCGTCGCCCAGGTACTGGTAGACCGAGCCGGCGTTGCCCCGCGTCTCCTCCGACCAGTCGTCGGAGAGGCGCACCCGGTCGCCGAAGACCAGCGCCCGCTCCTGCGTCTCATCCGAGGCCAGCCAGTCGGCGTCGGTCAGGTCGTTCAGCGTCTCCTGGATCACCGAGGCGCCGCCGTCGTTCGACGTGGACGAGGCCGCCACCAGCTTGGAGTTCGACCAGATCCCGCTGTCGTCCGACGCGGTCACCGAGACCCCATCGGCCGCCACCGTCTGGCCCGCGCTTTGCACGATGCGCGCGTCCGCCGCGGCCGAGACCTTGTTGGCCGCCGCCACGAAGCCCAGCCCCTTGCCGCCCGCGCCGTAGAGCGCCGAGGCCGCGCTGTCGGCGGCGTTCGAGACGGTGGCGTTCAGCTTCGCCTGGTTGACCGCAGAGACCTCGACCTCGTTGGCCGCGGTCACCGGCGTGTCCTGGATCAGGGCCACGGCCTGGGCCGTGTCCTCGTTGTCCGTCGCCTCGGCGATCAGCCCGCCCAGCAGCAGGTCGAGCGTGCCGAACAGGATGTTCTGACCCTTCCAGCCCAGCGAGTTGAAGGCGAGCGTGACGTTCACGCCCGTGTCGCCGGTCTGCGAGGTGGAGTTCAGGCGCGCATCCATCTGCGCGTCGTTGTCGGCGAGCACGCGCACGTCGCCCGCGCCCTCGCGCAGGACCCAGTCGCCGCCCGCGAGATCGGGGGCGCCCACGTCCACGTCGGCGTCGTCGCCCGCGAACTCCCAGATCTCGCCCTCGACCTCGAGCAGGTCGCCGGTCTCGACCGCGGTCAGCCCTTCGGAGCCGTCGAACGTGGGCGCGAGGAGGGAGGAGACGTCGCTGTTCTCGATCGTGGCGGTGGCCGAGGCGTTCAGCACGTTGGTCACGATCTGCGCGTTGACCGCGAGCGAGGTGCCCCCGCCCGACAGGCTGCCGCCCGACGAGGTGACGTTGGAGGTGACGTCGGACAGGAGCGCCGCGCTCTCGGTCGCCGAGACCAGGACCTCGCCGTTCTCGGCCGTGACCTCGACGTCGGCGATCTTGGCGTCGGCGCCGCTCTCGACCTTGTTGAACACGACCAGCACGCCGAAGGCGCGGCTGTCGGAGTCGGTCAGGTTGCCGACGTTGGGGAACAGCAGGTCCGAGTAGTCGTCGGCGGTCACGTCCTCCCAGACGGCGGAGTCCGCCCCCAGGAAGTCCTGCGCGCCCAGGTCGACCTCGATCCCGCTCAGGCCCGTGTAGGCGAAGATCCGACCGCGGGCGGCCGCGTCGGGATGGCTGGAGGAGACGTAGACCTTGTCGCCGGTGAGGTTGAAGGACGGAATGGAGCTGTCGGGCGAGGTCGCCGCCCCGCCCGGACCGTAGAGGACCTGGGGCCCGGACTCGGTCGTGTACTGGTACTGGTCCGGCCCCGCCTGGTCGGAATATTCCTTCAGCGCGTCGAGGTTGTTGGTCGACGCCTGGTCGGCGATCACCGTGGACTTCGAGGTCAGGAACGCGGTCTCGTCCGCGCGGACCTCGACGTCGCCGCCGGCGTCGATGGTGGTGGTTCCGTCGTCCTCGCCGATGAAGGCTTCGACCCCGGCCGCGACCCGGTTCATCGAGACCAGCGCCGCCGCCGCCATGCCCGAGGCGCCGTACTTCGCGCTGACCGCGAAGGTGCTGGTCGAGGTGACCACGGTCTCCGCCCCCGCCACGGCGTGAAGCTGGGCGTCGTTGAGCGCGACGGCGCGGACCGCGCCGGTCGCCGCGACCTCGGAGTCGATGATCTTCGCCGTCGCCTTCACGCCCTGGTTGGCGTCGAGCAGCGTCTCGAACACGTCGTCGCCGATGATGGCGCTGGCGGCGTTGAGCAGGCTCAGCGTCGGCGTGTAGCCGACCGCGTTGAAGGCCGCCACGACGCCGAAGTTGTTGCCCTTCTTGCCGGTGACCGTCGAGGTCGCCGAGACGTCCATCAGCGAGGTGTTGGTCGCCGTCACCGTCACGTCGCCGCCCACGGGCGCGTCGGAGACGGAATCCGACAGGATCGTGGAATCCTCGATGAAGGCCTCGGCCCCGCCCTGCAGGAAGTTGGTGACCAGGATGCCGTTGATCGCCTCGGAGGCCGTGACCACGGAGTCGTCGTTGGAGACGAGGGTCGAGCCCTCGTCCGCCGACACGCTCACGCCGCCGTCCAGGGTCCCCACCTCGGCCTCGAGGATGTAGGCCTTCGCCCCGCCGCGCAGGTCGTTGTAGGCGACGAGCCCGCCGTAGCTCTCGGCCGAGCCGGTGCCCAGCCCCGCCGACTTCAGCGCCGCCTTGGCGATGGCGGTGGGGATGACGTTGTCCTCGGTGACGATCCGCCAGAAGTCGCGGTCCGAATAGTCCTCGGTCGCGAGGTCGCGGCGATCGCTCTCGCCCATGAACTGGTAGATCTCGCCTTCCTCGCCGCCGGCGCCGGCATAGGTCGAGGCGATGCGCACCATGTCGCCGAACACGAGGCCGACCAGGCCGTCGGAGGCCTCGGCGCTCTCGGTCGTGTACTCGTGGTCGTTGGAGACCTGGTTGACGAGGTTGTTGAGCAGCCCCGCCCCGCCGTCGTTGGAGGCCGAGCTCTCGGACTTGATGGCGGTGGTGGAATAAAGGCCGACCTCGTCCTCGGCGGCGACCGTGACGCCGGTCCCGGCCTGCACGGTGGTCGGGGCGGCGGCGGTCCCGCCGTCCTCGGTCCCGATCCAGGCCTCGGCCGAGCCGTTGACCTTGTTGTTGGCCAGGCCGGCCGCGAAGCTCATCCCGTCGGCGCCGTAGAGGGCCGAGGCGGCGGCGGTCGCCTCGTTGTCGAGCACCGCGGTCAGCTGCGCGGCGTTGTCGGCGGTCACCATCACGGCGCCGCCGGCGGCGACGTCGGACTCGGTGATCCAGGCGCGGCTGTCGGCGCCGATGTCGCCGTCGAAGGCCGACGAGATCGCGGGATTGCCCAGGATCGTGTCGATCGTCTCGAACAGGATGTTCTGCGGGTCCCAGCCCAGCGCGTTGAAGGCGATCAGGGCGCCGATGGACTGCGCGCCGGTGGAGACGTAGGCCGAGTTCGTCGCCGACATCTCGGCGTCGTTGGTCGCGGCCACGATCACGTCGCCGGCCGCGTCGATCTCGGAGTCGGCGATGAAGGCCGTCGCGTCGCCGTTCAGCGCGTTGGTCGAGCGCGCGCCGGCGATGCCCAGGCTCTCGCCGTTGCCGAAGGCGTCGCCGCCCGAGGAGGTCGCCGTCACGTCCACGTCGACCGAGAGCGAGGCGCTCTCGGACGCGGTGACCGAGACGTCGGCGTCGCTCGCCGTCACGTCCGCGCCCTCCAGCGAGGCGGTCGCCCCGGTGCGGTGGTCGTTCAGCGCCACGGCGAAGGCCACGGCCTTGGAATCCGAGGGCGTGACGTTGTTGCCCTGGGGCAGGATCTCGGACTCGAGGATCTCCTTCCAGAGGTCCTCGTCGAAGTAGTTCTGGGTCGCCAGCTCGACGGTCGTGCCGTCGGCGCCCATCCACTGGTAGACGGCGCCGGGCTTGCCCAGCTCCTCGTTGTAGTCGTCGGCGAGCCGGACCAGGTCGCCCAGGTTGATCTGCACCGTGGGCGTGCCGTCGGTGCTCTCGAACCGGGTCTCGATCAGGTCGTTGCGGGTCTCCTGGATCACCGAGGCGCCGCCGTCGTTGGTCGTCTCGGACGAGGTGACCACCTTGACGTTCGCGCTCACCTCCGAGACGTCGCCGGCGTGGATCTCGAGGCCCCCGACCTCGATCCGGCGCAGGGCGGGGTTGGACTCGGTCACCGACGCCTCGGCCGCGACGTTCACCTTGTTCGAGGCGATCACCGCCGCCGCGCCCTCGCCGTCGGCCTTGAAATGCGCCGAGGCGACGGAGGAGGCGGCGTTCGAGACGGTGGAGTTGAAGAGCGCCGCGTTCTGCGCGCTCACGTCCATCAGGCCCAGCGCCTCGACGGACGTGTCCTCGACCGTGGCCGAGGCCATCGAGGGTGTGTCGAAGCCCAGCAGGTCCGAGGTCAGCGTGTCGCCCAGCAGCACGTCGATGGTGTTGAACAGGATGTTGGTGGTCTCGTAGCCCAGCGTGTTGAACGCCAGCACCAGCCCGTAGGCCTCGCCCTCGGAGTTCAGCGAGGAGGTCGTGGTGGCGTCCATGCGCACCGCGTTCTCGGCCGTCACCGAGACGTCGCCGTCGGCCGTCGCGGTCGCGAGCGGGGTCCAGTCCGGGCCCGAGAAGTCCTCCGCCGCGAGGTCGATCACGTCGCCCGCGCCGCCGTAGACGTAGAAGAGGCCGCCGTCGGAGACGATCTCGTTCGGGGCCACCGCGACCTCGCCGTCGGCGGCATCGTGGTCGGCGATCGCCCAGACCAGCTCCCAGTCCGGGGAGACGTCGAAGAGCTCGGCCCCCAGGTTCCGGGGCGTGCCGTCATGGCCGTTCGAGACCGAGCGGAAGATCAACTTGCCGGCCTGCACCAGGTCGCCGAAGAACACCTCGGCCGCGCCGTCGGTCGCGGCGTGGTCGGGAACGAAGGCGGCGGTCAGCGCGCTGCCGACGACCGAGGTGGTGGCGGTGGCCAGCACCGAGTTGGTGACGATGGTCCCGCCGATGGCGCGGCTGTCGCCCTCGCCGGTGAAGGAGCTGCCGCCGGAGGAGGAGACGGTGGTCGAGGTCGTCGCCTCGAAGGTCGCGCTCTCCTCGGCGGAGATGTCGATGGCGCCGTCGCCCTGGGTCTCGATCGTCGCGTTCTCGACCGTGGTCGTCGCGCCGCCCGAGAGCTCGTTGAAGATGATCAGCGCGCCGTAGGCGGCGCTGTCGGAATTGGTCAGGTTGCCCAGCGCCGGGAAGGCCAGGTCCTCGTAGTCGGCCTGGGTCACCAGCCGCCACAGGGTGTCGTCGGTGTAGTCGGTCGCGGCCAGGTCCACGAAGCCGATGGCGCCCACGTATTCGTAGACCAGCCCGCGCGGGTCGTCGCCCGGGAAGCCGGAGGCGTTCGAGGTGTCGTAGTCGGAGGCCACGTAGACCAGCGAGCCGAAGCCCCGGGTCTCGGTCAGCAGGTCGGTCAGCGGGTCGAACTGCGGCGCGGACAGGGGCGAGCCGTCGGCGGGCGCCTGCACCAGCAGGAAGCTGCCCGAATTCGAGGTGTAGTCGTACTGGTCGAGCTGCGCGGCCACGCCCTTCAGCGCGTCGATGTTCGAGCTGGCCGACGAGATCGCCTCGACCTCGGACGTGGCCGTGAGGGCGGAGGTCTCGGCCGAGGCGACGGTCACGTCGCCGGTCGCGTCGATGGTCATCGACTCGAGGTCGCCCTTCACCCAGGCGTCGGTCGAGGCGTTGACCTTGTTGGTCGCGAACAGCAGCCCGCCCGCCATCGAGGAGGCGCCGTTCTTCGCGTTGATCGCGAAGTCGGCGGTCTTCTCGGATTTCTGGACCGTGCCCAGGTCGGCGCTGAGCGAGGCGTCGGTGGTCGCGGTGACCGAGACGTCGCCGCCGGCCTGCACGGCGCTGTCCTCCATCCACGCCTCGGTGCGGGTCTGGGGGACGCCGTAGGTCTCGCCGTCGACGAAGTTGTCGAGCTGGACCAGCTCCTCGAACAGGTCGACGAAGAGGTTGTCGGACTCCCAGCCCAGCGCGTTGAAGGCGACGATGAAGTTGACCGGAACCTCGGAGCGGGTGCGCCCCTTGTCGTCGGTGTAGGTCTTGGGCTTGGTGACCTTGGAATCCGAGCGCGCGGTGGCGTCCACGCGGCTGACGTTCTGGGCCGCGACGACCACGTTGCCCGTCAGCGCGAGCGCCGAGGCGGCGTCGACGAAGGCCTCGGCGACCGAGGTCATGTTGTTGGTGACGACCACGCCCATCTTGGTCGTGCCCGCGGTGAGGGTCGAGGCGTCGTCGGCGAGGAGCGTCGCCTCCTCGCTCGCGGTGACCGAGATGTCGCCGGCAGAGGAGACCACGGCCGCGTCCGAGATGTAGGCCTGCACGCCGCCGCGCACGTCGTTGCGCGAGACCAGCAGGGTCATGCCGTCGCTGGAGCCGGTCGAGAAGCCCGCCGCCTTCAGCGCCGCCCGCGCGACCGAGCCGGGGATGGCGTTGTCGTCGGTGACCTCGCGCCAGTAGTCCTTGTCGAGGAAGTTGGTGTCGCCGAGGTCGAAGGACCCGGCGTCGCCCATGAACTCGTAGACCGAGCCGCGCGTCCCCTTCGCCTCGTCGTAGTCGGAGGCGATGTAGACCTTCTGGCCGAACTCCAGCCCCACCGTGCCGGAGTTGGTGGTGGCGACGTAGTCGTTCAGGATCTTGTTCTGGAGGTCGTTGAAGATCCCCGCGCCGCCGTCGTTGGTGACCTTGTTCTCGACGCTCAGCAGGGTGGAGCTGTCGAGCAGGATCGCGTCGACCGCGTTCACGTGCACGCCCAGCGCGCCGGAGACCGAGGTGCTCCCAACCAGCCCGTCGTCGGTGATGTAGGCCGCCGACCGGGCGGAGACGTAGTTGCCCGACAGCACCGCGCCGTAGGAGGCCGCCGCGGCCCCCTGGAAGGCCGCCGCGGCGGTCGAGGCGGTGTTCGACAGATCCGCCGTCAGGCTGGCGCGGCTGAGCGCCTCGACCGTGACGAGGCCGTCGGAGACGACGGTGGCGTCCTGGATGTAGGCGAGCGCCTGCTCCTCGGCCTGCTCGGAGGAGAAGCCGAAGCCGAACAGCGTGTCGAGCGCCTGGCCCAGCAGGCCGAAGTCGTCCTCCCAGCCGATGGTGTTGACGGCGAGCGTCACCACGATGGCGTCGGCGCCGGAGGTGACGGCGGCCTTGTTCTCGGCGGTGATCACCTGGGCGGAATCCGCCCGCACGGTCACGTCGCCGATGGAATCCGCGGGATCCGAGGCCTCGACCACGGCGTTGGTCATCGACGCCTTCGCGCCGCCCAGGATCATGTTCGAGGCGATGACCGCCCCGCCGGTGACGGAATCCCCGCCGCCCCAGACCGAGCCGCCGGAGCTTTCGGCCGTCACGTCGACCAGCGCCTCGATCTCGGAGGAGGAGATCGCCTCGGCGACCACGCCGCCGGCGGCATGGTGGATCTCGAGCTCGTCCAGCGACGCCTCGACGTCCACGTCGATCCGGTTCAGCGCCATCGCGCCCGCGGCGCCGTAGCTGTTGGAGTCGGTGAGGTTGTAGCCCTCGGGGATCACGTCCGCGCCGGGGGCGGGCTTCCAGAAGTCGAGGTCGGTGAAGTCCTCGGTCGGGTTCGTCAGGTCGATGACCCGGTTGGTTTCGCCGAGGTAGGTGTAGACCGTGCCGCCCTCGCCGAGGTCGGAGGGCCAGTCGCGGCCGACGAAGACCGTCTCGCCGAAGGCCACGTTCAGCGGCAGGCCGTCGGCCGCCGTGGTGCGGTGGTCGGCGTTGAGCAGCAGGTTCACGGTCGCGTCGAGCACGCCCGCGCCCGCGTCGGACTTGGTGGCCGAGGAGGCGAGCACCGTCACGGCCGAGCGGATGAAGCTTTCGTCGGTCGCCCGCGCGCCCGCCACGCCGTCGGCCCGCACGCCGTCGGCGCCGGAATAAACGAGGTCGGCGCTGATCTCCCGGTCGATGCGGTTGGAGGCGAGCGCGCCCGACACGGCGCCGCCCTCGGCGCCGTAGAGGGCCGAGGCGGTCGAGGTCGCCCCCACTTGGATGTCGGCGGAGATCGCCGCGGTCGACAGCGCCTCGACCAGCGCGTCGCCGGCGCTGTCGATGTCGGTGTCGGAGACCCAGGCCGAGACGTTGCCGAAGGCGCTGTCCGCGCCGAAAGTCAGGTCCAGGCCCACCAGCGCGTCGATCATGCCGGTGGCTTCGGGCGCGGGCGTGGCGTTGTTCAGGCCGATGGCGTTGAAGGCGATCAGGGCCGAGCCCGCGACGGCGGTCGAGCCGCCCGCGTTGGCGCCGGCCCGGGCGATGGCCTCGATCCCGGAATCGTCGATCGCGCGCACCGTCACGTCGCCGGAGCCGGTGGTGCCCAGCTCGGACGAAATGACGTCGACGGTGGTGTTGCCCGACAGGTAGTTCGACGCGAACGTCCCCGCCATCGACAGGCCGCCCAGGCTCGCCACCTCGTTGACCGTCGCGTCGGCCTGGGAGGCGTGGTAGGCGCCCAGCTCGACGTCGGTCAGGGCCAGCACCGACACGTCGCCGCCCGCCCCGCTGAGCGTGGCCTGGGTCATCCAGACCTCGACGTCGCGGCTGTAGTCGTTGATCGCGAAGGCGATGTCGAAATCGAGCCCCGCCGGCGCCAGCGAGATCGAGCGCTGGTCGGCGCCCGAGCCGAACTCGGAGAACATCGCCTTGGCCTCGGAGAGGGCCAGGGTCGTGTCCTTCGCCTCGACCGAGACGCCGCCCGCGGTCCCGGTCAGCTCGGACTGGTCGACCTCGACCGAGACCTCGCCGGCGAGCTCGGTCTTCGACAGCTTGCCCATCAGGATCGACTCGGCCGAGTTCTCGGCCAGGATCGAGACGGACGCGCCCTCGATGTCGACGGCGTCGACGGCCACCGTCGCGGTGTCGTCGAGCGTGTTGAACGCCATGGCGAAGAAGTCGAACTCCGCGCCGAAGCCCAGGAAGGTCCAGTCGGGCGAGGAGTAGTCCTCGCGGTAGAGGTCCACGGGACCGGCCGCGCCGGTGTACTCGTAGACCGCGCCGCCGATGCCGCTGAAGCTGCCGAAGCGGTAGCCGTCGGCGAGCTCGACCGTGTCGCCGGGCGAGAGGTCGACGGTCTTGTCGAGCGTGCCCGGGAAGGGCTGCGTGTCGTAGTCCGCGGTCTGGATCCGGTTCGAGACGCCGCCGGTGTTCAGCGCCTCGACGACCACGTCGCCCGCGCCGGGGGCGACGAGGGTCGCCAGCGCGCCGGAATCGCCCAGGGCGACGTTGGTCGAGCGGGTCAGGTCGACGTCGGAGACGATCACCGGCACCGGGCCCAGCAGGGAGGCGGTGCGGTTGAGGATCGAATAGTCGACGGCGGAGCTGTCCTCGGCCCGGATCACCAGGCTCGCGCTCTCGCCCGCGACGGTCCCGGTCCCGACGGTCAGCAGCGCGTTGCGCGCGATCGAGACGTCGGTCTGGTTGTCGACGGTGGTGAAGGCGAGGTGGGCGGCGTGGGTCTCGGCGATGGCCGCGTCCACCTGGATGTCGGAGGTCGCCTCGATCAGCAGGCTGTCGGCGGTGATCGACGCGCCCGCGCCCAGGATCACGTCGACGTCGGTGGTCACCTCGACGTCGGTGTAGCCGCCGATGGAGCCGTCGGTGCTCAGCACCGTGCCGGCGATGCCGAAGTCCCCGTCGAGATCGAAGTCATAGTCGACCGCGGCCACGGCCTTCAGGCGCACGTCGGCGCCCGAGATGGCGCCCTGGACGTTGAGCTGCGCGGTCAGGTCGGCGGACTCCGTCTCCCACACGAAGGGGACGAGGCCGGCGGAGGCCGAGGCGGACTCCGAGTCCCGCGCGGTCAGCGAGACGTCGCCGGTGGTGGTCAGCGAGGCGCCCGACAGGACGTTGATCGTCCCCGCCGTGGCGGTCAGGTTCAGCGAGCCGAAGTCGAGCGCGCCGGAGAAGTTGAGGATGTCGTCGGCGTCGAGCTCGAACACCAGGTCGGTCACGCCGACGCCGAAGATGTAGGTCTCGGCCGTGCCGTTGGCGTCGAGCGAGAACAGCCCCCCGGTCTGGGTCAGGGTGAACTCGTCCGCCGCGGCGGAGCCCTCGAACTTGAAGATCTCGGTCGAGCCGTCGCTGTCGACCAGCGGCTCGAGCCCGGCGTAGGCGTAGACGTAGCCGTCCTTGGTGATCGAGCCGGAATGCGCGTCGATGGGCTTGTGCGAGGTCAGCGAGACCGAGCCGCCGCGGAACTCCAGCGTGTCGAAGCCGCCGGCGCCGCCGTCCACCCCGCCGTCGATCCGCGCGAGGTCGTGGACGATGAACTGGTCCTCGTTGCCGGCGGCGCCCTGCAGCGCCTCGACGTCGATGAAGGTGGCCTCCGCGCCGCCGGACGTGCGGCCGGCGTTGTCGCCGAAGATGTCCCAGATCGTGTCGTCGACGTTCTTGAACGCCAGCGTGTCCTCGCCGTCGCCGCCGTAGATCGCCAGGGGGATCGCGCCTACGGATTCGAAGCCGGCGCCGTCGAAGGTGATCAGGTCGTCGCCGTCGCCGGTCTCGATCTCGACCGCGCCGATGGTCGAGAGATCGCCGAAGGCCAGCACCGCGCCCGAGCTGCGGTCGAGCACCTGGATCTTCTGGACCACCACCTCGCCGTCGGCGGCGGCCTCGACCTCGGAGATCATCTGCACCAGCAGATCGTGGTCCTGCTGATCCGCGGGGGCGGCGGTCAGGTCCACGGCGAGGATGTCGGCGCTCAGCAGAAGGCGCGGTTCCAGGGGGTCGAACCGGATCGCGGAGAGGTGCCTGTCCCGTCGGGATCGCCTGAGGGCTTCGAGCTTGCGCCGCAGACGGCGCGGCATGGCTTGCGAAGCGTCGGCGCCGGCGTTGCGCCCGAAAGCGAATGGAAACGACATGTTTCCCCCCCATATGCATTTGAAGTTCGCCGCCGCCTCCCGCCCCCTGCGGAAACCGTGCCGGCAAACTCCCTGAGACTTTCGCGGCGGAACTCGCGTCGCGGAAATCGGGGGACATCAAGAGGTTTCATGCGCTTAATCGGGAATGAACGAGCTGTATCGTCTGGATACGATTTCCGGCGCGTTTCCCTTCCCCAGCGGCGCCGAACGGGGGTCGGATTTTTTTTTCGTTGCGGCGCACCAACCATGTGAACGGGCCGACCCGGCGCGGAACGTTGATTCGGTTCAAATATTTTCGAATCAACCGCGCCACCGTCCGGCCCGTTCAGGATTCATTGCCGCTGGGTCAGCCCGACGCCGCGACGGCGAGCCGTCGCAGCGTCACGCGGGCGGCGTCCGGGGCGCGGCCCGCGCCGCCGGACGCGCCTCGTTTTCAGGGGTTCATCTGGCTGCCGCCGTTCACCGATATGCGCTGCCCGGTGATGTAGCTCGACGCGTCCGACAGCAGGAAGGCGACCGGGGCCGCGACCTCCTCGGCCTGGGCCCAGCGGCCCAGCGGGATCCGCGCGAGGTAGGTGTCGCGGAACTTCTCCCCGCGGATCGTCTCGGTCATCGGCGTCTCGACCATGCCGAAGGCCACCGTGTTGGCGCGCACGTTGTAGCGGGCCCATTCGCGCGCCGCGGACATCGAGGCGCCGATGATCCCCGCCTTGGCGGTGGAATAGTTGATCTGCCCGATGGTCCCCTGCACGCCCGCGTCCGAGGAGATGTCGACGATCGAGCCGCCGGTCAGGTCGCCGGCCTTGTGGCGGGCGATGCAGTGCTGGCCGAAGGCCTGCAGGAACAGGAAGGCCCCGGTCAGGTGCACGTCGAGCACCAGCTTCCACTGCTCGAGCGTCATCTTGTGGATCATCGCCGGGCGGGTCAGGCCCGCCATGTTCACCAGCCCGTGCACGGCGCCGAACTTCGCCACGGCTTCCGCCACCACGCTTTCGGCGAGGTCGGGGGCCGAGACGTCGCCGATCATGCGCAGGCAGCGGTCCTCGCCCAGCTCGGCACGGGTCTCGGCGAGGCCCTCGGCGTTCATGTCCACGGCGGCGACGTTGCCGCCCAGCTGCGCCACCAGCCGCGCCACCGCGCGGCCGATGCCCTGCCCCGCGCCTGTGACGATGACGGTGCGGCCTTCCAGGCTCATCGGGTTGGTCATGGGTCCTCCTGTCCGGCCATTCGCGGCCTGTCGTTCGCAGCCCGCCTCAGGCGGCGGGCGAAAGGGTCCAGCGCAGGCCGTCGCCCTCGACGCGCGCCTCGACGTCGATGAAGGCGCGGTGGGAGGCGACGGCCCCGCGCCACAGCTCGGTCCAGCAGGCGAGCAGGTCGGCGCGGTCCTCGCCCTCGATGCCGCGGGCGACGCGCAGGCCGTCGTGGCGGATCACGGCGCGCTCGCCCTCGATCTCCACCTGCGCCTCGTCGCCCATGCCCGCGAAGATCGCGGCGAGGAAGGCGGCGGCCTCGTGCGGGCCCGCGTCCTCTCCCCCCACTGCGGCGGCGAGGCGGGGGTATTCCTGCAACCCGATCAGGCGGGCGGAGAGGCGGCCGAGCTCCACGGCGCGCGCGCGCCCCAGCACGCCCGCCAGCTCCCGGACCCCGTTGCGGCAGTATTCGACGGCGTAGTTCCGCCCGGCGCGGGCGAGGCGCTCCTCGCTCCACTGCTCGGCGGGGGGCGCGGGCTGGGCGGCGGGGTCGAAGGGGGGCGGACGCTCGCCCGGAGCGAAGCGCAGGCGCTCGTCCTCGGCGAGGTCCCGCTCCTCCTCGATGAAGTAGCCGCAGAGGCCGAACTGCCCGCTCATGTCCTCGGACACGCATACGAAGCCCAGCCGCGGGTTGCCCAGCGAGACGCCGTTCTGCGCGTACCAGCCGCGCAGGAACCCGCGGGAGGCCTCGATCGGGATGCCGCAGATCACCGCCCCGTCGTACATCCAGCGGGGATGGCGGAAGCGGACCCAGGCCTTCTTCGGCCCCTCCTCCATGTACTCCACCCGCACCCCGCCGACGCCGTTCGACAGCACGTGATAGCGCGCGCAGGCGACCGCGGGCGGCAGCCCCTCGAGCCCCAGTTTCGCGAAGCTCGACAGGAACTTGTCGTGGTGCTGGCGGCGGAACAGGCGGAACATCCATTCGCCCACCGCCGCCGGCCCCTCGCGGGTCGAGACCATCAGCTGCAGGCCCAGCAGCCACTGGTGATGCAGGCGCGCCTGCGCCTCGATCGCCGCGGATGACGTCCCGCCGCTCGCGTCCATTCCGGTCTCCTCCCCGCCCGTGTTTTTCGGCGCGAGCCTAGCGGCGCCGCGCCGCGGAGGCGAGACGAAACGCTTGCCGGTCGGCAGGTGATTTGGGGCTGCGAACGCGGTATGGTCGCGCCCGAACGCCCCGCCCGCCGCGCGACCGCGCGGGATGCGAGAGCCGGGGCGACGACGACGGGAGGAGCGCGCCATGCGCATCGAGGACGAGGCCGCCCCCGGCGGCGGGAACGACGGCGGCGGGGCGGTCGAGCGGCGCGACGCCGTGGTGGTGGGAACCGGCGTCTGCGGCATCTACCAGCTTCACCGCCTGAGGGAGATGGGGCTCGACGCGCTGGCGCTCGACGCCAATCCCGGGCCGGGCGGCACCTGGTGGATGAACCGCTACCCCGGCGCCCGCTTCGATTCGGAGAGCTACACCTACGGCTTCTCCTTCTCGAAGGAGCTGCTGGAGGAGTGGAACTGGTCCGAGCGCTTCTCCGGCCAGCCCGAGAACCTGCGCTATCTCGACTTCGTGGTGGACCGGCTCGACCTGCGCCGCCTGATGCGCTTCGACAGCCGCGTCACCGCGGCGCGCTGGGACGACGCGCGCAACCTGTGGCGGCTGGAGGTCGAGGGCGCGCGGCCCATCGAATGCCGCTGGCTGTTCCTGGGCATCGGGGTGCTGTCGCGCCCGACCATGCCGCGGATCGCGGGCGTGGGCGACTTCCAGGGGCCTGAGTTCCACACCTACGACTGGCCGCACGAGGGCCTGGACCTCGCCGGCAAGCGGGTGGGGATCATCGGCACCGGCGCGACCGGCATCCAGATCATCGCCGAGATCGCGGACAAGGTGGGCGAGCTGACCGTCTTCCAGCGCCGCCCCAACTGGAGCGCGCCGCTCAACAACAGCCCAATCTCCGCCGAGGAGATGGCGCGGATCAAGACCCGCTACGACGAGATCTTCGCGACCTGCGCCGCCTCGCCGGGCGGGTTCGAGCACATCCCCGCCGAGAAGGGCTTCTGGGAGGCGACACCCGAGGAGCGGCGCGCCCTGTGGGATCGCCTCTACGACCAGCCCGGCTTCGGCATCTGGCTGTCCAACTACCGCGAGATCTTCACCGACGAGAAGGCCAACGCCCTGTTCTCGGACTACATCGCCGAGCGCATCCGCGGCCGGGTGAAGGACCAGAGCGTCGCCGAGAAGCTGATCCCCAAGGACCACGGCTTCGGCTGGGCCCGGGTGCCGCTGGAGACCCGGTATTTCGAGGCCTACAACCGCGACAACGTCGAGCTGGTCGACGTCTCCGAGACGCCGATCGAGCGGATCACGCCGACCGGGATCAGGACCAGCGCGCGCGAGTTCGAGCTGGACGTGATCGTCTACGCCACCGGCTTCGACGCGGTGACCGGCGCCTTCGAGATGCTCGACGTCGAGGGGATCGGCGGGCGTCGGCTGAACGAGAAGTGGACGCCCGAGCCGCTGACCTGGCTGGGCATGATGACCACGGGCTTCCCGAACCTGTTCACCCCCTCGGGGCCGCAGAGCAGCTCGGCCACCGTGAACTATCCGCGCTCCATCGAGATGTGCGTGAACTTTGTCTCCGACCTGATGGAGGGGGCGCTGGCCCGCGGCGCTACCCGGATCGAGCCGACGCAGGCGGCCGAGGACGCCTGGGTGAAGCACGTGCGCGAGATGTACGAGATGCTGCTGCTGCGCAAGTCGCGCTCGTGGTTCACCGGCTACAACTCGAACGTCGAGGGGCGCGAGATCGGCAAGGTCCGCCACATCGTCTACAACGGCGGCGGGCCGAAGTATCAGCGCATCCTCGCGCGCACCGCCGCCGAGGGCTATCGCGACCTGGTCTTCGACCGCGGGGAGACGGAGGCGCGGGCCGAGGCGCCGCCCGCCCGGGCCGGCGCCTGAGCGGGGCGGACCGGCGATGAACGCGCCCGCCCCCGCCTCCACCGTCTCGGCCGCCGCCGAGCGCGGCTTCCGCCTGCCCGAACCGGAGTTCGTGCCCGAAGAGCTGAGGATGCTGCGCGCCCAGGTGCGCCGCTTCGTCGAAGCCGAGATCGTCCCCCATGGCGAGGCCTGGGAGGAGGCCGGCGAGATCCCGCGCGAGCTGTTCCGCAAGCTCGGCGCGCTGGGCCTGCTGGGGATGCAGCACGAGGAGGCCTACGGCGGCTCGGCGCTCGGCTCGATGGCCGCGGTGGTGCTGTCGGAAGAGCTGGGACGCTCCACCTTCGGGGGCGTCACGGCGGCCGTCTCGGTGCACACGGACATGAGCGCCTGCCACCTGACCCGGGTGGGCACGGAGGTGCAGAAGGCCGAATGGCTGCCGCGGGCCTGCGCGGGCGAGGCGGTCTGCGCCATCGCGGTGACCGAGCCGGACGCAGGCTCGGACGTCGCGGGCCTTCGCACGCGGGCGCGGCGGGACGGCGACGGCTGGGTGATCGACGGCGCCAAGATGTTCATTACCAACGGCGCGCTGGGCGACCTGCTGATCGTGGCCGCGCGCACCGGCGAGGCGGGCTCGCGCGGGCTGTCGCTGTTCCTGGTGCCGCGCACGACGCCGGGGGTGGAGGTGACGCGGCGGCTCGACAAGCACGGCTGGCGCTGCTCGGACACCGCGGCGCTCAGCTTCGACGGCGTGCGCGTGCCCGAGGGCGCCCTGCTGGGCGGCGAGAACCGCGGCTTCTACGCCATCATGCAGGGCTTCGAGCATGAGCGCCTGGTGCTGGCCGCCGCCGCCGTGGGCGAGGCGCAGAAGGCGATCGAGCTGACGCTGGACCACGTCCGCGCCCGGCGCGCCTTCGGCAAGACCCTGTGGGACCAGCAGGCGACGCGCCAGCGGCTGGCCGAGCTCGCCTCGCGCACCGCCATGGCGCGGGCCTTCGTCTATCAGACGGCGCTGGCCAAGGACGCGGGGCGCCCCGTCAGCCTCGAGACCTCGATGATCAAGGCGACTGCGCCGGAGGTGCTGCACGACGTGGTGCACGGCTGCCTGCAGCTGCACGGCGGGACCGGCTACATGACCGGCACGCCCATCGAGCGCATGGCCCGCGACGCCCGCATCCACCGCATCGGCGGCGGCGCGACCGAGGTGATGCTGGAGGAGGTCGCCAAGCGCATCTGACGCGCCCGGCGACCGGCCCCCTCAGCTCAGCGACGGGTCCACCGTCAGCAGCGTCTTGGCCGAGCCCGCGCCCGACAGCGCGAACTCGAGGCAGGCCTTGTGGTCCGCGAAGGCGAAGCTGCGCCCGACGGGGGGCGAGAGGCGCCCCTCGGCGACCCAGGCGAGCAACTCGTCCAGCTCCGCCTCGGCGGCGGCGGGCTCGAACACGGCGGAGAACTGGCGGTAGTCCACGCCGACCAGCGAGGCGCCCTTCAGAAGCGGCAGGTTCACCGGCAGGGCCGGGATCTCCCCGCCCGCGAAGCCGATCACCAGGTGCCGCCCGCCCCAGCGCAGGGAGCGGAAGGCGGGCTGCATCAGCGGGCCTGAGACCGGGTCGAACACCATGTCGAGCCCCTCGGGCGCCAGCGCCTTCAGGCGCTCGCGCCAGCCCTCGGGCTCGCGGTCGAGGGAGGCGTCGGCGCCGGCGGCCTCGGCGGCGGCGCGCTTCTCGGGCGTGGAGGCGACCGCGATCACCCGCGCGCCCAGCGCCTTGCCCACCTGCACCGCCGCCATGCCGGTCCCCCCGGCCGCGCCGATCACCAGCAGCGTCTCGCCGGGGGCGAGGCGGCCGCGGTCGCGCAGGCCGTGCAGGGCGGTGATGTAGTTCACCCGGAAGCCCGCGGCCTGCGCGAGGCTCATGGCGTCGGGAATGCGGCGCACGTCGGCGGCCGTCGCCACGGCGAACTCGGCGAAGCCGCCCGTGACCTTCGCCATCACCCGGTCGCCGGGGGCGAGGCCGCTCACGCCCTCGCCCAGCGCCTCGACCACGCCGGCGACCTCGCCGCCCGGCACGTGGGGGAGCGGCGGCTTCACTTGGTAGCGGCCCAGCGAGACCAGCGCGTCCACGTAGCCTACGCCGCAGCAGGCGACGCGCAGGCGCAGCTCTCCGGGGCCGGGCCGGGGGGTGGGGAGGTCGACCTCCCCGTAGGCGTCGATGGACTCGAGGCTCGCGGCCTGGATCGCCTTCATGGGCGGTCTCCTCCGGGGTCGTCTTCCTGGGTCGGGCGGACGATGAGGCCCCGCGCGCCGGGGCGCAAGCGGGCGCGGGGCGGGCGCCGCGGCGCCCCGCCCGCCGGCCGCGATTCGAGGCGCCGACGCTCGCCCGAGGCGGGATCGGCCGCGCCTGCGACGCCCCGCCGCGCTTGTCGCGCGGCCGGACCGGCAGGTCCGCGATGCCGCAATGCGGGACGGGAGGCGCCACGCGGGGCGCGAGGGCGGGCGAACCGGAGGAATGCCCCGGCGGAAAGCCGTTGAAAGCGTTCGGGTTACGGAGGGCCCGTTGCATTTCTTCACTCAACTTACGCAAACGTCAGAAAAATCTTTACAGCTTAAATACCTGTTATCATGAAACATTTCGACGTTTCGGACGATTTCTGATAACCCTGTTTTTACAAAGACGCCCGGCGCGGCCGCTTTCGCCCCCCAGGATCAATCGCGTCGCAAGCGGAGGAAGGAACCATGACCGTCCAGCCCAAGACCGCCCTCGCCGAGACCGCCGTGCACATGCCGCCGGCCGATCTCGCGGCCGCGGCCCATGCCGACGCGGCCCGCTACGAAGAGCTCTACGCCCGCTCCGTCTCCGACCCCGAGGGGTTCTGGGCCGAGCAGGGCCGCCGCCTCGACTGGATCCGTCCCTACACCCGGGCGAAGAACACCTCGTTCGCGCCCGACGACGTCTCGATCCGCTGGTTCGAGGACGGGACGCTGAACGTCGCGGCCAACTGCATCGACCGCCACCTGAAGGACCGCGCCGAGCAGACCGCGATCCTGTTCGAGCCCGACGATCCCGCGGAGCCGGCGCAGCGCATCAGCTACCGCCAGCTGCACGACGAGGTGGCGACCTTCGCCAACGTCCTGAAGGCTCTGGGCGTGGGCAAGGGCGACCGGGTGGTGATCTACCTGCCGATGATCCCGGCCGCGGCCTACGCGATGCTGGCCTGCGCGCGGATCGGGGCGATCCACTCGATCGTCTTCGCGGGCTTCTCGCCCGACGCGCTGGCGGATCGCGTGAACGACTGCGGCGCCAAGCTGGTGATCACCGCCGACCACGCCCCGCGCGGCGGGCGCACGACGGCGCTGAAGTCGAACTGCGACAAGGCCCTGCGCCGCTGCTCGGACAAGGTGAAGCTGCTGGTGGTCCGCCGCACCGGGGGCCAGATCGACTGGGTCGACGGGCGCGACTTCCACTACGAGACGCTGGCCGCCACCGTGCCCGCCGAGTGCCCGCCCGAGGAGATGGGGGCGGAGGATCCGCTGTTCATCCTCTACACCTCCGGCTCCACCGGAAAGCCGAAGGGGGTGGTGCACACCTCGGGCGGCTATCTCGTCTACGCCGCGATCACCCACCGGTACGTCTTCGACTACAAGGACGGCGACGTCTACTGGTGCACGGCCGACGTGGGCTGGGTGACGGGGCACAGCTACATCGTCTACGGCCCGCTCGCGAACGGGGCCACGACCCTGATGTTCGAGGGCGTGCCCACCTACCCCGACGCCGGCCGCTTCTGGCAGGTGTGCGAGAAGCACCGCGTCACCCAGTTCTACACCGCCCCCACCGCGATCCGCGCGCTGATGGGCAAGGGGACGGCGCCGGTCGAGGCCGCCGACCTCTCGAGCCTGCGGATCCTCGGTTCGGTCGGCGAGCCGATCAACCCCGAGGCCTGGAACTGGTACAACGAGACGGTCGGCAAGGGCCGCTGCCCCATCGTCGACACCTGGTGGCAGACCGAGACCGGCGGCATCCTGATCGCCCCCCTGCCCGGCGCGACGCCGACCAAGCCCGGCTCGGCCACCCGCCCCTTCTTCGGCGTGCAGCCGGTGGTGCTGGACGACCAGGGGAACGAGCTGACGGGCGCGGTCGAGGGCGTGCTGGCCATCAAGGACAGCTGGCCCGGCCAGATGCGCACCGTGTGGCAGGACCACGCGCGGTTCGTGCAGACCTACTTCGAGATGTTCAAGGGCTACTACTTCTCGGGCGACGGCTGCCGGCGCGACGAGGACGGGTATTACTGGATCACCGGCCGGGTCGACGACGTGATCAACGTCTCCGGCCACCGGATGGGCACCGCGGAGGTCGAAAGCGCCCTCGTCGCCCATGAGAAGGTGGCCGAGGCCGCGGTGGTGGGCTGCCCGCACGCGCTCAAGGGCCAGGGCATCTACTGCTACGTGACCCTCATGGACGGGGTGGAACCGACCGAGGCGTTGCGCGCCGAGCTCGCCAACTGGGTGCGGACCGAGATCGGGCCGATCGCCAAGCCCGACGTGATCCAGTGGGCGCCGGGCCTGCCCAAGACCCGCTCCGGCAAGATCATGCGCCGCATCCTGCGCAAGATCGCCGAGAACGAGACCGACGCGCTGGGCGACACCTCCACCCTCGCCGATCCGGCCGTCGTCGACGACCTGATCGCCAACCGCGTCACGGCCTGAGGGGGATGAGCGTCATGGACGGCAACCGTTTCGACGACCGCCCCGCCGACCTCGTGCTGCTGGGCCCGCCGGGCGCCGGCAAGGGCACCCAGGCGCGGATCCTGCAGGAGCGCTTCGGCATCGTGCAGCTCTCGACCGGGGACCTGCTGCGCGAGGCGGTGGCCCAGGGCACGCCCGCGGGGCTGGCGGCGAAGGACGTGATGGCGGCCGGCGGCCTCGTCTCGGACGAGATCGTCATCGCCATCCTGCGCGACCGCCTGGCCGCCCCGGACTGCGCCGCCGGCGTGATCTTCGACGGCTTCCCCCGCACCGCCGTGCAGGCCGAGGCGCTCGACGCGCTGCTGGCCGACGCGGGCCGCGGGATCGTGGCCGCCGTCAGCCTCGAGGTGGACGACGCGGCCATGGTCGCGCGGATCACCGGCCGCTCGACCTGCGCGGGCTGCGGCGAAGGCTATCACGACGACTTCAAGCGCCCGGCCGTGGCCGGCGTCTGCGACCGCTGCGGCGGCACGGCGTTCAAGCGCCGGGCCGACGACACCGCGGAGACCGTGAGCGCGCGCCTCGCGGCCTACCACGCCCAGACCGCGCCGCTGATCGACCACTACGCAGGCCAGGGCCTGCTGCGCCGGGTCGATGCGATGGCGCCCATAGACGAGGTGACCGCCGGCATGGCCGCCGTCGTGGAGACGGCGCTCGCCTGAGCGGACCCTCCGCCGGCGCCGCGGGGAGGCGGCGCCGGCGCATTCCATCATCGATCGACAAGCGACGGGAGGAAGCCCCTTGTCCGAAGAGAAATCCAACAACGCCTACTGGTCGGCCAACATCCGGCTGATCGTCTGGAGCCTGGTGATCTGGGCCCTGGTCTCGTTCGGGTTCGGCATCCTGCTGCGTCCCCTGATCTCGGGGATCGCGGTCGGGGGTTCCGACCTCGGGTTCTGGTTCGCGCAGCAGGGGGCGATCCTCGTCTTCCTGGCGCTGATCTTCTTCTACGCCTGGCGGATGAACAAGCTCGACCGCGACCACGGCGTGGACGAGCAGTGAGGGGCTGAAATCATGGATCAGTTCACGCTCAACCTGCTGTTCGTGGGCGCGTCCTTCGCGCTCTACATCGGCATCGCCATCTGGGCCCGCGCGGGCTCGACCTCGGAGTTCTACGCCGCCGGGCGCGGCGTGCATCCGATCACCAACGGCATGGCCACGGCGGCCGACTGGATGTCGGCGGCCTCCTTCATCTCGATGGCGGGCCTGATCGCCTTCGTGGGCTACGACAACTCGACCTACCTGATGGGCTGGACCGGCGGCTACGTGCTGCTCGCGCTCCTGCTCGCGCCCTACCTGCGCAAGTTCGGGAAGTTCACCGTCTCCGAGTTCATCGGCGACCGGTTCTATTCCCCGACCGCGCGCCTGGTGGCGGTGATCTGCCTGATCATCGCGTCCACCACCTACGTCATCGGCCAGATGACCGGCGTGGGCGTGGCCTTCGGGCGGTTCCTCGAGGTGGACAACACCACCGGCCTGCTGATCGGCGCGGTGATCGTGTTCGCCTACGCCGTGTTCGGCGGCATGAAGGGCGTCACCTACACCCAGGTCGCCCAGTACGTGGTGCTGATCCTGGCCTACACGATCCCGGCGATCTTCATCTCGCTGCAGCTGACCGGCAACCCGATCCCGGGCCTCGGCCTCTTCGGGGACCACGTCGCCTCGGGCGAGCCGCTGCTGGCCAAGCTCGACCAGATGGTCGCCGACCTCGGCTTCGCCGAGTACACGACGCACCATCAGGACACGCTCGACATGGTGCTGTTCACCCTGTCGCTGATGATCGGCACCGCGGGCCTGCCCCACGTGATCATGCGCTTCTTCACCGTGCCCCGCGTCTCCGACGCGCGCTGGTCGGCGGGCTGGGCGCTGGTGTTCATCGCGCTGCTCTACACCACCGCCCCGGCGGTCGGCGCGATGGCGCGGCTGAACATCACCGAGCAGTTCTGGCCGCAGGGCGTCGCCGGCGAGGCGGTGTCGGTCGAGACCATCGAAACCTCGCCCGAGTACGACTGGATGAAGACCTGGCGTCAGACCGGCCTGCTGGGCTGGGAGGACAAGAACGGCGACGGCCGCATCCAGTACTACAACGACAAGTCCGAGAAGATGCAGGCCGTGGCGGCGGAGAAGGGCTGGCAGGGCAACGAGCTGACCAACTTCAACCGCGACATCCTGGTGCTGGCGAACCCCGAGATCGCGAACCTGCCCGGCTGGGTCATCGGCCTGGTGGCCGCGGGGGGCCTCGCGGCGGCGCTGTCGACGGCGGCGGGCCTGCTGCTGGCGATCAGCTCGGCGGTCAGCCACGACCTGATCAAGGGCCAGATCAATCCGGGGATCTCGGAGAAGGGGGAGCTTCTGTCGGCGCGCATCGCGATGGCGGTGGCGATCGCGGTGGCGACCTACCTCGGCCTCAACCCGCCGGGCTTCGCGGCCCAGACGGTGGCGCTCGCCTTCGGGTTGGCGGCGGCCTCGATCTTCCCGGCCCTGATGATGGGAATCTTCTCCAAGAAGATCAACAATCACGGCGCCGTGGCGGGGATGCTGGCCGGCCTGCTGGTGACGCTGCTCTACATCTTCCTGCACAAGGGCTGGTTCTTCATCCCCGACACCAACAGCTTCACGGACGCCGATCCGCTGCTGGGCACGATCAAGTCGACCTCGTTCGGCGCGATCGGGGCGCTGGTGAACTTCGCGGTCGCCTACCTGGTGGCCGGGATGACCAAGCCCACGCCCAAGGAGATCCAGGAGCTGGTCGAGAGCGTGCGCATCCCCCGCGGCGCGGGCGTGGCGCAGGCCGGGCACTGACCGCCTGAAGATCGGATCCCCGGAAGGGCTCCGCGACAGGTCCGGGGGCGCGCAGGCCGCGCCCCCGGACGCCCCTTCGAAGAATTCCCGCCGCCCCCTCCCCCGCCCTCCGGGCCTGGGACCTGGGCGCCGCCGCAGCGGAGCGAGGACGCGATGAGCGAACAGACGCCGACCGGACAGGAGGCCCCGCAGGGCCGGCTCGTCGACCGGCTGGCGCGGTTCGCCCCGTTCGACCTGCTGCCCCCCGACCGCCTGGTCGAGCTCGACCGCGACCTGCGCCTGCGCGGCCTGCGCCCCGGCGAGGACCTGTTCCTCGAAGGGCAGCCGCTGGACGGGCTCTACGTGATCCTCTCGGGCGAGATCGAGGTCTACGCCCGCGGCGGCGAGGTCGTCTCCCACCGCGGCGAGGGCGAGGCGATGGGCGAGCGCGGGCTGCTGCGCGACGGCCGCGCCATGCTGAGCGCGCGCGCCGAGACCGAGGCCGAGCTGCTGCTGCTGCCCGCCCGCGCCTTCCTGCGCCTGATGGACGCCGAGCCGGCGGTGGCGCGCTGGTTCGGCCGCTCGCTGGCGCCCGAGCCGGGGGCGATGGACGACGGCCCCTACGCCGCCGGGCTGACCGCGCTCCAGGTCCGCGACCTGATGGCGAGCACGCCCCTGACCGCCCCGCCCGAGGCGACCGCGGCCGAGGTCGCGCGGATCATGCGCGGGGCGCGGGTCAGCTCGGTGCTGGTGATGGAGGGGGCGCGGCTCGCAGGCATCGTCACCGTCCACGACCTCTCCGACAAGGTGCTGGCCGAGGGGCTGGGGGGCGAGGTTCCGGTGGGCCGGATCATGACCCCCGACCCGGTGACCATCGACCCCGAGGCCACCGGCCTCGACGCCATGGTCGCGATGGCCGGGCGCGCCTTCAACCACCTGCCGGTGGTCGAGCGCTCGGGCCGGGTGGCGGGGATGATCGCGCGCACCGACCTGTTCCGCCGCCAGGCCGCCGCCGCCAGCCACATGGCCGGAGAGCTGGTCGACGCCCCCGACGCCGAGGCCATGGCCGAGGTGTTCGAACGCCTGCCCGAGCTTCTGGGCGTGCTGGTCGCCGCCGGCGCGCGGCCCGCCGCGATCTGCCGGCGGATCACCGACCTCGCCGACGCCGCCACCCGGCGCCTGCTGCAGCTCGCCGAGGCGCGGCTGGGGCCGCCGCCGGTCCCTTACCTCTGGGCCGCCTGCGGCAGCCAGGGGCGGCGGGAGCAGACCGGCGTCTCGGACCAGGACAACTGCCTGATCCTCGACGACGCCGCCACGCCCGCCCACGACGCCTATTTCCAGGCGCTGGCGAGCTTCGTCTCGGACGGGCTGAACCGGGCGGGCTTCGTCTACTGCCCCGGCGAGATGATGGCCACGAGCGACCGCTGGCGCCAGCCGCGGCGGGTCTGGCGGAGCTATTTCGCCCAGTGGATCCGCGAGCCCGACGACATGGCCCAGATGCTCGCCTCGGTGATGTTCGACCTGCGGCCCGTCGCGGGGGAGATGTCGCTGTTCGCCGACCTGCACGCCGAGACGCTGGCGATGGCGCGGGCGAACACGATCTTCGTGCGCCACATGATCGGCAACGCGCTGAAGCACGCGCCGCCGCTGACCCTGTTCCGGGGCCTGTCGGTGATCCGCTCGGGCGCGCATCGCAACACGCTCGACCTCAAGATCGCGGGCGTGGTGCCGATCGTGGACCTGGCGCGGATCTACGCCCTGCGCGGCGGGATCGAGGCGGTGAACACGCGCGAGCGGATCGTCGCCGCCCGGGACCTGGGCGTGATATCGAGGGCGGGCGCCCATGACCTGCTGGACGCCTACGACCTGATCGCCGAGACGCGGCTCCGCCACCAGGCGGCGCAGATCGCCCGCGGGGCCGCGCCCGACAACTACCTCGCGCCCGACGGTCTGTCGGACCTCGAGCGCAGCCACCTGCGCGACGCGTTCCTGGTGGTGAAGACGATGCAGTCCGCCCTGTGAGGGGGCGGGCCGGCGACGGAAGGGAGGCCGGGCCATGTTTCTGGAGCTGATCGCGACCATCGTCGCGGGCGTGGGGGCGGCGGGGCTCGTCCTGCTGCTCAACCGTACGCTGGGCGGGCGCCTGCCGCGCTGGGCCGCGCCGCTGGCGGCGGGGGCCGCGATGATCGCCGCGACCGTGTGGTCGGAATACGACTGGGCCGGGCGCACCGTCGCCGCGCTCCCCGAAGGGCTGGTGGTGGTCGAGGAGGTGCAGGAGACCGCCTGGTATCGCCCCTGGACCTACGTGGTCCCGCTGACCACGCGGCTCGCGGCGCTGGACGTGGCGCGGCTGCGCTCGCATCCCGACGCGCCGGGGGTGAAGCTGGGGGAGGTTTACCTTTTCGGCCGCTGGCGCCCCGCCGGCCGCGCGCCGCAGCTGATCCGCTGCGCGCCCGCCGCGCGCGCCGAGGTGACCGACGCCGCCCTCTCCGATCCCGCCGCCGCCGCCTGGCGCCCGGTCGATCCCGCCGACCCGATGGTCGCCGCCGCCTGCGCGGCGCCGCAGACGGAGACCGGGAAGGGCGCGGCGCGCGGCGCGGGCGCGGAGGCCGCCTCCGATGCCTGAGAAGTCGGTCCTGCTGGTCGAGGACGAGGCGAACATCGCCCTCGCCCTCAAGTTCCTGATCGGGCGCGAGGGCTTCGGCCTGCGCCATGTCTGCGACGGCGACGCGGCGCTGGCGGCGCTGGAGGCCGACCGGCCCGACCTCGTGGTGCTCGACGTGATGCTGCCGGGCCCCTCGGGCTACGAGATCTGCCAGCACATCCGCGAGGATGCGCGCCTGCGCGACGTGAAGGTGCTGGTGATGACCGCGGGCGGCGGCGAGGTGGAGCGGCGCAAGGCCTGCGCGCTGGGCGCCGACGCCTTCCTGCGCAAACCCTTCGACACCCGCGAGCTGACCGCCACGATCCGCTCGCTGCTGACGGACTGAGGGGATGGGCCCGCTCCCGGCCGACCCTCGCCCCACCTCCGGCGCGGATCCCGCGACGGCCGCGGGCGCAGGCGCCGCGCCCTCCGCCGGCGCCCACGTCGAGAGCCCGGCGCCCGGGGTCTCCCGCGCGCCTGTCGAAGAGAGTTCGGCGCCGCCCCCGGAACGCCTCGGCCTGCGGCTGCGCTTCGCGCTGTTCTTCGCGGCCCTCGCGCTGGGCGGCGCGGCCTGCATCGCGGGGGCGCTGTGGTTCGGCCATCTCCACTCCGGCGGGCCGGTCGAGGGCTACGTCACCGCCGGCCTCGCCGCGGGCTTCGCGCTGGCGGGGCTCTGCGCCTGGGTGGCGCTGCTCTTCGACGAGAACGTGGCCCGCCCGATCCTGGGGCTCGCCGCCGACCTGCACGACCGCGCCCAGTCGGACGTGAGCGCGCGCATCGACGTGGCCCCCGCCCGCCACCTCGGCGCGATCGCCCCCGCCGCCCAGGCGATCCACGCCGCGCTGGAGGAGGCCCGCGAGAGCCAGGAGCGCGCGGTGGCCGAGCGCACCGCCCGCATGGCCCGCGACGCCGCCCTGTTCGAGGGGCTGGTGCGCGACCTCGCCGAGGCGGTGGTGGTCGCCTCTCCCGACGGGCGGATCATGCTCTACAATCAGGCCGCCGCCGTGCTGCTGGGGCCGCTGGGCCTGGGTCGGCCGCTGGCGCGGTTCCTGGACCCCGGGCCGCTGGCGGCGGCGGCCGACCGCTCGGACCGGCGCCGGGCGCGGGGCGAGGCGGGGACCGAGAGCTTCCTGACCGCGGCCGGCGAGGGGGAGGGCGCGCGGCTCCTCTCCGGCGCCGTGTCGGCGGTGACGGCGGAGGGGGCGCTGGTGGGCCGGGTGCTGCTGTTCCGCGACGCGACCGAGGATCTGCGGGCCCATGGCGCGCTGGAGACGCTGATGCGCGACACGCTCGAGGCGATGCGCCGCCCGGCCGCCGCGCTGGGGGCCGCGCTCGACGCGCTGGGAGCCGAGCCCGAGCCCTCGCCCGACGAGCGCGCCGCCTTCGCCGCGGCGATGCGCGAGGAGGTGGCGCGGCTGACGGCGGGGATCGAGCGGGCGGCGGCCTCGCGGGCGCAGGTCTCCGACGGGCGCTGGCCGATCCGGGACATCGCCGCCCAGGACATGATCGACGCGCTCGCCGCCGGGGCGGGCGGCGCGCTGACGGCCGGGCGCAGCGCGGCGCGGCTGCGCTGCGACGGCTACGCGATGACCCGCATCCTCGCCCGCGCGGTCGAGGCGCTGCGCGAGGATCCCGGTCGCCGCGACTTCGCCGTGGCGACGGAGGCGGGAGGCGAGGGAACGGCTGGCGAGGGGGCGGAGGCGCGCGTCTCGCTCGTCCTCTCGTGGCGCGGGCCGGCCCTGTCGCAGGGCGTGGTCGAGGGCTGGATGGGCGCGCCCATCGCCCCCGCCTACGGCCCCTGGACGGTGCGCGACGCGCTGGAGCGGCACGGCGCCGACCTCTGGGTCGAGGGGGGGACCCGCCTGGTCCTGCCCCTGCCCGCCGCCGGCGCCCCCGCCCCCGCCGCCGCTGCGGAGGCGTCGGACTTCTACGAGTTCGACCTGCCCCGCCCCGGCGGCGCCGAGGCCGCGCGGCCGCTGAGCGAGCTCGCCTTCGTGGTCTTCGACACCGAGACCACCGGGCTCGACGCGCAGACCGACGCGGTGGTGCAGATCGCGGGCGTGCGCATGGTCGGCGGACGCGTGCTGCGGGGCGAGAGCTTCGACGCGCTGGTCGACCCCGGCCGGCCGATCCCCGCGGGCGCGGCGCGCATCCACGGCATCGACGACGCCCGCGTGGCCGGCGCCCCCGCCCTGCCCGAGGTCGCCGAGGCGTTCCGCGCCTTCTGCGAGGGCGCGGTCCTCGTGGCCCACAACGCCCCGTTCGACATGGCCTTCCTGCGCCGGCTGGAGGCGGCGGGCGGCCCGCGGTTCGACAACCCGGTCCTGTGCAGCGCGCGCCTCTCGCAGCGGCTGCACGCGCATACCGGCGCCCACACGCTCGACGACCTCGCCGCCCGCTTCGGCGTCGAGATCCCGGCGGAGCTGCGCCACACCGCGCTGGGCGACGCCGCCGCGACGGCCGAGGTGTTCCGGCGGATGCTGCCCCTGCTCGCGGCCCGCCGGGTGCGCACGCTGGGCGAGGCGCTGGCGCTTCAGGGCCCGGTCTGAGGCGCGCGGGCCGCAGCCCCCGCCAAGGTCGGAGGCGCCGCGTCGGCCGTCGCGCAAGGCCCCGCGCCCGGCCCGCGGCGCAGGGCCGGCGCCGGTCCCGGCCCCACCGTCTCCCCCCGCGGCCGTCGCGCCGGGCGCCTCCGTCCGCCGCGCGCCGCGGGCGGAGGCGACGGGCCGGGCGCGACGCTCGACGCGGCGCCTCCGCAGGGGGGAGCCACGCGGCCCCGGGGCGCGCCCGGCGCTCCTGCCTGCCGCCGGCAGGCGCCTCGCGGTGGACAATGGCGCGCGGCTGGGCGAGGTCTTGTGCGCCTCGACCCCGTCGGGTCGGGACGACGCCCCCCGCGCCGGCGCCGCCGGCGACCCTGCGAGAGACGCGACATGCCCCAAGATTACACGCCCCCCAAGGTCTGGACCTGGAACAAGGAGAGCGGCGGCCGGTTCGCCTCGATCAACCGCCCCATCGCCGGCGCCACCCATGAGAAGGACCTGCCGGTCGGCGAGCATCCCTTCCAGCTCTACTCGCTGGCCACGCCCAACGGCGTGAAGGTCACCGTGATGTTCGAGGAGCTGCTGGCCGCCGGCCATTCGGGCGCCGAGTACGACGCCTGGCCGATCCGCATCGGCGACGGGGACCAGTTCTCCTCCGGCTTCGTCTCGATCAACCCCAACTCGAAGATCCCCGCCCTGCTCGACCGCTCGGGGCCCGAGCCGATCCGGGTCTTCGAGTCCGCCGCCATCCTGGTGCACCTGGCCGAGAAGTTCGGCGCCTTCATCGCCACCGAGCCGGCGGCGCGGGCCGAGATGTTCTCCTGGCTGTTCTGGCAGATGGGCTCGGCCCCCTATCTCGGCGGCGGCTTCGGCCATTTCTACGCCTATGCGCCCGAGAAGTGGGAATACCCCATCGACCGCTTCGCGATGGAGGTGAAGCGCCAGCTCGACGTGCTGGACCGCCGCCTGGCCGAGAGCGAGTACATCGCCGGCCCCGACTACACCATCGCCGACATGGCGATCTGGCCGTGGTACGGGCAGCTCCAGCAGGGCAAGCTCTACGAGGCGGGCGAGTTCCTGGACGTGGGCTCCTACAAGAACGTGGCCCGCTGGTCGGACGCGATCGACGCCCGCCCCGCCGTGAAGCGCGGCAAGAAGGTCAACCGCCTGACCGGCCACCCCGCCGGCCAGCTGCACGAGCGTCACGACGCCTCGGACTTCGATCTGCGCACCCAGGACAAGATCGGCGAGCCCGACAAGGGCTGAGCCGCCCGGGTCCGGCGCCGACCCCGCGCGCCCCGCTTCGGCGGGGCGCGCGCCGTTAAGCCGATTATCACGATCCCCGGTTAGCTCCCCTCGCGGGGGCCATCGCCGAGGGTCGAGAGGATGCAGGACGTCGCCGGGCTGTTCGAGCTGCTGCTGGGGGGCGCCGGTCTGCCGGCCGCGCTGACCCGCACCGACGGGGCGGTGCTGGCGGCCAACGCCGCCTTCGCCCGCCGTCTGGGCCGACCGGAGGCGTGGCGCCCGGACGGCCTGCTCCACGATCTCGCCGCCCCCGATCTCGCCGATCGCCTCCAGGCCGCCGTCGCCCGCGCCGCCGCCGCGCCGGGGCGCGAGCTGCGGGTGGAGGGCGAGTTCGATCATGGCGAATACGGGCGCCTGCGCCTCGCCTGCCATCTCTCGGCTGTGCTGGTCGAGGGGCGATGCGCCGGCGTCCTCCACCGCCTGCGGCTCGTCGCGCATGCGCCGTCCACGGACGGGGAGGAGGCGGCGGGCACACGCGCCCCCGGCGCGCCGCCGGCGTTCGACCGGCACGGGATGCTCGAGACGCTGGTCGAGGGGGCGCCGGTCGCGCTGTTCCAGTACCGCGCCGATCCCGACGGGCGGGCCAGCGTGCCGCTGTTCAACGCCTCGACCCTCGACCTCTTCGGCGTCTCGGCCGAGACGCTGGAGCGCGACGGCGGCGCGGTCTTCACCCATGTGCCGGCCGACGACCTGAAGATGATGGCCGACGTCATCGCGCACACCAGCCGCACGCTGCAGACCGGAACCCTGCGCTACCGGATCGCCCATCCCACCCGCGGCCTGCGCCACGTGATCGGGGAGGGGAGGCCCATGCGCCTGCCCGACGGCGGGGTGATCTGGCACTGCGTCGCCTTCGACGTCACCCGCGAACAGGAGGCGGAGTTGCGCGCCAGGGAAAGCGACGCGGCGCTGGCGCTGGCCAACCAGCGGCTGGCGCGCATCGCGCTGGTGGCGCCGGTGGGCCTCTACGAATTCCGCAGCGCGCCGGACGGGAGCTGGAGCTTCCCCTACCTCAGCCCCCCAATGAAGGAGCTGCTGGGCGTCGAGGACGCGCGCGAGTCGCTCGAGGCGTCGGCCGTCTTCGACCTGATCGTGCCGGGCGACGTGCCGGACCTCGCCGCCAGCATCGAGCGCAGCGGCCGCACGGGGGAGCGGTGGACCCGACGGATGCGCGTCCGCCACCCCCAGCGCGGGCTGATCTGGGTGCGCGCGGAATCCCTGCCCCAGGCCGACCCCGACGGCGGCGTCACCTGGACCGGGGCGATCTACGACGTCAGCGAGGACGTGCGCCGGGAGGCCGAGCTGGCCGAGGCCCACGCCCGCGCCGACGCCATGCGCGCCGAGAACGAGCGCCAGGCCCTGCAGGACGGGCTGACCGGCCTGCCCAACCGTCGCGCCTACGACCGCGCCTTCGCCGAGCGCATCGCCCGGGCCCGAGACGGCTCGGGCGCGACCGAGGCGATCCTGGTGCGGCTCGACCTCGACCACTTCAAGGCGGTGAACGACACGCTGGGCCATGCCGCCGGCGACCGGGTGCTGCTCCAGGTGGCGCAGATCCTGCGCCAGGGGCTGCGCGGAGGGGACTTCGCGGCCCGCATCGGGGGGGACGAGTTCTCGATCCTGCTCGCCCCCGACGCCACGCCCGAACTGGCCGAGCGCATCGTCGAGCGCATCCAGGCGGGGCTGGCCGAGCCGCTGATGCACGATGGCCGGCCCTGCCGCTTCGGGGCGAGCTTCGGCCTCGCCCATACCGAGGAGCTGGGCGAGGTGGGGGCGGAGCTGCAGGTCTTCGCCGACGCCGCGCTCTACCGCGCGAAGGAGAGCGGGCGCAGCCGGCTGGAGCTGTTCACGCCCGAGCTGCACCGCGGCATCCTCGCCGACCGGCGCATGGCGATGGAGCTTCAGGACGCGCTGGAGCGGGACGAGTTCGTGCCCTTCTTCCAGCCCCAGGTGCGCGCGCGGGACCGCAGCCTCTACGGCGCCGAGGTGCTGCTGCGCTGGCGGCATCCGCGCGACGGGCTGCTGGCGCCGCCGGCCTTCCTGCGCCTGGCCGACCAGCTGCGCCTGTCGCCGAGCATCGACCGCCGGGTGATGGAGCGCACGCAGGAGGTGCTGGCGGCGTGGGCCGAGGCCGGCTTCGTGCCGCCCCGCCTGAGCTTCAATATGAGCGCGGGGCGCATCCGCGACCCCGACGTGGTCGAGACCGCGCGCCGGATCGCCGACGGCCCCACCCGCATCGCCATGGAGCTTCTGGAATCGACGCTGGTGGAGGAGGAGGGCGACGTCTTCCGCTTCAACCTCGACAAGCTGCGCGAGGCGGGGATCGCCATCGAGATCGACGACTTCGGCTCCGGCCACGCCTCGATCGTGGGGCTGACGCAGATGGCGCCGGACGTGCTGAAGATCGACCGCCGCCTGGTGGCGCCGGCGGCGGAGGACCGACGCTCCCGCCGGCTGGTGCAGGCGATCCTCGAGATCGCGCGCACCCTGGGCATCTCGACCATCGCCGAGGGGATCGAGAGCGAGGCCCACGCCCGGGCGCTGGCGGAGCTGGGCTGCGACGTGCTGCAGGGCTACCACTTCGGCGCGCCGATGGAGGCGGACGCGTTCCTCGCCTTCGCGCAGGACTGGGTGGCGCGGGTGGCCTGAGGGCGCGCCCTCAGCCCGCCGGCGCCGCGCGCGCGCGACGATCGAGCCGCCCGGCCGCCGCCCAGCTCGCCGCCGCCATCGCCCCCGCGACGGCGAGGCAGGCCGGTAGCCCGCCCGCCTGGTAGGCGAGGCCCGACAGCAGCGTGCCGACCAGCCGTCCGGCGGCGTTGGCCATGTAGTAGAAGCCCACGTCCATCGTCACCCGTTCGGCCGAGGAGAAGGCGAGGATCAGGTAGGAATGCAGCGAGGAGTTCAGCGCGAAGACCCCGCCGAAGACCATCAGCCCGACGATCAGCGTGGCCGTCAGCCAGTCCGCCGGCGCCCCCGCCGCCCAGGCCGCCGCCGCGAGCGCGAGCGGGATCAGCGTCAGCACGCCCGCCCACAGCCGCGCGAGGCCCACGGTCTGCGCCAGGCTCTTGTCCCGCGCGCGCAGGAGGCGGGGGGCGAAGGCCTGCACCGCGCCGTAGCCGATGATCCACAGCGCCATGAAGGTCCCGACCTGGAAGAAGGCGGCGCGGTCGCCGGCCTCGGTCCCGTCGGAAAACACGGCCTGGAAGTAGATCGGGATGCCGACCACGAACCACACGTCCCGCGCGCCGAAAAGGAACAGGCGCGCCGCCGACAGCAGGTTCACGTCCCGGCTCTTGGAGAAGACCTCGGCGAACTTCGCGCCCTTGCGCCCGCGCGGCAGGCCCGCGGGCATCAGCAGGGCGACGGCTGCGAGCACCGCGGCCAGCACCGCGGCCATGCCCAGCACCGCCGCCTGGAACCCCGCGCCGGCGAGCAGCGCCGCGCCGAGCAGGAAGCCCAGCCCCTTCACCGCGTTCTTCGACCCGGTCAGCGCCGCCACCCAGCGGAACAGCCCCCCGTCCCCGGCCGGGGCCAGAAGCTTCACCGCGCTCTTGGCGCTCATTTTCGCGAGGTCCTTGGCCACGCCCGAGGCGCCCTGCACGACCATCACGAAGACGACCGAGACCGCCAGCGTCCAGCCCGCGTCCACCTGCGCCAGCGCGACCAGCGCCGCGATCTGCAGCGCAAGCCCGGCGTAGAGCGTCGAGGTCAGCCCGAAGCGCGCCGCGATCCACCCCGCGCAGAGGTTGGTGACCATACCCGCCACCTCGTAGAGCAGGAACAGCCAGGCGAGCTGGATCGGCGAGAAGCCCAGCACGTGGAAATGCAGCAGCACCAGCATCCGCAGCGCGCCGTCGGTCAGCATGAAGGCCCAGTAGGCCGCGGTGACGGCGGCGTAGGCCGCGAGCGGCCGCTCGGGCGCGCCTGCGGGGGCGGACATGCTCAGAGCCCCTCCGCCGCCAGGCGCAGCACGTCCACCAGCCGGCAGGCGTAGCCCCATTCGTTGTCGTACCAGGCGTAGATCTTCGCCTGGGTGCCGTTGACCACCATCGTGGACGGCGCGTCGATCACCGCCGAGCGGGGCTCGTTCACGTAGTCCGCCGAGACCAGCGGCCGCGTCTCGACGCCGAGGATTCCGGCGAGGGGGCCGGCCTCGGCCGCGGCGAAGAGGGCGTTGATCTCCTCGGCCGAGGTGGCGCGCTCCATCTCGAAGACGCAGTCGGTGAGCGAGGCGTTCAGCAGCGGCACGCGCACCGCATGGCCGTTCAGGCGGCCCTTCAGCTCCGGATAGATCATGGTGATCGCGGTGGCCGAGCCGGTGGTGGTCGGGATCAGGCTGTTGAGCGCCGAGCGGGCGCGCCGCAGGTCCTTCGCCGGCCGGTCCACGATCGTCTGGGTGTTGGTCACGTCGTGCAGCGTGGTGATCGAGCCGTGGGAGATGCCGATCGCCTCGTGCAGCACCTTCACCACCGGGGCGAGGCAGTTCGTCGTGCAGCTCGCGGCCGTGACCAGATGATGCTTGGCCGGATTGTAGAGGTTGTGGTTCACCCCGTAGACGATGTTCAGCGCCGGCGCCTCCTTGATCGGGGCCGAGACCACCACCTTGCGCACCCCGGCGTCGTAGTAGGGCTGCACCTTCGCGGGCGTCTTGAAGACGCCGGTGCAGTCGAGCACAAGGTCGACGCCGAGCTCCCTGAGGGGCAGATCCTCGATCCGCCGCACGCAGGTCATCGCCATGCGGGTCCCGCGCAGGGTGAGGCTCCCGGCGTCATGCTCGGCCTGCGCGTCCCAGCGGCCGTGGACGGTGTCGAACTCCATCAGGTGCGCGTGCTGGGCGGGGTCGCCGGCGGCGTCGTTCAGCAGCACGATCTCTCCGGGCAGGCCCTGGTCGAAGGCCGCGCGCAGGGCGAGCTTTCCCATTCGGCCGAGACCGTTGACGGCGATGCGGGGCATGAGGTCTCCAGATCTGGAAGCGAGGGCGCGGGGAGGCGAGGTCAGGCCGCGGGCTGGGCGCGCGCGTCGCGCGCGATGGCGTCGAGCCGGGCCTGGAGGGAGACGCGGTCGAGCGACTCGAGCGGCAGCGACGCGAAGGCGGAGATGCGCCGCTGCAGGCTGCGGTAGGCGTCGAGGAAGGCGAGGCCCTTCTCGGCCTCCGTCCCCTCCACCGCCACCGGGTCGGGCAGGCCCCAGTGGGCCGAGATCGGCTGGCCGGCCCAGGGGGGGCATTCCTCGTTCGCGGCCTGATCGCAGACGGTGAACACGAAATCGAGCCGCGGCGCGTCGGGCCCCTGGAACTCGGCCACGTTCTTCGCGCGCAGGCCGGAGACGTCGTGGCCCAGCTCCCGCAGGACGGCGACGGCGTGGGGGTTCAGCTCGGAATAGGGCTTCGTGCCGGCTGAGAAGGCCCGGAAGCGCCCGGCGCCCTCGGCCGCCAGGATCGCCTCGGCGAAGATCGAACGGGCCGAGTTGCCGGTGCAGATGAACAGCACGTTGAAGCGACGGTCGGTCATGACGGAGCCTCCGACAGGCCGGGCGGCGCGGGCCGCCAGCGGCAGGCACAGCTCGGGCCGCCCGCGGCAGCAATCCGAGACGAGGAAGTCGACCAGCCCGCCGGTGCGGGCGAGGTCGATGCTGTAGAAGACCGACTTGCCCCGCCGCTCGGACGTCACCAGCCCGGCCCGGGCCAGCGCCATCACGTTCACCGAGAGCGTGTTGGGCTTCATGCCCAGCGCTTCGGCGATCTCGGAGGGGCGCACCCCGTCGGGCGCGCGCCGGGCGAGGAGACGGAACACCGCCAGCCGGCCGGGATGGCCGAGGGCGGCGAAGGCGTCGACATGCAGATCGAATTCCATGATACATGGATGCATGAATTGTTGATTCGACGCAAGACCAAGCCGCCCGCGCGCCGCGGGGGCGCGCGGGCGGTTCGGAGGTCGCGCGGGAAACGCCGGCCGCGGGCCGGCGGGCCTAGTCGGCCGGCGCGGCGTAGCGGCGATAGCCGCGGGCCCAGCGGCCTGCGTCGGCGCGCATCGCCTCGCGCGCGGCGTCGGGATCGCCGGCGCGCAGGGCGGACAGAAGGTCGAGGTGCGGGCCGGGGCGCCAGCGCGGGGCGCGGGCGTCGATCGAGTGCCACAGGAGCGGGCCGGAGCGCACCCACAGCCCCTCGATCAGCTCGGCCAGGATCGGCGAGCCGCCCAGCCGGCCGGCGGCGAGGTGGAAGCGGGTGTTCAGGCGCACCGCCTCGGGGATGTCTCCGGCGGCATGGCGGGCGACCAGATCGGCGTTGATCGCCTCGAGCGCGTCGATCTCGGCCGGCGTGGCCAGCAGCGCGGCCTGGGCGGCGGCGCGGCCCTCCAGGTCCTCGCGCAGGACCGCGATCTCGTCGACCTGCCCGGCCACGAGCACCGGGACCGAGGCCGCGCCGCGGGCGTCGATGGTCAGCGCCCGCTCCCCCGCCAGGCGCAGCATCGCCTCGCGCATCGGGGTGACCGAGATGCCGAAGCGGCGCGACATCGGGCGCAGCGGCAGGGGCGCGCCGGGTTTCAGTCGCCCCTCGGTCAGGGCGGCGCGCAGGGCGCGGTAGGCGGCCTCGGACAGGTTCTCGCGCGTCAGCGGGCGGGCCCAGTCGGCCTCCGGCCGGGCCCCGCCGGGGCCGAGCGGCCCGCGGGGCGGCGCGGCCTGGGCGTCGTCGCGCGCGCTTGCGGCGCCCGGGGTCTTGGCGTTATCCCGCGCAGGCGCGGCGGCGCCGGCGCGAGGTCTCGTGCGGGGCCGGCGCATGGCGCGGGTCCCCTCCGCCGGATCGACGGCGTTGCTTGCAGGCGGCGGAATGCTCCGACCCTCCTCCCTGTTGCGGGCGCGTCGGCGGATTGCTCCCGGTCGCCTCCCGCGGCCGGGGCCGCTCTGGCCCGGGATCGCCATCATTCCAAGCTTTACGCCGGTCGGGAAGCCCCCTCTCGACACGCGCCAAGCGACGCTGCAATACCGCGGTGCGACGTTTCCATTTCGCCGCCAGGGTTGACATACGCGCAGGTATGGTCCCCATGTTATAACAAATGACGCCTCCATCCCGTAAAACTTCGGGCAAGGTGGAATCAGGCGCGCGACGGGGTCGGTCCGGTTCCTCGGACCACGTCGGGAGTGGAGGAAGGATGCCCCTGCACCTAGGGTTCGCAGCGCCCTGCGCGCTCGTCCCGAGCGTCGATCGCTCGGCCGCGGCCGCGCCTGCGCGGACCGGCGCGCGCCCCTTCCCGACCTGCGGCGTCGCCGCGTCCGGACCCGTCCTTTCAGACTGACCCGTCCGGGCGCCCCGCGCCCGGCCCGACACGACCCGAGCGCGCCCCCTCCCGGGCCGCGCCGCTTCCTCACGGAGCCTCAGGAGGACCCATGATCCGCACTGCAACCGCGTCGGCCCTCGCCCTCGCCCTGGCCGCCGTCTCGGCCCCCGCCGCCGGCGCCGCCGAGATCTCCTACGCCCACTACATCTCGTCCGTGCACGTGGTGAACACCCAGGGCATCACCCCCTATTTCGAGCGCGTCACCGAGAAGACCGGCGGCGAGCTGACCTTCGAGACCTTCTGGGGCGGCGCCATGGGCGGCCCGAAGGAGCTGCTGGGCGCGATCGAGACCGGCGTGATCGACTCCGGCGGCGTGGTCGACGTCTACCTCAAGACCGCCCTGCCCTACTCGAACCTGCTGTCGAGCCTGTTCGTCGTCGCCGACGACGTGAAGGTCTACGGCGCGGCGATCAACGAGTTCCAGCTGCTGCACTGCCCGGGCTGCCTGAAGGACTACGAGAACAACGACGTGGTGCCGCTGGCCTGGTACCCGACCTCGCCGTACCTGCTGATGTGCACCTCCGACGTGCGCACGCTGGACGACCTGGCGGGCAAGAAGGTGCGCGCCACCTCGCGCATGGGCGTGCTGATGCAGAACATGGGCGCCACGCCCGTGTCGATCACCTCGGCCGAGATGTACGAGGCGATGCAGCGCGGCCAGGCCGACTGCTCGGTCGGCGCGGCCGCCTGGCTGACCGGCTACAACATCAAGGACTTCGTGAAGACGATCATCCAGGACCCGCTGGGCGCCTACATCGGCTCGGGCCTGATGAACATGAACGTCTACACCTGGGAGGACCTGACCGAGGCGCAGCGCCAGGTGATGATCGACGAGCTGCCCCAGCTCGTGGCCGACACCACCTGGGCCTATCTCGAGGAGGCGGACTCCGCCACCCAGCTGACCGTCGATGAGAACGGCGCCCAGTACGTCCCGGCCGCCGACGACTTCCGCGCCCGCCTGCTGGAGCTGCGCGAGGCCGAGTGGGACGCCGCCATCGCCCAGGGCGAGGCCGACGGCGTCGAGGACGCCCGCGCCGTCGTCGACAGCTTCCGCCAGACCGTCGAGAAGTGGCGCGGCATCGTCGCCGAGACCGGCGACGACAAGGCGGCCTACGCCGCCGCGCTCGACGCCGAGATCTTCTCGAAGCTGAAGCCCTGATCCCGTTTCCGCGCCGCCGGCGGGAGGCCTCGGCGGCGCGGATCCAACCCCAAACCCCGCATGAATCCCGAGGGAGGACATTTCATGAAATTCGCGATCGGCGCCCTGATGAGCGGCGCGGCGACCCTGACCCTGGCGGCCGCTTCGGCCCAGGCCGACGAATACACCTACGGCTCGTTCCTGCAGCCGACCGCGATCACCATGCGCGACGGCCAGATCCCGTTCTTCGAGCGGGTCAAGGAGAAGACCGGCGGCGAGGTCGAGTTCGAGGCGTTCTGGGGCGGCTCGATGGGCGGCCCGAAGGAGCTGCTGGGCGCGATCGACGACGCGGTGCTCGACTCCGGCCTGATCGTGGACGTCTACACGAAGAAGGCGCTGCCGCACTCCTCGACCATCTCCTCGGCCTTCATCCTGGCCGACGACAGCCTCGCCTGGGGCGCCGCGGTCAACGAGTGGCACCTGCTGGGCTGCGACGGCTGCATGGAAGAGTTCGCGGACAACGGCCAGATCGGCCTCGCGTGGTACTCGACCACCCCCTACGTCCTGCAGTGCACCTCGCCGGTCTCCACGCTGGCGGACCTGAAGGGCAAGAAGGTGCGCTCGGTCTCGCGCCTGGCGGACCTGATGTCGGCGATGGGCGCGGTGCCGGTGTCGGTGACCGTGGCCGAGATGTACGAGGCGATGCAGCGCGGCCAGGTGGACTGCGCCCTGGGCTCGCCGAACTACCTCAACACCTATAACATCAAGGACTTCGTCACCTCGATCATCGAGACGCCGATCGGCGGCTACGTGTCGACGCTGACCCTGTCGGTCAACCTCGACAGCTGGGATGCGATGGGCGAGAAGAACCGCCAGATCATCATCGACGAGATCCCCCAGCTGCTGGCCGACATCAAGTGGGCCGCCTTCGAGGACGACGCCAACGGCATCGCCGAGACAAAGGAGAAGGGCGGCCAGGTCGTGCAGCCCGACCAGGCCTTCCTCGACAAGCTCGAGGAGCTGCGCGCCACCGAGTGGGAGGCCGTGATCGCCCAGGCGAAGGAAGACGGCGTCGAGGACGCCGAGGAGACCGTCGCCTCGTTCCGCAAGATCCTCGAGAAGTGGCAGGGCATCGTCGCCGACATCAAGCACGACGAGGCCGGCAAGAAGACCTTCGAAGAGGCGCTGCGCCGCGAGATCTTCTCCAAGGTCCAGCCCTGACCGGTTCGATCGAGACCCGGACCCCGGCCTGACGGCCGGGGTCCTCCCCCTGTTCTCCACCCTTCCCTGCGACCCCTTTCCCCTTCGAGGTCCGAATGAAAATCCTTGAAAGGATCGCGGCCTTCGGCGCCGGCCTGACGGCCTGGCTCGCCGGCGCCGTGATGCTTCTGATGATGCTCCAGATCACCCTGGACGTGCTGTTCAAGTACCTGCTGAACTGGCCGATCCCGATGACGCTGGAGACCGTGGCGACCTACTACATGGTGGCGCTGGTGTTCCTGCCGCTGGGCCAGGTCACCCGGAAGGAGGAGCATCTCGAGGTCGAGCTGTTCACCCAGAACCTCGGGCCCCGCGCGCTGGCCTGGGTCAAGCTGTTCGGCTGCCTGATCGGCCTGGCCTACGTGGGCATCCTGTTCGGCGAGGCCATCGACGAGGCGATGAAGATGACCCGCCGCGGCGAGGTCTGGGAGACCGCGACCATGGACCTGCAGGTCTGGCCGACGCGGTGGTTCCTGCCGGTGGGCTGCGGGCTGATGCTGTTCTGGCTGGCGCTGCATGCGATCGACTCGATCTACATGGCGCTGACCGGCAAGCACGCGCTCATGGAGCACGAGCACGGCGGCCCCGCCTCCGATCCCGACCACATCACCCTCGCCGACTGAGGAGCGCGACATGGACAGTCTTATGATCGGCGGCCTCGGGGTCGGCGCGATCCTCGTTCTGCTGGCGCTTCGCGTGCCGATCGCCTTTTCGCTGGGCTCGGTGTCGTTCCTGGGGATCATGTTCCTGCGCAACGAGCGCGCGGCCCTGGGCATCCTGGGCTCCCTGCCCCACGACTTCGCCGCGAGCTGGGAGTTGTCGGCCGTGCCGATGTTCCTGCTGATGGGCGCGGCGGCCTACCAGACGGGCCTGACCTCCTCGCTCTACACCGCCGCGCGGCTGTGGCTGAACGAGCTTCCGGGCGGCCTCGCGGTCGCGACCAACTTCACCGCGGCGGGCTTCGCGGCGGCCTCGGGCTCGTCCGTGGCGACCTCGGCGGCCGTGGGGCGTCTGGCGATCCCCGAGATGCTGAAGTTCGGCTACGACAAGGCGCTGGCGACCGGCACCGTGGCGGCCTCGGGCACGCTGGGGGCGCTGATCCCGCCCTCGATCGCCTTCGTGATCTACGGCTGGTTCACCGAGCAGTCGGTGGGCTCGCTCCTGATCGCGGGCATCATCCCGGGCCTGATGACCGCGGGCCTCTACACGGTGATGATCGTGGGCCGCTGCATGGTGACCCCCTCGCTCGCCCCGCGCGTGGCGATCAAGGTGACGATGGGCGAGAAGCTGGCGGCGCTGGGCAAGGTCTGGCCGATGCCGCTGCTGGTGCTGGGCGTCGTGGGCGCGATCTACTCGGGCCTCGCCACGCCGACCGAGGCGGGCGCCCTGGGCGCGACGCTGGCCTTCCTGATCGGCGGCCTGCAGGGCCGGCTGACGAAGAAGGTGATCGCGGACAGCGTGGGCGATGCGATGCGCACCACCTCGTCGCTGTTCTTCCTCGCGATCGGCGCGGTGATGCTGACCCGGTTCCTGGCGCTCGCCGGCGTTCCGACCTTCATCGCCGACACGGTGGCGGCGCTGCAGCTGGGGCCGGTGGCGCTGGTGATGGCGCTGGCGGTGATCTACCTGATCCTGGGCATGTTCCTGGACCCGATCGGCGTCATGCTGCTGACCCTGCCGGTGTTCCTGCCCGCGTTCCACGCGCTGGACATGGACCTGATCTGGATCGGCGTGATCGTGGTGAAGATGATCGAGGTCGGCCTGCTGACCCCGCCCGTGGGCCTGAACGTCTACGTGGTGAAGGGGGTTGCGGGCGACTCGGTGGGCCTCGCGACCGTCTTCAAGGGCGTCGCCTGGTTTCTGGCCTGCGAGCTGGTGATCATGATCCTGCTGATCTCCTTCCCGGCCCTGTCGACCTGGCTGCCGAGCCTGATGGCGCACTGAGCGCGCCATCGACGCAAGACGACCGGGGGCCGGCGCCGCGAGCGCCGGCCCTTTTTCGTGGCCCCGTCTCGGGCGGGGCGGATTTTCGACGCCCCCGCTGGACGGCGCCCCATGGCTCTGCGCATCCTGCCGCCCGTCCGGCCGCCCTTTCCCGACGCGGCCGGCGCGGAGAAGGAGCGCACCCCATGGACAACCGTCTGAAGATCGCCGTCATCCCCGGCGACGGCATCGGCAAGGAGGTGGTCCCCGAGGGCCTGCGCGTGCTCGAGGCCGTGGCCGGCCGCCATGGCATCGACTTCAATTTCCAGGAGCACGACTTCGCCTCCTGCGACCATTACGCAAAGCACGGGCAGATGATGCCCGACGACTGGAAGGACCGGCTCTCGGGCGCCGACGCCCTGTTCTTCGGCGCCGTCGGCTGGCCCGACACGGTGCCCGACCACATCTCGCTGTGGGGCTCGCTGCTGAAGTTCCGGCGCGAGTACGACCAGTACATCAACCTGCGCCCCGCCCGCCTGATGCCCGGCGTGCCCGCGCCGCTCGCCGGCCGCGGCCCCGGCGACATCGACATGTGGATCGTGCGCGAGAACACGGAAGGCGAATACTCCTCCGTCGGCGGGCGCATGTTCGAGGGCACGGACCGCGAGATCGTCATGCAGGAGACGGTGATGACCCGTCACGGGGTCGACCGGGTCCTGCGCTACGCCTTCGAGCTGGCGAACCGCCGCCCGCGCCGCAAGCTGACCTCGGCCACCAAGTCGAACGGCATCGCCATCACCATGCCCTGGTGGGATGAGCGGGTGGCGGCGATGGCCGCGAACTACCCGGATGTGGACGTGGACAAGCAGCACATCGACATCCTGTGCGCGCGCTTCGTCCTCCAGCCGGACCGCTTCGACGTGGTCGTCGCCTCGAACCTCTTCGGCGACATCCTCTCGGACCTCGGGCCCGCCTGCACCGGGACCATCGGCATCGCCCCCTCGGGCAACATCAACCCGGAGGGCGCGTTCCCTTCGCTGTTCGAGCCGGTGCACGGCTCGGCCCCCGACATCGCCGGCCAGGGCATCGCGAACCCGGTGGGCCAGATCTGGGCGGGGGCGATGATGCTCGAGCACCTGGGCCACGCCGAGGCCGCCGCCGAGATCGTCACGGCGATCGAACGCGTGCTGGCCGAGCCGAAGCTGCGCACCCGCGACCTGGGCGGCTCGGCCGACACGCAGACCTGCGGCAAGGCCATCGCCGATGCGCTGGGCTGAGCGATGAGGGAGGCCGAGGCCCGCGCCCTGCTGCGCGCGATGTTCGACGCGGCCGTGGCCGCCGCCGACCCCGCGCAGGTGCTGGCACGTTACCTGCCGGAGAAGCCGAAGGGCCGCTGCCTCGTGGTCGGCGCCGGCAAGTCCGCCGCCGCCATGGCCCGCGCGGTCGAGGCGGCGTGGCCGGACGTGGACCTCTCGGGCGTGGTGGTCACCCGCTACGGCCACGCGGTCCCGACCGAGCGGATCGCGGTGCGCGAGGCCTCCCACCCCACCCCCGACGCCGCCGGCGAGGCGGCGGCGCGGGAGATCCTGGAGGTCGCGGCCTCCGCCGGGCCCGAGGACCTGGTGCTGGCGCTGATCTCCGGCGGCGGCTCGGCGCTGATGACGCTGCCGAGGGAGCCGCTGACGCTCGACGAGAAGATCGCGGTCAACAAGCTGCTGCTGAAGTCCGGGCTCGCCATCGACGACATGAACCGGGTGCGCCGCAGGCTGAGCCGGGTGAAGGGCGGCGGGCTGGCCCGCGCGGCGGGCGAGGCGCGGCTGGTGACGCTCGCGATCTCCGACGTGCCGGGCGACGACCCGGAGGCCATCGCCTCGGGCCCCACGGTCCCCGATCCCTCGGCCGCCGAGGACCTCTCGCGCCTGATCGAACGGCTCGGCCCCGACCTGCCCGACGCGGCCCGCCGGCTGCTGGAGGCGCCGGCCGATCCGCAGCCGGACTTCACCCCCGACTACCGTCTGATCGCCACGCCCCAGGCCTCGCTGGAGGCGGCGGCGGAGGTGGCGCGCAAGGCGGGCGTCGCGCCGGTCCTGCTGGGCGACGCGCTGGAGGGGGAGGCGCGGGAGGCCGGAACCCTGATGGCCGGCATCGCGCGGGCGGTCGCCGATCATGGGACCCCTGCCCCGGCGCCCGCCGTCCTGCTCTCGGGCGGCGAGACGACGGTGACCATCGGCAAGGAGCCCCCCGGCCGCGGCGGGCGCAACACCGAGTTCCTGCTGGCGCTCGCCGTGGCGCTTCACGGCCGCCCCGGCATCCACGCGCTGGCCGGCGACACCGACGGCATCGACGGGACCGAGGATGCGGCCGGAGCGGTCGTCGGCCCCGACACGCTCGCCCGCGCGCGCGAGGCCGGGCTGGACCCGCGCAAGGTCCTGTCGGGGCACGACAGCTATTCGCTGTTCGACGCGCTGGGGGACCTGGTGAAAACCGGGCCGACGCTGACCAACGTCAACGATTTCCGCGCGGTGCTGGTGCTGCCCGAGGCCGGGAAGGACTGAGGCCCCGGGCCAGGCCCGGGGCGCCGGCGCTTTTCAGGCCAGCACGCCCATCCGCCGCGCCACCGCCACCGCCTGGGTGCGGTTGCGCGCGTCGAGCTTGGAGTTGATCGAGCGCAGGTGCGTGCGCACGGTGCTGTCCGAGACGCCCAGCCGCGAGGCGATGGTGGCGTTGGGAAGCCCCTCGGACAGCAGGCGCAGCACCTCTCGCTCCTTGGGCGTCAGCGCCTCGATGGGGGCGGAGAGCATCGGCTCGGGCGCGTCCTGCCCGGCCGGCGCGCGGCGCGGGGGCGCCATGGCCGCGGTCAGATCCTCGAGCCAGGCGCGGAAATGCGGATCGCGGGCCGCGCCGCCGGCGCCGAGGGCGGCGCGCCGGTTGGCGACCGCGCGGATCGCCTCGGCCAGCGGCTCGCCCTCGTCGAGGATCATGCGCATCGCGCCCTCGCGGGCCGCGTCTGCGAGCGGCCGCTCCAGCCAGGCGGCGGCGGTCTCGTATTCGCCCGCCCCGTGGTGGGCGGCGCCGGCCAGCAGGCGCAGGTGCAGGGCGCGGCGGTGACGGCCCGAGGCGGCGGCCGCGGCGATCTCGCGTCGCAGGATCGGCAACGCCTCGGCCGCGCGGCCCTCGTGCAGGGCGAGGCGCACGCGCCCGACCTCCGGGTACTCGGTGTCGTTGGCGCGCAGGCGCAGGGCGGCGACGCGGCGCCAGACGTCCGGGTCGTCGGCGCGGCGGAGCTGCTCGCGCGCTTCGTCGAGGTGGCCGCGCAGCATCAGGTGGCGCGCCCGCTCCAGCCGGGCCGAGGCCGCGACGCGCGGCAGGCCGCGCCGCTCGGCATGGTGCTCCAGCTCTCCCAGCAGGCCCATGGCGGCGTCGGCGTCCCCGTCCCCGTCGGCGATGCGCGACAGCATCACGTGGCCGATGATGGTGTGGTCCACCAGCCCGAGGTCCCGCGTGGTCGGCAGGTGCAGGTGGAACAGGTGCGCCGCGCGGCGCAGGTCGTTGCGTTCGTAGAGCGAGATGGCGTGCAGCATCGCCGCCCAGGCGTTCACCCCGTTGCGGCTGAGCGGGTCGTCGCGCCCCGCGGCCAGCGCCAGGCGGAAGCGGGCGCCGGCGTCGCGCATCCGCCCCTCGAGCCAGTCGATGATCCCCTCGGTCGCGTCGGCGAAGAGGGCGCTGAATCCCGCTTGGCGCTCCGACCCGCCGACCTCGCGGCGCACCTCCAGCAGGGCGCGGCGCGCGTCGTCGAAGGCGCCCACGCCCAGGAACACGGTGGCGAGCGAGTTGGCGAGCGAGGCCGCCGCGTAACGGCTGTCGAGGCGGGGCCCGTCCATCGCCTCGCGCGCGAGCGCCGCGGCGGCGGGATAGTCGTCGGAGATGCTGAGCACCAGGATTCGGGCCGCACGCGCCTCGGCCGCGATCTGCTCGCGGGGGTCGGCCTCGATGCCGGTCGCGTCCAGCAGCTCCCCCGTCGCGCGGGGACCGCGGGTGAAGCACAGCGCCCAGGCGCGGATCAGGTGCAGCTCCGGCCGTCCCTCGAAGGCCCGGGCGTCGAGCGCGTCGAACCAGCGGGTCAGCAGGCGCATGCGCCCCTGCTCGAGGAACCCGCGCGCGTGCTGGGAGAGGAGATCGGCGGCGAGCGCCATGTCCCCGCCCTCGATCGCGTGGTCGATCGCCGGCGCCGCGCGACCGGCCGCGAGATACCAGCGCGCGGCGGCCCGGTGCAGGGCGGGCTTCTCCTGCGGCATCCGGCGGTCGAGCTGGGCGCGCAGGAACGAGGCGAACAGCGAATGGTAGCGATAGGCGCCGTCGTCGGGCGTCAGCAGCACGTTGCCCGCGGCCAGCGCCTCGAGGATCGCGGCCGAACCGCCGGGCGGATGCAGCGCGTCGCACAGCCCGGGGTCGAGCCGCGGCAGGATCGAGGTGCGCAGCAGGAACTGCACCCGCTCGGGCGGCTGGGCCGAGAGCACGTCCTCGGCCAGGTACTCCGCCACCGCCCCGTCGGAGCCCGAGAAGCGGGCGACGAAGTCCGAGGCCTCGCCCTGCCGCTCGAGCGCGATGGAGGCGAGGCGCACGGCGGCGGGCCAGCCCTCGGTCTTGTCCTGGAGCCGTGCGAGATCCTCGGCCGCCAGGCGCAGGCCGCGGGCGCGGGTCAGGAACTCGGTGGTCTCGGGACCCGAGAAGCGCAGGTCGCCGGCGTCGAACTCCTGCAGCAGGCCCTGGGCGCGCAGGCGGCCGAGCCCGAGGTCGGGCGGCGTGCGGGAGCCGACGACCAGCCGCGCGCCCGGCGGAAAGGCCTGGATCAGCTCGCGCACCAGCGAGAGCACGGCGTCGTCGGAGACGAACTCGAAATCATCCAGGAACAGCGCGAAGGCCGTGGGGTGGCGCGCCAGCCGGTCGAGCAGCGCGAGCCAGCCCTCCCCGCCCCCGCCGTCGCCCTCGGGCGGCTCGATCCCCAGTTCCGCGAGCGCCGCCATCAGCCCGGTCGAAAAGCGCGAGGCGTCGTTGTCGCCGTTGTCGAGCGCGAGCCAGGCGGTGCGCAGGCCGCGGGCGGCGAGCGCCTCGCGGCACTCGGCCATCAGCATGGTCTTGCCGAAGCCGGAGGGGGCGCGCAGCACCGTCAGGCGGGCGCCGGGGGCGGCGAGGAACCGCTCCGCCAGCCGCCGGCGGGACAGGTGATCCGACGTGATCGAGGGGGGTCGCAATTTTCCGCCGATGTAGACGCGGGACACGGGGCGTCGCCTCCGACCGGGGATCCGGCGGACCGGCCGGCCGGCGCAGGCTGCGTCGACGCGGAACGAATCCGGGGAGGCGAAGCTGCCCTGCGCGCGCGCCGACGTCCAGCGTCGGCGCGCGCGCAGGGCGATCGTCTCTCCGCGGCGGCGCGATTTGGGAGGCTGGCCGCCGCGGAGCGGGCCGGGACCTTCGGGGAGAGCTTCGGGAGCCCCCCGTCAGACCGCGGCCCGGACCCTGACCGGGATTGGGATCAGGGTCGTGGGCGCATCAGGCTCAGGGCTGGACCTTGGAGTAGATCTCGCGCTCCATCGCCTCGATCAGGGCTTCCTTGTCGCCGCCCGTCTCGTCGACGATCTTCTGCCACTTCTCGGCCAGCGCCACGACGTTGGCGATGCGGGCCTCGGGGTCCTTGGCGCCCAGCTTCTGCGACTGGGCGAGGTCCTCGTCGCGCTCGGCGATGCGGGCCTCCTCGAGCTTGGCCTTGATGTCGTCCTCGGGCTCGAGGAAGGTCACGCCGTGCTCCTCGACCGCCAGCTTGCGGGCCTTCTCGCCCTCGGCGAAGTAGGCGTAGGCGCTGTCGGCGGCCAGGCGCGCGCGCTCGGCCAGCATGGCCTTCTGCTGCTCTTCCGAGAGGCTCTCGAACTTCGACTCGGACATCATCGTCAGCACGCCGGCGAACAGGCCGAGGGGCATGTCGAGGATGTACTTGGCGCTGTCCCACCAGGAGTAGTCCATGATGAACGTGTCGATGCCGGTGGTGCAGTCGACCTGCCCGCGCTCCAGCGCCTCGTAGCCGTCGGTGACGGGCATGGCGACCGGCACCGCGCCCCACTTGGCCAGCATCCGGCCCAGGACGCCCGTGGCGCGGACCTTCTTGCCCTCGAGCTGGGCGAGGTTCGCCACCGGCTCGCGGCACATCAGGTACTGGGAGGGCAGCGAGAAGACGTTGTAGTTGAACGCGCCGAACTCGGCGAGCTCCTCCTCGCAGCCCTCGCAGCCGATCATCCGGGCCTCGGCCGCGACCGCGGTCATCACGCGGGCGTCGAGGTTGACCAGCGGCAGGTTGGTGACCAGCACCGAGTTCGGCAGGTCCTGCGCGCCGTAGAGGTCGGCCATGAAGCCCATGTCGGCCAGGCCGTCGCGGATCGCGGGGGGCATGGCGCCGTGCTTGGCGACGGTGCCGCCCCAGAAGAAGTTGACGTTGATGTCATGCTCGGCCAGGCGCTCGGCCCAGGGCTTCAGCGCCGGCTCGACCGTGACGTTGGTCGAGGGGATGTGCGTCGCGTAGGCGATGTCGGCGGCGGTCGCGGGCGCGCCCAGCGTGGCGGCGAGCGCGACGGCGGCGGCGGACGTGGTCAGCAGGGACTTCAGGCCGGTCATGGATTTCCTCCGGGCATGGGATGGGAGGGCGGGCCTCGGGCGCCCGCCTTCTGCGTTCTTGGACGGCCCTAGCGGGCCATCAGGTTGGGAAGCCACAGCGACAGCTGCGGGAAGGCGATCAGCAGGCCCATGATGACCACCTCGGCCATCAGGAACCACGAGACGCCCTTGAAGATCGTGCCCAGCGGCACCCGCTCGCCCAGCGCGGCCTTGACCACGAAGACGTTCAGTCCGACGGGGGGCGTCAGCATCCCGATCTCGATCATCTTCACGATGATCACCCCCATCCAGATCATGTCGAGGTCGGCCGCGCGGAACAGCGGCAGCAGGATCGGCAGGGTGACGAGCATGATCCCGATCGGGTCGAGGAACGCGCCCAGGATCAGGTAGACCACGACCAGCGCCATGATGATCATCAGCGGCGACAGCTCGGCGGTCTGGGAGATCATCATCATGTAGGCCGGGAAGCCCGACAGCGCGAGGAAGCGCGTCAGCAGCGAGGCGCCCAGCGCGATGAAGAAGATCGAGCCCAGCGCGCCCACCGTGTCGCCGATCATCTCGCGCAGCGTCTGCTTGGTCAGCGTGCCGCGGACGAGGCAGAGCAGGATCGCCGAGACCGCGCCCAGCGCCGCCGCCTCGGTCGCCGTCGCCACGCCCGAGTAGATCGAGCCGATGACCGCCACGATCAGCACCGGCACCGGCCAGATCGTGCCCAGCACGCGCATCTTCTCGCCGAAGCTGGTCACGCGGGTGTCGCGGGGCGCCATCTCGGGCTTCACCACCGCGATCGAGAGGACCAGCAGCGCGTAGGCGCCGGCCGTCAGCAGGCCCGGGATGATGCCCGCGATCAGCAGCGTGCCGATCGAGGTCTGGGTGTACCAGCCGAAGATCACGAAGATGATCGAGGGCGGGATCAGCGCGCCCAGCGTGCCCGCCGCGGCCACCACGCCGGTGGCGAGCGCGGGGCTGTAGTTCGACTTCAGCATCTCGGGCACGGCGATGCGCGCCATCGCGGCCGAGGAGGCGACCGAGGAGCCCGAGGCCGCCGCGAACACCGCCGAGGCCATGTTGGTGGCGATGGCGAGCCCGCCGGGCAGCCGCCCGAACCACACCCGCATCGCCTCGAACAGCGACGCGGTCAGCCCGCCGCGGAAGGCGGCCGCGCCCATCAGCAGGAACATCGGCACGGCCGACAGCGACCAGTGGGCGCCGAACTCGTAGGGCGCGGTCTTCAGCGCGCCCCAGGCGGCGTCGAAGCCGCGCACGTAGGCGATGCCGGCGAAGGAGACGATGCCCAGCGCCACCGCGATCGGCACGCGGATGGCGAACAGGACCAGCAGCGCGGCCAGCGCCGTCAGGACGATCTGGATCGAGTCGCTCACAGGAAGGCCTCGGGGTTCTCGTGATGGTCGTCGCGCCCGGGGCGCAGCAGGTCGGCCAGGAAGCTGGTGATGGTGGCGAGCGCGATCAGCACGCCGCCGAAGGCCATGATCCAGTAGGAGGGCCAGATCGGCATGTCGAAGAAGATCACGTCGCGGAATGTGCCCTTCTCGGTCTGGCGCATCGTCTCCTGGATCGCGGCGACGGCGAAGGCGGAGCAGAAGATCGCGGTCAGAGCCGAGGCGATCAGGTCGGTCGCGCGCAGCATTCCCTTGGGGAACAGCTTGGCGAAGATCTCGACCTTGATGTGCTCGCGCGCGCGCTGGACGAGGGCGAGCGCGAGGAACACGACCGAGGTCATGTAATAGTTCTCGACGATCTCAAGGGTGCCGGTGAAGGGGCTGTGGAACAGCCAGCGCGCGAGCGTGTCGGCGCAGATGTGCAGCATCATCGCGACGAGGGCCAGGATCGTGCCCGCCGCGCCCACGCGCGACAGCCAGAACCCGATCCTGTCGAGCAGGTCGAGCAACGACGTCAATGTTTCCTCCCGTTCGACGCATTGCGGGCGCCGGTTAGTTGAACGGTTAAGGAAGCCGGAGGCGGGAGGGATCGTCCGAAGCGACGAGCGGGGGTGCGGCGTGGAGGCAGGGGGCGGTCAGGGAGAGGAGAGGGCGCTCAGACCGCGCGGCCGAAATGGAACGAATAGCGCGAGGCCTCGACGACGATCACCGCGCGCGCATCCGGATCGACGCCGTCCATCGCCGAGAAGCCGTCGGCCAGGATGCGGCGTTGCTCGGGATCTTCGATGGAGTCCCAGAAGGCCCGACGGCGATCGAACTCCGGGCGTTCCCCATCGGGCAGGCCCGCGCCGTCGCCGGGCCTGTGGTCCGGGCCGGAGAGATCGCTCGCCAGCCCGCTCCATGACCAGGTGTAGTCGCCCTGCAGAACGTCCCCGAGCAATGCCGTTTGACGCGCGTCCAGCCCCGTCTCCAGGGAAAGCCAGAACAGGGTCGCGAGGAATGGAGGCGCCGAGCCGTCCGACGGCGACAGAAACGCCTCGAGATCCTCCCCCCGTCGCCGCGACCGCAGCAGCCGGTAGAGGTTCACGAACCGTTTCGCCGTCCGCGGGGAGCGGCCGACGAGGGGGCCCAGCGCCTCGATGGCGTCGAGCTCGGCGCGGGTGAGGGTGACGCGCTCCAGCACCTGCTCGGGCGTCTCCTCGCGCGGCCAGACGGCGGAGAGGTCGACCAGAGGCAGCGCGGGCGCGGCGCCTTCGGAGGTGGCGTCGCCCGGATCGGCGCGTCCGTCGGCGGCGTCGTCTGGGCGGCCCGGCTCCGTGTCGCGACCCGGCGCGGCGGGGTCGCCGGGACGCTCCTGCACCGGGCCGACGAGCTCGGCGACGAGGCGGGAATAGCCGCCGCCCTCGCCCAGCGCCATCGGGCGCAGGCGGAAGGGGATCTGGAAGATCTTCTCGAGGTAGTCGGCCACGCTGGGGCGGCCGTCGGGCGCGGAGCCGGCGGCGAGCTGCTTCTCGTAGAAGCGCGACAGCGCCCCCTCGACCCAGCGCGCGTCCACGCCCACCACCACCACGAACAGATCGAAGGCCAGCAGCAGGTGGATCGCCTCCAGCACCTCGACCACCTGCTCGTCCCGGCAGCGGTCGAGATCGTCGATGTAGAGGACGATGCGCTCGATCTGCGGCAGCCGCTCGGGGGCGGCGCCGATGCGGGCGGCGGCGTCCTCGCGCTGCTTCGGATTGCGGGGGGCGAGCAGGTCGGCCATCAGCTCGAAGTCCGAGCGGATCTGGGAGAGCAGCCCGAGGTGCTTGCGGTAGCCCTCGGCGCGGGCGCGCTCCTCGATGAACTGGGCGAGCATCTCGGCGGGCTCCTCGCCGCGGCGCATGGCCTCCAGCCGCTCCCGCTCGCGCCGGCGGGCGTCGAGGTCGTCCTGGGCGCGCAGGCGCTCGGCCTCCAGCCGGGCGAGATCCGCCTCCAGCCGTCGCCGCCCCGCCTCGGCGCGGGCCAGCGCCGCGCGGGCCTCCTCCTCGGCGGCGGCGAGGGCGTCGAGGGCGGCGTTGGCGCGCCGGAGGTGGGGGACGACGACGGCGGCGAGCGCGCCGGCGGCGCCCAGCCAGGCCATCCCGTCGGCGAGGAACCCGGCGAGCCACGCGGGCAGCAGGCGTCCGCCCGCCTCCGCGTTCAGCCAGGCCCCCGCCCCGCCCAGGACCAGCAGCGCGCCGGCGGCGAGGACCAGCCAGCCGACGCTGCGCCAGCCGCCCTTCAGCAGCGCGCCGCCCGCCAGCCGCAGCCGCCCGCCGAGGCCCGAGAGCTCCCGCCGCAGGTCCTGGAGCTGCTCGACGCTGTGCAGGGGGGCGGCGAGGCCGGCGGCCTGCAGCGCGTCGAGGCCTTCGCGCGTCTTCGCCTCCAGCAGATCGTCCAGCGCGCGGGGCGCGGCCTGGGCGAGCTTGCGGCGCAGGCAGGCGCGCAGGCGGTCGGCGGCGGCCACCCGGCGCCGCGCCTTCTTCACCGAGGCGTCGGCGGCCCGCACCCCTTCGCGCGCCGCCGTCTCGGCCTGGGCGGCGGAGGCGAGCTTCTCGACCAGGTAGTCCATGCGCCGCGCCTCCTCGGGCGAGGCGCCGCGCGAGAGGCGGTGCAGCTCCCGGAAGATGTGGCTGACCAGCGAGGCCCAGAGATTGGCGTCGAGGTAGTGCCAGGCGTTGAACCACACATGCGCTACGCTCTCGACGAACGGGGGCGAGACGCCCTCGGCCCGCATGGCGGCGGCGGCGGCGCGGTCGGCCTCGGCCGCCTCCTCGATCATGCGCATGAAGGTGGACTTGCCCGAGCCCCAGGGGCCGAAAAGCCCGATGGCGAGGGGCGGACGCGCGGCTTTCAGGCAGATCAGGTCGGCGAGCGCCCTTGCGTCGGCGGCCACCCCCAGCCGGTCGGCGTCGAGCATCGAGCGATCCGCGCCGCGCCGGCGGGCGACGTCGTCGGCGGCGTAGTCGGGGAAGACCAGCCGCACGGGCCGGCGCAGGTTCAGGCCCTGCAGGGGATCGCCCTCGCCCCAGGCCTCGTCCAGCGCGGCGCTCCAGCGGCGGCGGTCGGCGGAGGGGAGGTCGCGGCCGCCCATCTCCTCGACCATCGCGCGCAGGCTCTCGAAGGCGCGGGCGGGCTCGTCGCCCAGCAGGCCGAGGTCGATCCAGGCCTGCCGGCCCGCGGGCGTGGCGACCAGCGCGGCGAGGGTCGCGGCGAGGGCGATCGGCTCCGCCCCCCGCCCGGCGCTTGCCTGCAAGGCGGCGGCGGCGGCGAGCACGTCGAGCAGTTCGGGCGCGAGCAGCGGGGGGCCGTCCGCGTCGGTGGAGGCGAAGGCGGGCTCGGGCGGCTCGGGCAGGACATCGGAGAGATAGCCGGCGAGGTAGGCCGCGTCGTGATCCTCGCCGTGGAGCTCGATGTCCTGGGCGAAGGCGATCAGGGCCGCGAGCAGCGCCGCGGGGGTCAGCAGGCGAAGGGGCGCCTCGCCTCCCTGCGGGTCGGGGACGGTCGCCGCCGCCGCCATCTCGCCGGCCCGGGACAGGGTGTTCGCGAGCGCCATGCCGAAGAGCGGCAGCGGGGGATCGCCGACATGGGCCTCGATCAGCGCGCCCAGCGGCACGGCGCGACCGGCGGCGGAGGCCAGCAGCGCGACGCGGGGGTCTTCGGAGGGGTCGAACTTGTCGGACGCGTCCTCCGAGGACGGGTCCGACGTCTCCGTGAAGGCGGCCTTCGATGCGGCGGGGTCCTCGGCTTCGCTCGACTTGACCCCTGGGCGGTCGCGGAAGGGGCGGCTCATCCGGTCGAGCAGCGAGGCGAGGGCGTATAGGGGGCGCTCGGCGGCGTCGGCGTCCTCCTCCTTCGGGCCGGGGCCGACGATGCGGACGAGCGTGTCGTAGCTGCGGCGCAACTCCTCGGGGTCGAGCTTCTCCAGCACGCCCTGCACGCGCTCGGCCGCCTGGGCGAGGTCGCCCAGCGTGCCTTCGCCCGGATCCTCGACCGCGGCGCGGAGGATCTCCTCGGGTTCCATGGGCGGGGCGCTCGCCACGCGATCTCTCCTTCCCCTGACGCGGCTGGCAGGCTATCGCGAGAGGGCGGCCTCTGTCGCCCTTCGCGCGGCGATTTCCGCCCGCGCGTGCCGACGACCATCTCCGGGAGCCCCCATGTCCGAGCTCGTCATTCCCGCCCCGCCGACGCCGACCGTGGCGGTCGCCGGCGCCTCCGCCCGCTTTCCGGTGCGGCGCATCTTCTGCGTGGGGCGCAATTACGCCGCCCACGCGCGGGAGTTCGGCAACGACCCCGACCGCGAGCCGCCGTTCTTCTTCACCAAGCCCGCCGACGCGGTGGTCGACGACGGCGCGACCGTGCCCTACCCGCCCCAGACCCAGGACCTGCATTTCGAGGGGGAGCTGGTGGTGGCGATCGGCAAGGCCGGCTTCGACGTCTCTGAGGACGATGCGCTGGGCCACGTCTGGGGCTACGCCGCCGGCAACGACCTGACGCGCCGCGACCTGCAGAACCAGGCCAAGGACATGCGCCGGCCGTGGGATTTCGCCAAGGGCTTCGACCGCTCGGCCCTGTGCGGGCCGCTGGTCGCGGCGGCCGAGATGGGCCGGCCCTCGGGCTTCATCCGGCTGAGCGTCAACGGCGAGACGAAGCAGGAGGCGCAGCTCGCCGACATGATCTGGAACGTGGCCGAGGTGATCTCGTTCCTCAGCCGCTCGATGGAGATCGCGCCGGGGGACCTGATCTACACCGGCACGCCGGCGGGCGTGGGGGCGCTGGTGCCCGGCGACGTCTGCACCACCGAGATCGAGGGCCTGCCCTCGGCCACGTTGACCATCGCCGGCGCCTGAGGCGCGGAATTTCCCTGTCGGATCAGGACGTCGCCGGGCGGCTGCGCCCGGCGTCGACCTCCGCCATCGCGGCCAGCGTCGCCTGGAGCTGATGGGCGAAGCGCGCCGGCGCCACGGGCAGCGTGCGCCCGCGCATCTGGCCCAGCAGCAGGTGGGCGGGCGGCACGTCGCGCACCGAGACGGGGCGGGAGACGACCTCCGGCCCGTCCTTCAGCCCCACCGGGATCTGGAAGCCGACGGCCCCTTCATGCAGCACGTAGTGGCGCATGAACTCGAAGGAATCCGCCTCCAGAGACGGACTTAGCCGCATCGAGCGGCCGCGCACAGAGACCTCGAGCAGGTGGCGCACGCCGTAGGGCGCGGTCGGAACCACGTGCGGCCCGGCCAGGCAGTCGCGCAGGCGAAGCTCCCGCCGCGAGGCGAGGGGGTGGTCGGCGGCCATGACCGCGTGGATCGGCTGCTGGAGTGCGAAAAGCACTTCGAACTCAGCGAGATAGACCGGCTCGACCACCAGCGCGAGGTCGGAGCGGAAGGCCGAGAGATCCTCCTCGGCCGAGGCGCGGTCGCGCACATGCACCGAGAAGCTGACGCCCGGATGCTCGCGCCGGTAGGCGGAGATCTGCTCGGGCAGGAAGTAGGGCTGCAGGGCCTGGGAGCAGGCGATGGAGACATGGCCGCGGCGCTCGCCCGAGAGGTCCGCCACCTGCCCCCGAACCCGTTCCAGATCAGAGACTTGCGAGCGGATATGCTGGATCAGCAGCTCGCCCGCGGGGTTCAGGCGCACGCCGCGGGGGAGCCGCTCGAAGATCGGGTAGCCGAACTCGTCCTCGAAGCCGGTGATGCGCCGGTTGAGCGCCGAGGAGGTGATCGCCATGTCCTCGGCCGCCTTGCGGATCGAGCCGGCGCGGGCCACCGCCTCGATCAGGCGCAGGGTCTGGAGATGGCGCATCAGGCGGCCTCGCGGGCTTCGAGCACGGCGCGGGCGTGGGAGAACAGGGCCGTGTGGTTCGTCAGGCTGTTCGGCACGCTCACACCGCGTCCGCCGCGAAAGAACAGCCGGTCCCCGCCCCAGAGCAGGTTGCCGACGCGCACCGCCTCCAGCTCGTCCCAGGAGAAGCGCCGCTCGCCCCGCAGGGCCGAGCGACGCAGCAACCCGCGCGCGTCCCAGACCAGCTCGAGGCGGCCCACCTCGCCCCAGATCCAGACGCCGCCGAAGGCGAAGAGGATCGAGCCGGCGGCGATCCAGGGATCCTTGCCCATCGCCAGCGCGAGCAGCCCGCCCAGGCCGAAGAACGCTGCGCAGAACAGCCCCAGGACCTGCACGCGCATCGGCCCCAGCGCCTCCTGCTCGCCGGCGGTCAGGCGGGCCGGCGCCTCGGCGGCGCGGCGGCTGCGCCGGTAGCCGGCGACGCCGATCGCCAGGCCGAGGCCGGCATAGAGCGCCCATCGCCAGTCATCCATCCGCCTGCGCTCCCACTCGCTTTCCTCGGCCCACCTTCGACCGCTGCATTTACCGAAGCGGATCTCTGCGAAAATAGCAATGGATGCGATCACTCCGCGCGCGCACGCTTTCGGCAGACCTGCGGCGCGCCAGAACGCCGCGAATCCAGCGGGACCGACAAGGAGAGCGACATGGGCCTGGACACGAGCCGACGGGGATTTCTGAAGGGCGGCGGAACCGTCGCCCTGGGCGCCGCGGCGCTGCCCTTCCTGAAGTTCCTGCCCGCGCAGGCGGCCGGGAACGACACGGTGGTCGTGGTGATGGGCCAGACCATCAACAGCCTGGACCTGCACCGCACCGGCACCAACCGGCCCAGCTACCAGGTCGCGGTCAACTGCTATGACCGGCTGGTCAGCTTCGGCACCAAGACGATGCCCGACGGCTCGCTGTCCTACGACTACTCGCAGATCGTGCCCGAGCTGGCCGAGAGCTGGACGATCTCCGAGGACGGCAAGACGATCACCTTCACGCTGAAGGACGAGGCGGTTTTCCAGGACGGCTCGCCCGTCACCGCCGAGGACGTGAAGTGGTCCTTCGACCGGGCGGTCAGCGTCGGCGGCTTCCCCACGGTGCAGATGAAGGCCGGCGGGCTGGAGCGGCCGGACCAGTTCGAGGCCGTCGACGAGAAGACCTTCGTGGTGAAGCTCGACAAGCCCTCGAAGCTGTCGCTGCCCGACCTCGCGGTGCCGGTGCCCTTCGTGCTGAACGCGAAGATCGCCAAGGCGCACGTCACCGAGGCCGACCCCTGGGCGATGGAGTACGTGCACAAGAACACCATCGGCTCGGGCGCCTACAAGGTGGTGCGCTGGGATCCGGGCCAGCAGCTGGTCTACGAGCGCAACGACAAGTGGACCGGCGGCCCCCTGCCCGGCGCCCAGCGCGTGGTGCTGCGCGAGGTGCCCAGCCAGGCCACCCGCCGCGCGCTGATCGAGCGCGGCGACGTGCAGATGTCGTGGAACATCCCCAACAAGGACGCCTCGGAGCTGGACGGCAAGGTCGAGGTCTATTCGACCCCCATCGAGAACGCGATCTACTGCGTCACGCTCAACACCAACTTCGAGCCCTTCACCGACCCCGACGTGCGCAAGGCGGTGGCCTACGCGATCCCCTACGAGGAGATCTTCAAGACCGCCGCCTACGGGCGCGGGGTGCCGATGTGGGGCGGCACGCCGACGGTCGACGACATCACGTGGCCGCAGCCGAGCCCCTATGCGTTCGACATGGACAAGGCCAAGGCGCATCTCGAGAAATCGGGCTTCGCCGGCGGGTTCGAGGTGCCGTTCTCGATCGACCTGGGCCAGTCCGACTGGATGGAGCCCGCGGCCCTGCTGATCCAGGAGAACCTGGCCAAGCTCGGCATCAAGACCGAAATCGACAAGATCCCGGGCGCGAACTGGCGCACGGCGAGCCTGGTCGAGAAGCGGCTGCCGCTGGCGCTGGAGACCTTCGGCGGCTGGCTGAACTATCCCTGCTACTACTTCTTCTGGGCCTATCTCGACGGGCACCTGTTCAACGCCTCGAATTACCGCAACGAGGAGATCGAGACGCTGGTCGACGAGACGCTGCACCTGCCCGTGGAGCACCCCGACTACGCGCCCAAGATCAAGCGGATGATCGAGATCGCCTACGAGGACCTGCCCCGCATCCCGCTGTGGCAGCCCGCGCTTTCGGTCGCGATGAACGGGGCCACGGGCTACGAGTACTGGTTCCATCGCGAGCTCGACGCCCGCAAGCTGGCGAAGGCCTGAGGCGATGCCCCGGCGCCTGCGAGCGGTGAGCGCGCGCCTCCTGCAGGCGCTGCCGGTGATCTTCGGCGTCGTGCTGGTCAGCTTCCTGCTGACCCGCGCCCTGCCGGGCGACCCGGCGGCCTATTTCGCGGGCGACGCGGCGGATGCGGCCTCGATCGAGGAGACGCGGGCCAAGCTGGGGCTGGATCGCTCGATGCCCGAGCAGTTCGGGCTCTACGTGGTGCAGCTGGCCCAGGGGGACCTGGGCCAGTCGCTCTCCACCGGGCAGCCGGTGGCCGACGAGCTGGCGCGGCGGCTGCCGGCCTCGCTGGAGCTGACGCTGGTGGCGCTGCTGGTGAGCTGCGGCATCGCGGTGCCGCTGGGGGTGCTGGCCGCCACAAGGCCGGGAAGCTGGGTGGACCACGCCTGCCGGCTGCTGGTGACGGCGGGGGTGAGCCTGCCGACCTTCTTCACCGGCGTGGCCCTGATCTACGTCTTCTATTACCTGACCGGCTGGGCCCCCTCGCCGCTGGGCCGGCTGGACTTCATGTATCTCGAGCCGCCCAGCGTGACCGGGTTCCTGCTGATCGACGCCTTGCTGATCGGGGATTGGGAGACCTGGTTCGCGGCCCTGCGCCAGCTGGTGCTGCCGGCGGCGACGCTGGCGCTGTTCACGCTGGCCCCGATCGCGCGGATGACGCGGGCGGCGATGCTGTCGGCGCTCAGCTCGGACTACATCCGCACCGCGCGGGCGGCGGGGCTGACCTCCCGCAAGGTGCTGTTCGGCTACGCGTTCCGCAATGCGCTGCTGCCCGTGGTGACCACGCTGGGCATGGTGTTCAGCTTCACGCTGGGCGCGAACGTGCTGGTCGAGAAGGTGTTCGCCTGGCCGGGCATCGGCTCCTACGCGGTCGAGGCGCTGGTCGCCTCGGACTACGCGGCGGTGCAGGGGTTCGTGCTGTGCATGGCGATGCTGTTCGTCGTCCTCAACCTGGTGATCGACCTCGCCTACTCGATGATCGATCCGCGCATAGGATTCGACGCCCGATGACCGCGATGTCCGAGATCAAGGCCGAGGCGGCCTCCGAGCCCGACGCCCGGCCCGCCCCGCGGCGCAAGGGGACGCTGGACCACGTGGTCTACGTGCTGCGCGACAACCCCGTGACGCTGCTGGCCTTCGCGATGTTCGCGGTGCTGATGCTGGCGGCGATCCTGGGCCCCTCGCTGGTTCCTTACGATCCGCTGGCGACCGACGCCGCGTCGGCGCTGCAGCCGCCCTCGGCCGCGCACTGGTTCGGGACGGACAACCTGGGGCGCGACGTCTTCTCCCGCGCCATCGTCGCGACGCGGCTGGACCTGACGATCTCGGTCGCCGCGGTGCTGCTGAGCTTCGTGATCGGCTCGGCGCTGGGGGCGGCGGCGGGCTACTGGGGCGGGTGGCTGGACGTGGGGCTGAGCCGGGTGCTCGACACGATCATGGCCTTCCCGCTGTTCGTGCTGGCGATGGGGATCGTGGCGGCGCTGGGCAACACGATCGAGAACATCGTCTACGCCACCGCGATCATCAACATCCCCTTCTACGCCCGCCTGGTGCGGGCCGAGGTGAACATCCGCCGCGAGGCGGGCTTCGCCCTGGCCGCCAAGCTGGCGGGCAACACCGACGTGCGGGTGCTGGCGATGCACATCTTCCCCAACGCCCTGCCCCCGATGATGGTGCAGGTATCGCTGAACCTGGGCTGGGCGATCCTGAACGCGGCCGGGCTGAGCTTCATCGGGCTGGGCGTGCGGCCCCCGACGGCGGAGTGGGGGATCATGGTGGCCGAGGGGGCGAACTTCATCGTCTCGGGCGAGTGGTGGCTGGCGATCTTCCCGGGGCTTTGCCTGATGTTCGCGGTGTTCACCTTCAACCTGCTGGGCGACGGGCTGCGCGACATGGTCGATCCGCGCCGGCGGACGTGAGGGGGGAGAACCTGATGCTGTCGATCAAGGACCTGGCGGTCTCCTTCCGCACCCGGCGGGGCGAGGTCGAGGCGGTGCGGGGCGTGAGCTTCGAGGTGGCCGAGGGCGAGGTGCTGGGCATCGTGGGGGAGAGCGGCTCGGGCAAGTCCGTCACCTCCTACGCGCTGATGCGCATCCTCGACGCGGGCGGGCGGATCAAGGCGGGCGAGGCGGTCTATTCGGGCGTCGACCTGCGCCGGGCGGACGAGCGGGAGATGCAGGGGCTGCGGGGGCGCGAGATTTCGATGATCTTCCAGAACCCGCGGGCGGCGCTGAACCCGATCCGCAAGGTCGGCCATCAGATCGAGGACGTGCTGCGCCGCCACGCGCGGGCGGACGCGCAGAACGCCAGGGCGAAGGCCATCGAGGCGATGGAGGCGGTCAGGATCAACGACGCCGCCGCGCGCTACGACGCCTATCCGTTCGAGCTGTCGGGGGGCATGTGCCAGCGGATCGTCTGCGCCATCGCGCTGGCCTGCGACCCGCGGCTGCTGATCATGGACGAGCCGACCACGGGCCTCGACATCACCACCCAGAAGGCGGTGATGGAACTGGTCACGGAGCTGATCCGGGCGCGGTCGATGAGCGCCATCCTGATCACCCACGACCTCGGCCTCGCCGCGCAGTACTGCGACCGGATCGTGGTGATGAAGGACGGCGCTGTGGTCGAGGCGGGCGATCCCGCGCGCCTGTTCGCGCGGCCCGCGCATCCCTACACCCGCAAGCTGGTGGACGCGACGCCGCGCGAGGGCGCCTCGATCCGCGAGCTGCTGCCGGCGGAGGCGCGCACGCCGGAACCTGCGAGGACCGTCTCGGAGGAGACGCTGCTGTCGGTGCGCGACCTGGCGAAGACCTATGCGGGCAAGTCGGGGCCGGTGCACGCGGTGAAGGGCGTGAGCTTCGACGTGAAGGCGGGCCAGTCGGTGGGGCTGGTGGGCGAGAGCGGATGCGGGAAGTCCACCACCTCCTCGATGGTGGTGCGGCTGCTGGACCCGACCTCCGGCCGGATCCTGTTCCGGGGGGAGGACCTGGCGAAGCGGCCGGCGGCGGGCTTCGCGCGCGATCCGCTGCGCGCGAAGATCCAGATGGTGTTCCAGGACGCCACCGACAGCCTGAACCCGCGCCACACCTCCCGCCAGACCATCGCCGAGCCGTTGCGCGCGATGACGGACCTGCCCGCGAAGGCGCGGGCGGCGCGGGTCGAGGAGCTGGCCGACCTGGTGGGCCTGCCCCGGCCGCTGCTGGACCGGTTCCCCCACCAGCTGTCGGGCGGCCAGAAGGCGCGGGTGGGGATCGCGCGGGCGATCGCGGTGGACCCCGACTTCCTGGTGCTGGACGAGCCGACGGCGGCGCTGGACGTCTCGATCCAGGCGGTGGTGCTGAACCTGCTGGCGGACCTGCGGGCGCGGCTGGGGATGAGCTACCTGTTCGTCAGCCACGACCTGCACGTGGTGCGCCTGCTGTGCGATCACGTGGTGGTGATGAAGGGCGGCGAGATCGTCGAGCAGGGCCCGACCGAGCGGGTGATGACCGCCCCGGCCGACGCCTACACCGCCGAGCTGCTGGCCGCCGCCCCCCGGCCGCCCGCGCGCGACGCCGCCTGAGGCGCAAGGCGCGCGGCTTCCATCGGGCGGAGGCCCGTCCCGTCCTGCGACGACCCCCCGGCCGGACAGGCCGCGGAGGGGGGCGTTTCCGGCTGCGTCGAGACAACATGGCGCGGGTCGGGCGCCGCGACGGCGGCCTGCGATTGTTGACGATTCGTAAGGTCGAAAGATAGGATTGGGTTGAAAGTTAAGCAAAATCGTCGATCGACCGCCTCAAGATGCGGTTCAGCGCAGAGCCGCAGTCTCCTGCGCTCAGACGATTGCGGCGTCCAAACTGGGGGCACTCATGACGAGCTTCGTCAACAAAACGAGCGTGTACTTCCCGACGTACATCAACATCACTCAGACCTATGGCGTCAGCTTCTTCGACGTCAACGGGGACGGGTGGCTCGACATCTACCTCAACCACCATGACGCGCAGCCGGATGCGTTCATGCTGTCGACGGGCATGGGCACCTGGACGACGCAGGAGCTGTACCAGCACTACGACCAGCACATCGCGATCTGGGCCGACTACGACGGCGACGGCCAGCGCGAGATGCTGGAGACGGTGGGCGGCGCGGGCGGCAACGCCACCAACCCCGAGACGTCGTCGAACTTCCTCTACGAGCTGGTCGACGGCCAGCTGGTCAAGCAGGCCGACGGGCTGGGGCTGGAGTATCCCTACGCCTCCGGGCGCACGCCCACGCCCTTCGACTTCGACCGCGACGGGGACGTCGACGTGTTCTTCGGCGCGCGCGAGCGGGGGGACGGGAACTATTCCGCGACGTTCCTGATGCAGGATGACGCGACGGGGGACTTCGCCTCGAACGAGACGTTCCTCGGCTACAACATGGACGACGTCTTCGCCCTGTTCTACGGCGACTTCGACGGCGACCGGGACGTGGACTTCATCGCCTCGGAGTTCCGCAAGAAGACGCGCATCTTCCTGGACGACGGCGACGGGACCTACACGCAGAAGTTCGTCGCCAACCCGGGCAGCGCGACCTCCGAGGTCATCGTCCAGGACTTCAACAACGACCAGATCTCGGACGCGCTGATCATCGCGCCGGGTCAGGCGCAGGAGCTGGTCGTCATCGACGAGCACTCGTTCCGCTTCAAGCTGTTCGACCGCGACATCGGCCCGGCCACCCCCGACCAGCTGATCACCTTCGAGACGGACTCGCCCTTCACGCTGGCGATGTACGGCTGGGGGCAGCAGGTCATCTACGGCGCGGGCAACAACGTCGGCGTCTACGGCGGGCAGCTGTTCGATCCCGACGATCCCGACGTCTACGGCCGTCCCTCGGGCATCGACACGGCCACCAAGGGCACCATCGGCGTGTGGCGCGACGCGGACACGGGCGTGTGGACGATCGAGCTGAACGGGCTGACCGGCACGGTCTACCCCTCGTTCCGGGGCATCGTCACCTCGGAGCAGCCGATCGACGTGATGCCGGCCGAGAAATACGACGTGCTGACCCAGCCCGACACGCTGCTGACGCTGTCGAACGGCAACGGCGGGCGCACGACCACCGACATCGGCGCCGACCTGCCGATCATCGCCGGCTCGGCCGGGGACTTCGACAACGACGGCGACGTGGACGTCTTCGCCCTGGTCGCGGGGCCGGCGCACAACTTCGAGAACGTGCTGTTCGAGAACGACGGGCACGGCAACTTCACCCAGATCCGCGGCGGCGCGGCGGCGCCGAGCACGGGCAAGGGCCTGGCGTGGTCGGCCTCGACCATCGACCTCGACCGCGACGGCTGGCTGGACGTGTTCATCTCCAACGGGCGCGAGCCCGACGGGTTCAACATCGACGGCGGCTACGAGTATTTCGAGAACACCAGCTCGGGCAACGGCAACGGCTGGCTGAAGTTCGACGTGGCCTCGGGCCAGGGCGACGCCGCGCTGCTGGGCTCGTTCGTCTACGTGACCTCGGCGCTGGGCACGCAGATGCGGGTGGTCGACGGCGGCCTGACCCAGCACGGGTCGGACGATCCGCTGCTGCACTTCGGCATGGGCCAGGACCGGCAGGCGGACGAGGTGACCGTCCACTGGCTGGACGGGCTGGAGACCCATGCCGAGTACGTGGGCCTGGAGCAGATCGTGAAGGTCTACCGCTCCGGCGACGCCGAGACGAAGGCGCGCGGCCATGCCGGCGACGACATCCTGGTCGGCACCGAGGGCGCCAACACCATCGACGCGCTGGGCGGCGACGACGTGATCGACGGCCTGGGCGGCGACGACGTGCTGCGCGGCGGCGCGGGCAACGACGTGATCCGCGGCGGCGAGGGGAACGACGTCGGCGACGGGCGCTTCGGCAACGACGTGATCCACGGCGGCGAGGGCGACGCGGACGTGGCGACCTTCCGCGGGAACTTCGCCGACTACAAGATCACCGGCGGCGCGGGCTGGGTGCAGGTCGCGGGTCCCGACGACGTGGACCGGGTGTGGATGGATGTCGAGCAGCTGAAGTTCGACGACGTCACCGTCTCGACCGCGACCTATGCCGAGCTGCCGACCATCGGCCAGGTGGGCACGCTGAGCGTGGAGCAGACCAGCGGCTCGGTCTGGCACACGGTGACCTTCGACCAGCGCATCGAGAACGCGGTGGTGGTGATGGGCCCGCCGAGCGGCGACGAGGGCGATCCGGCCTGGGCGCGGGTGCGCAACGTCACCGCGACGGGCTTCCAGTTCCAGATCGAGGAGTGGGACTACCAGGACGGCGTCCACGCCCCCACGACGGTGAGCTGGATGGCGATGGCCGCGGGCACGCACACGCTGGCCGACGGGCGCACGGTGCGGGCGGGCTCCTCCGAGATCGGCTCGGACCCCGGGGTGGTGAAGCTGGGCGGCTTCGACGCCGCGCCGGCCGTGTTCTCGACCGTCGCGTCGAGCAACGGCGCGCAGTCGGTCGTCTCCCACGTCAGCGCGATCACGGCGGGCGAGTTCAAGCTGCGCGTGCAGGAGCAGGAAAGCGCCGACGGCTATCATCAGCAAGAGACGATCAACTGGATCGCCATGGACGAGGGCGACGGCCTCGCCTCGGTCCCGGGGATGCTGGTGACCACGGGCACGACCTCGGGCGGCGCCGCGAGCATCGACTACAGCGGCGAGGGCCTGGGCGGGAACGCGGCGCTGTTCTACGAGTCCCGCACCGTGCGCGGCTCCGACCCCGTCACGACGCGGGTGACCGACCATTCCGGCGCCACGGCCAGCTTCGCGATCGAGGAGGAGCAGAGCTTCGACGAGGAGACCCAGCACGCCGAGGAAGGCTACTCGGCGATGGCGGTGGCCAACGGGGCGCTGAAGGGGCTGAGCGAGATCTCGCTGCTGGAGGACTGGCAGGCGTTCCAGGTGGGGCGGACGATGGTCTCGACCCCCAGCCGCGACGTCTGGCACACGGTCAGCTTCGACGCGCCGATCGCGGACGCGGTGGTGATGATGGGGGGGCTGACGGCCAACGGCATCGAGGCCGCCCTGACCCAGGTGCGCAACGTCAGCGACACCGGCTTCGAGTTCCGCGTGGCGGAGTGGAACTACCTCGACGGCGCCCATGCCGACGAGTGGGTGAGCTGGATGGCGATGAGCGCGGGCGAGCACACGCTGGCCGACGGGCGCAAGGTGGTGGCGGGCTCCGGCCAGTCGACGCACGAGGCCACGCACACGAGCTTCGGCGGCGCCTTCGACGACGCGCCGCTGGTGTTCGCGCAGCTCGCCTCCGCCCGCGGCGCGCAGCTGACCACGGCGCGGGTCTCCGGGGTGGACCGGGACGGCTTCTCGGTGCGCCTGCAGGAGCAGGAGTCGGCGGACGGGCTTCACGTGGCCGAGCAGGTGGACTGGATCGCCATCGAGGCCGGCGGGAGCGTCGCCGGCGGCATCGTGGCCGACCGCGCCTACGGGGTGACCGACGCCGGGCGCGACATCAGCTTCGGCGGCTCGTTCTCGGGTCAGCCGGCGCTGTTCGCCGACATGCAGACGATGAACGGCGGCGATCCCGCCGACATGCGGCTGGCCTCCTGGAGCCCCTCGGGCATGCGGGTGCTGCTGCAGGAGGAGACCTCGGCCGACGCCGAGACGTTCCATGTCGGGGAGCAGGTCGCCTACCTGGCAATGGACGAAGGCTACCACTACCTGTGAGCCGGAGGGGCGGGGGCCCGGCGCCCCCGCCCTGCCCGCCTCCCGCGCGCGCCCGTCGGCGCCCTCGCATGCGCCCGTCGGCGCCCCTCGCGCGGCGGGCTGCGTAAACGCTTTCTAAACGGACATCGGCTATCAGTCAGGAGCCGGCGGCCTGCGCGTCGTCCGGCGAAGGCCTGTTCCTCCGGTCCGCCGTCCCGTTCGGCGGCGCGCCGGTCGGCGCGGCCTCGCCCCTTTCCCGAGCCCTGATGGCAACGACTCCGTCCGGCCCCGCCGCGGCGCGTCGGCGCGACGCGGAGGCCTCGGGACGGGGCCGACTGGCCCGGGTCGGGCGGCACGCGGCGCCGGGGCGGGACGCAGCCTTCCCCGACGAGGTCCGACATGCGCCTGTCTCCCGCCCGCCTCCCCCTTCCCTCCCCCGTCCGCAGTCTCGCCGACGGGACCAGCGGCACGCTGGGCCCCGGCGTCGTGGGCGCCTACGAGCTTCAGAAAGGCGCGGTCGAGCTCGACCGCATGGCCACGCTCTCGGCCGGGGTGCTGCTGGGCCGGCAGGCGTCGAGCGGCGGCCGGCCCCAGGCCCTGAGCCCGAGCCAGGTGCGCGAGATCCTGGGCAACGCCGACACCGTGATGCAGGCGGCGGACGTCTCCGGGGCGGAGGCGCTGACGCCCTCGGGCTCGGTCCTCTCGATCCAGACGCTGGGGCGCGAGTCGCCGGGCGACGGCGGCGGCGCGCGCTACGTCCGCGCGCCGTCGAACCCCGGCCATGCCGCGGCCTTCCAGACCGCCGACGGCCAGTGGTGGGAGCTGGCCGAGCTCTACGTCACGCCGCAGAACTTCGGGCCGGCGGCGAACGGGTCGGGCGACGACAGCGCCTGGTTCGACGCCGCGCTGGCCTGGCAGCAGAACCGCCGGCTGGGGATCGTGCTGGCGGGCGAGTATCGCCTCGGCTCGCGCGTGGTGGCGCCGGCGGCGGCGACGCTCGAGGGGCTCGGCTCGCGGCAGACGCGGCTGCTGCTGACCTCGACCAACGCCAAGCTGGAGGTGGGCGGCGGCCCCTCGGCCATTCCGGGCAACAGCTGCGACCTGGGCGGGTTCGAGATCGACGGGACCGAGACGGCCAACTTCGGCCTGGTGCTGTCGGAGGAGCAGCGCCCCGACGGCACGCCGCTGGGCTGGTCGGTGTTCACCGGCGGCGGCGCCTACCGGCGCATCGACATCACCGGCTGCCGGAAGGTGGGGCTGCACGTGGGCGCGGACAGCGACAACAGCCAGTTCCACCTGGTCACCAGCCACGGGCACCGCGCCTCGGGCACCGACGCGGACGCGGTGCGCGTCGAGGCGCCGGCGCATTTCGTGCAGTGCCAGTTCGGCGGGACCAACGGCTACGCCTTCCGCGCCGACCGCAGCGTCAGCGGCTCGCAGACGCCCGAGACGCTGTACACGGTCGACAGCTCGCGCATCAACCTCGCGCGCAAGGGGCTGATCTACCACAACGGCGTCTCCGACACCGCCGACGGCGGCGCGGTGGGCGTGTTCGACAAGTGCTTCATCGAGAACTGCGGCTTCGCCGGCTCCGCCTTCCCGGAGAAGGAGCCGGTGAACAACAACACGCTGGAGCCCGCGACGGTGCATTGCGAGCGCGGGCGCCTGGTGATCAGCAACCCCAAGAAGCTGCAGAGCGGGTGGGGGCGTTCGTTGCTGAAGGCGTCCAACAAGGGGCAGCTCGACCTGGTCCTGAACGGCACGGAGGTGTCGGGGGCGAGCGTCCCCGCCTCGCGCGACTGCACGATGTTCGTGGCGGGGCTGGAGAACGACCACGCGGCGCGGATCAACATCCACGGGCGGGTCGAGATCCACGACCCCGACGGCTTCGCCGAGATCGCGCGCGTGGCGCCCCGCTCCGGCGGCTGGCCGATCGACAGCATCGGGGGCGACCTGGCCTGGGAGGCGGACCTGAGCCGCACCGCGGGCTGGGGCGCGCCGGCCACCACGCTGAGCACCACGAGCGCGGCCAACCAGTCGCTGTCGGCCGGAGAGGCCTACGAGATCGTGGGCAACGGCTCGGGGACCAACAACCGGATCGAGCGGATGATCCGCATCCCCCAGGCCGAGAAGCGGCTGATCCTGCTGCAGGTGGCGGGGATGGGGCGCAAGACCGGCGGCCAGAACCGGCTGGGCTTCATGGCGCGCCTGCAGGGCGACGGGCTGCGCAGCACCACCGCGCAGTCGGACGAGGTCTGGTGGGACGACAGCGTGGGCGGCGCCAACAACGGCTACGACCGCTGGGTCTATCACTGCGCCATGGCCTACGTGAACAACGGCGACAAGGACATCCAGATCCAGATCTTCTCGGGCCGCGGCACGGCCTCGCCGTCCTCCGACACGCTCTACGTCGGGATGGCGCGGGTGTTCATCCTCTAGGACGGTCGTCCGCAGGATCCCGGCGCGCCGGGGCCGCCCGCGGGCGGCCCCGGCGTCGGTTCGGGCTCAGGCCCCCTGCGCCGCGCGGGCGTCGGCGAGGACCGCGAGGCGGCGCGCCAGCAGCGGGGGCGTGGGGCGCGCGGTCTCGGTGGGCATGGCGGCCACGGTCTCTGCGAAGTGGCAGGCCGCGGCGGCGGAGCCGGAGGCCGAGGGCATGGCGCGCAGCTCCGGCCGCTCCCGCCTGCAGATGTCCTGGGCGAGCGGGCAGCGCGGGTGGAAGGCGCAGCCCGAGGGCGGGCGCAGGGCCGAGGGGGCGTCGCCCATCACCATCTCCCGCCCCTCGGCGGCGCCGGGCACGGGCTTGGGCGCGGCCTCGATCAGGGCGCGGGTGTAGGGGTGGCGCGGGGTGGCGAACAGCTCCTCGGCCGGCGCCTCCTCGACGATGCGGCCCAGGTACATCACCGCCACGCGCTTGGCGATGTGCCGCACGACGGCAAGGTCGTGGGAGATGAACACGTAGGCCATGCCGAACTGGCGCTGAAGGTCCTGGAGCAGGTTCACGATCTGCGCCTGCACCGAGACGTCGAGGGCCGAGACCGGCTCGTCGCACACGATCAGGCGGGGGCGCGTCGCCAGCGCCCGGGCGATGCAGATGCGCTGGCGCTGGCCGCCCGAGAACTCATGCGGATAGCGCTCGGCATGGTAGTCGTTCAGGCCCACGGTCTTGAGCAGGTCGGAGACCAGCTTCTCGGCCGCGGGGCCGGTGGCGACGCGGTGCAGGAGGATCGGCTCCATCAGCGTCTCGCGCACGGTCATGCGCGGGTTGAGCGAGCCGAACGGGTCCTGGAAGACCATCTGCATGTGCCGCCGCGCCGCCTGGAGGCGCGAGAGCGGCAGGGCCGTCACGTCCTCCCCGTCCAGCACCACCTGGCCGGAGTCGGGCTCGAGCAGGCGCAGCAGCGCGCGGCCGGTGGTGGACTTGCCGCAGCCGGACTCGCCCACGATCGCCAGCGTCTCCCCCGCGCCGACCGAGAAGGTCACGTCGGTGACCGCCTGCACGGCGCCGGTGGTGCGCTTCAGCACGCCCGACTTCACCGGGAAATGCTTGGTCAGGTTGCGGACGTCGAGAACCGGGGCGCTCATGCGGCGACCTCCTCGATGGGCGCGCGCCAGCAGGCGACGGCGCGGCCGGGCCCGATCTCCTTCAGCGGCGGGGGCGCGGAGCGGCAGTGGTCGGTGGCCAGCGGACAGCGCCCGGCGAAGCGGCAGCCCGGAAGCTGGAGATAGGGCGGCGGCACCGAGCCGGGGATCGTCTCCAGCCGGTCGGCGCGCACGTCGAGGCGGGGCACGGCCGCCATCAGGCCCAGCGTGTAGGGATGCTGGGCGGAGGCGAAGAGATCGGCGACGGGCGCCTTCTCGACCACCTTGCCGGCATACATCACCACCACGTCGTCGCAGGTCTCGGCCACCACGCCGAGGTCGTGGGTGATCAGCACGATGGCCGAGCCCGTCCGCTCGCGCAGGTCGCGCATCAGGTCGAGGATCTGGGCCTGGATGGTGACGTCGAGGGCGGTGGTCGGCTCGTCCGCGATCAGGAGCTCGGGATCGTTGGCGAGCGCGAGCGCGATCATCACGCGCTGGCGCTGGCCGCCGGAGAGCTGGTGGGGGAAGTCGTCGACGCGGGATTCCGGGCTCGGCAGCTTCACCAGGTCCAGCATCTCGATGGCGCGGGCGCGGGCCTTGGCCTTGTCCTTCCAGCCATGGGCGCGGAGGCTTTCGATGATCTGCTGCCCGATGGTGTAGACCGGGTTCAGCGAGGTCATCGGCTCCTGGAAGATCATCCCCATGCGCCCGCCGCGGAGCTTGCGCATCTCGCCTTCGGAGATCTTGAGGATGTCCTTGCCCTCGAACAGCACCTGGCCGCCGGCGTAGCGGCCGGGGGGGCGCGGGATCAGGCGCATGACGCCGAGGCTGGTCACGGACTTGCCGCAGCCGGATTCGCCCACGATGCCCAGCGTGGCCCCCCGGCGGACCGAGAAGCTGACCCCGTCGACGGCGCGGAACACGCCGCCTTCGGTGTCGAAATGGACCTGGAGGTCGCGGACCTCGAGGAGAGGCGCGTCGGTGTCTTCGGTCATTCGGCGCCCTCGTTGGCGTAGACGTAGGGGGCCGCCTCGGCGTGGCTGCGGCCGGCGAAGTCGAGCTGGCGGAACATCGCCTCGGCGCGCCGTTGGGCGGCTTCGAGCCCGTCCAGCGCGCGGTCCAGGTCGAAGGCGATGCAGTCGCCGTCCTTCACCACCTGGCGGCCGTCGACGTAGACGTCGGAGACGGCGCGCTCGGCGGCGACGTAGACGAGCGAGGAGAGCGGGTCGCGCACCGGGCGCATGGCGCGGTGCTTGATGTCGACGGTGAACAGGTCGGCCTTCAGGCCCGGGGCCAGCTTGCCGATCTGGTCGTTGTTCAGGATCGCCGCGCCGCCGGTGGTGGCCATGTCGATCACCTGGGCGGTGCGGATGTCGTAGACGTTGGTGGCCATGACGCGGGAGTTGGTCAGCGCGTTGCGCATCTCCTCGATCATGTTGTGGGGGTAGGTGTCGGTCCCCAGCCCCATGCGGATGCCCCCGCGCAGGTAGCGGCCGAGCGTGCGCATGGTGATGCCGCGGCGCTGGAAGACGGTCGGGCAATGGGCGACGGCGGCGCCGGACTTCTGCAGACGCTCGAAGTCGTTGCCCAGCGGCCAGTTGGCGCTGGCGTGATCGTTGAGGAAGATGCCGTGGCCGATGATCAGGTTGTCGTCGAGCACGCCGAGGCTGTCGAGCCACTCGATCGGCGTCATGCCGTGGCGGCGCGTGATCTCGTGGAACTCCACCACGCTCTGCGCGGCGTGCAGCGTCATCTTCAGGCCGCGCTTCTTCGCCTCGGCGGCGGAGGCCTGGATCAGCTCGGGCGTGCAGGTGTCGATCTGGGAGGGCGAGACGATGCCCGAGAGGCGGCCCGAGGGGTGGGCGACGGCGGCGTCGATCACCGACATCGCCTCCTCCATCGCCTTCTCGCCGGCGGCCTCGTCCCACTCGTATTCGGTGACGTGGCCGTTCTTGGTGTACCAGCGGGCGGAGCGGTACATGGGCGCCGCGTAGGCGCGAAGCCCGCTCTGCGCCAGCAGGTCGATCCAGCCCTCGTAGGGGACCGAGAGGTCGACCAGCGTGGTGACGCCGGACATCAGCAGCTCGGAGAGCGCGACCTTCACGCAGTCCTGCACCCCCTCGGGGTCGGGGCGGAACAGGGGCATGAACTCGTAGAGCGAGGACATGTAGAGGCGCTTGGAGCCGAGCTCGTCCAGCATCCCCTTGTTCATCGGCTCGGACGAGGGGTGGGAGTGGATGTTGACCAGGCCCGGGGCGACCATGCGGTCGCGCCCGTCGATCTCGACGGCGGCTTCGCCCTCGTACTTGCCGCCGACCTGGACGATGCGGTCGCCGACTAAGGCGACGTCGCCGTCGTGCAGGTACGTATGGCGGCCCTTGGCCTCGTCCCAGGCGACGATCCAGGCGGCGTCGCGGATCACGGTGGCGGGGGCGGAGGGCTCGGACATCTGGGGCGGACCTCGGGTCGCGGCCCGGCGCGCGGGGCGCGGCGCGGGCGGAATTCATCGGGGGGGAGAGGGGCGCCGGCCCCGGGCGGGGGCCGGCGCGGTCGTCAGGGGGCGCGGCTCACTTGAACTCGAGCTGCAGGCCCTTGTAGAGGCCGGCGCCGTAGATGTTGTGCGGCGTGATCGGCTTGAGCTTGTTGACGTAGGCGATCTGCATCGGGCGCTCGTAGATCGGCAGCCAGGTGACCGCCTCCTGCACCTTCAGCAGCACCTTGCCGTAGGCCGCGGCGCGCTCCTCGTCGGTGGTGGCGGCGGCGGCCTGCTTGAGCAGCTCGTCCGTCTCCGGGTCGTTCCAGTTCATCCGGTTCGGCGAGGGGATGTTCGCCGAGCGGAAGTACAGGTTCAGCGCGTCGCCCGTCGACACGTAGGGGAAGCCCATGGTGAAGACGTCGAACTCCTGCGTCGCCAGCTTGCCCCAGATGACGGTGGGGTCGAAGGTCTGGATCTGCAGGTTGATGCCCACCTTCAGAAGGTCCGCCTGGACCATCTCGGAGGTCTTCGCCCACTCGCCGATGAAGGAGTAGATGGTCGGCTCGAGCTTCACGCCGTCCTTCTCGCGCACGCCGTCGGCGCCCACGGTCCAGCCGGCCTCGTCGAGGACCTTCTTGGCCTGCTCGGGGTCGTACTTCAGCACGAACTTGTCGACCTCGGGAGCGAAGTCGAGCGCGCCGGCGGAGACGTAGGTGTAGGCCGGGTCGACCTCGCCGAAGAACAGGTCCTCGGCCATCGCCTCGCGGTTCACGGCCAGGTTGATGGCCTTGCGCACCGCCGGATCGTTCATGCCGGGCTTGTCGATCTTGAAGCCGATGAAGTTGGTCCAGAACGCCGCGTCGGAGCGCACGACCTCGATGTTCGGCGCCTGGCGCATCTTCTCGAGGCCGATGAACGGCACGTAGTAGGAGACGTCGGCCTGCCCGGTCAGCAGGGCGACGGTGCGGGTCGCGGCCTCGGGGACCGTCTTCCACACGACCTTGTCGACCTTGGCCGCGCCCTCGCCGTACATCGGCGGACCCCAGTTGTAGCCCTCATGCTTGGTCATCACGAGCTGGTTGCGCGGCTCCCAGCTTTCCCAGCAGAAGGGGCCGGTGCCGTTGAAGCCGGTGACGCCGAAGTCCGCGCCCAGCGCCTCGACGTTCTCCTTGTCGACCACGGTCCCGAAGGACTGGGCCAGCTGGTAGAGCAGCTCGGAGTAGGGGGCGTTGAGCTCGTACTTCAGGGTGTAGTCGTCCAGCGCGACCACTTCCTTGATGTCGCCGGCGCGCCAGGCGACGCCCGACTTCAGCTCGGGGCTGACCCAGCGGTTGATCGAGTAGGCGATGTCCTCGGCGGTCATCGGCTTGCCGTCGCAGAACTTGACGCCCTGCTTGATCTTGAAGGTGTAGGTCTTGCCGTCCTCGGAGACCTCCCAGCTCTCGGCCAGGAGCGGCTCGATGGTCTTCATGTCCTCGTTCAGGGCGACGAGCGTGTCGCCCATCATGAACAGGGCCTCGGACCCGGCCAGCGCGGTGATCGCGGGGGGGTCGTACTTGTTCGAGTCCAGCTCGCGGACGATGGTGACGGTCTGCGCCGTCGCCAGCGCCGGGAGCGAGACGGCCAGCGCCGCCCCCAGTCCCAGGGTTTTCTTGGTCATCTAACGGGCCCTCCTTGTCGGCACGTATCGGGTGCGATGGCGGCCGGGGTCTGTCGCCCCGGTCCGCGATGCGGGGTTGGCCGCGGCCTCAGGCCTGAAGCCGCGGGTCGAGCACGTCGCGGAGCGCGTCGCCGGCGACGTTCGCGCAAAGGACGATGATGAAGATGACGACCGAGGGGATCACCGCGATGTGCGGCGCGAACAGCAGGTAGTCGCGTCCCTGGGAAGCCATCATGCCGAGCTCGGCCATCGGCGGGCGCGCGCCCAGGCCGAGGAACGAGAGCGCAGCCCCGATCAGGATGACCTGGCCGAAGCGGAGCGAGATGAAGATCATGATCGAGGAGATGCAGTTCCGAAGCAGGTACTTGCGGAACAGGTCCCGGTCCGAGAGGCCGACGGCGCGGCCGGCCTCGATGAACTCCATCTTCATCACGCCGACCGCGATGCCGCGCGCGATGCGGGCGCAGTCGGGGATCGAGCTGACCGCCAGCGCGATGATCACCGGCACCGCCCCCTGCCCCATCACCGCCACCAGCGCGAGGCCGAGCAGGATGGCGGGGAAGCTGAGCATCATGTCCATGAAGCGCATCAGCCAGGCGTCGAGCCGGGTGTAGAAGGCCGACAGCAGCCCGATCATCGAGCCGATGAAGCCGCCGATGCCCACCGAGACCAGGCCGATCAGCAGCGTCAGCCGCGAGCCGTAGAGGATGCGCGAGAAGATGTCCCGGCCCTGCCCGTCGGTGCCCAGCAGGTGCTGGGCCTCGCCGCCCGCCTGCCAGACCGGAGGGGTCATCACCGAGCGGGAGTTCACGTAGGGGTCGTGGGTCGCCAGCAGCGGCGCGAAGATCGCGCCCAGGATGATGATCAGCAGCACCGACATCGCCGCGACCGCGGCCTTGTCCTTCAGCAGGCGACGGAACCACGACTTGCGGCGCGGGGGGGCGGCGTCCTCGGGCGGGAGGGCGGCCGCCGCGGCGGCGGGGGCGGTGGAGGCTTCGGCCAGGGTCATCGGCGCACCCGCGGATCGAGAAGGGAGTAGAGGATGTCGACGATCAGGTTGATGAGGATGAACGTCAGCGCGAACACCAGGATCGCCCCCTGCGCCACGGTGAAGTCGGAGCTCAGGATCGCCCCCACCGTCAGCCGCCCGATGCCGGGCCAGGAGAAGATCGTCTCGGTCACCACCGCGCCGCCCAGCAGGTAGCCGGCCTGCAGGCCGATCAGCGTGACGACGGGGATCAGCGCGTTGCGCAGTCCGTGGCGCAGGATCACCTGCGTCTCGGTCAGGCCCTTGGCGCGCGCGGTGCGCACGTGGTCGAGCTTCAGCACCTCGAGCACCGAGGACCGCGTCATGCGCGCCACCGGCCCGATCATGATCGCGCCCAGCGAGACGGCGGGCAGGATCAGGTGCAGCAGGCCGTCGGCCGACCACAGCGGACCGCCGCGGCCGATGAAGGGCAGCTGGAACCACAGCACGCCGAAATACTGCACCGCCAGCAGGCCGATGAAGAAGATCGGCAGCGACACGCCCGCCACCGACAGCCCCATGATGAAGCGGTCGATGATCGAGCCGCGCAGCACCGCGGCCAGCGTCCCCATGCCGATGCCAAGCGGCACCGACCAGACCAGGCAGGCGAACATCAGCTCGACCGTCGGGCCGATGGCCGACCACAGCTCCTCGGTGACCGCCTTGTTGGAGATCATCGAGCGGCCCATGTCGCCCTGGGCCATCCGCTCGAGATAGGCCCAGAACTGGTAGATCATCGGCTGGTCGAGGCCCATCTGGACCCGGATCGCCTCGACCACGTCGGGGGCGGCCATCGGGCCGGCCACGACCTGGGCGGGGTCGCCGGGGACGAGCTGCAGCAGCAGGAAGCCGAACAGCAGCACGCCGAACAGGACCGGGATCGACAGCAGCAGCCGATCGGTGATCGTGGAGATCATGCGGCGAGGCCCTCCCTGTCGAAGACCACCGCGCCGCCCAGCAGGGTCATGTCGCAGACGGTGGTCAGGATCTCTTCGGGGTCGATCTCGAAGAAGTCCTTCGAGAAGACGGCGACGTCGGCGTACTGGCCCGGGATCAGCCGGCCCTTGCGCTCCTCGGCGTGGACGCCGTAGGCGGCCTCGTAGGTGTAGCAGTGCAGCGCCTCGGCCATGGTCAGGCGCTGGTCGGCGCCCAGCACCACGCCGGTGTCGGTCTTGCGGGTGACCATGGCGTAGATGTTGGCGAACGGGTCGATGTCGCACACCGGGCAGTCGGTCGAGGCCGAGGGATGCACCCCCGCCTCGAGGAACGCCTTCATCGGGTAGCAGAACTGCGGCCGCTCCTTGCCCAGGCACGCCTCGTAGCCGTTGCCGAAGAAGTAGATGAAGGAGGGCTGGGGCGCGGGCACGATGCCGAGCTTGGCCATGCGGTCGATCTGGGATTGGCTCAGCCAGCCGCAATGCTCGATCCGGTGGCGGCGATCCTCGGCCGGGTGGGCGGCGTAGGCCTTCTCATAGGCCACCAGCATCTGCTCGATCGCGGCGTCGCCGATGGCGTGGGGCGTCACCTGGTAGCCCCAGGTGTGATACTTCAGCACGAAGGCCTCGGTCTGCGCGGCGGTCTGGCACTGGAGGCCGTAGTTCGCCGGCGCGCCCTCGCTCTCGGGCTCGTAGGGCTCGGACATGTAGGCGGTGCGCCCGCCGGCGGAGCCGTCGAGGAAGATCTTCACGCCCGCGATGCGGAACATGTCGTCGCCCACGCCCGTCACCAGCCCCTCGGCATGGGCCTGGTCGACGACGTTGCGGTCGAGATCGCCCATCAGCACGCCCGCCACGCGCACCGGCAGCTTCCCCTCGGCATGGGCCTTCTGGTAGGCGCGCAGCTCGAGGATGTCGTCGCGGATGCCGATGGCGGCCTCCATCACCGAGGTGATGCCGTAGGTCAGCAGGTCGCGGCCGGCGAGCTCGATGGCCTCGACGATGTCCTCGACCTCGGCCTTGGGCATCACCCGCTGCAGCGGCTCGCGCGCGGTCTCGGCGAGCCAGCCGGTCAGCTCGCCCTCGGCGCGCCCGATGGCGCCGCCGAACGGGTCGGGCGTGTTGTGGCCGATCTCGGCGAGCTGCAGCGCCTTCGAGGACGCCACGCCCACGTGCCCGCAGGCGCGCACGATGTAGACGGGGTTGTTCGGGGCGGCGGCGTCCAGCTCCCGCCGGTGGGGGTGGCGCTGCTCGGCCAGCTTGTCGTGGTCGTAGCCGCGGCCCACGATCCACTCGCCCGGCTGGGCGGTCTCGGCGGCCTTGGCGATGCGCTCCAGCAGCGCCTCGACCGAGCGGACGCCGTCGCGGGCGCGCAGGTCCACCTGCTTCATGTTGAAGCCGTACATGTGCAGGTGCATGTGGTTGTCGTTCAGGCCGGGCGTGGCGAGCTTGCCCTTCAGGTCGACGACCTCGGTCTCGGGGCCGGCCATGGCCTCGATCTCCTCGCGCGTGCCCACGGCGAGGACCTTGTCCCCCTGGATGGCGAGCGCCTCGTAGAAGCCCTCATTCAGGCCGGCCCAGATCTTTCCGCCGACCAGGATGCGGTCGGCCGCGGCGTCGGTCATGCGAGGCGCTCCTGGACGGGGACGGCGGGGGCGGTTGAGGTCATCTTCGGGCTCCGGGAGGGGGCTTGGCGGGCGGGAGGCGGGCGGGCGCGGTCAGTAGCCTCGGCGGCGGTCGACGCGGGTGTCGGGGTCGCGCCCCTCGGCCAGCGCCTGCATGGCGTCGGCGAGCTGGCGCACGGTGGCGTGGCGCGAGGTGTCGGAGGCGCGGTGCGGGGTGACGAACACCCGCGGATGCGCCCAGAACGGATGGTCGGGGCGGGGCGGCTCCTGGCGGAACACGTCGACCGAGGCGGCGGCGACCTGGCCGGAGTTCAGCGCGGCGAGGAGGTCCTCCTCCACCATGTGCTCCCCCCGGCCGATCTGGATCAGGCAGGCGCCCTTGGGCATCCGCGCGAAGAGGGCGGCGTCGAGCACGTCGCGCGTCTCCGCCGTCAGGGGCAGGACGTTGATCAGGATCTGCGCGCGCTCGGCCGTCCGCCCGATGGCGTCGGGACCCGAGAGCACCTCGATGCCGGCTGCGCCCTCGGCGGGCGAGCGGGCGGCGGCCACCACGCGGAAGCCCAGCGTCGAGACGGCGCGCGCCACCGCCCGGCCCATCATGCCGTAGCCGAGCACGCCCACCGTCGTCTCGCAGGGCTCGGCGGGGCGGTCGGTTCGCCGCCACTCGCCCCGGCGGTTCCACTCGTGGAAATCGTCCATGCGGCGGTGGTGCCAGACCACGTGGAAGGCCGCGAAGCCCGCCATCAGGTCGGCCTGGCTGTCGTCGCGCACCCGGGTCACCACCGCGTCGGCGGGCAGCGAGGGGCAGGAGAGGATGTGGTCGACGCCCGCGGCGATGGAGCCGGCGAGCTTCAGGTTGGGATAGGGCGCGAAGGCCTGCGGCCCCGCCTGCCAGCACAGGGCGCAGACGACGGCGGCGGGATCCTCGACCTCCTCGGGGCGCAGCAGGACCAGGCGGGGATCGCGCGCCTCTCCGAACACCGCCTTCAGGTCCAGCGCGTCGGAGAGGTAGACGCCGATCGCCGGCGCCCGGGGGTCGTCCTCCGGCGCGGCGGAAGCCTGGGGCTGGAGAGGCGGGATCGCGTTCATCGTCAGCGGTCGAAGTCGGGGCAGCGCTTCTTGCACAGACGCAGGTACGCTTCCCACTCCGGGTCGGGCTTGCCCGAGGCCTCGTGCTTGGCCGCCCAGTCCTCGCCCTGGCGGGCGGTGAACTCGGCCAGGTCGTGGGGAACAAGGCGCGGCGTCAGCGAGGTCGCCATCAGCGCCAGCTGCGCCTTGCAGGCGCGCTCGAAGTTGAACATCGCCTTGAACGCGTCCCCGACCGAGGTCCCGCAGGTCATCAGGCCGTGGTTGCGCAGGATCATGATCATCTTGTCGCCCAGGTCGGCGATCAGGCGCTCGCGCTCCTCGAGGTTCAGGGCGATGCCCTCGTAGTCGTGGAAGGCGATGCGGTCGTAGAACTCCAGCGACCACTGGTTCAGCGGCAGCAGCCCCTCCTCGGAGGAGGAGATCGCCACGCCCGCGACCGTGTGGGTGTGCAGCACGCAATGCACGTCGGGGCGCGCCATGTGCACCGCCGAGTGGATGGTGAAGCCCGCCTTGTTGATCCCCTGCCCGTAGTCGTCGCGCAGAATGTTCCCGTGGATGTCGACCGTGACGAGGTTCGAGGCCGTCACCTCGTCGAAGCGCAGCCCGTAGGGGTTGATCAGGAACGCGTCCTTGCCCTCGGACTCCGGCGCCTTGGCGGAGATGTGGGTGAAGATGGAATCGTCCATGCCGAACTCGGCGATCAGCCGGTAGGCGGCGGCGAGGTGAACCCGTTCCATCGGCTGGGCCGAGGAGACCTGGGTCTGGATCGTCATAGCTGACTCCAAAAAGGGCTTGCCGTCCGGCTTCGTCCCGACGACCCTGCTGCGATGCAAAACACCCTGATGAAGATTTGACGACAAATCAACTGTCGACAGTTTCTTTTTTTCAGGGTTCCCTGATCCGACTCGGCCGGGCCCGGCGACGCGGCCTGACGTGGGTGGATCGGGGGCTCGACTCGCCCTTGACGCTCACGGAAAAGGACCCGCCGCGGGAGGACGAGAGGGACGGTATTCCAAGATGTTCGAGAACAGCCCGGAGCGATCCGCCGGCCCGACGTTTCGGGCGCTGGAAGCCGACGACCTGGTGACGCGAATCGCCGACCAGGTCGTCCGCGCGATCGGCGACGGGCGGCTGCGGCCGGGCGAGAAGGTGGCCGAGGCGAAGCTGGCGCGCGAACTGGGCACCTCCCGCGCGCCCGCGCGCGAGGCGCTGCGGCTGCTGGAGAGCCAGGGGCTGATCGTCTCCCACCCCCGCCGGGGCTTCTTCGTGCATGCCTACGATTCCAAGGAGATGCACGACATCTACGACCTGCGCGAGTGCCTCGAGATCCACGCCGCGCGCCTGGCGATGAAGAGAATCACGGACGAGGACCTCGCCCGGCTGGAGGCGCAGCTCGAGACCCTGCACCGCCTGGGCCGCGCCGGCGCCGCGCAGGAGCAGGTGATCGAGGACTACGCCTTCCACCGGATGCTGTGCGAGATCGGGGGCAACGCCCAGATCGTGCGGATCTTCGACCAGCTCGCCACCCAGCTTCGGGCGGGAATCGCCATCGTCGGGCGGCTCTACGACGACCCGGCCAAGATCGCCGAGACCCACGATCCGCTGATGGCCGCGATCCGCGCCCGCGACGCGGACGCGCTGGAGGCCGGCCTGCGCGAGCATCTGGAGGATGCGCGCGAGCATGTGGTGGCGCTCTACCACGCCGCCAGCGTGGCCTGAGCCGGGCCGCCCGCGCGGCCCCCCCGGAAACGCGGAAGGGCGCCCGCCGGCCGGCGGGCGCCCTTCGTTTGTTCAGACGGTCGCGCCGGGGCTCAGCGCGGCTCGTCCATCAGGCCCTTGATGATCGCCCAGCAGCCGATCAGCAGCACGACCGCGAAGGGGAAGCCGGTCGAGACGGCCATGGCCTGCAAGGCCCCCAGTCCGCCGCCGACCAGCAAGGCGATGGCGACCAGCCCCTCGAAGCTCGCCCAGAACACGCGCTGGGAGACGGGGGCGTCGACCTTGCCGCCGGCCGTGATGGTGTCGATGACCAGCGAGCCCGAGTCGGACGAGGTGACGAAGAACACGATCACCAGCACCACCGCGAGCACCGAGGTGATCGAGGCCATCGGCAGGTCGGCCAGCATCCCGAACAGCGACAACTCCGGGCTGTAGCTGTCGATCACGTGTTCCTTGACCTTGGAATCCGCGAGCTCGACCACCTGCTCGATCGCGGTGCCGCCGAAGGCCGACATCCAGAACACCGAGACGATGGTGGGGATGATCAGCACGCAGACGATGAACTCGCGCACCGTGCGCCCGCGGGAGACGCGGGCGATGAACATGCCCACGAACGGCGACCAGGAGATCCACCACGCCCAGTAGAAGCTGGTCCAGCCCTGGCGGAAGGAATCGTCCTCGCGCCCGAACGGGTTGGACAGCGGGATCAGCTCCTGCCCATAGGCCACCAGCCCGTCGGCGAAGCCGGTCAGGATCGCCAGCGTCGGCCCCACCAGCACCACGAACAGCAGCAGCGCCAGCGCGAGGACCATGTTGACCTCGGACAGCATCTTCACGCCGCCGTCGAGGCCCCGCAGCACCGAGAACAGCGCCACCGCGGTGATCAGCAGGATCAGGACGACCTGCACGTCGATGTTGTTGGGCAGCCCGAACACGAAGGAGAGGCCGGCGTTGGCCTGCTGCGCGCCGAAGCCCAGCGAGGTGGCCAGGCCGAACAGCGTCGCGAACACCGCCAGGATGTCGATGATGTGGCCCGGCCAGCCCCAGACCTTCTCGCCGAAGATCGGGTAGAACATCGAGCGCACGGTCAGCGGCAGGCCCTTGTTGAAGCTGAACAGCGCCAGCGCCAGCGCCACCACCGCGTAGATCGCCCAGGGGTGCAGGCCCCAGTGGTAGATCGTGGCGGCCATGCCCATGGCCCGCGCGGCGTCCAGGTTCTCGGGGATCAGCGTGCCGTCCTCGGCGAAGGGCGAGGGCACGCCCAGCGGCTCGGAGATCGCCATGTGGTAGACGGGCTCGAGCACGCCGAAGAACATCAGGCCGATGCCCATGCCCGCGGCGAACAGCATCGCGAACCAGCCGAAGTAGGAATAGTCGGGCGTCGCGTGCTTGCCCCCCAGCCGGACCTTGCCCAGCGGCGAGACCACGATGCCCAGGCACACCAGCACGAAGATGTCGCCCGCGAGCAGGAAGAACCAGTCGAGCGAGCCGGTCAGCCAGCCGCGCAGGTCGTTGAACGCCGGGCCCAGCGAGTTCTGGAAGGCCAGCGTCACGATCACGAAGGCGATGACCACCAGCGCCGAGATGGCGAAGACGGGGTTGTGGATGTCGAGGCCGAAGGGCCCGATCTTGGGCTGGATGTTGTCCTGGCCGATCTCGAAATCGGTCTCGATGATGTTGGCGGGGCCCTCGGGCGAGGGAATCGCCTCGGGGCTGGGATCGTCGCTCATGCGGATCTCCCGGTCAGGATTTCACAGGGGGCGCGGGGCCGCGCCGCTCGGATGTCGCGCGGGGTCGGCGGCGGCTCAGCGCACCAGGAAGACCGAGACCTTCGCGTGCGAGGCCAGCGCCCCGCCGTGCGAGGGCCACAGGTGGTCGGCCAGGTTGGGCACGTGGCTCTGCATCACCACCAGGTCGGCGCCGATCTCGTCCGCGGCCTTGATCAGCTTGCGGTCGAGGTCGACGCCCGGGTCGTGGCTGACCACCGGATGCGCCGTGGCGCGGATCCCGTGGGTCTCGGCCTCGGCGGCGGCGAAGGTCTCGAGCTTGGCCGCGAACTCCTCGGGACTGTGGGCGACCGCGCTCGGTTCGGGCGAGGTTACGGCGACGTAGGCGATGGGCGCGTCGTAGAGCCGGGCGAGCCCGGCGGCCACGTCGAGCGACTTTCGCAAGCGGTCGACATGGGCCAGGTCGACCGGCGTCATGATGCTGGAATACACGGCTCCCCTCCTCCGGGCCGGGGGCCCGGTTCAGTTTCTGTTCGTATTGGCGGCGCAGCCGGGGCGCCGACATCGAATTCGCCGGACGGACGGAAAGATGAGCCTTGACTCACCCCGTCGACGATCCGCGCGGATGGACGGACGAATATTACATTCATTCACCCGAATTTCCGGCGCGGAGACGGAGAGCCTAGGGCGCAGGCCCCGAAAGGCAACCCCACGGCTTTCCGAAGGCGCGCGCTATACGAAGCCGGACGCGGCCTGTCCCAAGGGAACCACCCTCGGCCCCGAACCCGCGGTCCGCCCCCGACCATCGGGAACAGGAATGCGACGGATGTCGCCGGGCGCGTCGGCTCCGGCCCCGCGTTTCGCCGACGGCCACAATATATTCCGGCCTGCCCATATTATCGCCCGCAGGCGCCGGGGGCATATTGAGCGGGACCGCCCCTTCGCCCCGCGCCGCCAGGAGAGAGCCCATGACCGACGCCCCCACCGCCTCCGCCGCGACGGCGCCCGGCGCGATGTTCGACCTGCACGCCGCGCCGCTGCATGTCGCCCGCGTGCGCCTGCGGGTGCGCGACCTCGCCCGCGTCGCCGACTTCTACGAGGGGCTGCTGGGCCTCTCGCGCATCGACCAGGGCGCGGGCTTCGCGGTGCTGGGCGCGCCCGGGCCCGACGGCGCGCCGCGCGCGCTGCTGGAGCTGAGCGGCGACGCGCGGCTCGCGCCGCTCGACCGCCGCCAGGCGGGGCTCTTCCACACCGCCTTCCTGATGCCCTCGCGCGCCGACCTGGGCCGATGGCTGAACCGGACCGCGCAGGCGGGGATCCGGCTGGAGGGCGCCTCGGACCATGTCGTCTCGGAGGCGGTCTACCTCTCGGACCCCGAGGGCAACGGGATCGAGGTCTATGCCGACCGGCCCGTCGCCTCCTGGCGGGAGCCGTCGGGCGAGATCCGGCTCGCCACCCTGCCGCTCGACGCGCAGGACCTGCTCGCCAGCGGCGGCGGCGGGGCCTATGCGCAGGCGCCGTCGGGGCTGATGGTGGGCCACGTGCACCTGCAGGTCGGCGAGACCGGGCGCGCCGACGGCTTCTATCGCGACGTGCTGGGCTTCGACGTGGTGGCTGACTACCCGGGCGCGAGCTTCTACGGCTCGGGCGGCTATCACCACCAGCTCGCCGGCAACGTCTGGAACAGCCGCGGCGCGAAGCGCCGGCCCCAGGGCATGGTCGGGCTGGACCAGGTGGTGCTGGCGGCGCGCGAGCCCGCCGTGCGCGACGCGGCGCTGGCCCGCGCCGAGGCCGCGGGCCTCGTCCCCGAGACGCGCGACGGCCTGACCCTGCTGCACGACCCCTGGGGCGGCGCGGTGGCGCTGGCCGCCTGATCCCGACCCGAATAATCCGACCGCGCGTCCCTCAGGGCGCGCCGGTCCCGCCCCCCCCCCGACGACAGGAGACCCCGCGATGCTGGTGAACGGCCGCTGGACCGAGGATTGGCAGCCCGTGCAGGCGACGGACGCCAAGGGCGGCTTCGTGCGCCAGACCTCGAGCTTCCGTAACTGGGTGACCCCCGACGGCGCCCCCGGCCCCACCGGCGAGGGCGGCTTCGCGGCGGAGGCGGGGCGCTATCGCCTATACGTGGCGCTGATCTGCCCCTGGGCCTGCCGCACGCTGATCGGGCGGGCGCTGAAGGGGCTGGAGGAGGCGATCGAGGTGGTGGTGGTCGAGCCGGAGCTGGGCGCCCAGGGCTGGCGCTTCGGAACGGGCGCCGCCACGGGCCTCGCCCCCTCCGCCGATCCGGAGTTCGGCGCGACGTGGATGCACGAGATCTACACCGCCGCCGACCCGACCGTCTCGGGCCGGGCCACGGTGCCGGTGCTGTGGGACAAGACCCGCCGGACGATCGTGAACAACGAATCCGCCGACATCCTGCGGATGCTGAACTCGGGCTTCGGCCCGCTCGCCCGCAACGCCGTCGACCTCTGCCCCGAGGACCTGCGCGAGGCGATCGACGCGCTGAACGCCGAGGTCTACGCGCGCCTCAACAACGGCGTCTACCGCGCCGGCTTCGCCACCACGCAAGAGGCCTACGAAGACGCCTTCGCCGAGGTCTTCGCGATGCTCGACGCGCTCGAATCCCGCCTCGCCGCCGGCGGCCCGTTCCTGTTCGGGGAGCGCGTGACCGAGACCGACGTGCGCCTGTTCGTCACCCTGATCCGCTTCGACGCGGCCTATCACGGCCTGTTCAAGTGCAACCTGCGCCGGCTGGTCGACCACCCCGCGCTGACCGCGCACACGGGGCGGATGCTGGCGCTTCCGGGCGTGCGGGAGACGGTCTCGATCGACCATATCAAGCGCGGCTACCACTCGATCCGCAGCCTCAACCCCCACTGCATCGTCCCCGCGGGCCCCGCCCTGCCCTGGGATCTCTGAGCCCCGGGACCGGGGTCGGCGGGCGGGCGTCCCGGCCGCGCAGCGGCCGGCAGAGCCGCCCGCCGGCGCGCCGGTTTCGTCCGCCTGCGATTCCCCGCTTGCGGCCGGCGGATGCGCGACATAATTTCCGCGCCATGTCCGGACCCCTCGTCATGAGCGACCGCGCCCGCCTGCCGTGGCGCTTCTTCGGCCGCTACGCCGAACTCCCTGGCCTTCTCTGAAGCCCGGGACCGCGCCCGCGCGGACCGCGACTGATGACGACCCCAGCCTGACGCCAATTCCGGAGACGAACGCGATGACCGCCCCCAAGAGCACCGGCCCCAAGACCCTGTACGACAAGATCTGGGACTCCCACGTGGTGCACGAGGCCGAGGACGGCACCTGCCTCCTCTACATCGACATGCACCTGACCCATGAGGTCACCTCGGCCCAGGCCTTCGAGGGTCTGCGCATGGCCGGCCGCCCGGTGCGCCGCCCCGAGCTGACGGTCGCCGTGCCCGACCACAACGTGCCCACCGACGTGGGCCGCGCCACCGGCGAGATCTCGGATCCCGAGGCGAAGCTGCAGATCGACACGCTGCGCAAGAACGCGGCCGACTTCGGCGTGACCTATTTCGACGTGAACGACGTCCGCCAGGGCATCGTGCACATCATCGGGCCGGAGCAGGGCCTGACCCAGCCGGGCATGACCATCGTGTGCGGCGACAGCCACACCGCCACCCACGGGGCCTTCGGCGCGCTGGCGCACGGCATCGGCACCTCGGAGGTCGAGCACGTGCTCGCCACCCAGACGCTGATCCAGAAGAAGTCCAAGAACATGCTGGTGAAGATCGAGGGCGAGCTGCCCGTCGGCGTCACCGCCAAGGACATCACCCTGACCGTGATCGGCAAGACCGGCACCGCCGGCGGCACCGGCTACGTGATCGAGTACGCGGGCTCCGCGATCCGCTCGCTGTCCATGGAAGGCCGCATGACGGTCTGCAACATGGCCATCGAGGGCGGCGCCCGCGCCGGCCTGATCGCCCCCGACGAGAAGACCTTCGAGTATGTGAAGGGCCGTCCCTACGCGCCGAAGGGCGCCGCGTGGGAGATGGCGCTGGCGCACTGGAAGACCCTGACCTCGGACGAGGGCGCGCATTACGACAAGATCATCGAGATCGACGCCGCCGAGATCGAGCCCGTGGTGACCTGGGGCACCTCGCCCGAGGACGTGCTGCCGATCTCGGCCGTCGTCCCCTCGCCCGACAGCTTCAAGGGCGGCAAGGTCTCGGCCGCGACCCGCTCGCTCGAGTACATGGGCCTGAAGCCCGGCACCGCGCTGAAGGACATCGAGATCGACACGGTGTTCATCGGCTCGTGCACCAACGGCCGCATCGAGGACCTGCGCGAGGTTGCGAAGGTCATGGAGGGCCGCAAGGTCAAGGAGGGCGTGCGCGCCATGATCGTCCCCGGCTCGGGCCTCGTGCGCGCCCAGGCCGAGGAGGAGGGCATCGCCCAGAAGCTGATCGACGCGGGCTTCGAGTGGCGCATGGCCGGCTGCTCGATGTGCCTCGGGATGAACCCCGACCAGCTGAAGCCGGGCGAGCGCTGCGCCTCGACCTCGAACCGCAACTTCGAGGGCCGTCAGGGCCGCGGCGGCCGCACCCACCTGCTGAGCCCGGCGATGGCCGCGGCCGCGGCGGTGACCGGCAAGCTGACCGACGTGCGCGAGCTGGCCTGAGGCCCCGCCCGGCCGCGCCGGGCGCCTGACGACATCGACGGGCGGGCCGGGACCTTCGGCCCGCCCGTTCCGTTTCCGGCCGCCCCCGGCGCCCGGCCCGCTGCGACCCGAGGATCCCGCGCGATGACCGCCCCCGACTGGCCCGCCGACCCGCTCCCCCTCGCCCCCGGCCCGCGTCCCGCGGGCCTGACGATCCGCGAGGCGGGCGACGCCGACGCGCAGGAGGTGGCGCGGCTGATGAACATCCTCGGCGCCGAGATCAGCGGAGAGGCGGGGGCGATGACGGCCGAGATCGTGCGGCGGGACGTGTTCGCGGGAGACATCGGGCTGAAGGTGCTGCTGGCCGAGATCGACGGCGCCGCCGCCGGCGTCGCCGTCCACCAGCCGGCCTACGAGACCGCCTACGCGGTGCGCGGCCGCTACCTGCAGGACCTGGCGGTGGACCCCGCCTTCCGCCGCCGGGGCGTGGCGCGCGCGCTGCTGGCGCGCCTCGCGCGGCTGACGCGGGACGAGGGCGGCGGCTTCATCTGGTGGATGAACATGGACGCGATGCCCGGGCCGCGCGCGCTGTATCAGGCGGTCGCGGACGTCGAGGATCGCAGCTCGGCCTTCGCCGTCACCCGCGCGCGCTTCCTGGCGCTGTGCGAGGAGGACGAGGCCGGCCGCCCCGCCCCTCGCGCCGACTGAGCGCGCGGGGCCCCGGGGCGGCGGTCGCGTCAGCGCCGCAGGCGCCGGGCGTTGGCCTGCATGCGGCGCGTGACCGGCACGGCGGCGGCGCGCATCGCCTCCTGCGGGGCGGCCCCGCCGGCCAGCGCCAGCGCCATCTCCTCGAGCGCGCTCGAGAAGGCGGCGGGCTTCTCCAGCACCATGTCGACCGCCTCCTGCAGGCTCAGCGCCCCGGTCGCGGCCAGCAGCGTGCGGCGCAGGATCACCTCCGCCGCGGCGGCCGAGGCCTCGTAGTGGAAGCGCCACATCTCGGTCATCATCATCCAGGGCGCCATCATCTCGGCGTAGCCCGGCATCGCCGTGCGCGCGGTTCGCTTGCTCATGCTCGTCACCCACCCGTTCTCGTCCCGTCGGGCCCACGGCCCGGCTCCGACGGCACCCTGCCCCATGCTCTCTGAAGACCGGGTTCACGCCCGGCCTTCCGCGCCGTCCGCCCCCGGAGGGACCCGCGGCGGCGCTTGTCGGACGGTCACTCAAGCACGCGGCCGCCGAGAAAGCGAGCATTTGCTTTGTATACGAGCATTCGACCAAGGGAGGACCGCGCCGCCCGCGGCCCGGCGCGGCCGGTCCGGGCGGAGGCCGCCTGGAAGAGGAGAGCCGCCCGGCCGGAACGGCGGCGGCGAGACCGGCGGCGGGGCCGCCGCGCCACGGTTGAACCGGCGCAGCGCCTGACGACAGGGGCGGCGGGCGAGGCCCCCGGCCGCCCCGTCTCAGCCGCGGCGCGCGACCCGAAGGGTCACGGGCGCGCGGGTGCGCAGGGTGATCTTGCCCACCGGCTCAGGCGGGGGGCCGTCGGGGGCGAGGCGGAAGCGCGGCAGCGCGCGCGCCAGCAGCAGCACCCCTTCCAGCCGCGCCAGCGCCAGCCCCACGCAGATCCGCGGCCCGCCGCCGAAGGGGATATGCGCGAACGGATGCCGCCCGGCCCGGCCCGCGGGCAGGAACCGCTCGGGGTCGAAGACGCCCGGCCGCTCCCAGTAGCGGGGGTTCCGGTGGATCATGCCGATCACGATCTGGATGCGCGTGCCGGGCGCGATCTCCACGTCCTCGAACCGGTCGGCGGCGATCGCCTGGCGCCCGATCGAGAAGGCCGGCGGGTAGAGGCGCAGGATCTCGTCGTAGGCCGCCGGCAGCAGCGCGACGCCGCGCGCCTGGGCGGGATCCAGAGGGCCGCCCGCCTCGGCCTCCGCCTCCGCCGCGACGGCGGCGAGGCGGTCCTGCCAGTCCGGCTCCCGCGACAGGCGGTCGAGGCCCCAGGCGAAGCTCAGCGCCGTGGTCTCGTGCCCGGCGGCGAACAGCGTCAGCACCTCGTTGCGGATCGACTGGCGGTCGAGGAAGGCGCCCGTCTCCTCGTCCTTGGCGTGGACGAGGATGTCGAGCAGGTCCGGCGCCTCCGGCTCGCCCTGGTCGCGCCGCGCGAGGCGGGCGTCGATCAGGCCGTAGAGCCAGGCGTCGAGCTCCTCCAGCCAGCCCATCGCCTGCTTGCGGGAGCGGCGGGGGAACCAGCCCGGCAGGTTCATGATGTCCGCGAAGGGCGGCGAGCCCGCGTCGGTGATGACCTTGTCCATCAGGTCGCCGATGCGGGCGGGGTCGTCGCCCATGTCGGCGGAGAAGAACGCCTCCATGGCGATGCGCATGGCGAGTTCGCCCACGTCGTGGGTCAGGTCGACGGGGCGGGCGGCGTCGGCGGCCTCGCCCCAGCTCTCCAGCATCGCCTCGACATGGCGGGCGACGACGGCCTCGACCCCCTTGATGGCGCGGGCGTTGAAGGCGGGCGAGATCAGGCGGCGGCGCTGGCGCCAGACGTCGCCGTCCATGGTCAGCGAGCTCTTGCGCAGGAACTTCGAGAAGATGATCTCGTAGAGCCGGCCCTTCACGTAGGCGTCGGAATTGACCTGCAGGACGTGGCGGGCGAAGTCGGCGTCGTTGACGGTGAAGATCGTCTCCCCGCCCGCGCGCACGACGTGCCAGCGCCGCCCGGCCAGCTCCGGGTGGATCAGGTCGAGCAGGTTCTTCGACCCCTTCCACATCATCCGCACGGTGTTGACCTTGCGCAGCAGGCGCGAGGCCTCGAGCTTCGCCATCGGCGGCGGCGGGTTGGCGGGGACGTAGAGCGCCTCGCGCTCCAGCGCCGCCCGCTCGTCGGCGGAGACCGCGTGGCCGGTGGTCCCGAAATCCTTCATCGCGCCGACTCCCTGTCGCGTCCGCTTCCGCATGTCTTTACGCAGGCGGCAGTGTCGCCCGTCGCAGGCCCCGAGGCAAACGCCGCGAGGCCGGGCTGCTCGCCGTCCCCGACCCGACGCCCGCCGCGAAGGCCCGCGCCCCCGCCCCCGGCCCGCCGGGGAGGGCGGGCGGGAGGCGGGCCGGGGGCGGGGGCGCGGGCCGGGCGCAGCCTCGGTAGGCCCGCGCCGGCCGCCCGGATCAGAGCACGTAGCGGCTCATGTCGGCGGAATGGGCCAGCGCGCCGACGCGGGCCTCGACATAGGCGCGGTCGATGGTCACCGACTGGCCGCCGCGGTCGGGCGCCTCGTAGCTCAGCTCCTCGAAGACCCGCTCCAGCACCGTGTGCAGGCGGCGCGCGCCGATGTTCTCGACCGAGCGGTTCACCTCGGCCGCGAACTCCGCGATGGCGGCGACGCCGTCTTCGGCGAAGTCCACGCTCACCCCCTCGGTCTCCAGCAGGGCGGCGTACTGGCGGGTCAGGGCGTTGTCCGTCTCGGTCAGGATGCGCACGAAATCCGCCTCGGTCAGCGCCTTCAGCTCCACCCGGATCGGCAGGCGGCCCTGAAGCTCCGGCAGCAGGTCCGAGGGCTTGGAGACGTGGAAGGCGCCCGAGGCGATGAAGAGGACGTGGTCGGTCTTCACCGCGCCGTGCTTGGTGGTCACGGTCGTGCCCTCGATCAGGGGCAGCAGGTCGCGCTGCACGCCCTCGCGCGACACGTCGGCGCCCTTCGCGCCTTCGCGCGCGCAGACCTTGTCGATCTCGTCGAGGAACACGATCCCCGACTGCTCCACCGCCTCGATCGCGTCGCGGGTCACCGTCTCCTGGTCGACGAGCTTGTCGGCCTCCTCGGCGATCAGCAGCTCGTAGCTGTCCTTCACCTTCACCTTGCGCTTGCGGGTGCGCCCGCCCAGCGCCTTGCCGAAGATCGAGCCGAGGTCCGCCATCTGCCCCGGCTGCTGGCCCGGCAGTTCGAAGGCTGCGAAGGGGTTGGAGGTGTCCTCGAGGTCGAGCTCGATCTCGGTGTCGTCCAGCTCCCCCGCGCGCAGCTTGCGGCGGAACATGTCGCGGGTGGAATCGCGGCTGCCCGAGCCGGTCAGCGCGTCCAGCACCCGCTCCTCGGCGGCGCCGTGGGCGCGGGCCTTCATCTCGTCGCGGCGACGCTCCTTGATCATCACGATGGCGGCTTCGACCAGGTCGCGGATGATCTGCTCGACGTCGCGGCCGACGTAGCCGACCTCGGTGAACTTGGTGGCCTCGACCTTGATGAAGGGCGCCTGCGCCAGCTTGGCGAGGCGGCGCGAGATCTCGGTCTTGCCGACGCCGGTCGGGCCGATCATCAGGATGTTCTTGGGCGTCACCTCCTGCATCAGGTCGGCGTCGAGCTGCCGGCGCCGCCAGCGGGAGCGGAGCGCCACGGCGACGGCGCGCTTGGCCTCCTGCTGGCCGATGATGAAGCGGTCGAGCTCCGAGACGATCTCGCGGGGGGTCAGGTCGGTCATGGGGGTCTCCGTATCGCGCCGCGGGCCCTGGCAGGGCGCGCGCGTCCCAAAAGGATGTCAGGCGGGCGGGGCCCAGGGGGGCAGCCGGTCCTTGCCGGGGAAGTCGGGCAGCGCGCGCATCAGGCGGGTGCGAAGGCCCGTCCAGCCGGCGCCGAGGCCGATGACGATGGCGCCCAGCAGCATCAGCCCGCCGGCGGCGCCGAGCTCTGCCGCTTCGACCACGCCCCAGACCATCGAGGCGAGGTAGGCGGCCGCGGCCAGCAGCAGCGAGCGGCGGTCGAGCGCCAGCGCCAGCACCGCCAGCAGCGCCAGGAACAGCGCCATCAGCAGGCCGGAGATCGCGCCGGGATCGTTCAGCAGGCTGAGCGCCACGGTGTTGACGATGGCGGGCCCGGCCGCGAGGTGCAGCCAGAACCCGCAGGCCGAGAGCCGCGTGACCCGGTGCGGATCGCGCAGGTCGAAGCTGAGCGCCAGCGCGAAGCAGGCCAGCCCGAAGACCAGCGTGGCGATGGCGAAGATCGAGGTCGAGCCGAGGTCGAACAGCGCCGCCGGCCCGCCGCCCGCGATGATCGCCTGCACCGCCGCCTCGCCGTCGCCGGCGAGCGCGATCAGCAGCGTGGCGTAGGCCGCGAGCGCCGCCAGGAACAGCGCGAAGGGCAGCCGGAAGCGGGCGAAGAAGGCGAGCGCCGCCACCAGCGCCGCGCCGGTGACCGCGGCGAAGGCGGAGACGGCGGGCGTCTCGCCGTAGAGATCCGCCTGGGAGACGAAGAGCCCCGTCGCCGCCATCCCGGCCGAGACCGTGAAGCCGATCGCCAGCAGCAGGCTGGGCAGCGTCATGCGGCGGCGCAGGGTGAGGTATTCGGCCAGCCCCCAGGCGCCGATCACGCCCATCAGGCCGGGCCCGAGCTCTCCGAACGCCAGGCCCAGCAGCCAGCCGCCCATGCCCAGGATCGCGACGCCCGCGGCGACGAACACGTCGTTGAGGCCGCGGAACAGCTCGAACGGCTCGTCGCCCACGCGGGCGCGCAGGCCGCGGCGGGATTCGCCCAGGGCGGCCAGGCGCACGGCCTGACGCTCGTCGATCATCCCCGCGCCGACGGCGGCGCGAAGATCGGCGGCGTCGAGGATCGCGTCGGCGGGGGCGGCGTCCGAAGGGGCTTGGGGGGCCTCAGCCATCGAGGGTTTCGACCGTCAGCTTGCCGTTGGTGAACACGCAGATGTCGGCGGCGATGGCCATGGCCTTGCGGGCGATGGTCTCGGCGTCGAGCTCGGTCTCCATCAGGCCCCGCGCCGCGGCCATGGCGAAGTTGCCGCCGGAGCCGATGGCGGCGACGTCGTGCTCGGGCTCCAGCACGTCGCCGGCGCCGGTGATCACGAACAGCTGGGCGCCGTCGGTGACGATCAGCATCGCCTCGAGGTTGCGAAGATACTTGTCGGTCCGCCAGTCCTTGGCGAGGTCGACGCAGGCGCGCATAAGCTGGCCCGGCTGCGCCTCGAGCTTGCTCTCGAGCCGCTCGAGCAGGGTGAAGGCGTCGGCGGTGGAGCCGGCGAAGCCCACCACCACCGGCGCGCCGCCGGGCGAGAGCCGGCGCACCTTGCGCGCGGTGCCCTTGATGACGGTGTTGCCGAGCGAGACCTGTCCGTCGCCCGCGACCACCACCTTGCCGCCGCGCCGGACCGCGAGAATGGTGGTGCCGTGCCAGCCGGGGAAGTCGTCTGCGCTCATGGGGCCTCTGCGTGCTCTGCGCCCCGGGCGCGGGGGCCTGGGGCTGGATCGGGTTCGTGCGGCCATATAGGCGGCGGGGCGGGGGGACGCCACCCGAGTTGACGCAAGGGTCGCGACCGTGGGGCGCCGCGCGCCCTGCCCCGCCGGCCCTGCGCGGCGGCCCGCCGGGCGCGTCGTCCGGGGCTCTTTCCGCCGGCCCCGGGCGCCGCTATACCCCTGCGGTCCGCAAGATCCGGGGGAAATCCCATGCGCACCGCCAGCCTGACGCGCAAGACCAACGAGACCGACATCTCGGTCGAGCTGAACCTGGACGGGACCGGGGCGCACGACTGCGCCACCGGCGTCGGGTTCTTCGATCACATGATCGACCAGCTCGCGCGCCACTCGCTGATCGACATGACGGTGCGCTGCACGGGCGACCGGCACATCGACGACCACCACTCGGTCGAGGACGTGGGCATCGCGCTGGGCCAGGCGCTGGCCCAGGCCGTGGGCGACAAGCGCGGGATCCGGCGCTACGGCGCGTGCCTGCTGCCGATGGACGAATCTTTGGTTCGCGCGGCGCTCGACCTGTCGGGCCGGCCCTTCCTGGTGTGGAAGGTCGAGTTCCCGACCGAGAAGATCGGGACCTTCGACACCGAACTGGTGCGCGAGTTCTTCACCGCCTTCGCCATGAACGCGCGGATGACGCTGAACGTCGCCCTGCTGGACGGGGCGAACAGCCACCACATCGCCGAGTCCATCTTCAAGGCCGTCGCCCGCGCCCTGCGCGAGGCGGTCGAGGAGGATCCGCGCCAGAAGGGCGCGCTGCCGAGCACGAAGGGCGCGCTATGACCACTGCCGCAGGAACCGCGATCGTCGACTACGGCTCGGGCAACCTGCACTCGGCCGCCAAGTCCTTCGAGCGGATGAGCCGCGAGAGCGGCGCGGGCGGCCCGATCCTGGTCACCGACGACGCCGAGGCCGTGCGCCGGGCCGAGCGCATCGTGCTGCCGGGCGTGGGCGCCTTCGGCGACTGCGCCGCGGGCCTGCGCGCGGTGCCCGGCATGTGGGAGACGATCGAGGAGCGCGTCGCCGCAGGCACGCCGTTCCTGGGCATCTGCGTCGGCCAGCAGCTGATGGCCGACCGCGGGCTGGAGTTCGGCGCCCACTCGGGCTTCGGCTGGATCGGCGGGGACGTGGCGGCGATCGAGATCGACGATCCGTCGCTGAAGATCCCCCACATGGGCTGGAACGAGCTGGTCATCGACCGCCCCCACCCCCTGCTGGAGGGGATCGCGGACGGCGACCACGCCTATTTCGTGCACTCCTTCCACCTCACGCCGCAGGACCCCGAGGCGCTCTGCGCCCACGTCATGCACGGCGGCAAGGTCACCGCGATGGTGGCGCGCGACAACATGGCGGGCACCCAGTTCCACCCGGAGAAGAGCCAGGCCACGGGGCTGCGCCTGATCGCCAACTTCCTCGCCTGGAAGCCCTGAGCAGGGGGCGGAGGCGCCGCGTCGGGCGTCGCGCACGGGGCGATCTCCTGCCCGCGGCGCGGAGCGGGGGTGGCGCTTGGGGGACCGGGAGACTGGGGCGGGCGTGGCGTTCGAGACGCGCAGGCGCTCCTGACTCACCCAAGAACAAAGCGCCCGCGCCTGGTCTCCGGATCCGTCTCTCGCTGAAGATGCCTGAGCGACTCGGCCCCCGGGGTCAAGGACAAGCCCCGCTTCGCGGGGTCGCTGCGCGATCCTTGACCCCGGGGGCCGAGTCGCTCTTCACGGCATCAGCGAGAGACGGCTCCGGAGAACAGGCGCTCCCGAAGGGGCGGCGCGGCTTGCGTTCGGGGGCGGACCGGTCCAAATCTCCGCCGCCCCGCCCTGCCCGCTGACTTGTCCGCCTGCTGACTTCGGAGACCGGCGCCATGATCCTCTACCCCGCCATCGACCTGAAGGAAGGCCGTTGCGTGCGCCTGCTGCGCGGCGAGATGGAGAGCGCGACCGTCTTCAACGACGATCCCGGCGCCCAGGCGCGCGCCTTTCAGGACGCGGGCTGCGCATGGCTGCACATCGTCGACCTCGACGGCGCCTTCGCCGGGCGCCCGGCCAACGCGGCGGCGGTGGAGCAGATCCTCTCGGCCATCACCATCCCCGCGCAGCTCGGCGGCGGCATCCGCGACATGGCCCAGGTCGAGGCCTGGCTGACCCGCGGCGTCGCCCGCGTGATCCTGGGCACCGCCGCGGTGCGCGACCCGGAGTTCGTGAAGGCCGCAGCCAAGGCCTTCCCCGGCCAGGTCGCGGTGGGCATCGACGCCCGCGACGGCATGGCCGCGGTCGAGGGCTGGGCCGAGACCACCGACATCTCGGCCGTCGACCTCGCCCGCCGGTTCGAGGACGCGGGCGTCGCCGCGATCATCCACACCGACATCGACCGCGACGGCGCCATGCAGGGGCCCAACATCGCGGCCTCGGCCGAGCTCGCCCACGCCGTCGCGATCCCGATCATCGTTTCGGGCGGCGTCTCCTCGATGGACGACATCCGCGCGGCCAAGGCCTGCGGCGCGCCGCTGGACGGGGTGATCTCGGGCCGCGCGCTCTACGACGGGCGCCTGGATCCGGCGGAGGCGGCGGCCGTCCTCGCCGCCTGAGCGGCCGCTCGCGCCGGGGGTCCGACGAGGCCGGCGCCGGGCGCGCGCAGAAATCCGTGGAAGACGGTTTCACGCTGTGACAAATTTCGCGGCGGGGTGGGATGCCGCGAGGCGGCCGCGACGGCGGCGATGCGATTCGGCACGACGGCCCCGTCGATTGTCGCTTTCGCAACAGGACCAGCGATGCATTGGTTGAGGACGGCGGCCTTCGCGGCCGCCTTTTGCACGGCGGGCGCGGCCCCTGCCGCAGCCAGCGTGGTGTTCGACTACGTCGGGCCCACGACCTACGACTCGGGCGGCTACGGAACCTACGCCTGGCCCATCACCGGCTACGTCGCCTTCTCGGAGGCGAGCTTCGCCCCCGGCGCGACGCTGACCGCGGCGGATCTGGACGACCTGTCCTTCACCATCCCCTGGAGCGTCGTCGAGCTGACCTTCGTCCTCGCCGAGCTCAGCTACCTCTACGCCGAGTTCGTGGTGAACGCGACGGGCGACGGCTTCACCGGCGTCGTGCTGGGCATGGAGCAGGAGATCTTCGCCGGCGGCGATCCGGCGGGGCCGGAGACGCTGCTGCTGTGGGATCAGACCGGCAACGCGCTCGGGGTGAACGACCAGCAGCCGAACGCGTTCCCCTTCACCACCTACTACAGCGGCGGCGTGTCGAGCGAGCTGGGGACCCTGACCCTGCGCGCCGCCGCCGTGCCCACGCCCGCGGCCCTGCCGCTGCTGGGCGCCGGAATGCTGGCGCTGGGCCTCGCCGCGCGTCGGCGCGGCCGGGGGAGGCGCGCCCCGCCGCCGCCCGTCGCGGCGACGGCCTGAGACAGGCGTCAGGCCCCGTCCCGGCCGTGGCGTCGGGGCGGGGCCCGGGGTCTGGGTCGGCCCTGCGCCCCCGCCTGCGCGGGCCGCGCGCCGCGGCCGCCCGCCCTCTTTCGGTCCCCCCGCGGGCCGGGCTATAGGGAGGCGCGCCGCCGCCCGCCCGGAGACCTTCCATGCTCAAGACCCGCGTGATCCCCTGCCTCGACGTCGCCGGCGGCCGGGTGGTGAAGGGCGTGAACTTCGTCGACCTGGTGGACGCCGGCGACCCGGTGGAGGCCGCGCGCGCCTACGACGCCGCGGGCGCCGACGAGCTCTGCTTCCTCGACATCACCGCGAGCCACGAGAACCGGGGCACCATCCTCGACATCGCCGCGCGCACGGCCGAGCAGTGCTTCATGCCGCTGACCATCGGCGGCGGCGTGCGCACGGTCGAGGACGTGCGCAACCTGCTGCTGGCCGGCGCCGACAAGGTCAGCTTCAACACGGCCGCCGTGAACACCCCCGACGTGATCGACGCGGCCGCCGAGAAGTTCGGCGCCCAGTGCATCACGGTGGCCATCGACGCCAAGACCGTCGAGCCCGGCCGCTGGGAAATTTTTACGCATGGCGGCCGCACCCGCACCGGCATCGACGCCGTCGAGTTCGCCTTGCAGATGGAGCGGCGCGGCGCGGGAGAGATCCTGCTGACCTCGATGGACCGCGACGGCACGCGCGCGGGCTACAACCTGCCGCTGACCCGCGCGGTGGCGGACGCCGTCTCGATCCCGGTGATCGCCTCGGGGGGCGTCGGCTCGCTCGAGCACCTGGTCGAGGGGGTGACCGAGGGCCATGCCTCGGCGGTGCTCGCCGCCTCGATCTTCCACTTCGGCCACCACACGATCGGGGAGGCGAAGGCCGCGATGGCCGCCGCCGGCATCCCCGTGCGGTTGTGAGCCGCCCTCCCGATCCGGACCGACCCGCCGCCGCCCCTTCCCTGCGTCGACAGGAGCCCCCGATGCCCAAGGCCCCCCAGCCCTCCGCCGCGCTCGACCTCTCGGTTCTGGCGCGTCTCGACGCGGTGATCCGCTCGCGCAAGGGCGCCGATCCCGCCAGCAGCCACACGGCGAAGCTGTTCTCGAAGGGGCCGCGCAAGTGCGCCCAGAAGTTCGGGGAGGAGGCGGTCGAGGCGGTGATCGCCGCCGCCGCCAACGACCGCGCCGAGCTGAAGGCGGAGGCGGCCGACACGCTCTACCACCTGCTGGTCATGCTGGCCGCGCGCGACGTCTCGCTGGCCGACGTGCTGGCAGAGCTGCAGCGGCGCGAGGGCGTCTCGGGCGTGGCCGAGAAGGCCGCCCGTCCGAAGGACTGAAAACGCCCGCGGCCCCCTTCGATCCTGCGTTGCACCGCCCCGCGGCGCCCGCTATACACCGCCCTCGACGCACCCGTAGCTCAGCTGGATAGAGCGCTGCCCTCCGAAGGCAGAGGTCACAGGTTCGAATCCTGTCGGGTGCGCCATTTCTCCCAGATGACCGCCCCGCCCCGAGCTGCAATGAAACCGCACGGTTTCGCGGCTCTGAATCGCCGTGCCCGGCGCGGTCGGGGGAGACCGGTGCGCATGTGCCGCGCGCGCGCTCTGGAGCATCTAGATCCACGTCGGAGGGGCTGCCGGAGGCTCGCGCCGGCCCTCGCCCCTTGCGTCCCGCACGCGTCGCCGGGCCTTGATGCGCATGGCGCGCCCGGTCAGGGTGGCCCTCGACAGCCGGCGCGGAGACCGGCCGGAGGAGGAGACCCCCCATGACCCAGACCCTGAGCAACCCCTCCTGGCGGCGGCCCGAGGCGATCGTGGACGGCGCGGGACTGCAGGCGCGGCTCGGCGATCCGGACCTGCGGATCTACGACTGCACCGTCTACCTGCGCTACGAGGTCGGCACCGGTCGGCCCTACCGGGTCGAGAGCGGGCGGGCGGACTGGGAGGCAGGCCACATCCCCGGCGCGCGGTTCCTCGACCTGCAGGAGGAGCTGTCGCAGGACGATGCGCCGACGCGCTTCATGCGCCGCTCGGCCCAGGCCACGGCGGACGCCTTCGCCAGGGTGGGCGTGGGCGAGGGGACGCGGGTCGTCCTCTATTCCCGCGGCACGCCGCAGTGGGCGACGCGGGTCTGGTGGATGCTGCGCTGGATCGGCTTCGACGACGCGGCCATCCTCGACGGCGGGTTCGACCTGTGGGAGGCCGAGGGGCGGCCGGTCTCGACCGAGCCGGTCGACTATCCCGAGGGCCGACTGGTCGCGAAGGAGCGGCCGGGCCTGTTCGTGGGCAAGGAGGAGATGCTGGCCGCGATCGGGGACGGGGCCGTGTGCTCGCTGAACGCGCTGAGCCCGGACCTGCACTCGGGCGAAAACGCGCGCTACGGGCGGCCGGGGCGGATCCCGGGGTCGACGAACGTGCCGGCGGGCTCGCTGGTGGATCCGCAGACGAAGCGGCTGGTCTCGCCCCGGGCGGCGGCGGAGGCCTTCGCGGCGGCCGGGGCGACGCCGGAGAAGCGGGTGCTGAACTACTGCGGCGGCGGCATCGCGGCGACGCTGGACGCGTTCCTCCAGCACCAGCTGGGATACGAGGACGTGGCGGTCTACGACGCCTCGATGTCCGAATGGGCGAAGGACGAGCGGCTGCCGATCGAGGTGGGCTGAGGGCGCGCGCGGCGCCTCAGTCCTCCTGGTCCCGCTCGTGGAGCGCGAGGCCGGGGATCGGGGGCAGCCAGCTCTCGCGCCGGCAGGTCCAGAGCTCGTAGGTCGGGGCGAACCGGTCGGGGGCGTCGAGGGCGCCGAGATGCACCTCGACCTCCCCCTCCGAGCGGGCGAAGACCGAGGAGCCGCAGCGGGGGCAGAAGTGGCGGCCCTTGTAGTGGTTCGTCTCGCCGGAGATCTCGACCGCCGCCTCGGGGAAGATGGCGGCGGCGTAGAACGGCGCGCCATGGTGCTTGCGGCAATCGAGACAGTGGCAGAGGCAGACGCGGGAGGGCTCGCCGGTCGCGACCAGGCGGACCGCGCCGCAGAGGCATCCGCCGGGGGTTCGCGTCATGGCGCGTCCTTTCGTGGGGCCGGGTCCTGCGGAACATAGCGCGTCGCGGAGGACGTGGAAGGGCGGCGCGGCAGGCGCGGCGCGGGGATAGCAGCGAGGCGCCGAGGCAGGCCCGCGCGCGGATTGGCGCGAGGCGCCGCGGCGGGCGCGGCGCCTGGGTCCGGCCGCCCGCCCGCGGCGCAGGGCCGGCGGGGCGCCCGGCCCCGGCGGCGCGGACGGCGGGCCGGGGCGCGGGATCAGCCGCGCTTGCGGATGGCGTCGAGCAGGGCCGCGCCCAGCGCGCCCTCTCCGGGGGCGGGCGCGCCGCCGCCGGGCTTGCCGCCGCCGCCGGGCCCCTTGCCGCCGGGGCCGCCCTTGTGGGGGCCGCGGCCGCCGCCTCCCCCGCCCGGACCGCGTCCGCCGGGGCCGCCGGGACCGCGGCCGCCCTGCCCGCGGGCGTCGCGCGGGGCGCCGCTGCGGCGGGGCTGGCCGTCCTCGGCCGAGGCCTGCTTGCGCATCGAGAGGCCGATGCGCTTGCGGGCGGCGTCGACCTCCATCACCCGCACCTTCACCACGTCGCCGGCCTTCACCACCTCATGCGGGTCCTTCACGAAGCGGTCGGCGAGCTGGCTGATGTGCACCAGCCCGTCCTGGTGGACGCCGATGTCCACGAAGGCGCCGAAGGCCGCCACGTTGGTCACCGTGCCCTCGAGCAGCATGCCCTCGCGCAGGTCGGAGATCTCCTCGACGCCGTCGGCGAAGCTGGCGGTCTTGAACTCGGGGCGCGGGTCGCGGCCGGGTTTCTCGAGCTCGCCCAGGATGTCGCGCACGGTGGGCAGGCCGAAGGCGTCGGTGACGAAATCCTCGGGGTCGAGCCGCTTGAGCGCCGAGCCGTCGGCCTGGATCGCGCGGATGTCGCGCCCGCAGGCCTTCACGATGGCGCGGGCGAGGTCGTAGGCCTCGGGGTGGACGGCGGAGGCGTCGAGCGGCTCCTCCCCGCCCTGCACCCGCAGGAAGCCCGCGCACTGCTCGAAGGCCTTGGGCCCGAGGCCCGAGACCTTCTTGAGCGCCTTGCGCGAGGGGAAGGCGCCGTTGGCGTCGCGATGCACCACAATGTTCTGCGCCAGCGAGGGGCCCACGCCCGCCACCCGCGCCAGCAGCGGCGCCGAGGCGGTGTTGAGGTCCACGCCCACCGCGTTCACCGCATCCTCGACCACGCCGTCGAGCGCCTTGGCGAGGCGATGCTGGTCCACGTCGTGCTGGTACTGGCCGACGCCGATGGACTTCGGCTCGATCTTCACCAGCTCGGCCAGCGGGTCCTGCAGGCGCCGCGCGATGGAGACGGCGCCGCGGAGCGAGACGTCGAGGTCGGGGAACTCCCGGCTCGCCAGCTCGGAGGCGGAGTAGACCGAGGCGCCGGCCTCGGAGACCACCACCTTGGTGGGGGCCTTGTCGCCCGCGGGCAGGAGCTTGAGGGCGTCGGCGACCAGCCGCTCGGTCTCGCGCGAGGCGGTTCCATTGCCGATGGCGACCAGCTCGACGCCGTGTTTGCGGACCATCTCGACGATCTTCGCCTCGGCCCCGCGGACGTCCTTCCTGGGCTGGAACGGGTAGAGGGTCGCCGTCTCCAGCAGCTTGCCGGTCGCGTCGACCACCGCGGCCTTCACCCCGGTGCGGATGCCGGGGTCGAGGCCCAGCGTGGCGCGGGGACCGGCGGGGGCGGCGAGCAGCAGGTCCTTGAGGTTGCGGGCGAAGACGGCGATGGCCTCCTCATGCGCCCGCCGGCGCAGGTCGCCCATCAGGTCGAGATACATCGTCAGGCTGAGCTTCACCCGCCAGGCCCAGCCGGCGGTCTTCTTCAGCCAGGCGTCGCCCGGGCCGTCGCCCCGGATGCCCACGGCGGCGGCGACCGCGGCCTCGACCTGGGCCTCGCCGGTCTCGGGGTCGGGGGCGATCGCGACGGTCACGATCTCCTCGTTCTGGGCGCGCAGGACCGCCAGCGCGCGGTGGGAGGGCATCGTCTCCCACTTCTCGGAATGGGCGAAGTAGTCGGAGAACTTGGCGCCCTCCTGCTCCTTGCCCGGCACGACGGTGGCCGAGACCACGCCGGTCTTGTGCATCAGCGTGCGCAGGCGGCCGAGCAGGTCGGCGTTCTCGGCGAGCTCCTCGACCAGGATGTCGCGGGCGCCGTCGAGAGCCGCCTTCACGTCCTTCACCGCCTCGGTCACGTAGGCGGCGGCCAGCGCCTCGGGCTCGGCGTCGCGCCGGTCCTGGATGGCGCGCAGGAGGGGCTCCAGGCCGTTCTCGCGGGCGATCATCGCCTTGGTGCGGCGCTTGGGCTTGTAGGGGAGGTAGAGGTCCTCGAGCGTCGCCTTGGTCTCGGCACCCGCGATGGCGCGGTGCAGGTCGTCGGTCAGCTTGCCCTGCTCGGAGATCGACTTGAGGATCGCGGCGCGCCGCTGCTCCAGTTCGCGCAGGTAAGTCAGGCGGTCGGCGAGGGTGCGCAGCTGCGCGTCGTCGAGCCCGCCGGTGACCTCCTTGCGGTAGCGCGCGACGAAGGGGACCGTGGCGCCGCCGTCCAGCAGCTCGACCGCGGCGGCGACCTGGGGCGGACGGGCGCCGATCTCCTCGGCGATCAGCCGGGCGATCTTCTGGGCGACCTGGCCCTCGGCGGCCTGCGGCGCGGGAACGGGGGACGGGCTGTCGGCGGGCGTGTCCAAGGCGAAGCTCCCTCAGGGGTCCGGGAGGGTGGGGATACCCAAGGCCGGCGCCCGGTCCAAGGGGGGAAGATGCGGCGCCCCCGGGCGGGGCGGCCGCGCCGCCCGGCGGCCTCGCGCGGCCTCAGCCGCCGCGGGGCCCGCCGGGGCGGCGGGGGAAGGGCGGCTTGGGCAGGCCCTTGGGCGGGCGGATCCGCGGCGGCCGGAAGCCGGGCGGGCGCGGAAACAGCCCCAGGGGCCGGCTCGCCATCGACCGCGGCGGCGCCTCGGGCGGCGGCAGGGACCCGGGCGAGGGAGCGGGCGCGGCCCCCCGCGCGGCGGCCAGCCGGCGCGGGCCGAGGCCGATGCGCGCGCGGGCGATGGGCTTCACGCGCCGCGCCTCCGCCTCCCGCTCGGCCGCCGTGCGCGCGGCGTAGCCGGGATCGTCGCTGGGCGAGAGGGACCTGGGATCCTCCCCGATCACCGTCTGCGGAAAGCCCGAGATCGCGCGCGAGGCCTGGAGGCCCGACATCACCGCCCCCTCGACCGAGGAGATGTTGAAGCCGTTGTCCGTCCAGTCCCCCGCGAAGACCAGGTTCGAGAGCCCCGCCGCCTGCGTCTTCGGCCGGTGATCCATGCCCCCGGCGGTCGAGAGGACGTAGAGCTCCTGCAGGTCGATGTTGGCCTGGAGATGCTGGCCGCGGATCCGCTCCGCCCCCTCGCGGTTCCCGGGATCGAACAGGGCGGACCAGTCGAAGCCCTCCCCGTCGCGGGCGGCGGGCCAGAGGGGGGCGGACTTGGTCTCGAGGAAATCGGTGATCGAGGCGCGGGTCCAGTCCAGCGCCTCGGCCTCGGTCTTCGCGGCGTCGAAGGGGAAGGTTCCGCAGGTGTAGTAGAGGGTCGAGACCCGCGCGTCCCCCCACTCCTCCCGCTCGAGGATGTGGGTGAAGTCGGCCATCGAGGACCAAGGCTCGACGAAGGCGCCGGAGACGGCGGGCGGCGCGCCCACGCCCAGCGCCTGGCGGGGGCGGGCGAACCAGAGCTGCGCCGCGCAGGTCCGCACGGACTTCACCCGCCGGGTGGCGCGGAACCAGGGCTCGATCTTCTCCACCAGGTCGCCGCAGACGGCGCGGTGGGCGGGCAGCGGGATCGCCATCACCACCCGGTCGAAGTCGCGCCCAGCCTGAAGCTCGCGCACCTCGCCCCGGTTCTCCCAGCCGCTGTCGTAATGCTCGAGGTTCACGCCGGCGGCGCGCAGGGCCTCGCCCTCCTCGAGCTGGTCGTAGAGGGGGGAGGCGGGCCAGCATTCCAGCCCCTTCACCTTCACCAGCGGGTCGTAGCGGCCCTTCGGCGTCGCCTGCTTCTGGAGGCGCACCGTCTCGATCCGGTTCAGGCCCGCGTCGGCCTCCAGCCCCACCACCTGGTCGAAGAACTCGAATTTCACGCCGCGGCCCAGCAGGGCGAGGTAGGCGGGGGCGAAGATCGTGTCGCCCATGCCGGCCTGCATCTCGTAGCAGAAGGCGCCCTTGTAGCTGAACGGCAGCCACAGGCAGGCGCGCAGCAGCACCGCGGCGGAGAAGTCGGGCTGGTCCCACTTCCCGTCCCGATAGGCGAAGGCGGCGTCGTAGATCGAGCGGATCAGGGGGCTGTCGAAGGCGAGCCCGTTGGGGTTCTTCGGCTCGTCGTCGGGCAGGCAGGCGTGACGGCGCAGCCAGTCGCGCCCTTCCTCGGCGTTGACCGAGTCCACCCCGTTGCGCTCGAGGTCGTCGATCAGGATGCCCCGGCAGATGGTGATGCCGAGATAGGCGAGAATCCAGCTCCGCCGCGCCACGTCGTCCTGGGGGATGCGGGGCGACAGCTCGCGCCAGGTCGCCTCGGCCAGCAGGCGCAGGCCCTCGGCCATGGCGAGCTCCACCCGCCGGCCGGCGGCGGCGTCGGTGGCGACATGGGCGCGGGCGGTGTGGTGCAGGTCGCGGGCGAGCGCGCCGGGATCGTGGGTCACGCGTCCCGCCGCCGGCGCCGCGGCGCCGGTGGCGAGGTGGAAGGCGCCCGCGGCCATTCCGGCGAGGCGGTGCAGGCCCCGCTCGGCCACGTCGAACAGGCTCCGGGCGGCGAGCTCCAGCTCCTGGCGCAGCAGGTCCTCGAAGCGGGTGGCGTGGCCGGCCTCGTGCAGGGCGCGGCGCACCCAGGCGAGGATGATCTCGACGAAGGCGAGGGTGGAGGGGTGGCCGCCCGCCAGCGCGGGGGTCTCGGGGAAGTCGAGCCGCCAGTCCCGCCACTCCCCCTCCACCCTCTCGCGCAGGACGAAGGTGTTCTGGGGGCGGAAGGCCTGGTCGAGGGTCGCCAGCGGCGCCTCGGGCGGGCGGGCGAGCTCGTCGTAGATCTCGCGCATCATCTGGAAGGCGTTGTCGTAGCAGCCGAACCAGATGTGCAGCCCGTGCTCCAGCACCCGCTGGGCGTTGTCGGGGTCGCGGCCCGAGGCGCCCTTGCCCCCCAGCCGCCAGCCCATCGTGTGCACGGTGACGTCGTAGCGCCCCTGCTGCTCGGGCGCGGTCAGGGCGAGCGCGGTGGTGATGCCGCCCAGCCCGCCGCCCAGGATCACCACCTTCTCCCTGCGCCGGGGCGACGGGCCCGGAGGCGTCGGGCGCGGGGGCGGCGGGGCGCCGTAGGGCTCGGGGCGCGCGGCGGTCCCCTCGATGCGGTCGTCGCTCATCTCTCGCCCTCCCCGGTCAGCCAGGCGGTCGCGCCCAGGTGCGGCCCCCAGACCACCCGCCCCAGGTCGAGGCGGAAGTCCATGGTCATCTCGATCCCGTAGACGCCGGTCATGCGGTGCTGGAGGCCGAGCTGCCCGATCAGGGCGGCGTTGTTGAGATCCTCGATCTCGACCGTGTGCGGCCCCAGCAGGCGCATGTCGCGGAAGTTCGAGAAGTAGATCGGCGCGCTGGTGAAGCCCTGCAGGATCGCGCGCTGCGGGTCGATCACGTCGCGCACCTGCTTGAGGAACAGCTGGTCCAGCCGGCCCTGGATCATGTTCGCCACCAGCCGCGCCAGCATCTCGGGCGAGGGCGTCAGCGGCGCCTGCGGCGCGTCGCGCAGAAGCGCGCTCACGTGGGCGACGAGCGCGCTCATCCCGCCAGACAGCGGGCCGGAGGCCTGCGCCTCGCCCGCCGCCTCGGGGGTGATGCGCATCAGGCGGCGGAAGGCCCAGGTGTCCTGCGCGGGGCTGTGGCGCACGCCCCAGGCCTTCACCTCGAACCCGTCGTGCGGGGCGCCGTCGGGGCCGGGTTCCCCGGGGAAGGTCACCTCGCCGGGCTGCTTGGCGTAGCCGTAGACGCTGCGCCCGATGTGCACCGCGATGGGGTTGTCGACCACGAGATAGGGGCAGAAGGCCATCACCCGGGTGATGACGTCCGAGTCCGGCGCCGCCCGCCGCCCCAGCGCCATCCACACCGCCAGCTCCCGCTCCGCCTCGGCCGAGATGTTGGGGCGGTCGGGGTCGCCGTCCTTGGTGACCTCCAGCAGCGACAGCATCATCAGGTCGCTGACCGGGGCGAAGCAGGCCTGGCCGCCGCTGGGTCGGTTGAACAGCCCGTCCGTCACCTCCTGCATCCGCGCCAGGTCGCCGCGCACGAAGAAGGCGTAGGCCTTGGCGCCGTTGAACTGGAAGGGGCCGGGGAAGGTGAGCATGCCGTTGTGCTCGATGAACCACGGCAGGCCCGCGCCCTGCGCCCAGGGGGCGGGGCGCATGTCGAGATAGGGGCTCGACGGCGGCACCCGCGGGATCGCCGACGGCCGGCCCGAGATGGCGCGAGAGACGAGCCGGCCGGAGATGATGGCGTATTCCATCCCGCCGAGGTTGCCCGGGTTGTCGGTCCAGTCCCCGGCGAAGAACAGGTTGTAGTAGCCCGAGCCGTCCACGCGCAGCCGGTTCTTCGCCGTGCCCGTCCTCGCCTGCACGTAGCGCATCGAGGGGTCGATGTTGGCCCGCAGCACCTGCGCGTCGAGCCGCGCCGGCCCCGCGTCGTTGGCGGGCGCGTGCAGCAGCGACCAGTCGAAGGCCCCGCCCTGCCCCGCCCCGGCCTGCGCCGCCGCGTCCTTCTGTGCCCCGCCCTTCTCCTCGCCGTCCGCCGCCGCGCGCGCCGGCCCGCCGGGCCCGAAGGCGCGGGGCCAGCGCAGCTCGGCCCCGCCGCCGGGTTCCAGGAAGGCGAGCGTGTCGCGCCGCACCTGCGCCAGCGCCTTGTCGGGCGTCGCCCGCGCGGTGCGCGGCGGCGCGTGGCGGGGGCCGGCGAGGCCGCCCACCAGGATCGTCTCGTGGGCCGGCGGCGCGCCCTCCCACCGCTCGGCGGCGATGAACCGGTCGGTGGAGGCCGAGCCGTAGAGCGGGCCGCGCGGCAGGCCGAAGACCATCTCGTCGGCCTTGGGATCGCCCAGCGCCGTCAGCGGCCGGTCGAAGCGCAGCTGCACGCTCTGCGTCTGGCAGGAGGCGACGCCGGTGGTCATCCGCCGCCACGCCGCCTGCTGGAGCATCGTGCGGTGGGAGAAGTGCTTGGAGGCCTCGGGCGGGATGGCGAGGATCGCCACCTCGAAATCCTCGCCCAGGTGCAGCACCTCCGGCGGGCCCGGCGGGGTCCAGTCGGCCCAGTAGGATTCGAGGTCGACCCCCTTCTCCTTCAGCGCCTCCCCCTCCGCCAGCTGGTCGTAGTCGGGGGTCGAGGGCCAGCAGTCCAGGTTCCCGACCCGCACCAGCGGGCGATAGGGCGCCCCGTCCTTCACCGTCGCCTGGCGGGTGATCTCGATGGCGTCGAGGCGGTCCATGGTGGCCGAGGGAACCAGGTCGGTGACCCGCGCGAAGAACTCGAACTTCACCCCGCGGCGCAGGAGCTCGTGGTAGATCGGCGCCGCGATCACGTCGCCGGTGCCTGCGTTGAGCTTCCAGAAGAACGAACCGCGATAGCGCGCGAGCACGAACAGCCCTTGCACCAGCGCCCCGGCCGAGAGGTCGCCGCGCAGCCGGTCGTCGCCCTGCGGGTAGGCCAGCAGCAGGTCGTAGACGAGCGTGGTCAGCGGCCCCTCGCGGGTGACCTCCAGCGCGCCGTGCTTCTTGAGCCAGTCGCGGAAGTCGATGTCGTCGTGGCGCTTCGCGGCCGCGGCGGGATCGATGAGGAAGCCGTCGCGCAGGGCGCCGGCCAGCACGGTGCGCAGAAGATCGGCGATCATCAGGGCGCGCCGGGTCTCGTCGTCGAGCCCGCGCACCCAGGCGTCGACGCCCGGCCCGTCCCACAGGCGCGCGATCTCGTGCCAGGCGATGTCGAGCAGGTCCGCGAGGCGCACGTGATGCTCGTGGTCGTGGTCCTCCAGCGCCTCGGGTACGCCGCGGGCGAAGGCGAGCGCCAGGTGCATCGCCCCCGAGACGCCCCCCGCGACCGCCGAGAGCGCGCCGTGGAAGTCGCCGTGGCTGAGACGGTCCCACCAGTCGGGCTTCGCGATCGGCGCCGCGGCGCCGTGGCCGAAGGGAGAGGGGAACGGCAGGCGGGGCGGACCGTGCTCGGCGAGCTCCGCCAGCACGCCCAGCGGCGACAGGCGGCCCAGGCCCGCGGGCCCGGGAAAGGCCGCGCCGCCGGGGCGCGGCGCGGCGCCGAGCGGCCCCGCGTCCGTCGGCGCGGCGGCGGGGCGGGGGGCCGTCGCGCGGCCCGCGGCGGAGGCGAAGGGATCGGGGCGCGCGCCCCGCAGCGGATCGCCGAAGCGGCGGCCGAGGCCGACCGCGGCGCGCAGCCCCTCTTCCAGCAGCGCGCCGGGGCCCGGCGGGGCGCCGGGGGGGCGGTGGGGCAGGCTCTCGCCGACCCGGTGGCCAAGCTCGGCCGCGGCGCGCACGCCCTCGGCGAGGCCGGCGGCGAGCCCGGCGCCCGCGGCCAGCGCCGGGGAGGCCAGCGCCTCGAGCAGCGCGAAGGGCGCCGGCAGGCGTCCCCCGCCCGCGGCGCCGGCGACCTTGCCGTGGTGGAGCGCCAGCCCCTCGAGCATCTCGAGCACCAGCTTCCACATCGGCGGCGCCTCGCCCACGCCGGGCAGGCCGGGCATGCGCGGCAGCTCGATCACCCAGGGGATCTCGCGCCCCTGCCAGGATTCCATGACGGTGAAGCGGTCCTCGGGGGTCACCGCGTCCCAGACCGTGGCGAAGCGCGAGGGCTCGGCCTCGCCCTTCGCGGCGGCCTCGGCCTGCGCCTCGTAGGCGGTCTTGAGGATGCCGAAGGCGTTGTCGTGGGCGCCCATCAGGACGTGGAGGCCGCGCTCCTCGATCGCGCCGCCGCGGGCGAGGTTTCGCCCGCTCGCGGCCTTGCCGCCCAGGCGCCAGCCCTCCTGCCAGACGGTGACCTCGAAGGCCTCGCCCTGCTCGGGCGCGGTCAGGGCCCAGGCGGCGGACAGCCCGCCCAGCCCTCCGCCCAGGATGGCCACCTTGGTCTTGCCGCTGCGCATGATCGCCGTTCGCCTCCCGCTCGCCGCCCGTGAGACTCACGACCTATTCGGGGTTTCGCAAGCGTTTTCGGGCCGGCTATGCCATGCTGACCCGGGCGCGCCGCCGCCGGCTTCGCAGCGATGGCGGGAATCGGGACGGGCCGCTAGGGATGAGGGGGTCCGACGAGGGGGAATGATGGACGGCGCCGGCGACTCCGCCCGAGGATTCATCCGCAGCTTCGTGCCGCGAAGCATCGCCCGCGACGCCGGCCTGCCGGAGACGCGCGGCGACCGGGCGGGATTCCACCAGGTCGACTTCCCCGCCGCGGTCGCCTTCGTGGACCTCGTCGGCTTCGCCGCGGCCACCGAGAAATACGAGCGCATGGGCCCCGAGGGGGTCGAGACCTTCTCGGCCGCGCTCAACCGGGTGTTCGGGGTGATGATCGACGCGATCGCGGCCAGCGGGGGCGAAATCTCGGCCCTGCCCGGCGACGCGCTGATCGCCTATTGGCGCGCGCCCTCGAAGGCCGCCCTGCCCGGCGTGGCGCGCCGCGCGCTGGACGGCGTGCAGGCGCTGATGACCCTGACCGACCTGCCCCAGGCCGCGGACGGGGGGCGGCTCGCCTTCCACGCGGGCTTCGCCACGGGGCGCGCGCGCCTGTGCCAGACCGGGCGCGGCGACGGGCACCGGCTGTGGTTCCTCGCCGGCGACGCGATGGCCGCGGCCGAGGCGGCCTCTGACCGCGCCGAGGCGGGCGAACTGGTGGTGGCCGAGGGCGCCGAGATCGCCGACGCCCCCATGCGCCTGCCGCCCCGGGAGGAGGCCGACGCCCCCTCGGAGGCGCAGCTCGCCCGCTACATCCCGCCCAGCCTGCGGCCGCGAATCATGGCGGGCCAGCAGTCCTGGCTGGACGAGCTTCGCTTCGTCTCGGCGGCCTTCATCTCCTGCCCCGACATGGGCGGCGACGGGCCCGAGGGGTTCGCGCGGCTGCAGGCGGCGGCGACCACGGTGAAGGCGGTGGTCGACATGCACGGCGGCGCCCTGCAGGGCCTGCTGCCCCACGACGGCCAGGCGGAGTTCCTGGCCGCCTTCGGCATCCCCGGCCTCGCGCGAGACGACGACGCCGACCGGGCGACGACGGCGATGGTCGAGCTGCGCGCGGCGCTGGCCCAGCAGGGCGTCGCCGCCCATGCCGCGGTGGCGAGCGGGCCGGCCTTCTGCGGACTGATCGGCTCCCCGCGCTGGCGCACCTACTCGATCCGCGGCTCGGCGGTGAACCGGGCGGCGCGGCTGCTGTCGGCGGCGATGAAGGGGCCGCCGGCGCTGCTGATCGACGCCGCCACCCAGGCCGCCTGCGACGCCGACGCCTTCGAGATGGAGCCCGTGGCGCCCCTGCGCCTGAAGGGCATTCCGGGCGAGGTCCCGGCCAGCCGGGTGATCGCCGCCCGCCCCCGCGACGCCGCCCCCCGCGCCGACGCGCCCATCGCCGGCCGGCAGGAGGAGCTGGCGCGCCTGGAGACGATGCTGGACGCGCTGACCTTCGAGGGCCAGGCCGCCGGCGCCCGCGCCGCGGTGGTCGAGGGCACGCCGGGCATCGGCAAGTCGGCGCTGCTCGCCGCCGCCGCCGCCGCGGCCGCCGCGCGGGGCTTCCGGGTGCTTCGCTCGGGCTTCGACGGCGGGCGCGTGGCGCCGGTCTACGCGGCCTGGCGCGCGCCGGTGCGCGCGATGCTGCGGCTGGAGGGGCGCGCGACCCCGTCCGCCGCCGCGCTGGCCGAGGCGCTGGACGCGGCCGGAGAGGATCCGCGCGCCGCCTCGGCGCTCGCCGCCGCGCTGGGCGCCCCGGTGCGCGCGGGCGAGGAGCCCGGCCAGGCCGAGCGCGCCGACGCCGCCATCCTGGGCCTCCTGCGCCGCGCCGCCGACCGCGGGCCGGTGGCGCTGGTGCTCGACGACGCCGAGCGGCTCGACACCGCCAGCCTGCGCGTCGCCCAGGCGGCGCTGGCGATGGACGCGCCCGTGGCCCTGCTGATCGGCGTGCGCACCGAGCGCGAGGCCGCCGCCGGCGCGATCGAGGCGATGCTCGCCCGCCCCCGGGTGGAGCTGCTGGCGCTCTCGGAAGTGGACGTCGAGACGGCCGGGCGCCTCGCCGCCGCCCGCCTCGGCGCGGCGGAGGCGGACCCGGAGCTCGCCCGCCTGATCCACGCCCAGGCCGCGGGCAACCCGCTGTTCGTGCAGGAGCTCGCCCAGGCGCTGATGGAGCAGGGGCTGCTGGCGCTGGAGGATGGGCGCGCGGGCTTCGCCGCCGGCCGCCCGCGCCCGGCCGAGGCCGACCTGCCCCCCACGCTCGACCGTCTGGTCGTCTCGCGCGTGGACCGGCTGGACGTGGAGGAGCAGCTGACCCTGAAGGTGGCGAGCGTGGTCGGCCGGCGCTTCACCTCCGCCCAGGTCGGCGCGGTGCATCCCCTCCAGCCCGAGGATGCGGCCTGCCGGGCGCAGTGCGAAGACCTCGCCGCCCGCCGCCTGACCCCGGCCGAGCCCGCGGGCGGCTACGCCTTCCTGCACGCCGCCATCCACCGCGCCGTCTACGGGATGCTGACCTTCTCCGCCCGGCGGGAGCTGCACGGCTCGGCCGCGCGCAGCCTCGAGGCGGGGGGGATCGAGGCCGAGCCGGTGGAGCCGCTGACGCTCGCCGGTCACTGGCTGGCGGCGGAGGAGCCGGCGCGCGCCCGCCCGCATCTCGCCGCCGCGGGCCTGCAGGCGATGCGCGCCAGCGCCGACCCCGAGGCGCGCGAGGCGCTGGACCGGGCGCTGGAGATCGAACCGCAGGGCGAGGTGGACCCGATCGACGAGGCGCGGCTGCGCTTCGCGCTGGGGGAGGTGGAATCGCGGCTAGGCGACGGCGCCGCCTCCCGCCGCCGCTTCGGCGAGGGGCTGGCCCTGCTGGGGGAGCGCTGGCCGCAGGGCCGCGCCGCCGTGGGCCGGGCGATCCTGCGCGAGGCGGGCGTGCAGATGCTGCGCCGCCGCCGCGGCCCGCCGCACGCCCGGGCGGGCGAGCGCAACGCCCGCGCGCTCGCCGTCTCCCACGGGCTGCAGAAATACGGGCATCTGTTCTTCTTCGAGCAGTCGCTGGAGGAGATGACGCTCGCCATCCTCCAGACCCTGAACCGGGCCGAGGACTCGGGCGATCCGGCCGAGATCCGGCGCGCCTGCGGCCAGTTCATGCTGACCCTCGACGTCGCCGGCGCGAAGGGCTGGGCCGAGGCCTACGCCCGCCACGCCGAGACCGGCCTGCCGGAGGCGGGCGAGGGGCCGGTGCGCTCCCACCTCGCGCTGCACCGGCTGAACCGGGGCGAGTGGGCCGCAGCGCGGCGCTGGCTGACCGAGGGACTCGCGGCCTCGGCCGGCGACCGGCGGCTGGAGCTGGACCTGCGGGTGTTCGAGCGCTCGATGCTGACGCTGCTGGGCGACTACGCCGAGGCGCAGGCGAAGGCCGAGGCGCATTTCCGCGTGGCGGAGACCTCCCACGACGTGCAGCACCGCTGCTACGCCCGCGTGGCCAAGGCCGAGCTGGCCCTGCGCCAGGGCCGGCGGGACGAGGCGAAGGCCTGGCTGGAGGAGGCGCGCGCCCACCTGCTGCCGGCCTTCGTGGACGACGCGCTGATGCTCTACGGCCCGCTGGCCGAGATCCGGCTGGCGGAGGGCGACGCGGCCGAGGCCTGGCGGCTCGCGACCGAGCAGCTCGCCCGGATCCGCAAGACGCCGAGCTTCGGCTACTACGCCGCCGACGCGATGGCCTGCGTGGCCTGGACGCTGGTGCGGCTGGCCGAGGGCGCGCCCCCGCCCGGCGCGACGGCGCGCGAGACCGCGCAGGCGGCGGACCGGGCGGTGAAGGCGATGGACGGGCTCGCCCGCCGCTTCCCGCCGGCGGAGCCGCGCGCGGGCGCGATCCGCGCCCGCCGGCTCGCCGGCCAGGGGCGCGCGGCGAAGGCCGTCGCCGCGGCCGAGCAGGCCGTGCGCCGCGCCCAGGCGCTGGAGATGCGCTTCGACGAGGCGGTGGCCCGCCAGGCGCTGGCCCATGCAAGGGGCGCGGGCCCCGACGCCCGCGCGCAGGCGCTGCTGGAGGAGCTGGGGCTGAGCGCCCCGGGCCTGGGCGCCTGGCCCGCCGCCGACCGACCCGCCGCCGGCTGACCCGCCGCCGACCGCCCCCCTCCGACCGAGCCCCCTCCGCCCGAGCCCCTTGAGACCGACCGGGGCGCCCGGGCGGCCCGGGCGCGCGCCTCACGCCTCGCCCGACCAGTGGAAGATCAGCAGGGCGCCGCCTCCCTTCCCGGCGCCGGCGCGTCCGGCGCGGGGCATCGGCTTGATGCGCACGCTCAGGTCGCGGCCCTTGTGGCGGCCGCGGAAGACCTTCTCGGTCCGCGTCTCGATCGCCTCGGCCGCCGCCGCGGGCAGGTCCACGAACTCCGGCCGCGGACCGATCACCGAGAGCGGGCGACGCACGTCGTGGGACTGGAGCTCGAACCGCTCGGCGATCACCTCCGAGAAGCGGCGCACCCGGCAGGACGGGTCGACGTGCATCACCCCCACCTCGAGGGTCTTGAGCACCAGCTCGATGTTCTGGTTCAGCTCCGAGAGCTGGTTGATCTGGTGCTCGTGCTCGGCGCTGACCGAGACCATCTCCTGGTTCACGGCGTGCAGCTCCTCGTTGGAGCTCTGCAGCTCCTCGTTCGAGGCCTGCAGCTCCTCGTTGGAGGCCTGGAGTTCTTCGTTGGAGGCCTGGAGCTCCTCCCCGCTCGCCTCCAGCCGCTCGGTCACGTGCTGGAGGGTCTCCTCGGTCAAGCGCAGGTCGCGCTCCAGCTCGGCGATGCGGCGGGCGAGGAGGCGCGTGTCCTCGTCCCCCGGCGAGACGGGCACGTCCGGGCCGGTTCCGGGGGCGTCCTGCTCCGGGTCCAGCGGGTCCTTGAGGTTCAGGGCCACCAGCATCATGCGGCCGCCGCGGACCTCCTGCAGGGGTTCGATGCGCACCTCGCACTCCCGCGGGCCGTCGGGGCCGCCGGTCAGGGTCACGCGGCGGACGTAGGTTTCCAGCTGCTCCTGGCGCAGCTTCTCGGCGGCGACGTTGATCACGAAATGCAGGTCGGGATGCACGATCTCCTCGACCGTCCATTCGGCGAGGTTGTTCATCGTGTCGATGAAGGCCGCCGCCCCCCCGAACCAGGCGAGCACCGCGCCCGTGTCGGTGACCAGGATCGAGGAGGGGGCGTAGCGCTTGAGCAGCGCGTCGTAGCTGCGCATCAGCGTCTCGCGGTCGCGGAACTCCGACGCCGCCGGGCGCAGCGCGGGCATGCGGGGCGCCGGCGGCTCGCGCAGCCCGCGCTCGGCCCGGGTGGCGGCGCCCAGCTGCGCGGAAAGGATCGAGCCGTCGACCACCCGCCGGCTGGAGGCCTTCTGGTAGAGGCGGGCGCGGCTGTCGACGCCGCGGAACTCGCCCGCGTAGCGCCCCAGGCTCTCGGAGGCGCCCAGCAGCAGGTAGCCGTCGCGGCGCAGGCCGAACAGGAACATCGAGATCAGCCGCGACTGCGCCGGTTCCGTCAGGTAGATCAGCAGGTTGCGGCAGGAGATCAGGTCGAGGTTCATGAACGGCGGATCGCTCAGCACGTCATGGACCGAGAAGATGATCTTCTGGCGCAGCGCGGGCGAGACCACCCAGCGGTCGTCCACGCGATCGAAGTAGCGCTCGCGCAGCGTGAGGGGCACCCCCTCCAGCGCCTGGGCCGGGTAGACCCCGGCCGAGGCGAGGTCGATCGAGCGGCGGTGCACGTCGGTGGCGATGATGCGGAAGTTGCGCGGGCGTCCGGCGGCGTCCAGCGCCTCGCACATCTCGATGGCGATGGTGTAGGCCTCCTCCCCGCTGGAGCAGGCCGGCACCCAGATGCGCAGGGGCGAGCGGCTCTCGGCCGCCGCGGCCATGGGGTCGAGCGCCTGGGCGCGCAGGGCCTCCATCGACTCGGGGTCCCGGTAGAACTCGGTCACCCCGATCAGCATGTCGTGATACAGTTCCTCCAGCGCCGCGGGGTCGCGTTCCAGCGCGGCGCGGTAGGCCTCGACCGTGGGGAAGCCCTGGAGCTGCTGGCGACGCTCGATCCGGCGCTGGACGTTCTGGGGCTTGTACTCGGAGAAGTCGAGGTTGTGGGCCTCCTCCAGCAGCTTGAGGATGCTCTTGGGCCCGGGCGCGACCTCCATCGGCTTGCGCCGCCCTTCGGCGAAATAGGCCTCGAGCGCGGCGGGCATGTCGCGCACCGGCAGCACCTGGTCGGCGATCTCGCTGGCCAGCGAGGCGCGCGGCATCGAGGCGAAGGCCGCCTCGGCGGGGGTCTGCACCAGCACCAGCCCGCCGGCGGCGTGCAGGCTCTCGGCCCCCCGCGCCCCGTCGCTGCCCGAGCCCGACAGGATCACCGCCGCGGTGCGCCGCGGATCGCGGTCGGCGGTCGAGGACAGCAGCGCGTCGATGGGCAGGTGGGGCGCCTCGTCCCCCGGCGCGTAGGAGCGGGTGCGGAACACGTCCCCCTCCAGCTTGGCCAGCGTGCTGGGACGGTTGAGGAAGATGGTGTCCGGCGCCAGGCTCGCGCCGTCCTCGATATGGCGAATCGTGAGCGACGAGCGGCGCGACAGCAGCTCGTGCATCATCGACTTGTAGTCCGGCGACAGATGCTGGACGACGACGAAGCACCATCCCGCCTCCCGCGGGGCGGCTTCGAAGAAGGCTTCCAACGGCTCCAGCCCGCCCGCGGAGGCGCCGATGACGATCAGCGGCATCGGCGGCTCGTTCGGCTCGGAAGCGCTCGGCATGTCTTGACCCTCCCCTGGTCGGCGCTAACCTTGCGCGCGTACCCAAACATCGCAGGTCATCCACCGGGAGAGAAGAGCATTGGCCCGCGTCCTGATCGCCGACGACGAAGCCGCCTACCTCGACGTGTTCTGCGAGGGACTCGAGGCGAAGGGCCATGAGGTCACGGGCGTGACCGATGGCGAGCAGCTCCTGGCCCGCCTGAAGGCGGCCGAATACGACATCGTGTTCATCGACGTGGTGATGGCCGGCGGGGGCGCGATCACGCTGTCCCACGCCGTCGAGCGCGTCGCTCCGGAGATGCCGGTGGTGGTGATCACCGGCCGGATCGAGCTGATCGAATCGCCCCTGCTGCGGCAGGGCCTGCGGAGCACGGTCGCGAAGGTCCACAAGACCGCCTCGCTCGACCAGCTCGACCAGATCGTGCGCCGCCATGCGCGCCGCGCGATCGGAGCCGGAGAATGACCGGCGCGATCACCGGCTCCTCCGAACCCGGTCCGAGATGCCAGGGGTCCGCGGACCCCTTCGCCGCGGCGCGACGGGAGACGCGGCGGCGGCTCGAGGCCTGGGCGGGCGGCCTCGCGGGGGTGGTGCTGATCACCTCGCTGGCGACGCTGCTGCTGGGCTGGGGGCTGGGCCTCGACGCGCTGGTGCGGATCGACGTGTCGGCGCCGGCGATGGTGCCGCCGACGGCGATGTGCCTCTCGGCGCTCGCGGCCGCCCTGCTGCTGCGCCTGCCGCCCGGATGGAGCCGGGCCGCCGCGGCCGCCCCGAAGCTGGCGGAGGCGCAGGGCCGCTCGACCTGGACGCTGGCCGGGATCGCGCTGGCGACGGCGGCGGGGATCTACGCCGCCGTGCGCATCGCGACCACCGTCTTCGCCTACATCCAGGCCCCGCCCGAGGCGGGCGACCGCATGGCGCTGGGCACCTCGGTCGGGGTGCTGCTGGCGGCGATCTGCGCCGTGGCGGCGACGGGCCACGGGCGGCTGGCGGACCGCACGGTCTCGATCCTGTGCGCGCTGGGCGCGACGCTGACGCTGACCGCGCTGGGCACCTGGGTGCTGGATCGCGACGCCTACGACACCACTCTGGCTTTCGTGGGGATGTCGCCGCAGACCTCGGCGGCGCTGACGATGATGTTCATGGCGACCCTGCTGTCGCGACCCGACTTCCAGCTGATGCGCAACGCCTCGGGGCCCGGGGTGGGCAGCCGGGCGGCGCGGATCCTGCTGCCGCTGTCGCTGCTGGGTCCGCTGCTGCTGGCCGAGCTCGCCATTCTCGCCGCCGACCGGGGCCTGCTGGACGTCAGCGTGCTGGCCAACGCCCTGGGCGCGGCGCTGGCGATGACCGCCGCGGCGACCGTCCTGCGCCTGGCCGGCCTGCGCAACCGGGAGGAGGCGCAGGCCCGCCGGCAGGAGGCGCAGATGCGCGCCGCCCTTGACGGCATCGACGCGGCCGTCTTCGTCTTCGGCCCCGACCGCCGCCTGCGCATGACCAACCGCGGGGCGGAGCGGCTGAGCGCCGGCGCCCGCTCCCCCGCCCGCTGGCTGTTCGAGGAACGCTTCCACGCGCTGGGCGACCGGCGTCGCCTGCGCCCCGAGGAATCCCCCGCCCGCCGCCTGCTGGAGGGGACGCGCCGCCACGACCTGTGGGTGGGCTGGATGGACCCGGGCGGGGCCGAGCACGCGCTGCGCTTCGGCCTGCGGCGGCCGGCGGATGGGGAGCTCCAGGTCCTCTCGGTCCAGGACGAGACCCAGGGCTGGGCGCTGCGCGAGAACCTGAGCCGGACCGAGCGGCTGGACGCCATCGGCCAGATGGCCGGGGGCGTGGCGCACGAGACCGCCAACATCTTCGGCGTGATCCGGCTGAGCGCCGACACCGCCCTGCTGGCCGGCGACGCCGAGACCACGGACCGGCGGCTGCGCGCGATCCAGCTCGCCTGCGGCCGCGGCGCCGAGCTGACCGAGCGGCTGCTGGCGCTGGTGCGCAACCGCGCGGCGGAGGCCGAGTCCATCGACCTCGCCCCGGCGCTGGAGGAGGCGGTGGAGATCGCCCGCGCCGCCCTGCCCGACACGATCCGCATCGAGCTCGCGCCCCTGCCCGAGGGGACGCGGATCCACGCCGCGCCCGTGGACCTGCAGGCGGCGGTGCTGAACCTGGCGGTGAACGCGCGCAACGCCATCCTCGAGCATCGGGCCGCGGCGGCGAAGGACGGCGGCGGGGACGCGTCCCGGCCCGCGGGCGGCCTGATCCGCATCTCGGCCACGCGCAACGGCGCCCTGCGCCTGACGGTGGCCGACGACGGGCCCGGCATGCCGGAATGGCTGCTGAGCCGCGCGGCCGAACCGTTCTACACCACCCGCCTGACCGAGGGCGGCAGCGGCCTGGGGCTGGCGATGGTCGACACGTTCGCGCGCCGGCTGGGCGGGACGATGGAGCTGGCCTCGTCTCCCGGCCAGGGGGTGGAGGCGACGCTGGTCCTGCCCCTGAACGGCGCCGTCGCCGGCGACCCGCCGCACAGGGAGGACGAGGAGAGCGCGCCCCTGCGCCTCGGCCCCCGGCGCCTGGCGGGCCGGCGGATCCTGGTGGTCGAGGAGGATCCCGGCTTCGGCGGCCTGGTGCTGGAGCTGCTGGAGACGGTCGGCGCCGTCGCCGTCACGGCGCGCACCGCAGAGGAGGCGCTGGAGCTGGCGCACGCCGGCCCGCGCTTCGACCTGCTGCTGACCGACGTGCTGCTGCCCGGCCGCATCGGCGGCCTGCGCCTGGCCGAGCGGATCCAGACCGAGCCCCTGCAGGCCGCGCAGGGCCGGACGCCGGTGGTCTACATGTCCAGCTACGTCGATCCGCTGGAGCGCGACGCGCCCCATGTCCCGGGCCTGTTCCTGCGCAAGCCGGTGGGCGCGGCCACGCTGGTCAACGCGCTCGACATCAGCCTCGCGGACTGAGCGGCGCGCGGAGCGGGGACCGCCGCCGGGCGCCTGCGGCGGCCGGACACGTCAGGGCCGGGCTTCGGGCGGGGCCTCGGGCGGGGCCGCGACGGGCGGCGCCGAGGGGACGGGGGCGACGTCGTAGACCGCGCGCGCGCCCTCCAGCGCCTCGGGCGGCAGGGGGCGGGCGAAGAAGTCGCCCTGCCCGATCCGCGCGCCCATGTCCCGCAGCCCGGCGAGCTGCTCGCGCGTCTCCACCCCCTCGACCACCACGTCGAGGCCGGTGCGCGCGGCGATGGCGATGATCGCCTCGATCACCGCGCGGTCGTGCACGCCGTCGCGCATCCGCCGCACGAAGCGGCGGTCGATCTTGAGCACGTCGATGGGCCAGCGGCCCAGGTGCTGGAGCCCGCCGTAACCGGTGCCGAAATCGTCCATCGCCAGCCGCGCGCCGCGGGCCCGAAGCTCGGACAGGTTGCGGTAGATCTGGCCGTTGGCGTCGCCCAGCAGGATGTTCTCGGTCACCTCCAGCGTGATCGCCGACCAGTCGAAGCCGCGGTCGGCCAGCTCCGCCTGCAGGTCGAAGGCGAACTCGGGGTTCATCAGGTCGAGCGCGGTGAGGTTCACCGCCAGCCGCGACCGCGCGACCGTGGCCGCGTGCTCGGTCCCCCGCCAGGCGGCGCGCCAGGCGGCGAACCGCTCCAGCCCCTCGCTGACCATGGCGCGGGTCACCAGCTCGGCCTTGCGGTGGTCGGAGAAGATGGCGCCGAAGTCGCTGGGCGCCAGCACCGCCCCGTCCTCGTCGATCCAGCGGGCCAGCACCTCGAACCCCGCGCAGGCGCCGGAGCGCAGGTCCACCAGCGGGTGGAAGTAGGGCACGATCCGGTTGCGCTTGATCGCCGCCTGGAAGCGCCGCTCCAGCTCGCGCCCGTTGAAGCGGCGGTGCAGGCGGGGCTGGTAGACGACGGTCGTGCCGCGGCCGGAATCCTTGGCGGCGTAGAGGGCGGCGTCCGCCGCCTCGAACAGCTGCCGGAAGCGGTCGGAATGGTCGGGGAACAGGCCCACGCCCACGCTGATCCGCCCCAGGTCCGGCTTGCCCAGCAGCGCCGCCGCCCGCAGCACCGAGCTGCGGCAGCGCTGCAGGAGGCTCGTCAGATAGGCCGTCCCCTGGCGCGGCAGCGGCACGAGGGCCGCGAACTCGTCCCCGCCGATGCGGCCGAACAGCGCCTCGTCCGGCAGGGCGGCGCCCAGGGTGCGGGCGATGCCCTGGATGTAGACGTCGCCGAAGGCGTGGCCGAAGACGTCGTTGATCCGCTTGAGGTGGTCGATGTCCACCAGCAGCAGCGCCCAGGCGCCGCCCCCCGTCTCGAGCCGGGAGCGCGCGCCGGCGCGGAAGGCGCGGGTGTTGGCGAGGCCGGTCAGCGGGTCGGAATCCGCGCGTCGGGCGAGCTCGCGGCAGCGCCGTTCGCTGGCGCGCAGGTCCTCCTCCCGCGCGGACCCGTCGAGCAGCGCGGCCAGCGACGTCGCGAGCAGCGGCGCCAGCGCCGCGAGGTCGGGGCGCGTCGCCGCCTGGGGCGGGAAGGCGAAGGCCGCCGCGCCCAGCCGCGCGCCGTCGGCGCCGATCAGCGCGACGCCCTCCAGCGAGGAGCCGTCCGCCGCCCGCCGCGGCGCCAGGCGCCAGCCGGCGGCGGCGGCGTCGGCGGAGTGGGCGCGGGGCGTCGGCGGCTCGGGGGCCAGCAGGTCGCGGCACAGGCGGTCGAGCGCCGCGTCGACGTCGAGGGAGAGCGCGCTCGGCCCGTCGGGCGCCTCGGCCTCCTCCGCCTCGTCGGGGCCGGAGGAGGCGGCGCAGAGCGCGACGGCGGGCGCCGGCGCGCCGGGGAAGGCCGCCTCGCGCCCCGCCGCCGTCACCCGGCAGCGCAGGGCGCCCGCGGCCGCCCGCGCCGCGGCGGCGAGGCCCGCGAGGTCCGGCGCGCCGCCCGCGCGCGCCGCAGCGTCGGCGCCCCGCGCGGGCAGGCGCGCGCCGGACCGGGGACGCTGGGGCGGCGGGCTCGGCGGCTCCGGCGCGAGGTCGGACGCGTCGGCCGCCGGCGGACGCAGCCGCCGTTCAGCCTCCCGGATAGAATGCGGATCCAAAACGGACGTTCCCCCAGACGCTTGGACCGATGGTCCCCTGCGCCATCTCGGGAGAGATTCGTTAACAACGGGTTACTCCGACCCGCTGAAAGCTCGCCCCGTCGTCCGTCGGGATCGGGGCCCGGTCGGGATCCGCGCTCAGTCCGGGTCGGCGGCGTGGGAGCGCGACGGCACGCCCATCGCCTCGCGCTCGGCCTCCAGCGCGGCGATGGCGGCGTCGAGGGGGCGGCGGTCGGTCTCGCCCGAGAAGGCGGCGGCCCGGCCCATGCGGGCGGAGAACAGGGTGAAGCGCTCCCGCGCCACGGCCAGCAGGCGCTCGAGCTCCTCCAGCGGCCGGGCGTGGTCGTCGACGCGCAGGTCGAGCCGGGGATAGACCTCGCCGTCGTGGATGCGGATCGCGGCGGACTGGCGGCCGCGCTTGTCGCCGCCCGCGCCCTCGGCCGCGAGCATCGCGGCCAGCAGGCGGTCGGCCATGGGCAGCTCGGGCGCGGCCTGCCAGGCGGCGAGCGCGGCCGCGATCACCCCCGGTCCCGCCAGCATGTTGCCGGCGACCGAGACGTTCTCCCCCGCCAGGTGCCCGGCCCAGTCGATGCACTCGGCCCCGGTGTGGGCGGCGATGCGCCCGGCGGCGTCGATGGCGTGCCATTGCCGCTGGGGCGCGCCGGCGTCGCGGGCGACGAGGTCGGCGCGCACCGCCTCGGGCGCCTCTCCGGCGGCGATGCGCTCGGCGCCCTCGACGCCCCACAGCGGGTTCACGAAGGCCTGGGTGGCGACCGCCGCATTGGGCCGGATGTTGGGGACCAGCGCGCCGACGGCGAAGAAGCGGCTGGCGACGCCCACGCCGAATTCGCCGGTGGCGGGGTCGCGGGCGACGATCGAGTAGGTCATGGCGAGGCTCCGGGTTCGGCGGGAAAGGGGCCCGCGGGGGTCAGTCGCCGCGGAAGGCGGCCTCGCCCCCGGCGGCGGCGTGAAGCGAGGGGGCCCAGCGGGTCAGCACCCGGGCGAGATGGTCGGCCATGGCGCGCGCGGCGACGGCGGCGTCGCCCCGGCGCAGGTCGGCCAGAAGCGCGCGATGCTCGTCGCCCACCCCGGCCTCCTGGAAGAAGGGCCGCGGCACCTCGAGCCCGCCCAGCGTGTAGCGGTGGATGTGCAGCGCGCAGCGCAGCAGCATCGGGCGCAGCAGGCCCATGCCCGCCACCTCGGCGAGGGCGGCGTGGAAGTCGCGGTCGAGCTCGGAGCAGCGGTAGAGATCGCCCGCCGCATGCGCCTCGTCCATCGCGGCGAGGATCCCGGGCAGGCGCGGGTCGTCCATCGCGGCCTCGCCTGCGGCGATGCGCAGGGCCACGCCCCGCTCGATCGACAGGCGCACGCGCACCATCTGGGCGGCCTCGGGCAGGCTGGTTTCGGTGACCACGGTGCCGCGATAGCCGCGACGCTCGACCAGGCCTTCCTCGGAGAGGCGCAGCAGCGCCTCGCGCACGGTGCCCTGGCTGCAGCCGTGCTCGGCGGCGAGGGTCTGCTCCAGCAGGTGGTCGCCGGGGACGAGGTCGCGGAACAGCACCGCCCGGCGCAGGGCCAGGTGGACCTGGTCCGCGCGCCGGCCCGGCCCGCTGGCCGCGCCGCCGCGATCCGGCGGGCGCCCGGCGCCCTTGCCGATCTCCCGCCCGCCCGGCTCCCCGGCCGCGGAGTCCGCCCCCGAGCCTTGCGACGCCCCCAGGCCTTGCGACGCAGCGTCCGACGATGACCGCATTGACACCCCCGCTCTCTTGGCCCCCATTATCGATATCGATAATAGGTCCACCCCGACCTGTCGAGTCGGGCGCGCCGCCCGCGTTCGACGTTACGGCCCGCCCCTGACACGCCGCGCCCCCCGCGGTCACGCCCGCAAGACGACGCGCCGCATCCGAAAAGGAGAAGGCTTGCCGCTTCTGGAGATCGAGGATCTGGCCATCGACCTGGCCCGCGACGGCGAGCGCCTCCGCCTGGTGCACGGCGCCTCGCTGAGCGTGGCGGAGGGCGAGACGGTGGCGGTGGTGGGCGAATCGGGCTCGGGCAAGTCGCTCACCGCGCTCGCCGCCATGGGCCTGCTGCCCGAGGAGCTGACTATCGGCGCCGGGCGCATCCGCTTCGACGGCCGCGACCTGGCCGCGCTGGACGAGGAGGCGCGGCGCGCCCTGCGCGGCGGCGACATGGCGATGATCTTCCAGGAGCCGATGACGGCCCTGAACCCGGTCCTGTCCATCGGCCGGCAGCTGACCGAGGGGATGCGCGCGAAGCTGGGGATCTCGAAGTCCGAGGCCGCGGCGCGCGCGGTGGAGCTGCTGGCCCAGGTCGGCGTCACCGACCCCGAGCGGCGGCTCGCGCAATACCCCCACCAGTTCTCGGGGGGCATGCGCCAGCGGGTGGTGATCGCCATGGCGCTCGCCTGCCGGCCGCGGCTGATCCTGGCGGACGAGCCGACCACCGCGCTCGACGTCACCATCCAGGCGCAGATCCTGGCGCTGACCGCGAAGCTGTGCCGGGAGCATGGCGTGGGGCTGGTGCTGATCACCCACAACCTCGGGATCGTGGCGCGCTACGCCGACCGGGTCACCGTCATGTACGCCGGCGGGGTGGTCGAGGCGGCCGAGGCCCGCGCCCTCTACAAGGCGCCGCGCCATCCCTACACCCGCGGGCTGCTCGACAGCGTGCCCCGGCTCGACCTCGACCGGGCGAGCGGGCTGCAGCCGATCCCCGGCTCGCCCCCCGACCCGATGCGCCCCGTCGCCGGCTGCCGCTTCCACCCCCGCTGCGCCCGGGCCGAGGCCCGCTGCCGGGCCGAGGAACCGCCGCTGGAGCGCGCGGGCGACCACGCCTTCGCCTGCTGGCGCCCCCTGCCCCTCCCCACGCCGGAGCCCGCGGCATGAGCGCCCCCGCGCCCTCCCAGCCGCCGCTGCTGGAGATCGTGGACCTTCACGTCCGCTTCCCGATCCGCTCCGGCCTCCTGCGGCGGGAGACGGGGCAGGTGCGCGCCGTCTCCGGCGTCTCCCTCAAGATCCGTCGCGGCGAGGCGGTGGGGCTGGTGGGCGAGAGCGGCTGCGGCAAGACCACCCTCGCCCGCGCCGCCCTGCAATTGCAGGAGGCGACCGAGGGCGAGATCCTGTTCGACGGCCGCCACGTGAAGACCCGCCCCGACCGCGCCGCCTTCCGCCGGCGGGTGCAGGCGATCTTCCAGGACCCGTTCTCCTCGCTGAACCCACGGATGTCCGCCGGCGACATCGTGGCCGAGCCGATCCGCGTCCACGGCCTGCGCCCGCGCGGCAAGGTGAAGGCGCGGGTGGCGGAGCTTCTGGACCTGTGCGGCCTGCCCGCGCGGTTCATGGAGCTCTATCCCCACGAGATGTCGGGCGGCCAGCGCCAGCGCATCGGCATCGCCCGGGCGCTGGCCATGGAGCCGGAGCTGATCGTGTGCGACGAGGCGGTCAGCGCGCTGGACGTCTCGGTGCAGGCGCAGGTGATCAACCTGCTGGCCGAGCTGCGGCGCGAGCTGGGCCTGACCTACCTGTTCATCGGCCATGACCTGAGCGTGGTGCGCCACCTCTGCGACCGGGTGGCGGTGATGTATCTGGGCCGGGTGGTCGAGCAGGGCCCCTCCGACGCGCTCTTCGCGGATCCGCAGCATCCCTACACCCGCGCCCTGATCGACGCCGCGCCCGAGCCGGACCCCGAGCTCGCCCGCGCCCACGAGGTCGTCCCCCTGCAGGGAGAGGCGCCCAGCCCCGCGGCCCCGCCGCCCGGCTGCGCCTTCCATCCGCGCTGCCCGATCGCCGTGGCGCGCTGCTCCCAGGAGATCCCGGCGCTTGCGCCGGTCGGCGCCGGACATGGCGCCGCCTGCTGGCTCGCCCGCCCCGCGGCGGTCGGGACCGGCCAACATGACGGGAAACCCGTCGACCTTTCGCCGAACCCAGGCCAAGTCCGACAGGAGATGCTGAGATGACCGAGAAGCCCCCCCTCGATCCCCACCTCAAGGCGGCGCTCGCCGACGCCCACGACTTCGACCCCCGCGACCCGCTGTTCGGCCTGCGCCGCGACGAGCTCTCGGGCCCGCGCCTGTCGCGCCGGGCCACGCTGCGGCTGCTGGCGGCGGGCGGCGCGCTGACCGCGGCGTCGCTCGCCCCCGGCGGGCTGACCAGGGCGCTGGCGCAGGGCAAGGCCGGCGGCACGCTGACATGCGCCTGGGCGGGCGTGGCCGAGATCGTGACGCTGGACCCGGGCCAGATGACCCAGGTGCTGCAGTTCCAGATCACCTCCAACGTCCTGTCGGGCCTGACCCACATCAAGCCCGACCTGATCGCCGAGGGCGACCTGGCCGAGAGCTGGGAAATCTCGGAGGACGGGCTCGTCTACACGTTCAAGCTGCGCGAGGGCGTGACCTTCCACAACGGCGACGCCTTCACCGCGGACGACGTGCTCTACACCTACGCGCGTTCCTCCGACCCGTCGAAGTCGATCCACTCGGCGAACCTCTCGAACGTCGCCTCGCTGGAGAAGCTGTCGGACTACGAGGTGAAGTTCACCCTCAAGGCCCCGCAGGCGTCCTTCCTGACCAAGACGACCGAGCGCGCCTCCGGCCGCGTCCTCTCCATCGTCTCGAAGCGCGCGCTGGAGGAGATGGGCGACGCCGCCTACGGCCTCGCCCCCGTGGGCACCGGCCCCTTCAAGATCACCGAGCATGTCCTGGGCCAGGGCGTGACGCTGGAGAAGCACGCGGGCTTCTGGGATCCGGAGCGGCCGAAGCTCGACAAGGTCGTGATCCAGCCCATCGACGGCGTCGAGCCGCTGGCCGCGGCGGTCGAGGCGGGCGACATCCAGCTCGTCGGGGGCAACCCGATCGCCGCCCAGCTGATCGACCGCTTCAAGTCCAACCCCGACCTGATCACCGACATCAAGCCCGGGCCGGGCTTCCAGTCGGTCTGGCTGAACCCCTGGGTCGAGCCGATGAAGGTCGAGAGCTTCGACAAGCCGATGGAGGAGCTGAAGAAGGACAAGGGCTTCATGGTCCGCCTGGCGCTGGCCAAGGCGCTGGACCGCGACCTGTTCATCAAGCAGGCCCGCTTCGGCTACGGCCTGCCCGCCTACGGCTCGGTCAACGCGGCCATGGCCTACTACTACGACGACGCCATCGCCGAGACCTCGGAGCAGGCCTACGACCCCGACGGCGCGAAGGAGCTGCTGGCCGCCGCCGGCTATCCGGGCGGCGAGGGCTTCCCGCCGATCAGCCTGCACGTGCGCTCGTCCCACAAGCGCGACGGGCTGGTGATCGCCAACATCCTCAAGCAGGTGCTGGGCATCACCGTGACCGTGGAGGTGATGGAGTTCACCGTCCAGCTGGAGCGTTTCCAGGCGATGGACTTCCAGATGACGCTCACCGGCTCGGGCGGGGACTACGACCCCGACGACGCGCTCGAGGACTGGATGACCACCACCTGCAAGTTCAACGGCCGCACCCGCGACAAGGAGAAGATGCCCTACGGCTTCTTCTCGGACCCCGAGGTGGACGCGCTGTCGGCCCAGCAGTCGGTGACGCCGGATCCCGAGACGCGCCGCGGGCTGGTGCAGAAGGCGAACGCGATCACCTCGGACAAGGTGACCTGCGGGTTCCTCTATCACCCTGTCGACGTGCTGGTGCGCGCGAAGTCGGTCGACTACCCGGCCGAGAGCCGCATTCCCGGCCTCGTCGACCTGGATCGCGTCACCCTCGGCTGACGCGCCCGGAAGGCGGCCGCGGCCTGCGCCCGGGAGGGGGCGCCGGCCGCGGTCCCGCCCGCCGCGACGCCGCCCGACCGCCGGATCCGGCCGGACGGGCGCGCCGCCGCGCGGGGCCGGGGCGCGCGGGGAGGGACGCCCGCGCGCCCCGGCGACGTCCGCCGCGATGCCCGCCCCAGGGGCGCCCCGGGCCTGACCCGGGGCCTCCCGACGCCCGCCTACGGCGCGAAGCCGGGGGAGACGCGGCGCCGCCCGCCCCCGAGCGTCGCGCCCGCCGCGCCGGCGGCCAGAGGCCCCGGGTCGAGCCAGGGGCGCCTCCCGCGGGAGGCGGGCGCTCCGAACCGCAGGCGCGGCCCCATCCGGGGCCGGGCCTTCCGCCGAGACGGTCGAGGGACCGCAACCGGAGGCCGGCCGATGACCGCCTTCCTGATCCGACGAAACCTGGGCGCGCTGGCCGTGATGTGGGCGGTGGCGACGCTGGTCTTCTTCATGCTGCGCCTGGTCCCCGGCGACCCGATCGCGGCCATGCTCGCCGACGCCGCCGGCCCCGAGGCGGAGGCCGCGCTGCGCGCCAAGCTCGGCCTCGACCAGCCGCTGGTGGTGCAATACGGCCTGTGGATGTGGAACGCGCTGCAGGGCGACCTCGGCGCCTCGATCTACGGCTCCAACCAGCCGGTGCGCACCATCCTCGCCGAGGCGCTGCCGCGGACGATGTCGCTGGCGCTGCTGTCCTTCCTGATCGCGGTGGTGATCGCGGTGCCGGCGGGCATCATCTCGGCCACCCGGCGCAACACGCCCGCCGACGCGGCCGTCAGCCTCGGCGCCTTCCTGGGCCTGTCGATGCCCGACTTCTGGCTCGCGATCCTGCTGATCATCGTCTTCGCGGCCAACCTGCAATGGCTGCCCGCCATCGGCTACGTGCCCCTGTCCGAAAGCTTCTGGGGCTGGCTCGAGCACCTGATCCTGCCGGCCATCGCGGTGGGCACCGCCTTCTCGGCGATCATCGCGCGCATGATCCGCTCCTCGCTGCTGGAGGTGCTGAAGGCCGACTACATGCGCACCGCCAAGGCCAAGGGCCTGCGCGAGCGGGCGATGCTGTGGAGCCACGCGATGCCCAACGCCCTGATCCCGGTGGTCACGGTGGTGGGCATCGCCTTCGCGCTGCTGATCTCGGGCGCGGTGGTGGTCGAGAACGTCTTCGCCATCAAGGGCCTGGGCCGGGTGCTGATCGGCGGCATCCAGGCCCGCGACTACCCCGTCGTGCAGGGCGCGATCCTGGTGATCTCGGCCTTCTTCGTCTTCTCCAACCTGCTGGTCGACCTGCTCTACGGCGCGCTCGACCCGAGGATCCGGTACGAGTGATGACCGACGCAGCTTTCGCCCCCGCCGAGACCGCCGAGGCCCTGCCGCCCCGCCGCCGCGGCCGCCTGTGGCAGGCGCTGAAGAAGGACCGCAAGGCGCAGGTCGGCCTCGCGGTGCTGGCGATCTTCGTGATCGGCATGACCTTCGCCGCGCTGATCTCGCCCTACGATCCCAACGAGATGACGCTCGACATGATGAGCGGCCCGTCGCTGGCGCATCCGCTGGGGACCGACGATCTGGGCCGCGACCTGCTCTCGCGCATCCTTTACGGCACGCGGGTGTCGCTGCTGATCGGGGTGTCGACGGTCGCGATCGCGCTGGTGCTGGGGGTGGCGATGGGCATGGCCGCGGGCTGGTACGGCGGCTGGCTCGACCTCGTGATCATGCGCTACATCGACCTTCAGTGGGCCTTCCCCAACTTCATCATCGCGGTCTATCTGGTGGCGGTGTTCGGGGCGGGGCTGGTGAACGTGATCGTGGCGGTGTCGCTGGCCTTCCTGGACGATTTCGCCCGCATCGCGCGATCCATGACCCTGACCATCCGCGAGGAGCAGTTCGTCGACGCCGCCCGCACCATGGGCTTCTCCGACGCCCGCATCCTCGCGCGCCACATCCTGCCCAGCGCCATGGCCCCGATCATCGTGCAGGCGACGGTGTCGGTCAGCTACGCGATCCTGGGCGAGGCGACGCTGTCGTTCCTGGGCCTCGGCGTCGAGGCGACCACCCCCACCTGGGGCCTAATCCTCGCCGACGGCCGAGGGTTCGTGTCCCAGGCCTGGTGGCTGGGCGTGTTCCCCGGCCTCGCCATCATGCTGGTGGTGCTGGCGATCAACTTCATCGGCGACTGGCTGCGCGACGCGCTCGACGTGCGCCAGAGCCTGTAATTCCCACCGCGGAGCCTTCCATGTCCTTCCCGATCGTCGCCCCCTACCCCTCCCGCCGCTCGCCGGTGATGGCCGACAACGTGGTGGCGACCTCCCAGCCGCTGGCGGCGCAGGCGGGGCTCGAGATGCTGCGCCTGGGCGGCAACGCGGTGGATGCGGCGCTGGCCGCCGCCGCGGCCCTCACGGTGGTCGAGCCCACGGGCAACGGCCTCGGCTCGGACGCCTTCGCGATCCTGTGGGACGGCTCGGCGCTGCACGGGCTGAACGCCTCCGGCCGCTCCCCCGCCGGCTGGACGCCGGAGCGCTTCGCGGGGCGGGACGCCATGCCCGAGCGCGGCTGGGAGGCGGTCACCGTCCCCGGCGCCGTCGGCGCCTGGATGGCGCTCAACGCGCGCTTCGGGACCCTGCCGTTCGAGACGCTGCTCGCCCCCGCCATCCGCCTCGCCGAGGGCGGCTACGCCGTCACCCCGATGATCGCGACCACCTGGGCGCGCAGCGTGGCGACCCTGAAGGACCAGCCCGGCTTCGCCCGGACCTTCCTGCCAGGCGGCCGCGCCCCCCTGCCCGGCGAGCGGTTCTCCAACCCCGCCGCCGCCGCAGACCTGCGCCTGATCGCGGCCACGAAGGGCGAGGCCTTCTACCGCGGAGAGATCGCCGAGCGGATCGCGGCGGATGCCGCCCGCCACGGGGCTGCGATGACGCTCGACGACCTCGCGGCAGAGGCGCCGGACTGGTGCGGCACCGTCTCGGGCGCCTTCGACGGGGCCGAGCTGCACGAGATCCCGCCCAACGGCCAGGGGATCGCCGCCTGCATGGCGCTGAAGATCCTGGAGCAGACCGGCGTCCGCGACTTCGGCCCCGACGACCCGCAGGCCGTGCACCTGATGATCGAGGCGATGAAGCTCGCCCTGCGGGACGCCGAGGAATACGTGGCCGACCTCGCCCACATGACCACGGTGGGGGTCGAGGACCTGCTGGCGCCGGGCTACCTGGCCGAGCGCGCGGCGATGATCGACCCTGCGCGGGCGCAGGACTTCGGCGCGGGCGCGCCGAAGGCCGGGGGCACGGTCTACCTGACGGCGGCGGACGCCTCGGGCATGATGATCTCCTTCATCCAGTCGAACTACATGGGCTTCGGGTCGGGCGTGGTGCCGGAGGGGACCGGGGTCAGCCTGCAGAACCGGGGCTGCGGCTTCTCGCTGGCGCCCGGCTCGCAGAACCAGGTCGGCCCGCGCAAGCGCCCGTTCCACACCATCATCCCCGGCTTCCTGATGAAGAACGGCGCGCCCGAGATGTCCTTCGGCGTGATGGGCGGCCCGATGCAGGCGCAGGGGCACATGCAGATGGTCCTGCGCACCCAGCTGTGGGACCAGGACGTGCAGAGCGCGGCCGACGCGCCCCGCTGGCGGATCACCGAGGGTCTGGGCGTGGCCTGCGAGCAGGCGATGGACGATCGACTGGTCGCCGCGCTGCGCGGGATGGGTCACGCGATCTCGCTGGAAACGCCCGACGTCTCCTTCGGCTTCGGCGGCGCGCAGCTGATCCGACGGCTGCCGGGGGGCGGGTATTCGGCGGGCTCCGACCCGCGCAAGGACGGCTGCGCGGTCGGGTTCTGAGCCCGGCCCGCGCGGCGCGCGCAAGCCCGGGCGAAGGCGACGCGCGGGAGGCCCCGGGGCGCCCGCGCCCGGGCTCCCCCGCCGTCCGCTGGCGCGGCGGTGATCGCCCCGCGCGTTGATGATGCGCCGCGGCCCCCCATATCTCCCCGGGGGAGAGTGGGAGCGGCGATTGACGGACGATGACATTTCGCGGGACGAGGCCCGAGGGCTTCGCTCCGCCCGCGAGCTCGAGGGGCACCTCAGCTGGCTCGACGCCTTCACGCCGGCCGCCCTGGGGGTGCTGGCGGTGGCCTCGGGCATCTACACCTACCTGGGCGTCTCGAGCCTGCTGGACGGCTCCGGACCGATGACCTTCCTCGCGGCGGCGGCCTATTCCATCGCCGTCTCGGTCGGGATCTTCGTGTTCTGGAGCTACCTGATGCGCCTGCTGCCGGCGATGCGCACCGCGGGCGGCTTCGTGGGGCTGGGGATCGCCACCCTCGTCGGCTCGCTCGCCATCGTGGCGATGTCGAGCTGGCTGAACGCCGCCGCGCTGGCCGGCGGCGCGGCGGTGGAGCAGCACCTCGCCCGCACCGTGCAGGACTACCAGGCGAGCCTCGAGCGCGCCCACCTGATCGCCGTCTCCGCCCAGGGGCTGGAGCGCGACGTGGCCCGCGCCCGCACGTCCTTCGAAGATCTCTCCGAGCAGGAACGCGCGGGGGAGCTCTCCGGCACCGCCGGCCGCGGCGCCGTCTTCCGCCTGCTCAACCAGAAGGCCGACGAGCTGCGCGCGCTCGAGGCCCAGATCGCCGCCCAGAACGCGCCCATCCAGAGCGCCTTCGAGGAAGGCAACGACATCCTCTCCCGCATGCGGGCGCTGATCGTGGAGCAGGGCTCGGTCGAACAGCGCTCGGTCACCTTCTCCGAGGAATCGGTGCGGCTGGCGGGCGTCATCACCACCCTGCGCCAGCTCCAGGTCGCGCCCCTCGTGGCGCGGGCGGCCGAGGACCTGCGCGCCTCGGTGGTGCTGCCCGAGCTCGACGGGCGCTCCGCGGGCGTGCGCGAGGACCAGGCGGCGACCATCGGCTCGGTGCTCGACGCGCTCGACGGGCGGGCGGCGACGCTGCGCGCGGCGGCGGAGGAGGTGCTCGCCATGCCGCCCCCGCAGGAGACGACCTACACGCCGATCTCCTCGGCCGACGCGGTGATCCGCTACGCGGGGAACTTCGCCCCCTCCTGGGCCGGCGCCATCGCCATCGACCTGCTGCCGGGCGTGCTGGTCTTCATTCTCGCCGTCACCCAGGCCGCGATCCGACGCGGCCGCGAGGGGGCCGCGACCGAGGACACGCTGACGCTCGCCGAACTGCGGGCCGCCATGCGGGCGATGCGCGACATCGAGACCTCGATGGGCCAGGCCGAGACCGCGGCCGAGGCCCGCCGCCCCCGCCGCTTCCCCGTCGACGCGGCCGAATAGCGTGAGCGCCGAGACCGAGGCGCCGCCGCGGGAGGCCGCCGGCCCGCCCCGCCCCTGGACCGACCGCCTGCCCTCCGCCCGCACGGTCCTGCGGCTGTGCCTGCTGGGCCAGGCGCTGGTCGCGGGCGCGGTGCTGCTCGAGACCGGCTGGGGCGTGATCGAGACCGCGGGGCGCGAGGGGATCGAGACCGCCCCCGTCCCCGCCGTCTCGCCCGGCGACCAGCGCCGGCCGTTCTCTCCCGGCCAGGTGCCCACCCGCATGGGCCCCGAGCAGCCCGACGAGGGCCCCGTCCGCCTGCCCCAGACCCTGCCCCGGCGGCTGACCTTCTCGATGCACCCGACCGAGGAGTTCGGCGAGGTGATGCTGGTCGCCGGCGCCATCGACGAGGGCGCCGCCGCCCGCCTGCGCTTCTACCTCGAGGACCTGCCCCGCCCCCCCGACGCGGTGGCGCTGCACAGCCCCGGCGGCTCGGTCGACGAGGCGCTGAAGATCGGCCGGCGGCTGCGGGAGCTGGACCTAGACACGCTCGCCCTGCCCGACGCGGCGTGCCTGTCGGCCTGCCCCTACATCCTCGCCGGCGGGGTCGAGCGCACCGTCTCGCGCACCGCCTGGGTGGGGCTGCACCAGCACTATTACGACGAAAACACCCTGCTGCCGGCCTTCCTCGCGGTCGAGAAGATCCAGGAAGGCCAGGGCAAGGTGATGGAATACCTGGCCGAGATGGGGGTCGATCCGCTGCTGATGACCCACGCCCTGCGCACCCCGCCCGAGGACATGTACCTGCTGGTGGAGGAGGAGCTGACCCGCTACCGCCTCGCCACCGTCATGGCCCCCTGAGCGCGGCCGGGTCCGGGCGCGCGCAGCCCGATGGATCCCGGCGCGGACGCACGCCTGACGGCGCCCCCGGCTCGCCCCGGGGCCACCGGCGCCGCGCCCCCCGCCACCCGGTCCCTGCCGCCGGCAGGGTTTCCGCAGGGTCGCAGGCCCTTGATCTCCGCCCCTTCCACGGGCGAACCTGCGGCCGCGCCGGCGAGCCTGCCCGCGCGTCCCAGCCGGAGACGTCCCAACCGATGGACAAGAGCGAGGCGATACGCGCCTGCCACCTCTTCGCCGAGGCGCAGGCGGAGACGCTCGCCGCCCTCGCGCGGCGCAGCGCGATCGGACGCCACGCCGCGGGCAGCACCCTGTTCATGGAGGGCGACGAGGCCGACGGCCTGCGCGTGGTGCTCGACGGGCTGGTGCGCATCTGGATCGCCGACGACGAGGGGCGGGAGCTGACGCTGACCCTGCTGGAGCCCGGCGAGCCCTTCGGGGAGATCGCCCTGCTCGACGGCCTGCCCCGCACCGCCAACGCCACCGCGGTGGAGCCGACCACCTGTCTCCTGACCCCCGCCGCCGCCTTCGACGAGGCGCTGCTGGCCGACCCGCAGCTCGGACGCCAGGTGATCCGCCTGCTGTGCGAGATCCTGCGCCGCAACACCGAGGCGATGGGCTCCTTCGCCTTCCTCGGCCTCGACGCGCGCCTGTCGCAGAAGCTGCAGGAGCTGGCGATGGCCCATGCCGAGCTCGACGGCCCCGCCGCCCGCTTCACGCGCCGCTTTTCCCAGACCGACCTCGCGCGGATGCTGGGAGTGACGCGGGAGGCGGTGAACAAGCGCCTCGCGGCCCTGACCCACGACGGGCTGATCGGGCTGGAGGACGGCCTTCTGCAGATCCCCGACCTGTCCGAGCTGGCCGAGCGCGCCCGCCGCGCCCAGTCGCTGTCGCGCGGGCGCTGAGGCCGCGCCGGCTCAGGCCAGCGCGCGGGAGACGGCGAAGGCGCCCACGACCAGCAGCGAGGCGGCCGAGATCAGGTTCAGCCCCCGCGCCAGCCCCGCCTGCACCAGCGCGGTCGAGACCGCCAGGTAGGGCGTCAGCGCCGCCGCCGAGGAGGCGACGACCACCGCGATGCACAGGCCCGTCTCCCGCGGGCCCAGCGCCGCGGCGCCGCCCCCCAGCAGGCTCGGCAGCAGCGAGACGAAGAACATCAACGCCAGCGGGTTGGCGAGGCCCACCCACAGCCCCTCGGCCGCCAGGCGCGCGCGCAGGGGCGGCAGGCCGCAGACGGCCTGCGGGAGGGCGACGGCGCTGCGCAGGGCCCGCCAGCCGCACCAGATCAGCGCCGCGCCCCCCGCCGCCTGCAGCGCCAGCAGCAGCTCGGGCTCCACCGCCCGCGCCTTCAGGATCAGCCCGACCGCCAGCACCGTCCACGCCGCCTCCGCCGCCAGGATCCCGCCGATCGCCGCCGCGCCGCCCGCGAGACCCGAGCGGGCGGTGGCCGCCCCCACGAAGGCCACGTTCTGCCCCGGCGCGACCGAGGCCGCGAAGTTCGCCGCGGCCAGCGCGATCCAGATGTCGGTCGTCATGGCGCTCCTCCTTTTCTTGGGGCGGGAGGACGCCACGAAACGGCCGGCGCCGGCTGTGACCGGGGCGACGGCGGCATGTGAGCGCGATCACAGGCCGCGCGGGGCGCCGGCCGGGCGGGCCTGCGCGAGGGGTGTGACCGGGTTCACACGCGCCCTGTGGTCGGGATCACATCGGGGGCGGCGCAACCGGTGCAGGGTGGTCTCCAGCGCCACGACGGCGCTCGCCCCAGGGCGGTTCGGAAGGAACGCAAGCATGGCTGAGATGATCTACCGCGGGTTTCCGCACGACGGCATCGCCCAGACCCCGCCCCGCGCCCCGCTGGCCCTGGTCTACCGCGGCGTGACGCACGACGGGCTGGGGTCCCTCGCGGCGCCCGCGTCGCGCAACATGCCGATGCGCTATCGCGGCGTCGCCTACCGCCTGTCTCCCTCGGGTCGGAGCGCGGCGTCGCGTGGGGGGGGCGCCCGTCCGCCGATCGTGGACCTGCCGCGGATGCGGCCGGCCCAGCAGGTCGCCTGGGGCCGCTAGTCGGCCGAGCCCCGCGGCGCCGGCGTCGCTCCCCCGAAGCGACGCCGGTCTCCGGCTCCGGGCGCGGACGCCATCGGCGGCGTGAGCCACCTCGCCGCCGATGGCGTCACTCTGATTCCGCCAGCGCCGCGCAGCCCGCGGCGTCGAGCAGAAGATCGTGCTGCCCCTCGATCACCTGGAAGCCCAGGCGGTCGTAGAAGCGCAGCGCGTCGACGCTGGCGTGATAGGCGGCGAGCTTGATGAACCCCGCCCCCCAGGTCTCCGCCCCGTCGGCCAGCGCCGCGGCCAGCAGCCGCCGGCCCAGCCCCTGGCCGCGCATGGCCGGCGAGGCCCAGAGGTCCGACACGTAGATCCCCGCCCCCCCGCGCACGGTCGAGAAGACCGGCGAATAGAGCGTCGCGCCGACCAGCGGCCCGGGCCCCGTCTCGGCGATCTGGGCGCGGAAGGCGGCCGCCGGCCCCCAGCCCGCGGCGCGCAGCGTCTCGACCTCCGCCGCGTGGTCGTCGCCCAGGTCCCGCGACAGGCCCGCCAGCGCCGCGTTCAGGCGCGCGGCGTCCTCCGCGGCGGCGAGGCGCAGACGCAGGCTCATCGGATCGCCCTCCGCTCGGCGCCCTTCAGGCCCGGCAGGGCCCGGGCCTCGGCGGGAGGCGCCGGCAGGCGCGACGACATCGAGGGCCTCCGGATCGGGCCGGCGACAGCGCAGGGGATCAGGATCTTGGACACGTCGGGCACCCTTCGCGGTTTCTGTCGAGAGGATCGCGGCGCGGCGCGCCCCGGGTCGAGCCCGGGGCGCCTGCACGGCGGGCGGGCCCGCGTCAGCCCGCCCGCAGCGCGGGGGCGAGTTCGGCGGCGAGATCGGACAGCGAGGCGTCGAGCCCCTCGACGATCTCGTCGAGGTGGTCGGCGTTCAGGATCAGCGGCGGGCAGACCAGGATATGGTCCCCCTCCACCCCGTCGCGGGTGCGGCGGGAATAGACGATCAGGCCGCGTTCGTAGGCGAGGTCCACCAGCCGCTGGTGGGCGTTCAGATGCGCGGGCAGCGGGGCCTTGGTCTCGCGGTCGGCCATCAGCTCGAACGCCGTCAGCAGGCCCTTGCCGCGCACGTCCCCGATCAGCTCGTGCTTCTGCATCAGGCCGTGCAGGCGGGCCATCAGCGCCTCGCCCATCCGCTCGGCGTTGGCGCAGAGCTCCTGGCGCTCGATCTCCTCGACCACCGCCAGCCCCGCGGCGCAGGCGAGCGGATTGCCCGCGTAGGTGAAGCCGTGGGGGAAGCCGCCGGCGTCCAGCACGGGTTCGACCAGCTTCTCGTCCGCGATCATCGCGCCCAGCGGCGCGTAGCCCGCGCCCAGGCCCTTGGACATCACCACGATGTCAGGCCGCGTCCCCCAGTGCTCGCAGCCCAGGAAGCGCCCGGTGCGCCCGGCGCCGGTCATCACCTCGTCCATGATCAGCAGCACGCCGTGGCGGTCGCAGACCTCGCGCACCGCCTCCATGTAGCCCGCGGGCGGCACCAGCGCCCCGGTCGAGGCGCCGCCGACCGGCTCGACGAGGAAGGCGAGCACGCTGTCGGGCCCCTCCGCCTCGATCGCCGCATCCAGCTGGGCGGCGTAGCGGCGCCCCGTCTCCGGGTCGTCGGGATCGAGCCCGTCGAGATAGGCGCGCGGCGCGGGCACCTTGGGCATCGGCCGCATCATCGGCTCGAACGGCCGGGTCAGGGGCGCGTAGCCCGTCACCGCCAGCGCGCCCAGCGTGCAGCCGTGGTAGGAGGGCGCGCGGGAGATCACCTTCCACCGCCCCTCCCGCCCGGTCGCGAGCGCATGGCTGCGGGCGAGCTTCATCGCGCTCTCCACCGCCTCGGACCCGCCGGAGACGAAGAACACCCGCGTCAGCCCCGCGGGCATGAGCGAGGCGAGGCGGGCGGCCAGCGTCTCGGAGGCCTCGGTCTCGAAATGCAGGCGGTAGCCGAAGGTCGCCTTCTCCATCTGCCGCTGCATGGCGGCGAGGACGGCGGGGTTGGAATGGCCGATGTTGCACACCATCGCGCCGGAGGATCCGTCGAGATAGCGCCGGCCGTCCTTGTCCCAGATGTAGACGCCGCGGGCCTGCTCCAGCACCGGCTTGCGGCCGCGGCCCTGGTAGAAGAGGTTGCTCATCTCAGGCTCCCGCGCCCGCCTCTGCGCCAGCGCCCGAACCCGCCAGCGCCGCGCAGTCGCGCGGGCGGAAGGCGGCGACGACGGCGTCGCCCTGGGCGAAGGGGCGGCGGTCGATCATGTTGATCGCCTGCATCTGCCGGTCGCCGAGCCGCACGAAGTAGCGCACCGTCTGGCCCTGGTAGTCCACCGCCTCGACGGTGGCGGGGGCGGCGATCATCCCCTCGGGGGCCGCGCCCGCGGGCAGGAGCTGCAGCTTCTCGGCCCGCAGCACCAGCTTGGCGGGGCCCTGCCGGACGCCCGGCGCGCGCTCGGCCGCCACGTCGACGGGGCCGAAGACCGGCGCCTCGAGCGTCGCGCCCTGCGGCCCCGCGGCCATGCAGCGGGCGTCGAGGATGTTGGAGGCGCCGAGGAAGTTCGCCACGAACTCGGAAGCCGGGGCGTTGTAGACCTCCTCGGGCGTGCCGACCTGCTCGACCCGGCCCGCGCTCATCACCACGATCCGGTCCGACAGCGCCAGCGCCTCGGACTGGTCGTGGGTGACGAAGACGGTGGTCACGCCGATGCGGTCCTGGATGCGCTTGAGCTCGACGCGCATGTCCTCGCGCAGGTTGGCGTCGAGGGCGGACAGCGGCTCGTCCAGCAGCAGCACGTCGGGGTCGATCACCACCGCGCGGGCGAGCGCGATGCGCTGCTGCTGGCCGCCCGACAGCGCCCTTGGGTGGCGGTCGCCCACGTGGGGCAGCTGCACCAGCTCCAGCGCGGCCTTCACCCTGCGGGCGATCTCGTCCTTCGGGACCTTGCGGTACTTCAGGCCGAAGGCGACGTTCTCGGCCACGGTCTTGTGGGGGAACAGCGCGTAGTTCTGGAACACGATCCCGAGGTTGCGATTGTGGATCGGCACCTCGTTCATGCGCTTGCCGCCGATCAGGATCTCGCCCTCGGTCGGGTCCAGCAGGCCCGCGATCATGCGCAGGTTCGTGGTCTTGCCGCAGCCCGAGGGGCCGAGCAGCGTCACGAACGCGCCCTCGGGGATCTCGAGCGTGGTCTTGTGGACGGCGGTGAAGTCGCCGAAGCGCTTCACGATGTCCTTGAGCAGAACGGAACTCATCGGGCGCGGAGCCTCCCGGCCTGGGGCGCCCTCCCCCGGAAGGGAGGGCGCGGGGACCTCAGTAGCCCTTCTGGACGCGGCCGAAGGTCTTCGACCACTCGGCCTCGTGGCCGTTCCAGTAGGCGGGATCGGCGAAGGTCAGCCCGTCGAGCGTGCCCGAGGGGTCGAAGGCCGGCAGCTTGGGGATCTTGGCGCCCAGGTCCACCTTCTGCGGGTCGAGCGCGGGCGGGTAGTTCTGCCCCTCGGCCACCGCGATCGAGGTCTCGGGCGCGAGCATGAAGTTCAGGAGCTCCTCGCACGCCTCCATCGGAGAGCCCTTGAGGACGAACATGCACTCCTGCCAGCCGTAGCCGTTGGGCGGGTCGTAGTAGCCGATGTCGTGGCCCTGCTCCTGCAGCGCGTAGATGCGGCCGGACCAGCCCTCGGTGACGTGGATCTCCTCCTCCGCCAGCAGCGACATCAGCTCGGCGCCCGAGGTCCAGTACTTCAGCGCGAGGTCCCGGTGGGCGCGGATCGCGTCCCAGCAGGCGTCCTCGTCGGTCACGCCGTTGGGGTCCTGGTCGGTCTGCAGCGCGGCGTACCACATGCGGGTGCGCCAGTCGGCCCAGCCGCCGATCTTGCCCTTGTGCGCCTCGTCGATGAGGATCTTGGCGCCCTTCTCCTTCATCTCCTCGTCCGAGATGTGCTTGCGGTTGTAGGCGATGCCGGTGGTGCCGTAGTCGAAGGGCACGCAGGACAGGCTGCCGTCGGTGACCTTGCGGAACACGTCCACCAGCTTGGGGATCACGTACTCCAGGTTGGGGATGTTGGCCTCGTTGAGCTCCGAGGTCAGGCCCAGCCCGTGATAGCGCGCGTAGTCGAAGACGCCCGAGAGGTGGGCGATGTTGTACTCGCCCGGCTGGGAGGCCTTCACCCGGCTCAGGTACTCGTCCCCGCCGCCGAAGGTGCCGTCGACGACGGTGATGCCGGTGGCCTTGGTGAACGGGTCGAAGGCGTTGGCGCGCAGCGCCTCGGACACCACGCCGCCCCAGCCGTCGAAGCGGACCTCCGACACGTTCGCGGCCAGCGCCCGGTAGGGCGTGACCAGCCCGTAGGCGGCGCCGGCGGCGCCGAGCAGCCCCATGAACGTGCGGCGGTCGAGGTCGCCGTTCAGCACGCGCTCGCGCGCGCGTTCGTAGCGGGTGATGTCGTCCATCTTGCGGGTCATCGACGTCTCCTTGTCGGGGTGGAGGCGGCCGGGCGTCTGGCGGCCCGGTCCGCGAGAGAGGGCCTCAGCCGCCGGATCGGGCGGCGAGGCGTCGGGCCACGGCCGCGCCGATCAGGGGCAGGCCGACGGTCATCAGGATCATCACCGTGCCCAGCGCGTTGATCTCGGGACTGATCGAGTTGCGCAGCATGGCGAAGATCTGGGTGGGCACGGTCTCGACGCCGCCGGGCTTCCAGAACAGGGTCCCGGTGATGTCGTCGAAGCTGATCGTGAAGGCGAAGAGCGCGCCGGCCGCGACCGCGGGGGCCATCAGCGGCAGGGTCACCTGGAAGAAGGTCTGCACCGGGCTGGCGCCCAGGCTCTGCGCCGCCTCCTCCAGCTCGGGCTTGATCGCGACCAGGCGCGCCTGCACCACCAGCACCACGAAGGGCAGCGTGAAGATCACGTGGCCGAAGAGCAGCAGCGCGAAGCTCTTGTGCAGGCCCAGGAAGTTGAGGAACAGCAGCAGCGCGACCGCCAGCACCACCTCCGGCACCAGGATCGGCGCGATCAGCAGGGTCGAGATCGCGTTCGCCCCCGGCACCCGGTAGCGCACCAGCGCCAGGCTCGCCAGCACCCCCAGCGTGGTTGAGATCGCCGCCGTCATCAGCCCCAGCACGATCGAGGTGCGGAAGGCGCGCAGGATCGCCTCGTTCTCCGCCAGCTCCACGAACCAGCGCAGCGAGAAGCCGGTCATCGGGAAGGACCCGAACTGGGAGGCGTTGAAGCTGAGCAGCACCACCACCGCCACCGGCAGGAACATGAAGACGTAGACGAGCACCGCCCAGGTCGAGACGGCCGCCCAGCCGAGGGAGAACCCGCGCATCAGCCCAGCCCCTTCATCAGCTGCGCCATGCCCAGGTAGCGGTTGTAGATCGCCACCAGCAGCCCCAGCACCGCCAGCAGCATCAGGCTGAGCGCGGAGCCCAGCGGCCAGTTCAGCTGGGTGATGATCGCCTCGAACACCAGGTTCGCGAACATCGCGTCGGTCGGCCCGCCCAGCACCAGCGGCGTGATGTAGGTCCCCGCCCCCAGCACGAAGCACAAGAGCCCCCCGGCCGCGAGCCCCGGCAGCGACAGCGGCAGCGTCACCTCGAGGAACGCCTGCCAGCGCGTCGCGCCGAGCGAGGTCGCCGCGTCCTCGAGGTTCGTGTCGATGCCTTCCAGGGAGACGAAGATGTTGAGGATCATGAAGGGCAGCAGGAAGTGCACCAGCCCCAGGATCACCGTCGCCTCGTTGTAGAGCATGTTGATCGGCTCGGAGATCACGCCCAGCGCCATCAGGGCCGAGTTGATCGCCCCCGAGACGCCCAGGATGTTGATCCAGCTCATCGTGCGGATGATGTAGCTGATCCAGAACGGCAGCATCAGGAGCAGCAGCAGGATCATCTTGTTGCCCTTCGAGCGGGCGATGAAATAGGCCGCCGGGTATCCCGCCAGCGCGCAGACCAGCGTGGTGATCGCGGCGATGCGCAGGGTCGAGATCAGGATGTCGCGATAGAAGGCGTCGCTCAGCGCCTCGGCCCAGTTGTCGAGGTGGAAGCCCGCCACGTCCGCGCCCGTCGCCGTGCGCAGCCAGAAGCTGTAGACCGCGATGAAGATCAGCGGGACGAACAGCAGCAGCGTCACGGCCGTCAGGGCCGGAGACAACAGGATCCAGGGCTGGCGCGCTTCGCGGGCCTCGACGGACGACATCACGATTTCCCACAGGCTCTCTTGCGGAAAAGGATGGCGGCGCCGGGCTGCATAGATCAAATAGATATCGAGAATTGTGACTATAGGTTCGATCTATGCAGGACCCGCCCGCCGCCCATGACCCCACGCCCCGCACCGCGCCCGAGCGCGTCGCGCGGGAGCTGGACTGGAACCTGCTGCGCACCTTCGTGGTCCTGGCCGAGAGCCATTCGATCACCGAGGCCGCGCAGCGGCTGAGCTTGAAGCAGCCCTCGGTCTCGGCGGCGCTGAAGCGGCTGGAGGACCGGATCGGGCGGCGGCTGATCGACCGCTCACCGGGCAGCTACGCGCTGACCGACGCGGGGCGCCTCTTGTATCGCGAGGCGCTGGAGATCAACGGCTCGGTCCTGCGGCTCTCGACCCTGCTGCGGGAGCTGACGGACGAGGTGCAGGGCCACGTGAAGATCGAGCTCGCCTCCCACGTGGTCTGCCCGCTGTTCGACCAGGCGCTGGCGGAGTTCCACGCCGCCCACCCGCACGCCAGCTTCTCGATCGAGGTGCGCTCGTCGGCCGACGCCATCGCCGAGGTGATGGCCAAGCGCGCCTCCTTCGCGGTCTGCCTGGTGCGCGACCACAATCCGCGGCTGGAGTATCGCCGCCTCTACCGGGAGTTCTTCGGCCTGTTCTGCGGCCCGCCGCACGCGCTGTTCGGGCGGACCGACCTGACCCTCGCCGACACCGCCGGGCACCGCTCGGTCAGCTTCGAGACGGACCGGCTGCAGGACGTGCTGCGCCCGGTGACGCTGATGCGGGCCGAAGCCTCGCTGGGCCAGACGATCACCGGCCTGTCCAGCCACCTCGAGGAGGTGCGCCGGATGCTGGTGGCGGGCCTGGGCATCGGCCCCCTGCCCCTGCACGTGGCCGACCGGGACGTGCGCGACGGCCTGCTGTGGCAGGTGCCCCCCTACACCGGCCTGCCCGCCATCGACGTGCATGTCGTGTGGAACGAGGCCGCGGTGAAGAACCGGGCGGAGGAGCTGCTGCTCGCCCGCATCCTCGACCTGATCGCGCGGACGCCGATCGAGGAACGCACCTATGGCTGAGCGGGCGAGCGGGCCCCCGCGAGGGGCCCCGACACGTAAGGCGGCGCGTCAGGCGGCGCGGCGGAGCGCGTCGAGCATGCGCCCGTCGCGGGCGATCAGGCGGCCGTTCTTCCACACCTCGCGCGCGGCGGGGGCCGAGACGACGGCCTCGGGCACGTTCTCGACCGGCAGCACGACGAAATCGGCCGCGGCGCCCGGGCGCAGGCCATGGTCGGTCAGGCCCAGCGCCGTCGCGCCGCCGGCGGTGATCACGTCGAAGGCGTCGGCGAGCTGCGCGTCGGTGTTGAAGCCCGAGCGGTAGCCGATCATCTGCGCGCGCCCCAGCATGTCGCCGTCGCCGTAGGGCCACCAGGAATCCCGGATGTTGTCGCAGCCCGACCAGACGGTCGCGCCCGCAGCCCGCAGGATCGCGACCGGCGGGAACGGGTGGGCGCCCGGCGCGTTGGTCATGATCGCGACCCCTGCCGCCGCGATCACGTCGGCCGCCTTCTTCTGCTGGTCCGGCGTCACGTCGCCCAGCCCGTAGGCGTGGGAGACGCCGACCTTTCCCTGCATCCCCGCCGCGACCGTGCGCTCGCAGATCCGCTCGATCTCGAAGACGCCGAGCGTGCCGTGGTCGTGCAGGTGGATGTCGATGGGCTTCCCATGCTTCTCGGCCAGCGCGAAGACGACGTTCAGCTGCCCCTCGACGTCCCGGTCGAAGGCGGCGGGGTCGAGGCCGCCGACCACGTCGCAGCCCATCGCCATCGCCTCGTCCATCAGCTTGTCCACCCCGGGGCTCGCGAGCACGCCCGACTGGGGGAAGGCGCAGAGCTGGAGGTCGATCAGGCCCGCGTATTCCTCGCGCACCGCGAGCAGGGTCTCGACGTGGCTCAGGCGCACGTTGAGGTCGATCATCACATGGCTGCGCATCCGGGTGGAGCCCTGCGCCAGGCACAGCTCCAGCTGGCGGCGGGCGCGGATGTCGAGCGGATCGGCCTCGGCCAGGTTCTCGTTCTGGAAGCGCACCCGCTCATGCACGTCGAAGCCGGCGGTGCAGGGCTTGTGGGGCTTCCAGGCCTCGCCCCAGAAGGAGGTGTCGAGGTGGATGTGCCCCTCGACGAAGCCCGGCGCGACCAGCCGGCCGCCGAAATCCACGACCGTGGCCGCGCCCGGGCGCGGCGCCCCCTCGGGCAGGACCGCGTCGATGCGCCCGCCCGTCACGGCGAGGGCGGCGCGGGATCCGTCGGGAAGCAGGGCGTTCTCGAAGAGGGTGTCGGTCACGGGAGGGGGCTCCGGCAGGCGTTGCAATGGGGCGGGGACCGGCGCGCCGGTCCCCGCGGGGGTGGGGGCGATCAGCCCTTGGGCAGCGAGCCTTCGACGCCCTCGACCAGCCAGGTCATGCCCTTCACGTCGCCGGGGGCCATCACCTCGCCCTCGGCCACGCGGATCTCGCCGCCGTTGTCCTTGATCGGACCGGAGAAGATCTGCAGCGAGCCGTCGACGATGGCGGCCTCGGCCTTGGCCATCTCCTCGGCGACCGAGGCCGGCAGCTCCGGCGAGGCGGTGGTCATCTTCACGAAGCCGCCCTCGCCCAGGCCGCGCCAGCGCGCCGTCGGCTCCCAGGTCCCGGCCATCACGGCCTTGGCGGCCTCGATATGGGCGGCGGACCAGTCGAGCTCGAAGCTCACCAGCTGCTTCTCCTTCACGTAGGCCGAGAAGTCGCCGGTCGAGCCGATGGACCACACGCCCTTCTCCTCCGCCGCCAGCCCCTGCACGGGCGTGTTCGGCGAGCCGGAGATCACGTCGGCGCCCTGGGCGACGAGGGTCGCGACCGCGTCCTTCTCCTTGCCCGGGTTCACCCAGTCGTTGACCCAGACGATCTTGAGCGTGGCGTCGGGGTTCACCGAGCGGGCGCCCAGCAGGAAGGCGTTGAGCGAGTAGATCACCTGCGGCACCGGGAAGGCGCCGACCCAGCCCAGCACGTTGGACTTGGTCATCCGCCCCGCGGCGATGCCGGTCAGGTAGGTGCCTTCGTAGTGCTTGGCCTCGAACACCCCGAGGTTGGGGCCCGCGTCGATGCCCGCGCAGCACTCGAAATGCGACTTGGGCAGCGAGGGCGCCAGCTTCCGCAGCGAGGCGTACTGCGAGAAGGTGGTGCCGAACAGCAGCTGGTGGCCCTGGATCGAGAGCTGGCGGAACAGCCGCTCGCAGTCCTGGATCTGGGTGATGTTCTCCAGCACCGTCACCTCGACCTGGTCGGGGAACTCTTCCTGCAGGGCGCGCCAGGCCTCGGCCTGGAAGTATTCCCAGCCGGTGTCGGAGATGGCGCCCATGTGGATCACGCCCACCTTGAGCTTCTCGCCGGCGGCGAGGACGGGCCGGGCGGCCAGCGGCGAGAGCCCGGTGGCGAGGCCGGCGGCGGCGGCGCCCTGCAGGAGGCGGCGGCGGGAGAGGTCGGTCATGGCAGGCGTCCTTTCTGGAGAGAAGCAGGTCCGGGGAGAGGCGGGTGGCGGGTCAGGCCGCGAAGGGCTTGCCCAGCGAGGCGGGGACGTGCAGGCGCATGCGCGCCCCGTCGCGGGAGATCACGACCAGCACGACGATGGTGGCGAGGTAGGGCAGCGCCGACATCAGCTCCGACGGCACGGCCGCGAGCGCGGTCTGCCCGAAGAGCTGGGCGATGGTGGCGCCGCCGAAGAGGTAGGCGCCCGCGAAGCATCGCCCCGGCCGCCAGGTGGCGAAGACCACCAGCGCCACCGCGATCCAGCCGCGCCCGGCGATCAGCCCCTCGGTCCACAGCGCCGTGTAGACGACCGAGACGAAGGCCCCCGCGATCCCCGCCATCGCGCCGCCGAAGAGGACGGCGAGATAGCGGATCCGCGCCACCGGATGCCCGATGGCCCAGGCCGAGGCGGGGGACTCGCCCACCGCCCGCAGCACCAGGCCGGCGCGGGCGCGGTAGAGGAACCACCACACGCCCGCGAAGACCGCCCAGGAGAGCCAGACCAGCGGATGCAGCTGGCCCAGCAGCGGCCCGAGCAGCGGCAGCTCCCCCGCCGCCTGCTGCAGCGCGCTGGGCTCGGGCGCCAGCGCCATGCCCACGTAGGGCTTGCCGAGGTAGGAGCCGAGGCTGGTCCCGAAGATGGTCAGGGCGAGGCCGGCGGCGATCTGGTTGGCGCCCAGGCTGACGGCCAGCACCGCGAAGGGAAGCGACAGCGCCGCGCCGGCCAGCGCCGCGGCCAGCACCGCGCGCTCGAGGCTGCCGGTCTCCTTCATCACGGCGAAGCCGAGGACGGCGCCCAGCACCATCATCCCCTCGACCCCGAGGTTGATGACGCCCGCGCGCTCGGTCACCAGCTCGCCCAGTGCGGCGTAGACCAGCGGCGTGCCCGCGACGAGGGCGGCGACCAGGACGGGGAGAAGGTCGGGCATCAGGCGGCCTCGGCGCTGGAGAGGGGGGAGGGCGCGTCCTCCACCCGGCGGATGCGCCAGGTGGTCAGCACGTCGGCGGCCAGCAGGAAGAACAGCAGCGTCCCCTGGAACAGCCCGCCGATGGAGGAGGGCATCCCCAGCATCATCTGCGCGTAGTCCCCCGCGATCGCGAGCAGCGCCAGCAACAGCCCCGCCAGCACGATCCCCGCCGGATGCAGCCGGCCCAGGAAGGCCACGATGATCGCGGCGTAGCCGTAGCCGGCCGAGGCGGTGGGGAAGATCTGGCCCAGCGGCCCCGCGATCTCGCCCACGCCCGCCACGCCCGCGGCGAAGCCCCCGCACAGCATCCCGATCCACACCGCGCGGCGCACCGGGAAGCCCGCGTAGCGCGCCGCCCCCTCGGCCGCGCCGGTGACGCGGAGCTGGAAGCCCAAGTGCGTGCGCTCGATGAAGATCCAGGCGACGGCGGCGGCCAGCAGGGCGAGCACGATCTCGATGTTGGCCCGCGTGTTCTCGATCACGATCGGCAGCAGCGTGTCGGGGGCGAGCGGCGCGGACTGGGGGAAGTTGAACCCCGCCGGATCGCGCCAGGGCCCGAACACCAGGTAGGCGAGCCAGAGCTGCGCGCAGTAGTTCAGCATCAGCGAGGTCAGGATCTCGGAGGCGTTGAAGCGCGTCTTCAGCAGCGCCGGGATCGCGGCCCAGAGCGCGCCGCCGATCCCGCCCAGCACCAGCATCGCGGGCATAACCCAGGGGCCCGCGCCCCCGAACTCCAGCGCCAGCCAGCCGCCGAAGATCACCCCCAGCACCAGCTGCCCCTCGGCCCCGATGTTCCACACGCCTGCGCGGAAGCCGATGGCGAGCCCCACCCCGATCAGGATCAGGGGCGCCGCCTTCAGGAGCAGCTCTCCGAAGCCGTAGAGGTCCGACAAGGGCGTCGAGAGGAACACCCACAGCGTCGTCAGCGGCGGCCTCCCGTCCAGCGCGAACATCGCCATCGCGACCAGCAGCGTCAGCGCCACCGCGATCAGCGGCGAGGCCCAGCGCATCAGGCGCGAGGGGCGGGGGCGGCGTTCAATGCGCAGCGGCATCGGAGCTCTCCTGCTGGGCCGCGCCCGCGGCGGGCGAGCCCGCCCGGCCGCTCATCGCGAGGCCGATGGCGTCGCGGTCGCATTGGGCGCGGGGCGCGGCGGGGGTCAGGCGCCCGCCCGCGATCACCGCGATGCGGTCCGAGATCTCCATCAGCTCGTCCAGCTCCTCGGAGATCACGACCACCGCGGCGCCGCGGTCGCGCAGGTCCATCAGCGCCTGGCGGATGGTCAGGGCCGCGCCCACGTCCACGCCCCAGGTCGGCTGGGCCACCACCAGGGCGCGCGGCTCGTTGAGGATCTCGCGCCCGATGACGAACTTCTGCAGGTTCCCGCCCGAGAGACTGCCGGCCGGATCGTCCAGCCCGCCGGCGCGCACGCCGAACTCCTCGACGATGCGGCGGGCGCCGGCGCGGATCCGCGCGCGGCGCAGGAAGCCCCAGCGGGTCGTGCGCGCGGCGCGGGCGGTCAGCAAGGCGTTCTCGTGCAGCGGCAGCTCCGGCGCGGCGCTGCGGCCCAGCCGGTCCTCGGGCGCCGAGGCCAGCCCGAGGCGGCGCCGCGCCCGCGGCCCCATCCGCCCCAGGTCGCGCCCGTCCAGCCGGATCGCGCCGGGGGCGCAGGGCCGCTCGCCCGAGAGCGCGTCCATCAGCTCCGCCTGGCCGTTGCCCGAGACGCCGGCGACGCCCACGATCTCCCCCGCCCGGACCTCGAGCGAGATCTCCTCCAGCGCCGTCCCGAACGGGTCGGCGGAGGGCAGCGACAGCCGGTCGATCACCAGCAGCGGCGCCCCCGGCGCGCGCTTCGCGGGCGCGCGGAAGGCCTGCAGGTCCGCCCCGATCATCATCCGCGCCATCGAGGCCGCGGTCTCCCGGCGCGGATCGCACACGCCCGTCACCCGCCCGCCCCGCAGGATGGTGGCCTTCGAGCAGAGCGCGCGCACCTCCTCGAGCTTGTGGGAGATGTAGAGGATCGAGCAGCCGTCCTCGGCGAGCCGGCGCAGCGTCACGAACAGGCTCTCGACCGCCTGCGGCGTGAGGACCGAGGTCGGCTCGTCCATGATCAGCAGGCCCGGATCCTGGAGGAGCGCGCGGATGATCTCGACCCGCTGGCGCTCGCCCACCGACATGGTCCCGATGCGCCGGCGCGGGTCGACCGGCAGGCCGTAGCGCCCGGCGACCTCGGCGATGCGGCGCGACAGCGGCTCCAGCTTCGGACGGTCGGGCATGGCGAGCGCGATGTTCTCGGCCACCGTCAGCGTGTCGAAGAGCGCGAAGTGCTGGAAGACCATGCCCACGCCCAGGCGCTGGGCCTCGGCGGGGGAGCGGGGCTGCGCCTCGCGCCCGTTCCACAGCATCTCGCCCGCGTCGGCGCGGACCATGCCGTAGATCACCTTCATCAGAGTCGACTTGCCGGCCCCGTTCTCGCCGACGATGGCGTGGATCTCGCCCGGCGCGACGGCGAGGTCGATGCCGTCGTTGGCCACCACCGCGGGATAGACCTTGCGGATGCCGCGCAGCTCGAGACGCAGCGGCGGGGGCATCGCGGGGATCCCCTCGCGGGCGGTCGTCGCGCCGTTCTCCGTCCCGCCCATGCCCGCTCCCTCGCCGCGCCGGTGCGATCCGCAGCCGGCTTCGTCGCAATTATGGACGTCAGATTGAATACAATTTCAAGCCAGATTTGAGATCGCCGCCATCCCCGCCTTCATTCGCAACGATTCCAGAGCCTTGGCCGGATCGAGCCCGCCGCGATGCAGCGAAATCCCCGCTGCAGCGCAGCGCCAAGGCGCGATTCGAGGCGGCCCAGCGCCGGATTCGGCGACGATCCCGGCCTTGGAAGCGCCCTCGACGCTCGTTGCACGTCCCCTTCCGCAACTGGAGATGGACAAATCCGCGCCCGGATCGTATCCATCGCTTCCCGACGCCCGCCGCCGGACCGATTTCCAGACGCGCCCAGCGCCCCCGCGACCGGGAAGGAGCCCGCCCCATGTCCACCCAGCAGAGCCGCAGCGACGCGATCTACGCGACCCTGCGCCGGGCGATCCTGGAGCAGGCGCTGGCCCCCGGCGCGAAGCTGCCCGAGGACTCGATCGGCGAGACCTTCGGCGTCAGCCGCACCTCGGTGCGCAACGCGCTGGTGCGGCTCAACGTCGAGGGGCTGGTGGACATGGTCCCCAACAAGGGCGCCTCGGTCGCCATGCCCACGCTCGAACAGGCCCACGACGTCTTCGAGATGCGCCGGGTGCTGGAGCGCGAGGTGGTGCAGCGTCTGTGCCGGCGCATGTCCAAGGACGCGATCGACGCGCTCGAGGCCCATATCGCCGAGGAGGAGCGCGCCCTGCGCTCCGCCGGCCCGCGCTCGATCCGCCTGGCGGGGGAGTTCCACATCCTGCTGGCCGAGCTGACCGGCTCCCAGACGCTGAGCGACTACGTGAGCCAGATCGTATCCCGTTGCTCGCTGATCCTGGCGCGGTTCGGCCGGCCGCATTCGGCCGAATGCGGGGTCGAGGAGCATGTCCGCCTGGTCGCCGCCCTGCGCGAGCAGGATGCGCAGACCGCCTGCGCGGTGATGGACGCCCACCTCGACGCGGTCGAGACCCGCGCCCGCATCGACGAGCCCGAGACCGAGCCCGACGTCGCCTCGATCCTGGCGCGCTACGCGGCGGTGGCGGACTGAGGCGAGGGGCGGCCCGGGAACGCCCGCAAATATCGCGAATTCATGTTGGGTTCCGTTTGCGCGCGATACGATCCGCGCCGTAATGCGTGATCGTCCCCAGCCTCAAGCCGATCCGGCCCCGGTCGCAGCCGCGCATCGCGTATCGGCGCATCGCGTATCGGGCCGCGGCCCGGGCCTGAGCCGCGCCCCCGCGCGGACGCCCGGCGTCGGGCGCGTCCGCCCATCCCGATCCAGCCGTCCGAGCGCCTCGCCGCACGCCCCGCGGGCGGGACGGTGAGCGTGCAGGAGGCGGAGCCGCCCGCGCTCGCGCCCGCCATCCGGCGCTCGGCGCCGACCCGGCTGGCGGTGCAGGCCTTCGCCTTCGCGATCATCGGGATCCTGTCGGTGGTGCTCGCCATCTCCTTCGCGGCGCTGATCTTCAAGGGGCCGCTGGGCGCCGACCTGGGCCGGGGCGCGACGCTGATGCTGGCGGGCGGCGCGGTGCTGGGCGTGGTCGGCGCCGCGGCCTCCTCCCTGCGCGGCGCGGTGATCGGGGTGCAGGACGCGCCGGCGGTGATCGTGGCCATCGCCGCCGCCGCCATCGCGACCGAGTGGCAGGCGGGGCCGGGCCTCGACCGGTTCTCGACCATCGCCATGCTGCTCGCCACGACCACCGTGGCCTTCGGGGCCACGCTCTACGGGCTCGGCCGCTTCCGGCTGGGCTTCCTGATCCGCTACCTGCCCTATCCGGTGATCGGCGGCTTCATGGCGGCGACGGGCTGGTTCCTGCTGGTCGGCGCCTTCGGCTCGATGCTGGGCGTCGCCGGCCAGGGCGAGGTGCTGGCGATCGTGCTGCGGGGCGAGGACTGGCTGCGCTGGGCGCCGGGGACGGCCATCGCGCTGGCCCTGCTGGTCGCCGCGCGCCGCATCCGCGGCGCCGCCGCCCTGCCCGTCGTGGTCTGCCTCGCCTTCGCGACCTTCTACGCGGCGCTGGCGCTGGGGGACCGGACGCTCGACTGGGCCGGCGCCCAGGGGCTGCTGCTGGGGCCGTTCCCCGACACCCTGCTGACCGACGCCATGCCCCTGCACACCGCGGCGCGGGCGGACTGGGGCGCGATCCTGGGCCAGGCGCCGCTGGTGCTGACGGCGGTGGCGATGGCCGTGGTGGGGATGCTCCTGAACCTCACGGGGGCCGAGCTCGCGACCGGCCGGCGCGCCTCGGTCGACGCGGACCTGCGCGGGGTCGGCTTCGCCAACATCGCGGCGGGCGCGCTGGGGGGCGGGCCGGGCTACATCTACATCAGCCTCACGCTCCTCGCCCGCCGCTTCGGGGTGATGCAGCGCGCGGCCTGCGTGGCGGCGGGCGTGGCCTGCGCGCTGGCGCTGGTGTCCGGCCCGGCGCTGATCGGGGCGCTGCCGATCTGCGTCTTCGGGGGGATCACCGCCTACCTGGGGGCGGACCTGCTCTACCAGTGGCTCTGGGTCGAGCGGCGGACCCTGCCCGCCCGCGACGTCGCCATCGTGATCGTCATCCTGATCGTCGCGGCGACCATCGGCTTTCTCGAGGGGATCCTCGCGGGGCTCGCGGTCAGCGTGGCGGTCTTCGTCCACTCCTGCATCTCGGCGCCGGTGGTGCGGCGCACCTTCTCGAACCGGGTGCGCTTCAGCACCGTCGAGCGCTCCCCCCGGGAGGCCGCGCTGCTGGAGGCCCATGGCGAGGAGACGCGCGTCTACCAGCTTCAGGGCGTGCTGTTCTTCGGCACCATCTCGAAGCTGTCCGAGCGGATCGGCGCCGACCTCGCCGGCACGCCCTCGATCCGCCGAGTGATCGCGGATTTCCAGCATGTGCAGAGCCTCGACACCTCCGCCATCCAGGGCATCGCCAAGGCCGCCGCCGACGGGCGGGCGCTGGGGATCGAGGTGGTGCTGTGCGGGCTCGAGCGCGCGCTGACCGCCCATCGCCCCGAGGCGCTGCGCCCGCTCCTCGACGAAGGCGCGCAGCTGGTCGCCACGCTCGACGAGGCGCTCGAGGAGGCGGAGGAGGCGACGCTCGCCCGCGTCGCGCCCGAAGGCGGCCTGGCCGGGCGCGAGACCGAGGAGCCCTTCGGCGACGGCGTGGCGCGCGCCAAGGTGCACCGCTTCTTCGACTCGCTGGCCCTGGCCCCGGGCGAGCGGCTGATCCGCCAGCGGGAGACGGCGGACGACATCTTCTTCCTGCGCCGCGGCTCGGTGGCGGTCGAGCTCGACGACGAAGTCGCGGGTCGGATCCGGGTCGGGGTCCACTTCGCCGGCTCGGTGATCGGGGAGATGGCGCTGTTCACCGACGGCCGACGCTCGGCCGACGTGGTGGCGATGACCGAGTGCGAGGTGCTGCGCCTGACCCTCCAGGACCTGGAGCGGATGGAGAGCGAGGACCCGGTCCTCGCGATCCGCTTCCACCGACTGGTGGCGGGCCAGGTCTCCTCCCGCCTGCGGCGGGCCAACGACCTGATCGGAATGCTCAGGCCCTGAGCGCGGGGGCGCCTCAGGCGCCCGCGCTTGCGCCTGCGGTCGGGGCGGCGGGCAGCGCAGCCGCCAGCAGCGCCTCGGCCATGTCGCGGGCGATCCGCGCGGCCTGGGGCATGTCGCGGACATGGGCGGTGGCGATCGCGCCCTCCTTCAGCAGCGCCAGCTGCTCGGCCAGCGCCGCGGGATCGGCGGCGCCCGCCTCGGCGCAAAGGCCCTCGATCCACTCCACGATCTTGCGCTTGTGCTCGGCGGCGGCCTTGTGGGCGGGGTGCGCCTGGTCCGAGAACTCGGCGGCGACGTTGATGAAGGCGCAGCCCGAGAAGCCCAGGCCTGTGAACGCCTCGCCCCGGAACCAGATCTCCAGCGCGTCGAACATCGCCAGCAGGCGGCCGCGCGCGTCGGGCGCGGCGGCCTCGGAGCGGGTCATCAGCCAGTCGCGGAACTGCTCGTCCCGACGCTCCAGCACCGCCAGGATCAGCTCGTCCTTCGAGCGGAAGTGCTTGTAGAGCGTCATCTTCGCGACGCCCGATTCGGCCAGGATCCGGTCGATGCCGGTGGCGTTGAAGCCCCCCGCGTAGAACAGGCGGAGGGCGGTTTCGATCAGGTCGTCGCGTCGGGACTTCACGCCGTTTCCCCTTGTTAACAGACAGTTCCGTCTACCCCCCCTGCCGGGCGCCCCGCAAGGGCGCGCGCCCGATGCCGGGCGCGTGATCGACGTCGGGCTTGCATATACAGACTGGTCTGTCTATTTCAATCCCGCGGCGCCCCCGCCGCCCCCATCGCAGGAGACCCGATCCATGCCCCGCATCCCGCTTCCCGCCACGATCCAGGACGCCCCCGCCGCCGCCCAGCCGCTGCTGGAGGGCGTGCAGAAGTCCCTCGGCTCCGTGCCCAACCTGTTCCGCCTGACCGCCAACAGCCCCGCCGCGCTGGAGGGCTGGCTGGGCCTCAGCGGCGCGCTGGGCAAGGGCGCGCTGAAGCCCCAGACCCGCGAGCGCATCGCGCTGGCCGTCGCGCAGGAGAACGGCTGCAGCTACTGCCTGGCCGCCCACAGCTACCTGGCGCGCAACCTCGCCAAGCTCGACGACGCCGAGATCGCGGCCAACCGCGCCGGCGGCTCGACCGACGCGAAGGCCGACGCGGCGGTGCGCTTCGCGGTGAAGCTGGTGCGCGCCCGCGGCCATGTCTCCGAGGCGGACCTGAACGAGGTGCGCGCGGCCGGCTACGGCGACGCCGAGCTGGTGGAGATCGTGGTCCACGTCGCGCTGAACACGCTGACCAACTACGTCAACGAGGCCTTCGGCACCCCCGTCGACTTCCCCGCCGTCGACGCGAAGGCGGCCTGATCCGGCCGCCGACGGGGCGGGCGCGCGCCACGGACCCCGGCGCCGCCCGCCCCCCCTCCAGATCCTCCCCCAGGAGCCTCCGCCATGCCCCGCCCGCCCCTGCCCCCGTTCGACGCCGCGAGCGCCGCCATCAAGGTGCGCCTCGCCGAGGACGCCTGGAACACCCGCGCCCCCGAGCAGGTCGCCGCCGCCTACACCCCCGACAGCCAGTGGCGGAACCGCGCCGAGTTCGTGACCGGGACCCCGGCCATCGTCGCCTTCCTGACCGCCAAGTGGGCGCGCGAGCGCGACTATCGCCTGGTCAAGGAGCTCTGGGCCTTCGAAGGCGCGCGCATCGCCGTGCGCTTCGCCTACGAATACCGCGACGGCGCCGGCGACTGGTTCCGCGCCTACGGCAACGAGAACTGGGAGTTCGCGCCCGACGGCCGGATGCGCCGGCGCATCGCCTCGATCAACGACCTCGCCATCTCCGAGGCCGACCGCCTGTTCCGCTGGCCGCTGGGCCCGCGCCCGGTCGACCACCCCGGCCTGACGGCCCTGGGCCTCTGAGAGGAGCGCGCGCCATGCCCCACGCCTACGCAGAGATCGCCTTCACCCCCCGCGTGCGCGCCGAGCAGGCGCGCTTGGGCTCGGACGCCGCCTACGCCCCGATGCTCGCGCCCGGCCGCGACGGCGGGGCGGAGCTGACCGCGCGCGAGGCGCAGTTCCTGGCCGAGCGCGACGGGTTCTTCCAGGCCTCGGTCTCCGAGACCGGCTGGCCCTACGTGCAGCACCGCGGCGGCGCGCCGGGGTTCCTCAAGACGCTGGATCCGCGGACCGTGGCCTATGCGGACTACAGCGGGAACCGGCAGTACATCTCGCTGGGCAACCTGCTCCAGGACGGGCGCGTCTCGATCCTGGCGGTGGATTTCGCGCGGCGGAGGCGGCTGAAGCTGCTGGGGCGGGCGCGGATATCGGAGGATCCCGCGATCGTCGAGGCGCTGCGCGGCCCCGACGGCCCCCCGGCCGAGCGCGCGGTGGTGATCCATGTCGAGGGCTTCGACTGGAACTGCCCCCAGCACATCCCCCGCCGCCTGACCGACGCCGAGCACGGCGGCGAGATCGCCCGCCTGCAGGCCCGCGTGGCCGAGCTGGAGGCCCGCCTGGCCGAGACCTCCGGCCGACCCGCCTGACCCCGCGCGCCGCCCCCGCCGGGGCCGGCGCCGTCATCCCCGAGGGAGCCTTCCGCCATGACCCGCGTCGCCGCCGCCTTCGCCCGCGCCCTGACCTCCGCCGCGGGCCTCACGCTCACCGAAGGCGGCGTGGTCCGCGACGGCGCGCGCATCGTGCGCCGCCTCGGGCCCGACGCGCAGGACCGGCTGCCCGACGCCGAGCATTTCGCCCTGATCGAGTGGATCGGCGCCCGCTACGCCGACCCGACGGAGCTGGTCTTCGCCTACGCCCGCGCCGTGCAGCTCGACCACCTGGGCGTGCTGGGGCTGGCGCTGAAGACCGCGCCGACGCTGCGCGGCTCTCTGCGCTGCATCGAGCGCTATTTCCGCCTGCTGACCGACACCGCGGCCTACCGGCTGGAGGAGACGGGCGGCCTCGCCGTCTTCTCGATCGAGGCCTGCACCGCCCCCCATCCGGCGCTGAGCCTGCGCAACGAATGCGCGCTGGCCGCCCTGGCGCGCTGCCTGCGGCGCATCACGGGCGAGGGGCTGCGCCTCGACCACGTCTCCTTCCGCCATGCCTGCACGGGCGATCCCGCGCGCTATGCCGAGCGCTTCGGCTGCCCCGTGCGCTTCGGGGCCGAGCGCGACGCGCTGGCCTTCGCGCCCGAGATGCTCGACCGCCCCAACCGGCTGGGCGACGCCGCGGTCGCCGCCTTCATGACCCGCCACCTCGACGCCGACCTCGACCGGCTGGGCGGGCCGCTCCCCTCCGCGCCCGACCTGCGCGCCCGGCTGCTGCCGCTGCTGAGCGAGCGGCTCGGCGGCGGCGCGCCCGCGGCGGCCGAGATCGCGCGCGAGCTGGGGATGAGCGAGCGCACCCTCTACCGCCGCCTCGCCGAGGACGGCCTGACCTATCGCGACGTGCTGGCCGAGGCGCAGACCCGCCTCGCGCGCAATCTGCTGGAGGCGGGCGAGCAGAGCCTGGCCGAGATCGCCTTCCTGACCGGCTTCTCCGAGCAGAGCGCCTTCGCCCGCGCCTTCAAGCGGCAGGCCGGGCAGACGCCCGCGCGGTTCCGCAGCCAGTCGCTGGCCCGTCGGCGCGGCGCGCCTGACGTAATGGCAGGTTCTGCCGACAGGCTGGCGGGTCCGGTCGATACCGGGGCCCCCGCCCCGTCCTATTCCTGAGGTCACGGACGCAACGGAGCCCGCCCGGTCCCCCGCCTCGCCGCCCTCGCGCGGCCCGGCGCCCCGGCCGCCGCCCCCAGACGAGAGAGCCCGGCATGAGCACCCTTCGCCTTCCTTCCCGCCCGGCGCCCCGGGGCGGCCTCCTCCTCGCCCCCTCGGGCCGTCCCGGCCCGGTACTCGCGGGCCTCGCGCGGGCGTTCGCCCCCCGGCCCTCGCCCTGCCCCCCTGCGCGGAGCCGCCGGGCCTTCCCGCTGGCGCGCCGCCCGATCCTGTCCGAGCGCGCGGCCCTGCTGACGCTGGCCGCGGGCCTGGCGGCGGCGGCGATCGCGCCCGCCCCCTCCCACACCAGGGCGGCGGAGGCGGCGACCCTGCTGCGCGTCGCGGCCCCGGTCCTGCGGGCCGAGGCCGCGGCCCCCGCGCCCGATCCCGCGCCCGCCCCGGCGGACGTCGCCCGCTGCGCCGCCCTCGGCCCGGACGTGGTCGTCGCCCCTGAAACCGCCCGCGACGGCGCCCCGCCGCTCTGCGCCCGAACGCTGTCCTCGCTGATGGCCGACTGATCCCGCATCCGGCGCCGCGCCCTCCCGCGCCGCGCCGGTCCCCCAGGACCGCGGCCCTCCCGCCCGAGCCTCCGCCCCGACGCGGCGCGACAGCGCCCGCGACCGGAGACGGCGTGCCCGGAACGGAGCGCCCCGGACCCGGCGACGCGCAAGGCCGCGCGCCGCCCCGACCCGACCCGATCCCCCACAAAGAAAGGAGCCCACCCATGTCCCACGATCACGCCCACGGCCCCGCCTGCAACTGCGGCCACGACCCCGAGCAGGTCGATCTCGCCCGTCGCCGGGTCCTGACCGCCGCCGCCGGCGCCGCCGCCGCCGGCGCCGCGATGGCCGCCGGCGCCGCCCGGGCCGCCACGCCCGAGGCTCGCGACGCCTACGCCGACCCCGAGGCCCCCGGCCTGCCCCAGATCGACATGGAGATCGCCAAGGGCCGCACCGCGCTCGTCGTCACCGACCCGCAGATCGACTTCCTCTCCGAGCAGGGCGTCACCTGGGGCGTGGTGGGCGAGAGCGTCACCGAGCAAGGCACGGTCGACAACATCGAGCGCCTGTTCGCCGCCGCCAAGGCGGCCGGGATGCCCGTCTTCATCTCCCCCCACTATTACTACCCCCACGACCACAAGTGGGCCTTCGAGGGCACGCTCGAGAAGACGATGCACGCCATCGGCATGTTCGACCGCCCCGGCCCGCTGAGCCTGGAGGGGTTCGAGGGCTCGGGCGCCGACTGGATGCCCCAGTACAAGAAATACATCGAGGACGGGGAGACCATCGTGTGCTCCCCCCACAAGGTCTACAGCCCCGCCCAGAACGACCTGAACCTGCAGCTGCGCAAGCGCGGCATCGACAAGGTCATCCTCGCGGGCATGTCGGCCAACCTGTGCACCCAGGCGCATCTCTACGAGCTGCTGGAGCTGGGCTTCGAGGTCGCCGTGGTCCGCGACGCGACCGCGGGGGCGAAGGTGCCCGAGGGCGACGGCTACCTGGCCGCGCTGATCAACTTCCGCATGGTCGCGAACGGCCTGTGGTGGACCGACGACGCCGTCGAGCGCATCGCCCGCTCCGCCTGACCGGGCCGGGATCTCCCCGTCTCCCCCAGCCGCCGCGGCCCCGCCGCGCGGCCCCCCGCCGGCGCGGCGCGCCCGCCCGGCCTGCACCCCAGCGTCTCGCCGGAGCCTCCCGCGCCGGCGCGCGCCCCCTCTTTCCCTGAACCTGACCCTGAAAGGACCTGACCCATGACCACCCGTCTCCCCCTCCGCGCCCTCGTGGCCGCCGCCGCCCTGACCTGCGCCTCGGCGACCTTCGTCCCCGCCGCCTTCGCGGCCGACGAGTACAACGTCTCGACCGGCGTCACCCTCGCCGGCGCGCCGCTGGGCCTGCACGGCGTCGACCCGGTGTCGATGTTCGCCTCCGAGGCGCCGCGGATCGGCGACGCCGTCCACACCGCCACCCACGACGGCGTGGACTACTACTTCGCCTCCGCCGAGACCCGCGACCGCTTCGTCGAGGACCCCGAGGCCTACCTGCCCCAGTTCGGCGGCTTCTGCGCCTTCGGCGTCTACAAGGGCCGCAAGCTGGACGGCGACGTGCGCTACGCGGACATCGTCGACGGCAAGCTCTACCTGTTCGTCAACGCGCAGATCTTCGAGGCCTACCTGCAGAACCGCGAGGAGGTGATCTCGGTCGCCCACGCCGCCTGGCCGGGCATCCGCTCCACCCCCGCGGCCGACCTCTGAGCCGCCCCCGACCCGGGCCGCGGCGCGCCGCGGCCCGGGTTCGCCACGCCCTTCGGGGCCGGCCTCAGGCGGGCTTCAGAACCGCGTCGAGGCACATGCGCCGGATCTGCGCGCGATCCTCCCCGGTCAGCGGACGTCCCGACATGCGCCGCCATTTCAGCGTGTTGCGGATCGCCCCGCCGATGAAGCCGCCCATCATCGAGCGTTCGCCCGGGCGCAGGAGGCCCGCCGCCTCCAGGTCGCCGAAGATCCCCTCGACATGCTCAGTGGGTCGGCGGAAGGCGCGGATCAGCTCCGCCTCCGGGATCAGCGGAACCGAGGACAGGTACTCGAACAGGATCGCGCGGGACGGGGTCTCCCAGAACAGGTCGACATAGGCGTCGACGTAGCGCTCCAGCCGCTCGACCGGCGGCGCTTCGGGCGCGTCCGCCTCGATCAGCTGGCCGCCGAGCACGTCCGCCACCCGGTCGTAGACCGCGCGGATCAGCTCCTCCTTCGATTCGAAGTGGTTGTAGATCGATCCCGCCGCCACCCCGGCCTTCGCGGCGATCCGGGCCATCGAGCTCTGCATGCCGTACTCGACCAGCATGTCCTCGGCTGCCTGGAGGATCCGCTCCCGCATCGGCGACGACTGATCCATTCCCTGCTCCCTCCCTGCCCGGCGACGCGGGCGCGGCCCCCTGCGAAGGGCCCTCTGCGGCGCCGCGCGACGGCGCACTGAATGAACATTCATTCGTTTGTCACGAAGCCTAGGTACACGTCCGCCCCAAGCCGGGGCAAGCGCGAAGTCGCGCAGGCCCCGCGGCCCCTCGAACCGCCCGGAGCCCCCGATGCCGACCCAAGACGTCACCTTCGTCCATCTCACCGACCTGCACATCTCGGCCCCCGCGCTCGAGGACGAGACGCTGTTCGGCGACTCCGAGGGCGCGCTGCGCCGCTCGCTGGCCGAGATCGCCCGCATGGATCCCCGGCCCGAGTTCGTGGTGATCTCCGGCGACCTCGCCAACCGCGGCGAGGTCGAGAGCTACCGCCACCTGCGCGCGATCCTGGACGAGGCCGCCCCGGAGGTTCCGGTGATCCTCGCGCTGGGCAACCACGACGACCGCGCCGGCTTCGCCGCCGCCTTCCCCGAGCGCGCCTCCGGCGCCGGGCCCTACGATCACGACCTCGTCGTGTCGGGCCTCCACGTGATCGTGCTCGACAGCTCGATCCCCACGGGCGTCGAGGGCGGTTGGGAGCCGGGGCAGATGGACTGGCTCGCCGCGCGTCTCGACGCCCATGCCGGCCTGCCCAAGCTGCTGGTGATCCACCACCCCCCGATGCTGGACGAGGCGAAGGGCGCGGCCTTCCCCTGGAAGTCGCTGACCCTGCCCGCCACCCGCGCGCTGCGCGAGACGATCGCCGGGCGCGACGTGGTCGGGATCCTCTCCGGCCACATCCACCTCGACCGGGCCGAGAGCTGGCACGGCGTGCCGGTGATCATCGGCGCCGGCCACCACGCCGCCTCCGACCCGGTGGCGATGGGCGAGACGCTGCGGATGCTCGACGCCACCGGCTTCGCGATCTGCACGCTGCGGCCCTCGGGGCTGGGCGTCACCTTCGTCCCCCATCCCCAGACCCGCGCGCTGGCCCATGAGATGAGCCTCGACGCCCTGCGCGCCTACATCGCCGAGAAATACGGCGAGCCCGCCTGAGCCCTGCGCCCAGGCCCGCGCGGGGGCGGCGCGCCGCCCTCCGCCCCGCTCCGACCAAGCCTCCCCCCGACAGCCCTCCCGGAGACGTTCGATGCCCTTCCTTCCGACCCGTCGCGACGCGCTCGGCCTGACGGCCGCGGCGCTGGCGCTCGCCTCGGCGCCCGCGCTCGCCCAGACCCGCCCGATCCCCGCCGAGGTGACCGAGCCGGTCGAGATCACCTTCTACAACTACAACCTCGCCTCCGCCGGCAACGGCGCCGAGGCGACCAGGAAGATGATCGCCGAGTTCGAGGCCGCCCATCCCCTCATCAAGGTCGTCGGCGTGCCCGTCGCCCCGCAGAGCCTGATGACCCGCATCCAGGCCGACCTGGTCGCGGGCCAGCCCGTGGACCTGTCGCAGATGGGCTTCATGGGCCTCGACTTCGCGGTCCAGAACCTCGGCGCCGTGGCGCTGGAGGACATCATTCCCGAGGCCGAGCTCGCCGCGCATTTCGAGGGCATGGTCCCCAACGGGCTCGAGCTCGGCCGCCTCGACGGCAGGACCTGGGGGCTGGCCTACACGTTCTCGACCCCGATCCTGTTCTACAACGCCGACCTGTTCCGCGCCGCGGGCCTCGACCCCGACCAGCCGCCGGCCACCTGGGCCGAGGTGAAGGCCGCCGGCCTGCAGATCCAGGCGAAGACGAGCGCCCTGCCGCTGGCCACCGGCATCTTCGGCCCCTCGGCCGTCGACTGGCTGATGCAGGGGGTGCTGCGCTCGAACGGCGGCATGACCATCGACGAGAGCCGCACCCGCATGATCTTCGCCGAGCCCGCCTCGGTCGAGGCGGTCGAGATGCTGCGCGATCTCGCCCAGGCCGGGATCATGGAGAACCTCGACGTCACCTCCCAGCTCGAGGGGATGGCCGCGGGCACGACCGCGATGTACCTGCAGACCTCGGCGATCCAGGGCCACCTGATCCGCGGGGCCGAGGGCAACTACGAGCTGCGCGCCGCGCCGATGCCCGCCTTCGGGACCAAGCCGGTGCGGCCGAACAACTCCGGCTCCGCGCTGATGATCCACGCCCAGGACCCGATGAAGCAGCGCGCGGCCTGGGAGCTGATGAAGTTCCTCACCTCCAGGCGCGGCTACACCATCGTGACCTCGGAGATCGGCTACCTGCCGCTGCGCCCCGAGATCCTCGACGACCCCGAGTATCTCGGCGAGTGGGTGAAGGACCATCCGCTGATCGAGCCGAACATGGCCCAGCTCGCCAAGCTGGAGCCCTGGGTCCCGATGCCCGGTCCGAACTACCTGCAGATCATCACCACCACGATGGACGCGATGGAGCGGGCGACCTTCGGCTCCGACGACGACGTGGCCGGCATCCTGGCCGACGCCCAGGAACGCGCCCAGCGGCTCGTCCCCTGATCGCCGACGCCTGACGCGGGCGGAGGCCGGCGGACCCGGCCTTCGCCCCCTCCGTTCCCGCACCCGCCCCCCTGATGGAGCGCCGATCTTGACCGACGCCGCCCTTGCCGCCGCCGGACCGCGCGGCGCCGCGCCCCGCCGGCGCGGCCTCTCGCCCTCGCGCCGCCTCTACCGGCGGGCGCGCCCCTACCTCTACCTCGCGCCGGCGCTGATCTGCTTCGTCGTCTGGATCTACGAGCCGCTGGCGCAGGCCTTCTGGCTGAGCTTCCACCAGTGGAACCTGCTGCCGACCTCGCCCAAGACCTGGGTGGGCTGGGACAACTACCGCAACATCCTCGACCTGCCGCAGTTCCGGCAGGCGCTGAACAACACCTGGCTCTACCTGCTGGGGCTGCTGCCGCTGGCCGTGGCCCTGCCGCTGGCCGTGGCGATCTTCACCCAGGACCTGCCCCCGCGCCGGCGCAACCTCTACCGCGCGCTGATCTTCGTGCCGCTGATCGTGCCCCCGGTGGTCGCCGCCGCAGTCTGGCGCTGGCTGCTCGATCCCCATCACGGCGTGGTCAACGGCTGGCTCGCGGGGCTGGGCCTCGCGCCCGTGCGCTTCCTCGCCGATCCGGACTGGGCGCTGTGGACGATCACCTTCATCACCGGCTGGAAGCTGATGGGCTTCGCCACGCTGATCCTGTCGGCCGCGAACGCCGCGATCGACCCCTCGCTGATCGAGGCCGCCCGCCTCGACGGCGCCTCGCGCTGGCGGATCGTGCGCGACGTGCGCCTGCCGCTGCTCTCGCCCACGATCCTGCTGCTGGCGATGATGGTCATCCTGCTCGGCGCGCAGTGGAGCTTCGCCTACATCCACGTGCTGACCGAGGGCGGGCCGCTGGGGGCCACGACCAACATCTACTACCTGCTGTGGGAGTTCGGCTTCGCCACGCTCTCGGTCGGCTGGTCCTCGGCCTCGGCGGTGATCCTGTTCCTGGGCTTCGGCCTGCTGGCGGCGCTGATCTTCCGCCTCAAGGAGAAGGCCTCCTTCCATGACGACTGACGCCCTCGCCTCGCCCGCGGGCGCCGTCGCGCGCCTCAGCCCGCCGCGCCGCCGCCCCCGCGCCCGCGCCGCCGCGCGGTGGGAGCGGGGCGTCGGCCACGCGCTGATGATCCTGCTGTCGCTGGTCTGCGTGTTCCCGATCTACTGGATGATCGTCACCTCGCTGCGCCCGGAGAACGACATCTACTCCAGCGCGCTCTGGCCCGACGCCGCGAGCCTGGAGAACTACGCCTACGCCCTCCGGTCGATCCCGATGGGGCGGATGCTGGTCAACACCTTCGTGGTCTCGACCGCGGTGACGGCGATCCAGCTCCTGACCGGGATCCTGGCCGGCTACGCCTTCGCGCGCTGGCGGTTCCCCGGCGCGGGCCTGCTGATGGCGGCCGTGGCGCTGACCTGGCTGGTGCCACTGCAGGTGGTGATGATCCCCAACTACCTGCTGGTCGCGCACCTCGGCCTGATCGACACGCTGGGCGCGCTGATCCTGCCGCACATCGCCTCGGCCTTCGCGATCCTGCTGCTGGCGCAGGCCATGCGCTCCTTCCCGCGCGAGGTCGTCGAGGCGGCGCGCATGGACGGCGCCTCCCACGCCCATGTCCTGTGGCAGGTGGTGCTGCCCAACCTGCGCGGGACGATCGCCTCGCTGGCGATCCTGATTTTCATCTCGACCTGGAACGAGTACTTCTGGCCCCTGCTGCTGACCCGCCGGCCGGAAAACTCCGTCGTCCAGATCGGCCTGCAGATGTTCGTCACCGCCGAGGGGACGGCCTGGGGACCGCTGATGGCGGCGTCGACGCTGGCGAGCCTGCCGATCCTCGCGATCTACCTCGTCCTCCAGCGGCAGGTGATCTCCTCCTTCATGAAATCGGGGCTTCGTTGATGACCGACCTGCGCCACATCGCCATTCCCGGCAGCCACAACATCCGCGACATGGGGGGCTGGCCCACCGCCCGGGGCCGCACCGCCTTCCGCCGCGCGCTGCGCGCCGACAGCCTCCACCGGCTGGACGACGAGGGGATCGCGGCGCTGCGCGACCTCGGCCTGACCCTGGTGATCGACCTGCGCCGCGCCGAGGAGCTGGAGCTCGCCCCCAACCCCTTCGCCCGCGGCGTGCCCGGGGTGACCTACGTGCACCTGTCGCTGTTCGAGGACCTGGACCCGACCGCCCTGCCCGAGGTCGAGACCGAGACGCCGCTGCTGGCGCTCTACCTCCTCGCCCTCGAACAGCGCGGCCCGGCCTTCGTCGAGGTGATGCGCCTGATCGCGCGGATGGAGGACGGCGCGGCCCTGTTCCACTGCGCCGCCGGCAAGGACCGCACCGGCATGATCGCCGCCTTCCTGCTGCTGCTCGCCGGCGCCGAGCCCGAGACGGTGGCCGAGGACTACGCCGCCACCGGCGCGCGCCTGCCCTCGCTGCTCGCGGCGCTCGAGGCGGACGCCCGCGCCCATGGGCGGGAGCTGAACCCCGACCTGCTGTCGGCCGACGCCGACACGATGCACGCGATGCTCCGCGCGCTCGAGACCCGCCACGGCGGCGCCGAGACCTACCTGCGCCGCCACGGCCTCTCGGACGCCGACCTGACCGCCCTGCGCGCGCGCCTGCGCGACGCCGCTCTCGGAGACCCGGCCTGATGTCCCACGTCGTCTTCACCGGCCTGCGCAAGCGCTACGGCGACGCCGCCGCGCTGCACGGGATCGACCTTGCGATCGAGGCGGGCGAGTTCGTGGTCGTCGTCGGCCCCTCGGGCTGCGGCAAGTCCACCCTGCTGCGCATGATCGCGGGGCTCGAGGACGTCACAGAAGGCGAGATCGCGGTGGCGGGCGAGGTGGTCAACGACCTCGACCCCGCCGATCGCGGCTGCGCGATGGTGTTCCAGAACTACGCGCTCTACCCGCACATGACGGTCGCCGAGAACATCGGCTACCCGCTGCGCCTCGCCCGCGTGCCGAAGGCCGAGCGGACGGCGCGGGTGCAGGCAGCCGCCGCGATCCTGGGGCTCGAGCCCTATCTCGACCGCCGGCCCCGCGCCCTCTCCGGCGGCCAGCGCCAGCGGGTGGCGATGGGTCGGGCCATCGTGCGCGAGCCCAGGCTGTTCCTGTTCGACGAGCCGCTCTCCAACCTCGACGCGACGCTGCGGGTGCAGATGCGCATCGAGCTGCGCCGCCTGCATCGCCGGCTGGGGGCGACCTCGATCCTGGTCACCCACGACCAGGTCGAGGCGATGACCATGGCCGACCGCCTGGTGGTGATGAACGCCGGGCGGATCGAGCAGCAGGGCGCCCCGTCCGAGGTCTACGCCCGCCCCGCCTCGACCTTCGTGGCCGGGTTCCTGGGCGCGCCGGCGATGAACCTGATGCCCGCGATCCTCGACGAGGGCGGCCGCATCGTGCCCGATGCGGCGCCCGGCCTGGCCCTGCCCGCCCGCCTGCCGCTGCGCGCCGGCGCCTCGCTGACCCTGGGCGTGCGGCCCGAGGACCTGCGCCTCGCAGCCCCCGACCAGCCCGGCCTTCCGGGGCGCGTCGACCTGGTCGAGGACCTCGGCGGCGCCCGCATCGCCCACTGCCTGGTCGACGGCGGCCACGTCAGCGCCGCGCTCGACCGCGCCGCCCCCTGGCGCGAGGGCGACCCCGTCTCCCTCGCCCCCGACCCCGCCCGCCTTCACGCCTTCGCCCTCGACACCGGCCTGCGCCTCGCCGAGGCGGATGCGTTCCCCGTCGGCGCCATGACGCCGGCCGGCCCCGTCGGCCAGCAGGCGATGGCCCGCTGAGGCCGCGCTCTTCCCTCTCGCCGTCGTCGGCGGCGCGAGGGACGACGTCATCCGCGCCCGTCGGCGCCGGGACATCGGCGTCTGGGGATCCACGACGCCCGCCGGGCATTCATCCGGCGTGCCATCGCCATCGTCTCCGGTTGCGGCGGCCCGATCTGACCTCCGCCGAACGACCGGGAAGACTCTGCACCGCTGTCGAAAGGCCGACGCGGTCTGACGTGGAGCTCACGCTCCCTTCCAGCGCGCGCCGCGCGGCGGGCTGACGAGCGACAAGGGCGTGGAGCCGTCGCCAGCCGCGCTCGGCCGGACCGTGCGAGGCGCGGATCCAGCCGATGCCTCGTCGACCGTCCGGAACGACGGAAACAGACGGCGAGTCGTCCTGCGCCGCGCTCGGTCCGACTTGCTCACGCCGCCGCGGGACGTCCCCCGTCCGGGCCGGACGAGCGCAGGTCGCCGCCGACGCTCGATGTCGGCGATGACGGACGAGGCCTCGCCGGGCGCTCCGCGACCCGGCGGGGCCGACGCGCGGACCGAGGGACAGGCCGACGGTTTCTCAAGTAATGAATGCTGATCCATGCATGTCTGCTTGACGCCACGCAATGACGCCCTCAACTGGGATGATCCGACCGGCTGAATACTGATCCGGGCGAAGCATCCGGCGGCCGGGACGACGCCTTGTCCGCCGTCCGAGACCAGCCCCGCCGGCCGGCTCGCCGACGTCCGCCTGGTCGAGACTCGCCGCGCGCCCGTCTCGACCTGATCCGAAGACCGCGAGGAGATCGCGTCATGACCACGCTGACCGGGATCAACATCTTCACGCTCGGCCAGGTCTGGGTCACGGAAACGGACGCCGACGTCAACCAGATCGTCGACGGCGACGCGTCGCTCGCCGAGGTGCAGGTCTTCTTCGGAACCGACTGGGACAGCCTCCTCGCCGACTACACGGGCTACCTGGTCTACGGGCTGGGCCTCGCCCTGCCGGGCGGGCGCACGCTGGTCAGCGCCGCCGCGCCATCGGTGAACGGACTGGTCGACTCGGACGACTTCTTCCTGGGCACGAACTCCGGCACGGCGGGCGGCTTCATGGCGGCCTATGGCGGCCTGGGCGCGGACACGGTCATCGGCTTCGACGGCGACGACCTGCTGGTCGGCGGCAGCGACGACGACTTCCTCAGCGGCGGCCGCGGGGACGACAAGCTCTACGGCGACTGGACCGACGTCGTCACCTTCAGCACGGACCTGATCGATCCGAGCATCCTGACCGTGCACCTTCCCCTGGAGGATGCGTCGCTCACCGGCGACGACGTGATCGAGGGCGCGACCGGCGACGACACGATCTGGGGCGGCGCGGGCGACGACTCCCTCTCCGGCGGCTCCGGCGGCGACACGATCTACGGCGGCGACGGCGACGACGTCATTCGCGGCTACGACGGCGCCGACACGATGTACGGCTTCTTCGACTTCTCGACCGGCGACCTGGTCACCGTCAGCTGGACCGAGGACGACGGCGTCGACTGGCTCTACGGCGGCGACGGCGACGACCAGATCTACGGCGGGCCGCGCGGCGACGGGTTCACCGACAACGTCTGGGGCGGCGACGGGGCGGACCTGTTCTTCCTGTCCTACGCCGAGCTCGCCTCCTCCGACGACGCGGGAACCAACTTCTGGACGGGCTGGCAGAGCGAGGCCGTGGTCGCCGGCCGCACGGTGGTGACCAACGGCATCGCCGCCGCGCTGAAGGCGGCCGAGAACGCCTTCTTCTCGACCGTGCCCGGCGGCTTCGTGCTGAACGGCATCGCCTCGGGCATCGGGTTCCTGGCGGCGCAGGGGCTGAACACGGCGCTCTCGAACTCGACCGCGGCCGCGGCGCCCAGCACGGCCGAGGACGTGCTGAAGATCTACGACTTCGATCCCCGCTACGACATGCTGATCCTGCCGGGCGACGACACGGCGACGATGGATCACTCGGTCGACTTCTCCGACGACACCGACTACCCGGGCTACGTCATCAACTTCAACCACTCGGTCAGCGGCGACACCTACGCCAAGGTCTACGTCGCGGACGACTATTTCGACTCCTTCGGCCTGTCGCGCGACTCGTCCGCGGTCGAGGCTCTGCTGGAGCTGATCTTCGCCAATCGCCTGATCGTCGATTCCAGCGGCGTGAAGTCCGGCGGGACCTACGCCTTCTCGACCGATCCCGCGGACTACGAGGACGGCGTGGTCCCGACCGGCCTGACCGAGGCGCTGGACCTCGCGGCGTCGAGCGGCGTGACGCTGACGATCTACGGCGCGATGACCCCGCAGGCGGTCTACGGGCCGGCGGTCAGCTCGACGCTGGCCTACCTGGGCGGCACCCAGATGGGCGACATCCTCAGCGTCAACGCCGCGGGCATCTCGCCGGACGACCTGGCGAGCTCGGCCTTGCTGACCTCGACCGCCGCGCATATCCGCGGCTTCGAGGGCGACGACGTCATCTTCGGCGGCAACGGGGTCGACAGCATCTCGGGCGACGAGGGCGACGACATCATCTTCGGCGTCGGCCACGAGGGCGTGGAGACGCAGGAGCTGTTCTACGGCGGCGCCGGGAACGACCTGATCCACCTCGGCTGGACCTCGATGTCGGCGCTGGTCGACGGCGGGATCGGGACCGACGAGGTCTCGTTCGAATACGCCGACGGTCCCGTCACGCTCGACATGACCGCGGATTCGACCGACGCGCTGACCGCGGCGAACGCCCATACCACCCACGCGCTGAGCGGGCTGGTGAGCAACTACGCGCTGGCGAACGTCGAGGCCGTGACCGGCACCGACGACGACGACGTGATGCGCGCCAGCGACCTGCGCAACACGACGCTGAACGGCGGCGAGGGGGCCGACACGCTGACCGGCGGGGCGAAGACCGACCATCTCTACGGCGGCGACGGCGACGACAGCCTCGACGGCGGGGCGAGCCGCGACCACCTGTTCGGCGGCGCGGGCGACGACAGCCTCCTGGGCGGCTTCGGCAACGACTATCTCTACGGCGACGACGGGGCCGACACGATCGACGGCGGGACCGACGCCGACGGCGCGGACATCGACGTGGCGATCGCCGAACTGGCCGCGGCGCTCGACCTGACCATCGTGGACAAGAGCTTCTCGCTGGTCGACGGCTCGGGCGCGACCGACGTCTACACCAACACCGAGGGGCTGCGGGCGAGCCTGTGGGCCGACACGGTCACGGGCGACGACGGGATCAACATGGTCCTGGGCTGGCTCGGCGACGACACCCTGTCGGGCATGGGCGGGGCCGACATCCTCGACGGCGGCGACGGCGCGGACGAGATCTACGGCGGCGCGGGCGACGACACGCTCTACGGCGGCACGACCTCGAACGCCTGGAACTACGGCGGCGGCTTCCTCGACGTCGCGGACACGATCCATGGCGGGGACGACGACGACTACATCGACGGCGGCGAGGGCGGCGACACGCTGTTCGGCGACGCGGGCGACGACAGCGTCTTCGGCGGCGACGGCGACGACGTCATCTACGGCGGCGACGGCGCCGGAGCCACGGCCGGCGCCGACAGCGTCGACGGGGGCGAGGGCGACGACGAGATCTTCTCCGGCGCCGGCGGCCTGACGGCGACGGGCGGGGACGGCGACGACACGCTCGACGCCTCGACCGGGACGGCCAGCCTGCTGATCGGCGACTCCCTGACCGAGACCACGGCGGTCTTCGACGCCGGGGCCTGGGGCGACGACACGCTCGTCGGATCGGGCGAGGGCGACACGATCCACGGCGGCTTCGGCGACGACCTCGTCGCCGGCGGGGCTGGCGACGACACGATCTACGCGGGGTCCGGCGCCGACAGCGTCGACGGCGGCGCCGACGACGACCTGATCCAGGTCACGATGCAGGTCTACGGCGCCTCGGGCGCGGTCGCGGCGACCGTCGACGGCGGCGCGGGCGACGACGCGCTGGTCCTCGCGACCTCGGCGCTCGACACCGGAACGCTCGGCTATGTCGTCGATCTGGCCGCGGGCACGGCCGAGCTGGTCGGCTGGTCCGGCGGCGTCGCCACGGCCGTCAGCCCGGCCCGGACCGTCGCCTTCAGCGGGATCGAGACGCTGGTGGGCTCCGCCGGGATCGATCTGATCTCGGGCGCGGACGGCGACGACGTGATCTACGGCGGCGACGGCGACGACACCGTCTTCGCCAGCCTGGGCGACGACACGCTCTATGGCGGGGACGGCGAGAACGACGTGCTCGATCTCGCGGGCGTGGTCACCACCTTCAGCGCCTGGGACGGGACCTTCGGCGACGTCACGATGACCGTCCAGGACCTGTCGGGGACTGAATACACCCTGTTCTTCTCCGGCTTCGAGGCGGTCGCCAACTATGTCGGCGACACCGCGCAGAACGGAGTGTTCTACGGCGGCGACGGCGACAACGTGGTCGTCGATCAGGACTACGACTGGGTCTACGGCGGCGGCGGCGACGACACGCTGACCAATTCGGGCAATGTCGCCTATGGCGGCGACGGCGACGACGCGCTCGACTATTCCGGCGTGACGGAGATCAGCGTCGGCCTGTGGGGCGACGCCGGGAACGACGTGCTGATCGGCGCGGACCAGCCGCTGAGCAACTACTACATCGACCTCCTCTACGGCGGGGACGACGACGACTCGCTCTACGGCGGCGCGGGAAAGGACTCGCTCTACGGGGGCGGCGGCGACGACTGGTTCATGGGGGGCGACGGCGTCGCGGCGAACAAGAAGTGGATCTACGGCGGCGACGGGTCGGACACCGTCACCTACGCGCATATCGTGCAGACCGGCTTGCACTACGCGGTCAACCTGCAGATGGGGCCCACCGGCGCGGCCTACATCAACGGCAACACGGTCTCGGACAAGGTCGGCGACGTCGAGAACGCCATCGGCTCGGAGTACGGCGACTGGCTGGACGGCTCCACGGGCTCCGCCGCCCGCACGCTGCTGGGCATGGGCGGCGACGACAGCATCGACGGCGGCGCGGGCGCCGACTCGCTCTCGGGCGGCGAGGGCGCCGACACCCTCGCCGGGAACGACGGCGCCGACTCGATCGACGGCGGCATCGGCGCGGACAGCATCGACGGCGGCTCCGGCGACGACGTGATCGCCGGCGGCGAGGGCGACGACGTGATCGCGGGCGGCGTGGGCGACGACACCCTCGTCGGCGGCGCGGGCGCGGACGTCATCGACGGCGGCTTCTGGGACGACGTCATCATCTGGAACCACGGCGACGGCGCCGACGTCATCGACGGCGGCTTCGACGACGACACCCTGATCCTGAACCTCGACGACGGGGTCGAGGGCTTCGAGGACGTGACCTTCGCGCTGAACGACGCCTCCGACGGCGTCGTGGTGACGGTGGGCGAGGTCGCCTTCACCTTCACCAACATCGAGGAGATCGTGATCAACGCCGACTCCGACGGCTCGTACATCGTCGGATCCGGGAACCTGACGCTCGCCGGGGTGGCCGAGAACACGATCCGCTTCCACGGCGGCAAGGGCAACGACCATTTCGACGGCTCGGCCATCGATGGGGTCCGCGTGATCGTGCATGGCCGCCGCGGCGACGACACGCTGCTGGGCGGGGCCGGGCACGACATCCTCTACGGCGGCAAGGGGGACGACACCAAGTACGGCGGCGGCGGAAGCAACATGTTCGTCGGCGACCCCGAGGACTTCCTGGACGAAGGCTTCATCGGCGACTTCGGCGAGGGCGACCTGCTGCGGATCCGCAACCACGGCAACGGCGCCGAGCTGGGCAAGGTGGTCGACGGCGCGGCGAAGCTGAAGATCGACGTCGACGGCGACGGGATCCACGAGTCGACGATCACGCTGCACGGCGACTTCGTCGCGGCCGAGAGGAAGTGGATCCGCGTCGAGGACCGGAAGGGTGACCTTCACATCCAGCTCGACACGCCGGTCGCGACCGAGGCGATCCTGGACGGCGGCGAGGGCACGGACGGAGACGACTTGCTCTACGGCTCCGACAAGCGCGACGTGCTCTCCGGGCATGGCGGCGCCGACCTGCTGGACGGCAACGCCCGCGCCGATGCGCTCTACGGCGGCGCGGACGACGACACGATCCGCGGCGAGGGGGGCGACGACGCGGCGTCGGGCGGCTCGGGCGACGACAGCCTCTTCGGCGGAGACGGCCATGACCGGATCGAGGGCGACGGCGGCGCCGACGAGATCTTCGGCGGCGACGGCGGCGACAGCCTTTTCGGCGGCACGGGGGCGGACCTGCTGGAGGGCGCCGACGGCGCCGACGCGTTGTTCGGCGGGGCCGGGGCCGACGACCTCTATGGGGCCGCCGGCGCCGACGAACTCTACGGCGGCTCAGGCGCGGACGACCTCCGGGGCGGGCTCCGCAAGGACCTGCTCGACGGCGGCGAGGGCGACGACGCGCTGCGCGGCGAAGCCGGCGCGGACGTCCTGTCCGGCGGCGCCGGGGCCGACGTGCTGCGCGGCGGCCGCGGGACCGACCTGGCGAGCTACGCGGACGCCGAAGCCGGCGTCGTCGCCGATCTCTCGGGCGGGCGGACCGGCGCGGGCGAGGCCGAGGGCGACGTCTACCACGGGATCGAGGGCCTGCTCGGCTCCGGCCACGACGACCGCCTGATCGGCGACGACGCGGACAACTCGCTCTCGGGCGGCGCGGGCGACGACATCCTTGTCGGCGGCCTCGGCGCGGATCGGCTGAGCGGCGACGCAGGGTCGGACCTCTTCGTCTATCTGGACGCGGCGGACAGCGACCGGACCCTGTCCGACGTGATCCTCGACTTCGAGCACGGCCTCGACCGGATCGACCTCTCGGCCATCGACGCGAACGCCCTGACCGGCGCCGAGGACGCCTTCGCCTACATCGCCGACGCCGCCTTCTCCGGCACGGCCGGCGAGCTGCGCCTCGCGACCGCCGCAGGCGGCGGCCTGCGTCTGAAGGGCGACCTCGACGGCGACGGCGCGGCCGACCTCCTGATCCGCCTCTCCGGCCCGATCGCCCTGGGGGAGGACGACCTGGTCCTGTGACCCGCCCAGCCGTCCGCGATCCTGTTGCCGTCATCCCGCTGCATCGGTAACACTTTCCCTTACGGCATCGTGGGGACAGGCGCATGGGCCCCGACCTCTCGGTCAGACGGCTGACGACGATCGTCGCGGCGGATGCAGCGGGATACTCCCGCCTTGTCCGCGCCGACGAGGACGGGACGCTTGCGGCGTTGCAGGCGCATCGCGCCGAGCTGATCGATCCGCAGATCGCCGCCCATGGCGGGCGCATCGTGAACACCGCCGGCGACGGGCTCCTGCTCGAGTTTCCCAGCGTGGTGGACGCGCTCAGGTTCGCCCTGACGGTCCAGCGCGGCATGCGCGCGCGCAACGCCGGGATGCCGCAGGATCGACGGATCGAGTTCCGCATCGGCGTCAACGTCGGCGACGTGGCCAGCGTCGGCGACGACCTGCTGGGCGACGGGGTCAACGTCGCCGCGCGGATCGAGGCGCTCGCCGATCCGGGGGGCGTCTGCCTCTCGCGCACCGCGCGCGACCAGGTGCGGGATCGCAAGGAGTTCGCGCTCGAGGATCTGGGCGAGCTCGAAGTCAAGAACATCGAGCGCCCCGTCCGGGTCTTCCGCCTGAAGGTCGACGGGACGGGAGCCGAACCGAAGCCTCCTCGCACCGCCCTCGCCGCGCGCCTGCGCGGCGCCGCTGAACCGCTCCGGGTCTGCCGGAGGCTCCCACTCCTGAGTAGGATGGAGCCCCATGAGCAAGACGACGAACAAGTTCTCCCCTGAGGTCCGCGATCGCGCGGTTCGCTTGGTGCTGGACAGC
>NZ_JARHUC010000009.1 GCF_029223255.1 Albimonas marina
CCGTCAACCAACCCAATTCTCGTCTCTCCACGATGTACTCAATCCCGCGGGGTGGAGCAGCCCGGTAGCTCGTCAGGCTCATAACCTGAAGGTCGCAGGTTCAAATCCTGCCCCCGCAACCAATCAAAACAATGCATTAGCCAAAATCCGCCTCGCGCGGATCTTTGCCGTGTCCGCCAGGTGTCCGGGGCGGACGTCGGTTGGGAAGGGGCATACGCTCAGTGCGCGTATGCGCAACGGCGACCTCGCACTCTCCCGAAAACCCCTATTCGAAGAACTCGTCTTTCCATGTGTTCATTCGTGTGCGCCTCGGTTCATCCGGTCCGGCTGCGGGGGCATCGTAAGCGGCGCGCGCACGCCCTGCCGCCGTCAGCTTGACGAGGGCTGGAAGTTCCAGGGGAGAAGGTCGTCGATCCTGCTCTTGGGATGACCCGCGGCGATGGCCTCGAGCGTGGCGGTGAGCCAGGCGAGGGGATCGACGCCGTTGAGCTTGCAGGTCTCGATCAGCGAGGCGATGCGGGCCCAGGCCCGCCCGCCTTCGTCATGGCCGGCAAAGAGCGCGTTCTTGCGGTTCAGCGTCAGGGGCCTGATCGCGTTCTCGACCGGGTTGGTGTCCATCTCGATGCGGCCGTCGCCCAGGAACAGAACCAGGTCGTCCCAGTGGCGCGCGAAGTAGGCGAGCTTCTCGCCGACGCGGGATTTGGCCGAGACCCTGGCACGGGCCGCGTCCAGCCAGGCGCGGAAGGCGTCGACCAGCGGGACGGACCGGGCCTGCCGGGCGGCGAGGCGCGCGTCGGCGCCTTGGCCGCGGATCTCGGCCTCGACGGCGTAGAGCTCGGCGATGCGGCGCAGGCCCTCCTCGGCGATGGGCGAGGCGTCGCGGTCGAAGACCTCGCGCAGCTTGCGTCGGCCGTGCGCCCAGCAGTGGGCGAGGCGCAGGGGCGCCTCCGCCCCCCGACCGCGGCTGACGGTCTTGTAGGCGGCATAGCCGTCGACCTGCAGCCCGCCGGCGAAGCCATGCAGCAGGCGCTCGGCATGTTCGGCGCCGCGACCGGGCGCGTAGCCATAGACCACGGCGGGCGGATCGGCGCCGCCCCAGCGACAGTCGTCCCGCGCCAGCGCCCAGAGGTATCCGGTTTTGGTTTTGCCTCGTCCCGGGTCCAAGACCGGCGCGGCGTCCTTCGGGGCTTACGCGGCCCCACCGGGGCCACGGTCCCCCTTTGGACCGCCCATGAAGAGGCGGTCCCCGCGCTTCAGCTCCTCGGCCATGCGCTCGACGATCGGGCCGAGGTGGAAGGCGGCCTTGCCGACCCAGCCGGCCAGGGTCGAGCGGTCCAGCTCGACGCCCGAGCGCGCCAGGATCTGCGCCTGCCTGTAGAGCGGCAGGTGGTCGGCGTATTTGGCGACGAGGACATGGGCGAGCGCCGCCTCGGTCGGCAGCCCGCCCTCGATCAGCCGCGCGGGCGCCTGCGCCTGGACCATGGCGCCCCTGCAGCGCCGGCAGGCGTAGCGGGGGCGGACGGTGACGATGGCGCGCAGCTGAGCGGGGATGATGTCGAGACGCTCGGAGCGATCCTCGCCGATCCGCGCCATCTCTCCGCAGCCGCAGGGACAGAGCGTGCTTTCCGGCTCGATCACCCGCTCGATCCGGGGAAGATCGGCAGGCAGGCGCCCGATGTTCCGTCGGGCCGCAGCAGGCATGACGGCCCGGGCGGGCTTCGCGCCGGCGGGCGCGATCTCCACCTCCGAGATCGCTGTTTCCAGGTCCTCGAAGCTCAACTGGCGCTCGTCGGCGGCCAGCTTCTCGGAGCTCTTGCCGTAGATCGCCTGGCGCAGCTCCCTCACCAGATGGTCGAGCCGCCGGTTCCGCTCGGCCAGGGCGGCGACCTCGGCCTCCAGCGTCAGGCGCGCCGCGCGCTCGGCTTCGAAGGCGGCGCGCCGCGCTGGCGGCAGGGCGCTCAGGTCGATGTCGTCGGGCGGGGCCATGCTCGCAGCATAGCTGGCGGCGTCGCGGGTGAGGCGCCCCTGCGGGCGGCGTGATTCACTCCGCCGCAGCAGGGCGGCGTGGACGCCGGGGGCCGTAGATCCGTCGCCAGTCGAGCCCGTCGAACAGCGCCTCGAACTGGGCGCGCGACAGCCGCATCACCCCATCGCGGACCGCAGGCCAGGCGAACTTGCCCTCCTCCAGCCGCTTGTAGATCAGCACCAGCCCGCTGCCGTCCCACAGCAGCACCTTGATCCGGTCGCCGCGCTTCGAGCGGAACACCACGATCAGCCCGGAATGCGGGTCGAGGCCGAGGGCCCGCTCCACGACGGCGGCGAGCCCGTCATGGCCCTTGCGGAAGTCCACCGGCTTCGTCGCGACCACGACCCGGACGGCTTGCGCCGGGACGATCATCGCGCCCGGCGCAGGGCGACCGCCACCGCCGCGATCCGCTCGGGGGCCGCGTCGGCCGGGAGCCGGATCGTGACGCCGTCCTGCTCGATCTCGACGGCGGCCCCAGGCGCGGCCCTGGACGGCGGCGACGACACGTCCTCAAGCGCCAGCAGCGCGAACCCCGCCTCGTCCTCGACCGGCAGCGCCAGCTTGCCTTGCCGGGCCTCCCGCCGCCAGATCGTTACCTGCTGCGGCACCACCCCGTGCCGCCGCGCGACGTCCACCACACGCACGCCCGCTGCATGGCTCTCCAGCACGATCCGGCCCTTGGCCTCGTCGCTCCAGAACCGGCGACCGCCGGGATGAGCGAGCACCTCGACCCGGCCCGGCGCATCGCCATCTTTGGCCAGTCTATGGAGTGCGCCCCTTCGGGCGGACTCCACTACGCTGCAAACCTCTTTGCAAAGCGGCGCTCCCATGCCCGAACAAATCGTCGGCAAGGGGACCATCACCGGGCGCACTCAGCCAGACAGGGGGCGCCCGCCCCGCTAGCGGGGCATCCGTAGCGCGGCGCGTTCGGCGTGTGGGGGGGGGTGAAGGTGCTTCAATGAGGTAAGCGTCGTCTGGACCCCACCTGTCGGTTCGGGCCGATCTGAAGGAGTGTTGCGACCTTGAAGGGGGATCGCTGCAAGGAAGGCTTCTCAACGATTGACGCAACGAACGCGGGGACGGCGCGCCGGCTGGAGGTACTGTCGGGCGAGAGCCGGCGGCGGAGCTACACGGATGCGCTGAAGGCGCGGCTGGTGGCGGAGACGCTTCAGCCCGGGGTCTGCGCGGCGGACCTGGCTCGATGGCATGCGCTGCAGTCAAACGAGGCCAGATCATAATCAGAAGAGGATATCAATCGAAGAAATTCGATTGCTGACCTGCCATGGTTTGCACCAGGAGGCTTCTGTCGAGAAACAGGTTCCGCATCTCGCAGCTCGTTTCCGCGATGAGTAGGCACCCGTGGCAAGCTGCCCCGTGGGTCGCCCGGTCCCCGCTTCGACCGTCAGGCTCATGATCCGCGCAAACCGGGTCGTTCGAGCAGATCAGCTGCCGAGCGAGCGCATTTCGTAGGATGCTGGAGAACCGTGATCCGGCGGCGACTAGTCCGCCCAATGTACCTTGGGCGCCGGGAGTCGCTGTGTAGATCAGGATCCCACACTTGATGGAAGCGCCGCCGTTGCGGGCGTTGCTGAGCGCATAGATGCGTTCTTTCAGAGAACTCGCGGGATATCCGCTGTCGAGGGCGATCTCGGCCATCAAGGCATGGGAGAGCGAGTGCAGCAGCGTATAGGCCGTTCCCGGATAGTTCGGGCCCCCTCCCGAAAACTTGGCTCGCCAGTGGTCATAGCCGCGTAGCAGGCTTGCCTGTCGATTGACGACATAGGGGTTCTGAAGCCAACGGTTCACGGCCTGCTCGTCAATGTGGATGAATAGGCCTTCGCCGAACTGCTCGATGGCCGGCAACCAATCGGCTCTGCGCGAGATCGGCGCGCCGCGAACAGCCAGCTGAATGTCCTCGATGCCGCCGTCGGAACTCGTGGGCGCGGCTTCAAATCGCGTGAAGCCGTACAGGCTTGACACCTCCCTCAAACGATGGACGGCGACGAGGTTCTTTATCGCCGAGGTGTCGATATCGACGCCTGGATCGACCCATGCTGTCCGTGGAAGTGTTTCCGCATAGAGCTTGGCTGTCGGGTGATTATTCCCGATCTGTTGGCGACCACTCGCAAACACGTCGAATTCGGACATCTTTGGAGACCGGGCCGCATCGGCCCTTGCTCCGTCCCTGAGCCGTTTCAGGCGCTCGAATATCTCGGCATCTGGATAGGCGCCCAGTGAGACGGAGACCTTCGGGTTGAAGCGTTTGGCCTGAGCGACATCCTCGACCGTCTGCACGTTCGCCAGATCGCCCGACAGTTCATCGACCAAGCGGGTCAGGTCGTCCTCTTCGCTCGGCAGCGAAATGACTGTGTAGACCTGCGGGAAGTAGGTGTTCGTGGCTGTGCGGGTAAGAAGCTTCAGATTGTCTCCGCATCCGTCGGGATCGCGATCAAGCAACCACGGCCGTTCGCCACGGCATTTTCCCAGGCGCCCGGGTTGGAAAGCATCCTGAAGCGAGAGGTGCCGACCGCAACCGCAGACAACGCTGGTATCGGCAGGGTCGGCGCTGGTGCCTTTCTCCTCTACCCAAAGCGGCTCCTGGCACTGAACCGTCCCATGGACGACCCATCGCCAGTCGATGTCCTGCAGATGTCCTTTTTCGCAGGCGCAGACGAAGCGGATCGGCGTCACTTCCGACTTTCGACCATCATCGAAGACGAACCTGCGCCTTCCCTTGGTGTCGAGGTCCTGCCAGCGCACGAGGCGCCGCCTTCGAAGCGTCCCTGTCGCCGCGGCCGTTGCTTCGACCTGCTCGCAGACAAACCATGTCGGGAAAATCGGCGCCGTAACTCCGGCCGGCATTCCTGTCGTGTTGTCGGTCGCGACCGGCGGAGTACGGAGCGATAGACTGATATTCGTGTCCAGCCGCCCCTGATCTTTCAAGAGCTGTTCCAGGCGCGCCGTTAGGCGTGGCTCGGGGATCGTCGTGAAGGAGTTAGCCCGCATCTCCCAGAATTCGAGACCTGCCACCACCACGGACCTTGTCGGCAGGTCGATCATGGCGCCGGGACCGAAGGTGGATATCAGTTGGCTCAGCCGTTGCGCGTTCTTGGTCATGCGAGATCATCCGCGTTTGCGATCTGGTTGCCCCATGGATCCCGGACCTTGAGCGCGACGCTGGGCTCCACATCCCGCATGGACCGTCCGGCGACGAAGTGCCGATGGTCTTCAGCAAGGTTGGCCAAGTCGGGCTCGAGCGGCATGTGCAGCAGGCGATGAGGACTCTTCTTTCGGGCGTAGGCGAACGTGTTGCCTCCTGCAGCCTGATCGTCGGCGGTCGAAATCCACGCATCGGCGATCGCGTCTATCGCCGCCGCCAACGCGGTGTGGCCACCCGCGATCATGTGCGCAGGAGCTCTAGCGATAATCGCATCGCGAACGGCGGCCCGCACCGCCGGATTGTTCTTGAAGGCTGTGACAGAGGCCTCAGGTGTCAGCGCAGGATCCAAGTGGCGTGCAGCGGCGACGACGACAGCCGCAAGGGCGCGGTCCAGCGCCCGGGCGGCCCAAGGCGTCACGCTAGTAGCCTCGACGGATCGATAGAAGGTTCGGTGGAACTGACCGAATTGCTCGAAGTGCATCCGGTCGCGGGGCTTGTGCAGATTCAAGACCGCGACGACCAATCCTGGGCGCGATGGATCGCGTCCAACGCGGCTGGTGGCCTGGATGTATTCAGCAGCCGTCTTCGGTTGCCCCTGGACGATCATGAGACCAAGGCGCGTGATATCTAGGCCGACAGAGATCATGTTCGTCGCCAGAGCGACGTCCACGGGATCCGCGCCGGTTTCGAAGCGCGTTTCGAGCCGTTGCTTGGCTTTGGCGACCTCGTCCGTCGAGACGCGCGAGGTCAACTCCAGAGGTTCTCTGATGGGCCGATCTGCAAACGGATTTCCGGGCGGATCGACCCGATGCCTCTGCGTCCCGTAGCGGGCCGTTCGATCCCGAACCTCGTCTTCGACGATCCGGCGTGCTCCGCCGAGCTCCCGCAGGGCGTTGAAATAGCAGACGGCGGTCATGTACGGGTCGGCGGGATTGGTGCTTCCGCCGATGGCGGCGGCGCTGGCAGCAAACTCAGACTGCGCCGCCGCAAGCAGGGTCGTGAGGGAACGCAGGAAGACGAGCTTCGGTCCGCGACCCTGGGCGGCGATGCCCATGTACATCCGGGCAGGGTCGTTCGTTGCCGGCACAGTCCGGGCGAAAAAGCTGTCAGTGCGATCCACGCCGGGCGGCGGGAAGATGCTTGTGGTCTGGCGATCGAACAGGGCCTCGATCTGATCCGTGGCCCGCCGCACCGTCGCGGTCGAAGCGACGATCTTCGGCCGCACGACCCGGCCCTCGTATCGACGCGACGCCAACAGGTCGATCGCCGCTTCATAGAGTCCCGCGACCGTTCCGAGGGGACCGGAGATAAGGTGCAGCTCGTCCTGAATGATGAGGTCGGGCGGATCGAGCGACCAGCCATTGCCCAAGGGGCGCCCCTCGCCTGGTTCAGCCGCGCCGTAGAAACCGACGCCGTCCTCGAAGCGATCGACATGGCCGAAGAAGGCGCCAGTCTCGCCGACCCAGGGCAAGGCCGCGAACTTGTCCACTGTCGCGATCAGGAAGGCGGGCAGGCGCCGATAAATCGGTTCATCGACCGTGAGGACCGGCAGCGGCCGGTTACGGCTGAAGTCGCAATTCGTATTGGCGCAACGGATCTCAAGGTTGGTCGGCGCGTGCTCGTTGGGCACGCAGGCGAAGGACGACGGCGTGAACTCCGTGCCGCACCATGGGCATGCCTTGAGCGGCGCCGGCGCGCGCTTGTCACGACCGTTTCGGAAACGCCGTACCCTGCCGACGGCCGTGGTTTCGTCCGACTTGCCTTTCCCCCCGAGCTTGTTGGGTGACGCATCCGAACCGACCCACAAGCCGATTTCGATCGGCCAATCTCCAAGCAAGCGGCGGCTTTGCCCATCGGTGTTGGTGGGATCTGTCCGCATCAGCTCGAGGGCGCACACCACGCCGGCGGCACGAGCCAACTGGTCGAGCGTGAGCAGCCGAAGCGTATAGCGCATGATGACCGCCACACCCGCTCCAAGCACGCCCGAACTGGTCAGTCGCCGCAAGGCAATTACGAAAGCGGCCAGACCGAGATAGGCTTCCGTCTTGCCGCCGCCTGTTGGGAAGAAGAGGAGATCGGCGATCTCCCGGTCGGGATGAGCCCGCTCAGCCAGCCCTGAAACGTTGAGCAGGATGAAGGCGAGCTGGAAAGGCCGCCATTGCGGCCCCGGCAGAGACTGTGGATCGCCGGAGGCGCCTGCCACTCGCCGGCGAGCAGCCATGGCGACGGCGAGGTTCATAAAGCGAAACGCAGTCCGGGCCTTCGCGTTCTGCTCAAGGAGCTTGATCCCGTCGACAATTCGGTCCTTAGCCGTCACCATCTCGGAGATCAGCCGCTCGCCTGTTTCCCGGCGGCGCGGGGGCAAGGAAGCCAGCTTGTGGCGCTCTGCATCGATCCAGAGCCCGTAAAGCTTAGGAAGCTCGTTGAGGGCCTGCACCAGAGCAGCGCCGCCGGCATCGGCGGCGTGCGCCAACGCTTCCATGCCGAACGTCACACGCGCCTTCAGCTCCGCGTCTTCGTTAGGTGCGACACGCTCCACCTCCGCTGTCGGTAGCGGGTCGGTCCAGACACGAGTGACGGGATCTTTCCCATCCTCGTTCGTCTCCCAGCCGGCAGCCGCGTTGCGCCCCACCGCCCATTCGAGCACGTCGCGGTAGTGAAGGTCCGCGACCCGCAGGTCCCAATCCGGCGCGCGGTATCCCGACAGGTCGCGACGCGGTCGGAAGCCTTCCTCGCAATAGAGTTCGAGCCGCGCCTGAAAGGCATAGCTGACGTCGGAGTAGAACCGATGCACCGTCGCGCGGCGATTGACAAGGAACACGGTCAGCGCCCGAACCTGCTCGGTATGTCCTTCAGGGGTCTCGTAACTGAACAGACGGGAGTGCGTCTCTAACGTCAGCCCGCCGCCGCGACGCTGCTCAGCGGCGCTTTCGGGGACGAGCACGGGCTCGCCTCTTCCATCCCGAATTTGCAGCCGGACGGTCCGCGCCTTCGGCGTCCGCACCCAGTCCACCATCGGCCTCGTCGCACGCTTAGGCTTTCCGTCCTCCCCGATCTCCTCGGGAAGAGGCTCTGGCAGCAGGATCGTTTCCGGCAGAGCGGGCTCCGTCCGGTAGTCGCCCCAGGAAACGCGAGCCTCGATCTCCTTGACGTCGGGCGAGAGCAGCACCGTCAGTCCGACGGACGAGGGAAGAAACCGGCGCCTCGTATTGGGCGTTTCCGGCTCCTCGTTGTCGCCGGCGGAGCCTCCGGCTCCATCGGCGTCGGATTCATCGACGTCGATCTCCATCTCCTCCTGGGCCGATGGATCTTCGTCCTCATCCTCTCCTTCTAGGCCAAGCGGGTCTTCGGCCGGCGCGAGGAAGCCGGTAAGATACCAGCGCGAGGGGCTCTCGTTCAGCCGCTCGGTCGCAAGATCGGCATCCTGCGGTCCAGGGCCAATCAGGTCGCGGCGGAACAGCTCGACAAGGTCGGCGCGAATATCGACAGAGCTTTTCATGTCCGGCCCACTCCTTCCGAAAGAACGAGCTCGCCGAGAGTCTTCTCAAGCCATATGCTCGTGTAAGCCAGCCTCAAGGGCTCCTTCGGCCGGTAGCCTGCCTCGTCGAGAAGCCGCTCCAGCGCGACAATGCGGTCGCGATGGCCGAGCCGGACGCCGAAGCGCAGGCTGGCCTTGTCTGGCCCGCACAGGATCCAACCATCGGTCCGTGCTAGCGCGTGCGCCCAGAGCGAGCGCTCACCGATATCCAGCGCAATGTCGGACGCTCTGAGAGCTGCCGCCGCGATCTCGCGATCTCCTGGCGCATGAACCGCCGCCAGTGACGCACGCAAGGCCTTCGCATCGATCTGATGCTCGGGCCGTCGCCGCTGGAAGCCCGTCTGGGTCTCGGTCACGCAGTCTTCTACCGTCTCGACCGGATACCCCCCCGCGAGCGCCGCCCACGAGCCGATGCGGTGGGATTCGAGAATGACGTTCGTGTCGACAAGAACTGGCCCCCGATGTCGCGCCATGGCCATCTCACAGCTCGGCCGGGGGCTCGACCCCGTGCGCAATGAAGAGGTCTGTCAGGTCTTCAACGGTAAGATCGAGGAGACCGGCAGCGCGGCGAGTCGACAGCCGCCCCTCGTCGATCGCGAGGCCGATCACCTCCATGAACGGCTTCGAGAAAAGAAGCGGCGGAACGGACTTGGGCGCGTCGTGTCCATTGTTGCGCAGCGCAGCGTCGGAGATCGCGCGCGCGCGCGCCGGCTTCAGCCATTCAAGCGCCACCAGCCGCCATTTCAACGCGGATGCTGTGACCATTAGTTCATCAGCGGCGGTGTTGAGTCTGATGACAAGCTCAGTGTCTCCGAACTCCGTCCACTCGCCGTAGCGCGCGAGCGCGGCCTTCGGCATCAGTACCGCCGAGGCGAAATTGTTGGCGAGCTGCTCGACGCGGTTGCCGCCGACTTCCTTGGACTCCTCCGAATGCTCTGGGGGCATCGCATCCCACGTGAGGATGTGAAACAGTTCGTGTGCCAGATCGAAGTGGCGACGGCCTGCGACTTCGTGGCGATTGATCAGCACGACGTCCAGCTCCGGCAGACGGCAGGCGGCACCCGAGATACCCTCGAATGCATCGACCATGAGCAACAGGATGCCCAGCTCACGCTCCATCACATCCGTCAGGCGTTGGGCCGGGACGTCCCCGAGATCAAATTCTGCAGCGAAGCGCTCGCCTGCCTCCATCGCATCCTCGAAGCGCGAATGGCGCGTCAGGCCGAGGGCTCGGCGCAGCAGTGGACTTGCGCGTCCAACCTGAGGTGCGATCGAGCGGAAGGCGGCGATCCATCGGCCGGCACTGCGCTCGTATGCGCCGAGTACGCCCAATCCGACGTTGGTCTGCCGCCAGGAGAAGCGGCCTTCTCCGACCAGCAGGAAGGGGTCGGTGAAATAGTCCAGCGGCGCTCCGAGCTTCTCGACGGCGAGCAGCAGCTCGTCTGCCGTGACGCGACGCTCTCCGGTCTCGATGGCGGAGACCGTCTGCCTGTCCTTGAAGCCGAAAACGCGCGCCAGATCGTCCTGGGAGAGCTTGCGCTCCTCCCGCAGGGCCTTGATCCGCGCACCGATGAGTTGCGTCGCCATGGGAGCCTCCACAGAGCGCATGTAATCTTGCGAAATGGCATTTGCAAGAATTTATTGCGTTCAGTGCTCAGGCGGTCCGCGCGACCTCGTCGATCCGCGCGGTCCCGGCCTCCTCCTCGAAGTAGCGGTCCCCACCGCTCAGGGACGCGCAGAAGAGGTCGGCAAGGACGCTGCCGATCCGCCGCATGTCGTCGTGAAAGAGGTCGAGCTTCAGGATCCTCGGGCCCCCGCGCTCGGCGTTGAACTCCACCCGGAAGCCTGCGAGCAGCGTCCGCCCCGTTCGTGCAGACTGCTTGTGGATCGGCTTGATCGTACGGCCGTCTCCGTGCGCGAGGGCGTCGCGGAGCCACTTGAAGAAGTCCTCGGCCGTCATGGCCTCGAAATCGGTGTTGATCCTCCGGTCCTCGATCTCGCGCCCGTCGGCGCGGTCGACCAGCACGAGCTGGGGGACGGCCAGGGACAGCCGCCACGGATCTTCCGTGATGCGCTTCGCTCGCATGGCTTCCCGAACATCATGGGCGCGGTGATCAGCATGGTCCTGCCACTGGCCGCGATGCCCTTGGTTGCCTGCCACCCATGCGCGGTTCTTGGTCCAGAGCAGGACGCTGCTGAACAGGGCGAAGGTCTGCGTCACATTGAAGGTCGTCTGTGGCGGCTCGTCGAGCATCGCCTTCAGGCGATTCACAATCGCCCATTCGACATGTTCGTCAGCGATGCCGCCCATGGGCCACCTCAGTCATTCGTCATCCACGTCGTCGTCCTCGTCCTCATCCTCTTCGTCCGACGCCGTCAGACCCGCGGCGCGCTCGGCTTCAGCGCGTTCGGCATTGAGCGCGAGGAGGCGGGCGAGGACCTCGTCCTTGAACTCGGACGGCCAGTCGAGGCGCGTCTTGGCTTGCTTGCCCTCATCGGCGTGCTGCTCGATGAACTCCGGCTGTGCCCGCTCGGCGAGGTCGTCCCAACCATAGGCGCGCAAGACTGCAGCATCCATCTCGGCATGGAGCTCGCGCAGGCGGGCAATATCCGGAGCGTTCTGGCCGCGGTGGTGGAAGCGATTGTAGGTCTTGGTAAGGCCCTCATCACGTGAGACCAATAGCTCGGCGCGGTATTCATAGTATGACTGACCTGCTTCCCTTAAGTCGTTCAACAATTGATAGCTCGCTGGAAAAGCAAAAGTGCGAAAACAATCGGAAGGTGCGTACCGAAGATCGTCCTTCATAGATGAAGAGAAGAATCGCGCCCAAACCTCATGCACTCGAGATTGCAGCACGGCAAATGCGCCGTAGCCATCAAGCGCTATTACAACATGAGGCGACGCTACGATGTGCTCAACGGGCAAAAAGGCGAATGCGAGATGAGCTGAAGTGAAGGGGTGGAAGAGTATTCGTGTAAGCCCTTGCTTTGCCCGCCGCATCTCAGCGCGCGTCCTCCAGAACGTCCAGAACGGCCAGCTGGCAACCTCCTTTGCCTTCTTCGATCGCTCCGAGGCCACCTTTTCTTCACATATGCTGAACAACGCGGGCCACAGCCTTGCCTCCGCCTCCGACATGTCATCAAAGCTGATGATGAACCGGGAATAGGCTTGCGTGGGACTTCCCAAGACTTCTGCGCCGCCAATGTATGGGAAAATCCGTTCTTGGTTTCTAGCGTCTTCTTCAATAAGCCGATGCATCTCCGAAATCGGAGAGGCGGCAACCTCATTATCGGCGAACTGAAACCCCTTGCCGTAGGGCTCTTGGCCCTTGAATGCCATGCTGCTGCTTTCGACCAAACTACGAGGCTCATCACTTGTGCCTGTGTGCACCAAGTACGATGTAATATTTTGAACAGTGCGACCGTCTACGATTCGCTCCTTCGGAACAATATGTTTTGCGATATGCACGATGCTGACAACAACCGCAGCCTCACCGGGCCAGGAATACCTCTTCACGACATTGTAGATGTTGCCGCTGTTGTTGCAGATCCAAGTCAAACCCGATCTTCGAGTGTCCCCTTGCGAGATGGTGTTAGTCGAGATGAAACCGAGTGCTCCACCTTTCCGGATAAGTCCAAATGCAACTCTGAAAAAATACGCGACGAGATCAGTCTGGCCGCCTGCCTGGTCGTTACTTGAGAACAACCAAGACAAGTAAGCCTTTCCAAGGTTTCCTGAGATATTGCGGCCGCCCATGAATGGTGGATTTCCGATAATGGCGTCGAACCCACCATTTTCACGTCTAAAGACCTCTGGGAACTCGACGGCCCAGTGGAAGGGTGGAATGCCGTACGCTCCTTCGCGCAGGGCCTTCGCAGACGCTTCCAGTAGGTCCCACCGTGCCGGGCGGCCCGAGAACCAGCTCTCCGCATCCGCACGCGCTTTCTCACGCGCTTTCGCCTTGTCGGCGGAGAAGAAGGCCGCGATCACAGCGTCCCCCAGCAGCCTGACGGGCGACAGCCGCGTCTCCACATGCTTGTGCCGCTGTTCCTGCATCGCGCGCATCGTGTCGTCCGGTGCTGATCGGATTTCCGCGCGAGCCCGATCCGCTTCGGCCACGCGTTCGGCGACGAGCGGCCGCAGCAGCGGCAGGCCGGGCTTCGACGAGTCCCAGTTCGCGGCCGCAATCTGCTCGGGCGTCAGCCCCACCAGACTGTCGCCGCATTTCAGCGCATGGTCGAGGAAGGTGAACTCGTGATCCTTCGCGAGTGTCGCGAGCCATAGCGACAGCTTCGCCAGATCGACCGCGCGCGGGTTCTTATCCACCCCATAGAGGCAGCGCTGCGCCACCAGGCGGCGGGCGTGCAGTTCCTCGTCCTCACCGGGCGGAATGACCGGACGTGTCGCCGGCCAGCGCTCCCAAGCCTTGACCAGCCGCGCGGCGATGGCGCGGCAGGCCTCGACGAGGAACGCGCCAGAGCCCATCGCCGGGTCGCAGACCTTCAGTTCGAGGATCTGCTCCGGCGTCGCATCCGGCCCCAGCCGTTCGAAAGCGGGCTCCAGCGCATGCGCGACGATCGGCTGGGTGAGGCTGCGGGGCGTGTAGTGGCTGCCGGTGCGGCGGCGCTCGTCCGTCGGCTGCAGGATCGGCGTTCCGGGGGATGCCACGACATGGCGGGGCGATCCGCGCTCGTCCACGACACCGTCGAGGGCGGCGGCAAGATCCTCCACCGTCGTTGCCGCCTCGACCGGCTTTGCCTGAGCGGCCGTGAGCGAACGGCCGACGTTCTCCTTCAGATCCTTGATCCTGTCCTTGCCCTTGCGTTTCAGCAGTTCGTCGAGCGCGACAAACACCGGCGTCCGGTTGTTCTTTCCCGCCTTTATCGCGAGCACGCGGCTTTCGGCGACCTCCACGGTGAAGCCCATGACCGTCTCGTAGACCGAGCCGATCTGCTCGACGTCCAGCGTGCGGTAGGACAGGCGCTGGCGTTCCTGACCGCGAAGCTTCAAGGTCATCAGCCCTTCGAGGATGCGAAGGATGCAACCGTCGGAGACATTGAGGATGCGGGGCGGGTCGTCCTTGCTCGCACGTCCCTCGAGGAAGGGGAATTCCTCCGGATCGAAGAGCTTGCCGCCGCGCGCCTGGACGAAGTGGGACGGGTGTCCCTTGTGGATCAGCCGGAAGAGTGCGAGCAACTGGCCCCAGCCGCCGCGACGCTCGTCCATGGTGTCGGGGTTGAGCGCAGCATCCTCGACGAGCTTCGCGTAGAGACCGCGGACCGAATAGCTGGACTCGTAGATGGCCCGGGCACGGGCATCTGTGAGCGACGGCAGCAGATCGCGATCCTCAGCGTAGAGTATGAAGACCAGCCGCATGAGAACCGTGAGCAGTCCCTCGTACACATGGCCGGGGTTCGACCTCGCCAGGTCCCGGATCATCGCGGCGTCAGCCGCATCGAGGCCACGAAGAAGCTCGTGCAGCGCGCCGAGGACTTGCCCGGCAAGTTCGGTCGAGACCGACGCCTGTGCGTCGCGGCTCTTCTTCAACAGGGCCGGAAGGCGGCGCTCGTCAGCGTCTGAGAACAGACGGAAGCTGTCTAGAAGGAGTTTCAGGCCGCCCAGCATCGGACGTCCGGCGACCATACCGAGTGGGCGCAGCGGGAAGGACAGATAGCCCGATGTCTCGCCGCGTGGCGCATAGACGAGGCGCAACTCACGGTCGGTGACCAGCAGGCCGGCAAACACGCCAGCGTCTTTCAGCAGACGCTCGAAGCGCTGATGCGGCGAGGCTTCCCAGCCGTCGAGCTGGGCGCGGCCATCCGGCTCGATGCCCGCCGCCTCTACGCGGATGAGAAGCTGCCACGGCTGGCCATTCTGCCCGAGCTCGGCGACTGCCCAAGTCGGCTCCAACGTCGTCCCGTGCTCGGGCAGGCTTACCAGCAAAGTGTCAGGCAGTTCCGGCCCGCCTGGCACCCCTGCCACATGGGCTGCGTTCCAACCGAGCACCTTCTCCATAAAAGCCCAAGGGTCGGGCAACGCTGGCCCGGCCAAATCCGGACTGAGGTGTTCGGCCACCTCTGCCGTATCGACGGGGCTCTGATGCAGCGGCGTCAGGCCCAGTTCCTTGAGAACACTGGTTGCTACGACCAGCCCGACCGGCTGAACGTGATCGAGCCATTCGAGGTCAGGGTCGCGATAGAGAATGTCAGCCATCGCGCTCATCCCGACACAGGCCAGAGGTAGACGATGCCGACCGGCTCCAACCGATGGGCCTTCACCTCATAGGAGTCGCGCAGACGCATAGGCTCATCGCGAAGCTCCTGCTCGAGGCGCGCGAGGCGCGTCTGCCAGTGCCGCCGGTCGGCTTCGCGCTCACGCCGTTCTTCAGGCACCAGGTCGAGCGTGAGCTGATCAGGATTGAACTCTTTCGAGGCTTTGCCAATCCGATTCCGTTGCTGCTCCAGCAGGCTCGCCAACGACCGCGCCTCCTCGTCTCCTCGCTTGGCGAGTTGCGTCTTGATGGCAGCAAGGCGTTCCTTGGCTATGGTTTCGAGGGCGGGGGTCAAGTCAGCAATGTCCTGGGCGACGAGGCCCTGTACGCGTGCAACTGCCAAGGCGGGAGCCTCGCGCGCATCGCGCAACGCCTCCTCAAGCTGGTTCAGCGTTCTTTCCTCGCCGCTCTCTCCCAGGGCCCGGAGCGGCTTTCGGTCCCGGTCGGATTCGGTCCAGATGGCCGTGATCGGGATGATCTCCTCATGCAGTCTGGCCGCGCCGGCGCCATAGACGGCCAGGCGGCCCATCAGCACGACGCGCGTCTGGGCGCCGGGGCCGGTGATGACCGAGAGTCGGGACAGGTTCGACTGGAACCCCTGACTCAGAAAACGCGAAATGAGGCGCCGAACCAGGCGATGTTCCAGATGCACCTGCACGACATCGGTCGCATCGCGACCGTCGTCGAGAACCGGAGGCTCGAAGGCGATTGCCCGGATTGGGGCGTTGCGCCGCCAATCGCCGAGCCTCTCTCCGCGCTTGCGCGGCCGAACCCGCAGATCGTCGAACGCGTCGTCCCAGCCGGCGTCCTTGGAGAATGCGGGATCAGACGGATCCAGCCGGTAGGTCGCGGTCCTGCCGACATTCTCGCCGCGCGAATTGTCGAGTGCGCAGCCGGCTCGCGACAGCGCTGCGGTGGCGACCCGCTTCAGATCGTCTGGATCGACGCCGACCCTCTCCCGGGAGCGTTCGAGAACGCGTCTCAGGTCGTCCTGCTCTTTGAGGAGACGCTCATGGCGCGCCTTCTCTTCATCATCCATTTCCGACCGGGCCTTGAGGAGCCGCTCTGCGTCGTTCTCATCGGAGATCGCGCGAGCGAGAGCCTTCCCCTGTCCGCGCCCGATGCCGTCTTCGGCCAACCGCTTGGCGATGCGATCCTCGATCACCTGGCCGACCGAGCCAAGTTCCTCGCGAATGGTCTCAGTCTTCCAAACCAGCGCGTCGAGAACGATGTCCGCTTCGCGTTGCTCATACCGGAAGTAGCGGCAGAAGACCTGCTTTTCAGGTTGAAGCTTGCGATCAATACGGCCGTTCCGCTGCTCCAGGCGTGACGGGTTCCATGGCAAATCGAAGTGTAGGAGGTCCGAGCAGTAGGATTGAAGGTTGATGCCTTCCCGCGCCGCGTCCGTGCAAATCAAGACGCGCAGCGGCTCCACATCGGGATCAGCGTTGAAGGCGCGTTTGATCTCCTCGCGGCGATCTGACCCCGTGGCGCCGCTGAAGACGCCAATCCGTTCGTCTATGCGATCGGTGTCAGCCAGCGCCTCCCGCAACCGCCGCTCCAACCAGCGCCTCGTATCTTCCCACTCGGTGAAGACGATCAGCCGACGTTGATTCCACTGCTGGCCGTCCAACATGGATCTGCGGATCCAATCAACCAGCCAATTCACACGCGCGTCGGGGCGCGCGGCGTGCTTTTCGGCCAGCGCGAGCATCTCGTCGACGGCCGCGAACTCGGCACGCAGGTCCTCCAGAGTAGCGTCAACGACGCCGGCCGCAGAAGCGGTCGCAGCTTCCGCCTCTTCATCTGCGGCCATGGTCCTTTCGGCGTTTTCGCCTTCCAGACCCAGCTCGGCGTTGTCCTCCGGTGTCGGCGCGCCCACGAATGCGGCCGCCGCTGCCGTCGCGCGAGCGACCTCTTCGCCATCCAGCACTTTTTGTAGGGTGGCGCGGTGTGTCTTCAGCGTTCGAGCGAACGCGGCGACCGATGACAGCAGTCTCTGCTGGAGGCCGACAAAAGCCAGCTTGGCGAGAGCCGCCTTCTGACTACTCAGCTTTGCGATGCGCTTCATGCGCAGCTCGCCATAGGCGACGAGGAGTCGTGCGAGCGCCAATTCCGGAGCATCCCCGGGTAGACCGTCGATCGAAATCGGCTCGATAACCCGTTCCGGGAACGCCTCACCGAGACGGCGGAGATCAGCCTTCAGGCGACGCACCATGACTGGCTCGAGATCGCGCGGCCGGACCTCGACACCGCGCGTGAAGCGTTGAGGGTCGAGCATCTCAAGAAGGGCGGAGAAGCTGTTGGAATGACCGTTATGGGGTGTGGCGGTCAGGAACAGGCGATGCTCGAAACGCTCGCCGAGTTCCCTGACCGCTTTTGTGAGCTGACTGGAAATCGCGTATCTCGTGCCCGCCGAGGGAGCGGCATGGTGCGCCTCGTCAAGGATGAACAGAGCCCTCGCACGAAATTCTCCGAGCACGTCTCGTAGGCCGGCGGCATAGGTCTCGTCAGTCAGCAGGCGGTGCGAGACGATAAAGCGTGAACCCGTGGTCCACGGATTGACGGAGAACCCCCTTAACCGCCTCAGCTCGCCGATGCGGTCTCTGTCTATGATCTCGAACGAAAGGCCGAACTTGGCCTCCAACTCATCCTTCCACTGGACCGTCATCGCAGGCGGCGCAGCGATCACGATGAAGTCCACCCGACGCCTGAGCAGGAGTTCCCGCGCGACGAGGCCCGCTTCGATCGTCTTGCCGAGACCGACATCGTCCGCAATCAGCAGGTTGACGCGCGGCAAACGCAGCGCTTTGCGCAGAGGGAGAAGCTGGTAGGCATCGAGTCTGATCCCCGCGCGGAACGGCGCTTGGAGCAGATCCCGGTCAGCGGCTGTCGCGGATCGCCATCGAATTGCCCGGATGTGCGCCGCCAGGACGTCGGCGCTGTCGGGATGACCGACGCCAATGCTTGCCCATCGATCCTCGTCGAGAACTCTTCTACCAATCTCAGCATCCCATAGGACATCGAGCTGTTCACCCTGGGCGTCGTCTGAGATGCAGGACAAGGCTATTGTAGGAAGGCTGCCGTCCTCGCCGACTAACGATTCCACCAACCATGGCTTACCTCGGACTTCAACGAAGCTGCCAGGTTGAATATTTGAGTGTGCAGAGCCGTCGCTCATTTCGATTTCCGATCGGTATATCTCACTGCCTCCATTCGCCCAATCACGCGTACCCATGCACTCCAAAGGCATGGTTGCCGCCGTCTGTCACAGCCTCACGATTCAAGAGAACAATCCGCTGATTCTGTGGGCGCCGCTCGGCCGGGTCGGTGTCGAGCCCAAGCCACCTGAGTGCGTAATAGAGAAGCGCGCGCCGAACTACGATCTTTGCCTTTCCGCCACGCATGCCGTAGTCGAGCGCGATGACCTTCGCCTGCGTTTCCGATAGCTCGGGATGCGGGCCGAGCTCCAGAGTTACCTCGGAACGCCAGTCGCGATCATCGTCGGCAGACTTTTCATTCTCACGCGATCCGCGGATGTCGAGGATCCGCGAAAACAGGAAGTCCTTGAAGCAGTTATCGGTCAGGCAGAACGCCCGCGTGTGCCAACGGAACCCGTCGAAAGCGATGGCATGGGGCGCGATCCAGCGCCAGCGGGACTCGGGACTGGAGAGGGACTGGTACATCACTTCGATCGCCTCTGAGCGGCGAATGGCGCCGACAACCGAACGGAGCGTTACCGCATAGACCCCACGGACCGGCGTAGGGGCGGCAGGTCAGGGATCCAGCAGTCCTCGTGCTCCAGCACGTCGTCGGCAACGAGGCGGAGCTGCGAGAGGTAGTTCGCGGCGTCTGGCGGGCGGGACTTGCAGTCGAAGCCCGACCCTCGGACATAGGTGCGCGCGCTCTTGTCGTAGACCATGTTGTTCGGCGCCAGCGCGATGTAGCGATTCAGGTCCGAGGATGCCTGGTTCACCGAGACACCGAACTGCTGCATCACGTCGATGCGATTGACGTGCCCCTCCCAGAACAGGCGGAACTCGATGAACTCGAGCCGCTGCTCGATCCCCCAGCGAAGTTCAGCCTTGTCCCTCTCCACAATGCGCTCCCGCCCGGCCCGGCGCGCACGTTAACTGTGCGCGCCCAATTTTTGGGCGGTTCGACGGTAGCCGCGTGGGACTGCGCGATCAATCGAAAAGAGGCGCGGCGGCGCGCGATAATCCCAAGGATTGCCTGAGGTTCTGCGCCACTGCATCCGCTGCCATCCGCACCGGCTCGGCAGCGAGGTGAGCGTAGCGCGCTGTGGCCTGGACCTGCGTGTGCCCGAGCAACTTGCCGATCATCGGCAGTCCCTGACTCGAGGCCACAGCCGGGGACGCGAAAGTGTGGCGCAGGTCAGGGATGCGGACGTCCTTCACCCCTGCGCGGGCGCGGACGCGCTGCCAGAACGGCTGAAGGTCGCTCAGGCGCTTGCCCGGCAGGGTGCCGAAGATGACCCACGGGTTGCCCTCGATGTGCTGGGCATCTCGCAGCAGTTCGACGGCGGGCTGACCGAGATGTACGACCTTGGCACCGTACTTTGAATCCGGCAGGCGCAGGACGCGCTCGGCCAGATCGACGCATGACCATTTCAGCGACACGATCTCGTTCAGACGACAACCGGTCGGTACGAGCAGGCGTGCGGCGAGGATGGCCGAGGTGTCCGTTGCCAGATGATTTGGGACAATGAGCGGTAAATCGCTCTGGAGGGATCGGCTCGCTGGTTTGAGGTTGTGCGGCGCGGCTCCGATTGAGCAATCGGCGCTGTCGGGTGGTCTCCTCCTTGGTCCTGCGCCGTTCCGCGAGGATGGCCTCGGCCCGGCCGAAGTCGGCGTCGGCAGGGGTAACGGTGCCGAGGCTCTCGTGGACGCGTCGATGGTTGCAGTGGTCGACGAACGCACCGACGGCAGCCTCGAGCGCGCCGGGCAGGCAGGGGGGGGCTCCAGCAGGATCTGGTTCTTCAGGGTCTGGTGCCATCGCTCGATCTTGCCCGTCCGCTAGGGGCTTCGGACCGATGGCGGCGCCATAGCGGACCTGCGGGCGGTTCGGCGCGCCGCGGACATGCTCCATGGCCTCGTCCTTCAGCCAGGTTGCGAGGTCGCCGGCGATGCAGGACGAGCCGTCGTCGCCGAGCAGCCGCGGGCGGCGGCGCGCCGTCGGCTGATCGCAGCCCGAGGCCGCCGAGGCGAGCTCAGGCGTGTCCGTCGCGTCCTCGGCCTGCATCGTCGCGCAGAGCTTCCAGGGCGTCACGTAGCGGCTGAAGCCGTCGAGGATGGCGCTGGGACGGCGTCAGCCCCAGCCGATGACCTTGAGGCAGGGAAGTCGGCCTGCCAGAGCTGGTTCGGGCGGACGGCCTGGTCGTGGAACGCGTCGGCGGTCTTGATCACCACGCAGGCAGGGCTCGCGATGAGGTTCTGCGCCTTGAGCATGCGATAGCCGTTCGTCGGGCGATCCGTCCGCTGGACGGCTCGCGGATCCTCCGAACCCTCTGACACGACGCGCCGTTTCGTGTCCGTGAACGGCACGGCCGGCTGTCGGGGCGAGAGATCCGGCTCCTCCAGCGCCAGGTGGCCGCCGTCTGGCGCACCTCGTCTGGGATCCGGTTCCAGACGTGGCCGGGATGGGGTCGATGGTCCTCGAGGCCGGCCTCGCCGAGCGCCGCCGGCGGGCGTGCCGGCGGTGGAAGGCGCTGCGCGGAACGCCGAGACGCTCCAGCGTTCGCGTCGCCGGCAGGCGCCGCCCTCGGCCCGGCGGACGATCTCCAGTTTTTCGGACGAGGGGCATCTCATGCGTCGTCTCCGCCCGCCATCGTCCTCGGACCTGTGGCGGACGATAGCTCGCCCCCGATCATGCTTTTTCCAGCAGCCGGCTTTCCAGGGCGAGATCCGCCGCGTTCGTCGGCGAAACGATCCACCGGACCGTTTCCCGATCCTCCTCGCCCTTCAGCGCGGCCGTCTCCACGCGGAGGTTCTTGACCTCCGGGCGCGTCGCCTGGCGGGCCGTGTCGCCGGCCAGCCGCTTCTTCCCGGCCTCGAGGAACGCCTTCGACCAGCTGCAGTGCAGGCTCGTTGCGGTCCCCTCGCGCCGGCGACAGCTCGGCGACGCTCTCCTCGCCGCACAGGCCCTCCAGCACGACGCGGATCTTCTCCTCCGCCGAATGCAGCTTCCGGGTCCTGCGTCGGATGTGCCGAATGACCTCCTCGGCCGCCGGCTGCGTCGTCTCGGTCTTCCGTCTCATCTTCTGCCCTCCCTGGGCACGATGAGCCGAAACCCTCCGTTACGATATCAACTCGGATGTCTCATGGGCGCTGACGCCGGACAAGGGGTTCTGACCGGTTCGGTGCCGCTAGCCATCTCGCCGCTTTTCAACCCAGTCTTCGGGCCAGTGCCGGGTCACCTCCTCGATTTCCCTTTCCGTGAGCTCGCCGGTCTCGCTGCTGATCACCTCGACGCCGATGAGATTCTCGGGGTCGGGCAGGTCCGCGATGGCGCCTGCGATATCCGGCGTTCCGTCCAGATTTTGATAGTCGTCCCCCATGACAGTGTACTCGAACGCGTTTCCATCGTTGTCGATTTCTCCGCAAGAAGATACGGTATCGCGAGCGAGGAGGCGCGCAATTGTAACAGCTGTCTTGGCCTGGGATTCATTAACCAGATAGATCTTCGTCACCTTGGCGAAGCGATAGCCTCTGGGGGTTGGTTTCGTCATGTTATCTCCGTCAATTTTTAGATTGGCTGTTGGATTGGTGGGGACTAGTGACGAAGCTGGGGTACTTCCCGGGTTGATCCGCCAAAGGGCGTGGGCTCAATCCTCATGAGTCAAGAGTCTCGGCCCGCTCATTGAATCCGAAGCCCACCTTGGCTGGTGCGATGCGAACCGATCCAGCGACTCGATGGCGCTGAGGGCCAGCATCCGCGTCGGTTCGCCATTGGCCGCGAGGCGGCGCTCCTCGTTGAACAGTTCGTCGAACACCCTGGCCTTGGCCTCGGTCGTGCCGGTGCCGCGTTCGATATTCGGTGCCACGGCCTCGAGAAAATCTCGGCACTGGTCAGCCATCGGGTAGTCTAGCCCAGCGGCGGAGGCGGCCCACGCGCGAACTGCGCCGTACTGGTAGAAGACGGGCTGCCCTTGCGCAGGCTTCAGATACATCGAGGGAATATGCGGGGGGCCTTCTCCGCGGATCCTCCAGGCGCTGAGCGTCGCCGGCGTGAGGTTGATCAGGGCAGCGACCTGCGGCGTCGACAGCAGCCACCAAGGGGGGATGCTCGGCCATACTTCTGGGAGCCGCTGCGGAGGGGTGGTTCTCATCATCTTCATATTTTGACAGTGCGGATTCGGCGGTTCAACTGAAAAAACCTTATTGTCTTGGGGGTGTCGAATGAATTACGGGTGTAGTTGTGTATTTCTGTAAATTGTTTCTGTTTTGTTGAGTGGTGTGTGTAAGAGGGTATATCCCTCCTACACAACTTGCACTGGTTCTGCTTGTCAGATGGTTTCGAACGGCTTCCGTTTCAGGTTCGCCCACATCTTGCCGCCGCTCCGTCTCTCCTGGTGATACCCACGCTTCTCCATCTCCGTCTTGAAGACGCCGCGGCTCAGCGGCTTCAATCCGAAGCTGTCGCACCAACGCTTGTAGGAGGTGTGGAGAGACTGGGCGCCCATCATCTCGCCTTCGCTGACCTCGCACGTTTCTTCCAGGAACTGAGCGATCATGTCGGACTGGGCGACGTACTGGTCGATGTCGGCCCTGACGCAGGCGGGGATGGCGAGTCCCTGCTTCTGGTAATCGCGCAGGCCCTCAAGCAGCCTGTTGAGGATGCCGGGCGATTCGGCCTCAAGGGCGCGCGGCAGGTTCGTGTCGAGCTGCTCGGGCGCGACGACGCGGTCAAAGTGGACGACAACGATCCGACGAGCGAGCGCCGTATCGCCGCCGTCGATGACGGGCCGGACGTTGGACGTCATCACCACGGTAAAGGCCGGCTGGAACTCGAAGCGGCTATGGTAGAGGTTCCGAGCACTGATCGTCTCGCCGCCGGTGAGCCTCTTCACCATCGGGGCGTCAAGGATCTCTCCGGTGCCAAGCTCCGACGTGGCGACGAGGCGCTTGCCCGCGAGGCGGGCGATGTCGTCGCGCCTTTCGTCATGTGTGCGCTTCGTGAAGGTCGAAGGCTCCGTGGAGGCGGCATAATCACCCAAGAGCCAGCGGATGATCTCCACAAGCGTCGACTTCCCGTTGCGGCCGGGGCCGTAGAGGATCGCGAAGACATGCTCCTTCGGGTCCCCGAGCAGCACATAACCGAGGAAGCGCATAGCGAACCGCGCCACCTCGTCAGAGAGCGTCTCCTTGAGGAAGGCGTCGAAGCGCGGGCAGGTCGCCTCGATATCGTAGTGTACGTTGGCCATTCGCGTGAGCAGGTCTTCGGCGCGATGAGGGTGAAGCGTGCCAGTGCAGAGATCCAGCGTGCCATTCATCACGTTCAGGACGTTTTCCTTCTGATCGAGACGATCGGGCGCCAGGAGGATGCGGTCGTCGCTGATGACCATCCCCAAGACATCCCGCACCTTCTTGGCGCTCAACAGCTTCCGGGCCCGGCTCCGGTGCTGCTCGTCGCCCGCAGATGTCTCGGCCTCGTAGATCGCCTCGAGCCGACTCTTGATCTGCTCCTGCATGGCGACCTTGTCGACCTTCCTCCAGCGGCCGTCCTCGTAGCGCAGATGGCCGTGCGCTTCGGAATAGCGGAACGAGTCCGTGAGATCGCTGGCCACAACCCGCGAGAGTGGCACGTCGTCCAGATCCATCGGGCCGGCGGGGTACCGGCCGACGCTCCGTGCGATCCCGTCCACCTCATGTTCGGGGAGCGGATTCGGGAGCGTCGCATTGACGCCCCGAAGAGCGTTGCGGATACCGTCCTCGTCCATCCCCTTGCGGCGCAGGGCGCCGGCAAGCGAGGCCAGGTCGTTGTTGCGGCTCCCCGGGGCGAGGAACTGATCGCCCGAGTTGTCCCCCCGGTTGTCGTTCTTCGCCTTCGTCGCCGACACAAGCCAATCCGGAGCCGCCTGGGCACTACCCTGCGAGATCCACTCGTAGCGGCTGCCGCTGATGTGGGCGCTCGGCGGAGCGATCACATAGCCGCCGGTTGCACGGATATCGAGGTTGTCTCCGAGCTTGCTGGCGCTGCTGCGAATATCGTCGGGCGGTGCCTGGAAGTAGATGTGCGTCCCACCGCTGCCAGTGCGAACGACGAGGCTGCGGGGGAGTTCGCCATTCGCGTCCTCGAGCTGGCGCAGCGCCTCCTCGCCGCGCTTGCCGGGCCCCTGGTCCACATCGACGACCAGCAGGTCCGAGGCGGCGCCGGTCGCGATGCCGATGTTGGCAAAGGGAGAGGCCCCCCACATGGCGCGGACCATTTCGGGGTCGGTGGTGGCGTTCTTGAAGCCGCCAGCGTGCAGCGGATGCTTGCCGGGGGAGCTGCAGGAGGCGCTGCCGCAGGTGCAGGAGCCGTCATCAATGCTGTGGGTGGGGAAGACCGCCCAGCCGCGGGCGGCGTAGCGCAGGGCATAGTCCAGCATATCGGTCATCAGGCGGCCTTCTCGATCGAACGCGGGGGCAGGGACTCGTGGGCGTCGAGCCAGGAATTCAGGGCGGGCAGGCGGTAGTAGACCTTGCGGCCGATCTTGCAGCGGGCCGGCCCAGTGCGGAGGGCGTGCCAACGGGCGAGGGTCCGCCGGGAGACGCCGAGGATCTCGGCGATGTCGTCGGCTGAGTAGAGCGTCTCGCGAGCGCTGATCTCGCGAGGGCTGTTGGGATGGGTGTTAGGGTGGCTCATCTTTTCTGCCTCTGGCTTCTAGGACGAGCTGGCATATGGCGACTGGTCGAGGGGTGGCAATGTTCGATTATATTAAAATGAGACTTGATTATAATCTAACTTCAGTCCGGGATTTTCGGGTCGCTGTCGAACGTTTACTGTCGGATCGTGTTCGCGAGCTTGTCCGCAGCGCGCCGCAGTGGGTCATCCATCAGGTGCGCATAGCGTAGCGTTGTCTGGTGTTGGGAATGCCCAAGCAGCTTGCCGATCGTCTCGAGCGTCTCGCCATTCGAGATCAGCACGGAGGCGAACGAGTGGCGCAGGTCGTGAACCCGCAGGCTTACAAGCCCGGTCTCGCGCTTGAGCCAACTCCAGGGCCTGTTGATGTCGGGCATGCAGGTGCCGCGGGACGTTGGGAACAGGTAGCGGTGACTTGCGATCTCCCGCATCTGATGCAGCAGAGCGAGAGCGCCGCTCGACAGCGGGATGCGCTTGGGGCGGCGGTCCTTGGACTTGTGAGCTGGTCTGTTCCAGATGCCGCGCACCAGATCGAGGTCCTGCCATTCAAGGCTCAGGACCTCACCACGCCGCGCACCGGTCAAGATAAGCAGTCGAATTGCGTTCGCGGCGCGCTGATTGGGCATTTCCTCCAATGCCGAAAACACCAGCTCGTATTCCGCCTCCGTCAGATACCTTTCGCGTGCGTGTTCTGCATTCCTCCTGAATCCCTCGGCGGGGTTCTTCTCGATCCATCCCCAGCGGACGGCGAGGTTGAGGGCCTTTCTGAGAACCTCAAGCACGCGATTGGCCCGCGTCTTGGCTCGGGCGCTGATCTCTGAATGGAGCTCATCGATCTGCTTGCTGGAAAGGTCGGCGAGCAGCACGGCGCCGAGGGTGGGAAGAATGTCCTTCTGCCACATGCTGCGCTGGTCTCGCCGGCTTCGGTCCGAAAGCGTTGGAAGGTGGACGGTCTCATATTCAGACCAGAGCGATCGCACGGTCGGCGCCGACCGGCGTTCATTCCTTTCGGCGAGGGGATCGAGGCCGTTGTCGACGTCGCGCCGCAGTTCCTTGGCGCGCTCGCGTGCGGCGGCGGCGCTCCAGGCGGGGTGCCGGCCGATGGTCATTCGCCGTTCCCGACCGTTGACATGGTAGTTGAGGACGAAGGATTTGGCGCCCGATGCCGTCACGCGCAGGCCGAAGCCGGGCAGCTGGGAGTCGTAGTGGACCTTGTTGCCGCTCTCGGGCGCCGCGATGTTCTTGCAGTAGGTTTCGTTGAGTTTGATCGACACTGATGTCCGTTCTATGTCCGGCCGTTTGAGTGATTTCATTGTCCGGTTGGCCGCCTGAGTGTCAATGGCGTATGTCTCAACAAACTGAAAATAAATACAGAAGCATGTCATTCAAGGACATGAGCGGCCATCGGCACGCAGGCTCATAACCTGAAGGTCGCAGGTTCAAATCCTGCCCCCGCAACCAAATCTGCCATACAGCCCAAACACGCGAACGCCGCCCCAAGGGGCGGCGTTTGCGTTAACGCTGGTCCCGTTCCAGAATTCCCGAATGCGCGCCACGAAGCTCAACATCGAGGCAGTCAGGGGGTATGGCCTTGAAAGACCCAAGGGTCTCTGATCGCTGTACGTCCACGCGCTCCCGACGAGGTGGTCGTCAGTCCCGGGCCAGACCCACGGCCGCTGCGTCGCCGCCGGAGCGGGCCGCGTCGCGGGCGGCGAAGAGATAGGCGGCGGCGGCGATCGCGTCGGCGGCCGGCAGGCCGGCGCGGCGGCTCAGGGCGGTCTGCATCGGCGCGGCCAGAGACCAGTCCTCGCGGGCGGAGAAGCTGCGCGCGACGGCGCCGGCCAGGTCGGGGCGCGTCTCGAGGGCGGCGGCGACGGCGGCGTGGACCCGGTCGCGCGTGTCCGGCGGGCCGGCGTCGGCCTGGATCGCCAGCGCCTCCATCACCGGGGCGAGGCGGGCGACGGACCAGGCGGGAGACGCCTCGGCGGGGTCGGGGGAGAAGAAATGCGCGGCGACGGCGTCGACGCCCTCGGGGCCGTCGATCTCGATCAGCGCCGCCGCCCAGGCGCCCAGCACGGGCGCGGCCGCCTCGCCCGGCGCGGCGGCCCGGATCCGTCCCTCGATCAGCGCGCGCGCCCGCGGCTCCCCGGTCAGGCCGAGCAGCAGGGCCAGGATCGGCTCGACCGGCGCGGAGTCGGCCGCGCTCAGCATCTCGATCAGCGCGGCGGCGTCCAACGGCAGGTCCAGCGCGCGCAGGTCGCGATAGGAGGCGCGATCGAGCTCGCTCAGCGCCAGCCGCCGCACCCGCAGGTCGCGGTCGCCGGAGAGCGTCGCGGCGAGGTGGAAGCGGGCGGGATCCTCGGGCCCGTCCCACCCCTGCGCCGCATCGATGATCCGGCGCACGACCGGCAGCGTGACGCGGCCGAAGGTTCCCAGCCGCCGCCATTCGTCGTCGACCGGATCGTGGGCGAAGACCACCGCCTCGTCGGGCCGCAGGGCGCGGGGACGGGCGTCGGCGCCGGCGGCGAGGAAGGCGGCCGGGTCCGGCGCGTCCATCGAGGCCGAGACCGGGGCCGGCGCGTCCAGAAGGCGCCAGCGCGTCGGATCGTCCGGATCGGGCGCGGCCACGACCAGCGCGTCGGCGTCGAACAGCCGGTCGACCAGCGTCAGCGGCGGCAGGGCGCCGTCGAAGGCGCAGGCCCGAGCCGCCGGCGCCGGCGCGAGCAGCGCGGCGGCGAGCGCGAGGGCGAGGATCGGCGAGGTCGCCCGCGCCGTCATTCGTAGGGCTCGATACGGTCGGCCGAGAGCGTGTAGCCGACGTCGGCGAGCTGGGTCTGCGCGGCCGCGGCGCCGAACATGCCGGTGACGTAGACCGGCGCGAACATCTCCTCGACCTCGTAGGGGGTCTCGGTGGTGACGAAGACGAGCTGGTTGGGCGGCGGCGGGGGGACGTGGATGCAGGCGCCCACGTAGGGCACCAGCAGGAAGGCGGTGGTCCCCGTGCCGTCGTAGTCGAGCGGCACCACGAAGCCCGGCAGGCGCACCAGCTTGCCGTCGAAGGCCCGCGTCACCTTCGCGCCCAGGTCCTGGTCCGGGGGCGTGCTCATCTCGCCGTGCTGGACGACGCCCAGGTCGCGCAGGGTGCGGAACATCTGGCCCTCGCCGCCCGCGGGGATCAGGTCGTCCCAGGTCAGCTCGATCGTCTCCTCCTTCGCCGGCAGGCGCAGGGGAGCGACGAGCCCGGCGAGCAGCGCGAGGCCGGCGACGACGGCGCGTCGGTCAGGGCGGAAGGCGTCGGGGTCGGACATGGTCGGGGCGGCTCCGGAAGGGTCAGGTGCGGATCGTCATGCCGTCGGCGAGGGACATGCGCCAGGCGCGGATCGCGGGCGGCAGGCTCGCCGCCGCGCCGGCCGCGACCACCGCGCCCAGCAGCAGCGCCTCGCGCGCCCCGGGGGGCGTCAGCGGCAACCATAGACCGAAAGCCTGGTCGACCCAAGGCCGCGCCAGCGCCAGCAGGGCGTAGAGCAGCGCCAGCCCCAGCGCCGCGCCGGCGGCCGAGATCAGCGTCGCCTCCAGCACCAGCAGGCCCAGGATCGTCGCCGGCCGCGCGCCCACGGCGCGCAGGATCGCCATCTCCCGACGTCGGGCGTCGAGCCCCGCGAAGATCATCGCAGCGAGCCCGATCAGCGCCGTCGCCACCACCATCGCCGAGACGCCGACCAGCGCGGTTTCGGCCACGCCCACGATCGACCACAGCTCCTGCAGCGCCACGCCGGGCAGGACCGCGAGCAGCGGCTCCTCGGGGTATTCGTTGATCCAGCGCTGCAGGCCGAAGATCTGCAGGCGGGACTTCACCCCGACGAGCGCCGCGGTGATCGCCTTCGGCGACAGGTCCATCTCCCGCGCCGCCTCGGCCGGGATCCGCGCGCCCTTCGGCGCCTGCGCCCCGTTCTTCCAGTCGACGTGGATCGCCTCGATCGCCTCGAGGCCGACATGCACCGTGCGGTCGACCGGCGTGCCGGTGCGCGCGAGGATGCCGGCGATGCGGAACGGCTTGTCGGCGTGCTCGGTGAAGGAGGCGAGGCCGTGGGCCACCACGATCTCGTCGCCCAGGCGGTAGCCCAGCGTCTGCGCCACCTCCGCGCCCACCACCGCGTCGAACAGGTCGTCGAAGCGCCCGCCGGCCGCGAATTCCAGCGGGCGGCCGCCGCGATAGCGGTAGCGGTCGAAATACTCGGGCGTCGTGCCCATCACCCGGAAGCCGCGATGGCTGTCGCCCAGCGAGATCGGCACGATCCACTCGACCTCCGGCCGCGCGGCGATGTCCTCGTAGCTTTCCCAGGTGACGTTGTTGGTGGCGTTCCCGATCCGGAACACCGAGTAGAGCAGCAGCTGCACCGAGCCGGAGCGCGCGCCCACGATCAGGTCGGTGCCCGAGACGGTGTCCGCGAAGCTCTGCCGCGCGCCGCCGCGCACCGTGTCGACCCCCAGCAAGAGGCAGGTCGAGAGCGCGATGGCGCAGAGCGTCAGCAGCGCGGTGACGCGCCGGTTCCGCAGCGACAGCAGCGCGAGGCGCAGAAGGCTCATGCCGCGGCCCCCGGTGCGGCCCCTGCTCCGGTCCCTGCTCCGGGCCGGAGCGGGCGCGCGATGTCGGGCAGCGCCACGGCGCGGTCGAAGCGGGGAGCGAGGGCGGGGTCGTGGCTGACCATCAGCAGGCTCGCCCCCGCCGCGCCGACCTGCGCGAACAGCAGATCGAGGAAGGCGCCCTGCGCCTCGGCGTCGAGGGCCGAGGTCGGCTCGTCCGCCACGATCAGGTCGGGCGCCCCGATCAGCGCCCGGGCGACGGCGACGCGCTGCTGCTGGCCGACCGAGAGCTCGGCGGCCGGGGCGCGGGCGACCAGCGCCTCGGGCAGGCCCAGCGCGCCGGTCAGGCGCAGCGCCTCGGCCCGGGCGCCGCCGGGGGCCTGCGCCACCCGGGCGCGGCGGGCCGGCGCGAAGCGCAGCGGCAGCAGGATGTTGTCCAGCCCGCTGGCGTAGGGCAGCAGGTTGAACATCTGGAACACCACCCCGATGCGTTCCGCCCGGAACCGGTCGCGGTGCGCGGGCGAGAGGGCCGAGAGCCTCTCCCCCGCCACCTCCACCGCGCCCGCCTGCGGCGCGGCGATCCCGCAGACCAGCGCCAGCAGCGTCGACTTGCCCGATCCGGAGGGGCCGTGCAGGAACACCCGCTCCCCCTTCTCGACCGAGAAATCCTCGACCTCGATCCCGAATCCCGCGCCGCCCCTTCGGGCCGGCCACGCGTAGCGCAGGGTCGAGACCGCGAGCGCCGCCGTCATCGCTCAGAGCGTGCCGTCGAGATCGAGCGTGGGCTCGTCGCGCTCCACCTCGAAGGCCCGGGCGCCGCGGTCGGAGACCACCTGCACGTCGAGCTCCTGCGCGCCGGCGAAGTGCTGGAAGTAGGGGAACCCGATCTCCTCGATCGCGTCGGCGTCGGCGCAGTCCAGCTCCCAGGCCGCGTGGAACTCGGTATGCCCGCCGGCGGGGGCGTGATCGTGATCCTCGTCGGCCGCGGTGTCGTGGTCATGCTCTTCGCCGTGCGCCTCGTCGTCGTGATGGTCTTCATCCGCGTCGTGGCCGGCCTCCGTCAAGAGTTCCGCGGCCGAGGAGACCACCTCGCAGCCCGCCGCCTCGGGCAGCGCCAGGAGGTCCAGCGGCCGGGCCAGCAGGTCCTTGGCGGCGGCGACGGCGGCGAGGTCGGCGTCGGCCTCGGCCGGATGCTCGAAGCCCACGATGTCCGCGCCGGGCGCGCGCAGGGTCAGCGACAGGCGCCCGCCCTCGCGCGCCAGCTCCAGCCGTCCATGCCCGTGCTCATGGGCGCCGAGCGCGCGATGCTCCTGCGCCGCGGCGGGGAGGAGCGCGGCGGCGGCCAGGATCGGGGCGGCGGCGAAGGCGAGGGGGCGGAGCGGCATGGCGGGTCTTCCTTCCGGCGGAGAATCGGTTTTCGGGGCCGAAGCTAGCCCGCCGGAAAGAAATGTTATAGCATAACTTTTGCGACATCCTGACGAGGGGCGCCGGCGGCCCGGCCGCCTCCGTCCGCGCCGCCGCCTCCTGCGCCAGCCGGCGCGCCTGAATGGCGTCGAGCCGGGCGAGCGCCGCGGCCGGGTCGCCCCGCGCCTCGCGCCGCGCCGCCGCCCAGGCGCGGACGACGGAGCGGGGGCTCCAGGGCAGGGCGGCGCCGGCCAGCCAGCGGCGCAGCGGCGGCGGCAGGCGGTCGAACTCGGCCATCGGGTCGCCCGCGCGCCGGCGCATCCGCAGCCGGATCTCGCCGCGATTGCCGCTCATGCCTCGTCGCGGCCCCAGGCGGGGAACGGGTCGGGCAGGGTCCGCCAGCGCTCCGGGTCGAAGTCCGCGGCCTCCTCCCGCGTCAGCAGGCAGGCGTCGAGCGTGGCGACGATCGCCGCGCGGTCGAGGCCGACGCCGATGAACACCAGCTCCTGGCGGCGGTCGCCCCAGGGCTCCTCCCAGCGCTGCATCGTGCGGGCGACGGACTCGGGCTCCTGCGGCCAGCGCGCCCGGGGGACCGAGGCCCACCACCCGCCCAGCGGACGCACGGTCGAGACCGCGCCGGCCAGGCTGAACTCGGCGACCCACTGGGGGCGGGTGGCGATCCAGAAATGCCCCTTGGCGCGGATCGTCCCCGGCAGCGGCCCGTTCAGCGCGGCATGGATGCGGGCGGGGTGGAACGGCCGGCGGGCGCGGTAGACGAAGGAGGTCACGCCGTATTCCTCCGTCTCCGGCACATGCTCTGTGAAGCCGTGCAGCTCCTTGGCCCACAGAGGATGCATGTGCGCGCGGTCGAAGTCGAAGAGGCCGGTCTCGAACACCTGGTCCAGCGGCGCGGCGCCCCAGTCGGTCTCGACCAGGCGCGCGTCGGGGTTGAGGCTGCGCACGATGGCGCGGGCGGCCTCGGCGCGGGCGGGGCCGGCGAGGCCGATCTTGTTGAGCACCACCACGTCGGCGAACTCGATCTGGTCGGTCAGCAGGTCGACCAGGGTGCGCGCGTCCGCCTCGCCCAGGCTCTCGCCCCGGTCGCCGATGAAATCGTGGCTGGCGAAGTCGGCGGCGAGCGCGGCGGCATCGACCACCGTGACCATCGCGTCCAGCCGCGCCACGTCCGCGAGGCTGCGGCCCTGTTCGTCGCGGAACTCGAAGGTGGCGGCGACGGGCAGCGGCTCGGCGATGCCGGTGGATTCGATCAGCAGGTGGTCGAAGCGGTTCTGCGCGGCGAGGCGGGCGACCTCCTCGAGCAGGTCCTCGCGCAGGGTGCAGCAGATGCAGCCGTTGGTCATCTCCACCAGGGTCTCGTCGGCGCGCGAGAGCTCCGCGCCCCCCGCCCGCACCAGGTCGGCGTCGATGTTGACCTCGGACATGTCGTTGACGAGCACCGCGACGCGCCGCCCCTCGCGGTTGGCGAGAACGTGGTTGAGCAGCGTGGTCTTCCCCGCGCCGAGGAAGCCGGAGAGCACGGTCACGGGAAGGCGCGGATCGGGGGCGGGGTCGGGCGGGGTCATGGTCGCTCCTTTGCGGTTTCGCAACCGCGCCCCGGACGTCCGCCTCCCGCGGGCCGCCGCGCGGCGCCGTCCCGTCCCTGATCGAGGGAGGTCCCGACACGGCGCGTCCCTTCCCGCGATGCGCGTCGAGCGAACGCGGCGAAGACCGTCGGGCTTGCGGCGGCGGGGCGTCGAGGCGGCGCGCGAGGCTTCGTCCTTCGGCGCGATGTGATCGTGCGTCCGTGTAAACGGCGCTCAGGAGAAATGCAATGTTATAACATTATAGTTTCGCGGTTGCCCGCGTTCGCCTGGCGAGACCCTGCAAGCGCAGCTGGCCCAGCACGAAAGGCCCGCCTGAGGACGGGCCTTCCGCGTCTCCGGCCGCCGGATCCGCCCCCGCTCACCACGCCGCGACCAGCGAGATCGCGCCCACCAGGATCAGGCTCGCCGCCCAGGCCAGGTCCAGGTTGAGCCAGCCCTTCGACAGGACGCCCAGGCCGAGCCACCGGTGCACCGCCGCGGCCAGCCCCCCGCCCGCGACCGTCATGGCGAGCGTGTGGACCAGGGCCACCGCCGCGGCGATCGCGGCGCTTCCCGTCATCAGCGTAGACGCGGCGGCGTGGCCCGCGTCCGTCTCCTCGACGCCGCAGAGGCCGAGGTAGATGGGGACCAGCATCAGGCCCGCGCCGTGGGCGGTCGCCGCAAGGAACGACCACAGCGCCAGGCGCGAGGGCGGCACCCGCGCCAGGAAGCGGGGGTGGCGGCGGTTCAGGAGCAGCCAGACCCCGAGGCCGATCACCAGGCAGGCCGCGCCGATCCGGATCTCGCGCTGCCGCTCGACCAGGAACATCAGCGCCGAGAACGGCCCCAGGATCGCCGCCATCGCCGCCAGGTGCCCCACGGCCAGCGCCCCGATCGCACGCCACAGCGCGCCCGGCCGCCGCTCCATCAACGCGGCGGAGACCGCGAGCGGCCAGCCCATGCCGGGGTTGAGGCCGTGATAGACCCCCGAGGCGACGACGGCCCACCACAGGGCCGCCGTCGCGTCGCCCGTCTCCACGCCTCAGACCGAGGGGTAGCAGAAGCTGTCGGTCGAGCAGTCCCCCCCTTCCAGGCGGATCTGGTGGCTGCGCCAGCCCTTGGGGAACTCGACCCAGAAATCCTCGGCCAGCGTCAGCCCGCCGTTCTCGCCGGCATGGGCCATCACCATCGCCCCGCCCCGGTCGCCCGGATAGAACTGGTCGTCCCAGGTCGAGTAGAGCGAGTTGGTCCAGTAGACGCGCTTGCCGTCCCGGCTGATCTCGACCATCTGCGGGCCGTAGCCGAAGGCCTTGCCGTTGGGATGCTTGGTGCGCTTCACGATGCCGCCGATCTCGACCTTGCCGGTCAGCTTCGGCTTCATCGGGTCGGAGACGTCGTACTGGTGCATCTCCCCCGTCCCCCAGCAGGACACGTAGAGGAAGCGGTCGTCGAGGCTGAGGTCGATGTCGGTCACCAGCGGCGGCACCGCGCCGAAGCCCTTGAGCATGTCGGGCAGGTCGTCGGGGTCGGCGGGCTGCGGATCGATGGTGATGGTCTTGATCGCCTCGAACTGACCGTCGGCCTTGCGCCGCCAGGTGAAGATGGCGCCCTGCAGGTTGGTCGTGTCCACCACCACGCCGACGAAGCCGTGGTCCTTGGCCGGATCGTGGGCGGGCCGGATCTCGAGCGCCATCTGGTGGTTGGCGCCCAGGTCGAGGGTCTGGACGTTGCGCCGCTGGCGCAGGTTCCAGAAGTGGATCTTGTGGCCGTACTTGTTCGAAAGCAGGTCCTCGGGCACCAGCCCGTTCTCGAACTGCGGGGGCAGCGCCCATTCCGAGCTGATCATGTAGTCGCGCGGCAGGTTCCACCAGAAGTCGTAGTGCTTCTCCTGCTGGCCGCGGTCCATCTCGTAGCGGCCCAGGATCTCGAACGTCTCGCAGTCCATGATGAAGATGCCCGGGGGGCCGTCGGTTCCGTCCGGGCCGCCGCCGCCGAGCGTGCTGACGTAGATGCCCTCGGGGCCGCAGTGGATGGTGTGGGGGCGCGAATAGCCGGTCTTGGCGAAGACCTCCTCGGGCTCGATGATCTTGTGGATCTTCGCATCCAGCGGATCCTTCACGTCGATCACGTAGATGCGCGAGGAGCGGATGCCCGGGATGATCAGGTAGCGCCGCTCGAGGAACGCGTGACCGCTGAGCGGCGAAAGCGAGGACGAGCAGGCGTTCCAGCCGAAGTGATGAAATTCGTCGCCCTTGTGGGGCATCAGCAGCTGGTGGACGATCTGGCCGTAGCGGTCCGAGGTGGGATCGACGTCGATCACCGCGAGACCGTCGGGCTGCGAGGCGTCGGGGCTCAGCATCAGCGTGAAGGCCAGCGTCTCCGCCGGGGCCTGCATGGCGAGTTTCGGCGTGGCGTGAAACGTGGGATCGGGTCTCAGGTTCATGGCAGGCTCCTCCCAGGACACGGGCGCGATGTTCTCGGGTTTCTGGACACGCCCGGGTTGAACAGTGCGCCCGATGCCGAGTCGGGTAAACGCCGAGAAGCGACCTAACGTCACCTGCCGCGCGTGAAATCGGGGCGGAAGCGGGCCGAAGCCGAGATGGGCGAGGGTCCTGCGCCCTGCGGCGGGCCGGGCCGCCGGCGAGGGGACTACCGGGGCGAAGGCTCGCGCAGGGCGCCGTGGCGGCCGAGGGGGAGCATCATCGGCTTGCCGGAGGTGGGGTCGGAGATCACCCGGCTTTCCAGGCCGAAGACCTCGCGCACCGTCGCCTCGGTCAGCACCTGCTCGGGCGGGCCGGCGGCGTGCACGCGGCCCGCGACTATCGCCACCAGCGCGTCGGCGTAGCGCGCGGCGAGGTTGAGGTCGTGGAGCACCATCACCACCGTCGTCCCCCGCGCGCGGTTGAGGTCGGTCAGCAGGTCCAGCACCTCGAGCTGGTGGGCGACGTCGAGATAGGTGGTCGGCTCGTCCAGCAGCAGCAGCTCGGTCCGCTGCGCCAGCGCCATGGCGATCCAGGCGCGCTGGCGCTGGCCGCCGGAGAGCTCGTCGACGGCGCGGTCGGCGAGGTCGGCGGTGGCGGTCGCCTGCAGGGCCTCGGCCACCGCCTCGTCGTCCTCGCGCGTCCAGCGGGAGAGGGGGCCGTGGTGGGGATGGCGCCCGCGCCCGACGAGGTCGGCGACGGTCACCCCCTCGGGCGCGAGCGGGGACTGCGGCAGCAGGCCCAGACGGCGGGCGAGCGCGCGGGTCGGCAGGCGGTGGATGGCGCGGCCGTCGAGCAGGACCTCGCCGCGCGTCGGCGCCAGCAGGCGGGCGAGGCTGCGCAGCAGGGTGGACTTGCCGCAGGCGTTGGCGCCGACGATGGCGGTGATCCGCCCGGGCGCGATCTCGAGCGACAGGTCCCGGAGGATCTCCCGCCCGTCGTAGCCGGCGTGGAGGCCGTGGGCCGCGAAGGATGCGACGGTCATGACAGGGCTCCGCTCCGCCCGGCGCGGACGATGAGATAGAGGAGATAGGGCGCCCCCAGCGCCCCGGTGACGACGCCGACCGGGTAGCGCGCGGGCAGCAGGAACTGGCCGGCGTAGTCGGCGCAGAGCGTCAGCAGCGCCCCGACCAGCGCCGCCGGCGCCAGCAGGGAGCCGCGCGTCCCCATCGCCCGCGCGGCGATCGGGCCGGAGAGGAAGGCGACGAAGGCGATCGGCCCCGCGACCGCGGTCGAGACCGAGACCAGCCCCACGGCGGCCAGAACCACCAGGAGGCGCGTCCGCTCGACCCGCACGCCGAGCGCGGCCGCGGCGTCGTCGCCCAGGCGCATCGCCTCCAGCGCGCGGGCCTGCGCCAGCAGCAGGGCGCCCGGCAGCAGGAGGGCCGCGAGCAGCGGGCGGGACTGCGCCAGCGTCGCGCCGTTGACGCTGCCGGTCAGCCAGCGCATCGCCTCCTGCAGGGTCCAGGACGGGGCCTGCGCGAGGCCCCAGGCGATCACGCTCTGCAGCATGGCCGAGACGCCGATGCCCACCAGGATCAGCCGCGGCCCGGCGACGCCGCCCCGCCAGGCCAGCGCCCAGATCGCCAGCGCCACGCCCAGGCCGCCCGCGACCGCCAGCAGCGACACGGCCGGCCCGCTCCACCCCAGCAGGACGATCCCGAAGACCGCCGCCGCGCCGGCGCCCGAGGAGATGCCGATCACGTCCGGGCTCGCCAGCGGGTTGCGCAGCAGGGTCTGGAAGGCCGCCCCGCCGAGGCCGAAGGCCATGCCTGCAAGGATCGAGAGCGCCGCGCGGGGCAGGCGCAGCTCCCCCACCGTGAAGGCGGCGACGGGCACGTCCGCTCCCGCCAGCACCCGCAGCACGTCGAGCGGCGGGGTGAAGGAGCGGCCGAGGCTGAGCGTCAGGGCGAAGGCCGCGGCCAGCAGCGCCAGCAGCGCGAGGCCGAGCCGCAGGCGGCGCCGGCCGCGGGCCCGGCGCAGGGCGGCGACGTGGTCGGGCAGGCTCACAGCGCGCGGACCTTGCGGCGGCGGACGATCCAGATGAACAGCGGCGCGCCCACGAAGGCGGTGACGAGGCCCACGTCCAGCTCCCCCGGCCGCGCGATCAGCCGGCCTGCCACGTCGGCGAGCAGCAGCAGGACCGCGCCCGCCAGCGCCGAGACCGGCAGCAGCCAGCGATGCTCGACCCCCACCAGCAGGCGGCACAGATGGGGCGCGGCGAGGCCGACGAAGCCGATGGGCCCGCAGACGGCCGTGGCCGCGCCGCACAGCAGCACCGCGCCGAGCGCTGCGACCGCGCGGGCGCGGGCGACGCGCAGGCCGAGGCCCGCGGCCAGCTCCTCGCCCAGCGCAAGCTGGTCGAGGCTGCGGGCGGAGACCAGGGACAGAACGAAGCCGGTCAGAAGGAAGGGCAGGGCGGGCGCGATCCCCTCCCAGCTCGCGCCGCCGACGCCGCCCACCTGCCAGGCGCGCACGCCGCCGGCGATGTCGTTGCGCGGCAGGACGATGGCCATGACGAGGGAGCTCGCGGCGATCGAGGTCGCGGCCCCCGCCAGCGCCAGGCGCAGCGGCGTCGCCGCGCCGCGGCCCAGCGAGCCGACGGCGTAGACGAAGGCCGCCGCCGCCGCGGCGCCGAGGATGGCGGTCCACAGGTAGGCCTCGACGCTCTCGATCCCGAACCCGGCGACGCCGATCACCACCGCCAGCGCCGCGCCTGCGTTCACGCCCAGGATCCCCGGATCGGCCAGCGGATTGCGGGTGACGCCCTGCATCACCGCCCCCGAGAGGCCCAGCGCGCGGCCGCGACCGCCCCCGGGCTCGCCGAGATCGAGCACCGCGGTCGCCAGGCTGATCGCCAGGCTCTCGGCGTAGACGTCGTGGCGGCGCGGCTCGGTCACCTCGGCGGCGAGCAGGCGGGCCAGCCCCTCGACCTCGGCCGCCTCGCGCACCTCCGCCGGGCGGGCCATCGCCTCGCGCGCCGCGGTCCGGCCCATCGCGCGGCCGAGCACGTCCAGGAGCTTCGCCGCGTCGAGATGGACGTCGAGATGCGAGAAGGCGAGCGGCGCGGTGAAGGCGGTCCACATCGGCGTTCCCGCCGGCACGTAGAAGGCGCGCGCCATCGGCCGCCCCCGCCGCGCCAGCGCCCGCTCGCTCTCGCCCACGCGGACCGAAGAGACGTCGTCGAAGAACACGCTGATGCGCGGGTTCGCCGACAGGTAGTAGCCGCGCCCGCCGCTGTCGCCCTCGGCCTGCCAGAAGGCGCCGAGGCCGCCGTCGAGCCCGCGCCAGCGCAGGGGCGCGGTGGGGCGGATGCCCTGGGTCCTGCCGGTGAACTGGTGTCGATAGCCCATCTGCCTGAGGCGCGCGTCCATCCATGGGGGGAGCGAAGCCGCTGGCTGGGCGGCGGCGCGCATCCCTTTGCCTGCGGTCGGCGGATGCGGGCCCCGCGGAACTGGCGAGCCACGCCGAACCGCTACGGCCTTCGACGCCGCCTTGCAACCCCGCCCCGGCCGGGGACGGGGGCCGTGTCGCCTTCGCGCGGCGGCGCAGCGGCGGGGGAAACCGCTTTGAAAGCCGCTTCCACAGATGTAATGAGACTGCATCAAAATTCTGGTGCGCGTCTCGTTCCGGCGTGCGCCCTGGCGTCCGCCGAACGTCACGAGAGTGGATCGAACCGGCCGGCAAGGTCGGCGCCGGCGCGGCTCGGCCCCGCGCGAGGGAGGAGACGACCATGTCCCAAGAGGCCGCGAGCCGCCTGCCGCAGGAGCAGCCCAAAGCCGCCGCCGCGCCCGTGCGCGCCGCCAACGCCGGCTTCGCCCTGCCGCCCGACGACGGCCAGGATTTCGAGGACGCGCGCCGCGGCTTCCTGGGGACCGTGCCCGACGGCGTCGTGCCCGGCGCGGGCCGGCGGCCCGCCTGGGACATGCGCGCCTACGCCTTCCTCGACGACCCGCGCGCGCCCGAGAGCGTGAACCCCAGCCTCTGGCGGCAGGCGCGGCTGAACGCGATCCACGGGCTGTTCGAGGTGATGCCCGGCGTCTACCAGGTGCGGGGCCTCGACCTCGCGAACATGACGCTGATCGAGGGCGAGACCGGCGTGATCGTCATCGACGCGCTGACCACGCGCCAGACCGCGGCGGCGGCCATCGCGCTCTACCGCGCGCATCGGGGCGAGCGGCCGGTGACGGGGGTGATCTACACCCACACCCACACCGACCACTGGGGCGGGGCCGAGGCGCTGGTCGATCCGGCCGACGCCGCGGCGGGCCGCGTCCCGGTCATCGCCCCCGACCGCTTCCTCGAGGAAGCGGTGGCCGAGAACGTGACGGCGGGCGGCGCGATGCTGCGCCGGGCGCTGTTCCAGTTCGGCCAGGTCCTCAAGCCCGGCCCGCTGGGGCATGTCGACAACGGCCTGGGCAAGGCGATGGCCGTGGGGACCTGGGGGCTGGTTCCGCCCAACGACCTGATCCTGGCGACCGGCGACGTGCGCGTCATCGACGGCGTGGAGCTGCATTTCCAGATGGCGCCCGAGACCGAGGCCCCGGCCGAGATGCACATCTGGGCGCCTGCGCTGAAGCTCCTGAACCTCGCCGAGAACGCCACCCACAACTTCCACAACCTGCTGCCCTTCCGCGGCTCGGCGGTGCGCAACACGCTCGACTGGGCGGGCTACATCAACGAGGCGCTGGAGATGTGGGGCGGCGAGGTCGAGGCGCTGGTCGGCCAGCACCACTGGCCCACCTGGGGCAACGCGCAGGTGCGCGCCTACCTCCGGATCCAGCGCGACCTCTACAAGTTCACCCATGACCAGACGGTGCGGCTGATGAACCTCGGCCTGACCCCGCAGGAGATCGCCGAGACGATCCGCCTGCCCGACGCGATCGAGGCGGCCTGGCATGCGCGCGGCTACTACGGCGCGATCCGGCACAACGCCAAGGCCATCTACCAGCACTACCTGGGCTGGTACGACGCGGTCCCCGCCCATCTCGACCCGCTGCCGCCGCAGGCGGGCGGGCGCAAGATGATCGAGTACATGGGCGGCATGGAGGCGGTGCTGACGCGGGCGCGGAAGGACGTCGAGGCCGGCGAATACCGCTGGGCGGCGGAGGTCCTCAGCCGCGCCGTCTTCGCCGAGCCCGACTGCGCCTAGGCGCGCGCCCTGCTGGCCGACGTCTACGAACAGCTCGGCTACGGCTGCGAGGCCGCCACCTGGCGCAACGCCTATCTCAACGGCGCGCTGGAGCTGCGGCAGGGGCCGCCGCCCCTGAAGATCCGCTCGGCGATCAGCCCGCAGACGGCGCGCGCGCTGTCGCCCGACCAGCTCTTCGGCGTGCTGGGCGTGCGGCTGGACGGGCTGGCGGCGCAGCGCGAGCGCATGGCCTTCACCGTCCGCTTCACCGACCTCGGGCAGGACTGGGTCCTGAACCTCGAGCATGGCGCCCTGACCTGGGTGGCGGGGCGCGGCGACCCCTCGGCCGTCGCCACCCTGACCCTCGCCAAGGAGGCGCTGGCCGCCGCCGTCTCGGGCGAGCGCGCCCTGGAGGAGGCGATCGAGGCGGGCGCGGTGCAGGTGGAGGGGGACCTCGCGGCCCTGCGCCGCCTGCTCGGCTGGATCGAGGCGCCGGCCCCGATCTTCGCGGTGGTGGAGCCCAAGCCGGGCTGGGATCTCTGATCCCGCAGCGTCCCGGGATCCGGGCCGCAGACGAGACCGGGGGCCGCGCGGCCCCCGGCGCCGGTCAGCTGCGCGGCCGCCTCAGAAGCGGATCACCGAGCGCGCGACCCCGCCCGAGCGCATGTCCGCGAAGCCCGCGTTGATCCCGTCGAGCGTGATCTCCTTCGAGATCAGGCGGTCGAGGTCCAGCTTGCCCTGCATGTAGAGGTCGCACAGCACCGGGAAGTCCAGCGCCGGGCGCACCGAGCCGTAGAAGCAGCCGGAGATCTTCTTCTCCCCGAACACGAGCTGGAAGGGCGAGAAGCCGGCCTGCACCTTGATCGCGGGAATGCCCACCAGCACCGCCTGTCCGCCGGGACCGACGATCGAGATCGCCTGCTCGGTCGTGGCCTGCGCGCCCAGCGCGTCGAAGGCGAAGTCGACGCCGGGGCCGCGCACGATCTCGCGCACCGCGGCGGAGACCTTCTCGGTCGCGCCGTTGATCGTGTGGGTCGCGCCGAAGGCCTTCGCCATCTCCAGCTTCGCGTCCAGCAGGTCGACGGCGATGATCGTCTTCGCCCCGGCCAGCCGCGCGCCCTGCACGATGTTCAGCCCCACGCCGCCGCAGCCGATAACGGCGACCGTGGCGCCGGCGGGAACCTTGGCGTGCCGGGTCACCGCGCCCACGCCCGTGGCGACCGAGCAGCCGATCAGCGCCGCGGGACCGAAGGGCATCGCCTCGGGCACCCGGATCGCCTGCTCCTCCGAGCAGACCACGTATTCGGCGAAGGTGCCGATGCGCGACAGCTGCCCCACCGCCTCCCCGTTCAGCTTCAGCGGCTTGCGCCCCGCGGGCGTGGCGTCGACCGGAGAGCGGTGGCCGTTGCAGCGGGCGGGCACGCCGGACTGGCAGCTGGGGCAGTGGCCGCAGTTCGGGGTGAAGGAGAAGATCACCCGGTCGCCCTTCGCGACCCGGGTCACGTCGGGGCCCACCTCCTCGACCACGCCCGCGGCCTCGTGGCCGAGCACGAGGGGCAGGGCGGCGGGCCAGTCGCCGATCATCACGTGCCAGTCGCTCATGCACAGGCCCGCGGCCTCGACCTTCACCCGGATTTCGCCCGCTCCGGGCCCGTCCTGCTCGAGGTCCAGGAGCTCCAGCTCCTGGCCGATCTCCGTCAGCACCGCCGCTTTCATGTCCGCGTTCTCCCTGCGTCGTTGTCCTTGGGTCACATCACCGAGCGGGCGCGCCAGCGCTCCAGCGTCGGGGAGGCGGTCTCGGGGTCGCCCAGCAGGCCCGCGGCCCGCCCGGAGACGGGGGCCTCGAAGATCGCGGCGATCGAGTCCACGCAGCATTCCACGTGCAGGGCGATCCGCTGCTCGGTCAGCGAGGCGGGGTCGAGGTCGATCCGCTCCTCGAGATTGGCGGCGGCGTCGACGGCCAGCGCGTTGGCGTGGAGATAGCGGTGATAGATCACCGGCGTCGGAACCTCGGCGCGCCGCCAGCGCAGCAGGCGGAAGCATTCGCGCAGGCCCAGGTCGTGGCGCCGCGCCAGCAGGCGGTCGACCAGTTCGTGGCGCATGTGGACCTGCTTGCAGAAGCGCCGGTGGTAGGTGACCGCGCCCAGGCCCAGACCCTCGAACATCGGGCGGACCATGGCGTCGGCGATGCCGCGCACCTCGGGCAGGCGGTCGCGGGCGTCCTCCTTCAGCGCGTCCAGCAGTTCGAGCCGGCGCTGGTCGCGCACGCCGATGCGCAGGGCGAAGATCGCCTCGAGCAGCCCGTCGCGCGAGCCGAAGTGGTAATGCACGGCCGAGCCGTTCTTCTGGCCGGCGGCGGCGTTGATCCGCCGGATCGACACCGCGTCGATGCCGTGCAGGGCGAACAGCCGCTCGGCCGTCTCCAGGATCTTCTCCCGCGCGCTGGGGGCGCGGTCTTCGGCGTCGGTCGCGCTCATCGCCTCGTCCCTGACAGTCGCTCGGCCAGCTTAATGCGCGCGCGTCATCCGGGAAATCCCCCTGGAGGGCGGCCGGCGCCCGTCGTGGGCCACGTTCGGCGCCCACGTCAGATCCTCTCCACGGCATGAGACGGTTGAGTTCCCCGTCAGGATGGCGAAGATGGCCCCGCGGCAGCCAAGGACCAGGCCTCCTGTCACGGTCCTCACGCCCGGAGACACCGCGCGCGCCCCTCGGGCGCGGTCACGGTCGAGCCGGCGGGGGGAGCCTCGGGCCGACGCAGGACCACCGACGGGGCGCGACGGCCTGCGCGCCTCCCTCAGATCGACGACCCCGGGCGCGTCTCCCGCGCCCGAAGCGGCCGGGGAGACGACATGCGCTACCACAGTCCAGAAACCTTCGAAGACGCGGCCCGGATCGCCGCCGCGGCGCAGGGCGTGACCCGCTTCCTGGCGGGGGGCACCGACGTTCTGGTGCAGATGCGCGCCGGCGCGGTGCTGCCCGACGACATCATCGACGTGAAGAAGATCCCCGGCGTCCACGACGCCGCGCGGACCGCGGACGGCGGCTGGCGGATCGGCGTCGCCGTCTCGGGCGCGAAGCTGGGCGCGAACGCCGAGCTGGTCGCCGACTGGCCGGGCGTGGTCGAGGGGATGGAGCTGGTCGGCTCCACCCAGATCCAGGGCCGCGCCACGCTGGTGGGCAACCTGTGCAACGGCTCGCCCGCCGCGGACTCGGTCCCCGGCCTGGTCGCCGCCGGCGCCTCGGTCGAGATCGTGGGCCCCGGGGGGACGCGCACCGTCGCGGTCGAGGACATCCCCGCCGGCCCCGGCAAGACCACGCTGAAGCCCGGCGAGGTGGTCGCGGCCGTAATCCTGCCGCCGCGCGGCAAGGCGGGCGGCGACGCCTACCTGCGCTTCATCCCGCGCACCGAGATGGACATCGCCGTGGTCGGCTGCGCGGTGAACCTGACGCTGGAGGGCGACAAGATCGCCTCGGCCCGCGTGGCGCTGGGCGCCGTGGGGCCGAAGATCGCGCTGGCGCCCGCGGCGGCGGAGGCCATCGTGGGCACGACGCTCGACGACGCGGCGCTCTCGGCGCTCGACGCCGCGGCTCGCGCCGCCTGCTCCCCCATCGACGACAAGCGCGGGACGGTCGAATTCCGCACCGAGGTCGCCGGCGTGCTCGCCCGCCGCGCCGCCCGCATCGCCTACGACCGCGCCATGGAGGCCGCGAAATGAGCAAGATCCACGTCACCACCACCGTGAACGGCGACGAGATGGAATTCCTCGCCGATCCGCAGGAGACGCTGCTCGACTGCCTGCGCGACCACCTCGACCTGACCGGCTCGAAAGAGGGCTGCGGCACCGGCGACTGCGGGGCCTGCTCGGTCACGCTCGACGGCACGCTGGTCTGCTCGTGCCTCGTGCTCGGCGTCGAGGCGCAGGGCAAGACGATCGAGACGATCGAGGGCATGGCCGGCGACAGCGGCCTGCACCCGCTGCAGCGCAAGTTCATCGAGCATGCCGCGCTCCAGTGCGGCTTCTGCACCCCGGGGATCCTGGTGGCGGCCAAGTCGCTGCTGGAGAGCAACCCCGCCCCGACCGAGACCGAGGTCCGCTACTGGCTCGCCGGCAACCTCTGCCGCTGCACCGGTTACGACAAGATCGTGCGCGCCGTCATGGACGCGGCCGCCGAGATGCGGGAGGCCGCGTGATGCCCAGAGATGATGTCGCCAGCGTCTACAAGCTGATCGGAACCCGCCCCGACCGCCCCGACGGGCTGGACAAGGTGACCGGGCGCGCGCGCTACGGCGCGGACATGTCCGCGCCCGGGATGCTGTGGGGGGCGGTGGTCCGCTCGCCCCACGCCCACGCGAAGATCCTCAGGATCGACGCCTCCAAGGCGCTGGCGCTGGACGGGGTGAAGGCCGTGGTCACCCGCGCCGACCTGCCCACCGGCCTGACCGGCGAGGACTTCTACCTGCAGGAGAACACCCTGGCGGGCGAGAAGGCCCTCTACGACGGCCATGCCGTGGCCGCGGTCGCCGCGACCTCCAAGCTGCTGGCCGAGAAGGCCGCGCGCCTGGTCGAGGTCGAGTACGAGGTCCTGCCCCATGTCACCGACGTGGACGCCGCCATGGCCCCCGGCGCGCCCGAGATCCGTCCCGGCTCGGCCGACCCGACGGTGCCCGAGGGGCTTCACCCCAACGTGGTGAAGTACATGGAGTTCGGCCACGGCGACGTGGACGCGGGCTTCGCCGAGGCCGACCTGGTCATGGAGAAATCCTACAAGACCGAGGCCACCCACCAGGGCTACATCGAGCCCCATGCCGCGCTGGGCCAGATGGGCGCCGACGGCAAGGGCGAGATGTGGGTCTGCACCCAGGGCCAGTGGTACATCCGCAAGATGTGCGCCGCGGTGCTGGGCGTGGAGGCAGCGCAGCTGCGCGTGACGCCGTCCGAGATCGGCGGCGGCTTCGGCGGCAAGACCACGATCTTCATGGAGCCGCTGCCGCTGGCGCTCAGCCGCAAGGCGGGCGGGCGTCCGGTGAAGATGGTGATGAGCCGCGCCGAGGTGCTGCGCGCCACGGGCCCGACCGCGTCGGCCTCGATGGACGTGAAGATCGGCATGCGGAAGGACGGCACGATCACCGCCGCGAGGGCCGAGTTCCGCATGCAGGGCGGCGCCTTCCCCGGCGCGCCGGTGGACATGGCGCTCTACTGCGCCTTCGCCTCCTACAAGCTGCCCGCGGTCCAGCACATCGGCTACGACGTGCTGGCCAACCGGCCCAAGTGCGCGGCCTATCGCGCCCCCGGCTCGCCCATGGCCGCCTTCGCGGTCGAGAGCCTGGTGGACGAGATGTGCCGCGAGCTGAAGCTCGACCCCATCGAGACCCGGCTGAAGAACGCGGTGCGCGAGGGGGACAAGGCCTCCTACGGGCCCAAGTTCGGCTCCATCGGGCTGGTCGAGACGCTGGAGGCCCTGCAGGCCCACCCCAACCTCCAGGCCCCGCTCGGCCCCAACCAGGGCCGCGGCATCGCCGCCGGCTACTGGTTCAACCACGGCGGCGAGACCTCGGTCTCGATGGCGATCTCCGAGGACGGGACCGTGCAGGTCTCGGTCGGCACGCCCGACATCGGCGGCAGCCGCGCCTCGATCGGCCTGATGGTCGCCGAGACGCTGGGCATCCCCTACGAGAACGTGCGCGTGAACGTGGTGGAGACCGGGGCGCTGGGCGTGAACGAGCCCACCCACGGCAGCCGCGCCACCTTCGCCTCGGGCAAGGCCGCGGTCGGGGCCACCAAGCAGGCCATCGCCGAGATGTGCAAACGCGCCGCGAAGGAATGGGGGATCGAGCCCGAGGCGGTCGAGTGGTCCGAGGGAGCGGCGCGCCCCGCGGGCGACAACGCCGGCAAGTTCGAGCCGATGACCATCGCCGAGATCGGCGCGACCATGGGCTCGACCGGCGGTCCGATCTCGGGCCACGAGCAGGGCGTGCCGGGCGGCGTCGGCGCCAGCTTCGGCGCCCATGTCGTCGACCTCGAGGTGGACCCCGAGACCGGGCGCGTCACCATCCTGCGCTACCTGGTGGTGCAGGACGCGGGCCGGGCCATCCACCCCTCCTACGTCGAGGGCCAGTACCAGGGCGGCGCCGCGCAGGGCATCGGCTGGGCGCTGAACGAGGCCTACATCTACGGCGAGGACGGCCGGTTGCAGAACCCGGTGTTCCTCGACTACCGCGTGCCCGTGGCCTCGGACCTGCCGATGATCGACACGGTCATCGTCGAGGTGCCCAACCCCGGCCACCCCTACGGCGTGCGCGGCGTGGGCGAGACGGGCATCACCCCGCCGCTGCCCGCCATCGCGAACGCCATCCACGCGGCCACCGGCGCCCGGCTGCGCAGCCTGCCGATGTCGCCGCCCAAGGTGCTCGCCGCGCTGAAGGAGGTCTGAGGACGGCATGGCGAAGGTCACGGTCAATCTCTGGGCGGGCCTTCGCCGCCTGACCGACGGCGCCGAGGTGGTCGAGGTCGAGGCCTCGACCATCGGCGAGATGCTCGACGCGCTGGTCGAGGCCTACCCGGGCCTCGGCCCCGTCTTCGACGCCGGCGTCTCGGTCGCCGTGGACGGGGAGATCATCAACGGCGGGCGCGGCAAGCCGCTCTCGCCCGAGAACGAGATCTTCCTGCTGCAACGGATGAAGGGCGGCTGAGGCCGCCCTCTCCCTTCCGCTCAGTTCGCGGGCGCGGTCACCGTCAGGCCCAGCATCCGCCAGCCCTGCATCCCGGCGCGGTAGTAGAAGATCTTCTCGGCGGGGAAGCCCGCCTCGATCATGCGGCGCGCGGCGGTGGGGGACTGGCCGCACCACGGCCCGTTGCAGTAGAGCGCGACCGACTTCACCGCCTCGCCCTCGCAGATCCAGCCGTCGAAGTCCGGCTCGCAGCCGAACTCGCCCAACCGGTCGGCGGCCTCGGTGTAGGGCACATTGATCGCGCCGGGGATCGCGCCGGTCTCGAAGTCGGGGCGCACGCGGCCGTCGACGACGACCACGTCGGGGTCCTGCAGGAAGGCCAGCAGCTCCAGCTCCCCGATGGGGGTCACGCCCTCGGCGGGGATCATCGGCTGGATGCAGAAGTTGGGGCAGGGGCGGGCGATGCGGGCGAACTCGCCCTCGATCACCGCGGCGTTGTCCTGGATGCGGGAGATCGCGACGGGCCCGTCGGGGCCGGGGATCTCGACGCTCATCAAGTCGCGGGTGATGCCCACGGGCTCGGCCTGCGCCGCGCCGGCGGCGAGGATCAGGGCGAGGGCGGAAACGAGATGGCGCATGGTATCCTCCTCCGCGCCGCGTGGGCGGTCGGAGCCCCGGGCGCTTTGATTCAATATTGAATACGATAATGTATCAGGAAGCCCGCGGGCGCCAGCGCCGCGACGCCGGGGCGGGACGGTCCGGGGAAAGACGGGCCGGGGCGAGACGGGCGGGGACGGGATGCGCATCGCGACCTTCAATCTCCAGAACCTGAGGCTGCGCCACGTGGACGGCGCGCCGCGGCTCGACGGCGCGCGCGACGGCGACCTGTCCGCCGATATCGGCGCGGAGGCGATGGCGCTGGACCCGCTCGACCGTCGGCTGACGGCGGAGGTGCTGGCCCGCGCCGACCCCGACGTCGCCGCCCTGCAGGAGGTGTTCGACCAGGCCGCGCTGGATCACTTCCACGACGCCTGGCTGCTGCCCGCCGGCGCCCGGCCCTGGCCGCACCGGGTCTGCCTGCCGGGAAACGACGGCCGCGGAGAGGACGTGGCCGCGATCAGCCGCCGCCCGTTCCGGCGGGTCGAGAGCCACGCGGCCGCGACGCCCGGGAGCCTGGGCCTCGACCCCATCCCCGGGGTCGGCCCGCACGACCGGATCTTCCGCCGCGACTGCCTCGAGCTGGAGCTGGACGGACCGACCCTGTTCGTGTGCCACCTCAAGGCCCCCTACCCGGACCCGGAGGCCGCCTGGCGGGTGCAGCGGCTGGAGGCCCGCGCGATCCGCCGGATCGTCGAGCGTCGGTTTCCGCGCCCCGAGGCGGCCCTGTGGATGATCCTGGGCGACCTGAACGCGCCGCGCCGCTCGCCGCCGGGGCATGGCCCCGCGGCGGCGCCCCTGCTCGGCGGGTTCGCGGTCGACCTGCTGGCCCGCCTGCCGGAGGACGAGCGCTGGACCTGCCGCCTGCCCGGCGCGGGCGGCTACATCCGCCCCGACGCGATGCTCGCCTCCCCCGCGCTCGCGAAGGCCTGGCCGGAGGCGACGCCGCGGATCCTGCGCTGCGGTCTGGGGCGGGAGGCTGAGCGCTACGCCGGCCCCCGCCTGCGCGGGGTCGGCCTGCACCGCCCCCACGCCAGCGACCACGCCGCCGTGACGATCGACCTGCCGGGCCTGTGAGGGGCCTAGCCCGCGGGCGCCACGGGCACGTTGTCGATCAGGCGCACGTCCCCCAGCCAGGCCGCGACCAGCAGGCGCGCGGGCCGCTCGGCCGCCGCGAGGGGGGCGAGGTCCGCCTCGGCCCGCAGCTCCAGGTATTCCACCCGGTCGAAGCCGGCGGCGAGGATCCCGGCCTGCGCCGCCGCCAGCACCGTGCCGGTCGGCTCCCCCGCCTCGAGCCGGCGGGCGGCGGCGATCAGGGCCTGGGGCAGGGCGGCGGAGCGGGCGCGATCCCCGGGCGTCAGGCGCACGTTGCGCGAGGACAGCGCCAGACCGTCCGCCTCCCGAACCGTGGGGCAGCCGACGATCTCGGTCGGGATGTTGAGGTCCAGCGCCAGGCGGCGCACCACCTGCAGCTGCTGGAAATCCTTCTCCCCGAACATCGCGACGTCCGCGCCCGCGATCAGCAGCAGCTTGCCCACCACCGTCGCCACGCCGTCGAAATGGCCGGGGCGCCCCGCGCCGCACAGCCCCTCGCTGACGCCCGACACCGTGACGCCGGTCGCGAAGCCGGGGGGATACATCTCGTCCCCGTCCGGCGCGAACAGCACGATCCGCCCGTCCGCGCCCCCGTCGAGCGCGCCGAGCTTGCGGGCGTCGGCCTCCTCGGTGCGCGGATAGGCGGCGAGGTCGGCGGGGCTGTTGAACTGGCGGGGGTTCACGAAGAGCGTGACGATCACCCGCTCGGCCCGGGCCTGGCCGGCGCGCACCAGGCTCAGGTGCCCCTCGTGCAGCGCGCCCATCGTGGGCACGACGGCGACGCGCGCGCCCTCGGCCCGCCAGGCGGCGACCCGGGCGCGAAGGTCGGCGACGGTTCTGACGATCTGCACGCTCATCGCGAGGCGGGCTCCGTTTTGGCGGCCGAGGCGGGGTCGGCCGCGCCGAACAGGTGCTCGGGGCCGGGGAAGCGGCGGGCGCGCACGTCCTCGGCATAGGCCGCGACGGCCTCGCGGGCGGCCGCCTCAAGCTCGGCGTAGCGCTTGACGAACTTCGGCTTGAAGTCCGCGAACAGGCCCAGCATGTCGTCCACCACCAGGATCTGGCCGTCGCAGGCGGGCGAGGCGCCGATGCCCACGGTGGGGACCGCGATCTCGTCGGTGACGCGGCGGGCGAGCGGGTCGGGGATCTTCTCCAGCACCACGGCGAAGGCGCCGGCCTCGGCCGCGGCATGGGCGTCGCGCATCACCCGGGCGGCGTCCGCGCCCTTGCCCTGCACCGCGTAGCCGCCCAGCGCGTTCACCGACTGGGGCGTCAGGCCGACATGGCCCATCACCGGGATGCCGCGGGCGACGAGGAAGCGGATGGTCTCGGCCATCGCCACCCCGCCCTCGAGCTTCACGGCCTCGCATCCCGTCTCGGACATCAGGCGGGCGGCGTTGCGGAAGGCCTGTTGGGGCCCTTCCTCGTAGCTGCCGAAGGGCATGTCCACGACCATCAGCGCGCGCGACAGGCCCCGGCGCACCGCCTGACCGTGCAGGATCATCATCTCCATCGTCACGCCCAGCGTCGAGGGCAGGCCGTGCAGCACCATGCCGACGCTGTCGCCCACCAGCGCCAGGTCGCATTCGGCGTCGATCACCCTGGCGACCGGGGTGGTGTAGGCGGTCAGGCAGACCAGCGGCGCGCCGCCCTTGCGCGCCTGGATGTCCATGGGGGTCGGCGCGCCGCCCCGTCCTGTCGCGCTCATCGTCCGCTCCTCCCGTTGCCGCGTTCGCGATGGCGGGCTTGCCTGACACAGGGGCGGCGGAAAGCAAAGTGGAAAAGGGGCGCGGTTCAGTATTCGCTCAGCAATGGCGGGGCGAATTTAATCGACGGAAGCGGGTTTACCTGAGCGTCATCGGGCGGGGTTGGGAATATTCATTTGCACGCTCCCGAATTTCGATTCGCGGCCCCGCCTCTTCTGGGCGGAGGCCGCGATTTCCGGCGGACCGCCGCGTCAGGCGCCGTCGGACTCCATCGAGGGCGCGCCGTTGGCGGCGGTCAGGAACCGGCTCTCCCACCAGGAGAACAGGATGTCCCGCAGGGCCGCGCCGTCGTCGGCGCCGTAGAGCTCGCGCCGCGCCAGGCGGTCGAGCATCGCGGCCTCCTCCGCGCTCAGCGCCACCTCCAGCGTCTGCTCGACGATGGGCGTGTTGGTGAAGGCGGGGGTGTAGTCGGGATCGCGGGTCAGCTCCCGCGTGGCCTTGATCGCGGCGTTGCGGAACTGCGCCGGCGTGCGCTGGGAGGCGAGGCGCGGCAGGGCGGGCACCTGCGCGAGATCCGCCTCCGACGCGTCCCACACGGTGACCCGGATCGGCTTCAGCGAAAAATTCGAGGTCCGCATCACGTCCGCCCCGCAGACGTTGGGCACCGCAAGCACGTCCATCAGCGCCAGCAGTTCGACGTAGTCCCCGGCCTTCGAGGTCTGGCGGTCGATCTTCACCGTGCCGCCGACCTCGACCTCGGTGAACATGAAGAAGTTGAAGCTGTCGTGCACGTCGTCCGGGGTCAGCCCGTACTCGCGCTGCGCCTCGGCCTGGATGTCGTGGCAGTTGGTGTGGTCGTGGAAGCCGTAGGCGCTTTCGTAGAGGAACGCCGAGCAGCGCGGGAACAGCACGTCGTTGCGCCCCACCGTGTCGGCGAGGAAGTACATCATCGCGTTCTCGCGCGGGGGCGCCGACCACAGGAAGGTCCCCGCGGTGGGGTTGAAGCCGTGCACGGTGCGGGTGCGGCCGCAGTGCATGAACTCCTTGTAGTCGTGCAGGTTGAAGGCGTTGAAGTCGACGCACTGGCCGCCCTCGACCTGCTCGATGCGCAGGACCTGGCCCTTCAGCAGCTCGATCGCCTTGCCGGCGCCTGGCGCGATCACCTGGTCGGAGACGAGGGTGCGGGTCATTCGGCGGCTCCCTTCCCGGCGGCTTCGGCGGCGGCCTCGCGCAGGGCGAGGCGCACCAGCTCGGCCCGGTCGTCGAGTCCCACGCGGGGCAGGGTGCGGTCGAGCAGCTCCATCTGCTGCTGGTTCAGGCGCAGCGCGACGGTGCGCGGGGACGAGTCGGTCATGGCGGCATCCGGTACGGGATTCGTTTGAAATCTTGTATACGTGATTTGCGAGGCTGGGAAGCTGGTTCGATCCGGCGGATCGAGGTGGATAGCCTTTCTGTCTGCCATCTCCGCCCGAAACGCAGGCGTCGTAGCCGGTTCAGGCGAGATCGCGGGCAAATCCGGGCGCCTTGGCTCGATATGACGAATCCATATGCATCCTGAGCGCGCAGTTGCTGCGCTGCGGGATTCCATCTTGCGCTCTTTCGAAATGCAAAAGAGTATACATTAAAGACGCTGAAACGGATTCGCCATGCCCGTCGCCGCCTCCCGGTTCGAGATCGCCTACCGCGCGCTCCGCCAGGCCATCCTGGAGCAGGAGCTCAAGCCCGGCGCCCGCCTGCCGGAAGACGAGATCGGCGCGCCCTTCGGCATCTCCCGCACGCTGGTCCGCCAGGCCCTCCAGCGCCTGCACGCCGACGGGCTGGTGGAGTTGGGCGGCAAGCGCACCGCCACCGTCGCCCGCCCCACCGTCGAGGAAGCCCGCGACGTCTTCCGCGTCCGCCGCGCGCTGGAGCGCGAGGCGCTGCGCATCCTCGCCGAGGACTGGCGCCCCGAGATCGGCGCCGCGCTCGAGGGCCACCTGCGCGCCGAGCGCAAGGCGATGGAGGCCCGCGACGACCGCGCCGGCGTGCGCCTCGCCTGGGAGTTCCACCTCCTGATCGCGGAGCTGACCGGCAACGGCCTGATGGAGGCCTGGATCGGCCAGCTGGTCGTGCGCTGCTCGCTGATCCTCGCCGTCCACGGCCGGCCCCACGCCGCCGAATGTTCGGTCAACGAGCATGCCGCCGTTCTCGAGGCCCTGCGCCGCGGCGATCCGGAGGAGGCCGCCCGCCTGATGGACCACCACCTGCACCTGGTCGAGGATCGCGCGCTGGCGCCGGAGGCGGAGGCCGCCCCCGACCTCGGCGCCCTGCTGGCCCGCTACGCCGACGAGCTCGACACGCCCCGCGCGCCGCCGCTGCGCCGGAGCCGCGCGGACTGAGCCCCCGGACCCGCCCATCGCGCCGTCTCCCGCCCCGGGACGGACCGCCGCGGCAGGGGCGCAAGAGACGGCCCTTCGCTTCGCAGCTCAGCTTGACCAGCAGGAACAGCCCATGACCCGATCCGCCTTCATGCCCTCCCGCCGCGGCTTCATCGCCGGCGCCGCCTCGCTCGCCGCGCTCGCCGCCGGCGGACGCTCCGCCAAGGCCGCCGACACCGTCGTCGGCATGATCTACGTCGGCCCCCGCGACGACTACGGCTGGAACCAGGCCCACGCGGTCGGCGCCCAGGCCGTGCGCGAGCTGCCCGGCGTGACCGTGGTCGAGGAGGAGAACGTGCCCGAGTCCGTCGCGGTGTCGAAGACCATGGGCTCGATGATCGAGCTCGACGGCGCCTCGCTGATCTTCGCCACCTCCTTCGGCTACTTCGATCCCTTCATGATCGACATGGCGAAGAAGTATCCCGAGGTGCAGTTCCGCCACCCGACCTCGCTGTGGTCGGCCGACAAGCACCCGGCGAACCTGGGCGGCTACTTCTGCTATATCGAGCAGGCGCACTACGTGAACGGCGTCGCGGCGGGCCTGTCCACCGCCACCAACCGCATCGGCTTCGTCGGCGCCAAGCCGATCTCGGTCGTGCTGCGCAACATCAACGCCTTCACCATGGGCGTCCGCTCGGTGAACCCCGAGGCGAAGGTGCAGCTGATCATGACGGGCGAGTGGTCGCTGCCGGTGCGCGAGGCGGAGTCGGTCAACGCGCTGGTCGACGCCGGCTGCGACGTGATCGCCTGCCATGTCGACAGCCCCAAGGTCTGCGTCGAGACCGCCGAGGCCCGCGGCGTGAAGAGCCTGGGCCACAACGCCGACCAGTCGCCGCTGGCGCCCAAGGGCTTCATCACCGGCGCCGAGCTGAAGTGGGGCACCGTCTACAAGCAGTACGCCGAGCTGATCGCGAAGGGCGAGCCGCTGCCCAACGTCAACGAGGGCGGCTTCGACAAGGACATGGTCCAGAACTCGCCCTTCGGCGCCGGCGCGACCGAGGCCGCCCGCAAGGCCGCGCTGGAGGCGCAGGAGAAGGTGCGCGGCGGCGCGCCGATCTTCGTCGGTCCCCTGAAGGACAACACCGGAAAGACGATCTCCGAGACGACGATGGAGCTCTACGATCCCAAGCTCTGGGCCATGGACTACCTGGTCGAGGGCGTGGAAGGCTCGACCATCTGAGCCGCCGCGGGGGCCGTTCGCGCGCCCCCCGCCTCACGGGCGCGCCCCGGGCCCGGCCCGGGGCCTCCGCCGCATCGAACGCCCGCCCGCGCCCGGCCCGCCCGCCGGGCGCGCCGCCCTGCCAGGAGACGTCGCCATGCCCCCCGAGCTTCCCGCCCCCGACCTGATCGTCGAGGCCGGCCATGTCCTGCGCGGCGTCGACGCCGCCGGCGCGATGATCGCGCAGGAGGGCGCCGCGATCCGCATCGAGGGCGGGCGCATCGCCGAGATCGGGCCGGCCGCGGAGATCGCGAAGGGCCGCGAGGGGCTGCCCCGCGTCGGCGGCCCCGGCATGGTCGCGATGCCCGGCTTCGCCAACGGGCACCACCATTTCGGCCTGACGCCCCTGATGGCCGGCGTCCCCTTCGCCCCGCTGGAGCTGTGGCTGCCCCGTTTCCGCGCCATGCGCCAGCTGCCCCTGCGCCTCGACACCCTGTTCTCGGCCATCGAGATGCTCGAGAGCGGGACGACCTGCGTCCACCACATCTTCTCGAACCTGCCCCCGGATCGCGAGATCTGGGACGAGACCGCCGACGCGGTGCTCGACGCCTATGACGAGATCGGGATGCGGGCCGCGTTCTCCTGGATGATCCGCGACCGCAACGTGCTGGCCTACGATCCGGACGACGAGGTGGTCGGCCGCCTGCCCTCGGACCTGCGGACCTGGGTCGATGCGGGCCTCGCCGCCTCCCGCGTGCCGGTGGCCGAGCAGATGGACTTCTTCGCCCGCCTCAAGTCCCGGCGGGAGGGGGCGGCGCCCGAGCATGTGCGCGCCGCGCTGGCGCCCGCCAACCTGCACTGGCTGAGCGACGCGGCGCTGGAGACGATCTTCGGGACCGCCTCCGACCTCGGCGCGCCGATCCACATGCACCTGCTCGAGACCCGCCGCCAGCGCGACTTCGCCCGCGAGCGGCTGGGCCGGGGGGCGGTGGAGCACCTCCACCACCTGGGCCTGCTGGGCCCGAACGTCACGCTCGGCCACGGCAACTGGATGAGCGAGGCGGAGCTCGACATCGTCGCCGACTGCGGCTGCACGATCTGCCACAACGCCTCCTCCGGCCTGCGGCTGGCGTCGGGGATCGCGCCGGTGAACGCGCTCAGGGCGCGGGGGGCGAAGGTGGCGCTGGGCATCGACCAGTCGAACCTGATCGACGACCGCGACATGACGGTGGAGATGAAGCTCGCCTGGGCGCTGCACCGGGGGACGGGCATGTTCTCCGACCGCCCCGACGCGGCCGCGATCCTGCAGATGGCCTCCGAGCATGGCGCGGCCTCGGCCGGGTTCGCCGGCATCGCCGGGCGGCTGGAGCCGGGCTACGCCGCCGACGTGGTGCTGATGGACCTCGCCCGCATCGGCCGCCCCCGCATCAGCCCCCGCACCCCGATCGCCGAGGCGGTGCTGCACCGCGGCTCCCGCGCCGCGGTCGAGACGGTGCTGGTCGGGGGCCGCGTGGTCGTCGAGGGCGGCCGCGCGATCTGCATCGACCGCGAGGCGGTGATGGCCGAGATCGACGAGATCCTCGCCCGCCCCGAGACCGAGGCCGAGGCGGAGACCTGGGCGAAGGTCGACCGTCTGGTGGCCCACCTGGAGGAGGAGCACCGAGGCCGCGGCTTCCCCGACGATCCGAAGCTCTACCGCTACAACGACCTCGTCTGAGGTCGGTCGCCGCAACGACCTATTCCGAGGTCAGGGTCAGGGGCGGGGCAGGCCCGCCGCCCAGCGCTCGAGGATCGCGAGCGCGCCCTCGACCGGCGCCTGCACCACGCCCGGGCGGCCGCCGGCCGGCCGGGCGGCGACCTCGCGCAGCGCGGCCACGTCGCCCGCCCGGCGCAGCTGCGGGGGCACGGCGGCCAGCGCCGCGTTGGCCTCGCCCAGCCCCAGCGCCCAGCCCATGCGGCGGATGCCGGCGATCTCGATGGCGGCGAGGCACAGGGGGCAGGGCTCGCAGCTCGAGTAGATCTCGCACTCCGAGAGGTCGAGCGTCCCCAGCCGGCGGCAGGCGTCGCGGATCGCCTCGGTCTCCCCGTGGGAGGTGGGGTCGAGATGGGCGAGCGAGTGGTTCAGGCCGCGCCCTACCACCTCGCCGTCGCGGATCACCAGGGCGCCGAAGGGCTCGGTCCCCGGCCGCTCCAGCGCGGTGGCGGAAAGGGCGACGGCCCGGGCGATCCAGTCCTGCGGCGTGGTCATCGGGCGGTCTCCTCTCCCGTCTGCGGAGCCCTGAGCGCGCGGGCCGCGGCGAGGCGTGCGGGAACCGTCTCGGCCAGCCGGTCCAGCACCAGCCGCGCCGCCCGGGTCAGCGGCCGGCGCGCGTCCACGGCGAGCGAGATCGTCTGCGGGCGCAGCCCCGGCTCGCGCAACGGTCTCCAGACCAGCGTCCCGCGCTCGATCTCCGGCAGCACGTCGAGCTCGGAGGTCAGCATCGCCAGCCGCCCCTCGGCCAGCGAGCTTTTCAGGAGCTGGAGCGAGTTCGACAGCAGCGCCGGCGGGTTGTCGGCGAAGAGCCACCCATAGCGCGTCTCGAGGTAGCGGCGGCTGGGCAGGACCGCGGATTGCGAGACGGTGGGGTGGCGGGCAAGGTCGGCCATCGTCGGCGTCTCCAGCGCCGCCAGCGGATGGTGGGGCGCGGTCACGCAGCCGAAGGGCAGGTCCGCGCTCCACGCCGCGTGCTGGTTGCGGTTGGGGGCGAGGTTGAAGGCCAGCGCCAGGTCCACCGTCCCCTCGTCCAGCGCGCGCCCGGCCTCGGGCGGGGTCAGCACGTCGCAGGCGAGCTGGATGCGGGGGTGCGTCTCCTGCAGCCACGCCGCCAGTTCCGGCAGCAGGCCGTTCGCCAGGCTGTCCATGGCCGCGAGGCGCACCGTCCCGCGCTCCTGCCCGCGCATCTCGCGCAGGCCGTCGTCCAGCCGCTCGGCGTCGGCGCGCCAGCGGCGGGCCATGACGATCACCGCCTCGCCGGCCGCGGTGGGGCGCATGCCGCGGGGCAGGCGCTCGAACAGGGGCGTCTGGCTCGCCTCCTCCATCGCGTGGATGTGCCGGTCGATGGCCGAGGCCGCGATCCCCAGCGCGCGCGAGGCGCCCTGGACCGAGCCATGCTCGGCCACCGCCTCGATGTAGCGCAGCGGCCGGGGCAGCAGGTGGAGGGACATCGGCGCTCCATTCGCAAAACGAGAATGGACAGTTGCGTATTTCGACATGGATGGCAATCCAATCCGCGGCTACCGTTTTCGCATCCGCAGCAAGGACGGGACGCCCGGGATGACGCCGACCATCGACCTCGACGCGATCAACGGCGCCGACGACCGGGCGGCGCAGGCGCTGCTGCTGCCCTTCATCGAGCGCTCGCCCGAGGTCGCCGCCCGCGCCGCCCGCCGCCGTCCCTTCGCCGACGCCCCGGCGCTGGCCGCGGCCCTGCGCGCGGCGCTGTTCGAGCTGACCGAGGCGGAGACGCTGGAGCTGTTCCGCGGCCACCCCGAACTTGCGCCGCCCGCGCCGGACGAGATGACGCCGGCCTCGCAGACCGAGCAGGGCCGCCTGGGCCTGACCGACCCTGCCGCGCCGGTCGCCGCGCGGCTGGCGGAGCTGAACCGGCGCTACCGCGCCCGCTTCGGCTTCCCCTACATCGTGGCGCTGCATCGCCACGCCGACCTCGAGAGCGTGCTGGCGAATTTCGAGCGGCGCCTCGACGCCGCGCGGGAGGACGAGATCGCCGCCGCGCGGGAGGAGATCGCCTCGGTCTGCCGCGCGCGGGTGCTGGCGGCGAGCGAGGCTCCGGCGGCGGGCTCCAACGCCGGCGGCGTCTCGATCCACGCGGTCGACGTCGCCTCCGGCCGCCCGGCGGAGGGGCTGGAGGTGCGCCTGATCCGCGTGGCCCCCGGCGATCCCGCGGTGCTGGCCGAGGGACGCTGCGGCCAGACCGGCCTCTTCGATCACCCCACCGTGCAGGGCGAGGGGATCGAGGCCGGGCGCTACCTGGCCGAGTTCGAGGTCGGCGCCTATTTCCGCGCCCGCGGGGGCGAGAGCGCCGACGCGGGGTTCCTCGAGACCGTGCGCTACGACTTCGGCGTGCCCGAGCCCGCCCAGCACTATCACCTGCCCTTCAAGTTCACCGCCTGGGGCTACTCGCTGTTCCGGGGAGGGTTGTGAGCATGGCGCAGGAGACGCGATCCCCCCGCCGCCTGCGCGCCCACTGGGGCGCGGCGGGCGCGCTGTTCCTGATCGGGCTGGCGATCTGCTTCATGGTCGGCGGGCTGGAGCTGGGGCTGGGCGTCCTGTTCCGCCCCGGCACCGGCGCCTTCCCCTTCTTCACCGGGCTGATCCTGGCGGGCCTGTGCGTGGCGATCCTGGTCCAGGACCTCGCCGACCCCGGCCTGGCCGAGCGGCCGGACTGGATCTCCTTCGCGGCCATCGCCGCGGCGCTGGCGGTCTTCGCGGCGACCGCCGACCGGCTGGGGCTGGTTCCGGCGGCGTTCCTGACGACGGTGGTGGCCTCGGTCCCCGACCGCTCGCTCCCCTTCCCCGGCAAGGCGGCGCTGGGCGCGGCCGTGGCGCTGGGATCGTGGCTCCTGTTCATCCAGGCGCTGGGACTTCCCTTCAAGGCGATCGCGGGGATCTGAGCCATGGACGTCCTCTCCTCCTTCGCCGGCGGGCTCGCCACGGTGCTGCAGCCGCAGAACCTGCTCTACTGCTTCATCGGCTGCTTCCTGGGCACCTTCATCGGGGTGTTGCCGGGCATCGGCTCGATGGCCGCCATCGCGATGATCCTGCCGCTGAGCTTCTATCTCGAGCCGACGACGGCGCTGGTGATGATCGCGGGGGTCTACTACGGGGCCGAGTACGGCGGCTCCATCGCCTCGATCCTGATGAACATTCCCGGCACGCCCTCGTCCTCGATCACCTGCATCGACGGCTACCCGATGGCGAAGAACGGGCAGGCGGGGCTGGCGCTGTTCGCGACCTCCATCGCCTCCTTCGGGGGCGGGATGATCGGGATGGTGGTGATGGCCGCGCTGTCGCCGGGGCTGGCGCGGCTGGCGCTGAACTTCGGGCCGGCGGAGTATTTCTCGGTGATCCTGCTGGGGCTGGTGGCGGCCTCGGCGGTGTCGAACGGCGGCGCGGTGAAGGGCGTGGCGATGGTCACGCTCGGGCTGATGCTGGGCACGGTGGGCATCGACCTGACCACCGGCGACCTGCGCTTCACCCTGGGCATCCCCGAGCTGCGCGACGGCGTGAACCTGGTGATCGTGGCCATGGGCCTGTTCGGGGTGGGGGAGCTGATCGCCTCGATCCGCGCCAACGCCGGCGGCGGCAAGGCCACGCAGGCGGTCGAGTACGGCCGGCGCATGCGTCCGACCCGCGCCGAGTGGCGCGCGATGGTCGGCCCGATCTGGCGGGGCGGCGCCATCGGCAGCTTCTTCGGCGCCCTGCCGGGGACGGGGCAGACGGTCGCCTCGGCGGTGGGCTACGCAGTGGAGAAGAAGATCTCCCCCTCCCGCGCCCGCTTCGGGCAGGGGGCGATCGAGGGTGTGACGGTGCCCGAGAGCGCCAACAACGCCGCCACCCAGACCGCCTTCATTCCCACCCTGACGCTGGGGGTTCCCGGCTCGGCCTCGATGGCGATGGTGATCGGGGCGCTGATGATCCACGGCATCACTCCGGGTCCGCGGATCCTGACCGACCACGCCGACCTGTTCTGGGGGCTGGTCGCCAGCTTCCTGGTCGGCAACGTGATCCTTCTGATCCTCAACGTGCCGCTGATCGGCATGTGGGTGAAGCTGCTGCAGATCCCCTACCGCTACATGTACCCCACGATCATCGTGCTGATCTGCATCGGCGTCTATTCGCTGAACAACAACGTCTTCGACATCTGGCTGACGCTGGTCTTCGGGATCGCCGGCTACCTGATGCGCCTGTTCCGGTTCGAGCCGGCGCCCCTGCTGATCGGCTTCGTCCTCGGCCCGATGATGGAGGAGCAGCTGCGCCGCGCCATGCTGCTCTCGCGCGGGGACCCGATGGTGTTCCTCGAGCGGCCGATCTCGGCCGCGCTGATCGCGGCGACCGTCGCGATCATGGTCTTCGGCCTCGCGTCCGGGCTGCGCGCCCGGCGCCGGCTGCGGATGGCGGGCCTGCCCGCCGACGAATGAGCTTTTCCGCCTTCCGACCCCGCGCGCGCGCCGCGCCTCCGACGAAAGGGACGACCATGTCCAAGACCCTGACCCGCCGCGCCGCGTTCGGCGTCGGCCTGGCCGCGACGCTCGCGGTCTCGCTTCCCGCCCTGGCCGCCGCCGAGCCCGGCGCCTGGTCCGAGGAGCCGGTGCGCATCGTCGTCACCTTCCCGCCGGGCGGGACCTCGGACCTGGTGGCGCGCCTGCTGGCCAAGCACCTTGACGAGGCGTTCGGGCAGAAGGCCGTCGTCGACAACCGCCCCGGCGCCGCCGGCACGGTCGCGGCCGACTACGTGGCCAAGCAGGACCCCGACGGCACGGTGCTGATGATCGCGAACAACGCGCCCTTCACCATCGCGCCCACCCAGTTCGCGAGCCTGCCCTACGACCCGATGGGCGACTTCAGCCATGTCGCCTACATCGGCGCCTCGGCCCCCGGCCTGTTCGTGAAGCCCGACAGCGGCATCGCGACGGTCGCCGAGTTCCAGGCGGCCGCGAAGGATCACTCGATCTCCTACGGCTCCTCGGGGATCGGCTCGATCTCGCACATCCTGGGCAAGGCCGTGGACGGGGCGCTGGGGGTCGAGACGCTGCACATCCCCTACCAGGGCTCGGCGCCCGCCATCCAGGACTTCCGCGCCGGGGTGCTGGACACGTTCTACGACATGGTCGCCCAGAACGCCCCGATGATCGAGGACGGCGAGGCGGTCGCCATCGCCATCGCCTCCGAGACCCGCTCCTCGGTCACCCCCGACGTGCCCACGTTCAAGGAGCAGGGCTTCGACATCGTGATCGAGAACTGGGTGGGCCTGACGGGCCCGGCGGGGATCCCGGACGAGACGGCCGCGAAGATCCACGACACGGTGCTGGCCGTGATCGCGCTGCCCGAGGTGCAGGCCCAGCTGACCGACCTCGGCGTGACGACGCGCGAGATGTCCTCGGCCGACTACGCCGCCTTCGTCGAGACCTCGATGGGCGTGTGGAAGCCGCTGATCATAGCGGCCGGCGTGCAGGGCAAGTGAGCCGCGCCTGAGCGGCGCGCGAAAGGGACCGCGGGGCGGCCGTCGGCGGACGGCCGCCCCGCGGCCGTTCCGGGCCCTCGCCTGCGCGATCTCGGCACATGGCGTCCGCGCCGGGCCCGCCGCCAACATGCGCCTTCTCAAGCAGCGAGGAGCGAAGAGGCATGAGCGAGATGCACGACGTGATCGTCGTCGGGGCCGGGTCGGCCGGGGCGGCGCTGGCGGGGCGCCTGTCCGAGGATCCCGACCGTCGCGTCCTGCTGCTGGAGGCGGGCGCCGACTGGCGCGCCGACCAGGCGCCCCGCGCCGCGCGCTCGGCCAACATCTTCCCCTTCATGTTCCAGCCCGATCACCAGGCCGCCTGGCAGTGGCCCGGCGTCTGGAGCCGGCGCACCGCGGTGCAGGAGCCGCGGCACTACTGGCGCGGCCGGGGGCTGGGGGGCAGCTCGCTGGTCAACGCCCAGATCGCGATCTGGGGCGTGGGCGCGGCCTTCGACGCCTGGGCCGCCGCGGGCTGCGAGGGTTGGAGCGCCGCCGACGTCCTGCCGCTGTTCGCGAAGATGGAGCACGACCCCGAGATGGCGGGCGTGAACCACCACGGCCAGGGCGGCCCGCTGCCCATCTACCGCGCCCCGCAGGAGACCTGGGGCCCGATCGACAAGGCGCTGCGCGACGCCGCCCTCGACTGCGGGCACCCGTGGAACCCCGACCTCAACGCCCCTGACGGGGAGGGGGTCTCCTGCTATCCGATCAACAGCCGCGGGCTGGAGCGGGTGACCACCAACGACGGCTATCTCGAACCCGCCCGCGGCCGCGCCAACCTCACGATCCAGGGCGGCGCGCTGGTCGACCGGGTGCTGATCGAGGACGGCCGCGCCACGGGGGTCGAGGCGCTGATCGAGGGCGAGCGGCGCACCTTCCGGGGGGCGGAGGTGGTGCTGTGCGCCGGCGCCGTCCATTCCCCCGCGATCCTGATGCGCTCGGGCCTCGGGCCCAGCCTGCACCTGCGCGCCCACGGCATCGAGGTGAAGCGGGAGCTTCCCGACGTCGGGCGCAACTTCATGGACCACCCGATGCTGCGGGTGAAGGTGGTGATGAAGCCCGAGCATGCGCCCAGGGACCCCGACCAGCGGCACACCAACTGCTGCGTCACCTACTCCTCAGGGCTGGGCGAAGGCGGGGTGCGGGACATGATCCTGATCGGCTTCAACCATCGCGACATCGAGGGGACGGGCGGCAACGCCGACGGCGCCGTGGGCATCGGCCTCTTCGACGCCTTCTCCCGCGGGGAGGTGACGCTGAAGTCCGCGCGCCCTGAGGACGATCCGGTGGTCGAGGAGAACATGCTCTCCGACCCCCGCGACATGCTGCGGATGCGCGACGCCGTGCGCCGGGTGCGCGAGATGGCCCGCCGCCCGGCCCTGCGCGACATCGCGCAGGCGATCATGATCTCCGAGAGCGGGATCGACATCGAGACCGCCGCCGACCTGCCCGACGCCGAGCTCGACGCGCTGATCCTGCGCCAGGTGGGCGACATCCAGCACGCCGCCGGCACCTGCCGGATGAGCGCCTTCAACGACCCGCAGGGCGTGGTGAACCCGGACCTGACGGTGAAGGGCGTGCCGGGGCTGCGGGTGGCCGACGCCTCGATCATGCCGATGGACTGCCGGGCCAACACGCACATGACCTGCGTGATGATCGGCGAGGCGCTGGCCGAGCGGATGAAGACGAAGGCCCGCGCCGCCGCCTGAGGGCGGGCGCCGCGCCGGGGGCCCCGGGTCCAGCCCGGGGCGCGCCGTCGCGCCCTCAGCGCGGGGCGGGGGGCTGGGCGGCGTACCAGGCCGCGACGGCCTCGATCTCGTCGGCCTCCAGCGCATGGGTGGCGCGGGTCATCAGCGCGGCGAAGGCGCCGCCGCCGCGCGGATGCTCGGAGGCGAAGAGGCGCAGCTGCGCGGCCAGATAGGGCGCGTGCTGGCCGGCGAGGCGCGGGAAGCTCTCTCGCCCCTGGCCGGCCTCGGGCGCGTGGCAGCCTTGGCAGGCGCCGACGTCGCGGTCCGGCAGGCCCTCGCGCGCCAGCCGCTCGCCCAGCGCAAGCGCCTCGGGCGAGGCGGCGCCGATCCCCGGCCCCGCGCCCATCGGCGCGGCGGCGTAGTCGGCGGCGAGTTGCGCCAGCGTCTGCGCGTCCAGCCCCGCCACGGCATGACCCATGATCCCGCTCGCCCGGGCGCCCTCGGCGTAGCTCTCCAGCGCCGCGCGCAGCGCCGCCTCGGGCTGGATGTCGAGACGCGGGATCAGCCCGCCCTCCGCCGGCCCGGCGCCGTCCGGCCCGTGGCAGCGCGCGCAGTCGGCGCGCGGCGGGGCGGCGGGCAGGGCGAGGCCGCGGGCGCGCTCCCCCGCCGCGCCGTAGGCCAGCGCCCGGTAGGTCCCGGCGTCCATGCCGGGCAGGGCCTGCAGGAACGCGACGACGGGCCAGACCTCGTCCTCGCGATGGCGGGCGGGCCAGGCGGGCATGCCGGTCATCATCACGCCCTGGTCGACGATCCAGTGCAGCTGCGCCGGGGTCCAGTCGTCGATCCGCTCCGCCAGATCCGGGGGCTTGGGCAGCATCGTCCGCGCGGCCCCGCCCGAGGGCGCGGCCGGGCTGCCGTGGCAGGGGGCGCAGCCGCTTTCGTAGTGCCCCGCGCCCAGGCGCACGAGGCCGGGGGCCGAGAGGTCGGGGACCTCGGTCCCCATCGCGTGGAAGGCCACCGCCCGGCGCATCGCCGTGTGCAGCACCCAGTCGGCGAGCTTGGAGTGGCCCCCCGCCGCCCCGATGGGCGCGAGGCCCAGCCAGAACGCGGCCGCGCCGGCCGCGGCGGCGATCAGCGCCGCGATCAGCAGCGCGCGCAGGGTGACGGTGCGGTCTAGCATGCCGGACTCTCCTCCCGCCGCAGCAGGCGCGCGGCCAGCGCCAGCCCGCCCGCCAGGTAGACCGCCCCGCCCGCGCCCAGCATCAGCAGGCCCCCGACCTCCTGGTCGCGCAGGAGGTCGAGGCCGAAGAGCCCGCCGCCCGGCGTCTGCGCCAGGCAGATCGCGCGGGGCGAGAGGGCGATCAGCACCCCCAGCAGGGTCATGTGCATCGAGGTGAACAGCAGCGCCCCCGCCCCTGCCATCGCCGCCCCAGCGCGGCCGGGACCGGAGGCGGGCGCCGCCAGCGCCGTGGTCCACACCGCCAGCGCCGCGCCCAGGAACGTCGCCTGCTCGGCCGCCAGCGCCCAGGCCTGCGTGCGGGCCAGCGTGTGCAGCGCCGGCGCGTGCCAGGCCCAGATCGCCGCAAGCTCGACGACCGAGGCCGCCACGGGCGCCCAGCCGGGAAGGGCCGCGGCCCCCGCCCGGCGCGCCAATCCCAGCGCCAGCAGCGGGGCCGCGACCGCCACCACCGCCATATGCATCGCCATATGCGCGAGGAAGCTGCCCTCGGCCAGCCGCGGCAGCGGCCCGCCCCAGGCGAGCGCCAGCACGGCGAGGCCGGCGAGAAGCGCCGCGCGCCCGCTCATCGGCAGGTTCCCAGCAGGGCCGCGGGCAGGGCGGAATAGACGATGGCGACCAGGCTGACGACGCAGAGCAGCATCGAGACATGGGCGAGGAAGCGCCGGCGCTCCTCGGCGTCGTCGGCCTCGTAGACCAGGTCGTCGTCGGTGACGCTCAGCCCCCGCACCCGCCACAGGGCGCGGAACACCAGCCCCAGCGCGAGGATCGCCACCACGGTCGCCCCCGCGATCGCCCAGCGCGCGGGATCCAGCGAGGCGCCGGGCCCGGCGCGCGCGCACCACACCGCGCCGATCCAGTAGCAGGCGAGGAAATGCGCCCCCCAGATGATCGGCCCCGTGGCCACCCGCCACAGGCCTCGGCGCTGCACCTCGCCCTCGCCGTGGAAGCGGCTTTCGCGGGCGGCGGCGGCCTCGGGGTCGCGCGGGGCGGGGGCCTCGGTCTCGGGGGCGTCGGGGCGGGTCATGGCGCGGCCTGCGGGAAGGCGGCGAGGGCGACGGCGGTCAGGATCGCCGCGAAGGCGTGGAAGTGCCAGAACACCTCCGAGTTGCGGATGTCGGCGTCGTAGCGGGGCGTCAGGCGCCCCGCGAAGCTGGCGACGAGGCAGAAGGCCTGCATGATCGCCCCCACCGCGGCATGGGCGCCCGACCACAGGACCAGCGTCCACACGATGGCGGGCCAGCTGTGCGCCGTCGGGTCCATCCCCGCCGTCCACGGCCCCAGCGCCAGCGCCGCCGCTCCCGCGATCCCCGCGATCAGCGCCACGCCCAGCAGCGCCCGGAACAGCGCCACGCGCCCCGCGGCGTTCGCCCGTCGCCCGCCCCAGGTGGCGAGCCAGGCCGTCGCGGTCAGCGCCAGCGCCGCGGCGGGCCAGCCGAGGCCGGGCACGGGCAGGCCGGGGGGCGGGAACGCCTCATGCACCGTCCAGAAGAAGAACAGGCCGAAGATCAGGCCCAGGAAGGCGGTCAGGTCGCCCAGCATGGTGATGAACATCGCCCACCACCCCGTCGACTTGGGCCCCGAGACGTAGAGCGGCGCGTCGCGGCCCAGCCCGATGGGCTTGCGGTCCTTCTCCGGATGCTCGCCCGTCCCGGTCCACACCCACAGCAGGATCGCGACCAGCGCGCCCGCGGCCGAGATCCCGGTCAGCCACCACCAGTGGAAGGTGGCGAAGATGAAGACGCCCCCCAGCGTGACCGCCGACCAGATCGGCAGGGTCGAGGGGCCGGCGACGCGCAGCACCTGCTCGGGCTCCGCGTCGAGGACCGAGGTCACCAGCGTCTCACGCCGCCCCTCCTCGGCGTCGGGCAGGTAGAAGCGGCCCTCGTCGTAGTTCTTCACATAGTCGGGGTCGTCCCAGATCGGATAGCGCGAGGAGACCTGGGGCACGCAGCGCACCCCCCAGTCGCCCGGGGGCGAGGTCTGCAGCCACTCCACCGCGCCGCCCTGCCATGGGTTGCGGGGGGCGCGGTCGGCCTCGGACTTGGGGCGCACCAGGTCCCACACGAAGACCAGGAAGCCCGCGGCGAAGACGAAGGCGCCCGCGGTCGAGACGGCGTTGAGCGTGTTCCACCCCATGTCCGCGTCGTAGGTCCACACCCGGCGCGGCATCCCCAGCATGCCCGTGAGGTGCATCGGCAGGAAGCAGACCGAGAAGCCGAGGAAGCACAGCCAGAAGCTCCACCGCCCCAGCCGGTTCGACAGCATCCGACCGGTGATCAGCGGGTAGTAGTAGTGGACCCCCGCCACCAGCGGGAACAGCATCCCTCCGAACAGGGTGAAATGCAGGTGGGCCACGATGAAATAGCTGTCGTGGGCCTGGAAATCGAAGGGCGCGACCGCGACCATCACCCCCGTCAGCCCGCCCATCACGAAGATCGCCAGCGCGCCCAGGCTCCACAGCATCGGGACCGAGCGGCGCACCGTCCCCAGCATCAGCGTCGCGATGAAGACGAAGATCTGGATGCCGGTGGGGATCGCGACCGCCTCGGACGCCGCCGAGAAGAAGCCGATGGAGATCGAGGGCAGCCCCGTGGTGAACATGTGGTGGACCCACAGCCCGAAGCTGATGAAGCCCGTCCCCATGGCCGAGAGCACGATCCACGAATAGCCCGCGATGGGCCGTCCCGCGAAGGTGGGGATCATCATCGCCAGCAGCGCGATCGAGGGCAGGAAGATGATGTAGACCTCGGGGTGCCCGAAGATCCAGAACAGGTGCTGCCACAGCAGCGGATCGCCGCCCCGGGTCGGGTCGAAGAACGGCCAGTCGAACATCCGCTCGAGCTCGAACAGGATGTCGCCGGCGATCAGGGGCGGGAAGGCGAACAGGATCATCGCCCCCACGATCAGCACGTACCACGCATAAAGCGGCGTGAGGTTCATGCGCATCCCCGGCGGGCGGCACTTGAGCGCGCCCACGATCAGCTCGACGGCGGCGGCGATCGAGGCGACCTCGATGAAGCTCAGCCCCAGCAGCCAGATGTCGGCGCCCACGCCCCCCTGCGTGGTGGCGAGCGGCGGGTACATGAACCACCCCGCGTCCGGCGCGACCCCGAAGAAGATCGAGCCGCACACGAACACGCCCCCGATCAGGTAGCACCAGAACCCGAAGGCCGAGAGGCGGGGGAACGGCAGGTCCCGCGCGCCCAGCAGGGCGGGCAGGATCAGGATCGCCACCGCCTCGAAGATCGGCACGGCGAACAGGAACATCATCGCCGTGCCGTGCAGGGTGAAGGCCTGGTTGTAGAGCTCGGGGCCGATCAGGTCGTTCTCGGGCACGGCGAGCTGCGCGCGCACCAGCAGCGCCAGCACGCCGGCGAACAGCATGAAGAACAGCGCGGCGCCGGTGTACCAGACCCCGACCTCGGTGTTGTTCACCGCGGTCCAGTAGCGCCAGCCGGTCGGCGTCGCCCAGGCCTTGCGCAGCCGCGCCTCCTGCGCGGCGCGCACGGCGGGATCGTCCTGCATCTCGGGGTGGGAGGCGTCGGTCATGGGCCCTCAGCGCAGGTCGTGGAGCCACCGCGCGAGGGCGGCGAGCTCTTCGGGGGGCAGGGCGTCGTAGGCGGGCATCCGGGCGCCGGGCTTCATCGCCTGCGGGTTTCGGATCCAGGCGGCGATTCGCTCGGGCGTGGGGGCCTCGATCCCGGCGCCGAGGCTCAGGCGGTCGCCGAAGCGGGTCAGGTCGGGGCCCGAGGCGCCGGCCTCGACCACGCCCGCCACCCGGTGGCAGCCGCCGCAGCCGTTGGCGCGGAACAGTTCCGCGCCCCGGGCGGCGGCCTGCGGATCGGCGGGGGCGGGGGCCGACGGGGCGTCGAGCCAGGAGGGGCGCGCGACCCGCTCGGCGGCCGGTGCGTCGCCGGGCGTCGGCGCCTGGGTCCCGCCCGGTGCGGCGGGGTCCGCCTGCCGGGCCAGCCAGGCGTCGAACTCCTCGGGCGGCATCACCACCGCGGCGAAGGCCATCTGGGCGTGGGCGGGGCCGCAGAACTCGGCGCAGACGCCGCGGTAGGTGCCGGGCTCGGCGTTCTCGACCAGCAGGCGGGTGGTGCGGCCGGGGATCATGTCCATCTTGCCCGCGAGGGAAGGGATCCAGAACGAGTGGATCACGTCATGGGCGGTCAGCACGAACTCGACCGGCTCGCCCGCAGGCAGGCGCACCTCGTTGGCCGAGGGGACGCGGCCCTCGCGCCCCTCGACCTCGTATTCCACGCGCCACCAGAACTGCTCGCCCGTGACATGGACCTTCACGCGGGCGCCGGAGTCGGCCCAGTCGGGCAGCAGGGTCAGGCCGAAGGCCAGCAGGGCCGCGAGCGTGACGGTCGGGAAGACGACCCCGCCCCAGACGATCAGCCGGTCGGCGCGCCGGTCGCCCCCGCGCAGGGCGGGGCGGGCGACGGCGAGCACGGCTGCTCCCATCACCGCGATCCAGATCACCGCCGCGCCGATGCACATCCACAGGAACAGATCCGCGACCTCGCCGGCCTGGGTCGCGCGGGGCGCCAGCGCCGACTGCGGCCCGTCGCAGGCCGCCAGCGCCGTCGCGCCCGCGATCAGCGCGGCCCGGCGCGCCATCCGCGCGCCCGCGCGTCGGCCGGTGGTGATGGTCTGCGCGATGATCCCCTCGTCTCCTCGGCGAGCCTGTCCGTCGAGCCGACCCTCGACCCGCCTTCGGCTGAGAGTGTGGCGAGGGCCGGCCGAAACTGGGGCGGCGCACGCGGCCCGAACCGGCGCCGAGCCCCGGCGCCCGTGCGGAGATGGGCCGCGATCGGCCCGCAAACCGTCCCATCGCGAGCGGTTTGCGACGCCGATGCGTCGGATTTGACGCTCCGGCCTTGATTTTCACGAAATCGCTGAATCTTAATTGAGCGCACAGTCAACGTCCGTCGCCGTGCCGTGGCGGGGGGCGCGAGACGGATCCGGCGGCCGCCTGCGTCAGGGCGTCGGGAACAAACAGGGAGACGCCACGCATGAAAAAGATCGCGGTCGCCGCACTCGGCGCCATCGCCATGCCTTTCGCCGCCTCCGCCGCCGACTGCGGCGAGGTGGTGATGACCGAGATGAACTGGAAATCCTCCCAGGTGGTCACCGCCGTGGCCGAGTTCGTGCTCGAACAGGGCTACGGATGCGAGGTGACGCTGGTCGCCTCCTCGACCGTGCCCGCGCTCGCCTCGGTGGCCGAGACGGGCAAGCCGGACATCGTGACCGAGCTGTGGATCAACGGCGCGCCGAGCTACGGGAAGATGCAGGCCGAGGGGAAGATCACCACCCTGACCGACGTCCTCTCCGACGGCGGGGTCGAGGGCTGGTGGATCCCGCAGTACGTGGTCGACGAGCACCCCGAGGCCGCGACGCTGGAGGGCATCCTCGCCAACCCGGAACTCGTCGGGAACCGCTTCCACCAGTGCCCCGAGGGCTGGGGCTGCCAGCGCGCCAACGCCTCCAAGGGCGAGGCCGCGGGGCTTGAGGAGGCCGGCATCGAGATCTTCCAGCACGGCTCGGGCGAGACGCTCGCCGCCTCCATCGCCTCGGCCTTCGAGAACAAGGAGCCGTGGTTCGGCTACTACTGGGGTCCGACCGCGATCCTGGGCAAGTACCCGATGCACAAGATCTCGCTCGGCGACTACAACGAGAAGATCCACATGTGCGACACGGATCCCGAGTGCCCGACCCGCGGCCAGGGCCTGTCGGAATACCCGGTCGGCCCGGTGAAGACCGTGGTCACCACCGACTTCGCCGAGAAGCACCCCCAGGCGGCGGCCTTCATGACCAACCTGTCGTTCACCAACGACCAGATGAACGGCCTGCTGGCCTGGATGGACGAGAACGAGGCCACCGCCGAGGAGGCCGCGGTCCACTTCCTGACCACCGAGAAGGAGCTGTGGATGAGCTGGATCCCCGAGGAGGACGTGAAGTCCACCCTCGGCGGCTTCTTCTGATCCGCGGCCTGCCGCGCGACGGGGCCGCCTCCGCCTGACCGGCGGGGGCGGGCCTGCGCGCGGCCATCCGCGCGCCCGCGCCCGCTTCGGCGGGCGGCCCGGGCGCCGGCGCAGGAACGACATCGGGGGGCGGCATGGCTTACTATTCGGGCGTGTTCGACGGGCTGGGCCTGCGCGAATGGTGCGACGCGGACAAGCAGGAAGGGCCGATGAGCATGGCCCAGCTGCTCGCGCGCAAGAAGGCGCAGGCGGCGGGCGGCGACGCCGACGCTTCGGCGGACGCGGTCTCGGCCGGGGTGCCGTTCCCTTCGCTCGACGAGCTGCACAGGGCCTGCGACGCGGTCCCCCGCACGCGGGACTTCACCTCGGGCGCCGAGCAGCTGTTCCTCGACATCAAGGACCCGCTGAAGGTGGTCCTCGATCCGATCACCCAGCCGCTGAGCTTCCTGCTCGACGAATCCCTGGCGCTGTTCACCTGGCTGCCGTGGTTCGTGCTGATCCCGCTGCTGGCGCTGGCGGCCTGGGCCGCGACGCGCTCGTGGAAGGTGGTCGGCCTGGTGGCGGCGAGCTTCCTCGGCATGGCGGTGATCGACCATTTCGACTACGCGGTGCAGACCCTGTCGATCGTCTTCGTGTGCACGATCTTCTGCGTCCTGCTCGGCGTGCCCATCGGCATCGCCATGGCGCGCAACGACCGGCTGCAGGGGGTGCTGACGCCGGTGCTGGACATGCTCCAGACCCTGCCGACCTTCGTCTACCTGATCCCGCTGATCTTCCTGTTCTCGGTCACGGAATCGAAGCTCTACGGCATCGCCATCATCCTCTACGCCATCGTGCCGGTGATCCGGCTGACCAACCTCGGCATCCGTCTCGTTGACCAGGACGTGATCGAGGCCGCGGACGCCTTCGGCATGACCGAGCGCCAGAAGCTCTACGGCGTGCAGATCCCGCTGGCGCTGCCCAACATCATGGCCGGCGTGAACCAGACGATCATGATGAGCCTCGCGATGGTGGTCATCGCCTCGCTGGTCTCGGCGCCCGGCCTCGGCGTGCTGGTGCTGCGCGGCATCCGCAACCTGGAGCTCGGGGTGGGGCTGATCTCGGGCCTGTGCATCGTGCTGCTGGCCATCGTGCTCGACCGGTCGACCAAGGCCGCGCTCGAGCGCATCGACAAGTCCGAGCGCTGAGGGGGACCGCATCATGACCCAGTCTTCCTCCGCCCAACCTTCCTCCGAGCGGCCCAAGGTCTCGATCCGCGGGCTCTACAAGATCTTCGGCGGCGATCCGCAAAGCGCGCTCGCCGCCGTGCGCCGCGGCATGGGCAAGGCCGAGCTGCTGGAGAGCCGCGGCCACGTGCTGGGCCTGCAGGACATCAACGTCGACATGCAGGCGGGCGAGATCACCGTCATCATGGGCCTGTCGGGCTCGGGCAAGTCGACGCTGATCCGCCACCTCAACCGCCTGATCGAGCCGACGGCGGGCGAGATCCTGGTGGACGGCGAGGATGTGATGAAGCTGGGCCCCCGGGCCCTGCTCGAGATGCGCAAGCGGCGCATGTCGATGGTGTTCCAGAAGTTCGCCCTGTTCCCCCACCGCACGGTGCTGGAAAACGCCGGCATGTCCCGGCGCATCCGGCGCGAGGGCGGCGGCCCCGCCGACCGCGAGGGGCGGCGCTGGCTCGACCGGGTGGGGCTCGCGGGCTACGAGAACGCCTATCCCGCCCAGCTCTCGGGCGGCATGCAGCAGCGGGTGGGCATCGCGCGCGCCCTGGCCTCGGACAGCGACATCATGCTGATGGACGAGGCGTTCTCCGCCCTTGACCCGCTGATCCGCACCGACATGCAGGACCTGCTGCTGGAGCTGCAGAAGGAGCTGTCGAAGACCGTGGTCTTCATCACCCACGACCTCGACGAGGCGCTGAAGCTCGCCGACCACCTGGTGATCCTGAAGGACGGGCGCGTGGTCCAGCAGGGGGAGCCGCAGGAGATCCTGCTGCATCCCAACGACCCCTACATCGTGGACTTCATCTCGGACATCAACCGCGCCCGGGTGCTGCGCGTGCGCTCGGTGATGGAGCGCACGACGACGCCGCTGGAGACCCCCGACGGGACGCTGGACGAGAACGCGAACCTCGAATCCGTCATCGCCCTCTCGGGCGGCGACACCAGCCTGCATTACCAGGTGACGAAGGACGGCGCCCCGGTCGGGGTGCTGCACATGCAGGAGCTGGTGCGCGCCCTGGTGCCCACCGCCGCCTCCGAGGACGGCCTGCGCGCCGGCGCCGCCTGACCGCGGCGCCTCCGGGCGCTCTCCCGGCCCTTCCGACGCCCCGCCGCGCCCCCGCGGCGGGGCGTTTCCTTGCGCGCGTGCCGCACCGGCCGGAGGGCGGCGGAGCCTCTCATAGATGAAACGCATCGGATCGTATATTTTCTTGCGGCGCACCCCAAAAGTCCGCACCTTTGCGGAGCCCCCCGGCGCCGCCTCCGATTCCCGGCGTTGGACCCCGCCCTCGCTGGGAGCCCGCCCTTGCCGACCCCCCGGCCCCTCCCCTCGCGCACCTCCGCCGCCCCAGCGCCGGCGCCGGCCCGATGATCGCGCCCCCGCCCGGGACCGAGCGCGAGCCTAAGGACGGCGGCCCGGCCTCGCCCGCGCCCTTTCGCCCGCTGGACGCGAACGAAAGCCTCGCCGACCGCGCCTACCGCGCCATCGAGGACCTGATCGTGACGATGGAGCTGGCGCCCGGGGCCCGCGTCTCGGAGCCCGCGCTGGTCCAGCGCCTGGCCATCGGCCGCACCCCGGTGCGCGAGGCGCTGCAACGCCTCGCCTCCGACCGCATCCTGGTGAACCGCCCCCGCCGCGGAATGGTGGTGTGCGAGATCGATGTCCACACCCAGCTCCGTGCCCTCGAGGCCCGCCGCGCCCTCGAAGTCGCCATGGTCCGCGCCGCCGCCCGCCGCCGGACGCCCGAGCAGGCCGAGCGCCTCGCGGCCATGGCCGCCGAGTTCCGCCGGATGCGCGGGCAGGCCGACCACGTGCCGGTGCTGCGCCACGACCGCGCCTTCATCGACCTGCTGCTGGAGAGCGCCGCCAACCCGTTCCTCAACGGGATCGTGCCGCTCTACGCCATCTCGCGCCGCTTCTGGCTGGCCCATCACGCCCGGACCGACCGCTTCGACCCGGCCGAGATCACCACCTTCCACATCCGCATCGGCGAGGCCGTCGCCGCCGGAGACGAACCCGAGGCCGGCCGCCAGGCCGAGGCCTTCCACGACCATATCGAGGCCTTCGCCCGCTACGTCGGCCTGGAGCTGTCCTGAGATGGAGCGCGCATGACCCCGCCCGAAGCCGCCGCCGAAGCCCCGATCACCGTCATCCGCTCCGCCGCCTGGGCGGTCGTGTGGAACGAGGAGACCGGCCGCCACGAATACGCCAAGGGCGTCGACGTGGTCTTCCAGGGCGACCGGATCGTCTCCGCCGACGGAACCTGGACCGGTCCTTTCGACGCCGAAATCGACGGGCGCGAGCGCATGGTCATGCCCGGCTTCGTGGACGTCCACTCCCACCCCAGCTTCGAGACGATGCTCAAGGGCCTGACCGAGGAGGTCTACAGCCCGAAGTTCTACATGAGCTCGCTCTACGAGTTCCTGACCCTGTTCGAGATCGACGAGGAGGGGATGCGCGCCTCGACCGAGGTGGCGCTGGCCGAGCTCCTGCAGTCCGGCGTCACCTCGCTGTGCGACATCTCGTTTGCGCATGAGGGCTGGCTCGACGGCCTCGCCGCCACCGGCATTCGCGCCTTCGCCGCGCCCATGTTCCGCAACGGGCCGTGGAAGACCTCCAACGGCCACTCGGTCTACTACGAGCTGGACGAGAAGCGCGGCGAGGAGTCGATGAAGGCCGCCATGGCCTGCCTCGACGAGGCCGCCCGGCACCCCTCCGGCCGCGTCTCGGGCGTGGTCTCGCCCTCCCAGATCGACACCTGCTTCGAGGGCCTGTTGCGCGAGGCGATGCAGGAGGCGGAGGCCCGAGACCTCCCCTTCACCATCCACGCCGCCCAGGGCGTGATCGAGTTCAACGAGATGATCCGCCGCCATGGCGTGACGCCGATCCGGTGGATGGACGACATCGGCATCCTCAACGAGCGCACGCTGATCGGCCACGGCATCTTCCTCGACAGCCACCCGCAGGTGGGGTGGACGACGTCCTCGGACGACATGGGGCTGATCGCGGACGCCGGCGCCTCGGTCGCGCATTGTCCCACGGTGTTCGTGCGGCGGGGGATCTCGCTGCAGCACTTCTCCGCCTATGTCGAGCGGGGGGTGAACATGACCATCGGCACCGACACCCACCCCCAGAACATGGTCGAGGAGCTGAAGACCGCGATCTATGTCGCCCGCACCATCTCCGGCAACGCCGCCAAGCCCACGGCCGAGATGTTGTTCCACGCCGCCACCGTCGGCGGCGCCAGGGCGCTGCGCCGCGACGACATCGGCAGGATCGCGCCGGGCGCCAAGGCGGATCTGGTGCTGGTCGACATCACCCACCCCTCCCTGCGCCCGCTGCGCGATCCCGTGCGCGCCCTGATCTTCTCGGGCGGCGAACGGCCCATCAAGGACGTCTATGTCGATGGCCGCCAGGTGGTGGCGGACGGCCGCGCGATCTTCATCGACTACGAGAGCGCCATGGTCCGGGTCGAGGCCGCGCAGAAGCGCTCGATGGACCTCGTGCACACCCGCGACTGGGCCGGGCGCAGCGCCGACGCGGCGATGCCCCCCGTGTTCCCGATCCGCGGCCACAACCGCCCCGCCGGGCAGTGATCTTCAAGGGAAGCCAGACATGAAACTGATCGGCGTCGACGTCGGCGGCACCTTCACCGACCTCGTGCTCGTGGAGACCGAGAGCGGCGAGAGCGTGGTCCACAAGGTCCCCACCACCCCCCACGACCCGTCCGAGGGCGTGCTCACCGGGGTCACCGAGCTCTGCGCGCTGGCCGGCGCCGACCCCGCCACGGTCGACCACGTCCTGCACGGCACCACCACCGCCACCAACGCGGTGCTGGAATACGACGGCGCGGTCACCGGCATGATCACCAACTCCGGCTTCCGCGACATCGTCCACATCGGCCGCCACCAGCGCCCCGAGCATTATTCCATTCGCCAGGAGGTGCCCTGGCAGGACCGCCCGCTGGTGAAGCGGCGGTATAGAAAAGCCGTCGGCGGCCGCATCGCCCCGCCGGGCGTCGAGCTGGAGCCGCTGGACGAGGCCGCCGTGGCCCAGGCCGCCCGCGAGCTGGCCGAGGCCGGCGTCGAGGCCATCGCGATCTGCTTCCTGTTCTCCTACCTCGACCCCTCCCACGAGGCCCGCGCCAAGGCCATCGTCGAGGCCGAGGCGCCCGGGATCTTCGTCACCACCTCCTCGACCGTCTCGCCCCAGTTCCGCGAGTTCGAGCGCTTCACCACCACCGCCATGAACGCCTTCATCGGCCCCAAGGTGCGCGACTACGTCACCCGGCTGGAGGCCCGGCTGGTCGAGGCCGGGTTCGAGGCCGACCTGCACATCATGGGCTCCAACGGCGGCGCCGCGACCGCGCGCATGGTCTCGGAGCTGCCGGTGCTGACCCTGCTGTCGGGCCCCGCCGCGGGCATCATCGGCGGCGCCTGGGCGGGGGCGCTGTCGGGGCGGACCAACCTGATCACCTTCGACGTCGGCGGCACCTCGGCCGACATCGGCATCGTGCGCGAGGGCGCCTTCGCCGAGGCGTCGGCCCGCGACACCTCGATCGCCGGCTACCCGGTGCTGGCCCCGATGATCGACATCCACACCATCGGCGCGGGCGGCGGCTCGATCGCCCACGTCGACGCGGCGGGCGGCTTCCGGGTCGGCCCGCGCTCGGCCGGCGCCGTGCCGGGCCCGGCCGCCTACGGCCGCGGAGGCACGCAGCCCACCGTCACCGACGCCAACGTGGCGTTGGGCCGGCTCGACCCCCGCGCCTTCCTGGGCGGTGCGATGAGCCTGGACGTCGAGGCGTCGCGCAAGGTCGTCGGAGAGCTGGCGCGGACCCTGGGCATGAGCCTCGAGGAGACCGCCGACGGCATCCTCGCCGTGGTCAACGCCAACATGGCCAACGCGGTCCGGTCCCGGACCGTTCAGAAGGGCCTCGACCCCCGCGCCTTCTCGCTGATGGCCTTCGGCGGCGGCGGGCCGTTGCAGGCGGTGGACGTGGCCGCGATCCTCGGCATCCCCGAGGTCATCGTGCCCCCCGCGCCCGGCATCACCTCCGCCGTCGGCCTGACCGCCACGGACATGAAATACGACCTGGTGCGCACCGCCTTCGTCACCTCCGCCGACACCGACGCGGGCGCGCTGGAGGCTCTGCTGGAGGAGATGCGGGCCGAGCTCGCCTCCCGCCTCGCCGCCGACGGCTTCGCCGAGGCCGAGATGCGCTTCGAACGCTCCGGCGACCTGCGCTATGTGGGCCAGGGCTACGAGCTCCGCTGCGCCTTCCCGGCCGAGCCGCTGGACGACGCCGCCATGGCCGCCATCTACGCCGACTTCACCGAGCAGCACCGCCGCGAATACGGCCGCATCAACGACAACCCCATCGAGATCGTGAACGTCCGGGTCCGCGGCATCGGCGCCATGCCGGTTCTGGAAAAACCCGCCGCGCCCCCGGGCGGCAGGCTCGAAGAGGCCAAGCTCCACGACGCAGAGATCGCCTTCCGCGTCGACGGCGAGATGAAATGGGTGACCACCCCCGTCTACCGGCGCGACCGGCTGCCTTTGGACGTCGAAATTCAGGGCCCGGCCCTGATCACCCAGAAGGACACCACCTCGATGCTCCGCCCCGGCGACAGGCTCGTCGCCGACGCCGGCGGCAACCTGTTGATCCGCGTCGCGCAGAAGGGATGACGGGAATGACCTCGAAAGCCAGCACCATCGACCCGATCTCCGCCTCGGTCATCCAGGGCGCGCTGCAGTCCATCGCCGTCGAGATGGGCTACAAGCTGATGCGCATGTCCTACTCCTCGATCATCCGGGAGTCGGAGGACTTCGGCGCCGCGCTCACCGACGCCTCCGGCCGCCAGATCGCGGAATCCATGCAGTCCACGCCCCTGCAGTCCGGCCCAATCGCGGGCTACGTTCAGAACGTCCTGAAGACGCTGGAAGCCCGCGGCGACCGGGTGAACCCCGGCGACGTGATCCTGCACAACGACCCCTACGGCGGCGCCTCCCACGGGCCCGACTTCGCGTTCCTGGTCCCGGTGTTCCGGCAAGAGAAGCTGGTCGGCTTCGCCGCCACCACCGCCCACCATCTCGACGTCGGCGCGCAGACCCCCGGCTCCGCCGGCATCGTCGAGGCGATCGACGTCTATGCCGAGGGCCTCCAGTTCAAGGCGATCAAGGTTCGCGACCGCGGCGTCGACAACGCCGCCGTCTGGCAGATCCTGCGCGACAACGTCCGCGCCCCCAAGCTCGTCGTCGGCGACATGGAGGCCCAGATCGCCGCCTGCGAGATCGGGGCCGAGCGCTACGGCGCCCTGATTGACGAACACGGCCTCGACCGCGTCGAGGCCGCGGTGGACGCCCTGATGGACCACTCCGAGGCGATGATGCGCCAGGCCATCGCGGCCCTGCCGGACGGCGTCTACAAGGCCGAGACGAAGCTCGACGGCTTCCTCGACGACCCCGAGCGGCGCCATTTCACCCTGGCGGTGACGCTGACGGTGAAGGGCGACGAGATCCACGTCGACCTCACCGGCACCTCGCCGCAATGCGACGACCGGCCGATCAACCTGCCCTACATCGGCACCACCGACATCGCCATCTGGCTGACCCTGCGCTCGGTGCTGCTCGACAGCGCGGTGCACGGGATCATCCCGCAGAACTCCGGCCTGACGCGCCCCATCACCATCCACGCGCCGCTGGGCTGCATCGCCAACCCGCGCTTCCCCGCCCCGGTCATCGCGCGCTTCACCGGCGGCAACGGCCTGGCGGACTGCGTGATGAAGGCCCTGTCGCTCTGCGCCCCCGAGCAGGTGTCCGCCGGGATCGGCAACCTCAAGTGCGTCGCCTTCTCGGGCCTCAACGAGTCCGAGCACTGGGTCCACATGGAGATCTTCGAGGGCGCCTATGGCGGCCGCTTCGGCATGGACGGCATGGACGCGGTCGACACGCTCTACGCCAACACCCGCAACAACCCCATCGAGGACATCGAGACCCACCTGCCCCTGCGCGTCACCCGCTACGAGCTGAACGAGGGCGTCACCGGCCCCGGCAAGTGGCGCGGCGGCTTCGGCTCGGTCCGCGCGTTCGAGTTCCTGGCGCCCGGCGGCATCTCGGTCGAGGGCGAGGGCCACGCGTTCCGCCCCTGGGGCTTCGAGGGCGGAGAGCAGGGCGGCGTCGCCTCGCTGACCTCCATCGCGCCGGACGCCTCGACGGCCTCGCTGCCCTCCAAGGTCCCCTACCGCGCCACTCGCGCGGGCGAGACCTTCCTCGCCGTTGGCCCCGCCGGCGGCGGCTACGGCAAGCCGTTCGAGCGGGATCCCGCGAAGGTCCTCGCCGACGTGCTCGACGAATTGCTGACGCCCGAGCAGGCGCGCGCCGACTACGGCGTCGTCATCGCGGCTGGCGCCGTGGACGTGGCCGCCACCGAAGCCATGCGGAAGGGAGCGAACTGATGCCCGCCTCGATCAACCCCAACGCCCGGCCCATAGTGGTGGCGGCCGCCCAGATGGGCCCCATCGCGCTGAGCGAGACCCGGGCCGACTGCGTCGCCCGCCTGCTGGAGATGATGCGCGAGGCCGCCTCCCGCGGCGCCAGGCTGGTGGTGTTCCCGGAGCTCGCCCTGACCACCTTCTTCCCCCGCTGGTGGTTCGAGGCCGACCAGGAGGTCGACGTCTTCTTCGAACGCGAGATGCCCGGTCCCGAGACCCGCATCCTGTTCGAAACCGCCGCCGAGCTCGGCATCGGCTTCTACCTCGGCTACGCCGAACTCGCGCAGACCGACGCCGGCCTGAAGCGCTTCAACACCGCCGTCCTCGTGAACGACAAGGGCGCCATCGTCGGCAAATACCGCAAGGTGCACCTCCCCGGCCATGCCGACCACCGCCCCGAGCGCGCCTTCCAGCACCTCGAAAAACGCTACTTCCAGCCGGGCGACCTCGGCTTCCCGGTGTGGGAGACGATGGGCGGCAATTTCGGCATGTGCATCTGCAACGACCGCCGCTGGCCCGAGACCTACAGGGTGATGGCGCTGCGCTCGGTCGAGATGGTGCTGCTGGGCTACAACACCCCCAACGACCACACCGGCCACCCGGAGATCGACGGCCTGTCCAACTTCCACAACCAGCTCGCCATGCAGGCCGGCGCCTACCAGAACGCGACCTGGGTGGTGGGGACCGCCAAATGCGGGATCGAGGAAGGCTCCCCCATGATCGGCCAGTCGATGATCGTCGCGCCCTCGGGCGAGGTCGTCGCCATGGCCTCGACGCTGGGGGACGAGGTGGTGGTCGCGCGCTGCGACCTCGACCTCTGCCGGATCTACCGCGAGACCTTCTTCAACTTCGCCGTCCACCGCGAGCCCGGCCACTACGGCCCGATCACCGCGCAGAAGGGCCCGGTTCCGCCCACCAACGGCTGAGCCGTCGCGCGGTCCCCGGGGCGAGGTTCCGGGGCCGCGCGTGACGGGCGCGAGGCGGGGCGGCCCGCCCGGTCGGACGGCGGAGTCCGGGGATCGCGGCGCCCGCCGGGGGCCACGAAGGGCTCGACATCGCGCGTCGGCTGGGGATGGTCTGGGGGGCGCCGATCGCGCCGGCCGCGATCCTCGTCGCCGCCGGCGGCCCCTCGCCTTCACGGGAAGACCCGATGACCCGGAAAAAGACCTACGAGGAGCTCCGCTCCGCCCGCTGGATGGCCACGGACGACTTCCGCGGCTTCGGCCACCGCTCCCGCGCCCTGCAGATGGGCTACGGCGAGGCGGACTGGACGGGCAAGCCGGTGGTGGCGATCCTCAACACCTGGTCCGACATCAACCCCTGCCACCAGCACTTCAAGAGCCGGGTCGAGGACGTCAAGCGCGGCGTCTACCAGGCCGGCGGCTGGCCCATCGAGCTTCCCGCGATCTCCGTCTCGGAGAACTTCGTGAAACCCACCACCATGCTCTACCGCAACATGCTGGCGATGGAGGCCGAGGAGCTGATCCGCTCCCACCCCGTCGACGGGGTGGTGCTGATGGGCGGCTGCGACAAGTCCACGCCGGGGCTGGTGATGGGCGCGGTCTCGGCCGGGGTTCCCTTCATCTACCTCCCCGCCGGGCCGATGCTGCGCGGCAACTGGCAGGGGCGCACGCTGGGCTCGGGCTCCGACGCCTTCAAGTACTGGGACGAGCGGCGCGCGGGCACCATCGCCGAGGAGGACTGGAAGGGGATGGAGCGGGGCATCGCCCGCTCCTACGGCCACTGCATGACGATGGGCACCGCCTCGACCATGACCGCCATCGCCGAGGCCTGCGGCCTGTGCCTGCCCGGCGCCTCCTCGATCCCCGCGGCCGACGCCAACCACATCCGCATGTCGGCGGACTGCGGCCGGCGGATCGTCGACATGGTGTGGGAGGATCTGACCCCCGACCGGATCCTGACGCCGGAGGCCTTCGACAACGCCGTGACGGTCGCCATGGCGACCGGCTGCTCGACCAACGCGGTGGTGCACGTCATCGCCATGGCCCGGCGCGCGGGCGTGCCCCTGACGCTCGACGACCTCGACGCCAAGGGCCGCGTCACCCCGGTCATCGCCAACGTGCGCCCGGCGGGCAAGGAATACCTGATGGAGGATTTCTTCTACGCCGGCGGCCTGCCCGCGCTGATGGAGCGGATGCGCGGGCGGCTGAACCTCGACTGCCTGACCGTCACCGGCCGCACCCTGGGCGAGAACATCGCCGGCGCGCGGGTCTGGAACGACGACGTGATCCGGCCGCTGGACAGGCCGATCTACCACGAGGGCTCGCTGGCGGTGCTGAAGGGCAACCTCTGCCCCGGGGGCGCGGTCATCAAGCCGGTGGCCTGCGATCCGAAGTTCCTGGTCCACGAAGGCCCCGCCTGGGTCTTCGACAGCTACCCCGAGCTGAAGGCGCGGCTGGACGACGAGAGCTGGGAGATCACCCCCGACGCCGTGCTGGTCCTGCGCAACGCCGGCCCCAAGGGCGGGCCGGGGATGCCCGAATGGGGCATGATCCCGATGCCCAAGGCGCTGCTCAAGCAGGGCCACCGCGACATGGTCCGCCTGTCGGACGCGCGCATGTCCGGCACCAGCTTCGGCGCCTGCGTGCTGCACGTGGCGCCCGAGAGCTACGTGGGCGGGCCGCTGGCGCTGCTGCGCACGGGCGACGTCGTGCGGCTCGACGTGCCCAACCGCTCCCTCGACATGCTGGTGAGCGAGGCCGAGCTCGCCGCCCGCCGCGCCGCCTGGACCCCGCCCGCGAAACGCTACGGGCGCGGCTACGGGTGGATGTACTCCGAGCACATCCTGCAGGCCGACCAGGGCTGCGACTTCGACTATCTGCTGACCGACTTCGGCCCCCCCGTGCCCGAGCCGGAGATCCACTGAGCGGCGGGGCAGGGCGTCGCCCCTGCGCCCCGGCCTTCGGCGCGCGCTTGACGCTCCGCCGGCGACCTGCAAGCCATACGACATGGACGAGGACGCGGGCGCAGGAGGGACGAGGCGATGAGAGGCGCGCCTCTGCTCAATCTCTTCCTGTCGCTGGCGCTGGTGATCGCCGCGGGCCACCTGCTGGTGGTCGGGCGGGCGATCCTGGTGCCCATCGTCACCGCGGTGATCTCGGTCTACCTGATGTCCTCGGCGACCGAGGCGCTGCGCCGCGCGCCCGTGCTGCGCCGCCTGCCGGCGGCCGTGCTGCGGCTGCTGGTGCTTCTGAGCTTCGCGCTGGGCCTCTACGCGTTCGCGGTGGTCGTCGCCTCGACCATCGGCGACATCGCCGCCGTGGCGCCGAGCTACCAGCAGAATTTCGAGGCCCTGCTGGGCCGTCTGGAAACCCGCTTCGACGTCGACCTGCAGGAGGAGCTGCGCGACGCCGCGCGCGTCACCTTCGGCAGCATCGACCTGCGCGCGGTGATCCTCGGCGTGCTGGGGGGCTTCACCTCGGTCGGCTCGACCGCCTTCCTGGTGGTGCTCTACGCCGGGTTCCTGATGGTCGAGCAGCCGGGCTTCCCGGCCAAGCTCTCGGCCGCGCTGGGGGATCCGGAGGACGCGCGCGACGCGGCCCGGATCCTCGCGCAGATCAACGCGCGGATCGGCGAGTACCTGGCGGTGAAGACGCTGATCAACCTGATCCTGGGCGTGCTGTGCCTGGGGATCCTGCTGGCGATGGGCTCGGACTTCGCGCTGTTCTGGGCGATCGTGATCGCGCTGCTGAACTACATCCCCTACGTCGGCTCGCTGCTGGGGGTGGCCTTCCCGGTGCTGCTGTCGGTGGCGCAGGAGGGGTCGCTGGCGCATTCGCTGGCGCTGGCCTCGATGCTGATCGCGGCGCAGGTCTCGGTCGGCAACGTGCTGGAGCCGCGGTTGATCGGGCGCCAGCTCAACCTCAGCCCCTTCGCGGTGATGGCGGCCCTGTCGGTGTGGTCGGCGATCTGGGGGCTGGCCGGCGCGATCCTGGCGGTGCCGATGACCGCCATGCTGGTCATCGTGCTGGAGCATTTCCCCGCCACCCGCTTCCTCGCGGTGCTGATGTGGAACCGCGTGCCCGCCGCCGGCCGGCCCGCCCCGCCCGCCGATCCGCGCGACGGCTGAGGCCGCAGGACCCTCGCCGGCGCCTCGGCACCGCCGCGGCGTTCAGCTCCGCATCCGCGCCCCGGTCGGATCGTAGAGGGGCCTGAGGCTGGCGGCGGCCCCGACCTTCCCCCCGCCGATCTCGATCTCGAACCGGCTGGCGAGCAGGTCGGCCGCCGTCTCGCCCGGCGCCTGGGCCACGTATCCCAACGCCACCGCCCCGCCCAGCGCGTGGCCGTAGCTGGCCGAGGTCACATGCCCCGCCAGCCGCCCGTCGCGCCAGATCGGCTCCCCGTGGTGGAGCAGCGGATCGGGGTCCTCCAGCAGGAACTGGAGCATCCGGCGCGAGAGGCCGGACTCGCGCTTGCGCAGCACGGCGTCGCGGCCGATGAAATGGCCGAAGCGTCCGGGCGCCCGGTCGGTCTTCACCGCGAAGCCGAGGCCGGCCTCGAGCACGTGGTCCTCGTCGGTCACGTCGTGGCCGAAGTCGCGGAAGCCCTTCTCCAGCCGGCAGGAATCCATCGCATGGAGGCCGGCGGGGCGGGGGGCGAAGGGGGCTGCGGCCTCGAACACGTGGTCGAAGAGGTGCTGGGCGAAGTCCGTGGTCACGTGGATCTCGAATCCGAGCTCCCCCATGAAGGAGGTGCGATGCACCCGGGCCGGGGCCATGCCGACCTCCAGCCGGCGGACCTCTCCGAAGCGGAAGGCCTCGGCCGAGACGTCGTCGAGGGTGGCGGCCTGGAGGGCCTCGCGGGCCCTGGGGCCCATCAGTCCCAGCGCGGCCTCGGCCGGCGTGACGTCGACGGCGACGCAGCGCGCCTCGCCGATATGGCGGGTCAGCCAGGCGAGGTCGCGGCGCAGCGTCGGCGCGGCGGTCAGGACCAGGAAGGCGGTCTCGCTCAGGCGGGTGACGGTGACGTCCGCCTCGACCGCGCCGCGGTCGTTGAGCCACTGGGTGTAGACCGAGCGGCCGGGGGGCGCGTCCACGACGCTGGCCGACAGGCGCGAGAGCACGGCGGCGGCGTCCGGCCCCTCCACCCGGATCTTTCCGAAGGCCGAAAGGTCGTAGACCGCCAGCCCCTCGCGCGTGGCCATGTGCTCCTCCCGCCAGCGGCCGAACCAGGCGGGGCGGGACCAGGAGTAGTCGTAGGCGGGGGGCGTGGCGGCGTCGGGGTCGAACCAGCCCGGGCGCTCCCACCCGCAGGTCTCGGCGAAACAGGCGCCGCGGGCGGCCCAGCGGTCATGGAAGGGCGTGCGCCGGACGCCGCGGGCGGTCTCGTATTGGCGGAAGGGCAGGTGCTCGGCGTAGAGCAGTCCGAGGGTCTCGGTGGTGCGCTCGCGCAGGTAGGCGCGGCCGGCCTGGAAGGGGGACATGCGGCGGATGTCGACGTCCCACAGATCGAACGGCGGGCGGCCTTCGACGATCCAGTCGGCCAGCACCTTGCCGGCGCCCCCCGCGCTCTGGATCCCGATCGAGTTGAAGCCGGCGGCGACGAAGAAGCCGGGGAGCTCCGGCGCCTCGCCCAGCAGGTAGCGGTCGTCGGGGGTGAAGCTCTCGGGGCCGTTGAAGAAGGTGCGGATGCCGGTGGAGGCGAGCGCGGGGATCCGCTCCATCGCCTGTTCGAGGATCGGGGCGAAGTGGTCGAGGTCGGGGGGAAGCTCGTCGAAGCAGAAGTCCTCGGGGATGCCGTCCATGCCCCAGGGCTTGGCGCGCGGCTCGAAGGCGCCCAGCAGGAAGCGGCCGGCCTCCGGTTTCAGGTAGGCGCATTCGTCGGGGATGCGCAGGGTGGGCAGGCCCTCGGGCATGTCGGCCACCAGGTCGGTGACGATGTAGAAATGCTCGGCGGCGTGGAGGGGGGCGACCACGCCGGCGGAGGCGGCGAAGTCGCGGGCCCACATGCCGGCGCAGTTGACGACGTACTCGGCTTGAACGTCGCCCCGGTCGGTGGTCACGCCCGTCGCCCGGCCGTTGGTCTTGAGGATGCCGGTGACCTTCACCCCCTCGACGATCCGCGCGCCCTTCAGGGTCGCGCCGCGGGCCAGCGCCTGGGTGATGTTCGACGGGTCCCCCTGGCCGTCGAGGGGCATGTGCACGCCCCCCACCACGCCGTCGAGGTTCAGGAGGGGGTGCAGGCGGGCGATCTCGCCCGCGTCGATCACGTTCGCCTCGACCCCGTGGACGCGGGCCATGGAGGCGTTGCGGCGCAGCTCCTCCATCCGCCGCTCGGTCAGGGCCAGCGAGATGGCGCCGTTGCGCCGGAAGCCGGTGGCGACGCCGGTCTCGGCCTCCAGCGCGCCGTAGAGCTCCTGCGAATAGCGCGCGAGGCGGGTCATGTTGATCGAGGCGCGCAGCTGCGCGATCAGGCCGGCGGCGTGCCAGGTGGTGCCGCAGGCGAGCTGCTTGCGCTCCAGCAGCAGCACGTCGGACCAGCCCAGTTTCGCGAGGTGATAGGCGACCGAGCAGCCGACGACGCCGCCGCCCACGATGACGACGCGGGCGTGGGAGGGAAGGGGGGCGGTCATCGGCGGGCGGTCTCCGGGAGCAGGGCGTCGAGGTCGGCGAGGGCGCGGGCCAGCGCCGGGGCCAGCGCCGAGGGCGCGCCGGCGGCGATGAGGACGAGGGCGTCGGTGGGCGCGGCCTCGGTCGGGGAGAGGATGCTGCGGGCGCCGACCTTCTGCACCAGCAACGGGCCCTCGGGCGTGCGCAGGACGCCCTTGGCGCGGTGGATCTCCGGGGGGAGGGCGTCGAGGGCGGCGGCGAGGCGCTGCGGGTCGACGGGGGCCGAGGGGCGCCAGGCGGCGGTGCGCAGAGGGGAGAGGTCGTGAGACGGCGAGGCGTCTTCGGCGAGGCGGCGGGCGCCCTGCGGGCGGTTCCGCGGCTGCGCCGCGAGGGGGCCGGCCTGCGGCCGGGAATGCGGCTGCGCCGCGGGGAGGGAGCCGGCCTTCGGCCGGGCGTGCGGCTGCGCCGCGAGGCGGGGGCCGAGGAGGAGGTCCGCGTCGAGGGCGCCGTGGGGGGCGTCGAGAAGGCGGGCGCCGGGGGCGAGCGCGCGGATGCGGGCGCGGGAGAGCTCGGCGGCCTCGGGAGTCAGGAGGTCTGTGCGGGTCAGGGCGACCAGGTCGGCGGACTGGAGCTGGGCGCGCACCAGCTGCCCCACGTAGCGGTCGGCGGCGCGGGCGGCGACGGTCTCGGCGTCGGCGAGCGTCACCACGGCGTCCAGCTCGAACCCCGGCCAGCCGCCCGCCATTAGGGCGATGCGGCGGGGATCGGCGACGCCGCTCGCCTCCAGCAGCACATGCTCGGGCGGCAGGGGACGCGCCAGCAGCAGGTCGAGCGCGCGGCCGAGGTCGTCGGAGACCCCGCAGCACACGCAGCCGTCGGCGAGCGACAGCACCCCGTCCTCGACCCCCTCGATCAGGGCGGCGTCGACGCTCACCGCGCCGAAGTCGTTGACCAGGACCCCCAGCCGCCGCCCGCCCGGCGCGGCCAGCAGGCGGTTGACCAGCGTGGTCTTGCCCGCGCCGAGATAGCCCGAGAGGAGCGTGACCGGGATCCGGCGGCGGGTGGAGACGACGACGAAAGGCGCGGGAGGCATCGGGTCAGCCCAGCGGGAAGGGGCGGCCCTCGAAGACCGTGCCCAGGATGGGGATGTCGCGCAGGGCCATGGGGTCCACCTCCCACGGGTCCTGCCCCAGCACCGTGAAGTCGGCCTTCTTGCCGGCGCGGATCGAGCCGACCTCGGTCTCCATCCCCAGCACGTAGGCCGCGTCGATCGTGATGGCGCGCAGGGCGGCGTCGAGCGAGATGCGCTCGCCGGGGCCGAGGACCTCGCCGGTCTCGCCCACGCGGTTCACGGCGACCCAGGCGGAGTTCAGGGGCAGGGCGGGGGCCATGGTGAAGTCGGAGTGCAGCGCGAAGGGCACGCCCTCGCGGTCGAGGGAGCCGAGGCGGGCCATCTGGGAGGCGCGCTCGTGGCCGATGGAGGCCTTCCAGTAGGCCTCGCCCAGCTCGTGGACGTAGTAGACGTTGGCGGAGACGAGGGCGCCGAGGGCCTTGATGCGTCTGGCCTGCTCGGGGGTCGAGACGCCGAAGTGCTCGATGGTGAAACGGTGGTCGAAGCGGGGGCGCTCCCACTGCAGCTTCTCGAGGATGTCGAGGGCGAGTTCGACGCCCAGGTCGCCGGTGCAGTGGATGTGGATGCGCTTGCCGGCGTGCCAGAAGACGCGGGCGAGGGCCTCGATGCTCTCGGGGGCCATCATCCACTCGCCGTGGTGGCCGTCGATGAAGCCCGGCGGGGCCATCTGCATCAGCTCGGCGAAGAAGCCGCCGTCGGCGAAGAGCTTCACGCCGTTCCCGAAGATCAGCTTGTCGGTGGAGCGCGCAGCGTAGGCGTTCACGCGCGCCAGCTCCTGCTCGGGCGCGCCGGCGTTCCAGGTTCCGCGGCCGGCGCCGCGGGGCACGAACTGCATGCGGAAGGGCACGTCCTCGCCCCCGAAGACCGCCTGCACCGCGCCCCACTCGGCGGCGTCGTCGGCGAGCGGATAGGCGAGCTCCCCGATGGTGGTGTGGCCGCCCATGTGGATGGCGCGCCGCACCTGCTCCAGTCCGCCGATCAGGCGCTTCGGATCGTGCAGGAACGGGCTCATGCCCCTCATCGCCAGCGCCAGCCCCGTCTCGAAGAAGCGGCCGGAGGGGAGGTCGACCTGGGCGTGCCGCTCGAGGTCCGCACGGTCGAGGCCCATCCAGTCGATGGCGGCGTCGTTGGCGACGACCTCGTGGAAGCTGCGCTGCCACAGCACGATGGGGCGGGTTCCGGAGACGGCGTTCAGCGCTTCCCGCCCGATCTCGCCGTGCCAGATGCGGTGGTATCCCCAGGTGACCAGGGGCTCGACGCCCGGCATCTCGGCGTCGATCTCGGCCAGGCGGGCGAGGTAGGCGTCGCGGCCCCGGACGGCGGCGCAGGTGCGGTCGGGAAGCTTCCACTCCATCGCCGTGATGAAGGGGCAGGGCAGCAGCAGGGCGCCCAGCGTGGGGTGCAGGTGGGGGTCGATGAAGCCGGGCATCAGGACGTGGTCGCGGAAGCGGTCGTCGATGCGGTGAGGATGGGCGTCGAGCCAGGGGCGCAGGGTCTCCAGCGTCCCGGCCTCGAGGATCATGCCGCCCTGCACCGCCACGGCGGTCGCCACCGGGGCCGAGGGGGTCATCGTGCGGATGCGGCGGGCGGTGAAGACGGTGATCTCGGACGCGGTCGGGGTCATGAGGGGCTCCGCAGGGTCAGTAGTCGGCCGGGGCGATGACCCACATCACCACCGCGTCGCGCTCGCCGGGGTTGCGGCACCAGTGCTCGCCGGCGCCGGGAAGCTGGAAGCTGTCGCCCTCCTCCAGCAGGTGCACGCGCCCGTCGGCGTGGAGTTCGAGCCGGCCCGAGAGGACCATGCCCCCCTCCTCCCCCCGCCTGCGCCGCGGCGCGTCGCCGGTCGAGGCGCCGGGGGCGAAGGTGGTCAGGATCATCTCCAGCGTGCCGGCGAGATGGGGGGAGAGCAGCTCCTCCCGCGCGCCGGCCTGGGCGAGGTTCAGCTCCCGCCGCGCGCCCCGGCGCACGACCACGTCGCGCTCCTCGGGCGGGGCGACGGCGGTGCCGGTGAAGAACCAGTTCAGCGAGACGTCGAGCGCCCGCGCGATCCCGTCCAGCGACTGGATGGTGATCGGGCTCTTGCCCCGCTCCATCTCCGAGAGGTTGCCGATCGAGCGGCCGGTGGCCGCCGCCAGCTCCGCGAGCTTCAGGCCGCGCGCGCGGCGAAGCTCCCGGATCTGCTGGCCGATGGGGGCGCGCGCGTCGGGGATCGGCTCGGCCGCCGCCGGCGCGGGGGCGGCGGCTTCGGGCAGGGCCGGGGGACGAGGGGCGCGGGGCGGGCGATCGCCGCGGTCTTCAGTCATTTTCGAAGCGGATCCGGGTTCGTTTCGCTGATATGAAAAAAGTCTTGCGCAATTTCAGATTCACCGCAACGCTTTTCAGCAGCCGCCCCCGAGCCACGGAGGGCGGGACCGAAATCAGTCCCCCCGATCCGACAGGGAACCGCAGACATGACCCGACCGATCCGCCCGACACGGCCGCCGATGCACGGCGCCCGCGCCCTCCTGCCAGCCCGCGCCGTCCTGCCCGCCCTCGCGCTGCTGGCCGCCTTGCCGGCCGCGGCGCAGGAGCCGGTGCGGGGCGGAGAGCTCGACACCTTCACCTCCGGCTACCGCACCCTGAACCCCGCGGTGCAGTCGGGGGCGGCGACGGGCGTGCCCGGCAGCCAGATCTTCGCGGGGCTGGTGCTGATCGGGGCCGACTACCAGGCCACGCCCTATCTCGCTGAAAGCTGGGAGATTTCGGAGGACGCGCTGGCCTACACCTTCCACCTCGTCCCCGGCGCCACGTTCCACGACGGCGCGCCGATCACCGCCGAGGACGTGGCCTTCTCGCTCGAGACGGTGCGCGCCAACCATCCCTTCGGACAGGCGATGTTCGGGCAGGTGGAGACGGTCGAGGCGCCGGACCCGCAGACCGTGGTCGTCCGCCTCTCCCAGCCCGTGCCGGGCCTGCTGCTGTCGATGCAGCCGCTGCTGCTGCCGATCATCCCCAAGCACGTCTACGGCGACGGGCAGGAGCTGCGCTCCCACCCCCGCAACATGGAGGACGTGGTGGGCTCGGGCCCGTTCAAGGTCGAATCGAACGATCTCGAGCGGGGGCTGGTGCTGGTGCGCAACGACGCCTTCTTCATCGAGGGGAAGCCCTACCTCGAGCGCATCGTGATGCCGCGGATCCCCGACGCCCTGGCCCGCGCCCTGATGCTGGAGAACGGCGAGATCGACCTCGCGGGCTTCGCCGGCCTCACCCCCCAGTCCGCAGACCGGCTGGAGAAGGTGGACGGCCTGACCGTGACCACCGAGGGCTACGGCGCGGTGGGCTACATCCATTACCTGGAGATGAACCTGCGGGAGAAGCCGTTCTCCGACCGCGCGGTGCGCGAGGCGCTGGCCCACGCGATCGACACCGGGTTCCTGTCGAAGGTGATCTTCCGCGGCCGCGCCACGCCCGGCGACGGGCCGCTGCACGGCGGCAACCCGTTCCATGCCGAGGGCCTGCCCGCCTACGCCCCGGACCTGGAGCTGGCCGCGACGATGCTGGACGCGGCCGGATATCCCGCCGGCGCCGACGGCAAGCGCTTCGCCTTCGAGCTCGACGTCCCCTCCTGGGCGCCGCAGGCGCACCGGCCGATGGCCGAGTACATCAAGAGCCAGCTCGGCAAGCTGGGCATCGAGGTGACGCTGCGCCCGGCGCCCGACTTCGCCTCCTGGGCCAAGAAGATCGGCTCGTTCGGGTACCAGGCGACCATGAACGGGTCCTTCAACTATCCCGACCCGGTAATCGGGATGCACCGCCACTTCGACTGCGACAACATCCGCAACGTGATCTGGGCGAACACGCAGGGCTATTGCGACCCGGCGATGGACGCGCTGCTGGACGCGGCGGCGGTGGAGATGGACGTGCAGGCGCGCAAGGCGATCTACGCCGACATCCAGCGCAAGGCGGTCGAGGACGTGGTCTTCATCTGGATGCCCGAGGACTACACGACCTCGGTCTGGAACGCCCGCGTGCAGAACCCGCCCGAGGGGGCGTTCGGCCCGCTCGCGCCCTGGATGGACGTCTGGCTGAAGGACTGACGGGGGCGCGGCCCTCTCCCGCGACCCGCCCCGTCCGCGCCTGCGCGGGCGGGGCCTTCGCGCGCCGCCTCAGACGCCGCGGCGGATGCCGGGGATCAGGCGGGTCAGGCTGACGGCCGCCCCCACCAGCGCCGCCCCCACGCCCAGCCACAGGGCCACGTGGATCCCCCGCTCCGGCGCGACCGAAATGCACAGCGCCACCGCCGCCGCCCCCACCGACTGGCCCAGCAGGCGCGAGGTGGCGAGGATGCCGCCCGCGCCGCCCGACCGCTCCCGCGGGGCGGAGGACATGATGGCGAGCATGTTGGGCGACTGGAAGAAGCCGAAGCCGATCCCGCAGACCACCAGCCGCCAGCCGATCTCGACCGGGCCCGCGCCCAGCGGGATCGTGCCCACCAGCCACAGCCCGACGGCGAGCGTCACGAGGCCGAAGCCCCCCAGCAGGCCCGGCGGCGTCCGCTCGGCCAGGCGGGGGGCGATGACCGACATCACCACCAGCGCCGCCGGCCAGGGGATGATCAGCAGCCCCGCCTGCACCTGCGAGTAGCCGAGCTCGTAATGCAGCAGGAAGGGCAGGACCACGAAGGCCAGCCCCTGCACCGAGAAGGCGACGATGGCGGTGGCCGAGGACAGGGCGAAGAGCGGCGCGCGGAAGAGGTCGGCCGCGAGCAGGGGCGCGGGCCGGCCGGCCTCGCGCCGGCGCAGGGCGACGGCGAGGATCGCGGCGGCGGCCAGCGCCGCCAGCGCCGGGCCGGCGCCCAGGTGCGCCGCCCCCGCGATGGCGAAGAGCAGGAAGGAGAACATCGCCGCGCACAGCACCGCGGCGAGCGGATCGAAGGCGCGCGCGCTGCGCTCGGTCGCGGGCAGGGCGCGGCGGCACAGCAGGGTGCAGACGCCCGCGGTGACCGCCGCCTGCAGGAACAGCCAGGGCCAGTCGGCGACGGCGAGGATCGCCGAGGTCGCCGTCGGCCCGGCGGTGATCGAGACCCCCACCACGGTGGCGTAGAGGCCCAGTCCCCGCCCCATCTTCTCGGGCGGATAGAGCGCGCGGATCAGCGCCGGCGTGGTCGCCGAGGTCAGCGCCGAGCCCACGCCCAGCACCGCGCGCCCCGCGATCAGCACCTCGAGCGAGGGCGCGAGCCCCGCGATCAGCGCGCCGGCGGCGAAGATCGCGAGGCCGGCGGTGAAGACGCGGTGATGGCCCGCGATCTCGCCCAGCGCGGCGGCGGGCAGGAGCGCCGCCACCACGGCGAGATAGTAGATGTTGATGATCCAGATGGTGGTGGCCGGCGCCACGCCCAGCCCCTCGGCGATGGCGGGCAGGGCGGTGGAGGTCATCGAGATGTCGATGGTCACCACCACCACCGCCACCAGCAGCACCGGCAGGGCGATGCGGCGCGAGGCGCCGACGGCGGGAGGCTCGATCCGGGTCTCCTTCATGCCGCGGGGCCTTCCGCGCGCCGGGGGCGCGGCTCGGCGGCCCGCGCAAGGGGGCGGGCGAGGGCGCCGCGCGCGTCGCGCCGTGGTCTGGCGTGCATGAGGGTCCGAGGCTCCGTCTCCCGCGGGCCCGCGCCCGCCGCGCCGCGCTCCGCGGGCGGAGGGGCGTCGCCTGCACTCAAGCCTCAGCCGGCCGGCAAGTCAAAGGGTCTGCGCGGATTTCCGCGTCGCGGAAGCCGGCCGAGCGGGGCGCCCGGACCGGCCGGGCGGCCCTCGCGTCCGCTGCGCGGCCGCATCGCCCCGCCCTGCCGTCCCCGTCGCGGGCCAGGGCGGCGGAGGGCGTTCGCGGGGACGAGGGGGTGGGACGATGGGGGGACGAGCGGCGCGCCTTGCCCGTCCGCTCGGGGGCGCCTCGGGCAGGAGGCGGAACGCCTGAAATCCTCGCCTTGGCAGTGTTTGCAGCGAGGCGGCGTGGCGCAGAGCGGTTGCAGAGGAGCGGCGCGGGGGCGCGGACCGTCAGGTCGAAGTCCGGCGGCGGGTCAGGGACCAGAGCCTCCCCTTCCCGCGTCGAGGCGGCGTGCGCAAGGCGCGTCTTGCGACGCCCCCGCCGCTGTCAGTTCAGGCGGGAGACGACGAACTCCACCACCCCTTCCAGCGCGGCGCGCAGGTCGGAGGGGGGGAAAGCGGCCAGCGCCTCGCGCGCCTCGGCGGCGTAGGCGCGGGCGCGGCTCTCGGCGCCGGCCAGGGCGCCGGCGGCGCTCATCAGCTCCAGCGCCCGCTCGAGGTCGCCCTCGGCCTGGTCGCGCTTCTCGATCACCCGCTTCCAGAAGGCGCGGGTCTCCTCGTCCGGGGCGGCGGCGACGGCGAGCAGGACCGGCATCGTCACCTTCCCCTCGCGGAAGTCGTCGCCGGTGTTCTTGCCCAGCGTCGCCGAGGCGCCGCCGTAGTCCAGCACGTCGTCCACGATCTGGAAGGCCATGCCCAGCGCGGTGCCGTAGGTCTTCAGCGCCTGCACCTGCGCCTCGGGCGCGGCGGCGATCACGCCCCCCACCTCGGTCGCGGCGGCGAAAAGGGCGGCGGTCTTGCCGTGGATCATCTGCAGGTAGGCGGCCTCGCCCGTGCCGAGATCGTTGGCGGTGGCGAGCTGCAGCACCTCGCCCTCGGCGATCACGGCCGAGGCGTTGGCGAGGATGTCGAGGACGCGCAGGCTGCCGGCCTCGATCATCAGCTGGAAGCTGCGCGCGAACAGGTAGTCCCCCACCAGCACCGAGGACTTGTTGTCCCACAGCAGGTTGGCGGTGGGGCGGCCGCGGCGCTGGGCGCTCTCGTCCACCACGTCGTCGTGCAGCAGCGTGGCGGTGTGGATGAACTCCACCGTGGCGGCGAGCTTCACGTGGTCCTCGCCCGCGTAGCCCGACATGCGGGCCGCGGCCAGCGTCAGGATCGGGCGCAGGCGCTTGCCGCCGGCCTCGACCAGGTGGCGCGTGACCTCGGGGATCCGCGGCGCGTGCTCGGAGGCCATGCGATCCGCGATCAGGCGGTTCACGGACTCCAGATCCCCCGCGACCAGGTCCATCAGGCGCTGGAACGCGTCCTGCGAGTCGGCGCGGGCGGGCTTCAGGGCGGCGGAGGAGGCGGAAGGCGCTGTCACGGGCGTCATCGGGTCCCATCGAGGCGCGCGTCGCGCCGGGCGCGGCCGCGCGGAATTTCGGGTCGGCGCGCCCGCGTCTCGACGGGCGGGGCCGGTGCGGGTAACCCTGCGGGGATGATCGAGCTGCTTCGCACGACAAACCCCGCCACGATCGCCTTCGCCACGGCCCTGCTTCGCGGCGAGGATATAGACTGCTTCGTATTCGACGTCCACACGAGCGTCCTCGAGGGCAGTCTGGGCGTTCTGCCGCAGCGTCTGATGGTGCCGCGCGACCAGGCCTTCCGGGCCCGCGCGGTGCTGCGCGACAACGACCTGGGCGACGAGCTGACGCCGGAGCGCCGCGCGTGAGGGACGGGCCGGGCCAGGCCGCCCCCCGCAAGCGAGAGGAGCCGCCCCCGCCCGGCGGCTTCGGCGACGCCGACCTGACCTGCGACGCCTTCCTGGGCGGGCGGGTGATGCTGCGCCAGCCGCGGCGCGGCTACCGGGCCGCGACCGACCCGGTGCTGCTGGCCGCCGCCTGCCCCGCGCGGGCGGGGGACGTGACGCTGGACCTGGGCTGCGGGGCGGGGGCGGCGGCGCTGTGCCTCGCCTCCCGCGTGCCGGGGCTGGAGCTGCACGGGCTCGAGATCCAGCCGGCCTACGCGGCCCTCGCCCGGCGCAACGCGGCCGAGGCGGGGACGACGCTGACGGTGCACGAGGGCGACATGGCCCGACCGCCGGCGGAACTGCGGGCGATGTCCTTCGACCTGGTGCTGACCAACCCGCCCTGGTATCCGCCCGGCGCGCCCGCGCCCGAGGACGTCGGCCGCTCCCGCGCCCATGTCGAGGCGGCGCCCATCGCCGACTGGATCGCTGCCGCCCTGCGCCGCCTGCGCCCCGGCGGGCGGCTGGTGGCGATCCACCGGGCCGAGGCGCTGGCCCGGATCGTGGTGGCGCTGGACGGGCGGGCGGGAGACCTGCGGATCCTGCCGCTCTCGGCGCGCGCGGGCCGCCCGGCCCGCCGGGTGATCGTCGCCGCGCGCAAGGGGGCCAAGGGCCCGCCCCTGCTGCTGGCCCCGCTCGTCCTGCACGACGGTCCCCGCCACGAGGCGGACCGCGAGGATTTCTCCGACGCCGCGCGCGCGGTGCTGCGCGACGCGGCGCCCCTGCGCCTCGACCCCACCTGGCCCTAGAGCGATCCCCATGCCCCGTCCCGTCCCCAACGCCATCGCCGTCCTCGCGCCCGAGCTGACCGCCTGGCGGCGCGATCTGCACGCCCACCCCGAGGTCGGGTTCGCGGTGCACCGCACCGCCGGGATCGTCGCCGCGAAGCTGCGCGCCTGGGCCGTGGACGAGGTGGTGGAGGGCGTCGGGCGCACCGGCGTCGTGGGCGTGATCCACGGCGAGGACGGCCCCGCCGACGACGCCGCGCGCCGCATCCTGCTGCGCGCCGACATGGACGCCCTGCCGATGCAGGAGGCGACGGGCCTGCCCCATGCCTCCACCCTTCCCGGCGCCTTCCACGGCTGCGGCCACGACGGCCACACCACCATGCTGCTGGGCGCCGCGAAGCGCCTGGCCGAGACGCGGGCCTTCTCCGGCACCGCCGTGCTGATCTTCCAGCCGGCGGAGGAGGGCGACCGCGGCGCCAAGGCGATGATGGACGACGGGCTGCTGGAGCGCTGGCCAGTGCGCGCGGCCTTCGGCCTGCACAACGTCCCCGGGATGCCGGTCGGCGCGATGGGGACGCGGCCGGGGCCGGCGCTGGCCTATTCCGACCGCTTCCGCATCACCCTGCGCGGGCGCGGCGGCCATGCCGCGCGCCCGCATCTCGCCGACGACGTGATCGTGGCGGCGGCGCAGGTGGTGCAGGGCCTGCAGGCGCTGATCGCGCGGCGGCGCGACCCGACGAACCCCGCCCTGATCTCCGTCACCCGCTTCGAGGCGGGGACCACCGACAACGTCATCCCCCAGACCGCCGAGCTGTGGGGCACGCTGCGCGCGCTCGACCCCGAGCTGGTCGCCCCGATGATCGAGGGGATGGAGCGGGTGGCGAAAGGCGTCGCCGCGGCCCACGGCGTCGAGGTCGCCTGCGAGCTGGGGCTCGACGCCGACCCTGCGCTGGTCAACGACCCCGCCGTGACCGCCTTCGCGGTGGAGGTGATGCGCGAGGTGGCGGGGGAGGACGCGGTCGACCCCGCCATGCCCACCGAGATGGGCGGCGAGGACTTCGCCTGGTTCGCGGAAGCCGTCCCCTCCTGCTTCGCCTTCATCGGCAACGGCGACACCGCGCCGGTGCATCACCCCGAGTACGATTTCGACGACGCCGCCGCCCCCCACGGCGTCGCCTACTGGACCCGGCTGGTCGAGCGCGCGCTGCCCCGCCGCGGCTGAGCTCGCGGCGCTTCGGTTCGGCGGCGCGGCCTGTGACGCGACGTGACGCGCAGGGAACGCGGGGCCGCGGCCGCTGCGCGCTTCCGCGAAGCGGGCGCGCGTGCCAGTCTCGGGTGGAGACGCGACCACCGCGCGGCCCGCTCCGCGCGCGACCTTCCCGGGGGACCCCATGAACAAGCCGATCCCGAACTCCATCGCCTCGATGCAGGCCGAGATGACGGAGTGGCGGCGCGACCTGCACGAACATCCCGAGCTGAACTACGAGGAGGTGCGCACCGCCGGCGTCGTCGCCGCCAAGCTGCGCTCGTGGAGCTTCGACGAGGTGGTCGAGGGCCTGGGCAAGACCGGCGTGGTGGGCATCCTGCACGGCGCCGACGGCCCGGCGACGGACAAGGAGCAGCGGATCATCCTGCGCGCCGACATGGACGCGCTGCCGATCCTCGAGGCGACGGGCGCGCCCTACGCCTCGAAGACGCCCGGCAAGATGCACGCCTGCGGCCACGACGGTCACACGACGATGCTGCTGGGGGCGGCGAAGCACCTGGCCGAGACGCGCAATTTCGCCGGCACCCTGGTCTTCGTCTTCCAGCCGGCGGAGGAGGGCGGCGGCGGCGCCAAGGCGATGATCGACGACGGGCTGCTCGAGCGCTGGCCGGTGCGCGCGGCCTTCGGGATGCACAACCACCCCGGCTCGCCGGTCGGGACGATGGGCACCACGCCGGGCGCGGCGCTGGCCTATGCCGACCGCTTCAAGATCGTGATCAAGGGCAAGGGCGGCCACGCGGCCATGCCCCATCTCGCCGACGACGTGATCGTGGCGGGGGCGCAGCTGGTCACCGCCTTCCAGTCCATCGTCTCCCGCCGCCGGGACCCGATGAACCCCGCGGTGATCTCGATCACCAAGTTCTCCGCCGGCTCCGCCTACAACGTGCTGCCGCCGGAGGCGGAGCTGTGGGGGACGGTGCGCGTGCTCGACCAGGCGCTCGCCGGCCAGCTGATCGGGGAGATGCGCCGGCAGTGCGAGATGATCTCCGCCGCCATGGGCTGCACGGTGGAGGCGGAGCTGGGCCTCGACGCCTATCCGGTCACCTGGAACGACCCGGAGCTGACGAATTTCGCCGTCTCGGTGATGCAGGAGGTGGTGGGCGAGGCCAACGTCGACCCCGCCGCGACCGCGGTGCTCGGCGGCGAGGATTTCGCCTTCTTCGGGCAGGTGATCCCGGCCTCCTTCATCTTCATCGGCAACGGGGACACGGCGCCGCTCCACCATCCGCAGTACGATTTCAACGACGAGATCAGCCCCATCGGCGTCCACTACTGGACCCGGATCGCGGAGCGTGCGCTGCCGCGCAGCTGATCGCCCGAACGGGGCATTTTTGAAAGAATGTTGCCCTTGAGCGCAATGATCTTGCGCTCAAGGGTTCGTTAACGTTCATCTCTTCTGAAGCCTTACGAATTTTCCGTCACAAGCCTGTGTATTTATGATGACGACTCGGGCTTTCGGCGCCAATCTTATGGGCATCGCTAGATCAGCAAGGAGGACGTCCATGAACCTCGCCGGCCACATCACCGAGCTGCGCAGGAAGCACGAGACTCTCAACCGCATGATCGAGGAGGAGCAGCGCCGCCCGGCCGTGAACGACCTGGAGGTTTCCCGCCTGAAGCGTGAAAAGCTGAAGTTGAAGGAGGAGATCACGCGGCTCAGTCCCGCGATCCACTGAATTGACGACGGGTTGAACCCGACTGGCCCCGAGAGGGGTCGGCGGAGCCCGCCCCCGGGAGGGGGGCTGGTGGCTCCGGGGCAGGGGCGCGGCCGGGGGGCCTGCGCCCCGCCTTGTTTTCGGGGCGCCGACTCGCGGCAGGCCCGCGGGACGTTCCGGCGCCGAACGCGTCTGGCCCTCGGGCGCCTCAGGCCGTCGGGCGCTCTGGCGGGTCCACCGGCGCCGCGCCGCGGCCCCGCCGCGAGGAGCCGAGCGCGGCGAGCCCCGCGCCCCCCGCGATCAGCGCCGCCGACAGGGCGAGGCCCGGGGTCAGCGCCGTCTCCCCCGCCGCGGCGAGCGCGAGGGTCGAGAGCAGGGGCGCCGCGTAGGCGGCCACCCCCAGGAGCTGGATGTCGCCCCGCTTCACGCCCACGTCCCAGACGTAGAAGGCGAGCCCCAGCGGCCCCGCCCCCAGCGCCAGCACCGCCAGCCACTCGCCCCCCGTCGCCGGCCAGACCGTGCGCTCCAGCGCCAGGTGCGCCAGCGCCGAGAGGACCGCGCCGATTAGGCAGAAGCCGGTCACCGCCTCGGTCGGGGCCTTCCCCGCGAGGCGCGACAGCACCGAGTAGCCCGACCACAGCAGCGAACACAGGCCCGCCGCGGCGAAGCCCAGCGCGTATTCGCCCGCGAAGGCGATGCGCCCGCCGGGCGCGAGGATCAGCGCCGCTCCGGCCAGCGCCGCCAGCGCGCCGACCAGGTGCAGCGGGCGCAGCCGCTCCCCCGGCAGCAGGCCCGAGAACAGCACGATCAGCAGCGGCCAGAGGTAGGCGATCAGCCCCGCCTCGGCCGCGGGCGCGTTGCGCAGGGCGGTGAAGTAAAAGAAGTGGTAGCCGAAGATCCCCCCGATCCCCAGCGCCGCCACCGGCCAGGGCTGGCGCAGCGCCGCCAGCGCCGAGCGTCCGGCGACCCGCGCCCAGACCACCCCCACCAGCGCCCCGACGCCCAGGCACATCGCCGTCAGCTGGAAAGGCGGAACCTGCCCCGAGCGCACGGTCAGCAGCGCCAGCAGCGCCCAAAGCAGCACCGCCAGCGCCCCGACCGCGGTCGCCCGCAGCCGGGCCCCGGCCTCGGCCGCGCTCATCGGGCGGCCCCGGGAGGGATGGGGGCGGGGCGGCGCAGGATCATGCTCGGCATCCTCGGACGGGCGCCGACGGGCCTTGGCGCACGCGGGCCGGTCTGCCGGGCGCGCCGGACAGGGTCAAGCCCGCGGGGGGGCGAGGAGGGGGAGGGGGTGGATCCGGCGTGTCGACGGTCAGAGGGGGGGCAATCGCGTCGACACGCCGGATCCGAGGGGCGTTTTCCCGGTCGCAGCTCTGGGAACACGCGCCTTGAGACAGACCGTGGTCGTCGATCACGGCGGGGTTTCGACGCGATTGCGGCGAAAACGCCCCAATGTTGAGCATCCGTTGGGATAGGTGGCGACGGCCTTCCCAACCGGCGACAATGCCCCGTCGCGCCGTCGTTCATGCGCGTTCAGGCGCCTCGCCCGGCCCCGGCCGATCCTCGCCGCCGGTCGGATCGAAGCCGAAGGGGGCGAGCTGGGCGCGCGTCGATTCGGTCTCCGCCTCCAGCCAGGCGAGCAGGGCGGCGAGGCGGGCGTCGCGCTCCGCCCCCGCCGGGCAGACGAAACGGTAGGCGCCGGGCATCGGCAGGATCGGGCCGAAGGGGATCGCGAGCCGCCCCGCCGCCAGGTCCGCCGCGCACAGCGACAGCCGCCCCAGCACCACGCCCGCGTCCTGCAGGGCCGCGTCCACCGCCGGATCGAAGCTCGAGAACCGCAGCCCGCCCTCGACCCGCGGCGGCGCGACCCCGGCGGCGGCGAACCACTCCGCCCAGCCGGGCGCGCCGGCGGTGCGGGAGATCGAATCGTCGTGGATCAGCGTGTGGCCGGCCAGGTCCTCGGGCCGGCGCAGGCGCGTCGCCCGCGCGGGCGCGCACATCGGCACCAGCGCGTCGCGCCACAGCGCCTTCGAGAACAGGCCCGGCCCCGGCTCTCCCGACAGGCGCAGGGCGGCGTCCACCTCGTCGCGGTCGAAATCCAGCGTGCGCAGCGAGGCGACGAAGCGCAGCTCGATCTCGGGATGCGCGGCGGCGAAGCGGAACAGGCGCGGCGCCAGCCACTTGGCGGTGACGGCGGGGCCGGCGGTCAGGGTCAGCGGGCGGGCCTCGCCCAGCCGCCGCACGGCGCGCTGCGCCTCGCGGAACGCCTCGAAGCCGCGGGCGACGCCGGGGACCAGGGCGCGTCCGGCCTCGGTCAGCTCCACCGCGCGGTTGAGGCGGCGGAACAGCGGCGTGCCCAGCTCCGTCTCCAGCTGGCGGATGCGCCAGGAGAGGGCGGCGGGGGTCACGTGCAGTTCCTCCGCCGCGCGGGCGAAGCTCATGTGCCGGGCGGCGGCGTCGAAGGCGCGCAGGGCGTCGAGCGGGGGGAGGCGGGGATCCGGCATCGGGGGCTCAGTTAAAGCAGGCTTGTCCGAAGGGCGGGAGAACTCGTTTGTCGCCGCACCATTGCATGCCGATATTCGATGGAGAAGAGGGCGCGTCGCCCGCGCCCCGATGAAATGGAGTTGATCCGATGACGGAGATGGATTTCGCCCGCTCGGGCCCCGCCGACTACGTCGCCGCCACGATCTGGGCGCGGCGCGCCCGCAGCCGGGCCATGCGCGGCGCCGCGCGGGCGGCCGTCGCGTGGATCCCGGGCGCTCTCGCCCGGGCCGGCGCGAGGGTCCGGGCCGCGGCGAGGCGCCGGGCCGCGTTCGTCCGCCCGGCGCAGGCCGGCGCCGCGCGGACCTGAGGGGACGGGGGCGCCGGCGGCCCTCCCCCTCCGGGGCCGGCGCCCGCGGCCTCCCTCCGCGGCGCCGGCCATCCCCCTGCATTCGCCCCGCAATCGCCGCGTCCTCGCCCTTGCCTCGCCCGCCTGCGCGGCGCAGTTTGCGGCGTTGCCGAGCGAGCAGGAGTGCGTCATGAGGCCGGACGACCTGCCCCGCTTCCGCCAGTCCCCCACCGACCCCGCCTTCATGGCCGATCCCTACCCGGCCTACGAACGCCTGCGCGCGCTGGGCCCGGTCGCCTTCTGGGAGGAGCTGGGCAAGCCGGTGCTGTGCGGACACGCCGAGGTCTCGGCCGTCCTGCGCGACCGCCGCTTCGGGCGGGAGGTCACGCACCTCGCCTCGCGCGAGGCGCTGGGCTGGGAGCCGATCCCCGAGCGGCTGGCCCCGTTCTACGCCTTCGAAGCGCATTCGCTGCTGGAGCGCGAGCCCCCGGTCCACACCCGCCTGCGCCGGCTGGTGAACCGCGCCTTCACCTCGCGCGCCATCGCCGGTCTCGGCCCGCGCATCGAGGCGCTGGCCGAGACGCTGATCGACGGCTTCGACGGCGAGGTCGAGCTGATGGAGGCCTACGCCACCCCCATCCCCCTGACCGTGATCGCCGAGCTGCTGGGCGCCCCCGTCGAGGCCGGGCCGCAGATGCTGGCCTGGTCCCACGACATGGTGGGCATGTACCAGGCCGGGCGCGATCGCGAGGCCGAAGATCGGGCGGTCGCCGCGACCGAGGCCTTCTCCGCCTTCATGCGCGAACTGATCGCCGAGCGTCGCCGCCGCCCCGGCGAGGCGCTGATCGACGCGCTGATCGCCGCCGAGGATCCCGCCGCCGAGGGCGGCGCGCGCCTGTCCGAGCCGGAGCTGGTCACCACCTGCATCCTGCTGCTGAACGCGGGCCACGAGGCGACGGTCCACGCCATCGGCAACGCCGTGCGCCTGGTGGTCGAGCAGGGCCTCGACCGCGCCGCCTTCGGCCGGGCGGGGGGCGAGCGGGCGGTGGACGAGTGCCTGCGCCACGACCCGCCCCTGCATCTCTTCTCCCGCTACGCGCTGGGCGAGGTGGAGGTCGCGGGCCTGCGCCTGCGGCTGGGGGAGGAGGTGGGCCTGCTGCTGGGCGCGGCCAACCGCGACCCGGCCGCCTTCGCCGACCCCGCCCGCCCCGACCTGGGCCGCGAGGGGGCCGACCGGCACGTCTCGTTGGGCGCGGGCCTGCATTTCTGCGTCGGCGCGCCGCTGGCGCGGCTCGAGATGCGCGCGGCGCTGGCGGTGCTGTTCCGCCGCCTGCCGGAGCTGCGCCTGGCCGGCGCGCCGGAGCGGTCCGGCCGCTGGCATTTTCACGGCCACCAGACCCTGCGGGTGGCGCCGTGAAAGCGGCCGGCGCCGCGCTGGCGCCGCTCGTCCTGTGGGCCTCGACGCTCGCCGCCGCCGCGCAGGGCTGCGGGGAGCACGAGGTCGTGGCCGGCGACACGCTCGCCCGGATCGCGCGCGAGGCGCCGGGCGCGCCGGACCCGCAGGCGATCTACGTGCTGAACAAGGACCGGCTGAAGAGCGCGGACCATATCGAGGTCGGGCAGGTGCTGCGCCTGCCCTGTCCGCCGGAGGCCGAGGCCCCGGCAAGGGCGCCCGAAGACCCTCCCTCCGAGACGGCGGAGGCCGCGGCGCCGGATCCGACCGACGATCCCGCGACGCCAGACGCCGAGACGCCCGAACCCGCCGGCGGCGATCCCGAAGCCCCGGCCGAGCGGGCGGAGGCGCCGGCCGCCGCCGCGCTGCCCTCCCCTCCGCCGACGCCGCCGGACCCCGAGGCCGGACCGATCCGCGTGGCCTGGGGCGGGGACGCCGCGGCGCTGCCGGCCTCCGACCGGGCGCGCGCCCGGCTCGAGGCGGCGTTGGCCCGCGCGTCCGGCCGGGCGGTCGAGATCGAGGCGGGAGAGGGCGACGCCCGCGCCGAGATCGCGCCGGGCGCCGGCGCCGACCTCGCCTTCGCCTGGATCGCGCCGGACTGCGCGGCGCTGGCGCGGCTCGATGCGGCCTCGGCCGAGATCTGCGCGCGCTACGACCTGTCGCGGCCGCTCGCCTCGGTGGCGCTCGCCTGGTTCGTGCGGGCGGGGGATGCGGCGCGCGGGCCCGCGGACCTGGCCGGACGGCGCATCTGCCGGCCGGAGGGGCGCAGCGTCGCCGATCTCGCCGCCCTCGGACTCGCGCCCCCGCGCGCGGTGCGGGCGGCCCCCGCCACCGCCGCCGAGTGCCTGCGCATGGTCGCGGCGGGGGAGGCGGACGCCGCCGCGCTCTTCGCCGAGGATGCGCTCTTCGCCGATCTCGCGGCCGGCCTGCGCCGCTTCGCGCCCGAGGGCGCGCCCGAGGCTCTGTCCCTCGTCGCCCTCGCCCATCCCGCCAACCCCCGCGGCCGCGCGGCGATCGAGACGCTCGACCGCGGGCTGGCGGCGCTGGAGGGGGAGGAGTAGGCGGCGCGCCCTACGCCTGCGCCTCGCCGGCCAGGGCGCGCACCCGCAGGTCCAGCGCCTCCAGCTCCGGATCGGGCAGGCCCAGGTCGCGCAGGTGGGCGACGGTGTTGTGCAGGTAGTCGCGGTTCGATCCCGCCGGGCCGCGGGCGCGCAGGATCACCTCGGCCTGTCCGGCGGGGGAGAGGTCCGTGTACTGCGGATGCCCCTCGTCGATCACGTAGGCCAGCGCCCGGACCGGCGCGCGGCCCTCGACCTCCAGCTCCTGCACGGTCTCGTGATAGGCGTCGGTGACCATCTCGCGCTCGCGCAGGTAGGCGTGGGCGTCGTCGGCGTGATCGGGGGCGACGCGGTAGACGAGGCCGCGGCACTCGGCGCCCTGCCGCGCGGCCAGCGCCAGCACCAGGCCGGGCGCCTCGGGCGTGCCGCGATAGCGGATCGAGCGCAGGCAGAAGGCGCGGCGGAAGCCGCTCAGGCGCGCCGCGCGTCGTTCGGCCCAGGGGAAGCCCGGGTTCCAGATCAGCGATCCGTAGCCGAACACCCACAGGGCGCCGCTTTCGTCCCGTCCCAGCATCGCGTCTTCGTTCCTCGTTCCGCCGCCGTCCGCCGCAGGTCCGGCGCCGGCGGGTCGCCCTCTCGCCTCGGGCCCGCTATATGCCCCGTCACGGCCCCGCGGAAAAGGCGGCCCGCGGAAAAGGCGGGCGGAACGAGAGGTGATCGGATGGGACGCTGGTTCGGCATCATCATGGGCGCGCTGCTGCTGGCCTTCGCCGCCTGGAGCGGCTGGTGGTACGTCGGCTCGACCGCCCAGCAGGAGGCCGTGACCGGCTGGCTGGCCGACCGCCGCGCCGACGGCTGGCAGGCGGAGGCCGACGTCTCGGTCGCGGGCTTTCCCAACCGCTTCGACATGACCGCCGAGGGCCTGCGCCTATCCGACCCCGAGGCCGGCTGGGCCTGGGCCGCGCCGACCTTCCGCACCTACATGCTCAGCTACCAGCCCCACAAGGTGATCGCCGAATGGCCGGGCGTGCACCGCATCGCCGTGCCTGGCGAGACGGTGGAGGTGGAGGCGCGCCAGCTCCGCGCCTCGGCCGCCTTCGTGCCGGACACGCGGCTGGAGCTGACCCGCGGGATCCTGGAGATGCACGATCTCGAGCTGCGCTCGGGCCTCGGCTGGACCGCGGGGATCACGGACGGCCAGCTCTCGGTGCGCGCCTCGGAGGAGGAGCGGGGGCGCGAGAACGCCTATGACGGCGTGCTCGACGTCAAGGGCCTGCTGCCCCCCGACGCCTGGCGCGCGGCGCTGGGCAAGCGGCTGGCGAAGGAGCTGCCGGAGCGGATGGAGGAGGCGAAGATCGTCGCCACCGCCGTGTTCCGCCGCCCGCTCGACCGGCTGGCGGTCGAGGCCGGCTCGCTGCGCCCCGAGACGGTGTGGCTGCGCCCCTCGGTGGTGACCTGGGGGCCGCTGTCGATCCGCGGCTCGGGCCGGCTGGAGGTGGACGCGGCGGGCGTGCCGGAGGGGACGATCGACCTCGCCGTCTCGAACTGGAAGCGGGTGCTGGAGGCGGCGGTCGCCGCGGGCGCCGTGCCCCAGGACCTGGCGGGCGCGCTTGAGGCGGGGCTGCGGCTGATGTCGAACCTGACCTCCGACGGCAAGGGGCTGGAGGCGCCCCTGCGCTTCGCCGGCGGCGACATGTTCCTGGGCCCGATCCCGCTGGGCCCCGCGCCGCGGTTCTGATCCGCCCGCGCCGGGGCTCGCCCGCCGCGGGAGCCGCGGCGCGACGCGCGCGCCCGTGGCGGGTCGAACGCTCGCCGCGGCGGGGCCGGCGCGGCGCCGCCTGGCGGGCCGGCGGCGGGGCGGAGGACGGGATCTGCGGATCGGGGCGCCGGCCGCGGGCCGGTCAGCGGCACCACGCCTCGCTGCGCCTGGCGGTGTCGAAGTGCAGGTGGTCGCGGTGGTATTCGTCCGACTCGGGCCCCAGCACCGTGCCGAAGGGGCCGCAGGCGCTGCTCCAGGCCGCCTTCAGGAAACGCCCGGCGTCGCCCTTGTCCCAGCCGCGCAGCGGCGCGATCTCGCGCCCGTCGGTCAGCTGGAAAGCGCGCACGTCCACGGCGTTGCCCAGCGCATGTTCCGACAGCCGCGCCCCGGGGCGCGAGTTGCGCGAGCGGCAGGCGTAGCTGGCCGCCACGCGCACCTTGGCGATGCGCGCGCCCAGCATCGGCTTCGCGTCGCGCATCGGACCGCGTTCGAGCCACCCGGCGAAGGTTCTCGCGGTGCGGCAGTTGACGACCGCGGGCGGCGTCAGGGCGACGCCGAGCACATGGGTCACCTCGACCGGCGCCTCGATCCCGCAGCGGCCGGGGCCGTCGATCGGCGCCTGCGGGCGCCCCGCCAGCCGCGGATCGCCGCAGAGCCCGCCCGCGGCGGCGGCCGGCGCGCCGCTCTCCGAAGGCTCCCCCTGCGGGCGGGAGACCGCGCCGCGCGGCGGGCGCACGCCCGAGCGCGGATCGGGCAGGAGGCTCGCCACCGCCCGCTCCCGCGAGACGGCCGGCGCCTGCGGCCGGGCGGCGGGCAGGGGCGAGACCGCGGCGGCGAGCGCTGTGCCCATGTCCGGGACGGGGCCGGGCGCCGGCGTCGCCTCGGCCGGGGCGACCGGGGGCGCCGCGGGCGCGGCCTGCAGCTCGGCCGGCGCCTCGGTCTGCGGCCCGTCCGGGGCCTCGGCCACCGCCGCCTCGAGGGTCGAGCGCAGGTCGGCGGGCAGGCCGCGCGCGGGCGGCGGCGCGGGCGCGTCGGGCGCGGGGGAGGCCTGGGGCTCCGTCGCCGCCAGGGGGACGTCGACGGGAGGCGGGGGCGAGGCGGCCTCGGGCTGCGCGGCCGCGCCGGGGCGGCGCGGCGGGGGCGCGGGCCAGGCGCCGCCGCGGCCGTCGCCGGCGTCGCGGACGCGGGCGGCCTCCGGCACCGCGGAGGCGTAGGCGGAGGCCGGCGGCGGATCGGAGGGCGCGGGCGCGAGGCCCACCTCCGGCCGGGCCGGCGGCGCGGCGGGCGTCTGCGCGGCCGAGGGCAGGGCGGCGAGGGTCAGCGCGATGGCGAGCGCCGCGCGAAGCGGCCCGGAGGCGAAGGTCCGGGCCGCGGTCCTCATGGCTTCCCGCTCTCCCCCGTGCGGCGGGCGGAGCGGCCGAAGTCCGGCGCGGCGGTGTCCTGCCCGGCCTGGATGATCCCCCGGCGCACCGCGCGGGTGCGGGTGAAATAGTCGAACAGCTGCGGCCCGTCCTCGGTCCGGATGGCGCGCTGGAGGGCGAAGAGCTCCTCGGTGAAGCGGCCCAGGATCTCGAGCGTCGCCTGCTTGTTGGTCAGGAACACGTCGCGCCACATGGTCGGGTCGGAGGCGGCGATGCGGGTGAAGTCGCGGAAACCGGCGGCCGAGTACTTGATGACCTCGGACTGGGTCACCCGGCGCATGTCGTCGGCGACGCCCACCATCGTGTAGGCGATCAGGTGCGGCACGTGGGAGGTCACCGCCAGCACCAGGTCGTGGTGGGCGGGGTCCATCGTGTCGACGTTCGCGCCGCAGCCGGTCCAGCACTCCGCCAGCCGGGCCAGCGCCTGCGGGTCGGTGTCCTCGTTCGGGGTCAGGATCACCCATCGGTTCTCGAAGAGCTCGGCGAAGCCGGCCTCGGGGCCGGAATGCTCGGTCCCCGCCAGCGGGTGGCCGGGGATCAGGTGCACGCCCTCGGGGATGAAGGGCGCGACCGCCTCCTGGATCGGGCCCTTCACCGAGCCCACGTCCGAGACGGTGGCGCCGGGCTTGAGGGAAGGCGCGATCTCCTCGGCCACGCGCGCCATCGCGCCCATCGGCACGCAGAGCAGGACGAGGTCGGCGTCCTCCGCGGCCTCGGCCGCCGTGGCGTGGACGCTGTCGCACAGGCCCAGGCGCAGCGCCGTCTCGCGCGTCTCCGGCGTGCGGGCGTGGCCGGCCACATGGCCCACCAGCCCCGCGCGCTTGGCGGCGAGGCTGAACGAGCCGCCGATCAGGCCGAGGCCGATGAGCGCGACTTTCTCGTAGATCATCGTCATCCGTTCAGGTCTTCCGATCAGGTCTTTCGGGCGGCCATGAACGCCTCCAGCGCCTCCGCCGCGGCCCGGCAGCCGGTCTCGTCGCCGATGGTGATGCGCAGTCGGTCGGGCAGGCCGTAGGAGGCGGTGCGCCGCACGATCAGCCCGCGGGATTTCAGGAAGGCGTCCGCGGCCTCGGCCTTCTCGGCCGAGCCGAAGCCCGCCAGGACGAAGTTGGCGTGGGTCGGCGTGCAGGGGATGCCCGCCGCCGCCAGCCGCTTGACCAGCCAGTCGCGCCAGACCTCGTTGAGCACCGCGCAGCGCTCGACATGCGCCACGTCGCGCATCGCCGCCTCGCCGGCCAGCAGGGCGGCCGTGTTGAGGTTGAAGGGCGGGCGGAAGCGGTTGAGCGCGTCGATCACGTGGTCGGGGCCGTACATCCAGCCGATCCGGAGCGCGGCGAGCCCGTGGATCTTCGAATAGGTCCGCGTCATCACCACGTTGTCCCGCGCGTCCACCAGCTCGGCGCCCGCGTCGTAGTCGGCGTCGCGCACGAACTCGGCGTAGGCGCCGTCGAGCACCAGCAGGGCGGCCGGGGGCAGGCCCTCGGCGAGGCGCGCGAGCTCCGCCCGGCCGATCTTGGTGCCGGTGGGGTTGTTGGGGTTGGCGATGTAGACGAGCCGCGTGCGGTCCGTGCAGGCCGCGAGGATCTTGTCCACGTCGGTGGTCAGGTCGGTCTCGCCGACCTCGACGGGCGTCGCGCCGACCATCTGGGCGTTGATCTTGTAGAGGCCGAAGCCGTGCTCGGTGTGGATCACCTCGTCCCCCGGCCCGGCATAGGCCTGGGCGAGGAGCGCCAGGCATTCGTCCGAGCCGTTGCCGCACAGGATCCGGGCGGGGTCGAGGCCGTGGACCTCGCCGATGGTCCGGCGCAGCTCGGCATGGCCGCCGTCGGGATAGGCGGCGAGCTTCGAACCGGCGGCCGCGAAGGCCTCGGCCACCTTCGGCGAGGGGCCGTAGGGGTTCTCGTTCGAGCTGAGCTTGATCACCCGGTTGGCCCCGGGGATCTTCGACTCGCCGCCCACATAGGCGGCGATATCCAGGATCCCGGGCTGGGGCCGGATGGTCGGATGCGGCGGAATGGTCCGGGCGGGCGAGGAAGAAGCCACGGCCTGTCTCCTTTGGGGCGTCGTCGCTCCTTACCCGCTGAGCGGGACGCGCGCCATAGGCAGAGGTGGGCGGAGGGGGAGACGCGTGGGCGCGGGGGACGGAGGCGCCCTGCGGGCGGGCTTGGGCCTGCGGCCGGGGGCGCGCCCGGATCTGGGCTGGGGGAGCCTCCGGCGGGCTCCTGACTCACCAAAGAACAAAACGCCCCGCGCCTGTCCTTCGGAGCCGTCTCTCGCTGATGGATGCCTGAGCGACTCGCCCCCGCCGGTCAAGGACAAGCCCGCGCAAGCGCGGGTCGCTTCGCGATCCCTGACCGGCGGGGACGAGTCGCTCTTTCCGGCATCCGCGAGAGACGGCTCCGAAGAACAGGCGCTCCCCGGGGCGCCTGGGGCGGGGGGCTCCGGGGGCGGGCCGGGCGCCGCCATGGGCGCCCGGCTGCGGGGTGCGGCTACTCGGCGGCGGCGTCCTCGCCCAGGAAGCCGCCGGACTGGCGGGCCCAGAAGCCGGCGTAGAGGCCGCCGCGGGCCAGCAGTTCGCCGTGGGTGCCCTGCTCGGCGATGCGGCCGGCGTCGAGGACCACGATCCGGTCCATCGAGGCGATGGTCGACAGGCGGTGGGCGATGGCGATCACCGTCTTGCCCTCCATCAGCTCCTCCATCGCCTCCTGGATCGCGGCCTCGGCCTCCGAGTCCAGCGCCGAGGTCGCCTCGTCCAGCACCAGGATCGGGGCGTCCTTGAGCACCACCCGGGCCAGCGCGATGCGCTGGCGCTGGCCGCCCGAGAGCTTCACGCCCCGCTCGCCGACATGGGCGTCGTAGCCGCGGCGCCCGGCCGAGTCCTCGAGCCCCAGGATGAAGTCATGGGCCGAGACCCGGGCGGCGGCGGCGTGCATCTCCGCCTCCGAGGCGCCGGGCTTGCCGTAGAGGATGTTGTCGCGGACCGAGCGGTGCAGGAGCGAGGTGTCCTGCGTGACCATGCCGATGGCGTTGCGCAGGGAATCCTGCGTGACACGCGCCACGTCCTGGCCGTCGACCAGGATCCGCCCCTCCTCGGCGTCGTGGAAGCGCAGCAGCAGGTTGACCAGCGAGGACTTGCCGGCGCCGGAACGCCCGACCAGCCCCACCCGCTCGCCCGGGCGGATCGTGAGGTCGATGCCGTCGAGCCCCCCGGCCTGGCGGCCGTAGCGGTGGCGCAGGCCGTCGAAGCGGATCTCGCCGCGGGTCAGCGCCAGCTCGGCCGCGTCGGGGACGTCCACGATCTCGTGCGGCTTCGAGATGGTGATCATCCCCTCGGCGATGGTCCCGGCGTAGCGGAAGAGCTGGGAGGTCACCCACATGATCCAGCCCATCATCGCGTTCAGCCGCAGCACCAGCGCGGAGGCGGCCGAGACCGCGCCCAGCGTCGTCTCCCCGATCGACCACAGCCACACGGCCGTGCCCAGCGCGCCCACGATCAGCAGGCCCCCGGTCAGGGCCAGCGAGAACGACATCAGCGACATCAGCGCCATCTCGTTCCCGTCGCGCTCGCGCAGGTCCTCGATCGCCTCGCGCGCGAGGTCGAGCTCCCGCTTGCCGTGGGCGAAGAGCTTCACGGTCTGGATGTTGGTGTAGGCGTCCACGATCTTGCCGGTCAGGGCGGAGCGGCCCTTGGAGCTCTCCTCCGCCGCATGGGACATCTTCGGCACCAGGATGCGCAGGATCGTGCCGTAGACCACCAGCCAGATCAGGATCGGGATCGCCAGGCGCGCGTCGGCCTGGCTGAGCACCAGCAGCGCGCCGATCACGTAGGAGCAGAAGTAGACGATCCCCTCCAGCGCGCCGAAGGCGGATTCCTCCACCGCCGGCGCAGTCTGCACGATCCGGTTGGCGATGCGGCCGGCGAAGTCGTTCTGGAAGAAGCTCGCCGACTGGCCCAGCACGTGGCGATGCGCGCGCCAGCGCACCAGCGCCACCGCGTTCACCCCCACCAGCATGTCGAGCGTCGCCATCTGCGCGCCGATGGCGAGCGGGCGCACCGTCAGGATCAGGAGCGCGACGAAGGCGAGCTCCAGCCCGCGGGTCGACCACAGCGCCTCCGCGCCCTGCTCGGCGCCGACCTGGGCCAGCATGTCCACCAGACGGCCCGCGTACCAGATCAGCGAGGTCTCGATGATCGCCACGCACACGCCCAGCGCGCCCGCGGCGAACATCGGGCGCTTCAGCGGCGACAGCATCGCCCACATGAAGGGCCAGTAGCGGTCGGGCGGGGTCTTCGCCTCGTAGGCGACGAACGGATCCGCAAGGTCGCGGAGACGACGATAAAGGGGGAGCATGAGGGCTCTCCGAAGCAGGCGTCGCGCGTCCATGGGGACGCGCCGAAAGGGGATGGACCGGGGAGGTCGCAGGAACGGGGCCGGCGCCCGCGAGGGGCCGAAACGGGAAATGGGATGCCGCGCCGCCGACCTGGCCGGCACGCCCCGCAGGAATCGCGGGGCCTCGGCGAGGTTGCGCGAAGCTAGCGAGGAACCGTAATGGATCAACGACAATCCGGAGGACCATTCGTGACCCTGACGATTCAGCCGGTCGGCGAGGCCGAAAAGACACGCGCGGCCGACTGGTTCGCCGAGCTTCGCGACCAGATCTGCGCCGCGTTCGAGGCGCTGGAGGACGCGCAGGCCGGGGCCTTCCCCGACGGCCCCCACGCCGACCTGCCCCCCGGCCGCTTCGAGCGGACCGAGACCCGGCGCGATTCCGAGGACGGCTCGGAAGGCGGCGGCGGCCTGATGTCGGTGATGCGCGGCGGTCGGCTGTTCGAGAAGGTCGGGGTCAACGTCTCGGCCGTCCACGGCCGCCTGGGGGAGCAGGCGCAGCGCTCGCTCAGCGCGCGCCACGAGATCCCGGGCCTGGCCGAGGATCCGCGGTTCTGGGCCTCGGGCGTCAGCCTGGTGGCGCACATGCGCTCGCCGAAATGCCCGGCGGTGCACATGAACACGCGGATGTTCTGGACGCCGACGGCCTGGTGGTTCGGGGGCGGCTCGGACCTCAACCCGATGCGGCCGGTGGAGGAGGACACGGCCTTCTTCCACGGCGTGCTGAAAGGCGCCTGCGACCGGCACGATCCAACTTACTATCCCCGCTTCAAGGCCTGGGCGGACGAGTACTTCTTCAACCGCCACCGCAAGGAGCCGCGCGGGGTCGGGGGCATCTTCTACGACGACCTGTGCACCGGCGACTGGGAGGCCGACTTCGCCTTCACGCAGGACGTGGGCCGCGCCTTCCTGGACGCCTTCCTGCCGATCACCGAAAAGCGCCGCGCCGAGCCCTGGACGCCCGAGGACCGCGAGCACCAGCTGATCCGCCGCGGCCGCTACGCCGAGTTCAACCTGGTCTGGGACCGCGGCACCCGCTTCGGCCTCGAGACCGGGCACAACATCGAGGCGGTGCTGATGTCGATGCCGCCCGAGGCGAAGTGGCCCTGAGGCGCCGGCGCCCGGGGCCGCGCCCCTTGACCTGCGCCGCCATCCGTCGCCGACTGCGGCGGTGGGAGCGTTGAAGGAGGGAGAGGCGCCATGGCCGCCAGGGTGAAGGTGATCCGCTCGACGCCCGGCGTCTCGGTCTTCGACGACCCGCAGCCGTTCGGGGGGGACTTTCCTCAGACGCTGCTCGAGAGCTCGCCGGTCCAGAACCGCCGCCGCGAGGTGGTGTTCGAGGACGGCGCCCTGCGCCTGACCGTCGAGGGCCGGATCCGCTACGACGGCGGCGAGGTCGCGGGCGGGCGCGCCGACAAGATGACTTTCGAGGGGCCGAAGGGCGTCTTCCAGGCGTGGACCGGGCTCGACTGGGACCTCGCCTCCCTGATGGACCGGGTGGACGACGGCGGGCTGGACGCGTTCCTCGCGGGCGCCTTCGCGCGCTTCGTGGTGACGGGCGGACGCTCCGGCGTGGAGGCGCTGGCGACCGGGAGCGCCGACGTCATGGTCGGCTCGGGCGTCTCCGACGGGCTCTACGGCCTGGGCGGGAACGACCGGATCTTCGGCGAGGGCGGGCACGACTACCTGGATGGCGGCGCCGGCGACGACCGGATCCTGGGCGCCAACGGCGACGACCAGATCCGCGGCGAGGCCGGCGACGACCGCCTGTTCGGCGGCGACGGCTACGACAACCTGGGCGGCGGCGCGGGGGACGACGTCCTCAGCGCCGGGGTCGGCGGGGATTTCCTGACCGGCGACGCCGGGAACGACCGGCTGGGGGGCTGGAAGGGCAATGACAAGCTCTATGGCGGGGCGGGGAAAGACCGGCTGCTGGGCAGCTCCGGGCGGGACAAGCTGTTCGGCGACGCGGGCGACGACGCGCTCTACGGCGGCGAGGGGCGCGACCGGCTGATCGGGGGCGACGGCGTCGACCTGCTGTCGGGCGGCAAGCGCGCCGACGTGCTGATCGGCACGGACGCCGGCGACGACCTGCGCGGCGGCGACGGGGCCGATGCGCTCTACGGCGGCGACGGGGCGCAGACCCTGAACGGCGGCGCGGGCGACGACCTGCTGCAGGGCTTCGGCGGGATCGACGCCTTCGACTTCCGCGGCGGGGCCTTCGGGACCGACCGCGCCGACATCGCGCTGGCCGCGGGCGCCGCCGACGCTCCGGGCGGCGGCGCGGTGGAGGAGCGGCTGCTGCTCGACGCGGGCGCGACGATCCTCGTCTACGCGCTCGACGACGACGGGACCCGCGTCTACGCCTTCGACGTGATCGAGGGCGGGGCCGGCGCCGGCACGGTGATCACCGCCATCGCCGCGCTGGACGCGTCCGACCCCGGCGCCGAGGCCGAGCGCCTGGAGGTCGCCGCCGCGCTGCAGGCGGCGATCGAGCAGGACGCGGCGGTCCTGTGAGCGGGCGATGCTGAGACGGGGCGGCCGCAAGGCGGGGCGCGCGCAGGCCGGCGTGGGCCTGGCGCCGTCCATCGAGGACCTGCAGCGCATGGCCGAGGCCGCCGCCGAGGCGCTGCCGCCCTGGGTGCTGGAGGCCGCGGGCCCGTTCCTGCTGCGGGTCGAGGACTTCGCCTCGCAGGAGGTGCTGGACGACCTCGGGATCGAGGACCCGTTCGAGCTGACCGGCCTCTACGACGGCGTGGCCCTGACCGAGCGCCGCCACGACGACCTGCCGGGGCCCCCCGAGACGGTCTGGCTGTTCCGCCGCCCGATCCTGGACGAGTGGATCGACCGCGGGGACGTGGCGCTGGAGGACCTGGTGGCCCACGTGCTGGTCCACGAACTGGCGCACCATTTCGGCTGGTCGGACGAGCGCATCGCCTCGGTCGATCGCTGGTGGGACTGACGGGGAACCGGGGACGGAGGCGCCCTGCGGGCGGGCTTGGGCTTCTGGCTCCGGGCGTGCCTGGATGGGCGAGGGCGGGAGCCTCCGGCGGGCTCCTGACTCACCCAAGAACAAAGCGCCCGCGCCTGTCCTCCGGATCCGTCTCTCGCTGAAGATGCCTGAGCGAGTCGCCGGGCGGGGTCAAGGACAAGCCCCGCGCAGGCGCGGGGTCGCTTCGCGATCCCTGACCCCGCCCGGCGACTCGCTCTTTACGGCATCAGCGAGAGACGGCTCCGGAGAACAGGCGCTGCCGGGGGCGCATGGGGCCCGGCGCCTGGGGCGGGCGTCGCGACGGGGCGGCGACGGTCGGGGGGGAGTTCGCCACGGGCGCGGACGCCGGGATGCGCCGCGGGCGCGACGGGGGCCAGGGGCGCGGCGGTCGACGCGGCGCCTTGCGCAACGGCAAGGCGCCGCGGGAGGGGTCAGCGCATCACGAACGGATTGCCGGGAGGGGCGTCGGAGGTGGAGATCCAGACGGCCTTGGTCTCGAGATACTCCTTCACCGCCTCGATGCCGCTCTCGCGGCCGAGGCCGGAGTGCTTCATGCCGCCGAAGGGCATCATGTAGCTGATCGCGCGGTAGGTGTTGATCCACACCGTCCCCGCCTTCAGGGCCTTGGCCATGCGGTGCGCGCGGGCGATGTCGCGGGTCCAGACGCCGGCGGCGAGGCCGTAGATCACGTCGTTGCCGATCTTCACCGCCTCCGCCTCGTCGTCGAAGCCGATGATCGAGAGGACCGGGCCGAACACCTCCTCCTGCGCGATGCGCATGTCGTTGGTGACGTCGGCGAAGATCGTGGGCTCGACGAACCATTTGCCGGCCGAGGAGGCGCAGCCGCCCGCCAGCAGCGTCGCGCCCTCGCCCTTCGCGATCTCGATGTAGTCGAGGATCTTGGCGTGCTGGGGCGGCGTGGTGACCGGGCCGATGTTGGTGTCGGCCGCCATCGGGTCGCCGATCTTGGCGGAGCGCGCCATCTCCACGAGCTTCGCCGTCACTTCCTCCTTGATCGAGTTCTGCACCAGCAGGCGGGAGCCCGCGATGCAGGTCTGCCCGGTGGCCGCGAAGATGCCCGAGACGGCGCCGGCGACGGCGGCGTCGATGTTCGCGTCCTCGAAGATGATGTTGGGCGACTTGCCGCCGAGCTCGAGGCTCACGCGCTTCATCGACTTCGCGGCCTGGGAATAGATCAGGCGGCCGGTCGCATCCGAGCCGGTGAAGGTGATCTTCGCCACGTCCGGGTGGTCGATCAGCGCCGCGCCGCATTCTGCGCCGAGGCCCGAGACCACGTTGAAGACGCCGTCGGGGAAGCCGGCCTCCTTGGTGAGCGCCGCGAATTCGAGGGTGGAGGCGGAGGCGAACTCGGAGGGCTTGATCACCACGGCGCAGCCCGCGGCGATGGCGGCGGCGCATTTCCAGGCGACGAAAAGGAGCGGCGAGTTCCAGGCGGTCAGGCAGCCCACCACGCCCACCGGCTCATGGTCGGTGAAGGCGAAATGGCCGGCCTTGTCGATGGGGACCACGCCGCCCTCGATCTTGTCGGCGAGGCCGCCGTAATAATACCACCACTCGGGGTGGTAGGTCAGCTGGCCCAGCATCTCGGACATCAGCTTGCCGTTGTCGCGGACCTCGACCTCGGCCAGGCGCTGGGCGTTGGCGGCGACGAGGTCGCCGAGCCGGCGCATCAGCTTGCCGCGGGCCGAGGGGGTCATGCTCGCCCAGGGGCCTTCGGTCATCGCGCGCTTCGCGGCGGTCACGGCGCGGTCGACGTCGGCGGCGGTGCCGCGCGGGATCTTCGCCCAGACCGCGTCGCGGTAGGGGTCGTGGCTGTCGAGCCATTCGCCCTCCGCCGGGTCGACATAGGCGCCGTCGATGAAGTGGCGATAGGTGACGAGGGCGCTCTGCGCCGGGGCGTGCTGGTTCATGGGGCTCCTCCTCGCGCTCCGTTGGCCGGAGTTCGGGGCGGAGCCTGCGACGGGCGGCCGGGGGATGCAAGCCGGGGCGGGCGGCCCGGGGCGGCCGGATCAGCGCAGGGGGTCGGTGCGGTGCAGGCGCACCTTCAGGCCGCCGTGGGGGATCGGCGGGCCGGGGGGCAGGAAGGGCAGGGCGGTGGCGCGGGCGAGCTCGGCCTCCGAGGTGACCAGGCCCACGCGCCAGCCCTGGAAGCGCTCGACCAGCACGCGGCCCAGCGCGGCATGCAGGCCCCGCAGCGGGCCCTTGTCGCCGATGCGCGCCCCGTAGGGCGGGTTCACGATCACCAGGCCGGGCGGCCCCTCGGGCGGCGCCAGCTCGGAGATCGCCTGGCGGCGGAAGTCGGTCCAGGGCGCGAGGCCCGCGCGCTCGGCGTTGCCGGCCGCCCCGCGGATGGCGCCGTCGTCGCGGTCGTAGCCGTGGAAGCGGCGGGCGGGCGCCGGGGCGGGATCGGGCGCGGCGGCGGCCTTCATCGCGGCCCAGGCCTCGGCGTCGAAGCTCGCCAGACGCTCGAAGGCGAAGGGGCGGGAGCGGCCGGGGGCGAGGCCGGCGGCGATCTCGGCCGCCTCGAGCACGAAGGTGCCCGAGCCGCACATCGGGTCGACCAGCGGCAGCGAAGGGTCGAAGCCGCACTCGTGCAGGAACAGGGCCGCCAGCGTCTCGCGCATCGGGGCCTTGCCCACGAAGCTCTTGTGGCCGCGCCGATGCAGGGGCTCGCCCGAGGCGTCGAGGCTGAGGGTGACGAGGTCGTTCTCGATGCGCGCGAGGATGCGCAGCGGCGGCTCGGTGGGGGCGTCCGCCTCCACCTCGGCGCCCTGCGCGTCGCGCGCGCCGGCCTGTCCGCCGTGGCCGCCGGCGAAGGCGGCGGGGGCGCCGAGCTCCTCCTCGATGGCGCGGGCGATGCGCTGGGCGGCGGCGCCGGCGTGGTAGATGCGCGACTTGCGGCAGGTGGCCTCGACCTTGACCGGGACGTCAGGGCGAAGGATCGTGGCCCAGTCGAGCTTGCGCGCCCGCTTGTCGAGCTGGGCGAGGTGCATTGCGCGGAACGAGGCGAAGCGCACCAGCACCCGCGAGGCGCCGCGCAGGACGAGGTTGGCGCGCCAGGCCTCGGGCCAGGGACCCTCGGTCTGCACGCCGCCGGGGACGGCGCGGGGCCGGGCGAAGCCGGCGGCGCGGGCCTCGGCCAGCAGCGCGGGCTCGAGGCCCGGGGTGGCGGCGAGGAAGATCTCGAGCGGGTCTGCGGCGGGGGCGGGGGCGTTCATCCCGCTCCCCTAGCGCGAAGCGCGGGCGCGGGCGAGTCCCCGTGCGCGCGAAGCCGCCGAAGTAGGCGACCGACGGAGGCGACGCGCCGGGCGCCCCGGCGCGTCCGCTGCGCGGCCGCGACCGCCCCGCCCGGCGTCCCCGCCGGGGCGGCGGGCGCGCCCTGCGCGGCGCCACGGTCTCGCCGCGAGCCGGCCGCGGGGTCGCCCTTGCGCGGGGCCAGCTTCCCCATGCGTCCGCTCCCTCCGGGTCGGGCGCGCCGTTCCCTCTGCGTCCGCCCCCGTCGGGGGCGGACGCGCGCCGTTCGTCGTCCCGCCGCCGCAGAGCCTTCGCCGCCCGCCCCGCCCTTTGATCCGCAGCCGAACCCCCGAGCGTCATGCCCCAGGACCTTCCGACCCTGTCGCGACCCGCCCACGCCCTGCACGACCCCGCCGCCCGGCGGCTGGCGCTGGCGCTGGAAAGCGCGGTGGGCGCTCCGTTCAGCCACGGGGCGCGCATCGACGTGCTGCGCAACGGGACCGAGATCTTCCCCGCGATGCTGGAGGCCATCGCCTCGGCCCGGCGGCGGATCGAATTCCTGACCTTCGTCTACTGGACCGGAGAGATCGCCGACCGCTTCGCCGAGGCGCTGGCCGCCCGCGCGCGGGAGGGGATCGAGGTGCTGGTGGTGCTCGACGGCTTCGGCGCGCGCCCCATGGACCGCGGCCACCTGAAGATGATGGAGGACGCCGGCGTCCAGGTGCGCTGGTTCCGCCCGCTGCACACGATCCGCATCTGGCGCAGCTCCCACCGCACGCATCGCAAGGTGCTGATCATCGACGGGCGCGTGGGCTTCGCGGGCGGCGTGGGCATCGCCTCGGAATGGGAGGGCGACGCCGAGGCGCCGGAGCACTGGCGCGACACCCATTTCCGCATCCGCGGCCCGGCGGTCGCCGGCCTGCGCGCGGCCTTCTACGAGGACTGGATGGAGGCGGGCGGCGACCTGCAGCCGCTGTTCTCGGTCGCGCCGACCCCCTCTCGCGCGCGCCCCGGCGTGGACGCGGCCGGGGGCGCGCTGGTGCAGGTGGTGCCGGCGGGCGCCTCGGTCGGGCTGAACTCGATCGCGCGGCTGCACAACGCGCTGATCCACCTCGCGCGGCGGCGCCTGCGGATCTGCACGCCCTATTTCTCCCCCGACGAGACCATGGCCGACCTGCTGATCGCCGCCGCCCGCCGCGGCGTGGAGGTCGAGGTGATGATGCCCGGCCCGATCATCGACAAGCGCCTGTCGGAGCTGGCGGGCTCGGAGTTCTGGTCGGACCTGATGCGCGCGGGCGTCAGCCTGCTGCGCTTCCAGCCCACCATGCTGCACGCCAAGCTGATCACGGTGGACGGGCGGCTGGCCTCGATCGGCTCGGCGAACTTCAACCAGCGCTCGCGGCTGAAGGATCACGAGCTGTCGCTGAACCTGCTGGACCCGAACCTGACCGCCCGCCTCGACGGCCATTTCGACGAGGACCGCGAGCGCTGCGTGCCGGTCGAGATCGGGCGCTGGCGGCGCCGCTCGCTCCTGCGCCGGGCGGCCGAGAAGGTGGCGGCGCCGCTGCGCACCGAGACCTGAGCGGCGCCCGGGCGGGGGAGCCGCCGGGACGCCCGAAACGGAAAACGCCCCGCGGGATGTCCCGCGGGGCGTCGAATTCTCTCGATCGCGCCGGCGATCAGGCCAGGGCGGCCTTGGCCTTGGCGACGATGGCGGCGAAGGCCTCGGGCTCGCGGATGGCGAGGTCCGAGAGCACCTTGCGGTCCACCTCGATGCCCGACTTGGTCAGGCCGTTGATGAAGCGCGAGTAGGTCAGGTCGGCATCCACCGCGCGGACGCCGGCGTTGATGCGCTGGATCCACAGGGCGCGGAACGTGCGCTTCCGGCGCTTGCGGTCGCGGGTGGCGTATTCCTGCGCCTTGTCCAGCGACTGCGTCGCGATGCGGAAGACGTTCTTCCGGCGACCGGAGTGGCCCTTGACCGCATCGAGGACCTTCTTGTGGCGGGCGTGGGCGGTGACGCCGCGTTTCACTCGGGACATTCGTCAGGCCTCCTCAGCGCGCGTAGGGCAGGTAGAGCTTCACGATCTTCGCATCCGCATCGGACAGCACCGTGGTGCCGCGCGCATTGCGGATGAACTTGTTCGTGCGCTTGATCATGCCGTGGCGCTTGCCGGCCTGGGCGGCGACGACCTTGCCCGAACCGCTCACCTTGAAGCGTTTCTTGGCCGAGGCCTTGGTCTTCATCTTGGGCATTTTCGGCTCCTCGAAAGGGGCGCCCGCGGCCCGGGCGATCCCGGCGCAGGCTGTTCTGGAAGGACGCGGCAGCCCGTACCGGCCGGCCCTCCCGTCTCAGGAGCGCGGGCTATGGGGCAAGCGGCGGCGGGAGTCAAGCGGGCGGCGTGCGCCGCGGGCTTGCCGCTCGGGGCGCCGAATGGCATCGTTCGTGGAAACAATGGCTTCCCGATGACGATCCGCATCCTCACCAGCGCGGCCAACAGAGAGACCCCGAACGCCGAGCTGTTCCGGGACGCCCTGCTCGCGAGCGAGCCGCGCCTGTCGCATCCCGACGTCGTCGCCGACATCGTGTGCAGCGTGCCGCTGCCGGGCCGCCAGCTGGACCTGGTGCTGCTGTACCACGATCCGCGCCCGGAGGCGCTGCGGCTGAGGACGTCCGCCGGCGCGCCGATCCACTCCTTCGTGATGGTGGTGGAGGTGAAGGGCCACTCCCCCGACCGGGTCCGGTTCGAGGGCGCCTCGGTCCTCGTGCGCTACGGCGAGGGCTGGCACGACGCGACCGACCAGTGCGACGCGCAGACCTGGGCCTTCAAGAGCTGGCAGGAAACCGCCTACCGCGGGACCCATCGCCGCCGCCCGACCTTCGTGCAGCGCGCGATCTGGCTGGCCCGCGCCCCGCGCGCGGCCTTCGACGGGACGCCCGCGGCGAGCGGGGTGCCGGTGCATTTCGCGGACCTGACCTGGGCCGACCTGACCGCCGGCCTGGTCCTGAACCGCGGCGAGGTCCGCACGCTGGTCGACCATCCCGACCATCCCGAATACCACGGCGTCGAGACGCTGCGGGCGCAGCTGACCCGCTCGGTCCGGCCGACCCGCCTGGACCTGCGCCGGATGAACGCCGTCACCCAGACGCGCTTCGACGCCGAGCGGACGCAGTACATCCGGAACCTCGGCTCGGGCCTGCTGCTGCTGCGGGGGCGGGCGGGGACGGGCAAGACCTTCTCGCTGATGCAGGTGGCGCTGCATCTGGCGCGGCGGGGGGAGCGGACGCTGGTCGCCACCTTCAACCACGGCCTGATCGCCGACATGAACCGCGCCCTGCGCCTGATCCGCGAAAGCGAGCCGGAACTGGCGCCGCTGCCGAAGCTCGCCACCCGCTATGCGATGATCCAGACGCTGTTCGTGCAGACCTTCGGCGCCAAGGCCGAAGACGACATCCGCCGCATCGCCTCGATCGAGGAGCGCGAGGCCCAGCGCATCGAGGCGCTGCTGGCCCATGACGGCCCGCTGGAGCCTCCGGCGGACTTCCTGTTCGTGGACGAGGGGCAGGACTGGTCCGAACGCCAGCGCGATCTCGTCTACAAGATCTTCGGGCCCGAGCGGGTGGTGGTGGCCGACGGGGTGGACCAGTTCGTGGGCGCCGACCGCTGCGACTGGGACCGGGGCGACGTGCCGATCAACCGCCGGCACCGCCTGCGCGCCTCGCGCCGCACCAAGGGCGCCACCTGCCGGACCGTCGCCGAGATCGCGAAGGAGCTGAAGCTGGACGATTGGGACCTGGAGCCCGATCCCGACAGCCACGGCGGACGCTTCACCGTGCTGGTCGAGCCCGATCCCGCCCGCGCCGTCGCGCGGACGCTGGCCCTGCTGGACCGCGACCGGGAGTCGGACCCCACCCTGAAGGCGGTGGACAACCTGGTCTGCCTGCCTTCGCCGGCCATGGCGGGCGGGGTGAACTTCCCCGTCCTCTTCGACCGCGAGATCGAGGCCGGAGCGCGCGACAGCTGGCGGGGCTTCGACTCCCGCGACCGCCGGGTCTACCCCGAGCGCGACGGGCAGCTGCGCGCGGTGCAGTACCAGTCCTGCCGGGGGATGGAGGGGTGGACGACGATCTGCCTCGGCCTCGACCGGTTCTTCGACTTCCAGACCGCGCACCCGCGCATCGACGACCGCGCGCTCGAGGCTTCGGTCCGGGAATCGGAGGGCTTCCTGTTCGCGCGGGAGCTGTTCGAGGCGAAGCTCGCCGAGGAGGCGCGGCGCTTCGCGATCAACTGGCTGATGATCCCGCTCACCCGCAGCGTCGATCACCTGGTCGTGCACCTGGCGGACGCGGAGTCGGAGCTGGGCCTGATCCTCGCCCGGGTCGAGGCGCGCGTCCCCGGTTCCATCGACTGGATCGGCCCGCGCCCCGCCGACCTCGCGCCGCCCGTTCCCGCGGGGCCCATCGAACTGCTGGACGAGGAGCCGCCGGCCGTTGCGGCGCCGGCGCCTGGTCGGCCCCCGCCGGGTCCGAAAGTCCCGGCGCCTCCCGCGTCGCCGCCGCCCGAGGTCGCGCAGACCGCCGCGCCGGCGAGCGGTCGGCGGGGCCTGTTCGGTCTCTGGCGGCGATGAGGGGCGCGGACGGCGCCGCGGACGCCTGACCTGAAACGCAGAAGAGCCCGCGCGGATCCTCCGCGCGGGCTCGGTCTTCAGCGGGGCAGGGGCGCCGTCACTCCGGTTCGCCCTCGTAGATCAGGCGCTCGTCCACCGGGGCGACGCGCAGGATGTTGGTGGTGCCGGCGGTGTTGAAGGGGATGCCGGCGACGACCACGATGCGGTCCTGCTCGGTGGCGAAGCCGTTCTCGCGCGCGGCGCGGGCGGCGGAGACCACGGCCAGTTTGAAGCGCTCGACCTCGTGGGTGAGGATGCAGTGCATGCCCCACACCAGCGCCATGCGCCGGGCCGACTTGGTCGAGGGCGTCAGAGCCAGGATCGGCACCCGCGGACGCTCGCGCGCCACCAGCTGGGCGGTGGTGCCGCCGTGGGTGAAGCAGCAGATCGCCTTGATGTCCGTTGTCTCGGCCACCTCGCGGGCGGCCGCGGCGATGGCGTCGGCGACGCGGGCGCGGGCCTTGGGGCGCAGGGCCTCCATCCGCTCGCGGAAGTGGGGGTCGCGCTCCACCTCCTCGGCGACGGCGTTCATGGTCGCGACCGCCTCCACCGGATAGTCGCCGGCGGCGCTCTCGGCCGAGAGCATCACCGCGTCGGCGCCGTCGTAGATGGCGGTGGCGACGTCCGAGACCTCGGCCCGGGTCGGGACGGGGGCGTTGATCATGCTCTCCAGCATCTGGGTCGCCACGATCACCGGCTTGCCCGCGTGCTGGGCGGTGGTGATCAGGCGGCGCTGGATGACGGGGACCTTGTGGACCGGCATCTCGACCCCGAGATCCCCGCGCGCGACCATGATCCCGTCGGCCTCGGCGAGGATCGAGTCGATGTCGTCCACCGCCGCCGGCTTCTCGATCTTCGCCAGGACCGCGGCGCGGCCGGCGGCCAGGCGCTGGCCCTCGGCCACGTCGTCGGCGCGCTGCACGAAGCTCATCGCCAGCCAGTCGACGCCCAGGTTGCAGACGAACTCCAGGTCGTCCTTGTCCTTGGCGGTCAGGGCGGGGATCGGCAGCACCACGTCGGGCACGTTCACGCCCTTGCGGTCGGAGATGGTGCCCCCGACCTCGACGATCGTGTCGGCCGATGTCTCGTCGCAGCTCTCGACCCGCAGGCGGATCTGGCCGTCGTTGATCAGCAGGCGCGAGCCCGGCTTGATCGCCTTGAAGATCTCGGGGTGGGGCAGGAAGGCGCGCTCGGCGTCGCCCAGCTCCTTGCCCAGCTCGATGCGGTATTTCTGGTCGTCCTGCAGCTCGGCCTTGCCGTCCTTGAAGCGGGAGACGCGGAGCTTGGGGCCCTGCAGGTCGGCGAGGATGCCGATGGGGCGGCCGGTCTGGTGCTCGATCTCGCGGATGATGCGGTGGCGGGCGGCGATCTCGTCCTGGCTGCCATGGGACATGTTCAGGCGGAACACGTCCGCGCCGGCCTCGACCAGCGCGCGGATCATGGCGCGGTCGGAGGAGGCGGGGCCCAGCGTGGCGACGATCTTGACGTTGCGGAGGCGGCGCATTCGGTATCCCATCGCGGCGGCTTCGGGGGGGCGTCTTCCGGCGGATCCGGAGGGCGCGGAAGGATCGGGGCCCCTCCTATAGACCCGGCGTGGACGAATGTCGCCGGGGCGGCTGGGCGAAATCGACGCATACCGGCCGGCGGCAGGTGAATTCTCGGGCGGCGTCGAGGGGACCGAAGCAGGAATCGTGCCGTTGGGGAAGGGGCTTCGCGACCCCCGGCCGTTCCGGGCGACGGGCCGGGCCGGACGCGCCGCCGCGCGCGCCCGGCGCCGGGCGCGTCCGGCGTCCCGCGAAGCCATGGCATGGAGCGGAAGCCCGCAGGCCGGGATGACGTTGCGGCCGCGCGCCGCGCCCCGGAGGGCCGCGCCGGGGCGCCCTTGACCTTCGTGTCCCCACCGTCTCTGATCGCAATGCAATATCGCCGAAGCAAACGAGGCAGGGGACGGACCGTGTTCAACGAGATGTCCGGATCGGACGGCAAACTTCGCGACCCCTATGCGGATGTCGCGGAATGGCTCGAGACCACGGGGGTCGAGCTTCTGCATCGACGCTCGGAGGAGGCGGAGGCGATCTTCCGCCGGATCGGCATCACCTTCGCGGTGTATGGAGAGGGCGGCGACCCCGAGCGGCTGATCCCCTTCGATCTGATCCCGCGGGTGTTCTCGGCCGCCGAATGGCGCCGGCTCGACCGCGGCATCCGCCAGCGGGCGCGCGCCCTGAACGCCTTCCTCTACGACGTCTACCACCGCGGCGAAATCCTGCGCGCCGGCGTGGTGCCCGCGCAGCTGGTCTACCGCAACAAGGCCTTCCTGCCCGAGATGATGGGGGTCGAGCCGCCGGGCAAGGTCTACTCCCACATCGTGGGCATCGACATCGTGCGCACCGGGCCGAAGAGCTTCCAGGTTCTCGAGGACAACTGCCGCACGCCGTCGGGCGTCTCCTACATGCTGGAGAACCGGGAGATCATGATGCGCATGTTCCCCGAACTGTTCGACGGCGGCCAGGTCGAGCCGGTGGACGACTACCCCGACGAGCTGCGCAAGACGCTGGAGGAGGTCGCGCCGCCGGCCTGCAAGGGCGATCCCAACTGCGTGGTGCTGACGCCGGGGCCGCTGAACTCGGCCTATTACGAGCATTCCTTCCTCGCCGACCTGATGGGCGTCGAGCTGGTGGAGCCGCAGGACCTGTTCGTCGACGACGGCAAGGTCTGGATGCGCACCACCCGCGGTCCGACCCGGGTGGACGTGATCTACCGGCGGATCGACGACGACTACCTCGACCCGCTGTCGTTCCGCCCGGACTCGCTGCTGGGCGTGCCGGGGATCTTCGACGCCTATCGCGCAGGCGGCGTGACGCTTTGTTCGGCGCCGGGCGCGGGCGTCGCGGACGACAAGGCGGTCTACACCTTCGTCCCCGACATGATCCGCTTCTACCTCAACGAGACCCCGATCCTCGAGAACGTGCCCACCTGGCGCTGCGCGGAGCCCGACAGCTGCAAGTACGTGCTCGAGCATCTGGACGAGCTGGTGGTGAAGGAGGTCCACGGATCGGGCGGCTACGGCATGCTGATCGGGCCCAAGGCCACCAAGGAGGAGCGCGAGGCCTATGCCGAGCGCATCAAGGCCGACCCGTCGGACTTCATCGCCCAGCCGACGCTGGACCTCTCGGCCACGCCGACGCTGGCGCCGGGCGGGGTCTCGCCCCGCCACGTCGACTTCCGGCCCTACTGCCTGGTGGGCCAGCAGATGCGGCTGGTGCCCGGCGGGCTGACCCGGGTCGCGCTGCGCGAGGGCTCGCTGGTGGTCAACTCCTCCCAGGGCGGCGGGGTCAAGGACACCTGGGTGCTGAGCGAATGACCGACGCCGGAACGCGCGCCGAGACGCGGGAGGGAGCTCCGAAATGCTGAGCCGGACGGCCGAAAACCTCTACTGGATGTCGCGCTACATCGAGCGGGCCGAATCCGTCGCCCGCCTGATGGAGATGGGCCAGCGCATGGCCATGCTGCCCGGCGCGGGCGAGCGGGACGAATGGCGATCCGTCGTCGCCTCCTGCGGCTGCGGGGACCTGTTCGGACCGGGGGAGCGGATCTCGGAGGTGCAGGCCGCCCGCGCGCTGGTGCTGGACGCCGAGAATCCCAACTCGATCCGCTCCTGCCTCGCGCAGGCGCGCGCCAACGCCAAGGCGGTGCGCACCGCCCTGACGCGGGAGATGTGGGAGTCGCTCAACGACGGCTGGCGGCGGCTGGAGGGGGTGGACGACTCCGCCGCCTCGCTCCGCCGCGAGCTGCCGGAGCTGCTGGACTGGACCAAGCGGCGGGCGAACCTGCTGCGCGGCGCGGCCCAGACCTCGATGCTGCGCAACGAGGGCTGGGACTTCATGCGCATCGGCGGCTGCATCGAGCGCGCCGACATGACGCTGCGCCTGCTGGACGTGAAGTATTTCGTGCTGCTGCCCGAGACCGACGTGGTCGGCGGCGGGCGGGATCACCACCAGTGGACCTCGGTGCTGCACGCCACCTCGGCGACCCGCGCCTTCCACCACGTCTATCGCGGCGACTACGCGCCCTGGCAGATCTCGGACTTCCTGCTGCTGAACCGCAAGTTCCCGCGGTCGCTGCACTACTGCTATCGCCAGATCTCCTCCGGCCTGAACAGCCTGGAGCGGGAGTACGAGGCGCGCCACGACTGCCACGACACCGCCGAGGCCATGCTGCGGCGGCTGGAGAGCGTCCGCATGGGCGAGGTCTTCCAGCACGGCCTGCACGAGTTCGTCGGCGACGCCATGCGCGCGACCGCCCGCCTGTCGGGCGAGATCAGCCGCGCCTACCATTTCTGAAGGGAGAGGGCGCATGCGCCTGAGCATCCGTCACAAGACGGTCTACGCCTTCGAGCCCGCCGCCCTGAAGCTCGCGCTTCGCCTGCGGCTGTGGCCGTCGGAGTTCGAGGGGCAGACGGTCGTCTCCTGGAAGGTGACCGTCAACGGCGAGGAGGCGACGCCGCTTCTGACCGACGATTTCGGCGACGCCATCGGGCAGTGGCATTCGCGCGAGCCGCTCGAGGGCGTCGAGATCCTGGCCGAGGGCGTGGTCGAGACCCAGGAGGTCGCGGGCGTGGTCCGCGGCCTGGGCCGCCAGCGCGCCGCCGGCGTGTTCCTGCGCGAGACCGAGCTGACCGAGCCCGACGACGCGATCTGCGAGCTGGCCGCCGAGGCCGCCGCGACCGCGGGCGACGAGGGCACGCTCGCCACCCTGCACGCGCTGAGCGCGGCGGTGCGCGAGGCCGTCGACTACAAGCCCGGCGCGACCGCCGCCGACACCACCGCGGCGCGCGCGCTGGCGATGGGCGCAGGCGTCTGCCAGGACCATGCCCACGTCTTCATCGCCGCCGCCCGCAGCCTGGGCATCCCCGCGCGCTACGTCTCGGGCTACCTGCTCGCGACCGAGGAGTTCGCGGGCGCGGACGAGCGGGGCGAGATCCACGAGACCCACGCCTGGGCCGAGGCCTTCGTCGAGGGCTTCGGCTGGGTCGGCTTCGACGCCGCCAACCAGGTCTGCCCGACCGAGCGCTACGTGCGCCTGGTGGCGGGGCTGGACGCGCGCGAGGCCGCGCCGATGCGCGGCTCGATCACCGGCCAGGTCGAGGAGACGCTGGAGGCCGAGGTCCGCATCACCGCCGGCGCCGCGCAGTCCCAGCAGCAGTGACGCCGCCGCCCCCGCGCCCGGCCGCGGCGCGTGACAGCGCGGGGGAACTCGTCTAAGCGGCGCGCGTCGCGGGGTCTGCCGCGACGGCGGGCGGGACCGGGGAGAATCGGGCGGATGACCTATTGCGTGGGGCTGCGGCTGGACGCCGGGCTGGTGATGCTGTCGGACACGCGCACCAACGCCGGCCTCGACAACATCTCCCGCTTCGGAAAAATGTTCACCTGGGAGCGGCCGGGCGAGCGGGCGTTGTGCCTGATGACCGCCGGCAACCTCTCGATCACCCAGGGCGTCGTCACCGCGCTGAACGAGGCCTGCGCCAAGGCCGAGGCCGGCGAGGACATCGAGTGCCTGCTCACCTGCTCGACCATGTTCCGCGCCGCCCAGCTGGTCGGCGACGCGATGGCCGCCCAGCAGAAGCGCTATCGCGAGCAGCTCGAGGAATCCGGCGCACGCTCGGGGGCGACGATGATCCTGGGCGGGCAGCGGGCGGGCGGCCGCTCGCGCCTGTTCCTGATCTACGATGCGGGCAACTTCATCGAGGCGACCGAGGACACCGCCTTCTTCCAGATCGGCGAGCACAAGTACGGCAAGCCGATCCTGGACCGGGTGATCACGCCCGACACGCCGATCTCGGCCGCGCTGAAGGCGGCGTTCGTGTCGATGGATTCGACCCTGCGCTCCAACCTCTCGGTCGGGATGCCGCTCGACCTCGCGGTTCTGCCCGCGGGGGAGCTGCGCTTCTCGGTCCGCCGGCGGATGGAGCAGGACGACGCCGAGTTCGCCAAGGTTTCGGGCGCCTGGTCCGATTCCCTGAAGGCCGCGTTCAGCAGCGTGCCCGAGATTTCCCTTTGAATTCGACGTCTTGATGAACGTTGACTTAACATCAATTGAACAAATGAACGTGCAAACGTCGCTCGGATACGATTCAGGCGGCATTGTTTCCGAATCGGCCCTGCGCAAGAGGTGCGTCAACGATTAACCACGCAAACTCTTGCTGACGGGACGAAAGAAGCTAATATGAATGTCGGTCGGCGACTCCACGTCGTGTTCATGAATCGTTTCATGGACGCAACGAAATCGCCGAACCGGTTCGAGGGTCCGGTCCACCAGTGCGTAGGCGATCGGCGTTTCCTCGGGGCGGGTAAAGCGTAAGCGTTGTCCGGGAGGACATCATGAGTGTGTTCAAGCGCATCCGCGCGCTGTTGCGGGATCGAGAGGGATCGACCACGGTCGAATTCGCCCTCTGGCTTCCGATCTTCTTCATGATCTTCGGCGTCGCCACCGACGCCGCTCTCCTGATGCATCGCCAGACGCAGCTGATCGACATGGCGCGAACCGCTTCGCGACAGGTCTCCCTCGGCATGGCCACCCAGGCGCAGGCGGAAGCCTTCGTCATGAGCCACTTCGCCCCGGACAGCGCCGGCGCGGCGACGGTCTCGATCGCCGACGGCTACGTCAACGCGTCGATCACCATGCCGTTCAGCGAAGTCGTCATCTTCAGCTTCTTCCTGACCGGCGACAGCTCGCTGAATGCATCGATCACCATGGTGAACGAGGCTTCGGCGAGCGCAAGCAGCTGAGGGCCGGCGCATGACCCGGCCCGCGCTCCTCCCCCTGGCGAGCTGCGCGAGGCGCCTCGTCAAGGACGAAGACGGATCGGCCTCGGTCTGGTCGATCTTCTGGATGACGATGATGATGATCGTTTCCGGCTTCACGCTCGACGTCTCCAACGCCTACCGGATCCGCGCGCTGCTGCAGGCCACCGCCGACGCCTCGGCCCTGGCCGCGGTGCGCGAGCTGCCCGACGCGGACGCGGCGCGCACCGCCGCGATCTCGCTCAGCCAGGTGAACATGCCGCTCGCGGACAACGGCAACGTGATGCTGCCGGGCATGGTCGTCGTGGGCGCGTGGGACGCGGAGTCCAACAGCTTCCAGCCGGGCGCCGAGCCCTATGACGCGGTGAAGGTCTACGCCGCGCGCGGCAACGGCGCGGGCCTCGACGTGCCCACCTTCCTGATGGGGCTGGTGGGGCGCAACGACTGGCAGATCGCGGCCTCCTCCACCGCGCGGGTGCGCTCGGGCGTGAGCGGCGGGGTCAAGAACCTGTGCCCCGGCGCGATCATCCTCTCGACCCAGGACGTCCAGATGGGCGGCAACAACACGCTGACCGACGGCGTGTGCGTGCATGGCGAGACCGAGGTGAAGTTCGGCGGCTCGTCCTACTTCACCGCGGACGTGCGGATCTCCTCGTTCTACCCGGACAACATCTACATCGGCGACGTCGACACCGACAGCCCGGCCGGCGAGGCTGAGGTGAAGGTCACCGATCCGGTGCACATCGACCCGGTGATCCTGCCGGTTCTGAACACGATGTTCGACGACCTGTGGGCGGAGCTCTACGACTCCGGCGTCACCACCTACTCGGGCGACCTGCTGCCCGACTTCGTCAAGGACCCGGCGACGGGCGCGGCGAAGGTCGTGCGGGTGAACCAGTGGTGGTGGACCGTGCAGCCGGGCGATTTCGAGCCCTACACCATCTATGTCGTCAACCACGGCATGCAGATGGCCGGCAAGGTGGACGCCCAGAACATCGCGGTGATCGCCAAGGGCCAGATCGGCATGGGCGGCGGGCCGCGGCTCTACTTCAACGACGTCTTCTTCTTCGGCGAAGGGACGCTGAACTTCTCGGGCTCCGCCTCCTATGGCGAGCCGGACCACTACTGCGACGACGGGCAGTTCGACGTCTACATGTTCTCGAAGAACCGGATCTCGCTGGGCGGGTCGAGCCCGGGCGACTGGACTTACGGCTACCTGGGCGCGGCGCCGCAGTTCCACCCCGGCGGGTCGTTCAAGGCCGCGGGCGGGATCTACGTCGAGGCGGCCTCGAGCGTCCAGGTCGGCGGCAACGCGCAGATCGCGGGCTGCGGCACGGCGCTCGACGCCTACATCCCGATCGTCCACATCAATGAGGAAGAGACGATCGTGGTCGGCGGCGCGCTGGTTCAGTAAAGCCGACCGGCCCGCGGCGGCGGGCGGCCCTCGTCGCCCGCTGCGCGGACGTCTCGCCCCGCCCCGCCGCCCCGTCCCGAATTTCCGGTCGCAGCCGGCGCCGCGTCCCTCCGTAAGGGGGGACGCGGTCTTCGTTTCAGCCTCGTCGTGTCAGGCGGCGGGGCGCGTCGCGCGGGACGGCCGCTTCAGCGCTTCAGCAGGGCGGTCAGCTCGGGCGTCTGGGGCCGGCCGCTCAGGCGCTGCTCGTAGACATGCACGCCCTCCATGACCCGCTGGACGTAGTTGCGGGTCTCGTCGAAGGGGATGGTCTCGATCCAGTCGACCATGTCCAGGCGCCCGCCGCGCGGGTCGCCGAACTGGGCGATCCACTGGCGCACCCGGTTCGGCCCGGCGTTGTAGCCCGCCGCCGCCAGCGGCCAGGAACCGAACTCGTCGATCAGGCCCGCGAGGTAGTCGGTGCCCAGCCGCGCGTTGTAGCGCCAGTCGGCGGTCAGCCGGCCGAGGTCGTAGCCGATGCCCAGCCGCCCCGCCACCAGCTTCGCCGTGCCCGGCATCAGCTGCATCAGCCCGCGCGCGCCGGCGTGGGAGATCGCCTCGGGGTTCATCTCGCTTTCCTGCCGCGCGATGGCGAGCGCGAGCGCCGGCGGCACGCGGCCCGACGCCTCGGCGAGGTCGACCACCGGGTAGTAGGGCGTCGGCAGCACGATGCCGCCGTTGGCGGCCATCTTGGCGGCGCGCACCGCGACCTCGGGCCGGTCGAGCTCCAGCGCCAGGTGGGCGATGGCGGCCTGGTCGCGGGGGTTCGTGGCCTCGGCCGCGGCGTTGGTCAGCAGCCAGTGGCTGCGCCCGCGGTCCCCGGCCCAGTGCAGCAGCACGCCCGCGCGGACCTGGTTGCTCTCGATCGCGGCGGCGCTGCGCCAGTCGGTAGGGGCGTCGACGCCGGTCAGGGAGCCGTCGGGCCCCGCGCCCACGCGCTCGGCCGCGAGCTGGCCGTAGAAGCTGGTCTGCCAGCGCGCGCCTTCCAGGTAGGCCTTCTTCGCGCCCGAGGAATCCCCCGCCGCCTCCCGCGCGCGGCCCATCCAGTACCAGCCGCGCCCGAGGCTGATGGGCGTGTCCACCGTCTCGATGAAGCGGGCGAAATGCGCCTGGGCGGCGGCGGAATCGTTCAGCCAGCGCAGCGCGATCCAGCCCGACAGCCACTCCAGCTCGCTGTAGTCGTAGCCGTCCGACGGGCTGAGGTGGTGCTGCGCGGCCAGCACGTAGGCCTGCCGGTAGCGCCCGGCGCGCTGATCCGCACGCACCATGTCGATGCGCTCGTCCGCCCAGGCCGAGGGGCGGCCCAGGGCGGCGGCCGAGGTCGAGCGTTCGCGCATCATCTGCTCGGCGCTGTCGCGCAGGCCGTGCTTCTCGCGCCAGCGGAACCGCTCGTACGCAAGCCCGGCGTCGCCGGCGAGCGCCGAGGGCACGCGCGCCACCAGCGTGTCGACGCCCGCGTCGCCCCGGCGAAGCGAGATCCGGGCGCGGGCCAGCGCCTGGTGGGCGGCGTCGACGCGGCCGAGCATCCGCTCCGCCTCGCCGGTCAGGCCGCGCCACAGCAGCATGTCCAGCCGCTCGACGTGATGGGGGGCGAGCACGCCGCCCCACTTGGCGCTCAGGCGCGCCTCCTGGTCCGGGGTCAGCGACAGCTGGGTCCAGGCGCGCACGACGGTGGCGCGGGCCGCGTCGGTGCGCCCTTCCGAAAGCTGCGCATCGGCCAGCGCCAGCGCGCCGGCGCCGGTCAGCGGCGCGGTTTGCGCGAAGAAGGCCGCGACCTCCGCGGGGCGGAGGTTGGGGGGCATCTTCTCTTCCGCATCGCGGCGGATGCGGTCGGTCTGGGGCCAGTCGGGGTTGCGCGCCAGGAAGTCCCGCGCGTCGAAGAAGCCGCCCTCGCCCGCCGCCAGCCAGCGCCAGCGGACGTAGTCGACGGCCGCCGGATCGCGCATCGCGTCCGCGTACTGGAAGGCCGAGGCCCATTCGTCGGCGCGCACCGCCTCGGCCACCGGCGCGAAGCGGGCGCCTTCGGAGCGGGAGGGGAACGCCGCCGCGGGCAGGGCGGTGGAGCTGAGCAGCAGCGCCGTCGCCAGGAGAATCCCGGCGGGTCGGCGGAAACGCCGAAGGGGGGTCATCGCAACGCCTTTCGCCTCTGGCCGCCGGTCTTCGCCGGCTGACCTGTTCGGCGGTCACCATAACACGAGCGCGAGCCGCGGCGAATGGTGACTTGGGCCGCGCAACGGCCGTGCAGGGGCGGACCGATCACGATTTCGCAGGGTGACGCGCGCGTTTCCGCGCCGCGGAAGTCGCCTTCGCGGCGCGGTCGGCCGCCCTACCAGCCCGGCCCGGCGGAGGCGCCGCCGTCCACGGTCAGCACCGTCCCCGTCACGAAGCGGGCCGCGTCCGACAGCAGGAACAGGGCGGCGTCCGCGACCTCCTCGGCCGCCGCGGGCCGGCCGAGCGGCGCGGCGGCGCGCCAGCGGGCGAGGCCCTCGGACCACTGCGCCTCCAGCCCCGGCCGGTCGATCAGGCCGGGGGCGAGCGCGTTGACCCGCGTGGGCGCAAGCTCCAGCGCCGCGGCCTTCGCCAGCATCTCCAGCCCGGCCTTGGAGCTCGCGTAGGCCAGATGCCCCGGCGCCGGCCGCGTCCCCTCGATCGAGGAGATCAGGAGCGCCGCGCGCCGCGCAGGCTCGGGGCCCGTCTGGGCGGCGAAGGCGGCGAGCAGGGCGCGGGCGGCGTCGAGGTTCACCGCCATCACCTCCCGCCACGCCGCGGCGTCGGCCATCGGCGCGAGGTCCTGGCGCGCCGCCGCGTGGACCAGCAGGTCGAGCGGTCCGGCGCCCCCGACCAGCGTGGGGATGCGCTCGAGGTCGCGCAGGTCCGCCCGGACCGCGCGCGCGGCGCGCCCCTCGTCGCGCAGCCGCGCGGCCAGCGCCTCGGCCGAGGAGGCGTTGGCATGGGCCTGAAGGATCACCTCCGCCCCCGCCTCCGCCAACCGCCGGGCCAGCGCCGCCCCCAGCCCGCCCGAGGCGCCGGTGACCAGCGCCCGGCGACCGGAGAGGTCGAGCAGGGCGGCGACGGGCGGGGGCGCGGCATCGGTCATCGGGGCTCTCCGGTCGGGGCTGGGGGCGAGGAACGTCTCCGGTGCGCCGGCGCGTCGGCCGGCGGGGTCAGGTCAGGCGGGGCTCAGGGCAGGTCGGGGGCCAGCGCCTCGACCAGGCGGGCGATGCGCGCGCCGGCATGGGCGGCGTTCTCCAGCACCTCCTCGATCGTGTCGGGCTGCTGCTCGGGGCCGCCGTCGGCGGCGTTGGTGATGGCGGAAAGGCCGAGAACCTTCATCCCGGCATGGTTCGCCGCGATCACCTCCAGCACCGTCGACATGCCCACCGCGTCCCCGCCCGAGGCGCGCAGCCAGCGCCGCTCGGCCGAGGTCTCGAGGCTGGGGCCGCTGATGCCGGCGTAGATGCCGGCGGGCAGCTCCTCGCCGATCTTCATCGCCACGTCGCGGGCGAGTTCGCGCAGCTCCGGCGCGTAGGCGCGGCTCATGTCCGGGAAGCGGGGGCCGAGCGCGTCGTCGTTGGCGCCGATCAGCGGGTTCTGCCCGGTCAGGTTCAGGTGATCCTCGATCAGCATCGGCACGCCGGGCTTCAGCGCGGGGTTCAGCGCGCCGGCGGCGTTGGTGACCACCAGCGTCTTCGCGCCCATCCTCGCCATCAGCCACACGGGCAGGGCCACGTCCTGCGCGCTCCACCCCTCGTAGAGATGCACGCGCCCCTGCATCAGCACCGCGCGCCGGCCGAACAGCCGCCCGATCACGAAGCGCCCGGCATGGCTGGGCGCGGTCGAGACGGGGAAGCCGGGGATCTCGGCGTAGGGGAGGAAGCTCGGGTCCTCCACCGCCTCGGCCAGCTGGCCGAGGCCGGAGCCGAGGATCATCGCGATCTCGGGCGCCGGGCCGATGCGCGGGGCGACCGCCTCGAGCGCGGCGGCGCGGCGGGGGGCGAGGGGCGGGACGGCGGGCTGGGGCGTGGTCATGCGATCGAGGCCTTGATGGCGGGGACGAGGGCGCGCACGGCGTCGAGGGTCTGCGCCATGTCGAAGACCACCAGCTCGCGGTCGCGCACGCGCCAGTCGCCGTCGACGAAGACGTGGCGCACGTCGGCGCGGCCGGCGGAATAGACCGCGTGGGTCATCGCGTCGAACATCGGCACCGCGTGGGGCTTCGAGACGTCGAGCACCTGGAAATCCGCGGCCTTGCCCACTTCTAGAGAGCCGGTCAGGGCCCCGATCCCGAGCGCCTTCGCGCCGTTGATCGTGGCCATCTCCAGCGCCTGCCGGGTGGTCACCGCGTCGGCCCGGCCCGAGGCCGCCTTGTGCAGCACCGCGGCCAGCCTCAGCGCCAGCCACATGTCGATGTCGTTGCCCGAGATCGCCCCGTCGGTGCCCAGCGTCACATGGATCCCCCGCTCCAGCATCTCCGGCACCCGCGCGAAGCCCGAGGCCAGCTTGAGGTTCGAGACCGGGTTGTGCGCCACCACCGCCCCGGTGCGGGCGAGAATGTCCAGCTCCTCGTCGTCGCAATGCACGCAATGGGCCAGCACGGTGCGCGGATCGAGGATGCCGAGCGCATCCATGTGCCTCACGACCGAGGTCCCGTAGCTCTCCTTCACCGTCGCCTGCTCGACCGTCGTCTCGGCGCAGTGGACCGAGAACAGGGCCCCGTGGTCGTCGGCCATCTTCTTGGCGAGCTTCAGGTTCTCCGGCCCCACGGTGTAGGCGCCATGGGGGAAGGTCCCGGGCAGCAGGCGGTCGGTGCGGGGATGCTCGGCGAAGAAGGCCTCGGCGTCGCCCGGCCGATCGTCGGCCGTCTTCCCGTCCATCCCCGGAAAATCGAAGAACAGCCCGCCGGTCGAGACGCGCAGCCCCAGCTCGGCGCCCGCGGCGGCGGAGCTTTCGGGGTGCCAGAACATGTCCATGACCGAGGTGCAGCCCGACAGCAGCAGCTCGGCATAGCCCAGCCGCGCGCCGATCCGGCAGGTCTCGGCGTTCAGGATCGCGCCCTCGGCCTTCCAGACGGTCTGGAGCCAGGGCTCCAGCGGCAGGTTCTCGACCAGGCCGCGGAACAGGCTGTCGGCGGCGTGGCAGTGGGTGTTGACCAGGCCCGGCATCACCAGCCCGCCCTGGGCGTCGATCACCTCCTGCGCGCGGTCGGGGACCTCTCCGATCGCCTCGATTCGGCCGCCCGAGACGGCGATCCCCCCCTCGACGACGCTTCCCGCGGCATCCGCGGTCAGGATCACGGCGTTGCGGACGATCAGGTCGGTCATGGGCCCTCCGGCGGCTCTGCGGCGGGGCGGAGGGTAGGGGGAAAGCCGCGGGTTGGAAAGCCGGCGGGCCGGCCGGACGGGGCGCGCAAAAGCGCCCGGCGCGCCCCGCGCGGGCCGCGGGCAGGCGCGGCGGGGGCGGGGCGGCCGGGCGAGGTTGCGGCCGGCGGAAGAGGCGGAACGCCGGCCGGGGATGGGGGGGGCGGAGGGCGGGGACGCCGGGGTCGAAGCGTCCCCGCCCTCCTCGCGCGCGGGGTCATGCGCGGGGGGATCGAAGGAGAGGCCGGGCGGGGCGGGGCGACCCCGGCCGGCGTCGGGCCGGCGGCTCAGGCGGCCGAGGCGGCGACGGAGAGGGGCTCGGCGCGTCGCGCGGCGCCGGGGAAGGCCGCGAGCTTGCCGTCGGCGGTCAGCAGGGCATGCATCGCCGGGTCCAGGTCCACCGTGGCGCCGCGGCGGTCGCGGGCGATGGCGACGTGCAGGTCGATGCGCGTCAGGCTCCACTCCAGCTCGGCGGCCTGATCCTCCAGCAGGCGGCGGGCGTCCTCGGTCAGGCGCTCTCCCGCCAGGCGCCGCTCGGCGGCGGCGAGACGGCCGCGAAGCCGGGTCGAGACCGCCAGCGCCAGGCGCTCCAGCGTCTCGGACGGCAGCGAGGGCAGGGCGTCGGTGCGGGCGTCGAGGGCGATGGCGGTCATGGCGGTCTCCGGGGTGGTTCGAATTCGCTGGAGAGTTGACGCCATCTTTATGCGCCGGATCCGAGCGACCGGACGGGCAGGCGGGGCGCCCGTCGGTATCGTCCCCCTATCCGAAAGGATAGGCGGCCGCGCCGCGTCGGGCGGTCAGCCCTCCTGCGGCTCCCCCAGCAGGCGCCGGGCGACGAAGGCGACCTTGGGGCCGAGGGCCGCGAATTCGTCCTTCGCCATCAGCCCGTCGCAGCAGTCGATCACCAGCTGGGCGCGCCACTCGGGGTCGGGGCGGCCGGCCTCGCGCAGCACGTCGGCGATGCGCCCGACCATCCAGGCGTGCAGCGCCTGGAACTCGGCGCCCGTGCGCACGATCTGGTCGCTGGTCAGCTCCTGCGCATGGGGCGAGCCCTCGAGCAGCGCATCCGCGACGCCGTACTTGTCGGCGAGCGCGCGCGCCACCCGGTCCTCCGGCGCGCCGGGGTGGGCGAGCGCCACCTCGAACGCGGACTTCATCCGCTCGATCACCGTGGCGATCACCGCGCGGAACATCGCTTCCTTGTCGGGGAAATAGGCGTAGAGCGTGGGCTTGGCGACGCCGGCGCGCTTGGCGATCGCCTCCATCGTCGCGCCGCGCAGGCCGCTTTCGAGGAACAGCGCCTGCGCCGCCTCCAGCATTCGCGCCTCGCGCGCGGGGGATCGTTTCATCGGCGCGCGCGGCATGCTCTTGCGCCCTCCATTATGAACGTTATTTACAATAAACGTTCGTTTCGTTCAATTTCGCGGAGAACTCCATGTCCGACGCCGTGCTTCTGACCGGGATCACCGGCTTCCTGGGCGGCCACGTCGCGCTCGCGCTTCTCGAGGCGGGATACACGGTGCGCGGGAGCCTGCGCAATCCGGGCCCGAACGGAGAGCGGGCCGAGGCCCTGCGCGCGACGCTGGCGGAGGCCGGCGCCGACCTCTCCCGCCTGTCGCTGGTCCCGCTCGACCTGACCCGCGACGAGGGCTGGGCCGAGGCCGCGGCCGGCGCGCGATACGTGATGCACACCGCCTCGCCCTTCGTGACCACGATGCCGAAGGACCCGCAGGCGCTGATCGTCCCGGCGGTGCAGGGGACCGAGCGCGCCTTCGCCGCGGCGCAGGCCGCGGGGGCGGAGCGGGTGGTCGTCACCTCCTCCACCGTCGCCATCACCGCGGGGCGCGGACCCGAGCGGCCCGACCGGCTGGGCGCAGGCGACTGGTCCCGGCCCGAGGACGGGCGGCTGAACGCCTACGGCGCCTCGAAGGTCCTGGCCGAGCGGCGCGCCTGGGCGCTGGCGGAGGCGCCGGGGGCGCCCGCGCTCGCCGTCGTCAATCCCGGCTTCATCTCCGGCCCGCTGCTCGACGCCGACCCCGGCACCTCGGGCGCGGTGCTGGCGCGGCTGCTGCGCGGCGATCTGCCGATGGTGCCCCGGCTGATCCTGCACACGGTCGACGTGCGCGACCTGGCCCGCATCCACGTCGCCGCCCTGACCGACCCGGAGGCCGCCGGCCATCGCCACCCCGCCGCCTTCTCCCACCACTCGCTGTCCGAGATCGGGGCGATGCTGCGCGAGGCGCTGCCCGAGCGCGCCCGCCGGATTCCGGTCCGGCAGGCGCCGGACTGGCTGATCCGGCTGGTGGCGCGGGTCGACGGAGACCTCCGCGCGAACGTCAATGAACTGGGCTACGGTCCGGAGCTCGACGCCTCCGCCGGGCGCCGGCTGCTGGGGCGCGCGCCGATCCCGGCCGAGCGCTCGCTCGCCGACATGGCCCGCAGCCTGATCGCGCGCGGCGTGGTCTGAGAGGTCAGGCGACCAGCCGGCCGGAGAGGGAGTTCGGACCGCTCTCGACCACCTCGACCTCGACCACCTGGCCGGCGGTCTCGGGGGCGGCGAGGAAGTGGACGGCGTGGAGCCAGGGGCTCTTGCCCACCATCTGCCCGGGCATCCGGCCGGCCTTCTCGACCAGCACGGGCAGGGTGCGGCCCACCATGCTCTCCTGGAAGGCCTTCTGGTCGCGGGAGATCACGGCGTTCAGGCGCGCGAGGCGGTCGTCCTTCACCGCCTCCTTCACCTGTTCCCCGGCGCCGGCGGCCGGGGTGCCGGGGCGCGAGGAGTACTTGAAGGTGAAGGCCGAGCCGTAGCCGACCGCCTCGGCCAGCGCGAGCGTGTCGGCGAACTCCGCCTCCGTCTCGCCGGGGAAGCCGACGATGAAGTCGCCCGACAGGGCGATGTCGGGCCGCGCGGCGCGGATCCGGTCGATCAGGCGGAGGTAGGCCTCGGCCGTGTGGCGGCGGTTCATCGCCTTCAGCACCCGGTCCGAGCCGGACTGCACCGGCAGGTGCAGGTATGGCATCAGCTTGTCGAGCTCGCCATGCGCCTCGATCAGGTCCTCGCCCATGTCGTTGGGGTGGGAGGTCGTGTAGCGCAGCCGGGCGATCCCCTCGATCGCGGCGAGCTCCCGCAGCAGGCGCGCCAGCGTCCAGTCGGCGCCGTCCGGCCCCTCGCCATGGTACGCGTTGACGTTCTGGCCCAGCAGCGTGATCTCGCGCACGCCCTGCTCGGCAAGCGCCTTCGCCTCGGCGATCAGGCGGGCGGCGGGGCGCGACACCTCGGCCCCGCGGGTGTAGGGGACCACGCAGAAGGCGCAGAACTTGTCGCAGCCCTCCTGCACGGTCAGGAAGGCGGTCGGCGCGCGGCGGCGCACGGGCGCCGGCATCTTGAGGAACTTGTCCTCCAGCGGGAACTCGGTGTCGACGCCGCCCTTGGCGATCAGCTGGGGCAGGCGGTGATAGGCCTGCGGGCCGACCGCGAAGTCGACGGCGGGCTGGCGGCGCAGGATCTCCTCGCCCTCGGCCTGGGCGACGCAGCCGGCGACGCCGATCTTGAGGTCCGGCTTCCCGGCCTTCAGCGGCTTCAGGCGGCCCAGCTCGGAATAGACCTTCTCGGCCGCCTTCTCGCGGATGTGGCAGGTGTTGAGCAGGATCAGGTCCGCGTCCTCGGCCCGGTCCGTCGTCTCGTAGCCCTCGGCCGCCATCACGCCCGCCATCCGCTCGGAGTCGTAGACGTTCATCTGGCAGCCGTAGGTCTTCACGAACAGCTTCTTGGCCATGAGAGGTCTCCCGAAGGATCGGCGGCGCGGCGGGGCCGCGCGAGAGGGTCCACGAACGCGTCGCGGCGCGCGAGGTCCCCCTCGCGCGCCGCGGCCTGCCTTATCGCGCCCCGGCCCCCCGCGCAACCGCGCGGGCCGGGGCGGCGGATCACTTGCCCTTGGGCTTGCGGCCGAGGCCGATCTGCTTGGCCAGCTCCTGGCGCTTGCGGGCGTAGGCGGGGGCGACCATCGGGTAGTCCGCCGACAGGCCCCACTTCGCGCGATACTCCTCGGGCGTCATGTCGTAGGCGGTCTTCAGATGCCGCTTGAGCATCTTCAGCTTCTTCCCGTCCTCGAGGCAGATGATGTAGTCGTCCGTGACCGATTTCTTCACCGGAACGGCGGGGATCAGCTCCTCCTGCGGCTCCGGCTTGTCTTCGGCCAGCTCCGAGAGCTTGGCGAAGACGGATTCGATCACGCCCGTCAGGTCCGACGGCGACACCGGGTTGTTGGACACGTGCGAGGACACGATGTCCGCGGTGAGCGCGAGCAGTTCCGATTTGGCGATGAGCGCGGAGTCCGACATGTTACCTCTCATTATGACAGCGACGTGAACCGACGTCGGCTCTTTTTCGTGGCTGTTCCGGCGGTCGGCGAACCGCCCGGACATGGATAAGAACGTGGAAGGGTCTTAAGACTTCACTACTGCGACGTCAATTCATATCCAACTGACATCTTCGCGAAATGATCGCAAGTCGCAATCCGTTCGTCTAGTCGCGCTCCGGGCGATTAGGCAGGCTCGCCGATACGGGCGGGGCCATCGTTTCGCCCTAATCTCAGCCGCATCGCGATCGCATCGATACGGGTCCCGTTGACGTCGCGGTAATAATTGCGGCGACGACCCACGGGCTCCCACCCGAGCGCCGCGTAGAGCGCCTGCGCGGGGGCGTTGGTCGCGGCGACTTCGAGGAATATCTCCTCCACGCCCGCGGCCGCGCACAGCGCGGCGAAGCGGGTGCAGAGCGCGCGGCCCAGGCCGCGGCGGCGGGCCTCGGGGCGGGTGGCGAGGGTCACCAGCTCCGCTTCCGGCCCGATCCGGCGGCCGAGCAGCAGCGCGTCGGGGTCGAGCAGGGCGATGGCTCCGGGGGTGGCGGCGAAGCCGGCGATCTCCGCGGCCGACCAGGGGCGGCCGGGCGTGGTGCCGTCGAAGGCGGCGGCGTGGATGCGGGCCGCGGCCTCGGCAGTCGCGGGATCGGAGGTCAGCCGCGCCGTCGCCTCGACCGGCCCCGGCGCGGGGCCGGCGGGCGCCGCGCTCATCCCGCCGCGCCGTCCAGCAACGGCGGCGGCGTCTCCGAGGGCGGGTCGGCCTCGGGCGGGCGGGGGTAGATCGGGGCGGGGCGGGGAAGCGAGGCGCCCGCGGGCAGGGCCGCGAACATCCGCGCCGCGATCCGCGCGACGTCCACGGGATCGGGCAGGTCGGTTTCGTCCAGCGCGCAGGCGCCGAGCGCCGCGGCGGTCTCGGCCGCGCCGGGGCCGCGCACGCAGGCGGCGCCGGCCTCGGCGAAGAGGGCGGGCAGCTCGGCCAGCGGCGCCTGCACCGCCTCGCCCAGCGGGCGGGCGACCGGGCCGTCGGGACCGGCGGCGAGCTCGTAGGCCTGGGCGTGGCGCTCGTCGCGACGGGCGCCGGCGAGGGCCAGCACCGGCCCCGACGCGCCGGCGCGCCCGGCGCCCTCGGCCAGGGCCTGCAGGCGCGGCACGCCGACCGAGGGCCGGCCGATCCCCAGCGCCAGCCCGCGGGCGGCGGCGACGCCGATGCGCACGCCGGTGAAGTTGCCGGGCCCCGTGCACACGCCGATCCCGGCCAGCGCCTGCGGCGCGAGCCCGGCGGCCGCCAGGACTTCCTGGATCAGGGGGGCGAGACGCTCAGCCTGGCCCTTGCCCATCGGCTCGGACAGGGCGGCGAGCACGCGGCCCTCGGACACGACCGCGGCCGCGCACTGCGCGGCCGAGGCGTCGATCCCGAGAAGGGGGCCGAGACGGGTGGCGGCGGTCGGATCGGGGCCGCGGCCCGGGTCGGGCGCGGTCCCGGCGACGTCAGAACTGGAGGCCGACAGGACGCACCTCGGTCACTTCGGGGATGTAGTGCCGCAGCAGGTTCTCGATGCCCATCTTCAGCGTCATCGTCGAAGACGGGCAGCCCGCGCAGGCGCCCTGCATGTGCAGGTAGACCACGCCGCGGTCGAAGCCGTGGAAGGTGATGTCGCCGCCGTCCTGCGCGACCGCGGGGCGGACGCGGGTGTCGAGCAGCTCCTTGATCTGGACCACGATCTCGCCGTCGGGGCCGGAGTGCTCGGCATGGCCGGTGGTCTGGGCGCCGGCGTCGGCGGCCAGCACCGGGGCGCCGGACTGGTAGTGCTCCAGGATCGCGCCCAGCACGCCGGGCTTGAGATGCGACCAGTCGCGGGACTCGGCCTTGGTGACGGTGATGAAGTCGGGGCCCAGGAACACGCCCTCGACGCCGTCGACGCCGAAGATGCGCTCGGCCAGCGGCGAGGCGCCTGCGGCCTCCTTCGCGGGGAAGTCGGCGGAGCCGGCCTGCATCACGGTCTGGCCGGGCAGGAACTTCAGCGTCGCGGGGTTCGGCGTGGATTCGGTCTGGATGAACATGGCGGCCTCCTCGTCACGCCCGATATGGACCCATCGGGCGCGGAAAACAAGAATCGTTCCAAACTTCGGGTCGGGATCGGGGTCGGCCCTGGGCCTGGCGCTGCGCCGCGCAGGCGGGCCCGCGGCGCGGCTGGGAAGCCGCCGTGACCGCTGCATAAGGCGCCTGCACGGCGAGCGGAAGCCCAGCGAGCGGGCCTCCGCGACGACCCGCGCCGCGCGCGCGACGCGGCCAAGCCCGCCCGCAGGGCGCCTGCGGGCCCGCGAGCCCGACGGCCGCGGGAGGCGGGGCGCCGTGAAGGGGGCGGAGACGTCGGCCCATAGGCGCCCTGCGGGCGGGCTTGGGCTTTGGGCTCGAGGCGCCCCCGGGATCGTTCGAGGGCGATCGCGGCGGCCGCGAGGGGCCGGCGACGATGGTCCGCGCGACGCTCGCGGCGACGTCTCCGGGTCCGGCGGCGCGAGGCCCCGGGGAGCCCGGGAGGCGGGCGGCGCGCGGGATTCGGCCGGCGGCGGGGAGGCGGGCGGATGGCGTGGCGGATGGCGTGGCGAGAGGCGGGAGCCGGAGGCGGCTCAGCAGAGGGCGATGACCTGTTCGCGCGACAGGGCGCCGGGGACCACGGTCACCGGGACGGGCATCGAGCCGGCCATCTTGCCGACCAGGTGGGTCACCAGCGGGCCGGGGCCGTTGTCGACGCCTGCGCCCAGCACCAGGACGCCCACCTCCGGGTCCTCCTTGATCTGGGCCAGCACCTGCTCGACCGCCTCGCCCTCGCGGATCACGAACTCGGGGACGATTCCCACGTTCTCCTGCACCGGGCCCGCGACCTCGTGGAAGCGGCGCTCGGCGGCCTCGCGCGCCTCGTGGCGCATCAGGTCGCCGACGCCCAGCCAGTGCTGGAACTCCTCGGGGCGGATCACGAACAGCATCTGCAGGCCCCCGCCGGTCTTCTTGGCGCGGCGGGCGGCGAAGCGGATGGCGTTCATGCACTCGGGCGTCTCGTCGACGACCACCAGGAATTTCCGCAAGGGAGGCGCTCCGCAGGGCCGCGGAAAGCCGCGGCGGGGGGAGCGCCATCCTCGCGCCATCCCCGCCCGCGTTCAAGGGCGGGCTGCGGGTCAGGCGGCGGCCCGGCCCGCGATCCCGTCAGGCCGCGGCCGGGCCGCCCGGCCGCTGGGCGTGCAGGCACAGGAGCTGCAGGGCGATGGTGGCCCCCGCCAGCGCCGTGATCTCGCCCACGTCGTAGGCCGGCGAGACCTCGACCACGTCCATCCCCCGCACGTCGAGCCCCGCGAGCCCGCGCAGCATCGCCAGCGCCTGCCACGAGGCGAGTCCGCCGCAGACCGGCGTGCCGGTCCCGGGCGCGAAGGCCGGATCCAGGCAGTCGATGTCGAAGGTCACGTAGACCGGCGCGTCGCCGACCCGCGCGCGGATCGCCGCGACGGTCGCCGCCACCCCCTGCTCGTGGCACTTGATCGCGTCCCAGACCTCGATCCCGTGGGGGTCGTCGTTGGTGGTGCGGATGCCGACCTGGATCGACTTGGCGGCGTCGATCACCCCCTCGTCCACGCCCTTGGCGAACATCGTGCCATGGTCGATCCAGTCCGAGGGCGCCTCCCAGGTGTCGGTATGGGCGTCGAACTGCACCATCGCCAGCGGCTGGCCGAGCTTCGCCGCCAGCGCCTTGATCGCGGGATAGGTGGTGAAGTGGTCGCCCCCGATCGCCAGCGGCGTGACGCCGGCGGCGAGGATGTGGGCCATCGCCCCCTCGATCGCGGCGGGCACCTGGGTGGGGTGGCCGTGGGGGATCAGCACGTCGCCCCAGTCGATCACGTCCAGCGCCTCGAACGGATCGAAGGGCGAGGGCCAGGCCCGGCTCCACCCCAGCTGCGAGGAGGCCGCGCGCACCGCCCGCGGGCCGAAACGCGTGCCGGGGCGGTTGGTCACCGACTGGTCGTAGGGCACGCCCACCACCGCCACGTCGGCGCCCGCCAGGTCCCGCCCGTAGCGGCGCCGGCAGAAGCTGAGCGCGCCGGACCACATCGGCTCGTCATGGGTCACGGCCTTCGAATCCTGCGCCAGGAACGCGTAGTCGCGACGGTGCGGATCGTGGGAGTCGGTCATCGGGAGGGGCCTCGATTGACAGGGTGGCGATTTGTGATCACACTACCCGCATGACCCTCGCCGACGCAACCCGCAGCCAGCGCGCGGACGCCCCCCAGGGCGCGCCCGACGCCGCCGCCTCCCGCCGTGTGATCACGGAGGAAGGGGGCGCCACGGCGCATGAGCGGGTCTACAAGCACCTGCGCCGCCGCATCCTGCACGGGGAGATGGCGCCCGGCGATCACCTCACCCTGCGCGGCGTGGCGGGGGAGCTCGGCGTCTCGATGACCCCGGCGCGCGAGGCGGTGCGCCGGCTGGCGGCGGAGGGGGCGCTGGCGATCTCGGCCTCGGGCCGCGTCTCGGCCCCGATCCTCACCCCCCAGCGCATCGAGGAGCTCGCCTCGATCCGGGCGCTGCTGGAGCCGGAGCTCGCCGCCCGCGCCCTGCCGCGCGCGCATTTCAGCCTGATCGAGCGGCTGAAGCGCATGAACGACGAGATCGACCGCAACCTCGCCTCCGGCGACGCCGCCGCCTACGTGCGCGGCAACCTGGAGTTCCACCGCACCCTCTACCTGCGCGCCCACGCCCCCGCGATGCTGGCGCTGGCCGAGACGGTGTGGCTGCAGACCGGCCCCTCGATGCGCGCGCTCTATGCGCGGATCGGCATGAGCCGGGTCGCCGACTATCACGCCAAGGCCATCGCGGCGCTGGCGGCGGGGGACGAGGCGGGCCTGCGCCTCGCCATCCGCGCCGACGTGCGCCAGGGCCTGACCATGCTTTCGAACGAGGGCCTCGACTCGGCCTGAGTCGCGACGCCCGCCGCCTCGTCCCCGCGCCCTCACGCAAGTCCCGGCCACGGGCGTGCAAGGGCGCGGGGACGCGGCTTGCTGACAGGAACCGGACCGATGAACCAGCAGACCAACATCCGCTCGACCGCCGACTACCAGGCGATGGACGCCGCCCACCACTGGCACCCGTTCTCCGACATGGCGGACCTGAACCGGAAGGGATCGCGGGTGATCTCCTCGGCGCAGGGGGTGTGGCTGACCGACACCGACGGCAACCGCTTCATGGACGGCATGTCCGGCCTGTGGTGCGTGAACGTCGGCTACGGCCGCGAGGAGATCGTCGAGGCGGTGGCCCGCCAGCTGCGCGACCTGCCCTACTACAACACCTTCTTCCAGTGCACCCATCCCGCCGCGGCCGAGTTCGCCGACGCGCTGGCCCAGGTGGCGCCGCCGCAGATGAACCGGGTGTTCTTCACCAACTCCGGCTCGGAATCGAACGACACGGTCTTCCGGCTGGCGCGCGTCTACTGGGACTGCCTCGGCAAGCCCTCGAAGAAGATCTTCATCGGCCGCCACAACGGCTACCACGGCTCCACGGCGACCGCGACGTCGATGGGCGGCATGGCGGCGATGCACGGCCAGTCCGGCCTGCCCTTCAACGGCTTCGCCCATATCGACCAGCCCTACTGGTACGGCGAGGGCCGCCCCGAGGGCCTGTCCCCCGAGGAGTTCGGCCGCCTGCGCGCCAAGCAGCTGGAAGCCAAGATCGACGAGCTGGGCGAGGACAACGTCTGCGCCTTCATCGCCGAGCCCATCCAGGGCGCCGGCGGCGTGATCATCCCGCCCGAGACCTACTGGCCCGAGATCCAGCGCATCTGCAACGAGCGCGAGATCCTGCTGATCACCGACGAGGTCATCTGCGGCTTCGGGCGCACCGGCAGCTGGTGGGGCGCCGAGACCTACGGCGTCACCCCCGACCTGATGCCGATTGCAAAGGGCATGACCTCGGGCTACCAGCCGATGGGCGGCGTCTTCATCTCCGACAAGGTCGCGGGCCCGGTGATGGAGAAGGCCGGCGAGTTCTACCACGGCTACACCTACTCCGGTCACCCCGCCGCCTGCGCCGCCGGCCTCGCCTCGCTCCGCATCCTGCAGGAGGAGAAGCTGGTCGAGCGGGTGCGCGACGTGCTCGCGCCGCAGATGGCGAAGCTCTGGGCCGGCCTCGCCGATCACCCGCTGGTGGGCGAGACCCGCACCAAGGGCTTCCTCGGCGCCATCGAGCTGGTGAAGAACAAGGAGACCGGCGAGCGCTTCGACGGCGATCTCGGCGTCGGCGGCATGGCGCGCGACCTCTGCGTGGGCAAGAACGGCCTGGTGATGCGCGCGGTGGGCGACACGATGATCGCCTCGCCCCCCTACGTGATGACCGAGGAGGAGCTCGACGAGATGGCCGCCCGCGCCCGCCGCGCCCTCGACGACCTCGCCGACATGCTGACCCGCGAGGGGCATCTCTGAGCGCTTCGCGGCGCTGAGATCGGTTACGGCCCCGGCGGCTGGCCGGGGCCGTCTGCGTTCGGGGGGCGTCCGTGGGGAGAGCGGCCGGGCTGGCGGCGACCTCGCCCCGGGCTTGACCCGGGGCCTCGCGCGACCTGCTGGAGACTCAGACCTGCGAGCGGGGGCGCGGCGCGGCGGCGAGGCCCGCTTCCTCCAGATGCGCGATCAGCGCCGTCTCGACCGGCGTCATGTGCCGCTCGAGGTCCACCAGCGAGAAGACCTCGACCATCGGCGAGGGCGCGGCCACCGGGATCCGCCACAGGCGGGCGCCGTAGCGGGCGGCGTGGCCCTCGGACAGGCAGCCGAGCGCCGCCCCGTGCTCGATCAGCTCCACCAGGTCCACGATGCCGGAGGCCGCCGCGATCATCCGCCCGCCGATCCCGTGGCGCACCCGGTAGCGGGTGAGGGCCGAGAGGGCGCCGGCCATGGCGTCCTCCTCGAAGCCCACGACGTCGGAGGCGGCCAGCGCCTCCGGGTCCACCTCGTGCCGGCGATAGAGGGGATGCGCTGGGCCGCAGAACACGCCGAACCGCTGGGCCTCCAGCGCCTGCGCGCGCAGGCGCTGCACCGGGTCGACGCGGGTGCAGAACCCGACCGACGCGATCCGCTGCAGCAGCCCCTGCGCCACGTCATGGCAGGGCGTCGAGCGGATTGAGAGGGTCACGCCCGGGTGCAGGGCGCGGAACGCCTCCAGCACCGGCATGGCGAAATCCATGTCGAGGTGGGAGGAGCGGAACACGACCACCGAGCCGGACAGGGCTCGGCCCCCCTCCTCGCCCACGTCGTTGAGGCGCACGACGCCGCCGTAGATTTCCAGCGCCTCGCGGTAGACGGCCTCTCCGGCCCGCGTCACCACGAAGGTCTGGCCGGCGCCGCGCTCCACCAGCCGCAGCTCCAGCCGCTCCTCCAGCCGCCGCAGGGCCGAGGACACCGAGGGCTGCGAGATGTTCAGCCGCTGCGCCGCCCCGGTGATCGAGCGTTCCTGCACGATCACCATGAAGGTGCGCAGCAGGTTCCAGTCGAGCTGGACCGCGAGCCGGTCGAGCGGGAAGCTCATGCGGCCTCCAGATCCTTCGCGAAGTGGCAGGCGGCGCGGTGGCGGGGCCCGACCTCGAGGTCCGCCGGCCGGTCCACGTCGCAGATCCCCTTGCGGGCCACGGGGCAGCGGGTGTGGAAGGCGCAGCCCGAGGGCGTGTTCACCGGCGAGGGGATGTCGCCGGTCAGCTCCACGTAATCCACCCGCGGGCCCTTGGCGCGCGGGTTCGCCTCGGGCGCCGGCGCCGCGGCCAGCAGGGCGCGGGTGTAGGGATGGCGCGGGTTCTCGAAGACCTCGTCCACGGGCCCTTCCTCGACGATCCGGCCAAGATACATCACCGCCACCCGCTGGCACAGGAAGCGCACCACCGCGAGGTTGTGGGAGATGAAGAGCGAGGTCATCGAGGGCCGCGCCGCCTGAAGCTCCTTGAGGAAGGTCAGGATCTGCGCCTGCACCGAGACGTCGAGCGCCGAGGTCGGCTCGTCCAGCACCAGCACCTCGGGGTCGAGCGCCAGCGCCCGGGCGATGCAGGCGCGCTGCTTCTGGCCGCCGGAGAGCTCATGCGGGAAGCGGTTGAGGAACTGCTCGGGCAGGCCGACGCGGGCCAGCAGCTCCGCCACCCGCTCGCGCAGGGCGCGCCCGCGCAGCGGCGTGTTCAGGATCAGCCCCTCGGCCACCGAGCGCGAAATCGTCATCCGCGGGTTCAGCGAGGCGTGGGGGTCCTGGAAGATGATCTGCGCGCGCGAGCGCAGGCGGCGCAGGGTGGCGGGGGAGGCGCCGACCACGTCCTCGCCCCCCACCCGGATCGCGCCGGAGGTCGCGGGGATCAGCCCCAGCGCCGCCTTGCCGATGGTGGACTTGCCGGATCCGCTCTCCCCCACCAGCCCCACCGTCTCGCCGGGCGCGAGGCTCAGGGTCACGCCGTCCACGGCCTTGACCACCTCGCCCGAGGCCAGCGGGAAGTGGATGCGCAGGTCGTCGAGCTCGAACATCAGGCGGTCTCCGCGAGGGGGGCGCCGGCGCGGTGGTCCACTCCGCCCGGCAGGTGCAGCCGGCAGGCGACGCGGTGCCCGGGGGCGAGGTCGGCGAAGGGCACGGGGCCCGCGGTGCAGGCGGGGCCGGCGTGCGGGCAGCGCGCGGCGAAGCGGCAGCCCGGCGGCGGGTCCAGCAGGTCGGGCAGCGAGCCGGGGATCGAGGCCAGCGCCTCGGCCGGCTTGAACGGGTGGGGCAGGGCCTCGAGCAGCCCGCGGGTGTAGGGATGCGAGGGCGCCGCGAAGATCCGCTCCACCGGCGCGTCCTCGACGATCTGGCCGGCATACATCACCGCGACGCGCGAGCAGACCTGCGCCACGACGCCGAGGTCGTGGGAGATCATGATCATCGTCAGGCCCATGTCGTCCACCAGCTCGCCCATCAGGCGCAGGATCTGGGCCTGGATGGTGACGTCGAGCGCGGTGGTCGGCTCGTCGGCGATCAGCAGGCGGGGCTTGGCGGCCAGCGCCATGGCGATCAGCACGCGCTGGCGCATGCCGCCCGACAGCTCGTGCGGATAGGCGCGGAACTGCCGCTCGGGGTTGGGCAGGTGGACCTTCTCCAGCATGGCGAGCGCGATGTCCTTCGCCTCCGCTTTCCGGATCTTCCCCTTCGACTGGGCGCGGATCGCGTCGACCAGCTGCGTGCCCACCCGGAACACCGGGTTGAGGTAGGTCATCGGGTCCTGGAAGATCATCGCGACCTCGGCCCCGCGGATGCCGCGCAGCTCGCGCTCCGGCAGGCCCACCAGCTCGCGCCCCGCCAGCTTCACCGAGCCGGCGGTGATCCGGGCGGGCGGCGAGGGCAGCAGCCCGAAGGCCGCCCGCGTCAGCACCGACTTGCCGCAGCCGGTCTCGCCCACCAGCCCCAGCGCCTCGCCGGGCTGGAGGTCGAGGGTCACGCCGCCGATGGCGTGATAGGGCCCGTCGAACGTGTCGAAGGCGAGCTCGAGGCCCCGGATCGAGAGAAGCGGTTCGGTCATCACCCTCACCTCTGCCGCGGGTCGAGCACGTCGCGCAAGCCGTCGCCCATCAGGTTGAAGCCCAGCACGGTGAGGTAGATCGCGAGGCCGGGGAAGAAGGCGCACCACCACCAGTCGGGCAGGTAGGACCGTCCCTGCGCGATCATCGCCCCCCACTCGGGGAAGGGCGGCTGCGCGCCGAGGCCGAGGAAGCCCAGCGAGGCGGCCCCGAGAATGGCCATGCCCATGTCCATCGAGGCCTTCACGACGATCGGCGACAGGCAGTTCGGCAGCACGTGCACGAAGAGGATGCGGAACGGCCCGGCGCCCAGCGCGCGGGCGGCGTCGACGTAGACCTCGTTGCGCAGGGACAGGGTCTTGGCCTGCACGAGGCGCACGTAGCCGGGCCACCAGACGAGCGACAGGGCCACCATCGCGTTCAGGATGCCCGGCCCCAGCGCGCCGACGATGGCGATGGCGAGGATCAGGCCGGGGATCGAGAGGAAGATGTCGGTGACCCGCATGATCGTCTCGGCGACCCAGCCGCCGGTCATGCCGGCGATCAGGCCCAGCGGCACGCCGATCAGGATGGCGATGCCGGTGACGGTCAGGCCGATCTGGAGGGTGGTGCGCGCGCCGAACAGGACGCGCGAGAAGATGTCGTTGCCCACCTGGTCGGTGCCGAACCAGTGCTCGGCCGAGGGGGCGAGCAGCTTCGCCTCGAAGTTCACCGCGCCGGTCGCGTCCTCGGGGAACGGGGCGATCAGCGGCCCGAAGGCGGCGGTGAACAGGAACAGCGCCACCAGCGCCAGCCCCAGCATCGCCGAGATCGAGCGCGAGTAGGTCGCCGCCATCCGCCGCGTCTCGCGGAAGCGCATGGGCCGGCGCGCGGGGGGCGCCTGGAGGGGGGCTGCGGGAAGGGGCGATGCGGCGTCGGTCATGGGCGCGCCTTCAGATCTGGGCCCGCACGCGCGGATCGAGCGCGGCGTAGAGCAGGTCGATGACCAGGTTGGTCAGCATGAAGGCCGCCCCCAGCGCGAGGGTCACGGCCATGATCGGCTCGAAGTCCGAGGACACGGCGGCCTTGGCGGCGTAGAGGCCCACGCCCGGGAAGTCGAAGACCCCCTCGACCAGCACCGTGCCGCCCAGCATCCAGCCGAAGCGCAGGCCGATCATCGCCAGCGTCGGCAGGATCGCGTTCTTCAGCGCATAGGCGCACACGATCCGCCAGGGCCCGATGCCCTGGGCGCGGGCGTTGACCACGTAGTCGCGCCCCAGCACCTCCAGCATCTCGGCCCGGTTCACCCGGATGATCGCGGCGAGGGCGGGGAAGGACAGCGCCAGCGCCGGCAGCAGCATGTGGCGCAGCGCCTCGGCGAAGGTGTCGAGCCGGCCCGCCAGCAGGGCGTCGAGCGAATACATCCCCGTCACCGTCGGCGGCTCGTCCGAGAACACGCCCAGCCGGCCGCCCAGCGGGAACAGGTCCAGCTCCAGCGCCAGGTACCATTGCAGCATCAGGCCCAGCCAGAACATCGGCAGCGCCACGCCCGAGACCGCCAGCAGGCGGATCATGTGGTCCGAGGGCCGGTTCTGGCGCACCGCCGCGGCCACGCCCAGCGGGATGCCGAAGACGATGGCGAGCGTGATCGAGAACAGCACCAGCTCGACCGTCGCCGGCAGGAACTTCGCCATGTCCTCGATGACCGGGCGCCCGGTGTAGACCGAGGTTCCGAAGTCCCCCGTCAGCACGTCGCCCACGTAGATCGCGAAACGCACGGGCAGGGGCTTGTCCAGCCCCCGCTCCTCGCGGATCTCGGCCACCATCGCCTCGGTCGCGTCGGGCCCTGCGGCGAGCCGCGCCGGATCCCCCGGCGCGATGTTGGCCACCGTGAAGGTCACGACGGCCAGTCCCAGCAGCATCAGCGCCGTCAGCGCCAGGCGCTTGAGGATCAGTCGGCTCATCCGGGTCGGGGCTCCGTGATGCGGCGGGTGGGGAAAGGGCGGGCGGCGGGGAGAGGAAGGAGGGGTCCCCGCCGCCCCGGGGGGCGCGGCGCGACGACAGGGAGGGGCGTCGCGCCGGCCATGAGGCGTCCCGAAGGGGTCAGGGCGCCTCGATGTGCAGCGGGTAGAGGTCCACCTCGCCGGTCATGCGGATCGGGCTGTCGGCGTAGCCCTTCACCCAGTCGCGATGCGCGAAGGAGCGGTTGCGCATCATGCCGAAGACCTCGGGCTGAAGCTCGACGATCTTCGCCTGGATGTCGGCGTAGATCGGCTCGCGCTCGGACCACTCGGACAGGGCGCGGGCCTCCTCGATCATCGCGTTCAGCTCGGCGTCGTCCAGGAAGTGCGAGCCGTAGTACTTGCCGTGCGAGGACGGGTGATACTGGATCGCCACCGCGTCGGGGTCGGTCGAGACGGGCGTCGCGAAGATGCACATCAGGTCCGGCGACTTGGTCTTGTCCGCGGCGCGCGCCACCATGTTCGGCCAGGTCAGAGGGACCATCTCCAGCTCGATGTTCAGCTCCTTGAGGCTGTCGAGCAGGGCGAGGCCCATCTGGCGCTGCTGCTCCAGGCCCTGGACGTAGACGAACTCGAGCGTGATGCCCCCCTCGGGCCACTGCGACTTGGCGAGGTATTCCTTCGCCTTCGCCATGTCCTGGCGGGGCATCCCCTCGACGTCCACGTGCCCGCGGATCGCGTCGGTGAAGGGCGAGGTCTCGAGCTTGGCCTGGCCGTTGTAGATCTTGATCAGGCTGTCGTAGTCGAACGCGTAGGCCACGGCCTTGCGCAGGTTGATGTCCGACATGTGCTCGCCCTGCGTGTTCATCTTGAACCCGAAGGAGGTGAGCGCGGGGGTCGAGGTGACCTCGATCTCCTTCTTTGCGCCGACCGCGTCCAGCTCCTCGGGCGTCAGGTCGGTCACCAGGTCCGCCTCGCCCTTCAGCAGGCTGGCGCGCTGGGAGGAGCTCTCGCGGATCAGGCGGTAGATGATGCCGCCCATCTTGTCGTCCTCATACGGAAAGCCCTTCCAGTAGTCGGGGTTCCGCTTCAGCCAGTAGGCGGTGCCCTGGTCGAACTTCTCTAGCGTGTAGGGGCCCGAGCCCGCCTCGTTCGTCGCCAGCCACGCCTTGCCGAAGTCGCCGTCCACCACGTTGGGCTCGACCTGGGCGGGGTTCACGACGAACCACCAGGGCAGGAACGACAGGAACGGCGCATAGGGACGGTCGAGCGTGAACTCGACGGTATGCGCGTCGACGGCCTTGATGTTCTCGGCCTTGAGGACCGTGTTCAGCATCCAGGCCACGCCCTCGTTCATGTCGAGCACGCGCTTGTAGCTGTAGACGACCGCCTCGGCGGTCACCGGGTCGCCGTTGTGGAAGGTCGCGTTCTGGGCCAGGTGGAAGGTCCAGGTCAGGCCGTCCTCCGAGGTCTCCCAGCTTTCGGCGAGCCAGGGCTTCACCTCGGGCGGGTTGCCCTCGTATTTCACCAGGCCGTCGTAGAGCGCCTGGGTCATCATGCGGATCGCGTAGTCGTAGGACTGGCCGGGATCGACGTGGCTGACCGCCTGGCGGCCCCCGATCACCATCCAGAACTTCCCGTCGACCTTCTCGACCGCCTGCGCGGGGGCGGGGGCGACGGCGGCGACCGCGGCGGCGAGCGCCAGCGCGGCCGCGGCGGCGCGTCCGCCTTTCAGGGCCTTCCACATCACGATTGGCATCCTTCCTGTCGGTCGGCGTCCGGTCCGCGGACGGGCGGGTGGACCCGCCCGCGTCCCGGCGCCGTTTTGCTTTGGCGCCCATTCCGGCCCGGTAAGGCGAAACGCGCGCCGAGGGGCTTCGGCGGCCTCATTCAAGGCAGATGCGTGACAGCAGGAAAACTAGCCATTCCTGATGCACGGTATTCGCCGGGCCTATGAAAGGTCCGGACAGGCGCCCGTCCGGCGGGCGTTCGGGCACGGAAAGCCTGCGGATCGGGCGAAATCGCGCCGGATGCCCCGACGGCGCCCGCGCCGGGCGCCCGAAACATAGGCTGGGCGGATGACCGGCATCGCGCATCGCTATTTGCTTGGGCGCCGGGCCCCGGGTCTTTTCGAGGGGCGACGCCGGCGAACCCCCTCCCCAGGGGGCGCCGCGACCCGCCGACCCCCGTCGTCGACCCCGGAGGACCCCGCCCGATGAGCACGCTCGCGCGACGCAGCCCCAGCCAGACCCACCGGGCGCTGAGCGCCGAGGACATGGAGGCGCTGGCCATCGGCGCCTGGATCCTCGGGACGGGAGGCGGGGGCGACCCCTACCACAAGCTCCTCAACATGCGGCAGCTCTACGCCGAGGGCCGCTCGGTCGAGCTGATCGACCCGATGGCGCTGGCCGACGACGCGCTGGTGGCGGTGCTGTCCAACATGGGCGCCCCCCTCGTGGGCCAGGAGCGGCTGGCCGATCCCGAGTTCGCCGTGAAGCCCCTGCGCATGATGGAGGAGCACCTGGGCCGCAAGTTCGACGCGGTCATGGCGCTGGAGATCGGCGGCGGCAACGGCGTGCACCCGATGATGGTGGCCGCGATGACCGGCTATCCGGTGGTCGACGCCGACACCATGGGCCGCGCCTACCCCGAGGCGCAGATGACCTCCGTCGCCGTCGCCGGCCTGCGCTGCTACCCGCTGACCATGGCCGACATCCGAGACAACGAGATCATCTTCCCGCGCGCCGCCTCCTGGCGCTGGATGGAGCGGATCTCCCGCAAGGCGTGCACCGAGATCGGCTCCGTCGCCGCCACCTGCAAGGCCCCGCGCACCGGCGCCGAGGTGAAGCAGCACGGCATCCTCTATTCCGTCTCCAAGGCCATCGACCTCGGCCGCAAGGTCGCCGAGGCGCGCCGCGCCCACGCCGACCCGATCGAGGCGGTGCTCGAGGCCGGCCACGGCAAGCTCCTCTTCACCGGCAAGGTGACGGACGTCGAGCGGCGCGCGACCGAGGGCTTCCTGCGCGGCAAGGCCAAGCTCGAGGGGCTGGGCGCCGACGCCGGCTCCGACATGCTGGTGCATTTCCAGAACGAGTTCTCGGTCGCCTTCAAGGGCGACGAGCCAGTGGTGATGACCCCCGACCTGATCTGCCTGCTCGACACCGTCTCGGGCGAGGGGATCGGCACGGACGTGCTGCGCTTCGGCCAGCGCGTCTCGGTCCTGGCGCTGCCGGCGCCGGAGGTGTTCCTGTCCGAGGCCGGCCTCTCCGCCGTGGGGCCGCGCGCCTTCGGCTTCGATATCGACTTCAAGTCCGTGTTCTGAGGAGCCGACCCATGAAACGCATCGGCATCGACGTCGGCGGCACCAACACGGACGCCGCCCTGCTGGACGGATCGAAGGTCCTGGCCGCGGTGAAGACCTTCACCACCGCGGACGTCACCTCGGGCGTGCGCACCGCGCTGAAGGAGCTGGTCGCCAAGGCCGGCCCCGCCGCGCAGGGCGTCACCGCGGTGATGATCGGCACCACCCACTACACCAACGCGGTGGTCGAGCGGCGCAACCTCGGGCGCGCCGCCGCCATCCGCGTCTCGCTGCCCGCCTCGGCCTCGCTGAAGCCCTTCTGCGACTGGCCCGCCGACCTCGCGGCGCAGGTCGTGGGCGGCGTGCATCTCGTGCACGGCGGCCACGAATACGACGGGCGCGAGCTGGTCCCGATGGACGAGGCCGAGGTCGCCGCCGCCGCCCGCGCCATCAAGGCCGAGGGCGTGAACGCGGTGGCCATCTCCGCCACCTTCTCGCCGCTCACCGCCGCCTGCGAGGAGCGCGCGGCGGAGATCGTGAAGAACGAGCATCCGGACTGCCACGTCACCCTCTCCTCCGCGCTGGGCCGCATCGGCCTGCTGGAGCGGGAGAACGTGGCGCTGATGAACGCCTCCCTCATCACGCTGGCGCGAGAGACCACCCAGGCCTTCGTCGACGCGGTCGCGGCCTCGGGCCTGAACGCGCGCCTCTACATCACCCAGAACGACGGCACCGTGGCGCTGGCCGAGGCCGCGCGCGAGTTCCCGGTGTTCTCCTTCGCCTCCGGCCCGACGAACTCGATGCGCGGCGCGGCCCTGCTGGCGGGGATCGAGAACGCCATGGTCTGCGACGTGGGCGGCACCACCGCCGACATCGGCTGCCTGGTGAACGGGTTCCCGCGCGAGGCCAACAACGTGGTCGAGGTCGGCGGCGTGCGCACCCTGTTCCGCATGCCCGACCTCCTGTCGATCGCCGTGGGCGGCGGCACGATCATCGGCCGCGACCCGATCACCGTCGGCCCCCGCTCGGTCGGCTACCGGCTGGGGCAGGAGGCGCTGGTCTTCGGCGGCGGCACCGTCACCGCCACCGACATCGCCGTCGCCTCGGGCCTGATCGAGCTGGGCGACAAATCCAAGGTCGCCGGGTTGGACAAGGCCTTCGTGAAGGCGGCGCTGGCCAAGATCCACGAGAACGTGGCCGAGAGCGTCGACCGCATGAAGACCGACGCGACCGAGGTTCCGCTTCTGGCCGTCGGCGGCGGCGCGATGCTGATCCCCGACCGCATCCCCGGCATCTCGGAGGTCGTGCACGTCGAGCATTCCAACGTCGCCAATGCCGTGGGCGCGGCCATCGCCCAGATCTCGGGTGAGACCGACCGCATCTACCGCGACGTGGAGCGGGACGAGGCCATCGCCATGGCCCGCGCCGAGGCGGTCGAGAGCGCGGCCCGCGCCGGCGCGGACCCCGCCACGATCAAGGTGATCGACGTCGAGGACCTGCCGCTGAGCTACCTGCCCGGCAAGGCGATCCGCACCCGCGTGCGGGTGGTCGGGGAGGCCGCGGCCCTCGCGCCGGAGGCCGCGGCATGAAGGACGCCGCCCCCGCCGCTCCGCTGATCGGCCTGCTGGTCATCGGCAAGTCGCCGCGCCCGGACCTGCTGGCCGAGATCGCCCGCGTCGCCGGCCCGGCCGACCTGCGGATGATGGGCGCGCTCGATCACCTGAGCGACGCGGAGGTCCGCGCCCACCCGCCGCTGTCGGACGCAGACACGCTGTTCACGACGATGCCCGACGGCTCGACCACGCTCGTCTCCAAGAAGACGGTGACCGAGGGGATGAAGGCGCGGCTCGCGGACCTCGGGTCGATGGGCGCGGCGGCGGCGGTGGTCTGCTGCACGGGCAAGTTCGCGGGCCTCTCGGCGCCGGGCGTCCACTTCGCCTCCGACCTGCTGGCGGGGGCGGTCGCGGCCTGCCTGCCCGCGGGCGGCAAGCTTGGCGTGTTCATCCCCGCCCCCGCCCAGGTCGCCAACGCCGTCGAGCGCTGGTCGGCCAACGGGGTCGAGGCGGTGGCGCTGCCGCTCTCCCCCGACGCCGACGAGGCGACGGTCGAGGCCGCGGCCCGCGCGATGAAGGCCGAGGCGCCCGCGCTCGTGGTGATGGACTGCATCAGCTACACCCACGCCGCCCGCGCCCGCGCCGCCGCGATCCACGGGGCGCCCGCGCTGCTGGCCGCCTCGGTCGCCGGCCGCTTCGCCGCGGAGATCGCCGGGGTCTGAGCCGGCCCTGCTCAAGACGAGAAACGCCCCGGGCCCACGCCCGGGGCGTTTCGCGTTCGGGGGGCGCCTGGCGGCGTCACTCCGCGTAGATCATCTTCCGGGTCATGCCGCCGTCGACCACCACCGTCTGGCCGGTGACGAAGCTGGCGTCGGCCAGCCACAGCACCGTCTCGGCGATGTCCTCGGGCCGGCCCACGCGGCCCGCGGGATGCTGGGCGCGGTCGGCCTCGGAATGCTCCGGGTAGGGCGCGTCCTGCGCGTCCTGCAGGTGGCCGGTCTCGATCCAGCCGGGCGCGATGGCGTTCGCCCGGATCTCCGGGCCGAGGCTGACCGCGAGGGCGTGGGTCAGCGCGAAGACGCCGCCCTTGCAGGCCGAGTAGGGCTCGGTGTCCGCCTCCGACTGGAAGGCGCGGGTGGAGGCCATCGAGACGATGCTCCCCCGCCGCGCCCTCAGCAGCGGGATCGCCGAGCGCACGCTGAGGAACACGCCCGTCAGGCCCACGTCCACCTGCCGGCGCCATTCGGCGAGGCTCAGCTCCTCGATGGGTATGCGGGGCGCGGAGGCGATGGCGGCGTTTGCGACCAGCAGGTCGAGCCCCTCGGGCGCCCAGTCGGCCACCGCCTCGAAGGCCGCGAGGACCGAGGCCTCGTCGCCCACGTCCGTCTCCAGCGCCAGCAGCTCGGGGCCGGGGCGGCGGGCGCGCAGGGCCGCGACCATCTCGGCGTCCCGCTCCAGCGCCGCGACGCGCCAGCCCTCGTCCAGCAGGCGGGTCAGGCAGGCGCGGCCGATGCCGCGGCCGGCGCCGGTGATCACGGCGGTTCGGGTCATGGGAGGCTCCTTGGCTGGGCGGTCGACCCCAGAGCAAGGGCGCGGGCGGCCGAGGTCAAGGGCGGGCCGCCCGGACCGCCGGCCCGGGGCCTGGCGGTCCCGCCGCCGATCCGCCTCCGCCGGCGGGTCTCCCTCGCCGGCGGGAGGCGCGTGGTCAGGAGCTCATCTTGCGCGCGCGGCGGTTGATCTTGCGCTTGCGGTAGCCGGGCTTGCCCGCCGCGCCATGGCCGCCGCCGCCGCCGTGGCCCTTGCCGGGACCGGCGCGGCCGCGCTCGGCGCGGGGCAGGGCGCCGGCGCGCAGCTCGCCCTTGCCGCCCTTGCCCTTGCGGCGGTCCTTGCGCTCCTGGATCGCGGCCACGCCCTGCATGACATGGGCGATCGCCTCGCGGGCCTGGGCGTCGGTCCAGACGTCCGTGCCGACCTCGGGGTACATCGAGAAGTCGTCGGTGAACGCGAAGGGGGCGCCGTCGGCGAGCGTGAAGTCCTGCGCGAGGCGGGCGTTCGCCTCGGTCCAGTGGGCGAGGAAGGCCTCGGCCTCGGCGCGGGCGGGGACCAGCTTGCCCTCGTCCGAGGCGGCGCGGCGGATCGCCTTCAGCGCCTCGCCGCCGATGCCCGCGGCCTTGGCCGCGATCGCGAGCAGCGTGCGCTCCCGCCCCTCGGAGGCGTTGCGGCGGATCGGCTCGTCCTGGCTGGGCGCGGCGAGGCCGACGCGGGCGAAGAAATCGGCCACGGCGTCGCCGTCCTTCATCGCCTCGCGCTCGAACGGGACCGCCTTCACGGTGTCCGCTCCGAAGGCCTCGCGCCAGGCCGAGAGCTTGGCGTGGTAGTCGAAATAGCGGTGCAGGTGCGGCTGGAAGGCGGGCAGGGCCGACATCTGGAAGCCGTAGAAGCGCGCCGCGGGCTGCTGGCGCGGGGCGGCGACCTGCTTGCGGTGCGACAGCGCCAGCATGTCCTGCCGGCGCAGGTAGGCGATGACCTCGACGCTGTCGAAGCGCTGGCGCACGACGCGGGCGAGCTTCGCGATCTCCCGCGCGTCGTCGAGCCAGAACAGGTTCTCGCCGGAGGCGACGTTGAGCTCGGCCTCGGGCTTGAGCAGGCTGTCGACCACGTCCTCGCGCACCACGGTCGCGAACTCCGCCCCCTCGCCGCTGGTCTTCACCAGCGAGTTGGCGTTGCCCACCTCGCGCGCGCGCTTGACGACATGGAGGTAGGCGGCGCCGGCCCGCCGCAGCGGCTCGGCCTGCCGGGTCAGCGCGTACTGGATCGAGGTCGTCCCCGTCTTGTGCGAGCCGATGTGCAGGATCAGGTGGGCCATGGTCGTCCCTCGGTCCGTGTCATGCGCGCGGGTTCAGTGGCGGCGCGGGCGACAGGCCGGTTGGCACGCGGTCGGGCGTCTGTCAACGCGACGGCAGGCCCTGCGCGCGGGCGGGAGGGGATGAAGGACGGGCGCCGGGCGCCATGCGGGCGGGCCTGGGCCCGCGGCGGATGGATCGCGACCGGAGCATGGGCGCGCCTGCCGAGAGGTGGGAAGGCCGCTTCGGGAGCTCACCAAAGAACAGGGCCGCGCCTGTCCTTCGGATCCGTCCGTCGCCGAAGATGCCTGAGCGAGTCGGCGGGAGGGGTCAAGGACAAGCCCCGCCCAAGGGCGGGGTCGCTTCGCGATCCTGGACCCCTCCCGCCGACTCGCTCTTCACGGCATCAGCGACGGACGGCTCCGAAGAACAGGCGCTCCGCGGGCCCCGCAGGCGTCGCGCCCGGGCGCTTGGGGGCGGCGGCGGGAGCGGTTGCCGGGTCGGGGGGGCGCTGATAGGGTCCGCGCCGCCTCCGCAAGGGGGTTTGGAACCAGCATGTGGGGACGCATGGGACGCATCTGCCTCGTGGGCGCCGGGTTCTCCGGCGCCGTGATCGCACGGGAGCTGGCCGAGGCCGGCCTGCCCTGCCTCGTCATCGACGAACGGTCCCACGTGGCCGGCAACTGCCATACCGAGCGCGACCCCCAGACCGGGGTGATGGTCCACCGCTACGGGCCCCACATCTTCCACACCGCGGACGACCGCGTCTGGGACTACGTGAACCGCTTCGGCGAGTTCATGCCCTACGTGAACCGGGTGAAGACCACCGTGGGCGGCGCGGTCTACCTGCTGCCGGTGAACCTGCACACGATCAACCAGTTCTACGGCAAGACCTTCAACCCCACCGAGGCGAAGGCCTTCATCGAGTCCCAGGCCCGCATGGACATCGAGGACCCCCAGTCCTTCGAGGAGCAGGCCCTGCGCTTCGTGGGCCCCGACCTCTACAAGGCGTTCTTCCGGGGCTACACGCTCAAGCAGTGGGGGATCGACCCGACGGAGCTGCCGGCCTCGATCCTCAAGCGCCTGCCGCTGCGCTTCAACTACGACGACAACTACTTCTCGCACCCCTACCAGGGGATGCCGAAGCACGGCTACACCGCCATCGTCGAGAAGATCCTGGACCACCCGCTGATCGAGCTGCGCCTGGGCGCCAAGTGGGAGGAGCAGGACGAGGCCTTCGACCACGTCTTCTACTCCGGCCCGCTCGACCGCTGGTTCGGCTACGACATGGGGCGGCTGGGCTACCGCACGCTCGACTTCGAGGGCGAGCGGGCGATGGGCGACTTCCAGGGCTGCGCGGTGATGAACTACGGCGATCCCGAGGTGCCCTTCACCCGGATCTCGGAGCACAAGCACTTCGCCCCGTGGGAGGAGCACGAGGGCACGATCGTGTTCCGCGAGTATTCCCGCTACTGCGGCGCGGACGACATCCCCTACTATCCGATCCGGCTGCTGGGGGAGAAGAAGATGCTGTCCGACTACGAGGCGCGCGCCGCCGAGGTCGAGGGCGTGACGTTCGTGGGCCGGCTGGGCACCTACCAGTACCTCGACATGGACGTGACCATCGGGCTGGCGCTGGACGCCGCCTCGGCCTACCTCGAGAGCCGCAAGGCCGCCTGAGGCGGCCCGCGGCGCCTTTCCCCGACCGGCCCTCGTGGCGGAGACCCCGATGAGCGGACGCCGCCCCGTGGACGAGACCTCCGACGGCCCGGCGCCCGGCGCGCCCGGGACGGCGTCCGGCATGGGCGGGCCCGGGGCCGCGGGCGGCCTGGACGCGCCCGGGGCGGCGGGCGACCCCGCCGCGCCGTCCGATCCCGCCTCCGAGCCGTCCGGAGGCACCGCTTCCGCGCCCCGCGCCGTGGCCCGGGAGGTGCTGGATCCGCCGGCGGGCCTGCCCTCGGCCCTCTACCTCCGCCTGCGGGGCCCCGAGGGGCCGCGTGCGCCCGGCCGGCTGCCGATCGAGATGGCGGCGGGGGAGACGCTGTCGCTCGACACCTGGTTCAACCATTTCCCGCTGCCCTGGTGGCGCCGTCACGGCGCGCCCGGCGCGCTGGCCTTCGAACTGGAGGTCGAGGGTCCGGTCGAGGTCGCCCTGCGCGCGCAGACGCCCGGCGCCGCCGCCCGCACCCTGTCGCGCGCCGCGATCGAGGGGACCGGCGCCGCCGTCCCGGTGCCCGTGCCCTCGGTCGCCCGCGGCCGGCTCTGGGCCGAGATCCGCGCCCGCGGACCCGTGCGTCTGCTCGCGGCGCGCTGGACCGTGGCCGCCGCGCCGCGGCCCGTGCGCCTGGCGCTGGGGATGGTGACCCATGAGCGGGAGGGGCCGCTCGCCGCGACGCTCCGCGAGGCGCTGGGCGCGGCGGGGCCTGCGCCCGTGCGCATCTGGCTGGTCAACCAGGGCGCGCCCTTCGCGGATCCGGGGCTGCGGGCGCTCGCCGCCGATCCGCGGGTGACGCCGATCGAGCAGGCGAACCTCGGCGGCTGCGGCGGCTTCGCGCGCTGCATGGCCGAGGCGCTGGCCGCGGCCGAGGCGCCGGACGGGCCCACGCACCTGCTGCTGATGGACGACGACATCCGCCTCGACGGACGCATGATCGGCCGGGCGATCCGGCACCTGTCGCTGCTGCGTGAGGAGGCGTCGCTGGGCGGCGCGATGCTGGACCTGCGGGCGCCCACCGTGGTGCACGAGGCGGGGGCCGAGCGCGCCCGCTTCGGCGTGATCCGCGCGGTGGCGCAGGGCGCGGACCTGGCCACGGCCGAGGGGCTCGCGCCCTTCGCCGAGGCCCTGCCGGGGGGCTTCAACGGTTGGTGGTTCTTCGCCCTGCCGCTGGGCGCCCTGCGCGTCGCGGGCCTGCCGCCGCCGCTGTTCCTGCGGGGCGACGACCTCGACCTGTCGCGCCGGCTGGACGCGGCCGGGGCGCCGACGACGACGCCCCCGGGCCTCGCGGTCTGGCACGAGCCGTTCTATGCCAAGGCGACCTCCTGGCAGCACTACTACGACCTGCGCAACCGGCTGATCCACGCGGCGCTGCACGATCCCGGGGACCCGCCGAAGACGCTCGACCTGCTCGAGCGGCTGCTGACCCCGGCGCTGTCGCATGACTACGCCACCGCCGAGTGGCGGCTGCTGGCGATGCGCCATTTCCTCGACGGGCCGGAGGCGCTGTTCGCCCGCGCCCCGCAGGAGATCCATGCCGAGGCGACCGGGCTGGCGGCGGACCGGCGGCCCGTCCCGCTCGAGGCCGCGCCCGAGGGGCTGCCGGTGATCGCGGCGCCCGAAGCGCCCGTCTCGGCGGCGACCCATGCGCTGGGCTTCCTGCGCGCGACGCTGGCGCTGGCGGCGCCGCGGCGGACGCCCTTTGCCCTGGTGCATGAGAAGGCCGCCCGCCCCGGCGTGGTGCGGGCCCGGGCGCATGTGCGCAGCGATCCTGCGGGAACCTGGTTCCGCCTGCATGTCCCCCGCCGGCGGGCGGCGCTGTCGCTGCTCGTCCGCAGCCTGTGGGCCGCGCTGCGCTACCGGATCCGAAGCGGGCGGGCGATCGCGGCCTGGCAGGCGAGCGCCGATGCCGCCCGCTCGCCCGAGGCCTGGGCGCGCCTGTTCGAGGGCGGGCGATGAGCGCGCCGCGCCCCGCCGCGCCCGGCCGCCCCCGCGCCGTGGTGATCCTGCGCATCGGCGCGGACCACCGCGTCTCGGGCTGGGCGAAGACCCCGCGCGCGGAGCGGGACTGGGAGCTGGTGCTCTCCCCCTACCAGGAGATCCCCGACCTCGCCGAGTTCGAGCCCGACGCGGTGATCCCGCGCGAGGGCGGCAAGTGGGACGCGCTCCACGCGATCCTGACCGAGCGGCCCGAGCTCATGACCCGCGCCCCCCGCCTGTGGCTGCCCGACGACGACATCGAGGCGGACGCGGCGACGGTGGCGCGCCTGCTGGCCATCGCCGAGGCCGAGGACCTGGCGCTGGCCCAGCCGGCGCTGACGCCCGACAGCGAGTTCTCCCACTACATCACCGTGCGCAATCCGCTGTGCCGCCTGCGCCGGACCAACTTCGTGGAGCTGATGGCGCCGCTGCTGACGCCCGAGGTTCTGGCGGCCGCGATGCCCGACATGAAGGACCGCCCGGCGGCCAAGGGGCTGGACTTCGTCTGGCAGGACCATGTCGACGACCCCGCGCGCCGCATCGCCATCGTCGACGCCGCCCCGGTCGCCCACCGCCGGCCGATCGGCACGCACCTGGTGGCGCGGGCGAAGGCCTCGGGGCAGGACGTGAACGCGGAGCGCGACGAATGGATCGCCCGGCGCATCGGGCGATGGCCGCGGCCGGTGGCGCTGGGGCCGGGGGGGCGGCTCGGGGCGCTGGCGCTGGCGGCGCTGGGGCTCGCGGCCTCGCCCGCGGTCTGGCGGCGGCGCTGGGCGGTGCGGATCGGCAAGCACCTGCGCGCGCAGCTGGTCAGCCGGGGGTTTCCGAAGCGCTGATGTGCGGGGAGCGGGGGACGGAGGCGCCCTGCGGGCGGGCTTGGGCTCTGGGGCGGGCGGGAGCGCGGATCTGGTCCGGGTGCGCGTGCGGCGGACGTCGAGGACGCTCCTGACTCACCAGGGAACAGGGCCGCGCCTGTTCCCCGGACCCGTCTCTCGCTGTTGATGCCTGAGCGACTCGCCCGCCGGGGTCAAGGACAAGCCCCGCCAAGAGGCGGGGTCGCTTCGCGATCCTGGACCCCGGCGGGCGAGTCGCTCTTTTCGGCATCAGCGAGAGACGGCTCCGGGGAACAGGCGCTTCGCGAGGGGAGGCCGGCGTCGCGCCGGGCGCCCCTCGCGGGCGGCGGGGCGTCAGCCCCAGCCGGGTTCGGCGTCCCAGTCGACGGAGGCGGGCATGCCGTCGGGCGGGGTCTTCGTGAAGGCGGCCGGGCGCTTCTCGATGAAGGAGGTGACGCCCTCCTTCCCGTCGGCCGTCGACAGCTCGTAGATCACCCGGCTGTCGAGCTTGTGCGCCTCCATCGGGTGCGCGGCGCCGGCCATGCGCCACAGGAGCTGCCGGTTCACCGCCACCGAGACCGGCGACAGGCCGTCGATGTAGCGGCGCGCGGTGGCGCGGGCCTCGGCCATCAGGTCCTCGGGCGCCACCACCCTGGTGCAGAAGCCGGCGGCGAGGAGCTTGTCGGCGGTCAGGATCTCGGCCGACATCGCCCAGTCGAGCGCGGTCTGCATGCCCACCAGGCGCGGCAGGAACCACGACGAGCACGCCTCCATGCACACGCCGATCTTGGCGAAGACGAAGCCGATCCGCGCCTTGGTCGAGCAGATGCGCGCATCCATCGGCAGGGTCATCGTCGCCCCGATGCCCACGCCCGCCCCGTTGATCGCCGCGATCACCGGCTTCTTCATGCGGAAGATGCGCAGCGTGATCGTGCCGCCGGTGTCGCGGTTGCGCTCCATCCCCGCCGGGTCGGAGGCGTCGACGCTCTCGTCCAGGCCGAAGACGTTGCCCTCCGAGCTGAGGTCCATGCCCGCGCAGAAGGCCCGGCCCTCGCCGGTGAAGATCACCGCGCGGACCTCCGGGTCGGCGTCGGCGCGGTCGAGCACGGCCAGGATCTCGCCCGCCATCTCAACCGTGAAGGCGTTCAGCATCTCGGGACGGTTCAGGGTGACCGTCGCGATGTTCTCCTCGACCTCGTAGCGCAGCGTGGCGTAGCTCATTGTCTCGTCCTCCCGGAAGTTCGCCGGGGACCGTATCAGCTTGCCGACCGGTTGCGAGAGGCCATCTGACGCGCATGGAGCCTGCGCCCGACGATCCGATCTGCCCGCTGTGCCTGCGCCCGATCCCGGCGGGCGCGCGGGCCACGGTGCATCACCTGACGCCGAAGCTGAAGGGCGGGGCGAAGGGGCCCACCGCCCTGATGCACAAGATCTGCCACGACGAGATCCACGCCCGCCTGACCGAGGCCGAGATCGCGCGCGATGCCGCGACCCCCGAGGCCCTGCGCGCCCACCCCGCGCTGGCGCGGTTCCGGGACTGGATCGCGACCAAGCCGCCCGACTTCGACGCTCGGACATTGGCGAGCCTGCGGCGGCGGCGGAAGCGGCGCTGAGCGGCCGGGCCCGGGACCGGGAGGCGATCTTGCCAGGCGGCCGTTGAAGCCGCGACGTCTTTCGCCCCGCATCTTGCCTGCGACAAAATTCTGACCATCTTGGTCGGAAAGCCTCTTTTCCCGAGCGCTTTCGTCGGGCATCGTCCGGCCCGACGACCCGGATTCGTCCGGCCCCTCGTTTCGGCCTTCACGCAAGGGACTTCCGCCCTATGATCGTGTGCCACTGCGCCCGGATCCGGTCTTCGGACATCAAGGCGGCCGTCGCCTGGATGCGCGCCGCCGACCCGACGGCCCTGATCACGCCGGGCAAGGTGTATCGCGCGCTCGGCAAGCGCCCCGAATGCGGCGGATGCGTCGCGCTGTTCGTGGACGTGCTGCGGGCGGATGAGAACACCGGCGTGCCGCCCGTGCTCCGCGGGATGCGCAAGCCGGCCGAAAGGAGACGGACGGATGAAGGGCGACGAGAAGGTCATTGAGTATCTCAACAAGGGCCTGCGCAGCGAGCTGACGGCGATCAGCCAGTACTGGCTGCACTACCGCCTCCAGAAGGACTGGGGCGTGGGCAAGCTGGCGGAGAAATCCCGCCAGGAGAGCATCGAGGAGATGGTCCACGCCGACAAGTTCATCGACCGGATCATCTTCCTCGAAGGGCATCCCAACCTCCAGGTCCTCGATCCGCTGCGCATCGGCGAGACGGTCAAGGAGACGCTGGAGTGCGACCTGGCCGCCGAGCTGGACGCGCTGAAGCTCTACAAGGAAGCGCGCGACCACTGCGAGAAGGTCGGCGACTACACCTCGAAGAACATCTTCGAGGAGCGCATCCGCGACGAGGAAGGCCACACGGACTACCTCGAGACCCAGCTCGAGCTGATCGAGAAGATGGGCGAGGAGAAGTACATCCAGCTCAACGCGACCTCGGCCGACAAGGAGGACTGATCCTCCGGCCGACGGGCGCGAGCCTGGCGGAAGACTACAGGGGGCCGGCGCAGGGATGCGCCGGCCCTTTTCGTTGCGCGTCGGGAAACCGGGCGCCTTGCGGGCGGGCTTGGCAGGGGCGCGGCCGCTTTGGAGGGGTCGGCCGGGGCGGGGGGGCGCGGCGAATGAGGAGGGGACGCTTCCGGACTCACCAAAGAACAGGCCCCGCGCCCGTCCTCCGCGGCCGTCCATCGCCGAAGATGCCTGAGCCCCGCCGGGGTCCGGGTCAAGGACGAGCCCCGCGCGGGGCGCGGGGTCGCTGCGCGATCCTTGACCCGGACCCCGGCGCGGCTCGGATCGGCATCAGCGATGGACGGCTCCGGAGAACAGGCGCTCTGCGCGAGGCCAGGGCGGCGCGCCGGGGCGTGGGCCGGGCAGGGGGGCGCGCGAGTGGCGGGGCAGGGGGGCGCCTCAGCCGGCGATCGTGCGGGCCTTCTCGGTGGCGGCGGCCAGGCCGGCGGCGACGGCGCGGCGCAGGCCGGCGGCCTCCAGCGCCTCGAGACCGGCGGCGGTGGTGCCTGCGTAGTCGATCATCTCCTGCACCGCGGCCTGGGGAGAGGTCGCGTCGCGGGCCATCATCTCGCCGGCGGCGCGGAACAGCTGGCGCACCGCGCGCTCGGCCAGCGGGGCGGGTACGCCCTCGTCCACGGCATGGGCGGCCATCGCGGCGGCGAAGGCGGCGACGAAGCCGGGGACGGGGCCGGTGAGCGCGGTGAAGAGGTCGAGATGCGGCTCGTGATCCAGCCGGTCGGTCTCGCCCAGCGCGGAGAACAGGCGGCGGGCGAGGGCGTGGTCGGCCTCGGTCGCCTGGGGCGAGGGCGTCCAGGGCGTGTAGGCGAGGCCGAGCTCGGCGGCCGGGCTCGACATCGCGCGGATCACCCGCGGGGCGCCGGTGGCGGCCTGCAGGCGCGCGACGTCGGCGCCGGCCATCACCGACAGGACCAGCCGGTCGGGGACCCGCAGCGACAGCGCGGGCAGGGCCGCGGGCGGGAGGCACAGCAGCGCCGCCTCCGCCGCCTCGGCCGCGGCCTGGGGCGTGGGATGCAGCCGCACCCCGGGCCAGTCGGCGAGCGCGGGCGCCGCGCCGCTGCGGGTGGCGACGTGCAGCCGCTCCGGCGCCACGACGCCGGAGGCGAGCCAGCGCCGGGCGATGGCGCCGCCCAGCATGCCGGCGCCGATCAGGGCGAGGGAGGGGGTCTCGGTCATGGCGGCGCCTTTCCGGGCGGGGGCGGGGTCGCGGGCGGGACGGTCCGCAGGCTAGGCTGCCGCGCGGCGTTTGTCCGCCCCCGCGTCGGGCGGGGGCGCGCGCCGGCAGGGAGATGCGCATGGCCCGGGCGCCGTCTGAATTCGTGCTCTACGTCGAGGACGCGCTCGGCGCCCTGGGGCCGGTGGAGCGCACCCGCTTCTTCGGCGGCTGGAGCTTCGTCCTGCGCGGGACCCGCATCGCCTACGTGCTGCGCGACCGGCTGCTGTTCCCGGTGGACGCGGCCCTGCGCCGGACGCTGATCGCCGAGGGCTGCGGGCCCTTCGCATACGAGAAGGGCGGCAGGACCGTGGTGGTCGAACGTTTCTACGAGGCGCCCTCGGCCTGCCTCGACGATCCCGACGCGCTGCTGGACTGGGCGGGGCGCGCCGCGGCGGCGGCGGGCGCGGGGGCGGGCGGGGCCTTCGACGGACCGGATTGACAGGATGGGCGTCATGCGGAACGCTCGTTCGCATGATCGGCGTCATATGGAATCGGCGATGAGCGCGACGGGGAGCGGCGGCGGCGCGCGGGCGCGGGCGAAGCGCGAGTCGCTCTCGCGGATCCTCGTCGCCGCCTCCGCCCGCCTGCGGCGGGAGGGGCTGGAGGGCGCCGCCATCGCGCCGGTGATGAAGGAGGCGGGGCTGACCCACGGCGCCTTCTACGCGCATTTCCCCGACAAGGACGCGCTCGCCGTCGCCGCCTTCCGCCAGGCCTTCGCCACCGAGCGGGAGCGCTGGATCGGCCGGGCGAAGGACCGCTCCTGGCCCGCGCGGGCGCGGCGGCTGGCGGCACGCTACCTGACCCGCGCCCATCGCGACGACCCGGGCGCGGGCTGCGCCTTCGCCGCCCTCGCCACCGACGCCGCCCGCGCGCCCGAACCCTTCCGCGAGGCCTATGCGCAGGAGCTGCGCGCCACGCTCGCCGCCATCCGGGGCCGCGATTCCGAGGCGCCGGAGGATCCGATGCGCCCGCCGCCGCTGGACCATGCCGCGGCGATGCTGGCGCTGTGCGTCGGCGGCCTGTCGCTCGCCCGCGCGGTGAACGACCCCGAGCTGTCGGAGCGCCTGCTCGCCGCCTGCCGCGACGCGGCCGAACGGCTGGCGGCGGCGGAGGCGGCGGCGCTCGACCAGGCCGGCCCCCAGACAGAGCCCGACCCCGGGCGCGGCTGACCGCCGGCCGGGCCCGGCGCAAGACCCATTCGCAGACGCACCACCAGGGAGACGCCCCGTGACCCACGACCCCACCCCCTACGCGGCCAAGAAGAGCTGCGCGGTCCTCGGCACGCCGATGGCCTATATCGACGAAGGCGAGGGCGACGCGATCGTCTTCCAGCACGGCAACCCGACCTCCTCCTACCTGTGGCGCGACGTGATGCGCCGCTGCGAGGGGCTGGGCCGGCTGGTCGCCTGCGACCTGGTGGGGATGGGGGACTCGGGCAAGCTCTCGCCCTCCGGCCCGGACCGCTACACCTACGCCGAGCAGCGCGACCACCTCTTCGCGCTGTGGGACGCGCTGGCGCTGGGCGACCGGGTGACGCTGGTGCTGCACGACTGGGGCTCGGCCCTGGGGTTCGAGTGGGCCTGGCGCAACCCCGACCGGGTGAAGGCCATCGTCTACATGGAGGCGATCGTGACCCCGGTGACCTGGGCCGACTGGCCCGAGAACGCCCGCGGCGTCTTCCAGGGCTTCCGCTCGGAGGGCGGCGAGCAGATGGTGCTGGAGAAGAACGTCTTCGTGGAGCGGGTGCTGCCCGGCTCGATCCTGCGCAAGCTCGACGAGGCCGAGATGGCCGAGTACCGCCGCCCGTTCCTCGAGCCCGGCGAGAGCCGCCGCCCCACCCTGACCTGGCCGCGGATGATCCCCATCGAGGGCGAGCCGGCCGACGTGGTCGAGATCGTCCAGGGCTACTCGGAGTTCCTGGCCCAGAGCCCGATCCCCAAGCTCTTCGTGAACGCCGATCCGGGCTCGATCCTCGTCGGTCGTCCGCGGGAGGTCTGCCGGGGCTGGGCGAACCAGCGGGAGATCACCTTGCCGGGGCTGCACTTCATCCAGGAGGACTCGGGGACCGAGATCGGCGACGCGATCCGCGGGTTCCTCGGCGAGATCGAGGGCTGACGGAGACCGGGGACGGAGGCGCCCTGCGGGCGGGCTTGGGCCTGCGGGGTCGGGCGCGCCTTCTACTGCGAAGGGCGGGAGCCTCCGGCGGGCTCCTGACTCACCAAAGAACTGGGGGCCGCGCCTGTCCTTCGGAGCCGTCTCTCGCTGTTGATGCCTGAGCGACTCGCCCGCCGGGGTCAAGGACAAGCCCCGCCAAGAGGCGGGGTCGCTTCGCGATCCCTGACCCCGGCGGACGAGTCGCTCTTAACGGCATCAGCGAGAGACGGCTCCGAAGAACAGGCGCTTTGCGAGGACCTCCGTGCGTCGCGCCGGGGCGCCTGGTCGGCCGGTCGGGAGACGGGGGGCACGGGCGCCCGGGCGGGGGCGCGCCGCGGGCGGAGGGGGCGGCGGCCGGCGCGACGGGGGACGCGGCGCCTTCGGCGCGCGGGCGGGGGTCGGGCCTGCGCGATGCGGGCGCTTTTCACCCGTGCAGGGGGCGCGGGGTTCGGCTAGGCTCCGCCCCGGTTCGCGAAGCATCTCTGGGAGGAGACGAGACAATGACCGACGAGCAGGGCCCGCGCGCCTACGGCTTCGACACGCTGCAGGTCCATGCCGGCGCGCGCCCCGATCCCGCCACGGGCGCCCGGCAGACGCCGATCTACCAGAACACCGCCTACGTGTTCCGCGACGCCGAGCATGCGGCCGCGCTCTTCAACCTGCAGGAGGTGGGCTACATCTACTCGCGCCTGACCAACCCCACGGTCTCGGCCCTGCAGGAGCGGATCGCGACGCTCGAGGGCGGCGCGGGGGCGGTGTGCACCGGCTCGGGCCATGCGGCGCAGATCATGGCGCTGTTCCCGCTGATGTCGCCGGGCGACGACGTGGTCGTCTCGAACCGGCTCTACGGCGGCACGGTCACCCAGTTCTCCCAGACCTTCAAGCGCTTCGGCTGGAAGGCCAAGTTCGTCGACTTCGACAAGGTGGGCGAGGTCTCCCGCGCGGTGGGCAAACGCACCAAGGCGATCTTCTGCGAGTCGATCTGCAACCCCGGCGGCTACGTGACCGACCTGCCCAAGATCGCGGCCGTGGCCGAGAAGAAGGGCGTGCCGCTGATCGTCGACAACACCTCGGCCACCCCCTACCTGTGCAACCCCATCGCCCACGGGGCGACGCTGGTGGTGCACTCGACCACCAAGTACCTGTCGGGCTCGGGCCAGGCGATGGGCGGCGTGATCGTGGACTCGGGCGCCTTCGACTGGTCGGCCTCCGACAAGTTCCCCTCGCTGAGCGAGCCGGAGCCCGCCTACCACGGGCTGAAATTCCATGAGACCTTCGGGCCGCTGGCCTTCACCTTCCACTCGATCGCCATCGGGCTGCGCGACCTGGGCATGACCCAGGCGCCGATGAACGCCTTCCTCACCCTGCTGGGGATCGAGACGCTGAGCCTGCGCATGGCGAAGCACGTCGAGAACGCCAAGAAGGTCGCCGAGTGGCTGGAGAACGACCCGCGGGTCGACTTCGTCAGCTACGCGGGGCTGAAGTCCTCGCCCTACTACCGCCGGGCGAAGAAGATCTATCCCAAGGGCGCGGGCGGGCTGTTCACCTTCGCGGTGAAGGGCGGCTACGAATCCTGCGTGAAGCTGGTGGACGCGGTGGAGATCTTCTCGCACGTCGCCAACCTGGGCGACACGCGCAGCCTGATCATCCACTCCGCCTCGACCACCCACCGCCAGCTGACGCCCGAGCAGCAGGAGGCCGCGGGCGCGGGGCCGAACATGGTGCGCATGTCCATCGGCATCGAGGACGCCGACGACCTGATCGCCGACCTCGACCAGGCGCTGGCCAAGGCGACGGCCTGACCCATGGGGCGACGCGGCCTGCGCGAGGTCCGCGCCGGGGCGCAGGCGCTCCGGCGGATCGCGGCGGCGGCGTCGCCCGGCAGGGCGGCGCTGGCCGCGGCCGCGCTCGCGGCGGCTTTGGCCGGCGGGCCGCCCGCCCTGGCGCAGGGGGCCGGCGAGGGCTTCGCCCCGCCGGCCCCCGGCCTGCACGTCCCGATCCCCAATCCCCGACGACCCGCGGCGCCTGAGCCCGCGGCGGAGGCTGCGCCGACGGCCCCGGACGCGGCGGACGGGCCCTCCGTCGCGCCCGATCTTCCCGAGCTGGCGGAGGGCGTGACGCCGCCCCGGCCCAATCCTCGCCGGGACGCCGAGGAGCCTGCGGCGGAGGCGCCGGACGCCCCGCGCGGCCCGACCGGCGCAGATCCGCTGGCGGCGGCCGCCTCGGCCCTGGCGCGGCTGGAGCCCGCGGACGCCGCGGAGACGGCGCCGGGACCCGCGGCGGCCTCGACCGCGGGGCTGGCGGCCTCGGACGGCCCTGTCTCGGCCGACGCCGACGGGCCGCGCTTCGCGCCGCCGGCGGCGGGGCTGTTCGTGCCGCGGCCCAATCCCCGCGCCGCCGCGGCGCCGCCGGACGTGTTCGCCCCGCCGACCGGGACGGTCGAGGCCGAGGCCGAGGACGACATGACCGCCCTTCTCATGCCCGCCCCGCGCCCCGAGCGCGCCCGGCCGCGGCCGCCCGAGGTCTTCGCCCCGCCCGCCAACGCGGCCCCCGACGCGGCGCGCGCTGGCCCGACGCCGCCCATCGCGCGGCCCTCGAGCGTGCCGGAGCGCAAGGCCCCGACGACCCGGACCCAGACGCGCCGCCAGGAGGTGCTGTCGCCGCCGGGGACCGGTCGGCTGCCGCAAGGCTCCGCCCCGCGCGCGGCGGCGGGCGCCTCGACCGGGACGCTCGACCTGGGCGCCATCGCGCTGCTGGGGATCTTCGGCGACGTGCAGTCGCCCCGCGCGCTGATCCGGCTGCCCTCGGGCGAGGTGAAGCGGGTCTCGCAGGGGCAGAGCTTCGGCGGCTGGACGGTGACGCGGATCACCTCGGAAGGCGTCGCGGTGCGTGGCGCGGGGGGGCAGCGGATCCTGCGGATGCCGTGACGGAGGCGGGGAGGCGCCCTGCGGGCGGGCTTGGGCCTGTGGGTTCGGGCGCGCCTGGATCGATGGGCGTCAGAGCCTCCGGCGGGCTCCTGACTCACCAAAGAACAAGGCCCGCGCCTGTCCTCCGGAGCCGTCTCTCGCTGATGGATGCCTGAGCGACTCGCGCCCCGGGGTCAAGGACAAGCCCGCGCAAGCGCGGGTCGCTTCGCGATCCCTGACCCCGGGGCGCGAGTCGCTCTTTTCGGCATCCGCGAGAGACGGCTCCGGAGAACAGGCGCTATGCGAGGGCCGCCGGCCGCGCGCCCGGGCGCCTGGGGCGGCGGTCGGGAGACGGTGGGGCCGGGCGCCCCGGGGGCGGCGCGCCGCGGGAGAGGGGGAATGGCCGGGCGCGACGGGGGCCGCGGCGCCTGGCCGGAGGGGCGCGTCAGGCGACGGCGTTCAGGAGGCGCATGGCGTTCTCCTTCAGGATCAGCGGGCGGACCTCGTCGCGGAAATCGGCCTGGTCGAAGGCGGCGAGCCATTTCTCCGGCGCGATCATCGGCCAGTCGGAGCCGAACAGCATCTTCTTCTTCAGCATCGTGTTCGCGTAGCGCACCAGGATCGGGGGGAAGTACTTCGGGCTCCAGCCCGACAGGTCGATGTAGACGTTGGGCTTGTGCTGGGCGACCGACAGCGCCTCCTCCTGCCAGGGGAAGCTCGGGTGCGCCAGGATGATCGGCATGTCGGGGAAATCCACCGCCACGTCGTCGATGTACATCGGGTTCGAATACTTCAACCGCATCCCGTTGCCGCCCTTCATCCCCGATCCCACGCCGGTCTGCCCGGTGTGGAAGAGCGCCGGTTTGCCCGTCTCGGCGATGGCTTCGTAGAGCGTGTAGGCCATGCGGTCGTTGGGGTAGAACCCCTGCATGGTCGGGTGGAACTTGAAGCCCTGGACGCCGTGGTTCTCCACCAGGTTGCGCGCCTCGCGCGCGCCGAGCTTGCCCTTGGCCGGATCGATCGAGGCGAAGGGGATCAGGATGTCGGAGTGCTCGGCCGCCAGCTCCGCCACCTCCTCGTTGCGGTAGCGGCGGTAGCCGGTCTCGCGCTCGGCATCCACGGGGAAGATCACCGCGGCGATATTGTGCTCGCGGTAGTGGGCGGCGGTCTCGGGGATCGTCGGCGGGTGGGTCCAGGGCGCGCCGAAGTATTTCGCCATCGTGGTCTGGAGATCGTCGTAGCCGTCGTCCGAATGGCAGCCGCACGGCTCCTCGGCGTGGGTGTGGAAGTCGATCGCGCGGACCTTGGAAAAATCGACCATGGGGGCCTCCTTCAGACGCGGATCAGGGCCGGGTCTTCGTTGTCGTAAAGCCGCTCCAGCAGGGCGGCGCGGCGGGAGAGGATGCGGCCCACGTTCAGCGAGCCCTTGTCGGTGACCTCGCCGTCCTTCAGCGAGGGCGGCTCGGCCAGGATCAGCGCGCGGGAGATGCGGCGCGAGGCGCCGGTGGCGGCCTCGGCCAATTGGCCCAGCGTCTCCTCGATCGAGGCCTGCAGGTGCGGGTCGATCACCGCGCCCTGGGAGGTGTTCCCCCCGTGGACCTGGTCGGGGCGGGGGAAGATCATGAGGCCGATCTCGCCGCGGTCGTGGCCGCAGATCACCAGGTCCTGCACCCGCCCGCGCAGCGCCTCGAGCGCCTCGAGCCGCAGGCGCCCCGACTGCACCCAGGTGCCGGTGGCGAGCTTGAAGTCCTCGGCCACGCGGCCGTCGAAGACGAGGCCGCGGGCGGGGTCGGCGGTGTCGACGAAGCGCACCGCGTCGCCGGTGACGAGAAAGCCCTCCGCGTCGAAGGCCGCCGCGGTCCGCTCGGGGTCGCGGAAATAGCCGGGCGTGATGTTGGGGCCCTTCACCCGCAGCTCGCAGCGCATGGCGTCGTCGGGGATCAGCTTCGCCTCGACGCCGGGCAGCGGCACGCCGATGATGCCGGAGCGGCCGATGGGCTCGTGCAGCATGATCGCGGCGGGGGCGGTCTCGGTCATCCCCCACGAGGTGATCATCAGGGGCAGGCGGCCGCGGACCTCCATCGCCATCTCCTCGAGCCGCGTCCACACCGGCTGGGGCAACGAGGCGCCGGCGTAGAAGATCAGGTCGAGGTCGCGGAAATAGGCCTCGCGCAGGTCTCGGTCGGTCTCCATCGCCTGCACCAGCATCGAGAAGCCGACGGGGACGTTGAAGCTGATCGTGCCGCCGCGGGCGCGGATGTTGGCGGCCGACGTCGCGAAGTCCGCGGCGGTGGGGCGGCCGTGGTCGATGGTCATCGTGCCGCCCAGCGCCAGCATCATGTTGATGTTGTGCGAGCCGCCGAAGACGTGGTTCCAGGGCAGCCAGTCCACGATCCGCTGCGGACGGTCCTTCAGGAACGGCAGCACCGAGAGCATCTGCGCCTGGTTCGCGCACATCATCCGCTGGGTGGTCAGCACGCCCTTGGGGTCGGAGCTGCTGCCCGAGGTGAACAGGATTTTCGCAACGGTATCCGGGCCCACTCGGGCATGGGCGGCCTCCAGCTCCGGGCCCGGTTCGCCTGCCAGCAGATCGGCGAAGGGTGTCACGGGGCGCGGGGCGCCCTCGGGCGCGACGGCCACGATCTCGACGCCCTCGAAGACCGGGCGGGCCAGCGCCGAGGCGAAACGGGCGGCGTCGGAGACGAAGGCCATCGCCGGCGCCAGCTTGCGCACCGCGTAGTCGAGCCGGGGCTGCGCCTCCTCGATCAGCGAATACTGCTCGGCCAGCGGCGAGGTCGGCACGCCCGCGTATTGCGCGGCGTAGGACAGGACCGCGTGGTCGATGCCGTTGCCCGACAGGATCGCGATGGGCGTCTCGGGGCCGAGGCCGCGGGCCACGAGGGAGGCGGCGACGGCGCGGACCATCGCCAGGACCTCGGCATAGGAATGCTCCCGCCAGCCCTCGCCCGCGCGCTCGGCCAGGAAGACATGGTCGGGCGTCTCCTGCGCCCAGCGGTGCAGCCAGACGGCGGTGGTGGGGACCACCGGGTCGAGGGGCGTGGCCGTGGTCAGCCGCAGCGCGCCCCCCGCCGCCTGCGCGAGCTCGGCGGATTGGGGGACCAGGCGCAGGCCGGTGGTCGTGTCCTTCATCGCGTCCTCCCTGGGGCCGGTCTTCACGCCGGCGTCTCCGTCGTCTTCGCGCTCCGCCGGGGGGCGGAGCTAGGGCGTCGCCTCGTCGATGGCGTTCAGCATGTCGCGCAGGCGCGCGCGGTCCTCCGCCCCGAGGGCGGCGAACAGGCGCGCCTCGTGCGCGTGTACCAGCGCCTCGGCCTTCGCCCAGGCGCGGCGGCCCTTCAGCGTGGCGCGCAGCGCGTAGCTGCGCCGGTCGCCCTTCACCCGGTGGCGCGCGATCAGGTCCGCGTTCTCCAGCTCGTCCACCAGCACCACCACGCCGGAGCGTTCGACCTTCAGCGCCTGAGCGAGCTGGGTCTGGGTGATGTCGGGGTTCTCGAGGATCACCGCCAGCGCCGAGAAGGTGGCCACCCGCAGCCGCGTGGGCGCGAGGGTCGCGGTCATGTCGGCGCGGACCTTCATGTAGACCCGCTTCATGTTGTAGCCCGCGAACTGGCGCAGCATCTCGTCGGTGACCTCCGCCGCGGGCGTCGCGACGGCGGCGGGTCTGGGATCGGGGCGGCGCTCGGTCATCGGCGAAGCTCCTCAGCGGGCGACCGCCTGCGCCAGCCAGTAGCTGAGCGCGGGGAAGGCGATCAGCAGCGACAGGCGGCAGAACTCGGCGGCGATGAAGGGGGCGACGCCTCGGAAGATCGCGGCGGTGGGGATGTCCTTGGCCATGGCCGAGATCACGAACAGGTTCATGCCCACGGGCGGCGTGATCATGCCCATCTCGACCACCACCAGGGTGATGATGCCGAACCACAGGGCCTGCTGTTCGGGCATCAGGCCGAAGTCGAGCGCCATCACGGTCGGGAAGAACACCGGCACCGTCAGCAGGATCAGCGACAGGCTGTCCATCACGCAGCCCATCACCAGGTAGAAGACCACGATGGCGAGCAGCACGGTCATCGGCGCGATGCCGGCCTCGCCGAACCAGGCGGCGACCTCGGCGGGCATCCGCGACAGGGCCAGCGCCACGTTGAACAGGTCCGCCCCGAAGACGATGGCGAAGATCATCGCGGTCGAGGCCGCCGTCTCGATCAGGCTGTCGAGCAGGCCGCGCAGCGTCAGCCCGCCCTTCGCGAGGCCCGCGAGCAGGGTCATCGCGACGCCGACCGAGGCGCCCTCGGCCGGGGTGAAGACGCCCCCGTAGATGCCCCCCAGCACCACCGCGAAGATCCCCACGATGTGCCAGATGCCGCCCAGCGCGCGCAGGCGGGCGGCGCGGTCGGCGGGGGCGTGGGTGGGGCCCTCGGACGGGCGCAGCCGCACGTAGACCGCGATGGCGAGGCAGAAGCCCACGACCGCGAGCGTGCCGGGCACGGTGGCGGCCAGGAACAGCTTCACGATGTTCTGCTCGGTCAGGAGCGCGTAGATGATCAGCACCACCGAGGGCGGGATCAGGATGCCGAGCGTGCCGCCTGCGGCCAGCGACCCGGCCGAGAGCGCGCCCGAATAGCCGTGCCGGCGCATCTCGGGCAGCGCGACCTTCGCCATGGTCGAGGCGGTGGCGAGCGAGGAGCCCGAGATCGAGCCGAACATCGCGCAGCCCGCGACCGCCGCCATCGCCAGCCCGCCGCGGAAATGCCCGATCCAGGCGTTGGAGGCCGCGAACAGCGCCGCCGAAATGCCCGTCTGCGTCGCCAGGTGCCCCATCAGGATGAACAGCGGCACGATCGCGAGCTCGTAGCTCATGAACTTGTCGGTCCAGGCGGTGGAGAGATAGGCGAGCAGCGCCTGCGGGCTGGCGAGCGCGAGGTAGCCCGCGGCGCCCACCGCGCCCATCGCCAGCGCGATCGGGGCGCGGGCGAAGATCGCCAGCAGCAGCCCCGCCACCATCAGGAGCGCGATGACCGAGGGCGTCATCGCGGCGCGGCCCCGCGGTCGTCGTCCGCCACGCCGGCCAGCTGGCGCAGCCCGCTCTCCAGCGCCACCGCCGCGGCCAGCGCCATGCCCGCGACGCCGGGCGCGTAGACCCACCACACCGGCGCGCGCAGCAGCATGGTGCGGTCGCCGTAGTCGCGCATCGTCTCCATCCCGTCCCACAGCCGCCAGGCGAGCGCCGCCCAGGCCGCGGCGAAGAGCAGGGTCCACAGCCCGTCGATCCGCCGCACCGTCCGCTCGGGCGCCCAGGCGGTGAAGATGTCCACCATCACGTGCCCCTTCTTGAGCTGGCACAGCGGCAGGAACAGCGCCGCGCAGGCGGCGCAGGCGAGCTCCACCATCTCGAAGTCCCCGCGGATCCCGCCCACCCCCACGGTGCGCAGGATCACCGAGACGGTCACCGCCAGCGAGACGGCGAAGATCGTCACGCCCCCCACGCCCGCGAAGGCGAGGCACAGGCGTTCCAGCCAGCGGTGGAGGGAGGGGGAGGGCGGGCCGCCGCCCTCCCCCGTCGCGGGCCCGGCCATCAGGCGCCCGCGTCCAGCAGCTCGTTGGCGCGGGCGAGGATGGCGGCGCCGTCATGGCCGGCGGCGTTCAGCTTCTCGGTCCAGGAGGCGTAGATCGGGTCGGCCATCGGGCGCCACCTGGCGATCTCCTCGGCCGGGATCTCGACGATCTGGTTGCCCTGCTTCTCGACCATGCCGCGGCCGAAGGCCTCGAACGCGTCGAAGTTCTTGCCGATGGCGCGCGACCACTCGGGGCCCGTGTGGTCGTCGATCACCTTCTTAAGGTCGTCCGACAGCCCGTCGTAAGCCCCCTGGTTCATCACGATCGCAAAGGTGTTGGCGTAGAGGCCGCGGGACCCCGCCGCCGGCTCGCAGCTGATCGTGGTCAGCTCCTGCAGCTTGAAGGGCGGCACCACCTCGTAGGGCAGGCAGCAGCCGTCGATCACGCCGTTGGAGAGGCCCACGACCATCTCGGTCACGGGGAAAAACACCGTCTCGGCGCCCATCGCGGCCAGCAGCTCGCCGGTGGCCTGGTTGGGCGCGCGCAGGCGCTTGCCCTGGAAGTCGGCGGCCGAGGTGATCTGCGCATCCCGCATGTGCAGCTTGCCGCCATCATGCATGTGGAAGGCGAGCGTCTTCAGGCCCTTGTATTCGCCCTCCCCGAACTCATCCATCAGCTGGTGCAGCGCGACCGAGCCCTTCTCGGCGTTCGTCACCATGAAGGGCAGGGACATGGTCTCGGCCACGGGGAAGCGGTCGGGGGTGTAGACCGGCAGGGTCCAGGCGATGTCGCAGACGCCCTGGCGGGCCTGGTCCGCGAGCTGCGGGGGCTTGCCGCCCAGCTGCATGGCCGGGAAGATCTGCACGTCGATGGCGCCGTTGGAGGCCTCCATCACCTGCTTGGCCCAGGGCTCGAACACCTTGGTGTGCATGGGGGCCACGGGCGGCAGGAAGTGGCTCAGCCGCAGCGTGACCTCGGCCGCGCGGGCGCGGCGGACGAAGGCGGGGGCGGCGAGCGCGCCCCCGATGCCGGCCAGCGCGGCGCGGCGGGTGATCTTGGTCATGGTCTCTTCTCCCTGGTCGCGCCGCCGCCTCTGCCGGGCGGTCGGCGGGTGATGGCCGTCAGCGGAAGGCGGGCGGCCGCTTCTCCAGAAAGGCGTTCAGCCCTTCTTCGGCGTCGCGGCTGGTCTGGCTGATCGCCGCGCACAGGCTTTCGACGAACAGCCCGTCGGGCTTCGCCATGTCGGAGATCCGGGCGATGGCCTGGATCATCATGTAGTTCGAGAGCTTCGCGTTCTTCGCGACCTGGTGGGCGAGCGCGCGGGCCTTCTCCAGCGCCTCCCCCGGGCCGACGGCGTAATGGGCGAGGCCGAGGGCCGCGGCCTCCTCGGTCGTGTATTTCCGCCCCGTGAGCATCATCTCGCACATCCGGTCGGCGCCCAGGATCCGGCCCACGCGCACCGTGGCGCCGCCGCCCACGAAGATGCCGCGCATCCCCTCGGGCAGCTGGAAGATACAGCCGGGCTCGGCCACCCGCACATGGGTGGCGCAGGCGAGCTCCAGCCCGCCCCCGATCACCGCGCCCCTCAGGGCCGAGACCACCGGCAGGCCCGAGAACTGCACCCGGTCCATCACCCGGTGCCAGTTGCGCGAATGGGCCAGCACCTCCTCCGCCTCGCGCGAGACATGCTCCGACAGGTCGAGGCCCGAGCAGAAGTGCCCCCCGGCGCCGGTCAGGATCACGGCGCGGACGCCCGCGGGGGGCGCGCCGAAGAAGGCGTCGATCTCGGCCAGCAGCCCGTCGGACATGGCGTTGCGCTTGTCGGGACGGTTCAGCGTCAGGGTCGCGACGGGGCCGTCGATCTCGACGGTCAGCAGGGGCTCGGTCCGCGCGGGGGCCGGGGAAGGCTGGGGGTCGGTCATGCGTCCTCTCGGGCCGGGCGGAGGCGCCGCGGCGGGGCGGGTGTGGCGGTGGGATCGCGCGGCCGGCGCGACGGGGCGGCGGGGGCGTCGGGCGCTCGGCGCCCCCGGTTCCGGCCGCGAAATCGGTCTCCTCCCGTAAGCTCCGCTCTGCGGCGGATCCGCGGGGATGCTGGGGCGCGCGGATTGTTCTGTCAATGAACAATATCCGCTGCAACGCACCATGGGCGCGGCGTTTTCCGCGCCGCGACGCCCGCCGCTGCGAGGGGATCGCGCCACGCTTCGGGCGTATCGGAACGGGCGGGGATCAGCCGCGGGGCAGGGCGAGGACGGCGCGCAGGCCTTCGGGCGCGGCCTCGAAGCTCAGCGCGCCGCCGTGCTGGCGGGCGATGGCGGCGGCGACCGACAGGCCCAGGCCCGCGCCCTTGGCCGCGCCCGCGTTGGCGCCGCGGGCGAAGGGGGCGACCAGCGCCTCCATCGCCGCCGCATCCGCGCCGGGGCCGCCGGCGTCGGTCACCGCGATCCGCGCCCGGCTCGCGTCCGCCTCGACCGAGACCTCGGCCCGCCGGCCGTACTTGAGGGCGTTGTCGATCAGGTTGCCCAGCGCCCGGCGCAGGGCCAGCGGGCGCGCCTCGATCACCACGCGGCGCGCCTCGGGCCCCGGCGGCTCGGGCGCGCGGGCGGCGAGGAAGAGGGTGCCCACGGGGCCCGCGCGCCGGGCCGGCGGCTCGACCAGGGTCACCGGGCGGCCGAGGTCGGCGTAGTCCGCCACCACCGCCTCCACCAGCGCGGTCAGCGAGAGGGAGCGGCGCGCCTCCCCCCCGATCTCGGCGCGGGTGAAGGCCAGAACGCTGTCGAGCATGTCGGTCATCTCGTCGAGGTCGCGCACCAGCTTGTCGCGCAGCGCCGCGTCCTCGATCAGGGCGGCGCGCAGGCGCAGGCGGGTGGCGGGCGCGCCGAGGTCATGGCTGACGCCCGAGAGGACAAGGGCGCGCTTCTCCAGCCGCTCCCGCTCCTCGGCCAGGCGCAGGTTCACGGCGCCCACGATCTCGCGCAGCTCGGCGGGGCCTCGGGCGGGGATCGGGGCGTCCTCGTCCCGGCGGGCGCGCATGGCGGCGGCGGCAGCGCGGAACTCGGCCGAGATCGCGGACCAGCGGCCCAGCAGCAGGGCGGCGACGAGCACGAGGCCCAGGGCCGCGGGGGCGCGCAGGTCGGCGGGCGCGTCGGCGCAGCCCCAGATCGCCTCGCCCTCGACCCGCCGCCAGGGGCCGTCGCCCAGCCGCGCGAAGACCCGCGGCTCGGCGCACCAGCGCGCCAGCAGGGCCGAGAAGGCGCCGAGGCTCGCCGCCGGGCCGCCCGCCGCCTCGTCGCCGGCGATGGAGGAGACGGGGTAGGAGAGCTCCGCCGACAGCACCCGCAGCCGCAGCCGGTCGCCGCCGATGGCGCCGGGGCCGAGCGAGAGGAACGAGACCTCGGTCGTGTAGGGCAGGGCGGGATCGGCGGCGGGCGCCCCCTCGGGCAGCGGGGCCGACAGCGCCACGCCCACCGGCGGCGTCCCGCCCGCGTCGAGCGCGTGGTAGAGCTGCACCCCGGCCGTGCGGGCGCGGGCGAGGCGGGCGTCCCACGCCGCGTCGGACCAGGCCCAGGCCCAGGCCGCCGCCGCGCCGCAGACCAGCGCCGCCAGCACCAGGAGGACGCCCTGCACCCGCAGGCCGAGGGCGCGCGAGGCGGGCGCGGGGCGCGCGGGCGGCGGCGCCTCGGCCGGGCCGGCGTCGGGAGCAGTGGGCTCGGGCGAAGGAGGCTCGGGCGCGTCTCGCATCGCGGCGCGCTCAGCGGGCGGGCGCGGCGGGGCGGGGGCCGGTCTCGACCTCCGCCGTCAGAACGTAGCCGACGCCGCGCTGGGTGCGGATCAGGCTCGGCGCCTTGGGGTTCTCCTCGATCTTCGAGCGCAGGCGCCCGACCAGCACGTCCACGGCGCGGGAGCTCGCGTCGGGCTCCGCGGCGGGGTCGGGGGCGGCGTCGGGGTCGTGCAGCGCCTCGGCGATCTCCTCCCGGGTGAGGGGGATGTTGGGGTTGGCGAGCAGGCACTTCAGCAACGCCGCCTCCCGGCGCGACAGCGACGCCTCGACCCCGTCCGGGCCCGTCGCCGTCTCGGTCCGCGCATCGAAGGTCCAGCCGGCGAAGCGGTGGACGCCCTCGGCCCGGCGATAGGCGAGCGAAGCCGCCCGCCGCGTCCGGCGCAGCACCGCGCGGATGCGGGCCAGCAGCAGGTCGGGGTTGAAGGGCTTGGCGACGTAGTCGTCCGCCCCCCGCTCGTACCCCGCCATGCGCTGGTGATCGGCCGACAGGGCCGAGAGCATCACGATCGGCACGTCATGCTCGGCCCGCAGGCGGGCGCAGATCTCCAGCCCGCTCTCGTCGCCCAGCATCACGTCGAGCAGGATCAGGTCGATGCGGTGGCGCGCGAAGGCGGCCTGCGCCTGCGCGCCCGTCGCCGCCTCGACCGCGGCGAAGCCGTTGCGGCGCAGGAAGTCGGTCAGCATCCCGCGCATCTCGGGGTCGTCGTCCACGACCAGCAGCCTGGGTATGGTCATCGCGGCGCGGTCCCTCCCTCCCGTCGCCCCGCGCCGGCGCCTCTTTGGGCGGGGTTCGGGGGCGTGCTCCCAGTCTGCCGCGTAACGGTTTGTAACGAAACGCCTTGAATTCCACCCTCTCTTCGGCGCCGCAGCATGGATCGGGCGTTGATGCTGCGCCGCGGCTTCCGCGATCTTCGCCCCGGACCCGCCTGCCCCTGGGAGGGGGCGCCCCCCGAAGGCGTCGCGGCGGACATGGGAGGATCGAACATGCGCAAGCTCAACGTTCTGGCGGCCTCGTCGGCCATGGTCGCGCTGCTGGCCGGCGCCGCGGCGGCCGAGCCGCAGGTCGAGGTGCTGCACTGGTGGACCTCGGGCGGGGAGGCGAAGTCGGTCGCCGTCCTGCAGCAGGAATTCGCCGAGCGCGGCGGGACCTGGACCGACATGCCCGTCGCCGGCGGCGGCGGCGACGCCGCGATGACCGCCCTGCGCGCCCGCGTGCTGTCGGGCAACGCCCCGACCGCGGTGCAGCTGAAGGGCCCCGCGATCCAGGAGTGGTACGAGGAGGGGGTCCTCTCCGACATCTCCGACGTCGCGCAGGAGCAGGGCTGGGCCGACGTGCTGCCCAAGGCCATCGCCAATCACATGATGTGCGAGGACACCTGGTGCGCCGCGCCGGTGAACGTCCACCGCGTCGACTGGATCTGGGCGAACGCCAAGGTCCTCGAGGACGCCGGCATCGCCATGCCGACCTCCTGGGACGAGTTCAACGCGGCGGCCGAGAAGCTGAAGGCCGCCGGCGTCGTGCCGCTGGCCCATGGCGGCCAGGCCTGGCAGGACGCGACGATCTTCGAGGTGGTGGCGCTGAGCCTCGGCGGCCCCGAGTTCTTCAAGCAGGCGCTCGTGGACCTCGACCCCGAGGCGCTGAAGTCCGACACCATGAAGGCCGTCTTCGACCAGATGCGCACCCTGCGCGGCTTCGTCGACGACAACTTCTCGGGCCGCGACTGGAACCTCGCGACCGCGATGGTGATCAACGGCGAGGCCGCCTTCCAGATCATGGGCGACTGGGCGAAGGGCGAGTTCCTGGCCGCCGGCAAGACCCCGGGCGAGGACTTCCTGTGCGCCTCGGCCCCCGGCGCGGGCTTCCTCTACAACGTCGACAGCTTCGCGATGTTCGAGGTCTCGGGCGACGACAAGGTCGCCGGCCAGAAGCTGCTGGCCGAGCTGATCATGGGCCCGACGTTCCAGGAGACCTTCAACCTCAACAAGGGCTCGATCCCCGCGCGCACCGACGTGTCGCTGGAGAAGTTCGACAGCTGCGCCGCGACCTCCTCGAAGGAGATGGGCGAGAGCGCGGCGGACGGCTCGCTCCTGCCCTCCTACGCGCATGGCATGGCGCTGCGCGGGGCCCAGTCGGGCGCGATCACCGACGTGGTGACGGCGCACTTCAACTCGGACATGAGCTCGGACGAGGCGGTGCAGATGCTGGCCGACGCGGTCGCCAACTCGATGTGATCGCCTGACGATCCGGCGCAGGGCCACACCCCGCGCCGGGCTCCGGGCCCCCTCCTGTCCTCGCGGGAGGGGGCCCGCCTCCGGCCCTGCGGGGCCGTGCGCGAGGAAGGGGACCCCCGCCCATGATCGACTGGTTGGAGAGGCAGGCGCCCAGGCTGGTGCTGGCGCCGTCCTTCGCAGCGGCGCTGCTGTTCGTCTACGGCTTCATCGGCTGGACCGCCTGGGTCAGCCTGACCAAGTCGCGGCTGCTGCCGAAGTACGAGATCGAGGGCTTCGGCCAGTACACGCGCCTGTTCGCCGCCCCCCGCTGGGACGTGGCGATCGACAACCTGGCGATCTTCGGGATCCTGTTCATCGGCGTCTCGATGGCGCTGGGCCTGGGGCTGGCGATCCTGCTCGACCAGCGCATCCGGGCCGAGGGGGCGCTGCGCACCATCTACCTCTATCCCATGGCGCTCTCTATGATCGTCACTGGGACGGCGTGGAAGTGGATCCTCAACCCCGGCCTCGGGATCGAGGCGATGGTGAAGGGCTGGGGATACGAGGACTTCACCTTCGGCTGGCTGGTCGACCCCGACATGGCGATCTACACGGTGGTGATCGCGGGGGTCTGGCAGGCCTCGGGCTTCGTGATGGCGCTGTTCCTGGCGGGGCTGCGGAGCGTCGACTCCGAGATCATCAAGGCCGCCCAGGTGGACGGCATCCCGACGGTGCGCATCTACACCGCGATCATCATCCCCTCGATGGCGCCGATCTTCCTGTCGGCCTTCATCGTGCTGGCCCACCTGGCGATCAAGAGTTTCGACCTGGTCATCGCCCTCACGGGCGGCGGGCCCGGCTACGCGACCGATCTGCCGGCCACGTACATGTACGCGATGGCGTTCTCGCGCGGGGACCTCGGGCAGGCCGCATCCTCGGCGATGATCATGATGACGATCGTCTTCGCGGTGGTGGTCCCCTACCTCTATTCCGAGCTGAGGACGCGGCGATGAGCGACCTGACCGCCTACCCGGCCGAGCGGACCGACTGGGGCAAGCTGGCGCTCCGCTGGCTGCTGTTCGTGATCCTGGGCCTGTTCGCCCTGTGGTATCTCGCGCCCCTCTTCGTGATGCTGGCGACCTCGATGAAGACGCTGGAGGAGATCCGCACCGGCTCCCTCATCGCCCTGCCGCGCGAGATCACGTTCGAGCCCTGGGCCAAGGCGTGGTCGCAGGCGTGCAGCGGCATCACCTGCGAGGGGCTGCGGCCCTATTTCTTCAACTCGATCCTGCTGGCGGTGCCCTCGGTCGCGATCTCGACCGTGATCGGGGCGCTGAACGGCTACGTCATCGCGCAGTGGCGCTTCCGGGGGGCGGACACGATCTTCGCGCTGCTGCTGTTCGGCTGCTTCATCCCCTTCCAGGTGGTGCTGCTGCCGATGGCCAAGATGCTGGGGCTGCTGGGGCTGGCGGGCACGATCCCGGGGCTGATGCTGGTGCACATCGTCTACGGGATCGGCTTCACCACGCTGTTCTTCCGCAACTTCTACGTCACCATCCCCGGCGACCTGATCAAGGCGGCGAAGGTGGACGGCGCGGGGTTCCTGCGGATCTTCTTCTCGATCTTCCTGCCGCTGTCGCTGCCGATCATCGTGGTCTCGATCATCTGGCAGTTCACCCAGATCTGGAACGACTTCCTGTTCGGCGTCTCGTTCTCGTCGGCCGGCTCGCAGCCGGTGACGGTGGCGCTGAACAACATCGTCAACTCGACGACGGGCGTGAAGGAATACAACGTCGACATGGCGGCCGCGATCATCGCCGCCCTGCCGACCCTTCTCGTCTACGTCGTCGCCGGCAAGTACTTCATCCGCGGCCTGACCGCGGGCTCGGTGAAAGGCTGACCCATGGCGCCCGTGCTGACGATCCGGAACCTCCGCAAGGCCTATGGCGAGACGGTGATCCTCCACGACGTGAACATCGAGATCGAGGAGGGCGACTTCCTGGTCCTGGTGGGCCCGTCCGGCTGCGGCAAGTCCACCCTGCTCAACTGCATCGCGGGGCTCGAGCCGATCACCGGCGGCTCGGTCGCCATCGGCGGGCGGGAGATGACCAAGGCCCCGCCCAAGGACCGCGACATCGCCATGGTGTTCCAGAGCTATGCGCTCTACCCCACCATGACGGTCGCCAAGAACATCACCTTCGGCATGAAGGTCCGCGGCGTCGACGCCGCCACCCAGAAGCGCAAGCTGGAGGAGGTGGCGAGGCAGCTGCAGATCTCCCAGCTTCTCGATCGCAAGCCCGGGCAGCTCTCGGGCGGGCAAAGGCAGCGCGTCGCCATGGGCCGCGCCCTGGTGCGGGAGCCGAAACTGTTCCTGTTCGACGAGCCGCTGTCGAACCTCGACGCCAAGCTGCGGGTCGAGATGCGCACCGAGATCAAGCGCCTGCACCAGGACCTCGGCGCCTCGATGGTCTACGTCACCCACGACCAGATCGAGGCGATGACGCTCGCCACCAAGATCGTGGTGATGAAGGGCGGCGTGATCCAGCAGATCGGCGCGCCCTCCGAGATCTACAACCGCCCCGCCAACATGTTCGTGGCCGACTTCATGGGCTCGCCCGCGATGAACCTGATCCCCGCCCGGGTCGAGGGCGGCCAGGTCGCCATCGCGCGGGAGGGCGACGCCCCGATCCTGATCGACGCCGGCGTGGTCGGGGGCCTGTCGGGCGACCTGCCGCGCGACGTGGTGCTGGGCCTGCGCCCCGAGGACATCGTCGAGCCCGGCGCGCGCAACGGCGCCCATGTCGTCCCCGCCCGCTGCCTGGTGGAGGTGGTCGAGCCCGCGGGCGCCGACACCTACGTCGTCTCCCGCCTCGGCGGCGCGGCGGTGACCGCGCGGCTGTCGGCCGAGACGCGGGCGCGCGCCGGCCAGCCGCTGGACGTGGCCTTCGACCTCGCCAAGGCCAGCTTCTTCGCCCCGGACACCGGCGCCCGGCTGAACTGAGGGGGGCGCGGGAACCGGCCGCCGGTCGGTTCCCGCGGGCGCGCGATGCGGGGGCCGGGGCCCGATGAAATCGACCGACGGTCGGTTGATCGCGGCGCTTGCCCCCCGCCTCGCGATGCGGTCCAACGGGGGCGAACCCTTCACGAAGGGGCGCCGGCGAGGCCCTCGCCGCGGCCCCCGCCCGACGTCAGGACCCGCATGAACACCTCGACCGCCCCCGCTCCCGCCCCGCTGATGGAACCCGAAGCCACCCCCGGCAGCCTGTTCGAGACGATGGGCTTCCAGCGCCGCACCCATTTCGCCGACGGGCGCGCGGTGGTCGAGTACATGGCCGGGCCGCACCTGTGCCACTCGGGCGGGATCGTGCAGGGGGGCTTCGTCACCGGCTGGATCGACCAGGCGATGGCGATGGCGCTGATGAGCCTGACGGGCCCCGAGATGACCCCCATCTCGCTGGAGATCAAGGTCAGCTTCTTCGCCCCCGCCCGCCCCGGCCTGCTGATCGCCGAGGGCCGGGTGGAATACGCCGGCCGCTCGACCTGCTTCGCCGAGGGCGACCTGCGCGACGCCCGCGGCAAGCTGCTGGCGAAGTCGACCTCCACCATCCGCCTGATCCCCCGCGCCAAGGCCGAGGCCGCCTCCGCCGCCGCGCTCGCAGCGATGGAAGGCGAGGGCTGAGCCGAGCCTGGACGGCCAAGAGACCGAAACCGCCGCCGCGTCGCCCGACGCGGCGGCGGTTCGCGTTCCGGCTCAGCCGGTCTGCGGAGCGGGATCCAGCAAGCCGAGACGCGCGAGCCCCTCGCGCATCTCGGCCTCCTCGGGCGCGCCGGAGGCAAGGGCGCGCGCCTCCTCGGGCGCGAGGGGGACGAGGCGGCCGGTGATCGGGGAGGGCGCGCCGGGAACCGGCTCGCCGCGGGCGAAACGCGCGCGCAGGGCCGCGAGCAGGCCGGGCAGGGCGGCGCGCGCGGCGATGGCCTCGGGCGGCGACAGCGCCGCGATCTCCCGCCGGGCGATCCCCAGCAGCGCCGCCTGCGCGGCCTGCCGGGGCGGGAGGCAGGCGCGCTCCGCGAATTCGGCGACCGTGGCGGGCCCGTCGGCGAAGCCGGCGGCGACGCGGGCGGCGGTCTCGGGGCCGAAGCCGGGGCGGGCGCCGTGGACCTCGGCCTCGCGCCGCTCGTGCGCCAGGCGGGGCGGCCAGGGGGCGATGCGCAGGGCGGCGAGGCGCGCGGCCTGCTCGGCCTCGGTCAGGCGCGGGGCGCCGCGGGCGAAGAGGTCGACGCGGAAGCCCCGCCGGCTCATCAGGTCGCGCGCGGCCTCGCCCCACCCCTCGGCCACGGCCTTGCGCACGAAGGCGACGGCGTCGGCGTCGAAGCGCAGCACGTCGAACTGCTCGATCAGGTCGGCGGGGGCGGCGAAGGCGAGCTTGGCCGGCGCCAGCGCCTCCGCCACCTCGGCCGGCCAGGCGGCGGAGGCATGGGTCGCGCCGAGATCGTGGGCGAGGTAGCGGTCGGGCAGCTTCGAGAGTTTCGCCCAGACCTCGGCCGTGCGCGCATCCCCGCCGCCGGCGGCCAGCCAGGCGTCGACGGCGGCGCGGGCGGCCTCGAACGTCGGGCGACCGGGCGGGCGCGGCGCCTCGCGGAAGATGCGGCGGATCGCGGCGGTCTCGGCCCAGCCGGCGGCGGCGGCGTAGCCGGTGTAGAGCACGCCCCCCGGCGCCAGCCAGCGCCCCAGGATCGCGACGAGCCGCGCCCGGTTCTCGGGCGACACCCAGGTCCACACGCCGTGCATCGCGATGTAGTCGAAGGGCTCGGGGTCGTGGGCGCGGGGGGCCTCGGCCAGATCCTCGAAGCTCGCCTCGATGAACTTCAGGTTCTCCAGCCCCGCCTCGGCGGCGAGGCGACGGGCGCGGGCCACGTGCTCGGGCATGAAGTCGACCCCGAGGAAGCGCCCCTCGGGGTGCAAGGCCGCCAGACCCGCCAGGGTGAAGCCGGTGCCGCAGCCGAGCTCGGCATAGCGGAACCCCGACGCCCGCGGGGGCGGCGAGACCCCCGCCACGCTCAGCGCGAGGTCGATCGCCTCCGGCCCCTGCAGGGGCTGGGCGGTCTCGAGATAGCTTTCGGCGACGGGGTAGCCCCCGCCCCAGTCCGGCGCGGGCACGCGCTCAGAGCAGGAAGTCGAAGTCGCCGACGTCGGTGATCGCGGGCCCGCCGTCGGGGTCGCCGCCGGTCGACACGCTCGATACCAGCACGTCGGTCATCTTGATCTCGACCGTCCCGTCGCCGTTGCGCTTGACCTTGTAGTCGAAGTCGAACCCCGTGGCGTCGAGGAACGCGTCGAGACGCGCGGCGTACTCCAGCGCCTCCTGGTAGCCGGCCTTGCCTTCGGCCAGGGGGACGTAGGTCACGTCGAGCTTGAGGAAGATCGGCGTCGGATCGCCCGCCGCCGCGTGCTCGGGCGGCCCGCCCGGCGACAGGATCGAGAGGTCGAAGCTGTCGATGTCGCGCGTGTGATGCGTCAGCACCCGCAGCAGGTATTCCGCCTCGTCGATGAGCTGGCCCTTGTAGCGGTCCAGAACCTCCTGGATGTCTTGCGACTCGCCATCGATGTCCGGGATCTTGAGATAACCGGTTAACGGCATGGTTGCGCCTCCTCCACTGGGAAACAATCGTGACGCAGGGAGGGTGAACCCCGCTTGAAGCTGACGTAAGGGAGGCTTGCGGTCCGCGGCGTTCCGCGCTCGGGTCGGCACGAAACCCGCATGGCCGAGGCCGCCCCGTGCCCGCTGCCCGTCCCCGCTGAAGGAACCGCCCCCATGTCCGCACCCCTCGTCGACGCCGCCCGCCTCTGGGACCGGCACATGAGCCTCGCCCGGATCGGCGCCACGCCCGAAGGCGGCGTGCGCCGCCTCGCCTTCGACGCGGCCGAGGTCGCGGCCCACCGCCTGCTGGCCGACTGGGCGCTGGCGCGGGGCTTCGCCCTCGCCCTGGACCCCGCCGGCAACCTCTTCGTCCGGCGCGAGGGGACGGACCCCGCCGCCGCCCCCGTCGTCTCCGGCTCCCATCTCGACAGCCAGCCCTCGGGCGGGCGTTTCGACGGGGTGTTCGGCGTGCTCTGCGCGTTCGAGGCGATGGAGACGGCGGAGGACCGCGGCCTCGTCACCCGCCGCCCGCTGGAATGCGTGGTCTGGGCGAACGAGGAGGGCTCCCGCTTCCGGCCGGGCTGCATGGGCTCGGCGGTCCAGGCCGGCGAGATGACGCTCGCCGAGGCGCTCGCCACGGTGGGCGACGACGGCGCGACCTATGGCGAGGGGCTCGACGCCCTGCGCGCCGCGTTGCCCGAGGCCGCCCCCGCCCCCCTCGACCGCCCCTTCGCCGCGCTGCTGGAGGCGCATATCGAGCAGGGCCCCCTGCTGGAGGCGGGCGGAGAGCTGATCGGCGTGGTCGACCGCGTGCAGGGGCACCGGCGGCTCGACATCTCGGTCGTCGGGCGGGAGGACCACTCCGGCGGCGCGCCGCTGAGCCTGCGCAAGGACGCCTTCGTGGACGCGATCGAGGTCTGTCGGGGCCTCGCCGAGCTGTGCCGGGACGAGACCGACGTGCTGCGCTTCACCTTCGGCCGCTTCGTGGTCAGCCCCAACGCCGTCTCGGTGGTGCCGGGGCGGGTGGACATGGTGCTGGACCTGCGCCACCCCGACCAGGAGGAGCTGGTGCGCCTGGGCGACCTCGTCCACGCGAAGGCGCAGGGTCTGGCGCGGCTGTGCGAGGTGACGGTGGCCGACAGCTCCTGGCACGCGCCCGTCGCCTTCACGCCTGCGATCCGCGAGGCGCTCTCCCGCTCCGCCGCCGCCCGGGGCTTCGCGCAGCGCGAGATCTACTCCGGCGGCGGGCACGACGCGCGCTGGTTCCCCGGCCGCTGCCCCACGGGGATGCTGTTCATCCCCTGCGAGAACGGCGTCAGCCACCACCCGGCCGAGAACGTGGACCCCGCCCATGCCGCCGCCGGCGCCCAGGTGATCGCCGACGTGATGCTGGAGCTGGCGGGCGAGGGCTGAGCGCGCCCCTGCCGCGCATTCGGGCGCCGGGCGCCCGAATGCGCGGCAAGATCATATTCGCCTCCAAACTTGGAGCGAACTACATTGACATGGCGCGAGCCCTGCGGCGTCCTGTTCCCGACCCGGATTGCAGACCGACGAGGGATTCCATGGCCACGCTCACCCAGGCCCAGCACGACCGCGCCGTCCGCTTCATCGCGGCCAACCGCTTTCCCTTCCCCGACCAGCCCGACCCGAGCTGGCCGCTGCACTACCGGACCTGGTTCAACTCGCAGACCCATCCCCGCATCGCCATCGAGGGGCCCGACGGCCCGCATTACCCCGACATCGTGATCGTCGACGGCGACGGCCGCCTGCGGGAGATCGCGGAGGTCGAGACCGCGCTCTCCCCCGACATGATCCCCCGCTGGCGGGCCGCCTCCGAGGCCGCCGACGACACCACCGAGACCGGCTGCCGCCACCTGCTGGTCTACGTGCCCGAGGGGCTGGAGGCCGAGGCCCAGGCGATGCTGGAGGGGGCCGGGATCAGCTACCACGCCCTGCGCGGCATCCGCGTGGACGAGGACGGCACGGTTCACGTCCTGCCCCACCAGACGCTGGGCAACACCAAGGACCACCGCCCCGACAGCCCGCCGCCCGCCTCCCAGGACCCGGTGCGCGCGACGCTCGACGACGACGCGCGCGAGGCGGTGATCCGCTTCCTGCTGGCCGAGCGCTTCCCCTTCCCCGGCGAGGGGGTCGAGCAGTGGGGCCTCGACCTCCACTGCCTGACCAACACCCGCCACCACCGCCGCCGCGCCATCCCCGGCCCGGACGGCGACCTGTTCCCCGCCATCGTGGTGGTCGACGCCGAAGGTCGCCCCTGCAAGATCGCGATGGTGGAAACCGAGGTGGGCCCCGAGACGCTCCCCGCCTGGAAGGCCTGCTCCGAGGCCGCGGTCTACGAGGGCCACTACACCGACCCCGACACCGGCCGCCCGGCGAAGCACTTCCTCCTCTACGTCCCCCTGGGGCAGGAGGAGACCGCCCGCGAGATGCTGATCGAAGCCGGCATCTCCTGCGCCGGCGTGCGGGGCTACGAGGTGACCGAGGCGCTCAGGGTGCGGATGCCGGCGATCCTGCCGCCGGTGGTGCGGGGCTGAGCGTTCGCCCCGGACGCGCCTTTCTTGCGAAATTAGAGCTTCCAGGCTATATAGCCTCCATGGCATGATCCGGTCATGCCATGGACCGTGCTGTTCGCCGACGAGTTCGAGCCGGAGTTCGATGCGCTGCCTGCGCCGGTGCAGGACGCGATCTATGCCCGCGCCAGGCTGCTGGAGCGGGAGGGGCCGGCGCTGGGCCGTCCCCATGCGGACACGCTGGCCGGCTCGCGGCACCGGAACATGAAGGAGCTGCGCTGCACGGCCGCCGACGGCGTCTGGCGCATCGCCTTCGCCTTCGACCCGGACCGGCAGGCGATCCTGCTGGTGGCCGGGGACAAGTCCGGCGGCGGCGAGCGACGGTTCTACAAGCGGCTGATCGAGCGGGCGGACGAGCGCTTCGACCGCCACCTGCGACTGCGGAAAGGATGACGGCCATGGCGCGCACGCTGGCGGAGAAGCTCGCCGACCTCGACCCCGACCGGCGCGAGGTGATCGAGGCGGAGGCCGATCGGCTCCATGCCGAGTATCTGACCCTTCAGCAGCTTCGCAAGGCGAAGGCGCTGACGCAGGTGCAGCTTGCCCAGAGCCTCGGGGTGCAGCAGGCGACCGTCGCGAAATACGAGCGGCAGAGCGACCTGCTGCTGTCGACCCTCAGGAGCTACGTGCAGGCGATGGGGGGCGAGCTGAAGCTGATGGTCGAGTTTCCCGATGCGCCCCCCGTGACGCTGGACGGGCTGGGCGACGCCGAGGAGCCGCGCAGGCGGCGGAGCGGCGCCCCGGCCTGACGGCGGCGGATCATTCCCGTCCCGCCACCGACCGGATGAAGTTCCGCGTCCGCTCCTCCTGCGGGTCGTCCATGATCTGCGCCGCGGGGCCCGTCTCCACGACCCGGCCCTGGTCCATGAACACCACCCGGTCGCCGACCTCGCGGGCGAAGCCGAGCTCGTGGGTGACCACGACCATGGTCATGCCGGCGCGGGCCAGGTCGCGCATCACCGCGAGGACCTCGCCCACCAGCTCGGGGTCCAGCGCCGAGGTCGGCTCGTCGAACAGCATCACCTTGGGATTCATCGCCAGCGCCCGCGCGATGGCGACGCGCTGCTGCTGGCCGCCCGAGAGGTCCTTGGGGTAGCTTGAGGCCTTCTCGGCCAGCCCCACCCGGGCGAGCAGGCGGCGGGCGCGGTCCTCGGCCTGGCCGCGGGGCTCCTTCAGGACGTGGATCGGGCCCTCGGTGATGTTCTGCAGCGCGGTCATGTGCGGGAACAGGTTGAAGCGCTGGAAGACCATGCCGGTCTTGCGCCGCTGGCGGGCGATCTCGGCCTCGGGCAGGGGGTGCAAGCGCTCCCCCTCCAGCCGCCAGCCCAGCAGCTCCCCGTCGAGCCAGAGCGAGCCCTCGTCGATCCGCTCCAGCTGATTGATGCAGCGCAGGAACGTGGTCTTGCCCGAGCCGGAGGGGCCGATGATGCACACCACCTCCCCCTCGGCCACGTCGATCGACACCTCCGACAGCGCCCGGAACTCCCCGAACAGCTTGCCCACCCGGCGGCCCGAGACGATGGGCAGGCCGGGGGCGGTGGTGGGGGCGACGTCCTGCTCCATCTGCGATGCCCTGCCGTTGACGGTCATGTCGTTCATGCGTCCCGCACCCCCGAGGCGAAGCCGCGGCCGAAGCGACGCTCGAGGCGGCTCTGGCCGATGGAGAGGATCGTGACCACCACCAGATACCACGCGGCGGCGACCATCAGCAGTTCGATCACGCGGGCGTTCACGTAGTAGATGTCCTGGCTGGTGCGCAGCACGTCGGCGAAGCCGATGATGGAGGCGAGCGAGGTCATCTTCACCAGGCCGATGAACTCGTTGCCCAGGGGCGGGATCACCACCCGCATCGCCTGGGGCAGGATGATGCGCTTCAGGCTCGCCCAGTAGCTCATGCCGATGGCCTGGGCGGCCTCGTACTGGCCGCGGTCGACCGACAGCAGGCCCGCGCGCATCACCTCCGAGGTGTAGGCGCCCTGGTTCAGGCCCAGGCCCAGCAGGGTGGCGACGGCGGGGGTGATGACCTCGACCGTGCGCACCTGGAAGCCGGGAAAGCCCAGCCAGGGGAACACCAGCGCCAGGTTGAACCAGATCAGCAGCTGCAGGATCACCGGCGTGCCGCGGAAGAACCACTGGTAGCCCACCGCCACGTTGCGCAGCACCGGGTTGGGCGAGCCGCGCATCACCGCCACCAGCACGCCGATGACGATGCCGATGATCATGCAGGCGATGGACATCCAGATGGTGTTGACCACGCCCATCAGGATCGTGGGCCAGAACAGGTATTCGCCCGTGACGTCCCAGGCGATCTTGCCCAGGGCGAAGGCGCGGATCAGCCAGGCGATCAGCAGCACCATGATCGCCACCGCCGCGATGCGGCCCCAGCGACGGGGCCGCACCACGATCATCTTCGAGACGTCGACCTCGGGGGCGGCTGCGCGCGCGCCCGGGGCGAGTGCGGAGCCGCCCGCCGCCATCAGGGCTGCGGACCCTGGTTGACGGTCGGCTCGTCGAGCGCCGAGAGGTTGAGCTTCCACTTCTCGATCAGGCTCATGTAGGTGCCGTCCTCCCACAGCTCCTTGAGGGCGGCGAGGAAGGCCTCGCGCAGCTCCGTGTCCTCCTTCGCGAAGGCGATGCCCATCAGGGCGGAGGAGATCGGATCGCCCAGCGCCTTGAACTCGCCGGGGTAGGTCTCGAGGATCGTGGGCACGGCCTCGAGGCCCTGGACCGCGGCGACGGCGCGGCCGGTGCGCAGGTTGGTCAGCTGCTGGCCGCGGTCGGTGTCGACGATGACCTCGATCGGCTCCTTGCCGTTGGCCACGCAGTTCTTCTCGGACCAGGTCTCGACCGTCTTGGGATAGGAGGTCCCGCGCGAGGTGGTGATGGTCTTGCCGCAGAGGTCCGCGGCGCTCTCCAGCCCCTCGGAGACCGGCGAGTAGAACTGGGCGCCGGCGCGCAGGTAGTCGATGAAGTCGAAGATCTCGCGGCGGGCGGGCGTGTCGTAGAAGCCCGACCAGATGATGTCCACGCGGCCCGACTGCAGGGCGGGGGTCATCGCCTCGAAGGCGCCGTTGAGGTACTCGACCTCGAAGCCCAGCTTGTCGCCGACGGCCTTCAGCAGGTCGACGTCGAAGCCGGTGAACTCGTTCGTCGCCGGGTCCAGCATCTCCATCGGGGGATAGCCGGCGTTCAGCGCCGATTTCAGGACGCCCGCGTCCTTGATGCGCGCGGGCAGCTCCTGCGCGCCGGCCGCTCCGGCGGCCGCGGCTATGGCGAGCGTCGCGACGAGGGCCGCCGCGCCTTTGGTGATCCGTCTCATCCTGACCTCCTTGTCGGGAGGCGCCGCCCTGTGGCCGGGCGTGCGCCGGGACCGGCGGGCGCCGCTCCTGGACGCCTTCGCCGGATGGGTGGGGCCGCGTCAGCGGCTGGGCGTCACGATCTGCGGGACGGCGCCGTCGTAGGGGGGAAGCGTCTCCTCCGGGGGCGTCCAGTCTCCGCGGGCCACGAGGCCCTCGATGTGCTCGGCGATCTCGGCGCAGGTGGCGAACCAGACATCGCCCTTGGCCATCATGTGCTCGATCAGGCGCACCTGCTCCTCGGCGCGCGCGAGGCGGCCGGAGACGAACGGGTGCCAGACCGCGGTCCACAGGCCGCCATGCTCCCACGCCGCGTCGAAGTCCGCCTGGAAGACGGCGCGCGCCACGGCCGGGGCCTGGGGCTGCATCGTCCAGCCCGAGACGGGCAGGTTCACGTACTGGTTCCAGTCGTCGGCCGTCGCCTCGTGCGGCAGCTCGACCACCGATCTGCCGTCCGGGCGCTTGATCAGGTAGGGCACGTCGTAGCCCGCGAGCGAGGCGTCGTAGCGGATCCCATGCTCGATCATCAGGTCTAGCGTATGCTCGGAGAACGCGCCCGACGGGCAGCGGTAGCCGACGGGCGGCTTGCCGGTCGCCTTCTCGATCGCCCGCACGCCGGCGATCATCACCTTCTCCTCGTCCTCGCGCGAGAGCTGGTTGGTCCGCTCGTGCAGCCAGCCGTGGTGGCCGATCTCGTGGCCGCCCTTCACCAGCAGATCGACCGCGTCAGGGTACTGCTCCAGGCACCAGCCGGGGGTGAACACGGTCTGGCGGATGCCGAAGTGGTTCCAGATCTTGACGATGCGCGGGATCGCGACCGTCGCGCCGTACTTGAGCGTCTGCTGCAGCGTGACCCGGCGGCGGACGTCGTCGCTGGGGAAATAGAGGTGCAGCAGGCTCTCGGCGTCGAAGTCGTAGGCGAAGCAGACCGCGCAGCGCGCGCCGTTCGGCCAGGGGGGCGGGTTGTCGATCAGGCTCAGCATCGCGCGCTCCGCGGCCGGGCTGCGGCGGTTTCGAACCGCGGCGGATTGATCGGGCGACGGATCGGGGCTTTCATTCCGGGGGGCGTCTCCGGCTATGCTGCGCTGCGGAAAGGTTCCGGCTGTCCGGACTTATTGTCAACTCCATTTTTGTAGTTGCATCCATGTAGGCGCTTTGGGCGCGGTCTGGTATGCAGCCGGAAAGAACGAAGAAGCGCGGAGGCGATTCGGTGGCGGCAGGCGGCCTGAGGCAGAAGCACAAGCGGCGCAGGCTGCAGCAGGTGCTCGACGCGGCGGAGGTGCTGTTCTCGACGAACGGCTACGAGGCGACGCGGATCGAGGCGATCGCGGACAGCGCCTCGGTGGCGCCGGCGACGGTCTACAACTACTTCGCCACCAAGCCGAACCTGCTGATGGCGCTGGCCATCCGCCACGTGCGCAGCGCGCTGCCCGAGCGGCGCGCCTACCTCCAGGACCTGCCCGAGGACATCCTGGCCGCGATCCTGGGGTTCGAGCGTCTGCTGGCCGAACAGGCCATGCGTCACCTGTCGCGGGAGTGCTGGCGGGTGATCCTGTCCTCCCAGCATATCGAGCCGGGCGGGCGCGCGAGCCGCACCGGGGCGCGGCTGAACAACCTCATCAAGCGCCACTACATCCGCCTGCTGGGCACCTACCGCGACCGCGGCGTGCTGCGCGACGACCTCGACATCGCCGAGCTCGCCGGGCTGATCGTGGGAATCACCACCTGGGACTTCTCGCGCTTCGTCTCCTCCGAGGCGGGCACGATCGAGGATCTGCTGCGCAAGGGCGTGCCCGGCATCCGCCTGATCCTCGAGGGGCTGCTGACCGAGGAAGGGGCGCGGCTGCTGGCGACCTCTCCGGCGATGGGCGACGTGCCCCCGGTGACCGGGCTCGACCCCGCCGCCTGAGACCGACGCTCCCGCACGCGCGCCGAAGCGGGGGACGGTCGGCCTCGCCTGCGGGACGTTGGCGACTCCAAAAATGTAGTTCGCTCCAAAAATCGTCTTGCGGCGCCGCAGCAGGCTTGGCTACGGTGCGCGCAGGCGACCCGTCCTTCGCCCGGCGTCCGCCCCTCCCGGGCGACGCGCGGCGTCGCGGCGGGGTCGCGGCCGCAGCCAGCCGAAGGAGCCGCCCCTTGACCGCGATCACCGAGAACGAGTGGCGCTACAACCAGACCATCAAGCGCTTCCCCTCCGAGCCCGAGCCCGCCTTCGAGGCGCCGGACCAGCTGGAGCGGTGGTGGGGCCGCAACTGGGGCTGCACCAACGACGTGGGCAAGCTGCGCGTGGTGCTGATGCACCGGCCCGGGGAAGAGCTCCTGCAGGTGGACGCGTCCAAGAAGCTCGACTTCAACTCCTACGGCGACGAGCAGGCGGGCTGGTACTGGCGCGGCGACGTCCCTCCCGACCTGCCCGCGATGCAGGCCCAGCATGACGCCTACGTGGCGCTGCTGCGCTCCGAAGGGGTCGAGGTCGTGTTCATCGACCGCGCCGCCAGGGACCGGATGAAGACCTGCTACACCCGCGACTCGGTCGTGGGCATCGGCGGCGGCGCCATCGTCACCCGCCTCGGGCCCCGCATCCGGCGGGGCGAGGAGCTGCCGGCGACCCGCACGCTGGCCTCCATCGGCTGCCCGATCCTGCGCACCATCAACGGAACGGGCGTGTTCGAGGGCGGCAGCTTCGCCTGGCTGAATTCCAAGACCGCGGTCGTCGGCGTCTCCTCGCGCGTGAACGAGGAGGGGGCCAAGCAGGTCGGCGAGGTCCTCGCCGCCCAGGGCGTCGAGCTGATCCGCGTGCAGCTGACCGGCTACCGCCTGCATATCGACGGCCTGTTCGTGATGCTCACGCCGGACCTCGCGCTGGTGAACTCGGCCCTGCTGCCCTGGTGGTTCCTCCAGCAGCTGGACGCCATGGGCATCTCCATCATCGAGGTCTGCCCGGAGGACGACGGCTCGATCATCAACTCCCTCGCCATCGCGCCGGGGCGGGTGATCATGCCCGACGGCCTTTCGACCCGCACCGAGGGCGAGCTGCGCCGCGCGGGCGTCGAGATCCTGCAGACCCCCTACGACCAGGTGATCCTGGGCGGCGGCGGCCTGCACTGCTCGACCGCCCCCCTGATCCGCGACGAGGTCTGAGCATGTCCGAGACGATCCCCGAGCTTCCCGACTTCGACTGGACCCCCGCGCAGGCGGAGGCGCTGGAGTGGCTGAAGGCCAACCATGAGGCCCTGTCGCAGGACCACATGACGATCTGGAACTTCCACGAGCCGTCCTGGCGGGAATACAAGTCGTCGGCCTGGTACATGGACCGGCTGGAGGCGGAAGGCTTCGAGGTCGAGCGCGGCTCGGGCGGGATGCCCACCGCCTTCCGCGCGGTGTGGTCCAACGGCCCCGGCCCGACCATCGGCGGCTACGCCGAATACGACGCCGTGCCGGGCCAGAGCCAGGCGCCCGTCCCCCGCCGCCAGCCGCGCGAGGGCACCACCAAGCACGCCGCCGGCCACACCGACCCGCATTCCGCGCTGGGCATCGGCGCCTTCGCGGGCTTCCTCGCCGCCAAGCGGGCGATGGAGCAGCACGGCATCGGCGGCACGCTGGTGTTCTTCGGGGAGCCGGCCGAGAAGCTCTGCGGCTCGAAGCCGATCCACGCGGCGAAGGGCTACTACGACGACCTCGACGCCGCCTTCTCCTTCCACCCCCACAGCTTCCCGGCCCTGACCAACGGCTGCTTCTGGGAGACGACCTCCGCCCCCCTGTGGAGCCGGATGTACACGTTCGAGTGCGAGAACCCCGAGACCTGGCAGCAGGGCCACTCGGCGGGCGGGGCCACGCATCCCCACGCCTCGGCCCGCGCGCCGGGGGCCATCGACGCGGTGTGCATGATGTACACCACCTCGAAGATGATGAAGGAGTCGATGCTGCCCCACACCGGCTCCTGGGCGATGAACGAGTTCATCCCGGTGGCCGGTCAGGCGACCTCGGACAACATCGCGCCGGCCATCGGGCAGGTGCAGTTCACGCTGCGCGCGCCGGCGATCGAGATGTGCAACGCGGCCTACGCCGTGCTGGACCGCAACGCCGAGCAGATCGCGGGCATGACCCACTGCACCTGGCGGGCGGACTGGATCGCGCGCACCCGCGCGGGCCTGCCCAACAAGGCGATGGCCGAGATCACCTACCGCAACTTCAACAAGCTCGGCGCGCCGAAGTGGTCGGACGAGGCGAAGGCCTTCGCCCGCGCCCTGCAGAAGGAGCTCGGCGCCCCGGAGACGGACGAGCCGCTGCTGGCGGGGATGGAGAAGCTGACCCCGCCGTGGGAGGCGGAGGAGAGCTTCCGCGCCCAGCTTCCCGCCTGGCAGCTGAACTACGCCGCCGACGACTACGTCGACTACACCTGGCACTGCCCGACCGTGCGCCTCTACGTGGCCCGCCCGACCATGGAGGCGCGGCCCGACGGCGCCCGCTGGCCGGAGTGGGTGCGCCACGCCATGGGCGGCGTGCCGGCCTGCATCGACCCGATGTGGTCGAAGGCCGCCGAGGTGATCTCGACCACCCTCCTCGACCTGCTGACCGATCCCGAGGGGCTGGCCCGCGCCAAGGCCGAGTTCGAGGCCCGCACCGGCGGCGGCGTCGGCGGGACCGACTGGGTCGCCCCCCTGCTGCCCGCCGACTTCGAGCCGCCGATCCATTACCGCTGGCCCGAATACGTCGAGACGCCCCGCGGCCCGGAATGGACCGTGCGGTCTTGAGCGAGCGGCCCCCGAAGCCGGCGGCGGCGGAGGCGTGCAGCGTCTCCGCCGTCGTCGACGGCCGCCGCTCGATCCGCCGGTTCCTCGATGCGCCGGTGGACCGGGCGCTGGTCGAGGACGTGGTGCGCCGCGCCGCCCGCGCGCCCTCGGGCTCGAACGTGCAGCCCTGGGCGGTGCGCATCGTCGACGGCGAGCGGATGGACGCGCTGCGCGCGATGATGCGCCGCCTGCGCGCCGAGCGGCCGGAGGGCGAGCCCCTCGATCCGCCCTACCAGCCCCCCGCCGGCCCGCCGCCCGAGTTCCAGCGCCGCCGCCTGCGCAACGGAGAGATTCTTTACGGCGCGCTGGGCATCGACCGGTCCGACGCCGCCGCCCGCGCCGCCTGGAACGAGGAGAACTTCCAGTTCTTCGGCGCCCCCGCGGGCGTGTTCCTGCTGATGCGGCGCGAATGCGTGGCCTGGCAGTGGCTCGACCTCGGGATCTACCTTCAGACCCTGCTGCTGCTGTTCGAGGAGGCGGGCCTGGGAACCTGCCCCCAGGCCGACTGGGCGATGCATGGCGAGGCGGTGGCGTCCTTCCTGGGCGTCGACCCCGCCTTCCGCCTGCCGGTCGGCGTCGCGGTCGGGATCCCCGACCTGACCGCCCCCGAGAACCGGATCCGGACCGAGCGGGACGATCCGCTGGCCGACGATCCCGACGCCTCGCCTCCCCCTCCCGGAGCCTTCCCATGCTGAATTCCGCGAACCTGCCCGCGACCCTCCCCCAGCCGCCGGGCCCCGACCACGTGCCGACCGAGCAGGAGCTGCGCGAGGATCTCGCCGCCGCCTACCGGCTGATCGCGCTGTTCGGGATGACGGACACGGTCTTCACCCACCTCAGCGTGCGGGTCCCGGGCGAGGGCCACCAGTTCCTGGTGAACCCCTACGGCCTGCTGTTCGAGGAGATCACGGCCTCCTCCCTGGTGCTGGTCGACGCCGACGGCGAGCCGAAGCAGGAAACCTCCTGGCCGGTGAACCCCGCGGGCTTCGTGATCCACTCCGCCATCCACCGCGAAGCGCCCAACGCCGCCTGCGTGATGCACACCCACACCCAGGCCGGCATGACCGTCTGCGCCCAGGCCGGCGGGCTGCTGATGCTCAACCAGATGTCGATGGAGTTCCACGGCCGCGTCGCGATCCACGAATACGAGGGCATCGCCGCCGACGACAACCTGTCGGAGCGCGAGCGGATCGTGCGCGACCTCGGCGACAAGACCTGCCTTCTGCTCCGCAACCACGGCCTGCTGACCGTCGGCCGCAACGTGGCCGAGGCCTTCTACAACATGTACTACCTTGAGCAGGTCTGCCGCCTTCAGGTCGCCGCCCAGTCGACGGGGGCGGAGCTGTCGATCCCCCCGACCCAGGTGGTCGAGCGCACGGCGGCCCAGTTCACGCCGGGCCCCAACAAGGGCTGGCTGCCCTGGCAGGCCCTGCGCCGCAAGCTCGACCGCGAGCAGCCGGACTATCGCCATTGACTGGTCGCGCGCCCTGCGGACCGGCCCTTTCGGGCCCGCGGCCTTTTCGGGCCGCCGGACCGGCCGAGGCCGGTCCGGCGGATGGCGCGCGCTCAGGCTTGCGGGGCGCGACGGCGCAGCAGCGCGAAACCGCCCAGCCCCGCCGCCAGCAGCGGCAGCGCCGCGGGCGCCGGAACGGCCGAGTCGGGCGCGTCGAAGGTCATCGCGTCGAACCAGACCGCCTCGTCCCGGACGCTGGACAGCACGATCCGCACCGTGTCGACGGGCGCGGAGAAGCCGGTCGCCAGCGCGTCGGCGGCATAGGCGCCGGTCGCGGTCACGCCCAGCAGCTGCTCGGTGACGCTTCCGCCGACGAGGCCGAAGATGTCGACGACGTCATAGGCGGTCGTAGCGGCGCCCGGCCCGCGCAGCACGAAGGCGTCGAAGGTGAAGGTTCCGCCCCCGCTCCGCACCACCTCCACCGTGTCCCCGGCGCTCGGAATCGGCGAGATTCCGAGCGTGAGGAACTGGTAGTTGCCGTTGTCGATGACGCTCGCCTGGGCCCCCGTGGTCTGGGTGAAGGCGAAGCCGCCTTCGGAGTAGGGCAGCGCGCCCGGCGTTCCGTCGAACTCGACGGTCAGCGCAACCGCGGCCTGCGCCCCAAGCGCAAGCGGCGCGGCCAGAGCCATTGCCATGATATGAGATCGGATCGTCATTCAGCGTTCCCCCTTGCAAGCGACGTCGCGACGTTAACCGAGGTGAACGCCTCGTGAGGCGATGACCCAAGGTCATCGAATCGTTCGTTTTCGCGCCCGCTCGGCCCGAGCCTCCCGGCTCGCCGGAGGCGCGGCGCGACCCAGAAAGACCCGACCGGAGGAAGGACCCCGAAGATGACCGCCGCCCCCAGCGCCGCCCCGCAGAGCTCTCCCAACGCCCCCACCGGCGGCGAGATCGCCGTCGAGAGCCTGCTCGCCAACGGCGTCGACACGCTGTTCGCGCTGCCCGGCGTGCAGCTCGACCACCTGATGAACGCGCTGCACGGCGCGACCGACCGGCTGCGGGTGATCCATCCGCGTCATGAGCAGGGCGCGGCCTACATGGCGCTGGGCTACGCGATGGCCACGGGGCGCGTGGGCGCCTACGCCGTGGTGCCGGGGCCGGGGTTCCTCAACACCACCGCCGCGCTCTCGACCGCCTACGCCGTCCACGCGCCGGTGCTGGCGGTGATCGGGCAGATCGCCTCGAAGGCCATCGGCCAGGGCGGGGGCGAACTGCACGAGCTGCCGGACCAGTCCGCGATCCTCGACGGGCTGACCCGCAGCCACGGCATCGCGAGGGAGGCCGGCGAGGTCGCGGGCGTGATGCAGGCGGCCTTCGCGGCGCTGGCTTCCGGCCGCGCGCCGGCGGGTGTGGAGCTTCCCGCCGACGTGCTGCGCAAGACCGCCGAGGGCGCGACGGTCGCGCCCGCCGCCCGCGCCGTCCCCGCCCCCGACGCGGTCGCTATGGACGAGGCCGCGGCCCTGCTCGCCGGGGCGAAGCGGCCGCTGATCTGGATCGGCTCCGGCGCGCTCGCTTGCGGCGAGGGGCTGGCCGAGATCGCGGCGCGCATCGGCGCGCCGGTCGTCAGCCACCTGACCGGCGTGGGCGTGCTGCCCACCGACCACCCCTGGGCCGTGGGCACCTGGGAGGGGCGGGAGCTGTGGCGCGAGGCGGACGTGATCCTCGCCGTCGGCACCCGCCTGCACGACCCCCGCCGCCGCTGGGGCGTGGCGGAGGGGCAGGCGGTGATCCGGGTGGACCTCGACCCCGCCCAGTTCTCCCGCGGGGCGCCGCCGACGGTCGCGATCGAGGCGGACGCGGCCGAGGCGATCCCCGCGCTGGCGCAGGCGCTGGCCGGCGCCGAGATCGCCGCCGACGTCTCCGCCCGCCAGGCGCGCACGGCCGAGCTGAAGGCCGCCAAGGCCGCGATCTTCGAGGAGCGCCTGGCCCCGCAGATGGCCTATCTGCGCGCGATCCGCGCGGCCCTGCCGATGGAGGCGGCGGTGGTCTGCGACTACACCCAGATCGGCTACGCCGCGACCGCGGCCCTGCCGATGGACCGCCCGCGCCGGCTGATCACGCCGGGCTACCAGGGCACGCTGGGCTTCGCCTATGCGACCGCGCTGGGCGTCAAGGCGGGCCTGCCCGACGCGCCGGTGGTGGCGCTGTGCGGCGACGGCGGCTTCCTGTTCACCGGCGCCGAGATGGCGACCGCCGTCCAGCACGGGATCAACGCGGTGGGAATCGTGTTCTCGGACGGCGCCTACGGCAACGTGCGCCGGATGCAGGACCAGATCCACGGCGGCAAGCTGATCGCCTCGGACCTGCGCAACCCCGACTTCGTGGCCTATGCGCAGAGCTTCGGCGCCGAGGCGCGCCGCGCCGAGGGCCCCGAGGCGCTGGGCGAGGCGCTGGCCTGGGCGATCACGCGCCCCGGCCCGGTGCTGATCGAATGCCCGATGCCGGTGCTGCCCGACCCGTGGGAGCTGCTGGAGCCGCGCTGAGGCGCGCGCGGGGAGGCGCCCCTTCGGGGCGTCTCCGGCCTGCGGCCGGGCGGGACGGGGGCGCCCCTGCGGGGCGGTTTCGGCCTTCGGCCGGACGCGAGGGGGGCCGGCCTTCGGCCGGGCGCGCGCCTGCGGCGCGTCTTGCGCTGCGCGCGGGAAGCCGGGCGGTCGCCGGCGGCGCCGGCCGGTCGGGACAGGCTGGTCGCCTCTCCCGACCGCTCTTTGCCCCGCGCTCAGACCGTGCCGGGCTCGGTCACCTGGTGGTCGTAGGGATCGCCCGGGGTCACGAAGGGCACCACGCGGATCGCGTCGCCCTCGACCGTGAAGCCGCGCACGCCGGCGTAGGAGATCCTGGCGTCGTCCAGCATCTTCTGCGCGTCCGCCTCCAGCCCCGCGGGCACGTAGAGGAAGAAGTGGCGCACGCCCGTCGAGGTCTTGTCGTCCGAGGTCTCGGAGCCCAGCCGCAGCATCGGGACCTTCGCCGGGTCGATGGTCATCTCGACCTCGCCGACTTCGCGCACCTCGTCGGTGGGCGAGACGATGATGATGTCGGGATAGTAGGGGCCGTCCGGCGTCTCGATCGCGCGGCGCTTCTCGACCGCGTTGCAGATCGCGACGTAGCCCTCGGGCCAGTCCTGCTGGCCGGGGAAGGGGTAGCGGGTGCGCGAGATGTAGTGCGCGACCTTGTCATGAACGTCCTGGGTCATCGGATCCTCCTTCCAGGGGATGGGGTTGAGCGTCGGTGATCGGGGCCGCGGCCGCGGCGGCTACGGGTTCGGGGGGGCCGGCGGGGGCGACGCGGCGGCGCTCTGCCGCGACGATGGCGAGGCCCGAGGCCAGCACCAGCGCCGCGCCCGCCCAGACATGGGCGGCCGGCGCCTCGGCGAAGAACAGCCAGCCCAGCGCGAAGCCGACCGGCAGGGCGCCGTACTCCAGCGCCGCCAGGGTCGAGGCCGAGAGCCGCCCCGCCGCCGCGTAGATCGCGTATTGCCCCGCGCCGCCGGCCATCCCCGCCAGCGCCAGCCCCGCGGTCTGGCGCAAGTCGGCCTGCCAGCCGAGCGCCAGCGCGATCGCGCCGGTCCCGATCACGAAGACCCCGTTGGAGACCGCGACCTGGAGCAGCGTGGACTCGGCCACCGCGATGGCGCGCAGCAGGATCATCGTCACCGCCCACAGCGCGGCGGCCAGCAGCCCGAAGCCGGTGGCGGCGGAGAACTCGAGCCGCAGGGCCCCGCTGGTCAGCGCGACGCCCGCGAAGCCCAGCGCGATGGCGACCCAGACCATCGCCCCCGCCCGCTCGCCCAGGAAGGGCCCGGCGAGCAGCGCCACGATGACCGGCGAGACGAAGTAGAGGGTGATCGCCTGGCCCAGCGGCAGCTCGCGCAGGGCGAGGTAGAAGGCGCCCCAGGCCGCCAGGTTCACCAGCGCCCGCACCACCATCGTCGGCAGCCGCCGCGCCCGCGGCAGCCGGCGGACCAGCGGCCGCCCGCCCAGGAGCAGCGCCAGCGCCAGCACCGCCAGGCTGCGGGCCAGCAGCACCTGCCACACCGGCAGCGCCTGCACGAAATCCTTGCTCAGCGCATCCTGCAGCGGCAGCAGCACGTTGGCCGCGCAGACGAAGCCGACGCCGATCCACAGGCCCCGCGTCGGGGACAGGAGGGGTTCGGCCGGCGGGCTCATCGCGCGACGGTCCCGCGGCGGGGGGCGGAGGCGGAGGGAGGGGGGCAAGGCGGTTCCGGAGTTCGGTATATTCGGCTCTGAGTTTGAGGCTAACTCCAAGTTTCTCCGCCCGTCAACGCCGCTCTTCGCAGGCGCGAAAAAACCCGCCGGGCGCGGGGCCGGGCGGGCTCTCGTTCGCAGTCGGGGCGGCGGGGCGGAGGCCCCGTCCCTCAGCGTCGCCGCGCGTCGTCGCGGGCGTCCTGCCAGGCGTGCCAGCGGGTCAGCCCGGCGGCGACCCAGGGGGCGAGGGGGCGGAACGGCACCTTGGGGAAGGGCAGGTCGTCGAAGGCGGTCTCCGCCTCCGCCCGCCCCAGGATCCGGCGCGCCAGCTTGTCGGCGAAGTAGAGGCTGCGGGTGACGCCCGAGCCGCAGTAGCCGCCCGCGAACCACACCCCGTCGATGCGCCCCAGGTGGGGGGCGTGATCCTGGGTATAGGCGATGGCCCCGGTCCACAGGTGGGTGAAGCGCACGTCGGCGAGCTGCGGGAACACCCGCGCGGCCGAGGCCCGCACCGCCTTCGCCCGCGCCGCGCGCGAGCCGCGCATCGGCCCCAGCCGCCCCCCGAAGATGAAGCGCTTCCCGTCGGGCGTGGGGCGGAACCACATGAACACGCGCCGGTTCTCGCCGAAGTTCTGGCCCTGGGGGGTCAGGTCGCGGATCAGGTTGGGCGACAGCTCCTCGGTCGCGGCCACCCCGGTCAGCACCGGCACCAGCCGCGGGCCCAGCGGCGCGGTCGCGCCCGGCGCGCCGTAGCCGTTGGTGGCCATCACCACGTCGCGCGCGACCAGCGTGCCGGAGGGCAGGCGCAGCGCGAAGCGCTCCCCGTCGCGGCGCAGGCCGGAGACGGGCGTATTCTCGAACAGCATCGCGCCGGCGGCCTCGGCGCGGGTCGCCAGCGCCTCGACCAGCATCCGGGGCTGGATGCCGCCGTCGCGGGGGTAGAGCACGCCGCCGTGGTAGAAATCCGAGCCGATGTGGTCGCGCTGGCGCGCCTTCGGGATCATCTCGAAGGGCAGGCCGACGGCTTTCGACAGGCGCTCGCATTCCCGCGCCGTCGCCTCGTAGCTGGCGGCCGTGGGGGCGCCGCGGAAGCGGCCGGGCAGGGTGAAGGCGCAGTCGATGCCCTCGGCCTCGACGAAGGCCTCGAAATGGTCGAGCGCCAGCATCCCCTCGCGCATGATCGCGCCGGCCTTCGCCTCGCCGTAGGCCGAGGTCAGGCCCGCCATGCCCAGCTTGTGGAAGCTCGGCCCCACCATGCCGCCGTTGCGCGAGCTCGCCCCATGGCCGACGTCGCGCGCCTCGAGCACGGCGACCGAGCGGCCGGCGCGGGCGAGCTCCAGCGCCGTGCGCAGCCCGGTGAAGCCGGAGCCGACCACGGCCACGTCGACCTCCGCCGGCATCTCGTGCGCGTGGGGGACGTAGGGCGCCCGGCCGTGGCGCCAGTAGTTCTCGCCCTCGCCGAGGTCGATGGGGCCGGGCGCGCTCATTCGGTGAAGGACCAGGCCTGGCGGCGCCGTTCGGCGGGGAAGCGCTCGACCAGGTCCTGGTCGCGGATGCGCGCGACCGAGGCGTCGAACAGCTGGCGGTTCACCGGCACCCCGTCGGGGGCGAGCGCCACGCGGCGCAGCATCTCCCCGCGCCCGCCCCAGGCCTCGTGCAGTCGGCGCAGCTGGTGGACCGCGTCGCCGTCGGCGATGTCCACGCGCAGGTCGCACAGGTCGATCTCGTGCGGGCCGGTGACGCGCAGGGCGGCGGACAGCAGCCGGTCGCCGACCTCCCCGCCCGCGTCGCGCCCGGCCTCGAGCGCGTCCATCAGCCGGTCGGCGAGGGGCGCCTCGGGATGGGCGGCGAAGGCCGCGGCCATGGCGGCGGGCACGTCGGGATTGTCCAGGATGTTGCCCAGCGCCAGCCCGTCGGGGACGACGGCATGGGCGTAGATCGAATACATCTGCCGCCCGTGGTGGACCGCGACCCGCCCCTGCGCGTCGATCACGCCGACCTGGCGCCACTCGATGTCGGGGGTCGAGTGGCAGATCGCCGACAGGGTGGTCTCGGCGTCCGCGCCCTCGGCCAGCTTGCGCACGCCCAGGTCGCGCAGGCGCGGGTCGGTGCGGTGCTGGCTGAGCACGCCCCCCTTGCCGTGCAGCAGCCCCACGCAGCGAGAGCCCACCGCGAGGTCCGAGGTGGTGATCGCGGCGCCGTAGGCGCCGGTGCGCGCGCAGCGGGCGACGATGGAGAAGGTCATGCGGAAGCTCCGGAAGGCAGGGCGTCGAACCGGGGCAGGGGGGCGTCGTGGCCCTCCGCCTCGAACTTGGCCCACATGGAACGGGTGGCGGCCTGGGCGGCCTCGACGGCGGCGGGCTCGTCGATGGTGGTCAGGCGACGGTCGCGCATCAGGAAGCGGCCGTCGACCATCGTGTCGGTCACCAGCCCCGGGTGCCCGTAATGCACGAGGTTCGAGATCGCCGAGACGGTGGGCGCCATCGTCGCCTGGGTGAGGTCGATCATCGCCAGGTCGGCCTTCGCCCCCACGGCGATGCGCCCCAGGTCCGGCCGGTCGAGCGCCTTCGCGGCGTTGACGGTCGCGTAGTCGAAGACCCGACCCGGCGAGGGCCGGACCGAGCGTCCCCAGGCCCCGCGATGCAGGACCAGCGCGGTCTTCATCGACTGGAACATGTCCTCGGTCATGTTGTCGGAGCCGAGCGCGATGTTGATCCCCGCCTCCTGGATCGCCTTCACCGGCGCCGGGTGGGGGCCCTTGGCGGACATCGAGGCGGGGGAGTGGATGAAATGCACCCCGCGCTCGGCCAGGGTCGCCACGTCGCTCTCGGTGCAGAAGGTCCAGTGGACGGCGAGCAGGTCGTCGTCGAGGAAGCCGTTGCGCTCCAGATACTCGGTCGAGGTGCAGCCGTGCAGCGCCTCGACCTGGGTCTTCTCGGAGATGATTTGCGACAGGTGGATCGTCCGGCGGAGGCCATGGCGATGCGCCAGCTTCGTGACCTCGCCCAGCATCCAGGGCGAGCAGTTGTCGGGCCCGTGGGCCGCGGCCATCACGCGGACGCGGTCGTTCTCGGATCCGTGGAAGCGCTCGATCAGCGCCTCGGTGCGATCGAGGAAGGTCTGCCCGAAGTCGCGGTCGAAGCGGTAGGTCCCCTTGCCCACCTCTGTCGTCACCGCGTCGGCGCAGCTCTCGGCCAGCCACAGGCGCAGGCCGCTGTCGGCCATGGCGGGGGCGTAGTCGGCGACGTGGCGCAGCGGGTCGACCAGCGTGGTGGTCCCCGAGCGGATCGCCTCGGCGCAGGCGAGGCGCGCGATGGCGGCCCGCTCGTCGGGCGTCAGCAGGTAGGAGACGGGGACCATGTACTGGTAGACGAGGTTGCCCTCGATGTCCTCGATGGTCCCGCGCAGCGCCAGCAGCACGGCGTGCGTGTGGCTGTTGATCAGGCCCGGCAGGATCAGGCGTCCGGCCATGTCCACCGGCTCGAAATCCGCGAAGTCGGAGCCGGCCGGCCCCTCCTCCAGCACCGCGACGATGCGGTCGCCGTCGATGGCGAGCGCGGCGGGGGCGATGCGGGGACCGTCGGTCCCGGGCTCGCCCGGAAGGGCGCAGGCGGCGCCGGTCAGCAGCAGGCGGCTCACGTGCGGCGCATCCCGGAGATGACAGCCACCACGAGGCTGATCACCACGAGGATGGTGGCGACGGCCGCGATGGTGGGGTCGATGTTGTCCTGGATGCCCTCCCAGATCAGCTTGGGCAGGGTCTCGACCCGGCGCACGGTGATGAAGAGGACGCCGACGATCTCGTCGAAGCTGACGATGAAGGCGAAGACCGCGCCGGTGATCATGCCGGGCCGCGCGGCCGGCACCACCACCTCGCGCACCGTCCGCCAGACCGAGGCGCCCAAGCTGCGCGCCGCCTGCGGCAGCTTGGGGTCGAGGTTCGCCAGCGCCGCGAAGACCGAGATCGAGACGTAAGGCAGCGCCAGCAGCGTGTGCGCCAGGATCACCCCGGTCCAGGTGTCGATCAGGCCCAGCGTCACCCAGAAGCGGTAGAAGCCCAAGCTCTGCACCACCGGCGGCACCAGGATCGGCACGATCAGCACCCAGCGCGCGATGGTCGCCGCGCGCCCGCCCAGGAACCACACCCCGATCGAGAAGGCGGTGCCCAGCACGGTCGCGAAGAAGGCCACCGCCAGCCCCACCAGGATCGAGGCGAGCGTCCCCCCCAGCCAGCGGGACGAGGCGAAATAGGCCTCGTAGTGCTGGAGGCTCAGCCCCTCCTTCGGCAGGCCGATGTAGGAGGTGTCGGTCAGCGACACCGGGATCACCACCAGGATCGGCAGGGCGAGGAAGGCGGCCACCAGCCAGCCGCCCGTCGACATGGCGATGCGGAAGGGCGTGGTCTGCGCGGTTTCGGGGGCGCTCATCAGCTCCGCTCCAGCAGGGCGTTCTTGAGGTTCAGGAACCGCGCCGCGATCACCAGCACCAGCGCGGTGGCCACCAGCAGCGCGACCGACAGCGCCGAGCCCAGCCCCCAGTTCAGGAACTCCTGGATCTGGTAGGTGATGTACTCGGAGACCATCAGCACCCGGCCTCCGCCCAGCAGCGCGGGCGTGATGTAGAAGCCGAGCGACAGCACGAAGACCAGCAGCGCGGCCGAGCCGATGCCGGGCAGCGTCTGGGGCAGGTAGACCAGGCGGAAGGCGGTGAACTCGCCCGCCCCCAGCCCCCGCGCGGCGTCGGTGTAGGAGGAGGAGATGCCGCGCATGTTCGCCAGCAGCGGCAGCACCGCGAAGGGCAGCATCACGTGCACCATCGCCAGCACCACGCCGAATTCGTTGTGCATCAGGCGCAGGGGCTTCTCGATGATCCCCCAGTCGCGCAGCGTGTCGTTGACCAGGCCCGAGCGGCCCAGCAGCACGATCCACGAGAAGCTGCGGATCAGCACCGAGACCCAGAACGGCAGCAGCACCAGCGCGATCAGCAGGGGCTTGGCGCGCCGGATCACGTTGGCAATCGCATAGGCGCAGATGTAGCCCAGGATCACGCAGAACACCGTGGTCAGCGCCGCCACCCGGAAGGTGATGATGAAGGAGGTGGTCACGGCCGAGGACTCGGCCGCCTTCACGTAGTTGCCCAGGCCCAGCTCCGGCTCGGTCACCGAGATCTGCCAGATGCTGACCAGCGGCCAGATGTAGAAGATCACCATCACCGCCAGCGCGGGCAGCGCCAGAAGCCAGTATCGGGCCTTGTCGGTCATCGTCGTCGCTCGGTCCGGGTCCGGGGCCTCGACGCGCGGCCGGGGCCGCGGCGGAGGCGCGAAGGGGCGGGGAGGCGCGCGCGGCGGCGGCCGGGCGCCTCCCGGTCGTGTCGGGAGGGGCCGTTCCCCGGACCGCGCGGGCCCGGGGACGGCGAGGTCGCGCGCCCGATCAGTTGATCAGGGCGTTGACGTACTTCTCCTCGGCCGCGACCTGGTTCGCGGCGTACCACTCGTCGTTGTAGAGGATCTGGGTGGCCACGTTCTCGGGCGAGGTCGGGTTCCACTTGGCCATCGACTCGGGCACCAGCGGCGCCGCGGCGGGGTTGATCGGCGCGGAGCCGATCAGCTCGAACCACTTCACCTGCAGCGCGGGATCCTGGGCGAAGGCGATGAACTTCATCGCCTCGTCGGCGCCGGCGGGGTTGTTCTTGGGAACGACCCAGGTGCCCGGCGACATCACGCCCCCGTCGAAGGAGACGGCGAAGGTGCCCTCGTCCATCTCGTCCTTCAGCAGGTGCGCGCGGGTCGACCAGATGTTGCCCATCACCACCTCCTCCTGGAGGAACAGGTTCTGGGACTCGGAGCCGGAGCCCCACACGATCACGTTCTCGCGGATCTTGCGGAACTGGTCGATGGCCGCGTCGATGCCGTCCTCGGTCGACAGGACCTCGTAGACCTGATCCAGCGGCACGCCCTGGGCCATGGTGGCGCATTCCAGCATGCCGCGCACGGCCTTGCGGAAGGTGCGCATGCCGGGGAAGTTCTTGGTGTCGAACACGTCCGCCCAGCTGGTCGGGACCCCGCCCTCGGAGAGCTTGGGGTTGTAGGCCAGCACGTAGGAATAGACGTAGTTGCCCGCGCCGAACTCCCAGTCGGTGCCTTTCATCAGCTTCGAGCGGTCGACGATGTCGTAGTTGATCGGCGCGGTCATGCCGGCCTCGCCCAGGATGATCGCCGAGCCGGGGCCCGAGTCGCACACGTCCCAGACCACCGCGCCGCTCTCGACCATGGCGCGGATGCGGCCGGCCGAGGGGCCGGAACCGTCGATGACGACGTCGATGCCGGTGGCTTCCTTGTAGGTGTCGCCCAGCACTTCCTTGATGATGTCGGCGGCCTTGCCGCCCCAGTTCACCACCACCAGCTCGGAGGGGGCGGCCTTGGCCTTGCCGCCCATGCCGACCATCGGGATCACGCCCAGCGCGCCCATGGCCATCAGGAAGCCGCGCTTGGTGATGCGGCCTTCGCGCAGCTTGTGCGCGGCGATCTCGGCGAGGTCGCGCTTGAAGTCGTTGTCGTGGGACATGGGTCGCTCCTTGTCGGTCATGCCGGGTCGGACTTGGATCGGCTTCTGACGGCCGTTGGATCGGGGCTCGCGGGGGCCGGTCAGGCCTCCTCGAGGAACACGCAGGCGTCGCGCTCCCAGCGGAGCGTGACGGGCAGGCCGGGCTCGGGGTGGATCTCGGCCTTCCAGGTGGGGCGGGAGACCAGCAGCGGGCCCAGCCCCTCGGTCTCGACGATCAGCTGCGCCCGCTCGCCCAGGTACGAGACCTGGGAGATGCGGCCCGGCACGCCGGCCTGGCCCGCGGGGCCCAGCGCGATGCGCTCGGGCCGCAGGGCCACTCGGGCGGCGGCGCCGACGGGGGGCGGGGCGGGGGAGGCGATCTCGATCTCGACCCCGCCCATGTCGCAGCGCGCCGCGCCCGCGTCATGGCCCGCCACGGTCACGTTCAGGAAGTTCGACTTGCCCAGGAAGTTCGCCACGAACCCGGTGCGCGGCCGGTCGTAGAGCGCCTCGGGCGCGCCCTCCTGCTGGATCCGGCCGCCGGAGAGGATGACGATGCGGTCGGACATCGACAGCGCCTCCTCCTGGTCGTGGGTGACGTAGATGAAGGTCACGCCCAGCTTCTCGTGCAGGGCCTTGAGCTCCCACTGCAGGTCGGCGCGCAGCTTCTTGTCGAGCGCCGAGAGCGGCTCGTCGAGCAGCAGCACCTGGGGGTGGAAGCTCAGCGCGCGGGCCAGCGCCACGCGCTGCTGCTGGCCGCCCGACAGCTGCTGGGGCATGCGGTCGGCGTAGGCGCCCATCTGGACGAGGTCCAGGCACTCCGCCACCCGGGCCGCGATCTCGGCCTTGGACTTGCCGCGGACCTTCAGGGGGAAGCCGACGTTCTGCGCCACGGTCATGGTCGGGAACAGGGCGTAGCCCTGGAACACCATGCCGAAGCCGCGCTTCTCGGGCGGCAGGCGGGTGATGTCGGCGCCGCGCATCGAGACCGTGCCCGAGGTCAGCTGCGTGAAGCCCGCCACCGCCGTCAGAAGCGTCGTCTTGCCCGAGCCCGAGGGCCCCAGCAGCGTCAGGAATTCGCCTTCCGCCACGTCGAGGTCGACGTCGTCGAGCGCGTGCGTCTCGCCGTAACGCTTCACCGCCTTGCGGATAGAGAGGATCACGTCGGTCATGAGGCTCCGGTCCGGCCAACGAGGATCGGGCGCGTCGGAGCGCGCCGTCAGGTTCAGACCAACACGCCGACGGCATCATTCGGAAATAAAAAAGCGACCCGCTTCGATAGGTGCAGGTTATATCCGGTCGGCCGCCGCCACGTAGTCCGCGAAGTGGCGCTGGAACAGCAGCGCGAGGTTGGGCGTGGGGAACAGGGTCGAGGTCAGGGCGTAGACCTGCAGCGCGATGTCGGGCGTGGTCGGGCGCGCGACCACGCCCGTCGGCAGCCCGCCGATCAGGGCGAAGTCGTCGACCAGCGCCGCCCCCAGCCCCCCCGCCACCAGGTCGAGCGCGGTGGAGGTGTGGCGCACCTCGCAGAAATGCCGCCGCTCCAGCCCCTCGGCCATGAACACCGCGTCGATCGAGCGGCCGAGCGGCGTGTCCGCGGCGTAGGAGATGTGGGGGACGTGGTTGAGGTCGGTGATGCGGACCCGGTCCGACAGCGCCAGCTCATGCCCCTTGGGCAGGGCGCAGACCAGCCGCCCCTCGGCCACCGGCTGGATCGACAGGCCCACCTGCCGCGGCCGGGTGATCGAGAAGCCCAGGTCCGCCTCGCCCGACAGCAGGCGGGCCGCGATCTCGTCCACCGTGCCCACCTCGAAGCTGATCCGCGCGCGGGAACGGCCCTTGAGGAACGCGCTCAGCGCCTGCGGCACGATCCCGTGGCCCAGCGAGGGCGTGGCGATGATCGACAGCCGCCCCGCCACGCCGCCCCGCAGGTCCTCGACCATCGAGGAGATGCGCTTCTGCTGGCGGAACAGGTGGCGCGCCTCGTCGGCGATGTGCAGCGCCTCGCGCGTCGGGGTCAGGCGGCCGCGCTCGCGCAGGAACAGGGGGAAGCCGATCTGGTCCTCGGTGTGGCGGATCATGTTCGACACCGCCGGTTGGCTGATGCCCAGCGCGTCGGCGGCCCGCGCGGTCGTGCCCATCTCGATGACGGCGCAGAGGATTTCGAGGTTGCGGGCCTTGAGCATGGCGGTCTTATAATCCTGACTTATTCCCTCCCCCACATTCCTGATTTCTGGCTGATGCTCAAGGGCGCTATGCGTGGACGCCGAGCCGACAGAAGGACCGCCCATGAGCCGCAAGGAAGTCTTCGCCGTCGCCCAGATGGGGCCCGTCCACCTCGCCGACGAGCGCCCGGCGGTGATCGCCCGCCTGATCGAGATGCTGCGCGAGGCGCATGCCCGCGGCGCGCGCTGGGTCACCTTCCCCGAGCTGGCGCTGACCACCTTCTTCCCGCGCTACGTCTACGACGACCCCGCCGAATACGACCGCTTCTACGAGGAGGGGCTGCCCTCGCCGGCCATGGTCCCGCTGTTCGAGGCGGCGAAGGACCTGGGCGTGGGCTTCTACCTGGGCTACGCCGAGAAGGTGGTGGAGGAGGGCGTCACGCGCCGCTTCAACACCTCCGTCCTCGTGGGCCCCGACGGGGCGATCCTGGGGAAATACCGCAAGATCCACCTGCCCGGCACCAAGGATCCCATCGGCGACCTGGAGTTCGAGCATCTCGAGAAGCGGTATTTCGAGGTCGGGAACCTGGGCTTCCCAACCTTCGCAACCCCCTCGGGCCGCTTCGGCATGTGCATCTGCAACGACCGCCGCTGGCCGGAGACCTTCCGCACCATGGCGCTGCGCGGGGCGGAGGTGTTCATGCTGGGCTACAACACGCCCACCCGGAACATCCACCACCCCGAGCCGGCGCACCTGCGCGAGTTCCACAACCGCCTGTCGCTGGAATCGGCCGCCTACCAGAACGGCGCGTGGGTGATGGCGGCGGCGAAATGCGGGGCCGAGGACGGCTTCGCCATGATCGGCGGCAGCGCCATCGTGGCCCCCACCGGCGAGACGGCGGCGATGTGCATGTCCGAGGAGGACGAGGTCATCACCTTCGCCTGCGACCTGGACCTCGGCGCCTACATCCGCCGCTCGGTCTTCGACTTCGCCCGCCACCGCCGGCCCGAGCACTACGGCCCGATCACCGCGCAGGTGGGCGTCGAGATCCCGAAGGACTGACCCCGGCCGCCCCCGCGACGATATCCTCCGGCGTCCGGCGTCCGGCGTCCGGCGTCCGGCGGCGACCGCCCCCGTCGATCGCGCGGCGCCCCGCGGGCGCGTCCCGGGCTTGACCCGGGACCTCCTCCGCCGCCACAGGACGCGGCCCCGGGTCAAGCCCGGGGCGCCCCCTCGCCGCGGCCGAGCCGCCCGACCTCCGCGCTGGGACCTGGCGGCGGGGCGCGGCGGCGCCCCGGCGGAAGGCCCGGGCAGAGCGCCGGCGCCCGGCCGCCTCAGCCCCTCAGCCGTCCCGCCCGGCCCATGATCTCGACCAGCCGGTCGAGGTCGATGGCCCGGCAGGTCTTGCCGGCGGGCTTGACGGTGGGCGCGTCCTCGCCCGCGGTCAGGGCGTTCAGCACCGCCTCCTCCACCGCCTCGACGGCGGCGAGGTAGAGCGGGTCCATCAGCCCGCCGTTCAGCTCGCGCCGCGTGCGCACCGGGCCGGCGTGCAGCGGCATCGGCCCCGGATCGGCCACCGTGAAGGCCAGGAACACGTCGCCCGAGCTGTCGCCCCCCGGCGAGCCGCCGCGCCCCACCCCCAGCGCCGCCCGCTTCGCCATCTGCCGCAGGCCCAGCCCCGACAGCGGCGCATCGGTCGCCAGCACCACGATGATCGAGCCGCTCTCGCGATCCTTCAGCCGGCCCTCCGTCATCTCCCGCCCCACGGGGACGCCCAGCACCGTCAGCCAGGGGCGCAGGCCGTGGTTGGCCTGCACGAAGGCGCCGACGGTGTACGTCTCGCCCCCCGCCTCGACGAGGCGCGAGGCGGTGCCCGAGCCGCCCTTGAACTCGTAGGCGATCATCCCCGCCCCGCCCCCGACCGAGCCCTCGGCGACCGGGCCGCCGGCCGCGCGCTCCAGCGCCGCGCGGGCGTGTTCGGGCGTCACCGCCTGGGCGTTGATGTCGGAGAGGACGCCGTCGTAGGTCTCGGCCACCACGGGCATCGCCCAGGCGTGCTCGGTCGCGAAATAGTCCGAATAGGCGTCGATCATCCAGCGGGTCGCGGCGTGGTGGACCATGCCGACGGAGTGGGTGTTGGTGATCATCACCGGCCCGAAGAACCAGCCGGCGTCATCGATCCAGTGGCTGCCGGTCATCTCGCCGTTGCCGTTCAGATCGAAGCGCCCCGCCCAGACCGGTTGGGGGTCGCCCTCGTCCTGCCGCGGCAGGATCGCGGTGACCCCGGTGCGCAGGTTGCGGGCGGGGTCGATGATCGTCTCGTATCCCACGCGCACGCCGGGCACGTCGGTGATGGCGTTGAAGCGCCCCGGCGTTCCGGGAACGTCGAGGCCGAGGTCGCGGGCGCGGGGCATGGGCGGCTCCTGGTCAGGCGGCGGCGAGGCGCCTCCGGCTTAGCCCACCCGGCGGCGGTCGAGAAGCGTCCCCCGCGGTCAGCCAGGCGGCGAGAGCAGAGCCTCCATCTCGGAGGGGGAGTCGGAGGGCAGGAAGATCTCGGGATGCGTCTCGCGCATGAAGTCGAGGACCTCGCCCAGGTCGTCGAGGTGGCTGCGCATCAGGCGATGGGCGAGCGCCTCGTCCCGGGCCTGCAGGGCGGCGTGGATCGCGCGATGCTCCTGCTCGACCTCGCCCGAGATGTCGCCGGCGGTGTAGGAGAACCGCCGCACCCGGTCCAGCTGGCCCGCCGCCACCTGCACCACCCGCCAGATGTCGGGAAAGCCCGCGACCGTGCAGATCAGCCGGTGGAAGGCCATGTCCACGCTCAGCGAGCGGTCGTGGTCCCCGCGCCGCCGCGCCTCGGCCTGCATGAACATCAGGAGCTCGAAGTCCGCGTCGTGGGCGCCGTCGTAGGCGCGCGCGGCGAGGCGCACCATGCGCAGCTCGAGGCTCGATCGCACCAGGTGCCCCTCGATCACCTGGTGGAGCGAGATCTTGCGCACGAAGGTGCCCTCGCTCGGCACGATGTCGATCAGCCCCTCCTGCGCGAGGCGCAGCACCGCCTCGCGCATCGGCGTGCGCGAGAAGCCGAGCTCGGCGCAGATCTCCTTCTCGGGCAGGGCCGAGCCGGGCGCCAGGCGCATGGTGATGATCGCCTGGCGCAGGTGGTCGTAGGCCTGGTCCGCCTTGGCGCGGCCGCGGCCCCGGGCGGTCTCGCCCGGGCCGGTCGCCAGCAGCGCCATCACCGCATCGCTCAAGGTCGCGCCCCCGTCATCTGTCCGCGCCCGCGGCGCGGGCCTTCTTGCCGCCCGCGCCGGGGCCCGGCTTACCCTTCGGGGGCGATCTCGGCCAGCACCCGGCCCAGCGTGTCGAGGAACAGCGCCGCGTCCGCGGGCGCGAAGCACATCGGCGGGCGGATCTTGAGCACGGCGCCCGTCGCCCCCGCGGTGCTGATCAGCACGCCCTGCGCCCGCATGTCGTTGACCACCCGGTGCGCCAGCGCCCCGTCGGGCCGGTCGTCGGGGGTGCGGAACTCGAGCCCGATGAACAGCCCCGCGCCCCGCACGTCGGCGATGCGCGGGTCCTTCGCCTGCAGGGCGCGCATGCCGTCCATCATCAGCCGGCCCATCGCCGCGCTGTTGGCGATCAGCCCCTCGTCCTCGATCACCGAGAGCACCGCGGAGGCGGCTGCGATCGAGACGTTGTTGGCCCCGAAGGTGTTGAAGTAGCGGATGTCGCGGCCGAAGCTCTCCTGGTGGCGGGCCTGCATGACGGCGGCCGCGATGGGCATGCCGTTGCCCATCGGCTTGCCCATCACCACGATGTCGGGAACCAGCCCGTGGCGCGCGAAGCCCCACATGCCCGCGCCCAGACGCCCGAAGCCCGGTTGAACCTCGTCCGCGACGTAGAGGGCGCCGCCCGCCCGCGCCGCCTCGACCGCCGGGGCGAGGAAGCCCTGCGGGTCCGCGAAGATGCCGTCGGTCGAGAAGATGCCGTCGGCCACGAAGGCGGCGGGCGTGATCCCCCGGCGCTTCATGAAGGCGATGGCCTCCTCGACGTCGCGGGCCATGGCGGCGGCGGCGTCGCCGTCCTCGGCCTCGCGGGGGTCGGGGCAGCGGATGGTCATCACATGCTCGCCCAGCGGCGACTTCTCGCCCAGCGAGGGCGATATCTCCGCCGCCGCCGTGGTCACGCCGTGGTAGGCGTTGGCGGTGACGATCACCCCGGTCCCCCCGGTGACCCGGCGCGCGATGCGCAGCGCGAGGTCCACCGCCTCGGAGCCGGTGCAGGTGTACATCACCCGGTCCAGCGCCTCGGGGAAGGTGGCCAGCAGCCGCTCGGAATAGTCCAGCAGCGCCTCGCCGAGATAGCGGGTGTGAGTGTTGAGGATGCCCGCCTGCTCGCGGATCGCCTCGACCACGCGGGGGTGGCAGTGCCCGACGGAGGGGACGTTGTTGTAGGCGTCGAGGTATCGCCGCCCGTCCGCTCCCTCCAGCCACACGCCCTCGGCGCGGACCACGTGCAGGGGATCGTCGTAGAACAGCCGGTAGGAGGGGCCCAGCGCCTGCGCGCGCCGGCGCAGCAGGGCCTGGGTCTCGGGCGGCTGCGCGCCGAGGCGGCTTTCGTCGAAACCGTTCAGCATTCCGGCGGCCGGGCGGGTCATGGGCGGTCTCCTGCGAAGACGGCGGCGAACCGGTCCGTCATGGCGTCGGGCGGGATCTGGTCGAGCCGGTCGAGCTGCGCCCAGACCGTGGGCAGGCTGGCGTTGAGCCGCGCCCGGTGATCGGGCAGCAGGCGCGCGCGCCAGGCGGGGATCGCGACGCGCAGCACGATGCGGGTCATCACCGCCGCCTGCAGGAGCGAGAGCTCGAGCGTCGAGAGCGTCCGGTGCTCGGCATAGCCCTCCAGGAACTCGCAGGCCGCGGGGACGGGGTCGTCGAGCGCCTCCATCTGGTAGCAGACGGCCACCGCGACGTCGAACAGCGCCGGGGCGCGGACGATGTCGCCGAAGTCGATGATGCCGGTCACCCGGTCCAGGTCGGTCGCGTGGATCAGGATGTTGTTGGGGTTGAAGTCGTTGTGGATCGCCTGGGCCGGAAGCTCGGGCAGGCGGGGCAGGATCGTCGCCTCGTGGTCGTCCAGGATGCGGGCGAGGCGCGCGCGCCGGGCCGGGTCCTCGACCGCGTCGAGCTTGCCGCGCAGGCCGCAGGCGTGGGTCATGTCCCAGGCGATGGGGTGGAGGAGGGCGGGGTCCTCGAACCCCTCCAGCGCCGTCTGCATCCGCCCCATCAGCCGGCCGATTTCGCGCCGCTGGGCGGGCGAGCGGGGGCGGCCGCGCTGCGAGACGCCCTCGAGGAAGCTGACCATGCGCACGGTGCGCTCGCCCCCCGCCTCGACCTCGATGCGCCGGTCGGGGGCGCCGTCGCGCGTGCGGATCACGCGCTGCACGGGGATGCCGGGATCGGCGGCCTCGAGGTGCATCAGCGCGCGGGCGTGCATGGCGGTGACGCTCGGGTCCTCGGCGGGGCTGAGGATCTTCAGCAGCCGCGCGGTCCCGTCGGGCAGGGTCAGGCGGTAGTTGCTGTCCTTCTCGCCCCACAGCCACTCGGCCCGGCCGCAGAGGCCGTAGACCTCGCGCGCGATCCGCTCCGCCTCGGCGGGGCCGACGGCGGCGGCGTCGGAGGTCAGCTCCGTCCCCACGGCCGGGGCCTCGGGGGCCTGCCTGCGCCGGGGGGCGCCGGTCTGCGCGGCCATGGCGGTCTCCTGTCGTCGGGCGCGGTCCTGCGGGGAGGGGGCGCGCAGCGAGGGGCCTCGCTGCGCGCGGTCTCTCGGGGCTCGGGGCCCGGCCGCGCTCAGGCGCGCTGGGCCGCGACCGCGTCGAGCGCGCGGCCGATGGAGTCGAACATCGCGTCGATCTCGGCCTCGGTGATGATCAGCGGCGGGCAGAAGCACAGGGCCTCGGCCACGTTGCGCGCGATCACGCCCTCGGCCTGGGCGGCGGCGGCGAGCGCCGCGGCCGCGGCGCCGGGGGCGGCGCCCTCCCAGGGCTTCATCTCCAGCGCGCCGATCAGGCCCACGCCGCGCGACGAGGCCGCCATCGGGTGCGTGGCGAGGTCCGCCAGCCGGCCCAGGAACTTCGGCGACAGCGCGGCCGCGTGATCGACCAGCCCCCGCTCCTCGATGATCTTGAGGTTCTCGAGGCCCACGGCGGTCGCCACCGGGTGGCCCGAGGCGGTGAAGCCGTGGCCCAGGATGCCCAGGCGCGCGGATTCGTCGGCGATGGGCTGGAAGAAGTTGTCGTTCATCACGATCGCGGACAGCGGCATGTAGGACGACGAGATCTGCTTCGACAGCACCATCACGTCCGGGGTGATCCCGTAGGTCTCGCAGGCGAACATCTTGCCGGTGCGCCCGAAGCCGCAGATCACCTCGTCGGCGACGAGCAGGATGTCATGCTTGCGCAGGATCTTCTGCACGCCCTCCCAGTAGCCGGCCGGGGGCGTCAGCACGCCGCCCGCGCCCATCACCGGCTCGCCCCACATGGCGGCGATGGTCTCGGGGCCCTCGGCCTCGATCAGGGTCTCGAGGTCGTTCAGCATCCGCGCGGTGAACTCCGCCTCCGTCTCCCCGGCCTCGCCGAAGTGGACGTAGGAGGGGCAGGAGGTGTGGATCATCCGGTCGAGCGGCAGGTCGAAGCTCTTGTGGTTCGCCGGAAGGCCGGTGATCGAGGCGGCCGCGATGGTCACCCCGTGGTAGCCCTTGATGCGCCCGATGATCTTCTTCTTCTCGGGCTTGCCCAGCGAGTTCGAGCGATACCACACCAGCTTCGCCGCCAGGTCGTTCGCCTCCGAGCCCGAGGAGGTGAAGTGCACCTTCGACATCGGGCAGGGCGCCATCTGGATCAGCTTTTCGGCGAGCTCGATCGAGGGGCCGTGCGTCTTGTAGGAGAAGGTGTGGTAGTAGGGCAGCTTGCGCATCTGCTCGGTCGCGACCTTCACCAGCCGCTCCTCGCCGAAGCCCAGCGCCACCGACCACAGGCCGGCCATCGCCTCGATGTAGCGGTTGCCCTCGCCGTCGACGACGTAGACGCCCTCGCCCGACTCGATCAGCAGGCCGCCCTCGCGCTCGTAGCGGCGCAGGTCGACGTTGGGGTGCATCTGGTAGGCGATGTCCCGGGCTTCCATGGAGTTGGGCATGACGTTCATCGAGGGCTCGCTCCGCTTGAGAGAATGAGGGGGAGGCCATGCGGGCGCATGGCCGGGCGCTCCGGGCCGTTCGGGCTGGGATGCGCGGCGTGAGGGGTGCGCGCGACGCCGCCGGGACCCGCGGCGTCGCCCGGCCCGATCGCGCGCGCGTCCGCCGCCGTCGCCCGAGGGGCGCGCGGAAGATCGGTCGAGATCGGAAGCGGGCGTCGCAAGTCGGTCCCCTGCGGAGCGGCGTGGCGGTCGGGTCGGGGCGGAGGCCGGGCGGAATCGCCTGCCGTCGCCGGACCGATGTGTCGATATATCGGTATATCGATCCACCACGCCGCCGCCCCCGCCGTCAAGCCTCGCGCCCCGGCTTGGGGAAAGAATTTTTCCTCGGGCGCCGTCGCGCCGGGGCTCAGGCCGCGACCGGATGCCCGGCTGACGCGCCCGCCTTCGCTGCGACAGGCTGATCGAAGGGGGCGGAACGCCGGCCCTGCCGACTGGGCGGAGGGGGAAAGAACCATGCGGAACGGCTTCGAGGGCAAGCGCGTGCTGGTGACCGGCGGCTCGCGCGGGATCGGGCGCGCCGCGGCGGCGGCCTTCCTGGCGGCCGGCGCCCGCGTCGCCGTGAACGGCCGCACGCCGGCCTCGACCGAGGCGGCGCTGGCCGCCCTCGCCTCGCCCCATGCGGTCGCCGCCCCCGGCGACGTGGCGACCGCCGAGGGCTGCCGCGCCGTGGTCGCGGCGGCGGAGGCGGCGCTGGGCGGGCTCGACGTGCTGGCGCTCAGCGCCGGCCTCGGCGCCGTCGGCCCGATGGAGGCGGTGGACGAGGCGACCTGGGACGCGATGCTGGACGTGAACCTGAAGGGCACGTTCTTCTGCATCCAGGCCGCGCTTCCGGCGCTGAGGGCCTCGGGCGGGAACGTCGTCTGCGTCGCCTCCGACGCGGGCCTGATCGGGGAGGCGGGGCTCGCGGCCTACTGCGCCTCGAAGGGCGGGGTGGTGAACCTCGTGCGCGCCCTGGCGCTGGAGCTCGCGCCCGCGATCCGGGTCAACTGCGTCTGCCCCGGCTACACCGACACCGACATGGTCCGGCGCGACACGATCGAGCAGGCCGCCGACCCCGCCGCCGCCGAGCGGGAGATCGCCGACATCGCCCCGCTCAAGCGCATCGCGGACCCGGCCGAGATCGCCGCGGCGATCCTTTACCTCGCCTCCCCCGACGCCCGCTTCGTCACCGGGGCGGCGCTTCAGATCGACGGGGGCACCACCGCCGGCCACCCGCGCCGGGACGGCTGAGGGCCCCGGCCCTCACACCGGCTTCGTCCGCGTCGCGTAGGTCTCGAAGAAGTCCGAGAAGGCGGCGACCCGGCGGGGCAGGCGCTCGTAAGGGGGGTAATGGAGGGTGAGCCAGAGCTGCGGCGCGCTCCACTCCGGCAGGATCTCCTCCAGCGTTCCGTCGCGCAGCTGATCCTCGACGATGAAGCGGGGCAGGAGGGCGACGCCCTCGCCCCGGGCCGCGAGCTCGGCGATCAGCTCGCCGTTGTTGGCCGCGACCGGCGTGCCGGCGGTGGCGCGCATCCGGCGGGGGCCGTGGGTCAGCTCCCAGACCTCGGGGCCCGCCTCGGCGCCGTAGCCCAGCAGCGCCCGCCCCGCCAGGTCGCCCGGATCCCGCGGCCGCCCCTCCCGCGCCAGAAGCCCGGGCGAGGCGACCAGGCAGCGGCGCACCGGGCAGATCCGCCGCCAGATCGTCAGCTTGTCCGAGGGCGGGCCCGAGATGCGGATGGCGAGGTCCGCCGGCTCGCTCATCACGTCGATCAGCCGGTCGGTCAGCGTCACCGCGAAGGCGACGCCGGGATGCTCTTCGCGGAAGGCGGCGATGGCCTGGGGCAGCAGCAGGCGGCCCAGCGACAGCGGCGCGTTGATCCGCAGCCGTCCCGACAGGGCGCCCGCCTCGGCCCGCAGGTCCTGGGCGGCGGCCTCGATCCCCTCGACCAGCGGGCGGACGCGGGCGGCGTAGGCGGCGCCCGCGGCGGTGAGCGAGACCTGGCGGGTGGTGCGCAGCAGAAGCTGCACGCCCAGCTTCGCCTCCAGCGCGCCCACGGCGCGGGTCACGGCGGGCGGGCTGACGTTCAGGCGGCGGGCGGCGGCGGCGAAGCTCTCCTGCTCGGCCACTTCCAGGAACATGCGGATGGTCTCGAGGTCGCCGGGCACGGGATTGTTCCGAAAATCGCAAGGGTGTCGGTCGAATTATTCCCATTATCGAAGCCCACGTCATCCCCCATCTTGGTTCCAACGGAAACGGACCGGGGCCCCCGGCCCCCCAACCCGAGGATGACGCGATGAAGATCAACGGTCTGCACCATGTGACGGCGCTCGCTTCGGGCGCGCGGTCCAACAACGCCTTCTACACCCAGGCCCTCGGGCTGCGGCGGGTGAAGAAGACGGTCAACTTCGATGCCCCCGACACCTATCACCTCTACTACGGGGACGAGCGCGGGCGCCCCGGCACCGCCATCACCTACTTCCCCTTCGCCGGCATCGGCCAGGGCGGCAAGGGGACCGGCGCGGCCTCGGAGGTCGCCTATTCGATCCCCGTCGGCGCCTCCGGCTGGTGGGCCGAGCGGCTGACGACGCTGGAGATCCCCCACGCCCGCCGCGAGGGGCCCTTCGGGGAGACCGGCCTCGACGTGACCGGCCCCGACGGCGAGGCGATCGCGCTGGTCGAGGTCGCGGACGACGCCCGCGAGGGCTGGACCGGCGGCGGGGTCGACGCGGCCCACGCGATCCGCGGCTTCCGGGGCGTGACCCTGCGCCTGCGGGAGACGGCGCCCACCCAGGCGATCCTGGAGGCGATGGGCTACGCGGTCGAGGCCGTGGACGGCGCCCGCACCCGGCTGAAGATCGCCGGGGGCAACGGCGCCGACCTCGTCGACCTGGTCGCCGCCCCGAACGAGCCGCGCGCGGCCGAGGGCGCCGGCTCGGTCCACCACGTCGCCTTCTCGGTCTCCGACCGGGCGGCGCAGGACGAGGCGCGCCGGGCGCTGACCGAGGCCGGCGCGCAGATCACGCCGCCGATCGACCGGGACTATTTCTGGGCGATCTACTTCCGCACCCCCGGCGGGGTGCTGTTCGAGATCGCCACCGACGAACCCGGCTTCGACCGGGACGAGGCGCCCGAGGCGCTGGGCACGGCCCTGAAGCTGCCGCGCCAGCACGAGCGTCTGCGCACGCGGATCGAGGAGATCCTCGAGCCCATCGACGCCTGATCCCGCCGGAGGGGGGCCTCGCCCCCCCTCCGCCCCTGAAGCAGAGGAGAGCCGAGCCATGACCCGCACCGCCCCCGATCTCGCCGGCGCCGAGCGCATCGGCCCCCTCGACGGCCGCATCGCCCTGGTGCGTCCGCCCAGGCGCCCCGGCGCGCCGCTGGTCTTCGCCTTCCACGGCACCGGCGGGGACGAGACCCAGTTCGCGGAGCTGCTCCCCCGCCTTCTGCCCGAGGCCGGGGTGATCGCGCCGCGGGGCGACGTCTCCGAGCACGGGGCCGCCCGCTTCTTCCGCCGCAAGGCGGAGGGCGTCTACGACATGGAGGACCTCGCCGCCCGGCGCGACGCGCTGGCCGACTGGGTGGCGGCGCGGATCGCCGAGCATCCGGGCTCGCCGGCCTGGGGCCTGGGCTATTCCAACGGCGCCAACATCCTGGCGGCCATGGCCTTCACGCGTCCGACGCTGTTCGCGCGGCTGGCTCTGCTGCACCCGCTGATCCCGTGGACGCCCGAGCCCCAGCCGGGGCTCGCCGCCGCCCGGGTCCTGGTCGCGGGCGGAGAGCGCGACCCGATCGCGCCCGTCGCCGGCACGCGGGCGCTGGCGGAGTGGTTCCGCGCCCAGGGGGCGCGGACCCGCCTCGCCCTGCATCCGGGCGGACACGAGGTCCGGCCGGAGGAGCTGACCGCCCTCGCCGAACTGTTCGGCGAGCCCTGACCCCAGGGACGAAAGGAGACGCGCGATGACCCACCTGATCCATGAGAGCATGAACCGCGGCCGCAGCCGTCTGGGCTGGGTCGACGCGTTCCACAGCTTCTCCTTCGGCGGCTTCCACGACCCCGAGCGCATGGGCCACGGCCGCCTGCGGGTGCTGAACGAGGACCGCATCGCCCCCGGCGCGGGCTTCGCCCCGCACGACCATGCCGACGTCGACGTGATGACCGTGGTCCTCAAGGGCCGCGTGCGCCACGAGGACGACCGCGGCCATGTCGAGGAGATCGGCGCCGGCGAGGTGCAGCTGATGCGCGCGGGCTCGGGCATCCGGCATTCGGAGTCGAACCCCTCGCCCGACGAGGCGGCGCAGCTCCTGCAGATCTGGCTGATCCCGCGCCTGCGGGGCGGCGACCCCGCCTACGCCCGCGCGCGCCTGCCGGAGGGGGAGGGGCCGCACCTTCTCGCCTCCGGCGACGGCACGGGCCTGCTGACGCTGGGCTCCGACGTCCGCGTCTGGTGGGGCCGGCCGACGGAGGGGACGGCGAGCCGCTTCGACCTCGCCCCCGGCCGCAAGGGCTTCGTGCAGCTGGTCGAGGGTTTCGGCACGATGGAGGGCGAGCGGCTGGTGGCCGGCGACGGCCTCCAGGTCGAAGAGGCGCCGCCCGAGCTCGTCTGGGCCTCCGACGGGGCCTACCTGTTCTTCGACCTTCCCGCCTGACCGCCCCGGGCGGCGCGGCCCCGCCGCGCCCCCACCTCGCCCCCCACCGGAAAGGACATGCCATGAGCTGGAACCCCACCCAGTCCCCCGACTGCCCCGCGGCCGGCGGGCTCGACGCGATCGAGACGCTGATCGTCCCCCGCGCCCGCGACCTGGGCGGGTTCGAGGTGCGCCGCGCGCTGCCCGCGCCCCGGCGGCAGATGGTCGGCCCCTTCATCTTCTTCGACCAGATGGGCCCGGCCGAGTTCCTGACCGGCGGCGGCATCGACGTGCGCCCGCACCCGCACACCGGCCTCGCCACCGTCACCTACCTCTACAAGGGGGAATTCCATCACCGCGACAGCACGGGCGCCGACCAGATGGTCTATCCCGGCGAGGTGAACTGGATGATCGCGGGGCAGGGCGTGACCCATTCCGAGCGCACCTCGGAGGAGATGCGCCGCAAGCCCGGCTCGCTGTTCGGCATCCAGACCTGGGTGGCGCTGCCCGACGAGGCCGAGGACGTGGACGCCGCCTTCGAGCACCACGGCAAGGAGGCGCTGCCCTTCCTCGAGGACGGCGGCGTCTCGACCCGGCTGATCCTGGGCCATGCCTGGGGCGCGAAGGCCCCGGTGAAGACCTTCACCGAGACCTTCTACGCCGACGTGGCGCTGGCGCCGAACGCCTCCCTCCCGCTGCCCGACGACCACGAGGACCGCGGCGTCTACATCGTCGAGGGCGCGGTGGAGATCGCGGGCGAGCGGTTCGAGGCCGGCCGAATGATGGTCTTCCGCCCCGGCGACCGCATCACCCTGAAGGCGGGCGAGCAGGGCGCGCGGCTGATGGCGTTGGGCGGCGAGACGCTGAACGGGCCGCGCTACATCTCGTGGAACTTCGTCGCCTCCTCGCCCGAGCGCATCGAGGAGGCCAAGCGCGCCTGGGCGCAGGGCGACTTCGCCCACGGCCGCTTCGCCCTGCCGCCGGGCGACACGTCGGAGTTCATCCCGCTGCCCGACGCGCTGAAGCCCGCCTGAGGCGACCTTCCCTGTCCCAGGGCGGGACAGGGCGGGCCGAGGCGCCTGAGGCATTTCGTCCCTGTCGTCGCGGCGGGGGCGAAATCGAACTGTTTCAATGACCTCGCTTGGGCGATGAACGGCGAGGAGGCCCGGCGCGTCGCGCTGCGGCGCTCATTTCGAAACGCCATTTTCCGGACGCCCGCCCTGACCGACCGCCGTTTTCCGAGCCGCCCCGCCCGACCGCGCGATTTCGGGGCGAAGCTGCGCCTGACGGCGATGATGTGGGGCTGCGACAGCCAGAAGGCGCTGGCCGCGCGGTTCCGCGAGGCCGATCCCAACACCGACTTCGACGTCGCGCGCTCCTACAAGTGGATCCAGGGGCGGGCGGCGCCGCGTTCGGCCAAGCTCTACGAGGAATGGGCGCGGCTGCTCGACGTCGGGCGCCCCGGCGCCTGGCTCGCGGCCTGCGACCTGGGCGCCTTCGTCGCCACGCTGGAGACGCGCCACGGCCCGGCCGCCGCCGGCCTGCGCGAGGCCGCGGGCCTGGCGCCGGAGCCCGCCTCGGCCGGCGAGCCGCATGCCTTCCTGCCCGGCCGCTTCGCCCTCTACGGCCTCGCCCAGTCGCCCTATTACGAGGACCGCATGATCCGCGGCGACCTCCAGATCTCCCCCGGCCTCGAGGGGGAGCCGGGCCACCGGGTGCGGGTGCGCGAGTCCTTCGCGGGGATCGACGCGGTGTGGACCGGCGCCGTCGAGCCCCACGCCCAGGGCGTCTCGGGGGAGCTGCGCAACGAGGGCGGGGTGTTCGGCCCCTGCTACCTCGCGCTGATCGCGCCGACCCTGCCGGCGAGCCTGCTGACGGGGATGATGGTGGGCTTCGTCTCCCTCCAGCCCGGCGCGCAGCGGCCCTATGCGACCCGCTTCGCCGCCGTGCGCGTCCCCCCGGCGGCGGTCGAGACGCTGGTCGCGTCCAACCGCTACCTCGGCGTGCAGGAGCCCATCGCGGACGACCTGCGCGCCCTGGGCCTGCCCGTGGACGACGAGCCGGGCTTCGCCGAGGCGCTCGAGCGCTGGCTGCGCAGCCCCGTCGCTCCCGCGGCGCTGGCGCCCGCGGAGATGACCGAGCTGGTCGCCGGCGCCGACCGGCTGTGGCTCGCCACGCTCTAGGCCCGCGCGCGGCCGCGGCCGTCCCCGGTTTTCCAATCCGTTCCAAAATTCGCCGCCGAAACGACGAACATGCGCGTTGAGGGCGCCCGCCCACCGCGGCAGGGTGCGCGCCGAGGACGCCCGCCGCGGCGGCGTCCGAGGTGATCGCATCGAGGCGAGGGCGGAGGCGCGTTGGGGCGCCCTTCGCCGAACCGGAGGAGACGGCGGCCCGGCCCCGGGGGGGACGCCGGGGAACGCCTCCTCCGGTTCCCCGCCTCGGGGCGGCGCGGGGCGAACCCCAGGCCCGCGTCGCCCGAAGACCCGCCGCTTTGGATGGCGGCGCCGGGGCGGGGCGGGATCAGGCCGCGGCGTCGGCGTCCTCGCCGAGGTCCCACCACAGGGCGGCCATCAGACCCAGCGCCTCGCGGCACAGCGGCAGCAGCACATGCTCGTCCGGCGCGTGCTGGGAGCAGGCGGTGTAGGAATGCGGGACCCAGATCGCCGGGATGCCCAGCAGGTCGGTGAACAGCTCGTTGCAGATCGAGGCGCCCATCTGCGGGATCACCGCCGGCGCCGCGCCCGAGGTCCGCTCGATCGAGCGGCGCACGCGCGCGGCCCAGGGGTCGTCGGGCTCGGTCCGGCTGGCCGCGAAGCCGCCGCGGTTGGCCTCGGGCGGCTCCTCGATCGCGACCATCGGAAAGCCGCGGGCGTCGAGGTGGCGGCGCAGGCCGGGGAGGATGTCGTCGACGTCGGTGCCGGCGATGTAGCGCAGCTGGCAGCTCGCCCGCGCCACCGGCTGGATCGCGTTCACCGGGCTCTCGGGCGTGCCGGTCAGCATCGCCAGCACCGCGAAGCTGTTCCAGGCGTAGACGTTCTCGGCCGGCGAGAAGCCGGGCTCCCCCCAGTCGGGGTCGGGGCGGGGGCCGTCGGGGCCGGCCTCGATCCGCACCCCGGCCAGCAGCTCGCGCACCAGGGCCGAGGGCGGGGCGGGGCGCCAGGCCTCGACCTCGATGCGCCCGGTGGCCGAGACGATGGAGGCGATGGCGTGGCTCAGGATCGCCGCCGGATCCGCCAGCGCCCCGCCCCAGTTGCCGGAGTGATGCGCCCCCTCGCGCAGGGCGCAGACCAGCTCGAAGTTCACCGCCCCGCGCGCGCCCAGCGACACGGTCGGCCGGTCGACCGAGACCCGCGGCCCGTCGGAGGCGACGAAGACGTCGGCGCGGAAGGCGTCGAGATCGCTCTCGATCACCTCGCGCAGGCCTTTCGAGCCGTTCTCCTCCCCCGTCTCGATGATCCATTTCACGTTGTAGCCCAGCCGCCCGCCCCGCGCGGCCAGCGTCGCCTCCAGCGCCTTGAGGTTGATCCAGTGCTGGCTCTTGTTGTCGGCGGTGCCGCGGCCGTAGAGCCGCTCGCCCTCGCGCGCCGTGCGCCAGGGGCCGGCGCCGCGGGTCCAGCGGTCGTCCATGCCGCGCACCGTGTCGCCGTGGCCGTAGCCCAGCAGCGTGGGCAGGGCCGGATCCTCGATCCGGGTCGCCAGCAGCACCGGGCCGCAGCCGGGCAGGGGGTTGTCGTAGACCCGCGTCTCGAACCCCAGCGCCTGGAAGGCGGGGGCCATCGCCTCGTCGAGGTAGCGCCGGCAGTGGGGCAGCCCCTCGGGGACCTGGCTCTCGGTCGGATAGGACACCAGGCGGGCGAGGTCCTGCTCGAACCCGCCGGCGTCGAAATAGGCCTGGGCGTGCTGGATGGCGGCGGCTCGGCTCATGCGGTCGGTCCCTCGTGGCTGTCGGCGGGGCGAAGCGGAGCACAGCGCGCGCGCGAAGGCCAGCGGCCGCAGGGCTCTGGCGCGGCCCGCGGCCTTCGGCCACTGTCGGCGCAGCCAGCTCAGGAGCCTGCGATGCCCATCCCCGACCATTCCCCCGACCCCGCGCGGATCCAGGCGGACCTCGAGGCGCTGGTCGCGCTCGAATCCCCGACCGAGGACGCGGCCCGCGTCACCGCCGCGATCGCCGCGGTCGAGACGCGCCTGGCTGAGGCCGGGGCGGAGACGACCCGGATCCCCGGCCGCGACGGCTTCGGCGATCACCTGGCCGCCACCCTCGCGGGCGGGCGCGAGGGCGCGCCGGTGCTGATCCTGTGCCACCTCGACACCGTCCACCCCGTCGGCGCCTTCGGTCCCGCGCCGGTGCGGATCGAGGGGCGGCGGCTGATCGGCCCCGGCTCGGTCGACATGAAGGGGGGCGTGGCGCTGGCGTTGGCGCTGGTGCGCACGCTGGCGGCCGATCCCGCGCCGCGCCGGCCCGTGCGGCTGCTGTTCACCTCGGACGAGGAGGTCGGCTCCCCCACCTCCCGCGCCCTGATCGAGGCGGAGGCGGCCCCCGCCTCCCACGTGCTGGTGGTGGAGCCCGCGCGCGAGGGCGGCGGCGTGGTGACCGGCCGGCGCGGCGTGGGGCGCTACGTGGTGCGCGCCCACGGGCGGCCCTCGCATTCGGGCCTCGACCATCCGGCGGGGCGCAGCGCGATCCGCACGCTGGCCCGCGCGATCCTCGAGATCGAGGCGATGACCGACTACACGCGCAACGTGGCCCTGAACGTGGGCACGGTGCGCGGCGGCACCGGCGCCAACGTGGTGCCCGAACATGCCGAGGCGCTGGTCGACCTGCGCATCGACGATCCCGCCGACGCCGAGGAGTTCGACGCCCGCATCCGCGCCCTGGCCAGCGGCGACGAGGGCGTGACCCTGACGGTCGAGGGCGGCATCAACCGCCCGCCCTACCGACGCTCCCCGGGGATCGACTCGCTTCTCGCCCTGGCGCGCGAGGCGGGGGCGCCGCTGGGCCTGGCGCTGCCCGACGTGCATACGGGCGGGGGCGGCGACAGTTCCTTCGTCGCGGCGATGACCCCGGTTCTGGACGGTCTGGGCGTGGCCGGCGGGGGCGCGCACACGCTGGGCGAGTGGGTGGACCTCGACAGCCTCGCCCCCCGCGGCGCGCTGCTCGCGCGCCTGACGGATCGCGTCGCCCGCATGTGAGGGCGCGGGGCGGAGGCGGCGCCCCGCGCGCCCCCCGGCCGGTCCCGCGGACGGGCGGGCGCGGCGGGGAGCGTGCGCCCGGAAGCTGTATGTGGGCGGCGCGCTTCGCGCTGCAAGCGTCTGCTCCGGATCGGTAAAATTCGAATGCGGCGGCCCTTGAGCGGGAAGGCCGCGGCATCGGTCCGGGCTGGCCGCAGCGTGGAGGACGCAGGGCCGGACGGGCGCGCGCCGGTCAGCTCAGCGCTTCCGACGCCGGGCGGATCGCGGCGTCTCCGCGCTCCGCCACGGGCGCTCCGACGACGTCCGGCGCGCCCGCCTCCGCCGGCGCCGCGCCAGGCGCGCGAGGGGCCTGCGGGGGCGCCGAAAGGGCGCTCGCGGGGTGTCGCGCCGCGGCCTCGCCTTCGCGGCGATGGTCCGAACATGCTTGCGGAACCGCGCGCGAGGCGTCATGTCCCCCGCCAGAGGCGACGCCGCCCCATCCCTGAAAGGTTTTCCTGATGTCCGACGCGCCGCGCGTTCCGCCGTCGCTCGCCTCCGCGTTGGCGGAGCGCGGCTACGAATCCCTCACCCCCGTGCAGGAGGCTGTGCTGGCCCCCGACGTCGCCGGCCGCGACGCGCTGGTCTCGGCGCGCACCGGCTCGGGCAAGACCATCGCCTTCGGCCTGTCGATGGCCGAGGACCTGCTGCAGGGGGCCGAGCGTCTCGGCCCGGCCGAGGCGCCGCTGGGCCTGATCGTCGCCCCCACGCGCGAGCTCGCCATGCAGGTGCGCCGGGAGCTGGAGTGGCTCTACGCCCCCGCCGGCGCCGTCTTCGCCTCCTGCATCGGCGGCATGGACCCGCGCGCCGAGCGTCGGGCGCTGGAGCGCGGCGCCCATATCGTCGTCGGCACCCCCGGCCGCCTGCGCGACCATATCGAGCGGCGCGCCCTCGACCTCGCCGAGCTGCGCACCGCGGTGCTCGACGAGGCCGACGAGATGCTCGACCTGGGCTTTCGCGAGGACCTGGAGTTCATCCTCGCCGCCGCGCCCGAGAGCCGGCGCACGCTGCTGTTCTCGGCCACCGTGCCCAAGGGCATCGCGGCGCTGGCCGAGCGCTTCCAGCGCGACGCCGCCCGCATCACCACCGCGGGCGAGCGGCGGGCCCATTCCGACATCGACTACCGCGCCTACGCGGTGATGCCGGCGGACCGCGAGAACGCGGTCTACAACCTGCTGCGCTTCCACGACGCCGAGCGGGCGCTGGTGTTCTGCACCACCCGCGCCTCGGCCGCTCACCTGGCGGCGAGGTTCTCGAACCGCGGCCTGCCGGTGGTGGCGCTGTCGGGGGAGCTGAGCCAGTCCGAGCGCACCCACGCCCTGCAGGCGATGCGCGACGGGCGGGCGCGGATCTGCGTGGCGACCGACGTCGCCGCCCGCGGCATCGACCTGCCGGGGCTGGACCTGGTGATCCACGCCGACCTGCCCACCAATTCCGAGACGCTGGTCCACCGCAGCGGCCGCACCGGGCGCGCGGGCCGCAAGGGCCTGTGCGCGCTGATCGTGCCGGTGAAGGCGCGCCGCAAGGCCGAGCGCCTGCTGGCCGGCGCGGGGGTCGAGACGGTGTGGGCCGCGCCTCCGGGCCCGACCGAGATCCTCGCCCGCGACGACGCCCGCATCCTCGAGGATCCGGGCCTCGCCGAGGCGGTGGCCGAGGACGAGCAGGCGCTGGTCGCGGCCCTGCTGGAGCGTCACGGTCCCGAGCGCGTCGCCGCCGCCTTCCTGCGCCGCCTGCGCGCCGGCATGGCCGCGCCCGAGGAGCTGGCCGATCCCGGCGACATGGCCGCCGGCAAGCGCCCCGCGCGCGAGGCCTTCGGCGCCAGCGTCTGGTTCGAGCTGTCGGTGGGCCGCAAGCAGCGGGCCGAGCCGCGCTGGCTGCTGCCGATGATCCTCACCGGCGGCGGGCTGGAGCGCCGCGACGTCGGCGCGATCCGCATCGGCGAGACCGAGACCCACGTCCAGATCGCCGCCGACCGGGCCGACGCCTTCCTCGAGGCGATCTCGCCGGGCCGCACGCTGGAGAAGGGCGTGCGCGTGGCCCCCTCCGACGGCCCGCCGCCGGACAGCGAGCGTCCGGGCGGCCGCGGCGGCCCGCGCCCCCGGCGCCCCGCCCATCCCCGCCCGCATCGCAAGGGCCGTCCCGGCGACGACCGGCGCTGAGCGGATCCCCGGGGGCGGCGCCCGCTCCCGGGGCCGCCTTCAGGCCTCCAGCCCGGCCTTGCGCAGCCCCTCCATCAGGTGCGCGAGGTCCTGGGGGGAGGCGTTCCACTTGCGGATCTCTTCGGCCGGCGACAGGCCGCGGCGCAGGTTGCGCATCCGCGCGATCGACAGCGCCGCCTCGGGCCGGCCCAGCTGGCCCTGCGCCGCGGCGTTGAGGATGTGGGACCAGTAGAACCCCGGCAGCCCCACCCGCGCCATGTCCACCAGCACCGCTTCGTAGTCGCCGCGGTGATAGTGGTGGCGGGCCGAGGCGAAGTGATACCAGCCCGGATGCAGCGGGTTCAGCCGCCGCGCCCGGCGCGAGAGCTCCACCCCGCGGTCATGCTCTCCCAGGAAGGCCAGGTAGTGCCCGGCCTCGGCCAGGATCTCGGGGTCGTTGGGGTTGAGGTCCAGCGCGCGCTGCATCTCGGCCTGGAACGTGGCGTTGTCCTTGCGGAAGAAATGCGCGATCGCCAGCCAGCAGCGGGCGTAGGCGCTCTGCGGATCCAGCTCGGTCGCGCGCTGCGCGGTCGCCAGCGCCCGGCCCAGCGGATCGGGGCGCGGATTGGCGCCGAAGCGGTGCTCGGCCAGGTAGACGTTGGACAGCAGCGCATGCGCCTCGGCATAGGTCGGGTCCAGCGCCACCGCCCGCTCCAGCAGCTCGCGCGCCTCGGCGTGGACCGCGTCGTCGAGGCTCGCGGTCCAGCGCCGCGCGCGCAGCAGGCAGTCGTAGGCGTCGAGCTCTGGCGGGGTCTTGCGCAGCGCCCGCGACAGGGTGGTGTCCTGCACCTGCACGCCCAGGGCGGCGGCGACCATGCGGGTCAGCTCGTCCTGCACCTCGAAGAGGTCGGCCACCTCCCGGTCGTAGCGCCCGGCCCAGAGCGAGACGCCGGTCGCCGCGTCCACCAGCTGCACGTTCAGCCGGATGCGCCGGGCGTCGCTGCGCGCGCTGCCCGCCACGATGAAGTCCGCGCCCAGCCGCCCGGCGATGTCGGGGGGCGACATCGCGCTGGCGCGGAAGTGGAAGGCGGTGCCCCCGGCGATGACGCGCAGCTCCCGGAAGCGGGTCAGCGCGCCGATCAGGTCCTCGGTCAGCCCGTCGCAGAGGTACTTGTCGGTCTCGGCGCTCGCGGCCTTGAAGGGCAGGATCAGCAGGGTGGGCGGGTGCGCGGCGCCGTCCGGCTCGGGCGGCGGCGCCTCCGGGGCGATCTCTACAGGCGGGCCCGCGGGCGCCGCGCCGGCGGGGACCCGCCGCTCGGCGCAGGCGCGCGCCTCGACCTCGGCCACGAAGCGGAAGCCCCGGCGGGGGATCGTGCGCACGTAGCTCTGTTCCGCCCCGCTGTCGCCCAGCGCCTTGCGCAGCGCGAACAGGCGGCTGCTGATCGTGGTCTCGGCCACCGCGCGGCCGTCCCAGATCGCCTCGACCAGCTCGTCGCGGGGCACGATCCGGTCGCGCCGCTCGATCAGGTGCAGCAGGATGTTGAACACCAGCGGCTCCACCGGCAGCGCCGCCCCGTCGCGCCGCAGCTCGTAGAGCTCCGCGTCGGCCTCGAACGGGCCGAAGGCATAGATCATCTCGCCCTCCTGGCCTGACCCTGATCGAACCCTGATGAAATCAGCAGGGTTTCAGCATGCGGCCGACAAGCGGGGAAGTCGACCGGCATCCATCATCCTGTGCGAATATCCCGACGCAACAGGAGGCCCGCATGGCCTGGTCGATCTCCGGCACCTACTTCGAGAGCTGCAACTGCGACACGGCCTGCCCGTGTCTGTTCCTCAGCCCGCCCACGCAGGACGACTGCACCGCCCTGGTGGGCTGGCACATCGCCGAGGGCGAGCATGAGGGGACCCCGCTGGCGGGGCTAAACATGGCGCTGGCGGTGCATTCCGACGGTCCGATGCCCACCACACAGTGGACCGTCGCCGTCTATGTCGACGCCCGCGCGGACGAGGCGCAGAACGCCGCCCTGATGAAGATCTTCGGCGGCCAGGCCGGCGGGCACCCGGCGCGGCTCGCCTCCCACATCGGGGCCATCGCGGGCGTGCGCAGCGTGCCCATCGCCTTCACCGTCGAGGGCGGCCGCCACCGGCTGGAGATCCCGGAGATCGCCGAGGTGGAGATCGAGCCCATCGTCGGCCAGGGCGACGGACCGGTCACCGTCGAGGGCCATCCGCTGTGCATCGCGCCGGGCTTTCCCGGGACCATCTCCAAGGGCAAGCGGCTGACCTACTCCGACCACGGGATGTCCTGGTCGCTGACCGACAAGACGGGGGTGTTCTCGCCCTTCGCCTACTCGGACGCGAGCTGATGGGGGGCGTGGGAACGGGGGCGGCGGCGGGGCGGAGCGCGCGGCCGCTCCGCCTTCTGCCGCTGCTGGCGGCGCCCGCGCTGGTCGCGGCGGGGGCCTGGGCGTGGCTGGCGCTGATGATCGGGGACATGTCGCGCATCCCCGGCTTCTCGCCGATGGCAATGATGGCGCCGCAGCCGGTCTCGGGCGCGATGCTGTGGGGCCTGTTCGTGATGTGGGCGGTGATGATGGCCGCGATGATGCTGCCCACCGCCGCCCCGATGCTGGTCGCCTTCGCCCGGATGCAGGGCGCGGGGAAGGCGGGAAGCTGGGCGCCGGTCGCGGGCTTCGCCGGCGGCTACCTCGCGGTCTGGTCGGGCTTCAGCCTGGGGGCCGCGCTGCTGCAGGCGGCATTGACCGACCTCGCGCTGATGTCGCCGATGATGATGACGGCGGCGGCGCCGGTCTCGGGCGCGATCCTGATCGCCGCGGGCCTCTACCAGTTCACCCCCTTCAAGCATGCGTGCCTGCGGCTCTGCCGTTCGCCGATGAGCTTCCTGATGACCCGCTGGCGGGAGGGCGTGGGCGGCGCCCTGCGCATGGGGCTGAGCCACGGCGCCTGGTGCCTGGGCTGCTGCTGGGCGCTGATGCTGGCGCTGTTCGCCGTGGGGGTGATGAACACCGCCTGGATCGTGGGGATCGCGGCCTACGTGCTGCTTGAGAAGCTGGTCCCCCGCAGCCTGCTGCTGTCGCGCCTGTCGGGGGCGGGCCTGCTGGGCGCCGGGCTGTGGCTGGTCGCGGGCGCCGCGATGGGCTGAGCGGCGGCGGCGAGGCCCGGCGCAGGGGGGGCGGGCGCGAGGCCCGGGCGTGGGGGCGCCCGGGCCGTCTTCGTCTCGCGCGCGCCCGGGCCGGGCGCGATCCCCGGCCCGGGCGCGGCCGCGTCAGTCGCAGTGCTCGGTGGCCGGGTCGAAGGCGCACTGGCAGATGTTGCGGTTCGGCGGGTTCTCCTGGAAGTAGACCTTCGCCTCCTGGATGAAGGGCTTGTCGCAGGTCCTCAGCTTGGTCTCGACATAGACCGAGCCGCCGATGTCGTAGGCCTTCCAGGCGCGGATCAGCCGGTCGGCGCCCACCTCGTTGTTCTTGATCGCGTAGTCGATGAACCACTCGGAGCTCGAGGTGCTCTGCGCCAGGATCACGGTCGAGGCCTGCTTCGCCGCGGGGGTCAGGTAGCGATGGCCCCGAAGCTCCCACACGCCCTTGCGCAGCTCGAGCCGCACCAGCGCGGTGCGCGGCCGCTCGTAGGGGCTGCGCAGGTTGTAGACGTCGCCGAACACCACCAGTTCGCGCAGGTCCGCGCCCTGCATCCGCTGGCGGAACAGGTCCTCGGCCCGCACGGCCAGCGCCCGCAGCTCCCGGCCGTTGCGCAGCTTCGGGCCGCCCGGGGGCATCGGATCGGCGCCCACGTCGCGGTCGTCGCGGCAGGGATCGACCCCCGCGGGCGGGAAGCGGTTCGAGGCGTCGAGCTCCCACCGCGATCCCGCCTCGGGGACGGGGGCGTCGTCGGCCGACGCCTCGGAATAGCGCAGGTAGACGCAGCGCTGCGCGGACCAGCCGTGGAAGTTGAGGTTCGTCGGCCGGAACGCCCGGCCCTTGCCCGGCAGCCCGTCGTTGATCAACAGGCACAGGTCGTGGGCCAGGTTCTCGACGTCCGCGGCGCCCGGCTCGGAGGGCGCGGCGCAGACGGCGGGGGCCTGCGCGGCCTCCTGGGCTGCGGCGAGCGTGTAGGTCGCATCCGAGACCGCCCCGGCCGGCGCTGCGATCAGGGCGGATAGGACCAGCGCCGACCCCGCGGCGGCGACGGCTTTCGGAAGCGGCAGGGGCATCGGTGTTCTCCTGGGTGACGCTCGCCGGGGCGGACCCGGCGAGACCCTGCGATGTGGGGAAACGCTCAGAAACGCACCGCCAGGCGGCCCATGACGGCGAGCCCGGCGGAGAACCGGCGCAGGCCGGGGTCTTCGACGCGATACACGGGTTCCTGGAACCGCACGTCCTGGTCCGTGAGGTTCAGGGCATCCAGCGACACGACCACCGGCCGGTCCGAGAAGCGCCAGCCGATCGAGGCGTCGAGCACGTGGCCCGCCACGCTCTCCTGGCTGGCGATGCCGGCCGCGGTGCGTCCCGCCTGCTGCTGGTAGAAGGTCAGGCGGGCCATCGCGAACAGGCCCGAGGGATCGTGCCAGGCGACGGTGGCGGGGAAGGTCCAGCTTTCGAGGGACTCGGTCAGCAGGCCGCGGCGCTCCTGGTCGATCCGCTCGGCCGCGAGGTTGACGGACAGCGACTCCCCGATCACGCCCGAGATCCAGGCGCGGAACCGCTCCTCCTCCCAGGGCTGGGGGACGAAGGCGCCGGAGAGCTGGATGGGCGTCTCGATGCTGCGGGTCACCCACTCGGCGCCCAGGCTCAGCTCGTCCAGCGGCGTCCACTCGGCGCCCAGGCCGAAGGCGTCGTACTCGGCGCCGTTGTAGTCCTGGAAGCTCTGGTTGAAGCCCGCGAACTGCGTGGGCTCGAGCTGCTGGTCGAAGATCAGGCGCTTCTTGATGCCCTGGAACCAGGCGGCGCGCAGGGACAGCGTCTCGACCGGGCGCAGGACCAGGCCGAACCGGGGGGAGATCTCCTCCTGGTTCAGGCGGCCGGGGCCGGCCGGGTCCTCGACGTAGCTGTCGAAGGAGAGGCCCCCCTCGACGTCCAGCCAGTCGGCGGCGGCCCAGGACAGGTAGGCGTAGAGGGTCGCCTGGCTGGACTCGAGGTCGGTCGTCCCGAAGAAGGGCGTCGCGGTCTCGGCGTCCGAGGCGCCGACCTCGCCGCCGAAGGTCAGCGTCAGGTCGTCCGTCGGCCGCCAGTCGCCGCGCAGCTGCACCTGGCCGCCGTCCTCCTGGTTGCGGGTCGCGCCCAGCGGGCTGAGGACGCGCGCGTCGACCGAGCGCCACACCGCCAGCGCCAGCAGGTCGAGGTCCGGGCCCATCCGCGCATGGGCGCCCAGGCGCGCGCGGTGGTCCTCCTGCGCGAAGCGGGTGCTGGGGCGCACGGGGGTCAGCAGCCGGTCGTTGATCACGCCGCGCTCGGATTCGAGGAAGCGATACTCGCCGAACAGGTCCAGCCAGGGCGCGGCGGAGGCGCGGAGCTGGCCCACCAGGATCTCGTCGCGCACGTCGTTGTTGGGGCCGAAGCCGTCGTTCTGGAAATGGAACTGCCCCAGCGCCGCCGACCAGCGCCCGCCGTCGTAAGCGGCCGAGGCGGTGTCGCCGTAGGTGTCCTGCGTGCCGGCCTCGCCCGCGAATTCGCCCGCGAAGCCGGGCTGGCGGAAGAAGGCGGAGTATTCGCGGAAGCTCGGCCGCAGCTCGCCCAGCCCGTCGAGCAGGCCCAGGTTCACCTCGCCGTCCTGGGGGCGGATCGGGGCGTTGGTCGGGCCCGAGAGCAGATCCGCGACCAGCGTCTGGGAGCTGCGCGCCACCTCGTAACCGCTGCGCGGCGTCAGCGCCCGGGCGAGGAAGCGATGCGCCCCCGCCGAGGTCGGGTCCGCGGCCACCGCCTGGCCGGCGGAGGCGACCGCGGCGTCGTCCTGGCCCAGCGAGCGGTAGGTCTGCGCCAGCGCCGCGCCGCGCTGGGCGGCGTCTTCGTCGAGGCCCCGGCGGTCGCGCACCGGGGCGCGGGCCGCCCCCCGACGCTCGGCCGCGCGCAGGGCGCGCAGGGCGCCCACGGGATCGTTGTCGGCATAGCGCTGGAGCGCGGCGAACAGGTAGGGCAGGGGGGAGTCCGGATCTTCGGCCCGCGCCAGCTCGTACTGGGCGGCGGCCTTGTCGTCCCGGCCTTCCTCGTAATAGGCGCGGCCCAGCCAGACCCGGAGCGAGGCCTGCCGGGGCGCCAGCGCCGCGGCCGCCTCGAGGTCGGCGCGCCCGCCCGCGACGTCGCCCTCGCGGATGCGCAGCAGGCCCCGGCCGAGCCAGCCCAGCGGCTCGTCCCCGTCGCCCTCCAGCGCGCAGTCGAGGCGCACGCGGGCGGCGTCGAGGTCCTGCTGGGACAGCAGCGCGAAGCCCGCCACCGCGTTCACGAAGGGGATCGGGTCGCAGGGCGTCTGCGCTTCGAGGATGTCGAGCGCGCCCGACGCGTCGCCGCGCAGCAGGCGCAGCTCGGCCGCGCGGGCGCGGGTCAGCCGGTCGGCGGGGGCGAGCGCCACGGCCGCTTCGGCGTCCGCCTCGGCCGCGCGCAGGTCGCCGCGCGCCTGCCGGGCGTAGGAGGAGGCGATCAGCCAGGGCGCGCCGGGCGCGGGCGGGGGCGAGGCGAGCCGCGCCGCGGCCGCCTCGGCGTCGTTGCGCCCGACCGCCACCAGCAGGCACAGCTCCGCCGTCGGGGAGGGCGCGCCGGGCCTGCAGTCGAGCGCCGCCTCGGCCGCGTCGAGGTCGCCGTCGGCCAGCGCCGCCAGCGCCGCGGGCGGCGCCTCGCGCAGCGGGTCGAGGGCGGGGGCGGGGTAGTGGATCGCCCAGTCCACCGCGCCCTCGGGGTTCAGCACGTAGGCGCGGAACGGGGCGGGCAGGGCGTCGGCGTCCGCCGCGCCGACCGGCCTGACGGGGCCGCCCGGCGGGGCGAAGGCGGTCTGCCCGCCCGCCACCGGGGTCGAGGCGCCGCCGCCCGTGGCGGTCACCCGCCCCTCGCGCACCGAGACCGCGGCGCCCAGCGCGGGCAGCACGTGGACCACCGCCTCGGTCCCGTCGATGCCCGCGGTGACCAGCGGCGTGTCGATCGAGAAGAACACCCGCGTGGAGGAGAGGAAATGCAGCAGGCCCCGGGTCAGCCCGACGCCCGGCGTGGGGTCGGAGGCGGGGCGCAGCCGGAGTTCGGAGTTGCGGTTCAGCCGGATGACGGTCTGGGTCGCGGGCATCCGCAGCGCCAGCCGCCCGTCGCCCGAGGTGCGCAGCGTGTCGCCGGGGCACAGCCAGCCGCCCGGCGCCAGCGCGATGGCCGCGCCGTTGGTGGCCGTCGCCTCGACCGCGCCGGAGACGGAGATCACCTGCGCCGCATCGCAACCCGCTTGCGGACGCGCACCCGTTCCAGGCGGCGGCGCGCCCGTCTGGGCCCGCGCCGGCTGCACGCCAGCGGTCAGCGTCGCGCAAATGGCGACGACGCATGCGACGAGACCGGCGGCCAGGCGCGGCCGTTCGCCCCGAGTGTTCAGCATAACCCCTCCGGCGCCCAGCCGGACAGGACCCCCGCGGACAGCGGTCCCGTCGTCAGGCGCTTTCAATCCCTCTGCGCGTCGACGGGCAAATGAACACCGTGACCGGCTCGTCATGGCCCGCGAAGATCTGGCTCCCGATCTCATGGACCGGCCAGCTCGACCCCGAAAGCTGCGACGCAACGCTCCCTGAACACAGTATGGTCGTGATGTCGCCCGAGTCTAACCTTTTTCCATGTTGTTCAAGGCGTGTGGCCACGATCACGGGGTCCCCCAGCACGTCCGCCGCGATCTGCCGGGCCGAGCCCACGGCGACCAGCGCCACCGTCCCGCAGTCGATCCCGACGCGCATCCGCACCGGCAGCGGGGGCAGGGAGGGGGGGCGCGGCGCCTCGTCCACCCGCTCGCCCAGGGCCTGGGCGGCGGCCATCGCGCGCCGCGCATGGTCGGGGCCCGAGACCGAGGCTGCGAAGACCGCGATCAGCCCGTCGCCGGTGTACTTGGCGACGAAGCCGCGCTCGGCCTCGATGGCGGTGGTCATCGCGTCGAGGCAGGCGCGCATCAGGCGGGCGTAGGCCTCGCCCCCCGCCTGCACCGCGAGGCCGCTGGAGTTCACCACGTCGATCACCACCACGGTCGCAGTCTCGCGCCGCAGCGGATCGCCGGAGTCGCCGACCGCGCCGCGCAGCGCGGCCTGCAGCGGGCGGGGCACCAGCCGGGTCAGCATCGCCGCCGCCTCCCGGTAGCCGAGCGCCAGCCGCAGGGCCGCGGCGGCGGGCGCGGCCAGGATCGCGGGCCCCGCCACCGGCAGCCAGATCGACCACAGCGAAAAGGCCGCCGTCGCCCCCGCGATCCAGGCCAGCGCGCCCCCCAGCGCCGCGAAGGCGCCCGGCAGCCCCGGCCAGGGCCCGCCCAGCGCGAAGAAGCCCAGCCCCAGCGCCAGGGTGATCGCCATCTCCGCCGCCGGCGCCGGCCGGCGCAGCTCGGATCCGTCGAGCCCGTTGAGATAGGCGGTCGCCACCAGCTCCACCCCGCTCAGGTCGCCCTGGCGCAGGGTGCTCCACGGCGTCTCGAACCGGTCGCGCACCGGCCCGTCGCCGGGCTGCGAGGCGCCGATGAACACCGCCCGGTTCGCCGCGGGCGCCGTCGCCGCCGGATCGCTCAGCAGCCGGCTGAGGCGAAGGGTGGGGATGGTCCCGCCGGGGCCGTAGAGGTTGAAGTTGCGGTAGATCACCTCCCCCGGCGCCGGCGGGGAGACCGACGCTGCGGCCGCCGTCGGCGCGGCCGCCAGCTCCAGCGCCCGCGCGGCCAGGTTGCGCGCCTCGGGGTGATCGCCCAGCGCGTCGGCGTAGCGATAGGTGTCGCCCGTGCGCCATTCCGCCAGGAAGAAGCCGGTCCGCGCATGGGCGGCGAAGCGCCGGGCGGGCAGCCGGCGCACGAGCTGGCCCGGCGCCGCCGCGCTCAGCTTCTCGAGCAGGATCGCCACGCCCAGCCGGTCGAGCCCGCGCACCAGGACCTCGTCCTCCGCCGCGTCGCCCTCGGCCGCGAGGTGGATGTCGACCGCCACCGCCGCGGGGCGACGCTCCGACAGCGCCTCGAGCACGCAGCCGTGGATGCTGCGGGGCAGGTCCTCGACGTTGCGCACATGGGCCAGCGCCTGCCGCGCGGCCTCGGGCAGGCAGGCGCGCAGGTCGGGGCGCAGGGGCTCCAGCGCCGGGGCGTGGAACGCCAGCCAGTCGACGCTGTCCTGGTCGACGGCGACGATCAGCGCGGCCTCGCCCGGGTCGCGCTCCCCCCGCAGGGCGTAGAGCAGCGGCAGCCCGAGGTCCGGCTCCAGCGAAGGCGCCACGACCGCCGCGGCGGCGGCGGCGACCAGCGCGGCCAGCCATCTGGGACGCAGGCGCATACGCGGCCCCCCTCGCCGCCTGAAGATCGTCTCGCGCTCCGGCACGGCGCACGCTTCGCCCCGGGTCCGGCGCCGCTGCGGCGCGACGGATCGGGCGTCGGGGGGAATCGTGCCGCCCCTGCGACCCGGTGGCAAGGGGAGGGCGCGTCTCGGCGGGCCTCGCCGGCGCCGGCGGATACGGGCGAGGGGCGGGATTCCAGCGGCGCGCGGGCCCGCCGGAGCCGCGCCTCGGGGGCCTGCGCCCCGCTCTCGACCTCGCGCCCGGGCTGCACGATGATGGCGGCCGGGGACGGGCGGCGACGGGCGCCGCCGGGCCTTCGGGCCGACCGGCGGGGGGATCGCGGCCGCATGGAGCAGATCCGCATGGATCGCGTGAAGACGGCGGTCCTCGTCGCCGCGGCGCTCGGCCTCGCGGCCGGGCTGGCGCTGCATGTCGCCGGGCAGGGGGAGGCGGCGCGCCTCGCCTGGATCGCGGGGACCGCGCCCGCGCTCGCCGCGCTCGTGGTCGAGATCCTGCGCAGCGTCGCGCGGGGGGAGGCGGGGCTCGACATCGTCGCGGCCCTCTCGATGAGCGCGGCGCTGATCTTCGGCGAGACCCTGGCGGCCTCCGTCGTGGCGGTGATGTACGCCGGCGGCGCCTTCCTCGAAAGCTTCGCCGAGGGGAAGGCGCGGCGCGAGATGCACGCGCTGCTCGCCCGCGCGCCGCGCACCGCCGCCCGCCACCGCGACGGCGGGCTCGAGGACGTGCCCCTCGACGCGGTCGCGCCGGGCGACCGGCTGCTGATCCGGCAGGGCGACGTGGCGCCGGTGGACGGCACGCTCGCCTCGGACGCGGCCTTCGTCGACACCTCCGCGCTGACCGGCGAATCCCTGCCCGTGCGCCTCGCCCGCGGGGCCGAGGTGCTGAGCGGCTCGACCAACGCCGGCGACGCCTTCGACCTGGTCGCCGCCCGCCCCGCGGCGCAGAGCACCTACGCCGGCATCGTGCGGCTGGTGGAGGCGGCGCAGCGCTCCAAGGCGCCGATGTCTAGGCTCGCCGACCGCTGGTCGCTGGGCTTCCTCGCCGTGACGCTGGCCATCGCCGGCGCGGCCTGGGGGCTGAGCGGCGATCCGATCCGGGCGGTCGCGGTGCTGGTGGTGGCGACGCCCTGTCCGCTGATCCTCGCCGTGCCGGTGGCGCTGGTGGCGGGCCTGTCGCGGGCCGCGCATTTCGGGGTGCTGATCAAGGGCGCCCGCCCGCTGGAGGCGATGACGCGCATCCGCACGCTGGTGCTCGACAAGACCGGCACGCTCACCGACGGGCGCCCGCGGATCGTGGCGATCGAGACGGCCGAGGGGCTGGGGGAGGACGAGATCCTGCGCCTCGCCGCCGCGCTCGACCAGGCCTCCAAGCATCCCGTCGCGCAGGCGACCGTCGCCGCCGCCCGCGCGCGGGGCCTGGCGCTGCCCGTGCCTGACGGGGTGGCCGAGGTCCCGGGCGAGGGCGTGCTGGGCCGGGTCGAGGGCCGCGAGGTGATCGTGGGGGGCGAGGGCTTCGTAGCCTCTCGTGTCGGCGCCCCGCCCGGCGCCCACCCCGCGCTCGCCGCCGGCTCGGTCGTGGTGGCGGTGGCGGTCGAAGGGCGCTTCGCGGGGCGGCTGGTGATGGCCGATCCCCTGCGCGAAGGGGCGGGGGAGATGCTCGCCGGCCTGCGCGCGCAGGGGGTGGGGCGCATCCTGCTCGCCACCGGCGACCGGGTCGAGGTGGCCGAGCGGGTGACCGAAGGGCTGGGCCTCGACGGGCTGCGCGCCGGGCTGACGCCGGACCAGAAGGTCCTGCTGGTGCTGACAGAGCGCAAGAACGGCCCGGTGATGATGGTCGGCGACGGTGTGAACGACGCGCCGGCGCTGGCCGCGGCCGACGTGGGCGTGGCGATGGGCGCGCGGGGGGCCGCGGCCTCGGCCGAGGCGGCGGACGTGGTGCTGCTGGTCGACCGGATCGACCGGCTGGGCGCGGGGATCGAGATCGCCCGCGGCGCCCGGGGCATCGCGCTGCAGAGCGTGGCGGTCGGGATCGGCCTTTCGGTGCTGGGCATGATCGCGGCGGCGGCGGGCCACCTGACCCCGGTCGAGGGCGCGCTGTTGCAGGAGGCGATCGACGTGGCGGTGATCCTCAACGCCCTGCGCGCCCTGCGCATCGCCCCCGCCGACGTCCCCGGCCGGGGCGACGGCGCCGCCCCCTGAAACGGACCCGCCCGGCGGGCGCAGGGCGCCGCCGGGCGGGGAAGGGGGCGTCGGGGCCGCCCGTGAGGCCGAGGGCTCAGGCGGCCAGCGCCTCGGGCTCCTTGGCGCCGGTCATGTAGGCGACCGCGTCGGACATGGTGCAGTCCTTGGGGTCGATCACGCACAGCCGCCGGCCGAGGCGGTGGACATGGATCCGGTCGGCCACCTCGAAGACATGGGGCATGTTGTGGGAGATCAGGATGATCGGGATCCCGCGGGAGCGGACCTCCTGGATCAGCTCCAGCACGCGCCGGCTCTCCTTCACCCCCAGCGCCGCCGTCGGCTCGTCGAGGATCACCACCTTCGAGCCGAACGCCGCCGCCCGCGCCACCGCCACCCCCTGGCGCTGGCCGCCCGAAAGCGTCTCCACCGCCTGGTTGATGTTCTGGATGGTCATCAGGCCGAGTTCGGCCAGCTTCTCGCGGGCGAAGGTCTCCATCCGCCGGCGGTCGAGCTTGCCGAAGACCGAGCCCAGGATCCCGGGCATCTTCAGCTCGCGCCCCATGAACATGTTGTCGGCGATCGACAGGGCGGGCGACATGGCCAGCGTCTGGTAGACCGTCTCGATCCCCGCCTGGCGGGCGTCGTTGGGGGTCTCGAAGGCGATGGGCTCGCCGTCGAGGCGGATCTCGCCGCCGTCGGGGCGGATCGCCCCCGACAGCGCCTTGATCAGGGTGGACTTGCCCGCGCCGTTGTCGCCGATCACCGCCAGGATCTCGCCGGGCATCAGGTCGAAGTCGCAGTTGTTCAGCGCGGTCACCTTGCCGTAGCGCTTCACGAGGCCGCGCGCCTCCAGGATGGGCCGGGTCATGCCGTCACCTTTCTGATCCACTGGTCCACGGACACGGCGGCGATGATCAGCACGCCGATCAGGAGATAGGTCCACTGCGGGTCGGCGCCCGACATCCTGAGGCCGAGCTCGAACACCCCCACGATCAGGGCGCCGAAGAAGGCCCCGAGGATCGAGCCGCGCCCGCCGAACAGCGAGATGCCCCCGATCACCACCGCGGTGATGGACTGGATGTTGCCGATCACGCCCGTCGTGGCCGAGGGAGAGACCGAGCCGAAGCGGCCGATCATCACCCAGCCGGCCAGCGCGCAGATGAAGCCGACCAGCATGTAGACCGACATCAGCGTCCGGTGGACGTTCACGCCGGCGAGCTTCGCGGCCTCCGGGTCGTCGCCGACCGCGTAGACGTGCCGCCCCCAGGCGGTGGAGCGCAGCGCGTAGGCCAGGACCAGCACCAGCAGCAGCATCAGCACCACGCCCAGCGTCAGCGTCGCCCCCCCGACCTGGAGCTTCAGGCCGAGGAACTGGAGGAACGGCGCCTCGGTCTCGATCTCCTGGGCGCGGATCGTCTCGTTGGAGGAGTAGAGGTAGTTCGCCGCCAGCACGATCTGCCACATGCCCAGCGTCACGATGAAGGGGGGCAGCTTCATGCGGCTGACCAGCCAGCCGTTGGCGGCCCCGATCAGAGTGCCCACGGCCATGCCGCACGCCACCGCCGCCGGCGCCGGCAGCCCGTAGCGGAAGGTGAACTGGCCCATGACGACCGAGCACAGCACCGCCACCGCGCCCACCGACAGGTCGATGCCCGCGGTGAGGATGATCAGCGACTGGGCGGCGGCCAGCACGCCCACGATCTGCACCTGCTGCAGGATCAGCGTCATCGCGAAGGGCGAGAAGAACTTCTCCCCCAGCACGATCCCGAAGATCGCCAGCGCCGAGACCAGCACGATCAGCGGCACCAGCGAGGGGGTGGAGTGCAGGGCGTTGTGGAACCGTCCGAACAGTCCCGGGTGCTGGTCCTCGAACTCGGCGAAGCTTTCCTCTCGCCGCGTCTTGACCACGTCTTCAAATCGATCCGCGTCGGTCATCGTCGCCTCCTCGGAACGGCTCGCGCGACGCGCCGGCGGCGCGGGGCGAGGGGGCGCCTTCAGGCGCGCCGCCGTTCGCTGGGTCAGGGGTGGGGCGTCAGGATCCGGGCGGCCGCGCGCCGCCCGGACCGGTCGGGATCAGCCCCAGCAGCGCTCGAGCCCCTCCTTGGAGGTGATCGAGTCCAGGCCCTCCACCGGCTCGTCGGTGATCAGGGTCACGCCGGTGTCGAAGAAGTCCTTGCCCTCGGTCGCCTGGGGCTTCACGCCGTCCTCGGCCCAGGCCTTGATCGCCTCGATGCCCTTGGAGGCCATCAGCAGCGGATACTGCTGGGAGGTCGCGCCGATCACGCCGTCGGCCACGTTCTGCACGCCGGGGCAGCCGCCGTCGACCGAGACCACCAGCACGTCGTTCTCGCGCCCGATCGAGCGCAGCGCCTCGTAGGCGCCGGCGGCGGCGGGCTCGTTGATCGTGTAGACGACGTTGATGAAGGGATCCTGGGCCAGCAGGTTCTCCATCGCCTTGCGGCCGCCCTCCTCGTTGCCCTGGGTCACGTCGTGGCCGACCACGCGGGGGTCGTCCTCGTCGCCCCACTTGCCGGGGTCCTTCACGTCGATGCCGAAGCCGGTCATGAAGCCCTGGTCGCGCAGCACGCCGACCGTCGGCTGGGAGACGTCGAGGTCGAGCATCGCGATCTTGGCGTCCGCCGCGTCGGCGCCCAGCTTGCCGGCCGCCCACTTGCCGATCAGCTCGCCGGCGCGGAAGTTGTCGGTCGCGAAGGTCATGTCGGCCGCGTCGATCGGGTCCAGCGGCGTGTCGAGCGCGATCACCAGGATGCCCGCGTCCCGCGCCTGCTGGAGCGAGGGCACGATGGCCGAGGTGCTGGACGCGGTGATCAGGATGCCCTCGGCGCCGTTGGCGATGCAGGTCTCGACCGCGCTGACCTGGGCCTCGTTGTCGCCGTCGACCTTGCCGGCGTAGCTGTTGAGCGAGATCCCCAGCTCCTTCGCCTTGGCCTCGGCGCCTTCGCGCATCTTCACGAAGAACGGGTTGGTGTCGGTCTTGGTGATCAGGCAGGCGGAGATGTCCGCGGCCTGGGCGGCCCCGCCGGAGGCGAGGGCGATCGTGGCGAGCGCGGTGGCTGCGAGAAGCGGCTTCATGGGGATCCTCCCGAGTGTCTGGTCGCCGGATCGCAGGCGTCCGGCTGTTCCTCCCGGCCGCGACTCGGCGACCGGCGCACCCCTTGGATGCGGGATTCGCGCCCTTGCGTCAATTAATAAATCCATTTGATATACAAATCGGGAGCAGGCATGCTTTCCCCGGGGATCGAGGCACAGGCGGGCGACGCGAGATGAAGGACACCGAAATCCGGGGCCTGCGGCCGGGCGTGAACCTGACCGGCGTGCGCGCCCATAACGAGCGGCTGATCCTGTCCCTGATCCAGCGGCACGGAGAGATGCCGGGCGCCGAGCTCGCGAAGCTCGCGGAGCTGTCGCCGCAGACCGTCTCCAACATCCTGCGCCGGCTGGAGGCGGACGGCTTCCTGCTGCGCGGGACGCCGCAGCGGGGGCGGGTGGGCAAGCCCTCGGTCCCCATGGCGCTGGACCCGGACGGGGCGCTCTCCTTCGGGCTGAAGCTGGGGCGGCGCACCTCGGACCTGGCGGTGATGAACCTGCATGGGACCGTGCTGGAGGAGCGGCGGATCGCCTATCGCTATCCCATGCCCGAGCAGATCTTCGGCTTCCTGCGCGAGGGGATGACCACGCTGTCGGCGGGCCTGTCCGAACGCCAGCGGTCGGCGCTGTGCGGGGTGGGCATCGCCGCGCCGGCGGAGATCTGGCGCTGGGTCGACGCGCTGGGCGCCTCGGACGAGATGTCGGTCTGGCAGGACGTCGACTTCGCCGAGGAGCTCGCCGCCTTCTCCGGCCTGCCGCTGTTCACCGAGAACGACGCCACCGCCGCCTGCCGGGCGGAGCATGTCTTCGGCCGGGGGAGGGAGTTCGGCGACTACGCCTATTTCTTCATCGGCTCGTTCATCGGCGGCGGGGTGGTGATGAACTCCTCGGTGGTGGTGGGGGGGCGGCGCAACGCCGGCGCCTTCGGCTCGTTGCCCGCGATCGGGGCGGACGGGCGGCGCACGCAGCTGCTCGACACCGCCTCGATCCACCTGCTCGAGGCCGAGATCGCGCGCGCGGGCGGCGACACGGGCGCCCTGTGGACCGAGCCGCAGGACTGGTCCGCCTTCGCCCCGCAGCTCGCCCCCTGGATCGAGCGGACGGCGGTGCAGCTCGCCGAGGCCGCCTGCACGGTCTGCGCGGTGATCGACTTCGAGGCGGTGCTGATCGACGGCGCCTTCCCCGTCGCGGTGCGCGAGGCGATCGTGACCCGAGCGCGGGAGGCGATGGAGGGCATGGACATGCGCGGCCTGATCGCCCCGCGGATCGAGGCCGCCCGCGTCGGCGGAACCGCCCGCGCCATCGGCGCCGCGGCCCTGCCGATCTTCTCGCAGTTCTTCCTGGAGTGATCCGAGGCGGGCGCGGCGCGCGCCGCTCGCTCGCCCGGGCCGCCGCCTAGCGGCCGGAGGGGCCGGCCTGGGCCCGGTGGTCCGACGGCGCGCCGGCCGCGCCCCGGGCCGAGCCGGACAGCGCGAACAGCAGTGCGGGATCGGGGGTGGGGCCGGGGTAGGCGCACAGGATCGTGGCGCCCAGCGGGCCCGCCTCGATCACCGCGCGGTCGGCGTTGAGGTGGAACGCGTCGCCCACCTCGCCGGGGTTGAGCCCGATCTCGGCGGTTCCGTCGGTCACCAGCAGCCAGGTCTCGCGCGCCGCGGCGATGCGCCAGCGCGCGCCGGGGGCGAAGCTCAGCCGCTCGAAGATGAAGGGGGCGCTCTCGACCAGCACGCTGCGCGCCGCGCTCAGGCGCAGGGCGGGGGAGGCGTCGGGCGCGGTCTCGCGGTCGGCGGCCCCGACCGCGGCGTCGCGGTGCAGGGGGCGGGCGCCTGCGAAGTCGAACATGCGGTAGGAGTCGTCGCAAAGCTGCTGGATCTCGGCCACCACCAGCCCCGCGCCCAGCGCGTGGATCGTGCCCGCCGGCAGGTTCAACACGTCGCCCTCCGAGACCGGACGCCAGTCCGCGAGCTGCGCGATCGAGCCGTCGTCGATGGCCGCGCTCAGCTGCGCCGAGGTCTGCGGCCGGTTCAGCCCCAGCGCGACATGTGCGCCGGGGGCCGCGCGCAGCACGCACCAGGCCTCGCTCTTGCCCCGCCGGCGTCCGGCGAGATGCGCGGCCGCGTCGTCGGGATGCACCTGGAGGGAGAGGGGCGCGTCGGCGAACAGCAGCTTGAGCTGCAGCGCCGGCGCCGGCGCCTCGCGGTCGTCGAGGTCATAGCGGATCTCGCCGATGCGCCGGCCCGCGCCCTCGCGGCTCCAGGGATGCAGATCGTCCGTGCCCCAGGGCTTCGCCACCAGCCGCGCCTGCGCCCGTTCCACCATCGTCGCGGTCTCCTCGGCTGTGGGGGCGGCGGCCCGGCGTCCGGGCCGCCCTGTGCTGTCCGCAAGGACCGCGAGGTCCCTGCGGACCGGCGAGGCCCGGGGCCTCACTTCTGCTTCTTGGCGCCCGTCGTGGCGAGCTCGCCCTTCGCGAACGGCGACACGGCCGTCGCGGCGACGGTCGGCTTCTTCGTCTTGGGCTTCTTGGCTTCGCGGTTGCTGCGTTTCTGACCTTTGGCCATCGGGATCTCCCTGCGTGCCGGACGATGGGGGTGCGCCGCCCGCGACGGCCGGCGGCGTCGGGCAGCGGGCGCCGGCCGTCCCGTCTCGCGGGATGGTCGTCGTCAGGCGGAGGCGTCGATGCCGGAGGCTGCGCGGCGCGCGGATCGTCGGGCGCGCCGGCGGGTCGATCGAAATCGAGGTCAAGTATTCAGGTGGTCGTGGGGCTGGAGAATGCAAGACGTCCCAGATATTTATTCGGGGGCGGCCCCGGCCCGCGGCGCCCGCCCGTCAGGCCGGGACGGCGGTCACCTGAACCTCGACCTCCAGCGTCCCTGCAGCGCCCTCGGGCCCCGCGAAGCGGCCCGAGACGGGCGTCGCCTGGGCGATGTCGCGGGCCACGGCGACGGGGATCAGGTCCGCGCCGCCGACGCTGCGGTTGGTGGGATCGAAGGCCACCCAGCCCGCGCCGGGCAGGTAGATCTCGGCCCAGGCGTGGGTCGAGCCCGCCCCGGCCGAGCCGGTCAGCCCCGTTCCCTCGCGGTCGTGCAGGTAGCCCGAGACCAGGCGCGCACCGAAGCCCAGCGCGCGGGCCGCCTCGGCGAAGAGCACCGCGAAGTCGCGGCACGAGCCCTCGCCGCGGTCGAGCGTGTCCAGGGGCGGCCGCGCCCCCTCCTCCTCCCGGCTGCGGTAGACCAGCGCCCCGGCGACGCCGGCGCAGAGGTCCTTGAGCAGCGACAGCGTGTCGGTGCGCGCGCCCAGCACGAAGCCCCAGGCCCAGCGGCCGAGACGGCCGTCGGGATCGGGGTGCTGGGGGAACGGCAGCGCGCCCAGGTCGGTGCGGTCGTCGTCCGAGATCGCGAAGGGGAAGACGATGGCCTCGGCCGCGATGTCGAAGATCGGCCAGGCGACGGCGTGAAGCTCCACCTCGCTGCGCGAGACGATCTCAAGCCGGTCGGTCGTCCGCTCGAAGGCGGCGGTGGCCACCGCGTTGCCGGCCACGTCCCGCGCCCAGACGATGCGCCCGGGCGGGTCCGTGGTCACCTCGTGCGACAGCAGCCGCAGGTTGCGGCTCTCGCGCGGGCGCAGCAGCAGGCGGTGGGGGCTCAGCGCCACCGGACCACGGTAGCGGTAGAGGGTGCGGTGGAGGATCGACAGCCGGATCATGCCGCGGCCTCCCGAAAAGGGCGCAGGAAGGGCGAATGGAGCGGCGCCCTCATCCGCGTCCGGGGCGGCCGAAGACATGGGGCGAGCCGCTGCGCCAGGCCTGCTTGCTCTTGCAGGTGCGGCAGATCCGTTCGCCGGACCACTCGCTCTCGAAGGGCGTGCGGCAGCGCAGGCAGTCCCGCGTGCGCGCGGTGTCGCCGGCGCGGCGAAGAGGCTCGAAGATCGTATCGGTTCGGCTGGTCATGTCGCGTCCTCTTCCCGTTCCAGCAGCCGCGCGATGTCGCCCAGTGCGCGCTCGACGAGCTTGCGGCGACGGGGGTCCTGCGCGTCGCCGGTCCTGGCGAACAGGCGGATCAGGTACTGGGCCTTCACCGCCGCCTCGGGCCAGGTCTCGGCCGGCTCGGCCATCAACTGGGCCTCCAACTCCTCCTGGCGTCGGCGCAGGGTCTCCTGGGCCGCTTCGAAATCTCTCAGCGCGTGGCGGCGATGCGCGGCCGCCATCTGGCCGGTCGCCGTGCGGCGGGCGTCCAGGTCCACGGGGTCGTCGGTCATCGCCGCGCCTCCCGGTTCGCCGTCACCTGGGCTGCGGTCGTGGTCGTCGGTCGCCTCATGGCTCGCCTCCGTTCTTCGCAGGGCCGCGGCAGGGGGCCGGACGGGCGGACGGGTCTTCACTGCCCGCGGGAGGTCGCCTCGCAGCCCGAGCCGCGGCGGCGGTAGGGCGGGTCGCACTCCCAATCGTTGCCGGAGCGGTCGATATGCGCGTTCTCCGGCAACTCCAGCTTCAGGCAGGCGTGTCCGTTCGAGCGGTAGCCGCGCAGGCATTTCCAGGCGTCGCCATAGCCGACGTCGACGAAATAGCCGTTCTCGGGCACCTTCACCGCGACGCAGGCGTCGCCCTTCGCGATGTAGCCCCGCTCGCACACCCAGCCCGGGCCGGAGCGGAGGCCCGAGAGGTAGCCGTTCGTCGGCACCACGATGGGCTCGCAGCGGTCGCCGCGCACGCGGTTGCCGCGGTCGCAGGCCCAGCCCGGGGCGCGCCCGTCGTCGGTCAGGTAGCCGTTCTCGGGCACCGCGATCTCGACGCAGGCGGCGCCGTCGGCAAGGTAGCCCCGCTCGCAGGCCCAGTCCTCGCCGGAGTCGTCCAGGTAGCCGTTCTCCGGCACCGCCACTGGCTCGCAGCGGGCGTGGTCGACCTCGCGGAAGCCGCGCATGCACTGCCAGCCGCGGCTGTAGGGGCGCAGGGTGGCGAAGGCGTTCTGGGGAATCTCGACCGCCTCGCAGCGCCCGGCGGCCTCGCGGAAGCCGGAATCGCAGCTCCAGCCGCCGCCGTAGTCGTCGGCGCTGGCGTTCGCCGGCGCCTCGGAGGCCGCCGCGGCCGGAGCGGCCGGGACCAGTCCCAGCGCCGCGACCAGTCCCAGCGACGCGAACAGCGCCGCCCAGCGCGGGCGTCGCCGCGATCGATCGTCCATGGAGGTCACCTCGTCGCCGTCGTCAGGAAGCGGTCGTCGCAGAGCGGGCGGGGCGGGCGCCCTGCGCCCGCCCCGCCCCGAGGCTCAGGAGCCTTCCATGATCCGCTCGGCGCAGGCCGCCGCGAGGTCGCGGTCGGGGCCGTCGGCGCCCGGAGGCGTCGCATAGCCCGCGTCCATCACGATCTGGCGGCGCTGGTAGGACTGCGCGGCCTTCAGTTCGGTCAGGGTCTGGCCGCCCATCGGGTCGGCGCGGTACTTGGCGAAGCACACGGGCGACAGCGCCAGCACCACCTGCTCCTCGGCCCGGTCGCCGGCCATCGTCTCGGCCGAGCCTGCGGTCATCCAACCGCCCCAGCCGAAGCCCACGATGGCCAGGGCCGCGGCGCCTGCGACGGCGCCGAAAGCGGCGGGCTGGATCCATTTGGTGTCGATCATTGGTGATGTTTCCCTTGTTGAACCTGGAGTCAGGACGCCGAGCGATCGCGCGCCAGCGCGTCGTCGAGATCCTGCGGGTCGACCGGCAGAAGCTCCATCCGTCCGCCGAGATCCGAGACCGCGGGCAGGCGAAGCAGCGTCGCCTCGCGTCGATAGGCGTGGAACGAAAGCCCCTCGATCAGCGTCTCGTCGGTCTCGACCCGGTAGCTTCCCGCAGGAAGCTCCCGGTCATGGCCGCTGATGCGGAAGGGCCGTGCGAAGGTCACGACAGTCTCTGTGGTGCGGGTGGTCATTGCGCGTCTCCGCCGGGCCGGGGGTTTCGGGCCTGCGCGGCGGTGCGGCGCCGGTCGATCGGAGCCCCTCGCGGAGGAAGAGCGCCCCTCGAAGCGGTTGGAGCGATTTCAGTTTAAAATGGGCATCGATTTCAAAATTTCAATGAAGTCCAGAGTTATTATTTGATAAATATTTTTGAGTCTACCCGTATTTCATTGGATATCACGGCGTCATGCAAGGCGATCCTGCCTCACGGGCGCTCTCGCCGGCCGCCTGGCCTCGCCGGCGATCCCGGGGCGCAGCAAAGCGGCGCAGCCCGCCTGCCGCGTGTCGCGAGGGCGCAGCGCGCGCGCTAGGATCGAGCAATGAGCCGCCTCCGCGACGCCCTCCCTCCGCCCGCCTCGGCCTCCGCCGCCGGACCGCTGCGCCGCCTTCTCCCTGCGGCCGGCGCCGGGCGGCCGGGATGAGCACGCCGGACTACATCGTCGTCGGCGCCGGCTCGGCCGGCTGCATCGTCGCGGCGCGGCTGGCGGAGGATCCGGGCGTCTCGGTCCTGCTGCTGGAATCCGGGCCGCGCGACCGCTCGGTCCTGCTGGCGATGCCGGCGGCCGTCTCCTACCCCCTGCGGCAGGCGAAATGGACCTGGCGCTACGAGACGGGGCCGGAGCCGGGGCTGGGCGGGCGCACCGTCTCCCATCCCCGCGGGCGGGTGCTGGGCGGATCCTCCTCGATCAACGGCATGGTCTTCGTGCGCGGCGCGGCCCATGACTTCGACGGCTGGGCGGCGGAGGGGCTGGCCGGCTGGTCCCACGCCGACTGCCTGCCCTACTTCCGGCGGATGGAGCGCTTCGAGGACGGCGCGAGCGCCGAGCGCGGCGGCGACGGTCCGCTGAGCGTGATCCGCCTGAAGGGCGACCATCCCCTGTTCGAGGCGATGATCGAGGCCGCCGAGCAGGCGGGCCTGCCCGCCAACCCCGACTACAACGCCCATTGGCGCGAGGGCGTGCATCGCCACCAGGCGACGATCCGCGACGGCCGCCGGCACAGCGCCTCGCGCGCCTGGCTGCGCCCGGCCCTGCGTCGCGGCGGGATCGAGGTGCGCGCCGGGGCGACCGTGCGCCGGATCCTTTTCGACGACGCCCGCCGGGCGGTGGGCGTGGAATGCGAGCGCCGAGGCGTGCGCGAGGTCGTCCATGCGGGGCGCGAGGTGATCCTGTGCGCGGGCGCCTACGAATCCCCTCACCTTCTGCTGCTGTCGGGCGTGGGACCGGCCGACCAGCTCCGCGCCCATGACGTGCCTCTCGTCGCCGACGTGCCCGCGGTGGGGCGGGGGCTGGAGGATCACCTGGGCGTCGGGATCGGTCGGCTCGCCTCGCGCCCCGGGGTCTCGCCCGCGATCCATGCGGGGCCCCTGGGCAAGGGGCTGATCGGCCTGCGCTGGCTGCTGACCGGCGGCGGGATGGGCGCGCGCAATTTCTGGGAGACGGGGGCCTTCCTGCGCAGCGATCCGTCGCTGGCGCATCCCGACATCCAGCACGAGTTCCTGCCCGTGGCGGGCGGCCTCTCGGGCGGGGCGCTGCGGGTGGCGGACGGGTTCCGCTACTCGGTCTCGCTGATGCGGCCGCGCAGCCGGGGGAGCGTCTCGCTGGCCTCGGCCGACCCGCGCGCGGCGCCGCGGATCGTCAGCGGCTATCTCCGCGCGCCCGGCGACCTCGAGGCGCTGATGCGGGGCGTGCGCCGCACGATGGAGATCGTGCGCCAGCCCGCCTGGGACGCGCTGCGCGGCCCCGCCGACGGGCCGGACCCCGACGCGATGGACGACGCGGAGCTGGCGGCCTGGATCCGCGCGACGGGGAGCACCTATTTCCACCCCGCCTCGACCTGCCGCATGGGCGTGGACGAGACGAGCGTGGTCGACGCCGAGGGCCGGGTGCACGGGGTCGAGGGGCTGCGGGTGATCGACGCCTCGGTGATGCCGCACGTGGTCAGCGGCAACACCAACGCCGCCACGATGATGATCGCCGAGAAGCTCTCCGACGCCGTGCGCGGCCGCCGCCTGGCCCCCGCCGCGCCGGGCTGAGCCGCGCCCGCCCGCTCTACCCGGCGTCGTCAGGGCGAGGGCCTGGCCCCGCCGCGTCGACTTGAGCCGCCGTCCGCCGGGTCGGCCCGGCGCCGCCCGGGCGACGTCTCCGCTCGCTCCGCCTCCTCTCTCCGGCGCGGCCTGCGGCGATGCGTCGGGCCGCGCCGCGGGCTTGGCGCCGCGGGGCCTTGGTTTCGTCATCCCCGGCGCCACCTTGGAGCTCCAGCGCCGTTCGCGCGCTTGGCCGCCGTCAGCCGTCAGCCGGAGCCCCCGTCGCATGTCCGTCCTCCCCACCGCCCCCGCCGCGACGCAGGTCGACGCAGGGGGGGCAGGAGGCGAGCCCGCCTCGCCGCGGCCCCGCCCGGGCCTCGCCGGGGCGGCGCGGGCCGGGATGGCGGCGCTCGCGGCCGTGCCGCTCGGGGGCTGCGCCTGGCGGCCCGGCTTCTTCGACGCCGCCGGGCCCGTGGCCGCGGCCCAGGCCGACCACTTCCGCTTCGTGACCCTCGTGATGCTCGCCGTCTGCGCGCCCCTCTTCCTCGCCCTGCCGGTGGTGCTGTGGACCTGGCGGCGCGGGGGCCGGGGGCCCTGGCGGCCGGACTGGAGCGGCTCCCGCGCCGTCGAGGCGGTGGTCTGGGGCGTGCCGGCGGTGGTGCTGGTGGTGCTGGGAACCCAGCTCTGGCGCCGCACGATGGAGTTCGACCCCCAGGCGCCGCTCGGCCCCGCGCCGCTGGAAGTGCGGGCGGTGATGCTCGACCGCCATTCGCTGTTTCTCTACCCCGCGCAGGGCGTCGCCAGCCTCGACCGGCTGGTGCTGCCCCGGGGCCGTCCCGTGACGCTGGAGCTGACCTCCTCGGGCGTGATGCGCTCGCTCGCGATCCCGCGGCTGGCGGGGCAGGTCTACGCCATGGGCGGGATGGCGACGCGGCTGAACCTGCGCGCCGACCAGGTCGGAACCTTCGAGGGACGCAACATGCAGTACGACGGCCCCGGCTTCCCGCGGGAGGGCTTCGCCGTGGCCGTCGAGCCGCCCGAGCGGTTCGAGGCCTGGCTCGCGCAGACCCGCGCCCAAGCGCCCACGATGAGCCCCGAGGCCTACGCCGCCCTGTCCGCCCCGCCGGCCGCGGAAGCTCCGCGCGTCTTCTCCGCCTATCCCGCGGGGCTGTTCGACCAGGTCCTGGCGGCGACCCGGGGCGAGGCGCCCCCGCCGGGCGGGGAGGGCGCGCGATGAGCTGGGCGGACCTGCTGGGCCGGCTCGACTGGTCCTCGCTGGTGTTCCTGCGCGCCTGGCGGGAGCCGACGCTCAGCCAGGGGATCGCGGCGGGGGCGGGCGCGGTCGAGGTCCTGGCGGCCCTCGCGGTCGCGGCGTGGCTGACCGCGACGGGGCGCTGGGGGACGCTGTGGCGGGACTGGCTGACCAGCCTCGACCACAAGAAGATCGGGATCATGTACATGGTCCTCGGCCTCGCGATGTTCGTGCGCGCGCTGATCGAGGCGGCGCTGATGCGCGCCCAGCAGATGGCCGCGGTGGGCGAGCCGGGGTTCCTGACGCCCGAGCATTTCGCGCAGCTCTTCTCCACCCACGGCACGATCATGATCTTCTTCGTCGCGATGCCGCTGCTGACGGGGCTGATCAACTTCGTGATGCCCCTGCAGATCGGGGCGCGGGACGTGAGCTTTCCGCTGCTCAACGCCGTGTCGCTGGCGCTGACGGCGGCGGGGGCGGCGCTGATGCTGGTCAGCCTGGTCGTGGGGGACTTCTCGACCGGCGGCTGGACCGGCTACGCGCCCTTCACCGAGGCGACGGTCAGCCCCGGGCCGGGGGTCGACTACTGGATCTGGGCGGTGTCGCTCAGCTCCATCGGCTCGACCCTGACGGGGCTGAATTTCGCGGTCACGCTCTACAAGCGCCGGGCGCCGGGGATGGGGCTGTTCCGCATGCCGCTGTTCTGCTGGACGGCGCTGTGCACCTCGATCCTGATGATCTTCGCGATGGCGCCGCTGACCGCCTGCACGGCGATGCTGGCGCTGGACCGGGCGGCGGGCTTCCACTTCTTCACCAACGCCGCCGGCGGCGACATGATGAACTACGCCAACCTGTTCTGGCTGTTCGGGCACCCGGAGGTCTACATCCTGATCCTGCCCGCCTTCGGCGTCTGGTCCGAGGTGGCGGCGATCTTCGCGGCCAAGCGCCTGTGGGGCTACCGCAGCCTGGTCTACGCGACCATGTGCATCGCGGTGCTCAGCTTCACGGTCTGGCTGCACCACTTCTTCACCATGGGCCAGGACGCCGCGATCAACGCGGTCTTCGGCATCGCCACCATGGTGATCGGCGTGCCCACGGGGGTGAAGGTCTACGACTGGCTGCTGACCATGGTCGGCGGGCGGATCCGCTTCGCGACCCCGATGCTGTTCCTGGTCTTCTTCCTCGCCGCCTTCGTGATCGGCGGGCTGACGGGCGTGCTGCTGGCCAACCCCACGATCGACTACCAGGTCCATAACTCGCTGTTCCTGGTGGCGCATTTCCACAACATGCTGATCCCGGGCGTGCTGTTCGCGATGTTCGCGGGCGTGCAGCTGTGGTTCCCCAAGGCCTTCGGCTTCCGCCTGCACGAGGGCTGGGGCCGCGCCGCCTTCTGGTGCCTGGGCCCGGGCTTCCTGCTGGCGTTCCTGCCGCTCTACGGCCTGGGGCTGATGGGCGCGCCGCGGCGCATGGCGATGTGGTCCGACCCCGCCTACACGCCCTGGCTCGCGGTCGCGCTGGGGGGCGCGCTGCTGATCCTCGCGGGCGTCGCGTGCCTCGCCGTGCAGCTCGTCGTCTCGGTCCGGCGGCGGGCGGAGCTCGCCTCGCCGCTGGGCGATCCCTGGAACGGGCGCACGCTGGAGTGGTCGGTCCCCTCGCCGCCGCCGGAGTGGAACTTCGCCGTGATCCCGAAGGTCGAGGATCGCGACGCCTTCTTCGAGGCCAAGCGCCGGGGCGAGCCCTGGCCCCGGCCCGCGCGCTACGAGGATATCGAGATGCCGCGCAACACCGCCGCGGCGCCGCTGCTGGGCCTCTGCGCCGCGGTCTGCGGCTTCGCGCTGACCTGGTGGATGTGGTGGCTGGCGGCCCTGAGCCTCGCGGCCGGCTGGGCGGTGGTGACCGCGCGCGCCTTCGCGCAGACCACCACGGAAGTCATCCCCGCCGCCCGCGTGCAGGCCGAGCATGAGCGCTTCCTCGCCGCGCTCGACGCCGCGCCCGCCGTGGGACGGGACGCCGAGTTCACGCCCGCCAACCGCGGCAAGGCCGACCCGTCGGAGCTGTTCGCCGATCCCGCCCCGCGCCCCGCCGCCGCCGCCGCGCCGAGGGCCGCCCGATGAGCGCGCGCAACCTCCACCCCGGCCTCAACCTGGGCCGCACCGACGCCGACACCCACCGCGCGGCGGAGGAGATCCTGTTCGGCTTCTGGATCTTCCTGATGAGCGACCTGGTGCTGTTCGCCATCCTCTTCGCCACCTACGCCTCGATGAGCGTGCATGGCGTCGCCGGCGGCCCCGGCCCCCGGGACGTGGCGGCGCTGGGCCCCGCCTTCGCCGAGACGCTGCTGCTGCTCGCCTCCACCGTCGCCGTCGGCTTCGCCTCGCTGGCCATGAAGCACCGGGAGCGGCGCGGGCCGGTGCTCGCCTGGCTCGCCGTCACCGCCGCCTGCGGGCTGGGGTTCCTGGCGCTGGAGGGGCGGGACTTCGTGAGGATGGCGACCGAGCTCGGCGCCGCCCCCCAGGTCAGCGGGTTCCTCTCGGCCCACTGGCTGCTGACGGGCACGCATTTCGTGCACGTGGCCGCGGGCCTGATCTGGATGGCCGTCCTCGCGGTGCAGGTCGCGACGCGGGGCGTCGTGGCGCCGGTGAAGCTGCGCCTGATGCGGCTGGCGCTGTTCTGGCACATGCTCGACGTGGTCTGGGTCGGCATCTTCACTTTCGTCTTCCTGGTGGGAGCCGCCGCATGACCCGCCGCCCCGAAGACAGCCGCGACGACCGCCCCGACGCCGCCCCGCATGACGAGGCCTCCCTCCACGAGAGCGACGCCGAGGCGCGGCGCGACCTGCGCCGCCTTCTGACGGGCGGGGCGGTCTCGCTGGCGCTGGTGCTGGCGGCCTTCGGGCTGGTGCGGTTCGAGCTCGTCTCCGGCCTCCCGGCGCTGGGCTGGCTGGGGGCGCTCGCCGCCGTGCACGTGATCGCCCAGTTCCGCTTCTTCCTCCACATCGACCTGCAGCGCTCGCATCGCGACGACCTGCTGCTGGTCCTGTTCTCGTTCCTGGTGGTGGCGCTGATGGTCGGCGGCACGATCTGGATCCTCTTCAACCAGCACGCGCAGATGTAGCCGCGCGCGCCTCTTCCGCCGCCCCGCCGGGCGGCTTCACCCCGGCCCCCGCCGCCGCAGCCGACGACGGGACCCAGCAAGGAAGGACCCGCCCATGGCCTCCTCCGACGCCCCCCGCCCCGGATCCCGCCACGATCCCGCCGCCCAGGACCCCGACACGCCCTTCGACGGCGACGCGGCCGGGGGCTGGGGCTCCCTGCGCGGCGTCGCCCGCATCTTCGGAGAGGTCGACGCGAACGGCCGGGCCCTCTCGATCCTGTCGAAGCTCAACAAGCCGGGCGGGGTCATGTGCTCCTCCTGCGCCTGGGCCAAGCCCGCCAGGCCCCACCGGTTCGAGTTCTGCGAGAACGGCGCCAAGGCCACCCTGTGGGAGCTGGACGAGGCGCGCGCCGACCCCGCCTTCTTCGAGGACCACCCCGTCGCCGAGCTGCGCGGCTGGCATGACCACGACCTCGAAAAGGCCGGCCGCCTGACCCACCCGCTGCGCTACGACGCGGCCGCCGACCGCTATCGCCCCGTCTCGTGGGCGGAGGCCTTCGCCGAGATCGGGCGGGAGCTGGCGGCCCTGCCGGACCCGCGCCAGGCGGTGTTCTACGCCTCGGGCCACGCGGGGCTGGAGGCGTCCTACCTCTACGCCCTCTTCGCCCGCGCCATGGGCCACCAGAACCTGCCGCAGTCGTCGAACATGTGCCACGAGACGACCTCGGTGAACCTCAAGAGCTTCATCGGCACCCCGGTCGGGACCTGCACGCTCGAGGATTTCGAGAGCTGCGACGCGATCTTCTTCTTCGGCCAGAACACCGGGACCAACAGCCCCCGCTTCCTGCACGTGCTGAAGGCCGCGGTCGCGCGGGGCTGCCGGATCGTCACCTTCAACCCGGTGCGCGAACGCGGGTTGATCGAGTTCGTGGACCCTCAGGACATCGTGCAGATGACCGTGGGCTCTGCCACGAAGATCTCGGAGGAATATTTCCAGGTCCGTCCCGGCGGCGACGTGGCGGTGCTGACCGGCCTGATGAAATGCGTGCTCGACGCCGAGGACGCGGCCCCCGGCACGGTGCTGGACCGCGCCTTCATCGACGCCGAGACCTCCGGCTGGGCCGAGACCGAGGCCGCGGTGCGCGCCGCCCCCTGGGCGGAGATCGAGGTCCACGCCGGCCTGACCCGCGCGATGATCGAGCGGGCGGCGGAGATCTACCTCTCGGCCGAGCGGCCCATCGGCATCTACGGCATGGGCCTGACCCAGCATGTGAACGGCTGGCTGAACCTCGGGATGCTGGTGAACCTGCTGCTGATGCGCGGCGCCATCGGGCGGCCGGGGACCGGCATCTCGCCGGTGCGCGGCCACTCCAACGTGCAGGGCCAGCGCACGGTGGGGGTGGGGGAGAAGTCCGCCCACATGCCCGCCGACCGCCTGCGCGCCCAGTTCGGGATCGAGCCGCCGGAGGAGGAGGGCATGAACGCCGTCCACGCCTGCCAGGCCCTGCTGGAGGGGCGGGTGCGCGCCGTCGTCTCGCTGGGCGGCAACCTCCTGCGCGCCCTGCCGGACCGCGAGCGGATCGAGGCCGCCTGGCCGTCGCTGCGCCTTTCGGTTCACATCGCGACCAAGCCCAACCGCTCCCATCTCGCGCCGGGGGAGGTGGCCTATATCCTCCCCTGCCTGGGGCGCACCGACCAGAACCTGCAGCCCTCGGGCGTGCAGGCGACGTCGATGGAGGACACGTTCTCCCACATCTACGGCTCGCTGGGGCGCGCCGAGCCGCCGGGGCCGGAGGTCCGCTCGGAAACCGCGATCGTGGCGGGGCTGGCGGAGGCGACGCTGCCGGCGAACCCGAAGCTGCGCTGGCGGGCGTGGTCGCAGAACCACGAACAGGTGCGCGACCTGATCGCCGAGACCTTCCCCGACGATTTCGCCGACTTCAACGCGCGCCTGTTCCAGCCCGGCGGCTTCTACCGCGGCAACCCCGCGCGCGAGCGCGACTGGAAGACCGACGACGGCCGCGCGCGGTTCACCGCGCCCACGACGCTCTCGGCACTGGGCGAGGCGCCGAAGGGGGAGGAGATGACCCTCATCACCCTGCGCTCCAACGACCAGTTCAACACCACGATCTACGGCTTCTCCGACCGGCTGCGGGGGCTGGAGGGCAGCCGGATGGTGGTGCTGATGAACCGCGACGAGATCGAGCGGCGGGGGCTGGAGGAGGGCGCCTCGGTCGCCCTCGTCTGCGCGGTCGAGGACGGTCATGACCGCCGGGTCGGGGGCCTGACCCTGACCGCCTACGACCTGCCCCCGGGCTGCGTGGCGGGCTATTACCCCGAGCTCAATCCGCTGGTGCCGCTGGACTACTGCGAGAAGAACTCCCAGACGCCGGCCTACAAGGGCACGCCGGTGCGCATCCTGCGCGACGGCTGACGGGGAGCGGCCGGGGGAACGGGTTGCGATCCCCCGGCGCCGCGCAGGCGATCCGCATTCGGTCCCGGCCATGGACGGGCCAGGATCCAGGCCGCGGAGGGGCGCCGCCTGCGCCGTGCTACGCGCGTCTCCGGCGCCGTTGCGGGCCCCCCGCGCCCTCGCTCCGGGCGCGCAATCAGAGCGCGAACCGAGCGATGCTTGTTGACCCTGCGTTCGTCTCGGCGCAGGCTCCCTTCCGCCGGGGAATATCTTAACGCTTTGAAATTCAAGCGTTGTTCATCTTCGGCCAAGTGCATCGGGGGGCGCCGGCCGGACGTGGACGACGGTCCGCACGGCCCTCCCCGCAGAACAGCCGGGCTGCGTATCGCCCGGCGGGGGGAGCGAAGCGCGTGTCCAGCTCGCAGGTCACTTTCTTTCTCAACGGGCGCAGGGTCGCCCTGTCCGATCCGGACCCGGATCTCCTGCTGATCGACTGGCTGCGCTCGCCGCAGGTCGGACTGGCCGGGCCCAAGAAGCCCTGCGGCCAGGGCGGCTGCGGCGGCTGCACCGTGATCCTGTCCCGCTGGGACGAGGGTCGGGGCGAGGTCGAGCACCGCGCAGTGAATTCTTGCCTGCGCCCGGTCTGCGCGCTGGACGGGCTGTCGGTGACCACGATCGAGGGCACCGGCGCGGCGCGCAAGCCCAACCCGCCCAGCCTGCATCACGCCGAGGTCTACAGCCGCCACGCGCCGGCCCCCGGCGTCCAGTCCGCGCGCCTGCAGGCCGCCCGCGACGCCGCCGAGGACAAGCGCGAGGCGGTGCTGGCCGCCGTGAAGGCCTGCGCCGACGGCCCCGCCGAGGTCTCGGCGACGCTGGCGCCGGAGGCCGAGCCGCACCCCTCCGAGGTCGAGCACGAGGGGATGAACCTCGTCGCCTGGCGGCTGGCGGCGAACAACGGCAGCCAGTGCGGCTACTGCTCGGTCGGGTTCGTGATGAACATGTCCGAGTTCCTGTCCAGCAACCCCCGGGCCACCAAGCGCGAGATCGAGCAGGCGCTGGACGGCAACCTGTGCCGCTGCACCGGCTACCGGCCGATCCTGACCGCGATGAAGACCTTCGCCTCGGACTGGACCGAGGCGGACGAGGCCGCCCGGATGAAATGCGTGCTCGACGACGACGCGGCCTCGCAGAAGCCGGCGTCGAGCATCGTCATCCCGTTCCCCGAGGCCGCCAAGGCCCCGCCGCAGCCGGTCGACGTGACCGGCCCCCGGCAGGCCTGGCGCACGCCCGCAGACGTCGCCGCCCTGCTGGCGATGATGCGCGAGGGCGATCCGTCGGCGCGTCGGCTGGTCTCGGCCAACACCTCCTTCGGGATCTACAAGGAGGAATACGAGGACGCCTGCGTTCTGATCGACGTCCGCGGCCTGCCGGAGCTGAGCCCGCCGACGGAGATCGCCGAGACGGCGCTGCGGGTCGCCGCCTCGATGACCTACACCGACCTGATCGCGCTGCTGGAAGCGCAGATGGAGGCGCGCGGCGAGGTCGAGACGGGGCCGGACGGCGACCGGCTCTATCCGGTCGGCACGGCGCTCGGCGCGCTGCACCACATGGCGATGCGCACGGCGGGGCGGATCGTGCGCAACGCGGCCACGATCGGCGGCAACCTGATGCTGGTCCTGCACCATATCGCGAAGGGGGAGCCGTTCCCCTCGGACCTCGCCACCGCGCTGGTCGGGGTGGGGGCGGAGGTCGAGCACCTCGACGCCCGCCAGGTCGACGGGGCGCCTGGGCGGAGCACGGTCGAGGCGCTGGTCGCGGCCTGCGCCGCCGATCCGGGCCTGCCGGACGCGCTGGTGCTGCTGGCCTTCCACCTGCCGGCTCAGGCGGGGGGCGACCTGCTGCTGCCGCAGAAGACCGCCCTGCGGGAGGTGAACGCCCACAGCCTGGTCAACGCCGCCTCGCGCCTGTCGGTCGCGGGCCAGGCGGTGTCGGCGGCGGTTCTGGTCTTCGGCGGCGTCGCCCCGTTCCCCTGGCGCGCCGGCAAGACCGAGGCGCTGATGCGCGCGCTGCCGCTGACGCTGGCCTCGGCGCCGGCGCTGGCCGAGTCGATCCGCGCCGAGACCGAGGCCGAGCTCGCCCGCTGGCGCGACCGCATGGCGGGCCTGCCGAGCGAGGGCGTGCCGGACGCCTACCGGGTGCAGCTCGCCGTCTCCTACGTGTTCAAGACGCTGGTGAACGCGATCGTGCGCACGGGCGGCGCGGTTCCGCCCGACGTCGCCTCGGTCGCCGAGACGGCCTGGGGCCGCTGGCCGGTCAGCGACGGGCGCCAGTCCTGGAAATCCCGCAGCTTCGAGCAGCCGGTCGGCGTGCCCTACATCAAGCACATGGCGATGGACCAGACCTCGGGGCAGGTCCACTACGCCCATGAGCTGGCCGTGCCGCCGCTGACGGTCTTCGCCTCGCTGGCGCAGAGCGCGCGGGCGCTGGCGGACTTCTCCTGGCGCGTGCCGGGCGAGGAGACGACGAGCGTGGCGCGCCTGCGCGACCACCTGAGCGCGACCTTCCCCGGGTTCATCGACATAATCACCGCTCAGGACATTCCCGACGGCGGCGTGAACCTGCAGGGCATGGGCGCGGACCAGCCGGTCTTCGCCGACGGCACGGTCGACTACGTGGGCCAGTGCCTGGCGCTGATCGGGGCCGACGACCCGCAGACGGCCGAGCGGATCGCGGACTACGTCTCGGCGAGCTGCGTGACCTGGCGCGAGCGGGCGCCCCGGCCCGGCGAGCCGGAGTGGTGGAGCCGCCCGGTCCTGACGCTGGAGGACGCGATCCGCGTCGGCTCGATCTTCCCCGACTGGCCCAAGCGGCAGAACTTCGTCTCCCACATCTGGCGGATCGTGCGGCCGGGCAGCCGGCTGGACTGGGTGCAGGCGGTCGAGGATCCCCTGGACCGCGAGTCCTTCGTGCGCCCCGGCACGGTCGACGGCGTCGCCTGCCGGATCGTCGGGGGCGCCCAGTCGGCGGGCGCGCAGATCCACTTCTACATGGAGCCGCAGGCCGCGGTGGCCGAGCTGATGGACGACCGGCGCATGGTGCTGCGCCCCTCGACCCAGAGCCCGATGGAGATGCACCAGACCGCCGCCATGGCGCTGGGGGCGATGTACAACCACGTCCAGGTCGACGTGCCCCAGGTGGGCGGCGGCTTCGGCGGCAAGACCGAGCAGACCCGCTTCGTCGTGGGCCCGACCGCGGTCGCGGCCCGCGCCATGAAGCGCCCGGTGCGCCTCGCGCTCGACCGCGAGCGCGACACCGCGATGATCGGCAAGCGCCACGCCTATTACGGCCAGTACCAGGTGGCGATCGACGCGGGCGAGACGAACCCCGACGACCGCGGCCTGATCCGCGGCTTCGACAACCGCATGTATGGCGACGGGGGAGCGTTCTACGACTGCTCCTTCATCGTCTCGAACTGCATCCAGACCCGGATCGACAACGCCTACCGGGTGGAGAACTTCCGCAACCAGATCGACGTCTGCCGCACCAACACCGCGCCCTCGACCGCCTTCCGCGCCTTCGGCGACATCCAGGGCAAGATCATCCTGGAAAGCGCCATCGACGACGCCGCCTTCGCGGTGGGCATGACCGCCGAGGCGGTGCGCGAGAAGAACCTCTACCAGCGCGGCGACGTCACGCCCTTCGGGCAGGCGCTGTCGTTCTGCTACATCCGCGAGGTCTGGGACTGGCTGAAGACCGAGATCGGCTACGACGCGAAGCGCGCCGAGGTCGAGGCCTTCAACGCCGCGAACCGCTGGCGCAAGCGCGGCATCGCCATGCTGCCGGTCAAGTACGGCTCGGGCTACAACCTCGCGATGCTCGAGCAGGCGACGGCGGTGATCTCGATCTACCAGGCCGACGGCACGGTGATCATCCACCAGGGCGGCGTCGAGATGGGGCAGGGCCTGCTGACCCAGATGCGCCAGGTCGCGGCCTACGTGCTGAACCTGCCGATGGAGATGATCGTGATCGAGGCGCCGCGCACCGCGGTGGTGCCCAACCCGACCTCGACCGGCGGCTCGACCGGCACGGCCTACAACGGCGAGGCGGTGCGGCGGCTGTGCGCGCAGATGCGCGGGCGGCTGATGGAGTTCGCCCAGAAGATGCTGACCGAGAACGGGGACGAGTGGTGCCGCGCCCAGGGCATCGACTGGTGGAACCACGGGGCCGAGGGCTGGCGGGCCGAGACCGCGGCCGGCGACGGGCTGATCTGGCAGAAGCTGGTGGCGATGGCCTACGCCAACCGGGTCGGGCTGACCGCGGCCTTCACCGCGCCGATCGCGGGCGGCGACACGCCCACGCCGGCGGTGGAATACAAGCCCCACGACCTGCAGCCGAAGATCCCGGGCTACGAATCCGACCCCGACGCCAACGGCGGCGCGTTCGACAATTTCGTGGGCTTCACCTACTCGGCCGCGGCTTCGGTGGTCGAGGTGGACGTGCTGACCGGCGAGACCAAGATCCTCTCGTCCGACATCGCCTACGACATGGGCTGGAGCCTGAACCCCGCCGTCGACATCGGCCAGGTCGAGGGCGCCTTCGTGCAGGGGATCGGCTACGTGCTGACCGAGCGGCTCGCCTTCCAGCCCGACGGGCCGGAGGCGGGGCGGCTCAACACGCTCAACACCTGGCGCTACAAGCCGCCCGCGGTCACCACCATCCCGCTCGAGATGAACGTGCGCCTGTTCCCGCGCGACCTGGTGCCGTTCCCGCCGGCGCCGGATGCGGGCGTCCTGTCCTCCAAGGAGGTCGGCGAGCCGCCGCTGGTGCTGGCGACCAGCGTGTTCCTCGCGGTGAAGGGGGCGGTGCGCGCCTCGCGCCTCGAGCGGGGCCTTCCGGGCCTCTTCCGTCTCGACGCCCCGTGCACCGTCGACACGGTGCGCGAGGCCTGCGCGGTCGATCCCGCATCCTTCGCCTGAGCCACGCCCCGAAGAAGAGCGCAGCCCCAATGGAGGCCGTCATGACCCATCTCCAGACCCCGAACGCCCCGGCGCGACGCAGGACGCGGCGCGCGGGCCCGCCGCTCGTCGTGGCGCTGGCCCTCGTCGTCGCCGGACCGGCGGCCGCGCAGGGCGTGTCCTCGGTGAACCCGAACTGCCCGTCGAACGCGACGAAGCCGCTGCCGCCGGGGACCATGCCCACGGCGAAGGTCGCCCCCGCCGACGCCATCGCGCGGCCAGGCCCGTTCCCGGACTTCGGCTTCATGGTCTCCGCCTCCGAGTACCACGAGTGCTGGAGCGACCAGCCCGTCTTCCGCCTGAAGACCGACTACCCGAGCGAGAAGCCCGAGGCCCTGCCGGCCTTCATGGAGATCGACTTCCGCACCGATCCGCAGGCCTACCTGATGGCGGTGCGCGACTACGCCTTCGCCGGCAACCTGCCGCACTGGGACCCGTTCCAGAACGCCGAGGCGCGCTGGTATCACCTGCCGTGGCTGCATTCCGCCACCGCCGCCTATCCGCCCAACGGCGGCACCGAGGGCTTCCGCGGCCTGATCAAGGAGGCGCCGCTCAGCCCCGGGCAGCTCGGTCCGGGCCAGCTGGGGCAGGACGGGGGCTATTCCGTCTACGCCACCACCCTGGTGAACGAGCAGGCGGGCTGGCTGCTGGGCCGGATGTGGGCGGACCCGCGGAACCCCGACCCCCGCGTGACCGACGCCCGCTACGGCGGCGGCTTCCCGGAGGGGACGGTGTTCGCGAAGCTCCTGTTCACCGATGCGCCCAAGGGCGTGGACGACCTGCCGTTCCTCGAGAACCCGCTCGCCTGGATGGCCTACATCACCCCCGACTTCTGGACCGGCGCGACCCGGGAGGTCACGCAGGTGAACCTGCTGCAGATGGACGTCGCCGTGCGCGACAGCCGGGCGCCGGTCACGCAGTGGGTCTTCGGCACCTTCGCCTACAACGGCGCCCTGAACCGCGAGAACCCGTTCGAGAACCTCGTTCCCGTCGGGCTGATGTGGGGCAACGACCCGGACGACACGACGAACCGCACCACCCCCTTCCCCCCCACGAAGACCGAGCCGAACCCCGACCTGAAGGAGACGGTGATCTTCGAGAGCCCCGACCTGCCGCCCCAGCACCTGGGCTGGAACGGGCGGCTGAACGGGCCGGCGGACCTCAACACCACCTCCTGCATGTCCTGCCACATGGCCGCGCAGTACCCCGCGGTGGTCTCGCTGGTGCCCGACGGGGCGGTGCCCGACGGCGGCCCGCGCCCTCCGACCCAGGGGGGGAGCGAGGCGTGGATGAAGTGGTTCCAGAACATCCCCGCCGGAAGCTCGATGAGCGAGTCCGCCTACTCGACCGACTTCTCCTTCCAGGTGGCGATCGGGCTGACCAACTTCTTCGCCGCCCGCGACGCCGCCTCCGAGGGGATGTGGGCCGAGGAGTTCGAGCTCGCCCCCGTCCCCATCCAGCGCGGCTTCGCCGACTGAGCGCAGGCGAGGACGCCGAGCCGGGGCGTCGTCCCGGCCCGGCGCGGCCGCGGAGCGCTCAGCCGCTGCGCACCTCCCGGAAGGGGCGGCCGCGGTCCGGCTCCGCCTCGCGCGGAAGGCCCAGGACGCGCTCGGCGATGATGTTGCGCTGGATCTGGTCGGTGCCGCCGCCGATGGAGGTGAAATAGGCGTTCAGCGCCAGGAAGTTGGCGTCGTCGGCGAGCGGATGCTCGGGCCCGTCCAGCAGGCTCTGCGCGCCCAGGATCGCGGTGCGCATCCGCGCCTCCTCGTGCAGCACGCGGCTCATCGCCAGCTTGCCCAGCGACATCACGGGGGAGGAGGTGTCCCCCCGCTCCAGCGCCGCCTTGCCGCGGGCGTTGTTCAGCGCCAGCAGCCGGCGCAGCGCGACGACGCCCGCCAGGTCCTGGCGCAGCGCGGGGTCGTCCAGCCGCCCCTGCGCGCGGGCCAGCGCCACGAGGTCGTCCGAGATCCGCTCCCGCCGCGCGCCGCGGGGGCCTTCGCCCATCACGCCCCGCTCGTAGGCGAGCGCGGTCTGCAGCACCCGCCAGCCGCCGTTCAGCGGACCCACGACATTGGTCGCCGGCACGCGGGCGTCGGTGAGGAAGACCTCGTTGAAGTGCGCCTCGCCGGTGACCTGGGGCAGGGGGCGGACCTCGACCCCCGGCTGCTTCATGGGCAGCATGAAGAAGGTGATGCCGGCGTGCTTGGGCGCCTCCCAGTCGGTGCGCGCGATCAGCATCCCGTAGTCGGCATGGGCGGCGCCCGAGGTCCACACCTTCTGCCCGTTCACGACGTAGTCCTCGCCGTCCCGGTCCGCGCGCGTGCGGATCCCCGCGAGGTCGGAGCCGGCGGCAGGCTCGCTGTAGAGGAGGCAGGTGGTCAGCTCCCGGCGCAGCAGCGGGGGGATCATCGCGCGCTTCAGGCCCTCGTCGCCCAGGTCGAAGATCGTGCAGGCGGCGAGGTTCGACTTGTCCTGCCGGGCGCCGGGGGCGCCGACGCGCGCGAATTCCTCGTCCACCACCAGGGCCTGGTCGGTGGTCAGGCCGCGTCCGAACCAGCTCTCGGGCCAGGTGGGCACGCCCCAGCCGGCCTCGAGCACGCGCACGAACCAGGCCTTCACCTCGGCGGGCAGGGCCCACTTGTCCTCGATGGGGGGCAGGTCGTCGCGCCAGTTCGCCTCCAGCCAGGCGCGGACCTCGGCGCGCAGCGTCTCGACGTCGGGGGCGGGGGCGGTCGATGCAGGGGTCATGGCTCAGCCTCCGATCGCGGACAGGAAGCGCTCGCGGTGGAGCGGGGAGGGACCGAACAGCTGCGCCGTGGCGCGCGCCCGGCGCAGGTAGAGGTGGGCGGGATGCGCCCAGGTGAAGGCGATGCCGCCGTGCATCTGGATCGCGTCGGCGGCGACCCGCCCGTAGGCCTCGGCGCAGGCGAAGGCGGCCAGCGGCACGGCCTCCCCGGCGCGCGCCCCGCCCTCGGCCAGCGCCTCGGCGGCGTCGCGGGCGGCGGAGATCGCGGTCTCCACGTCCAGCAGCCGGTCGGCGGCCATGTGCTTGATCGCCTGGAAGCTGCCGATGGGCCGGCCGAACTGGATGCGGTCGCGGGCGTAGTCGACGGTCATGTCGAAGACCCGCCGCGCGCCGCCGGCCTGCTCCCCCGCCATCGCGACGAGGACGAGGTCGAGCGCCGCCTGGATCGAGGCCCAGCCCGGAGCGCCGACCCGCGTCGCGGGCGCGTCGCGGAAGGCGATCCGCGCCAGCCGCAGGGTCCGGTCGAAGGTGGGGAGGGGAGCGACGCTCACGCCCGGCGCGTCGGCGGGGAGCGCGAAGAGGGCGATCTCCCCATCCGTGCGCGCCGCGACCAGCAGCAGGTCGGCGACCTGGCCGTGGGTGACGTAGTCCGCGACGCCGCTCAGCGCGGCCGTCCCGCCCGCGCCCGTGGCCGAGACCGCGACGCCCGCCGGCGTCCAGTCCCCGCGCGCCGAGGTCAGCGCGGCGGTGGCGAGGGTCGTGCCCGCGGCGATGCCCGGCAGGTGCGCCGCCTGCGCCGCGCGGTCGCCGCTGGCGGCGAGCAGCCCGGCGGCCAGCACCGAAGAGGACAGGAAGGGCGAGCAGAGCAGCGCCGCGCCCATCGCCTCGGCCACCAGCTCCAGCTCGACCGGGCCCAGGCCGGCGCCGCCGAACTCCGGATCGACGATCAGGCCGACGACGCCCATCGCGGCCAGCTCGCGCCACAGGGCGGGGTCATGGCCCGTCTCGGTCTCCATCGTCGCGCGCACCTGCGCCTCGTCGCTGCGGTCGCGCAGCAGCGCGGCGATCGCGTCGCGGATCGCGCCGCGCTCTTCGATCGTGGTGTGTTTCACCTCGGCATCCTCCCGGCGGTCTTGTCGACGGCGGCCGCGCAGGGCCGCCGGCCCGCCTTCACCGGGCGGGTCCGGACACCACCGTAAGGTTGCCTTCGATCATTTTCCAAGCGCGGAGATTGAAAGGCCGAGGGTTCGCCTCCGCCGGAAGCGCCGGTTCGGCGCCTCGGCCCGGCCTCCGTTTCCACGGCCTTCGGATCCCAGGTTCGCCCCGCGCGGCTACTTGCTGTCCGCCGCGACCGACCCGTCCCAGTCGGGCGGCGGAGGGGCCGCGCGGAACGCCTCCGCCTGGCGGATCATCGCGGCGGCGTAGTCGGCGGCGGCCGGCTCCAGGGCCGCAAGCCTGCGCCAGCGCTCCGCGGCGCCGGACCAGTCGCGGCCGCGGTAGAGGCGCAGGGCCTCGGCCTGCAGCGTCGTCGCCCCGGCGGCGGGCCAGAGCGCGGCCGGCACGTGGATGCGCGTCGGCGCCGCCCGGCCCTTCACCGCGATCAGGTCCAGCTCGACCAGGGCCGGCGCCTCCGCCGCCTCCGCGGCCAGGGCGGCCGCGCCCTCGCCGACCAGGACCGTCGCGCCGTAGCGCTTCGTCAGCCCCTCCAGCCGGGCGGCCAGGTTCACCGGATCGCCCAGCGCCGTGTAGTCGAAGCGGCGGTCCGAGCCCATGTTGCCCACCACGCAGTCCCCGCTCTCGATCCCGATCCCGCAGGCGAGCCCGATGGGCGGCAGGCCGGCGGCGCGCGCCTCGGCGTCGATGCGCGCGGACAGGCGGTCCATGCGGCGGGCGGCCTCCAGCGCCGCGGCGACGGCCCTTGCGGCGTGGTCGGGCTGGTCGAGGGGCGCGTTCCACACGCCCATCACGCAGTCGCCGATGTACTTGTCGACCATGCCGCCGCTTTCCAGCACCGCGTCGGCGATCTCGGTCAGGGCGCGGTTCAGGATCCCGGTCAGCGCCTCGGGGCGGTCCTTCATGCGCTCGGTCAGGGTGGTGAAGCCGCGCAGGTCGCAGAACATCAGCGTCGTCGTCCGCCGCTCGCCCCCCAGGCGCAGCGCCGCCGGGTCCTCGGCCAGGCGGCGCACCATCTCGGGAGCCAGATACCGTTCGAAGGCGCGCAGGATGCGGCGGCGGGCCAGCCGTTCGCGCGCGTGGTCGAGCCCGGCATGACCGAGCCCGGCGACGAGCGCGGCGAAGGCGGGCGCGGCGGGCACCAGCCAGACCCCGCCGGCGAGCCCCGCCGCGCAGGCCGCCGCCGCCGCCAGCGCGACGCCGGCCGCCGCGGCGGCGCCCGCCGGCGGAGGGACCCGGCGGGCGAGCGCCACGGCCGCCGCCGCGGCCGCCATCGCCGCCAGCGCCGTCGCCCAGCCGGGCGCCGGGACCGTCCAGCGCCCGCGGGCCAGCGTCTCGATCGCGCGGGCATGCATCTCGACGCCCGAGGCGAGGCCGGCGCCCCGCGTGGTCCAGGCGGTGCGGAACCGGTCCGGCCCGGCCTCCGTCGCGTCGGGTCCGGCGCGCAGGTCGAAGCCGACCAGCGCCACGCGCCCGCGCAGCAGGTCCGGCGGCAGCATCCGCGCGGCGTCGAGCGCCTGGTAGACCGAGACCCGCGCCATCGCCCCGGGCGCCCGCGACACGTCGATCAGCGCGCCGGCCGGCGGCGTGGGCGCCCCGGCCAGCGCCTGGGCGGCGAAGGCGTCCGGCCCCGTCGGCAGCGCCCTCAGCGCCCCGTCGGGGTCGAGCGGCAGGCCCACCTCGCCGCAGCGCGCGCCTTGGCCGGCGAAGACCGGGGCGGGCGTCACCTGCTGGGTCAGCACGCCCTGCGCCGTCTCGATCCGCGCCTCGTCGCAGGCGAGCGTCACGTCGGGCCCCAGCGCCGCGGCGAGCGCCGCGTCCTCGGCCGGGTCGGAGGGGTCGGCGAACAGGATGTCCACCGCGATGGACGCGGCGCCGGCGGCGCGCAGGGACTCGATCAGCCGCGCATGCAGGCTCCGCGGCCAGGGCCAGGGCAGGCCGATCTCGGCGAAGGAGGGCTCGTCGACGGCGACGATCACCACCGGCGACGGCCCGGCGGGCGCCGGCAGCCGCGTCGCCGCCTGGTCGTAGGCGATCCGGTCGAGGGGCGCGAAGACCCCGGCGAGCCCCAGCGCCGCCGCCGCGACGCCGGCGAGCGCGGCCACGGCGAGGCTCGCGCGAAGGGAGGCGCGGGCGGCCCCGCGGTTCGCCGCGTCCGCGGCCATCTCAAAACCGCACCGCGGCGGTCAGCCAGATCGACCGGCCCAGGGGGCGCTGGCCGAAGGGCCGCTCCAGCTCCGCGTCCAGCAGGTTGCGCAGCTCGGCCCCCAGGGCGAGGCGCTTGTCGAGCGGCTCCCACGACAGGGCCGCGTCGACCGTCCAGACCGGGCCCAGCCGCCCCGCCCCCGGCCCCGCCCAGGCGTCGGAGGTCCACACCGCCTCGAGCGAGGCGCGAAGCTGCGCGGGGTTGGCCCAGGCGAGGCCCGCCCGCCCCGTCCAGTCGGGCGTCGCGGGCAGCCTTCGCCCCGTGGCAGGGCCGTCGTCGATGCGCCCGTCGGCATGGACCAGCCCGGCCGACAGGCCGAAGCCGCCGCCCAGCCACAGGTTCGCCGTCGCCTCGGTCGCGTGCAGCGTCGCCCGGGGCGCGCCGAAGTCGACCAGCATGTCGCCGGTGTCCCAGCGCAGCCCCTCCAGCCGCAGGCTCTGGTGCTCCACGGCCAGGTGCAGGCGCGCGCCCAGGTCGGCGTCCCAGCGCAGGATGCCGCCCCACAGCTCCCCGTCCGCATCGAAGCCCGGCCGCAGCGGCGCAAGGCCGAGCACCGTGGCCGGCGACAGCGAGACCGAGGCGGGCGCGGCCTCCCGCAGGATCGCCGCGCGGAACCGACCCCCGACCGGAGGCCGCCAGGCGAGGCCCGCGCGCGGGGCGATCCAGGGCTCCCCCCCGCCGTCGTCCCGCGCGCCGAGGCCGATCCCCGCCTCCGCCTCCAGCTCCGGCGTCAGGCGCTGGCGGCGGTCGAGGAAGACCTGGCCCAGCGTCGAGGACTCGGCGCTGCGCTGGGGCGTGACGACCAGCACGCCGGTCCCGAGATCGAGCAGGCCGAACGCCCCGGTGGTGCGCGAGCGGGCGCCCTGCGCCTCGATCCCCGCGGCCCATTCCCCGCCCGCGTCCGCCGCGCGCCAGCCGAGGCCCGCGAACCACGACTCCGCCCGCTGAGAGGCCTGCGCCTCCAGCAGCGAGGGCGACGGGCGGGGGACCACGCGCAGCGCGGCGTCGTCGCTCTCCTGCCGCGCATAGGTCGCGAAGCCGGTCAGGTAGGCGCGCCCGGCGAGGCGGACCGACCCGCCCAGGCCCACCGACGTCTCCCGGCTGCGGGCGGCGTCCGAGGCGGGCAGGCCGTCGATCGGATCGTCGTCGCGCGGCCCGTCCTCGGCCCAGGACAGCAGCCCGAACAGCCCCAGCCGCGGCGAGGGCGCGGCGCCGATCAGCAGGTTCGCGTCGCGCGGGGAGGCGGAGGTCCGCCCCGGCCCCTCCGCCTGCAGCCCGCCCAGCTCCGCCGACAGGGCGAGCGGCGTCCAGCGCCGGTCGAAGGCCTCCAGCTGCATGCGTCCGCCGCGGGCGTCGACGTCGTCGAAGCCCGCGACCGCCTCGGCCTGCACGTCGACGAACGGCCGGCGCAGCAGGTCGGTGGTGCGCAGGCGGGCGCTCGCCGCCAGCGGCTCGATCTGCAGGCCCTGCACCGCGCCCGCGTCGCCGCCCGAGGCGTCGAGCGCCCCGCGGCCCACCGAGATCCGGCGCGCGACGCTCTCGGCGAAGAGGCTGTCGGCGGCGAGCGGGTCGTAGGCGGCGTCCCCCACGTCGCGCGCCCAGTCGTCCAGCCCGATGAAGGAGAAGGCCTCGGCCAGCCGCGAGCCGGCGCGGCGGTCGGCGGCCAGCCGCCAGGCCTGCCCGCCCTGGCTGCGCTGGAGCCTCAACGCCTCGCGGGCCTGTACGATCGCCGCGTCCGCCTCCCCGCGGTCGAGCGCGATGGCGGTGCGGATCTCGGGCGTCAGCGGGTCGTTGGGGTCGAGCCTGCGGGCGGCGTCCAGCTCCTGCTCCGCCCGGCGCAGGTCGCCCGCCTGCCAGGCGGCGACGGCCAGCATCAGAGAGGTCTCGCCCGCCGCCGGCTGGGCGGCGAGCGCGCGCAGGAGGGTGTCGCGGGCGCCGGGGTCGTCCTCCTGGATCTGGATCCGCCCCAGCGCGCGCAGGCCGAGATAGCCGCCCGGATCGTCGCGCAGGAGCGAGTCCGCGAGGTCGCGCGCCTCCTCTGACCGCTCCGCGTCCATCAGCAGGATGGCGAGGTTCGCCCGCGCCTCCACCCGGCCGGGGGCGAGGGCGATCGCCTGCCGGAAGGCCGCCTCCGCCCCCACCCGGTCGTCGAGCGCGTCGCGCGCGAGGCCGAGCGCGTTCCACAGCGACTCGCGCTCCGGGTCCTGCGCCAGGGCTTCCATCAGCAGGGCCTCGGCGGCGCGGTGATCGCCCTCCATGTCCGCGAGGCGCATCGCCTCGGCCTCCAGCGCGGGGAGGGAGCGGGGGGCGTCGGCGCGCAGGCGGGCGGCGAGCGCCTGGGCCCCCTCGGCGTCGTCGCGCAGGACCGCGAGCTGCAGCGCCGCGGCGAGGTCGGCGGGCGTCGCGCCCTGCGCCAGCGTCGCCTGCGCCGCGTCGAGATCGCCCGCCAGCGCCTGCGCCACGCCGCGCCCGGTCCCGTCGATCCGCGCGCCGGCCTCGGGCGGGGGCGCGAAGCCCTCCCCCGCCGACGCGCGGGCGAAGGCGGCGAGCCATCCGGCGGCGGCCCGACGCTCGGGGTCGAGGCCGGGCGCGGCCGCCTCGAAGCCCCGCGCGGCCTCCGCCGGGCGGCCGGCGCGCAGGGCCTGCGCGGCCTCGGCGAAGCGCGCCTCGGACAGCGGCGCGGCGCCGGGGCCGGCAAGGGCGGCGGCGGCGTCCAGCAGCGGCTCGACCGCGTGGTCGGGCGACAGGGTGTAGATCATCTGCGCCTGTTCGCGCCGCGGCGCGACCAGCAGCTTCACCGGCGCCCGGCCGGGCGCCGCCAGCGCCTGCTCCCCCGCCCCCGCCGTCACCGAGCCCAGCGCGTTCGAGAGCGCCACCGACCCGTCGTAGACCGCGAGCCGGGTGGTCCCGTCGCCCGTCACCTCGACCGACCAGTCGGTGCCGCGCACCGCGGCCGCGGCGGTGGGGGTTCGCAGCTCGGTCCCGCCCTGGCCGCGGCGGCTGCGCGCCCAGATCGTCCCGCGCCGAAGGGTCAGGGTCGCGCCGTCGGCCGAGACCGCGTTCACCACCAGCTCGCTGTCGCGATGCAGGCGCATCACCGTGCGGTCGGCGAAGAGGATCGAGACCAGCCCCGCCGGCCCGGTGCGCAGCACGTCGCCGGCCAGCAGGTCCTGGCCCAGCAGCAGCGCGTCGAAGGCCTGCGCCTCGACGAAGCGGATGGTCTCGCCGGACTGGCGGGCGACGACCGATCCGCTGGCGACGCCCGGGCGCGGGATCGGCGCCTCGGCGCCCCGGACCTCGCCGAGGCTCGTCGTCGCCGCCGCCAGCGCGAGGAGGAGGCGGGCGACGGCGCCCGTCCCGGCCCGCGTCATGGCAGGACGAGCGCGGCGCTCAGCGCCGTCACGTAGATCCCCACCAGCACCACCCCCGCCCGCATCCGCCGGCGCTTGGCGAGGTAGATGCCGTGCAGCACCCCGATCGAGGCGGCGTAGTCGACCCCGAAGTCGGTGCGCGAGACATGCGCGGCCACCTCCTCGGGCGTCCGGGCCGAGTCGAACAGCATCCCGGTGCCCGGCCGGCCGGAGCGGGGCAGCAGGCACAGGATGAACAGCAGCGTCGCCGCGCAGAAGAACGCGGCCTGCAGCGCGCGCGCCCACAGCGGCAGATGCGCCTCGGACAGGCGGGCGGCCAGCGGCGAGACGGTGATGGTCAGCACCGCCAGGAAGATCTGCGCCTTGGTGTCGAGCGCGCGGATCGCGCCCTCGTACATGCGCAGGATGGTGTCCTGCGGATCAGCCATCGCGGCGCCTCTCGCCCCCGCGGCCTGCACCCCGACCTGCCGTCGAGCGACGTTTGCGACTCGGCATATGCCTGAAACCCTGAACCTGAAGCCTCAGGATGCACTGCGACCGCAGGCGCCCGCTCTCCCGATCCCGACCCGGGGCGACGGATTTGGAAGGGGAAGCCGGTGAGGTCGGCGGTCCGCGGCCGGAGACGCGGTCCGCCCGCCGCGCCCAGGCGCCGTCGGAGGGGGGACTCGGCGCGCGCAGCCATCCGTGACGCCGTTCAGGACCGGCTGCGGGGGGGGGGCGACGTCAGGCCGTGATGCGGAGGCCCCGGGGTCAGCTCACCTCGCCGTCGACATAGACCCATCCCGGCCCCTCGCGCCGGAAGCGGCTGGTCTCGGTCAGCCGGCCCGTGCGGGCGCCCTTGCGCCAGGTCGCGGTGAAGCGGACCCGCGCCGTGGCGGGCCCGGTCGTCTCGTGGGAATGGACCGTCAGGCCGGTCCAGGCCTGGGCGGGGTCGAGGGTCAGGTCCGCGGGGCGCGTCTCGGCCGCCCAGCTCTTGCGCAGATAGGCCGCGTCGCCCCGGTGGAAGGCGCAGTAGCGGGAGCGCATCAGCTCCTCGGCGTCGCGCGCCGGGGCGCCGAGGTGCAGCCGACCGCAGCACCCGGCGTAGGTCTTGCCGCTTCCGCACTCGCACGGCTGAAACATCCGCCCGTTCCTTTCGTCTCATCCCGCCGGCGCGCCTCGCGCTCCGCCGGGCCGTCTTGCGCACGATACCGCAGGCCATGCGGGGCGGCGCAAGTCCAGCCCGAACGATCCGGCGGGGACGACGGGAGCGTCGCCCCCTTGCGCCGCTCCGCCCCGCCGGCCGATCATGCGCGCCCCGTCCCCTCGCCCCCTGGAGCCAGCCGCCCCATGCCAGACGAACAGACCGCCGGTTCCGGCGGCGCCGCCCATGCCGCCGAGGTCGACGCGCGCAACGAGGAGATCCTGATCTGGATCGACGGCGCCCTGCGCCCCAGGGCGCAGGCGACCGTCTCGGTCTACGACTCCGGCTTCCTGCTCGGCGACGGGGTGTGGGAGGGGCTGCGCCTGCACAACGGCCGCTGGGCCTTCCTCGACGACCACCTCGACCGCCTGTTCGAGGCGGCGCGCGCCATCGACCTCGACATCGGCCGCGACCGCGCCGGCGTCGTCGCCGCGCTGGAGGAGGTGCGGACCGCCAACGGCATGGTCGAGAACGCCCACGCCCGCCTGATGGTCACCCGGGGCGTGAAGGCCCGGCCCTTCCAGCACCCCTCGCTCAGCCGCTCCGGCCCCACGATGGCGATCATCGCCGAGCATTCGGTGCCCGCCGGCAAGGCGGGGCAGGGGCTGCGGCTCGCCACCGTGCCGCAGGTGCGCGGCCTGCCGATGAGCCAGGACCCGAAGCTGAACTCCCACTCCAAGCTCAACTGCGTGCTGGCCGCGGTGCAGGCCGAGAAGGCGGGCGCCGACGAGGGGCTGATGCTGGACCCCCATGGCTTCGTGAACACCACGAACTCCTGCAACTTCTTCATCGTCCGCAAGGGCGAGCTTTGGACCTCGACCGGCGACTACTGCATGAACGGCATCACCCGGGCCAAGACGCTGCAGCTGGCGCGCGAGGCCGGCATCCCCGCGTTCGAGAAGAACTTCTCCCTCGTCGAGACCTACGGCGCCGACGAGGTCTTCGTGACCGGCACCTTCGGCGGCCAGACCCCGGTCGCCGAGCTGGACGGGCGCCGCTACGGCGACGGGACCGCGGGGCCGGTCACGCGGAGGATCCAGGACCTCTACCGCGCGCTGGTGCGCCGCGACGTCGGGCTGGACGGGGCCCGCGGCTGATGCGGATCGTGATGTGGTCGGGGCCGCGCAACCTCAGCTCGGCGATGATGCGCAGCTTCGGCAACCGCCCGGCGACGGACGTGGTCGACGAGCCGTTCTACTCCGCCTACCTGACCGCCACCGGGCTCGACCACCCGATGCGCGAGGAGATCATCGCCTCCCAGCCCTCGGACTGGCGGGAGGCGGCGCGGGCGCTGGCGGCGCCGCCGCCCGCAGGCCGCGTGCGCTATGAGAAGCACATGGTCCAGCACATGCTGCCGGGCATGGACTTCGACTGGATGGAGGGGGCGCAGGTCGCCTTCCTGATCCGCGACCCGCGCGAGGTGGCCGCCAGCTTCGGCGCGAAGCGGGCGGGGTATCTCGAGAGCGAGCTCGGCTTCGCCCGCCAGCAGGAGATCTTCGACCTCGTCGCCGCGCGGCAGGGCCATCCGCCGCCGGTGGTCGACGCCGCCGACGTCCGGCGCGACCCGCGCCGCGTGCTGTCGGCGCTGTGCGCCGCGCTGGGGCTGCCCTTCGACGAGGCGATGCTGGCATGGGCGCCGGGGCTGCGCCCCTCCGACGGGGTCTGGGCGCCCCACTGGTACGGGTCGCTGGAAACCTCGACCGGCTTCGCGCCGCCGTCCGACGCGGGGCCGCCGCGGCTCGACCCGGAGGTGGAGCGGGCGCTTCGGCCGGCGATGGAAAGCTGGCGGCGGCTGTCGGAGATCGCGCTGCGCTGAGCGGCCGCCGGGTCGGGCGGCCGCCCGGGGGCGGGGCGAATGCAGCCGTCCGGACGCTGGCGCGACGCCGGTGCCGAAACGCCCCGCGGCGGCCGGGCCGGAGGCGCGCCGGACCCCGCCGCAGGGCAGGGACCGGGGCACGGGTCAGATCGCGCGGTCCAGCGCCTCCCAGTAGGGGGCGCGGATCTTGCGCTTGAAGATCTTGCCCGTGTCCTCGCGGGGCAGCGTCGCCTCGAACACCACCTTGCGCGGGATCTTGTAGGAGGCGAGCGAGCCTTTCAGCGCCGCCTTCAGCCCCTCCTCGGTCAGGGTCGCGCCGGGGTCGGGCTGGACATGGGCGCAGACCACCTCGCCGTAGGTCTCGTCGGGGATGCCGAAGACGGCGCAGTCGTAGACGCCGGGGACCTTGTGGATCTCGGCCTCGATCTCGGCCGGATAGACGTTGGTGCCGCCGAAGATGATCATGTCCGAGGCGCGGCCCGAGAGGTAAAGGAACCCCTCCGCATCGAGGCGCCCCATGTCTCCCGGCGCCAGCAGCCCCCGCGCCCGCCCGGCCGACCGGCGCTTGGCGTCGTCGCCGTGATAGGTGAAGTCGGGATAGCAGACCCGGCGGGCGACGATCTCGCCGCTCTCGCCCGTCGGCAGCGGATTGCCGTCGGCGTCCTGGATCTCGATCTCGCAGCCCGGCAGGGCGCGGCCGACCGTGCCGGGATGGTCGAGCCATTCCTGCGCCGTGCAGAAGGTCACCGCGCCCAGCTCGGTCGAGCCGTAGTGCTCGGTGATCACCGGGCCGAACCAGTCGATCATGGCGCGCTTCACATGCGGCGGGCAGGGCGAGCCGACATGGTTGACGCTGACCAGCGAGGAGACGTCGTGGCGCGCCTTCACGCTCTCGTCCAGCGACAGCAGGCGCACGAACATCGTGGGCACCATCAGCGCGTGGGTGATGCGGCTTTCCTCGATGCGCGCCAGCACCCGCTCGGCCTTGAAGCGGGGCTCGACCACCAGGTTGCCGCCCATGCCGTAGACGCCGAACAGCCAGCCGTTGGGCGAGGAATGGTAGGCCGGGCCGGGGATCAGGAACACCACCTCGTCCATCCGGTCCTGCCAGCCGTCGAGCCCGCCGACGATGCGGATCATCTCGGCCGAGGCCTCGACCTCGGCCTCGGTCGGCGGGGCCCGGCGCACGCCCTTGGGGTTCCCGGTGGTGCCGGAGGTGTAGATCATCGAGCCGGGGGCGACGGCGAAGGGCGGCTGCAGCTCGTCGTTGGCGGCGACGAACTCCGCCCAGACCTCGACGCCCTCGGGGACCGCGGCGGTGGCGGCGTCGACGGCGTAGTCCTCGCGGATCAGGGCGGGGGTGGGGGCGGCGACGATGCGCGCGCGCGCCGGCAGCGCGCCCTGCGCCCGGCGCAGCAGGTCGGCATGGGCGACCACGACCTTCGCCCCGCAGTTGTCGATGACGTAGCGCACCTCGTCGGGGGTGTTGTGCCAGTTCACCGGCACCACGTAGGCCCCGACCAGGCCCGCGGCGAGCGTGGCGGCGATGAGCTCGAAGCTGTTGCGCATCAGCACGGCGACCACGTCGCCCTCGCCCACCCCCATGGCGCGGAAGCCGGCGGCGGCGCGGCGGGCCTCGGCGTCGATCTGCGCGTGGGAGCGGGTCTCGTCCCCGATCCGGACCCAGGGTCTTGCAACGGTCATGAACAGTACTCCCGCGCCCGGCCTCGTCGGAGCGCGCCGCCGGCCGGGCGGGGCGGCGCGCCGTCAGGTCTCAGCGGCCGGTGAAGACCGGCTCGCGCTTCTCGAGGAAGCTCTTCACGCCCTCGCGGTGGTCCTCGGTATCGAAGAGGCGATAGATCGTGTCGATCGCCCAGGATCCCAGCTCCCGCGGGTCGCCGTAGGCGGAGCGGCGCAGCCCCTCCTTCATGCAGCGCAGCGCCAGCGGCGGGTTGCGCGCGATGCGGGCGGCGAGCGCCTCGGCCTCGGGCATCAGCTCGTCATGGGGGACCACGCGGGAGACGAGGCGGTAGTCGAGCGCCGTCTGCGCATCGATCACGTCGCCGGTGTAGAGCAGCTCCGCCGCCCGCTCCGGTCCCACGATGGCGGGCAGGCGCAGGAGCCCGCCGATGTCGCAGATCAGGCCGCGGCGGATGAAGAGCTCGGCGAAGACCGCCTTTTCGGAGGCGATGCGGATGTCGGCGTAGAGCGCGAGCTCCATCCCCCAGCCCACCGCCGAGCCGTTGACCGCGGCGATCACCGGCACGGGGCACTCGAGCGCCGCCATCGCGGCCGGCGTCGGCGGGCGCTTGGCCAGTGTGGAGGGGGGCTTCTTCTCCCCCGTCATCATCTCCTTCACGTCCTCGCCCGCGCAGAACGAGGGGTCGGCGCCGGTGACCAGCACGCAGCGCACCTCGTTGTCGGCGGAGGCGCGGCGGAAGGCGGCCTCGAGCTCGTCGTAGGCCTGCCGGTTCAGCGCGTTGCGCCGATGCGGGCGGTTGAGGGTGATGCGGGCGACGTGGTCGCGGACATCGTAGATCAGGGTGTCGAAACCGGGCGCGGCTCCGTCCATGGCGTCGTCTCCTCCCCGCGGCGCCGTCCGCGGAGGCGGCGGGCCGTCGTCGGTCTTGGGGCCGAGGGGAGGTCGCGGCGCAGCCCCCGCCTGCAGGCGGGCGAGCCGGGCGTCGGCGATGTCTCCTCCCCTTCGGGGCGTCGCCGGTCTGCGCCGGCGTCCGTTGCGCCAAGATATTAGCTGGTCGATTAAACAGCAATCCCCTCTTGGGCCGCGTGACGACGCCCCATGCCCGCGGCGGGGCTCGGTCCGGCGGCGACGAGGGGGCGCGGTCCCGATATCGCGCGCCTCCGTAGGCGGCGCGTCCTGCCCGCCGTCATGGCGACGCCCGGGATGCCCGGAGCCGGGCGGTTCGACCGTCGGGTTCGGCGCGCGGCGTCGTCCCGTTCCGCCCCCGGGCGCCGCCCTCAGGCGGGCGCGCCGCGGACGCGGAACAGCGGGCGCCCCGCGCGTTTCCGGGCGGCGGCCTCCTGCGCGGCGTAGCGGTTGGCCTCGTCGATCAGCGCGTGGCAGCGCCGCCAGTCGAGCGCGCCCATGTCGGCGGGGATCGGGGGCATGAAGACCTCGTCGTCCGGCCCCACCCCCGAGGCCATGTCCAGCCGGCCGATGTCCAGCGCCCGCATCAGCACCGCGCGCGCGCTGGGCGCCCCGGGCAGGCGGGCCGAGCGGCCGGGCAGCAGCGCCGAGAGCAGCAGGCGGCGCCGCGACGGCAGGTCGGTGTAGTCGATCCGTGTGCGCGGCAGCGGCGGCGCGCGGAACGCCAGCACGGCGTTGGGGCCGGACTTCAGCTCGGCCATGCTGCGGATCGGCACGTTGTCGATCGTGGCCCCGTCCACCAGCACGTCGCCGTCGCGGGCGAAGAACGGCGGCAGCAGGCCGGGGATCGCGCTGCTGGCGCGGATCGCCTCCCACAGCGGGCCCTCGCGCAGGATGCGCAGCCGCCCGGTCGCCAGCGAGGCGGCGGCCGCGAAATAGGGCGCCCACAGGTCGCGGATGTCGACCGAGCCGTAGTTCTCGCGCAGCGCGTCGTCGAGCGTCTGGTGATCCAGCAGCGCGTAGCGCGGCCAGGTCCAGCGGCGCATCGCCTTCCGGCGCACGAAGATGTCGAGCAGGCGCCGCTCGATCTCGCGTGCCGGGACGCCCAGCGCGAAGGCCGCCGCCATGGCGCTGCCGCCGGAGGTGCCGCCATAGGCGTCGAAGCGAAGGCCGGCGCCGCGCAGGCCCCGGTGCAGGCCGATGTGGGCCGCGCAGAAGGCGCCCCCGCCCGCCGCCACCAGCCCTACCGCGCGCCCGGCGAGGAAGCGGGCGAGGCGCGCGAAGCTCTCGCCGCTGGAGAGGGACACGTGGTGGTGCAGCGCCACCTCGCGCGTGGCGAGCCAGAACGCCGTGTTCGCGGCCACGCCCGTCGTCGCCTGGCGCAGCACCAGCCGCAGGTTCGCCGGCCGGTGCATCGACATCGCCGCCCGCTCCAGCGGATTGGGCGTGCGGTCGGCATCCGAGGCCGCCGCGGCGGCGTCGCCCACCATCAGCACGACGTCCGCCTGGCGCAGGATCTTCAGGGACCACGGGCTCGCCTCGTCGTCGGCGAGGTAGAGGACCGTGTCGTGCCGCTGCTCGAGCGCGTTCAGCGCGGCCGTCGCCTCGGGCGACTCGAGCGCGAGGCCTCGCGTCAGCGAGGCGAGGTCCTCCCGGCGCGCCAGGAGCACCGAGCCATGCGCCGCCATCGCCGCCGCCAGCCGCTCGGCGAGCTCGGGCGCGAGCCGGGTCGCGCCGGCGCGGATCAGGGCGATGGTCCGCGCCGGGCGGAGCGCCGGGACCGAGCGCCGCTCGGTCGTGGCGGCGAGCCGCCGCGACAGGAACGCGGCGATGGCGTGCATCAGCGAGGGATGCTCGGCCGAGACCCGCTCGAAATCCGCCCGCTTCAGGCGCAGCACCAGGCTGTCGCGCGTGGCGCGAACCGTGGCGGTGCGCAGGCCGCCGCCGAAGAAGGCGATCTCGCCGACCGGGTCGCCGGCGCCGAGCTCGGCGATGGGCGTCTCGCGGCCCGCCTGGGTCACCTCGAACCGGCCGGAGACGACGAGGTAGAGCGCGCGGGCAGGCGCCCCCTGTTCCAGCAGCACGTCGCCGCGCGCGATGTGCTTCGGGCGCAGGCGGCGGGTCAGGTGGGCGACGATCTCGGCGTCGATCTCGCGGAAGGCCTCCAGCGCGTCGAGGCCGATCGCGTGCAGCTCCGCCGTCGGCGCAGGGTCCGGCGACGGCTTCGGGTCGGGCGGGGGGGCGTTGTCGTGCATGGCCGCTATCGCCCCGTCCGGCCGGTCCCCGCGCCGGCGGCCTGCGGTGTGGGCGCCGCGGCGGCGTCCGGCGCCAGCAGGATCGCGAGCGCATGCGCCTGAGCGTCGGTGGCCGAAAGGCACAGCCGCCAGCCGCCCCCGCCGCGCGCGCGCGCGACCTCGGCGGCGCGGCGGTGGAGACGCAGGCGGGGCGCGCCGCCGCGGTCCGCCTCCACCTCGATCTGCGAGAACCAGAGGCCCTGGCGGATGCCGGCGCCCAGGCATTTCATCGCCGCCTCCTTGGCGGCGAAGCGCAGGGCGTAGGGCAGGACGGGGTTCGCGCGCCGCTCCGCCGACGCGATCTCGGCGGGGGTGAAGACGCGGCGGCGGAAGGCCTCGCTCTCCAGCCGCCGGGCGAACCGCGCGAGGCCCACGGCGTCCATGCCCAGGCCCAGGATCGCGCCCCCGCTCATCTCAGGCGCCGGCTGAAGGAGGTCTGGCGCCCCGAGACGCCCAGCAGGATCCAGTCGGTCAGCACCCGCGCCGCCTGTCGTCGCGAGGGCTGGAAGTAGAGGAAGAAAAAGAACCGCGCCGTCCAGCCGATCCAGCCCTTCAGGGGCACGCCGTAGAGCTCGCCCATGCCCTTGCCGATGCCCAGGCTCGCCGCCTGCCCCAGGCCCCGGTAGCTGAACACCCGCAGGGGGCGTCCCTCGATCGTGCGGGCGATGTTGTCGCCGACCCAGACGCCGTGCTTGATCGCCCACAGCGCGTTCATCGGGCAGGGGCCGCCCTTGATGAAGGGGACCTCGGCCGCGTCGCCGCCGGTCCACAGGCCGGCGTGGCCGCGCACGCGCAGGTGTTCGTCGGCGATCAGCTGGCCCCGGGCGTTGCGCGGCAGCGCCTCGGCGCCGGGGAAGGTGACGGTCTTCTGACCGACGGTGCAGATCACGAGGCGGGCGGGAAGCGTCTCGCCGGTCGAGAGGACCACGCCCTCCTCCGTCGCCTCGGTGATGCGGGTCTCGAGGCGCACGTCGATGCCGTAGGCCGCCAGCTGGCGCACGGCGTAGTCCACCAGCCCCTGGAAGCGCGGGCGCAGCACCGGCAGCAGCGCGTCGCCCGAGTGGACCAGCGTCATCCGGGGCTTCGCCTCGGCCAGCACCGGGAACTGGGGGGCGAGCGTGCGGATCATCTCGGCGATGTTGGAGGCGAGCTCGACCCCGGTGAAGCCGCCGCCGGCGACCACGATGCCCAGCCAGGCGTCCCGCTCGGGGCCCGGGGGCGCGGCCTGGGCCTGCTCCAGCGCGGCGAGGATGGCGCCGCGGACCGCGTCCACCCCCCCCTCGACCTTGACCGAGAGGCCGTGGCGGTCGAGGCCCGGGACCTTCTCCGCCGCGTCATAGGCGCCGTTGGCCAGCAGCAGGTGGTCGTAGTCCAGCGTCGCCGTCCCGCCGCCCTCGACGTATTCGATCGTCACCGTGCGCCGGTCGAGATCCACGGCCGTCGCCCGGGCGAGGCGGAAGTCGAGGCCCTGCAGCAGCCGGCGCAGCGGGCTGCGGCGGCTCTCGCTGCCGATCACGCCGGTGACGCTCTCGGCCGTCCAGCCGTGGAACGAGTGGTAGGTCTTGGGCGCGACGACGGTCACCGTCACCTCGCCCGCGCGGATCCGCCGGCGCAGGCGCCGCCGGATCGACTTCACCGCCCAGAGCGCCGTGTAGCCGGCGCCGACGATCACCACCTTCTGCGGGGTCCCGGCCATGGCGGGCCTACGACGTCGGGTAGATGAGGAGACCCTCCTCGGCGAGCCTGCCCGAGAGGTAGCGCTCCTTCAGCTCGGCATGGCGGATCTTGCCGTTGTAGGTGAAGGGCACGGTCTGCTTCTTGACCAGGTGGACGCGGCCGGGGCGGAAGCCCAGCCGCTCATGGATCGCGCGCACGATGCGGCGCACGACGTCGGCGGGCTCGATCCCCTCGCGCTCGAATTTCCCGCGGCTCTCGGCGAAGACGTAGACCTGCTCGCCCGCCGCATTCCCGCGGTTGATGCCCACGGCGGCCGAGCAGCGGATCTCGGGGAAGTCGTCGACCAGCTCCTCGATCTCGCGCGGCGAGAGGGTGCGGCCCGACTGCTTGATGACGTTCTTCTTGCGCGCGACCATGAACAGGTCGCCGTCGGCGTCCCTGTAGGCGAGGTCGCCGGTGCGGATCCAGCCGTCGCCCCAGAACAGGTTCGCCGTGGCGTCGGGGTTGCGGAAGTAGCCCTGGGTTCCCGAGGGGCTCTTGAACACCAGCTCTCCGATCTCGCCGGTGGGAAGCTCCCCCTCCTCGGAGACGATCTTCATCTCCAGGTCCGGCAGCGCGTAGCCGATGGCGACGTTGCCCCGCTCGTCGACCTTGATGGGCCGCTTCTCCAGACCCCAGAAGGAGACGCCGACCGAGGACTCGGCCAGGCCGTAGCCCGGCTTCACCGCGAAGGGGCAGCCGAAGCGTTCCTCGAACTGGCGCACGGTCTCGGCGCGCACCGGCTCGGCGGCGTTCAGCGCGAGGCGGAGGTGGGAGAGGTCGTATTTCGACGGATCCCGCACCTGCCCCAGCGCCTGGCGGAAGCCGATGTCCGGGGCGGCCGTGAAGGTGCCCTTGTGGCGGGTGATGGCCTCGAGCCAGTTGGACATCCGGGTCAGCGAGGTCGGCAGCAGGATCAGCCGGGCGCCGGCGTAGAACGGCGCCATGGTCATCAGGATCAGCCCGAGGTCATGGTAGACCGGCAGCCAGGAGACGAGCACGTCGCGCTCGTCCATCTTCGAGGCCTCGATCATCTGGCGCAGGTTCGCCACCAGGTTGGCGTGGGTCAGCATCACGCCCTTGGATTCGCCGGTGCTGCCGGAGGTGTACTGCAGGAAGGCGAGGTCGTCGGGCTCGGGGCGCGGGAACGCGTCGTCCGGGTCGCCGTCGAGGCACTGGTCGAAGGTGAAGAGCTCCGCCCCGAAGGCCTTCAGCCCGGCGCGGTAGGTCTCGATGATCTCGGCCGGCGTGTCGGCGGGCACGATCACCGCCTTCGCCCCGCAGGAGGTGAAGATCGACAGCGCCCGCTTCATGCCCGAGCCGGGGAAGATCGGCACGCTGACGCCGCCCGCGCGCTGGATGCCGTAGAAGGCGGCGAAGAACTCGACCCCGTTGGGGAAGATGATCATCACCCGGTCGCCCGGCCCGATCCCGCGGGCCTTGAGGAACGAGGCGACGCGGTTGATGTCGGCCCACATCGCCGCGAAGCTGACCGAGGTTTCGCCGAACAGGAACGCCTCCTGGTCCGGCGTCGCGACGGCGCGGTATTCGAGCATGTCGATCAGGGTCTCGACGTCGTCCAGGGACGCCGGCCGTCGGGGTGCATCGAGCGTCATGGGATCCTCCTTGTCGCGGACCGGTGTTCGCGGCGCGCGGCCGCGGTCCGGCCTCAGGCCTTCTGAAGCGCGAGGAACAGGTCGTTCACGGTCGCGATCTCGGCGATCCGGTCCTCGGGGACGACGATGCCCATGCGGTCCTCGACGGCGGCCACGATGTTGGCCACGTCGGCGGATTCCGCGCCCAGGTCCTCGGCGATGCGCGCGTCGGGCGTGACCTCGGACGGGTCCGCCCCGAGCTGGTCGGCGATCAGATCGACGACTTCCTGAAACGTAGCCATGAGAGGGCCCTCCCCACCTTGCTGACCATGAGACTTCTCCGCCGCACCATCCGCATCGCCGTGTCGCTCAGCAGCATCAGCCGGCCGGGCGAGTAGAAGGCGATGCGCTTGATGTTGCGCACGTGGGTGTAGGTCACGTTGTCCGTGGTCGACGTTCCCCCGAACGTCCCGCAGCCCAGCGTGAGCGAGGGGCTGAGCCCCGTGGACATGCCGACGACCCCGTGCGCGCCGGGCGAATTCACCAGGATCCGGCTGGCCGTCATCGCCTCGCCGAACCGTCGCGCGCGGGCGCGGTCGCGGGTGTGGATGATGGCGGTGTGGCCCAGCCCGTCGATCTCCAGCAGGCGGCGGGCGGCGTCGAAGCCCTCCGTCTCGTCCGCCACCGTGTAGAGGCTGAGAACCGGGGCCATCTTCTCCCGCGAGAGGGGGTTGTCCTTGGCGATGCGCGCGTCGGGGACGACGATCACCCGGATGGGAAAGGGCCGCTCGACCCCGATCCGCTCGGCGATCTCGCGCGCGGGGCGCCCGGTCAGGTCGCCCGACAGGCCGCCGCGGCGGGCGTCGAGGGCGCGCTCGTGGAACCGCGCGGTCTCGGCCGGGTCCAGCACCGCGACGCCGTTCGCCTCCAGCGCCGCGACGAAACGGTCGCGGATCGCGGCGACCGCCAGAAGGTTGTGCTCCGCCCCGCAGATCAGGCCGTTGTCGAAGGATTTCGAGGCCGCGACGCTCGCCGCCGCATGGGCCACGTCGGCGTCGGCGCAGATCAGCGTCGGCGCGTTGCCCGAGCCCACGCCGATCGCCGGGTTGCCGGAGCTGTAGGCCGCCTTGACCAGGCTGGGCCCGCCGGTCGCCAGCACCAGCGCGATGCGCGGATGGCCCATGAAGGTGACCACCTGCTTGCGCGAGCCGCCGCGCCCCGAGATCCACTGCACCAGGTCCACCGGCGCGCCGTGCCGGGCCAGCGTCTCGACCACGATCTCGCCGACCCGCCCGCAGCAGCCCAGCGCGTCGCGGTTGGGGCTGAGGATGACGGCGTTGCGCGACTTGATCGCGATCAGCGTCTTGAAGATGAAGGTCGAGGTCGGGTTGGTCGCCGGCACCACCGCGAAGATCACGCCCGCGGGGCACGCCACCTCCAGCACCCCGTCCAGCCGGTGCGCGGCCACCACGCCCGCCCCCCGGCGGCCGTTGAACGAGTGCCAGACGCCCAGGCTCGCCACCCGGTTCTTCATCGTCTTGTCGGCGGCGTCGCCCATGCCCGTCTCTTCGACGGCGAGCGTCGCCAGCGCCTCGGCCTCGGCCTCCACCGCGCGGGCGAGCGCGAAGGTCAGGTCGTCGATCCGCCGCTCCGGCCAGTCCTGGATCTGCGCCATCGCCGCCTCGGCGCGGGAGATCATCTCCTCGACCACCGGGTCGCGCTTCGAGGCGATCAGGTTGTCGAGCCGCCCCGACGTGCTGCGCAGCTTCAGCGCCGCCGCGCGCCCCAGCGCGCCGATCAGCGCCATGCCGACCTCGGGGTGATCCCGCTTCAGCAGCTCCAGCGCATCGCGGGAGACCTTGCGCAGCCTGAGGTCGGTCTGCGCCACCGCCGAGGCGCTGCGGGGCAGTTCGTCCAGCAGGCTCAGCTCGCCCAGGATCGTCCCGGGCTCGAGAAAGGCGAGCACGTTGTCCTGCTCGTCCGGGTCGCGGTCGGCGGCGTCGAGCTCGATCCGCACCAGGCCGTCGTCGATGATGTAGAAGCCGTCGGACTCGTCCCCGATGCGGAAGATCGGCTCCCCGCGGGGGTGGCGGATCTCCTCGACGTATCGCGACAGCACGTCCTGCGAGCGCGTCGTCATCCGGTCGAGCGGCGAGGGCCAGTCGGTCCGGGCGATCTCGCTCGCGGCCTGCATGATCGCTCGATCCCCCCCTTCGGCCCGGACCTCCGGACCGCGACGCCGGTTGCCCCTCCGCGCGACGACAGCCGCGCGGCGGCCCTGGCCGTTGCGCGATTCACCTCACGTCACTTTCAGACAACCATATTGAAGACGTTGCGGAAAGTGGAGTCGGCGACTTGAAACAATTTTCGCGCGCGACGGTTGACAGCGGCTTCCCCGGCGTGGGCTTACTTGGCGTCATAGACCGGGGGGATAGGGGCCGCCATGACACCGCTCCAACCGACGGGAGGCGTCTCGGCGCGCGTCGCCGAAGCCATCGTCCGACTGCGCGCCCTGTGGCTGGCGATGACCGTCGCGCTGATCGGACTGTCGGTGGCGCAGATCGGCGGGATCGTGCCGCTGAACGCGGATGCGCGGATCTTCTTCGCGCAGGAGAACCCCGACCGGCAGGCGCTGGACGAGTTCGAGGCGACCTTCAACAAGAACGACACGATGATCGTCGCCGTCGCCCCGAAGGACGGCGAGGTCTTCACGCCCGAGACGCTCGCCGCGGTGGGCGAGCTGACCGAGCGGGCCTGGTATCTGCCCTTCGTGCGCCGGGTCGATTCCATCACCAACTTCCAGCACACCTACGCCGACGGCGACGACGGGCTGGTGGTGCGCGACCTGGTCCCCGACCCCGCCTCGGTCACGCCCGAGGAAGCCGCCGAGGCGAAGGCCATCGCGCTCGACCGCCCGGAGCTGATCGGCACCGGCTTCCTGCCCGCCGACGGCACGGCGGCGACCGGCGTGCAGATCGCCTTCTCGCTGCCCGGCGTCGACCAGGAGGTCGAGATCCCCGAGGTCGTCGGCGAATACGAGGCCCTGCGCGCCGAGATCGAGGCCGCGCACCCGGGCGTCGAGCTCCGAGCCGCCGGCATCATCCTGACCAACAACCAGTTCAACGTGGCGGGGCAGGAGGACGGGCAGACGCTGTTCGGCCCGATGTTCCTGCTGATCCTGCTGATCGTGGGGCTGGCGATCCGCTCGATCCTCGCCAGCCTCGCGGTGCTGCTGATGATCATCCTCTCGGCGCTGGCGGGGCTGGGGGCGGCGGGATGGCTGGGCTATCAGCTCAACCTGATCACGGTGCTCTCGCCCCTCTACATCATGACGCTGGTGGTGGCCTCGGCGGTGCATGTGCTGTCGGCCTGCCGCCAGGCGATGCTGGACACCGACGACCGCAAGGAATGGGCGCGCCGCACGCTGACCGACCACATGGGCGCCATCGTGCTGGCCAGCGTGACCACGGCGCTGGGCTTCCTGTGCCTGAACTTCTCGATCTCGCCGCCCTTCCGGCAGCTGGGCAACATCGTCGCCGTGGGGGTGCTGGCGGGGATGCTCTACACCCTGACCCTGCTGCCGGCGCTGATCACCTACCTGCCGATCCGCCGCTCGACCACGCGCCCCGCCGCGCAGGCGCTGACCGGGCGCATCGCCGAGTTCGTCATCGCCAACAGCCGCGCGGTCCTGCTGGGGGGCATGGCCTGCGCGGTGGCGCTGCTGGCCGGCTTCAGCCAGCTCAAGCTCGAGGACGACTTCCCCCGCTATTTCGACGAGCGCTACGCCTTCCGCCAGAACACCGACTTCGTCGAGGACAACCTGACCGGCGTGAACGTGCTGAACTGGCCGCTGCCCGCGGGCGAGCCGGGGGGCGTCAACGACCCGGCCTTCCTGGCCGAGGTCTCGGCCTTCGTCGACTGGCTGCGCGCGCAGCCGGAGGCGACGACCGTCACCTCGCTGACCGACACGATCAAGCGCCTGAACATGAACATGCACGGCGACGATCGCGACTTCCTCCGCCTGCCGACCGAGGCCGAGGCGGCGGCGCAGTACCTGCTGCTCTACGAGCTCTCCCTCGGCTACGGCATGGACCTGACCGACCAGGTCGACATCCAGCGCGAGATCCTGCGCGTCGGCGTGCCCATGGCCCGCACCTCCACCGCCGAGATGCGCGAGCTGTCGCTGCGCGCCGGCGACTGGCTGCGCGAGAACGCGCCCATCGCCCAGGCGGCCTGGGAGGCGAAATATCCCGACGTGCCGATGATCACCCCCACGGGCATCGACTACGTCTTCAGCCTGATCTCCTACCGCGACGTGCGCGCGATGCTGGTCGGCTCGCTGGTGGCGCTGGTGGGGATCTCGGGCCTGATCATGCTGGCGCTGCGCGACCTGAAGATCGGCGCGCTGAGCCTGGTCCCCAACGTCGCCCCCGCGCTGATGGGCTTCGGCGCCTGGGGCTGGCTGGTCGGCGAGGTGACGCTGGCGATCTCGGTGGTGCTGGCGGCCACGCTGGGCGTCGTCGTCGACGACACCGTGCACTTCCTGTCCAAGTATTCCGCCGCCCGCCGCGCCGGCGCCTCGGCCGAGGACGCGGTCCGCCAGGCCTTCGCCAAGGTCGGCATGGCGATGATCGTCACCACGCTCAGCCTCGTCGCGGGCTTCGGCATCCTCGCCCAGTCCGGCTTCGCGGTGAACGGCGAGATGGCCGAGCTGACCGCCATCACCATCTCCATCGCGCTCGTCGCGGACCTGCTGATCATGCCCGCCCTCCTGATCCGGCTCGACAAGAGGAGACCCTCCGTGTCCAAGGTCGCCGCCGCCGCCGGGGTTCTCGCCCTGGCCGTCGCCCTGCTCGTCCCCCCCGGCGCGCACGCCCAGTCCGCGCAGGAGAAAGGCCTCGCCATCGCGCAGGAGGCCAAGGACCGCGACCGCGGCTGGGGCGACTTCTCGGTCGAGGGGGAGATGGTCCTGCGCGACAAGGGCGGCGCCGAGAGCCGCCGGGTGTTCGAGTCCCTCAACGTCGAGCGTCCCGACCCGTCCGTCGGCGATCTCGCGATCATCGTCTTCTCCCGGCCCCGCGACATCCGCGGCACCGCCCTGCTGACGCATGCCAACATCGAGCCGCAGGACGACGACCAGTGGCTCTATCTGCCCGCGGTGAAGCGCGAGAAGCGGATCTCGTCCTCCAACCGCACCGGCAAGTTCGTCTCATCGGAATTCTCCTACGAGGACCTGACCAGCCAGGAGGTGCCCGACTACACCTACGAATGGCTGCGCGACGAGCCGTGCCCGAACGCGCCCTCGCTGACCTGCCACGTCGTCGACAGCTTTCCCAGGAATGCCGCGTCGGGCTACTCGCGCCGCACGGTCTGGCTGGACGCGCAGCACTTCCGCTTCCAGCAGGTCGCCTTCCACAACCGCCGCGGCGCGCTGGAGAAGACGCTGACCTTCTCCGGCTACCAGCAATACCTGGGCCGGTACTGGCGGCCCGACCTGATGCGCATGGTCAATCACCAGACCGGGAAGGAGACCGACCTGATCTGGTCGAACTATCGGTTCCGCTCCGGCCTTCGCGAAGACGACTTCAGTGCCCAGCGTCTCAAGACCTTTTCGCGCTGAGCGGACGGCCGCCGCGCTGGCGGCGCTGCTGCTGGCCGCCGGGCCCGCGTCGGCCGAGGGCCTCGCGCCCGAAGCCTACGACCTCTTCGGCGAGATCGAGCTGGAGGGGACCGGCTTCCTGCAATCCCCGCAGTTCGCCGGCCAGCGGCGAGACGACGTCTCGGTCGCCGGCAAGGCGACCTTCCTCGCCGAATGGGCGGGCGGCGACGCCGTGCTGCGCATCACGCCCTTCGCCCGACTCGACGCCGCCGACGACCGCCGCACCCATGTCGACCTGCGCGAGGCGAAGCTCGACCTCTACCGCGACGACTGGAGCTTCCGCATCGGGATCGACACGGTGTTCTGGGCCAAGACCGAGGCGGTGCACCTCGTCGACATCGTCGCCCAGGACGACCGGATCGAGGACATCGACAACGAGACCCGCCTCGGCCAGCCGATGCTCCGCGTGGGGTGGCTGAGCGAGCTGGGCGAGCTGTCGCTGTTCTACCTGCCGTACTTCCGCGAGCGTCCGACGCCCGGCCGCACGGGCCGCCTGCGCCTGAACCCGCCCGTGGCGGACGCGCGCCCCGTCTACGACACCGGCGCCGAGGAATGGACCCCCAGCTTCGCCGCCCGCTTCGCGGGCGTGGCGGGCGACGTGGACTTCGGCCTCTCGGCCTTCCACGGCCTCGGCCGGGAGCCCGCCCTGTTCCTCGACCCCGGCGGCGCCCTGCGCCCGTTCTACGAGCGCATCACCCAGGTCGGCCTCGACCTGCAGTACACCTCCGACGCGACGCTGTGGAAGTTCGAGGGGATCCACCGCTCCGGCCAGCGCAACCTGTCCTTCGTCGAGGAGAGCTACCTCGCCGCCACCGGCGGCGTCGAGCACACGCTCTACGGCGTGCTCGACACGCCCGGCGACCTCGGCCTGATCGCCGAATACGCCTGGGACCAGCGCGGCGAGGACGCGCTGACGCCCTGGCAGAACGACCTGTTCCTGGGCGCGCGCCTGGCGCTGAACGACGTCTCCGACACCTCCGCCCTGATCCTCGGCTCGGTGGACCTGGGCGACGGCGCGGTCGGCGTGCGCCTGGAGTTCGAGCGCCGCATCGCCCCCAACCTCAGCCTCGGCCTCGAAGCCCAGGCCTTCCTCGGCTTCGACCAGAGCGCCCCCTTCGACGCCTTCGCCGACGACAGCTATCTCCGCGTCCGACTGACCCGGTTCTTCGGGCTGAAGTGAGCGCGGAGGACGGGCGACGGCGGACGGGAAAAGCCTTCTCGACCGGGATCCGGCCCCAGACCTGCCGAAGCCGAGGGCTCGTGCCGGGGCGCCGCATCGTCGTCAGGCGATCGCCCGGACCGGCTGCGCGCAGGCGCCTCGGGGGCGCGCCGCGCGGCCGCATCGTCGACGCTCGCCATCACGCCTGCGCGCCGTATTCTGGCCGACGCGCCCGGCCGACCGCCGTTCCCCTCGCCCCATCCGGAGACCGTCCCCATGCAGATCCCCCGCAGACTGGAAGGCCGCGCGGCCATCGTCACCGGCGCCGCCGGCGGCATCGGCGCCGCGACCGCCGCCCGCCTCGTCGCCGAGGGCGCGCAGGTGCTGATCGCCGACCGCCAGGACCACGTGGCCGAGACGGCGGCGCGGATCGGCGCCACGCCCATGCTCCTGGACGTCACCGACGCGGACGCGGGACCGCGCCTGGCGCAGGCCGCGCTGGACGCCTTCGGGCGCATCGACATCCTGTTCAACAACGCCGGGATCGGCGGCTCGAAGCGGCTGGAGGACTCGGACGACGCGCATCTGGAGCGGTTCCTTGCGGTCAACCTGCTGGCGGTGATGCGGGTGACGCGGGACGTGCTCCCGCACCTGACGCGGCCGGGCGGGGCGATCATTTCGACCTCGTCGTCGCTCGCCTTCGTGGGCTACCCGGGGACGGCGGCCTATGCGCCGACCAAGGCCGCGGTGCGCCAGATGACCAACCAGCTGGCCGCCGAGCTGGGCCCCGAGGGGATCCGGGTCAACGCGGTGGCGCCGGGGTGCATCGAGACGCCGATGACCTCGAAGAACGTGCATGAGAACCCGCTCTACCAGCGCAACTTCATCGCGAACACGCCGCTGCGCCGCTACGGCGCCCCCGAGGAGATCGCCTCGGTGGTGGCCTTCCTCGCCTCCGACGACGCCAGCTTCGTGACCGGTCAGACGATCGTCGTGGACGGCGGCTGGGTCGGGGGGCGCAACCTGCCGCTGGACGGTTGAACCCGGAGCGGAGGCCGGGACGGAGGCGGCTTGCAGGGCCGTGATCGGTCGAGGCGGCCGGGCCTGCAGCGTCCCCGGCGCATCGACCGAGCGCATTCTCTCGCGTCATGCCGCCGTCTGCCGCCGCCTCGCCGATGCGACGCCGCTCCCGCCGGCTCCGCGGAGATCGGGCGTCGATCCGCATCGAAGGGGCCCGGTCGGTGCCGCCGGCCTCGATGTCCAGGGCGGGAAGACGCCCCGCCCGGGCGGGCGCATCCGCCTCGATCCGCACGGGGAAGTCATGGGCGGCTTCATCCTGCGGTGCGGGCCTGCTATGCTTACGCAAGGTCCGCCCAAGCAAGCGCTCACGAAACAAGTTCCGGAGCCTATCCGCAGTGAGAATCTCAGGCATCGCCATGGCCGTCTCGGCCCTTGGCATCTTCGCCGCGGCGGCGGCGCCGTGGTCGGCGGTCCCGACGGCCGAGCCCGCCGCGCCCGCGTCGCGCTCGACCCTGGAGTCGGACGGCGGGGTCCTGCGGCTCGCGCAGACCTACAGTTCCAAGTGCGTGACGCCGACGACGATCTGCTTCGTCAACCCCGCGCCGGTGGGCAATCCCTGCTCCTGCGGCGCCTCCCAGGGGCGCATCCAGCGCTGAGGCCGAGGGCCGGGGCGCAGCGCGTCAGCGCTCCGGCGCGTCCTCTTCGCAGCGCCGGTCGACCCCCTCCGGCATGAGCACCCGGATCTCCTTGGCGGAGGTCGCCGACCCTTCGCTCGTCCAGACCCGCAGGATGCGCTGTTCGCCGCCGTCGTCGGCCCGACGGCCGGGCGGGGCGACGGGACCGAATTCCGCGACGATGCCGTCCATGTTCGGCAGCACGCGGATGCGCGAGGCGGTCTGCCCCCCCAGCGTCACCGCCGTGCTGCGCCAGAGGCGCGTGCCGGGGATGAGGATCGCGGCCGGCTGGCAGGCCTCCAGCACCATCGCGCCGTGCGGCGGATCCATGAAATCGTCCAGGATGATCGGCCGGCGCTGCACGTCGAGCGCGCCGCCCCAGATCACGATGTCCAGCGCCTCGAAATCGGGCGGCAGCGGCACCCGCACCGGGTAGGTGGACACGTCGATCGTCTCGCGCGAGTCGTCGTCCAGCCAGCCGGTCGTCACCTCGAAGTTCACCTCGTCCGCCCAGGCGGGGACCGAGATCAGGGCCATCTGGGTGCGCTGCACGGGATCGCCGCCGTCGGGCGGGGCGATCACCCAGCCGAACTCGATCGCCTTGCCGTCGCCGTCGCCCTTGCCTTCCTCCTCGATGCGGCTGTCGCCGAAGCCGACGAGGACCGCGCTCGCATCCGCGGCCTGCTCGTCCGACGCGCGGCCCAGGCCCAGCCAGCCGCCGAGCCCGGCCCGCGCCTCGAGCTTGCGCCGCAGGAGCACGCCTTCCGCGTCGCTCTTGGGGAAGATCGCGTAGGAGTAGGCGTCCTGCTTGGCGAGCTGCTCGATCAGGTTGAAGAGACCGCCGTTGACCGTATAGGCCTCCACCGCCCGGCCGGCGGGACAGCCGGCGAGATCGAATTGCGGCTCCTGGCAGAACTTGTGGGTCTCGTCGCGCGCGCGGGCCTCGGCCAGGTAGGCGGCCGGGAAGTTGAAGCGGGGGACGAGGGCCGCGTATTCGTCCAGCGAGTTCAGCTGACCGTCGTAGCTGACCGCGACGAAGGCGTCGTCCCAGCTCCGCCCCTCGCCGACGTCGGCCTGCATCGCCGAGGCCGTGCGGACCGGGTAGTAGTAGGGCCGCGCCCAGTCGGGGAACTCGCCGGTCTCGTCGGCCGCGATCATGTAGAGCGTGTCCTGCGCCTTGCGCACCAGGAACTGCGGACGCGGTCCGCAATCGGTCAGCACCTCCTTGCGCACCAGGTCGAAGAAGCGCCGCCAGGGTTCGGGTTCGCGCAGGTCCAGCTCGTCCGTCTGCAGCATGCGCGGGTCGCGCAGCGGCTCGCTCTCGTCGATGCTGGCCTGGATCACGTCGGTCGGGATCGAGAGCACGGTCTGCAGGGCGCGCACCGTGACGTCGTCCACCAGCGAGCGGTCGCGGGTCAGCAGCAGGCGCCCGATCGCGACATGCGAGCGCTCGACGAGCCGCTCCAGCTGCTCGACCTCCGCCCGCGCGTCGTCGGCGGCCTTGCGCGCCTGCGCCAGCGGATCGACGGGCGCGGCGGCGAGCGGATCCGCCGGGCGCGCGTGCGGGGCCGCGCCGCCGCCCTGGCGCTGCGCCTCGAGCTCCAGCGTCAGGAGCTCCTCGTCGGCCTTCTCCGCGGTCTCGCGGGCGCCGCGCAGCCTGGCTTCCTGCACCCGCAGGCTGTCGCGATGGACGGCGATCTCCTTGCCGATCGCGCCTGCGGGGGCCCAGCTGTCCTTCGACGGGCAGCCCGGCGCGTTCAGCGCGTAGTAGCCGGCGATGAAGTTGTTCAGCCGGATCTCGATGTTCGCCAGCCAGTTGGCGTAGTGCTCGTCATAGGCCGCCAGCCGCGTCCGGTCCGGCCCCGACGTCTGCAGCGCCGCCGACAGGTGCGGCGCCAGCCCCGGCACGGCCGAGGACGGGTCGCCCGGCGCGAAGAACCGCTCGATCGACACGTGGACGCGGACGAAGGCCCGGTCGACGGTGTTGGCGCCGGGCAGGACCGTGGTGTCGAACTTGAACCCGTACATCGTGTTGCCCAGCAGGTCGTGCCGGTCGTCGAGCATGTTCTCGAGGATCATCTGCCGGATGCGGTCGCGCACGCCCGAGATGATCGTGAACTTGTCGGAGAAGTCGAGCTCGCGCAGCGAGACCTCGCCGGCCGGGGCGGGGCCTCCGGCCGCGGCGCCCTGGGCCTGCGCGGGGGCGCGCGCGTCCATGGTCAGCGACTCCCCGATCATCCGCGCGATCAGGGTGGGATCGAGGTCGAGCGCCTGGAGCTGGTTGCGCAGCCAGTGGTCCTGGTCGTAGCGGTCGTTCACCAGACGCTCGCGCGTGTAGACCTCGGGGCTGTCGACATAGATGGCGCCGTAGGTCTTGAACGGCCAGACCGCGGGCCGCCAGGAGCCCAGCGCGACGAGCGCGACGACGACAAGGGCGAGCCAGCCTGCGACGGAGCCCCACCGGATCCCGGCCAGGCGGGCGCCGAGGGGGGGCGGCCTGTCTTCGCCCGGATCGGTCATGCGCTCAGACGCAGCTTTGCGGTTCGATGGTGCGGGGCTTGCCGCCGCCGGTGCAGATCCGGACCCGCTGGCGGCCGCTGGTGCAGGTGGCCGTGCTCACGACGCGGACCTTGATCGAGCAGTCCCGGGGCGCGGGGGCGGGTTCGGCCTCCTGCTTGCCGCCGCCCTTGCCCTGCGCGACGGCCTCGCCGACCGGCACGGCGGCGAAGAGAAGCGCTGCGACAAACGCGAAACGAAGCATGTTTCCTCACCCGGTAAAGCCTTCGGTCTGAGCCTACCTTACGTTCCGTAAGATTAAAACGCTTCACTTCGGGATCGTTGCGGAGGCCGTCGCGTCGCCGGGCGAGCGTGGGGAAGGGGAGCGCGTAGGCGGCCCGGGTCGGCGGAAGGCGCCGGGCCGGGTCCGGGCGAGCGGACCCGCGCGTCCGGCGCCCCTTCGTGCGGGGGGATGCGCGAGGCCCCGGTCCGGTCGAACGACCGGCCTCCGGGCGCATGGCGATCCGTCGGGGCGAGGGCCCGCCGGGCCGCGCCTCCAGGGCCCCGCCCTCGTCCCGGGGCGCGATCCGGTCGATCCGGCAGGGCGGATCCGGAGGCCCGATCAGTCCTCGGCCATCTCCATCAGCGCGCGCACCGCCAGCCGGTATCCGCGCGCGCCCAGCCCCGCCATCACCGCCGTCGCCACCGGCGAGACCAGCGAGTGGTGGTAGATCTCCTCGCGCTTGTGGACGTTGGAGATGTGCAGCTCGATCAGCGGGCAGGGGACCATCTTCAGCGCGTCCATCACCGCCATCGAGTAGAAGGTGAAGGCGGCGGGGTTGATCAGCACGCCCGCGGCGTCCGCGTCGATCGCCTCGTGGATCCAGCCGATCAGCTCGGCCTCGGAGTTGGTCTGGCGGAACTCCAGCGGGAAGGCCCCCGCCTCGGCCCGGCACATCGCCTCGACCTCGGCGAGCGTGGTCTTGCCGTAGATCTCGGGCTCGCGCTTGCCCAGCCGGTTCAGGTTCGGGCCGTTCAGGACCCAGATCGCGCCGCTCATGCTCACCCCTGGTAGCCGAAGAGACGGGGCAGCCACAGCGACAGCCCCGGGAAGAAGGTTATCAGCGCCAGCGCGGCCAGCATCGCCAGCAGGAACGGCAGCGCCTCGCGCGCGATGGCCTGCAGCGGCTGTCCGGAGATCGAGGCCATCACGAACAGCAGCAGCCCGTAGGGCGGCGTGATCAGCCCCAGCATGATGTTCACCACGCAGACGATCCCGAAATGCACCATGTCGATCCCCAGCGCGTTCGCCGTGGGGATGAAGACCGGCACGATCACCAGCAGGATCGTGGTCCCCTCCAGCAGGCAGCCCAGCATCAGCAGGATGGCGTTGACCATCAGCAGGAAGGCGATGGGCGACAGGTCGAACCCCGCCAGCCAGGCCGACAGCGCCGTCGGGATGTTCTCGAGCGTGACCACGTAGTTGTAGACGATGGCCCCCGCGATCAGCATCCCGATCGAGATCGTCGTGCGCGCCGCCCCCGAGAGCGAGGCGTAGAGGCTCGCCGGCGTGATCGAGCGGTAGAGGAAGGTCGAGACCAGCAGCGCGTAGAGCGCCGCGATCGCCGCCGCCTCGGTCGGCGTGGTGGCGCCGCCGTAGATGCCGCCCAGCAGCACCGCGGGCATCAGCAGCGCCGGCAGCGCCCGGAAAGTCACGCCCGGCAGCTCGCGCACGGGGACCGGCGCCTCGACCGGAAAGCGGCGCCGGCGGGAGACGCCCACGATCAGCCCCGCCTGCATCAGGCCCATCATCAGCCCCGGGACCACGCCCGCCAGGAACAGGAAGCCGATGGAGGCGTCCGAGACTAGGGCGTAGATCACCACCGGGATCGAGGGCGGGATGATCGGGCCGATGACGGCGGAGGAGGCGGTCAGCGCCGCGGCGAAGGCGGGCGGATACTTGCCCCCCTCGGTCATCATCTTCTGCATCAGCTTGCCGGTGCCGGCCGCGTCCGCGATGGCCGAGCCCGACATGCCCGCGAAGATCACCGACTGCGCCACGTTGACCAGCGCGAGCCCCCCGCGGAAGCGCCCCACGAAGGCGTTGCAGAAGGCGAGCAGCCGCGAGGTCATCGCGCCCGCGTTCATCAGCTCCGCGGCCAGGATGAACAGGGGAACGGCCAGCAGGATGTAGCTGGAGAACAGGCCGTTCAGCATCTGCTCGGCCGCGGTCCCCAGGTCCAGCCCGGACATCATCAGGTAGAGCACCGACGAGGCGATCATCGCGTGCCCGATCGGCAGCCCGAGCAGCGCCAGCGCGACGATCGAGACGACCGAAGCCGCGAACGGGTCGATGGCGATCACGGCAGGTCCTCGAGGTTGCGCTCGCCGCGCTCCGGCCGGCTGCGCAGCGCCTGCACGAACAGCCAGGCGTAGCGGATCAGAACCGCGACGGCGAAGATCATGAAGACCATGAACAGGTGGTCGTAGCGGATCTTGAGGTAGGTGGTCTTCTGGATCTTCATGAAGCTCACGAAGTCCCAGGCCGCGGGCAGCGAGGCGCCGTAGAGCACGAGCAGCGCCGCCGCCGCGATCCCCTGCATCCAGCGCCGGGTCCTCGCCCCGACCGCCGACCAGACCACGTCGAAGCGGATCTCCTCGCGCTCGGGCAGCACCAGGCCCGCGCCCCACAGCACCAGCCACAGCCACATCACCAGCGTCAGCTCCGAGGCCCAGCCGACGGGCAGGTTCAGCAGGTAGCGGAAGGCGACCTGCACCACGAAGGCCGCGAACATCACCGCCAGCATCGCGACGGCGACGTTCTCGGCCCGGCGGTGCAGCCAGCCGCCCAGCGGGACCAGGCGATCCATCATCCCGGCGTTCCTTTCATCCGCGCCCGGGACGGGGGCCGGCCCCGGCCCCGGGCGCGGTCGGCGTCACAGCGCGTTGATCCGGTCCAGCATCCCCTCGGGCCAGGACGAGGAGAGGTCGGAGTCGAGATACTTCTTCTGCGCGAAGGCGCGGAACGCGTCCACGTCGGGCGTGTAGATCTCGAGCCCCTTCTCCTTGAAGCTGTCGGCCAGCTTCTGCTCGCGCGCCAGGTGCTGCTCGGTCGACCAGGCGATGGCCTCGTCGGCGGCCTTGTCGAAGGCGGCGCGGTCGGCGTCCGACATGCCCTCGTAGGCCTTCTTCGAGATCACCAGCAGGTCGTAGCCCACCAGGTGCGAGGTCAGGACGATCTGCTTCATCACCTCGTAGAACTTCATGTTCTCGACGTTGGGCAGGGGGTTGTCCTGGCCGTCGATCGCGCCGGTCTGCAGGCCGGTGTAGACCTCGGCGTACGCCATCGGCGTGGGGTTCGCGCCCAGCGCCTCGCCCAGGAACTGCCAGGCCTCGCCGCCGGGCATGCGCAGCTTGACGCCGGCCATGTCGGCCGGGGTCTCGACGCGCTTGTCGATGCGCAGGCCGACCTGGCGGGTCCCGAAGTAGGTCGGGCCGAGGATGTGGATGCCCAGCTGGTCCTCGGCCAGCTTCTTCATCTCGGCGCCCGCGTCGCTGTCGAAGAACGCCTTCAGGTGGGCGGCGTCGCGGAACAGGTAGGCCGAGGTCAGGATCGAGAAGGCCGGGATCTGGTTGGCGATGTCCTGGGGCGCGACGTTGCCCATGTCCAGGTTGCCGCGCTGGATGGCGATGATCTCGGTGCCCTGCTTGAACAGCGTGCCGCCGTAGTAGGGCTCGATGGTCGCCACGTCCGAGACGCCGCCCTTCAGCCGCTTCATCATCTCGGCGCGGATGTCCTGCTCGGAGAACACCGCCGAGAACTTCAGCGTGGGCTTGTCCTGGGCGACCGCCGGCGCGGCGGCGAGCGCCAGCGCCCCCGCCATCAGTCCCAGCGCCGTCCTGCGCGCGATCTTCATCATGGTCTTCCTCCCTTTTCGGTTCCCGTTCAGCCGTCCAGTCGCGGCCGTGCGTCTCGGGGCAGCCCGGGCGGCCCCATCAGGCGGGCCTGCGCCGCCACCCGGAAGGGGGCGTTCGGTCCGCCGTAGCCGGCGTAGGCGCCCTGCCGCTCCACGATCTCGAAGAAGATCCCGTCCCCGAAAGGACGCGAGTAGAGCTGCAGGAAGCGCCCGCCGGCGTCCTGGTCGAAGAGGATGTCGGCGGCCCGCAGCCGCGCCACGTAGGCGTCGTCCAGCGCGAAGCGCGCGGCCAGGTCCTCGTAGTAGTTGTCGGGCATCGGCAGCGCCGAGAAGCCGTTGCGCGCCAGCGCCTCGGCCGTGGCCAGCAGGTCGGACGAGGCGAAGGCCACGTGCTGAACCGAGCTTCCGAAACTGTCGGCGATGAAGCGCCCGGCGAAGGTGCGGTGGGTCTCGGCCCCGTTCAGCGTCAGGCGCAGGCGCCCGTCGGCGGCCTCGATCGCCTGGCTGCGCACCAGCCCGCCGGGGTCCACGACGTCGACCATCGGCTGCTTCTCCACCTCGAACAGCGAGAGGTAGAACAGCGACCAGGTCAGCATCTCCTCGTAGTTCATCGTCTGGGCGACGTGATCCACGCCCGTCAGCCCCGCGGGTTCGGAGGGGGCGTCGTCCGCGACGGGGCGGAACTCCGTCTCCCAGACCCGGGCGAGCCCGCTGCGCCCGTCGATGAAGTGCAGGATGCCCCCGCCGACGCCGCGGATGGCGGGGATGTCGAGCTCCCCCGGTCCCACCGCCTGCGCGAAGGTCGCGGCCCCCAGCGCCTGCGCCCGCGCCACCGTCGCCTGCGCGTCGTCGACCGCGAGCCCGAGGTCGCACACGTTCAGCCCGTGCGCGATGTGGGCCGAGGCCGCGAAGCCCTCCCGGTCGGTGTTGACCACGATCCGCGCCTCGCCCTGCCGCCACAGGTCCACGGCCTTCGAGACGTGGCGCCCCTCGCGCCGGAAGCCCATCACGCGCAGCAGCGCGCCGAGGCCCGCGGCCTCGCGCTCGTCGGCGGCGAATTCCACGAAGCTCACGCCCTGGGCGTGGATGCGCGGCGGCATCGGCGGCGGGGCGATGGCGATCTCCGGCTCCTGGCGCGCCACCGCGTCCATCAGGTGCAGGAGCGAGCGGCGCCCGTCCACCGCGATGGTCCGCGGGCTGCCGCCCCGGAACTGGTCGTTGAAGACCTCGAGGCTGAGCGGCCCCGCGTAGCCCGTCGCCGCGACCGCGCGCATGAAGCCGGTCACGTCCAGGTCGCCCTCTCCCGGCATGCAGCGGAAGTGGCGCGACCAGTAGAGCAGGTCCATGTCGATCTTCGGCGCGTCGGCGAGCTGCACGAAGAAGATCCGGTCGCCCGGGATCCGCCGGATCGTGTCGGGGTCGATGCCGCGGCCCAGCGTGTGGAAGCTGTCCACGATCAGCCCGACCGCGGGGTGGTCGGCCCGGCGCACCACCTCCCACGCGTCGCGGTGGTCGTTGACGTGCCGGCCCCATGCCAGCGCCTCGAACCCCACGCGCAGGCCGCGGGCGGCGGCGCGCTCGCCCAGCTCGGCGAAGTCGTCGGCCATGCGGTCGACGCCGCCCAGCGCCTCGGGATGGACCGAGGAGCAGACCAGCACCAGGTCGCAGCCCATCCGCTCCATCAGGTCGAACTTGCGCTCGGCCCGGTCGAAGGCGCGGGCGCGCAGCGGCTCGGGCAGGCCCTCGAAGTCGCGGAAGGGCTGGAAGAGGGTGATCTCCAGCCCGTGGTCGGCGGCCATGCGGGCCACCTCCCCGGCGCCCTTCTCGAAGGCGATGAAGTCCTGCTCGAAGATCTCGATGCCGTCGAAACCGGCGGCCGAGATCGCGGCCAGCTTCTCGCGCAGGTCGCCGGCGAGGCAGACCGTGGCGATCGAGGTCCTGAGCGGCGCTCGCGTCATGCCGCCCCCTGCGACGCTGCGTTCGGCGCGGCGTTCGGCGCGGCGTCGAAGCTCTCGAACGTCGCCCGCATCCGGTCGGGGTCGGCCTCGCGCCCGGTGAACAGGCGGAAGGCGCGCGCCGCCTGGAAGATCGCCATGCCCGACCCCGGCAGAACGCGGCAGCCCTTCGCCCGCGCGGCGCGCAGCAGCGCTGTCTCCAGCGGGAAGTAGACCACGTCGGCGACCCAGTGGCGGGGCTCGATCGCCGCCTCGGGAAGCGGCAGGCCCGGCAGCTTGGCCATGCCCACGGGGGTCGCGTTGACGATGCCGTCGGCCTGCGCGGCGCAGGCGGGATCGCTCGCCGCCTCCGCCCGGCCCGGGCCGTGGCGCGCGACGACCGCGGCGGCGAGGTCGCGGGCGAGCGCCGCGTCTACGTCCAGGATCATCAGCCGCCCCACGCCCGCGTCGGCGAGCGCATGGGCCACGGCCCCGCCCGCGCCCCCGGCGCCGAGCAGCAGCACCGCGTCGCGGGCGACGTCGGGCAGGCCGCGGCGGAAGCTCTCGGCGAAGCCGAAGTGGTCGGTGTTGTGCCCGAACCGGCGCCCGTCGCGGAACACGACGGTGTTGACCGCGCCCACCGCCTCGGCGTTCGCCGACAGGGCGTGCAGATGGGTCATCACCGCGCGCTTGCAGGGATAGGTGACGTTGAGGCCGTCGTAGCCCTCGCCCTCCAGCCGGTCGAGCAGCGCGCCGAGCGGCTCGTCCCGTCCGGCGAGGTCGATCAGGCGGTAGTCGAGGTCGATCCCCTGGGCGCGCCCCTCGGCCATGTGCATGCGCGGCGTGCGCGACGGGCCGATGCCCTGGCCGATCAGCCCGACCAGAACGCGCCGTCGCGCGTCGGGGGCGCTCGCCTGCGCGCCGGGGGCCGTCTGGTCCGCCAATCCGAGATCCTCCCTGCGCCGGTCTCCCTCCGGCTTGCGTCGACAATGTCCGTGGCGGTTAAATATGTCAACAATGTTCGCTCCGGTTAAAATGGCGCGACGACGAGAAGCCGGGCGCCGACGCGCGCCGGCCGCTAGACTGGCCGGCGGAGGAGGCGCGATGACAAAGCTGGACGAGAGCGAGGCGGAGGCCGGGGCGGAGCCGGAGGGCGCGCGCCGCCGCTGGAAGCAGGACCCCGCGACCGTGCAGGCCGACATCCTGGACGCCGCGCGGGCGCTGTTCGCGCGCAAGGGCTATTCCGGCGCCCGGGTCGAGGAGATCGCGGCCAGCACCTCCTACTCCAAGCGGATGATCTACTACTACTTCGGCGACAAGGAGGGGCTCTGGCGCGCCGTCCTCGCCGAAGCCTACCGCCGGACCCGCGAGGCCGAGGAGGCGCTGGACCTGCGCGGCGTGCCCCCCGTCGAGGCGCTGCGCCGGCTGGCCGAGTTCACCTTCGAGAATCACGCCGCCCGCCGCGACTTCATCCGCCTGGTGATGATCGAGAACGTGCACGAGGGCGCGCACATGCCCGACGCGGACGAGATGGCGGGCCCCAACCTCTCGGTCATCCGGCTGCTGGCGGACATCTACGAGCGCGGCCTCGCCGCCGGCCTGTTCCGCCCCGGCCTGACGCCGCTGGAGCTGCACTGGCAGATCTCGGCGCTGAGCTACTTCAACGTCGCCAACCGCGCCACCTTCTCGCGCATCTTCGGCGACGCCCTGTTCACCCCCGACGGCCAGGACCGCCTGAAGCGCCAGGTCGGCGAGGCGCTGCTCCGCTTCGTGCTGACCCCCGAGGCGCTCGCACGCGAGCTGGGCGACTGACGAAGCACCGCCGCGGAGCCGGGGCCGACCGCGGACCCGCCGCCGGACGGCCGCCGCGCGAACCGAAAGGGCGCCGCGAGGCGGCGCCCTTTCAAGGCCTGGGCGGGGCGTCGGCCCGGCCTCCCGCCCCCGCCGGTCAGGCGAAGAGCAGGAAGTCCTGGAAGCTGAGGTCCGCCACGTCGAAGTTCTGAAGCGTCACCGTCTGGGTCGGGTCGGCGACCAGCTCGACGACCGTGTCGCCGCCCAGATCGTACCAGTCGAAGCTGGCCTCGATCGCCTTGCGTCCCAGCGGGCCCGCGATCCCGGTGAACTGGAGCGTGTCGAGCCCGTCCTCGAAGTCGAGGATCGTGTCCGCGCCCCAGCCCGAGACGGCGAAGCGGTAGTCGTCCCGCCCGGCGCCGCCGACCAGGGCGTCGTCGCCCAGGTCCCCCGACAGCAGGTCGTCCCCGAGCCCGCCCAGCAGCAGGTCCGCGCCCCCTCCGCCGAAGAGCGCGTCATGGCCTTCGCCGCCGCCGACCAGGTCGTCGCCGTCGCCGCCGTAGATCGTGTCCAGCCCCTCCTGGCCGGCCAGCATGTCGTCGCCGTCGCCGCCGTAGACCAGGTCGTTCTGGGCGCCGGCGAAGACCATGTCGTCCCCCCCGCCGCCGTAGACCGTGTCGAGCCCGTCGTAGGTCTCGATCAGCTCGTCGGCCTCCAGGCCGCGGAACTCGTCGTTGGCCTCGGTCATCTGGAAGTGCTCGACGTCGGTGTAGACGTCGCCCTCGGCGATGCCGGAGTTGCGGGACTGGTCGGTCAGGTCGATGACGATGCCGGTGATCGACTCGTGCACCGAGGTCCGGTCGAAGCCGTCGCCGCCGTCGATCACGTCCGCGCCCTCGCCGCCGACCAGGAAGTCGTGCCCGGCCTCGCCGTAGAGCCGGTCGTCGCCGGCGAAGCCGAAGATCGAGTCGTTCCCGCCCGCGCCGTAGACCACGTCGATCGGGTCCTCGAGGTCGAAGCCGATGTAGAGGTCGTCGAACTCCGACAGGCCGAACTCCTCGATCGAGATCCAGGTGTCGTTCGCCGCGTCGCCGGTGTTCTGGGACGGGTCCTGCTGGTTGATGACCACCGGGCCCGTCGCATCCTCGAACGAGGCGCGGTCCCAGCCCTCGCCGCCGTCGAGCGTGTCGGCGCCCGGCCCGCCGGAGAGGGTGTCGTCCCCCGCCTCGCCCATCACCAGGTCGACGCCGCCCTCGCCGAACAGGCGGTCGTTGCCCACGCCGCCCCAGATCGTGTCGTCGTCGTCGCCGCCGTGGATCTCGTCGTCGCCGGCGTCGCCCCACAGGCTGTCCATGCCGGCGCCGCCGTAGACGAGGTCGTCGTCGTCGCCGCCCGAGACCGCGTCGTTCCCGCCGCCCGCGGCGATCGAGTCCGCCCCGGCGCCGCCCTCGATCGTGTCGACGCCGTCGCCGGTCTCGATGGCGTCGTTTCCGTCGCCGCCGTAGACGGTGTTGGTCCCGCCGCCGGCGGAGATCTGGTCGTCCCCGCCGCGGCCCCAGACCAGGTCGTCGCCGTCGCCGGTCGTGATGTCGTCGTCGCCGGCGCCGCCGTCGGCGGTGTTGGCGCCGTGGCCCGCGTCGATGACGTCGGCGCCGTCGCCGCCGAAGATCACGTCGCTCCCGCCCAGCGTGACGATCACGTCGTTTCCGGCGTCGCCGGAGATCGACTCGTTTCCGCCGCCGCCGGAGATCGTGTCGTCGCCGACGCCGCCCAGCGCCTCGTCGTCGCCCAGGCCCAGCGCGATCACGTCGTCGCCGCCGTTGCCCTCGACGTAGTCGTCGCCGTCGCCGGCGTCGATGACGTCGTTTCCGGTCCCGCCTTCGCCCGGGCCTTCGCCGTAGATCTCGTCGTCGCCGTCGCCGCCGAACAGCGAGTCCGAGCCGCCCATGCCGTAGATCCGGTCCGCGCCGGTTCCGCCGTAGGCCGTGTCGTCGCCCGCGCCGGCCTCGATCGCGTCGTCGTCCGCGTCGCCGTGGAGCTCGTCCTCGCCGTCGTTGCCGGTCAGCAGGTCGTCGCCGTCGCCGCCGTAGACCGTGTCGTCGTCGCCGCCGCCGTAGAGGTAGTCGCCCGCGCCGTCGCCATGGATCAGGTCGTCGCCCGCGCCGCCGGAGACGATGTCGAAGTCCGCGCCGCCGTAGGCCTCGTCGGCCCCGTCGCCGCCCTCGATCTCGTCCGCGCCCTGGCCGCCGAGCAGCAGGTCCGCGCCGTCGCCGCCGTAGAGGTCGTCGTCGCCGTCGCCGCCCACGATCTCGTCGTCGTCGCCGCCGCCGGAGACCACGTCGTCGCCGAGGCCGCCGTAGAGGGAGTCGGCGTCGAGATTGCCGAACAGCGCGTCGTCGCCGTCGCCGCCGAAGACGATGTCCAGCCCGTCTCCGCCGTAGATCGTGTCGCCGTCGTCGCCGCCGTAGGCGATGTCGTCGCCGCCGCCGCCTTCGATCAGGTCGGCGCCCGCGCCGCCCTCGATCACGTCGTCGTCGTCGCCGCCGTAGATCTCGTCGTCGCCGGTCCCGCCGATCAGGCTGTCCTCGCCGGCCCGGCCCTGGAGCGTGTCGTTCCCCGCGCCGCCGTCGAGCGTGTCGTCGCCCTCCTCGCCGTTGAGGTCGTCGTCGCCGTCGCCGCCGACCAGCAGGTTGTCGGCCACGTTGCCCAAGAGCACGTCGTTCCCCGCGCCGCCGATCGCGTTCTCGATCAGCGAGCGCAGGTCCCCCTGGTAGAGCCGCGCGTTGGCGACGTTGCCCGCGACCGCGCCGCCGATCGAGGCGAGCTGCGCGCTCGACAGCGTCGACCACTCGCCCGGCCGCAGGTCGATCTGCACGCCGCCCGCGTAGTTGGAGGCGTCGTAGGTGTCGTTGCCGTCGCCGTCCCAGACGGTGAGGAAGATGCGGTTGATCGAGGGCGTCCGCTGCGCGGCCCCGTCGATGGACATGGTCCCGTCGATCTCGGACCAGGTGTAGACCGTGTCGCCGGAGTTATGGTCGAAGTTGGCGCCGTAGAGATACTGGATCGCCGCGATGTCCAGCATCATGATCGTCTGTGGATAGTGCCCCTCGGCGGGCGAACCCGTGTAGGTCATCACCGTGTATTCGAGCGAGTCGAACTCCGCCGGCATGATCGGCCCGGCCTGGTCGGTGATCGCGGATTCCAGCCATTCGGGAATGTCGCCGCCGAACAGGCCGCTCTCCTGCGCGTGCTTCAGGCCCAGCGCGTGGCCGAGCTCGTGCATGATGGTGCTGTCGGCGAAGGTCCCCGGCGCGGGCGCGTCGTAGCCCGAGCGCGGGAACCACATGTCGCCCAGCACGCTCGAACCCAGCAGGTTCTCGACGCTCGCCAGCGGCGGGATCGCGTAGGCGCGCCCGTCGTTGGTGGTCCCGGTCTCGCCGAAGCGCAGGTCCTGGTGGGTGAACCAGCCTTCCTCGCCGAAGCTGAACGAGAGCCCGCTGACCGAGGCGTACTGGGCGAGCGCGAACTCCGCGGAGTCCTTCTGGGCGGCGTTGAACTCCTGGAAGTCGTTCAGGGCGACCGCGGTCACCGCGATCTCGTCGTAGAAGGCGAGGATCGCGATGGGCGGCGGGACGCCGAGGCCGATCAGGCCGAAGTAGGCGGTGATGCTGCCGAGCGTGCCGATCTCGAAGAATTCGTCGAAGACGTAGGGCAGTCCGCTGTCCGGAAAGCTGTAGCTGAGGGAGGTCGTGTCCCATTTCCAGACGGTGGTTCCGTCGTCCTCGTCGACCAGAAGCAGCGCATCGATCGTGATGTCGCCAGAGATGGTGGTGGTTGCGACGCCGGCCATGAGGTCCCCTCCTCCCAACCCGCCTTTAAAGCGAGGGACGGGTTGCGTGCGCGATTTGCAATTATTGCATGTTTAGGCCGAGTCTGGCAAGTTTCGATAAGTATTCACTCATGTCTTGTTCATAAATCACAATTTTCCTTGCGACGACGAGCGTTCGCGACTTTCGTCAAGATGAACGGAGGCGGCCTCGACTAGACGCCGCCTCGCCGAAGGGGCGACGGGACGCGGCGCGGACCGCGACGCCGCAGGTCATGCGCGGCTTCGACGCTTGAACCGGATCGCGGCCCGAGACGCGGCTCGACCGGCCCGGGGATGCGCCGCAGGTCCGGCGCCCGCCGCCGCTTCCCGCCTCTCGTCATCCAGCACGCGGCCTGGCTCTACCTTCGGTTCGCCCGCAGCTGGCGAGATGTCGAGGATCTGGCGGCCGAGCTCGGGATCGATGCCTCCCACGAGACCGTCCGCCGTTGGACGCTCGAGTTCGCCGCCGGAACCGATATCCCTGACGCGCCGGCGACGACGGGGGGCGAGGTGATCGTCCAGTCTCAACGGGATGAGGCGGCGGCGCCGAGGCTGATGCGCAAGCCGCTCGAAGGACACGGCTTCGTGCCGGCAGCGATCGTCACCGACCGACTGCGATCCGACGGCGCGGCCCTGCGCAACCTCCGTCCAGCGGACCGCCATGCGACCGGCGGCCGGTCGAACAACCGGGCCGAGGTCTCGCATCGACCCTCTCGCGAGCGGGAGAGCCAGAGGTGCGGGTTCGGATCGCCTGGCCCAGGCCCGCGCTTCCTGTCGCCCTGCGCCGCCGCCTGCAGCCGCTTGAACATTCGGCGTCACCTGTTCTCCCGTCGAACCATGAAGAGGCTCCGGGCCGGCGCCTTCGCGACCTGGCGCAAGGCCGCCGCCTCCTGGGCCGCAGATGCGCCGCCGTTTCAGGCGATCGCCCGACAACGTGACGGCGCCGATGGGGCGCGTGCCCGGGATTGTTGCGCCGCGTCTCGGGGCGCCGTCCGGCTGGCGTGACGAAGCCGCGGCCGCAGGAAGGCGGGCGAGCGGATCCGACTGGTTATCGAGAGAGTTATGACGTAAGGTAAATTTAATTGCCGATCGAGTCCGTCGTCAGCGGTTTATCCGGTGCACGCGTGCGTCAGATTGCGGCGATCCTTCCATGATCTGGCGCCTCGGGGCGTTGCTCGCGTGATCCGGAGATCGGCGTTGCCGGCGGCCTCGTGGCTATCGGCCGGAACGCGTGTTCCCGGCTCATCGAAACGGGGAACCAGACCATGCGCCGATACCTGCCGTCCCTCCTCCCGGTTCTGACGAGCGCCGTCTGGGTCCTGCCGGCCCATGCGCTGCCGTTCCTCGTGACCCCGCTTTCGTTCGATTTCGGGGACGTGCACAAGGGCGCGACCTCCTTCACGGCGACCGTGAACATCACCAACACGACGAGCGAGACCCTGAACCCGCAGCTTGCCGGGGGCGCGCCCTTCACGGCGAACTTCGGGGCCTCGCAGAACTGCGGCGGGCGGGACCTCGGGCCGGGCGAGTCCTGCCAGATCTTCTACGATTTCAGGCCGCAGGACCTCGGCGAGCTGACCGACGTGTCGCGCCTCTCGGTTGGCGGCGAGCTGCGGGAGATCGACCTCAGGGGCGCCGGCATCCGGGCGTTCCTCGCCACCCCCGGCGCGCTCGACTTCGGCGCGGTGCAGGTCGGCCAGGTCTCTTCCCAGCAGGTGATGAACATCAGGAACCTGAGCGATACGGCCCTGAACCCGGGGCTGGCCGGGGGGGCGCCGTTCACCTCGAACTTCGGCGCCGCGCAGAACTGCGGCGGCGGCGACCTGGCGGGCGGCGCGTCGTGCCAGATCTTCTACGATTTCAGGCCGCAGGAGTCCGGCGCGCTGACGGACGTGTCCCGGCTCACGATCGACGGCGAGCTTGCGGAGGTGCAGCTGAGCGGCTTCGGGGCCGACGAACTCGACCCGGGGTCGCCCTGGCGCGTCTCCGCGCGGGCGCTGAACTTCGGCGACGTGCGCAAGGGCGAGACCTCGCCGCAGCAGAAGGTCACCATCACCAACGTCAGCGACGAGACGCGCAACCCCGGCCTCGCCGGCGGCGCGCCGTTCACGCCCGACTTCGGGGCCTCGCAGAACTGCGGCGGGCACGATCTCGCTCCCGGCGAGTCCTGCGAGCTCTTCTTCACGCTCAGGCCGACGGTGAACGGTCCGCTGACGGACGTGTCCCGGTTCTCGCTGGACGACATGGCGGTCGAGATCGCCCTCGGCGGCCGGGGACTGGACGCGTTCCTCGTCTCGACCCTCGCGCTGGATTTCGGCGAGATCGACGTCGGCGAGGTCTCGCCGCAGCAGTCGATCTCGATCACCAACGTCAGCGGCGCGACGCGCAACCCCGGCCTCGCCGGCGGCGCGCCTTTCACCGCCGACTTCGGGGCCTCGCAGAATTGCGGCGGACGGGACCTCGGGCCGGGCGAGTCCTGCCAGATCTTCTACGACTTCAGGCCGACCGGGGGCGGCTCTCTCGACGACACGTCCAGGTTCACCGTGGACGGCCGCCTGATCTCCGTCGCGCTGAGCGGGCTCGGCCTGGGCGGCACGCCGCCGCCCCCGCCGCCGCCCGACACCGTCGTTCCAGCGCCGGCGACCCTGCCGCTGCTGGGCGCCGGTTGGCTGGCGTTCCTCCTCCTCGGCTCGCGTCGGCGCCTGCGTCCCGAGCCGCCTTGCGCGCCCGGGCCGGAGCGCTCTGGGGCGCCGAGACACGGGGCGACAGGTCCCTGGCCATGCGCTCCATCTCCCGCGCCCGCCATCGCTTTCCGTCGGTCATCTCTCGGCACGTCGTCACGCTCCACCTCCGGTTCGCCCTGAGCCGCCGGGAAGTCGAGGACCTGCTCGCCGAGCGCGGGACCGGCGTCTCCTGCGAGACCGTGCGCCGCTGGACGCGCAACTTCGGCGCCGCCTGCGCTCTGCGGATCCGGGAGCGCCGCTCATGAACCCTGACGCCGGACGCCCGTTAAGAGCGCGCCGCCTCCGCGCCTGCAAGGCGTCGTTCGGCGCCGGTCGCCGACGTCGGCGCGATGCCGCCGAGGTCGACGGGTCGTTCTGGACGCGTTATCCTTCCGTAACGGAAATCTCCTCGGGGCTTGGGAGGAGGAAAGTCGTCATGGGCGAGACGACGCGATACCGCTTCATCTCGGGGCTGCCGCGGTCGGGCTCCACGCTGCTCGCGGCGCTGCTGGGGCAGAACCCCCGGTTCCGTGCCGGCATGAGCAGCCCCGTGGCCGGACTGGCCGACGCGGTGATCGCGCAGGTCTCGGCCGGCTCGGAGTTGCACGCCATGGTCGACCGCGATGCGCGCAGGCGGCTGGTGCGGAGCCTGTTCGACGCCTACTACGCCGAGGCGCCGGAGCCGGTGATCTTCGACACCAACCGCTCCTGGACCGCGAAGCTGCCGGCGCTGGCGGAGCTGTTCCCCGACGCGCGCGTGATCTGCATGGTCCGCGACGTCGCCTGGATCCTCGACAGCCTCGAGCGGCGGTTCCGCGCCGACCCGTTCGAACACACCCGCCTGTTCGCCTCCGCCGCCGAGCGCGCCACCGTCTACACGCGGGTCGAGGCGCTGACCGCCGCCGACCGGGTCGTCGGCTACCCCTGGCACGCCCTGCGGGAGGCCTGCTTCGGCGAACATGCCGGACGGCTGATGATCGTCGACTACGACCTGCTGACCCGCCGCCCGGCGGAGGTGATGGCCCTGGTCTACCGCTTCCTCGAAGAGCCGCCGTTCGACCATGACTTCGAGCGCGTCGCCTTCGACGCCCCGGCCTTCGACGCGCAGCTCGGCATGGGCGGCCTCCACCGCGTCCGCGACCGGGTCGCGCCGGCCCCGCGCGAAACCGTGCTGCCCCCCGACCTGTTCGAGCGCTACGCCCGCCTGTCGTTCTGGAAGGACCTCGCCGGCTCCCGCGCCTGGCGGATCGTGTCCGAGGGCGACGCCGAGACGGCGGAGGTCGGAGCGGCCGGGCAGGGGCGGGCGGCGGCGGCCGACTAGGGCGGCGCGGCCCGACGGCGCGGCGCCGGAGGGGAAGGGGGAACGACGGCCATGGCGATCATCACCGTGGACAGCCTTCTGGACGACGGCGCGGGGTCTTCGACGACCCTGCGCGAGGCGATCGCCCTCGCCTCCGACGGCGACCGCATCGTTTTCTCGGTCGCGGGCACGCTGACGATGATCGCCGGCCAGTTCTTCATCGACGCCGCCGTGGAGATCGACGGCGATCTCGACGACGACGGCGTCGCGGACGTGACCCTGGATGCGGACGGGCTCGACCGGGTGATCGAGGTCGCCGCCGACGCCTCGGATCACGTGACCCTCGACGGGTTGATCCTGACCAACGGCTCGGCGGCGAGCGGCGGCGGGCTGCGGCTCAGCGACGGCTCGCTGACCCTTCGCAACACGGTCGTCGCGAACAACACGGCGATCCTGCGGGGCGGCGGCATCGACGCGCTGGGCGGGGCGCTGATGCTGCTCGACAGCCGCATCACCGGCAACTCGGCCGGCAAGGGCGGCGGGATCTACGCAGCCTACGGACCGGTGATCGCGGACGGCGGCTCGATCGACGGCAACACCGCGGCCGACGGCGCGGGCCTCTACACCGTCGCGCAGGCGCGGCTGCAGAACCTGACCGTGGCGGGCAACGTCGGCGGCCCGGCGCTGGAGGCGCGCCACCACGGGCCGGGGCTGACGCTGGTCAACGCCACCGTGACCGGCAACGTCAACGAGGGCGTGAGCTCGCTGGCGGTCGAGGCGGGGACCGGCACGGCCCTGTCCATCGCGAACTCGATCGTCGCCGGCAACGGGCCCGTGGGCGCCGCGCAGGTCTCCTCCGGCGCGATCTGGAGCGGGGTGAACCTGCTCGACCGCGCCACCTCGCGCGGGGCGCCCGACCTGGTGGAGACGGACCTCGCGAAGATCTTCGAGGCGACGGTTCTTCACGACCCGGACGGCGCGCCCGGTTCGGGCGACGAGTTCCTGGGCGGCGCGATGACGGTCGAGGGCGGCGTCGGCGTGGCCCGCATCCGGCGCGGCGGCCCGGCCGAAAACGCCGCCGACCTCGCCGCCGCGCCGACGGATCCGCTGGATCGGGACGGCGACGCCTCGACCGCCGAGACCTCGCCCTGGGACGGCCGCGGCGACGGGTTCGCCCGCGTCGACGGCGGCGCGCTGGACATCGGCGCGTTGGAGCTGGTGGACCACCCCCCGGTTTTCGAGGGCGCGCTGGCCGGCGGCGCGGCGTCGGCCTCCGTCTCCGAGGCCGCGGCGACCGGCGCCGCGGTCTTCGACGTCGACGCGAACGACGGCGACGGCGGAGCGACCGACGCCGGCCTGACCTATGCGCTGCTCGCGCCCGAGGATCGCGACGGCGACGGCGTCGCGGCCTTCGCCATCGACGCCGCCACCGGCGAGATCACGGTGCGCGACGCCGACGAGATCGACTACGAGGCGAAGGGTTCCGGCGCCTTCTTCACCGCCGCCGCCGACTACGTCCTCGACGTCCGGATCCTCGACGGCGGGGGCAAGAGCGCGACCGCGCAGCTGACCGTCTCGATCTCCGACGAGGCCGAGACCTTCGTGGTCGACACGTTGGACGACGCGCTGGACGGCGACGTCTCGGCCGGCGCCCTCAGCCTCCGCGAGGCGGTGGCGATGAGCAACGTCGACACGTCCAACGACGACGCGATCCGCTTCGCCTCCGGCCTCGCGGGGACCATCACGCTGACGCAGGGCACGCTGCGGGCGATGGGAACGCTCGACATCGACGGCGACACGGACGGCGACGGCGAGGGCGACCTGACCCTCGACGCCGACGGCACCGGCGCGGTGATCGAGATCTGGGGCGCCGGCGCCAGCGTGGTGCGCGCGCTGACCCTGACCGGCGGCCGCCTCGGCCCGCCCAGCACGCCGGGCGCGGTGCAGACGTCCGGCGCCGGCCTCGCCCAGACCAGCGCGGGCGGGACGCTGAGGCTGGAACGCGCGACGATCACCGGAAACGAGACCCATGGCGGCTGGGGCGGCGGCCTCTACGTCCGCGGCGGGGCCGAGGTGATCGAAAGCGTGATCTCGGACAACTTCGCGCGCTACGCGGGCGGCGGCATCGCGAACTTCCTCGGCTCGCTGACCGTCGTCGGCTCGACCATCGCAGGCAACCGCACCAACGGCATCGGCGGCGGCATCTTCAACCGCGCCGACGGCGCGGGCGACGGGCTGTGGATGGCCAATTCCACCGTGGCCCGCAACGTGGCGGCGGGCTCGGTCTACACCGGCTCGGGCGGGGTGGACGACCGCGCCGAGGGCGGCGGCATCTACCTGGCGGGCGAGAACGCCGTCTCGCGGATCTACAGCAGCTCGATCGTCGGCAACTTCGGCGAGTTCAACGGCGGCGGCATCCGCGACAACGCCCGCCCGATCTCCCCCGCCTCGCCGGACACGCTGGTCCTGGTCAACAGCCTGCTGGCGGGCAACGGATCGAACGGGGCGCGCAACGACCTGCACGCCGACCCGATCCCCTCGCTGGGCAAGACGCTGCCGGCGCGGTTCGTCGGAACCAACGTCCTGTCGCAAAGCTACCTGCCGCCGGGCGCGGGGGGCTACACGGTCGAGACCAGCCTGGCGAGCATCTTCGCGGGACTTTCGACCATGGACCCCGACGGCGTCGCGGCCTCGGGCGACGAGTTCCTGACCGGCGTCCTCGCCGACAACGGCGGCCGGGTCCCGACGGTCGCGATCAAGGGCGGCGGCGCGGCGGACGACGCGGGCGACGCCGCCCATCCGCCGCGCACGCCCACCGACCTCGACGGCGACGGCCAGCTGCAGCTGTTCAGCGACGCGCGCGGGCCCGGCTTCGAGCGGCAGGTCGGCGCCTCGATCGACGTCGGCGCGTTCGAACGGCAGGCGCCGAGCTTCGTCGACGACCCCGACGCCGGCACGGTCGAGGATCCGCTGCCGGTTTCCGAGGCCGCGGCCGTCGGCGTGCTGGTCTTCGACTTCCAGGCGACGGCGGGCCTGGGCGGCGCGCCGGACGAGGGCGTGACCTACGCCTTCGATCCCGCCCGCCTCTCGGGCAATGCGGATCGCGACGGCGACGGGATCCGGGCCTTCGCGCTGAACGCCGCGAACGGTCGGCTGACCGTCGCCGACCCCGACGACCTCGACACAGACGCCGACCATGCCGGCGCGGGCCAGCCCTTCGACATCTACGTCGTCGCCCAGGGTCCCGGCCCCAATCCGCTGAGCACGGCGCGCGCGGCGCTTCGCGTCGATGCGCAGGACGTGCCGGACGTGCTGGTGGTGGATTCGCTCGCCGACGTGGTCGACGGCGACTTCGGCCCCGGCGGCTTCACGCTGCGCGAGGCGTTGATGGTCGCCGACCGCGACCCGACCACGCGGGACACGATCACCTTCGCCCCCGGCCTCGCCGGCGGCACGATCACGCTGGATGGGACCGCGCTCTATTTCGACGGGCTGCTCGACATCGACGGCGATCTCGACGACGACGGCGCGCCCGACGTGACCATCGACGCCGACGACCGCTCCCGCGTGCTGAATCACTTCGCGGACGACGCGACCCTGACCGGCCTGCGCCTGACGGGCGGCGAGGTCGACGGGCACGGCGCCGGCGTCTTCGTGAACTCCGGCGACCTCCGCCTGGTGAATTCCGAGGTCGTGGACAACGAGATCGTCGCGCCGACCTTCTCCCGCTCCGGCGCGGGGCTGTTCGTGGCGGGGCGGCTAGAGCTCGTCTCCAGCGCCGTCACGGGCAACGTCAACGGGCGGGGGCAGGGCGGCGGCGTCTGGATGGGGACGGGCGAAATCCGCGACAGCCGGATCGCCGACAACTCCGCCACGGTCGCCGGCGGCGGGGTCGTCGGGTGGAACGTCCAGATCTTCGGATCCACCCTCTCGGGCAACGTGGCCTCGAACGGCGACGGCGGGGGGCTGTGGCTGACGGGGGGATACGGGAACCGCATCGAGGGGTCGACCCTCTCGGGCAACTACGCCCTGCGCACCCTCCCGACCTTCGCCGAGGGCGGCGCGCTCAAGATCGACGGCGGGGCGCTGACGATCGCCGACAGCGCGGTGTTCGGGAACTTCGCCTCCGACCAGGGCGGGGGCGTGCACGCCGTCGACGCGGCGCTGACGCTGTCGCAGGCGACCTTCGCGCGCAACGGCACTGGCGGGGAAGGCGGCGGGCTCTACGCCCACGGCGGCGGCGTGACGCGGGTCACGGACTCGACATTCACCTCCAACGCCGCGGGGGGCATCGGTGGCGGGCTGTACACGCGATCCACGGGGGGCGGGTTCCTCGACATCTCGAACAGCATCGCCACCGGCAACGACGGCGGCGACCTGAAGATCATCGCCGGCGCCGCGGCGACCGCGTTCGGCGGGGTCAACATCTTCGGCCCCGATTCCTCCGGCGCGAAGATCCTGGGCGACGCCGAGGACCTGGCCGCCACCCCGGTCGAGACCTTCCGGGACGTCTCCCAGCACCAGCTGGTCTGGACCCGGGCGGGCTTCGGAACCTCGCCCTTCATCCACGGCGACCTGGCCGGGAACGGCGGTCCGACGCAGACCGTCGCGCTGCGTCCGGACGGCGTCGCCGTCGACGCCGCCGACCGCCGCCCGCTCGACCTGACCGAGTTCGACGGAAGGGGCGAGGGGTTCGAGCGGGTCGTCGGCGCCGTCTCCGACATCGGCGCGGTCGAGGCGCGGGCCTTCGCGGCCTCCGGCCCCTCGACGCCGGTGTTCGAGGCCGGGACCGTCTCGCTGACCCACGCGCCCTCCACGCTGACGCTGACCCGCAGCTACGTGGACCCCGTCGCCATCGCCTTCGTCGCCTCCCGCTTCGGCGAGCAGCCGGTGGCGGTCCGCGTGGTCGACGTCTCGGGCGACGAGCTGACCCTGCGCCTGCAGGAGCCCGACTACCTCGACGGCGAGCATTCGATCGAGACCGTCAGCTACCTTGTCGCCGAGGCCGGCGCCTGGGTGCTGCCGGACGGGACGTTGTTCGAGGCCGGGTCCTTCCTCGACGGCGGCGTCCTGCCCGCGGACGGGTTCGAGAGCGTCGCCTTCGTCGCGGGCTTCGCCGAGCGCCCCTCCGTCCTCTCCCAGGTGCAGGGCGAGGCCGGCCCCTCCTTCGTCGTGACCCGCCAGCAGGGCGACGGCCCCGGCGGCTTCGAGGTGGCGATGCAGGAGGAGGAGGCCGGCGACCTCGCCCATGCCGTCGAGCGCATCGGCTGGATCGCGTTCGAGCAGGGAAAGGGCGCCGCGGGCGGCGTCGCCTGGGCCGCGGGGTCGGAGGCCGGCGTCGCCAGGGGCGTCGCCACCGTCGCCCTGCCGGCGGGGTTCGCCGGCGCCTCGACGCTGGCAGGCTTCTCCTCGGTCGAGGGCCTCGACCCGGTCTGGGCCCGGGGCGCGGGCGCGACCGGCGCCTCCTTCGACGTCTTCGCGCAGGAGGAGCAGAGCCTCGACGCCGAGCTCGGCCACGCCGCGCAGCGCCTCGACTGGGTCTCGATCGACCGGCCGGGGGCCGGGGCGGCCTCCGTCTCGGGCGTGGCGATGCGCGCGGTGCTCGAGACCGGAGAGACCGTCATCGACGACGTCGGCGCCGTGATAGATTTCCTCGCCGACTACGAGAACCCGGTGATCGTGGCCTTCGTGGCCACCGCCAACGGCCGGCAGGAAGTGAACGTCCGCGTCTCGGACGTGACCTCGACCTCGGCCCACCTGCGCCTGCAGGAGCCGAACTACCTGGACGGCAAGCATGTCGCCGAGACGGTGCGATACGTGATCGGCGAGGCCGGCTCGTGGGCGCTGCCCAACGGGGCGCAGGTGGACGTGGGCACGGTGCGCACCAACCTGACCAGTCCCCGCGGTTTCGAGGACATCGCCTTCAGCCGCGGGTTCGAGGCCCGACCGTCGCTGCTGGCGCAGGTGCAGACCGACGCCGGCCAGGATTTCGTCGCCGCCCGCGTCCGCGCCGTCGTCGCCGACGGCTTCCGTATGTCGATGCAGGAGGAGGAGGCGAACCTCGCCTCCGGCCACGCGGTCGAGACGCTGGGCTGGATCGCGGTGTCGCCCGGCGAGGGCGGCTCGGACGACTTCCGCTGGCAGGCGGGCGGCGCCCCGGGCGTCAGCCACCTGGTCTCGTCCACGACCGTCGGCGGCATCTATCCCGCCGGCGTCCGCGCCGTCGCCTCGCTGTCGAGCTACGCCGGCGCCGATCCCGCCTGGGCCCGCGGCGCGGGGACGAGCGGCGGCGCGTTCGAAGCCCGCGTCGAGGAGGACCGCAGCGCCGACGCCGAGATCGGTCACGCCCCCGAAACCCTCGACTGGTTCGCCTTCTCCCGCGCCGGCGTGATCTACGGCACGGACCTGGACGCGCTGCTATAAGGATGCGGCAGCGGTGACCGAGGCGCCGCAGCCCGGCGCGGGCTCGTCATCGCGGGACGGGGAATGCGGCGGGGCGCGCGGCATTCCCAGCGGCTTCGACGCGCAGATCAGCAGACGCCCGCGAGCAGCTTGAGGCCGAGCCTTGGGCGGCCACGAATTCGCGCCACGTCGCGAAGGCGTCCGTGCGGAGGTGCTTCATCGTACGGCGGGCAATCAGGTGACGCTGGATGTTGGAGTTGTTGCAGGCGGCTGGTCCGCCCCCATCGGGTGGCCCGGGGATGGCCTGGGTGCACAACGGCGGCACGTGGCCGATGCTGCGTCGCCTGCTGTTCTCCCGCGAGGTCGACCTCCGGCCTGCGACCCCTCGCGCGACGCGCGGCCGCGGCGCGGCGCAGGCGGGCCCGATGCGCGTCGGCGTCGCCCCGCGTCGGAGCGGCGCCGGGCGCGCGTCAGAAGAAGTTGTCGGCGTCGTTCAGCGTGGCTGCGTCGACGCCCTTCACCGTGCCGATCAGGTCGCCGCCGGCGGTGCGGATCTCGGCCCCGCCCGGCACGTCGTCGAATGTCAGGTCGCCGAAGGGGAGATCGACGCGGATGCGGTCCGTGCCGGCTTCGAAGTCGGCGATGATGTCGACGCCGCCGCCGGTGACCAGCACGAACTCGTCCGCGCCGCCGCCCCCGGTCAGCAGGTCGTCGCCGTCGCCGCCGTCGAGCGTGTCCTTGCCCGAGCCGCCGCGCAGGTCGTCAGCGTCCGCGCCGCCGAACAGCGCGTCGTCGCCTGAGCCGCCGAAGATCGTGTCGTCGCCCAGGCCGCCGAACAGCTTGTCGTCGCCGCTCTGCCCGGCGATCGCGTCGTCGCCGCCGCCGCCGGACAGGAAGTCCCCGCCCGTGCCGCCTTCGACGCTGTCGTTGCCCTCGCCCCCGTCCACGTAGTCGTCGCCGCCCGAGCCCTTCAGGTCGTCGTCCCCGGCCTCGCCGAAGATGAAGTCGTCGCCGCCGCGCCCGTTGATCGAGTCGTCGCCGCCGCGCCCCGAGATGAAGTTGCCCCGGTCGTCGCCCAGCAGCGTGTCGCGCCCGTCGGTGCCGCCCAGGTCGACGAACTTCTTGATGATCTGGTCCTCGCCCTTGATGCGGGCGAAGTTGTTTAGCAGGTCGCCGAACACGCCCAGCTTCTTCGTTCCGACCTCAACCGAGCCGTAGAAGATGCCGTTGTCGCCGGCGCCGCCGTTGATCTTGTCGGCCCCTTCCGAGCCCAGGACGGTGTCGTCGCCGCCTCTGGCCTTGATCACGTTGTCCCCGACCGTGCCCAGGATCCGGTCCGCGAGGCCGGTTCCGATGATCCTGATCGCCTCGCGGCCGAACACGGAGGCGAGGTGGTGGAGCGCGCCGTCGAGGTCGCCGGCCTGATGGTGGTCGAGCCCTTTATGAAGCGCGTCGAAAAAGTCGTCGAAGCGCATTTCTTCGGCCAGGCCGCTGGCCAGGTGGGCCCCGTCATCTAGGTCGAGGTCGAGGGCGGCCACGAATTCGGGCGCGCCCGTGGCGTCCAGGATGAGCTCCAGGTGAGCGACGAAGCCGCCGCCGCTCAGCTCGAGCTCGCCATAGGTCTTGCCGGTCCTGGTGAAGACCTGGTCGTAGTCGGTTGCGGCGTACAGCATCAGCAGGATCTCGCCCGGCGACAGGCCTGCGTCGGCCGCGCCGGGCTTCTGCTTGATCTTTCCTCCAGGCATGGTCGGCCCCCTGTCCCATGGCGACGATCGAGCGGGCCCGACGCGCCGTCCGGTTTCGCTGGGCCGCGCCCGAGACCGCCGGCGAGGGGCGGCGTCGATGATGCCCAGGCGTTCCCCAGTAGGCTTCCGCAACGTCATGTTAGCGTCGAACATTGCCGCGACCCAACCGAAATCGGATTGCACGGCCTGACCGAGACTCCGTGCGCGCCTCGAAGACGACGACACGGCCCGATCGCTCCGCCAGGCGCAGGGGTCCGCAGCCATTCAGGTTGGCTGATCCGCTCGACAACGGTGCATCGCGCGGCGGCTTCGACATATCGACCGGATCGCGCATCAAGATGAGGTGCGAGACACCCGGGCAAGCGTCGCATCGTCTGTGCCCGCCATCGCGTTCCGCCGGTCATGATCCAGCACGCGGTCTGGCTCCATGCCAGGTTCGCCCTGAGCTAGCGCTATGTCGGGGACCTGCTGGTCGAGCGCGGGATCGCCGCCGCATGAGGTGCAGACCCACTCCGTTTCAGGCGATCGCCCGGCCACATAGCAACGCCCCTGGCGTCCCAGCGCCCGTGCGGCCGGACCCTCGAGACGAGATCCGTGGACGCCCCCCTCTCCGCGAAGATCGCGCTGCGCAGCCTTGATCGGGGGAGAGCGCACGCCAAGTCTCACCTCCGCTGGGCGTCCGAATTCACCTGACGACGGAGATCCTGCTTCCCATGAGGGTCCGAAGAGTCCTGACGGCCGGTCTCGCCGTCGCGGTCGCGCCGCTGCTGGCGGCCTGCGCCGCGGATGAGCGGGATATCGAGACGCCGTCCTATGAGACGGTCGCGCGTCTGGCCGACGACGTCGAGGTGCGTCGCTACGCGCCGCGCCTGGCGGCGGAGACCGTCGCCGAGGGCGGAAACGCCGCCTTCCGTCGCCTGTTCGCCTATATCTCGGGGGAGAATGCCGGAGGCGCCGAGATCGCCATGACGGCGCCCGTGGAGACACGGACAGAGGGCGCCGACATCGCGATGACGGCGCCCGTCGAGACCGCGGCCGCGGAGGACGGCGGCGTCAGGATGAGGTTCTTCCTCCCCGCCGCCTACGATGCCGCGACCGCGCCGCAGCCCACGGATCCACGGGTGCGTCTGGTCGAGACGCCCGGGCGGACCGAGGCCGTCCTGCGCTACTCCGGTCTGCCGCTCGAGTCCCGCGCCGAGACGCGCAAGACGCGGCTGCTCGAGATCGTCTCCGGCTCGGACTGGACGGCGCAGGGGGAGGCGGCGACCTACTACTACGATCCGCCCTGGACCCTTCCCTGGAGCCGCCGCAACGAGGTCGCGGTCCCCGTCGGGCCCGCCGGCGACTAGAAAGCCGCGGTCGCGGATGGCTGCGGGTCCAGCCGCGCCGCGACGGCCGCTCGGACGCGCACGTCGACCCGCAGGCGCGAGACGAGCAGGAAGACGCCGGCCAGCTTGCGCTGCACGAGCAGCGTCGACATGGGCGGGGTCGAGCCGGCTCCCCCGTCCTCGGCGAGCGCCAGACCCTTCGCGCGCAGTTCCGGAAGCAGCTCCGCCTGCACGCGGGACAGCGGCCAGTCCTCGGCCAGCGCCGTCGTCGCGCGACCGATCATGTCGAGGACCGCGTCGCGATGGCCGGTCGCATCGCCGGGTCCGACCAGGCCCAGCGTCCGCGCCGCCGCCGCGATCCCGTCCCGGTCGCCGGAAAGTCCGGCGCGCAGCAACGCGCGGTATCCTTCGACCGTCGAGGCGGGCAGGGCGCGTGACGCGCCGAAGTCGAGCAGCACCAACCTGTCCCCCGTCGCGTCCCAGAGGTAGTTGGCGAAGTTGGGGTCGGTCTGCATGGCCGAGAACTCGAACAGCTCGCGCAGCGCAAGGTCGATCAGCAGGCCCGCGGCCCGGGTGCGCGGGGCGGCGTCGTCGGCCAGCGTTTCGACCCGTCGACCGTCCATGAAATCCATCGCCAGCACCTCGGGCGTGCAGAGATCGGCGTGGGGGCGCGGCGCGGCGAGGCCCTCGAGACCGGCGATCCGCTCGCCCCACGCGGCGAGCTCGGCCGCCTCGCGCGCGTAGTCCGCCTCGGCCTCGAGCTGGCGCTTGGCGTCTTCGAGCAACGGATCGAGATCGAGCCCGGACGGCGCCAGCCCCGACATCCGCACCAGCGCCGCCACGTTGTCGACATCCGAGCGGATGGAGCGTTTCACCCCCGGATACTGAACCTTCACCGCCAGGCGCCGGCCGTCCCGGGTCTCGGCGTAGTGGACCTGACCGATGGAGGCCGCCGCGAGCGGCCGCGCATCGAACCGCGCGAAGCGCCCGCGCCAGTCGCGCCCCCACTGCGCGTCCAGCGTGGCGCGCAGCTGGCGGGCCGGCATGACGTCCGCCTGGGCGCGAAGACGGGCGAGCATGTCGGCGAGCTCGGGCGGCAGCATCTCTCCGGCGTCCATCGAGATCAGCTGGCCCACCTTCATCGCCGCGCCGCGCATGCGGGCGAGGTCGTCGGCGATGCGGCGCAGGTTGGAGGGCGTCAGCAGGAGGTCCCGCGCGGAGCGCCGGCGCCCTGCGGCGAGGTCGGTCAACGCGCCCGTCGCCATGCGCGCGCCGACGGCGCCGGCGAGGCCCCCGAGGCGCGCCAGCCGCTCCAGTCGCCGGCTCGGAACCGAAAGCGCCCGAGCGGCGGCGCCGTCGTCCCGCGGCGGACGCTGCGAGGCGCCGCGGCGACCGGCTTGAAAGATCTCGTCGTCGCGCGAACTCATGCCGGCGCCTCGTTCCCGCTTCATCACCGGGGCGAGATAGCGCTCGGACCGGGGAGGTCATCGCCCGGCGCCCCTTCGCCGGACGGCTCCCCGATGCAGCCGCGCTTCCGACGCACCGAAGCCTGCGGCGGTTCTCGTGAGGCCCGGACCGTCACGCCGAGACGTCGGTATCGGGCGGGCTGGACGTCATCTCGCTTGATCGGGGCCGCAGGCGGCTGCAAGCTTCTGGCCGACCGACCGTGGGACGGGCGTCGCCGGGCCTCTCAGGCGCCGAGCGCGCGACGCTTCCAGATCACGCAGACGGCGCGGCAGGCGGGTCGGCGCGGCCGGAAGGCCGGCCGGCTCCGCCGACGGGAGGACCCTGACATGCAAATCACCAGACGTCTCGCCGTGGCCGGCCTGATGGCCGCGACGCTTGCGACGCCCCCTCTCGCGCAGGCCGACGAAGCGGAGCGCATGGAGATCGACGCCAAGGCGAACGCCGCGCTGGCCCGGCTCTATGCCGAGAACCCGGCGGCGAAGGAGCTTGGCGGGAAGTCGGTCGGGATCCTGATCATGCCCGAAATCACCAAGGCCGGCTTCGTCGTGGGCGGTCAGGGCGGGAAGGGCGTGCTTCGCGTCGGCGGGGCCCCGCAGGCCTACTATCGCCTGGTGAGCGCCTCGATCGGGTTCCAGGCCGGCGTGCAGTCCTATTCGCAGGTGCTGATGTTCCTCACGAAGGAGGCGCTCGACGGCTTCACCTCCGCGAACGGCTGGGAGGCCGGGGTCGACGGGTCCGTGGCGATCGTGAAATCCGGCGCCACCGTGGGCGGAGACACCACCACCGTGTCGTCGCCGATCGTCGGCTTCGTCTTCGGCGAGAAGGGCCTGATGGCAGCGGCGAACATCGAGGGCAGCAAGTACACCCGGCTCGACGACTGACCCCCGACGACCGACCGTCGTCCGCTCGGGTCCGACGGCCGGGCGGACGGAGGACGCATTCGGAACGCGTCTCCCCATCATGCGGATCCCGCATCGACCTTCCTGCGATGCGGGACCGCCATTCCGGAGCGAGGGCCGGCCGGGATCCCGCCCCGGCGCGCTCCGGCTAGAACAGACCCTCGATGTCGCCGGCGGCGTTCAGCCCGATCCGCTGGGCCGCGGGAGAGCGCGGCAGGCCGGGCATGGTCATGATCTCCCCGCATATCGCCACGACGAAGCCCGCGCCGGCCGAGAGACGGACCTCCCGCAGGGGAACCGAGAATCCTTCCGGCGCGCCCAAGCGCTCGGGGTCGGTCGAGAAGCTGTATTGCGTCTTGGCCATGCAGATCGGCAGATCGCCGTAGCCCTGCGCCTCCCAGGCCGTCAGCTGGGCGCGGATCTTCTCGTCCGCGACCACGCCGTCGGCGCGGTAGATGCGCCGAGCGATCGTCTCCATCTTCTCGAAGAGCCCCATCTCGTCGGGGTAGAGCGGGGCGTACTGCCGGGCGTGGGTCTCGGCGATCTCGACCACCTTCTCCGCGAGGGCGACCGCGCCCCGGCCGCCGTCGGCCCAGTGCGTCGCGAGGATCGCGTCGACCCCCCGGCGGGCGGCGAAGGCCTTGACCGCTTCGATCTCGGCGTCGGCGTCGGTGACGAAGTGATTGATCGCGACGACGACGGGAACGCCGAACTGCTTGATGTTCTCGATGTGCCGGCCGAGGTTCGCGCAGCCGGCCTCGACCGCCGCGACGTTCTCGGCCGAGAGCTCGCCCTTGGCGACGCCGCCGTTCATCTTCAGCGCGCGCACCGTGGCGACCAGCACCACGGCGTCCGGCTCGAACCCGGCCTTGCGGCACTTGATGTCGAAGAACTTCTCGGCCCCCAGGTCGGCGCCGAACCCCGCCTCGGTGACCACGTAATCGGCGAGCTTCAGCGCCGTGCGCGTGGCCACGACCGAGTTGCAGCCATGCGCGATGTTGGCGAAGGGCCCGCCGTGGACGAAGACCGGGTTGTTCTCGAGCGTCTGCACGAGGTTGGGCTGCATCGCGTCCTTGAGCAGCACGGTCATCGCCCCGTCGGCCTCAAGGTCCCGGCACAGCACCGGCGAGCGGTCGCCGCGGTAGGCGACGATCATGTCGCCGAGCCGCCGGCGAAGATCCTCGAGGTCCTCGGCGAGGCAGAGGATCGCCATCACCTCCGAGGCCACGGTGATGTCGAAGCCGCTCTCGCGCGGGAAGCCGTTGGCCACGCCGCCGAGCCCGATGGTCGCGTGCCTGAGCGCTCGATCGTTCATGTCGAGCACCCGTCGCCAGGCGATGCGGCGCACGTCGATGCCCAGCGCGTTGCCCCAGTGGATGTGATTGTCGATCATCGCCGCCAGCAGGTTGTGCGCCGAGGTGACGGCGTGGAAGTCCCCGGTGAAATGGAGGTTCATGTCCTCCATCGGCACGACCTGCGCGTAGCCGCCCCCGGCCGCGCCGCCCTTCATGCCGAAATTCGGACCCAGCGAGGCTTCGCGGATGCAGACCGCGGCCTTGCGGCCGATGGCGTTCAGGCCGTCGCCCAGCCCGACGGTGGTCGTGGTCTTGCCCTCGCCCGCGGGCGTGGGGTTGATCGCGGTGACGAGGATCAGCTTGCCGTCGGGCTTGTCCGCCTGGGCCCGGATGAAGGCCGCGTCGACCTTCGCCTTGTCGTGGCCATAGGGCAGCAGATGCCGGGCGGGAATGCCGAGCATGGCCCCTATCTCGTGGATCGGCTTCTTGTCGGCCGCGCGGGCGATCTCGATATCGGACATCTGGCTTTCCTGCTGCATGGCGCCGTCGACCGGCGTGGCCAAATGGCGTCCTTGCGGCCGCGAACGCAACGCATGGATGGGCGCCGATGCGTGAACGGCGGGCGGCGGATCCTCCCGGCGGGCTCGGCATGCCCCTCGAGGGCGCCGTCGCGTTGTAGGGTGATCGCCTGCAACGGCGTCGTGAGGTCGAGGCGCAGGCGCCCGCGAGCCGCATGGGACCCGCCTTCAGGCGGCGGCGATCTCGCGCCAGGTCGCGAAGGTCTCCGCCTGCAGACTCGTCATCGTGCGGCGGGCAACCAAGTGACGCTGGATGTTGAAGTGGTCGAAGGTGATCCTGCCCCGATCTTGTGGACGGGGTCATGCCGCCATTCGCTCCATGTCGGCCGGCGAACGGCAGCCTATTCCGGAATGAAGCCGCCGGGAGTTGTAGAAGCCCTCGACGAACGCGAAGGATCGCGACGCGCCTCGTCGCGGGTGGCGTAGACGCGGTGATGGACGCGCTCGACCTTCAGGGTGTGGAGAAGAGCTCCATCGGCGCGTTGTCGAGGCAGTTCCCCTTCCTGCTCATCGACGACGTGATCCATGCGGCGGCAAGGGCTTGGCGGTAGGCGTCCGCTGCGTAGCGGATACCCCTGTCGCTGTGATGCACGAGCCCCGGCGCGGGGCGCTGCCGCTTGATGGCCATTTCCAACGCCTCGAGCGCGATGTCGGCGTGCAAGGTGTCGCGGACCGCCCAGCCGACGACCTTGCCGGTCTGCATGTCGATCAGCGCCGCCAGATGAGCTGGGACCGTGGCCCCTGCGGGGCCGCGCAAGCCCCGCGAACGCCAGCCTTCGCCGGTGCGGACGCAGGTCAGGTCGGCGAGCCAGACCTGGTTCGGCGCCGTCGCCGTGAAGTTCCGCCGAAGCCTGTTCGGTGCGATCGGGTGATCGTGCCGGCTGTCCGTCGTGCGCATCCGGCGTGGCATCGCCGCCAGGCCGCGCAGACCGGCCCGGCGCATCAGCCGCGCGATCCGGTGACGGCCGACACGCCGGCCGTGGGCGTGCAGCTACGCCTGCACCCGCGGCGCTCCGTAGGCCCCGCCGCTCTCGGCGTGGACCGCCCGGATCTCGGCCGGCAGCGCGTGGTTTGCGGCGGCGCGCCCGCTCTCCGGCCGACGGCGCCAGGCGTAATGGCCGCTCGGCGACACGCCCGGCACGCGGCAGATTATGCGAACCGGCCAGAGTTGGCGGCGCTCATCGACGAACCGGTGCTTCACCGGCTGGCCGCTCCGAAGGTGAGCGCAGCTTTGTCTAGGATGTCGCGCTCCATCTGCGCCCCGCGAAAGTTCCCGCTTCGGCCGCGCGTTCTCCGCGGCCAGGTCCGCCGGAGACGGGACCTGCGTCGCGGGCCGCCGCGCCGGCGACGGTTCGGAGAACGGCTTCATCCAGCGCCGCGGCAGCATCTCGTGCAGGCCGAGCTCATCGGCGACGCGCACGATCGGCAGACAGCTGTCGAGCACAGGCTCGACGGCCTGTCGCGTAAAGCTCTTCCGGAAAATGGCGGCGCGTCTTCGTCTCAATCGCACACTCCTCTCCTGGCTCGAAAGCCGTAGCACGAGTCTCCACCAGACCGGGCAGGATCAACGGCGCGCTTCGTCAGAGGCTGAGAGAGTTGGCCCGCGAACGGCGGCGCTTCGGCTATCGCCGCCTGCACGCGCTGCTGCGGCGGGAAGGGATGGCCGTGAACCGCAAACGCGTGCAGCGCATCTACGTGGAAGAGAAGCTGCTGGTCCGTCGTCGCGGCGGCCGGAAGAGGGTGCTGGGAACCCGCGCGCCCACGGCCGTCCCCAACGTGCCGAACGCCCGCCGGTCGCTGGACTTCGTGCATGACCAGATGACCGACGGGCGGCGGTTCCGGGTGCTGGGGGTCGACGACGACTGCACCCGCGAATGCCTGGCCTTGGTTCCCGACACGTCGCTCTCGGGCGTGCGGGTCGTGCGGGAACTGGACGCCATCGTCGCCCGCAGAGGCCGTCCCACGGCGATCGTCAGCGACAACGGAACCAAGTTCACCTCGAACGCGATCCTCGCCTGGGCGGACGACCGGGGCGTGGCCTGGGAATGCATCCAGCCCGGCAAGCCGGTTCAGAACGCCTTCGCCGAGAGCTTCAACAGGCGGCTCAGGGACGAGCTTCTCAACGAGACCCTGTTCCGCTCCATCCGTCACGCCCGATCGGTAGCGCCCCGAGACGTGGTGTAGGAGCGCCGGCCTTCGGCGAGGCCCGAGGCTGATCAGGCGGCCACGGCGGGCAGCCTGACATGGTCAGCATCGTTGATGCGGGCGAGGGACTCCAGCCC